>NZ_CP132359.1:0-5527500 GCF_030758975.1 Bosea beijingensis
GAACGGCACCCGCTTCGCGATCTCGCTGAAGTCCGGCTCCAACACTTACACGGCTGCATTCGACAGCCAGAACGTGACGATGCGTGACATCGTCAATCAGATCAACAAGTCCGGCATCGGCACCGCCTTCGTCGACGAGAAGGGCCAGCTCAACGTCAAGGGCAACGGCTCGGAGCCGCTCGAATTCGGCTTCGGCAAGGCCGACCCGGCTTCGGCCTCCGCCGCGGACGTTGCGCTCGCCGATGCCGCCGCGATCACCGCAGCCGGAACCGGCACCAGCAACGCCGTCCTGGGCTTCGTCCCCGGCGACGCTGTGCTCGCGACCGCGATCAGGGGGCAGAGCATCACCTCTTCGGTCCGCTCCAACCTGATCGACCAGTTCAACGACCTGCGCGACAAGATCGACGATCTCGCCAAGGACTCGAGCTTCAACGGCATCAACCTGCTCGCCGGCGACCGTCTCTCGATCACCTTCAACGAGAAGACCGGCAAGAACCAGACCAAGCTTGATATCCAGGGCTCGAATCTGACAGCCGACAATCTCGGCATCTCGCGCGCGATCAACACGCAGCTGACCGGCTTCGTCAATTTCCAGAACGATGCCGATCTCGACAAGGCGACCGCCTCGCTGACCGGCGCCCTGACCTCGCTGAAATCGCTCGCCTCGACGCTGGGCTCCAATCTCTCGGTCGCCCAGACCCGCCAGGACTTCACCAAGGAACTGGCCAACGTTCTGACCACCGGCGCCGGCAACCTCGTCCTGGCCGATCCGAACGAGGAAGGCGCGAGCCTGCTGGCCCTCAACACCCGCCAGCAGCTTTCGCAGACGGCGCTGTCGCTGGCCAACCAGGCCGACCAGGGCGTGCTCCGGCTCTTCGGCTGACGCCGAAGACGCCGCCCGCCCTCCCCTCCAGCCAGAAGGCAGGACCGCCATGGCCCTCAAGGTCGAACTCAAGCCGCGCGAGCGCATCATCATCGGCCAGGTGGTGATCCGCAACGACGAGCAACGCACGCGCTTCTTCATCGAGGGCGACGCACCCATCCTGCGCGAGAAGGACATCCTGACCGCCGCCACCGCCGACACACCGGCGAAGAAGATCTATCTCGCGATCCAGCTCATGTACCTGGCGCAGGATCCGACGCATGAGCACGAGACCTATTTCCAGCTCGTGCGCGATTTCATCAATGCGGCGCCCAGCGCTCTGCCGCATGTTCACGAGATCAATAACCGCATCTTAAGCGACGACCTCTATAAAGCTCTCAAGGCGGCCAGAAAGCTGATCGTCTATGAAGCGGAATTGATCGAGAATGCAAAACGGGTTTAACGCCTACGCTGCTGCGGCCAAGACTGCCCAATCCGTCGTTTCGCCTCGCGAACTCGAAGCCTCCCTCCTGATCAAGGCCGCCACGCGGCTCCAGGCCGTCGCCGACGACTGGAACCTGCGCGAACGCGAGCTGGACGAGGCGCTGACCTATAATCGCCGCCTGTGGACCCTGCTGGTCTCCGCCGTGATCGCCGAGGACAATCCCCTCCCGGTCGGCATCAAGACCAATATCGTCAGCCTCGCCAATTTCATCTTCAACCAGACCTTCAAGATCTCGGCCGATCCGCAGCCGCAATCTCTGGGTGTCCTGGTCAACATCAACCGCGACATCGCCGCCGGCCTGCGCGGGCGCTGACCGCGTCGCCGCAGCACCGGACAAACGAAAACGCCGCCCTTTCGGGGCGGCGTTTTCGTTTGGAGTGCGTGGCGATCCGGACCGCGCTCAAAGATAGTTCGTCAGCGACAGCTTGGAGAGCATCGAGGTCACCTGGTAGCTCGCCTGCAACTGCGTCTGCAGGGACAGGATCTGCGTCGCGACCTCCTCGGTGGTGACGTTCTCGACGCCGGCCAGCGTCGTGTTGAGGTAGCCCTTGGTGCTCTGGTGGCGCTCTTTTGCGCTGGTCAGCGCCGACTGGGCCGAGCCCAGCTCGGTGATGATCTCGGCCGGCTTCTGCGTGCTGCCGCCGAAGCCGAGCTTCTCACTGACCCGCGCGGTCATCGCCTCGTAGCGAGTCTGCGAATTGGTATCGCCGGCCGGGAAATTCTCGATGGCCATGATCGCGAACTGGGCGAGGCCGACGCGGAACGTCTCCTCGTTCGCCCGCGCGCCCGTACCGACGGTCTGGCCCTGGTCGACCTGGACGGTGGACGTATTGCGTGCCGGGTCAGCGCCGTCGTCGCCGCGATACCAGATCACCGTGGTCGCGGCCGCGCCGGCATTGGTCGGCGGCAGCGTCGCGCTGGCGAAGGGCGGTCCCGGAACCCGCTTCGGCGGGTTGTTCAGGCTTCCGGCGAAGAAATCCTGCGCCGCGACCTGCGAGGAGGCGGCCGAGAGCGTGGTCTTCGCCTCCTTGCCGAGCGCGGCGCCGATCGCGGTCCGCAGGTTGGCGGCCGTCGCGTTGGCATCGACGCCGATCTCGAAACTGTCGGTGTCCGAACCCGTGGTGCCGGCGGCGCGCGCGGTCAGCACCACCTCCTCCTGCGTTCCGTCCGGCAGGTTGAGCGCGATGCGCACGGTGTCGCCGGCCACGGGCTGCGTGGCGACATTGACGGCGACATCGGCCGGAGGGCCGGGATTGAAGGTCGTTGCGAGCGCGGCCGAGCTGCCGGTGATGCCCCCGATCTTGAAGCCGTAGGGGTGGACCGTCGCCTCTTCGCCGATCGTCGCCGTCGTGCCGGCGCCACCCACGGTCAGCCGGCCCTGGCCGGAGCCGAGATCGGCCTGCCGGCGCTCGTCGATCAACTGCTTCAGGCCGGCCTTGCCGGCGCCATCACCATTGACGATCTCGCCGAAGCCGGCGGTCGGCTGCGTGTCGGAGGTCTTCCCGGAGAACAGGTAGCGGCCGTTCACGGCGATGTTCAGCAGGTCGAGCGTCTGCTTGAACTTCTCCTCCGCCAGCACCTGCGGCGACGAGCGGCCGCTGGCGCTCGGCATGTAGCTGTTGGAGCGCGTATCGTTACGCGTCTCGTTGGTGAGCTTGGTGAAGTTCTCGACCGAGGCGGTCTGCAGCTTGAGATTGACGCTGGTCAGCTCGATGCCGCTCAGCCAGGAATCGATCTGCGCGACCTTGCTGTTGAGATCGAGGCTGACGCGCCTGTCGATGCCGAGATCGCCGTAGCTGGTGCTGCGCTGCTTGGTGTCGAGCTGGCGCTGGAGATCGTCGAACTGGGCCCGGGTCGAGACGAACTCGTTGGGCTTGGCCGCGCGATAGGCGCCGGTGCCGTAGCTGGTGATGGTCATTGCGGCCTCACACTCTCATCAGCACGTCCATCATCTCCTTCATCGTGGAGATGATGCGGGCATTGGCGGCATAGGCGGTCTGGAGTTCGATCAGCATCGACATCTCCTGGTCGACATTGACCTGGGATGTCTGCTGAAAACGACTCTGGATCGAGGCGAGCGCCACCTGCTGGCCTTCGTCGAGCCGCTTTGCCGCCTCGACCGCCTGCCCCTGCGAGGACACGACGCGCTGGACGAAATTCGCCACCGTCGTGCTCGAGCTGGCGCTGTTGCCGTCGAGCCCGGATGCATTGGTGATGGCGCGCTGGCTCTGCGTCAGCCGATCCAGCATCAGCTTCGGCCGGGTTGCGTCGCCTTGCGCCGTCGCCGGCGAGGTGTTGTAGGCGACCAGCAGCGAGCGATCGGCGATCAGGGCCGGGTTGACGGCGATCCGGGCGGCAAAGCCCGTGGCCTGGGACCCACCGTCATAGGAGCCGGTGAAGACGTTCCCGGAAGAGCCGTCTACGAAGAAGGGTAATTCGACCGCGCCACCCACGGAAGCGAGAACGGAGTTCGTCGGCCGGGCCGTCAGCCCGACGACATCCCGCGTCCCGGCGGCACCGTCATCGACGATGCGCAGCGTCGTGCCCGTGTTCGATACCGTGAAGCCGGTGCCGACCGCCGCCTGGATCTGCGCCGCGACGGAAGCGGGCCCGCCCGAGAAATCAATGCCGATGACGCGGTTATTGGCGTCGCCGCTCGCCGAAGCCGGCAGGGGCAACGACGCCGCGGAATCGACGCGCACGAAAGTAAAGCGCTGGGTCTGCCCGCCGGGCGTGACCTTGTAGTCCAGCGTGACCGAATTGCCGGATTGCAGGCCCGCGAGATCGACATCGAAGCCCGTCGCGGCGCCAGCCGTGACCGGCGTGCCGGCGATCTCGCGGTCCGACAGCGCCTTCGACATCTGCGCGGCGATCTCGTCGAGCTGCGCCTGGGCCTGGACCAGCGTCTTGTCGCGCAGTTCGAGATTGGCCGCGATCTCGCCCGAGCGGAAGATCCGGTTCGCGACCGCATCCGAGGCGTTCCCGGACGCATCGACGATCTTGATCGTGCCGACCCCGCGCCTGGCCGGGTCGATATTCCACTGGTCGTCCGGCCCGAGGCCGGGATGCTCGTCGAACTTGAAGGTGACGGCCGCGGTACCGTCGAAGAGCTGCGTGCCCGAGCCGGTGACGACGCTGACCGAGCCGCGCGCATCCTCCGTCGTCTTGATGTCGACGTATTGCGACAGCTCGGACAGGATCAGGTCGCGCTGGTCCTTCAGGGCAGCGGTCGCACTGTCGTTCGGGCTGCCGACGATGCGGGTATTGACCTTGGAGAGCGCGCCCAGCAGGTCGTTGACCTTGGTGACGGCGCTGGCGATGCCGGCTTCCGCCTGGCCGCGCAGGGCCTGCACGCCGTTGGACAGCGTGTTGAGCTGGCGTGCGAGCTGCGTCGCATTGTCGAGCACCTGCGAGCGCAGGCTGTAGGACGAGGGGTCGTTCTGGAGCGACTGCAGCGCCCCGGTGAACTTGTTGAAGATCGTGTCCAGCGCGGTGGCGCTGCCCGGCGCCCCATAGAGCTTGTCGAGATTGGACAGCGAACTCGCGCGGGTCGACGTATAGGCGGCGCCCGAGGCCTCCTGCCAGAGCTGGTGCTGGACGATCTTGTCGAGCAGCCGTTGGACCTGCGTGCTCTGCACGCCGACCGTCAGCCCGGAGAGGCTGTCGGCGGTCGAAACCGTGCGCCGGACATAGCCCGTCGTCCCCGCATTGGCGACGTTCTGCGAAACGACGCCGATGCCGACCTGCGCGGCGTTGAGGCCGCCGATCGCCGTGTTGAGGGAAGTGCTCAGGCCCATCGTCAACTCCTGTTGCGAGACGCGGCCCTTCTGGGCCGCGGCTTAGGCAGCTATGTCGTTCAGCGGATGATGTTGAACACCGCGCTCAGCATCTCCTGGGCGGTGGTGATGACCTTGGTGTTGGCCGAGTAGGCCTGCTGGGTGACGATCATCTTGGAGAATTCGTCGGCGATATCGGTGTTCGACTGCTCGACGCTGCCACCGACCATCTGCGAAGTGCCGAGACCGATGATCGGGGGACCGGATTCGATCGTCTCCTCGAAAGCGCCGCCATCGAGGCGCTTCAGCGAGTTGTCGGCGTTGAAGCGGGCAACCGAGACCTGGGCGAGCGCCACGACCTGGCCGTTGCTGAAGGTGCCGATCACCTGGCCTTCGGCTGAGACCGAGACGCGGTCGAGCGTGCCCGCGGTGTAGCCGTCCTGACGGATGCTGCGCGCATCGATCTGGCCGCTGACATCGCCGTTCTGGGTCACGCCATTGCCGCCGGTCGTCAGGTTGATGCCGGTGATGGTGGTGCCGTTGATCGTCATGGTCGGCAGCGTGATGTCGCCGGTCGCCGGGGTCACCATCTGCCCGGTGGTGCCGAAGGTGACGTTCTGGCCGGCCTGAACATAGGCGACCTGGCCGGCGCCCGTCGCGCTGGTATCCTGCGCCACGAACAGGCCCCAGGTGCCGGTCGTCGGCGGAACCGCGGCCGGGTTGCCGTTGTCGATCTTGGCCCAGCGCATCTCGACGCTGGTGGCCTTGCCGAGCGTGTCATAGACGGTGACCGACCCGCCCGGGATCGAGGTCGCCAGGAAGCTGCTGATACTGTTGCCCATGACGGCCGCGTTGCCGGCATAGGGGTTCGGTGCCGCGCCAGCCGCCGTGACAGAGGCGGGGTTGAGGAATTCCGTGCCGCCTTGAGTCTTCTGCGTCGTCGCCGGCACGGCCGGGATATTGGCGCGGTACTCGATCGAGGTCGTCGCCTTGGCCGGGAACTGTTCCTTGGTGATGCGCAGCACGTCCGGCTGCGTGCCGATGAGCTGGCCGGTCACCTGGTCGATCTTCAGGCCCTTGAGATAGTAGCCCGCGCCGTTGACCAGATAGCCGTTGGCGTCGAAGTCGAAATCGCCGCGGCGGGTGTAGAGGTTGGTGTTGGCGAACTGCGTATTGGCGCCGACGCCGCTCTGGCGCTGGTCGACCACGAAGAAGCCGTCGCCGTTGATCGCGATATTGGTGTCGATGCGGGTCGGGTTGAGATCGCCCTGGATCGAGTTCGTCGCCTGGCTGAAGGCCTGGACCGAACCGGCGACCTGCCGTCGCAACGCCGCATCCGGCACGAGATCGGCGAAGGCGGTATCGACGCGCTTGTAGCCCGCCGTCCGCGAGTTGGCGATGTTTCCGGAGATGTTCTCGAGCGCATAGGACTGCGCCGTCATTCCGGAAACCGCCGTGGTCAGCGCGCTGAAAACACCCATGGAACCCTCACCTCGACCGGCAGCCCCCAAGGGCGGCCCACAACTTTCGAGGCGAGGTTCTGCACGGGGCGTGCCACGCGCGGCATCGTGCTATTTCAAGGAGTTGGATCGTTTACGGAACATTAAACGGCATTCGGAACCGGGCAGAATCGCCCTCACCGGCAGATTCTGCCGGGTTCAGGCGTCCCCGTCCTTCTCGCCGCGCCAGCCGCCGAGATCGCCCGCGACATCCGACAGCGTCGGCGAGGTGGCTTCTACGAAGGGTAAGGGCCGGCAGACTGCAAGCGCCGCCAGTCCGATCCGGGCGGTCAGCATTCCGTTGATGACGCCCTCGCCGAGCTTGGCCGAAAGCCGCGCCGCGAGCCCCTGCCCAACCACTTGCTGGATCACGGCATCGCCCGCCGCCATGCCGCCGGTCAGGACGAGATGGTTCATCACCTGCCGCGCCAGCCGGAGCAGACCGAGAGTGCCGGGCCGCCCGGCATAGATGCCGGCGATGGAGCGCAGCAATCGCGCACAGGCGACCAGTACGAAGACGACATCGACCAGCGCCCGCGGACTGACTGCCGTGACCAGCGAGACGCGCCGCGCCGCCTGCGCGATCTGCGCGGTCGCCAGCGCATCGAGCGGCGCGAGCAGGCTGCGTTCCGCCACCGTCAGCATGTCGCGCGCCGCGAAGAGCTGCGGCAGCGCCTCCTGCAGGGCGGCGCGGCCCTGCGCCGTCTGCGCCCGCCCCTTGTAGAGCGCGACGAGCTCGCCGGCGATCGCCCGGCCTTCATCGGGCGTGCCGCCGGCCAGTACCGCCACGGCGCGGTCGCGCAAAGCCTCGACCTTGCGCTCGCGCAGGATGTCGCGCAGCACCCGCCCGAGCATGACCAGAAGCGCCAGCGTCGCGACAGCCGCACAGACCAGCGCGGCATAGCCGAGCGCCGGGTTCTGGCTCATCAGCGAGCGGATGGTGTTCTCGACCCAGACGCCGGCTGCCAGCGCCAGGAAGCCGGACAGGCCGGCCACGAACAGCGAGCCCCAGGAGAAACCCCGCCTGGCTTTCACGGGCGCGACGGGCACGGCGGCATCGATCGGCTCGCTCTCCGGCAGGATGGCGAGATCGCCCTGCCGCAGCGGGGCCTCGGCGATTGACCCGCCCGGCTGGGAAGTATCGAGGCGGATCGCGCGCGGTGCCTTGCTCATCGCGAAACCCCGTTCATGCCAGCTTGTCGCCAATCAGGAATTCCAGCGCACGGTCAAGGCGGATCTGCGGCGGTGGCTTCAGGCGCCCGCCCGCATCCGGCCCGACCAATGGCGGCCGGAAGCGCGGCGCCCTGACCTGCCAATGTGCCTTGGGATCGAAGATCGCTTCGGGCCGCTCGGGCAACTCGCCGGGGAAGATGGCCGCTTCCGCGGTGCCGTCGAAGACCTGCCCGTCGATCGTCTCGCCCGCCTCCGGCACCCCGGCGATGGCCGGCAACTCCTCGCGCCCTTCCTTGATCCGGACCTCATGGGTTGCCCGCACGGCCGCCAGCGCCATGGCCTCGACCCGCGCGCCTGCGCCTTGCGCCCGCGACAGCGCCCGCCCGACCAGATGCGACATCACCGCCGCCAGCCGGTCATGGCTCGCATGGTGGATATGGTCGGCCTTGGTCGCAGCGAAGAGCACGCGCTCGATCCGCGGCGCGAACAGGCTCGACAGCCAGGAATTGCGCCCGACCGAGAAGGCCGCGAGTGCCTGCCCCAAGGCAGTTTCGAGATCGGCCAGAGCCGGCGCCCCGGCGTCGAGTGCGGCGAGCACGTCGACCAGCACGATCTGGCGGTCGAGCCTGGCGAAATGATCGCGGAAGAACGGCGTCACCACGACGCGCTTATAGGCCTCGAACCGCTCCGCCATCAGCGCCGCGAGCGTGCCCGGACGCACGTCGCGGTCATGGCCGAGATCGAGCGGCGCGAAGGTCAGCGCCGGCGAGCCTTCGAGATCACCCGGCATCAGGAAGCGCCCGGGCGGCGTCACCGCGACCGCCTCGGGATCGGCCCGCAGCCGGGCGAGATAGCCCTTGAACAGATCGCTCGCCGCTTCCGCCGCAAGCTCGTCCGGCGCCCCGTCCGGATCGCGTCCCGGCAGGTCCGCCAGCCACTCCGCTGCGGCCTCGCGCCGATGTGCCTTGCGGGCATCGGCCACGGCCTGCGCCGACCACGCCTTGTAGTCCTGCCCGATCAAGGCGAGGTCGAGCAGCCATTCGCCGGGATAGTCGACGATGTCGAGCGTCAGCGTCGCCGGCCCCTTGAACCAGCCGGCCGCGCGCTCGTAGTCGATCTCGACCCTGAGCTCGGAGATGCGCCGGGTCGATTCCGGCCAACGCCGATCCTCGCCGTTCATGGCGGCACGATGCGCCTCATAGGGAAAGCGCGGCACGTCCGGATCAGGTTGCGGCACCAGCCGCACACGGGCGATGCGACCCTCGGACGAAGCCTTCAGCACCGGCAGCTTCGCGCCTTCGATCAGATTCTGGATCAGGGCGGTGGTGAAGACCGTCTTGCCCGAGCGCGACAGGCCGGTGATGCCGATCCGCAGCCGCGGGCGCGCAAGCCCGAGCATGCTGTCGCCGAAGGCGAGAGCCGCATTGCGGGCGCTGTCGATATAGGAGGTGTCGCTCACGATGCCGCGGCGATCATTCGTCGGGCCCTTCGCCCAGCGATCCCGGGGTCACGAAGCGGTCGAGCCTGCCCTCGCGCGCCGCGACCGCGTACCAGTGCTCGGTGGCGAAATCGATTACGGCGAGCCCGCAGGTCGGATATTTCTGGCTCATCCGCGCCGAGGCATAGCGATCGCCATGGCCGGTCAGCAGATGCGCCAGCTCCTCGAAGCCGGGATTATGGCCGATCAGCAGGAGGGTCCGGACATCGCCCTCGACCTCCTGCACGACCTCGAGCAGGCGCTCGACCTTGGCCTCGTAGATGCGCGGCTCGTACTGCGTCGCCGGCTTCTCGGGCAGCATCGGCGCGACCATCTCCCAGGTCTCGGCCGTGCGCTTGGCCGGCGAGATCAGCACGAGATCGGGGAGCAGCAATTCGTCGGCGAGATAGCGCCCCATCACCGGAGCGGCCTCGCGCCCGCGCACCGCGAGCGGTCGGTCGCGGTCGGCCACACCCGTGGGCCAGTGGGACTTGGCGTGGCGCAGTAGCATGAGGCGTCGCATGGGAAGAACCTAGCGATGCCGGAGCCGATTTGCGAGGGGTAGCCTCACCGGCTCTCGCGCCGGGCCATGAAGGCGAGCTTCTCGAACAGCGAGACATCCTGCTCGTTCTTGAGCAGCGCCCCGTGCAGCGGCGGGATCAGCTTGCGCGGATCGCGCTCGCGCAGCACCTCCGGCCCGATATCCTCGGCGACGAGGAGCTTGAGCCAGTCGAGCAGTTCGGAGGTCGAGGGCTTCTTCTTGATGCCGGGCACCTCACGCACCTCGAAGAACAGGCGCAGCGCCTCTTCCATCAGGCGCTTCTTGATACCGGGAAAATGCACCTCGACGATCGCCTGCATCGTCTCCGCGTCGGGGAAGCGGATATAGTGGAAGAAGCAGCGGCGCAGGAACGCGTCGGGCAATTCCTTCTCGTTGTTCGAGGTGATGATCATCACCGGCCGCTGCGCCGCCTTGATCGTCTCGCCGGTCTCGTAGACATGGAATTCCATGCGATCGAGCTCGAGCAGCAGGTCGTTGGGGAATTCGATATCGGCCTTGTCGATCTCGTCGATCAATAGCACCGGCCGGACCGGCGCGACGAAAGCCTCCCAGAGCTTGCCGCGCTTGATGTAATTGCCGATCTCGGAGACGCGGGGGTCGCCGAGCTGGCTGTCGCGCAAGCGGCTCACCGCATCGTATTCGTAGAGGCCCTGCTGCGCCTTGGTCGTCGACTTGATGTGCCAGGTGATGAGCGGCGCGCCGAGCGCGGCGGCGACCTCCTCGGCCAGCACCGTCTTGCCCGTGCCGGGCTCGCCCTTCACCAGCAGCGGACGTTCCAGCCGGATCGCGGCATTGACGGCGACGGTGAGATCCTCCGTCGCGACGTAGTTTTCAGTGCCGGCAAAACGCATGGGCAGTCCTTCTGAACGATTGGCCGGACGCTAGCCCATCCATTGCGGGCGCGGAAACCGCTTTTTCGCCCGAGGCACCTGAGCATCCCTACCTAAAGGCTCGCGCCGTAACGCGAATTTCTGCCCGCCATGACGATTCCAAGGTTGTGCTGCGACGCCGCAAACCGCAAGAGTTGCCGGCGCAGCCCGCAAGCCCTCGAATCGCAAGGTCAGCCCTTTTGGCCGGAACAGTCGACCCCTCCGTCTACAAGGACGCCGTCGTCGTACTCGCGACGGCCGGCGTGGTCGTGCCGCTGGCCAAGAGCCTCAGGGTCAACTCGATCATCGCCTTCGTCGCTTGCGGCGCCCTGCTCGGCCCCTACGGTCTCGGAGGCCTCGCAGCCAGGCTTCCGCTGCTGAGCACGATCACGGTCTCGAACGCGGAAGCGCTGGCCGGACCGGCCGAGCTCGGCGTCGCCTTCCTGCTCTTCGTCATCGGGCTGGAACTCTCCTTCGAGCGCCTGATGACGATGAAGCGCCTCGTCTTCGGCCTCGGGCTCGGCCAGGTCGGGCTCTGTGCCGCCGCGATCGGCTTCTTCGCCTATGCGCTCGGCCAGCCCGCGGCAGCGGCGCTGATCATCGGCTTCGGCCTCGCTTTGTCCTCGACCGCGATGGTCGTCGAACTATTGGCCGCCAAAAAGCGGATGACGACATCGGCCGGCCGCTCCAGCTTCGCCATCCTGCTCTGCCAGGATCTCGCGGTCATCCCGCTGTTGTTCCTGATCAGCGTGCTCGACGCCCAGAACGGCTCGGGCTCTCTGCTCGCCGGCCTGGCCCAGGCTTTCATCCAGGCCTTCGTCGCCATCGCCGTCATCGTCGTCATCGGCCGGCTGGCTTTGCGTCCGCTGTTCCGGCTGGTCGCCTCGACCGATTCGACCGAAAGCTTCATGGCCGCGACGCTACTGACCGCGCTCGGCACCGGCCTGATCGCGGCAGCCGCTGGCCTCTCCATGGGACTAGGGGCCTTCATCGCGGGGCTGCTGCTCGCCGAGACGGAGTTCCGCCGCGCGATCGAGGTCACGATCGACCCGTTCAAGTCGCTGCTGATCGGCGTCTTCTTCCTCACGGTCGGCATGGGCGTGAACCCGGCCGATATCGCGGCCCATCCCTTTGCGATCCTCGGCGGCGCGGCCGGGCTCGTCCTGCTCAAGGGCAGCATCATCTTCGTGCTGGCCCGCCGCTTCCGGCTGGCAACGGCGACTGCGCTCGAAACGGCGATGCTGGTCGCGCCCGGCGGGGAATTCGCCTTCGTGCTGCTCAATGCCGCGACCGGCGCCAAGCTGATCGATCCCGGCGCCACCAGCATCGTGCTGGCCGCCGTCTCGCTGACCATGGTCGCGCTGCCGCTGCTGGCCCGCATCGCCCGCAATCTCGCGCAGAAGCTGGCGACGCCGGTCATGCTGCCCGATGAAGCCGCGGTCCTGCCGCCGGACGACCATGCACCCCGTGCGATCGTCGTCGGCGGCGGCCGCGTCGGCCGTCTCGTCGGCTCGATGCTGGACGAGCACGGCAAGTCCCATATCGTCATCGACGCCGATGCTTCGCTGATCACCGCACAAAGGCGCGCCGGCCGCCCCGCCTATTACGGCGACGCGACCAAGCCCGAGTTCCTGCGCCTCTGCGGCCTGGAGGAAGCGACGGCTCTGATCGTGACGATCGATAATCCCCGCGCGGTCGACGCCATCGTCCTCGCGGCGCGCTCGCTGCGGCCGGACATCGTCATCGTCGCCCGTGCCCGCGATGCGACTCATGCCCGCCACCTCTACGAGATCGGCGTCAACGACGCGGTTCCCGAAACCATCGAGGCCAGCCTGCAATTGTCGGAAGCGGCGCTGGTCGGCCTCGGCGTGCCGATGGGTCTCGTCATCGCCTCGGTTCACGAGCGGCGCGACGGCTTCCGCGCCCAGCTCAAGCCGGCAGGCGATGCGGCAGCCCGCGCCCTTCCCCGCCACGCCCGCTCGCGAAGGCTGTAAGCGTGGTGGTGGCCGGCGCCTCCGGCTCGCGCGGGAAATAACCGGCTTCGCGCGCCACGCGCCGGATATGGCCGTAGAACTGCGCCGCGCTCGCCGCCCAGCTATGGCACGCCGCCAGTTCAAGGCAGGCCTCGCGCGGCACCCTGAGCGCCTGCATCGCGGCGCTGCGCAGATCCTCGTCCAGCACCGCCGCGCCGCTGCCGGCGAAGACGTCGCGCGGCCCCTGCACCGGGAAGGCAGCGACGGGCAAGCCGCTCGCTGCCGCCTCCAGCAGGACGATGCCGAACGTGTCGGTCAGGCTTGGAAAGACGAAGACGTCCGAGGAGGCATAGATCCCGGCCAGTTCCTCGCCCTCCTTCAGGCCGAGGAAGCGGGCCTCGGGAAAGGTGCGTTCGAGATCGGGCCGTGCCGGCCCGTCACCGACCACGACCTTGCTGCCCGGCAGCTTGAGCGACAGGAAGGCCTCGACATTCTTCTCGACCGCGACCCGGCCGACATAGAGGAAGATCGGTCGCGGCAGGTCGAGCAGGCTCTGCGGGCGCGGATGGAACAGGCTGAGATCGACGCCCCGCCCCCAGCGCACCAGCTTCTCGAAGCCGTGCTGGCGCAGTTCCTCCTCCACCGTCGCGGTCGAGACCATCACGGCAGCGGCCGGACCATGGAAGCGGCGCAGCAGCCGGTAGCTCCAGCTCTCGGGTATCGGCCAGCGCGCCGCGATATATTGCGGGAACCGCGTGTGATAGCTCGTCGTGAACGGCCGCTTCTGGGCGAGGCAGACGGCCCGCGTCAGCCAGCCGATCGGCCCCTCGGTCGCGATATGGATATGGTCCGGCGCGAAATCGGCGATCCGCGCTGCCAGCGCCCGGCGGGTCGCGAGCGCTAACCGGATATCGGGATAACTCGGCAGGCCCACCTGGTGGAAACCCTCCGGCGTCAGCGCCTGCGCCGTGATCCCGAGTCCGGGCGCCGCCTGGATCATCTGCTCCAGCGAGCGCACCACGCCGTTGACCTGGGGCCGCCAGGCATCGGTCGCGATGAGAACTCGCATCACGCCGCCTCGATCAAGTCCCGAACCGGAGCCGGCCGCGCCGGCATCGCTAGCGGCTCGGTAGGCATCGTCTTCATGCGGCCCTGCGGCCAGCGGATCAATTCGAAGCGGCCATCCTCGTGTTCGACGAAGGCGGTGCAGCTTTCCACCCAATCGCCGGTATTGAGGTAGGTCAGGCCGTCGATCTCGCGCTGCGCGGCATGGTGGATATGGCCGCAGATCACGCCATCGGCCTTGTGGCGGCGCGCCTCGGTGGCGAGGCAGGTCTCGAACTCGCCGATATAGTTCACAGCGTTCTTGACCTTGGCCTTGGCCCAGGCCGAGAGCGACCAATGCGGCAGGCGCAGGACGCGGCGCACCCGGTTGATCGCCATGTTGAGTGCGAGCGCCACCGTGTAGGCCCAGTCGCCGAGCAGCGCGAGCCATTTGGCGTTGCGAACCACGAGATCGAACAGGTCGCCATGGATGACGAGCATGCGCTTGCCGTCGGCCGTCTCGTGGATGATCTCGTCGACCAGCGTGATGCCGCCGAACTGCAGGCCGGTGAAATCGCGCAGGAAATCGTCGTGGTTGCCGGTGACGTAGATCAGCTTCGAGCCCTTGCGCACCTTGCGCAGCAGCTTCTGGATCACGTCGTTATGCGCCTGCGGGAAATACCAACCGCTTTTCAGGCGCCAGCCGTCGATGATGTCGCCGATGAGATAGATCTGCGGCGCATCATAGGCGCGCAGGAACTCCAGCACGAGATCGGCCTGGGCCCCGCGGGTGCCCAGGTGCAGATCCGAGATGAAGATGCTGCGGACCCGCTTGGTATCGTCCTCGTCGCTCATGCCGGAAAGCCCCTGCTGCTGCGATGCGAGGGCCGTGTGTCTGATTTGCGTTGCGCTTTGATGACGACGCGGCCAATCCATGATCTGGGTAAAGGCCTCGAATACCTCGACGCTGATCGGAGACCATCATGGATCTGGGAATTGCCGGCCGCACGGCCATCATCTGCGCCTCCAGCAAGGGGCTGGGCCGCGGTTGCGCCGAGGCGCTGGCGCAGGCCGGCTGCACCGTCGTCATCAACGGCCGCGACGCCAAGACGCTCGAGGCGACCGCCGCTGCGATCCGCGCCGCGACGGGTGCGACCGTCATCGCCGTCGTCGCCGACGTCTCGACCAAGGCCGGCCAGGATGCCCTGCTCGCGGCGGCTCCCAATCCCGACATTCTCGTCAACAACAATGGCGGCCCGCCGCCCAAGCCATTCCGCCAGGTGACGCGCGAAGGCCTGCTCGAAGGCGTGGTCCAGAACATGGCGACCCCGCTGGAGCTGGTGCAGCGCGTCATCGACGGCATGGTCGAGCGCGGCTTCGGCCGGATCATCAACATCACCTCGGCGAGCGTCGTGACCCCGCTGACCGGACTCGACGTCTCCTCGGCCGCGCGCGCCGGCCTCACCGCCTTCCTCTCGGGCGTCGCCCGCGAGGTCGCGCATGCCAATGTCACCATCAACAACATCCTGCCCGGCGTGTTCGACACCGACCGGATCAAGACCGCCACCAACAAGGTTGCCGAAATGCAGGGCATCAGCATCGAGCAGGCCACCAAGAACCGGCTCGCCGCGGTTCCTGCCGGCCGCCTCGGCACGCCCGACGAATTCGGCAAGCTCTGCGCCTTCGTCGCCAGCGCCCATGCCGGCTACCTCACCGGTCAGAACTTCCTGATCGACGGCGGCGCCTTCCGCGGCACGTTCTGACGCCGTTCCCACATCAATGACTTGGCCGGGTTGCAGAGTTCTCGCTTCGCTTCCCGGCCTCGACATGCTCTAAGGAGCGACGGTTTCGCTCGAAACCGTTCCAGCTCCCGGCCGCGCGCTTTGTCCCCTTTCCTCGGCATCACCCTCAAGCTGGTCTCGGCGCTGGCCTTCACGCTGATGTCGGCCGGGATCAAGTCGATCTCGACACGCTACCCGACCGGCGAGATCGTCTTCATCCGCTCGTTCTTCGCGATGATTCCGCTGCTCATCTGGCTGGCCTGGCGCTCCGAGCTGCCTCACGCCCTGAAGACCAGCAACCTGCGCGGCCATCTCAAGCGCGGCATCATGGGCTCGACCGGCATGTTCTGCGGCTTCGCGGCCCTGCAGTTCCTGCCGCTCTCGGAGGCCGTCGCCATCGGCTATGCCGCGCCGCTCGCCGTGGTGGTGCTGGCCGCGCTCGTGCTCAAGGAACGGGTTCGCATCTACCGCTGGAGCGCCGTGACGATCGGCTTCGTCGGCGTGCTCATCATGCTTTCGCCGCATCTGGGTGCGGGCGCCCACCCCGTCGGTGGCAATGCCGCGCTTGGCGCCATGCTCGGTCTCGCCGGCGCCTTCTGCTCGGCCTTCGCCTCGGTCGAGGTGCGGCTCCTGACCGCGACCGAGCGCACCGGCGCGATCGTGTTCTACTTCATGCTGCTGACCAGCCTGCTCGGCCTCACGACCATCCTGCTCGGCTGGAACATGCCCAACCTCCAGGACGCGGCGATGATGGTCCTGATCGGCATTCTCGGCGGGCTCGGCCAGATCCTGATCGTCCAGGCCTATCGCTATGGCGACGCCTCGCTGATCGCGCCCTTCGAATACTCCACCATGCTCTGGGCCGTCGCGATCGGCTGGTTCTGGTTCGGCGAATGGCCGGCGCTGGCGATCCTGATCGGCGCGACCATCGTCATCGCCTCCGGCATCTACGTGATCCTGCGCGAACGTCAGCTCGGCCTCGCCCGTCGCGAGCAGCGCGAGGTCGGCCCCAGCCGCATGATCTGAGGACGAGCGAACCGAAAGTCCTGCGTCCGGCACAGTTCGCTTGTTCAAACGATCGTCCGCCGTTACAAACGACGCCACAGTCGAAAAGGGGCCGGATGCATGGGAATCGAGACGAAGGAGCGCGGCGGGCGGGAGCTTGAATCCGGGGCTCAGGTCATCTCGGGCCAGCTCGGCAAGACCATCCAGCGCCTGCGCAAGGCCTACAATTTCTCGCTCTCCGACCTCGCCGAGCAGTCCGGCGTCGCCAAGTCGATCATCAGCCAGATCGAGCGCAACGAGACCAACCCGACATTGGCGACGATCTGGCGGCTGTCGCAGGCGCTCGACATCTCAATCGAGCGCGTCCTTTCCAGCGGCGAGGAAGAACCCTTCATCGAGAAGACCACACGGGCCGACACGCCGATCCTCGTCTCCGAGGACGGCAAGCTGCGCCTCGCCATCGTCGGCTGGATCAAGACGGTCGAATGGCTGCAATGGTACGAGGTCAGCGCCGAGCCCGGCGGTGAGCTCGATTCAGAAGGCCACCAGCGCGGCTCGATCGAATCGCTCTCGGTGACTTCGGGCGAATTCGAGGTCGAGGTCGGCGATATCGTCCAGCGCGCCAAAGCCGGCGAAACCCTGCGCTACCGCTGCGACCGTCGACATGTCGTCCGCTGCGTCGGCAACGAACCCGGAACCGCCCTGATGGTCTGCATCCTCAAGGCTGCGGTGATGGAGTAGGCCGGCGCTCCGGCCCGCCTGACGACCTCCGGCCGGTTATCCCCTCTGCTGCCGCCCGTCGAGCATTGCCACAAGCTGAAGTTAACTTCTCTCGGCTAGATCGCCTTAAGGTTGGGCGTGTTGGGAGCAGTTGATCATGCCTGAAGCCGAACGCCGGCACCGCTGACAGCGATACCGATGGATCTCGCGACTCTCTGGTATCTGACGACGGGAACGGCGATCCTCGCCGCCATCATGACCTTCTGGGAGCGGAAAGGTCATGGCCAGCGCGCGGACGAGCTCGGGCTTTGGGCTTCCGCCTATGCTTCCTTTGCTTTGGGCTGCGTCCTGTCGTTGGTCCGCAAGGACCTGCCCGGCGTTTCCGGCTACGCCATCTCCAACCTTGCGATGATGCTCGGCTACCTGTTGGTGCTCAGGGGTGCCTTGCTGCTGGACGGCCGCAGGCTGCATCCCGCCGCGATGCTCGGGCTCCTGGCCGCGATCGGAAGCGCCTGGTTCGCGGGCGGCATCGCCACGGCCGAACTCCTCTGGAACCATGTCAGCGCGATCCCGATCGCTATCGTCTCGGGCCTGACCGCCCTCGCATTGCTGCGCAGCCGGACCGCGCAGGCGCTGCGCTCCCGCCCGATCGCGGTCGCCGTCTTCGCGCTGCACGCCCTGTTCTATGCCGCTCGCGCCTTCGTCGTGCCGGTCCTCGCTTCGATCCAGGGAGACGAAATCCTCGCGCTCGCGGCGGAGATCACGATGTACGAGGCGGTGCTGTTCACCGTCGCGATGTCGATGTCGCTACTCGCCCTCGTGCGCGAGGAGGATCGCGTTCATCTCCTCGCGACTGCACGCACCGACTTTCTGACCGGCCTCAACAACCGGCAAGGCTTCTTCGAACTCGCGCCACGGCACCTGAGCCGGGCCGCCAAGGACGCTTCTCACTCCCTGCTCGCCTTCGACCTCGACCACTTCAAGGCCATCAACGACCGCCACGGCCATGATGCCGGCGACCGCATCCTCAGACTCTTTGCCGAGATTGCCCGTGAAGCCGCAGGCCCAGACAGCATGAGCGCACGGCTCGGCGGCGAAGAATTCACGATCTTGCTGCCCGATACAAGGACAGCGGAAGCCCATGCGATCGGCCAGGACATCGCCCGCCGCTTCACGGAAGCCGCCGTGCGGCATGACGGACCCGGCATCCCCGCGACCGTCAGCATCGGCCTCGCCGAGGCCAGCGGCCGGGACGTCGACCTCACCGCGCTTCTGGCTGCGGCGGATCGCGCGCTGTACCGGGCGAAGACGCTCGGCCGCAACCGCATCGAAACCGCGCTGCCCGAGCCGGTCGCGAAGGCGGCCTAGGGTCTGTACGCTTCCGTCTCCGCGATGAGGTCGGTCAGCGGCCGGGTTCCATCCCACAAAGCCGCGCTCCATCTCTCGGCGCGCGCCGCGTCAACATTCGCCTGCTTGTCGTCGATGAAGAAGATCTCGCCGGGGGGACAAGCCGCTCCGCGCCGCGACGGCGCGGTAGAAGGCACCGTCCGGCTTGGTGCAGCCGAGCTCGGCTGCGTAGTGCATGCCGTCGAAATGCTGCTTCAGCGCGAGCTCGTCCCAGATGTAGCGGGCGCGCTCATGCTCCTGCACGGTGGCGAGATACAGCTTCACGCCACTCGCCCGGATCGGCCCGAGCTGTGCCAACAGGCCGTGATCGAGATGGGCATCGTTCTCGAACCAGTAGCGGATCAGCCGGTCGGCGCCGAGCCCCGGCGCGATCCTGGCCAATACCGGCCCGAGCCTCTCCCGCAAACCGGCGCGCCCCATGATGATATCTGGCCAATGCGGTTGGAAGAACGCCGATTGCAGCAGCTTCTGCGGCAGGCCGAGATCGCGTTCGAGATGCACGGCCCACCCCTGCGGATCGGGATGCACGATCACGACGCCGTCGACATCGACCATCAAGGCCTTGAAGCGCATGTCTCCGCTGCCTCAGGGCGTCATGGCCTGCGGCCGCGCCGGTCCCTCGATCGCCGGCAGCGACTTCAGGTACTCCGCCATCGCCATGCGGTCGGCCTCGGGCAGTAGCGCGGTATTGCGCACCACCGCGGCCATCGAGCCGCCGACGCTGTCGAAGCTCGGCGTGAAGCCGGTCTTCAAGAGCTCGGCGATCTCCTCCTTCGACCATTTGGCCAGCCCCTTCTCGGACTGCGTGATGTTCGGCACCCAGCCTTTGCCTTCCGGGTCCGGTCCACCGGCGAAGCGGGTCGCGGCCACGACGGCGCCGAGCGCATTGCGGTTCGAATGGCATTCCGCGCAATGGCCGGGGCCGTTGACGAGATAGGCGCCGCGGTTCCAGGCCTCGCTCTTGCTCGCATCGGGGCGGAAGGGCGCGCGCTCGAAGAACAGCAGCTTCCAGCCGCCGACCACCCGGCGGATATTGAACGGGAAGCGCAGATCATGCGGCGCAGCCTTACCCTCGACCGGCGGCAGCGTACGGATATAGGCGAAGAGATCGGCCAGCGCCTTCGGCGGCATCAGCCGGTACGAGGTATAGGGGAAGGAAGGGTAGAGATGCTGCCCGGAGGGCGAGACGCCGGCCGCCATCGCATCGACGAAATCCTGTACGCCCCAATTGCCGATGCCGTCGCGCGTATGCGGCGAGATGTTCGGCGCATGGAAAGTGCCGAAGGCCGATTCCAGCGCGAGCCCGCCACCGAGCCGGAACTTGTCGTCCTGTCCCGGCGTGGCGTGGCAGGAGGCGCAGCCGCCGGCCGCGAACAGCACCTTGCCGTTTTCGACATCCGCCGCCGGCAGCGCCCCGACTTCCGGCGAGGGCGAGACCACGCGCGGATCGGTCAGCACGTAGAAGCCCGCGAAGCCCACGATCGCCAGCAGCACGAGGGTCACGAAAAGACGGCGCAGCAACAGCATCGAGGTCTCCCGTCGGCAGGTCGACAGATTGGACGGGCCGGCCTCGCATCGGCAACCCTGAAAACGCAGCAATTCCAAACTGCCCCGTTTCCAACGCCCGTGAGCGGCGAAGGCTCCTCCGCCCATGAAAAAGCGGGCGGCCATCGCTGGCGCCCGCTTCCAGAACCGACCGCGAGGTCGATCACTTCTTGATGCGATAGGCCTCGTGGCAGGTCCCGCAATTCTTCGTCGCAGCGCCGAAGGCGGTGCGGAAACCGTCGAGGTTCGCGACGCTTGCGCCGGCAGCCGCATCGGTCTCGAACTTGGCGAAGGCCGCTTTGAACCCCGCCTGGTCTTCCCAGATTTTCGGGGCAGCGGTGGTCTCGCCGCCGGTCTTGGAGGAATCCGGGAACAGGGTCGGCATCTTCTTGGCCGCATCGGCATAGGTCTTGAAAATCGCCTGCGCCTTGGTGGCATCGAAGGCCGCGTCGCCCTTGGCCATGGCCGCGCCGTCGCGTGTCGCCGCGCCGACCGCCTTCATCGCCTCCTTGCGTTCCGCGATCGGGTTCGACTGTGCCATCACGGCGGTGAGGCCGAGCCCGAGGCCGGCAAGAACGAGAGCAGTGCGGATCATTCAGTTCCCCTCTTACACAAGTCCGCGCCATCCGGCACTGTTTTGAACTTGTCCAGATCAAACCATGATCGCACTACAGCCAAGTCGCTTTTGCGTGAATGGGCTTGCGACAGCGCAAGCCCATTCTTGCGTCAAAGCCGATAGCCAGCTTCTTTCAGCGCCGTGAACACCTTGAGCGGCGTCGCCGGCATGTCCATCGCCTTGATGCCGGCGACCCGGTCGAGCGCATCGACCACCGCGTTCATCACCGCCGGGCAGGCACCGATCGCACCGGCCTCGCCCGCCCCTTTCACGCCGATGGCATTGGTCAGGCAGCGGACATTGCGCGTCTCGAAATGGAAATTCGGGATGTCGACGGCGCGCGGCAGGGCATAATCCATGAAGGTCGCGGTCAGCATCTGCCCGTCCGGATCGAATCGGATCTCCTCCATCAGCGCCTGGCCGATGCCCTGCGCCGAGCCGCCATGAACCTGGCCCTGCAGCATCAGCGGGTTCAGCGTCACCCCGAAATCGTCGACGACGACATAGTTGAGGATTTCCGTGCCGCCGGTGCCCGGATCGATCTCCAGCTCGCAGACATGGGTGCCGTTCGGATAGGTCGCCTCCGGCGGCTGCCAGCTCTGGTGGACCTTGAGCAGGCCCGGTGTCGCGCCGGGCAGCGCCGCGATCGCGGCAAGGTCGAGCGACTTGTCGGTGCCGACGATCCGCACGGCACCGTCGGCGATCTCGAGATCGCCGACAGCAGCCTCGAGCTTCTCGGAGGCGAGTTGCTTGAGGTTGTCGGTCAGGATGCCCGTGGCCTTGTCGAGCGCAGCGCCTCCCACGGGAATCGAGCGCGAGCCGCCGGTGCCCGAGCCGGTCTCGACCCGGTCGGTGTCGCCCTGCACGACGCGGATGCGATCCATCGGAATGTCGAGATGCTGCGAGACGAGTTGCGAATAGGCGGTCTCGTGCCCCTGCCCGTTCGACTGCGTGCCGATCAGCACGGTGACGGTGCCGTCCTTCTCCAGGATCACGGTCGAGCTCTCCGGCCCGCCACCGCCGCAGGCCTCGATATAGCTGGCCATGCCGATGCCGCGGATCTTGCCGGCCTTGGCCGAGGCCTTCTGGCGGGCCTTGAAGCCCTTCCAGTCGGCGACATCCATGGCGCGGCGCATATGACCCTCGAACTCGCCGGAATCGTAGACCGGGCCGGTCTGCGTCTTGTGCGGCATCTCGGACGGCTTGACGAAGTTCTGCGCCCTGACCGCGTCCGGTGTCTTGCCGGTCTCGCGCGCGATCGCATCGACCAGCCGCTCGATCAGGTAGGCCGCTTCGGGGCGGCCTGCGCCGCGATAGGCATCGACCGGCGTCGTGTGGGTCAGCACGCCCCGGAACACGACATGCACGGCCGGGATATTGTAGCAACCCGGCGTCATCGTGGTGCCGACCCAGGGGATGAAAGGCCCATATTGCGAGAGATAGGCGCCCATCTCGGCCGAGAGATCGACCTTGAGGGCGATGAACTTGCCCTTGGCGTCGAGCGCCATCGTCGCCGTCGCGAGATTGGCGCGGCCGTGCGTGTCGGCGAGGAAATGCTCGTTGCGGTCGGCGACCCAGCGCACCGGGCGCTTCAGCTTTTCCGCGGCGATCATCGCCAGCGGATATTCGCGATAGAGAAAGATCTTGGTGCCGAAGCCGCCGCCGACATCCGGCGTCACCACGCGGATGCGCTTGGGATCGACCTTGAGCACATAGGTCGCGATCAGGTCGCGCATGCCATGGCTGCCCTGGCTGCCCAGCGTCAGGGTCCAGCGCTTGTCGGCCTTGTCATATTCGGCGATGCAGGCGCGCGTCTCCATGTAGTTGGAGGCGAGCCGGTTGTTGACGACGGTGAGCGAGACGGTCCGCGCCGCCTTGGCGAAGGCCTTCTCGGTCCTCTCGCGATCGCCCTGCTCGGCCTCGAAGGCGACATTGCCGGCCCGGTCCGGCCAGACCTGCGGTGCGTCGCTTTCAAGAGCTTCGGCGATGCCGGTCACAGCCGGGAGCGGGTCCCAGTCGATGGCGATGGCTTCGGCCGCGTCTCGCGCCTGCGCCAGCGTTTCCGCGACGATGAAGGCGACGGCCTCGCCGACATGACGGACCGTATCGGTCGGCAGAACCGGGACCGGCAGGGATTTCGACATCTCGCCGGAGATCGTCTTCACATGCCCCTTGCAGGGCAGGTCGCCGTACTGGGAGACATCGGCGCCGGTGAGGACGAGCTTGACGCCCTTCATCTTCCGCGCGGTCTCGACATCCGCGACCGTGAACCGGGCATGGGCGTAAGGCGAGCGCAGCACGAAGGCATGCAGCGCGCCATCTGCCGCTATGTCGTCCGTATAGCGGCCGGTACCGGTCGTCAGGCGCTGATCCTCGACCCGCCGCACCGGCTGGCCGAAACCGAATTTCATGGGACGCATGAGGCATATCCTCAGTTTGGTCTGATGAAAGACTGGAGCATAAAACGCGCCACGTCAGCCCCGGCGCTTCACGCGCCGGGAATGCGCGGCACGCATCGAACTCAACGCGACATGCGGATGGCCGTCTCCGAGAGCGAGACCATGGTGTTGTAGTTGTTGACGATCCAGTTGGCGTCGTTGGCCGCGCCGCGCCGGACGTCGCCCTTGCTCTTGGCGAGCTTGTCGCTGAAATCGCGCAGCTTGCCGAGCCAGGAGCTGGCCTGGCTCTCGATGAAGGGTACGCCCTTGGGCTCCTTGTCCTTGAACGCGTCCATCTCGCGGACCGCTCCGGCATAATCGGCGACCGCGGCGTTGAACGTCTTGAGATCGACGATCGGGCTCTCGTTGCTCGGCATCAGGTCCATCACGGCGCGCGCATTGATCATGATGTTGCGCACCTGCCAGCGTGCCGACTTGCCCTCGCGCTGTTCGACCGAAGCGAGCTCGCGCTGATCGAGGCCGCGCTTGTAGACGCGCATCAGCGCATCGAGCTTGGAGCGCTCCTCCAGGAAGGTCCTGGCGGCCGGCACCATCAGCCCATGCAGCTTCTGGCCCTCGGCGAGGTTGTCGTCGCGATAGTCCTTGCGGTCGTAATAGCGCTCGGCCCTGGTGATCAGCGGCGCCAGATCCTGATAGGCCTTGATGTAGCGGCCCATGGTCTCGTCGATCGCCGGCAGCTTCGGCTCGCGCGCCATCGCCTCTTCGGCCTTCGCGATCTCGCTGTTGACGTCATAGAGGCTGTAGAGCCCGTAGGTGATGTAGCGCTCCTTGCCGGTCGGGCCCTTCTTCATGTCGACCCAACTGCCATAGCGCTCCCAGGACTGTATCGCCCGCAGCGTGCGGTTCATCAGCCCGGTATAGGCGTTCGACTTGGTGATCGCGGCCTGGAGGTCGTCGTCGCCAGCCTTGCTGGCGCTGCCGGCCGGCATGGTCGCCACGCCCTGCGCCCAGCCCGCGCCGGGCGCGGCGATAAGCAGCGCGGCGGCGCAGGCGGCGCTCAGGAAAAAAGCTCGGGTCAGCATGGTCTCGTATCCTTAGTCTTGCAGGCGGTGCCAGGCGTGGATCGGGCTTCAGGCCCTCAATCCTGCGCCACCGGTTCGCCATGCATCAGCCAGTCCTTGAAGCCGCCCGCGTAGTGGCTGTCGATGTCGAGCCCGGCCGACTGCGCGAATTCGAGCGCACGCCGCGAGCGCACGCCCGCCGCGCAGGAGAGCACGATGCGCTTGCCCGGCTCGTTCGGCAGGTCGGCGGGATCGAATTGCGAAAGCGGGCGCGACACCGAGCCCGGGATATGGCCGGCAGCAAATTCATGGGGCTCGCGCACGTCGACCAGCAGGATGGAGCCGTCGCCCAGGCCCGCCTTCACGGCGTCGATATCGAGGTCGTTCACGATCATGGGCAGGCTACTCCAGCTCGGCCGGGCGAGCCGTTGAGATAGGTCGGCAACCGAGCAGGCGCCACCGTTCGGAAGCGCCTCAAGATGCCAAAAGCGAAAGGCAGCCGTGAGCCCGAGGCGCACGGCTGCCTTCTCGCTGAAAGCCCTCAGGCCTTCGGCGGAATGCGAAGGACCCAGCCGGGCTGGATCAGGTCGGGATTCTTGACCGGCGGCGTGTTGGCCTTGACGATCTCGGTGTACTTGGCGCCCTGGCCCTTGCCGTAATGCTCCTCGGCGATCTTCCAGAGCGTGTCGCCCTTCTTCACCGTGTAGAACACCGCGGCCGCGGCCTCCTTGGTCACGGCGAGGTCGGACTCGACCTGGGCCACGCCGGTGGTGTTGCCGAGCGCGAGAATGATCTTCTCCGCCTCTTCCGTCGAAACGGCCTTGCCGGACACCTTCACCTTGTCGCCGTCGATCTGGATGTTGACGTCGGACGGCAGTCCGTGCCCTGCGAGCTCCTTCTGGAGATCATCGGCGGTCGCCGCCTTGGCCGAGCCGCCGAAAATCTTGGCGCCGGCATCCTTGATGAAACTGAACAGACCCATGAGTAAACCTCCGCGTGTCGCGGCGCTATCAAGCCCTGTCGGGCGGCCCTATGCAAGTCGACATGGAAAAGGTGTTTTGCTTGCCGGCTAGCACTGATTGCGAAGAAGCGCGCCCGAACGGCCTTTCCTGCGCCGCCGACGGCTGGCAAGAACGTCGCAGACGAAAGCGGAGTTTTCCAATGCTGACCCTCGCCCAGGCCCAGACCATTCTCCAGACCGCGCTCGGCCATGCCGAATCGAACGGCTTCAAGGCACTCGCCATCGCCGTCCTCGACGCGCGGGGCGCGCATAAGGCCTTCGCCGCGCAGGACGGCACCAGCCTGAAGCGCGGCGAGATCGCGCTCGGCAAGGCGCATGGCGCGGTCGCGCTCGGCATCGGCTCGCGGGCGATCCACAAGATGGCGCTCGACCGCCCCTATTTCGTCGAGGCAGCGACCCATGCGGTCGGCGGTTCGCTGGTTCCGGTTCCCGGTGGCGTGCTGATCCGCTCCCCCGAGGGTACGCTGCTCGGTGCGGTCGGTATTTCCGGCGACACCTCCGACAATGACGAGGCCGCCGCCTGCGCCGGCATCGCTGCCGCCGGGCTCAAGGCCGATACCGGAGCCTGATTCCACTCCGGCAGGCGGGGGAAAGAGAACGCTCTTCCCCTGCCCTCGAGTGCCCCATCGATTCCGCATTTTGCACTTGCAAACCGGCCTTCGAAGCCTCATGTCCTGCGCGCGAGTTCGTTAAATCGGACAGTTTGGACCGGCTCGAAGGTAGAAACATGAGCGACGCGGCTGCCGCCAACGAAAACGAAGTCATCACCACCGACGTCGTCATCGTCGGCGCCGGCCCTTGCGGCCTCTTCGCCGTCTTCGAACTCGGCCTGCTCGATATCCGCGCCCATCTCGTCGACATCCTGCCGAAAGTCGGCGGACAATGCGCGGAACTCTATCCGGAGAAGCCGATCTACGACATCCCCGGCTTCCCGATGGTCACCGGCCAGGCGCTGGTCGACAACCTGCTCGAACAGATCAAGCCGTTCGGGCCGACCTTCCATCTCAACCAGATGATCGAGGCGGTCGAGCCGACCGGCACCGCCGAGGCGCCGCGCTTCCGCGTCACCACCGATGCCGGCACCGTCTTCGACACCAAGACCGTGATCATCGCCGCCGGCGGCGGCTCCTTCCAGCCCAAGAAGCCGCCGATTCCAGGCATCGAAGGCTACGAGAGCGGCTCGGTCTTCTATGCCGTGCGCAAGATGGAAGCCTTCCGCGGCCGCAACATCCTGATCGTCGGCGGCGGCGATTCCGCGCTCGACTGGACGCTGAACCTCCAGCCGATCGCCAACCGCGTCACGCTGATGCACCGCCGCGACGATTTCCGCGCCGCGCCGCATTCGGTCGAGCAGATGCGCAGCCTCGTCGCCGAGGGCAAGATGGACATGAAGCTCGGCCAGGTCACCGGGCTCAAGGGTGAGGGCGGCAAGCTCGAGGCGGTCATCTGCCGCGGCACCGATAACGAGCCTTTCGAGGTCGCCTGCGATACGCTGCTGCCCTTCTTCGGGCTGACGATGAAGCTCGGCCCGATCGCCGACTGGGGTCTGAACCTCAACGAGAACCTCGTCCCCGTCGATACCGAGAAGTTCGAGACCAGCGTTCCCGGCATCTTCGCCGTCGGCGACATCAACACCTATCCGGGCAAGCTCAAGCTCATCCTCTCGGGCTTCCACGAGGCGGCGCTCTGCGCCCAGAAGGTTCACCGCTACGTCTATCCGGAGAAGCGGCTGACCTTCCAGTACACGACCTCCTCGACGAGCCTGCAGAAGAAGCTCGGCGTCGCCTGAGCGAGTCTTTCTTGGATGAAGCGTGTCATCCCGTGCGCGCCGCAGCGTGAAACGCTGCTGCGCAGACACGGGACCGCATGCCGATTGGGGCTCCGTTTCTCACAATCGCTGCAAGGGGCGCCTCCTCCGGGGAACGCTCCCGTGTCTGTGCGGCGGCATTCACATGCCGCAGCGCACACGGGATGACACCGCTATCTCAATGATCTGAAAGCCGCGGCACCCACCGCGGCTTTTTCAATGCGCGACAGCGTCGCCGGGGATATGCGCGGCGGCGGTGCCGTTACGCGTCGCCGGCCCCTGGGGGGTGCCCAGGCCCAGCGAATTGCGCACGCTCTCGGACGGCCCGGCCAGCTTCGGGATCTCGCCCGGTGCGGTGACGATCTGCGGCTCGTCATGGCGCGGCGCCGGCGGCAGGGTATCGTCCGGCTCCTGCGGCTCGATGCGCGCCCTCAGCTCGGCCAGCGCGCCCCAGAGCGGCTGGAAGCTAAAGCGCACCTTATGCGTGCCGGCCGGCACCTGCACGGCGCGGAACAGCACGTTGGCCCGCAGGATCTCGGTCTCGACGCCGTCGACCTCTGCCTTCCACCACGGATGCCAGACGTCGTTGAGCACCACGAAGCCCGCGACCGGGGTTGTGACCTCGATCTCGACCTGGGCATTGAGATAGCGCGTCAGCTTGACTTCGGCCTGGGTCGTGACCGGTCCTTCCGGCGTCGCGACGGGCGGCTCGGTATCGAGCAGCACGGCCTGGGTCGGGTCGGTCTCCGGCCAGCGGCCCGACAGCTTCATGCTCTCGAAATCGGCAAACTGCCAGCCGCCGACGAATTGCACGCGCGGCAGCGCCCGCGGGTTCTCGTAGACATAGCCCTGCTTCGTCCGGGCGATCAGGGTGAGATCGTTCTCGCCGAGCGCACGGTCGACCTGCTCGATCGGGACTGGCGAGGCGATGTAGCGCAGGCCCAGCAGGTTCGCGAGCCGGCTGCGATAGGATGGGAACAGCGGCGTGAACTTGCGATCCGCCGGCTTGGCGATGCCGTCCCCCGTGCCGACGGCCTCCGAAAAGTCCTCCAGGCGCAGCGGGTTGTAACCCAGCGTATGGTCGAAGCCGTGGACCATGCCGACATTCGGCCATTCGAAGCCCATGCCGAGCAATTCGACCCGGTCGCGCCGCGGCGAGCCCTCGGGCTGCGAGGTCAATTTCTTCAGCAGCGCGATGGTGTCGTTCTTCGTGCGGGAATCGAGCACGTCGTACATCTGCGGCGAGAGCGCGGTCGATTCGTTCGGGCCATTGTTGACGCCGAGATCGGCCGCCACCACGCCGGTGACCAGCACGGCCGCAGCCGCCGTGCCGAGCGCGCCGCGCCAGCGCTGCAGGATGAAGAACGCCCCGCCCGCCAGCGCGAACCAGCCGAGCGCCATCGCCACCGGCTTCCAGGCGTCGGCGAGATGGCCCCAGCCGCGCGAGACGCCAAGCGCGAGCACGATCGTCCCTAGGACCAGCGCCGCTCCGATCAGCATGTCGCGCCGGAACGAGGTGCCAGCCTCGGCCGTCAGGATGCGATGCAGCACATAGCCCGAAAGGATCGCCGCGATGCCGCCGATCAGGAAGGTCGCGTCGGCCGGCCGGCGGAACTGCTTCACGCCGGGCAGGTATTCGTAGGTCAGGTGGAACAGCGGCGTGTAACGGCCAAGCGCGAACAGCACCATGAAGACAAGCATCAACGTCAGCGGACGCACCGACTTGTCCCAGAGCCAGCCGCGCGTGACGCCCGGCGCAAGCAGCAGCAGTAGCGGCAGCGCGCCGAAATAGACCTGCGCCATGTTCTGCGAGAGATAGAGCACCCGCGCATCGCCATAAGGCCCCCAGAACTCGACAGCCGGGTCCTTGGCGCCGAACAGATCGCCGACGAAGGCGGAAAGCAGCGACATCGGATGCAGCGAGCCGCGCGCCGCGATCGCAAAATCGATCTCGGGCCGCGTCGTCGCCTCGGCGAAGAGCCAGGTCCAGAGCAGCGGCAGCGCGATGACGGCGATGCCGACCACGCTTGCGGCGGCGATCGGCAGGAGGCTCGCCCGGAAGCCGGCCCAGCCGCCGGAGACCCAGTGCGCCACCACCATCGCGACCAGCACATAGCCGCCGAGCAGCGCGACCTGGTCCGGCTCCAGCACCATCATGCCGGCCGCAAGGCCGGCGAGGACGCCGGACAGGATCGAGGAGCGCTGCAGCATCCGCGCCGTCAGCCAGAAGGCGATCGCGAAAAAGGCATAACTCGCGATCTGCCCGACATGCTGGATGCGCCAGGCTGCCGAGGCGCCGAAAGCGAAGACCAGCGCCGCCATCAGGCCGCCGGCCGGATGCCAGCCGCGATCGCGGAAGAACATCAGGAGGGCGAGCCCACCGGCGAGCAGATGCGCCAGCACATAGGCATCGACCTGGCGGAAGCTCGGCGCCGGCGAGATCAGCGCGAGCAGGATCGCGGGCGAGAAGATCAGCGATTGCGGATCGGCGATCTGCGGCGAGCCGGCGAAGACGTTGTGGTTCCAGAAGGGCGACTGGCCGGTATGGATCGCGTTGGCGAGGAACTGCACCTGCGCCTGGAAATGCGCCTTCGCGTCGAACGGAATCGTCACCGCCCCCGAAAGCCAGGGCCAGCACAGGATGCCCCATGCCACGACGAAACCGATGGCCGCCAGCAGGTAGCCGGCGCCCCTTGCATCAACGCGTCTCAACTGGACCCCCACGGTCCTCGGCACGAACGGTCCCGCTCTGGGATCCTGTCTCCAGCCCTGTCAGTGGCCGGACCATGACGCTGCGTACCTGAACCGAATCTGAACGTGATCACGCCCCCGTGAACGAGGCTGATGACAGGCTGAAGAAAGTGGAAACGGGAGGTGCAAAAGACGGATTGGCCAGCGGAGGGCCTGGTTTCAGCGCGCCGCCGCCGCGAGCCAGCTCGCCAATGCCTTCCGCTCGGCCGGCGTCATGCCGGAGAGGTTGTTCGGCGGCATCGCGTGGGTCATCACCGCTTGCGCCCGGATGGCGCGGGCATGGATGGCGATCTGCTCCGGCTCGTGCAGCATCACGCCCTTCGGCGCGATCTGGATGCCGGGCCAGGACGGCTCCGGCGCGTGGCACATGGCGCAACGCCCGGTCACGATGTTCGAGACCTCCGTCGGGGGAAGCGTCATCCCCGCAAGCAGGACGGGTTTCGGCACCCCGGCCGCCTTGAGGCCGAGTTGCTCGCGCCCACCGGGCGAGGACGACATCGCCACCCAGAAGGCGAGCCAGAGCGCCAGGATCGCCACAGCCCAACACCACCAGGGCGATTTGGCGTGGTCGCCGTGCCGGATGTTGAAGAAATGCCGGATCAGCGCGCCGGCCACGATCACCAGCGCCACCAAGAGCGGGATCACGCTCGAATTGGCATAGGTCACCGGATAATGGTTCGACAGCATCAGGAACAGCACCGGCAGGGTGATGTAGTTGTTATGTGTCGAGCGCTGCTTGGCGGCCTTGCCGTATTTCGGATCGGGCTTCTCGCCCGCGACGAGAGCCGCGATCACCTTCCGCTGGCCGGGCATGATGTTGAAGAACACGTTGGCGGTCATGATCGTCGCCATCAGCGCGCCGGTATGGATCAGCGCCCCGCGTCCGGAGAAGACATTGGCGAAGGCCCAGCTCGCCGCGACGACATAGCCGAAGCCGACGAGCCCGAGCAGGACGTCATGCTTGCCGAGCGGCGACTTGCAGAGCAGGTCGTAGATCAGCCAGCCGATCACCAGCGCCGCGATGCCGATCGCCCCCGCCGCGAAGGGGGAGAGCTGCATCACCGCCGGATCGATCAGATAGAGTTCCGACTGGGCGTAATAGACCCAGACAAGCAGGAAGAAGCCGGAGATCCAGGTCCAGTAGCTCTGCCATTTGTGCCAGGTCAGCTCGGCCGGCATCACGGCCGGCGCGACCATGTATTTGCGCATCTCGTAGAAGCCGCCGCCATGCACCTGCCAGGCGCGCCCGCCGGTGCCGGGCGGAATGTCGTCGGCCGCCTTCAGCGAGGCATCGAGATGGATGAAGAAGAACGAGGCGCCGATCCAGGCGATCGCCGTGATGACATGGAGCCAGCGCAGCATCATGCCGCCCCATTCCATCAGATAGGCTGCAAGCATCGTGCTGCGCTCCGGGAGAGCTGGAGGTAGGCCGGGCACCCGAGGTCCCGGCCGGAACAAAATAGCCTGCTTTCGTCGCCGCTGAAATCGCCGGATGGACCTCGCGGATTGACATCCGGGAACATGATCTTATCGCAAAAGCCAATATTCACCGCGCCGTACGGCGCTTTACACTCGTCCGAAACGGGTCATATCCGGCACCCGCGCCTTCAGGAGACCGCATGGGACATCTCTCGACGCATGTGCTCGACACGGTCAACGGGCGCCCCGGCGCCGGCATCGCGGTGACGCTGGACAGGGTCAAGGCCGATGGCTCGCGCGAGCGGCTGGTCGAGGCCGTGACCAATAGCGACGGCCGCACCGATTCAGCCCTGCTCTCGGGAACGCTCGTGCCCGGCAGCTATGAACTGACCTTCGCGATCGGCGCCTATTTCCGTGGCCTCGGCACCGCCCTGCCCGAACCCGCCTTCCTCGATCTCGTCCCTGTCCGCTTCGGCATCGCCGAGCCGGAGGGCCGCTATCATGTCCCGCTTCTGGCCTCGCCCTGGAGCTACTCCACCTATCGCGGCAGCTAGACCATCATGACCCAGACTACCTATCCGCGCGACATGAAGGGCTATGGCCGCGCGGCTCCGCATCCGCATTGGCCGGGCGAGGCGCGCATCGCCGTCCAGTTCGTCGTCAATTACGAGGAAGGCGGCGAGAACTGCATCCTCCATGGCGATGCGGCTTCCGAGGCCTTCCTTTCCGAGATCGTCGGCGCCGCGCCCTGGCCGGGCCAGCGCCACATGAACATGGAGTCGATCTACGAATACGGCTCCCGGGCCGGCTACTGGCGACTGTGGCGGATGTTCACCGAGCGGAATATGCCGGTCACCGTCTTCGCCGTCGCCTCGGCGCTTGCCCGCTATCCCGAGATCGTCGGCTCGATGCAGGAAGCCGGCTGGGAGATCGCGACCCACGGCCTGAAATGGATCGACTATCGCGACACGCCGAAGGAGCGCGAGCGCGCGGACATCCTGGAGGCCATCCGCATCCAGACCGAGCTCGCCGGCGAACGCCCGCTCGGCTGCTACCAGGGCCGCACCTCCGAGAACACCATTCCCCTGACGATGGAGGAAGGCGGCTTCCTCTACACGGCCGACGTCTATGCCGACGAATTGCCCTATTGGCTCTCCGGGCCGAAGGGGCCGCAGCTCGCCGTGCCCTACACGCTCGACGCCAATGACATGCGCTTCGCCACGCCCCAGGGCTTCAACACCGGCGAGCAATTCTTCACCTATCTCAAGGACTCGTTCGACACGCTCTATGCCGAGGGCGAGACCACGCCGAAGATGATGTCGATCGGCCTGCATTGCCGACTCGTCGGCCGGCCGGGCCGCGCCGCCGCGCTCGCCCGCTTCCTCGACTATGTGCAGAGCCATGACAGGGTCTGGGTCGCCACCCGGCTCGACATCGCCCGCCACTGGGTCAGGACGCAGCCGCCCCAGGGCGGCTATGTCCCGTCGAAGCTGCCGAAGGCGCTCTTCACCGAAGTCTTCGGCCGCGTCTGGGAGCACTCGCCCTGGATCGCGAACGCCACCCATGACGCTGGCATCGGCGCGAGCCATGACACCGCCGAAACCCTGCATGCAGCGATGGTCTCCAGCATGCGCAAGGGCTCGGCCGAGCAGCAGAAATCCCTGCTTGCCGCTCATCCCGACCTCGCCGGAAAACTCGCCGCCGCAGGCGAACTCACGCCGGAGTCGACGCAGGAACAGGCCGGCGCCGGGCTCGACCGCCTCACCAGCGACGAGCGCGTCCGCTTCACCGCGCTGAACGAGGCCTACAAGGCCCGCTTCGGTATCCCCTTCATCATGGCGGTGAAGGGCGCGACCAAGGCCCAGATCCTGGCCGCCTTCGACGCGCGACTGAAGAATACGCCCGAGCAGGAAACCGCGACGGCGCTGGCCGAGGTCGAGAAGATCGCCTTGTTCCGGCTGAAGGAATTGCTGCCGGCGGCTTGAGCCCACGGCAAACCGGAACCCTCCCACGATCGCGGCGTTGATGCGACGCTATCGAGGAGGGTTTCCGGTCGTGTTCCGCCTGCTTCTGATCATCATCGTTCTGGTCGTCGGCTACGACGCCGTCGTCAATCAGGGCGCTTATACGCGCGACGCCTGGAACAGCATCGTGCGGCTGACCAGCTCATCGGTCGAGGGCGCCAAGGAACTGGGCCAGCGCGCCCGCAACTGAGCGTTAAGCCGCCGCCCGGCCCTCGACGATCCCGGCGATCGCTTCCAGTATCCGCGTATCATCGCCGGCGAGCCCTTCCATCGCCGCCATGCGCTGGATCACCGTGCCGGCGATCGCCTCCTCCACCGTATCCTCGGCATAGGCATAGAAGATCGTCGCGTGCTGGCCGTCGCGATGGCATCGCCCCTCGATCTGCTGGAGCTGGATCGCGCTATGGCGCATGTCATGGATGACGAGCGCCCGCTCGCGTTCGCCGCCCGGCATCTCGCCGCGATGCAGCGAGATCGACTCGGTCACGGTGAAGATCACCGCATCGAGCTGCCCGGTCTGGAAAGCGATGCGCGTTTCCTCGTTCTGCACGCCGGAGCGCTCGCCATTGATCTCGGCGGTGCGCCAGCCCCGCCCTCTGAGCGTCTCGGCCAGCATAGCGCTGGTCTCGAGGAAGGCGACGGAGATCGCAACCTGCTCGTCATTGCCCAGCAAGTCCTCGCAGAAATCGGCGGTGCCGGGGATGCGCAGCAGGCTCGCCTTCTGCCGGAAACGCAGGTCGGCGGCCCAGCCCTGCGGCTTGCGGGTCGAGCCGCCGGCCAGTCCCAACTCCTTCCGAAACTCACGCCAGGTCGCGTCATAGAGCTTGCGCGCGGCCGTATCGAGCGCGACCGGCACCAACTCGCGCTGCACCTCAGGCCAGCCCGCGATCTCCTCCGGCCGGCGGCGCAGGCCGATCGCGTTCGCGCCGCGATAGAGCAGATCAGCCATCACCTTGCGGTCGGCCTCGTTCGGTTCCCAGCTCCAGTTCTTCCAACGGCCCTTGGCGCGACCGATCTTCAAACGCTTCATGAGCACGCGAAAGCCGTCGAGATCGGCCGAGGGCATGCCGGCAGCCTTCGCCAGCAAGCCCGCGAGATAAGAGAGTTCATGCGGCGACTGGCCGGCCGTCGCGCTCATGTAGATCGTGAAATCGGCGGCCTCCGCCATCTGCCGGCAGACCAGCCCCTGCTGCGAGTTGGGATTGCGGATGCGATGCGCCTCGTCGATCACCACAAGAGGCCAGACGCGCTTCGGCCGGCCATGCTTGGCGATCTCGTTGTTCTTCGCCCGCGTCGAGCGCTTCTTGCTGTCGGCGACGGGGGCGAGCAGGGGTTTCGTCTTCTCGAAATTCATCAGCGTCACGCGCTTCGCCGGCAGGCCGGACAGCGCCATAGTCCGGCGCCATTGCGGGATCGCCCCCTTCGGGCAGATGACCAGCACCTCCTGCTCCGGCATCGCCGAGAGCGCGAGCCAGGCCGAGAGCGTCTTGCCGAGGCCGGTGAGGTCTCCCAGCAGGAAGCCGGCCGCGCCTTTCTTCCGCGCCACCAGGATGGCGTCACGCGCGACGAGCTGATGCGGATGCGGGATCATCGTCATGCGGTTTGGAAGTGCCCGGTCGGTCTGCGAGGCGCCCGCCCTGCCCCGTGGACATAACGCGCCCGGCTCTCTTGGCACTGGCGCCGGCTTCCGTCCACCGGCACTGTGCCGGCCACTTATTGGGAGACGACAAGACCATGACCCGCGCGCAGGCGATCGCGAAAGCCCAGGACTATTTCGATTCAGGCCGGATGAAGACCGATCTCGGCCGGCTCGTCGCGATTCCCACCGAAAGCCAGAACCCGGACCGCGCCCCGGTCTTGGGCGAGTATCTCGACAAGGAGATGCAGCCCCTGCTCGAATCGCTCGGCTTCATCTGCCGCATCCTGACCCATGCCAAGGCGCGCGGCCCCTTCCTCTATGCCGAGCGCATCGAGGATCCCGCCCTGCCGACCATCATCGGCTACGGCCATGGCGACGTCATCCGTGGCCTCGATGCGCAATGGAGCGAGGGCCTCTCGCCCTGGAAGCTCGTCGAACGCGACGGCCGCTGGTATGGCCGCGGCGTCGTCGACAACAAGGGCCAGCATCTCATCAACATCAACGGCCTGCGCGCCGTGCTGGAAACCCGCGGCAAGCTCGGCTTCAACGCCAAGTACCTGATCGAGATGGGCGAGGAATCCGGTTCTCCCGGCCTGCGCGAGCTTTGCGAGGACGAGGCCGAACTGCTCAAGGCCGATATCCTGATCGCCTCGGACGGCCCGCGCCTCAATGCCGAGCGCCCGACCGTCTTCCTGGGCGCTCGCGGCGTGATCACCTTCGACCTACAGATCAAGGCGCGCGACGGGGGCCATCATTCCGGCAACTGGGGCGGCATCCTCTCCGATCCGGCGATCCAGCTCGCCCATGCCATCGCCTCGATCACGTCGCCGACCGGCCAGATCCGCATCCATGAATGGGTGCCGAAGGAGCTGCCCGATGGCGTGCGCCGCGCGCTCGCCGATTGCGAGATCGACGGCGGACCGGACGGCCCGACCATCGACCCGAACTGGGGCGAGCCCGGCCTCTCGCCGGCCGAGCAGGTCTTCGGCTGGTGCTCCTTCGACGTTCTCGCGATGAAGTCCGGCGTGCCGGAAACCCCGGTCAATGCCGTCCCGCCGAGCGCCTGGGCGCGCGTGGCACTGCGCTTCGTCGTCGGCATCGATCCGCGCGACGTCGCCCCCGCGCTGCGCCGCCATCTCGACCGCCACGGCTTCGACATGGTCGAGATCATCATGCCCGGCACCGAGCGCTTCGGCGCGACGCGGCTCGATCCGGACGATGCCTGGGTCCGCTTCACCATCGATTCGATCGCCCAGAGCACCGGCAAGAAGCCGGCTTTGCTGCCCAACCTCGGCGGCTCGCTGCCCAACGACATCTTCGCCGAAATCCTGAAGCTGCGCACGATCTGGGTGCCGCATTCCTATCCGGGCTGCTCGCAGCACGCCCCGGACGAGCATCTGCCGGCCGCCATCGCTCGCGAAGGCCTCGTCGCCATGGCCGGGCTCTACTGGGATATCGGCTCGGGCAACGCGCCGAAGCTCTGACCCCTGCTATTCCTGCGGCTGGCGCGGATCGCGCCCCGGCGGCAGGTCGATCGGCGTCGCCGGGGGAGCCTCCGGCGGCGCATTCGGCGGCAATTCCGGCGGTGGCTCGACCGGGATGCCCTGCGGCTCCTCGTCCAGCGGTGATTCGACGGGAGGGGCCGGCGGAACCTCGCCCGGCGTCAGTGGCGGCGCCTCGGGCGGTGGGTTCGGAATGGCTGGCGTGTTGCCGGGAGCTGCCGCAAGGCCTTGATCGAGTTGCATCATGTGAAACCTGTCCTTTCGGACAGGAACGCCCGAGCCATCGAAAGGCTCCAGGCCACTCGGGAGGCATAGCTTCGGCACCGACGATTGCCCGAGGCACGCGAATAAACCGAGATCATCAGCCGCGAGCAGCTGACTCTTAATCAGCGGGTCAAGATGGCTTGGATATCTGTCGCTTCAAGGCAAAAAAGGGCGCGATCGTCGCGCCCTGCCCTCGTGACCATCGCTGGTCACGGCATAATGTCATCTGATTTAAAAAGAGAAACCGTGGTGGGTGATGTAGGGCTCGAACCTACGACCCGCTGATTAAGAGTCAGCTGCTCTACCAACTGAGCTAATCACCCATACGCCACGAAGCGCCGCCGTTCAGCGGCGTCAGCCGCGTCAGGCAGGGGGCGTGTAGCAAAGGCCCCGCCCCCTGTCCACCCATCTGTGACAGATTTTTCAAACGCGGCGAAAATGGCTTCGCCGCGCTGTGGATTGTCAGGCCGTACGGCGATTCAGCAGGTGATAGAGCACGATCGCGCCGAAGGTTGCGGTACCGATTCCGCCGAGCTCATAGCCGAAGATCGGCAGCTTAAGGTCGCCGGCGCCGAGAATCAGCGCTGTCGCGACCGTGATCAGATTCTTCGGCTCGGAGAAATCGACCTTGTTCTCGACCCAGATCCGGCCCGCGGTCGCGGCAATGAGGCCAAAGACCACGACCGCGAGGCCGCCGAGCACCGCCACCGGGATCGTGCCGATCACCGCGCCGAACTTGGGCGAGAAGCCGAGCAGCAGCGCGATGACACCGGCCGCGACGAAGACCAGCGTCGAATAGACCCGCGTCACCGCCATCACGCCCATGTTCTCCGCATAGGTGGTGACGCCCGTGCCGCCGCCGGAGCCGGCGATTATGGTACCGAGACCGTCGGCGAAGAAACCGCGGCCGATCAGGCGGTCGAAATTGCGCCCGGTCATCACCGAGATGCCTTTGATATGGCCGAGATTCTCGGCGACCAGGATGATCGCGACCGGCACGATCAGGGTGATCGCCTTCATGTCGAAGACCGGCGCCACGAATTTCGGCAGGCCGAACCAGGCGGCAGCCCCGATCTTGCCGAAGTCGATCACCGGCGCGCCGAAGCTCGACGCCGTCAATGCGTAGAGAATATAGGCGGCAAGCCCGCCGATCAGGATAGGCAGGCGCTGCGGCAGTCCGCGGCCGTAGACGGCGACCAATGCGACGGCAACGACCGTGAACAGCGCAATCCACTTGGTGTAGGGGCTGGCCGAGATCATGCTGATCGCGACCGAGGTGAGGTTGAGGCCGATGGCGGCCACGACCGCGCCGGTCACGACCGGGGGTAGCAGCTTCTCGATCCAGGCCGTGCCGACGCCCTGCACGATCAGGCCGATCACGGCATAGACCGCGCCGCAGGCGATGATGCCGCCGAGCGCCACGCCGATATTCGCATTGGGTCCGGAGCCGGCATAGCCCGTCGCGGCGATAACGACGCCGATGAAGGCGAAGGAGGAGCCGAGATAGCTCGGCAACTGCCCACGTGTGATCACGAAGAACAGCAGCGTCGCTATCCCTGAGAAGAAGATAGCGACATTGGGGTCGAAGCCCATCAGCACGGGTGCGAGCACGGTCGAGCCGAACATGGCGACGACATGCTGCAGGCCGGCCACGACCGTCTGGCCGGTCGGCAGCCGCTCATCCGGCATCACCGCGCCGGAAGTCTTCAAGGTCCAGTTCGGAAAATAGCCCATCGGCATCGCGCTCCCCAGGGTCGCCGGGGGAGCGACCGCACCGGAAGCGCAGATGAGAGCAAAAAGCGAGCCGGCGCCAGATCGCACCGGCGTCATCCACCGGAATCGAAGGGTGATATGCCGCGCGATCAACTGGTCAATGCCGCGCCGTCATCCCGTGCGCGCTGCGGCGCGGAGTGCCGCTGCGCAGACACGGGACCGTGCTCAGGAAGACGCGCCCTTATGCGGGCCGCGGGAAAGGAGCCTCAGGCGGCACGCGGTCCCGTGTCTGCGCAGCAGCGTTTCACGCTGCGGCGCGCACGGGATGACACCCTTTTCTCAGGTGCGCCCTTCCCCGAAAGGCGCCTCCCTTACTCCGCAGCCTGCGCGTGCAGCCGCCCGCCCCGCGCGATCAGTTTATTCAACGCCGCGAGATAGGCCTTGGCCGAGGCGACCAGCGTATCGGGGTCGGCGCCACGGCCGGTCACCGACGAGCCATCCCGCGACAGCCTGACGGACACCTCGGCCTGCGCATCGGTACCCTCGGTCACGGCATGGACGTCGTAGAGCTCCATCGTCACCTCATGCGGGACGATCGCCTTGATCGCGTTGAAGATCGCGTCGATCGGGCCGTTGCCCTCGATCTCCTCGGTGACCTGCTTGCCGTCGACATCGAGCTTCATCGTGGCGCGCTGCGGGCCGCGCGTGCCGGCGATCACGGTCAGAGAGACCAGCTTGATGCGGTCATGGGCGGTCGCGATGTTCTCGTCGACCAGCGCCTCGATATCCTCGTCGTAGACATGCTTCTTGCGGTCGGCCAGCGCCTTGAAGCGGGTGAAGGCGTCCTCGAGCTGGTTGTCGCCCAGGTCGTAGCCCATCTCCTTCAGCTTCGAGCGGAAGGCGGCGCGGCCGGAATGCTTGCCCATCACCAGCGAGGTCTTGGTCACGCCGACCGATTCCGGCGTCATGATCTCGTAGGTGGTGTTGTTCTTCAGCATGCCGTCCTGGTGGATGCCGCTCTCATGGGCGAAAGCGTTCCGCCCGACGATCGCCTTGTTGTACTGCACCGGGAACGAGCAGGCGCTGGAGACGGCCTTGGAGGCGCGCATCAGCATCGTCGCGTCGATGCCGGTATCGTAGGGCATCGCGTCGCCGCGCACGCGCAGCGCCATCACGATCTCCTCCAGCGCAGCATTGCCGGCGCGCTCGCCGATGCCGTTGATCGTACACTCGACCTGCCGCACCCCGCCCTCGATCGCCGCCAGCGAATTGGCGACGGCCAGACCCAGGTCGTTATGGCAATGCGCCGAGAAGATCGCCTTGTCGGCGTTCGGCACCCGCTCGCGCACCGCCTTGAACATGGCGCGATACTCGTCCGGCGTGGTGTAGCCGACCGTATCGGGCAGGTTGATCGTGGTCGCGCCGGCCTTGATCGCGGCCTCGACCGTTCGACAGAGATAGTCGATCGGCGTGCGGGTGGCGTCCATCGCCGACCATTCGATGTCGTCGACCAGATTGCGCGCCTGCGTCACCGTCGCGGTGATGATCTCCAGCACCTGCTCCTGCGTCTTGCGCATCTGGTGCTCCAGATGGATCGGCGAGGTCGAGACGAAGGTGTGGATGCGCGGCTTCACGGCATGGCGCACCGCCTCGCCGGCACGGGCGATATCGACGCTGATGGCACGGGCCAGGCCCGCGACGGTCGCGCGCTTCAGACGGCGGGCGATCTCGGATACCGCCTCGAAATCGCCATCGGACGCGATCGGGAAGCCCGCTTCGATGATGTCGACGCCCATGGCGTCCAGCATCTCGGCGATCTCCAGCTTCTCCTCGAAGGTCATGGTGGCGCCGGGGCACTGCTCGCCGTCGCGCAAGGTGGTGTCGAAGATCAGGACGCGGTCTTTGTCCGAAGGCTTCTGGGCGGAGCCGGACTGGGTCGGGTTGGTCATGGTTCTGCTTCCGGGTGTCGGCGCGCCGCGGAGTGTCTTGGAAAGCGGGCGCTAAGGTTTTCTGTCGGCGGTTCTCGTCACTCCCCTGAGCGCCCAGGCAGCATGCCCGGCCGGCCCTCAGGGGCAGCTAAGGAGAAGAAGGCCAAGAAGCGAGAACGGAGCGCGGGCGCGCATGCCGACGACCTGCGCAGCGGCGCAGTCCTTCGTCTGGTCATGGCGGGCGGTCGAAACCACGGGCGTTCCTCAAATCGACAGGACAGGATGTAACCGAAGCAGGGGGCACCGCGCAAGCATATGTCGCATGCCGATTTGAAATAAGAACAGGCAACTTCTGTGAATTAAGATGACGCTGCGCGATTCGGCCGGCGGTCGCGCCAACCTGGGGACCGGCCTGAACCACCGGAGCGTCGCGCCATGATGCGCTATGACCGCCCTGTGATCGGCCTCGCCTTCTGCCTGTCGGGCCTGGCCGGCTTCGTCGACGCGCTCGGCTTCCTCAGCCTCGGCGGATTCTTTGTCTCCTTCATGAGCGGCAACACCACCCGCTTCGCCATCGAACTCGCCGGCCGCCACGCCGGCGGAATCCTGCTCGCTGCGACGATCCTCGGGCTTTTCGTGATCGGCGTGGTCGGCGGCTCGCTTGCCGGCCATGTCGCCGGGCGCCAACGCAAGGCCGCGGTGCTGGCCTTTCTCACGCTCGCCCTGCTGATCTCGGCCGGCCTCGATTCGATCGGCTTCGGCATGGCCGGAGCCGGCGTGCTGGCCATGGCGATGGGCGCGGAGAACAGCGTCTTCCAGCGCGACGGCGAGGTCACGATCGGCCTAACCTACATGACCGGCACGCTGGTGAAGATGGGCCAGCGCATCGCCGGCGCCCTGCTCGGCGGGCCGAAGCTCGCCTTCCTGCGCCATTTCGTGCTCTGGCTCGGCCTGCTCAGCGGCGCAATCGCGGGCGCCGTCGCCCATGGCCGGATCGGGCTCGACGCGATCTGGTTCGCGGCCGGTGCCGCCGCCCTCTTCACGTTCGTCGCGGTGTTCATGCCCGAGCGCGACTGAGCCACCGCTTTGCCACGCCGGAGGAATCGGTCATGTTTCGCGCACGATCCGCCGGAGCTTTCCAGATGCGCGCCTCAACCGTCCTTGTCCCGGCCTTTGCCGCGCTCCTGCTCTCCGCCTGCCAGACGCCGTCCGGCGGCCCGCCCCCGGCCCCGCCGCCGTCGCAGGCCGCGCCCGGCGTGACGCCGAACACCTTCCGCATGCCGTCGGGCAGCGGCTGCTCCGGTGAGGTCGAGCGCTTCCAGGCGGTGATCGACAACGACCTCGCCACCGGTCACACCACCAAGGGCGTGCATGACCGGGTCAGCGGTGAGATTTCGCGCGCCCGCTCGACCTGCTCGGCCGGCAACGATGCCAGCGCAACCGGCCAGATCCGCGCGACCAAGGCGAAGTTCGGTTATCCGGGCTGAGCTAAAACGAAGCGCCGTCATGCTCGCCCTTGTGGCGAGCATCCGCGTCTTGAACATCGCTCTCGCCGAAGGAAGACGTGGACGGTCGGAACAAGTCCGACCATGACGGAGTGTGGCGGCTCAAGCCGCCAATCCCCGCTTCTCCAGCAGCGCATCCGGCGTCGGCAACCGCCCGCGGAACAGCGTGTAGGCCTCCGCCGCGTCACGCGTATCGCCAGCCGAATAGATGTAGCGCTTCAGCTTCTCCGCGACCGCGGGCGAGAACACGTCGCCGGTCTCGGTGAAGGCGTTGAAGGCGTCGGCATCCATCACCTCCGACCAGAGATAGCTGTAATAACCGGCCGAATAGCCATCGCCTGAGAAGACATGGGTGAAATGCGGCGTGCGGTGCCGCATCGTGATCTCGGCGGGCATGCCGATGCGGGCAAGCTCCGCCGCCTCGAAGGCGAGCGGATCGACTTCGGCCGGCGCCTCCAGCGAGTGGAAAGCGAGATCGACCAGCGCCGAAGAGGTGTACTCCACCGTGGCGAAGCCCTGGTTGAAGGTCTGGGCCTGCTCGATCTTCTCGATCAGCGCCTCGGGAATCGGCTCAGCCGTCTCGGCATGGTGGCAGTATTCGCGCATCACCTCGCGGGTCAGGAACCAGTGCTCGTAGAGCTGCGAGGGCAGTTCGACGAAATCGCGCGCGACCGACGTGCCCGCCAGCGAGCCATAGGTCACATCCGAGAGCAGCCCGTGCAGCGCATGGCCGAACTCGTGGAACAGCGTGCGCGCATCGTCGAGTGAGAGCAGCGCCGGCTTGCCCTCGGCCGGCTTGGCGAAATTGCAGACATTGACGATGATCGGCCGGGTCTCGCCGTCGAGCTTGCGCTGGCCGCGGAAGGCGCTCATCCAGGCGCCGGAACGCTTCGAGGCGCGCGCGAAATAGTCGCCGACGAACAGGCCGATATGGCGCCCGCTTGCGGTCTCCGTCACCTCGAAGATGCGCACGTCCGGATGATAGCCCTTTAGCTCCGGCCGCTCCGCGAAGGACAGCCCGAACAGCTTGCCGGCGACGTCGAAAGCCGCTTGCCGGATGCGATCGAGCTGGAGATATTGCTTCAGCACGGCTTCATCGAGCGCATAGGTCCTCTGCCGGACCTTCTCGGCATAGTGGCGCCAGTCCCAGGGCCGGATCGGCCCGTTCTCGCCCTCGTCCTGCGCCAGCGCCGCAAGATCGGCGGCCTCACGCGCCGCGCGCGCCTTGGCCGGCTTCCAGACCAGTTCGAGCAGCCCGCGCACATGCTCCGGCGTCTTCGCCATGGCATCGTCGAGCTTGAAATGCGCGAAGGTGGGATAGCCCAAGAGCTTCGCCTTCTCGGCCCTGAGCTTCACCATCTCGGCGACGATCGCGCGATTGTCGCTCTCGCCACCGTTCTCGCCGCGTTTGCTCCAGGCGATGAAGGCCTCCTCGCGCAGATCACGTCGCGTCGAGAAGGTCAGGAACGGCTCGATGATCGAGCGCGACAACGTCACCGCATGCTGGCCGGGCTTGCCGCGATCGGCCGCGGCGCGCGCCATCGCCGCCTTCACGAAATCAGGCAGACCGGCGAGACCCGCCGCGTCTTCGATGAAGAGCGCGTATGAGGATTCGTCCTTCAGCACGTTCTGGCTGAACTGCGTGCCGAGCCCCGCCAGCCGCTCGTTGATCGCAGCGAGGCGTTTCTTGTCCTCGGCATTCAGCTTGGCGCCCGAGCGGATGAAGCCCTTGTAGCTGCGCTCCAAAAGTCGCGCCTGCTCCGGGCTCAGGCCGAGCGCGTCGCGCCTGGCATTGACCGCATCGACGCGCGCGAACAGCCCCTCGTCCATCATGATCGCCGACCAGTGCCGCGAGGTGATTGGCGACATCTCGCGCTCGATCGCCTGCAAGGCCTCGTTCGTGTCGGCGCCGGTCAGGTTGTAGAACACGCCGCCGACGCGGCTGAGCGCGCGGCCTGCTCGCTCCAGCGCCTCGATCGTGTTGGCGAAATCGGGCTCCGCCTTGTCGGCCACGATCGCCGCGATCTCGGCCTTGTGCTTGGCGAGCGCCGCCTCGAAGGCCGGGCGGATATGCTCCGGCCTGATCGCGGCGAAGGGCGGCAGCCGGAACGGCGTCTCCCAGCGCGTGGCGAAAGGATTTTCGGCCGGCAGCGGTAAGGCTTCCGGATAGCTGGTCTCGACAGAGCTCATAGGGTCACTTTCGCGGAACGGGCGGGGTCAGGTGTCCTCGAAGATATGTTCGAGATAGCTGCGCATGAAGGGCGGCATGTCGTGCTTTTCGGTATCAGCGAGGTCGCGCACAATGACGATGTCGGACAGCTCCTCTTCTGCGAGATGCTTCATCCGCTCCAGCATCAGCGCCCGCGCCTCGTCGGCCGGCAAATCGATCATGACCTCGCGCATGAAGGCGATGCGGCCCTGCTCGATCAGCGCCGTCCAACCTTCGCCCACCTGAAGTTCCTCGACGCGCAGCCCCGTCTCCTCAGCGAGCTCGCGGGTGACGCTGCCGGCGAGGTCGAGCGTGCCGTCGGGGCGGGCATCGTCGCGGTCGGGCGTGCCGGCGGCAAAGTAGACCTTGCCGGCATTGGCGGTGTGGTCGCCCATCTTGCCGCAAAGAAAGGCGCCGTCATTGGCCCTGAGCGCTGCCATGGCGAAGCCGTTGCGAACGATCGCGCCGGGATGGCCCAAGTCGCGCCAGGTCAGGAAAGCCGCATAATCGGTCTCGAAATAGCCGGCCTCGAACACCCCGTCGTTGATCGCAGCGCGATGCTGGAGCATCACGCGGCCATTGAACATCGTCGGCTTGTCGACGGTGACCTCCGCCCAATGCGCCTTGATCAACGCCTCGTTGTCGCGTGCGAAGACCCAATCGTAGGACTCGACCCTCGCATCGACCCGCGACAGCCGAATGATCCTGCTGTTCCCGACGTCATCGCTCACAACAGCACCCCCTCGCTGACCACGATCGCCGAACCGCCGATGCGCGCCGAGACCAGCGCGCCATCGCGCACGCTCAGCTCCAGCGTGATCTGCGACGGCCGGCCCATCTCATAGCCCTGCTCGATGACGAGGCGGTGGTCGCCATCCTTCGGCTTGTCATAGGCCATGATCGCGCCGGCGAAAGCGGCGGCGGCACCACCGGTAGCCGGATCTTCGCCGATACCCGTTCCCGGCCAGAACATGCGCACATGGAAATCATGCCCGATCTCCGCCGTCTCGCGACTGTAGAGGTAAGCCCCAGCAGCTCCGAACGCCGCTGGCCAGCGGGCGATGTCGGGGCGGGAGCGATTGACGGCATCGCGTGTTGCAACTGGAACGAAATGGAATGGCACGCCGGCCGAATAGATCGCCGGGACATGGCTTTCGAAGCCGATATCGTCTGATTTGAGGCCGAGCGCGGCTGCCAGGATTGCCGTCTCCGCCGACTCGCCCACCCATTCCGGCAGCCGCGGCAGCGTGAAAATGGCATGCCCGGCATGGCTGCCTTTGATCGAGACGGCGCAGGAGACCGGTCCGACCTTCTCCTCCAGCACCAGCATGTCGGCGGCCTTGCCCTCGGCCTCGTCGGTCAATGCAAGCCAGACCGCCGTCCCGACCGTCGGATGCCCGGCGAAGGGCAATTCGCTGCCAGGCGTGAAGATGCGGATCGCAGCGCGATGCCCGGGCTTTTCCGGCGGCGCGACGAAGACCGTCTCGGACAGGTTGAACTCTTTGGCGATGGCCTGCATCGCCTCGGTATCCAGTCCTTCCGACTTGAGCACCACCGCCAGCGGATTGCCGGCATGGCGGCGCGTGGTGAAGACGTCGAGCGTGACGAAGCGGCGTTTCATCGGATCAGCCTTCGGGGATGTCGAGATCGATGGTCAGCGGGCAATGGTCGGAGGCCTTTGGCCGATCCCAGCCGACACGCGGATAGCGGTTGGCGCAGGTCGCCAGCTTCGCCATCGAGCGGTCCGGCTCGCGCGGATCGAGCGGCACGCGGTAAGGCAGGCCACGCCGGATCATCTGCATGGCCGGCTTGGGATTGGCCGCCGCCAGCGCCGGCGAGAGCAGGATGTGATCGAGCGGCATGTGGCTGTCGACCAGCCGCTCCCGGCTCTCGGACCAGTAGCGCCGGAAATGCGTCCAGCGTTCATGCGACGGCAGCGTCTCCATCGGATCGACAGCGAAATCGTCGAGTAAGGGCTCGATGCCGCTGGCGCCCTCGTCGACCACTTCGGCGCGCGGCCCGAGCCCGTAGCGATAGCCATTGAGATCGCCCAGCACGATCCAGTTGGTCTCGCGCCAGCCGCCGCCGAAGCGCTGCTGGATCAGCCAGCGCACGGCCCGCGCCTCCGCCCGGCGCACCGGCAGCGTCGCAGTGCGCCCGTCCTCGCGGCCATTGTTCATCGACTTGAGATGGCAGCCGAACAGGCTGAGACGCCGCCCCGCGACCGTCAGCTCGACCTCCAGGCAATCGCGCGCGAAGACCTTGGCCTGCGGTCCGATGCCGAGCATGGCGAGCTCGCGATCATGCACCCCGGCCTGCGCGAAGGTCAGGTCCTTGTGCGAACGCACCGTCACCTGTCCCGGCCCGAACAGGTCGCGCCGCGCGGCGAAGCCGATATCGATGCTGCGGCGGTCATTGCCGTCGATCAGCGCGAAATGGCCGTAGCGGTGGTCGGCGATGCGATGGACGTAATTGGCGAAAAAGGCCTGCAGGCTGGCGAGTGAATCGACCTCCTGCAGCATCCAGAGGTCGGCCTGCGACTCGGCGATGGCGAGCGCCGTCATCTGGCGCTTGTCGTCCTCCAGCGCCACCGCGAGCGAGCGCTCCACCGCATCGCGCTCGTCGGCGCGCGGAAAATGAAACAGCGACATCGCGGCGGCCGTTTCGGTGCGCCCACCCGGCTCGAAGCGATGCCGCGTCAGCAGGTTCTCGACATTGAAGGTGCCGACGCGCAGTTTCATCTGGCGGCTCAGATCGCCTGCGGCGCGAAGACCTGCGAGGGCGCGACGAATTCGTCCTGTGCCGCCACCGTCAGGATCTCGCGCGAGCCCGCTTCTTTCGTCCGCTTCAGCAAACCGTAGATCGAGGACGCCGCCTTCGACAGCGCGGTCGCCGCCGATTCCTCGCGCAGGTAATGCGTGAAGAACAAAGCCGCGATCGCATCGCCCGCGCCATTGACGCTGACATCGAGCTTCGGCGTGCGCACCCGCCAGCTCCCCTTGGCGTCCGACGCCATCAGGTCGATCGCGTCGCCGGGCGTCTCTTCCGTCACGAGCGAGGTCACCATCACCACCTTCGGGCCGGCATCGCGCAGCGCCTCCACGGCGCGATGCGCATCGGCGATCGTCTTGATCTCGACATCGGTCAGCAATTCCAGCTCGAACTGGTTCGGCGTCACGATATCGGCGGCCGGCACGGCCTGCTCACGCATGAATTCGGGAATGCCCGGCCTGACGAAGACGCCGCGGCCGACATCGCCGATCACCGGATCGCAGCAATACAGCGCCTTCGGATTGGCGGCGCGCACTCGCTCGACCGCCGAAAGAATGGCGTGGCCGATATCGGCCGAGCCCATATAGCCGGAGATCACGCCGTCACAGTTGCCGAGCACGCCGCGCTCGGCGATGCCCTCCATCACCTCGTCGATCATGCCGCCATCGAAGACACGGCCTTTCCAGTTGCCATAGCCGGTATGGTTCGAGAACTGCACCGTATGGATCGGCCAGACATCGACACCGAGCCGCTGCATCGGAAAGGTCGCGGAGGCGTTGCCCACATGGCCATAGGCGACATGGGACTGGATCGAGAGAATATTCATGGTCCGAAGCGATACCCGGTTCGCGGTGGGACCGCGAACCTAACCGCTCTCACACGAGGCGCAAATCGAAAGCGGTGAAGCGTTACATCACCCGCGCAGGGCCGCTATTCCCGCGGCGCGACATGCGCCATTGTCGTGGTCAGGACGTAGCGCAGGCCGTCTGGCCGATAATCCAGCTCGACCTCGCCCTGGAATTTCTGCGCCATGACGCGCTCCACCAGGCGGGAGCCAAAGCCCTGCCGCCGCGGCTTGACCACCGGCGGTCCACCGCTCTCGATCCACTCGAAGCGGAAGGCATCCTCGCTCTGCGGCCGGCCAACACTCCAACGGATCGAAACCTCGCCGCTCTCGACCGATAGCGAGCCGTATTTCACCGCGTTCGTGGCAAGCTCGTTGGCGGCGAGCGCCAGCGTCATCGCCTGATCGGCCGCCAATTGCAGCGGCGGTCCCTCGATCCGGATCGTGCCGATATCCGAGCGATGCGGCGCCAATGCCCCGTCGATCACGGCGCGGATCGGCGCGCTGCTCCAGCTCGACCGGGTCAGGATGCTGTGCGCCTCGCCCAGCGTCGCGATGCGGTCGCTCAGGATCGACTGTGCCTCCTCCAGCGTCTCGGCCGAGCGGAAGGTCTGGCTGGCGATCGCGGCGATCATCGCCAGCGTGTTCTTCATGCGATGGGCGAGCTCGGCATTGAGCAGGCGTCCGTTGCGCTCCGCCTCCATCTTGCCGGTGGTTTCCATCACCGTGTCGATCACGCCGAGGACGCGGCCCGCCTCGTCGCGGATCGGACTGTAGCAGAAGGTGAACCAGACCTCCTCCTCATAACCGTAGCGGTCGATGGTGAGCGGGAAATCCTCGATGAAGGTCGCCTCGCCGGCGAAGGCCTTGTCGATCAGTGGGCCGATCTCGTCCCAGACCTCGGTCCAGACATCGCGGAACGAGCGGCCGAGCGCATACGGCTTGTCGCCGAGGATCGGCCGGAAGGCGTCATTGTGGATCGTGATCCGGTCCGCGCCCCAGACGATGCATTTGGGGAAGCGCGAATTGACCATCATGCCGACGGCGATCTTCAGCGCCGCCGGCCAGCCGGCGATCGGCCCGAGCGACGTCGTATCCCAGTCATGGTCGCGAATGGCAGTGGCCATCTCGCCACCGCCGTCCAGAAAGGCGTCTTCGCCGCTCACGTGATTCCCCCAGCGCGATCCGGCGCAACATGCACGGAACGCAGAGCGAGCGCGACGTCAAAAGACAGCCATCGCGCTCGGACATGCGATCAGGAGCCGGAAGCGGCCTTCTTGGCGAAGCTGTCGATGAAGGTCTTCGTCAGGTCGACATTGGAGTTGGTCAGCTCCGGATCGAGCAGCTTGAGCGAGTCGTACATGCTCTTCATCGCGTCGGGCGTCGAGATGCCGGTGCGCGAATAGCTCTCCTGCGAGTTCTTGACCGCCTGGAGATAGAGCGGCTTGTCGCCGAGCAGGTATTCTTCCGGCACCAGCGCCGCGACATCCTCGGGCTTCGCCGTTTCCAGCCACTTCAGCGACTTCATCAGCGCATTGACCAGCTTCTGGGTCGTGACCGGGTTCTTCTCGGCGAAGTCGTTCTTGAGATAGAGCACGGCCGCCGGGTTCGACCCGCCGAACAGGGCCTTGGTGCCGGCCTCGGTGCGGGTGTCGATCAGCGAGACGATGTCGCCATCGGCCTCGAGCTTCGAGGTCACCGGATCGAGATGCGAGATCAGGTCGACCTGCTTCTGCTTGATCGCGGCGACCGCGCTGGCGCCGGCGCCGACGCCGATGATCGCGGCATCCGTCGCCTTCAGCCCCGCCTTGACCATCGCATATTGCGCCGTCAGCGCCGTCGAGGAGCCGGGCGCGGTGACGCCGATCTTGAGGCCCTTGAAATCGGCCGCGGACTTCACCTTGTCGGCGAGGTCCTTGCGCACGGCGATGGTGATGGCCGGGAAGCGCCCGAGCTCGATCACCGCACGGATGTCCTGTCCCTTCGCCTGCATGCGGATCGTGTGCTCATAGGCACCCGTCACGACATCGACAGAGCCGCCGACCAGTGCCTGCAGAGACTTGGCGCCGCCGCCGAAATCGTTGATCTCGACATCGAGCCCCTGATCCTTGAAGTAGCCCTTCTTCTCCGCAACGGTCAGCGGGAGGTAATAGAGGAGCTGCTTGCCGCCGACGCCGAGCGTAAGCTTCGGCTTCTCGGCATTCTGAGCGAAGGCCGGGGCTGTCAGGGCCGCCAGCGCGAGGCCGGCCGCCAGCATCAGATGTCTGCGATTCATCGGTGTTCCTTCCCTGCGGTGCTTTGTTTGGAAAGCCTTGTTGCCCGCAGTTGTAGTGAGTAGCCGGCGGCCCGCCAACCCCGCCTTGCGTATGGGCCGGGCGCCTCAGTGCAGGATGCGGCTGGTATAGAGCGCGACCGCGAAACAGGCGGCCGCAATCCCCAGCAGAACCCAGCTCGCCCGCGTCGGGTTCTCCAGCGCCGCGTCGGAAGGGTTGGCGGGGTCGTAATGCACCTCGACCTTGGCCCCCAGCGGATAGCGCCCAGTCACCCGGTCGGCGACGGAGCGCGAGCCGGACACCGCCAGCCCGACGGCAACCTGCCGGCTGGCATAGCTTTGGCCACCGACCTCGTAGCGAAACTCCACGATAGGCACATAGGTACGGCGCGTCGGGCCGGAATCGAGCGATCCGCGCTCCTCGACACGGCTCTCGACGATCTCGCCGGGAACGACCGGCCAGGCATTGGCCCGCCTGAGATGGCGCCGATAGGCCAGAAAGAAGACCAGCGCCGCCAGCCCGAAGCCCGCGGCGAAGAGCGTCACCGGTACATCCGCATCCGGCGCCACCGAACGCAAGGCAGCCGGCCCCCGCGTGAACGCCCAGTAGATGCCGGCGCCGATCACGCCGAAGAACGCGATCACCCCGCCACAGCCCTTGACGATGCCCTTCGGCGCGCCGCGCTCCAGCACGTTGCTGTCGGGGTCGGCGGGATCGTAATAGACCGTGACCGTCGCCCCCACGGGGTAGCGCTTCAGCGCCTCGTCGGCGAAGGGGCCGCTGATATTGCCGAGGCTGACCCGGTTGCCCTGATAGTTTCGGCCCCGCACCGAGAAGCTGTAGCTCACATCCGGCACGTTCTCGGTCTTGCCGATCGTGCTGCCGGCCGGCGGGCTGCGGCTTGCCATGCGCGAGCGGGTGATCCGCCCCTGCGCCTGCGCCCAGCCTTTGGCCTGCCGCACCTTGAGGACGCCATTGACGATCAGCGCGACCAGCATCACCGCCATCGGCAGGAAGATCAGCACGACGGGGCCGAAGGTCGAGTTCGCGAAAGGCAGGCGCTCCTTCCAGCTATCCGGCAATTCGGAGATGACGAAGATGAGCGCGATCGAGGCGACGACCGCGACGATCGCCCAGACCGGCGGCTCGCCCCGCGCCTCCGCGGCTTTCTTGCCGGACGGCTTGCGCTGCCAGACGCGCGCATCGCGCCAGCTTTTCTCGCCGCGCAGATAAGCGAGCAGCATCGCCTTCAGTGCCGCGGCATCGACGGTGTCCGCAGCCTCGAAGCGGCTCTTGCCGTCATGATAGGTCAGCCGGAACCGGCCTCCGCCCCTGGCGAAGGCTTCGATATCCCCATCATCATCGGAGAGATTGACGAACCAGTCGGCCTCGCCGCGATAACCGTCTATGGCCGCGATCACGTCCGCAGGCTTGGCGGCCTTGATGATGCGGTCATTGACGTCGAGTTCCATGACCCGCCCCCGCCAGCGCTCGGGCCGAGCATGATCCTGCCCGGCCCGGCGATCAAGCGGAGATGACGTTAGGTCGTGGTGGTCGAGCTTTGCCCCGGGCGCCAGACGAGCAGGCGCTTCTCGACCACCGTCACGGCTGAGTCGATCGCGATCACGAAGATCGCCAGGATCAGCATGCCCGCGAACACGCCGGTGACGTCGAACACGCTCTCGGCTTCTTGAATCTTGTAGCCGAGCCCCGCCGAGGAGCCGAGGTATTCGCCGACCACCGCGCCGACCAGCGCAAAGCCGACCGAGGTATGCAGCGAGGAGAACATCCAGGTCAGGGCCGAGGGCCAATAGACATGCTTGAAGAGCTGCCGCTCGTTCATGCCGAGCATGCGCGCATTGGCCAGGATCGTCGGCGAGACCTCGCGCACGCCCTGATAGACGTTGAAGAACACGATGAAGAAGACGAGCGTGAAGCCGAGCGCCACCTTCGACCAGATGCCCAAGCCGAACCAGAGCGCGAAGATCGGCGCCAGCACGACGCGCGGCAGGGCGTTCGCCGCCTTGATATAGGGATCGAACACCGCCGAGAGCAGCTCGCGCCGCGCGAATGCGAAGCCGAACAGGATGCCGGCGAGCGAGCCGATGACGAAGGCGAGTACCGTCTCGGTCAGCGTGATGCCGAGATGGTAGTAGATCTCCGCGCTGGTGAGCTGCTTGAAGGTGCGCGCCAGCACGGCTGATGGCGTCGAGAAGAAGAACTGCATCGTCTTCACGTCGCCGAAAAGGCTCGTGGTGGTCACCACATGCCAGACCAGCAGGAAGACCAGCATCACCAGGATCTGGAGCGAGAGGAGCTTCATCCGCTTCATGACGCGTCTCCCCCGACGAGCTCGCGCCCCTCGCCCATCGCATAGGCCTTCTGCACCTCGACGCGCAGCGAGGCCCAGATGTCGCGATGGATCTCGTGGAACGCCTTCTCCAGCCGGATATCGGCAATGTCGCGCGGACGCGGCAGGTCGACCTTGTAGTCGGCGACGATCCCCGCCGCCGGCCCCGCCGACATCACCACGACCCGGTCGGACAGCGCGATCGCCTCTTCCAGATCATGGGTCACGAACATCAGCGCCTTGCGGTCGCGCGACCAGAGATCGAGCAGGAGATTGCCCATGATCTGCCGGGTCTGCGCGTCGAGCGGCCCGAACGGTTCGTCCATCAGCAGTATCTCGGGATTGCGGATCAGCATCTGGGCGAGGCTGACGCGCTTGCGCTGCCCGCCCGATAGCATGTGCGGATAGCGGTCGACGAAGGTCCGCAAGCCCACGCGGCCGAGCCATTCCCGCGCACGCTGATCCGCCTCCTGATTCGAAATGCCCATCGGCTCCAGCGCGACCTTGACGTTCTCCAGCGCCGTCTTCCACGGCATCAGCGCGTCCTGCTGGAAGAGATAGCCGGCGCGCCGGTTCAGCCCCGAGAGCGGCTTGCCGAAGATGCCGACCGCGCCGGCCGAGGGCGCGAGCAAGCCGGCCGCGGCATTGAGCAAGGTGGACTTGCCACAGCCGGTCGGCCCGACGATCGAGACGAACTCGCCGGGATGAACGTTGAGGTCGATGCCCTTGACCGCCTGGTAACGGCCACCATCAGCGAGGTGGAAGGTGATGTCGATGCCGCCGAGCTTGACCGCCGGATCGCCCGACGGCCCCGGCCCTGCTCCCGCATCCTGGTGCGGGCGATCCTGCAACTCCATGAAATCCGTTTCCCCGTCAGGCGCAGCGTTGGCGCCAGGCCGTCAGCTTTTCCGCGTTGGCGGAATTAATAGGCGATCGTCCGGGGAAGGCAACGATGCCCCTGCGGCGGGCCGTCGCTTGCATCGCGCCGGTGACGCGGCCATATGGCGGAACCGACCCGCCCCCGCAGGAGCCGAGCCGAACGCCATGGCCGAACTCGAACAAGCCATGAAGGCGCTCGTCGTCTTCATGCAGGCCCATCAACAATGGGCCGTCCCGATCGTCTTCGCCGTCGCCTTTGCCGAATGCGTCGCGATTCTGTCCTGGCTGGTTCCGGCAACCGTGTTCTTCACCACCTTCGGCGCCGTCGCCGGCGCCTCGGGCCTCAGTCTCGTGCCATTGGCGCTGGCAGCATCGCTCGGCGCCGGCAGCGGCTTCTGGGTGTCGTATATCGCGGGCATCTATCTCGGACCGCGAGTCCACGACTACTGGCCCTTCAACAAGAACCCGCAATTGCTGGATCGCGGCCATGCCTTCTTCGAGAAATGGGGCATCGCCAGCATCCTGATCGGCCATTTCTTCGGGCCGCTGCGCGCCGTCATTGCCATCGTCGCCGGCATCGTCGCGATGCCGGCCTGGCAGTTCCAGCTCGCCAACTGGCTGGCCTCCTTCGCCTGGGGTTTCGGCCTGCTCTACGGCGTCGGTCGCCTCAGCGAATTCCTCGCTCGCTGAGCGCGCCCGCAACCTGACTGCCCGGTGAACGCGCCATTCGGAGAGCGTTCAACCCGAAAGGCGCTTCTTCGCGTCGTCGCATCGCGGCACACCCCGATGGTGAAGCCCGGCGCGACACGCTGAACGGCCCCGTGCCGCCAGCGTCGTCCGGCGGAGGGACCCGGCTCCCGGCGGATGCGACGATCCGGGCCGACCCGCGAGGTCTTAAGTCATGACGATGTCTCGTTTCCTGATCCCTCTCGTCGCGCTCGCTGCCATGGGCGGCCAGGCCTTCGCCCAGACCGCGACGCAGGCCCCCGCCCCGGCCAAGCCCGCCGCGCCCATCACCGCGCCTGCCGCTCCGGCTGCCCAGGCCGCGCCCGCCGCCAAGCCCGCGAGCCCGGCTGCCGCCACGCCCGCCGCGACCCAGGCCAAGAAGATCAACATCAACACCGCGACCGCCGCCGAGCTCGATACGCTCAAGGGCATCGGCGAGGCCCGCTCCAAGAAGATCATCGAGGAGCGCGGCAAGGCGAAGTTCAAGGATTTCGCCGACCTCGTGAAGCGGGGCACCCTGCCCGCGAATGTCGAGGCCGAGATCAAGGACAAGATCACCTTCTGATCGGCCTTCAGATACAAAAAACCCCCGGCGCCAGGCGCCGGGGGCTTTATCGTTTCAGGCGTATCGAGAAGGTGCCTCAGGCCAGGCCGAGGATCACCGCCAGCATCATTGCGAGCGACAGCGCCATCACGACGCGGATCGCCACCGGCGTTTCAAGAATGCGTAAGAGTTCCATCACTGCCTCCCCTGTGGCGGGCAAACACGAACGGTTTCGCAAAACTCAGTAGACCAGCTTCTCCACGGCGAACAACGCGACTGTCACGAGCACGAGCCCGCCGATCAGCACCATCAGCACCGGCCGGCCGAGAAAGCCCTGCCGTGCCTCGATGGGCGTCTCCACAGCCGGATCGGCATCGCTATGATCAGGCGCGCGCATCGGCGGAATCGCATCGCCGCCGCGGGCCTTGTCCAGATCCTCGACCGGCACTCTGGGTCGGGTATCGACCGTCATGACCGTCTCCTTGAGGTCTCGCAGGCCTTGTCGGGCCATGCACCGCAAGGAAAACGCCCGGGCCTTCGGAGGGTTCCAACCGGCGCCCAACGAAAACGGGCGGCAGCCTTTCGACCGCCGCCCGCAAACGGAAAAATCTACCGATATCAGTCGATTGCGAGACGTTCCGGAATCAGCCCCGCAACATCTTGAATCAATCCGGGAAGTCCGCGCCTGCCATGGCCGGCGCGGGCCTGCGCCAGCTCAGTTCTTGGTCTTGTCGACCAGGGCCTTGGCCTTGATCCACGGCATCATGTCGCGGAGCTTGGCGCCGACTTCCTCGATCGGGTGAGCGGCGTAGCGGGCGCGGGTGGCCTTGAACGAGGTCTGGTTGACCTTGTTCTCCAGCATCCAGTCGCGGGTGAACTTGCCCGATTGGATGTCGGTCAGGACGCGCTTCATCTCGGCCTTGGTCTCGGCCGTGATGATCCGCGGACCGGTGACGTACTCGCCGTACTCGGCGGTGTTCGAGATCGAGTAGTTCATGTTGGCGATGCCGCCTTCGTAGATCAGGTCCACGATCAGCTTCACCTCGTGGAGGCACTCGAAATAGGCCATCTCGGGGGCGTAGCCAGCCTCGGTCAGCGTCTCGTAGCCGGCCTTGATCAGCTCGACCAGACCGCCGCAGAGCACGACCTGCTCGCCGAACAGGTCGGTCTCGCACTCTTCCTTGAAGGTCGTCTCGATGATGCCGGCGCGGCCACCGCCATTGGCCGAGGCGTAGGACAGGCCGAGGTCATGGGCGTTGCCGGTCGCGTCCTGGTGGATCGCGATCAGGGTCGGCACGCCGCCGCCGCGCTGGTACTCGGAACGGACGGTATGGCCGGGGCCCTTCGGGGCGACCATCAGCACATCGAGGTCCTTGCGCGGCTCGATCAGGTTGAAATGGACGTTGAGGCCGTGCGCGAACAGGAGAGCAGCACCCTCCTTCATGTTGGCGTGCAGCTCGTCGCGATAGATGTCGCCCTGCAGCTCGTCCGGGGTCAGCATCATCATGATGTCCGAGACCTTGGCGGCCTCCGACGGAGTCATGACCTTGAAGCCGGCCTCTTCGGCCTTCTTGCGCGTGGCCGAGCCGGCCTTGAGCGCGATGATAACGTCCTTGACGCCGGAATCGCGCAGGTTGAGCGCGTGGGCATGGCCCTGCGAGCCGTAGCCGACGATGCAGACCTTCTTGCCCTTGATCAGGTTGATGTCGGCATCACGATCGTAATAAACGCGCATGGGTGTCTCCTTTGTCACGCGTTGGACTTGTCCCGGCCCGAGGCATGCCGCCCCGCACCGTAGAGGGTGAGAAACTGTTCGGTCGCCCGCTCGGCGTCAGTGGCGATCTCGGCCCGGCTCAGCGTCAGCGTATCGCCGAGCAGGAGCCGGATCTGAACGTCGCGGCCGGCGAGGCCGAAGAAGGTGCGGAAGGCCGTCTCGGTATCGTCGAAGGCGAGCAGCCCCGCTTCGCGCCCGGCATCGAGCACCGGCTTCAGGCGCTCGCCGATCGCGAAGCGGCCATTGGCCAGCACGATCGAGCCGAGATTGCCGTCGCGCGACGCCGCCTGGCTGATGCCGATGCGGTTGAGCGCGATCGAGGTCGGCGAGGTGATCACCTCCAGCCAGTTCGCGGCGAAACCTTTCAGGCTCTCGCGCAGCGCGCCGGCATCGAGGTTCTGCCGGTCGAAATTGCCCGCCCTCACCTTCGAGGCCTGCCACTGCACGGTCGCGGTCAGCAGACCGTCGCGGTCGCCGAACCACTTGTAGAGCGTTTCCTTGGAGCAGCTCGCGCGCCGCGCAACGGCGGTCATCGTCAGCCCGCTGCCCTTCTCGACCATCAAGCTCAGCACGGCATCGAGCACGGCCTGCTGGCGCGCTGTCAGCGCCTCGCCTTGTGTCTCTGCCGGGCCTTGCGTCATGGGCGGGAGAAATCCAGTACCGTACGTTACGGTTCAGGCATCTATCGCAGCGGCGAGCGGCCCGCAAGCGTTATTCGCGACTGGCGCATCACCGAAGAAGAATTATCTCTGGGCGAACCAATTCTCAGGAACGGAGCCATCCATGACCTTGCCCAGCGCCCATGCCATTGTCAGCTTCTGGTGCGAGGCCGGCCCCGAGAAATGGTTCCTCAAGGACGACGCTTTCGACACCGAGATCACCAGGCGCTTCCTGCCCGCCCATGAGGCCGCCGCTGCCGGACAGCTCGCGGCTTGGGAGGAAACGCCGGAAGGCGTCTATGCGCTGCTGATCCTGCTCGACCAGTTTCCGCGCAACATGTTCCGCGACAGCCCGCGCGCCTTCGCCACCGATGCGCTAGCCGTTGAAGTCGCCGGGCGCGCGATCGCCAGAGGTTTCGACGAGGCCTATCAGCCGCCGGAGAAGCGCTTCTTCTACATGCCCTTCATGCACTCCGAAGGGCTGGCCGATCAGGAGCGCTGTATCGAACTCTGCGCTGCTGCCGATGATGCCGACGGCGTGAAATACGCCGAGATGCACCGGGACATCATCCGCGATTTCGGCCGCTTCCCGCATCGCAACCCCGTGCTCGGCCGCGAGACCACGGCGCAGGAGCGCGCCTTCCTCGATGAGGGCGGCTTCGCGGGGTGACCCTCAGCCGGCCTGCTGGCTCGCGATGCGCTGCAGGAAGATCGCCGCGATAGTGAGCAGGAAGCCGGCCCACCAGAGTGGCGATCGCAGGCTCTTGCCGCTGCCCAGCTCCTCGGCCTGCGCCTTGCCGGAAAGGCGCATCACGATCGGCCAGGCAAAGCAGCCGAGCCCGACGATGCCGAGCAGCAGCGCGATCTGTTCGAGGCTCGGTGTCGTCATGCCCTTACCCTCGCAAGAGTGGGATTTGCCGGGAAAGCCGGCCCCAGCTTCAGGACCTGCAAGGGATCGCCATACAGCCCCGCGACGAGCAGGGCCAGTTGCCTGCCGATCCCCGGCAGGCGCGCCAGTGGCGGCACAAGCCGGTCGCGCAGCAAGGGCAGCACATAGCTGTCGGATTGATAGAACGGCGTGAACAGGCGGCTCGCCGCCTGATAGAGCCGGACATGGAAGCGCCGCAGCCGCGCATAACGCTCTAACGCCCCAGCAATATCTGGAGCCTCGTTCACCGCCATCGTCAGCGCGTAGGCATCGAGCAAGCCCATATTGGCGCCCTGCCCCAGTTGCGGGCTGGTCGAATGGGCGGAATCGCCAATGAAGGCGAGGCCGCGCCCAGCCGGGACCGGCAAGGTGTGATGCCGGTAGGCGGCCAGCAGCAACTCCTCGGCAGACGTGATCGTCTCCAGCATCGGCGCCGTCTGCGGCCAATGGCTAAGCACATCCGCCTTCCAGGCATCGAGGCCGCGCGCCTGCCATTGCGCGTGATCGGCCGGCTTCAGGCTCCAGAAGAACGAGGCCAGCAGTCTCTCCTGATCGAGCCGCCGCCCGATCGGCAACACGCCGACCATCACGCTGGCCTGATGATAGCGTTGCTCCAGCGCATGCGGATCGAAACCCTCCGCCAACGGTGCATTGGCCCAGACCGCGCCATAGGCCAGCGGCCGTTGCCGCACCGGCCGCAAGGCCCGGCCGATCAGGGGCGAGCGCGCGCCCAGGGCATCGATGGCGAGGTCGAACGGCCCGAGCTTTCGGCCATTGTCCAGCAAAAGCGAGACCCGCTCGCCGCTGCCGCTTTCGACATCCGCGACCTCACAGCCGGTCTCGACCCCGATCCCGCGTGCCGTCACAGCCGCGAACAGCGCCCCGAACAGGCTGCCGCGATGGATGCCGAGGCCGAAGGCGTCGGGGCCGAGCGCCGCATAGCGCACGTCGAGCACAACGGAACCGGTGGCCGCACCCAGCCCATAGAGCCGGTCGAGCCGGCTGCCCCGCGCGATCAAGGCATCGGCCAGACCGAGCTCGCGCAGAACGGCAAGCCCGGTCGGCTGGAGGATCAGGCCCGAGCCAAGCGGCTGCGGCGTGGCGAAGCGTTCGACCAGCGTGACGCGATGCCCGGCGCGCTCCAGCAGCAGCGCAGCCGCAAGCCCGGCCGGTCCGCAGCCGGCAATCGCGATCGCGTAGCCGCGCGTCACCGGCAGAAGCCGGTGGTCACATCGAGTCCGGGCCGCGGCTCATCGCGGCGATGCCGGTGCGCGAAACTTCAGTCAGCCCCACCGCCGTCATCGTCTTGATGAAGCGCTCAATCTCCTCGGTCGCGCCGGTCAGCTCGAAGACGAAGGAGGTCAGCGAGGCATCGAGCACGCGCGCGCCGAAGGCCGAGGCGAGGCGCATCGCCTCGACGCGGTGATCGCCCTTGCCGACCACCTTGACCAGCGCGAGCTCGCGCTCGATCGCCTCGCCCTGTTCGGTCAGGTCGACGACGCGATGAACCGGCACCAGCCGGTCGAGATGCGCCTTGATCTGGTCAATGACATTGGCCGTTCCGGAGGTCACGACCGTGATGCGCGAGAGATGCTTCTCATGCTCGGTCTCGGAAACGGTGAGGCTCTCGATATTGTAGCCACGGCCCGAGAACAGCCCGGCAATGCGGGCAAGAACGCCCGGTTCGTTGTCGACGATCACTGCCAAGGTGTGGCGCGCGGTCGGCTGGGCCTTGGGAGCGTTCGGATAATGGGTGGCGGGCTTCGACATGGCGGACCTGTGAGGCGGGTTGGAGCGGATGAAAACGATCGGATTGAAAGGGTTGGGCTCAGCGGAGATCGACGAGGGCGGGTTCGTCAACCTCGTCCTGCGCGACGATCCAGGGTTCTACCAGCGCGGCGGCGAGCCACTCGCGATAGGCAGGCAGCGCGAGCACGGCCTGCATGTAATCCTGCGAGACCGCGTCGACGGCGATGCCATAGGTGTCGAGCCGCGTGACGACCGGCGCGAACATCGCATCCGCCGCCGAGAAGGCGCCATAGAGGAATTGTCCGCCGGCGCCGAAGCGCTCGCGCGCCTGCCGCCACAGGCTGGTCAGCCGCTCGACATCGCGGGCGACGCCGGGGCCGCGATCGCGGCCCGCGAAGCGCTTGCCGAGATTCATCGGGCAGGCGCTGCGCAAAGCCGTGAAGCCGGCATGCATTTCGCTGGCGATGGCGCGCGCATGGGCCCGCGCCGCCTTGTCGCGCGGCCAGATGCCGGCCTGCGGCTGCGTGTCATGCAGGTATTCGCAGATCGCCAGCGTCTCCCAGACGACGACATCGCCATCGACCAGCGTCGGCACGGTGCCGCCGCTGCCGGGCGCCGCCGCGAAGATCGCCTCCTTGAAGCCGGGCTCGTCGAGCGGCACGAGCTGCTCGGTGAAGGCGATCCCGGTCGCGCGCATCAGGAGCCAGGCCCGAAGCGACCAGGACGAGTAGCATTTGTTGCCGATCAGAAGCTTCATGCCGCGGCAACCTCCCACTCATCGACGAAATCGAGCGCCGCCTGGACATGCAGTGCGGTGGTGTCAAAGACCGGCACGGCAACATCACCCTGCGAGAGCAGCAGGCCGATCTCGGTGCAGCCGAGGATGACGCCGTCGGCGCCCTCCTCCCTGGCGGCACGCGCGACGATGGCACGGTAGCGTTCGCGCGAGACCGGCTCGATCCGCCCGCGGCACAATTCCTCGTAGATGATGCGGTGGACGTCGTCGCGCTCCTCCGGGGCCGGCACCAGCGCCTCAACGCCGAAGGCCCTGAGCCGGTCGCGATAGAAGCCCTGCTCCATGGTGAAGCGGGTGGCCAGCAGCAGCGGCCGGCGCGAGGGCGAAGCCAGCACCGCCCGCGCCGTCACATCGGCAAGGTGGATGAAGGGCAGCTTGGTCGCGGTGATGATCTGGTCGGCGACCTTGTGCATGGTGTTGGTGCAGAGCACGAGACAGGAGGCACCGCCCTGCTCGAGGCGCCGCGCGCTTGCGGCCAACGCCGCGCCGGCCGCGGTCCAGTCGCCCTTCGCCTGCATTTCCGCGATGGGAGAGAAATCGACCGAATGCAGCAGCACGTCGGCCGAATGCAGCCCGCCCGCACGGGCGCGCACGCCCTCGTTGAGGAGCCGGTAATAGACCGCGGTCGACTCCCAGCTCATCCCGCCGATCAGACCTATCGTGGCCATTCGTTCCTCCCGTTGCCGCCTCTCAGCCCTCATCCTGAGGAGCCGCGGAACGCGGCGTCTCGAAGGATGCTCCAGATGTGTCAGGAGCCTCCTGGAGCATCCTTCAAGACGCAAGCCGTAGGCTTGCTCCTCAGGATGAGGGCTGAGAAGAGGAAAATCCGCCTCAGACGAGCTGCTTGCCCTTGGCGTCGATGATCTCGCCGGTATCCCCCTCGAAATCGGGCAGGATCATCTCGTTATGGGCCTTGCCCGACGGGATCATCGGGAAGCAGTTCTCTTCCTTGGCGACGAGGCAGTCGAAGATCACCGGGCCGGGCGTCTCGATCATCTCCATGATCGCGGCGTCGAGCTTGGCCGGGTCGGAGCAGCGGATGCCGTGGCCGCCATAGGCTTCCGCCAGCTTCACGAAGTCCGGCAGGGACTGCGAATAGCTCTCGGAATAGCGCCCGCCATGCAGCAGCTCCTGCCACTGGCGCACCATGCCCATGTACTCGTTGTTGAGGATGAAGATCTTCACCGGCAGCCGGTACTGCACCGCCGTCGACATCTCCTGCATGTTCATCAGGATCGAGGCCTCGCCGGCGACGTCGATGACGAGCGCGTCGGGATGCTTCATCTGCACGCCGATCGCCGCCGGCAGGCCGTAACCCATCGTGCCAAGGCCGCCCGAGGTCATCCAGCGGTTCGGCTCCTGGAACTGCAGATACTGCGCCGCCCACATCTGGTGCTGGCCGACTTCGGTCGTGATGTAGGTGTCGCGATCCTTGGTCAGCTCATGCAGCCGCTCCAGCGCGTATTGCGGCTTGATGATCGTGTCCGAGCGCTTGTAGGAGAGGCTCTTGCGGCCGCGCCAGCCGTCGATCTGCGTCCACCAGGCGGCGAGCGCGGTCTTGTCGGCCTGGGCGCCGGTCTCGCGCCAGATCCGGACCATGTCCTCCAGCACATGGGCGCAGTCCCCGACGATGCCGATATCGACCTTGACCGTCTTGTTGATCGAGGACGGGTCGATGTCGATATGGATCTTCTTCGAGCGCGGCGAGAAGCCGTCGATGCGGCCCGTGATGCGGTCGTCGAAGCGCGCACCGATATTGATCATGACGTCGCAGTCATGCATCGCGAGGTTCGCCTCGTAGGTGCCGTGCATGCCGAGCATGCCGAGCCACTGCTTGTCCGCGGCCGGGAAGGCGCCGAGTCCCATCAGCGTCGAGGTGACCGGAAAGCCGGTCAGCCGCGCCAGTTCGCGCAGCAGCGCCGAGGCGTGCGGGCCGGAATTGATCACGCCGCCGCCGGTATAGAAGACCGGCCGCTTGGCGCCGGCGATCAGTTCGACCGCGGCCTTGATCTTGTTCAGGTCGCCCTTGACCACCGGTCGGTAGGTCTTGTGCTGGTTGTCGCGCGGCCGGGTATAGGAGCCGGAGGCGAACTGGATGTCCTTGGGGATGTCGATCACGACCGGGCCCGGGCGGCCGTTGGCAGCGACGTAGAACGCCTCGTGCAGGATGCGCGGCAGGTCGTGGATGCTCTTCACCAGGTAGTTGTGCTTGGTGCAGGAGCGGGTGATGCCGACCGTGTCGCATTCCTGGAAGGCGTCGGAGCCGATCAGATGCGTCGGGACCTGGCCGGTGATGACGACGAGCGGGATCGAGTCGAGCAGCGCGTCGGTCAGGCCGGTGACGGCGTTGGTCGCGCCGGGGCCGGAGGTGACGAGCACGCAGCCGACCTTGCCGGCACCGGAACGGGCATAGCCCTCGGCGGCATGGACGGCGCCCTGCTCGTGGCGGACGAGGACATGCTTGACCTTGTCCTGCTGGAAGATGGCGTCGTAGATCGGCAGTACGGCGCCGCCCGGATACCCGAACAGGTGCTCGACACCCTGATCCTGAAGCGCGCGGACGACCATTTCGGCTCCGGTCATCATCTCGCTCATAACGCTCTCCTGCGGCTGGTCTTCTGGTCTGTCTGGAACGCGGGCAATAAAAAAGGCCCTCGGAGGGGCCTGGGCGTGCGCTGGCGTCGGGGACGCCCGGTTCGAAAACCGGCCCCTACCAGCGCACCTCTACGAGAATAAGCTTGCGCATCGCGCACATGATCCTTGACGAAAGTTGCCGAACGCTAACGGAGGGCGCGCAAACGGTCAAGCGTTAACATGGCTAAGGACCGGCATTCGCCGGGTCCGGAAAATACCATGCCTCAAGGGAACACTTTCTCAATCCGTCCGGGCTTAGCCTCTGCGCGCTCGAACCGGGACGGATATGTACTACGAGGTTCACACCGAGAATATCGCGGCCCGCGGCCATGCCCCGGAGATCGCGCGGATTCTGGACCGCTTCGCGCTTCATCGGCGGGGTGGCGAGCCCGTCAGCTATGAGAAGCTCGCCGCCGCGCTGCTGCCGGATTTCGGCGACGACCTGATGGTTCTCGAACCCACAGGCGATGGCGACTATCGCTGGCTGCATTTCGGCCGCGAGATCATCCGCTATTCCGGCGCCAGCCGCCTCGGCAAACGCCTCTCCGAGATGCGTGAGCGCGTCGCCCGCTTCTCGATCGACAGCTTCGACCAGACCCTGGCCGAGGATCGGCCACTCTACACCGTGCATCGCTCGACCCAGACGGTGCGCGTCGCGCTCTGGGAGCGCCTCGTCTTGCCGACCACGACGCGGGACGGGCGCCGCTTCATCATCGCCTTCAGCCGCCCCCTGCAGTTCCGCGAGGACCTGCTCAATGCCGTGCTCGAAAGCTCGCCCAGCGGCATCGTCGCCTTGCGCGCCATTCGCGACGCGGCCGGTGCGATCGAGCAGGCCGTCGTCGTCACCGCCAACGGCCGCGCCTCCGAACTGAGCGGGTGCGCGGAGGCGGAGCTGCTCGACACCGATGGCCGCGAGAGCCTGCCCTTCCTGTCCGACCCTTCGGTCTGGCGCCGCTGCCTCTATGCCATCGACCTGCAGCGCGCCGACACGCTCGAAGTCTCCTTCACGCGCGAGGGCGCGACGACCTGGCTCAGGGTCGCGATCGCGCCGCTCGGCGACGGCCTCCTCCTGACGCTGACGGATATCACCGACCTGACCGTCGCCAACCAGACCTTGCAGATGCGCGCAGCGACGCTGGCGCTGGAGATCGGCCGCGAGCGGGCGACGCGCCGGGCCCTCTCCGAGGAGATCGGCCTGCGCGAGGAACGCGAGAACGAACTGCGTCGCCTCGCCGAAACCGACCCGCTGACGGCGCTGCTCAACCGCCGCTCCTTCACCGACAAGGCCAATGCCGCCATCGCGGCGAGCGAGGCCGAGGGCACCGACCTCGCCCTCATCATCGTCGATCTTGACCATTTCAAGCAGGTCAACGACACCTATGGCCATCCGGCCGGTGACGCGGTGATCCGCGCCTTCGCCGATCTGCTGCTCGGCCAGTTCCGCAACGAGCGCAATCTTGTCGGCCGCTTCGGCGGCGAGGAATTCGGCATCCTGCTGCAAGGCAGCGACCTCGCCTCGGCTGCTGCAAGCGCACGCCAGATCCAGGAAGCCTTGCTCGCCCGCGCGATGCCCGTCTCCGAAACCCTGGCGCTCAAGGTGACCGCCAGCCTCGGCATCGCCGCGCTTCATTCCGGCGAAGCGCTGGCATCGCTGACCGCCCGCGCCGACCAGGCGCTCTATCGTGCCAAGAACGAGGGCCGCAACCGCCTCGGCCTCGCCGACCCCACCCCCATCGCCGAGGCCGCCTGAGCTTCAGCAGCCGAGGCGCCGGGCGGCCAGTTCAAGCGCAGCCTCGGGCGAGACCGCCTCCCAGCCTGCCATCTGGTGCCGGAACCACGTCACCTGCCGCTTGGCATAGGCGCGTGTATCCGCCTGGCCGCGCCGGATCGCCTCCTCCAGGGTGATCTCGCCGTCGAGATGGGCGATCAGGCCGGGTACGCCATGCGCGCGCATGATAGGCAGCAGCGGATCGAGCCCGCGCTGCTTCAGCCGCGCGACCTCGTCGAGCGCGCCCTCGCCCATCATCGCCTCGAAACGCCGGTCGATCCGCGCCTTCACCGCCTCGCGCTCGGGATGAACAAAGAGCCGCAGCGTCCGCACGCTGCCCAGAGGTCCCGGCTCGCGCTCGCCCTGAAAGCTCGCCAGCGACCGCCCCGTCGCGCGGAAGACCTCCAGCGCCCGCATGATTCGCATCCGGTCGCTCGGACGCAATCGCTCCGCCATGGCAGGGTCGCAAGCCGCAAGTTCGGCATGGAGAGCAGTCGTCTCGTGCCCCTCTGCATGGGCGCGGAAGGCAATCCGCACCGCCTCCGGCACCGGCGGCATGGCGGAAAAACCTTCGGTGACGGCCTTGAAATAGAGCCCGGTGCCGCCGACCAGGATCGGCAGCGAGCCCGTAGCGCGCAACTCCGCCAGCAGTGACGTCACATCGGCGACATAGCGCATCGCCGAATAGTTCACGGCGCCGTCGACATGCCCGTAGAGGCGATGCGGCACCATCGCCTCCTCAGCCTCGCTCGGCCGGGCCGAGAGGACGCGGAGATCGGCATAGACCTGCATGGAATCGGCGTTGACGACGGTGCCACCGGTGCGGCGTGCGATCTCGATCGCCAGCGCGGACTTGCCGCTCGCGGTCGGACCTGCGATGAGCACCGCGCCGAATTCCCCTGCCGCCTTCACCCGGTTCCTCGCATGCTCGTCGCCACACTCGTATCCGCCCACGGCCAGGCGCTCGTCGACGACGCCCTGCTCGCCCGCCTTGCCCGCACTGTGCCCGGCATCACCGGCACGGCGGTGCTCGACGGCGCGACCGCCGCCGACCTCTTCGCGGAAGCAGCCGACGCGCGCAAGCTCGAAGCCGATATCCGGGCCGCTCTGGAAGGCGCCGCGATCGATGTCATCGTCCAGCCGGCAGCGACGCGCCGCAAGGCACTGTTCCTCGCCGACATGGATTCGACCATGATCGGCCAGGAATGCATCGACGAGCTCGCCGCATTCGTCGGCTTGAAGGAACATGTCGCGGCGATCACCGAACGGGCGATGCGCGGCGAAATCGATTTCGAGCCGGCTTTGCGCGAGCGCGTCGCCCTCCTCAAGGGCGTATCGCTTTCCGTCGTTGGCGAGATCATTCGCAACCGCATCACGCTGACGCCGGGTGGGCGCGAACTCGTCCAGACCATGCGCGCCAATGGTGGCTACACCGCCCTCGTCTCGGGTGGCTTCACCGTCTTCACCGGTCCGATCGGCCAGACCATCGGTTTCGACGAGCACCGCTCCAACACGCTGCTGGCGAACGATGGCATCCTGAACGGCACGGTCGCCGATCCCATCCTCGGCAAGCAGGCCAAGCTCGATGCGCTCGTCGAATTGCGCGCCCGCTTCAAACTCACGCCCGAGCAGACCATGGCCGTCGGCGACGGCGCCAACGACCTCGCCATGCTCGGCGAGGCGGGACTGGGCGCGGCCTTCCGCGCCAAGCCGGCGGTCGCGGCTACTGCCGACGCCCGGCTCGACCATGCCGATCTCACGGCGCTGCTTTACGCCCAGGGCTACATGGGCAGCGAGATCGTCCGCAGTTGATCAGTCGACGATGAAGAGCTTCGCGCCGGTCTTGGTCGCGGAGCGATGCGCCTCGGCATTGTCGGCTACCTGATAGCTCATGCCGGCGCGGAGCGGCAGCACGCGCCCGTCAGCGAGCGTGGTTTCCATCTCGCCTTCGAGGCACAGGATGATGTGCCCCTTCGAGCACCAGTGGTCGGCGACATAGCCCGGCGAGTACTCGACCATCCGTACCCGGATACGGTTGTCCTCGGGGCCGAAATACTGGACGCGCCAGGTCGCTTCACCGCTATCGCCCGCATGGCGCTCCACCGGGATGGTCGCCCAGTCGGTGGTGACGAAGGGAATGTCGCTGATCTTCATCTCGGTCTCTCCTGGCGCTGTAGCCAAGCTCTAGCTGCGTTTTGCCAGTCCGCGCCAGCGGGCGCGCCTCGCTGCCGCTCTGCGGACAGGGCATGAAAAAGGGCGGCCCGATCGGGCCGCCCTCTCGCATTCTGCCGATGCAACCGGTCTCAGTTCATCGAGACGGCGACGAAGCGGACTTCGCCCTGGCCGTTCGAGACGAGCAGGAGGGCGGATTTCTTGCCCTCCTTCTTCAGCGCGTCGAGCCGCTTGGTCACGTCCTGCGGCGCGTTGACCGGCTCCTGGCCGACCTCGACGATCAGCTCGCCGACGAGGATGCGCTTGTCCGCGGCGTTCGAATTGGCCTCGACCTTGGTGATGACGACGCCCTTGAGCCCGTCCTTGATCGAATAGCGCTTCCGGAGCTCGTCCGTCTGCGGCGAGAACTCCAGGCCGAGCGCGCTCGTCACCGCGGGCTTGGCCGGCTCTGCCGCCGGCTTGTTCGCCGAGGCCGACTGGACCTTCTCGCCATCCTCGAGGCGGCCGAGCTTGACCGTCTTGGTCTCTTCCTTGCCCTTGCGGATCACCAGGATCGGCACGTCCTTGCCGACCGGCGTCGCCGCGACGATGCGCGGCAGGTCGCGCGAATCCTTCACGTCCTTGCCGTCGAACTTGACGATCACGTCGCCGGTCTCGAGGCCGGCCGGCTTGGCCGGGCCCTTCTCGTCGATGCCCGCGACCAGCGCGCCGCGCGCCGTGCCGAGGCCGAGCGCCTCGGCGGTGGCGTCGTCGACGGTCTGGATGCGCACGCCGAGCCAGCCGCGCCGGGTCTCGCCGAACTCCTTGAGCTGGTCGACGACATTGGTCGCCAGTGTCGAAGGCACGGCGAAGCCGATGCCGACCGAGCCGCCCGTCGGCGACAGGATCGCCGTGTTGATGCCGATGACCTCGCCGGCCATGTTGAACAGCGGGCCGCCCGAGTTGCCCTTGTTGATGGCCGCGTCGGTCTGGATATAGGTGTCGTACGGGCCCTGGCTGATGTCGCGGTTGCGGGCCGAGACGATGCCCGAGGAGACCGAGCCGCCCAACCCGAACGGATTTCCGATCGCCATCACGGGATCGCCGATCCGCATCTTGTCGGAATCGCCGAACTTGACCGCCGGCAGCGGCTTGTCGTGCTTCACGCGCAGCACGGCGAGGTCGACCTTGCTGTCCTTGCCGATGACCTCGGCCTTGAGACGCAGGCCGTCATTGAAGATCACGGTGATCTCGTTGGCGTCGCCGATGACGTGGTTGTTGGTGACCACGATGCCGGAGGGATCGACCACGAAGCCGGATCCGGCCGATTGCGAGCGGCGCTGCTGCGGTGCCTGGCGCTCGCCCTGCTGGTTGCGGCGGTTGAAGAATTCCTCGAACAGGTCGCCGAAGGGTGTGTCGGGGCCGAGCTGCGGCAATTGCGGCAGGTTGCGGCCCTTCTGATCGTTTGTGGTGACAGCCGCGATGTTGACCACCGCCGGCATCACCTTCTCGACGAGATCGGCAAGCGAGGTCTGCCCCTGAAGGAGCGGCGTGTTGGCCTGTGCATGCCCCGGCGCCAGCACCGGCGAGGCCAGCAGCGCGAGCCCGGCGACGCCGGCAGCGAGAGCGATGCGGACAGGCCTGGCTGCGGAAAGGGTGTTCGATGCCATAGGGATCCTCGTGTTCGGAAGAATGCGGGCCGATCGATGCAGGCAGGCGCGCCCGGTGCCGCGAGGCAGACGGACGCGCCCGATGATTGAACTCCGAAATGCGGCGGAAGGGCGACGCACGATCATGTCATCGAACACGATCGCGTGGCCGCCCCCGCTCTTACCAGATGCCGCGCGCGAGCCAGACCAGGAGCACGCCCAACACCGCCGAGCCGATGCCGATGAGCCGCATCCGGTCCACCGGCGTTTCGGCCGCGCTACGCAGGGCATCCTTTGCCAGATGCGGGATCGCGGCGAAGAGAATGCCCTCGATGGCGAAGACCAGGCCGAGCGCCGCGACGAAATCTAGCATTCGCGTCGCCCGCCTTGATCAGGGCCGTGCCGGCGCAGGCTGGGCAGGCGTCGCCGAAGCGCCCGCCTGACCGTCCTGACGCTGCGCGTTGGAGCCGTTGAAGAAACGGAAGAACGGCGAATCCGGCGTCAGCACCATCCGCGTATCCCCCGGCTTGATGCTGGCCTCATAGGCCTGCATCGAGCGATAGAAGGAGAAGAACTCCGGGTCCTTGCCGAAGGCCTCGGCGAAGACCTTGTTGCGCTCCGCCTCGCCCGCACCGCGGATCTCGTCGGATTGCTGCTGCGCCTCCGCCACGATCACGGTCGAGTCCCTGTCGGCTCTGGCCTTGATCTCCTGCGACTGCTGGCCACCGAGGGCGCGCGCTTCCGCCGCCTCGCGCTGGCGTTCCGTCTGCATGCGCTGGAACACCGCCGCCGAGTTCGCCGCCGGCAGGTCGACGCGCCGCAGCCGGACGTCGACGACCGACATGCCGAAACGGGCGGCCTCGCGGTTCACGTCGTCGCGGATGCGGTTCATCAGCCGCGTGCGCTCGGTGCGCACCATCGCCGTGAAGCTCGCTTCCGCCAGCACGGAGCGGACATTGCCGTTCACGATCGAGGCGAGCTGCGAGTTGGCGCGCGGGATGTTGTTGACCGCCTGGTAGAAACGCAGCGGATCGGAGATCCGGTAGCGGGTGAAGGCGTCGACGACGAGACGCTTCTGGTCCGAGGCGATGATTTCCTGGGCCGGGAGGTCGAGGTCGAGGATGCGGTTGTCGAGCAGGGTGACCTGTTCGAACGGAGCCGGGAGCTTGAAGTACAGGCCGGGCGCCGTGACGACGCTGCGGATCGCGCCGAGGCGCAGGACGAGCGCCGACTGCGTCTGCGAGACCACGAAGGTCGAGGCATAGAGCACGACGGCGACGACGACGACGGCGAAGAAGAGCACGCCGCGCAACACGGGGGAGTTCATCGCAGAGCCCCTCCCTGCTGCTGGCCCGGAGCCGGGCGCCGTTGCTGGAGCTGGTCGAGCGGCAAGTAAGGCACGACGCCCTGCCCGTTGCCCGTCGAGTCGAGGATGATCTTGTCGGTCCCGCCCATCACGCGTTCCATCGTCTCCAGGAAGAGACGCTCGCGCGTCACGGCCGGAGCGTTCTTGTATTGCTCATAGACCGCGTTGAAGCGGCTCGCCTGACCGCGCGCCTCGGCGACGGTCTGCTCCTTGAAGGCTTCCGCCGCCTGGACGAGACCGGCCGCACGGCCGCGGGCCTCGGGCACGACGCGGTTGGCATAGGTCTGCGCCTCGTTGCGCAGGCGTTCCTGGTCGGCGCGAGCCGCCTGGACGTCGCGGAAGGCGTCGATGACCTGCTGCGGCGGGTCGACCTTCTGGAGCTGGACGAGGCTGATGCGCACGCCGGCATTGTAGCCGTTGAGCGTGTCCTGCATGAGCTGGCGCACCTCGGTCTCGATCGCGCCGCGATCGGTCGTCAGCACCGGCTGGATGTTGCGCCGGCCGATGATCTCGCGCATCGCGCTCTCGGCCACGGCCTTCACCGTGCCCGGCGGATCCTGGATGTTGAAGACGTAGTTCTCGGGCGCGGCCGGATCGATCTGCCACTGCACGATGAAGTCGATATCGACGATGTTCTCGTCGCCGGTGAGCATCAGGCTCTCCTCGATGACGTCGGTCTGGCGCGAGGCGCGGACCGATTCGATCGTCCGGAAACCGACCTCGGTGGTGATGACGTTCGTCACCTGCGGCTTGATCACGTTGCCGATCGGATAGGGCCAGTTCCAGTTGGGGCCTTCGCCGGTCTTGCCGGCGAAACGGCCGAAGACGACGTTGAGGCCGACCTCGTTGGGCCGCACGAAATAGATGCCGGAGCCGAGCCAGATCAGGATCAGCGCCAAAATGCCGAGAAGCAGGCCGCGCCCGCCGATATTGCCGCCGGGGACCAGGTTCTTCAGCCGGTCCTGGCTGCGTCGCAGGATTTCCTCGAGATCGGGCGGGTTGCCATTGCCCCCGCCACCGCCGCCTCCGCCGGAACCGCCGCCCCAGGGACCGCCGCCGCCACTACCTCCGCGCTGACCCCAGGGACCTCCCCCGCCGTTGCCACCGCCGCTCTGATTGCTCCAAGGCATTCTCGAGCCGTTCCCTTTCGTTCTGTCGAGGCCAAGCCATAAGCAAATGACGGCCGCTTGTCAGTGCCTTCGGGCGAAGGCGCTGGGCTGACTTGGTCATGGGCCATGGATTCGTCAACGGCGCAAGCCATTCATCGTGAACGGAAAGCGGCGATCAGCCGCGCTTGGCGTAGGTAACGAACGTATAAGGGTGCTCGTTCTCGGCATCGGCGGGGTGATGGTCGTTGGCGCCGGCCTCAAAAGCCTCGCGCTCCCAGTCGGGAAAAAGCGCATCGCCCGAAGGCTTGGCATGGACGATGGTCAATTCCAGCCGGTCCGCCAGCGGCAGAGCCTGCCGGTAGATCTCGGCGCCGCCCGCGACCACGACGGAATCCGCGCCGCTGGCCGCGGCCAGCCGCTGCCCGATCGCCACCCCCTCGTCGAACGAACGGGCTACGCTCACCCCCTCCGCCGAAAAGCCGGTATCGCGGGTCAGCACGATGATTTCGCGTCCCGGCAGCGGCTTGCCGATCGACAGGAACGTCTTGCGCCCCATCAGCACCGGCCGCCCGAGCGTCAGATTACGGAAATGCTTCATGTCGGCCTTCAGCCGCCAGATCAGCCGGTTGTCGTCGCCGATCACGCCATTCTCGGCGACGGCCGCGATCAGCACGATCGGACGCTTTTCCATGGCTCAGCCCTCTGCGCCCAGTCGCGCGAGCGCCTCGCCCTCCAGCCGCTTCACGGTCCACTCGTCCTGCGCCTTGGCGCCGAGTGCCCGATAGAAAACGCGCGACGGCTCGTTCCAGTTCAGCACCCACCAGGCGAGGCGCGGCAGTCCCTCCGCGACACAGCGCCGCGCGAGGCCTGCGATCAGCGCCTTGCCGATGCCGCGCCCGCGCTGGTCCGGCCGCACGAACAGGTCTTCCAGCCAGATGCCGTGCCGGCCCGAGAAGGTCGAATAAGTGTAGAACCACACGGCGAAGCCGACCGGCTCGCCGTCCCATTCGGCGATGTCGCAAAACGCCTTCGGATTCTCCCCGAACAACGCCTCGGCGATATCCGCCTCGGTCGCGACGACCTCGTGCAGCAGCTTCTCGTATTCGGCGAGCTCACGGATGAAGCCGAGCACGAGCCCGGCCTCGCCCGGGCGGGCGGAGCGGATGGAAAGGGTCATACTGCGATCGGAGCCTTGATGCCGGGATGCGGGTCGTAATCAGTGATCGTGACGTCGGCGAACTGGAAATCCTCAAGCCGCGTCACCGTCGGGTTCAGCGTCAGCTTCGGCAGCGCGCGTGGCTCGCGCGAGAGCTGCAGCCGTGCCTGCTCGAGATGGTTCACATAAAGGTGCGTATCGCCGAAGGAATGCACGAAATCGCCGACGCCAAGCCCCGTCACCTGCGCCACCATATGGGTCAGCAGCGCATAGCTCGCGATATTGAAGGGCACGCCAAGGAAGACGTCGGCCGAGCGCTGGTAGAGCTGGCAGGAGAGCTTGCCGTTCGCGACGAAGAACTGGAACAGGCAGTGGCAGGGCGCCAGCGCCATCTTCGGGATGTCGGCCGGGTTCCAGGCCGAGACGATCAGCCGGCGCGAATCCGGATTGCGCCTGATCTCGTTCACCAGCCAGGCGATCTGGTCGATCACCTGCCCGTCCGGCGCCGCCCAGGAGCGCCATTGCCTGCCATAGACCGGACCGAGATCGCCGTTCGCATCGGCCCATTCGTCCCAGATCGTGACGCCGCTCTCCTGGAGATAGCGCACATTGGTGTCGCCGCGCAGGAACCAGATCAACTCGTGGATGATCGATTTCAGGTGCAGCTTCTTGGTCGTGACCAGCGGAAAGCCTTCCGACAGGTCGAAGCGCATCTGGTGGCCGAAGACGGCGAGCGTGCCCGTCCCGGTGCGGTCGTCCTTGCGGACGCCCTCGGTCAGGACGCGTTGGAGCAGGTCGTGATACTGGCGCATGGCGACTCTCTGGAAGGCGCGCGACTATAGCCGCTCGAAGCCCGCTTGGCCCCGTCCGGCCGGCAGACATCCCCAGCGTTTGCGGCAGACCCTGCCAAGCTGTGGCGGGAGCCTTGCCGCTTCACGCAAACGCGACGAACCGTGAGAGCGTTTCTCCGCAAACCCGCCCCAATCGGCGCCGCTCATCGCGCGCTTGATTCGTGGGGATAGTCGATATGCCGACCCTGAACGCACCCGGCCGCCTGCTGGCTGCACTTGCTCTCAACGCCCTCGTCGCGCTGTCGGCGCATGGTGAGGAGACCTATGCCAATGCGACGATCTCGGAGCGGCAGGCCCGCGACATCGCCTGGAGCGCCGGCCTCGTCCATGTCGAGGAGATCATCCGCTCCGACGATCGCTGGGAGGTCGCAGGCCGCACCGCCGAGGACGACGAGATGAGCCTCGATATCGACATCCGAAATGGACGCATTCTGAATTGAGGCCCGGAAATCGCAGTCCCTGTCGAAAAAGCGTGAGAACCCTTTCCCAACGCCACGGCCTTCCCTATATTCGCAGGTGCCGCTCGCAAGAACGGCTATGGCGATAAACGGATCTCGAAATAAGCCTTTCGGACCCGGGGGCGGTACCCGGCGCCTCCACCACAGCCCTGCGGCGCGAGCACAGGGACACTCCTGCGGCGCGAGCAGCAGGAACTTGCAGCCGAGCGGTTGCAGGGCTGCGGCGGGGGCGAAATAGGATCGACGAGGGTGTAAAGGTTATCCTTTTGCTCGGCATGGTTCCGCCGTTATCGGGCCAAAGCATAGTTGCCAACGACAACAATGCTCGGGTTGCTGTCGCCGCGTAAGCGGTGCTGGTTCCCAAACCAAAGCCCTTGCGTTTAGCCGCGTAAGGCGGGGCTCGGAGGCGCCTGGCAACAGAAGCCTCCACTTCTTTTTCTGACGGCCTGCCGGCTGTTCCCGCCGGAACGCAACAAGCGGAAACCACGACTCGATGTCCAAGGATGTTCTTCGTTACGATCTCATGGTGCAGGACGCGCTGAAGGGCGTGGTCCGCAAGATCCTGACGGAGGCCGCGCGCGACGGGCTGCCGGGCGAGCACCATTTCTACGTGACTTTCCGCACCCAGGCGCCGGGCGTGCGCCTGTCGCAGCGCCTGCGCGAGAAGCATCCCGACGAGATGACGATCGTCCTGCAGCACCAGTTCTGGGACCTGAGCGTCGGCGAGCATTCCTTCGAGGTCGGCCTGTCCTTCTCCGGCGTGCCGGAGCGGCTGCTCGTGCCTTTCGACGCGATCTCGACCTTCTTCGACCCTTCCGTCCAGTTCGGCCTGAAATTCGAGGCGCAGGACCAGGCCGAAGAGGCCGCCGCCCAGGAAGCGGAGCCTGCCGAGGCCCCGCCCGCGCCGGCCAAGATCGTGCCGGCCGCCCTCCCCGCCACCAAGGGCAAGGCGCCTGCGGCCGAACCCGCCGCAGCAGCATCCGCCAAGGCGGAACCGGCTGCCGAGAGCGATGACAGCCGCGGCAGCGCCGAGGTGGTCAGCCTCGACTCCTTCCGCAAGAAGCCCTGACGACGACGGACGCCATGACCGAGACGCGCACCGAAACCGATTCCTTCGGCCCGATCGCGGTGCCCGCGGATCGATACTGGGGCGCGCAGACGCAGCGCTCCCTCGAGAATTTCCGCATCGGTGGCGAGAGCGAGCGCATGCCGCTGCCGCTCGTCCATGCACTGGTGCTGGTCAAAAAGGCCGCCGCCCATGTCAACGCGAAGCTCGGCCTGCTCGACCAGCGCGTCGCCGGCGCCATCGCCCATGCCGCGGACGAGACGCTCGCCGGCAAGTTCGACGGACATTTCCCGCTGGTGATCTGGCAGACCGGCTCCGGCACCCAGTCGAACATGAACGCCAACGAGGTCCTGGCCAACCGCGCCAATGAACTGCTCGGTGCCGGTCTCGGCGCCAAGAGCCCGGTCCACCCCAACGACCACGTCAACCGCGGCCAGTCCTCGAACGACGCCTTCCCGACGGCGATGCATATCTCCGCCGTGCTGGAGATCACGCACCGCCTGCTGCCGGCGCTGCGCAGCCTCGAAAAGGCGCTGAACGCCAAGGCCGAGGCCTTCAAGCACCTCGTCAAGATCGGCCGCACCCATCTTCAGGACGCGACCCCCGTCACGCTCGGCCAGGAATTCTCGGGCTACGCGATGCAGCTCCATCTCGGCATCGGCCGGATCGAGGCGGCGCTCGGCGGGCTCTATGCGCTGGCACAGGGCGGCACCGCCGTCGGTACCGGCCTCAATACCCATCCCGACTTCGCCGCCTTGTTCGCCAAGGAGATCGCGACGCTGACCGGCCTGCCATTCCGCAGCGCCGACAACAAGTTCGAGGCACTGGCGAGCCATGGCGCGCTCGCCGCCGCCCATGGTGCGCTCGCCGCGCTCGCCTCCGACCTCTTCAAGATCGCCAACGACATCCGCCTGATGGGCTCCGGTCCGCGCTCGGGGCTGGGTGAGATCAGCCTGCCGGAGAACGAGCCCGGCTCCTCGATCATGCCGGGCAAGGTCAATCCGACCCAGGCCGAGGCACTGACCATGGTCGCGACCCAGGTCCATGGCAACCAGGCGACGATCGGCTTCGCGGCCAGCCAAGGCCATTTCGAGCTCAACGTCTTCAAGCCGGTGATTGCCGCCGCCTTCCTGCAGTCCGTCCGGCTGCTGGCCGACGCCGCCGAGAGCTTCCGCGTCAACTGCGTCGAGGGTATCGAGGCCAACGAGGCGCAGCTCAAAGACTTGCTCTCGCGCTCGCTGATGCTGGTGACGGCACTGGCGCCCGCGATCGGCTACGACAAGGCCGCCAGCATCGCCAAGGCTGCCCACCACAATGGCACGACGCTCCGCGAGGAAGCGCTCAAGGCCGGCGTCGAGGCCGAGCTCTTCGACAAGACGGTGAAGCCCGAGCTCATGCTCGGCCCGCACTGACGCGAGGTTCGCCCGGTGGCCGAGATCATCAACCTCCGCCAGGTCCGCAAGCAGAAGGCGCGCGCGGAGGCTGAGAAGACGGCCGAGCAGAACCGCATTTCCTTCGGCCGGACCAAGGCCGAGCGCAAGCTGACCGGGGCCGAGCGCGACAAGGCCGCCCGCCATGTCGACGGGCACAAGCTCGACCGCGACGAGCCGGAGCCGGCATGAAGCCGGAGCGCAAGCGCTCGCTCAGCATCGCCGGCCACCGCACCAGCATCTCGCTGGAAGCGCCCTTCTGGGAGGCGCTGAGGGAGATCGCGGCAAGCGAAGATCGCCCGATCGCAGCCCTCGTCGCCGAGGTCGATTCCGGGCGCGGCGAACTCAACCTCTCCTCCGCCCTGCGGCTCCATGCGCTGGCGCATTATCGGAAATTGGCGGGCAGCCTTTAGGGCTGCACAGGCAATGGCGGGGTCACCGAGCCGGAAGCCCTTGTCATTCCGGGGCTTCGCGCAGCGAAGAACACGGAATCCACGACTGGGCGAGCGGTCTGCAATCAGACGTCGAATGTCTCACCCGGCCGTGGGTTCCGGGTTCGCACCTGTGGCGCGCCCCGGAATGACAAAGGTCCGTGAGTGAAGGCAGCGCAAGCGACGACAACACCGCGAACAAAATCACGCCTATTCAATAGCTTGCAGCAAATCCCGGAATCAAATCGCGAAACACTTGAATCAAGCTCTCAACGCAACGGCGCGCCACGAGGCTGCGGCGGTGCGATGCCGCCGCTTGGCGCCTGCACGGCCCCTTCCGGCGAGCTGCTGAGTGGCGCTCCCGGCAAAACCAGCGGGCCGGACTGTGGTTGAAGCTGTGGCGGCGTGGACTGCGCTGCGGCCCGTTCGGCAGCCGCCGCTCGCTCGGCCGCAGCGCGGGCACGCTCCTCGGCCTCTGCCCGTCGGCGCGCTTCCAGCTCGGCTCGTGCCTGCTCGATGCGCCGCAATTCCTCGGCACGCTTCTCCTCTGCCTGCCGACGCTGCTCCTCGATGCGCCGAGCTTCTTCCTGACGCTTCTCCTCGGCGATACGCGCCTCTTCCTGTGCCTTCAGGAATTCGTTGAGCTTGCGCTCGTTCTCGCGCGTCTCGCGCTCGGCCCGCAGGCGCCGCGCATGCATCGCGCGCTCGCGCGCATCGGCCTCGAAGGCCTCGACCCGCTCGATCTCGCGCGCCAGCGCCCGCGCCGCGACTGTATTCGACAAGGCGCTGACATCGCTCTCGCGCCGAAGATTCGACAACGGCCCACGCCAGGCGATGCCGATCTGCGGCGCATCGCCCGGCCAGCCCTTGGGCAGGCTGCCCAGCGGCCTCAGGCCGAGCCTTAGATCGGCGGTCAGCGCACGCAGGTCGAGGATGCCGCTCGCCTCGGCGCGCAGGCCGTTGCGCTCGAAGGCGAAGGGCTGGAGCCGGATCAACCCGCCGGCCAGCGTGAAAGGCAGCGTGACGTCACCGAGCGCCCAGGCACCCCGATCGAGCGCCTCGCTGAGACGATCCTGCAGCCGCGAAGCGTCGCTCTCGGACGCATCCTCGCCGGTCCCGGCGATGATCCGCGCATAGGCGTTGGGATCGAAGCGGGCGAGGCGCGTCGCCGTGAATGCGAGGCTGCCGGCCCCGCTCAGGCCCGCCACCAGCCGCGCCGGCGTCTCGCCCGAGCCGCCGAACTCGACCTGCCCCGAGGCCTTGCCGCCGACGGCCCCTTTGGTGAACTCGCCGAGATCGACCGCCATCAGGCTGAGCCGCCCGTTGAGCTGCGCGAGCCCGCCATCGCGCCGCAGACCGAGCCGCCCGGCGACCTGCCCGCCGCCATAGCTGCCGCGGATATCGTCGATCCGGAGCCCGTCCTGATCCGAGCGCAGCGTGAAACTCGCATTACGGATCGCCCCGCCGTCGAAGGCGAGCAGCGTCCCGGTCTCCACCGCGATATCGAAATCGGGGAAGCCAGCGACGCGCCCGAAGCGCCCGGTCGACCAGAGCGCGTTCGGCGTCGCCGCCGCCTGCCCCAACGCCGCGTTCATCAGCGGGCGCAGGTCGGCCGCCGGCATCGCGATGCGACCGGAGGAGCGCCCCTCGCGCGGCAGCAGCAGCGAACCATTCACCGCCATGCCGCCGAGATGAGCCGTGATCTCATCGAGCCGGATCGCCTCCTCGACGAGGCCAAGCCGCGCAGACGCGTCGATCACACCGTCCGGAAGCAGGCGTGCCGGGCCTTCGGCGAGAACCTGCCCCGGTCCGTCCGCCTGCAGGGTCAATCGGAGCCCCTGCCGGCCACTCTCGGCGACGATCGAGAGCCCCTGCCCGGCCAGCGAACCCGTCGCCTTGCCCTGGTCCAGCTCCAAATTGAACCGGCCCGGCCCACCCTGCTGCGGCAATGGCAAGCCGAGGGCCGCGAAAGCCTGCCGCCGGTCGTTGAGCTCGAAGCCCAGCGCCGCCCGGTTCCAGTTACCGGCCCGGTCGAGCCGGCCGTCGAGCTTGAGCCGGCCCGCCGCAGCCGTGCCTTCGGCCGACAGGCTGGTGTCGCCCGAGGCCGCGCGCGTCAGCCGGAAGCCGGTATCGAGCCGCGCCAGCCCCTCGCCGACGCGCTGGAGCGCCTGGATCGCGGTCTCCGGCAGCAGCGGCCCGGCCAGAGCCGTCAGCGTCTCGAAGCGCGGCGCCCTCACCCGGCCGGAAATCTCGCCGCCCTCCGCCAGCAATGCGCCAGCGCCGGTGACGGCGACGCCGCCGAAGCCATCGACCGACAGCCGGCTCAGCCGCCAGACGTCGCCCTCGCGCCGGAGATCGAGATTGGCCGAGCCCGGCGGCGCGTTGCGGAAGCGCAGGTTGGTCAGCGCGAGATCCAGTGCCACGTCGCGCTGCCGGAGCAGGCCGGAGAGGCTGTTGCCGGGCGGCAGCGTATCGAGCGAGAGCCCGTTCAGCGCCGCCTTCGCGGCGATGCGGTTCGGCGCGATCTCGCCGGAAGCGTCGAGGCGCAGGCCCGACGACCCCGCGACCAGCAGGCGCTGGAAGCGCCCGCCGCTGCCCGTCCAGGCGCCGACGATATCGGCATCTATCCGCCCGAGCCGCGCGATGAAATCGGCCAGCGCCGGATCGAGCCCGGCCCGCGACAGCACCAGCCCGACGCGCCTCGCATCCTCGGCCTTGAGATTGAGACGGCCCGAGGCCCCGTTACCATCGAGATTGCCGCTGGCGCCGATCAGCGCACCCGCCACGCGCACGGAAGCCGAAGCATCGCTCAAGCCTCCGTCATGCAGATGCCCGCGCAGGGCGAGGTTCGCGAAGTCCTCCCCACGCCAGATTAACTGGTCGAGATCGAGGCTGACATCGAAGGAGCCGGGCAGGCCCTGCAAGGCGCGCTCGAAACCCTGCCTTTCGGCCAGCGCCGTCGTCAGCGCGTCGGCGTCGAGCCGCCGCGCCCGCAGGGCCAGCGAGCCCTTGCCGGTACCGGGAAGATACTGCCCTTCGCCCTCAAGCCGCGCGGCGCCGCCGGCGAGATCGAGCGTGAGCCCGGAGAGATCGAGCTGGCGGCTGCCACCCTTGACCCGCCCGGCCACCGCAACGGCACCGCCCGGCGAGAGATTGAAGGCGCCATCGAGTTCGGCACCGAAGCCCTCGGCGCTCTTCGGGAAGACCAGCGCCCCGTCGAAGCCGAGCTGAATATCCTCGCCGGTGAGATAGGCCTTCGTCCTGAGCCGGCCGTCATCCTCGATCTCGCCTGTGGTGACACGCAGCGATGCGCCGGCGACCTCGCCCTCGAAGCGCCACGGACCGGCAAGGCTTACCGCCGACATCTCGGCCGCGATCGGCGACAGGACGACCGCCGGCTTGCCCGCCTCGCGCCAGATCAGGGTCGAACGGCTGATCGTCAGACGATCGAGGCTCGCTCCGGCCGGGATGCCCGTGCCGCTCCGCTCGGGCAGGCGGATGGCACCCGACTCGTCGAGCGAGAGCGAGAGCGCCGCGCCGTCTAGCCGCGCTTCGGAGAAGCGGAACTCGCCGCGCGCGAGCGCCGCCAGCGCCAGTTCCACGGTCGCTTGCTCGGCGCTGGCGGAACTCGCCGTGCCGTCGCCGGGGCCGATCCTGACATCCTCCAGCGCGATGCGCGGCGAGGGCAGCAGCCTCAGGCCGATGGCACCGCCGACACGCGTCTCGACGCCGAGCGCCTCGCTCAATCGGGTCTCGATCTGCGGGCGATAGGCGCGCCAGTCGACGAAGCCGGGGCCGATCAGGGCCGCCAGCAGCGCCAGCACCAGCAGGCCGGCCAGAACTGTCAGACTCTCACGCAAATTCCGCTGCCTGCCCCTGTCGCTCGTGGTGGAACAGCGCCGACTTCGGTCGTCATTGCGAGCGCAGCGAAGCAATCCGGGAGCGACAGAACTCTACGTCCCCTCGATTGCTTCGTCGCTTTGCTCCTCGCAATGACGGCTCGTGCCGACACCTGCCCATCCTGCCCGCAAGTCGCGGCAAGATCACGACATTTCGGCGAAGGAAACCAAAGGCGCAAGCCGCAACGGCGTCACAGGGCGACGATTTTTCCGGGATTGAGGATGTTGCGCGGGTCGAGCGCGCGTTTCAGCACGCGCATCACCGCGAGCGCCTCGGCCCCATGCTCCTGCTCCAGATATTTCATCTTCTTCTGGCCGACACCGTGCTCGCCCGTGCAGGTGCCCCCCATCGCCAGCGCCCGCTTCACCAGCCGGTCGATGAAGGCCTGCGCGCGCTCGACCTCCGCAGCATCCGCCAAATCGACCAGCGGCTGCGTGTGGAAATTGCCGTCGCCGACATGGCCCGCGATCGGCGCGACCAGGCCGGAGGCCTCGATGTCGCGCTTGGTTTCCTCGACGCATTCGGCCAGGCGCGAGATCGGCACGCAGACATCGGTCGCGACCGATTCGAAGCCGGGGCGCAGCGCCTTGGCCGCCCAATAGGCGTCATGGCGCGCCTGCCAGAGCTTGGAGCGGTCCTCGGCCTTGGTCGCCCATTCGAACGGACCGCCGCCGAACTCGGCCGCGATCTCGCCGAAGCGCTCGGACTGCTCCTTCACGCCGGCTTCCGTGCCGTGGAATTCGACGAAGAGCATCGTCGTCTCGGCTAAGCCGAGCTTGGCATGCAGGTTGACGCCGCGGATCATCACGTCGTCGAGCAGTTCGATGCGTGCGACCGGCAGGCCGGACTGGATCGTGATGATGGTCGCATCGCAGGCGGCCTTCACCGAGGGGAACGGGCAGACTCCGGCGGCGATCGCCTCCGGGATGCCGTGCAGCTTCAGCGTCACCTCGGTGATGATGCCGAGCGTGCCTTCCGAGCCGACGAGCAAGCGGGTGAGGTCGTATCCGGCCGAGGTCTTGCGGGCGCGCGTCGAGGTCTTGACGATCGAACCGTCGGCCATCACCGCGGTCAGCGCCAGGACATTGTCTTTCATCGTCCCATAGCGGACGGCGTTGGTGCCCGAAGCGCGCGTCGCGGCCATGCCGCCGAGCGAGGCGTCGGCGCCGGGATCGATCGGGAACATCAGACCCTGGTCGCGCAGATGCTCGTTGAGCTCCTTGCGGGTGACGCCGGCCTCGACGACGACATCGAGATCCTCGGCATGGACCGCGATGATCCGCTTCATCTGGGACATGTCGATGCAGACGCCGCCGAAGGTCGCGTTAACATGGCCCTCCAGCGAAGTGCCTGTGCCGAAAGCGATAACCGGCACGCCATGGCCGGCGCAGAGCTTCACGATCTCCGAGACTTCGCCCGTGTTCTGCGGGAACACCACTGCATCCGGCGGCTGGTTCGGGATCCAGGTCAGCGTATGGCCGTGCTGCTGGCGCACCGCCAGGCTGGTGACCAGCCGGTTGCCGAAGCTTGCGGCCAGCGCCTGCGTCACCGCGGCAATCGCCTCCGGCGAGGGCGGCAGCACTGCGGCGGAGGCAGGGCTGGCATGAGGGGCGGTGCTGGGCAGGCTCATTGTCAACATCCGGTTCTGGCGCTTAGACTTGGAACAGATCGGTTTCGCAATTGGTTACGCTTCGACATGGTCCTGCCATACTGGCCGGCCCAAGATGCTGACGCCGCTTGCGAGCGATGCATACTAGATCATGCGACGGTCGAATGGGCAGCGGCAATAATGCCGCCTGCCCTTGAACGAGGCGCCTGTCAGGGAGGCGAACATGAAACACGATACGCGCGCCCCGGCGCTGTTCTTCGCACCCTTCGTCTCGTCGGCGATGCGGGTCGAGCCGCAGTGGATCGACTATAACGGTCATCTCAACATGGCCTATTACCATGTGCTGTTCGACCGCGCGGTCGACGAGGTCTTCTCGCTGGTCGGCCTTACCCGCGACTATGTCGAGACCCGCCATGCCTCCACTTTCACGGCGGAGTGCCACATCCTCTACAAGCGCGAGTTGACCGAGGGCGATCTCGTCCGCGTCACCGCGCAGCTCATCGCCTTCGACGACAAGCGCCTGCATTATTACCTGGAGATGCGGCACGCCAACGAGGGCTGGCTGGCGGCGACCAGCGAGAACCTGTCGCTGCATGTCGACATGGTCCATCGCAAGGTCACGCCCTTCCCGGCCGATATCCTCGCCAACATCGCCTTGATGAAGGCGGCCCACAGCATGATGCCGTTGCCAGCCACGATCGGCCGCATCATCGGCATGCCCAAGAAATCCGCCATCCGGGTCGACGAGACCACCGAGGAGCGCGAGACCGAGACGGCAACCGAAACCCGGCACTGAACCGGTTCGACACTTCGGAAACGTCAGCCCTCATCCCGAGGAGACGCGCCTGCGGCGCTCCTCAGTATGAAGGTTGCGTATCTGAGTTCCTCAGGGATCGCCGTCGGGAATCTTCAGCTTGTGTCCGCAGGCCTTGCAATAGACCGCATCCGGCTCGTGCCGCTGCAAAGCGCATTCGGGACAGGGGAACAGCACCTTGTTCGGGCGGAACAGCGCCTGCGCCAGCCGCACGAACAGCGTGATCCCGACGATCATCACCACGATAGAGGTCAGCTTGCCGGCAACGCCGGGCAGCGTCACGTCGCCGAAGCCGGTCGTGGTCACCGTCGCGACCGTAAAATAGAGCGCCTGGACATAGCTCTCCAGCCCGCCCTCGTGCCGGAAGAAGAAGGTGTAGACGAAGCCGGTCACCACGAAGAGGAAGGTTGCGATGTTGCTCAGCGCCCGGACCACGGTTTCCCATTCGCGGAAGCGGGTTTCACGGAACTGCGCCCAGACGATGCCCTTATGCGAGAGCGACCACAGCCTGAGGATGCGCAGGAAGCCGAAATTCTCCAGCCATTGCGGCATGAGCAGCGTGAGCAGGATGAAGAGATCGAGCAGCATGGTCGGCTGGCGCAGCAACCTGAGCATGTTGGTCGAGGCGAGCAGCCGCGCGCCGATCTCGGCGATCATGATCACAGCGACGGAATAGTCGATCCAGAGGAAGGCTGATTTCTCGCGCAGCAGCGGCGTCAGGATGAAGAAGGCGATGATCAGGAAATCGACGACCGTCGTCACCGCCTGGAAGCGCAGGGCCGCAGGCGAGCGGCCATGATAGAGCTGGCGCAGCCGGTCGCGCAGGGCTTCGAAGCGACTCTGGTCGGGCGGGGCGTCGGCAGCATCCATTGCTGGCAGCATAGGCGCTATCGCATCGGCCCGAAAAGTGTGGCGCGGTTCTCGGATGAGGCCGATGCGAGGATAAGAGCTTGACCTGCCGCTATGCTGCGTCCCGGCGCTGCGTCGCCACGGCATGGACCGCATAGCCGCGATAGGGCCCGCTGACCCGGCAGTCGGCACCTGCGGCTTCGGCCATGGCACGCGCGACAGCGGGTAGATCTTCGCGCGGCGTGACATGGAACAGCGCGAGCCAGCGCAGCAGCACCGCCTTGAACGGCGCCGGCAAACCCGCCTGATCGCCGAAATCGACGATATGCAGCGAGCCGCCAGGATTCAGCCGACGCAGCGCCTCGGCCACCACACCCTGCCAGGGCGGGATCATCGACAGCGCGTAGGAGATCACGATCCGGTCGAAACCAGCACGGCCGAACAGCGCCTGCGGGTCGAAGCCGGTCGCATCCGCTTGCGCGAGCCTGATCCGCTGCTCCAGACCCGCCTTTGCGACCGAGCCTTGCGCCGTCTCCAGCATCGCGCTGGACACATCGAGCCCGTAGCAGGCGCAATCCGGATAGCGCCTGGCGATCCGGATCAGGTTGCGCCCGGTCCCGCAGCCGATCTCCAGCACGCTTCCGCCCATCGGCGACTGCAAGCCATCGATGAGCTGGTCGCGGCCGAGCAGGTAGAACTTCCGGCTGGCGTCGTAGATATGGCGCTGGTGGCGGTAGATCCGGTCCATCAGCCCGGCGGCGGAATCCGCAGGCGCCTCTGCCGCGCTCATCGTGCGGTCTCCCTCAGCACATAGAGGTGAAAGCCGCCATAGATCGCCGAACGATCCTGCCGGCAGAGCTCGCGGCTCTTCTCCTCCTCGTAATGCCACTGGTCGAGGATGGCGGCTGGCACCCGGCCCGGCAGCAGACGCTCGTCGGCCGCCGTGCGGAAGATCACCCGCGCTCCCGGCCGGGCCGTGCGCGTGATCTGCGACCACAAAGCCGTGAGATCGGCATCGTTCATCCAGTCCTGCGCATCGAGCAGGACATAGGCATCGCAGCTCTCGGCCGGCTGGTCCTCCAGGAAGGCCGTGACCGCGCTCTGGCGATAGGTGACGGCCGGCGCGCGCTCTTTGACCGCCGCGAAATGCTGCGGCTGGAGATAGGGCGGGAAAGCCGCATCCGGTCCGTCGCCATAGCGCCGCCCAAAGGCCTGCTGGGCGAAGTAATTGTCCTTGAGATCGAAGTCGCAGGCCAGACGCTCCAGCCGAAGCTTCAGCGCGCCCAGGATGCCGTCCTCGCCATCGGCGGCCAGCGCCTTGTACTGCGCCGGCGGAATGCCGAGCCCATAGAGCGAGGCCGGCTGGCGCACAAGCCAGCGCACCAGCTTGCGTTCGAAAACCGGCGCGAGATGCTTGCCGTAAAGCACGCGCTGCTCGGCCAGGTCGCGCGCCGCCAGCATTGCCCTGGGATTGCCGCCGAGCAGCCGCGCCAGCACATGCCCGGTCCCGATGAAGCGCCCGAGCAGGCCATAGCGATGAAAGCCTTTGGCGAAGAGGCTGATCCGGCGCCGCCCGTTCAGCCCTCGCCCCTCCCAGTATCCCCGCGAGACGGCATCGAGATGATCAGCGATCTCGCGATCATAGAGCGCGACATTGTCGCTTTCATTGGCCCGGCCGAAGAAGCGCAGGAAATCCTCCTGGCTGTCCATCCGCGCCAGCGCCGCGAGCTTGAGCTTGCCGAGCGCGATATGGGTGGCGTTGAGATCGACCGCGCTGACCCGGATCGGCGCCGCCGTCAGATAGGACAGGATGTTGCAGGAGCCGGACGCGATCGCGACGACATGGTCATCGGCCTTGAGCTCAAGCGCCGCCATGTCGACGACCGGGTCCTCCCAGATCTGCGGATAGACCAATCCCGAGAAGGCGCGGGCGAACAGCCATTCCAGCATGCCGGCCTTGGACAGTGTCTTGCTGCGCCTGACGGCCTGACCAAGACCGGAGCTCGTCATGCGGCGGGCCGCGCGCGCCGTTTGCGTCGCCTGTTGCGTCACCGGTTTTCCTCCCTTTGCGGGTGGCCGGGCTGCTAGAGGAGTCGCGTGACGGTCCGGTGACGGCCGGCACGGCTTCGTGAAAGCGGGAGCGTCGGTTGGGGCTGAAATCCGGCTCGCAAAACCCCATATTGACGTCACGAAAGCCGACGAGGCGCTCCCGCCAGGAAGGAGATCGCAATGGGTCTGATGAGCATGTTCGGAGCCGAGAAGAAGCAGGAGGAGAACTTTCCCTTCCAGCTCACGGACGCCGAATGGCGCGCGCGCCTGACACCCGAGCAGTACCGCATCCTGCGTGGCCATGGCACCGAGCGGGCCGGCTCCTGCGCGCTCAACTACGAGAAGCGCGCCGGCACCTTCTCCTGCGCCGGCTGCGGACAGAAGCTGTTCAGGTCAGGCGAGAAATTCGAGAGCGGCACCGGCTGGCCGAGCTTCGACCAGCCGCTCGAGGACGCCGTCGGCACCACCGAGGATCGCAGCTACGGCATGCTCCGCGTCGAAGTCCATTGCGCCAATTGCGGCGGCCATCTCGGCCATGTCTTCCCCGACGGCCCGCCGCCAACCGGCCTGCGCTATTGCATCAACGGCGAGGCGATGAATTTCGAGCCGGAAGCAGCCTGATAGCGCCGTCATGCTCGGGCTTGACCCGAGCATCTCCAGACGGAAAAGTGATGAGGAGATGCCCGGGTCAAGCCCGGGCATGACGTTTCAGTGAGCGGGCATCGCCGTCGCGCCAGCGCTGCCGCATCGACGCCCAGTGGCAGATCGCCGAATTGCCCGGACCAGCCGCCATCCAGCCGCTCGGTCAATCGCCGCGCCTGTCCTTCGTTGCGCATCATCTTCGGGAGAGCCGACCGTCCGCCCCGCCTCGTGCAGCCGCTCGCGCGCCCAATCGGCGCCGAAGGCCGCGACGATCCCCGGCAGCACCGGATCGGCAGCGAAGGCATCGTAATCGGCCAGCACCGGCACCTGGTTGCTGACCTCCCAGCCTCCCACTCCGCCCTGCCCGGTCATTGCTGCCACCTCCCTGTGGAACGGGATATAAAATGATCGCTCCGGCAGGGCGCAATCCTGACAGCGACACCCTATATTCGCTAGAGAACGAATCACGCACGAGCAGCGCACACCCTTGTCCGACGCAGACCCCTTTTCCGCTCCTCCGCCCCGTCCCGGCGGCCTCGCCGCGCGCGCTGCCGCGCAGCCGGCGGCCGGCTATCTCGCGGGCCTGAACCCGGAGCAGCGCCAGGCGGTCGAGGCGACGGGCGGCCCCGTTCTGGTGCTAGCCGGCGCCGGCACCGGCAAGACCCGCGTGCTCACCACCCGCATCGGCCACCTGATCTCGACCAGCCGCGCCTACCCTTCCCAGATCCTCGCCGTGACCTTCACCAACAAGGCGGCGCGCGAGATGAAGGAGCGCGTCGCCCATCTCGTCGGCCCGGTCGCCGAAGGCATGCCCTGGCTCGGCACCTTCCACTCGATCTCGGCAAAGCTCCTGCGCCGCCATGCAGAGCTGCTCGACCTGCGCAGCGACTTCACCATCCTCGATACCGACGACCAGATCCGCCTGATGAAGCAGGTGATACAGGCCGAGAACATCGACGAGAAGCGCTGGCCCGGCCGGATGCTGGCCGGCTTCATCGATAGCTGGAAGAACCGCGGCCTCGCGCCCAAGGATGTGCCCGCAGGCGAAGCGGCCGTCTTCGCCCATGGCAGGGGCGGCAAGCTCTACGCCGCCTATCAGGAGCGCCTGACGGCGTTGAATGCCGTCGATTTCGGCGATCTGCTGCTGCACTGCCTGACGCTGTTCCGCGACTATCCGGACGTGCTCCAGACCTATCACGACCGCTTCCGCTACATCCTCGTCGACGAGTATCAGGACACCAACACGGCCCAGTATCTCTGGCTGCGCCTCTTGGCGCAGGGCCGCCGCAACATCTGCTGCGTCGGCGACGACGACCAGTCGATCTATGGCTGGCGCGGCGCCGAGGTCGACAACATCCTGCGCTTCGAACACGATTTTCCGGGCGCGACCGTGATCCGGCTGGAGCGCAACTACCGCTCGACCGGCCATATCCTCGCCACCGCCTCGAAGCTGATCGCCCGCAACGAAGGCCGCCTCGGCAAGACGCTCCGCACCGAGGATGCGCTCGGTGAGAAGGTCACCATCACCGGCGCCTGGGACAGCCAGGAGGAAGCCCGCCTGATCTCCGACGAGATCGAGGCGATGCAGGCGAAGAAGCACAACCTCGCCGAGGTCGCGGTCCTCGTCCGCATCTCCGCCCAGATGCGCGAGATCGAGGAGCGCTTCGTCCAGGCCGGGGTGCCCTATCGCGTCATCGGCGGCCCGCGCTTCTACGAGCGCGCCGAAATCCGCGATGCGCTCGCCTATCTGCGCTGCGTCGTCTCGCCGACCGACGATCTCGCCTTCGAGCGCATCGTCAACGTCCCCAAGCGCGGGCTGGGCGACGCGACTGTCCAGCTCCTGCACAACCATGCCCGCGCCACCGGCTTCTCGCTGATGCAGTCGGCCCGCGCCGCGGTCGAGAGCGACGAGTTGAAGCCCAAGGCCCGCACGGCCTTGCGCGAGCTGGTCGAGGCCTTCGGCCGCTGGTCGGCGCGCGCCGAGCACATGCCCCAGGGCGAGCTCGCCGAATTGGTGCTGGAAGAGTCCGGCTACACCGAGATGTGGAAGAAGGACCGCTCGGCCGATGCTGCCGGGCGGCTCGAAAACCTCAAGGAACTCGTCCGCTCGCTCGATGAATTCCCAGACCTGCCGGCCTTCCTCGAACACGTCTCGCTGGTGATGGATGTCGGCGACGGCGAGGCCGAGGCGCGCGTCTCGATCATGACGCTGCACGCCGCCAAGGGTCTGGAATTCGACACAGTCTTCCTGCCCGGCTGGGAGGAAGGCCTGTTCCCGAACCAGCGCGCGCTCGACGAGAGCGGCCGCGCCGGGCTGGAAGAGGAGCGCCGCCTCGCCCATGTCGGCCTCACCCGCGCCCGCAAGAAGCTGAAGCTCTATTTCGCCTCGAACCGCCGCATACACGGCCTCTGGCAGACCAGCCTGCCCTCCCGCTTCATCGACGAATTGCCAGAGGAGCATGTCGAGGTCGAGCAGGCCCCGACCGCCTACGGCCAAGGCGGCTATGGCGCCTCGCGCTTCGACCGGATGGAAAGCTTCGGCTCGAGCTACAACACCCCGGGCTGGCAGCGCGCGCAGGAGAACCGCGCGAAGAACAGCGGCGGTGGCAGCGGATTCTCCGAAAGCGGCCGCGGCTTCGGCCAGGGCAGTTTCGGCGGCGGCTCTCGCCAGCGCGGCCCCCTGTTGATCGAGGGCGAGCTGACCGCGAAATCATCGGGCGAATCCGCCTATGGCGAGGGCGCCCGTGTCTTCCACGTCAAGTTCGGCCCCGGCTCGGTCGCCAGCGTCGACGGCAACAAGCTGACCGTCGATTTCGACAAGGCCGGCCGGAAGATGGTGCTGGACTCGTTCGTGCAAAAAGCGGGGTGATTTCTGGATCGCTGGGGACAACCGCAGTGGGATCGATTGAACAAAACAGGAACATCATTCAAAATGGGGCGATGTGGCGATATAGAATGCAGATCTGTCGCAAATCAGTAGGCATTGATGCTCAACAACAGCGCCGACATCATTCGCTGCCTCGAACGCGAGGGCTGGGAATGCGTGCGCATCACCGGCTCGCACCATGTCTTCAAAAAGCCCGGCGTCCGTGACACTATCGTCGTGCCGCACCCGAAGAAGAGTTTCGGACCCGGCCTCGTATTGAAGATCTACAAGCAGGCAGGCTGGCCGCGCGACTGACATGACCCATTACGTCGCCATCATCGAGGATGCAGGCTCCGACCATGCCGTCGGCGTCTGGTTTCCTGATCTGCCCGGCTGCTTCGCGGCCGGCGATACGCTGGATGAAGCCTTGCTCAACGCTCCGGAAGCCATTGCACTCTGGATCGAAGCCCAAGGCAGCCCGGCACCCCACGCTCGCACTCCCAGCGAATTGCGCAGTGATCCCGAGACCTCTGCGGACATGGCGGCGCACGCCATCGCCCTGATCCCGGCACCCGACCTATCGTTGCAGCCAGCCGCGGAGTAGAAGCAGCGCATCCTTGCTGCCTCTCCAACGATACGATCGACCATGCCTCCCGAGATCACCCTCACCGACGCCGAAGACGACGCTTTCCGCAAGCTGCTCGGCGAAGGCCTGAAGGACTATAACGACGAGGCGATCGGCCGGCACGATCGCCAGGAACTGCAGATCCGCATCGGCGACCCCGAAACCGGCAAGCCGATCGGCGGTCTCGCCGGTCGCACCTCGCTCGGCCTGCTGTTCATCGATACCGTCTACCTGCCGAAGAGCCTGCGCGGCACCGGTATCGGCAGCCGCATCCTCGCCATGGCCGAGGAGGAAGGGCGCCGGCGCGGCTGCAGCAAGGCCGTGCTCTTCACCATCAGCTTCCAGGCGCCGGAATTCTACAAGAAGCTCGGCTGGCAGGTTTTCGGCGAGATTGCCCCGAATCCGCCCGGCGCGACCCGGATCTACCTGACCAAGGATCTCTGAGGCTCAGGCGCCGCCTTCCCGCTCGCGAAACGCCTTCCGCGCGGCCGAAACCTCGGCGTAGTAAGTCTCGGCCCAGGTCCAGACTCCGCAGAAGGCGGCGCTGAGCTCGCGCCCCAGTTCCGTCAGCGTGTAGTCGACATGCGGCGGGATCACCGGGTGGACAGTGCGGATCACCAGCCCGTCGCGCTCCATCTCGCGCAATGTCTTGGTCAACATCTTCTGGCTGATGCCGCCGACGATCCGGCCGACTTCGGTGAAGCGTAGCGTGCCATGCTCCTCCAGCGCCTCCAGCACCAGCATCGTCCATTTGTCCGCGATCTGCGCGATGACCTGCCGGACCAGTGACTCCACCGCCGGGCTCACCGGAGGGATCGCTTCGCTGCGCTGATGCATCGCCGCCATCGCGGTTCGGATCGCCTGCATCGACACTCTCCTTTTGGTGCGTATGGCACTATAAAGCGCCTTCTTTCCATTGAAGAGTATGGGCGCCATCTCGTCTCGTGCAACCACGAGAGGGTCTCGCCATGAAGATTTCCGGAAACATCATCCTCATCACCGGCGGCGGCTCCGGCATCGGCCGGGCGCTGGCCGAGGCGCTGCACGCCAAGGGCAACAAGGTCGTCATAGCCGGCCGCCGCGAAGCCGTGCTCGATGCGATCACCGCGGCCAATCCCGGCATGGAAGCGATGCTGCTCGACATCCAGGACGAGGCCGATATCGCAGCCTTCGCCCGTAGGGCCGTCCAACGCTTCCCGCAGCTCAATGCCGTCATCAACAATGCCGGCATCATGAAGCCGGAGAACGTGCCGGCCGCCGAAAATCTCGCCATCGCCGAGGAGACGATCGCGACCAATCTGCTCGGGCCGATCCGCCTGACGGCCGCGCTGCTGCCGCATCTCCTGAAGCAGCCCAGCGCCACGGTCCTGAGCGTCTCCTCCGGCCTCGCCTTCGTGCCGCTGGCGGCGACCCCGACCTACAGCGCGACCAAGGCCGCGATCCACTCCTGGTCGATGAGCCTGCGCGAGCAGCTCAGGAACACGTCCGTCGAGGTCATCGAGATCGCCCCGCCTTATGTCCAGACCGAACTGCTCGGCCCGCATCAGGCGGTCGATCCGGCCGCGATGCCGCTCGCCGATTTCATCAGCGAGGTGATGACGATCCTCGAAACGCAACCTGAAGCCACTGAGGTCATCGTCGAGCGCTGCAAGCCGTTGCGCTTCGCCGAGGCGACCGGCACCCTCGGTCAGGTCTTCGCGGCGCTGAACGCCCAGCACGCCTGACCCTGATTTCAGTCATGGTCGCGGCAACCCGACCATGACAACCACGCCACACGCTGCTAAGGCCACCGCATGCGCGAAGGCCTCCTGCCAGCGACGGTCGCGACCGTCCTCGAACTCTCCACCTCGGGCGAACAGGCCCGGGCCCTGACCGAACTGCTGGGCGAGATCTTCGACCCCACCGAGACCGCGATTTCCGCCTTCGAGGTCGAGGACGGGATCACCACGCTCTCGATGAACATCCCGTGGAAGGTCGAGATCTATTTCGCCAACCCGCCCGACGAGGACGCGGTGCGCGACCTGCTGCGCCCGATCGTCGGCGAACTCGTCGACGACACGCCCTTCACCACGGTGAACACCAAGGACTGGGTCGCCAACAGCCTGGACGGCCTGAAGCCCGTCCGCGCCGGCCGTGTCCTCGTCCATGGCGCGCATGACCGGCACGTCGTCCGCACCAATGATGTCGCGATCGAGATCGAAGCCGCGCTCGCCTTCGGCACTGGCCATCACGGCACCACCGCTGGCTGCCTGCTCGCGCTCGACGCCGAATTGAAGAAGCGCCGCCCCCGCCATGGCATCGATATCGGCACCGGCACCGGCATTTTGGGACTCGCGCTCGCCAAGCAGATCAAGCGCAAGGTCGTCGCCGGCGATATCGACGCCGTCGCGGTCGAAGTCTCCGCCCATAACGCCCGGCTCAACCATGCCCCGAACGCGCTTGATCTTTATGTCGCGCCGGGCCTGCGCCATGCCAAGGCCTGGCGTCCCGGCCATTTCGATTTCGTCTTCGCCAATATCCTGGCCGGTCCGCTGAAGCGGCTCGCGCCGTCGATCGCGCGCGTGCTCTCGTCGAACGGCACGCTGATCCTGTCCGGCCTGCTGGCGATGGACGTCCCCGGCGTGGTCTCTGCCTATCGGCACCAGGGCGTCCATCTCGCCAGCCATTCGCTGCGCGAGGGCTGGGCGACGCTGGTCATGAAAAAAGGCGGCGCAGCCCCGAGGCCGCGCCGCCTTGCCTGACCTCCGGCGCCCGAGGGAAGCGCGAGGCCGTTACTCGGTCGGCTCAGAAGCCGATATAGCCGTACTTCTTCTCGGCATCGGCCTGCAGGCTGCGGGCATCGTGCCAGACGGCGGCGGTGAACTTCGCGGCGTCAGTGATCTGTTCGAAGATGTGCTTGATGATGGCGATCATGGTGGTGGTCCTCAAGGGTTGTCGGCTGCGCGGCTCGAGGCCGCAGCGGCGTGAATTCAGCGGCTGAAAGGCAGGGAGACGTCGCTCGAGAGCGTCGCGGACGGATAGCCGCCCAGTACGAGCTCTGCCTCGTTGACGAGGAGGTTGCGGGCGCGCAGTTCGCGGGCTGCGGAACGCGCACGGCTCACGACGAGCGCGGCATAGAAGCGCTGCATCAGCCCCGGCTTGTCGGAGCGGGTCTTGGCACCGGCCTGGACCGGTACGGGCAGCACGTCGGCATTGTTCAACACATACGTCATGGGTCCATCTCCGAAAAACGAAGGACAGTCCCGGTCGCTTCCTCGTTCTCTTATGCGTCCAAGGTGGGGTCATTTCGCACTTGCGAGAAGATATGTTCGCATATGCAAGATATGCAGAAAACGCATGCGATCCGCCAATATCCATTAATGTTTGCGTAGATTGCATAACCAATCAGCACAATGCGGTCCCGGCAGGCAGCGCCGTCCCACGGAACGGGCAGTGCCGCGCCCATGGATTTGCGCTGGCGCTTTCGGCGGTGCGAGGCGACGATGCCGCGACCTAAGCCGGACCTCGCCATGACCGATTCGACCCTGCCGACCTGCCGTTTCCAGTCCTTCTCCGAACCGAGCGACCCGAAGCTGGTTGCTGGTCGCGTAACCGCCCTGCGGAAAGCGCTCGCCGCGCAGGGTCTGGACGGCTTCGTCATCCCCCGCGCCGACGAACATCAGGGCGAGTACGTCCCGGCTCATATGGCGCGCCTGGCATGGCTGACCGGCTTCACCGGCTCGGCCGGCTATGCCGTGGTGCTGGCCGACAAGGCCGCGCTGATCGTCGATGGCCGCTACACGATCCAGTCGGCCGAGCAGACCGACACCGAAGTCGTCACGCCGGTCCGCATGGAAGAGACGCCGCTGGAACGCTGGGTCGAGCAGAACCTGCCGGCCGGCGGCAAGCTCGGCTACGATCCCTGGCTGCATACGGTCGACGGCCTCGCCCGGCTCGAAAAGGCAGTGGCGGCAGCCGGCGGCAGCCTCGTCGCGGTCAGGGCCAACCCGATCGACGCGCTCTGGAGCGACCGCCCGGCCCCGCCGGCCGCGCCGGTCAAGGCACATCCGGCCGCCTTCGCCGGCGAGGACAGCGTCTCGAAGCTCGCCCGCATTCAGAAAGCGCTGACCGAGGCCAAGGTCGACGCGCTCGTCGTCTCCGACCCGCATGCGCTGGCCTGGATCTTCAACATCCGCGGCGGCGATGTCGAGCACACGCCACTGCCACTCGGCTATTCGATCGTCCCACGCGAGGGCCGGCCGACCGTCTTCCTCGCGCCCGAAAAGATCACCAACGAGGCCGGCGACGCCATCGGTGCCGTCGGCGAGATCGCCCCTCCGGCCGATCTCGACAGGCAGATCGCGAAGCTCGGCGCTGCCAAGGCCAAGGTCCGGCTCGATGCGACGACCGCAGCCTCCGCGCTCGCGACGCTGATCCGCGATGCCGGCGGCACGCCCGATGCCGGCACCGACCCGGTCGCGCTGATGAAGGCGCGCAAGAACGCGGCCGAGCTCGACGGCGCCCGTAACGCTCATCTGCGCGACGGCGCCGTCATGGTGCGCTACCTCGCCTGGCTGGCGCGCGAGGCGCCGAAGGGCGGCCTGACCGAGATCGACGCGGTCGCCGCGCTGGAGGCCGAGCGCCTGAAGACCGGCCTGCTGAAGGATGTCTCCTTCACCACCATCGCCGGCGCCGGCCCCAATGCGGCTCTCCCGCATTACCGCGTCAGCGAGGCCTCGAACCGCAAGCTGGAACCCGGCATCTTCCTGGTCGATTCAGGCGGCCAGTACGAGGACGGCACCACCGACATCACCCGCACCATGGTTGTCGGCGAGCCGACCGCCGAAATGCGCGACCGCTATACGCGCGTGCTCAAGGGCCATGTCGCGATCTCGCGGCTGGTCTTCGTCAAGGGCACCTCGGGTGCGCAGCTCGACGCTTTCGCCCGGCTGCCGCTCTGGCAGGGCGGCTTCGATTTCGACCACGGCACCGGCCATGGCGTCGGCAGCTATCTCTCGGTGCATGAGGGGCCGCAACGCCTCTCCAAGCTCGGCACCACGCCATTGGAGCCGGGCATGATCCTCTCCAACGAGCCCGGCTACTACAAGGAAGGCGAGTACGGCATCCGCATCGAGAACCTGATCGTCGTCGAGGAGCGCCAGATCCCCGGCGCCGAGCGGACGATCTATGGCTTCGAGACGATCACCTGGTGCCCCTATGAGCGAGCCCTGATCGAGAAGGACATGCTCGATGCCGGCGAGGTCGCCTGGATCGACGCCTATCATGCCAAGGTCTGGGAGAAGCTTGCGCCACAGGTCGAGGGCGAGACGAAGGCCTGGCTGGAAGCGGCGTGCAGCGCATTGTGAGCCTGCCGGAGGCGGAAACACTTCTGGCGGCAGGAGCCGCCATTGTCATTCCGGGGCTTCGCGCAGCGAAGAACCCGGAACCCACGACTGCGTGAGATATCTTGTCTTCAGTGGCCCGCGGCTCGCCCAGTCGTGGGTTCCGGGTTCGCGCCTGAAGGCACGCCCCGGAATGACAAGGCTGGTCACGAAGTACTCAGGACTCTCAAGCCCGAGCACTACGGCCGTGGCTCACATCACCATCCTGAACCCGACCACCGCGATAACCCCGACAGCGACTACCCCCAGCAAGGGTAGCCGCGTCGCCGCCAGCGCCGTCATCGCTGCCGCGGCCGTCTCGGCCCAGCCGGTCGCAAGCGCGCTTGGCGCGATCACCGCGATCAGTACGGCCGGCGGTATCGCGTCGAAAGCGGCCTGCGCCCGCGGAGAGAGGCTGAGCCGCCCCGCCAGCGCCAGCCCGGCGACGCGCGTGAAATAGGTCACGATCGCCATGCCGAGAAAGGCCAGGAGATTGATCGGGTCGACGCTCATGCCTTGGCCTCCTCGGTGACCGGCTGCTCTTCGCCACCCGCCGCAAGCCAGGCCGCCAGCAATCCGCAAAGCGCCCCCGCCGCAACATGCCAGGGCGGCCCAACGAGCCGATAGGTCACCGCCGAAGCGATCCCGGCGGCGGCCACCGTCCAGAACGTCACCCTGCCCTTCCAGAAAGCGGCGACCAGCGCGATGAACAGCGCCGTGAAGGCGAAATCGGCGCCAAGCCGCTTGGGATCGCCGAGCACGGCGCCGATCATCGCACCGAGCGTCGAATTGATCAGCCAGCCCGAGACGAAGGGAATGACCATCGCGAACCAGTAGGCCGGCGTCAGGCGGTGCGTGCGGGCGCGCTTCTCGGCCAAGGCCCAGTTCTCGTCGGCCATGTAGTAGAGGCCGAGGAATTTCTGCCAGCGGCTGAAGCCCTGGAGCTTCGGCGCAAGCGAGGCCCCCATCAGCACATGGCGCGCATTGATCAGCAGCGTCGAGAACACCAGCGCGGCGACCGGCGCAGGGCTCGCCCAGAGCTCGATCGCGGCGAACTGCGCCCCGCCGGCGAAGACCATGATGCTCATCAGGAAGACTTCGAGCGGCGAGAGCCCCTTGCTGGCCGCGACCGCGCCGAAGAGCAACCCGATCGGCGCCGCAGCCACCGCGGCCGGCCAGATATCGCTCAGGCCGCGCCTGATGTCGTCACGCATCGTGGACATGGATTGTCGGTTCTCTTGGAGATTATCGTTCAGCCGGCATGCGCCGCGCGGAAGGCGCCGGGCGTCACCCCGAGGCGCGCCTTGAAGGCTCGCGTCAGATGCGGCTGGTCGCAGAACCCCGTCGCCGCCGCGACCTCACCCAGGCTCTCACCGCGCCGCAAGCGCTCGCGCGCCCGCCGGACCCGGACATCGATGAGATAGGCATGCGGCGTCAGCCCGGTCTCGCGCCGAAAGGCCCGAATGAGATGGTGGCGTGGCAACCCGGCCAATCGCGCGAGATCGGCCAGCGACAGGTCTTCCTCGTAGCGCGCCTCGATTGCCCGGCGCGTGCGCGCCACCGGCCCGTCCTCACGCCCGACCGCCTGCACCGACAGGTCGGCATGGCGCGCCAGCATATGGGCATAGGCGCGCAATAGCGCCTCCTCGCCCGCCAGCGCGTCGGTGCCCTCCTCCAGCAAACGATGCGCGGCGCTGAACAGCGCGGCACCCGCCGGATCCTGCACGACGGGATCGCGGAAGAACGGCGTGCCGACAGCCTCGTTTCCGGTCAGCGATGCCGCGATCTCCTGCATCAACTCGACGGAGGGGTAGCTCATCCGGTAGCGATAGCCGCCCTCGCTCGGCGCGCCGTCATGAACGTCGAGCGGGTGGTTCATGACGATATCGCCGGGACCGGCACGGAGCTTCTGCCCGCGCGCGTGCCAGATTTCGCAACCCATCTCGATCGTACCGATCGCATAGGTGTCATGGGCATGCGGGGCATAGGCATGGGTGCGGAAGGTCGCGGCGAGGAATTCGAGTCCGTCGAAACGCCGCGCGGCGAACAGGTGCGCGCTCTCCCCCGCCTTGAGCGGGGTCTCCAGCAAGGCCTGTTCCTGCGAGATCGACTGCATGCCCGAAGATAGCGCAGAAGCCCGCCGACCTGTCTTGAAGAAAAGTGATAGGGCGCATCACGCGCCCGATCGGTTCAGCCATCCGGAACTGAAGCGTCAAAGCGCGTGCGCAGCCGCGCCGGCACCCACACGCTCGGGGCTCTTCGACCCCAGCAGCAACACGCCCAGTCCACCGACCAGCGTCGCGACGGTCGCATAGGCGATGACGCCGAGCGTCCCGAAGCCATCGACCAGCAGGCCGCCGAAGATGGCCCCGCTCGCAATCGCGATCTGGAAAGCGGCGACGATCAGCCCGCCGGCCGATTCGGCCTCGTCCTCCGGCGCGACGCGCACCAGCCAGGTCTGGAAGCCGACGGGCAGCGCGCCGAAGGCGAAGCCCCAGAGCCCGACCGCGATGGCAGACGCAATCGGCGATGCGCCGACGAAGAGCAGGCTCACGCCCACCAGCGCGATCAGGAAGGCGCCGAAGATCACCGAGGCCTTGGCACTGCGCGCCGTGATCGCCCCGCCCGCGAAATTGCCGAAGAAGCCGCCGACGCCATAGGCCAGCAGGACGAGCGAGATCGCCTCGACCGAGAGCTTCGGGATCTGCTCCAGGAACGGGCGTACATAGGTGAAGCCCGCGAAATGCCCGGAGATCACCACGACGATGCCGGCGAGCACGAGCGCGATGCTGGGCTGGCCGAGCAGGCGAAACAGCGTGCGGATATCGGGCGAGCCGCGCGCCGGCAGGCGCGGCAGAACCGCGATCTGGATGACAAGCGTCGCGACGCCGACCAGCGCCGAGAGCCAGAACACGAAGCGCCAGCCCATCACGTTGCCGAGATAGGCCCCGATCGGCGCGGCGCTGACGGTGGCGAGGGAGACGCCGGCGAAGATCAGCGACATCGCCTTGGGCAAGGCGCTGGGCGGCACCAGCCGCATCGCGGTCGCCGCGACCATCGACCAGAAGGCACCGAGCCCAATGCCGAGCAGGACGCGGGCGAAGAGCAGCGTCGTCAGGTTGGTGGCGACGGCAGCGATGACGCTGGAGACGATCAGCAGGCCGGTCAGCGACCAGATCACGATGCGCCGGTCGATGCCGCGCGTCACGATGGCCGCGGCCAGGCCGGCGATGGCGCCGACGACGGCGGTCGCGGTCACGGCCTGCCCGGCCGCTCCGACGGAGACGCCGACATCGGCGGCCATCGGGGTCAGCAGGCTCGCGGGCAGGAACTCGGCCGTGACGAGGCCGAAGACGCCGAAGGTCAGGGATGTGACGGCAGCCCAGGCCGGCTTGTCTCGCGCCTCCTCGGCGCTGTCGTCGAATTCGATTGCAGTGGCAGACAGGGAATCTGACATGGGGGTCTCCATCAGGTCGCCGGAAGATGGGCGTGGCCCCATGGAGTTTCCATGCTATATCATCCGCATCTCATGACCGTTCGTCCAGGATTGCCATGACCGGCTCCGCCGACCACCTGACCGAGATGCTCCGGGGCCTGAGGCTCGACGGCGTCGATTACAGCCGCTGCCAACTGGCCGCGCCCTGGGGCGTCGCCTTCCCGCCGACCCATCAGGCCTATTTCCATTTCATCTCGCGCGGCGGTTGCTGGCTGAAGACGCCGGGCGGCGACTGGCTGGAGCTCGCCGATGGCGACGCCGTGCTGCTGCCCCGCGGCGGCGGCCATGTGCTTGCGAGTTCGCCCGAGGCCGTCGCCTCCCCGCCCTGCAACTGCCGGGTGTTGGAGGCCTATGGCAATGTCTTCGACGTCGAAGGCGGCGGCACAGGCGCTCACATGCTGCTCTTCACCGGGCGCATGACCTTCAATGTCGATCTCGACCACCCGTTGCTGCGCCTGATGCCGGACCTGATGCGGATGAACGATTTCATCGCCGACGAGCCCGGCCTCCCGCATCTGCTGGAAGCCATGGGCCGCGAGGTCGCGATGGACCGGGTCGGCGCCGGCGGCATGCTGGCGCGCCTCGCCGATGTGCTCGCGGCCGCGATCATCCGGGCCTGGGTCGAGCGCGGCTGCGGCGCCGCCAAGGGCTGGGTCGCGGCGGCGCGCTGCCCGACCATCGGCAAGGTGCTGGCAGCGATCCACGCCCATCCCGAGACCGACTGGACGGTCGAGAGCCTCGCCGAGCTGATGGGCGCTTCGCGATCAGGCTTCGCCGAGCGCTTCGCCGAGGTCGTCGGCGAGACGCCGGCCCGCTATGTCGCGCAGGTCCGGATGCATCAGGCCCGGCAATGGCTCGCCCGCGACAAGTTGCGGATCGCGGTGGTCGCCCAGCGCCTCGGCTACGAGTCGGAAGCCTCGTTCAGCCGCGCCTTCAAGCGCATCACCGGCCTGGCGCCGAGCCAGGTGCGGAGCGCGGGCGAAGCGCCGCCAGCCGCAATGTTCACGCCAGCAGTGGAAGCCGCGGAGTAGAACTCAGCCGCCGACTAGGTCGAACCACCCGGCCTCGTCGATCACCTCGACGCCGTGCTTGGCGGCATCCTTCAGCTTCGACCCCGCCCCTGGCCCGGCGACGAGCAGATCCGTCTTCGACGAGACCGAGCCCGCGACCTTGGCACCGAGCCGCTCGGCCATCGCCTTGGCCTCGTCGCGGGTCATCCGCTCCAGCGCGCCGGTGAAGACCACGATCTTGCCAGCGACGGGGCTGGCCGAGGCGACGGCCTCCAAGGGCTGCGGCGAGACCTGCGCCAGCAGCCGGTCGAGCAGTTCCTCGTTATGCGGCTCGCCGAAGAATTCGACGAGAGCCTCGACCACGGTCGGGCCGACGCTGTCGATCGCGCCGAGCTCCTGCCGCTCCGGCGAGTCCTCGTCGGCAGCCGCGATGCTCGCTGCCCGCAGCGCCTCGAACGAGCCGTAATGCCGCGCCAGCAGCCGCGCCGTCGTCTCGCCGATATGGCGGATGCCGAGCCCGAAGATGAAGCGATTGAGCGGCGGGGAACGCCGATCCTCGATCGCATCGAACAGCTTGGCGACGCTTTGAGTGCCGAAGCCTTCTTTGGCCTTGAGCTTCTTCAGCGGATTCGCCGCATCGCGTGCGGCGAGCGTGAAGATATCGGCCGGCTCCCGAACCGGCAGCTCTGCATCGCCATGAAAGAACTCAATCTGCTTGTCGCCGAGCCCGTCGATATCCAGCGCGTCGCGCGAGACGAAATGCTTGAGCCGCTCGACCGCTTGCGCCGGGCAGATCAGGCCTCCGGTGCAGCGGCGGATGGCGTCTTCCTTGCCGCTGCGCGGATTGAGCTCCCGCGTCGCATGGCTGCCGCAGGCCGGACAGAGCGTCGGGAATTCATAAGGCTTCGAATCCGCCGGGCGCTTGGCGAGATCGACCGCCTCGACGCGCGGGATGACGTCGCCCGCCCGCTTCACCGTCACCGTGTCGCCGATGCGGATATCGGTGCCGTCGCGGATCGGCAGCCCCTTGGAATCCAAGCCACGGATATAGTCTTCGTTATGCAGCGTCGCATTGGTCACTACGACGCCACCGACCGTGACCGGCTTCAGGCGCGCCACCGGCGAAAGCGCGCCGGTGCGGCCGACCTGGATGTCGATCGCTTCCAGCACGGTCGTCGCGAGCTCCGCCGGGAACTTATGCGCGATCGCCCAGCGCGGCGCGCGCGAGACGAAGCCGAGCCGGGCCTGCAGCGCGAGATCGTCGACCTTGTAGACCACGCCGTCGATATCGTAGCCGAGCGTCGCGCGCTGGCTCTCGATCAGCCGGTACTGCGCGATCAGTTCCGCGATGCTCTCGCAACGCTTCATCAGCGGGTTGGTGCGGAAGCCCCAGCGCCGGAACGCCTCGACCACGCCCCATTGTGTCGGGGCCGGAAGGACCGGCATCTCGCCCCAGGCGTAGGCGAAGAAGCGCAAGGGCCGCGCGGCGGTGACGCTGACATCGAGCTGCCGCAGCGACCCGGCCGCCGCATTGCGCGGATTGGCAAATTCGGGCAGCCCTTTCTCGCGCTGGCGCTCGTTGATCCCGGCGAAATCGGCATGGCCGAGATAGACCTCGCCGCGCACCTCGGCGACCTCGGGCACATCCGGCCCGGCGAGCGTCTTGGGAATTTCCGAGATGGTGCGGGCATTGAGCGTGACGTCCTCGCCCTCCTCGCCATCGCCGCGCGTCGCCGCCGCGACCAGCTCTCCCTTCTCGTAGCGCAGCGAGAGCGAGAGCCCGTCGATCTTCGGCTCGGCGGTGAAGGCGATGCCGCCTTCCTCCTCCTTCCGGCCGAGGAAGCGGTAGACCCGCCCGACGAACTCGGCGACGGCCTCGTCGGAAAAGGCATTGTCGAGCGAGAGCATCGGCGCGCGATGCCGGATCTTGGCGAATTTGCCGGATGGCTTGGCCCCGACCTTGGCGCTGACATCGCTCTCCTGCTTCAGCGCCGGAAAGGCCTCTTCCAGCGCGACGAGCCGGCGACGCTTCGCGTCATAAGCCGCGTCGTCCATGATCGGCTGATCGTCCTGGAAATAGGCGTCGTTCGCGGCCTGCACCTCGGCCGCCAGCAGCTTGTGCTCGGCCTTCGCCTTGCGCGGCGTCAGCTCTGCGATCGGCGTTTCGGAGGGGGCGGAATCTGCGGCGGCGCTCATGGCACAGCATTAGGCGAGATGCGCGCGACGAGAAAGGGCAGCAGCCTTTGCGACGGGCGCAGGACTGCGCCAGCCCGAATGTCTGCGACAAAACCGGCTTTCGCGCGTATAGTTTCCAGGCTGGGAATTGGAAGCTCGACGCCGCAGGCCGTTGACGCCAGGGATTTCGTCGACAGCCATATGGCGAACCGGGCCGGAACCGGGAGACACGCCATGGCCAATCTCGACGGCACAGTTCACGACATTGTTTCGCTCTCGCAGCCGCGCGTCAAAACCATCACGACGCGGGATCTGACCGAAGCGCTGCTGCGCGGCTGGGAGGATTTCAAGGCGCAGCCAAGCCACCTCGTCTTCATCGCCCTGATCTATCCTGTCGCCGGCATCCTGCTGGCGCAGCTCACCGTGAGCTACAACATCTTCCCTCTGCTCTTCCCGCTGCTCTCGGGCTTCGCGCTGCTGGGGCCCTTCGCCGCGATCGGGCTCTATGAGATCAGCCGGCGCCGGGAAAAGGGCATGGATACCTCCTGGATGCACGCCTTCGCGATCCTGCGCTCGCCCTCGATCGGGCAGATAGCCCTGCTCGGCGCGATGCTGACCGGGATCTTCCTTGCCTGGCTCTTCAGCGCCTGGTTCCTCTATCGCAGCCTGCTCGGCCTGCCGGCCGATGTCTCGACCGCCGACTTCCTGCGCGCCGTGTTCACCACGGCCGACGGATGGATCATGATGGTGATCGGCAACGCGATCGGCATGCTGCTGGCGATCCTCGCCTTCTCGATCTCGGTCGTCTCCTTCCCGCTGATCATCGATCGGCACGTCGATGCGCCGACAGCGATTCGCACCTCGATCGCCGCCGTCGAGGCCAATCCGCGCGTGATGATGATCTGGGGCCTGATAGTGACGGGCTTGCTCGTGCTCGGCTGCCTGCCGATGCTGGTTGGCCTGATCGTGGTCATGCCGGTGCTCGGCCATGCCACCTGGCATCTCTACCGCAAGGTCGTCGGCTGAGGTCGTCGGGCGCCAAGGGGAACCTTTGGCGCCCAAAACGGGTTCACCCCCTGCCAGATCGAGCCGCAAGGCTCCATTCCGTCAGGGGGCTTTTCATGAACAACATCATTTATCTCGTCGGCCTCGTCGTGGTCGTGCTCGCCATTCTGTCCTTCCTCGGCCTGCGCTAAGGAAGGGGCGGAAAGCGCTCATCCAAAGGGCGGCGACGCGAAGCGCACCGATCTTCAAAGAAATAGCGCCGTCATCCCGGGCTTGACCCGGGATCCATCCCAGAGCGCAAAGCCCTACGATGGATCCCAGAGCTGCGCTGCTTTGCAGCCTGTCCGGGATGACGGCGCTTTTGTGTAAAGGCCGAAGCTCAGCCGCGAGGGCCGCCGCGCGGCTTGCCCTTGCCGAAGGGCTTGGGACCGCCCGGGCGCCCGCCCTCTGGCTTGCCGGCGAAAGGCTTGCCCTTCCCCGCAAACGGCTTCTTGAAACCACCGGGCTTGCCATCGTCCCGACGCGGCGGACGCGCGTCGTCGCGCGAGGGCCTGCTGTCGGCGCGATAGGGCTTGCGATCGTCCCCACGTGGCCCACGCTGCTCGCCGTCGCGCGGCGGGAAGGGTTTGCGTGCTCCCCGATCCTCACCAGAAGCCTGATCGTCGCCCCAGCTCTTCCGCGGCGCGGCCGGACGCTCGGCCTTGTCTGCGAAGGACTTGGCCGGGCGGCGCTCGGCCTCGGTCGTCGGCTCGATCACGATCTTGTCGCGATCCGGAATGCGCACCGAATCGTAGAAGCGATCGGCGACATCGGCATCGATCTCGACCTTGGTCTCACGGTCGAAGATGCGGATCGCGCCGACCTCGTCGCGCGTGATCCGGCCGCGACGGCACAGCATCGGCAGGAGCTGGCGCGGGTCGGCGCCCTGCTTGCGGCCGATATCCAGGCGGAACCAGACGGTATCGCCACGCGGGCCGGCGGGCTTGCGCGGGCGCTCGCCATCCTCGCCCTCGTCGCGCCTGGCGCCGAACGTGCGCTTGGCAGCATAGTCCTCGTTGGTGCGGGCCGGACGGCGCTCGTCGCGGCCGAAGCCGGGATCGCCGACCTCTTCCGCCGCCGGCAGGCGGGCACGGTAGAGCCGGACCAAAGCGGCGGCGATGTCGCGCGCCTCGCGGCCTGCCATCAGCGCTTCGATCATGCCGGCATCGTCCTCGGAACCGTCGCCGTTGAGCAGCGGATCGGAGAGCAGGCGCTCCTGATCGAGGACGCGGATTTCCTCTTCCGTCGGCGGGCCGATCCACTCGGCCTCGACCTTGGCTTCCATCAGCAGGCGCTCGGCCTTGCGGCGGCGCGACTGCGGCACGAGCAGGACGCTGGTGCCCTTGTTTCCGGCGCGGCCGGTGCGGCCCGAGCGATGCTGCATCACCTCGGAATCGTTCGGCAATTCGGCATGGATGACGAGGTCGAGCCCCGGCAGGTCGATACCGCGCGCCGCGACATCGGTCGCGACGCAGACCCGCGCCCGGCCGTCGCGCAGCGCCTGCAGCGCGGCGTTGCGCTCGTTCTGACCGAGTTCGCCCGACAGCGCGACGGAGGTGAAGCCGCGCTCGAGCAGGATCGCCTCGAGATGGCGCACGGCATTGCGGGTGTTGCAGAAGACCAGCGCCACCGGCGCATTGTGGAAGCGCAGCAGGTTGACGACGGCAAGCTCCGCTTCCTTCGGGAACACGCGCACGGCCTTGTAGGCGATATCGGCATGGCCGCGCCGGGTCGCTTCCACTTCGATACGCAGCGCATCGCGCTGGTAGCTCTGGGCGAGCTGGACGATCGCCTTCGGGAAGGTCGCCGAGAACAGCAGGCTGCGGCGGCTTTCGGGCGCCGTCTTCAGGATGAATTCGAGATCGTCGCGGAAGCCGAGATCGAGCATCTCGTCGGCCTCGTCCAGCACGACCGCCTTCAGCGCGGAAACGTCGAGGCGGCGGCGCTCGATATGGTCGCGCAGGCGGCCGGGCGTGCCGACGACGATATGCGCGCCCTCGTCGAGCAGCATCGCTTCGCGGCGCGGGTCCATGCCGCCGACACAGGAGATCACCCGCGCGCCGGTCTGGGCGTAGAGCCAGGCGAGTTCGCGCTGCACCTGCAAGGCAAGCTCACGTGTCGGCGCGATGATCAGGGCGAGCGGCTCAGCGGCCGGGCCAAGCTTCTCGGCCGTGCCCAGCAGGGTCTCGCCGATGGCGAGCCCATAGGCGATGGTCTTGCCCGAGCCGGTCTGCGAGGAGACCAGCAGGTCGCGCCCGCGGGCAGCGTCTTCGATGACGGCGCTCTGCACCGGCGTCGGGTCGGAGTAATTGCGATCGGCGAGCGCGCGCGCGAGCGGCGGGCTCGTGAGGGAAAAGGACATACGATAAAGGCCTAAGGGTTGCGGCGCCGATGAAGGGACGGCGCGAAAGCGTGAGCGATGGATTCAGGCGGCACTAGAGCATCGGACCGAAAGGCAGAATGCACTTTTCGGCAAATCCGATGCCAAAACAAAGAGCCAGATCGCCCCCCGTCGTCCCGAAGGACATATGGCGATCTAACGGGCATGCTGCACCATCGGATGACAGCGGCTCATAGAGCAAAGCGATACAAAAGGAAATGCGGCATTCCCGCGCCCCGCGCAGGGCTGAGCCGGGCCGGACGCGCCTTGCCGGCTGGGTGGCGGCCCCACTAGCTTCCAGGCTTCACCGAACGCGCTGATGCCGAAGCGGAGAACAGCCATGGTCCAGCATGCCCGCCGCATCGGCGCCTATGAGCTATTGATCCTGCATGACGGTGTCTTCGAAGCGCCGCTCGACGTTCTGATCCATGCCGATGGAGAGGCGGCGCGCGACGAGGCTGTCACGCGCTGGGGCAAGCCGAAGGTCAGCATCATCGTCAACTGCTTCGCGCTGAAGGGCCGGGATGGGATCACGATGATCGATGCAGGCACCGGCCCGTCCTGGGGCGCGGCGATGGGCCATCTCCCCGGCCGCCATGGCCGCCGCCGGAATCGCGCCCGAGGACGTCGCCCATATCCTGATCACTCATCTCCATGGCGACCACGCGCTCGGCCTGTTCGACGGCGACAAGCCGTTTTTCCCGAATGCCGAGATCACCGTGCCCGAGGCCGATTTCGGCTTCTACGGCGACGAGGCCAATCGCGCCCGGACGCCCGAGAAGAAGCAGGGCGCCTTCGCCATCACTGCGACGCTAAAGAAACTCTATGCCGGCCGCATCCGCTCCATTCCAGCCGGGGCGGCCCGGCCCGGCATTTCACTGATCGCCCTGCCCGGCCATACCTTCGGCCATAGCGGGTACCTGATCGAGGGCGCGGACGAGAGCCTGCTGCTCTGGGGCGATGCGCTGCATCTCTCCGATCTCCAGGCCTCCGACCCGGATATCGGCTTCGTCTATGATTTCGACGCCGCGACCGCGCTCGCCTCCCGCCGCGGCATCCTGGAACGCGCCACGCACGAGAACTGGCTCGTCTCCGGCGGGCATGTCGAAGGCTTCAGGCGGGTCGTGAAGAAGGGCGCAGGTTACGAATTGCAGCCGGCCTGACGGCTTCAGCTACGCAAGCCCGCCGCTTCCAGCAGGCGGCCGGCGGCGGCGCGGGCCTCCTCGGTGATCGAGGCGCCGGCCAGCATCCGCGCGATCTCCTCGCGCCGCGACTGGTCGGCCAGCGCCGTGACCCGCGTCACCGTGCGCGAGGCCTCGCCCTCCCCCGCCGATTTGGCGATCAGGAAATGCTGCCCGGCCTTGGCCGCGACCTGCGGCGCATGCGTCACCGAGATCACTTGCACCCGACCAGCCAGCCTCGCCAGTCGTTCGCCGATCGCGTCGGCCACGGCGCCACCGACGCCGGTATCGATCTCGTCGAAGACCAGCGTGGGAGCCGAGCCGCGCTCGGCCAAAACGACCTTGAGCGCCAGCATGAAACGCGAAAGCTCGCCGCCGGACGCGACCTTCATCATCGGCCCCGGCCGCGTGCCCGGATTGGTCTCGACCCAGAACTCGACCTTGTCGAAGCCTTCCGGCCCGCGCGCGTTCTCGTCGCTGTCGATGCGGGTGATGAAGCGAGCCCGCTCCAGCTTGAGCGGCGGCAATTCGGCCTTCACAGCGGCATCGAGCCGCGCCGCAGCCGCCTGCCGCGCCTCGGACAAGGCTCGCGCCAGCCCGACAAAAGCGGCTTCCGCCTCGCTCAATTCCGCTTCAAGCCGTGACAGCGACGATTCGCTCTCGTCCAGCGCGGCGAGATCGCTCGCCATCGTCGCCGCCAGCACGGAGAGCCCGTCGACCGGCACGTCGTACTTCCGGCCCGCGGCCCGGAGCGCGAACAGCCGCTCCTCGATACGCTCCTGCTCGCGCGGATCGTATTCGGCCGCGCGTGTCGCGGCGGCGAGCGCCTCGCCGGCTTCTTCCAGCGCGACGATCGCGGTGTTGAGCGCCGCGATCGAGGGATCGACCAGCTCCGGCGCCTGGCTCGCCCGGCGCTCCAGCCGGCGCAGCACGGCGGCCAGCGTCGGAATGGCAGAGGATTGCCCGCCGACCGCCTCATAGGCTTCGTTGAGATCGCGCGCGACCTTCTCGGCCTGCATCATGCCCTGTCGGGTTGCGGCGAGCGCATCCTCCTCGCCGGCCTGCGGCGCAAGCTTGCCGAGTTCCTCGACGGCATGGCGTAGGAAATCCGCTTCCTTGCGCGCCGCCTCGACGCGCAAGCGCTGCGATTGCAGGGCTTGCCGTGCCCGCTTCAACGTCTCGCTCGCTCCGGCGACCGCTTCGGCCTGCGCCTCCAGCCCGCCGAAACCGTCGAGAATCGTGCGGTGCTGCGCCGGATCGGTCAGAGCGCGGTCGTCATGCTGGCCATGAATCTCGACGATAGCGGCGCCGACCATGCGCAGGATCTGCACCGAGACCGGCTGGTCGTTGATGAAGGCACGGGTGCGGCCGTCGGCATATTGCACGCGGCGCAGGATGAGATCGCCATCGGTGTCGATCTCCTGCGCCTGCGCCAGCTTGCGCGCCGGATGCTGGAGCGGCAGGTCGAAGACGGCGCTGACCTGGCCTTGCGCTTCGCCATGGCGCACGAGCGAGCCATCGCCGCGCCCGCCGAGCGCGAGCGCGAAGCCGTCGAGCAGGATCGACTTGCCGGCGCCGGTCTCGCCGGTGAGCACGCTCAGCCCCTCATGAAAGCCGAGATCGAGCCGGTCGATCAGGACGATGTCGCGAATCGAGAGTTGCGCCAGCATCGGCGCTCAACCCCATTTTCGGATCTGGCAGGATCGCCCGTGGCCCGTCATGCAAGGGGCGCCCTATCCGTCAGAAACGGTTGATCCCGATGATGCCGCCAACCGTGCGCGAGACGCCCTGGAAGGCGCGGCTGATATAGGAACCGCGATCTTCGCGCGGCTCCAGGCCGCCGCTCTGCAGCAGGCTGTAGGCGTCCTTGTACCACGGGCTGTCCGGGAAATTGTGCCCGAGCACGGCCGCCGCCGTCTGCGCCTCGTTGGTGATGCCGAGCGCCATATAGGCCTCCGCCAGGCGCATCAGCGCCTCCTCGACATGGCGCGTGGTCTGGTACTTGATGATGACCTCGCGGAAGCGGTTCACCGCGCCGGTATAGTTGCGCTTCTCCAGGTAGTAGCGCCCGACATTCATCTCCTTGCCGGCGAGCTGGTCGCGCGCCACCAGGAGCTTCTCCTTGGCGTCGAGCACGTATTCCGACTTCGGATAGGTGGCGATGAGCTGCTCCAGCGCCTGGATCGCCTGGCCGGTGCGCTCCTGATCGCGGGTCGCGTCCGGGATCTGGTTATAATAGGACATCGCCAGGATGTACTGGGCATAGGCCGCGTCCGGGCTCGCCGGGTTCTGGGCGATGAAGCGCTTCGAGGCGGTGATCGCCTCTTCCCACTTGCTGGCCTGGAAATTGGTGTAGGCCGTCATCAGCAGGCCCCTGCGGGCATAGGGTGAGAACGGCGCGGACTTGTCGATGTCCTCGAACTTCTTCGAGGCGCCTTCGCTGTCGCCGTTCTGCAGACGGGCGAGGCCCTCGTTATAGAGCTTGTCGGCCGGGGTCGGCTCGGTCAGGTCCGGCTTGTAGACCTCGGGCTTGTCGAAGGGGTTGAGCGACGACAGGGTATCGCAGCCGCCAAGCAGCAAGGCGGCGCCCAGGGCGAGGGCGATACCCCTGCGCTGCGAAAGACCGCGATGGATTGCCGGTAGGCTTTGCCGCGTCACGCTCACGTCGTCCGTCCTCTTTCGATCGTCCCTCAGGCATCGGGCCGAAAAGCGGAAGCCACTTTTCGGGATGATCCGATGCTGAAACCGAGGCTGGCCATTTTGCGTCTGGTTAGGACGCATGGCGGTCCAGTCTCCGGGAAGCATGCCTTACCTCAGACGCTTCCCCCGCGCCACTGCCGAAAAACGGTTATGACGGGATTCCGCACGGATGCGGCATCTGGGACAAAAACCCGGCAAATGGAAGGCGAAGCAGCCTTGACCCGCGTTTTAGTGCAGATCCGGCGCGAAAGCAGCCGGAGCGACCGCCGCCATCTGCACGGCGCGCGGCGCCGCGAAGACCGGCTGGGATTCGACGATCGCGAAATTCGCGCGGTCGTCGAACAGCGCCTGGAGGATCTGGACGTTCATCCGGTGACCGCCGCAATAGGAGCGGAACTCGCCGATGATCGGATAGCCCGCGAGCGCGAGGTCGCCGATCGCGTCGAGCACCTTGTGGCGCACGAACTCGTCGCCGTAGCGCAGGCCCTCGGGGTTGATCACCTTGTCCTCGCCGACGGCGACGGTGTTGTCGAGCGAGGCGCCCTGGGCGAAGCCAGCCTTCCAGAGCTGCTCGACATCGCGCATGAAGCCGAAGGTGCGGGCCTTCGAGATCTCGCTGGCATAGGCCTGGGCATCGAGATCGAAGATCTTGCGCTGGCGACCGATCACGACGCTGTCGAAATCGATCTCGACATCGAGGCGGAAGCCATGCTCGGCCGGGGCGAGCTCGGCGAAGGCGCGGCCCTGTTCGATGCGGACCGGCTGGAGAACCTTGAGATAGCGGCGCGGCGCGGCGAGCGTGGTCATGCCGGCTGCCTCGATGGCGGCGACGAATTCGCGGGCGCTGCCGTCCATGATCGGCATTTCCGGCCCGTCGATCTCGACCAGCACGTTGTCGAGGCCCATGCCGGCGCAGGCCGACATCAGGTGCTCGATGGTCGAGACCGAGGCCGGGCCGCGGTCGCCGATCACGGTGCAGAGCTCGGTGGCGCTGACCTTGGTGTGCTTGGCGTGGATAAGCTGGGGCGGCATGCCCTCGATGCCCGTCCGCAGGAAGACGACGCCGGAATTGGCGCTGGAGGGCTTGAGGCAGATGCTGGCGGGAGCGCCGGAATGAACGCCGATGCCTGTCAGGGTCACGGCTGCCCGCAAGGTCGTCTGCCGATCGAAGGTCATTCGGTTATCCAATCCTGATCACCGGGTTCAGCCTGCTCTCCGCCAGGGCGAAGGTGGCACGGTCCGGCGATGTCTATCCAAGGCCGGCACCGGAGCAGACCCGGCGACGCTGTCGTTCTGATGCGCCGCAAGATAAGCTTTTGGGGCCGCCTCTCAAAATCACGCTTTCTTTCGCTGTGTTACAGCGCTGCCCAGGCGGATCGGATCATATAAAGCGCTGAAAGATAAACATTTTCTAACAACGGAAAACCCGCCGCGGAGATGCCGCGGCGGGTCCTGTTAAAAGCCGTGAGAGGCTTGCCCCGTCAGTTCGCCTGGCGGCGGAGGAAGGCGGGGATCTCGAGATGGTCTTCCTCGCTGGAGCGAGTCGGCGCGGCGCGGCCATGCGGGTCGAGCTGCCCCTGGGCCGGGCGCGAGGCCGGCTGCTGCTGCACCGGGCGGCGCATGTACTCGGCATGGGCGGCGCTCGGCGCGGCCGCCTGCGGCATCGGGGCCTGCGGCATCTGACGGACGGGTGCCGGGGCCGGAGCCTGCTCGGCTTCCTCGTCCTTGCGGCCGCCGAAGCCGACCGAGGCGAGGCGCTGCATCAGCGACATGCGCTTCTGCTCGACGGAGCTCGGCGGCTGCGGCGCGGGCTGGGCGCCGCGATGCGCGTTGAGCTGAGCCTGGCCGGGAGCCGGCAGGTCCTCGACGCGCGGCATGCGGGTCGGGCGGACGACGGCGCGCTCCGGCATCGGCGGGATGAAGCTCTCGTCGAAATGCAGGTGCGGGTCGGCATGGTGGACGGGCTCAGGCGCCGGCGGGGCAACCATGACCGGGCGCGGCTGCACCGGCTCGATGCGGATGTCCTGCGCGACCTGGGCAAGCGGGGCGGGCTCCGGCATCTGAACCGGGGCGACGCGGGCGGTCTCGATCACGGGCGCCGGCGGGGCGACCGGACGGGCGGCGGCGACGGCGGCGTTGCTGCGCAGGCGGGCCTCGGCCTTCAGGCGCTCGGCGACCTGGGCGATGCGGGCTTCGGTGTCGTCGTTCTCGACCAGCGAGGAGATCGGCTTGTCGATGCCGGTCGCGACCACGGAGACGCGCACGGTGCCTTCGAGCGATTCGTCGAAGGTCGCGCCGACGATGATGTTGGCCTCGGAATCGACCTCCTCGCGGATGCGGGTGGCGGCCTCGTCGACCTCGTAGAGCTTCATGTCGCGCCCGCCGGTGATCGAGATCAGCAGGCCGCGCGCGCCCTTCATCGAGACGTCGTCGAGCAGCGGGTTGTTGATCGCGGCCTGGGCCGCGGTCAGCGCGCGCTTCTCGCCCTGCGCCTCGCCGGTGCCCATCATTGCCTTGCCCATGCCGCGCATCACGGCGCGCACGTCGGCGAAGTCGAGGTTGATCAGGCCGGGACGCACCATCAGGTCGGTGATGCAGGCGACGCCGGAATAGAGCACCTGGTCGGCCATGCCGAAGGCGTCCGCAAAGCCGGTCGTCTCGTTGGCGACACGGAACAGGTTCTGGTTCGGGATGACGATCAGGGTGTCGACCGCCTCGTTCAGTTCGCCGATGCCGGCCTCGGCCATGCGCATGCGGCGCTGGCCCTCGAACTGGAACGGCTTGGTGACGACGCCGACGGTCAGGATGCCCATGTCGCGGGCGACGCGGGCGATCGCGGGAGCTGCGCCGGTGCCGGTGCCGCCGCCCATGCCGGCGGTGATGAAGACCATGTGGGCGCCCGCCAGATGGTCACGGATCTCGTCGATGACCTCCTCGGCCGCCGCGCGGCCGACTTCCGGCTGCGAGCCGGCGCCGAGGCCCTCGGTGACCTGCAGGCCCATCTGGACGATGCGGGAGGCGCGTGACAGGGCGAGAGCCTGCGCATCGGTGTTGGCGACGACGAAGTCGACACCGTCGAGGCCGGCCTCGATCATGTTGTTGACCGCATTGCCACCGGCGCCACCGACGCCGAACACCGTGATCCGGGGCTTCAGTTCCCGGATGTCCGGGGCTTGCAGATTCATCGCCATGGTTGCCTCTTTTGATCCCTTGTCCGGCGCCTGGCGGGAGCCGTCCCGATTGCTACGTTTGACGCCGTGGCTCGCCCTCTGGACGAGCCGTACTCACTAGAAACTGTCTTTCAGCCAACGCCCGACACGCGAGAAATAGCCGTCCGTCCCCGTCATCAGCGGCCGCCCGCCGGCCGCGCGCGGCTCGAAATGCTCGACATGGGCGACCTGCGGATAGACCAGCAGGCCGACCGCAGCCGCGAAGGCCGGGCCCTTGCCCGCTTCCGGCAAGCCCTTGATCCCGAGCGGCCGCCCCGTGCGGACCTGGCCGCCAAGGATACGCCGCGCCACTTCCGGCAGGCCGGTGAGCTGGCAGGCGCCGCCGGTGAGGACGACGCGCCGCCCGGCCTGGGCCGAGAAGCCGGCATTGTTCAGCCGGTCGCGCACCAGTTCGAGGATCTCCTCGACGCGCGGCTTGATGATCCTGACCAGATGCGACTTGGCGAGATGGTTCGGCATGTCGCGCTCGTCGTCGTCAACCTGCGGCACGGCGATCATGTCGCGCTCGTCGGACGCGCTGGAGATGCAGGAGCCGTGCAGCGTCTTCAGCCGCTCGGCCGCCGAGACACGGGTCGAGAGACCGCGCGCCACGTCCATGGTGATGTGGTTGCCGCCGACCGCGATCGCGTCGGCATGGACGAGATGTCCGCCCGAGAACACACCGAGCGAGGTCGAGCCGCCGCCGAGATCGACGAGGACGACGCCCATCTCCGATTCGTCGTCGACGAGAACCGAGAGGCCGGAGGCATAGGGGGTCGCGACAACAGCCTCGACTTCGAGATGGCAGCGCTCGACCGCGAGCATGACGTTGCGCGCCGCGGCCGCCTCGCTGGCGACGACATGCATGTCGACCGAAAGCTTGCCGCCGATCAGCCCGCGCGGATCGAGCACGCCCGGCACTCCATCCAGCGCATATCCGGTCGGCAGGGCATGGAGCACGGCCTTGCCGGGCCGCAGCGCATGGGTCGCGGCGGTCGCGAGCACGCGCTTCACATCGCTGTCGCCGACGGAACCGGAGCGCAGGTCGACGCTCGCCGCATAATGCTGCGAGCCGATGCGCCCGCCGGTCAGGTTGACGATGACCGACTGCACCTCGACCTTGGCCATGCGCTCGGCCGCGTCCACGGCAGCGCGAATCGCGCGCTCGGCGCTTTCGAGATCGACGATCGCGCCGCCCTTGAGACCAAGCGAGCGCTGGTGACCGATGCCGATGATGCGCGCGACATGGGTGCGCCCGCGCAGCCGTTCGTTGGTCTCGGCCGGGCTCAGCTCGGCGATCAGGCAGACGACCTTGCTGGTGCCGATGTCGAGAATCGACAAGGTCGCGCTCTTGCGCGACGACAGCGGACGCATGCGCGGGGTCAGACCCTGGGAGGTGACGTGGTTCACGCCTCGCCCCCCTTCTTCTTGGACTTGCTCTTGAGCTGGTCGGCGCGGGCCGCGGCAGCCTCCTCCGAGAGCCGCATCGTCACCCGGTCGGGCTGGCGCAGGTCGATGGCAAGCACGTCCTTTTCGAGGATGCGATAATCGCTCTCCAGCGAGACGAGGCGCTGCACCGCGGCTTCCGGCTTGGTCTCGGGCAAGCGCACATCCATGCCGTTGTCCAGTTTCAGGTTCCAGCGGCGCCCGGAAACGAGCGTCGCCGCGCGGATATGCTGGGCGAAGGCGCCGGCCTGGCTGCGCAGCGCCAGGTATTCGGCAGCGCGGTTGTTGGCGTCCTTGCCGACGACCAGCGGCAGATAGGCGAAGCGGCCGTCGTCCATCTTGTCGATCACCGTGCCATCGGCCGCGATCACGAAGAGCTCGCCCTTCACCTGCCAGAGCGCATAGGGCTCGCGCTCCGTCAGCGCGATCGAGACCTCGCCCGGGTAGAGCTTGCGGACGGCGGCCTCGCGAATCAGCGGCGTGGCTTCGAGCTGCTTGCGGGCCTCGTCGGCATCGAAGAACACCAGCGACGTCTTCGAATCGATGCCGGCCGCGACCAGGACCTCCTGCTCGGACAGGCCCGAGAGGCCGGAGATGGTGACGCGGTCGATCCCGAAGCCGAGCGCCCGCGCGAACATGTGACGCGGCTCGCCGTAATTGTCCTGCATGGTCTGCCAGTGGCCGCCGAGCACGAAGCCCGTGCCGAGGCTGAGCGTGAGGAAACCGAGCGCCAGCCAGGTGCCCAGGCTCTGCGGCAGGCGCTGCGCCAGCGGCACGGCGATGGCGCTGCGGCGCGAGCGGCGCATCCAGCGGCCCTGGCGCTGCTCACCCACCAGGAGTTGGGGGGCGGCATGCGCGACCGGGAGCCGGGAGAGCGGCCGGGCAGGCGCGAATCGGGGCATGGCAACGGTCTTCGTCGTCATCGCTTTCACCGATCGAGGGAGGCGTCCTCCACCATCCATTTGACGAGCTCACCGAAATCCAGACCCGCATGGGCAGCCAACTCGGGCACCAGGCTGGTTTCGGTCATCCCGGGCTGCGTATTGACCTCCAGCCAGACGAGCGTGTCGCTCTCGTCGTGGTAGCGGAAGTCAGATCGGCTGACGCCCCGGCATCCGATTGCTTGATGCGCCGTTAACGCACACTCTTCGATCTGCTGGTAAATTTTCGGTAAAATTTGAGCCGGACAGATGTGGATCGAGCCGCCTTTCGCATACTTCGCGTCGTAGTCGTAAAACTCGCCGGTTGCGGCTTGTATTTCGGTCACACCGAGGCTGCGGTCGCCCATCACGGCGCAGGTCAGTTCGCGCCCCGCAATGAAGGTTTCGGCCAGCAGCATCTCGCCGCAAGGCCAGTCCGGCCGGGCGATTTCCTGCGGCGGGTGTTCCCTGTCCTTCTTCACGATCACGACGCCGACGGAAGAGCCCTCGTCGATCGGCTTGAGCACGTAGGGCGGCGGCAGGACATGCATCTTGGCGGCCGCGAATCGCGAGACGTTCACGCCATGCGCGACGGGAACGCCGGCTGCCTTCACCACTGTCTTCGCCCGGTCCTTGCGGATCGCGAGCGCCGAGGCCAGCACGCCGGAATGGCTATAGGGAATGCGCAGGATTTCCAGCACGCCCTGGATCGTGCCGTCCTCACCGAAGCGGCCATGCAGGGCGTTGAAGGCGACGTCAGGCTTGAGCTTCGCCAGAACCTCGGCGATGTCGCGCTGCACGTCGACGCGGGTGACGCGATAGCCGACGCTCTCCAGCGCCCGCGCGCAGGCCGCGCCGCTGTTGAGGCTGACCTCCCGCTCGACGGACCAGCCGCCCATCAGCACTGCAACATGTCTGGTCATCGACGCTTCGCTCCTGCGATGCGTCCAACCTCGTTAAACTTGGTTAACGGGGAGTTAACCATGATGGGCCCGGCGTTAGGGAGGGGTCACGGCGCAGCGGCTCGAAGCCGCGCCAAGCCCGTTATGCTTGAGCCTCGCCGATCTTCGCGAGCAGCCGCCTGAGCTCTGCCCGCTCCTCCCCCGAGAGGGCACTCACCAGCCGCTCCTCGGTCGCGACATGGCTGACGACGATTCGGTCGGCCAGCGCAAAGCCGGCTTCGGTCAGCACGATCCGCAGCGCCCGTCGGTCGGCCGGGTCAGCCTGGCGCTCGATCAGCCCGCGCTTCTGCAACCGGTCGAGCCGGTTGGTCATCGCCGAGGTCGAGATCATCATGTCCTCGGCCAGTTCGGAGGGCGAGAGCGCCCGCCCTTTGCCCTGCCGCCGCAGCGTCAGCAAGACGTCGAAGCCGGCGAGGTCGAGCTCGTCGCCCACGAGATTGGCGGCGACCCCGTCGCGCACCCGGTCCGCCGCCCGCCAGAGATCGCCGCAGACCGCCATGACGCTCGTATCGAGATCGGGCCGCTCCCGCCGCCATTGAGCCAGGATCGAATCCATCGGGCCGCCCTGACCACCGGCTTGCTCCTGACTCATTCCGGCTCCTTGCCAAGTAACTTCACGTCCGATAATTTGATATCAAATTATCTTGCATCAAATCAAACTAGCAGCCGTGCTCGCCAGAGCCAAGCGCGGCGCGCATCGGAGGCCGAAATGCCGCTGAACCGGACCTTGCTGACCACGATCCTCGTGCCCTGCATCTGGGGCACCACATACATCGTCTTCACCCAGACGCTGCCGGTGGATCATCCGCTGCTCGTCGGCGCGCTGCGGGCGCTACCGGCCGGATTGTTGCTGATGGCCCTCGGGCCCGGCTTGCCGCCGCGCGACAAGCTTCTGCCATTGGCGGCGCTCGGCCTCGCCAATATCGGCATCTTCTTCGCCCTGCTCTTCGTCAGCGCCGCGCGCCTGCCGGGTGGGCTCGCCGCTACGGTGAGCTCGATCCAGCCGCTGATCGTCGGCCTGCTCGCCTGGCCCCTGCTCGGCCGGCGCCCGGGCCGCGGGCAGCTTCTCGCTGCGCTTGCCGGCCTCGTCGGCGTCGCCCTGCTGGTGCTCGATCCGCATGCCAAGCTCGATGCGCTCGGCATTATCGCCGGCCTCGCAAGCGCCGCTTCGATGGCGACCGGCACCGTGCTGATCGAGCGCTGGGGCAAGATGGGCTCGCCGCTCGCGATCGCAGCCTGGCAGCTCACGCTCGGCGGTCTGATCCTGCTGCCGGTCGCGCTCATCGTCGAAGGAATACCGTCGGTGCCGAGCGCGCTGAACGGAATCGGCCTGACCTATCTCGTGCTGGTCGGTACCGCCCTGACCTACTGGCTCTGGATCAGGGGCATCACCACGCTGGGCGCCGGCGTCGCCTTCCTCGGGCTGCTCAGCCCGACCATGGCGACGATTCTGGGCGCCCTGCTGCTGGGCGAATGGCTGAGCCCGCTGCAATTCCTGGGCATCGCGATCGTGCTCGGCTCGACCATCGTCGGGATGATCCTGTCGCGCCGCCGCGCCTCGGCCGTGCCGGCTACGCCGCAACCCCGAGCCGCTTGATCTCCCACTGCAGCTCGAAGCCGGAACTCTCCTTGACCCGGCGGCGAACCTCCTCGCCGAGCCCCTCGACATCGGCCGCCGTCGCGCCGCCAGTGTTGATCAGGAAGTTGCAGTGCATCTCGGAGACCTGCGCCCCACCGACGCGCAGGCCACGGCAGCCGGCCGCATCGATCAGCTTCCAGGCCTTGCCGCCCTCGGGGTTCTTGAAGGTCGAGCCGCCGGTGCGCTCCTTGATCGGCTGGGCCGCTTCGCGGGCGGAGGTCACACGGTCCATCTCGGCAAGGATTTCCGCCTGATCGCCCGGCCGGCCCTGGAACAGGGCCGAGGTGAAGATGATGTCGCGGGTCGAGGCCGCGCTGTTGCGATAGGTGAAGCCCATCTCGGCATGGGAGAGCGTCACGATCTCGCCCTTGCGGGTGACGCCGCGCGCCGAGACCAGAACATCCGTGGTCTCGCCACCATGCGCGCCGGCATTCATGCGCAGCGCCCCGCCGATCGAGCCGGGGATGCCGCGATAGAAGGCGAGCCCATCGAGCGAGGCATCCGCCGCAGCGCGAGCTACCTTGACGTCCGGCACCGCAGTGCCGGCGCGCAGACGGTCGCCGCTCTCCAGCGCGATCTCGCCGAAGGCCTTGCCGCCGAGCCGGATCACGACGCCGGGAATGCCGCCATCGCGCACGATCAGGTTGGAGCCGAGCCCGATCACCGTGACCGGGACATCCTCCGGCAGCTTCGACAGAAGATACGCGAGATCCTCGTCATCGGCCGGTGTGAACAGGATCTGCGCGGGGCCACCGACGCGGAACCAGGTCAGTCCCGCGAGCTCCTGATTGGCAAGGAGCCGGCCTCTCAGATCGGGAGCCGAGGCGCGGATATCGGAGGAAAGGTCTGCGAAGAGCATGGTGTCGCTTTAGAACATGATGGTCCGGGACGGAACAGCCCGTCATGCGCGGCTCAGGCCAGCGCATGACGGCGCAATTGCGGCGATCCCGGCTTATCCCTTGAGCGCAGCCAGTTCCCCCGGCAGCGCGTAGGCCCATTGCGTGATGTTGCCGGCGCCCAAACAGACAACGTAGTCGCCCGGCCCGGCCAGCTCCGCCACCATCCCGGCGAGCTTGTCGGAGCTCTCCAGCGGCAGCGCATGGCGGTGGCCGCGCGCCTTGATCCCCGCGACCAGCGAATCGCGATCCGCGCCCGCGATCGGCGCTTCGCCGGCGGCATAGGTATCAGCCACGATCACCGTATCGGCATCGTTGAAGCAGGCGGCAAAATCGTCGAACAGGCTCGACAGGCGGGTGTAGCGATGCGGCTGGACGATCGCGATCACCTTGTTCTTGGTCGAGGCGCGGGCCGCTTTCAGCACGGCAGCGATCTCGACCGGATGGTGGCCGTAATCGTCGAAGATCAGCGCGCCATTCCACTCGCCGGTCTTGGTGAAGCGGCGCTTGACGCCGCCGAAGCCGGCCAGCGCTTCGCGGATGCGCGGAACGGGAATGCCGAGATCGTAGGCGACGGCGATCGCAGCCGTGGCGTTCAGCGCATTGTGGTGGCCGGGCATCGGCATCACGAGATCACGGATCACCTCGTCGCGGCCGGTCTTGCGGTCGCGGATCAGCAGCGTGAACTTCGCCTGCCCGCCCGAGAGATCGATGTCGATCAGGCGGAAATCCGCCTGCGGGTTCTCGCCGTAGGTCACGACGCGGCGGTCGGTGATCTGTCCAACCAGCCCCTGCACCGTCGGATGGTCGATGCACATCACGGCGAAGCCGTAGAACGGCAGGTTCTCGACGAAAGAGCGGAAGGCCGCCTTGATCGCGTCGAAGGTGCCGAAATGGTCGAGATGCTCGGGGTCGATATTGGTGACGATCGCGACGTCCGCCGGAAGCTTCAGGAAGGTGCCGTCGGACTCGTCGGCCTCGACCACCATCCAGTCGCTCTCGCCCATGCGGGCATTGGTGCCATAGGCGTTGATGATGCCGCCATTGATCACGGTCGGGTCGAGCCCGCCCTTCTCCAGCAGCGTCGCGACCAGCGAGGTCGTGGTCGTCTTGCCATGGGTGCCGGCGATCGCGACACAGCTCTTGAGGCGCATCAGCTCAGCCAGCATCTCGGCGCGGCGCACCACCGGCAGGCGCAGTTCGCGGGCGGCGAGCAATTCGGGATTGTCGCGCTTGATCGCGGTCGAGACGACGACGACCTCGGCCTCGCCGAGGTTTTCGGCCTTGTGGCCGACGAAGGTGGTGATGCCCTTGTCGGCGAGGCGCTTGACGTTGGCGCCGTCGGAGGCGTCCGAGCCCTGCACCTTGTAGCCGAGATTGTGCAGGACCTCGGCGATGCCGGACATGCCGATGCCGCCGATGCCGACGAAATGGATGGAGCCGAGCTTCGGCGGCAGCTTCATGGTCCTGGAATCCTGTCAGTTCGATTGAGCCGTGGCGATCACGAGATCGGCCAGGCGGTCGGCAGCGTCGGGGATGCCGGCGCTCTTCGCGTTTGCTGCCATCGTCGTCAAGTGCGTGGGCTGCGCGATGAGCTTGGACAATTCGGCAGCAAGATGGCGCGGCGTGAAGTCCGGCTGGAGAATGCGGATCGCGCCGCCCGCCCCTTCGAGGAAGGCGGCGTTTGCCGCCTGGTCCTGGTCGAGCGAGCCTGGCAACGGCACCAGCAAAGCCGGCCGGCCGATCACGGTCAGTTCCGCCACGGTCGAAGCACCGGAGCGCGCGATCACGAGCTGCGCCACCGCCATCTGCGCCGGCAGGTCCTTGAAGAAGGGTGCTATCGTCGCCTGAACGCCGAGCGTCTCGTAGATGCCGCGCACGCGCTTCTCGTCCTCGGCGCGCGCCTGCTGCACGATGGTGAGATGCGACCGCTCGGCCTCGGTCAGGAGCTCGATCGCCGGCGGCACGATATCGGCCATGATGCGCGCGCCCTGGCTGCCGCCGAAGACGAGCAGCCTGATCTTGCCCTCGCCCGGCGGGCCATAGTCACGGGTCGCAGCCTCGATCACGGCAGGGCGCACGGGATTGCCGACATGGCGGCACTTGGCCTGCTGCGCCTCGCTGAGCCCGCCTACCCTCGCGAAACCGGTCGCGATCACATCGGCGCGGCCGGCGAGGAAGCGGTTGGCGCGGCCGATCACGGCGTTCTGTTCGTGGATGAGAGTACGGACGCCCGCAAGCGAGGCGCCAAGCACCGGCGGCACCGTCGGATACCCGCCGAAACCGACGACGACGTCCGGTTTCACCTGCCGGATGATCCGACGCGCCGCGAACGTGCCCTTGGCGATGTGGAGGAGGGCTGCCGCCTTCTGCAGCGGCGAGCGGCCGGACGGCGTCGCGGCCGGCACGGCATGCACCGCCTCGGCCGGGAAACTGCCGGCGAATTCGGCGGCGCGCGTATCGGTCATCAGCACGACGCGCATGCCCTTGGCATGCAGCGCGTGGCTCAGCGCCTCGGCCGGGAAGAGATGGCCACCGGTTCCTCCGGCTGCCAGCATGATCAGCTTGCCCGTGGCCATCGGATCAGCGCCCGAAATCCACCGCGCGGGGGCGCCGCCGCGTCAATGCCAGCAGAAAGCCGGTCCCGACCGCGAGCGAGAGCAGAGAGGAGCCGCCATAGGAGATGAAGGGCAGCGTCATGCCCTTGGCCGGCATCATGTGCAGGTTGACCATCATGTTGATCGCCGCTTGGATGCCGAAGAGCAGGGCAAGGCCGGTGACCGCGAGGCGGATGAACGGGTCCTCCGCCTTCTGCGCCACGAACAGCGCCCGGATCACGATGATCGCGAAGAGCGCGACCAGCAGCATGCAGACGACGATGCCGAATTCCTCGGCCGTGACTGCAAAAATGAAGTCGGTATGGGCGTCCGGCAGGATGCGCTTCACCGTGCCCTCGCCCGGGCCTTTGCCGAGCCAGCCGCCCTGCGCGAAGCTCTCCAGTGCCGTGTCGACCTGGAAGGAATCGCCCGAGCCCTTGTCCATGAAGCGCTCGATGCGGGCACGGACGTGCGGCACCAGTTCATAGGCGACAAAGATGCCGACGGCGCCGATGCCGCCGAGCCCTATCACCCAGAACCAATGCAGGCCGGCGACGAAGAACAGGCCGCACCAGACGAGGCTGACCAGCATGGTCTGGCCGAAATCGGGCTGCAGGATGAGCGGCACGATGGTGACCGGCAGCAGCAGCAGCGCCAGGATCGTACCCGGCAGGTCCGGCCGGCGCGTGCCCTCGGCGAAGGCCCAGGCCGCCATGATGACGAAAGCGGGCTTGAGGAACTCCGACGGCTGGACCGAGCCGAGCGGCCCGAGCGTCAGCCAGCGCTTGGCGCCCTTCACCTCGACGCCGAAATAGAGCGTCGCCACCACCATGGCGAGCGAGCCGAGATAGATCAACAGCGCGGCACGGCGCACCTGGCGCGGCGTCATCAGCGACACCCCGAGGAAGATCACCATAGCGCCGAGCAGATAGGCCGCCTGTCGGTTGACGAAATGGAAGGTCGAGAGGCCGAGCCGCTCGGCCACCGGCGGCCCGCCCGCCATCAGCAGCACCACACCCGAGACCATCAGGGCGACGAGCGCGGCGAGGATGAGGCGATCGATCGACCACCACCAGCGACCGCTGAGAGAAGGTTCCGCGCGCGAGACCATGACGGGCATCCCATCGACAAATTCGGCGCGGCCGAAGCCGCGCTTGCGTGACGAATCACTCTGTCAATGAATGGTTAACCGATTGATTCCGATGCGCCGGATCAGTGGTCTCAGCGCACCGCAATCCACAGTGGCGCATGGCTCCTCGCGACCTCTTCGACGCAGGTTCGACCATGTCGATCGGCTTCGTGCCTCAAATCGGACTCGTGTTGCCGATCAAATGCGAAGGCCGCTCCTGACACGCATTGTCGCCCCCATGGGAGGAGCTACGGCTTGCACCAACAGCGAAAGGACTGATCATGGCCATCGCCAAGAACACGATCTGCCTGTGGTACGACAAGGATGCCGAGGCTGCCGCCCGCTTCTATGCGCAGACCTTCCCGGACAGCGCGGTGAACGAGGTGTTCCGCGCCCCCACCGACTTTCCTTCCGGCAAGGCCGGCGACGCGCTGACCGTCACCTTCACGATCCTCGGCATTCCCTGCCTCGGCCTCAATGGTGGGCCGATGTTCAAGCACAGCGAGGCCTTCTCCTTCCAGATCGCCACCGAGGACCAGGCGGAGACGGATCGCTACTGGAACGCCATCGTCGGCAATGGCGGCAAGGAGAGCGATTGCGGCTGGTGCAAGGACAAATGGGGCCTGTCCTGGCAGATCACGCCGCGCGTGCTGACCGAGGCGCTCGCCGCCGGTGGCGAGGAGGCCAAGCGCGCTTTCGCAGCGATGATGACGATGCAGAAGATCGACGTCGCCAAGATCGAGGCGGCCCGGCGCGGCTGAGACCTACCGCTTGCCGCCGAAGGGCTCGAAGCCCGGCAGGTCGGCAACCAGCTTGCGGAAGCTGTCGCCGCGCACCTCGAAATTCGGGAACTGGTCGAAGGAGGCGCAGGCCGGCGAGAGCAGCACCGCGATCTCGCCCTCGCCCGACGTCGCCAGCGCGTCGCGCGTCGCATCGGCTACCGCCTTGTCGAGCGTGACGCTGCGCTCATAGGCGACGCGCCCGTCATCGTCGAAGGTCGCGGCGAAGAGATCGCTCGCCGCGCCGATCAGATAGGCACGGGCGATGTTCGGGAAATAGCGGCGGAGCGACTCGATCCCGCCGTCCTTCGCCTTGCCGCCAAGGATCCAGAAGATGCCGTGGAAGGAGGTCAGCGCCTTCTCGGTGGAGTCAGCATTGGTCGCCTTGGAATCGTTGATGAAGACGACGCGGCCGATCCGGCCGAGTTCCTCCATGCGATGCGCCAGGCCCGGATAGGTCTTGAAGCCCGCCGCGATCTCTTCAGCGGTGAGGCCCAAGGCCGAGCAGGCAGCAAAGGCAGCCGCCGCGTTCTGCGCATTATGCGAACCGCGCAACGAGCCGATGCCGGCGAGATTGGCGACGACGCGCGGCTTGCCGTCCTTGACCTCGACGATGCGGGTGTCGAGCCGGCCCTGATTGGCGGTGACGCCGGCGAAGACGCCTTCGTCGAGCGGCTGCTCGCCGCTGATCCTGACCAGCGGGCGGCCTCCGGCGGCACGACGACGCGCCATCTGCTTGGAGGCATCGTCATCGACGCCGACGACGGCGATATCGGCGGCCGCGACCAGCCGCTCCTTGATGGCGGCGTAGTTCTCCAGCGAGCCATGCCGGTCGAGATGGTCGGGCGTCAGGTTCATCTGGATGCCGACGGTCGGCGCAAGCGAGGGCGCGAGATCGATCTGATAGCTCGAGCACTCGATGACATGGATGCGGTTCGCGGCCGGCGGGTTCAGCGCCAGCACGGCCGTGCCGATATTGCCGCCCATCTGCACGTCGCGGCCGGCTTCACGCAGAACATGCGCGATCAGTGCGGTCGTGGTCGACTTGCCGTTGGTGCCGGTGATGCAGACGACCGGCGCGCCCGGCGCGATCTTCGCCCGCTCCCGGAAGAACAACTCGACATCGCCGATGATCGCGACGCCGGCAGCCTTGGCCTTGCCGACCGTCCAGTGCGGCTCGGGATGGGTCAGCGGCACGCCGGGCGAGAGCACGAAAGCCGCGAAGCCCGACCAGTTGGCATTCGCCAAGTCGACGACGGCGATGCCCTCGGCCGCCGCCTTGTCCCGGCTCTTCTCGTTGTCGTCCCAGGCCGCGACCGCGGCGCCGCCTGCCCTGAGCGCGCGCGCCGTCGCGAGCCCGGAGCCGCCGAGGCCGAACAGGGCGACCTTGCGCCCGGCGAAAACGGTGACGGGCGTCATCGCGTCATGATGCCGAACCGCAGGTCCGCGGTAGCGAATAGTGGGAACCGGTTTTCGGGGGACATCATGCCCTCACTCAAATCAGCGCAGCTTCAGCGTGGCGAGGCCGACCAGCGCCAGCACGACCGAGATGATCCAGAAGCGGATCACGACCTGCGGCTCGGTCCAGCCCAGCTTCTCGAAATGGTGGTGGATCGGCGCCATCAGGAAGACGCGCTTGCCGGTGCGCTTGAACACGAAGACCTGGATGATGACCGAGAGCGCCTCGACCACGAAGAGGCCGCCGACGATGGCGAGCACGATCTCGTGCTTGGTCGCGACCGCGATGGTGCCGAGCAGGCCGCCGAGGCCCAGCGACCCGGTATCGCCCATGAAGATCTGGGCCGGCGGCGCGTTGAACCAGAGGAAGCCGAGGCCGGCGCCGATCACCGCGCCGCAGATCACCGCAAGCTCGCCCGCGCCGGGGATGTGGTGGATCTGCAGGTAATTGGCGAAGATCGCATTGCCGACGAGATAGGAGATGAAGCCGAAGGTGCCGGCCGCGATCATCACCGGCACGATGGCGAGGCCGTCGAGACCGTCGGTCAGGTTCACCGAATTGCCGGCGCCGACCACGACGAAGGCGGTAACCAGCGGGAACAGGATGCCGAGCGGAATGATCGCTTCCTTGAGGAAGGGCATCGCGAAGCCCGAGCCGATCGCCGGCGGCTGCGTCTGCATGATGAAATAGCAGGCGATCAGCGCGACCACGACCTCGATCGAAATGCGCGCCTTGCCCGAGAAGCCCTTGTGCGACTGCTTGGTGACCTTGAGATAATCGTCATAGAAGCCGATCGCTCCATAGGCCGCGGTGACGCCGAGCACGATCCAGACGTAAGGATTGCGCAGGTTGCCCCAGAGCAGCACCGCGACGAACAGCCCGGTCAGGATCATCAGCCCGCCCATGGTCGGCGTGCCGCGCTTGGCGAGATGCGATTCCGGCCCGTCGGTGCGGATCGGCTGGCCCTTGCCCTGCTTGATCCGGAGCCAGGAAATCGCCGAGGGACCGAAGAAGAAGACGAAAAGCAGCGCCGTCGCCGTCGCTCCGCCTGCGCGGAAGGTGATGTAGCGGAAGACGTTTAGCACCGGGAAGGTGCCGGCGAAGTCGGCGAGCCAAACGAGCATTCTGCAGGGTTCTCTTGTCTATTGGTCTTCGGCAGGCACGGCAGGAAAGCGCGCGAGGATCGCCTTGACGATCGGACCCATGCGCGTGCCCAGCGATCCCTTGACCGTGACGGTGTCGCCGCCGCGGATCGCATCGAGCACGAGCGGCTCCAGCTCGCTCGCGGTTGCGGCATAAGCCCCCCGCATGGCGGAAGGCAAGCTCTCATGCAGCCCCTTCATCAGCGGGCCGCAGGTGAAGACCTTGTCGATTCCGTTGGAAACCAGCGGCTCGGCGAGCCCCCGATGCAGATCGGGACCGGTCGGCCCGAGCTCCAGCATGTCGCCGAGCACGGCGATGCGCCTTCCGCGCCCCTCGACCGGCAGGCGGCCGAGATTCTCGATCGCGGCCCGCATCGAGGCGGGGTTGCCGTTATAGCTTTCGTCGAGCAGCGTGATCCTGCCGCCGGGCGCCTGCAGAACCTGGCGGGCACCACGCCCGGCCGGCGGCGTGAGATCACCCAGCGCCAGCGCCGCCAGCGCGAGATCGGCGCCGAGCGCATGGACGGCGGCGAGCACGGCGAGCGAATTCAGCACGATATGCTTGCCGGGGCTGCCGAGCCGATAGGTCACGGGCTCGCCGAAGACGCGGGCCTCGACCGTCGACAGGTCGGGCTTCAGCGCGCAGGAGATCAGCTTGACGTCGGCATCGGGGCTTTCGCCGAAGGTGACGATCCGCCCGGCAGGCCCCGACTTGGCGATGTCGCGCAGCAGTTCGGATTGCGGGATGTCGGCGTTGACGATCGCCGTGCCGCCTTTTTCGAGTTCCCAGTAAACGCCTGCCTTTTCCTCGGCGATCCCTTCGAGCGAGGCGAAAGCCGCGAGATGCACGGGTTGGATCGTGGTCACGATGGCGACCTGCGGGCGCACCATCCGCGCCAGCGGCACGATCTCGCCGGGGCTGTTCATGCCGATCTCGTAGACGCCATAGGCGACATCGGCCGGCGTGCGACAGAGCGTGAGGGGCACGCCCCAGTGGTTGTTGTAGGAGGCGACCGGCGCATGGGTCTTGCCCTGGCGCGAGAGCACGAGGCGCAAGGCCTCTTTCGTGCCGGTCTTGCCGACCGAGCCGGTAACCGCAATGACACCGGCCTTGAGCTCGGCGCGGCGCGCGGTGCCGGCATGCTCCATAGCCTTCAGCACGTCCGGCACGATGGCGAGTGCGCCGGCGCCTTCAAACTGCGATGCATGCGCCTCGTCGACCACGGCGAGCGCCGCGCCCTTGTCGAGCGCAGCCTTGACGAAATCATGCCCGTTGCGGGTCTCGCCGGTGATCGCGAAGAAGACGTCGCCCGGCTCCAGCGTGCGGGTATCGATGGAAGCGCCCGTCACGACCGGCGGCACGGCGCCTTCGGCTCGCGCGCGCAGCGCCGCGATCAGCTTGTCTCCGGTCCAGAGCGGGGCGCCCATTACTTCACCTCCGATAGCGCTTTTCGGACCACGTCATGATCCGAGAAGGGCAGCGTCCGGTCGCCTATGATCTGGCCGGATTCATGGCCTTTTCCGGCCACGACGAGCAGATCCCCAGGCTTCAGCATCTTGACGGCAGCGTTGATCGCTTCCTCTCGGTCGCCGATTTCCTGGAGCTTCGGTGAAGCGGCCATGATCTCGGCCCGGATCGTCGCCGGGTCCTCGCTGCGCGGATTGTCGTCGGTGACGATGGCGATATCGGCCTTCTCGGCCGCGATCGCGCCCATCAGCGGGCGCTTCCCCTTGTCGCGGTCGCCGCCGCAGCCGAAGACGCAGATCAGCCGCCCGGTCGCGTAGGGCCGCAGCGTTGTCAGCACGGCAGCGAGCGCATCGGGCTTGTGAGCGTAGTCGACGACGACGGGCCCGCCATTGGCCTCGCCGACGCGCTCTAACCGCCCAGCGACACCCGTGAGCCCCGAGATAGCCTTGAGCGACGCGGCCTTGTCCTCGCCGGTGGCGATGGCGAGTCCGGCGGCGACCAGCGCATTGCCGGCCATGAAGTCGCCGACCAGCGGCAAGCCGACGACAAGCTCGCGCCCGTCGAAGCTGACCGTCAGCCGCTGCGAGAAGCCATCGCGCTCGTTCGCGAGCAGCGTCAGTGTCTCGCCCTTGCGGCCGATGCCGATGATCGGATGCCCGGTCCTGGAAGCAGCCTCAGCCGCCTCCTCCGCATAGGGCTCGTCGCGGTTGATCACGACCGGCGCGCCATCAGGCAGCAACTCCCAGAGCCGCAGCTTCGCGGCAAGGTATTCCTCGACGCCTGGATGATAGTCGAGATGGTCGCGCCCGAGGTTGAGGAAGGCCCCTGCGCTCAAGCGGACACCGTCGAGGCGGCGCTGGTCGAGCCCGTGCGAGGATGCTTCCATCGCGAGATGCGTAATGCCCTCGCCCGCGAGCTTGTCGAACGAGGCGTGGAGCGAGAGCGGGTCCGGCGTCGTCAGCGAGCCGTAATCGGCACCTTTGCTGGTCACCACGCCGATCGTGCCGACGCTGGCCGATTCATGGCCGAGCGCCTGGAAGATCTGCCTGGTGAAATCCGCGACCGAGGATTTGCCGCTGGTGCCGGTCACCGCGACGATGGTCCTGGGCTGGCGCGGATGGATTTTCGCCGCCGCAAGCGCGAGCGCAAGGCGGGGATCCTCGACCTGCGCGAAGGCGACGCCGGCCGGCAGGTCCGCCGGGCGCGGTCCTCCCGAGACGATCGCGACCGCGCCATGCCCGACCGCATCCATGATGAAGCGCGCACCATCGGCCTTGGCGCCGGCGAGCGCGACGAAGACGTCGTCTCCCGTCACCTTGCGACTGTCGAAGGCGATGCCATGCACCTGCTGGCTGGCGGCCTCAGCCTCGAAAATCTCGGGAAAGAGGTCTCCGAGGCTGTATCCGGTCATCGTCATGGTCACCGTTATCGGTCGAGTTCAGCGCGAGCCCCAGGCGCCAAGTCGCGCCATCAGCGGGAACGGCAACGGCGGCGGGTCGAAGCGCGGGTTGAGTCCCAGGATCGGCGCGGCGCGCTCGATCACCTTGCCCGTGGTGACGCCGGCATTCCAGGCCGCAGTCGAATAGCCGCCGCTCTCGGCATAGCCCTTGGGCTCGTCATAGATCGCGAGGAACAGGTATTTCGGCTTGTCTGCGGGAGCGATCGCCATGAAGGTCGTGAAATTGCGGTTCTTGGCATAGCGGCCGTTGATGACCTTCTCGGCCGTACCGGTTTTCCCGCCGACGAAATAGCCTTCGATATTGGCTTTGCGGGCTGAGCCCCGCTCGCCGTTGACGCGCATGATGAAGCGCATCGCTTCGGAGGTTTCCGGCTTGATTACCTGGGTTGAGACGGTACGGGCCTCCTCCTGCGAACGCTTGAGGAAGGTCGGCTTCATCAGATGGCCGCCATTGACCAGCGCCGAGACCGCGGCCAGTGCCTGGAGCGGAGCGACGGCAAGGCCGTGACCGAAGGCAATGGTCGCGGTGTTGAGCTCGCCCCAGCGCTGCGGCACGATCGGCGCCGCGCTTTCCGGCAGCTCCGTCGTCATCCGGTCGAGCTGCATCATCTTTTTGAGGAAAGCCTTGTGGCCGTCGACGCCGACCGACAGAGCCATCTTGACGGTACCCATGTTGGATGAGTGTACGAAGACCTCGGGCACCGTCAGCGTGCGGCCTGTGCCTTTGTATTCGCGGATGACCTGCGAGCCGAACCGCATCATGCCGCCAGCGGTCGAATAGCTCGAATTGATATTGGCCTTGCCGGAATCCAGCGCCATCGCGACGGTCAGCGCCTTGAAGGTCGAGCCCATCTCATAGACGCCGACATTCATCCGGTTGATCCGGTCCTTCTCCAGCGCGTCGACCGGATTGCCGGGATCGAAATCGGGCAGCGAGACCAGCGCGATCACCTCGCCGGTATTCACGTCCATGATCGCGCCGGCAGCGGCGATCGCCTTGAAGCGCTCCAGCCCCTTGGACAGTTCGTCGCGCAGCAGATGCTGGACGCGCAGATCGATCGAGAGCTGGACCGGCTTCAGGTCGGACGCCTCGGTCGCGAGCCCCGCGCCGTTCAGGTCCTGCAGACCCTGCGAGTCGATATATTTCTCGATGCCGGCGATGCCGACATTGTCGACATTGGCGAAGCCGAGCACATGCGCCGCCGCCGTCCCGTTCGGATAGACGCGCTTGTTCTCGGGTACGAAGCCGATGCCGGGAATGCCGAGCCGATGCACTTCAGCCTGCTGGCGCGGGGTGATCTCGCGCTTCACCCAGACGAAACCCTTCTTGGTGCCGAGCTTGTCGCGCAGCTCCTTGGCGTCGAGATCCGGCAGCACGGCTGTCAGCAGCTCGGTCGCCTCATCCTTGTCGAGGATGCGGCGCGGCTCGGCGAAGACCGACACTGTGCGGATATCGGTCGCCATGATCTCGCCGTTGCGGTCGACGATGTCGGGCCGCGCGGAGGAGATGGCGTTGGAGGTCGCGCGGCGCAGGCCCACCTGCTCGTTCGGGGCGACCCCGAGATAGACCAGCCGGCCGGCGATCGCGAGGAACAGCGCCGAGAAGCAGAGAATAACGAGGCCGACGCGCGGCTCGCTCTTCTCGCCGCTCATGCGGAAGACGTCGCGCAGCCAGGCGAAGCGCCCGCGCCTGACCACGACCTCCTCCGTTCCCGCCTGCACTTCCACCGGTGCCTCCTGATCGATCGCGCGGCTCATGGCATGGCTCCCGGCGTGGTCGTACCCGCCTTGGTGTTCCGCGGCGTCTCGGTCGGCAGTCCGAGCCCGAGATCCTCGAGCTTGCGGCCGATCGCATCGACCTTCGGGCCGCGGTTCGGGATATCGGACGGCTTGACCACCTGCGTCACCACGAAGGGCTGCAGGTCGAGATGGCGCTCGGCCAGCATCTGGACGCGGTCGGGGCGATTGAGGAACTGCCACTCGGCCTTGAGAACCTGGATCGCGTCCCGCTCGCGCTGGGTCTTGGACTTGAGCTTCTGGAGATGCTCGGTCGCCAGCGTCGTCTCGTATTTGATCGAATAGGCATAGACCGCCGAGGAGACCAGCGCGCCGATGGCAATGACATGCAGGAGCTTGATCACGCTCAGGATCTCCGGCGCGGCTGCGGGTCAGGGACTGTCGAAAGCGCGACGAGCCCGGCATCGGCATGGCGTGCCGGCGCCTCGTTGCGTTCGGCGGCGCGCAGCTTGGCCGAGCGCGCCCGTGGGTTGGCCCGCATCTCGGCCTCGGTCGGCGCCATCGCACCCTTCTCGACCAGTCTGAAGGTCGGCTGCGCAGCAGCAACCGCCGGCGCATGGCGCGAGCCCGCCGGCACGCGACCCGAGCGCTCGGCAAAGAACTGCTTGACGATGCGGTCTTCCAGCGAATGGAACGTCACGACGACCAGCCGCCCGCCCGGCTTCAGCACGGCTTCGGCCGCATGCAGCGCCCTGACGAGCTCGCCCAATTCGTCATTGACCGCGATGCGCAGCGCCTGGAAGACGCGCGTCGCCGGGTGCGCCCCGCCCGGCTCTCCGCGCACGATGCCGGCGACGAGATCGGCCAGTTGCTTGGTCGTCGTGATCGGCGCCTTGCGCCTAGCCTCGATCACGGCGCGAGCGACGGCGCGCGAGCGGCGCTCCTCGCCGTAATGGTAGAAGACATTGGCGAGCAGCCCTTCCTCGGCCTCGTTGACGAGGTCGGCGGCGCTCTGTCCGGCGCTGCTCATCCGCATGTCGAGCGGCCCGTCGAAGCGGAACGAGAAGCCCCGCTCGGCCTGGTCGATCTGCATCGAGGAAACGCCGATATCGAGCACGACACCGTCGAGCGGTGTCATCCTGAAGCGCTCGGCCTCTTCGGCAAGCTCCCCGAAATTGGCTTGCGACAGCGTCAATCGTCCAGCCATCGCAGCGACGAGATCGGCCCCGCCGGCGATCGCCGAGGGGTCGCGATCAAGCCCGAGCAGGGTGACGTCCGGTGCGGCATCGAGGATCGCGCGCGAATAGCCCCCTGCCCCGAAGGTGCCGTCGAGATAGCGCCCCCCGGCCTGCGGCCCAAGCGCGGCCAGCACCTCGGCGAGCAACACGGGCACATGACGAACCGGTCCGCCAATGGCTCCGCCGGAACGGTCGCCATGGTCCGTCATGTGCCCGAGCCTCCCGTTGGAATGGTCAAGCTGCCGAGCGTGCGCTTCACGTCGCGCAGGCGCGTCCGGGCCGCATCGAGATGCGCACGGAACCGCTCCGGCTCCCAGATCTGAAATTTGTGGCCATGACCGACGAAGGTCACGGCGTCGCCGATTCCGGCATGCGCCTTCAGCGCCTCGCTCAGCACCATCCGCCCCTCCGTGTCGATCTTCAGCACCTCCGACGTGCCGTTCAGCGCCGTCGAGAGCAGCTCCCACTCGTCCGAGAACGGCGAGAAGCGCGCGAGAATATCGTCGATCGTAGAGCGCAGCGCGTTGCCGCCGGCATCCAATGCCGGCAGGTCGAGGCCCTGATGAACGTAGAGGCCCTCGTAGCCGTCCTTCGCCAGAACAGCCCGGAAACTCGATGGAATGGAGACGCGCCCCTTGGCGTCGAGCCGGTTCGTGAAATTCGAGACGAAGCGGTCCGTCAACGCCGCCTCCCGGCCTGCTCTTCAAGGCGCCACCGCTGAGATGGGCGAGCGGCGAAAGGTCTCCCCGTCGAAGCGGGCAAAGCACGCCTGCAAGCCAAATTCCGCGCGGCACACGGAGCCTGACCCTTGGATTGCCTGCCGGCTTCGACGGGATGACTTGGGATAGCATGGGCCTTTATGGGCGTCAATGGAATCACGGGCGCAGCGACGCGCCCGAAGGGTCTCTCCGGCATCACAGCTCGTTAAGGTTAAGTATCCGTAAGCACGCGCAATTCGGTGCCGCTCGGCCCTATAGCCAGGCGGAAAAGCGCATCAACGCTGCGAAAAAATTTTACGAAAGCGCGCGGTTATTTTCGGCGCGCGGCAAAGCGGCGCAGATACGCAGGCGATCGGAAGGCATCACCCTTGTCATTCCGGAGCGCGCCGGAGGCGCGAACCCGGAACCCACGACTGGGCGAGACGATCCCCATGCCGCGCTGAAAGCCGCCCATCCGGTCGCGGGTTCCGGGCCCTTCGCTACGCGAAGTCCCGGAATGACAAGGGTCGCGCCAACCGCGAATTGCGCCCGCTCAGTCCTCGCGCGCCGACGCAAGCAGCGCATCGCGGACACGGCCAAGCTGGTCGCGCAGGCGCCCGGCCTCCCCGGCTGCACCACCCAGCGCCTCGCCGACAGCGTCCTGCACGCATCGTCCCTGCTCGCGCAGCGCTTCGCCCTTCACGGCGAGGTGGATGCGCACCTGCCGCTCGTCGCGGGCATCGCGCTCACGCCGGAGCAGGCCGGAGGCTTCGAGCCGCTTCAGCAGCGGCGTCAGCGTGCCGGAATCGAGCATCAGCCGCTCGCCCAGTTCCTTCACCGTGAGCCCATCCTGCTCCCATAGCACGAGCATCACGAGATATTGCGGATAAGTCAGCCCAAGCGCGGCCAGGATCGGGCGATAGGCCCGGTTGAAGGCATGGCCGACCTGATAGATCGCGAAGCAGAGCTGCTGCTCCAGACGCGGCATCCCGTCCCCGGCCTTGTCCTGCTTCGCCATCGCACCCTCGCCGATCACCTTGCTTCACGGAAAGCCGAAAGCGGCCCAGCAATCAACCGCTCTCCGCTCTGCTCAAATTAATTGTTGACAATCTAATCGCGCACAATCTATATGACAAGCATCGCCTTACCAAGGAAGGGACCTCGATCATGAAGACGCTCTACACCGCCCATGGTTCCGCCACCGGCGGCCGCGAAGGCCAGGCCGCGACCGACACCGGCAACGTCAAGCTCGTGCTGAACACGCCCAAGGAGCTCGGCGGCGGTGGCGGCGAAGGCACCAATCCCGAGCAGCTCTTCGCCATGGGCTATTCGGCCTGCTTCCTCGGCGCGCTCAAGTTCGTCGCCGGCAAGGAGAAGGTGAAGATTCCGGATGACGCAAAGGTCTCGGCCGAGATCGGCATCGGCGCCCGCGACGACGGCCAGGGCTTCGGCATCACCGCCAGGCTGACCGTCTCGGTGCCCGGCCTCGACAAGGCCGCGGTCGAGGACCTCGTCAGGAAGGCCCATGTGGTCTGCCCCTATTCGCACGCGACGAAGGGCAACATCCCGGTCGAAACGACGGTCGCCTGAGACAACGCGTCCCGGCTCGTATTCGTCGAGCCCGAGACCGATCGGGAATTCGCTCCGGTGAGACAGCCGGCGTGGCTTTCGAGAACCGGAGCGCAGCGGACATCGGTCCGTGAGCACCGGAAGCGCAGAAAGCTGCGTCGGATGCCCGCCGGAGTAGAATTCACGACGGTCGAGGTGCCAGTCGGCCTGTAAGCCGGGTTCTGGATGGCTACCGGATTTCTCCGGTAACGTGACGGCCATTCCTCTGGGACGCGCATTGCTGCGCGCCTCGAGCAACCAACCCGGACGACAAGGCACAGAAACCTGCCCCTGCCCGCTTGCGCCGGCAGCATCGTCCCTATTCGGTTTTGCTCCCGGTGGGGCTTGCCATGCCGTCCCCGTTGCCGGGTCCGCGGTGCGCTCTTACCGCACCTTTTCACCCTTACCCTGCCGGAAAAGCCGAAGCTCTCCAGCGCAGGGCGGTTCGATCTCTGTGGCGCTTTCCCTGGGGTCGCCCCCGCCGGACGTTATCCGGCACCGTGTTTCCGTGGAGCCCGGACTTTCCTCCCTCGCAAGCGAGAGCGGCCGTCCGGCCGACTGGCGAGGGGGAGATGCGCGCTGCCGCGGCCCGCGTCAAGCGGAACCGCGTCAGAGACTCCAAGTTAGATCAGTTACGGGCGGTGATCGTGCGCACCTTGGCGCAATAGGTGCGGTTGGCGCCGCTCATCCGGGTCGCCATATGGCCGCTCTGGTACTTCATGATGGTGCGGCAGGTGTCGCCGCCGGCCATCTTGTAGGCCATGGCGAGGTATTTCATGCCGTAGCGCGCATTGGTCTCGGCATCGAGGAGGCCGCCGGCGCCGCCGGAATAGCCCATCCCGCGCGCCGTCTGGTGGCGGATCTGCATCAGGCCGTAATTGCCGGCGTTGGAAGCGCGCGGATTGTAGCGGCTCTCGACGCGTACGACGGCGTCGGCCAGCGAAAACGGCACGCCATTGGCGGCGGCATGGCGCGCGATGATCGCCTTGATGCCTTCGGAGCCGGCCGGAGCGGCGAGCGCGCGGCTGTCGCGCGTCTCGCTCTTGTCGGCGTCAGCCTTGGCAGCTTCGGCCTTGGCGGCGCGGGTCGCGGACTTGGCCTTGGGCGCCTCGGCCTGAACCTCTTCACCCTTGCTCTCGACAGCCTTGGCGCGGGCGATCTCGGCGTCGCGGCGAACGATAGCTCTGGGGTCCGTTTCCGCGTTGACGAAATCCTCGGCCAGGGCCACTCCGGAGAGGCTAATCAGGCACGCAGCCGCGAGACCACCACAGATATATCGCATGTTGAACTGAACCCCGTTGAGCCATGACTGGCCGATGGGGGCGCTCAACTGATGGTCGAATGTGTCGATAATCTGGCACATCCCGCAGGAAAACGTACAACAATTAGCGTAAACAGGAATATATTCTATATTTAACTATTCAGTATTCATATGTATTTGTTCGCCTGAAAAACTTCGCCGGCTCCTCGCCTGTGAACGCGAATCAAGCAGGCGAATCAGCCGCCCCATTTCGGCCGCATTCCCGGCTGGAAGTGCTTTTTTGGCGCGGCAGGCCGTCGCACCGGGCGCTCTTGCGCGGACAAGCCCCCTTCTCCCATCATCGCGCACTCAGATTCACCGGGATCGGTTTTGTGATGGCTTCCTCTTTCTGGGGCGCTCTGGGCGGCGGTGGGCTCGGGCTCGTGATCGGCGGCCCGCTGGGCGCGCTCGTCGGCGCGCTCGCCGGCCATGTCCTGGTCGATCGCGAAGGCGCGCCCTTCGGCCCGGCGCCGCGCGAGCTGGTCTTCACCACCGGCCTCGTCGCGCTTGCCGCCAAGATGGCGCGCTCCGACGGCGTCGTGACCTGCGACGAGGTCACCGCCTTCCGCCGCATCGTCGAGGTCCCGCCCGACCAGCAGCAGCGCATCGAGCGCCTCTTCGATCTCGCCAAGCAGACCAGCGCCGGCTTCGAGGCCTATGCCACGCAGATCGCCGGCGTCTTCAAGGATGAACCCGCTCTGCTGGAGGACGTGCTCGACGGGCTCTTCCTGATCGCCGCTGCCGACGGTGCGATCCATGAGGCCGAGCACGCCTATCTCCAGTCGGTCGCCGGCATCTTCGGCATCGCCGAGGTCGATTTCGTCCGCATCGAGGCGCGCCATGCCCGCCGGCCGGACGATCCCTATCTCGTGCTCGGCGCCAATCGCGAGATGGACGACGCCGAGCTGAAGCGCCATTACCGTCGCCTCGTCGCCGAGACCCATCCCGACCGCGAGATCGCGCGCGGCCTGCCCGAGGAGGCGATCGCTATCGCGACACGCCGCATCGCCGCCATCAATGCTGCCTGGGATGCGATCCAACGGGAACGCGGCATGAGCCGCAGCCTCACGCCCCAACCCGCCTGAGCCGCCTCACATGACCGATACCGCCCCGCCGGACGTCGCCAGGCCCGACAGCCGCTTCGCCGCGAAGATATTCCCCTCGCCGAACCATGGCGAGCGCAAGCACCCGGACGGCACGCCGGGCCGGCGACCGGACATGCTGATCCTGCACTACACCGGCATGCCGGTCGCGGGCGAAGCGCTGCAATGGCTCTGCAACCCGGTCGCGCAGGTCTCCTCGCATTATTTCGTCTTCGAGAATGGCCACATCCTGCAGCTCGTGCCGGAGGGCCGGCGCGCCTGGCATGCCGGCGCCTCGCACTGGGCCGGCGAGATCGACATCAATTCGGGCTCGATCGGCATCGAGATCGCCAATCCCGGACACCCCGGCGGCCTGCCCGATTATCCGGAAGAGCAGATCGCCGCGACGCTCAACCTCTGCCGCGACATCTGCGAGCGCTGGTCCATTCCCCCGGAGCGCGTGCTCGCCCATTCCGACATCGCACCCGGCCGCAAGATCGATCCCGGCGAGAAATTCCCGTGGCGGCGCTTCGCCGAGGCCGGCGTCGGGCTGTGGACGGAGCCGGCACCGATCCGCGGCGGACGGTTCTTCGCACGCGGCGAGAGCGGCCAGCCGGTCGAGGCCTTGCAGGCGATGTTCGCGATGCTGGGCTACGGCGTCACCGTCGACGGCGTCTTCGACGAGAAGCTGGAGGCGGTCGTTGCTGCCTTCCAGCGCCATTGGCGCCAGGACAAGGTCGACGGCGTCGCCGATTCCTCGACGATCACGACGCTGCGCGATCTGCTCGCCGCCACGCAAGGCGCCCGCACCGCCTGAAGCACGGCTAACCCAAAGATTGCAGGAAGTTAACTCGCCGGACGGCCCGCTTTCTGGCAAGCTCTCCATCGGCCGCGCTGAGGCGCGGACGGGATGGGGAAGTGACCTTGCGCAAATGGCTGATCGGAACCGTGCTGATCGTGCTTGCGGCGGCCGGCGGCTATTGGGCGCTGCGCCCGGCCGGCGGCAATGCCAATGAACCGCCCTATCGCACGGCTGCGCTCGATCGCGGCCGTATCACCGCCGCTGTGCGCGCCACCGGGACGCTGACGCCGGTCACCACAGTCCTCGTCGGCTCGCAACTGTCCGGCCAGATCGTCGAGCTCCTCGCCGACTACAATACGCAGGTGAAGGCCGGCCAGGTCGTCGCCCGCCTGCAGAGCGACCAGATCCGCACGCGCCGCGACGCTGCCCAGGCCGATCTCGAGCAGGCGAGGGCCGATCTCGTGGTCAAGAATGCCCAGCTCGAACGCGCCCGCGCCGCCCGGATCAAGGCCGATTCGATCATCCGTGATCTCGAAGCCCAGCGCACCCGTACCTCGGCCCAGCTCGCCGACGCCAGGCGCACCTTCGAGCGGCAGGACCAGCTCTTCAACCGCAGCACGGGCTCGCAGCAGAATCTCGACACCGCCCGCACCCAGGTCGAGGTCCAGACGGCGTCGCTCGCCTCGAACGAGGCGCAGCTCGTCTCGGCCCGGACCGAGCTCAAAGGGCTCGACGCCGATATCCAGCTCGCCGAGGGGCAGGTCCAGGCCAGCCAGGCCTTGATCGGCAGCCGCGACGCCAAGCTCCGGGACATCCTGATCGATCTCGAACGCACGCAGATCCGCTCGCCGGTCGACGGCGTCGTGGTCCAGCGCTAGGTCGACCTCGGCCAGACGGTCGCCGCCTCGCTCTCCTCGCCGACCCTGTTCCAGATCGCGCAGGACCTGCGCACCATCGACATCTACGCCAATATCGACGAAGCCGATGTCGGCCGGCTGAAGCCCGGCCAGCCGGTCTCCTTCACCGTCAACGCCTACCCCAACCGCAATTTCCAGGGCCGGGTCGAGATGGTCCGGCTCGGCGCCCAGACCATCCAGAACGTCGTCACCTATACCGGCATCATCCGCGTCGAGAACCGCGACATGGCGCTCCTGCCGGGCATGACTGCCAATCTCCAGGTCGTGACCGAGGACCGGCTGGATGCCCTGCGCGTGCCCAATGCCGCCCTGCGCTTCCGCCCTGTCGGAGCGGCGGGTGCCGCCGCTGCTGGCTCGGGCACCGGCGCTGTAGCGCTTCCGGACGCCGGCGAACGCGGGCCGCGAGCGGCCGGCGCCCTGCGCGAGCGGATCGAGACCGAATTGCAGCCAACACCCGAGCAGAAGCAAGCGATCGGCGAGATCCTCAGGGAGCGCCGCGGCAATCGCGAAGCCATGGCCGGGCTCTCGCCAGAAGAGCGCCGCGCTGCCTTCCGCACAGCGCGGAGCGAGATCGTCACGAAGATCGGCGCCGTGCTCGATCCCGAACGCCGCGCCAAGTTCGAGGCGATCATGCAGGAGGGCCGCGGGGCACCGCGCCAGGGCGTTCCCGGCCGCGTCTATGTGCTCGACGAGGCCGGCCAGCCCAAGGCCATGCCGGTGATGCTCGGCCCGACCGATGGTGCCTTCACGGAATTGCTCGGCGGCGAGGTCAAGGAGGGCGCGCAGGTCGTGACCGGTGGTGGCCCGCGCCTGACCACGGCGCCCGAGCCCACCGCTCCCCGCCCCCGCGGACCGCGGTTGTTCTGAGGGCGTGGCGATGCCCCTGATCGAAACCCGCGACCTCTCCCGCGTCTACGATCTCGATTCCGGCCGCGTGACCGCGCTGGACCGGGTTTCGCTGGCGATCGAAGCCGGCGACCTCGTCGCGGTGATGGGCCCGTCCGGCTCGGGTAAGTCGACCTTCATGAACCTGATCGGCTGCCTCGACCGGCCGAGCGGCGGCCATTACGTGCTCGACGGCGTCGCGGTCGAGACCTTGTCGGGCGACGGGCTCGCGGAGTTGCGCAACCGCAAGCTCGGCTTCGTCTTCCAGCAGTTCAACCTGCTGCCGCGTATCGATGCCTGCGCCAATGTCGAATTGCCGATGGTCTATGCCGGCGTCGCCCGCGCCGAGCGGAAACGGCGCGCTCTGGCGGCGCTCGCCCGCGTCGGCCTCGCCGAGCGTGCCCATCACCGCCCGATGCAGCTCTCCGGCGGCCAGCAGCAGCGCGTCGCCATCGCTCGCGCGCTGGTCAACGAGCCGCGCCTGCTCCTTGCCGACGAGCCGACCGGCGCGCTCGACAGCCGCACAGCACTTGAAATCCTCGCGCTCTTCCAGGACCTGAACCGTGAAGGCGTCACGGTCGTCCTCGTCACCCACGATGCCGAGGTCGCCCGCCATGCCAGGCGCCTGATCCGTTTCCGCGACGGCCATCTGCTCAGCGATGTCAGGCAGGAGCCGGCCGACGCCCGCACCGCGCTTGAAGCCTTCGATGCCGGTATCAGCCTGCCGGAGGCCGCCGCATGAGCCTCACCGAAGCGATCCGCTCTGCCCTTTCCGCCATCGGCGCCAATGCCTTGCGCTCGGCCCTGACGATGCTCGGCATCATCATCGGCGTTGCCGCCGTCATCGCCATGGTCGCGATCGGCGCCGGCGCCCGCGAGCGTGTCACCGGCCAGATCAAGTCGCTCGGCGCCAATCTCGCGATCATCCAGTCCGGCAATGTCACGCAAGGCGGCGTCAGGCTCGGCGCTGGCGCCTCCTCGACGCTGACCGACGAGGACGCCGCCGCGATCCTCAAGGAGGTCGAGGACGTCACGGCGGCGGCGCCCGTCCTCGTCACTCGTGCGCAAGCCGTCTATGCCGGCACCAACTGGTCGACCCAGATCACCGCCACCGACCTCGACTTCTTCGCCGCCCGCGAATGGGAAATCGGGTCGGGGCGCCTGTTCGAGCCCGAGGAACTACGCAAGGGAGAGATCGTCGCCGTGATCGGGCAGACGGTCGCGCGCAACCTCTTCGGCGAGGAGAACCCGCTCGACCAGCAGTTCCGCATCCGCAACGTGCCCTTCAAGGTCATCGGCGTGATGGCGCCCAAGGGCCAGTCGGCGCTGGGGCAGGACCAGGACGATGTCATCTTCGTGCCGCTCGACACCGGCCGGCGCCGCATCGTCGGGCGCAACTATGCCCGTGACCGCTCGGTGCAGACGATCATGGTCAAGTTCGCCAGCGAGGAGGCGATCAATCCCGGCATCGCCGAGGTCACCGCCCTGCTGCGCCAGCGGCATCGCCTGACGGAGGATCAGGAGGACGACTTCATCGTCCGCAACCTCACCGAGATCGCCAATACCGCGACCGCCGCCGCAACGACGCTCTCCTGGCTGCTCGCGGCGGTGGCCGCCGTCTCGCTCCTCGTCGGCGGCATCGGCATCATGAACATCATGCTGGTCTCGGTGACCGAGCGCACGCGCGAGATCGGCTTGAGGCTCGCGGTCGGCGCCCGCCAGAGCGCGGTTTTGACCCAGTTCCTGATCGAGGCGACGACGCTTGCGACCATCGGCGGCGCGGTCGGCGTCGGGCTCGGCATCGCGGCGGCGCTGATCATCGCCCATGTCGCGGGCTGGCCCTCGGTGATCTCGGTGCAGACCATCCTGATCGCGGTCGGCGTCTCCGGGCTGATCGGCGTGTTCTTCGGCTTTTATCCCGCGCGCCGCGCCGCGAGGCTTGATCCGATCGAGGCGCTCCGGCGCGAGTGAGGCGGGAATTTTTCCCGCCCGCCGCAAGGGTCGCTTAACCCGGCCGGCTCTAGGCTGCCCTTGAGGCAGTCAGGAGGCGGACCGTGAACAGCCAGCAGCTCACCACGACAACGCAACCCCTCTATGACCGGGCGGTCGCCGCCACGGCCGTCGGCGCCTGGGAATGCAATCTCTCCAATGAAACGCTGAGCTGGACCGACGGTGTCTATGACCTGTTCGGCCTGCAGCGCGGTTCCGCCATCTACCGCAGCGCAACGCTGGACCTCTACGAGGAGCGCTCGCGCCGCGAGATGAACCAGGCGCGCAGCAAGGCGATCAGCACCGGCCAGGGCTTCGCGCTGGATTGCCGCATCAGGTCCGCCAATGGCGAGAAGCGCTGGATGCGCCTCATCGTCGGCGTCGGCCACGAGCACGGCCGGCCAATCCGCGTCTTCGGCTCGAAGCAGGACGTCACCGCCGAGAAAGGGCTGTGGAGCGAAACCGCCTCGCTTGTGCGGGCGAACGCGTCGACCAACCTCGCGGCCCGCCGCAGCTTCACCGACGCGCTCCGCCAGTTCCGCCACGAGCGCGGCCGCGAGCCCGAGCGCTTCGCCCTCGCAATCTTCGAGATCGACCGGTTCGCGACGCTCGTCGAGACCTATGGCCGGCCGGCTGGCGACGACGTGATCCGCCATTTCGGCGAGCGGTTGCGCCGGCTCTTCCCCGATGCGCTCGCGATCGATCAGACCGGTCCCGGCGCCTTCGCCCTGCTGCTGCGCATGCCCGGCGACAAGGGCTATCTCGCCTCGATGCTGTCAGGCACGCGCAAATTGCTGTGCCGGCCGATGCCACGCGGCAATCTCGTCGTCGACTTCACGCTATCGATCGGCGCGGCCCTGCTGACGCCGGAGGGCTATCGTGAGCAGCATGAGATTTTCACGGAAGCCGAGGCCGCGCTCCAGGTTGCCGGCATGGCTGGCGGGGATTGCGTCCGCGTCTTCGACGGACCGGTAACCGCCGTCAGCCGGCCGGCATTCGCCGGCTGACGCAAGCCATCGACGCACCGTTTCGGACGAGCCGGCGGGCGGTCACAACACTGTCGCAGGGGAAGCACTAGAAGAAGGCGATCGATCGAGACCTCACCTGTGGCCGGGATCGGCCCGGCCTTGCCGGGGCGGTGGCGGCCGCGCCGCAAGCCTCGCCGGTGCATCAGCCCCGGCCGCGCCGGGAATCTCCGATGCAGATCGACATCTTCTCGCAAGTCATCGTGCCGGTTATCGGCGGCCTTGGCATCTTCATGCTCGGGCTGGAATTCATGAGCAACGGCATCCAGTCGCTCGCCGTCAACAAGATGCGGGCGCTGCTCGCCCGGATCGCCGGCACCCCGTCCAAGGGCGTGCTCGCCGGCACCTTCATCACCGGCGTGATCCAGTCCTCGACCGCGATGACCGTCATGGTCGTCGGCCTCGTCAATGCCGGCGTCATAGGCCTCAGGCCCGCGATCAGCGTGATCATGGGCGCCAATATCGGCACGACGCTCGGCAACGGCCTGATCGCGCTGCCGCTCGGGCCGCTCGGCCTGCTGCTGGCCGGCATCTTCGCGCTGCTCCACATCTTCGCCAAGACCGACAAGGTCAAGAACATCGCGCTCGCCTGCATGGGCTTCGCGCTGATCTTCTACGGCCTCAACCTGATGACCGGTGGCCTGCGCCCGCTCCGCAACATGCCGGAGGTGATGAGCGTGATCTCGGCGCTGAAGGCGGACACCTATCTCGGCCTGATCTACTGCGTGCTGATCGCCGCCGGCATCACCGCGATGATCCACTCCTCCTCGGCGACCATCGGCATCGTCATGGGCCTGGGCGCCGCCGGCATCCTGGACTGGAAGACCGCCGTCGCCTTCTCGCTCGGCGCCGATCTCGGCACCACCATCACCTCGTGGATGGCCTCGCTCAATCTGACGAAGAACGCCAAGCGCGCGGCGTACGCCCATATCTCGTTCAACATCATCGGCGTAGCCGTCACGATACCGCTGTTCTTCGTATCGATGGACGTGCTGACCTGGGTCATGCAGTGGTTCGGCGGTGATCCGGGCGTCCCGGTCATGGTGAACGGCAAGGAGACCTATCCGCTGGTGCCTGTCGCTATCGGCGTCTACTCGACCTTCTTCAACATCTTCAACGTGATCCTGCTGTTCCCCTTCGTCGGTGTGTTCGAGCGGCTGCTGATGAAGGTCGGAGCGAGCGCCACGGACGAGATGGAGGATTATTCGCAGCCGCGCTATCTGGTGAAGGCGCATGACCATGCGCAGGCGGTGCAGGCGATCCAGCGCGAGACCGGGCGTTATCTCGAGGCCGCCCGGCTCTTCGTCGATATCGCTCGCGGCAAGCCCGACGCGCCGGACAAGATCGAGGAGCACTATGCCGCGATCGACATCCTCAACCGCGACATCCGCGCCTACACCTCCGGCATGTTCACGCCCGAGATGCCCTATGCGCGGGCCGATCTCGTCGCGAGCCTGATCGAGGAAGAGGATTTTACCGCAAGCCTCGGCGAGACCCTCTACCAGATCGCCCGCCGCATCGAGCGCCAGCCCTTCGGCGAGCAGGGCCGCCCCCTCGTCGACACGGTGCTCGACCGCGTCTCCGAAGCCCTCGCGACCATCGTGCCGATCGGGCAGGACCGGGCACCTGCGACCGGCATGGCCGAAGCGCGCAATGCGGAGCTCCTCGCCCTGCGCGAGCGCTGTCTGCGCCTTGGCTCCGAACTCCCCTGGGTCGAGCGCGGCGCGATCCTTGCGTTGCTCGGCAGCGCAGAACGCGCCTTCTTCCTGATCGAGCGCATCGACGCCGAACGCCGCTCGGTCTCGCGCGAGGTCGTGATGGTGCGGGCCGGTACGAAAGCCACTGAAGTAGGCCTCGGCGGCCTGAGTCCTGCGGCCGTTCCGGCCTGAACCGGCACTCGACACCGCGAACGCGAAAGCCGCCCCATGGGGCGGCTTTCTTGCGTCAGAGCAGCTTGGTGAAGACGATCTGCCCGTCGAGGCCCCGGCCCATGTCGCGCCAGCCATGGCGGACATAGAAGCGCTCCGCCCGCGTGCCGGCCCCGGTTTCGAGCCAGGCCTGGGCATGGCCAGCCGCCTTCAAGCCGGCAAGCGCCGCATCCATGAGGGCGCGGCCATGACCTCGCCCCTCCTGCGCCGGGTCGATGAAAAGGGCCCAGATCAGGCCGGTCTGATGGTTGGCGCAGGCGAAGCCCGCGATCGCGCCGGCGCTTTCGGCAACCAGGAAGATCGCGTTATCGCGATACCAGGCGACGTCTTCGTCGGTGACCTTCGAGGGATCGCTCAGGATGTTCTCGCGAACGCCCATGCGGATGGCACGGATGCGCGGCTCATCTGCCGCCACCGCCTTGCGGATCAGCCTTGCCTCATCAGTCGTCACGAGCACTCTCCATCGCTACGGCAGGCGTGATGCCCGCCACAGCGCTGGAAGGCAACTACTCGGCGGCCTGCAGGCGATAGGCTGATGTGTCGTAGTTGAGAATCGGCGCCAGCCAGCGTTCGACCTCCTCGATCGTCATGCCCTTGCGCGCGGCATAATCCTCGACCTGATCGCGCTCGACCTTGGCGACGCCGAAATAATAGGCCTCCGGATGGGCGAAATAGAGCCCCGAGACCGAGGAGCCCGGCCACATCGCATAGCTCTCGGTCAGCTTCACGCCGACGCGGCGCTCGGCCTCCAGCAGACGGAACAGCGTTTCCTTCTCGGTATGATCTGGCTGGGCCGGATAGCCCGGCGCCGGACGAATGCCCCGGTACTCCTCGCGGATCAGTTCCTCGTTGCTGAAGGTCTCGTCCGGCGCATAACCCCAGAATTCCTTGCGCACGAGCTGGTGCATCCGCTCGGCGAAGGCCTCGGCGAAGCGGTCCGCCAGCGCCTTGACCATGATCGAGCGATAATCGTCATTGTCGCGCGCGAACTTCTCGGAGATGCGCTCCTCCTCGGCGCCGGCCGTGACGACGAAGGTGCCGATATAGTCGGGCGCCACGTCTTCCGGCGCGACGAAATCGGACAGGCACATGTTCGGCTTGCCGTCGCGCTTCGAGAGCTGCTGGCGCAGGCCGTGGAAGGTCGCGAGCTCGTCCTGCCGGCTCTCGCCGGTATAGAGGCGGATATCGTCGCCGACGGCATTGGCCGGCCAGAAGCCGATCACCGCCTTCGGGTTGAACCAGCGCTCCTCGACGATGCGCTTCAGCATCGCCTGCGCATCGTCCCAGAGCGCGCGCGCCGCCTCACCCTGCTTCTCGTCCTGCAGGATCGCCGGGTAGCGGCCCTTCAATTCCCAGGTCTGGAAGAACGGTGTCCAGTCGATCACCGGCACGAGATCGGCGATGTCGTAGGTTCGGAAGGTCCGCGTGCCAAGGAAGCTCGGCTTCGGCGGCTGATAGGCAGACCAATCCGTCTTGAAGGGATTGGCGCGCGCCTTGGCCAGCGGCAGGCGCTGCTTGTCGGCCTCGGAGCGGCGATGCGCCTCGGCGACCTTGGCGTATTCCGCCTGCACGCCCGCGACATAACCCGGCTTCTGCTCCGAGGAGAGCAGGCTGGAGACGACGCCGACGGCGCGCGAAGCGTCATTCACATGCACCGCCTGGCCCTTCTCATAGGCCGGGTGGATCTTGACGGCCGTATGGACGCGGCTCGTCGTCGCGCCGCCGATCAGCAGCGGAATGTCGAAGCCCTCGCGCTCCATCTCGGAGGCGACGGTCACCATCTCGTCGAGCGAGGGCGTGATCAGGCCGGAGAGGCCGATAATATCGACGTTTTCCTTGCGCGCCGTCTCCAGGATCTTCTGGGTCGGCACCATCACGCCGAGGTCGATCACCTCGTAATTATTGCACTGGAGCACGACGCCGACGATGTTCTTGCCGATATCGTGGACGTCGCCCTTCACCGTCGCCATGAGCACCTTGCCGGCGGCCGAGCGCTCGGAGCCGCCGTTCAGGCGCTTCTCCTCCTCCATGTAAGGCATGAGATAGGCGACAGCCTGCTTCATCACGCGGGCGGATTTCACTACCTGCGGCAGGAACATCTTGCCCGAGCCGAACAGGTCGCCGACCACGTTCATGCCGGCCATCAGCGGGCCTTCAATGACATGGAGCGGCTTCTCGGCGTTCAGCCGCGCCTCTTCCGTATCGGCCTCGATGAACTCGGTGATGCCGGCGACCAGCGCATGCTCCAGCCGCTTCTCGACCGGCAGTTCGCGCCAGGCGAGGTCCTTGCCCGAAGCCGCAACCGAACCGTCGCCCTTGAAGCGCGGGGCAGCTTCCAGCAGGCGCTCGGTCGAATCCTTGCGGCGGTTGAGGACGACATCCTCGCAGAGCTCGCGCAGCTCCGGATCGAGATCGTCATAGGAGCCGAGCTGGCCGGCATTGACGATGCCCATGTCCATACCCGCCTTGATGGCGTGATAGAGGAACACGGAATGCATGGCCTCGCGCACCTTCTCGTTGCCGCGGAACGAGAAGGACAGGTTCGAGACGCCGCCCGAGATATGAGCATGCGGCAGCGTCTCGCGGATCGCGCGGGTCGCGTCGATGAAGTCGTTGCCGTAGTTGTCGTGCTCCTCGATGCCCGTCGCCACCGCGAAGATGTTCGGGTCGAAGATGATGTCCTCGGGCGGGAAGCCGATGGTCTCGGTCAGCAGCTTGTAGGCCCGCGTGCAGATCTCGATCTTGCGCTGGAACGTGTCGGCCTGGCCGACCTCGTCGAAAGCCATCACGACGACGGCCGCGCCATATTGCCGGCAGATGCGCGCCTGTTCGAGGAAGGCTTCCTCACCCTCCTTCATCGAGATCGAGTTGACGATCGGCTTGCCCTGAATGGTCTTCAGACCCGCCTCGATCACCGGGAATTTCGACGAGTCGACCATGATCGGAACGCGGGAGATATCCGGCTCCGAGGCGATCAGGTTGCAGAACTCGGTCATCGCCTTCTCGGAATCGAGCAGGCCCTCGTCCATGTTGATGTCGATCACCTGCGCGCCATTGGCGACCTGGTCGCGCGCCACGTCGAGCGCGGCGGCATAGTCACCCGCCGTGATCAGCTTCCGGAACTTGGCCGAGCCGGTGACATTGGTGCGCTCGCCCACGTTCACGAACGGAATGGTCTCGTCGAGCGTGAAGGGCTCCAGGCCCGCGAGGCGCAGATAAGGCTTCGCCTCCGGGATCTGGCGCGGCGCCTTGCCGGCCACCGCCTGGGCGATCGCCTCGATATGGCCGGGGGTGGTGCCGCAGCAGCCGCCGACGACGTTGACGAAGCCGGCGTCGGCGAATTCGGCGAGCATCTGCGCCGTCGCTTCCGGGCGCTCGTCATAGAGGCCAAATTCGTTGGGCAGGCCGGCATTCGGATAGGCGCAGACCAGCGTGTCGGCGATGCGCGACATGTCCTTGATATGCGCCCGCATCTCGCGCGCGCCAAGCGCGCAGTTGAGGCCGATGGTCAGCGGCGCGGCATGGCGCACCGCATTCCAGAACGCCTCGACCGTCTGGCCCGAGAGCGTGCGGCCAGAGAGATCGGTGATCGTGCCGGAGATCATCACCGGCAGGCGGATGCCCTTGGCGCGGAACACCTCCTCGATCGCGACGATCGCGGCCTTGGCATTGAGTGTGTCGAAGATCGTCTCGATCAGCAGCAGCTCCGAGCCGCCGTCGATCAGCCCGCGCACCTGCTCGGCATAGGAATCGCGAACCTGGTCGAAGGTCACAGCGCGGAAACCGGGATTGTTGACGTCGGGCGAGATCGAGAGCGTGCGATTGGTCGGGCCGATCGCGCCGGCGACGAAGCGGCGGCGCCCGTCTTCCTTTTGCGCGATCGCAGCCGCCTCGCGGGCGATGCGCGAGCACTCGACGTTCAATTCGTAGACATAGGCCTCCATGCCGTAATCGGCCTGGGCGATCGAGGTGCCCGAGAAGGTATTGGTCTCGACGATATCGGCGCCCGCCCGGAAATAGGCGAGATGGATGTCGCGCAGCGCCTCGGCCTGCGTCAGGGCGATGATGTCGTTATTGCCCTTGAGATCGTGGTTGAAGCCCTTGAAGCGCTCGCCGCGAAAATCGGCTTCCGAGAGCTTCAGGTTCTGGATCTGCGTGCCCATCGCGCCGTCGAGCACGAGGATGCGTTCGCGCGCGGCTTGGCGTAGCGAGCGCTCGATCTCGGCGCCGTCGACGGGAGCGGGAATGAAGTCGGACATAGGCTTACTCCGCCGCCACGGCCTGCGCCGCTGCCTTCTCGGGCTTGAGGCCCACGAGGTGGCAGATGGCATAGACGAGGTCGGCCTTGTTCATCGTGTAGAAATGCAAGTCGGGGGCGCCGCGATCGATCAGGTCGAGCACCTGCTCGGCGCAGACGGCGGCCGCGACGAGGCGGCGGGTCGCGACGTCGTCTTCCAGCCCCTCGAAGCGGTCGGCCAGCCATTGCGGCACGCTCGCGCCGGTCTTGCGGGCGAAGTTGGCGGTCTGCTTGAAGTTCTGGACCGGGACGATGCCGGGCAGGATCGGGATTTCGATGCCCTTGGCGCGCACCTTGTCGAGATAGCGGAAATAGACGTCGTTATCGAAGAAGAACTGGGTGATCGCCCGCGTCGCACCGGCATCGACCTTCTTCTTGAGCGCGTCGATATCGGCATCGAGCGAGGCCGCTTCCGGGTGCTTCTCGGGATAGGCCGAGACCGTGACCTCGAAATCGCCGATGCGCTTCAGGCCTGCGACGAGATCCGAGGTCTGGTGATAGCCATCCGGATGCGGCTCGTAGACCGTGCCGAGCCCGCCGGCCGGATCGCCGCGCAAAGCCACGACATGGCGCACGCCGGCATCCCAATAAGAGCGGATGACGTCGTCGATCTCGGCCTTCGAGGCCGAAACGCAGGTGAGATGGGCTGCCGGCTTCAGCGCGGTCTCCTCCACCATGCGCTTGACGGTGGCATGGGTGCGCTCGCGGGTGGAGCCTCCGGCGCCATAGGTCACCGAGACGAAGCTGGGGCCGAGCGGCTCGAGCCGGCGCACGCTGTCCCAGAGCGCGACCTCCATCTCCTCCGTCTTGGGCGGGAAGAATTCGAAGGAGACGCGCGGGCGGCGCGAGCCGTGGCGGCTGGGACGGAAAGCATTCATCACGCAACCTCGAGATTGATCGTGCGGGCCGGCGGGTCGGCCTGGACGCGCCGGTCACGGCCACGCCAGAGCATGACCGGGAGCTGGCCCGAGCCGCCATCGGCAAGGGTGACTTCGCGGGAGAGATCGCAGGACAGGCCGGCCTCGGCGAACCAGGCGGCGATCTGCTGGCGGGAGAAGCCGAGCCGGCGATGCGCATGCTCGGTCCGCAGGAATTCCATCTCGTGCGGCGCGAAATCGACGACGATCAGGCGCCCGCCGGGCGCCAGCATCGCCGCAGCCTCACGCACCGCCCGGCCGGGATCGTCGAGGAAATGCAGCACCTGATGGATGACGACGAGATCGAAGGAGCCGCGCGCGAAGGGCAATGCATAGATATCGCCCTGCCGCAGCTCGACGCGCGACAGCCCCGCCTGCTCCAGATTGGCTCGCGCCACCGCCAGCATCGCGTGATTGGCATCGACACCGACGGCCCGGCCGAATTTCGGCGCGATCCGTTCCAGCATCCGGCCTGTACCCGTCCCGAGATCGAGCATCGCGCCGTGCGAGCCCTCGCCGACCGCCTCCTCGACCGCCGCCTCGACGGCATGGTCGGGCACATGCAGGCCGCGCAAGCGGTCCCAGTCGCGCGCGACGCTGGCGAAATAGCTTTGCGCCGCCTCGGCTCGCGTCGCGCGGACGGCGGCGAGCCGCTCGCGATCGGCCGCGAGCACGGGATCGGTGAGGTCGAGCCAGGCGGCTAGCGAAGCGGCGAAGGCGCCGCCCGGCCCGGTCTCGTCGAGCCGGAAGAAGGCCCAGGCGCCTTCGCGCGAACGCCGCACCAGCCCGGCCTCGGCCAAGAGCTTGAGATGGCGCGAGATGCGCGGCTGCGACTGGCCGAGAATGTCGGTCAGATCGGAGACAGAGAGCTCGCCCTCGGAGAGCAGCGCGAGAATGCGCAGCCGCGTCTCCTCGCCGGCGGCCCTGAGGCCCGCGAGAAGCACATCGGAAGACAATGTCGTCGGCTGCCGCACGCGCTGGCGTCCTTTGTCGACAAGGAAAAAGATATAAAGATATCTTTATATCGAACACGCCGTTCGTGCAAGCGGATTGTCGTGCGGAAAACAGGACGAGGCTTCTTGCTGCTCCCCTTGGAGGTAAGGCGGCTCGGCGAAGCCGAGGCGGATGGCCATGCCTACCACACTTGCGTGATAGCCACTCCATCCGCGCGGTCGGGACATGAGGCGACGCTCAAGTACTCTTTGCTATTGATGCTCAGTCGCGTCACGACGCACCAATTGAAGCCGGGCATGCGCTTCGCGAAGCCAGTGATCGATTTCGCTGGGCGGGGCATCGCGTTGCTCGAGTTGGCGTCTCAATGCCTGCACTTCGCTTTCCGCAGCTTTCGCTCTCGCCATCGCATCCGCCGCTGCCATCTCGGCGTGATTTGCGCGCTCTCTTTCTTCTTGCATCGCGAAAATGGCTTTGCGGGCGACTTCGTAAGCGTCGCTGGTCACCTGTTCGGAGCGCCTCTGGGAGTCACGCAGGCGCTCTCCGACGTCTTTGATGAATTTGAGGGAACTCTCCCATTTCTGGGTGACAGCCCGCGCGTGCTCCGCGGCCGGAGGCGGCGGATGCGAAGCGTTCGAAACCAATTCGGCGAATCGCGCAAATAATTCGACATCTTCAGAATTCGGGCCGCCTTCCTTGTCGGCAGCCTCATAATCTTCAAAATTCATGGCCTGCTTCACGGCAAGATGCTTGAAAGCTCGAACTCGATCGCGTTCTGCAGCCCGGTAAGGTAATTCTCTGCCTCAACTGCCCGTGATTCAGCCTGTTTCAACTGCCCCCGCAGCTCAATCTCACGCGCAGCCAGTTCCTCGCACTGCGCAATCGCGGCAACCGCAAGAGCACTTGCTTCCACATTGGCCTTCTCTGCAGCCTTGGCCCTGTCGTGCCAACCTCTGACAAGCGCATTCAGCTTGTCAGCCTCCTTTTGGCTCTCATGCTTTTCTTGGGAAAGTTGATCCCGAAGCGCCGCAATCTGACGCCTCGCAACCTCGTTCTCGTTTTGCAGCGTCCTGATCATCTCTGCCGCTCGCTCGACGCAAGCGAGCGTCGAATGAAAGCCGGGATCGTTTTGGAGCTGGGCGGCGCGGTGGGCCGTCTTTTCGGCAGGAGCCGCTGCTTCGGCGACCAGCATCGGATATCGCATGGGTTCGGTCATGTTATCTGTGAGAACCAAATCGAGATGCTCAAAGCGGCGATTGAAATGCCGGAAAGCTGACTTCCGCACGTCACGCCGCAATCAAGCTCGGCTCCCCCAGCCCAGCAGATTCGCGACGATCTAGTTTTGAACCGAACTGGCCTGGATATCTTCGGGCTGCTGCAGCTCTTCGCCTTTACCGAGAATAGGAGCAAAGGAAGCGACGACGGCGTCGTGCAACTTGCTGAGCCATGCCTCGGCTTCCTCTGCCCGCGTCTCCGCTGCGCTCGCTTTCGCCTCGGACTGCGCCAACTTGACCTCGCCGGCTGCGATGAGGTCGGTGAGGCGCTTGATTTCGGCATTGGCCTCCGTGAGAACCTCCGCGAGGTGCTGCTCGAGCTGGCTGGCCCGCTCTTCGCCGACACGGATCGCCTCGCTTGCCTCTCGAACGAGTTCAAGCGCGGCAGCCCAGTCTCGCGTAGCAGGCACATCGGCTTGCGCGGCGGGCTGTTCGACAATCGGGAGCGCCAACGAGACAACCTTTTCGCTGACAGGAAGCGGGGAGATCTGACGTTGGCGGGCCGCGTGGGCGTTCAGAGCGGGAACGAACGCGGCGATACCTTTGAGCGCTTGATCGGTCACGGTTTCATCCTGGCTTTCGAGAACGCTCTCCCGGGAAAGCGATTTCTATCGTCAAACTGGCTTGGCAGGCGCTGCGAACGGACGGACATTACTGCTATCGCCGCTTTGCTCGGCTTCGTGATCGATCTCGGCCTTCGTCTCATCGCGCCAATGGCGGCCAGAGCGCTTCAAGGCCTCATGCTGCTTTTGCAAGGCAACTCTCGTTTCCCGCGCGATGTCGAGAGCGCCCTGCAACAGGGTTCTTTCCGAGCGCTCGTTCTCGAGATCCTCGGCCAGCCGCCGGTTGCCGATCTCGAGCTCGGCACGGGTCGCCTCATGTTTGCGCGTCAGCTCGGCGATGCGGTCGGTCAAGCTGGTATTGCGCATCGTCGCCTGATCCAGCGCCGAATCCTTCGCTGCCATCGCCTTGTTGAGCATTGCGGCACGGCTATCGAGCTCGGTCCTGACGCGCTGAGCTTCCTGGAAGCGCTCGGTTTGCCGCACGAGATCCGCCTGCAAGGCCTCGACGCGGCGCTCGGCTGTCGCCCTGGCGATGCTCGCTTCCTTCAAATTGCGCTCGGCAGTCCGATGCGCCTCATCCTTCTCTCGAAGAAGATTGCGCGTCTGCGACAGCAACTGATCGTTCGTCGCGGCACGATTCTCGGCTGCTTCAAGCTTCATGCCCAGCGCAGCACGCTCGGTCTTGTAACTGCCAACCTCGACCTCGTTCTGCGCCTCCAGACGCTCGCGCGCCTCCTTCTCGCCGACCAGATCGGCCTCGACCGTGCGCAGCCGGTGCCGGCTGGCTTCAGCCGTTCCTTCCAGATCCTTGAAGCGCTCGGTCAGTTCAGCCAGATGGGTGCTCTGCTCCTCGCTCAGAAGCTGCAGCTTGCGGCTCTCCTGGTCGAGGATACCCAAACGTTCCCGTGCGGTGAGAAGTTCATGTTCCGATCGCGAAAGCGCTGAATCGGCGGCCTGCGCTTCCAAGCGCAGGGCCTTGTTCTCGCTGGCGAGGGCCTTGGCCAGCTCCGTCTCGCCGAAAAGCTGACGCTCCAGGTTTTCGGTCGCCAGAGTCTTGTCGCGCAGCGCGATCGTTTGCTCCGAAATCAGGCGCTCGCGATCCATGAGATCGCTCTCGGCCCGATCCGCCCTGGCCAACGCTTCGGAAAGATCATTGGCGACGACGCCGGACTTAAAGAGCGCATCGGTCAGATCCTGCCGAACGGCTGCCAAGGACTGGCGTTCCTGCGAAAGCGAAACTTCCAGCTCGGCGATCCGCATGCCGGAGCGAGGCAACTCGTCGCTGATCTGGACCAGCGGCTCAAGAATAGACGAAAAATCGTCCCGCAAGCTTCGCAGATCATCGAGGCGATCCATCATCGCACCGATGCGCTGCCTTACGACCTCATCGCGCTGGCCGATGGCATCCAGAGCGAGAGGCTTCGACGCAAGCTTGGCTGGCTGATGACCGGAAAGCGACTGAGCGTCACGCGAAGGCTCGACTCCAGCCTCCCCCTGAGGAGAAGGCGCCCCCGAGAGCACACTGCGGAAGGCTTTCCACGCCATGACGCCTCACTACCCCGTTTTCGGATCATGAGCTCAGGCTTGAGGCCGCGGATGCGAATCGCATTCCAGAGAAACCAACTCGGGAGATCTTGAGATCCGCAAATCTCAACGAAACCCAAGCCGATATGTCTTGGAGGGCGAAACACGAAACGCAGATAAGCTGAAACTCTATTTTATTTATTTGAACAACCTATGGATATCATTAGGACGACGCTTCGTCCAGCAGAAAAAGCTCAAATTTAACTGAACGTTAACGAGATTGGTCTGGCTTGTGTCGCTGGGCCAGCCTGCGACCCACACCAGCGCACCGGAGATCGCTCTCCTGGAGCGCTTCGGTCTCTGCATCGCGAAGATGGGCAGCCGCGCCGCTGCTGGTTGTGAGCCGGGCCACGCGAGGGCGCCACCGACATCGTTTCGACATCAGCGCGCAGCCGTCGATCATAAGCGCCGCCAGGCTCCGGGCATCCCCTGGGTGCTCAGAGCAGAAAACCCCGCAGGTCAGGCCTGGACGGGGCTTTCGGCGCATCATGTCACGTCAAAAACCATCGCGCCGGACACATGGCGAGAGGCCGGTCCGGTCGTCACTTGCTAGGCGCGCGCTCGCCCGCACCCCGCCGCGCGCGGCAGGCGAGCCCTGCGGCGACAGAATAGTCTCAGAGCACTTTCAGATCGCCCGCGGCCGTCTTGCCGCGCTCGGTCTTCAGCTCGAATGAAACCTTCTGCCCCTCCGTCAGCGTCATCATGCCGGCCTCTTTCACGGCCGTGATGTGTACGAACACATCCTTGCCGCCTTCCGCCGGTTGAATGAAGCCGAACCCCTTCTCAGTATTGAACCACTTCACGGTTCCGGTCGCCATCGCCACATCCCTCGAAGCCAAAGCGTCTCACACCGGCACTGAACGCATGGCTCCTATGCCGGCAAGGGAAGGATTGACCGAAAACCGATCCTTGTCGAGATGAAAGGACAGGCAGGCCCTGCCTCCCTTCGTCAAGATTTTGTCAACGCGATCCGTGTCTTGGCCGCCGCGCGACAAGATCCGTCCAGACGGCCCCGATCGCTGCCGCGCTGGCGACGTAGCGTCCCCGCGCGTCATGAGTGTCGCATTCCTGCGCTCTCAACCTCCAGCCTGTTCTCTCGCTCTTGCCGACTGCGAGCATCACCTTGGCGAAATCCTTGAAGCCGCGCGGAAATCGCGCGGCCATGAAAGCAGTCAGGCCACGACATCCTCGCAGCGTCGCTCCGGACGCGCCGGTTTCGAGCAAGCCCGACTGAAACGCCCCAGCATCCGGCGCGACCCTTGCCTGCAAGCGGCCAGCCGATACAGGCCTCGCCATGTCCCAAGCCGTCATCTCCGCCATGCCGCAGCAGCACCGCTTCTACGAAGATCTCCTCGCCCTGCCGCCGGGCACGCTGATGATCAGCTTCGCCATCGTCCTCTACGCCAAGGCGACGCTGCTGACCGGCGGCGCGGCCGGCCTCGCACTGAATGCCATCCTCGGCATGAACCACAAGCCCGGCGGCTCCATGGCGGTATCCTGACGCAGGCCTTCGGTGGGGCGGGACGGTTGCGCCCTGCCCGCCAGCATGCGAGCAAACCGATAAGACAAGACGCGACGCCAACGGCGAGACGAGACATGGCCCAGCCCCTGACCATCGAAGACCTGCGCCTTCTGGCTAAGCGCCGCGTGCCGCGCATGTTCTACGACTACGCCGATTCCGGAGCCTGGACCGAGGGCACCTACCGCGCCAACGAGACCGATTTCGCCAAGGTGAAGCTGCGCCAGCGCGTCGCCGTCGACATGACCGACCGCTCGCTCGCCTCGGAGATGATCGGCCAGCCGGTGACGATGCCGGTCGCGCTCGCCCCCACCGGCCTCACCGGCATGCAGCACGCCGATGGCGAGATCCTCGCGGCCAAGGCCGCCGCCAAGGCCGGCGTGCCGTTCACGCTCTCGACCATGAGCATCTGCTCGATCGAGGATGTCGCGAACCACACCCGGGCGCCGTTCTGGTTCCAGCTTTACGTGATGAAGGACCGCGACTTCATCTCGCGCCTGATCCAGCGCGCCAAGAAGGCCGGCTGCTCGGCCCTGGTCCTGACGCTCGACCTGCAGATCCTCGGCCAGCGCCACAAGGACATCCGCAACGGCCTCTCCGCGCCGCCGAAGCCGACCCTCGCCAACCTGATCAACCTCGCCTTAAAGCCGCGCTGGTGCCTGAAGATGCTGGACACGCCGCGCCGGCAGTTCGGCAATATCGTCGGCCATGTCACCGGCGTCGCAGACATGTCCTCACTCTCCTCCTGGACCGCCAGTCAGTTCGACCCGAAGCTGAACTGGGACGACGTCCGGTGGATCAAGGACCAGTGGGGCGGCAAGTTGATTCTGAAAGGCATCCTCGACGCCGAAGATGCTGAAATGGCTGCAAAAAGCGGCGCCGACGCCCTGATCGTCTCGAACCATGGCGGCCGCCAGCTCGACGGCGCGCTGTCCTCGATCGAGGCCCTGCCCGGCATCGTCGATCAGGTCGGCAACCGCATCGAGGTGCTGTTCGACGGCGGCATCCGCTCGGGCCAGGACGTGCTCAAGGCGATCGCGCTCGGCGCGCACGGCACCTTCATCGGCCGCGCCTTCCTCTACGGGCTGGGCGCCATGGGCGAGCAGGGCGTCACCGCCGCGCTCGACATCATCCGCAAGGAGCTCGACACCACCATGGCGCTCTGCGGCCTGCGCGACATCAAGCAAGTCGACGAGCGCATCCTCGTCGGCGGCCGCGCCGGGGCGATCAAGCGGCTGGCGACGGCCTGAGTTTCGCTTCACAGGAAATCCGAGATGTCAGGCCAGCCGGTCAAGGGACCCGCATCCTACTTCCCCTCCATCGAGAAGAAGTACGGCCGCCCGATCTCCGAATGGAAGGCGATGGTACGCGCCCGCCTCCCCGCGAAGCATATGGAACTCGTGGCGATGCTCAAGACGGAGCACGGCATGGGCCATGGGCACGCCAACGCCATCGTGGCGGATACCCTCGCCGAGGACGCGAAGTAACCGGTTCCGGCCAGAGCGCGCCGCTAGACGACAGAAGGCCCGGCGGATCGCATCCGCCGGGCCTTCCTTGTTTCCGGAGAAGATCCCGCCCCGCGATACAGCGCGAGGCAGGCAGTTCATGCTCAGGCGCGATACCAGGACGCGAGGTTCCAGGTGTCGACATCCCAGCCCGAATGGTCATGCGAGAGGGTGTTCGACGCCGCGACCACCTTCTTGCGCGACAGGATCGGCAGGATGACGTTGGCCTCGCAGAATATCTCGTTGACCTTGATCAGGAACGCGGCGCGCTTGGCCGGGTCGAGCTCCTTCTGGGCGGCCTTGTAGGCCTCGTCAGCAGCCGGATCGGTGTAGCGCGAGACGTTGCGGCCCAGCCACTTGTTCTCCTTGCTGGCGACTTCCCAGGAGGTGAACTGGTTGAGGAACCGCTCCGGATCGGGCTGCGGCTGCGTCGTCGTGTACATCTCGATGTCGGTGTAGAGCTTGGTGTAGGTGTCGGGGTTGGCGACGTCCGACGAGAAGAACACCGAGGCCGTCACCGACTTCAGCTCGATATCGATGCCGGCGCGCTGGCAGGCCTGCTTGATGATGGCCTGCACCTTCTGGCGCGGAGCGTTGATCGAGGTCTGGAAGACATATTTGAGCTTCTTGCCATCCTTCTCGCGGATGCCGTCGGAGCCCCTCTTCCAGCCGGCATCGTCGAGGATCTTGTTGGCCTTCTCGATGCTGAACTCGTACTTGAGCTTCTCCGACTTGAACTGCTTGGGCTCGTTCACGAAGCTCGCCGTGGCAGCGCCGGCGCGGCCGTAGATGAACTTCTGGATCGAGTCGCGGTCGATCAGCAGGTTGATCGCCTGGCGCACGGCCGGATCGCTCAGCGTCGGGTGCTTGGTCTTGGCGCTGGAACGCTCGCCATCGACCTCGGTCCACGGATCGGTCGTGTTCAGGGTGATGAACTCGATGTCACCTGCAGGCGCGGCGCTGATCTTGCCGCGACCGCCGGTCTCCATGCGCTTCAGGACTTCGTCCTCGACCAGCGTATCCCAGGCGTAGTCGTATTCGCCGGTCTGGAGCACGGCGCGAGCGGCCGAGACCGCGTCACCGCCGCCCTTGATCTCGAACGTGTCGAAATGCGGACGGTTGGCGACGTGATAGGCCTCGTTGCGGGTGCCCGAGAGGATGTCGCCCGGCTTGAAGTCGGCGAACTTGTAGGGGCCGGTACCGACGGGCTTGAGATTGGCCGGAGCCTCGCGCGACTTGGCGCCCTTGTACTCGCCGAAATGATGCTTCGGGATGATCATGCCGGCGACGCCGACGAAGGGATCCGCCCAGAACGGCGTCGGCTTGGCGAAGATCACCTTGACGGTGAAATCGTCGACCTTCTCGACCTTGATGTCCTTGTAGGCGCCGGTGGTGTAGGCGGCGGTCGCCGGATCGGCGGCGTATTCCCAGGTGAAGATGACGTCGTCGGCCGTGAACGGCTTGCCGTCATGCCACTTCACATCCTTCTTCAGCTTCCAGGTCACGGTCGTGCCGTCCTCGGACAGGCCGCCATTGGCCTTGGTCGGGACTTCGGCCGCGAGCTGCGGGATCAGGTTGCCTTCCTTGTCCCAGCCGGCGAGCGGCTCGTAGAACACGCGCGAAGCGATCTGGTCCTTGGTGCCCGAGGCGAAATGCGGGTTGAGCAGGGTCGGGGCCTGCCAGAGCAGCATCTTCAGCGGGCCACCGCCGCCGGCCTTGGTCGGCTTGTATTCGAGCGTGGCATTGGCCATCGCGACATCGTTCCAGGAGAGGATCTGGGTCGCGATCGGCGCGGTGATGCCCAGCGCCGCCATCTTCTGGATGAAGGAGCGCCGCGACAGGCCGCCCTTCTTCACGTCCTGCACCATACCCTGGATATACTGGCTAGTCATAATCTACCTTCACGTCATGGCAGCAAGAACACGATCAATAACTTGACCAGTTCCAGATCGGGTTTATCAGTTCCAAGGCCTAGAATAGCCTTGGACGCGACTCTGCTCCTAGGAGCCGCCGCCTTAATCATAACTTAAGTCGTCAGGCGAGTACTGCATGGCGGGTCTGCCTGTCACTCGTAGCCCCGGCTAAATTACATTGATTCCCAACGGAAAAACGCTGCCGGCCGGGTTACCCGCGAGTCATGTCATAGCGTCGCAGCCGCCGTGCGGATGTTTTCCGCCACTGCCAGCCGCGGTTGCAGGCCGCCTGCCCGCTTCCGTACCATGGCCACGTCGGGGGCTCCCGGCAGGAGCGACAGCATGAGCGAAGACGACAAGCCGCGCCTTCTGTCCGGCGGCAACCCGCAGATCCCGAAGCGCGACGGCGATGCGCCGGTGCAGGCCTATATCGCCGCCATGCCGGGCTGGAAGAGCGCACTCGGCCGCCGCATCGACGAGTTGATCGTGCAGGCCGTGCCGGATGTACAGAAGGCCGTGAAATGGAACTCGCCGCTCTACGGCATGGGCAACCAGAGCTGGTTCCTCGGCATCCACTGCTTCACCCGCTATGTGAAGGTCTCCTTCTTCAAGGGCGCGGCGCTGAGGCCGATGCCGCCCGGCCCCTCGAAGCAGAAGGAGGTGCGCTATCTCGACATCTACGAGAACGATGCCCTCGACGAAGCGCAGTTCTCGGACTGGGTCAGCCAGGCGAGCCGGATACCCGGCGAGCGGATGTAGCAGCCACACCGGCCGGGTTCAGCGATCAGGACAGGTCCCTGAGCCCGGCGGGCGTCTCGATCTGTGCGTGATAGCGCAGCTCCGGCCCGAGGGTGACAACGGGTCCCCGCTCCGTCCCAAGCTCCAGCATCAGCGCCGCGATCGCTTCGGCCTCCGGATGCTCCAGCGAAAACCCGCGCAGGCGAGCGCCGAGATCGGCGATGGTCGCCATCGAGCGCGGCTTGCCGCGCCGGTCGATGATCGAGGGAGCGGCCCCGGCCCAGGGCAGCGAGCCATCATCGGGAATGGCGAAATCGAAGGCCGGCGCATCCGTCGGCAGCCCGACCTTGCGGCCGAAAATCGCCTCCCTGCCCTTCAGCACGGCGTCTATCCCATCGGTGCGGGCGACCCAACCACGCAAGCGGCGGCCGGCATCCCAATCCCGCCTGACCCGCTTCTGGTCGTCGAGCCCGAACCAGCGCGCCCGGCCAGGATGCGTCCCGTCCGGATCGAACGCGACGATCTCCAGATAGGTCATGTCACCGAGCCGAAGCAGGTGGTTATGGCTGCCCATATAGCCGTGCCGCTGCCCGAACGGCACGTCGAGATCGAGGCAATCGCGCACATGCGAGACGCCTTCGGCAAGCGTCGGGGCAATCACGGTAAGATGGTCGAGGGTGAGCATGCCCGTCAGTTGAAGCCGGCGCGGCCTACTGTCCAGCCGCCCGGGAACGTCAGCCCGCCTCACCGCGCCGATTGGTGACGGTCAGCGCCAGCCCGCCGAGCACGAGGCCGACACCGAGCGCAAACATCAGCCCGAGATCGTCGCCGAACATCACGGCCGCCGCCGCGACGCCGACGACCGGCTGGAGATACTGGATGGCGGCCGCGATCCGGGCCGGGACCGTGCGCAGGATGGCGAGCCACATGAACAGCCCCGCCACCGTCACCACGACGCCGAGATAGGTCGCGGCGGCGAGCCCCGTCACGGTGATCGTGAGCGGCACGTGCCACATCTCCCAGCCGGCCCAGGGCAGCAGCGCGAGGAAGCCGAACAGCGTGCTCCAGGCCGCGACGGTCGCGGTGCCCCAGCGCTCGGAGAGTTCGACGCTCCAGACATAGTAGAACGCGATGGTCACGGCCGAGAGCAGCACCAGCATCGCACCGGCGAGCGTGGTCTGCGTCGCGGCGGAAGCCGCATCGCCCCGCCCGGAGGCGACGACGGCGATGCCTGCAAAGGCGGCAGCGAGCCCGAGCGCCTGAAGCCGCGACACCGATTGCCTGAGCCTCATCGCGGCAAAAACCACGACGAAGATCGGAATCGTCGCGGAGATGATCGTGCCGACCGAGGCCGAGGTGCCGGCGACGCCGAAGGTCTGCGCGACCTGCCCGATGCCGATGCCGAGGATGCCGAGCGCGGCCAGCCGCGGCAGCTCCCGCCGGGGCAGGCGCTGCTTGCCGACGACGAGGACGAACATCAAGGGCACCGCGATGATGAAGCGCAGCGCCGTCAGCGTCAGCGGCGGCAGGGTGATGAGGCCGAGCTTGGTGATCGGGATCGACAGCCCCCACAGCAAGGCGAGCAACAGCATCGTCGCATAGCTCCCGAGCGACGGATCAGGGCGAGGGAGCGAGGCCGTCTGGCTCATGGGTTCATGCGGTCTTTATATGCGCGGCATTGATCAGAGCCTTAGGTCGCCGCTTCCGCGCCGGCAAGCCGGATGGCGGCGATACCGACATAGCGAGGTCACATTCGTTGCGCGATCTGCACCCGGTTCGCACATGTCCAAGCCTACCCGGGTAAGCCTCATGAACCTGAAGAAGCAGCGCAGCCATATGCTGACCGGTGCGCCTTACAACGACCTCACACCGGAACTGATCGCAGCGCGGGCGCGGGCTGTGCGCCTGACCGACCGCTACAATGACTGCTTCGGAAAATCCCAAGGCAAGCGCGAGGCGCGGCTCCGCAAGCTTCTGCGGCATGTCGGCGAGGGAGCGCATTTCGAGCCGCGCTTCCGCTGCGAATTCGGCTTCAACATCTCGATCGGCGTGAAGTTCTACGCCAATTTCGACTGCGTCATCCTCGATGGCGGCGAGGTCACTATCGGCGACCACGTCCTGTTCGGGCCACGGGTCGGCATCTACACGTCGAACCATGCCGTCGATGCCGACGAGCGGTCTGCCGGGGCTTGCTACGCCCGGCCTGTGACCATCGGCAACCGTGTATGGGTCGGTGGCGGGGTGAACATCAACCAGGGCGTCACGATCGGCGACAACAGCATCATCGGCTCGGGAAGCGTCGTCACCAAGGACGTGCCGCCGAACGTGATTGCGGCCGGCGTGCCCTGTCGCGTGATCAGAGCAATCACCGATGCCGACAGAACCAACTTTCAGGCGACTGCAGGCTAGAGGCAAAGGCCAAAGTCGACGACCTACCACCCAACGAAAAAGCCCCGCGGACCTTGCGGCACCGCGGGGCTTTTCGATTCAGATATCAAGCACTCAGCGCGAAAACTTCTTGTACTGGATACGCTTCGGAATGGTCGAGTCGATGCCGAGGCGGCGCTTCTTGTCCTCCTCGTAATCGGCGAAATTGCCCTCGAACCATTCGACATGGCTGTCGCCTTCGAAGGCGAGGATATGGGTCGCGATCCGGTCGAGGAACCAGCGATCGTGGCTGATGATCACGGCGCAGCCGGCATAGTCCTCCAGCGCCTCTTCGAGCGCGCGCAGCGTGTCGACGTCGAGGTCGTTGGTCGGCTCGTCGAGCAGCAGCAGGTTGGCGCCGGACTTCAGCATCTTGGCGAGGTGAACGCGGTTGCGCTCACCGCCCGAGAGCGAGCCGACCTTCTTCTGCTGGTCGCCGCCCTTGAAGTTGAAGGCCGAGCAATAGGCGCGGGAATTGATCTCGCGCTTGCCGAGATAGAGCACGTCGTTGCCGCCGGAGATTTCCTCCCAGACGTTCTTCTTGTCGTCGAGCGAATCGCGGCTCTGGTCGACATAGCCGAGCTGGACGCTCTCGCCGACCTTGATCGTGCCGGCATCGGGCTTCTCGACGCCGGTGATCATCTTGAACAGCGTGGTCTTGCCGGCGCCGTTGGGGCCGATCACGCCGACGATGCCGCCGGGCGGCAGCTTGAACGAGAGATCGTCGATGAGCAGCTTGTCCTGGAAGCCCTTCGACAGCCCCTCGAAATCGACGACGTTGTTGCCCAGCCGCTCGGCGATCGGGATGATGATCTGGGCGGTATCGGGCCCCTTGCTGTTGGCCTTCTGGACCAGCTCGTCATAGCGCTGGATACGGGCCTTGCTCTTGGCCTGGCGGGCCTTGGGCGACTGCGCCATCCACTCCGCTTCGCGCTCCAGCGTCTTCTGGCGCGAGGCGTCCTCGCGGCCTTCCTGGGCGAGGCGCTTCTGCTTCTGCACCGACCAGGCGGAGTAATTGCCCTCGTAGGGAATGCCCTGGCCGCGATCGAGCTCAAGGATCCAACTCGTGACATTGTCGAGGAAGTAGCGATCGTGGGTGACAATCAGGATCGCGCCCGGATAGGTCCTGAGATGCCCTTCGAGCCAGGCGGTGGTCTCGGCGTCGAGATGGTTGGTCGGCTCGTCGAGCAGCAGGAGCTCCGGCTGCTCCAGCAGCAGCTTGCACATGGCGACACGGCGGCGCTCGCCGCCCGAAAGCTTGTCCACGGCCCAGTCATCCGGCGGGCAGCGCAGCGCATCCATCGCCTGGTCGACCTTGGAATCGAGATCCCACAGGCCCTTGGCCTCGATCTCGTCCTGAAGATTGGTCATCTCGTCGGCGGTCTCGTCCGAATAGTTCATGGCGAGCTCGTTATAGCGGTCGAGGATCGCCTTCTGCGGGGCGACGCCGAGCATCACGTTCTCGCGGACCGTCAGGCCCTCGTCGAGCTTCGGCTCCTGCGGCAGGTAGCCGACGCGCGCGCCTTCCGCGACCCAGGCCTCGCCGGTCCATTCCTTGTCCATGCCGGCCATGATCTTGAGCAGGGTCGACTTACCGGCGCCGTTGACGCCGAGCACGCCGATCTTGGCATCCGGATAGAAGGAGAGATGGATGTTGTTCAGGACCTGCTTGCCGCCCGGATAGGTCTTGGACAGGCCGCGCATATGGTAAATGAACTGGCGAGACATGGGGCGAGCGGGCTCCGCTTTAAGGCGCTGCGACAAGGGATGTCGGGAAATCTGGCCGCTATGTAGCGACCGGGCGCGCCGCCCGCAACCGCCTGCCGGCGGAGCAGGTGCCTTTCACAAAACCGGTAGAGCGATCCATGCGCCCTTCCCCCGGGCCGGGTTTTGCCGGAAGCTCCTCCGGCCTGAACGATGCCGGAGCCCGCCGATGAGCCTGCCCGCCGTCCTGTTGCGTATCTTCACGGTTCTCGCCCTGGCGCTGTTTGCCACGCTGCCCGCCCGCGCCCAGTCGAACGAACCCGGCTGTCGGCCGGAGATGGCGAGCCTCGGCCTGCCGATCCAGCGGGCGCAACTGGCCAAGGACGAGGCACGGCTGACCTTCGCCGGCCATGCCACTTTCCTGATCGAGACGCCGGGCGGCGTGAAGATCGCGACCGACTACAACGACTATGTCCGCCCACCCGTAACGCCCGACATCGCCACAATGAACAAGGCGCATTCGACGCATAACTCTCGCAATCCCGATCCGGCGATCAAGAATGTCCTGCCCGGCTGGGACCTGTCCGGCCGCGGCGCGGCGCAGCACGATCTTACCTTCGGCGATGTCCGCGTCCGCAACGTGCCGACCAATATCCGCACCTACGAGGGCGGCACCGACTATGACGGCAACTCGATCTTCGTCTTCGAGATCGGCGAGCTCTGCATCGCCCATCTCGGCCATCTGCATCACCCGCTGGAGCCCGGCCACCTGCGCGCGCTCGGCCGGGTCGACATCGTGCTCTTCCCGGTCGATGGCAGCTATACGCTCGACCAGTCCGGCATGCTGGACGTGCTGAAGTCGATCCAGGCGCGGGTGATGATCCCCATGCATTTCTTCGGCGGCGGCACGCTGAACCGTTTCCTCGCGCGGACACAGGATATCTGGCCGGTCGAGCGCCGCGAACAGGCGACGATCACGCTCGGCAAGGCGACGTTGCCGGCCAAGCCCACCATGATCGTTCTGCCGGGGCAGTAGGGCCACGCACAGCACAATGGCGCGAACTTGCCAGCCCCGTCATGCTCGCCCTTGTGGCGAGCATCCACGTCTTGAACACGGTCCGTGACCAGCGAAGACGTGGACGGTCGGGACAAGCCCGACCATGACGGACGCCCTTCGGATCGGCCCGTCTCAGGTGTTCACGCCGCCATCGATGGCGAAGCCAGCGCCGGTGATGAAGCGCGCCTCCTCGCTCGCGAGATAGGCGACGAGCCCGGCGATATCCTCCGGCTGGCCATAGCGCGGGATCGCCATGCGCGCCCGCTGCGCGTCGGCGCCGGGGCCGCCGGCCGGGTTCATGTCGGTATCGGTCGAGCCGGGATGGACGATGTTGACGGTGATGCCACGCGGCCCGAGATCGCGCGCCAGCCCCTTGGTGAAGCCGATCAGCGCCGCCTTGCTCATCGCATAGAGCGTCACGTCCGGCTCGACCACCCGGTCGGCGAGGCAGGAACCGGTCGAGATGATCCGCCCGCCCTCGCCCAGATGCGCGGCAGCGGCCTGCGAGGCCAGCACCACGGCGCGGACATTGACGGCAAGCGTCGCGTCGATATCGGCGAGGCTCCAGTCGGCGACCGGGCCGCCACGATAGATCCCGGCATTGTTGACGAGGATGTCGAGCCCGCCGAGCGCCTTGGCGGCTTCGTCGACAGCACGGGTCACGGCTGCGGGATCGGCGCTGTCGGCGGCGATGGCGAAGCCCTTGCGACCGAGCCCCTCGATCTCCCTCGCGACCGCCGCCGCCTTCTCGGCGGAGCGTTCATAGGTCAGCGCGACATCGGCGCCCTCGGCAGCAAGCCTGCGGGCGATGGCGGCGCCGATTCCGCGGCTGCCGCCGGTGACGAGAGCGCGCTTTCCAGCAAGGCGTGACATGGCAAACTCCATTTCTATAATGATCGATACATAATAGCTGACGCGCTTGATCCCGGCCGTCAAGTGAAATATATAACGACCGATACAAAATAATTTCGAGGAGGCGACCCGCATGGCCGAACGGGGCCGTCCACGCAGTTTCGACAGGCAGGCAGCGCTGGAGCGCGCCATGGAGGTGTTCTGGGAGCGGGGCTACCAGGCCGCCGCGATGAGCGACCTCACCGAGGCGATGGGCATCAATTCGCCAAGCCTCTACGCAGCCTTCGGCAGCAAGGAGGAGCTTTACCGGGAGGCCATCCATCATTTCGCCGCGACCGAAAGCGACGACATTCTCGCACCGCTGCAGAACGCCCCCACTGCGCGGGCAGCGCTCGAAGGCTACCTGATGGCGAGCGCGAAAACCTTCACCCGCCCCGGGCGCCCGCCCGGCTGCATGGTCGTGCTGTCGGCCGTCAACGCCGTCGGTGTCGGCGACGAGACCAGCCGCATCCTGCGCGAGATGCGGGCCGGCAGCATCACGATGATCGAGGAGCGGCTGCGGCGTGCCATCGCCGAGGGCGAGGTGCCGTCCACACTCGATCTCCATGCGATCGCAAGCTACTACGTCACCGTCCAGCAGGGCATGTCGATCCAGGCCCGCGACGGTGCTTCGCGGCTAATGCTGGAGGCCATCGCGCAAGGCGCCATGGCAGCCTGGAATGGCCTCACCCGGCCGCGCGCAGCCGCCTGAACAGCCGCGTTAACCCCTCGCTGAGGCTGATCCGAGGCTTTTCTTGCCGTTGCGGCAGATCGCGGCATCCTGTCGGCAACCGGGAGACCGCCCTCATGCGCCGCATCGCCGCCCTCGCCTGCCTGCTCGCAACCGCCACCTTGCTGCCTGTCCAGGCCGAGGCGGCCAAGTTCCGTTTCGGCGGGCGCAGCTCCGGCTCATCGACCACGAGCAGCCGCAGCGTCGTCGTCGTGCCCGGCGCCGCTCTGGGCGCGAGCCGCGCGCGGGCCGAGACGGGTCAGCCCGAGCGCGTGCCCTTCCCGACTGCGACCGCCCGAGGCGAGGAGCCCTTGCCGCTGCGCCTTTCCGCGAACAGCGAGGCCAAGAAGCCGTGGTGCCAGACGGATGTCGTGGTCAACGGCTTCTGCATGCTGAACTGAGGGTCGACCTCAGACGCGGCTGACGCGCCCCTCCAGCGGATAGGCCGGATCGCTGTAGCCCGGCGTCGATGGGTGCCCGGCCGGCACAAGCCGGTCGATCAGCGCCTCATCATCCGCGTCGAACCCGGCATCGAGCGCGGCGAGATAGGCCTCCCACTGGTCGAAGGTGCGCGGACCGGCGATCGCCGCCGTGACGAAGGCATTGTTCAATACCCAGCGCACCGCGAACTGGATCGGCGTCAGCCCCTTCCCGGCCGCATGCTCCCTGATCGTCTGGGCGATGACCAGGCTTTCCTCGCGCCATTCCGCCTGCATCATCCGCCGGTCGCCGCGCCCGGCGCGCGTGCCTTCGGCCGGTGCCTGCCCCGGCGCGTACTTGGCAGTAAGAACGCCGCGGGCCAGCGGCGAATAGGAGGCGACGCCCAGCCCGAAATAGCCGCAGGCCGGCAGATGCTCGACCTCCGGCATGCGGTTCATCGCGTTGTAATAGGGCTGGCTGACCACCGGCCGGTCGATGCCGAGCTCGTCGCAGAGCCGGCAGATCTCGGCCAATCGCCAGGCGCGGTAGTTCGAGACGCCGAAATGCCGGATCTTTCCCTGCCGGACGAGATCGGCGATCGCATGCACCGTCTCCTCCAGCGGCGTCGTGTGATCTTCCTTGTGGAGATAGTAGATGTCGATGGTTTCGCTGGCGAGCCGGCGCAGGCTGTCCTCGCAGGCGCGCAGGACCCAGCGCCGCGACAGCCCGCCATGCATCGGCCCCTTGCCCATGGGGTTTGCGACCTTTGTCGCGAGCACCCAGTCATAGCGATGAGCGGCGATGGCGCGGCCGGTCACTTCCTCGGACTGGCCCTCGTTATAGGCATCGGCCGTGTCGATGAAATTGATCCCGGCTTCGCGCGCGCTGTCGATGATCCGGCGCGACATCGCCTCGTCGGTAGGGCCGCCGAACATCATCGTGCCCAGGCAGAGCGGCGAGACCTTGAGGCCGGAGCGGCCGAGACGGCGGTATTCCATGGCTGATATCCTCGAACGGGGTGGGCGAACCCTGCCGCAGCGCGGCGCCCGAGACCAGCGCCCGGCGCGCAGGCACGCCCTGCATCGCGCAGCCGGCCGGCAAGGAAATGCTTAATCTTTCGTGACAGGATGCTGCGTCGTCACATGGTCATCCGATGAATCTCGCCCAGCTCGTCAAGAGCCAGACCCTCGCCACCTTGCTGCAGGCGCTCGACGCAGGCGGAGAGTTGGCGGCTGGCCGGACGGTGCAGGCCAGGCTCGCTTCGCTGGAGCCGGACGGCACCGCGACCGCCATGATCGGCGAGACCAAGGTCGCGCTCGTCCTCGCCGGTCCGCAGGCCAGGCAGGCTGCCTTGCAGCCCGGCGCCACCCTGTTGCTGCGGCTCGATCCGCCCGCGCAGCCCGGCGGCGACCTGCGCGCCACGCTGGTCGAGGTCCGCCCGCCATCGACGCCGGCCGCCGGACAGGTTCAAGCGCAACCGCTCCCTGCAGCCCAACCTGCTCAGCCAGCAGCCCCCCCGGTTTCGACGGCCGCTCCAGCCCGGCCAATCCCGGTGGCCGCACCTAATCCCGTGCCTCAGCCTCCCGCCATGCCGGCGCCGGCCGTCGCGCAAGCCGCCCATCCGCCTTCCCCGGTCGCGATACAGCAAGCCTTCCTGCAGCAAGCCCTGCAGCCATTGGGACTGCCGGCAGCGCAGGCGGCTGCCACGCCGCCCATCGCGGCAGGAGGCACACCGGCGAACGCCACCAACTCCGCTTCGCCAGCAGCCGCGACGCCCCCTGCTGCTCCGGTGATCACGGCAGCGACCGCCCGTGCCGTCGCCGGGCCGTTGCTCGGCCCGATGCTGCAGCAGCAGGCGGGCCTCGCTCCGCTCTTCGCCAATCTGCGCGCGATCGCGCAGGGCTCGATCTCGCTGGGCTTGCCCAAGACCCTGCCCCCAGCAATCCAGCAGATGCTGGCCCAGGCCCTTCCCGCCGAGCGGCAGGCGCCCACCGCGGCGAAGCTGAAGGAAGCCTTCCAGGCCTCGGGACTCTTCCTCGACGCACGGCAAGCCTCGGGGCTGCCCGCGCCCCGGCAGGGCGATCTCAAGGCCGGCCTGCAGGCGTTGCGGGAAACCCTGCTGCCGATCATCGACGCCTTGTCGCCGGATCCGAAGGCGAGCCGTCGTGAGTATGGCAGCGCTTCCGGCGCCGAGCAGCCAGCCGATTTGGCTTCCGGCGACCAATCCACTCGCCTCGCCCCTCCCCGCCGCGACGGCCCGCTCGCGCCGCAACCGGCCGTGGAGCCTTCGCTGGGGCCCGGCGAGAAACCACTCGCCATCGCCGAGACCCTGCTCGACCAGACAGAGGCGGCGCTCGACCGGATCAAGCTGACGCAATACGCCTCGCTGCCGCTGGAGCCCGCCCGGCAGGACGGCACGCAAGCAGCGCAGCGCTGGCTCGCCGAGATCCCGCTCGCCTTCCAGCAGGGCATCACGATGCTGCCGCTCCAGGTCGAGCGCGACGCCCCCCGCCGCGATGCACAGGGCGTGGCCCCGCCGATCTGGCGCATCCGCTTCGCGCTCGATGTCGAGCCGATGGGGCCGCTTCAGGGCGTCGTCACCTTGCAGGGCCGCGATGTCGGCGTCTCGATCTGGGCCGAGCGCGAGGAGACGAGCCAGCTTCTGCGCGGCGCCGCGCCCGGCCTCGAAGGCGCACTGCTCGATGCCGATTTCGCCAGCGGCGTCATCGACATCCATACCGGCCAGCCGCGCGTGATGCAGCCGACCGCCGGCCAGTTTCTGGACCGCCTGTCATGAGCGCGCCGCAGCCACCTCGCATCGCCGTCGCGCTCGAATATGACGGACATGGCGCGCCCCGCGTGACCGCCAAGGGCCGCGGCGAACTGGCGGAGCGCATCGTCGAGACCGCGCGCGAGCACGACGTCGCCGTCGAGCAGAACGCGATCCTCGCCCAGGCGCTTTCGGCGGTCGAACTCGACGACCAGATCCCGGAGGAGCTCTACCGCGCGACCGCGCAGGTCATCGCCTTCGTCCTCTCCCTGCGCGGCGAATTGCGCCGGCCGAACCGGGACGGCCATCGGTCTTGAGCACGGGAATCGTCGTCAGGCGCCTCGGCCCCGCCGCCTACGCGGAGCTGGGGCCGGTTTTCGCGGAGCTTGCGCGCCATGCGCTCGAGCCCAACCCGCATATGGCTCCTTCGGCCGTCTCGGCCGCGACCCTGCTCGTGCCGGAAGACGAGATCGTCGTCCTCTGCGCCTGGCATAGCGCCGCGCTCGACTTCGAGCAGCTCGTCGGCATCTGGGCCTTCCGGCGCGTGACGGGCTGGCGCAGCGGCTTTTCCGCCGCGCTCGCATCGCCGCTGGTGCCGCTCTACGAAGTCTCCTCGCTGCCGGTTCTCGACCGTGACCATGCCTCGGAAGCGGCGCGCGCCCTGATGCGCTATCTCCTCGCCTCGCGCGACCTGCCGCATCGCCTGCTGCTGCCTTTGCTCCCGCTCGACGGCCCCTGCTACGCCGCCTTGGCCGAAGCCTGCCGCCAGACCGGCAGCGCGATCTCGACTTATGAGCGCTGGGTCCGGCCGGTGATGATCCCGCGCCCGGAGGACAATTTCGAGGCCTATCTGCGCCGCGCCCTCGGTTCCGCTTACAAGAAGCGCATGCAGCAGTTCCGGCAGGCGGCGAAGCATGGCGCTCTCACCTTCCGGCGCAATCGCGGCCGCGGCGCGCTGGAAGCGCTCGACGCCTTCCTCACGCTCGAAGCCTCCGGCTGGAAGGGCGAAGCCGGCACCGCCATCGCCTGCCTGCCGGCCGACGCCGCCTATATCCGCCGGCTGGCAGAGCTCTGCACCAATGACGATACGCTCCTGATCGACACGTTGCTGCATGACGGCCGCGCGATCGCCATGGGTCTGCTGGTCGAGAGCGGCAACCGCCGGCATTTCCTCAAGATCGCCTATGATGAAACACAAGGACGCCACTCGCCCGGCCGGACCCTGGCGATCGCGATGCTCCAGGCCGATTTCAACGGCACGCCGCCCGCCTTCTTCGACAGCGGTGCGGGCGAGGGCGTCGATGCCGGCACCTATGTCTGGGGCGAGCGCCGCGAGATGGCCAACGCGATCATCCGCGTCGGCGCGGGCCGCATCGGCGCCGCGCAGATCGCAGCGTTCGGCCGGATGTGGCTCAGGCGCCTGCGGGATGCCGCCCGAGCCCGATTCGCGCGAAAATCCAGCGGCCGACCTCGGGCTTGAAGTGCAGGGTGTCGAGCCAGTAGCGCGACGACGCCTTGCCGGGGTCGAAATCCTCGAACGGATGTTCCGAAACGAAATCGTGGAAGGGTAGCTGGCGCCGTACAGCCAGCGCGGCGATGTCCCGTCGCCAGGACGCCAGTTCCGCCCCGCGACCGCCCGCTTCGACGAGCTGCCGCTGCGCCGCGCTCATCGGCGACAGGACGATGATGACATCCCGCTCCCGCAACAGGTCGAGCGCCCTTTCGAGATGAGCGAGATCATCGGGCCGATAAGCCATCGCCGCGATGTTCTGCTCGCGGGTGATCCTGCGCACCAGCTCCGCATCGAAATCCGGCGTCGCCTTGTAGCCGTCGCCGCGCCAGAGGCCGGGCTCCGTCCGCAGCGGTCGTGGCCCGCGCAGGTTGTCGATCGTCTTCGGGTTGAGCACGACGGAGACCAGCGCCTCGCGACGCCCCGCTGCCGTCGCGAGCTTGCGATCGATCGGCGGCGGCGGTGGCCAGGCCGTGAACATGAAATAGTCCAGTTCGATCACGACCCGGCGGACACTGGTGACGTCGACCGCCAGAGCCGCGAGAATTGGCAGCTCCCGCGCCATCAAGGCGGAGATCCCGGCATTGTAAACTTGGCCCTCGGCGCCGGAGACGTCGCGCGGATCGAGCCCGCGATAGACCACCGACGAGCCGATCACGAGCGTTTGCGGCTTCAGCCTGGCGATCTGGAGCGGCTTGATCAGGCGCATCTCGACATCGAGCAGGCGGCTCGCGCCGACGCCGTCGCGGGTCCAGGGCGGGTTGTCGCGAAACACCCAGTAGGGATCACGCCAAAGGGTCAGTGCCGTCAGCACCCCGAGCGCCAGCATGACCGTCGCCGCGAAGCAGGTGGCGAAGCCGCGTGGATCGGCGGAACGGAACAAGGCGGCGGCAAGGCGCATGGCGCTGCGCTAGCAGATCATTCCAATGCTGGCGAGATCGGCTTGACCGGCCATTGGCCGCGCCGATAGAGCAGGCCTGCCCCCAGGAGAAAGCCGATGACCACCACCGCCCGGATTGGAATCGTCACGGTCTCCGACCGCGCCTCGGCCGGCATCTATGCGGATGAGGGTGGACCGGCGATCGACGCCTATTTCCGGAAGGTCCTGACCTCCCCCTGGGAGCCTGTCGCGCGGGTGATCCCCGACGATCGCGCCGTGATCGCGCAGACATTGCGCGACCTCGCCGACAAGGAGGGCTGCTGCCTGATCGTCACGACGGGCGGCACCGGCCCGGCCCCGCGCGACGTCACGCCGGAAGCGACCGAGGATGTCGTCGAGAAGCCGATGCCCGGCTTCGGCGAACTGATGCGCCAGGTCAGCCTCGCCAAGGTGCCGACCGCGATCCTCTCGCGCCAGACCGCGGGCATCCGGGGCAAGTCGTTGATCGTCAACCTGCCCGGCCGCCCCCGCGCCATCGCCGAATGCCTGGACGCGGTGATGCCGGCCATCCCCTATTGCATCGACCTGATCGAAGGTCCCTGGCTGGAGACCGATCCAGCGGTGATCGCGGCGTTTCGGCCGAAGAAGTGACGGTGCAGCGTGTCCTGCTCGGGCTCGACCCGAGCATCTCCGCGCTTGTCATTCCGGGGCGCGCCGCAGGCGCGAGCCCGGAATGACACAGGCTTCTACTCAGCCGACAGCTCGCGCCCGATCGCCTGCACGAGCTGCGGCGACAGGGGATCCGTCCCTGCCGGAAAGCCGCCGAGCAGCGCGCCGTCGCGGCCGATCAGGTATTTGTGGAAGTTCCAGCGCGGCGTGTCCGCAGGCTTCTCCGAAGCGGCCCAGCGATAGAAGGGATGAGCCTCCGGCCCGCGCACCACGGCCTTCTCCACGAAGGTATAGGTCGCGCCATGGCTCTGCCGGGCGGCCTCGGCGATGGCGGCACCATCCAGCGGCTCCTGGCCGCCGAAATCATTGCTCGGCACGGCGACGAGCATCAGCCCGCGGGTCTGGTAGCGCTGCCAGAGCTGTTCCAGCGTCGCCATCTGCCCGGCATAGCCGCAGCGCGTTGCCGTATTGACGACGAGGATCGGCCGGCCGCGATAATCGGCGAGCGGCATGCGTCCGCCATCGGGCTTATCGAAGACGAAGGCATGGGCGCCGGTGAGAGCTTGCGCCACGGTCGCACGAGAGGCGATGCCCGCAGCAGCGGCTCCGGCGATCCCGGCGACGATCTGGCGGCGCGACGGCAGCATGGCTTTCCTCCGGTTCGGCAAACGAACGGGCGGCATCATGCCCCAAAGCAAAAAGCCTCGCAGCCGGCCGGCGCGAGGCTTCGCTTCACGATGGCGAGACCGGAAGGCCTCGGCAGGCAACCCTCAGCAGGCGAGGACCTTCTTCACGCGCACTTCGAGGTCGCGCAATTCGTAGGGCTTCACGACGTAATGATCGGCGCCGTTGCTGGTCGCCTCGTCCATCTTGTCGACCGAGCGCTCCGAGGTCGCCATGATGATCTTGATCTGGTTGAGTTCCGGCACCGAGCGGATGGCACGCAGCAGGTCGATGCCGCTCATGCCGTCCATGTTCCAGTCGAGCAGCAGCAGGTCGTAGCGCTTGGTCTGCATCTTCATCAGGGCCTCGCGGGCGTTCTCCGCCTCGTCGATGTCCTGGAACTCGATCTGCTTGAGGAAATAGGTCGCCAGGCCGCGCATGCTCTTCTGGTCATCGACCACCAGGATGCGGTATTCGCTTCTGGCCTTTGACATCACACTCTCCTTACGCGGTGCGCAGGTTCGGTCTTTCGCCGATCAACTGGCTGACCGCGGTACCAATCTGGGTCAATGGAACGACCCTTTCGGTCGCTCCTAACTCGTAGGCCGCTTTCGGCATTCCGTTTACCACGCAGGTCTCCCCGCTTTGGATTAACGTCTCGGCGCCGGCTCTGCGCATGGCTAACAAACCGTCAGCGCCGTCGCGCCCCATGCCGGTGAGCAGAATGCCGACCGCATGGGCACCGACACTGCGTGCCACCGAATGGAACATCACGTCGACCGAAGGCGAATGGCCGCTGACCAGCGGCCCCTCGCGCAGCGCGCAGACGAACTCGCCGCGGCGCTCCTCGACTTCGAGATGGCGCGGGCCGCCAGGCGCGACCACCGCCATGCCGGGCCGCAGCCTGTCGCCATCGACGGCCTCGCGGACGTCGAGCCCGGTTGCGGTCGCGAGCCGCGCCGCGAACTTCGCCGTATAGCCCGGCGGCATGTGCTGCACGACGACGATCGGCAGCCTGAGATGCGCGAGATCCCGCATCACCGTCTGCACGGCAGGCACGCCGCCGGTCGAGGCGCCGATCGCGATCAGCGAGGTCTTGCCGCTGCGCGCCGGCTCCCGCGACGGCGCGAGCGCGGCCGGGCGGGCCGGTGCAGCGGCGGCCATCTGCGTCATCTGCCTTGCGGCGGCGATCATCTTGCGGCTGGCGGCGGCGCGCTGCAGCGCCGCGACGAGATGCTTCATGAAGCCGTCGAGCGTATGGGTCGTGCCGTCGGGCTTCTCGATGAAGTCGATCGCGCCGAGCTCCAGCGCCTGGATGGTGTTGTCGGCGCCCGGCCCGCCGAAGGCCGACACGATCAGCACCGGCAGCGGGTCCTGCTTCAGCACGCGCGCCAGCAGCTTGAGGCCGTGCCGGCCCGGCAGTTCCAGATCGAGCGTCAGGACATCGGGCCTGAGCTCCTGGATCGCGTCCCAGCCCTCCTCGGCGCTGCCGGCGACGCCGATCACCTCGAAGCCCGGCGCCGAGTTGATGATCTGCGTCATCAGCTTCTGCATCAGCACGGAATCGTCGACGACGAGGACCTTGACCGGAGCGGTGGAAGACGTCGCGACAACCATCACCAGACCTCCACTTCACCAGCCACCGGCTGCGTCTTGAGCCGGTTGAGATAGGCGATTTCCTGCTCGTGGCCGCTGTCGCGCGAAGTCGGCTGAACGTGCTGCACCCAGGCCCGCCCCGTCGAGGGCTGGTAATGGATGCGCCGCGAGCGCGTGCCGCCGACATCCCGCGAGACCACCGGGATGCCCTCGACCTTCAGGAACTCGTTGACGAAAGCGATATTGCCGTCGCCGATCGCCAGCATCGTCGCGCCCGAAAGCACGCGGGCGCCGCCGAAGACCTTCGCCTCGAAATTGCTCCGCTTGGCGCCGCGCTTCAACAGGTCGTTGATCAGCACCTCCATCGCCGTGTCGCCATAGCGTTCGCCGGCGCTGGCATCCGAGCCGCCATTGTTCTTCGGCAGCAGGAAATGGTTGAGGCCGCCGACACCGGCGACGGGATCGCGCATGCAGACCGAGACGCAGGAGCCAAGCACGGTCGCGACGATCTCGTCCTTGGCGGAGGTGATCTCGTGCTCGCCCGGCGCGACGGTGATGATCGTCGCCTGGAAGCGCGGGTCGAAATAGCGGCGGGAGGACCGGGAGACGCTCATGCAGTCCTCTCGTAGATGGTGCGGCCGATCAGGCGCAGGTTCGGATGCGGTTGCGGCAGCGATTCCGAATGCCCGAGATAGAGGAAGCCGCCGGGCGCCAGCAGCGCCACGAAACGGTCGAGGATCGAGGCCTTGGTCTGCGTGTCGAAATAGATGAAGACATTGCGGCAGAAGATCACGTCGAACGGGCCGCTCATCGGCCATTTCTCGATCAGGTTCAGCCGCTTGAAGGCGATCATCCGGCGCAGCTCCTCGCTGATCCGGGCTTCGCCCCGCCCGGCCCCGCCTTCGAGCTTGAGCATCGGCTTCACGTCGGATGGCAGGCGCTCGAACAATTCAGCCGGATAGATGCCGGCCTCGGCGCGCGTCAGGATATCGGTGTCGATGTCGGTCGCGAGTATCTTGAAGTCGAGGTCGCTGCGCGGCCCCACCACGTCGCGGCAGGAAGCGGCGATCGAATAGGGTTCCTCGCCCGAGGAACAGGCCGCCGACCAGATGCGGATGCGGCCGCGCCTGCCGGAGCGCTCCTGCAGCAGGCGCGGCATCACGTCCTTGCGCAGATGGTCGAAATGGTGGCGCTCGCGGAAGAAGGCGGTGTGGTTCGTCGTCACCGCATTGATCAGCTCGGGCAATTCGCCCGCCGCCTGCGGCGTCTTGAGGAAGGCGCAGTACTCCGCGACCGAGTTCATGCCGAGCGCCTTGACGCGCCGCGCCAGGCGGCCGCGCGTCATCGCTTCCTTATGCTCGCGGATGACGATGCCGGCCTGCTCATAGACCAGCGTCGCGATGAACTTCATGTCGTCGCGCGTCAGCGTGACGTCCGCCATGACGGGCTGGGCGAGCGCGAAGGGATTGGGCGAGGCAGGTCTGTTCATCTCTCAAATCCCCATGCGACCGCCGGCAGCGACGCGGCGGTGCTGTGGCGGCGGCATCATCCGTGACGGCTGCGCGACGGTCGGCGCCGAGCTGCGAAGCGGCGGCAGGGCACCTCCGGCCACGGTCTGGCCGCCGCTGAACGCCTCGACATAGGCGCGCAGCGCCGCCGCCTGCTCGGCGAGCTCGGCTGCCGCTTCGGCGCTCCGGCCGGCCAGGTCGGCGTTCTGCCTGACACCCTTGTCCATCTTCGTCACGCTGCGACCCATCTCGCCGGCGCCTTGCGCCTGCTCGGCCGTCGCGCTGGAAATCTCGGACACGGTGGCCGAGACCTTGCCCGCCGCCGCGACGATGCGCTGCAGCGCCGCGCCGGTCTCGCGGACGAAGCCGACCCCCTCCGCGACCTGCCCGTTCGACGAGACGATCAGCCCCTTGATATCCTTGGCGGCCTGCGCCGAGCGCTGCGCCAGCGAGCGCACTTCGGACGCCACCACCGCAAAGCCCTTGCCGGCATCGCCGGCACGCGCCGCCTCGACGGCGGCATTCAGCGCCAGCAGATTGGTCTGGAAGGCGATCTCGTCGATCACTCCGACGATCTCGGCGATCTTCACCGACGAGCTTTCGATGCGCCCGATCGCATCGACGGCGCGGGCGACGACGCCCTGCCCCTGCTGCGCGACGCTCATCGTCTCGCCGGCGAGTTCGCCGGCCTCGCGCGTGCGGATGCTGCTGCGTCCGACCGACGCGGTAACCTGTTCGGCGGCAGCAGAAGCCTCACCGAGATCGGCCGATGCCCGCCCGGTGCCGGCCGCGAGCTCCGTGGTCGCGGCATCGACTTCGGCCGCTGCCTGCGAAACCCGGCCGGCGCTGTCGCGGATCGTCGCAAGCGTCGCACCGACATGCCCGAAGGCCTCGTTGAGGCTGTCCTGAAGGAAGCCCAGGCTGCCCTGACCGGTCACCGGGATGGACCGATTGAAATCGCCCTCGCTCACCCCCGCGACGGCATGAGCCATCTGGTCGAATGTACCTTCCAGCGCGGCATTGATCCGGTTCAGGCCCTTGACCGCGTGGCCGAGCGGCAGCGGCTGCCCTTCCGACGACAGACGGCGAGAAAAATCGCCGGCCTCGGCCGCCTCGACCAGCGCCACAATCTCGGCGGCGAGCTTGAGATCGCCGGTCATCTCGCGCCATTCCACGGCAGTGCCGAAGCTGCGGCCGTCGGAACGCATCATGGTCGTCAGGGTCAGGCAGATCGTGCGGCGGCCGAGCGTCAGGCGCACCGGCTGGCCGTTATGCGGCTGGTGTTCGCCCTGCACGCGCTCCATGACGCGGCCCAGCATGTCCTTGGCCGAGCAGCCCGGAAAGGCCGCGCGAAAATCCTCCTGCGCCTCTCCGAAGAAGCGCAGCAGCGCCTTGCTGGCATAGACGACGCGGCCGGCGGGGTCGCAGAGCATGACGCTGGCGCGGCCATGGTCGAGCGCGGCACGCAACCTTTCGGCTTCCTGGCCCTGCTCATGGATGATCGCGAGCGCGCGCGACAGCTCCGCGCCCTCACCTGATCCGGAGGTCTCGGGAAGCGCGACCTCACCGCCCTCAGCCAGGCGGGCGACCGCGGCGGCGCTGCGCGCCAGCGGGCGGGTCGTGCCCCAGGCCGCCAGGCCGCCGAACAGCGCAACGGCCGTCACCGCGGCAGCTCCAAGGGCGGGAGCGCCGGCAACGGCCGCGTAGGATGCCAGGCTGCCGGCGAGCGCCGCCGAGCCGGCGGCTAGCAGCGGCTGGCTGACCGAGAGACGTGAGAAGGGGCCGAGCGCGCTGCCCATATGGTTCGATCGTTTCTTGTTCTCGCCCGCTTCCTGAACGCTACGCTCGGGCTGGTCTCAGAAGGTCAGGCGGCCCGGCTGGTCTTGAGCTGGGTCTCGGCGCCGCCGTCGCGGATCACCGCTGCGAGATCGAGCAGCGCCACGATATCGGTATCGAGCAGGACGAGGCCTTCGATCAGGCCGTGCTCGTCGCGCTCCAGGTCGGGAGCAGGACGAACCGCGGAAACCGGCACGTCGACGATATCGGAGACCGAGTCGACCAGCAGGCCGGCCGTCTTGTCCTCGACATCGACGACGACGATGACATGGGTCGCGGTGGCTTCGGTCGCGCCGAGCCCGATCGCGGTGCGCAGGTCGTAGACCGCGAGGATGACACCGCGCAGGTTCAGCACGCCCCGCACATGCGGGGCCGCATGCGGCAGCGGCGTCGTCGCCTGCCAGCCCTTGATCTCGCGGACCATGCCGACATCGATGCCGAAGGTGCGGTCGCCGACCTTGAAGGTCACGATCCGGCGCGCGGCCGATTCAGGCTGCGCCGACGAGAAGTGCTTTTCGCCGAGTTGAAGGCTCATGGTCATCCAGCCATCTTGAGGTCAGATTGGGTGTTCCGGCTGCCGGAGGCGGCAAGCCGCAGCATCGAGTCGATATCCAGGATCAGGGCGACGAGGCCGTCGCCGAGGATCGTCGCCGCCGAGGCGCCGTTGACCGCGCCGTAATTGGCCTCGAGGCTCTTCACGACGACCTGCTGCTGGCCGACGATCTCGTCCACGGCGATGCCGACATTGTTGCCGCGCTCGTTCTCGGCGATGATCACGATGTTCTCGTTGGTCTTGCCCATCGAGCCCATCACGTCGCCGAGGCGGTAGAGCGGAGTGACCTCGCCGCGCCAGCGCAGGACTTCCTGGCCGAAGGGCAGGCGCTCGATGGGAGTCGAGGCGAGATGTTGCGTCTCGATCACCGAGGCGATCGGGATGACGTAGCGGTCGTCGCCGCAGCGGATCACCATGCCTTCGAGCACGGCGAGCGTCAGCGGCAAGGCGAGCGTGAACTTGCAGCCCCGGCCCGGCTCGGAATCGACCGAGATGCGCCCGCCGAGCGATTCCACGTTGCGGCGCACGACATCCATGCCGACGCCGCGGCCGGAGACGTCGCTGACGACCTCGGCGGTCGACAGGCCGGCGGCGAAGATGAGCTGATCGATCTCCTCCGGCTGCAGGCGCTCGTCGGCGCCGACGAGGCCTCGCGAGCGAGCCTTGGCCAGAAGCCGGTCGCGGCCGATGCCACGCCCGTCATCGGTGACGGAGATCACGATGCGGCCGGCACGATGCTCGGCGACCAGCTTGATCGTGCCTTCGCGCGGCTTGCCGGCCTCGACGCGCTCGTCCGGCGTCTCGAGCCCGTGATCCATCGAGTTGCGGATCATGTGGGTCAGCGGATCCGCGAGTTCCTCGATGATCGTCTTGTCGACCTCGGTGTTCTCGCCTTCGAGCACCAGGCGCACTTCCTTGCCCAGCGTCTGGGCGAGTTCGCGCACCAGGCGCGGCATGCGCTGGAACACGGCTTTCACCGGCTGGGCGCGGACCGCCATGACGTGGTCCTGCAATTCGCGCGTCTGGCGCGAGAGCGTCAGCATGCCCTCGGCGGTCTTGGCGTGGACGTCGTAAGGCAGCGAGCGCACGCATTCGACCAGCATCGACTGGGTAATGACGATCTCGCCGACGAGGTTCATCAGCTTGTCGATACGGTCGAGGTCAACGCGGACGCTGACCGCCTGGCGCTGGCGCGCCGAAGTGTCGGGGGCGGCCGGGGCGCGCGGCGCGGCGCGAACAACGGCAGGCTCGACGGCGACAGCCGAGGCGACGGCGGCAATCGGGGCCGGAGCAGGCTGGATATCGGGCTCGCTCGCCACGTTCGGCGCCGCGCCGAGCTTGGCGAGGATCGCGGAGAGGTCGGCAGCGACGGCGCTGGAGACTTCCGGCTCGGAAGTCGGTTCTTCGGCGGCCTGCGGAGCGTCGATCACGGCTTCCGGCTCGGGGAAGCTGATCTCGAATTCCTCGTTTGCGAGGCTGAAATCGAAGCGGCCGTGCAGGTCCTCGACCGAGAGTTCGGTCCGCAGGTCCACGTCGAAGCGCATCCAGCAATCGCTGACGTCGAGGCTTTCGAGCGGCGGCACCTGGCTCAGGTCGCAGCGGATCGAGACGATATCGTCGGCCGGCAGCGAGCCGAGCACAACGCGCGGCTCGATCACCCGGCGGAAGAGGTCCTGCTCCGGCGTGATACGCAGATGGACGTCGCGGCCGGGCTTGTTCGAAGCGGGCGCAGGCGCAGCGACCGGCTCGTCGTCCCAGCCGTCATCGGCAGCGACGGCCGGAGCCGCCGTCTTCGCCTCGACCATGGCGAGCAGATTGCCGAGTGCGGCGATCCCGATCGGTGCGTCGTTGTCGGCGATGGGAGCGGCCGGCGCCGGAGCTGGCGCAGCGGGAGCCGGCGGGGGCGCGGCAACCGAGGCCTGCGGCTCCTTGCCGACCTGTTCGAGCGCGGCCAGCAGGTCCGGGCGCTCGGTCGCGGGCTCATCGTTTCGAGCCGCGGAAACCAGATCGGCGACGGCGTCGGCGCAGCGCAGGAACAGCGTGAACGGCGCGTCCTCGATGGCGACGCGGCCGGACCTCAGATGATCGAGCGAAGCCTCGAAGACATGCGCGAAGCCGACCAGCTCCGTGCAGCCGAAGGCACCCGCGCCACCCTTGATCGAGTGAATGGCGCGGAAAGCGGCATTGACGTCCTCGGAATCGGTGGAACCCTCGTCGAGGGCCTGGAGCTTCTGCTCCAGCGCGCCGAGGAGTTCTTCGCATTCCTGGAAGAAGGTCTGCTTGAGTTCTGCCAACGGATCCATCGGCCGACCTTCAGTTCTGGTAGCGCGCGACGAGGCCGAGCAGCGTATTGGGTTCGAAGGGCTTGACCATCCAGGCGCTGGCGCCGGCGCGGCGGCCTTCCGCCTTGATCTCTGCGCCGTTCTCCGTGGTCAGCACGATGATCGGCGTGTTCTGCCCGGCAGGGCGCGAACGGCAGGCGCGCGTGAATTCGATGCCGTCCATGATCGGCATGTTGAGATCGGTGATCACCAGATCGGGGCGGAACTGGTCGAACTTGTTGAGGCCGTCCTCGCCATTCTCGGCCTCCGCCACTTCATGGCCGGCATTGCGGAGCGTCAGGCTGAGCAGGCTGAGCAGTGTCTTGGTATCGTCGATCGCCAGGATTTTCATACCTGATCACTCCAGAACGAGAGCGCTGTGAGCGGCATCGAAGCCGATCGCCCGCAAGGATTCGCGGCATTCCTCGGAAGCCGCCTTGAGCGTGACCGAAAGCCCCCGCGCGGCGGCGCTGGAGGCTGCGGAATGGAGAAGCTGGATCCAGAGGCTGGGCAGCGGGCCGGCCTCGGCGCACTCGACGGCAATGCTTTCCCGCTGTTCCAGCGCCACCAGCAACTGGTTGCGGAACGTCGCGGCCTCGGTCCGGCCGAGGAAAGGGGGAAGCGAGACGGTGATGACCATGAAGGGCGACCCAGGATTGCGCCTGGAGCATCGCGTCAAACTGGTAAAAACTTCGCTAAATATGTTGAGGCGGATCAATACTCTTGGCGTTTTCGGGGCAGATGCGACCTACCTGGGGTTGTCGCAGGCCTCGGCGGCGATGTGACGAGCTCGAGCTTGCGCGCAAGGACGCCACGCCGCCGGCTGGAGCCGAACAATGCCGCCGCATTCCGTTCGGGGAGCCTCTGAGCAACAATCAGAAGATGGCGTTGCTGATCGCGCGCGGCACCAGCGTGATCTTGCCCTCGGCCTCCCTGTATTTGCGGGGTACGTTGATGACGCCCGACAGGTGAAGCCAGAGATTGTTGGGCGAGATCGGCTTGGTGACGATCTCATGCGCGCCGAGCTTCGCCGCCTGCACGACCGAGCGCCGGTCGGGCCGCTCCATCATGATCAGTACGGGTGCCTTGGCGAAGGGCGAGGTCCTGAAGGAGCGGATCGCCGCCAGGCACTTGACGCTGTTCCCCTCCGGCATGTCCCAGTCGAGGATGACGATGTTCGGCTGCTTCTGGATGAAGGTCGAGGCGGCCGAGGAAAGGTCGGACGCCTCGAAGATGCGATTGAGCTGCGCCTGGTACAGCATGGTGCGCACGATCCGGCGGTAATGCGGGCTCGGATCGATGAGCAGCACCGAGAGGTTCGGGAAGGAAGGCGCTATATGCATGGCGCGGACTCGGGAACTCGTTCACTCAACTCGACAAATCGCACGCGACTGGTTGCTAAACCTTGAGCCCGAAGCGGAAGGCACCCCAGTGCCGCCCCTTCACCATGATCGGCGCCGACAGGTCCTCCATGACGAGGAACTGCCCGCCGCCCATGTCGCGCCGATAGCTCTGCAGCAGGAACGGCTTGCGGTTCCGGGCCGCGGCGAGCCCCGTCCGGTCGTCGAAGATGCGCCGGTTCCGGCAATTGGCGTTGTTCCAGACCGGGTCGCGGCCCTGGGCTTGCGCGTATTTGCGGTTATGCGTCGGCAGGAAGCCGTTGCGGTCCACCGCCGCGCAGAACACGATCCGCCCGTTCGAGGTCAAAAGCTCTTCCTGCAGCGGCGGCAGCAACCGGTCGGTCAGGGCGACGAAGCGCGTCATATGCTGCACCGGGTCCGAGCCGGGGATCGGCCGGTAGGCCTCGTCGAACAGGTCCGGGAGCGTGAGCTCGCCGCGCGCCAGCGCCGCCTCGAACATCTGTCCGATCGTGCCAGCCGTCTCCATCACGGTCGCGATCAGCTCCGACTGGGCGGTCCGCACGCCCGAGGCCGCGATCGAGCCCAGAATGCCTTCGCTGATCGCCACCAGCGCCTCGGTACGCTGCCCGGCCTGTTGGAGGTTGTCGGTGGAGGCATCGACCCCGCTGACCAAGCCCGCGAGGTCCTGTCCCGCCTTGGCACAGGCCTCGGCATTCTCCCGCGTCGGCCGCGACACCGCCTCGATCTCGCCGATCAGTTCGACCACCGAGCGGCCGAAGCTGTCGAACTCGCCGATCTGCTGCGAAATCGTCTGGCTGCCCGCCTGCGCGCGCTGCGCGGTCTGGGCGTTTTCCTGGCTGCGGCGGGCGACGGCATCGACCGCCTTCACGAGGAGGTCGAGCTGGGCCGCGCTCGCCGCCGTCGCCTCGCGGGTCTGCTCCGCCAGCGCCTTCACGGCCGCCGCGATGACGGCAAAGCCCTTGCCGGCCTCGCCGCTGCGCGCCGCCTCGACGCCGGCATTGATCGACAGGAGCTGGATCTCGCGCGTGATCGACTGGATCGCGTCGCTCGACGCCCGCGCCTTGTGCGCATCGCCGACGGCCTGCGCCAGAACCTGCGACATCGATTGCGCTTCCTGGGACAGGGTCTCGATATCCGCCTGCGCCGCATTGAGCCCGAGCCGGACGGATTTCGTCACGCGCTCGAGGCCGTTGCGGACGCCGGAAGCGGCGGCCTGCGCGCCCTCGGCCGCCTGCCGGATCGCGTTGTTGGCCTGCGAGACCTGCTCGACCGCGCCGACCACGCGGCGCAGGCCCGCCGTCTGCTTGTCGAATTGCTGCGTGACGTCGCCGACGCGCCCGGCGATATCGGTGATCTCGGCGCTGAGCTTGCCGAAACGGTCTGCGATCTCGCGCACCGCGCGCTCGGCGCCTGCCCCTGCAGGCTCGTCGCCATTGGCCGGTATGGCCGCGCCAACGGGCAGATCGAGCTTGCGAGCCAGTGCATGCATGGCGGGACGCCCCTTCAACCCGGGAGGATTTCTCTCGGAAATGTAGAGAAACGCGGTAAATCGCCGGTTAAGAGCCCGATCGGGCGGTTTACCACTTTCGATATGCAAGCCGGAATTGTGATATTGCCGCAGGGTCAACTGCTGCGCACGCCCGTGCTATAGCTGGGAGCGATCGACGGCGGACCCGCAACGGGCAACGCGCGTTGAGCAGAAAGCCAACACGCCCGAACGCTTTCCGGAGGATTCCCATGACCGCAGTTTCCGCCGTCTCCCGCCGTGGCCTGATCGGCCTGGGCGCCGCCGCGCTCGCCGTCGCCGCCGCGCCGAAGGTCTGGGCGCAGGCCGCAGCCCCCGCTGCTCCGGCCGGCCCGTTCTCGCTGCCGAAGCGCGCCTATGAGGCCAATGCGCTGGAGCCGCATATCGACGCGGCCACGATGGACATCCACTATAACCGCCACCATGCGGCCTATGTCACGGCGCTGAACAATGCCGCCAAGGACAATGGCGTCATCGCCAAGGCCTCCGTCGGGGAGCTGATCGCCGATCTCGGCCAGTTGCCCGAGAGCATCCGCACCCTCGTCCGCAACAATGGCGGCGGCCATGCCAACCACAGCATGTTCTGGGAGATCATGGCGCCGGGCGCCGGCGGCGCGCCGGCCGGCGAGGTCGCCGAAGCGATCACCCGCGATCTCGGCGGCTTCGACAAGTTCAAGGCGGATTTCGAGGCGGCTGGCCTGCGCGTCTTCGGCTCGGGCTGGGTCTTCGTCACCGTCGACAAGGCAGGCAAGCTCGCTTTGCTCGGCAAGCCCAATCAGGACAGCCCGATCATGGACAAGCAGATGGTCCTGCTCGGCAACGACGTCTGGGAGCACGCCTATTACCTGAAGTACCAGAACCGCCGCGCCGACTACCTCAAGGGCTGGTGGAACGTGGTCGACTGGAAGAAGGTCAACGAGCGCTATGCCGCCGCCAAGGCGGGCAAGCTCGCGCTCTGACAGGAATCGCCGGTCGCGTCATGCTCGGGCTCGCCCGAGCATGACCGCCCTCTCCGCTAATGCCCGACCTTCGCCCCGCGCGTGCCTTCGCTGAGCCGCGGCAGGAACCAGGCGAGCAGACCCATCAGCGGGATGAAAGAGCAGATCTTGTAGACCATCTCGATGCCGAGAATGTCGGCGAACTCGCCGAGCAGCGCGGCGGCAAGCCCGCCGAGCCCGAAGGACAGCCCGTAGAAGAAGCCGCCGACCAGTCCGACGCGACCGGGCAGCAGTTCCAGCGCATAGATCAGGATCGCGGCGAAGGCGCTCGACATGATCAGGTTGATCACGATCGTCAGTGCGCCGGTCCAGAACAGGTCCGCATAGGGCAGGACCAGCGTGAAGGGCAGCGCGCCCAGGATCGAGAACCAGATGATCTTGTTGCGGCCGATCCGGTCGCCCAGCATGCCGCCGGCCAGCGCTCCCGCCGCCGAAGAGGCGAGGAACAGGAACAACATCACCTGCGAGTTCTGGATCGAGATGCCGAACTTGCCCATCAGGTAGAAGGTGTAGAACGACGAGAAGCTCGCCGAATAGGCGTTCTTCGAGAACAGCAGGATGATCAGGATCGTGATCGCGAAGGCGACCGAGCGCTTGCCCGGCCGCGCCGGCGCAGCGGTCGCCGCAGCAACCTTCGGCGGCCGCGCCCTATCGAGGCGGGCATAGCTCGCCGCGGTCCAGACCATCAACATCATCGCGACCAGCGCCGCGACCGAGAACCAGGCGAGGCTGCCCTGCCCGCGCGGCACGATGACGAAGGCGGCAAGCAACGGCCCGAGCGCCCCGCCCGTCTGGCCCCCGACCTGGAAGATGCCTTGCGCCAGACCGTGCCGGCCGCCGGACGCGTTACGCGCCATGCGGGTCGCCTCCGGATGGAAGATCGAGGAGCCGATGCCAACGCAGGCGGCCGAGAGCAGGAGGAAGCCGTAGCTGCCGGCATAGGCCAGCCCGATCAGCCCCGACAGCGTGAAACCCATGCCAACAACCATCGAATAGGGCATCGGATGCTTGTCGGTATAGAGTCCGACGGCCGGCTGCAGCAGCGAGGCCGAGACCTGGAAGGTCAGGGTGATCAGGCCAATCTGGCCGAAATCGAGCCGGTAGGATTCCTTGATGATCGGGTAGATCGCCGGGATCAGCGACTGGATCATGTCGTTGAGCAGATGCGTGAAGCTCAGCGCGATCAGCACCGGCATCATGGCGCGTTGCGGCAGGGAGGCAGTCGGCGCGCTAGCGGTCATCTCGGCAAAGTCCCGCAGCGTCTGCGGCAGGCCGATTCCCGCCTCGTGACGCGGTCGAAGGCTCTAGAGGATCGCCGCCGCCCGCACAATTTCATGAGCCGGCACCACGGCAATGCCCTCACTGCATGCCTGGCCAGTTTTTCGCGTCCTGAAAGCCGTCAAATCCGGCCAGATCGCTGTTGATCGCACCGACCGAGTTGAATTTCCGATTGATCCCGCGTCCAATCCTGCCGAGATTGCCCGCTTTCATGGGAGGTTGACTGAATGTCTCTGCGTCTTCGTTCGAAACTGACCGCTGCTGGCCTCGCCCTTGGAGCCGTTGCTCTGGTGGCCGGCATCGCCGTTGCCCAGGCCCCGGCCTTCTTCCGCATCGGCACCGGCGGCACGGCCGGCACCTATTATCCGATCGGCGGCCTGATCGCGAATGCGATCTCGGCCCCGCCGCAACTCGTCGCGACCGCCGTCGCCAGCAACGGCTCCGTCGCCAATGTCAACGCCATCGTCGGCGGCGCCGCCGAATCCGGCTTCGTTCAGGCTGACGTCGCCTACTGGGCCTATTCCGGCACCGGCGTCTACGAGGGCAAGCCGAAGGTCGCGGAACTGCGCTCGATAGCCAATCTCTATCCTGAGAGCGTTCACCTCGTCGTCCGCAAGGCCTCGAACGTGAAGAGCGTCGCCGATCTCAAGGGCAAGAAGGTCTCGCTCGACGAGCCTGGTTCCGGCACGCTTCTGAACGCCAAGGCGATCCTCGCCGCCTTCGGCGTCACCGAGAAGGACATCTCGGCCGAGTACCTCAAGCCGAACCAGGCGGCCGAGAAGATGAAGGACGGCTCGGTCGATGCCTTCTTCTTCACCGGCGGCTATCCGGCCGCCGCCATCTCCGAGCTCGCCTCGACTGGCTCGGGCATCGACATCCTGCCGATCACCGGCGCTCCGGCCGAGAAGCTCGCCAAGGACTCGCCCTTCTTCGCCGCCGACGAAATCCCGGCCGGCACATACAAGGATGTCGGCGCTGTGAAGACCGTCGCGGTCGGCGCCCACTGGGTCACCTCCTCGAAGATTTCGGCCGACACCGTCTATGCCGTGACCAAGTCGCTGTGGAGCGACAAGGCTCGCACCGCGCTCGATGCCGGCCACGCCAAGGGCAAGGCGATCCGCAAGGAGACCGCGCTCTCCGGCCTGCAGGGCGTGCCGCTGCATCCGGGTGCCGAGAAGTTCTACAAGGAAGCCGGCCTGCTCAAGTAAGCAGACCACGCATCCGTGCGTCTGATCCGTCATCCCGGGCGAGCAACGCCCGACCCGGGATGACGGCGCTTCTATTTTGACGGCGCGGATGGCGCTGTTCCAGCTCGATCGCCGAGGTCTCTTCCCATGACCAACCAGCCCTCCGCAGCAGAACTCGCCAAGCTCGAGGAAGAACTCGATCCGGAAATGCAGTTCCGCAAGGTGCCGCATGGCACCGCGCTGCTGATCGGCGGCCTGCTGCTTGCGCTGTCGGCCTTCCATTACTACACGGCCGGCTTCGGCCTGCTGCGCGAGACCACGCATCGCGGCATCCATCTCGCCTTCGTGCTCGGGCTGATCTTCCTCGTCTTCTCCGCGCGCAAGAGCGAGGCCGGCACCGTCTATCCCTCGACCGCCTTCCGCCCCGGCGGCGTGCCGCTCTATGACTGGGTCTTCGCGATCGCAGTCGCCGTCGCCAGCCTCTACGTACCCTGGATCTTCGAGGACCTCGTCTTCCGCGTCGGCAATCCCTCGCCGCTCGACGTCGCGATGGGCACGATCACCATCGTCCTGATGATCGAGGCGACGCGCCGCGCCATCGGCTGGGGCCTGCCGCTGATCGCGCTTTTCGCCATCGTCTACGCGCTCTTCGGAAACTGGTTCCCCGGCATCTTCCTGCATCCGGGCTCGACCTGGTCGAACCTCGTCAACCATCTCTACCTGACCAGTCAGGGCGTCTATGGCGTCGCGCTCGGCGTCGTCGCGACCTATGTCTTCCATTTCGTGCTGTTCGGTGTGCTGGCAACCCGCATCGGCCTCGGCCGCCTCTTCCTCGGCGTCGCTGCGGCGGTCGCCGGCCGCTTCGCCGGCGGCCCGGCCAAGGTCTCGATCTTCGGCTCGGCCCTGTTCGGGATGATCTCGGGCTCCTCGGTCGCCAACACCGTGACCGTCGGCTCGCTCACCATCCCGATGATGATCCGCCTCGGCTACCAGCGCCATTTCGCGGCGGCCGTGGAATCGACCGCCGCGACCGGCGGCCAGATCACCCCGCCGATCATGGGCGCCGCCGCCTTCCTGATGGTCGAGTTCCTCAACTTGCCCTATGCGACCATCGTCATCGCCGCGATCGTGCCCGCCTTCATGCATTTCTTCGGCGTGCTGATGCAGGTGCATTTCGAGGCGCGCCGCACCGGCATGGGCGGCATGACCGACGCGGAGGCGCCGAAGCTCCGCGAGGTCTTCGCCCGTGACTGGCCGACTGTCGCGCCGCTCTTCGCACTGATCGTCGTGCTCTTCACCGGCTACACGCCCTATCTCGCCGCCTTCTGGGGCATCACCGGCTGCATGCTGGTCGGCCTCGCGCATTACCGGGCAGGCGCCGCACTGGCGCTGGCGCTCGCCATCGGCATCGCCGCCCCGACCGAACTGCTGCGCGTGCCGGGCGTCAACGCGGCGTTGGTGACTGCCGCCTTCGCCGTCATGGCGCATGGCGTGCTGTTGCGCTCGACTGAGGGCCGCAGGCGCGTCAACGACATGGTCGATGCCTTCGTCCTCGGCGCGAAATACGCGATCGGCGTGGGTGCGGCGGCCGCGACCGTCGGTATCATCGTCGGCGTGGTGACGCTGACCGGCGTCGGCTTCAAGATCTCCTGGATCGTGACCTCGCTTGCCGATCAATGGGCCAAGGGCCTGATCGATCTCGTCCCGTTCTTGCCCTTCGACATCAAGAGCGCGACGCTGTTCTTCACGCTGCTCCTGACCGGCATCGTCTGCATCCTGCTCGGCTGCGGCGTGCCGACGACGGCGAACTACATCATCATGGTGACGGTGGCGGCGCCCGCGCTCGGCATGCTCGGTGTCAACCCGCTCGTCGCCCATTTCTTCGTGTTCTATTACGGCGTCCTCGCCGACATCACGCCGCCTGTAGCGATCGCGGCCTATGCCGGGGCGAGCATGGCCGGCGCCGACCCGTTCAGGACCGGCAACACTGCCTTCCGGCTGGCGCTCGGCAAGGTGCTGGTGCCCTTCGTCTTCGTGTTCTCGCCCTCCATGCTGATCATGGCGCCGGGCTTCACCTGGACCGAGTTCGTCGGCTCGACCGCCGCCTGCATCGCCAGCATCACCCTGCTTTCGGCCGCCTTCTCCGGCTGGTTCCTGGCACCGCTTGCCATGTGGGAGCGCTTCGTCATCGGGCTAGCGGCCCTTCCGATGATCCTGGCCACGCCCTATTCGATCGTGGCCGGTCTCATCATCGGCGCGCCCGTGCTGCTCAGGCAGGTCCTCGCGCGCAAGGCGGCTATCGCCCCGGCCTGATCCGGGGCGCTCTACCCCTCACACCCCCTTGTCGAGCGGGTAGAGCGGCCGCCGCACCCGGCGATAGGGCAGCTTGCTGAGATCGGGCGTGCAGAGCGCCCCGCTGTCGCAGACGATCACCTTGCCGGCGATCGGCTCGAAGGCGGCGCGGAAATGCTGCATCGATTTCAGCCCGACGACGCGCTTCGCCGCCGGGTCGATACCGAATGCGCGGAACTGCTGCAGATCGTTCATCTGGGCACGGATCGTCGTGACGAGGATCTCGATATCGCCGACGCGCAGCACGGCGCAGGGCCCCCAGCTCGCCTGCAAGCCGCCGATCATGGGGCCGTCGCCGGTATAGTCGCCGTCGCTGACGCTGACCAGCGTGCCGGTGAGCTCGAGCGGCCCGCCGCCGATCTCGGGATCGACCTTGCCACCGAGCCTGACCGAGACGGTCGAGCCCGGCTTGCCCTTGCGCAGCTCGGCGGCGACTTCAGGATCGACCATCGGGCCGAAACAGGCTTGCCTGAGATCGGCCGCGATCATGCCCTTGAGCAGGCCGGTCGCATCGCCATAGCCGCCACCGCCGGGATTGTCGGAGTAGTCGGCGATGATCAGCGGTCCCTTCGTCGCGACATAGGACTTGGCCTCGTCGACGGCGTCCTCGACCGAGAGAAACGGCGTCACCACGTCGAAGCGGCGCTGCCACATGTCCTCGACCATCGCTTCGGCGAAAGCATGGTGTTTCTCGCGCTCGCCCTCGCAGGTGACGAGCACTGTCGGGCCGACCTCGTGGATATCGGCATTGCCGAAACCGCCATTGACGCTGACGGCGAAGACGCCGGCCTCCTTCTCATATGCCCTTGCCTTGGCGATGCGCTCGACCATCGGGCCGACATCGGTGCGCCCGCCATTGACCTCCTCCAGCATCGGCCGCTCGGCGCGCAGCGTCACCGGCCTGATCTCGCCCTTCATCGTCCGCTGCATGATGCCGGCCGCAAGCTTGCCGATCTCGCGCATGTCGACATGCGGATAGGTCTTGTAGGAGACGACGATATTGGCGAGATCGGTCATCTTCCGGGTGACATTGGCGTGGGGATCGAGCGTCACGCCGATCGGCACGTCCGGCCCGAGCACGGCGCGGACGCGCTCCAGCAATTCGCCCTCGCCGTCCTCGCAGAATTCCGTGACCATCGCGCCGTGCAGGCCAAGCAGCACGCCGTCGATCTTTCCGGCATGGGCTTTCGCGGTCTCGACGATGACGCCGGCGATCCGGTCGAAGGCATCGCGCGTCACCGGGCCGGAGGGCTGCGCAGCGGCACTGATCGCATGGATGACCTTCCACCCGGCCGGGCGGCCGATATCGAGAAAGCCGGCGATCGGCGTGTTGGCCTCGGCCCGCGCGGCGATGGCGTCGTCGCCAAGCTGGATACCGCGATCGGTGAAGGCTGCGTAATCGGCCGGGCAGCGGCTGAAAGTGTTGCTCTCATGCGAGAACTCGGCGGTCAGGACGGTGAAGCTCATGGCGTTCCTCTGGCTGCTTTCGCGAGTGATGGGGCGGATTTCAGCCGTCCCGCAGCGGGCGGCGGATATCGAGCGCCTCGATCAGCGCATCGCCGAAGACGTTGATGGCGATGACAGTCGTGGCGATGACGAGGCCGGGGAAGATGATGATCCAGGGCGCGATGAAGATCTGCGCGGTGCCGGAGCTCATCATCGCCCCCCAGCTCGGGACGGGCGGCTGGGCGCCGAGGCCGAAGAAGCCGAGCGTCGCTTCCAGCACGATCGCATCGCCGGTCGCCAACATGCCGGCGACAACGACCGGCGTCATCGCATTGGGCAGGAGATGCAGGAAGAGCACGCGGGCCGGCCGAGCACCCGCCGTCACAGCCGCATCGACGAAGAGCTCGCCCTTCAGAGCCATCACTTGCGCCCGCGTCAGGCGGGTGAACTGCGCGAGATAGGCGATCGCGATGGCGATCGCCGTCGAATGCAATCCGGGCCCGAGGATCGCGATCAGGATCAGCGCCAGCAGGATTTCCGGGAAGGACCAGGTCAGGTCGACGAAGACGGTGACGACCTTATCGAAGATACCGCCGAAATAGCCGGCGGCAGCGCCGAGCGCCGCGCCCATCAGCACCGAGAGCGCGATCGAGAGCACGCTGACGCTGAGCGAGGTCCGCGCGCCCTGAATGATGCGCGAAAGCAGGTCGCGCCCGAACTCGTCGGTACCAAGCCAATGCGCCGCCGAGGGCGGCGTATTGGCGATGGAGAGCTTCTGCGCGGCATAATCGTAAGGCGCAATCCAGGGCGCGAAGATCGCGCAGAGCACGAGCGCGAGGAGGAACAACGCGCAGATGGCGCCACGCGGCGAACGGAGGATGCGGCCGGCGAGAGATTTGCGGCTCATCGCGCACCCATCGCTTCGCGCAGGCGCGGATCGAGCGCCGCCTGGGCGAGATCGCCGATCAGCGTGCCCAACATCACCGCGATCGCCAGCATCAGCAGGCAACCCTGCACCAGCGGATAGTCGCGCTGACCCAGGCCCGTGATCAGCAACGAGCCGAGCCCCGGCCGGGCGAAGACGTATTCGACGGTGACCGCGCCGCCGAGAATCCAGCCGATGCGCAGGCCGAGGATGGTCATGACCGGGAGCATCGCCTGCTGCAGGATGTGGCGGAGCTGGATGCGCCAGAACGGCACGCCCTTGGCCTGCAGCACGCGCACGAAGTCCCGCTGCGAGATTTCGACCATCGCGGCGCGCGTGACGCGGGCGATCAGCGCCGTACCGCCGATGCCGATGGTCAGCGCCGGCAGCACCAGCGCGTCCCATGTCCGGGCGCCCGAGACCGGGAACCACTCGAATTGCACGGCGAACATCAGGATCATCAGGAGCGCGAGCCAGAAACTCGGCAGAGTCGAACCGAGCAGGATGAAGCCCATCACCGCCCGGTCGAACAGGCTGTCGCGGAAGGAGGCCGCGAGCACACCGGTGACGATCCCGACCACCGTCGAGAAGATCAGCGCCGTGCCGCCGAGCGCGAGGCTATGCGGCATGTTCTCGGCGATGAGCTGGGATACCGGCTGGCGCATCACGATGGCGTCGCCGAAATCGCCGGTGACGACCTTGGCGAGCCAGCGCCCGTACTGGACCAGCAGGGGCTGGTCCAGGCCGTAGCGCGCGATCATCTGCGCCCGCTGCTCGGGCGAGGAGCCGACCTGGATCAGATGCTCCAGCGGGTCGCCCGGCACGAGATGGATGATCATGAAGATCACCAGCGAGACGGCGAGGAAGACCGGCACCAGCATGGCGAGGCGCCGGATCGCGAAGCGCAGCAAGGATCGATCTCCTACGCGAGTTCGTCCCGGCTCAGTTGGCCGGGGCGATGTCGATCATCGACTGACTGGAGAAGCCGATGCCGCGGATCTTCTCGGGCATCACGACGCGCTTGCCATAGGCCAGGCTCTGCACCGGCTGGTAGATCGGCGCGAACGGATACTGCGACAGCACGTACTCATGGTATTTCGTGAAATTCGCGACGCGCTCGTCCCAGGTCTTCGATTTGTTCATGGCGATGTCGTTGAGCTTTTCCGCCTCGGGATCGTTGAACATAGAGACATTGGGATAGCCCGCGCGCTTGGCCGCGAAGAACCAGTCGACGATATCGGCATTGGTCCATTGATAGGCGCGCACCGCGAGCTGGTGCTCGGTCTTCTTGCGGTACTGCGCATTGATCGAGCCGGCATCGACGATGCTGATATCGGCCTGCATGCCGACGGCCTTGAGCTGCGCCTGGACGATCTCGGCGAGGCGCTTGAACTCGGTGCCGTTCTGGGCCCAGAGCTTCACCTCGAGGCGCTTGCCGTCCTTGACACGGATGCCGTCGGGGCCGGGCTTCCAGCCGGCCGCATCGAACACCTTCTTCGAGCGCTCGGGATCGTAGGAAATCTTGTACTTGGGATCGACCTGCGACTCCTTCAGCGAGGAGATCAGGAAGGTGTCGGCGGTCTCGCCATTGCCGCCATAGAGGCTGGTCAGGATTTCCTTCTGGTTCACGGCGAAGGCGGTCGCCTCGCGCACCTTCACGTCGGTGAACGGCTCAACGCTGGTGTTGATCGGCATATAGACCACCTCGTTGCCGGGGATGGTCACGAGCTTCACCGCCTTGTCGGCCTGGATGCGCGGCAGGAAGTCGGTGGGCACGTTGACGAGCACGTCGGCGCCGCCGGTCTTGAGTTCGAGATAGGCGGTCGATTCCTCGCCGATCTCGCGGAAGGTCAGCTTCTTGAACTTGGCCGGCCCCTGGTTCTTCGACAGGGCGGAAGCCGATTTGTAGTCGTCGTTGCGCACCAGCACGGTCTGCTGGCCTACCGTGAACTGCTGCATCTTGTAGGGGCCGGTGCCGATCGCCTCGGTCACGCCGAACTTGTCGCCGAGCGCCTCGTAGGATTTCGGCTCCGGGATGCACATGAACGAGCTGGCGAGGTTGAACAGCAGGTTCGGGTCGGGATTCTTCATGTGGAAGCGCACGGTCAGGTCGTCGACGACCTCCACCTTGTCGATCGCCTCGACGGTGAAGGCGTTTTCGGTGCCCTTGAACTGCGGCACCCACCATTCGATCGTCTTGGCGTTGAAGGGCTCGCCATTGTGGAACTTGACGCCGGGCTTCAGCTTGAAGGTCCAGAGCATGCCGTCCGGGCTCGACTCCCAGGAGGTCGCGAGCTGGCCGTGGAAGCTCTGGTCGGCATCCTGCACCACCAGCCGGTCGTAGATCAGCGTCGTCGCCGTGTTGAGCTTCGTCGCCTTGATCGGGTTGTAGGTCGGCGCGCCGACAAGGCGCGCGGTCATCACGAACGTGGCTTCCTGCGCCAGTGCCGTGCCGGCTGCCAGCGCCGACAGACCCAGCGCCAGCAGGCTCCCCTTCATCATCGTCTTCATCCCGCTTCCCCTTTTGTTTCGAGATGTTGCGAAAGGCGTTGATCGCGACCGTCAGTCGAGCGGGCCGGAACTGTCCCCGACATGGCCGGTGAACCGCCCGTAGAGCTCGGCCATTCGGTTCAGGCGCGCCTCGACCTGCGGGCCGAGCTCGACGAAGACCGCGTTGATCAGGAGGTTGCCGAGGTTCGCCATCTGCGCGGTCGAGTCCCAGAACAGGTTGAACTCGGTCGAGACCACCAGCATCTCGTCGACGAGCCCCTGCCCCCAGTCGCAGAAGGAATCGGTGATGAGCGTGGTCTTGATGCCCGCGGCCTTCGCCTGCTCGGCCAGCACCTTGGCCATGCGCGAATAGCGCCGCGCCTCGAAGATCACGAGGCAGCGGTCCTTCTCGCCCGATAGCAGCAGCTCCGAGAAATTGCCGGCTGCAAGATCGGCAAGATGCACGCCGTCGCGCAGGTACTGGAGCTGGTTGGCGAGGTACTGCGCAAGGCCGCGTTCGGTCTGGAAACCGGTGACATGGACGGAGGGCGCCGTCGCCAGCCGGCGGACGACGCGCTTCCACTCCTCGCTCTGGGCGAGCTCGTAGATGCGCACGAGCCCGGCGATCTCCAGTTGCAGGCTGCGCGCGAGCTGATCGTCGCCGGCGAGGCTGCGCTGCTGGAAGTCGCGCAGGCGGTCGCTGATCAGCCAGGGCCTGTCGCCGATCTCCTCGGCGAGATTGGCCTTGAGATCCTTCAGGCTCTTGTAGCCGAGCGTCCGGCAGAAGCGACCGACCGTGGGCTCGCTAAGCGAGACCTTCTCGGCCAGGCTCGCCGCCGTCTCGAAGGGCAGGCTCGGCATCTGCGCCAGCATATAGCTCGCCAGCGCCTTGTCGGCCTTGGAGCCGTTGGCAAGGCAAGCCTGCAATCTCTGGCGAAGCGTCTGCGACATCGGCACTCCCGCGCTTGGAGAGATCAAGAAATTTTTCTTTCAAACTGTCAATCGATTTTTATTTTCTTGCAAAAATGATCCAGTTGAGGCTCGGTTCCGCTGGGCGTATGTCCGGCAGATGGGGAGGATTCCAGCGACGATGGCGACCGCGATTGAACAGGCCGATGTGTTCGTGCTCGGCGCTGGTATCGTCGGCGTCAGCGTGGCGCTGCACCTTCAGGAGCGTGGCCGGCGCGTGCTGCTGGTCGATCGCGGCGAGCCGGGCGCCGAGACCAGCCACGGCAATGCCGGGCTGATCGAGCGCTCCTCGGTCGTGCCCTATGCTTTCCCGCGCGATATCGCGACGCTCGCCAGCCTCGCCTCGAACCGCTCCATCGCCGTGCGCTATCGCCCGGCGGCCTTGCTGCGGATGGCGCCCTGGCTCGCGCGCTACTGGTGGAACTCGGCCCCCGACCGGCTCGACCGGCTCGGTCGCTCCATCCTGCCTTTGATCGAGCGCTGCATCGACGAGCACCGGCGCTGGACGCAGGCCGCCGGCACCGAGGCGCTCATGCGCGGCGAGGGCTGGATCGAGCTTTACCGCACGCGGCAGGGCTTCGACATGGCGACCCGGGGGGCCACTGAACTCGCAGCCTACGGTCTCGCCTATGATCTGCTCGACGAGGACGCGCTGCGCCGCCTCGAGCCCGGCCTGATCGCCGGCAGCGTTTCCGGCGCAGTGCATTGGCGCGACCCCGTCACCGTCAGCGATCCCGGTGCGGTGACCCGCGCCTATGCCGCACTGTTCGTCGCCCGTGGCGGCCTGTTGAAGCCGGCGGATGCAGCAAGCCTCCAGCAAGAGAATGGGGAATGGCGCCTGTCGGTCGACGGCGCGGAATGGCAGGCGCCCGAGGCCGTCGTCGCCCTCGGCCCGTGGTCGAACGATCTCGTCGAGCGCTTCGGCTATCGCTTCCCCATCGGCTTCAAGCGCGGCTACCACATGCATTACGAGAGCGCCGACGACACGGCGCCGCGTCACCCTCTCTGCGACGCCCAGGCCGGCTTCGTGCTGACGACGATGCAGCGCGGCGTCCGCCTGACCACGGGGATCGAGCTCGCCGGGCGCGACGAACCCTCCGATTCCTGGCAGCTCGACCGGGCCGAGCGCATCGCCCGGCAGATCGTACCACTCGGCCGCCGGCTCGATGCCGAGCCCTGGCGCGGCGCCCGCCCCTGCCTGCCGGACATGCTGCCGATCATCGGCGCGGCCCCGCGCCATCGCGGCCTCTGGTTCGCCTTCGGCCACGCCCATCACGGCTTCACCCTCGGCCCCGCCACCGGTCGCCTGCTCGCCGAGATGATGACGGGCGCGCCGACACTCTGCGACCCCGCCCCCTTCGCCGCCGAGCGCTTTCTACCCCAGGCCCGCAGCGCCTGACCCGGCCGGCGGCTGTGCCACCACGCTCTACAGCCATCATTGCGACGCGTTTCCTCAACGGACGCGCAATAACTCCCCGCTAACGATGATCTGCGAACGATTTCGCTCATGCAGCCGGCCCGGCCGCCTGTCGCGCGTCGTGACGATGGATTGAACGATGAAGAGCCTGACGATACGCCGTCGCATCCTGATCAGCTTCGCCGCGATCCTCGCGGTGATGACCGCCATGGCCGGAGCCAGCTATTTCTGGTTCCTGCAGACGGAGCGGGAGGTGCTCGAGGTTGAGACCAAGACCGTTCCGGGGCTCTATTACAGCGCGCAGTTGATGGTGGTCTGGGCCGATGCCACCCGCCTGGCCCGGGAGATGGGACGCGCCGAGAATCCCGCGGCCAGAAGCCAGGCCGCCGATGCGGTTCTCGCCAACCGGGCGCGGGTTCGCGAATTGCTGAAGTCCTATGAAGGCGCGATCACGACGGAGATCGACCGGCGCAATCACAACACAGCCGCACAGCTTGTCGAACAATTCGCCACAGCCGAGGATGCGATCCTTGCTGCAGGCAAGCAGGCGTCGGCGAACGGCCAGGCCGTCGACCAGTCCGCAGCGATCCGCAGCGAACTCGATCCAACCATCGCCAAGGTGCGCTCCGCGCTGCGCGAGATGGTCGAGTTCAACAAGGCGGAAGCCGACGCTTCGACCCGTCAGATCGTCGCCATCGTCCGTGCGGCCGAACTCGGCCTGATCATCTGCTTCGTGATCGCGCTCGTCCTCGCGATCCTCTGCGGCTACCTGCTGTTCCGGGCTGTCACCGTGCCGCTCGGCAAGCTGCTTGGCATCGTCGAGCATATGCGGCAGGGCGATTTCAGCGAACGCCTGACGCTCGCCCGGCGCGACGAGTTCAGCACGCTCGCCGACGGCGTCAACGCCATGGCCGACGACCTCGCCGGGCTGATCGGCCAGGTCCAGAAGTCGAGCATCCAGGTCAACACGTCGATCACCGAGGTCGCCGCGACCTCGAAGGAGCAGCAGGCGACGGCCAACGAGATCGCCGCAACCACGACCGAGATCGGCGCCACCGCCAAGGAGATCTCCGCCACCTCCAACGAGCTCGCCCACACCATGGATGAGGTCTCGGCCGTGGCCGAGCAGACCGCGACGCTCGCCAATGGCGGGCAGGCCGGGCTGGCGCGCATGGAGAGCACGATGCGGCAGGTGATGGAGGCCGCCGGCGCGATCAACGCCAAGCTCGCGATCCTCAGCGAGAAGGCGGGCAACATCAACCAGGTCGTCACCACCATCACCAAGGTCGCCGACCAGACCAACCTGCTCTCGCTCAACGCCGCGATCGAGGCGGAGAAGGCCGGGCAATACGGCCGCGGCTTCGCCGTGGTGGCGACCGAGATCCGCCGCCTCGCCGACCAGACCGCCGTCTCGACCTACGACATCGAGCAGATGGTCAAGGACATCCAGTCGGCCGTCGCGGCCGGCGTGATGGGCATGGACAAGTTCTCCGAGGAGGTGCGGCGCGGCATGCAGGAGGTCCAGCAGGTCGGCGGCCAGTTGTCGGAGATCATCGAGCAGGTCCAGGGGCTGGTGCCGCGCTTCGAGGGTGCGAACGAAGGCATGCAGGCGCAGGCGACCGGCGCAGGCCAGATCAGCGAGGCGCTCTCGCAGCTCAGCGAGGCCGCGCAGCAAACGGTCGAATCCCTGCAGCAGTCGACGCTCGCCATCGACGAACTCAACCAGGTCTCGAACGGGCTGCGCAGCTCGATCTCGCGCTTCAAGCTGCGGGCCTGACACGAAAGGCGGAACGGAACCGCGCGATGCTGTTTCTGATGTTCCAGTTGGGGCGGGATCGCTATGTGCTCGAGACCGGGCAGGTCGAGGCCGTGCTGCCGCTGCTCAGCGCCAAGCAATTGCCCGGCGCACCTGCGGGCGTCACCGGCGCGATCAGCTATCGCGGCCGGCCTGTGCCTGTCGTCGATCTCGCGCTGCTGGCGCTCGGGCGTCCGGCCGAGCCGCGCCTGAGCACCCGCATCATCCTGCTGCGCTATCCGGCCGCGCAGGGCCGCGACGATCTTCTCGGACTGCTGGTCGAACAGGCCGTCGAGACGATCGAGCGCGACGTCGCGGATTTCACCACCTCCGGCGTCGAGGCTGGCATGCCGCCCTATCTTGGTCCGGTCGCCAGCGACGAGCACGGTCTGATCCAGTGGGTTCGGGGCGAGGCCCTGCTCACGCCGGAGATCCGCGATATCCTGTTCCGTCAGCAAGCGACGGAACCGTGATGGACGAGACCGCGCCGATCCGGGATTTCGAGAAGCTGCTCAGGGAGACCATCGGCCTGAGCATGGAGACGGTTGGCGCCTCCGTCATCCGCCATGCCCTGAAACGGCGGATGACGGCCTGCGCCATGGCCGATCTCCACGCCTACTGGGCCTTCGTCGCGGCCAACGCTGCTGAGCGGCAGGAGTTGGTGGACGCCGTCATCGTCCCCGAGACCTGGTTCTTCCGCGACCGCGAGGCCTTCGGCGCGATGGTCCGGCATATCAGCGAGAACCGTGCGACCGGCTGCCCGCTGAGGCTGCTCAGCCTGCCCTGCTCGACCGGCGAGGAGCCCTATTCCATCGCGATGGCCCTGCTCGATGCCGGCTTTCCGGAAGGCAGCTTCCAGATCGACGCGATCGATGTCAGCACCCGCAATCTCGTTCATGCCGAGCGCGCCATCTACGGGAAGAATTCGTTCCGCGGCGCCGACATGGCCTTTCGCGACCGCTATTTCGAGGCCAGAGAAGGTGGTTTCAGGCCGCATGACATCGTCCGCCGACAGGTCCGCTTCCGCCTCGGCAACGTGCTTGCGACGACAACCCCTGCCGGGCAGGACGCCTACGACGTCATCTTCTGCCGCAACCTCCTGATCTATTTCGATCGCGAGACGCAAGGTGCGGCACTGACCCGGCTCCGGCAGATGCTGGCCGATGACGGGATGCTGCTGGTCGGCCCGGCCGAATCCGGCCTGCCGCCCCTGCTCGGCTTCGCATCGGTGCGCTTTCCGCGGGCTTTCGCGTTCGTGAAGGCCCAGGCCGCCCGCGTGAAATGCGCCGAGCCGCCGGCTGCGCGAAAGCCGCGACCGGCTCCGGCGAAAACTCCCCCCTCGATCCCGGCCAAGACGGCCGCACCGCTGCCGACACCTCGTCCCTTCACCCAGAAGGCGCCCCCCGCCCAGCCATCCGCGCCTGCGCCGGATCGGGTGGCGGCCAGCCTGGCCGGTATCGAGCGCGCAGCCGATGCCGGGCGGCTCGCCGAGGTGAGCGCAGCCGCCGAGCGCCATATCGCCGAATTCGGCCCCTCGCCGGATGCGTTCTACTGGCTGGGCCTCGCCCATGATGCGGCCGATGCGGCGGAGGACGCGATGCGCAACTACCGCAAGGCGCTCTATCTCGCACCTGATCACCAGCGGGCACTCGCCCAGCTCAGGTTGCTCCAACAGCGCCTGGGCGACCATAGCGGCGCCAAGGCGCTGGCCGACCGGCTCGACCGGCTGACGAAGCGGAGCGGCGCCTGATGTCCGCCGAGACAGATCCGATGACGACCGACGCCATCGAGGAGTGCTGGCGCGAGATCGGCGTCAGCGGCGATCGCTCCTGCCCCGAGCTGGACGAGCATCTCCATTGCCGCAACTGTCCGACCCATGCTCAGATCGCCCGCAAGCTGCTCGACCGGCCCTTGCCGCCCGGCTATCGCGACGCCTGGACGCAGCATTTCGCCAAGCGCGACGAGAAGGCGCCCGAAGGCGAGGAGATCGACAGCGTCCTGATCTTCCGCATCGGCGAGGAATGGCTCGGCCTGCCGGCCGCGATCTGCCGCGAGATCGCCGAGCCGCGCCCGGTCCATTCCCTGCCTCATCGCCGCAGCGAGGCCGTTCGCGGCATCGTCAATGTCCGCGGTGAATTGCTGATCTGCATCTCGCTGCCCGCCTTGCTCGGCATCGGCGCCATCTCCTCCTCCGGCGGCGCCGAGCGCATCGCCGTCTTTCCGCGCCTCATCGTCACCGGCGAGGAGGCGCGCCATGTCGCCTTCGCAGTCGACGAGGTCCATGGCCTGCACGGCTATCGCGCCCATGAGCGGGGCGCGGTGCCGGCGACGGTCGGCCGCTCGGCGGCGAGCGTCGTCGCGACGATGATCCCGTGGAACGGCCGCGCGGTCGGCTGCCTCGATGCCGGGCGCCTGCTCGACCTGATCGACCGGAGCATCGCATGAGCGGCGAGGATCTCAGCGACCTCTCCATGCTCGAGCTGTTCCGGGCCGAGCTCGCGGCGCAGGCGCAGGCCTTCACGACCGGCCTGCTTGCCCTGGAACGCGATCCGGCCGCCGCCGCCCATCTCGAAGCCTGCATGCGCGCCGCCCATTCGCTCAAGGGCGCCGCCCGCATCATCGATCTCACGCCGGCCGTGCAGGTCGCGCACGAGATGGAGGAATGTCTCGTCGCCGCACAGCACGGCAAGATCCGGCTGAACCAACGGCATATCGACGCGCTGCTTGCTGGACTGGACCTCCTTGCTGCGATCGCTGCCGGAGCGGAGGAGCCTGAGACGCAAACAAGGAGCAGGATCGAGGCTTTCGCGCAGGTCCTGCGACAGGTCTCCGATGAAGCGGAGGCGCCTGCGCCGAGGCCTGCTCAGAGCGTTTCAGCCCCCACGGAAAAGGCCCCAGCGGCCGAAGCGACCCCTCCCCCGACGCCTGCCCTTACAGAGGCGCCAGCCCCGACAGGAGATGGCGCGGCTGGCGAGCGCATGGTCAGGGTCACCGCCGACAGCCTGAACCGTCTGCTCGGCCTCGCCGGTGAATCGCTGATGTCGGCGCGGCGGCTGCGTCCTTTCAACGACGGCTTGCTGCGATTGCGGCGCGTCCAGTCCGAGCTTGCCAAGAGCTTCGAGGACCTGCGCGCCGCGATACCAGGCGATGGCGACGGCCGCGCCGCGCAGGCACTGACGAGCGCGCAGCTCAAGCTGGCGGAGGGCCAGGCGCTCCTGGCCCAGCGCCTCGACGAGATGGACACGGTCGACCGCCGCGCGACCGACCTCGCCAACCGGCTCTATGACGAGACGCTGGCGAGCCGGATGCGGCCCTTCGAGGACGGCGTCCGGCATTTCCAGCGCAATGTCCGCGATATCGGCCGGGCGCTCGGCAAGACGGTGCGCCTCGACATCGTTGGCGGCGCCACCAGCATCGACCGCGACATCCTCGACCAGCTCGACGCCCCCCTCGGCCATCTCCTGCGCAACGCGGCCGATCACGGCATCGAGATGCCCGAGCAGCGCCGCGTCACCGGCAAGCCGGCCGAGGGCCTGATCCGGCTGGAGGCGCGGCACAATGCAGGGCTGCTCCAGATCATCGTCTCGGATGATGGCGCCGGCATCGATATCGAGGCACTCCGGCAGGCGACGCTGGCGCGCGGCCTCACCACGGCCGAAACGGTCTGGGACCTCAGCGAGGAGGAATTGCTCGAATTCCTCTTCCTGCCCGGCTTCTCGATGAAGGCGACGGTCAGCGACATTTCCGGCCGTGGCGTCGGCCTCGATGCGGTCCAGGCGATGGTCCGGCAGGTGCGCGGCCAGGTCACCGTCACCTCCGAGCCGGACATCGGCACCCGCTTCCAGCTCCAGCTTCCGCTGACGCTGTCGGTGATCCGCGCGCTCCTCGTCGAGATCGACGGCGAACCCTATGCCTTGCCGCTCACCGCGATCGCGCGTGCCCTGCGGCTGCCGCGCGACAAGATCGAGCTGCTCGAAGGCCGGCCGCATTTCCGCCTGGGCGAGCGGCAGGTCGGCCTCGTCACGGCCCATGAGATCCTCGGCCGGGGCGAAGCCGCCGCCGGCGAGACCGAATTGCCGACGGTCGTCGTCGGCGAGAGCGACAATCTCTATGCGCTCGTCGTCGACCGCTTCCTCGGCGAGCGCGAGCTCGTGGTCCGGCCGCTCGACCCGCGCCTCGCCAAGGTCAAGGATGTCAGCGCCGCCGCCCTGATGGACGATGGCTCGCCGGTCCTGATCCTGGATGTCGAGGACCTGATCCGCTCGATGGACAAGCTGGTCTCGGGCGGACGCCTCCGGACGCTCGAACGCAGCGTGGCGCGCGCCGGGCAGAAGCGGCGCAAGCGCGTCCTCGTCGTCGACGATTCGATGACAGTGCGCGAACTGGAGCGCAAGCTGCTCGACCATCACGGCTTCGAGGTCGAAGTCGCCGTCGACGGCATGGACGGCTGGAACGCGGTGCGCTCCGACACGTTCGACCTCGTCGTCACCGATGTCGACATGCCGCGCATGGACGGTATCGAGCTCGTCACCCTGATCAAGCGCGATCCCAACCTGCGCAACCTGCCGGTGATGATCGTCTCCTACAAGGACCGCGAGGAGGATCGCCGCCGTGGCCTCGATGCCGGCGCGGATTACTATTTGACCAAAGGGAGTTTCCACGACGAAACTTTGATCCATGCGGTCGTCGACCTGATCGGCGAACCATGGGGATAATCATACGCTGTGGGGGCGTTCCATGAGGATCGGTCTGGTGAACGACCTGCCGATGGCGGTCGAGCTGTTGCGACGCGTCATCGCTTCGACGGCAGAGCACGAAGTGGCGTGGATAGCCATGAATGGCCATGAAGCTGTCGAGGCCTGCCGGCGCGACCGGCCCGACCTGATCCTGATGGACCTGAACATGCCGGAGATGGATGGCGTCGAGGCGACGCGCCGGATCATGGCCGAGACGCCCTGCCCGATCCTGCTGGTCACGGCCAGCGTCGACGCCAATGTCTCCGGCGTCTACGAAGCGATGGGCCATGGCGCGCTCGATGCGGTCGACATTCCCAGCGTCGGGCTCAACGGACACAGCTCGGCGCAGACGGCGGCCCTGCTCGCGCGCATCGCGACGATCGGGCGGCTCTCGCGCAAGCTGCCGGCGGTGAGCCTGAGTCAACGCCGGCCGCCCGCGCCGGCCTCCCCCTCGCAACGCCTCGTCGCCATCGGCGCCTCCGCCGGCGGTCCGGCCGCCGTGGCGACCCTGCTCGGCGGGCTGGCACCCGAATTCCCGGCCGCGATCATCCTGGTCCAGCATCTCGACGAGCAATTCGTGCCGGGCTTCGCAAGCTGGCTCAGCCAGCATTGCCGCCTGCCCGTCCGGCCGGCCCGCGAAGGCGACAGGCCGGAGCGCGGCATCGTGCTGATCGCGGCGAGCGCCGACCATCTCGTTTTCAAGCCGGGCGGGGAGCTCGGCTACCGGGCCGAACCGCGCGACTATCCCTATCGTCCGTCGGTCGACGTGTTCTTCGAGAGCGTCGCGGAACGCTGGCAGGGCGACCCGGTCGGCGTCCTGCTGACGGGCATGGGACGCGACGGCGCCCGCGGCCTGAAACTGCTGCGCGATCGGCAGTGTTTGACGATCGCGCAGGACAAGGCCACAAGCGCGGTCTACGGGATGCCCAAGGCCGCAGCCGCCATCGGCGCGGCCGCCGAGATTCTACCATTGGGCGCGATCGCCCCTCGCCTGACCGAGGCGTGTGCTCCGTCGTCCTGATGAAGGTTTGTCCATGACAGGCGAAACGAAACCCTCCCTGCCCGACGTCCCGCCGCCGGCCGACAGCTATCTGTCCATGGTCCTGCTGGTCGACGACCAGGTCATGGTCTGCGAAGCCGTCCGGCGCGCGCTCGCCCATCACGGCGATGTCGATTTCCACTATTGCACCGATCCGCTGGAAGCGATCGCCGTCGCCCAGCGCGTCAAGCCGACCGTCATCCTCCAGGACCTCGTCATGCCCGGCGTCGACGGGCTCGACCTCGTCCGGCAATACCGCAAGCATCCGGCCCTGCATGCCGTGCCGGTCATCGTGCTCTCCACCAAGGAGGACCCGGCGACCAAGAGCGAGGCGTTCCAGGCCGGCGCCAACGACTACCTCGTCAAGCTGCCCGACAAGATCGAATTGATCGCCCGCGTGCGCTACCACACCCGCGCCTATCTCGATCATCTCCAGCGCGACGAGGCCTATCGCGCCCTGCGCGAGAGCCAGCGCGAATTGATGCGCGCCAATCTCGAGCTGGAGCGCCTGACCCGGATCGACGGCCTGACCGGCCTCGGCAACCGCCGCTATTTCGACGAATACCTCACAGCCGAATGGAAGCGCTGCCAGCGCACCCAGAGCCCGCTTTCGGTGCTGATGATCGATGTCGACCATTTCAAGCGCTACAACGACGCCTATGGCCATCTCGCCGGTGACGATGTGCTCAAGCAGGTCGCGCGCGTGATCCAGGACGGCTCGACCCGCTCGACCGATCTCGCCGCTCGTTTCGGCGGCGAGGAGTTCGTGGTGATCCTGACCGGTGTGCCGCAGGAAGGCGCGAGCCATGTCGCCGAGCGGCTGGTGCAGGGCGTGCGCGACCTCAACATCGCGCACGGGGCGGACCGGGTGACGATCAGCGTCGGCGTGGCGACCGCCTGGCCCGACGCCGAGGGCGATCCCGCAAGGCTCGTCAACGCCGCCGACCTCGCCCTGTTCCGCGCCAAGAACGAGGGGCGCGACCGCCTGGTCTTTGCGGAGTTGTCGCCCGATCGCTGATCGGCGCGCGCGTCGATGAAGGGAGGCGGAAGAGGCCGATCGTTCGGTCTCGCCGCCCCGAGATTCTGCGAATGCGGTCTCCCGGGCTTAACCAGAAATGGCTTCCGTCCGGGCATCGGCCTATAATCGTACCGGCTGAAGGTCTAATCAGTTGCGTGCCGGAGATGAGACTCCGCATCGAAGATCGAGATGCCGATGTTTGCTGAGATGACCGACTTCGTCGGCAAGATCCTGGACAAGATTTCGGCGACGAGCCTGGTGGCAACCGGGATGCTCCTGCTGACGGCGTTCGTCAGCGCGCTGGTCGCCTATCTCAGGACAACGAAGGAACGCAGCTTCCGCGAATTCTTCGATTTCGTGTTCCCCAACGAGATCATCACGCACCCCTCGGCGAAGGCCGATCTGCTGTTCTGGGTGACGCGCAAGGCGCTGATGCCCTTCCTGATGCTGCCGGCGGGGATCACCTTCGTCGTTGCAGTGGGCTATGCGACCAACCGCGTGCTGGCGACGCTCTTCCAGATCGACCCGCCCTTGATCCCCGGCCCGGCCGGGCCGATCACCACGGTGATTTTCACCGCGACCATGCTGCTGGCCTACGACATCTCCTATTATTTCTACCATGTCGCGCAACACCGGTTCCCCATCCTGTGGGAGCTGCACAAGGTCCATCATTCGGCGGAGGTGATGGTCGGCATCACCAAGGATCGCGTCCACCCGCTGGACGAATTGATGAATCGCGCCTGGGACGGCGTGATCCCCGGCATCTGCTTCGGCATCTGGTCGCTGGTCTCGCTCAACCTCGTCGAGCTCACCGTCTTCGGAATCAATGTCTATGTGATGCGCAACATCCTGATGATGGATTTCGTCAGGCACACGCATTTCAAGATCTCGTTCGGGTCGCTCAACAACGTGGTCCTGTGCCCGCACTGGCATCAGTTGCACCACAGTGTCGACCCGCGTCACTACGACAAGAATTTCGGCCTGCTCTTTTCGTTCTGGGACCGCTTCTTCGGGACGCTCTGCGTGCCGAAGCCCGACGAGGACTTCAAGTTCGGGCTGATGGAACGCAATGTCCGCGACTACCAGTCGCTTTCCGGCCTCTATCTCATGCCGCTCAAGCGGATGTGGCACCAGATCAGGCTGCGCCTGCGCCCGCGCGCCAGCCGGGAGGCTGCGCCGGAGATCGAGGAAACCCGGTCGTGACCCGGCCGAAGCGGCTCGCCGCGGCCGGCGGCCGCGAGATCGAGATCGTCACCTTCTATCAGGAGTTCGCTGCGCTCGCCCCGGCCTGGGATGCGCTTTGGCAGCGCGCCGACGGCCTCGTCTTCCAGAGTCATGCCTGGATCGATGCCTGGTGGCGCACAGCGACGCGGCGAGACGACCGCGACCTCATGATCGGCCTGGTCTGGAACGGTGCGGAGCTCGAAGCGGTGCTGCCCTTCGCCACGATCCGCCGCCGCGGCGTCGCCGTGCTGGAATGGGCCGCTAAGGAGCATAGCGACTATGGCGACGCGCTGCTTGCTCCGGACCGGAACCGCGATGCCGTCGCCGCGCTATGGTGGGAGATCGCAGCGACCGGCCGCTTCGACATGCTCTACCTCAACCGGCTCCTGCCCGATGCCGCGATGCGGGCGATCATCGCTTCCGACATCTCGGCCGGCACGTTGCGCCCCAACCATCGCAGCGAGATCAGCTATCGCGTCGCCGGTCCCTGGCAGCGCGGCGCGGAGTGGTTCGAGGCGCAGTCGAAGAAGACCCGGCAGAACTACCGGCGCGGCTGCAAATTCATGGAGGAGGCTGGCGAACTCCGCTTCCGCCTGATGGGACCGGACGAGCCGCTGGAGCCGGTGCTGGCCCGCGTTGCCGCACTCAAGCGCAAATGGCTGGAACGGCATGGCCGCGCCTCCGACCTGTTCGACGAGGGGGCGCCGGCCCTGGCCGCGCTGGTCGACGTGATGCGGCGCCTCGGTATCCTCCATGTCTTCGTGCTGGAACTGGCCGATACCGTCGTCGCGATCTCGATCAATGTCGTCCAGCGCCGGCGGATGATGGCCTTCATCACCACCTACGACCCGGAATTCGAGCGCGCCTCGCCCGGCATGGTTCTGATGATGGACTATATCCAGTGGTCGATCGACCAGGGACTGGAGATGGTCGACTTCATGTGCGGCGGCGAGGATTTCAAGCGGCGCTTCGCCACGCAGTCCGAGACGCTGGGCTCAGTCACCGGTGCGCGCACGCTGATCGGCCGGCTCGCCATGCTGGCCGACCGTACCGTCCACGCCATCAGGAACTGGCGAGCGCAGCCGCCGGCTTCCGGCGCGCCAGCGGATTCCGTCGAGCCATCGCCGAGCCATCGATGAATTCGAAGCCGCCCGCGCTGTTCAGGCTGTGCAGGCGCCGCCCCGGCCAGAGCGGCCCCCCGGCCTCGATGATGGTCTCAACCTCCTGCGCGAAACCGTCGCCGTCGAGCCGGGTGACGCGGGCGATGCCGAGCGCCTTGCCATAGCCCTGACGGCAATCCTGCACCGGGCGCAGCAACTGGCCGTCCCGGATGATCATATCCCCGGCCGGCCTTGCCGAGGCGATGTCGATCAGCACGGGGTTGCGCGGATGCGGCGTCCAGGGTCCGCGGAAATCCGGCGCCGACCACAGATGCAGTGCATCCGAGAACGAGCCGCCGTCGTCGCGCACCGTCGCGAACAGCCACCACAGCCCGTCCCGCTCGATCAGGGTGGCGTCGCTCGCGGTGACGCCCTCGATGAGGGTCGCCTCCTTCACCCAGCCGCCGGGGAAGGCCGTCGCCCGGAACAGGTCGACCCGTCCGGCGCTGCAGCTTTCCGGGATCATCCAGACCTCGCCATCCCGTTCGAAAACGAAGGGGTAGGAGAGATGGCCCGGCTGCTCGAAGACGGGTTCGGGCGTGCCCAAGGGACCGTCCGGCCCGAACTCGACCGCCGAGATGATGCCCTTTCCGGTCGCGTGGACGAAATCCTCGAGGAAGAGCGTGAGCTTGCCCTCGTGCAGGATCGGAAACGGATCGGCATAGAAGCGGGTGCCGTCATCCGGCAGGTCGATCCAGCCGCTGTCGGGATGCCGTTTCAGCGAAAACAGATCGGGGCCGTCGAGCCTGCGCCAGCCGACCCGCCAATGCGGCGCGTGGAAGCAGCTCCGATAGACCAGCTCGATCGCCTTCGAGACCCCCGCCTTGACGACGGTCTGCGCGATGCCGGCCTGCGGCGGGGGCTCCGCCTGCTCGGCTTCCGTCGGCGGCAGGGCTGGGACACGCAACCGCCCGCCCGCCACGGCGGCGACGATCAGCGTCACCACGCGGCTGAGGACATCGTCCAGCGTCGCCAGAAGGATGCGGCCATATTCGGTTCCCGGCCGGCCGGCAGCGATCAGCGCCGCGCCTTCCTTCAGTTCGACCAATGGCATCCGCCCGGCGAGCAAGGCGGCAACAAGGGCGCCCTCCCCCGCTTCGCCGTCGACATGCAAGGTCCAGCGGCGCCCCGACATCGACGCGCGCCCATCTCCGAGGTCGAGAACCAGATCGGATCCGCCCGGGAGCGGGTTGGCCGGAATCGGCACCTCCGCCCGCGATGCCCGGGCGAACAGGCCGTCGGAGCGCAGGTTATGGAGAAGGCCCTCGACGCGGAACAGGGGGCCGAGGCCGCTCCGATCGGCGAGTTCGGTCTCCGGCAGGGAGATCGACAGGTCGAGGCCTGGATTCATCCGCAGGCGCTCGATGAGGAGGAGATGCCATCGCCGCAGCGGCGACGCATCGATGTTCAACGTCAGTCGCATGCCCCACCCAAACTCGCTGCGCGCATCGGGCGATCCGCGAGCGGGCCGCAACCTGCCATATCGGGATTTCGATTTCATTAGCCCTGTAGTGGCAGCGGACTTCTGGCCGAGCGGGGCTTGTTAAGGAGTCGATGCCATGGTCGCCGAGGTGCCGCGGCCTGAAAAAACCGCAGCGCCGGCGTTGTTGCGTTGGTAGAGTAGAGGAATGGCCAGCCTGGCTGCGAGCGATCATCGGCAGGAGCAAGCGGCGCAGCCCGCTCTTCGGGAGAGCTATCGCCGGCGTCCGGATGGTGCTGTCGAGATCTCCGAGCTCTGGCGCATCCTCTGGCACCGCCGTTTCATGATCCTGGCGATCGCCGGCCTGCTGGCTGGCCTGGCACTGGCCTATGGCGTCGTGACCTCGCCGCTCTATACCGCCTCGGCCCAGCTCCTGATCGATCCGCGCGACCGCAACGTCGTCAGCAACGACGTCAATCCCAGCTCTGTTTCCCCGGATGGCGGGCTGGCGCAGGTCGAGAGCCAGGCCAGCGTCATTCAGTCCACCAGCGTGCTGATGCGCGCCATCCGCGCGACGAAGCTCGCCGAGGACAGCGAGTTCAACGGCCGGGGCCTGCTCTCGCGCCTGCTCGGCCGCGTCGCGGCCGATCCGCCCAATGCCGATGGCAGCCTGACGCCGGCGGAAGCGCGCACCCTCGCCAATCTGCGCCGCAAGTTCTCGGTACGGCGTGCCGACAAGGTCTTCGTCGTCGACGTCGTGGTCACGACGAAAGATGCGGAGAAATCCGCGAAGCTCGCCAATGCCGTAGCCGAAGCCTACCTCGCCGACCAGGCCGACGCCCGCAGCAAGGCGGCGACCGAGGCCTCCGATGGCCTGACCGCCCGGCTCGACGAGCAGCGCAAGCGCGTCGAGAAGGCCGAGAACGCCGTCGAGCGCTACCGCGCCCAGAACAACCTCGTCGCCTCCTCCGGCCGCCTGATCAGCGACCAGCAGCTCGGCGAGATCAGCAACCAGTTGTCCGCCGCCCAGGCGCGCACGGCCGCGCTCAAGTCGCAGGTCGAGCAGATCGCCCAGCAGCGCCGCGGCAGTGGCAGCCTTGCCGGCAGCTCGACCGAGGCGATCCAGTCGCCGGTCGTCGCCAAGCTGCGGGAGCAGGAGGCGACGCTGGTCCAGCGCGAGGCCGACCTGCAGAGCCAGCTCGGGCCGCGCCATCCCTCGATCGGCGCCGCCCAGAGCCAGCTCGTCACCATCCGCCGGATGATCGCGACCGAAATCGCCCGCGTCGAACAATCCGTCCGCACCGATTACGAGCGCGCCCAGGGCAACGAGAAGCTCCTCGCCGGCAAGCTGGAAGCCCTGACCCGGCAGACGCAAGGCGCCGACCAGGCCTCGGTGCGCTTGCGCGAGCTCCAGCGCGACCTGGAAGCCGCCCGCACGGTCTATGCCAACTTCCTGCTTCGCGCCCAGGAAACCCGCGAGCAGGCCAATCTCGACACGACCAATGCCCGCATCATCAGCCGGGCGCAGCCGCCGCAGCAGGCGAGCTGGCCTCCGACCCTGCCACTCATCGCCGCCGCCGGAATGCTGGGCCTCGGGCTTGGCGCCGGCCTTGCGCTGATCCGAGAATATGCCGCGCCCCATCTCATCTCCCGTTCCCAGGCCGAGGCGCTGGTGGGCGCGCCGGTCATCGCCGTGCTGCGCCCCGGCAAGCCGGCCGCGAAGCGGCGCTGGCGTTTGCGCAAGCCGCCGCCGGTACCAGCCGAAACCCGGAGCGAGGCCGGTTTCGCGCTGCTGCGCCTGTTCAACGCGCCGGAAACCGCGGCCACAGCCGCCCGCAGCCTGCTCCTGACCTCGGTCGAGAGCGATGCCGGCGATCGCGAGCGCGTCACCGACCTGCTCGCGGAAGCGGCGGTCCAGCAGGGCGAGCGCGTTCTGCTGATCGACGCCGATCTGGAGAAGGAACTGGAGGAAGCCGGCCCCGGCCTGATGGACCTGCTGCGCGGTGAAAGCAGCCTGGAATCGGCGATCCATTTCGGTGCCAGCAAGGATGTCGCGATGATGTCGGGCGGGCGCCGCAAGGCCCCGCCGCAGAAGGGCGTCGGCCGCACCTTCGCCATGCGGATGCTCGCCGATGCCAGCCGGCATTTCGACCTCGTGGTGATGGATGGCGGCTCGCTCGGCCGCAATGTCAGGATCGCCCCGCTCGTCGGCATGGCCGAGGAGATCGTGCTGGTCGCGCGGCTCTACGGGACACGCCAGCAGGACATCGTCCAGGCCATGGAAGCCGCGCGCATCATGGGCCGCACGATCACGGCGACGATCCTCGTCGACGGCAGCGGGCGCGGCTGATGCGCGCCGCCAGCTCCGGCGCCTCAGCAGGGCTCCAGGTAGCGCCCGGCTGGGCCCGGCTCGACGGCCTGAGCCGCATCATGCTCATCGCCGCTGTGCTCGTGCTGTTCTGCGTCTCCGGCGGCATGCTCTGGCTCGTCGGCTACAATTACGACGGCCTCACCGGCTCGGCCGCGAGCAAGATCCATCCCTCGACCTACCTGATCGTGCTGGCCTTCTGCTGGAGCGTGATCGCCAGCGGCGATCCGGTCAGCCGCAGCATCCATCTCGCAAGCGTCCGCCCGGCGACATTGCTGATGCTGCTCGTCACCATCGCCGTCATCATCGTGACCATCCTGCGCGGCGGCGCCGGCATCGGCGGCATGGTCGACACCTATATCGCCTCCTGCCTGCTGGTCTTCCTGCTTGCCGATGCCGATGACGAGACCATGGCAACGCTGACCGCGCTTCTGCATGTCGTGATGACGCTGAACGCCCTGCTCGCGCTCGCCGAATTCGTCACCCAGATTCGCCTCTTTCCCTACCGCTTCGACGGCATCGCCTTCGAGACCGACACGCGCTCGGCTGCGCTGCACGGCCACCCGCTGGCCAATGCCATGATCACCGCCTGCTATCTGATGGCGCTGATCAGCGGCGCCCGGCCCCTGTCGCCGGCTGTCCGCGGCACGCTGATCGCATTGCAGAGTGCGGCCCTCGTCGTCTTCGGCGGCCGCACGGCACTGCTGGTCTCGCTGGCGTTGGGCCTGTGCTACGGCATCGCCATGCTGTTTTCCTCGCTGCGCGGCGGACGGGTCCCGCTGGTCGGCGCGGCGATCGCCTGCGTGCTGGCGGCATTCCTGCCGGTTGCGATCGGCGGGCTGGCGGTGCTCGGCTTCTTCGACGACCTCGCCACGCGCTTCGTCTCGGACGGCGGCAGCGCCAATGCGCGCAAGGAGATGCTCGACCTGCTCGGCATGTTCTCGCTGGGCGATCTCGTCTTCGGCCCGGACAACGACCTCGTCGACACGCTCAGGCGCGTCAACGGCCTGGAATGGGGCATCGAAAACCCCTTCATCCGCATGGTGCTCTACCAGGGCGCGATCGTCACCGCACTGGTGACCGTGGCCTTCGGCCTGTTCATGTACGAGTTCGCAAGGGTCGGGCGGGCCGGCGGCGTCTGGCTGCCGATGGTCGTCTGGATCATCCTGCTGAACGGCTCGGAGAGCATCGCGACCAAGACGAACCTGCCCGCCAAGTTCGCGATCGTCGTATTCTGTCTGTATCGGCCCGAGCGCCCTGCCCGAACCGAGCCGCTCAGCCCGGCATCCGCAGCCCGAGTGCCTCGATCATGGCCGGATCGAGCTGCCGGCTGACATCGTCGACCAGCAGCCCCAGGCTGTCGAACAGGTTCCAGAACGCCCAGGGAAAGCCTTGCGCCTCGGCGCTCGCCCGGACATCGCGGACATAGCGCGCCCGGTCGACCGGCGCGGAGGCGGCGATGCCCGCGCCTGTCCGCACCGCACCGAATTCGCCCATCAGGATGCGGCCGGGCGCGACGCCCTCGCGCTGCGCCCAGGCACGGACCTGGCGCAGATAGCCTTCGATGAACGGACGGTCCGGCTGAGCATCGAAATACTCCTTCAGCACCCGCTCGGTCTCGCGATAGGCAGCGGCTCCCCGTCCCGATGCCGGCTGGCCGAGCGCGACCATGCGGTCCCGGACCGCGGCGAGCGTCGTCTCCAGCGTTCCGCGAGAAGCCGGCCATGGCACGGCGTTGAGCGCCGGGTAGAACGGCTCGCTCATCCATTTCGCGCCCTGATGCGAGAACAGATAGGGCTCGTAGAAATGGAAGGTGAAGAGCAGCGGCTCGAAAGCCGCGAGCGACCTGGCCTTCAGCGGTTCCAGCCCGGCTATCATGCTGCCGCAGGCTCCCGTCGCGACCAGGGAGAGGTCCGGGGCGACGGCGCGCGCGGCGCCCAGCATGCGCGTCTGGACCCGCTCCCATGTGGCGGCGCCGCAAGCCTGGAACGGCTCGTTGACGGGTTCGAGCGCGACGCGGTCCCGCCCCAGCCGCACGAGCCGCCGTGCCAGTTCCGCTATCAGCGCGAGATAGGCTGGAAAGCCGGGCGCGGCCTCGCTGCCGAAGAGATAGACCGGCGTCCAGTGATGTGTGGCCGCATTGGCGTGGAGATTGAGTACGACGGTGAAATCCTGGCCGAGCGCCAGCGCGACCGCCGCCATGACCTGATCGAGCAGGATCGCCCGCTCACGCGGCGCCGCGGCGACGATCGGGCCGGGATCGACGGGAATACGCACGAAGTCGAAGCCCGCCCGCCGCAACTGCCCGAGATCGCGCAGCGTCGGAACCTGCCGATCGAGCTGAAACGGCGGCCAGTCGTAATCGGTGCGCGGCGCCGGGAATTCGCGTGTCAGCGAGAACCACGGCCACAGGTTGATCCCGCGCCGCAGGGAGATCGGCACGGCAGCGCGCGCCTGTCCCGAGCCAAGGAGCGCCGCTCCGGCAGCTCCCGCCAGAATCGCGCGGCGGCTTGCGCTCATCCGGAGCCCTTATCGGCCAGCTTGCCGGAGGTCATCTCCGGCAAGGCCACCCGGTCCATCAGGGCCAGCGCCTCGCGCTCGTATTGTTCGAGCACGGCTTGCCACTGGAAAGCCTCCTGCGCACGCGCCAGCGCCGCCGTCTTCAGGCGTACGGCCAGGGCATCGTCCGCGATCAGCCGGTCGATCGCCTCCGAGCAGCTCGCTTCGTCGCTGAAGAACAGCGCAGCATCGCCGGCCGTCCAGCGGTTATAGGCATTGTCATGCGCGACGACCGGATTGCCGGCCCAGAGCGCCTCGACCAGGGACGGATTGGTGCCGCCGACCGTGTGACCATGCAGATAGACGCGCGCATGGAAGCGCAGGGCCTGTACGATGCTCGCATCGTAGATCGCGCCGGGCGTCAGCACTTCCGGCCCGGCCGCGGCCATGACCCGGCGATGGTATTCGATCTCGTCCGAGAGCGTGCCGAGGACCACGAGCTTCATGCCCCGCGGCTTGCGCGAGAAGGCCTCGACCAGCGTCAGGATCGAGTTGTCGGGCTCGATCCGGGCGATCGAGACGAGATAGCGCCCGCTTTCGAGGCCGAGCTTGGCAAGCGGCGCCGTCGGCGCCGACAGGATCGGCACGCCGCCATAGGGGATCATCGCCGTGGCGGAGCGGGAGCGACGGGTCGCCAGGTGATCGGCGATGATCGGATGATCGGCCACGAGCCGATGCGACGACCAGGCCGCTATCCATTCGTTGAGCCAGAACCAGGCACGGACCGGAAAGGGCCATTTCGGCCGGCGCCATTCGATCCCGTCCATGTTGGTCAGGATCTTCCGGCGGGCCAGGCGCAGCCAGGGCAGGAAGACGGCCCCGTTATAGCCCAGCACGAGACTCACCGCCTGGCGCCGTGCCGCATCCCGCGCGCAGTGCCAATCGAATTCCAGCGTCGCCCGCGGTCCCTCCGAGGCGACCTGCGTGCGGATCAGCTCGATGCCCCGCCACATCTCGCTGCGAAAGCGCTGCGTGACGGTCGCAACCTCATCCTGGCAGTAAACACCGACGCGCCAGCCGCGCTCGACGAGAAAAAGCGCCAACTTCTCCGCAAAGGTCTCGAAACCGCCATGCGCTGCCGGAATCCCTCGCGTTCCGAGGATCAGCAGGGTGGGAGGGGTAGCCATTTTCAAACTGTCCAAACCGGCTCGCACATCATCGCGAGCGAAGCGTCGCAGCTTCATTATGCCTTGAGTTTCCATGATTTATCCCCCTTTCATCCGGAATGGTTAGGACCTGCTTTCCCGCATTCCGGACTCGTTCGGCCGGGACCAAGACGGCCTTGAACGGAAATGGATCGTGACGCTGCGCATCGCCTGCATTCACCAGGGTTACGAGCTCTACGGCTCGGATCGCAGCTTCGCCGAGAGCGTCGCGGCGCTGCGCCAAGCCTATCCTTCGGCCGAGATCGAGGTCGTCCTGCCACGCGATGGACCAATTCGCGGACTGCTCGAAACCAATGCCGACAGGATCGTGATCGAGCCGCTCTGGGTTCTGAGGCGCAAGGACCTTCCCCGGCTGGTCGCGACCGCGCCAGTGGTCCTGCCCCTCGCCGTGCTCCGGGCCGCACGGCGTCTCAGGCGATGCGATCTAGTGTACATCAACACCTCGGTTATCGTCGATCACGTCCTCGCGGCCCGGTTCTTTCCGGGCAAGGCGATCCAGCACATCCATGAGATTCCCGAAGGCGCGACGCGCCGGCTGCTGCGCCGGCTCGTCCTCTGGGGCCGTGCCCGGCTGATCTTCAATTCGCGGGCGACGCGCGACGCCTTCGAGGCCCCGCCGGGCCACCCCTCAGGCGTCATCTATAACGGCGTCGCCGGCCCCGCCGACTGGGCGCCGACCGACTATGACGGCCAGCGCCGCCTGCGCGTGCTGATGCTCGGCCGGATCAACCGCATCAAGGGGCAGGAGGTCCTGCTCGCGGCGCTCGCCGCCCTGCCCTCCGATATCCGCGACCGGATAGAGACCCGCATCGTCGGCAGCGCCTTCGAGGACCCCGGCCTCGAAATGGCCTTGCGCGAAGCCGTGACCGGCGCCGGCCTTGGATCCCATGTCAGCGTCGAGCCCTTCCTCGACGATCCCACTCCGCTCTATCGCTGGGCGGATGTCGTGACCGTGCCGTCGCGCCGGCCGGAATCGCTCGGCCGTGTCGCGATCGAGGCGATGGCCTTCGGCCGGCCACCGCTCGCCTCCGCCATCGGCGGATTGCGCGAGGTCGTCGCCGACCGCGTCACGGGCCGCCTGCTGCCGCCGGGCGATGCCGCTGCTTTGGCACAGGCGCTCGCCGAGATCGTCGGCAATCCCGGCGTGCTCGCGCCGATGGCACAGGCCGGGCGCGAGCGCTTCGTCGCGCTCTTCAGCGAGCAGGCCGTGGCGGAGGCCATCGCCGCCGTCGCCGACGACATGCTGGGCCGGAGCGTGGGCCGACCGCGATGAACGCCCAAGCCATCCGCCAGATCATCCTGCGGCTCGTCGTCATGGTCGGCGGCGAGGCGATGCAGAGCGCCTTCCATCTCGGCCTCAACATCGCGCTGCTGCATGCGGTCTCGGCGCGGGACTACGGCGTCTTCGCGCTGGTGATGGTCGTCGGCGGCCTCGGCCTGACCTATATCCGCGCGTTCACGGCCCTGCCGGCCAGCATCGCCATCGCTCAGAGCCGCCGCCTTGGCGCGGCCGGAGCCTATGAAGTCACCTTCGGCTCGGCCGCGATGCTGCTATCGCTGCTGCTCGGCCTCGCCGTCACCGGCGCCCTCAGCGTCTGGCTCGACGAGGGCGCCCTGTTCGGCGGGGCTTTCGTCGGCCTCTGGGCGCTGCGGACGCATCTGCGCACGGTCTTCTTCGCCCGCGGCCGGCAAATGCTGGTCAGCGCCAGCGACCTCGCCTTCACGCTCAGCGGGGCGGCCGGAACGATCTGGGTGATCTGGGATGAGACGCACATTCTCCTGCGCACCTTCTCGGTGATGACCGCGGCCAACGCGCTCGGCATCGCGGTCTTGCTGGTCCTCGGGCGGCGGGCCATCCGGGCCAGCCTCGGCCGGCATGTCCGGCGGCGCTACCGGCGGCTCTGGCGCGAGCTGAGATGGTCGGTGTTGAGCGTGACGATCACCAATCTCCAGGGCCAGGGCATGGCGCTGATGGTCGCGGCCATGGCCGGCCCGGCGGCCTATGCTCCGATCGCGGCCGCGCTGGTCAATTTCGTTCCGCTCCGCATCGTCTCCACCGCCTTCGCCAACATGATGCACCCCGAGCTCTCCAAGCTCATGGCGCATCGCGACTTCGCCAAGGTCGGAGAGCGGCTGCGGCGCTGGCCCCTGCCGCTGGCCTGCCTCGGCATCCTCTACGGCATCGTCGTGATGGTCGCCCTGCCCTTCATCGAGCCGAACAGCCTCGAAGGCACGCGCTTCCTCAAGATCTCGATCCTGGCCTGGGTGATGAGCAGCCTGCCGATGCTCTATGTCATGCCGCGCATCTGGCTGGAGATCGCGCAGGACTTTCGCTCGATCGCCATCCTCTCGGCCATCGCCGCCGCGGCGGGCCTGCTCGTCGTCTTCGTCCTGCTGCTGACGGTTTCGCCGTCCTGGGCGCTGCTCGGCGGCGCGCTCTCGGAGATCATCGTACTGATCGGCTCCTGGGCGATCGTCCTGCCCCGACAGCGCGCGGCCGAAGCGGCCGGCCAACTCCGCTGACGCAGGCGCGCCGATGGCTAGCATAGGCAATATCTATTTGCCTGCGCCGCCCCCGGCCTGAAATCCTGAGACGGATGGTTCGCTCGCGATGGTGGTGCGAACCATCGTCCCGCAGCAGCCCCCGCCCGATCCGGCGGAGAGGAGACCGTCATGCCCAGCCTCGACACGGCCCGTATCGACATCGAGCGGTTCTGGACCACGATCGAGCGCTCGGCCGAGATCGGCCCGGGGCGGCCGGGCGGTCTCTCCCGCCTTGCTCTGTCCGATGCCGACAAGCAGGTGCGCGACACCTTCGTCGGCTGGTGCCGCGAAGCCGGGCTCACCGTCCGCGTCGACGGCATCGGCAACATCTTCGCCCGCCGCGCCGGCACCGATGACAGCCTGCCGCCGGTGGTGATGGGCAGCCATCTCGACACGCAGATCAACGGCGGCCGCTTCGACGGCATCGCCGGTGTGCTCGGCGGGCTCGAAGTCTGCCGCACGCTCGACGCGCTCGGCCATCGCACGCGCAGGCCGATCGAGATCGTCAACTGGACCAACGAGGAAGGCGCGCGCTTCTCGCCGCCGATGGTCGGCTCCGGCTGCTTCGTGGGCGCCTATACGCTCGACTGGGCGCAGGGGCGCACCGACGAGGATGGCCGCACGATCGGGCAGGAGCTGGAGCGGATCGGCTATCGCGGCGAGATGGAAGCCGCGCCCCACGCCTTCGACGCCTATGTCGAGTTCCATATCGAGCAGGGCTACTATCTCGACCGCGACGGCATGCAGATCGGCGTCGTCACCGGTGGCTTTCCGAGCACGGGCATGCTCGTCGAGTTCAAGGGCGAGACCGCCCATACCGGCCCCTGGCCGATGGAGCGTCGCCGCAACGCCCTGCTCGCCGGCGCCCGCCTGCTGGTCGAGACCGACGAGATCGGCTGGGCCTATGCCGCTGGCGGCGGCAAGGCGACGGCCGCGCGCCTCGCCGCCTGGCCGAACAAGCCGGGCATCCTCTCGGACTGGGCGCAGGCCGTCTGCGACGTCCGCCATCCCGACCCGGAAACCTCCGAGGTCATGGCCGAGCGCGTGCGCCGCGCCGTCGGCGAATCCGCCGCCCGCGCCGGCTGCACTGCCGAGATCCTCGATGTCTGGAAATGGGGCGGCAGGATCTTCGCGCAGGAGCTGATCGACAGCGTCCGCAAGACCTCGCTGGCGCTGGGCTACCGCACGCAGGACATCCTCAGCCAGGCAGGGCACGACGCCTATTTCGTCGCCCGCCATGCTCCGACGACGATGATCTTCGCGCCCTGCAAGGGCGGCATCACCCATAACAATGCCGAGCTCTGCACGAAGGAAGACCTCGAACCCGGCCTCAACGTGCTGCTTCACACCGTCATGGCACGGGCGGATCGCTGAGCAGAGCCTCGGCGGCCTCGGCCGCCGGCTCTTCCTCCGTCACGATACGCTGCTGCTCGAACAGCCGCAGGAAGGCCTCTTCCGCGGCATTGAGCTGCATGGCGGGGTTCGAGACAAAATAAAGATCGGCACCGAGCAGATCCTCGGGCCGCGCCAAATTCCACAGCGAGCGACTCTCCAATGCCTCGGCCACCGAGGCCAGCGGCAGGATGCCGATGCCGAGTCCGGCGGAGATCATCCGCGTGACCTCCTCGAGATTGGGGCTGGAGCCGACGACCCGGCTGCCGAGTCCCGCCCCTTCCCTGACCGAGACCATCGGCTCCAACGCACCGTCCTGCCCGCAGGCGAGCGCGACGAAAGGCTCGTCGCGCAGTTCCGTGAGCGGCACGTCCGCGAGCCCGAAGAGCGGATGCCCGCGCCCGCACAGGATGCCGAATTCCTCGCGCAGAAGCGGCCGGCAATCGAGCCCGGCCAAGGGTTTGGCGAGCAGGCAGAAGCCGAAGGGGCTGAGCTTCTGCGAGACCGCCCGGACGATGTCCTGGCTGTTGGCGACGTCGATCCGCACGCTGACGCCGGGATGCTTGCGGTTGAGCAGCGTCAGCGTCCGGTCGAGCGGGGGCAGCACGACATGGGTGACGACGAGGAGCCGCACCAGCCCGGTCAGATCGTCATGATCCTCCGACAGCCGGTCGCCGATGCGCGCCACGCTGCGGTAGATGTCGACACATTCCTTGTAGAGCAGTTCGCCGCGCTTGGTCAGGACGAAGCGGCGGCTGTCGCGCTGGATCAACTGGCCGCCCAACGTCTCCTCCAGTCGCTGCAGGGCCGCGCTCACCGTCGGCTGGCGCACGAGCAGACGGTCGGCCGCCCGCGTGATGCTGCGTTCCTCGACGATGACGAGGAAGGTGTGCAGCAGGTTCCAGTTGAGATGGTGCAGCTTCGGCTTCGTTCCGTTCAAGCGCGTATCTCTCTTTCCTTGATGGTCCCTGCCCCTTATGCAAACCCGCTGCCGTGGCAAGCCTATGCTTAGCATAGGAACTGTCTATTGGACCCGGTTTCACCGCTTCCTTAGGTTCGGCAGAACGCGACATCCTCCAGCGCAAGGGCGACCATGACAGCGACCGGATCATCGGCCGAAGCCTCGATCGCACAGCGCGCCGCGCTCTTCCGCGAGATCGAGACCGCGACGCTCGGCCATATCCTGACCGAGGGCTTCATGGCTCCGGCGATCCAGTGCGTCATCGAGGGCCCGCGCGTCTGCGGCCCGGCCCTCACCGTCAGCGTCCCGGCGGATGACGGCGCGGTTCTCTCCTGCGCCCTGACGCAGGCCAAGCCCGGCGACATCCTCGTCATCGACCGCCAGGGCGACGAGCGCCATGCCTGCTGGGGCGCGGTGATGACCGCCGCCGCGCAGGCCGCGGGCATTGTCGGCGTCGTCATCGACGGTTTCGTCACAGATGTCGCGGCGATCCGGGCCTCCGGCCTGCCGGTCTGGTGCCGCGGCCGCTCGCCCCTGACGACCAAGCTCCTCGGCAAGGGCGGCACGATCGGCGAAACGGTCCAGTGCGGTGGCGCGACGGTGCGATCCGGTGACCTCATCCTCGCTGACGAGAACGGTGTCTGCGTCATCGATCCCGCCGAAGCCGAGACCCTGGCCCGGACCTGCGCCGCCATGCAGGCGGCCGAGCCGGATGTCATCGCGCGCGTCCTCAAGGGCGAGCGCATCGACGAGATCAACGGCGCGCGGAAGCTCTGGGAAAAGTCGCAACCTTCGTAGGCTCCGGCCGCAGAATCGCCCATAGAGGCGCGCTCCGGCCGGATGGATCATCCAGAAAACACAGGGGAATAGACCGATGAAGATTTTGGGAACGACCGCGCTGGCCGGCGCGCTCTTGGCCGCCTCCTTCGCCTTCGCGCCGGCTCCGGCGATGGCCGGCAAGGCCGACGATACGCTCAACGCCGCCTTCGCGCTGGAGCCGGAAGCGCTCGATACCTACAAGATCGCCGGTCGCGAAGGGCTGATCCTCGCCCGGCACATCTATGACGGCCTGCTCTACAAGGATCTCGACACCGGCGAGATCAAGCCGGCGCTCGCCAAGGCCTGGCGCTTCGTCGATCCCATGACCATGGAATTCGATCTGCGCGAGGGCGTGACCTTCCATAACGGCGCCAAGTTCACCGCCGACGACGTGGTCTATACCCTGACCACCGTGCTCGACCCGGCCTATGGCACCCGCTTCCGTATCGCCGTGGACTGGATCGACAAGGTCGAGAAGGTCTCGGACTTCCAGGTCCGCATCAAGATGGCCAAGCCCTTCGCCGGCGCGGTCGAGATGCTGGCCGATGCACTGCCGATCTATCCGGCCGCCTATTTCAAGGAGGTCGGCTCGGCCGGCATGGCGGCCAAGCCCGTCGGCACCGGCCCCTTCAAGCTCACCGAGATGACGCCCGGCATCCGTTATGCCTTCGAGCGCTTCGACGGCCACTATGCCGGCAGCCCGAAGGGCAAGCCCGCCATCGGCAAGATCGTGGTGCGCACAATTCCCGAGCTGAACACGCAGTTCGCCGAACTGATGGCCGGTAAGCTCGACTGGACCTGGCGCATCCCGCCGGACCAGGCCGCGCGCCTCGCCAGCCGCGTGCAGATCGTCAACGGCCCGATCATGCGCATCTCCTATGTCGGCATGACCGTGACCGGAAAGGGCAAGGACTACCCGACCAAGAACCTGAAGGTCCGGCAGGCGATCAACCACGCCGTCAACCGCGAGGCCATCGTCAAGGCCTTCGCCGGCGGCGCCTCGCAGGTCCTCAACACCGCCTGCAACCCCAAGCAGTTCGGCTGCGCCCAGGACGTGACGAAATACGCCTATGACCCGGCCAAGGCCAAGGCCCTGCTGACCGAAGCCGGCTTCGCCAACGGCGTCGATATCGAGATGGTCTTCGCAGCCATGCCGCGCCCGGTCGCCGAAGCGATCGCCAATGATCTCGGCAAGGTCGGCATCCGCACCACGCTGAACGAGCAGCAATATGCCGCCGGCGTGCAGAAGTGGCGCGCGGGCGAACTGCCGGCCTTCTTCACCAACTGGGGCAGCTACGGCACCGGTGACGTCGCCTTCATCATCTCCAACTTCTTCGGCGGCGGCGCCGACGACCTGGTCCAGGACAAGGAAGTCATGGAGCTGGTCAACGCGGCCGACACCTCGCAGGACCGCGCGCTGCGCGAGGCGAACTACGCCAAGGCGCTGAAGAAGATCGCCGATCAGGCCTATTGGCTGCCGATGTACGACTTCAACATCAATTACGGCCTGTCGCAGCAGCTCACCTTCAAGCCGCATCCGGACGAGTTCGCCCGCTGGTGGCTGTCGAGCTGGAAGTAACAGCTTCTTCCACATCGCCGCGTCGCTGCCGGTTTTCGACCGGTAGCGGCACATCCCCTGCCAGGCAGGCCGACCCGCTATCCCCGGAGCCGTCATGCTGCCCTTTCTCGCGCGCCGCCTGATCGTCGCCGCCCTCGTGGCGCTCGCCGTCTCGGCCGTCGCCTTCGGATTGATGTTCGTCTCCGGCGATCCCGCCGTCGTCCTCGCCGGCCAGGCCGGCCGGGCGCAGGATGTCGAGCTGATCCGGCAGGTCTATGGCCTCGACCGGCCGATCCCGCTGCAGTTCCTGAGCTGGATCGGCAATGCCTTCGCCGGCAACTTCGGCACGAGCCTCTATTTCAACCTGCCGGTGGCGCCGATCATCGCCGAGCGGCTCTCGGTCACGCTGGTCCTCGGCTCGGCCGCCTTCCTGCTCGCGCTCGTCGTCGCCGTCCCGCTCGGCATCCTCGCCTCGCTCAAGCCCGGCGGCACGATCGACCGCATCGCCCTGATGCTCGCGGTGCTCGGCCAGGCGATCCCGAGCTTCTGGCTCGGCCTGATCCTGATCGTCATCTTCGGCATGTGGTACGGGCTCGTGCCGATCTCCGGCACCGAAAGCTGGCAGGGCTATATTCTGCCCGTGGTGGTGCTCAGCTACTACGCGATGCCCGCCCTGATGCGCCTGACCCGCGCCGGGATGATCGACGTGCTCACCGCCGACTATATCCGCACCGCCCGCGCCAAGGGCGCCTCGCAGCCGCGCGTCCTGCTGGTCCATGCCCTGCGCAACGCCGTGCTGCCGCTGGTCTCGCTCGCCGCCGTGCAGTTCGGCCTGATGCTCTCCGGCTCGATCGTCATTGAAAGCGTCTTCGCCATCAACGGGCTCGGGCGCCTCGCCTGGGAATCGCTGCTGCGCAGCGACCTGCCGGTGGTGCAGGCGATCATCCTGATCCTCTCGCTGATCTACGTCACGCTGACCACTGCGGCCGATCTGATCAATGCCTGGCTCGACCCCCGCCTGAGGAGCGCCTGATGTCGATCGCCGACAGCCCTACCATCCGCCGGCGCAAGCTCTTCAAGGGCCTGAGCGCCAGCAGCGCCATCCGCATCGGCGGCGGCCTGCTCGCCATCATCGTCTTCGTCGCGATCTTCGCGCCCTGGCTGTCGAGCCATGACCCGATCGCACAGGATCTCGGCAAGCGCATGGTGCCGCCCTTCTGGTATCCGGGCTCGGACCCGGCCCACCTCCTCGGCACCGACCATCTCGGCCGCGACTACCTCGCCCGCCTGCTCTATGGCGCCCGCGTCTCGCTGCTGATCGGCCTCGGCGTCACGCTCTGCGCCGGGTTCATCGGCACGATGCTCGGCCTCGCCGCCGGCTATTTCGGCGGCCGCACCGACATGGCGATCAGCTTCATCGTAACGACGCGACTCTCGCTGCCGATCGTGCTGGTCGCGCTCGCCGCGGTGGCGCTCGGCGGCGCCTCGCTGAAGACGCTCGCCATCGTGCTCAGCCTGCTGCTCTGGGATCGTTTCGCGGTGGTCGTGCGCGCTGCGGCGCAAAGCCTGCGCAGCCGCGAGTTCGTGCAGGCGACCCAATCCTTCGGCGCCTCGCATCTCTACATCATGCTGCACGGCATCCTGCCGAACCTGCGCAACACGCTGATCGTGGTCGCGACGCTGGAGATCGCCAACGTCATCCTGCTCGAAGCCGCGCTCTCCTTCCTCGGCCTCGGCGCCCAGCCGCCGACGCCCTCCTGGGGCCTGATGATCGCGGAAGGGCGCGAGCACATCCTGTTCGACCCCTGGCTGATCGCCTTGCCGGGCGCCGGGCTCTGCCTGCTGATCCTGGCAGTGAACCTGCTCGGCGACGGCGTCCGCGACGCGCTCGACGAAAAGCGCTGAGCGGGTTCAATCCAGCGCTTTCACCATGTTGCGGGCGATGACGATCTGCTGGATCTGCGAGGTGCCCTCGTAGATGCGGAACAGGCGGGCATCGCGATAAAAGCGCTCGATGCCGTGGTCGGCGATGTAGCCGGCCCCGCCATGGATCTGCACGGCCCGGTCGACCACGCGCCCGACCATCTCGCTGGCGAAGAGCTTGCAGCAGGCGGCGTCCGTCGCGACGTCCTCAGCCCGATCCTTGGCGCGCGCCGTCTCCAGCACCATGCAGCGCGCCGCATAGGCCTCCGTCCGGCTGTCGGCCAGCATCGCCTGCACGAGCTGGAACTCCGCGATCGGCTGGCCGAACTGCTTGCGCTCGACGGCATAGCGCAGGCTGTCATCGATCACGCGCTCGGCCATCGCGACGCAAACCGCCGAGATGTGCAGGCGCCCGCGATCGAGCACCTTCATCGCCGTGCGAAAACCCTGCCCCTCGCGCCCGCCGAGCAGGGCGTCAGTCGGCACGCGGCAATCCTCGAAGATCACATCCGATGTATGCGAGCCACTCTGGCCCATCTTCTTGTCGACCGGCCCGAGCGAGAGCCCGGGCGTGCCCGCTTCGACGAGAAAGGCCGAAACGCCCTTGGCGCCCGGCTGCGACGGATCGGTCCGCGCGAACACCGTGAACAGGCCCGCATGCGGGGCATTGGTGATGAAGCGCTTGGTGCCGTTGAGGACATAGCCGCCCTCGACCTTTCGCGCCGAGGTCTTGAGTGAGGCGGCATCCGAGCCCGCCTCCGGCTCGGTCAGCGCGAAGGAGCTGATCAATTCGCCCGAAGCCAGTCGCGGCAGATAGCGTTGCTTCTGTTCCTCCGTGCCGTCCATAATCAGCCCCTGCGAGCCGATGCCGTTATTGGTCCCGATCAGCGAGCGGAAAGCCGGCGAGGTCTTGCCGAGCTCGAAGGCGACCCGGACCTCCTCCTCCATCGTCAGGCCGAGGCCGCCATACTCCTCCGGGATCGACAGGCCGAACAGGCCCATACCCGCGATCTCCCGGCGGATCTCAGGCGGAATGCGATCCTCCTGCGCGACCTGATGCTCCAGAGGCCGCAGGCGCTCGCGCACAAAGCGCGCCACGCTCTCCAGCAGCCCCTGCATCGTCTCGCTGTCCAAGGCCATCGTCCTCTCCCTCGCTTGCCCTCGCCCGGCACCTCGGGCTTCCTTGACAAGGCGGGGCAGTTAAATACCTTCCAGCCGGTAAGTAAATATCGAGAGCGCGAGGCGAGCGGCGATGGGCGCGGCACTGGACGGCATCAAGGTTCTCGATCTCACCCGCGTGCTCGCCGGCCCCTGGGGGACGATGACACTGGGCGATCTCGGCGCGGAAATCTGGAAGATCGAGCAGCCCGGCGCGGGCGACGACACGCGTGGCTGGATGCCGCCCTCGGTCGAGGGCATCTCGACCTATTATCTCGGCGCCAACCGCAACAAGAAGAGCCTAGCCGTCGATATGGGCACGGCCGAGGGCCGCGAGATAATCGTCGAACTCGCCCGCAAGGCCGACATCCTCGTCGAGAACTTCCGGCCGGCCTCGCTGCGCAAGTTCAAGCTGACCTATAACGACCTCAAGGCGATCAATCCGCGCCTGATCGTCTGCTCGATCTCCGGCTATGGTCGCGGCCACGCACAGGAGGAGCGGCCCGGCTACGACTTCATCATCCAGGCCGAATCCGGCTTCATGGCGATCACCGGCGAGCGCGACGGCGAACCGATGCGCCTGGGCGTCGCCTTCATCGATCTCGTCACCGGCATGAACGCGGTGCAGGCGGTGCTCGCTGCACTCTACATGCGCGAGCGCACCGGCGAGGGACAGTGGCTCGATATCGGGCTCAACGACAGCGCGCTGTTCCTCCTGGCGAATGTCGCCTCGGGTTATCTCAACACCGGCAAGGAGCATGGCCGCTACGGCAACGCCCATCCCAGCATCGCGCCCTACCAGATCTTCGCCTGCAGCGATGGCCGCATCGCCATCGCCATCGGCACCGACGAGCAGTTCCGGCGCTTCTGCCGGGTGATCGGCCTGCCCGCGCTTGCGGAAGACCCACGCTATGCGACCAACCGCAAGCGCACCGAGCATCGCGACACGCTCCTGCCGCTGCTCGAACAGCATTTCTCCGGCCTGAAGCTTGCGGGAACGCTCGCTGCTCTGCACGCAGCCGGCGTCCCGGCCGGCGATGTCCGCAGCGTCGGGCAGGCCTTGACCAGCGACATCGCGGAGCTGCGCCAGAGCGTCGTTTCCGTGCCGGCGCCGACGATCGGCACGTTCCGCTCGGTGCGCAGCCCCTTGCGCATGTCGGCGAGCCCGATGAAGGAGCCGACGCCGCCGCCTTCAGTCGGAGAACACACGGACGCGGTCCTGGCCGAGCATCTTGGTCTTGGGCCAGAGCAGATCGCCCGTTTGCGTTCCTCCGGCGCGATCGGTTGACGCAAGCCATGGCGGCACCGGGCAACCCCGCACCGAAACCGAAGCGCCAGGGCCGCCCGCCAACGATCGCAAACGCCCGCGACCGCATCCTCGATAACGCCGCCCGCCTCTTTGCCCGCAACGGCTATGACGGGACCTCGCTCGGCGATCTCGCGACCTCCGTCGGCGTCACCAAGGCGGCGATCTACCACTACTTTCCCAACAAGCAGGAGATCTACGCGGCGATCATCGTGCGGACCCTCGAAGGGCTGCGCCATCATGTCTCTCAGGCCATGGCTCAGGTCGCAGCCCCGGAAGAGGCGCTCGCTCGCTTCATGACCGCCCATGCCGATTTCTTCGAGGATCACTATGACGGCTTCCTCGCCATGCTCGTCGGCTATGGCGGCATGGAGAACGTGGTGATGCTCGCCGAGGCGCAGAAGCTGCGTGACGAGCACGAGCAGGCCCTGCGGCAGATCATCGCCAACGGCATTGCCAAGAGAGCCTTCCGGCCGGTCGATGTCGACGTCACCAGCCGCGCCGTGCTCTCGATGCTCAACTGGATGGTGCGCTGGTTCAAGCCGGGCAAGGGCCGTCGCGCCGCATCCTTCGCGCAGGATTATTTCGACCTAATGCTGGGCGGCCTGCGCGGCTGACTTCAGGCCGCCGCCGCAAACACCTTGGCCAGTCCGGCGACGCCACGCCGGATCACGTCGACATCATGCGCCGCATAGCCGATGACGAACCCCGCCTCGGTCGGCCGCGCGGCCCCGGGCGCATAGAGTGGCCCTATCGGATAGAGGCCGATCCCTGTCTCGCGAGCCGCCTCGACGATGGCCGCTTCGCGCTCTGCCGGGACGCCGTTCAGCCAGGCGACGACATGCAGGCCCGTATCCGCCCCGGTTACCGTCAGGCGCGAGCCGCACTCCGTCGCCAGAGCCTGCAACAGCGCCGCCCGGCGCTCCGCATTCCGCCTGCGGATGCTGCGGATATGGCGCTCATAGCCGCCACCAGCGAGAAACTCCGCCAAGGCCTCCTGCTCCAGCAGCGGCGTGTGCCGGTCGGTCAGGCGCTTGGCCTCCGTGAAGGCGCCGCAGAGATCGGGCGGCACGACGAGATAGCCGAGCCGCAGCGTCGGCGAGAGCGTCTTCGAGACGGTGCCGAGATAGATCACCGTATCGGGTGCGGATGCCTGGAGAGGCGGGATCGGCGCGATATTGTGCCGGTATTCTCCGTCATAGTCGTCCTCGACGATCATGGCCCCGGTTTCGGCGGCCCAGTCCAGCAGGGTCCGCCGCCGCGCCGCCGAGAGCACGCTGCCAAGCGGGTATTGATGCGACGGCGTGACATAAGCCAATCGGGCTTCCGGCAGTTCCTCGGTCCGGATGCCCTCGCGATCGACGCTAACGGGCACCGCCACGCCACCCGAGGCAGCGAAGGCGTGCCGCGCCAGCACATAGCCGGGATCTTCCATGACGAAGCGGTCGCCCGGGTTGAGCAACAATCGCGCACAGAGGTCGAGCCCCTGCTGAGAGCCGTTGACGACGACGATCTGCTCCGGCGTGCAACTGATCCCGCGGGCGCGCCACAGATAGCTCTGCAAGGCCGCCCGCAGCGGAGCCGAGCCCTGCGGATCGCTGTAGCGCAGTCGCTCGGCCCGGCGCAGACTCGCCCGGTTGAGCGCGCGCCGCCAGGCCAGCATCGGGAAATCCGCCCCGTTCAGATCGCCATAGCGAAGATCGGCGACGCGATAGGTCAGGAATCGGGCCGGCTTGGGCAAGGCAAGCAGACGCTCGGCAAAATCGGACAGAATCCGCGCGCTTGCGGGCGCGGCGACCGTCGGCATCGGCACTGCCGCGAGGCCACCCGCCACGACGGCCCGCGCGCCGGTACGATTGAGCAGATAGCCCTCCGCGATCAATTGCCCGTAGGCGGCCGTGACCGTGGTCCGCGACACGCCCCATTCGATAGCCAGCGCCCGGCTCGACGGCAGGCGGTCGCCGGGGCGGTATTCCCCGTCATGAATCCGCTGCTTGATCGCGGCGATGATCCGGCGGGCGACACCCTGCCCTTCCAACTGGACCACACGAAATCCTCAGAACTGGATATTCCTGACAGTCCAGATTGTAGGCATGACGACGGCGGCACAAGGAGTTTCCCCATGTATACCCCACCGGCCTTCCGCGATGAAAACAGGGACAGCCTGCTGGCGACGATCCGCGCCGCGCGGCTCGCCACCTTCATCACCGCTACCGTGGAAGGCCCGCTGGCGACGCCGCTGCCGCTCTTCATCGACGACAGCGAGGGCGAACATGGCGTGCTCTACGGGCATCTCGCCAGGGCGAACCCGCAATGGCGCGCTCCTGCCATCGGCAACGGCCTCGCCATCTTCGCCGGGCCAGACGCCTATGTGACGCCGAGCTGGTATGCCGTGAAGCAGGAGACAGGCAAGGTCGTGCCGACCTGGAACTATGTCACTGTCCACGCCTCCGGGCCGGTCGAGTTCTTCGACGATGCGGCCCGCCTGCTCGACGTCGTCACGCGCCTGACCAACCTGCATGAAGGCGAGCGCGCCGCGCCCTGGGCGGTCTCCGATGCGCCGGCGGAGTTCATCCAGGCGCAATTGCGCGGCATTGTCGGCCTGCGCATGCCGATCGCGACGCTCGAAGGCAAGCGCAAGCTCAGCCAGAACCGCAGCCCGGCCGACCGTGCCGGCGTGGCCGGAGGCCTCGCCGAAAGCGAACGGCCGATCGACCGCCATGTCGCGACGTTGATCCCGGTCTGAAGTCAGGCCGGCTCGCCTTCATGAAGCACCCGGCCTAAGCAGGGATGATGGATGGTTCATGCCCCGTGAGCCTTCCGCGACAGCCTTTGACGAGCCACCCCATGAAGATCGCGATCATCTCCGACATCCACGGCAATCTCGACGCGCTTCAGGTGTTCTTCGAGAGCCAGGCAGCTTCCGAGAATTTTGATGAGCTCTGGGTGCTGGGCGATCAGGTCAATTTCGGCCCGCAGCCGCGCGAAGTCGTCGAGATCATCCGGGATCGTGCCGGCATCGCGATCCAGGGCAACCACGATCACGCTGTCGGCTTCGACGATGACAGCCGCTGGACGCCCGCGTTTCGCGCCATGGCCGAGGCGACGCGCCGCCATACCTCCGCCGAGCTGAGCGACGAGCAGAAGCTCTATCTCCGCGAATTGCCGCTGACCGTACAGGTCGAGCGCGGCAGCACACGCTTCCAGCTCGTGCATGCGACCCCCTCGGACCCGCATTACGGCTACCTGCTTGCGGATGCGGATGGCTGGGCAGCCGAGCTGGAGAGCGTCGATGCCGACGTGCTGCTGGTCGGGCACACGCATACGCCCTTCATCCGCCGGATCGGCAACAAGACCGTCGTCAACCCCGGCAGCATCGGCCAGCCGCGCCGCGGCAAGCCGCGACCGAGCTATGCGATCTGGCAGGACGGCGTCTTCGAGCTTCGCAACTACGACTATCGGATCGAAACGACGGTCGCGAAGCTCGAGAAGCTCGGCCATCCCCCGGAGGTCGAGGCGGAACTAATCCGCATCCTCCGGGAGGGCTGAACGATCGGGCTTAACCGGCCCGCTTCGCCACGATGGTCAGTTCGCCATCGTCGTCGAGCGAGGCGATGACCACGTCGCGGGAGGTGAAGCCCTTCGTGGCCAGCGCCGATTTCAGCTTCGGCTCGTTCTCGATCGTGGCCTGGATGCGTTGCAGTTGCCCGGCCGGCTGCGCCTTCGACTGCTGCGTCACCTGCTCCTGGGCCGCGGCCGGAAGAGCGTCCATGTCGACCACGCTGATCGACTTGATCGTCCCGGCCTTTTGATCCTGGGAGGGTGTGGATTGAGCCGGCGGCGTGGGGGTCGCCGGCGCTTGCGCGAGCGCGCTGCCCGAAACGAGCAGCGCGGTTCCGATGGCAATCATGGCCTTCCGCATGGAGTGTTCTCCTGTCTGTTGGCGATGAAAGGCCATCGGACAGTCGAAATGCGGTCTCAGGCTGAAGCCGGTCTGGTCATTTCGCGGTGATGTTGTGGCGAAGCCTGCCACAACATTTGCGCCTCACGCCGGCCGCAACTGCGCGAAAACCTCGTTCGCCTTGAGTGGCCGCGTCTCCGGGAAAGCCCGCGCCAGCAGGTCGAGGGCCTCCTGCAGGCGCGCCGGATCGACATCGCCGTCCCGCACGCCCTGCCGCTCGGTATGGTTCATCTCGATCGCGAGCGTGCCTTTGAGGCGCCGCAGATTGATCGCGCGATCGAGCTGGGGCCGCATCTCCATCACCGCATCGATCCCGGCTTCCGAATCGGCGCGCAGATCGGCGAAACCCTTGGCGACCGCCTCGACCAGCGCGCGGGCCAGGCCGGCATCGGCCAGCAAGGCCGGCGATGCCAGCAGGGTATTGCCGTAGAACGAGGGCAGCCAGTCGCGGTATTCGATGAAGCCGACCTTGTCCTCGATCGAGAGGCCTTCCTCGGAGAGCGAAGCCTTGATCGTGTTGACGAAGCCGAAGACGCCGTCGCAATCGCGCGTCTCGACCATGCGCCGCACCATCAGCCCGAGCGAATCCTCCGAGAAGATCAGCTTGACGCGGGAGGCATCGACTCCGGCTGCCACGACGAGCGCCGGGAACATCTGCAAGGCCGCATCATAGGTATGGCCGAGCATGGTTGCCCGCGCCCTTCCGGGCAAAAGCGGCGGCTTGCCTCGGAGTTACATAGAAAAAGCCGATCAATAAGGATCAAAAAATCAATTTGTTATGGTGATGGGGTTCTGTGAGCATCCTCGCAACGAAGCCGGCAAGGCGCATTGCGAGGATGAACCGCATGAACTGGGCGTATTGGAATCCCGTCAGGATCCGCTTCGGCTCCGGCTTGCTCGACGAGGTCGCAGGGCTGATCGGTAAGCGCCGCTGGGCGCTCGTCACCTATGACCAGCCGATCTTCCGTGAATTGTCCGCCCGCTTGACCGCAATTGCCGGCGTGCCGGTCGTCTCGATCACCAATATCGAGACCAATCCGGATTGCGCCGATCTCGCCCTGTCATGCCGCCAGTTCGGCGCAGCCGAGCCGGCCGAGGTCATCGTCGCGCTCGGCGGCGGCTCGATGATCGACGCCGCGAAGGTGCTGGCCGCCAGCAACGGCGATTTCGAGACCGTGCGCCGCCACCTCGTCGAGAAGAAGCCGCTCGACGAAAACACGATCATCCCGATCATCGCCGTGCCGACGACCGCCGGCACCGGCAGCGAGGTCACCTCCTGGGCGACGGTCTGGGACTCAGCCAACGGCAGCAAATACTCGCTCGCGCATCCCCGGCTCTATCCGGAGACCGCAGTGCTCGACCCCGCTCTGACGGTCGGCGCGCCGCGCGGCTTGACGCTGGCGACCGGGCTAGACGCCCTGTCCCATGCGCTGGAGAGCATCTGGAACGTCAACGGCAACCCGGTCTCCGCCAATTACGCGGTCGAGGCGGCGCGGGAGATCATCGACACCCTGCCCCGCCTGCTGGAGCGCCTCGACGATGTCGAGCTTCGCGCCCGGCAGATGCGCGCGAGCCTGCTCGCCGGCATGGCCTTCTCCAATACCAAGACCGCGCTCGCGCATAACATTTCCTACGACATCACGCTGAAGAGCGGCACGATCCACGGCATTGCCTGTTCCTTCTCGCTGCCGATCGTAATGCGCTGGGCGATGGGTGCCCAGCCGCAATGCGACGCCGCGCTGCGCCGCGTCTTCGGCCCCGATCTCGAGGCAGGAGCGGAGCGGCTCGGCGCCTTCCTGCGCAATCTCGGCGTCTCGACCGATCCGACCGCCTACGGTGTCTCGGCGCTCGAGTGGAACCGCCTCGTCGGCAAGGCGCTCGAAGGCGAGCGCGGCCGCAATTTCATCGGAAGACAGGCGGCCATGGCCGCCTGAAAGCAAGCGACGGGCAACGACACCCGCAACGGTTCACCGGCAGATCAAAAGATCGCCGGATCATCTTGGGAGGATGACATGACCATTACGCGTCGGACGATTCTGAAGAGCTCGCTTGTCGCGGGAACGGTGCTGGCGATGCCGGCACTGGTGAAGGCCCAGCCGAAACAGATCCGCGTCGGGCTGATCCCGTCCGAGGATTCGCGGGCGATGCTGGAATCGAGCCAGCAGCTCCTCGATGCGCTGGAGAAGAACCTCGGCATCAAGGTCCAGGGCTTCGTCGCCTCGGATTATAACGGCGTGATCGAGGCGATGCGCTCGAACCATGTCGACGTCGCCTATCTCGGGCCGTTCTCCTATGTGCTGGGCACGACGGTGGCGCCGATCGAGGCCTTCGCGACGGCGGAAACGGCAAAGTCGAGCCGCAGCTTCTATCGTAGCCAGATCATCGCGCGGAAGGATAGCGGTATCCGCGATTGGAAGGACCTGAAAGGGCGCACCTTCGCTTTCGTCGACCCATCCTCCACCTCGGGCCATCTCTTCCCGAAGGCCGGGCTGATGAAGCTCGGCTTCGACCCGGAGAAGGATTTCGGCCGCGTCCTCTTCACCGGCTCGCACGACGCCAATGCGCTCGCCGTCGCCAACAAGCGCGTTGACGCCGCGACGATCGCCGACCGCATCTTCGATGCGGCCGTGCAGAAGAAGCTGGTTGATCGGGCCGATATCCACGTCGTGTGGGAATCTGATCCGATTCCGGAATCGCCGACCTGCTGGCGCAAGAACCTGCCCGACGATCTGAAGAAGCAAATCAAGTCGGCCTTCCTGAATATCCGGGACATCACCTGGGCAGACCAGGGCAAGCTCAACCGCTTCGTCGAGACCAACGACCAAGCCTACGACATCATCCGCGAGACGGCGAAGGTGCTGAAGCTCGATCTCACCAAGATGAAGTAGTCGCGAACGCGACCGGCGGAGAAAGCGACATGATCACGATCGAAGGCCTGAAGAAATCCTATGCCGGCCGCCCGGTCCTCCAGGGCATCGACCTCAGCGTCAAAGCCGGCGAATTCCTCGTCGTGCTCGGCCCCAGCGGCGCCGGCAAGTCGACGCTGCTGCGCTGCATCAACGGGCTGGCCCAGCCCGATGCCGGGCGCACCGTCATCGACGGCACGGTGTTCGACACAAAACGCGCGGCGGCCGGCAAACGGCCGGTCGCAATGATCTTCCAGCACCACAATCTGGTGAAGCGCCTCTCGGTGCTGAAGAACGTACTGGTCGGCCGGATGGCCGGACTGTCCTCATTCCTCAGCATGCTCCAGCTCTTCCCGAAGGAGGACGTTGCCATTGCAATGGATTGCCTGGCGCGGGTCGAGCTTGCTCACAAGGCGAATTCGCGTGGCGACCAGCTCTCCGGCGGCGAGCAGCAGCGTGTCGGCATCGCCCGCGCGCTGGCGCAGCAGCCGGCGGTGATCCTCTGCGACGAGCCGGTGGCGAGCCTCGATCCCAAGACCTCGCGCATCGTGCTGGGTTACCTCAAGGCGATCTGCAAGGCCGAGGGGATCGCGGTGATCTGCAACCTCCATCAGGTCGATTACGCCGTGGAGTTCGGCGAGCGCATCGTCGGCCTGAGCGGCGGACGGGTGATCTTCGACGACACGCCCGATCACCTGACCTCGGAGATCGTACACCAGATCTATCCCGGTCTTGAGGACCCCGGCATCAGCCGCGTCCTCAAGCCCCGGCCAGTGAGCCAGCCCGCACTGGCGCCGATGATCGCCCCTGCAATCGCCTGACGGGAGGAAGAGCCATGTCCTTCGGAACGCTGCAACTCGTCATCCGCCCGCCGCAGAACCGCTTCGGCTGGTGGGGCGTCGGCGCGATCGCGCTCGCCATCCTCGCCTTCCTGTGGTGGGCGGCGCTCGGCTCCCAGATCAACGCCAGCAATCTCTGGAACGGCATCCCCTATATGTGGGACTTCCTCGTCCGGATGGTGCCGCCCAACCCGGAATTCCTCGAACGGCTTTGGAAGCCGGCGCTGGAGAGCCTGCAGGTCGCGGTCTGGGGCACCTTGCTCGGCGTCGTCATCGCCCTGCCGATCTGCTTCTTCGCGGCGCGCAACCTCAGCCCGAGCCCGGCTGTCTTCCACGCGACACGGCAATTGCTCAACTGCATGCGCGGCATCAACGAGATCATCCTGGCGCTGATCTTCGTCGCCGCGATCGGGCTCGGCCCCTTCGCCGGCGTGCTCGCGCTCGCCATCCACGGCGCCGGCATGCTCGGCAAGTTCTTCGCCGAGGCGATGGAGGACATCGACGAAGGGCCGCTGGAGGCCTTCCGCTCGGCCGGGGTCGGCCCGTTCAAGACCTTCTTCTTCGGCGTGCTGCCGCAGGTCCTGCCGACCTGGCTCGGGACGATCTTCTACCGGCTGGAGACCAATGTCCGGCAATCGACGGTGCTCGGCATGGTCGGCGCCGGCGGCATCGGCTTCGAGCTCGTCTCCTCGATGAAGCTGTTCAAGTACCAGGACACCGCGACCTGCATCCTCGTCATCCTCGCGATGGTGCTGGTTGCGGACCTGATCTCGTCCCGCGTCAGAGCGTTGATCCGCTGAAGCGGTTATCGAAAGGCATCGGCAGCGCCTCGCCGCCGGCCTTCATCGCCGTTCTGACCGGGAATGGTGGGCCGGGCCGGAGCGCCTACCACCCCTCTAAGTGCTTGATAGTCCTAAGCTCTACACAGCAAGCTTGTTCACAATGGCCCACTTAATTGGCCTAGCTCATACTGCGTCTGCACTCAATCAGCCGGACTGAAAAAATGACGGAGAATTTCGTTCGGGTATCTGTATTCCCTTTTTGGGCTCCTGCCCCCCGTACCCCATGTCAGTTTATGGCCGGCATATTCCCATTCTCTTCATTCAGTTCCTGCTTAGAGCCGGATGTTGCAAATGGGATGGGTAGGATAGGGTATGCATCTCAGCCAGAGGAGTAGCGTATTAGGATAAAGGCGTTCTCGTATCGGTTTCATTATGTATATGAAATATTGCATGTAATACAATGATGCAGATATGGATCAATAGATAGATATGTATCTAGATAGCTAGTTAGTCAGATATGTATATAGGTAGATAATTAGATATTTATATGATTGTATAGGACGCAAGAAAATAAACTACCACACAATAAAGTATGTAGGTAACATACCGTGTAGATAAATATACATGAATTCACCCTTATAATGAGTTGATATTATTGATGACATCTTATTGATATCTGTTAGTTTTTAAAATTAATACTCAATACAATAATTCAACAATTAGAACTCATCAAATATCCGGCTCAATGAATGAGTTGATACGTTAAAGTAATCTGCCGGATATTTTGACGATCGAGCGAAAGCTTGGTCTAGCGCGAACATGGGTTTGAATACAGCCCATTTCACACGCCGATCGTTCTGCGGCTGAGACGGAGATCGACCGACAGACAGCCGTTTATCGCAACTATCGCTGCTGGGATGCAGTATCTCCGTAAGCCTAATCGTCGAGATCGCACGTCGAGATGATCAAGCCCGACTCCACCGCCCCTACCGAGACCGAGCTGCGGGACACCTAGTGCGGATCGACGGCCATTCTAAAAGTCGACTCGCTGTTCCGCCCCCTCCATCGAAGGCTAAGCCGGATGTCTTGACCGTCATAAAGCGATGCCATTACATTTGTAGCAACGAACATAGCTGAAAGTGTAACGCAGTGGCCGAAGGCAAATTCGTCGCGTACTACCGAGTCAGCACCGCCCGGCAGGGTCGCTCCGGCCTTGGCCTTGAGGCACAAAAAGAAGCGGTCCGCTCGCATCTCAACGGTGGCAACTGGAATCTTGTTGCCGAGGTTGTCGAGATTGAGAGCGGCAAGCGCCCTGATCGCCCGAAACTGGCGGATGCTCTCCGGCTCTGCCGTCTGCACAAGGCCACGCTCATCATCGCCAAGCTGGACCGGCTGGCGCGCAACGTCGCGTTCATTTCGAACCTGATGGAGTCGGGCGCCGAATTCGTCGCGGTCGATTTCCCCCAGGCGAACCGGCTAACGGTCCATATTCTCGCTGCTGTTGCCGAGCATGAGGCCAAGGCCATTTCCATCCGCACCAAGGACGCTCTGGCAGCCGCGAAGGCTCGCGGCGTCAAGCTTGGCGGGGATCGCGGCAACCTACCGAAAGTTGCCGCTCAGGGGCGCGCTGTGAGCCTCAGAGTGCGGCAGGAGAAGGCCAGCGGCCGTGTGGCTGATCTCTATCCGATCGTCGCAGAGATCAAGGCGGGGGGCGCCAGCTCGCTCCGGGCGGTCGCCAAGGCTTTGAATGAACGAAGCATCACGGCCACGCGCGGCGGATCTTGGAGCCCTGTGCAAGTCAGCCGGCTTTTGGAGCTTAGCAAGTGAGTGGCCTGCTTGCGGATAGGCGCCGCATGATCGCGGCGGCTGAAGATTTCGGCCGATCTCGCCAGCGGCGTCGTGTTGAGGCTCTGCACCAACCCCGCCGAGGATCTTCCCGAAATGGCCGCTCGGGCGGAGATGTTGGCAGACCTGATCGATCGAGGAGAAGCCAGTGATACTTGGGCGGAGGTAGCGGAGGCGCGGGTTGTGGACCTGCGGCTCATTAGTGAGCCGCTTCGCTGTGTCGCCGTCGGCGACGACGCCCAATCCAGTGCTGCGGGCCTGCTGGGTGCGCTCCGCGTATTACCGCCGAACCGAAGCAACGAGCATAAATAGGGCCGGTTGAGGTCGGCCTTCCTGCAGACCTTTCCGACGTTGACGCTATGGATTTCATCGTCACCTAGCTTTCGGACAATACTACCTCAGATGCTCCAGGGCTCAGCTCGCAAGCGATGGCAGCGGGGTTGTTGAGCGGCGACACCGGCATTTCTCACCCAATATTCTTCCTTGAAATCTGAAGCGAGTGAGATTGGAGGTCGACGCGATGGACACCGACGCACACAAGCGGCTCCGGCCTGCCTGTTGATCCAGCTATCCTGGCGCTGGCTCGCGCTCTCGGACGCCGAGCCGGCGCTCGGCCCGATGTCGTGTTTAAGCTTGGTGATGCGGAGTAGCCACTCCCGGTCATCGAGGGGCTCGATCCCCCAAGGCGGAAGCCCACGCCCGCCGGCAAGGCGCCGAGGAAGTTGCGCCGCGAGCCGCTCAAATAGGAGGCCCTGTGCCGATCGACGATAAGCTGGGCGCTCTGGTCGACGCTCTCGCAGATTATGCCGCCGGCTTGTCGCCGGAGGAGTTACGGAGAGCGTTGGAGCAGCCGCATGAGATGCGCTCCCCTCCTCAGAAAGCCCCTGTTCTCGCTTTGAGAACCGCTAGCGCCGAGGGCGAGCCGCCTGAACCACCTCGACCTCGGGAGCCAGAATGACGGTCCGGGACCGATAGCCATCGATTTTGTCGTTCTCAGCCTTGACAGGCACGAAGCGCAGGGTTCGACGGCATTTCGGCGAGGTCACGGCGGTTTTGATCGAGCCGCAGACATCTTCGAGCGAGGCCTGCTCGGCTGCGGGCTGAACCTTTACCGTCAGGACCATGAGCGTGGCAGTCGGATGAATGCAACGGAACTCGTCTTTATCCGCGTGAAAGCATTGGAACCCAACGACCTCGACGCCGCGACCGATATACTTGTTCGGGGTAATCTGCAGATCCACGGCGTCGGTCCGCTTGAACTCGGCAGGCTTCGCCGCGATCACCTCTTTTGTCGAGGCGCTTGTTTTTGCTTCGTTCGTCAGGAATGCCTGGGCATAGGCGTCAAAGCATTCGAGGCGGGCGCTGAACTCTCGGATCGCGGTGCATTTGCGCAAAGCGTCCGCGTCATCCGCTTTTGCAGATCCTGCCATCATCACTACGGCGGCGAGCGCCGCTCCGGCCATGCGCATTTCGATCTCCCCAGGGTTGCAACGGAGATTGCGATGGCGGCGGAATGCTCGCAATAGGCGTGCGTGAACGTCCGCCTAAAGACGAATGACCGTGAATTTCGATTTGCTGTTGTGGTGCCACGGAACGCGAAATGCGCTCGCACTCACCAGCCGTGCCTGCGCCAGGATCTGGGGCCACCAGCGGACGAGACGCTCTGCTTGCAGCCAGTACCGATGCTCGGCCCACTGGCTGTCCATCACGAAGACGGTATGGCCGGCGCTTCGAAGGGCAGCTCGCTCGGCGTCGTTCTGCTTTTTAAAGCGATCGATTGACATGATTACCCACGGGCCATCCTCGACGAGCGCGCTTATCCATTCGATGTCATCCGCTCTCGGCGAGAATCGGTCTCGGAGGTGGATAACCTCTCCCACATCGACTTCGGATTTCGACAGTTCTCGCATCGCGTGCGCGATATTCGGCGACAGATTGTTGTCGAAGAATATCTTCAAGCGGCGAGAGCCTGCTCATATCGGACAGCCGCCTCAACGTCGCGAGGCCGGACATCGAAAATGCGCGCGACCGCGCCCTTGTCCTCACCCTCAGCCTTAAATGCGGCAAATAAGGTGGCGGTAGGTATTCCAGCCTCCGTCACGATTGGCGCGCCAAACTGTTTGGCGGGATCAATGACGATAGACTTTTTAGTCGGCCCCAGCGGGAACCAGCGCCTCGCAGTCTCTCCGTCATAATCAATGCCAGCATACAAAGACGGTGTGACAATCGTCGAAAAAACAAACTGAGCTTTCCTTGGATCGAGCATGCGGACCTCGCCGGCCGCGTCGACAGCCTCTGCGAAGATGCCTTTTCCATCCGTGAGAAAGCGGCGCATCGTTAGCGGGTAGTCGCTATGAAACATGTCGCGCGCAGCGTCGGCCGTCGCGCGGATCACGCGAAGGTCGACACCGTGCTTGGCGAACGCGTTCACGAGCCGCAGCTCCAGAAGGTCTCGGAAGCCGATCGTCGGCTCGGGCAAATCTTCTCCCGATAACTGCGTCTTCCAGAGCGGCGCTGACTCGCGCTTCTCGCCTCGATAGAGGCGCTTGTATCCGAGGAGCCACCGGCGAACCGAGCGCAGGTCGGCGCCCACAAGCCGCGAGGCTTCTGGAAGGCTATACAAGCCGGTGCCGATGAGAGTGGTGTCCATTACCATACCGATAGGCGTCACGGATCACAGCCGCTTCGTGCGCCGAATTTGTTCCAAGGAACGTGCCAAATCAAGGCTTTCTCGTGAGCATGCATACGGCTCGCAGCCGTTGACGAAGGCGCTTCACCCCTCTCGGGCCTAGCCGCCGCTGTGCCCCACAGCGGTTGCTACGGCTTGGTTTGGTGCGTATCTGGTCGTTCGAAATTCCCGTTTGCATCGCATGCCGGAGGGTCGCTAGACGAGCCGAGCTCCGATGACCATTAATTTGAAAGGCGACTATCGCTGATCAGATTCTCGACGATCCGTCAGCTTTCTGGCAACGCCGATGCGCTTATGGTCGGGCTTACGGTCGCTTACGAGGCCGGGGGGAAAGAATGAAGGTTTTCTGGTCCTGGCAAGACGATTCGCCTCGCAAGACGAACCGGCAATTCATCAAGGCCGCGCTTGAGGAGGCTGTAGCGGCTATCGAAGGTAACTACGTGGCGGAGGATGCAGACCGGCCTGAACTTGATCACGACACCAAGGGGGTCGCCGGCGCCAAGGAGATCGTTCCGACTCTCATGGCAAAGATCGCAGCCAGCGCTGTTTTTGTGGCCGATGTCACCCCAATAGGTACGACGGCCAAAGGCAAGGCATTGCCGAACCCCAACGTGATGGTCGAACTCGGCTGGTCCCTCCACAAGCCAGGCGACGACCGGCAAATCTACATTCTCAACACCGCAAATGGGTGGACCGCTGACCAACTGCCATTCGATATTCGGCATCGGCGTGTTCTAACTTATACGCTTTCTGAAACTGCGGATGGTAAAGCCTCCGAGCGAGTAAAGAAGCAGTTGGTGCGCGACCTGATCGGCGCCATTCAGGTGATCTTGCGCGAACATCTCGATGAGAAAGCGCAAGCTGCGCCAGCGGTAGGGCGGGCCGCGAAGGCTGATGAACCGTCGATTTGGGACGGCGGCGAGTCCGGGTTCAAGCATATGGACTCGATGGGGCGGGATTATTGGCAAGAGGTTAACATTCCCCCCGGACCCCGCGCTTACCTACGAGTGATCCCCACCGGCTGGAAGGCAAAGCCGCCATCGGCGGCCGCAATCGGGCGGCTGGATATCTACGCAGCGCCGGATGCGTTCCCGGGATCAAACGTCGGCAATTTTGGCGTCACTAGCGAGGGGTTCGTCAGGTACTGGGTCGCGCGTGAGCCTGGACCTCCGGTCAGGGCTGAGGATGTGTCTATGTATTTCGACGCAACTGGAGAATTCTGGATCCTCCACGGCAGCGCTGTGATTGAGGCCGGCAACGGTCGCCGCTTCCTGCAGCTAGCCTGGGTGTTCAAAGGTTGGGCGACGGCACTGAGAAGGATCCAATGGCTGCTCGACCACTTTGGAGCACTCCCCGCCCGCCGCGTGGAGGTGGGTTTTACAGGCATGGAGGATGTCAGATTTCCGGGCGGATGGCACATCTCGTCAAATCCGCCTGCGCGTCGTAACGCATGGAAGCTCGAACGAACCCGGCGGGACTGGTCCAACCCTGCGGAGCAGGAGGCATTTCTCACCGAAGCTTTCGATGAGGCGTTTGCGCTATTTGGGCTTAATTCGCTGTCGCCTGCCAAAAAACTGGAGTTCGTGCGTGAAAACGACCCGGAGCGGGGGTGCCAGTCGCCTTACCACTAACCGGCGATGTTTTCGGGATGTTCGGCCCCAAGGCTTTCGAGCTCATCTTATCGGCTAGGCCTAGCTGCTAGCTGAGCAAATTTTAGTGTCCGAGAATGTTCTGAATGCGAGCCTGCAATGCCTGCGATAGAGCCGCCAACCCCTCATTGTTGTTAAGGTATCTAATATAGCGAAGGTGCCTGAGATCAAAGGGCACGTCATGGTCATTTTGGGTTATGATGATCACTTCCCGCCCGAGCGTGTGAGCGATCCCGGCTTCATAAAAAACGTTTGGGTTTCTTCCGGTGAGGTCGCAAACAACAATCCGGCCTCGGTCGATCAAGCTTACAACGTCCTGGACTATACCAGGAGCTTCCCATATCTCGTCGGCGCGTCTCGTTAAGAGGTCGCACTGGGCTCCAGCCTGCTGGATCGCCTCATAAACCCGCGCAAAGCCAGCATCGAAGGGCATCATCACGGACAACAATTGCGGTTCGATTGCTTGATGTTCGGGAATGTTGAAGACCTGAGGCCGTTGCCGACGCGGATTTACGTTACGGAGAAGGAAACGGTACAGGTCGACGTCCTTTACCGCCCAATAGTTCCGGTGCCAGTCAAAATCGTTCCGCTGACGGTCCATGTCGAGCCGGCCCTTTTGCGCATGCAGAGATGAATTTCGTAGCGGCGGCACATCTGGATCGAGGGTGTACTCAAACCTTACTTCTCGAAAAACGATCCGGGCGGTAGTGACCGTCCCGACCCGGCAGATCTCGTCGCGAATGCCTTCCGGAATGAAGAGGCATGGGAGGCGTATCAGCCGATCAAAGGCGGGAAGGTTGCCGTCCTTGAACTGGGCCTCAACATTTGGGTCCGTGTTCTCGAACACGCGACTAATATCCATCGACCCGGTTGAGTCGTTCCAGTCGTAGTGGCGCATTATCACATTGAACATTTCGCCCTGCCACTCAGCCTGTTCCAGCGTCCGTCAAGAGCAGCTCGCCGTTGCCCGACAATAAATCTTAGTTCGGTGCTCTTGCAGGCCTGCGCTCGCCGCGCGGCGCCGTATCAGCAGCCTTTTCCTGGCTCGCAATCCATTTCGAATGCTCAGTGGATATGAGGCTTTCCACCCGCTCGACCAGAAGCTTGCGAGCATCTCGGTCGTCAAATCCGTCATACGGATCCGCCCGCTCGATGTAGGTGTACTTCTCGTGGCGGAGCGCTTCGCAGGTCGAGCGGTAGGTAATCCAGTTGTGCTGCCACTGATTGATGTGGCTGACAGCCTCAGTGATCGCGATCATCCCTCCGAGAACGGCAGCGATATGAGTGTGGCCAAGCAAGGCAGCAATCGGGATTGTTGCGGATGCGGCGATCACAAAATACTTCGCCCATTTGAAGTTGCGCTGGGCAGAACCGCTCCGCTGGTCGTACCAGCGGATCTGAGCTTCTAGGCGCTCGTAGCCTGAGTCGGGCTCAACGTAGCTCATGCCGCCGCCTCAATCATTCTCTGCAGATCTGCTACGTTCCATAAATACCAGGGAAGATGCTGCACACTCGGTGGCTTATGCAAGCGATCAGGGCCATTGGGCAATCCCATCAGGATGACCTTCTTGCCGAGGTCCAGCGAGGTTTTCAGCTCCCAGTCGACCCACTGGCTCTGATATGTGTTGGCGCCAAGTAGGCCGACTGCAATGCTGGAGCGGCTAATTTTCTCCTTGATCTTGCCACGGATATAGCTCGAGTTCTGGCTATCGTACGGGACACGCACGGACTCATCATAGAACTCCAGCGCTACGTGCTGATGCCACGCCAGCAGCCGAACGCCATCGACCTGTTTCTTGTCTTCCATCTTAAAGCTCAGAAATACCCGCTTCATCTTTTCCCCCTTGTCGATACTGCAGCCGGAGAATTGCAGGGCATGCTGGCTGCGCAACCTTAGCGCGCGGGTTGTCCCCAGCGATCAGTCAGGCGGGACACTGCCTAGATGCTGCTGTGGACCTGCCGCGAGGCGTCGCAGCGCCTTCGGCATTTCGCACAGGCTGGGGGAGGCACAGTTACGAAGGTTAGTACTCGAAGCAAAAATGAAGAAAATATCGTAGCAGAGGCAGATGGATAGGCGATCATTCGCGTGCCCTTAAGCGGAAGCGCACCATCCGCCGGGGACTTGCATCGCGACCGAAGACCGGGGCGCAAACATCACCGGTCGGCGAAACTGATGTAGAAAAATCAATGACTTGGTGTCGCGTCGGCCCGGTCCACCCCTGGGCAATGTGTTTGATGAAAGAGGTCGGGGGACCGGTTTCACCTCTGCCAATTTCGCTCGCCGAGATCCCCCCGGCAAATGGCTAGCGCCCTGAACAGCCAGTTGTATTCAAGAATGCGCCTATTCGAGCCAGTGCCTTCGAGGCGATGCCACATGCCTCTTCAGGAGCGCCAGGATGGCCCGTGAAGCCCATCGGACCTAGCGGCAAGGGTCGACCACATGTTCACGCGACGAGGGTGCCGGTGGGCTTCCTAGGCGTTTTTGTCTAGGACCAGAATCGAACAGCTAGACTAATGGTTGTCCATCAGCGCGTCAGAAGCCCATGAGCATTCTTTGCCAAGTCGGCAGCTTCGGCACCATTCCTGCCCGATAAGCATCCGCAATCATTGGAAGCTGCTTGCTTCCATATTGCTGCTGGATACGTTGCTTCGTTTGGATAATTATCTCTGTTGGGATTTCTGCCGCATCAATATTTGCAACGAAATTCGCTTCTGCCTTTGAAACACCGGCTTCCATACCCCCCAAGTAAATATGCGCCCTCACCGCCTCGGCACCACGCATCGTATTAGTCTTGAGTAATATGTAGACCGCAGAACCGACAACCAATCCGAGAATTAAAACTTCCACGTCGCCCCCCATTGCACCGACGATATCGTAGCCACCTAGAATTATCTGATTTTTGGATAATCCAAAAATCGAATTACCCGCCTGCTGACCACCGCGTCAACAGGCAAATGGCAAAGTCCGTTCACTCCGAAAGGCATAAGCAGATCGCGACCGCACTCGCCGAGCAGCGGCGCGTCAAAGGCATGTCTCAAGCACAGGTCGCCAGTGCCTTGGGACGGCACCAGCCTTTCATTGCCAACATCGAGAGCGGAGAGCGGCGCATAGACATCGTCGAGCTTCTCGACATAGCGAGCATAATCGACCTTGATGTCCAATCGCTTGTCCGCAGGCTTCTGACTACCCCACGCTGAACTTCAGCCGCTCCATCGCCTCCTTGAGCTGTGGAACGGTGTAGCCCTTCTGAAAATAATTCTGCTGCGTTACACCTTCCTGTGCATGTCCGACCAATGCCTTCACGATTGGCTCTGGCACATCCGCCCGCAGCAATTGCGTAACAACGGTATGTCGAAGGCTATGAAACACGAGTTCCTTCCGTTTGAGTTCGAGGCGCGGCAATAAGGTATCGTTGAACCATCGCCCCAGATTCCGCCCCCAACCATTCTTGGAGCAGTACCGGAAATCCTGGAATAGCTTCTGCTTTCCCTTGCCGCGCAACTCATCAACGTACTGCAATAGACCCAGTTCGATGAGCCGCGAGTGAATCGGCACAAGTCGCTTGGATGCTGCTGCCTTCAGCGATTTCCCTTCATCGTCCTCATTGAGATCAAAGCACCAGATGCCACCTTCTTGACGGATATCCTTTAGGTGGACTTGTGCTATCTCATTAAGGCGAGCACCCGAATATATGCCAATTAGCGGCCCCCATTTCTGGTATGGCTTCCGCTCCGCTCTCGTATCCGGGGCGCATATCGCATTGACGATTAAGTTGACCTCATCAGCACTGAAAGACTCGCGCTTGCCTACTTCGTTGCGGCGGCTCTGCCTGATTGTTAGACCTGAAAAGAGATTCGCCTTGACGTACCCGTTTCTCAAGGCCCAACCAAACATATCCCCGTAAGTCTGGATATATTTGTTGATCGTCTTCACGCTAAGCCTAGGTACGTCCGCAACAGCAAGCGCGGCATCAAGCGCCTTCCCGCGCGTCTTCGGATTCTTCGATCGGTTTTTCGGATATTTGTGAAGGGTGTCTTTCACCCTCTTCGCATCTTGAGGTGATAGCCGTGCTACGTCTGCATCGCCTCCGAGTATCTCAGTGAGCAGCGCGAGATGATCGGCCTTCTCGAATTCGGTCTTCGCGACCCATTGGCCAGCACGCTTCTTGTCGGCTTCGTAGGCTTTTCCCAATTCAGATAGGGTCATTGTGAATTGAGCATCGGCAGGCTGATTTACTGCCACTTCAGGCTTCGGACCGAAATCGTAAGACAGTAACGTTTCATTATGTTTGAGAGAAGCTCGGGCATAGCTTTGATAACCAGCAATCAATTCTTGTCTTAGCAACTGAAATTGATTCGAACCGCCGTGGATTTGCAGGTCGTATTTCTCGATGAAGCTGCGAACGGTGTCGTCATCGATCGACAACTCCGGCGCTGCCGCAGCATTTTCGCGACTTGCCCGATCCAATCCCACCATTGGACCCGTAGCCGCAATGCTCTCAATATCCCTATTGAGAAATCGGTGGAAATGATCCCGCACCACGCTGCGAATCTCGTCGTACCGCATTCCGCGTCTTGATCCCGCTTCAATCACAACATGCGCCATCTGACTCACTGAACGAGAGAAGCGCAACGCCGCTTTCGGATCGCGAGTCCGTAGCGATATCCGCAACGTGGATGGCTGCTGCTTTGGATGAAGCCGTCGCGGAATCGGCCACCGCAGATAGTAGATTCTGCTTCGAGACAACTGCAAATAGGCGGGATTGAACACCTGAATGCCTCACCAGACTGTCTCACCGGCAGAGACATAGGGCCAAGGCACTGATAATAAAGGGAATGGTGGGCCGGGCCGGACTCGAACCGGCACCGGCGCTGTTATGAGCAGCGAGCTCTAACCATTGAGCTACCGGCCCGCTCCTCGCCTAGAGCATCGGGCGGAAAAGTGGAAGCCACTTTTCGGAAAATCCGATGCCAAACAACGAGCTAGATCACCGCCACCCGGCAAGCAAGCTGCATCAGGCTCGAATCGAAAGGGCCTCCCGGCATACCGGGAGGCCTTGTTTCGGTTTGGAGAGCGAAGCGGTTCCGCTTTGTCGTCTCAGGCCGCGGCGGCGTGCCTGCGTTCGCCGTGCTCCTCGGCCGCATGGCCCTGGCGGAAGGTGAAGCGGCCGATATGCTCGGTCAGCGCCCGCGTCTGCTCGTCGGTCAGCGCGAGCGCGGCATTGGTCTCCTCGACCAGCGCGGCGTTCTGATGTGCCATCGTGCCGATGCCGTCGATCTCGGTATTGATCGCCGAGACGTCGCTGGCCTGGCTGCGGGCGGTCTGCGAGATACCGTTCATCAGGCCGGTCAACTCGTTCACCGAAGAGACGATCGCACCGAACATCGCCGAGGTCTCCTCGACCAGGCCGACACCGACCTTGACGTCGCCATGCGCCGCCTCGACCAGCTTCTTGACGTCGTTCGAGGCGTCGGCCGAGCGCTTGGCCAGACTGCGCACCTCGGTCGCGACCACAGCGAAGCCCTTGCCGGCGTCGCCGGCACGGGCCGCCTCGACCGCGGCGTTCAGCGCCAGCAGGTTGGTCTGGAAGGCGATCTCGTCGATCATCGCGATGACCTCGGAAATCTTGCTGGAGGACTGGCGGATGCGCTGCATCGCTTCCAGCGCCGAGGCCACGACCTTCTCGCCCTGCTGCGCGCGCTCTTCCGCACCCTGCGCCATGCCGGTCGCCTGGGCAGCCTCGCTCGCAGTCTTCTTCACGGTGCCGGCGAAGGCGCCGAGCTGATTGGTCGCCATCGAGACGGCGTTGCTCTCCTCGCTGGTCCGCTCGGCGAGATCGGTTACGCCGTCGAGGATCTCGCTGGTCGCGCTGCGGACGGCGGTGACCGTCTCCGCGAGGCGGGCAAGCGTGCTCTCGAACTCTTCGGCGAGCGCGTTGGTGCCGTCCTTGAGCTCGGCGAAGGCGCCCTGATACATCCCCTCGATCCGGGTCGAGAGATGGCCTGCCGACAATTGCGACAGCACGTCGCAGGTTTCCAGCAGGCCGGTCTGCACGGTCTCCAGCAGCGTGTTGACCGAGCCGGCGAGCGCATTGAGCTCGGGGTCGGCGAACTGCGCCGCGACGCGCTGGGTGAAATCGCCGGCCGCAGCCGCCGCGACGACGACGCCGAAGGCCTCGCCCAGCTCGCGCATCATCTCGCGGCGCTGCTCCTGCGCCCGGGCCTCGTCCTCGACCTTGGCGAGCTCGGCGGCGCGCAGCGCCACCGCGTTGTCGCGGAAGAGCAGGACGCTCTTCGAGATGTCGGAAATCTCGTCATTGCCCTTGGTGTCGACCACCGTTTCCAGCGCACCGTCGGCAATGGCCTTGGTCGCGGCCCAGAGCCGGTTGAGACGGCCGACGATCATCGGGCGGACGAAGAAGAAGGAGAGCGCCAGCGCGACCAGCAGCGAGGCGATGCCGATCGCGGCCAGCGTCATTTCGCTGCGCTGGATCATCGCCTTGGTCGAGTCACGGCCGGCAATCGCGCCGCCGCGGGCGGAAGCCACGAGCTCGCCGACCTCGCGGCGGACCTTCTCCGCCGCCTGGTCGAGATTCTTCAGGCCCGCGACGATCGCCGCCTGCGTCGCGAGATCGCGCTCGCGGATGGCGACGAGGCCACCGGCGCCTTCGCCGAGATCGGTCACGGCATTGACCGCCTGCCCGCGCGCCGGATTGGCCTGGAGCATGTCCGCCGCCATCAGAAGACCGCGAACCTGGCCGAGCTGCGCCTTGAGGCGCGACTTGGCATGTTCCAGCTTCTCGGTGCTGTCGACCTGGGAGATCTCGCGCAGCAGGCCGACCGTCTCGCTGATCTGAAGCTGCAGCGACTGTGCGGTCTGGAGCGATGACAGGTCCTTGTCCAGCACCTTCGACAGCGCGGCGTCGAATTCGGCGCCGGTGAGCTGGGCCGCACTGGTGATGTTCATCTTGACGTTGAACTGGGCGTCGGCCGTCTCGAAATCGGCCATGGCGCTGAAGCCGTCGCGGGCTTTGGACAGGGCCGCCAGCGCCGTCGCCGTGTCGGCGGCGTTGCGCAGCCGCTCTCCCGTCAGGTCGTTGATGTCGTTGATCTGCCGGGCCAGGTCGTCGATCGCCGATTGCGGCTTGGACTTGTCGACCTTGCCCTGCTCGGCGATGCGTCGCAGCATTTCGAGCTGCCGGGCTTCCACGGTATCGAGCTCGCCGGTCAGGGTCGCGCGCTGCTGCAGGGTCGAGACCTCGCTGAAGCGGGCGGCCAGCGCGGTCGACTGCGTCGCCGCCTGCGAGAGTTCGAGCGCGAGCTCCACGACGGGCATCTTCTGCCCGACGAGGTCGTCCACCGTCTGGTCGACGCTGTTATAGGAGAACCAGGCGACCGAAGACGAGACGATGGTCAGGGCCGTCATCACGCCGAGCGCGGCGTAGATGCGAGGCGCGATACCGACCCGCATCGGCTTGCCCTCACGCACGGGCTTGGCTTTCGTCATGAAGTCGTACTCCGGAATTCACGCAACGCTGGAGATAAGGAATTCAAGAACAGGAAGACTTGTCCGCTCAGGCTGAACCCGAGCCGGTCCTGTCGAGCGGCGGACATGGGAATCCCCTCCCTCTCCCGGCGTGCTGGCCAGGCGGCAGGATCCGCATGCGGCATCGAAAGACCATGGAAATCCCCTAGCCGGGGCGTATCCCCCGGTCTGGAGCGCAGCATCGTCCAAGTGCGCTTAAAGAACGCTTAAAAGTGGATTCTTTTGAATCACTCGTGCGCGGGCGGGATTCACCTGACGTTAGAGGAGGTTAAGTTCCTTTAACCTTCAAGCTTCGGCACCGGCCTCGGGCGCCCCTCCTCGTCGATCGCCACGAAGGTGAAGGTGGCGTCGGTGACCTTCTCGTGCAGCGTGGTACGGAAGCGCTTGGCCCAGGCCTCGACATGGATCTTCATCGAGGTGCGGCCGACGGATTCGATCTCGGTATAGACCGAGAGCACGTCGCCGACCTTCACCGGCCGGAAGAAGGTCATCGCGTCGACCGCGATGGTGACGACACGCCCCTGTGCCCGGTCGACGCCGGCGATGCCGCCGGCCTGGTCCATCCGCGACATCACCCAGCCGCCGAAGATATCGCCATTGGCATTGGTATCGCCCGGCATCGCGATCGTGCGCACGGTCAGCGTCCCGCGCGGGGCTTCCTCGGGTCCGTCGGCAGCGGGGCTCATCGGCATCCTTCAGGCAGGCGGGGAATCCGCATCGCCGATGATGCTGACGCTGCGACGGGTGCGCAAGCGGCGCTTTGCACTGCCCGGCGATGTCGCCGACAATCCCGGCAGGCCACGCGAACAGGGATACATACCATGTCCAGCGCCAACGCCCCCGCGCCAATGATCATCATCTCGCTGCGCTATGCCGATGCGCCGCGGATGTATGACTGGCTGATCGAGGCCTTCGGCTTCGAGAAGCACGCCGCCTATTATTCCGAAGACGGCAGGACGCTCCTCCATGGCGAACTCAGGATGGGCTCGAGCTTCGTCATGCTCGGCTCGTCCGATAACAACGAGTTCGGCAAGCTGGTGTCACGGCCGGCCGAACTCGGCGGCACCACCGCCTCGCCCTACATCGCCACCGACGATATCGACGCGCGCTGCGAGCGCGCCCGCAAGGCCGGGGCCGAAATCTGCATGGAACCGACCGACCAGCCCTATGGCAGTCGCGACTTCATCTGCATGGACCCGGAGGGTCATGTCTGGTGCTTCGGCACCTATCGCCCTTCTCAGCCCGCGACCTGAAGCGGCGGCATCGACCGCCGCGCCCGCAGCATCAGCCAGCAGACGATGCCGAGATTGACCAGGTTCCAGGCGAGCCCGTTGAGGAAGGCCATCCGGTACGAGCTGAAATAATCGAAGATCACGCCGGAGAGATAGCCGCCGAAGGCCATGCCGAGCACGGTCACCGACATCACCAGCCCGATCCGGATACCTGCCTGCTTGGCCGGCAGATACTCGCGGATGACGACCGCGTACATCGGCACGATGCCGCCCTGGAACAGGCCGAAGATGCCGCTGACGACATAGAGCGACTGCAGACCGTCGAACCAGAGATAGAGGAACAGCGCCACGCCCTGCATCAGCGAGCCCAGCGCCAATGTCGCCGCGCCGCCGATCCGATCCGCGACGAAGCCCGAGCCGATGCGGCTGACGATGCCGAGCAGCATCATCAGCGAGAGCATCTCGGCGCCGCGCGCGACCCCGTAACCGAGATCGCCGCAATAGGCGACGATATGGACCTGCGGCATCGCCATGGCGACGCAGCAGGCGAAGCCGGCGACACAGAGCAGGAGCTGGAGCTGGCCGGCGCTGAGTCCGAGATCGCCGCGCGCTCCGGCGCTGCTCGCTTCCGCCGCGGCCATGGTCGCGGCCGTCGGCTGGCGCCGGAAGAACGGCGCGAGCGGCAGCAGCACCACCAAGGTGACGATGGCGATGCCGAAATGGGTGGCGCGCCAGCCATGATTGGCCACGCCCCAGGTGATGACCTGCGGCCAGAACACGCCGGCGAGATAGCTGCCAGACGCTCCGCAGACCACGGCGAGGCCACGATGCTTGCGAAACCAGTGCGACAGGTCGGAAATCAGCGGCGAGAAGCCGGCGGCGCTGCCCATGCCGATCAACAGCCCGTGCGCCAGCGCGAACTGCCAGAGCGACTGCGACATCGCCGCGGCGGCATAGCCGGCCGCGAGCAGGAAGGCGCCTATCACGATCGGCACCATGATGCCGTAGCGATCCGCCACCCGGCCCATGATGATGTTGCCGGCGCCGAAGCCGAGCATGGCGAAGGTATAGGGCAGCGACGCCCCGGCCCGCAGCGTGTCGAACTCGCCCTGCATCGCCGGCAGCACGACGACGACCGACCAGGAGCCGACGCAGGCGATCGTGCCGACCAGCAAGGCAACGGCGAGCCTCAGCCAGGCATAGGACGAATCGGGTTGGTAGCGGTCGACGTCCTGGGACATGCTTCCTCGGCGGCCGCACTTGGGAGGCGGCTCTTCTCCGGGCAGCTTTAGCGCATGCAACCCGCCGGGCAAGCGCGCCGGAGGCAGGGCGGCCGCGCGATCATGGTGGGCCACTGAAACGCGGCATCCGCAGCCGATGGACCGCGGATGCCGTGCCTTGCGGTATGGAGTGAAACCGTCGTCAGGCGGCGCGGCGCTCGTGGCGGCCTTCCCTGACCTCCTCGATGATCTTGGCGACGAAGGCCGGCAGGTCGTCGGGCTTGCGCGAGGTCACGACGCCCTTGTCGGTAACGACCTCCCTGTCCTCCCAGTTTGGCCCGGCATTGATCAGGTCCTGCTTGATCGTCTTGTAGGACGTGACCTTTCGCCCCTTGGCGATGCCGGTGTCGATCAAAAGCCAGGGTCCGTGGCAGACCGCTGCGACGACCTTGCCCTGGTCGAAGAAACTCTTGATCAGGCCGAGCGCCTTATCGTTGCCGCGCAGCGTGTCGGGATTCATCTGGCCGCCGGGCAGCACGATCGCGTCGTAATCCTCGGCGCGGGCCTGATCGAGCGTGCGATCGACCGCGACAGGCCGGCCCCAGTCCTTGTTCTGCCAGCCCTTGATCTCGCCGGCCTCCGGCGAAACGATGTCGACGGTCGCGCCCGCCTTCTGCAAGGCGGCATGCGGCACATCGAGCTCGGATTGCTCGAAACCATGCGTCGCGAGAATGAGTATCTTCTTTCCGGTGAGATCGGCCATGGCGTTCTCCTGATCGGTTGGGGTGTGATCAGGAAACCGCCGGGCCGTTGAACCGTTCCCGGAAAATCGTGGCCGGCCGTTCAGCGGAAGACGCGATCGCCTTCCATATCGACGATCTGCTGGCCCTTCACCAAGGTGAAATCGGCCGCCTCGGCCTGCCCCGGAAAACGGTCGGCCCGGATGAAACGGTGGCTCTTGGTCTCGCCATCGACCACCTTCTCGATCACGCCGCAGAGCTGGTACTGGCCCGCCTCCTGATAGGGCGTGGCATGGATGGTGAAGCCGTTATGCTCGATGCTCTTGACCGGGCCGGCGGGCTTCTCCTCGGCTGGCTTGCGGCCGCCGAACAGCGATTTCAGGAAGGACATGGCGGGCGCTCCTCGAACCGGGCGTCAGTCTATCCCGGACAAGTAGCCTCGACGACGGCCGCTGCCAACCTGCCAGCGCCAGAGAAATCGCTTGGCAGCGGCCGAGGCTTTCCCTATGCAGCCGCGACCGGGCTTTCTGACCCGTTCGTAAGCGTCTCACGTCAGGCAACGCATCCTTCCGGCATAGGCCGTATCGGATGTGTTCGAGCGGCCTGTCCCTTGCGAAAGCCTGTCCATGACCAGCTCGACCTACCCTCGCCTCCCCGCCCGCTATGCCGGCGTGGTGATGCCCTTCTTCCTGTCCGTGCTGATGACCTTCGTCGTCTCCGGCATCTCGACCCTGAAGGCGCTCGGCCCGACCGCCGCCTTCCTCCAGACCTGGCCCGGCGCCTGGGCCCTGTCCTGGCTCGTCGCCTTCCCGACGCTGCTCTTGGTCCTGCCGATCGTCCGGCGCCTCGTCGCGCTCGTGGTCGCGCCGCCGGCCTGATCCGTCACGCGGAGAGATGCAGGGCGACCTCGCGCCGATGCGGCCGTTGGCGGTACTCGAACAGATAGATGCCCTGCCAGGTGCCGAGCGCGAGGCGCCCGCCCATAACCGGAATCGAGAGCGAGACCGGCGTCAGCGCCGCCTTGATATGGGCTGGCATGTCGTCCGGCCCCTCGTCGCGATGGACGAGATAGGCCATCGCGGGATCATCCGCCGACGGCACCAGCCTGCGGAAGAACGCGTCGAGATCGCGGCGTACATCCGGATCGGCATTCTCCTGGATCAAGAGCGAGCAGGAGGTGTGGCGCACGAACAGCGTCAGCAATCCGCTCGTCTCGCCACTTGCCTTCACGAAGGAAACGGCGCGGTCTGTGAACTCGTAGAGTCCCGGCCCGCGCGTCTCGACGCTCAGGATCGTCTGCTGCGCCATCAGCGCTCGGTCAGCGCCAGCTTGGCACCGAGCGCGACGAAGGCGGCGGCGAAGCTGCGCCGCAGCCACGCCATCACGGCCGGGCGGCTGATCACCTTGTCGCGCATCGCCGCGGCGAAGAGCCCATAGAGCGCGAAGACGATGAAGGTCATCGCCATGAACACGCCGGAAAGCTCCAGCATCCGCGCCATCGGGCTCGCCTCGTCGGCCGCGATGAACTGCGGCAGGAAGGCGACGAAGAAGATCGAGAGCTTGGGGTTGAGCAGGTTGAGCGCGAGCCCGTCACGCAGCACGAGCCAGGCCGAGCGCGCATCCGCCCTGGTTTCGACCTTGAGCGCGCCATGCTCCCGGAGCGTCTGCCAGGCCATGTAGAGCAGATAGGCGACGCCGGCATATTTCACGATGGCGAAGGCGAGCGCGCTGGCATGCAGCAGCGCCGCGATCCCCATCATCGCCGCGATCAGATGCGGCACGATCCCGATCGTGCAGGCGAAAGCGGCGAGCACGCTCGCCCGCGAGCCACGCGTCAGGCCGGCGGCGATGGTGTAGATCGCGCCCGTTCCCGGCGATGCCACGATGATCAGCGAGGTCAGCAGGAATTCCGGGGACATCAGGAGCTCAACCCTTCGAAGATGCCGCCGATGACGGTGACGACCGCCTCGCCGGTTGCAACGGCAGCGGTACCCACGCCTTCGAGTACGGCTCCGACCGCATCGATCGTGACGGTGCCGGCGATATCCAGGGCGCCGCCGATGATATCGGCCGTGGCGGACCCGGTTTCCTGCTTCGGCTCGGCCTGCGCCCGCAAGGTCGCCTGTGCGGCCTCGATCTCTTCGGGCGTTGGGATACCGGTCATCTGCTCTTCTCCGAAGCACCGATCTTCGTGGCGACCTTAGCAGAACTATGGCGGCACCGAGCGGGTTTTGCAGGGCATGGCCGAGCAGCAGACAGACAGGGAAAGGCCGACAGTCGGCCCCCTGCTCCGGCGGATGGTCCGGGCGCTATCGCGCCATCCAGAAGCAGAGCTGGCCTGCATGGCTGTTGCCGCTGAGCAGATATTCCTCGGCGACCATGTTGATGCCGTTGAACAGGTCCCAGTGATCGCCGTTCACGCGCTGGAAGAACAGGAACGACGTGCTCTTGTCTCCCTCCGTCTGGTAGCAATCCTCCAGGTAGAGCACGCCCTTCTTGCCGAGCACCGAGCGCCAGACCTTGTTGGAGATACCCTGGACATCCGGCTCGCCATAGACCCGCCTGACGCGGGGCTCCAGCTCTGCCGCCCGGATGAAGAAATTGGCGCTGAGCGTGGTCAGCGGGCGCGCGCCTCCGGCAGGTCCGGCATCGGCGTTCACCTGGGTTGCGACCTCCGCCAGTTTCTCGATCGTGGCATCGTCCTCGGACGGCGTCAGCCGGAGCGTATAGCCCATGCAGATGGCGCAGCGATTGGTCTTGTCGCCGATCGTCTTCTTCGCCCAGGGACGAACCGTGGCAAAGCGTGCGGCGAGAGCGTCATAGGTGAAGGGAAGCATGGCGAGTCTCCGGGCCACGAGGCGGCGGCAGACTGACCAGAGGCCGGCCCGGCGGCATCCTACGATCGCAGGAGAGCCGGTCCAGCGCAGCGCTATGCTCCGCCCAAAGAAAAACCCGCCTCCGCAATGCGGAAGCGGGCCTCGTTCGCAATCGGCAGAAAGCCGCAGCGCCCTCAGTTATCCAGGAAGCTCCTGAGCTTCCGCGAGCGGCTCGGATGCTTCAGCTTGCGCAGCGCCTTCGCCTCGATCTGGCGGATGCGCTCGCGGGTGACGCTGAACTGCTGGCCGACCTCTTCGAGCGTGTGGTCGGTGTTCATGCCGATGCCGAAGCGCATGCGCAGGACGCGCTCCTCGCGTGGCGTCAGCGAGGCCAGCACGCGGGTCGTCGTCTCGCGCAGATTCGACTGGATCGCGGCGTCGATCGGCAGGATCGCGTTCTTGTCCTCGATGAAGTCGCCGAGATGCGAATCTTCCTCGTCGCCGATCGGGGTTTCCAGCGAGATCGGCTCCTTGGCGATCTTCAGGACCTTGCGGACCTTCTCCAGCGGCATGGCGAGCTTCTCGGCCAGCTCCTCCGGGGTCGGCTCGCGGCCGATCTCGTGCAGCATCTGGCGCGAGGTCCGCACGATCTTGTTGATCGTCTCGATCATATGCACGGGGATGCGGATCGTACGGGCCTGGTCGGCGATCGAGCGCGTGATCGCCTGCCGGATCCACCATGTAGCGTAAGTGGAGAACTTATAACCCCGGCGGTACTCGAACTTGTCGACCGCCTTCATCAGGCCGATATTGCCTTCCTGGATCAAGTCGAGGAACTGCAGGCCGCGGTTCGTGTACTTCTTGGCGATCGAGATCACGAGACGCAGGTTGGCCTCGATCATCTCCTTCTTCGCCTGACGGGCCTCGCGCTCGCCCTTCTGGACCATCAGCACGATCTTGCGGAATTCCTGGATCTCCAGGCCGGTCTCGGAGGCGAGCGTATGCACCTCCTCGCGCAGTTGCTTGATCCGCTCCAGCTCCGCCGCGACGAACTCCTTCCAGCCGCGCGAACCTAGCTTCGAGACGCGCAGGACCCATTTCGGGTCGAGCTCGCCGCCGACATGCTGCTTGAGGAAGTCGTCGCGCGCCACGCCGTAGCTCTCCGCCAGGCGCAGCAGGCGCGTCTCATGGCCGATCAGGCGCTTGTTGATATCGTAGAGCTGCTCGACCAGCGCCTCGATGCGGTTGTTGTTGAGAGAGAGCGACTTCACCGCGGTGATGATGTCGTCCTTGAGCTTCTTGTACTTGCGGTCCTGCGACGGCGAGAGCTTGGCGTTCTCCAGCCGGCCGGCGATATCCTGATCCTGCAGGCGGCGCAGCTTCTTGTAGTCGTCTGCGATGGCGTTGAAGGTCTCGAGCACGCGCGGCTTGAGTTCGGCCTCCATGGCCGAGAGCGACACGTTGTTCTCCATGTCGTCGTCGTCCATGTCCGGCGGGGTCTCGCCCTCCGGGGTCTCGGCCTGCTCGCTTTCCTCGGCCTCTTCCTCGCCGGCGACGGCGGGGTTCTTGCCGTCCGGGCCGGCATAGGTCGCTTCGAGATCGATGATGTCGCGCAGCAGAACCTTGCCGTCGACGAGCTCGTCGCGCCAGATGATGATGGCCTGGAAGGTCAGCGGGCTCTCGCAGAGGCCCGCGATCATCGCCTCGCGGCCAGCCTCGATGCGCTTGGCGATCGCGATCTCGCCCTCGCGCGACAGCAGCTCGACCGAGCCCATCTCGCGCAGGTACATGCGGACCGGATCGTCGGTGCGCTCGGTCGGCTCCAGGTTGCGCTTGGTCTCGACCGGCAGGGTCTGGCGCGAGGCGTCGACCATGTCGCCGCCCTCGGCCTCTTCCTCGTCGGCGCCGCCATCCTTGCGGTTGGCGCGCTCCTCGCCGGCCGCTTCCGGATCCTCGTTGTCGACGACGTTGATGCCCTGCTCGCTGAGCTGGCCGAGCACATCCTCGATCTGCTCCGAGGAGAACTCCTCGGAGGGCAGGACTTCGTTCAGTTCGTCATAGGTGACATAGCCGCGCTTCTTCGCGAGCTTGATCATGCGCCTTACGGCCTGATCGGTCAGGTCGAGCAACGGGCCGTCGGTAGTCGGGGGGGCATCCGGCGCGACCTGATCGGTCTTTTCCCGTTCGCTCGCTTTAGTCGCCATCAATCAGCGCTCCGCACTCGCGCCGGCTCTGGCCGAGAAAGCCATATACCGACGCATAAAAGGGCGGCGCGACCGCAGGTCCGGCGCGCTCACCCACCCAAATCCAGTTGCAGATGGCACCAGACGTCGTTGACGAATCGTGAACCACCCGACAGCTTGCGCGCACTTGGACCCGCGTCCACCCTTCGCTGGGTTTCAATCCTCGGACATGGCCTCGGTGCCTTCGATCGTCTCGAGGCGGGCCTTCACGTCCTTGATCCAGGCGAAATTGGCTTCGGTCGCGTCGTCAGCCAAGGCGCGCTCGGCTGCTCTCAACTCGCTATTTAGCGTCCGCGCGCGATGATGCAAGACGAGCGCCTGATGAATCGAGTCAAAAACCGATTCAGGATCAGCATCTTGCGCGAGTTTCAACCGCTCGGCCGGGCCCGTGACGGCCATGAGATGGCCCTGCGCTTCCCTGACTCGCGGTTGCGTCAGCCGATTCGCCAGCGTCTCCCGGTCGAGCGTGTCCTCGACGGAATCAAGCAGCGCCTGCCGGAAGCGCTCGGCCGCCGGCCCGTCCAGCGAGAGTTCGGCGATCTCGTCGGCACAGCGCAGGATGAGGTCGGGATGGCTCGCCAGCGCCAGCAAAATGAAGGCCTCGCGCTGGTCCTCGCCGCGCACCTTCGCGATCAGGCGCGACTGCGTCAGCGCGCTCGACGCCTTGAGCGGCCCGGCAAGCCAGGGCGGCACTTGCCGGCCGAACCCGCCGCGCTGGGGCGCCCCGCCCCGGCCGCGCTGGTAATTTCCGCCGCCACCACCGCCGCGCTCCGGCCGCGCCGGGGCGGCGCTGGCGAAGAGCTGCGCCAGCCGCTCGTCCATCTCGCGGCGATAGTGCTTGCGCGTGGTCTCGTCGCGAATATGCCCGAGCGGCTCCTTCAGGCGCCGCTCGAAGGCGGCGCGCCGCTCCGGCGTGTCGAGCGGGCCGGCCTCGACCTCGCGCTGCCAGAGCATGTCGACCAGCGGACGCGCCGCCGCGACGACCTCCGCGATCGCCTGTCGCCCGCCCGAGCGGGCGAGATCGTCAGGGTCCTGCCCATCCGGCAAAAGCGCAAAGGATAGCGACTTGCCCGGCTCCAGCAGCGGCAGCGCGATATCGATCGCCCGGCTCGCGGCCTTGCGGCCGGCCTTGTCGCCGTCGAGGCAGATCACCGGCTCGTCGGCCATGCGCCAGAGCAGTCCGAGCTGGTCCTCGGTCAGGGCCGTGCCAAGCGGCGCGACGGACTGCGGAAATCCTGAAAGCGACATCGCGATGACATCGACATAGCCCTCGACGACCACGACCTGCCCGGTGTCATGCGCGGCCTTGCGGGCATTGTGGTGGTTGAACAGCAGATGGCCCTTGTGGAAGAGCGGCGTCTCCGGCGAGTTCAGGTATTTTGCCGCGACCTCCGAGCTCATCGCCCGCCCGCCGAAGGCGACCACGCGTCCTCGCGCATCATGGATCGGGAACATCACCCGGTCGCGGAAGCGGTCATAGGGCACGGCGATCTCCTCGCCATGCACGAGCAATCCCGCTTCCATCATCAATTCGGCCGGCACGCCCTTCCCCGCCAGATGGTCGCGCAGCGCGAAGCGATCGGCCGGCCCATAGCCCAGCCGGAAGCGCGTGCGCGCCTCGCCGTCGAGCCCGCGCGTCGCGAGATAGCGCCGGGCCCCGCCGCCGCGATCGCCCATCAATTCGGCCTCGAAGAACTGTGCGGCGAGCTCCACGACCTCGTGCAGCCCCTTGCGCTTCTCCTCCTGGACCTGCGCCTCCGCCGTGATCTTCGGCAGGATGACGCCGGCCTCGGCCGCGAGTTTCTCGACCGCCTCGGGGAACGAGAGCCCCTCGGTCTCCATTACGAATTTGAAGATGTCGCCGTTCTTGCCCGAGGAGAAATCGAAGAAGGAAGCCTTCTGGTCGTTGACGAAGAAGGAAGCCGTCTTCTCGGCATTGAAGGGCGAGAGCCCCTTCCACTCGCGCCCCGCCTTCTGGAGGCGCACGCGCTTGCCCACGACCGCCGAGACAGGCAGCCGCGCCTTGATCTCATCAAGGACGGAGGGCGGGAATTTCATGGGGTCCTATCTGGTCTCTGTGAGGCCGCTTGCCAACTGCCGAGACGCCCAGCGCCCGGCTTATGGACGATATCCACAGCGCTCCCCATCTGGTAAAGAAAATCGGAGAAAAGGAAGAAAGCCATGGCGCTCAACATCAAGGATCGCGAGACCGAGGAGGCCGTCCGCCTGCTCGCACGCCGCCGCGGTCTGAGTTTGACAGAAGCCGTGCGCCAGGCCGTCAGGAGCGAACTCGGCAAGGACGAGTTGTCCGAGGAGGAGAAGGCGCGGCGCGTGGCGGAAGGCAGGCGTTGGCTCGCCGACTTCTACAAGCGGCACAATATCAAGCCCGCCGAGAAGCCGATGACCAAGCAGGAGATGGATGACATCATCGGCTATGATGAGAACGGGATGTGGTGAAGATCGTCATCGACAGCTCGGCACTCGTCGCGATTCTCACCGGTGAGGCCGACGCAGGCGAATTATTGGGGCGCATAGCTGCGGCCTCGGAGCGCTGTCTCTCAGCGGCGAACCATCTGGAGACTCGCATCGTCCTCGGCTACGGCCGGAATGTACCGTCGTCGCACTTGGAAGAACTGATCGCGCGCTGGCAAGTCGACATCGTCCCCTTCGACGAACCGCTCTCCGATCTCGCCTTCGAGGCCTATGGCCGCTACGGCAAGGGCCGTCATCCGGCCCGCCTCAACATGGGCGACTGCGCCGCCTATGCGCTCGCGAAATCCCGCGGCTGGCCGCTGCTCTACAAGGGCGATGACTTTTCCGAGACGGATATCGAGCGGGCCTGAGGCCCGCTCGCCTCCTCATGATCAGCCGCCAAGCGCGGCCTTCACCATCGGGCTGACCTTGCCGAAATCCATCTGGCCGGCATAGGCCGCGCGCAGCACGCCGATGACCTTGCCCATGTCCTTCACGGCGGTCGCGCCGGTGTCGGCCACGGCCTTGTCGATCGCGGCCTTCACCTCCTCGTCCGACATCTGCTTGGGCAGATAGGACGAGATCACCGCAACCTCGACGCGCTCGCCCTCGGCCAGCTCGGGGCGGTTGTTGGCGTCGTAGATCGCGATCGATTCCTGGCGCTGCTTGATCATCTTCTGGAGCACGCCGAGGATCTCGTCGGCGGTCGCCTCGCCCTTGCCGGCGCCGCGCGCCTCGATGTCCTTTTCCTTCAGCGCGGCGACGATCAGGCGGATTGCCGCGACCTTCGCCTTCTCGCCGGCCTTCATCGCTTCCTTCATGTCGGCCGTGAAGCGCTCGCGCAGGCTGGTCATCGTCGTCGTCCTTTTCTCTTGCTCTTTTGTCCTGTGCGGCCTGCGCCAGCTTCGATTGACGGGCAGCGCCCGGCTCTTTAAGGCTCGCGTTCCAGACCGGCGGAGTGGATTGCCTCAAGCCCCGCCCCCGCATTTTGCCGCTCGCGCGGCCTGGACCGAGACATAGACATGACCGCTCCCGAAGGAAACCCCGCTGCAGGCGGCTGGACCGAACCGCGCGCGACCGCGCTCCTGGTGCTGGCTGATGGCACGGTGCTGGAGGGCTTCGGCCTCGGCGCCGTCGGCGAGGCGCCAGGCGAAGTCTGCTTCAACACAGCGATGACCGGCTATCAGGAAATCCTGACCGACCCGTCCTATGCCGGGCAGATCATCACCTTCACCTTCCCGCATGTCGGCAATGTCGGCGTGAACGAGGAGGACACCGAGACCGTCAACGCCGCCGCCTCCTCCGGCGTGCGCGGCTGCGTGCTCCATGCCGCCATCACCGAGCCCTCGAACTGGCGTGCGAACCGGCATTTCGACGCTTGGCTCAAGGCCCGCAACATCGTCGGCATCTGCGGCGTCGACACCCGCGCGCTCACCGCCCTGATCCGCGACAACGGCATGCCGAACGCGATCCTCGCCCATAGCCCCGACGGCGTCTTCGACATCGAGCGCCTGAAGAAGCAGGCGGCCGCGCTGCCCTCGATGGCCGGCCTCGACCTCGTCCCGCTGGTCACCGCTTCGCAGCGCTACGACTGGGACGAGACGCCCTGGGTCTGGCCGGCCGGCTATGGCAAGCGCGACAGCAGCAAGTTCAAGGTCGTCGCCATCGATTATGGCGTGAAGCGCAACATCCTGCGCCTGCTCGCCAAGGCCGGCTGCGACGTCACCGTCGTGCCCTCGACCGCGACCGCCGCCGACATCCTGTCGCTCAAGCCGGACGGCATCTTCCTCTCCAACGGCCCGGGCGACCCGGCCGCGACCGGCGAATATGCCGTGCCGGTGATCAGGGAGCTGCTTGAAAAGAAGATTCCGACCTTCGGCATCTGCCTGGGACACCAGATGATGGCGCTCGCCATCGGCGGCCAGACCATGAAGATGAAGCAGGGCCATCACGGCGCCAATCATCCGGTCCAGGACAAGACCACCGGCAAGGTCGAGATCGTCTCGATGAACCACGGCTTCGCGGTCGATCCGGCGAGCCTGCCTGCGAATGCCGTCGAGACCCATGTCTCGCTCTTCGACGGATCGAACAGCGGCATCGCGCTGACCGACCGCCCGGCCTTCAGCGTCCAGCACCACCCGGAAGCCTCACCGGGCCCGCAGGACAGCCACTATCTCTTCAATCGCTTCACCGAATTGATGGCGGCAGAGAAGGCGAAGAAGGCGGCCTGAGGGCTACCGAGGGAGACGGGCATGATCCACCAGTTGCGCATCTATGAGATCTACGAGCGCAACAAGGCGGCCTTCCATGCCCGCTTCCGCGACCATGCCACGCGGATCATGGTCCGTCATGGCTTCCGCATCGTGGCTATGTGGGAAACGGCGAGCGCCGGGCGCACCGAATTCGCCTATATCCTCGCCTGGCCCGATGCCGAGACCAAGGCGAAGGCCTGGGCGAGCTTCATGGCCGATCCCGAATGGATCGAGATCAAGCGCGTCACCTCGCTGGAGCATGGCAGCCTCGTCGGCGCGATCGAGGATCGCCTGATGACGCCGACCGCCTATTCGCCGGCTCTCGATTGACAAGGGCCGGCCCTGCGCGCTTTAAGCAGCGCATGACCAGCCTGATGGCCCTCCAGCGCAGCTATTACGCCCCGTCCTCATAAGGCGGTGGCATTCCCATGTTCAACCGCCGCGCTGGCGGTTGAATTCAGGCTCTCATCCGACATCGCGGCTCTCGACAGAGCGAAAACGATGTCCTCCACGATCAGAACCATCTCCACCATCGGCATCATGGGCTTCGGCGCCTTCGGGCGATTGATGGCCCGTCATCTCCAGCCGCATTTCGCCTTGCGCGTCTGCGATCCCGCCAGTGCGCCCGCAGCCGATCCGAGCGGCGAAGGAATGCAGCCAGCCAGCGCGGCGGAAGTCGCATCTTGCGATCTCGTCATCCTCGCCGTCCCCGTCCCGGCTATCCCCGAGGCGATCGCAGCGTTGCGCCCGCATCTCAAGGCCGGCGCCATCGTGCTCGATGTCGGCTCGGTCAAGATCGGCCCGGCCCGCGCCATGCAGGCGGCGCTGCCCGACGATGTCGAGATCATCGGCACGCATCCGCTCTTCGGCCCGCAGAGCGCCCGCAACGGGCTAGCCGGCCTCAAGATCGCGCTGTGTCCTATCAGAGGCCACAGCACCCCGCGCATTGCCGCTTTCCTGCGCCATGTGCTGAAGCTGAAGGTGATCGTCACCACGGCCGACGCTCATGACCGCGAGGTTGCGATGGTGCAGGGCCTGACCCATCTCATCGCCAAGATCCTGGTCCGCATGGAGCCCCTGCCCCGGACGATGACCACGGCGAGCTTCGACCTCCTGATGCAGGCGACCGAAATGGTCCGCTACGACGCGCCCAATGTCTTCATGGCGATCGAGCGCGCCAATCCGCATGCGAAGGCTGTGCGCGACCGCTTCTTCGCGCTGGCCGAGGAGATGCGACTGTTCCTGGAACATGGCCATGCCGAAGCGGCGGCATCCCCCGCCCTGCCTCACAAGGTCGCAGAGGTCGCGCAGGCCTAGCCTTCGCGACCCGCTCCGATGAAAATACCGAAAACGCGAACATTCCAGCGATGACCGACAATCCCCTGCTCTACCCGGGCGCCGCCCATCCCGACCTGCGCGAGCCGATGATCGCGGAACTCGTCCGCACCTTCTATGCGCGGGCCCGGGAGGACAAACTGATCGGCCCGGTCTTCGCGGCGGCGGTCGAGGACTGGGACCATCATATCGGCAAGATCACCGATTTCTGGAGCGGCGTGATGCTGCGCACTGGTCGTTACGATGGCCGCCCGATGCGCCCGCACCTGATCCTGCCGCTGGAAGGCAAGCATTTCGACCGCTGGCTCGACCTGTTCGAGATCACCGCGCACGAGGTCTGCCCGCCGGATATCGCGCAAGCCTTCATCATCCGGGCGCGGCGCATCGCCGACAGCTTCGAAATGGCCCGCGCCAGCCAGCGCGGCGAGTTTACAGCGCCGCGTCACAGCTTGCGCTGATCAAGCCGCCCTGGCTTCCCGGCTGAGAAACGTCGCGATCTCCGCGCGATCGGCTCCGGCTTCCCGTGCGATCCGCTCTGCCAAGGCAGCCGCCGAGGGCCGAAGCGCACAGAGCGGCCGGTCGAGCCAGTAGGAGACCGGGTTCAGCGCCTCGCGCTCGTCGACCCTGACGATGCGCCTTGCTGCCAGTTGCTCGCGCGCCAGCGGCGGACGCGCCAGGGCGATGCCGAGCCCATGCGCGGCCGCATCCAGCACGAGATTGTAGTCCTCGAAGCGCCGATCCTGCGGGCGCGGGCGGTAGTCCAGTCCCTGCGCCGCAAACCACGCCTTCCAGCCGGCGGCATCGGAATCATGGATCAGAGGCTGCGCGAGCAGCCGCTCGGGCGCGCCCTCCCCGATCGCTTCGGCAAGCTTCGGCGAGGCGATCGGGAAACACCATTCCTCGAACAGCTTGAGCGAAAGCCGGTCCGGCGCGCCGCCGCGCCCGCAACGGATGCCGAGATCGACGCCCTCCTCCTCGAAATCCACCTTGCGATGCTCGACCTGCAGCACGATCCGCAGCGAAGGCGTGCCCGCCTCCAGCACGGCCAGTCGCGGCATCAACCAGAGCGCGCAGACCGAGGGCGGCGCGCTGACCCGCACTACCGAGGCGCCACGCGCTTCGCGCCAGCGCTCGGAATTATCGGCGATCAGCGCGAACGCCTCCTGCGTGCGCTGGAGCAGGCGCTGCCCTTCCGGCGTCAGCGAAACGCCCCGCGCCTGCCGCAGGAAGACGCGCAGGCCGAGCCAATGCTCCAGCTTGGCGATCTGCCGGCTGATGGCACCGTGGGTCAGGTTCAGCGCCTCGGCAGCGGAGGAAAAGCTGCCGGTGCGGGCAGCCGCCTCGAAAGCGCGCAAGGTGTCGAGCGGCGGCAGGTTCGAGCTGTGATCCATTCTCACAGCTCATGCGCGAATTGTTCGTTTGTCAATCAGCTCGTCGAGGCGCTTATCGGGAGCAACTTCTCATCACCGATGGAACGACGCCATGTCCTCCTCAAGCTGCGCTTCCCCAGCCCTCGCCACCTCCGGCAGCCAGCGCCTCGACCCGACGCTGGTTTTCACCGTGACCTTCACGGTCATGGCCTGGGCCTCCTCCTTCCCGGCGATCCGCGCCGGGCTCGCCGGCTTCGGCCCGACCGAGATGGCCGCGCTGCGCTTCGCTCTGGCCGGAGGCCCGGCCGCGCTCTTCCTGATCGCGACGCGGGCGAAGCTGCCCGAGCGCGGCGACATCTGGCGCTTCCTCGTCGGCGGCGTGATCTTCATCGCGGGCTATGCGCTGCTCCTGAATTTCGGTCAGCGCGTCGTGCCGGCGGGGCCGGCCGCCTTCATCATCAACACCAACCCGATCATGACCGCCGTGCTCGCCATGATGATCCTCGGCGAGCGCTTCAGTCTGACCGCCTGGCTCGGTACGGCCTTGTCCTTCGCCGGCATCGGCGTGATCGCGCTCGGCAAGGGGCTCGATGTCGAAATCGGCATGAGCGTGCTGCTGATCCTCGGCGCCGCCTTCTGCAACGCCATCACCACGGTCGTGCAGAAACCGCTCTTCGCCCGCTACAAGCCGCTCCATGTCGCCGCCTGGAACATGGCGATCGGCGGTTTCGTGCTCCTGCCCTTCCTGCCTTCAGCAATTGAGCAGGCGCAGGTCGCGCCGAGCGTCTCCTTCTGGTCGGTGGTCTATCTCGCGGTGGTGCCGAGCCTGATCGCCTACGGCACCTGGGCAATCACGCTCTCACGCCTGCCGGCGGCCCGCGCCTCGAACTTCCAGTACGCCGTGCCGCCGATGGCGATGCTGATCGGCTTCCTCTGGCTCGGCGAAATCCCCACGATCTTCGGCCTGATCGGCGGCGCCATGGCGCTCGCCGGGGTGGTCGCCGTCAATCTGAAGCGCTGATCAGAACCCTCTCGCCTCCAACGCCTTCTCGTCATCCGCGATATAGTCGCGGATGATCGGGACGGCGCTCTTGTGCCGGCCGAGCAGGAGTTGGAACACCATGTCGCCGCCGATATCGAAGGAGATCGAGCAGGCGCAGAGATAGAATTCCCACATCCGCGCGAAGCGCTCGCCCATCATCGCGACGACCTCGTCGCGCTTGGCCATGAAGCGCTCGCGCCAGGCCTCCAGCGTCCAGTGATAGTGCCGGCGCCAGAACTCGCAGTCTGACGCCCAAAGGCCCGTCTGCTCCTGCGCCGCGAACACCTCCGACAGCGCTGGCGCATAGCCGCCCGGGAAGATGTACTTGTCGAAGAACGGCCCGGTGAAGCCAGGCGGGCCGACGCGGCCGATGCAGTGGACCAGCGCGATTCCGTCCGGCGTCAGCAGATCGCGGATCCCTCCGAAATACTCGCCGTAATGCGCGACGCCGACATGCTCCATCATGCCGACCGAGACGACGCGGTCGAACGTGCCGCCGAGTTCGCGATAGTCCTTGTTGATGAAGGTCACGGCATCGCCGACGCCCGCCGCCTTGGCGCGCTTCTGCGCCGCCGCCATCTGGTCGGGCGAGACGTTGAGCCCGGTCACCTTCGCCCCGCTGGCCTTGGCGAGGTAGATCGCGAGCTCCCCCCAACCCGAGCCGATATCGAGCACGCTCATGCCCGGCTCGATCTTCAGCTTGGCGGCGAGGTGCCGGAGCTTGGCCTTCTGGGCGTTCTCCAATCCGACGTCCGGCGTATGCCAGTAGGCACAGGAATAGGTCATCGTCTCGTCGAGCCAGAGCCGATAGAAATCAGTCGGGATGTCGTAGTGATGCTTGACCTTCTTACCGGCGACGCCGAGCGGGTTGTGCATCCGCCAGCGCCGGATATTGAAACGGACCTTGCGGATCGCCTGCTGCAACGGATCCTTGCGCATCTCGCGACGCTGCAGCCAGAACAGCGTCAGCAGATCGTGGATCGTGCCCTCCTCGAAATCGATCCGCCCGTCCATGTAGCCTTCGGCCAAGGCGAGCTCGGGATTGAGGAAGAGCTCGCGCTCGATGCGGTTGTCATGGAAGCGCACGGTGACGGCCGGCGCCGTCTTGGTGACGCCGGCGAAAAGCAGCTCCGCCGGCCCGGAGCCGAAGACATGCCTCTTGCCGTCCGGCGTGATGACCGTCAGCCGTCCGTGGCGGATGAACCGCTTGAGCAATCGCGGCAGCAGCAGCATGGTCGCCCCTCGTCTTGTTTCGCCAACTAAAGCGGAAACGCTACGGCCTCGAAACCCCGGCGGTTGCAGAGCCAGCCGGCTTGTGCGTAGTCATCGGGAACAGGCGGCCGCCACCGGCCGCGCCCCGAGGATCGACCGAACACATGTCCTGGCGCGATTTCTGGAACGGCGAGCATTCGATCTACGTCTCGCCGCGCCACAAGGCCCTGCATTATCGCGCCATCGCGACCGACCTGATCGGCCATATCCCCGCAAGCAACGCCGTCGTCCTCGACCATGGCTGCGGCGAGGCGCTCGACGCCGCCCGCGTCGCCGCGTCCTGCGGCAAGCTCTATCTCTGCGAAGCGGCGCCGAATGTCCGCGACAAGCTGCGCGCCCAGTTTGGCCGCAAGGAGAATATCGTCGTGGTCTCGCCGGAAGAGGTCGAGGCGCTGCCACCGGCCTCGTTCGACCTCGTGGTCGCCAACTCGCTGCTGCAATATCTCTCGCGCGACGAGTTGAAGGCGCTGCTGGAAATCTGGCGCGACCGCTTGAAGCCGGGCGGCGCGCTGATCCTCGCCGACGTGATCCCGCCCGATGTCAGTCCGTTGACCGATGCCTCGCAATTGCTCGCCTTCGCCTGGCGCGGCGGCTTCCTCACGGCGGCGCTCGGCGGCCTCGTCCTTACCGCCTTTTCGGACTATCGCAAGCTCAGGGCGCGATACGGCCTCTCGACCTATACCGCAGACGCAATCACCGCCCTGATCCGCGAAGCCGGCTTCGCCGATGTGCAGCGGCCGGCGAATTTCGGCCACAACCCGCACCGCATGACCTTCAAGGCAACCAAGGCCGCAGCATAGACGAAAGTAGAATTCGGGCCGGAAATCCGGCGATTTCACGCAAACATTCCCTTGCGGAAATTCGCCAAATGCCTTGATTTGACGCTCCAAATATGGCTTTGACCGCGGCTTGCCCCGCGAGATTTCCGTGCAGGACCAGTTCATCTGTCCCTATTGCGAAGCTCCGCTCAACAAGGGCGTGCTGTCTTGCCGTAGCTGCGGCCGGGACCTCACGCCTGTGCTGCCGCTGCTGCGCCGCCTCGATGCGCTGGAAGAGCGCCTCGCCGCCGCGGAGATGCGCGCGGAGGAGGATCGCGCCGCGCTCGATGCCGCTCGCATGGCCCAGCCGGTCATAGCCGCCACCTTCGCGCCCGCAGAAGCAGCTCAGGAACCGCCGCCGCCCAGCCTGGGGCTCGCGCGCCGGCGTTTCTGGGTGCTGCCCTTCGGCCTCGTGCTGCTGCTGCTCGCCTATTGCGCGGTGATCCTGTGGCTCGACCTGCCGCTGTGGACGCTGCGCCTCGCCTCGATCGCGATCCCGTTCTTCACCGGACTGATCTATTTCGGCATCCGCCCGCGCCTGATCGCCTTCGATATCGGCGTCGCGATCGTCTTCGCGATTTTTTCCGTCGCGACCATGAACGCGTTGCTGGGTTGGCACGACAACATACCGCTCCTTCCGCAGGGGGCGGCTGCCTGGCGCGAGACATCGTTCTACGCGCTGAGCATCGGCGCTTCGATGTTCTCGGGGATGTTGCTGCGCGTGACGCAGGCTGCGCTCACCGCGCGTGGCCTCGTCTCGCTGCCGGAACTGCGGAAGGGCCTTCAGGCCGTCCACGGCAAGGTGCCGATGGAAACGCTGAAGACGATCGAAACCACCATCCTGATGGCCGGCACCGCCATTTCGGCAATCGCCGGCCTCATCGCTGCAATCCTTGGAGTGAAATAGGACGATGATGAAGTCTGTGCTCGCTCGGCACATGCTGCCTGCCGTTCTCGCCACCGCCGCCATGCTGACGGCGGTGCAAGCCGCCGATCCGGTCCATCTCATCACCCGCGAGGAAGCCGGCCTGCCGGCCTCGGCCAAGATCCCGGCCAGCACGCGCAACCTGACGCGCGGCCCCGGCATCGACACGCTTCCGACCCCGGACAAGGGCGTCGACGGCAAGCCCTTCCGCCTCAACGTGCGCTTCCTGCCGGCGAACAGCGTGCCGATCGATCCGGCGACCGTACGCGTCTTCTACCGGCGCGATCCTCCGGTCGACATCACCCAGCGGATCAAGCAGTACATCACGCCGAACGGCATCGACGCGCCTTCCGTCGTCGTGCCAAGCGGCAGCCATGTCATCGAGATCGAAGCGACCGACAAGGAAGGCCGCATCGGCCGCAGGCAGATCACGCTGACCGTCGCCCCGACATCCTAAGACCAAATGGGGCGGCGGTAGCGCAACGCGTCACCCCGCCCTGTCCGCGAAGCTGAAGAACTTGTGGCCGAGGAACGAGAACACCATCACCACGCCCGTGGTAACCAGTTGCATGGGCAGATACGGTAAGCCGGCCCGCACCACGAAGAGATGCATCAGGATGCCGGTGAGCACGAAGCCCCCGGCCGCGATCAGGGCGAAGCGCCAGCCGGCCTGGACATGGCTGCGAGTCGCATCAAAGGTCATCCAGCGGTTCAGCGCATAGGAAACCAGCGCGCCGACGATGAAGCCGGCGAGCGTCGCCGGCACGGGGTCGATGCGGCCGAGTTCGACCAGCCCGATCAGCACGCCGTAATGCGCGACCGCGGTCAGCCCGCCGGCCAGGACATAGGCGGCGAGCTGGCGGAACTGACGCGGATAGCGGCGAAGCGGCATCCGCGCTTCCTAGAGGATGCCGCACGCGCACGGAAGCCCGTCAGCCCACGTCGTTGCCGGCGAGATCGATCGGCATGCCGCCGACGGGCATGTCGAGCCCCTGCTTCGGCGTATCGAGATGGTATTCGCGAATGCGCCCGTTCGCGGGGTCGCTGACGAAGGCGCTGCCGCCGATCACGGCGAGGCTCGGCGTCGGCGTCTTCGCGCCATAGGCGCAGTCGAATGCCGGCATCGCCTCGAAGGCAGCCAGTTCCCTCCAGGCGGGCGCAATCTCGTAGAACGGCGATCAGCCTGTCGACCTCAGGCCCTGACCTCGAACACCATGTTGAACGGTGTCTCGGTCGCCCTGCGGAAATGCTGGAAACCCGCATCCATCGCGACCTTGCGCAGGCGCATCTCGCCGGCCTGCGCGCCAAGGCCGAGCCCGACCTCCTGCGAGAGCGAGGCCGGCGTGCAGATCATCGTCGAGGCCCCGTAGAAGATCCGCCCGACCGGGTTGAGATTGTCCTTGAGGTGATCATGCGCGAAGGGCTCGACGATCATCCAGCTCCCGTCATCGGCCAGCGCGTCGCGCACATGCTTGCCGGCGCCGACCGGGTCGCCCATGTCGTGCAGGCAGTCGAACATGGTCACGAGGTCATATTTCCGCTCCGGGAAATCCTTGGCCGAGGCGCGCTCGAAGACGATGCGGTCGCCGACGCCGGCCTTCTCCGCCGCCTCACGCGCCCGCTCGATCGACGGCCCGTGATAGTCGAAGCCGTGGAAGCGGGATTGCGGATAGGCCTGCGCCATCAGGATGGTGGAGGAACCATGCCCGCAGCCGACATCGGCGACGGTCGCGCCCTCCATCAGCTTGGCCTGGACGCCGTTGAGCGCCGGAATCCAGTCCGCCGTCAGATGCGCGTTATAGCCCGGCCGGAAGAAGCGCTCGGTCCCCCGGAACAGGCATTTGCTGTGCTCGTGCCAGCCAAGCCCCGAACCGTTGCGGAAGGCCTCCTCGACCTTCGGCGCGTCCATCCACATGGATTGCACGATCTCGAAGGCGCCGGCGAAGAAGGCCGGGCTGTCCTCCTCGGCGAAGGCCATGGCCTGCTCGGGCGAGAGGCTGAAGCTGTCACTGCCCTCGTCATAGTCGACATAGCCGGCCGAGGCCTGGCCCGCGAGCCACTCGCGCAGATAACGCTCCTTGAGCCCGGTCTTCTCCGCCAGTTGCAGGGAGGTGACGGGCTTGCCGTCGGCCATCGCCTTGTAGAGGCCGAGCTGGTCGCCCAGCACGATCAGGGCGCCGGTGACGGAGGCACCGACATCGCCGACGAGACGTCCAACCAGGGCATCGAGCTTCTCAGGGTCGGCAGCACGCATGGCCATGCTCCTCGGGTTCGGGCGTGGCCGGTGCCGTGTCGCGATCCGGCTCGACGCCATCGCGGAAGAGATGACGCTAGACCCGTGCGGGAGCCTGTCAACGTGACGAAGTCTGACCCTGAACCTGTTCCGCGCCCGAAAGCCATTCCGGGCCGAGCCGCGGCAGGTTGGGATCGCGCCGCGCCGTCTCGATCACGCTGTCGATCAGCCCCGGAAAGCGCTGGTTCAATTCCTCGCGCCGAATGCTGAGATAGCGCGACGTGCCCTCCACCCGCATGCGGGTGATGCCGGCCTCGCGCAGTTTGGCGAAATGATAGGACAGCAGCGAAGGCGAGGCGAAGGCGGTGAAATGACTGCAGCGCGCCTTGTCGACCTCGTTGACGTCCGACAGCGCCACGAGGATGCCAAGCCGGATCGGATCGGCCAGCGCGCCGAACACGTCGGCGGGCGCGACATCCTCGATATCGGGGTGGAAAACCGGCTTCATGGCCTTCGAGATAGGCGATGCGGTCGCTCCTGACAATATTCAACATTCATTGAAATTACCCTTGCGGTAATTGTGGCACGGGTTTACTTCAACGATCATTGAATTTCGAACCCGGTTTTCGAAACAGCGATCATCCGCAAGGATCACTCCCATGGATACGCGCCTTCTCTCGCTCGCCGGCGGCGCCTTCGCCATCGGCACGGGCAGCCTGATCGTCACCGGCATCCTGCCCCATCTCGCCTCCGGCCTCGCCGTCTCCATCGACACCGCCGGCCTGCTCATCTCGATCTTCGCTCTGGCCTACGCCATCGGCTCGCCGATCCTCTCGACCGTGCTCGGCGACGCCGATCGCAAGCTCGTCCTGGCCGGCGCGATCACCGTGTTCGGCCTCGCCAATCTCGGCGCCGCCTTCGCCAACGACTTCTGGGTGGTGATGGCCGCCCGCATCGTCATGGCGCTCTCGGCCGGCGTCTTCATGCCCGCCGCAAACGCGGTCGCCGTCGCGGTTTCCGCACCCGAGAGGCGCGGCCGCGCCATCGCGCTCGTCACCGGCGGCATGACCGTCTCGCTGATTCTCGGCATTCCGATCGGCACGGCGGTCGTCGGCTTCGGCGGCTGGCATCTCGCCTTCCTGATCGTGGCACTGTTCAGCGCCCTCTCGCTCGTCGGCCTGCTGGTCAAGCTGCCGCCCGGCCTGCCGCGCGGCACCAACACCTTGCGCGAGCGGCTGCAGGTAGCGGCGCGCAGCGACGTGCTGCTGGCGCTCGCCACGACCATGCTGTGGACCACCGGCGCCTTCGTTCTCTACACCTATATCGCGCCCTTCCTGACCGATCATGCCGGCATCACCGGCCCCTGGCTCGCCGCGACGCTGGTCGTCTCCGGCCTTGGCTCGGCCATCGGCAACCAGCTCGGCGGCATCGCCAGCGACCGCTTCGGCCCCGAGCGCTCGCTCACCGTGGTGCTGTCGATCCTGGCTGCAGCGCTGCTCGCCGCCTCGCTGATCGCGGTCAACCTGCCCCCGGCTTTGGCGATCTGGCCGATTCCCGTCGTGCTCTTCGTCTGGAGCGCCGCAGGCTGGGCCGGCCATCCCGCGCAGATGTCACGCCTGGCCGCGATGGCGCCGGACGCGACCGTGGTCGCGCTCTCGCTCAACGCCTCCGCGCTCTATTTCGGCATCGCGGCCGGCGCCGCCTTGGGCCAGCAGGTAATGCGCCATGCCGGCACCTGGCCGCTCGGCTTCGTCGGCGCCGCCTGCGAGGTCGCGGCACTCGCCGTGCTCTTCGTCGCCATGCGGCGCAAGCGCCGGCAGCCCGGCACGCTGGAGATCGATCTTGTCGTCCCCGAGCCAAGACCTGTGCGTTGAGCGAAAGGGCAAGCGCTTTTAGCTTTCCCCCGCGGCCTTGGCCGTCTATAGCGAGCGCCTAGCATTCATTCAGACGCTCGCCCCGCCTCCGCTCGCACGATCGGACGCAAGCCTTGCGCGCGCCTGCCCAAGACCGGTCGAGATCATGCCCAAGCGCACAGACATCAAGTCCATCCTGATCATCGGCGCCGGCCCCATCATCATCGGACAGGCCTGCGAGTTCGATTATTCCGGCACCCAGGCCTGCAAGACGCTGAAGGCCGAGGGCTACCGCATCATCCTGGTCAACTCGAACCCGGCGACGATCATGACCGATCCGGACCTGGCCGACGCGACCTATGTCGAGCCGATCACGCCCGAGATCGTCGCCAAGATCATCGAGAAGGAGCGCCCCGACGCGCTGCTGCCGACCATGGGCGGCCAGACCGCGCTGAACTGCGCGCTCTCGCTCAACAAGAAGTCGATCGTCCAGCCCGATGGCAGCAAGATCAGCGTGCTCGAGAAGTTCGGCGTCGAGATGATCGGCGCCACCGCCGAGGCGATCGACAAGGCCGAGGACCGCGAGCTCTTCCGCGAGGCGATGACCAAGATCGGCCTCGACACCCCGCGCTCGCACCACATCAAGACGCTCGGCCAGGCGCTCGACGCGCTTGAGGATATCGGCCTGCCGGCGATCATCCGCCCGTCCTTCACCATGGGCGGCACCGGCGGCGGCATCGCCTACAACAAGGGCGAGTTCATCGACATCGTCGAGCGCGGCATCGACGCCTCCCCCACCAGCGAGGTCCTCATCGAGGAAAGCGTGCTCGGCTGGAAGGAATACGAGATGGAGGTCGTCCGCGATAAGAAGGACAACTGCATCATCGTCTGCTCGATCGAGAATTTCGATCCGATGGGCGTCCATACCGGTGATTCGATCACCGTCGCGCCGGCTCTGACGCTGACCGACAAGGAATACCAGATCATGCGCGACGCCTCGCTGGCGGTGCTGCGCGAGATCGGCGTCGAGACCGGCGGCTCGAACGTCCAGTTCGCGATTGATCCGGCCACCGGCCGCATGATCGTCATCGAGATGAACCCGCGTGTATCGAGATCGTCTGCCTTGGCATCCAAAGCCACCGGCTTCCCGATCGCCAAGGTCGCGGCGCGGCTTGCCGTCGGCTACACGCTCGACGAGATCGAGAACGACATCACCGGCGGCGCGACGCCCGCCTCCTTCGAGCCGACGATCGACTATGTCGTCACCAAGATCCCGCGCTTCGCCTTCGAGAAATTCCCCGGCTCCGAGCCGACGCTGACCACCGCGATGAAGTCGGTCGGCGAGGCCATGGCGATCGGCCGCACCTTCCAGGAATCGCTGCAGAAGGCGCTGCGCTCGCTGGAGACCGGCCTCGACGGCCTCGACGAGATCGAGATCGAGGGCTTCGGCCAGGGCGACGACCGCAACGCCATCAAGGCGGCGATCTCGACCCCGACGCCGGACCGCATCCTCCATGTCGCCCAGGCCATGCGCGCCGGCTTCACGGACGAGGAGATCCACGAGAGCTGCAAGATCGATCCCTGGTTCCTCGCGCAGATGCGTGAGATCGTCGAAACCGAGCAGAAGATCCGCTCGATCGGCCTGCCGACCACGCCCGGCGCCTTCCGCCAGATCAAGGCGATGGGCTTCTCCGACAAGCGCCTTGCGGCCGTCTCCGGCCAGACCGAGGCCGAAGTCAGGAAGGCGCGTCGCGCGCTGGAGGTCCGCCCGGTCTACAAGCGCATCGACACCTGCGCGGCCGAGTTCGCCTCGCCGACGGCCTATATGTATTCAAGTTACGCCATGCCTTTCGCCGGCAAGGCGGCCGACGAGGCGAACCCGTCCGACCGCAAGAAGGTCGTGATCCTCGGCGGCGGGCCGAACCGCATCGGCCAGGGCATCGAGTTCGACTATTGCTGCTGCCATGCCTGCTACGCGCTGCGCGATGCCGGCTACGAGACCATCATGGTCAACTGCAACCCGGAGACGGTCTCGACCGACTACGACACCTCCGACCGGCTCTATTTCGAGCCGCTGACGGCCGAGGACGTGCTCGAGATCCTCGAGACCGAGAAGCAGAACGGCACGCTGATGGGCGTCATCGTTCAGTTCGGCGGCCAGACCCCGCTGAAGCTGGCGAATGCGCTGGAGGAAGCCGGCATCCCGATCCTCGGCACCTCGCCCGACATGATCGACCTCGCCGAGGACCGCGACCGCTTCAAGCGCCTGCTCGACAAGCTGCACCTGAAGCAGCCGAAGAACGGCATCGCCTATTCGGTGGAGCAGGCCCGCATCATCGCCGGCGAGCTCGGCCTGCCCTTCGTCGTGCGCCCGTCCTATGTGCTCGGCGGCCGCGCCATGGCGATCATCCGCGACGAGATCATGTTCGAGGATTATCTGCTCGGCACCCTGCCCTCGCTGATCCCCTCCGAGGTCAAGGCCAAGTATCCGAACGACAAGACCGGCCAGATCAACACGGTGCTCGGCAAGAACCCGCTGCTGTTCGACCGCTACCTGTCGGATGCGATCGAGGTCGATGTCGACTGCCTCTGCGACGGCAAGGACGTCTTCGTCGCCGGCATCATGGAGCATATCGAGGAAGCCGGCATCCATTCCGGCGATTCTGCCTGCTCGCTGCCGCCGCGTTCGCTCTCGGCCGAGACCATCGCCGAGCTGGAGCGCCAGACCAAGGCGATGGCGCTGGCCCTCGATGTCGGCGGCCTGATGAACGTCCAGTACGCCATCAAGGACGGCGAGATCTACGTGCTCGAAGTCAACCCGCGCGCCTCGCGCACGGTGCCCTTCGTCGCCAAGGTCATCGGCGAGCCGATCGCCAAGATAGCCGCCCGCGTGATGGCCGGCGAGCCGCTCGCAGGCTTCGGCCTGAAGCCCGCCAAGCTCGGCCATGTCGGCGTCAAGGAAGCGGTCTTCCCCTTCGCGCGCTTCCCTGGCGTCGACGTCCTGCTCGGGCCGGAAATGCGCTCGACCGGCGAGGTCATCGGCCTCGACCGTTCCTTCGACACCGCCTTCGCCAAGAGCCAGCTCGGCGCCGGCTCGAAGGTCCCGGTCAAAGGCACGGTCTTCGTCTCGGTGCGCGACGAGGATAAGCCGCGCATCCTGCCGGCGGTCCGCATCCTCGCCGATCTCGGCTTCCGCATCCTCGCGACCGGCGGCACGCTGCGCCACCTGCAGGAGCAGGGCATCTCGGCTTCCAAGATCAACAAGGTCCTGGAAGGCCGCCCCCATGTCGTCGACGCGCTGAAGAACAGCGAGATCCAGCTCGTCTTCAACACCACCGAGGGACCGCAGGCGCTTGCAGACTCCCGTGCGCTCCGGCGCACGGCCCTCTTGCACAAGGTGCCCTATTATACCACCTTGGCCGGAGCGATCGCTGCGGCGGAGGGCATCAAGGCCTATTGCAGCGGCGATCTCGAAGTACGATCCTTGCAGTCGTATTTCGAACGCGCGGCCTGATCGGCCGCACGTCGCGAAATCTAGAGATTGAGCGGAAGCGCGGGAACCGGCGGTCGATATGCCGCCGGTGGGCCGCGCTTTCGGAGCTTATGGGACGGAAGGTATGGAAAAGGTTCCGATGACCGCGGGCGGCTTTGCCGCCCTGGAGGCCGAGCTGAAGGACCGTCAGCAGGTCCAGCGTCAGCGCATCATCACCGCGATCGCCGAGGCGCGCGCACTGGGTGACCTTTCCGAGAACGCGGAATATCACGCGGCCAAGGAAGCGCAGTCGCTGAACGAGGGCCGGATCATGGAACTCGAATCGCTGATCGGCCGCGCCGACATCATTGACATCGCCAAGCTCGCCGGTGGCGACACGATCAAGTTCGGCGCCACCGTCAAGCTGATCGACGACGATACCGAGGAAGAGAAGAGCTACCAGATCGTCGGCGAGCCGGAATCGGACGTGAAGTCCGGCAAGGTCTCGATCGGCTCGCCGATCGCCCGCGCCCTGATCGGCAAGAAGGTCGGCGATTCTGTGCAGGTCAACACGCCGGGCGGCGGCAAGTCCTACGAAGTCGTCAGCGTCGTCTTCCGCTGAGACGACCCCGCGTATACCCGTCATGCTCGCCCTCGTGGCGAGCATCCACGGCTTGAACACGGCTTGCGATCAGCGGAGACGTGGATGGTCGGGACAAGCCCGACCATGACGGCCGGTCGTCGCCGCCTTACCCCGCCAGCACGACCCGCATCGCCTTGATGATGCCGTCCATGTCAGCCCCGCCCCGATAGACCGGTTGTCCACACGGCTTGGCAACCATGCGCCGCGTATGATCGCGCCGAACCGCCGGCCATGGACTATCGCTGCTCCGTCCCTACATTGAGGGGACAGGCTTTTTTCGGAGATCCGGCCATGATCACCCGTCGACAGGCACTGGCATCCGCGCTCGGCGCTGCCGCGCTGGCGGCTTCGCCCGCTTTCGCGCAAGGGCAGGCCGTCGGCACGATCCGGGTCGAGGCATTGCCTTCGGTCGTGGAAGCCTGGGGAGACAATCTCCCGCTGGTGAAGACCGAACTGCAGCGGACCTTGGTCGAGATTCTCGGCCCCTCGCTGCAGCGCGGTGCCGGGACGAGGCTCGTCGTCACCATCGGGCGCGTCTGGCTCTCCAGCAGCACGCGGGGGACCGGCTGGGCCGGGGCCAATGAGGATTATCTCGAAAGCACCGCCACGCTCTATGACCGCAGCGGCCGGCAGCTCGCCAGCTATCCGATCCGCTCCACCGAATCCGCAACCGGCGCCGGGCTCCTGCGCCTGCCGGAAGCCGACCAGTTCCGCCTGAAGGCGCTGGCGCGCAACAATGCCTGGTGGGTGAAGCGCTATATCGCTGGCTGAGGCCCCGCTTCAGCCGAAGGGAACGATCGGCTCGTCCTTGACCCGGTCGAGGGCGAGCGCGGTCCGGACATTGCGGACATTCGGCATCGCGGTCAGCTCCGCGACGAAGTCCTGGAACGCCTTCAGGTCCGGCGTGACGCATTTCAGGGAGAAGTCGATATCGCCCGAGAGCGTCCAGCACTCGCGCACCGCCGGCCAGTTCCGTATCCGCTCCTGAAAGGCGACGAGATCGGCCTCGGCCTGGCTCGCCAGATGCACGAAGGCGAAGCAAACCACCTCGAAACCCAGCTTCCGCTCATCGAGATCGGCATGATAGCCACGAATCAGTCCGGCCTCCTCAAGCGCACGCACGCGCCTGAGGCACGGCGGCGGCGAGATGCCGACGCGGCTGGCGAGCTCGACATTGGTCATGCGCCCATCGGCCTGGAGTTCGCGCAGGATGCGCAGGTCGATATCGTCGAGTTTGGGGCGCAATGAGGGTCCTCGCGTGAAGGTCGCGCTGGTGTAGACGGCGTCGCCAAGCGATACAAGGCGCATGCCACGCGCGCAGATCGCCATGCACGACAATCCGGAGCCGACCGTCTGGGTCCTGACCGACGGCAAGGCTGGCGACGAATTGCAATGCCTCGGCGTCGCCGAACAACTCGGCGGCGTGCCGGAAATCCGCCGTGTGAAACCGCGCAAGCCCTGGGCCTGGCTGATGCCGCGCGGGCCGATCGACCCGCGCGAGGCGCCGGACAGGCCGGAGAGCCCGCTCAGGCCCCCGTTCCCCGATATCGCCATCGCCTCGGGCCGGCGCGCCGTCGCCTATCTGCGCGCCCTGAAGCAGGCCTCGAACGGCGCCACCTACACCGTCTTCCTCAAGGATCCGCGCACCGGCCCTGGCACTGCCGACCTGATCTGGGTCTCCGGCCATGACCGGCTGCGCGGCGACAACGTGCTCGTCACGACGACCTCGCCGCATCGCCTGACGCCCGCGAAACTCGCCGCCGCCCGCTCAGTGCCGCCTGCGGCGATCGCGAGCCTGCATGGACCGCGCGTCGCCGTGCTTGTCGGCGGCGACAGCCGGCACCACCGCTTCACCCCGGCCGATATCGAGCGCCTCGCCAAGCACCTCGACGAACTCGCCGGCTCGGGCGCGAGCCTCATGGGCTCACCCTCCCGGCGAACCTCGCCGGCCCTGGCAGCCGCCGTCGCCGCCGTTTTCGCCCGGCATGGCGGCTGGTGGTGGGACGGCACGGGCGAGAATCCTTATCCCGCCCTGCTCGCCAATGCCGATGCGGTAGTGGTCACCGCCGACTCGACCAACATGATCGGAGAGGCTGCGGCGGCCGGTGTCCCCGTGCTCGTCTTCGAGCCAACCGGCGGCCATCCCAAGATCGCAGCGCTGGTCGCGGCGCTGGAACGCGAGGGCGTTGTGCATCGCTTCTGTGGACGCCTTGAAGGCCAGCCTTACGAACCGATAGACTCAACGCCGATCATAGCCGATGCGATACGGCAAGGCTGGCTGCGCCACCGGGCTGCCCTTGGGTTCACGCGCTCCTGAACCCGGCGACCCTTGTTTCGGCGCTACGCCTGCGTATCTGACGGATCGAGGCTGCGGCTCCAGGCCCGCAGGAGAGGAACTGAGACGATGGCCCACACCCATGCCCGCGTCATGATCGTCGGCTCCGGCCCGGCCGGCTACACCGCCGCGATCTACGCCGCCCGCGCCATGATGGAGCCGGTGCTGATCTCCGGCATGCAGGCCGGCGGCCAGTTGATGATCACCACCGATGTCGAGAACTATCCCGGTTTCGCCGACGTCATCCAGGGCCCCTGGCTGATGGAGCAGATGCGCGCCCAGGCCGAGCACATGGGCACGAAGATGGTCTCCGACCATATCGCCCGCGTCGACCTCTCGCAGCGCCCGTTCCGGCTCTGGGGCGATGGCGGCGAGACCTATTCCTGCGATGCGCTGATCATCGCGACCGGCGCCCAGGCCAAGTGGCTGGGCCTGCCCTCCGAGCAGGCTTTCCAGGGCTTCGGCGTCTCGGCCTGCGCCACCTGCGACGGCTTCTTCTTCCGCAACAAGGAGGTCGCGGTCGTCGGCGGCGGCAACACCGCCGTCGAGGAAGCGCTCTATCTCGCCAATCTCGCCAGCAAGGTCACGCTGATCCATCGCCGCGACGGCCTGCGGGCCGAGCGCGTGATGCAGGAGCGCCTGTTCAAGCATCCGAAGATCGAGGTGATCTGGGACAGCGAGATCGCCGAGATCTGCGGCGGCACGACCCCGCCCAGCGTCACGCACCTGCGCCTGAGGAACCTCAAGACCGGCGCCGAGAGCGAGTTGAAGACCGACGGCGTCTTCATCGCCATCGGCCACAAGCCGGCGACGGAGCTCTTCGTCGGCCAGCTCGCCATGAACGAATCCGGCTATCTCGATGTCGAGGCCGGCACGACCCGCACCAATGTCGAGGGCGTCTTCGCCGCTGGCGACGTCACCGACGAGCATTACCGCCAGGCGGTGACCGCCGCTGGCCTGGGTTGCATGGCGGCCCTCGATGCCGAACGCTGGCTCGCCGCCAGCGCGCTGGACCGCCGCGAAGCCGCGGAATGAAGGCTTTGGCGCAACCCATCACTGACTCTGATGGGTTGCGTCACCAGATTCACGACGAATAACAGAGACTCCCCGCCACACAGGCGTTGACGCACAACGCCTTTATCCCCCATCATGCAAAAAACGCATAGCGGGGGAAGCGCGGTGGATTGGGACCGCATTAGAATCTTTTATACGGTCGCGGAGTCAGGCAGCTTTACGAAAGCTGGCGATGTTCTCGGCCTGAGTCAATCGGCCGTCAGCCGCCAGATCGGCGCGCTTGAGCGGGAGCTGCGCGCGCCGCTGTTCCACCGCCATACGCGCGGCCTGATCCTCACCGAACAGGGCGAATTGCTGTGGCGCGCCGCCCGCGAAATGACGCAGCGGCTGGAGCGCACGCGCTCGCAGCTCTCCGAGACGCGCGAGCATCCATCGGGTGAGCTCAAGGTCACGGCGACCCGCGGCCTCGGCGGCCACTGGCTGACGCCGCGTCTCTCGGAGTTCATGGATCTCTACCCCGACATCCGGGTCGAGCTCATCCTCACCGATGAGGAACTCGACCTCTCGATGCGCGAGGCCGATATCGCCATCCGCCTGCGCCAGCCGCAGCAGCCGGACCTGATCCAGCGCAAGCTCTTCACCGTGCATTTCCACGTCTATGCCTCACCGGCCTATGTGAAGCGCTTTGGCGAACCCAAGAGCTACGACGATCTCGACAATCACCGCATCCTGTCCTTCGGCGGCACCTCGCCGTCCTACCTGACTGCGGTACACTGGCTCGGCACGATGGGGCGCGACCAGCGCAACCCGCGACCGATCCATCTCACGGTCAACAACATCACCGCGATGAAGCGGGCGGTGGATTCGGGCGCCGGCATCGCCGTGCTGCCGGATTACCTGATCGAGACCGGCTCCCCGCTCGTGCAGCTGATGCGCGAGACAGAGATGCCGCAGCTCGAAAGCTATCTGGTCTATCCCGAGGAAATGAAGTCGGTCGCCCGCGTCCAGGTCTTCCGCGACTTCCTCATCCAGAAGGCCCAGCGCTGGACCTACTGATTTCACACGACCGGTGAAAAGGAATCGGGCGCCGCAAGGCGCCCTTTTCAATTCTGGCGGTTTTGTGACCAAGCAAGCATCTCGCATGCGCCAAAATCGGACTGTTCGCCTGAAAACTGTTCAGCAGCGGACGAAAACTGGATTTCCAGGGGACCTGCAACTTCTCCGCGCAGACCCCACCCTGCAGCGAACGCATATTTCTCAATCATTTAGGCTCAAATTTGCGCCATCTGCCCTTGGTTCATGCAATGCATGCATGGCGGACCCAAGATATGTTGCATTGCAAAATGGCAGGGCATGCCCGATATTGAACTCACGGTTGTTCGAGACGGGCTCCGCAATCTCCTCCCGGCGTTGAGTTCGTTTCAGCCGTTCCCCTCTGAGATGTTTGGCGTTTCGCCAGATGTTTCAAACTTACAAAGCCGGCTCCCCTCGGGGACGCCGGCTCTTTTTTTTGCTTGAATTCCCTTGCTACCGACATGACGAAACGAAAAAGGCGCCGCCCGGAGGCGACGCCTTGGTGCAAGCGCAGGGACTGCTTCGATCAGGCGGCGAGCTTGCCGGCGATCTTCGCGAAATTGTCGACGAAGCCCTGCAGGAAGCCGCGCGTCGCCTCGTTGGTGACGTTGCTCTCGGCGTCGATCAGGTCGTCCTTGAAGGTGACGAAGACCTGGCTGCCGACGACGACGCCGGCGAGATTGGTCAGGATCATGCGCAGTTCGTTCTGCGAGACGGCGGTGCCGACGGCGCCGCCGCTGGTGCCGGTGACGGCCACGGTCTTGCCGGCCCAGGAATTCTTGCCATAGGGGCGCGAGGCCCAGTCGATCGCGTTCTTGAGCACGGCGGGGATCGAACGGTTATGCTCGGGCGTGACGATCAGGATCGCGTCGGCGGCTTCGATCTCGCGCTTCAGGCGCAGTGTCGACTCGGGCCGGTTCGGCTCCAGGTCCTGGTTGAACATCGGCAGGTCGTCGATCTGGACGAAACTGGCGTCGAAGGCGCCCTCGCCGAGCTTCGCCAGCGCCTGGGCCAGCTTGCGATTGATCGAGTCGCGGCGGTTGCTGCCCACGATGACGGCGAGCTTCAGTTTGGCCATTGTAGTCCCCAGTGAGGGTGGAAAGGCCGGCACAGTAGAGGCCGCCAGCCCGTCCACGCAAGCAGCGGCGCTGCAAGGGCGACATTGCGCGATTTCAAGCTGCGCGGCTGGCGAGCGTCTTCAATGCCGTCCGGGCCGCGCCGCCAGCGGCAGCGCGTCGAACAGACTGGGCTCGGCGCTGGTGCGCGCCTTCTCGATGGTCAGGATTCTGAGCTTGATCTCGACGCCGCCCTCGGCCGAGAAGCCGCCAGTCTTGCCGCCGGCGGCCAGGATGCGATGGCAGGGCACGATGATCGGCCAGGGATTCTGGCCGAGCGCGACGCCGACGGCCCGCGCCGCGCCGGGATCGCCGATGCGCTGCGCCACCTCGCCATAGGTCAGGGTCTCGCCATGCGGAATGGCAAGCGCGACCTCGTAGACCTTGCGGTTGAACTCGGAAACGTTTTCCAGCGCCACCGGCAGATGCGACAGGTCGCGCTTCTCGCCGTCGAACAGCGCACGGATGCCGGCCACCGCCTCCGCGACAAAGCCCTCGGCCTCTGTCTCGTCGGCCTCGGGAAACCGCCGCTCCAGACGCTTGCGAGCGTGCGCCTCATCGCGCTCGGGCAATTGCGCGCCGATGAAGCGCGCGCCTTCCCAGACCACAGCGCAGGGACCGATCGTGGTCTCGAACAGATGGAAATGCTGACTGGCCATGCTCGACTCGTGTCGTTCCGGCTTGGGATGACATGAGGTCTATCACAGCGATGGCAGGAGACGGCACCCGAAACCTGCCGGGCCTGTCCTGCCGTCACATGAAGAGCTTCTCGCCCTCCAGCCCCTTGTAGAGCCCGGCGACCTGCTCGCCATACCCGTTATAGATCTGCGTCGGGCGCCGCTCGCGCGAGCCCAGGATCTGCTCGCTCGCCTGGCTCCAGCGCGGATGCGGCACGGCCGGGTTCACATTGGCCCAGAAGCCGTATTCCGAAGCCTGCAAGCCCTCCCAGAAGGTCTTGGGACGCTCGGCGACGAAGCTGATCTTGCGGATCGATTTCACCGACTTGAAGCCGTATTTCCACGGCGTGATCAGCCGAATCGGCGCGCCATGCTGCGTCGGCAGCGGTTTGCCATAGATGCCGGTGACGAGCAGCGGCAATTCATTCGTCGCCTCCGCGATCGTCAGCCCTTCCGTATAGGGCCAGGGATACCAGCGCTGGCTCTGGCCCGGCGCGACCCGCGGGTTCATGAAGGTCTCGAAGCGGATATATTTCGCGCCCGAGAGCGGCTTCGCCAGCGCCACGAACGACGCTAGCGGAATGCCGGTCCATGGCACGGCCATCGCCCAGGCCTCGACGCAACGGAAGCGATAGAGCCGTTCCTCGATCGGCAGCTTGCGGATGAGGTCGTCGAAGCCGATCTCGAAGGGCTTCTCGACAAGACCTTCGACCTGGATATTCCAGGGCCGCGTCGCGAGGCGCTTCGAGGCATCGACGATGTCCTTCGACATGCCGAATTCGTAGAAATTATTGTAGTTGGCGGCGTCGTCCTCCGCCGTCTGCGGCACGCCCAGCACATAGGCGGCATTGCGCTTGGCGGGATAGAGATCGAGCGTCGGATCGGGTGTCTGCGCGCTCGCGAGACCGGGCAGCGCGGCACTTGCTATCAATCCGGCGCCTGCCGTCATCAACTGGCGGCGATTGAGGAACACGCTTTCGGGCGTGGCCTGGCTTTCCGGCATTTCCCAGCCGGCACGGCGTTTGATCAGCATGACGGACATACTCCGCTTTCGTTGCGCCCGTTAGGCCACGAAAGCGGGGTCACGGCAATTCACGAGGGAGAGAGATATTCTCTCCCTCGTCGTGCTCGGGCTGAAATCAGCCGCGCGCTTCCAGCGCCTTGATGATCGCCTGGCCCATCTCGCCGGTCGAGACGGCATTGGCGCCGGGAGCCGCAATGTCCTTGGTCCGGGTACCGGAACCGAGCACGTCGGCGATCGCGCCTTCGAGACGGTCCGCAGCCTCGCCCGCGCCGAACGAGTAGCGCAGCGCCATCGCGAAGGAGCCGATCATCGCAATCGGATTGGCAAGGCCCTTGCCGGCAATGTCCGGTGCCGAGCCGTGGACGGGCTCGTAGAGCGCCTTGCGCTTACCGGTGGCCGGGTCCTCGGCGCCGAGCGAGGCGGAGGGCAACATGCCGAGCGAGCCGGTCAGCATCGCCGCGACGTCGGAGAGGATGTCGCCGAACAGGTTGTCGCAGACGATGACGTCGTACTGCTTCGGCCAGCGTACGAGCTGCATGGCGCAGTTATCCGCCAGCACATGCTCCAGCTCGACATCCTTGTATTCAGCGGCGTGAAGCGCGGTGACCGTCTGCTTCCAGAGCACGCCCGTCTTCATGACATTGTGCTTCTCGGCCGAGGAGACCTTGTTGCGGCGGGTGCGCGCCAGCTCGAAGGCGACGCGGCAGATCCGGTCGATCTCGCCGGTCGTGTAGAGCTGGGTATCGATGCCGCGCTTCTGGCCGTCCTCCAGCGTGACGATCTCCTTGGGCTCGCCGAAATAGACGCCGCCGGTGAGCTCGCGCACGATCAGGATGTCGAGGCCCTCGACGACCTCCGGCTTCAGCGAGGAGGCCGAGGCCAGCGCCGGGTAGCAGATCGCGGGGCGCAGATTGGCGAACAGGCCGAGATCCTTGCGCAGGCGCAGCAGGCCGGCTTCCGGACGGTGCTGATAGGGAACATCGGCCCATTTGGGACCACCGACCGCGCCGAACAGCACGGCGTCGGCGTCCTGCGCAAGCTTCATGTCGCCTTCGGAGATCGCCTGCTTGTGCGCGTCGTAAGCTGCGCCCCCCACAAGGCCCTTCTCGATCTCGAAGGAGCCGAGTCCCTGCTTGCCGAACCAAGAGACGATCTGCTCGACCTGGCCCATCACCTCGGGGCCGATGCCGTCGCCGGGGAGCAGCAGGAGCTTGTGGGTCGCCATGGTCGTCGCCTCGCCTTCGCGTGTTTGCGTTGGCGGGTGATTACGGGTGCAAGGCGGCGCGCGCAAGCGCCGCGATGCAGTCCTGCCCTGTGCGAACCGTGGCGACGTCAGGCCTTCGGCAGGCGCGCCGTCACCTCGATCTCGACCTTCATCTCGGGCTTGAGCAATCCGGCCACGACATAGATGCCGGCGGCAGGCCTGATCTCGCGGAAGAACTCGCCGCAGACGCCGAGCACCGGCTCGCAATAACTGCGATCGGTGACGAAATACTGGGCACGCGCGACCTGGGCGAGCGAGGAGCCCGCTTCCTCCAGCACCGCGCTGATCGTCCGGAAGATATTGCGCGCCTGCTCGGCCGGATCGTCGGGCAGAACCATGGTGGCATAGTCGTATCCGGTCGTGCCGGAGACGAAGACGAGGTCGCCGTCGATCACGGCGCGCGAATAGCCGAAATTGCGCTCGAAGGGCGAGCCGGTGGAAAGCAGGCGGCGGGTCATGGCGTCTCCGAAGGCTTCAAATGCGGCAGGAACGCTGTTCCGAAGCGCTCCCCCGACGCCACCCGTTTTCTGCGCGATCAGACCCGCCCGCCCTTGAGCGCGCGCAGGACCTTCTCGCCCGGCCGCCCGGTCTGGGGCATGCCGATCTTGGCCTCGATCTCCTTGATCGCGGCGCGCGTCAGCGAACCGACGGCGCCATCCGGCTCGCCGACATTGTAGCCACGGGCGATCAGCAGACGCTGCAGCTCGCGGCGCTGCTCGCGGGAGAGCGGCATGTCGTCGGTCGGCCAGTCGCCCTGCACGCCCGGCCGGCCGCGCAGGCGGTCGGACAGGAGCGAGATGGCGAGCGCATAGGAATCCGCGCCGTTATAGCTGTAGGCGGCGTCGTAGTTCTTGAAGACGAGGAAGGCCGGGCCGTTGCGCCCTGCCGGCATCAGCAGGCCGGCATTGCCCGATCCCGTCAGCGCCGAGCCGTCGTATTTGACGATGCCGCGCGAAGCCCAGCTCGACACCGGCTGCTTGGGGTTGCGCCCGGTCGGGCCGGAATAGCCTCCGGGAACCCGGACCTCGTAGCCCCAGCTCGCGCCGGTGACCCAGCCGGCCTTGTCCATGAAATTCGCGGTCGAGTGCAGCGCGTCGGGGATCGAGTCGACGAGATCGCGCCGGCCGTCGCCATCGCCATCGACGGCAAGGCGCAGATAGGTCGAGGGAATGAACTGGGTATGCCCGAAGGCGCCGGCCCAGGAGCCGAACAGCCGCTCGGGCCGGACGTCGCCGCGCTGGATGATCTGCAGCGTCGCGATCAATTCACCCTTGAAGAAGGCATTGCGGCGCGGCGCCAGGCAGGCGCCGGTCGAAAGCGCCTGCACCAGCGGCATCTTGCCTCGTGCCTTGCCGAAATCGCTTTCCACCCCCCAGACGGCGGCGATGGTGTGGCGGTCGACGCCGAAGCGCTGCTCCGCGGCCGCGAGGGTCGAGGCATGCTGGCGCATCATCGCGCGCCCTTCCGCGACCTTCTCCTCGTCGACGAGGGTGCCGAGATAGTCCCAGATCGGCGTCTTGAACTCCGGCTGGTTGTTCATCGCTTCGATGACCTTCATGTCCGGCTCGACGCCGGCCATGGCCCGGTCGAAGGTCGCGCCCGAGACGCCCTTGGCGGCCGCCGCGGATTTCAGACCGGCAAGGCAGGACTGGAACCCGCTCTGCGCCGAAGCGGCGGAAGCGAGAAGGATGAGTGGCAAGGCCAGTGTGATTGCGCGCATGGTCTCCACCGAATCGCAGAATTCCCGCAAAACTAGGGCGTTGCCGTTAACGGAAGTTAACCATGCCATCTGGCGAGGTGATCGCGAATCCGGCTATGGGACCGCGGTCACCTTGGATGCCGCCTGCCTCCCCTCCCTGCCGTCGCGAAGAAAGCCCTCGGCATGCCCTCGCTCTCCCTGGCCCATCTCCTGCCGATCGCAATGCTGTTCGGCTCGAACATCTTCATGACCTTCGCCTGGTACGGGCATCTCAGCTACAAGAGCACGGCGATCTGGCTCGCCATCCTCGCGAGCTGGATGATCGCCCTGCCCGAATACATGCTGGCCGTTCCGGCCAACCGCATCGGCTCCGCCGTCTATTCCGCCGCCGAACTCAAGACGATGCAGGAGGTCATCACCCTGACCGTCTTCGCCGGCTTCTCGGTGTTCTGGCTGAAGGAATCGCTGACCTGGAACCACGCGATCGGCTTCGCCCTGATCGCCGCCGGCGCCTTCTTCATCTTCCACGCCAAGGCCTGAGCGCCGCGCTTCACTTTCTCTTCGACAGGACCGACTGCCTTGCAAAAGACGGCACTGCTTCTCTGCGGCCTCGTGCTCGCTCCCACGGCCGCCCTCGCCGGCCCGACCTGCAGCCCGAGCAATGACACCGTTCGCATCCTCTCCGGCCCCTCGGCGAGCGCCGTTCATCGCAACTGGCAGAATGGCAAGCAGGTCGGCTACGGCTGGTCGCTCCAGGTCGAGCGCAGCGCGCATGACGCTGCCGGCACCGAATACTATGTCGGTGATCTCTACGACCCGAACGGCAGCCTCGCGACGCGCAAGGTCTTCGTCATCGAGCGCGAATGGGATTGCGGCCCCTGATCGGCAGCTCAAGCATTTTCGAGCGAAGTGGACACCGGTTCGCGTGAAAAAAATGCGTTAAAACAAAGGCCTAGAGCCATTCCGCGATTCGGAGAATTGCGGAATGGCTCTAGCGGGCCGGCCGAACCCGCAGCACTTTCCCGTCGGCATCGTCGCTGAGCAGGTAGAGGAAACCGTCCGGCCCCTGCACGACGTCGCGGATGCGCGCGCCGATATCGGTCAGCAGACGCTCCTCGCCCGTCACCTTCTCGCCTTCGGTCGAGAGTCTAACCAGTATCTGCCCGGCCAGCCCCCCGACGAAGAGCGAGTTCTTCCAGGCCGGCCAAGCTGGTCCGGTGTAGAACGCCGCGCCGGACGGCGCGATCGATGGGTCCCAGTAGAACAGGGGCTGCTCCATGCCGGGCTTCGACGTGCCCTCGCCGATCTTCGCGCCGGAATAGTCGACGCCATAGGTGATGACCGGCCAGCCATAGTTCAGCCCGGCCTTGGGCGTGTTGATCTCGTCGCCGCCGCGCGCCGCATGCTCCGCCGTCCAGAGCTGCCCCGTCTGCGGGTGGAGTACGGCCCCTTGGACATTCCGATGGCCGATCGACCAGATTTCCGGAGCCCAGCCCTCCTTCTTCGGATTGTCGGCCGGCGTCGCGCCGTCCGGCCGGATGCGGATGACCTTGCCGATATGATTGGCGGGATTCTGCGCCTCGTCGCGCTGGCTGTAACGATCACCAACAGTGACGAAGAGCGCGCCCGTCCGGTCGAAGACGAGTCGCGAGCCGAAATGCATGTTGGAATTGATCGCCGGCATCTGCCGGAAGATCACTTCGACGGCGGTCAGCGCCGTGCCCTGCTCGTTGAGGCGCCCGCGCGCGACGCTGGTGCCGTTGCCGCCGGAGCGCGGCTCGGAAAAGGAGAGATAGACGAGACGGTTCTGCGCGAAAGCGGGATCGAGCGCGATGCCGAGCAGGCCGCCCTGCCCGCGCGCCACGACGCTCGGCACGCCGTTGATCGGGCGCGAGAGCTTGCCGTCGGTCTCGACCAGCCGCAGCCGGCCCGGACGCTCGGTGACCAGCATGCGCCCGTCCGGCAGGAAGGCAAGTCCCCAGGGGTTCTCCAGCCCGCTCGCCACGGTCTCGACGGCGAGTTCACCCGCGCTCGACGGAAAACGCTTCTGCGCCTCGCAGGGAGCGGCTGCCATGAGAGCAATGGCGAAGGGGATTATCGCAGCAAGGCGTAACATGGCACATCCCGTCCGTTCGTCGGAACGAAACATCCGATAGCGCTGACGGATCCGAAGGCAAACCACCCGGCTCTTCACGAATTCGCGGTCCACCGCCTCACGTCGCAGGCTGAATTGCGGCTGCGACCTGTGGAGACTTGGCCCTCCGCGTGACCGGAGCGATGAAACGACCTGCGACGACATGGCAGAGCGCTGCGAGACCCAGCCCGGCCAGGACATCGACAAAATAATGACCGCCGTCGATCGGCGTCGCCGCGATCATGGCCAGATTCACAGCCAGGAATGGCCACCGCAGCCATGGATGCGCCCAGGCTCCCAGCAAAAGCAGCAGGGCTACGGCCGCGTGGAACGACGGAAACGTCACAATGCCTTCCATCCTGGAAACATCGAGGATGAAGGGAGCCCCTGACCGCAAAGCCTCCAGATCTCTCAGGTGAACGAAGGACGCAGCCGGCGTCAAATTCGGATAGTCCTCCGGCTTCAATCCGAGATGGGCGAACATCGCGACCGCCGGCATGAAGCCGGAGATGAGAATCGTGACGATCCCTGTCGCGATCATGGCCAGAACCATGATGCGAGCCGCTTCCCCACGGCCAGAGAAACCGAGGGCCAGCGCCAGGATCACGATCTGAGGCAGGAAACTCAGATAGGCCCAGTGCAGCAGCCTGCCGAGCCATGGCAGATCGTTCACAAACCGGAGATAGAGCTGCCAGTCGAGCCCGAGAGCACGATCCGCCGCATAGAGCAACTGGTCCTGCAGCGGGAAATTCAGCGTTGCGACGAGGTAGGAAAAAACCCCGGCTAGGATCAGGAAGCCGATCAACTGCGCTGTGACGTCCAGAGCGTCGGACAAGCGCATGTCTCCACGGACCGTGCGATAGAACCAGCCCAGCAAGGCCAGACACGCGGCAATTCCCACCGGGATGATCAGCGGCGCCTTGACCAGGGACAGAGGTGACAGCGCTACCCATATGGCACAAACGACGCCGGCCGACATGAGCAGAGCCCATGTGGCAGCGTTGGAACGCCGGGCCACGGATAAAGCATAGGCATGCGCGACGCTTTTGAGCATGCCTTCTTATCTGCGGACACCGGTTAATTCGGGTTCAACGCGACTGGTTAAAGCCCGCCTAGAGCATTTTCGAGCGAAGTGGCCACCGGCTCGCGTGAAGAACCGAAGGTCCGCGTCAGCGAACATGCGATAAAATGAAGGACTGGAGCAGTTCCGCGATCCGAAGAATTGCGGAACTGCTCCAGTCGCTTCCATACCGAATGAAGCAGACACTCTACTCCGGCTTCACGCCGGCATCAGCGATAATCTGCTTCCAGGTCGCGATCTCCTGGGCATGATAGGGCTTGAACGCCGCGGGATCGCGCACCTTCAGCGTGAAGCCGAGCTTCAGGATCGCCTCGCGCGTCTCGGGCTTGTTGAGCGAGGCGATAACCGCCTTGGAGAGCGTGTCGAGCACCGCGTCCGGCGTCTTGGCCGGGGCGAAGAAGGCCGCCCAGGAATCGGCGTCGGCATTGCTGACACCCTGCTCGCGCAGCGTCGGGATATCCTTGGCGCGCGGGTTGCGCTCGGGGCTCGCCAGCGCCAGCGCGCGCAACGTGCCGGAATTGATCTGCTCCAGAACGCTCGGCAGCGTCGAATTGGCGATGTCGATGCGGTCGGCGACGATCTCCTGCACCAGCGGCGCGGCGCCGCGGAACGGCACATGCGTCATCTTGATGCCGGTGCGCTGCATGAACAGCTCCATGGCGAGATGCGAGCCGGAGCCGACACCGGTCGAGCCGTAATTGAGCTTGCCCGGATCGGCCTTGGCGAGCGCGATCAGCTCCTGGATGTTCTTCACCGGCAGGCCATTGCGCACGACGAAGGCATGCTCGAAGGCGCCGACGCCGGCGAGCGGCGCGAAATCCTTGACCGCGTCGTAGCCCGGCTCCTTCAGCAGGAACATGTTGTTGCCATGCGTCTGGTTGTTGCCGAAGACGATGGTGTAGCCATCGGCCGCGCCATGGGCGACGGCGCGCGTGCCGACCGCGCCCGAGGCACCGGCCCGGTTGTCGACGACGACGTTATGCCCGAAGGCGACGGTGAGGTCCTGCGCCACGAAGCGCGCGATGGCGTCGGTCGGGCCACCCGCCGGATAGGGCACGACAAGCGTGACGACCTTGCTGGGGAAGCTCTGGGCCCGGACGATCGATGGCGCGAAGACGGCGCCGGCCATCAGGCCGAGCGTGGAACGGCGGGTCAACGACATGGACTTCCTCCCGGGCGCCCGCCTGAATGGCGAGCCTGCTTTGCGGCGAGATTTACGGGCAAAGGCGCCATGCGTCCAGCGCCAGACCTCGGCTCCGAAACGCGGCCTAATCTGCGTGGGAAACAGAGGGAGGAAAGTTCATGGCAGTGCGCATCGAAAGACAGGGCAAGGTCGCGACGGTCATCCACAGCCGGCCGGAAGCGCGCAACGCGATGGACCCCGACAGTGCCGAGGCCCTGACCCGCGCCTTCGTCGACCTCGACGGCGACAACGACATTGCCGCAATCGTCTTCTGGGGCGAAGGCGACGCCTTCTGCGCCGGTTGGGACCTGAAATATGCCCAGGCCTTCACCGATGCCCGGCGTTTCGAGAGCGAGATCGTCGAAGCCCTCGCCTTTCCCGCAGCCAATGGAACGACACCGCGCGGGCCCATGGGTCCTTCCCGCCTGGAAATGAGAAAGCCTTTGATCGCCGCGATCGAAGGCCCTGCTGTCGCGGGCGGCATGGAACTGGCGCTTTGGTGCGATGTCCGCGTGATGGCGGAGGATGCCTATTTCGGAGTCTATTGCCGGCGCTGGGGCATCCCGCTGATCGATGGCGGCACAATGCGCCTGCCACGCCTTGTCGGCCAGGGCCGCGCACTGGAGATCATCATGACCGGCCGGAAGGTTCCGGCCGATGAAGCGCTGCGCATCGGGTTGTGCGAGGCGATTGCGCCGAAGGGGCAGGCGCGCGCCAAGGCCGAAGCGATGGCACAGGAGATCGCGCGCTTTCCGCAGGGCGCCGTCCGGGCGGATCGCGCCAGCGCCATCGCCGGCCATGGGCTCGGCGTGCAGGAGGCTCTCCGGCAAGAATGGCGGCGTGGTGTACACACCATCGCGACGGAAGGCGCGGCCGGCGCCGGCCGCTTCGCCGCGGGCAAGGGGCGCGGCGGCGACTTCTCGGAGATCTGAGCGCTCAGGCGCCGAAACCCGCCCGCTTCAGCCGCTGGATCGCAAGGTCGAGCGCCTGCAGGAAGGCCGAGCGGTCCTTCTGCGAGAACGGCTTCGGCCCGCCCTGAACCGTCCCCATCGCGCGCAGGTCCTCCATCATGTCGCGTGTCGCCAGCGCCATGCCGATCGAGGCTTCGGTGAAGGGTTTTCCGGTCGGACCGATCACGTCGGCCCCGGCCTTGATGCAGCGATCGGCCAGCGGGATGTCGGACGTGATCACGATCGAGCCGCGCGAGACCCGTTCCGCGATCCAGTCGTCGGCGGCATCGAAATTGCCGGGCACCGTCACACGCTCGATCCAGGGCTCGCGCGGCACGCTGAGGAAGCTGTTGGCGACGACGAAGACATGCAGGCGGTGCCGGCCGGCGACGCGATAGACCTCCTCCTTCACCGGACAGGCGTCGGCATCGACGTAAACAGCGATGGGGCCGGTTGCATTCGTCATGGACGGGCCTTCGCATGCCCGGGGCGCAAGGGCAAACCGCCCTGAATTCATGACGTTTCTGCCAGACATCAATCAGTTGCGCTTGCGATCGTCGCCGTCGAGTCATAAACCTCGCCCGCGCCTTGTCCCGCGCTCACCCGTCCGCCTCCCCGGAGATCAGTCCCATGGCCTTTCTTGCCGATGCCCTGAAGCGCGTGAAGCCGTCCGCGACCATCACGATCACGCAGAAGGCCCGCGACCTGAAAGCCCAGGGCAAGGACGTGATCTCGCTCTCCGTCGGCGAGCCTGATTTCGATACGCCGGACAATATCAAGGAAGCCGCGATCTCCGCGATCAAGCGCGGCGAGACCAAGTACACCCCGGTCTCCGGCATCCCGCAGCTCCGCGAGGCCGTCGCCCGCAAGTTCAAGCGCGAGAACGGCCTCGACTACAAGGCGAGCCAGACCATCGTCTCGACCGGCGGCAAGCATGTCATCTACAACGCCCTGCTCGCCACGCTGAACCCCGGCGACGAGGTCATCTGCGTCTCGCCCTACTGGGTTTCCTATCCCGAGATGGTCGCGCTCTGCGGGGGAACCCCGACCTTCGCCGAGACCTATCTCGAGAACGACTTCAAGCTGCAGCCCGAGGACCTCGAGAAGGCGATCACCCCCAAGACCAAGTGGGTGATCCTGAACTCGCCGTCGAACCCGTCCGGCGCCGCCTACAGCCATGCCGAGATGAAGAAGCTCACGGATGTGCTGATGCGCCATCCCCATGTCTGGATCCTCACCGACGACATGTACGAGCACCTCGTCTATGGCGACTTCACCTTCGTCACCCCGGCCCAGGTCGAGCCCGCTCTCTACGAGCGCACGCTGACCATGAACGGCGTCTCGAAGTCCTATGCCATGACCGGCTGGCGCATCGGCTACGCCGCGGGCCCGCAAGCTCTGATCAACGCGATGGACCTCGTCCAGGGCCAGCAGACCTCCGGCACCTCGGCGATCTCGCAATGGGCCGCGGTCGAGGCGCTGGACGGCACGCAGGAGCATATCCCGGTCTTCAAGAAGGCCTTCGAGCGTCGCCGCGACCTCGTCGTCTCCATGCTGAACCAGACTCGCGGCCTGAAGTGCCCGGTGCCGGAAGGCGCGTTCTACGTCTATCCCGACTGCTCGGCCCTGATCGGCAAGACCCTGCCGAACGGCAAGAAGATCGAGACCGACGAGGACCTCGTCATGGGCCTGCTCGAGTCGGAAGCCGTCGCAGCCGTCCATGGCTCGTCCTTCGGACTCGGCCCGAACTTCCGCATCTCCTACGCCACTTCGGACGAGAAGCTGGAAGAGGCCTGCCGCCGCATCCAGCGCTTCTGCGCCGAGCTGCGCTGAGCACGATGACCAAAGGCGCCGCAACGCGCCGAATCGTTCTGGCCGGGAGCTTCATGCTCCCGGCCTCTTTCGTTTTCGGACAATCGGTGGCGGCGCTCTCACCCCGCGAGGCCTTTGAACAGGCGCAGGCAAAGCGCATCCTGCTGATCGATATCCGCAATGCGCAGGAATGGGCCGATACCGGCCTGCCTCAGGGCGCTCTCGCACTGGATGTCGACGCGCCGGCCTTCGAGGTCAGGATCGCGGGCTTGCGTCTCGACAATCCCGGCAAGCGCATCGTCCTGATCGATCGCACGGGCGCGCAGGCGGTCGCCGTGGCACAGAAGCTCGCCGGGCGCGGATGGCGCGATCTCGCTGGCGTGCGCGGCGGCATGCTCGGACCGGGCGGCTGGCTGGCCGAGAAACTGCCCGTCTCGGCCTATCCCTGATCCCGCTCGGCGAGCAGGTCAGGCCGCCGCTCCCGCGTGATCCGCTCCGCCTGCTCGCGCCGCCACTTCGCGATGCGGGCATGGTCGCCGGAGAGCAGCGCCTCGGGCAGGCCCCGGCCCTCCCATTCGCGCGGGCGGGTGTAATGTGGGTATTCGAGCAGACCGTTCTCGAAGCTCTCGTCCTCGCCGGACGCGACCTTGCCCATCACGCCGGGGATGAGGCGCACGCAGGCATCGAGCAGCGTCAGCGCCGCCATCTCGCCGCCGGAGAGGATATAGTCGCCGATCGAGACCTCGATCAGGTTGCGCCCCTCGATCACCCGCTCGTCGACACCCTCGAAGCGCCCGCAGACGATGACGAGGCCGGGGCCCTCAGCCCAGTCGCGAACCTGCTCCTGCTTGAGCGGGCGCCCGCGCGGCGACATCAGCAGGCGCGGACGCAGATCATCGGCCGGCACGGCCGCATCGATCGCCGCCGCCAGCACGTCGCAGCGCAGCACCATGCCGGCGCCGCCGCCGGCCGGATTGTCGTCGACATTGCGATGGCGGCCGATGCCGTGCTCGCGAATCTGGTGGGTGTCGAGCGACCACAATCCCTTGCGCACCCCCTCCCCCGCCAGCGAGATGCCGAGCGGCCCGGGAAACATCTCCGGGTAGAGCGTCAGGATCGATGCGCGGAAGGACATGCCTTCAAGCAAAGCGCAGCGCCGGCAACCCGTCCAGCGCCGTGAAATCGCGAGCCGACGCGATCAGGTTGTCATAGCCCGCGAAACCCTCGGGGCCGAGCATGGTGAGCAGCGCCACGGCCCGCATGCCGGCGCGCCGCGCGGCCTCGACGCCGAGCGGCGCATCCTCGAAGACGATGCAATCGGCGGGATCGACCTTCATCCGCTCGGCCGCCGCGAGGAACATATCGGGATGCGGCTTGCCGCGAAAACCCTGGCTCGGCGAGACGATCGTCGCGAAGCGCTGGCGCAGATCGAGCGTATCGAGCACGACCTCGATATTGGCCGGCGGCGCCGCCGTCCCGACAGCCATCGGCACGCCCGCCTTCTCGGCGCGCGCGATCAGCTCCAGAAAACCGGCGGTCGCGGCGACATGCGGCAGATAGGCTTCGCGATAGAGCGCTTCCTTGGCATCGCTCATCGCGTCGAGCTCGGCCACGGCGGCCTGCGGGAAATAGGACGAGATGATCTCGTTGCCGGCCATGCCGGCCGTGCGGGCAGCGAAGGTGCTGCGGTCGAAGGGCAACTTGTTGCTGACGTGCCAGCTCTCCCAGGCATCGTCATGGAAGCGCATGTTGTCGACGATGGTACCGTCCATGTCGAAGATTAGCGCGCGGGCAGGCTTATGGCTTGTCATCGTCGGGCTCGAACAATCCCAGGGGGGGCTCGGCCTCGATCCGGCGCGCCACCATGTCGAGGCGCGGCGCGAAGGCCTTGGTGAAGGGCATCAGGACAAAGCGCCCGTCCGGCGTCTTGATGTCGAGCAGGTCGCCGGCCCCGTAATTCTCGACCCCGGTGACGGTGCCGAGCACCACGCCGTCAGGTCCAACGACACTGCAGCCGATCAGATCGGCATGCAGGAACTCGTCCTCGTCCACATCGGCCGAAAGCTTGTCGCGGACGACGAAAAGTTCGGTCCCGTTCAACGCCTCGGCCTGCTCGCGCGTCGTCACGTCCTTGAGCCGGGCGACGACCACTTCCTTGGCCGGACGGATATCGGTGATCTCGAAGCTGCGGCCCTTGCTGTCGGTCAGCGGGCCGTAACCGGCGATCCCGAGGGGATCGCCGGTGAAGGTCTTGATCCTGACCTCGCCGCGCACGCCATGCGGCGCGCCGACGATACCGAGCAGGATGAGATCGCTCATGTCAGCACGCCATGCCCGGCCTTGAGCCGGGCATCTCCTTGAGAAAACTCCCGGGCCGAGGCTGAGCCTCGCCCGAGACCGACGTGCGGACGATCAGGCTCACGCCTCGGCGGCTTCTTCGGCAGCCGGAGCAGCGGCCTTCTCGGCCTTCTTCTCGGCGCGCTCCTTGGCCTTCTCGCCGGGAACAGCCTTGTTCGGGTTGTTGCGGGCCGGGCGCTTGGCGAGGCCGGCGGCGTCGAGGAAGCGCAGGACGCGGTCAGTCGGCTGAGCGCCCTTGGCGAGCCAGGCCTGGACCTTCTCGAGATCGAGCACGACGCGGTCGGCGGCGTCCTTGGCCTTCATCGGATCATAGGAGCCGATCTTCTCGATGAAGCGGCCATCGCGCGGCGAGCGCGAGTCGGCAACGACGATGCGATAATACGGGCGCTTCTTGGCGCCACCGCGGGTCAGGCGAATCTTGAGGGACATGGGTCTTCTCCGGTCAGGTTTGGTTTTGGTTCAGTGTTTCGCAGGCGTGGCGGCCGGGTGCCGGTAGATGCCGACCTCGGTGCCACGGATCACGAAGGGTTTCTCGAAGCGCGCGCCGAGACGCTCGGCGACGCGGATCGAGGGTCGGTTGTCGGGATGCACCAAGCTCATCAGCGTGGTCCATCCCAAGTCGCGATAGGCATAGTCACGGGCGCGCAGCGCAGCCTCGGTCGCATAGCCGCGACCATGCTCGCCTGCGAACAGGCTCCAGCCGATCTCCGGCTCGGGCCAGCCTTCCGGCGAGAGCAGGCCGCACCAGCCGACGAGCCGCTGGTCCGCCTTCGCCTCCAGCGCCCAGAGGCCGTGGCCACGCAACGCCCAGTGGCCGGCCATCGCGGAAAAGCGCCGCCATCCGTCCCAGCGGTCGCTGGTGCCGCCGACATAGCGGGTCAGGTCCTCGTCGGCATAGAAATCGACGAGCACGTCGAAATCGGCGGCCGTCCAGCCGCGCAGCCGCAACCGCTCCGTTTCCAGAACGGGGATCACTTCTTCTTGCCCCCGAACGGATTACCCAGGCCGGGCAGGCCGCTTCCGCCGAGGCCCGGCAACTTCGGCATCATGCCCGCCGGCGGGGTCACGCCCTTCGGTAGTCCCGGGAAACCGCCGGGCGGCATCGAGGGCAGGCCGCCGCCCGCGCCGAGCTGCTTCTGCAATTCCGCGAGTTGGGCCGGGTCCATCTTCGAGGGATCCGGCATGCCGGCCGGCAGGCCGCCGCCGAGCCCGAACATCGAGCCGAGCTTGCCGAGCATGCCGCCCTTCTGCTTGGCCATCATCTTCATGGCATCGGCCATGCCGCGATGCATCTTGAGCAGCTTGTTGATCTGCTCGGCCGTGGTGCCGGAGCCGGCCGCGATGCGCTTCTTGCGGCTGTTCTTCAGCAGGTCGGGATTCTTGCGCTCCGCCGCCGTCATCGAGTCGATCGCGGCGATCATGCTCTTGAACATCTTGTCGCCGACGCCGGCATTGGCGAGCTGCGACTGAGCCTGCTTCATGCCGGGCAGCATGCCCATCACGCCGCCGATACCGCCCATCTTCTCCATCTGCTGGAGCTGCGCGCGCATGTCGGAGAGGTCGAACTGGCCCTTGGCCATGCGCTGCGCGGTGGCCTGCGCCTGCTCGGCATCGATCGTCTGCGCCGCCTTCTCGACCAGCGAGACGATGTCGCCCATGCCGAGGATGCGGTTGGCGACGCGCGACGGGTGGAACTCGTCGAGCTCGTCGACCTTCTCGCCGATGCCGACGAGCTTGATCGGCTTGCCGGTGACGGCGCGCATCGAGAGCGCCGCGCCACCGCGCGAATCGCCGTCCATGCGGGTCAGCACGATGCCGGTGAGGCCGACGCGGGCATCGAAGGCGCGGGCGGTATTGACGGCGTCCTGGCCGGTCAGCGCGTCGGCGACGAGCAGCACCTCATGCGGGTTGGTCGCGGCCTTCACCTCGGCGACCTCGGCCATCAGCGTGTCGTCGAGCGTCACGCGGCCGGCGGTATCGAGCATCACGACATCGTAGCCGCCGAGACGGGCGGCCTCGACCGCGCGCCTGGCGATCTGCACCGCCGACTGGCCGGCGACGATCGGCAGCGTCTGCACGCCGACCTGCGTGCCCAGGATGGCGAGCTGTTCCATGGCGGCCGGGCGTCGCGTATCGAGCGACGCCATCAGCACCTTCTTCTTGTGGCGCTCGGTCAGGCGCTTGGCGATCTTGGCCGTGGAGGTCGTCTTACCGGAGCCCTGCAGACCCACCATCAGGACCGGCACCGGCGGCACGGCATCGAAATTGATGCCCTCGCCCTCGCCGCCCAGCGTCTCGATCAGGACGTCGTTGACGATCTTGATGACCTGCTGGCCGGGCGTGACCGACTTCAGCACCTCGGCGCCGACGGCACGCTCGCGCACCTTGTCGGTGAAGGACCGGACGACCTCGAGCGCGACGTCCGCCTCGAGCAGCGCGCGCCGAACCTCGCGGAGAGCCGCGTTGACGTCCTCCTCGGTCAGCGAACCCCTGCGGGTCAGCCCCGAGAGGATGCCGGAGAGCCTGTCGCTCAGCGTGCCGAACATGCGGACCTGCCTGCTTGCCTCCGGAGCATCGGACCGAAAAGTGGAAGCCACTTTTCGGACGAATCCGATGCTCCAACGATCGGATGGATCACCGTGACCGCGTCCGTTCGGACGCGCGGTGATCCGCGAGCCTTCAGCGCCAAAGCCTCATCGCCAAGCGGTTTCGCGCCCGAGGGCGCAATCGCGCTGTCGGGCGTTGACCTCCGGGCTCATGAAAGCGGCTTGCGCGGCCCGGTCGGCGGATGTGGTTTCGGCGATGTCGGCGAAACGGATGCGGTCTTAAAGCGGAAGACTGTGGCGAAAGTCAAGTTTTGGGGACAAGGTCACGGCGAAAATGACGCCTTGATTGCCAGATCGCGCTATCGCCCGCATTGCTGGCTCATTCGATTTCATCATCAGGGAACCGACGATGCGCTTTTCCGCCCCTCGCAGCCTGCCTTTCGCCGCCGGCCTCTTGCTCGCCAGCCTTGCCCCGGCTCTGGCCCAACCCTGCGCCAGCAATTTCAAGGTCGATGGCGTGCCGATGGTGACCGGGCTGAGCTACCGCACCTGGGACCTCATCCCTACCCGCCAACCTGCGGCCGTGCTCAGCGATCTCGGTGCCGCCGTTTCGGCGGAGGGTTTCGCCGATATGCGCATCGACAAGGCGACGAGCGCGGTCGTCGCCATCCAGGAGACCACCGGCTCCGGCCGCCCGCAGACCTTACGCATCACCGCCCGCAAGAACGGCAAGGGCACCCGCGTGGATGCGGTCTTCGTCGTCCAGGCCGGACAGGTCGCGCCGGAGGACTATGTGCGCAAGGCGTTCTGCCGCGTGATCGGCGGCGCACGCAGCTAAACCCCGGCCCCAGAAAGGCCCTGATCGGGCGGCATCGCTGCGGCCCGATTCGCAAACGTACCGGCCCATGACACTGAAACCTACCTCGATCCTGCTGGCCCTCTCCGTCCTGCTGGCCGCCTGCGCCGGTGACCCGCGTCGCGAAGGCCCGCTCGATCCGCGCATGGTCGAGAAGGTCGCGGCTGTCTCGCTCGATCCTGCCCAGGCCGGGCGTATCCTCAATGCCTATCGCGCCAGCCAGGGCCTCGGCCCGGTCCGGCCGGACCCGCGCCTGATGGCGATGGCCCAGCGCCAGGCCGACGCCATGGTCAAGGCCAACGCGCTCTCGCATGATGCCGGCGGCAACTTCACCGCCCGCATCCTTGCGGCCGGCGTCGACAGCGCCCGTGCGGCGGAAAATCTCGGCGGCGGCTATTTCTCGGTCGAGGAGGCCTTCGACGGCTGGCGCAAGTCCGCGGGCCACGACGCCAACCTGCGCATGAAGGAAGCGACCCGCTACGGCATCGCGCTCTCGAAGGACCCGCGTACCAGCTACCGCGTCTGGTGGGCGCTGGTCGTCGCGGCGGAACCGGAAGCACGCCGCGAGATTGCCGCTCAGGGTGCCGGTCCGGTCATGTGGTTCGGGAACAATCCGCAGCCGACGCGATAAGCTCTTTACAACCCCCCGCTTCTGGTGATGGCTCTGGTCTTTAGCGGAGCCATCACATCATGACCTTCGAAGCCTGGATCGCCTTCACCGCCGCCACCGCCGTCCTCCTGGTCATCCCCGGACCGACGATCCTCCTCGTCATCTCCTATGCGCTAGGCCAGGGCTGGCGCACCGCCTTCCCGATCGCCGTCGGCGTCGCGCTCGGCGATTTCACGGCGATGACGCTGTCGATGCTCGGCGTCGGCGCGCTCCTCGCCACCTCGGCTTTGGTCTTCACCACGCTGAAATGGATCGGCGCGGCCTATCTCGTCTGGCTCGGCATCAAGCTCTTCCGCGCCGGCGGCACGCTCGACGCCAAGCCTCGCGAGGATGCTGCCCCCGGCTGGAAGATGCTCGGTCATGCCTGGCTGGTGACGGCGCTGAACCCGAAGAGCATCACCTTCTTCGTCGCCTTCCTGCCCCAGTTCCTCGACACCAAGGGCGATTTCTGGACGCAGATGCTGATCTTCGAGGTGACCTTCATCACGCTCGCCTTCGCCAATGCCATGGGCTACGCGCTGATCGCCTCGCGGGCGCGGGCCGTGGTCAGCAATCCCCGCGCGATCGGCCTGTTCAACAAGGCTGGCGGCACGCTCCTGATCGGCGCCGGTGTCGCCACCGTCGCGATCCGCTCGAGCAGCAACTGAGACCGCGTTCCTGAGCCCATCTTGACGCCGGGTCGCGGCGGCTTACCTGTTCAGGACCATGACCCGCCGCAAGCTCCTCTCCTTCGTTGGCCTCGGTGCATTGCTGGCTTCGACCGGCGCCGCCTGGGCCGCGATCTCCCGCTCGCGCAATCCCTATTACCAGGGACCTGTCAGCGACCATTTCAACGGCCTCGTCTTCAGCGACGGCCGCCCGGTGACCAAGGGCCTCGCCGACGTGCTGCGCTGGCAGACCGGCAAGCGCGAGCGCGAGGCCTTCCCCCTCGCCTATCAGGCGCCGCCGCAGGACAAGCCGCCGGCCAGCGTCGACGGTGTCAGGATCGTCCATCTCGGCCATGCCTCCTTCCTCTATCAGGTCGCCGGCCTCAACCTGCTGATCGACCCCGTCTATTCGCTGCGCGCGAGTCCCTTCTCCTTCATCGGCCCCAAGCGCGTGAACGCGCCGGGCGTCGCCTTCGCCGACCTGCCGAAGATCGATGCCGTTCTGGTCACGCATAACCATTACGACCATCTCGACATCGAGACGCTGGCGCTGCTGCACGGCCGCGACCAGCCGCGCATGATCATGCCGCTCGGCAACGACTCGATCGTCCGGGCCCGCATTCCCGACGCCCGCACTGAGGCGCATGACTGGAACGACCGGCTCACGCTCTCTGACAAGGCCGCGGTCACGCTGGTGCCGAGCTACCACTGGTCGGCGCGCGGCGCCTTCGACCGGCGCATGGCGCTCTGGTGCTCATACATCCTCGAAACACCGGCCGCGAAGATCTTCCATGTCGGCGATACCGGCTACCATGACGGCTCGCTCTACGCCGAACTCGGCAGCAAGCACGGGCCGTTCGACCTCGCAGTCCTGCCGATCGGCGCCTATGAGCCGCGCTGGTTCATGTCCGACAACCACATGAATCCGGACGAGGCCGTGAAGGTCATGCTCGCACTCAAGGCGCAGCAGGCGATCGGCCACCACTGGGGTACCTTCCAGCTCACCGACGAGGGCGTCGAGCGCCCGCCCGAAGCGCTGAAGGCCGCGCTCGCCGAAGCCGGCTTGCCGGAAGAGCGCTTTCGGCCGATGCGGCCCGGTTTGAGCTGGAGCGTGTGACCACCAGCCTTGTCATTCCGGGGCGGTGCATCGCGCCGAACCCGGAACCCACGACTGGGCACAACCTCAAGCAATCAGGCCGGGCAAAGGCTCACCCGGTCGTGGATTCCGGGTTCGATCCTACGGATCGCCCCGGAATGACAGCGAAAGCTACTTCGGCTGGACGTAGACGTTGATCTCAAGGTTCGGGTCGCCCGGGTCCTTGAGGTCGGTGACATATTCCTCGAGGAAGGCGTCCTTCACCGCAATGCTCTTGGCTTCCAGATAGGCCGTGATCGTCTCGTAGGTGGAATCGATGTCGTCATAGGGCGCGACATGCATGAAACGCAGCGCCTTGCCCACCGGTGACGAGCCGAGCTTCACCCCGCCCCCGAAGGCTGGAACCTGCCCCCCGGCGGGTGCGGCGACCGGCAGCATCGCGTCGAAGCGGAAACCGTCATCGGTCGTCTCGACGAAGAGCGACAAGGGCCGCCCGGCGACGGGCAGGCCTGCCTTCTGCGCCTCTGCGCGCAAGGCGTTGAAGCTTTCGGAGAGCTTCTGGAAGCCCTGGTCCCAGCTCGCCTGCCCCGACAGCAGCAGCACGGGCTTGGCGACCAGCGCGACCTCGTCGATATCGCTGGTGTCGCCGCGCTTGCCGGCGAGCGTCGCATCGGGATCGGGCACGCCGGTCTGCTGCTGCTGCACGGGCGGGAGCGCCGGCTGGACCGGCGGCGGCAGGGACGGCGGCGGCTGCACGGGCTGCGGTTCGGCCGGCCCGGGCAATCTCGGCGCAGGCTGCACCGGCTGCGGCGTCACCGGGCCCGGCAGCGACGGAGCCGGCTGGACCGGCTGCGGCCCCGGCTGGGAATCGGGCACGGGTGCCGGCGGCGTCTGCGCAGGCGCGGACGGCATCTGGACGGGGCTGGCGCCGGGTGGTGGAGCGAGAGGCGCGGATTCGACCGCGGTCGGCGGCGCGACCCGTGTTTGCGCGAAGGCTGTTACGCTCGAAGCGCTCGCCAGGCCGGCCAGCGTCAGAACACAAATCCGGGAATACCGCATCATGACGGCCCTGAGTTTCACGCGATTCGCGCCCTTGCGGCGCAACATAGAATGTCCACCTTGTTTCAGGAACGGGGACGAGGGTGGCTTTTTCACGTCGCCTCGGCCATAGACCCACTATTCACGGGACATGTGACCAAATGAACGCTCTGGCCAATCGCCGGTTCCTGAAGATGAACGGTCTCGGCAACCAGATCACGGTGCTGGACCTGCGCGGCAGCAAGCATGTCGTCAGCGAAAGCGAGGCTCGCGCCATCGCCTCCGAGCCGCGCGCCAGTTTCGACCAGCTCATGGTCCTTCACGATGCCGCGACGCCCGGCACCGACGCTTTCGTGCGCATCTACAACGCCGACGGTTCCGAAGCCGGCGCCTGCGGCAACGGCACGCGCTGCGTCGCCTGGGCGATGATCGCCGATCCGCAGATGGGCGATGCCAGCAAGGCTCGGCTCGCGCTCCAGACCAAGGCCGGCCTGCTGCCGGCCGTGCGTGAGGGCGATACCCTCTTTACCGTCGACATGGGCGCCCCGCGCCTCGCCTGGGACCAGATCCCGCTGGCCGAGCCCTTCGAGGACACCAGCCGCTTTGAATTGCAGATCGGCCCGATCGACGATCCGATTCTGCACACGCCCTGCGCAGTCAACATGGGCAATCCGCACGCGGTCTTCTTCGTCGAGGATCCCTATGCCTATAATCTCGAGCAGATCGGCCCGCTGCTCGAAAACCACCCGATCTTCCCCGACCGCGCCAATATCGAGCTCGCCGCAGTGAAGGCTCCGGACCATATCGTGCTGCGCGTCTGGGAGCGCGGCGCCGGCATCACCCAGGCCTGCGGCTCGGGCGCCTGCGCGGCACTGGTCGCGGGCGTGCGCCGCGAGCTCACCGCCCGCAAGGCCACCGTCAGCCTGCCCGGCGGCGACCTCGCCATCGAATGGCGCGAGCGCGACGGCCATGTCCTGATGACTGGCCCGGTCGAATTCGAATGGGAAGGCACGCTCGACCCGGCGTTGTTCACGAGCGCCGCGTAATGACCCAGAAGCATTTTCAAGCGAAGTGGTGCCGGTTCGCGTGAAGAAAATGCGACCAGACAATAACCCAGAGCATCTTCGCGGTTCGGAGAACCGCGAAGATGCTCTGGAGGTCGTCACCTTCGGCTGCCGCCTCAACATCGTCGAGAGCGAGGCGCTGAGGCTTCAGGCGGAAGCTGCCGGGCTGAAGGATGCCGCGATCGTCAATTCCTGCGCCGTCACCGCCGAGGCGACCCGGCAGGCGCGGCAGGCCGTGCGTCGCCTCAAGCGCGAACAGCCGGACAGGCCCGTGATCGTCACCGGTTGCGCAGCGCAGATCGAACCCGCCCGCTTCGCCGACATGCCGGAGGTCGATCGCGTCCTCGGCAATGACGAGAAGCTGCGGCCCGGGAGCTGGGCGGCCCTCGCCCGTTCCAACAGCCTCGGGCATGCCGACGCGGCAGCCGCCGACAAGCTCGATGTCGGCGACATCATGGCCCGCACCGCCATGCGCGCGCCCGTCACCGGCCGCTTTACCAGCCATACCCGCGGCTTCGTCCAGGTCCAGAACGGCTGCGACCACCGCTGTACCTTCTGCGTCATCCCGTTTGGACGCGGCAATTCGCGCTCGCTCGCCACCGCCGATGTCGTCGCCCAATGCCGCACCTTGCTGGAAGCCGGCGCGCGCGAGATCGTACTGACCGGCGTCGACCTCACCAGCTATGGCCGCGATCTCCCCGACGAGCCATCCTTGGGCGCGCTTGCTGGGGCAATCCTCCGTGCTTTGCCCGAATTGCCCCGTCTGCGCCTCTCCTCGATCGACGCCGTCGAGGTCGACGACGCCCTGCGCGACCTGCTCGCGACCGAAGCGCGCCTGATGCCGCATCTGCATCTCTCTCTGCAGGCCGGCGACGACCTCATCCTGAAACGCATGAAGCGCCGCCACGGCCGCGAAGATGCCATCCGCTTCTGCGCGGAGATCCGCGCCTTACGGCCCGACATCGTCTTCGGCGCCGATCTCATCGCCGGCTTCCCGACCGAGGACGAGGCGATGTTCGCCCGCTCGCTCGATCTCGTCGAAGCCTGTGGCCTGAGCTTCGTCCATGTCTTCCCTTACTCGGCCCGCCCCGGCACGCCGGCCGCGCGCATGCCGCAACTCTCGGGAGAGATCGTCTCGGAGCGTGCCGCAAGACTGCGCGCAACGGCGGGTGCTGCTCACGCACGCCATCTCGCCGCACGGATCGGCCGCCCGCTGAGCGTCCTGACCGAACGCGGCAATACCGGCCGCGCCGAGGATTTCACCCTGGTTCGCTTCGGCAGCGACGTCACGCCGGGCGAGATCGTGCCGGCTACCGGCCATGCAGCCGACGGCAAGGCGCTTCTCGCCGCCTGAACTCGTTTTCCTGTGAGGAATAGCCGCCTCGGTCGCCGATGGGAGGAGGAGTGACCGAGGCGGCAGAGCCATGCCCGGAATGGCAGACCCATTCCTTAGACGCGACAAACCGCCAAAAGGTTCAAAGGCTACGCAATGACCGCGCCGCGCACGCGCTGGGCCTGATTGTTGCAGTATCCGCGCGGGTTCCAGACCGGCTCCAGCGGCTGGACGCCACCCTCGGCATCGCATGCCCGCGCCATGACGACGAAGGGACCCGGCTGCCCGGCAACAATCTCCGCCTCGAAGCGTTGCCAGGCGAAGCGCCCCTCTCCCGCCTGCAATGCGACATCGCTCCAGCTCTCACCGCCATCGCTGGAGATGGCGACGGTTTCCAGCGGAACGGCACCGCTCCAGGCGAAGCCTGCAACTTTAAGCCGCTCGCCCTGCTTCACCACGAAACCGTCGAGCGGCGCCGTGATCAGCGACTTGACCGGCATGTCGGTGATGACGGCGAAATTCTCGGGGTGGAGCGGCTCGCCCGGGCGAACCGGCCTGATCGGCAGGCGGTAGTCCGTCCCGCGCATCTTCTCGCCGTCATGCTCGATATCGCGCAGCGTGACCCGATCGAGCCATTTCTGCCAGGCCGAGCCGGGATAGCCCGGCGCAACGATGCGCAATGGCCCGCCATGCAGCCGCGGCAAGGGCTCGCCGTTCATGGCGAAGGCGATCAGCGTTTCAGGAGCCACCGCCTTGGCCATCGGCAGGCCGCGCGAGAGAGCGGCTTTTTCCGGCTTGCCGATTTGCCGATCGGGTGCGTGATGGGCGGTATAGACCGCGCCCGGCCTCGGGCCGGCATGTTCCAGCACATCCGCCAGCCTGACTCCGGTCCAGCGCGCGCAGCCGACGGCGCCGAGCCGCCATTGCAGACCGTCCGTCGCCGGCGAGAACTGCGAACGTCCATTGCCGGCGCATTCCAGAACAGCGGTGACCGTGACGGTTTCGAAGCGTTGGCGCAGGCCTTCGACGGTCCAGACCGCCGGGCGCTCGACCTCGCCATCGATCGTCAGCGTCCAGCCGGTCTCGTCGATCTCCGGCAGATGGCCGTTGTTGCGGATGAAGAAGGAATCGACCGGCGTGATCGGCTCGTCGAGCAGCGCGAGCGCCGGCTCGGCATTCAGCGCCTCTTCCTCGTAGATGTGGAGGCCGGGCTTCAGGTTGCGCAGCAGCGGCAGTTCGACGAGGCGATGGGGCAAGCAGCGATGATCTCCGGCGGTGCTACGGCATCGGATTGATCCGATGCGATAACCAGGCAACAGATCATCGTGCGTCCGACAGGGCACGCGATGATCGAAGGCGGTCACCCGCCCAAGCGAAAGCCGACAAGAGATGACACGATGCTCGCCCGCCTGTCGACCGTCACCCCGGCGTCAGCGCTTGGCGACGACCTCCTCGCGCAGTGCCCGACGCAGCACCTTGCCTACATTGGTCTTCGGCAGGCTCTCGCGGAAGAATATCTGCTTGGGCACCTTGTATCCCGTCAGGTTCTCCTTGCAGTAGGCCCGCAGCGCGTCCGCCGTCAGCGTCTGGTCCTTGCGCACGACGAAGGCCGTCACCGCCTCGCCGGAATGCTCGTCCGGCAGGCCGATCACGGCCGATTCCAGCACGCCGGCATGCGAGGCCAGCACGTCCTCGACCTCGTTCGGATAGACGTTGAAGCCGGAGACCAGCACCATGTCCTTCATCCGGTCGACAACCTTGACCTGTCCGTCCGGCAGCATCACGCCGACATCGCCGCTGCGGAAATAGCCGTCTGATGTCATCGCCTTGGCGGTCTCGTCCGGGCGGTTCCAGTAGCCGGCCATCACCTGCGGCCCGCGGATGCAGATCTCGCCCGCCTCGCCCATCGGCATGTCGTTGCCCTCGGCGTCGCGGATCGCGATCTCGGTCGAGGGGATCGGATAGCCGATCGTGCCGCTGAACTCCGTCAGGTCCGGCCGGTTGATCGTGGCGATCGGCGAGGTCTCCGACAGGCCGTAGCCCTCGATGATCGGGCGCCCGGTCACGGCCTTCCACTGCTTGGCGACCGCAGCCTGCGTCGCCATGCCGCCGGCCACCGCGAAGCGCATCTCGGAGAAATCGACATCCTTGATCTCGGGATGGTTGGCGAGCGCGTTGTAGAGCGTGTTCACGCCGGAGAAGAGCGTGAAGCGGCTTGCCTTCAGTGTCTTGATGAAGCCGGGGATGTCGCGTGGATTGGCGATCAGCAGGCCCTTGGCGCCGATGCGCAGCATGAACATGCAGCAGCAGGTCAGCGCGAAGATGTGGTAGAGCGGCAGCGCCGTGACCATGACATGCTGGTAGTCGCTGCGCCCGAGCGGCGGCTCCAGCACCCATTCCAGCCAGAGGCCGGCCTGCTGGACATTGGCCGCGACATTGCGATGCGTCAGCGTCGCGCCCTTGGCGACGCCGGTCGTCCCGCCCGTGTATTGCAGGAAGGCGACATCCTCCGGCCCGATCGTCACGGGGCTCATCCGGGCGCCGCTCTGGAGAACCTGCTGGAAAGCAGAGGAGCCCGGCAGGTTGTAGGGTTTAACCACCTTCTTGATGCGGCGCGCGACGAAATTGACGATCCTGCCCTTGAAGCCCATCAGGTCGCCGGCCGTGGCGACGAGGATGGCGTCGAGCTTAAGGTTCGGCTTCGCCTCTTCCACCACATGGGCGAAGTTCTCGATCACCACGAGCACGCGCGCCCCGGAATCGTTGATCTGATGGGTCAGCTCGCGCGCCGTGTAGAGCGGGTTGACGTTGACGACGGTGAAGCCGCCGAGCAGCACGCCGAAGATCGCCGCCGGATAGGCCAGGATGTTCGGCATCATCAGGGCGACGCGATCGCCCTTCTTCAGCCCTTTGGCCTGCAGCCAGCCGGCAAAGGCCTCGGCGGCCTGGCGCGTCTCGGCGAAGGTGATCGTCTTGCCGAAGCTCTCGAAAGCCGGGCGGTTCGCGTAGGTCGAGCAGGCCGAGCCGATCAGGTCCGCCAGCGTGCCGATCTTGGCTTCGTCGAGCTCCGGCGGAACGGCCGGCGGATAATGCGCAATCCAGGGGCGCAGCGTGTTCCTGGCCTGCGTGGCGCCGGTCGCGGTCATTCTTCCCTCCCTCTCGCCCGGTTAGCCGCCCTGGAATGCGGGTTCCGGTGCATTTTCATGATCGTACAGTGCGGAACAGCGACCGGGAGCGCAAGCTCCAGCCGCTATCGGCTGCAGAATGTTCACATCTAAACCGTCTGCACGGCACGAAATCAAGCCCGAACCGGGAGCCGATCAATGGCTCTCGGCGGGAAGGCGGGCCCGAATTCCCGGATCAGCGCGCTTGTGCGAGGGCGAGCGCCTGGGCGGAGACCACGGCCTCGGCCGGCTTGCCGGCAAGTTCCGCGAGATGGTCGAAGCGCGCGCTGAACGAACCGACCCCAGACGTTGCCGAGCGCAATTCGACGATCAGCCCGGTCATCTCGGCTTCCGGCACCAGCGCCTTGATCTGGTCCCAGCCGCGCCAGCCCGGACGCGTGTCGTAACCGAGGATCTGCCCCCGCCGCGCGGAGATCAGGGCAGAGGCCCGCGACATCGCCTCGGAGGGAATCACCACGTCGACCGACAGGATTGGTTCGAGCAGCACCGGCTTCGCCTGCGGCATCGCCTCGTTCATGGCGAGCCGCGCCGCCTGACGGAACGCCATGTCCGAGGAATCGACCGTGTGATAGGAGCCATCCGTCAACGTCACCGCGACATCGACGATCGGAAAGCCGAGCGGCCCCTTCTCGCAGAAATCGCGCATGCCGGCTTCGACCGAGCCGATATACTGGCGCGGCACGACACCACCGGTGATCTTGTCGACGAACTGGATGCCCTCCCCGCGCGGCACGGGCGCCACTTCGATCACGACATCACCATACTGGCCGTGCCCGCCGCTCTGCTTGCGATGCCGGCCACGCGCGCCAGCCTGGCCGCGGATCGTCTCGCGATAGCCGACCTGCGGCGTCTTGCTGGCGACGGTCACGCCATAGCGGCCAGCGAGCTTCTCGAGCGCGACGCGCAGATGCATCTCGCCCTGGCCGGACAGCCTGGTTTCGCCGAGCTCCGGCACCTGCGTCACCGCCAGCGCCGTATCCTCCTCGGTCAGGCGCTGCAGCGCCGCCGCCAGCCTGACATCGTCCTTGCGGTCCTTCACGGCGATGGCGAAGGCATGCACGGCTTCCGGCGGAGCAATCGCGCTGACCACGCTCGCGCGCGCCTTGCCGAGCATGAAGGCCTCGCCAGTTGCGATGCCGTCGAGCTTGGCGAAACCGGCGACATCGCCCTCCTCCGCCGCGGGCTTCCGACTCTGCTCGGAGCCCTTCAGGGAAACGACCCCGGCGATGCGGGCTTCCGTCCCGCCGGACGAGGTCACGACATCGCCCTCCGCCAGCCGGCCGCGCATCACCCTGGCCAGCGAGAGCTTGCCGCCCTGGCTCGAATGCCAGGTCTTCATCACCTGGGCGAGCGCCGGGCCTTCGGGGAGAATGCCGGACCGACCGCGCGTCTCCGCCAGCCCCGGCGCCTCGTGCCGGAGTGCCTTGAGCAGCCGCGTCACGCCGTTGCCGCGCTCGGCCGCGCCGATCAGCACCGGCACGACATGGCGATGCTGCAATTCGCGGGCGAGATCGTCGAAGACGCGGTCGCGCGGCGGCTCCATGTCGCCAAGCAGTTCCTCCATCAACTCGTCGTCGTAATCGGCGAGCCGCTCCAGCATCGAGAAGCGCGCTTCCTTCTCGCGGTCGGTCTCGTCGACGGCCAGCGGCACGATCTCGCTCGGCGCATGCTCGCGATAGATGAAGGCCCGCTCAAGGGCGAGGTCGATGAAGCCGACGGCGATGCCCTTCTGCCAGATCGGAATCTGGCGCAGCAGCAGCGGCGTGCGGGAAGCGCGCTGCAGGATGGCGAGCGTCTCGCGCACCCGGCGCGAGGCCGTGTCGATCTTGTTCAGGAACAGGAAGCGCGGGATGTCGGCCTCCTCCAGCTCGCGCAGCACGAGCTCCAGCGCCGGCGCTTTCCGGTCATCCGCCTCGCAGACGACGACGGCGGCATCCACCGCCGGCAGCACATGGCGCATCTCGTGCAGGAACTCGACCGAGCCGGGGCAATCGATGAAATGGAAGGTGTCGCCGAGGAAATCGACGCTAGCCACCGTCGGCTCTGTGCTCATCTGGTGGGCGCGGGCTTCCGGCGCCGCGTCACCCACCGTGTTGCCGCCCTTGACCGTGCCGGTGCGGGTCAGCGCGCCGCACCGCATCAGGATGCTTTCGAGCAGCGTGGTCTTGCCGCTCTGGAAGGGGCCGACGATCGCGATGCATCGCGGCCCCGCGCGTCGGGTGCCGTTTGCGGAGACTCCGTTTTGTGCCGATGCGGGCATGGCTTCCTCCTTCGGGACTGGCCGCGATGGAGAACAAGGTCTGACAACCCCGGCTCCGGCACGGCGGAAAGCCGGCGGGAACAGCGAATGCGCTCACGCCGGATGGGCGGCGGTCGCTCGGGCCCGACAGGGTCGGGCGGCCGTCGGAGAGGCAGGTGGGAGGAGGTTCGCGCCGATCCGCGGCGGACGCAAGGGCTTTGTCGGCGGAGAAACGGCAAGCGGGAGAAGCCTCCCTGTCGATGGTGGCGCCATCGCCGCCGGAACAGCTATCCTGCCGTAGCGACGTGTGATTTCATCAGGCCTCCGCCTAGTTGCCAGCACCATGAGGCAAGGCCGGCAAACTCATGAGGTTTCGGCGCTGCGGCCGCGGAACCTGAAGGGTTTCCGGACATTCTACGGGGCGGGCCGCCTTCGCGGCCGAGATGGAGCAGGGAGAACCGGCCGATGCCCGAGAACGCTTCGCGAATGGAACTGGACGACCGTATCGCCCTCCTCCGGCGCAACATCGCCGACTTGATGGAACAGGCGACGGGAGCCTCCGGCGCCGCCGTGGAAGAGGCGCTCGCCAACCGTTTGAACGAGCAGCAGGACATGCTCAACGAGCTGCTCAAGCAGCGCGAGGCGAAGGGGTAGCGGCGCCTGCCAGCGTCAGAGATTGCGCCGCTCGCCGCGCAGCGTCGCGAGCCCGATGCCGGCCGCGTCGAAGCCGCCGTCGACGGCCAGAACCTGCCCGGTGATATAGGTCGACCGATCGGAGCAGAGGAAGAAGATCGCCTCGGCCAGCTCCTCCTCCAGCCCGTAGCGGCCGAGCGGCACGGCATCGCGATAATCAGCCCGGATCTCCGGGCTATGCACCGCCTTGGCCATAGCCGTCTCGACCGGCCCCGGCGCGACCGCGTTGACGCGAATGCCAAGCCCCGCGAGTTCGACCGCCTGCTGCTTGGTGAGATGCGCCAGCGCCGCCTTCGAGGTGCCGTAGGCGACCCGCAGCGTCGAGGCGCGCAGGCCCGAGATCGAGGTGATGTTGACGACGGCGCCGCCGCCATTATCGGCCATCGCCCGGGCCGCAAGCTGCGTCGCCAGGAACGGGCCGGTGAGATTCACCGCCATCACCCGCTGCCACTCGTCATGGGTGGTCTCCAGCATGGGCTTGAACACGGCCGTACCGGCATTGTTGACGAGGGCATCGAGCCGCCCGAAGCGCTTGGCCATGCCGGCGAAGGCCGATTCGAGCTGCGCGGGCATGGCGACGTCGCAGGTCAGCACCAGCACCCGCTCCGGCGTCGCGATCTCGGCAGCCGCCCGCTGGAGCCCGGCCCCGTCGATGTCGAGCAGGCCGACCTGCCAGCCCTCGGTCAGAAAGCGCTTGGCCGTGGCGAGGCCGATGCCGCGCGCGGCACCTGTCACGAGGGCGGTCTTGATAACGGGATCGGTCATGGCGTCTCGTCCGGTGGTATGTCGCTTCCGCACAGGCTATGCATGCCGGCAGCGCCGCCAACAAGCCGGGATTGCCGCTCGACAAACCCGCCGCGCTCCTGTATGGCCCCGCACTCAACTGAAAACAGCGAGCCGAAAGCCCGCGCTTCCGCGCGAATACGGCCATGGAGAGACCCATGAACATCATCGAACAGCTCGACGCCGAGCAGATTGCCAAGCTGAGCGAAGGCAAGGCCATTCCCGCCTTCCAGCCCGGCGACACCGTGCAGGTCAACGTCAAGGTCAAGGAAGGCGAGCGTAGCCGCGTCCAGGCCTATGAAGGCGTCGTGATCGCCCGCAACGGCGGCGGCCTCAACCAGAGCTTCACCGTCCGCAAGATTTCCTATGGCGAGGGCGTGGAGCGCGTCTTCCCGCTTTTCTCGCCGAACCTCGACTCGATCAAGGTCATCCGCAAGGGCAAGGTGCGTCGCGCCAAGCTCTATTACCTGCGCGATCGTCGCGGCAAGTCGGCCCGTATCGCCGAGCGCGTCGATGCCAAGCCCGCCAAGGGCCAGAAGGGCGCCGGCAAGTAAGCCGAACCCTCCGCGCAAAGAGATCAGAACGCGGTCCTTCGGGGCCGCGTTTTTTGTTGCTCACGGCCAAGCGCAGCCATTCACATAGCGCATATCGACGCATCACAATTCGCCTTGCCATGCAAATCAAGCACGTATAAGTACAACAATCATTAGCATGCTATTTATGTTGCCCCTATGGATCTCATCGAGCTTCAGGCCGCGTTCACCGGCGAACTTGCCGCCGTCAACCGCAAGCTGAGGGCGCTCGTCGACGATCGCGCGCGCGACATGGGCCTGACCCTGTCACGGGCCCGGCTTCTGATGGAGCTCGCCAAGGCCGACGGCCCGATCCAGTCCGATCTCGCCGGCCTGCTCGACATCGAGCAGCCGACGCTGGTCCGGCTCCTCGACGGGCTGGAGCGCAACGGCATGATCGAGCGCCGCGCCGTCGAAGGCGACCGCCGCGCCCGCCGCGTCTTCCTGACCGAGACCGCGCGCGCCCAGGCGCAGGACATCCTCGACTTCCTGGCTGAACTGCGCGCCGGCATCCTGCAGGGCATCGCGCCCGAGGAACTGGAAGCAGCGCTTGACGTCCTGCGCCGCACCTCGCGCAATATCGCGGCAGGCCGGAGCGCCGCTCCGTGAGTACACCTGAAGCCTCAACGACTGCTGCTGCACCTCAGCCGGCCCCGGCAGGGCTGACGATGCCGCCGGCTCGTGCGCTCGCCTATATGCTGGCCTCGGTGACGCTGGCGATGACGCAGCAGATCGGCGCGAACCTCGTCAACACCAATGTCTACCAGATCCAGGGCGAGCTCGGCGCCACGCTTGCCGAGACCAACTGGCTGATCGCCGCCTATATGGCGCCGAACGTCTCGCTCTCCCTCGCCCTGATCAAGATCAGGATGCAGTACGGCCTGCGCAATTTCGCCGAGATGAGCCTGGCCGGCTTCGTGCTCGCAGCGTTCCTGAACCTCGTCTTCGTGCATGACCTGCCATCGGCCGTGGTCGTGCGCTTCATGAGCGGCATGGCGGCGGCGCCGATGTCCTCGCTCGCCTTCTTCTACATGATCGAGCCGCTGCCGCCGCAGAAGAAGCTCACCGTCGGCCTCTCGCTGGCACTGACCAACACCACGCTCGGCATCCCCGTGACGCGCCTGATCTCGCCCTGGTTGCTCGATCTCGGCGGCTTCCATGGCCTGACCCTGTTCGAAATGGGCCTTGCCATGGTCGCCTTCGGCTTCGTCTTCGCCTTGCCGCTGACCACGCCGCCACGGGTGAAATGGATCGGCCCCCTCGACATCGTCAGCTATCTCCTGATCGCGATCGGTTTCGGTTCGATCGCGGTCGCGCTCAGCCTGGGACGGATCTATTGGTGGTTCGAGGCACCCTGGCTGGGCTGGCTCTTCGTCTGCGCCGTCATCTGCCTGACGCTGGCGGTGATCGTCGAGCTGCATCGCGACAGCCCGCTCATCGACATCCGCTGGCTGACGAGCCCGGCGACGCTGCACTTCGCCGGCGCCATTCTCCTGATGCGCGTCGTGCTGGCCGAGCAGACCGTCGGCGCCTCGAATTTCTTCCAGGCGCTCGGCATCCAGAACGAACAAACCATGCCGCTCTACGGCCTGATTCTTTGCGCGATCCTCGCCGGCGGCATCACTTGCGCGCTCTTGCTGCGGCCCGGCCGCGAGAACTGGTTCTACGCCACCGCGCTCGCCTGCGTCGCGCTCGGCGCCTGGCTCGACAGCGGCGCCACCAGCCAGACCCGGCCGCACGATATCTGGCTCAGTCAGGCGCTCGTCGCCTATGGCTCCGGCCTCTTCCTGCCCGCAGCGATGGCGCAGGGCATGGGAGGCGCGATCGCGCGCGGCCCGATCTACATCCTGAGCTTCATCACCGTCTTCCTGTTCACGCAGAGCATCGGCGGCCTGCTCGGCTCCGCGATCTTCGGAAGCTTCATTACGCTGCGCACCACGTTCCATTTCAACGTGCTGGCCGAGCATTTCGTCTTGTCCGACCCGCTCTTCGCCCAGCGAGTCAACCAGTTCGGCGGCGTCTACAGCCATGTCCTGACCGACCCGACGCTGCTGCGGGCGGAAGGCGTGACGCTGCTCACCCAGCGCGCCTCTCAGGAGGCCATCGTCCTCGCCTATAACGACGCCTTCATGCTGATTTCCGCGATCGCCGGCCTCGCCCTCGCCGGCCTGCTCGCGCACCTCGCCTATCTGCAACTGCGCAAACCCGCCGCCCCCGTCGCTCAACCCGCTCCCTGACCGCCATGTCCCGCATCTTCCGCTCCGTCTCGACCTATGTCGCGCTCGCCATTGGCCTCGTCGGCCTCGGCATCATCCTCTACGCTTGGCGGCTGCCGCCCTTCGCCAGCGCCGTCGAGGTGACCGAGAACGCCTATGTCCGCGGCCAGGTCACCGTGATCGCGCCGCAACTCGCCGGCTATGTCGCCGAGGTCCCGGTGCAGGATTTCGCCACGGTGAAGCGCGGCGACCTGCTCCTGCGCATCGACGACCGCATCTATGCCCAGAAGCTGGAGCAGGCCCGTGCCGGCCTGGCCGCCCAGCGCGCCGGGCTCGCCAATTCCGACCAGTCGCGCGCCGCCGCCGAAGCCCGCCTGCGCGCCGCTGTCGCCAATGTCGCGAGCGCCGAGGCCGCGCTCCGCACGGCCGAGGCTAATTGGGGCCGCATCGAACCATTGCGCGAGCGCGGCGTCGTCAGCCAGACCTCGACCGACCAGAGCCAGCAGGCGCTCGACCAGGCGCGCGCCGCGATCACCGCGACCAACGCCGCAGTCGACGTCGCCCGGCAGGACATCCAGACCGCCATCGTCAACCGTCAGTCGCTGGTCGCGGCGGTCGAAGGCGCGGAGGCCGCCGTCCATCTCGCCGAGATCGATCTCAGCAACACCCGCATCACCGCCCCACAAGACGGGCGACTGGGCGAGGTCCAGGCCAGGCTCGGCCAATATGTCTCGGCCGGCACGCAATTGATGGCGCTGGTGCCGGACCAGGTCTGGGTCGTCGCCAATTTCAAGGAAACGCAGCTTGCCGGCATGCGCACCGGCCAGCCGGTGAGCTTCACCGTCGACGCGCTGCGCCACGCTCGCCTCACCGGGACGATCGAGCGCTTCTCGCCTGCCGCCGGCTCGGAATTCAGCGTGATCCGGCCCGACAACGCCACCGGCAACTTCATCAAGATCGCCCAGCGCGTGCCGGTGCGCATCACGGTCGATCCCGGACAGCCTATCGCGGAGCGACTGGCGCCGGGCATGTCCGTGGTCGTCAGCGTCGACACCACGCAACGCTGACGGTCCGGCGCGGACGATCAGTCGTTCGTGTCCAGATCGGTGAAAAGGAACCCGGCCGGCGTTCGTGTGAAGGTGAAGATGCTTTCGCCGCAGATGACGGAGTAGACGTCGTTCTTGTTGCCGTCGACAGCGTAGACGGGCTTCGTGCGCTGGAGGCAGGCACGGTTCTTCGCCGTGAAATCGCGCGGATAGGCCTTGGCACGAAACTGCGCGGCGTCGCGGACGGAATCGTCGGCCATGAAGGGCAGCCGCGTCATGGTTGCGACAGTCGCCGCATCATTCGCCTTCAACGCCGCACGAAACTTGGCGATGAAGTCGTCGAACTCCTTCTGCACCGCCGGGGGAGCCTTTCCCGGAGCCTGAGCGAAGACCGGAGCGAACTGCAGAAGAGCGGCTGCAACCGCGATTCCCGACAATATCCTCATGCGTCGTCTCCCTTCGTCCGAAACTCCGTGACAAGCGCAGGCCAACGAAGCGGATGCTATCCCAACGTCACATCGGGCTCCAGCGGCAGCCTTGCCCTGGCTGCTCCCTGATCGCATCCGCGTCGTCACCCTTGCGTCACATCGATGGCGCGGCTGCAACGGGATCGATTGTCCGGCTTGATTGGAACTGCTAAACAGTAGCCATGTCGCCGTGTGAGCATCATTTGCAGCGCTTCAGCGCCGTGCAGGGAGAGGGCCATCTGCCGCCCCTGCCGACGACGCAGGATTTTGCCGCGCTGCACGACCATGCCCGTTTGCCCTGGCGCTTCTTCGGCCGCTTCACCGCTTCGATTGCCGCAGGCCTTACCGGCGCCTGAGACCGGCCGCCTCCATGCGGCCGGCGACAGGCGAACCGTTTTTGCGTGCCGGCTCCAGCGAACCGGCGCATGATCTTCCAAGCAGATTTCAGAAGACCGAGACCAAGCCATGACTGCGACCAAGGGTCCCCAGACGCTCTACGACAAGATCTTCGACGACCATGTCGTCGACCGGCAGGATGACGGCACCTGCCTGCTCTATATCGACCGCCACCTCGTCCATGAGGTGACGAGTCCGCAGGCCTTCGAGGGCCTGCGCATGACCGGCCGCAAGGTCCGCAGCCCTGAGAAGACGCTCGCCGTCGTCGACCACAACATCCCGACGACCGACCGCACCAAGGGCATCGCGGAAGAGGAAAGCCGCATCCAGGTCGAGGCGCTCGCCAAGAACGCCCGCGACTTCGGCGTCGAGTACTTCAACGAGCTCGACAAGCGCCAGGGCATCGTCCACATCGTCGGCCCCGAACAGGGCTTCACCCTGCCCGGTACGACGATCGTCTGCGGCGATAGCCACACCTCGACGCATGGCGCCTTCGGCGCGCTCGCCCACGGCATCGGAACCTCGGAGGTCGAGCATGTGCTCGCCACCCAGACGCTGATCCAGAAGAAGGCGATGAACATGCTCGTCCAGGTGGACGGCACGCCGGCTCCCGGCGTCGGCGCCAAGGACATCACGCTCGCGATCATCGGCGAGATCGGCACCGCCGGCGGCACCGGCTCGGTCATCGAATATGCCGGCGAGGCGATCCGCGGCCTGACCATGGAAGGCCGCATGACGGTCTGCAACATGTCGATCGAGGGCGGCGCCCGCGCCGGCATGGTCGCGCCGGACGAGAAGTCCTTCGCCTATCTGAAGGGCCGCCCGAAGGCGCCGCAGGGTGCCGCATGGGACGCCGCCGTCCGCTACTGGGAAACGCTGCGCACCGACCAGGGCGCGCATTTCGACCGCGTCGTCCGTCTCGACGCCGCCAACCTGCCGCCGATCGTCTCCTGGGGCACCTCGCCCGAGGATGTGATCTCGGTTACCGGCGCCGTCCCCGATCCCGAGCTGATCGCCGACGAGGTCAAGCGCGCCTCGAAGAAGCGCGCGCTCGAATATATGGGCCTGACCGCTGGCACCAGAATCACCGACATCCCGCTCGACGTGATCTGGATCGGCTCCTGCACCAATGGCCGCATCGAGGATCTGCGCACCGTAGCGAAGATCGTCGAGGGCAAGAAGCTCCATGAGAGCCTCGACTACGGCATGATCGTTCCCGGCTCCGGCCTGGTGAAGGAGCAGGCCGAGGCCGAGGGTCTCGACAAGATCTTCATCGCCGCCGGCTTCGAATGGCGCGAGCCGGGCTGCTCGATGTGCCTGGGCATGAACCCCGACCAGCTCAAGCCCGGCCAGCGCGCGGCCTCGACCTCGAACCGCAATTTCGAGGGTCGTCAGGGCTATCGTGGCCGGACCCACCTCGTCTCGCCGGCGATGGCGGCGGCGGCGGCCCTCACCGGCCGCTTCGTCGACGTCCGCACGCTGGGCTGAGGCGAAGAGGCGGGGAGCTGACCATGTCGAACGATCCCCGCGAAGCCGGCCGCGCCGCCGAATCCAAGGCGGCGCTGGACCGGGTCAAGCGCGACAGCGAGAGCCTGCTCGGTTCCTCCATGGGCCGGGCAGCCAACCATTTCTCGGGCGCAGACGCGCCCGAGGGCGACAAGGTCGAGCTCTGGGGCCGGCGCATCGGCCGTTCCCTCTCGCTCGTCGGCGTCATCGTGCTGGCCTGGTGGCTCGGCTACCAACTGAAAATCTGGTGATGGGCAAGGGCGTGGACGCCAGGGTCACGACAACAGCGGAGATCGACTGGGACGGCGTCAAGGCGCCCTCGCAGGAGGCGTTCGAGGTCCTGGCGCAAGCCGCTTTCGACCGTCTGCCGGAGGAATTCCGCGCTCTCTGCTCGGACGTGATCTTCAACGTCACCGAATTCCCCGAGGACGACGTTCTGAAGGAGCTGGAGGCGGAAAGCCCGTTCGACCTGCTCGGCCTGTTCAGCGGCGTCGGCCTGCCGCAGCAGGGTTTTGCCCCCCAGACCGGCCAGATGCCCAATACCATCCACCTCTATCGCCGGCCGATCCTCGACTACTGGGCCGAGCACGACGAGAGCCTCGGCTCGATCGTCACCCATGTCATGGTCCATGAGATCGGCCACCATTTCGGCTTCTCCGACGAGGATATGGAAGCCATCGAAGCCGCGGCGGAGCGCTAAGCGATGCTCGACGACCTGATCCGCAACCTGCCCGGCCTGATGCTGGTCTATTCGGCCTTCTTCCTAGCAGTCGCCAGCCCTGGCCCGAGCAATCTCCAGGTCATGGCGACCTCGATGGAGCGCGGCCGCAGCGCCGGCTCCACCCTGGCGCTCGGCGTCACCGCGGGCTCGCTGACATGGGGCATCCTGGCTGCGATTGGCGTCACCGGTCTGATCGTAGCCCATCCGGGCGCGCTCTATGCCATCAAGGTCGTCGGCGGCCTCTACCTGCTCTTCCTCGCCTGGCGGTCGGCCCGCTCGGCGATGCGCGCGGAGATGCCTCCGGTGAAGCTGGCCGCTTCGGGCCGCCGTACCTTCCTGCGCGGCTACCTGATGCACATCACCAACCCGAAGGCGATCCTGAGCTGGACAGCGATCATCGCGCTGGCCCTGCGGCCCGACACGCCAACTGTCGTGCTCTACGCCATCATCGGCGGCTGCATGCTGATCTCGCTCGCGATCAACCAATTCTATGCCGTGCTGTTCTCGACGGCATCGATGATCGCGGGCTACCGCCGCATCCGCCGCCGGGCCGAGGCCTGCCTCGCCGCCTTCTTCACCTTCGCCAGCTTCAAGCTGCTGACCTCGCAGCTCTGAAACCTTTCACTGCAAGAATATCGCCAACAGGCCCATCGGAGTTTCCGCCATGCAGCCCTTCACAACCCTGACCTCGACGCCCGCCCCCATGAAGGTGGTCAATGTCGACACCGACATGATCATCCCCAAGCAGTACCTGAAGACGATCAAGCGCACCGGCCTCGGCACCGCCTTGTTCTCGGAAATGCGCTACAAGGAGGACGGCTCGGAGAACCCCGATTTCGTGCTGAACCAGCCGGCCTACCGCAAGGCCGAGATCCTCGTCGCCGGCGACAATTTCGGCTGCGGCTCGTCGCGCGAGCATGCGCCCTGGGCGCTGCTCGATTTCGGCATCCGCTGCGTGATCTCCACCAGCTTCGCCGACATCTTCTACAATAACTGCTTCAAGAACGGCATCCTGCCGATCAAGGTCACGCCCCAGCAGCTCGACATGCTGTTCGACGACGCCGAGCGCGGCTCCAACGCGACGTTGACGATCGACCTCGCGAACCAGACGATCAAGGGCCCGGACGGCGGCGAGATCACCTTCGAGATCGACCCGTTCCGCAAGCACTGCCTGCTCAACGGCCTCGACGACATCGGCCTGACCATGGAGAAGGGCACGAAGATCGACGCCTATGAGGAAAAGCTGAAGCAGCGCGCCTGGGCCTGAGGCGAAAGCCTCTCCCGGAGCCCTCCATGTGACCGACACCCTCTTTCGCTCGGGCAACCTGCTGGTCAAGGCCGCGCGGCGCCCGGGCGAGGATTGCGTCGTCACGTTCGATTCCTTCACGGACGATCCCGGCCTCGATCGCTTGGCCTTCGGCGAGGCCGCTCTCGCGCAGGCCGGCATACCTGCGATCCATGTCGTGAACCGGCGCAACGCCTGGTATCAGGAGCCGGAATGGCGCGAGATGGTGGTGGCGGTCGCAGCAGCGACGCTCCCTTACCGGCGCGTGCTGGCCTATGGCTCCAGCATGGGCGGCTATGCTGCGCTCCGCTTCGGCAAGATGATCGGCGCAACGAGCGCGCTAGCGATCTCGCCGCAATACAGCCTGCATCCAGGCAAGGCGGATTTCGATACCCGCTGGGCAAAGGCGGTGCGCGGCAATCGCTGGCGGCCGGAGCTCGCCGGACCATTGCCGGCGGATCTTCCAGCGGTCATCGTCTACGACTCCGCCCATGCCCTCGACCGCCGCCATGTCGACCTGATCGCGCTGGAAATGTCCGTCCGGCGCATCGCCCTGCCCTTTTCGGGCCATCCCTCCGGCGGCTATCTCGCCGAGTGCGGCCTGCTGCGCCCGTTGGCCCTTGGCGTTCTCGCAGGGCACATGGATTTTACCGCTCTGCTCCAGACCGCTCGCGATCATCGCAGGAACTCGACATCCTATTTTGTCGCGCTGGGCCGCGTGGCCGGCATCCGTAACCCGGAGCGGGCCATCGCCCTCACGCGACGCGCCCTCCAGCTTGGCCCCACGGCCGATTTCGCCTGGGTCGCACTGGCCGAGCAACTCCGCTCCGCAGGCCGGATCGATGAGGCCTTCATCGCCTTCCAGCGCGCAGTCGAGCTGACGGGAGACCATCCCGCGATGCTGCGGCTTTGGTCGGACACTCTCTGTCACGAGGGCCGGCATGAGGATGCCGCTGCCGTGCTGGCCCGTTCGCTAGCCGCTGCCGGCCCCACCGATCTGCGCGATCGCCTGCATCTGATCAAGCTTCGGCTCCGCGGGTACGCGGCAAGATGGCGTGGTCGGACATCCGCGATCAGACAATGAGCCCGGATATCGGAGCGAGCCCGCCGCTCTCCGGAAAGACCTTCTCGGCCAGCACCGGGCCGGACAGGCCGAAAAGCTCCGCGACCACGCCCTTGGCCACGGCGCGGATATCGGTCGTCGGCTTGAGATCGCGGTTCTGGTAGAGTTGCTCGGCCTTCAAGCCCGGCCAGTCGGCGACGACCCGGCCGCCCTTCACGCCGCCACCGACGAGAAACGCCACGGTGCCAGTGCCATGATCGGTCCCGATCGTGCCATTGACCGCGGCGGTCCGGCCGAACTCGGTCGCGACCATCACCACCGTGTCCTTCCAGACTGACGCCAATCCCTGCTCGAGCGCGGCGAAAGCGCCATCAAGCCCGCCGAGCAGGTTGGCGAGGCGTCCCCTGGCACCGCCCTCGTTCGCATGGGTATCCCAGCCCTCGAAAGCGAGCGCCGCGATGCGCGGCCCGTCATCGGCGCCGACCAGCGCAGCCGCGCCCTCGGCGATGCGACGCATGCCGTCGGCGGAATCCGGCCCGCCGCCACCCTTCTGCTCGCCGGCCATGCCGCGCCTTTGCGCCAGCCCTTCGGTCTCGATCGCCTGCGCCAGCGCCCGCGCCAACCCAGGATCGCGCTGGCCGTAGAGATCAGCGAGCCGCATCGTCAGGTCACTGCCGGCGCGCACCATGCGCGGCGGCGCCCAGCCCAACACCGGCGCATCGCCGCGCACCACCAGCGGCGGCACCACGCCTACGCCGAGCACGCCCTTGCGCGAGATGCCCTCGCCGGCCGGCAGGCTCGCGACCAACCGGTTGAGCCAACCGCTCTGGGTCGCGCCTGCGCCGGGTTGGCCGCTCTCCAGAACATCCTGCCCATCGAAATGCGAGCGCTCGCGATAGCCCGTCGCAGCCGCGTGAACGACGCTCGCCTGCCCCTGCTTGTAGAGCCGCGCCAGGTTCGGCATGGCCGGATGCAGGTAGAAGAAGCCGTCGAGCGGCAGCGCCGCCTCCGGCCCGTCCTTGGCAAGCGCAATGCCCTCGCGCAGCCCGGCATAATCGGGGTCACCGATCGGCGGCACCGCCGAGAGCCCATCGAGCGCGCCGCGCAGGATCACCAGCAGGAAGCGCGGATCGCGCGCGCCGGCCGCCGCATAGGCGAATTTCGGCACGAAGGACCAGGCGAAGAGCGCGCCGGCCGCACCGAGCACGGCGCGGCGCGACGGGGTCATCCGTTCGCAATCATCGTCGTGGTGAGCCGTCATCGTCACCTCCGCTGGAATTCCGGCGACATCAGCAAGAGCGCGATCGCCTGCGGTTTGCTCTCGGCCCGCGCCACCGCCTGCTTCGTCTCAGGCGAAAGCAGTGATCCGAGAATGTCGTCGGCGAGCACGCGCGGGTCCGCGGCGGAACCCGCCGCCTGCCGCCCCCAGCCCGCCGCGACATCGACCCGTGTTTTGAGCCCCTCGGCCGAGGCCCAGGCGGCATTGTCGTCGGCATAGCCATTGGGGCCGGATGGTTGCCAGAACGGCTGGCCCATCACGCCGGCCGGCCCGATGATCTGGCCGAAATCCGGCTTGCGGCCGAGCGCACGATAGGCCGCCAGCAGGAACTCCTGCGGAGAGCGGATCTTGCTGGCCGGCGCCCGCCAGACCGCATCGTCCTCGATGAGCGCGCGATAGACGGCCGGCAGGTCGCCGCCGCTCTTCCGGAAAGTCAGCGCCAGCTTGTTGACCAGCGCACGCGACGGCGCATCGGCGACGAAATGACGAACGAGCTTCGTCGCGATGAAACTGGCCGTCGCCGGATGGCGTGCGAGGTCGGTCAGCGCGGCGATGCCCTGCGCCTTGCCCGGCTGGTCGTAGCGGCGCCCGAGCAAAGGCGTCACGCCCGGTTCGTGCAAGCCGGCATTGAAGGCGAAGGAGCCGGGAAAGCCGAGCACGCCCTCGCGCCCGACCACAGTCCAGCCCGTGATGATCCGGGCGAGATTGGTCACGTCGGCCTGGGCATAGCCGCCAGAGACGCCAAGCGTGTGCAACTCCATGATCTCGCGGGCGAGGTTCTCGTTGAGGCCGCGCCCGCGACGGCGTCCGGCAGGCGAATTCGGGCCGACCGACTGGCGGTTGTCGAGGAAGTCCAGCATCGCCGGATGGCTTTCCGCTGCGATCAGCATGTCTTCGAAGCGGCCGAAGACATGCGGGCGGATCGCCTCGCGCTCATAGGCGCCGGCCATGATCCGGCACATGTTGCTCTTGGTCGCACCGATGCAGAAATGGTTCGACCAGAACATCACCAATCGCTCGCCGAACCCGGTCTCGGTTGCGAGCGCGAGATCAACCCGCGCCTTCACCTCGTCGCGATAGGTCCGGTAGGGCAGTGCCGGTTCGTTCGCTGGCTTTTGCGGCCGGGCCATCTGGTTCTGCGATCCAGCCGGCGGGCCTTGCGGTGCGGCGCCCGCGACCTCCATGCCCTGCTGTGCGCCTGACATGGGTGGCGCAACGGCGACGCGGCGCGCCTCGCGCTCCCGTCTTTCCTGATCCTCGAAATCATAGAGCGCCTTGCCGATCTCGGCCGCGCCGGAAAAAGTCACGCCCTCGGGCTGTGCGACGCTGCCAGCAGCAATCTCCGCCAGCAGTTTTTCGCGAATCTGCGCCCGCGCCGCCTCGCCCTGTCCGGGTTTCGACCCCAGGCCGAACCGCTGCAGTGCAATCGCCCCTGCCCTCAGTTCGCCGGTCTCCGCCATCTGCCAGGCCTCCGCTGGTCGTCGAGCGAGGATCGATATCGACTATGGCGAAAAGCCGGCGGCTTTCATGACAATTCGGCAATGTTCGCCGGATTGCAGGTCGAATCCGGGTAAACTCAAGCAATCTGCTCGAATTCTCGCCAATCCGGTCGGGGCTCAGCGGGCTTTCTTGCTGGACATGTTGAGGGCGACGGCCTCGCCGATGAGAGCCTTGAAGGCGCTCTCATCGATCACCTCGCCCTCGCGGATATCGATAGCGCGGCGGGCATTGCCCTCAAGACTCGAATTGAACAGCCCGGCCGGGTCCGCCAGCGAAGCGCCCTTCATGAAGGTCAGCTTGACCACGCTCTTGTAGGTCTCGCCGGTGCAGATGATGCCGCCATGGGACCAGACCGGCACGCCGCGCCACTTCACCTCCTCGACCACGTCGGGATCAGCCTCCCGGATCAGTGCTCGCAATCGCGCCAGCGTCGCACCACGCCAGTCGACGAGCGATGCGATCTTCGCGTCAATGAGCCCGGAAGCCGCCTGGTCCTGAACCTCGTCCTTCGCCATGGCGGCCCTCCCTCTGTCCAGTGCCTACACCACCACCGTGATCGCCTCGGCCGCGCGCGTCAGGCCGGTATAGAGCCAGCGTGCCCGGTGCTCGCGGAAAGCGAAACTCTCGTCGAAGAGCACGACATCGTCCCATTGCGAGCCCTGCGACTTATGCACGGTCAGAGCATAGCCGAAGGTGAACTCGTCGGTGTGCTTGCGCAGCTCCCACGGCACCTCCTCCTCGGTACCGTCGAAGAAATTCGGCAGTACCGAGACCTTCACCGCCTTGCCGCCGGCATCATCCTCCGGCGTGACGCGCATGGTGATCAGCCCCTTCTTCGAGGTCTTGATCTCCTGCACGATCCAGGAGCCGCCATTCAGCAGGCCCTTGCTCTTGTCGTTGCGCAAGCAGACCAGCTTCTCGCCGGCGACGGGGCTGTTATCCGCACGGCCCATCAACTGGCGGATGCGGGCATTGTAGTTGCGCCGCGTCTTGTTCATGCCGACCAGCACCTGATCGGCGCCCATGACGATCTCGGGATTGATCTCATGGCGCCGGATCACCCGGCTCGGGCCGTAATCGCCGAGCTCGAGCTGCCCGCCCTCGCGCACGATCATCGACATCCGCACGATCGGATTGTCCGCCGCCTGGCGGTGGACCTCGGTCAGCATGACGTCGGGCTCCTGCTCGGTGAAGAAGCCGCCGCCCTTGACCGGAGGGAGCTGCGCGGGATCGCCGAGCACCAGCACCGGCGTGCCGAAGGAGAGCAGGTCCCGGCCCAGTTCCTCGTCGACCATCGAGCATTCGTCGATGATGATCAGCTTCGCCTTTGCCGCGGCGCTGTCGCGGTTCAGCGCGAAGATCGGGCTCTCCTCATCGACGCCGCGCGAACGATAGATCAGCGAATGGATCGTCTGCGCGCCATGGCAGCCCTTGTTGCGCAGAACCAGCGCGGCCTTGCCGGTATAGGCGGCGAAGACGACATCGCCATCGACGGCCTCCGCGATATGGCGTGCGAGTGTCGTCTTGCCGGTGCCGGCATAGCCGAACATGCGGAAAAGCTGCGGCTCGCCGGATTGCAGCCAGCGCGCCACGGCGGTCAAAGCCATATCCTGCTGGGGCGACCAGCTCATCGCGGGACCATCATCGAAAAAGGCATGCCGCAGATGGGGCCGAGTCGGGCCGTGAGGCAAGCCCGGCGTCGCCGAAACTGCTCAGGCTGCGCGCAGGCGCCGGACGAAAGCCTCGGCCTCGGCCTGCAGGGCATCGATCTGCCGATCCAGCTCCTGCGCACTCGCTGCTCCGGTATCCGCCTGGCCGACGGTCTGGAGATTGGCCGTCGCGATCTCGCCCATCGCCAGCGCAGCCGTGCCGGTCACATCGGAGATGCGCGCGACGGTCTCGCCGAGCGAGCCCAGCAATTCGACATGAGATCCCACTATGGTCGCGATCTCGGTGCCGGTCTGCTCCACCGCCGCGACGCTGGCGCCGATCGCGGACACCGCTTCCGCCGCATGGGACAAGGCCTCGTCAGCCAGCGCGATCCGCCGCACGATCCGCCCGGCGGCATCCGATGCCTGGTTGGCGAGCGTCTTCACCTCGGCGGCAACCACGGCGAAGCCGCGCCCATGGGCGCCGGCCCGCGCGGCCTCGATCGTCGCGTTGAGGGCGAGAAGGTTGGTCTGGCGTGCCACCGCATCGATGATCCCCACGACATCGCGAATCTGGGCGGCGTTCTCGGTCAGGCTCGTCACCAGCGCATGTGTCCCGGCGGCCTCGCGCGTCGCCTCGGTCGCCATTTCCGAAACGCGCCTGACTTCGCGATTGATCTGGCCGAGGACGAAATCCAGCCGCAAGGCCGCTTCGCTGGAGCGGCGCGCATCGATCCCTGCCCCGTCGACCGAAGCCGCCGCCGTCTCGGTGCTTCGCGAGATCTGATGGACGCGAACGGCGCTATCCTGAAGCGCCATGCGCAGCGTTTCGCTGGCGAGTCCGATTTCCCCGAGCAGCGCACCGAGCCGCGCCTCGAACTCGTCGGCAATTCCGGCGAGCTCGGCATTCCGGAGCTGCTCCAGCCGCCTCGCGTCGTCGGCCTCGCTCTCGCGCGTCACCAGTGTCGCGCGGATCTCGCTGAGTTGGCGCACGACGCGGGCGAGCTGGCCGATCTCGTCCGCCCGCTCGCGATGCGGCACCTCGATGATCCGGTCGGATGCCACCGCTTGCTGGATCGCCGCCATCAGGTTGCGCAACGGGCGCGTCAACTGGCTGCGCAGCATCAGCAAGGCGAGAAGCCCGCCCGCCAAGGGCAGGAAGATCGCCAAAAGGATCGTCCGGAAGCGAACCGCTTCGGCCCGTGCGCCGGCTCGAATGGAAGCCTCGCCAGCCCGCTTGGCGAGCTTGTCGCGCAAGGCAGCCGTCGTTGCGACGATCTCGTCGACATTGATGCGCGCCTCGGCCGCGCCAGCCTCCAGCAAGGCAGCCTTGGCCGAAACGCGCTGGCCGATATCGACGATGCCGTGCTGGAAGGCGATGAAGGTCTTGATCCGCGCATCGAGTGTCGGATTGGCCTCACGCAGGCTTGCCGGCAAGGCGGAGATCAGGTGCGCCCGGGCCGCGTCCACCAGCTCGATGGCAGCATCGAGCTTGCCGACCATCGCCTCGATCTCCTGCGGAGAGCTGTCCATATCGACCCGGCTGAGCAGCGCTGCGGCCGCGATCCGGCTCGACAGCAGCGAAGCGCTGCCAGCGAGGCGGATATCCGAGAACGCCGCCGCATCGATGCGCCGGGCCTCGTCGAAACCGCGCAAGGCGCTGGCGAGCCCCAACGCACCGGCGAGAGCCAGCAGGGCGAAGAAAATCATGATCTTCGCCGTCAGTCCCAGTCGCCGCATCGCCGCCTCAGTCTCGTATTCGCCGTCCATGTGGCAGAGGCGAACGAACACGAAGTTAACGCGGAGCAAGATGACACAACAATATCAATAACTTAGCCGGATATGTAATAATTCGCCCCGCAGCCTCCCAAAGCGGAGCGGGATACGATTGCGAGGGATCGCCGGCCGGCCTAGCTTCGCGCCATGAGACGTCGCGCCAAACGAATCCTGCTGCTCTGCCTCGCCCTTGCCTTCGCGGGCTACGCTGCCTTCGTCCTGTCGCCCTGGCCCTCGGCGCTGCTGACGCGGCTTGCTTTTGGTTACGGCGCTGCGAAGACAACGGCGGCGCTCACCCCCCATGCCCCGATTGGCATCCGCGAGCAGCGCGACATTCGCTATGGCAGCGCGGAAGACGAAAAGCTCGACATCTACCTTCCGCCCGGCGATGTCGAACCCGGCCGCCCGACCATCGTCTGGATCCATGGCGGCGCCTTCGTCGCCGGCGATCGCAAGGACGTCGCGCCTTACCTGAAAATCCTGGCCGGGCGCGGCTTCGCCACAGTCGCCATCGGCTATACCCGCGCGCCCACGGCCCGCTATCCGATGCCAGTGCTGCAGGCGAACGCCGCACTCGGGTTCCTCCAGCGCGAGGGGCAGCGCCTCGGCCTCGATCCGGCACGCATCGTGCTGGCCGGGGATTCGGCCGGCGCGCATATCGCCGCCCAGCTCGCCGCCGGCCTGACCGGCACGGATTATGCCGGGCGGCTCGGCTTGAAGCCCACGATCCCGCCCACGAGCCTGCGCGGCACCGTCCTGTTCTCCGGCGCCTTCGATCCGACAGCCTTTGAATTGACCGGCCCCTTCGGCGGTTTCATCCGCTCCGTGCTCCTCGCCTATTTCGGCACGTCGAGCCCGTTCGACAGCGAGCAGATCACGGAGGCGGCCGTGCCGCGCTATGTCACTGAAGCCTTCCCGCCGAGCTTCATCTCGGTCGGCAACGGCGACCCGCTGGCGCCGCAATCCGTGGTGATGGCGCAGGCCCTGCGCGACCGCGGCGTCAGGGTCGACACCCTGTTCTTCCCGCCCGAGACCGATCCGAAGCTCCCGCATGAATACCAGTTCGATCTCGGCCGGTCCGAGGGAAGGCAGGCGCTCGATCGGCTGACGGCCTTCCTGGTCGGGCTGAAGAACTGAATTCCCGGATACGAGAACCATGCACGTCACCGTGAACGGGGTTCGCCTCTACGTCGATATCGAGGGCGCCGGGCTGGTCCCCGACGGGCCGCGGATGCGTGAGAAACCGACGCTCGTCCTGCTCCATGGCGGACCGGGCTTCGACCACAGCATGTACAAGCCCGCCTTCGCGGCTTTGAGCGATATCGCCCAGATCGTCTATTACGATCACCGCGGCTGCGGCCGCAGCGAGAACGGCCCGACCGAGCGCTGGACGCTCGACCAGTGGGGCGACGATGTCAGGGCTCTCTGCGATACGCTCGGCATCGAGAACCCGATCGTGCTGGGAACCTCCTTCGGCGGCTTCGTCGCGCAGGCCTATGCAACGCGCCATCCCGGCCATGCCGCAAGGCTGGTCCTGATCAGCACGGCCGCGAAGTTCGATTTCCAGCGGGTCTATGCGGCTTTCGGGCGCCTCGGCGGCGCCGAAGCGGAACGCGCCGCCCGAGACTATTGGTCGGCACCGTCAGACGAGACACGAGCGGTTTACAGCAAGATCTGCGTCCCGCTCTACGCCCCACGCAACCGTGCGGATGATGGAGCGTGGGTCGCCCGCGCCATCTCGCGCAACGATACCGGCGTCCACTTCAACGGCCCCGGCAACGAACAAGGCCGCTTCGACTTCAGGGATGCGCTCGCGGGCGTATCCTGCCCGGTCCTCGTCATGGCCGGAGACAAGGACCCGATCACGCCGATCGCCTTCAGCGAACAGATCGTGGCCAGCCTCCCGCCCGAGCAGGTCGAGTTCCGGCGCTTCCCCGGCTGCGGCCATGGCATCGTCGCCGACGATGAGGAAGGCGCCTTGCAGGCGATCCGCGACTTCATCCTTGCCTGAGGTGAAAGCCGCACCGCCTACAGCACCAGCCTGAGCAGCGGCCGCCCCGGCTTCTGCCGGGCGACCTCGGTGAAGCCGGCACGCAGGAAGACGCTTTCCGGCCCGACATAGAGCCCCTCGGCGCTGCGCTTGTCCTGATTGTCCATGGCCGCCGCCTCGATCAATCGCGCACCGCTCCTGCGCGCGAAAGCCACGGCACCGTCGACCAGCGCTCCGGTGACGCCCTTGCCGCGAAAGCCCCTCCTCACGAAGAAGCAGGAAGCCGCCCAGTTGCGGGTATCCTCGGCCGGCGCATCCGGCAGCGGCGTCGAAGCACGGCGCGGATTGTTCCATTCGGGGATGTCGGCGCGCGGCCCGACCTGCAACCAGCCGACCGGCTTGCCTTCGATATAGGCCAGCACGCCGGGCGGCGGCCCCTTCCTCACACGGTCCTCGAAGAGCTGCCGTGCGCCCTCGCCGAGCAGCGGCTTCCGCAAGCGCTGCGGCATGCGGAAATGGTTGCACCAGCAGCCATAGCAGGGGCCCTGCGGACCGAAGAGATCCTCCAGATCGCTCCAGCGCTCGGGCGTCAGCGGCGTCACGTCAAAACCCGTCGGCAGCATCGCGACCTCCCATCCGCAGCAAGGCAGAGCATCTGGACAGGCGGCCAGGTTCGGCAGATCACTGTGCGACATCGCCGGAGGCCAGCGCCATGTCGCTCGAAACCTATGCTGCCTATCTCGTCGCCTGCATCTTCATCATCATCGTTCCAGGCCCGACCGTCACGCTGATCGTCGCCAACAGCCTGAAGCACGGTACCCGCGCCGGCCTCCTCAACGTGGCAGGAACCCAGGCCGGGCTCGGCGTCATGGTCCTCGTCGCCGGTATCGGGCTGAGCTCGGTGATTGCCGCCCTCGGCCACTGGTTTGAATGGGTCCGGCTCGCCGGCGCGGCTTACCTGATCTGGCTGGGCTGGAAGATGTTCCGCTCGGCCGGCGCCGATCTCGACGGCACGGCGCCGGCGAAGCCGCCGCGCGGCGGCTTCTTCCTGCAGGGCGCTTTGGTCGCACTCAGCAACCCGAAGACGCTGCTGTTCTTCGGCGCCTTCTTCCCGCAATTCCTCGACCCCGCGCGCGACCACGCCACCCAGATCGCGATCATGGGCGCCACCGCCCTCGCCTTCGCCGCGCTCAGCGACGGCGCCTATGCCCTGCTCTCCGGCAGGGCCGGCCATCTGCTGTCGCGCAGCAGGGTCCGGCTGCTGTCGAAGCTCAGCGGCGGCTTCCTGGTCGGGGGCGGGCTCTGGCTCGCCTCGACGCGGGCGAACTGAGACCGTCTGCCGTCACCAGGCGATCGCCTCGCCGGTATAGTCGCGGAAGCTGTTGGTCTCGGCCATGCCTGAGGCGTCGATGGTGCGGATCAGGCCATTGGCGCTCTCGGCCGGCGTGATGTCCGCGCCACTGCCGCCCATGTCGGTCTGGACCCAGCCGGGGTGGAACAGCATCACGCTGACATCGCGCGACCGTACGCTGTTGCCGAACACAACCATGGCCATGTTCACGGCCGACTTGGACGAGCGATAGATCAGCGCATTGCCGGGATTGGCCGCAATGGAGCCCATGCGGCTGGAGATCGTCGCGATCTTGCGGCCCTGCCCAGCCTCGACATTCGGCAGGAAGGCCTGCGCCACCCGGATCGGCGCGTAGACATTGACCTCGAAGACCTCGCGCCAGGCGTCGAAATCGACGTCGAGCCCGCTCTGCCGGTCGCGCGGGCCGTAGAGCCCGGCATTGTTCAGGAGCACGTCGATCGGCTGCCCGGCGAGCGCCTCCTTGGCCGCAGCGACGCTGGCATCCGAAGTCACGTCGAGTTCGACCGGAATCAGCGCGGCCGGATGCTCGGCCGCGAGCTCGGCGAGCGCCCCGCCCCAGGGATTGCGCGCCGCTGCGATCACGCGGTCGCCCCGGCGCAGCAATTCGATGGTGATGGCAAGTCCAATGCCGCGATTGGCGCCGGTGATCATCCAGGTCTGGGGCATGTCCGTCTCCATGGTCAGGAGACGGACCTAAACCTCAATCCCGTGCTTTGCCATAGCCGCCTGCCGTCGGCGTGATCACAGTCACCGCCTCGCCGGCCTGGAGCAGGGTCTGGTCTGAGGGCTTCAGCTCCTCGACCGCACCGGACAGCCGGCGCACCAGCGTCTTGCCGAGCTCGCCCGCCTCTCCGCCATCGACGCCGAAGGGCCGCACCCGGCGATGCGAGGCGAGGATCGCGCAATCCATCGTCTCGCGGAAGCGGATGGTGCGCGAGGTGCCGTCGCCGGCCGACCATTCGCCCTTGCCGCCGGAGCCCTTCCGGATATGGAAATCCTCTAGCACGACCGGGAAGCGCGTCTCCAGGATCTCCGGATCGGTCAGGCGCGAATTGGTCATGTGGACATGCACGCCCGACGTGCCATCGAAGCCGGGACCGGCCGGCGAGCCCGAGCAGATCGTCTCGTAATACTGGTACTGGTCGTTGCCGAAGGTCAGGTTGTTCATCGTGCCCTGCGAGCAGGACATCGCCTTGAGCGCACCGAACAGCGTGTTCGTCACCGCCTGCGACACCTCGACATTGCCCGCCACGACCGCCGCCGGATAGCGGGGACTCAGCATCGAACCATCCGGCACGACGATCCGGATCGGTCTGAGGCAACCGGCATTCATCGGGATCGCGTCGTCGACCATGACGCGGAAGACATAGAGCACGGCGGCGCGGGTGACGGGCGCCGGCGCGTTGAAATTGTCCGGCCGCTGCTCCGAGGTGCCGGTGAAATCGACCGTCGCCTCGCGCTTTTCGCGGTCGATGGTGATCTTCACCTTGATCGCGCAGCCCTGGTCCATTGGGTAGGTGAACTCGGAATCGTGCAGCTTGGTGAGCAATCGCGCCACGCTCTCGGCCGCGTTGTCCTGCACATGGCCCATATAGGCCTGCACGACATCGAGGCCGAAGGAGCCGATCATCTTCTTCAGCTCGGCCAGGCCCTTCTCGTTGGCGGCGATCTGCGCCTTCAGGTCGTTGACGTTCTGCACCACGTTGCGGACGGGATAGCGCGCGCCGGTCAGGAGCTTGACCAGTTCCTCCTGGCAGAAGCGGCCCTGATCGACGATCTTGAAATTGTCGATATAGACGCCTTCCTCCTCGATATTGGTCGCGAGCGGCGACATCGAGCCCGGCGCCGTGCCGCCGACATCGGCATGGTGACCGCGGCTCGCGACCCAGAACAGGATGTCCTTCTCCTCGGGGTCGAAGACCGGTGTGCAGACCGTGATATCCGGCAGGTGCGTGCCACCGTTATAAGGCGCGTTCAGGCAGTAGACGTCGCCCGGCTTGATCACCGGGTTGTTGGCGATCACCGTCTCGACCGAGCGGTCCATCGAGCCGAGATGCACCGGCATATGCGGGGCGTTGGCAACGAGCGCGCCGGTCTGGTCGAACACCGCGCAGGAGAAGTCGAGCCGCTCCTTGATGTTCACGGAATAGGCGGTGTTCTGCAGTGTCACGCCCATCTGCTCGGCGATCGACATGAACAGGTTGTTGAAGATCTCGAGCATTACCGGATCGGCCCTGGTGCCGATCGCGGCCTGCTGGACCAGCGCCTTGACGCGGACGAGGACCAGATGGTCGCGGGCCGTGAGCTTCGCGCTCCAGCCCTCTTCGACGACGACGGTCTGGTTCGGCTCGATGATGATGGCAGGTCCCGCGACGCTCTGGCCCGGCTTCATCGCCTCTCGGCGAACGATCGCCGCATCGTGCCATTGGCCCTTGGCGAAGAAGCGGGTGCGCTCGGCCGCAACCGGCTCGCCGGCCTGCTCGGCAGCAGCCGCTTCCTCGAATTTCGCGCCGCCGCCGACGGCCTCGACCTCGACCGCCTCGACGACCAGCGCCTTGGTCTTGTCCATGAAGCCGAAGCGGGCCTTGTGTGCCGTCTGAAAGGCTTCCTGCATCGCCGCCCGCGTGCCGGCCGGGACCGCGATCGCGGTATCGGTGCCGGAATAGCGGATATGGGCGCGCACGTGGATCGCGATATCGCCCTCGGCCACGCCCTGGCCAGCAACCTCAGCCTTCGCATCGGCGGCAAGCTTCGCGGCGACGGCCTCGATCGCGGCCTTCGCTTCGCCGTCGAGCGCAACGTCCAGCGCCGACGTACGGGTCGAGCGGATTTCGGCGAGCCCCATGCCATAGGCCGAGAGCAGGCCGGAGAACGGATGCAGCAGCACGGTCTTGATGCCGAGCGCGTCCGCCACGAGGCAGGCATGCTGGCCGCCGGCACCACCGAAGGAGTTCAGCGCATAGCGGGTGATGTCGTAGCCGCGCTGCACCGAGATCTTCTTGATCGCCTCGGCCATGTTGGCGACGGCGATCTGGATGAAGCCGTCGGCGACCTCCTCAGGGCTGCGCCCGTCGCCGACCTCGGCCGCCAGCACCGCGAATTTGTTGCGGACGATGCCGACATCGAGCGGCTCGTTCTGGTCAGGCCCGAAGATCGCCGGGAAATAGGACGGGATCAGCTTGCCGACCATGACATTGGCGTCGGTCACCGCGAGCGGCCCGCCGCGGCGATAGGCGGCTGGACCCGGATTGGCGCCGGCCGAATCCGGCCCGACACGGAAGCGTCTTCCATCGAAATGCAGGATCGAGCCACCTCCGGCCGCGACCGTATGGATCAGCATCATCGGCGCGCGCATGCGCACGCCGGCGACCTCGGTCTCGAAGGCGCGCTCGTATTCGCCGTCGAAATGGGCAACGTCGGTCGAGGTGCCGCCCATGTCGAAGCCGATCACCTTGTCGAACCCGGCCGAGCGGCCGGTCTCGGCAAGGCCGACCACGCCGCCGGCCGGGCCGGACAGGATCGCGTCCTTGCCCTGGAACAGCTCGGCCGCGGTGAGGCCGCCCGAGGACATCATGAACATCAGGCGCGCGCCGGTGCGGGCGACGTCGAGCTCTTCCGACACCTGCTGCACGTAGCGGCGCAGGATGGGCGAGAGATAGGCATCGACCACGGCGGTATCGCCGCGACCCACCAGCTTCACCAGCGGCGAGACCTCATGGCTGACCGAAACCTGCGGGAAGCCGATCGCGCGAGCGACCCTGGCCGCGACCTGCTCATGCGCCGTGTAACGGTAGCCATGCATGAACACGATCGCCACAGTGCGGAAACCGGCATCGTACTGCGCCTGCAAGGCCTTGCGGATCGCCGCCTCGTCGGGCGCGCGCTCGACCGTGCCGTCGGCCAGCACGCGCTCCTCGATCTCCTCGACCGCGTCATACAGCGCCTCGGGCAGGACGATCTGCTTGGCGAAGATGTCCGGCCGCGCCTGGTAACCGATGCGCAGCGCGTCGCGGAAACCCTTGGTCGTCACCAGCAGCGTGCGGTCGCCCTTGCGCTCCAGCAGCGCATTGGTGGCGACGGTGGTGCCCATGCGGACCTCGCCGATGGTCCCGGTCGGGATTGGCTCGCCCGCCTTCAACCCGAGATGCTCGCGGATCCCCTGCACGGCGGCATCACGATAGGCACCGGGATTCTCGGAGAGCATCTTCCTGGCATGGAGATTGCCAGCCGGGTCACGCCCGATCACGTCGGTGAAGGTGCCGCCACGATCGATCCAGAAGTCCCAATGCGCCGCCGACATAAGACGTTCTCCCCTCCGTCAAGCCAGCCGAGGTTTACGCTGACGTTTTATCGATAAATCGTCGATGAGTTATTGACAAGGCGATTCTGCGGGCTACGATCCCAAATGTGGCTGGAACATGGCTGAGGGGCCAGGCCGGCGGAAAGCGGAGGATGCGACGATGCGAGCCAATCTGGCAATCGGGCGCGAAGGCGCCCCCATCAGGCGGGGGCACTCCCTCCCATGATCCGCCGCACGCTGGACACACTCTATCTCTGGGCCGGCTACGCCGCCGGCCTCTTCCTCATCATGATCTTCCTGCTGATGATGGGGATGTCGATCGGCCGCGAGGTCGGCCTCAACATTCCCGCCGGCGACGATTTCGCCTCGTGGTGCATGGCCGCGATGGCCTTCCTCGGCCTCGCCCATACCTTCAAGTCGGGCGACATGATCCGCGTCGGCCTGCTGATCGACCGCTTCCAGGGCCGCAGCCGCTGGTTCTTCGAGGTGTTCTCGCTGGTTCTCGGCCTCGGCTTTTCCGGCTTCTTCGCCTGGCACGCCACGATCATGACCTGGCAGTCCTATGCGTTCAACGACGTCGCCGGCGGCGTCGTGCCGATGCCGCTCTGGATCCCGCAGCTCGGCTATTCCGGCGGCCTGATCATCCTCTTCATCGCGATGCTCGACGAGTTCGTCCATGTCGTGATCCGCGGCCAGGAGCCGCGCTACGAGAAGCCCCCCGCGAAATCGGACGAGGAAATCGTCGAGCGCGCCATGGCAAGCGGAGTCTGATCCGATGGCAATGATCGAAATCTCCGGCCTTCTGCTGCTCCTGCTCGCCGTCTTCCTCGCGGGCGGCGTCTGGATCGCCATCTCGCTCATGGCCTGCGGCTGGGTCGCGATGCAGTTCGTCGGCGGCGGCATCCCGGCCGGCTCCGTGCTGGCGACCACCATCTGGGGCAACAGCGCCTCCTGGACGCTGGCCGCGCTGCCGCTCTTCATCTGGATGGGCGAAATCCTGTACCGGACGAAGCTCTCCGAGGAGATGTTCCGCGGCCTCGCGCCCTGGCTCAACTGGCTGCCCGGCCGCCTGATGCACGTCAACGTGCTCGCCTGCGGCATCTTCGGCTCGGTTTCCGGCTCGTCGGCCGCGACCTGCGCCACCGTCGCCAAGATCGCCCTGCCGGAGCTCAAGAAGCGCGGCTACAACGAGAAGCTCGCGCTCGGCTCGCTCGCCGGCGCCGGCACGCTCGGCATCCTGATCCCGCCCTCGATCACCATGGTGGTCTATGCGGTGGCGGCCAATGTCTCGATCATCCAGATCTTCCTCGCCGGCTTCCTGCCGGGCCTGCTCGTGATGGCGCTCTATTCCGGCTACATCATCGTCTGGCACCTGCTGCATCCCGACCAGTCGCCGCCGCGCGAGCCGAAGATGCCGCTGCGCGAGAAGCTCAGGGAATCGGCACAGCTCATCCCCTGCATGCTGCTGATCGCGCTGGTCTTCCTGTCGCTCCTGCTCGGCTGGGCGACGGCGACCGAATGCGCCGCCTGGGGCGTGCTCGGCTCCTTCGGCATCGCCTGGTGGTCGGGCTCGCTGACCAGGGAAGCCTTCTGGCAGAGCGTGATGGGCACGACCCGGATCACCTGCATGATCATGCTGATCCTGGCCGGCGCCTCCTTCATGTCGACCTCGATGGCCTATACCGGCATCCCGGCGGCGCTCGCCGCCTGGGTCGACTCGCTGCACCTGTCGCCCTACGCCCTGATCGCGGCACTGACGGTGATGTACATCATCCTCGGCACCGCGCTCGACGGCATCTCGATGATCGTGCTGACCACAGCCATCGTCATCCCGATGATCAAGACAGCCGGCTTCGATCTCGTCTGGTTCGGCATCTTCCTCGTGCTGATCGTCGAGATGGCCGAGGTCTCGCCGCCGGTCGGCTTCAACCTCTTCGTGCTGCAGACGATGTCCGGCAAGGATTCGAACACGGTCGCGCTGGCGGCGCTGCCGTTCTTCTTCCTGCTGGTCGCAGCCGTCGCGATCATCACGATCTTCCCGTGGATCGTGATGGTCTTGCCCCAGATGGCCTTTCCGCCTCAATAATCACGCATCAAAACCAAGGGAACGGAGACAAACCATGTATCGCAAGGACTTCATCAAGGGCCTGCTCGTTGCCGGCGTCGCCGCCACTGCCCTGACGCTCGGTGCCGGCTCGGCCTCGGCCCAGACCAAGTGGAACCTGCCTGCCGCCTATCCCAACGACAACCCGCATACGGAAAACCTCGTCCTCTTCGCCAAGGACGTCGAGGCTGCCACCGGCGGCAAGCTCTCCATCACGGTCCATGGCAACGCCTCGCTGTTCAAGGCGCCCGAGATCAAGCGCGCGGTGCAGACCGGCCAGGCCCAGATGGGCGAGGTCCTGATCTCGAACCACGAGAACGAGGACCCGATCTTCGGCATCGACGTCGTCCCCTTCCTGGCGACCTCCTTCGCGGACTCGCGCAAGCTCTACACGGCCTCCAAGGCCGCGATCGAGAAGAAGCTCGATGCGCAGGGCATCAAGCTCCTCTTCATGGTCCCCTGGGCGCCGCAGGGCGTCTACGCTAAGAAGGACATCAACACGATCGAGGACATGAAGGGGCTGAAGTGGCGCGCCTATAATGTCGGCACCGCCCGCCTCGGCGAGCTGCTCGGCATGCAGTCCGTCACCATCCAGGCGGCGGAACTGCCGCAGGCGCTGGCGACCGGCGTGGTCAATTCCTTCATGTCGTCGGGCGGCACCGGCTACGATTCCAAGGCCTGGGAATCGCTGACCCATTTCTACGACACGCAGGCCTGGATCCCGAAGGACGCCACCTTCGTCAACAAGGCCGCCTTCAACGCCCTCGACAAGGCGACGCAGGACGCCATCCTCAAGGCCGCCGCGACGGCCGAGGAGCGCGGCTGGAAGATGTGGCAGGAGAAGGCCGGCTGGTACCTCGAGCAGCTCAAGGCCAAGGGCATGAAGGTCCAGGCGCCCTCGCCGGCGCTCGCAGCCGGGTTCAAGAAGGCCGGCGAGCAGCTCACCGCGGACTGGCTGAAGAAGGCCGGCGCCGAAGGCCAGGCCATCGTCGACGCCTACAAGAAGATGTGACGCGGGGAACCGCGCCGCGTCTCCGCGCCCGATGACTGTCATCCCGGATCAACGCCGCTGAAGCGGCTCGTCCGGGATGACGCAGCCTTTTCTCCAGGATAACAGAGCGCGATGACCTCCCCGGCTCCCGACGACCTCGGCCCGATCGTCTCCTCCGGGCATCTCGCCTCGGGGGCTCTGCCGGCTCTTTCGGAATTCGAGTTCGCGCTGAGCATGACCGTGCATGCTTTCCAGCGCTGGATGATCCGCTGCATGGCGGCGGCCGGCATCGCCGATCTCTCGCCGCTCGACGTGCTCGTGCTGCACAACGTCAACCACCGCGGCAAGGCCAAGCGCCTTGCCGATATCTGCCTCGTCCTCAATATCGAGGACACGCATCTGGTGAACTACTCGCTGAAGAAGCTCGAGCGGCTGAAGCTGCTCAAGGGCGGTCGCAAGGGCAAGGAGAAGACCGTCGAGGTCACGCCGGCCGGCGAGGAAGCCTGCCGTCGCTATGCCCAGATCCGCGAGCAGCTCCTGGTTAAGTCCATCCGCGCGACCGGCGCCGACCCGGCCCGGCTCTCCGAGATCGCCGCCGCCATGCGCTCGCTCTCCGGCCAGTACGACCAGGCGGCCCGGGCGGCAGCGAGCCTATAGGCGCTTCTCAGCGGCCTGCGCATCCGGCGTCGGCGGCACAGCGGGATCGGCCCGGACCGCCTCGGGTCGCCGGCGATAGCGACGCATGACATAGACCGCCGCCCCTTCGACGACGATCAGCCCGAGCGATACCCACAGCCCGATCTCGACCGGATCGCTCGACGTGTCCCTGAGTGCGAAGCCGACCACCAGGAAGGCGAAATTATAGATCGCGATCCCGATCGCCGCCGCGATCAGGAAGGTCGCGCCAGGGATGGCGAGCACGCCGGCGGGCAGCGCCAGGAATATCCGCGCGACCGGTATCGTCTGGCCGATCAGCGTGACCGCGAAGCTGTTCCGCCGATAGCTCCCGGCGAGGTAGTCGTAGGTCTCGAGGTTGAAGAAGACATAGCGCCCATAGCGCGCGACCACCGCCCGCACCCGCCTCTCGCCGAGCGCGCGGCCGATCGAATACCAGGCCGCGGTCGCCGTGAAGGACCCGGCCACCGTGACGGCGAGGAAAGCGCCGAGCTCCGCCTCCCCGGACGCCGCCGTCCCGAACAGGATCAACATCAGATAGGACGGGACGATCGGAGCGAACTTCTCCAGCAGGGCCATGACGAACACGCCCGCGAACCCGTAAGCCAGCAGAATCGGCAGGATGTCGGACGGATCCATCGTAAAAGCCCGCAGGCGCTACCGCCGCGAGCCGAACAGCCGCCGCACGGCCGACATCAGCATCGGCAGCACGGCGAGCGCGACCATGCCGAGCACCCAGATGACGACGATCGCCGGCTTGACGACCAGCTTCAGCAGGGCAATCGCCTGCCCGGCGAGTCCGCCCATGTCGAGCGTCTTCAGCGCATCGCCCGCAGCCTTTCCGCCATAGCTCTCGACCGCGCCGCGCCCGCTATCGACCAGTGCCGGCGCACTGGTCGATAGCCAGGCCAGGACGGGGTCGGCGAGCGAATAGGCGAACCAGGCGAACAGCGACCAGGCCGCCATCGCCAGAAGGGCGAGGACCCAGAACAATCCAGACACCCGGCGCAACGCGCCGCCGCCCGACGAAGCGGCGGCGTTCCAGCCAACCGCCGAATCCTGGCGCCGCTGCTGAGGAGGACGGCTCATACTGATGCTCCTTCATCCTGCGCGCGGGCCGAAGCGGCACCGCAAACCGAAAAGATAGGAGCTCTAGCCACTGGAGGTTCAAGAGGGCCGCCTGCGGCTTTATGCTGCAGTGCAAGATTGCGCGACGGGCGGCGCTGCGTCAGAGCGTGGGCTCGATTCCCCGCGTGTCTGCCATGGCCTACCGAAACGCTTCACTTTCCGGCATCCTGATGATGCTGATCGGCATCCTGCTGTTTTCGCTCAACGACGTGATGGGCAAATGGCTGGTCGCGACCTACACGGTCGGCCAGCTCCTGCTGGTGCGCAGCCTGGCCGCGCTCGTCGTCATCCTGCCCTTCGTCTTGAAGCAGGGCCTGCAGCGGACCTTGCGGCCGGAGCGCCCCGGCCTGCAGGCGCTGCGCGTGCTGTTCAGCTCGGGCGAGGTCGCGCTGTTCTATCTGGCCGTGACCTATCTGCCGCTCGCCGATGCGATGACGATCTGGCTGGCGGCGCCGGTCTGGGTGGTGATCCTCGCCGCATTGCTGCTGGGCGAGCGCATCGACGGCCGGCGCTGGCTTGCCATCGCGCTGGGCTTCGCCGGCGTCGCGGTCTCGCTCAATCCAACCGATGCCAGCCTGTCGATGCCGGCCCTTATCGCCGCCGCCGGCAGCTTCCTCTTCGCCGCGATGATGATCGCCGGCCGCCAGTTGCGCGGCACGCCGGACGTCACGCTGGTCGCCTGGCAGACGCTCGGCGCGCTCCTGATGGGGCTCGTGCTCCTGCCCTTGGGCTGGGTCACGCCGAGCCTGAAGGACACCGCCCTGCTCGGCCTGCTCGGCATCGTCGCGATGGGCGCGCATATCTGCGTCACTCGCTCGCTCAAGCTGGCGGAAGCCTCGGTCGTCGTGCCCTATCAGTACACCCTGATCGTCTGGGCGCTGGTCTTCGGCTGGTTCGTCTTCGGCGACTGGCCGACGCCGGCCATGCTCTGCGGCGCGGCCCTGATCGTGGCGGCCGGCCTCGTCCTGCTCGTCCTGGAGCGACGAGCCACTGTCGCGAACTACAAACCCGTCGTGAAAGCAGCTACGATCCGCCAGCAGAGTTGAGACGCGAGAGGGTACGCCGACGGGCCGGAAGCCATCCGATGGCTTGATCATCACCGTCGGCCTCGCCGCCGCCGGCATAGGCCTTTATGTGGTCCTGGCCGGCTGGCCAGCCCAACCCCTGCCCCGCGAAAAACTGGCGATCGCCGAGCATGTCGGCCCGATCTCGGTCGAGATGCCCATCATCAGCGACGGCATCGGCCGCAACCGCGGCGGCTATCGCACGCAGCGCCTTGCCCTTGTCGCATCCGGCCGGATGCTGCGGACCTACTCCCCGCCGCGCAACCTCTGGGTCAACGACCTCGACACGATCCGCTGGGGTCAGCCGCTACGCTTCCTCGTCGATCCCGATGCCGGGCTTGTCTATGAGGCGACGAGCGCAGGCCGAAGCCTGCTCTCCTATGACGAGAGCGTCGCGAAGCTCCAGGAGTCGGCGCGCAACCGCATCCTGATCGGCCTCGGTGTCCTCGCCTTCGCCGCCTGGCAGTTCGGCACGCTGCTGCACCGCCGCCGGCAGGAGAGACGCGAGGCGCGCACGCCTCAGTAAAGGCGCGTGCGATAGGCTTCCTCGAGATTGCGATCGGCCTCGTCGCCGTCGACCGCCTTGGTCTGGTCGGCGATGATGCGGCCGAGCGTCGGGAAGGAGTTGCGCGGCACCTGCGAGGCCGGGTCCCACAGCTTCGAGCGGATCAGCGCCTTGCCGCAATGGAAATAGGCTTCCTCGACCGTGACGATCAGCCCGGTCACCGGCACGCGCTCCTGCATGATGGAGGGCGCCAGCAGAGCGGGATCGCGCGTCGCATGCGCCTTGCCGTTGACGCGCAAGGTCTCCGGAATGCCCGGCACCATGAAGACGAGCCCGACGCCCGGCGACGAGACGATATTGCGGAAGGAATCGATCAGGTTGTTGCCCCGCCGGTCGGGGATCAGCAGGGTCGTGTCGTCGAGCACGCGCACGAAGCCGGGCCCGTCGCCGCGCGGGCTGGCATCGGCATTGCCCTCGGCATCGCAGCTCGCGAGCACGAGGAAAGGCGACAGCGCGATGAAGTCCCGGCAGAAATGGTCCAGCCGGCGGAGCACCTTGCTGGCTGCCAGCGGCGAGACCGGGCCGATATGGCCGCGCAAGGCATCCGCATCCGCAATGCGTGCCGTGGGGTCGTCGAAGCAATCCGTCATCTTGTTTCCCCTGTTTCTCCGGCCAATCTGTCCGATCGCAGCTCACCGCGCCAGCGCCGACGACTTCTGCCGGACAGCCTTTCTCCGCATGGCGTCGCCCGCTTCGCATGCGCCTTGACCCATGACCGGCACATCGCCATCGTGCGCCCCATCTTTGCCCTCTTGTACGAGGCCTGATTCGATGCGCCGCGCCCTGCTGCGAACCGCCCTTGTTTCCATCGCCTGCCTCGCAGGCTTCGCGGCCAACGCCGCGAACGGCCGTTTCGTTCACCCGCTGGACCGGGCGGAGAACCGTACCTTCGCGATGTATGGCAATCTGCCCGGCTGCGACGACCCGGCTGTCCTGGGCGAGGTCAGCAGCCGCTTCAATTCCCGCGAGAACACCTATTGGGGGCCGCTTCAAGCTCTGTCCTACGACCGCATCGGGCAGATCGGCTACCGTAGCTGGGGCGCCGACTTCATCCCGCGCCGCTTCTGCAGTGGCCGCGTGCTGCTGAACGACGGCAAGTTCCGCCGCGTCGACTACTCCGTGCGCGAGAATCTTGGCCTCTTCGGCCTGACCTGGAACGTCAACTGGTGCGTGAGCGGCCTCGACAGGCTGCGCACCCATGCGCCCGATTGCAAGATGGCGCGCCCCTGATCGCAGGTCGTCCGATGATGAAATCGCTGGCGATTGCAGCTCTGGCGCTGTTCGGCTTCGCCGGGGCCGGCCATGCCCAAGGCTTCGGCCAGCGCGGCGGCGCGCCGGGTGATTTCGATTTCTACGTGCTTGCCCTGTCATGGTCGCCAGGCTTCTGCGAGCTCGACGGCGACCGTTCGCGCAATCGCGAGCAATGCGGCGAAGGAGCCGGCCTGCGCTTCGTTGTACACGGTCTCTGGCCGCAGAACGAGCGCGGCTATCCCAGCGAATGCGGACCAGCCGGGCGCTCGCCGTCGCGGATCGCGATGGAGCAGGCCGAGGGCCTGTTCCCGAGCGAGGGCCTCGCCCGCTATCAGTGGCGCAAGCACGGTACCTGCACCGGCTCCAGCCCGAGCGACTATTTCCGCGATGTCCGCCGCGCCCGCGAGAAGGTCGCGATTCCGCCGACGCTCGCCAAGGTGGATCGCGACCAGACCTGGACGGCGCTCGATCTCGAACGCGCCTTCGCCGCCGCCAATCCCGGCCTGCGCCCGGACATGATGTCGGTCGCCTGCAAGCGTGGTGTGCTGCAGGAGGTCAAGATCTGCTTCTCGAAAGATCTTCGCGACTTCCGCTCCTGCCAGCAGGTCGACCGCTCCGGCTGCCGCGCTCGCGAGTTCACGGTCATCGCGCCGCGCTGAAAGCGCAATAAGGCAGGACTTTGCCGCTTCCGGTCGCGAGCGGCTTCCTCTACCAACGGCGGCATGAACTATCGCCATGGCTTCCACGCCGGAAACTTCGCCGATGTGCTGAAGCATGTCGTCCTGACGCGCATCCTGCTGCACCTCAATGCCAAGCCGGCGCCCTACCGCATCATCGACACGCATGCCGGCAGCGGCCGCTACGATCTCGATTCGGAAGAGGCGCTGAGGACGCATGAGTGGAAGGACGGCATCGCGCGGATCGACCGCTCGCCCCTGTCCCCCGCGGTCGAAGCCCTGCTCGTTCCCTATCGTGCCGCGCTCCAAGGAGCCCGCGCGCTCCATGGTGCGGGCGCCTATCCCGGCTCTCCCTGGCTCTGCCGCCATGCCATGCGACCCGACGACCGGTTGGTCGCAGCCGAACTCCATCCGCAGACCTACAAGAAGCTGACCGAAGCGATCGGCCGCGACAAGCGCTGCATACCGCTCGCGATCGACGGGTGGACGGCGCTTCGGGCCAATGTCCCGCCGAAGGAACGCCGCGGCCTCGTGCTGATCGATCCGCCCTTCGAGGAAAAGGACGAGTTCGCTACCCTCGCCGACCAGTTCATCGCGGCCCATCGCAAGTGGCCGACCGGCATCTACGCGCTCTGGTATCCGATCAAGGGCAGCCACGGCATCGAATCGCTGATGGATTCGGTGCTCGACGCGGGAATCGGCCGGCTCCTGCGCCTCGAAATGGATGTCGATCGCCCCGAAGCAGCGGGCGGCCTCAGCGCCACCGGGCTCCTGATCGTCAACCCGCCCTGGCGACTGGCCGAGGAGGCGGAAACGCTGCTGCCGGCCCTGACCGAACGGCTCGCCCAAGGGCCGCGCCCGCGCTATCACTGCGAGGCGATCCGCCCCGACGGCTGATCGACCACATCCCCGTCCGCATCAAGGATTCCGCCGATGCTCGTCCTGCGCTCCTCCCCCGCCTCTCCGTTCGGCCGCAAGGTCAAGATGTCGGCCATCGAACTCGGGCTGATGGAGCGGATCGACATCGTTCCGGCCGACACGAACGACCCGGCCGAGGCGCTGCGCCAGCAAAATCCGCTCGGCAAGATCCCGACCCTGGTGCTGGAGGATGGCACGACGCTGTTCGATTCGCGCGTCATCGTCGACTATCTCGACCATCTCAGCGGCGGGAAGCTGATCCCGGCCGGCGAAGCCCGCTTCGCACAGCTCCGACTTCAGGCGCTGGCCGACGGCATCTGCGATGCCGCTTTGCTCAAGGTCTATGAGGGACGCTTCCGCCCCGAGGAAGGCCGCAACGCCAACTGGGTCGCGCATCAGGACGGCAAGGTTGCGCGTGGCCTGCAAGCACTCGAAGTCCTACCACCCACCTTCGCGGATCGCCCCCGCATCGGCGAGATCGCGGTTGCCTGCGCGCTGGGCTATCTCGACCTGCGCTTCGAAGGAACCTGGCGCGCGACCCATCCGAAGCTCGTCGCCTGGCTCGATGATTTCGCAGCCCGCGTCCCCGCCTTCGAGGCGACCCGCTTCAAGGGCTGATCGACGTAGCGCCGGTCGCGCTGCGAACAATCGACATCATCCCGAAGCCGGCGGCCTTGGCCGCCGGCTTTTTCATGCCCGCTCCCGTGAAGACGCCGGCATGCGGGCAATAAAAAAACCCGGTGGCCGAGGCCACCGGGTCCGTTCTGTCTCCGGGAGGAGAGGATCAGAACTTGTAGCTGAGGCGGGCGCGGACGACCGAGAAGTCGGTGCCGACCTTGGTGCCGGCGCCAAGGATGTTCTTCTCGCCGAGGTCGACGTAGAGGTACTCGACGCCAGCGATGATGTTGTTGGTCACGGCGTACTCGAGACCGCCGCCGACGGCGAAGCCGCCGGTGTGGCTGCGATCCGAAGAGAAGCCGATCGCCGGGATCGAGGTCTTCACGTTGCCGTAGGCCCAACCACCGGTGATGTAAGGCATGAACCGGTCGAAGGCGACGCCGACGCGAGCGCGGACCGTACCGAAGTAGTCGGTCTTGACGTTCACCAGGCCGAGGTTGTTGCCGGAGCTGAGGTCAGCGAACTGCAGGTCAGCCTCAAGGCCGAGAACGAACTGGCCCATCTGGTAGTTGTAGCCGATCTGGCCGCCACCGACGAAGCCGTCGAGATCGCCGACATTGGCGAAGCCGTTGGCGTTCACGTTGCCCCAGCCGTAGCCGGCGTTACCACCGACGTAGAAACCGGTCCAGGAGAACGCCGGCGGCATGTAGACGGGGGCAGCGATCGGGCCCTTGCGGGACGGCAGGTCGGCGGCCGAGGCGGCGCCAGCGGCGACGAGGCCGAGCGCGGCAACGCTCGCAAGCAGATACTTCTTCATGACAAACTCCTTAGTCGTCGCTGACGCCGGAAACCCCGGCGGTTGATTTCGATGAACCCGTTATAAGACCGGGAGCCGGCTTTGTCTGTTGCATCGGAAGCACATCTGCCTTGCAGACCGCGGCAGAAATGCGGCACGAATGCGATAACTGAACGCAAAAAGGTAAAACCAAGTTAACCAACCACTGACTAGCCATCATGGTAAATCGAATACTAATAGAAACTCGATCACCCGTCGGCGTAGGAATATCGCCCGGCCTACAAACGCCGGAGCTTTCCCAAGGTTCCGCGGCGGACTGCCCCTTTTTCGCCCTGTCTTGCCGCTCCGGGCCGCGCGTGCTTAAGCCTTGAGGCAACAGGAACCGAAGAAGAACCGTGCCGCCTCTCTCGATCTTCATCATCGCCCAGAACGAGGCAGACCGGATCGGCCGCACGATCGAGGCGGCGCGAGCCTTGAGCGACGACATCGTTCTCGTCGATTCCGGTTCGACCGACGGCACCCAGGCGCTGGCGGAATCACTGGGCGCGCGCGTCATCTTCAATCCCTGGCCGGGTTATGGCCAGCAGAAGCGCTTCGCGGAAGAGCAATGCCGCCATGACTGGCTGCTCAATCTCGATGCCGACGAGGTGATTCCACCCGATCTCGCCGCGGAGATCGCCGCGCTCTTCGCCGCCGGCTTGCCATCCAAGGACGCCTACAAGCTGAGAATCGCCGAGATCTTCCCGGGCGAAGGCGCCCCGCATCGATTCGCCTATGCCCTCGCCCCCGTACGTCTCTATCGCAGGAGCAAGGGCCGTTATTCGCCCTCGCCCGTGCATGATCGTGTCGATCTCTCGCCGGATGCGCGCGTCGGACGCCTACGCGGAACGGTGCATCATTTCTCGGTCCGCTCTCTCGGCGAGCAGATGGATAAGCTCAACGCCTATAGCGATGCGCAGGCCGACGACCTCGACGCCCGCGGCGGCACGCTCTCAGTCTTCCGGCTGGTCGCCGAATTCCCCGCCAATTTCCTGAAGGCCTATATCGGGCGGCGCCATGCGCTGCGCGGCATCTACGGCTTCATGACCGCGATGAACTACGCCTTCTATCGCTATCTGCGCGTCGCCAAGCACTGGGAGCGCCGCCTGCAACGGCGCGCCTCGGCTGAAGCCCCGACGCCTCCCGCGAATCGCGATGGCCAAAATGGCTGAGGTCGCGCTGGTCACCGGCGGCGCCAGGCGGATCGGCCGCGCCATCGTCGAGAAGCTGGCTGCGGCCGGCTATGCGGTCGCGATCCATCACGGCGACAGCCTCGAGGACGCCGAGGCCCTGGCGCGAAAGCTCGAAGCCGACGGCGCGAAAACCTGCCTGCTCACAGCCGATCTAGTCGATCCCGCGGAGGTCGCGACCTTGATTCCGACAGCGGAAGCCGCGCTCGGCCCGGTCACGCTGCTGGTCAACAACGCCGCGAGCTTTGTCGCGGACGATGTCCGTTCGCTCGACATCGCCACCTGGAATCGCCAGTTCTCGATCAACCTGCGTGCGCCCTCGCAACTGGTCGGGATCATGGCGGAACGCCTGCCCGCCGATGCCAAGGGCGCCGTGGTCAACATCGTCGATCAGCGCGTATGGAAGCTGACGCCGCAATACTACTCCTACACCTTGACCAAGGCCGCCCTGCTCACCGCGACCCAGACGCTGGCGCAGGCGCTGGCCCCGCGCATCCGCGTCAACGCCGTCGGGCCGGGCCCCACCTTCCCGAACGCCTATGACGGCACGGACCGGCTGGAGCAGGAAGCGGCAGGCACCCTGCTCGGCCACCGGGTCGTGCCCGAGGAGATCGCCGAAGCCGTGCTCTATCTCGCCCGCGCCCATTCGGTGACCGGGCAGATGATCGCCGTCGATGCCGGCCAGCATCTCGGCTGGCGCACGCCCGACATCGTCGGCTGATCGTCAAACGGCGCCTTCTACGCGATAGGGCGCGCGGCCGCTGGCAAGCGCCGAATCCAGCAGGTCGAGCCGATCCTGCCCCCAGAACACCTCGCCATCGAGCACATAGCTCGGCGCTCCGAAGACGCCGGCTTTCACGGCCTCGCCGAGCGTCTCCTCGTACCGAAGCTTGACCGAAGGGCCTTCAGCCGAATCCATTAACGCGGCCCCGTCGAGGCCCGCCCGCGCCGCGCAGGCCAGCAGCGCCTCGGGTCGGCCCATATCCTCGTCCCGAGCCCACAAACCGGCCATCACATCGCCGATGAACGCGAAGGGATCGCCCCCCTTGGCCAGGATCGCGGTCGTCATGCGATCTGCCAGCGACGGATCGAAGGGAAAATGCTTCGGCTGCAGCACCAGCGGCAGGCCCCGCGCCGCGCGCCAGCGCTGGAGATCGAGCAGCCGATAACGCTGCCTCACCGGGTGGCGCTTCGGCAGCGGCAAGCCGCCCGTCTCGTCGAAAACCGAGCGCAACGGCATCGGCCGGTAGTCGATCCCGCAGCCATGACGCCGCGCAATTTCGTGGAAGGCCGCGTTGCCGAGATAGGTCCAGGGCGAATGCAGCGAGAAATAATAGGTGATCGAACGTGACAAGGCTGCCTCGCGGTGTTTTCCGGTGGGACAGCATCGCCGCCACCTGAGCCATCGTGCAAGGTCACCGCCCTGCACCATGCACAGCCCGGCTCCGCGGGAAGCCGGGTTGGCACAGGAACAGGAACGATTGGCTCAGGCCGCCTTGTTCTTCAGCGCGCCGATCGCGCCGGCGATCAGGATCTGTTCCATCTCGGGCCCCGCATCTCAATGCATCGCCTGAAGGACATGCACCCGCGAGAAGCGATGCATTCCCCCGGCAGCGGGACGATGCATCGACAGCAGCGGTGCGATAAGCTGCCGCACCGCTCAACCGCTAATCGTTCAAGTGAGGACGATCGCCGAGATCAGGCGGCCATAATCGGGCTCGCTGCGATGGGTCGTGCGGCGATAGCTGAAGAAGCGCTGCGCGTCGCCATAGGTACACAGGCCCATGTCGACGAAGCGGCCGATTCCCGCCTCCTGCGCCTTCAGGCCGATGAAGGCGGGGAGATCGAACATCGCATGCGCGGCGCGCTCGGACGGCGTGAAAAAGCGCGCATAGGTCCGGTTCTCGGCCTTGAAGCGCTCGATGAATTCCGGCCCGACCTCATAGGCCTTGGCGCTGATCGTCGGGCCGAGCACGGCGGTGATGCGCTCGCGCCTCGCGCCGAGCTTCTCCATCGCCGTCACGGTCGCGCCGACAATGCCGGTGAAGGCCCCCTTCCAGCCGGAATGAGCTGCGCCGATCACCCGTGCCTCGCCATCGGCGAAGAGAATCGGCCCGCAATCGGCAGTGGAGACGCCGAGCGCGACATGCGAGGCCGTCGTCACCATGGCATCGGCCTTGGGGCGATCGCCCGGCCAGGGGCCGGTCACCACTTCCACATCGGCGGAATGGACCTGGTAGAGGCTGATCAGGTTGTCCGGCGTCACTTCGAGATGGCGCGCCATCCGCACTCGGTTCTCGCGGATCGCCGCCGGATCATCGGCCGAGCCGAGCCCACCGTTCAGCGATGCATAGATTCCGGTCGAGGCGCCGCCCTCGCGGGTGAAGAAGGCGTGACGGATGCCGGCTTCTCCGGCGAGTTCGCGGGCGGTGATGAACATGGGCGTGGCGGTCCGGTTAGCGCGCGGCCGCGAGCGGCCCCGCTGGGTTCAGCCCCGATCTGGCAGCCGATGAAGGTCAAATCCGGGCAGAGGCGGCAGGTTCCGCTGCGATAGCGCGAGAACCTTGAACAAATCCCCCATCCCGGTCTCGCCCGGCGCGATCAGGCGATCGAAGGCCTCAGAAATTGCGGCCCGCTGTTCGGGGTTCGCCTTGAGCGACAAGGCCTGTGCCCGCTGCGGCAACCCCAGCGCGACCAGGAAATCGCGCTGCGTCGCCGGCCCGTGCAGGGCGGCGTCTGCCTTGAGGACGGCCTGCCCCACCCGCTCGAAGTCGACATGGACGGTGAGATCCGCCTCGCCGGGTTCCGCCAGCGGAGCGACGAACTCATGTCGTTTCATCGCCTGCAGCGTATCGCCGAAGCCTGAGCGCATCGAGCCATAGTCGATGAGCAACGCCGCACCGCCTGCCGAATCGATGTGGCCGGCTAGTTGCACGACGATATCGAGGGCAATCGATGGCTGCTCGAACACCGAGCCCACTGGCGCGGCAAGCGCCGGCGTGCTCTCTCCCGCGGCGGACAAGCCAAAGGCGAGATCGCCATCATCGCCAAGCCCGACCAATCGCTCGCGCCACCCGTCCTGCGTCATCACGAACTGATCGAGCGGCAGGGCATCGAGGAACTCATTGGCGACCGCGATCACCGGGCCGTCGAGCGCATCCGCAACCGTGTCGTGCCAGACCGGCTCGAACCCTTTCAACGCCGCCGCCTGCCGGGTGCGCAGCACCGGGCTGGTTTCGACGAGATGAACCGACAGCGCCGCGTGGAAACCCGGCACGATCCGCGTCGCACGCAGCATGTCGGCCATCAGTGTGCCGCGTCCGGGCCCGAGCTCGACCAGCCGGAAGCGCGCCGGCGCGCCCATCGCCTGCCAGGCATGAGCCGCCCAGAGCCCGATCAGTTCGCCGAACATCTGGCTGATCTCGGGCGCCGTGGTGAAATCGCCCTCGGCCCCAAAGGGATCGCGCGTCATGTAATAGCCATGGCGCGGATGGCCGAGCGCCAGCCCCATGTAGCGGCCGATGCCGATCGGCCCCTCCTGCCGGATCAAATCGATGATCTCGGCCTTGAGCGTGGTCACGCCCGCGCCTCGCCGGGCGTCTCGCGCCGGCTGCGCAGCACCAGCCACAGGCCGGCGAAGAACACCGGCAGCGACAGCAGCATGCCCATGGTGATACCACCCGAGAGCGCATCGACCGATGTCCCAAACAGGAATCCGAGCTGCGGATCGGGCTCGCGGAAGAACTCGCAGACGATCCGGGCGACCGCATAGCCCATGCCGAACACGCCTGCGACGAAACCCGGCCGCTTGAAGCCGCCGGCCCGGACCAGCAGGTTCACCAGGATGAAGAGCAGGAGGCCTTCGGCGAAAGCCTCGTAGAGCTGGCTCGGATGGCGCGGCAGCGGCCCGCCATTCGGGAAGACCATGGCATAGGGGAAATCTGGAGCCGGCCGGCCCCAGAGCTCGCCATTGATGAAATTGGCGATGCGCCCGAGCATGAGTCCGATCGGCACCACAGCGGCGGCGAGATCGAACACCGACAGAGCGGGATAGCCGCGCCGCCTGGCGAAGAGCCACAGGCCGAGCGTCGCGCCGATCAGCCCGCCATGGAAGGACATGCCGCCCTGCCAGATCGCGAAGATGTCCTGCGGCCGTTCGAGATAGCGCGCGAGATCGTAGAACAGCACGAAGCCGATGCGCCCGCCGAGCACGACGCCGAAGGCGACGAAGAGCAGCATGTCGTCGAGCTCGACCGGTTGCGGCCTTGCGCGACCGCCCCAAAGGCCATCGGAGGCCACGAGCTTGCGCGCATACCACCAGCCGCCGAGCAGTCCGACGACATAGGCAAGCCCATACCATTTGATCGCCAGCGGCCCGAGTTGAACCGCGACGGGGTCGATCATCGGGAAAGGAATGGCGAAGACGGGCATGGCGAAGTCCAGTGGCAGGCGGGGCGAGATGGCCGCGCCCCCGCTCAATGGTCAAGGAAAAAGGCCGGCGCGTGACAGCCTGCCTCAGAACGCAAGCTCGAAGCCCTCATCCTGAGGAGCCGCGCAAGCGGCGTCTCGAAGGATGCTCCAGATAACCCTGAGCCTCCTGAAACATCCTTCGAGACGCCATTCCCGAGGGAATGGCTCCTCAGGATGAGGGCTCAAGTTTGGATCAGGCGCTCAGAGCTCGACGATCAGCTTGCCGAAATTCTTGCCCTCCAGCAGCCCGATGAAGGCCTCGGGCGCGTTCTCCAGCCCGGTGACGATGTCTTCCTTGTACTTGACCGCGCCCTCGGTGATCCAGCGCGCCATCTCCTCCCTGAAGGTCGGCGCTTGCGCTGCCGCGAATTCGCGCTGGATGAAGCCGCGGATCGTCAGGCTCTTCGACAGCACCTGCCGCATCATCCCCGGCAAACGGTCAGGCCCCGGGAATTCTCCACTCGCGTTGTAATGCGCGACGAGACCGCAGACCGGGATGCGCGCGAAGGTGTTGAGCAACGGGAAGATCGCATCCCAGACATGACCTCCGACATTCTCGAAATAGACGTCGATGCCATCCGGGCAGGCCGCCGCGAGCTTGGCCGCCATGTCGGGATCGCGATGGTCGATCACCGCATCGAAACCGAAGGTGTCGCGCACGAAGGCGCATTTCTCGGGACCACCGGCGATGCCGACCGCTCGCGCGCCCTTGATCCGGGCGATCTGGCCGACCGCCGAACCGACCGGCCCGCTCGCCGCCGCGACGACCACCGTCTCGCCAGGTTTGGGCTGACCGATGGTGAGCAGCCCGGCATAAGCGGTGAAACCGGGCATGCCGAGCACGCCGAGCGCCGTCGTCAGCGGCGCGGCTTTCGGATCGAGCTTGCGCAACTGCGCAGCGTTCGCCACCGCATGGGACTGCCAGCCGGAATGCGAGAGCACGATATCGCCCGGCTTGAAGGCCGGGTCGCGGCTCTCGATCACCTCGCCGACGGTGCCGCCCTCCATGGGCTGCCCGATCTCGGTCGCCGCAGCATAGGATTTCGCCGCGCTCATCCGCCCGCGCATATAGGGGTCGAGCGAGAGATAGAGGATTTTGAGCAGCACCTGCCCCTCGGCGGGCGCCGGGATCGCGGCCCGCTCCAGTCGGAAATTCTGCGGGCTCGGGCGCCCTTCGGGGCGCGAGGCGAGAATGATGCGAACGCTGCCGGACTGGGACATGGGTTTCGATCCTCGGTAGAGAGCGGCACGGGCCTGTCTCCCCTCATATTGGCGCAGCCCGAGGCCGACGGCAGTCCCCTCGCCCTGCATTCGCGGCCGGTGCTGGCGCGTCGATGACATGACAAGCCGGTCGCCGGGCCTCGATCAGCCGCGGTTGCTGCGCTCGCGCAATCGTTCAAAGGCCGAAGGCCGCATCCGCGCCCGCCACGCCGCGATGACCGCATCGGCATTGGCGTCGCGATCCTGCATCGCATCCACCTCGGCATCGTAGAGGCAGTAGGAATGGATGCGATGGAAGTCGCGTCGCGCGTCGCCAACCGGCCTGTCGCCGCGTTCGCGCTCACGTCGCTCCAGCTCCTCCAGCGCGCAATGGACACCGACGAAGAACACGTCCTGCCCGGCAAACGCATCGGCCAGCCGCAGCAGCCAGGCCTCGCTTTCCATGATGTGCTCGACGATGAGATCGTTGCCGGCCTCGACATAGGCGGTGAGCGAGCGCTCGAAGCCGAGGAAGAAGGCCTCTCGCATGGTCCGCCAGTCGAATTCGCCGCTCCTGATCCGGGCGCTCGGCAACACGCCGGAATCGCGGAGATGGTCGATCGAGATATGCCAGAACGGCGTGTCGATCCGCGCCTGGATGGCGCGTGCCAGCGAGGACTTGCCGCTGCTCGACGCGCCGTTGAGCAGGATGATGCGGCCGGGCCTGGCCGGAATCATCCTTGCCGCTCCGGCCGTGCTTCACTTTCGAGCGTCGCCAGAAGCTCCTTCAGGAGCCCCGCAAGGGTCGCCCGCTTGTCCGAGTCGAGGCTTGCGAGGAATTGCGCCTCGCTCGCCATGTCGGCGCGCAGCGCCTCCTCGGCGCGCTGGAAGCCCAGCTCCGTCAGGACGACGAGGAGACTGCGGCCGTCCTCCGGCGATTTCTCGCGACGGATAAGCCCGGCTTTCTCCAGCCGCCCCAGCCGGTGTGTCAGGCCGCCGGAGGTGATCATCAGCGAACGATAGAGCGCCGTCGGCGTCAGCCGATAGGGCGGCCCGCTGCGGCGCAAGGTGCTGATGACGTCGAACTCGCCGCGATCGAGACCAAACCCCGCGAACGTCTCCTCGATGCTCGGCCGCACAAGATTGGACAGCCGGTAGGCCCGCCCAAGGATCGCGGTCGGCGTCGTATCGAGATCCGGCAATTCGCGGGCCCATTGCGCCCTGACCCGCTCGACATGATCCATTTTCGTCATCGCCTGCCTTCCCTCGCCCTTCCTCTGCCTCAATGCGCGTGCTGCGCCAAGAGATATCTTGACAGGAAGATACCGCTCGATAATTATCTTTGCACAAAGATAATTTTGAGGAGACGGTGATGACGACGGCGATCGACAGCGACATCCTGCGCAACGGCACGAGCCGGACGGCGAAATTCGAGGGCGGCGGCTATGGCTCGCAGGTCTCGTTCTTCCTGGTCGACAACGAGCCGGGCCAGGGACCGGGCCTGCATATCCATCCCTATTCGGAAACCTGGGTGATCCGGTCCGGCGAGGCGGAATTCACGGTCGGCCGGGAAAAGCTGCGGGCCGGCGCCGGGGCGATCGTGGTCGGCCCCGCCGGAATCCCGCATAAATTCGTCAACATCGGCCCGGGGCGGCTGGAGCTCATCTGCATCCACGCCAACACGGCCATCGTTCAGGACTGGGTCGAGGAAGAAGCTGCGGCCTGATCGGCCAGATCGGCTGCAATGAAACGCGCAGCACCGGCTGCGGCCGGCCCTTCACAGCTCTGCTTGATCGCGACGCAGCAGCAGTCCAATGCGGCCGCGGCGCGTAGTTGGCGCCCGGCCAGGGATATGCACGGCCGAAGCGTCAGAGCGACTTCGCGGCGACCCGGCTCGGGCGCTTCACGACCGCCTTGCTGATCGGGGCGACCGCCTTGGCGGCAGCCTCTTCGGCATCCCGCGCAAGACGAAGCGCCCGCAGCTTCTCGGTCTTGAGTCGGGCAGCGCTGGCTTGATCCTCGACCGCCTGCCAGGCGTCGAGGGCATCCTTTCGGCGCTGCTCGGTCGTCGCAAGAGCTTCCTGCGCCCGCGCAGCGATCTCGTCCAGCTTCATGTTGCGGCTCGACATGCGAAACTCCTCACGCGACGGGCGTTGATCGGTCTGCGCCGATCAGACGGAAGGAGGACGCGGCGCCCCGGCTCCCGGTCCCGCTCCGGGGCGACCCTTGCCGACCGGCAGCTTGCGCTTCGGCGCCGGCAGAAGGCCCTCGCGCTGCGCCTGCTTGCGGGCCGCCTTCTTGGCGCGGCGAACAGCCTCGCCCTTCTCGCGGGCGCGGCGCTCGGACGGCTTCTCGTATTCGCGGCGCTGCTTCATCTCGCGGAACACGCCTTCGCGCTGCAGCTTCTTCTTCAGAACGCGGAGCGCCTGCTCGACATTGTTGTCCCGAACGAGAACTTGCATGGTCATCCTTTCCAGAAAGCACAAAGGGCCGGGCTTGTTGTCCCGACCCTCCATCAACCGCTGGTGCGAAACATCGTGTCGTGGCGCCGGTACATCCGTGGTCGCCGCAAAGCGTCGTCGTTCCGCTCCCGCGGCAGTTATTCAGCCCGCAGGTTGTCGGCCGAGCTCTTGCCCGAACGCTTGTCCTGAACGATCTCGTAGGAGATCTTCTGGCCGTCGCGCAGATCGCGCAGACCGGCGCGCTCGACAGCGCTGATATGGACGAAAACGTCCTGCCCGCCATCGTCAGGCTGAATGAAACCGAAACCCTTGGTGGAATTGAACCACTTGACCGTACCAGAAGCCATATGCGCCTCCCGCAAACATGCTTGTCCAAGCCCCATGGAAAACATGCGGCGGCGAATTCGATTAGAGGAAGAAAATCGTCAGCATGTCGCGCTCAAGCGGCACGAATGGCCAAGTCATCAGGCCTAAATCGAGATCAAGAGATAGGGACCATCTGGACCGATGTCAAATCGACAACGAAGATGCCGCTCCGGGAAAACGAAAATCAGCCACCTGAACAACGAGAAACAACCGTCAAAAAACGATCGTCGTCCTCAATTCCACATTGGCTTTCTACGTGCGGGATGCGACCGCTCATGTGACGCAGCAAACCGCGCCTCTCCTGACATGACGAAGCGGCTGCGGCATCCTACATGGAGACCATGAATCGCGAACGCCAGGACGATCTGCCCCAGGACGAGTTCGAGGACGAGGAGAACGCCCTCCCCGCCGAGCCTGCGCTCGTCCTTGCGGAGGCTGCGCCCGGCGCGCTGAAGGCAGGCATCGAGGTCATCCAGCAATTCGCAAAACACCTGCCGAACCGGCCCGGCGTCTACCGGATGTTCGATCGCGCCGGCGAGGTGCTCTATGTCGGCAAGGCCAAGAGCCTGAAGAACCGCGTGACCTCCTATGCCCGCGGCATGGCGCATACCAATGCCGTCGCCCGGATGATCGCCGAGACGGCGAACATGGAGTTCGTCACCACCGGCACCGAGACCGAGGCGCTGCTGCTGGAGTCGAATCTGATCAAGCAGCTCAGGCCGCGCTACAACGTACTGCTGCGCGACGACAAGTCGTTCCCCTATATCCTGCTGACCGGCGACCACGAGGCGTCCGCGCTCGCCAAGCACCGCGGCTCGCGTCATCGCAAGGGCGATTATTTCGGCCCCTTCGCCTCGGTCTGGGCGGTGACGCGCACCATCGACGCGTTGCAGAAGGCCTTCCTGATCCGCACCTGCTCGGATTCCTTCTACGAGAACCGCACCCGCCCCTGCCTGCTCTTCCAGATCAGGCGCTGCGCCGGCCCCTGCACCGGCGAAATCTCGATCCCCGAATATCAGGCGCTCGCCGGCCAGGCCCGCGACTTCCTCTCCGGCCGCTCCTCGGCGGTTAAGCAGCTCCTGTCCACCCGCATGCAGGCCGCGGCGGAGGATCTCGAATTCGAGAAGGCAGCGCGCTATCGCGACCGCCTGGCAGCGCTCTCGGCCGTGCAGGCCGGGCAGGACATCAACACGCAAGGGGTTGAGGAAGCTGATGTCTTCGCCATCGACGAGCAGGCGGGACAGTTCTGCGTCGAGATCTTCTTCTTCCGCAACCATCAGAACTGGGGCAATCGCGCCCTCTTCCCGCGCGCCGACCGCTCCCTGACGCCGGCCGAGGTGCTCGCTTCCGTCGTCGCCCAGTTCTACGACGACAAGCCGCCACCGCGCCTCGTGCTGCTCTCGCATCCGGTCGAGGAGATCGAGCTGATCGGGCAGGCGCTCTCGGCCCGCGCCGGCCGCAAGGTCGAGGTCGCTCATCCCAAGCGCGGCGAGCGCGCCGACCTGATGGCCCATGCCGTGAAGAACGCCCGCGAGGCGCTCTCCCGCAAGCTCGCCGAGAATGCCGGGCAGCAATCGCTGCTCGCCGCGCTCGGCGCCGCCTTCGGCATGGACACGGCTCCGCGCCGGGTCGAGGTCTACGACAACTCGCACATCATGGGCACGAACGCGGTCGGCGGCATGATCGTCGCCGGGGCGGACGGCTTCGTGAAGAACCAGTACCGCACCTTCAATATCTCGACCGACACCATCGCCGGCGACGATTTCGGCATGATGCGCGAGGTGCTGACGCGGCGGTTCGCGAAGCTGGCGAAGGAAGAAGGCATTTCCCTGAGCCCTCATCCTGAGGAGGCCGCGAATGCGGCCGTCTCGACGGATGCTCCAGGGGCTGACGGAGCCGCGGCGGGCCTCCCCGGAGAGATGCCTGACGGCGCTGTTCAGGAAGAGGTTCCCCCGAAAAAGGCTCGCAAGGCGCCGAAGCCGCGCAAGGACGAGGACGGCTTCCCCTCCCGTCCCGATCTCGTCATCGTCGACGGCGGCAAGGGCCAGTTCAGCGCCGCACTCAGGATCATGCAGGAGCTCGGTGCGGCCGACATCCCGCTCGTCGCCATCGCCAAGGGGGAGGATCGCAATGCGATGCGCGAGACCTTCCACATGGCGGGCAAGGAGCCCTTCAAGCTGCAGCCACGCGATCCCGCGCTCTATTTCATCCAGCGCCTGCGCGACGAGGCACATCGCTTCGCTATCGGCACCCACCGCGCCAAGCGCAAGCGCGAGACGATGAAGAACCCGCTCGACGAAATCCCCGGCATCGGCCCCTCGCGCAAGCGCGCGCTGCTTTTGCATTTCGGCACGGTGAAGGCGATCCAGCGCGCCAAGCTCGACGACCTCATGCGAACGCCGGGCGTCAATGCGGCAACGGCCAAGGCCGTGCATGATTTCTTTCACGATGCGTAGAGCATTGCGCGAAAAAGTGGGAACCGGTTTTTCGCAGCAGCAATGCTCCATTTTGTCGATAGCGAGCACGTTTTTCGCCTTCGGACGCTTGCGTCCGAAGGCGACGTGGTCGCGAAGTTCTGCCACATTCACGCTGTTGCGTGTTGACGCTGCGATGGCCGGATTGCTTTGGTGTTCGACGTGACGATTCTTCCAGACGCCATCAGGCGGCGCGGCCCCTGGTCGCTGCCCAACCTCCTCACCTACGGGCGGATCCTGGCGATCCCGGCCCTGGTAGCGATCCTGTTCTGGCCGCGCGACGACTGGATGCGCTGGCTCGCCCTGGGCATCTACACCGCCGCCGCCATCACCGACTATCTGGACGGCTACATCGCCCGGGCCTGGAGCCAGCAATCGGCGATCGGCCGCATGCTCGATCCGATCGCCGACAAGCTGCTCGTCGCCGCCCTGCTGCTGATGCTGGTCTATACCGGCCAGATCGAGGGCTGGACGCTCTGGGCCGCGATCGTGATCCTCTGCCGCGAGATTCTGGTCTCCGGCCTGCGCGAGTTCCTCGCCGACCTCAAGGTCAGCGTCCCCGTCAGCAAGGTCGCCAAGTGGAAGACGACGGCGCAGCTCTTCGCGCTCGGCTTCCTCGTCGTCGGCCCGGCTGGCGACAAGGTCCTGCCCGGCAACACCACGATTGGAATCGTCCTGCTCTGGGCCGCCGCCGGCCTGACGATCTACACCGGCTGGGATTATTTCAACGCCGGCATCCGCCATCTCGTCGCAGAGGACGAGCGCACGCCATGAGCAGCGCGACCGCCACGGCAACGGCGGGCACACGGCCCGTCCGCATCGTCTATTTCGCCTGGGTGCGTGAGCGCGTCGGCCTGCCCGAGGAGACGCTCGACATCCCTTCCGACCTCGCCACCATCGCCGACCTCGTGCGCTGGCTGAAGGCACGCGGCGAGGGCTACGAGGCGGCCTTCGCCGACGAGACGGTCGTGCGCGCTGCGCTCGACCATGTCCATGCCAAGCCCCAGGCCCGGCTGGGCCAGGCCCGCGAGATCGCCTTCTTCCCGCCGATGACCGGCGGCTGAGCCGGTGATGACGCCTCTCGTCCGCATCCAGCGCGAGGATTTCTCGCTTCAGGACGAGATCGACGCGCTCTCGGCCGGCCGCGCCGATATCGGCGCCGTCGTTTCCTTCACGGGCCTGTGCCGCGACGAGGCCGGCACGCTCGCCGCACTGGAACTCGAGCATTATCCCGGCATGGCCGACGCCGAGATCGCCCGCGTCGCCACCGAGGCGGCCGGGCGCTGGCCGCTCATGGGCCTCGTCGCGATCCACCGCTATGGGCTGGTCAAGCCGGGCGAGCAGATCGTGCTGGTGCTGGCGGTTTCCGCCCATCGCCGCGCCGCCTTCGAGGCCGCCGATTTCATGATGGACTATCTCAAGACCCGCGCCCCGTTCTGGAAGCGCGAGCATCGCGCCGACGGCACGCTCGGCGGCTGGGTCGAAGCCAAGGCGGATGACGACGATGCGGCGAAACGCTGGGGTTGAGCACGGGCTCGCCGCATGTCTCCTGTCGCTGGCCCTGATCGCCCCGGCCCGGGCCGAGATCGGCCAGATCAAGACCTTCCGCGACTGGGTCGCCGGCTGCGACAATATCCGCGTCTGCACGGCGCTTTCGTTGCCGAACGAGGCCGACGACGAGGTCGCCTTCCTGCGGCTCGATCGCGCGGCCGGGCCGGAAGGCACTCCGTCCCTCGCCCTCAAGCTGCGACGGCAGAAGCTCAAGCCCCGCTTCGAGATCGAGCTGGCACTGGACGGCGCGCCGTTTCCGGCGGCAGGTCGCCGTCTCCAGGGCAGCAGCAATGACGGCGAAACCGCCGAAATCGCCTTCGCCCCCGCCGATGTCGACGCCCTGATCGGTGCCGCCCGCAAGGCCACCGTCCTGACGGCCAGGATCGAGAAGCAGACTTTCAAGCTGTCGCTCGGCGGCTCGGTTGCCGCGATGCTTTGGATCGACGAGCAGCAGGGACGCCTGAACACCCCCTCCGCGTTGATCCGCAAGGGCACGGCCGGCACCGTGCCGGCAGCGGCGGAGCCGCCACTCGTCGCCACGACACCTCCCGCCGGCAGGCCGTTCGCCAAAGATCCGGCCGCCGCACTGGCCAAGGCGTTGCGCGCCGAACTGAACCGGCGGGAGCCGGATTCCTGCGAGGACACCCCTGAAGGCTTCACCGATAGCGACGGGGCCTGGCCCCTGAACGACGCCACGAACCTCGTCGTGGTCGCCTGCTCGCGCGGCGCCTACAATGTCGCGAGCCAGTTCTGGCTCGTGCCGGGCCGCGATGTCGCCAAGGCGAAGCCGGCCGCTTTCGAGGGCAATAGCGACAAGCCCGGCAATGAGCTGGTCAACGCCGATTTCGACCCGAAGACGGGGCGGGTGATGTTCTTCGCGAAGGGCCGCGGCATCGGCGATTGCGGCTCGTCGGGCTCCTATGGCTGGAACGGGACGCGCTTTGCCGTGCTGCAGCTCAGCAGGATGAGCGAATGCCGCCTCATCCCCGGCGACGACTGGATCACGCTGTTCCAGAGCCGGGAGAAGTAGGGGCCCGACGCCTGCCGTCATGGTCGAGCTTGTCCCGACCATCCACGTCTTCATGAGTCGAGGGGCGTGTCCAAGATGTGGATGCTCGCCACAAGGGCGAGCATGACATTGTCGTTACGAAAGGCCGAGCCTCACGCCGCCTTCGACTGCGAGCGCACCGCGGCCGAGTAGTCCTCCATCACCACCTTGCCCATGTTGCCGGTGATGAAGTTGTACGGGCCGATTTCGGAGACCAGCGTCACCTCGGCGGCCGAGCCGGTGATGAAGCACTCGTTGAAGCTTTCCAGCTCCTCCGGGCGGATGCGTCGCTCGACCACCTCGAAGCCGCGCTGGCGGCAGAGGTCGATCACCGACTGGCGGGTGATGCCGTTCAGGAAGCGGTCGGCCAGCGGGGTGTGGATCACGCCGTCCTTGATGAAGAAGATATTGGCGCCGGTGCATTCGGCGACATTGCCTTCCCAGTCGAGCATCATCGCGTCGGCATAGCCGGCGCGCTCGGCCTTGTGCTTGGAGAGCGAGCAGATCATGTACAGGCCCGCCGCCTTGGCATGAACCGGCGCGCAGGCCGGATCGGGCCGGCGGTAATCGGCGACGTCGAGGCGGATGCCCTTCAGCTTCGCCGCCATGTCGAACATGCTCGGCCATTCCCACACGGCGATCGCGGTGTGGATCTTGTTGTTCATGCCGGAGACCGCCATCATCTCCGAGCCGCGCCAGGCGACCGGGCGGATATAGGCGTCCTTCAGGTTGTTCTCCTTCAGGCAGAGATACTTGGCCTCGTCGAGCTCTGCGACCGAGTAGGGGATCGTGAAATCCATGATCTCGGCCGACTTGTGGAAGCGCTGCGAGTGCTCGGTGCTCTTGTAGATCACGCCGTCATAGGAGCGCTCGCCCTCGAAGATGCACGAGCCGTAGTGCAGTCCATGGGTCAGTACGTGAATGCGGGCGTCCTTCCACGGCACGAGCTTGCCGTCGAACCAGATGACGCCATCGCGCTGGTCGAAAGGAATGACTGACATGGACCTTCTCCTGGGTGCTCGTTTCCGGAACTCGGGCACAGCCGTTTTCGGAACGCAAGCGCGGGTCTGAAGCTGCGTTGCAACGCGACGCTTTGAAATAATCGTTCGCTCAACGCCCTTGACCGGTAATCTTGCGTCTGAGATATGTCAATAAGGCTGACCCAAATTTTTGGACTCGCGTTTTGGCCCCATCCCCTTCCGACGCTGACGACCTGCCGCTCAGGCCCTCCTCCGAGGCGGTGCCGCACGACCTGATCGAACTCCTGTTCTTCGCCTATCGCGACTTCGTCGGTGACCCCGACCGCATCCTCGCCGATTACGGTTTTGGCCGGGCGCATCACCGCGTCCTGCACTTCGTCCAGCGCCGGCCGGGCCTGACCATCGCCGAATTGCTCGACATCCTGCAGATCACCAAGCAGAGCCTGAACCGCGTGCTCAAGGAGCTCGTCGAGAAGGGCTATATCGAGCAGCGAACCGGCCGGCAGGACAAGCGCCAGCGTCATCTCCACACCACGGCCTCGGGCCAGGACCTGGCGCTGCGCCTCGTTCGCCTGCAGGCGAAGCGCATCAACCGCGCGCTCGAAGGCGCCGCCCCCGAGACCGCAGCCGTCGCGGCACGCTATCTCGCCGCGCTGATCGACCCGGCCGAGCGGCCGAAGGTGGAGCGCCTTCTCGACAAGGCTTAGGAATCTCGGCTGCACCCCGTGTCATTCCGGGGCGCGCCGCAGGCGCGAACCCGGAACCCACGACTCGGTGAGACATTCGACCCCAAGTCGTTAGCCGCTCGCCCGGTCGTGGGTTCCGGGTTCTTCGCTGCGCGAAGCCCCGGAATGACAAGGGTAGCGCTATCCAAGAACGATCGTCATGCCGTCTTAGCGGCGACCGGCTCCCTGCGTTATGCTATGGGAACCCTGCACCGCGAGAGCGCCGGGTCCAACCGGCGCAGGAGAAAGGCGCGAGATGATCGCAACCGAGACCCTGGCGAAGCCGGCCCGCAAGCCCCTGCCTGACGAAGCCCCGCATGTCCTCGTCGTCGATGACGACCGGCGCCTGCGCGAATTGCTGGGGCGCTTCCTCGGCGATAACGGCTACCGGGTGACGACGGCCGCCAATGCAGCCGAGGCCGATACGCGGCTCGGCAATCTCGTCTTCGACGCGATCGTGCTCGACGTGATGATGCCCGGCGAGAACGGCTTCGACTTCGCGCGGCGCTTCCGCGACGGCTCGACAGTGCCGATCCTGATGCTGACCGCCCGCGCCGACGGCAAGGACCGCATCAACGGCCTCGAGATCGGCGTCGACGACTATCTCTCCAAGCCATTCGAGCCCCGCGAATTGCTGCTCCGGCTCGGCAACATCCTCAAGCGCACATTGGTCGTCGAGGCCGCGCAATCCGGCACGCGGCCTGATTTCGTCCGCTTCGGCCCCTTCATCTACGGGCTGGCGCGCGGCGAATTGCGCAAGGGCGAGGAGACGATCCGCCTGACCGAGCGCGAGCGCGAGATCCTGACTGCACTGGCGGAGCGCGCCGGCGAGGTCGTCCCGCGCGAGGAACTGGCCGCGCAGGGCTCCGCCGCCAATGACCGCACCGTCGATGTCCAGATGAATCGCCTGCGCCGCAAGGTCGAGCGCGACCAGACCGACCCGCTCTATCTCCAGACCGTGCGTGGCGTCGGCTACAGGCTGGTGACGGACCGGACGTGACACCGCTGCAACCCGGCAGGAAAGGTCCGACCGTGCTGCGCTCCGCCGCACGTACGCTGGCGCGCGTCTACGCCTTGCTGGAGCACGCGCTCGAAAGCCTGGGCAAGGCTGTGCGGCCGACCGTCAAGCGTATCGGACGGCCCTTGCAGATCGTCGCGCGCTATATGCCCAAGGGGCTCTATCCGCGTGCGCTGGTCATCGTCATCGCCCCGGTCGTGCTGCTGCAATCGGTCATCGCCTATGTCTTCATGGAGCGGCACTGGCAGACGGTGACGCAGCGTCTGTCCTCGGCCGTCTCCGCCGACATCGCCATGCTGATCGATGTTTACGAGAGCTATCCGCAGGATGCCGACACCACGACGCTGTCGCGCATCGCCGCCGAGCGGCTCGGCATGGACCTCGACATCATCGCCGATTCAGACCTGCCGGCGCCGGGCCCGCGCCCGTTCTTCTCGCTGCTCGATAACGCGCTCTCGACGGAGCTTTCCCAACAGGTCGCCCGCCCCTTCTGGCTCGACACGGTCGGCCGCTCCAGCCTGATCGAGATCCGTATCAAGCTCGGCAAGGACGTGATGCGCATCCTGACGCGGCGCAACTCGGCCTATGCCTCGAACAGCCACATCTTCCTGCTCTGGATGATCGGGACCTCGCTGATCCTGCTGACCATCGCGGTGCTGTTCCTGCGCAACCAGATTCGCCCGATCCTGAAGCTCGCCGACGCGGCCGAAGCTTTCGGCAAGGGCCGCGACGCCGATTTCCGGCCGCGCGGCGCCCGCGAGGTCCGCCGCGCCGGCAATGCCTTCATCGAGATGAAGCGACGCGTCGAGCGCTCGATCGGCGAGCGCACCACGATGCTGAACGGCGTCAGCCACGACCTGCGCACCATACTCACCCGCTTCAAGCTCTCGCTCGCCCTGATGGAGCGCTCCTCGGAGATCGAGGCGCTGGAGAAGGATGTCGACGAGATGAGCCGCATGCTCGAGGACTATCTCGCCTTCGCCCGCGGCGATGCCGGCGAGACCGCGGTCGAGACCGACATCCGCTCCCTGCTGGAAGAGCTGAAATCCGATGCCGAGCGGCAGGGTCACCAGACCGGGTTGACGGTCGAGGGCGATCCGCTCGTCGTGATCCGCCCGGATGCCTTCCGCCGCCTGCTCACCAATCTCGTCTCGAACGCCGCCCGCTACGGCGACCGCATCGCGATCCGGGCGACCCATGATGCCCGCTACCTGATCGTGATGGTCGACGATGACGGCCCCGGCATCCCGCTGGATCAACGCGAGGACGTCTTCCGCCCCTTCTTCCGGCTCGACGAAGCCCGCAATGTCGATGGCGGCGGCACGGGCCTCGGCCTCGCTATCGCCCGCGACATCGCGCGCGCCCATGGCGGCGACATCATGCTGGCCGATTCGCCGCTGGGCGGCCTGCGCGCGACCGTTCGGCTCCCGGTCTAGAAACGCAGTTTCGCTCGACAGCAGCGAAAACCGGGCGCTAGTCTCCGGGTGACGCAAGGGGAGACCCGACATGCGGTTCCTGAGACGATTTCTGGCTTCCCTCGCCGCAGCCATGCTGCTGGCGGCCCCCACAGCACAGGCCGAGGAGGTCATCGATCTCGGAGGAAGCTTCTTCGGCGGAGGCCGTGCCCTCCTCAACAAGCCGGCCGGCAAGGCGCGCGCCGGGCTCGTGCTGCTGACGGGCGGCGACGGCAATATCGGCGTCGGCGCGGATGGCAGCGTTGCGCGCAGCGGCAACTGGATCGTGCGCACCCGTGGCGCCTACGCCCGCAACGGCATCGCCAGTATCACGCTCGATGCCGGCGCCAATCCGGCCAAGGCTGTGGAATACATGCGTGGCATCGCGCCCCGCGTCATCGTCGTGGCGATGAGTCGGGGCGCCCTCAAGGTCGCCGATACGCTCGCGGCCCGGCCGGACGGCGTCGTCTTCGCCTCATCGATCCTTGACGGCGCGCGCGGCATGATCGGTGATCCCGCAAGGCTGCCTCCGACGCTCATCATCCACCATAAGCAGGATAGCTGCCGCCTGACGCTGCCCGAATCGGCGGTCACCTTCCAGCAATGGACCGGCGGCAAGGCGCGCCTGATCTGGATCGATGGCGGCAGCTCGACAGGCGATCCCTGCCAGGCCCGCGCCTATCACGGCTTCATCGGCCGCGAGGGCCAGGTCGTCTCCGCCATCACGAGCTTTGCGGGCTCGCTGCGCTAGCACCAGCTCCGATCGGCGCGAGTTCCGGCAAGCGCGCCACGGCATGGTCGATGAAGGCGCGCACACGGGGTGCCGGCTGCCGGCCGCCCGGCACCACGAGTTGCACCGGCAGCAGCGGTGGCTCGAACTCCGACAGCAGGCGCACCAGCGTTCCGGCAGCGAGATCATCCGCCGCCTGATAGGACAGGACCCGAGCCAGCCCGCGCCCTGCCCGCGCCGCGATCAGCACCGATTCCGCCTCGTTGACGATCAGACGCTTCGTCAGCACGACCGCGCTCCCGAGCGCGGCCCGCCGAAGCGCCAGGTCAGCGTCTGGTTGGCGGCAACGCTCGCGATCGTCTCTTGCGCGGCGATGTCGGCCGGGCGTCTGAGCGGCGGACAATTCGCGAGATAGGACGGCGCAGCCACGAGGATGCGCCGAACCTCTCCGACCTTGCGCATCAGCAACCCGGAATTCGGTAGCGTCCCAATCCGGACGGCGAGCTGCAGATCCTCCTCGATCAGGTCGAGATTGCGATCCGCCAGCACGAGCTCGACCTGCACCTGCGGATAACGATCGAGGAACTCGCTGACCAGGAGCGTGACATGCCGCCGGCCGAAGGAGAGCGGCGCGGTGATGCGCAGAAGGCCGCTGACCGGCTCGGCCGCATCGACGGCGACACCCTCACCATCCCGGATTTCGCCGGAAACAGCTACTTCAATACCTTCGGGAACCTGCTGCAGGAGTCGCGCGCCGCGCTGCTCTTCGTCGACTTCGCGACCGGCAGCCTGCTGCAATTGCAGGGCGAGGCGGAAATCGTCTGGCAGGGTCCGGAGCTGGTCCGCCTCGATGGCACCGAACGCTTGTGGCGCTTCCATGTGAAGCGTGGCTGGCGCCGTCCCGGCGCACTCCGCCTGCGCTGGTCGGCGCCGGAATTCGCACCAACCGCCTTGCAGACCGGCCTGTGGTCTGTGGCCGCCTAGAAGAGCCGCCCGCCGATCGGTACCTCGTGTCCCGGCCCGATCAGGACGACCTCGCCCTCGGCATCGGGGATGCCAAGCGTCAGCACTTCCGACATGAACCTGCCGATCTGGCGCGGCGGGAAATTCACCACCGCGAGGACCTGCCGACCGGGGAGATCCTCCGGCCGGTAGTGCTTGGCGATCTGCGCCGAGGATTTCTTGCGGCCGATCGTGCCGCCGAAATCGATGACGAGCTTGATCGACGGCTTGCGCGCCTCTGGATAGGGCTCGGCCTCGACGATCGTGCCGACACGGATGTCGACCTTCAGGAAGTCGTCGAAGCCGATCTGCGCGGCCGGGGCGGAAGGCTCGCTCAAAACTCGGCCCAGCCGTCGTCGCGCGCACCGGCCTTGGGCGCCGGAGCAGCACCGTTGGCCGCCTTGGCCCGCGGAACCGCCGGGCGCGGCGCCGAAGCGACCGCGGCCCGCATCGTCTGCGAGATCGCCTTGAGCCGGGCAACATCGCCGCCAAGCTGGAAGCGGGCGACCAGCGAGGACAGCCGGTCAGCTTCCTGTGAGAGGGAATGCGCAGCGGCGGTCGACTGCTCCGCCATCGCGGCGTTCTGCTGCGTCGCCTGGTCCATCTCGCCAACCGCAGAATTGACCTCCTGTAGGCCCGAAGCCTGCTCCTGCGCGGCCCCGGCGATCTCCGCGACCAGCGTGGTGACGCGCGTGATCTCGGAGGCCATGCGCTGCAGCGCCCCCCCGGTCTGGCCGACGAGCTGGACGCCCTTCTCGACCTCGATGGTCGAGGCGTCGATCAGGGTCTTGATCTCCTTGGCGGCGGAGGCGGAACGCTGCGCCAGCGCCCGCACCTCGGAAGCGACGACGGCGAAACCCTTGCCGGCGTCGCCGGCCCGCGCCGCCTCGACCGAGGCGTTGAGCGCGAGCAGGTTTGTCTGGAAGGCGATCTCGTCGATCACGCCGACGATCTGCGAGATTTCCTGGGCGGACTTCTCGATGCCGCCCATCGCCGTCACCGCATCGCGAACGATGCTGGTCGACTGCTCGGCCTCGGTCTTGACCTGCTCCGTCGCCTGGTTGGCGAGGCGCGCGCTCTCGGCGGTCTGGCGGACCGTTGCGGTCAGCTCATCGAGCGCCGTCGCCGTCTCCTCGACCGAAGAGGCCTGCTGCTCGGTGCGGCTGGCGAGGTCGTCGGCCGCCTGGCTGATCTCGGTGGAGCCGGCCTTCATGCTCTCGGTATTGGTCGCGATCTGGCGCATCGCGTCCTGGAGCTTGGCGATGGCGCCGTTGAAATCGTCCTTCAGCTTGACGTACTCGGCCGAGAAGGCCTCCTCGATCCGATAGGTCAGGTCGCCGTCCGAGAGGCGCTCCAGGCCCTGGCCGAGCGCATGGACCACATCGGCCTGCACGCGGGATTGTTCGGCACGATCGGCCTCGTTGCGGCGGCGCTCGCCATCGGCGGCGTGGCGGTGGCCGGCGGCCTCCTCCTCCATGCGGATCTTGTCGGCTTCCATCGCCTCCTTGGCGAGGGCGGCGTCACGGAAGACGACGAGGGTCCGCGCCATGGCGCCGATCTCGTCGGAGCGTTCCTGATGCGCGATCGGGGTGTCGAGCTGGCCGGCAGCCAGACCTTCCATCGACCCGCGCACCGAGTGCAGCATGCCCGACGCGCGACGGCTCAGCACGATCACGAGGCCGAGCATGATGAGGCCGAGCGGCACCAGGACCTTGGCGACGCCGGCGACCATACCCATGAACGCCGCATCGACGTCCTGGACATGCAGGCCGGAGCCGACCACCCACTGCCACTGCGGAACGCCGATGATGTAGGAGATCTTGAGCGAAGGCTCCTTGTCGCCGGCCTTCAGCCAGCCATAGTCGACGAAGCCCTCGGTCTTCGCCTTCGCCAGCGCGATCATGTCCTGGACGAAGAACTTGCCGTCCGCATCCTTGAGCGGACGCATGTCGGTCGACTGGATCTTCTTGTTTGCGTGCAGGACGCTGATGCCGTCGTAATTGATCAGGAAGTAGTAGTTTCCGCCGTCGAAGCGCGCGCTACCGAGGGCATCCATCGCCAGCTTCTTGGCGTCGTCTTCCTTCAGCTCGCCGCTCTGGACGCGCGCCAGATAGCCTTTCACCGTGGTCGCGGCAGACTCGACGGCATTCTTCATCTCCGCCCGTTTGAGATTGATCATCTCGTTGCGGGCGGCATTCAGCGTGTAGCCGACGGCGCCGACGGCGATCAGCACGGCCAGGGCGGCGATCAGACCGAAGGAACGGCTGATCGAGAGGGTCGCAAGCTTCCGGGTGAACGACATTCGCGTATCCTGCGCGATAGGGGATTCCCCTCATTTGCGCAGAATTGGCTAAGGCCCGCTTAACATTGGCGCAGTTTCGCCATATTTCGTGCGCTCAGCGTCAGATCGCCGGCGCGTAATCCTCCTTGTCCTCGCCGCGATCCGAGGCGCGTTCGCGTCGGCGCGCCTTCAGCGGCCGCCCGGAGCAGATCGCCCGCGCCAGCCCGCGAAACGGCGCCGTCAGCCTGTGGACGTCCTCGGCACGCGCCATGATGCGCCCCGCCGTTTTCAGTTCGCGGTCGAGCCGCGCCATGGTCTTCGACAGTTCCGGCTCGTCATCGTCGAGCCAGGCCTCGGAAACGCGCGCCATCAGCAGCACGGCGCCCTGCACCCGCAGGTGGCCGAGTGCGTCCTCGGTCTGGATGCCGGCCGAGGCCAGCATGTAGCGCCAGGAATTGACGGCACCGCGATTGAGCGCCGCCAGCGCCAGCGGATCGCGGCGGATGGCGGGCGCGATCTTGCGCAGGCCCGCCTTGTAGGGCGCCATCGCATCGAGCCGGCGCATGACGAGGTCGAACATGCGCTCCTTGACCGGCTCGCCCGCGAGGTCGTTGGAGGTATCGGCCAGGACGGCATCGTCGACGATGCGGGTAACCCCGCCGAGCATCGCAAGCTTGGACGGGAACAGCCCGCGCAACTGCGAAAGCGTCAGGCCGGCTTCGGTCGCGATATCCGGCAGCTCGATCTGGTCCCAGGGCCGTTCAGCCGCGAGCGTCATCAGCGCATCGACGGCGCGCTTGCGCGGATCGACCGGCTTTGCGGCCGGCTTTGGCTGCGCCGCCTCGGGCGGGGCGGAAACGGGTTTGCGGGCCATGGGCAGCTCCTCTCGCTTCGCAATGAGCGGAGGTTAGGCCGCTATCGTGGCAGGCGGAAGGCCATTCAACCCGAAAGCTCTCCGGCGCGACGTTTCGCGGCAGCCACGGCCTTGCGCATCAATGGCTTCATGCCGTCCTCGGCCATCAGCACCTCGAGCGCGGCAGCGGTGGTACCGCCCGGCGAGGTCACGTTCTGGCGCAGCGTGCCGGGCGGCAGCGGCGACTGGAACAGCAATTCGCCGGCGCCTTCCACCGTCGCCCGCGCCAGACGCTCCGCGACATCGGCCGGCAGCCCCGCTTCCTTGCCGGCAGCGGCCAGGCATTCGACGAGATGGAAGACATAGGCCGGCCCCGAACCGGACACCGCCGTCACGGCATCGATCAGCCCCTCGTCGTCGAGCCATTCGACCTTGCCAATGCTGCTGAGCAGCGCGTCCGCCGTGGCGCGCTGCGCCACGCTCACGCCCTTGCCGGGCGCCGCTGCCGTGGCGCCGCGCTGCACGGCCGCCGGCAGGTTCGGCATGGCGCGGATGATCGCGTTGGCATTGGGCAGGCGCGCAGCGAGATCGCCCAGCGTCTTGCCAGCGAGGATCGAGATCAGCAGCGTCCTGGGATGGATGAAAGCCTGCACGGCAGGCGCAGCCGTATCGAGCATCTGCGGCTTGGTCGCGAGCACGACGACATCGGCAGGGGAAATTTCCTTGGCCGAGGGATTGAGCCGCATGCCCTTCTCCTGGGCGAGCGCGACCATCTCGTCCGACGGCTTGGGGTCGATCAGGCTGACGCCCTTCGGGTCGATGCCGATGCGCAGCCAGCCCTCCAGCATCGCGCCGCCCATCTTGCCGGCGCCGATCAGCACGAGCGATTGCGGAAGGGAGTTCGACATGGCGGCCTCACAGGCTTGGCGCGCCGCAGGCCCCTGCCCGGACGCTCACGGCCGAGAGCCTTCCCGTCCCGCAGCCGCCCGGTCAAGCCCGTTCGCGCGAAATCAGCGGATCAGGCTTCGCCGACCGTCTCCAGGATCGCCCCCTCCATGCCCTCCTTGGCGGTCTTGCCGGCCCAGACGACGAACTGGAAGGCCTGGTAATAGCGCTCGCAGGCCTCGACCGCTGCCTTGACCAGCGCCGCCGCCTGTTCCTCGGTCGGCTCCGCCCCGCCGGAGAGCAGCAGGCCGTGGCGATACATCACCACGCTTTCGCTGCTCCACAGGTCGAAATGGCCGAGCCAGAGCTGCTCGTTGACGAGGCTGACGAGTTGCAGCACCTCGCTGCGCCGCCGCTCCGGTACCTTGAGATCGAAGGCGCAGGCGATATGCAGCGCCTCCACCTCGGCGAGCCAGGTGATCGCGACGTGATACTCCGACCAGCCGCCGGTCACGGAAACCGAAAGCTCGTCCTCGCTGTCGCGATCGAAGGACCAGTCATTGAGTGCTGCGAGGCGTTCAAACAGGTCGAGCGGGTTGGAAGGCCGATCCAGCTCGGCATCCATATCGAGGTCTATCATGCCCTAAGGTCCACCTTCCGGAGCGAGAGCCCCGGCGCGTTCGAGAAGAGGAACACGGCGACTGGAAAGCCGAAGGAACGCAACACACCTCCGGAGCCTCTGAAAAGAGGCTCCCATCCGGCGCGGCAAGACGAATCCGCCCGACGAATCAATTCTTTCCACCGACGATAGCGCAGGCGCTGTGACGCTCCCAACACGGCGCCAAGCTCCGCGGATTCGGCCGGCGGGCTCAATCCCTCTGGAGGGCTGTCCACAGCACATGGCTGTGGACATAACCTGAGGGCAACCGGGGCGCGCTTTCCACACAACCCCGGACGAGTCTCAGGCCTTGCCGAGCTTCTCCTCCAGCGCCTTCAGCCGGGTAGCGAGTTTGTCGTTCTCCTCGCGGGCGATCAGCGCCATCTCGCGCACCGCCTCGAATTCCTCGCGGGCGACGACGTCGAGATCACGCAGCAGCCGCTCGATCTGGGTCTTCACCACCGTCTCGACCTCGCGCCGCACGCCCTGCGCCGCGCCTGCGGCATCCGTGGCGAGACGGGCGATATCGTCGAGGATGCGGTTGCCGGGGTTCACCATGGCTCTCTCCCTTAGAGCATCGGCCCGAAAAGTGTGACGCGGTTTTCGGGAAAAGCCGATGCAAATTCAAAGATCTGGAGCATCGGACTGAGTACGGTATTCAGTCTGATGCTCCAGAGGCGCGAAACTCTCTGAGGACAGCCTATAGGCAGCCCGCGCGGGGGCCGCAATTGCGACCGGTTGTCGGGCTTGCCCGCAAGGCCTCGGCACGATCACATGCGCGACCATCCGGAGGAACGCGCCATGGCCCTGCATTTCACGCCCGCCGAATTCGCCCGCCGCCGCGATGCCTTGCTGGCCGCGATGCGGAAGGACCGGCTCGATGCGCTCTTCCTGTTCCAGCAGGAATCGATGTTCTGGCTGACCGGCTACGACACCTTCGGCTTCTGCTTCTTCCAGTGCCTCGTCGTCAAAGCCGACGGCACCATGGCGCTCCTGACTCGTTCCGCCGATCTTCGGCAGGCCCAGCAGACCTCGAACCTCACAGACATCCGCATCTGGAAGGACGGCCGCGACGCCGACCCGACGGCCGATCTCCTCACCCTGAACCGCGATCTCGGCCTCGCTGGCAAGCGCATCGGCGTCGAGTTCGAATCCTACGGCCTCGTCGCCTCGAACTATCGCAAGCTCGAAGCCCGCTTCGCCGGGCAGGCCGATCTCACCGACGCCTCGCTGATCGTCACCCGCCTGCGCGCCGTGAAATCGGCGGAGGAGATCACCTATGTCCGGCGCGCCGCCGTGCTGGCCGATGCCGCCGACCGCGCGGCGCTCGCTGCGATCCGGGCCGGCGCCGACGAGGGCGAGATTCTCGCCGCCCAGCACAATGCGATCTTCGCGGGCGGCGGCGACTATCCCGCCAATGAGTTCATCATCGGCTCCGGCCGCGACGCCTTGCTCTGCCGCTACAAATCCGGCCGGCGCCGGCTCGATGCCAACGACCAGATCACCCTCGAATTCGCCGGCACCGACCGGCACTATCATGTCGCCGCGATGCGCACCGTCGTCGTCGGCGAGCCGCGCCCGCTCCACCGCCCCTATCATGCCGCCGCCCGCGACGCCTTGCTGGCTTGCGAGGCCGAATTGAAGCCTGGGCGCACGGCCGGTGACGTCTTCGCCGCCCATGCCCGAATCTTCGACGAGCATGGCCTGGCGCAGCACCGACTCAATGCCTGCGGCTATTCGTTGGGCGCCAAGTTCACCCCGTCCTGGATGGATTGGCCGATGTTCTATGGGGCCAATGACTGGCCGATCGTGCCGGGCATGGTGATGTTCGCTCACATGATCCTGATGGATTCCGCCAGCGAAACCGCGATGTGCCTTGGCCGGACCTATCTGGTCGGCGAAGGCGGCGCCGAGGCGCTCAACCTGCCCGATCTGGACCTCGTCATCCGTTGAGCCTAGAACGGGCGAGCAGGGAATCTCGAAGCAGTCCACAGCCCAAAGGGCGGGAGGCGTCATGATCAACCGTTTTAGCGGCCTCGTTCTGGGGCCGGTTTTGGCGCTCGCTGTCGCTGGCTGCCAGGAAACCACCCAGACCGCGGCTCGCCCGCGCGTCGATGCGCCCGGCGTCCCCGTCTCCGTCCAGAGCATTTCCGGCGCGCCCGAGGACGTCACCACCAGCTTCGCCGGCCTGCTCGGCGAGGCCGCGGCCGAGCGCAAGATGGAGATCGTCCCCGGCAACAAGCCGGCGCGCTTCCGGGTCAAGGGCTACCTCACCGCCCAGCCCACCGAGGACGGCCAGACCGCGCTCGCCTTCGTCTGGGACGTCTACGATTCGACCAAGCAGCGAGCCCAGCGCGTCCAGGGCGAGAGCATCGGCAAGCGCAGCGGCGGTTCCGATCCCTGGGCCGGCATCGATCGCACGATCGTCGCCAAGGCGGCGTCGGACTCGATGGATGCGATAGCCGGTTTCCTCGTCACCACACCGGGCGTCGAGACGCTCGCGATCGAGGACAAGCCGGCGAAACCCGCCGAGCCGGGCACCCGCGTCGCCGCGACCGACGACAAGAAGAAGAGCTGAGGCCCCCGCCGCGGCGACGCTGCGGCAGTGGTTTCCGGGTCACGGCATGGCGCCCCGCGCTTTTTGCTGACCGATATTGCACTGCAGCGGTCGACTCCATCCGACCGCGCTGTTAAGAGCCGTTCGAATTGAGCCGGCAATGCCGGCCCTCCCTGCTCAGCCTTACTGCAACGGTGCGCTACGGCATGGCCTCCCACTTCAAAGTCGTCGCCGGCAACTCCAATCGCCCGCTGGCCGAGGCGATCTGCAACCATCTCAGCATTCCGCTCGCCAAGGCTTCCGTCCGACGCTTCGCCGACATGGAGGTCTTCGTCGAGATCCAGGAGAACGTGCGCGGCCAGGATGTCTTCATCATCCAGTCGACCTCGTTCCCGACGAACGACCATCTGATGGAACTGCTGATCATCACAGATGCGTTGCGCCGCTCCTCGGCCAAGCGCATCACGGCGGTGATCCCTTATTTCGGCTATGCCCGCCAGGATCGGCGCGCCTCGGGCCGCACCCCGATCTCGGCCAAGCTCGTCTCCAACCTGATCACCCATGCCGGCGTCGACCGCGTGCTGACGCTCGACCTCCATGCCGGCCAGATCCAGGGCTTCTTCGACATCCCGACCGACAACCTGTTCGGCGCCCCGCTGATGGCGCGCGACATCAAGGACCGGCTGGAGTGGAAGAACGCCATGGTCGTCTCGCCGGACGTCGGCGGCGTGGTCCGGGCGCGGGCGCTCGCCAAGCGCATCGACGCGCCGCTCGCCATCGTCGACAAGCGCCGTGACCGGCCGGGCGAGTCGGAAGTCATGAACATCATCGGCTCGGTCGAGGGCCGCTCCTGCATCCTGATCGACGACATCGTCGATTCCGGCGGCACGCTGGTGAATGCGGCCGACGCCCTGCTCGAGCAGGGCGCCAAGGAAGTCTTCGCCTATATCACACATGGCGTGCTTTCCGGCGGCGCAGTCGCCCGCATCGCCGGCTCCAAGCTCAAGGAGCTGGTGATCACCGACTCGATCATGCCGACCGAGGCCGTCAAGGTCGCCCGCAACATCCGCGTCATCTCGATCGCCGGCCTGATGGGCGAAGCCATCGAACGCACTGCGAGCGAGACCAGCGTGTCGAGCCTGTTCGACTGAGAGGTTTCGGCTTGGGCAACTCCCGCGCCCTCGTCCTGTTCTCCGGCGGCCAGGACTCGACCACGACCCTGGCCTGGGCGCTCGACCGCTTCGACGCGGTCGAGACTGTCGGCTTCGACTACGGCCAGCGCCATCGCATCGAGATGGAGTGCCGTGAGACGATCCGCGCCAAGCTGCCGGCGCTCTCCGCCCGCTATGCCGAGCGGCTCGGCCCCGACCATGTCTTCGATCTCAAGGCTCTCGGCGCGATCTCGGAGACCGCGCTCACCCGCGAGACCGAGATCGCCTTCGCCGAGACCGGCCTGCCGACGACCTTCGTGCCCGGCCGCAACCTGATCTTCCTGACCTTCGCGGCCGCGCTCGCTTATCGCCGCGACCTCAAGCACATCGTGCTCGGCGTCTGCGAGACCGATTATTCCGGCTATCCCGATTGCCGCGACGACACGATCAAGGCGATGCAGGTCGCGCTCAATCTCGGGCTCGACCGCCGGCTCGTGCTGCACACGCCGCTGATGTGGCGCGACAAGGCGCAGACCTTTGCCCTCGCACGCGCTATCGGCGGCCAGGCCCTGCTCGACCTCGTGATCGAGGACAGCCATAGCTGCTATCTCGGCGACAGGACGACCCGGCATGGCTGGGGTTACGGCTGCGGCCATTGCCCGGCATGCGATTTGCGATCAAAAGGCTTCGCGGCTTACCTCGCAGCCCCCGACGACAGCGGACTTGACTTATGACCCGTGACCGCCAGCGCCTGACTGAAGGCGTCATCGCCCTCATCCTGTTCGGCCTGACCATCCCTGCCGCCAACTGGCTGATCGGCAATGCCGGCGCGGTCTGCGTGCCGAATGGCCCCTGCCTCGTGCCGGTCTGGCCGGGCGTCATGGCGCCGAGCGGCGTCCTGATGGTCGGGCTCGCGCTCGTCCTGCGCGACATCGTCCAGCGTCGCCTCGGCCCGCTCGCCGGTCTCGGCGCCATAGCGGTCGGCACGCTGATCTCGGCCACGCTGGCCCCGCCCGCGATCGTTCTCGCCTCGGTCGCGGCCTTCCTGCTTTCGGAGCTCGCCGATTTCGCGGTCTACACGCCGCTGCAGCGCCGCCGCTTCGTCACGGCCGTCTTCGCCTCCAGCGTGATCGGCCTCGTCGTCGACAGCCTCGTCTTCCTGCATCTCGCCTTCGGCAGTCTCGACTTCCTCGCCGGCCAGATCATCGGCAAGGCCTGGATGGTGCTGCTCGCCCTGCCCTTGATGCATCTCCTGCGCCGTCGCGACGAGCGGCTCGGCCTGGTCGCCGCCTGAACGCGGGATCCTGCAATCCCACGTAAAGTTTGAGGCGGCGTTTCAACCCGCCCTTAAAGCATTTCCGCTAGCATGCGGGTTCTTCGACGAGCACTCAGTCGGACAATCCGTGATCAGACCTTCGGGCCGCCTGCAGGCTCTGCAGAACGATATTCTTGAAGATATCGCGCGGGGCGAGCCGCTGGCCGCCTGCATGGAGCGTCTCTGCCATCGTGCCGAGTCGATCTCGCCCGGCGTCATTTGCTCGGTCGTCACCATCGACGATCAGGGCTGCCTTCAGCCCCTCGCCTCGCCCAGCCTGCCCCCGCACTATGTCGGCGCCATCAAGGGATTGCCGGCAGGACCCAATGTCGGCTCCTGCGGAACCGCGGTCTTCCGCGGCGAGGCTGTCGAAGTCACCGATATCGCGACCGATCCGCTCTGGGCGCCCTATACCGGGCTGGCCTTGCCGCTCGGCCTGCGCGCCTGCTGGTCGACGCCGATCAAGGCTCGCGACGGCCGCGTCGTCGGCGCCTTCGCTTTCTATTTCAACCGGCCGCGCCGTGCGCAATTGCTCGAGCGCCAGATCGTCGCGACCTGTGTCCATCTCTGCGCCATTGCGATCGAGCATGACGAGGTCCGTACCCGCAATCACCGCCTCGCCTATTTCGACACGCTGACCGGCCTGCCGAACCGCAGCCAGTTCAATGGCGCCATTGCCGGCATGAGTGCCTCCGGCCGCCGCTTCGGGCTGATGCTGATCGATATTGACCACCTCAAGCTGGTCAACGACACGCTCGGCCACGCGGCCGGCGATGCCCTGATCGCAGAGGTCGGCACGCGGCTCGGCACGGCGCTCGCCGGTTGCCTCACCTGCCGGATCGGGGGCGACGAATTCGCCGTCCTGATCCCGGATTGCGAGGGGCCGGCGCGCATGCGCTCCCTCGCCGCGGCCGCCACCGCGGCGATGGCTTCCCCGCTCGACCATGACGGGCACAGCATCGCCCCCAGCATCACCATCGGCGGCGCTATCGCCGGCGCTGACGGGCAGGACAGCGTCACTCTCCGGCAGAATGCGGATCTCGCGCTCTATCACGCCAAGGAGACGCGGCGCGGCCGCTATGTCCGGTTCCGCCGACAGTTGCGCAGTGCGATGATGCACCGCATCCGCGTGCGCCGCGATGTCGCCGGCGCCCTCGGCGACGAGCGCATCATCCCTTATTACCAGCCGGTCATCCGGCTCGACACGGCCGAGGTCGTCGGCGTCGAGGCCCTGGCCCGGATGCGCCTCGACGACGGCCGCATCGTCACCGCCGGCGAGTTCCAGGACGCGCTTCGCGATCCGAAGATCGCCCATCGCACCACCACGCAGATGCTGACGGCGGTCGCCGCCGACATGGCCGAATGGCGGGCGGCAAGCCTGAATTTCCAGCATGTCGCGGTCAACGTCACCTCGGCCGATTTCCAGAAGGGCGATCTGGTGCAGCGCGCCAGCCGCATTCTGGAGAAGGCCGCCGTGCCGATGCAGCAGCTCGTGATCGAAGTCACCGAGCAGGTCTTCATGGGCGGTCGCAAGGATGGCGTCGCACGCACCATGGAGGCGCTTCGGGCCTGCGGCTCGCCGGTCGCGCTCGATGATTTCGGGACCGGCTTCGCCTCGCTGACCCATCTGCTCGAATTCCCGATCGACATCATCAAGATCGACCGCTCCTTCGTCGGCTCGATCGACAGCGGCACCCGCAGCGAGATCATCATCGAGGCGCTGCTGACCATGACCCGCCGCCTCGGCATGAAGATCGTGGCCGAGGGCATCGAGACGCAAGGACAGGCCGAGCGCCTGATCGAGATGGGCTGCCGCCTCGGCCAGGGTTATCTCTATTCCCCGCCAGTTTCGGCCTCGGTCATACGCGAATGGCTGCAGCGCTTCGCCCAGCCCGCACAGGTCGCCACTCCCGCTCCCGGCCGCGTCGCGAACGCCGCCTGAGCAACGCCAGGCCGGGCTTGAGATCGCGGCGTTTTTCGCCTATGAGCACCCCTGCGTTCGGCTGACACCCTTGGAGGCTCTGAACGCGCAATCCGATGGCCGCCACGAGGCGGCCTTGTCATTTTACAAGTCAAGGACATCCAACATGACCGCCGTGAAGCAAATCGAGGCTTCGGCGCGCGCACAGGTCGGCAAGGGGGCCGCTCGTGCTGTTCGCCGCCAGGGCCAGACGCCTGCCGTGATCTATGGTGGGGGCGCTGCTCCCGAAGCCATCGCGCTCGACGCCAACAAGACCCGCCAGTTGATTTTCGGCGGCCACTTCCTGACCACGATCTTCGAGATCAGCGTCGCCGGTAAGAAGCAGCGCGTCATTCCGCGCGATTACCAGCTCGACCCGGTCAAGGATTTCCCGATCCATGTCGACTTCCTGCGCGTCGCCAAGGGCCAGACCGTCACGGTCCAGGTCCCGGTTCACGTCGTCGGTCAGGAGCAGAGCCCCGGCGTCAAGAACGGCGGCCTGGTCCAGATTGTCGAGCATAGCCTCGAGGTCACCGTCGAGCCCGACAACATTCCGGAGTCCATCGACGTGTCGGTGGCCGGCCTGAACATCGGCGACTCCGTCCATGCGGATGCGATCAAGCTCCCGGCCGGCGCCAAGCTCTCCGTCGGGACCGACGCCACGATCGTCACGGTCTCCGCGCCGACCGTCGAGGCCGAGCCTGAGACTGCCGAGACTGCGGAAGCCGCGACCGAAGCCAAGGCCTGATGAAACGGCGCCAGCCGGCGCCGCTTCCATCCGGAACGATCACGAGACGGCCGGGCCAGCCCCGGCCGTTTTGCTATGTAACGACAAGCCTGCCGGAGTCCCGCCATGCTGATCTTCGCCGGCCTCGGCAATCCCGGCGCGCGCTATGCCCGCAACCGGCACAATATCGGCTTCATGGCCGTGGACGAAATCGCGCGCCTGCATCGTGCCTCGCCCTGGCGCGCCCGCTTCCAGGCCGAGGCCTGCGAGGCGACGATCGGCGGCGAAAAGGTCATCCTGCTCAAGCCGCAGACCTACATGAACGAATCCGGCCGCGCGATCGGCGAAGCAGCGCGCTTCTTCAAGATCGCGCCGGCAGATGTTGTCGTCTTCCACGATGAGCTCGACCTCGCCCCCGCGAAGCTGCGCGTGAAGCTCGGCGGCGGCAATGCCGGGCATAACGGCCTGCGCTCGACCACCGCCGCTATCGGCAACGACTATCGCCGTGTGCGGATGGGCATCGGCCATCCCGGCGACAAGGCGCTGGTCCACTCCTATGTGCTCAACGATTTCGGCAAGCCCGAACAGCCCTGGGTCGAGGACCTCTGCACGGCCTGCGCCGACCATGCCGCCCTGCTCGCGGCCCATGACGACACCGGCTTCCAGAACAAGGTGCATCTCTTCATGGACGCGCGCGGCCACGCCGCCGTGAAGCGCCTCGGCGAGAAGAGCGAAGACTGATTTCGTTCAGAGTGGCAGCTTGGCGCCAGCCTTCGCCACCGTGACGCGGCTCGTGCTGTAGCTGCCATCGGCCTGCCGGCTCGCCGTCATCGCGACCTGCGCACCGGGCTTCAGCTCGCTCGCCTCGGCCGGTGCCGCCATGAGGATCGTCGCTTCCGGCGTGATCGCGACCTTCTGCTCGCCACCGGGATAGCTCAGAACGAGACTGGCGCCGTCGACCCTGGAGACGGTCTCGGCCACCGTGGCGTTGGTCATGGTCGCATCCGGCAGCACGCCCCAGGGCCGGTGCCCCTCGCCCGTGCCGCGCATCGCTTCCGGGAAGATCACCACCTGTACGGCGAGCAGCGTGCCGTCGGCCTGCGGCTTCGCGCCGACGCCGATGAAGCTGCCCTTTGCGATATCGCTCGCCTTCGCCGCGACCATCCCGCCGACCGAGAAGCCCGGTGCCAGCGCGACCTTGATCTCCCGCCCGTCAGCGGCCTTGAGGGTCAGGGTCGTTCCGTTCAGCGCCTCGACCTCGCCGCGTAGCCGTGTTCCCGGTGTCTGGGCAGCGGCAATGCCGCCGACAAGAACAAGAAATGACAGGACAAGCGCGAGGCGAAGGCGATTCATTTCGAGGCTCCGATCGAGGCGGCAGGCAGGTGGTCCGATCCAGCACCCGCCTCGGTCGCGCCGCCATGCACGTTCGCGTGAGGGGCGCAGCAGCCATCCCCAGCGCGGCACTTGTCTTTATCGCGCAAGCCCCCCAATAAGGCCGCAACTTTCAAAAGCTTCACGCCCGGCCGCGGCTGATCCGCAGCGGGCAACGGAACAGGCGACCATGGGCTTCAAATGCGGAATCGTCGGCCTGCCGAATGTCGGCAAGTCGACCCTCTTCAACGCGCTAACGCAGACGGCCGCAGCGCAGGCAGCGAACTATCCGTTCTGCACCATCGAGCCGAATGTCGGTGACGTCGCAGTGCCCGACGAGCGGCTGGAGAAGCTCGCGGCGATCGCAGGCTCCAAGGAGATCATCCCGACGCGGCTGACCTTTGTCGACATCGCCGGCCTGGTGCGCGGCGCCTCGCGCGGTGAAGGGCTCGGCAACCAGTTCCTCGCCAATATCCGCGAATGCGACGCCATCGCCCATGTCGTGCGCTGCTTCGAGGATGGCGACATCACGCACGTTGAAGGAAAGGTCTCGCCGGTCGACGATATCGAGACGATCGAGACCGAATTGATGCTCGCCGATCTCGACAGCCTCGAGAAGCGCGTGCTGCCGCTGGAGAAGAAGGCGAAGTCCGGCGACAAGGAGGCCAAGGAAGCGGTCGACCTGATGAACCGCTGCCTGACCCTGCTGCGCGATGGTAAGCCGGCCCGCCTCGTCCAGCTCTCGGCGGAGGAGCGCCGCCCCTTCGAGTTGCTCGGGCTGCTCTCGTCGAAGCCCGTGCTCTATGTCTGCAATGTCGAGGAAGCCAGCGCCGACAAGGGCAACAGCTTCTCCGAGCTGGTCAAGAAGCGTGCTGCCGAGGAAGGCGCCGTCGCCGTCGTCGTCTCCGCCAAGATCGAGAGCGAGATCGCCGTCCTCCCGGCCGAGGAGCAGACCGAGTATCTGGAGGCCGTCGGCCTCGACGAGCCCGGCCTGAATCGCGTAATCCGCGCCGGCTACGCCCTGCTCCATCTCGTCACCTATTTCACGGTCGGCCCGAAGGAGGCCCGTGCCTGGACGATCGAGAAGGGCACAAAGGGGCCGCAGGCCGCCGGCGTGATCCATACCGATTTCGAGAAGGGCTATATCCGCGCCGAGACCATCGCCTATGACGACTATATCGCCAACAAGGGCGAGGCCGGCGCGCGCGAGGCCGGCAAGTTCCGGCTCGAAGGCAAGGAATATGTCGTCGCCGATGGCGACGTGCTGCATTTCCGCTTCGCGAACTGAAGAGCCTGCCGGCGATGGCGTATTTCGAGGATTTCGTTCCGGGCCAGAGCGCACGCTCGCGCAGCCTCGACGTCTCGCAGGACGACATCGTCGCCTTCGCCTCGCGCTATGACGCGCAGGACTTCCATGTTGATCCCGAAGCCGCCAAGGCGAGCTTCGTCGGTCGTCTGATCGGCTCGGGCTGGCATAGCTGCTCCCTGCTGATGCGTCTGATGGCCGAGGATTTCCTGCTCGATGCCGCCAGCATGGGTGCGCCGGGCATCGACGAGGTGAAGTGGCTGCGCCCGCTCCTCCCCGATGACAGCGTCAGCGCCCGGCGCACGGTGCTGGAGAGCAAGGTCTCGCGCTCGCGCCCCGAGATGGGCCTCGTGCGCTTCAGGCTCGAGCTCCTGAACCAGCGCGACGAGCCGATCCTGGAACAGACCAACTGGATCATGTTCGGCCGCAGGGGCTCCGGCATCGGCACCCATCCGGCCGGCCCCTGGCTCGACCACGCACCGACCTATCGGCGCCCGACGGTCGAAAACCCGTTGGAAGCGCCCGCCGAGCCACCGGGACCGACGCGCTTCTTCGAGGAGCTCTCGATCGGCGACAGCCACGAGCTCGGCAGCTTCGTTTTCACGCCCGCGGAGATCGTCGCCTTCGCCCGCAGCTTCGATCCGCAGCCCTTCCACATGGACGAGGCAGCGGCGCGCAACAGCTCCTTCGGCCGGCTCGCCGCCTCCGGCTGGCACACGGCCGCCGTCTGGATGGCCTGCATGGTCCGGCATCGAAAGAGCCAGCTCGCGGCGGCGCCGGACCGCGTGGCGCGGCTCGGCCCCTCCCCCGGTTTCAGGAACCTGCGCTGGACGAAACCCGTCTTCGCCGGGGACCGGATCACCTATCGCTCCGAGGTCGGGGACAAGCGCGAAAGCGCCTCTCGCCCGCAATGGGGTCTGTTCTTCCACCGCAACACCGGCACGAACCAACACGGCGAAGAGGTCTTCAGCTTCGACGGCTGCGTGTTCGTCGAGCGCAAACCGGCCTGAGCTCAGCCCGCCTTGAGGCCGGCCGCAGCGGGCAGATGCGCGGTCTCGATCCGGTCGCGGCCGTTGCGCTTGGCGGCATAGAGCGCCGCATCGGCATGGGCGTAGAGCGCGTCGCCATCGAGCGGGCCATGCCCGCAGCAAAGCCCGATCGACACCGTCGCGCCCTGGAGTTGCGCATCGACCGCGCGCCAGGGCGCCTGCGCCAATGCCTGCCGGATCGCCTCGGCGACCGCCGTCGCCTCGTCTGGCGTTACATCCGCGATCAACACGCCGAATTCCTCGCCGCCGAGCCGCGCGACCAGACGCGCCGCGCCGGTCGGCGGACCGTCGATGATCTGCGCAATCAATCGCAGACAGGTATCCCCGGCGACATGGCCGAACTGGTCGTTGATCGCTTTGAAATGATCGACATCGACGATCAGCAGCGCAAGCGCCTGCGACCGCGCCGCCTCGCTGGCGAGGCACTCGATGAAGCGGCGGCGATTGGCAAGCCCGGTCAATCCGTCGGTCTGCGCCAGCTTCACCAGTTCGGCATTGGCCTCGCGCAAGGCGTCCTGCGCACTCAGCAGCGCCGCCTGCTGGCGCTTTGCCGCCGTCGTGTCGGCATGGATGAAGCAGCTCAAGCCCTCCAGCGTGTGGCGGGCAACGACGCGCCGCCAGCGCTGGCCGGGCAGTTCGATCTCGAAGGGCGCCCCGTCATAGCGCAGACCGTTGAGGATGCTGGCCCGCAGGCCTGCAACCGCCGAGACGCCGCGCCAGCATTCGCTGACGATCTCGTCGAACTTCAGGCCGACGAGCAGCGTGTCGGCGGGAATGTCGTAGAGATCGCGGAAGGCGTCGTTCGTCGCGATGATCCTGTCCTCGCCGTCGAGGAGCATGGCGCCATCGGGAATGAAGCGCAGCGCCTCGAAGGCCGGCAGCATCGCCTCGACCCCGGCGCGCCGCGGCGCTTCCAGCATCTGCCACATCCTGACCCGGCCGCCGCAGGGCGAGAGCAGCGAGTTCGCACGCAGTCGCCGGCCGTTATGCAGGAACTCGAAGGCCTGCGTCTGGTTCTCGTGGCGGGCCATGCCCTCGGCGATATAGCGATCCATGTCGTGCATCTCCTCCGGCGCGAGCCGGAGCGTGTAGAAGCGCCGGAGATTCTCGACATAAGGCTCGCCGGGATAGATCAGCCCGTCGTCCTCGGGGAAGAAATGCAGGAACGTGCGGTTCCACCCGACGGCACGATGTTCCGCATCGTACTCGCAGACGCCGACCGACAGCACATCGAATGACTCGTGCAGGTAGCGCGAAACGATCATGCGCTACCCTAAGGTGGCAGTGTTTAACGCCGCGTAAGGCCGATGCGATCAGATCAACCGACTTTTCCGTAACCCGCGAATTTGGCGCCGACGCGCTCCATTTCGGCCGCATCGAGGATGGCTGGCTCGAGCCCCGCCGCCAGAATGTCGAGATACTGCCCGGCGAGATTCTCAACCTCCGCGACGATGGTATGCGCGCCGCCAAGCGTCTGGCCGAGCGCGATCACGCCGTGATTGGCGAGCAGCACGGCCTTGCGACCGTCCAGCGCCGTTACCGCGTTCTCGGCGAGCTCGGGCGTGCCGAAGGTAGCATACTCGGCGCAGCGCACATCGGCGCCGCCGCAGAGCGCGATCATGTAGTGGAAGGCCGGAATGCCGCGCCGCGTGCAGGAAAGCGCCGTGGCCCGCGGCGAATGGGTATGCACGATCGCCTGCGCATCCGGCCGCGCCTTGTAGATCGCGACATGGAAGGGCCATTCCGAGGACGGCTTGCGGCTGCCGCTCAAGACCGTGCCGTCCAGCCCGAGATGGATCAGGTCTTCCGGCTTCGTCTGTGCATAGGGCAGGCCCGAGGGCGTGATCAGCAGCCCGCCGCCGAACCGCGAGGAGACATTGCCCGATTTCGACGGGCAGAACCCGGCCCGGTCGATCGCCTGCGCGACCGAAACGATCTCCTGCCGCAGCTCCTGCTCGGTCATGTCCTGTCCCTGTTCGCCAGATCGGGAAAGAGTTGTGCCAGCCCCTCGGCGCTGGCCGCGCAGACGCCGCGCTCGGTGATGAGCCCGGTGACGAGCCGTGCCGGCGTCACGTCGAAGGCCGGATTGGCCGCGCCACTGCCCGGCGCGACAACGCGGACCGACCGCACCTCGCCATCCTCGGCCAATCCCGAAAGATGCGTCACCTCTCGCGCCGCGCGCTCCTCGATCGGGATATCGGCGAGGCCGTCGCTTATGCTCCAGTCGATCGTCGGCGAGGGCAGCGCCACATAGAACGGCACCCCGTTGTCATGCGCTGCGAGCGCCTTGAGATAGGTCCCGATCTTGTTGGCGACGTCACCGCTCGCCGTCGTCCGGTCGGTGCCGACGATCGCCATGTCGACCTGCCCGTGCTGCATCAGGTGGCCGCCGGCATTGTCCGCGATCACCGTATGCGGCACGCCATGGGAGCCGAGTTCATAGGCCGTCAGCGCCGCGCCCTGGTTGCGAGGCCGGGTCTCGTCGACCCAGACATGAACGGGAATGCCGGCATCATGTGCGAAGTAGATCGGCGCCAGCGCCGTGCCCCAGTCGACCGTGGCGAGCCAGCCGGCATTGCAATGGGTGAGGATGTTGACCAGCGCGCCGGCTGGCTTGCGCGCTGCGATCCCGGCGATCAGCGGCAGGCCATGCTCGCCGATCGACCGACACAGGGCGACATCCTCGTCGCAGATCGCCGCAGCCTCCGCATAGGCAGCCTCAATGCGGGCCTCCGGCGAGAGCGGTGCAAGGGCGCCACGCATCCGCATGAGCGCCCAGTGCAGATTGACGGCGGTGGGTCGCGTCGCGCCGAGCAGGGCGAATGCCGCTTCCAGAGCTTCGTCGGAGGCATCGGCCCGCATCGCCAGCGCCACGCCATAGGCGGCGGTTGCACCGATCAACGGCGCCCCGCGCACGACCATGCTGCGGATCGCATCAGCCGCCTGCTCGGCCGAGCCGAGCGCCACGGTCTCGAACCGGAACGGCAGCCGCGTCTGGTCGATCACGACGACGCGCCAGCCATCCTGCGCGAGCCAGATCGTCCGGTAAGGCTGGCCGTTGATCTTCATGGCCGCTCAATGCCCGCCGAACGAGACCAGCGTGCGCACCGGCACGCCGAGCCGCCGGATCTTGTCGCCGCCGCCGAGCTCCGGCAGGTCGACGATGAAGCAGGCCGCCACGACCTCGGCGCCCAACCCTGCGAGCAGATTGACCGCCGCCTCCGCCGTGCCGCCGGTAGCGATCAGGTCGTCGACGAGCAGGACGCGCTCGCCCGGCTGCACCGCGTCGCGATGGATCTCGATCTCGTCCGTGCCGTATTCGAGCGCATAGGTCGCACGCAGCGTCTCCAGCGGCAGCTTGCCCCTCTTGCGAACGGGAACGAAGCCGGCCGAGAGCTGATGCGCCACCGCCCCGCCCAGGATGAAGCCGCGCGCCTCGATCCCCGCGATCTTGGCGATCTTCAAGCCTGCGAAGGGCTGAACCAATTCGTCGACCGCCCGGCGGAAGGCCCGTGCATCGCCGAGCAGCGTGGTGATGTCGCGAAAGACGATACCGGGCCGGGGATAGTCGGGAATCGCGCGGATGCTGTCGGCGAGGTTCATTGGCACCGTCTCGGGAGAACTGACGGAGGCCTTGGTCGGACGCCGGGCAGACTTCGTCAAGGGCGCCGTCATCACGCCGCCTTGAGCACGCGCCCGGCGACGGCATCGAGCTTCGCCAGCAGGGCCGGATCGCGGAAGGCCGGCGCGGTCACGATGGCGTTGTCGAGCGCGTTGTGGGAGCCGGCCGGGCACGGCTCGCGCTCGGCCGGAAAATCGGCGGCGAGCCGCGCCACGAGCTGACGGGCCTTGTGAGCGTTGTCATGCAGCACGGCGATGACCGAGGCGACGTCGACCGCACCGTGCAATTCGTGCCAGCAGTCGTAGTCGGTCACCATCGCGACGGTCGCATAGGTGATCTCGGCCTCGCGGGCGAGCTTGGCTTCCGGCATCGCGGTCATGCCGATCAGGTCGTAGCCGAGCCCGCGATAGGTCATGGATTCCGCATAGGTCGAGAATTGCGGCCCTTCCATCGTGACCAGCGTGCCGCCGCGCACGAAGGGCAATTCCTCGGCCTGCGCCGCCGCCGCGATCCGCGCCTGCAGGGCGGGACCGACCGGATGAGCGACGGAAACATGAGCGACGCAGCCGCGGCCGAAGAAGGAGTTCTCGCGCCGGCTCGTCCGGTCGACGAACTGGTCGACCAGCACGAACAGGCCGGGATAGAACTCGGCCTTGTAGGAGCCGCAGGCCGAGAGCGAGACGAGATCGGTCACCCCCGCCCGCTTCATCACGTCGATATTGGCGCGGTAATTGATTTCCGACGGCGGGATCGAATGACCGCGGCCATGGCGCGGCAGGAAGACGATCTTCGTTTGGCCCATGCGTCCGATCCGCAATATGTCGGAGGGCTCGCCCCAAGGGCTTTCGATGCGCTCCTCGCGCAAGTCGGTCAGGCCCGGCAGATCGTAGATGCCCGATCCGCCGATGATTCCGAGAACGGCTTCGCTCATGGTCGATTCCTCATTGCGGCGCGGAAAGGACCACCTTTCGATGACGGTCGCAATACGACCCGGCGGGATGCCGTCATGCCTGAGCTTGCTCCAGGCATCTCCCGCCGAAGCAACCTCCCGGCGCCCCCTTACGCGCAAAGAAAAAGGCCCCGTCGCCGGGGCCTTTTCCAGAACTCCAATCACCCGCCTCAGTGAGCCGGCGAGCCGTCCGGCATGCGCGACCACACCTTCTTCTTGGTGTAGTAGAGCAGGAAGGCGAAGATCGTGAGGAACGCCATCACCTGCATGCCCATGCGCTTGCGCGCCTCGAGATGCGGTTCGGCCATCCAGACCATGAAGGCAGCCACGTCGCGAGAATACTGGTCGACGGTTTCCGGCACCGGCGACTTGCCGTCAGCGCCCTTCGGGTACTCGACCTGTCCATCCGAAATCGGCTTCGGCATCGCGATCAGGTTGCCGGGCATGTACTCGTTGTAGTTCTGCCCGGGCAGCAAGGCGGGGAAGCCGGCCGGCGGCTCCTTGTAGCCCACCATCAGGGCGTGGATGTAGTCCGGCCCCTGCTCCTGGTACTGCGTGAAGATATCGAAGACGAAGGCCGGGAAGCCGCGAGTATAGGTGCGTGCCTTGGCCAGGACCGAGAAGTCCGGCGGGTAGGCGCCGCCCTGGGCCGCACGGGCCGCCTGCTCGTTCGGAAACGGCGACGGGAAACGATCGGCCGGGCGGCCGGGCCGCTCGAACATCTCGCCCTGCTCGTTCGGGCCGTCCTTGATCTGATAGGTCGCGGCGAGGGCTGCGACCTGCCCCGGCGTGAACTCGGGGCCACCGGGCTGCGACAGGTTGCGGAAGGAAACCAAGCTCGCGCCATGGCAGCTCGCGCAGACTTCCTTGTAGACCTTGAAGCCGCGCTGAAGCTGGGCCCGGTCGAACTTGCCGAATGGTCCCGAGAACGACCAGGTGAGAGCCGGCGGCTTCGGGCTGGCTTCGGCGGCCTGCGCCGCCGGCTGCACGAACGCCAGCGAGAGGCCGGCAGCGAGCCCGGTCAGGGCGAGACGAAACGATGTTCTGCTCATGGTTCCGTCAGCCCTTGACGTTCGGTTCGGCAGCGGTCGCGACGCGCGCCGCCGAACCGCGATCGGCGGAAGCGAGCACGGAATCGGCGATCGAGGTCGGCAGCGCATTCGAGCGTTCGAACAGCCCCACGATGAACAGCGCGACGAAGAAGCCGAAATACAGCACGGTGAGGATGCGCGAGAGGGTCACATAGGGCTCATCGGCCGGCATAGCGCCGAGATAGCCGAGGCCGATGCAGATCAGGACGAATATCCAGAAGAGCTGGCGCCCGATCGGCCGATAGCTCATCGACTTGACCTTGGAGGTGTCAATCCAGGGCAGGAAGGCGAGGACCACGATCGCGCCGCCCATGGCGATGACGCCACCGAGCTTGTCGGGGATGGCGCGCAGGATCGCATAGAACGGCAGGAAGTACCATTCCGGAACGATGTGGGCCGGCGTCGAGGCCGGGTTGGCGACGATGTAGTTGTCGGCATGGCCCAGATAGTTCGGCTGGTAGAACACGAACCAGGCGAACAGGATCATGAACACGACCATGCCGAGGATGTCCTTGACGGTCGCGTAGGGCGTGAACGGCACGGTGTCCTTGGCGACGTTCTTCACCTCGACGCCGGTCGGGTTGTTCTGGCCCACGACATGCAGCGCCCAGATATGCAGCACGACGACGCCGAAGATCATGAACGGCAGCAGGTAATGCAGCGAGAAGAAGCGGTTCAGCGTCGGGTTGTCGACCGAGTAGCCGCCCCACAGGAAGGTGACGATCGTCTCGCCGATCACCGGCAGCGCGGAGAACAGATTGGTGATGACGGTCGCGCCCCAGAAGGACATCTGGCCCCAGGGCAGCACGTAGCCCATGAACGCCGTCGCCATCATCAGCAGGAAGATGACCACGCCGAGGATCCAGAGAACCTCGCGCGGCGCCTTGTAGGAGCCGTAATAAAGCCCTCGGAAGATATGCATGTAGACGGCGACGAAGAACATCGAGGCGCCGTTGGAGTGCAGGTAGCGCAATAGCCAGCCGTAGTTCACGTCGCGCATGATGTGCTCGACCGAATTGAAGGCGAGCAGCGAGTTGGCCGTGTAGTGCATCGCCAGGATGACGCCGGTGATGATCTGCGCCACCAGCATGAACACGAGGATACCACCGAAGGTCCACAGGTAGTTCAGGTTGCGCGGCACCGGGTAGGAGACCGCCGAGTCATGGGCGAGCCGGATGATCGGCAGGCGTGCGTCGAGCCAGCGTTCGATGCCGGTCTTCGGGACGTAGGAACTGTGACCACTCATGAAGAATGCCTCAAGGCTGTCTCATCTTGGCGGGAAAGCGTCGAGCGCATGCTCAGCCGATCTTGATCTTGGTGTCGCCGTTGAAGGCGTAGGGCGGCACCGGCAGGTTGAGCGGCGCCGGGCCCTTGCGGATGCGGCCGGAGGAATCGTAGTGCGAGCCGTGGCAGGGGCAGAACCAGCCGTCGAAATCGCCCTTCGATTCGCCCGGCGAGGTGCCCAGCGGAATGCAGCCGAGATGGGTGCAGTTGCCGAAGACGACGAGGATCTGCTCGTGCCCGGCCTTGGTGCGCTGGGCGTCGGTCTGCGGATCGCGGAGCGTCGCGACATCGACCGCCTTGGCCTCGTCGATCTCCTTCTTGGTGCGATGACGCACGAAAACCGGCTTGCCGCGCCAGAACAGCTTGATCGCCTGCCCCTCCGCGATGGGCGCGAGGTCGACATCGACCGGAGCGCCGGCCGCGACCGTCTGCGCGTCGGGCGCGAGCTGGCTGACCAGGGGGATGACGACGGCGCCGAGACCGACGGCGCCAAATGCGCCGGTCGCAAGCATCAGGAAATCGCGGCGGGTAGTTTCGGTCGATGTATCGGTCGCGTGCGCCACGATCCAATCCTCTTACACGTCTTGCGAGCTGGAACAGCTCGAAATTATCGCCTCTCGCCCTCATAGGGGCGCGCCGCTGCCGCCGCAATGCGGCGGTGCGTCACCTTGGGCTCTTTGACATGCAGATTGGACGAAGTCTACTGTCTGGAACGCCCCGGCCATGCATGGCACACAGTCCGTCGACGTAGACGTCAGACCGCGAGCTTTTCCGGATCGGCAGCCGCCAGGAATCCGCCCGACTGTCGGGCCCAGAGCCTGGCATAGAGTCCGCCCCGCGCGATCAGCTCGTCATGGCTGCCCGTATCGGCGATGCGTCCCTGGTCGAGCACGATCAATCGGTCGAGCGCCGCGATGGTCGAAAGCCGATGCGCGATCGCGATCACCGTCTTGCCCTGCATCAGCGCGGCGAGCTGCTGCTGGATCGCCGCCTCGACCTCCGAATCGAGCGCCGAGGTCGCCTCGTCCAGGATCAGGATCGGCGCATCCTTGAGCAGCACGCGGGCGATCGCGATGCGCTGGCGCTGGCCGCCCGAGAGCTTCACGCCGCGCTCGCCGACGCGCGAATCGAAGCCCTGGCGCCCGTCCTGGTCGCCGAGCCCGAGAATGAAGCCATGCGCCTCGGCCTGCTCGGCCGCCCGCGCGATCTCGGCCTCGCTCGCGCCGATCCGGCCATAGGCGATATTGTCGCCGATCGAACGGTGCAGAAGCGAATTATCCTGCGTCACCATGCCGATCTGGGCGCGGAGGCTGTCCTGCGTGACATGGGCGATGTCCTGCCCGTCGATCAGGATGCGCCCGCTTTCGAGCGGATAGAGCCGCAGAAGCAGGTTCACCAGGGTCGATTTGCCGGCGCCCGACGGGCCGACCAGACCCACTCGCTCGCCCGGCTTGATCTGGAGATCGAGCCCCTCGAACAGCCCTTGGCTCCGGCCGTAATTGAAGCGGATCGTCTCGAAGCTGATCGCGCCCTTGTCGACGACCAGCGGCGCCGCATGGGGCGCATCCGGCAGGTCGTGCGGCTTGGCGATCGTCTCCATGCTCTCCTGCACCGAGCCGATATTCTCGAAGATGCCGCGCACGAGATGGATCAGCCAGCCCGACATCTGCACCAGCCTGAGCACAAGGCCGATGGCGGCGGCGACCGCGCCCGGCGTCATCTCGCCCTGGCTCCACAGCAGCAGCGCAAGCCAGGCGGTGGCCACCACGAGCAGGCTGTTCATCGTCTGCAGGATGACGCTGACGCCGGTGATCAGGCGCGACAGATTGAGGAAGGAAGCGTTCCAGCGCGACAACGAGTCGCGCACCGCCGAGCGCTCGGCATCGGCCCGCGCGAACAGCTTCACCGTCAGGATGTTCGTGTAGGAATCGACGATGCGCCCCGTCGTCGTCGAACGCCCCAGCGAATTCGCCTCCGAGCGCTGCTTCGCCCGCGGCACGAAATAGATCAGCAGCGTGACGTAAGCCCCGAGCCACAGGATCACCGGCAGCGCCAGCCACAGGCTGGTCTTGCCGAAGAAGCCGATCGCGACCGTTGCGAAGACCAGCGCGTACCAGAGATCGTCGATGACCTCGATCGTCGCGCCGCGAATCGACTGCCCGGCCTGGATCACGCGGGCGGAGAGGCGCCCTGCGAAATCGTTCTGGAAATAGCCCAGCGCATGGCCGAGCGTGTAGACATGGTTGCGCCAGCGGATCTGATTGGTGATCTGCGGCACCACGACCTGGTCGACGATCGCGTGATTGGCGAAATAGATCAGCGGCCTGACCACCACGAGCAGGAAGGCCGCACCCGCCAGGAGCCAGCCCTGGTCGCGGAAAATCGTCTCCGGCGACTGTGTCGAGAGCAGGTCCACGAACCAGCCGACCATCAGGTACATCGCCGCCTCGATGCCGCTGAAGCCGAGCCCCGTCAGCATGATCAGGGCCATCCAGCCCTTCACGCCCTTGATGTGGTGCCACATGAACGGCCAGACGCCGCGCGGCGGCGTCTCCTGCTCGTCGAAGGGAGCGAAGACGTCGATTCGGCTTTCGAGCCAACGGAAGAGCGGAGCGAACATGCCTGCTTCGCTAGCGGGAATGAGGGGACGGAACAAACGACAATTCGGGATACCGGCTTCCCCCATGCCGCCCCTTGTCAGGAGCCGGCCGGGCAAGCGTCGCCACAGATGCAGCTAGAGGCTGTTATGAACCATGGGAGAGGATTTGATGAGGTCAAACAGCCTCTAGGCGCCTCCGGTGGCGGCATTAGGGCAAAGGCCAAGTGTCTGCCCGCTTGAGCGCGGCAGCGAAGGGCAAAGATAGAACAATCATAAAATCATCACATCTGTGTATAGCACCTGATATCCTTCACAGTCGTTCCCGAGGAACCCGCAAGCAACAGACTCTGTTTTTGGCAGCATAGACTAACCCGCCAAGGAGAGAGCCATGCGGCTGCAAATACTCGGCGCGTTGAGCGCCTGCACACTTCTCGCTGCTTGCAACAGTGCTGCCGAATATACCGCCTTCGATGGCTGCGACGGCCTGCGTGGCGGCGCCAAGAGCAAATGCCTGAGGCTCGCTGCGACCTATAGCCCGACAGTGAACAACCGCGGCGCGAACGGATCGCGCGATGTCGCGAGCAACAATCCCGTGAATCCGGGAAATCCCGGAAACCCGGGCAATCCGGGGAACCCAGGCAATCCGAATAATCCCGGCAATCCTGGAGATCCCGGCGGCAACAACCCGGGCGGCCTGCTGGGCCTCGCCCTCGGGCTCGGCGCCAATGCTGGCGGCATCGGGGCCAATGCCGGCGCACGGGCTGGGGTCGGCAATGGTGGGCTCGCGGCGGGAGCCGGGGCAAATGTCGGAGCTGGAAATGGCGGACTTGGCGCTGGGGCCGGGGTCGGCGCCGGAGGCGGCGGTATCGGTGCAGGCTTGGGGGCCGGTGCCGGCAACGCCAATGGCGGCCTCGGTGCCGCGGCAGGAGCGAATGTCGGCAACGGCGGCATAGGCGCCGGCGTCGGCGCCGGTCTCGGCAATTCCTCGGGCGGCCTGGGCGCAGCAGCCGGAGTCGGTGCCGGCAATGGCGGCCTCGGAGCCGGTCTGGGCGCCGGTCTCGGAAATGCTACCGGCGGGCTCGGCGCCGTCGCCGGCGCTGGCCTCAACGGTGACGGCCTCGGCGTCGGCGCAGGCGTCGGCAACGGCTCGGGCGGCCTTGGAGCCGGCGTCGGCGTCGGCAATGGCGGCCTCGGCGTCGGCGTCGGCATCAACTGAACCCGCAAACCTGCGGATAACCGAACCGGGAGAGTGCTGCGGCTATCGGCCGAAAGCCTCTCCCGGTTCAGCACGACCGGATTTCGCAGGATCGGGCGATGCTGCGTTCCCCGCCCGGGCTTGACGCATCCCGACACGACCCGGCATCACCGGCTCATGCTTCGCCTCGCCCTCTTCCAGCCGGATATCCCGCAGAACGCGGGCACGATGATCCGCATGGCCGCTTGCCTCGGTATCGCCGTCGACCTCGTCGAGCCTGCCGCCTTCGACGTCTCCGACCGGCATTTCCGGCGCTCGGGCATGGATTATCTCGAACGGGCCGCCGTCCGGCGTCATGATTCTTTCGCGGCTTTCGACAGTTGGCGCCGGGCGGAAGGCCACCGCCTCGTCCTGGCGGAGACCGACGGCGCGACGCCCCTGCCCGATTTCACCTTCCGCCCCGGCGACATCATCCTCGTCGGCCGTGAGTCGGCCGGCGTGACGGCCGAGGTCCAGGCCGCGGCGGAGGTCAGCCTGCACATTCCCATGCAGGCGGGATTGCGTTCGATCAATGTCGCGCTGGCGGCAGCGATGGTAATGGGCGAGGCCTTGCGACAGACTGGCGGCTATCCGGGCCGCGATGGAACAGAAGCAGACGATGGTCACCCCGAAGCCCGTTGAATCCCCTTCCGCCGACCCCGCCGTCGTGGCGGCGCTGAAGCCCCGCGCCGCCGCCTGGTTCGAGACCCTGCGCGATCGCATCTGCGCCGCCTTCGAAGCGGTCGAGGACGAGGCCGCTGGTCCCTTCCCGCCCGAGGCTGACACGGCCGGGCGCTTCGTCCGCACACCCTGGCAACGCACCAACCACGATGGCGCGCCCGGCGGCGGCGGCGTCATGTCGATCATGAAGGGCCGCGTGTTCGAGAAGGTCGGTGTTCACGTCTCGACCGTGCATGGCACCTTCCACCCGGATTTCGCCGGGCAGATTCCCGGCGCGGCGCAGGATCCGCGCTTCCACGCGACCGGCATCTCACTGATCGCCCATCCCTGGAATCCGCACGCCCCGACCGTTCACATGAACACGCGGCTTGTCGTCACCACGAAGCCCTGGTTCGGCGGTGGCGCCGACCTGACGCCGGTCCTGGACACCCGCCGCAACCAGGACGATCCGGACGCGCATGACTTCCATGCCGCGATGCGCACGCCCTGCGAGCGCTTTCCCGCCGTCGCCGACTATCCACGCTTCAAGGCCTGGTGCGACGAGTATTTCTTCCTGAAGCACCGCAACGAGCCCCGCGGCATCGGCGGCATCTTCTACGACTATGTCTGGACCGGCGATGTCGAAGCCGATTTCGCCTTCACCCAGGCGGTCGGCGAAGCCTTCCTCGGCAGCTATCCCGAGATCCTGCGCCGCAACCTCGGCCAGCCCTGGAGCGAGGCCGAGCGCCATGAGCAGCAGGTCCGGCGCGGCCGCTATGTCGAGTTCAACCTGCTTTACGATCGCGGCACGATCTTCGGGCTGAAGACCGGCGGCAATGTCGATTCCATCCTGTCCTCGATGCCGCCGACAGTGCGCTGGCCCTGAGCCAAGGCTTCCTTGCGCAATCCGCGCTAATGGGTGGCTGTCAGAGCCGACCTGACGAATTCGATCTGCTCGTCCACCCCGGCCGGGCAGCCGGCCTCGATCCAGCCCTGCCGGGCTGTCGCGAGCGCCTGTCCGATGCGTGGTCCGGGCGCGGCCCCGAGGCTGATGACGTCCCTGCCCGTGGGCAGGAACGGGGGCGTCCGGCCAAGTTCACCGATGAGGCGCTGCACGTCGCTCCCGCCTTTGCTTCCCGCCGAAGCGTTGAGCAGGACGAGGGCCGCAGCCGCAGCATCGTCTCCGGCGCCATGGGCGACATGGCGCAGCGCCGCGATGCCGGGCAAACCGGCCTGACCGCCAAGGCCTTCCAGCGCCCGCGCGATCCGTTCGATCCGGTCGAATTCCTCGTTCGAGAGTCGCAACCGCTCGCGCAGCCGCAGCGCGTCCTCGCTGGCGGCAACCGCCAGCGCCGCCAGCCGAAACGCCGGCTGGACGCTCTCGCCATCATATCGGGCGATCGCGGCAAAGCGCGAGAGATGCGGCACCCCGCCGATCACGGGCATAACGAGCCCGGCACCAGCCATCGCGCCGAGGGTCGCGACGACGCCGGGAGCGACGAGTAGCTTCAGCAGTTCCGCCCGCACACGCTCGCGCGACAGTCCGGCGAGCCCCTCGCGGCCAGCGATGCAGGCGCGCAAGCCCTCGGCATCGGGCTCGCCCTCGCCATAGCGGGCATGGAAGCGGAAGAAGCGCAGAATGCGCAGGTAATCCTCGCGGATGCGTGTCGCGGCATCGCCGATGAAGCGAACGCGCCGCCTGGCGAGATCGTCGAGCCCGCCGCAATAATCATGCACCGTGCCGCCCCGGCCGAGCCCGAGCGCATTGATGGTGAAGTCGCGGCGCAAGGCATCCGCCGCGAAATCGCGGCCGAACACCACCTTGGCCCGCCGCCCGTCCGTCTCGACATCGCGCCGCAGCGTCGTCACCTCGAAACTCGCGCCGTCAGTGACGAGCGTGACCGTGCCGTGCTCGATGCCCGTCGGCACTGCCTTGAACCCGGCCGCCATGCCCCGCCGGATCATCTCCTGCGGCAAGGCCGTCGTGGCGAGATCGATATCGCTCGCCGGCTCGCCGATCAGCAGGTTGCGGACCGCGCCGCCGACGACGCGGGTTTCCTCGCCGTGGCCGTCGAGCGCCGACAACAGCCGCGCAAGCGCCGGCTGGGCCAGGAAGCGCGCGATCTCGCCGGCTCGGCCGCCGCTCATTTGAAGCGGCCGGGCACCAGCACCCCGTTCTCCATATGCGGTGGCTCGTAGACGCCCTTGCTGCGCGGCGCGATGAAACCGCCATAGATCAGCACGGCGATCGCCAGCAGGAAGCCGACCACCGCCAGGGCGAAGACATGGCGGCTCCAGTGCTCGACATCGAAGGGATTGCGCCGCTTGATGACGAGATAGCCTGCGAAGATACAGAAAGGCAGGACGAAGAGCAGAACCTCTTCGATGATCGCGCGCAGCATCGGCTTCGTCGTTCCCAGGCGCGGTGTCCGCGCAATAGCAGTTCTACCCGGCCAGCCGCTCGTAGAGATTGCGGATCATGCCGGCGGTCGCCCCCCAGATATAGCGACCCTCGAACGGCATCGCATAGTAGGTGCGGAAATGCCCTTTCCACTCGATGCCCTCGCGCTTGTGATTCGCGGGGTCGAGCAGGAAGGAGAGCGGCGTCTCGAAGGCCTCGTCGACCTCGTTGTGATTGATCGTCAGCGAGAAGGGCGGCTCGACCAGCGCCACCACCGGCACGATCCGGTAGCCGGTGCCGGTCAGATAGGCATCGAGGAAGCCGAGCGTGCGGATATGCGAGCGCGACAGGCCGATCTCCTCCTCGGTTTCGCGCAGCGCCGTGACGACCGGCGAGCCATCGACGGCATCGACCCGTCCTCCCGGAAAGGCGACCTGCGCCGAGTGATTGCGCAGAGCTGCCGCGCGCTGGGTCAGCAGCACGGTCGGTCCCGTTGGGCGCGGCACGATGCCGATCAGCACGGCGGCCGGCACGGCGCGCTTCTCGTCGGGGATCGGCACGGGTGCCGCCTGATTCTCATGATCGCCGCGCGGCCGGCTGATCACATCCCCCAGCATGGGCGGCTCGGCTCGCAATCGCTCGCGCGCCAGCGCCGCGAAGCCCTCGCTGCTCAGGTTGAGGGCGGCCTCGGTTGTCTTCAGCACTAGATGCCCTCGATCTCGCTCGCCGGCACTGCCGGGTAAAACTGCGTCGCGGCGGCGATCCCGAACATTGCCTGCCCTTCGACGTCCCTGATCTCCCCAAGCGCGAGCAGGTCATAGGTCAACGCCCGCGTCAGCCGGGCCGAGAGGCCACGCCGGACATGGACATAAGGCGTCAATCCGTCCTGCGCAGCCCGCGCGAAACGCAGGGCGTGGTCCGGCCCGACGCAGACGAGATCGTCGACCTGTGTCCGGAACGCGAGCGTCCGGTTGTCGCCTCCGCCGTCGACCTGCATCTCGACGGCCTGGAACGGCGCGTCCTCGACGCTGATCCCGACCTTCTCGACCGGGGTCACGAGAAAGTAATCGTCGCCCTCGCGCTTCAGCACCGAGGAGAACAGCTTCACCAGCGCCGGCCGCCCGATCGGCGTACCCATGTAGAACCAGGTACCGTCGGCAGCGATGCGCATGTCGAGATCGCCGCAGAAAGGCGGGTTCCAGCGCTCGACCGGCGGCAGGCCGCGCGTCTTGCCGCCGCCGAGCGAGGCCATCAGGCGCTCCATCGCATTGCCCGGTCCGGTCATCGAAAGGCCAATCTCCACCTGTTGCGGCATCGTGCCTGCATCGTGTTTCCGCCTTGAACTCCACATAATCGTGAAGCCGAGTTGATGTGTACCGTTCCATTCGGCGCTTGAGCCGCCGTGATGGCCCGTCCACACTGAACGGCCGAACGCATCGACGGTTCGCAGGACGGTGCAGCGGCCCGCGACAGTGAAGGAGACCGACATGGCGGCGCAAGCCCGGGCAAACGAGAGCACTTCGCCGATCGACCTCGACACAGGCATCGTCGAGGCGGCCGAAGCCGCGCTCGGCGCCATCGGCGCGGCGCGCAAGGAAATCGGCCAGGTCATCTTCGGCCAGCAGAAGGTCGTCGACCTCTCGCTGGTGACGCTGCTTTCGGGCGGCCATGGCCTGCTGGTCGGCGTTCCCGGCCTCGCCAAGACCAAGCTCGTCGAGGCGATGGGCACCGTGCTCGGCCTCGCAGCGCGGCGCGTCCAGTTCACGCCGGACCTGATGCCATCGGACATCCTCGGCTCCGAGGTTCTCGACGAATCGAGTGACGGCAAGCGCCATTTCCGCTTCATCAAGGGTCCGGTCTTCGCCCAGTTGCTGATGGCGGACGAGATCAACCGCGCCTCGCCACGCACCCAGTCGGCCCTGCTCCAGGCCATGCAGGAGCACCACGTCACCGTCGCCGGCGAGCGCTACGATCTGCCGGCGCCTTTCCATGTGCTGGCGACGCAAAACCCGATCGAGCAGGAGGGCACCTATCCCCTGCCCGAGGCCCAGCTCGACCGTTTCCTTCTGGAGATCGATGTCGGTTATCCCGACCGCGAGGCCGAGCGCCGCATCCTGCTGGAGACGACCGGCGCCGCCGAATACAAGCCCTCGCCGGCGATGACCGCGGAGACGCTGATGTCGATCCAGCGCCTCGTCCGTCGCCTGCCGGTTGGCGACGCCGTGGTCGAGGCGATTCTCGATCTCGTCCGCTCCGCCCGCCCCGGCGAGGGCGAGGCCTCGGTCACCGACAAGCTCTCCTGGGGTCCTGGTCCGCGCGCCAGCCAGTCGCTGACACTGGCCGTGCGTGCCCGTGCCCTCGTCGAAGGCCGACTCGCCCCATCCGTCGACGATGTCGCGGCACTCGCCATCCCCGTCCTGAAGCACCGCGTCGCGCTCACCTTCGCCGCCCGTGCCGATGGCGAGACGGTCGAGGGCCTGATCGGCAAGCTCGTGGAACGGCTGGGATAGGCCGATGCTGCGCACGCGTGTCCTGGCTCCGAGCGAAAGGCAGCCCTCGCGGCCGGTCCTGACGGAATCGCTCGACCTTGCCGCGCGCCTCCCGCGCCTGATCCTGGAATCGCGCCGCGTCTCCGCCAGCATCCATGGCATCCACGGCCGCCGCCGCTCCGGCCCGGGTGAGACCTTCTGGCAGTACCGCCCGCTGGTCGCCGGCGAAGCGGCCTCGCGCATCGACTGGCGCCGCTCCGCCCGCGACGGCCATCTCTTCGTCCGCGAGCGCGAATGGGAAGCCTCGCATTCGATCTGGCTCTGGATCGACCGATCGCCCTCGATGGGCTTCGCCTCCTCGCTGGCCATGACCTCGAAGCTCGACCGCGCGCTGGTCGCCGGTTTCGCGCTGGCCGAGACGATGGTCGAGGGCGGCGAGCGCGTCGGCCATCTCGGGCTGACACGGGCGCTCGCCTCGCGCCGCATCGTCGAGATGCTGGCGCAGGCGATCGTCGCGGACGAACGCAACGCCTCCTCCGACCTGCCGCCGGAGGCGCCGCTGCCCCGACTGGCCGACGCGATCGTCATCACCGACGGGCTGTCGCCCGCCTCCGCTCTCGCCCAGCGGATCGCGACGCTCGCCTCATCGGGCGCGCGTGGCCATGTCCTGCTGATCGCCGATCCGATCGAGGAGACCTTCCCCTTCAGCGGCCAGGCCGAGCTCTTCGACCTTGAGGACGGGCTGACCCTGCGCGTCGGCGATGCCGGTGCCTGGGGCGATGAGTACCGTCAGCGCCTCGCCACCCATCGCGAGGCCATCGCCGAAGCCTGCCGCAAGGCGGGCTGGACGCTGACGCTGCATCGCACCGACCGCCCCGCCAGCGAAGCGGTGCTGCGCATCGCAAGCCTTGTCGCTGCGTCGCGCAGCGCCTCGGGCTTCTGAGGGGAAACACCGATGCTCAGCGCCCTGCCCTTCAGCTTCTCCGCCCCGCTCGCTCTCGCCGCGCTCGCATTGCTGCCGGCGCTCTGGCTGATCCTGCGGGTGACGCCGCCGCGTCCGCGCCGCATCGACTTCCCGCCGCTGAAGATCATGGCGGACCTGATCGCCAAGCGCGAGACGCCGGCCCATACGCCCTGGTGGCTGCTCGCCCTGCGCATGGCGGTGGCCGCGCTCGCGATCCTCGCCGTCGCCGGCCCGGTCTGGAATCCTGTGCGCGATGCCGCACCCTCGCGCGGTCCCGTTCTGCTGCTGATCGATAACGGCTTCGGCGCCGCGATCGACTGGTCCGAGCGTGTCGCGGTCGCGGAATCGCGCATCGCCGCCGCCACACGCGAAGGCCGCCCCGTCGCCGTGGTCGGCCTCGCCGAAGCGCCGGCCGCCATAGCGTTGGCCGAGCCCCGCATCGCGCTTGACCGTCTGCGCGCGCTCCCGCTCCAGCCGCACGCGCCCGACCGCGCCGCCCACCTCCAGCGCATCGAAGCCTTCCTGCAGGGCTCCCCCGGCGCCGAGATTGTCTGGGTCGCCGATAGCCTCGCCGTCTCCGACGATGGCAGTTTCCTCGCCCGCCTGAAGCAGGACGCCGAAGCCCGCCGCCTCGCTGTTCATGCCGCCCCGGCCGCGCAGCTTGCTCTCTCCGCGCCGGAGAACCTCGCGGGCGCCCTGACCGTCAAGGTGCTGCGCCCGACCACGAACGCCGCCGCGACGGGACAGGTCCGCGCGCTCGATCTCAAGGGCCTGCCGCTCGGCAACGCCCCCTTCATCTTCGAGGGCAGCAATCTGGAGACGACAGCCCGCCTGACCTTGCCGATCGAGGTCCGCAACGCCGTCTCGCGGCTGGAGATCGTCGGCGAGCGCAGTGCCGGCGCCGTGGCGCTGCTCGACGACCGGGCCAAGCGTCGCCGCATCGGCCTCGTCTCCGGCGCGACCGCCGACACCGCGCAGCCCTTGCTGTCGCCGACCTATTACCTCTCCCGCGCACTCCAGCCCTTCGCCGAGATTCGCGAGCCGCGGCAGGGCTCGACCGACCCGATCGGCGAATTGCTGGCTCAGAATCTCTCGGTGCTGGTCCTCGCCGATATCGGCGCGCTCGACCGTGAGACGGCCGAGAAGGTCACCAGCTTCGTCGAGCGCGGCGGCGTGCTGCTGCGCTTCGCCGGCGCCCGCCTCGCAGCCGCTTCCGACGACCTGACGCCCGTGCGCCTGCGTCGCGGCGGCCGTACGCTAGGCGGTGGCCTCTCCTGGGAAACGCCGCGCAAGCTCGCGCCCTTCACCCGCGAGAGCCCCTTCTTCGGCCTGAATATCAGCGACGACATCCGCGTCAGCCGCCAGATCCTGGCCGAGCCGGAGCCCAATCTCTCCCGCAAGACCTGGGCGGCCTTGGAGGACGGCACGCCCGTCGTCACCGCCGAGCGACGCGGCGACGGTCTGATCGCCATGGTCCATGTCACCGCCGACACCACCTGGTCGAACCTTCCGCTCTCGGGCCTCTTCGTCGACATGCTCCGCAAGATCGTCAATCTCGCCGGCAACGGCCCCGCCGCAGTCGAAACCCAGAGCGACGACAAGCGCGTCGAGACCTTGTCGCCGGCCCGCGTGCTCGACGGCATCGGCCAGTTCCGCACGGCGCCTGCAACGGCCCAGCCGGTGGCGCGCAACTATGCCGGCCGCGCGACGCTCGCCCACCCGCCCGGCCTCTACGGCCCGACAGACGGCTCGCTCGCCGTCAACGCGTTGACGCCGACCGACACGCTCACGGCGCTCGACCTCGCGAGCCTCGGCGTCACCGTGCTGCCGATCGACGAGCCGGTGGCGCGCGACATCCGTCCGCCGCTGCTGGTTCTCGCCCTGCTGCTGCTCGTTATCGACACGCTGGCGACACTCTGGCTCGGTGGCCGTCTCAGCCTCGGCCGCCTGCGCAAGGCGGCCGTGCCGGCTGCGATCCTGCTCACGTTCGCGGCCTCCTTCGCGCTGACGCCCGATACCGCCCGCGCCCAGCAGCCCGCGCCGAACGCGCAGGCCGATACCCGCCCACCAATTCCCCGTGCCCTGCTCGCCAATGGCGCGATGACCCGGCTGGCCTATGTCGTCACCGGCGACAAGCCCGTCGACGACATGTCCAAGGCGGGCCTCACCGGCCTCAACACCGTGCTCGGCGCCCGCACGGCACTGGAGCCGGGCGAGCCGGTCGGCGTCAGCGTCGAGCGCGACGAACTCGCGTTCTTCCCCGTGCTCTACTGGCCGATCGTCGCCGGCCGGCCGCTGCCTTCGGCCGAGACGTTGCGCAAGCTCGAAGCCTATATGAAGGGCGGCGGCCTCGTGATCTTCGACACACGCGATGCGATGAGTGCGCGCCCCGGCGGCGGCACCACGCCCGAGGGCGACCAGCTCAAGCGCATGCTGCAGACGCTCGACATTCCCGAGCTGGAGCCGTTGCCACGCGACCACGTCCTGACCAAGACCTTCTACATCCTCGATGAGCTCGTCGGCCGCTACGATACCGGCACGACCTGGGTCGAGACCCTGCCGCCCGCCGATAGCGACGGCCGCCGCCCTGCCCGTGCCGGTGACAACGTCTCGCCCATCGTCATCACCGCCAACGATCTCGCCGCCGCCTGGGCGATCGATCGGCGCGGCGAAGGGCTGGTGCCGCTATCCGGCGGCGATCCGCGCCAGCGCGAGATGGCGCTCCGCGGCGGCGTCAACCTTGTGATGTACGCGCTCACCGGCAACTACAAGGCCGATCAGGTCCATGTCCCGGCCCTGCTCGAGCGCCTGGGACAATAGCCATGTGGAGCGTCTCCCTCGCCCCGATGGTGCCTCTGCCGCTGCTGATCGGGCTTGCCGTGCTCGCGGCTCTGGCTGCGGGCGCCGCCATCGTTCTCGCCGGCCGCAGCGCCATCCTGCGTGCGCTCGCCCTCGTCGTGCTGACCACGGCACTCGCCGATCCCTCGCTCGTCTTCGAGGATCGCGAGCCGGTCAAGGACGTCGTCTCCGTCGTGGTCGACCGCTCGGCCTCGAACCGTCTCGCCGACCGCGTGGCCCAGACAGATGCGGCCGTCGCCGAGATCGAGCGGCAATTGCGCGGCATTCCCAATGTCGAACCGCGGATCGTCGAGCTGCGTGATGCGCAAGGGTCCAATGACGGCACCCGCCTGTTCGAGGCGTTATCATCAAGCCTCGCCGACGTGCCCTCCGAGCGTGTCGCCGGCGCCATCGCGATCACAGACGGTCTCGCCCATGACGCCCCACCCAATGCCGAAGCGCTCGGCCTGCGCGCGCCGCTGCATGTCCTGACCACCGGCCGCAATGCCGAGATCGACCGCCGCATCGTACTGGTCGATTCGCCCCGTTTCGGCATCGTCGGCAAGGACCAGATCATCCGCCTGCGCGTCGCCGACAAGGGGGGCCCCGGCCGTGCCGGCCTCACCATCCGCCGCGATGGCGAAATCGTCGCCCGCCGCGAGGTCACGACCGGCCAGACGGTGCAGGTCCCCGTCCGCATCGACCGGGGCGGGCCGAACGTCGTCGAGATCGAGGCGCAGGCCATCGACAACGAATTGACGCTGGCGAATAACCGCGCCGTCATCACCATCGAGGGCGTGCGCGACAAGCTCCGCGTTTTGCTGGTCTCGGGCGAGCCGCATCCGGGCGAGCGCACCTGGCGCAATCTCCTCAAGGCCGACGCCAATGTCGATCTCGTGCATTTCACCATCCTGCGGCCGCCGGAGAAGCAGGACGGTACGCCGATCAACGAGCTTTCGCTGATCGCTTTCCCGACGCGCGAGCTGTTCCAGGTCAAGATCAAGGAATTCGACCTGATCATCTTCGACCGCTACGCCAACCAGTCGATCCTGCCGCTGCTCTATTTCGAGAACATCGTCCGCTATGTCCGCGATGGCGGTGCATTGCTCGTCGCGGCAGGGCCGGAATATGCGGGCTCGCAGACCTTGGCCCGCACCCCGCTCGGCCAGATCCTGCCCGCCCTGCCCGATGGCAGCGTCATCGACGAGGCCTATCGCGCTGAGGTCAGCGAGCCCGGCAAGCGCCACCCCGTCACCCGCGACCTGCCGGGCTCGGAGGTCTCGCCGCCGCGCTGGGGCGAATGGCTGCGCATGGTCGGCGCCCAGGCGCGAGCCGGCGGCGCGCCGGTGATGACCGGCCCGGGCGATCGGCCGCTCCTGATGCTGGCGCGCGAGCAGAAGGGCCGCGTCGCGCTTTTCCTCTCCGATCATGCCTGGCTCTGGGCCCGCGGCTTCCGCGATGGCGGCCCCTATCTCGACCTGCTGCGCCGCCTCAGCCACTGGCTGATGAAGGAGCCGGAGCTGGAGGAAGAGGCGCTGCGCGCCACGGTGCGCGGCGCAACCGTCGAGGTCGAGCGCCAGACGCTGCGCGACAATCCCGGCCCCATCACCATCACCGGCCCGGACGGCCAGTCACGCACGGTGACGCTCGAGCCCGGCCGCCCCGGCCTGTTCACCGCTCGCATCCCGACCAGCGATCTCGGCCTCTACCGGCTGACCGCCGACAATCTCACCGCCTTCGCCAGCGTCGGCCCCGAGAACCCGCGCGAACTGATGGAAGTGGTCAGCGATCCCGGCGCGCTCCAGCAACTGGCGCAGGCGACCGGCGGCTCCTCGCGGCGGATCGGCCGCGAGAGCGGCTCGGCCGTCAGCGTGCCGCGCATCGTGCCGATGCGCTCCGGCAGCCAGTTCGCCGGCAACGACTGGATCGGGCTGAGGATCAGCGATTCCGGGATCGTGCGCGGCGTGCGCATCTCGCCGCTCTTCATCGGATTGCTCGGCCTGGCCGTACTGTTCGGCGCGCTCGTCGCCGGCTGGCTCGGTGAGAGCGGCAGGCGCCTCAAGCGTCAGAGCTGAAGCGCATCGAGGTCACCGCCCCGCTGCGCTGCTTCAGCACGCCCTCGACCAGCTCGAGCGCGAGGAAACGCGCCGGATCAGCCGGCCCCGGCAGCACGAGCTGGCCGGGCGGCAGCACCTTGAAGCCGAAGCGGGCGTAATAGGGCGCGTCCCCGATCAGCATGATCAGGTCGTGTCCGGCCTCGCGCGCTGACTCGATCGAACGGTTCATCAGCGCCGCCCCGATGCCCCTTCCCTCGAAGGCGGGATCGACGGTCAGCGGTCCGAGCATCAGCGCCTTGTGGCCGCCGGCGAGAACCGCCGTCACCTTCACCGAGCCGACGAGGAAGGTGCCGACATGGGCGGCGAAGGACAGGGCGTGGTCGGGCGGGACGCCCTCGCGCAGGCGGAAGGCGGTGCGCGCGAAGCGGCCGGGGCCGAAAGCGCGCTCATGCAGTCGCTCGATCGCGGCGGCGTCCACGGGGAGTTCGTGGCGGATGGTCAGAGGCAGGGATGTCATGATGATCGACGTGTAGCGCGGGGAGCAGATCGGCAGAGCGAGGGCAGGCGCGTGCGGGCGCGTTGCCGGAAGGGCGCATTCAGCGCGCCGGTCGTCGCAGGTCTCGCAGGCTCAGGCGGATCATCATGAAAGCGCCTCTACAGCATCGGATCGGAAAGGGAAATCCGCCTTTCGGAAAAATCTGATGTGGCGCGATAGAGCACCCGAGCGATGTCCATCCTCTTGCGCCGATCTGCTGCGGAGACTTGTCGGCTCCGTCGCTTTGGTCTCAACTCCGGTTTCCAGGCGGGGGAACAACCCACGGAAGCCGCAGGCGATCTCGCCTGTCGGAACGGAGACGACCGATGTCCGGATATAAGCCGCTCGCCGCCGCCCTGCTTCTGGCGGCGACTGCCCTGCCTGCTCATGCCCAGCAACCGGCGCCGCCGAAGGAGCCCGTCCGCGACGAGTTCTTCTGGCTCGGCGAGATCAACAAGGCGAGCACGGTCATCAATGCCGAGCAGGGCCTGCTCGACCGGGCGCTGGCGCCGAAGCTCGCACAGGGCATCGCCAAGGTCCTCGAGGCCGGCAACCAGCCCGGCGCAAGGCGGCCTTCCACCGTCATCACCTTCGAGCCCCTGATGATCAAGGAAGCCGGGGTCGAGGTCACGCTGATCCATGCCGGCCGCTCCAGCCAGGACATGCATGCGACCTATCGCGCCGCGATCATGCGAGACCGGCTCCTGACCTTGGCAGAGCGCCTCAACCAGGCGACGCGGACGATGGTCGAGCTCGCCGCGACACATCGCGACACGGTCGTGCCCAACTACACCAACGGCGTCGCCGCGCAGCCCAACAGCTACGGTCATTACCTGCTCGGCCTCGCCGCCGGGCTCGATCGCGACGCGCAGCGCATTCGCGAGACCTATGCCCGCGTCGATCGCTCGCCGATGGGCACGACGGTGCTGAACGGCACGAGCTGGCCGCTCGATCGCCAGCGCATGGCGGATTATCTCGGCTTCGCCGGCCTCGTCGAGAACGCCTATGACGCCTCGCAGATCGCCGCGGCCGACCTGCCCGTGGAGGTCGGCGGCATCGTCACCGGCATCGCGCTGCATGTCGGCGGCTTCATCGAGGACGTGATGACGCAATATGCGCAGTCGCGCCCCTGGATCATCCTGCGCGAAGGCGGCGGCAATACCTATGTCTCCAGCGCCATGCCGCAGAAGCGCAATCCGGGCCTGTTGAACGGCACGCGTGAGGATGCCTCTACCGCGCTCTCGCTGGCGATGGGACCGGTCTTCAGGGCGCATAATATCCCGCCCGGCATGCCCGACGCGAAGGACGCCAAAACCAACAGCGCCATGACCGACAGCGCGACCAAGGCCCTGCAGGGGCTCGACCGCATCCTGAAGGCGCTCGCCATCGACCCCGAACGCGCGCTCGAAGAACTCAACAGCGACTGGACGGCCTCGCAGGAGCTCGCCGACGTGCTGATGCGGAAATACAAACTGCCCTTCCGCGCCGGCCACCATTTCGCGTCGGAGGTCGTCGACTACGCCAAGCTCAACAACATCAAGCCGACCGAGTTTCCCTATGCGCAGGCACAGGCGATCTACCGCAAGGCCGCACCGGAAATGGGGCTCGCCGCTGCCGATCTGCCGATGAGCGAAGCCGAGTTCCGCGCGACGCTCGACCCCGTCGCGATTATCAGGAATCGCGCCACCTCTGGCGGTCCGCAGCCGGCCGAGATGGACCGGATGCTGGCCGAGGCGAAGCAGCGGCTCGACCGGCAGGATACCTGGATCAAGGACAGGCGCGCGAAGATCACGGCAGGTCTGGCCAAGCTCGACGCCGATTTCGGCGCGCTGGCGAAGAGCGCGAACTGATCGACAGCGCGGTCGCGCTCACCACTCCGTTGAAGGCGGTTGCCCGGACGTGATCTCCGCCAGCCGCCGCCGCGTCGCCGGCGTCGTGCCGTCCGGCAGATTATCGAGCGGGAAGAAGCCGGCCTCCGCGATCTCGCGATCCGGCTGCTTGATGGATTCGACCCGGAACTGGCGCAGGATATAGACGGCGACATGATCGCGGCGCGAGATCCTCCGGTTGAAGAACAGCCCATGCAGGACAGGTCGTTCGGTCGGAGCGATGCACGCCTCCTCCGACAATTCGCGCTCCAGCGACAATTCCGCCGTCTCTCCGACCTCGACCCCTCCACCCGGAAAATGCCAGCCGGGCACATAGGTGTGGCGGATCAGGAAGACCTCGCCGCGCTCGTTCAGCACGACGGCGCGCACGCCGAGGGTCATGCCCCGCGCGAAGCGGAAATAAAGATGCAGCAGCCACGTCAGCAGGCGCTGCGCAGGCGTGCGCGGCTTCTCCGGATCGGCGGCTGGCGGCGGCGGCGCTGATTGCATCCGATCGATTCTCAAGGGCGGGTTAATTGTCTATGCAAAAAACGCATGACGGACCGTCAAGCGCTTCAGTTGCTCTGCCACAAACGCGCCCCAAATGAGGCAGATATCGCACTGCAACATCAGGACACCGAAACCATGCTTCTCTCTTTCATCATCGCTCGCTTCAAGGCCAAGCCGGCCTATGTCTGGAAGCCCGCCGTCACGCTGACCGATTCGCGCATCGTGTCGGAACTGACCGGCGCCGCCAACTGAGGTCTTTCGACCTTTCCGCGGTCCAGGCGCGCCATCGGCGCGCTTGACTGACGGCCTCCTGCGGGGGCAAGCGCTAGAGCGTGTTCAAGCTCGCGCATCTGTCCGACCCGCATCTCGGCCCGCTCGCCGGGTTTTCGCTGCATCAGCTCTTCGGCAAGCGCGCGACGGGTTACGTCAACTGGCGCCGCAAGCGCCGGCACGCCCATGACATGGATATCCTGGCGCGCATCGTCGCCGATATCCACGCTCAGGCGCCCAACCATGTCGCCTGCACCGGCGACGTCGCCCATATCGGCCTGCCCGACGAATTCAAGACCGCCATCGCCTTTCTCGACGAGCTCGGCCCGCGCGAGACCGTGAGCTTCGTGCCGGGCAATCACGATGCCTATGCCCGCTCCTCGCTGAAGCCGCTGGCCGGCCTGCTCGCGCCCTGGATCGCCGATGACGAGGGCAAGGCCGGCTACCCCTGGTATCGCCGCCGCGACCAGGTCGCGCTGATTGGCGTCAATAGCGGAGTGCCGACCCTCCCCCTGATGGCGACCGGCCGCGTCGGCAGCGAGCAGATCGCCCGCACCGAGGCGCTGCTGGACCGCGCCCGCGACGAAGGGCTGATCCGCGTCGTGCTGATCCATCACCCGCCCTATGTCGGCGGCGCCAAGCGCGGCCGCGAACTGGTCGATGCCGCCGCCTTCGAGGCGATGCTGAAGCGCAAGGGAGCAGACCTCGTCCTGCACGGCCATAATCACAGCTTCTCGCTGGCCTGGCGGCCCGGCCTGCGCCGCGACGTGCCGATCATCGGCGTGCCCTCGGCCTCTATCGGCCCGCGCGGCCATGGCGAGCTCGGCACCTGGCATCTCTTCCGCATCGACGGCGACGCAAAAGAACCGGCGATCACGCTGGAGCAGCGCGGCTTCGAGCCGGACGGCACGGTGATTCTTCGCCAGGAGATCACTCTGACGAAAGCCACCTGAAGGGTGTTATCCCGTGTCTGCGCAGCGGCGCTGCGCACCGCAGCGCGCACGGGAAGACATCACCTCCGAAAATACCGACTGTCAGACGCAGCGGCCACCGTCGACCGCCAGCACCGAGCCGGTCACCATGTCGGCCTCGTCCGAGCACAGGAACAGCGCCGCATTGGCGATGTCCTGCGGCGTCGAGAAACGGCCCCACGGGATCGAAGCGGTGAACTGCGCACGACGTTCCGGCGTATCCTCGCCCATGAAGGTGGCAAGCAATGGCGTCTCGCCGGCGACAGGCGCGATGGCATTGACGCGGATCTTGTCCGGCGCCAGCTCCACCGCCATCGACTGCGAGATCAGGTTCGCGGCGCCCTTCGAGCCGTTGTACCAGGTCAGGCCCGGGCGCGGGCGCACACCGGCCGTCGAGCCGATATTCAGGATCACGCCGCCGCCATGCTGCCGGAAATGCGGCACGGTCGCGCGCGCCATCAGATAGATCGACTTCACGTTCACCGCGAAGATCCGGTCGAACTCCTCCTCGGTCACCTCGGTCATCGGCTTGTTGCGATGGGTGGTGCCGGCATTGTTCACGACGATGTCGAGCCGCCCGACCTTGGCGAGGATCTTCTCGACCGCCTTGTCGACGCTCTTGGCCTTGCCGACATCGCAGGTCACGGCGAAGGCCTTTCGGCCGATCGCCTTGGCGGCTTCCTTGGCCTTGTCGCCGTTGATGTCGAGCACCGCGACGCGCGCGCCTTCACGCACGAAGGTCTCTGCGATGCCGAAGCCGAACCCCTGCGCAGCGCCGGTCACCAGCGCCGTCTTGCCCTTCAGTCTCATGGTCGTCCCTCGCGGTCTCGTTGCCACGATGTTTGAAACGATTGAGCGTGGCGGTAAATGCGCTTTTTGCGCGCGGGCGGATGCGGAAATGGGATAGCGGCCTTAAGCCCCGATCTCCTCGCGCAGCATCTCCAGCTCCAGCCAGCGCTCCTCGGCTTCGCCGATCTCGCGTGCGACCTCTTCGAGCCTTGCCGTCGCCTTGGCGAAGAGCTTCGGATCGCGCGTGTAGAGATCACCGGCGACCGCCGTGTTGAGCTTGGCTGCCTCGGCCTGTAGCGTCTCGATCTTCTTCGGCAGCGTCTCCAGCGCGTGCTTCTCGTTGAAGGAGAGCTTGCGCTTGGAGGCGGACGCGGCTGGCGCCGTAGAAGCCTTGGGAGCCGCGGGCGCCGCCTTCTCGACCGGCCGCACCTTGGCCCCGACGCCGCGGCCTCGCTGCGCCAGCATGTCGGAATACCCCCCGGCGAATTCGGTCCAGACGCCGTCGCCATCCGAGATCAGCACGGAGGAGACGACCCGGTCGATGAAGTCGCGGTCGTGGCTGACCAGCAGCACCGTGCCCTGGTAGTCGGCCAGCAGTTCCTGCAGCAGGTCGAGCGTCTCGAGGTCGAGATCGTTGGTCGGCTCGTCCAGCACCAGCAGGTTCGAGGGCTTGGCCAGCGCACGCGCCAGCATCAAACGCCCGCGCTCGCCGCCCGAGAGCGCGCCGACCGGCGTGCCGCGCTGGATCGGCTGGAACAGGAAGTCCTTCATATAGGAGATCACATGGCGCGGCTGCCCGCCGACCATGACCTGGTCCGAACCGCCGCCGGTCAGGACATCGCCGAGCGGCGTTTCCGGGTTGAGGCTCTCGCGGCGCTGGTCGAGCGTCACCATCTCCAGCGCCGTGCCGAGCTTGACCTTGCCGGAATCGGGCGCGAGCGCGCCGGTCAGCAGGTTGATCAGCGTGGTCTTGCCGGCGCCGTTCGGTCCGACGATGCCGATCCGGTCGCCGCGCGCCACCCTGAGCGACAGGTTCTTGACGATGGTGTTGTCGCCATAGGCCTTGGCGACATCGATCGCCTCGATGACGAGCTTGCCGGAGCTCTGCGCCTCGCTCGCCTCCAGCCGGACATTGCCCTGCGCGGCCCGCGCCGTGCGGCGCTGGTCGCGCAGCGCATGCAGCTCGCCGAGACGGCGCTGGTTGCGCGTGCGCCGGGCGCTGACGCCGTAGCGCAGCCAGTCCTCCTCGCGCGCGATCTTGCGGTCGAGCTTGTGGCGGTCGAGCTCCTCCTGCGCCAGCACCTCGTCGCGCCACGCCTCGAACTCGCCGAAGCCTCTCTCTGCTCGCTTGGTCACGCCGCGATCGAGCCAGATCGTCGCGCGCGAGAGCGAGGTCAGGAAGCGCCGGTCGTGGCTGATCAGCACCATGGCCGAGCGCAGCGATTTCAGCTCCTGCTCCAGCCATTCGATGACGGGCAGATCGAGATGGTTGGTCGGCTCGTCCAGCAGCAGGATATCCGGCTCCGGCGCCAGCACCCGTGCCAGCGCCGCGCGGCGGCCCTCGCCGCCCGACATCGAGGCCGGGCTCTCCTGCCCGGTCAGGCCGAGTTCGGTCAGCAGGTATTGCGCGCGATAGGTATCGTCGCCCGGCCCGAGCCCCGCCTCGACATAGGCGAGTGCCGTGTCGAACCCGGTGAAATCCGGCTCCTGCGGCAGGTAGCGGATGGTCGCGCCCGGCTGAACGAAGATCTCGGCATGATCCGGTTCGACGATCCCCGCCGCGATCTTGAGCAGCGTCGACTTGCCCGAGCCGTTGCGGCCGACGAGGCAGACGCGCACGCCGGCCGAGACCGCGATCTCGGCGGCTTCGAGCAACGGCTGTCCGCCAAAGGTGAGCGCGACGTCGCGCAGATGCAGCAAGGGGGCCATGATCCGTCCTGTGTTCGGCCTGCGGGATAGACCGCCACTGCTCCGCTGTCACGCCCGCAAGCCATGGCACGGCCCTTGCCAGTCGCCTCAAGCCCCTTATCGTGATCCGGATTGTGGCCTGATGAGTCCAAGAGCGATGCCCAGCGAACGCCCCATCGGGATCGGCCATAATGGCGGCCCGCCACTGAAGGAGCGCAAACGCCGCTCCGCTACGGGTTCGGGCGGCATCGGCCGCTATTTCGACTGGCGCTTCGCCCATCGCAAGGCCTGGAAGAAGCCGCGCGAGGTCGCGCTCAGGCGCGAGGAGAACGCCTCGGCGCTTGGCCTCACCTACGAGGAATATTCGCTGGAGATCATGGAGCGCGGCTATTTCCCGCAGCCCGAACATGTCGCGACGATCAAGTCGAAGCGGGCCCAGCGCCGCAAGGATGGCGGCGTGGTCGGCCGGTCCCTAAAGGGCATGAAGCTGAGCTGAGGTTCAGCCGCCAAACCAGCGCCGGGCCAGTCGCGTCGCCGGCTTCTCGAAGAAGCGATAGACCAGAAGCGCCGCGACCACGGAGCCGGCGAGCGCCAGCGCGATGTAGAGCGCGGGCGAATGCAGACCGAGCCGCAGCACGACCTCGCGCATCCCACGGATCACGAAGGGGTGGACGAGATAGAGCGCATAGGAGGCGTCCCCCACCGCAGCCAGCGCCTTCACAGGCGGGAAAGGCACGATGCCCTCGCGGCCGCAGCCCGCGGCGAGCATCAGCAGCACGGCGGCCCCGCCGCGCCACAATACGCTGCTCCACGGCCCATCCGTGCCCGGAAAATGGGCAGCCATGACCAGCAAGGCGGCACCGGCCATTGCAACGGCGATCCGCACCGCCCCGTGCAGGCGCAAGCCCTTCTGCCTGAGGACGGCGATCCCCATCCCCGCTGCGAATTCGAGTACGATCGGTTGGCCCCAGAAACCGAAGGGCAGTGACAACGGCCCCTTCAGGCTCTCGCTGCCAACAAGCAGAGCCAGCACAAGCGTGATCGCGGGCAAGGTCCAGGCTCGCGGCAGCATCAAGCCAGCCGCGAACAGGACGTAGAACAGCATCTCGTAGTTCAGCGTCCAGCCCAGCGAATAGACCGGCTGAACCAGCCCTTGGGTCGAGACCACAGGCCAGAACAGGTAGGAACCGAGGATCTGCTGGAGGTTCGGCACGCCGGAATTGAGCACGGCTGGGACAGCGAGCCCGACCAGCAGGAACAGCGTCGTCATCGCCCAATAGAGCGGCACGATGCGCGCGAGCCGCCGCTTCAGGAAGAGGCGCGAGGCACCATCGCGCCCGAACAGGTCCTGCGAGGCATGGACCATGATGAAGCCGGATACGACGAAGAAGATGTCGACGCCGGCCATCCAGGGCAGGACATCGCTGCGCGTGAAGCTCAGGCCCGCGCGCGCCGCCACTACGGCCGCATCCGGCTGGACATGGTGGATCGCCACCATGAAGGCCGCGAGCGCGCGCAGAACCTGGATCGAATGGATGGGCTGCACGCGAACCTGAGGAAGTGCTGAACAGAAAGACCGCTCAGCCAAACCACAGCCGCTTGGGATCGTCGAGCCCGAAGCGATGGAGATTGGCGGCGATCGCCGCCAGACCCTGCTCGGCCGCATCCGTTGCGGTGATGACATGCAGGGCGAAACGCCCGGCCAGATCCTCCATCGGCGGCTTGCCGGCGAAGGCCGCGCGAATCGCCGCCTTGTCGGCCAGCGGCAAGAGGTGCGGCGCGATGCCGCCCGCGATATAGACGCCGTCCGTCGCCTTGAAGATCAGCGCGAGGTCGCCCGCGACCCGCGCCAGCAGGCGCCAGAAGCAGACCACCGCCATCAGCGCCGCCGGATCGCCGTCATGGGCTAGGCGGGAAACGTCGGCCGCGCTGACCTCGGCCTCCAGCATGCCGGAGGTCCGCGCCACCGCCTTGTGCAGGCGCACCAGCCCGTCACCACTCAGCAGATGCTCTACGGTGAGGCGCGGAATGCCCTCGCTGAGCGCCGGCCAGATCCGCTGCTCGGTCTGGTCCTCCGGGCCGACGCCGATATGGCCGGATTCGGTCGGGATCAGCACGCCGCGCTCGCCACGCATCAGGAGAGCCGCGGCGCCGAAGCCGGTTCCCGGCCCCAGCACCAGCTTCACGCCTTCAGGCTCCGGATCGCCTTCGACCAATGTGGTGAGATCGCCCGGCCTCAACACCGCGAGCGAAGCGGAGAGGGCCTCGAAATCATTGACCATCAAGCCTTGGCTCAGTCCAAGAGCTCCCGCGATCCGCGGCCCGTCGAGATGCCAGACCGCATTGGTCAACTGCGCCTGCCGGCCGTCGAGCGGACCGGCAACCGCTATCACGGCCGAATGAGGCTTGTCCGGCACTTCCGCGAGCACGGCAGCAAAGGCTGCTTCGGCGGTCGGATAGCTGCCCGTGCCGATCCGCGCCAATGGCCGATGCGCACACTCGGCATCGCTCACCAGAGACAGGCGGCAATTCGTGCCGCCGATATCGGCGACCAGCACCGGATAGGAGATCGAGGGGGGGCGCATCAGAGCGGCTTTCGCCAGGGCGCGAACCAGCCCAGCCCTTCGAGCGTGCCGGCCTCGGGCCGATACTCGCAGCCGACGAAGCCGTCATAGCCGAGGCCGTCGAGCTCGTCGAACAGCACCGGATAGTCCGGCCCGGAGGCGTCGGGCTCATGCCGGCCGTTGGCGCGGGCGATCTGGACATGGCCGACGAGCGGGTAGAGCGCCTTCAACTTCGCCGAGACGCCGCCATGGATCAGCTCGCAGTGATACATGTCGAATTGCAGCCGCACATTCGGCCGGCCGGATTCGCGGACATAAGCCGCCGCCTGGTCGAAATCATTGAGGAAATAGCCGGGCATGTCCTTGCCGTTGATCGGCTCCAGCAGGAGGTCGATCCCCTGTTCGCCGAGCTTGTCGGCGGCATAGGCGAGCGAGGCCCGATAGGTCTTCTGCGCGACGGGGTCGTTGGGGTCGGCCAGCCCCGCCATCATGTGCAGCCGCTTGACCCCGGTCTCATGAACATAGGACAGCGCGGTATCGACCGAAGCCCTGAACTCGTCCTCGCGGCCCGCCAACGAGGCGATGCCGCGCTCGCCCCTCGCGAAATCGCCGGGCGGCAGGTTGTAGAGCGCCTGTGTGAGGTTGCCGCCCGCCAGTCCGAGCCCGATCTGCTCGGGCGTCTGCTCATAGGGGAACAGGAACTCGACCGCCTCGAACCCCGCTTCGGCGGCCGCCTTGAAGCGATCGAGGAACTCCCATTCGGTGAACATCATCGACAGGTTGGCGGCGAAACGCGGCATGTGTCTCTCTGCAGGCTGGGCGGTATCGGTGGCCGCAGGCTAAACCGATGCGCCCGCCGCGTCATTGCCAAACGCGGCAGGGAGGCAATGCGTTCCGCTACGGCCGTCCGGCCGTCACTTCTTCTCCGGCTTCGGCGGCGGGTTCGGATCGGTCGAGAAGCGCCGGAACACCATGTCGGGCGAGGAGGTGTTGTGGCGCGAATGCGTCGTGCGCCCCATCCAGATATCGGTGGCCTTGCCGCCGGGATAGGACATCAGCGCCTCCTCCCGCCAGCCCTTGGCACCGGGCTCGCGCAGGGCGATGCGGGCGACATCGTTGTTGAACTCTGTGACATACATCGAGCGCAGCGCCAGAAAGCCTTTGCCTCCCGTCACCGGTTTGTCGAGCACGGCGTCGAGCACCATCCGATTCTCGTCGACGCTGTCGAGCTTGAGGCTCCCGGACGAGCCGTCCTTGAAGCTCAGCTTGAAAGTCAGCGTCTTCGGGTCGAATTCGATCTCCTTGATGTTCACGACAGGACGCCTCTCCTGCTCGATCGGCCCGAACAGGAAAGAGGAACCGTAGGAGGAAAAGCCGAGATGCTCCGGCGGCAGCGGCCTGGCGCGCCAATTGCCGTCCTGCGGATAGACGACCAGCACCTCATGAGACTTGTCCTTGCCGAGCTTCCAGAGCTGGACGAGGTGCAGGTTCTTCTCGACGCGATCACCGACGCGGAAGGTCGCCTCAGCCGGGCGCCAGAAGCTCGGAAAGGTATAGCCGACCAGCCAGTAATCGATCGATTCATAGAAGGTGACGCGGCGCGGCGGCGTCGGCGGCGTGAAGGACGGGTCGCCCTTCATGTCGCAATTGGTCCAGTCGGCATCCCAGTTGTCGCGCACGAGCCCCGCGACATAGGCCGGATGCGCCGCCTCGATCTGGAAGCGCCGGACTTCGGGAGAGACCACCTTGATCGTGACATTGTCCTTTTCGGCGCAGAGCACCGGCTCGGATTCGTTCTTCACCTCGACCGCGACATCGCCCGCTGCCCGCGCGACCGTCAGCGAGGCGAGAAGAGCGAGTGAAACCGCGAGCGGGCGAAGAAGGCTGGTCATGGCGATCCCTGATGATGAGGTTCGGACAGCCTGATCGCAGCGAGATGAACCGTGGCTGACCGGCTTATGGCGAAACCGCGGCAGCCGCGACAACGAGCCCGCTTCCGGCATCAGGCCCAGCACTGCTACGAACGGGAAGCGCAGAAGTTCCCTCCTCTGCAGCCGACGGGGCGATCGATGCAGCCGCTGCTTTTTGGGGCCGGGGTGGTGATGGCGCTGACGGCGCTGGTCCACTCGGTCGTCGGCGAGTTCCTGATCTTCCGGCAATTGCGCAACGGCGGCATCGTTCCGACGCAAGGAGGCCCGCTGCTGCGGGAGCGCCATGTCAGGATCCTCTGGGCGAGCTGGCATCTCGTCAGCATCCTGGGATGCGCGGTCGCCGCGATCCTGATCGCCCTCGCGCTGGTGCCGGGTCAGCCCCTGCCGAGCACATGGCTGGTGAAGGTCGCGATCGTGGCATCGCTGGCCGGCTCGGCGCTGGTACTGTTCGCGACGCGCGGGCGCCATCCCGGCTGGTTCAGCCTACTGGTCGCAGCGATCCTCGCCTGGCTCGGCGTAAGCAGCCTCTGAGGCGCCTCAACCCGTCAGGATCGCGTAGACATCGCCCGAATTGGCCTCATGCGGCAGGCTGCGCAGATAATCGCCCATCGCCTCGGCGCTCGCCGGCTCCGCGAGTTCGAGGATCTGGCTCTCGCCGATCGCAACGTTGAAGCGATAGGGGCCGAGCGTTTCGAGCAGGGCGAGACAGGCCTCGGCAACCTCGCGCTGGATCGTCGTGAACTCGAAGGAGATCACCGGCACCGCCTTGGTCAGGCCGGCCAGCACATGCGCCTCGAAGCCCTCGACATCGATCTTGAGCAGCTTCGGCAGGCCGTAGCGCTGGATCAACCGGTCGAGCGTCGTGCAGGGCGCGGTGATCTCATGATCCCAGATTTGCCCTTCCCAGCCGCCAGCGCCTGCGGCAGCACCGATGAAGGCGGCCGAGGCTGTCGAGACCGTGGGATTCTCGCTGTTGATCCGGAGCGCGATCGAGCCCTCATGGTCGCCGCAGGCCGCCTCGACCAATGTCACCAGAGGATCGCGCCGATGGATGAGGCGGATGACGCGGGCCGGCCCCGGCTGCGGTTCCAGCGCAACGACACGCGCGCCCAGTCTACGGAAGGAGGAAATCCGGTCGCCGACATGGGCGCCGATATCGAAGGCAAGATCGCCAGGCGCGAGGAAGGTCCCGTAGAGCCGGTCCATCGCCGCATTGCGCTGCTTGTCGCCATGATAAACACGCAGCGAGCGCGACAGCGCCTTCACCGTGCCCTTGGGATAGGTCACGGCGTTCATGCCGCCTCCCCGTCACGGATTGCGGCGAGCACCGGCGGCAGGTCGAAATCCTCGGGAATGCCGCAGAGCCCGCGCCGCGCCAGCCAGGCACCGCAAGCGGGCGCCGCCGTCAGCATGGCGAAGGGGATCGCCAGCACGTAGCCCGCGGTCAACGGCAGCGACCAGAAAAGCACCGCTGGCGCCACCAGACTCAGCGTGACGAACAAATAGGCCCCGAACAGCAGATGCGGCCACAGTCCCATGAAAGCCGTCGCGAAGGACAGTGCGTGGGCATCGCGTGCCTGCCCGTTCCAGCCGATCCTGGCCCGTCCGAAGGCGAGCCCGATCATGAACAGCGTGGTGCGGAAACTCGAAACGGCACCTTGCAGGAAGGAGAACACCAGCTCGACCGCCGCCGAGACGAGGAACCGCGCCTTGCCGCCGTAACGTTCGACGCCACCGCGCGTCAGCAGGATGTCGGCGAAACCGGCAAGCTTGGGCGAGAGATACATCGCCAGAAACAGCAGATAGAGCCCACCTGCGAGCACGGCCGGATAATCGGCGATCGCCCGATCCTCGACGACCTTCAGCGGCAGGAGCGCGATCATCAGTGTCCAGGCCGGCAGGCCGAGGAACATCAGGATCGCCCAGACAAGCTGGAAACGGCTCATCGGCTTGAGGCCGGGAATGTCGATCAGCTTGAGATATTGCAGGTTGCCGAGGCACCAGCGCAGGTCGCGCTTGGCGAATTCCAGCATGGTCGGCGGGTTCTCCTCCCAGCTCCCGCCTTCGACCGGCAGCACGCGCACCTCGTAGCCGGCGCGGCGCATCAAGGTCGCCTCAACCTGGTCATGGCTCATCACGGCTCCGCCCAGAGGCGGCCCGCCCGGCAGCACCGGCAGATGACAGTGCTCGCGGAACGGCGCGATCCGCACGAGCGCGTTATGTCCCCAGAACGGCCCGCAATCGCCGCCCCACCAGGCCGAGCCCATGGTGTAGGGCCGCATGCCGTGGCGCATGCCGAACTGGAAGATGCGGGCGAAGGCCGAACGGCTGGGCATGCCGACCACCAGACTTTGCAGGATTCCGAGCTTCGGATGCGCCTGCATCATTCGGGCCATCCCGAGGATCGTCTCGCCCGCCATGACGCTGTCGGCATCGAGAGGCAGCATCAGTTCGTAGCGCTCGCCCCAGCGCTCGCAGAAATCGCGGAGATTGCCGGCCTTGAACCCGGCATTGTCGCTGCGGCGGCGATAGGTCAATCGCGCCGGATCGCCGAGTTCACGCGTCCAGGCCGCGGCCAGCTTCTCCTCGGCTTCGGCAACCGCCGGATCGCTGGTATCCGACAGCACGAAATAGTCGAACCAGGCGCCCTCGCCGGTCGCATCGAGGCTGTCCTTGACGACCTTGAGCCGCCGGAAGGCGCGGGCCGGATCCTCGTTGCGCAAGGTCATCAGGACGGCGGTGCGGAGGGTCAACGGTGTCGCCTCCTCGCTGGCCACGGCAAAGGGCGCGACCCCGGCAAGCCCATCAGCCTTGCCATGCAGGAGCCAGAGCCCGATCGCGGCATTCCAGAAACCGAGCACGGTCCAGGGCGCCCCGAACAGGAAGGCGATGAAGATCGCGATATCCACGACGCTCCAGCCGCCTGCCCCCAGCACGCGGGCGAGTCCGGCGAGCAGCAGGGCGAGCGTGCCGAGATTCAGAGCGAGGACGAGGAACCGCCGGCGCCGCAGCACCGTTTCCGCCTGCAGCCCGGCCGGGGTCAGACCGTTCGGCCCGGCCTCTTGCGTCGCCCGCCGGAACGTGGTCGGAGCGGGACGCTGGTTCATGGCGGTCTCTGTCATGGTAGGCAGACAGGCTCGGACGGACGGGATCGGACGCGAATGGCGCGGGAGCTAAAGCCTGCAACATCGACTGACGCAAGGACAAAGGCTCTTGCGCTTTGGTATACAGCGCCCCGTGAATGCAACCTGAATGAGGTCGCCTTGCCGGCTCTTGGGCCGGAGGACTATCTGCTGACGACGCTCTGGAGCGGCGTCAGCCGCGGCACCGAGCGACTGGTCTGCGAGGGCCGGGTGCCCGTTTCCGAGCACCAGCGCATGCGCGCGCCCTTTCAGGAAGGCAGCTTCCCGTTTCCCGTCAAATACGGCTATTGCACCGTCGGCCGCGTCGAGGCCGGTCCGCAGGACAGGATCGGCCGCATCGCCTTCTGTCTCCACCCGCATCAGGACCGTTTCGTCGCGCCAAGCGGAAGTCTCGTACTGGTGCCGGATGCGGTTCCGCCTCGGCGCGCGATCCTCGCCGCCAACATGGAGACGGCTCTGAACGCCCATTGGGATGCCGGCTCCGGCCCCGCTGACAGGATCGTGATCGTCGGCGGCGGCGTTATCGGGCTGCTCGTCGCCTGGCTTGCGGCTCGCTTGCCGGGAGCAGAGGTCACCCTCGTCGATGTCGAGCCAAGCCGGGCCAAGCTCGCCGCCGAGCTGGGCTTCGGCTTTGCTTTGCCCGATGCAGCGCCCAACGACGCCGACATCGTCTTCCACACCAGCGCTACCGCAGCCGGCCTCGCCACCGCCATCGCGGCAGCCGGCACCGAGGCGCGCATCGTCGAGCTGAGCTGGTACGGCGAAGGCGCCGTTCCCGCCGCGCTCGGTGGCGCCTTCCATGCCCGCCGGCTGCAGCTCGTCTCGTCGCAGGTCGGCCTGGTCTCGGCCTCACGCCGCGCGCGCTGGAATTTTGCCCGCCGGGCCGAAGCCGCCATGGCCCTGCTCGCCGACGACCGGCTCGATGCGCTGATCACTGACGAGATCGCCTTTCGCGACCTGCCGCAGCGCCTGCCCGGCCTGCTCGCGCCGGGCGCCGCTGGCCTGACCGCCGCGATTTGCTATGAAACGCGGCCCTGACCGGGCCGAGCCTGAAACCCATCCCGGGAGATCGCATGTTTTCCGTCGAAGTCCGCGACCGCATCATGATCGGCCATTCCCTGCCCGATCCCTTTTTCGGTCCGGCGCAGAACATGCACGGCGCCACCTTCGTGGTCGATGTCGCCTTCTTTCGGGAGGCGCTGAACCGGCAGAACGTCGTGGTCGACATTGGCGCGGCACTCGACACCCTCGCCGAGACGCTGAAGCCCCTGAAGTATCAGAACCTCGACGCCCTCACGCAATTCGCGGGTGTGCTGACCACCACCGAATTCCTCTGCAAGCACATTTTCGACGCCATGGCGGCAGCGGCGAAATCCGGCGCGCTCGGCGCCGATGGCGCAGGGCTGAGCAAGATCCGCGTCACCCTGCACGAGACCGACCTCGCCCGCGCGAGCTACGAGGGCGCGCTGGCGTGAGCGACATCGTCTTCGCCATCCCCGGCGATATCGATGCGCCGACCGGCGGCTATGGCTACGACCGGCGCCTCCTGCGCGAATGGCGGGAAGCCGGCATCGAAGCCCGTCATCTCGCCCTGCCCGGCTCCTTCCCCTTTCCGACGGTCAAGGATCTCGCGGCGGCAGAACAGCTCCTCGTCACGACCGCGCCCGACGACATCCTGCTCGTCGATGGCCTGGCCTTCGGCGCCTTCCCGGAGGCGCTCGCGGCACGCTTTGCGGATCGACTGGTCGCGCTGGTCCACCATCCACTGGCACTGGAGACGGGGCACAGCCCGAAGGCCGCCGAGACGTTGCGGCTGAGCGAAACGCTTGCTCTGCGCCATGCCCGCGCCATCGTCGTCACCAGCCCGGCGACGAAGCTGACGCTGGAAGCGGAATTCCAAGTCCCCGCCGACAAGATCGCCGTCGCGATCCCCGGCACCGACCCGGCGCCGCGTGCTCAGGGCTCCGGACGCAGCGAGGCGCTGTACATGCTCGCCGTCGGCTCGCTCATTCCCCGCAAGGGCTACGGCATCCTCGTCGAAGCGCTGGCGGAAATCGCGGATCGTCCGTGGACGCTGACCATCGCCGGCTCTCCCGATCATGCTCCGGCGACGGCAGCGGAATTGCGCGATGGCATCGCCCGCGCCGGACTTGCCGATCGCATCGCGCTGACGGGCGGCGTAGGAGCGGAGCAACTCGCTCTACTCTATGACGAAGCCGATCTGTTCGTGATGTCGTCGCTCTATGAAGGCTACGGCATGGTGCTGACCGAAGCGCTGGCGCGCGGTCTGCCGATCGTCACGACGCTGAGTGGTGCCGGCGCCGACGCCCTGCCCGATGCCGCCGCCCTCAAGGTACCGCCCCGCGACACAGCGGCACTTGCCAAGGCGCTCGCGAGACTGATTGATGCGCCGGCAGAGCGTCGGCAGCGCGCCGATGCCGCATGGGCCGCAGCCGGCGATCTGCCGCGCTGGAGCGAGACCGCGCGCATCGTCGCGGAGACGTGCCTGCGCGACGGCGGCCGAAAGGTGGGGTAATGGCTGGTTTCTCTCCGGAATGGCTCGCCTTGCGCGAGCCGGCCGATCATGCGGCACGCAATCCGCAGGTTCTCGCCGCCGTCGGCGGCTACTTTGCCGACAAGGCCTCGCTCTCGGTGCTCGATCTCGGCTGCGGCGCCGGCTCCAATCTGCGCGGAACCTATGCCGCCCTGCCCGATCGCCAGCACTGGACACTCGTCGATCACGATGCCGAGCTTCTCGCCTTCGCCCGCGAGCGCCTGATGGAATGGGCCGACGAGGCGCGCGAGCAGGGCGAGGAACTCGTGCTCGCCAAGGACGGCAAGACGATTACGGTCGACACCCGCAAGGTCGACCTCAACAAGGACCTCGAATGGGTGCTGGGCTGGCAGCCGGATCTCGTCACTGCTGCCGCGCTGTTCGACTTGGCCTCGAAGCGCTGGATCGAGCGCTTCGTCGCGGCTCTGGCCGCCCAGCACCTGCCGCTCTATGCCGTATTGACCCATGACGGCCGCGAGACCTGGCTGCCCGAGCACCCGGCCGATACCGGCATCCATGCCGCCTTCACCGACCATCAGCATCGCGACAAGGGTTTTGGCCCGGCCGCCGGTCCGGGGGCCAGCGAGATCATGGCGGAAGCCTTCCGCAAGTCGGGCTTCGCGATTTCGAGCGGCGACAGCAATTGGCTGCTGGACGCGAAACGCCGGCCTCTGCAGCAAGCGCTGGCGGAAGGCGTCGCCTCGGCCGTCGGCGAGACCGAGCGCCTCGACCCCAAGACCATCGCGGATTGGCTCGCAACGCGCCGTGAAGCGCAATCAGCCATGATCGGCCACCAGGACCTCTGGGCCCGTCCGATCTAGAAAGACTCTACCTCACCCACGGCAACATGCGCCGCATCACGCCGTCCTTGAGGATCAGGTAGTGGTGCAGCGCCGCGCCGATATGCATCAGCGCGAGCGCACCGGTCGCGAGCGCAAGCTTGCCATGGATGGAAAGCACGCGTTTGGCCGCCTCCTCGTTGGGCTTGGCCAATGCCGGCAGGTCGAACAGGTCGAAGATCGTCAGCGCCGGAAACAGCGACACCCCGATCCAGCCGAGCAGCGGCACGACGATGAGCAAGCCGTAAAGCAACCAGTGCATCAGATGTGACGCGACCCTCTGCCACCAGGCCAGGCTCGGCTCGTCCGGTGGCGCTCCGTGCAGCAAACGATAGGCCAGCCGGCCCGCCATCAACCACAGCAGCAGGAAGCCGACGAGCTTGTGCGCGCTGTAGAGCCCGTTGGTCAGCCCGTCCCAGATATTCAGGACATTGCCGCGATAGCTCATGGTGAGCCCGACCGGGATCATCACGAGGACCGCGGCGACTGTGATCCAGTGCAGCGCCCGGGCGGCCGGGCTGTAGACGCGGGTTGCCGGCATTTCGTCTTGCATCGGAAAGCCTCCTGACCTGCTGCCGGAACGATATTCATCTCACGTTCAAGCGCATGCGCCCATAGGACTGCGACATGCTCCGGAAGTTCCCGTTTTCGCTTGCTGACGCGCGCCATCTGACGGGGTTTTGATCATGGAACCGGCGCCCCGCCCGCCACGTTGCTGGCAGAGCGCACTGCAAGGTCCTATATCGATACCCGATGGTGCCCTGGACGCTCCCTCGGCCGCTTCCCGGCCCAATCTGACGGACTTTTCGATGCCTGAGTCGCGTACGCTCTTCGGCCCATCCCTCCAGACGGATCTCGTGAAGGTCGAGCGGGCGATCGCCGAGTTTCGCGCCGGCCGCCCCGTCCTGCTCCGCGACGGCGGGCGGTTGGCGCTGGCCCTTTCCGCCGAGCTCGCCGACGCCGAACTCGTCCGCCGGTTCGATCGTCTGGCGCAGGGCCGCGGCCATCTCGTGCTGAGCGCCGCACGCTTGCGCCGTCTCGGCGCCAAGGGGCGCCTGGAGACCGGCATATTCGCGCTCCCGACCATTGATAGCGGCCGCATCGAGACGCTCGCGCTCAAGATTGACGGCCGCATGGATGCGCCCGTCGCCCCGGCTTCAGCTCTCGACGAGGCCGCGCTTGAACTCGCCCGCCTCTCGCTCGTGCTGCCGGCCGTGATCCTTGTGCCGGTCAGTGCCGAGGTGGTGGCCGGCGAGCCGCTCGTCGAGGTCGAAATCGCTGCCGTCGACAGCTACCGCGCCGAGCAGGCGGCGACGCTCAAGATCGTCGGCCGCGCCCCGGTGCCGCTCGAAGGCGCGCCGGACACCGAGTTCGTCGTCTTCCGCGGCGGCGAGGGCCTGCGCGATCAGGTCGCGATCATCGTCGGCAAGCCCGATCTCGCCGCTGCCATGCCGGTTCGCCTGCATTCGGCCTGCCTGACCGGCGATCTCTTCGGCTCGCTGAAATGCGATTGCGGCGACCAGCTCCGCGAGACGGTGCAGTGGATGTCCGAGAACGAGGGCGGCATCCTGCTCTATCTGGACCAGGAAGGCCGTGGCAACGGCATCTCCAACAAGATGCGCGCCTACAAGCTGCAGAGCCAGGGCTGGGACACCTATGACGCCGACGAGGTCCTCGGCTTCGATCTCGACCAGCGCCATTTCGATTTCGCCGCGACGATGCTGAAGCAGCTCGGCGTCTCGCGGGTGGTGGCGCTGACCAACAATCCGCAGAAGATCGGCGCGATCGAGGCCGCCGGGCTGGAAGTGGCCGCAACCCAGCGCGTGCTCGGCCGTCCGAACGCCCATAACGTCCGCTATCTCGCCTCGAAGCGCGACCGTGCCGGCCATTTTATCGACATGGACGCGCTGATGGCGCGCGCCGCCCCGACGGATTGACCCCGGTCCCGTTTGCGATCAGGCCAGGCTGATGCCCGAGCCCGACAACACCCCGCCCGACAATCCCGGACGCTGGCCGCTCGCCAGCGTCTGCGCGATCGTGTTTATCGCCTGGCTTGCCCTGTCCTGGCCCTGGCTCTCGGGCACCGTCACGATTCCCTGGGACGCCAAGGCGCATTTCCACCCGCAGCTCCAGTTCCTCGCCGATGCCTGGCACAAGGGCCTCTCGCCCTTCTGGACGCCCTATGTCTTCTCCGGCTCGCCGCAGGTCGCCGATCCGCAATCCCTGATCTTCTCGCCCTCCTTCGCGCTGATCGCCGCGCTGAATCCGGCTCCCGATTTCCGCTGGAGCGATGGCGCCCTGCTCGGCACGCTGCTTCTTGGAGCGCTGTCGATCGTCCTGATCTTCCGCGACCGCGGCTGGCATCCGGCCGGCGCCGTCGTCGCGGCTCTCTCCTTCGCCTTCGGCGCGGCGGCCGCCTGGCGCATCCAGCATGTCGGGCAGGTGCTGAGCCTCGGCTATTTCGCGATCACGCTCTTCCTTTTATCGCGTGCGCTGGAGCGCAGCTCTATCGCCTATGGCTTCGCAGCAGGCATCGTCTCCGGCTTCATGGTGCTGGGACGCGATCAGATCGCGCTGCTCGGCGTCTATGTCCTCGCCGGGCTGACCATCGCCGCCATCCTGATGGCGAAGAGCCCATGGCGGGCCTTCCGCGCCAGCCTGCCGCCGCTCGTCGCCGGCACGCTCGGCGCCATCCTGGTCGCAACGGTCCCGATCCTGCTGACCGCCTTCATCGCGCAGGAATCGAACCGACCCGTCATCGATTTCGTCGAGGCCGGCAAGGGCTCGCTCCACCCGGCCGCGCTCCTGACCGGGCTATTCGCCAATCTCTATGGCGCCGCCGGACCGCTCGCCGATTTCTGGGGCGCGCCAAGCCCGGCCTGGGAAGCGCGCTTCGGCCCGCTCAGCCTCTTCCTCGCCCGCAACATGAGCCAGCTCTATCTCGGCCTGCTGCCGATGGGGCTGATCCTGACGGTCGGCCTCGTCCGCGGCGCGCTCTGGCGGCGCGAGATCGTCCCGCTGACCGTTGCGGCCATCATCGTCCTGCTCTTCGCGCTCGGCCGCTACACGCCGGCCTTCCGGGTGCTGTTCGAATTGCCCGGCATCAGCTTCTATCGCCGCCCGGCCGATGCGCTGTTCATCCTCGGTGCCCTACTTGCCCTGCTCGGCGGCTACCTGACCCATCTCGTCATGACCGGCAGCGCCCCGAAGGCACGCCCCTGGCACATCGCCCTCGAAGCCCTGATTTTCACGGGGGCGCTCGCTCTCGCGTTGTGGCTGGCCTGGACGGTTGGGCGCATCCCGGTCGCGACCATGCCGCTCGTCTTCGCCGCGTTATGCGCCATGCTCTCGCTCGGCGGCCTTGTCGCGGCGCATGGGCTCGCCAAACGGAACTCGGTCCTCGCCGCGACCATGGTGCTGGCGGCGACGCTGACCATCGACCTCGCGGTCAACAATGGCCCGAGCGAATCCACGGCCCTGCCCGCGCAGACCTATGACGTGCTGCGCAAAGACAGCAACAACGAGACCATCGCCCTGCTGAAGCGCGAGACGGCCCGCACCATGGCGCCTGATCGCCGCGACCGCATCGAGCTTGCGGCCATCGACTTCCACTGGCCCAATGCCAGCCTCGTCCACGGTCTCGACAACACGCTGGGCTACAATCCGCTGCGGCTCGGCCTCTACACCAAGGCGACCGGGGCCGGAGACCATGTCGCGCTGCCCGACCAGCGCACGTTCTCGCCGCTGATGCCGGGCTATCGCTCCCTGCTCGCCGACATGCTCGGCCTGCGCTTCATCGCGACCGGAGTTCCCGTCGAGCAGATCGACAAGCGCCTGAAGCCCGGCGACCTCAGGCAGATCGCCCGGACCAAGGACGCTTTCGTCTACGAGAACCCCCGCGCCCTGCCGCGCGTGCTGCTGGTGACAGAGGCCCGAAAGGCCGATTTCGACGCCATCCTGAAATCCGGCGAATGGCCGCAAGGCTTCGACCCGCGCCGCACCGTCCTGCTCGACCGCGACCCCCCTCCACTCCCCACCGGCCCGCTCGGACCCGATAGTGTCGCGATCCGCGACTACGGCACGACGACGGTCACCCTCTCGGCCGAGACGGCGCGCGGCGGCTATCTCGTGCTCAACGATGTCTGGCACCATTGGTGGCAGGTCGAGATCGACGGCCAGCCGGCCGAATTGCTCCGTGCCAACGTGTTGTTCCGGGCTGTCGTCGTGCCGCCCGGCAAGTCGACGGTGCGCTTCGTCTTCCGCCCGCTGCAAGGGCTCTGGCAGGATATCGCCGCGTATCTGCACAAGCCTCCGGCAACGCAGCCGGGTTAGCCCGCCGGCCGCGGCGGGAAGGCGAAAATCGCCTCTCCTGCCAATTTCCGCCGCGCTATCGTGGCAAACAGCCCGGCCTGATAACCAGACTTGCGAGATGACGATGACGGCGGCACCCGCTTCGACCGGCGGAGGGACGAAGGCGACCCGGCGCGAATGGCTCGGCCTGATTGCGATCGCGCTGCCCTGCATGATCTATTCGATGGATCTGACGGTGCTGAACCTCGCCGTGCCGACGCTGACGCGCGAGTTGAAGCCGAGCGCCAGCCAGCTCCTCTGGATCATCGACATCTACGGCTTCATGGTCGCCGGCTTCCTGATGACCATGGGCACGCTGGGAGACCGCATCGGCCGCCGCCGCCTGCTGATGATCGGCGCCGCCTTCTTCGGCGTCGCCTCGACGGTCGCTGCCTTCTCGAACAGCGCGGAGATGCTGATCGCGATGCGCGCCGTGCTCGGCATCGCCGGCGCGACGCTGGCGCCCTCTACGCTCTCGCTGATCACCGTGATGTTCACCGACGAGAAGGAGCGCACCTTCGCGATCTCGATGTGGATCGCCAGCTTCTCGGCCGGCGCGATCATCGGCCCGGTCGTCGGCGGTTTCCTGATCGAGTATTTCTGGTGGGGCTCGGTCTTCCTGATCGCCGTGCCGCCAATGCTGCTGCTCCTCGCGATCGGCCCGATCCTGCTGCCGGAGTACCGCGCGCCGAATGCCGGGCGCATCGACGTGCTCAGCGCACTGCTCTCGCTCGCCGCCGTGCTCAGCCTGATCTATGGCGTCAAGCACTGGGCAGCCGAGGGCTTCGACTGGCTGGCCGCCGCGGCGATCCTCGTCGGCTTCGCCTTCGTCCTGATCTTCATCCGCCGTCAGAAGCGGCTCGCCGACCCGGTGGTCGACCTCGCCATGTTCCGGATTCCGGCCTTCCGGGCGGCGCTGGCGATCAACCTTGCCGGCATCCTCTTCATGTTCGGCAGCTTCATCTTCATGGCGCAGTATTTCCAGCTCGTCGCCGGTTTGACGCCACTGCAGGCCGGGCTCTGGTCGCTTCCCTCGGCGATCGCCTTCACGCTCGCCTCCTTCGTGACGCCGGCGCTGGTCGGGCGCTACAAGCCGGCGACCCTGATGGCCGGCGGGATGGCGCTTTCGGCGCTCGGCTTCGTCTGGCTCGTCTTCGCGCCGAGCCTGATCCAGATCGTCGCGGCCTCGGTCGTGTTCTCGATCGGCTTCACGCCGGTGATCACGCTGACGACCGGCATCGTCGTCGGCTCGGCTCCACCCGAGCGCACCGGCGCGGCCTCCGCCATGTCGGAAACCTCGGCCGAACTCGGCGGCGCGCTCGGCATTGCCGTGCTCGGCAGCCTGGGCGCCGCCCTCTATCGCAGCCGCATGGCGGATGTCGCCGTATCCGGCGTCAGTGCGGATGCGCTCGCCCCGGCACGCTCGACTCTCGGTGGCGCGCTGGCGCTGGCCGCGGGGCTCTCGCCCGATCATGCCGGGCCGATGCTGGCTCGCGCCAGCGAGGCCTTCATGGTCGGCTTCCGCGCGGTGGCGATCCTGTCGATCGTCGGCATGCTGTTCTGCATCGTCATCACGCTGACGACCCTGCGCGACGCCCGCACGGGCGACGCGCACTGAACGCAGCCTCAGGCCAGCGCACCCATCGCCGCAATCGGCTGGACGGGCAGTCCGTCCAGCACCTTGGCCAGGCCGGGCGCGTCGACCTCCCCGCCGCGCATGGTCTCGTCGCGATGGATGCCGCCGGCAATGAACAGGCTGTCGAAACCCATCAGGCGCGCCCCGGCGAGGTCGGTGCGAACCGCGTCGCCGATCACCAGCACCTTGCCGGGCTCGACCGATCGGCCGCCACGGGCATCGGCCGCCGCCGCCAGCGCGAGGTCATAGGCCGGGCGATACGGCTTGCCGGCCCAGGCGACGGAGCCGCCGAGCTCCTCGTAGATCGTCGCGAGCGCACCGGCGCAAGGCAGCAGGTCCTCGCCGACATGCACGACGAGATCGGGATTGCCGCAGATAAGGGGCAGACCGCGCCGGGCGAAGCGCTCCAATAGCGGCCGGTACTGCTCCGGCGTCTCGGTGCGGTAGTCGTTGAGCTCGGTCGCAACGACGATATCGGCCTTGTCCTCGTCGACGAGCGCGACATCCAGTCCGTCGAACACGGCTCGGTCGCTCTGCCAGCCGATATGGTAGGCGCGCTTGTGATGGCTCTGCGCGATCAGCGCTCGCGTGACGTCGCCGGAAGTGACGAGCCGATCCCAGGCCTCGCGCGGCACGCGCTTGGCGTCGAGCAGTCCTGCGACCTGCTGCGACGGCCCCGGCGCGTTCGAGAGCAGCACCACCGTGCCGCCGCGCTCGCGATAGGCGATCAGCGCGTCGCAGGCCGGCTCCAGCGCCCAGAGCCCGTCATGCACCACGCCCCAGACATCGCTGATCAGCACATCGTAGCGGGCGAGGAGATCGCCCGCCCGCTTCAGAATCGGAACGCTCATCAGGACCGCGCCTCCGCAGCGATGCGGGCCTCGACATCGACGCGACGCGGCAGCGGCGCCACCGCACCATACCCCAGCGTCGAAAGCGCCGCCGCGACATTGGCGTAGGCACCGGCGGCGAAGGCATCGCCCGTGCGCAGGTATTCGGCAAGGAAGGCGCCGTCATAGCAATCGCCCGCGCCGGTCGCGTCGATCGCATCGACCTTGATCGGTCGGAAGCGCTCGCGCCGAACCGGTGTCGCCACCAGCGAGCCCTCGTGGCCGAGCGTCAACGCCACGACCCGCGCGCCAAGCCCGAGATAGAAATCGACGATGGCATCGGGGTTGTTGAGCCCCGTGAGCTGCGTCGCATCATCGAGACCGGGCAGGATGATGTCGGCCATGGCGCAGGCGGCATGGATGATCGCCCTGGCGCGGGTCAGCGGCCAGAGTTTAAGGCGCAGGTTGGTGTCGTAGGCAGTGAGCACGCCGGCCTTGCGCGCGGTGTCGAACGCGTCGAACACGGCGTCGCAGGCGCTGGCTGAGATCGCCTGGCTGATGCCGGAAGCCTGGATGATCCGGGCGGAGCGGATCAGGTCGCGCGGCAGGTCGCGCGGGCCGTAGAGGCTCGCGGCCGAGCCGGCGCGCAGATAGGAGAAGACATGGCCGGACGGGCCGTGATCGACGAAATAGAGGCCGGTCGGCGCGCTCGGATGGGTCGCGACATGGCTGTCGTCGACGCCTTCGCGCTTCCACAGGCCGCGGATCGAATGACCGGCGCTGTCATCGCCCAGCGCGCCGAGATAGCCGACCGACATGCCCTGGCGCGCCGCCGCGACCGCGCAGTTCGAGGTATCGCCGCCATGCCCGAACAGGAAGGCGCCGCTCTCGGCGCGGGTCGCATTGAACTCGCCGAGCGGTTCGCCGAGGCAGAGAAGATCGAAGCGGCTGTCGGTCACGTTTCAAACCATTCAGATGGCGAGGGAATGCCGGGGAACACAGCCTTCCTAGAGCATCGAATGGCAAAGTGAAATCCGGTGTCGGCGAAGAATCCGGCACCCGGAGACTGTAGCGGGGGACTGCGCTTACTCCGCCGCTTCCCGCTTCGGAGCGGCATTCATCAGCCGGTCCGCCAGCTTGACGATTTCCTGACGCAGAGCTGCGTCATTGGCTCCCGCGCCTCCAGGTCCGCCCCGGCGCAATGCCGATATCTCGTCCATCAGGTGAGTTCGGTCGGCCCTCGCCTGGGTCAGAGCGCCTTGCAGCGTCTGGAGTTCGGCCCGCAGCATCTCGATCTGGCTTTCGCGTTCGTTCTGAGCGTCCTGCAAGGTCACGACCTCCTCCCGATTCCGCTGCTTGGCCGCCTCGTGCTCGCCCTTCGCAGCGGTCAGCGCCAGGTCAAGTGCAGCCCGCATGTCCCTGGTCGCAGCATGGTCGGCCTGTTCCTGCCGAAGCTGCGTGTCGAGCTGGTGGGCTGCCACGCCCGCCGTGCTGGCCCGGGCATCGGCAGCGGCCAATCCGGCCTCGGCCTGCGCCGCGCGCGCGTCGAAGGCATCGGCCCGCACCCTCTCGCCGTCGCGCTCGCCGGTCATGGCGCGCAGCGCCGCCTCGCTCTGAGCAAGGCGTTTCTCGGTCAGGGCGAGCTTGTCCGCAAGCTCGTCGCCCTTGCCTTGCAGCACCATGATCCGCGTCCCGTCCTCGACCTGCGCGACGCGCAGCTTCTCGGCCTGACTCCGGCTTTCGCCTAATTCCCGCTCGCGTTCCGCCAGCATCGTCTCGATGCGCCCGACGGTCTCGCGCTCCCAGTCCAATTCGCCGCTGCGCGCCACCAGATCGGCGCCGGTGCCGGTCAGCGCCGCGCGCGTCTCTTCGAGATTGCGTTCGAGGCTCGCGAGGTCGGCGACGCGCTTCTCCAGCGTCGCGGCCGTTTCGCCATGGCCGGCCCGCTCGCTCGCCAGCGCTCCTTGCGTATCGGCAAGCTCGCCGCGCGTTTGCTCGAGGTCGGCTTCCAGCCCGCCGATCCGGGCATCGCGTTCGCCAAGCTCGCGCTCGAGCCGGCCGATCGCCATGTCGCGCCGGCCGAGTTCCTGCATCGCGCCGGCCTTGGCGGCGAAGCCGCGCTCGGCATCCTGCTCGGCCGAGCGCATGCGCAAGGCCAGCTCGGCGCGTAAGTGGTCGCGGTCGGCGGCGATTTCGGCGAGAGACAGCGGAAACGCCGCCTCGGCCCGCTTGCGGGCCAGCCTGTCGGCCCGCCGCGCCAGCGCCGGCACGGCCGCCAGCGCCAAGAGGGCGGCGCAGAGGAAGCCGAGCGCAAACAGCATGGCGGCTTCGATCAAGTCTCAGGTCTCCCGGCTGCAAGCTGAGATCGAATCTGCCATGGCGGCGGCGCCATGGCCAGAGACCATCGCCCGAACGTGACGGCGACGGCCCCTTCAGTCTCGGCCTAGAACGGATTCCAGGTCGCCTGCGACGTGAACTTGAGATAGCCGAGATTGACGCCGAGACGCCAGCCGACGCCGGTGCGGATCGGCACCACCATGATGCCGCCCGCCGTCAGCGCGGTGAAGCCGAAGCCGCCGATGAAATAGGCCGAGCCGTCGATGCCGGCGAAGCGCTGGTAGAGCGCATCGACCACCGGCAGGTTGTAGACCAGCATCATCGTGCGCGCGCCTTCGCCGCCGAAATCGAAGCCGATCGAGGGGCCTTGCCAGAACACGCGGCGGTCACCGGCATTGCGCGTATAGAGCTGGCCCTCGCCATAGCGCAGGCCGCCGACGAAGGCGCCGGAGGCTTCCTGGCCGAGGACATAGCCGTTCGGCTCGCCCCAGCGGCGCACCGCCTCCTCGATCGTCAGCGCGAGACCGCGCGAGACGTTGCCGAAGAACTTGTGGCCGGAGCCGACGAGTTCGTTCTGGCTGAACGACTGCTGCTCCTGGTATTTCTGGGCGAGCGCCGGAAGCGGCATCCCGCTCAGGCTCGCGCCGGCCACGGCGAGACCGCCCGTTATCAGGTTGCGGCGGGTCTGGGTCATCAGCGACATCTCCAGGCAGGGCGCCAGACAAGGCAGAGCGCCGGGGCGGTTCGATCGTCCGTCCGCTCGGCACCGGCGGGGGCTGCGCGGCAGCCGGCCCGGGATGGATGCGGTACGGGCCGGGGGGCGGGCCGATCCTGGGCCATCCGCCGCCCGGCCGAACGTCGAAGCGTGACGTTCGGCGAATGCGAATCAATTCGGTAACGAATTTGATACGCTGCAAATCTATCCAAGGCGTGAAGATTCCGGAGAGCCGCTGAGCCCGGGATGGGACTTGTCCGAGGATTTGATGCGATGAAGGCCGCAACAAGGCAGCGCTGGGGCTTGCTCGCCGCCGGCGCCGTCGCGCTCTCCCTGATCGGGCGGCCAGGCTTCGCGAGCACCCCGTCCGCCGCGCCGACGCCCGTACCCTTCGCTGCCCTGTTTGAGATGCCCTCGCTCGGCGAGATGATGCAGCGGGACCTGCGCACCGGCCTCGCCATCAACGGCTTCGACCCGGTCTCCTATCGGCTCGGCACCAAGCCCATGGCGGGACGCGCCGAATACGAACTCATCCAGGATCGCTTCGTCTGGCGCTTCGCCTCGCAGGCCAATCTCGAAGCCTTCCGCGACGCGCCGGATATCTACATGCCCGCTTTCGGCGGCTTCGATCCGACCGGCGTCGCCAATGGCCTCGCCGTCGAGAGCGACCCGAGCCAGTTCGCGGTGATCGGGTCGCGCCTCTTCCTGTTCCGCTCCGCCGGAAACCGCCAGCGCTTCCTGCGGGAAGCCGGATTGCTGGCCCAGGCCGAAAGCCGCTGGAACGCGGTGCTGCGCCTCGTCGCCCGCTAGGCAGGCGGCTGCTTCAGCCGCCGCAATCCCCGGCGATGGCCTGTCGCGCCAGCTTTTCGCTCGATGCCGCAACGAAGGGCGGATTGCGGAACTGGCGCTCGCTGCGCCCGTAATCGGGCAGCGTACCGTCTAGCGTCAGCACGATCCCGCCCGCGGCCGAGAGGATCGCGTCGCCGGCCGCGATGTCCCATTCCATCGTCTGGCCGCAGCGGACATGGATGTCGGCCTCGCCCGAGGCGATCATTCCGAACTTCACCGCCGACGAGACCGGAATACCCTTGCTGCAGCACATCGCCGCCGCGATGCCGTCGCTGCGGCCGTCGCCATGGAAGCGGCTGACCAGTGCGACCGGCCCTTCGCCCGGCACGGCCCTGACACTTGTCGGTCGCGCTTCGCCCAGAAGGCCCCCATCCGGGGCGAAGTCCTGCTCATAGGCATGCGCACCGGAGAACCAGAGCCGCCCCATCGCCGGGGCTGCGATAGCGCCTGCGATCGGCCTGCCGTCGCGGACGACCGCAATCGCCACGCAATAACTGTCGCCGCCCGCGAGGAACTCGCGCGTGCCGTCGAGCGGATCGAGCAGGATGAAGATGGCGTCCGGCGCCGTATTCTGCGCCGTCTCCTCGCTGACGATCGGAAAGCCGGGCAACAGGCGCGTCAGCGCCTCCTTGGCGGCGTGGTCGGCCGCAAGATCGGCGGAGCAGACCGGCGAGCCGTCGCTCTTGAGCGTCACGTCGCGTGCCGCCCGCTTCGCCAGCAGAACGGCGGCACTCACAGCCGCAGCTTCCGCGAGCTTGCGCCCCAGCCCGTCGCGGTCGCGCAGGCGGGGATCGTCATGGCCGATCATCGCGGCCCATCCTTCCCGTAATCGTCCCCGATATGGCGATTAACCACATGAAAACCAAGATAGCAGCATATCAAGCGATAACGGCGCCCCAATCCGGCGCGTCCCCGTTTCAGGACCTCGCCCCCATGACCGACATCTCGCTCGAGCCGCTCGATCTGGCTGCGCTTCTCTGCAGCCGCGTCTGCCATGACGTGATCAGCCCGGTCGGCGCGATTGTCAACGCTCTCGAAGTCCTGGAGGAAGATGATCCCTCGATGCGCGATTTCGCGCTGGAGCTGATCAAGAAGAGCGCGCGCGCCGCCTCGGCCCGCCTGCAATTCGCCCGCCTCGCCTTCGGCGCCGCCGGTTCCGCCGGCGCGATGATCGATCTCGGCGATGCCGGCAATGTCGCCAACGGCTTCCTCAACGACGAGAAGCTCTCACTCGACTGGGACGCGCCGCGCGCATTGCTGCCGAAGAACCAGGTCAAGCTTCTGCTCAACCTCCTGGTCATCGCGACGCAGGCCGTGCCGCGCGGCGGCAAGCTCGTCTCGCGCGCCACGGTCGAAGGCGAGCAGGGCACGTTCGAGATCACCGCGACCGGCTCGCATGCCCGCATTCCCGCCCATGTCGAGGAGCTCCTGGCCGGGCGCTCGGAAACCGGCACGATCGACGCCCATGCCGTCCAGCCGCTCTATACCGGCATGGTCGCACGCGCCGCTGAAATGGGCATCACCTTCGCCATCGACGGCGATACCGTGACGATCAAGGCCGCCAAGGCGGCTTGAAGGATCGTTACCGGTCGAGAGGCGATCTCAACCGATCATAAACCGTTCTCCTGCTTTAGTTCCTGCAGCGTTCCGCGTTGAGTGAAGTTCCTGCATGGACGAGTTGCTGCAAGAGTTCCTGACGGAGACCGGCGAGAATCTCGACACGGTCGATCGGGAACTCGTTCGCTTCGAGCAGGACCCGAACGACCGCGACATCCTGCGGAACATCTTCCGGCTGGTCCATACGGTGAAGGGCACCTGCGGCTTCATCGGCCTGCCGCGGCTGGAAGCGCTGACCCACGCCGCCGAGTCGGTGATCGGGCAGTTCCGCGACGGCGCCACCGTCAGGCCCATCGCCGTCACCGCGATCCTGGAAACGATCGACCGGATCAAGGACATCCTGGCCGAGCTTGCCGAGAAGGGGCAGGAGCCCGAAGGCAACGACGAGACGCTGATCGGCGAGCTGTTCGCGCTGGCCGAGCACGCCAAGGGCGAGCTCAGGCAGCAGGCTCCGGCCGACATCTCGCTCGACCCGGTCGCTGCCTATCTCGCCCGCCATGGCCAGGCCGCGCCGGCCCCGACGAGCACCGAGGATATCGTCTTCCGCAGCGCGCCCGGCCCGCAGCGCGGGCGCGACGGCCGCATCGAAGGCAGCGAAACCGCCGCCCCCGCGGAGGATTCGCAAGGCCCCGTCCGCAGCGGCGGTCCGGCCACCCTGCGCGTCAATGTCGACACGATCGAGCACCTGATGACGATGGTCTCGGAGCTTGTCCTGACCCGCAACCAGCTCCTCGAGGTCGCGCGGCGACAGGAGGATGCCGGGCTCAAGGCCCCGCTCCAGCGCCTGTCGCTGATCACCGCCGAATTGCAGGACGGCGTGATGAAGACGCGCATGCAGCCGATCGGCAATGCCTGGTCTAAGCTGCCGCGCATCGTGCGCGATCTCAGCGCCGAACTGGGCAAGCGCATCGAATTGCTGACCGATGGTGCCGAGACCGAGCTCGACCGTCAGATCCTCGACCTGATCAAGGACCCCTTGATCCACATGGTCCGCAACTGCGCCGACCATGCGATCGAATTGCCGGCCGACCGCCGCGAGGCCGGCAAGCCCGAGCACGGTACGATTCGCCTCGCCGCCTATCACGAGGGCGGCTCGGTCACGATCTCGATCGCCGATGACGGACGCGGCCTCGATATCGAGCGCATCCGCGGCAAGGCCATGGCAAAGGGCCTCGCCAGCGAAGCCGAGCTCGACAAGCTCAGCGACGCGCAGATCAGCCGCTTCATCTTCCATCCCGGCTTCTCCACGGCCGACAGCGTCACAGCAGTCTCCGGCCGCGGCGTCGGCATGGACGTCGTCAAGGCCAATGTCGATTCGATCGGCGGCACGGTCGATGTCGCCAGCCGCCCCGGCCTCGGCACGACGATCACCATCAAGATTCCGCTGACGCTCGCGATCATCTCGGCGCTGATCGTGGTCGCCGGCGAGGACCGCTACGCCATTCCCCAGATCGCGGTGCGCGAACTGGTCCGGGCCAAGGCCGGCGACGACAACCGCATCGAGGAGATCAACGGCGCCCCGGTGCTGCGGCTGCGCGGACGCCTCCTCCCGATCGTCTCGCTGCCGGGGCTGATGGCCTGCCCGGGGCGGGAAGCCGCCCGGCGGGCCGATGGCGAGGGCTTCATCGTCGTCACCCAGATTGGCGAGCGGCAGTTCGGCATCCTCGTCGACAGCGTCTTCCACACCGAGGAAATCGTGGTGAAGCCGATGTCGAGCAAGCTACGCCATATCCACCTGTTCTCCGGCAACACCATTCTCGGCGACGGCACCGTCGTGCTCATCGTCGATCCCAACGGCGTCGCTCGCCTGGTCGGCGCAACCACGTCCGAGGACGCGCAGGAGGAGCCGCGCGAGGCAGCGGCCCAGGTGCATCGCGGCGAACGCACGACGATGCTGGTCTTCAGGGCCGGCGCCGGCAGCCTGCAGGCCCTGCCTCTCTCGCTTGTGACGCGATTGGAGGAGATCGAGGCCGGCGAATTCCAGCGCAGCGGCGGCCGCACCCTGCTGCATTACCGCGGCCGTCTCGTCCCCGTGACCCCCGTCGCCGACACGCCATTGCGTGCTGAGGGCATCCAGCCGCTCGTCATCGTCTCGAACGGCGATCTCACCGTGGCGCTCGCCGTCGAGGCGATCGTCGACATCGTCGAGGAAACCTTCGATCTGGAGATCGCGGCGGCCGACGCGCGCGGCATCATCGGCTCGGCCATGATCCGCGGCCGCGCCACCGACATCCTCGATCTCGCCCATTACCTGCCGCTGAACGAGCCCGGCTGGTTCGCGGCCGGGCGCAATGCCGAGCTTCCCGGCCGGGTCCTGCTGGTCGAGCCCTCCGACTTCCTGCGCGACATGCTCAGCCCGGTATTGAGGGCCTCCGGCCGGATCATCGCCCCGATCGCCGATTTCAGCGAAGCGGCCCTGGCGACGGCCGGCGAGCCGATCGTGACCGCATTGCTCGATCTCGACCGCGACAGCGACGCCGCCTTTGCCTTCGCCAGCCTCCTGCGCGAACGCGCCAAGGGCGAGCGCCTGCGCATCCTCGGCTTGACGACCTGCGCCACGCCCGACCTGCACATGCGGGCGGTCCAGGCCGGTCTCGACGACGTCGTCGCGAAATTCGACCGCCGCGCCCTGCTGAGCGAGATCAACGCGGCCGGCGCCGATCTGAGGCATGCGGCATGATGTCGAACGAAACCCACATCCCCGAACCCGTCGCGCCCGGCTTTGGCGACTCGCTGGACTATGTGACGATCCGCGTCGGCGAGCAGCTTCTCGGCCTGCCGATCGGCCGTGTCCAGGACGTGTTCATCACCAACCGCATCACGATCGTGCCGCGCGCGCCCGACGAGATCGTCGGGCTGATCAACCTGCGCGGCCGCATCGTCACCGCGATCTGCCTGCGCAAGCGGCTGGGCCGTCCGGTCTCGCTCCAGCCCGACGGCCAGGGCCGCCATGAACTGACGGCGATCGGCATCGACCATGGCGGCGAGGCCTATGCGCTGATCGTCGACGCGGTCGGCGAGGTCATCCGGCTCGACCGGTCCACCTTCGAGCCGCTCCCTGTTCACCTCGATCGCGTCTGGACGGCCTTGGCGACGGGCATCCATCGCCTGGCCGACGAGCTTCTCGTCGTGCTCGACCTCGACGCCGTCCTCGATCTCGACCTTCGCAGCGCAGCCTGACGGCGGCGCCACCATTCTGGAGACCCAATCATGAAATACTGCCTCGTCGTCGACGACTCAGCGGTGATCCGCAAGGTGGCCCGCCGAATCCTCGAAGGATTGCAGTTCCGCATCGCCGAGGCCGAGGACGGCGCGCGCGCCATCGACGCCTGCAAGGGCGAGATGCCGGACGCCGTCCTGCTCGACTGGAACATGCCGATCATGGACGGTTACGAGTTCCTGCGCACGCTGCGCCAGATGCCCGGCGGCAAGCGTCCGAAGGTCGTGTTCTGCACGACCGAGAACGACATCGCCCATATCGCGCGCGCAATGCATGCCGGGGCCGACGAATACATCATGAAGCCCTTCGACAAGGAGATCGTGGCTTCGAAATTCCATCAGGTCGGACTGCTCTGAGCGAGTGCCTTCCGATGCGGGCGCATCGGAAAACCATCGTCCAGAATGCCCTCGCCGCCACCGCCGGCCCTGAGAGAAACATGCCGATGTTGTCTCCCCGCGCGCTTCCCGCAAGCCCCGCATCGCGGCACAAGACCGTGGTGATCGCCGATGATTCCGTCGTCGTGCGCGGGCTCTTCGCGCGCTGGCTGGGCGAGGCCGGCAACTTCCACGTCGTTGCCGTCGCCGGCGACGGCGAGACGGCGGTCGCCCACGCCACCCGCTTCAAGCCCGACGTGATGGTGCTCGACCTCGACATGCCCGGCGTCGACGGCGCGGCCGCCCTGCCCCAGATCCTCAAGGAAAGTCCGAACACGGGGGTCCTGCTCGCGGCGACGCTGAACGAGCGCAACACCCGCCTCGCGCTGGAATGCATGACGCGAGGTGCTATGGACGTCGTCTCCAAGCCGGACAGCCGCAGCGGCATGACGCTCTCGCTCGATTTCCGCAGCGAGTTCCTGCTCAAGCTCGGCAACATCGTCCAGGCGCCGGTGAAGCCCGGCTCGCTCCCGCCCGAGATCGACACCGACCTGCCGCATGCCGGGCCGACGAACCTGCGCCCCCTGGTCTCGGTGATGCCGCGCTATCTCGTGATCGGCGCCTCGACCGGCGGTCCGCGCGCCGTCGCCAAGGTCCTCTTCGACATCGGTGAGGGCCTCAACGACCTGACCACGGTCGTCGTCCAGCACATGCCGCCGCTCTTTACCGCCTCCTTCGCCGAGCAGGTCGCTGCCCATATCGGCGTTCCCGCCCGCGAGCCCTTCGACGGCGAGCGGCTGATGCGCGGCACCGTCTATATCGCGCCCGGCGGACGCCATCTCGGCGTCGACCGCCGGCTCGGCCATATCGTCGCCCGTATCGGCGACGAACCGCCCGTGAATTTCTGCCGCCCGGCCGTCGACGTTCTGTTCAGCGATGCCGCCCGCCATCTCGGGGCGGCCGCGCTCGGCCTCGTTCTCACCGGCATGGGCAGCGACGGCACCGAGGGCGCCGGCGCCCTGCGCAAGGCCGGCGCCGCCGTCATCGCCCAGGACGAGCCGAGCAGCACGATCTGGGGCATGCCCGGCTCGGTCGTGCGCGCCCGCCATGCCAGCACCGTCATCGCGCTCGACGAGATCGGCGCCTCGATCCGCTGCTTGATCCGCGGAGTGCAAACGGCATGACCGAGGCGGATTTCTCCTTCCTGCGCCTGCTGCTCCAGCAACGCTCCGGCCTGTCGCTGACCGCGGACAAGCGCTATCTCGCCGAGAGCCGCCTCGGCATCCTCTGCCGCCGCCGCGGCATCGCCGATCTCGAGGCGCTGATCCGCCAGCTCAGGCTCGCGCGCGATCCCGCGCTGGAGAGCGCCGTGGTCGACGCGATGACCACCAACGAGACGCTGTTCTTCCGCGACCAGACGCCGTTCAACCTGTTCCGGGATGTGATCCTGCCCGAGCGCCTCGCCGCCAACGCCGCCAGCCGCTCGCTGCGGATCTGGTGCGCCGCCGTCTCCAGCGGCCAGGAAGCCTATTCGCTGGCCATGCTGATCGACGAACTCGGCGAGCGGCTCGCCGGCTGGAAGATCGAGATCCTGGGAACCGACCTCTCCGAGGAAATCCTGGAAAAGGCCCGCGCCGGCATTTACAGCCAGTTCGAGATCCAGCGCGGCCTGCCGATCCAGATGCTGCTGAAGCATTTCCAGCAGGTCGGCGACAAATGGCAGGTCTCGCAGCGCATCCGCTCGATGGTCACGTTCAAGCAGCACAACCTGCTGGAGCGCAATGATCCGTTCGGCCGCTTCGACGTGATCTTCTGCCGCAACGTGCTGATCTATTTCGACGTCCCGACCAAGGTGAAGGTGCTGGAACTGTTGACGCCGCGCCTCGTGCCGGACGGCGCCTTCCTGCTCGGTGCCGCCGAGACGGTACTGGGGCTGGCGACGAACCTGACCTGCGATCCGCAGCACCGCGGCCTCTATCGGCACGCTGCGATGGCGCCCCCGCTCGCCGCCTCCCCTGCGCCGGGCCTCAGGCCGCGTCCTGCCGCCGCCATCGGCATGCGCGGCTGAACCAGCCGCGTTTCCCGACGCGATCACCGTCACCGCACAAACAAAAACCCCGCCTCTCGGCGGGGTCCCCGTCGACCTGTCGTGTACATCCGACGATCAGGTCAAGATCTGGTCTAGCGTCGCTTCATGACCGCCCGATGACGGGCGGGCGACGGAAAGGCGTCAGGCCGGGATGCGCTCGTCGGCCTCGGACGGCTCGCGCAGCACGTAGCCGCGGCCCCAGACGGTCTCGATGTAGTTCTTGCCGTCCGACGCGTTGGCGAGCTTCTTGCGCAGCTTGCAGATGAAGACGTCGATGATCTTGAGCTCGGGCTCGTCCATGCCGCCGTAGAGATGGTTGAGGAACATCTCCTTGGTGAGCGTCGTGCCCTTGCGGAGCGAGAGCAGCTCCAGCATCTGGTATTCCTTGCCGGTCAGATGCACGCGGGCGGCATCGACCTCGACCGTCTTGGTGTCGAGATTGACGACCAGGTCGCCGGTGGTGATGACCGACTGGGCATGGCCCTTCGAGCGACGCACGATCGCATGGATGCGGGCAACCAGCTCGTCCTTGTGGAACGGCTTGGTGAGATAGTCGTCGGCGCCGAAGCCGAGACCCTTCACCTTGTCCTCGATGCCGGCGAGGCCGGAGAGGATCAGGATCGGCGTCTTGACCTTCGCCACGCGCAGGCTGCGCAGAACCTCGTAACCCGACATGTCGGGGAGGTTCAGGTCGAGCAGAATGATGTCGTAGTCGTAGAGCTTGCCGAGATCGACGCCCTCTTCGCCGAGGTCCGTCGTATAGACGTTGAAGCTCTCCGATTTGAGCATGAGCTCGATGCTTTGAGCGGTCGCGCTATCGTCCTCGATCAGCAGAACCCGCATGTCCACGTCCCCAATTTCGCCCGCAGGGCAGGTTTGACCGTTGTTTCCGCCCGGACCGTTCGGCCCTTGACGACGACGCACTTGCCCAATGAAACGCCACGCGACACGCTACGAGGAAACTGGTTAACAAACCGTGATTCCCGAGCGCAAGCGCTTCCTCGGAGAAAGTGAACGATCCTTGTCGAGGTGAGTCGAATTTGACACGGATCGCTGAACTTCTCGGCCGCGAAAGCGCCTTTCGCGAAGGCTTGCATCGGGAAACAGGGCTATAATCGCCCTGCGTCACGCGGCAGCCTCGATCTGCAGTGTTAACCACAGAGCTTAACAGCTGGTAAATGAGCGCAATTTGTTAGGAACCCTTACCAAATCATCCACAGGGGTCCCGCCAGCTGATAGCGCTGATCTGCACATGACCGATAACCGCGAAATATCCCGATGAGTTCCCCCTCCCACGGCCATGACCGTCTCTCTGCGCTGGCGACCGCCATCGAGCATATCGAGGGCGTGACGATCTATGGCCGTGTCATCGGCGTGCGCGGCCTGCTAGTCGAGGTTGCCGGGCCGATCGGCACGATGAGCCTGGGCGGGCGCGTCGGCATCGAAATCGCGCCGGGCACGCGCGTTCCCTGCGAGGTCGTCGGCTTCTCCGGCGACAAGGCGCTGGTCATGCCCTTCGGCGGACTCGATGGTGTCCGCCGCGGCTGCCCCGTCCATGTCGACCGCGCCCAGCCGGGCCTGCGCCCCACGCCCGCCTGGCTTGGCCGCGTCGTCGATGCGCTCGGCCGTCCCGTCGATGGCGGCCCGCCCTTGCCACAGGGCGACACACTCTTCGCCTATCGCAACGATCCCCCGAACGCCCACAAGCGCCGCCGGGTCGGCCGCCCGCTCGATCTCGGCGTGCGCGCGCTCAACACCTTCCTGACCTGCTGCATCGGCCAGCGCATGGGCATCTTCGCCGGCTCGGGCGTCGGCAAATCCGTGCTGCTCTCGATGCTCGCCCGCTATGCGCAGGCCGACGTCAACATCATCGGCCTCGTCGGCGAGCGCGGCCGCGAGGTGCAGGAGTTCTTGCAGGAAGACCTCGGGCCACAAGGCCTCGCCCGCTCGATCGTCGTGGTCGCAACCTCGGACGAGCCGGCCCTGATGCGCAAGCAGGCGGCGCTGACAACGCTGACGCTGGCCGAATATTTCCGCGATCGCGGCCTCCAGGTGATGTGCCTGATGGATTCGGTGACGCGCTTCGCCATGGCGATGCGCGAGATCGGCCTGGCGGCCGGCGAGCCACCGACGACCAAGGGCTACACCCCGACCGTCTTCGCCGAACTGCCGCGCCTGCTCGAACGCGCCGGCCCGGGTACCGGCGACGGCGCCATCACCGGTCTCTTCACCGTGCTGGTCGATGGTGGCGACCATGACGAGCCCGTCGCCGACGCGGTCCGCGGCATCCTCGACGGCCATATCGTCATGGAGCGCTCGATCGCCGAGCGCGGGCGCTATCCGGCGGTCAACATCCTGAAATCGGTCTCGCGGACGATGCCGCGCTCCTGCGATCCCGCCTATTACCCTGTTGTGCAGAAGGCCCGCTCGACGCTCGCGACCTATGCCGACATGGAGGAACTGATTCGCCTGGGCGCCTATCGCCAGGGTGCCTCGGCAGAGGTCGACGAGGCGATCCGCCTCCACCCCGCGCTCGAAGCCTTCCTCAAGCAGGCCAAGGACGACGCGACCCCGCTCCATGAGTGCTATGCGCGCCTCGCTGCGATCATGAACGGAACCGTCTGACAATAGCCGAAGCCTTCCACCGCAGGATGCCCGACCGATGTTCGCAACGCTTCTGATCGGCCTCGTCGCCCTGATCCATGTCTACATCGTCATCCTGGAGATGCTCTGGTGGGACACCCCGCGCGGCCACAAGGCCTTCGGGCTGACACCCGAATTCGCCGCGCGCACGAAGGTGCTCGCCGCCAATCAGGGGCTCTATAACGGCTTCCTCGTCGCCGGCCTTGCCTGGGGCCTCTGGCTCGGACCGGAAGGCTTCGCGATCAAGCTCTTTTTCCTGGTCTGCGTCCTCGTCGCGGGTCTCTTCGGCGCGGCGACGGCCAGCCGCAAGATCCTCTACATCCAGGCCCTGCCCGCTGCGCTTGCCATCGCGGCGCTGCTGGCCCGGATCTGACCTGGCTTCAGTTCCGCGCCACCATCCGCACCAACGCGAACATCGCGGCGAAGCCGACGGCCTGGATGGCCGCTGAGATCATCAGCGTCGGGCTCGCACCCAACCGCTCGACCATCACCGCGAAGAGCAGCGGCGCCACCGCGAAGGTCATGTTCTGCGGCACGGTGAGCTTGCCGAGCATCGTCGCGAAGCCGTTGCGCCCGAAGAGGGCCAGCGGCAATGTCGCCCGCGCGATCGAAATCACGCCGAGCGCCGCGCTGAACAGCACGATGAAGATCGCCGCCGCCGTGATCGTCATCGTCACGAAGGGCAGCAGCAGGCAGAGCACCGGCCCCAGCAGCAAGCCGAACAGCGCCACCTTCTCCGCCGGCAATCGCTCGCCCAAAGTCGCGTCGATGGCGCGCGCGGCGAGCGTGGCGGGCCCGCTCAGCGTCGCGATCCAGACGGCCTCGGCCTGCGTCAGCCCCGCCTCCTGGAACAGGCTGATCAGGTGCAGCGGCAGCCCCCAGGAAACCAGCCCGCTGGAGGAAAAGGCGAGCGCCACCAGCCAGAAGGCTGCCCGGCGCGCATGCGCCGGCACGCTGCCATGCTCGCCCGCCGATGCAGCGCCCTGAGCTGTTTCTGAAGCAGCCACCGGGGCGATGACGCGGCGATAGCGCGGGATCGCCGCATAGATCGGCAGCACGATGACGAACTGCATTCCAGCGAAGATCAGCAATGTGACCCGCCAGCCGAAGGCATTCATCAGCACCGCGGTCAAAGGCCAGAACACGCTGGAGGCGAGCCCCGTGACCAGCATCATCAGCCCGATCACCCGCCGCGTCCGCTCGCCCATCAACTGGGAAATCGTGACATTGCCGGTATTGGCGAGCGACATCGCATGGCCCAGCCCGATCACGAACCAGCTCGCGAGATAGCTCACCGGCCCCTGCGCCAGCGACAGCACCGCGAGCCCGAGCGCGCAGATCACCGAACCGATGCACATCGAACGCCGCGTGCCCTCGCGATCGAGGATGCGCCCGATCGCGGGCGCGACCAGCGCCCCGGTGATCAGCAGGATCGTGATGCCGCCGAAGACGATCTCGGCATTGAGCCCGATCTCGCGGTCGAGCGCGCCGACCAGCACCGATGGCGAATAGAAGGTCGAGCCCCAGCCGATGATGCGGGTCAGCGCGAGGCCGAGAAGCAGGGGGCCATGCCCGCCGAAACGAGAAGAGGCAACCAAGACGGGATATCCGCGGGAGCAAAGCGGCCGGAGGGCCGCTCTCCCAGACTCACTAGATCATCCCGACAGCCAGCGGCAGGAGCCGGGGTGCAGCCTGATCATGCGTAAAAGGCAGCCCATCCCGGTAAGGAAAGGTCAACCTCCTTGCGCCATGTTGCTCCTCGTCTCGCGGATGGAGTTCTGGCGCGCGCCGAGGGGTCGGCAGCGCCGATGCGTAATCAGGAGTTGAAAACGACATGAAGTCGCGAGAGACGCTTCTTCGGCTCAAGCGCTTCCAGGTCGACGAGAAACGTCGCCGGGTAAGCCAGATCGAGATGATGATCGCCGATTTTCATCGGATGGCGAGCGATCTCGATCGCGAGATCCAGGCCGAGGAATCGCGCGCCGGCATCGCGGACCCCGCCCATTTCGCCTATCCGACCTATGCCAAGGCCGCGCTCGGCCGTCGGGACAACCTGCGCCAGTCGGCCGACAACCTGAAGGGCCAGCTCGACGAGGCCAAGGCCGAGTTGCAGGAAGCCTTCGAGGACATGAAGAAGGTCGAGATTCTCGACGATCGCGAACGCGCCTCGGAGCGCGCGGCGGAAGCCGCCCGCGACCAGGCTACCATGGACGCCATCGGGCTGCGCTCGCGCGCCTGAGGCCGGCTTCAAGGGTTCAGGAAAAGGGCGGCGTCCTCGGGGCGCCGCCCTTTTTCATGCGATGATCGGATGATGCTCGACGGAGTCGCGCCGCAACTTGCCGGTCAGGCGCGGGTCGTCATCCACCTCGACCCCGCGCTTGAACACCGTGAAGCCCGAGCGCTGGTAGAAGGCGAGCGCGGCGGGGTGGTCGAGCGTGCAGGTATGCACCCAGAAACGTGCGATAGGCTTGGCCCATGCCAGTGCGAGCGCCCGGTTCATCAGCCAGCGGCCGGCGCCCTTGCCGACAACGACCTCGTCCAGCCCGAAGAAGGCGAGTTCGCCCTCCCCCGACACGCGGAAATCCAGCTCGAGCAGGCCGACATCGCGCCCGTCATGGCGAACCGCGTAGAAATCCACCGCCGGGTTCGCAAGGATCGCCTCGATCTCGGCTAGCGGCTTGGTCAGGCGGCTGAACCACATCCAGCGCTCGCCGAGCAGTCGGTAGACGGCGAGATAACGCTCGACATCGGAGCGGCCGATCGCATCGAGCGAGAAACCTCCCATGCCCGGCGGATCGGGCCGCACCGGTGGCCGCGCGAACATCTCTAGCGAGGTCACAATCGTCGCGATCTTGCCGGGGGGCAGGTCGGTCGTCCCGGTCAGGGTGATGGTCAGGCTCTGGGTCATGAAAATCTGTTCGGCGGCTCGTCAGGGAATCTGCCGCGATCATGACATGATCGGGGTCGAAAGATCACGGCACACCCATGCATGCCCGGCGTCACGGCATCGCGCCCCCTCCCGCCTTCCCGGCCGGACATCGCGATGGATCGAAGCGCCGGCGCAGGCGCGACCCGCACGCGCGCCTGATCGAGGATGAGACGAGATGAAACGCACCGCCAACGCCCTGGCAGCCCTTCTCGCGGCCGGCCTTCGCTCCCCTGACCCTGGGTGAGGTCGAGCGCCGTCGGGCGCTTGCCCTCGCCCTTCCCCACTGGCAGAGAAGGGGTAAAGGTTCGCGCCGCAACGGTGACGACGTGGGCCAACGGTAGCCCGTCACCAACCTGTCCTGAGCCCCGCGGCCTCCATGAAACGTTATCTCGACTATCTCTGGCCGATCATCGGGCTCGTCGCCGTCGTCTGGTCCGTCGAACTGCTCTGGAGCAAGCTCAAGGCCGAGGCCGGCTCCGACGCTGCCGTGGAAGCCCTGCTGGAGAATGCCGGGCTCTGGCAAAGCATCAAGATCATCGCCCACCGCATCGGCTACAAGATCGCGGTGATCCCGCCGGAAGCCTTCCTCCATGCGGGGCTGGCGACCCTCGTCGCCTATGCCGCGCTAGCCTGGTACGACCGCATCGCCCTGATCCATCTCGGCAAGGAGAAGGGCATCTCCTGGCCCTACATCTCGCTCTGCTCCTTCGTCACCTATGCGCTCTCGCACAATATCGGCGCCTCGGTCTTCTCGGGCGGCATGGTGCGCTACCGCGCCTATACGGCGAAGGGCCTGACGGCGGCCGAGGTCGCGGTCCTCGTTGCGCTCTGCTCCTTCACCTTCGCCTTCGGCACGATTTTTCTGATGGGGCTCGTGCTGATCTACGAACCGCAGATCCTGCAGCCGCTGGAGCGGATGTCGAAATGGTTCGCGATCACCGACAGCACCGCCCGATGGATCGGCGTCGGCATGCTCGCCTTCGTCGCGCTCTATACGGTCGGTTCCTGGCTGCGGTTCAAGCCGCTCAAGATCGGCAAGCTCGAGATCATCTATCCGCGGCTGCCCATCGTCATCAGGCAGTACCTGGCCGCCCCGATCGAGCTCGCGGGCGCTGCCGGCATCATCTATTTCGCGCTGCCCGAGCAAGGCAATCCGGGCTTCCTGATCGTGCTCGGCGCCTTCCTGCTCTCGTTCTCGGCCGGGTTGCTCAGCCAGGTTCCCGGCGGCGTCGGCGTGATGGAAGCGGTCTTTCTCGCGATCATGCCGGGCATTCCGGCGCCTGCGGTCTTCGCCGCGCTCTTGGTCTGGCGGATGTTCTATCTCATCCTGCCGTTGGTCTTCTCGCTGCCGATCGTGCTCGCCTTCGAGCGGGCACAGCTCAAGCGCAACACCCGCATCGCCCCCCCGCCGTAGCATCGGCCCGAAAAGTGGGAACCGGTTTTCGGGGCAGGCCGATGCGCGGCAAGGCAATCATCGCTTGAGTGCGATCGCAGCCGCCCCGAACATCAGGAGCGCGCCGATCGCCTCCGACCAGCCGAAGGGCTCGCTGAGCACGACGACGCCGACCGCGACCGCGATGGCAGGGCTGACGAAGGCATAGAGCCCGGCGCGAAACGCCCCCCAGTCGCGCAGCAGGCGCATATAGATGGTGAAGCCCATCAGCGAGCCGCCGACGATCAGGAACAGCACCGCCGGCAGAACCGGCCAGCTCACCAGCGCCCGGATATCGGCGAGCCCGACCGGTTCCAGCGCGAGCGAGACCACGGCCAGGCCGATGCCGCCGATCAGCGTCTGCCAGCCGGCGAGCGTCAATGTCGGCATCGTCCCCGCGATCGGTCGGGAGAGCACCGCGCCGACGCAGTAGAACAGCGTACCGACCGACACGGCCGCAAGCCCGATCATCTCCAGCGGGTCGCCCTGCGCGGCCGAAAGCCCGCCCAGCGCCCGTGTCGCGAACAGGAAGCCGAGGCCCACGGTGCCCAGCGCGATCGCCACGAGCTTGCGCCCGTCGATGCGCACGCCCTCGATCGCCCGGCTCGCCAGCAGCGTGTAGATCGGGATCGTCGCGAAATTGACGATGGCCGCGAGCCCGGTCGGCGCGTGCTTCGTGCCCCAGAACAGCAATGTGTAATTGGCGGTATTGAGCAGCAGCGCCGTGCCGATCAGGCGCGGCCAGGCGCCACCCGGCACCTTGAACACGTCGCGCCCGGCCCAGAGCAGCATGAGGAAGCCGGCGATCGAGAAGCGCGCCGCCGCCAGGAAGACCGGCGGGACATGCGTCGACCCGACTTTGACCGGCAGCCAGGTCAGGCCCCAGACGAGGCACATGACGGCGAAGAGGGCGGCATTGCGCGACATGGCTTCCGCTTAGCCGCAGCCTGGGACGCTGACCATTGCGCCGCGGGCATCGCGCCCCCGTGGAAACCGGAGGCAAGACCGCTTCAGACGCTGCCGACCGTCTTGAGGCGTACGCGCGGATGGATCTCGGCCTGCGACAGCACCGGCGTCTCCCGGCGAAAGCGCTCGATGATCTGGCGGGCGAAGGGCCGCGCCATGGCCGATGTGACCAGCGCCGGCATCTCGCCGATGCGCGCCGCATCCTCGAACTTGTCGCGGACGTGATGCACGAATTCCTGCAGCCGCGAGGGCTGCATGGCGAGGTGGCGCTCCTCGCCCTGGCCGATGACCGACTCGGCGAAGACGCTCTCCCAGGCCGGCGAGAGCGTGATGATCGGCAGCACGCCCTGCATGTTGGAGAACTGCGCGCAGATCTGGCGGGCGAGCCGGGCGCGGACATGCTCGGCGATCTCGCGCGGGTTGCGCATGCCCGAGGAAACCTCGGCGATCCCTTCGATGATCGTCGACAGGTCGCGGATCGAGATGCGCTCCGACAACAGGAGCTGCAGCACGCGCTGGATGCCGGTGGTCGAGATCTGGCTCGGCACGATCTCCTTGACGAGATCGGCATGGTCCTTCGGCAGCTCGCGCAAGAGCTTCTGGACCTCGGAATGCGAGAGCAGCTCGGGCATGTTCGACTTCAGCACCTCGGTCAGGTGCGTCGAGATCACGGTCGCCGCATCGACCACGGTGTAGCCGCGCAACTGCGCCTCGTCCTGCAGGGCAGCGTCGATCCAGGTCGCCGGCAGGCCGAAGGTCGGCTCCAGCACGTTGTGGCCCGGCAGGTTCACGGCGCCGCCCATGGGGTCCATCGCCATGTACTGGCCGGCATAGACGATACCCTGCCCGGCATCGATCTCCTTGATCTTGATGAAGTAGTGGTTCGCTTCGAGCTGGACGTTGTCGACGATGCGTACCGCCGGCATGACGAAGCCGAGCTCGGCCGCAAGCTGGCGGCGCAGTGCCCGGACCTGGTCGGTCAAACGGTCCTGCCCGCTCGGAGCATTGACCAGCGGCAGCAGCCCGTAGCCGATCTCGATCTTGAGCTCGTCCATCTTGAGGAGGTCGTTCAGCGTCTCCTCGCGCGGCGTGCCGCCCGCCGAGACCCCGCCGCCGGCCTGCGTCGGATCGAGCACACCCGCTTCGGCCTCACGGGCCTTGGCCGCCTTGCCGAAGCGATAGGCGAGGAAACCGGCGCCTGCCGCCAGCAGCAGGAAGGGCAGCATCGGGATGCCCGGCAGCAGCGCGATCAGCAGCATCACTGCCGCCGACATGCCCAGCGCCTTGGGATAGCCGGAGAGCTGCTTGCCGAGCGCCTTGTCGGCCGCGCCGCGCACGCCCGCCTTCGAGACGAGCAGGCCGGCCGCCGTCGAGACGATCAGCGCCGGAACCTGGCTGACGAGGCCGTCGCCGACGGTCAGCAGTGTGTAGTTATGCGCGGCCTGGCTGAAGCTGAGCCCCTGCTGCGCGACGCCGATGACGATGCCGCCGAGCACGTTGATGAAGGTGATCAGCAGGCCGGCAATGGCGTCGCCGCGCACGAATTTCGAGGCGCCGTCCATCGAGCCGAAGAAGGAGGATTCATCCTCCAGCGCCTTACGGCGGATCTTGGCCGTCTCCTGGTCGATCAGGCCGGCGGAGAGATCGGCATCGATCGCCATCTGCTTGCCGGGCATGGCGTCGAGGGTGAAGCGCGCGGCCACTTCCGCGATGCGGCCCGAACCCTTGGTGATGACCACGAAGTTCACGATGATCAGAATCGTGAAGACGATCACGCCGATCACGAAATTGCCGCTCATCACGAAGCCGGCGAAGGCCTCGATGACATGGCCCGCCGCCGCGGTGCCCTCATGGCCACGGGCGAGGATCAGGCGCGTCGAGGCCAGGTTCAGCGCCAGCCGGAACATGGTGACGATCAGCAGCACCGTCGGGAAGGCCGAGAATTCCAGCGGCTCCTCGATGAAGAGCGCGGTCATCAGCACCAGCACCGACAGGATGATCGACAGCGCCAGCAGCAGGTCGAGCAGCATCGCCGGCATCGGGAAGATGAGCACCACCAGGATGCCCATGACGCCGACCGCGAGGAACAGGTCGGGACGGTTGAGCAGCTTGCCCAGCGCCCCGCGATCCGGAATGGTGAAGCCTTTGCCCTGCCCTGCCGTCACATCGGTCATCGACCGCTCCGCCCCACGCCCGTTACCTGTCCACGACAGGACGCGCCCGAAGCAGGGCGCAGCTCGGCAATTCTTGCCGGGCTTATGGTGAACGAGTGGTTAAGACGGGCCTGAAAAATCCTTCCGGAACCTTTCCCTGAACGTCCTGTTATCGAAAGGCCCTGTTCTGGCCGCATTCACCCCGAGACTTCGGGCCGGGCCGACAAACCGACGCTTCGCGCCGGACTCTACGGAGGATTCAAGTGGATAGACGTTCTTTCATCACCAGCCTGTTCGGTGGTCTTGCGATCGCCAGCATCGGTGGCGCTGCCTTCGCCAAGACTGGCGCAATCCCGGCTCCGGCTCCCCAGCCGCTTCCGGTCGCCGATCCGCAGGCCATCGATGCCGAGACCGCGCGCAAGCTCGATCAGGCCGATGCCGAGTTCACGCAGGTCGTCCGGCGCGAGCGCATCATCCGTCATAACCGTCGCGGACGCCCCGTCGTCGTCAATCGCCGCGTCGTCGTGCGTCGGGATCGCTTCGGCCGGCCCGTTCGCCGCGTCGTGACGCGTCGCCGCGTCTACTGACGCTGGGCGGTTCCAGCCGCCTCGTATCAGCCTTCCGCCGCTTCCATTGGAAGCGGCGCCCCCCCTTGGGAGAACAGCGTGACGGCCCCTGCCCCGAGAGATGCAGCCCCTGTCGTCATCGAAACCGACGTACCCGCGCGGCTCGACCGTTTGCCATGGTCGCGCTTTCACACGCTCGTGGTTGCAGCGCTGGGCATAACCTGGATTCTGGACGGGCTCGAGGTCACGCTCGCCGGTTCGGTCTCCGGCGCCCTCAAGGAAAGTCCGGCCCTAAAGTTCACCAATACCGAGATCGGTCTCGCCGGCGCCGCCTATATCGCTGGCGCCGTGCTGGGTGCCGTGTTCTTCGGCTGGCTCACCGACCGTCTCGGGCGCAAGAAGCTCTTCACGATTACTGTGCTCGTTTACCTGTCCGCGACGGCCGCGACCGCCTTCTCCTGGAACGTCTGGAGCTTCATCCTCTTCCGCTTCCTGACGGGGATGGGCATCGGCGGCGAGTACACCGCGATCAACTCCACCATTCAGGAACTCATCCCCGCGCGCGTGCGCGGCTGGACGGATCTCGTCATCAACGGCTCGTTCTGGATCGGCGCGGCGCTGGGCGCGCTCGGCTCGATCGTCCTGCTCGATCCGGCATGGATCAATCCGGAATATGGCTGGCGCCTCGCCTTTTTCATCGGCGCCGCGCTCGGCCTCGTCATATTGTTTCTCCGGCAATGGATTCCGGAAAGCCCGCGCTGGCTGATAAGCCACGGCCATCCCGAACGCGCCGCGGCCATCGTCGCCGATATCGAGCGCCGCGCCGGCTTCGTCCCGCCGGTGGGCGAAGTCCTGCCCGTGACCAGGCTGCGGCCCCGCGCCGCCACCCCGCTCGGCGAGGTTTTCCGCACGCTGTTCGTTGCCCATCGCGAGCGCGCCCTGGTGGGGCTGGCGCTGATGCTGTCGCAGGCCTTCTTCTACAACGCGATCTTCTTCACCTACGCGCTGATCCTGACTGACTTCTATGCCGTGCCCTCGCAGAATATAGGCTGGTTCATCCTGCCTTTCGCCGCCGGCAATTTCCTCGGGCCCCTGCTGATCGGCCGGCTCTTCGACACGCTCGGCCGCCGCACGATGATCGCCGCGACCTATGCCCTGTCGGGCCTGCTGCTGACCGGGACCGGTTATCTGTTCTGGAAGGATTGGCTGACGGCCTCGCAACTCACCCTGTGCTGGAGCGTCGTCTTCTTCTTCGCATCGGCCGCGGCGAGCTCGGCCTATCTCACGGTCTCCGAGACCTTCCCGGTCGAGATGCGGGCGCTCGCCATCGCGATGTTCTATGCGGTCGGCACCGGCGCGGGCGGCATCGCCGGCCCCTGGCTCTTCGGCATCCTGATCGACACCGGCTCGCGCGGCAGTGTCTTCGGCGGCTACCTGCTGGGGGCATTTCTGATGCTGGCGGCAGCGGTGATCGCGGCCCGTTTCGCCATCCGTGCCGAACGCCAGCCGCTCGAAAGCGTGGCGCGGCCGCTCAACGCCGTGGACTGACAGGAGGCCGCCGTAACCATAGCGCGCGAAAACACCGCAGGGTGGGAACAAAGCATCATTCGAATGCATTATTCTACGCTGGCATTCCCTGTCTAAGAATGCCGTTGGAGATGTGGTGACAACAGCCTGGAGGCGGTCGTGGACAGACGCTCATTCCTGATGACACTGGTCGGAGGCTTTGCCGCAGCCGGCATGGGCGGCATCGCCGTCGCCGAAGCGGCCCAGCCGAAGCTGGCGCCGTTGCCGGACACCGAGCCCAACAAGGGCGAGGAAGCCGTGACCGCCGAGATGAAGGAGGCGCTGGACAAGACCGACGCCGAATTCAGCCAGTACTATTATTATCGCCGGCCGCGCTACTACGCGCGCCCACGTTATTATGTGCGCCCGCGCTACTATTACCGGCCGCGCTATTACGCCCGTCCGCGCTACTACTATCGCCGGCGCTACTACTGAGGACCGACCGGGTCAGGCCGCGCTGATGCGTGTCTGACCCGGCTCGGCCACGGTGATGCCGGACGAGGTGTACTCGCTGAGCTTGTTGCGCAGCGTGCGGATCGAAATTCCCAGGATCTTGGCCGCATGCGTGCGATTGCCGAGGCAGTGATCCAGCGTATCGAGAATGAGTTCGCGCTCGACATCGGCGACGGTGTGCCCGACCAGCGAACGCGTCATCGCCTCCGCCGTCTGGGCCGCCCGCGCGGCCGGATCGCGCGACGGAGCCGGCGACAGCGCCTCCCCTTCCGGGCTGAGCACGGCTGTGGCCGCGATTTCCGGCCCGCTCGCCAGCAGCACCGCCCGGTGCATCGTATTCTCCAGTTCGCGGACATTGCCGCGCCAGGAGCCGGCCAGCAGCAGCTTGCGTGCATCGGTCGCGATAGGCCGCGGCGGCAGCCCGTTCAGATCCGCATATTTCTTGGCGAAGTGATCCGCCAGCACGAGGATGTCGCCCGGCCGCTCGCGCAGCGCCGGCAGGCGCAGATGCACGACATTGAGCCGATAGAGCAGGTCTTCGCGGAACGAGCCCTCGCGCACGGCGTCGGCGAGGTTGCGGTTCGAGGTCGCGATGATCCGGATATCGACCTTGACCGGCTGCGTGCCGCCCACGCGGTCGATCATGCGCTCCTGCAGCGCGCGCAGCAGCTTGGCCTGCAGCCGGACATCCATCTCCGAGATTTCGTCGAGCAGCAGCGTGCCGCCATTAGCCTCCTCGAACTTGCCGATGCGCCGCGCGATAGCGCCGGTGAAGGCGCCCTTCTCATGGCCGAACAATTCGGATTCGAGCAGATTGTCGGGGATTGCCGCGCAGTTCACCGCAACGAAGGGACGGTCCTTGCGGGCAGACTTCTGGTGCAGATGGCGCGCGATCACCTCCTTGCCGGTGCCACTTTCCCCAGTCACCAGCACCGGCGCTTCCGAGCGCGCGATCTGCGTCGCGAGCTGCACGACGCGCTCCATCGCAGGATCCCGCCAGATCAGGCTTGACTGGTCGGCGGCGACCGCCTCCAGCACGGCGGCGATCAGTTCCGGATCGGGCGGCAGCGGCACGTATTCGCGCGCGCCGGCCTGGATCGCGGCGACGGCGGCGCGCGTATCGGTCGAGGTGCCGCAGGCGACGATCGGCGTGCGGATGCGCTCGCCCTCCAGCGCCGCGACATAGTTCGCGATCGGCTGCACGACGTCGATCATGAGCAGGTCGGCGCCCTTGGCGCGCAGCACGGCGAGCGTCTGATCGAGGCTTTCGGTATGGGTCACGGCCGCGCCATGCGACATGGCGATTTTGGCGGCTGCGATGATCTGTCCCTTGAGACCGCCGGCGATGATGAGGCGCATGGCTCAGGTCCTTCCGTTATCAGATGTCATGGGGCGGGCCGTCACCGGTCCGCCTTGATGATTTCCGTCATCGTCACGCCGAGACGGTCCTCGACGACGACGACCTCTCCGCGGGCGACCAGCCGCTCGTTGACGAAGATGTCGATGGCCTCGCCGACGCGCCGGTCGAGTTCGAGCACCGCGCCGGGCACGATCTGCAGGAGGTCACCGACCGCGACTTTCGAGGAGCCGAGCACGGCCGAGACCGTGACCGGCACGTCGAAGACCTGTTCCAGGTCCTCGGCCGTCTTGACCGGCACGGGCCCCGAACGCGCGACCGACATCTCGCCCTGGTCGAAGGACAGGTCGGCCTGGTTCAGCGGCGGCAGGTTGAGATCGTTCTCCGGGCTCATGGTTCAGACCTTCATGGTTCTGCGTGGCCCTGGCCGAACACGCGCGCGACCGCCTGTTCCACCAGAGCCGTGAGTTGCTGGCTGTCGAGGACGAAGCCGCCATCCGCCCATTCGATGCGCCCGTCGCCGGGCGTGATGTCGGACTGTCCGAGCACGATCAGTTTGCCGGAGAAGCCATGCTCCGCCGCGAGCTTCCGGGCCAGTTCCTCGGCGGCCTCGACCGCGCTCTCATGAACGCGCAGCACCAGATGCGGCGCGGTCCGGGCATGGCTCAAGGCTTCGCGGATGGCTCCGGCCAGCGCAGCCAGCGGCTTCTCCGCCAGCGCGGCCCCCGCGAGCGCCTTCGCCGTCACGATCGCGACATGCGCCGCGTGCTCTTCGATCGCGGCGGTGCGGGCGGCCTCCTGCGCGAAGAGCCGCTCGGCCGAGCGCGCGAGCTGCCCGGTCAGGCCAGCGAGCTGGGACTGCGCCTCGCGATGCGCCTGTTCCTGCCCGGCATGGAAGCCTTCCGCACGGGCTGCAGCGAGCTCCGCTTCGCCGGCGGCCTTGCGGCTGCCTTCGCGGAAATCCGTCCCGAACATGAATTTTTTCGCAGACGTCATCTCAGTACACCAACTCGTCGTCGGCGCTGCCCTTGGACAGCACGATCTCGCCCTTGTCGGCGAGGTCCTTGGTCATCTGGACGAGCGTCGTCTGAGCCTCGTCGACTTCCTTGAGGCGCAAGGGACCCATGCCCGCGATGTCGTCCTGCATGACCTTGGCGGCGCGCTGCGACATCGCCCCGAGGAAGAAGTCGCGCATCGACTGGCTGGCGCCCTTGAGAGCGCGCGCCAGCATGCTCTTGTCCGCCTGACTGACCAGCGTCTGCAATCCGGCGGGGTCGAGTTTGGCGAGGTCGTCGAAGGTGAACATCAGGGCGCGGATACGTTCCGCCGAATCCTGGTTCGAGGCGTCCAGTGCCGAGAGGAAGCGCAGCTCGGTCTGCCGGTCGAAGCCGTTGAAGATCTCGGCCATCATCTCGTGCGGATCGCGGCGGCGGGTCTGGGTCAGCGTCGAGACGAATTCGGTGCGCAGCGTGTTCTCGATATGGTCGAGCGCTTCCTTCTGCACCGATTCCAGCCGCAGCATGCGCCCGACGACCTCGATCGAGAGATCGTTCGGCAGGTTGCGCAACACGTTGGCGGCATGCTCGGGCCGAATCTTCGACAGGATCACGGCGATGGTCTGCGGGTATTCGTTCTTCAGGAAGTTCGCGAGCACGATGGCGTCGATATTGCCGAGCTTCTGCCACATGTTGCGGCCGGCAGGTCCGCGGATCTCCTCCATGATCAGCGCGACCTGATCGGTCGGCAGGATCTTCTCCAGCAGCGAGATCGTGCGGTCGAAAGAGCCCGTCACCGCGCCGGCGCTGGAGAGCTTGCCGACGAAATCGAGCATCAGGCGTTCGACCTCATCGGCATCGACCGTGCCGAGCTCGGCCATGGCGCGCGTGATGATCCGGATCTCGTCGTCGTCGAATTCCTGCCAGATCTTGCGGCCGTGCTCTTCGCCAAGCACGAGCAGGATGACGGCGGCGCGCTGCGGGCCGCTCATCTCGGCGACGGTGGTCACGCCGAAGCCGCCACCCTCGACGGCGTCCTGGAAGCCGGTATTCCGTGGTGCGATGGATCGCATGTCCGCCATGGTTCAGCGCCCCGTCACGCCGCGGACTTCTCGTGGATCCAGTTCCGCAGCACCGCGACCGAATCGGCCGGGTTCTGCGAGACCAGGGCCCCGATCTTTTCCACGGACTGCGCCTTGAGCTGCCCCTTGACCTGCGCGATCGCCAGCATCCGCTCGGAGGCCGGCGTATCGACGTCCACGGGAAGCGACTCGCCATCCGGACCGACCGTCACGGCCCGCGAGCTGCCGGCCGGATCGCCGGTCGCGCCGGGCGGGCCGGCGAGCGCTGCGCCGCCATTGCGCATGAAGGAGGGGATCGGCCGGACATTGCTGTTGTCGGCAGCCAGAATCTGCTTGAGCAGCGGACGCACCACCGTCATCAGCACGATCACGGTGAGCAGCGAGATAACGGCGAGCTCGGCGAAGCGGATCAGGTCCTCCCGGGTGAAGGAGGTGAGCTGCTGCAGCAGCGTCTGCTCGGTTATGTCGGCCGGCGGCGGCGGAGCCTCGGCGAAGCGTAGATTGACGACCTCGACCTTGTCGCCACGACCCTGGTCGAAGCCGACGGCGGTCCGCACCAGCTCGCCGATGCGCTCCAGCTCCTCGTTGTTGCGCGGCTGATAGGCCATCTCGCCGGTCGGGCTGCGGGTATAGTTGCCGTCGACGAGGACGGCGACGGAGAGCTTCTTGACCCGGCCGCCTTCGAGCACTTCGGTACGGGTCGTCCGCGAGATCTCGTAATTGGCGACTTCCTCGTTCTTCGAGGAGTTCTCGCGCTGGTTCTGCTGCGCGCCTTGCGTCTGCTGCGCGCCCGGCAGCTCGTTGCCGACGGTCACCGTGCCGTTGCCATCGGTGGTGGTCGAGGCTTCCGTGCGGTTCTGGCTGGAGCGCAGGACGCGGCTTTCAGGATCGTAGCTCTCGGAGCGGCTCTCAACCCGGTTGGTGTCGAGCGCGGCCGAGACCTGCACCCGCGCCCGGCCATAGCCGACGACGCTGGCGACGATATCCTCGATCTGGCTCTTGATGCGCTTCTCGATCGCGGTCTGGCGCTCCTCGATGCCGAGTCCGATCAGGCCCTGATCGCTCTGGGCACCGTCGGCCAGGAGCCGGCCACGCTCGTCGACGATGGAAACGCGCTCTGGCTTCAGGCCATCGACCGCCGAGGCGACGAGATGGCGCACGGCCCGGACCTGCGCAGCATCGAGATCGCCGGCGAGCTTGAGGGCGATCGAGGCGCGCGGCGGTTCGCGATCGCGCTCGAACAGGCGTCGCTCCGGGATGACGAGATGGACGCGCGCCGCCTGCACCCGCCCGATCGAACGGATCGTGCGGGACAACTCGCCTTCGAGCGCCCGCAGATGGTTGATGTTCTGGACGAAGCTGGTCGAGGAGAAGGCATCGCCCTTGTCGAAGATCTCGTAGCCGACGCCGCCGCCGGCCGGGATGCCCTTGCTGGCCAGATCGAGCCGCAGGCGCGGCACGTCGGCCTTGGGTACCAGCACGGTCTGACCGTCGCCGCGCAGTTCGTACTTGATGCCGCGCGCGTCGAGATCCTTGAGGATGGCGCTGACGTCCTGGCTGCCGAGGTCCGAGAACAGCACGCTCATCGCCGGCTGGGACATCCGGAGCATGACGAAGCCGAAGAAGCCGACGAGCACCAGGGTGACGGCCAGCATGGCTGCCAGGCGCGCCGCCCCGAATTTGGCAAACTGCTCGATCAGGCCGTTCACGCCGCCATCCGTCCCACAGAATCGCAGGGGACGGCACACCTGTCCCGCCCCACTAGGCAAGTTTTTCCCGGTGCATGGTTAGCGGCTGGTTAATTTTTGGATGCGGGTCGTTAAACTTTCTCGCCGACCGAGCGTCGGAAACGCCAAAGGCGCCGGCCTTGTTCGGGCCGACGCCTTTGAAAAGAAACGAAATTCTGCTTCTTACTGGCGGTAATGCTGGATCCGGGTCGTCCGCAGGCCGGCGAGGCCGTGCTGGTCGATCGACATCTGCCAGCTCAGGAACTCGTCGACGGTCAGCGTGTAGCGCTGGCACGCCTCTTCGAGGCTGAGCAGCCCGCCGCGCACGGCAGCCACCACCTCGGCCTTCCGCCGGATGACCCAGCGCCTGGTATTCATCGGCGGGAGATCCGCGATCGTCAGCGGACTTCCGTCCGGTCCGATCACGTATTTCACCCGCGGTCGCAATGGCTCGGTCATGGTACTCTCACACAACTCAACAGAGCTACTGAGGGCAGCATAGGCGGGCGGCTTTAAGAATTGGCTAAAACGATCGCCTCGGATGTCCACGACTGATTCGCCGCCGCTCACTCGCTGCGCACCACGCTCTTGACCTTGTCGATCGGGACGCTGATCGAGCCGATCTTGAGCATCGGGATCGAGGAGGTGAAGTCGACGCCGTCGACCACGCCGCTGATCTGCGTCTTCGCCGTGATGCTCTCGCCGGCGACGTTCTTGGCGTCGATCGAGATGCTGTACTCACCGTCCGGCGCCTTGGTGCCCAGCGAGGTCGAGCCATCCCAGGTGAAGGTCTGGTCGCCGGCAGTCAGCGTCCGGGTCATCGTCTGGACGACACTGCCCTTCGAATCCTTGATCGTGATCGTGGCCGTGCCGGCCGAGGCCATGTTGACCTTCCAGTCGGCCTTGTTGTTGGCCAGCCGCGTCGTGGTGCCGTCGGCCGTGATCGTCGCGCCGATGAAGCCGACCGCGTTGGTCGCCGTGCCGGCGGCGCTGAGGCTGAGCAGCGAGCCCAGCGTCTCGTTGGTCTTGAGCTGCTGCTCGACGCCGGCGAACTGCACGAGCTGGGCCGTGAACTGGTTGGTGTCGAGCGGATCCAGCGGCGACTGGTTCTTGAGCTGCGTCGTCAGCAGCGTCAGGAACTGGTCGAAATTATTGGCAATGCCGCTCGTGCCGCCGGTCACCGTGCTGTTGCTGGTGCCCGATGTGCCGGAAGTGCCTGATGTGCCGGAGACCGCCATGGCGCTTGTCCTCGTTCAGATGCTGAGATCGACGCCGCCGAGCCGGATCAGACGGCGCTGCGGTACGGAGTCGACGGAAAGGGGAGCGTCTTCGGCCAGCTCGATGCCGTTCGGCTGGCGCGGGCGCTGCGGCGCCTCGTCCTGCTGGCGGTTCTGGCGGAAGGCGGATTGATCGGACGGGTCGCGCAAGGTGATGTCGACACCGCCATCGGACGGCTTGAGGCCGGCCTGCTCGAAGGCGCGTTCCAGCGTGCGCGCATCGCGCTGCAGGAGTTGCAGCGTCTCGACGCGGTCGACGACCAGCCTGGCGCTGACCTCGCCCTTGTCGGAAATCGACAGGCTGACGTCGACGCGGCCCAGCTCGTCCGGATCGAGCCGGATATCGAATTGCCGCGCGCCCGACATGGCCCGCAGGCCGATCTCGATCGGCACGACATGGATCGGCGTCGGCTGGCCGCTCGCCGTGCCCTGGCCGGGTGCGCCGGGAGCATTACCAGCCGCCGCGCTCGGGTCGAACGGCAGGGCTAGGCGCTCATTTCCGGATTTCCCGGGTGCCTGCTGCAGCAGGGTCGAGAGGTCGAACGGTGTTGCCGGCTGCTGGGGAGCATCGAGCGCCTTGGCCTCGGCCGGTGCCTGCGGGCGATTGGCGGCCGCAGGCTGGTCGGCCTTGGCCAGGATATCCGCAAGCTCCTTCACGCCCTGCCCGGCGGTTCCGATGGCCTGCACGCCCTGAGCGGTCTTGCCGTCCTGGACAACCGCGCCCGCGGCTGGCTCCTGTTCCGTCCCCGGCATGGCGATGACAGGCAATCCGGCGCCGGCAGCAGCGAATTGCGGCCGCGCGGTATCCTTCTTCGCGCCACCTTCGGTCGACGACGCCTCGATGGCCTCGCCCTCGGCGGCGGCCAGCAGCGGCCCTTGCGGCAGCAGCGCCGGCAGGACAGCGACCGGAACCGGAGCGACAGTAGCTTGGACCTCGGCCGCAGCGATTGGAGCCGTGGTGGCAACCTCGCCTTCGCCGGCTGCCTTGCTGTCTTTCTTTGCCGAACCGTCCTCCGTCTCGCCGGCAGCTTCGCCGGCTTCGATCGCTTCGCCTTCGCCGGCAGGCTTGACCTGCGAGCCCGCCTGGGCCGCGGCCATCGCGATCAGGAATGCGATCCCGGTTGCGGCGGCCTTTGGCTGCTGCGGCGTGGCCGCACCGGTCTGAACGGCGGAAGAAACCGGTTCGGCGGGTGAAACGGCCGCTTGAGATGCGGTAAGCTGTGCCTTCACCTTGGCTGGATCGACGACCTGCTCCACGCCAGCGGCCTCCTTGGCTGCGACAACCTCGGAGGCGGCCGCGGCCTTGCCGGCCGCGCCTGCCTTGCCCGCTTCGGCGGAACCGGTCTCGGCCTCCGGCAACGTGAAGACCTCGCCGCCCTCGCGCTGCTCGGTTTGACCGGCGCGCGACCGGACGACCGGCGCTTCGGCAGTGGCCTGACTTGTGAACGCAGACTGGATCGGCATGAACGGTCCCGTGACGCGGGCAACAACGCGCCCGAACCGTTCCAGCAAGTTGCGAGCCAGAAACGGTCCTTGCTGAATCAAGGCCTTAGCACCACTTCTCTTGCCGAACGGGCAAGATGAGCCCGGTTCAACACGCCCAGCCCGGCAGGATTTGCCGATCCTGCTGGCGGCATCGGAGCAAAGCCGGTATAGAGCCGGCAGGCGCGCCGACGCCGCCTTTCAAGCCCTCCGAGCCAGCCACGACACAGCCCAGAATGACCGCGCCCTCCCGCAATTCCCTCGACATCGCCAAGCCGCCCGCGGCCACGCGCGTCGTCGCGGCGATGTCCGGCGGCGTCGATTCCTCCGTGGTCGCGGCCCTGCTCAAGCGCGAGGGCTACGATGTCATCGGCGTCACGCTCCAGCTCTACGATCACGGCGCCGCCGTCCATCGCGCCGGCGCCTGCTGCGCCGGGCAGGACATCCACGACGCCCGCCGCGTCGCCGAGACGATCGGCATCCCGCATTACGTGCTCGACTACGAAAGCCGCTTTCGCGACGCGGTGATCGAGCGCTTCGCCGAGAGCTATCTCGCCGGCGAGACGCCGATCCCCTGCGTCGAATGCAACCGGACCGTGAAATTCCGCGACCTGCTCGATCTCGCCAGGGAACTCGGTGCCGACGCCCTGGCGACCGGCCATTACGTGCTCAGCCGCGATCTCGGCGACGGCCATCGCGGCCTGTTCCGTGCTGCCGACGCGAGCCGCGACCAGAGCTACTTCCTCTATGCCACGACGCAGGAGCAGCTCGACCTGCTGCGCTTCCCGCTGGGGCATATCGACAAGGCGCAGACCCGCGCGCTCGCTGCCGAGCTCGGCCTCGCCATCGCCGATAAGCCCGACAGCCAGGATATCTGCTTCGTGCCGAACGGCCGCTATGCCGACGTCATCGAGCGCCTGAAGCCCGGCGCCGCCCGCGCCGGAGACATCGTCCATCTCGACGGCCGCATCCTCGGCCATCACGATGGCGTGCTGCATTACACCGTCGGCCAGCGCAAGGGGCTTGGCATCAGCGCGAGCGAACCGCTTTACGTCCTGCGCCTCGATGCCGACGACGCCCGTGTCATCGTCGGCCCGCGCGAGGCGCTGAGCGTGCGCGAAATCCGCCTGCGCGACCTTAACTGGCTCGGCGAGACCGCGCTCGACGCCCTGCCGCCGGAAGGGCTCGACGTCGCCGTGCGCGTCCGCTCGACCCGCGCTCCTCGCGAGGCCCGGCTCTTCCGTGACGCGGACGGCCTGCGCATCGAGCTCGCCAGCGACGAGGAAGGCGTTTCGCCCGGCCAGGCCTGCGTGATTTATGCCGATGCCGGCCCCGGCTCCCGGGTTCTCGGCGGTGGCACCATCCTGCGGCGCCCGCTCGCCATGCCGGCCTCGCCCTCGCCGGCCGCCCTCGCCGTGTCCTGATCGCTCAGGCCCGCTCTTCCGCTCGGATTCCCTATCATGCCGGTGACCCACCACCTCGACGGCCAGAAGCGCGTCTACGCGACCTGGGCCAAGTTCTACGACCGGATCTACCGGAACATACTGGCGCGCCCGCAACGCGAGGCGGTCGAGGCCGCCTCGCGTTGCGGGCCGGACATTCTTGAGATCGGCGTCGGCACCGGGCTCACCCTGCCTTATTTCATGCCCGATTCGCGCGTACTCGGCGCCGATCTCTCGCTGGACATGCTCAGGATCGCTCATCGCAAGGTCGTGAGCCAGAAGCTCGACCATGTCCGCGGGCTGATGGTGATGGACGCCTGCCGGCTCGGTTTCGGCAATGAGCGCTTCGACGCGGTCACCGCGCAATTCGTGATCACGCTCGTGCCGAATCCCGAGCAGGCGCTGGCCGAGATGGATCGCGTGCTGAAGCCCGGCGGCGAGATCATCATCTCCAGCCGCCTCGTCGATGATGGCGGCCTGTTGGCGCCGTTCTGGAGTGCGGTCGCGCCCCTGTCGAAGGCGATCGGCTGGAGTTCCGACTTCAAGGTCAGTCGCCTGACCGCCTGGGCGAAGGCCACGGGCCGCTACGAGACCGTCCATGTCGGGCGCGGCTATTTCAAGGTCGTCAGGCTTCGCAAGCAGGCTTCTGCCAATAACGCACGATCGAAGGCTTGACGGCCCCCCGCCGCGACGCCTATATCGCGCCTCGAAGACGAGCCGGCTCTGCCGGCCTCGGCCCTGTGGCGGGGTAGCTCAGCTGGTTAGAGCAGCGGAATCATAATCCGCGTGTCGGGGGTTCAAGTCCCTCTCCCGCTACCATCGGCCCCCCCGACCGTTTCGTCGGGAAGTGGTTGCCACCGATCGTGTTCGTCAGGTGGCCCTCGATCGAAATCTCTGGAATTGCTCCGATCTCGGCCGGGTGAACCGTCACTGTCGTTACGAGATCGCAGAGGGCGGCTTTTGATTTCGCCTCAAACGCCGTGCAGGCGTGGCGCGCGCGCCGGTTCTCCCGGCCATGATCGATCAGCGCCGTCCCCGACTGGCAAGACCCGCACCGCAGCAAGTCTGACACGAACAATCACCTGGCAACGACCGAAGCTCCGGCCGTCCGCTAAGCACTTTGCAAAGTCACCGCTTTGCGCCTGCCCTCGACTAAATCCACTCCATTTCCATTTGGCTGCTCCTGTCACACAAGGCTTTCTCTCACCGCGACGATTGAACTAAAGTCTATATTCGCAAACCGACAAAGATCAGCCCGGAATTTCAGCAAAGGCAACAGAAAAAGAATACCGGGAACGCCGGCTGGGCTGCCGATCTGCAGCAGATCTACCTGCGACAACTAGATCATACTTGTTATCCAGCGGCTTGGCCGGCGAGGCTTTCCTGGCGCGTTTTGGAGGCGCCCGGCGCTGGATGAACTCCGATCGCCGATTGCATCGGGTGAAGCGATAGCAATACTCTCGCGCCAGCAGCCGGCCTCACAGAACCGGCAGGTGAAGTCCAGCGTCGCCGCTCGGCGACGTGGTGAACTCTCGAATGACGCCGGAGGTGATTTGATGATTTTCAGGACGACACTGGCCGCACTGGGCGTTGCGGGTTTGATGATGACCGCCGCGCCGGCGCAGGCTGCCAAGGATCAATTGACCATCGGCGTCGCGCAATTCCCCTCGACGCTTCACCCCAACATCGATGCCGAAGTGATCAAGGCCTATACGCTGGGCTTCGTCATCCGCAACATCACGGCCTTCGACAAGGACTGGAAGAACACCTGCCTGAGCTGCACCGAGCTTCCCAGCGTGAAGAACGGCACGGCCAAGATCATCGACCTGCCCAATGGCGGCAAGGGCATGGAGGTCACGATCAAGCTGAAGCCGGATCTGAAATGGGCCGACGGCAAGCCGGTCACGACCAAGGATCTGGAATTCACCTGGCGTCTCGGGCGCGATCCGAAGACCGGTTTCTCCAATTCCCAGCCCTGGACGCGGGCCGTCAAGCTCGACATCATCGACGCGACGACGGCGGTACTGACCCTCGACAAGGTGCTGTCGTCCTATAACGAATGGGACCAGATCCTGCCGGAGCATATCGAGGGCCCCGTCTACGAGAAGGCCAAGGAAGCCGGCGACTACATCAAGCAGACGACCTATGCCCGCAACCCGACCACGCCCGGCCTGTATAACGGCCCTTATATGGTCACCGGGTACACCTCCGGCTCCCAGGTCGTGCTCGAGCCCAATCCGCATTGGGCCGGCACCAAGCCCGGCTTCAAGCGCATCATCCTCAAGCTGATCGAGAACACCGCGGCCCTGCAGGCCAATCTCCTGTCGGGCGATGTCGACATGATCGGCGGCGAGGGCGTCGGCCTGTCGATCGATCAGGTTCTGGAGCTGCGCAAGCAGCATCCCGATCGCTTCGAGTACCTGTTCAAGCCGAGCCTGAACTACGAGCATATCGACCTGCAGAACGGCAACCCGCTGCTGAAGGATGTGCGGGTCCGGCAGGCCCTGATCTATTCCGCCGATCGCAAGACGCTGACCGACCGCCTGTTCCAGGGCCTGCAGCCGGTGGCCGACACCTGGGTCAATCCGCTCAATGCGAATTTCACCAAGGACACGCTGCACTACCCCTTTGATCTCGCCAAGGCCAAGGCCGTCCTGGCGGAAGCGGGCTGGAAGCCAGGCCCGGACGGCATCTGCCGCGACGCCGCCGGCACGCGCCTGTCGCTGGAATTCGCCACCACGGCGGGCAACCGCCTGCGCGAATTGCAGCAGGCCGTGCTGCAGAATAACTGGAAGGCCGCCTGCATCGAGGTCCGCATCAAGAACGAGCCGGCGCGAACCCTCTTCGGCGAGACCATGAAGAAGCGCAGCTATGGCGGGCTGGCGATGTACGCCTGGTCGAGCAGCGTGACGGAATCGCCGCGCCGGACACTGGCGAGCGACAACATTCCGACCGAAGCCAATGGCTGGGGCGGCGCCAACTACATCAACTTCTCCAACCCGCGCATGGACGAGCTCATCGCCAAGTCCGAAACGGTGCTCGATCCGGAGGAGGGTAAGGTGCTCTGGGCCGAGATGCAGAAGATCTATGCCCAGGAACTGCCGGTCATCCCGCTGTTCTTCCGCTCGGAGGCGCATGTCTATCCGAAATGGCTGAAGGGCTACGAGCCGACCGGACACGGTCATTACGTCTCGATGTTCAGCGAGAACTGGCGTTCCGAGTGATCGGACAAGCTGCAAGCCCGAACGCAGCCGCGACGACGCGGCCGCTGGGCGGGCAAGGCCTCACGCTGCGGCGCGCGGGAGCGCGCCGCGATAGGGAGTTGGGTTGATGGCGTCCTTCATCACCCGCCGGCTGCTGCAGACCTTCGTGGTGCTGCTCATCATGTCGTTCGTGGTCTACGGGCTGATGGGGCTGATGCCGGGCGATCCCGTCGACATCATGGCGGCGAGCCAGCCCGGCATGACTCCGGAGGTCATGGCCAATCTAAGGGCCATCTACGGGCTCGATCAGCCGCTCATGGTTCGCTATGCGCGCTGGCTTATGGCGGTGCTGAGCGGCGATTTCGGCTTTTCGCGCACGCATGCACGGCCCGTGCTGGAAGTTCTGACCCCGGCCCTGCTGCAAACCTGCAAGCTCATGCTGGCGAGCTTCACGCTCAGCGTGATCCTGTCGCTGATCCTGGGCATCGCCTCGGCGCTGAAGCCCGGCGGCTGGATCGACGGCTTCGTCAGCCTGTTCGCCTTCGCCGGGATCTCGGTGCCGATCTTCTGGCTCGCCCTGGTGCTGATCCTGACCTTCGCGGTCGGGCTGCAATGGCTGCCGGCGAGCGGCATGGGCCAAGTCGGCAATTTCGGCTTCTGGGATCAGGCACGGCATCTCACGCTGCCGGTCCTGGCCCTGACGCTGGCCAATACCGGCCAGTTCACGCGCTATGTCCGCGCTGCGATGATCGAGACGCTGCAGATGGACTTCGTCCGCACGGCACGCGCGAAAGGCGTCGGCAGCCGGCGCGTCATCCTCGTTCACGCATTGCGCAATGCCATGGTGCCGTTCGTGACGATCATGGCTCTGAGCTTCGGGTCGCTGTTTTCCGGAGCCCTCGTCACCGAGACGATGTTCGCGCAGATGGGCATGGGCAAGATGATCTATGACTCCATCCTGTCCAACGACTTCAATCTCGCGCTGGTCGGATTGCTGTTCGCGACGTTCACGACGCTGATGGCCAATCTTTTGGCCGATCTGGCCTATGTCGCCCTCGACCCGCGGATTCGACTGGAATGAGCACTCTGGACACGCCGATGGCGCAAGGCGGACACGGCCAGCCGCGCGCGGCCGATACGCAATCGATCTGGGCGCTGCGCTGGCGTCGTTTCCGCGGGCACCGCACCGGCGTGGCGAGCCTCATCGTGCTCGCTCTGCTGGTCGTGTTCTGCCTGATGGCGTGGCCGCTGGAAGCCTGGCGCGGCATCGACGCGACGCAGACCGACCTGTTCAAGCGCTACCAGCCGATCTCGGCCGAGCATTGGCTCGGGACCGACGATGCCGGGCGCGACGTGCTGGCAAGACTGATGTATGGCGGCCAGGTTTCGCTGCTGGTCGGCTTGCTGGCCACCCTCATCGGCAGCGTCTTCGGGGTCTCGCTCGGCCTGCTCGCTGGCTATTACGGCGGCCGTCTCGACAATGCCCTGATGCGGCTGACCGACGGCATGATCGCGCTGCCGCTGCTGCCGCTGCTGATCGTGCTCGGCGCGGTCGATCTGACCAAGCTCGGCTTCTCCACCGAGGCTGCCCATTCGCAATCGGTCGCCTTCTGGCGGATCATCCTGATCATCGCCCTGGTCGACTGGACGGCTATCGCGCGGATCGTCCGGGCCGCCACCCTCTCGGTCAAGGAGCGCGACTATGTCAGTGCGGCGCGCGGCACCGGTGCGAACGCGCTCTACATCATGGCGCGGCATATCCTGCCCAACACGATCACGCCGATCATCGTCGCCTTCACCCTGACCGTCGGGCGCGTTATCCTGTTCGAATCGGTGCTGAGCTTTCTCGGCTTCGGCATCGTGCCGCCGACGCCGAGCTGGGGCAACATGCTCAACAACGCCCAGGAGCTGGTGACCACCGCGCCGGCGCTGGCGATCTATCCGGGGCTGCTGATCTTCATCACGGTGATCGCCGTCAATTTCCTCGGCGACGCCATGCAGCACGCCTTCGATCCGCGTTCGGAGAAATAACCTGCGCGCTCGTCAGGCTTTCCGCGTTCCATCGCGGCCCGTCCAGCATCCACGCGCGGGCCACGGACGATGGTCGGTGCGGATGACTTGCTGGCGCCGAGCAACCTGCTGTCCTCCTCCGGCGACAAGGCTTCGGCGCCGCGCCCGTTGAGAAACGCCTCGGTGCCGGCATCGCCGCTTGCCGACGCATAGCCGGATGCCGGGGGAGCCTTGCGGCGAGGAATTCCGTGCGCCGGTTGCCGGCGTCCCCGCAGGCCACCCCGTCCCAGCCCGACACAGTGGCCGAGCGTGTCAGCGTCATCGTGCAACGCCGCAGGCGCCGCAGCAGCGCGACGGTCGCTCCGCGAAACCCGACCCAACTCGGCCGCATCCGCAAAGCGCGGTATTTGGGTCGATGAAGCTCGTTACGCGGATCGACCGGGTTGCCGGGCTCTCTCGAGACGGTGCTCCGACAGCGAAGCCACCGGCACGACCGGGATGACGATCTGTGAGGCGCGCGCGCCGTCGCAGAACACCATGTTGCGGGCGACACGCCTCGTGCGCCCATGTCCTTCCGGGGCAAAGGTGTTTGGGTTCACGTCGAATTTCGGGAAGTTCGACGAGGAGATATCGAGCCTGATCCGGTGCCCAGCCTTGAACAGCGTCGCCGTGGCGAAGGGCTCGATGGTGATCCGGAACGGAACCTCCGGCTCGATCGGCTCCGGTTTCTCCCAGGACTTGCGATAGCGGCAGCGGAAGATGCCGTCCGTCAGGTTGAGCGCGAAGCCCGTGGGATAGTCGGCCGATGGCGGATGCATGTCGACCAGCTTGGCGGTGAAATCCGTGTCCGGAGCATCGGAGGCGACCCAGAGCTCGACCGTGATCGGCCCGATCACCGCCATGTCCTCTTCCAGCGGCAGGCTTTCAAAGGCGAGCACGTCGCGCCGCGCGATCAGGGGCATGCCGGCATCGCGCGAGCCGAAGAAACGCGGCCCCTCGCGCTGGTCGAAGCCGCCGCCCTCGAAGATCGGCTGGCCGCTGGTCAGCGCGCCGCCGATCGTGGGGACCGGATCGGCCGGGTCGAAATCATAGGTCAGCGGCGCGGCATCGGGAGCCGGTGCATCGCGCGAGAGCCGGCCATTGCCGTGAATGTACCAGGATTGCTGCTCGGTCTCCGGCAGCGGCCAGTGCGAGGTCTCGATCCAGCGCCCGCCCTGGACGAGGCGTCCATCGGCATCCTTCTCACCCGAGCCACCGCCCATCAGGAACAGGCGCAAGGTCGGGTCGGCTTCCAGCCCGTTGGGCTCGTCCCTCAGCCAGCGGTCGAACCAGCGCTTGCGGAAATCGAGCCAGTTCGTGCCGACATTGCCGTCGAAGGGCGCGGCATCGCCGAAGGAGACGTCACCGGCGAAGGTCGATTGGCGGTTGCCGTGCAGGCCGGCGCCCATGATGACGTTGAGATGCCGGCGGCCCGAGGCACCGAGGCCCGCGAAATTGTCGAAGGTGGTCTTCACATAGACGTCGTACCAGCTCGACATCAGCAGGATCGGTATGTCGGGCACCGCGTCGTAGAAGCCCTCCAGCCAGAGGCCCGGCCGTTTCCATTCGGGGCCGAAGGTGCCGGCGCGCCACTGGTCGAGCAGATAGGTCTCGTATTCCGGCACCCAGCGCACCGGCGAACGGCCTTCGCTCCACGGCATCACGCGGAACCAGGCATGCAGGTCCTCCGCCGCGAGGCCCGCGGCGACGACGGGATCGGCGAGCGCATCCGGGCTTTCCTGGGCCCGGTTATAGGCCCAGGTCGCCTGCTTCAGCTCGAAGGCGCCGCCCTGGCGGATGCCACATGAGAAGGCGTTCGAGAAGCCGCCGGAATCGAGGATCATGCAGGCGAGGCCGGGAGGCGTCAGCGAGGCCAGCGCCGCCTGGGTATGGGCGGCATAGGACAGGCCCATCGTGCCGATCCGGCCGTTGCACCAGGGCTGCGCAACGATCCAGGCGCAGGTATCGTAGCCGTCCTCGGCATCGGAGACGTATTTGACGAACTCTCCCTCCGAGCCGTAGCGGCCGCGGCAATCCTGATAGACCACCGCATAGCCGGCCCGGACGAAATGGGCCGCGACAGCAGTGCGGGCCATCGGCTTGGCCTCGCCGCGGCCGATCTCGGAGCGCGAGAGCTCCGCCTTGCCATAGGGCGTGCGCTCCATCACGACGGGGAAGGGACCGGGAAGGACTTTGCCGTCCCGTGCCGGGAGATAGATATCCGTGGCGAGCCGGACGCCGTCCCGCATCGTCACCCTGACGTCCTTCAGCGTGACGACATCATCGCCGCTCTCGGGAGCGGCGGCCTTCATCGATTGGGAGTTCACTTGGCCAGCCCCGCCCGCGCCGCAGTGGTGTCCTCGGCCATGTTGGCCTCGTAGGTGATGTTGGCCTTCGAGGCCCAGGCGATCTTCTGCCAGTAGAGCGGGATCACGGGCAGATCGCCGAAGACCATTTTCGACGCGGCCTGGATGCCGGCGATGCGCTTGCTGTCGTCGAACTGCGTCAGCGCCTCGGCCAGCGCCTTGTCGAAGGCGGGGTTGGAATAGCGCGCCCGGTTGAAGCCGCCGGTGCCGGCCTTCGAATCCGCAGTCATGAACAGATTGCGCATGCCCGGCCCCGCGGTCGGGGTCGTCGTGCCCAGCGAGAAGATGAAGGCGGAGAAGCTCTGCCGGCTCGCGGCGCTGGCATAGACGTTATAGGGCTGCGTCATCACGCCGTTCACCTTGATGCCGCCGCGCGAGAACATCTGGCCGATCGCCTGTGCGATGTCCTTGTCGCCGGCGAAACGGTCGTTCGAGGAATGGATGGTGATGCCGAACCCGTCCTTCTGCCCGGCCTGCTGCAGCAGGGCCTTGGCGCCGGCGAGGTCGTTGGCGACCGGCTTCAGCGTCGGATCGAAGCCAGCGACGCCCTCCGGCACGAGCTGGCCGGCCGGCACGCCCGCCCCGTTGAGCAACCGCTCGACGATCGCCGGCACGTTGATCAGCTTGGCCAGCGCCTGGCGCACACGCAGATCCCGCAGAGGATTGGGCTTCAGCGGCTTGCCGTCCTTGTCGGTGACGAAGGGGCTCTCCTCGCGCGCGGTGTCGAGGGCGAGATAGATCAGGCGGGCCGAGGGGATCGCATGAACCTTGAGCCCCGCCGTCTTCTCCAGCACCGGCAGGTCGGCCGGCGGCACGCCGTCGATCAGGTCGACCGCGCCCGAGCGCAGCGCTGCCACGCGGGCAGCATCATTGGCGATGAAGCGGATCGTCACGGTCTCGAAGGCGGGCTTCGGTCCCCAATAGCCCTCGTTGCGGGTCAGGATGACGCGGTCGCCCGGCACCCACTCCTTGAACTTGTAGGGTCCGGAGCCGACGAGCCCATCGCCCTTGTTGTAGTCCTGCAGGCTCTTGCCCTCGGCGGAGGCACGCTCGAGGATATAGACGAAGCCGACCCGCTCCATCAGGTCCGGCGTCGGCACCTCGGTCTTCACCTCCAGCGTCGTCGCATCGATCGCCTTCGCCGAAATCACGCCCGAGACGTTGTTGGAGAACGGCGCCGGGCTGTTGGGGACGTTGCGCGCGCGCTCCAGCGAGAACGCGACATCATCGGCCGTGACCGGCTTGCCGCTCTGGAAGCGGGCATCCTTGCGCAGGTTGATCCGCCAGGTCGTCGGGTCGATTGCCGACCAGCTCTCGGCGAGGCTCGGCTGCATGCGCAGATGCGCGTCGGTCTCGACCAGCCGGTCGAAGATCTGCATGGCGATGTTCTGGTTCGGCCCGGTGCGGGAGAACAGCGGGTCCATGGCCGAGGGCTCGCTCGCCGTGCCGATGACGAGGTCGGCGGCTTGGGCCAAGCCGGCAGTGCCGAGCCAGGCGGCGCTGGCGAGCAAGGGCAAGAGCGCGGTGAGGTGCGGCTTGCGGGTCGTGCGAAGCTTGGAGGTCATGCGATGTCTCCTCTTCAGGCGCTGCCGCCTGCCGCGAGCGATGCGGCGGCGACCTGGTTGAGATGGCAGGCGCTGAGATGTCCCTCAGCGATCGGTTCGAGAGCTGGCCGCGCCTGGGCGCAAGGCGTGAAGATGCGCGGGCAGCGCGGATGGAAGGCGCAGCCGGAGGGCGGATGGAGCGGCGAGGGAATTTCGCCGCGGATCGGCGTGAAGGCACGCCGACGCTCCTTCACCGAGGGCAATTCGCGTAGAAGCGCCGCGGTATAGGGGTGGTTCGGCGCGGCGAAGAAGGCATCGGCCGGCGCGGTCTCGACCACGCGGCCGAGATACATGATCGCGACCCGGTCGCTGATATGCTTCACCACGCTGAGGTCGTGGCTGATGAAGAGATAGGTCAGGCCGAGCTCCTCGCGCAGATCCATGAACAGGTTGATCACCTGGGCCTGGATCGAGACGTCGAGGGCCGAGACCGACTCGTCGCAGACGATCAACCGCGGCTTGACCGCGAGCGCCCGGGCGATGCCGATGCGCTGGCGCTGGCCGCCGGAGAACTGGTGCGGATAGCGCTTGCGGTAGGAGGGATCGAGCCCGACCTTCTCGAGCAGCTCCGCCACATAGTCGTCCACCTCCCCTGCCCGGACGAGGCCGTGCACCCGCGGCGCCTCGCCGACGAGATCGACGACGCGCTTGCGCGGGTTGAGCGAGGACATCGGGTCCTGGAAGATCACCTGCACGGCCAGGCGCATCTCCAGCGCCTCGCTGCGCGAGAGCGAGGCGACATCCTTGCCCTGCCAGAGCAAGGTGCCCTCGGTCAGCGGCAGCAACCCTGCCAACAGGCGGCCGAGCGTGGACTTGCCGCAGCCGGATTCGCCAACGAGGCCGAGCACCTCGCCCTGCCGGATGGCGATGTCGACGCCTTCGACGGCATGGACGGTTTCCTCGGAGATATTCGCGCCAAGCGCCCGGGCGAGCTTCTCGGCCGCGTCGAGGCCGCGGGAAAAGCGTCGGACGAGGCCGCGTCCTTCGATCAGGGCTTCGGTCATGCTGCTGCTCCGGCCATGAGCGGGTGGTGGCAGCGGAAGCTGTGGTTCACGCCCTGTTGCTTCGGCTCCTCCTGGCAGATCTCGCTTGCGGCGAAGCAGCGCGTCCGGAAGGCGCACCCGCCGGGTCTCGCCAAGGGCGAAGGCGAGAGGCCGGGGATCGGATGCAGCCTTGCGCCGCGCGTCGCGTTGGCAGGCAGCGCCTCCATCAGGCCGCGCGTATAGGGATGGGCCGGTCGGTCGAGCACGTCGTCGGTGGCGCCGGTCTCGACGATGCGGCCGGCATACATCACCGCGATCCGGTCGGCGAGGCTGGCGACCACGCCGAGATCATGGCTGATCCAGATCAGCGCCATGCCGAATTCGCTCGCCAGCCGGCGCACCTCGAACAGGATCTGGCCCTGGATGGTGACGTCGAGCGCGGTCGTCGGCTCGTCGGCGATGATCAGGTCGGGCTTGTGCAGCAGCGCGATCGCGATGGCGACGCGCTGGCGCATGCCGCCGGAGAACTGGTGCGGATAGGCCTTCAGCCGTTCCTCGGGCGAGGGAATGCCGACGAGGCCCAGCGCATCGCGGGAACGCACCCGCGCCTCCTCCCGCGAGACCGCGTCATGGGCGAGCACGGCCTCCACCATCTGCGTCTCGATCGAAAGCACCGGATTGAGCGTCATCATCGGGTCCTGGAAGATCATCGCGATCTTCTTGCCGCGCAGGCGCCTGAGCCGCTCGGTCGGGAGCCCGACGAGGTCCTCGCCCTGGAACAGGATGCGCCCGCCCGCGACCCGCCCAGGCGGCTCGATCAATCCGAGTATCGAGAAGCCGGTGATCGACTTGCCCGAGCCGGATTCACCGACGAGCCCGAGGATTTCGCCACGGTCGACGCTGAAGGAGACGCCATCCACGGCGCGGACGAGGCCCGCGGAACTGGCGAACTGGGTTTCGAGATTCTCGACGACGAGCACCGGGGCCATGGCTCAGCGCTCCGCGAGACGGGGATTCAGCACTTCGCGCAGCCGGTCGCCCACGATGTTGATGCTGAAGACGAGGGCGAGCAGCAGCAGTCCGGGATAGACGCTGATCCAGTACTGGCCGGCGAGCAGCACCTGATAGCCGTTGGCGATCAGGAGGCCGAGCGAGGGCTGGGTGATCGGCAGGCCGATACCGAGGAAGGACAGCGTCGCCTCGGCCGAGATCGCGTTCGCGACCTGCAGCGTGCCGATGACTATCAGCGGCGAGAGGCAGTTCGGCAGGAGATGGCCGAACAGCATGCGCGGCCGCGACAGGCCGAGCATCTTCGCCGCCTCGATATAGTCCTTGCCCTTCTCGACCAGGGCGGCGGCACGGACAGCACGGGCGAACATCGCCCATTGCACCAGCACCAGCGCGAAGATGACCTTGCCGACGCCCTGCCCGAGAATGGCGAGCAGCATCAGCGCAACGAGCAGGGTCGGGAAGCCCAGCATCAGGTCGACCAGCCGCATGATCACGCTGTCGACGCGCCCGCCGAAATAGGCGGCCGAGAGACCGAGCACGGTGCCGACGAGGAGAGCCACGACCCCGGCGAGGACGCCGACGAAGAGCGAGGTCCTGAGGCCGTAGATCATGGCCGAGAGCATGTCGCGGCCCTGCACGTCGGTGCCGAACCAGTAAACCGCGCCGCTCATGCTCTCGGAGCCCGGCGGCAACTTTGAGTCCATGATGTCGAGCGTCGAGAGGTCGTAAGGGTCCTGCGGGGCGAGTGCCGGGCCGAACACCGCGGTCAGGATCAGCAGGATACAGACGACGGCGGCGATCGTCGCCTTCGGGCTCTTAAGGACGCCGGCGAGCGAGCGCGCCAGAAGGCTGTCGGCATCGGGGCGCAAAGCTGCGAACAGGGCGGGTTTTGCGAAAGCCATCAGTTGCGCCCCAGCCGGATGCGCGGATCGAGGATCGAGTAGAGCACGTCGACCGCGAAGTTCAGCACGATGAAGAGGCTGACGACGACGAGCAGATAGGCGACCACCACCGGCCGGTCGAGCCGCATGATCGAGTCGATCAGGAGCTTGCCGATGCCGGGCCAGGCGAAGATCGTCTCGGTGACGACGCCGAACGCGATCAGCGAGCCGATCTCCATGCCGATCACGGTGACGAGCGGGATCATGATCGTCTTCAGCACATGCACCAGCACGACCCGGCGCTCGGTGAGCCCCTTGGCGCGGGCGAACTTGACGAAATCGAGCGGCATGGTCTCGCGCACGCCGGTGCGCGTCAGCCGGATCACCAGCGAGAGCTTGAACAGGGCGAGGTTGGTCGCCGGCAGGATCAGGTGGCGGATGCCCTCCCAGGAAGCGAAGCTGGTCTCGATGCCGAAGATCTGCCCGGTCGGCCCGCGCCCGCTGGAGGGCAGCCAGCCGAGCCAGACCGAGAAGATCATCACCAGCATCATGCCCTGCCAGAAATTCGGCAGGCTGAAGCCGAGGATCGAGCCGGTCATGATCGTCTCGTCGACGACGGAGCGCGGCTTCAGGCCCGCTATCAGCCCGAGCGGGATACCGATGACGAGGGAAATCAGGATCGCGACCAGCGCGAGCTCCAGCGTCGCCGGCAGGCGCTCGAAGATCAGCGAGATCGAGGGCTGGTTGAAGACGAAGGAGCGGCCGAGATCGCCCTTGAGCGCATTGCCGAGGAAGGCGAGGAACTGCACCGGCAGCGGCTTGTCGAGGCCGAGCGAGGCTTCGACCTGCGCCCGTTCGGCCGGAGTGGCGTCCGGCGCGATCAGCATCTCAGCGGGGTCGCCGATGGCATAGACGCCGACGAAGACGATGACGGCGGTCGCCGCCAGCACCAGCAAGCTCTGCATCAATCGTCGAATGACGAAGACGGTCATCGATGGCTCCCGGCATTGGCAGGGCGGCGTGATCGCCGTTCACCTGTCATGCCGACCATGATTGGCCCCGAAAGCCTCCGCAACCTTATGCGCAAAGCGCATCGGGCTATGTGCTGGCCTGCGCCTCCAGCCGGGTCTTCAGGATCTCCGTGAAGGCTTCCGCCGAGCGCGACATCGGCGCGCCCTTCAGCGTGACGATGCCGTAGGCGCCGTGGATGCAGGGGCTGAACGGGCGCTGCGCGATCGGCAGGTGCCGGTAAAGCCCGGCGATCAGCTCGGGCACCACGGCGACGCCGAGACCGCGGGCGACGAGCCCGCAGGTGGCCTCGACCGAATGCACCTCGATGCGCACGATCGGGAAGACGCCCGCCCGCCGCAACTGCCGCTCGAAAGCGAGCCGCGCCGGCCGCTGCCGGCCGAGCATGATCAGGTGATGTCCGGACAGGTCGCGAGGCGTCAGGTTCGGCCGCTCCGCCAGCGAATGGCCGGCGGGCATGATGCAGACCGACTCGGAGCGCACGATCTCGCGGGCCTCGAACCCCTTGTTGCGCGGCGGCAGGCTGACGAAGCCGAGATCGGCGACGCGCGCCAGCACCATCTGCTCGATCGCGTCGTAATGGCCTCCGATCAGCTCGACCGAGGCGTCATGGCGTTCGGCCAGATAGGTCTCGATCACCTCCGGCATCACCGTCGCGATGAAGGAATGCGGCACGGCCACCTTGAGGAAGCGCTGGCCGACGGTTCCCGCCCGCAGGTCCTCGGTGTAGCGCTTCAGCCGCGCGACCAGCGAGGCCAGCTCGCCGACCTCGTCCATCAGGGCGAAGGCTTCCGGCCGCGGCAGCAGGCGGCCATTGCTGCGCTCGAACAATTCGAAGCCCAGCTCCTCCTCGAGCTGCGTGAGCTGGCGGCTGACGGCCGATTGGGACAGGCCGAGCGTGACGGCGCCGGCGGTCGTGGAACCGCCGGCCATGACGGCGCGGAAGATTTCGATCTGCCGGATCTTCATCGATCGGAGTTCTCGCGATGGTCGGTGCCGGATCGCCGGCCGATAGCATGATCCAATAGCGGATCATCCGTCCCCGCCAGCACTTCTTTCCGGCGCCGGGCGATCGAGCCGCGGCAGGGAGACCGTGACGCGCAGGCCGCCCTCCACCCGGTTCTCCAGCGCGATGCTCCCCTCATGCGACCCGACGACGGCCCGGGCGATGGTGAGGCCGAGCCCCGAGCCCCCGGTCTCGCGCCCTCGCGATTCCTCCAGTCGCACGAAGGGCAGGAAGACGCGCTCGCCGTCGGCCGGTGCTATTCCCGGTCCTTCGTCCTCGATGGTGACCACGATCTGGCCACCGGCCTCGGCGATGCCGACCGCGGCCGCCCCCCCGTATTTCACGGCATTGCCGATGACGTTCGAGAAGGCCCGCTTCAGCGGCAGGACGCGGCCGAGGATCGGCGCTGCGTTCAGGCCGGACAGGCTGACCTTGTGCCCCTGGTCGAGATGCTCGTCGACGATGGTCTCAATGACGGAAGCGAGATCGATTGGCCGGACCGCCTCGCTCGACACGCCGCCGCGCAGATATTCCAGCGTCGAACCGATCATCTCCTCCATCTCGCCGAGATCGGCATCGATCAGGCGCCGCGTCACGTCGTCGTCGAGCAGTTCGGAGCGCAAACGCAGGCGGGTGATCGGCGTGCGCAGGTCGTGCGATACCGCGGCCATCGCCTGCATGCGCTCGGCGACGAGGCGCTGGATGCGCTCGCGCATGGTGTTGAAGGCGCGCGCCGCGCGGCGGACCTCGGCCGGGCCGTCCTCCGGCAGGGGCTGGGGCACCTGATCGAGACTGAAGCGCTCGGCGGCGAGCGCGAGATCGCGCAGCGGCCGGGTCGCCCAGCGCAGCAGCAGCAGCGCCACGACGACGATGCCGACGGCGAAGCAGATCATGATCGCGGTCAGATTCCAGTCGAGATGCTGGGCGGCGCCCAGCGTCGACGACGAGAAATTGACCCAGCTCCCATCGTCGAGCCGGATCGAAACCAGCATCAGGTGCCGGTCGGTCGCGGTTCCGTCGTCATCGGCCAGTCCGACTCGGAAGGCCTCGACAGCGAGATCGGGAGCGAACTGCTTCAGCCGCGCTTCCATCTCGCGCGTCCGCGTGGTCGCCGGTACATTGCCGAGGACGAGACTGACCTTGCTCCAGTGAACTTCGAGGCTCGCACTCGACAGGTCGTGCGCGACACGGTCGCGCTCCGCCCCGTCGGCAATGCTGGCGATGGCCCGCTTGATCGAGACGATGCGCTCGGCGAGGCTGCCGTCGCGCCCGGCCGAGGCGAAGCTCTCGGCGCCGACGCGGAAGGCCCAGTAGCCGAGCAGGTGAAAGGCGAGTAGTGCCGCGACCAGGATCAGGATCGCACGGCTTGCCACCGTATCGGGCCAGAAGCGTCCGGGCAGCCTCGTCAAGCGCTCTGTCCTTCGTGATGTCCGACCGTCGAAGCGAATAGGTAGCCCGCGCCGCGCACCGTCTTGATCAACTGGCCGCCGCTGGCATCGGCCTCCAGCTTGCGGCGCAGGCGACTGATCTGGACGTCGATCGTCCGGTCGAACGGATCGTCGCTCATCCGCGCCTTGGCGAACTGCATCAGCGCCTCGCGCGACAGCACCCGGTTGGCATGCTCGACGAAGGCGACGAGCAGGTCGAACTCGCCGGTCGAGAGGTCGATCAAGGTCCCGGCCGGCGATTGCAGCTCCCGTCGCCTGAGGTCCATGCGCCAGCCGTCGAAGGTGACGAGCGCGCTCGCCTGCGAGACGGCCGCGCCCTGCCCCGCCCGCGCCCGGCGCAGCAAGGCCCGGATGCGCGCCAGCAATTCGCGCGGGCTGAACGGCTTGGTGACATAATCGTCCGCCCCGCCTTCGAGACCGACGATGCGGTCGCTCTCCTCGCTGCGCGCGGTCAGCATCACGATCGGGACATGCGAGGTCGTGCGCAGGTCGCGGCAGAGCTCGACGCCGGAGCGGCCGGGCAGCATCAGGTCGAGTACGATCAGGTCGATGGCGCTATGCATCAGCGCTTCCATCATCGCCCGACCATCCGACGCACCCGTCACCTGGTAACCGTGCCGCTGCAGGAAACGCGCGACGAGGAGCCTGATCTGCGGATCATCATCCACCACCAGGATATGGCCGTGATCGTCATTGGTCGGTGCGACCGACGCCTGATCAATTTCGTGGTCCGCGTTCCCTGCCATCACCATGCCGCGCGAGCGCCGGCTCTCCTCTGTGAGAACCGACCATAGCGCGCCCGTGGTCCGGCTGCCCGCATCGCTTTGAAACAATTTGTAACGGACGCCCGCGGATCGGCGTTGCTACCCCTGCTCCACCGCAACAAGGGAGCCGTGAGTCGTGAACTTGGTGAAGCTGCCGTTCCTGGGGGCGATCGGCCTGGCACTCGGTGCCTGCTCGGTCTCCGCCGTTCCAGACCATCTGGCCCGGCCGGCCGATCCGAATGCCCGCGTTCCCGCCGCCACCTATGGCAGCGTGACGGCCGGCGCGGCCACCTACCGCCCGGCCGAGCCCAAGGACTGGCGCGAACTCAACCGCCGGGTCGGGCCGAAATCATGACGCAGCCGAACCACCCTGTCGCCGCGCCGTCTCGCGCCACTGTCCAAGGACCGGCGTTGCCCCATTCTCCTGTCCCGAAAGCCCGGCGCCTGCTGCACTGGACCCTGCTTGCCGGCGCCACCGCATTGTTGGGCGGCTGCGCGGGCTTCTCCGCCGATGGCGGCATGAGCGCGATCCAGAGCGCGACCTATGCCGATATCGGCAAGGACGTGGCCAAGATCAGTGACGACCAGACCGCTCTCACCGCCAAGGGGCGCGTCGACCAGCTCCTGCGCAAGCCGTTGACGGCGGATGCGGCCGTGCAGGTCGCGCTGCTCAACAATCGCGGTTTGCAGGCCGCCTTCAACGAGCTGGGCATGGCCGAGGCGCAGATGGTCGCGGCGAGCCTACCGCCCAATCCGCGCTTCGGCATCTCCAAGCTCTCCGGCCGCTTCGAGATCGAGATCGAGCGCCAGATCATCGGCAGCCTGCTGGCGCTCGCGACCTTGCCGGCACGGGCCGAGATCGCGCGCGACCGCTTCCAGACCGCGCAGATGCGGACGGCCGAGGCGGTGCTGAAGCTCGCGGCCGACACGCGCCGCCAGTACTATCGCGCCGCCGCTGCCAACGCCCAGGTCGCCTCCTATCAGGAGGCGAAAAGCTCCGCCGATGCGGCGTCCGAACTGCTCAAGCGGCTAGGCGAATCCGGCGGCGTCAACAAGATCGACCAGGCCCGCGAATTCGCCTTCGAGGCCGAACTCACAGTGCAGCTCGCCCAGGCCCGCCAGCAGCAGCGCCAGGAACGCGAGCGTCTCGTCCGCCAGCTCGGCCTCTGGGGCGACGACCTCAATTTCCGGGTCAGCAGCCTGCCGCCCTTGCCGCGCCTGCAATCGGTAAAGGCGATCGAGGCCGAGGCCTTGCGCAAGCGCGTCGATCTCCGGATCGCGCGGGCCGAGCTCGACACGCTCGCGAAGTCGCTGGGGCTCACCCAGGCGACGCGCTTCGTCAACGACATCGACCTGCTCGGCCGAAGCACCTACGACCGCAGCCGCAGCATCAACGACCACGGCCATGTCGAGCGCGAGAGCAGCCGCAGCCGGACGCTGGAACTCGAGATCGACATCCCGATCTACGATTTCGGCCAGTCCAAGGTCGCGCTCGCCGAGCAGACCTACATGCAGGCCGCCAACAAGCTGGCCGAGAAGGCGGTCAATATCCGCTCCGAAGCGCGCGAGGCCTACACCGCCTATCGCGCCAATTACGACATCACGCGCCAGTACCAGACCAATGTCCTGCCGCTGCGCAGGATCATCCAGGAGCAGTCGCTGCTGCAGTACAGCGGCATGCTCAACGACGTGACGGACCTGATCGCGGATGCCCGCAGCCGCATCCTCTCGAACATCGCCGCGATCAATGCCCGCCGCGATTTCTGGATCGCCCATACCGATTTCAAGCACGCGCTGATTGGCGGCGGCAGCGCGGGTGGCGCGGCCACCGTGGCGGCGGCCGGCGGCGGCGATGCCGGCGCCGCAGGCCACTGAAGGAGTCGACGGACATGACATCCCTTTCCCGCAGAGGCTTCATCGGCTCGTCCGGGCTGGTCCTGGCCGGCGCCGCAGCGGTCTCGGGCCGCACAGCCTTCGCCGCCGTGCCGGAGGCTCCGACCATGGCGGAGGCTGCGACGCAGGCGCCGCTCGTGCCGACCACCGGGCCGGATTACCAGCCGGTCGCGACGCTGAACGGCTGGTCCCTACCATGGCGCATGAACGGCGACTGGAAGGAGTTCCATCTCGTTGCCGAGCCGGTGGTGCGCGAGCTCGCGCCCGGCATGAAAGCCTATCTCTGGGGCTATAACGGCCAGTCGCCGGGGCCGACGATCGAGGCGGTCGAGGGCGACAAGGTCCGCATCTACGTCACCAACAAACTGCCCGAGAGCACGGCGGTGCATTGGCACGGCCAGCGTCTGCCCAACGGCATGGACGGCGTCGGCGGGCTGACGCAGCCGCATATCCCCTCGGGCAAGACCTTCGTCTACGAGTTCGTGCTCAGGCGCTCCGGCACCTTCATGTACCACCCGCATTCGGACGAGATGGTCCAGATGGCGATGGGCATGATGGGCTTCTTCGTCGTTCATCCGAAGGACCCGGCCTTCCGCCGCGTCGACCGCGATTTCGTCTTCCTGCTCAATGCCTTCGACATCGAGCCCGGCTCCTATGTGCCGCGGGTCGCCGAGATGACCGAGTTCAACATGTGGTGCTGGAACAGCCGCGTGTTCCCGGGCATCGATCCCTTGGTCGTCGGCAAGAACGACAAGGTCCGGATCCGCTTCGGCAACCTGACCATGACCAACCACCCGGTCCATATGCACGGCTACGAGTTCAAGGTCTCCTGCACCGATGGCGGCTGGGTCGATCCGGCTGCGGCCTGGGACGAGGTCTCGGTCGATGTCGCCGTCGGCCAGATGCGCGCCTTCGATTTCGTCGCCGACGAACCGGGCGACTGGGCGATCCACTGCCACAAGTCGCACCACACCATGAATGCCATGGGGCATTCGGTGAAGAACTATATCGGCGTCAGCAAGAAGGACCTCGCCAAGCGCATCGCCAGGATCGCGCCGGGCTACATGCCGATGGGCTCGAACGGCATGGGCGAGATGGGTTCGATGGAGATGCCTCTGCCTGAGAACACCCTGCCGATGATGACGGGATTCGGTCAATTCGGCCCGATCGAGATGGGCGGCATGTTCTCGGTGGTGAAGGTCCGTGAAGGCCTGGCGAAGGGGGACTACAAGGACCCCGGCTGGTTCAAGCATCCGGAAGGCACCGTCGCCTACGAACTCAAGGGCACGAAGCTCGGGCAAGCCCCGCGCGCGACCCCGCCCGAGAGTGGCGTCCAGGCCGCGGAATGGCGCGCCAAGGACCCGCGCAAGCCGAGCCTCGGGCCGGACGGCAAGCCGCGCCCCGCGACCAAGAAGCCGCATTCCAACCACTGACACGCCATCCCAGCCAGGAGAGCCTCATGGGCATAGCAGCATTCAAGCTCGCCGCGATCGCGATCACCCTCTCGGCCGGCGCGGCCTTCGCCGGCCCCGGCGGTGCCGGGCACGGCCATGGCGACGAGACCGCCTATGGCAAGGCCGGCGACCCGAAGAAGCCCGCCCGCATCGTCCAGGTCGTGATGGCCGAGCGGGACGGCAAGATGTCCTTCATCCCTGACCGGGTCGAGGTTCGTCGCGGCGAGCAGATCCGCTTCCAGCTCCGTAACAATGGCGAACTCGACCACGAACTCGTCGTCGCGACGCTGGAGGAGAACCTCAAGCATGCAGTCGCGATGCAGAAGAACCCCGACATGGAACATGACGATCCGAACGCCAAGCGCCTCGCGCCGAAGAAGACCGGCGAGATCGTCTGGGCCTTCACCAAGGCAGGCGAGTTCGACTTCTCCTGCCTCATCCCCGGCCACCGCGAAGCCGGCATGACCGGCAAGATCATCGTCAAGTGAACGCTGTCAGCGAAAGGAACATCCCATGCTGAAAACCGTCGCCGCCCTCGCCTTCCTGCTCGCTGCGCTGCCGGCCGCCGCCCAATCGGTCAGCGGCACCGTCACAAAGGTCGACGAGGCCCAGGGCAAGCTCACCATCAATCACGGCGCGATCAAGAATCTCGACATGGACGCCATGACGATGGTGTTTCGGGCTGGCGACCCGGCCATGCTCGAGGGGCTGAAGGCCGGCACCAAGGTCAAGTTCGACGCCGACCGCGTCAACGGCCAGCTCACGGTGACCAAACTCCAGCCTGCCAAGTGACGACGACCGAAGGAGGCGGGCGCGTTCAGCATGTCCGCCTCCCTCGCGCCGTTACGATCATCCTGGCGGCGCTGATGGCTGCTTCGGCTGCCCTGGCCTCCGATGGCGATCTGCAAAGGGTCCTGCTCGAACAGGGCTGTATCGAACCGAAGATCGAAACCATCCTGCAGCAGCGCGGCCTCGTCGCCTATCGCGCCAATTGCCTCGGCTCCTCCCACAAGACGATCGTGATCGTCTGCAGCGATGGCCGCTGCCGGCCGGACGCGCCGGTCAGGGAGCCGATCGCCAGGAAAGGCTGAACCCAGCCTACTCTCAACGGCCTCAAGCCAGGCATTCGCGCAAGAGCGCGATCTGACTCTCGACCCAGTCGTCGGTCATCATTTCCAGCGGCGCGTTGAAGGAGACGGCCATATTGACGTCGTGCGGGGCCTGGCTCGGCCGGGGCAGGCCGATGCCCCCCTGCCCCGGGAAGTAATATCCCATGTTGAGCGCATAGCCGCGGCGCTGCGCATCGGTGACCTGCCCGAGGATGACGTCGCCATCGACATGGCGCCCCGAGGGGTGCTTCAGGTAGCGCTCGGCATTGGCTGTAATGATTTGCTGGATCGCTGCCTCCGGCAAAAGCGACATCAGGGCGAGGCTGCCGGCACCGACGCCCATCGGCACGCGATAGCCCACGCCCATCGAGAACTGGCGCCGCGTCGAGCGGCTGATCATCTCGGCACAGACCGCGTCGACCCCGGACTGCACGATCAGGTAGACGGTGAAGCCGGTCAGGCGGGCGAACTCGGTCATGCCGGGACGCACTTTCTGGACCTGCGGCTCGAGCCGCTCCTGCCGCCGTGCCAGCATCGGCACGGCCGAGCCGAGGCGGTAATGACCATAGCGCCCCGTCGGCTCGGCGAAGCCCTTCTGCAAGAGGGCGACGAGGCTGCGATGCGCCACCGATTTCGCGCAGCCCATGCGCTCGGCAATCTCCGCCAGGCTCAATCCCTCCGGCCCGACCTCGCCGAGCGCCAGGACGATATCCAGCGCTCGCTCGGCATTCGACGAGGAACTCAGGGGCTTCGCCACGGCAATAATTCCGATTATCAGAACAAATTATACCTTATCATACCGAATACAGGAATTTGTTGACAAGGGCCGGTTTGTCCTTTTCGCTGGAGGTGCTGCCGGATCGTCGAGACGTCTAGGAGCGCCTCGCCATCCGGCCGCCAACAGGCAGCCGCGCCAGCCCCATCGCTGGCCGGATAATGCGGGGGCGAACCGGATGGTGTCATTCCTGGCGAGGCGTCTGGGCTTCGCCGTCGTCACATTGTTCAGCGTCCTGACGCTGGTCTTCCTGATCGTGCGGATCCTGCCCGGCGATCCCGTGCTGGTGATCCTGGGCGATCAGGCGAGCCCCGCCAGCGTCCTCGCGCTGCGCCAGCGGCTCGGTCTCGACCAGTCGCTGCCCGTCCAGTACGGGCGCTTCCTGCTCCAAGCGTTCCGCGGCGATCTCGGCACCTCGATGATCTCCGGCCGGCCGGTGACGGAGGAAATCCTCGCCGTCCTGCCCTATACGCTGGAACTGACCATCGCCGCGCTGCTCCTGGGCGCCGCGCTCGGGATTCCCGCCGGCGTCTGGGCCGCGGTGCGGCGCAACCGGCTCCCCGATTACGTACTGCGCCTGCTCTCGCTGCTCGGCCTTTCGCTGCCGGCCTTCGTTGCCGCGATCATCCTGCTGATGGTTTTCGCCATCCAGTTCCGCTGGTTCCCGGTGATCAGCGCGGGCGGCGCCGATACGTTGACCGAGCGCCTCCGGCAGATGGCGCTGCCGACACTCGCGCTCGCGCTGATCATGATGGCCTACATCACCCGCGTGACGCGCTCGGCGATGCTGGAGGTGCTCAGCCAGGATTTCGTGCGCACGGCGCGGGCCAAGGGCGCCTCTGCCTCGGCGGTGATCTGGTCGCATGCGCTCGGCAACTGCCTGATCCCGATCACCACGGTCATCGGCCTCTATCTGGGCATCCTGATCGGCAACTCGGTGCTGACCGAGATCGTGTTCTCGCGCCCCGGCCTCGGCAAGCTGATCCTGACCGCGCTCAGCCAGCGCGATTACACGCTGCTGCAGGGGATGATCGTCGTCTACACGCTGATGGTCGTCATCGTGAACCTGCTGACCGACCTGACCTACGGCTTTCTCGATCCGAGGGTGCAGTACAAATGAGCGAGACCACCTCGGAAACCGCTCGCCCCCTCGCTCGCCAAAGCGCCTTCCGCGGCGTGCTGGCCCGGCTCAACCTCACGACCTGGATCGGCGTCGCCATCGTCGTGCTGCTTGTGCTCGCCGCGATCTTCGCGCCCTATCTCGCGACGCATCCGCCAGCGAAGCAGAGCATCATGGACCAGCTCGCCCCGCCCGGCGGCGGCTACCTGCTCGGCGCCGACCAGTTCGGCCGCGACATCTGGTCGAGGCTGCTCTTCGGCGCGCGCTACTCCCTGACCATCGGCCTCTTCGCAATCCTGACGGCGCTGGTGATCGGGTCGCTGATCGGCATGACCGCGGGCTATCGCGGCGGGCGCACCGACATCCTGCTGATGCAGGTGATGGACGTCATCCTCGCCTTTCCCTCGCTGATCCTCGGGCTCGCGCTGGTCGCCCTGATGGGTGCGACGATGACGAATATCGTCATCGCCATCGCCTTCACGGCGACGCCCGCCTTCGCCCGGATCGCGCGCGCCGCGGTCATCGCCCAGCGCGACCGCGAGTATGTCCAGGCCTGCCGCGCCATGGGCTTCTCTGGCGGGCGCATCCTGTTCCGCCATATCCTACCCGCGATCCTGCCGGAGGTGATGGTGATGACCTCGCTCTGGATGGCGACGGCGGTACGCACCGAAGCTTCGCTCGCCTTCATCGGGCTCGGCCTCGCGCCGCCCACGCCGACCTGGGGCGGCATGGTGCGCGAGGGCTTCGAGAACATCCTGAGCTCGTTCCATCTCGCGCTCTTCCCCAGCCTCGCGATCCTGATCCTCGTGCTGGCCTTCAACCTGATCGGCGACGGCTTGCGCGACGCGATCGACCCCCGCCTGAAGGACGCATCGTGATGGTCGGCAAGAACACGAGCGGCCAGATGAGGGACGGCAAGCCGGTCCTGTCGGTCAGCGGCCTGACGATCGCCTTCGGTTCCACCACCGTCGTGCATGATCTCGGCTTCGAGATCGCCGCCGGCGAGACCCTCGCCGTGGTCGGCGAATCCGGCTCGGGCAAGAGCGTGACCTCGCTCGCGATCATGGGTCTGCTGCCCGAGCGGATCGGACGCGCGAGCGGATCGGTCAGGCTCGGCGACCGTGAATTGCTGACGCTCGGCGAGTCCGAGATGCGCGGCGTGCGCGGCGGCCAGGTCAGCATGATCTTCCAGGAGCCGATGACCTCGCTGAACCCGGTCCAGCGCATCGGCGACCAGATCGGCGAGGCGATCCGCATCCATCGCGGCCTCAGGGGCGCTGAATTGCGCGAGGCCGTGCTGGAGATGTTACGCAAGGTGCGCATCCCCGACCCCGAAGAGCGCATCGACAACTACCCGCACACCTTCTCCGGCGGCATGCGCCAGCGGGTGATGATCGCGATGGCACTGGCCTGCAACCCGGCGCTGATCATTGCCGACGAGCCGACAACCGCGCTCGACGTCACCGTGCAGGCGCAGACGCTGGCGCTGCTCAAGGAACTCCAGCGCGAGACCGGCACGGCGATCCTGTTCATCACCCATGACATGGGCGTCGTCGCCGAGATCGCCGACCATGTCCTCGTCATGCGCCGCGGCCGCGCGATCGAGCAGGGCACGGTCCACGAAGTCTTCTCCAACCCGCGCGACGCCTATACGCGCAGCCTGATCGCGGCGGCACCGAGCCTCGTCGGCAAGCTCGCGGGCGGAGCCATCGCCGCGCGCGGCGTCGAGGGCGTGCCGCTCTCCTTCCGCGGCGACACAGCCGTGCTGGAGGTGCGCGATCTCTCCGTCCGCTTCCCCTCGCGTGGCGGCCTGTTCGGCCGGCTGAAGGGCGAGGTCCATGCTGTCGAGCAGGTCTCCTTCGCCATCGGCAAGGGGGAGACGCTCGGCCTCGTCGGCGAGTCGGGCTCGGGCAAGTCGACCATCGGCAAGGCGATCATCGATTTGGCCCCGCGTCATTCCGGCGAGATCACCGTCGCCGGCCGCCGGATCGACTATGCCGACCCGCGCAGCCTCGCCGGCTTGCGCCGCGACGTGCAGATGATCTTCCAGGATCCGTTCGGCTCGCTCGATACCCGCCAGAGCATCGGCTCGGCGATCATCGAACCGATGCAGGTCCATGGCATCGCTTCCGGCAAGGAGGCGCGCTCCAAAATGGAGTGGCTGCTGGAGCGCGTCGGGCTCGATCCGGCGCGGGCCACCAGCCTGCCGCACGAGTTCTCGGGCGGGCAGCGCCAGCGCATCTGCATCGCGCGCGCGCTCGCGATGTCGCCCAAGTTGATCATCGCCGACGAGGCGGTCTCGGCGCTCGACGTGGCGATCAAGGCGCAGATCATCGACCTGATGATCGACCTGCAGAAGGAATTCGAGGTCTCCTATCTCTTCATCAGCCATGACATGGCGGCGGTCGAGCGCATCTGCGACCGCGTCGCGGTGATGTATTTCGGCGAGATCGTCGAGATCGGCGCGCGCGACGACGTCATCGGCCGGCCCGGCCACGGCTATACGCAGCGCCTCCTCTCGGCGATCCCGATCACCCATCCCGACCAGCGCGGCGGCCGCCCGCCGCAGCGCGTCGACGCCACGCCACCGCGCAGCCCTATGAAACCCCTCGGCTACCGCCCGCCGCCGCCGAGCTGGGAGATGATGGCCGACGGCCATTTCATCCGCCGGGCGAGCTAGTCATTCAGGAGCCGGAACGCGAACCATGCACGCCATCGAGGAACTCGCCGCCTTCGTCGCCGACCACCCTGAGGGCGCCTTGCCGGCAGAGGCACGGGAAAGCGCCTCGCTCCTGGTCGCGGACCTGATCGGAGCCACGGCGGCTGGACTGGATTCGCGGCTGGCCACGGCCGCCCGCGCCGCAGCCCAGCAACTTTACGGTTCAGGTCCGGCTGGTATCTGGCTGACCGGCACCAAGCTCAGTGTCGCCGGCGCCGCCATGGCGAATGCGGCGGCGGCGAGCGCGCTCGATATCGATGACGGCCATCGCGGCGCAGCCGGCCATGCCGGCGCCGGAATCATCCCGGCCGCCTTCGCCGTCGGGCAGGCGCTCGATGCGTCGGATGAGAGCATCTTCGATGCGATCGCGCTCGGCTACGACGTCGCGCTCCGGGTCGCGGCAGCGCGGCCGACACCGACCATCGAGACCTATAGCAGTGGCCGCTGGGTGAATTACGGCGTCGCCGCCACGGCCGGCCGCCTGCTCGGGCTCGACGCGCCGGCCCTCGCCCATGCCATGGCGATCGCCGGGGCCGAGGGGCCGATCAGCTTCCCCATGGGCTCGTCGAAATACCAGGGGAGCACCGTGAAGGAGGTCATCCCGCCGGCCGTCGTCGCCGGCCTGACCGGCGCCTACCGGGCCCGCGCCGGCGCCACCGGCCCGCGCGACCTGCTCGACCGCGATGACCGCTTCACCCGCAGCGTGCTGACCGGCGGTCTCGGCGAACGCTGGTGGCTGCAGGACTGCTACCTCAAGCCCTATGCCTGCTGCCGCTACATGCATGCCGCGGTCGATGCGATCCTGGCGCTGCGCCAGCCCGGCAAGCCGATCCTCTCCCTGCGCATAGAGACGTTCCCGCGCGGGCTCGGCCTCGCCAACGAACGCGCGCCGCAGACGCTCGAAGGCGGCCAGTACAGCTATTATTTCAGTTGCGCGCTGGCGGCGATCCATGGCGCGGCCGCCTTGCAGCCGGTCGACCCCGCGCATCTCCACGATCCGCAGGTGCTCGAGCTCGCCAGCCGGATCGAACTGTCCGCGCATGACGATTTCGCTGCCGCCTTCCCGAAGAGCACGCCCTGCCGCGTCATCATCGACCAGGGCGAAGGCCCGCGCAGCCTGACGGTGCCCTACCCGCTCGGCGACGTCGCCAATCCGATGAATCGCGCTGAGGTCACCGAGAAATTCCGGCGCATCGGCGCGGCGAGCGTCGCGCCCGACTGGCAGGACACGATCCTGGCCGCGCTCGACGGACTGACGAGCGACGGCTTCCGGCCACTTTTCGCCGCGCTCGGCACGCAGCCGGCGCGGCTGCGACTGGTTTCAACAGGGGAAGGCTAACAATGAAAAGTACAGCTTCGACCAAGGCCGGACTTCTCGCCGGCGTCCTCGGCTTCGGCCTGCTGGCATCCATGCCGGCCTTCGCCGCGAAGACCGAATTGACCTTAGGCGCCGCCGCCGTCGATGTCGGCACGCTAGACCCTCATTACGCCAGCAGCACCTCGGACCGCATCCTCTCGGCCTGGATCTTCGGCGGGCTCGTCCGCTTCGCCCCCGGCTCGACCGACCCGGCCACGATCGAGGCCGATCTCGCCGAGAGCTGGCAGGCGAGCGACGACCGCATGGTCTGGACCTTCAAGCTGCGCCCCGGCGTGAAATGGCAACACGGCTATGGCGATGTCACCGCCGAGGATGTCGTGTTCAGCCTCGACAAGGCGCGCGATCCCAAGCGCTCGGCCTTCGCCAGCGACTATGCCGCCTTCCAGAAGGTCGAGGCGGTCGATTCCGGGACGGTCCGCATCACCCTGTCGACCCGCGTGCCGAGCCTGCTCGGCCTGCTCACCAACTATGCCGGCGGCTTCATCATCTCCAAGAAAGCCTTCGAGGAACGCGGCGAGGGCTTCCGGCGCGCGCCGGTCGGCTTCGGGCCGTTCGCGCTCGATGCGATCACCCCCGGCCAGGCCGTGACCTTCAAGGCGAACGACTCCTATTTCCGCGGCAAGCCCAAGCTCACCAAGATCACCTACCGCTTCCTCAACAACAACGCGGCGCGCGACCTCGCCTTCGTCGCCGGCGAGGTCGATGCCGCGACCGGCCTTGCCGACCAGCGCTGGCTGCAGCGCACGCTAGCCAATCCCGGCGTGGTCGTCGACAGCTTCGACCCGGCCGAGCTGACGACGTTGAGCATCAACGTCACCAAGCCGCCCTTCGACAACATCAAGGTGCGTCAGGCCCTCGCCCACGCCATCGATGCGGGCAAGATCGCCCAGTATCGCGGCCCGCGCTTCACCCGCGCCGGCAAGTCGGCGATTCCCTCCAACAATCTCGGCTTCGACGAGAATGCAGGCGTGCTGCCCCCGGACCCGGCCAAGGCCAAGAAGCTCTTGGCCGAAGCCGGCTTCCCCAACGGCCTGACCGTAACCATGCTCGCCAGCCAGTTGCCGAGCCTGGAATCAACCTCGCAGATCATCCAGGGTCAGGTCGCCGAAGCCGGGATTACGCTCAATCTCCAGCCGGTCGAGCATGCCACCTGGCACCAGATGATCCGCAAGGACCTGAGCCCGCTCGTGATGTACGGCGCCGCACGCTTCCCGATCGCCGACAACTACCTGACGCAGTTCTATCATTCGAACAGCGCCATCGGCCAACCCGGCCAAGTCGTGAATTTCAGCCACTGCAGCGTCGCCGACAAGCAGATCGAGGCGGCCCGCGGCGAGACCGACCCCAAGAAGCAGATCGCGCTCTGGCAGGAGGCGCAGAAGCTGATCATCGGCAATGTCTGCGTCATCCCGATCACCGAGACCGGGCAGGTCTGGGCGCGCCGGGAGAAGCTCAACTGGGGCTTCGACCTCAAGGGCTCGATGTCGCTCGGCCCGCTCGTGACCGAACAGACCCATTTCGTCGACTGAAACCACCCTTCGACCGCGCCCCATCGGGCGCGGTCTTCCTCCATCCAGACAAAGCCATGTCCAAGCTGACCTATCCGAAATACACCAATCTCTGCGGCTGGACCGCGATGCTCCCGGTGCGCACACCGCGCGCCGCGCTGAGCGAAGACGTCACGGTCGACTATGCCGTCGTCGGCGCCGGCTATACCGGCGTCGCGGCGGCCCGGCGCCTGCACGAGCTCGATCCGCAGGCGCGCATCGCCCTGGTCGAGGCGACAACGGTCGGCGAAGGCTCCTCCGCGCGCAATTCCGGCTTCACCACCCCCGATGTGCTGCCGCGCACGGCTTCCATGGAAATGGCCGAGAAGGCGCGCAACCAGACGCGGCTCTTCACCGAAGCCTTCGACTGGCTCCAAGGCATCATCCGCGACAACGACATCGCCTGCGACATGCAGAAGGTCGGCTCGATCCGCGCTGCCGCGACCGAAGAGGGCGAGGCCACCCTGCGCAAGGTCGCGGAGGTCGCGCGCGCCAACAACCTCCAGCATACGATCCTCGACCGCGCGGGCATCCGCGAGCGCATCGGCGCGGACTATTACCGCTACGGCCTCCACATGCACGACACCTGGCTGCTACAGCCGGCGGCCCTGATCCGTGGCCTCGTCGATGCGCTCCCCGCGAACATCACGCTCTACGAGCAGAGCCCGGTCCGCGATATCAGCCGGGAGGGCTCCGATTGGCGCCTCCGCATCGAGGGCGGCAGCATCCGCTGCCGTACGGTGGTGCTGGCCAATAACGGCTTCATCCCCCGTCTCGGCTACCTGAAGTCGCGCATGGCGACGATCTTTACCTATGCCGCGGTCACCGAGGCGGTGAAGGGTGCCGATATCGAGCATCTCGGCCAGTCCCCGGCCTGGGGCCTGCTGCCCTCGCATCGGCTCGGCACGACCTTGCGCCGCATCGGCCGCGACCGGCTCATGGTCCGCTCGCTCTATGCCCATGACGCGGAGATCGTACAGTCAACGGCCATCAGGGAATTGCGCGACCGCTTCCAGCGCCGCTGGCCGGCGCTGCGGCATGTCGAATTCGAGTATGTCTGGGGTGGAACGACCGCCTTCACCATGAATGGCGCGCCCTGGTGGGGCAAGCTCGAGGACGGGCTCTATGCCTCCGGCGGCTGCAACGGCAGCGGCCTCGCCAAGGGCACGATGCTCGGCCGCCGTCTCGCAGAGCTGATCCGTGGCGTCGGCGACGCCAGGGAGGTCGAGGCGATCATGGGCGAGGCGAGCTGGATCGCGCCTGAGCCCTTCCGTTCGATCGGCTTCCGCGTCATCTCGGCGCTGGAAAGCCGCAAGGCCGGACTGGAGGCCTGAACGACGGGCCGGCGCCTGAGCGATCAGCGCCGGCCACTCAAGGAGAGTGGGACTTCACCAGGTTTCCTTGACCGTCTCCATCGCGACATTGGTCGAGGTGTTCGCGACATGGGGCAGGTTCGAGATCTTCTCGCCCAGCACGGCCCGATAGCGCCGGATATCGGGCGTGCGGATCTTCAGCAGATAGTCGAAGCGCCCGGCGATCATGTGGCATTCCTCGACCTCCCTGATCTTCTTGACCTCCTCGTTGAATTTCGTCAGCGCCTTTTCCGTGGTGTCGGACAGCTTCACCTCGGCGAAGGCGATGTGATCGAGCTTGAGCTTCGCCGGATTGAGCGTTGCCCGGAAGCCTTCGATGTAGCCATCATCGACCAGGCGGCGGAACCGGATCTGGCAAGGCGTCTTCGACAGGCCGATCCGCGCCCCGAGCTCGGCGATCGAAATCCGGCCGTCCTCCCTGAGGACGTCCAGGATTTTGCGATCGAGCGCGTCCAGATCGCCTTCGTTTGGCATTTCCTTAGGCTTCTTCACTTTCCATCCTCAAATCTGAAGTCCGAATGGACTGCAGGATAGCAAAATTTGGACCGCCTGAGAATCGCGCTCGTGATAAGCTCCCGCGCAAAGAACGGGGGAGGGATTTTGAGCCCCGGCCCGTCGCGCTCGAACCTGCCGGGACAAGCCATGAACCAAGCCGCCGCTTCCGCCGTCGCCACCGCCACCAGCCCAGCGCCCTTCGAGGGTTTCGCTCCGCCGATCCGGGAGCAATCGGCACTCCGCCGGGCGATCACCGCCGCCTATCGCCGCCCGGAGACCGAATGCCTTCCGCCCCTGCTGGCCGCAGCGAAACTGGCTCCGGCGAGCAAGCAGGAAATCGCCGTGACCGGACGCAAGCTGATCGAGGCGCTGCGGGCCAAGCACAAGGGCACCGGCGTCGAGGGGCTGGTCCAGGAATATTCGCTCTCCAGCCAGGAGGGCGTCGCGCTGATGTGCCTTGCCGAGGCGCTGCTGCGTATCCCGGACACCGCGACGCGCGACGCCCTGATCCGCGACAAGATCGCGGACGGCGACTGGAAGTCCCATGTCGGCGGCGGCAAGTCGCTCTTCGTCAATGCCGCGACCTGGGGCCTCGTCGTCACCGGCAAGCTGACCTCCACCGTCAATGACCGCAGCCTCGCCGCCGCCCTGACCCGCCTGATCGCGCGGGCCGGCGAGCCGGTGATCCGGCGTGGCGTCGACATGGCGATGCGGATGATGGGCGAGCAGTTCGTCACCGGCGAGACGATCGACGAGGCGCTGAAGCGCGCCCGCCCGCTGGAAGCGCGCGGCTTCCGCTATTCCTACGACATGCTCGGCGAGGCCGCGACGACTGCCGCCGATGCCGCGCGCTACTACCGCGACTACGAGAACGCGATCCACGCCATCGGCCGGGCCGCGAACGGGCGCGGCGTCTATGAAGGCCCGGGCATCTCGATCAAGCTCTCGGCGCTGCATCCACGCTACAGCCGCGCTCAGGCCGGCCGCGTTATGAGCGAGCTGCTGCCGCTCGTGCGCGAGCTCGCGCTGATCGCCAAGAACTACGATATCGGCCTCAATATCGATGCCGAGGAGGCGGACCGGCTGGAGCTGTCGCTCGATCTGCTGGAAGCACTCAGCTTCGACAATGCGCTGCAGGGCTGGAACGGCCTCGGCTTCGTGGTGCAGGCCTATGGCAAGCGCTGTCCCTTCGTGCTCGACTGGATCATCGATCTCGCCCGCCGTGCCAGTCGGCGCATGATGGTGCGGCTGGTCAAGGGCGCCTACTGGGATGCCGAGATCAAGCGCGCCCAGGTCGACGGGCTCGCCGATTTCCCGGTTTATACTCGCAAGGTCCATACCGACGTCGCCTATGTCGCCTGCGCCCGCAAATTGCTCGCGGCGCCCGACGCGATCTTCCCGCAATTCGCCACGCATAACGCCCAGACGCTGGCGACGATCTATCATCTCGCCGGCAACGACTTCGCCGTGGGCAAATACGAGTTCCAGTGCCTGCACGGCATGGGCGAGCCGCTCTATGACGAGGTTGTCGGGAAGGACAATCTCGACCGGCCCTGCCGCATCTATGCGCCGGTCGGCACGCATGAGACGCTGCTCGCCTATCTCGTGCGCCGCCTGCTCGAGAACGGTGCGAACTCCTCCTTCGTGAACCGCATCTCCGATCCGAAGGTGACGATCGACTCGCTCGTCGCCGACCCCGTCGATGTCGTCGAGGCGATGCCCGTCATCGGCATGCTGCACGATCAGATCGCGCTGCCGGCCGACCTCTACGGCGCCGACCGCGCCAACTCGAAGGGCATCGACCTCTCGAACGAAGCGGCTTTGGCCAAGCTTGCTGGCAATCTCGCTGCGACGGTCGGGCAGAACTGGCATGCCGTGCCGCTGCTGGCGGATAATTCGACCGCCGGCACGACGCGGCCGATACTGAACCCGGCCGATCATTCTGATGTGGTCGGGCAGGTCACCGAACTTGCCGTCGAGGATGCCGCCAAGATTGCGCGCCTGGCCGCCGAGGGCTGCAAGGCCTGGGCCGCCGTGCCCCCAGTCGAACGCGCCGCCTGCCTCGACCGCGCCGCCGACATCATGCAGGCGCGCATCGAGACCCTGATGGGCATCGCCATGCGCGAAGCCGGCAAGTCCGCCGCCAATGCGATCAGCGAGGTGCGCGAGGCCATCGACTTCCTGCGCTACTATGCCGATCAGGCGCGCAAGACGCTCGGGCCGGCCCATGCGCCGCTCGGACCGATCGTCTGCATCAGCCCGTGGAACTTCCCGCTGGCTATCTTCACGGGCCAAGTCGCTGCGGCGCTGGTCGCCGGCAATGCGGTGATGGCCAAGCCTGCCGGCGTCACGCCGATCATCGCGCATGAGAGCGTCAGGATCCTGCACGAGGCCGGCGTCCCGCGCTGCGCCCTGCAGTTCACGCCCGGCAGCGGACGTTTCGGTGCGGCGATGGTCGCCGCACCGGAGACGGCCGGCGTGATGTTCACCGGCTCGACCGAGGTCGCGCGCGGCATCCAGGCCCAGCTCGCCGAGCGCCTTTCGGCCGAGGGCAAGCCGATCCCGCTGATCGCCGAGACCGGCGGCCAGAACGGCATGATCGTCGATTCCTCGGCTCTGGCGGAACAGGTCGTCGCCGACGTCATCGCCTCGGCCTTCGATAGCGCCGGCCAGCGCTGCTCGGCCTTGCGCGTGCTCTGCCTGCAGCAGGATATTGCCGACCGCACGCTGCACATGCTGCAGGGCGCGCTCAAGGAACTCACCATCGGCCGTACCGACAAGCTCAGCGTCGATATCGGCCCGGTGATCAGCGAGGGCGCCCAGCGCGAGATCGACGATCACGTCGCGCGGATGCGTGGCCTCGGCCGCAAGGTCGAGCAATTGCCACTGCCGGAAGCCGCGGCGAAGGGCACCTTCGTGCCCCCGACCATCGTCGAGCTGAAGAGCCTGACCGACCTGAAGCGCGAGGTGTTCGGCCCCGTGCTCCACGTCATCCGCTATCAGCGCGACGATCTCGACAAGCTGATCGACGAGGTCAACGGCTCCGGCTACGGCCTGACCTTCGGTCTGCATACGCGGCTCGACGAGACGATCGCCCATGTCACCAGCCGCATCAAGGCGGGCAATCTCTACGTCAACCGCAACATCATCGGCGCGGTGGTCGGCGTGCAGCCCTTCGGCGGTCGCGGGCTTTCCGGCACCGGGCCGAAGGCCGGCGGGCCGCTCTATATCGGCCGGCTCGTGCGCAAGGCCCCCGTGCCGCCGCAGCACAGCTCGGTCCATCTCGATCCGGCCCTGCTCGAATATGCGGGATGGCTTTCGGGCAAGGGGCTGAAGGCGGAAGCCGATGCCGCGCGCGAGATCGGCGGCCATTCGGCGCTGGGCTTGAATGTCGAGCTGGCCGGCCCGGTCGGCGAGCGCAATCTCTATGCGCTGCATCCGCGCGGCCGCATCTTGCTCGTGCCGCAGACGGAAGCCGGCCTCCATCAGCAGGTCGCGGCGGCGCTGGCGACGGGCAACCAACTCGTCATCGATGCGGCTCCCGGCCTGAAGGGCGCCCTGTCGGGTCTCCCAGCGGCGGTCGAAGCCCGCGTGAGCTGGACCTCGGACTGGGAAGCCGACGGCCCGTTCTCTGGAGCGCTGGTCGAGGGCGACAGCAAGCGGATCGGCGAGATGAACCGCCGGATCGCCACGCTGTCTGGCCCCCTCGTGCTGGTCCAGGCGGCGAGCACCGAGGAGCTGAAGCGCGATCCCGATGCCTATTGCCTGAACTGGCTGCTGGAAGAGGTCTCGACCTCGATCAACACCACGGCCGCCGGCGGCAATGCCAGCTTGATGACCATCGGCTGAGACGAACACGCGTTCAGGCGCCTCCCTTGCGGACGGCGTCTGAACCTGCGCAAGGCTGTGCCGAGACAGCGTGAGTTCAGGGGGAACGATGCAGGCAGATCGCGTCATCCAGACCGTCGAGGCTCATACCGGCGGCGAGCCTTTCCGGATCGTGACAAGCGGCTTGCCGCGTCTGCCTGGCAAGACGATCGTCCAGCGGCGCGACTGGGTGAAGAACAATATCGATGAGATCCGGCAGGCGCTGATCTTCGAGCCGCGCGGCCATGCCGACATGTATGCGGGCTATCTGACCGAACCGGTCTCAGCCGAAGCCGATTTCGGCGTGATCTTCGTCCATAACGAGGGCTACAGCGACCATTGCGGCCACGGCGTCATCGCGCTCGCGACCGCGGCCGTCGAGCTTGGCTGGGTCAAGCGCACCGAGCCGGAGACGCGCGTCGGGATCGACGCGCCCTGCGGCTTCATAGAGGCCTTCGTGACCTGGGACGGCAAGCGCGCCGCCAGCGTGCGCTTCGTCAACGTCCCCTCCTATCTCGTCCATCGCGATGTCAACGTGGAGACGCCGAGCTTCGGCCGCGTCACCGGCGACATCGCCTTCGGCGGCGCCTTCTACTTCTATACCGATGGCCGCCCCTTCGGCCTCGCGATCCGGCGGGAGAATGCCGAGGCGCTGATCCGCTTCGGTGCCGAGGTGAAGATCGCCGCCAACGCGGCCTTTCCGGTCGTTCACCCGGACATCCCGGAGCTGAACCATATCTACGGCACGATCATCGATGGCGATCCGCTCGACCCAAAGGCAACGCAGGCCAATTGCTGCATCTTCGCCGACCGGCAACTCGATCGCTCGCCGACCGGCTCCGGCACGGCCGGGCGCACCGCCCTGCTCCACGCCAAGGGCCTGCTCAAGCCCGGCGAGCTTCTAGTCAACGAGTCCATCGTCGGCTCGATCATGACGGGCCGCGTCCTGCAGGAGACGAAGCTGGGAGCGATCGAGGCGATCATCCCGGAAGTCTCGGGCAGCGCCCATATCTGCGGCCAGGCGACCTGGACCATCGATCGCGGCGACCCGCTGCGGCATGGTTTCCTGTTGCGATAGGACGTGCTGGATCAGCCGCTCAACAGCAACTCGATCAGCCGCTTAGTGCTGTTGACGTCGTATTTCCGGAGCAGCCGCGCACGATAGATATCGACGGTGCGCGGGCTGATATTCAGCGCCTTCGCGACCTCCTTGCCCGTCTTGCCGTCGATCAGCAGCGCGGCAACATCGCGTTCGCGCGGGGTCAGCGACGTCCGCAGCGACTGGCCGTCGGCTTCGGCCTTTCCGAGTTCGGAGAACACCCAGAGCGTGTGCTCATGGGCATCGTCGGGCGTATAGGTGAACCCACTGACCCTGACCCAGAACAGGTCGCCGTCGAGACGCCGCATCACGCGGTCGTCAGTGTAGCTGCGCTCAGTGGCCAGGCGCGTCCCGACCCGCTTCCCGGTCTCCTCGTAGTCGGATTGCGTTGGGTAGAGCCGCGCGAAGGACTGGCCGACCAGATCGTCCATCGCTCCGCGAAACATCCCGGCGAAGACGTGGTTGCAGGCCAGGAGGATGCGGCTGCGGCCGATGACCAGCCCGACCGGGGCATTCTCGAAAGCCAGCCGAAAATCCACCTCCACCGGCAATCTCTCCCCGACCGCTGCCCGCCCGAACACTTAAGTGTCCGATACCTATAGGATTAGGCGTTGAGGTCGCCTAGCCTCCTTGGAAGACAGGAACAGACCGATGAAACTCACCGATTTCAAAGCCCTGACCTTCGATTGCTACGGCACGCTGATCGACTGGGAAACCGGCATGTTCGAGGGGCTGAAGCCGCTCATCAGCCGGCTCGCCACGCCGCCGACGCGCGATCAGGTGCTGGAGGCGCATGCGCGCCATGAATCGGCGCAGCAATTGCAGACGCCGGCGCGGCTCTACCGGGACCTGCTGCCGATCGTCTACAAGCGCCTCGCCGAGGAATGGGGCCTGCCCGTCACCTGGGACGAGTGCATCGCCTACGGCCAATCGGTCAAGAATTGGCCGGCCTTCCCGGATTCAGCCGAAGCGCTCCAGTATCTCAAGCGCCACTACAAGCTCGTGATCCTGTCCAATGTCGACAATGAGAGCTTCGCCGCGAGCAATGCCAAGCTCCAGGTTGCCTTCGACGCGATCTATACGGCCGAGGATATTGGCTCCTACAAGCCGTCGGAGCGCAATTTCGACTATATGCTCCGGAACCTCGAGACGCTCGGCATCCGGAAGGGCGAGGTCCTGCACACGGCCGAGAGCATGTTCCACGACCATGGCCCGGCGAACCGGCATGGCCTGGCCTCCTGCTGGATCTATCGCCGCCACGACAAGGACGGCTTCGGCGCGACGATGCATCCGGGCGACATGCCCAGATACGATTTCCGCTTCAACAGCATGGCCGATCTCGCCAGGGCGCATCGGGAAGCGCTCGACGGCTGACCGGCCCTGTCCGTCGGCTCGAAGGCGCCTCAACCCTCCAGCAGGCGAAACCGGGGGCCGCTGAACATCGCGTCCCCGGCCCTGCCTTCGACGATCTCCGGCAGCAGCGCCTTCCAGGCCTCGATCATGTCCGTGAAATAGCCGGGGTCCGGGCGCAGCACGGTCTGGACGCCCATGCCGCGCACCAGGCAGACCGTCAGGTTGAGGATGATGCGGGCCTCCCGCGCCGTGCGCCTCTCCGGATTGCAGAACTCCACCCAGGTCGCGTCGAGCGCCTCGTGGAAGCGCTTCACGACCGGGATCATCCGCTCGCGCAGTTCGGCATCGTTGCGCGCCTCGGTGATCATTTCCAGCGACAGGTAGAAGAAGCGCCCGGAAAACAGCTCCCAGAGAAAGCCGACGAAGCCTTCGAGGGAGAGCTCGCCCTTCTGGACGCGCTGGGCGACGGCGCGGATCTCGGCGGTGCCGTCGTCGAGCAGGCGCTCCATCGCCGCCAGGATGATGTCCGCCCGGGCCGGGAAATGGTAGAGCAGCGCCCCGCGCGAGACTTGCGCGCGCTCGGCGATCTCCTGCGTCGTGGCCGCGTGGTAGCCGACATCGTGAATGACATCGAGCGTCGCCTGGATCAATCGCTCATAGGTCGCGACGCTGCGCGCCTGCTGCTGGCGCTCGGAGCGTGAAGCCTGCTTCATCTCTGCTGTCATCTGACCGCTCCCCTTCCTGTCGCCTCGCACGAGCCAGGGCGCCACTGAAATAAAAACAATCTTGCCTGATTTTTTCAAGAGCATACCGTACCCTGGTCGCCGCACGAATGAGCGCACGAAGGGAGAAGACCATGGCAGATGACGACTACAAGAATAGGAGCTACGGCGAGATTCCGGTCGGCTTCGGCAAGAAGCCGGGCATCGTCGTCGTCGATTTCCAGACCGGCTTCACCGATGCGCAATACCCACTCGGCGGAGCCCCGCTCGTCATGCGCGCCGTCGAGAACACGGCCAAGCTGCTGGAGGTCGCGCGCCGCTACAACGTGCCGGTCGCCAATTGCAACACGGCCTATATGAGCGAGCGGGAGATGCCCTACTGGAAGATCACCGCCGTGCGCGACACCTTCCGCCACGACCATCCCAGCTCGGCCTTCGACCCGCGCATCTACGATCCCGACTACGACCTGACGATCTGCAAGAAGGCGCCGTCGATCTTCTTCAACACCGGCGTCAGCGACTATTTCAACAAGGAGCGCGTCGACACGGTGATCGTCACCGGCTGCAACACCTCGGGCTGCATCCGCGCCACCTCCATCGACAGCTTCAGCTATCGCTACCGCACCATCGTGCCCGAGGATTGCGTCGGCGACATCGAGGAGCAGCCGCATCGCGACAATCTCCGCGATCTCGGCCGCCGTTACGTCGACGTCTCCGATCTCAAGACCGTGCTGGCCTATCTGGAAGACTGGCACCGCCAGAACGCAGCCTGATCCCGCATCCGGGCCGCTCTCGCTTCGCCCTGCGATAGACTAGAGCGGCCCGAGATCGCGCACGATCAGGTTGTAGAGCGCCTGCGCGGCCGGGGTCAGCGTCTCGCCGCGTCGCCGGATCAGCGAGACCGGCCGGTCGACGATCGGGTTCACCAGCGGAATCTGCGCGAGATCGGGGCGCAGGTTCTCGACGAGCGACTCCACCAGGATCGCGATTCCCAGCCCTTCCGAGGCCAGCCCGATCGCGCTGGAGAAATACTCGACCACGAACTTGGTCTTCACCTCGATGCCCGAGCGTGAAAGCTGCGCTTCCATCAGCAGCCGGTTGCCGCTGCTGCCGCCGAGCGTAATCAGGTCATGGCCGGCGAGATCCGCCCAGGCGATGGTCTCGCGTGTCGCCAGCGGATGGTCGTTGCGGCAATAGACGACAAAAGGGTCGCGGACCAAAATCTCGTTGTGCAGGTCCTGCTGGTTCGGCGGCTGGACATGCAGGCCGAACTCGGCCTGGCGCCGCCGCACCGCCTCGATCACCAGCGTGCTGGTCCGGTCAAGTATCTCAACGCGGTTGTTGGGATGGCGCGTGGCATAGCTGCGCAGGATGCGCGGCAGGCGCCCGTACATCAGCGAGGGCACCGAGGCGATCGTGATGTCACCGGTCGAGAAGCGCGACATCGTCTTCAGCCGCTCGAACGAGCGGTCGACGGCATCGAGCATGCGCTGGGCTTCCGGCAGGAATTCGCGGCCGATGCTGGTCAGCGCGACGGTGCGGGTCGTCCGGTCGATCAGCTTCAGCCCGACATGGGCCTCCAGCCTCTGGATGCGCCGCGTCAGGCCGGTCTGCGTGACGTGCAGCTTCTCGGCCGCCTTGTTGAAGCTGCCGAGCTCCGCGATCTGGATGAAGGCCTCGATGCCGTCGATAGGATGTTTCATGATAAAAGATCATTGATATATGCCATTATTTCAGCATACGAGCATCGCTTCCTTGGTCAATAGTGTTCCCGAAAGGCGCCCAACCGCTGCGATGCGGGATGCGAGGCAGCCGTGAGGAAACGCAGAGATGACCGATACCGGTGCCCGCAATCGTGGCAGGCGCGTGCTCGTCACGCATGATCGTTTGGCCGAAAACGCCATCGAGCTTCTCAACGCGCATGACGTCGACGTCTTCTTCTCGCCGGCCTATGCGCCGAGCGAGCAGGTGGCCGCGCGTGCGGCCGAGTTGCAGGTCGACGCGCTGATCGTCCGCCAGGGCCGCGTCGACGACGCGATCATCGCAGCCTCGCCACGCCTGAAGGTCATCGCCAAGCACGGCGTCGGCGTCGACAATATCGACCTGCAGGCGGCAGCCTCGCGCGACATCCCCGTCATCCGCGCCATGGGCTCGAACTCGCGCGCCGTCGCCGAACACACCATCGCGCTGGCCCTGACCCTGCTGAAGGATATCCCGCGCCTCGACGCCGCCGTGAAGGCCGGCACCTGGCCGAAGCCGAGCTTCATCGGGCGCGACATCGCCGGCACCGTGATCGGCCTCGTCGGTTTCGGCTCGATCGGCCAGCATGTCGCCCGGATGGCGCAGGGGCTCGGCATGACCGTTCTCCTGCACGACCCCCATGCCCGCACGGCGATCGCGCAGTTCGGCGGGGATTGCGAACGCGACCTCGACAGCCTCATTGCGGAAGCCGACATCGTCAGCCTGCATTGCCCGCTGACCAACGCCACGCGCGATCTCCTCGATGCACGCCGCTTCGGCCTGATGAAGCCGAATGCCCTCGTCGTGAATACGGCGCGCGGCGCTCTGATCAACGAGGCGGCCCTTTGCGCCGCGCTGCTGGAAGGCCGGATCGCCGGCGCGGGGCTCGACAGCTTCGCCGTCGAGCCGCCGGCACCGGACAGCCCGCTCTGGGCGCTGCCCAACCTGATCGCCACCCCGCATATCGCCGGCGTCACCGCGGGATCGGCCAAGACGATGGCCGAGATCGCCGCCCGGCACGTCATCGCCGTGCTCGATGGAGAAGAGCCGGATGCGGCCAGCCTCGCGAGGTTGACCGAACTTGCAGCCTGAAGATCCGGACCAGATACCGGACGACAAACAAGCAAACGGGAGGAAATACCATGAAGGTTGTCTACAAGGCGCTCGCCGCGCTGGCCCTGACCGCGCTCGCGACGACGGCTTCGGCGCAGCAATATCCTGAGAAGCCGATCCGGCTGGTCATTCCGTTCCCGCCGGGCGGCGGCACCGACGTCGTCGCGCGCGTTATCGCCCAGAAGCTCGGCGAGAGCACCGGCTGGACGCTGGTGGCCGACAACAAGCCCGGCAGCGGCGGCAGCGTCGGCCTGAGCCTGGCCGGCAAGGCAGCCCCGGACGGCTACACCATCGTCCTCGCGCAGAACGCCAACCTCGTTATCAACCCGATCCTCGGCAAGGCCAATTACGACCCGATCAAGGATTTCGCGCCGATCGGCCTCGTCGCCTCCGCGCCGCAGGTGCTGGTCGTCGCCAAGGATTCCCCGCTCAAGACGGTCGAGGATCTCATCGCCGCCGCCAAGGCCAAGGACGGCAAGCTCACCTTCGCCTCGCCGGGCGTCGGGACAAGCTCGCATCTGGCCGGTGAACTGATCCAGCAGATCGCGGGCGTGAAATTCCGCCACGTTCCCTACAAGGGTGCGGCCCAGGCCTTGCCGGACCTGCTCGGCGGGCGCGTCGATATCTACATCTCCTCGGTTCCCTCCGCGATGGTGCAGATCAAGGAAGGCGTGCTGCGCCCGATCGCGGTCTTCGCGAACAAGCGCGATGCCGACCTGCCGGATGTCCCGACCTTCGAGGAGAAGGGCCTGAAGAACTCCGAGGCCGTGACCTGGTGGGGCCTGGCGGCGCCCGCGGGCGTGCCTGCGCCGATCGTTGAGCGGATCAATACCGAGCTCAACAAGGTGCTGCAGCAGCCCGACACCAAGGCCAAACTACGCTCGGCCGGCGCCGAGGCGCTCGGCGGCAGCGCCGAAGAGTTCGGTGCGTTGATCAAGTCCGACGTGCCGAAATGGACTGCGGTCATCAAAGCGGCCGACGTGAAGGTCTCCGACTGAGCCGATGACGCTGGCCGGGAGACCACGCCACAGGGTGGCGGCTTCCCGGCCCAGCCCATGCCCATCCTGAAAGCCTGTGTCCCGGCGGCGCCGAGCGCGCCGCCCGGCATCACGTCGGATATCGGCCATGAAAACCAGCATCTTCAAGAACCAGGATGCCCTCGCCGGCCTGCTGTTCATGGGGCTCGGCGCGCTCGGCTTCGCGATCGCGCTGGGCTACAAGTTCGGCACCACGATCGACATGGGGCCGGGCTATTTCCCGCGCATCCTCAGCCTCGTCCTGATCGGGTTCGGCATCGTCACCTTCCTCAGGGGGCTGCGCAGTTGCATGCCCGTCGAAGGCGGCTGGGCCTGGCTGCCGCTCTTCCTGCTGAGCACCGCGCTCCTGCTCTTCGGCTTCCTGCTGGAGCGCCTGGGGCTCGTGCCGGCGCTTGCCGCACTGTTCTTCGTTTCGGCCCGTGCCGGCCACGAGTTCAAGGCGCTGGAGGTTCTGGTGCTAACGGTGGTGATGTCGATCTTCGCCGCCGCTGTCTTCGTCTGGGGCCTGAAGCTGCCCTACAGCCTCTTCGCCTGGAATTTCTGAGCCATGGAGATCATCGATCACTTCGTGCTCGGCTTCGGCGTCGCGCTGTCGCTGCAGAACCTTGCCTATTGCTTCCTTGGCGTGCTGCTCGGCACCCTGATCGGCGTGCTGCCGGGCGTCGGCCCGCTGGTGACGATCTCGATGCTGCTGCCGGTGACCTTCGGCCTGCCGCCAGTCTCCGCCGTCATCATGCTCTCCGGCATCTATTACGGCGCGCAATATGGCGGCTCGACCACGGCGATCCTGGTCAACCTGCCGGGCGAGACCTCGTCGGCCGTCACCTGCCTAGACGGCTACCAGATGGCGCGTCGTGGCCGGGCCGGCGCCGCTCTTGCGATTGCCGCGCTCTCCTCCTTCGTTGCCGGCTGCATCGGCACGCTCCTGATCGTCGCGCTCGGCGTGCCGCTCGCCTCCTGGGCCCTGCGCTTCGGTGCCGAGGACTATTTCGCGCTGATGGTGCTCGGCCTCGTCGCCGCCTCCGTGCTGAGCCATGGCGACATGGTCAAGGCGCTCGCGATGGTCGTGGTCGGCCTGCTGATCGGCCTCGTCGGCACCGACGTGAACTCGGGTATCGAGCGCTACACCTTCGGCCTGCCCGAGCTCGCCGACGGCATCGGCTTCACCGTGCTCGCCGTCGGCATCTTCGCGATCTCCGAGGTCGTCATCAACCTGGAGCAGAAGGAGGCGCGCGAGGTCTTCACCAAGAATGTCGGCGGCCTGATGCCACGCTGGGACGACCTGAAGGCCTCGTTCCTGCCAACCTTGCGCGGCACCGCCATCGGCTCCTTCTTCGGCATCCTGCCCGGCACCGGCCCCTCGATCTCCTCCTTCTCCTCGTACATGCTGGAGAAGAAGCTGGCGAAGGACCCCTCCCGCTTCGGCCAGGGCGCGATCGAGGGCGTCGCCGCGCCGGAAGCCGCCAACAATGCGGCAGCGCAGACCGCCTTCATCCCGACGCTGACGCTCGGCATTCCCGGCAGCGCCACCATGGCGCTGATCCTCGGCGCGCTCATCATGAACGGCGTCCAGCCCGGCCCGACCGTGATGGCGCGCAATCCCGAGCTATTCTGGGGCGTCATCGCCAGCATGTTCATCGGCAACGCCCTGCTCGTCGCGCTGAACCTGCCGCTGGTCGGTCTCTGGGTCCGCCTGCTCAGCATCCCCTATCGCTGGCTGTTCCCGGCGATCGTGATGTTCTGCGCGCTCGGCAATTACAGCCTCAACAACAGCGCCATCGACGTCTATCTCTGCGCGGCGATCGGCGTGCTCGGCTATGTGCTGGCCAAGCTGAAATGCCCGCCGGCCCCGCTGGTGCTCGGCTATGTGCTCGGCCCGATGATGGAAGAGAACATCCGCCGGGCGCTGCTTCTGTCGGAAGGCGATCTCTCGATCTTCGTGAAGAGCCCGATCAGCCTGACCTTCCTGATCCTCTCGCTGCTGCTGCTCGTCAGCATGGCCCTGCCCGCCATCCGCCGCGGCAAGGCCCGCGTCGACCAGGAGGAGGAAGCCGGCGCGACCTGAGCGCGCCGGCGCGTCACTCCCTCGCAGACCATCATTTCCTCAGCCGCTGCGCTGCCCGGTTCGGCGCGACAACCAAGGACATCCCATGATCGGATTTCGCATCCTCAAGCGCCGCCGCCAGGTCGCCGCCGACCTCGTCGAGCGCTTCCGCACGGTACCGGTCGCCAATGTCAGCGATTCCATGTCGCGCATGACGGCCGGCGGCGCCTCGCTGCGTCCGCTCCACCGCGGCGGCGTGATGGCCGGCCCCGCGCTCACCGTGAAGACGCGCCCTGGCGATAACCTGATGATCCACAAGGCGCTCGACCTTGCTTCTCCCGGCGACGTGGTTGTCGTCGATGGCGGCGGTGACCTCACCAATGCGCTGATCGGCGAGTTGATGATCGCCCATGCTCGCACGCGCGGCATCGCCGGCATCGTGCTCCACGGCGCGGTGCGCGATTCCGCCTGGATTCGCGAGAATGACCTGCCGATCTATGCCGCCGGCATCAGTCATCGCGGCCCCTACAAGGACGGCCCCGGCGAAATCAACGTCCCGATCGCGATCGAGGGCATGGTGATCGAGCCCGGCGATCTCGTCATCGGCGACGATGACGGCATCCTCTGCGTACCCTTCGATCAGGCCGAGGCGATCTACGCCGCCGCACACAAGAAGCACGCGATGGAAGAAAAGAAGATGCAGGCCATCGAGCAGGGCAAGGACGATCGTAGCTGGATCGACGCCACGCTCGCGCGGCTGGGCTGCGCGATCGAGGCGTGACGCGGCGCAACTCCACCGAAGCGGCAGGCTGCTGAATGCTATGACACGGCAAGCCCGCCAGCCGGCGGGCCTCCTCGATGGGAACGCGAATCAGATGGTGTCTTCCGAGCGTCCGGAATCCACCGGATCAGCCCCCGGATTCGCATAACATATTGCGTGTTCTGCAGAATCGGCACGCTTGCTGCGCCCGAATCCTCGGCTATGCTGAAGCAAAGCAAAACTTTGGGAGGGGTTATGCTGCTCTGGTCGATGATCGTCTGGCTGGCTTGCGCCGCAATCTTTCTCGAATTGGTCGAGCGAGCTCCGGCCATCGACAACTAGAACGTCCTGGAGAACACAGGGCAGGCAGCCCGTCCGCTACGCGCGACAGGCCGGCGGCGGTCGTCTCCCGCGCCGGCCCTCTGACATTCAGGATGCCCCAGCCGCCGCGAAGGCCTGCCCGACGATCTTGCGCGCGTCCTCCTGGATCGCGGCGAGATGCGCCTCGTCCCGGAAGCTTTCGGCATAGATCTTGTAGACGTCCTCGGTGCCCGACGGGCGCGCCGCGAACCAGCCATCCGCCGCCGTGACCTTGACGCCGCCGATCGGGGCGTCGTTGCCCGGAGCCTTGCTCAGGATTGCCGTGATGGGCTGCCCGGCGAGCTCCTTCGTGGCGATCTGCTCGGCCGACAGGTTCTTCAGGACAGCCTTCTGGCTCGCGCTCGCCGGCGCGTCGACGCGCGCATAGCGGGGTTCGCCGAGTTCCGCGGTGAGCTTGCCGTAGAGCACGCCGGGATCGCTGCCGGTCTTCGCGGTGATCTCCGCGGCAAGCAGGCCGAGGATGATGCCGTCCTTGTCGGTGGTCCAGGCCGAGCCGTCCATGCGCAGGAAGGAGGCGCCGGCGCTCTCCTCGCCGGCGAAGCCGAAGCTGCCCGAGATCAGGCCGTCGACGAACCATTTGAAGCCGACCGGCACCTCGACGAGCTTCCGCCCGAGCTTCGCCGCGGCGCGATCGATGATCGCGCTCGATACCGCCGTCTTGCCGATCGCCGCATCCGCGCGCCAGCCCGGCCGGTTGGCGAAGAGATAGGCGCTCGCCGTCGCGAGATAGTGGTTCGGGTTCATCAACCCGCTGCTGCGCGTCACGATGCCGTGCCGGTCGGCGTCGGTATCGTTGGCGAAGGCGACGTCGAAGCGGTCGCGCATGCCGATCAGGCTCGCCATCGCGTAAGGCGACGAGCAGTCCATCCGGATCTTTCCGTCCCAGTCGGCGGTCATGAAGCCGAAGGCCGGATCAATCTCCTTGCTGACGATCGTCGCGTTCAGCCCGTAGCGGTCGATGATCGGCTGGTAATAGTCGAGCCCTGCCCCCCCGAGCGGATCGATACCGATCACGACGCTGGCCCGGCGGATAGCCTCCATATCGACCACGCTGGCGAGGTCCGCGACATAGCCGGCGATGAAGTCGTGCCGGTGGACATGCTCGCTCTTCAGCGCGCGCTCATAGGGAATCCGCTGGATGCCGGCGAGCTTGTCGACGAGAAAGGCATTCGCCCGTTTCTCGATCCAGCCGGTGGCATCGGTATCGGCCGGCCCGCCATGCGGCGGATTGTATTTCAGGCCGCCATCGGCCGGCGGGTTATGCGAGGGCGAGATCACGACGCCGTCGGCGAGCCCCGCCGAGCGGCCCCGGTTATGCACGATGATGGCGTGGGAGATGACGGGCGTCGGCGTGAAACCGAGCTTCTCGTCGATGATCGTGGCGACGCCGTTGGCGGCGAACACTTCCAGCACCGTCTCGAAGGCATTGCGCGAGAGCGCATGCGTGTCGATCCCCAGGAAGAGCGGCCCGTCGATCCCCTGCTCGCGGCGGTAGAGGCAGATCGCCTGCGCGACGGCCAGGATATGCGCCTCGTTGAACGAGCGCAGCAGGGCCGACCCGCGATGGCCTGAGGTGCCGAAGGCGACCTGCTGCAAACGCTGCGCAGGATCCGGCTGCTCGTAATAGGCTTTGGTGAGGGCCGCCACGTCGACGAGTTGGCCGGGCTCGAGCCGCTTGCCGGCCAGGGGACTCACGTTATCGCTCATGTAGGCTCTCATTCCAGGCAAGTCAGGATGCGACATCCCTTATAGACGCCAGCATGAACAGAGTTGCAACGGAATGCGACAGGTTCGCGGCAGCGCAAGCAACAGGGCGAAGCCGGCCCACGAGACCAGGATCACGCGCCGGCAGCGCGCTCCTTGGCAGCCCTCTCCTGCATCAGAGCCCGCTCCCTCGCGTTCTGCGTCAAGGCAACAGCGCTGTCGAAAGCCTCAGCCGCCTCCCGGTGGCGGCCGAGCTTGGCGAGCAGGTCGCCGCGTACGCCCGGCAGCAGATGATAGCGCCTGAGCGCCGGCTCGTCGGCCAGGGCCTCGACCAGCGCAAGGCCGGCTTCCGGCCCGTCCGCCATGCTGACCGCGACCGCGCGGTTGAGCGCCACGACCGGCGACGGCGCCACCTGACCGAGCACGGTGTAGAGCGCAACAATCCGCTTCCAGTCCGTCTCTTCGGCCGTCCGGGCGCGGGCATGGCAGGCGGCCAGCGCCGCCTGGAGCAGATAGGGGCCGGGAGCCACACCGGCGAGCCGCTGTGCCCGCTCCAGCGCCGCAAGGCCGCGCCCGATCAGCAAGCGGTCCCAGCGAGTTCGGTTCTGGTCGAGCAACAGGATCGGCTCGCCATCCGAACCGATGCGCGCCCGCAGCCGCGAAGCCTGCAATTCCATCAACGCGACGAGGCCATGCACTTCCGGTTCCTGCGGCGCGCGCGCCGCCAGGATGCGCCCGAGCCGCAGCGCCTCCTCGCACAGGCCCGGCCTGACCCAGTTCTCGCCGGCCGTGGCCGAATAGCCTTCGTTGAAGATGAGGTAGACGACCTCCAGAACGGAAGCGAGCCGCTCGCCGAGTTCGGCGCCAGCCGGCACCTCATAAGGCACCCTAGCCTCGCTCAGCGCCTTCTTGGCGCGCACGATGCGCTGCGCCATCGTCGGCTCCGGCACCAGGAAGGCGCGCGCGATCTCGTCGGTGGTCAGGCCACCGAGCAACCGCAGCGTCAGCGCGATCCGCGCTTCCTTGGGCAGGACAGGGTGGCAGGCGGTGAAGATCAGGCGCAGCAGGTCGTCGCCGACCTCATCGTCGAGCGCCTCGTCGAGATCCGGCATCGCCGGTCCTTCATTGTCGATATTGCGGCCGATCTCGCCCTGCTTGCGCCGGGCCATGATCTCGTGGCGGGCCGCATCGGTGGCGCGGTGCTTGGCGACCTGCATCAGCCAGGCCGCCGGATTGCGCGGCACGCCCTCTCCGGGCCACTGCTTCAGCGCCGCGACCAGTGCGTCCTGCGCCAGTTCCTCGGCCCGGCCGACATCGCGCGTTACCCGCGCGAGCCCCGCGATCAGCCGGGGCGCCTCCATGCGCCAGACTGTCTCGATGGTGCGGTGTGCATCGCTGCCCGACATGGGAAGCGATACACACCATCAGCCCGTCGGCTGGCAAGGGGCGCAGGCAAGGCGCCTGTCGATCAGCCCTGGCCTTCGGACTCGGCCTTGAGCCGGTCCCACTGCGCCGCCGTCTCCGGCGTGACGATCTCGCCGAAATCGGCCAGCTCGAACAGCGGGCGGATCTCGATCTCGGACGGGCCGGGCATCGGATTGGGGCAGCGCTTGACCCAAGCGATCGCCTCGTCGAGCGATGCGCATTCCCAGAGCCAGTAGCCGGCGACGAGCTCCTTGGTCTCGGCGAAGGGCCCGTCGACGACGGCGCGCTTGGTGCCGTCGAACTGGACGCGCGCGCCCTTCGCGCTGGGCTGCAGGCCATCGCCGCCCTTCATGATGCCGGCTTTCACCAGCTCCTCGTTATAGGCCATCATCGCCTCGAGCAGCTCCTGGGTCGGCGGCGCGCCGGCTTCGCTGTCCTTGGTCGCCTTGACCATCACCATGAAACGCATCGGTTTTCTCCTTTGAGAGGTTGAGAGGGACAGGCGCATCGTCTGCGCCGTCCTTTGAACTGGGCTTGAGGTATCGGACAGGCTCAGCCGGAACGCTTCTCGAATTCGGCGCGCAGGTTGTCCTTCCGTTCGCGCCGCTCCGGCGTCACCAGGTCTCCGAAATCCTCCATCTCGAAGACGGGCCTGAGCTCGATCTCGGTGTTGCCGTCGAAGGGCGCGCGCTTCAGCCACTCGACCGCCTCGTCGAAGGACTTCACCTGCCAGAGCCAGAAGCCAGCCAGCAGTTCTTTGGTCTCCGCGAAGGGGCCATCGGTGATCGCCCGCTCGCTGCCCGAGAAGCGCATGCGGATCCCCTTCGATGTCGGATGCAGGCCCTCGGCGGCCAGCAGGACGCCGGCCTTGATCAGTTCCTCGTTATAGACGCCCATCTTCGCGAAGCCCTCAGGGTCCGGCATCACGCCGGCTTCGCTGTCCTTGCTGGCCTTGACCAGAACCATCACGCGCATCGGTTTTCTCCTTGGGTTTGGGAGAACCGGGCGGCTCCGGCGTCGACCGCCGAAACCCGTTCTCTGACTGCACGTCGAACGGGCGCGACCGGAATCGACAGCGCCGGGAATCTTTTTTCGATTTTTTTGCGGAGCCACCCGCGCCCTCATCGGAAAGCCAACGCGGGCGGCTCCGATCCGTTTCAGGCGCGGCGCGGCAGCGCCTCCAGGAAGCGGGCCGGCTCGCCCTGCGACGGGGTCGTCAGCTCACCCTCCCACATCACCTTGAGCCCACGCACGAAGGTGCCGACCGGCCAGCCGGTAACGGTGACGCCGTCATAGGGCGTCCAGCCGCATTTCGAGGCGCTCCACTCCTTGGTGATCGTCTCGCGGCGCTTGAGATCGACGATGGTGAAATCGGCATCATAGCCAACCGCGATCCGGCCCTTGCCCTCCAGCCCGAAGATGCGCTGCGGCCCGGCACTGCTGAGATCGACGAAGCGCTCCAGCGTCAGCCGGCCGGCATTCACATGGTCGAGCATGATCGGCACCAGCGTCTGCACGCCCGGCATGCCGGAATGGCTCGCCGGATAAGGGTGGTGCTTCTCCTCATGGGTATGCGGCGCATGGTCGGAGCCGAGCACGTCGACGATGCCCTGCTCGACGCCCCACCAGATGCGCTGGCGGTGGCTGTCGTCGCGGATCGGCGGGTTCATCTGGGCATAGGTGCCGAGCCGCTCGTAGCAATCGGGCGCGACCAGCGTCAGGTGGTTCGGCAGCACCTCGACCGTCGCGACATCCTTGTGATCCTTCAGGAAGAGCATCTCCTCAGCCGTAGAGATGTGCAGGATATGGACGCGCGCGCCGGTCTCGCGCGCGATCCGCACCAGCCGCTTGGTGCAGGTCAGCGCCACCTCGGGCGAACGCCAGACCGGATGGCTCGACGGATCGCCCTCGACACGCAGCGGCATGCGCTCACGCAGCATCATCTCGTCTTCGGAATGGAAGGCGGCGCGCCGGCGCGTGCGCTTCAGGATTTCGGCGACGCCCCTGTCGTCCTCGACCAGGAGGTCGCCTGTGGAGGAGCCCATGAAGACCTTGATGCCGGCCGCACCGGGAAGCCGCTCCAGTTCCGGCACATCATGGGCGTTCTCATGCGTGCCGCCAACCCAGAAGGCGAAGTCGCAATGCATGCGATGGCGCCCGCGCCGGATCTTGTCGGCCAGCGCCTCCGGCGTCGTCGTCTGCGGGATCGTGTTCGGCATCTCGAAGACGCAGGTCACGCCGCCCAGCGCGGCCGAACGCGAACCGCTCTCCAGGTCCTCCTTGTGGTCGAGCCCCGGCTCGCGGAAATGCACCTGCGAGTCGATCACGCCGGGCAGGATGTGGAGGCCGGTGCAATCGACGACCTCTCCGGCCGAAGCCTGCGAGAGATCGCCCAGAGCCATGATCTTGCCGCCGGTGACGCCGACATCGCGCGCGACGCGGCCGTCCTGGTTCACCACCGTGCCGCCCTTGAGGATGACGTCGTAGGTCTGGGGCATGGCGTGTCTCCGGGAGGTTGAGCAAAGACTGGATGCAGCCTACCTATCGGCCAACGCGCCGTCCCGGAAGCCCAAACAGTTTTCGGGTGGCGCCAGTGTCTCCTTTTCGGCTGTCGAGACCTCGACCCGAAACCAGAACTGGAACGGCCTCATGTCCGTCACACGATTGATCGATCGCGGCGTCATCCGCGTCAGCGGCGACGACACGCGCGACTTCCTGCAGAACCTCGTGACAAACGATCTCGATCCGGTCGTGCCCGGACAGGCCGGCTACGGCGCGCTGCTGACGCCGCAAGGCAAGATGATCTGCGATTTCTTCATCCTCGCGCTGGCGCCGGAGGATGGCGGCGGCTTCCTGCTTGACACGCCCCTGCTCCAGACCGCCGATCTGATGAAACGCCTGAAGCTCTACAAGCTGCGCGCCAAGGTCGCGCTGGAGGATCTAACCGAGAAGAGCGCGGTCATCGCCTCGGCAGACGGCGCGCCGCTGCCCACTGACGCCGGCTTCATCTATGACGACCCGCGCCTGCCGCCGCTCGGCCAGCGCGCCATCACCGATGCAGAGGGCGTCGAGGCGCTCGTCACCGCCGAGCCGGAGGCCTATCACGCCCGCCGCATCGCGCTCGGCATTCCCGCGGGCGGGCGCGACTTCGCCTATGGCGACACCTTTCCGCATGAGGCCCTGCTCGACCAGATCGGCGGCGTCTCCTTCAAGAAGGGGTGCTATATCGGGCAGGAGGTCGTCTCCCGCATGCAGCATCGCGGCACGGCCCGCACCCGCGTCGTGCCGATCGTCTTCGACGAGGGCATCGCCGCCGAGACCGGCGCGGACGCCACGGCCGGCGGCAAGCCGCTCGGCAGCATCGGCTCGGGCGCCAATGGGCGGGCGCTCGCCATGCTCCGTCTCGACCGGCTCGCCGATGCGCTCGCTGCAGGCACGCCTCCGCTCGGCGGCGGAATGCCCTTCCATCTCGCGGAGAAGCCCGGCTTCATCCGCTTTCCCTTCCCCGGCGAAGCAGGCTTCGGAGCCGTCGCAGGAGCTGCCCCATGAGCGACACCGTCATCGTCGGCGAGGAGCGCATCGCGATCCAGGGCGCGGACGGCAAGTTCCGTTGCCGCTGGCCGGGCACCGACCCGCTCTATCTCACCTATCACGACACCGAATGGGGCGTGCCGGAATATGATTCCCGCGCGCTCTGGGAAAAGCTGATCCTCGACGGCTTTCAGGCCGGCCTGTCCTGGATCACCATCCTCCGGAAGCGCGACGCCTTCCGCGCCGGCTTCGCCAATTTTGATCCCGAGACCGTCGCCCGCTTCACCGAAGCCGATGTCCAGCGCCTGCTCGCCGACCCCGGCATCATCCGCCATCGCGGCAAGATCGAGGGCACGATCAAGAGCGCGCAAGCCTATCTCAAGCTGAGCGAGCGCGAGCCCTTCGCCGATTTCCTCTGGAAGCATCTCGACGGCCGCGTGCTGCAGAACAGCTACCGCACGCAAGGCGAGGTCCCGACCCAGACCAAGGTATCCGAGACGGTCTCGAAAGAGCTGAAGAAGGCGGGCTTCACCTTCTGCGGCCCGACGATCGTCTACGCTTTCATGGAAGCCTGCGGGCTGGTCAACGACCACCTGACCGACTGCTTCCGCTGGAGCGAATGCGCCGCGCTCGCCCGCGACTCGCGCCCCGCCGCCTGATGGCCCGCAAGCCGGAACCGCCCCGCGCCTGGCAGCGCATGCTCTCGGGCCGCAGGCTCGACCTGCTCGACCCCTCCCCGCTCGACATCGAGATCGAGGACATCGCCCATGGCCTTGCCCGCGTCGCTCGCTGGAACGGGCAGACGCGCGGCGCCCACTCCTTCTCGGTCGCGCAACACTCGCTGCTGGTCGAGGCGATCGCAGCCCATCTCAATCCGGATTGGAACGACGGCTGGCGCCTGATGGCGCTGCTGCATGACGCGCCCGAATACGTCATCGGCGACATGATCTCGCCGTTCAAGGTGGTGATGGGCGACGCCTATAAGAGCGTGGAACTGCGCCTGCTGGCGGCGATCCACCTGCGCTTCGGCCTGCCGGCGGCGACGCCGGCCACCTTGAAGAAGAAGGTCAAGGAGGCTGATACCATCGCCGCCTTCTTCGAGGCGACGCGCCTGGCCGGCTTCGGCCGCGAGGAGGCCCTCAAATTCTTCGGCCGGCCGCAGGCGCTGCCGGCCGAAGTCCTGGCATGGCTCGATCCGCTCGACACCGAGGCGGCGCAGGCGCGCTTCCTGGCGCGCTTCGCCGCGCTCGGCGGGGCCGGGCTTACTGCGTCAGGCGCACCGCGCTGATCTCGTTGGCGATTGCCTTGAAGATCGGATCGAGCTGCGCGGCGTTCTGCACGTCGTAATACATGCCGGGGTTGCTCGCGCATCCCCTGAGCAGGTCGGCATCGCCATCGATCACGCGGATCGTATAGATATTGATGCCTGTCGCCTTGGCATTCGCGCAGGCCGCCTTGGTGCGGGCATCGATATCGTTGCCAGTGGCGGTGAAGCGGTTCTCCGTATTGTCGCCGTCGGTGAGCAAAATCATGTACTTCTTGAGGTTCGGCTCGGTCGCAGGCTTCGCCTCGGTGAAGGGCACGCTCGGTGTCAAGGTCGCCCAGCCCCAAACGGCACCGATCGTGACGTTCGTGTTGCCAGCCGACGTCATCGCGTCGACCCGTGCTCCCAGAGCCGTCCAATCGGAGCTCAGCGGCATGATTTCCGCAAGCGAAGTCTGACTGCACCAAAATGCCGGATACTGCTCGGCAGTGGCTGCCGATCCGCCATCCTTGGTATCGTAATCCTGATTACGATCGGTAATGCAGCCTTGGCCGGCTACCGACCAATTTGCTTTCGTAATTGTATTGTAAGAACACGTCCGACCCCTCGAGTCGCAAGTCAAATTACCTGTATCATATACATAAATATCGGTATTGTTGACATAACAATTCTGCTTATTGCTGCTACAAGTGACGTTTCGCGTCAGACCATAACGCATCCACGCCTCATCCTTGAACGTTCTCGCAATGCGGACCTGTGTATTGAACGGAACGATCGAGACGCGGATCTGATCGGTCGTGATCGCGGCGTCCTTCATGATCTTGAGCAGGCTCTTCGAAGCCGTCTTCAGATTGGTCATCTTGTTCGAGTTCGCCATCGAACCCGTGTTGTCTAGCACGAGTGCGAGCTCGATCTTGTTGGTTCCCCAGGTCGACTGGCTATTCGTCCCCACGGGCAACTGGTTCACGCCGAGCACGCTGGAGATGGTCGTCGGCACGACGGCCTTGGCGTCGATCTTGATCGTCCGCGCCGTCCGGTCGATCGCCACCGTAACGCCGGTGAACTCCTTTTTCACGTCGGGCGGCAGGTTCTCGAGGACCCACGCGTCGATGCGGCTCTTGAGCTGTCCATCCGTCAGCTTCTGCGCATCGCGCGCCGCCATCAGCGCTGCGGAGTCGATCGCCGCACTGAGCGCCTGCCGGGCGTTGCTGGCGCGGGAATAGTCGATCGCGACGCCGACGACGCCCATCAGCGGAATGAGCGTGAGCCCGAACAGCATCAGGAAGTTGCCGCCCTCGTCCCGGCGGAAGCGCCGGATCAGCTCAGGCAGGGATCCGATCTTCATCATCTGTCTCATCCAGGGCCAAATTGCCGCACTCGACCCTGGGAGCGTTGGCGGCCGGAACTTACGAATTGCTGAAGCCGATTTGCGGAAGTCGCGCCTATCTGCACATTTTGAATCGAAAGGCTATGCCGTTACGTCATTTTGCGTTCAACGCTCGCAAGACACAACCTATGGGAGCAATTATGGCTTCCTGCCCGGAAACAGGATTATTTCCGATAATGAATAAGTGATCATCACTTTATCCAGATTTTGCAAAACGCATTTTTGCTCAATGATGCCTCATCGTGATCGGAGGACCAGCCATGTCGGACACCCCCACTCTCACCCTGCCCGCCGGCGTCACCGTGAAGGGCGCCCTGCAGCCCGGCTTCGATCAGATCCTGACCACCGAGGCCCTCGCCTTCGTCGCCGACCTGCACCGCCGCTTCAACGAGACGCGCAAGCGCCTGCTCGCGCTGCGCGCCGAGCGCCAGAAGCGTTTCGACGCCGGCGAAACCCCGGATTTCCTCGCCGAGACCAAACATATCCGTGAAGGCGACTGGAGCGTGGCGCCGATCCCGGCCGACCTCCTCGACCGCCGCGTCGAGATCACCGGTCCGGTCGATCGCAAGATGATCGTCAACGCCCTGAACTCCGGCGCCAAGGTCTTCATGGCCGATTTCGAGGATGCGTCCTCGCCGGTCTGGGCCAACATGATCGAGGGCCAGATCAACCTTCGCGACCGCTGGGCGAACAAGATCGACTTCACCGACCCGACGAACGGCAAGGACTACAAGCTCAAGGCCAAGCCCGCCGTCCTGATCATCCGCCCGCGCGGCTGGCATCTGCCGGAGCGGCACCTTCAGATCGATGGAGAGGAGGCCTCGGGCTCCCTGGTCGATTTCGGCCTCTACGTCTTCCACAACGCCAAGGCGGCGCTCGCCGCCGGCTCCGGCCCGTATTTCTACCTGCCGAAGCTGGAGAGCCACCTCGAGGCCCGTCTCTGGAACGACGTCTTCGTCGCCGCCCAGTCGGCGCTCGGCCTGAAGAACGGCACGATCAAGGCCACCGTCCTGATCGAGACCCTGCCTGCCGCCTTCGAGATGGACGAGATCCTCTACGAGCTGCGCGAGCACATGGCCGGCCTCAATTGCGGCCGCTGGGACTACATCTTCTCCTTCATCAAGAAGCTCGCCCGCAACAAGGCCTATGTCCTGCCGGATCGTTCGCAGGTCGTGATGTCCAAGGCCTTCCTGCGCGCCTATTCGCTGCTGCTGATCAAGACCTGCCACAAGCGCGGCGCCTTCGCGATGGGCGGCATGGCGGCGCAGATCCCGGTCAAGAACAATCCGGAGGCCAATGCCGCCGCCTTCGCCAAGGTCAAGGCCGACAAGGAGCGCGAGGCCGGCGACGGCCATGACGGCACCTGGGTCGCCCACCCCGACCTCGTCCCGGTCGCGATGGAAGTGTTCGACCGGCTGATGCCGCAGGCCAACCAACTCGACAAGAAGCGCGATGACGTCTCGATCGGCGCCAGGGACCTGCTGGAGGTTCACGAGGGCACGCGCACCGAGCAAGGCTTCCGCGAGAACATCCGCGTCGGCGTCCAGTATATCGAGGCCTGGCTGCGCGGCCGCGGCGCAGTGCCGATCTACAACATGATGGAAGATGCAGCGACGGCCGAGATCAGCCGCGCCCAGATCTGGCAGTTCTGCCAGTATGGCGTCGCGCTCGACGGCGGGATCACCGCCGATGCCGCGCTGTTCAAGCGCTGCCTGCCGGAAGAGATGGAGCGCGTGAAGGGCGAGCTCGGGCCTGAAAACTATGCCAAGGGCCGCTTCCCCGAGGCGATTGCGCTGTTCGAGACGCTTTCGCTGGCGCCGAACTTCGAGGATTTCCTAACCGTCCCCGCCTACGCCAAGCTGAACTGAGCTCGGCTCGGATCGGTGATATCGGGAGGGCGCCGCGGCATCGCGGCGCCCTTTCGTTTGAGCGATCAGTGCAGGTGCCACCAGACGCGTGCGCCGATCAGCGCCGCGAGCAGGACGACCGACCCGAACAGATGCAGCAGATCGGCCTTCCAGCCGCCCGCCGATGTCCGGCGGACGGTCCGGTAGACCACCGCCCGGCGGCGGCGATAGGCGCCGATCGTGGTCATGCAAACCTCCCTTCGCTTCGCGGCGGGCGCGGCTACGCCGCTGCGGAGTCAGGCACGGCGAGCCGCGACCGCCGCGCCATTGCGCTCGGTCTTCGTCGCCATGCCGACCGGCGGATGCGGCAGGTCCTCGATCGCATCGCAAAGCAGCGACACGCATTCCGGGCGCGGCAGCGCGAGCGGCGCGCGGCAGGTCGCGCCGACCTCCGGATGCAGCATCGACAGGGCGAGCTTGATCAGGACGGGATCGGGCTCTCGCGCCAGCAAGTCGAGCAACGGCACCGGCCGCCGCTGCAGGATCTGCGCCTGGCCGTAGAATTCGGAACGTGCCGCGCTCTCCAGCCGCGCCAGCCAGTGCGGCGCGAGATTGCCGACGCTGGTGATCGCCCCGCAACCGCCTGCGAGCAGATAGGCGGGGATGGTGTCGGCCGCCCCGGTCAATCGTATGAAGCGGCGGTCGCGCAGGCGGGCGATCCGGTCGCAGCGGACGAGATCGCCCCGCCGCTCGAGGATGCCGACGATCGCGTCCGCGGCGCTTTGACATCCACGGGTCCCGCGCGCTCAATCCGTGCCCCTCCCTCCGGATTCGCCCGATGCGGTACCGCCTCCTCGCCACCCTGATCGCCGCAAGCCTGCTCGGCCCCTCATTCGCCCAGGCCGCAACGCTCGCACCGGAACAGCGCTTCAGGACGCTCGGGGACTTTTCCGCGAAAAAGCCTGGCAGGCCGGCGCGCGATGTCAGCGGCCTCGCCTGCATGCCCGCCGCGAACGGCGTGCAGCGCTGCCTGCTGATCAATGACGAAGGCTCCTTCGCCCAGTTCGCCCGCATCGCCGAGAACCGCATCACCCCGGACGCGACGCTGCCGATCATCGGGACCGAAGCCACGCCAGATACGCTGGGTCAGCCGCCGCAAGGCATCTGCAAGATGCCCGGGCGCTTCGCCGAGCTCGACGGCGAGGCGGTCGCCTATGCCGATGGCGCCTTCTATGTCGCCGGCTCGCATGGCTGCTCGCGCAAAAAGGGCGAGTTCCGCCTCTCGTCCTTCCACCTCGCCCGCATCAAGGTCGATGCCGAAGGCACCACCACCGGCAAGGTCGAATTGACCTATCGCCTGAGCGACATGCTGCGCAGAGCAGGACCGGCCGGCGCCTTTTTCGGCCGGGGCCTGATGGACGATAATGGCCTCAACATCGAGGGCATCGCGGTCACCGGCGACACGCTCTGGGCGGGCTTGCGCGCGCCCTCGCTCGGCAATCGCGGCTTCCTCGTCGGCGCCTCGCTCAAGGCCCTGTTCGCGCCAGGCCATGCACAGACGACGGAAACGCCACGCATTGTCGAATTGCCGGCCGGTAGCAACCGCGGCATCCGCGACCTCGCGCCCCTGCCCGACGGCCGCCTGCTCGCCCTGCTCGGCCCGGCGCAGGAGCAGGCCCTGCCCTATTCCCTGATGCTGATCGACCCGGCCAGACCCGACGCAGCGACGTCGCTGGGCGACCTGCCGGCCCGGAGCGGCGACAAGGCGGAATCCCTGACCGTCCTTCCGCCGGACGACAAGGGTTTCGCGGTGCTCGTCGGCTATGACGGCCCCAAGAACGGGCATTTCGAATCCTACCGCCTTCCGCTCGAGCCTCGCTGACCCCATGGATTTTCGAAACGACCTCTCCCGCGCCGTCGAGCGCTATCGCGCAGAAATCGCCGACCCGCGCGAGCACCTCGCCTTGCTGCGCTGGCAGATGGCGCAGGGCCATGCGCTCGACCGGCGCGACACCTTCCCCGGCCATCTCACCACCAGCGCCTTCGTGCTTTCGCCCGATCATGCGCAGGTGCTGCTGATCGATCACGTCGTGATCGGCCGCTGGCTCCAGCCCGGCGGCCATTGGGAGGAAGCCGAGCAGTTCCATCTTTCCGCCGCGCGCGAGGCGATCGAGGAAACCGGCGTGCAGGGCCTTGTCCTGCATCCCTGGCATCAGGGCGGCGACCTGCCCTTCACCATCGACAGCCATGACGTGCCGGGCAAGCCGTCACGCGGCGAGCCCGCACATATCCATCACGACCTGCAATATCTCTTCCTCGCCGACCCGGCCCTGCCGCTCGTCGCACAGGTCGAAGAGGTTCATGCCGCCGCCTGGAAGCCGATCGATGCGCTCGCCGAAATCGCGCCGCGTGCGCTGGAGCGGTTGTCCAACCTGCCGCCTTCCTGACCGTTGCGGCGCAACAACAGCAGGGCGAATTGCGGAAACGACTATGGCTCTTTTATCGCGGCAGGATCAGGCTCCCGACATGGTTCAGTTGAGGATGAAGTAGTTATTGCAATTGATTTGCATTAGCGTATCAATCCGAGACCTCCCCGGAGCACATCTATGTCTTCGAAAGCCATCGCTCTCGCCCTGATCGCCGCTGCGCTCTCGGCCCCGGCCATCGCCGCCGACCTCTCGTCCCGCAAGGGAGCTCCCGCCGAGCCATTCCCCAACGCCTTTGCCTGTACGGAAGGCAAGAGCATTCCGACCGACGTATTCGGCTTCACCACCGGCTCCGATGTCGCAGCCGTCGGCGATTTCGGCCCGAGCCTGACCTATGGCGGCGCCTTCGGCGCCCGCTCGGGCAGCTCGAACGGCCATGGCCTGACCTTGCAGGGCTCCTACGGCCTCTTCCCCTGCTTCGAGATCGGTCCCTATGTGCTGGGTAATATTACCAGCGCCTCGGCCGGGGGCGTCAGCGCCGACTCGCGCGCCTTCGGCGCCGGCGTCGAGATGAAGTACAAGCTGCTGGGGCGCGACATGCACGGCCTCGGCCTGACGCTGGTCATCGACCCCAGCCTCAACCGCACGGACCCGGACGGCGCCGGCCGCTTCACCACCTACAACACGGGCTTCCGCCTCTTCGCCGACAAGACGCTGATCCCGAACACGCTCCATGCCGCGCTGAACATCTCGCATGACCTGACCTGGACCGGCCCCTCGCCCTACCAGCGCGCCTCGACCTTCACGGTAGCCGGCTCGCTCGCCTGGCAGGTGTCAGACGGGCTTTATCTGAGCGGCGAGGTCCGCCATATGCGCGCTCATAACGAGCTCGGCTTCGGAAAGGAGGCAGGCTATGCCACCTTCGTTGGCCCAGGCATCTTCTGGCAAGCTACCGACCAGCTCGCCCTCTCGGCCGCCTACAACATCCAGGTCGCCGGCAAGGCCAAGGGCCAGCCCGGCGATCTCGACCTTACCAATTTCAGCCAGCATCTGGTGAAGGTGAAGCTCGGCTACAGCTTCTGAAGCAGTTCGGACGACGCATCGGCGGAAGAGCGGCAGCCGCGAAGCTGCCGCTCCTTTCGTTTCAGCGCGCCTTGCGCGTTGACATACTCCCCCTCAGTACCATAGCGTCGTGGCAACCCGAGCCTCGGTACCCATGCCTCATACGCCGGAAGAGAAGAAGCGCGCGGTCACGCGGCTGCGCCGGATCAAGGGGCAGACCGATGCCCTGATCGCCGCCGTCGAGCGCGGCGAGGAATGCGGTGCCCTGCTCCAGCAGCTCGCGGCGCTTCGTGGCGCCGCGACCGGATTGATGGCCGAGGTTCTGGAAAGCCATCTGCGCGAGACCATGGCCCGTCCCGCCGAGGCGGCGCAGTCGGCAGCCACTGACAACGATGAAATCGCCGCGATCATGCGGGTCATCCGCCCCTATCTGAAATGAACATCCGCAAGGAAGGAACCACCCGATGAAGACCCGCGCCGCCGTCGCCTGGGAAGCCGGCAAGCCCCTCACCATCGAGACCATCGAGATCGGCGGCCCGAAGGCTGGCGAAGTCTTGGTCGAGGTCATGGCGACCGGCATCTGCCATACGGATGCCTACACGCTCTCGGGGCTGGATTCGGAGGGCAAGTTCCCCGCGATCCTCGGCCATGAGGGGGCCGGCATCGTGCGCGAGGTCGGCGCCGGCGTGACCTCGCTGAAGCCCGGCGATCACGTCATCCCGCTCTACACGCCGGAATGCCGGAGCTGTAAGTCCTGCCTCTCGCGCCGAACCAATCTCTGCACCTCGATCCGTGCGACCCAGGGCCAGGGCGTCATGCCGGACGGCACGAGCCGCTTCTCCTGCGATGGCGGGGAGGTCTTCCACTACATGGGTTGCTCGACCTTCGCGAACTTCACGGTGCTGCCCGAGATCGCGCTCGCCAAGGTCCGCGAGGACGCCCCCTTCGACAAGATCTGCTATATCGGCTGCGGCGTGACGACCGGCATCGGGGCGGTGATCTACACGGCCAAGGTCTGGCCGGGCGCCAATGTCGTGGTCTTCGGTCTCGGCGGCATCGGCCTCAACGTCATCCAGGGCGCCCGCATGGTCGGCGCCGACAAGATCATCGGCGTCGACATCAATCCGGCCAAGCGCGCCATGGCCGAGAAATTCGGCATGACCGACTTCATCAACCCGAGCGAGATCGGCAACGACAAGGTCGTGCAGGCGATCGTCGACCTGACCGGCGGCGGCGCCGATTTCTCCTTCGACGCGACCGGCAACACCAATGTCATGCGCCAGGCGCTGGAATGCTGCCATCGCGGCTGGGGTGAATCGATCGTCATCGGCGTAGCCGAGGCCGGCAAGGAAATCGCGACCCGTCCGTTCCAGCTCGTCACCGGCCGTGTCTGGAAGGGCACCGCCTTCGGCGGCGCGCGCGGGCGCACCGACGTGCCGAAGATCGTCGACTGGTACATGGAGGGCAAGATCAACATCGACGACCTGATCACCCACAAGCTCTCGCTTGACGAGATCAATACCGGCTTCGACCTGATGCATGAGGGCAAGTCGATCAGGAGCGTGGTGGTCTACTGAATGCGGATAGCTGGCGACATTTTCGTTCGACAGCCTAAGCCACAGACTTTGAAGGCTTGGGAGCCATTCTGGGATTGCGTTGATATCCTGTTTGAATTTCAGAACTCGGATATTGATGACGAGCACCCAGAATGGCGCACCAACTGGATTGCAGGCTTGGCCCTGCTACGGTGCGTTGGCCATGTCTTAGCCAAAGTGGATGCCTTAACCTCTTCAAGACATCGCACCATGATCGACGCGGCATACAAGGCATGGAAGCTCCCCGGTCAAGCAAATGACATATTCTTTGGGTTTATCGAGAACGAACGAAATAATATTCTTAAAACTTATACGATAGGCGCGCGTATCGAAATTATGAATGGCAATCCAACATTGATTTATGGCGATGGCGAAGATGCCCTTCAGGCCTATAGATTAGCCGTTTATTGGTGGCGGCATCAATTAGAGCAGATTGAATTTCAATTGGAGAATGCTCGGTAATGGAACTGCTCTCCTCCTCGAAGGCCTTCGGCGGCTCGCAGCGCGTCTACCGGCATGACAGCGCGGCTTGCGCCTGCCCGATGAATTTCGCGATCTACCTGCCGCATCAGATCGAGGACGGGCCGGTTCCGCTGCTCTGGTATCTCTCGGGCCTGACCTGCACGCACCAGAACGTCATGGACAAGGGCGAGTATCGCGCTGCCGCCGCCGCCAACGGCATCGCCATCATCTGCCCGGATACCAGCCCGCGCGGCGAAGGCGTGCCGGACGAGCCGGATAACTGGCAGTTCGGCTCCGGCGCCGGCTTCTATCTCGACGCAACGCAGGAACCCTATGCCAGGAACTACCGCATGGAGACTTACATCCGCGACGAACTGCCGGAACTGATCGGCCGGCATTTTCCGGTCGACATGAACAGGCAGGGCATCTTCGGCCATTCCATGGGCGGACACGGCGCGATCACGCTCGCGCTCAAGAACCCTGACCGCTACCGCTCCGTTTCCGCCTTCGCGCCGATCGCCCAGCCCTCGACGGCCGGCTGGTCGCGCCCGGCATTCGAGAAATACCTGGGACCGGACGAGACCACATGGCGTGCCTATGACACGACCCTGCTGATCGCCGATGGTCACCGTATCCGCGACCTTCTGGTCGACCAGGGCACGGCCGACGGCTTCCTCGAGGAGGGCCTGCGCCCGCAATTGCTCGATATCGCCTGCGCCGCTGCCGGCATCCCGCTCCAGCTCACGATGCGCGACGGCTACGACCATTCCTACAACTTCATCTCGACCTTCATGGCCCAACACATTGCCTGGCATGCCGAGCGCCTGACCGCCTGACGCTGCCACAGCGGAACGGCCCCTACCCAGGCCGCGTTGAGAGCAGCACAGCCTCAACCGGCCTCGGGGGATCGTTCCATGGCCAAGCGCCGCATGCCGCAGAGCGACCGCTCGCTCTTCACCCGCCTGTCGCAAACCGTCTCGCATTGGGCCGGACGGCCGCAAACCTTCATCGGCGCGGCTGCCCTCATCGTGCTCTGGGCGCTCTCCGGCCCGTTCTTCGGCTATAACGACACCTGGCAATTGGTGGTGAACACGTCGACGACGGTCGTCACCTTCCTGATGGTCTTCATCATCCAGAACAGCCAGAACCGCGACACGGCTGCGATGCAGATCAAGCTCGACGAACTAATCTGCCGGCTGGAAGGCGCCCGCGAGGAACTGCTCGATCTCGAAGAACTCGATGAGGACAAGCTCGAAGCGATCCGCGACGAGTTCGAGGCCATGGCGGCCAAGGCCCGAAAGCTCGCCTCGTCGGCTCCCGAAAAACCGTCGGCATAGGCTGGCGCTCCGTCGCACGCGCCCTCTTGCCGCGCGCCTGAATCGTCCGGTCCTAATCCTCGTTCAATCGCCGGTAAGGTTAGCTTTTAGGGTTAAGTGTCATTTAAGACTTCGCTGCCATGGTCCTGTCGTGGGTAACACGCGCGGGCTGCGTTCTCTGCGCCGCGCAAATGCGAAGGACACTGCCATGGGCAGCCTGAAAACTCTCGCGCTGGCGGGCGGCCTGGCCCTCGGCGTTTCCGCCGCAGCACAAGCTGCCGATCTTGCCTATGCGCCGCCTCCCCCACCGCCGGAGCCGCTCGGCCTCAAGGGCACGATCTCGAGCGGCATCTATCTGCGCGGCGATATCGGCGTCGGCGTCCAGAGCGTCGGCAAGTACCAACAGGACGACGTCGCGCAGTTCGGCGGCGCCTTCTTCGGCAAGAGCGACAATGCCGCCTTCTTCGGTGGGCTCGGCGTCGGCTATCGCTTCAACAATTGGCTGCGCTTCGACGTCACCGGCGAATATCGCGGTGCCGGCCAGATCGGCGTGAACGACATCGTCTTCAACCCGTTCAACAACGGCAACCAGACCAATACCTACAAGGGCAACCTGACCTCGCTGGTCACCCTGTTCAACGGCTATTTCGACCTCGGCACCTGGAACTGCCTGACGCCCTATATCGGCGCCGGTATCGGTTTCTCGCAGAACCGCATCAGCGGGCTGACCGATCAGGGAGCCCTGCTCGGCAACTTCGTCGGCCCGACGCTGGGCTATGCCAATAGCGGCAGCAAGACCGACCTCGCCTGGGCGCTCATGGCCGGCGTCGGCTACGAGGTGAACAAGAACCTGACCCTCGAAGCCGGCTATCGCTACATGAACCTCGGCGATGCCCAGTCCGGCCGCCTGATCAACGCCTTCACCGGCCAGATCCAGGCCCCCCTCAAGGCCAAGGACATCGAGAGCCACGATTTCCGCATCGGCATGCGCTGGAACTTCGGCGACCCGAACTGCTGCGGCCCGGTCGAGCGCGAGCCGGTCGCCTACGCCCCGCCGCCGGTGGTGCGCAAGTACTGATCCGAAGCATCGGATGAAGACGAGAACGGCGCGGATCACTCCGCGCCGTTTTGCTTGTGTCAGCGCAGCCGCGACTCACCCGTCATCTCGGCTGGCTGCGCAAGCCCCATCAGCGCGAGCAGCGTCGGCGCGATATCGGCGAGGCGCCCATCGGCGAGCCCCCTGCCCTGCCCGCCCACGAGCAAGAGCGGCACCGGATTGGTGGTGTGCGCCGTATGCGGCTTGCCGGTCACCGGATCGACCATCAGTTCGGCATTGCCGTGGTCGGCCGTAACCAGCATCGCCCCGCCCTGCCGCCCGACGGCCTCGGCGATGGCGCCAAGTCCGGCATCGACCGTCTCGACCGCCTTGATCGCCGCGGCGAGCACCCCGGTATGGCCGACCATGTCGGGATTGGCGAAATTGAGCACGACGAGATCGTAGCGACCGGAATCGATCGCCTCGACCGCCTTCCGGGTCAGTTCCGGCGCCGACATCTCCGGCTGCAGGTCATAGGTCGCGACCTTGGGCGACGGCACCATCACCCGGTCCTCGCCTGGATAGGGCGTCTCCTCGCCGCCATTGAAGAAATAAGTGACGTGCGGATATTTCTCGGTCTCCGCCATCCGCACCTGCTTGAGCCCCGCCTTGGCGACGGTCTCGCCAAGCCCGTTGGCCAGCGTCTGGGCTGCGAACAGCATCGGCATGACCTTGTCGAGCTCGGCGCTGTAGGAGGTCATGCTGACCGCCTTGACCAGCGCCGGCCGCCGCGGCCGAACGAAGCCGGCGAAATCCGGCTCCAGCACGGCGGCGAGGATCTCGCGGATGCGGTCCGAGCGGAAATTGAAGCTGAGCAGACCATCGCCATCCTTCATCCCGGCATAGCCGCCGATCGCGGCCGGCAGGATGAACTCGTCCGTGACGTTCTGCGCATAGGCGGCAGCGATCGCAGCCTGTGCATCCGGGAAGCGCTCGCCCTCCCCCAGCACCATCGCGCGCCAGGCCTTCTCGACCCGCTCCCAGCGATTGTCGCGGTCCATTGCGTAATAGCGGCCGGAAACGCTGGCGATGGAGGCGCCCGCCGGCAACGCGGCGGCGAAGGCCTTCACGTAGCCGGCCGCCGATTGCGGCGGCGTATCGCGCCCGTCGGTGAAGACATGGACATGCACGGTGACGCCCTGCGCGGTCAGGATGCGGGCGAGCGCGACCGCATGGTCCTGATGGGCATGGACGCCGCCCGGCGACACGAGGCCGATGAGATGGCAGGCGCCGCCGCTCGCCTTCAAACCGGCAACCAGGCCGGTCGCCTCCAGGGCCACCGCGATCGAACCGTCGGCGATCGCCTGGTTGATGCGCGGCAAGTCCTGCATCACCACCCGGCCGGCGCCGAGATTGAGATGGCCGACCTCGGAGTTGCCCATCTGCCCCGGCGGCAAGCCGACATCGAGGCCCGAAGTGTGCAGGAAGGCATGCGGGTTCGCCGCCCAGAGCCGGTCGAAATTTGGCGTGTTTGCCAGCTTGACGGCGTTGTTCTCGCTCTCTTCGCGCCAGCCCCAGCCATCGAGGATCATCAGCATCACGGGGCGAGGCGGCATTGGCTTGACCTGTCGGCAATAGTGAAAGGTGTCTGTGCGGATACCACGCGCCACGACGCCGATGCGAGTGTTAAGAGTCGACTTTGGAATTCGAGCCCTCATCCTGAGGAGCGCCGCAGGCGCGTCTCGAAAGATGCTTCAGGAGGTTCCGGAATCATCCGGGGCATCCTTCGCGACGCCGCTGACGCGGCTCCTCAGGATGGGGGCTGAGTTCCGGCAAAGGGCAGCCATGGAGGATCGCGATGTCGATCAAGGCGCTGGTTTTCGATGCCTATGGCACGCTCTTCGACGTCCAGTCGGTCGCCGCCGTCACCGACGCGGCCTTTCCCGGGCATGGCGCGACGATCACCCAGATCTGGCGCTTGAAGCAGCTCGAATACACCTGGCTGCGCGCCCTGATGGATCGCTACGAGGACTTCTGGACCGTTACCCGCGACTCCCTTGATTTCACGCTCAGGACGCTCGGCCTCGCCTCCTCGCCCGAGCTCGTGGCCAGGATCGCGGCCGCCTATGACGCGCTGCTGCTCTACCCCGAGGCCCGCTCCGCGCTCGAAGGCCTCGCCTCCCACCGCCTCGCCATCTTCTCGAATGGCAGCCCGGACATGTTGAAGCGGCTCGTCGCCCATGCCGGCATCACCGACCTGCTGGAGACCGTCATCAGCGTCGATGAGATCGGCGTCTACAAGCCCGATCCGCGCGGCTACGCACATGTCGAGAAGCGGCTCGGCCTCGCCCGCGACGAAATCCTCTTCGTCTCCTCGAACGGCTTCGACATCGCCGGTGCCAAGGCGCATGGCTTCCATGTCGCGCGCATCGAGCGCGTGCCGGCAGGCAGCCTGCGCAATGAACTTGCCGCCGCGTCGACGATCGACCCCGCGCTCATGTTCAGGGCACTCCGGATGCAGCCGGAGCAGCTCGGCTTCCAGGCCGATGCGACCATTGCCGCGCTGACCGATCTCGTCTCCTATGTCGCCGGACTGAGCCAGGCCTGACGCGCCGCTCGTGGAGACCCCGATGATCAAGCTCTACTATCATCCCTCGCCGAACCCGGCGAAGATCGCGCTCTTCCTGGAGGAAGCCGGCCTGCCCTACGAGATGGTGCCGGTCGACACCCGCAAGGGCGACCAGTTCAAGCCGGACTTCCTCGCCATCAATCCCAACGCCAAGACGCCTGCCCTGACCGACGGCGACGTCACAATCTTCGATTCCAACGCGATCCTGCTCTATCTCGCCGAGAAGACCGGCCAGTTCCTGCCCGAGCATACGCCGAAGGCGCGCGGCGAGATGCTGTCCTGGCTGATGTTCGTCGCGACCGGCATCGGCCCCTATTGCGGCCAGGCCGTGCATTTCAGCCGCTTCGCGCCGGAAAAGCTGCATTATGCCATCAACCGCTATGCCCGCGAGGCCGAGCGGCACTGGGGCATCGTCAACGACCTGCTCGCCAGCCGCCGCTACATGCTCGGTGACCGCTACACGCTGGTCGACATGTCGATCTGGGGCTGGGCGACGCGGCTCTCGTTCGCCATCGGCGAGACCTGGCCGGAGATGCTCCCGCATGTGAAGCGCCATCTCGACGAGATCTCGGCTCGCCCTGCCGCACAGCGCGCCGTCGCGCTGAAGGACCAGTTCGCCTTCAAGACGGATTTCGATGCCGAGGCCCGGAAGTTCCTCTTCCCGCAGAACGCCCATCTGGCCGGCTGAGCGGCGGCCGGCGCCCTCCTCTCAAACGCCGGCTTCGCCAACCCCCAGCGCATCGAACGGCGCGTCCAGCGTGAAGACGAGCCCTTCGGGAAGATAGGCGCTGGCCGTGCCGGTGCGCGCCGCCGGAAAGGAACGCTCGATCAGGCGCGAGCCGAAACCCTTCCGCGACGGCGGCGCAACCTGCGGCCCGCCGCTCTCGCGCCAGCGCAACCGGAACTGCCGGACGCCTTCGATCTCCCCGACACCCCAGCTCAGCGAAACCACACCGGTATCGTTGGAGAGCGCACCGTATTTCACGGCATTCGTGGTGAGCTCATGCAGGATGAGCGTCAGCGCCAGTGCAGCCTTCGGCCCCAGCACGACCTCTTCCCCCGCGATGCGGAAACGCCCCGGATCGCCCTGCAGGGCGATGATGCTCTGTGCGATGTCCTGGACCGTGGCATCGGCCCGCCGGCCGCCCACCAGCAGGTCATGCGCGCGGGCGAGCGCGGCCAGCCGGGCGCTGAAGGTCTCGCGCGCCGCCTCGAGCGTGCCGGCGCTGCGCAATGTCTGGGACGCCAGCGCCTGGATCATGGCCATCGTGTTCTTCACGCGATGCGCCAGCTCCTGCATCAGCAGGCGCTGCTCGGCCTCTGCCTCCTTGCGCTCGGTGACGTCGCGATGCGCGCCGATCAGGCGCAGCGGCTCGCCGCTCTCTCCGCGTTCGATCTGTGCCGTCGCCGCGATCCAGCGGATCTGTCCATCCGACGGCCTGATGATCCTGTACTCGGCCTGATAAGCCGTGGCACTTCCCTGCACCGCCTCCTGAAAATGCGCCACGACCGTCGCCCGATCTTCGGGATGGATGCGCCTGACCCAGTCTTCATGGGTTTCCTGCACGGCCTCAGGCGGCAACCCGTGAATCTGCAGATATTCCGGTGAGCGACGGTTGCGGAACCCCGAACGCAGATCGACCTCCAGCCCGCCGACTCCGCCGATCTTCTGGACCTGTGCGAGCTCTGCCTCGCGCCGGCGCAAGGTCATCTCGGCCTGCATACGCTCGGTCGTCTCGGTAACGATCGCGAGCACGCCTACGACCTCGCCGGCCTCGTCGAGGACCGGGCTGTAATCGACATTCAGCCAGACATCCTCCGCCGCGCCATTGCGGTAGAACACGAAAGGCAGGTCGCGATAGGAAGGCGAATCGCCAGCGTAGACGCGGTCCATCACCGCGCGGTTGAAATCGGCGACCTCCGGCCAGGCCTCGAAGACGCTCATGCCGAAATTTGCAGGGTGCCGCGCCCCGGCGATGATCGCATAGGCGTCGTTGTACAGCATAAGCCCCTGCCGGCCCCATAGCAGCGTCATCGCGGCCGGGGACAACAGGACGAGCTGCAAGGCATTGCGCAGCACGCCCGGCCAATCCCGCGGCGGGCCAAGCGCGATCTCGCGGCCGGTCCAGCCGCGCAGCCGTTCTGCCATCTCGCCCTGCCCGACAGGCCAGGTTCGCTTCTCCAAGGTCGTATCCCCCCAACCGACCGGAACGAGAAGCCGCGCCCCGGCGCAGGCTTCACGGGCCGCCACATGCAGCCCTTGAACCACTCCCAAACGAGTAACAGGCGCCGCGGTTCCCGCGCATGTAAAATGACATATCGGCTTGTGCATCATGCCCGCCCCGCCGGCAAAAGCGCTGGCGGCGGCGGGGTTTTCGGGCCAGTGTCCGCGCGGTTCCGCGCTCGGGAGACGCGGGAAGGAAAAAGCCTCCGAGAGGACGAATGCCGACCGATATCGAGATCGCGCGCGTAGCCACGCTGCAGCCCATCGCCACGATCGCCGAAAAGGCGGGCATCCCCTCCGAGGCCCTGAACCCGTACGGCAAATACATCGCCAAGATCGATACCCACGCGATCCCCGGCTTCCAGGCGAAGCCGGACGGCAAGCTGATCCTGGTCACCGCGATCAGCCCGACTCCGGCCGGCGAAGGCAAGACCACGACGACCGTCGGCCTCGGCGACGGCCTCTCCCGCATCGGCAAGCGTGCGATGATCGCGCTGCGCGAGCCTTCGCTCGGGCCGAGCTTCGGCATGAAGGGCGGCGCCGCCGGAGGCGGCTATGCCCAGGTCGTGCCGATGGAGCAGATCAACCTGCATTTCACCGGCGATTTCCACGCGATCACCAGCGCCCATAACCTTCTGGCGGCGATGATCGACAACCATGTCTACTGGGGCAACGGCCTCGGGCTCGACACCCGCCATATCGCCTGGCGCCGCGTCATGGACATGAACGACCGTGCGCTGCGCTCGATCGTCTCCTCGCTCGGCGGCGCCAGCAACGGCTTCCCGCGCGAGGACGGCTTCGACATCACCGTCGCCTCCGAGGTCATGGCGATCTTCTGTCTCGCCCGCGACGCCGCCGATCTGGAGGCACGCCTCGGCCGCATCGTCATCGGCCGCACCCGCGACAAGCGCCTCGTCATCGCCGCCGACATCAAGGCGACCGGCGCGATGAGCGTACTGCTCAAGGACGCGCTGATGCCGAACCTCGTGCAGACGCTGGAGGGCACGCCCGCCTTCGTCCATGGCGGCCCCTTCGCCAACATCGCCCATGGCTGCAACTCGGTGATCGCGACCAAGGCCGCGCTGAAGCTCGCCGACTACGTCGTCACCGAGGCCGGCTTCGGGGCCGATCTCGGCGCCGAGAAATTCTTCGACATCAAATGCCGCAAGGCCGGATTGAAGCCTGCCGCCGCCGTCGTCGTCGCCACCGTCCGCGCCCTCAAGATGCATGGCGGCCTTGCCAAGGACGCGCTCGGCCGCGAGGATCTGAAGGCGCTGGAGGTCGGGCTCGCCAACCTCTCCCGCCATGTCAACAATCTCAGGAAGTTCGGCGTGCCACCGATCGTGGCGATCAACCACTTCACCACCGACACCGCCGCCGAGCATGAATTGATCCGCAACTATTGCCGCAACCATCTCGGCGTCGAGGCGGTGATCTGCCGGCACTGGGCCGAGGGCGGTGCCGGCACCGAAGAGCTCGCCCGGAAGGTCGCCGCGCTCGCCGACGAGGGCGAGGCCGATTTCGCCCCGCTCTATCCCGACGCGATGCCGCTGCGGCAGAAGCTGGAGACGATCGCGCGCGAGATCTACGGCGCCGAGGGCGTCAGCGTCGATGCCAAGCTCAAGGCCCGCTTCGCCGAACTGGAGGAGGCAGGCTTCGGCAGCCTGCCGGTCTGCGTCGCCAAGACCCAGTATTCCTTCTCGGCCGACCCGACTTTGCGCGGCGCGCCCTCCGGCCATACCGTTCCTTTGCGCGAACTCAGGCTTTCGGCCGGCGCAGGCTTCGTCGTCGCGATCTGCGGGGACATCATGACCATGCCCGGCCTGCCGCGCGAGCCCGCCGCCGAGCGCATCCATATCGACGAGCAGGGGCGCATCGAAGGGCTGTTCTGAAGGCTGCCGCTGTTCTGAAGCGGGTCATCCCGTGCGCGCAGCGGCATTCCGCGCCGCAGCGCGCACGGTATGACGATCCTGCCCCAAGGCGGGAACATCGTTAATGCCCCAGCGGGTTTCTTAAAGCTTACGCAACGGATGGCTCTCTACCTTGCGCTACCCCGCAAGGAATCCGATCCGATGAGCCAGACCGAAACCGGTCTGCCCCGCACGCACAGCCTGAAAGCCCGTGTCATGGGCTGGACGTTCGCCGTTCTGGTGGCAATCGCCATTCCGGCCGGCGCGGCCTTCCTGTGGCTCGTCGACGCGACCGTTGTGAAGCTCGGCACGCTCGTCGCCGAGAAGCAGATTCTGTTCGATCGCTATCGCGGGCTTGAGGCCCTGATGCGCGAGGTCTCGCTGGCCGAGACGGTCGCCCGCGCACCGGCGATCGTCGACTGGGCGGAGAATGAGGACGATCCGCGAAAAGCCGAACGCGGGCTGGCCGAACTCGAACATTACCGCCAGTCCTTCCGGGACCGCAGCTATTTCACCGTCCTCGGCGGCTCGGGCAATTACTACTTCAACGACAAGGACAACAGCTACGAGCACGCGCGCAAGCGCTACACGCTCTCGGCCGCCAATCCGCGTGACGGCTGGTACTACAAGACCGCCGCGCTCGGCACCGGCTGCCACCTCAATGTCGACAATGACGACAATCTCCGGGTCACCAAGGTCTGGATCAACTGCATCATCCGCAAGGATGGCCGCGTGCTGGGGATCATCGGCACCGGGCTCGACCTGACGCAGTTCATCCGCGAGGTCGTCGACATCCCGCAGACCGGCGTCCAGAGCATGTTCGTCGACCGCAGCGGCGCCGTGCAGGCCCATCGCGACGCCAGCCTCGTCGACTTCCACAGCCTGACCAAGGACATCTCCTCCAAGAAGACGATCTACCAGCTCGTCGACAACGATCCGGACCGCAGTCTGCTCGGCCAGATGATCGCCCGAGTCGGAGCTGGCGACGACCTCGTGCAGTCGCGCTTCATGACGGTCGACGGCAAACGCGTGCTCGTCGGCGTCGGCTATCTCGACCGCCTCGGCTGGTTCAACGTCACGGTGATGGATATCGACCGCATCATCGACCGCAGCCTGTTCCTGCCGCTCGGCCTGCTATTCGGCGCCGTCCTGCTGGCGGCCGCGGCCCTGATGACCCTGCTGTTCAAGCGCGCCGTGCTCGACCGGCTGGCCCGCGTCGAGCATGCCGCGAGCCATGTCCGCGCCCGTGAGTTCCGCGCCGTCGCGATCGATGCCGGGCGCGACGAGATCGGCCGGTTGTCGCAGGCCTTCGGCACGATGGCACGCAGCATCGAGGAGAATACAGTCCGGCTCGAAGAGGCCGTGCGCGAACGCACCGAGCAGCTCGAGCGGCTCGCCCATGCCGATCCGCTGACCGGCGTGTTCAACCGCCGCGGCTTCGAGCGCGCCTTCGCGAAGAGCCGCAGCCGAGCCGGACGCACCGGACATCAGGCCGGCCTGCTGCTGGTCGATCTCGACAATCTCAAGCCGCTCAACGACCGCCACGGCCACCAAAGCGGCGACGAGGTCATCGCCGAACTCGCCCGGCGGATGACGACGCTGCTGCGCGACCGCGACATCTGCGCCCGCTGGGGCGGCGACGAATTCATCCTGCTGCTGGATAATGTCGATCGCGACGGGTTGTCGGCCATCGCCACCGCGATCGTCGCCGCCGCCGCGGAGCGCCCCGTTACTCTCGCCAGCGGAGAAACCGTCCCGGTCACGACCAGCATCGGCGCAGCCATCCTGGAGCCTTCCGACACGTTGAGCGAAGCCACGCGCCGGGCCGACGAGGCGCTTTATGTCGCCAAGCGCAACGGCCGCAACGGCTTCACCGTCAGCCCGCCGGAGGAGCTGCCGCTGCTCCGGCGCAGCAGCGGCTGAAGCGCATTATCCCGTGTCTGCGCCGCAGCGTTGCGCGCTGCAGCGCGCACGGGATGACACGCCTCAGGCGAAGTCGAGCTGGACCTTGATCGCCTTCGACTTGTCGGCGGCGAGGTCGAAGGCCTCTACGGCACGGTCGACCGGGATCGACGCCGTCAGCAACGGCGAAAGATCGATCGAGCCCGAGCCGATCATCGCCACCGCCCAGTCGAACTCCTCGTGGAAGCGGAAGGAGCCGCGCAGGTCGAATTCCTTGGCGACGACGACGTTCATCGGCAGCGTGAACTGGCCGCCGACGCCGATCTGGACGATGACGCCGCCCGGTCTGACCACGTCGAAGGCCCCCGTCAGAGCGTGCTGGTTGCCGGAGGCCTCGAACATCACGTCGAAGGCGCCCTTCTCCGCGCCGTACTCGGCCTTCAGCCGCTCCGGCTCGGCCGCGACATTGACCGTCGCCGTCGCACCCATCTTGCGTGCCACCGGCAATGGCCCGTCGACCACGTCGGTCGCGACGATCTCGGAGGCGCCCGCCGCCTTGGCGGCGAGAATGGTGAGCGCGCCGATTGGCCCCGCCCCCGTCACCAGAACGCGCTTGCCGAGCAGCGGCCCGGCGCGCTTGGCGGCATGGAGGCAGACCGAAAGCGGCTCGGCGAAGGCGGCCTCGGCCGCGGTCACGCGCGGCGCCACCTTCACCGCCTGCCGCTCCTCGACCACGAGCACATCGCGGAAGCCACCCTGCACATGCGGGAAGCGCATCGCCGAACCGTAGAACAGCATGTCGGTGCAGTGCTGCTGCAAGCCCATCTGGCAATAGCGGCAATGGCCGCAGGCACGGCTCGGATTGACCGCAACGCGGTCGCCCGGCTTCACCCGCGAGACCTCGCCGCCGGTCGCCTCGACCCGGCCGGCGATCTCATGGCCGAGGATCATCGGCTCGCGAACGCGGATCGTGCCGAAGCCGCCATGCAGATAGTAATGCAGGTCCGAGCCGCAGATGCCGCCGGCCTCGATCCGGACGCGCACGTCGCGCGGCCCGAGTTCAGGCGCGGTCGTCGGCTCGACCCGCAGATCCTTCTCGGCATGAATGACGACGGCACGCATGGCACGCTCCCGAATTCGCCGCGCGACGGCACGCGGCACCATTGTCTAATCGATTGAAACCTGCTTACCCAAAGCAGCGCCCCGTGCGCAAACCGAAATCGCCGCATCCGGCATTTTGCGAGGATATGCCATGTCGCTGTCGCTGTTCAGTCTCGCCGGCAAGATCGCGCTCGTCACCGGCTCGGGCCAGGGCATCGGTCTCGCGCTGGCTGAAGGACTATCCGATGCGGGCGCCCATGTCGTGCTGAACGGCCGCGACAAGGCGAAGCTGGAGCGTGCCCAGCAGACGCTGCTTCAGGCCGGTCGCAAGGCCTCCATCGCCCCCTTCGACGTCACCGACCAGGCCGCGGTCGAGGCCGGCGTCGCAGCCATCGAAGCCGAGATCGGCCCGATCGACATCCTGATCAACAATGCCGGCATGCAGAAGCGCGCGCCGATCACCGAATTCCCGGTCGAGGGCTGGCACGAGGTGATCAACACCAACCTGCATTCGGTGTTCTACGTCACCCAGGCCGTGACCAAGCGCATGGTGCCGCGCAAGCGCGGCAAGATCATCAGCATCGGCTCGGTGATGAGCGAACTCGGCCGCGCCACCATCATTCCCTATACGGCGTCCAAGGGCGCGGTGAAGATGATGACCCGGGGCCTCGCCGCCGAGCTCGGCAAGCACAACATCCAGGCCAACGCCATCGGCCCCGGCTATTTCGCCACCGAGATCAACGCCGCGCTGATCGCCGACGAGGCCTTCTCGAACTGGGTCTGCAGCCGCACGCCGGCCGGGCGCTGGGGCGAGACGAAGGAGCTGGCGGGTGCCGCGATCTTCCTGTCCTCGGCGGCGAGCGATTACGTCAACGGCCACCTGCTGATGGTCGATGGTGGGCTGACTTCGGTGGTGTGAGGTCCACCCACAATCTCATCGTCATTCCGGACAAGCGGCGAAGCCGCGCCGATCCGGAATCCATCGAAGGGCTCAGCACTCTATGATGGATTCCGGGTCAAGCCCGAGATGACGGATTTCAGAGATCAGGCCGCGGCCTTCGTCACCGCCTCGACGACATCGTCGACCGCGCGCTCGACCAGGTCGCGGTCGTCGCCTTCGGCCATCACGCGGATCACCGGCTCGGTGCCGGAGGGGCGGATCACCAGGCGGCCACTCTCGCCGAGAAGCTGCTTTGCCGCCTCGATCGCGCTGACCACCGGCTGCTCCTCCAGCGGGCGCCCTTTCTTGTAGCGGACGTTCTTGAGGATCTGCGGCAGCGGCTCGAAGCAGTGGCAGACCTCGGAAACCGGCCTGTCCATCCGCTTGACCACGGCAAGCAGTTGCAGCGCCGCGACGAGCCCGTCGCCGGTCGTGCCGAAATCCGAGAGGATGATGTGGCCGGACTGCTCGCCGCCCAGGTTGAAGCCATGGTTGCGCATATGCTCCAGCACATAGCGGTCGCCGACCGCGGTCCGCGCCAGCGTGAGGCCGAGCCCCGCGAGATAACGTTCCAGGCCGAGATTGGACATGATGGTCGCGACGATGCCCGGCGCCGAAAGCCGGCCATCCTCCAGCCAGGAGCGCGCGATCACCGCCATGAGCTGGTCGCCATCGACGATCTGCCCCTGCTCGTCCACGACCAGCACGCGGTCGGCGTCGCCGTCGAGCGCGATACCGACATCGGCGCGCAATTCCCGGACCTTCGCCACCAGCGTCGCCGGATGGGTCGAGCCGATATCACGGTTGATGTTGAATCCATCGGGCTCGTCGCCGATGACGATGACCTCGGCGCCCAGCTCCCAGAGCGCCTGCGGCGCCACCTTGTAGCCGGCACCGTTGGCGCAATCGAGCACGATGCGCAGGCCTTCCAGGCTCATGTTGCGCGGCATGGTGCGCTTGGCGAACTCGACATAGCGCGCATCGGCGCTGTCGATGCGCTTGGCCCGGCCGAGCTTCGGCGAACCGGAGAGGCGGGGCGTCAGATCACCATCGATCAGTTCCTCGATCTCGCGCTCGACCTCGTCGTTGAGCTTGTAGCCGTCCGGCCCGAACAGCTTAATGCCGTTATCCTCGTAAGCGTTGTGCGAGGCCGAGATCATCACGCCGAGATCGGCGCGCATCGAGCGCGTCAGCATCGCGACCGCCGGCGTCGGCATCGGGCCGAGCAGCATGACGTCCATGCCGACCGAGGTGAAGCCTGCGACCATGGCGTACTCGATCATGTAGCCGGAAAGGCGGGTATCCTTGCCGATCACCACCCGGTGGCGATGCTCGCCGCGGCGGAAGGCGATGCCCGTGGCCTGGCCGACCTTCAGGGCTAGGTCCGGCGTGATGACGCCGTTCGCACGCCCGCGAATGCCGTCCGTTCCAAAATACTTGCGCGTCATCGTGATTCGGTTCCGAGAGGCGGATCGCGTCCGTTTCGGGCGTTCTATAGCCAAAAAACCTTTCCGCCTTCTCACAAATTGTGACGGAACGTGACATCGGTTCCGGCCAACGAAAAAGGGCGGCCTAACGGCCGCCCTTTCGCATTCCATAGAAACCCGCCTCAGCCCTGCGGCTGCGGCTCCAGGCCGGCATCCGGCTCGCCGCGCTTGCGGCCCTTGCCGGCGCTCGGCACGGCCGAGCCGCGCGGGGCGTGCGGCGTGTCGTCGAGGTCGCGCGAGGGGCGTTTTCCCGCGATCAGGTCGCGGATTTCCTCACCGGTCAGCGTCTCGAACTCGAGCAGGGCCTCGGCCACCGCGACGAACTCCTCGTGGTGATCGGTCAGGATCTTCTTGGCGTCGGCATAGCCCTCGTCGACGAGGCGCTTGACCTCGGCATCGATCTTCTGCGCGGTCGCCTCGGAGAGCGACTGGCTGCGGCCCATCGACATGCCCAGGAAGACCTCTTCCTGGTTGTCGCCATAGGCGACCATGCCGAGCTCGGCCGAATAGCCCATCTGCGTGACCATGGCCTTGGCCATCTTGGTCGCCTGCTGGATGTCGCCGGTCGCGCCGGAGGTCACGTTCTCGCGGCCGAAGGTGATCTCCTCCGCCACGCGCCCGCCCATGGCGACCGCGAGCTGCGAGGTGAACTCCTTGAACTTCATCGAGTAGCGGTCGCCCTCCGGCAGGAACTTGACCATGCCGAGCGCACGGCCGCGCGGGATGATCGTCGCCTTGTGGACGGGAATGCCGGCCGGAACGTAGAGGCCGACGATGGCGTGACCGGCCTCGTGATAGGCGGTCAGCTTCTTCTCTTCCTCGGACATGGCCATGGACTTGCGCTCGGCGCCCATCATGACCTTGTCCTTGGCGTCCTCGAACTCGCCATGGGTGACCATGCGCTTGCCGCGCCGCGCCGCCAGCAGCGCCGCCTCGTTGACGAGGTTCATCAGGTCGGCGCCCGAGAAGCCGGGCGTACCGCGGGCGAGGATCTTGAGGTCGACATCCGGCGCCATAGGCACCTTGCGAACATGGACGCGCAGGATCTTCTCGCGGCCGGCGACGTCCGGATTCGGGACGACGATCTGGCGGTCGAAGCGGCCCGGACGCAGCAGCGCGGGGTCGAGCACGTCGGGACGGTTCGTCGCGGCGATGATGATCACGCCCTCGTTCGGCTCGAATCCGTCCATCTCCACGAGGAGCTGGTTCAGCGTCTGCTCGCGCTCGTCGTTACCGCCGCCGAGACCGGCGCCGCGATGGCGGCCGACCGCGTCGATCTCGTCGATGAAGATGATGCAGGGCGCGTTCTTCTTGGCCTGCTCGAACATGTCGCGGACGCGGCTGGCGCCGACGCCGACGAACATCTCGACGAAATCGGAGCCCGAGATCGTGAAGAACGGCACATTCGCCTCGCCCGCGACGGCGCGCGCGGTCAGGGTCTTACCCGTACCGGGAGGGCCGACGAGCAGCACGCCGCGCGGAATACGACCGCCCAGCCGCTGGAACTTCTGCGGGTCGCGCAGGAATTCGACGATCTCCTGCAAATCTTCCTTGGCCTCGTCGATGCCCGCGACATCCTCGAAGGTTACGCGGCCATGCGCCTCGGTCAGGAGCTTGGCCTTGGACTTGCCGAAGCCCATCGCCCGGCCGGCGCCATTCTGCATCTGGCGGGACATGAAGATCCACAGGCCGATGAAGATGACGAAGGGCAGCGAGTTGACCAGCAGCGCCATGAACCAGGGCGTGCCTTCCGACGGCGCCTTGGCCGAGACCTGCACACCCTTCTGGGCCATGGTCTTCAGGAGGTTCGGGTCGCCATAGGGCGCATAGGTCACGAAGTTGCGACCATCCGAGAAGGAGCCGGAAATCTCCTGGCCGGCGACGACGACGTTCGACACGCGTCCGGCCTCGGCCTCGTTGATCAACTGGCTATACGGGATTTCATTGGTGCTGGCGCGCTGACTCGGGCTCTGGAACAGGGTGACCAGCGCCAGAACCAGCAGGAAGATCACCACCCAGAGGGCAAAATTACGAAAATTCGGATTCATTCCCAGTCCGATCGGGCCTGCCGGTGCAACCGGATGAGGCCTAGAGTTTCCCGACTACCAATTTAGGTGTCGCGCACGCCGTTGCCAAGGGAAAGCAATGACGTGGCGGCACTATGACGCCGAAGGGTGAACGCCGCGTCTGCGCGGCGGCTCCGGTTGCAGCGTCAGCACGCCATCGCGGCCGAGCGAGAGCATGCAGCCCGACAAGGTCCGCCGCAGGGCCGAACCGGCTCGTGCCGCCGCGATCAGGGCCGCGCCGCAAGCCTCCAGCCGCTCCAGGCGGCCCTGTCCCTCGCCACCCGGCACGACGCCATCGAAGGCCAGCACAAGAACCCGCAACGCAATCTCCTCCGGCTCCGACACCAGCGTGGAGAAGCACAGGCGCAAGCCCTTATCCGTCGCGGCATGCGGCAGTATCACCTTCGCCAGCACCTCGCGAGCCCGTTGCGCGGCAGCCTCGTCGAGCCGCGCCATCCGCTCCGCCAAACGGCCGAACCGCTCCGCCGTCAGCCCCTGCTCCGCCAGGGCCGGCATGACCTCGCGCCAGCGCACGCGCTCGAAGCGGGGATCGCTGTTGCTGGGGTCACGCACGAAGGGCAGTCCGCGCGCCTCGGCCATCGCAACCAGCCGCGCTTTGGGGAAGCCGAGCAGCGGCCGGGCCAGCGGAACCCCGTTGACCTCGCTCCGCGCCCTCATGCCCGCAAGTCCGGATGGGCCTGAGCCATGGGCAAGCCGCATCAGCATGGTCTCGGCCTGGTCGTCCAGGGTATGGGCCGTGACCAGCGTCGCGCCGCCGAGCCGCCTCGCCTCGTTGGCCAGCAGGGCATAGCGGGCGCGCCGTGCTTCAGCCTGAACGGCGCTGGTCGGTTTCATCCCCTCCCAACGCAAGGTCGCATGGCCGACGCCGAGCCTTGCGCAGAGAGCTGCCACGGCAGCGGCCTCCCCGGCCGATTCCGGGCGCAAGCCGTGATCGACGGTCGCGGCATGGAGAGCCGGCCGGCCGGGCATCTGTGCCCATCCGGCCAGCAACGCCAGCAGCGCCAGCGAATCCGGCCCGCCGGAAACGGCGACGAGCAGGGCCGTCTCCCCCGACAGCCTTTCAAAAGCAACGCCGGCCTCGGCGGGCGAGACCGGCGCGGAATGCGTTGCGATCGGGGCCGCGCTCAAGCGCAGCCGGAGCGGCGGCGTTCGCGGGCAATGCCCTGGCGCACGGAATTGGAGGCGGAGGGATAGTCGATACCGACCTTGGCATAGGTCGCGCAGGCCTGCTCCTTGGCGCCGAGCCCGTTGAGGGACATGCCGAGCTTGAGCAGGCTGTCCGGCGCCTTGGCCGCCTTCGGCGAGCCTTGCGAAATCTTCAGGAACTGCTCGGCCGCCTCGCGATAGCGCTGGCGCTGGAGATAGCTCTCGCCCAGCCAGTAGGTCGCATCGACGGCCTGCCGGTCGCGCGGATAGCTCTGCAGGAACTGACGGAAGCCCATCTCGGCCTGCTCGTATTCCTTGCGCTGGAGCGAGGCGAAGGCGAGGTCGTAGGCCTCCTTGGCGCTCTGCGGGCCGCTCGCGGCGGCGACGCTCGCGCCGCGCGGCCTGTCCTGCGGTATCCCGCCTTGCGGCACCGGCCGCCCGACGCCCTGCAGGTCGAGCGGCTGCCCCGTCGCCGGGCCAGCGGCATAGTCATCCTCGATGATGCCGGCGATCGCGCCGCCACCGCCGAGCTGCTGGGGAGCACCGGCAGCGCCCTGCTGCATCGTCGGGTCGAAGGCATCGCTGCGGCGCTGCCGCTGCGGCGCTGCGCCTGCAGGCGGGGCGCCCGTCGGACCGGGCGCGGCCGTATTCGGACGCCCGCCGCCACCCTTCTCGTTCAGGCGGAAATCGACATCCTCCTGGAACTTGCGGAGCTGCTCGGAGAGCCGTCGATTCTCGAACTGGAGCTGCTCGATCTGGCCTGACATCTGACGCAACTGGTTCTCCAGCCGCGTGGTGCGGACCAGCAGATCGGCCGCATCCTGCGCCGAAGCAGGCGCGATGCCGCCGGCCAGCGCGGCGGAGAGCGCCAGGGCGGCCAGTCCCGGACGGGAGAGATGGCGGGCTAGGAGAGAACGAAGCATCGCTGAAACCGGTTTCCGTACATGTCGCGCGCGTCTCTATACCATCAGCGCACCACGGCCAAAATATGAACGTTTTCATGGCCGGCCTGATGACAGGGCGCGTCCGGGGCCCGAAAATCCTTCCCGTCCTTTCCCAACCCCCATCCTGAGGAGCCGAGGCGAAGCGGGAATTCGCGCCGTCCCCCGCAAACACCACTGGCGCTTTGCGGGCGCGTTCCCTACATTGGCGGAGCGGGGCTGCCTGGTGCGTGAGAGACAGCATTCCCCGGGCCCATACGACTCCCTAGGGAGCTGTCCCTGACCGGATCCATCGGAACCGGACACACGGCGCCCACCTACTTTAGTAGGTGTCCCGGGATTCAAAACTCCACGGCCGAGGTGGCTCCGCAGCCCTTATGACGACGACGTCCGACACGCTGGTCACGCCCTCCCCGCGCAAGGCGATCCTCCGCGCCGAGGCGCTGGCCCGCCGCGACGCGCTCGATCTCGACAACCGGCTGGAATGGGATGCCGGGATCGCAGCCCATGCGCTGAGCCTGCCCGTCTGGAAGGGCAGCAGCGGCCCGGTTTCCGCCTATTGGCCGATGCGCTCGGAGGCCGATCCCCGCCCGATCCTCGAAGCCCTTCGCGAGCGCGGATTGCCGCTCTGCCTGCCGGCGATCGTCGAGAAGCGCATGGTCTTCCGGCGCTGGGCGCCCTATGAACCGATCGTGCCCGGTGGCTTCGGCACGCTGGTTCCCACGCCCGACCAGTCTGAGCTGAACCCTGCGATCCTGCTCGTGCCGCTCGCTGCCTTCGACCGGCGCGGCTACCGTATCGGCTACGGCAAGGGCTATTACGACCGTGCTCTGACCGAGCTCGGCCCGACCGTCAGCATCGGCATCGGTTACGCCGCACAGGAGGTCGACGCCGTCCCGGACGAACCGCATGACCGGCGCCTCGACTGGATCGTGACCGAGCGCGAAGCGATTCGTTGCGGTTGATTCCCGCGCGCCTTCGCGCGAGGGAGAAAGCCTTCACGGTTTTCGAGTCTGTTTCATGCGTCTTCTCTTCCTCGGCGATATCGTCGGCCGCCCCGGCCGGATTGCGGTTCAGGAGCGGCTCCCTGCCTTGCGCGAGGCCTGGAAGCTCGACTGCGTCGTCATCAACGGCGAGAACTCCGCCGGCGGCTTCGGCATCACCGAGGCGATCTGCGACGAGATCCTCGCCGCCGGCGCCGATGTCGTGACGCTCGGCAACCATTCCTGGGACCAGCGCGAGGCCCTCGTCTTCATCAACAGGCAGGACCGGCTGATCCGCCCGGCCAATTACCCGCCCGGCACGCCCGGCCGCGGCGCCGCCGTGATCGAGGCGCGCAATGGCGCCCGCGTCCTCGTCGTCAACGTCATGGGCCGGCTGTTCATGGATGCGCTCGACGATCCCTTCGCGGCGGTCGAGCGCGAGCTCTCGGCCTGCCCGCTCGGCGAAGTCGCGGACGCCGTCATCGTCGACGTCCATGCCGAGGCGACCAGCGAGAAGCAGGCCATGGGCTATTTCCTGGACGGCCGCGCCAGCCTCGTCGTTGGCACCCACACCCATGCACCGACCTCCGACACCCGCATCCTGCCCGCCGGCACGGCCTACCAGTCCGACGCAGGCATGTGCGGCGACTACGATTCCGTGCTCGGCATGCAGAAGGACGAGCCGGTGCGCCGCTTCCTGCAGAAGGTGCCTGGCGCCCGCCTCGAGCCGGCGACCGGCGAAGGCACGCTCTCCGGCGTCGCGGTCGATATCGACGATGCGACCGGCCTGGCCAAAGCGGTCTGGGCGGTGCGCGTCGGCCCGCATCTCAGCCAGGCCGTGCCGGAAGCCTGGATTTCCTGACGCTTTACGGCCCGCGCAGCGCTTGCGCGCGGGCGGAGCCGGCGCCTATAAGGCCGGCTTCCAGCGCTTTCCGCCGCAACCTCTGAAGGTAACGAGCTCCCATGGCCGGCCATTCACAGTTCAAGAACATCATGCACCGCAAGGGCAAGCAGGATGCCGTGCGCTCCAAGCTGTTCTCGAAACTGGCCCGCGAAATCACCGTCGCCGCCAAGCTGGGCATGCCCGACATCAACATGAACCCGCGCCTGCGCATGGCCGTGCTTGCCGCGCGCGCCGAGAACATGCCCAAGGACAACATCCAGCGCGCCATCAACAAGGCCGCCGGCGGCGAAGGCGACAACTATGACGAGGTCCGTTACGAGGGCTACGGCCCGGGCGGCGCCGCCGTCATCGTCGAGGCGCTGACCGACAACCGCAACCGCACCGCTTCCGCCGTGCGCTCCTACTTCACCAAGTCGGGCGGTGCGCTGGGCGAGAGCAACTCCGTCTCCTTCATGTTCAACCGCGTCGGCGAGATCAGCTACTCGTCCGAGGCCGGCGACGCCGACAAGGTGATGGAAGCCGCGATCGAGGCCGGCGCCGACGATGTGATCTCGGACGAGAACGGCCACACCATCCTCTGCGCCTTCGATGCTCTGAACGAGGTCTCCAAGGCGCTCGAAGCGTCGCTGGGTGCTCCGGCCTCTGCCAAGCCCGTCTGGCGCCCGACGACGAGCGCCCCGCTCGACGAAGACAAGGCCGCCTCGATGATGCGTTTGATGGAAGCCCTCGACAACGACGACGACGTCCAGAACGTCTTCGCCAATTTCGAGATCGCCGACGACATCATGGCCAAGCTCAGCGCCTGAGCCGAAGCCAACGCCTTCTGCATCATGGCCGGGCTCGTCCCGGCCATTTGCGTCTTTGCAGCCTCGCCATAGCGCTGAAAACGCGGATGCTCCGCGACGTCTCCTACCGCCCGATCACCACGTCCCAGAGCGGCAGGCTGATCAGCGCGCTGAGAAAGATCACCAGATAGGCCCCGCGCCGGAACGTCTCCTCCGAGGCCAGCCGGAAGCCATGGGTGCCGGCCCAGAGCCCGATGCCGTAGACGGCGAAGAGTGGCACTGCCATCAGCAAGGCGCCTCCGGTCAGGATTCCCTTCCACCATAGCACCGCGCCGCTGATCAGCGTCGAGACGCCGAAGAAGGCCTGCAGGTTGGCCCGCGTCTTGTGCCGGTCGTTGCGCTGGGCGCCGAGCCAGAACACGGCGAGCGGCATGCCACCGATCGAGGCCATGCCGTTGAACAGCCCGGACAGCGCGCCGACACCGAGCGAAAGCGGGATCGTCGGTCGCCCGTGATAGCGCCAGCCCGACGCCATCAATGCGACCGCGATCAGCACCAGCGTGGCCAGCACCCAGCGCATCGTCTCGCGGTCGAGCCAGATCAGCAGCCAGATGCCGGCAGGCAGCGCCAGCGTCGCAGTCAGCAGCAGCGGCAGGATTTCGCGCCATTCGGCCGTCCTGGCGCTGCGGGCCGCGATCGGCAATGCGAAGGGCAGATCGATGAACCAGATCAGGCCCAGCGCCGCGACCGGCCCGAGCACGACCGAGGCCAGCGGCATGAACACCATGGCGAAGCCGAAGCCGGTGAAGCCGCGCACCAGCCCGCCGAGCAGCGTCGCGGCCAGCAGGACGGCGATGCCGTCGGCGCTGACGCCCGGCATGAAGGAAGACAGGATCGAGGACATGGAGCCGGCTGAGGAGAAGAAAGATGCGACGGACCATGCCCGCAGGCCTGCGGCAAGAACAACTTTCCTTTTTGATGTCATCGATCAGGGGAATTCATCCCGCCCGGTCGCGTGCTCGTCTCGGCGCGGGACAAATCCGAAACATCCGCTAGTTTGCAGGCATCATGGCTCCTCCGATTCGCATCCTCGGCATCGATCCCGGCCTCCGGAAAACCGGCTGGGGCATCGTGATTTCGGAAGGCAGCAAGCTCTCCTTCGTCGCCTGCGGCTGCGTCGAGAGCGACGGCGCCCTGCCGCTCGGCCAGCGCCTTCGGCAATTGCATGAGGGCCTCAACAAGGTTCTTGTCACGCATCGCCCGCACGAGGCCGCCGTCGAGGAGACCTTCATCAACCGCGACCCGCAATCGGCGCTGAAGCTCGGCCAGGCCCGCGGCATCGCGCTGGTCGTGCCGGCGCTCGCCGGGCTCGATGTCGCGGAATATGCCGCCAACCTCGTCAAGAAGACCGTGGTCGGCGTCGGCCATGCCGACAAGAAGCAGGTCCAGGCGATGATCCGGGTGCTGCTGCCAAAGGCCGAGACCTCCTCGGCCGACGCGGCGGATGCGCTCGCCGTCGCGATCTGCCATGCCCAGCATCGCGGCATGAAGGCGCTGGTCGCGCAGATGCGCGTGGCAGGATGATGATGGCGGCCGGGGGAACGAGACGATGATCGGCAAGCTTAAGGGCCTGATCGATTCCTATGGCGAGGACCACGTCATCATCGACGTGCAGGGCGTCGGCTATGTCGTGCAGTGCTCGGCGCGCACGCTCCAGCGCCTGCCCCAGCCCGGCGAGGCTGCCGCGCTCTCGATCGAGACCCATGTCCGCGAGGATGCGATCCGCCTCTACGGCTTCATGTCCGACAATGAGCGCGACTGGTTCCGCCTGATGCAGGTCGTGCAGGGCGTCGGCGCCAAGGTCGCGCTGGCGATCCTCTCGACGCTCGATCCGGGTGGGCTCGCTACTGCCATCGCCACCAACGACAAGGCTGCGATCGCGCGCGCTCCGGGCGTCGGCCCCAAGCTGGCGCAGCGCCTCTGCGCCGAGCTCAAGGACAAGGCCCCGGCCTTCGGCCATATCGATCCGGGCGTGGTCCAGCTCTCCGGCGCGCTGGAGGACAGGAAGCTGCCGCAGCCGATCGCCGACGCCGTGTCCGCGCTCGCCAATCTCGGCTATCCTCAGGCCCAGGCGGTGGCCGCCGTGGCGGCTGCGGCCAAGGCCGCCGGCGATGGGGCCGGCACGGCCCAGCTCATCAAGCTGGGCCTGAAGGAACTGGCCAAGTGAGCGAAACGCCCGACGAGCTTCAATTGCGCGTCGTCACCGACAAGACCGAGCTCTGCCGCATCATGCTGGCGAGCTGGGGCTCGCAGAGCATGATGATCGACCTCCACGTCTATGACGTCGCCGAGATCGACGCGCTCGGCCTCTACGAGCCTTCGGGCCGCACCGCGGCGCTGGCGAGCTGGACGCTCCGTGGCGACACCGCCTATCTCTGCGCGCTCCATTCGTTGAGGCCCGGCGAAGGTGTCGCGATCCAGATGCTCGACGCCGTCATCTTCGCGGCGCGCAAGGCCGGCGCCAAGAAGCTCAAGGCGATGCTGACCAATGACAACATGCCGGGCATGACCTTCTACCAGCGCCGCGGCTTCCGCCTCTCGGGCCTTTATCTCGAGGCGATCGACGCCTATCGCTCGGTCGTGCCTGATATCATCAAGACGGGGTACAAGGACATTCCGATTCACGACGCCATCGAGCTGGAGATCGTGCTGTGAGCGAACCCAAACGCTCCGGCCTGATGACGGCCGAACGCCGCGACGACGACAGCGAAACCTCGCTGCGTCCGCTCTCGCTGTCCGATTTTACCGGTCAGGCGGCCGCCCGCGCCAATCTCCAGGTCTTCATCAACGCCGCCAAGAGCCGCGGCGACGCGCTCGACCACGTCCTCTTCGTCGGCCCGCCCGGCCTCGGCAAGACGACGCTGGCGCAGATCGTGTCGCGCGAACTCGGCGTCAATTTCCGCTCGACCTCCGGCCCGGTCATCGCCAAGGCCGGCGACCTCGCGGCCCAGCTCACCAACCTCGAAGAGCGCGACGTGCTCTTCATCGACGAGATCCACCGCCTCAACCCTGCCGTCGAGGAAATCCTCTATCCCGCGATGGAGGATTATCAGCTCGATTTGATCATCGGCGAAGGCCCGGCCGCCCGCTCGGTCAAGATCGACCTGCCGAAGTTCACCCTCGTCGGCGCCACCACCCGCGCCGGCCTCCTGACCACGCCGCTGCGTGATCGCTTCGGCATCCCGATCCGCCTGCAGTTCTACACGGTCGAGGAATTGCAGGGCATCGTCGCGCGTGGCGCCCGCGTGCTCGGCGTGCCGATGTCTGACGACGGCGCCAACGAGATCGCCAAGCGCTCCCGCGGCACGCCGCGCATCGCCGGGCGCCTGCTGCGCCGGGTGCGCGACTTCGCCATCGTCGACGGCGATCCGATCGTCACCCGCAAGGTCGCCGACAAGGCGCTCTCTCTGCTGGACGTCGACGCGATCGGCCTCGACCAGATGGACCGGCGCTACCTCACCACGGTCGCGGTCAATTTCGGCGGCGGCCCGGTCGGAATCGAGACCATCGCCGCCTCGCTCTCCGAGCCGCGCGACGCGATCGAGGAGATCATCGAGCCCTTCCTGCTGCAGCAGGGCTTCATCCAGCGCACGCCGCGCGGCCGCCTGCTCACGCCCCACGCCTTCCGCCATCTCGGCATGCCCGAGCCCTCGCGCGAGACGGCGCAGTTCGGCCTGTTCGGCGATGGGGAGGACGAGAACTGAAGCCGGGTTCCACGCCGGCACGGCGTGGATACGAGCCTGGCGAGGAGAGCCGCACCCGGTGCCACTGCCCGAGCAGGGCCGCTATGCGGCTTGCCCGGATCATGACGATTGAAGTGGTTCGACTTTCTCGCTCATATGGCGGATGCGCGGCTAGTCATCCACGCCTCACCAGGTAGATACGCTTCGGAGACCGAACATGTCCTTCAGCCGCCTCGCCGGCCCGGCCGCGCTGGCGCTTCTCCTTGCGGCGGCGACCGCCCAGGCCGGCGACAAGACCCCGGCAGGCACCGTGATGGACGCCTATGCCGTCACGCGCAAGACGCTGGCCTCGTCGGGCGAGCCGCCCTGGCGCCCGCCGCATCGCGACAAGCTCATGAGCAAGAGCCTCGCTGCGCTCTTCGCCCGCGACGATCTCTATCAGGACGAGGCCGGCGAGATCGGCCATATCGGCGCCGACCCCTTCATCAGCGGCCAGGACGGCGAGGTAAAGTTCCTCAAGGTCACCGTCGCCGGGCCGCCCGAAAACGGCCGGGCTCTGGTCAACGCCAGCTTCCGCAGTTTCAAGCAGCCCGTCACGGTGCGCTTCCGCATGATCCAGGAAGGCGGCGGCTGGCGCATCGACGACATCGTCAACCGCGTCGAGGGCAAGGATTATTCGGTCCGCGAAGAGCTCTCCAAGTCCTATGACTGCGGCTCCTTCATGAACAAGCCCTGCAAGCGCTGAGCGCCCGCAGGGCTGGATATCGCTATGACTGCCGCGCGATCTTCGAGCGCATCAGCGCCGGTCGCGCCCCGGCATCGTTCAGCGCGCCGGATTTCGCCGCCTTCGGATTCTCGACCGGACGCATGCCCTTGCCGGCCGTGCGGCTGGCAGGGCGTTCGGCCGCAAGCTGGCGCTGCTTGAGCGCGAGCGCCTTGCGCGCAAGGCTGCGCTGGCTCGGCAGCTTAGCCTTCTCCTCCCGGCGCGTGCGCTCGGCCCCGACCCGCTTCAGCGCCGCGGTCAGCGCGTCCGCCTTCGCCTTGGTGCCGGTATTGTCGCTGGCGGCCTTGGCGCCCTTCGGCTCGGCCTTGCCGCGCATCTCGCGCTTCTGCCGCCGCGCGCCGTCGCGCGCCTTGTCGCGCCGTTCACGCAGCTTGCCGGCGAGGTCCCGCAACTCGTCATCCGGAAGAGCCCCGATCGCGCCGCGCTGGCTGCGGGCGACGAGGTCGGCCTCGGCCTTGTCGAGCAGCCGCGCGGTCGCCTTGCTGGATTGCGCCATGACAGGTTCTCCCTTGCTGTGATCACGCAACGGGCAACGTCCCGCCGGCAAAGCAGTTCCAGCCTTTCCGAAGCCGCATCTCCTGGTCTATGGCAGCGGCAAGCATTCCAAACCGCGCCGGAGCACCATGAGCAGGGTCCATCGCATCGAGGTCCGCGTCTATTACGAGGACACCGATTTTTCCGGCGTCGTCTATCACGCATCCTATCTGCGCTTCATGGAGCGCGGCCGCACCGAGCTGATCCGCGCGCTCGGCGTCGAACAGCGCGAGCTCTTCGATGGCGAGACGGCGCTCGGCTTCGCGGTCCGCAAGATGACCATCGATTTCCTGCGGCCGGCCGTGATGGACAACCTGCTGACGGTCGAGACCCGTTCGATCGCGGCCCGCGGCGCCACCATGGACCTCGAACAGCGCGTGCTGCGCGGCGAGGACGTGCTGATCACGGCGCAGGTCATGGTCGCCTGCGTCGGCGGCGGCCGGGCCCGGCGCATCCCGGACGGCCTGCGCAAGCGCCTGATGCTCGACGACTGAGCGCCTGCAACAGTCGACGCAGCCCCTGCCCGCATGTTAGCGCTCCTTACATGAGCTGGAAGCGCGACCGCCCCGAGACACCCCGCGGCTATCACCACGGCAACCTCAAGGAGGAGCTGGTGAAGGCTGCGCTCGGGCTGATCGGAGAGAAGGGCCCGAACGGCTTCACCTTTGCCGAGGCCGCTCGCATGGCCGGCGTCAGCCCGGCCGCGCCCTATCGCCATTTCCGCGACCGCGACGAGCTCCTGGCCGATGTCGCCGCGCGCGGCTTCCAAGCCTTCGAGGCGGCGCTGTCGCGCGCCTGGGACCAGGGCCGGCCCGACCCGGAAACCGCCTTCCACCGGCTCGGCCGCGCCTATCTCGCCTTCGCCCATGACGAGCCCGCCTATTACTCGGCGATGTTCGAGGCCGGCGTGCCGCTCGATGCCAGCCCCGAATTGCGCGCCGCCGCCGATCGCGCCTTCGCCGGCCTGCGTCAGGCCTCCGAAGCGCTGATCGCCCAGCTCCCGCAGGGAAAGCGCCCGCCAGCCCTGATGATGGCGCTGCATGTCTGGTCGATGTCGCATGGCGTCGCCGCCCTGTTCGGCCGCGCCGATGGCGGGCGTCGCCCGCTGCCGATGTCGGCCGCCGAACTCCTGGAAGCCGGCATGCTGATCTATCTCCAGGGGCTCGGCATCGGCCGCAACGGCCCTTCCACGCCCGGCTGATTTTTTCCGCGAGCCCACTCCTTGACAAGCGGCGGGGTCGAGCGCATCTATGTAAATGTGATTTACATTCACGCTGATGCAGTGAGGGAGCAATGCCGATCGTCGAGAAGCTGGACGAATATGGGAGGGGTGCCTGGATCGCCTTCGCGGTTCTCGGCTTCATCCTGTTCTGGCCCCTGGGTCTTGCGACCCTGGCCTTTCTTTTCTGGAGTGGACGCATGGGTTGTGGATATGCCGGAGACCGGTACGAGCACCGGATGAACCGCCTTCAGGGCAAGATGGACCGCCTGCGCGAGCGCATGACCGGCCGTGAAGGCGGCTTCGGTGGCGGCTTCGGCGGCTGGGGCCGCGGCGGCCCTTCCAGCGGCAACCGCGCCTTCGACGAGTACCGCTCGGAGACGCTACGCCGGCTCGAGGACGAGCAGCGCGAGTTCCACGACTTCCTCGGCCGCCTGCGCATGGCCCGCGACAAGGCCGAGTTCGATCAGTTCATGAACGAGCGCCGTAACAACCCGCCGGCCAACACCCCGGCCCAGCCCGACGCGGCCTGATCGTCAGGCATCGCGACCGCCACGCGGCCCGCTTCGATCTGTCGAGGCGGGCCGTTTGGTATGCCGCATACCCATTTCAGCAGACCCGCCTGGCGCGCATCGATACGCAGTCATGCTGCGGCTGGCGAAACTGCCCAGCCGCTGTCTTAGCGCAACGTGAATGCCAGACGGTGCCCTATCCGTTTGAAATGCGCAGATACGTCGGGCCGGTGAGATGGATCATCATGAGGCGCGGACGACAGGAGGAGCGATATTCTAGTCCTTCGTGGCGAAGATATCGAGCCTGCCCGCCCCGGGTGACTGCTCGTAACCTGCAGTGCCGCCATAGTCGAGTGGCAAGTCCCAGACATCCTTGGTACCCGATTTCCAGCGGATCACCAGGCCTTCATCCTCGAAGGACCAGGTCCCCGATCCCGTCTGTCCGTTGAAGACATCGCGCCAGGTTACCGTCGTCTCCCCGAACTTATAGGCATAACGCGCGGTGCGCTTGTTCATCCAAACGGTCCAGAGGCCCTCCGGCGACGTCTGGCCGCTGGAATACGCCTTGCCGTAGCACCAGAGATCGATATTGACCCACCCTACGAGGTTCGGCGGACTGGGCCAGGTCGAGCTGGTCCATTTGATGAAATCCTGTCCGAAATTGACACCGCCTTGGCCCGCCTCGATCTTGTGCAGCCTTCCGCCTTTCACGCCGACCGCGACCCCCAGATGCATGTTCTTGCCGATCTGGAAGCCGAGGATATCGCCGTAGTCGGGCTCGACACCGGAGCCCGCATCGACCCATGCATAAGGCTTCGGCCCCTTCAGCGTCGCCTCTTTCAGGGTGGGTATGATGTTGCCGAGATAGGATCCGTTGGTCGAGAAGCGTGAGCACTCTCCTGCGAAGTCGTTACAGAAAGTGCGTTGCCAGTTCGAGTTTTCGCCCTCCTTCTGGCGATTCTCGAACACCTTCTTCATGCGGCCGTCCTCGCCTTTCTTCAGCGGACCGGGGCCGACCATGTTGTCGAAGGCCAGCGAATTATCGCGGGATCCGAAGCCGGAAGGTGGCACCTTGGCGCAGAACTGGCGCGCTCGATCACGAGCTTTGCTCATCGGCTCGAATTCCACGTTAAGCGATACCGGGCTCGGCAACTATCGACCGCACATGACGCTGGGTCAATCGGCGCCGTTGCTCCCCAAGAACTTTCCCTTTCCTGCCGACTGGCGCCGGGTCGACCTCTCCGCCATGACGCCGCAGCCGCTGCGCACGAGCGCTTATCTCCCGGCGTATACCCGACATTAACCTTGCCGGATGCTTAACTCGGTCTGGAGCATGCGTTCCGTGGGAAACCCCGTTTCGGCCCATCTTTCGCCGGATTCACGCGCGATTGGAGGGATACGGCATTTCCCCGGATCGCGGATCGGGCGGCGGCGTGGGTCTCCCGCGACGCAAGCGGCGGGGTTTGGGCCGGGGCTGGAGGCTTAAGCGTCCAGCCCCGGCCGTACCGCCTGGGTGAGAAGGATGACAGGATGAACCCCGCCGACGTCGCGCAGGCCGCGCCGCAGATCGACATGTCGTTCTGGACGCTGTTCTGGAACGCCCATATCGTCGTCAAGCTGGTCATGTTGGGCCTGCTCGGTGCCTCGGTCTGGTGCTGGTCGATCATCGTCGACAAGACGCTGCTTTACCGCCGGACCCGCAAGGACATGGACGCCTTCGAGGAGGTGTTCTGGTCCGGCCGCTCGCTGGAGGAGCTCTATCGCGACCTCGCCAGCAAGCCTGTCAACGACATGGCCGCCGTCTTCGTCGCGGCGATGCGCGAGTGGAAGCGCTCCTTCGAGAATGGCGGGCGCTCGGTCGCCAGCCTCTCCCAGCGCATCGACAAGGTGCTCGACGTCACCATCCAGCGCGAGACCGAGCGGCTGGAATCGGGGTTGCTCGTGCTCTCGACCATCGCCTCGGCCGCGCCCTTCATCGGCCTGTTCGGCACGGTCTGGGGCATCATGACCTCGTTCACGGCGATCGCGGTCTCCAAGAATTCCTCGCTCGCGGTCGTCGCGCCCGGCATCGCCGAAGCGCTCTTCGCCACCGCGATCGGCCTCTTCGCCGCGATTCCCGCGCTGATGGCCTACAACAAGCTCCAGTCCGAGGTCGCCAAGGCGCAGGGGCGTCTCGAAGCCTTCGCCGACGAGTTCTCCGCGATCCTGTCGCGGCAGATCGACGAACGCATGGCAGCGTGAGGGGCTGACCGATGGGTATGTCAGCCGCTTCAGGCGCAAAGGGCGGTTCCGGCCGCCGGGGCCGGCGCGGACGCCGCCACGGCGCCATCGCCGAGATCAACATGACGCCGTTCATCGACGTCATGCTGGTGTTGCTCATCATCTTCATGGTCGCCGCGCCGCTGATCGCGACCGGCGTGCCGCTCGACCTGCCGCAGACCGGCGCCAAGCCGATCAATGTCGACCAGAAGCCCTTGACCATCGCCATCGACAGCAAGGGCCAGATCTTTCTGCAGGACGAGCCAACGCTCGAGCCCGACCTCGCCGCCAAGCTCCAGGGCCTGGCCAAGCAGGGCTTCGACGAGCGCATCTATGTTCGCGGCGACAAGCAGGTCGATTACGGCCGCGTCGCCTCGGTGATGTCGACCATCACCGCCGCCGGCTTCAAGCGGGTCGCGCTCGTCACCGAGCCGAGCCGCTGAAGGTTGAGAGAGTAAGGACGTTAAGGGCGTGAAGCTTTCGACCTCCGAACCTGGCATGCTGGTGTCGGCGCTCGGCCACGCGACGTTCCTCGTCGCGGGGCTGCTGGCGTTCTCGTCGCCTGCGCCGCTGCCGGAGAACGAAGAGGCGATCGCCGTCGAGGTGATCGATCCCAGCGCGCTGAACCAGGTGACGCGCGGCGAGCGCAGCGCCGAGAAGGTCCAGGCCCAGCCGACGCCCCGCGCCGAGCGCCAGTCCGAAAGGGTCGAGCGCAAGGAGGCCGGCGAAGCCAAGGCCGATGCGCCGGCCCCGCCCTCGCGCCCGCCGGAATTGAAGACCGCCGAGAACAACGCCACGACGCCTCCGCCGCCGGCCCGCCCGGTCGAGCCGCCCAAGCCCGAGGCCAAGCAGCCCGAGCCCGCCAAGCAGCCGCCGCAGAAGAGCGAGGCCGCCGCCGCGCGCGAGGCCGAGCAGAAGCGCGAGGAACAGGCGCGCCTTCAGGAAGAGGCCGAACTCGCCTCCAAGGCGAAGCAGGCCGAGGAGGAGGCGAAGGCTGCCGCCAAGGCAAAGGCGGAAGCCGACGCTCAGGCCGCCAAGCGTGCCGCCGATGCCAAGGCCAAGGCCGAGGCGCTCGCCAAGGCGGAAGCCGAGAAGGCGGCCAAGGAAAAGGCGGAAGCTGCCGCCAAGGCGAAGGCAGAGGCCGAGCAGAAGGCCAAGCTCGCTGCCGAGGCGAAGGCCAAGCAGGAAGCCGAGGCCAAGGCGAAGAAGGAGGCGGAGATCGCCAAGAACTTCAACGCCAACGATATCGCCAAGCTGCTCCAGTCGAAGGAGAAGGCGCAGTCGTCCGGCTCTTCGGCGCCGCAGGTCAACCGTACGGCCTCGCTCGGCACCGAGCGCGGTTCCTCGCAGAAGCTCAGCCCCTCGCTCCGGTCCCAGCTCATCGGCATCATTCAGGAGCAGCTCCTGAAGTGCTGGAACGTGCCGATCGCGCTCGCCAACGCCCAGGGCAGCAGCAATGTCGTGCCCTCCGTGCGGATGAAACTGAACACCGACGGCTCGCTCATCGGCCAGCCCGGCGTGATCAATTCGTCCTCGGACCCGCTGTTCAGGGTCGCCGCCGATTCGGCGCTGACCGCCACCCGCCGCTGCGCGCCCTTGCGCATTCCGGCTCAATTCGCCTCCTATTACGACGACTGGCGTGATGTCGTCGTCAATTTCGACGCCAGGGACGTTATGTGACCCCGATGATCGACCATACTCCCCTCCCCTTCCTCGCGGCCGCGCCGACGCGCCGCCGCCTCCTCGCCACAGCCGGCGCGGCGCTGCTCGTGCCCGCCGCAGCAAAGGCCGAGCTCGTCATCAACCTGACGGGCGGCGCCTTCCAGCCGATGCCGATCGCCATTGCCGATTTCGGCGGCGAAGGCGGCGTGCTCGTCTCCGGCGTCATCACCAACAACCTGAAGCGCTGCGGCTATTTCACGCCGATCGACAAGGGCCGCTTCCCGGAGGCGAACCCACCCTTCGACGCCGCCCCGCGCTTCGACGCCTGGAAGGCTGCGGGCGTGCAGGCCCTCGTCACCGGCCGCGTCGCGCGCGAGGCCGGCCGCATCCGCGCCGAGTTCCGGCTCTGGGACGTCGCGACCGGCACCCAGACCGACGGCCAGCAGTATTTCACCGACCCGAGCAATGCCCGCCGCGTCGGCCATATCATCTCGGACGCGATCTTCTCGAAGGTCACCGGGCTCGGCGGCTTCTTCGACACCCGCGTCGTCTTCGTAGACGAATCCGGGCCGAAGGAGACGCGCCGCAAGCGCCTCGCCATCATGGACCAGGACGGCGCCAATGTGCGCTACCTCACCAATGGCGACACCTCGGTGGTGACGCCGCGCTATTCGCCGGTCTCGCAGGACGTCACCTTCATGACCCAGCGCCAGGGCGAGCAGCCGCGCGTGCAGGTCCTGAACATCGAAACCGGCCAGCGCCAGATCGTCGGCAACTTCCCCGACATGAGCTCGAGCCCGCGCTTTGCGCCGAACGGCCAGCGCGTCGTGCTCTCGCTCCAGCAGGGCGGCAACGCCAATCTCTACGCCATCGATATCGGCTCGCGCTCGACCACGCGCCTGACCTCGACGGCGGCGATCGACACCTCGCCTTCCTATGCGCCGGACGGCTCGCGCATCGTCTTCGAAAGCGATCGCGGTGGCCAGCAGCAGCTTTATGTGATGGGCGCCGGCGGTGGCGAGGGCCAGCGCATCTCCTTCGGCCAGGGCCGCTATTCGCAGCCTTCCTGGTCGCCGCGCGGCGACCTCATCGCCTTCACCCGCCAGGGCGGCGGCGGCTTCGCCATCGGCGTGATGCGGCCGGACGGCTCCGGCGAGCGCATCCTGACCGAGGGCTTCCACAACGAAGCCCCGAACTGGGCGCCGAACGGCCAGTACATCATGTTCTTCCGCGATCCGGGCGGCCAGTCCGGCGGCAAGCTCTATATGGTCGACATCACCGGCCGCGTCGAAGTACCCGTGCCGACCCCGGCCTTCGCCTCCGACCCGACCTGGTCGCCCTTGCTGAGCGGCCAGCGCTGAAGCGCAGGCGGTCTTCAGCCTCATCCTCTATGAAAGCCGCCCGACCATCTCGGGCGGCTTTTGCGTTTCGTGACCGATCAACTCAGTCGCGATAGACCGGCTCCTCGGCGTCGAGCTGACGCCGGATCGACGCCAGATGCAGCCGAGCCGATTCCGGATCGCCCTCACGCATCTGGCGATAGGCCGCTTCCGCGATCTCCGGCTTCACCGCTCTGACCTCACGACCCGTCGCGAGCGCCAGCGCCTGCACCTCGCAGGCCCGCTCCAGATAGTAGAGATCATCCCAGGCCTCTGCGATATTCGGCCCGAGCACCATGACGCCGTGATGCTTCATGAAAACGATGTCGGCATCGCCGACCGCCGCCGCGATGCGGTCGCCCTCGCGCTCGTCCAGCGCCAGCCCGTTATAGTCGCGATCGACGGCGGTGCGGCCGTAGAACTTGAGCGCGGTCTGCCCGGCGAAGATCAGCGGATCGCCCTCAGTCATCGAGAGCGCCGTCGCATAAGGCATATGCGTATGGAAGGCGACCTTGGCCCGCGGGACGTTCTTGTGGATGCGGGCATGGATGTAGAAGGCCGTCGCCTCCGGCTGCCCCTCGCCCGAGACGACATTGCCGTGGAAGTCGCAGATCAGCAGCTTCGACGCCGTCAGCTCCCGGAAGGCCCAGCCATAGGGGTTGACGATGAAGAGGTCGTCATAGCCCGGCACCAGCGCCGAGAAATGGTTGCAGATGCCCTCCTCGAAGCCATAACGCGCAGCCATCCGGAAGGTCGCGGCGAGATCCCGGCGCGCTTCCCAGACGATGTCGGAATCGAGATCGGGCTGGTTCGGGCCACGAAGGGGCGTCACGCTCGCGGCGCCGGACTTGAGGGAATGAGCCATCGCGATCTCCGGTCGGGACAGGAAGACGGGCCGAGGCAGGCCTGATCCCCTAACGATAGACCGGAGAGCGCGAAAGTTGCGCTGCAATTCTGCGCCCCGTTTGCGCAATTTTTTCGCGCTGCGCCGAAGCTGGGCTCGCCGTCAGGCCTCGCGCCGGCTGCGCCATCTCACGGCGTAAGGCAGGATGAACATGTAGAGCCCGCTGAACAGCAGCAGGAAGAGTGGCAGCAGCGGCGAATAGACGATCCAGGCCGGCGGCTCACCACGCGCCATCGCGGCGAAATTTGCGAGAACGGTCGCGGTGAAGATGATCGAGAGCCAGCGATGGCCCTGCCGGATTGCGGCGTTCCAGGTCAAGCAGACCTCCTTTGATCAGGGGATGAGAAGTGCCGCCCCTTAGGGCAACACCCTTGTCATTCCGGGGCTTCGCGCAGCGAAGAAACCGGAACCCACGACTGGGTACTCCGCTTGCAATCCGGCATGGAAAGTGCTCACCCAGTCGTGGGTTCCGGGTTCGCGCCTATGGCGCGCCCCGGAATGACAAGGGTGGTTCTGACCGGAAGCGACCCCACGCCTCAGTCGGCGCGCGCCGCGACCTCTTCCAGCTTGCCGAAGAACTGCTGCCAGCCCGCCTTGGCGCCGCCGAAGGCCTGCTTCTGCTCCGGCCGGAATCCGACCTGCTCCATGCGCAGATGCGTGCCCTTCACTGAGGGAGTGAGCGTGAAGGTCACCACGCTCTTGAGGGCATAGGCCGGGTCGTCATGCGCGAAGTCCCAGCTATAGGAAAGAGACCGGTTCGGCTCGACCGTCAGCACCTCGCAATCGAGCACGCCGCCCCAGTCGCCACGCAGATTGAAGCGGTGGCCGACGCTCGGCACGAAATCGTTCTTCATCAGCCATTCGGCGATCAGGTGCGGCTGCGTCAGCGCGCGCCAGAGCTTTTCCGGCGGATGGGGCATCTCGCGCTCGACGACGACGGAGCGGGTTTCAGTCATTGGTCCATCCTCTTGAGCAGGTCTTCGAGATCGTCGAACCGGCTTTCCCAGTATCCGGCCATGCGGTTCGTCCAGTCGGCGAGAGGTGCGAGCGCCGCGAGTTGCGCGCTGTAATGCGTCTGGCGGCCCTGATGGCGGTCCCGCACCAGCCCCGCCTGCTTCAGCACGGCCAGATGCTTCGAGACCGCCGGCTGCGACACGCCGGCCTGCGCCGTCAGCGCCACGACCGTCTGCTCGCCCTGGCTGCACAGGCGTTCAAAAATCCCCCGCCGCGTCGGATCGGCCAGCGTCTTGAAGAGCAGGTCATATGTGTCGGGCATCGATAATCCATAACCAATTGGCTATGAATAAACCCATAACCATTCAGCTATGAATTCGTCAAGCCGGAAAGCCCGGGCGAGAGGCTCGCCGCATCGGATCGCAGGCGCGTCAAGCGGGGGCGGCGACGCATTTCCGCCCTAAGTCCCGGCTATTTCTGTGCTCACGGCGCAACAGCCGGCGCAGCAAACGCCTTTCGCCATAATTGGTTAACCATAAGCCGCAATGCCGCCACTTCGCCCTGATTTGGCAAGGTCTCGTTTAGGTTGACGGTTCATTGATGAGGCATCGCGACGCCCCGTCGAAGCGCGTCGCCACATGAATTCGATTGCCCCGGAGTCCAGCCATGTTGACCACTCTCGTTCCCGGCGGCCGTGCCGTCCGTTTCGCTGCCGCCATCGCTGCCACGCTCGCGCTCGGCGCCTGCGCCAAGGATCAGAACGCCGACGGTTCCGGCTCGGGCTTCGGTGCCGGCGGCGCCGCCACTCCGGGCAGCGCGCAGGACTTCGTCGTCAATGTCGGCGACCGCGTCTTCTTCGAGACCGATTCGACCGATCTGACCTCGACCGCGACTTCTACTCTCGACAAGCAGGCGAGCTGGCTGCAGCGCTATCCGCGCTACACCTTCACCGTCGAAGGCCATGCCGACGAGCGCGGCACCCGCGAGTACAACTACTCGCTCGGCGCCCGCCGCGGCCAGACCGTGCGCGACTATCTCGCCTCGCGCGGCATCGCTGCCAACCGCATGCGCACCATCTCCTACGGCAAGGAGCGCCCGGTCGCGGTCTGCAACGACATCTCGTGCTGGTCGCAGAACCGCCGCTCGGTCACGGTGCTGGACGGCGCCAGCGGCGCCCCTGGCGTCTGATCCGGTCACAGAGACAAACAAGAAGGCCCCGGATGGCGACATCCGGGGCCTTTTTCATGCCTGGATAAAGCGCTTATCCCACCGCGGACGGGATCAGGCTCCGCGCCACGCCCTCGATCCGCTCGGCCGCCGCGACCAGCGCTTCCGCCGCCCGGTCCTCGACCTCGCTGAGGCGCTCGTCGGCGGCGCCGGCATTGCCCTGCGTCGCCGCGAGGTCGGCTTCGAGCTTCGCCAATCGCTGCTTCAGTTCATGGACCTCGTCCGCCACCATCAGCGCCGCCATGACATGCAGGCGCATGTCGCCGATCTCGCCGAAGGCCTGCCGCATCTCGCCGATCTTCTCGTCATAGAACCGGGCGAGCCCTTCGAGATGGCCCTCCTCGCCCTCCCCGCAGGCCATGCGGTAGGCCTTCCCGGAGATCATGACGTTGACTTGCGGCATTCGGTCTCCAGTTCTTGGTTCTTAGTCCGCCTCGGGCTGCGGCGGCTGCTGCGCCTCGACCCGCGCGATCACGGCACCGACGACGTTCATCGCCCGCTCCAGCCGCTGGTCGACATCGGCGGCGGCGGTCTCGACCTGCCCGAGGCGCGACATTGCGCCATCGAGCTCGGCGGCCAGCCGCGCCCGGTCGTCCTGCATCAGGGCGAGTTCGGTTTCGAGGTTGCCACGTCCACGTTCAGCCTCGACCCGCCGCCGCGCTGCCGCCTCCAATTGCCCCAGCGCCGTATCGAGGCGCGCCAGCGCATTGTCCAGCATCAGGCTCGCCACCGTCGCTCTCCTTTCAGATCGAAGCCGGCTCACACGATTCGTGCCCCAATTTACAGCAAAGCGCCGGAAAACAGGAATCGCTCTCGCGGCCTTGTAAACACGTCCGTGCAACGGCTTGCGGGGCGGGGCTGAGGCGCCATCTGCGGAAAACCGCGCGAAAGCGGGGCCTGCGACCCCGAAAGCAGGGTTTGGCGAATTGACTCGCAGGGAGGGCCGGGCCTAATCCACCCCGTCCTTTCCAAGCCTGCCGCAAGCGGCGGCGAACTGCTTTCCCCCTCGCCGGCCCGCTGTCGCGCAGGCCGGCCCGGTCCTCCCGCCCGACGGAGCCCTGTGAGACCATCATGACCAGCATCGACCGCGCCCAGCACGACAAGCTCGCCAACGCCATCCGCGGCCTGGCGATGGATGGCGTCGAGAAGGCCAAGTCCGGCCATCCCGGCCTGCCGATGGGCGCTGCCGACGTTGCCGCCGTGCTGTTTACCCGCGTGATGAAGTACGACGCAGCCGATCCGCGCTGGCCGGACCGCGACCGCTTCGTGCTCTCCGCCGGCCACGGCTCGATGCTGCTCTACGCCCTGCTGTACCTCACCGGCGCGCCCGGCATGCAGCTCGACGACCTCAAGGCTTTCCGCCAGCTCGAGTCGAAGACCCCCGGTCATCCCGAGAACTTCATGACCTCGGGCGTCGAGACCACCACCGGCCCGCTCGGCCAGGGTCTGGCCACCGCCGTCGGCATGGCGATGGCCGAGCGCATGCTCGCCGCCGAGTTCGGCAAGAAGGTCGTCGACCACCACACCTATGTGCTGGCATCCGACGGCGACCTGATGGAAGGCATCAGCCAGGAGGCGATCGCGCTCGCCGGCCACCAGAAGCTGGGCAAGCTGATCGTGCTCTGGGACGATAACGGCATCTCGATCGACGGCCCGCTCTCGATCACCGACAATGTCGACCAGGTCGCGCGCTTCAAGGCCTGCGGCTGGCGCTCCGAGCGCATCGACGGCCATGATCCCGAGGCGATCGAGGCCGCGATCAACCGCGCCCGGAAGTCGAACAAGCCGACCATGATCGCGTGCAAGACCGTGATCGGCTTCGGCGCCCCGAAGAAGGCCGGCACCTCCAAGGCCCATGGCGAGCCGCTCGGCGCCGAGGAGCTCGCCGCGGCCAAGCAGAAGCTCGGCATCACCGGCGGCGCCTTCGAGGTCGCGGCCGACGTGCTCAAGGCCTGGCGCGCTGCCGGTGCCGCCGGCGCTGCCGCCCACAAGGACTGGAGCGAGCGCTTCGCCACCCTCTCCGAGCGGAAGCGCGGCGAGTTCGACCGCCGCCTCGCCCACACCGTCCCGGCCAAGCTCGACAAGGCGATCCTCGCCCACAAGAAGGCGCTGATCGCCGCCCCGCAGGCTGTCGCGACCCGCAAGGCCTCGGAGCTGGCACTGGAAGCCATCACCCCGATCATGCCGGAGCTGGTGATGGGCTCGGCCGACCTGACCCCGTCGAACAACACCCGCACCAAGGCTGCCGAGGACTTCACCCCGAAGACCCCGAAGGGCCGCTATGTCCGCTACGGCATCCGCGAGCACGGCATGGCCGCCGCGATGAACGGCATCACGCTGCATGGCGGCTTCCGCACCGGCGGCGGCACCTTCCTGGTCTTCGCCGACTATGCCCGCCCCTCGATGCGTCTTGCCGCCCTGATGGGCCTGCCGGTCGTCTATGTCATGACCCATGACTCGATCGGCCTCGGCGAGGACGGCCCGACCCACCAGCCGGTCGAGCAGGTCGCCTCGCTGCGCGCCATGCCGAACATGCGCGTCTTCCGCCCGGCCGACACGATCGAGACCGCGGAAGCCTGGCAGGCCGCGCTGGAGCGCACCGATGGCCCGACGGTTCTCGCCCTCTCGCGCCAGAACCTGCCGCAGCTCCGCACCGATGCCACCGCGAAGAACCGCTCGGCGGCCGGTGCCTACGAGCTCCTCGCGGCCGAAGGCGGCAAGGCACAGGTCTCGCTCTTCGCCTCGGGCTCCGAGGTCGAGCTTGCCGTCGCTGCGCGCAAGCTGCTCGCCGAGAAGGGCGTCCGCGCCCGCGTCGTCTCCGTGCCCTCGCTGGAGCTCCTGCTGGAGCAGGACGAGGCGGCGCAGGCCGCCATCATCGGCTCGGCTCCGATCAAGATCGCGGTCGAGGCCGGCGTGCGCTTCGGCTGGGATGCCGTGATCGGCCATGACGGCACCTTCATCGGCATGAACTCCTTCGGCGCCAGCGGCCCCTACAAGGAGGTCTACAAGCATTTCGGCATCACGGCGGAGGCCATCGCCGACGCCGCGATGAAGAAGCACAACGCCTGAGCGCCTGTTTGCCGCAGGCAGGGCTGATTTTCCCGAAAGACATCTTGCGTTCGGCCATTCTTTGGCCGAATTGCCCGCGTGGATAGCGACGGCTTACGCCGGACGCTCGGCTAAGGAGAGGAAGACATGACGGTCAAGGTGGCGATCAACGGCTTCGGCCGCATCGGGCGCAACGTTCTGCGCGCGATCATCGAATCGAAGCGCAAGGATATCGAGGTCGTGGCGATCAACGATCTCGGCCCGGTCGAGACCAACGCCCATCTCTTCCGCTTCGACTCCGTCCATGGCCGCTTCCCCGGCACGGTGACCGTCTCCGGCGACACGATCGATGTCGGCCGGGGCCCGATCAAGGTCACCGCGATCCGCGATCCCAAGGACCTGCCGCACAAGGCGCTCGGCGTCGACATCGCCTTCGAGTGTACCGGCATCTTCACCACCCGCGACAAGGCCGCCGCCCACCTTGCGGCCGGCGCCAAGCGCGTGCTGGTCTCCGCCCCCTGCGACGGCGCCGACCTCACCGTCGTCTACGGCGTCAACCATCACGAGCTGACCAAGGACCACGTCGTCGTCTCGAACGCCTCCTGCACCACGAACTGCCTCGCGCCGGTCGTGCGCGTGCTCCATGACAGCGTGGGCATCGACAAGGGCTTCATGACCACGATCCATGCCTATACCGGCGACCAGCCGACGCTGGACACGATGCACAAGGATCTCTATCGCGGCCGCGCCGCTGCGCTCTCGATGATCCCGACCTCGACCGGCGCCGCCAAGGCGATCGGCCTGGTCATCCCGGACCTGAAGGGCCGTCTCGACGGCACCTCGATCCGCGTTCCCACCCCGAACGTCTCGGTCGTCGACTTCAAGTTCATCTCGAAGCGCAAGACCACGGTCGAGAAGGTCAACGAGGCCATCATCAAGGCGTCGAAGCGCGGCCCGCTCAAGGGCATCCTCGCCGTCACCGACCAGCCCAACGTCTCGATCGACTTCAACCACGATCCGGCGTCCTCGACCTTCGCCCTCGACCAGACCAAGGTCATGGACGACAAGTTCGTGCGCGTGCTGTCCTGGTACGACAACGAGTGGGGCTTCTCGAACCGCATGAGCGACACCGCCGTCGCCATGGGCGCCCTGCTCTGAGCCACCACCTTTCTGCCCTTCTCTGAGGGCATGACACATCAATGCGAGGCCGCGCTGCCAAAGCCCGGCCTCGCCCGACACCTCCCAGCTACGGAGCGCCTATGGCCAAGATCGAGCCGACCGTCGTGACCCCGGCGAACACCGAGCCGCCCGTCGCCTTCAGCCCAACGATCGTGGCAACGGCGCCCGCTGCCGAGGCCCCCGCGCCCGCGACCGAGCCGCGCAAGCTCGACCAGCTCTCCCGCATCGAGGAGAAGGCGGCGCGCATCGAGGAGAAATTCGCCCGCTACGAGGCCGTCCTGACCCGCGCCGAAGCTTCGCTGGAGCGCAGCGCCCACAAGGTCGATGCCGCCGCCGGCACCATGGACTTCGCTTCGATCCGCGGCGAGATCACCGCCTTGCGCAACCGCGTCGATGCGACGCCGCGCTCCGGTACGCTGTTCATGACTGCGATCGTCACGGCCGTGCTGACCGTCATTCTCACCATCCTCGTGCTGAAATTCGGCGTCCCCGGCCTGTTCGGAGGCCTGCTCGCCCGATGAGCTTTCGGGACGTCGCCCTCCTTGCCGTGCCGCGCAGCTTGCGCTGGCGGCCGGTCGAGGGCGTCGGACTGGAGCATCTGACGCTCGCGACCACGCAAGCCGGAATCCGCGCCGAGGCCGTCGTCATCGGCGAGCGCGGCGAGCCGCCCTATGGCGTCTCTTACCGCATCGACTGCACCGCGGATTTCACGGTCACCAGCTTCGCAATCGCGACGACAGATGGCCGCCGCCTCGCGATGGAGCGCCGCGCCGGTCGCTGGCATGACGCTGCCGGCACGGCGCTGCCCGCCTTCGACGACTGCACCGACATCGACCTGCAGGGCTCGCCCTTCACCAACACCCTGCCGATCCGGCGGGAGCGCTGGGAAATCGGCCAGAGCCGCACGTTCACGATGCTCTACATCCCCTTCGACGATTTCGTCCCGACCATCGACCGGCAGACCTATACCTGCCTCGCCCCGCGCCTGTTCCGCTACCAGGCGGCCGATGGCAGCTTCGAGGCTGAATTGCCTGTCGACGAGGACGGCCTCGTCGTCGATTATCCCAGCCTGTTCGAACGCATCCGATAAGAGAGCCCGATGACTGCCTTCCGCACCCTCGACGACGCCGATCTCGCCGGAAAGCGCGTGCTTGTCCGCGTCGACCTCAACGTTCCCATGGAAGACGGCAAGGTCAGCGACACCACCCGCATCGACCGCATCCTGCCGACGATCCGCGAGATCGCCGACAAGGGCGGCAAGGTCGTGCTGCTCGCGCATTTCGGCCGCCCGAAGGGCCGCGACGACAAGAACAGCCTGCGCCAGGTCGTGCCGGCGCTGACCGAAGCGCTCGGCCGCCCCGTCACCTTCGTCGAGGATTGCATCGGCGACGATGTCGCCAAGGCGCTGAGCGCCGCGAAGAACGGCGACGTCCTGCTGCTGGAGAACACCCGCTTCCACGCCGGCGACGAGAAGAACGACGCGGAGTTCGTGAAGGCGCTCGCCGCCAACGGCGATCTCTATGTCAACGATGCCTTCTCGGCTGCGCACCGGGCGCACGCCTCGACCGAAGGCCTAGCCCATGTCCTGCCGGCCTATGCCGGGCGCACCATGCAGGCCGAGCTCGAAGCTCTCTCCGCCGGCCTCGACAACCCGGCCCGTCCGGTCATGGCGATCGTCGGCGGCGCCAAGGTCTCGACCAAGCTCGAGCTGCTCGGCAACCTCGTGAAGAAGGTCGACGTGCTTGCCATCGGCGGCGGCATGGCCAACACCTTCCTCGCCGCGCGCGGCGTCGATGTCGGCAAGTCGCTTTGCGAGCACGACCTCGTCGGCACCGCCCGCGAGATCGAGGAGAAAGCCAAGGCCGCCGGCTGCGAGATCCTGTTGCCGGTCGATGCGCTTGTGGCCCGCGAATTCAAGGCCCATCCGAGCTACCGCGTCGTGCCGGTCGGCGGCGTCGAAGCCGACGAGATGATCCTCGACGCCGGCCCGCTCTCGATCGCCGAAGTCATCATGCGGCTGGAGAAGGTCAAGACACTGGTCTGGAACGGCCCCTTCGGCGCCTTCGAACTGCCGCCCTTCGACACCGCGACGGTCGCCGTTGCCAAGGCCGCAGCCAGGCGCGTCCAGGCAGGTGAGCTCGTTGCGGTCGCCGGCGGCGGCGACACCGTCGCGGCCATGAATCATGCCGGCGTGGCCGAGGACCTCTCCTATGTCTCGACGGCGGGCGGCGCCTTCCTCGAATGGATGGAAGGCAAGGCCCTGCCCGGCGTCGAGGCGCTCAGGAAGGCCTGATCCTCGACAGGGCGCCCCCGTCACCCGCTTCGACACGGGGCGGCCGCTCGCATTTTAAGGTTTTCGCCGGTTTCGCTTTGCGCGGCCGGCGCCGACGCACTAAATCCACCCTCAGACCGATAAACCAAAGGGGAGTGCCATCGTGGCCCGTATCACGCTTCGCCAGTTGCTCGATCATGCCGCCGAGAACGACTACGGCGTGCCCGCCTTCAACATCAACAACATGGAGCAGGCGCTGGCGATCATGGCGGCGGCGGATGCGACCGACGCGCCGGTGATCATCCAGGCCTCGCGCGGCGCCCGCTCCTACGCCAACGACATCATGCTCAAGCACATGATGGACGCCGTCACCGAGATCTATCCGCATATCCCGGTCTGCGTGCATCTCGACCACGGCAACGAGCCGGCGACCTGCATGACCGCGATCCAGGCCGGCTTCACCTCGGTGATGATGGACGGCTCGCTCAAGGCCGACGGCAAGACGCCGGGCGACTGGGACTACAATGTCGGCGTGACCAAGACCGTCACCGACATGGCCCATCTCGGCGGCATCTCGGTCGAGGGCGAGCTCGGCGTGCTCGGCTCGCTCGAATCCGGCGAGGGCGAGAAGGAGGACGGCCACGGCTTCGAGGGCAAGCTCAGCCACGACCAGCTCCTGACCAATCCCGACGAAGCGGTGAAGTTCGTCGCCGAGACCAAGGTCGACGCGCTCGCCATCGCCATGGGCACCTCGCACGGCGCCTACAAGTTCACCCGCAAGCCCGACGGCGCGATCCTCGCGATGCATGTCATCGAGGCGATCCACAAGCTGCTGCCGAACACGCATCTCGTCATGCACGGCTCGTCCAGCGTTCCGCAGGACCTCCAGGACGTCATCAACCAGTATGGCGGCAAGATGCCCCAGACCTGGGGCGTGCCGGTCGAGGAGATCCAGCGCGGCATCAAGCACGGCGTGCGCAAGATCAACATCGACACCGACAACCGCATGGCGATGACCGGCCAGATCCGCAAGATCCTGTCGGAGAACCCCGGCGAGTTCGATCCGCGCAAGTATCTGAAGCCCGCCATGGAAGCGATGACCAAGCTCTGCAAGCAGCGCCTTGAAGAGTTCAACACCGCCGGCCAGGCCTCGAAGATCAAGCGCGTCATCACCCTGGCCGAGATGGCCAAGCGCTACGCCAAGGGCGAGCTCGACCCGACCTTCGGAGCCAAGAAGGCGGCCTGACCTTCACTGCAAGTGAGCAGGCTTTCAAACGGAAACGCCCGGTCGCATCGACCGGGCGTTTTTGCTTTCGGGAGGTGGCCGGGTCGAACCCGGCCATGACGGCGAACCGCCTCAAACGCCGATCTTGCCGCCGCCCTTCTTGGTGATCGCCACCACGGACGGCCGCACCGGCATGTCCGGCTTGAAGTCCGGCCAGCGGGTCGACAGGTCCTCGTAATAGGAACGGCGGCCGAATTCCGGCCAGTCCGGGCCGTCGTCGCCGGGATGCTGCACGGCAACGAAAGCGGTGGTGTCGTCCGGCGTGAAGCAGGGGCCGCACATCTCCGCGCCATGCGGCACGCGATAGAACAGCTTCGAGGTCCGGCGCGCGCCGCCCTCGGTATCAACCGCCCAGAGCCCATCGGTGCGCCCTGTCACGTCGATACCGTTGCCATCGGTCGCGACCCAGAGCCGCCCGGCGGAATCGACCACGGCATTGTCGGGCATGCCGAACCAGCCGTTCTTCGTCGTATCGGTCGAGAAGCTCGCGCCGACCGCAGCGACGGAAGGGTCGCCGCATTTCAGCAGGATCTCCCAGCGCCCCTTGGTCGCCGTGTGGTCGCCATCGGCCTCGGCGATCTCGATGATATGGCCGAAGGCGTTCTTGGCGCGCGGATTGGCGGCATCAACCTCCCCATCCTTGCGGCTCGTATTGTTGGTCAGCATCACATAGACCTTGCCCGTCACCGGGTTCGGCGTGATGTCCTCGGGGCGATCCATCTTGGTCGCGCCGAGCAGATCGCCGGCGCGGCGCGCCTCGATCAGCACGTCCGCCTGGCTCTGGAAGCCGTTGACGGCCGTCAATGGCCCCTGCCCGAAAACCAATGGCAGCCATTCATGCGTACCGTCGGCAGCGAACTTGGCGACGTACAGCGTGCCGGCATCGAGCAGGTCGAGATTGGCCGCGCGGTTGTTCGGGTCGAAGCGGCCGGCTGTCACGAATTTGTAGACATAGTCGAAGCGCTCGTCGTCGCCGAGATAGACGGCCACGCGGCCATTGCTGGCGACGATCATGTCGGCGCCCTCGTGCTTGAAGCGGCCGAGCGCAGTCCGCTTCTTCGGCACCGAGTTTGGATCGAAGGGGTCGACCTCGATCACCCAGCCGAAGCGGTTGGCCTCGTTCGGCTCCTTGGCGAGGTCGAAACGCTCCTCGAAACGGCCCCAGGCATAGGGCGAGGACGGCACGGCGAGGCGCTTGTAGTTGGCTTCCTCGCGATGGCCTTCCGGCAGCTTGCCGGAGAAATAGCCGTGGAAATTCTCCTCGCCCGAGACGAAGGTGCCCCAGGGCGTCAGCGCGCCCGAGCAGTTGTTGAGCGTGCCCAGCACCTTGCGGCCCGTGGCATCGGCCTTGGTCTGCACGCGCTCATGGCCGGCGACCGGTCCAGAGAGCTGCATCTCGGTCGCCACGGTAACACGGCGATTGTACCTGGAATCCCTGACCAGCGCCCACTGGCTCCCGGTCTTGCGGATTTCCGCCACCGTCGCGCCATGCGCCATCGCCTCGATCGCGAAGCGGTCCGGCGTCGCGTTCTTCATGACCGGCTTGCCGTCCTTCATCTCGACGACGCCCGGGAACATCAGGTGCGGGTTGGTGTATTCGTGATTGACGAAGAGCAGCCCGTGCGCGGACGGGTCGGCGGCGCCCATCATCGGCACATAGCCGACGAAATCGTTATTGTAGCCGAACTGCTTGCTTTGGGCCTCGGCGCTCTGCTTCGCCGGGTCGAAGGCCGGCGCATCGGCCGTCAGCGGATCACCCCAGCGCAGCAGAACCTGCGCCTCGTAGCCATCAGCGACATGATGATCGGCATCGACGCCGACCTCGACCTCCTTGAAGGAGAAGGCGGATTTCGCGCCTTGCACCTGCGCCTCCGCGGCGGTTTCCAGCGCCAGCGTGCCGACCGTCGCCGAGATCGCCGAGACGGCCAGCGCGCCTTTCAGCAACCCACGCCGCGAGAAGCGCTGCGAAATCAATTCACCCATGGTCGGGTTTTCGGTCGGATTCCGCGGCTCGGCATCCTCATGCTCCAGCATGCTGGCGCCGAAAGTGGATTCGTATTCGTCATCGCGCATGGCCGGCCCCGGTCACTTCGGATTGGAATAATGCGCAGCTAGACTCAGGCTTTGACAGCCGCATGACACGTTCCTTCCATCGGCAGGCCATCTTCGGGCAAGCTCCGTACCCCAGAGTGGCTCCGGCCCTGCGTCCGCCACCCTTTCCGCGTCCCGCGTTTTCTGGTTCAACGCTGGCTTGCCTCCGTTCCAGCCGGCTACCCGCACCATGTCGATCGTCTTCTCTGCCCTGGTTGCGGTCTTCGTCGGCTTTGCCGCCTCCGTCGCCGTCATCCTGCAGGCCGCGCAGGCGCTGGGCGCCACGCCCGGCCAGACCATCTCCTGGATCGCGGCGCTCTGCCTCGCCACCGGCGCCTCCAGCCTCTTCCTGTCCTGGCGCTATCGCATGCCGATGATCTGCGCCTGGTCGACGCCCGGCGCGGCCTTGATCGCGGCGGTCACCGGCTTCGACATGGCTTCCGCCGTCGGCGCCTTCCTGGTCGCCGCCGTGCTGATGATGCTGACCGCCGCGTTCCGCCCCCTCGGCAGGCTGATCGAGCGTATCCCGATGCCGGTCGCGGCGGCGATGCTCGCCGGCGTCATCTTCCGCTTCGTCGTCGCCGTCTTCGACGAGATGCGGCTCTCGCCCGGCCTTGTCCTGCCGCTGCTGGCAGTCTTCCTCGTGGCGCGCTTGCTCAACCCGTTCCTCGGCGTCATCGCCGCGCTCGTCGCCGGCATCGCGATCAGCTTCGTCGGCGGCCTCGCCCATTGGCCTGCCGGAGCAATGACGCTGAGCGGCCTCGAATTCGTCACGCCACGCTTCGATATTCCGGCCATGCTCGGCATCGGCGTCCCGCTCTATCTCGTCACCATGGCCGCCCAGAACCTGCCGGGCTTCGCCGTGCTGCGCGCCGCCGGCTACAATCCGCCGACCGCGCCCTCCCTGTTCGTCACGGGCCTGACATCGCTGCTCACCGCCCTCTTCGGCGCGCATATGACCAACATGGCTGCGATATCGGCCTCGATCTGCACGGGCAGCGACACTCACCCCGACCCGGCCCAGCGCTGGAAGGCGGGCGTGCTCTACGGATTCGCCTATTTCGTCGTCGCCGCCTGCACCGGCCTGCTGATCGCCCTCCTGCTGGCGCTGCCCAAGGCACTGATCGTCGCCGTGGCGGGCCTGGGGCTGATCGGCTCGCTCACCGGCGCGCTCGGACAGGCCATGGCCTCCGACAAGGAGCGCTTCGCTGCCGTCGTCACTTTCGCCGTCGCCGCCTCCAGCCTTTCGCTTTTCGGCATCGGCTCGGCCTTCTGGAGCCTCGTTGCCGGTCTTGCGGTCTTGACATTGGACTTCGCTGCGGGCCGTTTGCGCAGCAAATCATGACCACACAATCTTTCTCCACTCGCCTGATGCTCGTCACTCCTCCCGTCGCTGACGCGGAGGCCATGGCCTTTCGCCTGATGCAGGCCATGGCCGGCGGCGATGTCGCCGCCGTGCTGCTGCGCCTGACGCCCGGCGACGACCGCAGCAGGATCGAGCGCGTCAAGCGCCTCGCCGGCCCGGTCCAGGCCAACGGCGTTGCGCTCGTCGTCGAGGACAACGCGCTCGTCGCCGCGCGCGGCGGCGCCGATGGCGTCCATCTCACCGGCGGCCCGGCCGCGGTCGCCGAGGCGCGCTCCAGCCTGAAGAGCGAGCGCATCATCGGCATCGGCGGCCTGCGAGCCCGCCATGACGCCATGGATGCCGGCGAGGCCGGCGTCGATTACGTGATGTTCGGCGAGCCGCGCCCGGATGGCTCGCTGCCGCCGCTGGCGGCGGTGGTCGAGCGCGCCGGCTGGTGGGCCGAGATCTTCGAGACGCCCTGCGTCGCCTATGCGCCCGACGCCGAATCCATCCCGGCGCTGGTCGAGACCGGCGCTGAATTCGTCGCGCTCGGCGCCTGGGCCTTCGAGGAGGGCCAGGATATCCGCGCCCTGGTCGAGCAGGCCAATGCCGCCACCGCCGCCTGCGCGGCGCGGAAGGCGGCGCGATGAAACGGCTTGCCGGGCTCGTCCTGCTCGCCGGCGCCCTTCTCCTGGGTCCGGCCGAGGCAGCAGCCACGCCGGACGCCGCCTATGGCGCCTATCAGGCCGGGCATTATCGTCGTGCGCTGGCCGAGGCGCTGAAGCGCATCGAGGCCGACAGCAGCGACGCCGCTGCGATGACCCTCGTCGGCGAACTCTATCGCCAGGGCCTCGGCGTCCCGCCCGACCAGAAGGTCGCCACAGAATGGTACGAGCGCGCCGAGACGCGCGGCGACATCAATGCTGCCTTCGCATTGGCGACGCAGCTTCTCGACGAGAAGAGCGGCAAGCGCGATCCGGCCCGCGCCGGCGCCCTGCTGGAGAAGGCTGCCAAGGCAGGCCACCCCGCCGCCAACTATAATCTCGCCATCGCCCTGCTCGCGGCGAACCGGGAGGAAGACGACAAGCGCGCCGTCGCCTGCCTCGAGATCGCGGCGAAGGCCCAGGTCGGCGACGCGATGTACGCCCTCGGCGTTCTGGCCAAGCAGGGTCGCGGCATGCCGGCAAACGAGGAGGTCGCGGCCCGCTGGATGAAGCAGGCCTCCGCGGCCGGCAATGTGCCCGGCGAGGTCGAATACGCCATCATGCTGTTCAACGGCACCGGCGTGGACAAGAACGAGACCGCCGCTGCGAACCTGTTCCGCCGCGCCGCCTGGCAGGGCAACCCGATCGCCCAGAACCGGCTCGCCAAGCTCTATCAATTCGGGCTCGGCATCGCGCCTGATACGATCGAGGCGGCCGCCTGGCATCTCGCGGCCCGTTCGCAGGGCCTGAAGGATGCCGCGCTGGACGACCTGTTCGAGCGCCTCAAGCCCGAGCAGCAGGCCCGCGCCGCCCGCATGGCCGCCGGCCGGATCAGCAGCGCCGTCTTGACGGCGCCCTAAGACCCGCGCAAGTGACGGCTCACTAAATTCCTGCCGGGCGCAAGGCTTGCGCCGCTGGCTCATCGCGTCGTTCCGGCGCGCAAGAGGTTTCCGATGATCCGCTCCCCCCTGATGACCGTGATGACCGACGCCGTGATGAAGGCGTCCCGTTCGCTGAAGCGCGATTTCGGCGAGGTCGAGAACCTGCAGGTCCTCGCCAAGGGCCCGGGCGATTTCGTCTCCAAGGCTGACCACAAGGCCGAGGAGATCCTGCGCGAGGCGCTGGAGAAGGCCCGCCCCGGCTATGGCTTCGTCATGGAGGAGAGCGGCGTCGTCCACGGCACCGACGAGAGCAACCGCTGGCATATCGACCCGCTCGACGGCACCCATAACTTCCTGCGCGGCATCCCGCATTGGAACATCTCGGTCGCGCTGGAGCGCGACAACCAGTTCATCGCCGGCGTGATCTACGACGCTGCCAAGGACGAGATGTTCATGGCAGAGAAGGGCAAGGGTGCCTTCGTCAACAACCGCCGCCTGCGCGTCTCCGGCCGCAACGAGCCCGCCGACATGCTGATCGGCACCGGCATCCCGCATATCGGCAAGGGCGGCCATGGCCAGTTCCTGCGCGAGCTCGCCGCCGTGATGCCGCGCTTCGCCAATGTCCGCCGCATGGGCTCGGCCGCGCTCGACATCGCCTATGTCGCGGCCGGCCGCATGGACGCCTATTGGGAGCGCGGCCTCAACACCTGGGATTTCGCGGCCGGCGCGGTGCTGATCCGCGAGGCCGGCGGCACCTTCGGCACGCTCGACGGCAAGCCCATGACCAGCGCGAAGGACATCATCTGCGGCAACGAGGCCGGTGAGCGCGCGCTGAGCGCCGCATTGAAGACCGCGGCGGCCTGAAATCCAAGAGCCACCAAACTGTTGCTCTTTCGTGCTTGATCCCGGCGGCGTGGGAGGCGACAGTCCTCCCCGCACTCCGAGGCGAACGGAAGACGACGCATGGCGACTGAGGATTTCGCGGCCGAGCCGGCAACGGCCGCAAGCGTGCGGACGCAAGTCCGCTTCTCCAGGCCGCTCCGTTACGTCGTTCGCGCGGTCCTGTTCCTCGCCCTGATCGGCTTCCTCGGCTACATCCTGCAGCGCGGGCTGGTCGACGCCTTCATGACCAATCCCGGTCTGAACGGCCTCATCCTGGGCGCCCTGCTCGTCGGCTGCCTGATCGCATTGCGCGAGCTCTGGCGCCTCCATAGCGAGGCGCGCGCCGCGACCAACCTCGCGCTGGACCCCGCATCGGCCGAACTCCGCCGCGGCCAGATCATCGCCCCGATGGGCTCGGTCCTGCCGGCGCTGGAGCGCGGTACGCTGGCACCGGCCCAGGCCGTCTCCGTGCTCGAATCGATCGCGGTCCGGCTGGACGACGGCCGCGAAGTGCTGCGCTATCTCGGTGGCCTGCTCGTCTTCCTCGGCCTGCTCGGCACCTTCTGGGGCCTGCTCGACACGGTCGGCTCGGTCGGCGGCGTCATCAAGTCGCTGCGCACCGGTGCCGAGGCCGGCGTGCTCTTCGACGAACTCAAGGCCGGCCTCTCCGCCCCGCTCGCCGGCATGGGCCTGTCCTTCTCGTCCTCGCTCTTCGGCATCGCCGGCTCGCTGATTCTCGGTTTCCTCGACCTGCAGGTCGGGCAGGCGCAGCGCCGCTTCCGCAACGAGGTCGAAAGCTGGCTCGGCAGCCGCACCGGCGCGCCCGAGGCGCCCGCCGCGCTGCTTGGCGTCGGCAACCCGCTCGCCGACCGCTTCGAGCAGCTCAGCGCCGCCATGGCCGACGGCGCCTCCAACAACCGCGCCGCGACGCAGGCCCTCTCCAATCTCGCGGAAGGCATCCAGGGCCTCGTCCAGCACATGCGCTCCGAGCAGCAGATGATCCGCGACTGGGTCGAGGCGCAGGCCGCCCGCGAAAAGGACCTGAAGCGCCTGATCGACCGCCTCACCGCCGACCAGGTCACCGAGCCATGATGCTTTCGGACAAGGCAGGACGCTGACGGATGGCCCTCTCCCGCGCCCATCGCCGCGAGGAAACGAACTTCTGGCCCGGATTCGTCGATGCGCTATCGACGATGCTGATCGGCATCGTCTTCCTGCTCACCGTCTTCGTGCTCGGCCAGTTCTTCCTCTCGCAGGAACTGACCGGCAAGGACACGGCGCTGGAGCGTCTCAACAAGCAGATTTCCGAACTGACCGACCTGCTCGCCCTGGAGCGCTCCTCCAACCGGCAGGCGCAGGAAAGCCTCCAGCTCATGCAGTCGACATTGGCGCAGGCGCAGGGCGATCGCACCCGCCTTCAGGGCCTGATCGACACGCAAGCCGGCAGCAATGCCGGCGCCCAGCTCGCCGAATCGCAGAAGGCTCTCGACGCCGAGAAGCAGCTCTCCGCCCGCGCCCAGGCGACGGTCGATCTCGTCAACCAACAGATCCAGGCCATGCGCCGCCAGCTCGCCGCGCTGGAAGAGGCGCTCGCCGCTTCTGAGGCCAAGGACAAGGATTCGCAGGCCCGCATCTCCGAGCTCGGCTCGCGCCTCAACGTCGCCTTGGCCCAGCGCGTGCAGGAACTCGCCCGCTACCGCTCCGACTTCTTCGGCCGCCTGCGTCAGGTGCTCGGCACGCGGCCCGATATCCGCGTCGTTGGCGACCGCTTCGTCTTCCAGTCCGAGGTCTTCTTCGATGCCGGGCAGGCCGTGCTGAAACCGGAAGGCAAGGGCGAGCTCGACAAGCTCGCGACCATCCTGCTCGATCTCGGCAACGAGATGCCGCCGGACCTGCCCTGGATCCTGCGCGTCGACGGCCATACCGACAACCGCCCGATCAAGACCGCGCAGTTCCCCTCGAACTGGCATCTCTCCTCGGCCCGCGCCATCGCCGTGGTTGAGTACCTGATCTCGCGCAGCCTGCCGACCGACCGCGTCGCCGCGACCGGCTTCGGCGAATACCAGCCCCTCGACGTCGCCAATACCGACGAGGCCCACCGCCGCAACCGCCGTATCGAGTTCAAGATCACGGAGCGGTGAGAAGCGCGCAGCGGCGTCTATCCGTGGACGCCGCGCTCGCCGGTCCGGACGACGACCTGCCGCAGCGTATCGCGTAATTCGGCCGCTGCCTGCGTTCCGAAAGACGTCTCGAACTCGGCCTGGGCCTCGCGCCACCGTATCGCGGCGGCAGCGAGCTTGGTCTCGCCGGCCGGGGTCAGCCGCAGACTGCGCGTGCGCCCGTCCGGCCCCGGCGCGATCTCCAGAAAGCCATCGCGCTCCAGTGGCCGCAACGCCCGCCCCAATGTTGTCCGATCCATGACCATCGCGCGGGCGAGCGCGCCGATCGCCATCGGTCCGCCACGGCCCAACGCCGAGAGGATCGAGTATTGCGAGGCGCGCAGGCCTTCCGCCGCGAGATGCGCCTCGTAGATCTGGCTGACATGGCGCGCAGCCTGGCGAAGCGCCAGACAGTTGCACGGCGTCAGCGGGCTTTCCGGCTGCAGCAGTTTTTGCATGGCATCCATTCCGGTCACGGGCCGCCCGTTTGGCAAACGGCACTTGGAATTATGTGCATATGCGCGTATCGGTCGGAATAGCAAGTGCATATGCACTCTTTTGGAGACGACGATGGACGCGCGCACCAGACTCCTTCTGGAAGCTCCGGTAGGACCGACGATCGTCCGCCTCGCCCTGCCGAATGTTGCCGTTATGGTCGTGCAGGCCTCGATCGGCCTCATCGAAACCTATTTCGTCGCCAAGCTCGGCATCGACGCGCTGACCGGCATGGCGCTGGTCTTCCCCCTCCTGATGCTGCTGCAGATGGTCTCCGCCGGCGCGATGGGCGGCGGCATTCTGTCCGCGATCGCGCGGGCGCTGGGCTCAGGCCGGCGCGAGGAAGCCAATGGACTGGTCTGGCATGCGGTCGCCATCACCGTCCTGCTCGGTGCTGCGGTCACCGTCGCAGCGTTGCTCTTCGCACCGCGCCTGTTCGCCGCGATGGGCGGGAGAGAGGGTTCGCTGGCTGCGGCGGTCCTCTACGCCAACCTTGTCTTCGCCGGCGCCATTCCGATCTGGCTGTTCAACTCGCTCGCAGCAGTGATCCGCGGCACCGGCAATATGTTCTTCCCGGCGGCCGTCATCATCGTCGGCGCCTTCGTGCTGATCCCGCTCTCGCCGATGCTTATTTTCGGCTATGGCCCGCTGCCGCATCTCGGCGTAGCCGGCGGCGCCCTCGCCATCCTGATCTATTACAGCGTGGGAACGGTCGTGTTCGCCGCCCATATCTGGTCCGGGCGCGGCGTGCTCAAGCCATCGATGCTACCACCACGCCTGTCCTGGCCGCCTTTGCGGGATATCCTGCGCGTCGGCGCCCTCTCCTCGCTCGTCAGCGTCTCGACCAACCTGACCGTCGCGATGGCGACCGGCCTCGCCGGCCTGCTGGGCCCGGCTGCGGCAGCCGGCTACGGCACCGGTGCTCGCCTGGAATACCTCCTCGTCCCGCTGGTCTTCGGCCTTGGCGCACCCACGGCGGCCATGGTCGGCACCTGCATCGGCGCCGGCAAACGCGAGCGGGCGCTGCAAGTCGCCTGGACCGGCGCCATTATCGCCGGCCTGCTGACCGAAGCTATCGGCATCGCGGCCGCGGCCATGCCCTCTGCCTGGCTTTCGCTCTTCGGCGATGATCCGCAGATGATCGCGGTCGGGTCGGACTATCTGCGCATCGTCGGCCCGGCCTATGGCTTCTTCGGCTTCGGCCTGACGCTCTACTTCGCCTCGCAGGGTGCGGGCCGCGTCGGCTGGCCCGTCATGGCCGCGGCGCTGCGGGTCGCAATCGCAGCGGGCGGGGGCTGGCTCGCGGTTATTGTCCTTGGCCACGGCAACGGGCTCTTCGTCGCGCTGGCGGCCGCACTGGTGACCTATGGCATCGCCAACGGCATCATCGTTGCCAGCGGCTTGTGGTTCCGGGTTCCGCGCCTGCGCGTCGCCGCGAGCCAGCCGACCTAGAGCATCGGCCCGAAAAGTGGAGCGCGGTTTTCGGGGAAAGCCGATGTAGGATCAAAGAGCTGGAACATCGGACTGAATACGATACTCAGTCCGATTCTCTACGCCGCCTCCAGCCCGAACTGCAGCGCCGCCAGCCGTGCATAGAGCCCGCCGCGCGCCTTGAGCTCGGCATGGCTGCCCTCCTCGACGATGCGCCCGTCCTCCATGACGAGGATGCGGTCGGCCGAGAGGATGGTCGCCAGCCGATGTGCCACCACCAGCGTGGTCCGGCCCTGCATCAGCCGGTCGAGCGCGTCCTGCACCGCCCGCTCGCTTTCCGAATCGAGTGCGGAGGTCGCTTCGTCGAGCAGCAGGATCGGCGCGTCCTTGAGGATCGCCCGCGCGATCGCGAGGCGCTGGCGCTGCCCGCCCGAGAGCGTCACGCCGCGCTCGCCGACGACTGTCTCGTAGCCCTCCGGCAGAGCGCGGATGAATTCGTCCGCCGCCGCGAGTCTTGCGGCAGCCTCGATCTCGTCCTGCGAGGCGCCAGGCCGGCCATAGGCGATATTGTCGCGCACCGAGACGCCGAACACGGTGGGCTCCTGCGGCACCAGCGCGAAACGCTCGCGCCAGACCTCCGGATCGGCCTCCGGCCCCGCGACGCCGTCGACGACGACGCGCCCGTCCTGCGGATCGTAGAAACGCAGCGCCAGTTGCAGCACGGTGCTCTTGCCGGCTCCTGACGGGCCGACCAGCGCGATTCGCTCGCCCGGCCGGACCGAGAAGTTCAGATTGGACAATGCCGGACCGACGCGGCCGGGATAGCTGAAGGAGACGTTCTCGAAGGCGAGCTCGCCGAGCGACGGGGCCGGCATCGCCTTGGGATGCGGCGGCGCGGCGATGGCCGGCTTCAGGGCCAGGATCTCGCCGAGCCGGCTGGAGGCGCCTGCGGCGGCGCTGATATCACCGTAGACCTCGGAGAGCTGGCCGAGCGAGCTCGCCGCCAGCACGGCGTAGAGGATGAACTGCGACAGCCGCCCGCCGCTCATCCGGCCGTCGAACACCTCGGTCGCTCCAACCCAGAGCACGCAGACCACGCTGGCGCTGACCAGGAAGATCGCGACGCCCGAGAGCAGTGCGCGCGAGGCAGTGGCCTCTCGCGAAGCTGAGTAGGCGTCGTCGGACGCGCCCTCGAAGCGCGCCGAGGTCTGGCCGGCGGCGCCGAAGGACTGCATCGTGCGGATCGCGCCGACCGCCTCGGCCGCGAAGGCGGAGGCATCGGCCAGCCGGTCCTGCGCCGCCCGCGAGCGCCGCCGGACCGAGCGCCCGGACAGCACCAGCGGGATCACGATCAGCGGGATGACGCCGATGACGATCGCGGAGAGCCGCGGGCTCGTCGCCACCATCATCGCGAGCGCGCCCAGCGCCATGATGGCGTTGCGCAGCGCGATCGACGCGGTCGAGGCGAAGGTCGACTTGATCTGCGTGGTATCTGCGGTGAGCCGCGAGACGAGATCGCCCGCCCGGCTCGAATCGAAGAAGGCCGGCTCCAGCCGCGTCAGATGGCGGAAGACGTCGGAGCGCAGCGAGGCGACGATGCGCTCGCCCACCGTCATCACGAGATAGAACCGCGCCGAGCTCGCCAGCGCCAGCACGCCGACCACGCCGATCAGCAGGATGAAGTAACTGTCGGCAAGCTGCCGTTCCCCGCCGGCGAAACCGACATCGATGACGCGCCGAACCGCCAGCGGCAGCGCCAGCGTCGCCAGCGAGGCGACGACCAGCGCGACCAGCGCCAGCGCGATCCGGCGCTTCTGCGCCCGCGCATAGGGCCAGAAGGTCGCGAGCGAGCGGAAATCGGGCCGGGCCTTCCTGTCGTTCTTGTCAGCTTCGGCCACGCACTGGCACTCCTGCATCGCGCGCACGCATGGCACGCGCTCTTTCGAATACGATCAAATCGGCCCCGGTGAAGCCGATCGGGACGGGCTTGGCAAACGACGCAACGCCGCAGGGGCAGCCTCGAAAGGCGCGTTGTGCTTGCGCTGAGGCGCCGGCTGCGATATGTGCACGCGACTTCACGACAGGCTCATCCGAATTCTTTCGACGGGCCGGGCAGGCTCGCCTGCTTGTCGATGCGCCCGTTTTTGTAGCTCCGAGGACTTCGTAATGGCCAAGGCCGGCATCCACCCCGATTATCACACCATCAAGGTCGTCATGACCGATGGCACCGAATATGCCACCCGCTCGACCTACGGCAAGGAAGGCGACACGCTGAACCTTGACATCGACCCCAAGACCCACCCGGCCTGGACCGGCGGCACCCAGCACATGCTGGACCGCGGCGGCCGCGTCTCGCGCTTCAACTCGCGCTTCAGCGGCATCGGCGCCATCGGCAAGAAGTGATGCTGCGGCGCTCCGGCGCCGCCGTCATTGATCTCGAACAAAAAACCCGGCCTCGCGGCCGGGTTTTTTGTTTTGGCATGATCGGATCGCGGCACCCGCAGGCACCGCGCACCTGAAATCCTCAGCGCCCGAAGCCGAGACGCGCTTCCAGGCTCGCGAGCTGGTTCAAGACGGGATTCATGCTCGCGCGGACCGGGGCCGCGCCCGACATCTGGCCCTCGAGATGGCGGATGCGCTCCTGCAACCGGAAGGAATGCGCCATCAGGTCGCGCAACCGTTCCGGCAATTGCGCCACGACATGCTCGGCCGGCGGCGGCATCGGATCGCCCATCTTGACCTTGTTATGCTCGGTGCGGGCCTGCTCGGCGGTGAGTTCGCCCTCGGCGACGGCCCGCTGCACCAGGAGCCAGGAAGCGATCTGCATCAGCCGCGTCGTCAGGCGCATGCTCTCGGTGGCATAGGTCAGCGAGGCCTCGCGCGGCAGCGCGGCGGCATCCTTGCGCCCGTCCCCGTCGAGATAGCTTGCCGTCTGCTCGACCAGTCCCATTCCCTCGCGAAACAGCAGCATGAAGGCCTCTGAGCGCACGAAACCGCGTGCAAAGGAAATCGCGCCCTCTTCCGTCTGCGGATCGAGCAACTGGGCGTCGTTCATTGGTGTCTCCCATCGGCACAAACCCGTGCGCCTATGGAACGCGTCACGGATATGGTCACCGATGTCGCAAGGATAGCGCCGATCGTGGTTTCCGGCGTCGGTAAGGTGCCATTAACCTTAACGAGGCTAAACCGCTGTGGCGACAACAAGGCAGGCGGCTCCACAAGATTGAACCGACCAGCCGACGCAAGGGAACGCGCAGGCAAAAAAAGAGCCGCCAAAGGCGGCTCGAAGGTCAACAGGGAGGCGTCAAACAGAGTGGGCAGGAGCCACTCGACATCCAGACAAACTGGATGATGCGATTCATACTTTGGAATCATTAACGCCCGGTAAACGGGCGTTTCTTTTTGACGCTTTTTCAGGCGGGCTTGCGGAAGAACGCATCCGCTGCCGAGCGTGAGGCGTCCTTGCGCGATCGCGTCTCGATCAGGCGCTCGATCTCGGCCTTGAGCGCAGCGATGCGCTCGTCGATCTCGCCCAGCGACAGCGTCGACAGGTCCTGCCCGATCTCATGCACGCTCTTCGGCTTGGGGCGGTCGTCCTCCGGGAATATCGACATGGCGGCCTCGCATCTGCTCAAACTGCGCGCGGCACGCTAGAGCATTGCGCGAAAAAGTGGGAACCGGTTTTTCGCTGGTAGCAATGCTCCAGGCGAGCACTACGCTTCGACCGCAGTCACGCTGCGACGCACCAATGCAAGAGGACGACGGCCATGACCACCCTTCCCGAGACGATGACGGCGATCGGCATGTCGGCGCCCGGCGGCCCCGAGGTGCTCAGGCCGGAAACGCGCCCTGTGCCGAAGCCCGGCCCCGGCCAGATGCTCGTCGCCATCGCGGCGGCCGGCGTGAACCGCCCCGACGTCCTGCAGCGCCAGGGCGGCTATAACCCGCCGCCCGGTGCTTCCGACATTCCCGGTCTCGAATTCGCCGGCACGGTCGTGGCGCAGGGCGAAGGCGCCAACCGCTTCGCGGTGGGCTCGACCGTCTGTGCCCTCGTGGCCGGTGGCGGCTACGCGGAATATGCCGTGGTCGACGAACGCAACGCCCTGCCCGCGCCCAAGGGCCTCACGCTGACCGAGGCCGGCGGGATCCCCGAGACCTTCTTCACGGTCTGGACCAATGTCTTCCAGCGTGGCCGCCTGCAGGCCGGTGAAACCTTCCTCGTCCATGGCGGCTCCTCCGGCATCGGCACCACGGCTATCCAGCTCGCCAAGGCCTTCGGCGCGACCGTCATCGCCACCGCCGGCTCCGATGACAAATGCGCAGCCTGCATCGAACTCGGCGCCGATCACGCCATCAACTATCGCACCGAGGATTTCGTCGCGGCGGGCAAGGCCATGACCGGCGGGCGCGGCACTGACCTGATCCTCGACATGGTCGGCGGCGACTATATCGACCGCAATTACGAGCTGGCGGCCGATCAGGGCCGCATCGTCCAGATCGCCTTCCTCAACGGCCCGAAGGCGACGGTCAATTTCAGCCGCCTGATGCTGAAGCGCCTGACGCATACCGGCTCGACCCTGCGCCCACGCACAGTGCCGGAAAAAGCCGCCATCGCCGCGGAGCTGCACGCCAAGGTCTGGCCGCTGCTGGAGGCCGGACGCTGCAAGCCGCTGATCCACGCGACCTTCCCACTGGCGCGGGCCGCGGAAGCCCATCGCCTGATGGAATCCAGCACCCATATCGGCAAGATCGTGCTGACGGTCTGACCGGCTGCGATCACGTTGCTTTTCATGGACACTTGCCCCGCCCTCGCCTATAAGGCGCGCCATCCTGCTCATCGTCGATGATTTGGATGGCCGGCCGGGGAGGCCGGTCGGCGCATGAGAGCTATTGTCCGCGACCCTGCCTTTTGAGAGCCCCCTGCGAGCGGCGGCGCGAAGGCGAACAGGAGACCATCCCGTGTCACAAACCCCGCTGATGCCCAAGGCCACCGCGGTCTGGCTGGTCGAGAACACCTCGCTGACGTTCGAGCAGATCGCCGAGTTCTGCAAGCTGCACCCGCTCGAGGTGCGCGGCATCGCGGACGGCGAAGTCGCCGCCGGCATCAAGGGCCTCGACCCGATCACCTCCGGCCAACTCACCCGCGAGGAACTGGAGCGCGCGGCCAAGAACCCGAGCCATCACCTCAAGCTCGCCGAGCGCAAGGTGAAGGTGCCGGAGATCAAGCGCACCAAGGGTCCGCGCTACACCCCGGTCTCGAAGCGTCAGGACCGGCCGAACGCCATCCTGTGGCTGCTGCGCAATCATCCCGAGCTCAAGGACGCGCAGGTCATCCGCCTGATCGGCACGACCAAGTCGACCATCGCGCAGATCCGCGACCGCACTCACTGGAACGCCCAGTCGCTGACCCCGATCGACCCCGTCAGCCTCGGCCTGTGCTCGCAGATCGATCTCGACTTCGAAGTCGGCCGCGCCGCCAAGGACCGCCCGGCCGCGCTGGCCGAGGCCGGCTCGACCCTGCTCACGGTGGAAGAGGCGATCGCTCCGGAGCCGAAGCCCAGCGAGAGCCAGCCCTTCGCCGACATGAGCCGACCGAAGCGCGAGGAGGAAGCGGCTATCGACGTCGATTCCGTCTTCGCCAAGCTGAAGCAGCTCAAGCGCCCGGCCGACGAAGAAGACGACGAGTAAGACTTCACGGGACGGACACTGCGCATGTCGAGCATGGATGGCCTCGCCTTCACCTTCCTCGGCACCGGCGCACCGCCCGTCAGCCTGCGCCGCGCCGGTCCCTCGCATCTCGTCGAGGCGGCCGGCCGCAAGCTGCTGATCGATTGCGGCTCCGGCGTCAGCCAGCGCCTGGTCGCCGCCGGCGCGCGCGGCGCCGATATCGACGCCCTGATCGTCACGCATGAACATTCCGACCATCTGGTCGATTTCTACCAGCTCGTGGTCTCCTCCTGGCATCAGGGTCGCGCCAAACCCTGGCGCGTGCTCGCTCCGGCGCCCGCTCTCGCCAATCTCCGCGCGCAATATACCGCCTTCGAGCGCGAGCGGGCCTTGCGCATCGCCTTCGAGAAGCGGCCCGATGCGACGGGCCTTGAGGTCATCTTCGAGGAATTGCATGAAGGCCCGGTCTCAGGCCTCGGCGCACTCTCGGTCGAGGCTTTCCTGGTCGACCACCGCCCGGTCGAGCCGGCCTTCGGCCTGACTCTGTCGCATGGCGGCACTCGCGTCGTCTTCTCGGGCGACACGCGCCTGACGCCGTCGCTGGAGGCGCAAGCCAACGGGTGCGACCTGCTGGTTTGCGAGGTCTTCATCGCCAGCCAGATGCCCGTCGTCGCGGGTGTCCGCTCGGCCGAGACCGTCGCGGCCGTCGAGAGCTACCACATGACGCCTGCAGTCGTGGCAGGGCTCGCAACGCGAACCGGCGCGAAGGCGCTGGCACTGACCCATCTGGTCCCGCCGAACGCCGACACCACCGCGCTCGCCCGCGAGGTCCGGGCGGCAGGCTATGCCGGCGCCCTGCTGGTCGGCGAAGACCTGATGCGCCTCGCCGTGCCGGAGCGGCTCCTGAGCTGGAACGGCGCGACGATCGCCTACTAGCTCGCCCGCGCAGGATCGGCCCTACCCGAGTCCCCTGCCCTTCAGCGCGGTGCCGATCTCGCCGAGCACGGCGATATCCTCGATCGTCGCCGGCACGGCATAATCCTCGCCATCGGCGATCTTCTTCATGGTGGCCCGCAGGATCTTGCCGGAGCGCGTCTTCGGCAATCGCGCGACCGTCAGCGCCAGCTTGAAGGCCGCGACCGGCCCGATGCGCTCGCGCACCAATGCGACGAGCTCCTTCTCGACCTGCTCGGGCGACACCGTCGCACCGGCCTTCAGCACGACGAAACCGCAAGGCTGCTCGCCCTTGAGCGCGTCGCGGATGCCGACGACCGCGCATTCCGCTACGGCCGGATGCGCCGCCAGCACCTCCTCCATGCCACCGGTCGAGAGCCGGTGGCCAGCGACATTGATGATGTCGTCAGTGCGGCCCATGATGAAGACATAGCCGTCCTCGTCGATGAAGCCGGCATCCGAGGTGTTGTAGTAGCCGGGATAGGTCGTCAGATACGCCTCCCTGAAGCGTGCATCGTCGTTCCAGAGTGTCGGCAGGGCGCCCGGCGGCAAGGGCAGCTTCAGCACGATCGCGCCCATCTTGCCGGGTTCGACCGGGCGCCCGCCCTCGTCGAGGCATTGGACATCCCAGCCCGGCAGCGGCACGGTCGGCGAGCCGTGCTTCACCGGCAGCAGGCCCAGCCCCATCGGGTCGCCGACGATCGGGGAGCCGCTCTCGGTCTGCCACCAATGGTCGATCACCGGCACCTTGAGCATCGCCTCGGCCCATTTCAGCGTCTCGGGATCGGCCCGCTCGCCGGCTAGGAACAGCGCCCTGAAGCGAGAGAGATCGTGCCCCGCGAGATATTTGCCGTCGGGGTCCTCCTTGCGGATGGCGCGGAAGGCGGTCGGCGCCGTGAACAGCACCTTCACGCCATGCTCGGCAATCACCCGCCAGAAGGCGCCGGGGTCGGGCGTACCGACCGGCTTGCCCTCGTAGAGCACGCTGGTCGCGCCCTGGATCAGCGGCGCGTAGACGATATAGCCGTGGCCGACGACCCAGCCGACATCGGAGGCACAGAACATCACTTCGCCCGGCCCGACGTCGAAGAGCTGGTCCATCGTCGCCTTGAGCACGACCATGTGCCCGCCATTGTCGCGCACCACGCCCTTCGGCCGCCCCGTCGTACCGGAGGTGTAGAGGATGTAGAGCGGGTCGGTCGCCGCGACCTCGACGCAATCCGCCTTGCGCCCGGCGGCCTTCGCAGCGGCCACCAGCGTGCGCCAGTTCCTGTCGCGGGTGACATGCATCGAGGCATCGACTTGGGGCCGTTGCAGCACGACGCAGGTCTGCGGCTTGTGCCTGGCCATCTCGATCGCCCCGTCGAGCAATGGCTTGTATTCGACGACGCGCGTCGGCTCGATGCCGCAGGTCGCGGTCAGGATGACCTTGGGCTCGGCATCGTCGATGCGCGTCGCCAGTTCCTTCGCAGCAAAGCCGCCGAACACCACCGAATGCACGGCGCCGATGCGGGCGCAGGCCAGCATGGCGAAGGCCGCCTCCGGCACCATCGGCATGTAGATCAGGACGCGATCACCCTTGCCGACGCCAAGCTCCTGCAGGACGGCGGCGAGCGTCGCCACCTCATCCAGCATCTGAGCATAAGTGTAGCTCGCCTTCGTCCCGGTGACCGGACTGTCATAGATCAGCGCGGCCTGGTCGCCGCGCCCGTCGCGGACATGCCGATCGAGCGCGTTGAAGCAGGTGTTGCAGGTCGCATCCGGGAACCAGCGGCCATAGATACCGGCAGCCGAATCGAACGCCTTCACCGGCGGCTTGATCCAGTCGATCGCCTTGGCCATGTCGAGCCAATAGGCATCCGGATCGGCCTGCCAGCTTGCATAGGTCTCGGCATAGCCTTGCGTCGGGTGGGCGGGCGCCGCATGGGGGCCATTCATCGCAAGCGTTCCTCTGTGCCGGGTTTCATCCTAAAGCCCCGCGGCGAGCCGGCGATGGCGGGGCTGATTTTGCGTGGAACCCTGCGCTCTTCCCCGCGCTCGGCGCAAGCTTGCGGCCTTAAGACTTTCGCCGATCCCGATCTGCATTTCCCGGCCCTGCGACGCAGTAGCACATGCCCTTCGACCTGCTCTTCTTCGCCGCCATGGTGCCGGCCGTCGTCCTGACCGGGCTGGCCAAGGGCGGCTTTTCCGGCATCGGCCTGCTCTCGCTGCCGCTGATGGCGCTGGTCGTCTCGCCGGTGACGGCAGCCGCGATCATGCTGCCGCTCCTGATCGCGCAGGATGTGGTCTCGGTCTGGTCCTACCGGCGCGATTTCGACCGCCGCAATCTTGCGACGCTGGCGCCGGGCGCACTGCTCGGCATCCTCGTCGGCTATCTGCTGGCGGCGAAGGTCTCGGACGCGGCCATCGTGCTCGCAGTCGGGCTGATCTCGGTCGGCTTTGCACTGCGCCGCATGCTGAGCGACGGCAAGAAACCTGCAATTGCCACGCAGGCGAACTGGAGCGCCGGCAGCCTCTGGGGCTTCCTTTGCGGCTTCACCAGCATGGTCGCCCATGCCGGCGGCCCGCCCTTCCAGATCTATGTCATGCCGCAGAAGCTGAAGCCCGCCGTCTTCGTCGGCACGGGCGCAGTCTTCTTCGCCGCGATGAACCTGGTGAAGCTCATCCCCTATCTCGCGCTCGGCCAGCTCAACGGCCAGAACCTGCTGGCTTCGGCCGCGCTGTTGCCCTTCGCCGTCGCAGCGACCTTCGCCGGGGTCTGGCTGGTCCGGCGCGTTCCGCCCGAGCGCTTCTATGGCATCGTCTACTGGCTCCTGCTGCTGGTCGGCACAAAGCTCGTCTACGACGGCCTGCAGGGCCTGCATCTCCTCGGCTGATCGGCCTCCGCGCGATTGCGCCGCATCGGAAAAAGGGATGGATTACCCCGGAGCGCGCCAGCCGCTAAGGCTTTCGGCGCTTGCGAGGAAGGCTCCCGATGACCCGTTCGGCCTATGACACCGATCTCGACCGCAACCCGGCGAATTATCAGCCGCTGACGCCGCTCGCCTTCCTCGAGCGCGCCGCCTCGGTCTTCCCCGACCGTACCGCGATCACCCACGGCCCGCTGCGCCGTACCTATGCCGAGTTCTACGCTCGCTCGCGCCGCCTTGCCTCGGCGCTGGCGAGGCACGGCATCGGCAAGAACGACACCGTCGCGGCCATGCTGCCGAACACCCCGGCCATGCTCGAATGCCATTACGGGGTGCCGATGGCCGGCGCCGTCCTGAACACGCTGAACACCCGCCTCGACGCCGCGATCATCGCCTTCTCGCTCGACCATGGCGGCGCCAAGGTGCTGATCACCGACCGCGAGTTCTCCGGGACGATCAAGGCGGCGCTCTCGCTCTGCAAGGCGAAGCCCATCGTCATCGATTACGACGACCCCGTCTATGACGGCCCCGGCGAGCGGCTGGGCGCGATCGAATACGAGGATTTCGTCGCGTCCGGCGATCCCGATTTCGACTGGCCGATGCCCTCGGACGAATGGGACGCGATCGCGCTGAACTACACCTCCGGCACGACGGGCGATCCCAAGGGCGTGGTCTATCACCACCGCGGCGCCAACCTGCTCGCGACCTCGAACGTCATCACCGGCAATCTCGGCCGCCATCCGGTCTATCTCTGGACGCTGCCGATGTTCCACTGCAACGGCTGGTGCTTCCCCTGGACGATCTCCATCGTCGCCGGCACCCATGTCTGCCTGCGTCAGGTCCGCGCCAAGGCGATGTACGATGCGCTGGCCGACCATGGCGTGACCCATCTCTGCGGCGCGCCGATCGTGATGTCGACGCTGCTGAACGCTCCGGCCGAGGAGCGCCGCGACTTCCCGCAGACGGTCTCCTTCTTCACAGCCGCCGCCCCGCCGCCCGAGGCGGTGCTCGCCGGCATGAAGCAGGCCGGCTTCGAGGTGACGCATCTATATGGGCTGACCGAGTGCTACGGCCCTTCCGTCGTCAACGACTGGAACGACGACTGGAATGCCCTCTCGCCGGCGGAACAGGCCGCCAAGAAGGCTCGCCAGGGCGTGCGCTATCCCGCGCTCGAAGGGCTCGACGTGCTCGATCCCGAGACGATGCAGCCCGTCCCGCGCGACGGCCAGACGCTGGGCGAGGTGATGATGCGCGGCAATGTCGTGATGAAGGGCTATCTCGGCAACCGGAAATCCACCGAGGCCGCCTTTGCCGGCGGCTGGTTCCACACCGGCGATCTCGGCGTGCGCTACCCGGACGGCTATATCCAGCTCAAGGACCGCTCGAAGGACATCATCATCTCCGGCGGCGAGAACATCTCCTCGATCGAGGTCGAGGATGCGCTCTACAAGCATCCGGCCGTGCAGGCGGCTGCCGTGGTCGCCCGCCCCGACGAGAAATGGGGCGAGACGCCCTGCGCCTTCATCGAACTGAAGCCGGGCAAGTCCGCGACGGAAGCGGAGATCATCGCCTGGTGCCGCGAGCATCTCGCCGCGTTCAAGTGCCCGCGTACCATCGTCTTCGCCGAGGTCCCGAAGACCTCGACCGGCAAGATCCAGAAATTTCGTCTGCGCGAGATGGCGCGGGCGTTGTAGGCCAACCAGCGCGGCCACGGCATCCCACAGCCGTCATGCTCGCCCTTGTCGCGAGCATCCATGTCTTGAACACGACCTTGGACCAGCGAAGACGTGGATGGTCGGGACAAGCCCGACCATGACGTGGAGCGTTGCGAAACGCCCTCAAGCCCCGGCGCGGTCGATTCGCCCGTTCGGCGTGAAGCGGTCGACGGCTTCCGGCAGAACCTGCGACAGCCGGTCCAGCAATTCGTCCCGCGACAGGCCCGTCCGGGTTGCGATCGCATCGATCACCTGCGGGCCGAGCGCCTGTTCGAGATCGTTGGGCGCCACGTCCTGATTGGGTCCTTGCTGCACCCAGGAATCGACCTTCTCGCCCTGCCCCGCTTGCCTGAACCGGTCGGAAAGCTCGCCGAGCCCGCCATTCAACAAACCACCGATGCCGCCGGCGCCGAGCAGGCCACCGAGGCCCCCGAGCAGCCCACCGCCATCGTTCTGCGGTGCAGTGCCCGCCTGGCCCGGCTGCGGGGCCGGCACTTGCCCCGGCTCCGGCTGCCCGCGCCCGCCGAGCCATTCCGAAATCTTGTCGCGGTTCTGGTAGCCGGCGACGGCAAGAAGCCCGAGAAGGGCGGTCAGGGACGGAAAACCGCTGCTGCTGTTGTCGTCACTCACGGCAGTCACTCCATGTGGGAGAAAACATCGTCCCGTAGCCGTGCCGCGACTTCGGGAGCTCCGATGCGGGGAGGTCGAATTCAGGCGGCGCGGTTGCGGCCGTTGATCGCGCCCCAGACGACCAGCACGATGATGGCGCCGACAACCGCGCCGATCAGTCCGGCGCCCTCGCCCGGCGCGTACCAGCCGAGCGACTGGCCGAGCCAGGTCGCAACGAAGGCGCCGATGATGCCGAGGATCGTGGTCAGGATGAAACCGGCCGGCTCGTTCGAGCCCGGCGTGATGAACTTGGCGATGACGCCGGCGATAAAACCGATGATGACGGTCCAGATGAAGCCCATGGCTGCCTCCCCTCGCGATGCGCGCCCGGCCTCAACCGGTCATCGCGGCAGAAGTTCCCGCCGATTTGTGTCAATCCGTTGACGGAGCCCGCTTCTGCCTGCCACCAACGAAAAACCGGCCCTTTCGGGCCGGTTCATCCGTAACCTTCACTGGGGTCTGCGGGCCTTCTGGCCCGCGGGGCTCAGTGCAAGGTTCGCTCCGGCATTGTCGTCCGTACGCGTTCGATCTCATCCTTCAGTTGCAATTTCTTCCGCTTCAGCTCTGCGAGGCTGAGGTCACTCGAAGACGGGCTCGCCACAGCCTGGGCGATAGCGTCTTCAAGTTGACGGTGCTTGCGCTCGAGTTCCGCAAGACGGGTCTGCAACGACATCTGGATCCTCCTGATGAGCGGTTGACACAACCAATCTGACATAGAGCCGGCTTCACGTCTTCCCTGTGCCGTCACACGGCATTCATGAGATTCTGTGATCGTCACCGATCCGTTTCCGGAAAGCCGTGAATAGATGGCTTCCCCATGCCTTCAGCCGCCTCGCCCGCACTTGCGGTACGTGGGGCGGCACGCGCATAGTCGCTCCCGATCAAGGCAATGATGAGATGCCCATGGGATTCGAGCTCAGCCCCGAAGAGGTCGAGACCTTCACCTCCGAACTCGCGCGGCTGCGCGAGGAGCATCGCGATCTCGACAGCGCCATCGACGCCCTGGAGCGCGTCGGCTCGATCAATCAGGTTCAGGTCCAGCGCCTGAAGAAGCGCAAGCTGTACCTCAAGGACCGTATCTCGCAGATCGAAGATGCGCTTACCCCCGATATCATTGCCTGACAAAGCGGATTCCGGTCGCGCCGCGCCGATTCGCCCTTGCTTCCCCGGCATCGCCCGGTCTAGATCGCGCGCTTCCGGAGCCGAGCCCGAGCGCATTCCATGGCAGCCAGCAGCCCCCCCGTCGCCATCATCATGGGCAGCCAGTCCGACTGGGCGACGATGCGTCATGCCGCCGAGGCGCTCGAATCGCTCGCCATCCCCTATGACGCCCGCATCGTCTCGGCCCACCGCACGCCGGAGCGGCTCTTCGACTTCGCCAGGGGCGCCAAGGCCGAAGGCTTCAAGGTCGTCATCGCCGGCGCCGGCGGCGCGGCGCATCTGCCGGGGATGACGGCATCGCTGACGCCGCTCCCGGTCTTCGGCGTCCCTGTCGAATCGAAGGCGCTCTCGGGCCAGGACAGCCTGCTCTCGATCGTGCAGATGCCGGCCGGCATTCCCGTCGGCACGCTCGCCATCGGCCGGGCCGGCGCGGTCAACGCCGCCCTGCTGGCCGCCGCTGTGCTCGCCCTATCCGATACCGGCCTGGCCGAGCGGCTCGACGCCTATCGCGCCCGCCAGAGCGCCGGCATCGCCGAGCGCCCCGACCGGGACGACGCATGAACCCGCCCGTTCCCACCGGCCTCGCGCCCGGCGCCATGCTCGGCATCCTCGGCGGCGGCCAGCTCGCCCGCATGATGGCGCTCGCCGCCGCCGATCTCGGCATCCGCTGCCATGTCTTTGCGCCCGAGGCCGATAGCCCGGCCTTCGACGTCGCGGCGCGCCACACCGTCGCGGAATACGAGGACGAGGAAGCGCTCGCCCGCTTCGCCGATGCCGTCGATGTGGTGACCTACGAATTCGAGAACGTGCCGGCCGCGACCGCCGCCTTCCTTGGTGCGCGCGTGCCGCTGCATCCGGGCGCCCGCGCCCTGGCGGTGACGCAGGATCGGCTGAGCGAAAAGCGCTTCGTTTCGGAGCTCGGCCTCGCCGTCGCGCCCTTCCGGGCGGTCGACACGCTGGCCGATCTCGAAGCCGCCGCCACCGAACTCGGCCGCCCCTCGGTGCTGAAGACCCGCCGCTTCGGCTATGACGGCAAGGGCCAGGTCAAGATCGCGGCGGGCAGCGACCTCGCCGAGGCCCATGAGGCGATCGGGCGCTTCCCCGCGATTCTCGAAGGCTTCGTCTCCTTCGTGCGCGAGGTCTCGGTCGTCGCGGCGCGTGGGCTCGACGGCTCCTTCGCCGCCTTCGACGTCTGCGAGAACGAGCACCGTGACCACATTCTCGCCTATACCCGCATTCCCGCGTCGCTCTCGGAAGGTGCGTCGCTGCAGGCGATCGACGCGGCCCGCCGCATCGGCGAAGCGCTCGGCTATGTCGGCGTCTTCGCGGTCGAGCTGTTCGTACTCGAGGCCGAGGGCGACCTCGCCGAGCGCGTCGTCGTCAACGAGATCGCCCCGCGCGTCCATAATTCCGGGCACTGGACCAGCGAGGGCGCCGACACCTCGCAGTTTCACCAGCATGTCCGCGCCGTCTGCGGCTTCCCGCTCGGCTCCACCGCGCGGCGCGGTCGCGTCGAGATGGAGAATCTGATCGGCGCGAGCGCGCTGCGCTGGCGCGAATTGCTGGCAGAGCCCGGTGCGCATCTGCATCTCTACGGCAAGCGCGACGCCCGCCCCGGCCGCAAGATGGGCCATGTCACCCGCGTCACGGACGAGCGCGCTTGAGCGCCCGGCCCGCCCTCATGTCCGAACTGCATGCGGCCCCGCATTTTCAAGGGATCGCGGCGTGGACATGCGAAATGAATTCTGCTATCCGCACCCATCTTCGCGCGGTGGGCTCTGCCTTGCCGCCAGCCCCCACTTCTGGCTCAACCCGTTAAGGACGGACGTTTAACGTGCAGGTTCTCGTTCGCGACAACAATGTCGATCAGGCGCTCCGCGCCCTCAAGAAGAAGATGCAGCGCGAGGGCATCTTCCGTGAGATGAAGCTTCGTGGTCACTACGAGAAGCCGTCCGAGAAGCGCGCCCGCGAGTCGGCCGAGGCCGTCCGCCGCGCCCGCAAGCTCCAGCGCAAGAAGCTCCAGCGCGAAGGCCTCCTGCCCGCGCCGGTGAAGCCCAAGCGTCCCTGATTCCCTTCGGGCGACCCATTGGGTCGCCAGGACAGGGCCGATAGCGTTTCGCGCCTGGAGCCCGCTCCGGGCGCGTTGTCATTTTGGCGGCGTTAACCAAGTTTTGGCGGGTTTCGGGCGTTGTCTCTCGCAGGGGCGCTGCGGTTGGGGAGCGCGATCACGCCGCGACGGCCGCAAGGCCGACATCTCCGGCAGTCGGGGAGATCGCGGCAGGCGAAGCACCAAACCGATGAGGCAGAGCATGATCCGAGGCAGTAACTGGTTGGCCGCAGCCGGCATGGCTCTGGCACTCGCGGGTTGCGACACCGTCTCCAATCTCGGCTCCCAACCCGCCGTCGCCGAGCTCGACACGCGCGACACCGCCGATGCCAGCGTCAATATCGGCTCGCTCAGCGACGTCATCTCGCGCAACCCGAACGATCCGGGAGCTTACAACACCCGCGGCGCGGCCTATGCCCGCGTCGGCCGCTTCTCGGATGCTATCGGGGATTTCACCAAGGCGGTGCAGCTCGATCCGAACCTCGCCTCGGCCTATACGAATCGCGGCCTGGCGCTGCGCCAGAGCGGCCGTGCCGATTCGGCGCTGGCCGATTTCAACCGCGCCACCACCGCCAACCCGAACTACGCACCGGCCTATATCGCCCGCGCCAACCTGCTGCGCCAGCAGGGCAACAGCCAGCAGGCGCTGGCCGATCTCAACACCGCGATCCGGCTCAATCCCGAATCGGCGGAAGCCTTCCATGCCCGCGGCCTCGTCTACCAGAAGGAAGGCCAGCACCAGCACGCCGTCACCGATTTCGACTCGGTGATCGACCGCAACCCCTACACCGCCCCGCCCTATATCGCGCGCGGCCAGAGCCTGAACGCGCTCGGCAAGTACGATTCGGCACAGGAAGACTTCACCGCCGCGCTCAATGTCGACAACCGCAATGCCGATGCCTGGGCCGGCCGCGGCTTCGCCTTCGAGAAGCTCGGCAAGAAGGCGGAAGCGCTGGAAGCCTATCAGCGCGCGCTCTCCATCGACGGCAACAACGCCCAGGCCCGTGCCGGCTCCTCGCGTCTCGGCGGCGGCGGCGGCGGCTTCTTCCGGAGCTGACCCGAAGAGCGCGTGCCGTCACGGACGCGCGCCCTCTCCGATCGTCAGGCTCTCAGCCCCCGCGATGCCGCCTGCTACGGCATCCACCAGGAAACGCCTGATCTCGCCGAGCGAGCCGTAGCGCGGCAAATCCGCATGCCGCCCCGCCGGAAAGCGCAGGAAACGCTTGGGCGCGTTCGCGAGATCATAGAGCTGCTGTCCCTGCGCGAAGGGGATGACCTGGTCGCGCTCGCCATGGAGCACCAGCAGCGGCGCCGTGATCCGGCCAATGACCGCGTCCGAGCGGAACTGATCCTTCATCACCAGGCTGAGCGGCAGATAGGGGTAGAGATCCTGCGCCACAGCCAGGGTCGAACGATAGGGCGCCTCCAGAACCACCGCCTGGAACGGCACCTCGGCTGCGAGCTTCAGCACCACGCCGGTCCCCAGCGACTCGCCATATCCGATCAGCCTGCCCGCGCCGAACCGCGCGGCGGCAGCGCCATAGGCGGCCCGCGCATCCTGCAGCAGCCCCTCTTCGCTCGGCAGGCCCGTGGAGCCGCCATAGCCGCGATAGCTGACGGCGAAGAGCCCGGTGCCGTCCTCGGTCAGGCCCCGGAAGCGCTCGATCCGCCCGGCCCGCCCGAGATTGCCGGCATTGCCGTGGAAATAGAGCACGACCGGCTTTCCGGCGCGCGGCGGCACCACCCAGGCCACGAGCCGCTCGCCATCGGCCGTGGTCACGCCGGTCTCCTCGGCAGCAGCGAGACCAGCCGAGCCGATCTCGGCCCGCTGGGGATCGCGCGGATACATCATCTCGCGCTGCCTGACATAGAGCGTCGCCAGCACGCCGAGATAGGCCAGGAGGCAAACCAGGACGAGAAGCTTGAGGATCCGATACATGCCGTCGTTTCGCCCGAGTCGCCCTGCAGCACCAGCGAGAACCGATTTCCGGGCCCGAAACGTCAGGTCCGGACAACTCTCGTGCCGCCTTTAAGCCGACCGAAAGCTCTTGCGCCAATCTTGGCCGCACAATGGCAGGGGAGAATGCACTGATGATGGCAGCGACAGAGCACAAGCACGTCGACCGTCCGGCGCGCTGGGAGTGTACGGCCGACATCACCGTGGTCGATCACGCCGGCCGCGAGCTCTTCGCCCGGCTCGGCAACATCTCGGATGCGGGCTTCATGGCCGAGGCGGAGGAAACGGTCCTCGTCGGCTCGATCGTGACCGTCGAATTGCCCGAGCGTGGCGAGGTGCGCGCCGAGGTTCGCTGGTCGAACGGCTGGCGCTTCGGCTGCCTGATTCTACCGGCCTGAGCCCGGCGGGCAAGCTGCAAAGCATCACGTCGACCGGCAGCGGCGAGCGCTGCCACGGCACCAAACGCGATTTCGCCCCGCGCCTTTCGGCCGGGGCGATAACGCATGGATATGCAGGGCCTGTGAGGCGCTAACCGGTCAGAGCAGTACCAGAGCCAGCAGCATCAGCACGAGCGAGACGAGCGGCGCGCGCCAGCCGATCGAGGGAGCAGCGATGCCGATGCCGGTGCCGAGAACCGCAAACAGCGTGCCGATCAGCGCCGTGCCCCACGCATGCTTGGTGCCGCCGACGGCGAGCGCAGCTACGATGGCGAGGCAGGCGACGGTTCCGACCTCGGAGAAATGAATGAAGCCGGTATAGGTCCGCTCATGCTCGGGATAGTCCATCGCGGGGGCTTCGGCGTGATGGGCGTGGTCGGCCATGGTCTCGATCCTGAAAAGACGAAGTCTCTGCAAGCCCTGTAGCGCACCCGCGCCGCACGGGCAACGCGGCAGCGTGCTGCAGCCGTGGAACGATGCGTCGCAATGGTGCCGGACTCAGCCCGTCTGCCTCAAACCCGTAGCCGCCAGCGCCGCGCCCTGCCGCACGGCGACACGCTCGACTGAGAATCCATCGATCTCCGCCTCGAACAACTGATGGAAGTTCAATTCGGCGTCGAGATGCAGGAAGACGCCGCCGAGCCCGATCGCGGCGCGATCCATGAACACGAATTCGCGCGGCACCGTCACCGGGCCCCGCGCCTTCAGGGCCTGATGCACCTGGAAGGCCTGCTTGCGGCCGTACTCGGCCGGGCTGACATCCTCGGCGATGCGCCTCACCCGGTCCTCCAATAACGGCCCGTAGATGAAGCGCGCCCAGATGTTCAGGGTATCGACGAGGCCCTTGGTCAGGCCCTTGAACCCCCAGGTCTCGTAGGCATGGACGACGCGGCCCTCCTCGCCATCGCGCAGGCCCTTGTAGAGATCGACCACCCCGCCGACGAAGCTTTCCGGGAAGATGCGGATGCAACCGTAATCGAGCAGGTTGATACCCTGAGGCTCGCCGCCCTCCGAGAACACCGTGTAGTTCCCGAGATGGGGATCGCCATGGATGACGCCGTGATGGCTGAACGGGCGCCACCACGCCTTGAACATCGCGGTCGAGATCCGGTCGCGTACCGCCTGCCCATCCTGCTTGTGCGAGAGGATCGGACTGCCTTCCAGCCAGTGCATGGTGAGAAGTCGCCCGGTCGACAAAGCCGGCTCCAGCGCCGGCACCCGCACCTCGGGTGTGTCCGACAGGATCGCCTGGTAGAGTGCGGCATGCTTCGCCTCGCGGCGATAGTCGAGCTCCTCGCGGACACGCGCGCCGATCTCCTTGGCGATCTCGGTCGTGTCGATCACCGCGCCCATGCGCCGGTGCAGCGAGAACAGCACCTCGAGCTGTGCGATATCGGCTTCCACCGCCGATTCCATGTCGGGATACTGCAACTTGCAGGCGAGCGCCGCGCCATCCAGCGTCGTCGCACGATGGACCTGCCCCAGCGAGGCCGCCGCCGCCGGCTTCAGGTCGAATTCGCCGAAGCGCTCGCGCCAGCCCGCGCCGAGCTCGGCCATCATCCGGCGCTTGACGAAGGCCGCGCCCATCGGCGGCGCCTGCGATTGCAGCTTCTGCAATTCGGCGGCGTATTCCGGCGGCACGACATCGGGAATGGTGGCGACGAGTTGCGCCACCTTCATGATCGGGCCCTTCAGCCCGCCCAGCGCCTTGGCCAGCGCCTCGGCATTGGTGGCGTCGCGTCCCTCGACGCCGAAGAGCCGCGCGCCCGCGATCCGCGCCGCCACCCCGCCCACATTGGCGCCGACGCGGGCATAGCGCGCCGCGCGGGCGGAGAATCGGTTGGCTTCGGCGTCGCGTTCGGACATGCGGATAGTGCTTTCGCTGTTCCTGCCCCCATCATGTAGGCGCGGACCACGCCAGCACCAATGCGACAAGCCGTGCTACGCCCCTTTGTCATTCCGGGGCTTCGCGCAGCGAAGAACCCGGAACCCACGACGGGGCGAGCCATTCAATACCTCGTTGCAGGCGCCTCACCCGGTCGTGGGTTCCGGGTTCGTGCCTGCGGCACGCCCCGGAATGACAACTGTGTGGAGCTAAACGCCCTGCCCCGCCAGCAGGCAGATGCGCCGCGCGACCTCATAGGAGGTCTCGAACGCCGGCAGCGGCAGGAATTCGAAGCGCGAGTGGAAATTATGCGCGCCGGTGAAGAAATTCGGCGTCGGCAGCCCGCGCGCCGAGAGCGCCGCCCCGTCCGTGCCGCCGCGCATCGGAATCCGCTTCGGCGCGATCTGCAGTTCGGACAGCGCCGCCATCAGCAGATCGACCGAGCGCCGGTCCTCGCCCAGGCTGTCGGCGATGTTGCCGTAGACATCCGTGACGTCCGAGGTGACACGCCCGGTCGGATAGCGCTTTGCGATCTCCGCCGCGACCTCGCCGATCCGCTGCTTGCGCGCCGCGAAGGACGCCTTGTCGAAATCGCGGATATTGGCCCTGAGCACGGCCTCGGCCGCATTGGCGACGATCTCGACGAACCAGGTATAGCCTTCGCGGCCGGCCGTGTTCTCCGGCGTTTGCGCCCTGTCGAAGTCGGCCATGTAGTCCTGCGCCATCAGGATCGGGTTCACCAGCACGCCCTTGGCCGACATCGGATGCGCGGTGACGCCGGTGAAGACGATCTCGGCCATCGCGGCGTTGAAATTCTCCCAGACGACCTCGCCGACCTCGCAGCTATCGATCGTATAGGCGAAGTCGCAGTCGAACCGGGCGAGATCGAGCGCCTTGGCGCCGCGCAGGCCGATCTCCTCGTCCGGTACGAAGGCGACAAGGATGTCGCCATGTTCGTCCTCGGGACGCAATTCGGCCAGCAGCGTCATCACGATCGCGACCGCCGCCTTGTTGTCGGCCCCGAGCACGCTGGTGCCGTCGCTGAAGACGATCTCGTTGCCCTTGTAGCGGGTGATTTCCGGATGCTCGGCGACGCGCAGCCAGATGTCCTTCTCCGCGTTGAGGCAAAGATCCTCGCCCTCGAAGCGCAGCACCTGCGCCTTGATCACCGGCGACAGGCCGACGTCGACCGTATCGACATGGGCGATGAAGCCGATCCGCGGCGCGCCCGCCTTCGTGCCGCGCTTCAGCGCGGTCACCGTGGCATGGTCGTCGATGACGACGTTCTCCAGGCCGAGCGCGCGCAGCTCCTCCGCAAGCAGTTCCGCCAGAACCTGCTGGCCCGGCGTGCTCGGCAGGGTGGTCGCCTTCATGTCGCTCTGGCTCTCGATCGCGACATAGCGCAGGAACCGTTCGAGCAATTTATCGCGCACGCTCACTATGCCTCTCCCTTGGCCTGTCGCGCCAACCAGCCCCGCACCTCGGCCGCGCTGGCAGGCTGTCCGCCCGCCGCCTCGACCAGCCGGACGCTGTCCGCGATCAATTCACGATTCGTCTTGTCGCAGCCGAAGGGCGCATCCTCCAGTCCGCCGCGGACATGGACGCCCCGCGCCACCGCCGGGCCGATGAGGTCGCGGAGATCGACGCCGAGCCCGGCGATCATCACCGGCGCCTCGGGCGCGTCTTCGGCGAGCAGCCTGAGATGCGCCTCGAGCGCCCATTCGCGCGGCGGAAACCCCCAGGCGAAGGCTTCCGAGAACATCAAGCGATAGATCGGCATCGGCATGCCCGGATAGGCCTTGGCCAAGGCCGCGCCGAGCCGCGTGAAGCCCGGCTCGTAGATCGCATAGCTCGGGTGTACCTTGTGGCGCTCCGCCACCTCCATCCCCTCGCGGATATGCTCGCCGGGGTTCTGGTAAATGAAGCCGGCCTCGCCCTGCGGGATGCCGGCAAAGGTCGTCCAGTTGCAGGAGCCGGGATCGAGCACGCCCCATTCGGCAAGCCCACGCTTCGCCAGTTCTTCGAGATGGGTGTAGCGGCCCGAGCCGATCATATCGCCAGCATAGCCCGAACCGAGGATCGGGATCGTCGGATAGACGATGGCGTCGACCTTGGCACGGATTCCCTCGATCGCCTGCGCATAGAGTTCCCAGTCGTCGCGCTGGCGGCCGGTCGCCATGTCGTAGACATGCAGATGCACGATGGCCGCGCCGGCTTCCACGGCGGCAATGCCATCCGCGATGATATCGGGAATGCTGATGGGAATGCCGGGCTGGCGCTCCTTGCCCCAGGGACCGTTGATCGCGGCCTCGACCCAGATCGGCTTGGTCACGGCGCTTCCTTTCGTCCCGCGATTTTGCACAAACCGTAAGCTGCTCCGCTCAGGCTTGTCAGCCCACAGGTCGGCTGGGCAGGATCGGCACAAACGCATGCGAAGACCGGAGCCGATTATGCTCGAACGCCGCGCGACCTACCGCGACACGCTGGACGCCTTCGCCTGGCGCATACCGGAGCGCTTCAATATCGGCACCGCCTGCTCGGACGCCCATGCTGACGGAACCGGCAAACCTGCCCTGATCTTCGAGGAGGACGGCGGCAAGGTCGCGACGCTCTCCTTCGATGAATTGTCCCGCGCCTCGAATCGCTTCGCCAATCTCCTTGCCCATCACGGCATCGGGCCTGGCGAGCGCGTCGGCATCCTGTTGCCGCAATCGCCGCAGACCGCGATCGCGCATCTCGGCGCCTACAAGCTGGGCGCCATCGCCCTGCCGCTCTTCATCCTGTTCGGACCGGAGGCACTGGAGCACCGGCTTGGCCATAGCGGCGCCAGCGTGCTCGTCACCGACGCCGAGAATATCGGCAAGGTCGAGGCGATCCGCGACGCCCTGCCGAACCTGCGCAAGATTTTCGTCGTCGGCGGCGCCGGCCATCTCGATTTCGAGGCGGAGATGGCGAGGGCCTCCGACCGCTTCACCGCCGCCGATACGCGCGCCGACGATCCCGCCGTGATCATCTATACCTCCGGCACGACGGGTAAGCCGAAGGGCGCTCTGCATGCCCATCGCGTCCTGCTCGGCCATCTGCCGGGCGTGCAGTTGCCGCAGGAATTCTTCCCGCAACCGCATGACCTGTTCTGGACCCCGGCAGACTGGGCCTGGATCGGCGGCCTGCTCGACGTGCTCCTGCCCAGCCTCTATTGCGGCGTGCCGGTTCTGGCCTCCCGCGCCCGCAAATTCGATCCCGAAGCCGCCTTCGCGCTGATGAACAGGCACAAGGTGCGCAACGCCTTCCTGCCGCCGACCGCGCTGAAGCTGATGCGGCAGATCGGCAATCCCCGGCGCTTCGGCTACGCGATGCGCTCGATCGGCACCGGCGGCGAAACGCTCGGCGCAGACATGCTCGACTGGAGCCGCGAGACCTTCGGCTTCCCGGTCAACGAGTTCTACGGCCAGACCGAGGCGAACCTGCTCGTCTCCAACTGCGCGAGCCTCTATCCCGTAAAACCCGGCTCGATGGGCCGCGCCGTGCCCGGCCACCGCGTCGCGGTTATCTCGCCCGAAGGCCGCGAACTGCCTGATGGCGAGCAGGGACTGATCGCGGTCGCACGCCCCGATCCCGTGATGATGCTCGAATACTGGAACCAGCCCGAGGCCACGGCGGCAAAGTTCATCGGCGACTGGCTCGTCACCGGCGATAGCGGCGCGCGCGACGAGGAGGGCTATTTCTGGTTCCAGGGCCGCGACGACGACATCATCTCCTCCGGCTCCTATCGCATCGGGCCAGGCGATATCGAGGACTGCATCATCCGCCACCCGGCCGTGCTGATGGTCGCGGTGGTCGGCGTGCCTGATCCCGTCCGCACCGAGATCGTCAAAGCCTTCGTCCTGCCGAAGCCGGATGTGACGCCAACGGCAGAATTGGCTTCAGAGATTCAGGCCTTCGTCCGCGACCGGCTGGCGGCCTATCAGTATCCGCGCGAGGTCGAATTCGTGACCGAGCTGCCCCTGACCGCGACCGGCAAGATCATGCGCAAAGACCTGCGCAACCGGGAGATCGCGAAGCAAAGGGGAAACTAAACTCAACCTCCTTGTCATCCCGGGCGGAGCGTAGCGGCTTGTCCGGGATGACGGCGCCTCCCTTGTTGGTTGATGCGACGCCGCGTCAGCGAGCCTCCAGCACCAATTCGAAGGTCATCAGCACCGGGTTATCGCCCCGAGCCAAGCGCCCGCTCGCCAGCGCGCCGCTATAGTCGACGAGCGCGACATCGATTGCCGCCTCGAATCCGCCAGTACCAGCCACGATCCGCCCGTCGGTGATCGCTATCTCCGTGGCAAAGTTCTCCACGACTCCGCCATCGGTGAACCGCGCCCCGATGGTCGAGCCGACGCCGCCATGGATCACCGCCTCGCGAATGCCGCGCTCAACGCAGAACGCTTCCAGCGCACCACAGAAATCGACATTTGGCTTCACGCGCAGCGCAAAAAACCGCCCTGCCCCGGCACCGCCTGACCCCGCCGCCACCGGCCCGAACAGCTTGAAATGCGTCTCGCTGTCCGGCTCGGCCGTGAACACCGCGCCGCTGAGTCCCACCGCCTGCAGCGTGATCGTCTCGGCCACGGTCGTCTCGTCCGGCAGGATATGACCACCGCTGCGCTTGGCGTCGCCTTCCACCCACAAGGCATGAGCATGGAAGAACGGCGCCCCGTCGCGCTGGCCGAAGGTCATCGCGCCAACCTCAATGCGCGCGCCGTCCTCCGGCCGGAAGGTCTCGCTGTAAAAGGCCGCATGCTCCGGCGTCTTCGACAGCGCCGGCATCACATAGGCGAAGGGCGAGAGCTTGAGCCCATCGAGCTTCACCACGCCCGACGCGACCCCCTCGGCCGCGAAGCCGCGGCTCACCGCCTCCAGCAAGGGCATGCCAGCCGGCAACCTCAGCGAAAAGGCACGCCCGCCGCATTCCACCCACTGGATGCGCTCGGGCGTGCCGGTGCCGGGCTGCTGGATCCGCCTCACGACGCCTTCCCCTTCAGGAAGTCGAGCTCGCCGCGCTTTTCCAGCTCGTCCTTGACGAGGCGCTTCGGCACCTTGCCGTAACCCGATTTCGGCAGGGCCTCCCAGAACAGGAAGCGCTTGGGCATCTTGTAGCGGGCGATCTTCGGCCCGAGGAAATCCGCGATCTCACCTTCCGTCGCGTTCTGGCCAGGCCGGTTGACGCAGACCGCGATACCGATCTCGCCCCAGACCGGATCGGGGACGCCGAGCACCGCGACCTCGGCGATCGCGGGATGGGTCAGGATCTTCTCCTCGATCTCGCGCGGATAGATGTTCGAGCCGCCGGAGATATACATGTCCGAGGCCCGGCCGGTGATGTAGACGAAGCCCTGTTCGTCCATGTGGCCGAGATCACCTGTGCGGAACCAGCCGTTGCGGAAGGATTTCGCATTGGCTTCAGGGTTGTCGTAATAGCCGGCGAAGACGGCCGGCCCGATCACGCAGATCTCGCCCTGCACGCCGGCTTCGACCTCTTTCCCCTCATCGTCCTGGATCTGCACCTGCATGCCGGTGCGCTCGAAACCGCAGGTGCCAATGCGGGCATTCGGCCCGTCCTCGGCCTCGTGCAGGGCCGGCGGCAGCACGGTGATGTTGCCGGTCACCTCGCCCAGCCCGAAATACTGCACGATCACCTTGCCGAGCTTTTTCAGCGCCGCCTTCTGGTCCTCGCGATACATCGGCGCGCCCGCATAGATGATGTAGCGCAGGCTCGAATGATCGTGGCTGTCGGCCGCGGGGTGCTCGACCAGCATCTTCAGGATCGTCGGCACGGTGAAGATGTTGCTGATCCGGTGTTTCGCGATCAGCCGATAGGCCTCGTCGATGTCGAAGCGCTCGGTCGGCAGCAGGATCGAGGTCGCGCCGCGCGCCGAGATCATGAGCTGATGCACGCCGGCGCCATGCGAGAGCGGCGCCACCACCAGCGACGCATCCCTTTCGGTCGAGCCGGGTACGAGATCGCAGAGATGGTTGGTGATGACGAAACCCATCTGGCCATGGGTCAGCACGGCCGCCTTGGAGCGCCCGGTCGTGCCGGAGGTGAAGAAGAACCAGCAGGGATCGTCATGCTCGACGGCTGCGTTCTCGACCTTCTCGCCGCGATGGCGCGCGATCACCGCCCCGACTTCGTCCTCGCCGAACGCGCCATCCCCGATCCGCCAGATGAACTCCGGCGCCGGGCTCGCGGCTGCGACGGCCGCCGCATGTTCCGGGAAATCGCTATGGCAGAGGAAGCCCTTGGCGCCGGAAGCCGTAGCGAGATAGGCGACCTCGTCCGGCAACAGGCGGAAATTGGTGGGCACCCAGACGGCACCGAGCCGGAAGGTCGCGAACATCGAGACGAACATCGCGTCGCAATTCTTGGAATGGACCAGCAGCCGGTCGCCCTTGCCGATGCCGCGCGCCCTCAAGCCCGCAGCCAGCGCGGAGACCTGCACATCGATCTCGGCCCAGTCGAGCACCTTTTCGCCCCAGATGAAGGCGGGATGCGCAGGCAGGCGCCGCGCGTTCTGCGTCGCGATATGGGCGAGGTTCATCACGCGCCGGGTCATCGGCACGACGCCCCCGGTCGGGGCTGGCTTTGCAGAGCTCATCTTGCGGCTCTCCCTGTCTCGATGGATCGCGGCGCGGCGGGCATGGTGGGCCGCGCCGCCCGTTTGGATACGAACATCTGCTGGAGCAGCGCTTCCAGCCGTTCGGCTTCGCGCGTCAGGAGAATGGCGAGTTCAGCCTGCCGGGCCGGCATCATCCTGCTGTCGATCGCGGCGATGGAAAGCGCGCCAGCAACCCGCCCGTCCGGATAGCGGAACGCCCGGCCGATGCCCCAGGAACTGGCGACGACCTTACCCGGATTGAGCGAGAAGCCCCGCGCGCGCGTCGCCACGACATCGGTCCGCAGGGCATCCGGGGCAAATCCGGGATAGCGCTCCAACAGCACGGCTTCACTAGCTGCCAGCACGCGGTCCACATCGTCGTCCGGCAGCGCCGCCAGCATCGCGAGCGAGCCGGCCCCGACGCCGAGCGGATGCTGGTCGCCGGTCTGCAACGCGTGGGTCCGCACCGGATAGGTCCCCTCCTCCCGATGCAGGCAGATCGCGTAATTCTCACGGCGAACGGTTAGGAAGCTCGTATCCTGCGTCTCGGCCGAGAGGCGTCGCAGGCCGTCCATCGCGATCTCAAGCAAGCCGTGGCGCCGCGCTGCCAGCACGCCGAGCACGAAGGCCTCCTCGCCGAGGCAATAGCGTCGCGTCTGCGGCTCCTGCTCGACCAGCCCCGCCCGCATCAACGCCAGCAGCAGGCGCCGCGTCGTCGGCTTGTTGAGGCCGCTGCCGGAGACGATCTCGCCGAGCGGCAGGCCTTCGGCCGGCTCCCGCCCGATCAGCGAGAGCAGCCCCAGAGCGCGGTCGACGCTCTGCGAGCCGGATAGTCCGGCCTCGGCCATGGAATTCTGCGGCAAACGCTCCTCCAAGCGGTCCATGATATGGACCTTATTCTTATCTCCCAACCGTAGATGGGCGCTTTGCGGATTGCAATGCCGTCCCCCTCGTGTAATCTGCGGCCCGTCCCACTGCCCAGCTATTCACAGTGTGGACCGCAATCGACGCCGACGACACCACAAGATCGGCGCGAAGGGAGGAACGGAACGATGGCCCTCGAGGCATTCTGCGTAACGGGTGGATCGCGCCCGGCGACCGGCATCTGAGGCCGCCACATGGTCGATGTCGTCGATACGCTGCATATCCCCGAGAACCTGAGCGAGAACGAGGGCGCGCGCCCCGGCTCGGCCATCATGCGCCCGGTCGAGATCGTCGCAGCAGCCCTAGTCGCCTTCATCATCGGCGTACTGCTGCTCGGCGTGGTCTCGCGCTATGTCTTCTCGCTGCCCTTCGTCTGGGTCGATGAGGTCGCCTCGATTTCCTTCATCTGGCTCGCCATGCTCGGCGCAGCCATCGCGGTCGACCGCAACGAGCATCTGCGATTGACGCTCTTCGTCGGCATGATGCCGCCGCGCCTGCGCGAATTCGTCGAGACGCTTGCGCTGCTGGCGGTAGCCACCTTCCTGGCCGCGATGGTCTACCCGGCCATCGATTACGCCGTGGAAGAGAGCTACGTCACCTCGGCGGCACTCAACATCCCAGTCAGTTGGCGGGTCTCGGCCATCGCCGTCGGCATCGTGCTGATGCTGCTGCTGACGATCCGCTACGCCTTCAAGACCGGGCGCCTGGCGGACATCGCGGCTTCGGTCCTGATCATCGGCGGGTTTGGCCTCGCCTTCTGGCTGCTCGGTCCGACGCTGAAGACCCTCGGCTACTACAACATCCTGATCTTCCTGGTCTGCGTCGTCGCCGCCTGCCTCGTCGCCGGCGTTCCGATCGCCTTCTGCTTCGGGCTGGGCACGCTCGCCTTCCTCGCCTTCTCGACCAATGTCCCGATGATCGTGATGATCGGGCGCATGGACGAGGGCATGTCGAGCCTCATCCTGCTCTCCGTGCCGATCTTCGTGCTGCTCGGCTGCATCCTCGACGCCACCGGCATGGGCAAGGCGATCGTCGATTTCCTGGCGTCCCTCCTCGGCCATGTCCGCGCCGGCATGTCCTATGTCCTGCTCGGCTCGCTCTATCTCGTCTCGGGCATTTCCGGCTCGAAGGTCTCGGACATGGCGACCGTGGCGCCCGCGCTCTTCCCGGAGATGAAGCGGCGCGGCTACAAGCCCAAGGACCTGATCGCGCTGCTGTCGACCGGCGCCGCTATGGCCGACACGGTCCCGCCCTCGATCGTGCTGATCGTGCTCGGCTCCGTCGCCGGCGTCTCGATCGCCGGCCTGTTCAACGCGGGCTTCGTCATCGCCGGCGTGCTCCTCGTCGCGCTCGCGGGCCTCGCGCGCTGGAAGGCGGCGGCGGAGGACATGAAGGGCGTGCGCCGCGCTCCCCTCGCGGTGATCGGCAAGGTCGCGCTCGTCGCCGCACCGGCGCTCGTCCTGCCCTTCATCATCCGCGCCGCGGTCGGCGGCGGCGTCGCGACCGCGACCGAGGTCTCGACCATCGCGGTGCTCTACGCGCTCGTCATCGGCATCGTACTCTATGGCGGCATCAGCCCGCGCAAATTCTACCAGATGCTGGTCGAGACGGCGGCGCTTTCGGGCGCGATCCTGGTCATTCTCGGCACGGCGCTCGCCATGGCCTGGGCACTGACCCAGACCGGCTTCGCCCGAGACCTCGCCACCTTCATGGCGAACCTGCCCGGCGGCTGGCTCACCTTCATGGCGGTCACCATCGTCGTCTTCATGATCCTCGGCTGCGTGCTGGAGGGCCTGCCGGCGATCGTGCTGATGGCACCGCTGATGTTCCCGATCGCCAAGAATCTCGGCATCAACGACGTGCATTACTCGATGGTCGTGGTCACCGCGATGAATATCGGCCTGATGGCACCGCCGATCGGCATCGGCTTCTACATCGCCTGCAAGATCGGCAACGTCTCGCCGGACGAGGCGATGGGCGCGATCTGGCCCTATCTCATCGCCCTGATCGTCGGACTCATCGTCATCGCCCTCGTGCCCGGTCTCTCGACCTGGGTGCTGTGAAGCTCACAACAAGAAACCAGACAATCCCAGAGGAGAAACGCTCATGACCATTTCGCGCCGTACACTGCTCCAGGCCTCGGCCGCCGCCTCCGCCATCGGCACCTTCCATATCGGCCGCGCCAATGCCCAGGCCGCCGAGTTCACCTATAAATACGCCAACAACCTGCCCGTCGCGCACCCGATGAATGCCCGCGCCAACGAGGCGGTGGCGAAGATCAAGCAGGAGACCAACGGCCGGGTCGACATCCAGATCTTCCCGAACAACCAGCTCGGCTCCGACACCGACATGCTGAGCCAGGTCCGCTCGGGCGGCGTCGAGTTCTTCACGCTCTCGCCGCTGATCCTCTCGACGCTGGTCGCCAACGCCTCGCTCTCCGGTATCGGCTTCGCCTTCCCGAACTACGATGCGGTCTGGAAGGCGATGGACGGCGAGCTCGGGACTTACGTCCGCGGCCAGATCAACAAGGCCAACCTCGTCGTCATGGACAAGATCTGGGATAACGGCTTCCGCCAGATCACCTCGTCCAAGGGCCCAGTCAACACGCCGGATGATCTCAAGGGCTTCAAGATCCGCGTGCCGGTCTCGCCGCTCTGGACCTCGATGTTCACCGCCTTCCAGTCGGCTCCCGCCTCGATCAACTTCGCCGAGGTCTACACCGCGCTGCAGACCAAGGTCGTCGACGGCCAGGAGAACCCGCTCGCGATCATCGCGACCGCCAAGCTCTTCGAGGTGCAGAAATACCTCTCGCTGACCAATCACATGTGGGACGGCTTCTGGTTCCTGGCCAACCGTCGCGCCTGGGAGCGTCTGCCGGAAGACCTGCGCGCCATCGTCGCCAAGAACATCAACGCCGCCGCGCTGCTGGAGCGCGACGACGTCGCCAAGCTCAATGCCGGCCTGCAGGGCGAATTGCAGTCGAAGGGCATGGCGATCAACGAGACCAAGGCCGACGCCTTCCGCGAGGCGCTGCGCAAGGCCGGCTTCTACGCCGAGTGGAAGAAGAAGTACGGCGACGAGGCCTGGGCGATACTGGAGAAGGCCGTCGGCAGCTCGCTGAGCTGATCGGCGCCAACCACAAACGCGGGTCATCCCGGGCGTAGCGAAGCGGAGACCCGGGATCCATGCCGGAACAGTCCAGGCATGGATCCCGGATCGGCGCGGCTTCGCCGCTTGTCCGGGATGACCCGCGCCTATTTCTGACCTTGAGAGACCAAGCACCATGGCCGACCGGCTGAAGGGCAAGATCGCTATCGTCTTCGGCGCCGGCTCCTCCGGCCCCGGTTGGGGCAATGGCAAGGCTGCGGCCGTCGCCTATGCCCGCGAAGGTGCCGGCGTCGCCTGCATCGACCTGAACCATGACGCTGCCAAGGAAACCGCGGAGATCATCGCCGGCGAAGGCGGCAGGGCACTCGCGCTTGCCGCCAATGTCACTGATCTCGCCTCGGTCGAGGCCTGCGTCGCTGAAACCATCAGGCATTTCGGCCGGCTCGACATCCTCCACAACAATGTCGGCGTCACCCATATGGGCGGCCCGGTGGAGCTGTCGGAAGAGCAGTTCAACGCCTCGCTCCAACTCAATCTCGGCTCGGTCTATCGCTGCGCCAAGGCCGTGATTCCGGAGATGCTGAAAGGCGGCGGCGGCGCCATCGTCAACATCTCCTCGCTCGCCGCCATCCGCTGGACCGGCTACCCGTACTTTGCCTATTACGCGACCAAGGCGGCGGTGAACCAGGCAACGGTCGCGCTCGCGATGCAATATGCGAGGCAGGGGATCCGCGCGAACTGTATCATGCCCGGCCTGATCGACACGCCGCTGATCTACAAGCAGATCTCCTCGCAATACGCCTCCGTCGAGGAAATGGTCGCCGCCCGCGATGCGCAGGTGCCGATGGGCAAGATGGGCACCGCCTGGGACATCGCCAACGCGGCCGTGTTCCTCGCCTCCGACGAAGCGAAATTCATCACGGGCGTCTGCCTCCCGGTCGATGGCGGCCAGAGCTGCACGACCGCGCCGCTGGGCTGAGCCAAGGTCGAGCGTTCATTCCTCTATTGGAACGCTTGCTCCATTTCCGCATCGCTGCCAGAACTGTCGCCAACAGGGACCTCAACGGGAATCCAGGATGAGCGACACCGCCGTTGCGGAGCTGCCGCGCGATTTCGACGAACTGCGCGCATCGATCCTCGCCCAGCGTGAGAGCCTGCCCAAGCGCATCGCCCAGATCGCAGCCTATGCCCTCGACAATCCCGACGAGATCGCCTTCGGCACCGCCGCCAGCATCGCGGTCTCGGCCGGCGTCCAGCCCTCCACGCTGATCCGCTTCGCCCAGCATCTCGGCTTCGACGGTTTCACCAGCCTGCAGGGCGTCTTCCGCGCAAGGTTGCGCGAGCGCAACTCCAGCTATGAGGAGCGCCTCAACACGCTGCGGGGCGGCGACGGAACGGCTGCCGGCAACCACCGCATCCTCGACGGTTTCCTCACCGCATCGCGCAAGTCGCTGGACGTGATGAGCCGCACCCTCGACGAGGGCACGCTCGACCGCGCCATCGATGTGCTGGCCCGCGCCGAGACGATCTATATCCTTGCTCGCCGCCGCTCCTATCCGATCGCGAGCTATCTGGCTTATGCGCTGGGCAAGCTCGAAGTCCGCAACCAGCTCGTCGAGTCGGCCGCTGGCCTCGATCCGGAGATCATCGCCTTCGCCACGCCGAAGGATGCCGTCCTCGTCATCAGCTTCTCACCCTATGCGCCGGCCACGATCGAGGATGCGCGCGGCCTCGCCGAACGCGGCGTACCGCTCGTCGCCATCACCGACAGCGCCTTCTCCCCGCTCGCCAGCATCGCCAAGCTCTGGTTTGAGGTCGCCGAGGCGGATTTCGGGGGGTTCCGCACGCTGGCTTCGACCATGGCCCTCTCGATGGCGCTCGCCGTCGGCGTCGGCGAAGCCCGCCGGACCGGGCGCGGCAAGGCCCGTCGCGGCGGCCAAGCCTAAAGATTTAGGAATAGACATTCCGCATTGACGAAATACTGGAATTATTATTTCATTCCCGCCACCGGAGCCATTCGGCTCCGATGACCAGCGCTGCCGGGAGACAGACATGACGGGACCGCTCGGCGGATCGACGCAGGCGCTCGACGTCATCACCATCGGCCGCGCCTCGGTCGATCTCTATGGTCAGCAGATCGGTTCGCGGCTGGAGGATGTCACCTCCTTCGCCAAGTCGGTCGGAGGCTGCCCGGCCAATATTGCCATCGGCACCGCCAGGCTCGGCCTGCGCTCGGCTTTGCTCACCCGCGTCGGCAACGAGCAGTTCGGCCGTTTCCTGCGCGAGCAGCTCGGCCGCGAAGGCGTCAACCTCGACGGCCTCAAGACCGACCCCGAGCGCCTGACCGCCCTCGCCATCCTCTCGGTCGAGAGCGACAAGTCCTTCCCGCTGCTGTTCTATCGCGAAAACTGCGCCGACATGGCGCTGGAGGAAGGCGATATCGATCCAGCCTTCATCGCCAAGGCCCGCGCCGTCGTGGTCACCGGCACGCATTTCGCCCGGCCCAGCCCCGAGGCTGCCCAGCGCAAGGCGATGAAGCTGATGCGCGGCAACGGCGGCAAGGTCGTGCTCGACATCGACTACCGCCCGAACCTCTGGGGCCTCGCCGGCCACGACGCCGGCGACAACCGCTACATCGCCTCGCAGGCCGTGTCAGAGCGGATGAAGACCGTCCTGCCCGGCTGCGACCTCATCATCGGCACGGAAGAGGAAGTGCTGATCGCCTCGGGCGAAAGCGAATTGCTGCCGGCGCTGAAGACGATCCGCGCGCTGACCCCGGCGACCATCGTGCTCAAGCGCGGCCCGATGGGCTGCATCGTCTATGAGGGCGCGATTCCCGACGACCTCGAGAAGGGCATTATCGGCAAGGGCTTCCCGATCGAGGTCTACAACGTCCTGGGCGCCGGCGACGCCTTCATGTCCGGCTTCCTGCGCGGCTGGCTCGGCGGCGAAAGCCTCCAGACCGCCGCGACCTGGGCCAATGCCTGCGGCGCCTTCGCCGTCTCGCGCCTGCTCTGCTCGCCGGAAAGCCCGACCTTCGAGGAATTGCAGTACTTCCTCAGGAACGGCAGCCCGCACCGCGCGCTACGCAAGGACGCGGACATCAACCACATCCACTGGGCGACGACGCGCCGCCGGGACATCCCCTCGCTGATGGCGCTCGCCTGCGACCATCGCTCGCAGCTTGAAGAAATCGCCGCGAAGGCCGGCGCCGATCCCGCCCGCATCCGCGATTTCAAGGTGCTGGCGGTGAAGGCTGCCGCCCGCGTCGCCGATGGCCGCCCGGGCTACGGCATGCTGCTCGACGAGAAGCATGGCCGCGAGGCGATGTTCGAGTTCGGCCGCCATCCCTTCGCCTGGCTCGGCCGCCCGGTCGAGCTTCCCGGCTCACGCCCGCTGCGCTTCGAGACGAGCCAGGATATCGGTTCGCTCCTGCCGGAATGGCCGGTCGATCACTGCATCAAGGCGCTCTGCTTCTATCATCCGGACGATTCCGAGGAGCTGAAGCGCGAGCAGCAGGAGAAGCTGCGCGGCCTGTTCGAGGCGGCGCGCAAGGTCGGCCGCGAAGTGCTGATCGAGATCATCGCCGGCAAGAACGGCCCGCTCGGTCCCGATACGATTTCGCGGGCGCTGGAGGAAATCTACGCGCTCGGCATCAAGCCCGACTGGTGGAAGCTGGAGCCACAATCCTCCCCCGCCGCCTGGACTGCGATCGAGAAGACCATCGCCAAGCACGATCCCTGGTGCCGCGGCGTGCTGCTGCTCGGGCTCGATGCTCCCGCGGAGGAGCTGGAAGCCGGCTTCGCCGCCACTGCCGGCACCCCCATCGTCAAGGGCTTCGCCGTCGGCCGTACCATCTTCATGAGCGCGGCGGAGGGCTGGCTTGCCGGCAAGCTCGACGACGAAGCGGCGATCGCCGACATGGCCAGGCGCTTCGAAGCCTTGACCGGTCTCTGGCTTGCCACGCGCGGCCGGAAGGCAGCATAGCTTCCATCTCGGAGACAGAGATCATGAGCACCGTCCGCCTCACCATGGCGCAGGCGCTGACGCGCTATCTCGTCGCGCAGATGACCGAGATCGGCGGCGAGCGCCTGCCCATCTTCGGCGGCGTCTGGGCGATCTTCGGCCATGGCAATGTCGCCGGCCTCGGCGAGGCGCTCTGGCACGAGCGCGACCGCCTGCCGACCTTCCGCGCCCATAACGAGCAAGCCATGGCCCATGCGGCCATCGCCTATGCCAAGGCGAACATGCGCCGCCGCTTCATGGCCGCGACCACCTCGATCGGCCCCGGTGCGACCAATCTCGTCACCGCTGCCGCGCTCGCCCATGTCAACCGCCTGCCGGTGCTGCTGCTGCCGGGCGACGTCTTCGCCAACCGCATTCCCGATCCCGTGCTTCAGCAGGTCGAGGCTTTCGGCGACGGCACCGTCTCGGCCAATGACTGCTTCCGGCCGGTTTCGCGCTATTTCGACCGCATCACCCGGCCCGAGCAGATCATCCCGGCGCTGACCCGCGCCATGCAGGTGCTGACCGATCCGGCCGAATGCGGCCCGGTCACGCTCGCGCTCTGCCAGGACGTGCAGGCCGAGGCCTATGACTACCCCGAGAGCTTCTTTTCTGAGCGCCTCTGGACGCCGCGCCGCTCCCGCGCCGATCGCACCGAACTCAAGGCCGCAGCCGAAGCACTGAAAGCCGCGAAGAAGCCGCTCATCGTCGCCGGTGGCGGCGTGCTCTATTCCGGCGCCAGCGACGAACTCGCCCGCTTCTCGGCAGCGACCGGTATACCCGTCTGCGAGACGCAAGGCGGCAAATCCGCCCTGCCCGACGATAACACGCTCAACATGGCCGCCGTCGGCGTCACCGGCACGGGCGCGGCCAACCGACTCGCCGCGGAAGCCGACCTCGTGCTGGCCGTCGGCACCCGCCTGCAGGATTTCACCACCGGTTCCTGGGCACTGTTCGGCGCAGCGCAAAAGACGATCATCGGCCTCAACGTCCAGCCCTTCGACGCCGGCAAGCACCGCGCCCTGCCCCTGGTTGCCGACGCTCGTGAGGGCCTGGTCGAACTGGCCGAGACCATCGGCGGCTGGAAGGCCCCCGAAAGCTGGACCAACAATGCCAAGAGCGGCAAGGCCGACTGGCAGAAGGAAGCGGGCAAGGCGACCGCCGCCAGCAATGCGTCCCTGCCCTCGGACGCGCAGGTCATCGGCGCGGTCCAGCGCACGCTGGGCTCCGACGTCATCCTGCTCCATGCGGCAGGCGGCCTGCCCGGCGAACTGCACAAGCTCTGGCAGGCCGGCGCGCCCGGCACCTACCATGCCGAATACGGCTTCTGCATGGGCTACGAGATCGCCGGCGGGCTCGGCGCCAAGATGGCTCGGCCCGACAAGGAGGTCGTCGTCATGGTCGGCGACGGCTCCTATCTCATGCTCAATTCCGAGATCGCGACCTCGGTGATGCTGGGCCTCAAGCTCACCATCGTCCTGCTCGACAATCGCGGCTTCGGCTGCATCAACCGCCTGCAGAACGCGACCGGTGGCCAGAGCTTCAACAACCTGCTCAAGGACAGCAGGTACGAAACCTTGCCGGAAATCGATTTCGTCCAGCACGCCGCCAGCATGGGCGCGATCGCCGTGAAGGCAGCCTCGATTGCCGAACTCGAAACAGCACTGGCGCAGGCCAAGGCCAACACCCGCACGACCGTCGTCGTCATCGACACCGACCCGCTGATCTCGACCGGTGCCGGCGGCGCCTGGTGGGATGTCGCGGTGCCCGAGGTGAGTGATCGCGAGCAGGTCCGCACGGCGCGAGCGAATTACGACGAACGACGCAAGCGTCAGACCATCGGCAACTAAGCCGTTCCCATAGGCGAGAAAGACCCGACACATGATCCGCATCGGCGCGAACCCCATCGGCTGGTCGAATGACGACATGCTGGAGATCGGCGGCGACATCCCGCTCGAAACCTGCCTGAAGGAGGCCCACAAAGCAGGCTTCACCGGCATGGAGCTCGGCAACAAGTTTCCGCGCGACGCGGCGAAGCTGAAGCCGATCCTCGACGCCCACGGCCATGCCCTGGTCTCGGGCTGGTACTCGACCGAACTGCTCGTCCGTGACGCCGCCGCCGAGATGGTCGCCGTGAAGGCGCATGCGACGCTGCTGCGCGACATGGGCTGCTCGGTCCTGATCGCGGCGGAGACCTCAAACGCGATCCATTCCGACATCACCAGGCCGCTCTCGGCCCGTCCCGTCCTGCCGAAGAACCGCTGGGACGATTTCGGCGCGCGCTACACCAATTTCGCGGAAGCCCTGAAGGCCGAATACGGCCTCCAGCTCGTCTATCACCATCACATGGGTACCGTGGTGCAGACCGAGGCCGAGATCGACCGGTTCATGGGCGTCACGAGCGCGGCCGTCGGCCTCCTCCTCGATACCGGCCATGCCACCTGGGGCGGCGGCGATCCCGCCCGGATCGCCCGTCATTGGAAGGCGCGCATCCACCATGTCCATTGCAAGGACATCCGCGAGGCGGTGATGTGGCGCTCGAACCGCGAGGACTGGTCCTTCCTCGAATCCGTGCTTGCCGGCGTCTATACCGTGCCGGGCGACGGCCTGATCGACTATGTCCGCGTGCTCCAGGAATTGCAGGGTTATTCGGGCTGGATCGTGGTCGAGGCCGAGCAGGATCCGAAGAAGGCGGAGCCCGCGACCTATGCGAAGCTCGGCCACGCCAATCTCAGCCGCTTCATCAAGGAAGCCGGGCTGGTTTGATCGCCCAAGGATAGGAAACAGCCGATGTCCCATCTCAAGGTCAAGCCGCAGGGCACGAGCGGTCGCGTCACACATGTCACGCCGGAAAATGCCGGCTGGACCTATGTCGGTTTCGACCTGCACCGCCTGAAGGCGGGCGAGACCGTTTCGGCGCAGACCGGCGACCGCGAGACCTGCCTCGTCTTCGTCACCGGCAAGGGCACGGTCACGGCCGGCGGCAGGGCGCTCGGCGAACTCGGCCAGCGCATGAGCCCTTTCGAGGGCAAGCCCTGGTCGGTCTACCTGCCGGAGGGTTCCGACTGGTCGGTCACCGCGACCACCAATCTGGAGCTCGCCGTCTGCACGGCGCCTGGGCTCGAGGGCGGCCTGCCCGTCCGCGTCATCAGCCCGGACGATCTCGGCCAGGAAACCCGCGGCAAGGGTTCCAACACCCGCCACGTCACCAACATCCTGCCCGAGAACGAGCCGGCGGATTCATTGCTCGTGGTCGAGGTCATCACCCCCGCTGGCAATACCTCGAGCTATCCCCCGCACAAGCACGACCGTGACGACCTGCCGCGCGAATCCCATCTGGAGGAGACCTATTACCACCGGCTGAACCCGCCGCAGGGTTTCGGCTTCCAGCGCGTCTATACCGATGACCGCAGCCTGGACGAGGCGATGGCGATCGAAGATGGCGACGTCGTTCTGGTGCCCAAGGGCTATCACCCCTGCGCCACCTGCCACGGCTACGATCTCTACTATCTCAACGTCATGGCCGGCCCGAGGCGGACCTGGAAGTTCCACAACGCCACCGAGCATGAGTGGCTCTTGAAGAGCTGACGAACCCGGCAAGGAAGGGCGTGGCGGCCCTGCACCTCAGGGCGAGCACATGTAGGCGGTGCCCTTGGTATCCGGCCCCTTCCACTTGATATCGGCGGCGGTGGCGAAGACATGGGTCCCGCCCTTCTCCGCCGCGGCGATCTTCAGGCGCGCGACCACCGAATCGCGCGTCTTGTCGAGCGGCATGATCGCCTGCGAGCTGTCTTGCCCGTCGACCTGGCCCAGCGCCTTGCAATTCTCCACAACGCTCTTCGTATCGGTCACCACGACGATGCTGCTGCGCGACGTGTGATAGGTGCAGGCGCCGAGCAGCAGGGCCGGCAGGAGGATGAAGAAGCGGGGCATCGTCGCGTCCGGGCTGGGCTGATCGGATCTCGCGCGCATGTTCCGCCGCTTCGCTCCAAATGCAAGCCCGCGCCGGCGCGAAACCACCTCACCGCTCGTCCATTCGACGGAAACGTCACAATTGCAGCGGAATTGTCGCGATTTGACGTGCGAACTTTAACGCAAAGCCCGCGTCATTCTTGACCTGCCGACGCGGCTGCTCTTAAGTCGCTTCAGGCCAATGGGAGGCTGAAAAGGGATAAAATATGCGTAGCATTCTGATCGTTGGCGCCATGGCTGCTTTTCTCGCCGGTTGTCAGACCGCGCAGGAGTCGATGGCCGACGCCGAAGTGACCTGCGAGTCCCAGGGCTTCCGCCCCGGCAGCCGCGCCTACCAGCAGTGCCGCTCGGCGAACTATGTTGAGAACCGTCGCGCCTCGAACGAGGCGGGTTCTGCCGTCGCCGCCGGCGTCGCCGCCGGTGTCATCGGTGGCGCCCTGATCGCTGCCGACAACCGCGCCTATTACGGCCGCGGCTACTACGGCCGTCGCGGCTACTGGTGGTAAGACAAAGGGGCTCCAGCTCGGAGGATCCCCGGATATACCGAGCCCTGCGGCGCTGTGTGCCGCAGGGCTTTTTCATGCCCAAAGCCTCTCGACCGAGAGCGTTCAGCGCCGGGCAGCGCGCTTGCGTGCCGGCGCCGCGGCCGGCTCGCTGGCCGAAGCCGCGCTGAGCAGCGAGCCGATCACATAGGCTGCGAGCCCGAGACCGACCACGACCGCCATGGGTTCGCGCTCGGCGCGCTTCGCCAGCATGCGCCCGCCCCTGTCGGCATAATCGCGAGCCATCGCCGCATAATCATTGGCGCGATCGGCATAGTCATCCGCGACGTCGCGATGCGAACGCAGCCAGCCGCTACCCGATTTCAGGACCCGGTTGCCGGCGTCCGCAGCCTCGGAACCGTAATCCCGGAGCCAGCCGCGCCAGCGACCGTAATCCGGCTGATAGCGCTCCCAGCCGGACGAGGGCTGGCTGCGCAGCATCGCCCAAGCGACAAGGCCGATACCGGCCACGCCGAGGCCCAGCGCCGCAAGCGGATGGCGTTCCACGCTCTGCACCACGGCCTGGCCGCTACCGCGCACGGCCTCGAGCGGTTCCGCTTCGTCCCAGGCCTCCTTGGCGCGCTCATAGCCGCCCTTGACGGTCTCACTGGCCTTGTCCGCCAATTCCGCCGCCTTGCCGCGCAGGCTGCTCACGCTCGCGCTCACGGTTTCTGCGGCCTCGTCGGCAGCCCTCGGAACGTCGGGCGGGAAGCTGTTGCTGCTGATCGCCATGGCGGTCTCTCCGTTTCTGAAAGGGGTCATGGCGAGAGAACGAAGCGGGCGCGGCCGGGTTCCAATCCGCGACAAAACGGCTGGGTCACGATTCTTCACCTGTTCGGCCATGACCGCGTCATGATTGGATGCGACTGACCTTGGAACAGGGGCAATCAACGAGAAGGAGACGCGCATGCATGTTCAGCACCTCCAGATCGCTCACCCGTTCGTTCTCTCCGATCCCGAATGGATCGCACTGGAGAGCATCGAGGAGGAGACCCGTCACTTCATCTTCGACGAGACGATGCTGCATTCCCTGCAGGATCGCGGTCTCGTCGAGTCGGACGGCACCATCTGGCGGGTCACCCAGACCGGCCAGAAGCGCCTGAACGACCGCGACTGAGGCCGACGAAAGCCGGGCGTTCCGGCACAAGCGATGGATAACCAGGCCCGCCCGTTCGGCGGGCTTTTCCATGTCTGGGACTGAAGGTTCAGCGCGATCCTCCCGGCCACACACACCACAGCAGCGCGGCTGCAGCCGCGATCCAGATTGCCAGTATCGCGATCATGCCGCCATGGCTCGCCTGCCTGGCCTGCCCTGCCGCCATCGCCCGGTACTCGGCCATCAACGGCTCGGGAATGAGCTTAACCACGAGGAGGATGCCGATCGGCACGATGATCAGGTCATCGAGATAGCCGAGGATCGGGATGAAATCCGGGATGAGGTCGATGGGGCTGAGCGCATAGGCCGCGACCGCACCCGCCGCGAGCTTCGCATACCAGGGCGTCCGGCTGTCGCGAGCCGCTATCCACAGCGCGATCACGTCGCGCTTCAGCAGGCGCGCCCACTTCTTCGCTCGCTCCAGCAACATGACGGCTTCCAGGGCTCCTCTCGGGCCCGGTTAGCAGATATCTCCCGCGAGGTCTCCCGGCCCGGCGGCGCTGGAAAAATGCCGCCGCCATTGCCATGTAGAGCCCTCTCTTCCTTTCCGATGAGCTGTCATGGGCAAACCCGTCTCCATCACCATCTCGCATGATCTCGGCCGGGACGCAGCGCTGGCGCGTCTGCGCGGCGGCATCGACACGATCCGCGACCGGCTCGGCATGGTCCGGATGCAACTGGTCGAGGAGCGCTGGGAGGGCGATGCCCTGCATCTCGGCGTCGGCGCGCTTGGCCAGACCGTCCATGGCCGCGTCGAGGTCGAAGACAGGCTGATCCGCGTCGAGGTGACGCTGCCCTGGATGCTCGCGGTCTTCGCCGAGAAGCTCAAGATCGGCGTCGAGAAGCAGGGCCAGATCCTGCTGGAGAAGCCGAAGGCCTGACTGCATCGCCCGCCATTCCCGGCGGCCGGAATTTTCGTCAGCGAAAGCCTGAAAAGTCGTACGTCCTTCGGTTGAAATCACAGGCTCGAAACCCCATGCTCGGAATGTTCAAACAATCTTGATTTCTTGACCTTTCGGATTTGGGAGACCCATGCATAACGGCCCGCTGATCGCCATCATTGTCGCGGGCCTCGGCCTTGCTTTCGTCTTCGGGGCGCTCGCCCAGAGACTGCGGATTTCGCCTCTCGTCGGCTACCTTCTCGCCGGTGTCGCCGCAGGCCCGTTCACGCCGGGTTTCGTCGGTGACCAGAACCTGGCCAACGAGCTGGCAGAGATCGGCGTCATCCTGCTGATGTTCGGCGTCGGCCTGCATTTTTCCCTGAAGGACCTGCTCTCGGTGAAGGCGATCGCCGTGCCCGGCGCCGTCGTCCAGATCGGCATCGCAACGCTGCTCGGGCTCGGGCTCGGCACATGGCTCGGCTGGAGCTGGTTTTCGGGAGCGGTCTTCGGCCTGGCACTCTCCACCGCTTCGACGGTCGTGCTGCTGCGTTCGCTGCAGGAGCGGCGGCTGGTCCAGACCGAGCGCGGCCGCATCGCGGTCGGCTGGCTGATCGTCGAGGACATCGCGATGGTGCTGGCGCTGGTGCTGCTGCCGGTGCTGGCCGAGATCATCAATGGTACGCCGTCCGGTGGCAGCGCGCCGCTCGCCACCCGCTTCGACCTCGGCCTCTGGGGCGTGCTCGGCCTGACCTTCGCCAAGCTGATCGGCTTCCTCGCCTTCATGCTCGTCATCGGCCGCCGCGTCATCCCCTGGGTGCTGCACTGGGTCGCCCATACCGGCTCGCGCGAGCTCTTCCGGCTGGCGGTTCTGGCCGTTGCGCTGGGCGTCGCCTATGCGGCCGCGACCCTGTTCGGCGTCTCCTTCGCGCTCGGCGCCTTCTTCGCCGGCATGATCCTGTCGGAATCCCCGCTCTCGCAGCGCGCAGCCGAGGAAACGCTGCCGCTGCGAGACGCCTTCGCGGTGCTGTTCTTCGTCTCGGTCGGCATGCTCTTCGACCCCGGCATCCTTCTGCGCGCGCCGGGGCCGCTGATCGCCACGCTTGCCATCATCCTGATCGGCAAGTCCGTCGCAGCCTGGCTGATCATGCGCGCCTTCGGCCGCTCGCAGACCGCGGCCCTGACCATTTCGGCTTCGCTCGCCCAGATCGGCGAATTCTCCTTCATCCTCGCCGGCCTCGGCACGGCGCTCGGCATCCTGCCGGCGCAGGGGCGCGACCTGATCCTCGCCGGCGCGATCCTCTCGATCCTGCTCAACCCGGTGGTCTTCGCACTGGCCGAGCGTCTGGCACCCGAGACCCCGGCCGCCAAGCCGAAGCCCGCGGCGCCCCCCGAAGCTGGCGAAGCCGAGACGACTGCCGCACCCGAGCCGCAGCCGGAAGCTCCGCCGGAACGCGACATCACTCCGACCGGCCTCACCGACCATATCGTCGTCGTCGGCTATGGTCGCGTCGGCAGCCTGCTCGGCGCCGGCCTGCTCTCGCAGGGCGCGAAGCTCCTGGTCATCGAGGACAATCCCGACGCGGTCGCCACCGCGAAGCGCGACGGCGCCGAACTCCTCGTCGGCAACGCCGCCGATCCAGAGGTGCTCTCCGCCGCCGCAGTCGGACGGGCCGTGCGCCTCTTCGTCGCCATCCCCGGCAGCTTCGAGGCCGGGCAGGTCTGCGAGCAGGCCCGTGCCGAAAATCCGGCCCTGCCGATCGTCGCCCGCGCCCATTCCGATGCCGAGGTCGCGCATCTCACCAAGTGCGGGGCGACGCTGACGATCATGGGCGAGGCCGAGATCGCCCGCGCCATGCTCTCGCTCTGCCAGAACCTCAAGGACGCTGGCGCGCCTCCGCCGGCCGAACCGGAGGCGGCGCCCGAGGCAGCCAGGCCCGAAGCGATAGCCGAGGTGCCCGCTCCCAAGCCGCCACCGGCGAAGCCGGCGGAAAACCCGCCCGCCGATCCCCCGGCCGCGGCATAAGAAAAGGGCGGGACTCCAGGCGCCCCGCCCTTTCCGTATTCACATGCCGATGGCGCTCAGTCGACGAGGTCGAAGCGCACGTCCTGCACGCCTTCGTAGAGCGTCTTGCGGCCGAGCGTGTAGAGGTTCTCCAGCCCCGAGGTCAGGGTGATGAAGTGGTTGCCGGAGAGCACGCCGGCCTTGCTGGCGAACTGCACGCCGCCATAGGCGAGCAGAATCTCCGTCTCGCTGACGCCGCCCGGATACAGGATGATGTGGCCCGGCGCCGGATAGGCGGTGTTGTTCTCGTAGCCGACGCCGAAATCGAGATCGCCGAGCGGCATCCAGACGCCCTCTCCGCTCCAGCGCACATGCACCATCTTGCTGATGAACGGCATCTGCTTCTTGAAGGCGGCGCAGGTCTTCGGGGCGGCTTCCAGCTCGAACTTGGCGTCGAACTTGAACGGCCCGGCGGTGACGATCAGCTTGCTCATGAAATCCCCGTCTTCTTGGAAGCGTTTCGGACCTGCTGAATGACATCAGGCCGGAGGACCGCGCAAGAGCGCTCTCGGAACAACTGCGACGCCGGAACGTGAAGGATGCCGGCGCCTCCCGTTTCAGCCGATCGCTTCCCGGAGGTCGAGCGTGCCGGTCTTGCCGATCGCCTCGTAGTTCCGCTTCAGCCAGCGCTTGCCGGCGGTGCGGCCCATGTCGCGCAACTTCAGCAGGAAGGACCACTCCGCGTTCATCCGCGAGGACGAGGTCAGCTCGGCAAGCGGCGGCCCGCCGTCGATGCGATGCATCAGCACGCGCTTGTATTCCTCGCGCGGCAGCTTGCCGTCGTCGATCAGGCGGTTGACGAAATCGATCGCGCGCAGTTCGCGCAGCATCGAGGCATTGAAGGTGATCTCGTTCAGCCGGTCCTGGATCTCGCGCGCCTTGGTCGGCAGTTCCCGCCGCTGGATCGGGTTGATCTGGATGAGCAGGATATCGTCGCAATGCGCCTTGTAGAACAGCGGGAACAGGGCGGGATTGCCCATGTAGCCGCCGTCCCAATAGGCCTCGCCGTCGATCTCCACCGCCTGGAACACCATCGGCAGGCAGGCCGAGGCCATCAGATGGTCCGGCGTCAGGTCCTTGCCGTCGAACACCGCGATCTTGCCGGTACGGACATTGGTCGCGGCGATGAATAGTTTCACCGCGTCGCAAGCCCTGACCTTCTCGAAATCGATGAGATCGGCAACGACACCGCGCAACGGGTTGATGTTCAGCGGGTTGACGTCATAGGGGCTCGCCACCTTCGCGAACATCTCGAAGAACAGCATGCCCGGCGGCGTGCCGTTACTGTTGCCCCAGGCACCAAGCATGGTGTCGAGCAGCGAACGCTCCGAGCCGCCATATTTGCCGTCGACGCTGATCGCCCGCCAGAATGCCTCAAGCTTGGCGCGCGCCCCGTCGATGCCGCCATCGATCCAGCCCTCCGCCAGCACGACGGCGTTCATCGCGCCAGCGCTGGTGCCGGTCAGCGCCTCGATGCCGAGGCGCCCGTCTTCCAGCACGGCGTCGAGCACGCCCCAGGTGAAGGCACCATGCGCGCCTCCGCCCTGCAGCGCCAGCGAAACCGTCTTCTCCGCCTTCGGCCCGACCAGTCCCTTGACCGGTTCGGCCTTGCGGGAGGGGCGCCCGCTCACGCCGCAGTCCAGCCGCCATCGATCGGCAGCGTCGTGCCGGTGATAGACTTGGCCGAATCCGTGCACAGGAACACGGCCAGCGCCGCGACCTGCTCGACCGTGACGAATTCCTTGGTCGGCTGCGCCGTGAGCAGCACGTCGTTCATGACCTGCTCCTTGGTCATGTTGCGCGCCTTCATCGTGTCCGGGATCTGCTTCTCGACCAGCGGCGTCCAGACATAGCCGGGCGCGATCGCGTTGACGGTGATGCCCTTGGTCGCGACTTCGAGCGCCACCGTCTTGGTCAGGCCGGCGATGCCGTGCTTGGCCGCGACATAGGCCGACTTGAAGGGCGAGGCGACGAAGGCGTGCGCCGAGGCCGTGTTGATGATGCGGCCCCAGCCCTTCTCCTTCATCTTGGGCAGGGCGGCGCGGATGGTGTGGAAGGCCGAGGACAGGTTGATCGCGATGATCTGGTCCCATTTCTCGATCGGGAACTCGTCGATCGGCGAGACGTACTGGATGCCGGCATTGTTGATCAGGATGTCGATCGCGCCGAAGACCTTCTCGCCCTCGGCGATGAAGCCGGCGATCTCGGCCGGCTTGGTCATGTCCGCGCCCGAGAACACCACCTTGATGCCGAATTCCTTTTCCAGATCGGCGCGCAGCTTTTCGGCATCGGCTGGAGCCATGATGCCGTTGATGACGAGGTTGGCGCCTTCGGCGGCGAGAGCGCGGGCATAGGCGAGGCCGATGCCAGAGGTCGAGCCGGTGATCGCAGCCGTACGGTCTTTGAGGAACATGAGCGTCAAGGCTCCTGACAATCGGGGAGAAAATGCTTAGGTTCGGGGTCGAACGGGCAATGCGCCGACAGGATATCGTCGCAGGGTGCCCGATGAGTCTTCGCAACGCAACATGACGAAAATGCAGCCGAACGCGCATCATCACGGCGACCATGACCATGCGTCGCACGCGCATGGCGAAGGCCCTTGCCGCCATGCCGAGGATCACGCCCGCCACGCCGCGGACGCGCTCGCCCGGGCTGAGCGGATCTGCCGCGAGCGTGGCTTGCGCCTGACGCCGATCCGGCGGCAGGCATTGGAAGCCCTTCATGCCGACCATCGCCCCGTCGGTGCCTATGACCTGGCCGACCGCATCTCGCCCGCCGGCGGACGGCGGCTTGCGCCGATCTCGATCTATCGCGCGCTCGATTTCCTGGTCGAGCAGGGCTTCGTCCACCGGCTCTCCTCGAAGAACGCCTATATCGCCTGCCTGCACGGCCATGGCGCGAACGAGGTCGTCGCCTTCCTGATCTGCGAATCCTGCGGCGGGGTGGACGAGGATTCCTCGCCTGCGATGAAGAAAGCGGTGGCGGCGATCGCTGAAAACGGGCAATTCTCACCCTCGCACCAGATGGTCGAGATCGTCGGCCGTTGCGAGCATTGCCGGAATGCCGGTTCATGATAGAGCAGCCGCATGAATGAGCGCGCCTTTTCCTATCTGACGCCGGAACGTGCGGGCCCGCTGGGCCGGCAGCTCACTGTCCCCGTCAAGGTCGGGCATGTCACGGTCGGCGGCGGCGCGCCCATCGTCGTGCAGTCGATGACCAATACCGACACCGCCGATATCGCGGGGACCGTCGCGCAGGTCGCCGCGCTCGCCCGCCAGGGCTCGGAGCTTGTCCGGATCACCGTCGACCGCGACGAGGCCGCGGCGGCCGTCCCGAAGATCAGGGAAAGGCTTGACCGCATCGGCGTCGACGTGCCGCTGGTCGGGGACTTCCACTATATCGGCCACAAGCTGCTCACCGACCATCCGGCCTGCGCCGAAGCGCTGGCGAAGTACCGGATCAACCCGGGCAATGTCGGCTTCAAGGACAAGAAGGACAAGCAGTTCGGCCAGATCATCGAGCTTGCGATCAAGCACAGCAAGCCGGTTCGCATCGGCGCCAACTGGGGCTCGCTCGATCAGGAATTGCTGACGGCGCTGATGGACGAGAACGCGCGCGCCGTGCGCCCCCTCGATGCCCGCGCCATCATGCGCGAGGCGATGGTCCAGTCGGCCCTGCTCTCGGCCGAGCGCGCCGAGGAACTCGGCCTCGCCCGCGAATACATCATCCTCTCGGCCAAGGTTTCCGGCGTGCAGGACCTGATCACGGTCTACCGCATGCTGGCGAGCCGGGCGAACTATGCCATCCATCTCGGCCTGACCGAGGCCGGCATGGGGTCGAAGGGCATCGTCGCCTCCTCGGCCGCGCTCGGCATCCTCCTGCAGGAAGGCATCGGCGACACCATCCGCTTCTCGCTGACGCCCGAGCCCGGCGGCGACCGGACGCTCGAGGTCAGGACGGCGCAGGAACTGCTCCAGACCATGGGCTTCCGCGCCTTCGTGCCGCTGGTCGCGGCCTGCCCCGGCTGCGGCCGCACCACCTCGACCGTGTTCCAGGAGCTGGCGCAGGACATCCAGAGCTGGATTTCGACCTCCATGCCCGAATGGAAGACGCGCTATCCCGGCGTCGAGAACCTCAACGTCGCGGTGATGGGCTGCATCGTCAACGGCCCCGGCGAGTCCAAGCATGCCGATATCGGCATCTCGCTGCCCGGCACCGGCGAGGCGCCGACGGCCCCCGTCTTCGTCGATGGCAAGAAGGTCGCCACGCTCCGCGGCGCAGGCATCGCCGCCGAATTCAAGACCATGGTCGCCACCTATGTCGAGCGGCGCTACGGCGTCGGTCTCGGCGCCACCGGCTGATCGCGCCTTTGCGCGCCGCCCGCAACGTGCTAGAGGCCCCGGCCTTTCGCTGCACCGCAGCATGCGCGGAGATCCCTGATGGGGCATGAGAACCCGAATCCTGCGACCGTCCGGCCGGAGGATTCACGCTTCGGCATGGATGCCGGGCACGGCCAGAACGGTGGCCATGGGCATGGCAAGCAGGGTTTCGCTGCGCTGGCACTGGGCGCGCTCGGCGTCGTCTACGGCGATATCGGCACAAGCCCGCTCTATGCGCTGCGCGAGACGCTTCTGGCCGCGACTGGTGGTGAACAGGGCGCGGTTATCCCCCCCAGCGTCGTTATCGGCGTGCTCTCGCTGATCCTCTGGTCGCTCGTCATCGTGGTCACGCTGAAATATGTCGTGCTGCTGATGCGCGCCGACAATAACGGCGAAGGCGGCATTCTCACCCTCGTCGCGCTGGCGCAGCGCAGCCTCGGCCGCGCCCGCAGCCATATCGCCCTGCTGCTGGGCATGATCGGCGCCGGCCTGTTCTACGGCGACACCGTCATCACCCCGGCGATCTCGGTGCTCTCCGCGATCGAGGGCATCAAGCTCGTCACACCGGTGCTGAATGACTACATCCTCTGGATCGCCTCGGTGATCCTGATCGGCCTGTTCGTGATGCAGAGCCACGGCACGCATCGTGTCGCGACCTTCTTCGGCCCGATCATGCTGATCTGGTTCCTGACGTTGGCCGGGCTCGGCATCTATCATATCGCCGACGATCTCAGCGTCTTCCGCTCGATCAATCCCTATTACGCACTGCTGTTCTTCCGCGATCATGCCGGCGTGGCATTGGCCGTGCTCGGCTCGGTCTGTCTGGCGGTGACGGGCGCCGAGGCGCTCTATGCCGATATGGGCCATTTCGGCCGCGGCCCGATCCGGGGCGCCTGGCTCTATATCGTCTTCCCCGCGCTGTGGCTCAACTATCTCGGCCAGGGTGCGCTCATCCTCGCCGACCCCAGCGCCATCGACAACCCGTTCTACCGGCTCGCGCCGCAGGGCCTGCTGCTGCCCTTCGTGGTCATGGCGACGGTCGCGACCATCATCGCCAGCCAGTCGGTCATCACCGGCGCCTTCTCGCTGACCCGGCAGGCGATCCAGCTCGGCCTCCTCCCGCGCATGGAGATCCGCCACACCTCCGAGCAGACCTCCGGCCAGATCTACGTGCCGCGCGTCAACCTGCTGCTGCTGGTCGTCGTGCTGATCCTGGTCTGGTCGTTCCGAACCTCGTCGAGCCTGTCGCATGCCTATGGCATCTCGGTCTTCGGCACGATGGTCGTCTCGTCCATGCTCGCCGCGATCGTGATCCGCCGCCATTGGGGCTGGAGCCCGCTGGCGACCGGCGCGCTAATCCTGCCCTTCTTCGTTGTCGACGTGTCGTTCTTCTCGGCCAACATGCTGAAGCTGTTCAACGGCGGCTATGTGCCGGTGCTGCTCGCCATGGGCCTGACCCTGGTGATGTGGACCTGGATGCGCGGCACCAAGATCCTGTTCGACAAGACCCGCAAGACCGACGTGCCGCTGCTCGAGCTCGTCACCATGCTCTCGAAGAGCCCGCCGGCTCGCGTCAAGGGCATGGCCGTGTTCCTGACCAGCGATCCGGAGACCGCGCCGGCCTCGCTGCTCCACAATCTCAAGCACAACAAGGTCCTGCACGAGCGCAACGTCGTACTGACCGTGCGCTCGGCCGATACGCCCCGCGTCGTCGAGGAGGAGCGCGTGCGCCTCGCCCGCATCACCGACGATTTTTGGCGCGTCGACATGGTCTACGGCTACATGGAAAGCCCGAACGTGCCGAAGGGCCTGGCCATGCTGCGCAAGCAGGGCTTCAAGTTCGACATCATGTCGACCTCGTTCTTCCTGTCGCGCCGCTCGATCAAGGCCTCGCCGCAATCGGGCATGCCGGTCTGGCAGGACAATCTCTATATCGGCCTGACCAAGAGCGCGACCGACGCCACGGACTTCTTCCAGATCCCGACCGGCCGCGTCGTCGAGGTCGGCACGCAGGTCACGGTCTGATCAACTCATCGCTGTTCCGGACGATTGCGAAGCGATCAGTCCGGAAGAATGGAAATAGCTCGCCGCAGAGACTGCTTGGCAGGTCGCTGCGGGGAGTCGAATGGCGGTGTTTTCGAGAACCGGAGCGGAGCGTACTACAGTACGTGAGCACCGGAAGCGCAGAACGCGCCGTCAGTCGGCCGTCGCAGTTGAGTTGCCGAGCAGTCTCTCAGTCCAGTCGCGCCGAAGCCGCTTCCTGCGGCACATGCCGCACCCGCTCTCGATAGAGCAGGTAAAGCCCGGACGAGATCACGATGCCGGCGCCGACGAATGTCCAGCGGTCCGGCAACTGGTCGAACACCAGCCAGCCGAGCAGCAGCATCCAGACGATCTGCGAATAGATGAACGGCGCCAGCACCGTCGCCGGCGCCATCCGATGCGCCAGGATGAGGAGCCAGTGGCCGAAGGCGCCGAACGCGCCGACCGCGAACATCAGGAGCCAGGGCAGCAGCGTCTGCGGCGTTTCCCAGATCCAGGGCAGCAGCGGAATCGTCGCGAGCGTCCCCGCCGCGCCCGAATAGATCATCGTCGTTTCCGATGAATCATGGCCGGAGAGCATCCGGGTCGAGAGCGAGTAGAAGGCGTAGCACAGGCAGCCGAGCACGATCAGCAGCGCTGCCGGATGCATGCCGCCGATCCCCGGCCGCGTCACCACCAGCACGCCGATGAAGCCGACGCCGATCGCTGCCAGCCGGCGCGGCCCCGGCCACTCGCCGAGCAGCGGCCCGGAAGCGAGCGCCACCAGCAAGGGCGTCGCGAACATGATCGAGATCGTCTCCGCGAGCTGGAGATAGCGCAGCGCGACGAAGTTCAGCGCCGTCGAGGCAAGCAGCAGGAGCGAGCGGCCCCATTGCAGCCAGGGCCGCTTGGTTCGCAGCACACCGGGCCGCGTCCACGGATTGATGACGGCCAACACCAGGATCATGCTGCCGGCATAGCGCGCGAACACAACCTGCAGCGGGTTCATCGACTGGCCCAGCCATTTCGCGCTGGTATCGAGCAGCGAGAACAGCAGGACGGCTGCGCACATCAGGCCGATCGCGGCCATGCGTGCGTGGCCGGTTTCGGAGGGCGCCACTGGTGGGGACACAGAGTCTCGCCATGCTCTGGAGGAATGACGAGGGCAGATTGAACCGATTTAATCAGCGGAGCCACTACGCTGAAGCATGCACTCCATGCAGAAATCAGCCGTCGCTATCGGCCTCGTCGAGATCGGTATCCGGATCGTCATTCTCGGCGCCGGCCTTCGAGAGGCCTTTCGACGCCTTGCGCAGGAGCTTGCGCAACTGCTTGCGCTCCTTGCCGTCGAGCTTGTCGAGCAATTCTTCCTCGACCTCGTTCCAGACCGCGTCGAGTTCGGCCGCGGTATTCTGGCCGGCTTCGGTCAGCGCGACCTGCACGAGGCGGCCGTCGCGATTGCCGCCCTCGCGGGTGACGAGGCCCTGCAGCGAGAGCCGCCCGATCGTCTTCGACACGGTCGGCGGCTTGACGCGCAGCAGCGCGGCGAGCTCGCCCATCGTCATCGGGGCGGGCTGCAGCGCCTTCAGCGCCTGCTCCTGCCCGGGAAACAAGCCAAGGCCGTTCAGCCTCTCGCCCATCCGCGAGCGGTGCAGCCGCGCGGTGACGAGCAGGGCACGTCCGACACTCTTCTCGATTGCCTTGGTCATGGGGTCGATCCTTCGGGCCGATCCTTGGACGGATAAGCAGACGCTTCGCCGGCTGCGTACTCGCGCGCGAACATGACAGCGAGATGACAATCGGATGTCAGAGCTACGAGAGCGTGAGTTTGGTCGCGACTTTTTTCAGAAAAGCCGCGCGGCTCGCCGGCGTCGAGAGATTCATCTCGTAATGGGCGAGATAGGTCGTGCGCGCCAGCGGGTGGCAGACCGCCCGCAGCGCCCGGCATACCGCCTTGCGCGGCGGATCGCCCATCAGGAGGGCGCGCCAGCGCGAACCGCCATAGCTGGTCACCGCGACCAGCCGGCGAATATTGTGCAGAGCCGGCTGCGCCTTGCCATCGACCATCTTGAAGGACACGCCGGGCAGGAAGACGCGATCGAGAAAGCCCTTGAGGATCGCGGGAAAGCCGAAATTCCAGACCGGAAAGCACAGCACCAGCGCCTCGGCCCGCCTCACCCGCTCGACGTAACCGGCGACGGGCAATGTGTTGCTGGCGGTGTCGTGATAGCCGCGCCGCTCCTCCCGGTTCAGCACCGGGTCGAAGCCCTCGGCATAGAGATCGCAATCGTCGACCTCGTGCCCCGCTGCCTTGAGGCTAGCGACGACCGTCTCATGGATGGCCGCGCCGAAGCTTTCAGGAACCGGATGGGCATAGAGGACGAGCACGCGCATGGTCCTTAGCCGACGCCGGCTTCGCTGAGGCTGCGGAACAGGAAGGTCTTGCCCGAGCGGTAATCGTAGGACGGGTCTTCCCAGGCGATCATCTTGCCGGGGTTGAGCAGGCCCTGCGGATCGGCCTCGCGCTTGAAGGCGAGCTGCGTCTCGTCGGTCTGCTTCATGCCGCCCTCTTCCAGCGTGTAGCGGTGCGGGTTGAAGATCGGCGCGCCCATCTCCTCATGGATCGCCATGATCTCCTCAAGCCGCTCCTCGCTGGTGAAGCGCACCAGCGGCAGCCCGAAGCAGGTGATCTTGCCGTCGAAGCGCACGAATTCGAGATGGCAGGTCACCTCGTCGCCGAAGCGGGCATGGATCTTGTCGACGAGATCGACCTGGTTCGGGAAGGGATAGAGCACCTGCAGGTAGGTGATCGCCGGATCGACGCGCAAAGCCCTGAGCGTCGTATGGTTCCAGCCGAGCTCATAGGCCGGCGGCAGACCCTTGGCATCCTCCGGCGAAAGCTTGTCGGTGCGCAGCAGAAGCTCCGCGCCCTTGAAGCGGCGGGCATAGGCACAGAGCGCATCGACCGCGAAATCGGCAGCCATGACGATGACGAGATGGCTGTCGCGCGGCAGGAACTTGCGATGGCGCAGGAAATAGTCATGCGGCGCGGGCGCCGCGACGACGCAGAGGTTCTTCAGCGCAAGCCCGTCCTGCTCGCCGACCGCATTGGCGAACTCGGTCGCGGCCCGCAAATCCTCGAAGCCGACGATGACGTCGACCCAGTTATAGGCCGGGCCGAGCGGCATCTCGACCTCGGTGATGATGCCGTTGGTGCCATAGGCATGGGCGACCTTGTGCAGGTCCTCACCGGAGAACTCGAGGATGCGCGGGCTTGCCTCCATCGTCGCGACCTTCAGCCGGATGATGTTGCCCCAGTCGCGCAAGCCGCCCCATTTGATCGAGCCGACGCCGCCGGAGCCGCCGGCGATGAACCCGCCGATCGAAGCCGTCTGGTAGGTGGACGGATGCAACCGCAGTTCCTGCCGCGAATGCGCCCGCGTCTCGTCGTCGATCCGGGCCATGATCGCGCCGGGCTCGGCGACATAGCGGCCGGCGGCGATCTCCTTGACCTTGTTGAAGCCGGAGAGATCGAGCAGCACGCCGCCGGAGAGCGGCATCGCCTGGCCGTAATTGCCGGTGCCGGTACCGCGCGGCGTCACCGGAATGCCGAGTTCATGGCAGGCGGCGAGCACCTGCACGACCTCGGCCTCGCTCGTGGGCGAGACCACGATATCGGCCAAGACATGGTCGAGCTGGCGCTTCAGGATCGGCGAGTACCAGAAGAAGTCGCGGCTCTTCTGCTTCACCAGCGCCGGATTCTCCTCGGTGCGGATGCTGCCGAGGCGGCTCTTCAGCGTGGCGATGTCGTAGCGTGCAGTCATGATGCTCTGCCCATCAGATGGTCGAGTTCGCGGTAATCAGGCAAGGTCCGGTCGATCGCACGGCCGGAAATCAGCACGGTGCGATCGGCCTGCGGCCGGGAGAAGAGTTCGGTCCAGTCGCGCGCTCGCGTCAGGACGAGATCGGCCGGCCCGCCCACCGTGATGACACCGGCCTCGATCCCCATCGCCTGCGCCGGCGTGCGGGCCACGGCATTGGCCCAGTCAGGTCCGGAATGATCGAGCTGGAGGATGCGCGTGCCCTCGCGCAGCACCTCGACGAGGTCGAGATCGCCATAGGCGTAGAAGGGGTCGCGGGTATTGTCGGAGGCGATCATCACCGGCACCCCGGCAGCCTTCAGTTCATGCAATGCCGTGACGCCGCGCCAGCGCGGCGTGCGTCCTTGCTGGCGGTCCTGCAGATACATGTTGCACAGCGGCAGCGAGACCACGGCGATGCCGGCCTCGCGAACCTTTGCGATGATTCGCGCCCCATCCTCGGGCGCCTGAAGCGCGAGCGAGCAGCAATGCCCGCAGAGGATTTTCCCCTCGAAGCGATGGCGCAAAGCTGCGTCCGCTATGTGCTCCAGCGAGCGCGCCGCCGGATCGTTGGTCTCGTCGACATGGAAGTCGAGATCGAAGCCGTTCTCGATCGCCGCCAGGAACAGGATGTCGAGTGCCCGGTCGAGCTCCGGGATCATATAGGTGACGCAGCCCAAGAGCTTGTCGCCATGCGCCTTCACGGCGGCGATCACCGCCTGCATATGTGCGGGGTCCAGCGCGGCATCGGCGCCGAACAACGGCGTAGCCTGAAGCGCGATGCGCCCGGCCCATTCCGCCCGCAACTCGGCATAAACCGGCCAGGAAATCCCGATCTGCTTGCCCAAAGAATCGAGATGCGTCCGCATGGCCGCGGTGCCATGCGCGAAGGCGGTTCGCAGCGAGAAATCCATCCGCGCCCGCACGTCCTGCGCCGACCAGTTCGCCTCGCGATCGGCACCGACCGTGTTCAGTGCGCCCGGAAAGGTACCGTCCGGATTGGGGCTGCGCGGCCAGATATGGCCCTTGTCGAGATGGACATGGGCATCGACGAGTCGCGGCAGCACGATGCCGCCATCGAGGCTCAAAGCTGGCTCGGCCCCTGTGGTCGCCCTGGCAGGCTCGATCGCCGCGATACGGCCACCCGCGATGGCGAGGTCGACACGCGCCAGCCCGTTGCGGTCAGCCGGGAGATCGCCGCCCTCGATCAGGCAGGCGGGTACGCGTAGATCGGACAGCCGGAAGGCAGAGGCATCTGGCAGGCGGGCGAAACCGGTCGTCACGTTGTCTCGCCTCTCCGGCCTCTCTCAGTCCGGTTCGGAGATACCGGGCCGATAGGGCACCTGCAAGCCGCGTCGCCCGCTCCTCCCCGCCCGATGACGTCGCAACCGGGATAGCCGCGCATTCGGGCTTGTCCGGGCCTGCGGGATCGCGCATGAGGGCGGCGTCATCAGCCAACACGAGGTCGGACCCATGACCGGCGAAGCCCGCATCATCGACGGCAAGGCCACGGCCGCTGCGCTCCGGGCCGAGATCGGCCGCGAGGTCGCCGCCATCAAGGCCGCACGGGGTATCGTGCCCGGCCTCCATGTCGTCCTCGTCGGCGAGGACCCGGCCAGCAAGGTCTATGTCGCCTCGAAGGAGAAGCTCGCCGTCGAAATCGGCATGAATTCGGTCGCTCACCGGCTGCCCGCCGATACGACCGAAGCACAGCTCCTCGCGAAGCTCGCCGAGCTTAACGCCGACGACAATGTCGACGGCATCCTCGTCCAGCTCCCGCTGCCGAAGCACATCGATACGGGCCGCATCATCGATGCCATCGACCCTGCCAAGGATGTCGACGGCCTGCACCCGATCAATGCAGGCCTGCTCGCCGGTGGCAAGAACGGTCTCGTGCCCTGCACGCCGCTCGGCTGCATGCTGCTGTTGAAGCAGGCGCTGCCATCGCTGTCCGGGCTCGACGCCGTGGTGATCGGCCGCTCCGAACTGGTCGGCCGCCCGGTCGCGCAGCTCCTGCTCCAGGCCGATTGCACGGTCACTATCGCCCATTCGCGCACCCGCGACCTGGCTGCAGTGGTGAAGCGCGCGGATATCGTCATCGCCGCGGTCGGCCGGCCGCGCATGGTCCAGGGCGACTGGATCAGGCAGGGCGCCACCGTGATCGATGTCGGCATCAACCGCCTGCCCGACGGCAAGCTGACCGGCGACGTCGATTTTGCGGAAGCCGTGAAGGTCGCGGGCGCCATCACTCCGGTTCCCGGCGGCGTCGGCCCGATGACCATCGCCTGCCTGCTCAAGAACACGCTGACGGCCTTCCACGCCCGGCGGGGGTAGCCTCGGGCTTCTAAAATAAAACGAGCCCTCATCCTGAGGAGCCGCGAAAGCGGCGTCTCGAAGGATGGTCCAGCGCGCTCTGGAGCATCCTTCGAGACGCGGACTTGCGCCCGCTCCTCAGAATGAGGGCTCGTATGCGAAGAGCGCGCAGGCGCGCGCTCTTCGCAAGTCGATCACATATGGATCTGGCGCTTCTCCACCGCCATAGCGGCTTCCTTCACCACCTCGGCCAGTGTCGGATGCGCATGGCAGGTGCGGGCGAGGTCTTCCGAGGAACCGCCGAACTCCATCAGCACGGTCACTTCGGCGATCAGGTCGCCGGCATGCGGGCCGATGATGTGGCAGCCGAGCACGCGGTCGGTCGCGGCATCGGCCAGCACCTTCACGAAGCCGTCGGTATGGCGCATGGCGCGGGCGCGGGCGTTCGCCGTGAACGGGAACTTGCCAACCTTGTAGGCGACGCCGGCCGCCTTCAGCTCTTCCTCGGTCTTGCCGATCGCCGCGACTTCCGGAGCGGTATAGACGATGCCGGGAATCGCGTCGTAGTTCACATGGCCGTGCTTGCCGGCGATGATCTCGGCGACCGCGACGCCCTCGTCCTCGGCCTTGTGCGCCAGCATCGGCCCGCGCACGACGTCGCCGATGGCATAGATGCCGGCGACATTGGTCTTGAAATGATCGTCGATGACGACGCGCCCGCGCTCGGTCGCGACGCCCGCCTTGTCGAGACCGAGGCCATCCGTGTTCGGACGACGGCCAATCGCGACCAGCACGATATCGGCATTGAGCGTCTTGGCCTCGCCCCCAGTCGCCGGCTCGACGGTGACGGTCGCGCCCTTCTTGGCCACGTCGACCTTGGTGACCTTGGAGCCGAGCTGGAAGGTGAAGCCCTGCTTCTCCAGGATGCGCTGGAACTGCTTGGCGACCTCGCCGTCCATGCCGGGCAGGATGCGGTCGAGGAACTCGACGACGGTGACCTTGGCGCCGAGACGGCTCCAGACCGAGCCGATCTCGAGGCCGATCACGCCGGCGCCGACCACGACGAGCTCCTTCGGCACGGAGCCGATCTCGAGCGCGCCGGTCGAGGTCACGACGGTCTTCTCGTCAACGGTCACGCCGGGCAGCGGCGCCGACTCCGAACCCGTCGCGATGACGATGTTCTTGGTCTCGATCTCCTGCGTCTTGCCGTCCTCGGCGGTCACGACGACCTTGCCGGCGGCCGGGATCGAGGCCGTGCCGAGGAAGGCGTCGATCTTGTTCTTCTTCAGCAGGAAGCCGACACCGGTGACGTTCGCGTCGATCGTCTCCTGCTTGTGGGCCATCATTGCCTTGAGATCGAGCTTCGGCTTGCCGACGACAATGCCGAGCTTCTCGAAGGTGTGGCCGGCTTCCTCGAACATCTCGGAAGCGTGCAGCAGCGCCTTGGAGGGGATGCAGCCGACATTCAGGCAGGTGCCGCCATGGGTCTTGCGCTTCTCGACCACTGCGACCTTGAGGCCGAGCTGGGCGGCGCGGATGGCGCAGACATAGCCGCCGGGGCCGGTTCCGATGACGACGAGATCGTAGGCCGCAGCCATGGTGACTTCCTTTCCTGTGTTCGAATGCGGCGGCGCTTCAGCGCCCGCCGGTCACGTTCAAGACGGTTCCGTTGGTGTAGGAGGCCTCGTCCGAGAGCAGCCAGGCGATCGCCTGCGCCACCTCGCGCGCCGTGCCCTCGCGCTTCATCGGCAACTGGTCGCGCAACAGCGCCACCCGGTCCGGCATCCCGCCGCTGGCATGGATATCGGTATCGATGATCCCGGGCCTGACGGCATTGACCCGGATGCCCTCGGCCGCGACCTCGCGGGCGAGGCCGAGCGTGAAGATATCGATGCCGGCTTTCGCGGCGGCATAGTCGAGATACTGCCCGGCACCTGCCAGAACCGCCGCAGCGGAGGACAGGTTGACGATGCCGCCGCCCTGCCCGCCATGGCGGGTCGACATCCGCTTCACCGCCTCACGGGCGCAGAGGAAGCTGCCGGTCAGGTTGATCCGGAACATCCGGTCAAGCCGCGCGACGCTCATCTCGTCGAGGCGCTGCGGGGCATCGATCACGCCGGCATTGTTGACCAGTGCGGTCAGGCGCCCGAGTTTGTCGGCTGCCGCGAAGATCGCGGCGACATCGGCATCGTCGCCGACATCGCCCTTGACCGCAGCCGCCTGCCGGCCCTGCCGGAGCACGGCCGCGACGGTCTCGGCCGCGGCTTCGGCATTGGACTGGTAGTTGACGACGAGATCGTAGCCGCGCTCCGCGAGCAGAATCGCGGTCGCCCGGCCGATTCCCCGGCTGCCGCCGGTGACGATCGCAACGCCCGACATATCCCGTCCCGCGCGATCAGAGATCGAGGACGAGGCGCGCCGGGTCTTCCAGGCCTTCCTTGATGCGGACGAGGAAGGTCACGGCTTCCTTGCCGTCGATGATGCGGTGGTCGTAGCTGACCGCGAGATACATCATCGGGCGGATCTCGATCTTGCCGTTCACGACGACCGGACGCTCCTGGATCTTGTGCATGCCCAGGATCGCCGACTGCGGCGCGTTCAGGATCGGGGTCGACATCAGCGAGCCGTAGACGCCGCCGTTCGAGATGGTGAAGGTGCCGCCCTGCATCTCCTCGATCGAGAGCTTGCCGTCGCGGGCCTTGCGGCCGAACTCGCCGATCTTCTTCTCGACGCCGGCAATGGAGAGCTCGTCCGCATCGCGCACCACCGGAACCACCAGGCCCTTCTCGGTGCCGACGGCGACGCCGATATGGTAGTAGTTCTTGTAGATGATGTCGGTGCCGTCGATCTCGGCATTGACCGCCGGGATCTCCTTCAACGCCTGCACGCAGGCCTTCACGAAGAAGCCCATGAAGCCGAGCTTCACGCCGTGCTTCTTCTCGAACACGTCCTTGTACTGGTTGCGCAGCGCCATCACGCCGGACATGTCGACCTCGTTGAAGGTCGTCAGCATCGCCGCGTTGGACTGGGCTTCCTTGAGGCGGCGCGCGATGGTCTGGCGCAGCTTGGTCATCTTGACGCGTTCTTCGCGAGCGCCGTCATCAGGCGCCGACGGGGCGCGAACGGCGATGGGCGCAGGCGCAGCGGCCGGAGCGGCAGCGCCGCCGGTCGCGATCGCGGCGAGCATGTCGCCCTTGGTCACGCGGCCGTCCTTGCCGGAAGCAGCGACCTTGGACGGGTCGACGCCGCTCTCGGCAGCGAGGCGCGAGACGGCCGGGCCGGAATCGGCGGCCTTGGTCGCCGCAGCCTTCGGAGCCTCGGCAGCGGCAGCCGGAGCGGCAGCAGGCTTGGCCTCGGCCTTCGGAGCGGGCGCAGCGGCGGCAGCCGCGCCGCCTTCGGCGATCGTGCCGAGCAACGCGCTGACGCCAACCGTATCGCCTTCCTTGGCAACGATCTCGCCGAGCACGCCGGCGGCCGGCGCGTTGACTTCCAGCGTCACCTTGTCGGTTTCGAGCTCGACCAGGGGCTCGTCGGCCTTCACCGCCTCGCCCGGCTTCTTGAACCACTTGCCGATGGTCGCCTCGGAAACGGATTCGCCGAGGGTGGGTACGCGGATTTCGGTCGCCATGTCAGGCCTCTGTTGTCTCGTTCTCTGGCGGCAGGTTCGGCACCGGCTGGGGCGCCGATGCAGCAATGAAATCCGGCGGCGCGCTCAAGGCGCCGCCGGAAAGGATGTCAGGCCGCGAAGGCCTCGTCGAGGAAAGCGTTGAGCTGGGCGAGATGCTTGGACATCAGGCCGGTCGCGGTCGCGGCCGAGGCCGGGCGGCCGACATAGCGCGGACGCTTCGACTTGGAGCCGGCATGGCCCAGAACCCACTCCAGATAGGGCTCGACGAAGGTCCAGGAGCCCATGTTCTTCGGCTCTTCCTGGCACCAGACCACGTCGGCGCCCTTGAAGCGCGCCAGTTCCTGCGCCAGCGTCTTCAGCGGGAACGGATAGAGCTGCTCGACGCGCATCAGGTAGACGTCGTCGACGCCGCGCTTCTCGCGCTCCTCCAGCAGGTCGAAATAGACCTTGCCCGAGCAGAGCACGACGCGGCGGATCTTCGAGTCCTTGACCAGCTTGGTGGTCGACTTGCCCCGCTCGGCATCGTCTGCCAGCACGCGGTGGAAGGTCGAGCCCTCGGCGAGGTCCGCGAGGTCGGAGAGGCAGCGCTTGTGGCGCAGCAGCGACTTCGGCGTCATCAGGATCAGCGGCTTGCGGAAGTCGCGCTTGAGCTGGCGGCGCAGGATGTGGAAATAGCTCGCAGGGGTCGAGCAGTTCGCCACCTGCATGTTGTCCTCGGCGCACATCTGCAGGAAGCGCTCCAGGCGGGCGGAGGAGTGCTCCGGACCCTGGCCCTCGTAGCCGTGCGGCAGCAAGCAGACGAGGCCGGACATGCGCAGCCACTTGCGCTCGCCCGACGAGATGAACTGGTCGAACACGACCTGCGCGCCGTTGGCGAAGTCGCCGAACTGCGCCTCCCACATCGTCAGAGCGTTCGGCTCCGACAGGGTGTAGCCGTATTCGAAGCCGAGCACCGCCTCCTCCGAGAGCATCGAGTTGATGACCTCGTAGCGGGACTGGTCTTCGCGGATATGGTTCAGCGAGGTGTGGCGGGCTTCGGTCTCCTGGTCGATCAGCACCGAATGGCGCTGCGAGAAGGTGCCGCGTTCGCAATCCTGGCCGGAGAGGCGGACCGGGTTGCCGTCGAGCAGCAGCGAGCCGAAGGCCAGCGATTCAGCCGTCGCCCAGTCGATGCCCTCGCCGGCCTCGACCGCCTTCTTGCGGTTGTCGAGGAAGCGCTGGATCGTCTTGTGGACGTTGAAGCCGGCGGGAACCGCCGTGATTTTCTCGGTGATTTCCTTGAGCACGTCCGCCGGCACGCCGGTTGCGCCGCGGCGCGGATCGTCCTCGTCGGCGCGGATCGCCTTCATGCCGGCCCAGCGGCCGTCGAGCCAGTCGGCCTTGTTCGGCTTGAAGGCTTGGCCTGCGTCGAACTCGATCTCGAGCTTGGCCTTCCAGGCAGCGCGCGACTCGTCGAGTTCGCCGGCGGTCAGCACGCCCTCGGCTTCGAGCTTGGCCGCATAAAGTTCCAACGTCGACTTGTGGCCGCGGATCTTGCGGTACATCAGCGGCTGGGTGAAGCCCGGCTCGTCGCCCTCGTTATGGCCGAAGCGGCGATAGCAGAACATGTCGATCACGACCGGCTTGTGGAACTTCTGCCGGAACTCGATCGCGACCTTGGCGGCGAAGACCACCGCTTCCGGATCGTCGCCGTTCACATGGAACACCGGCGCCTCGACCATCTTCGCCACGTCGGACGGATAGGGTGAGGAGCGCGAATAGCGCGGATAGGTGGTGAAGCCGATCTGGTTGTTGATGATGAAGTGCAGCGAGCCGCCGGTGCGGTGGCCCTTCAGCCCGGACAGGCCGAGGCATTCCGCCACCACGCCCTGGCCGGCGAAGGCCGCGTCGCCATGAATCAGCAGCGGCAGCACCTTGGAACGCTCGACGATGTCGCCGAACTGGTCCTGCTTGGCGCGCACCTTGCCGAGCACGACGGGGTCGACGATCTCGAGATGCGACGGGTTCGCGGTCAGCGAGATATGGACGTTGTTGCCGTCGAACTCGCGGTCCGAGGAAGCACCGAGATGGTATTTCACGTCGCCCGAGCCCTCGACGTCGTCAGGCGCGAAGGAGCCGCCCTTGAACTCGTGGAACAGCGCGCGATGCGGCTTGCCCAGAACCTGGGTCAGCACGTTGAGGCGGCCGCGATGGGCCATGCCGAAGACGATGTCGCGCACGCCGAGCGCGCCGCCGCGCTTGATGATCTGCTCCAGCGCCGGAACCAGCGCCTCGCCGCCATCCAGGCCGAAGCGCTTGGTGCCGGTGAACTTGAGATCGAGGAACTTCTCGAAGCCCTCGGCCTCGACGAGCTTGTTCAGGATCGCCTTCTTGCCTTCCTTGGTGAAGGCGATTTCCTTGTCCGGCCCCTCGATGCGCTCCTGCAGCCAGGCCTTCTGCTCGGGGTCGGAAATGTGCATGAACTCGATGCCGACCGTGCCGCAATAGGTCCGCTGCAGCACCGCGACCATCTCGCGGACCGTGGCGAACTCCATGCCGAGCACGTTGTCGATGAAGATCTTGCGGTCGAGATCGGCGTCGGTGAAGCCGAAGGCGGCCGGCGACAGTTCCTCGTGGTCGTTGCGGCTCTCGATGCCGAGCGGGTCGAGCTTGGCATGGAGATGGCCGCGCATCCGGTAGGCGCGGATCAGCATGATGGCGCGCACGGAATCGCGGGTCGCCTGCTGCACGTCGGCGGCGGAAAGCGCGGTGCCCGCGGCCTTGGCCTTGGCCCCGAGCTTGTCGGAGATCACCTTCTCGACGACGGCCCAGTTGCCGTCCAGAGCCGAGACCAGCTCGCCGCTCTGGGCGACCGGCCAGTTCGGCTTCTTCCAGGACGCGCCCTTGGCGTTCTGCAGGACGGCTTCCTTGTCGTCCTTGAGCGCGCCGAAGAAGCTCTGCCACTGCTCGTCGACCGACTTGGGGTCGGCCTCGTAGCGAGCATAAAGATCCTCGATATAGGCGGCGTTGCCGCCATAGAGGAAGCCGGTCTGCGCGAGAGCCTCGTTGATGTCCTGGCGAGCCATGATGCTCCTGCCTTCCTTCGCCGCTTAAGCCATGTCCGGACCCTTGCCCGGACATCCTTTTAGTTCGCTCGGCCGGGCCTCAAGCCCGACCTAATCGTTTCGTAAGCTGAGGCCGCCGGCGGCATGGCCGGGATCGCCCCGGCCATGCCGCTCGCGCGATGTCAGCCCTTCAACACTTCGACCAAGGTCTTTCCAAGGCGCGCCGGCGAGGGCGAGACCCGGATGCCGGCGGCTTCCATCGCCGCGATCTTGTCCTCGGCGCCGCCCTTGCCACCCGAGATGATCGCGCCGGCATGGCCCATGCGGCGGCCGGGAGGAGCCGTGCGGCCGGCGATGAAGCCGACCATCGGCTTCTTGCGGCCGCGCTTCGCCTCGTCCTTGATGAACTGCGCCGCGTCCTCTTCGGCCGAGCCGCCGATCTCGCCGATCATGACGATCGACTCGGTCTTGTCGTCGGCCAGGAACATCTCGAGCATGTCGATGAACTCGGTGCCCTTGACCGGGTCGCCGCCGATGCCGACGGCCGTGGTCTGGCCGAGGCCTTCGTTCGTGGTCTGGAACACCGCCTCATAGGTCAGCGTGCCCGAGCGCGAGACGATGCCGACATTGCCCGGCTTGAAGATGTTCGCCGGCATGATGCCGATCTTCGACTGGCCGGCGGTGACGACGCCGGGGCAGTTCGGGCCGATCAGGCGGGTCTTGGAACCGACCAGCGAGCGCTTGACGCGCACCATGTCGAGCACCGGGATGCCCTCGGTGATGCAGATGACGAGCGGGATCTCGGCATCGATCGCCTCACAAATCGCGTCCGCGGCGCCCGGAGGCGGCACATAGACGACCGAAGCATCGGCGCCGGTCTTGGCCTTGGCCTCATGCACGCTGTCGAAGACAGGCAGGCCGAGATGGAGCGAGCCGCCCTTGCCCGGAGATGTGCCGCCGACCATCTGCGTGCCATAGGCGATCGCCTGCTCGGAATGGAAGGTCCCGTTCTTGCCGGTGAAGCCCTGGCAGATGACCTTGGTGTTCTTGTCGATCAGGATGGACATGTCTGCTCCTCAGGCCTTCTTGATCGCGGCGACGATCTTCTGCGCGGCGTCGTCCAGGTCGTCGGCGGGAATGACGTTGAGGCCGGACTCGCGGATGATCTTCTTGCCTTCCTCGACATTGGTGCCTTCGAGGCGCACGACCAGCGGGACCTGAAGGCCGACCGCCTTCACCGCGGCGATGACGCCGCGCGCGATGACGTCGCACTTCATGATGCCGCCGAAGATGTTGACGAGGATGCCCTTCACCTTCGGATCGGCGGTGATGATCTTGAACGCCGCCGTCACCTTCTCTTCGCTGGCGCCGCCGCCGACGTCGAGGAAGTTCGCCGGGCTTTCACCGTAGAGCTGAATGATGTCGAGCGTCGCCATCGCGAGGCCGGCGCCGTTGACCATGCAGCCGATCGTGCCGTCGAGCGCGATATAGGCGAGGTCGTACTTGGAGGCCTCGATCTCCTTCTCGTCCTCTTCGGTGACGTCGCGCAGCGCAACGACCTCGGGGTGACGATAGAGCGAGTTCGAGTCGAACGAGACCTTGGCGTCCAGGCACTTGAGCTGGCCCTGGGTGGTCACGATCAGCGGGTTGATCTCCAGCATGTCCATGTCCTTGGCCACGAACGCGTTGTAGATCTGGCCGAGCACGGTGCCGGCCTGCTTGGCAAGGTCGCCCTGCAATCCGAGGATGCGCGCCATGGCGCGGCCGTGATGCGGCATGATGCCGGTCGCCGGATCGACCGAGAAGGTCTCGATCTTCTCGGGCGTGTCATGGGCGACGGCCTCGATGTCCATGCCGCCCTCGGTCGAGATGACGAAGGCGATGCGCGAGGTCTCGCGGTCGACCAGCGCCGAGAGGTAGAACTCCTTCTCGATGTCCGAGCCGTCTTCGATATAGAGGCGGTTGACCTGCTTGCCGGTCTCGCCGGTCTGGATCGTGACCAGCGTGTTGCCGAGCATCTCCTTGGCGTGGGCCTCGACCTCGGCCACCGACTTGGCGAGGCGAACGCCGCCCTTGGCGTCGGGGCCGAGTTCCTTGAACTTGCCCTTGCCGCGCCCGCCGGCGTGGATCTGCGACTTCACGACATAGAGCGGGCCCGGCAGCTTCTTGGCGGCCTCGACCGCCTCAGCCACCGTCAGCGCCGGGAAACCGGCCGAAACGGGCGCGCCGAATTCCTTCAGGATGGCTTTGCCCTGGTATTCGTGGATGTTCATGTGCTCGGTTTCCCTGACAGCGACAAATGAAGACGAAAAGGCGGCGAAGCGGATCGACGCTCGCCGCCTTCAGTTAGATCACGCGAGTGACGAGTCGATGTTCTTGCAGGCGTCGATCAGGCCCTGGACCGAAGCCACCGACTTCGCCAGCATCTCCTTCTCGGCACCGTTGAGGCGGATCTTGACGACGCGCTCGACACCCTTGGCGCCGATCACGACGGGAACGCCGACGAACATGTCCTTGACGCCGTACTGTCCACGCAGCGCAGCCGCCGCCGGCAGGACGCGCTTCTGGTCCTTGAGATAGCTCTCTGCCATCGCGATCGCGGAAGCCGCCGGGGCGTAGAAGGCCGAGCCGGTCTTGAGCAGGTTGACGATCTCGCCGCCGCCCTTGCGGGTGCGCTCGACGATGGCGTCCAGCTTCTCCTGCGTGGTCCACTTCATCTTGACGAGGTCCGGCAGCGGGATGCCGGCGACGCCCGAATAGCGGACCAGCGGCACCATGTCGTCGCCATGGCCGCCGAGCACGAAGGCCGAGACGTCCTTGACCGAGACCTGGAACTCCTCGGCGAGGAAGTGGCGGAAGCGGGCGCTATCCAGCACGCCGGCCATGCCGCAGATCATGTTGGGCTTGAGGCCCGAGAACTTCTGCAGAGCCCAGACCATCGCGTCGAGCGGGTTGGTGATGCAGATCACGAAGGCCTTCGGGGCGTACTGCTTGATGCCTTCACCGACCGACTTCATCACCTTGAGATTGATGCCGATCAGGTCGTCGCGGCTCATGCCCGGCTTACGCGGCACGCCGGCGGTGACGATGATCACGTCGGCGCCCTTGATGTCCTCATAGGAATTCGTGCCCTTGTAGCCGGCGTCGAAGCCGTCGACCGGGGCGGACTCGGCGATGTCCAGGCCCTTGCCCTGCGGAATGCCCTCGGCGATGTCGAACAGGACGACGTCGCCCAGTTCCTTGAGGCCGGCGAGGTGAGCGAGCGTGCCACCGATCTGGCCGGAGCCGATGAGGGCGATCTTCTTACGGGCCATTGCCTAGTCCTTTGTTTCTGGCGCGACCATCGATCCGGCTGCTGCCGGCTTCGACATTCAAAATGCCTTGGCGCTGCGACAGGTCAGCTCCCGGTGGGAGCCGGCCAAACCGTGCGTTCCTTTGGCCCAAACCGGGCTTTTGCCGCAACCCTTGCCGAAAAAGCGGCTTTTCTCGGGCATGACGCGCCTCGCGCGACACCGCGCGAGGCCGATCCCGATTTTTCAATGACTTAGCGGAGGCAATCCCGCACGCTCGGTTCCATCAGGAACGAAAATCGATAATTACAATTTACAGATATTGTAATTGGTAACCGGATTATTCACACGATCCCGTTGCCGAGCACCCGCAGGATCACCCGGATCAGGGTAGAGAGCCGCGTATCGACCGACGCCTGCGGAACATCCGCCTCCAGCGCCAGCGAGGCCGGATGGATGAAGCGGTTGGTGGCGTCGATGACGAAGGCGATCGCCCGGTCGCGATCGCGCGGCTCGAACACGCCGGTCGCGATGCCCTCGTCGACCACCCGCTCGAACAGCGCGCGGACGCGGGTGCGGTTGCGCCGGCTGATCGCGTGCCGCTTGGCGACGGCGAGCGACAAGGCCGCGAAGAGATGCGGCTCCTCGGTCAGCAGGTCGCGATTGGCCTTGGCGAGCGCCAGGATCAGGCGTTCCAGCTTGTCGTCGGCCGGGTCGGGTCCATCGGCGACATCGGCGAGCCGGCGCTCTGTCGCCTTCAGCCAGACATCGACGACGGCATCGATCAGCGCGCCCTTGGAGGGGAAGTAGCGGTAGACATTGGCATGGGTCATGCCCGCCTCTTCCGCCACGGCGACGACCGTGAAGCGCTTCAGCCCGAACTTGCGCAGATGCTCGCCGGCGACCGTGAGGATGCGGGTCTCGCTCGGCTCGCGCTGCGCCATCGGTCAGGTCTCGACCAGGCCGGTGGTGTTCCCGCTCGCCGCCGAGTCCGGCCGGCCATGCGGCATCGCCAGGTACTCCTCGGAGCGCATTTCGATCAGGCGGGAGACGGTGCGGTCGAACTCGAACGCCTCGCGGCCCTTGCTCGCCCGATAGAGTTCGTGCGGCTCCGCCGCCGCCGAAGCGACGAGCTTCACATGATGCTCATAGAGCGTGTCGATCAGGATGATGAAGCGCTTGGCCTCGTTGCGCCGGTCGAAATCGAGGATCGGGATCTCGTCGAGCACCAGCGTATGGAAGCGCTGCGCCAGCGCGATATAGTCGGAGGCGCCATAGGCTTGCGCACAGAGATCGGCGAAGCCCGCCCGCGCCACGCTGCCGGCAGCCTGCGGCAAGACGAGATCGTGCCCCTGCACGGTGAGCACCGTGCGTTGGCCCTGCGTCTTGCCCGACAGGGCCTTGAAGGCGGCATCGAGCGCAGCCTGCGCCTTCTCGTCGGCCGGGACATGATAGACCGGCGCGCCGCCGAGCTTCTCCAGCCGGAAATCGGTACGCGCATCGAGCTTGAGCACCTCGACCTTGGTCTGCAGCAATTCGATGAAGGGCAGGAACAGCGCCCGGTTGAGCCCGCCCTCGTAGAGCCGCGACGGCTCGACATTCGAGGTCGCAACCACGACGACGCCGGCCGCGAACAGCGCCGTGAACAGCCGCCCGAGGATCATCGCATCGGCGATGTCGGTGACGGTGAACTCGTCGAAGCAGAGCAGATAGGCCTCGTCCGCAAGATCGGCAGCAACCGGCGCGATCGGGTCGGAATCCTTGACCTCGCCGCTCTTGATCTTCTGGCGATAGGCATTGATGCGGCCATGGACGTCGGCAAGGAACTCGTGGAAATGCACCCGGCGCTTGCGCTTCACCGGCGCCGCCTCGAAGAACATGTCCATCAGCATGGTCTTGCCGCGGCCGACCGAGCCCCAGACATAGAGCCCTTTCGGCGCCGCAGCCGTATCCGGCTTCTTGCCGAAGAGCCAGCCGAGCGCGCTGCCCTTGCGCGCGAGCCGGCGGGCGGCGAGCGTCTCGGTCAGCGCCTGGAGCTTCTTGACCACCGCGACCTGCGCGGGATCGCGCTCGATGGCGCCCGCCTCGACCAGGGCGGCATAACGGTCGGTGATCGAGGCTGACATGACGGCGGGCGCTGGCGATCCGGAAAAGACCAGACCGGGTTACGGCAGCCCCGCACTCACCGCAAGTCCGCAGGGCTGCTTTGGGCGGACCCGCATCATACCGAGAGGGCCGCGAGGAAGTCGCGCGTGCGCGCCTGCCTCGGCCTCGTCAGCATGGTCTGCGGAGACCCGTGCTCGACAATCTCACCACCAGCCATGAAGGCGACGCCATCGGCGACATCGCTGATAAAGCCGAGTTCATGCGTCGCCGCGATCATCGTCAGGCCCGACGTGGCAAGGTTGCGCATCACGGCGAGCACCTCGCCTGCCGTGTCCGGATCGAGCCCCGCGGTGGGCTCGTCCAACAGCATCAGCCTCGGCCGCGCCGCCGACACTCGCGCGACGCCAAGGCGCCACCGCTCCCCGCCCGAAAGCTCGCTTGGATAGGCATCGCGCCTGTCGGCCAGCCCGGCCCGCTCCAGCGCAGCCATCGCCTCCGCGACGATCTCCCGTCGCGACAGCCTGAGCTGGCCGAGCGGCCCTTCAAGAATGTGCTGCAGGGCGGTCATGTGATCGAACAGTTCGGGACGCTGCGAGACCATGCCGACGACAAGACCCTGGCGCGCGGTCTCCGCCTCGATCGATGCTCCATCGATCTGGATCGTCCCTTCGTCGATCGCCTCGCTCCCGCCGATGCAGCGCAGCAGCGTCGACTTGCCGGCGCCCGGCCGCCCGATGAGGCACAGGATCGCTCCGGGCGCCACTGCAAGCGAGACGTCGCTCAGCGCCTTCACCTCGCCGAAGCGCTTGCTGACATGGGCGATGGCCACGGCCGCACCAGCCTTCGTGATCTGCGCCGCGCTCACACCGCGTCCTCCGTGAATGTCGTCGGAGGCCATATCGCCCGATCCGCGGCAAGGCCAGCCCGGCGAAACCTCCTGCTCGGCCGCGCGTTGGCGCTTGAGGAGGAGGAGCCATGCTCACCATTCTGCCCGCCCCAGACCATGTCGCCGCCTATCGCCTGTCGCAGACGCTGACTGGCGAGGATCTCGACGCGATCATGGCCGACATCGAAGCTCGGCTCGTCCGCCACGAGAAGCTCGGCATCCTCGCCGACATGACCGATTTCACCGACATGACGCTGGCCGCCGCCTGGAAGGACGCACGCTACAGCCTCGGCAAGCTCTGGGAGCTCCGTCGTTTCCCGAAGGAAGCGGTGATCACCGACAAAGGCTGGCTCGCCGGCTTCGTCGATCTGCTCGACCCGGCGATTCCCTTCGTCAAGGTCCGCGCCTTCAAGCCCGAGGACTACGAGAAGGCGCTGAGTTGGGTCGGCGATATCGAGGGCGGCCCAGACGCCTGAGGCTTATGCGGCGCCGCCGCGCGCAAAGGTCTCGTCGAAGGCATAGCCCGCGCCGCGTACCGTCCGCAGCGGGTCCTTGGCATCCCCCGGCGTGATCGCCTTGCGCAAACGCCCGACATGCACGTCGACCGTGCGCTCGTCGATATAGACGTCGCGGCCCCAGACGGCGTCGAGAAGCTGGGCGCGGGAATAGACCCGGCCCGGCGCCTGCATCAGAAATTCCAGCAGGCGGAACTCGGTCGGTCCGAGATGGAGTTCGCTACCCGCGCGCCTGACGCGGCGCGTCGTACGGTCGAGTTCGAGATCGCCGGCCGCGAGCAGCCCCGCGACATGGCCGGGCTTCGCCCTGCGAAGAAGCGCCTGGATGCGCGCGATCAATTCCGGCAGCGAGAACGGCTTGACGACATAGTCGTCGGCGCCGGTCGCGAGCCCGCGCACGCGCTCGGTCTCCTCGCCGCGCGCCGTCAGCATGATGATCGGCACGCGCTCGGTGTCGCGCCGCGAGCGCAGGCGCCGGCAGAGCTCGATGCCGGACAGGCCCGGCAGCATCCAGTCGAGCAGGACGAGATCAGGCGTGTGATCGCGCAGATGCAGCTCCGCGTCGTCCCCCCGCGCGACGCTGTCGACCTCGAAGCCCTCGGCCTCGAGATTATAGCGCAGCAGCAGGGTGAGCGGCTCTTCGTCCTCGACGATCAGGATGCGTGCGGCCATGTTGGCTTTGACCTTAGTTTCCCGTCACCGCTTCGACCTCGATATTGGTCGTGTCGAGCTTCGGCCGGTTCACATCGAGGGAATCGCCGGTGACGAGGTAATGGATGGTCTCGGCGATGTTGGTGGTGTGATCGCCGATGCGCTCGATGTTCTTGGCGCAGAACAGCAGATGCGTGCAGAACGTGATGTTGCGCGGGTCTTCCATCATGTAGGTCAGGAGCTCGCGGAACAGCGAGGTGTAGAGCGCGTCGATCTCGTCGTCGCGCTTCCAGACCTCGAGCGCCTTCTGCTCGTTGGTGGCGGCATAAGCGTCCAGCACATCCTTGAGCTGGGCCTGCACGAGGCGGCTGATATGCTCGAGGCCGACAACCGCGCGATGCGGCGGCTGGAACTGCCCGGCGATGGCGACGGCCCGCTTGGCGATGTTCTTGGCGAGATCGCCGACGCGCTCGATGTCCGAAGCGAGGCGGATCGCCGAGATCAGCTCACGCAGATCCTGCGCCAGAGGCTGGCGCCGGGCGATGGTAAGCACGGCCTTCTCCTCGACCTCGCGCTGGAGGTTGTCGAGGCGCTGGTCGGCCGAGATGATCTTCTGGGCCAGCGCGGTATCGCGGCGAACGAGCGCGACCGTGGAATCGCCCAGCATGCGCTCGGCCATTCCGCCCATTTCGGCGAGGCTGCGGCGGATACCTTCGAGATCGGCGTCGTAGGAACGGACGATGTGTTCAGTCATGGCATTGCCCTCCACGGCGTCGCTTAGCCGAAACGGCCTGTGACGTAGTCCTGCGTCTGCTTTTTGGCGGGGTTCATGAAGATCGTGTTGGTCGGAGCGAACTCGATGACCTCGCCGAGATACATGAAGGCGGTGTACTGCGAGATGCGCGCCGCCTGCTGCATGTTGTGCGTGACGATGGCGATGGTGAAGTCGCTCTTGAGCTGCTCCAGCAGGTCTTCGATCTTGCCGGTCGAGATGGGATCGAGCGCCGAGGTCGGCTCGTCGAACAGGATCACTTCCGGCTTCTGCGCGATGGTGCGCGCGATGCACAGGCGCTGCTGCTGGCCGCCGGAGAGACCCATGCCGGAGCTCTTCAGCTTGTCCTTGACCTCGTCCCAGAGCGCGGCGCGGCGCAGCGCGCCCTCGACGCGGTCGTCGAGCTCCGACTTCGGCGGCTTCTCGTAGAGGCGGATGCCGAAGGCGACGTTGTCGTAGATCGACATCGGGAACGGCGTCGGCTTCTGGAAGACCATGCCGACGCGCGAGCGCAGCTCGTTCACATCGACTTCTTTCGAGATGATGTTGCGGCCGTCGAGCATGATCTGCCCTTCGGCGCGCTGCTCGGGGTAGAGCGAGTAGATGCGGTTGAAGATGCGCAGCAGGGTCGACTTGCCGCAGCCCGACGGCCCGATCAGCGCCGTGACGTGCCGGTCGCGGAAGTCGAGATTGATGTTCTTCAGCGCCTTGTGCTCGCCGTAGTAGAAATCGAGGTTCTTGACCGCGATCCGGACGGGCGCCTCGGCATCGAGCGACTGGGGGGAGAGTTCAAGGGTCGAAAGCATCGACATGGGTCCTCAAGGTCGGTCGCGACCGGGTTGGTTTCAGGCTCACTTGCTGCCGGCGACGATACGCCGGGCAACGATCGAGAGCACGAGGATCGAGATGGTGATGATCAGCGAGCCGGCCCAGGCGAGCTGCTGCCAGTTCTCGTAAGGGGCGGAGGCGAACTGGTAGATCGTCACCGGCAGGTTCGAGACGCCGCCGACAAGTGTCGGCGAGAACCAGAAATTGTTGTTGAGCGCGGTGAAGAGCAGCGGCGCGGTCTCGCCGGCGATGCGGGCGAGCGCCAGCAGGATGCCGGTGACCATGCCGGCCTTGGCCGCGCGCCAGGTCACCGAGGTGATCACGACGGAAGGCGGCGCGCCGAGCGCAGCGCCGGCTTCGCGCAAGGGACCGGGCACGAGGCTGAGCATGTCCTCGGTGGTGCGCACGATGACCGGGATCGCGATGATGCCGAGCGCGACGCCGCCGGCCCAGCCGGAATAGCCGCGGAACGGCTCGACGAGGATGACGTAGACGAACAGGCCGATCAGGATCGACGGCGCCGAGAGCAGGATGTCGTTGATGAAGCGGATCAGATTGGCGAGCTTCGAGCGCCGGCCGTATTCCGCGAGCCAGGTTCCGGCCAGCACGCCGATCGGCGTGGCGATGGCGATGCCGAGGAAGGTCAGCACGAAGGAGCCGACGATGGCGTTGGCGATGCCGCCGCCTTCTGTGCCGGGGCCGGGCGTCACCGCCGTGAACGTCGCGACGGAGAGCCCGCCGATGCCCTTCACCAGCAGCATGCCGAGGATCCAGAACAGCACGAAGATGGCGGTGAAGGTGAAGCCGGTGGCGATGATCTTCATCATCCGGTCGGCCGTGCGGCGGGACTGGCGCACGCGCCCCCAGGGCTGGCGCGGCAATTCGCGAGTCGTGGTCGTCATGGTCATGGGGGTGAGCCTCAGTAGCGCTTGACGCGGGCGACCAGCAGTCGCGCGATGACGAGGACGACGAAGGTGACGAAGAACAGGATGCACCCCAGCGCGATCAGCGCGTTGAGCTGAAGGCCCATCGCCTCGTTGAACTCGTTGGCGATGCGCGAGGCGATCGTCGAACCGGGATCGAGGATCGAAGCCGAGAGCCGGTTGGCGTTGCCGACGACGAAGGTGACCGCCATGGTCTCGCCGAGCGCGCGGCCGAGGCCGAGCATCACCGCGCCGATGATCGAGACACCGGCCTGGGGCACCAGGACGTGGCGCACGACCTCCCAGGTCGTCGCGCCGATGCCATAGGCGCTCTCGCGCAGCACGGAGGGGATCTGCTCCAGCATGTCGCGGGTGATCGAGGCGATGAACGGCACGATCATGAAGGCGAGGATGATGCCGGCAGTGAAGATGCCCAGGCCCGAGGGCGAGCGCGAGTAGAGCACCGTGCCGACGATCGGCATGCCCTCGACGATGTTCGACAGCGGGATCTGCACATAGGCCGCGAAGAGCGGCACGAAGACGAACAGGCCCCACATGCCGTAGATGATCGAGGGCACGGCGGCGAGCAGCTCGATAGCGGTCGCGACCGGCTTCTTGAACCAGGCCGGCGCGAGCTGGGTCAGGTAGACCGCGATGCCCAGCGAGAGCGGTACGCCGATCACCAGCGCGATCAGCGCAGTCGAGAGCGTGCCGACGATCGCCGGCCAGGCGCCGTATTGCTCGTTCTGGGTATCCCAGACGCTGGAGGTGATGAAGCCGAGGCCGAATTCGCGGAAGGCCGGCCAGCCGCCGATCACCATCGAGGCCATGATGGCGGCGAGCAGCACCAGCACCAGCAGCGCCGCCGCGAAGCTGGCATTGCGGAAGACCAGGTCGAAGGTTGCCTTCGGTGTCTTCCGGACGATTGGCGTCGCGCCGGGAATGCTCGACATGTCGGTTGCTGCGGTCATCCGCGGAGGCTCCGGTGGCATGGCCGGGATCGTCGGGTGACCCGCCCGACCCCAGCCCTCATCCTGAAGAGCGCCCGAAAAAGGCTCCTCAGGATGAGGGCTTCAAGAGTGCGGCGAGGCGGGTCGAAACCCGCCTCGCCCGTGTCGGTGGCAGCGATCAGAAGATCGGCTTGCCGGAATTGTCGGTCACGCCCTTCCAGGCATTGCGGACCTGGTCCTTCACGTTCGCCGGCAGGGCGACGTAGTCGAGGTCGCTGGCGAGCTTGTCGCCGCTCTTGTAGGCCCATTCGAAGAACTTCAGCGCGGCCTGCACCTCTTCCGGCTTCTCCGGCTTGGCATGGACCAGGATGAAGGTCGCCGAGGTGATCGGCCAGGCGTCCGCGCCCTTCTGGTTGTTCAGCGAGATGCCGAAACCGGGCTGCTCGCTCCAGTTGGCGTTGGCGGCAGCGGCCTGGAAGGCCTTCTCTTCCGGCGCCGGGAAGTTGCCGTCGGCATTCTTAACCAGGGCGTGGGAGAGCTTGTTCTGCTTGGCATAGGCGTATTCGACATAGCCGATCGAGTTGGCGACCTGCTTGACCGAGGCCGAGACGCCCTCGTTGCCCTTGCCGCCGATGCCGACCGGCCACTGCACGGCGGTGTTGGTGCCGAGCTTCGACTTCCACTCGGCCGAGACCTTGGAGAGATAGTCGGTGAACACGAAGGTCGTGCCCGAGCCGTCCGAACGGTAGACCGGGTTGATGTTGGCGTCCGGCAGGGTGACGCCGGCATTGAGCGCGACGATCTTCGGATCGTTCCACTTCTTGATGTCGCCCATATAGATCTGGGCGATGACCTCGCCCGAGAGCTTGAGCTTGCCCGGCTCGACGCCGGCGATGTTCACGGCCGGCACGACGCCGCCCATCACGGTCGGGAACTGGATCAGGCCGTCCTTGGTCAGATCCTCGCCCTTGAGCGGGGCGTCGGTGGCGCCGAAGGCGACGGTCTTGGCCTTGATCTGGCGGATGCCGCCACCCGAGCCGATCGACTGGTAGTTCAGGCCGGTGCCCGTCTCCTTCTTGTAGGCCTCGGCCCACTTGGCATAGATCGGGAAGGGGAAGGTCGCGCCGGCACCGGTGATGTCGGCAGCCTGGGCGGAACCGGCGATCCCGGCGGCAACGGCCGCCAGAACGAAAATCTTGCGCATGTGAGGTGTCCTCATTGGGTCGCACTATCTAGCGGCCCTGTCAGAACACCCTCTGTATGACAGCCAAATGACAATCCGTCATGAAAGCTGTCATGAATGCCCGTCATGCACGGATTGAGCGGTGGTAGGATCGGCCAGAACCGCCGTTGTCATTCCGGGGCTTCGCGAAGCGAAGAACCCGGAACCCACGACCGGGTGAGCCCTCTGCAACAGCATGATCGTGAACGTGAACCTAGTCGTGGGTTCCGGGTTCGCGCCTGCGGCACGCCCCGGAATGACAACGGGACTGCTCGAAACTAGCCGTTGGCGCGCCCCGCCTCGAAACGCGGCAGGATCGCCCTGAAGGTCGCGCCCTGCCCCGGCTTGCTCTCGATCGTCAGGCGCCCGCGATGGCGCAGCACGATATGCTTCACGATGGCAAGCCCCAGGCCCGTGCCGCCCGCCTCGCGGCTCGCGGCGGTGTCGACGCGGTAGAAGCGCTCGGTCAGGCGCGGCAGATGCTCCGGCGCGATGCCCGGCCCATCGTCGCGCACGCTGAAGCTCGCCTCGCTCTCGCCGGTCTCGACGGTGATCGCGACCTCGCCGCCCGGCTTGCCGTATTTGATCGCGTTCTCGACGAGGTTTTCCATCAGTCGCAGCAATTCGTCGCGGTCGCCCGGGACCTGCAGCGCCTCGCGCGGCGTCTTCAGCGCCAGCGTGACGTCGCGCTCCCTCGCCATCAGCGTCAGCGAATCCACGATCTCGCGGGCGATGCCGGCGAGATCGACCGGCGTGTCCGGCGCGACATGGGCGCGCTGCTCGATGCGCGACAGCGAAAGCAGGTCGTCGACGAGCCTGGCCATACGCAGGCCCTGCTCGCGCATGATGCCGAGGAAGCGCTCGCGGGCCCGCTCGTCATTGCGCGCTGGCCCCTGCAAGGTCTCGACGAAGCCGAGCAGCGAGGCCAAGGGCGTGCGCAGTTCATGGCTGGCATTGGCGACGAAATCGACGCGCATGCGCTCGATCACACGCTGCTCGCTCAGGTCCTGGAAGGTTAGCAGCGTGGCATGACGCAAACCGCTGTCATGCAGCGCGGCGATATGGATGCGAAAAGTCCGCTCGACCGGCACGCGCTCGACCAGCTCGACGGTTTTGCGCCCGCCTTCGATCGCAACCTGCTCGATCGCGTCATTGAGATCGGGATCGCGCAGGACCAGCGCCAGCAGCTTGCCGACTGCCAGCCCCGGGATCAGGACGGGCATGGCCGGACTCAGCGCCTGCGCCACACCCTGCCCGTCGAGCAGCACGGCCGGCGCGCCGAACGCCTCGACCACGTCCCGCACCAGCGCGGCATTGGAAGCGGAAAGATTGACCATGAGGAGCCCGGAGACAGACGGCGGGTGCCGACGGGGCCTTTCCTGAGCGGAAGCGCGGCGGGCGTCAATTCCCTTCCGTGGGCTGGAGCATGTTCAAGCGAAGTGGGCACCGGTTCGCGTGAAGAAAATGCGACAAAACAAGGAGCTAGAACAATTCCGTCATTCAGGGAATTGCGGAATTGCTCTAGCCGGCTAGGTTGCGTGCGAAGCGGAGACATGACGATGGCGAAGAAACTCTTGGGCTCGGACGTCAAGGAACCCGTCGTCACGACGTCGGAGTATCTTACCAAACCGGCGAAGGCGCGCGCCAAGTCGAAGAAGATGAAGGGCTTCGACATCGAGGCCGACAGCCTGCCGGAAGCCATCATCGACGCCGCCTATCACAGCGGCAACTACCCCTATGGCAAGCGGATGAAGCGCAAGCGCTACGACCGCGAGATGGAGCCGCTGCAGATCGAACTGCAGAAGCTGATGCGCTGGGCGAGCAAGCATGGCGAGCGCATCGTCATCGTCTTCGAGGGACGCGACGGTGCCGGCAAGGGCGGCACCATCGCCCGCTTCACCCAGCATCTCAATCCGCGCCAGGCCCGCATCGTCGCGCTATCCAAACCCTCAGACACCGAAAAGGGCCAGTGGTATTTCCAGCGCTATGCCGCGCAGATGCCGACGGCAGGCGAGATCGTGTTCTTCGACCGCTCCTGGTACAACCGCGCCGGCGTCGAGCGCGTCATGGGCTTCTGCAAGCCGGAGGAGACCGAGCAATTTCTCCGTGAAGCCCCGGCCTTCGAAGGCATGCTCGCCCGCGACGGCGTCCGCCTGATAAAGCTCTTCCTGACGATCGGGCGCGAGATGCAGATGACACGCCTGCACGCACGCTGGCACGACCCGCTCAAGCGCTGGAAGCTCTCGCCGATCGATTTCGAGTCGATTCCGCGCTTCGACGACTATTCCCGCGCCTTCGACGAGATGCTCTCGCGCACCTCGACCGAGGCCGCGCCCTGGCATGTCGTGCGCAGCAACGACAAGCTCCGCGCCCGGCTCAATGCCATCCGCTACGTGCTGAAGACGATCCCCTACAAGGACAAGGACGAGGACGCGATCGGCACGCTGGACGAGGACATCGTGCTGCCGGTGGATCGCTATCTCGACAATGGCGGCGAGCCTGAGGGCCGCTGATTAGGTCATACGAACCGCTCCTGCCGGATTCCGGTCACAGAATCGGGTGATCTTCCGGCCCATGGCGACCCTGGCTTTCGCAGCCCTGCGGCGATCCCTCGCATCGAAGCTGACGATAGGCATCGGCGGCTTGCTGGCGCTCGGGCTGACGACGGCCCAGACCCTGCGCGAGGCAATGCCATCAGCCAGTCTCCCGACCGCTCAGGCCGGACAGCCCATCGCGGCCGGGCGTTGGCAGGTCGTGATCCGCGAGGCCGGTTTGAGCAGCGCTCCGCGCCCCGACGGCTATCGCGGGCGCCCCGGTACGAAGGCGCTCAGCGTCGATCTCGACCTGACGAATCGCAGCTCCGAGAGCAGCAACGCCCTGGCCCGCCTGCTGAGCTTCGATCCGCCGATCGCCGGCCTCTCGCCGTCGCCCACCGCCTATCTGCTGCGCGACGGCGCGATCCTCGGTGCCCTGCAGCCGGGCCTGCCGGAGCGCGTTCGTATGATCTGGGAACTCCCGGACGCAGCTCCCACACCTGAAACGATCCGCCTCGTCGTCACCGGCGAGACCTTCAAGCCGCGCGACAATCTCCTCGCCGCGCCGGGCTGGTTCAATCCGAAGCCCATCGCCGCGATCAGCTTGCCGCTGCGAACTGAAAGCGCCGGATCGTGATCCGTTTCCTCGTTCGCACCGCCGCGCTCGCCGTGGCCGCGCTGATCCTCTTCGCCCTCCAGCAGACCACGCCGGGCTATAGCGAGATCACCGGCCCGATCACGCAGAATGGCGTCCCCGGTACGGCGATCCAGGCGCGCGGCTTCACGCTTCGGGTTGAGAAGGTCGTTCTCGCCGAGCGCCTGCGATGGCAGTCTTTCGGCCGCAGCTATGACCGCGACACCGGCGGGCTCTGGGCCGTCGCTGTCGTCGAAGCCGAGGGCACCCCGGCCACCACGGCACTCAGCGGCGCAACCTGGCTGGCCGCGTCCGGCCTGCGCTTCGAGGCCAGCCAGCGCGCCGAGCAGGCCCGCGGCTTCCTGCGCGGCAAGCGCCTTGAACCCGGCCTGCCGCAGCGGGGGCTCCTGATCTTCGAGATCGGCCGCGATGCGGCGCGGGGCGGCGCCCTGCTCGTCTCGATGTCGCGCTGGCCGCGTCTCGATACGCAATTGCGCATCACGATCCCCGACGAACGCATCGAGCAGGCGGAAGCGCTCGATCTCGAAACGCTGTCATGACGGACGCGACCGTAGCCCAGCCCGCAGCGAAACCGCCGCCGAACTGGCGCAGGCGCTGCCTGTGGGCGCTACCGGTCGTCCTGCCGCTGGCCTTGTTCGTGCAGGCGCGCAAGACCGTCTCGGCCTGGGCCGGAACAAACGATCTCGTCGCGCAAGCTTCGCCGTTCGATAGGCCCGCCACCCTCGCCGGCGCCGAATGGCGCATCGTCAGCCTCCAGCGCGTCGCCGAAAGGCCGGACGGCTCCGCCGTCGCACTGCTGCGGATGGAGGCGAAGGTGCTCGACGCGGAGAGCGTCGCGCAGCCGCCCTGCCGCATCGCTCTCATCGCTCCGGACGGCCGGCGCTGGCAGCCGTCTTTCCTGGCGCCGAGCGAGGCAAGACGCGTCCTCAGCCGCGACAAGGACGAGGGCAAGACCTGCGGTCCCGCCTTTCTCGGCAAGCCGCCCGTAGGCTCCACCGTCGCGATCACCGAGAGCTTCATCCTGCCGGCCGCAGCTTTCGCGACGGCCGATGTCACGATCAGCCTGCCGGCGTCGCGGCCACGCTATCTTCGCTTGCTCCGGTCGAACTGAGCGCTTCGACCCGCTTTGCGGATGCCTGCTCGACCACGGCCGCGATCAGGCAGATGCGCAGCGCCTCGACCAGGATGCCGCCGCGGATATCGCTGGGGCCGCCGAGGAAGAAGGCGATGACGCTGGCCAGCGCCTGCCAGGCCGGCAATTCCTGCGGCCCGATCAGATGCGCCAGGCCGATCCAGCCCCAGGCCGCCGCCCAGCTGATGACGCGATAGAGCACGACGAAGCCGATCAGCACCGCGAGCCCCGCCCCGAAGGCGAGCCTTACGCTGTTCACGACCGGCAGGTAGCGCGAGCGATAACCGGCGACGAAATGCTCGACGAACTCGCGCAGGAATCTCGGCAACCGCCCGTAGCGCGAGAGGGCTGCCGCAGTGCGTCGATGGCTGGTCAGGGCCGCCGCATCCTTCATGTCGAAGCCGTAGATCACCGCTGCCATCAGGAGCCAGACCAGCGGCAGCAGGGCATAGAGGAAAAGCCCCTGCGCACTGCTCTGGAAGGAGGGCGGCGCGAGATCGACCGCGACCGGCGTCGCCGCCTGCGCCTTGCCGATCAGTCCGAGGAGAAGATCGCGCGCCCGGAGCAAATAGGGCAGCGGCCCGCCCGCACCGATCCAGGACCAGATCGCATTCTTCCAGCCGGCGAGCGCATAGAGGCCGACGAAGATCCAGTTGGCGTCGCAGAGCACGATGACGAACTGCCAGGCCGGGCGCGAACTGCGCGTCTGCATCAGCTTGGCCAATCGCCGCATGCCGAAGGCAAAGGCGACGGCGATGCCGAGCCAGAGCGTCGCGGGGACGTCGAACAGCGCGAGCTTCTGGCCGAGATCGGCCATATCCAGCGCCAGCAGCGAATAATCCCGCACCGTGTCGCCGAGAAAACCCCAGGCCGCGTAATAGGCGAAGAAGGGGATGATCGCGATCGCGACCACGCCGAGCCAGTCCGGGTCCTTCGTCGCGGTCTCGCTCGCGCCTGCTCGTGGCCTCGCCGGAAACAGCGCGGCCACCGCCGGCATCGCCGGACGCAGCGACAGGAACATCGCGACCACCGTGACGAGCTTCGCCAGCACGATGGCCGAGAGCACGGCGAAACCGGCGAGCGCGTTGGCAAAGCCCGCCTTCACCGCCAGCGGCATCAACAGGTCCGTGACGAGCGCCCCGACGGCGGCGATGCAGAGGAGCATCGGCCAGCCGAAGCGCCACAGATGAATGAATTGCCGGGTGAGGTCGCCGATCTCGCGCATCGGCGACAGTCTAGGCGATCGCTCCCGCGCGGCGAACCCGGCGCGGGCGCATTGCTGACACGCCCTGCCAGGAGCGGCGTCTCAGCGCCCCATGATCAATTGCGGCAGCCAGGTCGTCAGCGGCGGCCAGAGCGTGATCGCGATCAGCACGGCAACCAGCGGCGCGAGCCAGGGCACGATCGCCCGCGACATCGCCTCGAAGGAGATGTTCGCCACCTTCGAGGTCACGAACAGCACCACCCCGACCGGCGGCGTGATCGTGCCGATCATCAGGTTGAGCACGAAGATCAGCCCGAACTGGATCGGATCGATGCCGAACTGCGCCGCTGCCGGCGTCAGGATCGGGATCAGGATCAGCATCGCCGCCAGCGCTTCCATGAAACAGCCGACGAAGAGCAGCAGCAGGTTGACGATCAGGAGGTAGACGATCGGGCTGCCGGCGAACTCGACCAGCGCCGGCCCGACCACCTGCGGAATGCGCGAGATCGAGAGGCACCAGCCGAGCGCCGCCGCCGCCATCACCAGCGCCAGCACCACGCCGGTGGTCTCCACCGTCTGGACCACGAGCTCCGGCAGGCTCTTCAGCGTGAAGCTGCGATAGACGAAGAGGCCGAGCACCAGCGCATAAGCGGTCGCGACCGCCGCCGCCTCAGTGGGCGTGAAGATGCCGCCCATCATGCCACCGAACAGGATGACCGGCGTCATCAGCGCCCAATGAGCATCCTTGTAGGCAACCCAGAGCTGGCGGAAGCCGGGGAACGGATGGCGCGGAAGATCGCGTTTTTTGGCGATGTAGACGACCATCGCCATCAGCGCGCCGGCCATCAGCAGGCCGGGGATGATTCCGGCGATGAACAGCCCGCCGATCGAGACGTCGGCGGTCACGCCATAGATCACCATTGGCAGCGAGGGCGGGATGATCGGGCCGATCGTCGCGGACGCGGCCGTGATCGCGGCGGCCGTCTCGGTATCGTAGCCCTCGTCCTGCATCGCCTTGATCTCGAGCGTGCCGACGCCGCCGGCATCCGCCACGGCCGAGCCCGACATGCCCGCGAAGATCACGCTTGCCAGGATATTGGCATGACAGAGCCCGCCACGCATGAAGCCGACACAGGCCGTGGCGAAGGCGAAGATCCGGTCGGTGATCCCCGCCGAATTCATGATGTTGCCCATCAGGATGAACAACGGTGCCGCCAGCATCGGGAAGGAATTGGCGGATTGCGCGATCTTCTGCGGCACGATGCCGAGCGGGAAGCCGCCGAGGAAGACGAACGCGACGGCCGCAAGCCCCATCGAGACGAAGAGCGGCACGCCGATCATCAGCGCCAGGAACCAGACCGGCAGGATCTGCAGCATCAGCGTTGTCATAGCGCCTGCGCTCCGGGCTCCGCGACCGCGACCTTGCGCCCGGCAAGCACGTCGCCAATTTCGGCCAGCGCCTGCAGGATCAGCGCCAGCGCTGCGAAGGGCATGACGATGTAGAGCGCGGCCGAAGAGATCGGCAGCGCGATCGATTCCACGTCCCAGGTCCGCTCGATCAACGCCCAGGAATAGCGCAGCAGCACCCCGGCGAAGACGATCACCGAGGCTTGCGTCGCGATTTCCAAGGCCACCTGTATCGGGCGCGGCAGCTTCTCCGCGAAGACCATGATGCGGATATGCGAGCGCCGCCTCGCCGCGATGATCCAGCCGACGAAGCCGGTCCATACGAGCAGGTACTGCGCCAGCTCGTCCGACCATGCCAGCGGCTGGTTGATCTGGCGGAAGAACACGCCGAGCACCACCACGGCGAGCAGCGTCAGCAGCAGGACGACCGCAGCCCAGTAGACCAGCCGGTCCGCCAATGCGGCGAAGGATTTCACGGACACCATCGGCTTCCCTGTTCGATTGAACGCAGCAGCAGCATCCCGGACAAGCGGCGTAAGCCGCGCCGATCCGGGATCCATGCCTGAACCGTTCCGGAATGGATCCCGCGTCTGCGCTTCGCTTGAGACCGGGATGACGAGATCGGGGATGTCGTGCGCTGCGCCCTCAAAGCGCCGCGAGCGCGTCCCAGGTGCCCTTGCCCCATTTGCTTTCGAACTGCTTGGGCAGGCTCGCCAGCACGGGCTTGGAGAAGCTCTCCAGATCGGGCTCGGTCACGGTCATGCCGGCGGCTTTCAGCGTCGCGACGAGGCTGCTTTCCTGGCTCGCCAGCTCCGTATCCTGCCAGGCGACGCCATCCGCGATCGCCGCTTCCACCACGCTGCGGTCGGCGTCCTTCAACCCCTTCCAGAAATCGCTGTTCACGATGACCAGCCGCGGCGTGATGATGTGGCCGGTCAGGATCAGGTGCTTCTGCACCTCCTGCAGCTTGGCGCTGTGGATCGTCGGCAGCGGGTTCTCCTGCCCGTCGACCGCGCCCTGGCTGAGCGCAAGATAGAGCTCGTTGAAATTGACCGGCGTCGCCTTGGCGCCCCAGGCCTCGACCATGGCGCGGAAGGTATCGACCGGCGGCACGCGCAGCTTGAGCCCCGCGACATCGGCCGCGCCCTTCACCGCCTTGGAGCCAGTCGTGAGATGACGCTTGCCGTAATAGGTGACCGCGGCCATGCGCATGCCGCGCTTCTTCTCCAGCTCGGCATTCATCTGCGTGAAGACGGGCGCCTTGGCGACCTTCGCCATATGGGCGGCGTCGCGCCAGAGATAGGGCGCTTCCACCACCGAGAGCTGCGGCAGGAAGGAGCCGAGCGCCGCCGCGCCATCCGTCGTCATGGTCAGCGCGCCCGACGCGACCGATTCCATCATATCCTTGCCGGAACCGAGCTGGCCGGCCGGGAAGGACTGGATGTCGACGCGGCCGGAGGTCTTCTCCTTCACCTGCTTGGCGATGCGCTCGACCATCTGCACCTGCGGATGCGTCGCCGGCAGCATCTCGCCCCAGCGCAGCACGGTCGCCTGCGCCCGTGCGATCGCCGGCATGAACACTGCCGCACCGGCGGCCGCGGTGGCCCCCTGGAGAAAGCTGCGCTTCGTCAGTTTCGTCATGGTGATTTCCCTCCCGTGCGGCCGGTTTTCCGGCTCGTCGTCATGGCTGTGCTGCGTCGTCGTCCTCAGGTCGTCAGTACTGCATCGCCCGCGCGCGGGCGTTGCCGATATGGATGCTCATCTCGCCCGCGGCGCGTTCGGGATCGCGGCTCTCGATCGCGGCGATGATCTTGAGATGATCCTGCATCACCGGCACGAGGATGTGGTTCTGGATGCGCGTCTCGTACTGGCGGATCAGCCTGATCTTGAGCCAGGTCACGCGAAAAGCCTGGCTGACGATGTCGTTGTCGAGATGGTCGATGATCGCCTCGTGCATCAGGCGGTCGACATCCTCGGCATCCTCGATCAGGCGCTCGTCGCCGCCGGCCTCGGCCCGCGCGATGATCGCCTCATGGCGGGCGCGCTGCTCGGCGATCTCCGCGTCGGTCGCGTTCTGCGTGTAGAGCGCCGTCGCCTCCTTCTCCAGGAAGAGCCGGAACTGGAAAGCGTTGCGGATCAGATTGAGGTCGACATGGGCGACCTGCATGCCGCGCTGCGGCACGGTCTTGATCAGCCCTTCCGCCTCAAGTCGCGGGACCAGTTCGCGGATCGCGCCAAGCGGGAAGCCCGTCATCGCGACGAGCTCGCGCTGGGTCACGAACTGTCCGGGCTTGATCTCGCGCGCCAGCAATCGCTCGGTGAAGGAGGCATAGGCACGCTCCCTCAGCTTCAGCGGTTCGCCCTCGCGCGCTTCCTGCTCCGGCTCGCTCACGATCCCTCCTTCCGGCATCCCTCTCAGGCAGCCTTCGCCTGCTTGATCGAATCGAAGGCGGCGAAGAGCCGCTTGCGGGTAGCGGCGTCCAGCGCCTCCAGCGGCGGACGCATCGCGCCATAGCCGTCATCGCCATGGATATGGCCGACCAGTGCCTTCACCGCCGCCAGCACCGGATGCGAGCAGATCTCGTCGACGAGAGCGTTCACCACCGGGCTGTCCTTGCCCTCGTAGACCATCGGACGCAGCAGGCCCGGTACCAGATTGGCGAGGCCGCAGATCGTGCCCTGCGCGCCGTTGCGCACCGCCTTGGCAAGCTGGCGCTCGTCGCCGACAAGGATGGCGAGTTCGCCATGCGCCTTCAGCAGCGCCTCGGTATTGGCATAGCTGCCCGAGGAATCCTTGACGCCGATGACGAGGCCGGGGAACGCGGTCTTGAGCCGCTGTACGAGCTCGACGCTGATGCTCACGGCCGTAACCGAGGGAATGTGGTAGACGACCACGTTGCGGGCGGCGGCGCCGAGCTTCTCGAAGAATTGCGAGAACCAGACATAGAGCCCCTCGTCGCTGACGCCCTTGAAGTAGAAGGGCGGTGCGACCAGCAACCCCTTTGCTCCGGCATCAAGCGCGATGCGCGCCTGCTCCACCGCCTCGTGCATCGAGGCTGCGGCGACGCCCGCATAGATCTGCGTCGCGGGATCGACGCCCGCCCCGATCAGCGCCCCCATCATCGCTGTCCGTGCCGGGAGACCCAGCGCCGCGCCCTCGCCGGTCGTACCGAACAGCGTGACGGAATCACAGCCTTCCGCCAGCACATGGCGCGCGTGATGGACGAGGCGCGGCAGGTCGACGCTGCCGCCCTCCCGCATCGGGGTGGTGATCGCGCAGGAGAGGCCGAAGCGGGTTTTGTCGGAGGCCATGGGATGAGCTTTCGGGTCTGAACGTTGACTGACATGTTAGTATGAAGACAGAGCGGCCCGCAAGCGGCCCCTCGCGCATTGGCTAGCCGTCCTTGAGGCCTCCGGCGGAGAGGCCGGCGACGATCTGGCGCTGGGCGATGACGGTGACGAGGAGCACGGGCAGCGTCACCAGAAGGGCCGCCGCCGCCAGCGGCCCCCACGAAATCTGCTCGAAGGTAAGGGAGTTGTAGACGGCCGAGGGCAGCGTCCGGCTCGCCTTGCCGCCGAGCACCACCGAGAAGATGAAATTGTTCCAGGAGAAGATGAAGGCGAGGATGCCGCCGACAACGATGCCGGGCTTGGCCAGCGGCAGCGCGACATGGCGGAAGGCCTGCCAGGTCGTGGCGCCGTCGATGCGCGATGCGTCTTCGAGCTCCATGGGAACATTCTCGAAATACCCGATCATGATCCAGACGATGATCGGGATCGTGATGACCAGATGTGTGATGACCAGCGCCGTAATGGAGCCCACCAATCCTGTGATTTGAAACAACAGGAAGAGCGGGATCAGGTAGGACAGGGCCGGCGTCATCCGCGCGACCAGGATCAGCACCGCGAATTTATGCGCCTTGCCGCGCGCGATGCCGTAGCCGGCCGGCACGCCGACCAGCAGCCCAAGCAGCACAGCCCCGCCCGTGACCAGGATCGAGTTCCAGAGATAGAGCCCGAAGTTGTTCTGCGCGAAGACATCGACATAGTTCTTCAGCGTCGGCGGATTCGGGATGAAGACCGGCGGGAAGGCCGTGTTGTCGAGCTCGTTCTTCAGCGACAGCGAGATCATCCAGAGGAAGACCAGAACCGCCGGCGAGACCAGCACGAAGACCGAGGCCCAGAAGCCGACTTTCTTGAGCGTGCGGTTCATCACGCGTTCCACTTCGACTTCTGCCGCGCATAGAGCAGCAGCAGCGAGAGCATGATGATGATGACGAAGAAGATCACCACGACGGCCGAGGCGTAGCCGATCTTGTAGAACTGGAAGGCCTGCAGGTAGAGGAAGATGTTCAGCGTCTCCGACGCCGTGCCCGGCCCGCCCTGCGTTATGACGAAGATCGTGTCGAAGGCCTTCAGCGCATCGATGGTGCGGATCACGATCGCCACCATGATGAACGGCCAGACCAGCGGCAGCGTGATGTGCCGGAACATGTGCCAGTCACTGGCGCCGTCGATCAGCGCGGACTCGTAAGGTTCTCGCGGAAGCCCGGCCAATCCGCCGAGCACGATCAGCATGACCAGCGGCGTCCAGTGCCAGACCTCGACCAGGACCAGCGTCGGGATCACCGTCGAGGGTTCGTAGACCCAGCCGGATGGCCCGATGCCGACGAGCGAGAGCAGGTAGTTCAGTACGCCGAGTTGCGGGTGGAACATCATCGTCCAGACCAGAGCGACCGCGACCGGCGTCGCCATCATCGGCATGACGAAGATCGTGCGAAGCAGGCCCCGCATCGGGAATTCGCGATGGAAGACCAGCGCCGCTGCTGTGCCGAACACGATCGGCAGCACCACCGCCAGCACCGTGAAATAGAACGTATGCCCCATCGACTCGATGAAGCGCTGGTCCTTCATCAGTTCAGCGAAATTACCGAGGCCGACGAACTCCACCCCCCCGCCGATCTTCCAGTCCTGCCCGGACATGTAGAGCGTGAACAGCCAGGGGAAGACGATCACGGCGCCGATGACAAGCACCGCAGGCAGCGAGAACAGCCAGTAGCGCGGCGTAAAATCGGCCGAAGCCGCAGCGGCGCTTGTTTGCGTCGGACTGGTCATGCTGGCTGGCAGGGACGTGCTGGTCATGCGTTCTGCTTCACTGGAAACCACTCGTCATGCTCGCCCTTGTGGCGGGCATTCCCGTCTTGAATACGCAGTTCCACCGAGGAAGACGTGGATGGCCGGGTCAGGTCCGGCCATGACGCCCCGCCCGCGCCGAGCCGGATCAGCCCTGCTCGCTCTTGGCGAGCACCGGCGCGAAGGTCTCGGTCGCCTTCTTCAGTTCGGCTGCGACATCGGCCCCGCCGATCGCATTGGTCAGCGCCACGCCGAACACGTCGCGGAACTCGGTCACCGGCACGATCTGCGGCAACCCGGCCCGCGCGACCTTGGCCGAAGCCAGCAGGCAGTCGAAATACTGCTTGCCGAACTTCGACTGCGCGATCGTCTCGGTGTCGAGATAGGCCGAGGAGCGGCCGGGCGCGCCCGCGCCGGCCTTGAGCATGGCGATCTGGTTCTTCTTGTTGGTCATGAACTGCAGGTAGAGCCAGGCCGCCTCCTTCTTGGAGGAGCCGCGCGAGATGCCCATGCCGTCGGCGAACATGCCGGCATGATGCGCCTTCGGCCCCGGCGGCGTCACGCCATAGCCGACCTTGCCGACGATGCGCGACTTGGTCGGGTCCTCCAGCGGGGTGGCGAAGCCGATGCCGTCCAGCCACATCGCGGCCCGCCCCTGCATGAAGGTGGTCTGGCACTCGTTCCAGTTGAAGCCGACCTGGCCGACCGGCCCCGTTTCCTTGTTGAGCTTGCGGTAGAGATCGGCCGCCCAGATCGCTTCCGGCGTATCGGTCTGCAGCTTGCCGTCCGTAGAGGTCGTCTCCATGCCCTGCCCGAGCATCAGCGAGGTCCAGACCGGAACGTTCGCGTTCTTCAGGCCGCGAGAGACGAAGCCGGCGACGCCCTTCGCAGGGTCGTGCAGCTTCTGCGCGACGGTGAACATCTCGTCCATCGTCTTGGGATAGGCCACGCCCTTCGCGTCGAAGAGCTCCTTGTTGTAGTAGACCATCCAGTAATCGACGAAGAACGGGATCGTATCGAGCGCTCCGTCGGCCTGCCGCGCATAGGCGACCGGGCCGGCGCCGAAATCGGCGAAATCGAAATCAGGCGCGGTCAGCGACGGGTTCTTGATGTAGGGGTCGAGGTTCTCGAACCACTTGCCCTTGGCCGCCATGCGCTTCTGCACATGCAGCGAAATGCCGCTGACGTCGAAGCTCGGCTTGCCCGAGGCGAATTCGATCACCGCCTTCTGGCGCTGCTGCTGCTCCGGCACCTGCTCGGCCGAGACCTTGATGCCGGTGAGCTCGGTGAACTCCTTCTCCGCCGCCTGCATCAGGTCGGAGCGCGGGTTCTTCACCAGCAGCACGTCGATCGACTGGCCGGAGAATTTCTTCCAGTCGAACGCGCCCTGCGCCTGCGCCTTGCGCAGCACGAAGGGCGAGGCGATCGCGGCGACGCCGCCGGCCAGCAGGACACGACGGGTCGGCTTGAGAATGCTATCGGTCATCGGCGTCCTCCCCAGGACTTGAACACGGCCCGTTTCGGGCCTTTGATGTCGCGCGGACCATGAGGCGACGACCGCCTCCCGCATCCGTGATCGGGCTGGACGCTATTCTCCTTTCGACCCGGTTGCAAGCTAACATGTTGGCATGCACATAGTGCGCCACACCAGTCATCCCTGCCGTCGAATCTCTTGCGAGAGTCGCCCCGTGACGAGCCCGCCCCGCATCGATTCCCACCAGCATTTCTGGCGGCTCGCCCGCGGCGACTACGGCTGGCTGACGCCCGCGCTGAAACCGATCCATCGCGATTTCGAGCCCGCCGATCTCGCCCCGCATCTCGCGGAGCACGACATCGCCGCGACCATCCTCGTCCAGGCCGCGCCGACCGAGGCCGAGACGCATCATCTTCTCGCGCTCGCCGCCGCCACGCCCTTCGTCGCCGGCGTCGTCGGCTGGACCGATTTCGAGGCGCCCGACGCCCCCGCCCGCATCGCCGCGCTGGCCGCAGATCCGCTGCTCGTGGGCCTGCGCCCCATGGCGCAGGACATCCCCGATCCCGACTGGCTCGCGCGCCCAAACCTCGCCCCCGCCTTCGCAGCGCTGAAGGAGCACGGCCTCGTCTTCGACGCGCTGGTGAAGCCGCCGCAGATCCCCGCCCTCCTCAAGCTGCTGGAGCGCGAGACGGAACTGCCCGTCGTCATCGACCATGGCGCCAAGCCGGACCTGACCGGCGCCGACCTCTCCGCCTGGCGCGGCGGCATCGCGGCTCTGGCCGCGCGGCCGAACACCACCTGCAAGCTCTCCGGCCTCGTCACCGAAGCCGGCCCCGGTTGGCGCGAGGCGACCTTGGCGCCGGCCGTCGCCCAGCTCGTCGCCTGTTTCGGGCCTGAGCGCCTGCTCTGGGGCAGCGACTGGCCGGTCGCGACGCTCGCCGCCAGCTACGATCAGTGGCTCGCCGCCACTGAGCGCCTCACCGCGACGCTCACCGGGCCTGAGCGCGCCGCGATCTTCGGCGGCAACGCCGCCCGCATCTACCTGACGAAAAGGGGCCGCCGCCCGTCATGCTGAAGAACGTCGATCCCGTCCTCTCCGCCGACCTGCTCTGGGTGCTCGCCGCGATGGGCCATGGCGACGATCTCGCGCTGGTCGATGCCAACCACCCGGCCGAGACCATCGCCAGCTCGACCACCAGCGGCCGGCTGATCCGCCTTCCCGGCCTGACGATGCAGCGCGCCGCCCGCGCCATCCTCTCGGTGCTGCCGATCGACGATTTCGAGCCTGAGCCGCTCAGGCGCATGGAAGTGGTCGGCGATGCCGCCGCGATCCCCGAGGTCCAGCGCGCGGTCCAGTTCGAGGTCGACAAGGCGCTGGGCCGTGCCACGCCGCTCGCCGGCATCGAGCGCTTCGCCTTCTACGATCAGGCGCGACGGGCTTTTGCCGTGGTGCAGGTCGGCGATCCCCGACCCTATGGCTGCTTCCTGCTGCGCAAGGGCGTCATCGCCGGCGAGCCGGGCTGAACCTCACGAACCCTTGGCGATGGCCTGCTTCAGGCGCGCGACGGCCTCCGCCGCGCCGGACCGGACCGTGATCTCCAGCGTCGGCGCCTCGCGCTCGATCATCTCGATCAGCGTGTCCGGCGTGATCGCGGCCCGCTGCTGGGTGAGCTTCAGCACAGCATTGGCGATGATGTTGGGCCAGAACGCCGCCCCGCCCTTGGCCAGCCCCTTGGCCTTGCGGCCCTCGAATTCCTGGGCGAGCTGTTCGGGGGTCTTCTTGGCCATGGTCTCTTCACCTGTTTCGGATCGAGCCGCTGCCTATCACGAAATGCCGATCCCTGCCTGCCCGATCGAATTCTCCCGAAAAAGTGGATTCCCCTTTCCGGTCCGATGCACTAGCAGGAGCGGCGCCCGAGGCTGGCCTGTGATGCGGCCGCCCGTTCAGGACCAGACCATGCCCCGCCTCGCCTTGCTTGCCGCTGTCGCCGGCCTCCTCCTCGCCGCGCCCGCCGGCGCCCGCATCACCGACCGGGAGCTGAGCTGCGCCGACTGGCTGAAATCCGGCGCCCACCGCAAAAGCGAATACGCAGCCCCCGTCGCGAACAAGATCAAGGCCTTCTGCACCGCCAATCCGCGGATGAAGGCGATCGACGCCGAAATGACGATGACGGGGGATTGAGGACGCTTCCCCGCATTGTCGCGCATACCGACATACCGCCCGCGCGGATCGCGCGGCGGATTTGCATGAGGGGCAGCGGAGCGCCGCGAGGCGCGGGTGATCTAAGCCGCTTCCATTGAGCCAGGATGCGGCGCGGATGGATTGAGCCACCTTCCGCACGCCCCGTGGCGCCAAGCAGGCAAGTTTACGCAGCCTGCGAACACTTGGCTGCGTTGCCGGCGTTCTTAAGTCTCCGGGCCGCGCTTATACGGCAGGGCGTTTCGCTGAGCTGCGGGCCTCGACGCCAGTTCGGCAGAGACGCTTGCGCGATCTCCTTTGTCTCGTGCAGCGGATGATCCCGAAACGGGCTTGAGCCGCTTTTCGGTCCGATGCCGGCCTTGTCGCGTCCTGGCCCCGCAGAGGCGGTGCCGCCATGCCTTCCAGCGAGCTCCTCGCACAGGGGCCGTAGTACCCCCAGGGCGGTGCCCCGAAGCCTCCCGGGAGTGGGTCGTAACCCCACCCGCAGGCGCCGCCCCCGCCCCGCCAACGGCATACCTCCGGATGGCTGCCCCTCGGGGACGAGGTGGGATGAGGATAGGAGCAAGGTGGGAGGGCGGGGATAAGATTCACGACGGCGACGGCTAGGCGCAGGGAACCCCTCTCCCGGATGGGAGAGGGGCAGGGGTGAGGGCCCGCCGTTGATCGCGAGGGCGAGCGCGTTCAACATCTGCCCAAATGACAACCAAACAGCGGCAGTTTGCTCGACACCTTCGAGGGCGCTCCACCAAACCGGAGAACATCCTCTGGTCGCTCCTGCGTAATCGCCAACTCGACGGGCTGAAGTTCCGCCGATAGGTTCCCCTGCTCGGCTACACCATCGATTTCATCTGCATTTACCGAAAGCTGATCGTCGAGATCGACGGCTGCCAACATCGCTGGGAAGCAGATTATGATGCCGCCCAGACGGAGGAAATCGAGCGGCACGGTTTCAAGGTCACCCGCTTCAGCAATGCCGAAGTCTTGGAGGACAGGGACTCAGTCATCGCCGCTATTCGAAAGGCGATTGGAGAATAGGGTGCGCCTGCTCATCTCTCGTCGCCAACTTACCTCAACCACCCCAAAAAAAGGCGCGGGAACCCTTCTCCCGGATGGGAGAGGGGTTCCCCGCGCATTACTTGGTTGCGGTAGTGCCCCGAAGTATCTTGGAGTGGGCGCAATCCTACTCACAGGCTCTGTTCCGATCCCACTACGGCAATTTCTTCTGGATTATATCCCCGATAATCCTAGCAGCTATTCGTCGTATATCTTTAATATTATCAGGAACATTCTCCCAAGGGCCGCCGACATGCCCCGGAGACACCATCGTCTGGCGAGCGTGCGGAGCTATTGCCAAATCGGTCAGAAGCTCGGTAGCCACCAACGACGCCCTCATCAGATACTTTTCACGCAAAGAAAACGACTCAGAAATACAAAATCCGCTGGCTCTAAACGAATCCACAGCAGGCTCTTCCGTAATATTCAATGCTGAAATCCAGCTTTGAACCGAACCGTCAGAGAAACCTTCTATCTGCGCGTGATGGGCAAATCGATTTCTAATCGATTTGAGGATGCGAAGATCGGCATAGACAGCTGGCCGTATCCAACCCAACAAACACGCCAATGTGATCCGATCATTGGCAGTAGCAAGCAATCCATTACCACCGATCACCTCGCTCCAACCGCCTTTTATGCATGAAGCAGAAAGATATCTTTTAAATGCATCAAGCATTAAATCTTCAACGAGAGCAAATATTAGGATTGCCGCGGAACGGTCCGACTCGGCTATCGCCGTTGTAAGGACCTTTTCGACGTAATCACGTCTGAGATCAATTTCAGACGCATGCTGCCTTACTCGTTCGATGGCGGCGCCATACATCGCGCGAGCAACTCGCACCTCCAAATCATCTCCATCGAACCCCCAAGTTTCAGATTGATCGAGTTCCCCCTCGGGTGCCATGAATACCCTCACCGTAGCAGAACTAAGAATTTAACTTTCAACATCAACACATTAAAGCTCATTTTTTGCAAATCCTTGGACCACTTTGATAATTTGAAGGGCAGATACTCCCCGCTTGACTCCCACCGCCCTCCCATCCTACCCCCATCGACGGGACACGCCCCCCCAACGGGGCGCGCCCATCTGTAAGGATGGAGACATCGATGGCGAATACCGTTCCGAACACGCGTCCGCGCGTGCCTAATTTCTCGTCCGGCCCCTGCGCCAAGCGCCCCGGCTGGGCCCTCAAGAACCTCTCCGACGCCCCGCTCGGCCGCTCGCATCGCGCCAAGATCGGCAAGGACAAGCTCAAGCGCGCGATCGACCTGACGCGCGAGGTGCTTCAGGTCCCCGCCGATTACCGCATCGGCATCGTGCCGGCCTCCGATACCGGCGCCGTCGAGATGGCGCTCTGGTCCTTGTTGGGCGCCCGCGGCGTCGACATGGTCAGCTGGGAGAGCTTTGGCGCCGGCTGGGTCACCGATGTCGTCAAGCAGCTCAAGCTCGCCGATGTCCGCACGTTCGACGCGCCCTATGGCGAATTGCCGAACCTCAAAAAGGTCGACACCAAGAACCGCGACGTCGTCTTCACCTGGAACGGCACCACCTCCGGCGTGCGCGTCGTCGACGCCAGCTGGATCGCGGATGACCGCGAGGGGCTGACCATCTGCGACGCCACCTCCGCCGCCTTCGCCCAGCGCCTCGACTGGCCAAAACTCGATGTCGTCACCTTCTCCTGGCAGAAGGTGCTCGGCGGCGAGGCCGCGCATGGCATGATCGTGCTCTCGCCCCGCGCCGTCGCCCGGCTCGAAAGCTACAAGCCGGCCTGGCCGCTGCCGAAGATCTTCCGCATGACCTCGGGCGGCAAGCTGATCGAGGGCATCTTCACCGGCGAGACCATCAACACCCCCTCCATGCTCGCGGTCGAGGACTATATCGACGCGCTGGAATGGGCGCAGAAAGTGGGCGGGCTCGACGGCCTGGTGAAGCGCGCCGACGGCAATGCCCGCGTCATCGCCAAGTTCGTGCGCGAGAACGACTGGATCGACTTCCTGGCCGTGAAGCCGAAGACGCGCTCCAACACGAGCGTCTGCCTGAAGTTCACCGACCCGGCCGTCACCGCCCTGCCGGCGGACGCGCAGGCGGCCTTCGCCAAGCAGGTGGTGTCGATCATCGAGAAGGCCGGCGCTGGCTACGATCTCGGCCATTACCGCGACGCCCCTCCCGGCCTGCGCATCTGGTGCGGCGCGACCGTCCAGTCGCGCGACCTCAAGGCGCTCATGCCCTGGATCGCCTATGCCTTCGCCGAGGCCAAGGCCTCGCTCGGCAAGAAGGCGGCGTGAGGCGCTAAGCCCTGTCATTCCGGGGCGCGGGCTTTGCCCGCGAACCCGGAACCCACGACCGGGCGAGCCCTTTCTACCGCGTCTTCCAGAGCAAAAAGCGTAGCACCCCGTCGTGGGTTCCGGGTTCGGCTTCGCCGCCCCGGAATGACAGGCGGGGTGCCCTCCCCCTTCTCAGCGCCAGACCGCTCCCCGTGCAGCGCGGCGCCAGCCGGAGCCTCCCATGCCCGCACCAAAGGTCCTGATTTCCGACGCCCTCTCCCCCGCCGCCGTCCAGATCTTCAAGGACCGTGGCATCGACGTGACCTTCGATCCCAACCTCGGCAAGGACAAGGACAAGCTCGCCGCGATCATCGGCGACTATGACGGCCTCGCCATCCGCTCGGCCACCAAGGCGACCGCCAAGCTGCTGGAGCAGGCGACGAACCTGAAGGTCATCGGCCGCGCCGGCATCGGCGTCGACAATGTCGAGATCCCCGCCGCGACCGCGCGCGGCGTGATCGTGATGAACACGCCCTTCGGCAACTCGATCACCACCGCCGAGCACGCCATCGCCATGATGTTCGCGCTCGCCCGCCAAATCCCTTCTGCCGATATCTCGACCCAGGCCGGCAAGTGGGAAAAGAATCGCTTCATGGGCGTCGAGATCACGGCCAAGACGCTTGGCCTGATCGGCGCCGGCAATATTGGCTCGATCGTCGCCGAGCGCGCCATCGGCCTGAAGATGCGCGTCATCGCCTATGACCCCTATCTTTCGCCGGAACGCGCGGTGGCGCTCGGCGTCGAGAAGGTCGAGCTCGAAGACCTGCTGAAGCGTGCCGACTTCATCACGCTGCACGTGCCGATGACCGAGAAGACGAAGAACATCCTCTCGGCCGAAAACCTGGCGAAGACGAAGAAAGGCGTGCGCATCATCAACTGCGCCCGCGGCGGCCTCGTCGACGAGCAGGCGCTGGCCGATCTCATCAATTCCGGCCATGTCGCGGGCGCCGCCTTCGACGTGTTCTCGGTCGAGCCGGCGGAATCGAACCCTCTGTTCGGATTGGAAAACGTGGTCTGCACGCCGCATCTCGGCGCCTCCACCAACGAGGCGCAGGAGAATGTCGCGCTGCAGGTCGCCGAGCAGATGAGCGACTACCTGCTCAAGGGCGCGATCACCAACGCGGTCAACTTCCCCTCGATCACGGCGGAAGAAGCGCCGCGCGTGAAGCCCTTCGTCGATCTCGCCGAAAAGCTCGGCTCCTTCCTCGGCCAGCTCACCGAAGCGCCGGTCAAGGGCATCCGCATCGAGTACGAGGGCGCGGTCGCGGGCCTGAACCTCAAGGCGATCTCGGCTGCCGCGATCACCGGCGTGCTGCGCCCCTTCCTGCCCGAGATCAACATGGTCAATTCGGCCATGGTGGCGAAGGAGAAGGGCATCGTCGTCGAGGAACTGACCCGCGAGGTCGCCGGCAATCTCGAAAGCGTCATCCGCATCGTCGTCGACGCCGAGGACATGCCGCGCCACGCTTCGGGCACCGTCTTCCATGACGGCAAGCCGCGCATCGTCGAGGTCCGCGACATCGCCATCGATGCCGAATTCGCGCCGCACATGCTCTACGTGCGCAATGCCGACAAGCCGGGCTTCATCGGCCAGTTCGGCTCGCTCTTGGGCGGCGCCGGCGTCAATGTCGCGACCTTCGCGCTCGGCCGCGACAAGCCCGGCGGCGACGCGATCTGCTATGTCGCCGTCGACGAGCCGATCTCGGACGAGTTGCTCGACAAGATCCACGCGATCCCGATGGTCAAGCGCGCCCGGCGCCTGCGGTTCTGATCTTGCTCGGTTCGCTGAAGGCTCTCGTTGCCGCCTCCACCGGCGCGGCGGAGCCTGTTCATTTCGAGGTCCGCCGCGATGAGGCGGCGGGCCTCTGGTACGCCATGGATACCGGCGAGCTCGGCATCGTCACCGAGGCCGAGACGCTGGAGGCCCTGCACGAGCGATTGACCCGGCTCCTGCCGGAATGCTTCGGGATCGAGGGCTGCCCGGTCGAATTGTCGCTCTGCGATGCGGAGAGTGGCGAGCCCGTCTGAGCGCCGCCGCAACCTTGCCGCAATATCACGGCCCTGTGATCGCTCCATCGCAGAGGACCGCCCATGCCTGCCCTTGCCCGCCTCGCCGCCGTTGCCCTCGTCTGCCTGACGGCCGTCCCGGCCCTCGCCGATTGGGATCGCGACAAGCTCGACGAGGCGATCAAGGGAATCGAGCAGGCCTCCAAAGGCCGGCTCGGCGTCGCGCTGCTGGACCTGCGCGACCGCAAGCTCTGGTCGCATCGCGGCTCCGAGACCTTCCCGATGCAGAGCGTCTTCAAGCTGCCGCTGGCGGTCGCGGTGCTGCAGCAGGTCGAGGCCGGGAAGTTCAGGCTCGACCAGCCGATCACCGTCATCCGCAAGGATTTCTCGCTCTTCCACAGCCCGCTGGCGAAGGGCTTCAAGGGCGAGCGCAACGACTATCCGCTGCGCGAACTGATCCGGCTCGCGGCCGGCGAGAGCGACAACACCGCCGCCGACCTGCTGATGCGCGAGATCGGCGGCCCGCAGGTCGTGACCAAGATGTTGCGCGATGGCGGCATCGCCGGCCTATCGGTCGATCGCTACGAGCGCCTGTTCCAGCCGGAAATCTACGGGCTCAAGGGCTTCGGCTGGGATCAGGTCGTCGACGAGAAGGCGTTCCGCGCCGAACTCAAGGCGATGCGGCCGCGCCTGCGCATCGCCGCCCTGTCGAACGCGCTCAAGGACAAGCGCGATGCCTCTACGCCCGAAGCGAGCGCGCAGTTCCTGGAGGCCTTCGCCAAGGGCAACTGGTTGCGCGATCCCGCCCACACTGCTTTCATCGAGAAGATCGTCGCGGAATCGAAGGTCGGCACCGACCGGCTCAAGGCCGGCCTGCCGGCGGGCACGCGCTTCGCCCATCGCACGGGGCTCGGCCTCACCACCGACGGCATCAACCACGCCACCAACGATATCGGCATCGCGACCCTGCCGGACGGCCGGCGCTTCGTCATCGTGACCTATCTCGCCGGCTCCCGCGCCGACGCCGACGAGCGCTCCGCAGCGCTGGCGGATGTCGCGCGGCTCGCGGTCTCCGCGCTGCACTGAGGCGCCGCCGCGGGCTTATACTTTATCTCCTCTTGCGTGAGAGGTTACCGTCTCCCAGTCTGGCTTTTGGGGGACAGCACATGGGCAGCTCGGTTTTCGAAGAGGGCACCTCGCAACCGCCCCCTTTGTTCGCGGATGACGGCCTCAACGACAATGCCATCGTTGGCATGTGGTATTGGGACGTGCTGAACGATCGGCTCTACGCCGACGCACGCATGGCCTCGCTTTTCAATGTCGATCCGCAGGAGGCGATGCGCGGGGCGCGCTGCGACGCCTATGTCGACGGCATCCATCCGGACGACCGTGAAGGCGTAGCGCGAGAGATCGAGCGTTGTGTTCAAACGGCCGTCGATTTCCACTGCGAATACCGCATCGTCCCGCCCTCGGGCGAGCGGCAGATATCGGCTTTCGCCCAGTGCCACCGCACGGAAGAGGGCTCCGCCGGACATTATGTCGGGATGGCCTTCGACATCACGAGGCAGCGCAGTTCAGAATCGGCAACCCCGATCTCTCGTGTCGCGGATCACGTCATGCTGGCCTACAGCATCGCCAGGCAGATCGCCGACGACGAACTCAAGCGCAAACTCAAGGATGTACTGATGCGGCTCGGCATGAATCTTGCCGCCGAAGCCGGCTGCCAATCGCTCTGACTACCGTCCCAGCCGCTCGGCGATGAAGATGCCGCCGAGCACCAGCGCCAATGCCAGCGCATGATAGAGCCCGAAGGGCTCGCCGATGATCAGCACGGCCAGGATCGGCGCGAAGACCGGCACGAGATTGACGAAGACGCCGGCGCGGCCAGGTCCGATCAGCTCGATCGCCCGCATGAAGGAGAGCTGCGAGACGATCGACGGGAAGATGACCGTGAAGGCGAGGATCAGCCAGCCCTGGGGCGTCGGGATATAGGAGCGGCCGAGCGCGATCTCGGTCGCGAGCAATGGCAGCGAGGCCAGGCAGGCGAAGCTCGCCATCGCCGTAAAGAACACGAGCCCCGGCACGGCCGGCCGCTTGCGCACGCCGACGGTGAAGCCGGCATAGAGCACGCAGGCCACGATCATGAGCAGGTCACCCGGCACGAAGCGGAAGGCCAGCAGTGTCTGGATGTCGCCCCGGCTCGCCGTGACCGCAACGCCGAGCAGCGTCACCGCCACGCCGATCGCCTGCATCGGGGTGATCTTCGTGCGGAACACCAGGAAGGCGCCCATCAGCACGAAGACCGGGATCGAGCCCTGCAAGATGCCGATATTGATCGCGCTGGTCGAATAGGCCGCAAGATACATCAGCGTGTTGAAGGTGGTGAAGCCGAGCGTGCCGAGCACGGCGATCAATCGCCAATGCGCCCGCAGCACCGGCCAATGCTGGCGCAACTGCTCGCGCAGCAGCCAGGGCATGATCGCGCAGACCGCCACCCAGCGCAGCGAGGTCAGCATCATCGGCGATATGTTGCCGACGGCGAGCCGGCTCGCCACGGCGTTGCCGCCCCACATCAGCGTGGTCAACACCATCAGCAGGTAGGCATTGCCCCAGGCGCGTTGCAGCCAGGTCTGGGTAGGGTGCACGTTTCCGCCCTGTTGCGAGAAAGGGCTCATGCAATACCCTTGCGTGTACCCGGCTCATATGAGATCGGGCGCACACCTGCCCGTCGCCCTGCGCATCCCTGCGGAACACCCCAGATGATCGAAACCAGCGCCCGCCCGCTCCGCCTGCTCTTCGTCGACGGCAACATGCGCGACACCCGCGAAGGGCTGCGCCGATCCTATGGCATGGCCTATGGCGAGGCCTATGCCGCCGAGATCGCGGCCTTCGAGCCGGGCATCGTCTCCGATATCTGCCTGCCAGCCGACGAGGGCGCGAACCTCCCCGACGGCGAAGGCCTCGAATCCTATGACGGCATCTTCCTGACCGGCTCGGCCCTGCACATCTACGACACCGCCCCACCGGTGACCCGCCAGATCGAGCTGATGCGAGCGATCTATGCCAGCGGCACGCCCTGCTTCGGCTCTTGCTGGGGCATCCAGGTCGGCTCCGTCGCGGCGGGCGGCACCGTCACCGCCAATCCGAAGGGCCGCGAAACCGGCTTCGCCCGCAGGATCACGCCGACCGAGGCCGGCCGCAATCACGCCCTGCTCGCCAGCCGCCCGGCCTCCTTCGACGCCCCGGCGATCCATCTCGATACGATCGCCCTGCCGGCGCATGGCACGACGATCCTCGCCTCCAACGCCTACAGCCAGGTCCAGGCTGCCGAGATCAAGCATAATGGCGGCACCTTCTGGGGCGTGCAGTACCACCCCGAATTCTCCCTGAAGCAGATCGCAGCGATCCTCCGCCCCCGGACGCAGCTCCTCATCAAGGAAGGCTTCCGCAAGGACGAAGCCTCGGCGCAGGCCTGGCTCGACGACATGCTGACGCTCGATGCCGAGCCCGACCGGCAGGACCTCGCCTGGGCGCATGGCCTCGACCGCGAGGTACTCGACACCGAGCGCCGTGTCACCGAATTGCGCAATTTCATGGAACATCGCGTCAAGCCGCATGCGAGCACGCGCGGACGCGCCTGAGCCTTAGACGGCACGCCTCTCAGGCCCTCCTCCTGAATATCTGACTGGCAACACCAGCCCTCATCCTGAGGAGGCCCGCAGGGCCGTCTCGAAGGGTGGTCCAGAGGGTTCCGGAGCCTCCTGAAACATCCTTCGAGACGCCGCTGACGCGGCTCCTCAGGATGAGGGCTGAGACGATGAGTTCGGCTGCAAGCCGGCCCTACCCTTGCCATCGCGATTTCCGGTGGCTACCTAAGCACCCGCGAGGCCACGACCTCCCCCAACCTGGGACATGTGCCGGGACGACCCGGCAAAACCATGGGGGACCCGCTATGGCGTGGCTCTATCTGTTTTCTGCCGGCATTCTCGAAATCGTCTGGGCCTTCACGATGAAGCAGTCGGACGGCTTCACGCGCCCGATGCCGACCGCGATCACCATCGTCACGATGATCGGCAGCTTCGCCCTGCTCTCGCTGGCGATGCGCTCGCTGCCGCTCGGCACGGCCTACACGATCTGGACCGGCATCGGCGCGGTCGGCGCCTTCATCGTCGGCGTCACCGTGCTCGGCGAGGCGCTGACGCCGATGCGCATCGCAGCCGCAGTGCTGATCGTTTCCGGCCTCGTCATGATGAAGCTCTCGGCGAGCTGATAGCCGCTCTTGCCAAAGCGGCCGGCGCCTTCTAGGCAGGCCGGGCCTCGGGACGACCCGCGGCCTTCGCAACCTCATAGGGGACGGCCCCACGACGCGGAATGCTCCGCGCCGTCGCGCAACCCCGTGAGCGGAGGCCCTCGCCTTGGCCAATCCCAGCGACCAGTTCATCGTCAAGACCCTCGTGCCGCTGCGCCTCGGCGGGCTCGATCTCGGTTTCACCAACGCGGCCCTGATGATGGTACTCGCCACCGCTGCGATCGCCGGCGGGCTGATCCTGGCAACACGCTCGCGCGCCATCGTCCCCGGCCGCGCGCAGGCGCTGGCCGAAATGCTCTACGAATTCGTCGCGAAGACGCTGACCGACGCCACCGGCCGCGAGGGCATGCGCTTCCTGCCGCTGATCTTCTCGCTCTTCATGTTCGTGCTGGTGCTCAACCTGTTCGGCATGATCCCCGGCGCCTTCACCGTCACCAGCCATATCGTCGTGACCTTCGCGCTCGCCATGCTGGTGATGGCGACGGTCATCGGCTACGGCGTGCTGCGCCATGGCTTCGGCTTCCTCAAGCTCTTCGTGCCGTCCGACGTGCCGAAGTGGCTCCTGCCCTTCATCACTCTGATCGAAATCGTCTCCTTCCTGTCGCGGCCGATCTCGCTGAGCCTGCGCCTCTTCGCCAACCTCCTCGGCGGCCATATCGCGCTCAAGGTCTTCGGCAGCTTCGTCGCGGCATTGCTTGCCGCCGGTATCGGTACGTCGCTGCTGGCGCCGCTGCCATTGCTGATGACGGTGGCGCTCACCGCCTTCGAATTCATGGTCGCGGTGCTGCAGGCCTATGTCTTCACCGTGCTCGCCTGCATCTACCTGAACGACGCGCTGCATCCCGGCCATTGAACGGCGGGGTCGCTCCTGCAAACGCAGGACGCCTCCGGCGCCCGCCCCGCCTATCTGCATTCCGGCCCAATTCCGCCTTGGGCACGCCGAATTCGGCAGTGCCTATCACGGCGACGTGATTGCGATCTGGAGGGGAAGATTTTGATGCGAAGCCATATTGCAGCCGCCCTGTTTCTCGCGCCCGGCCTTGCCAGCGCCGCCGAGACCGAATTGTCGAGCCGGATCGACCGCGTCACGGTCTTTCCGGACGGCGCGGTGGTGACGCGGCTCGGCAAGGCGGACCTCCTGCAGGGCGTCTCGCAGATCGTGCTGCGCGGCCTGCCGGCGACGATCGACCCCGCTTCGATCCGCGTCGAGGGCAAGGGCTTGGCGCAAGGACTGGGCGACGGCACCTTCTCGGTCGGCGCCGTCGATGTCCGTGTCACGCCGGGCGACGCCAGGCCCGTGCTCGACACGGTTCTGGAGGAGAAGCTCAAGACGCTGCGCGACGAGAAGGAGAAGCTCTCCGGCCAGATCGGCGCGATCGAATCCAAGCGCGCCACGATCGAGCGCTTCGCGCAGGTCGGCCCCGACAAGCTCGGCCCCGATGGCAAGGCCTTGCCCGTCGGCGACTGGCCGGCGGTGTTCGAGGCGATCGGCACCGCGCTGGTCAAGGTCCAGGACGAATTGCGCGGCACCCGCAACCGCCTGGCCGATGTCGATGCCGAGATCGCCGCGCTGGAGCGCGCCCGTCCGCAGGCCGGCCGCCCCGGCGCGCCGAAGCGCGACATCGCCATCGCCGTCGAGGCGCCGCAGTCCGTCGCGGCCGAATTCACGGTGAGCTACCGCGTCACCGGCGCCAACTGGACGCCGACCTACGAGGCTCGACTGACCACGACCGGCGAGAAGCCGGAAATCGCCCTGACGCGCCGCGCCGAAATCCGCCAGCGCAGCGGCGAAGCCTGGGATGACGTGGCACTCACCCTCTCGACCACGCGCTCGGCCGGGGGCACCCGCGCACCCGAACTGACGCCGATGCAGGTCGCCTTCTTCGAGCCGTCGGTGATTTATGAAAGCCGTGCGCGGGCCGGCGCCCTCGCCCCTGCGCCGATGGCCGCCCGCGCCAAGGCGGAGGCCGAAGCTGCGGCCGATGCCGTCGCCAAGCAGCCCCAGCGCTCGGCCGCACCGAAACCCGCCGAAATTCAGGTCGCGACGATAGAGGCCGGCGCCTATCAGGCGAATTTCCAGGTACCGGGCCGCGCCACGATCCCGCAGGACGGCAGCTCGAAGACGGTGACGCTGACCCAGCGCAAGACCGAGGCGACGCTCGCCGCCCGCACAGTCCCCGAGCTTGAGCAGAAGGCCTATCTCGAAGCCGGCTTCGTCCACGAGGAGGAAGCGCCGCTGCTGGCCGGCCGCGTCGCGCTGCATCGCGACGGCACCTATGTCGGCATGGGACAGTTCAATCTCGTCGCGCCCGGCGACAAGGTCGAGCTCGGCTTCGGCGCCGACGACCGGATCAAGGTCTCCTTCGCGCCGGTCAAGCGCCGCGAGAACGAGCCGAGCTGGCTCGGCCAGACCCGCACCGACCTGCGCGAATTCCGCACGGTGGTGAAGAGCCTGCATGCCAAGCCGGTCAAGATCACGGTGCTGGAGCGCATCCCCTTCTCGGAAAGCAGCGCGATCACGGTCGAGACTATAGCCGCCCAGACCACGCCGCCGACCGAGAAGCAGGCCGGCGATCGCCGTGGCGTCGCCGCCTGGACCTTCGATCTCGCGCCCGGTGCCGAGAAGGAGATCAAGCTCGCCTACCGCATCAAATGGCCGGGCGACCGCGAATTGTCCTTCGAGGAGCAGCCGCTGCCGGGGAAGTGAGGCGGAAGCCTTCGCTCAGAGCCCCATCCCCATCTCGATCTCGCGCTTGCGGCCGAGATCGTTCATCCAGATCCGGTATTTCGGCTGAATCTCGAGCTGATGGGCATAATGCCGCCGCAGCGCCTGCGTCAGCCGGCCGCCGCGGCCGAGCTGCTCGTCGGCAAAGCCGATCATCACCGAATTCGGCCAGGCCTGCGGCCGGATCTCGCGCAGCCGCGCGAACAGCGCGTCCTCGTCCTCGGCCGGATCGGCCTGCGCCATCAAGGTCATCATCGCCGCCGTCGAGCGCGAGATGCCCATGTGGCAATGCACGAGGAGATGGCCCTTCACGCGACCGGCCGCGGTCCCGCGCAGGCCCTCGCCGAAAGTCAGGATCTCGCCGACATGATCTTGCGTCGGCATGACCTGCCCGGGCTTCGGGTCGATGATGTCGTGGAAGCGCAGCGTGACGCGATGATGCTCGCCATAGGTTCCGAAAGCGTCGATCTCGGCGCGGTCGGGATCGATCACCGAGAGCACATGCGTCACCTCGCGGGCGCTGTTGCCGGGCAATTCCTCGATGCCGCAGATCGTCAGGGTCGAGATGGACAGGGTCTTCATGGCACGCCTCCACTACGGAGCCCGCCGCCTAGCGCCCTTGCGCCGGCTATACAACCACCGGGAATGACGGGCTGCCCTGCATGATTGCAGCCGGCCCCGGAGGGCCGGCCGCGATGATGGTGATCAGGCGGCCTTGGCTTGCCCGAGCTCTTGGTCGACGACGCCGACCCAGTAGCGCACCCCGTCCGGGATGATCTCGTCGTTGAAGTCGTAGAGCGGCGTATGCAGTCCGGCAGAGCTGCCGTCCGGATCGATGCCGTTGCCGATGAACATGAAAGCGCCAGGGCGCTGCAGCATCATCTCGGCGAAATCCTCGCCGCCCGTGCTCGGCGCAAGCTGGTCTTCGACGCGCTCGGCGCCGACCGCTGCCGTCGCCGCAGCGACGGCGACGCGGACCTGCTCGGCTGCGTTGATCAGCGGGCTGGTGCCACGACGGTAGAAGGCTTCCGCCTTGCAGCCCCAGGCCTGCGCCGTCGCCGCCGCAAGCTCACCGATACGGCGCTCGACGATGTCGCGTACTTCCAGCGAATAGGTGCGGGCCGTGCCGCCGATGACGAGCTCGGACGGAATCACGTTCGAGGCGTTGACGTCGCCGCCATGGATATAGCCGACGCTGATCACCGCCGTGTCGAGCGGGGGCACGTTGCGGCCGACGATGCCCTGCAGGCCAAGCACGAAATGCGCCTGCGCATAGGTGATGTCGGTCGAAAGATGTGGCTGGGAGCCGCCATGGCCGCCGACGCCGCGGAAGGTGACCTTCCAGCTATCGGCCGCCGCCAGGAACGGGCCGACATTGATGCCGAAACTCGAAACCGGCATGCCGGGCACGTTATGCAGCCCATAGATCGCGTCGCAGGGGAAGCGCTCGAACAGCTTGTCGGCCAGCATGGCGTTGGCGCCGCCGCGGCCTTCCTCGGCCGGCTGGAAGATCAGGTTGACGGTGCCGGCGAAGTCGCGGTTCTCGGCGAGGTAGCGCGCCGCGGCGAGCAGCATCGTGGTGTGCCCGTCATGGCCGCAGGCATGCATCCGGCCCGGATTCTTCGAGGAATAGGGCAGATTGGTCGTCTCATCGAGCGCAAGGCAGTCCATGTCGGCGCGCAGGCCCACCGCACGGCCGGGCCTGTTGCCGCGGATCACCCCGACGACGCCGGTCTTGCCGACATTCTCGGTGACCTCGACCCCCCACTCGCGCAGCTTGTCGGCAACGAGCTTGGCCGTGCGGACTTCTTCGAGCCCGAGTTCAGGATGAGCATGGATATCGCGGCGGATCGCGGTGAAGGCGGCGTGATGCTGGCCGAGCCAGGCGTCGAGCTTGGTCATGATCGGTGTCTTCCCCTCTCCTGCGGCATCGGGAATGTGAGCTCAGCCGATGTTCCCGATCCGCTCCATATCGCAGAATTCTTCGAAATAGGTCGAACGTCCAGGCCAACTGCCCCGACCGAAACAGCGCGTGCCATCCGGATGGGGCGAAGCCTGGGCCGGCCCCCGTGTGGAACGACCGGGAATGACGGGCTGTCCTGCGTGATCGCAGCCGGCCCCGGAGGGCCGGCCGCGATGATCGTGATCAGGCGGCCTTGGCCTGCCCGAGCTCCTGGTCGACGACGCCGACCCAGTAGCGCACGCCATCCGGGATGATCTCGTCGTTGAAGTCGTAGAGCGGCGTATGCAGGCCGACGAAGGAGCCGTCCGGGTTGACGCCGTTGCCGATGCGCATGAAAGCGCCAGGGCGCACCAGCATCATCTCGGCGAAATCCTCGCCGCCCGTGCCCGGCCGCAACTGGCCGTTGACCTTCTCGGCGCCGACCGCGGCCGTCGCTGCCGCGACGCCGACCCGGACCTGCTCGGCCTCGTTCACCAGCGGGCTGGTGCCACGATGATAATAGGCCTCGGCCTTGCAACCCCAGGCCTGAGCGGTGGCCGCCGCGAGCTCGCCGATACGGCGCTCGACGAGATCGCGCACCTCAAGCGAGTAGGTGCGGGCCGTGCCGCCGATGACAAGTTCGGAGGGAATGACGTTCGAGGCGTTGACGTCGCCGCCATGGATATAGCCGACGCTGATCACCGCCGTGTCGAGCGGGGCGACGTTGCGGCCGATGATGCCCTGCAGGCCGAGCACGAAATGCGCCTGGGCATAGGTGATGTCGGTCGAGCGATGCGGCTGCGAGCCGCCATGGCCGCCGACGCCGTGGAAGGTGACCTTCCAGCTATCGGCCGCCGCCAGGAACGGGCCGACCGTGGTGCCGAAGGTGCCGGGCGCCATGCCGGGCGTGTTGTGCAGGCCGTAGATCGCATCGCAGGGAAAACGCTCGAACAGCTTGTCGGCCAGCATCGCATTGGCGCCGCCGCGGCCTTCCTCGGCCGGCTGGAAGATCAGGTTGACGGTGCCCTCGAAATCCCGGTTCTCGGCGAGGTAGCGCCCGGCCGCGAGCAGCATCGTGGTGTGCCCGTCATGACCGCAGGCATGCATCCGGCCCGGATTCTTCGAGGAATAGGGCAGGTTCGTCGTCTCATCGAGCGCCAGGCAGTCCATGTCGGCGCGCAGGCCCACGGCCCGGCCGGGCCTGTTGCCGCGGATCACCCCGACGACGCCGGTCTTGCCGACATTCTCGGTGACCTCGACGCCCCATTCGCGCAGCTTGTCCGCGACGAGCTTGGCCGTGCGCACCTCTTCGAGGCCGAGTTCGGGATGCTCATGGATGTCGCGGCGGATCGCGGTGAAGGCGGCATGGTGCTGGTCGAGCCAGGCGTCGAGCTTCGTCATGGTCGGTGAAATCCCCTCTCCTTGGGTCGGCGCGCGGCGTGGCCCCTCCATCGCCGCCTGCTGACCCATAGCCCTTACGCCCGATTGTGGCAGCATCACTGCGCAGATGCTGCAGGGCGGCCATGCTCCGGCAGTTTATCCCGCCAAATTGGTGTCCAGGCCGCCGGAAAACTTGACCTGCGGGCCGTGTTGGCCCATGAGGGCTTGCAAGGACCTGCCCCGAAACCCCGGCCTTGCGCCGGGGTTTTGCATTTGCGCGGGCCGCTTGCGTGAAGGCAACGCGGTAACAGCAGGGACACCTCGCTCATGGCGAATGTTGTGGTGGTCGGCGCCCAGTGGGGCGACGAGGGCAAGGGCAAGATCGTCGACTGGCTTTCCAGCCAGGCCGATGTCGTCGTCAGGTTCCAGGGCGGCCATAATGCCGGCCATACGCTCGTCATCGACGGCGTAGTCTACAAGCTCTCGCTGCTGCCCTCCGGTATCGTCCGCCCCGGCAAGCTCTCGGTCATCGGCAACGGCGTCGTCGTCGATCCCTGGCATCTCGTCGAGGAAATCGCCAAGCTGCGCGCCCAGGGCGTCGCGATCACCCCCGACAACCTGCGCATCGCCGACAACGCGACGCTGATCCTGCCGCTGCACCGCGAGCTCGACCATTTCCGCGAGACCTCGAATGCCGGCATGAAGATCGGCACCACCAAGCGCGGCATCGGCCCGGCCTATGAGGACAAGGTCGGCCGCCGCGCCATCCGCGTCATCGACCTCAAGGACGAGGCCCTGCTCGAGGCCAAGATCGAGCGCCTGCTCGCCCATCACAACGCGCTGCGCCGCGGCCTCGGCATCGGCGAGGTCGATGCCGGCGAGTTGCTCGGCCAGCTCAAGACGATCGCTGGCGAGGTGCTGCCCTATGCCACCTCGGTCTGGGCGCTGCTCGATACCGAGCGCCGCGCCGGCAAGCGCATCTTGTTCGAGGGCGCGCAGGGCGCGCTGCTCGATGTCGATCACGGCACCTATCCCTTCGTCACCTCCTCGAACATCGTCGCCGGCCAGGCGGCGACCGGCTCGGGCATGGGCCCCTCCGCGGTCGGCTACGTGCTGGGCATCGCCAAGGCCTACACCACCCGCGTCGGCGAGGGTCCCTTCCCGACCGAGCTCTTCGACGAGGTCGGCGAGCTGATCGGGACCAAGGGCAAGGAATTCGGCGTCGTCACCGGGCGCAAGCGTCGCTGCGGCTGGTTCGACGCCTGCCTGGTGCGCCAGACGGTCAAGACCTCCGGCATCGACGGCATCGCGCTGACCAAGCTCGACATCCTCGACGGCTTCAAGGAGATCAAGGTCTGCGTCGGCTACAAGCTCGACGGCCAGATCCTCGAGCACCTGCCGGCCGGCCAGAACGACCAGGCCCGCGTCGAGCCGATCTACGAGACGATCGAAGGCTGGGAAGGCTCCACCGCCAATGCCCGCTCCTGGGCCGACCTCCCGGCGCAGGCGATCAAGTATGTCCGCCGCATCGAGGAGCTGATCGGCGCCACCGTCGCCGTGCTCTCCACCAGCCCGGAGCGCGACGATACGATCCTCGTCCATAATCCTTTCGAGGGTTGACGGCGGGCTTTATCAGCGACAAGTGAGGCCAATGGCCGACTTCTATCCGATCCTGGCGCGTGCCGTCGCCGGGCTGCCCGAAACCTCCCCGGAGGCCCGGCGCGCCATCTACGACCGGGCGCGGACGGCGCTCGTCGCGCAGTTGCGCGGTCTCGACCCGCCCCTGAGCGAGGCCGAGATCATGCGCGAGCGCCTGTCGCTCGACGAGGCGGTCGCCCGGATCGAGGCTGATTACGACGACGCGCCGGCTCCGCCGCCGGCGTCCGACGGCCCGGTGATCCGCACCGTCGAGAACCCGACGCTGCCGATCCGCCCGCCGACGCCGAAGAAGGCGCCGGAATTCGCGCCGCTCCCCGCCGCTGCCGGTCAGGACGACGGCGAGCCCCTGCCGGAACCGGCCGAGCCGCAGGTTGCCCGGCCGCGGGTGCAGCCGCCGCGCGAACGGCGGGTCAAGCCCGGCCATATCCGCTCCGCCGTCGTCGGCGGCGTCGTGGCGGTCGCGGTCGCCGCGATCGCGGCCACGGCGATCTATGTCCACAAGCTCCGGCCGCAGGACACGCCGCGCCAGAGCAGCGAGACCGCCCAACGCGCCCAACCGACGCAACCCGACAATGCCGGCAAGATTTCCGAGCGGGCCGGCGAGCCGGGCTCGCCGCAGCAGAATCGCCCTGCCGGCAACCCGCAGGGCAATACGCCCGGCACCCCCGTGCCGCAGCCCAGCGGCGAGATCGCGGTCGCCCAGCGTGCCGTCCTCTTCATCGAGGTGCCGGAAACCCCGCAGCAGCCGCAGACCAGGACCGGCCGCGTGTTCTGGCGCCTCGACAGCGAGAGCGCCGGCCAGGGCCGCCCGATCGAGACCATCGTGCGGGCGACCGTCGAGATTCCCGAAGAGGGCTTGAGCCTCGACTTCACCATCCGCCGCAACACCGATTCGGCTTTCCCGGCCTCGCATATCATCGGCCTGCGCTTCACCAGCACCGGCGACCCGGCGACCCAGACGGTCAAGGAAGTCGGCGTTCCCCAGTTCAAGAGCGAGGAAGGCGAGCGCGGCGCGCCGCTCTCGGCGATCAACTCGGCGCTCGGCGACAATCTCTTCGTCGCGGCCTTGTCGAACGTGCCGGTCGAGGTCGAGCGCAATGTCGACCTGATCCTCAGCCGTAGCTGGATCGACGTGCCCGTGCGCTTCGCCTCGGGCCGGCGTGGCATCATCACCTTCGAGAAGGGCGTCTCCGGCAGCCAGACGCTAGCTGACGCCTTCGGCCGCTGGCGGTAAGGGCGCGCCGCGCTATCGTCTTTTCCAGAGACGCGCGTATAGCGCGGTAGGGTGAGGGGTAGCCCCCTCACCGAGTGAGCTTTGAGGTGGTCGCCGCGCAGCGGTGAGGCTGTAGCTGGCTGGTCCAGGCGCCGACACCTCACCCCTACCCTCTCCTTACAGGAGAGGGGATCCCGCGCCCCTCTTCAGCTCTTCCGCTCGGCCGCGAACCGCGCCGCCGCCCGCAGCATATCCGCCTCCGGGCCGAAGCCCGCCAAAGCCTCCACCGCCTCGGCGCTCAACCGATCGCGCTCGCGCTTGGCACCGTCGAGGCCGAGCGCGCCGACCAGCGTGCCCTTGCCCTTGTCGGCGTCCTTGGCGGTCGCCTTGCCCATTTGCTCGGCATCAGATTCGACGTCGAGGATGTCGTCGGCGACCTGGAAGGTCGCGCCCAGCGCCCGGCCATAGCGCCCGAGCGCGGCCAGCGCCGCCGCATCCGCTCCGCCGAGCCGCGCGCCGATCTCGACGCTCGCCGCCAGCAATGCCCCGGTCTTCATCGCCTGGAGCCGGCGAATCTCCGCTTCCGGAAGCGCGCCGCGCACCGGCTCGAAGCGCCCTTCGGCAGCAAGGTCCAGCATCTGGCCGCCGACCATGCCGCCGACGCCAGAGGCCCGTGCGAGGCAGGTCACCAGCGCCGCGCGCACCGCGCCGTCGGGATGCGTCGCCTCGTCGGCCAGCACCTCGAAGGCCAGCGTCAGCAGGGCATCGCCCGCCAGGATCGCCGTCGCCTCGTCGAAGGCCTTGTGGACGGTCGGCCGCCCCCGGCGCAGGTCGTCGTCATCCATCGCCGGCAGGTCGTCATGCACCAGCGAATAGCAATGCAGCAATTCGACCGCGGCTCCCGCCCGCCTAGCCTGCTCGGCAGGGACACCCAAAAACCGCGCCGTCTCGACCGTCAGGAAGGGCCGCAGCCGCTTGCCGCCGGCCAGCGCGCCATGCCGCATCGCGGCAACCAGACGCGGCGGGCGTACGATCTCGCCCGTAGCCGGAGCATTGGACAGCACGGCCTCCAATAGTGCCTCGATGGCAACCGCGTTCTGCGCCAGCCGGGTATCGAGATCGCCGGAATGGACCGAAGGAGGGACGGAACTCATGCGCAGGTCTCGCGTTCGCTGCCGGAAGGGGGGCCTTGCCGGACGTTCGCTGCATCGTCAAGCTGCGCCGCCTTGGGCTCGGGCCATGACGGCCGGGCCGGCCGAGCGGCAGCGGGGGTGAAGCAAGGTGCTGGGTAGGGTTCTCGGCCTGTGCTTCCGGCTCGCCATCTGGCTGCTCCTCGCCCTCGCGGCGTTGATCCTGCTCTATCGCTTTGTGCCGGTGCCCTCGACATTGATGCTCGGCCGCTGGCTTGTACTGAAGCCGGTCGAGCGCGACTGGGTGCCGCTCGACCAGATTTCGCCGCACCTGATCAAGGCCGTCATCGCCTCCGAGGATCAGCGCTTCTGCAGCCATGGCGGCGTCGACTGGGTCGAGCTCAACAAGGTGCTGGAGAACGAGGACGGGCCGAGCCGCGGCGCCTCGACACTGACCATGCAGACCGCCAAGAACGTCTTCCTCTGGCCCGGCCGCTCCTATATCCGCAAGGGCATGGAGATCCCGCTCGCCATGGCGATCGACCTCGCCTGGTCAAAACCGCGCGTCATCGAGGTCTACCTGAACGTCGCCGAATGGGGCGAAGGCCTGTTCGGGGCGGAAGCCGCGGCACAGCGCTATTTCCGCAAATCCGCGGCACGATTGACGCCGGCCGAGGCCGCCCGGCTTGCCGGCGCCCTGCCCAATCCGCTGTTGCGCAACCCGGCAAAGCCGAATCGGGCGCTGCAATCCGCAGCCGGCCGCAGCCTGCGCCAGCTCGGCCAGCTCGGATCGCTGGGCGATTGCGGCCTTCCCGGCTAGAACCTGCCGCGCCAGCGAAGAAAACCGGATTCGGCACTAGCAATCCTCGCCCCGACCGTGTAAGGCCAACGCCTCACGAGATTGATCCGTCGCTGTGGCGGATGCGTGGCCTTGGGCCAGCGTCCGGGCGGTGGCATGATGGAGAAGTACAATGGCCGTTCCGAAGAGAAAGACGTCGCCGTCGAAGCGTGGCATGCGCCGCTCGGCCGACGCCCTGAAGCAGCCCACCTATATCGAGGACAAGAACTCGGGTGAGCTGCGCCGTCCGCACCATGTCGACCTGAAGAGCGGCATGTATCGCGGCCGTCAGGTCCTGAAGGTCAAGACCGACGCCTGAGGCGTTCCGTCTTCGACACAGGCTTGCCTGCAAAAGTTTGAAACCGGCCGCGAGGCCGGTTTTTCTTTGCCGTCAGCCCCGCGCCGATTGCAGACGGACGCTGGCTGCCGGAACGGCGAGCCGCGCCGTCGCACGATAGAGGCTCGCCGCCGCTTGCGGGCTCGCCCGGCCGCGCCGGGCGAACGGGCCGATCTCCGCCCGCGCCGCAGCCGCCTGCAGCAGCACGAGCGCCGATGCATTGGCCTCGGCGGCATTCCGTTCGGTCCAGCTTCCGGCTTCCGCCATGTATCACTCCGGCACACGCAACTTGTGACGGAGTGGTCAGTGCAAGGAATCAACCAGCCTTAACGCTGCGTTAATCAGGAATACCGCATCGTTTCGAAGCACTTCCCATCACATGGACAGAGCGCCGAAGCACCGGAACGGAGCCGCGCAACCGTCCGATCGAGGCCGACCGATGCCCTCCCCGTCGATCTTCAGCTTCCAGAACGGCAGCCCGGTTGATCCCCGCAGCATCCTCTCCTCGATCGGCGAAGTGGTTTATGGCTGGGACATCCAGAGCGACGCGCTGAGCTGGGGGCCGAACGCCCGCGAGGTCCTCGGCGCGCTTCCCGGGCAGGCCATGCAGCGCGGCCTCGCCTTTGCCGGCCTGGTCGAGCCCGGCAGCGGGCCGAGCCGCTACGACGCGATCTTCTGCTCCAGCGAGCACGACACCGGCGACGGCGTCATCTACCGCACGCGCTACGCCATCGATCTCGCCGGCCGCAAGATGTGGGCCGAGGATACCGGCCGCTGGTTCGCCGGCAGCGACGGCTATCCGGCGAGCGCGCGCGGCGTGCTCAGGCTCGAACGCGCCGCGAGGCCGGACGAGCTCGAGCAGTTCGGCAGCGAGCTCTGCGACCGCCCGGCCCTGGTCGAACGAATCGGCATGGCCCTGCAGGAACATCTGCCGGCGGAGCGGCCGGTCGTGGTCCTCGTCGCCGCCATCGACGAGCTCGCTCGGCTCAACGACGATTTCGGCCATGAGGCCACCGACGAGATCATCGCCACCGTGCATGAGCGCCTGCGCTCGGTGACGCGCCGGCGCGACCATCTCGTCCGCTATGCCGGCAACAGCTTCGCGATCCTCCTGGTCGGCTGCCCGCCGGAACAGGTCGAGCCCGCCGCCCGCCGCTTCATCAAGGTCGTCGCCCAATCGGCGATCGAGACCAGTCGCGGCATCGCGCTGGTGCGCTTGCGCGTCGGCGCCGCCAGCGCCCCCGAGCTCGGCAGCCATGGCGGCGCCCTGCTCGCCGCGGCGGAAGGCGCCCTGGCAAGTGCCCGTGCCGGCGCCGTCGATACCGCCGTGATGGCCAGGCCGCAGCCGCGCCGTAGCTCGGGCAGCGACCAGACAGGCTTCGACGTGCAGGCCATTGCCGCCCTCAACGAGCGCCGCGTGCGCCTCGCCTTGCAGCCGATCGTCCGGACGAACTCGCGCGAGGTCGCCTTCCACGAAGCGCTGCTGCGCGTCGGCCAGGGCGAGACCGGCCTCTACTTCGCCTCGGCCGAGCTGATCCCGATGCTGGAGCGGCGCGGCCTCGTCCGGCTGTTCGACCAGCGCGTGCTGGAACTCGCGATCGAGATGCTGGGCGCCGACCCGAACCTCAATCTCTCGGTCAACGTCTCGCCGCGCTCCCTGAACGATCCCGAATGGTTCGACGCCTTCATCGCCTGCACCAGCGCCGCGCGCGGCAAGGCCTCGCGCCTGATCGTCGAGATCACCGAGACCGCAACGATCGAGAATCCCGGCCGCATCGCCAAACTGCTGGGCCGGATCAAGGAACAGGGCGCGCGCGTCGCGATCGACGATTTCGGGGCCGGTCACACCTCGCTCAAGCACCTGCGCGCCTTCCCGATCGACATCCTCAAGATCGACGGCGCCTTCACCCAGAACCTGCGCCGCTCGACCGACGACCGCTTCTATGTCCGCACCCTGGTCGAGCTCGCCAGCCATCTCGGCGTCGAGACGGTGGCCGAATGGGTCGATGACGAGATGCAGGCATGCATGCTGCGCGACTGGGGCGTCACCTATCTGCAGGGCCATCTCGTCGGGCGGGCGGAGGTTGCCGAGCCACTGCAGGCTGCGCCGCGCCGGTTGGCGGCCGGCTGACGCAGGCATCGCACAAAATCCCGATCCCCGAGCCGGAAGGCTACCCCTGACGGGCGGCGGCGGTCACAGGCTCAGAAGGGGTTCCAGGGCGCGTCGATGGCGCTGACATGGCCGTACAGGATCGGCTTGGCCGCCCTGAGCTTGTCCAGGTTCGGCTTCGCAAACTCCCAGAACTTGTCGAAGTCCTTGAATTTCGCGGGCATGGCCTGGAAGCCCCAGTGGTCCTTCCGCAGGGGCCGGCCTCTCATCGACGCGTAGACATTGGTCGCGTTGACCGAGAAGAAATCGAACTTGTCATACTCGTAGTTCACCCCGCCGTCGGTCAGGCGAACATAGGTTCCCAGCGTCCCGTCGGCGATATGGCAGAATTCGTGAAAGAGAATCTCGTTCGGCTGCGCGCCCGGCGCCAGGCTTCCCGAGAAATTCTTCGGCGAGAACTGCACGGTCGAGTTGGCGTTCTGCTCCCCGGACAGAAAGGGGAAGATGTCGACGTTTCCCGGCATGGAATTGACGATCAGCCGGCCCATCTCGTTGGCGAGGATGTATTTGATGACCTTCTCGATGCCGTTGATCCAGTCCTGGCCGGTCGTCTTGAGATCGGCCTGTTCCGCGCCGGCGGGGTTCAGGATCAGCTTCGACGAAAAGGCGCTCGGCCGCGACGGCAGGTTGTTCGATGCACGGTCGGTCGAAGCAAATGTTATCGGCAGGGCCGCCGTCTGCGGCCGGCCGGCCGCGTCATAGGCAGCAATATTGTCTCCCGCCTTCAACCCGCGCAGCATGAAGTAGACGTGCAGATTTCCGTCCTTCTTATACGGCGGCGGCGATTGAAAGCGGCTGCTGTTGATCGGCACATAGGCATTGCCGGGCTGACATAGCTGGATCGACCAATCCATATCGGCGGCCCAGACCGCTATGGCGGCGTTTCCAGAGGGGTCCTTCAGGGCCAGACTGCTCAAGCCCGGGCTGTTCTTGGTCGCCGGAATACCGACAAAATGCGGCATGTGCAGCTCCTTCGTTCAGAATGCTTCAGCCACGTCACGGGCCGGCGTCATTCCGGCGCCGCTCCCCGCCGGATGAGAATGGCGGAGAGGGCTCGACGCCGCTTCATCCATATGGACGAGGCATCGCGAGGGCGTGTTTGGCGGGTCTGATGTCGGATACGAAGGGCGCGCCTCATCTCATGGGATCGGCGCGGTCGAGGCTTGCGTCTGATGGCCTTTCGCAGGGTTCTGCTTTCGACCCAATGCTGACGTTCAGTCCATGCACAGCGTCAGCGTGGATACAGACGTTAGCCGCGTCGAAGGGTGAACACGAAGCCGAGCACAGTTTCGAAACCAATTGCCCAAGAAGCCAAGATAGTGAAGGCAAAGAGACACGCGAAAGTGCCGAGACCAATCCCTAGAGCGCGCAACACCGCAAGTTGTCGGGGCTCGGGATCAGCGCGCCTATCTTCGTTGCTCATATTGTCTCCGACCCATCGGTGTCGTCAGATACCAGCCTCTGCCCTTATTTCAAGCTTTTGCGATAGGTCGGCAAGGCGACCCGTAGGTCTCGTTCAAGCGTTTAAAATAGTCGACGACGAGCACAACGAGCGCGGCCAGCGAGGTTTTGCAGTAGGAAGATTGGAGACCTGGCGTCGCGGGATCTTCGAAGTGGCGCCGATTGGCGAACCCCGGAAGCCCAGCAAATTTCCAAGGACGCTTTGCTGCGCTGAAGTTTTCGGCGGCACACAGTAAGGGTAGAAGCGTGGCGGGCGCTTTTGAGAATTACTCTAGGTTAACCTGACTGGTCTATCGTCCTCTTCAATCGTGGAGGTGCGGGTATGCCAGAACGGCGAAGGCATCATAGAGTCCCTGTCAGGTTAGAAGCCAGATTCATGCTGCAAGATGGCAGCGAGCATTTGGCGGAGACGGTTGATGCATCCTTGACCGGTATCAGTTTCCGCTCGCGTGCGGTGCCGTATCGAGGCCAGCGCGTAATCGCCTATGTCTCGGACCTAGGGCGCATCGAAGGCACTGCGGCGCGCATATCGAAGGATGGCTTCGCGATCACAATCGCTGGAACCCGTTATCGCAAGGATAAGATTGCTGGTGCACTGACATGGGCGAAACTAGAGGAGATTGGCGGCCGAACGACCGAAAGAATATCGCCGGTTGTCAAAGATGCGTTGCTATTCACCAATAACGCAGCGCACGCGGTTGAGATTCTGAATGTGTCACGCGGCGGAGCTGCTGTACGATCAAGTGTGTTCCTACCATTGGGTGCGGTGGTTCGGCTCGGTGATCATGCAGCCATTGTGCTGCGCCTCGAGAATGGCGTCTACGCTCTGGCGTTTGAGCGCGAACTGGCTCCGGAAATCGTCAACTCCGACATTCGCTTCACATAGCAGCCGCGTTCAGCTCTCGACGGCATCGGTAAAGCCAGCCCCAGATGTGATTGTGACCTCGTTGCGGGCAGCAAAAGGTGTGAGGGTGGCGCGTCAACTTTCGACCCCGTCCCGACGCTCGTAGCGCCCCCGGCACAAATAAAAACCGCGCCCTCATGTCCTGAGAGCGCGGCGCAAATCGTCAGGCTTGCCTCACCGCGTGCGTGACAGCTTGTCCAGCCGCTCGCGCATCTCGTTCAGCTCGCGCTTGAGATCGCCGAGCTCGCCGCTGCCCGCCTCCGCCGCGGGCTTCGCGCCGGCGGCCGCTTCCTGCTTGGCCTGTGCCGCCGCGGTGAACGGGTTGAACAGCCGGAACGCCTCCTGGAAGATCTGCATGTTCGCCCGCGTCTGCGCCTGGATGGCGTCGAGCGCATTGCCGCCGAAGGCCGAACCCCCGAAGGCCTTGGACATCTGCTCGCGGAACTTGCTCTGCTCCTGCGTGAGGTTCTCCATCGAGAACTCAAGGTAGCGCGGCACCAGCGCCTGCATGCTGTCGCCGTAGAAGCGGATGAGCTGGCGCAGGAAGGCGATCGGCAGCAGGTTCTGCCCGTCCTTGGCCTCCTCGTCGAAGATGATCTGCGCCAGCACCGAGCGCGTGATGTCCTCGCCGGACTTTGCGTCATAGACGACGAAATCCTCGCCCGAGCGCACGAGCCCGGCGAGATCCTCCAAGGTGACATAGGAGCTGGTGCCCGTATGATAGAGACGCCGATTGGCGTATTTCTTGATGACGGTCGGTTCTTTGTCGCTGGCCATCGGTCCTACTTGACGTTGATCCGCGGCCGCCGGCGATTCCGGCGTGCTCGGCGAAACGGTCTCCCATGGCCTGACGATAGCCTGTCGGTGCTGCACCGCAAGCTCTTTGAGCGGGCGCTGCAAAAATCGCCGAAGTCCCGCAACCACAAGCATGTACCCTCCGTTACGTCACTCAAGCGGCGACGCTCTGGACGATTTCGACGCTCGCCCGTCTTGACGGAGCCGCGGCGGGCTTCGAAGGTGGCGGGGAACGGTTGAGCCGGCGGGAGCGGTGCAACCGTAACAACAAAGCGAGGAACCCTCTCATGGCAGATTCGGATATCGTGATCGTCGGTGCGGCCCGCACGGCGGTCGGCGCCTTCAACGGCGCTTTTGCCAATACTCCCGCCCATGATCTCGGCGCCGTCGCGATCAAGGAAGCGCTGCGCCGCGCCAAGGTCGAAGCGGCCGAGGTCGACGAGGTCGTGCTCGGCCAGGTGCTCGCCGCCGGCCAGGGCCAGAACCCGGCCCGCCAGGCCGCGATGATCGCCGGCATCCCGCAGGAGAAGACCGCCTGGGGCTTGAACCAGCTCTGCGGCTCGGGCCTGCGCACCGTTGCGATCGGCCTGCAGCAGATCGCTAATGGCGACGCCAACGTCATCGTCGCCGGCGGCATGGAATCGATGTCGCTCGCCCCGCACGCCTCCTATATGCGTGCCGGCACCAAGATGGGCGACGTCAAGTTCGTCGACACCATGATCAAGGACGGCCTCTGGGACGCCTTCCACGGCTACCACATGGGCACGACCGCCGAGAACGTCGCGACCAAGTACCAGATCAGCCGCGAGGAGCAGGACCGCTTCGCCGTCGCCTCGCAGAACAAGGCCGAGGCCGCCCAGAAGGCCGGCAAGTTCAAGGACGAGATCGCCCCGGTGACCATCTCGACCCGCAAGGGCGACATCGTCGTCGACAGCGACGAGTATCCGCGCCATGGCGCCACGATCGAAGCCATGGCCAAACTGCGCCCCGCCTTCTCGAAGGACGGCACGGTGACCGCCGGCAACGCGTCGGGCCTCAATGACGGCGCCGCCGCGCTCGTCATCATGACTGCCAAGGAAGCGGCCCGCCGCGGCCTGACCCCGCTCGCCCGCATCGCCTCCTGGGCGACGGCCGGCGTCGATCCGCAGATCATGGGCACCGGCCCGATCCCCTCGACCCGCAAGGCGCTTGAGAAGGCCGGCTGGAAGGTCGGCGATCTCGATCTCGTCGAAGCCAACGAGGCCTTCGCCGCACAGGCTCTGGCGGTCAACAAGGACCTCGGCTGGAACCCGGACATCGTCAACGTCAATGGCGGTGCGATCGCGATCGGCCATCCGATCGGCGCGTCCGGTGCTCGCGTGCTGGTGACGCTGCTGCACGAGATGGCCAAGCGCGACGCCAAGAAGGGCCTCGCCACGCTCTGCATCGGCGGCGGCATGGGCGTCGCCATGGCCGTGGAGCGCTGAGAAGAAGCGCCCCCACCTCATGGCGAAGCGCACGACGCTCTACCGCTATCTCACCGGCCCCGATGACGCATCCTTCTGTCATCGGGTTTCCGAAGCTCTGAGCCTCGGCTGGTCGCTCTACGGCCAGCCCACCCTGACCTTCGACACGGTCCAGGGCCGGGTCATCTGTGGCCAGGCCATCATCAAGGACGTGGACGCGGCCTACGCGCCCACCCTGCAACTATCTGAACAATAACGGCGGCAAGCCGGAAGACGATCACTGAAAGGGAGACTGGCCTATGGCGAAGGTGGCATTGGTTACGGGAGGCTCGCGCGGTATCGGCGAGGCGATCTCCAAGGGTCTCAAGGCGGCGGGCTACTCCGTCGCCGCGAGCTATGCCGGCAATGACGAGGCTGCGGCCAGGTTCACCGCCGAGACCGGCATCAAGACCTATAAATGGGACGTCTCGGACTATGATTCCTGCGTCGCCGGCATCGCCAAGGTCGAGGCCGATCTCGGCCCGGTCGACGTGCTCGTCAACAATGCCGGCATCACCCGTGACGGCATGTTCCACAAGATGACCAAGGATCAGTGGAACGCCGTGATCGGCACCAACCTGAACTCGCTGTTCAACATGACCCGCCCGGTCTGGGAAGGCATGCGCGCCCGCAAGTTCGGCCGCGTGATCTGCATCTCCTCGATCAACGGCCAGAAGGGTCAGATGGGCCAGGTCAACTACTCCGCCGCCAAGGCCGGCGATATCGGCTTCGTCAAGGCGCTGGCCCAGGAAGGCGCCCGCGCCGGCATCACCGTCAACGCGATCTGCCCCGGCTATATCGCCACCGAGATGGTGCGGGCGATCGACCCGGCCGTGATCGAGAAGTCGATCCTGCCGCATATCCCGGTCGGCCGCCTCGGCGAGCCCGAGGAGATCGCCCGCGCCGTGGTGTTCCTGGCCAGCGACGATGCCGGCTTCATCACCGGCTCGACCCTCTCCGCCAATGGCGGCCAGTACATGGCCTGATCGGCCCCGTCGCCTGCCTCAGGCGACTGAAACAGAAAGACCCCGGAATGGCCTGACGGCGATTCCGGGGTCTTTTTCGTTTGAGTGATGACGCGGCTTTGAGCCTCAGCTCTGTCGCCCGGCCTTCGGCAGCAGGAAGGTCAGCAGGCCCAGGGCCGGCAGCCAGGCGCAGATCTTGAACACCTCGATGATGCCGATCTTGTCGGCGAGCAGGCCGATGCCGGCCGCAGCGACGCCGCCGAGCCCGAAGGACAGGCCGTAGAACAGCCCGCCGACGAGGCCGACGCGGTGCGGCACGAGGTCGATCGCGTAGATCAGGATCGCCGAGAAGGCGCTCGCCATGATGAACGAGACGACGATGCTGAGCACGCCGGTCCAGAACAGGTCGGCATGGGGCAGCATCAGCGCGAAGGGCAGCGACCCCAGGATCGAGAGCCAGACCACCCGGTCGCGGCCGATCTTGTCGCCGATCATGCCGCCGACGATCACGCCGATCGCGCCGACGACGAGATAAAGGAACAGCATGATCTGCGAGAGCTGGATCTCGATGCCGAAGCGCTCGATCAGGTAGAAGGTGTAATAGGAGGTGAAGGCGGCCGTGTAGCCGTTCTTCGAGATCAGCAACATGACCAGCACCGCCATCGTCAGCAGCACGCGCCCGCGCGGCAGGCCGTGGCTCGCGCTTTCATCGGCATGGCTGGACGAGGATTTCTGCTCGCGCCGCATCGCCGAATAGCGCGAGCCGAGCCAGCCCATGACGAGCATGGCGACCAGCACGACGCCGGAGAACCAGGACAGGCTCGCCTGCCCGCGCGGCATCACCACCGCCGCCGCCAGCAGCGGGCCGACCGAATAGCCGATATGGCCGCCGACCTGGAACACGCCCTGCGCGAGGCCCTGACGGCCGGCCGCGGCATGGCGCGCCATCCGCGTCGCTTCCGGATGGAACACCGCCGAGCCCAGCCCGATCAGCCCCGCCGCGAGCAGGACCATGGCGTAGCTATGGGCGAAGGAGAGCATCAAGAGGCCCGCCAGCGTCGAGCACATGCCGGCGACCATCGCATAGGGCCACGGCTTGCGATCGGTGACGAAGCCGAGGATCGGCTGCAACAGCGACGAGGTCACCTGGAAGGCGAGCGTGATCAGGCCGATCTGCACGAAATCGAGCTGATAGTTCTCCTTGAACAGCGGATAGAGTGCCGGGATCATCGACTGGACGAGATCGTTCAGCAGATGCGCTACGCTGAGCGCTACCAGAACCGGCATCAGCGGACGGCGCGTGACGGATTGCAGCGGGATCGTGGTCATAAAGCAGGCAATGAGCCCGCTTTTGCCTGCGGTCAACGGGGCCGGGAGCATGACGCCCATGGCTGCAAGGCTGGGTTGCGGTGCAGCATCCAGTCGCCGGGCCCGGCGCCCCATCGGCAAGCCCAGTAAAACCTGCTATCGCCGCGCGGTCTTCTTGCCCGGCCCGCTCATGACCGCCCGCACCGCGACCCTCATCGGCTTCTGCGCCATCCTGCTCTGGTCGACGCTCGCGCTGTTCACGGCGATGTCGGGCCGCGTCCCGCCGTTCCAGCTCGTCGCGATGACCTTCGTCATCGGCGGGCTGCTGATCCTGGCGATCACGGCGCTGCGCGGGCAGCTCTCGCGCATCCGCCCGACGCCAGCCTCCTTCGCACTGGGCCTTTATGGGCCGTTCGGCGACACCGCGCTCTATTACGCCGCAGTGAAGACGGCCCCGCCGGCCGAGGCGAACCTGATCCACTATCTCTGGCCGCTGCTGATCGTGCTCTTTGCCGCCCTGCTGCCGGGCCGCGGCCTCAAGCCCCGCCACCTCTTCGGCGCGCTGATCGGTCTGGTGGCGACCGGCCTCCTCGTCTCGGGCGGCCTCGGAAGCGGCGGCGGGCTGGCACTCGGCCATGTGCTGGCGGCGCTCGGCGCCTTCGTCTGGGCGAGCTATTCGGTGGCCTCGCGCCGCTTCGCCACCGTCCCCTCCGAGAGCCTCTGCGTGACCATGCTGGGTTGCGCGATCCCGGCGCTGGCCTGCCATCTCGCTTTCGAGTCCACGCTCTGGTCGCTGACATCGGTCGAATGGGGTGGCGTTCTCGGTCTTGGCCTCGGCTCGATCGGGCTTGCCTTCGTCGTCTGGGATATCGGCATGAAGCAGGGCGACGTCGCCCTGCTCGGCGTCGCCTCCTATGCCGCACCGGTGCTGTCGACGCTGATCCTGGTGCTGTTCGGCTACGCACCTGCGAGCTGGCTGCTCGCAGCGTCCTGCGCGCTCATCGTGGTCGGGGCACTGGTGGCAAGCGGCGGCGGATTGCAATCCCGCAAATGAGATGCAGGCGCCTCTCGTCGAGGCACTCTACTCAATTCCGTCGCAGCAGCCGCTCCAGATAGTCCAGCTCTTCGGTCGGCCTCAGGGGATCGCCGAGCCGCTTGCGCAGCTCTTCCAGGATGCGCCGCGCCCGCTGGGTCGCGCTCTCGTCGGCGCCGGGCACCTTGACCCGGCCATCGGCCCAGTCGCGCTGGCGCTGCGGCCGGCCGAGCGGGTCCTCGCTGCCGCGCTGCTGTGCCGAAGGCCGGCCCTGCTGGCGCCCGTCCGGCTCGCCATAGGCCTGCCCCTCGCCTTCGCCCTCGCCGGGCTGGCCCTGCATCTGCTGGGCGAGGTTCTGGCCGCCCTTGCGCAAGGCTTCGAGCGCGCGGCCCTGCGCATCGAGCGCGCCTTCGCCCTGCCCCTGCCCGAGCTGGCTCTCCGCATCGCGCATCGCGTCCTCGGCCTCGTCGAGCTCGCCGTTCTGCGGCGCGCCCATGCCGCGCATCCGGCGCTGCAGGTCCTGCAGGCGCTCGCGCAGGGCTTGCTGGCGCTGCGACAGGCCCTGCCCCTGGCCGTTCTGGCCCTGCATGCCCTCGCCACCTTCGCCATCCTCGCCCTGCTCGCCGGGCTGTTGTCCCGGCTGCTGGCCACGCTGTCCCTGTTGGCCGCGTTGCCCCTGCTGGCCTTGCTGACCCTGCTGCCGCTGGCCGGGCCGTGCCTGCTGCTGGCCGGGGCGCTGGCCGCGCTGGGTCTGGCCCTGCCCCTGCTGGCGGCGCTGCTCGTTCTGATAGGTCTCGTCGCGCAGGTTCTGCTGGTCGCGCGTCATCCGGTCGAGATCGCCGAGCGCCTGGTTCATCTCGCGCTGGCGCGGGTCCTGCTGGCCCGGGCGCGCCATCTGGAGATTGTTGAGCATCCGGTTGAGCTCTTCCATCAGGCGCTGCGCCTCGGCCATGTCGCCGCGCTTCGACAGCTCCTCGATGCGGTCGAGCATGTTCTGCAGGTCGCGCGGCGTCACCGTGCGGAAATTCTCAGGCAGGCGCGCCTGGTCGCGATCGCCGTTCTGCTGTTGCTGGCGCATCATCTGCTCGGCGAGCTGGCGCATGAAATTGTCCATGGCCCGGCGCATCTCGTCGGTGAGCTTCTTGATCTCCTCCTCGGAGGCGCCACGCTCCAGCGCCTGCTGCAGGTTCTCCTGCGCCTGCCGCAAAGCCCGCTCGGCATCGGACATGTCGCCGTGCTCGAGCTGGAGCGCCATCGCCCACATCAGCTCGGAGACCTCGCGCAAGTCGTCGTCGCCACCGGCCCGGCGCAGGCGCTCGGCCAGCATGCGCATGCCCAAATAGACGCCCGGTTCCTTCATGAAAAGGCCCGGCTCGATCATCAGCGCATCCATGGCGAGCTGCACCTTGGAGCGGTCTTCGACATCCATGACGAGCTTGCGGCGCTGCTCGACCAGTGCCTTGGCCAGCGGCTTGGTGAAGGTGCGCTGCGGCAGCACGACCTCCAGCGGCTCGCTGCGGCCCTCCTGCCCCGCTTCGTCCTTGGCGATCAGCACCATCCTGACCTTGGCGCCCGCCCAGGGATGGGCAGAGAAATCGACCGTGCTCTTGTTCTCCTCCTCGCCCGAAGCGGAAGACGGCACGGCGAGATTCTGCTTCGGTGGATCGACCAGCGAGCGCCCGCCCTTGGCCACGTCGGGCCGCGAGACATTCACCTCGATCGAGGCGATGCCGTAATCGTCCCTGGCCTTGTAGGTGATGCCCAAGCCACCCGATTGCGCGCCGGTCACCGGCTTCGGTGGGTCGGTGAAGGCGATACTGGGCGGCTGGTCAGGAACCGAGGTGATGGTGAGCGTGGTCCCGGGCGCGCCGCTGCCCGTGAGCTTCAGCGTGCCGTTGCCGGTGAGCGTGAAGCGCTTTTCCAGAACCGCCTGCTGCGGCCCGGTAGGCTGAGCAGGCTTGGCCTGGCCGTCCTTGGCTTCGCCCTCCTTCACCTCCGGCTTGATCAGATCGAGCCGGCCGGTCGTGGCGACGTCCATGTTGGTCTTGCCGGCGATACGCACGACGATGACCGATTTCTCGGGCGCGTTCAGATTAGGGCTCGCGAGCTTGGCGAAATCGATCAGGATCGGCGGCAGGCGCGTATAGGCCGGCGGATCGATCCAGGCGTCGATCCGGGTCGAAGCGGCGATCGCGGAACGCCCCTTCCAGTCGAAAGCCGCGGAAAGCCGCTGCGTGACCTCGGGGCCCGCGACGAAAAAGCCGGTGATGGCGGCGAGCAGCGGCACGGCGCGCAGCGCCCGCCGATCATGGCCCGCCATGCGCGGCTGCGGCGGCTGAACGCGCAGCGCCGCGACCTGCCGGCTCTGACGCTCGACATGCAGCTTCCACAGCGCCTGCGAGACCGGATCGGCCGAGCTGATTGCGAGATTGTCCTCAAGCGAGGAGGCCGGCCGGTGGCCATCGGCGACGGAACGGTCGAGCCGCGTCAGCGCATCGCGATGCGTCGGCAGGACGAAACGCGCGACATGCCAGAGGCTGGCGGCGAAGGCGGCAGCGAAGGCGAGCACGCCGATGATCCGCCCATACCAGGGCAGATGCGTCCACAGGCCGAACCAGGAGACCGCGAGGAAGGCGAGGACGACGCTAAGCGGCAGCCAAAGCCGCGGCCACAGCCGCTCCCAGCCGAGCGAAAGGCGCGACGCAACGGCGAGACGGCCGAGCCGCTGCCGGATGCCGTCGATCGTGTCGGGCGCCTTGCGGCGCTCTGCCTCGCTCATGCCATCGCTCCGGGCAGCCCCCATTCCTGTCTGAACTTGCCTGACATGATCAGGCTAGCACGGGAATGTGGCATTGCCAGCGCGAAGAGGCGCCAACGCACAGCGCTCCGCCTTTCGTGAACGGAGCGGTGCGGGACTGAGCCGATCAGGCGAACCAGCCGGGCAGCTTGTCCGTGCCGATGAGCTCCTCATAGCTCTGGCGCGGCCGCGTCACGGCATATTGGTCGCCCTTGACCATGACCTCGGCGACCAGCAGGCGCTGGTTATAGGTCGAGGACATCGAGGCACCGTAGGCGCCGGCCGTCATGAAGGCGACGAGGTCGTTCTGCCGGAGCTGCGGCAGCTTGCGCCCGGTCGTAAAGGTGTCGCCCGATTCGCAGATCGGCCCGACCACGTCATAGGCCAGCTCCGGCCCGCCGATCTCGGGCTCCGTCACCGGCCAGATCTCGTGATAGGCCTCGTACATCGCCGGGCGAACGAGATCGTTCATGGCGGCGTCGACGACGAGGAACTGCTTGGTCGGACGCGGATTGAGATGCAGCACCCGCGTCAGCAGGATGCCGGCATTGCCGACGATCAGGCGGCCGGGCTCGAAGCCGAGTTCGACATCGAGCCCCTTGGTCACCTTGGCGACCATCTGCGCATAGGCCTCGATCAGGCCGGGCCCATAATCGAAGGTCTTCGGGATGTCGTAGGGAATGCCGAGCCCGCCGCCGAGATCGAGCCGGTCGACGCGGTGGCCCTCGCCTTTGAGGTCGCCGACCAGCGCAACCATCTTGGTGTAAGCCGCCTCGAAGGCATCGATCTCGCCGATCTGGCTGCCGATATGCACGGCCAGGCCCATGATCCGCACGCCCGGCATGTTGGCCGCGCGGGAATAGAGCCGGCCGACCTCCTCGAAGGAGACGCCGAATTTGTTCTCGGAGGAGCCGGTCGTGATCTTGGCATGGCCGCCGGCGCCGATATCCGGATTGACCCGGAAAACCGCCTCCTGCCGCTTGCCGAGCGACGCCGCGACCTTGGAGAGCAGGTCGAGCTCGCTCTCGCTCTCGATATTGACCTGATAGAGTCCGGCCTCGACGGCGAAGCGCAATTCCTGCTCGCTCTTGCCGACACCCGAGAACACGATCTTCTCAGGCGGAATGCCGGCGGCCAGCGCCTTGCGTACCTCGCCTTCCGAGACGGTGTCGATGCCGGCACCGAGCGCGCCCAGCGTCTTCAGCACGCCGAGGTTGCCGTTCGCCTTCATCGCGTAGAAGACATGGGCCTTGCCGGCCGGCGCGGTCGTCTTCATCGCCGCCTCGAACAGCTTGTAATGCCGCTCGATCGTCGCGCTCGAATAGACATAGACCGGCGTCCCGACCTCGGCCGCGATGCGCTGGAGATCGACGCCCTCGGCATGGAGCGAGCCGTCGCGATAAGCGAAATGATGCATGGGATGAGCTCGCAGTCAGGCTAGGCGGTCGGCGTCCCGGGCGAAGCCCGAGCATGACGCGTGATAGAGATGTCGCGACGGCGCCGGCCGTCACATCAGCGGATCGAGCACGAAAGGCTTGTTCGGCACGGTGATCGCCTTGTTGACCTTGGCCGGCTTCGCCAGCACGGAGCTCGAGCCCAGCGAAGCCGGATCGTTCTCCTTCGCGCCGATCTGGTCATCAGGCAGGTCGATGGCGCCGGTCGCGTTGGGCGGTGCCTCCAGCGGCCCCTTGCGCCCGCAGGCGCCGAGCGCAACGGCCAGCAAGCCGACGACCAGCAAGGTGCGGCCGAGTTTCAGGCGGGAATCAAGCACGAAAACGAACCCTCGGGGCGAAACGTGGCGGGACCTTAGCGGAGGATGCGGCGGAGCGCGAGCGCTTGTGACCGCCCTCCTCTGTCATTCCGGGGCGCGCCGCAGGCACGAACCCGGAATGACAACGGTGAGCTGCTACAAGCAGATATCGACAGACCTCAGCCTTTCGCGAGCTGCTTCAGCCAGCGCCTTGCCTGCTTGCGGACATTGGCCGGGGCCGTGCCGCCATAGCTGACACGGCTCTTCACCGACTGGTCGACGCCAAGCACGGCGAAGACGGCATCGGTGATCTGCGGCTCGACGGCCTGCATCTCGGCGAGCGACAGCTTCTCCAGCCCGACCTTCTTCTCCGAAGCGATGCCGACGAGGCGGCCGGTGACGTGATGCGCGTCGCGGAACGGCATCTTGAGCACCCGCACCAGCCAGTCGGCGAGATCGGTCGCGGTGGCGTAGCCGAGGCCGGCGGCCTTCTTCATCACCTTGAGGTCGGGCTGCATGTCGCGGACCATGCCGGCAGTGGCCGCGAGGCAAAGCGACAGCGTCTGCAGCGCGTCGAACGTGCCTTCCTTGTCCTCCTGCATGTCCTTGGAATAGGTCAGCGGCAGGCCCTTCATCATCGTCAGGAGCGCCTGGAGCGCACCAAAGACGCGGCCCGCCTTGCCGCGCACCAGTTCGGCCGCGTCGGGATTGCGCTTCTGCGGCATGATCGAGGAGCCCGTCGAGAAGGCGTCGGACAGCCTGACGAAGCCGAATTGCGGCGTCGACCACAGCACGATCTCCTCGGCGAAGCGCGAGAGATGCATCGCGCAGATGCTAGCCGCCGAGAGCGTCTCCAGCACGAAATCTCGGTCCGAGACCGAATCGAGCGAGTTCGCCGTCGGCCGGTCGAAGCCGAGCGCCTTCGCCGTCATGTGCCGGTCGATGGGGAACGAGGTGCCGGCGAGCGCGGCCGCGCCGAGCGGGCACTCGTTGAGTCGCACGCGGGCGTCGCGGATGCGGCTGCGGTCGCGGCCGAGCATCTCGACATAGGCGAGCAGGTGATGGCCGAACGTGACCGGCTGCGCCGACTGGAGATGGGTGAAGCCCGGCATCACCGCGCCGGCGTAAGCTTCGGCCTTTTCGGCCATGGCGAGCTGGAGATCGGCCATCTGGCCGTCGATCTCGTCGAGCGTGTCGCGCACCCAGAGCCGCATGTCGGTCGCGACCTGGTCGTTGCGTGAGCGGGCGGTGTGCAGCCGCCCGGCGGCAAGGCCGATCTTGTCCTTGAGATTGGACTCGACGTTCATATGGACGTCTTCGAGCGCCCGCGAGAACGTAAAGGCGCCACTCTCGATCTCGCCCTCGACCTTCTTGAGGCCGGCGATGATCGTCGCGACATCCTCCTTGGTCAGGATGCCGGTCTCGGCCAGCATGGCCGCATGCGCCAGCGAGCCGCGGATATCCTGGCGCCAGAGCTTCTGGTCGAAATCGATGGAGGCATTGATCTCCTCCATGATGGCGTCGGGACCTGTGGCGAAACGCCCACCCCACATGCGATTGCTCACGACGGTCTTTCCTGCTTTTGAGGACGCATAATGACGTCTGGAAAAAAGATCGGACTGGCCCTCGGGGTCGTGGCGGCGCTCGGCCTCGCTGGCGTAGCCGCCTTCTACTCCGTCCGGGGCGATGCCGGCAACGGATCATGCAGTGCCGCGAGCGCTTCCGTCGAGCGCATGAAACCACTGGTCAAGGGCGAGGTCGCGGCCGTCGAATTGCGTGCCCGCCCTCAGCCGGCGCCCGCACTCGCCTTCACCGGGCCGGACGGCCAGCCGACGACGCTCGCCGCGCTCAAGGGCAAGACGCTGCTGGTCAATCTCTGGGCGACCTGGTGCGCGCCCTGCCTGCAGGAAATGCCCTCGCTCGACGCGCTCCAGAAGGAGACGGGCGGGCCTGATTTCGCAGTGGTCGCGGTCAATATCGATACCCGCAATCTCGACAAGCCGAAGACCTGGCTTGCCGACAACAAGGTCGCCGCCCTGCCCTACTATGGCGATCCGCAGGCCGCGACCTTCCAGGCCCTGCGCGCCGCCCACAAGGTCGAGGGCATGCCGGTCAGCATCATCGTCGACAAGGCCGGCTGCGAACTCGGCATCATCCAGGGCCCGGCCGATTGGGCCAGCGCCGATGCGAAGGCGCTGATGAGGGCCGCCATCGGCCGCTGATTGACGGCTTTGAACCTCGCAGGCTTATTGCGCGCCGGTGGGAGGCAGCATCCGTCGTCAGCGAGGTCTTCAATCGTGAGCATATCCGTCTTCCGCACAGCGCTTCTGCGCTGCCTCCTCGCTTTGTCTCTGCTGGGCGCCGGCCTCGGCATCGCTCAGGCCCAGGACCGCAAGGCCATCACCGGCACAACCGTCTCGCTCGTGCCGCTCACCGGCTTCACGTCATCGACAACCTTCGCCGGGCTCGAAAGCGCCAGCACCAAGGCCTCGCTCCTCGTCGCCGAACTGCCGCCTCAGGCGCATGACCAGCTCGCCCCGATCTTCAAGGATATCGACAAGGCCAAGGCGAACTTCGCTCGCCAGAACATCACCGTCGACGACATCGAAACGATCGAGACCGCCGCCGGCCCGGCGCCGCTGATCACCGGCAGCCAGGAAGCGAACGGCACGAGCTACGACAAGTGGATGGTGCTGCTGAAGGGCGAGAGGACCGTGCTGATCACCGTCCAGTCGCCGGATGGCGCCGATCTCGAACCCGACGATATCGTCGCGATGCTAAAGACGGTCTCGCTCGGAGCCCCGCCCAGCATGGCCGACAAGCTCAAGGCCCTGCCCTTCACGGTCGCGGCTGCCGAGCCGTTCCGGGTCATCGATACGCTTGGCGGTTCGGGCGTGCTGATGACCGCCGGCCCGCTCGACGCCGACCCGTCCGGCACGCAGCCGATCATCGTCGTCGCCTATCAGCTTTCCGCACCGATCCCGACCGACAAGCTCGAAGCCGGCGCCGAGGCGCTGCTCAAGCAGACCAAGAACCTCGAAACCGCCACGATCACCAAGCGCGAGCGCGTGCCCTTCGCCGGATCGTCCGGCATCCTCCTCTCGGGCACGGCTACGGATCGCGGCGCCGAGAAGCGCTTCGCGCAATACATGGCAGTCGGAGCCGACGGGCGTTTCGTCAGGCTGATCGCGATCGCGCCGGCCAGCGCCTATGACGGCGTCAGGGCCGGCATCGAGAAGGTCGCGGCCAGCATCGCTTTCGCCGCGAAGTAGCCCGGCACCGCGTCACCCTGTCGCGCTCTCCGCTCAATCCAATTGGCTGGGGGCGCCGACAAGGGTAAGGCAGGGCATGACCTATACGATCGGCCTTGCCACCACCTTCCACGATCCCGCCATCGCGATCATCGGCCCCGATGGCGAGGTTCTCTTCGCGGAAGCGACCGAGCGCTACCTGCAATACAAGCGCGCGCCGAACTGCGAGCCGGATTCGGCACCGCGCATGGAAGGCCTGCTGAAGCGCTACATCCCCAAGGCAGCCGAGGTCCGCATCGCCACGAGCTGGGGCGAGGATTTCACCGGCTTCCTCGACCAGATGGCCCGCGCCGGCTCCTTCACGCTCGACGCCCTGCTCAAGCTTTCGCCCGAGCTCAATCGCTCGCTGGTGCCGGAACGGACCGAGCGCGCCCTGATCGCCTCGCTCCATCTCGGCCAGCAGCGCGCCGGCATGGGCGTTCTGCTCGGGCTCGACCGCGCCTATGGCAAGGCGAACGTCACCGGCCTCACGCGCTACGGCCACCACCTCAGCCACGCGGCCTATGCCTGCTGGTCCTCGCCCTTCGACGATGCCGCCTGCCTCGTCGTCGACGGCATGGGCGAGACCGGGGCATCCGCCATCTTCGCGCTGGAGAACGGCAAGCTCCGCGAAGTGAAGCGCCATCGCGGCCGCGAATCGATCGGCTTCTATTTCGGCCTCGTCACCGACCTCGCCGGCTTCGACCAGGCCAAGGGCGAGGAATGGAAGATCATGGGGCTCGCACCCTATGGCAAGACCGACCCGGAATTGATGGCGCTGCTGCGCAAGCTCTACTCGATCGACGGCCACAAGCTCTCCTTCGCCAAGGCTGATGTGGTGCAAGGCGTCGCCGCCGAGATCCTGGCGAAGCGCCCGGCCGACGCCCTCGACCAGGGCTGGGCCGATCTCGCCCGCTGCGGGCAGGACGTCTTCGCCGAGATGATGGAGGCCCTGCTGGCCGAGGCCGCCGCTCTCGTGCCGAGCGAAAACCTCGTCATGGCCGGCGGCTGCGCGCTGAACTCCTCGTTCAACGGCAAGATCGCCGGCCGCCACGGTTTCAAGACCGTGTTCGTACCTTCGGCGCCCGCCGATGACGGCAACGCGATCGGTGCCGCGTGGCTCGCCCACGCCGAGGCCAATCCGGACTGGCGCGCACCCAAGGGACCGCTCACTCCCTATCTCGGCTCGACAGTCTCGACCGAACCCTTCGAGCGCATGCAGCTCTGGGAGAAGCGGCTGCGCAAGCTTGCTCCCGACGAGATCGCGCCGGTCACCGCCAGGCTCCTGACCGAGGGCAAGCTGATCGGCTGGGTGCAGGGTCGCGCCGAGTTCGGCCCGCGTGCGCTCGGCAACCGCTCGATCATCGCCGATCCGCGCCCCGCCGACGCCAAGGACATCCTCAACGCCAAGGTGAAGTACCGCGAGGCCTTCCGGCCCTTCGCGCCCTCGATCCTGGCCGAGCATGCCGCCGACTGGTTCGAGCACTATCAGGACGCGCCCTATATGGAGCGCACGCTGGTGTGGAAGGAAGCAGTCCGAGACCGCGTTCCGGCTGTCGTTCATGAGGATGCGACGGGGCGCCTCCAGAGTGTCACCGCCGAGCGCAACCCGCGTTATCACGCGCTGATCTCGGCCTTCCATGATCTGACGGGCGTGCCGGTGATCCTCAACACCTCCTTCAACATCATGGGCAAGCCGATCCTGCACACGGCGGAGGACGCGATCCTGATGTTCTATACCAGCGGGCTCGACGCGCTGGTGATCGACGACTGGCTGTTGGTGAAGTAACGGGCGGCCTATCGATCCGCCGCGGTGATCGGTCGGATCACGCGAAATCGCTGGTTTCAACCTCGTTTGCGGTCATTGTTCCGGCCTGTCGGAAGGAGACGACGCCATGCTGCAATTGCGCCCGAACTGCGAATGCTGCGACCGCGACCTGCCGCCGCAATCGCGCGACGCCCTGATCTGCACCTTCGAATGCACGTTTTGCGCCGATTGCGTGGAGACACGCTTCGCCGGCACCTGCCCGAACTGCGGCGGCGATCTCGTGCGCCGGCCGATCAGGCCGGAGCGGATGCTGGAGAAATACCCGGCCTCGACCGAACGCGTCCGCAAGCCGCACCCGCAATGCGCGGCGGCTTGACGAAAGCGCTCAGGTCAGAAAGCTGATCGGGAAACCGGCGAGCCTTAGCTCGCCTGCTTCACCGCGATGCCCTTCTCTTCGAAGAGCTGCTGCAATTCGCCGGCCTGGAACATCTCGCGGGTGATGTCGCAACCGCCGACGAACTCGCCCTTGACGTAGAGCTGCGGGATCGTCGGCCAGTTCGAGAAGGCCTTGATGCCCTCGCGGATTTCCTGGTCCTCGAGCACGTTCACGCCCTTATAGGGCACGCCGATATAGCCGAGGATCTGCGCGACCTGGCCGGAGAAGCCGCACATCGGGAATTGCGGCGTGCCCTTCATGAAGAGCACCACGTCGTTGTTCTTCACTTCCGCTTCGATGCGGGCATTGACGTCGGACATCGTGTCTCTCCTGAAGCGGGTTCAAGGCCCGCCGGATGCTACTGTTCTAATCTTGGGGAACGCTGGTCGTCAGCGCAAGGGCGTGCAGCACGCCGCCCATATTCCCCTGGAGCGCAGCATAGACCATCTGGTGCTGCTGCACCCGGGTCTTGCCCTTGAAGGCGGCCGAGACGACGGTCGCGGCATAGTGGTCGCCGTCGCCGGCCAGATCCTTGATCTCGATCGCCGCATCCGGCAGCGCCGCCTTGATCATGCGTTCGATCTCGTGGGCATCCATCGCCATGGGTCGAACTCCTCAGGCCGCCTTGCCAGCCATGTAGGACGGCAGCCAGTCTTCATGGATCTTGCGGAGATCGGCGATCGCCAGAGCCGGCTCGCCCGGCAATGCAAGCGAAGCGCCGCCGGTCTTGCCGATGGCAAGCGCCGGCACGCCGGCAGCCTTCGCCGCCGCGATCACCGCATCGGCTTCGCCCGCCGGGACGGTCAGGGCATAGCGCGCCTGATCCTCGCCGAAGAGCGCGGCATGGACGGGGCCGGCCGGCAGCGTCTCGATGGTGGCTCCGATACCCTTGGCCATCGCCATCTCGGCAAGCGCCACGGCCAGGCCACCATCCGACAAGTCATGGCAGGTCGAGACCTTGCCCGACGCGATCAGCCCGCGCACGAAATCGCCGTTGCGACGCTCGATCGCGAGGTCGACCGGCGGCGGGGCGCCCTCCTCGCGGCCGCAAACGGTCGCAAGATAGGCACTCTGGCCGAGCCAGCCGGCGGTCTCGCCGATCAGGATGATCGCCTCGCCCGCGGCCTTGAAGGCGACGGTCGCGTGCTTGGTGACATCGGCCATGACGCCGACGCCGCCGATGGTCGGGGTCGGCAGGATCGAGACGCCATTGGTCTCGTTGTAGAGCGAGACGTTGCCGGAGACGACCGGGAAGTCGAGCCCCTTGCAGGCCTCGCCGATGCCGCGGACACAGCCGACGAGCTGGCCCATGACCTCCGGTTTCTCGGGGTTGCCGAAATTCAGGTTGTCGGTGATGGCCAGCGGTGTAGCACCCGTAGCGGTCAGGTTGCGCCAGGCTTCCGCCACCGCCTGCTTGCCGCCCTCGAACGGATCGGCCTCGCAATAGCGCGGCGTCACGTCTGCGGTCATGGCGAGGCCCCGCGGCCCGTCCTCGATGCGGATCACGCCGGCATCGCCGCCCGGCGTCACCGCCGAATTGCCGAGAATCAGCGTGTCGTACTGCTCCCAGATCCAGCGCTTGGACGACAGGTCCGGCGAGCCGATCAGCTTCTTCAAGGCTTCCGCATTGCCGCAAGGCGGTGTCACCGTCTCGGCCGCGATGCGCTGCTGCGGCGCGGTCTCGATCCAGGGCCGGTCGTATTCGGGAGCCTCGTCGCCGAGCTCCTTGATCGGCAGGTCGGCCATGACCTCGCCCTGATGCTTCACGACAAAGCGCAGCGTGTCGGTGGTGTGGCCGATGACCGCGAAGTCCAGGCCCCACTTCTTGAAGATCGCCTCGGCGGCGTCCTCATGGCCGGGCTTGATCACCATGAGCATGCGCTCCTGGCTCTCCGACAGCATCATCTCATAGGCGCTCATGCCCTCCTCGCGGCAGGGCACCTTGTCGAGGTCCAGTTCGACGCCGAGGTCGCCCTTGGCGCCCATCTCGACGGCCGAGCAGGTCAGGCCGGCCGCGCCCATGTCCTGGATCGCGTCGACATGGCCGGCGGCCATGATCTCGAGGCAGGCTTCGAGCAGCAGCTTCTCGGCGAAGGGGTCGCCGACCTGCACGGTCGGACGCTTCTCCTCCGACTTGTCGTCGAATTCGGCCGAGGCCATGGTCGCGCCGTGGATGCCGTCGCGGCCGGTCTTGGAGCCGAGATAGACGATCGCCTTACCGACGCCCGAAGCCTTGGCGTAGAAGATCTCGTCGGCCTGGGCGATGCCGACCGCCATGGCGTTGACGAGGATATTGCCGTCATAGCGCGTATGGAAGCCGGTGGCGCCGCCGACATTCGGCACGCCGAAGGAATTGCCGTAGCCGCCGATGCCGGCAACCACGCCGGAGACGAGGTGGCGGGTCTTCGGATGATCGGGCGAGCCGAAGCGCAGCGCATCCAGCACCGCGATCGGGCGCGCGCCCATGGTGAAGACGTCGCGCAGGATGCCGCCGACGCCCGTCGTCGCGCCCTGATAGGGCTCGATGAAGGACGGGTGGTTATGGCTCTCCATCTTGAAGACGATGGCCGTGCCCTCGCCGATATCGATGACGCCGGCATTCTCGCCCGGGCCCTGGATCACCCAGGGCGCCTTGGTCGGCAGCGTCTTCAGATGAATCTTCGACGACTTGTAGGAGCAGTGCTCGTTCCACATCGCCGAGACGATGCCGAGTTCCGTGATCGTCGGCTCGCGGCCGATCAGATGCAGGAAGCGCTGATACTCGTCCGGCTTCAGGCCGTGCTCGGCGACGAGCTGCGGGGTGATCTTGATGTCGTTCGGAATCACGGGCTCAGGGTTCCTGGCGGGTCCGGCGATAGGGGTTGGCAGGGGCATAGCCTGCCTCGGCCCGCGAGACAACATTCCCGGTGCGGACGGCGCTTTCAGCGCTGGATGGCGGCAAGCGCAGCCCTGAGCGGCGGCGGGATCGGCACGGGCTTCTGGCTCGCCCGCTCGACATAGACGTGGGTGAAGCGCCCTTGCGCCGCCGCTTGATCGCCACCCTGCCGGAAGATGCCGATGCGATAGGTCACCGAGCTGTTGCCGAGCCGCTCGACGGCGATCCCGGCCTCCACGGTCTCGGGGAAGGCGACGCTCTCGAAATAGGTGCAGCCGGTCTCGGCCACGAGCCCGACTATGTCGCTGCCGGAAAGGTCGAGGAAGCCGTTCTCGATCAGCCAGGCATTCACCGCGGTGTCGAACCAGCCATAATAGACCACGTTGTTGACGTGGCCGAAGGCGTCGTTGTCATGCCAGCGCGTCGGAATGGCGCGGAAGGCGCGGAAATCGGCGCGGGTCAGGCGGGGCTGGCGTTCGCTCATTCCACACCTCCCGGCTTCTCGCCCGCCTTGATCTCCGGCACGCCGAGCGCATCGGCCAGCCGCGTTTTGGCCGAGCCCGGCTTCAATGGTTTCTGCTGGCTCTCATGCGGCGCCCAACCGGAGACCCAGACGAATTCGAACGTCGCCGGCAGGCGCCCGTCCGGATCGGCAAAACGTTCGGCATAGAGCGAAGCCGCGCGCAGCAGCGTCTCGCGCCGCGATGGCGTCTTGCGCCGGGCGACGAGCGTGTTGGCCCAGCCCATGGCGCGCAGGTCGCGGAACAGCCCGAAGGCGTCGCGATAGCGCACCGTCACGATCTCACTGTCGATGACCGGCAATGCGAAACCGGCGCGCTGCAGGAGCCCGCCGAGATCGCGCAGGTCGGCGAAGGGCGCGACGCGCGGGCTGACCCCGCCCGTCGTCTCGCTCTCGGCTTCGAGCAAGGCCTGCCTAATCTCCTGCAAGGTGCGCCCGCCGAGCAGACAGCCCATGAACAGCCCGTCGGGCTTCAGCGCCCGCTTGATCTGGATGAAGGCGCCAGGCAGGTCGTTGACCCCGTGCAGCGCCAGCAGCGAAACGGCGAGATCGAGCGAACCAGCAGCGAAAGGCAGGCTCTCAAGATCGCCGACGAGATCGGCCTGACCGCCCCTGGCTTCGGCCATGCGCAGGACACGACCAGCCTTGCCGGCGAGAATGGGGGCGAGGACCGGCAGCGGGGTGCCGAGGTCGGCCGCGACCGCGAATTCACGCAGCACCGCGCCAAGCCGATCCTCCAGATCCCCGGCCGCACGTTGCAGCAGGAAATCCGGATAGTCGCCGGCCAGCGCGCGCCTCAGCCGCGAACGGCCGAGTGCCCGGTCGAAGACAAGACTCTGGTCACTCAACTTTGCACCGTCAGCAAGACGTAAGCCCTCACCCTTCGAGGTGCCATTCCTATTCGGAACAGCTCCTCAGGACGAGGGCTGAGTTGAACGAGCCGTGTGCCGCTCAGCGGTCGAGCAGCTTCTCGATTTCAGCGCGCAACTGCGGGCCGAGGTCGCCGCGATCGAGCGCATAGGCGATATTCGCCGTGAGGAAGCCGATCTTCGAGCCGGTATCGTAAATCTCGCCGTCGAAACGCACGGCATGGAACGCTTCCTGCCGCGACAGCGCGATCATCGAATCGGTCAACTGGATCTCGCCGCCTGCGCCCTTCTCCTGATTGGCGAGCAGGTTGAAGATCGTGGGCTGCAAGATGTAACGGCCGGTGATGTGGAGATTGGACGGGGCCGTGCCCTTCGGCGGCTTCTCGACCATGCCGGTGATCTTCGAGACCTTGGCCTTGGCGTCCTGGACACCGACGATGCCATATTGATGGGTCTGGTCGTCCGGCACGGGGGCGACGGCGATATGGTTGCCGCCATGCTGGTCATAGGCCTCGATCATCTCGGCGAGGCAGCCTTTGCCGGCGCTGTAATGCAGCATGTCGGGCAGCAGCAGCGCGAAGGGCTCGTCACCGACGATCTCGCGCGCGCACCAGACGGCATGGCCGAGGCCGAGCGGCGCCTGCTGGCGGGTGAAGCTGGTCGCGCCGGCGGCCGGCAGGTCGTGCTTCAGCGCCTCCAGTTCCTTCGTCTTGTTGCGCTTGGCCAACGTGTCGTCGAGCTCGTAGGCCATGTCGAAATGGTCCTCGATCACTGCCTTGTTGCGGCCGGTGACGAAGATGAAATGCTCGATGCCGGCGGCGCGCGCCTCGTCCACGACATGCTGCACGACCGGACGGTCGACGATGGTGAGCATCTCCTTCGGGATCGCCTTGGTGGCGGGCAGGAAGCGGGTGCCAAGACCAGCGACGGGAAGAACGGCCTTGCGGATGCGTTTCGTCATGAAAAATCCATTGGGCGCAATAGCCTTGCCGAAGCCAGGCAGTGATGGGAACGGCCGCACAACTGTCATGGTTGGCGGCCATCAGGCGGTATTAGCTGACAGGCCTTGAGAAGCCGTCAACGGTTTTTCGATAGATCCGGTTCCTGACGAAGATGAGGCGAGAGAGACGATGGCGGTATTGGTTTCCGGCGGCGCCGGCTACATCGGCAGCCACATGGTTCTGGAATTGCTGGATCGCGGCGAGAAGGTCGTGGTGCTCGACAATCTCTCGACCGGCTTCTGGTGGGCGGTGCCGCCCGAGGCGATCTTCGTCCAGGGCGATATCGGCAACCAGGAACTCGTCGAGGGCCTGATCGGCGAATATGAGATCACCGAGATCGCGCATTTCGCCGCCAGGATCGTGGTTCCGGAATCCGTTTCCGACCCTCTGGGCTATTATTTCAACAATACCGTGAAGACCCGCGGGCTGATCGAGAGCGCCGCCCGCAAGGGCGTGAAGCACGTGATCTTCTCCTCCACAGCCGCCGTCTATGGCGAGCCGCCGGTCTCGCCTGTGCCGGAAGAGATCGCGCTGAACCCGATCAACCCCTATGGCCGCTCGAAATTGATGAGCGAGTGGATGCTGCAGGACGCGGCCAAGGCCCATGGCTTCTCCTACGTGGCGCTGCGCTATTTCAACGTCGCCGGCGCCGATCCGAAGGGCCGCTCCGGCCAGTCCTCGCCGAACGCGACCCATCTCATCAAGGTCGCGAGCCAGGCGGCGCTCGGCCAGCGCGACGGCCTCACCGTCTTCGGCACCGACTATGCGACGCCGGACGGCACCTGCGTGCGCGACTATATCCACGTCACCGATCTCGCCCGCGCGCATCTGGCTGCGCTCGACCATCTGCGCGGCGGCGGAGAGAGCCTCACGCTGAACTGCGGCTATGGCCGCGGTTATTCGGTGAAGGAGGTCGTCGAGGTCGTGAAGAAGGTATCCGGCGTCGATTTCCCGGTGACGCTGGCGGAACGCAGGGCCGGCGACCCGGCCTCGCTGATCGCCCGGGCCGACCGCATCCGCGCCGAACTGGGCTGGCAGCCGGAGCATGACGATCTCGACGAGATCGTCGGCCAGGCGCTCGCCTGGGAAGAGAAGCTCAGGATGAAGAACGCCTCGGCCTGAGATTCACGCCGCTTGCCTCGCGCAGGCAGCACCACCCTCTTTGACGGAGTGTGAATTCAGCCCGCCAATGTGAACCTTACCGAGGCTCGCGACGATAAACGAGGTACAGTTCGCTCAGATCGCTCCCCGCTTTTCGGAGTCGACGCCAAAACCAGAGGCGCGTCATGAAAGCAGCAGAGATCAATCGCTATCTGATCCGATTTGGCTATCTCGACGGCTTCGAAAAGCTTCTGCGCTCAAAAGCCATCCACCCGTCTCCCGCAAAGATCGGCCAGATCCGGGCCAGGCTCTTCAAGCTCCTGCTGTGGAAGATCACGCAGGGGAAGAAGGAGATCAATCGTCTCCAGACCGCCATCGACCAGTTGGAGATGGCCTGCCGCGGCGGCCTGGATGCCAAGCGGATGGAAAACAACGCCGCTTATTCGGCCGTCGTCGACCGGCTCGTCTCGCCGCTTCAGGATTTCGACGGCTGGGTGATCAGCCTCTTCGAAACGGACATGGCGCTCCTGTCGAACATTCACAATCCCACGACTGCGGACAACCGGATCGACTCGCTTTCGGGCTCGTTCAATGCTTTGTGGCGGCAAAGAATGGCGGATGAGGACGGCCTTGTGAGCCATCCGGACCTGTTCGATCTGTCCATTCACATTGACTAGCGCCCATGCGCGGTTACGAGGCAGCCCCGATCAGGCGACCTCTGTCATTCCGGGGGCCGCGCCTGCGGCATGCCCTCGGAATGACAGGAGGGAGTCAGGACGCGGCCTGCTCCTGCGCCGGCTCGCGAACCTCCAGCACGGTCAGGCGCTTCACGTCGCCCGAGCGCGTCGTCCAGTCGATCGATCGCTCGGCCGCCATACCGATCAACGCGACGCCGATCGGCGTCATCACCGAGATGCGGTTCTTCTCGATATCGGCATGCTCAGGCCATACCAACGTGACGGCGGTCTCCCGCTTGGTGCTCTCGTCGCGATAGACGATCTGGCTGCCGATCCGGGCATGGTCATGCGAGACGCGGCCCTCCGGCAGGATGCGGGCGCGATCGAGCTCATGGGTCAGCTCGGCAGCGAGGTCGGGCATGGTATGGGCCGCGCCGGCCGCGATGCGGCTCAGCATGGCATGGTCCGCGGCCGTGACGGTGATGGCGGGACGCTTGGTGGACATCAGGACAGGTCTTTCATCGAAAAGGCGAGCGCCCGCCGGCGGACGAAAACCGCACGGCATCCAAAGGTCGAACTCGCAGGGAAACTGGGAAGAGGAAGCGCCCCCGAACCGGAGGCGCCAAGCGCGACAGGCCCGGGGCTAGAAGCCCGCGATGAGGTTGCCCGAGCGGTGCAGGCCGCGGCGGAAGGGGGACGCGCTGTTCATCCGCCGAGAGTCTGACAATCACCGAGGCTTGTCAAATCACGAACACGTCTCATTGCCAGCCGCGCCTTAGTGTCGCTGACAGGTCCGGACGCCACCCCACTGGCGCTCCCTTAACCCTTGGTTAATCTTGTTCGGGCGCTGTGAAGATGTTTCCATCCAGCATTCGCCGGGAGTGTCCATGCGTCTGTCCGTCATCGCAGCCTCAGTCCTGATCAGCCTGGCACCGGCGCTGGCCCAGACCACCGGCTCGATCAACGCGTCCGGCGCCCAGGCCCGCAGCAATGCGCAGGCGACCCCGGCGAGCGCCTCCTTCGACGTTTTCGTGCAACGGCTCTGGCCGCTGGCTCAAGGCCGCGGCATTTCGCGCGCCACGTTCGACCTCGCCTTCCGCGGCGTGACGCCGGATCCGTCGATCGTCGCGCTGACGAAGAAGCAGTCCGAGTTCAGCGCCCCGATCTGGAACTATCTGGAGAATGCCGTCGGCGGCTCGCGCATCCAGCGCGGGCGCGAGGCCGCGGCCGAAAATGCCTCCGTGCTCGCGCAGGTCGAGGCGCGCTACGGCGTGCCCAAGGAGGTCGTCCTCGGCGTCTGGGGCATGGAGACCAATTACGGCTCGTTCAAGGGCGGCAAGGATGTCATCCGCTCGCTCGCGACGCTGGCTTCGATCCGCTATCGCGGCGACTTCTTCCGCGATGAACTCCTGACCGCTCTCGAACTGATCGAGAAGGGCCATGTCGAGCGCAGCGAATTGAAAGGCTCCTGGGCTGGCGCCATGGGCCACACCCAGTTCATGCCGTCGAGCTACATGAAATATGCGGTCGACTGGACCGGCGACGGCCACGCCGACATCTGGACCTCGTCGAGCGACGCCATCGCCTCAACCGCCAATTATCTCAAGGGCTATGGCTGGGTGCCCGGCCTGCCCTGGGGCATGGAGGTGACGCTTCCTGCCGGCTTCGACCACCGCCTGGACAAGGCGAGCTTCTCCAGCTTCGCTTCCGCCGGCATCCGCCGCGCCGATGGCGGGCGCCTGCCCTCCTCCGGCGAAGGCCGCCTGTTCTATCCGGCCGGTCATACCGGCCCGGTGATGCTGCTCACTGCCAATTTCGACGTCATCAAGAAATACAACTCGTCGGATGCCTATGCGATGGCCGTCGGCCATCTCGGCGACCGCATCGCCGGGCGCGCCGCGATCCAGGGCAACTGGCCGACCAAGGCCCCGCGCCTCGACATGGCCGCGACCCGCGATCTCCAGAACCGCCTGAAGGCGCTCGGCCTCTACAATCACGATGCTGATGGCCGCATCGGCACAGGCACGCGCGAGGCGGTCCGCCGCTACCAGATCAGCGCCGGCGAGATCGCCGACGGCTATCCCACGCCGGCCCTGCTGTCGAAGCTGCGCGGCAAGCGCTGACTTCGGGCCGGCCCGGGCCTATAATGGGGAGCGAAGGGGAACCACCGGATCGGCCTATGCGCCTGCGCTCGCTCGCCATGGTTCTGGCTGCCGCCTGCCTGCTCCTGCTGACGGGCGGGCCGACCTCTCTCGCCCAGCAGCAGCCGCAACAGCGCAGCCTGTTCCAGATGTTCTGGCAGATCCCGGCCCAGCCGCGAAACGCGACGCCGCAGCCGCGCCAGCGCGTCGCGCCGGCCGTCCGCCGCCGCGATGCGCCCGTCGTCGTCCGCGACGATCCGGTCATCCCCAAGGTCGATGTCACCAGCCGCATCGTGGTCATGGGCGATTCCCTCGCCAATCTCCTGGCGAACGGCCTGGACGACGCCCTCAACAACCGGCCCGATGTCGAGGTGATCCACAAGGCCAAGCCCGATTCCGGCCTGGTGCGCAGCGACTTCTACGACTGGCCGAAGACGATCTCCGAGCTGCTCGCCAGCGACCAGAAGATCAGCATCGGCGTCGTCCTGCTGGGCCTCAACGACCGCCAGCCGATGCGCGAGGGCGAGACCGTCCACGAACCCTTGAGTCCGCGCTGGCTCGAACTCTACAGCGACCGGATCGACGCCATCGCCAACGCCTTCGCCGGCAAGCGCGTGCCCTTGATCTGGGTCGGTGCGCCGCCGATGCAGAACGGACGGCTCTCGGCCGATCTCGTCACCTTCAACGACCTCTATCGCCAGCGTGTCGAGAAGGCGGGCGGGCAATATGTCGATCTCTGGGGCGGCTTCGTCGATGCCGAGAACCGCTATGCCGCGACCGGCCCGGACGTCTCCGGCCAGCCGGTGCGCCTGCGCCTCGGCGACGGCATCCATTTCACCGCGGCCGGCGCCCGCAAGGCCGCGCATTTCGTCGATCTCGTCATCCGCCGGATGATCGAGGCCGCCCCGCAGAACAGCGTCATCGCCCTGCCCGTCTCGCCCGAGACCGGCGCCCCCAGCGCGCCGGAGCTCCAGCCCGGCGGCGTCGAGCGCCTGATCGACCAGATGGTCGCGGGCGTGCCGACGATCGGCCTGCCCGCCGCCTTGCAGGCCCGCCCGCTCGCCGGGCCGATCCAGCCACTCACCGGCCAGGCCGCGCTCTCCGAGCAGCCGCTGCTCGCCTCGATCGCCGAGGCGCGCGGGCGCGGCGACGCCGCCCTCCAGCTCGAACGCGTCTTCGGCCAGGGCATCGCGCCGGACCCGCTTCCGGGCCGGCTCGACGATTACCGCTGGCCGCGCTGAACCCGCGTCATCCCGCCATCAATCGGTCGAAGACCGGATCGGGATCGTCGACCTCGACCAGCTTCTTGCCGGCGATGACCCAGATCCGCGTCGCCACCGCCCGCACGAAGGCGCGGTCATGGCTGACCAGCAGGCAAGCCGTTTCCTGCTTGATCAATTCGCTCTCCAGCATGTCCTGCCCCTCGATATCGAGATGGTTGGTCGGCTCGTCCAGCAGGTAGAAGTTCGGCTCGATCAGGCGCAGCAGCAGCATCGCGAGCCGCGCGCGCTGCCCGCCCGAGAGGCGTGCCGTCGGTGCAGTCTGCGCTTCGCTGGCGATCCCGGCGCCGGCCAGCACGGTGCGCGCCGTCTGGTCGCCGAGATCGCTGGAATGCTTCACCGCATCCCAGGGCGTGCGCCAGGCGTCGAGCTGCGACAGGCCCTGATCGGAACAGCCGGCCTTCAGGGTCGCGGCGCCGCGGATCTCCGGATCCGAGCCGCCCAGCGCCGCCTGCAAGCGCGCGACGAAGCGCGTCTTGCCGCTGCCGTTGGCGCCGAGCAGCGCGATGCGGTCGCCCTTCTCGATCCAGAGCGGACCGGTGCGGAACAGCAGGCGCCCGTCCGGCGTGCCGACTGTCGTTTCCTTGATCGAGACCAGCGCCTTGGCATGGGTGCCGCTGCTGGCCAGCCGGATCGTGCCGGCCGAGCGCTCCTTGTGACCGGGCCTGGCCTGTTCCTCCAGCTTGTCGGCGCGTTCGGACAGTTGCTTGGTCTTGACCACCAGCAGGTCGGAGCCGGAATTGATGCCGATATTCTTCAGCTTGGCCGCCTGTTGGCGAAGCGCCTTGACCTTGCGCATCTCGTTCTCGAACTGCCGGCCCCGCGCCGCGTCGCGCTCTTCCAGAGCCTGCAGGGCGTGCGAATAGGGCAAGGCGAAATCGGCGCTCTCGGCCGGACGCAGAAACAGGGTGCGCGTGCTGACATCGTCGAGAAATGCGCGGTCATGGCTGGCGGCTATCACGGCGCAGTCGCGCGGCAGATTGGCGAGGAAGCGTTCCAGCAGGCCGATGCGTTCGAGATCGAGATGGTTCGTCGGCTCGTCCAGCAAGAGCAGGTCCGGCTCGATCACCACCGCCCGCGCCAGCAGCATCGTGCGCTGCCAGCCGCCGGAGAGGCTGCCGACTGCGCGGGCACGCAGGCTCTCCTCGACCATGAGATCGTCGAGCAGCACGTCGACGCGCCAGCTCTCGGACTCGGCCGCCTCGGCATCGAGCGCATCCAGCACGGCATCGTAGAGGCTCATCGTCAGCAGGCGTTCGGGCGGATCCTGCGGCGCGAAGGCGGTGACGAGGCCGCGCGAGCGAGTCAGCGTTCCGCCGCTCGCTTCCTCGGTGCCGGCCAGGATGCGCAGGAGCGAAGACTTGCCGCGCCCATTGGCGACGACGAGGCCGAGCCGGTCGCCCTTGGCGATGGCGAGGTCGAGGCCGGCAAACAGGGGAGCGCTACGAGCGAGCGACAGGTCTTTCAGGGTGATCAGGGACATCGGAATCTCATCAAGTCAGGCATGCGCGCAAGAGCGCGCCAACAAAGGCTGACGATGAGACGACGATGCGTTCCCGGTCAGCCCCGCGAGGTGAAGCGCGGGGCGCAGACAGGTCCGCGGGTGCGGCAACGGAAGCGGCGGCGCGGCGCCTGCTTCCCCTTCAGGGTCGATTCCATGATGGCGATCATAGCGATGGCGAGACCGGTGAACAGGGCGCCGCAGGTATGAGGGGCGCGAGCCCGGCGCGGAGCTCGCTCATGACATGGATTGACCTCTTTCGGATCAGATTGTGCGCGTCACTGTTCAAACGTTGCCGGTCGGCGCCGCTCTTGTCATTCCGGGGCTTCGCGCAGCGAGGAACCCGGAAGCCACGACTGGGCGAGCCGCCGGCAATGAATACGGAATGTCCTACCCAGTCGTGGGTTCCGGGTTCGCGCCTGCGGCGCGCCCCGGAATGACAGCCGTATGTTTCAGAACCGCAGCAGCGAGAGAGATCGATGGCTGACGACAAGATCGAGATCGAGAACGTCAATACGCCCGGCAAGACCGAGCGGGTCGACCGGGCCAAATACCTCGGGATGCGCAAGGCGCTGCTGAACATCCTGCCGGAGGCCGCGCCGGGCCTGAAGGTTTCCGAAGCCAAGGAAGCGCTGCTGCCGCATCTGCCCGACACTCTGTTTCCACAGGGCAAGACGGCGGGATGGTGGCTGAAGGCCGTGCAGCTCGATCTCGAAGCCAAGGGCACGATCAGGCGCGCGCCCGGCTCGCCGGTCCGGCTCTACAAGGCCGGGACGGTGAAGAACTGACGCCGATCCGGGTCAACCGGGGATCGGCCCTATCGACATCTCCGCCGAGTTCAATCCAGGGAGGCAAATTTCAAAAATCAGGAAAATGCCTCAGAAATGCATAAATACATACAGACCATAGCAATATCAAGCATATATGCATGATAAAGGCAGCCTTGAATATTCCCCCTTGCGTATCAAAAGAATAAACTACTTTCGGCCCAACGATGAAACCCGTCTTGAGCGCGACCCAGATTATCCGAGACGATGTATAAACTCCCCAAACCGAGACTGCTACAACAAAGGCAGCGACGCCCAATTTAGCAAAAGAGTTCATCACAAACCCTTCTCCTCACACCGGCAGGATCGTCGCGCCCATCAGCTCCTTGTCGATGGCATGGGCCGCCTGGCGGCCCTCGCGGATCGCCCAGACCACCAGCGACTGGCCGCGACGCATGTCACCGGCGACGAAGACCTTGCCGACGCTGGTCTTGTAGTCGCGGTCATTGGCGACGACGTTGGCACGCTTGTCTACGCCTACGCCCGATTGCGCGATCATGCCCTCGATCACCGATCCGGCGAAGCCGATGGCGAGGAAGCAGAGATCGGCCTGGAGCACGAATTCGCTGCCGGGAACGGGCTTTCGCTTCTCGTCGACGCGGGCGCATTTCACGCCGGTGAGCCGGCCGTTGCGGCCTTCGAGGCCAAGCGTCGCCGCCTGGAACTCGCGCTCGGCCCCCTCGGCCTGCGAGGACGAGGTGCGGAACTTGGTCGGCCAGTACGGCCAGACGGTGAGCTTGTCCTCCAGCTCCGGCGCCATCGGCCGGATGTCGAGCTGCGTCACCGAGAGCGCCCCCTGCCGGAAGGCGGTGCCGACGCAGTCCGAAGCGGTATCGCCGCCGCCGACCACGACGACATGCTTGCCGGCGGCACTGATCGGCGCCTCGTTCGAAACATCCTCGCCGCCGACGCGCTTGTTCTGCTGGGTCAGGTACGGCATCGCGTAGTGGACGCCGGCAAGGTTGGTGTCCGGCAGGCCCGGATCGCGCGGCGCTTCGGCGCCGCCTGTCATCAGCACCGCGTCATGCTCGGCCATCAGCGTGGCGAAGGGCAGGGTCACGCCGATATTGGCATTGTAGTGGAAGGTCACGCCTTCCGCCTCCATCTGCTTCACCCGGCGGTCGATATGCTTCTTCTCCATCTTGAAGTCGGGGATGCCGTAGCGCAGCAGGCCGCCGGCCTTGGCCTCGCGCTCATAGAGATGGACATCGTGCCCGACGCGGGCGAGCTGTTGCGCCGCGGCCATCCCGGCAGGACCGGAGCCGACGATGGCGATGCGCTTGCCGGTGCGCTTGGCCGGGATTTCCGGCGCGATCCAGCCCTCTTCCCAGCCCTTGTCGGCGATCGCCTGCTCGATCGTCTTGATCGTCACCGGCATGTTTTCGAGGTTGAGCGTGCAGGCTTCCTCGCAAGGCGCCGGGCAGATGCGGCCGGTGAATTCCGGGAAGTTGTTGGTGGAGTGGAGGTTGCGCAAGGCATCCTCCCAGCCGCCGGAATAGACCAGCTCGTTCCAGTCCGGAATCTGGTTATGCACCGGGCAGCCGGTCGGCCCATGGCAGAACGGGATACCGCAATCCATGCAGCGCGCCGCCTGCTTCTTGATGTCGCGCTCCTCCAGGGGAAGCGTGAACTCGCGGAAGTGGCGAATGCGGTCGCCGGCGAGCTGATATTTCTGCTCCTGCCGGTCGAATTCGAGAAAGCCCGTGACCTTGCCCATGCCGTTTCTCTCGCCGTGTGCGCGGGGCGTCCCCGTGCGCGTGCCTTGACTTGATCGAGATGCCGGGACCGTGACGGCCCCGGCGGGGTGGCGTTCGCTTATTCCGCAGCCTGCAAGGTGCGGGCCTGTTCCATCTCGCGCAGCGCGCGGCGGTACTCGACCGGCATCACCTTGACGAACTTGGTGCGGTAATCCGCCCAGTTGTCGAGGATGGTGCGGGCGCGCTCCGAGCCGGTGTAGTCGACATGGTTCGTCAGCATCTGCATCAGGCGCTCTTCATCGTGGCCCGACATGTTGGTCATGTCGATCCGGCCCTTGTGCTCGAGATCGCCGCCGTGATGGTGCAGGCGCTCCATCAGGTCCTCTTCCTCTTCGACCGGTTCGAGATCGACCATCGAGAGGTTGCAGCGCGATTTGAAGGTGCCGTCCTCGTCCAGCACATAGGCGATGCCGCCCGACATGCCGGCCGCGAAATTGCGCCCGGTCTGGCCGATGACCGCGACGACGCCGCCGGTCATGTATTCGCAGCCATGGTCGCCCGTCCCTTCCACCACCGCGATGGCGCCGGAATTGCGCACCGCGAAGCGCTCGCCCGCGACGCCGCGGAAATAGGCCTCGCCCGCGATCGCGCCGTAGAGCACGGTGTTTCCGACGATGATCGAACGCTCGGCCACCGCCTTGGTCGCCGGATCGGGCTTCACGATCACCTTGCCGCCGGAGAGGCCCTTGGCGACATAGTCGTTGGCTTGGCCGGTGAGCTCGACCGTGACGCCGGCCGCGAGGAAGGCCGCGAAGCTCTGGCCCGAAGTGCCGGTGAGCTTCACCGTGATCGTGTCTTCCGGCAGGCCGGCATGGCCGTACTTCTTCGCGACCGCGCCCGAGAGCATCGCGCCCGTGCTGCGGTCGACATTGCCGACCGGCTTCTCGATCACGACCGGCGTGCCGGTCTCGATCGCATTCGCCGCCTCGGCCAGGAGCTGGCGGTCGAGCACGGTGTCGATCGGGTGCTTCTGCAACTCGACATGGCGGATCGCCACGCCCGGCAGATCGACCTTGTGGAAGAGCTTGGTGAAGTCGAGTCCGTTCGCCTTCCAGTGTTCGATCGCATCGCGCTTGTCGAGCAGGTCCGAGCGGCCGACGATCTCCTCGATCTTCGTGAAGCCCATCTCCGCCATGATCCGGCGGACATCCTCGGCCACGAAGAAGAAGTAGTTCACGACATGCTCGGGCAGGCCCTTGAAGCGCTTGCGCAGCACCGGGTCCTGCGTCGCGACGCCGACCGGGCAAGTGTTGAGGTGGCACTTGCGCATCATGATGCAGCCGGCCGCGATCAGGGGCGCGGTCGAGAAGCCGAACTCGTCGGCGCCGAGCAGCGCGCCGATGACGACGTCCCGACCCGTGCGCAACCCGCCATCGACCTGCAAGGCCACGCGGCCGCGCAGATGGTTCAGCACCAGCGTCTGCTGCGTCTCGGCGAGACCGATCTCCCAGGGCGAGCCGGCATGCTTCAGCGAGGTCAGCGGGCTCGCGCCCGTGCCGCCCTCGAAGCCGGAGATGGTGATATGGTCGGCCCGCGACTTGGCGACGCCGGCGGCAACCGTACCGACGCCGATCTCGGAGACGAGCTTCACCGAGACATCGGCCGCCGGGTTGACGTTCTTCAGGTCGAAGATGAGCTGCGCCAGATCCTCGATCGAATAGATGTCGTGATGCGGCGGCGGCGAGATCAGGCCGACGCCCGGGGTCGAATGCCGGGTCCGGGCGATCTTGGCGTCGACCTTGTGGCCGGGGAGTTGGCCGCCCTCGCCGGGCTTGGCGCCCTGCGCCACCTTGATCTGCATCACGTCGGCATTGACGAGATACTCGGTGGTGACGCCGAAGCGGCCGGACGCGATCTGCTTGATCGCCGAGCGCTTCGAGCGGCCATCCGGCATCGGCCGGAAGCGGATCGGCTCTTCGCCGCCCTCGCCGGTGTTTGACTTGCCGCCGATCTGGTTCATCGCGAGCGCGATCGTCTCATGCGCCTCGCGCGAGATCGAGCCGAACGACATCGCGCCGGTGGCGAAGCGCTTCACGATCTCGGCGGCGGGCTCGACGCTCTCCAGCGGCACCGGCGCGCGGCCATTGTCGACGGCCATCTTGACCTTGAACAAGCCGCGGATGGTGCTGAGCCGCTGCGCGTCGTCGTTGACCTGCTGCGCGAACTCCTCGTAGCGATCCTGCGCGTTGAGACGCACAGCATGCTGGAGCGAGGCGACGACATCCGGCTTCCAGACATGGTCCTCGCCGCGGACGCGGTACATGTACTCGCCGCCGATATCGAGGCTGTTGCGGTAGAGCGGCGAGTCGCCGAAAGCGTCGCGATGCCGGCGCAGGCTCTCCTCGGCGATCTCGTCGAGACCGACGCCCTCGATCGCCGTGCCCGTGCCGAAGAAGAACTTGTCGACGAAGGCGCTCTTCAGGCCGACGGCGTCGAAGATCTGCGCGCCGCAATAGGACTGGTAGGTCGAGATGCCCATCTTGGACATGACCTTCAGCACGCCCTTGCCGACCGACTTGATGTAGCGCTTCACCACCTCGTCGGCATCGACCTCCTCGGGGAAGGCGCCCTGCTCATGCTGGTCGAGCAGGGTGTCGAAGGCGAGATAGGGGTTGATCGCCTCGGCGCCGTAGCCGGCGAGGCAGCAAAAATGATGGATCTCACGCGGCTCACCGGATTCGACGACGAGGCCGACCGAGGTGCGCAGGCCCTTGCGGATCAGGTGATGATGCACCGCCGCCGTCGCCAGCAGCGCCGGGATCGGGATGCGGTCCGGCCCGACCTGCCGGTCCGACAGGATGATGATGTTGTAGCCGCCATGGACGGCAGCCTCGGCGCGCTCGCAGAGCCGCACCACCGCGCCCTCCATCCCAGACGCGCCTTCGCGGGCCGGATAGGTGAAGTCGATCGTCTTGGTGTCGAAGCGATCCTCGTAATGGCCGATGCAGCGGATCTTCTCGAGATCGTCATTGGTCAGGATCGGTGTGCGGACCTCCAGGCGCTTGCGCCGCGAGGTGCCTTCGAGGTCGAGGATATTCGGGCGCGGCCCGATGAAGGAGAGCAGGCTCATCACCAGCTCTTCGCGGATCGGGTCGATCGGCGGGTTCGTGACCTGCGCGAAGTTCTGCTTGAAATAGGTGTAGAGCAGCTTCGACTTGAGCGAGAGCGCCGAGATCGGCGTATCAGTGCCCATGGAGCCCACGGCTTCCTGCCCGGTCACCGCCATCGGCGCCATCAGCAGGCGGACATCCTCGGTGGTGTAGCCGAAGGATTGCTGGCGATCGAGCAGCGGCACGTCGGTGCGCGAGGCCCGCGCCTCGACCGGCGGCAGATCCTCCAGCACGATCTGGGTGCGCTTCAGCCAGTCCTTGTAGGGGTTGGCGAGGCAGAGCGAGGTCTTGATCTCGTCATCGCCGATGATGCGGCCCTGTTCGAGATCGATCAGCAGCATCTTGCCGGGCTGAAGGCGCCACTTCTCGACGATCTTCTCCTCCGGGATCGGCAGCACGCCGAATTCCGAAGCGAGCACGACGAGGCCATCGTCGGTGACGAGATAGCGCGCGGGGCGCAGGCCGTTGCGGTCCAGCGTCGCGCCGATCTGGCGCCCGTCGGTGAAGGCGATCGCTGCCGGCCCGTCCCAGGGCTCCATCAGCGCGGCGTGATACTCGTAGAAGGCGCGCCGCTCCTCGTTCATCAGCGGGTTGCCGTTCCACGCCTCCGGCACCAGCATCATCATGGCATGGGCGAGCGAGTAGCCGCCCTGTACCAGGAATTCGAGCGCGTTGTCGAAGCAGGCGGTGTCCGACTGGCCCTCATAGGAGATCGGCCAGAGCTTCGAGATATCCGAGCCGAACAGATCGGAATCGACGCTCGCCTGCCGCGCCGCCATCCAGTTGACGTTGCCGCGCAGCGTGTTGATCTCGCCGTTATGGGCGACCATCCGATAGGGATGGGCGAGGCGCCAGGATGGGAAGGTGTTGGTCGCAAAGCGCTGGTGGACGAGGGCGAGCGCACTGACGAAGCGCTCGTCCTGCAGGTCCTTGAAGTAGGAGCCGAGCTGGTTCACCAGCACCATGCCCTTGTAGACGATGGTGCGGCAGGACATCGAGACGGGGTAGTACTCCGCCGTCTTGCGCTCCTGATGCTTGTAGACCTTGTTCGAAACCGACTTGCGGAGGACATAGACCTGCCGCTCGAATTCGTCCTCATCGGTGATGTCGTCGGGACGGCCGACGAAGAGCTGGCGATGCATCGGCTCGGTCGCGAGCACCGCATGGCCGAGATCGCTGTTGTCGACCGGCACGTCGCGCCAGCCGAGGAAGACGAGCCCCTCCTCCGCCACGGTCTGCGAGATGATCTCCTCGCACATCGCCCGAGCGGCCGGATCGCGCGGCATGAAGAACTGGCCGATCGCGTAGTGGCCCTGCTCCGGCAGCGCGATGCCGAGCCGCGCCGTCTCCTCGCGGAAGAACTGGTCGGGTATCTGGACGAGGATGCCGCAGCCGTCGCCGAGCTTCGGATCGGCACCGACCGCGCCGCGATGGTCGATATTGTGCAGGATCTGCAGGCCCTGCTGCACGATCGCATGGCTCTTGCGGTTCTTCATGTCGGCGATGAAACCGACGCCGCACGAGTCTTTCTCGTTATTGGGATCGTACAGGCCCTGGCGCGTCGGCATCGCCGGATCGCGCACGGCCGGAAAGCGCTCGAAAGCCTCTGCGCCGCTCGACTTGCTGGTCACGCTCATCGTCAAACCCCGCTTCCCAGAACCCCGCGAGCTTGCGCCGGCAGGGAGACCCGTCAGTCCATGATCCCGACCGCTGCGGCCCTCGGAGCCGACCTGAAGTCGGCAGCAAGGATGGGGCCAAGGCGGTCCGGCCGTCGTCTTCCTGGAGGCTTTTTTGCTTGCGCTTTGTTTCCACCGCGCCCGCGTCCTCCGCAGGCGCCTCCGGGCGTGCCTCGCCCGTTCGCGCCTGTCTTCAGGCCGTCGTTTTACGGACGGCGCGCGTGCGATTGGCTTTGGCGTTGGTAGCCCGGCCCTTCGTCATGCTCGCCTCCGTTGCGACGGCGCGACCTCCAGCTAGATCAGCTTTTGGTCGGCGCGGTGAAAAATTGGACAGCAACACTGTCCTATTGCGGTGAACTTGCCAGAGTTCCAATCTACGCACAAGCGCCGATTTCGCGCTGCAGCGAAATTTTATTGCAAAATCGAATCCGCACCAGACATTTCCGGAATGAAAGCCTGACTCAGGCAGTCCGGTTCTTGTTTTTGAGCATAACACAGGGTCTTGCCCCAGCGCAGCGCGCAAACCCCCTCTTCGCCGGAGCCGCTTGGCAGGAAAACGCGCTGCGCCTAACCCTCAAGCCATGGATTTCTTCAGCGACAACACCGCCGCCGCCAGCCCCCGCGTCATGGCCGCGCTCGCCGCCGCCAATGCCGGCGCCGCTTCTCCCTATGGCAAGGACGACTGGACGCGCCGCGTCGAGGAGCGCTTCGCCGCGATCTTCGAGCGCGAGGTCGCGGTCTTCCTCGTGCTGACCGGCACGGCGGCGAACGCGCTGGCGCTGGCCAGTATCGTCAAGCCCTGGGGCGCGATCCTCACCCATGAGGAGGCGCATGTCGTAGAGGACGAATGCGGCGCACCGGAGTTCTTCACCAACGGCGCCAAGCTGGTCGACCTGCCCGGCACCGGCGCCAAGCTGAAACCGGAGACGGTGACGAAGGCGCTCTCGCATCTGCGCGCCGGCGATTTCCATCAAGTCCAGGCCCAGGCGCTGACGATCACGCAGGCGACCGAATGCGGCACGATCTATACGCCGGCCGAGGTCCGTGCCCTGAAGGACGCCGTCACGCCGCGCGGTCTCAAGCTCCATATGGACGGCGCCCGCTTCGCCAATGCGCTGGTCACGCTCGGCTGCACGCCGGCCGAGATCACCTGGAAGGCCGGCGTCGACGTGCTCTCCTTCGGCGGCACCAAGAACGGCGCGCTCGCGGCGGAAGCCGTGATCTTCTTCGACCCGGCCGAGGCCGAGGAGATGAAATGGCGGCGCAAGCGCGCCGGCCAGACGCTCTCCAAGGGCCGCGTTCTCGGCGCCCAGTTCGAGGGCCTGCTCGCCGACGATCACTGGCTCGATCTCGCCCGCCACGCCAATGCGCGCGCGAAGCGTCTGGCGGATTCGGTGACGCAGGGCAGCGAGGCCCGCCTCGCCTGGCCCTGCCAGGCGAACGAGGTCTTCCTCGTGCTGCCGCCCGCCGTCCAGCAGCGCCTGAAGGCGGCAGGCATCGGCTATTACGACTGGTCGGCCCGCTCGCTGCCAGCGGAAGCGCCGCTCAAGGATGGCGAAGTCGTCGGCCGGTTCGTCATGTCCTTCGCGACGGAAGCTGAGGACGTGGAACGCTTGGTCGCTGCGATCGCCGGTTGAGCGGGCGCATTTGCGCCCCGTTTCCAGCCGCATACCTGCCGCAATCCCTAACAAGACTGAATGGCGAGCAGTCAGTCGTTAAGGAATTTGGCATGGCAGATCGTTCGACCGCACCGGGGCGTATCGCGCTGATGGGCCTGGTCGTGGCCGGCGCAATGGCCGGCATGGCGGGTACCGCCAGCGCCCAGTACTACTATTACGACGATGGGTACGAGCCCTATCCCGCCTATGGATATGGCTATCGTTACGACTATGGCTACGCCCCGCGCCCACCCGCCGCGGTGCCGCGCGCGCCGGCTGCCGTCTCGCCCTACTCTGTCAACAGCGGCGCCGCCCGCCGTTACGGCCTTGTCCGGATCGAGCGCACGATCCGGCGCGACGACACCTATATCGTCGACGGCGTCACGGCGGGTGGTCAGCGCCAGCGCCTCATCCTCGACGCTTATGCCGGCGAATTGATCCGTCGCATCCCCTTGCGCGGACAGGCCGCCCCCAGCGTCGCCCGCGCCGACCCGCGCGAGGAACATGCTCCGCCGCGCCAGCGCTTGGTGCCCCAGCCGCCCGAGCGGCCTGCCGAACTGAAGGGGCCGACGGAAGCCAGTGCCCCGGCAACGACCGTGCTGCCCTCGCCGGCCGCACCGCCTGCGCCTGAGCCCGCCGCGCCAGTCGAGAAGCCGCCGGCCGAGGCCAGCGCGCCCGCGACGACCTCACCGCCGTCTCCTGCTGCGCCGCCTGCCCCCGAGCCGGTGAAGCCTGCGGAACCGGGCCCGGCCGAAGCCAGCGCCCCCGCGACCGTCGCACCGCCGCAACCCGCCAAGCCGGCAGAGCCCTCGCCCGGTGCGACCAATCCCGACACCGGAGCCGACAAGCCGAAGCTCGTGAACCCCAGCGATGTGCGCAATACCGAGGGCACCGAGCGCAAGCCGCCGCTTTCGACAGCCGCGCCCGCAGTCGAAGCCGGGTCAATCCCCCCGGTACAGAACATCGACTCCACGCCATCGACGCCGAAGCCCGAGACGCCGATCGCCCCGGTCGCCCCGATGAACTGATCCGCCAACAAAAAAGGCTCCCGTTTCCGGGAGCCTTTCGCTTTCAATCGAAAGCTTGGCGTAGGTTACGCGGCCTTGGCGACCTTGGCCTCGAGGACCTTGGCCGAACCGCCGGTGCCGATCGCGATCTGGCGGGGCTTCTTGGCCTCGGGAATCTCGCGCACGAGGTCAATATGCAGCAGGCCGTTCTCCAGGCTGGCGCCGGTTACCTGTACGTAATCGGCAAGCTGGAAGCGACGCTCGAAGGCGCGCGCGGCGATGCCCTGATGCAGGACCTCGCGCTTCTCGGCTCCCTCGACGGGCTGCTTCTCGCCCTTGACGGTCAGCGCGTTTTCCTTGGATTCGATGGAGAGGTCGCCCTCACCGAAGCCGGCAACCGCGATGGTGATGCGGTAGGCGTTCTCGGCGGTCCGCTCGATATTGTAGGGCGGGTAGCTCGGGGCGGCTTCGTTGCTCGTCGCCTGGTCGAGGAGATTGAACAGACGGTCGAAACCGACGGTCGAGCGATAGAGCGGGGAAAGGTCGAAATGACGCATGATATGTCCTCCGAAGAAGCGACAATGATGTCGGTCCGCCTCGCCTGAGCGCGGACCTTCGTTGCTTTCGCGCAGCCGGTTCTGGCCTGCACAGACCTGATCTGGGGAGGCGCTCGGGCTTTTCAAGAGCCGTTCTTTCGGGCCAGAAATCAGCCCTCGCATTTCTTTTCGACGCACCGACATGTTTTCGCAGGATATCCCGTGCAGGATGTCGGGCATGCGGCGGCCACGATCGATGACGTAGCCGAGATGCGGAGCAGTTGATGGCCGAGGCCGCTTTCTTTGCCGATCCGAACTACCCCGTCCCGGGGCATGGCAAGACCTGGCTCGCCACGACACGGGACGGCGCGTCCCTGCGTTTCGCAAGCTGGCGCCCGACGATAAAGCCGGTGCGTGGCACGATCGTCGTCGTGCAGGGCCGGGCCGAATTCATCGAGCGCTACAGCGAAACCGTCGCGGAACTGCGCCGCCGTGGCTTCCATGTGCTGGCCTTCGACTGGCGCGGCCAGGGCGGCTCCCAGCGCTTCGTCCGCCGCACGCGCAAGGGCCATGTCGGGCGCCTCAAGCACTACGAGGCCGATCTCGCGCTGGCCATGGCCGAGATGCAGGCGAAGCTGCCTCCGCCCTATTTTGTGCTCTCGCATTCGATGGGCGCCGCGCTCTGCCTCGATGCGGCTCGCTCGAATGCCTTGCCGGTCGCGCGCATGGTCGCGCTCGCGCCGATGCTCGGCATCGCGATGATTGCGCATCCCGGCCGGGCCAAGTTCCTGGCGAGTCTGCTCTACTGGCTCGGCCTCGGCCGTGCCTTCGTCCCGGGCGGCGGCGACACCGCGATCGCCACGAAACCTTTCGAGGGCAATCGCCTGACCAGCGACCCCGTCCGCTACGCCCGCAACGCCGTGCTCTCGGCGGCGGCACGCGATCTCAGCATCGGCGATCCCACCGTCGCCTGGATCAGGGCCGCCTTCCGCCTGATGGCGCGCCTCGGCACGCCCTCTGCCCCGCTGGAGGTGAAGGTTCCAACCCTGATCATCGCGGCGGGGCGCGATCCAGTCGTCTCGACGCCGGCGATCGAACGCTTCGCGGCGCGGCTCAAGACTGGCTCGGCGTTGGTCTTGCCGACCGCACGCCACGAGATCCTGATGGAAAGCGACGCGATCCGCGCCCAGTTCTGGGCCGCCTTCGACGCCTTCATCCCCGGCGAGGACCAGGCTTCGCCGGCCTCAGCCGGCGAGCAAGGCCATGGCGGCCTCATGCAGCGCCTTGCTGCCGGCCGCGAGGATACGCCCGCCCCCGGCAGCGCTGCCACCGTCCCATGAGGTGACGATGCCGCCCGCGCCCTCGATGATGGGTATCAGCGCGACGATGTCGTAGGGCTTGAGGCCACTCTCGATGACGAGATCGACATGGCCGGCCGCCAGCATGCAATAGGCGTAGCAATCGCAGCCGTAGCGCGAGAGCCGGACCTCCTTCTCGACGCGGGCGAAGGCCTTCGCCTCCGCGCCCTTGAACAGGGCCGGCGTCGTCGTCATCAGCGTCGCCGCTGCGAGATCTGTGGTCTGGCGCGTCCGCAGCTTCTTCGGGCCGCCCGGTCCTTCATAGCGCGCCTCGCGCCCGTCCCCGGAAAAGCGCTCGCCCGAAAAGGGCTGGTGCATCATGCCGTAGACCGGCACGCCGTTGCGGGTGAGCCCGATCAGCGTGCCCCAGACCGGGATGCCGGAGATGAAGGCGCGCGTCCCGTCGATCGGGTCGAGCACCCAGACATACTCGGCATCGGTGTTCTCGCTGCCGAATTCCTCGCCGAGCACGCCATGGGCCGGGAACTGCCGCTTGATCATGTGGCGCATCACCGTTTCGCCGGCGCGGTCGCCTTCGGTCACGGGATCGAACACCCCGCCGCGGGACTTGTCCTCCGTCGCATGCAGCGCCCGGAAGAAAGGCAGGATCGCCCGGCCGGACTGCGTCGCCAGCTCTGCGACGAAAGCGCCGAAATCGACTGCGCTCATGAATAGGCACTCCAGTTTGCTGCTTTGCAGCATAAACCCCGCGGTGGACCACTCGAACCGGGGCTCGGATGCGGAGATATCCGAAAAACCCTGGCTTTTGGCCATGGCATCATGCGCTCACCGCATGGCGCCATTGATTTCGCTGATTTTAATTGCGTTTTGCAGCGCACCCTCATATTGTGCATTGCGAAGGGGAGATGACCTCAAACCTTCATTGCCCTCCTTGGGCGTTTCCTCCCTAGACTTGGGCCGCCACGCAAGTGTGCGGCCCTTTTTTCTTGGAAATGGTCCCGCTCCGCCCCTGCCGCTATTCGGCCGCCTCGCGCCATTCGTCGAGCCAGCCGCTCCAGCGCGCGAAGCAATCCGCCATCACAGCCGTCATCGCCTGCTCGACTTCGCCGAAACCGGCATGCGGCTCCAGCGTCGCCTCGTTCATGTAGAGCGCCCGGTTCACCTCGATCTGCAAGGCATGCACGCCGGCCGCCGGCGCGCCGTAATGCTCGGTAATGAAGCCGCCCGCATAGGGCCGGTTGCGGGTGACGCTGAAGCCCAGTCGCGTGAAGGACTGCTCGGCAATGTCGATGATGTAGCCGGCAGCGCTGGTGCCGAAGCGGTCGCCGAGAATGATGTCGGATTTCGCCAGCCCGTCGCGATCGAGCCCGGCCGAGGGCATCGAATGCGCATCGACGAGGATGCAAGTGCCGAACACACCTTGCGTACGCTGGACGAGGCTGCGCAGGCCGGCGTGATAGGGCCGGTAGAGATCCTCGATGCGGGCGAGCCCCTCCTGGACCGGAATCTTCCCGAAATAGATCTCCTGCCCGTCGCCGACGATCCGGGGGATCGTGCCGAGCCCGCCGGCGACCCGCATCGAGCGGGTATTGGCGAAGGGCGGCACCCGCCCCTCGAACATACGCGGATCGAGCTCGTAGGGTTCGCGATTGACGTCGAGATAGGCGCGCGGGAACTCGGCCACGAGCAGCGGCGCGCCGAGCGAGACGCTCTGTGCGAAAAGCCTGTCGACATAGGCGTCTTCCGAGCGCCGGAGGCTACGCAGGGGCAGGCGCGCCGCCTCGACGAATCCGCGCGGATAACAGCGGCCGGCATGCGGCACGTCGACCACCACCGGCACGACCTGGAGGGCCGGCTGGTAGAGGCTGAACGGCCGCTCGATCTCGGCGACGACGTCGTCCGGCGCGGGCGGGAAAGGAGCTGAGGACAGGCTCATCACGAGCGACTGAAGCACACAAACCTGACTGGTTGAAGCGATGTCGCGAACCCCTGTAAATTCTCTGCTGGATTCACGCGTTGTTTACCATGATGTTGCCTTATCAAAGGACATGGTTCCAACTGTGCGGCCGGGTGAGTACCCAACCGTTCCAGACCCGGCCTTGGCCGCGGTGCCAGACGTTATAGAAACACAGGCCTCAGGGACGCATAGATCAGGCCCATGACGAAGATACTGCTCGCCGAAGACGACAACGATATGCGTCGCTTCCTGGTCAAGGCCCTGCAGAATGCGGGCTATGACGTCGCCTCATTCGACAACGGCCTGTCGGCCTATAACCGCCTGCGCGAGGAGCCGTTCGAGCTCCTGCTGACGGATATCGTCATGCCCGAAATGGACGGCATCGAGCTGGCGCGTCGCGCCACCGAGCTCGATCCCGACATCAAGGTGATGTTCATCACCGGCTTCGCCGCCGTGGCGCTGAACCCCGATTCGCAGACCCCGAAGGATGCGAAGGTGCTGTCCAAGCCCTTCCATTTGCGCGAGCTCGTCAACGAAGTCGAGAAGCTGCTGGCGGCCTGAGCGCCGTTCGGCATCTCGCGAAAAGAGATGCCAACAGCCTCGTGAGAATTTATGCGGCAAACGCCTTGCCACCCGCGAAGCGAGCCGCTATAGCCCCCTCACCTCGCAGCGTGAACGCGGCCAACACGGCTCGGACACGCTTCCGGAAGCCTCCTCAGGGCGGCGACGGGCGCGTAGCTCAGCGGGAGAGCACTACGTTGACATCGTAGGGGTCACAGGTTCGATCCCTGTCGCGCCCACCATTTAACCCCCTGTTCTGTAAGGCCTTTACGGAACGGGGGGTTCCTCCAATCTTCCTCAGTTCATCGCGATTCAATCGCACTTCAATAGCAAAGAGCCGCGTATCGGTGAGCTTCTGCAGCTCGCTGATGACGAAGTCGGTCGCGAGCGCGACGTCTTCGAGAATATCGAAGGGTAGCCCTTCGTAGTGCTCGGTCGTTGCAGAGCCCTCCCTAACGGTGTGACCGAGCCATCCCGAGCGAAACTCGCGCGACACTCCAGGGCACAGCTTCCTGACATGGGTGCTCATGAAGGAGCGGAAGGATTTCTGGGTGAGATCAGGCACTCCGGCATCGTCAGCGATTCGCTTGATGGCCTGCTTCACCTGCTTCACTCGCTTTCCCTTGTAGACCAGGAGCGGAACTGCCTCTCGCGGCCTTTCGCCATATCGCTTGATCCAGGCAGCCACGTCTTCCTGTGACCAGCGGTCGAGCCAATCGGCCAGCCCTCGAGTCACCGGAATGTCGGGTCGGCGCTTGTTCGTCTGGATCCGGCCCACCGGGTTCAGCTTCACGATGCCGATCGTCCGATCGTACTGAGTCCCAGGATCAAAGTCCGCGATGGCTTCCGGGCGAGCCCAGGTGTTCAGAGCGAGGATGATCCAGCGCTTGAGATGGGGTGTCTCCACGGCGTCGATGAAGGTCGCCATCTCGGCCATCGACGGGACGAAGCCGCCTTTTCGAGGTGGGGCAATCCTGAGCTCTCGCGAAATGCGGACACGCTGATAGACGATCTTCGGCGCATGGGCGACGAGCGCCCCTTCGACATGACGACCGATCGGATCCACACGCATCTTGACAGCGGCAGCGTCGTTCAGGGCAGCGCCGAGAACGCTCAATGTGCGATCAATATATGCGGCGCTGTGGTTGTGCCGTTGATGGCAAAACCGGGCGAGATCCAGCTGCCGTGATGGCGTCCAGAAGGAGACTGGCACCGTCAGGTCCTTTGCGCCGTCCCGCAGGTACTCGACGATGATTTCAATCGCGCGCGCCGCCTGAGCCTCGCTCGCAATCGTCGTCGCGTGGCCGTTCAGATAGGCCTCGAGGACGTGAACCGTCAGGACCTCTCCCGGGAGGGGGCACTCTTCTGCCGATCTGGCGGGAGCGGCTGCGACGAGTGCGACCAGGGCCTGCCGCGCTTCTTCGCCATCCGCAGTGCGGAGGCTTCTGCGGCGGACCGTGCGAGTTCCGGCGTCATAACGGCAGGCGTAGTAGATGCCTCCGCGTTCGGGATGGGGGACGTCGAGATAGTAGCCTCCGTACTCCCAACCGATGGCGCCCGGATTGGCGCTTGCAGTGCTGGGGACGGATCGCGACTTTTTGGACATGACGAAGGCCTTCGATACTGGCGATTGATGTAGGCTTGGACATCCTCAGGGGTGAAGCGCGGCCCTACCGGGAACGCGTAGAAATCGATCGCTCCGGACTTTCGGGCGCGCCGAAGCTCGCCAGAGCGGAAAAAAGGCCATAGGGCCTCGACTTCCTGCTCGGTGAGGTATTTTTCCGGGGGGATCACATCGAGAACCATCACGGCACACTGCCGCGCTGATACCGATGAGGATCGTCAAACGAGGGGACGGTTTGCGGCACGAGTGATTCCACGGCTAAACCCCGCCCTAAGGCGCAGCGTCCGTGCCTCACTCGAATTCGCCCAGGCTGGCACATTTGCCTGGCACGGCGGGATCGCGGGTCTCAACGCGACGGCCCAGCGGGATCTGTTTACGCCGACCCCTAATTCGTTCCAACGACGCGGCCGCTACGAACATGAGCCGTAATCGACCAAGACCTTCCGGATGTCGAATGCCGACGGCCTCCGGTTGCCGCCGGCGCTGCCGAACATCGTGGTCACGCGGCAACAGCGCTGTTTCATCGGAAGGCGAAGGGGCGAGGTATCCCGGTGTGTGGAGAATCCCGCTGGCCGTCACCCGCGACCCGAATCGATCACGATGCACAAAGAACATAGCATGAATTCCTATGAGATCGAAGCCACCGAGCTGCTCGAGGCTTTGTGAGGGCAAGCGGGACCTGCGCCGCTGCAAGCCTCGCTCTTGGCTGCGATGAGGTCAGGTTCGTCCGGCCAGTTTCTGGCGCTCGCGACGTCGCATGACGAGCGTCGTCGCGAGCAGGGTGGCGAGGCCGCAGCCCGTCATTGCCTCGCGCGAGACGGCCGCATCGCCAGCGATGTCGCAGGCCCGTCCGAGATATGTTTCGAAGAGTTGCTCCCGCAGGAGTGCGACTTCGCCGATGAAACCGTTGGAGTAGGGCTTGCAGGAATAGTCGCTCTGCAGCACCTCTCTGTGCCAGGCTGCAAGCGCCGAGAGCTGACGATCATCGATGCCATCGCGCAGGCTCTTCCCAGCCATGGGCACTTCGGCTCCGCCGATCAGATGAGTGTCAAGATCACAGCTGGCGACCCCTCCCGCTTCCGGCAGGAACGTGGCGAGAAGATCCCGGAACACTGCGTTGTTCTGCAGCGGTCTTTTGACCAGCAGCGCCATCAGCAGGTCGCTCGCGATCAGCAGATCGGCAGCATTAGCAGCCTCGGCGAATTCAGCAGTATCGCGCCGGCTTGGAAGCGCTTTGGTCGCTTCGCTGATTACCTTCATGCGCGCGTAGGCGTTAACGAGGAAGGCCTCGGAGTAGCCAGGCAAGCTATTGCTCTGAAAGAACGAATTGAATGCCTCGCGCTGGTCGGGCGAGCAGTCGAGAATGGCCGACATCGCGTCGGTAATCGGCGGCTTGCCCGGTGAGCTAACATGCCCGAAGGTGATGATAGTCATAGTCTTCACTTTCAGTATTTTGTCTTTCGGGGGTTATTCGGAATTACTTCCAAACAATCTTCTTTGTGCCTCGACTGACCTCGTGCATCCGTTTTGGCGTTCGAGAGCAGCGGAACGGACTTCGACGAAGATGCTGGTCTGTCGCGGCGGATTATTCCGGGCCGCTGAGCATGCTTGGCAGGCCGCGATGCCTTTATGGCATCGGATACACGGCGAAGCGTGTACGGCGAGATCTGGCATCCTAGGCCCAAGGGGCTTGCGCCGGTCCGGGCGCCGTGTGATCGGCACGTCGTGTTTTTGAGCATGTGCCTGGCGGATTGCAGCCGTTGACGACCGCAATCCGAGTTTCGAGTGCTCTCGAAGCATCCGAGCGGTGAGCTCAGATCGCGTTGCCGCCGCTGGACGTCTGCACGAGGCGGACACCTGGGAGGTTCAGTGCCATGATCGCTTGCTGGACCTCGGATCGGCTTCGACAGGCGACGTAGCACCCCGCCTCATTGCGGATGCCGATCTCGACGATGGCGCTCGTCGGGATGGTTTCGAACGACACGTACCAGGTCGAGGCTTTGATGAACCCGCCACCGGAGAGGATCAGGGCACGGCGCGTGTCCTTGTCGACTTTGGTCGTCGACCACTGAAGCCAGTTGAAGAGACCATGACTGTGCTCAGGGAGGTCGATTTGGATGCGAACCTGTCGCTTGTCAGCGAAGCGCGCTCCATTTGGCGGACGAACGCCGTCAGCCTCCTCGAAGAAGCGGCGCTGGCTCGCGGTGAGCAGCCCAGGCTCGCCAAGCCCGTGTTCAGCTGGATCGGAATCGGTGGTCAGGTTGACGCCGTTAGCGATCAGGTTCCGACCGTAGTACCTGCGCTTGTCGGGCTTCTTCATGTTCCCAACGAGGTTGGGACTGTCGATCACGACCTCCCCGCGATTGAGGCCGTACGTCATGATCGACTCGATGTGTTCGATCGCGGTGAAGTGATACAGTTCCATGCGGCAAACTCTCTACTTTCTCGGGGGTAATTCCCCTTTCGCTACGCCGCGGACTTCTCTCAGTGAAAAAGCCCCGCACTCGGTGAGGCAGGGCTTCTCTGTTCGTTTTGGATCGAGATCGAGCGGGTAATAGAGCGGAGACCTCGCTGCGGGCCCTTGGCCCCTCGCAGAGCGTCAGAATGCCTCGCGATACCGCTTCGCGGCGTCGGCCATGCCCTCGCCTTCGAGCCAACGGAGGAGCACGTCCGATGGAGCAGGCTTTTGGCCGTAAGCATGGGCCAGCAAGGTTGAGCCGGGTCGATAGATTGTGACCGTCACGCCGCCGAACGGGCGTTGCTTAGGCCCGGGACTCTCGTGGTAGGGCGACAGGGCTCGTAAGATGACGAGCCGCACCATATCGCGCACGACGGTGTTGGCATGAGGGATCCAGATTTCATCCGACCCGGTGTTCACCAGCCAGGCACTGTCGACCTCGATGAGCCTGTCATGACCGACGGGCGACAGCCACATCGCGAGGCTGACGGAATAATCCCTTTGCAGCGCCATGATGCAGTTGCGGTCGGTCATGGCGAGGCTCTGCATGATCTCGGTGACGCGAGCTGGGCCCAATCGCGCGTGCTGAGCCCTTGGATGATTTGCCGCGCCGGATGATGCGCGGGACGTGACCCGCCAACCATTTGCAGATCGTCCGGGCAAAATCTCGCTTGTTGCCGCTCGCAACTTCGGAAGCACATCGGCGCGCGTCAGGCTTCGGGCCCGAAAGATGGCCTCGAGCACATCGTCGTATTTGGCCCGAGCCTGTTCAACCGCATCGAAAGGGGTCTTTGCCTTGTCGCTGTACTGGAACAGCGGATGGCCGTCGGCGGAGTAGAGGCGCACGCTGTGCTGGCGCAGGCGATCAGCGACTTTCGGCTTTGCGGCCGCCGAGCCCAGGCTGTTGGGCGAAGTGATCTGGTGAATGGCGTTCGTCATGTCTGGTCCCTCTTCTTTCTCGGGGGTGCTTTCTGCCTTCCCTCGAAATCACCGATTTCTCGTCTGGTCCGCCGAAGGCGTTCTGGCTCGCAGCGGTCATCGAGCCACCCTGCGGTTTGTCGAGGACGCGCATTGCGACCTCGACAATGGCAGGTCACCGTCAAGGCGAGGCCACAAGGCAGGCCCGGTGATGCCGCCCGCCTGGAAGCTTCAATCCTCGCAGGGCATGAGGATGCCGCGAGGGTCGGGTTCGCGGTCGGCGAGTTCCACGGAGAACGCAACCGCGATGACGCAGGCGTGGCGGGCCCGGACGCCGAGCCCGGTTTCGGGCAGTTTGAATTCGCGGCCGTCGACATTGCTGAACAGCGCATCGTGAACGATGGCGATGTCGCTGAAGAGACCGATGACGTGGTCACGGGCGGGAGCGGAAGTGCGACGCGCCCGCGACCACCGTGCGATCTGTTGAAGATCGCTGTCGGTCATGCCCTCGGCGAGATCATGAAGGCCCAGCGCTTTGGCCCTGTCAGCTGCGATATGCAGATCGACGGAGCCGGCGCGCTCCCGCACATCGGGCAGGACCAACCCGATGGCGTCTTTGACTCGTGCGAACGTTTCTTTGCTGTCATCTGCAAGGAGCGCGGCGACGAGGTCTGCGGCGATCAGAAGGTGCGCAGCCTGGCAGGCATCCCGGTCACAGGCGGCGAGCGGCTGCATATGACGTTCGGCGAAGTAGGTGCGCAGCACGAAGATGCGCAGGATCGCGCGAGCGATCAGGCCCTCGGCGACTTCGGCGCCGCGTTGACGCAGGCCATAGTGCCATTGGTCGAGGTAGTTCGCGGGCGCATCAGCGAGCATAGCGCTGAGCGCGTCGGTGAGCACCGGTTCCCCCGGCTGCGAGACATGCCCGAAGCAGGCGCGAGGGGCGAGGCGAGCGGCGTTCGTCATCTTGATTTTCCTTTCTCAGGGGTTTTGGGATCTCAGTCCCAAAGGGACCTCCTTTTTCGGAATTGCCTCTTCTCGTGGGCGCCGATCGTTCAGATGGTCGCCGTTCCTTGCCGCGGGCGTTGAGCCCGCCAGCCAACGGCTTTGCCGGAGGCCCCGGCACCGAGAGGTGACGGCGAAAAATTTTTTTGGCCTGTCCGCTTCGTGCGGCGTCGTCTGTTGTTTTGATAGTTCTATGCACCAACGCTTCGCGGCCTCGCGATGGTGCTCACGCAAGCGGCCGACGCGTGCAGCGCAGAGGGCTCTTGCGTGCCTCGCCCGGTACATTTCCTCAAGCCGCCCGAGCGACCCGAGGCGGCAACTCAAGGCCTCTCGTCAGACCTAGGATGCGCCTGCGGATGTTGTTTAGACAGTTCTATGCACCAACAGGTGGCGTGGCCAACGCGCCCGTTCTCAATGGCTTATCAACCATGGTCAAAAGCCCCCTCGAGAATTGGGCACCCACCTGCCTCATCCCTCAAATTGTCTGCAATCTATTTGGGGGCCGCTATCGGCATCGCCAGTTGAATGACCGCGATGAAGTCGGGGGATTTTGCGTGGCGGTTTCAGACAACGCGGCGTTCGTCGCATCCTATTACTATCAGGAAGCAGGCCTCGCAGCGCGCGACGATCTGGCAAATGGAGTCTGGTACGCGCCAGATATCCGCATGAAGGTGCCCAACGGCACGCCCGTCTCTGAGGCTGACCTCAGAGAGGTACTCAAGCGTCGCTTGCCCTGGACTAACGAAACCGGGCCGGCCAAACGCGAGAGCAAGCAAAAGACGCCCACGAAGAAAGGCAGTGCCTCGATCGAAACCACGTCCGCAAGAGACATCAGCTTCTCGGTGCCGAAGTCCGTCTCCCTCGTCTGGGCGCTGGGCACGCCGGATATCCGGATGAAGATCGAGGAAGCTCAGCATCGCGCCGTGAAACGCGCCATGGACCTGTTCTTCCAGAATGTCGCTCTTGAGCGCATTGGCAATTCGAAGGAACAGAAGACGCGGCCTGCAATCGCGTTCTGCGCGCTCTTTCTGCACGGAACCTCGCGCAATGCAAAGCGTGATGACGGCAAGCTCCATCCCGATCCGTGCGGTGCGGGCCTCGCGATGATTGTGCCAGGCGTCGATCTGAAGATCTACATGGCGACGCGCCCTGTCGACTTCCGTCGCGGCCTCGACGGGCTTGCCGCGACGGCGCAGGAGGTCCTCGGCCTTGATCCTTATAGTGGTGCGGCCGTCGTCTTCCGCGCCAAAAGGGCTGACCGGATCAAGATATTGGTCTGGGATCGCACCGGGCTGGTGCTGGTGCACAAGCGGCTGGAGGGTTCGAAGTTCGTGTGGCCGCAGGTTCGCGATGGCGTGATGCGGATGTCGCCGGCGATGTTTGCGGCGCTGTTTGAGGGACTGGATTGGCGCCTGATGCGTCCCGAACGGGCCCGGCGTCCGCAGCTTGCCGGGTGAGTGCGGCACACTGACTCAGGGGCGCGCCGCGCATGGCGCTGACGGTGGATCCGTGCTCGAAATAGCGCATGAACGTCGCCGTTCTCCACGACGAGGTCGAGCGTCTGAAAGCCGAGCTGGCGCAGACGCAAGAGGCCCTGGCTCAGTCCGAGGAAGCACGGCGGCGGCTGGAGAGCATCGTCAGCGACTTCCAGCGCGAGAAGTTCGGCGCCAGGTCCGAGAAGCTCTCCTGCGATCAATACCATCTGCCGCTGGAGGACGTCGAAATCGCCCAGGGCGTGCTCGACGCCGCCCATGAGAAAGCGCAGCGGATCATCAAGGGCCGCCCGGACGGCGCCTGCGCTTCTCATCGGCGCAACCGCGGTCACCTGCCGGCCCATCTGCCGCGGGTGGAGCGGATCATCGAGCCTGAGAGCAGGCTGTGTCCGTGCGGCTGCGGCGAAATGGCCAGGATCGGCGAGGACGTCAGCGAGCGGCTGGACGTGGTGCCGGCGCAGTTGCGCGTGCTGGTCACCCGCCGCCCGAAATACGCCTGCCGCCGCTGCTCGGGCGCGGTCGTGCAGGCCCATGCCCCCGAGCATGTGGTGCCGGGCGGCCTGCCCACCGAGGCGCTGATCGCCCAGGTCATCGTCGCCAAGTTCGGCGATCACCTGCCGTTCTACCGGCAGGCCGAGATCTATGCCCGCCAGGGCATCCGGCTCGATCGCGCGACACTGGGTAACTGGGCTGGCCGGGCCTGCTTCCATCTCAAGCCCATCGCCGAGCGCATGCGCCAACATCTGGCCGCGGCAGGTCGTCTGTTCATGGACGAGACCACCGCACCGGTGCTCGATCCTGGACGAGGGAAGGTCCGGAAGGGCTTCTTCTGGGCGATCGCTTCCGATGACCGCGGTCATGGCGGCCAGGGCCCGCCCATCGTGCTGTTCCACTATGCGCCGGGGCGCAGTGGCGAGCATGCGGAACGCTTCCTTCAGGGCTTCCGCGGGCAGTTCCTGCAAGTCGACGCCTATGAGGGGTACGATCGGCTGGCGCGCCTGGAACGGCCGCAGGGGCCCTGGAGGCTCGTCCATTGTTGGGCCCATCTGCGCCGACGGTTCGTCAAGCTGGCGCGCAACACCAAATCCCCGATCGCCGAGGCGGCGATACGCCAGATCGCGGCGCTCTATGCCATCGAGGCGACAGTGCGCGGGGCAGCGCCGCAACTGCGGCTCGCCGCCCGGCGGGAGCATTCCGCGCCGATTATCGCCGCCCTCAAACCATGGCTCGAGAAGCAGCTGTCGCTGATCTCCTCCGGATCCAGACTGGCCGAAGACATCCGTTATGGGCTCGCTCACTGGGAGGGGCTCACCCGCTTCCTCGAAGATGGCCGCCTCGAGCTCGACACCAACCCCGTCGAGAACGCCATCCGGCCAGTCTGCCTGACCCGAAAAAATGCTCTGTTCGCGGGCCATGAGGTCGGGGCCGAAAACTGGGCTTTGCTCTCATCCCTCGTCGCCACGTGCAGGCTCAACGACGTCAATCCCGTCGCCTATGTCGCAGAAACCCTCGACGCCATCATCAACGGCCACCCACAAAGCGCCGTCGAAGACCTCATGCCATGGCGCTTCCGGAAAACCTCAAGCCCAAATCCGTAGGGCCGCGGCGGAGCGCTTACCAACAGCCGCGTAGGCCCGGGCGACATCGACCGGATCGTGAAGCGATGAGTAAGGCATCTCAAACCAAGTGGCCCCGCCGGCACCGGCCGACGGGGCAAATTAAGGGAGGAAACGCCGGATGGGGCAAGACCGAATCTGCCACTGCAGAGAGCGGCGCGACACCTACCCCTGGGTTTAATCGACCGAGACCTTCGCCAGAAAGCGCACGTGTCGCGTGGGCACATTGTGCCGGCAGCAGGGTGAATATTGGCCCGTTGCGGACTCGCGGAACGTCCGCTTTCAGGCACCTAACTTGCGAGAAGATGCTGCGGCCGAAACTTGCCCTCGGCTAACCTTCGAAAGGACCGCTTGTGTGCCGTAGCAACCTCAGATTCCCATCTCCGCTAGGAACCTCGACGGCAACTTGGTCCATCCCTTGTAGGACTTGGCGCGCGATAGCGTCAGCGTTTCCATGCAGCGGGTGATAGCGACGAAGCAGTTCCGTCGTTCTTCCTCAAGCTGCGGACTGTTGTCCCCCTGCTTTTTGCTCTGGAAGGATGGAAGTACGTCTTCTGCTAAGCCCAACAGATACACGTGGTCAAACTCGTTGCCCTTCGACCCGTGGATTGTCAGGAGCGGGATGACGCCAGCTTCTAGCGGCGGCTCCTTCGATCTCAGATCAAGTTCTTGGAGAAAGGCCTCGAGGGGCGCCGTGCGGCCGACCGCGCCGATGATTTCCTTGTAGAGGTCCTTCCATGCCCGCGCATCCTCGTCGACCGACGGATGCTCTTCGAGCAACGTTGGCGCAGCCGCCGCAAGGGCCGCGTTCGCAGCCCTGAGGTACCTCTGAAAGTCCGAACGCTCTGCTAGGTCGGACCTCACTATAGGGATGATTTCAGCGCCGAACGGAGAGAGGGGCAGATCAGTGGTCGCCTTTGCCCAAGTGCGCAGCAAGTCGCCGTTCGTGGATTTTGCCCTCGCTACCAGTTGGGCAGTGTCGAGCTCAAAGCCCCACATCGCGTTGCCAATTTCGACGAAGTTCTTGAACTCCCGCTCGTCGGAGCGGCGGTTCGCGACTTGGAGGCTCGTGTGGAGCCATTGGTACGGAACACTAGCGAAGCTGTCCCGTCTCTGGGCGATTTGCGCTTGAATCCCGCGCTTCCCTAGCTCCTCTTGCGTTGCCTGAAGGATCGCTTTGGTCCGCGCGATGACAACGACATTGCCGGCGGCGTAGCCGTGGCGGGCCTTAATATCAGCCGCGATGCCAACGGCCTCGTCGGAGTCCTCATCGAACTCGAAAACCCGCACCCGATCCGGCACCGTCGGCATCGCCTTGCCGGAGAGAAGGGGCTGCTTGTTGGCGGTGCGGAGCCGATTGTTGGCCACCAGGCGGTTCGCCATCTCGACAACCTCGCTGGGGCAGCGATAATTCGTAGGCATCTGTAGGATTGCTGGCTCGTAGTCCTTGGCAAATTGCTGCAGTCGTTGAGGACTGGCACCGTTCCACTGATAGATGACCTGGTCGTCATCCGCGACGACGAACACGTTCTTGTAGACGTCCCCAGTCAGCGCGCGCACAAAGGCGTATTGCGCCAAGTTGGTATCCTGAAACTCATCAAGGCTTATGTATCGATAGGTCCGGCGATATCGCTCGGCCATGAGTGGAAAGTCGGTGAATAGCTTATGCGCCATGTAGAGAATGGCGGGAAAATCAAGAGCGTTCTCGCGAGCAAGATGGTCAACGTAGGCTTGATAGGCAGCGGCAAACCGGGTGCCCCGATCCGGATCAGCGAAAAACCGGAGGCAGTTGTCCGGTCCCGCCAACCGATCCCGCAGACCGTCCAGCACAGGGAAGGCTTTGGAAAGCGGTTCACCGAGGTTAAGGTCAGCTGCGCGCAGCGCTTCGGCCAGCAGCAGTTCACGGTCCCCAGGATTTGAATAGATTTTGAAGTCCGTCTGAACGCCGATGTGGGATCCGGACTGGCGGAGAATTTCGCAGGCGAAAGCATGGAAGGTGCCGACGTACAGCCGCCCAACGGCGTCCGGCGCCAACTGCTCAATGCGACTTCGCATTTCGTCAGCGGCGCGGGTCGTGAACGTCAGCGCCAAAATGCGCCATTTGGCGGCGGGCTCATTTGCGAACAACCGCGCTACGCGCGAGGTTAGGACACGCGTTTTACCTGATCCAGGCCCGGCCAGAAGCATCAAAGCTCCGTCCCCCCAACTCGCAGCTTCGCGCTGGATATCGCTGAGGGTCTGGAAAGCTCCGTCGATGGTGTTCTGATCGCTCATTCGCATGCCCCGATCCGAACGAATATGCGCCGGAACTGCGCAGGTATATGCCCCCGATCAGCGGTTAGCCGAATCTGCGCCCCGACCCGGACAGCAACGACCTCTTTGTTCGCCGCTGCATAGGCCAGGATCGCCTGATCCTCGTCCGCGACCGCTGGGTCCAACTCTCGCACTGCCGCTAGAAGGCACGGGCGGAGGGCGCTCTCGAGGATCAAGCGCTCAAGATCGAAGCCGGCCGGAAGCTGCGTCACCCGGTCCGCAATCTCCGCCTCGGTGAAGTTGTGGGTGCGAAGTTGGTCAATGTGATCATTGCCGCCATTATCGCCATCGCAAATCATGGACCAAGGATATTCAAGGGCGCGCGCCAGAGCAGCGAACGCTCCGGGGCTTCCATTGTTTTGATAGTCGATCACCGCGATGCCGTGGGCATCAAGAGGACAGCCAAGTTTTTCCGCGACTGCGCCCAGAATCGCATACTCGGCCTGGCCCTCGCAAAGCAGCCACTTCGACGCGAAGAATATCTCACCGCGAATGCGCTTCGCCCAGCTCTCAAGCTTGGAGATTTCCTCCTCGGCGATGAAGGTCCGGCTCGCATCACGCAGAGCCTTCAAGGCGGCGTGATGCTGCTGCCGGTCGGCGTCGGTGTAACAGCGGAGCAGCCCACGATATTGGTCTTCCGTGAGCGTCTTCGAGCAGACAATTGCCCCCTTGGAGGCGTCCCATGCTAGGCCGTCGGGAAGCTTCGCTATCTCCGCGGCGAGGGCGGCATTGTGCGGCACCTGCGCAAACGCCACCCGGGGGATGACGGCGGCCCGCGGTCCCCCGGGGCCACGGCGGAGAACGACGATGTCCTTGAAGGGCACGTTCTGAACGAAGAAGGGCGAATGCGTGGTAATCAGCTTCTGACCCGGAAGCGCCTTGACCGACTCCCACAGTGATCGGCAGGCTTGCGGATGAAGGTGAGCTTCGGGCTCCTCCAGCGTGAGAACCGGCTCGGTCTCTTCATGTAGGGAGGCCGAAAGTGCGTTTTCGACGAACGCTCGAAACAAGAAAATCACCGCGAGGCTTTGTACTCCGTGCCCATGTTTCTCGATAGGCAACCAGGGGTCTTGCGCTTGGCCCTGAACTACGACCTCTGCCTTGCTGATGATCTCCCACAAGTTTACGGGGATGGCGCGCACGTCAACGTCCCCGGCGGCGCCGTTCGCGATCACCGCGCTAATGGCGCGGAGCGTGGTCTTGATAGCATCCAGCTTCGGATCGGCGCCGAGCAGCTGGGTATTAAGGGCAGCGAAGCGCTGCTCAAGGTCGGCGGCCACTTCGTCGTCGACTTCGATCGTCTTGAGTAGGCTGCCCCAAAATCGAGAGCGTCCGCCAAACTCGACGCTGGCGTCGCGCATGGCGGACATTGAGAAGCACGGCACGTAGTCGAAGAAGCGCGATAGGTTTTGGTTTCGAGCACCGGCTCCGGCGAATGGGACGTCCTGGTCGTTGATGAACTGCCAGACCGGCTCGACTGATTTGGCAACGCTCTCAAACGTGCAGCCGACCTGCATGCAGATTGAGTTTAGGCCATTGTGCGGATTGGTCCGCACAATGTCTGAAAGCTCGTCAATGAGCGGTTGCGGCCATTCGGCCGGCTGGGCCTCGGCGAGCCACACCTTGATCAGGATTTCGGGCCTCGGTTCGCCGGCGTCGCGCTGAAAAGGAAAGTCGTACTCTGAAAAACCCGTGTGCCCCGAACGCCCCCATTTCCTGCCGAGGGCGATCTTCACAGCATCAAGTACCGCTGACTTGCCCGCGTTGTTTTCCCCGATGATCACCGAAGTCGGCGATAGCGCGATATCGAGGTCGCGGATGCACCTGAAGTTCTTAATGACGAGGCGGCTGATGTGCATCGCGGTTCATCCGGAAGATGGTTAGGTGCACCGGTGCCGTGCATCAGGCCTGCAGCATAACAATGGGAAGCTAACGCATTTCAAGTTGCAGCGGCAGCGCTACAACGGGTCACTCCGCCTGGCGAACGTCTGGATACGTCGCTCGCCGATGGATCCCGCATCGATCGCGATGGCGATACGGCGATTTCGACCTTTTTGGATGCGCGCTTTCTATCAGTAAGAAATCACTCCGACACAGGAGGATCGCGCCGGCAGATTTTAAGCTATTATTTGTCGCGCGTAGCGGCAGACGCAGGCTCGCCACGTCTGGCTAAGGTATGACTGGAGTATCCGAATGGTGGGAATCTCTATCGCCTTACCGGAAGGCAGGTTTTATACCTAGGTTCCAATGAGCCGGAAATCGAGGGGGCGCCAGCGGTTGCGGATCGGTTCGATAGATTTGCTTGATCTTCGTTCGGCCTGCGAGGCCCGGTATCTCGGGATGCGCCACGCGGGAATACTTCGAGATCTCGCAAAACAGGTTCTGGCAGTCGATCGGTTGCAGAGGCCTTCCGAATAGGCCCTTGAAGTTGATGCCTCGCGACGAAAACTCTTCGTGCTGGCGCTCGGTCACGCGCATGATGACCTGCTCGGGCGTCAGTCCCGACGTCGAGCCGAAGCATTTCGAGATACCGTCCAGAGCACCCGGGCCTGCGACGACGAATGCACCTTCGTCGAATCGAAGCATCTCCGAATAATTGATGTCAATCGCATATTGGAAGGCCAGAAACCGGCCGACGCCTGGATAGGCGCGCAGTTTCTCGTAGACGTCCGCCAAGCCCGCGGATTGATGCAGTCTTTCCGCCAGCCTCTCCCTCATCATGAGGCGGACAAGCGCCAGATGGTTCGTGTGCTTACGCAAGCCGCCCAGCTTGGGCGACGGCATAATGTAGGCGGCGGAATATATGGGCGTCCGTATACGCAGCTCCTCCAACGCGCGATCGACGTCTTCCAGGTTCGTGGATCCGAATGATACGGCACCGCATTCGCGCTCAATGTGCCGCCACGTTTCGATCTTGTTGAAGAGCTTGAAGAGAATGGTGCGGAAGAAGACTTCCCGCGGATCCTGGGACCGCCCCGGACCGTTTTGTACTTCGGTGATCAGGTACTGGCTCACCCGGTCCGCGGCCCTGTAAGCGTTCGTGAAACGATACCGCAGCAGGATCGGGTCCTTGGTCCATGGGCCCGGGCTGCCGCTCATTCGGCGCTCGTAGATCGCGTGCCGCTCGGCGGCGAACCGCCAGAACGTATCGTAGACCACCGTCGGTTCAAGCGTCGCCATGGCCGCCCGTCGGATTGGGGGCGCGGGTGGCGCCGTTTATCGCGAGTTCAAGCTGGGACAATATCGTGTCCAAGGTTCGCTCGAACGTCCCTGAATTTTCCACGAGAGCCACGGGATGGAGGGCGCGCGCGTCGTGCGCAAGCTTGGCGTACTCGCGGCGCAGTTCGGCCCGCATGTCCAGGTCGCCCGCCGCGGACTCCGCGCTCGACCGATCGAGGAGCACTGCTAACGAGGGCTCGACGCTTTGCCAGGCCAAGCGCTCGGCGGCGACGAGGCTGGAAAGCAAATCCCGAGAGACGCCGCCAGCGGTCCCGTAGGCGATCGTCGACCACCAATAACGATCAAGCACGACGTTGATGCCATCCTCCAAAGCAGGCAGGATCAACCGCTCAATGGCGTCCAAATGGGCCGCGACGTGGAGGGCCTGTAGCGCGGCAGGAGCGATCGCGTCGATGCCGAACTCCCGGGGTGCGTGGTGGAGGCGGTATACGTGTTCGCCGAGCGTCGAGGGCATCCGCCCGGGGAAGCGATGGACGATGCTAGGAGAGCCGCGTTCGCTCAAGCGGGACGACAGCGCGTCCGCCAACGTGGTCTTTCCCACCTCGTTGGGGCCTTCAAGGACGACGAGAAGGCCTCGGGCCCCGCTTATCGGTGGCATGGCGCGAGGCGTCATGCCGGAACGGGCTCGATCGATGCATCGCGCTCGCCGGCTTCCAAGTGGGACATGCGGGATTCGTCCAATAATTTGAGTTGGTCGCAGAGCGCCGAGGCCCTATCCGCCCAATCGCGAAACGCGGACCAATCCTTCGACGACCGCTCGTACTTGCGGTTCTCACGTGCCAAATCCTTGAGAGTGGCAGCGAGACCGCGTCCCTCGTTGGGGTCGGTCGACGTCAGCGCCTCCACGTATGAAGCCAGGATCTCCAGGCTGTCTATTGCCACGGGAACGCCGTCCGCGTTGAAGGCGGTCTTCTCGGTGGCCGCTTTTTGGTCGGCGAGATATTGCAACCATTCAGCTGCGACCGCTTTCAATTCCGACCGAGGCGGGGAAACGACGCACAGGTAGCTCGCCAACGCCATGAGTTTGGCCGGCGCCTGGTCAAGCCATCTGTCGATCGCCGGTACCGCCACTTGGCCAGGCGCGCGACTCACGACGGCGCGGGCGTCGGCGGCGATCGTGGTGATCCGACCAGGGCTACAGCCGAGCTGCTCCGCGACCTCCAATTGAAGCTTCCGAAGTTCGGCGACGTTTATCGGCCACCAGTGCTTGAATTCCTGGGCACGATAGTAGGCCGTGCAGTCCAGATGGCTCCCCCCGGCCTCGGCGGAACGCCTACGGAACTGCACCAGGCAGAACGACGCGAAGTCCTCGCCCTCGCCGGATTGGCCAAAATCCCTAAGCGGATCTATCAAAACCGCGATGGCCCGCGAGGTGGAAGCGGAAGCCTTCAGCAAGGCAACCACCCTTTGAACCTGATCGAAGCGGCCTGCGAAGCGACGCAGGCGTGTCCCATGGACGTAAGGAAATCTCGGTTCCAGCGCCGAGGTCGGCAACTGCCACCAGGATGCGAGATCCTCGACCCACGCGTCGAGCTCCGGCTGTTCGGTCGCGTTCGATGCGACGTCGGGATTTGGGTACGTACTCGGGAACGGCAGCTTGGGAGTCTCGTCGTCGGATGCCGGTTTAGGAGCCGGCAGGTCGAGATGCACGATGAGCATCCCCTTGTCTGCCTCTTCCTTGGCGGCTTGGACGGCCTGCGCGTAGACGTCGTCTATATCGGTGCCGTTGATGACGACCGGCCCCCCCTGAACCTGTTCGTTCGTCCTCCACAAGCGGCCACCGTACACGGCTCCTTTCGCCAGCTTGAATCCCAACCGACCGAGCGGGATCTGCTCGACCTCGACCTTCGGAGCCCCGGGCAAGCCCGCGATTGTGATGAGGCGCATGGAACTCGCATCGGTAGGACCGTCGACCGTTCCACCCGAGATGACCATGATACGTCGCGCATCCGTCTGCACGGTCTTGTCGTGATCGTAGATATAGTCGTAGGCCAAAGCCTCCACGTGCTTGTGGCCGTGAATGACGATGTCGATCTCGTTCTGTTTGAGATAGGTCCGCAGGCCGCTGACGTTCACGATGTCCCCGAAGGGCCGCAACTCCTCCCGGATCGAGGGGGCCAGCAAATGGTGATGCATCAGCACGATCCGGACGGGCTTTCTCCGATCCTGATTGCTGTCGTCGATAAGCGGTTTCATGGCGCCGAGCTGCTGCGGCGAAACGCGCGCGATGTCGTAGAGCAGATGCTTTTCGTATGGCGCTCGGATGTCCCTCGCAATGAGGTCGGCGACTTCCTTCCGAAGGTCCTCCTGGCTTTCGAGGAGCTGGTCGATTTTATCGATGGCCGCCGCCACGGTTTCAGGCAGCCTGACCTGGGTGTGCGACCAGTTGCACGTGTTCAGCGGATAGATCACCCAGCTTCCGTCTGGTGCGGCGAAGCGGTGCTCGTCGAAGTTCGTAGCCGCGATGGACGGTCCGTCGATGTCGTCCAGCCAAGGAGTGACGGCCGGATTTTTCTTATCGCGCCATATTTCCGTAAACTCCGCGTACCGCTTTTCGCTACCCGGATCGCTTCCTTGAGGTACGTCGTGATTTCCGGGCGTCGCAACGAAGCGAGCGCCACAGGACATCACGCCCCCGAGCTCTTCCCTCAGAACCTCGCGTAATTCTTTGTGACCGTTGGGAAGGCCCTTGTCCTGAGCGTCGCCTGAAAAGAGCACCCCGTCCAGCTTCCGGTCCTCGGCCTTCAGCCTCTCGGCCAATTGCCTGACGGTAATGCGAAGGGCGTCGATACGGCGAACCGGGCCTATGCCGGGTACGTCTAGTTTTAGATCTTCTTGGTTGCTGAGACCGCCCGGTTTGAGATGGGTATCGGTGACGTGTAGGAAAGTCGCCGTCGTGGCCATTTGCATCCGCCGCCAAGCCCTTGAATTGGCCGAGCATAAAATACCCAAGGGGCGCTCGGCGAGATCGGTCGCAACGATATTTGGGGATGACGGGCGCCCCGTTGCTCCACTTTAGGCGAAACTCATGTCCGGGACTGCCCATTGCTATAGGATGAGGTCGGAACGAATCTTGGACATTCGCGCCGACTGGCGCATCGATCCGAACGGGCAGGGAGCGGCATGAGTTGTGAGCGGCTGGACGACGAGGATCCTCTTCAGGCGATCCCGTTCTTCCACGGCGCGACCGCCGACGAGGCGTGGGTGGGCGCGGTTCGCGCCGTTACCGGAAGCCTCGGCGAGCCAATCGAGGGGCGCGGCGGCGCGACGAAGGAGATCCTTCACTCGACGATGCGAATAACCGATCCCACGCAGAGGTGGGTTTTTTCGCGCTGCCCCGCGATCAATCCCGCTTTCGCGATAGCCGAGGCGTTCTGGATCCTTGGTGGCAGGGACGATGCGAGGTTCGTTAATTTCTGGAATCCGGCCCTGCCGAGGTTCGCGGGGCACGGCGCCCGTTATGACGGAGCCTATGGCAAGCGCTTGAGAAGCGTGTTCGGGCGCGATCAGATCGAGTTGGCCATCGACTCGCTGGCGGGTAACCCGAGCAGCCGGCAAGTGGTGCTCCAGATATGGGATCCCCGCGTTGATCTTTCGGACGATCGCGGCCGTCCGCCGTCGCCAGACGTGCCGTGCAACGTCTGCTCCATCCTCAAGGTGCGTTCCGGGCGACTGGAATGGCTACAGGTTCTCAGAAGCAACGACGTTTTCCGCGGCACGCCCTATAACGTCGTCCAGTTCACGATCCTGCAGGAATACATAGCTGGCTGCTTGGGTCTGGAACTAGGTTCGTTCGTGCTCGTCGCCGACAGCCTCCACGCCTACGAGGCGGACATGGAAAAGTATCGAGTCGGCGAATGTCCGCATCCTCGCAGCGAATGTCGCATCGCCCTTCCGCGCGCATCGGCGAAGGCCGCGTTGGGGAAATGCATAGGATTTCTCGAAGAGCTTTCGAGCGAGGCCCTCGTCGAAGCCCGCTTCGCGGAGATCGTGCGGGCGGAAGGCCTGCCCTCAGGTCATGCAGATATGGTTCGGATTGCCGCGGCTGACAGCGCTCGGCGAAGGGGATGGGAGGCGCTCTCCAAATCGGCGTCGGACAGCTGCCGCGATCCGGCTCTCAGGGTCATTTGGGCGCAGTGGGTGCTGGACCGGACTAGCGCGCCGTCGAGCATGCCGCGAAAAGTGGGCTAACGAGTGGACGGGCGCACCGCTTCCCGTAGCGTCCGCCCAAGTGAGCCTTGGCGCCGAAACGAGCCAAAGACTGACTTTTCCACAAGCAGTGATCCTGACACGATCCGCCGGGTCGTTCGGCATGTTGCAAGCCGGGATGGCAACTTGCAACCTCAGGTTCCGAGCGAGGAGCGGCATGTCCAAGCGGAAACATGTCTTCATAAGTCACCATCACGCCGACGACGCACACGTCGACCGGCTGACGGGAATGCTTTCGCGTAACGGCTATGCGCTTCGTAATAGTTCCATTCGAGCGAAACCTGCCAATCGCGAACGAATTGAGAAAGGCCTTGTCTCCGACAACGCGATCAAGCGACTGTTGCGGATGAAGATGGCTTGGGCGTCGACGGTCATCGTCTTGATCGGCTCGAACACGCATAGCCGGAAGTGGGTGGACTGGGAGATCGAGACAGCCAACGAGCTGGGGAAGAGGATCGTCGGCGTCTATGCGCGAGGCGGTACCGCTGCGGATCTTCCCTCGAAATTCGATCGGTACGGCGATGCCCTGGTGAACTGGAATTCCGATTCCTTGATCGACGCGATCGACGGCACGGACAGTCCTTTCCAGGCTCCGGGGGGAGGGGCTCGGGACAATGTGCATGCATCGGCTACGTCTCGATGCTGACGCGGCCTTCGACCGCGTATCTCTACGTCGTCGCTCGGGACTTCGGCTTCGCTCCCAACCCGTTCCATGGCTATTGCACCTTGGCGACCTGCAAGCCTGATATCCGCCGCGTCGCCAAAGTCGCGGACTGGGTCGTCGGAATGGGCGGCAGTAGGCTGAACGCGACGGGGCGCTGCCTGTTCGCGATGCAGGTGACCGAAACGGCGACCTTCGACGAATATTGGGCCGATCTTCGCTTCCGATCGAAAAGGCCGATCCGAAACGGTTCGCGGAAATCGATGGTAGGCGACAACATTTATCGTCGCGCGGCGGACGGTGTGACCTGGTTGCAGGAGGATTCGCATCACAGTCGCCCCGACGGTGCTCCCGACGACTACAACGTGCGAGCCGATACCCGAACGGACCGAGTGCTCATATCGGAAAGGTTCGTCTATCTGGGGCGCGAGGCCGCCGTGGTGCCCGTCGACGTCCTGCAGGCCCTGGGCTACTCCAATCGCCGGGGGCACCGCTCCATCGACGCCGAGAACGCCAGGCCGCTCTTCGATTGGCTACACGCGAGCTTCGCATCGAAATTTAACCGCGTCATGGGCGATCCTTTCGACTTCGACGCCAGCGGGGCCCGCTACTCCTACAAGAGCGACCGCGTCATCGCTTGAGTGGCGCAGATGGACGAACGCAACACGGCCTGAGCGCGCGATTCATTTCGCCGGTTGCGCAGCGGTCGACGGGACTGCGCAGGACGGTTGCCCTGGCCCAAGAAAGCTATGATTGATCGTCGCATGACACTTCCGACCCGCCCTTTCATCGTCGTGTACGTCGCTTGGCATCCAGCCTTTGAGCAGGGTTCCGAAATCGCCCGCGCCGTGTACGACCATTTTCGCCGCAAGCTCTTCGAGAACGCATCTGGCGGCGCCGGCTTAAGTGTCCAATATCGATCGCAGCCGGCTACCGGCTCGGATGCTCCCTTGCCGATCGACTTCGCCGAGAGCGACACGGCCGCGGTCGTCGTCCTGTTCGACGCGAATTTCGCGAACGACCCAAGTTATCGCCAGTGGTACGACGACCTTGCGGCGAGATCCGACGCCCAAGGTCTTGGAACGCGGGTATTCCCCGTCGCTATCGACGACTCGTTGACACACTCGGGAATTGTCGAGCAAGCCGTTCGTTGGGACCGAATGAAAGAGGAGGTGGAAGGACGTAGGCGCAAGCTGATCTCCGAATTGACGTACCAGTTCACACGAATGCTGCGTCTCTACCTCGAGCGGCTACGGCATCCTGGCGATCCGGACGAGGAACTCGGCCGGTATCTCAAGAAGGTGGAAGTCTTCCTGAGCCATTCCAAGCGAGACGACGACGGCGAGCGTATCGCCAACGCGATCCGGAGGACCTTGTTCGAGACATCCAGTCTCTCCAGCTTCTTCGACGTCCACGACATCTCGCCGGGCCTCCGCTTCGACAAGGTCATCGTCCATAAGATCCGCACGAGCGCCGTCGTGGCCATTCACACCGACAGCTTCTCGTCCCGTGAGTGGTGTCGGCGAGAGATCATCGAGGCGAAGAGGGCCAGTGTGCCTCTCGTGATCGCAAATTGCCTTACGGACCTGGATGAGCGTGGCTTTCCGTATATGGGCAACGTACCCGTCGTGAGGATGGATCCCGCACAGCTCGATCGTATTGAGCAAGTCATCGGTCATCTGTTGGACGAGGTTTTAAAGGATTTCCTGTGGCGCTGTCGCATCGCTCTGCTTGAAGAGCCGGCCGACGGGACCGTACAATACCTACCGCGTCCACCGGAGCTGATCTCCCTCGTCGGGCTCGACAGATCGAAAAGCAACGCAGTCACGGTCGTCTATCCCGACCCGCCTCTCGGCGCCGAAGAACAACGCTTGTTTGAGGAGCTAGTGCCGGACTTGCGTATGAGGAGCCTCACCGAATGGATCGCTCTTTCGGGAGACGGCGCGTGAGCTACAACGAACCCCTCAGCGATCGGACGATCGCGATCTCGATCTCCGAAAGTACGGACATGGCGGCGCTGGGCCTTGCGCCGGAGCATCTGCGAGACGCGGCTGCCGAGATAGCCCGCCACCTACTGGCGCTAGGCGCCCGGCTGGCCTACGGCGGCGACCTCCGGGATGATGGCTTCACCGAGTTGCTCTTCGAATTGGTTACCCGGCATCGTAGGGACGCGGACGCTGGCGACCGGCGGGCTTCCATCGTCAATTACCTTCCTTGGCCCTCGATCTCTTCGCTTTCATTGGCGGACTTGAAGGAGAAGCGCGCGAGGACCGAAGGCTTGGTCGAGTTCAAGTTTCTTGACTTGGACGGCCATGTCATCCCTGTGGATCGACTGGGAGATGCCTTGGCTCGGCATTCGTCGGCAGGCATCGAACAGCAACTGACCGCTATGCGCCGTCTAATCGTGCGTGAAACCGATGCGCTTGTCGCTCTCGGTGGGCGCGTCGAGGGCTTCAAAGGCAAAATGCCTGGCGTTGCCGAAGAGGTCCTTAGCGCTATCGTAGCGGAGAGGCCGCTTTACCTTATGGGTGGGTTCGGTGGCTGTGCGCGAGACATCGCCGCTGAAATGCGGCTTCTTCCGGGCGAAGGCGGTGGTCTCCGCTGGAAAGGTCGCGACAACTTCGGCGATCACGGTTTGTCGGCTTTGAGGAACGGTTTGGAGAGAGACGAGAGCCATAGCTTGGCGAGGACCGCGCACGTGGATCAAGCGGTGGCTTTGATCGTGCGCGGCCTAGTCAGGTGCGCTAGGGGATAGGAAAGGGCCGTCTGAACGCACTGCTGGAGTTGGCAAGGTTCTGTGTATTGGCTACTGAGCCGTGTCAGATCTAGCTCCGAACCTACATCTTTTCGGGCACAACCGCAGATGTCAGGCACCAGTGCTTGTTCAGGTACTCACCCCGAAAATACATGGTCCGCTCTAATGCCGTGAGACCGGTCGCCAAACTGGCCGGCGAGTCAAGAAACCAGCCCGCCTCGCGGGGGGCATCCTCCTCCAAGCCTCGTAAGCCCTCAGCCATCTGTCGCATTTGTTCCGGCATTCCGGACCACCAGCGAGACGATCTTCGCAAGCGCCGTCGCAAGCGGCAGCGTCGAGCCAGGCCTGCACGTCGTCGTCGGTGACGCCGATCTCGCGGTGTCATACCCGACCGTGTCCGATCAGACCGCCTTGTGTCCGCCACGGGTCGAAGTGCCTCCTTTAACCTAGTGGCCGTAATGTCCGCTTACTGGCAAGACTCCAATGTCTGTAGTTGTGAAGGGTTTCGGATGCCGGTCCGTGCGGGCGGGGTCTGACCGGGCTGAGGGCCGGCGTCCGAAAGCCTCCAGGGGAGGAAGCCGCGGCCCGGGGTCGTGCGCTATGGGGATTTCGCCGCGCGGCCTGGTCGGCGGGATCGTGCGAGGCGCGGGACGGCGGCGCGATGCTCCGACCGAGATGCCCGGGAGCCCGCACTTGGCCTCGCATTGGATATATTCGAGCCTGCGGTGATCTCTGTTTCCGCCATCGGGGCGAACGGGCTTGCCCGCTCTCTGGCTGAGACCGGCGGTGGTCCGTCTGGGTGGCTCCCCGGCGCCGTCGTCATGATGTGTCGATCCTGACGGCGACGATGGTGCGCGGCGCTGTGCCCGGAGCGAAGCGCTCGACGATGATCATGCGACCACCGCAGCATGGGCAAGGTGACCTCCGCTCGTCGACCAGATCGGATTGTTCGGCCGAGAACTCAGCTTCACGATCTGCCGTCGTTGCGGCCGGCGTCGGCGCCGCGATGATCTGCCTGATGCGGGCGATGGTGCCGGCGCGCCGGCTGGAGGCGAGCAGGCCGTAGTGGCGGATACGGTGGAAGCCGTCGGGCAGGATGTGGAGCAGAAAGCGGCGGATGAACTCGTGGGCCGCCAGCGTCATGGTCTTGCGCCAGGCCTTGCCGGCGGAGCGGGCGCGATAATCCTTCCAGCGGAACGTGACCCCGTGCCGATCCAAGGCGACGAGGCGGCTGTTGGCGATGGCGACGCGGTGGGTGTAGCGGGCGAGATAGGCCAGCACGGCCTCGGGGCCACCGAAGGGGCGCTTGGCATAGACAACCCAGTCGGCTCGTCGCAGCGGCGCCAGCATGGCGGTGAAGGCATGGGCTTCGGCCAGATGAGCGAGATCGCCATGGAAGGCGAGCCGGCCGGCCGCGTGCAGGGCCGCGAGCCCTTCGAGGAAGAGCCTGCGGAACAGCCGGGAGAGCACGCGCACCGGCAGGAAGAAGCCGGGCCGGCACGCGATCCAGCGCGCGCCGTCCGGCGAGAGGCCGCCGCCGGGCGTGATGATATGGAGATGGGGATGGTGCGTCATCGCCGATCCCCAGGTGTGAAGGACGCTGGTGAAGCCGATGCGGGCGCCGAGATGGCGGGGATCGATCGCGATGGTGGCGAGCGACGCGGCCGCTGCCTTGAACAACAGACCATAGACCTCGGCCTTGTTCTGGAAGGCGATGGCCGCGAGGGGCGCCGGCAAGGTGAAAACGAGATGGTAGTAAGGCACGGGCAGGAGATCGGCTTGCCGGTCCGCCAGCCAGTCCTTCGCCGCCGCGCTCTGGCAGCGTGGGCAGTGGCGGTTGCGGCAGGAGTTGTAGGCGATCGTCGCGTGATCGCAGTCGCCGCAGGCCATGACATGGCCGCCGAGCGCAGCCGTGCGGCAGGCCCGGATCGCACCGATGACCTTGAGCTGGCCGCGGCTGAGCCGGTGGCGCGCGAGGAAGGCGTCGCCATGCCGGTTCAGGATATCCGCGACCTCCAGCGAAGGCCGCGCCATGATCGGCGCGGAGCGTTACGGCGGTGGCGGCGGCGCCAGCAGCGCGAGCGGGCTGGTCACCTCGCGCAGGGTCTTCAGCGCGACGCGGGTATAGACGGCAGTGGTGTCGAGCTTCCTGTGGCCGAGCAGGACCTGGATCACCCGGATATCGGTCTTCCGTTCCAGCAGATGCGTGGCGAAGCTGTGCCGCAGCGTGTGCATCGACACCCGCTTGTCGAGCTTCGCCGCAACGGCTGCGGCATGGCAGGCTCGGTTGAGCTGACGCGTCGTGATCGGCTGGCCCGGCTGCTGGCCGGGAAAGAGCCAGCCGCGCGGCCGCTTCACCCGCCACCATTGTCGCAGCAGATCGAGCAGGTCGGGCGCGAGCATGACATAGCGGTCCTTGCGGCCCTTGCCCTGCTCGACCCGGATCAGCATGCGGGCGCTGTCGATGTCGGCGACCTTGAGGTGGGCGATCTCCGAGACCCGCAGTCCGCAGCCATAGGCGATGCTAAGCGCCGCCCGGTCCTNGGCGCTGTCGATGTCGGCGACCTTGAGGTGGGCGATCTCCGAGACCCGCAGTCCGCAGCCATAGGCGATGCTAAGCGCCGCCCGGTCCTTCAGGCTCCGCGCATGCGCCAGCAACAGCGCGACCTCTTCGGTGCCCAGCACCACCGGCAGGCGCTCCGGCGTCGGGATCCGCGCCATGCGGTCGCCGAACCCGGTCCGACCCAGAGTGACGTGGAAGAAGAACCGTAACGCCGTGCAGGCTTGGTTCATCCGGGCGTAGCTCGCACCAAGCGAAGCCAGGTGAAGCTGGTAGCGTCGCAGATCCTCGGGCTCGGCCCGATCCGGCGACAGGCCGAGGAAGACCGTGAACTCCCGGACCTGCCGCACATAATCGCGCTGCGTGTGCTCGCCAAACCGGCGGATGGTCATGTCCTCGATCATCCGCTGGCGCAGCGGACTGACGGTGACGGCATCGGTCATGGAGGCCTCCAAGGATCAGGGGAAACGACCCCGAAATCCTCGGATGCAGCGCCTCACAGGCGAAATCTCAGCGATGACCGTGCCGCAGCGCCCTGCCGCGAGAGCGGCTTAGTCCGATGGCGCTCCGCGGACGCCAAGCTCCAAATTGCCCTATCGAAGCTTGCCAATCACCCGCGGAACCGATCAAGCGCCGTTAGCCGGACGGTGAGCGGCTCGGCGTCCGCCCACTGATAGATTTCGGTCCGGAGATATCTGAGTTCCTCTTCGTAGAGCTCTTCGTCGATCTCGATCCACCACGCCCGGGGCCTGCCGTCGCTCCCATCGGACCAGCGGTAACCTCGCCCCTTGAGGTGATCCTTCATATCGAACGGCGCATGTTCGGCGTAGATGCGGATTCTGCTGCTTGCACTAGATCGCAAAAGCTCGGCAAACGGTCGAGCTCCGCCAGGCCCCGCAGGCCGTGCCAGCACCTCCAGCAGGGCATTACAATCATCCGTCGCGCGGTGCCCGTCATGGAAGAGCCCGGACTGACCAACAAGGTATCCCAGTTTGTTGCCTTCAAAGCCCACATCGGACCACCGAATCTCTGTCACGGAGCATGCCCAGGCCTTCGACACGAATGCCGGCGAAAGCCGCTCGCAGAACGGCCGATCGAATGCGGCGTTGTGAGCGATGATGAGGTCCGCAGGTTCGATCAGCGCATGGAGCGCGTCGAGATCGATGTCATGACCCGCGACAATCTCGTCGGTAATACCCGTCAGCCGGGTGATTTCGGCGGGAATTGGCTCTGAAGGTTGCCGCAAGCCGCTATAGACGCCGACGACATCGCCAATGGCTCCGTCGCTGTCATAGGTGAAAGCGACTGCGCCGATTTCGATGATCTCGTCGCGAGCGTGCTGCAGACCCGTCGTTTCGGTGTCCACCAACACGGCGAGGTTTGGGAATGGGCTATGGGCTCTCGGGACGATAGGACGAGGAACAAGCCTGCGCAGCACCTTGAAACGACCGGTCTGCTCCAGCCTCTGGGCTGTTGCTTCATCGGCATCGCCGGTCGAAGGTGGCGAGCTAGCACACTTGCGCTTCTTCGGCGATGGCCTTGGCGTTTGCCGGTATCCGGGCGCATCATCGAACAAGTCGATTTGGGTGGACGCGATCTTCATGTCGTGAGGTCGCCGGGCTGATGGAGTCGCCCGGTCCAGGCGATAGTTGTCTTGGCCATCGTCGCGAGATGATCCGCCGCTGAAAAGCCGGACACCCGCTTGCGGGGTTTCAGGTCGTGATCGCCGTCCTTCAACCAGAGGATGTCGATGCGAGGCGACAGGTTGTAGCTCTCGACCTCCTCTCGGCTGCCGAATTCATCCCGCGTCCCCTGCACAATGAGGGTGGACGTCTTGAGGTCGGCAAGGTGGGCGGTCCGCAGCTGCCCGGGCTTGCCTGGCGGATGGAATGGGTAGCCAAGGCAAAGAAGGCCACGGATCCGGCCACTCTCGAACAGTGGATCGGCGACCATGCTCGCGACGCGCCCGCCCATCGATTTGCCGCCAATGACCAGACTCCCGCTGCTGCCGAGCGCGTCGATGGCCGCGAGATACTCTGGCCGCAGCTTGTCTGCGCGTGGCGGTGGCTTGCGCCCTGCCCCGGTGCGCCGCGCCGCCATGTAGTCGAACTCGAAGCGGGCAACACGAAAGCCCTCCCCAGTCAGGGCATTTGCAGCAGCCGTCATTGAGGCAGACTCCATCGGAGCGCCGGCCCCGTGTGCCAGGAGGATCGTCACATCGGCCCGCTCGGGGCCGTCGAAAAGAAACATTGCGCAACCTGCCCGACGCCGAAGCGGCAACCCTATCGTAGCTAACCGTCGGCGTCGAAATCTTCGCAACCAAGCGATGGTGCGACAAGTTCGGACTTCTTGGTTCCCGTGCTCCTGCGCGCGTCAAACCAGCTCGGCTGACGAGATAACGTGGCGACCAGGCTTCGCAGCCACAGCAGCATCGAGCATTGCGGCAGCGATTTTGTCGGCTGGGTTGATGCGCCACCCCCGCGGCAGCATGGGGCTAAGAAGGCGCAGGGCGACTAATGCCAACCGCTCTCCGCGACGAAACTCCTGGCGCTCTCCGCCGATAAGGCCAGGGCGCACAATCGTCAGGGAGGCGAAGTTGAGGCCTGCAATGTCGCGCTCCACCTCGCCCTTTACGCGATTGTAGAAGAAGCGGGACGTCACATCCGCCCCTATCGCTGAATTCAGGACAAAGGCTTTGGCGTGATGCCGAAGCGCCAGCTGTGCGCAGGCGAGCGGATAGTCGTGATCAACCCGGTAGAATCCCGCCTGGGAGCCGGCTGTCTTTATGGTCGTGCCGAGCGCACAGATGACCGCGTCAACCGACCACCAGTCCGCCTCATCGTCCAGGTTCTCGAAATCGATGATTGGTGCCAGGAGTTTGGGATGCTCCGAGAGCGGCCGACGGGTTGGAGCGACCACCTGATCGATGCGGCTATCGGCCAAGGCCAACTGCAGGGCATTCTGACCGACGAGCCCCGTCGCTCCCAGGAGCATCAATTTCATCGCCGCCCTGTCCCATACGATATAGCGCTCGCAAAACGCGGCGGTCCGGCGATCATTGTTGATGCTGACGCAATCGTCGAGGCGTTGTCAGCGCCGTAGTCGGCGGATCGAGCTATCCAGCGAAAATCCCTAGAACTCCATGAGCGTCTGCATAGTGAGCGCCCCTTCCCTGTGGTGACGGGTGGTGTGGCGCCAGCGAGTTCGGTTGCCCTTGACTCTCGTCGCGTATTTGTTCCCTTAATGTTCTCAGATGTGAGGACGCAGCTATGTCAGCCCAGCCAGCCGATCAGCAGGTCGAGGACACCACGCTCGACGCCGAAATCACGGGCATCGTCTCGATCCTGATGGAAGAACACGGCTCCGAAGCGGCAGCGCTGCGCGCCTTGGCGCACGACTTTATTGTCCTCTTGGCCGATGCTGATCGCTCCGTTTCGCGCGGGTTTCTGCGCGGCCTGTTCTCGCAGGGGGCTCGGCCCATTCCCGAGAAGGAGTCGTGAGCGAGCCGCCCGGCCCACATACGACGCTGGAGTTCTACCCATGGGTCGTGGTGCGCTTCAGATGCACGAACTGCCGGCGCTATGGCGACGCCCGCCTGGCGCGCTTGGCGGAGAAGTTCGGAGCCACCGAGACGATCGAGATGCTGCTCGCGCGCTTTCATGCGACCTGCCCGAACCGGCCGCGATCGAAGAGCGGCCGCTACGTCGCGGACCCGTATTTCAGATGCGCCGGCTACTGCCTCGACCTGAACGCCACGCCACCGCCTGATCTGCCGCCGTCCATGCGCAAATTCACACTGATCGACGGAGGGAAGGATGAGCAACTTCCAACTGACGAGCCCGGAGAGCGGCGTCGCCATCGCGTCGGCGGCGGTTGAGATGATCCGCGAGTCGCTCGCCGAAACCCGCGACCGCGGCGTCGTGGGCGGCGTCGGGTGCGATCAACTCGGCGACGCGACCGATGTGCTCCAGCAACTCGACGAACTGGCCGAGCCATACGGCTGCCTGGTGAGTGGTCCCTACGACTGTGACGACGAGAGCGGCGGCTACTACCTCTTTGAGCGCCGCGACGCCCCCAACGTCGTGGATGGCGGGTGGCTCACCAAGCCCGAGCCGGAGGTCGGCGGGACCTACGGTTTTTGGGGCTTGGGCTAACGGGCGTTTCGCTTGCCGCCGAGGCCGCGCCGCCGACGCCGATGATCCTGACGTTCTCCTGTCATTCGACCTGGCAGGCTCGCGCCGCACCGTACCCAACAGGCTGTTGCCATGAACGCCATCGCCCCGATCAGCTATCTCGACACGCTCAATCCGGCGCAGCGTCGCGCCGTCATCCATGGCGTCGGCTCGGTGGCTACGTCCCCGTTGCTCGTCATCGCAGGCGCGGGTTCCGGCAAGACGAACACGCTGGCCCACCGCGTCGCTCATCTCATGGTCAGCGGCGCCGATCCGCGGCGGATCCTGCTGATGACCTTTTCGCGCCGCGCCGCGTCCGAGATGGCGAAACGCGTCGAACGGATCGCGGGTAAGGTGTTGGGCGATGGCGCCGGCGTCCTTGCCGACGCCCTGACGTGGGCGGGCACATTCCACGGCATCGGCGCGCGGCTTCTGCGCGACTACGCCGATCAGCTAGGCCTTGATTCCGCTTTCACGATCCATGACCGGGAGGACTCGGCCGACCAGATGAACCTGGTCCGGCACGAGCTCGGCTTCTCCAAGACCGAGGCGAGGTTCCCAACCAAAGGCACCTGCCTGGCGATCTATTCCCGCTGCGTGAATGCGGAACTGCCGATCGAGGACGTGCTTGGCCGGTCCTATCCGTGGTGCGTCGCCTGGGCGGTCGAGCTCAAGGAGCTCTTCGCCGCCTATGTCGAGGCCAAGCAGAACCAGAACGTGCTCGATTATGACGACCTGCTGCTCTACTGGGCGCAGGCCGTCACGGACCCGGATATCGCAGCGGACATCGGCGGTCGCTTCGATCACGTCATGGTCGACGAGTACCAGGACACCAACCGGCTGCAGTCCTCGATCCTGCTCGCGCTCAAGCCCGATGGCCGTGGCCTCACTGTGGTCGGTGACGATGCCCAATCGATCTATTCGTTTCGGGCCGCAACCGTCCGCAACATCCTCGACTTCCCCGCAGCCTTCGTGCCGCCGGCCGAGGTCATCACGCTCGACCAGAACTACCGCTCGACCAGCGCCATCCTCTCGGCGGCGAATGCGGTCATCGACCTGGCCGCGGAGCGCTTCACCAAGAATCTCTGGACGGATCGCGCCACCGGATCGCGGCCGCAGCTCGTGCATGTTCGTGACGAAGCCGACCAGGCCCGCTTCATCGCCGAGAAGGTGCTGGAGAACCGCGAAGGTGGCTCGACACTGAAGCAGCAGGCCGTGCTGTTCCGCGCGTCGCATCACAGCGGCCCGCTCGAAATCGAGCTGACGCGCCGGAACATCCCCTTCGTGAAGTTCGGCGGGCTGAAATTCCTCGACAGCGCCCACATCAAGGATCTGCTGGCGCTGCTGCGCTTCGTCGAGAACCCGCGCGATAAGGTCGCGGGCTTCCGGGTTCTGCAGCTGCTCCCGGGGGTCGGGCCGACCTCAGCACAGCGCATCATCGAGCATATGGCGCAGGCTTCGGCGCCCATGGAGGCGCTGGAGACCGCTCCGGCTCCGCCGCGGGCCGGCGACGACTGGACCTCGTTTGTCGCTGCGGTCTGCGAGCTCCATGGCGGCGCCACTGGCTGGCCGGCCGAGATCGAACGGGCCCGCCGCTGGTATGAACCTCATCTGGAGCGCATCCATGAGGACGCCAGCACGCGGCAGGCGGATCTGGTGCAGCTCGAACAGATCGCGGGCGGATACCCGTCGCGCGAGCGCTTTCTGACCGAGTTGACGCTCGACCCGCCGGACGCGACCAGCGACCAGGCTGGCGTGCCGCATCTCGACGAGGACTATTTGATCCTGTCGACGATTCATTCGGCCAAGGGCCAGGAGTGGAAGTCGGTCTTCGTCATGAACACGGTCGATGGCTGCATCCCGATCGACCTGGGCGCCGGCAGCCGGGATGAGATCGAGGAGGAGCGTCGGCTCCTCTATGTCGCCATGACGCGCGCCAAGGACGATCTGCATCTCGTGGTGCCTCAGCGCTTTTTCACGCACGGCCAGTCGGCGACGGGCGATCGGCATGTCTATGCCAACCGGACCCGCTTCATCCCCAATGCGCTTCTGGGCCAGTTCGAACGCATGGCCTGGCCCATCGCAGCGGCCGAGCCCTCGCGGTCACCGCCAGGCAGGCCCAAGGTCGATGTCCGGGCCAAGATGCGGGGCATGTGGCGATGACCGGGCATTTGCTACATCAGGTCGAGATCAGGCTGGACAAGGTGTCCGCCGGCGAGCGCCTGCGTCGGATCGAGGCGTGGTGCGGCGACTGGCAGATCGGATTTCGCGTGCTCGACACGATGACTGCCGGGATCGTCCGCATCGCGTTTGAGGAAGCGCGCTTTGCCCGCGCGTTCGTCAGCCATTTCGGCGGCGTCATCGTGCCGGCCGACGAGTTAGAGGCCGCGATGGCGGCAGATGCAGACGCCGAGGACGCCTTCGACCGGCAGGCGGCCGAGTACAACGTCGAGGACTAACCTACCACCCGGACTCGGGACGGCCGATCTTACTGCGCGCTGGTTCGAGGCCGGTCCTGTTGGCGACCTGTCTAGCAACGCGGAGCCATAGACGTACGGCTTGGTCATCGCCCCTCTCACGGGCGGCGCGGGCGATCTGCCGGGCGGTGTAATAGCCGGCGCCGCCTTCGGTTTCGACGAGCTTGCTTGCCTCGGCGTCGACGAGGGCCTGATAGTCGCGGCGGCGGGCGAGCCAGGAGAACAGCATGTGCAATCTTTATAGCCACACGCGCAACGTCGAGGCCATGCGCAAGCTGTTTGCGAAGTTCGATGTCGCGGCGCAGGTCGTGCCGCAGCCGGGGATCTTTCCTGACTACTCCGCGCCGGTGATCCGCAACCCGGTCGGCGGCGGCATGCCGGAGCTTGTCATGGCGCGCTGGGGCATGCCGTCGCCGTTCTTCGTTATCGAAAAGGCGGCGAAGCAGCGGGCAGACAAGCTCGCCCTGAAAGGCAAGCCAGTCGACATGGCCGAGTTGATCCGCTTGGAGCCGAGCGCGGGCAACACGAACATTCGCGATACCAAATACAGGCACTGGCAGAGGTTTCTGGGCGTTGAGAATCGTTGTCTGGTGCCGTTCACATCCTTCTCGGAATTCAACAAGGATGCCGGCGGTGACATCTGGTTCGCTTTCGGGCAGGAGCGGCCGACGGCCTTCTTCGCCGGGGTGTGGACGCCACAATGGCGCAGCGTCAGGAAGGTCAAAGAGGGTGAGGTGACGGCGGATCTCTACGCCTTCCTCACCACCGATCCGAATGCCGAGGTCAAAGCGATCCATCCGAAGGCGATGCCGGTGATCCTGACGACACCGGAAGAGTGCGAGGCCTGGATGACAGCGCCTTGGGACCAGGCATTCGCGCTGCAAAGACCTTTGCCGGGCGGCTCGCTGGAGATTGTGGCGCGCGGTGTAAAGAAGGACGGTGAGCTCGATGATCTGAGCCCTTAAAACTGGATCGCTTTGGGTTAGAGTTTTCCGCGTCGCTTCCCGTGGGCTGGGGGATCAGGCAATGCCTTCGCTGATCCCCGAAAAGACCACTGTGCTGCAGCTCGCTTCTGGTGTCGCTGCGTCGGAGTGAACCGGACGCATTGGAGCGCACCCTTAGGCTTCAAGCCACCCGGTAATTGTATGCGGATTGAATGTCCGCTTCTCGGCAGGAGCCCAGTGTCTGCTCCTGTGAAGGGTTTCGGATGCCGGCCCGTGCGAGCTGGGATGGTTGCCCGAGCCGGACGGGCCGCAGATGACCAGCTTCTCGCCGCGGCTGACCTTGAGGTTGATGTCGCGCAGGACGTGGAACTCGCCGTACCACTTGTTGACGCCGATCATCTCGACAGCCGTCGCGGTGTTCAGCGAGGTCGGCTTCAGTGCTGCCGGACGCGTGTCGGTCGTCTTGGTTTCTGCCATTGCCATGGTTGTCGTCCCTCTCAACGTTTTTGGCCGGCGGCGAGGCGCTTTTCGACCGCGATCGAATAGCGCGACATTCCCCAGCAGCACAGGAAATAGAAGATGGCGGCGAAAGCGTAGCCTGTCGACCGTGTCGTGGGCGTCGCCCAGGTCGGATCGATGAGCGTCGCCTCGATGGTGCGCAGGAAGTCGAAGATGCCGACGATGGTGACCAGCGTCGTATCCTTGAACAACCCGATGAAGGTGTTGACGATGCCGGGGATCACGATGCGCAGGGCCTGCGGCAGGATGATCAGGCGCATCATCTGCCAGTAGCCCAGGCCGAGCGACATCGCGCCCTCGTACTGGCCCTTCGGCATAGCCTGCAGGCCGCCACGCACCACCTCCGCCATATAGGCGGCGGCGAAGAGCGCGACGCCGATCAGCGGACGCAGCAAGCGGTCCGGCGACCATTCCTGCGGCACGAAGAGCGGCAGCATGGTGTTGGCCATGAACAGCACCGTGATCAGCGGCACGCCACGCACGAACTCGATGAAGATCACCGAGAGCAACTGGATCGCCGGCAGCTTGGAGCGGCGGCCGAGCGCGAGCAGCACGCCGAGCGGCAGCGAGAAGACGATGCCGACCGCCGAGATCAGGAAGGTCACCGTCATGCCGCCCCAAAGGCCGGTATCGACGCGCGGCAAACCGACCTTGTCGGCGAGGATCGCCAGCAGGCCAAAGACAACGAGCGAGATCAGGATCAGGCGCTTGGGCCGATAGAAGCGCTGCCAGGCCGGCATCGCCTGCTCGACCGCGAGCTGCCCCTCGCCGATCCAGAACTTCATCAGCCCCGGCGCGAAGGAAAGCACCAGATAGAGCACAGCCAGCGCGAAGGTGACGAGGATCAGGAAGCGCAGGAAGCTCTCGGCGCGCGAGCCGCCCAGCAACAGGATGAAGGCGCTCGCCGGCAGGATGACGAAGAAGAAGAAGAAGCCGACCTTCTTGAGCGGCATCTTGTTCCAGAGCAGCCAGACCACGCCGAGCGCGAACATCACGAAGACGATATTGACGCGCCAGCGCTCCGTCACCGGATAGGAGCCGTAGATGAAGTATTGGGTACGATCAGCGATGTACGCCCAGCAGGCCCCGACCGGCCGACCGACCTTGTCGGCAAGGCACGCGTCGCGGTTCGTGCCGGTCCAGACCGCATCGAGGAAGTAGAAGCGGACCATTCCCGGAACCGTGTCGATGACCAGCCAGACGCAGAGCAGCGTCAGGATGATATTGAGCGGGCTCGAGAACAGGTTCGCCCGGATCCAGGCCAGCGGGCCGGCGACGGAAAGCGGCGCCGGCTCCTGCTCCAGCGTCTCCTTGCGGACGAAGGCGAAGGGGGCGTTTTCGGTTGTTGCGTCGGTCATCGCGCAGCCCTCACCGTTCCACCAGCGCCATGCGCTTGTTGTAGATGTTCATGAACAGCGATGTCACCAGCGAGATCGTCAGATAGACCGCCATCGTGATCGCCACGACCTCGACCGCCTGGCCGGTCTGGTTCAGCACCGTGCCGGTGAAGACCTGGACGAGATCGGGATAGCCGATCGCGACCGCCAGCGACGAGTTCTTGGTCAGGTTGAGGTAGTTCGACGTCAACGGCGGGATGATGACGCGCATCGCCTGCGGGATGACGACGAGCTTCAGCGTCGGCCCGTTCCTCAGGCCCAGCGCATGGGCGGCCTCGGTCTGCCCCTTCGACACCGCGAGGATGCCGGCGCGCACGACCTCGGCGATGAAGCCCGCCGTATAGGTGGTCAGGCCGATCAACAGCGCCACGAATTCCGGGAAGATCTGGATGCCACCGCGCAGGTTGAAGCCTGCGAGCTCGGGATAGACGAAGGTGACCGGCCGGCCCAGGACGAAATAGATCAGCGCGGGCACGACCACGATCATGGCGAGCGCGACCCAGCCGATCGGATACTGCCGGCCGGTGGCCGCCTGCTGCTTGTGAGCCCAGGAGCGGAAGACGAGCGTGGCGACGATGCCGATCACGAAAGCCCAGACGATCAGGCTGCCGCCGGGGCCCAGATGCGGATCCGGAAGGTACAGGCCGCGGTTGTTGAGCAGTGCCCCGGCCGGCAGTTCGATCGACTGGCGCGGGTTCGGCAGCGGCTTCAGCACCGCGTTGTACCAGAAGAAGAGCTGGAGCAGCAGCGGGATGTTGCGGATGACCTCGACATAGATCATCGCGAGCTTCGAGATGACCCAGTTGTTCGAGAGCCGGGCAACGCCGACGAAGAAGCCAAGGAAGGTCGCGAAGATGATGCCCAGCCCTGCGACGAGCAGCGTGTTGAGCAGGCCGACGATGAAGGCGTCGCCATAGGTCGAGCCGCCGGAAGCCGAGAACGGGATCAGCTTCTGGTTGATGTCGAAGCCGGCCGCGTTGTGCCAGAAGCCAAAGCCGGAGGCGATCTTCTGCGCGCGCAGGTTCTCGATCGCGTTCGATGCCGCCGACCAGATCAGGAAGGCGACGATCGCCACCAAAGCGATCTGATAGACATAGCCCCGGATCTTCGGGTCGTAGAATAACGACGCCTTGCCGGGTGTTACCTGTTCGGTGGGAATGCTCGACACCTGTCACGCCCTTTTTGTTTCGCTTGTCATGGCCGGCGATCCTGCGACGGTGCGGTTGCGCCGCGGTCGTCTTGTTGCCCGTGCCACTCTTCTGGTTGTTCGATTCTGGTTGTTCGATCGCGCCCGGCCGGCAGGCCGCGCGCCTTTCCCCTCAGCCCCCGGCCCCGGCGCGCGCCATGCGCGGCGACGGGCAACCGGCGCCGGCAGCCGCCGGCGCGATGATGTTCTCCATGCCATACCCCTGTTCGGAGCGGGTTCGTCCCGCTCTCGGCTTGCCAGCAAGTCCCGGGCCACGCCCGGAGCCTTGCCCGATTGCTTCGTCTCGCGTGGAGCCTTGCGGCTCCGTTTTATTTTGGCCCGATCCGGATCTGCCCCGGCACGGTTCAGCGGATCGGCGGAGCGTATTGCAGCCCGCCCCGCGTCCACAGCGCATTCTGGCCACGTTCGATCTTCAGAGGCGAGTCCCGTCCGAGGTTTCTCTCGAAAGATTCACCATAATTGCCGACATGACGCAGAATGCGATAGGCCCAATCGCGATCGAGGCCGAGCGCCTCGCCGAAATCGCCCTCGATGCCGAGCAGGCGACGGATATCCGGTCGCTCCGAGGCCCGCATCGCCGCGACATTGCTCTGGCCGACCCCCATCTCCTCGGCGTTCAGCATGGCGAAGAGCGTCCATTTGACCAGATCGAACCATTGGTCGTCGCCATGGCGGACGGCGGGACCGAGCGGCTCCTTCGAGATCGTCTCCGGCAGGATGACATGCTCCTGCGGCGCCGGGAGCTTCATCCGCTGGATCGCGAGGCCGGCGCGATCATAGGCATAGGCGTCGCAGCGGCCGCTGGCATAGGCATCCACGGTCTCCTCGCTGCCCTTGAAGGTGACGATCTCGTATTTCAAGCCGTGGCTGCGGAAGAAATCGGCGACGTTGAGTTCGGTCGTGGTGCCCTGCTCGGCGCAAACCGAGGCGCCATTCAGTTGAAGGGCCGAGGTCAAGCCGAGCTTGCCGCGGACCATGAAGCCCTCGCCGCCGTAGAAATTGATGCCGGTGAAGTTGAGGCCGAGCGCCGTGTCGCGCGCCATCGACCAGGTCGAGGTCCGCGACAGAAGATCGACCTCGCCGGTCTGCAGTGCCGTGAAGCGGTCCTTCGACAGGAGCGGGATGAACGTCACCTTCCCGGGATCGTCGAAGATCGCGGCGGCGACCGCCCGGCAGAGATCGACATCGAAGCCGGTCCAGCGCCCCTGGCTGTCGGGACTGGAGAAACCGGCCAGCGCAGGCGCCACGCCGCAGACGACGGCGCCGCGATGCCTGACCTGCTCCAGCAGGCCGTCCGCCGGCGCAGCCAAGCCGCTACCGGGCGCGACGGAGGCCATGGCGGCGAATGCCATCGCGAAGAGGGGCGGCATCCCAGCTTTTTCCATGGCGTAACGGGTCTTGGACGACAACAGCGACGGCACCGCGCGGCGACAGAGACGAATCATGCGGCCCTTCGAGAAAAGCCGCATCGATGAACCCATGCGAAAACGGGGCGCCGGTCAGGCCGGCGCCCCGCATGCTCCTCAGCGAACCGGCGGAGCGTATTGCAGGCCGCCCTTGGTCCAGAGACCGTTCTGGCCACGGGCGATCTTGAGCAGCGAGCCCTGGCCCACATTACGCTCGAAGGATTCGCCGTAATTGCCGACATGCTTGACGATGCGGACGACCCAGTCCGGCGTCAGGCCGACCTGCTCGCCGAACTTGCCTTCGGTGCCGAGCAGACGCTTGATCTCCGGATTGTCGGACTTGAGCTGCTGCTCGACATTCGCCTGGGTGACGCCGAGCTCCTCGGCATTCAGCATGGCGAAGTGGACCCACTTGATCAGGTTGAACCATTGCGGGTCGTTGTTGCGGACGGAGGGGCCGAGCGGCTCCTTCGAGATGATCTCCGGCAGGACGAGATGCTCGTCGGGGTTCGTCAGCTTCAGGCGCTCGGCATAGAGGCCCGAGGCGTCGGTGGTGAAGGCGTCGCAGCGGCCGGCATCGTAAGCCTTGACCGTCTCGTCCGAGGTCGCGAAGGCCACGACTTCGTACTTGAGGTTGTTGGCGCGGAAGTAGTCGGCCAGGTTGAGCTCGGTCGTGGTGCCCTGCTGGGTGCAGACCGAGGCGCCGTTGAGCTGCAGCGCCGAGTTCACGCCGAGCTTCTTGCGGACCAGGAAGCCCTGGCCGTCATAATAGTTCACGCCGGTAAAGAGCAGGCCGAGCGAGGCGTCGCGCGTCATCGTCCAGGTCGAGTTGCGCACGAGCACGTCGACTTCGCCCGACTGGAGCGCCGTGAAGCGGTCCTTGGCCGAGAGCGGTATGAACTTCACCTTGTTGGGGTCGTTGAAGATCGTCGCCGAGATGGCGCGGCAAACATCGACGTCGAGCCCCTTCCAGTTGCCCTGCGCATCCGGCACGCCGAAGCCGGCAAGGCCGGTGTTCGAGCCGCAATTCAGGATGCCACGCTGCTTGACCTGCGCGAGCGTCGCCTGAGCTGAAGCCCCGGTCGCGGACAGCGCCATGCCGATTCCGGCCGCAAGGGCGGCTGCAACAAACTTTTTCATCGGTACTCTCCCGTTGGACCCCGTTATCCGGCTGATGCCGGAAGATATTTCTGGTCCCGCCGCCGGCGGCATTTTCGCCGCTCGGTTCATCCCGCTTGCGCGCGGCGTCCCCATATCCTCGCGTCGATTGCCAGAGCGTCCCATGAGCGTCAAGCAACCACCATACGCATGAGCCGCCCCTTGTTCCCTGCATACATCACATGCGAGTTTGTGGGGAGTGGTCAAGCCTGACCATGGTTTTCCCATCTCCTGGCCGTGCCGTTCCATGAAAAAGCTGACTTCGCCTGAATTTGCGCGCCTCGGCGAGCGCACCCGCCTGGCGCTTGCGGGCCGCGACCCCACCGATAGCTACGGCTTTGTCAATCCGCCTATCGTACGAGGCTCGACGGTCGTTTATCCCAACACCGAAGACTTCCTCGTGCGCAAGGCGCGCTACACCTATGGCACGGACGGCAACCCGACGATCGACGCATTGTTGGCCGCCGCCAACACGATCGAGGGCGGCGCCGGCGTCGTGGTGACGCCATCGGGGCTGATGGCCTGCACGCTCGCCTTCCTGACCGTACTCTCGTCCGGCGATCACGTTCTGGTGACGGACAGCGTCTACCGGCCGACGCGGATCTTCTGCGACACCTTCCTGAAGCGGATGGGGGTCGAGGTGACCTATTACGACCCGCTGGTCGGCGGCGACATCGCGAAGCTGTTCAAGCCGAACACCAGGGCCGTCTGGACCGAGGCACCGGGCTCGCAGACCTTCGAGATGCAGGACATCCCGGCGATCGTCGCCGCCGCACGCGAGCGCGACATTCTCGTTGCGATGGACAACACCTGGGCGACGCCGCTGTTCTTCGATGCCCACAAGTTCGGTGTCGACCTCTCGGTGCAGGCCGGCACCAAGTATTACGCCGCGCATTCCGACGTGCTGATCGGCACCGTCTCGGCCCGCACGCCGGAGCTCTACAAGAAACTGCGCGCGACCTGGAGCCAGCTCGGCCTGATCATCGCCCCGGAGGACGCCTTCCTGACGCTGCGCGGGATGCGCACGATGGCGATCCGCCTGAAGGAGCAGATGCCGGCCGGCATCGCCATGGCCGAATGGCTGCGCGATCGTCCCGAGGTCGCGAATGTCCTGCACCCCGCCCTGCCCGGCGCGCCCGGCCACGAGATCTGGAAGCGCGATTTCACCGGCGCCTCCTCGCTCTTCACCTTCGAACTGAAGCCGGTCTCGATGAAGGCCGTCGGCGCGATGCTGGACGGGCTGACACTGTTCGGCATCGGCGCGTCGTGGGGTGGCTACGAGAGCCTCGTCCTGCCCTTCGACTGCAAGGATTATCGCACCGCGACCAAGCCGGGGTTCAAGGGACCGACGATCCGCATCCATATCGGGCTGGAGGATATCGAGGACCTCAAGGCCGATCTCGATGCCGGCTTCGCGCGCTTGCGGGCGGTGGGCTAGGCGCGCCCGTCGTCATTCCGGGGCTTCGCACAGCAAAGACCGGGAATCCGCGATCGGACGCACGGCTCACAACCGAACACTGATGTCTCACCCAGTCGTGGGTTCCGGGTTCGCGCCTGCGGCGCGTCCCGGAATGACAGAGCTGTGCCACGAAGCCGCAGCGCCAGGCCTCAGAGCCTTCCGATCTCGAAATCGCGGCCGAGCAGCTTCGCGAGCTGCTTGAGGCGCCCTTCGACCCGCTCGCTCGCCAGCGCCGAGAGATCATTGGGGAAGCGCAGCAACAGGCGGTTGTCGACGCAAGCAGCCGGGATGCGTGGCAGGATGCCGGACATGCCGGCCGAGAGCAGATAGGCGACGCGGAAGATCGCCGCGATCAGCATCGCCCGTGCCAGGACCGCCGGCTGCAGCAGTGTCTTCAGACCGGCGGCGGCGGGAGAACTCGCCTTCATCCCGGCATAGCGATGGAAGATCGTCAGCGCCAGGAAGGCCCGACCGACATGGTCGATGCCGGTGAAATAGGCATGGGCGATGACGTTCATGCTCTGCTCGCCGCGATAATCGGGATGGGCGCGCCAGCCGATATCGGAAAGCAGGCAGACGGTCTCGATCATCCGGCCCGAGGGCTCGTCCTGCGGCAGGCCGGCCGTCTCCAGGATGCCGCGGGTCCAATTGATCAGTTCGGCCGCATGGCGCGGATCGCGGGCACGCAGCAGGTTGTAGTCGCGCGCGGCCTGCATCAGCGGATCGGCGCTCTGCTCCTCCGGCGAGAGCTGCTCGTGCAGCAGGCCTTCGCGCACGCCCTGGGCCGAGATGATGATCTCGCGCGGCCTGCCACGCTTGATCAATTCGTCGAGCACCAGCGCGCCATAGGCCAGGAGCGGACGCCGGGCCGATGACACCGAATCGATCGCGTCGAGCACCGAGATATCGGCCCGCTCGACCAGTTTGACGAAATCGGCGACGTCGCGCGTTGGCACCGAGTAGCCGTGCATCACGTTCAGCGGGTAAGCTGCGCGGTGCTGATGAAGCGTGGCAAGCGCGCGCCAGGTGCCGCCGACCGCGTAGAAGTCGCGGCCCCTCATGGCAGAAAGCTGCGGCAGCTTGTCGAGCTCGTCCTTGACGATCTTCTCGGCCGCCTTGAGCGAGCCCTTCGAGCGATCGAGCAGGGCGAGGCCGCCGAGCGGGACGCTGGCGCCCTGCCCTACCGCGCCGTCCTTGACCGAGATCAGCTCCAGGCTGCCGCCGCCGAGGTCGCCGACGACGCCATCCGGATTGTCGAAGCCGGAGATCACGCCGAGACCGGAGAGCACGGCCTCCCGCCCTCCCGAGATCAGCTCGATCGGCTGGCCGATCGCCTCCTCGGCGCGTGCGATGAATTCCGGGCCGTTGCTGGCATAGCGCGCGGCGGCGGTGGCGATGACGCGGATCTCGCCGACATGCATCGCTTCGCAGAGGATGCGGAAGCGCACCAGCGCGTTGATCGCCTTGGCGATGGCATCGTCGGCGAGGCGGCCGGTCGAGGCGACCTGCCGGCCGAGACCCGCCATCTCCTTCTCGTTGAAGACCTGCGACGGCGCGCGGGCCAGCATCTCGTAGACGACGAGACGGACCGAGTTCGAGCCGATATCGACGATGGCGAGGGTATGCGACAGCGCCAGCCGCCCCGGCGCATGCCGGAGCTCAGGCTTTACGTCCCCCTCGGCGCGAGAGGGAGCGGGGACTCGAATTGGAGAGCGATTTTCCACGTCCGGACAGACTCGGGTTCGTCATGAAGTACTTATGCGCGTTGAACGGCTCTTCGTTCGGCGCGGGGACAATGCGGCGCGAGCCGCCATCGGGCAATATCGTCCAGCTCTGCTCGTTGTCGAGCAGGTTGGCCAGCATGATCTGATCCAGCAACTGCTGATGCACGGTCGGATTGAGGATCGGGGTCAGCGCCTCGACGCGGCGATCGAGATTGCGCGGCATCAGGTCGGCCGAGGAGATGTAGATCTTGGCCTTGGGCGACGGCATGCCGTGGCCGGCGCCGAACGCATAGATGCGGGTATGCTCCAAGAAGCGGCCGATGATCGACTTGACGCGGATATTCTCCGAGAGGCCGGGCACGCCCGGCCTCAGGCAGCAGATGCCGCGCACGACGAAATCGATCTCGACGCCGGCCTGGCTGGCATCATAGAGCGCGTCGATGATCTCGGGATCGACCAGCGAGTTGCACTTGCCCCAGATCGCGCCCTTGCGGCCGGCCTTCACATGGGCGATCTCCTCGGCGATGTCGGCGAGCAGGCGCTGCTTCAGGCTGGTCGGCGAGACCGCCATGCGCTCCAGCCCGGCCGGCTCGGCATAGCCGGTGATGAAGTTGAAGATGCGGGCGACGTCCTGCGCGATCACCGGATCGGCGGTGAAGAACGAGACGTCGGTGTAGATGCGCGCCGTGATCGGGTGGTAGTTGCCGGTCGCGATATGGCAGTAGCTGACGAGCTGGCCGGCCTCGCGGCGCACGACCAGCGAGAGCTTGGCGTGGGTCTTGAGCTCGATGAAACCGTAAACGACCTGGACGCCGGCGCGCTCCATCTCCTTGGCCCAGCGGATATTCGCCTCTTCGTCGAAGCGGGCCTTGAGCTCGACCAGCGCGGTGACCGACTTGCCGGCCTCGGCCGCCTCCGTCAGCGCCTTGACGATCGGGGAGTTCGCCGAGGTGCGGTAGAGCGTCTGCTTGATCGCGACGACATTGGGATCGCGCGCGGCCTGCTGCAGGAACTGCACGACGACGTCGAAGCTCTCATAGGGATGATGGACCAGCAGGTCCTTCTGGCGGATCGCCGGGAAGCAGTCGCCGCCGTGCTCGCGGATGCGCTCGGGGAAGCGGGCATTATAGGGCTTGAACTTCAGGTCAGGCCGGTCGGTGCCGACGAGCTGCGAGAGCTCGTTCAGGCCGATCATGCCGTTGACCTCGACGACCTCGTCACTGTCGACCTTGAGTTCGCGCACGATCATCCGGCGCAGATGATCGGGCATGCCGGTCGAGAGTTCGAGCCGGATGACGACGCCGAGACGGCGCTGCTTCAACATGGTCTCGAAGACGCGGACGAGGTCCTCCGCCTCCTCCTCGATGTCGAGATCGGAGTCGCGGATGATGCGGAAGGAGCCGGCGCCCTTCACCTCGTAGCCGGGGAAGAGCTTGCTGATGAACAGCGAGACGGCATCGTCGAGGGCGATGAAGCGATGCAGCCCCTCGCGCGCCAGGTCCGGCAATTCGATGAAGCGATCGATCTTGGTCGGCACGCGGATCAGCGCGTCGAGCTGGCGCCCGTCATGCTTGCGCTCCAGCGCCAGCGCAATGGTGAAGCCGAGATTGGGGATGAAGGGGAAGGGATGAGCCGGGTCGATCGCCAGCGGCGTCAGCACCGGGAAAATGTAGTTGAGGAAGTAGTCCTCCAGCCAGATCCGGTCCTGCGACCCGATATCGCCCGGCTGCAGCAGGTGGATGCGATTCTCATGCAGGTCATGACGGAGTTCAGCCCAGCGCGCCTGCTGGTCGGCGGTCAGTGCCGCGACCGCCTCGCCGATGGCGGCAAGCTGGCCGGCCGGCGTCAGCCCGTCCTGGCTGCGGGTGACGACACCGGCCTTGAGCTGCTCGCGCAGGCCCGAGACGCGGACCATGAAGAACTCGTCGAGATTATTCGCGGAGATCGAGAGGAAGCGAAGCTGCTCCAGCAGCGGGTGACTGCGATTCGAGGCCTCCTCCATGACGCGCCGGTTGAACTGGAGCCAGGACAGCTCCCGGTTCATGAAGCGCTCCGGCTGATGGCGCAGGGGCGCCGCATCAGCCTCGCTGGATAGCTTCTCCGACTCGTCGATCACGGTGTCGAGGGTCATGCGCTTCGCTCGCGTCCTGGTCATCTTGCCGCTCATGCCGCCGTTGAAGCCATTCTAGTGCGACGGTTCGATGACAAGCGACATGATTTGAAGCATGCGGCTTGCGCAGATATGGCCGGGGTCAACCCGGCTCCTCCGGAAACAGTTCCTCCAGAGCCTCCTGCACCAGCGGGCGCGTCACGCGCCGGCCACGTTCGAGCGCGAGCCGATCGAGCCGGTCAACGACCTGCCGCGCCGCGGCGAAGGAGCGCTCCATCCGCATGGCGAGGGCGTCGATCACGGCGATGTCGACCACGAGCTGGCGATCGATGAAGAGCTTGACCAGCAGCGCCCGCAGCAGTCCGTCATCCGGCGGCTCGATCGTCGCGGCGGGGGCCAACCGGAGGCGCGAGAGCAGGTCCGGCACGCTCAGACCCCAGAGATCGGGCGCGCTCCGCGCCGTCAGCAGCAGGAAGCCGCCGCGCGCCTTGATCGCGTTCATCAGATGGAACAGGGCTGGCTCGTCGAGCGCGCCCGCATCGCAATCCTCGATCACCAGCGCACCGCCCGAGACGAGATGCGGCACCTGCGTTTCGCTCAACTCGCTCGCGGGGATCGTCCAGGCGTGGGCGGCACGCGCCCAGATCGCGGCGAGATGGGTCTTGCCGGCGCCTTCCGGCCCGGTCAGGCGCAGCCAGGCCTCGGGCCAGGCGGGCCAGCGCTCGATCAGGCCGTAGGCCGCCTCGTTGGAGGCGCCGACCAGGAAATCCTCGACGCCATGGCGGCTGTCGACCGGCAGGTCGAAGGCGAGCTGGCGCGGACGCGGGGGGATATCGGACATGAGAACTCAGGCGTCGGCGTCGATGCGCGCCTTCGCCGCTGCCGCGCGGGTGGCATCGCCGCCGTGATAGAGGTTGCTGGCAAGATATTGGCGCAGCGCAAAGCGGCAGAGCACGCCGATGACGGCTGCGAGCGGCACCGCCAGCAGCAGGCCGACGAAGCCGAACAGCGAGCCGAAGGCGAGCAGCGCGAACATCAGCCAGACCGGATGCACGCCGATGGAATCGCCGACGAATTTGGGCTGGAAGATGTTCCCTTCGAGGAACTGCCCGGCGAAGAAGACGCCGAGCGTCGCCAGCGGCCAGGTCCAGTCCGGCCAGAACTGCACCGTCGCGACGCCGACGGAGAGCACGAGTCCCGTCAGCGAGCCGACATAGGGGATGAAGGAGAGGAAACCGGAGATGATGCCGATCAGCGCGCCGAAATTGACGCCGATGACGCTCAACCCGATGGCGTAGAAACCGCCGAGCAGAACGCAGACCAGCGCCTGCCCACGCAGGAAGCCGGCGATCGCCATATCCATCTCGTGCAGGAGGCTGCGGATGGTGTCGCGATGGTCGAGCGGCAGCCAGCTATCGACGGTCGCGACCATGCGGTCCCAGTCGACCAGCAGGTAGAAGGCGATGACCGGCGTCAGCACCAGGAGCGAGAACACCCCGACGATGGCGGTGCCGCCACTCCAGAGCGATTGCAACAAACCGCCGACCCATTTCATGCCGTCGCCGACGAGGTTGCCGAGCGAGCTCTGCGCATCCTTGGTGAGTTCGGAGGCGCCAAAACGTTCGAGCCAGGGCGTGCCCTTCTCCAGCACCAGCGCCTGGAGCTTGGCGGCATCGCCCGGCAGGCGGGCGACGAGGCCGGCAAGCTGCTGGCCGAGCAGCGGCGCGAGCAGCACCAGCCCCAGCACGAAGACGAACAGGAAGACGACGAGGATGACGATCGTCGCCACCAACCGGCTCATGCCCATGCGTTCCAGCCTGTCGGCGAGCGGATCGAGCAGATAGGCCAGCGCCAGCGCCGCGATGAAGGGCAGCAGAACGTCGCGCAACACGACCAGAAACAGGACGAAGGCGAGAAGGGAGCCGACCCAGAAGCCGATCTGGCGTTGCAACGTCATCGATCAGCCTCTCTCGCGTCTCTCGGCCGGCGGGACCTGTCAGATGTGCATCAAGGCCAGCCGTTCCAAGCCGGAACGCAGACAAAGCCCTATCAACCTGCCATGTGGCGTAGCCAGAAGGCGAGATAGGCCGTCATAGAGGCGACCGTCAACAGAGCGACGAGGAGCTCACAGGCGAGCGCCAGCGAGCCGAGCTCGATCCCGAAGGCACGCGAGCCCAAGGCGAACGCAGCGAAGCCGATCTGCGCGGCGGTATTCGCCTTGCTGACGACGATGGGCGCGATCGTCAGCGGTTTGTCGAGCAGCCAGGACAGGATCACCGCCGCCACGATCATGAGATCGCGCGCGACGACCAGGACGACGAGCCAGACCGGGATCGCCCCGACGACGGCGAGCGTGATGTAGATCGAGACGATCAGCGCCTTGTCGGCAGCGGGATCGAGCCAAGCTCCCAATTCGCTCGCCATGCCGCAGCGCTTGGCGAGGAAGCCGTCGACCGCATCCGAGATACCGGCGACGACGAAGAGGATGAAGGCCGCATCCCAGTTCGCGCCGATGATCATGACGATGACCAGCGGCACCAGGAACAGGCGGCCGATGGTGATCAGGTTGGGGATCGTCATGGCAGCACTGTCGCGCGAACCGCCGGAAAGACCAATGCCCTGCGGTCAGAGACCCTGTGTCCGACCGGAATGACGCCTCTCCGCCTGTGCGAAATCGCCAAAACCGGCCCTGACGCCTTGCCATGGCGGGCGTGCTTGCCTATCGCTCCCGCGAGCACGCAAGGAAGGCGAAACGCAATGAGCAAGCCCGGCGCGAACGGACTGACCTATGCGCAGGCAGGTGTCGATATCGACGCCGGCAATGCGATGGTCGACGAGATCAAGCCGCTGGTGCGCGCCACGCGCCGGCCGGGCGCCGACGCCGAGATCGGCGGGTTCGGCGGATTGTTCGATCTCAAGGCCGCAGGCTTCAACGATCCGATCCTGGTCGCGGCCAATGACGGCGTCGGCACCAAGGTGAAGATCGCGATCGAAAGCGGGCTGCATTCGACGATCGGCATCGATCTCGTCGCGATGTGCGTCAACGACCTGATCGTGCAGGGCGCCGAGCCCCTGCTCTTCCTCGACTATTACGCCACCGGCAAGCTCGACCCGAAGGTCGGCGTCGAGATCGTGCGCGGCATCGCAGATGGCTGCCGCCAGGCCGGCTGCGCCCTGATCGGCGGCGAGACCGCCGAGATGCCCGGCATGTATGCCGAGAAGGATTACGACCTGGCCGGCTTCGCCGTCGGCGCCGCCGAGCGCGGCACGCTCCTGCCGCGCGAGGACCTGAAGCCCGGCGACGTCGTCTTCGGCCTGCCCTCCTCCGGCGTCCACTCCAACGGCTATTCGCTCGTCCGCCGCATCGTCGAGGTCAGCGGCCTCGGCTGGGAGGCGCCCGCCCCCTTCGCGCCCGGCAAGACCCTGGCAGAAGCGCTGCTGGAGCCGACCCGCATCTATGTGAAGCCGCTGCTGCAGGTGCTGAAGGCGACCGACGGCATCAAGGCGCTGGCGCATATCACCGGCGGCGGCTTCCCCGACAATATCCCGCGCGTGCTGCCCGACGGGCTCGGCGTCGCGCTCGATCTTCCCGCCATCCCGGTACCCGCTGTGTTCGGCTGGCTCGCCAAGATCGGCGGCGTCGCCGAGCGCGAGATGCTGCGCACCTTCAATTGCGGAATCGGCATGATCGTCGCCGCTGAAGCCCACAAGGCGGATGAGGTTCTGGCTGCCCTGAAGGCCGCCGGCGAGGCGCCGGTGAAGCTCGGTGAGATCGTGCCGGTCGCGGCCGGCGAGGAGCAGGTCAGCTATCGCGGCAAGCTCTCGCTGTGAGCGCCACCCTTCCCCGCAAGCGCGTCGGGGTGCTGATCTCCGGGCGCGGCTCGAACATGGTCTCGCTGGCGGAAGCGGCGCAGGCGCCGGGCTATCCGGCCGAGATCGCGCTCGTCATCTCGAACATTCCCGATGTCGCCGGGCTCGAGCGCGCGCGTGATTTCGGCATCGCCACGGCGACGGTCGATCACCGCGCCTTCAACAAGGATCGCGAAGCGTTCGAGCGGGCGGTCGACGAAGTGCTGCGGGCGAACCAGATCGACCTGCTCGTGCTCGCCGGCTTCATGCGTATCCTGACGCCCTGGTTCGTGGCGCGCTGGGAAGGGCGGATGATCAATATCCACCCGTCGCTGCTGCCGCTGTTCAAGGGCACGCATACGCATCGCCAGGCTCTTGAAGCCGGCGTCAGCGAGCATGGCTGCTCGGTGCATTTCGTCGTGCCGGAACTCGACGCCGGGCCGGTGATCCTGCAGGCGAAGGTGCCGGTTCTGCCCGGCGACGACGAGGATACGCTGGCGCAACGCGTCCTCGCCGAGGAGCACAAGCTCTATCCTGCGGCGCTGGCGGAGGTCGCCTCCGGCCGCGCGACGCTCCAAGGCGGGATCGTGATCCGCGGCTAGGCTGCGACGCTGCCCTCGGCGCTTGCCGGCAATCCGCTTCCCTCGCGCTTGCAGCGCTCCCACTCCTCCTTCGCCCTCTCCTCTTCCTTCTGCCAGCGGCGGAAGAGATCGGCGCGGCGGGCGGGATAGCGCTCTTCCAGCGCGACGAGGCCGGTCAGCCGATCGGTGCGGAAATGGCGGAAGGCCTGCCGCAGCTCGCACCAGGCGATGACGATGCGCACGCGCTCGTAGAAGGTCATGCCGATCGGCCAGATCATGCGCTGCGTCGCGTGGCCGCTCTCGTCGCTGTAATGGATCGAGAGCTTGCGTCCGTTACGGATGGCGGCGCGCACGGCCGCGACATCGACCTGATCGGCCGGCATTTCGCCGGGGTGGGACGCCGCAAACAGGGCGCCATCGAGCAGGATCGGCCGCAGATGCTGCGGCAGCACCGCCGCGACCTTGCTGACGACATCCTCGGCCGCACGGGCCAGCACGGGGTCGGCCCGCTCGCTGAGCCAGCGCATGCCGACCAGCACGGCCTCGATCTCATCCGGCGAGAGCATCAATGGCGGCAGGTCAAAACCCGCATCGAGGACGTATCCGATGCCGGCCTCGCCGCGCACGGGCACACCCTGGCGCACCAGCGCGCCGATGTCACGATAGACCGTACGCACGGAGACATCGAGCTCGGAGGCCAATGTCTCTGCTGTCACAGGGCGCCTGCGGCGACGCAGGCTCTGGATCATGTCGAGCAATCGTTCAGCGCGCTGCACGGCGGCGTCTCCCCACTCGTCTCCCGATCCAACAGCCATGCCGTTCGATCACGGGGATCGAACGGATCACGATGTGGACCTGCGGCAGAATGGCTCAGCCGCGCTGACAGCTTCTGTCAGCAGTCTGTCAGCAGCAAGGCAGACCTGTCGAGAGGCCCCGGCATCTGCGTGCCGGCGCGGCCTTCAGCTCAGAACGGGCGCTTCAGCTTGCACTGATCGATGAACTGCAGACCCTTCTGGCGGGCCGTGTCGTTGAAATAGCCGGTGTCGCGGAAGGCCTGGATCTCGTCCTTGGTCATCGCGCTGACCGTGCCCTTGGCGTAGCAGCTACAGGGGTTGTGGACCGCTTCGCGCGTCGTGCTCATCAATTGCGACTGCGTGATCAGGCAGGCGTCGAAGGCGCGCAACTGGATCATGTAGGGAGTGAGGTTCTTCGCCGTCGGATCCGGCGGCGGCAAGGTCGTCGAGCTGCTCGCGGCATAGGCCGAAACGCTCGCCAGAATCGACAATCCACCGGCCAGAACGACCGCACCCATCCGCCGCATCTTCATGATTCCGCCTGCCCTTCGAGAACGGAGCGCAGCGATGACCACGATGCCGAGCCCGTGTTCCGGCATGGCCATAGAGCGGCGCCTAGGTCAAGAGGTGCATCATGGTCCGGCCGTCGATTTCAAGAGCGGTGCGTCCTGTTCGACGCGCCTGCGTGCCAGATCGGCTTCCGCAATCCGCCCGCAAAGCCGGCGGGCCAGAACCGGGGGCGGCTGGTCCCATTTGGGAGTTGCCGTATCGACCGACGAAATCGAAAACTCGACAGGTCAGGAAATGGAGACGGCGCCATCCCCGGACCGCGTTCTGCTTCGACGAACCCACGCCGTGCCCAGCGACGCTACGGCTGCCCGACTTGTGGTGCCATGCGATGAACGATCCTGAACCGCAGCCGCCTCGCTCCGATCCCCCGCGAGACGAAGCGCGAACCCAGAGCAAGATCGTCGGCCTGCTGCTCATGAGCGCCATGAGCGTGACGATGACGGCCTGGATCGCCCTCCTGGGATGGACAGCCTGGACTTTCCTGGGTGACGGCTAGTCGATCTCGGGCGCGCTCTCGGCCAATTCGAGAAAAACCGCAGCACAGAGCAGCCAGAGGATCGCCACTTCCATGATCACCGCTCCTCCTGGAGTCTCTTTCGACCGACATCTCCGGCCTCGCGATCCATTCTCTCCGTCATCGCTTAACGCGCGGTAACCGGGCTGCCGGCCAGCGCGTCTGCCTGCTCCGCGCTCAACACGGCGATCCGAACGACCGCGCCGTCGCGCGGAGGCGGCAAGCTGGCGAAGCCCACGCGGAACACGACGTAACGAAAACCAACGATCTGAAAAAACCCCACAAGCTCAAACACTTGAAAATGCTGAAGATAACGAAATGGGAACCTTAACCGCGCATTAAACCTCGTCCGCCAGATTGCGGGCATCGCCTATCGGAGACGCCGTCGCGTCGGAGTTCTGGATCATGCGTTGCGTTGCGTATCTGGCGGGTCTTTCGGCCTGCCTCTCCCTCTCGCTGCCGGGCCAGGCCCAGGCACAGTCGAGAGACTACACGACCCTGACCTCGCCCCAGTCGGCGCAGAACTGGTACATCACGCTGGGCGCCGGCGTGCGCTACCAGCCCGATTATACCGGCTCGGACGATTACGTCTTCCGGGCCCGCCCGATCATCTCGCTCGGCCGCGGCCTGAAGAGCACATGGTGGAGCGCCGAGGACGACGCGATGCTCAGCATCGGCGTGTTCTCCGGCCAGGGCTGGCGCATCGGCTTCTCGGGCGACCTGCTCTGGAAGCGCTCGGCCAAGGTCAATCCGGCTCTCGTCGCGGTGCCCGCCACCAAGTTCGGCGCCGAGCTCGGCGGCTTCGCCGAATTCTACCCGACCTCCTGGCTTCGGGGCCGCGTCGACCTGCGCCGCGGCGTCGCCGCGCATGACGGCGTCGTCGCCGATTTCAAGCTCGACGCCTTCTCGACCGTCGGCACGTGGACACTGGGCGTCGGCCCGCGCATGCGGATCGCCTCCGCCGATTATGTCCGCACCTATTTCGGCACCGGCGGCGCCATGCCCGGTACCGGCGGCCTGCTGCAGCGCTACAATGCCGGCGTCCACACGGTCGGCGCGCTGGCGCAGGTCACCTATCATTGGTCCGACCAGCTCAAGACCACGGCCTATGTCGAGTACAAGCGCCTCGTCGGCGACGCCACGCGCTCTCCGATCGTCAGGCCGTTCGGCTCGCGCGATTCGCTCACCTTCGGCCTGTCGGCGAGCTATTCGTTCGACACCGGATCGAACTACTCCTTCGGGCTCTGAGAAGCCGCCGCGCCGCGCAGGGCTCCCTGCCCTGCCTCGGCGCCCGCTACGCAAAAAGAAAAGGCGGACCGGAAACCGGCCCGCCTTTCTGCTTTTCAGCGAATAGCTGAAATCAGCCGACGATCTCGTTGCCCGAGAAGAACTGCGCGATCTCGATCGCGGCGGTTTCCGGCGCATCCGAACCGTGAACGGTGTTCTCGCCGACCGAGAGGGCGAAGAGCTTGCGGACGGTGCCCTCGGCAGCGTTGGCCGGGTTGGTGGCGCCCATCACTTCACGGTACTTGGCGATGCCGTCCTCGCCTTCGAGAACCTGCACGACGACCGGGCCGGAGGTCATGAACTCGACGAGCTCGCCAAAGAACGGACGGGCCGAGTGGACGGCATAGAAAGTCTCGGCCTGGGCCTTGGTCATCTGGATGCGCTTCTGCGCGACGATGCGCAGGCCAGCCTTCTCGATGACCGCGTTGACCGCGCCGGTGAGATTGCGCTTCGTCGCGTCGGGCTTGAGAATGGAGAAGGTACGCTGGACAGCCATCGGTCGATCCTTGGAACGGGGTACGGAAAAGGAAATGCGGCGCGCTTATAGCTGCCGCCTTCGCACCCCACAAGGCTCCAGAGCCGGGCCGTCATGCCCGGAAACCATGAGCCGGCGGATCAATTCGATGCTAGATTGAGGCGTTGACGACGAGGAGCCTGCCTATGCTGCTCATTGGTCTCGCCTTCGCCAGTTGCCTGGCGCTGCTTTGTGAAATCCTGTCCGTAACGCCCGATTCCATCACCCGGGATCGCAGGGGCAACCAGCCCCCGCCCTCGGGCGGCGTCGCCGCGTTCTGAACGCGCCGCACGGCGCCATCCTTGCGGATGCCGAGCGTGGCGTCAGTGCCGCGTCAGGAAAGCGCGGGCCTCGCGCAGCGCCAAGGCGATCTCGTCGCGGTTCATTTCGAGCGCCAGTTCCTGGCGATGCGCCGCCGCACGGGCACAGCCACGGGCGAAGGCGACGTTGAACCATGTCTGCGCCTTGACCAGGTCGACAGCGCCGGCTCGCCCCGAGGCGTGCATCAGGCCGAGTTCATAATAGGCTTCCGCCGAAACCTCCGCCGGGATCACCAGCGAAGCAGGAACCGCGTTCATCTCCATGCGTGCCATGACAACCACCCTGATTTGTCGTTGCTGGCCAGCCACCCGTCCAAGGCCCCGGCCTGATGTGAGCGAGACTGGGCTCGATTTTTAAAATGCGTCCTAAATTTTGCGATGAATCGAGTCTCAACGAGACGTAATCAGCCGGTTAAATCAACGAAGGATTCATCTCGGAATCGCGAGAAACCGAATGAATTCAAAGGCCTGATCTTACGTCAGCGTCACGCGCGTTGAGAATGGATTCACCTTGCGCAGCGGAAGCGGCGAAAACCTCTTCCGTAGCGGCAGCTTGGAGACAGGCCAAATCCCGGATATAGTTCATATCTGAACCATGCAGGCATAGCTGGTCGAACACGGGAGGATCTAATGCATCACGGAACCGGATCGAAGCTTGCGGCCCTGACTGCTCTCGGCCTGCTGGCCAGCGTCTCGGCCGCGGCGGCTCAGGAAGTCGTCGGCACCTGGGAGCGCGATACCGGCGCCTCGCGCGTGCGCTTCAGCAAATGCGGCGAAGCGCTCTGCGGCTCGCTCTTCTGGCTCAAGGACACGAGCGGCCCGGCCAAGGTCGGCCAGCGCATCTTCTACGACATGAAGCCGAACGGCGCGAACAAGTGGAGCGGCAGCGCCTTCAACCCCGAGGACGGCAAGACCTATTCGGGCACGATGACGCTCTCGGGCAGCACACTGACCACCGCCGGCTGCGTCATGGGCGGGCTGATCTGCCGCTCGGTGAAGTGGAATCGGATGAATTGAGGCTCGAGGTCATGCTCGCCCTCGTGGCGAGCATCCACGTCTCGAACGCGCCCGTCGACCAGTGAAGACGAGGATGGCCGGGACAGGCCCGACCATGACGCATGTGCTTCCAATGACGGCCCGTGCTCAGCGCGCCTTCTGACCGAAGAGGATCGCCTTTTCCGCGGCCGTGCTGATGCCGGCCGGGTTGCGCAATTCCTCGCCTACCTTCAGCCCGCGCTGCACGGCCGGGCGCGCCTGCATCGTCTCCAGCCAGCGCGCGACATTCGGGAACTGCTTGATATCCTGGCCCTGCTTTTCCCAGCCGCGGGCCCAGCCGATGCAGGCCATGTCGGCGATCGAGTAGTCGCCGCAGATGTAATCGCGGCGTTCGAGGCGCCTGTTCAGCACGCCATAGAGGCGGTTGGCCTCGTTGGTGTAGCGATCAATGGCGTACGGCACCGGTTCGGGCGCGTAGAGCCGGAAATGATGGGTCTGGCCGAGCATCGGCCCGAAGCCACCCATCTGCCAGAACAGCCACTCGTCGACCTCGACGCGGCCGCGCTCGTCCTTGGGATAGAACTCCCCGGTCTTGCGGCCGAGATATTGCAGGATCGCGCCGGATTCGAAGACCGAGATCGGCTTGCCGTCCGGCCCGTCGGGATCGACGATCGCCGGCATGCGGTTGTTAGGAGCGATCGCCAGGAAATCCGGCTTGAACTGGTCGCCCTTGCCGATATTCACCGGGACGATGGCGTAGGGCAGCCCGGTCTCCTCGAGCATGATGGTGATCTTGGTGCCGTTCGGCGTCGGCCAGTAATAGAGGTCGATCGGCTTGGCGGGGGCTGCGGACATCGGTCGCTTCCTTTCAGGCGGGAGGCCTCGCCCCGAAACCTAGGAAGCTTGCGAAGGCCCCGGAAGGGGCTGCGGTGTGCTTTGGGCGCGACCGCCCCATGCCTTGACGGCAGGCTCGCTCAGGGCGAGAGCGCCATCTTGAAGCCCTCGTGGCTCTGCACGAAGCCGAGCCCGTTATAGAAGCGGTGCGCTTCGGGCCTGGCCTTGTGCGAGGTCAGTTCGACGAGGCCGACGCCCTTCTCAGTTGCGAAAGCAATCGCATGGCGCATCATGATCGCGCCGATGCCGCGGCCACGGCATTCCGGCGCGACATGCACGCTCTCGATCTTGGCGCGGATGCGCCCGCGCTCGGCCATGCCCGGCAGGACGGTGATCTGGTAGGTGCCGACGACCTTACCCTCCAGCTCAGCGACGAAGAGCGTGTTGTAGGGATTGGCTGCGATGACGTCGAAAGCCTTGAGGTAGGCCGGATCCCGCGCCTCATCCGCGATCTCGTCCGGCGTGCGCTTCTGCACCGAGGCGCCATGCATGATGAGCTCCGCAACGCGGGGCACATCCGCCCTCGCCGCCTCGCGCATGCGGATTTCGGTAGCGACGGTTTTCGTCATAGGCCTATCTCGTCCGTTGGCAGTCTGCTCAGGCGACAAAGAGACGCTTCGCCATCAGGAGCGTGTTGGGCGTGTCTTCGCGCCCGTCGAAGCGGGCCTGCCTTTGCAGGAAGAAGCCCATGCGCTCGTAGAAGCTGATCGCGGGCTCGTTCTGGCTCTCGACCTCGAGCCGCGCCACCGGCGCGTCCGGGAAGCAGGCGAGCGCGACCTGCAGCAAAGTGCGGCCGATGCCGACGCCCTGCCGGTTCGGCAGGACATAGAGCCGCGTCAGCAGCGCCGCCCGATCGCGCTCCTGCCGGGCGGAAGCGGTGGCGACGATCTCCTCGCCGACCAGCGCGACGAGGAAAACGCCCTCGTCGCGGCCGAGCTGGGCCTTCAGGTTCTCCAGGGAGTGCCAGGCATTGGTGATCTCGGCGACGCGCTGCCAGCCATAGATGCCGTCATAGGTGGCGTGCCAGGTCTCGACCAAAAGCGCCCTGACCGCCGGGAGATCGGCGGCTTCGGCGTCGCGGATGACGAGATCGGCGGGCGTCATCCCAATCGTCCAGCTTGCGCAACAACCACCACGGTCATCCCGGGCTTGACCCGGGATCCATGCCAAAGCGCTTCCGGGCAAGGTTCAGGCATGGATCCCGGATCTCCGCTTCGCTGCGTCCGGGATGACGGCATGGTGAGATTACTCGATCCCAAGCTTTGTCTTCAGGATCTCGTTCAGGGCCTGCGGGTTGGCCTTCCCGCCCGAGGCCTTCATGGCCTGGCCGACGAACCAGCCCAGCATGGTCGGCTTGGCCTTGACCTGCTCCACCTTGTCGGGATTGGCAGCGATCAGTTCGTCGACCGCCTTCTCGATGGCGCCGGTGTCGGTGACCTGCTTCATGCCGCGGGCCTCGACGATCTCGCGGGGGTTACCACCCTCGGTCCAGAGGATATCGAACAGATCCTTGGCGATGCGGCCGGAGATGACGCCTTCGCCGATCAGGTCGACGAGGCCGCCGAGCTGCGCGGCCGAGACCGGCGAGGTCGTGACGTCCTTGCCTTCCTTGTTGAGGCGGCCGAAGAGCTCGTTGATCACCCAGTTGGCGGCGGCCTTGCCGTCGCGGCCCCTGGCCACGTCCTCGAAATAATCGGCCTGATCGCGCTCGGCGACGAGCACCGAGGCGTCATAGGGCGAAAGCCCGTAGGTCGCGATGAAGCGGGCCTTCTTGGCGTCCGGCAGTTCCGGCAGCGCGCCCTTCAGGCTCTCGACGAAGGCGTCGTCGAACTCGAGCGGCAGCAGGTCCGGATCGGGGAAGTAGCGGTAGTCATGCGCCTCTTCCTTGGAGCGCATCGAGCGCGTCTCGCCCTTGCCGGGGTCATAGAGGCGGGTTTCCTGGTCGATCGTGCCGCCATCCTCGATGATGCCGATCTGGCGGCGCGCCTCGGTCTCGACCGCCTGGCCGATGAAGCGGATCGAGTTGACGTTCTTGATCTCGCAGCGCGTGCCGAGCGCGTCGCCCGGCTTGCGGACGGAGACGTTCACGTCGGCGCGCAGGTTGCCCTTCTCCATGTCACCGTCACAGGTGCCGAGATAGCGCAGGATGGTGCGCAGCTTGGAGACATAGGCCTTCGCCTCGTCCGCCGAGCGCAGGTCCGGCTTGGAGACGATCTCCATCAGCGCCACGCCCGAGCGGTTGAGGTCGACGAAGCTCATGGTCGGGTGCTGGTCATGGATCGACTTGCCGGCATCCTGCTCCAGATGCAGCCGCTCGATGCCGACGGTGATCTGCTCGGTCGGCGAGAGATCGACGACGATCTCGCCCTCGCCCACGATCGGGCTCTTGTACTGGCTGATCTGGTAGCCCTGCGGCAGGTCCGGGTAGAAGTAGTTCTTCCGGTCGAAGACCGAGCGGTTGTTGATCTGCGCGTTCAGGCCGAGGCCGGTGCGCACCGCCTGCCTGACGCATTCGGCGTTGATCACCGGCAGCATGCCGGGCATGGCCGCGTCGACGAGGCTGACATGCTCGTTCGGCTCGGCGCCGAAACCGGTCGAGGCGCCGGAGAACAGCTTGGCATTGGAGGTGACCTGGGCATGGATCTCCATGCCGATCACGATCTCCCAATCGCCGGTCGCGCCCTTGATCAGCTTCTTCGGGTCGGCGGGGCGGGCATGCGCGTTCATCTTGACTCTTCCGGCTGCTAGAGCCGGATCCGATCAGGTGGAAACCTGATCGGTGAATCCGTCTCTAAGTTATAGTAGAGGACGCGTGACCCGATCGGATTGCAACGCAATCTGATCGGCGCGTGCTCTATTCGCCTACGCGTTACGATGTCGGCGGGCGGGCGGCAAGCATCCGTTGCACCGGCACGGCACTCACGAGAGGCGAAAACGGCCCGCCGCGTTGCGCTCCTGCAACCAGATGGCGGGAATGTGGCTTATGTGGCGCAATATCGCGCAGATTGACGGGTGATGGTTCTTGACATTCGTCACTGACCGACCCTTCTTGCGCAAAATGCCGGAAACCCCCATTGGTTGTGCCGGCTCGTTACCCCGGAGTTCCGTCATGTCACGCAGCCGTTTCATCGGTCTGGTGCTCACCGCCGCCCTCACGTCGACCGCGCTCACGGCTTTCGACGCCGTCGCGCAGGGAGCTCCGCCGGCTCCTCCGGTCCAGGTCGCCAATCCGCTCGCCAAGCGCATCACCAACTGGGACGAGTTCACCGGCCGCTTCGAGGCCAGCGAGCAGGTCGATGTGCGCGCCCGCGTCTCCGGCTTCATCGACAACGTCCACTTCCGCGACGGCTCGCTCGTCCAGAAGGGCGACCTGCTCTTTACCATCGATCAGCGGCCTTACAAACTGGCCGTCGACGTGGCCCGTGCCGAGGTCGCCCGTGCCAAGGCGCAGGTCGAGCTCGCCCAGAACGAGGTCGAGCGTGCCGAAGGCCTCACGCAGAACCGCACGATCACGGCACGCGACGTCGACCAGCGCCGCGCCAACCTGAACAGCGCGGTCGGTTCGCTGCAGGGCGCCGAGGCGAACCTGAAGAATGCCGAGCTCAACCTCGAATGGACCGAGGTCCGCGCGCCGCTCGCCGGCCGCATCTCGAACCGCCGCGTCGATCCGGGCAATCTGATCGCCGGCGGCCAGTCGGGCGCCTCGCTGCTGACCACCATCGTCGCGGTCGCACCGATCTACTTCACCTTCGACGTCTCGGAGGCCGACTTCCTGCGCTATTCCCGGATGAGCAACCCGCGTGAGGAAGCTGCCAAGGACAGCGGGACGATCGTCGAGGTCCGCCTCTCGGACGAGCCGAAATGGGGCCGCCGTGGCAAGGTGAACTTCCTCGACAACGCGCTCAACGCCCGCTCGGCGACGATCCGCGGCCGTGCCGTGTTCGAGAACAAGGACCAGTTCCTGACCCCCGGAACGTTCGGCCGCCTGCGCTTCTTCGCCGGCGAGTCCGATGCGCTGCTCGTGCCGGATACGGTCATCGCCTCGGACCAGGCCCACAAGGTCGTGCTGACGGTCGGCCCCGAGAACAAGGTCGTGCCCAAGCCGGTCGTACTCGGGCCGCTCAGCGAGGGCCTGCGGGTGATCCGCTCTGGGTTGACGCCCGAGGACAAAGTGATCGTCGGCGGCTCCGCCAACCCGATGGTCCGCCCGGGCGTTGCCGTCACGCCGCAGCCCGGCGAGATCAAGGTCGCGACGACCAACTGAGCGCCTGCCGCGCCGGCTTTCCCCGAAAGCCGGTGCCCGCCTCTCGGGCCATGCCTGGCCCGGCACTGAAACACGGGCGCCACCGGGCGCCCGCCCGCCTTATTCCGGCCAGGACATTCCCATGTTCCGCTTCGCCCATTTCTTCATCGACCGGCCGATCTTCGCCACCGTGCTCTCGGTGCTGCTGACGATCGCCGGCGCCATCGCGCAGCGCTCGCTGCCGATCGCCGAATATCCCGAAATCGCGCCGCCCACGGTCTCGATCACCGCAACCTATCCGGGCGCCTCGGCCGAGACGGTCGCCGCCACGGTGGCGACGCCGATCGAGCAGGAGGTGAACGGCGTCGACGACATGCTCTACATCACCTCGCAGTCGACCGGCGACGGGCGGGTGACGATCAACGTCGTCTTCAAGGGCGGCACCGATGTCGACCAGGCGCAGGTGCTGGTGCAGAACCGCGTCTCGCAGGCCGAAGCGCGCCTGCCCGCCGAGGTGCGCCAGCTCGGCCTGCAGGTCCGCAAGGCCTCGCCCGACTTCCTGATGGTCATCAACATGATCTCGCCGGACGGGTCGCGCGACGCGCAATACATCTCCAACTACGCCTCGCTCTATGTGAAGGACGTGCTGACCCGCGTCGACGGCGTCGGCGACGTGCAGGTCTTCGGCGCACGCGACTTCTCGATGCGCATCTGGCTCGACCCGGCGAAGGTCGCGGCCCGCAACCTGACGGCGGGCGACGTCGTCGCGGCGCTGCGAGCCGCGAACGTGCAGGTCGCGGCCGGCGCACTGAACCAGCCGCCGGCGAAGTCGGACGAAGCCTTCCAGCTCTCGGTCAACACGCTCGGCCGCCTGACCGAGATCTCGGAATTCGAGAACATCGTCGTCCGCTCGGACGCCGATGGCGGCACGATCCGCGTGCGCGACATCGCGCGTGTCGAGCTGGGCTCGCAGGACTACACCACCAACGCCTATCTCGATAACAAGAACACCGTCGCCATCGGCGTCTTCCAGCGGCCGGGCTCGAACGCGCTCGCGACCTCGGACAAGCTGATCGCGACGATGGCCGAGATGGCCAAGCAGTTCCCTGTCGGCCTCGAGCACCGCATCATCTACAATCCGACCGAGTTCATCGGCGAGTCCGTCGACGCCGTCGTGCGGACGCTGCTCGAAGCGGTCGTGCTGGTCGTGATCGTGGTGATCCTGTTCCTGCAGACCTGGCGCGCCGCGATCATCCCGATCGTCGCGATCCCGGTCTCGCTGGTCGGCACCTTCCTGGTGATGAGCGCCGTCGGCATCTCCTTCAACACGATCTCTCTGCTCGCGCTGGTTCTCGCCATCGGCATCGTCGTCGACGACGCGATCGTGGTTGTGGAGAATGTCGAACGCTATCTCGCCGAGGGCATGTCGCCCAAGGAAGCCGCGCACAAGACCATGGACGAGGTCGGTGGCGCGCTGCTGGCGATCGCGCTCGTGCTCTGCGCCGTGTTCATCCCGACCGCCTTCATCAGCGGCCTGCAAGGCACGTTCTACCAGCAGTTCGCGGTCACGATCGCGGCCTCGACGGCGATCTCCTGCTTCGTCTCGCTGACGCTCTCGCCGGCGATGTCGGCCGTGCTCCTCAAGGCCCACAAGAAGCATGACGAGAACGAGCAGCACGGCTTCTTCTACAAGCTGGGCGCGCCGATCCGCGGGTTCTTCCATTATTTCAACGCCGGCTTCGACTGGCTGTCGCGGACCTATGGACGCGTCACCTCGCGCCTCATCCGCATCGCGGTGATCCTGCTGATCGTCTATTCCGGCCTGATCGCGGCGACCGTCTGGGACATCCGCCGGACGCCGACCGGCCTCGTGCCCCAACTCGACCGCGGGTATTTCATCATCGCGATGCAGTTGCCGCCGGGTGCCTCGCTGCAGCGCACGGACGACGTGCTGCGCAAGGCCAACGACCTCCTGCTGTCACGCCCTGGCGTCGCCCATACCGTCGCCTTCGCCGGCCTCGACGGCGCGACCTTCACGATCGCGCCGAATGCCGGCGTCGCCTTCGTGACGCTCTCGCCGTTCAAGGACCGCGAGAAGGCGGGGCTGACCACCGCCGGCATCCTGAACGACCTGCGCCAGCAGATGTTCACGATTCCCGAGGCCTTCACGCTCGTCATCGAGCCGCCGGCCATTCCGGGCATCGGCACGGGCGGCGGCCTGAAGGGTTATGTCCAGGATCGCGGTGGGCGCGGCCTCGCGGCGCTGGAAGGCGCGGCCTGGGTCGTCGCCGGCTCGGCCGGGCAGGTCCCGGGAATCCAGCAGCCTTTCACGCTGTTCTCGACCAAGACGCCGCAGATCTACGCCGATATCGACCGCACCAAGGCGGAGATGCTCGGCGTGCCGGTGACGCGCATCTTCGAGACGCTGTCGGTCTATATGGGTTCGGCCTATATCAACGACTTCAACCTGCTGGGCCGGACCTATCGCGTCACGGCGCAAGCCGACAACCCGTTCCGCCTGACCACGCGCGACGTCGCCAATCTCAAGACCCGCAATGCGGATGGCGAGATGGTGCCGATCGGCTCGATCGCGTCCTTCCAAGACACGACCGGCGCCTATCGCGTGCCGCGCTACAACCTCTATCCGGCAGCGGAAGTGCAGCTCTCGATGGCGCATGGCTTCTCGACCGGACAGGGCATCGCGGCGGTCGAGAAGATCGCGGCGGAGCGGCTGCCGGCCGGGTTCGGCTTCGAATGGACCGAGATCGCGCTGCAGGAGAAGCTCGCGGGCAATACCGCGGTCATCGCCTTCGGCCTCGCAGTGGTCTTCGTCTTCCTGCTGCTGGCGGCGCTCTACGAGAGCTGGCTCCTGCCGCTCTCGGTCATCCTGATCGTGCCGATGTGTATCCTGGCCGCGATGTTCGGGGTGAACTATGCCGGGCTCGACCGCAACATCCTGGTCGATATCGGCCTGGTGGTGCTCGTCGGCCTCGCCGCCAAGAACGCGATCCTGATCGTCGAGTTCGCCAAGCAGGCGGAGGACGAGGGCATGCATCGCCGCGACGCGGCGATCGCCGCCGCCAAGACCCGCCTGCGGCCGATCCTGATGACCTCGATGGCCTTCATCCTCGGCGTGCTGCCGTTGACCGTCTCGGTCGGCGCCGGCGCCGAGATGCGCCAGGCGATGGGCATCGCGGTGTTCTCCGGCATGCTGGGCGTGACCTTCTTCGGCCTGATCTTCACGCCTGTGTTCTACGTGATGGTGCGCTGGCTGGCGGACCTGCGCGGGAACAAGCGGAAGGCTGCCGCGACGCAGGCGTCCGGAGCCCATTGAGGCCGCGGAAGGTCTGGGACAGCCAACAAGAAAGGGGCCGCAGCGATGCGGCCCCTTTTTCGTTCGCCGGTCACCGGCGGGCGGCTCGCCGCACCTGCTCCGCAAGGCTCAAACCAGACGCCGCGCCAAGGCCCGGCAGAGCGGCGCAAGGCCGGCGGCGACCAGCGTACCGATCACTCTGGCGCCCAGATCCGGAATCGTCTCGCCGCGCGCCAACTGGACGATCGTCAGCAGGATCATCAGCCCGGCGATGAGGACGAGAATACCGGCGAACACCATCAGGCAGGCATAGGCCATCGCGCGGCTGACGATCATCGCCGTCTCCTTGGAAGGGGTGGTCGCCGCAACCTACTTATCGGACCCCACAGTCGTCATCCCGGACAAGCGGCAAAGCCGCGCCGATCCGGGATCCATGCCTGAATCTTCCCGAAAAATGTTCAGGCATGGATCCCGGGTCTTCGCTTCGCTCCGCCCGGGATGACAGGGTCTTTCCTTGAGACGTTTCAGTCAGATCCGAATCCGGCTCAGCCCCACCAGCGCTCGGAGACCGCGAAGCGGCCCGCTGCCTGCTCGATCACCTCGCCGAGGGAGAACAGCGCCTCCTCGTCGAAGGGGCGGCCGATGAGCTGCAAGCCAAGCGGCAGGCCCTGTGCGTCGAGGCCGGCGGGCACGGCGATGCCGGGCAGGCCGGCCATGTTCACCGTCACCGTGAAGATGTCGTTCAGGTACATCTCGACCGGATCGGCCGAGCCCTTCTCGCCGATGCCGAAGGCGGCGGACGGGGTCGCCGGCGTCAGAACCGCGTCGATGCCCTGCGCGTAGACCGTCTCGAAATCGCGCTTGATCAGCGTGCGGATCTTCTGGGCCCGGACGTAGTAGGCGTCGTAATAGCCGGCCGAGAGCACATAGGTGCCGATCATGATGCGGCGCTTGACCTCGGCGCCGAAGCCGGCGGCGCGGGTCTTCTCGTACATCTCGACGATGTCCTTGCCCTGCTCGCGCAGGCCGTAGCGGACGCCGTCATAGCGGGCAAGATTCGAGGAAGCCTCGGCCGGGGCGACAATGTAGTAGGCCGGCAGGGCGTATTTGGTGTGCGGCAGCGAGATCTCGACGATCTCGGCACCGGCCGCCCTCAGCCATTCGATGCCCTGCTGCCAAAGCGCGTCGATCTCGGCGTTGAGACCGTCCAGGCGGTACTCGCGGGGAATGCCGATCTTCATGCCCTTCACCGAGCGGCCGACAGCCGCCTCATAATCCGGCACGGCCATGTTTACCGAGGTCGTGTCCTTCGGATCGTGGCCGGACATCGAGCGCAGCATCACCGCGGCGTCGCGCACGGTCTTGGCGATCGGCCCGGCCTGATCGAGCGAGGAGGCGAAGGCGACCGTGCCCCAGCGCGAGCAGCGGCCATAGGTCGGCTTGATGCCGACCGTGCCGGTGAAGGCGGCCGGCTGGCGGATCGAGCCGCCAGTATCGGTCGCGGTCGCGGCTAGGCAGAGATCGGCAGCAACGGCCGAAGCCGAACCGCCCGACGAGCCGCCCGGCACGAGATGATTGCCTTCAACCGCACCGCCCTGCCCTGCGCCGACATTGGAGCCCTTGCGGCGCCAAGGATTCACGACGTTACCGAAAGCCGAGGTCTCGTTCGACGAGCCCATGGCGAATTCGTCGTTGTTGAGCTTGCCGAGCATCACGGCGCCGTCGCGCCAGAGCTGGCTCGTCACGGTCGATTCATAGGCCGGCACGAAATTGCCGAGGATATTCGAGCAGGCGGTGGTGCGCACGCCGTTGGTCGCGAACAGGTCCTTGATACCGAGCGGCAGGCCTTCGAGCGGGCCCGCCTCGCCCCTGGCGAGCTTCTCGTCGGAAGCCGCGGCCTGCTTCAGGGCATGTTCGGGCGTTTCCAGCACATAGGCGTTGAGGGCGCGGGCCTTCTCTACGGCGGCGATATGGGCCTTCGTCAATTCGGTCGCGGAGAAAGTCTTGGCTTTCAGGCCGTCGCGGGCCTCGGTCAGCGTCAGGCGGGTGAGATCGGTCACGGGAGAATTCCGGAATTTATCTGGTCGCAAAGGCCGGATCGCAACGCGCATCCGGGATGGTCGAAGGAGCGCGCCGCGCCCTTATTCGATCACCTTCGGCACCATGAAATAATCGTCTTCGGAGGCCGGAGCGTTGGCGACGATCGCGTCGGCGATCTCGCCGTCGGTGACCACGTCCTCGCGCTGCTTCATCGCCATCGGCGTCACCGATGTCATCGGCTCGACGCCGTCGACATTCACCTCGTTGAGCTGCTCGACGAAGCCTAGGATGGCGTTGAGCTCGCCTTGCAGCTTGGGCAGATCGGCCTCCGGCACGGCGATGCGCGCGAGATGCGCGACGCGTTTGACGGTGGCGAGATCGACCGACATGGCGGACTCCTGGATAGGGCGCGGATCACGCGCCGGAAACGGTTCGCCGCGCTATAGCGCGGCGAATGGGCAAACGTAAATCAGCATTGAGCGATCGAGGCGGTTTCTCCGGCTCAGATCGCGAAAGCCTCACCCTTCTTCGGCAGCACGACTTCAATGCCGCTGCCCTGCATGCCGGCGACGAAGGCATCGGCGTTCTGGTCGATGATCGGGAAGGTGCCGTAATGGCTGGGGATCGCGACCTTCGGCTTGACGAAGCGGGTCATGGCGAGCGCGGCGACTTTGCCACCCATGGTGAAGCGGTCGCCGATCGGGCAGATGCAAGTCTCGACGCCGTGGATTTCGCTGAGCAGCGCCATATCCGAGAAGATATCGGTGTCGCCCATGTGCCAGAGCGCCTTCTGCCCCTTGGCCTTGATGATCGCCCCATTGGCATTGCCGACGGGGACATTGACGCCGCCCTCGCCCATCCCGGCCGAGTGATCGGCGCGGACAAGCGTGACACTGAACGGACCGAGATCGACCGTGCCGCCGGTGTTCATCGGGCTGAAGTTCTTCAAGCCCTGCGAGGCCAGATGCATGGCGAGGTCGTAATTGGTGATCACCGTCGCGCCCGTCTTCTCGGCGATATCCAGCGTGTCGCCGACATGGTCACCATGGCCGTGGGTAACGACGATATGGCTGATGCCCTTGGAGATCGCCGCGACATCACCCGCGAAGGCCGGGTTCCCGGTGAAGAACGGATCGATCAGGATGGCGGCGCCGTCGAGATCGACGCGGAAGGCGGAATGGCCGTACCAGGTGAGTTTCATGCGAAGGCTCCGGGCTTTCGAAATGCCGGCCCCTATCTAGGCCGATCCGGGCCGCCGACCAAGTCGACATTGCAGGCAGAGAGAGGCAGGCTGGCGCCATGACGAACCCACGGAATCGCCCCATGACCGACGCCGCCACGCTCGCTCGCCGGATCGCCCAGGGCCATGGCGACGAGCCGGCCGATCTCGTCATCAAGGGCGCGAAGCTCCTCGATCTCGTCACCGGCACGCTGGTCGAGAGCGATATCGCCATCTGCGGCGACACCATCGTCGGCACCTACGGGACCTACGATGGCAAGCGCGTCATCGATGCCAAGGGCCTGATCGCCGTGCCCGGCTTCATCGACACGCATCTGCACATCGAATCCTCGCTGGTGACGCCGCTCGAATTCGAGCGCTGCGTGTTGCCGCATGGCGTCACCACCGCGATCTGCGACCCGCACGAGATCTCGAACGTGCTCGGCACTGAGGGCATCCGCTATTTCCTGGCCTGCGCCGAGGCGATGCGGATGGATTTGCGCGTCAATCTCTCAAGCTGCGTGCCGGCGACGCATCTGGAGACGGCGGGTGCGGCGCTGGAGGCCTCTGACCTCACGCCGATGATGGATCACCCCAAGGTGATCGGCCTGGCCGAGTTCATGAATTTCCCGGGCGTGATCCATCGCGATCCCGGCTGCCTCGCCAAGCTGGAAGCCTTCTCGCATCGCCATATAGACGGCCACGCACCGCTCGTCCGTGGTCTGGACCTCAACGCCTATCTCGCGGCCGGCATCCGCACCGACCACGAGACCACGACCGCCGACGAAGCCCGCGAAAAGCTGGCCAAAGGCATGGCGATCCTGATCCGCGAAGGCTCGGTCTCGAAGGACCTGCATCAGCTCATCCCGTTGATCTCGCGGGACACCTCGCCCTTCCTCGCGTTCTGCACCGATGACCGCAACCCGCTCGACATCGGCGAGGAAGGCCATCTCGACTACATGATCCGCACCGCCATCGCGGAGGGCGCGGATGTGCTGGCGACCTATCGCATCGCCTCCTTGTCGGCTGCGCGGAATTTCGGACTGTTCGATCGCGGCTTCATCGGGCCGGGCAAGCGCGCCGATATCGTGCTGGTCGAGGATCTCGCCGCCTGCTCGGTGAAGCAGGTTCTGACAGGTGGCCGGCTGGTCGAGGAGGCGCTGTTCGCGGACCGGGCGACGATCGCGCCGGTCGGGCTCGGCAGCGTGAAGAGCCGCAAGCTCGCTCCCGCCGATTTCTCCGCGAAGGCGCGCGAGGGCGAAACGCCGGTGATCGGCGTGGTGCCGGGCCGGATCATCACCGAGCGCCTTTCGATGGCCCTGCCCTCGCGCGATGGCGAAGCCCTGCCCGATCTGGCGCAGGACGCGATCAAGGTCACGGTGATCGAGCGGCACGGCAAGAACGGCGGCATCGCCACAGGCTTCGTCCACGGCTTCGGCATGAAGCGCGGCGCGATTGCCTCCTCCGTCGGCCATGACAGCCATAATCTCTGCGTCGTCGGCATCGACGAGGCCTCGATGGCGGCGGCGGCCAACCGGTTGATCGAGATCGGCGGCGGCTTCGCTGTGGCCGACGGCGGCGCGGTCACGGCGGAGCTGGCGCTGCCGGTCGCGGGGCTGATGAGCGAGCAGCCTTTCGAGGCGGTGCGGCACGATCTGGAGGGCTTACGCGCCGCGGCGAAGGCGCTCGGCGTCGTGCTGGCCGAGCCCTTCCTGCAGGTCGCCTTCCTGACCCTGCCGGTGATCCCGCATCTCAAGATCACCGACAAGGGGCTGGTCGATGTGGATCGGTTCGATTTCGTGTGAGACTGTGGTGGTGGGCTATAACGCCTACCAATCGCCCAGCGTCTGCAATGGGTCGATAGCTGCCATTCGCTGGCAGCCCGTCTGGGGCTATAAGCACTCTCAATGCATACAGGTCGACGAGCGTGGGTCTAGCCGGTGATTTTCGAAGGGGAGCGAATGGAGGCCGTAGCTCGAATTGATTTGGCGACATTGCGCGATATCGGCTGGAAAGAATGGGACCCTATTGGCCTGTCCGAACTCAAGGAGATTGGGCTAGCCGACGTTGCCGACGAATATGACCGATATCTGCTCGCGGTGGCTCGCCACCTCCGTCAAGGGGGATCGGTCGAGGAAGCCACCAAATACCTGCTGACCGTCGAACGCGACTACATGGGGCTAGGCGTTTACCAAGGGCAAGATGCGCGAGCTAGCACGGTCGCGTTATCGATCCAACGCTATCTTGCCGCGCTGGATGCTCAGAGCGGGAAGTCCGCTTAGGGTCGAAAGCAGTCGTTCCCGATCGACCGACTTGCGCCCTAAATCCGCTCCTCCAGCGCCGCCATGACCTTCTCGGCCACGAGCCCGGACACCCGCCCGTTCGACTCCACCGTATTGCCGGCGATATGCGGCGTCAGGATCAGGTTCGGCGCGCCCGCGAAGACCTTGGCGGCGTCCTTGCCGAGCGGCTCCTGCTCGTAGACGTCGATCGCGGCGCCGCCGAGCTTGCCGGCCTTGAGTGCTTTCACCAAGGCCGCCTCGTCCATGATGCCGCCGCGCGCGGTGTTGATCAGGATCGCGTCCGGCTTCATCCGGGCGAAGGCCTTCGCGTCGATCATCCCGCGGGTTTCCGCGGTAAGCGGCACATGCAGGCTGATGACATCGGCCTCGGCCAGCAATTCGTCGAGCTCCAGCCGCCGCACGCCGCTCCAGGCAGGATCGTCGGCTGGCAGGCGCGGATGGTAGGCCGCCACCTCCATGCCGATGGCGCGGGCATGATGGGCGACGTCGCGGGCGATGGAGCCGAAGCCGACGAGGCCCATCAGCTTGCCGGCGATCTCGCGGCCGATCAGCTTGGTCTTGGGGAATTCGCCGGCGAGCATCGCGGCATTGGCGAAATAGGCGCCGCGCAGCAGGGTCATCGTCGTGCCGATGACGTATTCGACGACGGAGAGGCTGTTGGCGCCCGTCGCGGGGAAGACGCGGATGCCGCGTGCGGCGCAAGCTTCCATGTCGAGATTATCGAGGCCGACGCCGAGGCGGCCGATGACTTTCAGCCGCTTCGCCGACGCCAGCACCTTGCCGCGAACCTGCGTCTGGTTGCGCACGATCACGGCCGGGACATCGGCGAAGAGCCGCGCCATCTCGTCCGGGTTGGCATAGAGCTCGGGATCGTAATGGACCGAAAAGCGCGCCCTCAGGTTGGCGACGGCGGTGTCGTCCATGAATTCGGTGATGACGATGTCGGTCATGGGGCAGTGCTGACGATGAAACGAAGGCGTTGATCGGGGCCGTAGAGCGGCGCGACGAAGGTCTCGACGAGACGCCCGCCGTTCTTCTCGATGATGCGGCGCGAGGCGTGGTTGGTCGCGTCACAGGTGATGACGATCTCGGGCAGTCCGGCCTCGCGCGCCACGGCCAGCATCGCAGCGAGCGCCGCGGTAGCGTAGCCATGGCCGGCAAAGGCCGGCAGGATGGTGTAGCCGACATGGCCGAGCACATGGTCCGGCAGGGCGAGGATCGGGCGGCCGTCCTTCTCCTGCCAGCGCAGGTTGATCGAGCCAATGAAGGGCCGCTCCAGGCGATCCTCGGCGAAAATCCAGCGCGTCGGGCCGGGAATGCGGTCGACCTCGCGGCCATCCGGCAGCTTGATGCGGCCCGGCCCACCGCGCGTCTCGGCGAGGAAGGCATCGGGATCGGCGGCGATGGCGGCAAGCTGCTGCGGCGCGACGTTGCGTGTCGTATTCGGCGACCAGCCACTGCGCAAAGCCGCCTGATAGGCGTCTAGCAGGGACTTGTCGGGAACTTGCAGCGAAATCCGCGCCGGCACGGGAGGCATCCTTCTCAAGCGGCCGTGCCGCTTACCACGCCGGCGCCTATAACGTGGCGGCCGGCAATGCGCGATGACTTCCGCGCTACAGCGGCCGGAAACCCGCCATTCTCCCGGCGCATCAGAGAGGTATCGCTCGCGAGACCGGCCGGCGCGTGATACCGCCATGCCATGACCAGTGCCGTCGTTCCGCTCGAAGCCTTCATCGACCTGCCCACCCATGCCCGGCTGCTCGGGCTCGATCTCGGCACCAAGACGATCGGGCTAGCGCTTTCCGATCTGGAACGGCAGATCGCCTCGCCACTGGAGACGATCCAGCGGGTCAAGTTCGGGCTCGACGCTGCCGCGCTGCTGAAGGTGGCGAACAAGCATCAGGTGGCCGGACTGGTGATCGGCCTGCCGCTCAACATGGACGGCACGGAAGGTCCGCGCGTGCAGTCCACCCGCGCGTTCGTGCGCAATCTCCTGCCCCTCACCGATCTGCCGATCGTGTTCTGGGACGAACGGATGTCGACGCTGGCGGTGACGCGCACCCTGCTCGATGCCGATGCCTCGCGCGCCAAGCGCGCCGCCGTCGTCGACAAGATGGCGGCCGCCTATATCCTGCAGGGCGCGCTCGACCGGCTGGACCGGCTCGGCCCGCAGGAGGCCGAGGACGAGGACCAATACGACTGAAGGCCGCCCGCGCGATGGCGAAGCGGCCTTCAAGGAAACCTGACGACTGCTGCCGGCGAGAGGCGGCCTAGCGGAAGAGCTGCCCGCGCTTGATCGCCTTCTTCTGCGCTTCGCGCTCGTTCTTCACCGCGCGCTTCTGCTCTTCGATCGTCATCCCAGCCATCGGATTCTGCTGGCGGCCATAGCCACGACCCCGACCATCATCGCGGCCATAGCCGCCGCCCGAGCCGTAACGCGGCCCGCGGTCGTCATAGCGCTGGGAATCGCGGCGCTCGTAGTCGCGGCGTTGGTAGCCGTCCCGCGACCGGCGTTCGTAACCTTCGCCGGAGCGGCGCTCGTAACCATAGCCCTGGCCGCCATAATACTGGGCGACCGCCGGCTGGGCGGAAGCCCATGCCAGCGCGATCAGGCCAAGTCCGGCGATCCCGGCGCGTCGAAGCGGTTTCATCGTGACAATCCCCCTATCCATCGATCCATGACGCCATGCATGACGTCGAAATCCGAAAAAATTCCTCACACACAAAGGCCCGCGCGAATTGCGCGGGCCTTGCAAGGCCGACCGTTCAAGGGCGATCAGCGATCATAGCGCCAGTCATAGGGCTGCTGATAGTAATAGCGGCGCGGATAGGCGTAGACCGGTGCCGGAGCGGCATAATAGCCGTCATCGTAATAGTAGCTCGGCGCCGCATAGGCGCGGTTCTGGGCCGCGATCGCCGCCGCGCCGAGGATGCCGAGGCCGATCGCGCCGGCGACAGCCGCGCCGCGCGACGGCCCCCGCGAATAGCCACGATAGCCGCCGCGGTAGCGATACTGCGTGTACTCGGCCTGCGCCTTGTCGAGGCGCGCCGGGTCAAAACCACGCGTTTCCCCGGCCATGGCCGGAACGGCGAAGCTGCCGGCGGCGACGCTGGCCACGGTCAGCGCAACGGCGGCTTTTTTCTTCAGAGACATCATGACGGCATCTCCTTTCGCGAGATTACCCAATGTTGAAGCCAGCATGGGGCCATCCGGTTGAATGGGACCTGAACCAATCGCGGCAGCATTGCGGCAGGGACAGGGCGCTCTTTCCCCCGCGCCCTTGCCAGCCACGGGAGGCCATGACAGGGACAGGTCTGTTCGTCAGTAAAAACGACGGCGCGCCGCCATTGTTCCCGACGGCCCGCCGCTGTTCCTGCCCGCTCTCCCTTCCGGCCCCTGCATGCTCGACAGCCTGATCGCCGTCTTTCTCGTCATCGCGACGGGCTGGTTCCTGAAGGCGCGGGGGATCGTCTCGCCGGCGCACTGGGTCGGCGTCGAGCGCCTGACCTATCAGGTGCTGTTTCCGGCGGTGGTGATCCATACGCTCGCCATGGCCGACCTGCGCAGCATGCCGGTTCTCGGCATGGGCTCGAGCCTCGTGCTCGCGATCCTCAGCGTCGCCGCCCTGCTCCTGCTCGCCCGCCCGCTGCTGGCGCGCGCCGGCATCGGCGGGCCGGCCTTCACCTCGATCTTCCAGGGCTCGGTGCGCTGGAACACCTTCGTCGGCCTCGCGCTGGCCGCCGGCCTGCAAGGACGCACCGGCACGACGCTGATGGCGATCGCCGTCGCCTCGATGATCCCGCTGCTGAACGTCATGTGCGTGTTCGTGCTCGCCCGCTATGCCAGCGGCAAGCCGATGAGCCTCGGCGCGACGATCCGCTCGATCCTCTACAACCCGTTCATCTGGTCCTCGGCCGCCGGGCTGGCGCTGAACCAGATCCAGTGGATGCTGCCCAGCGCCTTCACCGGCTATCTCGACGTTCTCGGGCGCGCCTCGCTCGGCATCGGATTGCTGGTGGTCGGCTCGGCGCTCGATCTCGACAAGCTCGCCCGTCCGCGGCTGGCCCATGCGGTGGCTGTCTGCCTGAAGCTCGCGGTCCTGCCCGTGCTCGCCTGGCTCTATGCCGGCTGGTTCGGCGTCACCGGCCCAGCGCTGGCGATGACCGTGGTCGCAGGCGCCGTGCCGACCGCGACCGCCGCTTATTTCCTGGCGCGCGATCTCGGCGGCGATGCGCCGCTGATGGCAGAGATCACGACCCTGCAGACGCTGCTCGCGCTGGCGACGCTCCCGGCAGCCGTCCTTCTTCTCACTTAGTATGCCGTCGCTTAGTATACTAATGCTTGAAATTCGTTCACATTTGCAATCTATAATTGCATATCCGTAGGGAATCGCAGCCCCGCGGACGAGTTGGTCCCCCATTATGGGAGGGAATCCATTCGCCATGAAGCATAAAGTGTCCAAGCTCATCTCGCTCGAATCCGACCCGGAGGGTCGCAACGACGAGGTTCGCAATCGGCCGATGACGCCGCTGGAGGCGGCCTCCTTCATCGAGGGCATGGCTGCCGAGCTGCGCATCATGGCCCGCAACACCAAGCTCAGCACGCTCAGCTATTTCCTGGAGATGGCCCGGATCGAGGCCTCCGCCGAAATCGAGCGACTGGCCTCGCCGAGTCGCGAACGTCACTGAGCGAACGCGCGGCGCTCAAGGCGCGAGGCGCGACAGGGCTCCGCCGGGATGGCGCCGTATCGCGCCCGTGAGTTCCAGTTCGACCAGGACATGGCCGACCTCGCCCGCCGCGAGACCGCTGGCCCGGACAAGATCGTCGAGCGCGATCGGCGTCGGCCCGAGGAGATCGAGCACACGGCGGCCGGGATCGGCGGCACCGGCCGACCGCGATGACGAGGCAGGCTCCAGCTCGAAGCCATCCTCGTGCCGGGCATAGCCGGGCGCCGGTATGATCTCGGGCAGGTCGAGCTCGTCCCACATCGCCTCGGAGGCCGGCTCGCCGACGGCCTCGCGCATGAGGCGAGGCGGAGGCGACAGGTCGAGCTCGCGCTTGCGCAAGGGCTGCAGCGCCTCGATCACATGGGCCGATTCAGCGCAGAGCGTCGCGCCCTCCCGGATGAGGTGGTTGCCGCCCTCGGCACGTGGATCGAGTGGCGAGCCCGGCACGGCGAAGACCAACCTGCCCTGCTCGTTGGCGAAGCGCGCCGTGATCAGCGAGCCCGAGCGGCGCGCCGCCTCGACCACGACCGTCCCCAGCGACAGCCCCGAAACCAGGCGGTTGCGGCGCGGGAAGTCACGGGCACGGGCCACCCAGCCGAGCGGCATCTCGCTGACGACGGCGCCGCGTTCCACGATGCGTCGGGCGAGCGGGATGTTCTGCGGCGGATAGATCTCGTCGAGCCCGCCGGCGAGCACGGCGACCGTACCGGTATCGAGGCTCGCCTCATGGGCGGCGGTGTCGATGCCGCGCGCGAGCCCCGAAACCACCGCGAAATCCGCCTCGCCAAGCTCGCGGGCGAGGCGCGCGGTGAATTTCATGCCGGCCGCCGAGGCGTTGCGTGAGCCGACCAGCGCCACACCAGGGCGTTGCAGGATATCGGCGCGCCCGAGCACCGCCAGCAAAGGCGGGGCCGAATCGATCGCCTGCAATGGCAGGGGATAGTCGGCTTCGCCCAGCGCGATGAAGCGGCCGCCGAGGCGCGACAGGCCGTCGAACTCGCGCTCGGCCTCTCCGGCCGGGCAGATGCGGATGTCGCGGCCCGCCTGCCGGGCGAGATCCGGCAGCGCGTCCAGCGCCGCCGCCGCGCCGCCGAAACGGTTCATCAGGGAGCGGAAGCTGCGCGGGCCGATGCTCTCGCTGCGGATCAACCGCAACCAATCGAGACGCTGGCGATCGGACAGGACGATCCCAGCCATGGCCCCGTCAGCCCTTCTGGCCGATCTTGCCTTCGCGCCCGGCCAAGAGCCGGGCGATGTTCTCCCGGTGCATGATCCAGAGCAGGACGGTGAGCCCGGCCATGACGAGCGCCGCCTTGGGCATCCCGACCCAGAACCAGAGCAGGAGGGGCGTCAGCGCGCTGGCGACCAATGCCGAAAGCGAGGAATAGCGGAAGAGGTAAGCGAGGCTCAGCCAGATCGCCGCGAAGACGAGCGCGATCGAGGCCTTCACGCCGATCAGCACGCCAATATAGGTCGCGACGCCCTTTCCGCCCTTGAAGCCCAGCCAGACCGGGAAGAGATGGCCGAGAAAGGCGCCGACGCCAGCCGCCAGCGCCGCCTCCGGACCGCCGAGGAAGCGCGCGCCGACGAGGACCGCGACCGTGCCCTTCAGCATGTCGCCGACGAGGGTCGCGGCCGCGAGCTTCTTGTTGCCGGTGCGCAGCACGTTGGTCGCGCCGATATTGCCCGAGCCGATGCTGCGCAGATCGGGGCCACCGGCGAGCTTGGTCAGGATGATGCCGAAGGGGATCGAGCCGAAGAGATAGCCGACGACGAGGGCGACCAGCGTGGCGGGGCCGGAGAGGCCCCAGTTCAGAACATCCGTCATGCCGCCCCTTTTCCCCGCGGTTCGCGGACAGCCTAGCCCGGCTCAGCCTCGTAAGCCACCCGGCCGCCGACGAAAGTCGCCGCCACGATGCCCTCCAGCCGGGCCTCGTCGAAGGGAGAGTTCTTGGCGCGCGACTTGAGCTTGCGCTTGTCGACGACGAACGGCGCCTCGGGATCGAAGAGCACGAGGTCGGCGGGGGCACCGACCGCGAGCTTGCCGGCGGAAAGGCCGATCAACGCTGCCGGCCGCGCCGAGAGCGCGGCAAGAAGTTGCGGCAGGCTAACCTGCCCGGCCTGGACCAGGCGCTGGGCAGCCGAGAGCATGGTCTCGATGCCGAGCGCGCCGTCGGCGCATTCGGCGAAAGGCTGGCGCTTGGTCTCGACATCCTGCGGGTCGTGATCGGAAACGACGACGTCGATCACGCCCTCGGCCAGGGCCGCGACCATGGCGAGGCGGTCGTCCTCATGGCGCAACGGCGGCGTGACCTTGCAGAAGGTGCGGTACTCGCCGACGTCGTTCTCGTTGAGGGTGAGGTTGTTGATCGAGACGCCGCAGGTGATGCGCACGCCGTCCTGCTTGGCGCGGCGCACCAATTCGACCGATTCCGCGCAGGAGATCATCGCGGCATGGTAGCGGGCGCCGCTGGCGCGGGCGAGGCGGATGTCGCGCTCCAGCATCACCGTCTCGGCCTCGATCGGAATGCCCGGCAGACCCTTGCGGCTGGCGAATTCGCCATCGTTCATCACGCCGGAGCCGCGCAGATCGGGGTCCTCGACATGATTCATGATGAGGGCATCGAAGTTGCGGGCATAGATCATGGCGCGGCGCATGACCTGCGGATTGCGCAGACCCCTCGCGCCATCGCAGAAGGCGACCGCTCCGGCCTCCAGCAGCAGGCCGAACTCGGTGATCTCCTTGCCCTCCAGCCCCTTGGTCAGGGCGGCGCAGGAAAGCACGTTGACGACGGCCTTGTCGCGGGCACGGCGCTTGACGAAATCGATGATCGCGGGATCATCGATCACCGGGTTGGTATCCGGGCGGCAGACCACCGTGGTGACGCCGCCGGCGGCAGCGGCCTGCGAGCCTGTGCCGAGCGTCTCGCGGAATTCGGCGCCGGGCTCGCCGAGGAAGGCGCGCAGATCGACGAGGCCGGGCGTCAGCACCTGGCCCTTGGCATCGATGCGGCGCACGCCCTCGCCCGTGGCAGGGGCGCCCTGCCATTCGACCGAGGCGATCGCGCCATCGCGGATCAGAACGGAACCTGCGCCCTCGCGCCCGGTGCCTGAGTCGATCAGGCGCGCGTTGACGATTGCCAAGTCTCTCGACGTCATGTCCTGCGTGTCAGCCATGTTCGGTCTCTTTACGCTCAGACATTCGGCAGGTGCTGGGCGAGCGCATCGAGCACCGCCATGCGGACGGCGACGCCCATCTCGACCTGCTCGCGGATCAGCGACTGGGCCCCGTCGGCGACGGCGGAGGAAATCTCGACGCCGCGGTTCATCGGGCCGGGATGCATCACCAGCGCGTCAGCCTGAGCGCGCGCCAGCTTCTCCTGATCGAGCCCGTAATAGCGGAAATACTCCTTCGCCGAGGGCACGAAGGCGCCGTTCATGCGCTCGAGCTGGAGGCGCAGCATCATGACGATGTCGGCGCCTTCCAGGCCCTTATTCATGTCGGTGAAGATCTCGACGCCCATGCGCTCGATGCCGGGCGGCAGCAGCGTCGTCGGGGCGATCAGTCGGACTTTCGCGCCAAGCGCGTTCAGCAGGATGATGTTGGAGCGGGCGACGCGCGAATGCAGGATGTCGCCGCAGATCGCCACCGTCAGGCCCTGGATGCGGCCCTTGTTGCGGCGGATCGTCAATGCGTCGAGCAGGGCTTGCGTCGGATGCTCATGCGCGCCGTCACCGGCATTGATCACCGAGCAGCCGACCTTGCGGGCGAGCAGGTTGACCGCGCCCGCCGCATGATGGCGCACCACGATGATGTCGGGACGCATCGCGCTCAGCGTCGCCGCCGTGTCGATCAGTGTCTCACCCTTCTTCACCGAGGAGAAGGCGACGGACATGTTCATCACGTCGGCGCCGAGGCGCTTGCCGGCGAGTTCGAACGAGGCCTGCGTCCGGGTCGAAGGCTCGAAGAACAGGTTGATCTGGGTGCGGCCGCGTAGCGCCGTGGTCTTCTTCTCGACCTGCCTGGAGAGGGAGACATAGTCCTCCGCCCTGTCCAATAGCGCTTCGATGTCCAGATGGGACAACCCCTCGATCCCGAGGAGATGGCGGTGCGGGTAGAGCGGTGCTGGCGATGTCATTTGAAGCAGGCTGTTTAGGCGCGAGTCGTTGATGGCGCAAGCCGCCCCGGGCCGGGAGCGCACATGTCCTGTGGGTCGTGGAGCTTTCGGCCGAACGGCGCTACCAATCGGGTTTTCCGCTGTGCGTGAGGATGCTGCCTTGTCCAGCCTGACCGATGCCTTCGTCCCCGCCGCGGATGGCACCCTCTGGCAGACGATCGCGCCCGCCAAGGCCGGCTTCGACCCGGACAGACTGAAAGCTGCGGTCGATTTCGCTCGCGAGCAGGAAAGCCCCTGGCCGCGCAGCCTGTACTATCCGGACGGCAGCTATGTCGGGAATGTCGAGTGGAACGAGCGCGGCCCCTGGACCGAGATCGTCGGCCCGGTGCGCGAGCGCGGCGGCCCGGCCGGGCTGATCCTGAAGGGCGGGCGCATCGTCGCCGAATGGGGCGATACCGCCCGCACCGACATGACCTTCTCGATCGCCAAGAGCTATCTCGCGGTGCTCGCCGGCATCGCCTTCGACGACGGGCTGATCACGGATGTGGACGAGGCGGTCGGCGCGACGGTCGCCGGCCCCGTCTTCTCCGGGGCTCATAACGGCCAGATCACCTGGCGCCACCTGCTGCAGCAGTCCAGCGAATGGCAGGGCGAGATCTTCGGCAAGTCCGACCAGGTCGACCATAACCGCCAGATCGGCCCCGGCGCCGATAACAGCCGCAAGGGCCAGCGCCGCGAGCTCAAGACGCCCGGCTCTTTCTACGAATATAACGACGTGCGGGTGAACGTGCTGTCCTACGCGCTGCTGGAGCGCTTCCGCCGGCCGCTGCCGGAGGTGCTGCGCGAGCGGGTGATGGACCCGATCGGCGCCTCGCCGGATTGGCGCTGGGAGGGCTACAGCACCTCGTTTACGGATATCGACGGACGCTCGATCCAATCGGTGCCGGGCGGCGGTCATTGGGGCGGCGGGCTGTTCATCGGCGCGCGCGATCATGCCCGCTTTGGCCTGCTGATCGGCCGGCAGGGCGACTGGGGCGGCCGGCAGATTCTGTCACGCGAGTGGGTGAAGCGGATGCTGACGCCCTCGCCCACCCTGACGAATTACGGCTATCTCTGGTGGCTGGCGGCGCGCCCGGGCGTGCCGGCCTCGTCCTTCTCGGCGCTCGGCGCCGGCAGCAATGTGATCTGGGTCGATCCCGAGCAGGACGTCGTCGCCGTGCTGCGCTGGATCAACGGCGCCCAGACCGATGGCTTCATCGACCGGCTGGTGGCGGCGCGGGGCTGAGGCTCCGCTTGCAAAGCCGGCGATCGCCCCCATGTCTCACCGCTGCATCAGCGGGCAGGCGATCGTCGTCACCACCCATTCGGGGTTTGACAGAGCGGGCGCGCTGAACCACTTTCGCGCGCAAATCCGAACCGCAGCGGTCTTGCGGGTCGCGGGACCGCCCTTCAGGGCCGGCTCCGCGCTCTGATCAAGGCTGTCATCGAGACACGAAAACCATGAAGCTCCTCGTCGTCGAGTCGCCGGCCAAGGCCAAGACGATCAACAAATACCTGGGCTCCGACTACGAGGTGATCGCCTCGTTCGGGCATATCCGCGACCTGCCGGCCAAGGACGGCTCGGTCGAGCCCGACAACGACTTCTCCATGAAATGGGAGATCGAGGGCCGCGGCGCCAAGCAGGTTGCCGAGATCGCGCGCGCCGTTAAGGGCGCCGAGAAGCTGATCCTCGCAACCGACCCGGATCGCGAGGGCGAGGCGATCTCCTGGCATGTGCTGGAAGCGCTGAACCAGAAGAAGGTGCTCAAGGGCATCCCCGTCGAACGCGTCACCTTCAACGCCGTCACCAAGGACGCCGTGCAGAAGGCTCTGGCCAATCCGCGCGCGATCGACCAGGCGCTGGTCGATGCCTATCTGGCGCGCCGGGCGCTCGACTATCTCGTCGGCTTCACGCTCTCGCCGGTGCTGTGGCGGAAGCTCCCGGGCGCCCGCTCGGCCGGCCGCGTGCAGTCGGTGGCGCTGCGGCTCGTCTGCGACCGCGAGCGCGAGATCGAGGCCTTCCGGGCCCGCGAATACTGGTCGCTGGTGGCGACGCTCGCGACCACGTCCGGCCAGACCTTCGAGGCCCGGCTCGTCGGCGCCGACGGCAAGAAGATCGCCCGGCTCGATATCGGCAACGAGGAAGAGGCCAAGGCCTTCAAGGCGGCGCTGGAAACCGCGCTCTTCACCGTTAGCGAGGTCGAGGCCAAGCCGGTCAAGCGCCATCCGCAGCCGCCCTTCCAGACCTCGACGCTGCAGCAGGAGGCCTCGCGCAAGCTCGGCCTCGCCCCGGCGCGGACGATGCAGCTCGCCCAGCGCCTCTATGAAGGCGTCGATATCGGCGGCGAGACCGTCGGCCTCATCACCTATATGCGTACCGACGGCGTCGACATGGACGGCTCGGCGATTGCTGCGGCACGCCGCGTTATCGGCAAGGAATTCGGCGAGAAATACGTGCCGAACGCGCCGCGCAAATACACGGTCAAGGCCAAGAACGCGCAGGAGGCCCACGAGGCCATCCGCCCGACCGATCTCGGCCGCCTGCCGGCCATGGTCGCGCGCCAGCTCGAACCCGAGCAGGCCAAGCTCTACGAACTGATCTGGAAGCGCACCATCGCGAGCCAGATGGAATCGGCCGAGATGGAGCGCACCACGGTCGATATCTCCGCCAAGGTCGGCGCCCGCAATCTCGACCTGCGCGCCTCCGGCCAGGTCGTGCTCTTCGACGGCTTCCTGACGCTCTATCAGGAAAGCCGCGACGACGAGGAGGACGAGGATTCCAAGAAGCTGCCGGCGATGAAGGCCGGCGACAAGCTGGAGAAGCGCGCGATCGCCGCCGACCAGCATTTCACCGAGCCGCCGCCACGCTTCTCGGAAGCGAGCCTGGTCAAGCGCATGGAAGAGCTCGGCATCGGCCGGCCGTCGACCTATGCCGCGACGCTCTCGACGCTGCGCGACCGCGAGTATGTCCGCATCGAGAAGAAGCGCCTCGTGCCCGAGGACAAGGGTATGCTGGTCACGGCGTTCCTGGAGAGCTTCTTCAAGCGCTATGTCGAGTTCGACTTCACGGCCAACCTGGAAGAGAATCTCGACCGCGTCTCCAATGCCGAGATCGACTGGAAGGCGCTGCTGCGCGCGTTCTGGGACGAGTTCCAGGCCTCGATCGGCGAGACCAAGGATCTGCGCGTAGGCGACGTGCTGGAGGCGCTGAACGGCATCCTCGGCGACTATATCTTTCCGAAAAAGGCCGACGGCTCCGATCCTCGGGTGTGCCCCACCTGCGGCAACGGCCAGCTCTCGCTGAAGCTCGGCAAGTTCGGCGCCTTCGTCGGCTGCTCGAACTATCCGGAATGCCGCTATACGCGCCCCCTCTCCGTGCCCGCCGCCGATGGCGAGGCGTCTGCCGAGGGCGGCCAGGGCGCGCCGGGCGTGCGCATCCTCGGCACCGACCCCGTGACCAATCTCGAAGTCACGCTGCGCGACGGCCGCTTCGGCCCCTATATCCAGCTCGGCGAGGGCGAGAAGCCCAAGCGCTCGAGCCTGCCCAAGGGCATGAGCCCGGCGAGCGTGACGCTGGAGAAGGCGCTCGCCCTGCTCTCGCTGCCGCGCGAAGTCGCCCGGCATCCCGAGAGCGGCGAACCGATCCTCGTCGGCATCGGGCGCTTCGGGCCTTACGTCCAGCACGGCAAGGTCTACGCCAATATCGACAAGGACGACGATGTGCTCGAACTCGGCGCCAACCGCGCCATCGACCTGATCGTCGCCAAGGAAAGCGGCGGCGGGCGTGGCCGGGCTGCGGCGACGCCGGGCCGGGCGCTCGGCGACCATCCCGCCGGAGGCGCCCTGGAGGTCAAGGCCGGCAAATACGGACCTTACGTCGCCTGGGGCAAGATCTTCGCGACCCTGCCCAAGACGATGACGGCCGAGAGCATCACGCTGGAACAGGCGATCGAGCTGGCGAACGCCAAGGCCGAGGCCAAGGGCGGCAAGGGCAAGCCGAAGGCCGCTGCAGGTGCAGCCAAGGCCAAGGCGCCCGCCAAGAAGGCTGCGGCAAAGAAGACCCCTGCGAAGAAGGCGGCCGAGGCAGAGCCGGCCGCGAAAAAGGCACCGAAGGCCGCGCGCGGCTAACGGGCTTTAGATGCCTGGGACGGCCTGAATGCGGCTCGCGAGTTGGCTCCTGATCGGAGGCGGAGCAGTGCTCTGCCTTCTCGCTTTCGCGGGCTGGGTCGGGCTCAACCTCTTCGCCTGCGGCCTAGCCTCGGGCGGCTGCAGCCTCTCCCGGTTCTACTTTCGCTGGGAGGATACGGAAGCCCTCATGGTCTTCGTCCCGCCCTTCGTGCTGGGCTGCGTCCTGACCGCGACCGGCCTGATCCTGCGGATCAGCGGCCGTTCACGCCGGTCCTAGTGGCGCTCAGAGGCTCGCGACTACCCTGATCCGCTTCACCTCGCCGCGCAGGAAAGCCTGCAGGAAGCGGTCATAATCCTTGAACGAGATGCAGCCGTTCGAGTCGCCACGCGGCCCGAGCAGGTAGGTATGCGCCAGCAAACCGGTGCGGCCATGGATCGCGCCGCTGCCGCCGACAGGGTTGAGCCGGACCGCCCGCACGCCGTGGAACAGCGCCTCGCGCTCGGTCAGCGTGTAGGTATGCGGCGGGGTGACGCCCTTCATCCGGACATGGGCGTAGCGGACATCGTCCATCATCTCGCCGAAGCCGGAATGCGCCTCCAGCCGCTCGCCGTTCGGCATGTAGACCATCTTGGCGGCGATATCGTAGATCGCCGTGCCGGCCTCGGCGGTGCGCGGCGGCGTGCCGGTCGAGGGGCTGAGGCGGGTGATGCGGCCGCGGTCGATAATGTCGTCCTGCGGCGCGGCATAGGCGAGCGCGGGACCAGCCGGCTCCGCCTGCTTCTGCACGCCGAAGAGCTTCTCGAAGAAATTGCGGTTGTCCTCGGGCGTCGGCGCGGCGGCTGCGGTGCGGTTGCGGCGCGAGGTACCCGGCTGAGCGACGCGCGGCTGAGCTTGCTGCGGCTGAAGCTGCTGGGGTTCACCCTTCGGCAACAGGTCGAGCGGACGCGGCACCGGCATGGGCGCAGCCTTCTCCGCCAGCGTGACGGGTGGCTGCGGCGGCAACGGCAGGGCTGGCTCGGCGGAAGCGACAGCGGCGAGGGAGGACTGTGACGGAGCAGCGGGCTGGAAGGCTGCACGCGCAGGAGCACCCTGAACGAAGGAAGCGCCCTTGCCGGCCGACAAGGCCGGATCGAGCAGACCGCTATAGGCCGGCGCCTGCTGCTGGGCGACGCGGGCATTCGACGCCTTCCGGGCTGTTGCGGACTGGGGATTGCCGGCATCGGGGGACGGAGCCACCTGCCCCAGCATCCAGAAGCCGGACATCGCGCCGCCGCCGAGGGCGAGCGCGAGCAGGAAGCCCTTCAGAAGGGGTCGGCGGCGGCGGCGCGACCGTACATAAGGTGCGCCACCTTCCCGGACATAGGTCGCATAGGTCATCCGCCGCACTCTCGATACGCTTACGCCACGCCCGGCGGCCGCAGGCACAGCGCCGCCGCACGCACCCCGACAAGCGGAGGCGCGGTGCATGTCGCGAGGTGACAGAGCATGCCGGGAGAACCCAAAATTCGTTCCGTGTCGATAAGGCGCCGCCTTGGTTAATCGCCGGTGAACCGTATCGATAAATTTTCGTGGTTCGCGCGCGGCGGAGCGGACTTCGGCGCGGGGATGCATGACCATCGAAAGACGGCACGATCGAGTCCGGACGGAGGAGGAAGAAAGACGAGGATTTTTCGCAGGCTGCCCCGATTGGCCCATCTTTCCCGGCCAGGCTGCAATACCAGCCCATTTTTCCCAAACCGGCCCTCGAATCGGATATGTCGCAAGCATCGCAACCGCATGAGTTGCCGCCGCCGGAACCCGAGGCTTTCCCGGCGGCTGCGCCGGAGGCCGGGATCGCCGTGAGCCAGCCAGCCGAGCCGAAGACAAGCTCCGTCGCCGCGCTGGGCGCGATCGTCAGCGGGGCGCTGATCCTGCAGATCGCCTCGACCATCGTGAACACGGTGGTGCCGCTGAAGATGGCGCTGGAGCAGAAGGCGCCGCTGCTGATCGGCCTCGTCGGCTCGGCCTATTCCGTCGGCTTCCTCGCCGGCTGCTTCCTAGTGCCGACCTTCATCCGCCGCGTCGGGCATATCCGCGCTTTCGGCGTCTTCGCAGCGTTGCAAGCGGTGTTCACCATCAGCTTCGCGCTCACGTCGCTCGATTTCTGGGGCATTTCGCGCCTCGGCATGGGCTTCGCCGGCGCCGGCCACGCCATCTGCATCGAGAGCTGGATCAGCGGCCAGGCCAAGGCCGGCCAGCGCGGGCGCCTGTTCGGTTTCTACCAGATCCTCAACCGCCTGGCGCTGATCGGCTCGCAGATCGGCGTCGGCTATGTCTCGCTGCAGTCCCACGACATCTTCCTGCTGGCGAGCGCGACCTTCTCGATCGCGCTGATCCCGGTCGGCATGACCCGTGCCAAGGGACCTGAATCGGGTGAGGTCGTCTCGGTCCGGCTCAACACGATGTGGCAATACGCGCCTGCCTCGGTGATCGGCTGCCTCTATGTCGGCCTGATGGGCGGCGCGCTGACCAATATCGCACCGGCCTATGGCATTCTGATCGGCCTCGACCAGGCCTGGGCGATCCTGCTGACGGCCGGCATCCAGATCGGCGCGCTCGTGCTGCAGTGGCCGCTCGGCCTGCTGGCGGACCGCGTCGATAGCCGCAAGATCATGCTGAGCGCCACCGGGTCGGTCGTGCTCTGCACGCTGGCGCTGGGAGCCGTGCTCTGGTTCTCCGTTCCCCATACGCGCTTCTGGCTGTTCGGGCTCTTCGCCCTGATCGGCGCCGGCGCCATGCCGATCTACACGGTCGCCGTGGCACATGCCTATTTCCGGCTCGGCCGCGAACGCGCGCTCGGCCTCTCCGCGCAATTGCTCTTCCTCTGGGCGGTGGGCTCGGCGATCGGCCCCATGGTTGCCGCCGCCTTCATGCAGGCAGCCGGGCCGAACGGGCTCCTGGCCTATCTAGGCGTGCTTTCAGCGGCAGCCGCGGCCTATCTCGCCTTCCGCCTGCGGCGCAACCCGCCCTCGGCCAATCCGTTCGGCGAGCGCAAGCCGGCACCGCCGACCATTCCCGACGTCTCGCTCTCCGGGCGCCGGAGCCACGCCGAAGGCAAGTAGGCGGGAGACCGCCTATTTTGTCACGGCGTGACGGGTGGGCTTGGCCTTGAGCTTCAGCTCTTCGAGGTCCTGACGCTCGCGCGGCGTGTTGCGCATGAGCTGGTCTTTGCCGGGCCCGTACTGCACCGGCTGGTCGGCATCGACGCCGTACCAGGCTGCCGCCCGCAGCACGAAGGACGGATCGGCCAGATGCGGGCGCCCCAGCGCGACGAGATCGGCGCGGCCGGCAGCGATGATCGTGTTGACCTGGTCGGCGGTCGTGATGTTGCCGACGCACATGGTCGCGACCTCCGCCTCGTTGCGGATGCGGTCCGAGAACGGCGTCTGGAACATGCGACCATAGACCGGGCGCGATTCCCGCGCGGTCTGGCCGGTCGAGACGTCGACGAGATCGCAGCCCTCGGCACCAAAGGCCTCGGCGATCGCGACGGAATCAGCCGCCGAAAGGCCTCCCTCGACCCAGTCGGTCGCGGAGATGCGCACCGACATCGGCTTCTCGCGCGGCCAGACCTCGCGCAACGCCCGGAAGACCTCCAGTGGATAGCGCAGGCGGTTCTCGACCGAGCGGCCGTATTCGTCGGTGCGCTTGTTGGTCAATGGCGAGAGGAAGCTCGCCAGCAGATAGCCATGGGCACAGTGCAGCTCCAGCATGTCGAAGCCGGCGCGAATCCCCCGCTCGGCGGCGGCGGCGAACTCGGCCTTGACCCGGTCCATGTCGGCGCGGGTCATCTCGCGCGGCACCTGACTTTCCGGATAGTAGGGCAGCGGCGAGGCCGAGACGATCGGCCAGGCGCCTTCCGACAGCGGCCGATCCATGCCCTCCCACATCAGCTTGCTCGCCCCTTTACGCCCGGCATGGCCGAGCTGGAGGCAGATTTTTGCCGCTGAATGAGCGTGGACGAAGCCGACGATCCGCTTCCAGGCGACTTCCTGCTCGTCGTTCCAGAGGCCGGTGCAGCCGGGGGTGATGCGGGCGTCCGGCGCGACGCAAGTCATCTCGGTGAAGATCAAGCCGGGGCCGCCGATGGCGCGCGAGCCGTAATGCATCAGATGCCAGTCACCCGGCAGGCCGTCCTCGGCCGAGTACTGGCACATCGGCGAGAGCGTCATGCGGTTCTCGACCCGCATCTCGCGCAGCCTGAAAGGCTGGAAGGCCGGCGGCACGGGCGAGCCGTCCTTGCGGCGCTTCGCGAGATCGCCGAGGCCATCGGCGACGAGCCTGTCGACGGCCGTGACCATTTCCGGCGCGCGCAGGGCGAGATTGTCGTAGGTGATCGCCTTTGAGCGGGTCATCAGGCCGAAGGCGAAGCGCAGGGGCTCGAAATCCCAGAAGCGCTTCAGCTCCTCGAACCAGACCAGCGAGACATCGGCCGCGTGCTGGGTCTTCTCGACCTCCTCGCGGCGCTGCGTCTCGAACAGCTTGAGGCCGGCGGCGACATCGAGCCTCGCCTGCCCCATCGCCTTGTGCAGCGCGATGGCGTCCTCCATCGCGAGCTTCGTGCCGGAGCCGATCGAGAAATGCGCCGTCGCCTTGGCGTCGCCGATCAGCACGACGTTCTCGACCACCCAGTTGCGGCAGCGGATCATCGGGAAATTGCGCCAGAGCGAGCGGTTGGTGATGAGCTTGTGGCCTTCCAGCTCCGCGGCGAAGACGCCTTCGAGGAAAGCGGCCGATTGCGCCTCGTCCATCGCGCCGAGACCCGCCTTAGCGAAGGTTTCGGGGTCGGTCTCCAGCACCCATGTCGAGCGGCCGGCCTCGTACTGGTAGCAATGGGCGATGAAGACGCCGTGCTCGGTTTCCTTGAAGAAGAAGGTGAAGGCGTCGAAGGGGCGGGTCGAGCCCATCCAGGTGAAGTGGTTCGGGCGCAGGTCGGTCTGCGGCTGGAAGCGCTCGCGCCAGTTCTCGCGGATGCGGCTGTTGATGCCGTCGGCGCCGACGACGAGATCGTAATCGCGCTTCAAGGCCTCGGTATCGGCGATCTCCTGCCCGAAATGCAGGTTGACGCCGAGCTCGCGCGCCCTCGCCTGCACCAGCATCAGCAGCGAGCGGCGCGAGCAGCCACAGAAGCCGTTGCCGGGCACGCGGTAGCTGTCGCCCTTGAAGCGGATCTCGATATCGTCCCAGTAGGCGAAATTGTCGCGGATCGCGGCATAGCTCTGCGCATCCGCCGCCTTGAAGGTGTCGAGCGTCTGGTCCGAGAAGACGACGCCGAAGCCGAAGGTGTCGTCGGGCTGGTTGCGCTCGAAGACATCGACCGTCAGCTCCGGCCAGTCCCGCTTCATCAGGAGCGCGAAATAGAGCCCCGCCGGCCCTCCGCCCACGACCGCGATACGCATCGACGCCTCCATCCGGGAGCCGGTCGACCCGGCTTGAGAAATTATTTTAAGCCTAAAATGTTTTTGACCTCAAGAGGCTTTTGCGCCCATCTCGACGGGAATGTGACCGCTCTGTCCTGCAAAGCGCTCCGTAGAGCGCCTAGTTTTGCACTGCGAAATCCCCCTGCCCGGCCGTCCTCATCAGCCCGCTTGCAAATTCCTTCAGACTTAAAATATATTTGCTGCCGGAGGTCGAGCGGCCATGACACTGCAGGGACAGCGCGCACTGGTAACGGGTGGCGGACGCGGCCTCGGCCGGGCCATCGCCGCCGCGCTGACGGCGGCTGGAGCCAGGGTCAGCATCCTCGGGCGCGACGAGGCGACCCTGCGGGAAGCCATCGCTGCCGGCGTGGCAGCCGATTGGGCCACTTGCGACGTGCGCGATGAAGTCTCGGTTTCCGCGGCGCTCAGCCAGCTCGGCCGCGAACAATTCTTCGACATCGCCATCGCCAATGCCGGCGCGGTCGAGACCGGGCCGTTCATGCGCAGCGACGGCGAGCGCTTCCGCCGGATGCTCGACATCAACCTGATCGGCACGGTCAACCTGTTCCACGCCACGCTGCCGGCCATGCTGGAGCACCGCCGCGGCAGGTTGATCGCCATTGCCTCGACCGCCGGGCATCGCGGCTACCCTTATGTCAGCGCCTATACCGCGGCGAAGCATGCCGTGGTCGGGCTGGTGAAGTCGCTGGCGCTGGAGACCGCGCGCTCCGGCGTCACCGTCAACGCCGTCTGCCCGGGCTATGCCGATACCGACATGGCGACCGCCAGCATCGAAAATGTCGCGGCCAAGACCGGCAAGAGCCGTGAAGAGGCGCTGTCGGCGATGATCAAGGACAATCCGCAAGGACGGCTGATCGCGCCGGAAGAGGTCGCGGCGGCCGTGCTCTATCTCTGCGGGCCGGGCAGCGACGCCGTCACGGGCCAGTCGCTGATGATCAACGGCGGAGAGTTCTGAGATGGAAACGCCCTCCTCCGTCCTGGTGCTGGACCGCGAGACCAAGGCCAGCGAGCGCCCCGGCGACCACAAGGACGAACTGCGCCTCTGGCTGCGGATGCTGACCTGCTCGACCCTGATCGAGACCGAGATCCGTAATCGCCTGCGCGAGGAGTTCAAGACGACGCTGCCGCGCTTCGACCTGATGGCGCAGCTCGACAAGACCGCGGTGGGCATGACGGTCGGCGAGGTCTCGCAGCGGCTGATGGTCTCGAACGGCAACGTCACCGCCGTCGTCGCGGGACTCGTCACGGACGGACTCGTCGACAAGCGCTCCGCCCCGCAGGACCGGCGCGTGCAGATCCTCACCCTGACGGCACAGGGCCGCAAGGTCTTCCGCGCCATGGCCGAGCGCCACGAGGACTGGATCGCGGAATTGTTCGCCGGGCTCGACCAGCCCGCTATCGCGCAGCTCTTCAGGCTGCTCGGAGAGACCAAGACCTCGCTGCATCGCGCCATCGCGGGGCGGGCCGGCGACGCCGCCAAGGGAGATGCCTGATGGGCGAGATCGCCAATGCCACGACCCTTCCGCTCGCCGGATTCACGCCGGAGCATTTCAGCCTCTCGGTCTCCGGCAAGGTCGCGACTATGACGCTGAACCGGCCTGAGAAAAAGAATCCGCTGACCTTCGCAAGCTACCGCGAACTCACGGATTTTTTCCTCGCCGCGCAGAAGGAGGAAGAGGTCAAGGCGATCGTCGTCACCGGCGCCGGCGGCAATTTCTCCTCGGGCGGCGACGTCTTCGAGATCATCGGACCGCTGGTCGCGATGGAGACCAAGGACCTGCTCAAGTTCACCCGGATGACCGGCGAACTGGTCAAGGCGATGCGGGCCTGCCCGCAGCCGATCATCGCCGCGATCGACGGCGTCTGCGCCGGCGCCGGCGCCATCGTCGCCATGGCGTCCGACCTGCGGCTCGGCACGGCCAGCAGCAAGATCGCCTTCCTGTTCAATCGCGTCGGGCTCGCCGGCTGCGACATGGGCGCCTGCGCGATGCTGCCGCGCATCATCGGCCAGGGCCGCGCCGCTGAGCTGCTCTATACCGGACGGGTACTCAAGGGCGAGGAAGCCGAGCGCTGGGGCTTCCTCAACCGCATCTGCGCCTCCGAGGCCGTGCTGTCGGACGCGCAGGCGCTCGCCGCCGAGCTGGCGGACGGCCCGACCTTTGCCAACGCCATGACCAAGCGCATGCTCGAAATGGAATGGGCGATGTCGGTCGAGAGCGCGATCGAGGCCGAGGCCGTGGCGCAAGCCTTGTGCATGCAGACCGAGGATTTTTCCCGCGCCTATCACGCCTTCGCCGCGAAGCAGAAGCCGGTCTTCGAGGGCAACTGAGATGGGCAGTGTTTCTCCTCTCGGCCTCGACATCCTCGGCGACACGCTGGACTGGCCGTTCTTCGGGGAGAGCCATCGCGCCTTCGCGACCGAGCTTTCCGGCTGGGCCGATTCCTACCTTGCCGACCTGCCTCCCGATGATGTCGACGAGGCCTGCCGGGCGCGTGTCGCGGCGCTCGGCGCTGCGGGCTTCCTGAAGGCTGTGGTGCCGGCGGCCTATGGCGGCTCGTCCGAAAAGCTTGATGTCCGCACGCTCTGCCTCGCCCGCGAGATCCTGGCCGCGCATGACGGGCTCGCCGATTTCGCCTTCGCCATGCAGGGGCTTGGCACCGGCGCTATCTCGATCGCCGGCTCCGAGGCGATGAAGCGGCGCATCCTGCCGGATGTCGCAGCCGGCAAGCGCATCGCCGCCTTCGCCCTCTCCGAGAAGGAAGCCGGCTCCGACGTCGCCGCCATGGCGACAACCGCGACGCCAGAAGGCAAGACGCATGTCCGCATCGATGGCGAGAAGAGCTGGATCTCGAATGGCGGCATCGCCGACCATTACGTCGTCTTCGCCCGCACAGGCGAGGCGCCGGGCGCGCGCGGGCTCTCCGCCTTCCTGGTCGAGGCCGACACGCCCGGCCTGACCATCGCCGAACGCATCGAGGTGATCGCCCCGCATCCGCTGGCGACGCTGCGCTTCGAGGACTGCCGCGTGCCGCTGGACAACCGCATCGGCGGGCCGGGCGATGGCTTCAAGGTCGCGATGGCCACGCTCGACATCTTCCGCTCGACGGTCGGCGCCGCCGCGCTCGGCTTCGCGAGGCGCGCGCTGCACGAGACGCTTGAACACGCCAATGGCCGCAAGCTTTTCGGCGGCACGCTCGGCGATCTCCAGCTCTCGCAGGCGGCGATCGCCGAGAGCGCCGCCGAGGTCGATGCCGCCGCACTCCTCGTCTACCGCGCCGCCTGGACCAAGGATCGCGGTGCGGCCCGCGTCACCCGCGAGGCGGCGCTGGCCAAGCTCGTCGCGACCGAGAACGCCCAGACGGTGATCGACCGGGCCGTCCAGATCCATGGCGGCCTCGGCGTCACCAAGGGCGTCAAGGTCGAGGAGTTGTACCGGGAAATCCGAGCGCTGCGCATCTACGAGGGCGCCTCGGAAGTCCAGAAGGTCGTGATCGCGCGCGACCTGCTGAAAGCACAGGCCGGAAGAGCAGATCGTTAGAGGCGGATTCGCCGATCAGGCCGAGGGGACCTGATCGAATCCGGCTCGCGCAGGGGAACAGCATGACAGCAACCGGATTCGCGAGATCGGGGCATCAGGACAGCTTCGCGCGGGACAACCTGCCGCCGCGCGCAAGCTGGCCCGACCTGAGGTTGGAAGAAGCAGGGCTCGCCTATCCCGAGCGGCTGAACTGCGTCGCCGAACTGCTCGACCGACACATCGTCGAGGGGCGCGGCGGGCGCACGGCGGTGATCGCCAATGACCTGCACTGGAGCTATGCCGATCTCGCGGACAAGGTGAACCGCATCGCCAATGTGCTGACCCGCGATCTCGGCATGGTCAGCGGCCACCGCGTGCTATTGCGCGCCGGCAATACGCCGATGATGGTCGCCGCCTATCTCGCGGTCATCAAGGCCGGCGGCGTCGCCGTCGCGACCATGCCGATGCTGCGGGCGGGCGAGCTCGCCTATCCGCTGCGCAAAGCGAAGATCGCTATGGCGTTCTGCGACCACCGCCTCATGGCCGAGTTGGAAAGCGCGAAGATGCAGGTGCCGGAGCTTGCCCGCATCGTCGCCTTCGGCAGCGCCGGCAGCGAGCTGGAAGCGCTGATGGCCCAACCGGGCTACGAGCGTTTCGAGGCCGTCGACACCGCCCGCGACGATGTCTGCCTGATCGCCTTCACCTCGGGCACGACCGGCGAGCCCAAGGGCACGATGCATTTCCACCAGGACATGCTGGCGATCTGCGACTGCTACGGTGCCCGCGTGCTGAAGGCCTCGCCGGATGATCGCTTCACCGGCTCGCCGCCGCTCGCCTTCACCTTCGGGCTCGGCGGGCTCGTGCTGTTCCCGATGCGGATAGGAGCGGCGATGGTACTGCCCGAGAAGGCGGGCCCGGCCGACCTGATCGACGCAATCGAGCGCCACAAGGTCAGCGTCGTCTTCACCGCGCCTACCGCCTACCGCGCCATCCTCGACAAGCTCGACGGGCGCGACATCGCCTCGCTCCGCATCTGTGTCTCGGCCGGCGAGGCGCTGCCCAAGGCAACCTTCGACGCCTGGCTGGCGCGAACAGGCATGAAGCTGTTCGACGGCATCGGCGCGACCGAGATGCTGCATATCTTCATCGGTGCGCCGCAGGAGGCGATACGGCCGGGCGCGACCGGGCTTCCGGTGCCGGGCTACGAAGCCAAGGTCGTCGATGCCGAAGGGCGCGACGTGCCGGACGGCACGCCGGGCCGGCTCGCCGTGCGTGGCCCGACCGGCTGCCGCTATCTCGCCGACCCGCGGCAGGCGGTCTATGTCCTGAACGGCTGGAACATCACCGGCGATACCTATCTGCGCGATGCGGACGGCTATTTCTGGTACCAGGCCCGCTCCGACGACATGATCGTCTCAGCCGGCTACAATATCGCGGGGCCCGAGGTCGAAGCCTGCCTGCTCACCCATGAGGCCGTGGCCGAATGCGGCGTGGTCGGCGCGCCCTGCCCCGAGCGCGGGCAGATCGTGAAGGCCTACGTCGTGCTGCGAGAAGGCATCACCGGCGACGCCGCGCTGGCCAAGGCGCTGCAGGAGCATGTGAAGGCCGGCATCGCGCCTTACAAATATCCGCGCGCCATCGCATTCGTTCCGGTCCTGCCGAAGACCGCGACCGGCAAGCTGCAACGCTTCGCCTTGCGCCAGATGGCGCAGGGCGAAAGCTGATTTCCCGTCAACAGAGCCCGAACGGCCGAAACCGAGGCGATACGCCATGTCCGAACTTCCGCAATCCCGCGCCATCCTGCCCGAGGGCTGGCCGCAGCCGCGCGGCTATGCCAACGGCATGGTGGCGGAAGGCCGCGTTCTGGTGACCGGCGGGCTCGTCGGCTGGGACGCGCAGGGCGTCTTCGCCAAGGGTTTCATCCCTCAGCTCCGCCAGACCTTCATCAACATCAAGGCGGTGGTCGGGGCCGGCGGTGGGCGCGTCGAGGATATCGTGCGCCTGACCTGGTACGTCACGGATATCGCGGCGTATCGCGCCAGCCTCAAGGAGATGGGGCCGGTCTATCGCGAGGTCTTCGGCCGGCATTTCCCGGCGATGGCCGTGGTCGCGGTCACTGCGCTGGTCGAGACCGAGGCGATGGTCGAGATCGAGGCGACGGCGGTGGTTGGAGGCTAGATCCCCGCGCCGTCCTGCAAGGTGCCGATCGGCGCCTTGCGCCAGAGCCGCATATGCAGCGCCCGCAAGCCCGGCCGCAGCAGGATGTCACCGAAGGCGAGCGCGAGCGAAGCCGGAACGTTTGCCGTCAACGCGAAGGCCGCCGCGAAGAGCCCTGCCGTGCTCAGGACCCGCCAGCTCACGCCCGCGAGCCAGACCCGGCGATCCGGCGTGCCACGCCTTCCGACGACGCGGAGGACGCCGCGCCGGGTCCGCTCCAGAACCCCGCCCTCGCCCACAACCTGTCGAGCCTCGCCCTCGCCCGGCTCGACGAAGCCGAACGCCACCGTCTCGTTAGTGATGCGATCGATCAGGATGAAGCCGCCGAGCTCGTGACTGCGAGCATAGGGCAGCGAAACCAGCGGCCGGTCGAGACGCAGCGTGACGAGGCCGATGCCGTTCATGCCCAGGCTCTGCGCCGGCAGCGGCTGGGAGCCCTCGATATCGATGCTGTGATGCAGCGTCTCGACCGTGGCATTGGCGCTCTGCGTCGCGAGCTTCACCAGGAACTGGCCGCCTTCGAGCATGGCCCGCTCGCCGGTCCAGAGCAGGCGCGCCTTCAGCCCCCGGCTGACCGGCAGTGCCATGCCGGCGGCGGCGATGACGTCGCCGCGCGAGATGTCGATATCGTCCTCCAGCGTCACCGTCGCGGCCTGGCCGGCAGCGATCTGGCTCGCCTCGCCCGCGGCGCCGATCAGGCGCGCGATGCGGCTGATGCGGCCGGAAGGCAATGCGATAACCGGATCGCCGGCACGGGCGCGGCCGGTAACCGGAGTGCCGGCATAGCCGCGGAAATCGAGATCCGGCCGGTTGACCCATTGCACCGGCAGAACGAAGCCCTCCTCGGCCGGCACAGCACGCGCAATCGCGATGCTTTCGAGATAAGGCAGCAACGCCGGGCCGTCATACCACGGCATCAGCGTGGACGGGCGCATGACGTTCTCGCCGTCCCGCGCCGAGACCGGGACGAAGCGGATCGAAGCGAAGCCGAGGCTCTGCACCGCGGCGCGATAGTCCGCCGCGATCCGCTCGAAGACGGCTTCGTCATAGCCGACCAGGTCCATCTTGTTGATGGCGACGACGACATGGCGGACGCCGACCAGCGAGACGATGAAGGAGTGGCGGCGCGTCTGCGGCAGCAGCCCCTTGCGCGCATCGACCAGGATGATCGCGAGATCGGCGGTGGAGGCGCCGGTGGCCATGTTGCGGGTGTATTGCTCGTGGCCGGGCGTGTCGGCGACGATGAAGCTGCGCGTCTGCGTCGCGAAGTAGCGATAGGCGACATCGATGGTGATGCCCTGCTCGCGCTCGGCCGAAAGGCCGTCGACCAGCAGCGCGAAATCAGGCGCCTCGCCCTGCGTGCCGAACTTGCGGGAGTCGTTGTCGAGTGCGCTGAGCTGATCGTCGAAGACCGCGCCGGCCTCGTAGAGCATGCGGCCGATCAAGGTCGACTTGCCGTCATCGACCGAACCGCAGGTGATGAAGCGCAGCAGTGAATGCTGGCCGGTTTCGGATGAAGCTGGTGCATCGTTAGCCGGAAGCGGGGCCTGCGCCGGCCTCAGTGTCTTCTTTTTGGCGAGCGCGAAGCCCATCAGAAATAGCCTTCCTGCTTCTTCTGCTCCATCGAGCCGGAGCCGTCATGGTCGATGACGCGGCCCTGCCGCTCGGAGGATCGCGACGAGCGCATCTCGGCGATGATGTCGGTGAGATTGGCCGCTTCGCTCTCGACCGCGCCGGTCAGCGGGTAGCAGCCGAGCGTGCGGAAGCGAACGGTGCGCGTCTCGACGGTCTCGCCGGGGAGCAATTCCATGCGCTCGTCGTCGCGCATGATCCAGGCGCCGTCGCGCCGGACGACCGGGCGGGGCGCAGCGAAATAGAGCGGCACGACCGGGATGTTCTCCAGCGCGATGTAGTCCCAGACGTCGCGCTCGGTCCAATTCGAGAGCGGAAACACCCGAAAGCTCTCGCCGCGGTGCTTGCGGGTGTTGAAGAGCTGCCAGGGCTCCGGGCGCTGGTTCTTGGGGTCCCAGCGATGCTCAGGGCTGCGCAGCGAGAAGACGCGCTCCTTGGCCCGGCTCTTCTCCTCGTCACGGCGCGCACCACCGAAGGCCGCATCGAACCTGTAGAGGTCGAGCGCCTGCTTCAGCCCTTGCGTCTTCATCACGTCGGTATGGACGCGCGAGCCGGAGGTGAAGGGATTGATCCCGGCCTCGACGCCCTCGCGGTTGATATGGACGATCAGGTCGAGCCCGAGCCGCTGCGCAGTCTCGTCGCGGAAGGCGATCATCTCGCGGAATTTCCAGGTCGTATCGACATGGAGCAGCGGGAATGGAGGCTTTGCGGGATGAAAGGCCTTCATCACGAGATGCAGCAGGACGGCGGAGTCCTTGCCGATCGAATAGAGCAGCACCGGCTTGTCGCAGGTCGCGGCGACCTCGCGGATGATGAAGATCGCCTCCGCCTCGAGCTTCTGGAGATGGCTGAGCTGGATCATGCCTGCGCCTCCGCCGGGACAGATTTCAGGCGCGCCAGCTTTCCGTCCGGCCCGACATGCAGACCGCATTCCCTGGCCGCGTCGTCCTCCCACCACCAGCGCCCGGCCCGCTCGGGCTCGCCGGGGCGGATAGCGCGGGTGCAGGGCTGGCAGCCGATCGAGACGAAACCCTGCGCGTGCAGCGGGTTGATCGGCACGCCGTTCTCATGCGCGAAGGCGAGCGCGCGCTCGCGCGTCCAGTCGATCAGCGGACTTGCCTTGACGAGGCCGCGCGCCATGTCGGCCTCCGCCAGCTTCACCCCGCCCCGCGCCGCCGATTGATCGGCGCGCAGGCCGGTGAGCCAGGTATCGGCACCGGCGAGCGCCCGGCCAAGCGGCTCCACCTTGCGGATGTCGCAGCAGGATTTGCGGGCATCGCGCGAGGCGTAGAAGCCGTTGATGCCGTTCTGGCGGACATGGAGTTCAAGCGTGTCATGGCGCGGATAATAGGGGCGGATCAGGATGCCGTAGCGCTCCTCGGTCTCCTGCCAGAGCGCATAGACCTCGGGGAAGAGTCGGCCGGTATCGAGCGTCGCGAAAGCGACCGGCAGCTTCGCGGTTGCGATGAAATGGGTGAGAACCTGGTCTTCGAGGCCGAAGGAGGTGGTGAAGACAACCCGCCCGTTCGCTTCCGCGACGATGCCGGCAAGGCGCCCGGGCACATCCGCCTCGCCGAACACGTCATCCAGTGCAGCGGCACGGTGCGTCAGCAATGTCTCCGACGGCGGTGCCGCCGTGAGTTGGTCCGAGCCGAAGCCGTTCGCCATGATCGTGGCCGCCTGTTCGGTAAATCGAACGAACCACTTATACCCATGGCGGCAAAGGTTCAATTTACAGGAGGTAGCGTGTTTTTTCTTATTTCACTTCTGTTGGAGAAGTTTGTTTTGACGGACGCTTTCCGGGCCGCATAGCAGCATAAACTCAATGGAAATCCCGCGACTTCGGGAGGATTCTGACATTGCGCGGGTGGCGATGACGGGGCAGCGGCGGGTTCTTGAGTTCGTCGATGGGCATCGGAACCTCTGCGCGATGGGTATCCGAGAGCGAGAGCAGGTCGATCGAGCGGTCGGCGATGCGCTGGGCCATGAGATGAGTGACGCCCTCGACGCTTTTCTGCACCCGGCCTTCAACCAGCATCAATCGCGCGCCCATGACCTCGCGACGGAAGCGCTCGAACAATCGCGCCCAGATCACGACATTGGTGATGCCGGTCTCGTCCTCCAGCGTGACGAAGATGGCGTTGCCCTTGCCCGGCCGCTGGCGCACCAGCACGATTCCCGCCGTGCGGACGAAGGCGGCATCCGGCTTCGCCTCGGTCTCGGCGCAGCTCAGCACGCCCTCGCGCCGGAAACGCGGACGCAAGAGCTGCATCGGGTGGCCCTTCAGGGAGAGCCTAACGGTCTGGTAATCGGCGACGATATGCTCGGCGAGCGGCATGACCGGCAACGCCATGCTCCGTTCCGAGCCCAGCTCGCGCGCCTGCGCGGCCTGGAAGAGCGGCAGAACGGGATCGTCCGGCAGGCGGCGCACGGCCCAGAGCGCCTCGCGACGATCGAGACCCAGCGAGCGGAAGGCATCGGCATCGGCGAGCAGGCGCATCGCACGGGCGGGGAGACTGGCCCGGCGCATCAATTCCTCGACGTCGCGATAGGGGCCGCCCGCTTCGCGCTCTCCGGCGATGGCCTTGCCCCACTCATCCTTGAAGCCGTCGATCTGGCGGAAGCCGAGGCGCAGTGCGAAGGGGTCACGCTTGCTCGGCCGGTGAGGCCGATCACGGTAAGAACTTGATTCCGAAACGGCTTCCAAGCTGTTGTCCAGAAAGCTGGAATTGACATCGGCCGGCCGCGGCTCGACGCCCCCGTTCTCTTCCGCCTCCCGCACGATCTGGGCGGGAGCGTAGAAGCCCATCGGCTGAGAGTTCAGCAAGGCGGCAGCGAAAGCCGCCGGGTAATGCTTCTTCAGAAAGGAAGAGATGTAGACCAGCTTTCCGAAGGAAGCCGCATGGCTTTCCGGGAAGCCGTAGCTGCCGAAGCCCTTGATCTGCTCGAAACAACGCTGGGCGAAATCGCGCTCATAACCGCGCGCAACCATACGCTCGACCATCATGTCCTGAAAATGATGGATCGTGCCGACATTACGGAAGGTTGCCATCGCCCGGCGAAGGCCATTGGCTTCAGGCTCCGTGAATTTGGCTGCCTGCATAGCGAGCCGCATCGCCTGCTCCTGAAAGAGCGGGACGCCAAAAGTCTTCCTCAGCACTTCGTAGAGTTCGTCCGGCGGCCCATGCTCCGGCGATGGCGAGGGATAGGTCACCTCCTCGATCCCGGCCCGTCGCTTCAGGTAGGGATGGACCATGTTGCCCTGGATCGGGCCGGGGCGGACGATCGCGACCTGGATGACGAGATCGTAGAATTCCCGCGGCCTCAACCGCGGAAGCATGTTCATCTGGGCGCGGCTCTCGACCTGGAAGACGCCGAGCGACTTGCCCTCGCAGAGCATGTCGTAGGTTGCCTCGTCGCCATCCTTGAGGTCGGCGAGCGCGTAATCCTTGCCCCCGTTCTCCCTGATGAGGTCGAACGCCTTGCGGATGCAGGTCAGCATGCCCAATGCCAGCACATCGACCTTCATCAGACGCAATTCATCGATGTCGTCGCGGTCCCATTCGATGAAGGTGCGGTCCTCCATCGCGGCGTTGCCGATTGGCACGGTCTCGTCGAGGCGCCCGCGCGACAGGACGAAGCCGCCGACATGCTGCGAGAGATGGCGGGGATAGCCGAGCAGGCGAGTGGCGAAATCGACGGCGCGGCGGATCGTCGGATTGGTCGGATCAAGCCCGGCCTGGCGGACGCGGGCATCGCCGATCTCGCTGCCCCAGCTCCCCCAATTCGTATCGGCTATGCGGGCGGTGACATCCTCGGTCAGGCCCAGCACCTTGCCGGCCTCCCGGATGGCGCTGCGCGGCCGGTAATGGATCACGGTCGCAGCGATGCCGGCACGCTCACGGCCATAGAATTTGTAGATCCACTGGATCACCTCCTCACGCCGCTCATGCTCGAAATCGACATCGATATCGGGCGGCTCCTTACGCTCGGTCGAGATAAAGCGCTCGAAGAGCACGTCGTTCTCGGCCGGGTCGACGGCGGTGATTCCGAGGACGTAGCAGACCGCGGAATTGGCGGCCGAGCCGCGGCCCTGGCAGAGGATGCCCTTGCTCTCGGCGAATTCGACGATCTGGCGGATCGTCAGGAAGTAACGGGCGTATCCGAGCTTCCCGATCAGATCGAGCTCCTTCGCCAGCAGCTTCTCGACCTTCTCCGGCACACCCTTGGGATAGCGGATCAGGCAGCAGCGACGGACCAGCTCCACCAGCCAGTCCTGATCCTTCCAGCCGGGCGGGATCGGCTCGTCAGGGTACTCGTATTTGAGCTGACCGAGGTCGAACTCGATGCGGGAGAACAGGGCTTGCGTCTCGGCGATGGCCTCGGGCGCATCCCGGAAGAGACGGGCCATTTCCTGCGGCAGCTTGAGATGGCGCTCGGCATTGGATTCGAGCAGGCGCCCGGCCCGCTCGATGGTGGTGCCCTCGCGGATGCAGGTCAGCACATCCTGCAGGTCGCGCTGCGCGATGGAATCGTAGAGCGCGTCATTGGTCGCGATCAGCGGCGTGCGGGTCGCAGCGGCGATCGCCTTGAGACGCGCGAGGCGGCGGCGGTCGTCGCCGCGCCGGTGCATGCTGGCGGCGAGCCAGACAGCGCCGGGCGCTGCATCATCCAGCCGGGCGAGCAATGCGGGCAGGCCGTCGAGGCTGCGCGCGGGCATCAGGATCAGCAGCAGGTCGCGGGCATCGTTGAGGAGGTCGTCGAGAACGAGCTGGCATTCGCCCTTCCTGACACCATCCTTCAGGTTGCCATGGCTGAGCAGGCGGCAGAGCCGGCCCCAGCCGGCGCGATTGGCCGGGTAGGCAACGATGTCCGGCGTGGCGTCGGCGAAGACGAGACGCGTGCCGGTCGCAAGCTTGAAACGCTCCGCCTTTGCCTTCATCTCCTCTGGCGTGAAAGGCAAGGCGTCGAATTCGGGATTCTCGGCCCAGTAATATTCGCCGGGACTGCCGCCTTCCCGTATCTTGTCGGGCGCCGGCAAACCGTCCTCGCGCAACTGCTTCAGCGCCGCCCAGGCCCGCACCACGCCCGCCACCGTGTTGCGATCGGCGATGCCAATACCGGAATAGCCGACCAGCAGGGCAGTCAGCACCATATGTTGCCCCGGCGAGGCGCCGCGCAGGAAGGAAAAATGCGAGGCGGCAACGGGTTCGGCGAAGAGGCTCCCACTCTGATTCATGCGAAGAGCCCGTGCAGGAACCAGCGCGGCGGGGCGCTGTCGGCCTCATAGAAGCCGATCCGGTAGAGCCAGAAGCGGCGCCCTTCAGCATCCTCGACGCGGTAATAATCGCGCATCGGCTCATCCGAGCCGTCGCGCCACCATTCGGGTGCGATGCGCTCGGGGCCTTCGGCGCGAGCGACGTCATGGGTGAGGCGACGCCAGCGAAAGCGGATCGGGGGGCCGTCCGGCACCTCCGCAATGGCTTCGACCGGCTGCGGCGGCTCGAAGAGCTGGAGCGGACGGGCCGGCGGTTCCTGCGGCTCGGGCGCAGGCCAGGATGCTTCGGGCAATGGCGCAGCGGCGGAGAGCGCCTTGGCGGAGCGGACGGGATGATGCGTGTCCTGCGCCGCGAAGCGCAGCACCCGGTCGCGGCCGAAGCGGGTGACCAGCCGGTCGACAAGATCGGCCACCGCCTCCTCCTCCACCGCGCGGCCATCGAGGCTGTGCTGGGGCGTGTCGAGCGGTTCGCAAAGCGGCACAGCGAGCTTGATCGCATCGAAGCCGAAGCCCGGATCGAGCGGATCGGCCAGGGTCTCGATGCGCTCGCGATAGAGCCGAAGCAGCGCTTTCGCATCGCGCGACGGCCGGCCGGTCTCGATGGCGAGGCGGCGCACCGCGCCATCGCTGCGGAAGAAGCCGAGTTCGAAGATCCGCCCGCCCTCGCCACGGGCTTCCAGCACCCGCGCCGCCTCCCCGATCAGCCTGACGACGACGGCCTCGAGGCTTGCGGTATCGGCGAAAGGCTCGGCGAATTGGCGCTCGACCACGCAATCGGGCGGCGGACGCAATGGCGTGATGCGGCGGTCCTCATGGCCGAGAATGCGCCGGAGCTTGACCGCCAGCGCCTCGCCGAAGCGGGCGGAGAGGGCCTCGGAGGGGCGCTCCGCGAGATGCGCCAGCGTTTTCAGGCCGGCGCGCGAGAGCGCGATCACGGTCTCGGCGTCGGTATCGAGCGCGGCAGTCGGCAGGGGGCGGAGCCACGCCTCCTCCTGGCCGGGCGGGACGATGCCGCCGCGGCCATGCCGCGCACAGGCGCGGGCGGCATCGGGCGTGCCGGCAATGGCCGCTTTCAGCTTGAGACCACCCCGCTGCATGGAGCGACCGGCCAGATTGCCGAGCCCGGCCTCGCCGCCGAAGAGATGGGCGCAGCCGGTGATGTCGAGCATCAGGCCGTCAGGCTCGTCGAGGGCGACCAGCGGCGTGAAGCGGTCGCAGAAACCGGCGAGGGCTTCGAGGAATTCGCGATCGGCCAGGGCTTGCGTCTCCAGCGCGACGAGATCGGGGATGCGGGCGCGGGCATCGGCCAGTGTCATCCCCCGCGTCAGGCCGAGAGCGACGGCGCGGCTGTCGCAATCGACGATGCGCAAGGCATTGCCCTGCATCTCGGTCAGCACATGCGGCTTCTCAGCCGGCGCGCCGAAGGTCGGAATCGCGCCCGTCCGCCGTAACCTGTCGGTCGCCAGGAAGGGGAACCAGAGGGCGAGATAGCGGCGCGGCATGGTCTGTCCGGGCAGATCGATCGAAAAGGCTGCGTTCCGCAAAGCAATGTCGGTCACGGTCCCACTCCACACGCCACTCACGCTCGGCCGCGCCGCCGCGCTGGCGCAGCAATCTCAAGGCGAAAGCCGGGGCGCCCGGCGCATTCGCCTCCAGCGCCCGCGAGGCGAGCGCCCTCACCTGCCAGCGGGTGCGCGCCGCGCTCGGCGCCTCGGCGGCGGCCACGCGCAACAGCAGCACCGGCACGCCCGAGGCTTCAGCCGCCAAAGCGAGGCGTCGGCTCGCCGTCAGGTCGAAAGGGCGCGGCTCGCCCCAGGGCTCGATCAGCACGGCGCCCAGCGCGGCACAGCGCGCCGCCTCGGCTCCGGCCCGCAAGACGCCCTCGCCGTCGCGTGCCCGCACCAGCAGCAGGCGCGCCGGATCGAGGCCGAGTTCGTTCAGCCCCGGCGCATGCAACCGCCCGGCTTCGGCATCCACGAAATCCTGCCGCGCCCAGAGGATGGTGCGTTCGGCGGGTTTCTCCTCCGCCTGCCCCGCCCGCAATGCGAGGCCGAGCGCGAAGCCGGTCGCGGCGGCGAGGTCGGCGACCTCGGCCGCGTAGATTTCGTGCAACGCCGCCCGCGCAAGCCCGCCATTCAGGGCCTCATCCACGGCAGGCACGCCCAGGCTGACCCGGCCAGCCGCAGCCGGGCCGCTCCGCAGAGCGGCTTCAGCGAGGCTGCGGCGCAGATCGGACAGGGTCGGGGCGGTTTCGGGCATGGGGGCAAGGCAATTGTTCTTTATTTGTTCTTTTATAGAACGCTCCCCGCCGGAAGGCGAGTCGAGTCTTCCAGCCGTCCCCATGCCCCTGCCAGAGCGTGACGCGGATCAGGTCTCGCCGCTGATCGCCTGTGCCTTGATCTGCGAAGGCGGGCGGCCGAAGCGCTTCCGGAAGCAGCGGTTGAAATAGGAGAGATCACCGAAGCCGACCTCATAGGCGACGGCGCTGATGGTCAGGTTCCCCGCTTCCGCCGTGACCAGCCGATGCCAGGCGCGATCAAGCCGGCGCTCCAGGACATAGTCGGAGAAGGTCCGCCCCTCGGCCTCGAACAGCTTCTGGACGACGCGGATGCTGACGCCGTGCAGGGACGCGATCATCTCGACGCCGAGTTCGCGCCGCTCCAGCCGCGCCTCGATATCGGCCTTGATCGCGGCGAGGCGACCGGCCCGCCGATCTGCCATCGCAGCCGGCGCCGCGGGCTCGCGATCCGAGAGGGCCGCGCCGATGAGATCGTGGACATGGGCCTTGGCGAGGGCCTGAAGCTCCGCGGAGTTCAACGGCAGCAGGCCGCGCAGCAGGAGCGCGCCGTAATGCGCCAGCGCCTGCAAGCCCGGATTCGAGCGCGGGATGACCTGCATCAGCCCAGCATCGTCCACAAGCGATGGCAGCAAGGCCAAGTCCAGTTCGATCACATCGATGCGGCCGGGCTGGGCCAAGACGAACTCGGTCGGCTGGTCGAGAGCGAACACCGCCGCCTCGCGGGCACGCAGCGCGATGCGGCGGTCACCTTGACGGATCACCACCCGTCCCTCGGCCGGACGAACGAGGCAATAGCGCGCGCCCTCCTCGCCCTGCCCCCGCTGCCAGGTCCAATGCGAAGCCGGCGCGAAGCAGGAGCGCAGGCCGATATCGGGACGCGTGGTCAGCACGCAGCGGGCGTCGAAAGGCAAGGGCAGATCGGGCGCTGCGGCTTCGCGGGCCACGTTACGGCCGAGGATGCGCCGCGACAGCGTGCTCGCCTCGTCGCGGCCGACATCGGCGGAGACCAGCCAGAACGGCACGAAATTTCGCGCTTCCGGCGCGGCCTCCAGGCCAAGGCGTGTCGCGACAGCCACATCTCCCGTTTTCGACACCGGATTCGTCTCAGTCCTATAGCGCGTTCGCGGGTGTCCAAGCTTACACCGCAGAAACATCATTACAGCAACAACTGAAATCGATCACGGATCTCACCAAAGATCGAATCCGCAATGAAATCAAGCTACTTTACTATAATTCTAAAGAACGAATTCTCAAGCTCTCCAAGTAAATCGTCACCCGTTCGGCATCGGCACCGCGCCCAACACATGGGCATGCCGCGGCCGGCGCCGCCGGATAGAACCATGACCAGACCGATCAGCCTCGCCACCAGCCTCGTTGCCCTCCTCGCCTCCTCGATGGCGGTCGCGCAGGTTTCGCCACAGTCCGGCAGCCCTGCTGCATCGGGCCGCACCGCAACCGCGCCGACCACGATCGATCTCGACACCATCACGGTGACCGCCGCCCGCGCCGAACGCAGCTCGGCCGAGACGCCGCAATCCATCCAGGTCATCGACCGGACGGAGATCGAGCAGCAGATGAAATTCAGCCCCAATGCCGCTGCCGCGCTCGGCAAGCTGGTGCCGGGCTATTCGATGTCGACGCAGACGGTCTCCAGCGCCTCGGAGAACTATCGCGGCCGCGACCTCCTGGTGATGATCGACGGCGTGCCGATGAACACGCCGTTGCGCGATGTCTCGCGCATCCTCTCGCTGATCGACCTCAACACGGTGGAACGGATCGAACTCGTCGCCGGCGCATCCAGCTTGTACGGCGCAGGCGCCACCGGCGGCACGGTCAACTTCATCACGAAGAAGGCGGCCGAGGGCAAGCCGCGCGTCACGGTCAACACCGCAATCCGCGGCTTCACCCAGAACATCGGGCGCTCGCTGGCGCCGGAAGCCTCGGTGACGGTCTCCGGCAAGGTGCCTGACGGGATCGACTACCTGTTCTCCGGCCAGATCCGCGGCGCGGGCCGTACCTATGACGGCGCCGGTCGCGAACTGCCTTCCGACGGCCTGCTCGGCCAGGGCGGCGGCGACCGCTACAAAGCCGGGAACCTGCTCGCCAAGCTCGGCTACGATTTCGCCGGGGGCAAGCGCATCGAGTTCAACGCCTCCTGGATCGGTTTCGACCAGGACCCGAAATACCTGACCAATTATGCCGCGCCCTTCGCCCGGCCGGACCGGACGAAGCTCTATACCGGCGAAAGTGTGCTGGAAGACACCAAATCCGTGTCGCTACGCTATAGCGACGCCGATTTCGCGCTCGGCAAGCTCAGCCTGCTCGGCTACTACAACGACATCAAGAAGCGCTTCAATTACTCGACCTTCTCCTACCCCTACAATTCGCAGGTCTACTACTCCTTCAACCCGCTCTCGCCGACGAGCCGGGACAACCAGACCACGCTCTATTCGCAGCGCGGCGGCCTGAACGCCACGATCGACACATCCCTCGACGCGATCCTGCCCGGCGCCAAGCTGACCTGGGGCGGCGACCTGATCCAGGAGAAGACCTGGCAGACCCTGACCAGCGGACAGGATGTCTTCACGCCGCTGAAGCAGACGACGGCGGCCGGCTTCGGCCAGCTCCAGATCCCGATCGGCGAGCGCGTCGTGCTGCGCGGCGGCCTGCGCTACGAGCATTTCTCGCTCTCGGTGAACGACTATACCCGCCCGGCCGCCTATGCTGCGGTGGCCGCCAACAACGCGCAGGGCTACCAGGCGTTCGTGCTGCCGGCGCTGCGCGTGCTCGGCGGCGATTTCGACTATTCGGCGCTGACCGCCAATCTCGGCGCGACGATCAAGCTCTCCGAGACGAGCGAGATCTTCGGCGGCTTCTCGCAAGGCTTCGCTCTGCCGGATGTCGGCGCCTTCACCCGTCGCGCCGGCATCTCGACGCAATATGCCTGCCCGGTGCAGCTCCCGAACTGCCTGCCGGCCAACCGCCAGACGATCAGCTATTCGGCAATCGCGCCGAAAGCGCAGATCGTGAACAATTACGAGCTCGGCATCCGCGGCAGCTATGACCGCTTCAAGGGCTCGCTGACCGGCTTCGTCAGCACCTCCGACGACGGCGTCACCTTCGATTCCGTGACCAACACGATGTCGCAGCAGAAGGAGCGGATCTGGGGCGTCGAGGCGACCGGCGACGTCACCATCACCGACGCCTTCACCATGGGCACGGTCCTGTCCTGGCGCGAGGGCCGCTACGACACCAACGGCGACGGCCGGCTCGACAGCAACCTGCCGAACAACCGCATCGGCTCGCCCTGGCGCGGCATGCTCTATGGCAGCTACCGCTTCGTGAACGGCATGCAGTTCCGCGTCGAGGGCGAGGCGTTCTCGGACCGCGACGTCGCGATCGACCTGCGCGGCACCCGCTACAAGCTGAAGGGCGCGGCGACGATGAACGTCGCGCTGACCGCCCCGGTCTGGGAGGGCGAGGCCTATGTCGCGGTCAACAACCTGTTCGACCGCGCCTACCAGAACCCGACCGCGACCTCGGTGCGCAACCTGCCGAACTATGGCTGGGGCCGCACCGTCACCCTCGGCTTCCGCAAGACCTTCTGACGCCATGGTCAGCCTCGAGATCGATGCGGATGCGGTGGTGACGCTGCGCTTCATGCAGCCCTACGATCCGCAAGATGAGCGCGCCTATCTCGACGCGCTCCATCAGATCGGCCAGCGCGAGGAGCCCTATACGCTGCTGACGATCTTCGGCGGCGGGCGGGCCCTCTCGCAGGCGGGCGAGCGCGAGCAGGCGCTCTGGTTCAAGGCGACGCGGGATCGGGTCTCGCAGGCGTGCCGGGCCTGTGCGATCGTGCGACCCGATGCCAGCGAGAAGACCGCCGAAATCTTCCGCCGGCTCTGGCCGTTCCCGATCGTCGCCGAGCGGGAGGAGGCTGTCGGGCGTGCCTTCCTGCTGAGCCAGTACAGCGGAACAAGGCCATGAGCAGCGCGACGGAGCCCCTAAGCATGCCGGCCGCGCTCGCGCCGGGCCAACGCTACCGGCTCTTCGCCGTGCTGGGCGGCTTGTATCTGGCGCAGGCGATCCCGTCCTATCTCTTCGTCGCGGCATTGCCGCCGATCATGCGCGAGCTCGGGGTCTCGCGCACGGCGATCGGCGCGATGAGCATCCTGCTCCTGCCGCTCGTGCTGAAATTCATCTGGGCGCCCTGGGTCGACCGCATCCGCCCCTTCGCGCGGGCGCATCGCGCCGGCTGGGTTTTCATCACCCAGAGCCTGACGATCCTCGCGATCCTCGCCCTGATCATGGTCGGGCCGACCGAGGTCAACGCGATCATCGCGATCGGCTTCGTCGCCTCGCTGCTGATCTCGACGCAGGACATCGCGACCGACGGCTATGCCGCGAAATACCTGCCGGAAGCGGACCGCGCCATCGGCAACGCGATCCAGGGCGGCTCGGTCGCCTTCGGCGTCGTCATCGGTGGCACGCTCGGCCTCGTTCTCTACCATCATATCGGCTGGACCGGGATGCTGGTGACCATCGCCGCGATCTCGCTGCTGCCCCTGGTCGCAGCCGCGATGATGCGGGAGAACGATCCGGTGCCGGGCGCCGCGCCTGCACCGCGTCCGTCGATCCGCGCCTTCCTGAAGCGCCCGGAAGCGCGCCAGATCCTGTGGATCGCCCTGACCTACCGGGCGAGCGAAGGGCTCGTGAAGGCGATGGAGGGCTCGTACCTGGTCGATGCCGGCATCCCGCTCGACCAGATCGGTTATCTCTCCGGCCTCTCGGCGACGACCGCGGGGCTTGCCGGCTCTGCCATCGCAGCCTGGATGGTGAAGCGGCAGGGCCTGTCCTTCGTGCTCGCCCTGCTCGGCGGAATGCGGACGGTCTGCTTCGCGCTCTTCGCGGCCCATGCACTCGGCGCGGTCGTCGGGGTCTGGCCGCTGTTCGGTGCGGCCGGATTCCAGACGCTGATCCGCTACATGGAGATCGTCGCGCTCTATTCGCTGTTCATGGCGGTGACGACCTCGGACCAGCCCGGGACGGACTTCACCATCCTCGCCTGCGCGCAATTGCTGGTCTATCTCGCGGGCTCGATGCTGGCCGGCAAGCTTGCCGACGCGATGGGCTACGGCGTCCTGTTCTCGCTGGCGACGGCGATCTCCGCCATCGCCGTGATCGCGACGGTCCGGATGCTCTCCCAGGCGAAGATCATGCAGTCGTCAGCCACAGGAACGATCAAAGCCGGCTGAGCATGGCGGATCGCCTCGCCTCGGGTTAGCCTCGGCCACATGTGGGGGATTCTCCAAGACTACTGGGCGCATATCCTCGCCGTCATCACCATCGTGACGTCGACCGTCGCCGGCGCGCATGCGGTGATGACGAAGGACGAGGTGCGCGCCGCCATCGGCTGGGTCGGCGTCATCATCCTCTCGCCGATCGTCGGGCCGCTGCTCTACGCCATCGCCGGGGTCAACCGCATCCGGCGCGCCTCGATCCTGGCCAATCGCCCTGGCCATGGCATGGCAGCCGCCGATTTCCATGTCGAGGACGAGGCGGTCGCGACGCATTTCGGCCGGCGCTTCCTGGCGCTCAAGACACTCGGCGACCGCGTCGCCCGCCATCCGCTGACCACCGGCAACCGCATCGAGACGCTGGAGACCGGCGACGAAGCCTATGGCGCGATGCTTGCGGCGATCGCGGCATCCGAACGCAGCATCATCCTGGAAAGCTATATCTTCGACCGTGATCCGATCGGCCTGCGCATCGCCGATGCGCTGATCGATGCGCAGAAGCGCGGCGTCGCTGTGCGCGTCCTGATCGATGCGGTCGGCGCGCGCTATTCCGTGCCGAGCATCGCCGGGCACCTGCGCGAGGGCGGGGTTGCGGTCGACGTCTTCAACGGCAACATCATCATGGGCCTGAGGCTGCCCTATGCCAATCTCCGGACGCACCGGAAGATCATCGTCGTCGACGGGCTCGTCGGCTTCATGGGCGGCATGAATATCCGCGAAGGCTTCACCCGCGAATTCGCGGGCGACGCTTTCGCGCATGACACGCATTTCAAGGTCGAAGGCCCGGTCGTGGCAGATCTTTTCGCGGTGGCGGCCGAGGACTGGTGCTTCGCCACCGGCGAGCCGCTCACGGGTCCCGCCTGGGAAATTCCGACGCTCGAGCGCGGCGGCATGCCGGTGCTGGCGCGCGCGGTGCCGTCGGGGCCAGATGCCTATCTGGAGACCAATCACAAGCTGTTGATGGGCGCCCTGTCTGTGGCACGCGATTCGGTGAAGATCATGTCGCCCTATTTCCTGCCCGACCAGGAACTGATCAGCGCGCTGGTCACCGCGGCGCGACGCGGCGTCGACATCGATATCGTCGTGCCCTCGGTCAATAATCTGGTGCTGGTCGACCGCGCCATGACCGCGCAATTCGACCAGATCCTGAAGAATTACTGCCGGATCTGGCGCTCCACCGGCGCCTTCGACCATTCCAAGCTCCTCGCCGTCGACGGGAGCTGGGCCTATATCGGCTCCTCCAATCTCGACCCGCGCTCACTCCGCCTGAATTTCGAGATCGACCTGGAGGTTCTCGACCACGGCTTCGCCCGCGAGATCGAGCGCCGGATCGGGGCGGTGATGGCGAGCGCGACCCCGGTGACGCTTGCCGGCCTGCGCGCCCGGCCCTATGTCATGCGTCTGATCGACAGGCTGATCTGGCTCGGCTCACCCTATCTGTGAACCGATGCGGTCATACCCCTGACGCCATGGATGCCTAAGCCGTCACTCGCCCCATCACGGCGGGTCCGGAGCACGAGCCGGCGGAGCGATGCAGAAGAAGAACCAGAGCCTGCCCGCCAGCATCATCGCCTCGCTGCGCCAGCGCAAGAACCGCCCCGGCACCGTGCCTGCGGGCGAGGATGGCCGTCCCGGCGCTACGCTGGTCGCGTCCTACAACGTCCACAAATGCGTCGGCATCGACGGCCGCTTCGATCCCGGCCGGGTCGGACAGGTGATCCGCGAGATCGCGCCTGATGTCATCGCCCTGCAGGAGGCCGACAAGCGCTTCGGAGCCCGCCACGGCCTGCTCGACCTCGCCCGCCTGAAGGAAGAGACCGGGCTGGTTCCGGTCCCCGTGGAGAGCGCCAATGCCGCGGCGCATGGCTGGCACGGCAATGTCGTGCTGTTCCGGCAGGGGCTGGTGCGCGAAGTCCACCAGGTCTCGCTGCCGGGGCTGGAGCCGCGCGGCGCGCTCGTCGTCGATATCGACCTGGAGAGCGGCGCGGCGCTGCGCATCGTCGCCGCGCATCTGGGGCTGCTCAGGCGATCGCGCTCGCAGCAGGCCCGCATGATCATCGAATTGATGCGCAGCCGCGACGAGCGCCCCACCCTCCTGCTCGGCGACCTCAACGAATGGCGCCTCGGCGGCCGCTCGGCGCTGAGCGCGCTCGATGCTGCCTTCGGTGCGATGCCGGTGCCGGTGCCGAGCTTCCCGGCCGGACTGCCTTTGCTGGCGCTCGACCGGATCATCGCCAACCGCCCGGAAATCCTGTCGGAGGTCGCGGTCCACGACACGCCGCTCGCGCGCGTCGCCTCCGACCACCTGCCGATCAAGGCCTTCGTCGATCTGGCCCTGGCAGCGCTGCCGGTCAGCGCGCCCGAGCTCGCGCTCGTGCCGGCTGAGGCGGCCTCGAGAAAGCCGACCGCTCAGGACAAGGAAGCGCCCTTGCCTCTGCCTGCCTTGTCATCCGGCAAAGGGCACCACGGCAGCAATCGCGAACTCGTGCGCAAGGCCGGCGACCAATTGAAACGCGCCGTCAAACGCACCTTGCGTCGCCCGGACGCTCCGACGCGCTAGGCAGCGTCGACAATTGCGGGATCATTCCCAGCCCCCTGTCATTCCGGGGCGCGCCGCAGGCGCGAACCCGGAATCCACGACTGGGTGAAGCATTTTATGCCCGGTCGCAGGCCGCTCACCCAGTCGTGGATTCCGGGCTCTTCGCTCCGCCAAGCCCCGGAATGACAAAGGTGGTTTGAAGCCGCTGTCATGCCGGCAATGCGCTGCGGCGCTGGTCAATCCCGGCGAAGCCTGCTTTCTGGATTGCTCAGCCGTCTCAGGGCGCAGAATCAGATGCCGAATGCCTTGGCCGAGCGCCCGAGCGCGCTGCAACTCTTCCTGATCTTCGCGCGGATCGGATTGACCAGCTTCGGCGGCGGCCTGAGCGGCTGGATGCTGCGGGAATTCGTGCAGCGGCGGCGGCTGATGAGCGAGGACGATTTCCTCAACGGGCTCTCGGTCGCGCAGGCCCTGCCCGGCGTCAACGTCACCAATATGGCGATCTGGATCGGCTACAAGCTCGGCGGACGCAACGGCGCCATCGCCTCCTGGCTCGGCATCGTGGTGCCGGCCGCCTTCGTCATCGTGCTGATCGGCAGCGTCTTCGCCTCGCTCAGCGGCTATGAACTCAGCCATGTCGCGCTCAGCGGCGCGGCCGCCGCGGCGATCGGCCTTTCGCTTGCGATGGGGCTGACCGCGGCGCGACGGGTGCCGCGCCGCGTGTTCCCGCTCGCGATCATGGCCGCGACCTTCGTCGCCGTCGCCATCCTGAAATGGCCACTGCTCTGGACCGTGCTCGGCTTCGGCTCGCTCAGCGTCGCCGTGACCTATCGCGACGGTTGAGCGTTTTTTTGCTTCAGACGCATTTTCTTCACGCGAACCGGTGCCCACTTCGCTCGAAAATACTTCAGGCCATGCAATCCCTGCCTTTCAGCCTCCTGCTGGTCTTTCTGCCGCTCTCGCTGGTCACCATCGGCGGCGGCCAGAGCGCCATCGCCGACATGCACCGGCAGATCGTCGAGGTGCATCAGTGGATGAGCGCCGCGCAATTCGTCGATGCCTTCGCGATCGCTCGGCTGGCGCCGGGGCCGGGCTCGCTGCTGGCGACGCTGATCGGCTGGCAGATCGCCGGGTTCTGGGGCGCGATCGCCGCCACCGCCGGCATCTTTGGGCCGACGGCGTTCCTGATCTACGGGGTCGCCCATATCTGGTCGCGCTATGAGGGCGCCCGCCTGCTGCGCGCGCTCGAGAAGGGCCTGCGGCCTGTCGCGGCAGGCATGATCCTCGCGGCAAGCTATGTGCTGATCCAGTCGCTCGACAGCGGCTGGCTCGGCCGGGCCATCGCGCTCATCTCGACTGCCCTGCTGATGCTGACGCCTGTCAATCCGTTGCTGCTGATCGCGACAGGTGCCGGCTGCTTCGTCGGGCTGCATCTGCTGGCGCTGATCTGATCGCCGTTCACGGCATTCAGCCTGAATGGCCATTCATTCGCCGCAGCGATATCGAACAAACGCCCGATCAATTTGTCCAAAAGCACTTTACACGGCAATTTATTGTACTAATTATATTGTATAGACTGCGTTCTTTTGAATTGTATTAATTATTATATTATCGGTCTAGCAAGAATCAACTTGCGAATCTTTTCACGAAACTATTAGACGCCCCAGACATAGGACTGGGGTTACGTAATGAATAATAATTCCAAGCTGGCTTTCCTGGCGGCACTGCTGTCGACGACGGCCCTTTCGATGGCTCAGGCACAGACGCCGCAAGCCAACGGCAACACTGCCGAACAGGCGATCTCGCTCGATCAGATCACGGTCACCGCGACGCGCGGCGAAAAACAGGTGCTCGATGTTCCCGGCACCGTCAGCGTGATCACGCGGCAGGATCTAGAGCAGCGGATCACCCGCGATACGCAGGACCTCGTGCGCTACGAGCCGGGCGTTATCGTCAATCGCCAGACCTCCGGCACCGATCCGTTCGGCAATTATGGCGGCTTCACAATCCGCGGCGTCGGCGGCAACCGCGTGCAGATGCAGGTCGACGGTTCGCGCGTGATCGAGCGCATCACCGACGGCAACCGCGACTTCGTCGACCTGCCCTTCCTCAAGAATGTCGAGATCGTGCGCGGCCCGGGCTCGGTGCTGTGGGGCGCGGATGCACTCGGCGGCATCGTCGCCTACCGCACGCTCGACCCGCAGGACCTGCTCAAGGGCCGCAAGGACAAGCCCTGGGCAGTCAAGCTGGACACGAGCTATGACAGCTTCGACCGCTCCCTGGTGAAGACCGGCGTCGCGGCCTACAGCTTCTCGCCCGCCTTCGAGGCGATCGTCGGCGTAAGCCACCGCACGGCGCAGGAGGGCAAGCTGAGCAAGGCCCGCGCCGATGGCGGGCGCTGGGGCTGCCCGGTGCCGACCCTGCGCTTCCTGGGCTGCAACCAGCTCAATCCCCTCGACACCGAGGTGTGGAACGCCTTCGGCAAGCTCGTCTTCAAGCCATCTGCCGACCATACGATCAAGCTGACCGGCGAGTATTTCGACAACGATACCAAGGTGAACCAGCTCTGGGACTACAATGTCGTGAGCCTCGGCACCCGCAACGGCGCCTATATCCGCGACCAATCCAAGAGCCGCCAGCGCATCGCGATCGAACATGAATGGCAGGCGGGTCTGAGCTTCCTCGACTCCGTCCGCTGGCAGGCCTCGTTCTCCCCGCAGGAGCGCGAAATCATCAACAACCGCCTGCAGACGCTCTCGAACGGCCAGCAGCGCTTCACGCGCGGCCTGCTCGACTACAAGGAGCGCTTCTCGCAGCTCGATATCCAGGCGAAGTCGAGCTTCGCGCTGGGTCCGACCTTCCACCGCCTGACCTATGGATTCCAGGGCGACGTCACGCGCACCGACTACAAGCGCCGCGACGACGTCCGGAACATGACGACCGGCGTGACCACCACGACGATCGCGGGCGGCTTCAACTTCGCCAATGCCACGACGACGCGCTACGATTTCTACCTGCAGGACGAGATCGAGCTCATGAACGGGCGCTGGACGATCACGCCGGGCCTTCGCTACGCCAATTACAACATCGATCCGCGCATCGGGCAGGGTTACGTCATCGTGCCCGGCAAGGCGCCGCGCGAACTCGACTCGCACCGGGTGATCCCGCAGGTCGGCACGCTCTTCAAGCTCGACGAAACCTATTCGCTCTATGCCCGCTATGCCGAAGGCTTCAAGATGCCGACAGCGCAGCAGCTCTACACCTCGCTGCCCTTCGGTACCCAGAATCTGATCCCCAACCCGGACCTGCGCCCGGAGAAGGTGAAATCCTACGAAGCCGGCCTGCGTGGCCGCTTTGCCGATGGCTGGTTTTCGCTCGGCGCCTTCCATGCCGATTACAAGGACTTCATCCAGGAGCTCTACGAGGTGCCCGGCACCACCGACATCACCTCGCGCAACCTGTCGCGGGTGAAGATCTCCGGCATCGAGGCCTCGGCCGAATGGCGCTTCCATGACCGCTGGGTCAGCCATCTCGCCGTCAGCTACCAGTACGGCAAGCAGCGCAAGGAACAGGGCTCACCCATCGTTCCCTACAATATCAGCCCGCTGAAGGCCGTCGCCGGCCTGAAATACCTGATGCCGGAATACGGGCTGGAAGCCGAAGTGATCGGCACCTTCGCAGCCGGCGCGACGCGCGCGGATGCTCCGACCACGTCCAAGCCCGGCGGCTATTCGGTGTTCGATGCCTATCTGAACTGGAAGCCGACGAGCTACATCACGGTGCGCGGCGGCGTGCAGAACATCTTCGACCGGCGCTATTTCGCGGATGTGCTGAATTACTCCAAGACGGCAACCCTAGCGACCGCAGCGACCAATCCGCTGGAACTGCAGACGGCGCCGGGACGCACCTTCAAGCTGGCGGCTTCCATCGAGTTCTGAACCCTGTTCGAGACGCCGGACGCCAAAAGCGCGGCGGATCAGCGGCGCCCCGGTCGAGACCCCGGGGCGTCGCAACCCTTTTGGAGACCATCATGAGCAACGAGACCAATCCGCGCGAGAAATTCGCGCAGTCGCCGGCCGAAATCCTGCAAAGCCTGCCCGGCATGGGCCGCGTCATGCTCAGCACCCGCTCCGGCGGCGCGACCCATGAGCGGATGGGCGCGGTCGAGACCGTGACCATCGCCGGCAACGAGGCCCGCCTCTCCGGCGCCTTCCACGACAGCCGCATCGACCTCACCACGATCGTCAGCATCGTCGCCGACCGGACCAGCAAGATGCGCGAGCGCGTGCTGCCGCGCCTGGAATGCCAGGATGCGTCCGGCGAGACCCTGTTCAGCCTGATCGGGCTCGACGGGCTGGAGCCTTTCGACAAGGCGCTCGAACCGTTCGGCGCCGGCGAGACGCTGGAGCCGGTCCAGCGCGAGGCACCGGGCAGCGGCGGCGGTTCCGCCGATGTGCCGGAAGACGATCTCGGCGCCCGCAGCTTCGCGGCGATCCTTGCCAGTGGCGAGGCGATCGCGATCGATGTCGAGCGTGCCGGCCTGTTCCAGCACTGGCAGGGCGCCCTGCCCGAGCCGAAGCCGGCGATGGGCTTCGTCAACATCATGCAGGGCGATTTCCACCTGCATCTCAAGGCGGGCGCTGTCTCCGGCTGGGAGCGGACCGAAAGCGAGGGAAGCGTCGCTCTTCATGCCCGCGACAGCGAGGGCAAGAGCTTCGGCCTCGTCCTGCGCGGCCCGGCTGCCGCCTTTGCAGAGGTCCCCAATGTCGATGTCATCAGCGGCTGAACCGGCACCGATGGGCGCGACCTTCGCCCATCCGCGCGCGACATGGCTTTGCCCGAACACGGGCAGGCTGCTGGCGCAAGGCGAACTGATGCAGGCGATGGCGCGAAAGCGCGTCGTCCTGCTCGGCGAGACGCATGACGTCGCCGAGATCCATCGCTGGCAGCTTCATGTCACGACCTGCCTGCATCTGCTGCGGCCACAGATGGCGGTGGGCTTCGAGATGTTCCCGCTGCGCATCCAGCCGGTGCTCGACGCCTGGGTCGCGGGCGAGATGGACACCGCGAGTTTCATCGAGCGCAGCGAATGGGCACAGGTCTGGGGCTTCGATCCCGAACTCTACCTGCCGCTGTTCCATTTCTGCCGGCAGCAGCGCGTGAAGATGCTGGCGCTGAACTGCCATCGCCCGCTGGTCACGCGGGTCGGACAGGTCGGCTGGGAGGCGATCCCGGTCGAGGAGCGCGATGGCGTCACGCCGTCTGCGCCCGCAACGGAAGGCTATCGCGCCTATCTCGCTGCCATCACCGGCCGGTTCAGCGGAGCGGCCAAGCCGGAGGCGATGGCGCCGGAACGCTTCGACCGCTTCGTGCGAGCGCAGCAGTGCTGGGACCGCTCCTTCGCCTGCCGCGTCGCCGATCATCTCGCTGGGGCCAAAGACGATCCGCTGGTCGTCGGCATCATCGGGCGCGGTCATCTCGAATACGGCCATGGTACGCCGTTCCAGCTCCGCGATCTCGGCATCGAGGATGTCGCGGTGCTGCTACCGGCCACCGATGCGGCGCCTGAAGCGGAGCCACTCGCCGGCATCGCCGACGCGCTGTTCCGGCTCGATACGCCCGAGCCACCGCAATCGCGACGGACACCGCGAGCCGCGTCATGAGGGCCGTGCTCTCCCAGATCATCGGGCTGACCCGGCTTTGCATCGCCGGGCCGGGCGGCAAGGTCGGCGCGCTCTATTTCCTGATGATCTTCGGGCTCGGGCTAGCCGGAGTTCAGGTCGGCGTGCGCCTGATCTCCTGGACCGCGGATTTCTACAACGCCCTGCAGAAGCTCGATGTCGACGGCGCGCTCAGGCAGATCGCGATCTTCTTCGGGCTGATCGCGATCAGCGTCTGCATCCATCTTGCCAGCGCCTATCTGCGCAAGATGCTGCAGATTCGCTGGCGGCGCGCGCTGACCGAGGCCGCGCTCGACCGCTGGCTCGCCGGCAAGGCCTATTGGCACATGCGCGAGCGAACGGATCACGGGCTCGACAATCCCGACCAGCGCATCGCCGAGGATTGCCGCATCTTCGTCGAGAAGCTCACGGTCGAAGGGCTCGAGCTCGCCACGAACATCGTCGCGCTGGTGACCTATGTCTCGATCCTGTGGTCGCTCTCGACCTTCGCGCTGTCCTTCACCCTGTTCGGCCATGCCATCGAAATCCCGCGCTACATGGTCTGGGCTGCACCGCTCTATGTGGCCATCGCGACCTTCATCACGCATGGCCTCGGCCGTCCGCTGAAGGCGCTGACGGTCGAGCAGCAGCGACGTGAAGCCGATTTCCGCTTCTCGCTGGTACGCCTGCGCGAACATGTCGAGGGCGTGGCACTGGCCGATGGCGAGCCGGCGGAGCGGCGGCTGTTGCGCAAGCGCTTCGGTGCGATCGCCGGGAATTGGCAGAAGCTCGCCAATCGAGAGCTGATCCTCGGCTTCTTCACGCGCCCCTATTTCCAGACCGTGCTGCGCATCCCGCTCTTCCTGGCGCTGCCGGCCTTTCTCGCCGGGCGCGTCACCTTCGGCGGCCTGATGCAGATCGGCTCGGCCTTCCAGAACGTGGTGACGACGCTGTCCTGGTTCGTCTTCTCCTATCGCGACCTGACCGATCTCGCCGCGGCCGCGAGCCGCCTCTCGCATTTCATGAAGGCGGCCGAAAACGCGGCCACGCCGGCAAGCGGCCCAGCGATGCACAAGGCGGGCAATGCGGAGTTGCGGCTGCGCGACCTCGTGCTCGCAACACCTGCGGGACGCCGCCTCCCACCCGTCCCGAACCTGAAGCTGGAGGCTGGCGGCAGCTATTGGCTCGCGGCACCCTCCGGCCATGGCAAGAGCACGCTGGCGAAGGCGATCGCCGGGCTCTGGACGCATGGCGAAGGTCGGATCGAGCGGCCGGCAGGACGGATGCTCGTCCTGCCGCAGCAACCTTATCTGCCGCTCGGGAGCCTGCGCGCCGCGCTGGCCTATCCGCTATCGCCGGAAGCCATCGACGATGCGACCTTGCGCCAGGCGCTCGCCACCGTCGAGCTGGAGGAGCTCTGGTCGCTCGACGAGGACGGCTGGACGGACAAGCGGCGCGGGCTCTCCGGCGGCGAGCAGCAACGCTTCGCACTGGCACGTGCGCTGTTGCAGGCGCCCGACTGGCTCGTGCTCGACGAAGCGACGAGCGCGCTCGATTTGGAATCCGAGGCGCAATTACTGGCTGCATTGCGCCAATCGCTGCCTGACAGCACGCTGGTCCTGATCGCACATCGTGCGCCGCAAGGGCTGGGCTCGCTCCAGATGATCGAGTTGAGGAAGCCGCGGCTGGAAGCAGCGACCGCCCCTGCCTTTGCACTGGCCGAGCCGGTAAGCTGAGCGCAGATGAGTCGCCTGCCCTTTTCGTCAGCCTCCTGATGACCGTTCCCTCGCTTTCCAAGGCGGCCGCCGCGCTTCGGCGGCGCCTGGCGCTTTGGCAGGACGTGCCGCGGCTGCTGCGCTCGCTCTGGCAGACCAGCCCGCGCCTCTTAGCGGCAATCGCGGCCTTGCGCCTGCTGCGCGCGCTCCAGCCGCCGGCGATGCTCTTCGTCGGCAAGCTGATCATCGACGAGATCGTGCTTCAGACGCGAACGCCGGCGCCCGGGCCGGCCCTGTCGGACTGGCTGGAGAGCGGCCGGGCTTCGGCATTGGCTGGCTGGATCCTGCTGGAATTCCTGCTGGTCGCCGGCGGCAACACCCTCAACCGGCTGGGGACGCTGGTCGAGGGCCTGTTATCCGAGCGCCACGGCTTCGCGATGGGCGCCCTGCTCGTCGAGCGCGCGGCCGAGCTCGATCTCCGGGATATCGAAGGCGCAGTGGCGCAGGACAAGCTGCAACGCGCCAATGCCGCGACGATGCTCGGCTATCAGCTCGTGACCAATCTCCTCACGCAGGCCCAGAACGGCGTGACGCTGCTCGCGCTGCTGGCCGGCCTCGTGCTCTTCGTGCCCTGGCTAATCGTGCTGCTGCTCGTCGCACTGCTGCCGACCTTGCTGGTCGAGGCGCATTTCAATGCCCGGCAGTACGAAGCGGCCACGGCGCTGATCCCGGAACGGCGGCGCCTCAACTACCTCCAGCATGTCGGCTCCTCCACGCATGCGGCGAAGGAAGTGAAGCTGTTCGGCCTCGGCAGCTATATCGCCGGCCTGCTGCGGGAGGTCGCGGAGCGCATCATCGCCACCAACCGCCGGCTGGCCGTGCGGCGCGCCACCTGGAGCAGCCTGTCAGGGGCGATCGGCTCGCTCGCCTATTACGCGGCCTATGCCGTAGTCGCCTGGCGGGCACTCACGGGCCAACTCAGCATCGGCGACCTGACCTTCCTGGCGGGCTCGCTGATGCGGCTCAACGGGCTGTTCGAAGGGCTGATCGTCGGCCTCTCGCAGATCACCTCGCAGGCCCAGTATCTCGGCGATCTCTATGCCTTCCTCGACATGCGCTCGACCGTGGCGCCTCCGGCGCATCCGCGCGCCTTTCCCGCGCCCCTCCGGCAGGGCGTCGTCTTCGAGGATGTCGGATTCCGCTATCCCGGCAAGCCGGACTGGGCCTTGCGCCATCTCAGCTTCACCCTGCCGGCCGGCGAAACGCTCGCGCTCGTCGGCGAGAACGGCGCCGGCAAGACCACGATCGTCAAGCTGCTGACGCGGCTTTACGAGCCCGACGAAGGCCGCATCCTGATCGACGGCATCGATATCCGCGATATCCCGCTGCCGGACTTGCGCGAGCATGTCGGCGCGATTTTCCAGGATTTCATGCGCTACAACCTGACGGCCTCCGAGAATATCGGCGTCGGCCGGGTGGTGCGGATCGGCGAGCGGCCGGCGATCGTCGAAGCTGCCCGCAAGAGCCTCGCCGATCCCGTTATCGCTGCCCTGCCAGAGTCTTACGACCAGATGCTCGGACTTGGATTCCAGAGCGGACTCGATCTCTCGGGAGGGCAATGGCAGAAGATCGCCATCGCGCGGGCCTATTTCCGCGACGCCGCGATCCTGATCCTCGACGAGCCGACCGCCGCGCTCGATGCCCGCGCCGAGGCCGAGATCTTCGAGCGCTTCCGCCACCTCACCACCGGCAAGACGACGCTGCTGATTTCGCACCGCTTCTCGACGGTGCGCATGGCCGATCGCATTCTCGTGCTGGAGAACGGCGCGATCCTCGAACAGGGAAGCCATACCGAGCTGATGGCGCAGGACGGCCGCTATGCCGAGCTTTTCAAGCTGCAGGCTGCCGGATTCCAGTAGGTCCGGCAGCCGCTTCAGAGGTGATTATCGTCCGCGGATCAGATCAGCCGCCTGATAGCTCCAATAGGTCATCTGAACCGCTGCCGTGCCGAACGGCCCGCCGTTCCAGACCAGGCCGAAGGGCGCGAAGAGCTTGTAGCGGTCGCTGGCGCCGTGGATCGCCTCGGCGATGACCGTGCCGCCGATCGCGGTGGTGTTCATGCCATGGCCGCCGAAGGCGGTGCAGTACCAGACGCCCGGCCGGTACTGGCCGATCTGCGGCATGAGATGGCGGGCATAGGACATCAGGCCCGACCAGGCGGCCTCGACCTTCAGCTCGGCGAGCTGCGGATAGGTCGTGACCATCTCGTGGCGCAGGATCGCGGCGACGTCGCTTGGCTCGGTCGTGCGGGTGGTGATGCGCCCGCCCCAGAGGATGCGCGAGCCGCCCTCGACCGTGCGGTAATAGTCGCCCGCGCGCCGGTCGTCGCCGACGCCGGTGCCGATGCGGATCGCAGAGCGGATCAGGTCGGGCGCGGCCTCGGTCAGCAGCACATAGGTCGCGATCGGGATATAGGCCCGGCGCAGAGCCGGCAGCACGTCGCCGGTATAGCCGCCGGTGGTGAACAGCACCTGCTCGGCCTCGATCGTCGCCTTGGCCGTCTTCAGCCGCTTCACCGCGCCGTCGAGTTCGCAAGACGTAACCGGCGAACCCTCATGGATCCTCCCGCCGAGCCGGACGATCTCGCGGGCGAGCGCGCGGGCGTAGTTCAACGGGTGGAAATGGAAGGAATCGTCGGCCGTCAGCGAAGCGTGGTACTTCTGCGAATTGAGGAGCGCGCGCGTCTCGTCGCGGCCGAGATAGCGGAGCTTGCGCCCGAAGCGCTTCTCCTGCGTGTCGCGTACCGCCTGCAGCCCGGCGCCGCCGTCATAGCGCACGACCTTCATGATGCCCGGCGACGGCGCGGCCTCGGTGATGGCGAGGCTTTCGATATTGCCACGAACGATCTCGACGCCTTCCATGGTCAGGCGGTAGAGCTCGTCCGCCTGATCGCGGCCGGTCTGGCGCTCGATCGCGGCGAGTGAGGTCGCATAGCCCGGGCTGACGAAGCCACCATTGCGGCCGGACGCCCCCCAGGCGACGCGCTGCGCCTCCAGCAGCAGGACGGAGCGGCCGGCGCGGGCAAGGTTGAGCGCGGCGGTCAGGCCGGCGAGGCCGCCGCCGACGATGCAGATATCCGTCTTCAGCGTGCCTTCGGCCGGCGGATAGCTCTCCTGCGTCGCGAGAGCCCGGCGGTAATAGGTGTCGATATAGGAGGAGGACATGCGGTCTCGCGGAAGGCGGGCGGCGGGCTGTTTTCGTGGCCGGCTCCCGCGATCCGCCACCGGTTTTCCCGGCAGCGGATCGCGGATGTCGAGGCTTACTCGGCGGCTTGTGCGGACTGCGAGCCCGGCGGGTCGAAGGCCTGGATCGGCGGCAGGTTGCCGTCGAAACGCGCGACCTGCACCGTGGTGAGCTGGCCGGTGCAGCCCTGCGCCAAAGCCGAGGTGCCGATATCGCGGGTCAGCACGTTGGGATTGCCGTGGACGCAGAGCGGCTTGTCCTCGGTCGGATCGGCGGGATCGTACCAGGCGCCGGTCGGGAGCTGGATCACGCCCTTGCGGATGCCGTCGGTGACATGGACCGCGGCAAGGCAGGCACCGCGCTCGTTCGAGAGCCGGATGATGTCGCCATCGGCGATGCCGCGCAGGGCCGCGTCGTCCGGATGCATATGCGCGACCTCGCGGCCGCGATGCTTGGCGTCGCTGCTGTGACCGCCGAAATCGAACTGGCTGTGCAGGCGGGTCCTGGGCTGGTTGGCGACGAGAACATAGGGATTGGTCTCGTCGGGCACATTGCTGGCGCCGAGCCAGGTCGGATGACCGGGGCAATCCGCCTCGCCGAAGCCGGCGATCGTCTCCGAAAAGATTTCGAGCTTGCCTGATGGCGTCGGCAGCGGCGCGGCATCGGGATCGTTGCGGAAGGCGCGGAGATTGCCGCCATCATCCGGCTGCTGCGGCAGGTCGAAGCCCTCGCCCGCCCAGAATTCGGCGAAGCTCGGCGCCGGCAGGCCCTTCGCCGCCAGCGCGTTGCGGGTCGGCTCGTAGAGGTGCTCCAGCCATTGCCGGGCGGTGCGACCTTCGGTGAAGGCCTCGGCCGTGCCAAGGCGGTCGGCCAGATCGGCGAAGATCGCGTAGTCGTCGCGCGCCTCGCCATAGGGCGCGACCACCGGATGCATCGGCACCAGCAGCGGGTCGTTGGGGTTGCCGCCGATATCCTCGCGCTCCAGCGTCATCGTGCAGGGTAAAACGATATCGGCGTGCCGGGCGGTGGCAGTCCATGCGAGCTCATGCACGACCAGCGTATCGATCCGCGCGAAGGCCTCGCGCAGGCGGTTTAGGTCCTGATGGTGATGGAACGGGTTGCCACCGGCCCAGTAGACCAGCTTGATCTCGGGATAAGTCCGGGTCTGGCCATTGTAGCGATAGGTCGTGCCCGGGTTCAGCAGCATATCGGAGATGCGGGCGACCGGGATGTAGTCGCTGATCGGATTCTTGCCTTGCGAGAAGGTCGGCATCGGTACGGCGTTGTAGCGCCGACCGTAATAGGCGATGGCGCCGAGGCCGTAGCCATAGCCGCCACCGGGCAGGCCGATCTGGCCGAGCGCCGCGGACAGCACCATGCCCATCCAGACCGGCTGTTCGCCATGGGTGGCGCGCTGGAGGGCATGGGCCACGACGATGAGCGCGCGCTTACCGTGGAGGCGCTTCGCCAGCGCCACGATCTCCCCGGCGGGCAGGCCGGCGATCGGCGCGGCCCAGGCTGCGTCCTTCGGCTGGCCGTCGGTCTCGCCGAGCAGATAGCGCTCGAAAACCGGCCAGCCGACCGTGTAGCGATCGAGGAAGGTGCGGTCGTGCAGGCCGTTGACGACGAGCGTGTGGACCAGCGCCATCATCAGCGCGGTGTCGCTGCCGGGCTTGTTGGCGACCCAGTCGGCGTGGGCTCCGGCCGGCAGGTCGCTGCGCAGAGGGCTGACCAGCACGAATTCACAGCCGCGCTCCTGCGCCCGCTCCATCGCGCCGCGCTCGACATGGCGGCTGGTGCCGCCGCCGGCGACCATGCTGTTCTTCAGCGCCATGCCGCCGAAGGCGAGCACGATCTCGCTGTGATCAGCGATCTGCTCCCAGGAGACGTTGCGCTTCACCAGGTCCTCATAGTCGCCGATGATATGCGGCACGAGGACGGAGGAGGCGCCCGAGGAGTAGCTATTGACCGACTTCACATAGCCGCCGGTCGAGGTGTTCAGGAAGCGGTGGATCTGGCTCTGGGCGTGGTGGAAGCGGCCGGCACTGGCCCAGCCATAGGAGCCGCCGAAGATCGCGCCGGGCCCGAAATCGTCGCGCACGCGGCGCAGTTCACCGGCCAGCTTGTCGAGCACGGCCGACCAGGACATCGGCACGTATTCGTCGCGGCCGCGACGATCATCGGGACCGGGTCCGTCCTCCAGCCAGCCGCGCCGGACCATGGGCTGGGCGATACGGGCGCGATGGCGCAAGGCCGCCGGGAAATTCTGGATGATCTCGTTGGGATCGGGATCGCCCGCATGCGGACGGACCTCGAGCTGCCCTTCCTTCATGCGCGCCGAGAACACCCCCCAATGCGAGGTATGCGGGCGGAACGCCTCGCTTTCGGCCGCAGCTTCGCCTGCCGGAACGATTGGAGCCGCCATCGCCTTCACCCTCACCTTTTCGGACTTCAACAGCCCTTCCTCATTCCCCTTGTCCGATGCGGATCGCAAGAGGGTTTCGCAGATTGCCGGCAAGCGCCGCACGCTTGGCCGAATGAAGAAGGGCCCGGCTGCTCGTCGCAGCCGGGCCCTCCCTATTCCATCGGCCGGATGGCGTCGCGATCAGCGGATCGGCGCAGCGTATTGCAGGCCGCCATTGGTCCAGAGCGCATTCTGACCGCGGGCGATCTTGAGGAGCGAGCCCTGGCCGAGGTTGCGCTCGAACATCTCGCCGTAATTTCCGACGGCCTTGATGGCGTTATAGGCCCAATCGTTCTTGAGGCCGAGCGCCTCGCCGAAGGTGCCTTCCTTGCCGAGCAGGCGCTTGATCTCGGGATTGTCCGACTTCTCGCGCATCTCGTCGACATTCGCCTGGGTCACGCCGAGCTCCTCGGCCGTGATCTGGGCGAAATGGACCCAGGTGACGATGTCGAACCACTGGTCGTCGCCATGGCGGGTGACGTAGCCGAGCGGCTCCTTCGAGATCGTCTCCGGCAGCACGATGTGATCCGCCGGGGCCTTGAAGCGCATGCGCTCGGAATAGAGGCCGGACGCGTCGGTGGTGAAGGCGTCGCAGCGGCCGCTCTCATAGGCCTCGGTCGCCTCGTTGTTGGTGGCGAAGGTCACCGGCTCGAACTTCATGTTGTTCTTGCGGAAATAATCCGCGGTGTTGAGCTCGGTCGTGGTGCCCTGCTGGATGCAGATCGAGGCGCCGCTGAGTTCCTTCGCCGATTTGATGTTCAGCGACTTCTTCACCATGAAGCCCTGGCCGTCATAGTAATAGGTCGCGCGGAAGTTCTGGCCGAGCGTGGTGTCGCGGCTCATGGTCCAGGTCGTGGTGGCGGCGATGAGATCGGTCTCGCCGGACTGGAGCGCGGTGATCCGGTCCTTCGAGGGAAGCTGGATGAATTTCACCTTGGACTTGTCGCCAAAGACGGCCGCGGCCAGCGCCCGGCAATAGTCGGCATTGATGCCGGTCAGGACGCCATTCGCGTCCGGAACCGCAAAGCCGGCCAGATTGGCACCGGTGCCACAGTTCAGGACACCGCGCGACTGGATCGTCTTCAGGGTCTGCGCTTCGGCCGAAACCGAAACGGCGCAAACGGCGGCAGCGGCAAGCGCCAAGGTCAACTTCATTGTTCGATCCCCATATTACGGTAGTGCTGACGATGTTCCACGCGGCCCCGCTCCCGTCAATCGGCAGCGCGAGCCTTTCCTTACCAAAGGTCGCCTCGCCCGCTCATTGCAGGTCGGCGAAGGCAAGCTTCAGGCGCTCGACCGCCTCCGAAACGACATCGCGCGGCGTCGCCAGGTTGAAGCGCAGGAAGCTCTCGCCGCCCTCGCCGAAGGTCGGGCCATGATTGACGGCGATCTTTGCCTGCTTCTCGACGCGCGCGGTGAACTCGGCCGGGTCCATGCCCGTGCCCGAAAAGTCCGCCCAGGCGAGATAGGTCGATTCAAGCGGCATCGAGCGCACGCCCGGAATCGCGTTGATCCCGGCATCGAAGATGCGGCGATTGCCATCGAGATAGAGGTTGAGCGCATCGACCCAGGCCGCGCCCTCGGGGCTGTAGGCGGCGGTCGCCATCGCCATGCCGAAGGAATTCGGCGAGATGCCGAGCGCGTCCATGCGCCCGCGGAACAGCGTCCGCAGCCGTTCGTCGGGGATGATCACATTGCCGATATGGGCGCCCGCGATGTTGAAGGTCTTGGTCGTCGCCGTCATCATGACCAGGCGGTCCATGATCTCGGGCGCGGCGACCGGCATCACCATATGCTTGTGCCCGGGCATGACCAGGTCGTGGTGGATCTCGTCCGAGACCAGGATGAGGTCATGGCGCTTGCAGAAATCGGCAATGGCCCGCAACTCGTCGCGCGTCCAGACGCGCCCGCCCGGATTATGCGGCGAGCAGAGGATGAGCATGCGCTCCTTGCCGGTCATCGCGGCGTCCCAGGCGGGGACGTCGAGGACGTAGCGGCCCTGCTCCAGCGCCAGCGGGCACTCGACGACGTTCCGACCAGACGCGGTCACGATGCGCGCGAAAGCGTGGTAGACCGGCGTCATCAGGACGACGCCGTCGCCGGGCTTGGTATAGGCCTCGACGCAAAGCGCGGTGCCGTTGACCAGGCCATGCGTAGTGAAGACCGAATCCGGCGAGACCTCCCAGCCGTGGCGGCTCTGCATCCACCAGCGGATCGCAGCGAGATAAGCGCGGTCATCGCCGAAATAGCCGTAGATGCCGTGGGCATTCATGCCGTCGAGGGCGTGCTGCACGCAGGCCGGCGGACGGAAATCCATGTCGGCCACCCACATCGCGATGCCGCTATCCGCCGAGACGCCATAGACGGTTTCCATCTTGTCCCATTTGGCCGAATGGGTGCCGCGGCGATCGATCCGCTCGTCGAAATTATGGGAAAGCTGCATGGGCCCCTGCCGGCTAACACGGAGAATATCCTTCCCCTAGCAGGTCTCTCGGGAGAACACAGCCGTTGCCGGGCGCAATGCTGGCGCACGACGCGTGCATTCGTCGCCAACGCCGGAGGGCGCCGGACGACGTTGCAAGCAGCCTGCGTCAGGCCGCTTCAGGCGTGCAGCTTCGCTCCCGCCGATGCCGGCTTGCTGTCGAAGAAGCTTTCGCAGGCTTCCGCAACGCGCGAGACGGAGGCGTCGCTCACATCGAGATGGGTTACCCAGCGCAGCGTGCCGTAGCGCCCGCTGACGGCGATCCCACGCTCGCGCAGGAAGCCGGCGAAGGCTGCGGTGTCGAGCGCCTTCGGCGACATGAACACCATGTTGGTGCGGGCCGGCCCTGCCCCGAGCTCCGGAAAACGGGCCAGCACCTCGGCCAGCGCCGCGGCGCGCCGATGATCCTCGCCGAGCCGGGAGACGTTATGCTCCAGCGCGTAGATCGCGGCCGCCGCGATCACGCCGGTCTGGCGCATGCCGCCGCCGAGCATCTTGCGGATGCGGCGGCTCTTTTCGATGAAATCCCGGGGGCCGACGAGGATGGAGCCGACGGGCGCGCCCAGCCCCTTCGACAGGCACAACGAAACCGTGTCGAACTGGCCGGCGATCCAGGCCGCATCGCGGTTGCTCGCTGCGGCGGCGTTCATCAGGCGGGCGCCGTCGAGATGGGTGGCAAGGCCGCGCGAGCGGGCGAGCCCGGTCGCGGCTTCCAGATAGGCATCGGGCAGGACCTGACCGTTGAAGGTGTTCTCCAGCGCCAGCAGGCGCGTCATCGCGAAATGGAAATCGTTCGGCTTGATCGCGTTGGCGATGGCGTCGAGCGCGATCGTGCCATCCGCCTCGTTCGGCAAGGGCTGCGGCTGGATCGAGCCCAGCACGGCCGCGCCGCCGCCCTCCAGCCGATAAGTATGAGCCATCTGCCCGACGATATACTCCTCGCCGCGACCGCAATGAGCCATCATACCCGCGAGGTTCGCCTGCGTGCCGGTCGGAAAGAACAGGGCCGCCTCCTTGCCGAGCCGCTCGGCTGTCATGGCTTCCAGCCGCTTCGTCGTCGGGCAATCGTCGTAAACGGCGTCGCCGACCTCAGCCGCCGCCATGGCGGCACGCATCCCCTCGCCGGGGCGCGTCACCGTATCCGAGCGGAAGTCATCCACGATCATCGATCCGATCCTTACAGGGCTGAGCGTCCACCCTATCGGGTGCTCGCCCGGCTCATCATGCAAAATTGAGGGGAAGGGCTCAGCATTCCGGCAGGTTGACCGCGAGCCCGCCCAGGCTGGTCTCCTTGAAACGCTCGTTCATGGCCTCGCCGGTCTGGCGCATCGCCTCGATGCAGTTGTCCAGCGGCATGAAATGCGAGCCGTCGCCGCGCAGCGCCAGCGAGGCGGCCGCGACGGCCTTGATCGCGCCGATGCCATTGCGCTCGATGCAGGGCACCTGAACCAGCCCCGCCGCAGGATCGCAGGTCATGCCGAGATGGTGCTCGAGCGCGATCTCGGCGGCGTTCTCGATCTGGGCGGGCGTGCCGCCGAGCACGGCGCAGAGCCCTGCCGCCGCCATCGCAGCGGCCGAGCCGACCTCGCCCTGGCAACCGGCCTCGGCCCCGGAGATCGAGGCATTATGCTTGATCAACCCGCCGATCGCCGCGGCCGTCAGCAGGAAATCGGCGACCTTCTCGGGCTCCGCTCCGACGCAATGGTCGAGATAATAGCGCAGCACGGCAGGCACGACGCCGGCCGCGCCGTTGGTCGGCGAGGTCACCACCCGGCCGCCGGCGGCGTTCTCCTCGTTCACCGCCATCGCATAGACGCTGAGCCAGTCCGTCGTGGCATGAGGCTGCGAGCGATTGGCCAGCTTCTCGGCCTCAAGCTGCCGGTGGATGCGCGCGGCCCTGCGCCGCACGCGCAAGCCGCCGGGCAATTCGCCCTCCTGGCCCAGGCCGCGCTCGATGCAGTCATTCATCACCGACCAGAGCCGGCCGAGACCGCTGTCGACCTCTTCCGGCGACAGACGATGGATCTCGTTGGCGCGTTTCATCTCGGCGATCGACAGCCCGCTCTCCTTGGCCATGCGCAGCATCGCCGCCGCATTGGCGAACGGATAGGGCCAGGAAGCGGCCTCCGCCGCGGCTGCCGGCGCCCCGCGCTCCTGCGCCGTCACCACGAAGCCGCCGCCGATCGAATAATAGGTCTCGGACAGGAGTGCGGCCGCGTCGGAATCGCAGGCGGTGAAGACAAGGCCATTGGCATGGCCCGGCAGCGGCGGGCCGTAGTCGAAGACGATATCGGCCGCGGGATCGAAGACCAGCGGCGGCAGGCCGTCATGGCGCAGCAGATGACTGCGGCCGAGCTCTTCGAGCTGGCGCTCGGCCGCATCGAAATCGAAGGCGGCCGGCGTCCAGCCGAGCAGGCCGAGCGCGACCGCCCGGTCCGTGGCGTGGCCCTTCCCGGTGAAGGCGAGCGAGCCGTAGAGCGTCGCCTTCACCGCTGCGGCCCGGTCGCGCGACGGAGACTGGCGCAGCAATGCGAGAAAATGCCCCGCCGCCGTCATCGGCCCCATCGTATGCGAGGACGAAGGGCCGATCCCGATCTTGAACACGTCGAATACGCTCAGAAACATCCCGCCCCCTGCCGGACCCGATCCGGAGCGCTTCCACGTTTCCCAGAAAGGCGGGAGCGCTCCACGTTCTTGTTTATTCCATTTCCTTCGCGCGAACCGGTATCCACCTTGCTTGAACATATTCTTGTACGTTTCGGAGGCAATCTCAGACCGAGATCGCCATGCCGTCGCGCTGCGGATCGGCTCCGCTCAGGCGACGGCATTGCCGGAAACCGCGCCGGGCATGCCGGACTGCGCGGCATGCAGGCTGCGATAGCGCCCGCCCTGCCGGGCAAGAAGCTGGACATGGCTGCCCTGCTCGACGACGTCGCCGTTCTCGACCACCACGATCCGGTCGGCATTGGCGATGGTCGCGAGCCTGTGCGCGATCACCAGCGTCGTCCGGCCGCGCGACAATTCCGCCAGCGAGAGCTGGATCGCCTTCTCGGTCTCGGTGTCGAGCGCCGAAGTCGCCTCGTCGAGGATCAGGATCGGCGGGTTCTTCAGGAAGATGCGGGCGATGGCGAGCCGCTGCTTCTGGCCGCCCGAGAGCTTGACGCCGCGCTCGCCGATCACCGTGTTGAGCCCGTCGGGCAATGCTGCGATGACAGCGTCGAGCCTGGCCTGCCGGGCCGCCTCGACGATCTCCTCCTCGCTCGCCCCGAGGCGGCCATAGGCGATGTTGTCGCGGATCGTACCGGCGAACAGGAACACATCCTGCTGCACGATGCCGATATTGGAGCGCAGCGATTTCAGCGTCATGTCGCGGATATCGATGCCGTCGATCGTGATCGCGCCGCCCGTGACCTCGTAGAAGCGCGGCAGCAGCGAGCAGATCGTGGTCTTGCCGGCGCCGGAGGGGCCGACGAAGGCGATCGTCTCGCCAGCACTGATCTCGAGGTTCAGCCCGTCGAAGATCGGCCGCCCCGCACTGTAGCCGAATTTCAGGTCGCGATAGGCGATGTCGCCGCGCAGGCGCTCGACCTCGCGGGCACCCGGCCGGTCGGCGACGTCGGGACGCGTCGCCAGGAAGGCGAGATAGCGCTGGAAGCCGGCGATGCCCTTCGGATAGCTCTCGATCACCGCGTTGATCTTGTCGACCGGCCGGAAGAACACGCCGACCAGCAGCAGGAAGCCGACAAAGCCGCCCGCCGACAATTCGCCGCGCACGACGAACCAGCCGCCGGCCAGCATCACCACGACCTGTACGAAGCGCATCGAGAGATAGGACAGCGAGGTCGAGGCGGCCATCAGCTTGTAGGCCGCGAGCTTGGTGTCGCGGTAATGCCGGTTGCTTTCGGCGAAGAGCCGTCGCTCGTGGTCCTCGTTGGCGAAGGCCTGCACGACGCGGATGCCGCCAACATTCTCCTCGATGCGGGCGTTGAAATCACCGACCCGGCCATAGAGCGCATGCCAGTTCGTGGTCATCCGGCTGCCGTAGCGGATGGTGACGAAGGCGGTGAGCGGCACGACGAGAGCGGTGACGATGGCGAGCTGGGGATGGACCCAGGTCATCAGCATGAAGGCGCCGATCAGCGTCATGATCGCGATGAAGAGGTCTTCAGGGCCGTGATGGGCAACCTCGCCGATCTCCTCCAGGTCCTTTGTCAGTCGCGCCACGAGATGGCCGGTCTTCTGGTTGTCGAAGAAGCCGAAGGAGAGCTTCTGGAGATGGTCGAAGGCCTTGGCCCGCATCTCGGTCTCGATGCCGATGCCGAGCATATGGCCCCAATAGGTCACGATGACCTGCAGGCTCGCGCTGATCAGATAGGCGACGAACAGGCCGGCAGCCGCGAGGCCGATCATGCCGAGTTCGCCGGTAGGCAACAATCGGTCGATGAAAAGCGTGACAGCGACGGGAAAGGCGAGTTCGAGCAGGCCGGCTGCGACCGCGCTGCAGAAATCCAGCAGGAAGAGGCCGCGATGCGGCCGGTAATAGGCGGCGAACCGCTTGATCACGTCCATATCGGTCTCCGCGGGATCGCTCTCAGGCTGGAAGAGCGATCGGGCGCCGTGTCTGGGGATGGGCAACGATGCTCATCTCGCCGCCGTAGATACGGGCAAGTTGCTGCGGCGTCATCATCTGTTCTGCCGTCCGGCGCACGATCGGCCGGCGGGCGAAAGACTCAATGCCGGCCGGCGCCCAAGTTCCCCATGGCCGCATGAGGTGCAGCAGGTGGGCAGGCGCGATGGGATCGAAGGCCAGCGCTATGGTCGCAAGAACCAGGGTGCAGCCCCCCGGGGCCCATTCAGCTTGAACTCGCGGTCAGCCAAACAGGTGGAGAAACCGCGGACCGCTAACCGAACGCGAGCGTCATGTTCTTCATCAGCTCCGCGAAGAGCGCGCTATCGCGTGAGGCGAGCGTGCGACTCACTTCGAAGTGGTTCTGCCCTGGAGCGAGCAGCAGGGCGCTCGTCGCCCCGACCTTCCGCAAGGCGGCGTGAAACGTCACCGCGTGGCGTCGATATTCATCGGTCTCGCCATCGCCATAAGCGACGAGGACAGGGCACCCAAGCCGCTCGGCATGGCGGATGGGGCTGAACGTCTCGATCTCTGCCGCGATCAGCCCGAGATAGCTCCCGCGCGCGCTGAGCATAGGCCCTTCGAGATCATAGGCGCCGCTGGCGCAGAGGGCGCCGGCCACCAGGCCAGGCTCGATGCGATGCGGCGTGTCGGCCGTGAGCGCGGCCGAGACGAGATGGGCGCCCGAGGAATGACCGATCACGAACAGGCGGCGGCGATCGAAGCCGAGTTCCTCCGCATGGTCGACGAGCCAGCGGATGCCACGCTGAACCTGCATCACCATCTCGGGGAGGCGGGCAGCGGGAATGCTGGCGAAATCGAGCACCGCGAAATTCAGGCCGGTGCCGACGAAAGCCTCCGCCGCGAAGGCGCTGTCCATCCGGTCGAGCATGCGCCAGGCGCCGCCGTGGACATAGACGACGAGAGGCGCGCCTTGCGAGGCCGCAGGGAACAGGTCGATGCGCTCGGCCGGCCCCTCGCCATAGGCGAGATGGCGGCAGGCGAGCCTGCGATGCGCCTCCAGGCTGGCGCTGCGATACCAGGCGATGATCTCTTCGGCATTGGGCGCCCAGGCCACCTGGTTGTAGTTCAGGTCGAGCCGCGCCTGATCGTAGTCGAGATAGACGCGTGCTGCCGGTTCGGTCATGGCTGGCTCCGTCATCGCTCCGCCCCGGCTTGCGCCCGGTAGACGATGCCTCCATCGACGATGGTGAGCTCGGACTCGATGCGGCCGAGTTCGTCCGGGGCGCATCGCAGCGGGTCGGCCGAGAGCACCGCGAGGTCGGCGAGCTTGCCGGTGGCGATGCTGCCCTTCTCGCCATCCTCGAAAGTCAGTTTCGCTCCGCCGAGCGTGGCGCACTCGAGCGCCTCCTCGCGCGTCAGGGCTTGCTCGGGCGAGATCACCGCACCCAAGCGGTCGCGCCGGTCGACCGCGAGCGAGAGCGACTGGAACAGGCTGAGCGGCGCGTTGTCGCTGCCGAAGGAGATCGGGACGCCGGCCTCGCGCAGGGAGCGCAGCGGCACGATCTCGCCGGCCCGCTCCCGCCCGAGCTTTTCGACCAGTTCGCTGCCGCGCTTGTAGATATAGGCGGTCAGGTGGGTGGTCACCGCCAGCCCGAGGCCCGCGACCTGCTTCACCTGGTCCGGCGTCAGGCTGACGACGTGGCCGAGCACCCAGCGCTGGCCCGCAATCGGGGCGATCTTGTCCACCTCGGCGAAGAGATCGAGCATGTTGGGGAGGATGCCGACCGCGCGGATGCCGTTGCGCGCGGCCTCGACCAGCACCTCCTTCAGGGCCTCGCGCGGCAGCGACGAATTGTAATGGAAGCCGGCCCAGCCGGTCTGCGGAAACGCCCGGCTGCGTAGCTCGCGCTCGACGGAATCGTCGATCTCGCCATAGAGGCCGGCCATGCCAAGCCAGGCGTCGCCGAGCCCCTTGCCGGCGAGCCAGTGTCCCCAGGACTTGAGCAGGGCGCGGCAATCCTCGGCAGAGGTCGAAGGCCAGGCCGGGCTGAAGATCATCGAGGCGCGCACGGTCTGGCGTCCCTCGCTGCGCACCTGCCGATAGGCGTCGAGCACCTCGGCGGCGATGCCGTGCCCCTCGAAAACGCTGGTCGCGCCGGCGCGGTTGTAGAGCGTCATCGAGGCGGCGAGCGCGCCGGCCCGTTCGCTGGCGGAGAAATGCGGCGCCCGGTGCATCAGGCTGTGCTCGACCACCGGCATCTTGTTGGTCTCGACGAAGATGCCGTTCGGTTCGCCATCGGCATCGCGGCAGATCTCGATCGAGGGCGCCGGCGGCACCGTCGCGGCATCGATGCCGGCCAGCCGCAAGGCCCGGCTGTTGGCGATCGAGACGAGCGGGAGAGTGGAGCGCCAATAGCCCCAGATCGAGCGGATATAGACGGGGTTGTCGGGCGCAGCACGGTCGAGATCGTGGCGGTCCGGGAAACGGTGCTCGGCTATGCCCGCCAGCACGTCCTCATAGCTCGGCGGAATGCCGATCGGCATGGTGATGATCCATTCGCCCGGCTTCCTGGTGCGGGCGATCGCGGCGATGCGCGCGACGATATCGTCGATCGAGCGGCAATCGGCGAGCGAGGGCAGCACGCTCTTGAGACCTTCGCGGTCGAGATGGGCATGGCCGTCGACCAGCCCGGGGACCACGGTCCGGCCGGCGAGATCGATGATCTCGGTCGCGGCGGAGGCACGGGCCGTAATCTCCGCCGAGGTTCCGAGCGCGACGATGCGATTTCCGGCGATCGCCAGCGCCTCGCAACTCCCGTCTTCAGCGAGAACCTTGCCGTTGATCAGCGCGAGCGAAGGGCCGGCGTCGGGGAAGGCGGAAGGCATAGGGCGTCCTTGTCGACTTTCAGGATCGGAGGCCTTGACGAGCGGCCTTCGGAGGTATCGTCAGCGCGCGGGAGTCAGGTTGCCTCGCCTTCGAGATCCGTGGCGAGGAAGACCTTCCGGGTGAACTCGATATGCTCGTCCAGGAGCCTGACAGCGTGGTCGGCATCGCGATCCAGCGCCGCGTTCATCAGGGCGGTGTGCGGTTCGAGCGCCAGCGCCTCGCGCAGCGCGGCAAAACCGGGGCTGTCCTGCCATCGCGCGCCGGAGCGCGCATGCGACAAGGCCGGCGCGATCGAGAGCACGCGGTGGTGGCGCCGGAGCTGGTCCTTGATCTGGACGTAGAAGCGCATCAGCCAGGGCGACGTGCTGGCGGCGAGCAGAGCGGTATGGAAGGCCTCGTGCCGCTCTTCCCAATCGGTCAGGGCGAGTTCCTCCGGATTCTCCACGGGCGGCGTGCAGCGCGACAGCCGGTAATGGGCGGCAACCAGCGCCGTCTCCCAGGCCTCGTCGCCCCGGGCAATGGATTCGGCCAGCATCGGCAACTCGACCAGGCGTCTGGCGCGGGTCAGGTCACTGAGTTCTTCCAGCGAGACCGGTGCGACCGTGTAGCCCTTGTTGGCGCTCGACATGACCAGCCGCTCGGCTTCCAGGCGCGACAGCGCCTCGCGCAGCGGTGTCCAGCCGATTCCATAGGCCTCGCGCATCGCGCCAAGCTTCAGCGGGGCGCCCGGGCGCAGTCGCGTCTCCAGGATGTCCTGGCGCAGCGTGCGGTAGGCGGACTCGGTCTTGGTGGCGATCTCGACTTCGTCCATGGACCCCTCATGCGATGAGGCGACTATATATAATCCATCCGCCTTGGCAAAATTATATATATCAATTGACATCTTCGATAATGGCCGAAATGATCTGCCCCGACACTCCAGATGGCGCGATATCGATCATGAGCGGAGGCGGGATGAGCTTGGCATCGCTGGACAACGCGGGCAGCGCTTCCGAGGGGGCGCGGCGGGATGCGGCCGATCCGTTGCGGCATCTGCGGGCTCGCTTCCATCTGCCGGAAGGCACGATCTACCTCGCCGGCAATTCGCTCGGTCCGGCGCCGGTCGCCGCCTTCGGCGACATGGAAACCGCGCTGCGCCGGGAATGGGCGGAAGGGTTGGTGCGGAGCTGGAACGATGCCGGCTGGTTCGCGCTCGTCGGCACGCTGGGCGATCGCCTGGGCCGCCTGATCGGTTCTGGCAGCGGCCAGACGGTGGTGTGCGATTCCGTCTCGGTGAACGTCTACAAGGCGCTGCACGCTGCGCTCGCGCTGCGGCCCGATCGCAACGTGATCGTCGCCGAGGGCGGCAGTTTCCCGACCGATCTCTATGTCGCCGAGGGCGTGGCTGCCGGCCGGCCCGATGTGGAGCTGAAGCTCGAAGGCGTCGATGCCGAGAAGATCGAGGACCTGATCGACGAACGCACCGCGGTCGTGCTGGTCAACCATGTCGACTACAAGACCGGCGAATTGCGCGACATGGCAGCGCTCAACCGGCTGATCCACGCCAGGGGCGCGGTCGCGGTCTGGGATCTCTGTCACAGCGCCGGCGTCGTACCGGTCGATCTCGACGGTTCCGGCGCCGATCTCGCGATCGGCTGCACCTACAAATACCTGAATTGCGGCCCGGGCGCGCCGGCCTTCATCTATGCTGCCACGCGGCACCATGAGGCCCTGTCGCAGCCGCTCTCCGGCTGGTGGGGCCATGCCGCGCCCTTCGCTTTCGAGCGCGGCTATCGGCCGGCCGGCGGCATCCAGCGCCTGCTCTGCGGCACGCAGCCGATCCTGTCCATGCGGGTCGTAGATGCCGGGTTGGCGGCGATCGAGGATGTCGAGATGACCGCGCTCAGAGCCAAGAGCCTCGGCCTCACCGATCTGTTCATGGAGCTGGTCGAGCCGGTCTGCCGGGTTCATGGCGCCAGCATCGTCACGCCGCGCGATCACGCCGCCCGCGGCAGCCAGGTCTCGATCACCTTCGAGCATGGCTTCGCCGTGGTCCAGGCCCTGATCGCGCGCGGCGTGGTCGGCGATTTCCGGGCGCCGGACATGATGCGCTTCGGCTTCGCGCCGGCCTATCTCGGCTATGCCGACGCCGAGGCCGCGGCGGAAGCCTTCAACGACGTGATGACATCGGGGATCTGGCGCGACGAGCGCTTCACGAAACGCCGCGCCGTCACCTGACGGCGGCCGGACAAGAGCGCGGCCGGCGAAGCGCCTGAAGCCGCGCCGATCGGGACGAGACAAGCCCGCGACAGCTCGCAGCGTCGAACGGGCGTTCCAGGGGAGGAGCTCATGACGTTTCCATTCAAGTCGGGATTGGCCGCCGCCGCGCTGGCGATCGCCGCGACCTTTTCCGCGCCGGCCGAGGCCGGGCCGACGCTCGACGCCGTCCGCAAGCGCGGCGAGGTCGTGTGTGGCGTCAGCACCGGCATCGGCGGCTTCTCGATCGCCGACAGCTCAGGCCGCTGGACCGGGCTGACGACGGATTTCTGCCGGGCCGTCTCGGCGGCGGTGCTGGGAGACGCGGCGAAGGAGAAATTCGTCCCGCTCAGCCCGCAGCAGCGTTTCACCGCCCTGCAATCGGGCGAGATCGACATGCTCACCACCGTCGCGACCTGGACGCTGACGCGCGATGCCTCCCTCGGCCTCATCTATGCCGGCGTCTATTTCTATGACGGCCAGGGCTTCCTGGTGCCGAAATCGCTTGGCCTGAAGAGCGCGCTGGAGCTCGACGGCGCCAGCATCTGCACGGCGACAGGCACGACGAGCGAGCTCAACCTCGCCGATTATTTCCGCGCCAACGGCAAGACGTTCAAGCCGGTCGTGTTCGAGGCCCAGAACGAGGCGCGCGCCGCCTTCTTCAGCGGCCGCTGCCAGGCCTTCTCGGCCGACATGTCCTATCTCTCCTCGGTCCGCGCCTCGGACGCACCGAACCCCGACGAATGGCAGATCCTGCCCGAAATGATCTCGAAGGAGCCGCTCGGCCCGATCGTCGCCCGCAACGACCTCGATTGGTACACCGCCGCCAAGTGGGTGATGATGGCGCTGATCGAGGCGGAGGAGAAGGGCATCACCGCCGCCAATGTCGACCAGATGAAGGACAGCCAGAACCCCGAGATCAAGCGCCTGCTCGGCACGGCCGGCGACATGGGCCAGAGGCTCGGGCTCGATCCGGGCTGGGCCTATCGCGCGGTCAAGCGCGTCGGCAATTACGGCGAGATCTTCGAGCGCAATGTCGGCCCCAAGACACCGCTGCGGATGGAGCGCAATTCAAACGCGCTCTGGACGAAGGGCGGGCTGATGTACGCCATGCCCGTCCGCTGAGATGAGCGCCGTCGCGGTCTCGCCGGTGAGAGCGGCGAGAGGCTGGTCCGATCCGGGCTTCCGGGCGCTGGCGACGCAGGTGATCGTGCTGGCTTTGCTCGCCGGCACCATCGCCTTCCTCGCCACGAACCTCGTCGGCAATCTCGAGGCGCGCTCGATCCGCACGGGCTTCGGCTTCCTCTGGCAGGCTGCCGGCTTCGAGATCGGCCAGAGCTTCATCGCCTGGAGCCCGAGCGCCAGCTTCGGGCGGGCGCTGCTGGTCGGCCTGCTCAACACGCTCGTGGTCGCTTCGCTTGGCATCGTGCTGTCGACGCTCGCCGGCTTCGTCGTCGGCATCGCCAGCCTGTCGCGCAACCCGCTGGTCAGCCCTCTGGCCCGGCTCTATGTCGAGCTCGTCCGCAACACGCCGCTGCTGCTGCAGCTCTATCTCTGGTACGCGGTTCTGACCCAGATGCTGCCGGCGGCCTCGGCCGCGCCGCAGCTACTTCCCGGTGTCTATCTCGCCAAGAGCGGGCTGCATTTCCCGGTGCTCCAGCACGGCGCCGGGCCGCTCCTGGCGGCCGTGTTCGCCGGCGCCCTCGCCTTCGCCGGGCACGGCTTCTGGGCTCGCCGCAGGGCCGAGCGGACCGGCATGCCGGCGCGGCTCTGGCCGGGATTGCTGCTGCTCGCGCTGCCGATCGCCGCCGTTGCGCTCGAACACGCCGCGACGATCTCCTTCGACGTGCCGCGGCCGACCCGTTTCGGCTTCTCCGGCGGCGGCATGATCACGCCGGAGCTGACCGCATTGTTGATCGGGCTGTCGCTCTACAACGCCGCCTTCATCGGCGAGATCCTGCGTGCCGGCATCCTCTCGGTCGGCCGCGGCCAACTGGAAGCGGCCGCCGCGCTCGCCCTGAGCCGGGGGCAGAGCTTGCGCCTCGTGGTGATCCCGCAGGCAATGAAGGTCGCGGTGCCGCCGCTCGCCAGCCAATATCTCAACCTGGCCAAGAACACTTCGCTCGCCATCGCGATCGGCTATCCCGACCTGATGTCGATCGGCAACACGATCATCAACCAGACCGGTCAGGCGGTCGAGGTGATCGCGATCCTGATGTGCGTGTATCTGGCGCTGAGCCTCGCGATCTCGGCCTTCATGAACTGGTACAATGCCCGCGTCGCACTGAAAGGGGCGTCATGAACGCCGCGGCGCTGTCCCTGCGCGCGCGGCTGTTCGGCAGCGTCGGCAACACGCTCCTGACCCTGGCGATGCTCGGCCTGTTCTCCGCCTATCTGCCCGCGCTGCTGCGCTGGGCCGTGTGGGACGCGACCTGGTGGGCGGCGTCTCCCGCCGCCTGCCGCGCGGCGGGCGGCGCCTGCTGGGCCTTCATCCACGAGAAGCTCCGGCTGGTCCTGTTCGGCCGCTACCCGTTCGAGGAGCAGTGGCGCCCTCTCCTCGCCTTGCTGCTCACCGTCGCCCTGGTGCTGGCGGGCTCCTCGCTGCGCTTCGGCTGGCGCAGCGTCGTCGCCGGCGGGCTGGCGGGCATCGTCGCCGTGATCGTGCTGATGCGGGGCGGCGTGCTCGGCCTCAACCTCGTGCCGACCGATCTGTGGGGCGGGCTGCCGCTGACGGTGTTCCTGGCCGTGGGCGGCATCATCGGCGCCTTCCCGATCGCGATCGGGCTGGCGCTCGGGCGGCGCTCCGAGCTTGGCGTCATCAGGGGCATCTGCGTCGTCTTCATCGAGATGGTGCGCGGCGTGCCGCTGGTCAGCGTGCTGTTCATGGCGTCGTTCATGATCCCGCTCTTCCTGCCTGGGAAGCTGCAGGTCGACGCGCTGCTGCGCGCCCTGATCGCGATCACCTTGTTCAGCGCGGCCTATCTGGCTGAGGCCATTCGCGGCGGCCTGCAGGCCGTTCCGGCCGGACAGGAGCAGGCGGCCAAGGCGCTCGGGCTCGGCTACTGGCAGAGATCGCTGCTGATCGTCGTGCCGCAGGCGCTGCGCCTTGCCATTCCCGCGATCGCCAACCTGTTCATCGGCCTGTTCAAGGATACGTCGCTGGTGGGTATCGTCGGCCTGACCGACCTCCTGCTCGCGACCAAGCAGGCGCTGGGCGATCCGCAATGGCGCAGCTTCTCGCTCGAAGCCTATCTCTTCGTCGCCCTGCTCTATGTCGCGTTCTGCCTGTTCATCTCGCATTACGCCCGTGCGCTGGAGAGGCGCCTGCGATCCAGAGGCTAGGATCGCCATGATCGGGCCGCGGCGTCATCGCCTCGATCCCGCCCGGCGTCGGGCGGCTCAAAACGTGCGGTCATCGCGCTACTCTGCGGCGGCCAGTCCGGCCTCCGCGCATACGCGGTCAGTGCCTGGAAGCGTGCTCCGGCTTTCCCTTGCGCTTGGTCGAAGCCATTTTCTCCAGCTCGGTCTCGCTCATCGACTTCTCCATAGATTTCGATGCGCCCTTGAGCTTGCTTTTCTTCATGTCGCCGCGCTTGGCCGCCAGGGCGGCGCCTGCGGCCTTCTGCTGTGCGGCTGATTTTGCAGGCATGGCGTCCTCCTTCACTGGGATGAACGGGTTACGGCTTCGATCTTGTTGCCGTCCGGATCAAACAGCACGCGCGATATCGCTGGTGCCGACGGAGACGTGGTCGATCATCGCCTCGCTCCGTCGCTGGCTGCCAGAACGTCATGGAACTCGGGATGGCGACGGGCCCAGTCGGCGACGAAGCTGCAAGCGGGCACGATGCTTTGCCCTCGCTCGCGCGCAAGGCGGAAGACCCCTTCGACAAGGCGCTCGCCGATGCCGCGCCCGCGAAACGCCGCCGGCACCTCGGTATGGGATACGACAATGTATGCGTCGAGCTTGCGGTAGACTGCAAAGGCTTCGCCGCCCGGAAAGCTCATGACGAAACGATTGGCGGCAGGACGGTCGGCGACCGCCCATTCCGATTGGTCGAGCGCCGGCATGGCGTGTCCTATCGCGATGGAACTGATAGCGAATCGAACACGCCGGCCGGCAGCAGGTTCCCGTTCGCCGGCTCGAATTGAGCGAGGTCGAGCAATTCGCGCAGGCGAAAATCTTGAAACGGCGGTTGTGCGAAGTGACGAGCCGGCGACGGCGCAGCCCTGAACCTACCGCTATTCTCCGATGTCCGCTTGCCGGCGGAGGCTCAAGGCTGCCTCTGGCGCATCAGACGAGCGACGGGCGTATCATGGTGACGGTGAAGGCGCCCGCGCCCTTGGCTCTCTGCCTGCTTACACGTCCTGCCGCCTCGGACTTTCCGACGGCCGGGTTTTCCGGCCGGCCACAAAAGCCCGAGGCGTTCTTCTTCGCTCATGGTCTCGCCCCAAAGGGTGAGCCTGCGGACGCTCAATTCATGCAGCGCGCTTCCAGCGCGTCGACAAAAGAACGGTCCCATTTCCCGTCTCGGATCGCCTGGATCGTCGCCTCTTCCTTGGCATGCTGGGCGAGCGCAGCCGTGATCGTCGCTTCGGCGAGCTCCGGCGGGAAGGCGAGCAGTCCATCCTGGTCGCCGACGATGATGTCGCCAGGGCGCACCACCATGCCGCCTATCGTGACGGGGACGTTGATCTCACCCGGCCCGTCTTTGTAGGGGCCGCGATGGTTGACACCGCGGGCATAGACTGGGAACTCGCGCGCCGCGATCTCGGCCACATCGCGGATGGCACCGTCGACGACCATGCCGCCCAGCCCCATCGTCTCCCCGCCGAAAGCCATGATCCCGCCGAAGACGGCGTTGGTCAGGTCGCCGCCGGCATCGATCACCATGACGTCGCCCGGCCGGCAGAAATCATAGGCGCGCAATGCCGCGAGATTGTCGCCGCCGCGAGTCCGGACGGTCACAGCCGTGCCAGCCATCGGCGCGGGCTTGTGATAAGGCCTCAGGCCCACGCTGCCGCGGTTGCGGTGCAGGTTGTCGCTAAGGAGCGCGATCGCGATCCCGCGGATCCGCGCGATGACCTTTGGGTCGACCTGCGGGGCGGACGGATTCTTGATCAATTCGGCCATGATGCAGCTTCCTTCGAGAGTAAGGGTGATGTCGGGATTGGGTGCCAGGCGCCCGGGCTCAGGGCCTGATGCCGTAAGCGGTCAGCACGTCCTTCTGCTGCTCGGGCGTGATCATGTCGTTGGAGCCGACATGGCGCGGCGACATGGTCGGACAGGGCAGTTCGGTCGGCGCCGGGACATTGGGAACGCCGCCCATCTTGCAGAGCAGCACCGCCGCATCGTGCCCGAGCTTCCAGTTGACGTAGAGCCGCGCGGCATTGGGATGCGGCGCCGTCAGCGGTAGTCCCATCGCCATTTCGAGGCCATGGGTCGGGCCTTCCGGGCTGTAGAGCGTGATCGGCGCGCCCTGCGCGCGAATGTCGGTCGAATGGTTGATGACGCTCGGCACCACCATCTGGAAGGCGCCGGCCGCGACCTGCTGCGCGCCTGACGGGCCGCCGGTGACGACCTTGAACTGGTTGGCGGTGAAGCCCTTGACCCAGTCCTCGCCATAGGTCTGGCGCATCAGCATCAGCCAGGAGACCATGTTGGTCGAGATCTTGGGATCGACCATGGCGATCTTGCCCTTCCAGCGCGGATCGGCCAGGTCCTTCCAGCTCTTCAGATGAGTGCTGATATCCGCCGCCGAGACGGTCGTGCTGTTATAGGCGACGATATGCGGCAGCACCTCGCCGACGACATAGTTCGGGTTCTTCGCCGGCACGATCACCCTGGTGATGTTCGGCACCAGCTCCGGTGTCAGCTTCTGGAACAGCTCGGGGCGCAACTGGTAGAGCTGCGACGAGCCGGAATAGAGCACGTCGGCGTGATGGGTCTTCTGCTCGCTCTCGCCGACGAAGCGCGTGAACAGCGTCGTCGAGGGGAAACGCAGCCATTCGATCTTGATGCCGGGATAGCGCGCCTCGAAGCTCTTCACGATCTCCTGCGTCTCGGCATCGACCGACGACGTGTAGAGCGTGAGCTTGCCCTCGGCCTTCGCCGCGGCTTCAAGCGCGACGCCCTCCAGCGGGGCCTGCGCCTTCGCCGCCGAGAGCGCTCCCGCGAGGACCATCGTTCCCACCGTGGCTGCCAGTACCAGCCGCAGCTTTCCGACCCATCCCGTCCTGCGCATGATCGATCCCGTCTTTGCTTGTGTTTCGTCAGCGCGCCGAGAGCGCGACCGGGCCGAGCGTCCCGATCCGCGCCCGGCAATCACGGACGCCCTGAAGGCTGACGGGGCCGAGCCTGGCCCCGGTGATCACCACGTCTCCGGCCTTGAGCGGCGCGCCGCGCGCGGCGGCGTGGTCCGCGAGCCAGCACAGTGCCTCCAGCGTCTGCTCGGTCGTGGGAGAATTGACCTTGAGCGACACCTCCTGCCCCGCCAGAGCCAGCGCGAAGGGAAGCTCCGCGAATTCCAGCGCAGCCCAGTCGGTCGTGGCGGCGCCGAGGATGACGGCGACGCAGCCTTGCAGGTCGGCCAGGCGGTGCAGATCGGGCGCGCTGTCCGGAGCCGCGAAACGGCTGGAAAGAAGCTCGACCGCGGGATGCACGCTGGCGATGCAATCGGCGAGCTTCGCCGGGCTCAGCGCCCGGCCCTGCCCCAGCGGGTCCTCTCTGAACCGGACGGCGATCTCGACCTCGGCGAGGCAGCCGTCCAGGAAGCCCGTATCGAACTGCGCGGGCGCATCGACGAAGAAGCGCGCCGGAATGGGCGAGCAGCGCGCCTTGCCCTCGCGCAAGGGCGAAACCTTCCAGCCGCCGCGCGTGCCGACCGCCCGGATGATGGCATCCTGCACCGCGTAGGCTTGCGCTTCCGAAGCGGGCCCGGGACCGGGCAACGCGGCCAGCCGCATCCCGCCTGCGATGGCCTGCGACAAGGCGGAAGCCGCCGCTTCGATCGTGTTGACAGTGTCGTGCATCGTCATCGTCCTCACCGCCAGGAGCGCGAGCGCACGAACAGCATCATCGCGCCGACGACGATGGCGTTGAGCAGGCACATGATGGTCGAGAAGGCAGCGAGCAGGCCGAAGCTGCCGGTTTCCCAGATCGTCAGGATGGCGAAGCCGATGACCGGCGTGCCGACGCCCGCGAGCAGGGCCGAGGCCGAGAGGTCGCCCATCATATGGACGAAGACCAGCGTCCAGCCCGCCGCGAAGCCCGACAGCGCGATCGGGAAGACGATCCGGCGGATCGTCCGCCCCTCGCCGGCCCCGGCGATATAGGAGGCTTCGCGCAGGTCGGTTCCGACCTGGGTGAGCGCCGAGGCGGCCGCGATCGATCCCGGCGGGATGTACATCACGATGAAGGCGATCAGCAGGATGGTCAGCGTGCTCGACAGGAAGAACGGCGCGCCGCTGAAGGTGATCAGGAAGGCCAGCGAGATCACGAGGTTGGGGATGGTCGCCGGCGACTTGATGACGAGATCGACGACCTTGCCGGTGATGCCGCCGCGGAAGGAGGCGTAGATCGCAGTCAGGATCGCGATGAACATCGCGATGGTCGCGCCGGTGCCGGCAAGCAGCAGGCTGTTGCGGAACGAAGCGAAAGTCACCCGGTTGACGAAGAGCACCTGCTCGAAATGGAAGAGCGTGAATTTCGAGGGGTCGATGACCGGCGACCAGAAGCGCTGGACCGCGACCAGCAGAAGTGCAGCCATCGGCAGCACTGAGGCCATGGCGATGTAGAGCCACATCAGGACCCGCGCCGGCAGGCGCCACCGGCCGAGCGGCAGCAGCGAGCCCCCGCCGGCCCGCCCGCCGACCGTGACGAAATGGCCTGAGGAGGAAATCTTCTTCTGCAGGAACCAGAAGCCGAACACGACCATCAGCATGATCAGGCCGAGCAATTGCGCATCGGCCAGCTTCGGCGGGTAGTCCTTGACCAGGAGATGCACGATCTGCGTCGGCAGCACGCTGATCTCGGCGGTGGTCGCGATGATCGCCGGGATCGAATAGGTGCCGAGGCCGGAAATCACGACGAGCAGGCATGAGCCGGCCAGAGCCGGCATGATCGCCGGCAGAGAGACCCGGAACAGCGTGCGCAGAATGCCGGCGCCGCTGATGCGCGAGGCCTCCTCCAGTGCCGGATCGAGGTTCTTGATGGCGGCCGAGACGACCAGGTAGGCGTAAGGCACGCCATGGATCGTGTAGACCCAGATCAGCCCGAACCAGGTGTAGATATTGACCTGGAAGACCTCCGGGCCGAGCAGCCAGTTGAGCACGCCGTTCATCAGGCCGACATTCGGCGCGGCGATGAAGACCCAGCCGATCGTCAGCGCCACGCTGGGCAGCAACAGCGGGATCACCGGAAGGATCGTGCCGAAGATGCCGAGGCTGGCATCCGTGCGCTCGTTCAGCCAGGCGAAGATCGCCCCGACCGCCACCGCCAGCACCGTGCTGATGCCGACCGCGATCAGGGTGTTGCCGAGCACCGGCAGCAGCCAGGGCTGCTCCAGCAATGAGGATACTGCCGCGACATTGGGCACGCCGCCAGGCAGGAGCGTGCTGAGGAACATCCGCCCGAGCGGGAAGACGATCAGCAGGGCAAGCGCCGCGAAACAGAGCCCGGTCAGCAGGTTGAGCGGCTGCAGAATCCGAGGCAGACCCGCCCTGCCCTCGTCCATGCCGGTGCGGTCCTGGATCGTCACGACTTGGCTCCCGCCGTCTCGGGATGCCGGATCAGGCGCAGGGCGGCCGGCTTGATCGACAGCCAGGCGGCATCGCCCTCGGCGAAACCGCGCAGCGTGTCGTCATGCGACCAGACGCGGAAGACCTGGTCCCCGGCGCTGACGACATATTCGGTATAGGCGCCCGAGAAGAGCTGCGCCTCGACCCGCACCGGAACCGTGTTCCGCGTCTCCCCTGACGGAGCCACGGCATCGAGAGTGATCTTCTCCGGCCGCAGCACGAGCTCGACCGCCGAGCCCGGCGCGAAGGACTGCTCCAGCGCGCCTGTCTCGAACAGGCCGAAACGGGTCTCGACCACCGTCCTTCCATCGGCGACGGAGCGGACTTGACCGTCGAGGAAATTGCTGACGCCGACGAAATTCGCGACGTAGTGATTGGCCGGCTCCTCATAGACGCGCCGCGGCGTGTCGAGCGCCGCGATCCGGCCGGACTGGAGCACGGCGACGCGATGGCCGAGCTCCATCGCCTCGGCCTGGTCATGTGTCACATAGAGGCCGGAGAAGCCGATCTGCCGCTGCATCCGCTTCAGTTCGAAGCGGAGCTGGTTGCGGACCTGCGCATCGACATTGGAGAGCGGCTCGTCGAACAGCACGACCGAGGAATTGGAGACGAGCGCGCGCGCCAGCGCCACGCGCTGCTGCTGCCCGCCGCTGATCCGGCCCGGAAACTGCTGCTCGAGCCCGCCTACGCCGACAAGCTCCAGCGCCTCGCTGACGCGCCGCGAGATTTCTGCCGGCGGGAGCTTCCGGCCCTCCAGCGGGTAGCCGACATTCTGCGCCACCGTCATATGCGGCCACAGCGCATAGGACTGGAAGATCATGCTGAGCCGGCGCTGGTCGGGCGGCACAAAGATGCCCTTGGCGGAGGAGAACACGACCCGCCCGTCGATGACGATCTCGCCCTCGTCCGGCGTCTCCAGCCCGGCAACGCAGCGCAGCAGCGTGGTCTTGCCGCAGCCGCTGGGGCCGAGCAGCACGACGAGTTCGTTCTGCGCAACGGCGAGGCTGATATTGTCGACGGGCGTGATCGTTGCGCCGCCCGCCCGCCGATAGCGCTTGGTGACGTTGGTGATCTGGATGCGGTCGGTCATCGGCGCGCGAAACCTGTCCTGCGGAAGCTGGGTCGGGTCGGGACAGGGATCAGGGCTTGAGCCCGAACTGCGCCATGATCTCGCGCTGCTGCTCGGCGTTCAGCGTATCGTTCGAGCCGACATGCTGGGGCGAGAGCGCGGCGCACTGGGTGCCGGCCGGCGGCTCGACATTGGGGACGCCGAGATTCTTGCAGATCAGCGCCGCGCTGTCCCGGCCGAGCTTCCAGTTGGCATAGAGGCGGGCGGCGTTGGGATGCGGTGCGTTGGCGGGAATGGCGAGCCCCTGCTCGAGGCCGTGCGACGGCCCTTCCGGCGTGTAGACGACGAGCGGCGCGCCTTGCGCCCGGACGTCGGCACTGTGGCTCTGCACCGTCGGCACCACGATCTGGAAGGCGCCGGCCGCGACCTGCTGCGCACCCGAGGTGCCGGTGCCGACGACCTTGAACTGGTTGGCGATCACGCCCTTGACCCAGGCCTCGCCATAGGTCTCGCGCATGTTGATCAGCCAGGACACGACATTGGTCGATATCTTCGGATCGACCAGCGCGATCTTGCCCTTCCAGCGCGGATCGGCGAGGCCGGCCCAGCTCTTCAGGTGCTTTTCGATATCCGCCTTGGAGACCAGGCCGGAATTGTAGCTGACGGCATGAGGCACGATCTCGGCCACGGCATAGTTGCCGTTCTTGGCAGGCACGCGCAGCGCCTTGACGTTCGGCACCAGCTCCGGCGTCAGCGGCCGGAACAATTCAGGCTGCTGCTGGTAGAGCTGCGTCGAGCCGGAGAACAGCACGTCGGCGGTGTAGATCTTGGCGTTCTGCTCGCCGACGAAGCGGGTGAACAGCGTCGTCGACGGGAAGCGCAGCCATTCCATCTTGATGCCGGGATAGGCCTTCTCGAACTGGCCGGCGATCTCCTGCATCTCGGCATCGACGGCCGAGGTGTAGATCGTGAGCTTGCCCTCCGCCTTGGCGGCGGCGATGACCTCCGCCGGGACCTCCGCCTGGGCCGCCACCGGAGACACGGCACCGAGCGGAAGGAGCGCGGCGATGGATGCGACCAGAACGGCGCGCAGGAAGGCTACGGTCTTCATCTCGGGCATTTCCTCCACCTGCGCGCTTGGTCGCGCTTGACTGATTTTGGAGGCAGCCTGAGGCAGGTGATATAGAAAAGCGAATTCAAATTTTTGCGCAAGGCATTCAAATTTTCTATAGCATCGAGCCAGACACGAGGACTTCCGGATGCTCGACAGCCGACGGCTGACCTATTTCATCAATGCCTGCGAAAAGGGCTCGCTGACGGGCGGCGCCAATGCGTCGTTCGTGACCCAGCCTGTCCTGACCTATCACATCGCCGAACTCGAAAAGACGGTGGGCGAGCGCCTCCTGCATCGGCGCCCCGACGGCGTCGTGCCGACCGATGCCGGCATCGTGCTGCTCGCGCATGCCAAGCGCGTGATGGAAGCCATGCGTGCGACCGAGCTGGCGATGCGCGAGCGCAAGAGCCAGCCGACGGGGATCGTCACCATCGGGTTCCTGGCCTCGATCGCCCCCGCGGTGGCGTCGCGGATCGCGCGGGAATGCAAGGAGCGCTTCCCGGGCATCCAGTTGCAGCTCAGCGAAGGCACCAGCCTCTATCTGCGCAAGGGCGTCGACGACGGCAGCCTCGATCTCGCCGTGAACCTGCGCGAGCGCGGGGCCGCTTCGTCGCAATCGATCCTGTTCGAGGATCTCTATGTCTTCGCACGGCCAAACCTGATCGACCTGAGAAAGCCGACCATCGCACTTGCCGATGTGCTGCAGCACCGGCTTCTTCTGCCGCCGCGCGGGCATGTCGTGCGCGAACTGGTCGAGGAGGCTGCGGAGAAGCACGGGCTGACCATCCGGATCGAGGCCGAGGTGGAAGGCTTCCCGACGCTCAAGAGCCTGATCCGGGACGCGTTCGCTCCGGGCATTCTCGGCTACGGATCGATCAAGTCGGATATGGACAACGGCCGCTTCCAGGGCGCGAAGATCGTGAAGCCGACCATCCAGCGCGAGCTGGTGCTGGACGAGGGAGCGAACGTGCGCTTTCCGAAGGTGGTCGCCGAGTTGAGAAGCATCGTGACGCGGGCGGTGCGCGAATTGGCGCAATAGCATCTGGAAGCGGCCAGCACAGGCCTATTTGGCTTGCCACCCCAAAGCTAGGGCGCCAGCTTCATAGCCACCTCCGTCGTTCAGGATAGCTTTCCCAGCCTGCTCACTCGAAAGCGATCGTTCTGCCGGCGACAGAGGTCTTATGCCTTCACAAAGTCCTGGCGCATGGGCGTGAAGACGTCGACAAGCGTTCCAGCCTCGATATTGACGGCTCCATGGATCGCATCGGGCGGAACGGTGAAGCTGTCGCCGGCGACGAGACGTTCCGTGCGGCCGGAGATGGTGATGTCGAAGGCGCCGCTCTCGACCAGCGAGCACTGGATATGTGGGTGGCTGTGGGCCGGGCCGACCGCGCCGGCCTCGAAGCGCACCCGCACCATCATGACCTCGTCGCGATAGGTCAGGATCTTGCGCGTCACGCCTTCGCCGGCCGGCTCCCAGGCGAGGTCGGCATCATGGGCGAAAGGCTCGTTCTTGCGGTCCATGTCGAGTCTCCCTCAGCGCGCGAGCCAGCCGCCATCGACCGGCAGCACCACGCCGTGGATGTAAGCGGCGGCGGCGGAGGCGAGGAACACGGCCGCCCCGCCGATCTCCTGCGGCTTGCCCCAGTGCCCGGCCGGAATGCGGGCGAGAATCGCCTCGTTGCGGGCGGGATCGGCGCGCAGGGCCTCGGTATTGTTCGTCACGAAATAGCCCGGCGCGATGGCGTTGACGTTGATGCCTCTGCCTGCCCATTCGCAGGCGAGCAGACGCGTCAGCCCCGCCAGCCCGCTCTTGGAAGCGGTGTAGGAGGGAATGCGGATGCCGCCCTGGAAGGAGAGCAGCGAAGCGATGTTGATGACCTTGCCGCCCTTGCCGTCGGCGAGCATGCGTCTGGCCACGCCTTGCGTCAGGAAGAAGGTCGATTTCAGGTTGACGTCCATCACCGCGTCCCAGTCGGCCTCGGTGAAGTCGATCGCGTCGGCGCGGCGGATGATGCCGGCATTGTTAACGAGGATGCCGAGGCGTGAGCCATCGGCTTCTGCGGCGGCGGCGGCCTCTTCCACGATGCGCGCGATCGGCTCCACGGTCGCGAGATCGGCGGCGACCTCATGGAAGGGCTTGCCGGTCGCTGCGACCAGCGCCTTGGTCTCGGCCATGCTGGAGCGGCCGACTGCGACGATGCCGGCGCCGGCCTCAGCGAGCGCGACCGCGATCGCCTGACCGAGGCCCGTATTGGCCCCGGTGACGATGGCGGTCCGGCCGGTCAGATCGAAGGGAGCGGCCATCAACGCAGGTCTCCGGTCGCGACCATGTCCATGTCGGTGTAGTCGACATTGTCGCCACCCATGCCCCAGATGAAGGAATAGGCCTTCGTCCCGACACCGGAATGGATCGACCAGCCGGGCGAGAGGATTGCCTGCTCGTTGGCGACGACGAGATGGCGGGTCTCCTGCGGCTCGCCCATCAAATGAAAGACGCGGGCGTCTGCAGGCACGTCGAAATAGAGATAGATCTCGCAGCGTCGGTCATGGACATGCGCCGGCATGGTGTTCCAGACGCTGCCCTCGTCCAGCGTGGTCACGCCCATCACGAGCTGGCTGGTCTCGCAGATTCCGGGGATGATGTACTGGCGGATGACGCGCTTGTTGGCGGTCGCCTGCTCGCCGAGCGCCAGCGTTTTGGCATCAGCCTCCCGGATGATCTTGGTCGGATGCACCGCATGGGCCGGGGTCGAGAGCAGGTAGAACTTGGCTGGATTGCCCGCATCGTCGCTGGCGAAGAAGACCTCGCCGGCTTCCTTGCCGACATAGAGCGCATCGCGCTTGGCCAGAGCATAGCCTTGGCCGCCGACCGAGACCTTGCCGGGGCCACCGACATTGACGATGCCGAGTTCGCGGCGCTTCAGGAAGGCATCGGTGCCGACCGCTTTCGGCGTCGGCAGCGCGATCGCGCTTGCCGTCGGCATGGCGCCGCCGACGATGACGCGGTCGAGATGGCTGTAGGTCAGCTTGACCTCGCCGGCGGCGAACAGCGTCTCGATCAGGAAGTGGCGCCTGAGCTCCGCCGTGTCGAAGCACTTGACGGCCTCGGGGTGCGAAACCTGGCGAATCTCGATGGTCATGATCGGTCCTTCAGTGGAACAGGCGCGGCAGCCAGAGCGACAGGCCGGGCACATAGGTGACGAGCAGGAGCACGGCGACGCTGGCGCCGTAGAACGGCCAGATCGTGCGCATGGACTCGCCGATGGAGATGCGGCCGATGGCGCAGGCGACGAACTGCACCGAGCCGACCGGGGGGGTGTTGAGGCCGATGCCGGCGTTGAGGATCAGGATCACGCCGAAATGGATGGGATCGACGCCGAAGGCCTTCACCACCGGCAGGAAGATCGGCGTGCAGATGATGATCATCGGCGCCATGTCCATGAAGGTGCCGAGCACCAGCAGGATCAGGTTGATCATCAGCAGGATGACGATCGGATTGTCCGAGACCGCCTTCATCGCGGCGATCGTCGCCTGCGGCACCTGCAGGAAGGCCATCAGCCAGCCGAAGGCGCCGGCCGTGCCGATCACCAGCAGCACCATCGCGGTGGTGCGTACCGCGCCCAGGGTCGCCTCGACGAAGGCCGTCCAGGTGAGCTGGCGATAGACGAAGATGGTGACGAGGATGGCATAGACCACGGCGACGCAGGAGGATTCCGTCGCAGTGAAGACACCGGAGCGGACGCCGCCGAAGATGATGCCGATCAAGAGGATGCCGGGCAGCGCCAGCACGACGTAACGCCCGACGGTGGCAAAGCCTGGAAACGGTTCGCGCGGATAGCCGCGCTTCACCGCGACCGCCCAGGCCGCGAACATCAATGCGCCGCAGAGCATGAGGCCCGGCACGATGCCCGCGGTGAACAGATCGGCGATCGAGAGATTGCCGCCAGCCGAGAGCGAATAGATGATCATGTTGTGCGATGGCGGGATCAGGAGCGCGATGATCGCCGCGTTGGCGGTGACGTTGACGGCGTAGTCGGCGTCGTAACCGCGCTTTTTCATCTGCGGGATCATCAGGCCGCCGACCGCCGAGGCATCGGCCACGGCCGAGCCGGAGATGCCGCCGAAGAGCGTGCAGGTCACGACATTGACCTGGCCGAGGCCGCCGCGCAGATGGCCGACGAGGCTCGCCGCCATCTGGATCAGGCGCTCGGCGATGCCGCCGCGGATCATCAGGTCGCCGGCATAGATGAAGAACGGGATCGCCATCATGGCGAAGGCGTTCATGCCGGAATTCATCTGCTGGAAGACGACGACCGGGGGCAGGCCCATATAGGCAACGGTGGCGACCGAGGCGATGCCGAGACAGAAGGCGACGGGCACGCCGATCAGCAGCAGGACCGAGAAGACGCCGAAGAGAATCCAGAGTTCCATGGCTCAGGCCTCCTGGCTTTCGCCGAAATGGACGAAGCCGAGCGGCGCCTGCTGCTCGCCGGTGATGAAGAGAAGGAGCTTTTCCAGTGCGAAGAGCGCGATCAGCGCGCCGCCCGCCGCGATCGGCACATAGTCCCAGCCGCGGGATATGCCGATGATCGGCATGCGGTCGGCCCAGGTGCCGGCGGCGAGCTGCCAGCCATAGCCGAGCATGGCGAGGCCGAAGGCGCAGACAAGGGCCTCGCCGATGACGATCAGCGCGGCTCGCATCGGCGGCGGCGACATCACCAGCCCGACCTCGAAGCCGAGATGGTCGCTCTCGCGCACGCCTACAGCGGCACCGAGCAGGATGAACCAGGACATCAGGAAGAGCGATCCGGCTTCGACCCAGATCGGCGTGTCGTTGAGCACATAGCGACCGAACACGCCCCAGGCGACCATCACGGTCATCAGGACGAGGCCGGCCCCGGCGGCGATCAGCGCGAACAGGCTGAGCTTGGCATCGAGGCGTGTCAGAAAGGCTGCGAAAGCGCGCATGTAATCTGCCCGGGCTGGCAAGGGGCCGAAGGTGGGGCGGCCGCCATGGGCCGCCCCACCTGGACGAGGCTCAGTTCACCGCCTGGATCGCGGCGACCATCTCCTTCAGCTTCGGGTCGGTGACGAACTTGTCGTAGACCGGCTTCATCGCGTCGATGAAGGGCTTCTTGTCGACCTGGTTGATCTGGGCGCCGCCGGCCTTGACCTTGGCCTCGGACGCCTTCTCGCGCGCATCCCAGAGCTCGCGCATCTTGGCGACCGACTCCTTCGCAGCCGCCTTGATGATCGCCTGGTCGGCGGCGTTGAACTTGTCGAAGCTCTTCTTCGACATCACCAGCGCTTCCGGCGAGAGCGAGTGCTCGGTCACCGAGTAAAACTTGGAGACCTCGAAATGCCGGGTCGATTCATAGGACGGCCAGTTGTTCTCGGCACCGTCGATGACGCCGGTCTGGAGCGCGGAATAGACCTCGCCGAAGGGCATCGGCGTGGCATTGGCGCCGAGCGCCGAGACCAGCGCGACGAACATGTCGGACTGCTGGACGCGGATCTTCAGGCCCTTCATGTCGGCGGGCGTGTTGATCGGGCGCTTGGAGTTGTAGAACGAGCGCGAGCCGGAATCGTAGAGCGCCAGCCCGATCAGGTCGTGCTTCTCGAATTCCTTGAGCAGGTTGTCGCCGATCGGCCCGTCCATCGCCTTCCGCATATGGTCGACCGAGCGGAAGATGAAGGGCAGGGACGGAATGTTGGTCGCCGGGATCAGGTTGTTGAACGGCGCCATGTTGATGCGATTGATGTCGATGACGCCGAAGCGGGTCTGGTCGATCGTGTCCTTCTCCTGGCCGAGCTGGGCCGAGTGAAAGACGTTGATCTTGACGCGGCCCTGCGTGCGCTCCTCGAGCAGCTTGCCGAGATAGCGGACGGCCTCGACGGTCGGGTAGTCGGTCGGGTGGATGTCGGCCGAGCGCAGCGTCACGCTCTGGGCCAGGGCTGAAGTCGCGGCAGCGGCCGAGAAGGCGAAAGCTGCGGTATAAGCGAGGAAACTGCGGCGTGCGGTCATGTGCGTTCTCCCGTGTTTTCGGGCGCCTTGCCGTTTCCCGGCTTGTTCGCTGGCGCCTCGAACGTAAGCTTGCTGTCCGCTCCCGTCGCGGTTGCGGCAGTAGTTGTATGGTAGTATGTTGCGGTATGGCACGCAACAGGCTGTGGAGGTTTTTGACTTGAGCCTTTCGTTGGCGTCCCCCGCCCTCGCTCCGGGCGCTTCGGCGGCCGGGCGCGTCGAAGCCGAGTTGCGCCGGGCGATCGTCGCGCTGGAGTTGCCGCCGGGTACGCGCCTGTCGGAGCAGGAGATCGCGTTGAAGTACGGCGTTTCGCGTCAGCCGGTACGCGAGGCCTTGATCGCTCTCGCCAGGACGCGGCTCGTCGACGTGCAGCCGCAGCGCGGCACGGTCGTGGTCAAGTTCTCGGTCCGCAAGATGATGGAGGCACGTTTCGTGCGCGAGGCGGTCGAGGTTGCGATCGTGCGCGAGGCCTGTACGGCCTTCTCACCCCAGAGCAGGCACCGAATCGCCGACCTTCTCGATGTCCAGGAGAAGGCGGCCCAGCGGAATGATCACGCCTCGTTCCAGCGCTATGACGAACTCTTCCACATCGAGTTGTCGGAGGGCGTCGGCATGCCCCTGGCCTGGGAGGCCATCCGGGACATCAAAGCGCATATGGACCGCGTATGTCAGCTAACCCTGCCCGGCGCGGCGGTGATGCTGCCGCTGGTCGAGCAGCACAGGAGCATCATGGCGGCGATCGATGCGCAGGACGCTCCCACGGCGGCAAGCGCCATGCGCCATCACCTGACCGAAATTCTCCGGGCACTCCCCAAGACGGAAGCCAGTTACCCGGACTTGTTCGAGAGCTGAGGGCAGGCCGAGCACTTGAAGCTGCCGACACCGGCTCAAGTCTCGATGTGAACAGCCGGAGATCACCCGCAAGGCTTCACGAGAGCGTCCGATCGCGTTTCGGCGTTTGGCGGCTCCGCCAAGGTCTGCTTTCGGGCGCCTCACCCATGTCAGCTATGGCGCGATCCGGCATGCACAACGAAGCGCGTCCCTCGCGCGCCTCCTTCTTGGGGTGCCGAGCGTTCGCAGTTCTGTATCAGGTTGGCCGAATTTTGGCGCGGTCTACGGGAATCGAACCCGTCTTCCCAGCGTGAAAGGCTGGTGTCCTAACCGATAGACGAAGACCGCTTTGCCGCGAACCGCCGGGGTTCGTGCCGAAGCGGGGCGAGGTATAGTGGCAGGCTCCCCGCTCCGCAAGCACCCGTTCACAAGAAAATAGCCGGCAGCGTCTCAGACCGGCCGGGCGAGGTCGAGGATGCGCAATTCCGCGGTCTCCCGGCCGCCCCAGCGGTTGAGAGAAAGCGTCGCGGCCACATGCACCATCTCGCCGCGAGCGGCGAACAGGGCCTGTCCGAGCGGCTCCTGCGCCGCACGGAAGGCGATTCCGCCGATGCTGGCGCCGTCGCCTGACCGCAGCTTGATGCGGACATGGCCGCCGCTGCCGATTTCGACGGCATCCGTCAGGCGATGCGCCGGAAAGACGAAGACCGGCTCCGGGCTGCCGGAACCGAAGGGGCCGGCCTTGTCGACCTCGGCCAGGAGACGGGGGGTGGCGCCGCCGGCGCTCAACGCGGCATCGACAAGCAGGGCCTCGGCATCGCCGACGGCGGCGACCTCACGCGAGAGATAATCTTTGAGGAAGGCGTGGAAGCCATTGGTCTGGCCCGCGGCAAGCGTCACGCCTGCCGCCATGGCATGACCGCCGCCCTTGACCGCGTGCCCGGCCTCGACGGCCGCGCGCACCGCACGGCCGAGATCCACGCCTGCGATCGAGCGGCCGGAGCCGGTCGCACCGCCCTCCCCGTTGACTGCCAGCGCGAAGGCCGGACGGCGGAAGCGTTCCTTCAGTCGGGCCGCGACCAAGCCGACGATCCCGGGATGCCAATCTGCGCTGCCGGCGAGCAGCACCGGCAGCTCGGCTGCTCCCATCAGCTCGTGCTCGGCCTGCGAAACCGCCTCCAGCACGGCGAGGCGCTCGATCTCCTGGCGCTCCTGATTGAGGCGGTTGAGCTCGGTCGCGATGGTGCGCGCCTCGACCTCGTCATCGGTCAGGAGCAGGCGTGCGCCGAGCACGGCATCGCCGATGCGACCGCCGGCATTGATGCGCGGACCGAGCAGAAAGCCGAGATGCCAAGGCTGGATCGGCCCGTCGAGGCCGGAGACGTCCATCAGCGCGGCAAGACCCGGCCGGGCACGGCTGCGCATCATCGCCAGCCCCTGCCGCACGAAGGCGCGATTGAGGCCCTGCAACGGCACGACATCGGCCACCGTCGCCAGCGCAACGAGATCGAGCGCCGCCAGCAGGTCGGGCTCGCCACCCCGCGCGGCCCAATGGCCCTGCCGGCGCAGTTCGCGGCTCGTGGCGACGAGAGCGAGAAAAACGACGCCGGCGGCGCAGAGATGGCCGAGACCGGAGAGATCGTCCTGCCGGTTCGGATTGACGAGCGCTTCGACGGCCGGCAGCCGCTCCGGCGCCTGGTGATGGTCGAGCACGACGACATCGAGGCCGAGCCGGCGCGCCTCCGCCAAGGGCTCCTCGCTGGTCGTGCCGCAATCGACCGTGACGAGCAGGGTCGCACCCTCGCCCGCCAGCATGCGGATCGCCTCGCTATTGGGGCCATAGCCCTCGATCAGCCGGTCCGGGATGTGGATGCGCGGGCGGGCACCGGCCTGCGTGAGGAAGCCGGCCAGCAAGGCCGAGGAGCAGGCGCCGTCGACATCGTAATCGCCGAAGATCGCGACCCGCTCGCCTTTGATGCCGGCCTGCGCCAACCGGGCGGCAGCGGCTTCCATGTCGGTGAGGACGGCGGGGTCGGGCAGCAGGTCGCGCAGCTTCGGCTCTAGGAAGAGCGCCGCTTCGGCCGGTTCGACGCCGCGCGAGGCGAGCAGGCGCGCGAGGATGTCGGAAAGCCCTTCGCGCTGGGAGAGCGCCTCGGCCCGGCCCAAGCCCGCCGTATCGAGCCGATCGCGCCAGGGGCGGCCGAGGGCCGAACGGCTCACGCCGAGGAAAACACGGGACTGCTGCACCAGACTCATCGTGCCACCGGCGTCGCCCATAGCGGGCGCAAGGTCAACCAGCGTCGAACTTGGCCGGGCCCGGTAGCCTCGCCATAGTACGGGCAGACCATCGGCAAAGCGGCATCGCGGGGGATCATGCAGCACGAAACCGATGTGGCGATCGTAGGCGCGGGGCTTTCCGGCCTCGTCGCAGCCTGCGAGGTCGCAGAAGCCGGGCGCAAGGTCGTGCTGCTCGATCAGGAGCCGGAGCAATCGCTGGGCGGGCAGGCCTTCTGGTCTCTCGGCGGGCTGTTCTTCGTCGACAGCCCCGAGCAGCGGCGCCTGCGCATCAGCGATTCGCGCGCGCTGGCCCATGACGACTGGTTCGGCTCGGCCGCGTTCGACCGGCCCGAGGACGGCTGGCCGCGGCGCTGGGCGGAGGCCTATCTCGATTTCGCCGCGGGCGAGAAGCGAAGCTGGCTGCATGGGATGGGCATGCGCTGGTTCCCGGTCGTCGGCTGGGCGGAGCGCGGCGGCTATCTCGCCACCGGCCATGGCAATTCGGTGCCGCGCTTCCATGTGACCTGGGGCACGGGGCCGGGCGTGCTGGAGCCTTTCCTGCGCCGGGCAAAGGAAGCTCAGGCGAAAGGGTTGCTGTCCTTCCGCTTCCGCCATCGCGTCACCGGCATTACAAAGAGCGGCGGCAAGGTGGATGGGGTCGAGGGCGAGGTTCTGGAGCCGAGCAGCGTCGCACGCGGCGAGAAGAGCGGGCGCGGGGTCGTGGGCTCGTTCAGCCTGAGGGCGCAGGCGGTGATCGTCACCTCCGGCGGCATCGGCGGCAACCACGAGCTTGTCCGGGCCAACTGGCCGGCGCGGCTGGGCCAGGCCCCTGCCCGCTTGCTGTCGGGCGTGCCTGATCATGTCGACGGCGTGATGCTCGGCGTGGCGCAAGCGGCCGGCGGGCGCCTGATCAATTGCGACCGGATGTGGCACTATGTCGAGGGCATCGCCAACTGGGCGCCGATCTGGCCGAAGCATGCCATCCGCATCCTGCCCGGCCCGTCCTCGCTCTGGCTCGACGCGCGTGGCCATCGCCTCCCGGTGCCGCTCTTCCCCGGCTTCGATACGCTGGGCACGCTCGAGCACATCATGAAGACCGGCTACGACTATTCCTGGTTCGTGCTGAACCGCAGCATCATCGCCAAGGAATTCGCGCTCTCGGGCTCGGAGCAGAACCCCGACCTGACGGGCAAGAGTTGGAAGCAGGTGCTGGGCCGCGCGGGCGGCGGCGTGCCCGGCCCGGTGCAGGCCTTCATGGACAAGGGCGCGGATTTCATCGTCGAGAGTGATTTTTCGCAGTTCGTCGCGCGCATGAACGCGCTCGCCGGCGAGCACCTGATCGACGAGGCGAACCTGCGCGGGCAGATCGAGGCGCGCGACCGGGCTCTGGTCAATCCGTTCGGCAAGGACCTGCAGGTCACGGCCTTACGCGGCGCGCGCAATTATCTCGGCGACAGGCTGATCCGCACGGCAAAACCGCACCGCATCCTCGATCCCGCGCATGGGCCATTGATCGCCGTCAGGCTCAATATCCTGACGCGGAAATCGCTGGGCGGATTGATGACGGATCTGTCGTCGCGCGTGCTGGACGAGGCCGGCGAGCCGGTGCCGGGGCTCTATGCGGCGGGCGAAGCCGCCGGTTTCGGCGGCGGCGGCGTGCATGGCTACCGGGCGCTGGAAGGCACCTTCCTCGGCGGCTGCATCTTCTCGGGCCGCGCCGCCGGGCGGGCGGCGGCGGGCGCTGTGATCTGATTTCCTTTCACGTCATCCCGGACGAACCGCGTCAGCGGCGCCGATCCGGGATACATCCCTGAGCCGTTCCGGAATGGATCCCGGGTCAGCGCTTCGCCAAGCCCGGGATGACCGCGTGAGGAAAGTACTCAGTCGAGCTGGAACTTCGAGAACTCGCGGTGCTCACCATAGATGCGGCGGACCGTGCCGGTGATCGAGCGGTAGACCAGCGTCTCCGTCTCGATGAAATCCTTGCCGAAGCGCACGCCCGAAAGCATGCCGCCATCGGTGACGCCGGTGGCGCAGACGATGACGTCACCCGAGGCCATTTCCGACATGTCGTATTTCTTGTTGGGGTCCTTGACGCCCATGCCGGCCGCGCGCACGCGCTTTTCCTCGGTGTCGAGGATGAGGCGGCCCTGCATCTGGCCGCCGACGCAGCGCAGTGCCGCCGCGGCGAGCACGCCTTCCGGGGCGCCGCCGATGCCGAGATAGAGGTCGATGCCGGTCTTCTCGGGCTGGGTGCAGAAGATCACGCCGGCGACGTCGCCATCGGTGATCAGGCGGATCGAGCAGCCGGTCTTGCGGACCTCCTCGATCAGCTTGGCATGGCGCGGGCGGTCCATGATCAGCGTGGAAATCTCGTTCGGCTTGACGCCCTTGGCCTTGGCCAGCGCGTTGATGTTGTCGGCCGGCGAGGCGTCGAGGTCGATCACGCCCTTCGGGTAGCCCGGACCGCAAGCGATCTTGTCCATGTAGACGTCGGGCGCATAGAGCAGGCTGCCGGCGCCGGCCATCGCCATCACGGCGATCGAGCCGGGCATATCCTTGGCGCAGAGCGTGGTGCCTTCGAGCGGGTCGACCGCGATATGCACCTTCGGGCCCTGCTTGTTGCCGACCTTCTCGCCGATGAAGAGCATCGGCGCCTCGTCGCGCTCGCCCTCGCCGATGACGATCTCGCCATCGATCGGCAGGCGGTTCAGTTCACGGCGCATCGCGTCGACCGCAGCCTGGTCGGCCGCCTTCTCGTTGCCGTGGCCACGCAGGCGGGCGGCTGCGACGGCGGCGCGCTCCGTGACGCGCACGAGTTCCATCGAGAGATAGCGCTCGATGATCTGGTCGGGGGAGATGCGGAGATCGACGGACATGAAATGTAGTCCCCTTTGAAATCGGGAGATGGAAGGAGGTCTTGTCAGACCTGTTCGCGTTCAATCCGAATAACTTGTGGCGGTTCCGCGACATGGCCGTCGGCGATGACCTTTTCCAACGCGGCGCGGATCGTGGTCTCGCTCGTCGCATAGGTGATGAGCACGACCGGGACCGGCGCGCCGGAGCGGCCACCGGGATCACGCGTCGCAGCCTCGGGCGAGCGGCGCTGGACGATGCTTTCCAGCGAGATGTCGGCTTCGGCCATGCGCGTCGCGATGGCGGCGGCGGCGCCGGGACGGTCGGCCACGGCCAGGCGGACATAGTAGCCGCCCTCATGGCGCTGCATCGGGGCGCGCTTCGCCTCTTCCAGACGTGCGACCGGCAGGCCGAAGGGCAGGCCGGCCGTGCCGCGCGCGACATCGGCGATATCGGCGACGACGGCCGACGCCGTCGGGTCGCCGCCGGCGCCGGGTCCGACCAGCGTGATCTCGCGGACCGCGTCGGCGTCGACGCTGACGGCGTTGAGCACGCCCATCACCTGCGCGATCGGGGAGGATTTCGGCACCATGGTCGGGTGAACGCGCTGCTCGATGCCGGTCTTGGTCCGCTCGGCGACGCCGAGCAATTTGATGCGGTAGCCGAGGTCGTCGGCCATCTTCAGGTCGAGCGGCGTGATCGCGGAAATGCCTTCGACATGAATCGCTTCGGCGTCGATCTTCGTGCCGAAGGCGAGGCTCGTCAGGATCGCGAGCTTATGGGCGGTGTCGAAGCCCTCGACATCGAAGGTCGGGTCGGCTTCGGCATAGCCGAGGCGCTGCGCGTCCTTGAGGCAGGCCTCGAAGGTCAGTCCCTCCTGCTCCATCCGCGAGAGGATGTAGTTGCAGGTGCCGTTGAGGATGCCGGAGATGCGGCTGACATTGTTGCCGGCCAGTGCCTCGCGCAGGGTCTTCACCACGGGAATGCCGCCGGCCGAGGATGCCTCGAAGGCGAGCGCCACGCCCTTGCTCTCGGCGAGGTCGGCGAGCGCCACGCCATGGGCCGCGAGCAGCGCCTTGTTGGCGGTGACGACATGCTTGCCGGCCGACAGGGCCGCCTCGACGGCAGCCTTGGCCGGGCCGTCGGAGCCACCGACCAATTCGACGAGGCAGTCGATCTCGTCCGATTTCGCCAGCGCGACCGGGTCGTCGAACCAGGCGAGGCCGCCGAGATCGATGCCGCGATCGCGGTTGCGGTCGCGCGCCGAGACGGCGGTGACACGGATCGCGCGGCCGCAGCGCGCCGCCAGGGCATTTTCCTGCCGGCGCAGGATGCGCAAGGTGGAGGCGCCGACCGTGCCGAGGCCGGCAAGTCCGATGCGCAGGGGCTGGGAGGCTGGCGAAAGAGGCACGCTGGTCATGCGCGCGGCGTCGCATGAGGTGCGGCGCGAGTCAACGTGGAAGCCGCCTCAGCCGAAATGGCAGACGACCTCGGCGGCAACGCGCTTCACCTTGCCGTCCTCGAAACCCAGATAGATGCGCAGCAGATTGGTGCCGAAGGCGGTCGCCTTGATGGTGTGCAGCGCCTCGATCGTCGTCTCCTGGGAAACGGTGCTGTTCTCGACCGCGGGGGTCCAGAACCAGGGTTTCGGCGGATCGATCGTGATCTCCGAGAGCGCGCGCTCGGCATCGGCCCGGCCGGTGCCGACCGGGATGTAGCGGGTGACGATATCCGTCGCGTCGCGGGCGCATTCCCGGCCACCGGAAACCGCCAGCACATCCGAGACCAGCGCCGAGTTCGTCTGCGTGATGCGGCCACGCGAATAGTCATAGGTCGCGACGAGGCAGATCAGCGCGAAGACGGCGAAAGCGACGCCGAGCAGGCGGCCTGTTCGTAACATGGAAGCGAGCCTCGGACGCGATGCGGAGCCATCCGTCCGCATCGCATCGGTTCCCATGTTTTGCGGGCGCGGTCCAGAGGCATGCGATGCCGCAGGCGCGGCAACCTCACGCCGTCATCCCGGACAAGCGGCGAAGCCGCGCCGATCCGGGATGACCACGTTCTTTCTTTGGAAGCGAGAGAGGACCCTACCCCGCCTTCGGCATCTGGATGACGTTGTGCAGCGTGGTGTCGGCGCCCTTGAGGAAGCGGCCGATATTGCGCGCGGCCTGGCGGATGCGCTGCTCGTTCTCGACGATGGCGATGCGGACATAGTCGTCGCCATGCTCACCGAAGCCGATGCCCGGCGCGACCGCGACCTCGGCCTTCTCGATCAGCAGCTTCGAGAATTCCAGCGAGCCGAGATGGCGGAACTTCTCGGGGATCGGCACCCATGCGAACATCGAGGCCTCCGGCGCCGGGAACTCCCAGCCGGCCTTGCCGAAGCTCTCGACCAGCGCGTCGCGGCGCTTGCGGTAGATCTCGCGCATCTCGCGGATGCAGTCGTCCGGGCCGTTCAGCGCAGCGGCCGCCGCGACCTGGATCGGCGTGTAGGCGCCGTAGTCGAGATAGGATTTCACCCGCGCCAGCGCCGCGAGCAGGCGCTCGTTGCCGACGGCGAAGCCCATGCGCCAGCCGGCCATCGAGAAGGTCTTCGACATCGAGGTGAACTCGACCGCGACATCGATCGCGCCCGGCACCTGCAGCATCGAGGGCGGCGGGTTGTTCTCGTCGAAATAGACCTCGGCATAGGCGAGGTCCGAGAGCAGGATCAATTCATGCTTCTTCGCGAAGGCCACGAGGTCCCGGTAGAAATCGAGCGAGGCGACATAGGCCGTCGGATTGGCGGGATAACAGGTGACGAGCGCGATCGGCTTCGGCACCGAATGCATCATCGCCCGCTCCAGCGCCGGGAACATCGCCGGCGTCGGCTCGGCCGGAACGGAGCGAATCACGCCGCCCGCCATCAGGAAGCCGAAGGCGTGGATCGGGTAGCTCGGGTTCGGCACCAGCACGACGTCGCCCGGCCCGGTAATGGCCTGGGCCATGTTGGCGAAGCCCTCCTTCGAGCCCAGCGTCGCGACGACCTGCGTGTCGGGGTTGAGCTTCACGCCGAAGCGGCGCTCGTAATAGCTTGCCTGGGCGCGACGCAGGCCGCCGATGCCCTTCGAGGCGGAATAGCGGTCGGTGCGCGGCTTGCCGGCGGTCTCGACCAGTTTCTCGATGACGTGCTTGGGCGCCGGCAGGTCGGGATTGCCCATGCCGAGATCGATAATGTCGACGCCCTTGGCGCGCTCGGCAGCCTTGATCTTGTTGACCTGTTCAAAAACGTAGGGCGGCAGGCGCTTGATACGGTGAAAATCGGTCATCTCGAACAGGTCCTCGGCCGCCCAGGGGCGGTGTCATGATTTCGCGCGGATTACATCCTTGCGCCGAGGGTGCTTAGCATCGCATCTTTCGTCATGACAGGGTCCACGACGCAATATTATGCGATTCGTCGGCCGATGACGTTGATCGGCAGCCGGCTCAATCTGCCGGGACCAAACCCGCCCTCAGTTCTGCGGGATCTTCGCCGGCGCCGGCGGCGGCGTGCTGCCAAGCGTCTTAGCGGTGTTGCCGGCAGCCGCATTGGCCTTCTGCTTGGCCTCGAGCGTGGCCTCGATCTTCTTGTAGTCCTCGACCGGCTTGCGCGGCGCCGCCCGGGTCACGCTCGACCCGACGGGGACGTATTCGAGGTCGGCCGGGCGGGCTTCGCGGACGAAAGCCTTCGATTGCTGCGGCGTCGTCGCGAGGCCCGCCGCCTCGGCGGCGCCCTTGAGTCCCTCGTCGCTGCCACAGCCGGCGAGCGCCGTCCCGATCGCGACCAGCGCCGCCGGCATCAGGAGCAACTTTTTCGCGGAGATTTCGGTCGGCATCGTTGCATCCAGCGGTTGTCGATTTTGCTTGGTAAAGCACACAGGCTGCGTCCTTAATAGGACCAAAATGGAGCGCCATGCGCTATCCGACAATGACTGGGGGAAAGGGCGAGATATGAGCGGCAAAAGCGACAGGGCGAAGGACACCACCGGCCCGGCCGAGGCCGCCGCGCCCGACTTCGACCAGTTCGCGCAGAATATGGGCCGGCTCGTCGAGGAATACGGCAAGGTCACCGCCGCCTATCTGAAACCGGTCGAACGCGGCGAGGCCAAGACCGGCCAGGCCGACGAGGCCAGCGACATGGTCAAGACGCTGGGGCGCGTCGCCGAACGCTGGGTCAACGATCCCTCCAAGATCATCGAGGCGCAGGCTTCCCTCACCGGCGACTTCATGAACCTGTGGAGCGCGGCCTTGAAGCGGGCCGGCGGCGAGGAGGTCGCGCCCGTCGCCGAGCCGGACAAACGCGACGGCCGCTTCAAGGACCCGGACTGGACCAACCACCCGACCTTCGATTTCATCAAGCAGGCCTACCTGATCGGCTCGCGCTGGGCCGAGACGATGGTGGACAAGGCCGACGATCTCGACCCGCATACCCGCGAGAAGGCCCGCTTCTACATCAAGCAGATCGCCGGGGCGCTTTCGCCGACCAATTTCGTCGCGACCAACCCCGAATTGCTGCGCGAGACGCTGCAGCAGAACGGCGAGAACCTCGTGCGCGGCATGAAGATGTATGCCGAGGATGTCGAGGCCGGCGGCGGCGAGCTCAAGATCCGCCAGTCGGATGCGAGCTCCTTCGAGGTCGGCGTCAATATCGCGACGACGCCGGGCAAGGTCATCTTCCGCAACGAGATCATCGAACTGATCCAGTACGCGCCCGCGACGCCGCAGGTGCTGAAGCGGCCGCTCCTGATCGTGCCGCCCTGGATCAACAAGTTCTACATCCTCGACCTCAACCCGGAGAAGAGCTTCATCCGCTGGTGCGTCGAGCAGGGGCTGACGGTCTTCTGCATCTCCTGGGTCAATCCCGATGCGCGCCACGCCGCCAAGGATTTCGAGAGCTACATGCGCGAGGGCATCTTCGCCGCGCTCGACACGATCGAGGACGTGACGGGCGAAAAGAAGGTCTCGACGATCGGCTACTGCGTCGGCGGCACGCTGCTCGGCGTCACGCTGGCCTATATGGCGGCGGTGCGCGACAAGCGCATAGAAAGCGCGACCTTCTTCACCACGCAGGTCGATTTCTCGCAGGCCGGCGAACTCTCGGTCTTCGTCGACGAGGAGCAAATCCGCGCGATCGAGGAGCAGATGGCCCGCACCGGCTATCTCGACGGCTCGCGCATGTCGGGCGCCTTCAACATGCTCCGGCCGAACGACCTGATCTGGTCCTACGCGGTCAACAACTACCTGAAGGGCAAGGCACCGACCCCGTTCGACCTGCTCTACTGGAACTCGGATTCGACGCGGATGCCGGCGGCGAACCACTCCTTCTACCTGCGCAACTGCTACCTCGACAACAAGCTCTCCAAGGGCGAGATGCGGATCGGCGGCAAGAAGCTCGATCTCAAGCAGATCGCGATCCCGATCTACAATCTCGCGGCGCGCGAGGACCATATCGCCCCCGCCCAATCGGTCTTCAACGGCTCGCAATGCTTCGGCGGGCCGGTCGAGCATGTCGTCGCCGGCTCGGGCCATATCGCCGGCGTGGTCAATCCGCCGGCCAAGGTGAAGTACCAGTACTGGACCGGCGGCCCGGCCAGGGGCCGCTATGCGGACTGGCTGGCCAAGGCCGACGAGCATCCTGGCTCGTGGTGGCCGCACTGGTTCGGCTGGCTGGAGGCCCAGGCGCCGAAGAAGGTTCCGGCCCGCGAGCCGGGCGGCGGCAAGCTCAAGCCGCTGGCCGATGCCCCAGGGACCTATGTGAAGATGAAGGCCTAGCCAGCGCCTCGCCTTTCCCTTTGCTCAGGCGCTGTCGGCCGCGCGTGCGCCGACGGCCTTGCGGAAGAACACCACGCGCTCCGTTTCGGCAAAGCCGAGCGCGCGGTGGAGAGCCAGGCTCGCCGCATTGCCGATCGCAGCGTCGGAGGAGAATTCCGTGCAGCCCTGCGCTCGCCCCCAGTCCTCGACGGCGCGGCAGAGCATCCGGCCGATCCCGGAACGCCGGTATGGTTCGGCGACGAAGATACCTTCGAGGAAGACGACGGGCGATGTCTCGCAGCCATTGACGTAGTCGCTGCGCAAAGCCGCCTCGGCAAAGCCGACGCAGGCGCCCTCGCCCGTCAGGGCCACGCAGGCGAAATCGCGATCATTCGCGGCGGCCAGCGTCTCCGCCAGTTCCGTGCCATGCGCCTGCGCATCCTGATCCGGCCAGAGCTCGGCCCGCAGAGCCGCCCATTCGCCCAGATGCTGCTCTCCGGCTCTTTCGATCTTGATCGTCATCTTCACTCCAGGCTGCAGCTTCGCAGGCGATGCTTGCGCGAGGCTACAGCCAGCATCCCGGAAAAACCGGCGGGATAACGGCAACAAAAAAGCCGGCCCGAAGGCCGGCTCTTTTGCGTCGGAGCGATGCCGCTCAGTTCTTGCGGACGACCGGGCGAACCGGGATCGTCTCCATCGGGTTGTCCCAGCGATAGGTCAGCGCGGCCGACATGATGTGGACCTGCGGCTTCGCCTCCGCGGCGTAGATGACCGGCGCGGCCGGGCTGAACTGGGGATGGCCGGGGCCGTAGTTCACGCGTGCCTTGTTCACATGGATATAGGTGTAGCCGAGGTCGAGATTGATCTTCTCCGAGAACTTGTAGCTCAGACCGGCAGAGAGCCAGAGGCGGTCGTTGTCGGAGATATAGACCGTGCGGTTGGTGTCGTTGACCGCCGAGAGTTCGTAGCCGACACCGGCGCGCAGCGTCAGGTCGCGGTTGTACTTGTATTCGAGACCGGCAGCGAAATACCAGGAGTCGTCATAGACGAAGTTCAGGCTGTTGACCGGCAGGCCGGTGAGCTGGCTGACGATCGGGATACGGCGGAAGCGGCTCCAGTTCGTCCATTCGACGCCGAGATGAGCCTGCCACTGGTCGTTGATCTGCTGCGAGACGCCGAAGACGACAGAGTCGGGCAGATTCAGGTTCGCCCTGATCGGCAGCACGGCGTTGGGCAGCCAGAACTTGCCTTCGAGCGTCTGCCGGATCGAGGAGCGATAGGCGATACCGATATTGGTGCCCTGCCAAGGCGTGAGGTTCACACCGAAGCGATAGCCGAAATCGATGGTGTCGCCATCGAGGATCGCATTGCCGGCAGCGGCCGTCAGGCCGGTCGCCTGCTTCAGATTGGCCTTGAAATACTGGACCTGGAGCGCGGCACCGATCGAGATCCAGTCGTTGAGCTGGTAGCCGATGGTCGGCGAGACGTTGATCGAGCGCACCTTGGCCGAGCGGCCATAGGTCTGGGCAGCGTTATAGGTGTTGTCGGCCTTGGAGCGCAGGCCGAACGGCGCGCCGGTCGTCATACCGATCCAGAGCCGGTCGTTGAGCTGCCAGGCGGAGTAGGACGCGGGAATGAAGGCGCCATCGCCGCCGAGTTCGCCGGTGCCGAGCGGGCTGCCACCCAGCGCGGTGTTCGGCACCGTGACGCCCGGCGCAACCGAGACGCGCGTGCCCTGGGTCGGCGTGTATTCGCCCTGCGGCAGCAGATAGGTGAAGTTCCACTGGCTGTTGCGGCCGGGGAACATGGTGATGGTCGCCGGGTTCCAGGCCATCGAACCCATGCCGATGCCGCCAGCGGCAGCGCCGGCATAGGCCATGCCGAGACCCTCGGCGCTCTGGCCGCTGCGGATAGCGAAGGAGCTCGCCGAAGCCGCTCCAGCCGCGAGCAAGGCGGCGAGCGAGACGGTGGCGGCTGCGGCGGTACGAACAAGGCCCTTCATCGAATCCATCCCGGTTCTAGGTTCTTCGAGGCCAGACACCCCGCTTGATTCGAACCATGACCCGAGCCGTTTCCCGCCGCAATCCTGCTTCTGCCGCCCTGAAATCGCCGCAAGACATCCGCAATTCAGCCCGAGAGAGCCGGAAACTGCTCAAAATCACCGGTTTTCGGACATGCGTCGGCGAGATTGTTCAGAAAGATATCGTTTATATAAGAACTATTGTCGGTTTTCGCGCATTTCCGGCCCGCCCCGATCCCTTAGGCTACCCCAAGGTCAATCGTCGGTTTGGGAAGCCCCGTTGCATTCGGGCAACAATCCGGCCGCCTGCTCCTTGCGGATGTCCCATGCGCGATGATGGGCTTGTGTTTCCAGCCGGCATCCGATCAGAATCCCCTCACCCATTTAGATCGTTTGAAACGGGGGAAACACCTTGAAACTGCTCCGCTACGGCGCATCCGGCCAGGAGAAGCCGGCCCTTCTCGATGCCAAGGGCGGGTTGCGCGACCTGTCCGGCGTCATTCCCGACCTCGCCGGCAAGGCGCTGACCTCTGCCTCGCTCGCCAAGATCAAGGCGCTTTCGCCGGAATCGTTGCCGCTGGTGTCCGGTTCGCCGCGCATCGGCGCCTGCGTCGCGGATGTCCGCAACTTCATCGCCGTCGGCCTGAACTTCGCCGATCACGCCGCCGAGACCGGCGCCGAGATCCCGAAGGAGCCGATCCTGTTCAACAAGGCCCCGAACTGCATCGTCGGACCGAATGACGACGTGATCATCCCGAAAGGCTCGCAAAAGACCGACTGGGAAGTCGAGCTTGCGATCGTGATCGGCGACGGCGGCTCCTATATCCCGGAAGACAAGGCCATGGCGGCAATCGCCGGGTTCTGCGTCTGCAACGACGTCTCCGAGCGCGCCTTCCAGCAGGAGCGCGGCGGCCAGTGGGCCAAGGGCAAGGGCTGCCCGACCTTCGGGCCGCTCGGCCCCTGGCTCGTCACCACCGACGAGGTCAAGGACATCCAGAATCTCGGCATGTGGCTCGAGGTCGACGGCGAGCGCGTGCAGAACGGCTCGACCAAGACGATGATCTTCGGCGCGGCCTATCTGGTCCACTATATCAGCCAGTTCATGCGGCTCGATCCGGGCGACGTCATCACCACCGGAACGCCCCCTGGTGTCGGCCTCGGCTTCAAGCCGCCACGCTTCCTGAAGGGCGGCGAAGTCGTCACTCTCGGCATCGAGGGCCTCGGCGAGCAGAGGCAGAATTTCGTGCCCTACAAGGGCTGATCCGGAAGGGGCGCTGCGGCGCCCCTTTTCATGTCGGTGGAGTCATATACCGGCGCCGGGTCATACCGACACCCGGTGGGCGCTTCACCCGGCCACGAAGCCGATGCGGGGAACAAGGACGCCAACGCGAAAAGGCACTGCCGAAGCTGCTTGACCTAGCTTCGGCAGTGCAAGCGGATACTCGCCTGTGGCCTTGCAGCCTCGTTGCGGACCACCACCATGGCCTCGTCGGAAAATCCTGCCATCCCCCAAATGGGAGTTTCCCAGGCGTCATTCTGCCTCGCCACGGCCGGAAATGGCCGATGTTTCAGCCCGGTGATCGATTTTCCTCATGATTGCGAAGGGATTTCGCGCTTTTTCCCCTGCCGCATCAGCCTGGCCCGGCAGCGCTCTTCAACAAGCCCACCAGATCGGCCTGCCGGCGCGTGCCGGTCTTGGCGAGGATTCGCTTCAGGGTCGTGCGCGCGGTCGCCTCGGTGACGCCGAGACGCAGCGCCGCGTCCCGCGGCGGATGGCCGGCGGCGATGACCGCGGCCAGCCGCGCCTCGGCCGGGGTAAGATCGAACAGGCCTGCAATCAGGCCTGCATCCGGTCCCGCGCCCACAGTGACCGGCGTCGCGACGATGATGGCACCGGCGAAGGAGAAGATGTCACGTGCGCGTCCGCGCACCGGCGCGACATGCACGACCATCGGGTTCGCGCCGCGCCAGGCCGGAATCGGCACGGAGTGGATGGGCTGAGGCAGGTCCGTCCGCGAGAATCCCGCGATCACATTGGCCAGCATGTCGTCGGCCGGAGCATAGCTCAGGGCGAGGCGGGCGGTGCGATCGAGGAAGACGCTCGGAGTCAGATCCTGGAACAGTGTGTTGGCGTCGAGCACATGGCCCCGCAGGCCGAGAACCGCAGCCGGCAGACCCATCAGTTCGAGCGCCTGAGATGCGGCGCGGGCGCGCTCCATCGCAAGGCGGCGCCCGAGCAGCCCGGCCCGGGCGAAATGCGGACGCAAACGGTCCAGCGCCGCAATGGCCTGGCCATCGACGGTGCCCTCCGCGAACGAACGCTCGCAATGGACGATCGTGGTGTCGCCGGTGGGCGCCGTAATCACCGTGGCCACCCCGGAACCGTATCCGGCCGGGATCAGGATGTCCTGATAGACCGGCTCATGCGCGATCTCGTCACGGCTGAAGACATCTTCGTCGGTGATGAAGCCGAGCCGGCCGTGCGCGAGCAGACGCTGGGCCCGCTCGTTGACGGCGAAGGGGATGCGGCGCAGCACCTCCTCGTAACCATCGGTGAATTCGGGCGTTGAGCCGATAAGCCGTGCCTCGTCATGCAGCACGGTCCCCAGCAATGCTTCGCGACAACTGGCTATCCGCGCCGTGTCGCGGAGTACGGCGGGCCAGCTCTCGGGAACGATCGCGGCCTCGTAGATGCCGTCGATCAACGCATTCTCGAACTCGCTGCCCGTCACGTCGCTCCCTCTCGTGGGACAACCAAACTATCCCGCCCGACGCCAAAAAGTCTCGTCAAAACACAGGTCTTGGTTGATGGTGCAACGCGCTCGCAGCCGGAAAGTTCAGCCCTCCGGCAATCCGAGCATCAGGCGGATGTTCTGAACGGCCGCGCCGGACGCGCCCTTGCCAAGATTGTCGAGCCGCGCGACCAGCACCGCCTGGCCGAGATCGTCCTGCCCGAACACCGTGAGCTCCAGCTTGTTGGTGTCGTTCAGCGCTTCCGGTTCGATCTTGCCGTTCTTGCCGTCCTGAGAGAGGACGCTGACATAGGTCGAGCCGGCATAGCGCTCGGCCAGCGCGTGATGCAGATCGGCCGCGCTCGGCCGGCCGGGCAGCGTGTCGAGATGCAGCGGCACCGAGACCAGCATGCCCTGCCGGAAATTGCCGACGGAGGGCACGAAGATCGGCCGCCGGGTCAGCCGGGCATAGGCCTGCAATTCGGGCAGGTGCTTGTGACGGAGCCCGAGGCCGTAAAGCTCGAAGGCCGGGGCGACGCCGGTCTCGAAATCCTCGATCATCGACTTGCCGCCGCCGGAATAGCCGGAGACGGCGTTGACGGTGACCGGATGGTCCTGCGCCATCAGCCCGGCATCGACAAGCGGCCGCAGCAGCGCGATCGCGCCCGTCGGATAGCAGCCGGGATTGGCGACGCGGTCGGCCTTGGCGATCTTCTCGGCATGGCCGGGCTCAAGCTCGGCGAAGCCATAGACCCAACCCGGCGCGACACGGTGAGCCGTCGCGGCATCGACGATCTTGGGCGCGTCGGAGCCGAGCTGATCGGCGAGCGCGACCGATTCCTTGGCGGCATCGTCGGGCAGGCAGAGCACGACGAGATCGACGCTCGCCATCATGTCCTTGCGGGCAGCCGGGTCCTTGCGCTTGTCGGGATCGATGCTCTTGACCGCGACCTCGGGCACCACGGCCAGGCGCTCGCGGATGCCGAGACCGGTCGTGCCGGCTTCGCCGTCGATGAAGATGGTTTTCAGGTTCTGGCTCATCGGGCACCCCGGTGGCTGGCAGGCAAGTCGGCTAAGGGCATAAAAAAACCGCGCTCCATGGCGCGGTCGCGGGCGTTCGGACGTCAGCCGAGCGTCATCGCGGGCGCGCCGGAGCGGCCTGGACAGGGCGACGTCGGATGAAGCTCGTCATCATGGCACCGTATATGTTCGCGCTTGGGCCGGGTGTCAATCAAAGCTTGGAGGCCGGCGTCATTCTCGGGTGGAGCGAAGCGCAGACCCGAAAGGCTCTTGCGGAAGGAGGGGCAGGAATCTCCGTGTCATGAGCGGCTCGGGTCAAGCCCGAGCAAGCAGCGAACAATCTCGAAAACGCGATTCATCTGAATCGCTTCGCCGCACCTCCTCTCAAACCGATTCAGCCGCCCCGCTTCAGCGCCAGCGCCTGGATGTGATGCTGGACGATGGTCGAGGCTGCGATCGCGGTGATGTCGGCATGGTCGTAGGGCGGCGAGACCTCGACCACGTCCATGCCGCGGATATCGAGATCGCGAAGCGCCCAGAGGATGCGCAGCGCCTGATCCGCGGTGAAGCCACCGGAGACCGGCGTGCCGGTGCCGGGCGCGAAGGCGGGATCGAGTGCATCGATGTCGAAGGTGAGATAGGCCGCGCCCTCCCCGACCCGCTCGCGGATGCGACTTGCCGTGCCGGCCACGTCGAGCTCCTGCGCCTCATAGGCGCCGATGATGGCGATGCCGCAATCGCGCGGCGCAACCGTGCGGATGCCGACCTGGATCGAGCGCTCGACATCGATCAATCCCTCGCGCACCGCCTCCAGTACGAAGCTGCCATGGCCGATTCCGCCCGGACCATCGTCCCAGGTGTCCTGATGGGCGTCGAACTGGATCAGCGCCAGCTTGCCGTGACGCGCGACATGGGCGCGCAGCAGCGGCAGGGTGATGAAGTGATCGCCACCGAGCGTCACGAGATGGGCGCCCGAGGCGAGGATGCCGGCGGCTTCGGCCTCGATCGCGCGCGCGCAGCCCTGAAGATCGCCGCGCGGCAAGGCGCAATCGCCATAGTCGATCGCCGAGAGCCGGGCGAAGGGGTCGATGCCCGAGGGATATTGCGGGTCACCGTCGAAAATCGCACTGGCGCGGCGGATCGCCTGCGGGCCGAAGCGGGTGCCCGGCCGGTTGGTGACGGAAAGATCGAAAGGCACCCCCCAGATCACCAGATCGGCATCGGCAACGTCCTTGCCGTAGCGGCGGCGCATGAAGGAGAGCGCGCCGGCATAGCTCGGGTCGGCGGCGCCGCCGCGCCTGTCCCCGGTGAAGGCATGGTCGATCGGCGGCTTGTCGGTGGCTTCGGTCATGTGCCTCTCGGATCGTCAGCGGCGCGCATTGAACCAGACATAGAGGCACCAGGGCAGGATCAGCGCGAGCGCGGTCAGGACGAGCCGCAGCATCGTCCAGGCGTTCGGGTTGTTGAGTGCGCGCCCGTCGAGCTCCGGCACGCCGTGGATGAAGCCGAGCGCAATGGCCGGCGCGAGGAAGATGACCAAGGCCCGCGCGATGCGCCGCCCGCGCGGCAGCTCCTCCCGGGCCAGCATCAGCAGGGCCGGCACCGCGATCATGCCGAAAGCGATCAGGACGAGGAGGACGCGCATGGGCCTCTTGCTACATCAGAGCCGGACAGCACGCGAGTGGCTGCCGCCGAAACTACCGTCCACCACCAACCTTCAGGATGATGCCCGTCGTGTAGCTCGAAGCGCCGGAGAGCAGGAACAGGACCGCCTCGGCGATCTCATCGGCCGTCGCTGCGCGCTTCAGCGGAATCAGCGGCGCGATCCGCGCGACGCGTCCAGCCTCGCCGGTCGAGAGCGCGTGGATTTCGGTCTCGGTGATGCCGGGCGCCACCGCGTTCACCCGGATACCCTGACCAGCCAGCTCCTTGGCGAGGCCGATGGTGAGGGAATCGACCGCGCCCTTCGACGCCGCGTACCAGACATATTCTCCTGGCGAGCCCAGCTCCGCCGCGATGGAGGAGATGTTGACGATTGCCCTGCCCTCCGCAGCTTCGTTGGCCATGAGAGCACGGACCGCCTCACGCGCGACGAGGATCGCGCCGGTGACGTTGACGTCGATGCATTCGCGGATGATCGCGATATCGGCCTCGGCAAGCGGGCCCGACTTGCCGGTGATGCCGGCATTGTTGACGACATGGGTCAACGGCCCCAGCGCCGCCTTCGCCTCGGCGAAGACGCGGATGATGTCGGTCGCGCTCGCCATGTCGCCCTGCAGAGCCACAGCCTCCGCCCCCGCCGCCTCGCAGGCCGCGACGACCTCGGCAGCGGCCTTGGCGTTGCTCTGGTAGTTCACCGCGACATCGTAGCCGCGCCCGGCCGCCATGATGCAGGTCGCGGCGCCGATGCCGCGGCTGCCGCCGGTGACGAGGAGGACGGGGCGGGTCATGGCGGGCTCCTTCACGAGACACAGCCCTCATCCTGAGGAGCTATTCCCGTGGGAACGGCTCCTCAGGATGAGGGCTGGGACAGATAGAAGAGCAATAGAAACGAAAAGGGCGGCTCTTGCGAGCCGCCCTTCCGCATACCGGTAATCCCGGAAACGATCAGCGCTTCGAGAACTGGAAGCTGCGGCGGGCCTTGGCCTTACCGAACTTCTTACGTTCGACGACACGCGAGTCGCGGGTCAGGAAGCCTTCCTTCTTGAGCGGGCCGCGAAGCTCCGGCTCATAATGGGTCAGCGCCTTGGAGATGCCGTGGCGCACCGCGCCGGCCTGGCCGGAGAGACCGCCGCCCTTGACCGAGACGATGACGTCGTACTGGGTCAGGCGATCGACGAGCTGCAGCGGCTGCTTGAGCACGAGGCGCAGCACCGGGCGAGCGAAGTAGATCTCCTGGTCGCGGCCGTTGACGGTGACCTTGCCGGAGCCCGGCTTGATCCAGACGCGGGCGATGGCGTTCTTGCGCTTGCCGGTGGCATAGGCGCGGCCCTGCGCATCGACCTTCTTGACGTGGACCGGAGCTTCCGGCTGAGCGGGCTTGGCGACGTCGCCAAGCTGGGAGAGAGACTGCAGAACTTCAGCCACGGTCAGACCCTCTTGTTCTTGCTGTTGAGCGCGGCGACGTCGAGCGCCTCCGGCGACTGGGCAGCGTGCGGATGCTCCGCGCCCTTGTAGACGCGCAGGTTGCCGAGGATCTGGCGGAAGAGCGGGCCGCGCGGCAGCATGCGCTCGACGGCCTTCTCGACGACGCGCTCAGGGAAGCGGCCTTCCAGAATGAACTTGGCCGAACGCTCCTTGATGCCACCCGGGAAACCCGTGTGGTGGTAGTAGTTCTTCTGCTCGCGCTTGCGGCCGGTCAGGGAGACCTTCTCGGCATTGATCACGATGACATTGTCGCCGCAGTCGACGTGGGGGGTGTAGGCGGCCTTGTGCTTGCCGCGCAGACGCATCGCCACAACGGAGGCGAGACGGCCGACGACGAGCCCGGAGGCGTCGATCACAACCCACTTCTTTTCGACATCGGCGGGCTTGAGCGAGACGGTGGTCTTCATCGCGGTACCCCTCGGTTGCGTAAAAAAGGACAAGCCGCCGGAGAGCCCGGCGGCGGTGTGGCGTCGGGATAGGGGCAAGGAAGCCGGCTGTCAAGCGCTACGATCGCCACTCAAAAGCAGAAAACGTCGATTTTTCAATAGACTGCAAAAAACGGTATCAGGATACCGCATATTATTTTGCGCTGCGGTTGGGACCGCGTGCCGCTCAACGCCCGGCAGGGATCGAATAGGTCCCGGTCGCGTGGCAGACCATGTCCGGTTCCCCTTGCGAATAGAGGCAGACCTCGCCGACCGCGAGCCGCTTGCCGAGCTTGAGCAGCTTCGCTTCGCCGATCAGCGCGGCCTGGCCGGGCTTGCGCAGGAAGTTGAAGTTGAGGCTCGTCGTCACCGCGAGGCCGACCGGACCGATCTGGGCGAGGATCGCCGCATAAAGCGCAAGGTCGGCCAGCGCCATCATGGTCGGGCCCGAGATCGTGCCGCCGGGGCGCAGGTGCTTCTCATGGTAGTCGCAGCGCATCCGGGCCGTCATCGGCCCGACCTCTTCGATGAAATAAGTGCGCCCGCCATGATGAAGCTGGGGGAAAACCTCGTCGAGATAGGCGTCGATCTCGGAGGCGCTCATGCGGGTCGTCATGCGGAAAACCGAAGGCTGAGGCGGGACTTCTCCCCTTGCAGCATGGCCGACCGGCTCCGACAATAGGCGGAATTGCGGAAGGGGAGCCCGATGAACGCCCATCACAAGCCGGAAGCCGCGCCCGTCCTGCTGCGCGAGGATGCCGGCGGCGTCGCGACGCTGACGCTGAACCGCCCGCAGGCGCGCAACCCGCTGAGCGAGGCGATGCTGGCGGCGTTGAGCGAGACTTTCACCGCGATCGTGGCCGATCGCTCGGTCAAGGCCGTCATTCTCGCGGCAGCCGGGCCGGTGTTCAGCGCCGGGCACGACCTCAAGGAGATGACGGCCCGTCGCGCCGATGCCGACCGGGGCCGGGCTTATTTCACGGATATCCTCGGGCGCTGCTCGGCCATGATGCAGCAGATCACCGCCCTGCCCCAGCCGGTGATCGCAGCCGTCGAAGGCACGGCGACGGCGGCCGGCTGCCAGCTTGTCGCGAGCTGCGATCTCGCGGTCGCGGGCGAGGCCTCCCGCTTCTGTACGCCCGGCGTCCATATCGGGCTGTTCTGCTCGACGCCGATGGTTGCGCTCTCGCGCAACCTCTCGGCCAAGCACGCGCTGGAGATGCTGCTGCTCGGTGAGATGGTCCCGGCGGACGAGGCGGCGCGCATGGGCCTCGTCAACCGCGTCGTGCCGGCCGGCGAGGCGCTGGCCGAGGCCCAGCGGCTGGCCGCGATCATCGCCTCGAAATCGCCGGCGACGGTCAAGATCGGCAAGCGCGCCTTCTACGAACAGCGCGAGATGGGGCTGAAGGCGGCCTATGACCACGCCTCGGCGGTGATGGTCGAGAATATGCTCGCTCGGGACGCCGAGGAAGGTATCGGCGCTTTCGTCGAGAAGCGTGCGCCGGTGTGGGAGGGAAAGTAGCAGCCTCCACGTCATCCCGGGCGACCGGAGGGAGACCCGGAATCCATGCCGGAACCTCCATTGGAAACGCTCCGGAATGGGTTCCGGATCTCCGCATCGCTGCGTCCGAGATGACGGCGTGATTGTTGCAGCCTATATCGATCCTGCGCCTTCCCTGCCGCTGAGCCTCAGCTTCATGAACCACGACGCCTATCCCGACAGCCTGATCCGCGACATCCTGAAATCCGTGAAAAGGATCGCGCTGGTCGGCGCCTCCGCCAACGAGGCGCGGCCGAGCTGGATCGTGACGAAGTACCTGATCGACCGGGGTTACGACGTCATTCCGGTCAACCCCGGTCTCGCCGGCCAGACGATCCTCGGCAAGACTGTCTATGCCGCGCTCAAGGACATTCCCGGCCCGATCGACATGGTCGAGATCTTCCGCAATTCGGAAGCGGCCGGCCCGATCACCGACGAGGCGCTGGCGCTCGATCCCCTGCCCAAGGTGATCTGGATGCAGCTCTCCGTGCGCAACGACGAGGCCGCGGCGCGGGCCGAGGCGAAGGGCGTCACCGTCATCATGAACCGCTGCCCGAAGATCGAATACGGCCGGCTTTCCGGCGAGATCGGCTGGCAAGGCATCAATTCGCGCATTCTCTCGGCCAAGAAGCCGGTGCTTGCCGGCAAGGGTTTCCAGAAGCTGACGATCCACCGGCCGGGGACCTGACCGGCCTGCCGCTCTCGAATTGACGCCTCGCCAACCGTTCGTTAAATCGAACGATCCGTTTTCGACGTCAGATTGTCAGGGAGCAACCATGACCGACCGCGCACCGGGTTTCAGCACACTCGCCATCCATGCCGGAGCGGCCCCCGACGCAGCGACGGGCGCACGCGCCACGCCGATCTACCAGACGACCTCCTTCGTCTTCGATGATGTCGACCATGCCGCCTCGCTATTCGGCCTGCAGGCCTTCGGCAACATCTATACCCGCATCGGCAACCCGACGAACGCGGTGCTGGAGGAGCGCGTCGCGGCGCTGGAGGGCGGCACGGCGGCGCTCGCCGTCGCGTCCGGCCATGCGGCCGAGTTCCTCTGCTTCCACGCGCTGCTGCAGCCGGGCGACGAGTTCGTCGCGGCGCGCAAGCTCTATGGCGGCTCGATCAACCAGTTCAACCATTCCTACAAGAGCTTCGGCTGGAACGTGATCTGGGCCGATCCGGACGATGTCGAAGGCTTCGCCGCCGCCGTGACGCCGAAGACCAAGGCGATCTTCATCGAGTCGATCGCCAATCCGGGCGGCGTCATCGTCGACATCGCCGCGATCAGCGCCATCGCCAAGAAGCACAACATCCCGCTCATCGTCGACAACACGATGGCCTCGCCCTATCTGCTGCGCCCGTTCGAGCATGGCGCCGACATCGTCGTGCATTCGGCGACGAAGTTCCTCGGCGGCCATGGCAACTCGATCGGCGGCCTGATCGTCGATGGCGGCTCGTTCAACTGGGTCGGCGACGACCGCTACCCGATGCTCTCCAAGCCACGGCCGGAATATAACGGCATGGTGCTGGGCGAGACCTTCGGCAACTTCGCCTTCGCCATCGCGACCCGCGTGCTCGGCCTGCGCGATCTCGGCCCGGCTCTGTCGCCCTTCAACGCCTTCATGCTGCTGACCGGCATCGAGACTTTGCCCTTGCGCATGCAGAGGCACTGCGAGAGCACGCAGAAGGTTGCCGAGCATCTCCAGAAGCATCCGGCGGTCGAGTGGGTCAGCTATCCCGGCCTGGCCGGCGACAAGTACGAGCAGCTTGCCAAGCGCTATACGCCGAAGGGGGCCGGCGCGGTCTTCACCTTCGGGCTCAAGGGCGGCTACGACGCCGGCGTCAAGCTGGTCTCGAACCTCAAGCTGTTCTCGCATCTCGCCAATATCGGCGACACGCGCTCGCTGGTGATCCACCCGGCGTCCACGACGCATCGCCAGCTCACCGACGAGCAGAAGATCGCGTCCGGCGCCGGCCCTCAGGTGGTGCGCCTCTCGATCGGGCTCGAGGATGTCGAGGACCTGATCGCGGATCTGGATCAGGCGCTGACCTGATCGAAACGCGCATCCCTGAAATGATAAAGGCGCCGGAAACGGCGCCTTTCTCTTTGAGATGCTCGGGCGGCGCTCCTTACGCCCGCGCCGCCTGTTCCGTTCGGGTGACATGGACCACGCCCATCGCCAGCACGGCGAAGCCGAGCGCCTGATGAGCGAGGCCGGCCCAGAGCGGCACCACCAGCAGCAACGTGACGATACCAAGCGCCGATTGCGCCAGCACCAGCCCGGCGATGGCGGTCGCACGCTTGGCGCTGCCCGATCCCGGCGCGGCGCGGCGCAGCTTCAGCACGTTCCACAAGGCGACGGCGAAAAGGATATAGGCGCCGATGCGGTGGTTGAACTGCACCAGCGCGACATTGTCGACGAAGTTCTCCCAGAACGGCGACTGGGCGAAGAGCTGCGAGCCCGGCGGCACCAGCACGCCGTCCATCAACGGCCAGGTGTTGAAGGTGAAGCCCGCCTTCGAGCCTGCGACGAGCCCGCCGAGCGCGATCTGCACGAAGAGCAGCAGCAGCAGCAGCCAGGCCATCGCCCTGCACCGCGCCGGCTCGACCCGACGCAACGGCGTCAGCGCCGTCGCGAAGGCAATGACCGAGGCGAAGAACAGGCCGGCGAAGGTGAGATGCAGCGTCAGCTTCACCGGCGCAACCGCGACCATGCCGGGCTGCAGGCCCGACGCGACCATGATCCAGCCGATCGCGCCCTGCAGGCCGAGCAGCAGGCCCATGCCGAACAACGTCGCGATCTGTCGGGCCGGCAGCAGGCGGCGCAAGGCAACGACGAGGAAGCCCGCGAGATAGATCAACCCGATGAAGCGGCCGAGCTGGCGATGCCCCCATTCCCACCAGTAGATGAACTGGAATTGGCCCAGGCTCATGCCCTCGTTGAGGAGCTGGTATTGCGGGCTCGCGCGGTACTTGCCGAATTCCTCGGCCCAGGCTTCGGCGGAGAGCGGCGGCATCGCCCCGGTGATCGGCTTCCATTCGGTGATCGAGAGGCCGGAACCGGTCAGCCTTGTCGCGCCGCCGACCACGACCATCAGGAAGACAAGCCCGGCCACGATCCAGAGCCAGCGGCGGATGCCGGCATGATCAGTCCTGGCGCGATCGCCGGCAGTCTGGTTCAGAGCTAGGGTCACGGGTGGGCTTTCGGTCGCAGACGCTGGCGCTTCACAAGCGCGCTCGCCGGTGACATAGACCCGTCGCTCCGGCGCGACAACGCCCGCATTGCCGCAGCAGCCGAGCCCGCGCGGTGGAGAGCCCGATGAAACAACGCAACCGCAAGCTGATCGGGACCGTGCTGATCCTCGTCTTCGTCTGCGTCTACGCGCTCGTCGCGATGGCGCTGGCACAAGGGCGGATCACCGAGGCCTCGAAGCCGGTGCAGACCATTGCCTACATCGTGCTCGGCCTCGCCTGGGTGCTGCCGTTGCTGCCGCTGATCAAGTGGATGGAGCGCAAGGACGAGGCTTGAAACGCTTCTCCGGTCTCAACGGGAGAACCACCGTTGTTGTGAGCAGCTCGTCCGGTCGTGGGTTCCGGGTTCTTCGCTCCGCGAAGCCCCGGAATGACAAGCCGAGAGGCCCGGAGCAGCCATGGCCAGCGACGGCGCCTAACCAACATCCAGTTTACGCCCCCCGCTCCGCAACCAGAACGGCAGCCCCGACAGTAGCGCTCGCAACGCCGCCTCGTTCTGGTGGAGGCCATTGAGCGAGACGCGCGGCAGGGCGTGGAGATGGCCGGCGTGCTCGGGAAGAAGATGGCCCGGCCGCGTGGTCACCGCGCTCTCGAAGCCGGCCTCCGCGGCCAGGGCGAAATCGCGCGGCCCGGCCGAGCCGGTATCGCCGACCGGATAGGCGAAATGGCGGATCGGCATGCCCAGCTCCGCCTCCAGACGCCGCTTGCTGTCGACGATCTCGCGGCGCGCCACATCCGCGTCGTGCTTCGCCAGCATCGGATGCGTCAGGGTATGGGCGCCGATCGTCACGCCCGGTGCGCCGGACAAGGCCCGCAGCGTCTCCCAGGGCAGGCACTCGCGCTCGACGAGGGCAACGGGATCGATGCCGGCCTCGGTCGCCAAGGCCGAAACCGCAGAAAGCAGAATCGCTTCCGGCCCGCGGCGCAGGCGCCAGTAGAGCCTGGCGAAGGCGCGGTCCTTCTCGGCATCGGTTTCGGTCCGGGCGCTGAAGCGGCCATCCGGCAGGGCGAGATCGATCCGCGGCAGCGCCCGGATCGCCTCTTCCAGATCGACCCACCAGAGTCGCGCGGTCCGATCGGCGAAGCCCGGCGTCACGAACAGCGTCCAGGGCGCCTCGTGCCTGGCGAGGACGGGCCAGGCATCCTCGACATTGTCGCGATAGCCGTCGTCGAAGGTCAGCGCCACGAAGAAGCGGCCGGGCTTGGGATTGCGCAGACGCGACAGCGCCTCCTGCAGCGAGACGATGTCGTAGCCCTCGGCCCGGATCAGGCGCAGCGCGCGGTCGAGGAAATCCGGCGTGATGTCGAGCAGGGCATTCGGCGCGAAGCCACGCATCTCCGCCGCCCGGACATGGTGCAGCGTCAGGATCACGCCCTGCCCTTGCGCGAAGCCGCGGCTCCAACGGTCGGCGCCGGTCGCCGCCATCATCCGGAATGCGGCCGCAATGGCCCTGTGACGCCCGTTCATCGCCGCCAAATGCAACCGTCCCTTTGCAACCCCCCGCTAACGCTATCGTGCGATCGCGCTGCCGGGCCGCGGGAGTGTGGCCGATCCGTTCACAATGGCGGGTTAAGGAGGCGCCATCTGTCCTGCTCGCATGGGCGAAGGAAACATGCCCGCAGCCACCGCCTCAACGCCGGCCATGCCTGACGCGACCGCCGCCGGCGCCGTATCGCGCCCCTGGACGTCGGTCGCGATCGAGACCGATATCGCGGCGCTGGCCGAACGGTGGCGCGCCTTCGAGGCGACCGCGCTGGTGACGCCCTATCAGAGCCATGGCTGGATCAAGTCCTTCGTCGAGACGATCGGCGCGGCCCATGGCATGGCCCTGCGCTATGCGCTGGTGCGTGGTCCCGACGGCGAGCTCTGCGCGCTTCTGCCGCTCGTCATCACCCGGCGCAGCGGCTTCAGATTCGCCGAGTTCATCGGCGGCAAGCACGCCAATTACCACATGGGGCTCTATGCTCCGGACTTCGCCGCACAGCTCGACGCGGCGCAGATCGCCCGCATGCTGACCGAGATCGGCCATGCCATCGGCGGACTCGACGCATTCGCCTTCGTCAACCAGCCGGTCATCTGGCAGGGCGTCGCCAACCCCGCAGCCCGGCTCGCCGCCGGCCCGAGCCCGAGCCGCGCCTACAAGCTCGCCCTGATCGCCGGCGACGGCGATGCGGCGCTCAGGCGCTCTATGAGCAGCCACGCGCGCAAGAAGCTCAAGAACAAGCATAGCCGCTTCAAGGATTTCGGGCCGTCGGTGCTGACGCGCGCGACGACGCCCGGCGAGACTGCGCGCATCATCGACGCCTTCCTGGCGCAGAAGGCGGAGCGCTTCCGCGCCATGGGCGTGCCGGATCCCTTCGCCGAGCCGGCGATGCGCGCCTTTCTGGAGCAGGCGGCCATGGAGGGCAGCTCCGGGCGCCCCGCGATCGAGCTCTATGCCCTCGATCTCGGCGGCCGGGCGGTCGCAACCTATGTCGGCGCAATCCAGGGCGAGCGCTTCTCCGGGATGGCAACCTCGTTCGACATGGCCAGCGAAACCGTCAAGACCAGCCCCGGAGAGTTGCTGCTGGCCGAATTGATCCGCCTGAAAGCCCGCGAGGGCATCGCGGTCTTCGATCTCGGCGTCGGCGAGGCCCGCTACAAGACGACCTTCTGCGACGACCATGACGATCTCGTCGACAGCTTCCTGCCATTGACCCTCAAGGGCCGCGTCTTCGCCCGGATCGCCCGGACGAAGCGCGAGCTGAAGCGGCAGATCAAGCGCTCGCCGGCAGCATTGAAGCTCGCCCACCGGGCGTCGGGCTGGCTGCGGGGCAAGCGCTCCGAAGAGGAGTAGCCGTCCCGCCCGCGATGTCAGGCGCCGACGGGCATCTCCGAGCGCGAGACCGGGGGCATCGGCATGCCGCCCTCGGCATCGAGGATCAGCGTGACCGGCGCCTCGGTCAGTTCGCTCAGGCGATAGGCGGTCTCCAGGGCGTGGCCGTTGCCGACCTGCCCGGCCATGACGAGCCCGGCCTGCGCGCGGCGGGCGATCGGCGCCAGCACCGCGCCATCGTCGTTCGAGGCGGCGGCGACCAGCACCCAGTCATAGGTCTCGCAGAGCGCGTCCAGCGCGACATCGACGAGATCGGGAGCGGCCAGCACGGCGGCCCGGCCGGCATGGCCCGCGCCGATACGATGCAGCCGCGAGCCCGGCGCCCGCGTGATGATGTCGGAGAACAGCGCCTCGCCGGCGAGAAGCTCGGAGAAGCCGGCCTCCCCGACGGCATTGTCGGAGGAGAGGTCGACGAGCACGCAGCGGCAGCGCTGCGCGAGCAGTTCGGCGAGGTCACGCGGTTTTACGGCCTCTTCGCCGGCGCCATCGAGAACCAGCGCCAGCGGCGCCATGCCGCGCGCCGGCTCACGGGTCCGCTCGGCGATCTCGGCCAGCGTCAATTCGGGGTGATCGAGGTCGAGCCGGGTCTGGCCGAGCTTTCCGGCATGGGTCAGCAGGCCCGCGACGCGCGCATGCCGCGGCGCGCCGGGCACCGGGCCGGGCCCCTCCGTCTCCTCCTCCGAGGAACTGGCGGAGACCCAGCGCGGCCCGCGCGGGGCGTCAGGCAGCGGGCGGCCCTGGCCGTTGAGCAATTCGCGAGTGACGATCGTCGCCAGCGCGATCAGGAAAGTCGCTAGCGTCGAGACCAGCACGACCGGCACCTTCTTCGGGAAGGAGGGCTCGGTCGCCTCGACGGCGCGCGAGATGATGCGCGCATCGGCGGGCGTCGCATTCAACGTGTCGCGCGCAACCGCCTCGCGATAGCGCTGCATGTACTGCTCTAGCTGCTCGCGCAGGGTGCGGGCCTCGCGCTCCAAGGCACGCAACTGCACTTCGCTGTCATTGGCGCTGGAGACGTTCTTCTTCTGGCCGTCGAGCGCGGCCTGGAAGCTCTCGACGCGCTGGCCGGCGATCTTGGCCTCGTTTTCGAGCGTGCGCACCGTCCGCTCGGCAGCGGCGCGGAGCTGGCCTTCGAGGTCGAGAAGCTGGGCGTTGAGCTCCTTGATCCGCGGATGCTCCGGCAGGAGGCTGCGCGCCTCCGCCGCGATCTGGGCGCGCAGGTTGACGCGCTGCTCGATCAGCCGTCGGACAAGGTCGTTGTTCGCGACGTCCGGGATCTCGAAGGTGCGGCCCTGCTTGATCGCGTCGCGGATCAGCCCGGCCTTGGCCTGCGCCTCCGCCTGCTGGCTGCGGGCGCCCGAAAGCTGCGCCGAGAGATCGGTGAGCTGCTGGGAGGTGATGGTGGTGTTGTTGGGGCCGGCGAACAGGCCGTTCTTCGAGCGGAAATCCTCGACCCTGGCCTCGGCCTCGGCGACGCGCTTGCGCAAGGGCTCGATCGTGGTCGAGAGCCAGTTCGAGGCGCTGCGCGCGTTCTCCTGCTTCGCTTGCTCCTGGAACTCCAGATAGGTCTCTGCGATGGTGTTGGCCGCCTTGGCCGCGAGCGCGGCATCGCGCGAGGTGAACTCGACGGAGACGATGCGCGAGCGGGCGACCGGGAAGACCAGCAAACGGTCATAATACTTTTCGAGAACGCGCTCCTCGGGAGAGCGGTCGGCCGGATGACCGCCGAGCCCGATCATGACCGCGAGCTTGCGCACCGCGCTCAACGCCCCGACGCCGGAATCGAATTCGGCATTGCCGACGAGGCCGATCCGCTTCACCGCCTCACGCGCGAGGTCGCGAGACATGATGATCTGGACCTGGCTCTGCACCGCTTCGGAATCGAACTGGCCGCTATCGGCGACGGCCTGGCCCGGCAGCGCATAGAAGCCGCCCCGGCTTTCGAGCAACAGCTTGGCTTCACCGGTATAGCGTGGCGTGACGACATTCACCGCGACGAAGGACAGGCCGAGAGCGGCGAGCGTCGGCGCGATGATCCACAACTTGCGGCGCTTGATCGCCGCCCAGAGGGCGGAGAGATCGAGCATGTCGCCCCGGCCTTCGCCGGCGCCGCGCGCATCAATCCCAGCTTGAGCGGTCATGGGCCCACCTATCGACGCAAAACTCTCGTCCCGCGGAGGGGACGCGGGCGCCATTGAAAGCTCAGTAAGCCTAATGAAGCCCTAACGATCTCATCGCGTTAGTTAACGTCGGGGGCGCCACAGGCCCTTTCCTCCTCGGGCGCGGACCACGTCCGGGCGATTCGAGACCAGCCGACCCGAGCCTCGAACCGGCTTCCCGAGGCGCCAGGGCAGCACGGCGCCCTTGATCGAGCGGGAGATCTTCGCCGGCTGGGCGCGATTTCCCGCCCGGCCGCGCCTTCAATCGTAAACGGCTATGACGTCCGCCAGCCGCCATCGAGCCCCGCGGCAAGCCGCGATCGGCGATTTCGGCGCGCAAGGCCCGGCACGCGGTAATGAAGGTTAACGACCCGTTACCGCCATTCTGAGCGGCGGTTTCATCGGCCCTTCAGCCAGGGAAGCGAATCTTGAATCGCTCGATCAAACGTGTCGCCATGATCGGGCCGCTGCCGACTGCAGCTACCCCCACAGCCTAGCAGTCGGCAGCGTTTTCGCGCGCCCTTCCCTCCGCGATGAGCCGAAACGGCGCGACCTCGCGCCCCATGATGCCCGTGGGAAGCCTTTGTTAACCATGTCGAGCCTAAAGATCGGGCCAATTCTGCACGGGTAAGCCAGTGATGAGTCGACGCCTCGCCTCTCTCGCCTTGGCCGCCGCCATGATTGCGGGAGCCTGCGCGCCCCGCTATCCGGCGGCGGACTATGCGCTCGCCGAGCCGGCCGGCCCCTATCGGCTCGCCAGCGGCGACCGGCTGCGCATCATCGTCTTCGGACAGGACAACCTCTCCAATATCTATGCCGTCGACGGCGCCGGGCGCATCGCGATGCCGCTGATCAACACGATCGAGGCACAGGGCCGCACGACCCAGCAGCTCGCCCAGGCGATCGAGGCCAAGCTGCGCGGCGGCTATCTCCGCGAGCCCAAGGTCTCGGTCGAGGTCGACACTTACCGTCCCTTCTTCGTGCTCGGCGAGGTCACCCAATCCGGCCAGTTCCCCTATGTGAACGGCATGACCGTGCAGACCGCGGTCGCGATCGCCGGCGGCTTCACGCCGCGCGGCCTGCGCTCCTCGGCCGAAGTGACGCGCCAGATCGACGGGCAGACCGTGACCGCGACCGTGCCGATCACCTACCCGGTTCAGCCCGGCGATACGATCGTCATCAAGGAACGCTGGTTCTGAGATCGCGGCGCGCGCCATGACGGACAGCCTCGCCGCCCGCCCCCTGAGAATCCTGCATGTCTTCCGTGCGCCGCTCGGCGGGCTGTTCCGGCACGTCCTCGACGTGGCGCGCGGCCAGGTCGAGCGCGGGCACGATGTCGGCATCTTCTGCGATTCCAGCACCGGCGGAGCGCGCGCCGACGCGGTCTTCAGCGAACTCGCCGGGCAATTGACGCTCGGCGTGACGCGGGTGCCGATGTCGCGCTACCCGAGCATCACCGACCTCAAGGCACAGCTCTCCGAAGTGTCGCTGCGGCGACGGCTCGCGCCGGACGTGGTGCATTGCCACGGCTCGAAAGGCGGCGTCTATGGCCGCATCCCCGCCCTGTTCTCATCCGGCCGACGCTATGTCACCGCCTACACGCCGCATGGCGGCAGCTTCAACTACAAGCCCGGCAGCACGGAGCATAAGGTCTATATGAGCGTCGAGCGCCTGCTCGAGGGCGCGACCGACATGTTCCTGTTCGAAAGCCGCTTCATCGCCGGCCGCTTCGAGGCCCATGTCGGGCATATGCCGCGAACGGATCATCGCATCGTGCTCAACGGCGTCTCCGACGCGGAATTCGAGCCGATCGATCACCGTGCCGCGGAATTCGACCTGCTCTATCTGGGAGAGCTGCGCTCGGCCAAGGGCGTCGACACGCTGATCGACGCACTGGCGCTGCTGCGCCGCCGGGACAGGCTGACGCCGCGGATACTCATCGTCGGCTCCGGCCCCGACGAGGAGGAACTGCGCCAGATGACGCGCGAGCGCGGCATCGCCGACCAATGCGTCTTCGAACCGCCGGCGCCCATCCGCAAGGCGCTGGCGCGCGCACGGGCCATGGTGATCCCGTCGCGGGCGGAATCCCTGCCCTATGTCATCCTGGAAGCGGCCGCGGCCGCGCAGCCCTTGATCTCGACCGATGTCGGCGGCATCGGCGAGATCTATGGCCCCAACCATCGCCAGCGCCTGATTCCGGCGAACGACCCGACGATTCTCGCCGGGGCGATCCGGGCCATGCTGGAGGCGCCGGAGGCCGAGCGCCTCGCCCAGGCAGCGGATCTTGCCGGCCATGTCCGGCAGAGTTTCCGCCTCGACGACATGGTCGACGGCGTCATCGCCGGCTATCGCGACGCGCTGAAGGCGCGCGGCGTCGCCTGAAGCCTGCACTTCAGACCATCTTCAGCGCGACGACGCCGGCCACCACCAGCAGGATGCCGAGCCAGCCCGCCGGCCTGATGCGCTGCCCGAAAACCAGCGCGCCGATGATGGCGGTGATGACCAGCCCCGCTCCGCCCCAGACCGCATAGGCGACCGAAAGGTCCATGCCTTCGATGGCCTGTGCGAGCGCCGCGAAAGCGCCCATGACAAGGACGATGCCGCCGGCCCCCACCGCACGGCGGGTCATGCCGTCCGAGAGCTTGAGCAGATAGGTGCCGCCGATTTCGAGAGCGACGGCGAGCAGGAGCCAGAGGAACGGCGCAGCCTGCAGGAAGGAGGCGTTCACACGAGCCTCCCGTGATCCTTGCTGCGTTCGTGCCCCACCCCGTTCTCGATGAGGAGAATGCCGGCCAGGATCGCGGCGAGACCCGCCGCCCGCGCCGGGGTCAGATGCTCGCCGAAGAGCACATGGCCGATCAGCGCGATGCCGACGATGCCGAGCCCTTCCCAGACGGCGTAGGCGACCGCCATCGGGATGACGCGCAGCGCGATGCTGAGCAGGACGAAAGAGAAGCCGATCAGGATCAGCGGCAAGGTGCCGACGACCCATGAGCTGGAGACAGCCGTCTTCAGCGCGGCCGTCGCGACGATCTCGACGGCGATGGCCGCGAGCAGAACCAACCAATGAAAAGACATGATGCACACGGGCGAAGCCGGCGCTGAACGCCGCGGGTGCGACGCAGGGACAGCCAAGCAATCGTTAGAGTTTTAAATCGACAGTTCCGAAAAGAAGACTGAGCCGGAGATTTACTCCAGCAACCGACGCCATAGGTAAAACACCTGTCGGGGCGCGGCGCTCTTCTTGAGCGTTATATGCTTCTCAGACACTCATCGTCAGCCAATATGCCTATGCCGCCCCGGCCTGTCAACTCGCGATCATTTGCAATAACAATCACTTGCGGGAAATCACGGCATTTTCCGACCGTCTCGAACCTGTGCCAAATCACTGGCCGGCCAAGACAAAATCCACTTTTTCGCCATCGCTTTTTTGCACAGTGCGAAAGGCGTCCGGCGCGGGCCGCCGCCTTGCCTCCAAGGCTTTACGAATCCGTCGAAACAGCAAGCGGTCCGGTTAAACGTTCCGTGAGCAATTTCGGTTAGAGCCGAAGCGGGATCGCCGCACCCCTGGCACGGCGCTCCGAGTTGAGGGTGTAGGGTCATGGGGACTTTCGACGTCCGCGATATGATGAAGGCGGATGCGGCCGCCTCGGCGACGCCGGGCGTGTTCGGCGGGACCGAGAAGGGGCAGACGCGGCGCTTCCACCCGCTGGCCGAACGCATCGCGGCCATCCCCGTCAAGCCGACCCTGTCCCCGGTCATGATCGAAGGCGTGGCCCGGCTGTTCGACCTGATCGCCGTGCTCGGCACGGGCGGGCTGATCTACTGGCTCTATGCAGCCGGCAAGGTCGACTCCCTGCCGTATCAGGTGACGGTCGGCGCGCTCGCTGTCGGCACGCTGGTGCTCTTCCAGGCGTTGCAATTGTACCCGATCGGCGCCCTGCGCCATTTCATCGGCAGCGCGGTCAGGCTGGTGACCGGCTGGACCATGCTGTTCCTGGTCGCGCTCGCGGCCTTCTTCTTCCTGAAGATCGGTGACCAGGTCTCGCGCGTCTGGCTGATCGGCTTCTATTTCTCCGGCGCCGGCGCCCTGCTCGCCGGGCGCGTGGTCATGACGACGGGCGTGCGCCATCTCACCCGCACCGGCCGGCTGGAACGACGCACGGCGATCGTCGGCGGCGGCGAAGCGGGCGAGGCCCTGATCCGCGCCCTGGAAAGCCAGAAGGACACGGGTCTGCGCATCTGCGGCGTGTTCGACGACCGCAGCGACGAGCGCTCCCCCGATCTCGTCGCCGGCTATCCCAAGCTCGGCACGATTGACGATCTCGTCGAATTCGCGCGCCGCACCAAGCTCGATCTCGTGATCTTCACACTGCCGATCTCGGCCGAGGCGCGGCTGCTCACCATGCTGCGCAAACTCTGGGTGCTGCCGATCGACATCCGCCTCTCCGCCCATCTCTCGAAGCTGCGCCTGCGACCGCGCTCCTATTCCTATTTCGGCGCCGTCCCGGTGCTCGACGTCTTCGACCGGCCGATCGCCGACTGGGACATCGTCGTGAAATGGGCCTTCGACAAGGTGGTCGGCACGCTGGCGCTGATCGCGCTCTCGCCGGTGATGCTGGCGACCGCGATCGCCATCAAGCTCGACAGCAAGGGGCCGGTCTTCTTCCGCCAGAAGCGCTACGGCTTCAATAACGAGACCGTCGACATCTTCAAGTTCCGCTCGCTGCGCAACGACATGGCCGACCACACGGCGGCCAAGCAGGTCACCAAGGACGACCCGCGCGTGACCCGCGTCGGCCGCTTCATCCGCAAGACCTCGATCGACGAGTTGCCGCAGCTCCTGAACGTCGTGTTCAAAGGCGATCTCTCGCTGGTCGGCCCGCGCCCGCACGCGATCCACGCCAAGGCGTCCAACCGCGCCTATGAGCAGGTCGTCGACGGCTATTTCGCGCGCCATAAGGTCAAGCCCGGCATCACCGGCTGGGCCCAGATCAACGGTTGGCGCGGCGAGACCGATACCGACGAGAAGATCCAGCGCCGCGTCGAGCACGATCTCTACTATATCGAGAACTGGTCGGTGCTGCTCGACCTCTACATCCTCGCGAAGACGCCGTTCTCGCTCCTGACCAAGAACGAGAACGCCTATTGAACACGCTGGCGCAGAACACGCCCCGAGCAGGGCCGGCCTCACGGCTGGTGATCTCCTATGCCGCGATCAAGCGCGGCACCCTGTGGCTGCTCGGCGCCTCCAGCGGGCTCGCCCTGATCGAGCCTTCGCCCTACGAAGTCGTCTTCCTGCTGGCGCTGTTCGTCTTCGCGCTCACCGGCATCCGGTTCTCGCAGAAGCTGCTGCCTCTGGCCGTACTGCTGCTCGCCTACAATATCGGCGGCATTTTTTCGCTCATTCCCTGGATGAGCGATGGCGACTCGGTGCGCTTCACCGCCGTCTCGGTCTATCTGATGATCACGGCGGTCTTCATCGCCGGCATCATGTCGCAGGACGCGGCCGGCCGGCTGGAGACGCTGCGGCGCGGCTATCTCTTCGCCGCCTGGATCGCGGGATTCGCGGCGCTGCTCGGCTATTTCGACGTCGCCGGGCTCGGCTCGATCTTCACGCTCTACGGCCGCGCCTCCGGCACCTTCAAGGACCCCAACGTGCTGGGTCCCTATCTCGCCCTGCCGATCGTCTATGTCCTGCAACGCATCCTGACCGGCCAGGTCGGCATGCTGCGCGGCCTGATCACGCTCAGCGTCCCGCTCGCCGCGCTGTTCTTCACCTTCTCGCGCGGTGCCTGGGCCGTGCTCGTGGTCTCGACCGCGCTGATGATCGCCCTCACCTTCCTGACTGCGCCGACCGCGGCCAGCCGGGGCCGCATCGTCGCGATGTCACTGGCAGCGCTCGTCGCCGCGTTCGCCGCGCTGCTGGTCGCGCTGTCCTTCGAGGAGATCCGCAGCGTCTTCGAAGCGCGCGCCAGCCTCGAACAGGACTATGACCAAGGCGTCACCGGCCGCTTCGGCAACCAGTTGCGCGCCATCCCGATGCTGCTGGAAGCTCCCAACGGCTTCGGGCCGCTGCAATTCCGCTGGCTCTTCAACCAGGCCGACCCGCACAACGTCTATGTCAACGCCTTCGCCTCCTATGGCTGGCTCGGCGGGTTGTCCTGGGCCAGCCTGACAGTGGCGACCTGCTATGTCGGCTGGCGGCTGGTGTTCCGGCCCGGCCCGACCCAACTCCACGCCATCGCGATCTGGTCAGTGCTCTTCGTCACGATCCTGCAAGGCTTCCAGATCGACACCGACCACTGGCGCCATCTCTATCTGCTCATGGGCCTCGTCTGGGGCCTGGCCGTGCTGGGGCCGGATGGCGCAGCCCCCGATCATCCCTCTCGCGGATAGCAGCGAGCCTGCTCAGGCCCGGCCCTTGCGGACCACGACATAGGCGTGGGTCGTGACGAGATTCCAGCCGATTCGCGCCGCCACCGCGTTGAAGACGTGGTCGATCTGCTTCAACCCCGGCATCCGTTCGAAATAGCCGTGGCCCCAGAAGCGCTGGACGTGGATGTCGGCAAAACCGGCCCGTTTCAGCATCGGCTCGAGCACGGCCGGATCGCCGCGGCACCAGTCGTAGAGAGCCGGGAATTTCGGATCGTCGCCGCCATCCCGGCGCGCCGGAAACAGCGCCTGGACAATGGCGTGAGAGACCTTGTCCGGCAGGATGCGGTTCAGCGCGAAAACGGGAGCCCACAGCGTCGGGAAGAACGCGAGCGCCACGCCGCCGGGCGCCAGCAGTTCATGGATGTTGGCCCAGGCGCGCTCGACCCCGTCGACATGCTCGAAGACCATGCGCGAGACCATCATGTCGTAGCTGCCGCGCCGGATATCGGGCTCGGAAAGGTCGCCGGCGATGTCGAAGCGCGCGGTCCTGAGGCCGCGCCCCGTCCGCGCGAGCTCGCCGGCATCGATATCGTTGACGATGAGATCGATGCCGTTGCGGGTGGCCTGCTCCTGGGTGAACAGCGGATCGCGCCCGCCGCCGATCTCGCAGACGCTGCGCAGGCCGAACTGATGCGCCAGCCCGAGAATGGTCGCCTCATAGTGCTCCCAGGCCCATTCCGAATGCCAGCCGGGCCTGATCTCGCCGAAGAAAGCGGCAAGCGAGCCGGCCGGTTGCGTCATGGCCTGGCGCTCCGGCCCGCCACCCGCGATCGCAAGACTTGCCATGGACATGACCGCCTCCGCCTCTGCACACCCTGCCCATCCCCGGCCGACATTGGCCGCAGGGCGGCCCGACCGCAACGGGAAGGTTAAGCAAGGGTTAATCAGGCGAGCATTCTCCCCGCCGGGCGGCAACCTCATGCGTCCTGCGTCAAGGCTGTTCAAGATCGCATCGAAGCGCATTGCATCTGCCGCGCCCCGCCACTATAAGCCGAGCCGTCGGAGCGTAGCGCAGCCCGGTTAGCGCACTTGTCTGGGGGACAAGGGGTCGGAGGTTCGAATCCTCTCGCTCCGACCATTCACCACCGGAAATCATTGAGAAATACCCATCCGCCATGTGAAAGCGGATTGCGGGTTTCTGTGGCCTCCGCAGCCCATCCGCGTCTCGGGCGTCAGGGCTTGTTCAAGCGCCATTGCGCCGGCCTCGCCGCTGATGCGGTTACCTGGGTAAGCCTGCGAACCGAGCGCTCCCTGTTCCGGAACCCGCGGGTGCAGACACCCCAAATGGGGGCTGCCCGAACACACGCCTTGATGTCATGACGATCATGCGGCTCCGGAACTTCCATCATGAAACACAAGCATCAGATGTCGCTTATCGCGCGACGGGCTCAGATTCGTCGTGCCGCCGCCAGCCGGAAGGACCTTCCTGCCGTGCAACCGACCGGCAGGCCCGCCTTGCGCCTCGTCTCGACCAGCAGCGAAGCCGAGAGGGTCGCGCGAGCCGATCGTCGCGACCTGACTTCGGCCGTCGAGTAGCGACCCGTTCCAGCTCACGCCCGCGTTCAGCCCATAGTCATCTGCGATGGCCTTTGATGGCGGCGCGGCACGGACGTTGCCGTAGCGTCAAGCATGAGCACGGACGGTGTCGCGTTGAAGCAAGACTGGTTCCATTGCGAGGATTGCGGCTCGCCGGGCGTTTCGATTCCGCACACGCTCAGCGATGCCAGCGTCGTCTCCTGCGCCAATTGCGGACTTAGCCTGGGCTCCTGGGCGGAGTACCGCCGCAGGATCAACCTCGCCCTGATGACCGAGCAGGCCAGCAAGGCGCGCCGCGTCATCGTCGCGGACCCGGTCGGGAGCGTCCTGGCCGAGGCCTAGAGCGTTTTCCAGCGAAGCGGGCACCGGTTCGCGTGGAGACAATGCGATAAAACAAGGGCCTGGAGTAATTCCGCGCTTCGAAGATCTGCGGAATTGCGCTGGAGCCTGCTGATTTTACGCCAAACCGCGCCGTCATTCCGGGCTTGGCCCGGAATCCATCGGAGAGCGTCGAGCTTTACGATGGATTCCGGATCAGCGCGACGTCGCCGTTTGCCCGAAATGACGGCGTGTTTTTCCGTGAAAGTGGAGCATGCTCCAGCTCTGGTGGCGTTCCGATCGGGACAGACGGAGTTGTCCACCGCCGGGCATCTCGGGCCGGCTTGCCAGACGTAACGTCAGGCGTCACGATCGTCTGACGTAGCGTCGATTGGGAGGTCGAGGATGCGTGCGGTGTCGCGTTCGGTGGATATGCCGGTTTCGAGCCAGCGGGCGGTCCTGCTGCGCATGCTGGTGCTTCTGGCCATTACGATGGCCGTCCTGATGCCCCTGATCGATTAATGGCGACAGCGGCACCGCGGAACCTTCTCCGCGATGCCGCTTCCGGTCAGTTGCGCCCAAGCCAGTCGCCGAGAAGGCCGATATCGGCTTGGCCAAGGCCGTGGCCGGCCGGCAGCACGCGATGCTCGACAACGGCCCCGCTCCCGCCGAGCTGCCGCGCCAACGCCTCGGCATTGGCTTTCGGCACGATCGGATCGAGCGCGCCCGACAGGACCAGCACGGGCTTGTCCGCGAGATCGGCGCGCGGCGGCTCTGCGAAAGGCACCATCGCGCGCAGCAAAGCCGCGCCAGCGAGGATCTCAGGTCGCTGCAGCAGCAGCGCCGCCGCGATATTGGCGCCGTTGGAGAAACCGAGCGCGACCGGCGCCGGCAAACCGTAGCGTTCCCGCGCCCATAGGACGAAATCGGCCAGTTCGTCGGTGCGCCGCCTGAGATCGGCCTCGTCGAAGACGCCTTCGGCGAGACGGCGGAAGAAGCGTGGCGCCGCTCCTTCCAGCACCTTGCCGCGCGGCGAGAGCAGGCTCGCGCCGGGCGCGACGGTGCGGCCGAGCGAGAGCAGGTCGCGCTCGTCGCCACCGGTGCCATGCAGGAGCAGGAGCGGCCGGCGAGCCGGGTCGTGGCCTTGCTCGAAGACATGAATGAAATCGGTGGCGGCGGTCGTGGCGGTCATGGTCGTTCCCTTCGACAAGCGGAAGCGCCCTGCCCCTTGCAACAAGCAGACAGGACGCCGTGGTGTCGCTCCGCCGCCCGCCTGCGCGGCGGGCGACGGGTCTCGTCAGCCGAGATCGGGCAGAACCGCCTCGATCTCCTTGCGATGCGCCTCGTACTGAGGCGGCAGCTTCAGCGAACGGCCGAGCTCGGCCGCCGGCTCGTCGACCGCAAAGCCCGGAATATCGGTCGCGATCTCGAACAGAACATGGCCGGGCTCACGGAAATAGACCGAGCGGAAATAGTTCCGGTCGCGCTGTTCCGTGGGGCTGATGCCATGGTTCTGCACAAGGCGGCGCACCATCTCCTGCTGGGCGGCGTCATCGGCCGCCCGGAAGGCGATATGGTGGACCGAGCCCGCGCCCTGCCTGGCCGGCAGGAAGCCACCGGCGACGCGCAGGTCGATCACCCCGCCGATCGCCGTGCCCTTCGCGGCATAGCGGATCAGCGTGTCCTCGCGGCCGATCTCCGTGAAGCCGAAGACGTCGCTCAGAATGGCGCCGGTCGGCGCGGCCTCGGCCAGCAGCAGGCTGACGCTGTGGAAGCCGCGCAGCGCATGCTCGGCGGGGATGCCGCCCTCGCCCCAGGCCGGCTCCTTCTCGACGCCCGGCAGGCCGACGAGGGCGAGCCTCATGCCGTCCGGATCGCGGAAGCTCAGCACGGTCTCGCCGAAGCGCTTGGCGGGCGCCTCATGCGGCACGCCCTGCTCGACGAAGCGATGCGCCCAGAAGCCGATCGAGCCTTCCGGAACCCGGAAGACCGTCTCCTGCGTCTCGCCGACGCCGAGGCGACCGGGAGCGGCATGCTCCCACGGGAAGAAGGTCAGGATCGAACCGGGCGCGGCATCCGCATCGCCGAAATAGAGGTGATAGGTGCCGGGATCGTCGAAATTGACCGTCTTCTTGACGAGGCGCAGGCCGAGCACGCGGGCATAGAAATCGAGATTGCGGCGCGCCGGGCCGGAGATGGCGGTAACGTGGTGAAGGCCGTTGATCTGCATGGCAGCTCCTCCGTGATCTGATCGTGATGGGCGCTCATTCGCCCCGTTGGCCGGAAGATCGGCATGAAGGCGGCCGAGCGCCAGAGGCATTTCATTGCACTGATGCAATGTATCGAACGCCAATTGACAATTTGATTTGCGGAACAATCTCCCTGACCTTTTGACCCGAGACCAACCGGTCCCGTTTCAGGAGACTTCCCATGATCGACAATCGCCTCGCTCCTTATGGCGCTCTCGGCCTTCGCGTCTCGCTCGGCCTGATGTTCATCGCCCATGCCTATCTCAAGCTCGTCATCTTCACGCCGGCCGGCTTCACCGGTTTCCTCGGGCAGGTCGGACTGCCCGGCTTCCTCGCCTGGCCGATCATGCTGGCCGAGCTTCTCGGCGGCCTCGCCATCCTCATCGGCTTCCACGGCCGCCTCGTCTCGGCTGCGCTGCTGCCGGTCCTGCTCGGCGCTCTCGCGATCCACGCGCCGAATGGCTGGGTCTTCAATGCGCCGAATGGCGGCTGGGAATATCCCGCCTTCCTGGCCATCACCGCGCTGGCACATGTGCTGATCGGCGACGGTGCGCTCGCCGTCACCGGCTCGCGCCCGGCCATCAGCGCCAAGCCGGCGCTGGCCTGACGCGAGCCCGCCTTGAAGGGGAGCGTCGCTTGGCCGAGAGTGAGTGGATGAATCAAGCCGCCAAACCCCTGGCCTGGGACGATTTCCGTCTGATCAAGGCGATCGCCGACAAACGGGCGCTGCCGGCAGCCGCGGCAGCGCTCGGCGTCAACCACTCGACGGTGTTCCGCCGCCTCGGCCAGATCGAGGAGGCGCTCGGCACCCGCCTGTTCGAGCGCCATCGCAGCGGCTATGTCGCGACGCCGGCCGGCGAGGAGATGATCCAGCTCGCCGCCCGCGTCGACGACGACATCACCGCCTTCGCCCGCAAGCTCGCCGGGCAGGAGATCAAGCCGGCCGGCGAGTTGCGCGTCGCCACCAACGATTCGCTGCTGGTCGACCTGCTGACCCCGCTTTTCGCGCGCTTCCTGGAGCAGTGCCCGGATATCCGGCTGGATATCCTGATCGGCAACCAGGCGGCCAATCTCTCCAAGCGCGATGCCGACGTTGCGATCCGCGCCACCGACAACCCACCGGAAACGCTGATAGGCCGCAAGCCGGCCCGGATCGCCTGGGCGCTCTATGGCCGCGCCGTTGATTTTCCCGAAGCCGAGCCACCCTCCCGCGAAAGCCTGTGGGAGCGTAGCTGGGTTTCGCTCGGCGACCAGTTCACCATGCTGAGCGCGGTGCGCTACCTCGCCCGCCATGTCGCGCCGGAGCGCGTCGTCTATCGACTCAACACCGTGCTCGGCCTCGCCGAGGCGGTCGAGGCCGGCATCGGCGTCGGCTTCCTGCCCTGCTTCATCGGCGATACGCGCCCCGCCCTCAGGCGATTTGGAAACCCCGATCCCGATCTTGCCGCCGATCTCTGGCTTCTCACCCACCCGGACATGCGCCACACGCCGCGGGTCAGGCTCTTCCTCGATTTTCTGGCGGTCGAGCTCGCGGGGTTGAAGCCGCTGGTCGAGGGCGGTCGCCCGATCGGAAGGAGTGCGGGCCCGGAACGACTCACAGACATCTCCGCCTGAACGCCTGCAGCGATGCCCCATCGGGTGATTGCCGCCCGCCCGCCCCACAGGCTAGGCTGCTGTCATGGAGATCGTCATTCCCCTGATCGTCGGCCTCAGCCTGATCTGGCTGATCGGCCGTGGCGTGCCCTGGAACGCCAAGCTCATGACCGTCGTGGTCACGCTCGTGATCATCGTCCTGATCGTGCTGGTGGAGCGCGGCGGCTACTGGCCTGAATCCTGGCGCCGGAGCTGAGCCTCGGCGCTTACGCCGAGACCAGCTTGAGCCCGACGATGCCGGCGACGATCAAGCCGATACAGGCCAGCCGCAGAGCACCTGCCGGCTCGCCCAGCAGGGCGATGCCGAGGATCGCGGTGCCGATCGTGCCGATGCCGGTCCAGACCGCGTAGGCCGTGCCGACGGGCAGCGATTTCAAGGCAAGGCCGAGCAACCCGAGGCTGACGATCATGCTGGCGCCGGTGAACAGCGTCGGGACGAGCCGGGTGAAGCCGTTGGTGTATTTCAGGCCGATCGCCCAGCCGACCTCGAACAGGCCCGCGACGAACAGATAGAGCCAAGCCATGCCGGCGCTCCCCGGGGATGTGGCGCGGCGATCCGCGTCCAACAGGTAACCGAGATCATTCCCGGCTCATCGGACCTATGTTGCGGCCTTGGTACATCAAGGCTACGAATCTGGCGCGCGTGCAAGTTGTACACAGCCGGCACGCATGTTCGCCTTGCTCTTCTGCCGTGAGCGAACCTAGCTGAGCACCAGGGCAAGGGGCTTAACATGCTGATAGTTCGCGTTCTTGGCGCAGCCGCCGTAGCTGCGGCATTGGGTGGCTGTGCGACCGTCACACGCGGCACGACGAACCAGATCACCATCAGCAGCGAACCGGGCGGCGCAGAAGCCCGCTCATCGCTGGGGCATGCCTGCACAGCCACGCCCTGCACCTGGGAAGTCAGCCGCAAATCCGAGTTCGTCGTCAGCTTCTCGAAAGAGGGCTATGCCGATCTGCAGGTACCCGTCTCCACTCGCATTGCCGGTGCCGGCGCAGCCGGTTTCGCTGGAAACATCCTGATCGGCGGCGTTGTCGGGATGGGCGTCGACGCAGCAACCGGCTCGACACTGGAGCACTATCCCAATCCGGTGCTCGCCAGCCTGGTCCCACTCAAGAAAGCTGGCCCGCTGGGCCGCGGAAAGCACAAGGCCGCCATCCGCCGCGAGCCCGCCCAGCGCACCGAAGCGGAGGAAGCGCCACAAAGCTGAGCGCTTTCGGCTTCAGGCTACGAACAAACACGCGTCCCGTGAAAAGCGGGCGCAAGGCGACGGGGCAGCGTGTGCCGCTAGTCAGGCCGCGTCGGGCGCAGGCTGCAGGGCCTGCTCGAGGATGCGCCGGCATTCGCCGAGCTCCTTCATCACCGCCGTCAGGATGGAGACGTCGTCGAGCCCCTCGGGAACGGGCTGCCGATACGGCGCCGTCCGCTCGGCAGCGACCTCAGCGACGCCGCCCGCCCCGGCGGAGGCCTCGCGCTGCTCGGCCGGCGGCGCAGCACCGATCGGCGCGCCACGACCGATCGCCTGGACATGGCGCGGCCCCTGCTCCTTGAGGATGCGCTGGAGGCCCTTGATCGTATAGCCTTCGCCATAGAGCAGGCGCCGGATGCCCTTGAGCAGGGCGACGTCGTCAGGCCGGTAGTAGCGGCGACCGCCACCGCGCTTCAGCGGCTTGATCTGGTTGAAGCGGGTTTCCCAGAAACGCAGCACGTGCTGGGGTATGTCGAGGTCTTCGGCGACCTCGCTGATGGTCCGGAAGGCATCTGGGCTCTTGGTGTCCAATTCGGCCTCGGTATCGCCGGCGTGGAACTCCAGGTTCACTCAGTCTCACCCTCACCCGTCTGGCCGTTGATGCGGGCCTTCATCACGTTCGAGGGTTTGAACACCATCACGCGACGCGGCTCGATGGGCACCTCAACGCCAGTTTTGGGATTACGCCCGATTCGCTCGCCTTTGTCTCGTACGACGAAAGAACCGAACGAAGAGAGCTTCACGTTCTCGCCGCGTGCGACGGCGTCGCAGATCTCGTCGAGGACCGCCTCGACGAGCTTCGACGACTCCGTCCGCGACAGGCCGATCTTCTGGTAGACAGCCTCGCACAGGTCCGCGCGAGTGACCGTTTGCCCCGCCATTCATATCCTCCAAGGCGTATTGCAGGCGGCGGCTCAAACCACCGGCCCTTCGCCATTACGGACGGCGGACGCTAGGCGCCCCCGCCGCGCGGGTCAATCCTCAAGCGGGGGCAATATGCCCGCTCAGGCCGGACTTGACCCGAAATGACGATGTTTCATGACAATTTTCGTGAGTTTATTGCCGCAACGTCACCAGCGGATCAAGGCCGAGCCCCAGGTGAAGCCGCCGCCCATCGCCTCGACCAGCACGAGCTGCCCGGGCTTGATGCGGCCATCGGCGTGAGCCTCCGCCAGAGCCAGCGGGATAGAGGCCGCCGAGGTGTTGCCGTGGCGGTCGACCGTGATCACGACATGGTCGTGGCTGATGCCGAGCTTGTCGGCGGTCGCATCGATGATGCGGCGGTTCGCCTGGTGCGGCACGAACCAATCGATATCGGTGCCGGTGAGGCCCGTCTGCTCGAAGGTATGGCGCACCGTCTCGGCCAGATTGTTGACGGCGTGGCGGAAGACCTCCTTGCCCTCCATGCGCAGGAAGCCGACCGTCTTGGTCGAACCGGCGCCGCCATCGACATAGAGCTTGTCCTTGTAGCGGCCATCCGAGCGGATATGGGTGGTGAGGATGCCGCGATCGGCCAGCGTTCCCTCGCCCGGCGCGGCCTTCAGCACCACGGCGCCGGCGCCGTCGCCGAACAGCACGCAGGTGGCGCGGTCTTCCCAATCGAGGATGCGCGAGAAGGTCTCGGCGCCGATGACGAGGGCGGCACGGGCGGCGCCCGTGGTCAGGAACTTGTCGGCCGTCGCCAAAGCGAAGACGAAGCCGGAGCAGACCGCCTGGACATCGAAGGCCGCGCCGCCGGTGATGCCGAGCGCCGCCTGGATCTGCGTCGCGGTGGCAGGAAAGGTGTGGTCCGGCGTCGCGGTCGCGACGATGATCAGGTCGATCTCGTCGGGATCGATACCGGCATCGGCAATCGCGGCCTGCGCCGCCTTGAGACCAACGATGGAGGTCGGCTCGTCGTCGGCAGCGACATGGCGCTGGCGGATGCCGGTGCGCTGGACGATCCACTCGTCGCTGGTATCGACGCGGGCGGCCAGCTCCGCATTGGTGACGATGCGCGCGGGCAGATAGGAGCCGCAGCCGACGACTTGAGAGCGCAGGATGGACAAGGAGGTTGTTCCTTACTCGGCCTCGGCGGGCTGCGCGGCCGTCAGCTCCGGGCGCGTGCTCGCGGCGACCATTTCGCGAACCTTCGCCATCAGGTCCTCGCGTGCCATTTCATAACCCAGTTCGGCGGCGCTGGCGAAGCCGATCGCATCCGTGCCGCCATGACTCTTGACGACGATGCCCTCCAGACCGAGGAAGACGCCGCCGTTGGACTTGCGCGGATCGAGCTTGTCCTTCAGCGCCGCGAAGGCGCCGCGGGCGAAAAGATAGCCGATTTTCGACATCAGCGAACGGCCCATCGCGGCGCGCAGATATTCGGCGATCTGCTTGGCGGTGCCCTCGGCGGTCTTGAGCGCGATATTGCCGGTGAAGCCCTCGGTGACGACGACGTCGACCGTGCCCTTGCCGAGATCGTCACCCTCGACGAAGCCGTGATAGGCGAGATGCGGCAGGTTGCTCTCGCGCAGGATGCGCCCGGCTTCTTTGACGGCCTCGACGCCCTTGATCTCCTCGACGCCGACATTGAGCAGACCGACGGTCGGGCGGTCGAGATCGAGCACGACGCGGGCCATGGCGGCGCCCATCACCGCGAGATCGACGAGATGGCGGGCGTCCGCGCCGATGGTGGCGCCGAGATCGAGCACGATGCTCTCGCCGCGCGCCGTCGGCCACAGACCGGCGAGCGCCGGCCGGTCGACCTGCGGCATCGACTTCAGGCAGAATTTCGACATCGCCATCAGCGCGCCGGTATTGCCAGCGGAGACGGTGACATCCGCCTCCCCGGTCTTGGTCGCGTCGATCGCGCGCCACATCGAGGACTTGTAGCGGCCATAGCGCAGGGCCTGGCTCGGCTTGTCGTCCATCTTCACCGAGACCTCGGTGTGGTGGAAGGTCGTGACCGCCTTGAGCTTCGGATGCTGGTCGATCAGCGGCAGCACCTGCTTCTCGTCGCCGAAGATGACGAAGCGGCAATCCGGGCGGCGCTCGAGCATCATGGCGGCGCCGGGAATGACGACGGAGGGGCCGTGATCCCCGCCCATCGCATCGAGCGCGATTGTAACCGGTCTTGTCATGGAATTCTGGCGTGTCCCGGAAATGGCCGACCTTCGATCCGGGGCGGCTCAGTGCCGGCCGGACAATAGCGACTTGGGCCAATGCCGCAAGCAACGCAAGAGCCGGAGAGCGCTTCAGTCACCGCGTTTCAACTTTGCCAGCGCCGCGAAAGGCGATTCCGTGCCGGTGTCACTCTCCGACGACTCGAAACTGGCGCCGGGCTTGCGCGGATAAGGATCGAGCGCCAGCGCCAGGAATTCCAGCGTGATGCCGCCCAGGTCGATCACGCCGTCGATAATGGGCTCGGGCGGGTCGTCCTCGTTCAGGAGGACTTCGATGTCGATCTCGGCATCGTCCCGGTCATTGCGCCGTGCGAAGGCCGCAGCCTCCTCCCCGGGGGCGAAGTCGAGCTGCACGGGCACGTCGAGCTGAACCGGAAACGGATCGAGCGTCACGATGCAGGCCTGGTGGAGGCGGGCCGCGATGCGACCGTCGAGCTTCACGCGCTCGCCGTTGCGCGTCAGGTTGTAGCGCCCTTCCAGCAACTCGATGGAGACGAGGCCGAGCTGCGCGGCGATGGCGGGCAACTGCTCCGCCTCCGCCCGGACCACGACCTCCGTGCCGCGCGGACGGATCGCCTCGACGCGGATCGGGTGCCTGAGCGGCGCAGCCGGCAGGTGATCATGCGTCATGAGCAGCCTCCGGGACCGAGAAGGCCGGGAAAAGGTCTTCCCGGTTCATGATGCCGTCGAGATCGGCCGTGGCGAGCCGCTCCTGCGCGGCCCGCATATAGGCTGCGAGCGTCGGCGCCGCCTCGGGGGCGCAGGCATTGCGCCCGAGCGCCTCGGCCAGCGCCTCCGGGCCCGGCGCCGCCAGCGCCGCCTCATAAGCCTGCACGCGGCCATAGAACATCTGGCCGATCTTCTTCATCTTCTTGGGCACGGCGATGTCGCTGACGCCGCCATTGCGAAAGCCGAGTTCGAGATAGGCGAAGCAGGCATCGATGAATTCCTGGGCCAGTTCGGCGGCCGGCGGTGGCAATTCGCGCAAACGGCGCAGCACCAGGAAAACATGCAAGGTGAGCGATTCGAAACGGCCCTCGAAGCTGTCGGGAATCCCGCCTTCGATATAAAGAGCCGGCAGGCGCGAGGCCTCTGCGACCCGCGCGAACAGCGTGTCCATAGGAGAGCGCCGATTGGCGCGCTTGCCGAACAACCCGAAAATCACTTGTTTACTCCCGCCCGCTCTTGCTCGGGGCGTCCTCGCCTTGCCAAAGCCATCCTCGGGCGTTACGCCAACCCTTACCCTTTTGACAAGCGGCTTGGGATCGTCCCGGGCCGTGCTCGCCTTTCGGATCGTGCCCGCATGACCCAGATCACCCGCCGCACGGCTCTGCTCGGAGCCCTCGCGACCACCTCCTTTGCGCTGGCCGGCTGCGGCCCCGATGCCGGCGGCTTCGTGCTGCCGACCTCCTCGGGCATCAACGAGGAGTTCAAGCGCGGCTTCGTGATGGACGATACCCTGATCGCGCAGGTCAAGGTCGGCATGGACGTGCAGGCGGTGCTGACGACGCTCGGCACGCCCTCGACCACCTCGACGGTCGGCAACCGCACCTTCTACTACATCAGCCAGACGATGCGCCGCCGGTTCCAGTTCCAGGACCCGCAGACGATCGACCAGCAGGTGCTGGTGATCTATTTCAACAAGGGCTTCAAGGTCGAGCGCATCGCGCATTACGGCCTGCAGGACGGCGTGATCTTCGACTTCATCAGCCGGACGACCCCGACGGGTGGCGAGGAACAGAGCTTCCTGCGCAACCTGTTCAGGGGCGTCACCAAGTTCAACCCGCTCGGCTCGTAAGCGGAGCGGGAGTTAATGACGCTCGATGCAGGCGAGCTCAAGTGCCTCGCCGACATCGAGCGTTACGGCTGCCATATCATCCATGTACTGGAGAGCGAGGACTACCCTCGCTTCTCGTATTCCGTGGGCATTCAGCGCTCCTGCAATGTGCCGGAACTGGTCGTGCTTGGGCTTCGGCAGGAACTCTGCCACTCGATCATCAATGAATATAACGCTCGTGTTCGAAGCGGAGAGCTCTTCAAGTCCGGAGACGTCGCCGACGGCTTTCTAGAGGGATTTGCCTGTCAGTTTGGCGCAGTCGGGCACAGCCACTATCGGCAGCATTTTGGCTGGAACCTCTGGCTCAATGACGGCAAACACTTCGACGTTCTACAACTGATTTATCCAGACACGCGCGGTATTTGGCCTTGGCAAGTCCCCGAGGACGATCCGTTTCGGCTGGCACAACCTCTTCTTGTATCATGACACCCGGCCTGCGCCTGATCGCTTCGCAGGCAGCGTCATCGCCATCACCCCGATGATCACAAAGCCGAGCCCGGCCCAGGCCATCGGCGCAAGCACCTCCCCCAGGAAGACCATGCCGATCAGCACGCCGGTCGGGACACGCAGATAGGCGACCGCCGTCGTGGCGACGGAGCCCAGCCGCGCGATCAGCCGGAAATAGATCACGAAGGCCAGTGCGGTCGACACGAGCGAGAGCGCGACCAGCGCCCGGATCGACTGGGCGGAAGGCGACAGGGTCCAGGGCCGGTCCAGCAGCAGGCTGAGCGGCAGCAGGACGAGCGCACCGCAGAGCAGCGAGCCGGCCGCCGGCATGATCGGATCCAGCCCCTTGAAGCTGCGCCCGAACAAGGCCGCGCCGCCATAGCAGAGGCTCGCCGCGACCAGCGCGAGCTGTGCCCAGAGCTGCTCGCCGAAGCCTGCCATCGCCTGTGTCCCGACGATCAGGATGGTGCCGACGAGGCCGGCCGCGATTCCGGCGAGGCGTAAAGGCGGCAGGCGCTCGGCCGACGCCGAGAGGCAGGAGAGCAGGACGACGAAGATCGGGCTGGTCGAGCTCAGGATCGTCGCCAGCCCCGCATCGACGCTGCGCTCGGCCCAGGCGATCAGGGTGAAGGGCACGACGCTGTTGAGACAGGCCTGGATCAGGAACTGCCGCCATGTTGCGAGATCGTGCGGCAGCCTGAGGCCACGCCAGCGGATGACGGCGAGCAGTGCTGCGCCCGCGATCAGGGTCCGGGCCGCGATCAGGGTCAGCGGCGGGATCGTCTCCACGCCGAGCTTGATGAAGGTGTAGGAACCGCCCCAGAGCCCGGCCAGCACCAGCAGGAGCGTGAGCTCCACGGCGCGGTTCGGGGTGGCAGTGGACTGATCGAGCGTTCGGATGGCCATGGTTTCTCCTGAGGTCGCAGGACCATGCCAGCGCGGCAGCAGCGGCGCATGCGGGAACGCTACGGACCCGGCCGTAGCTTCGGAGCTTGATTCAGGGGGCTTGCCGGATTGATTCAAGCGAGGCGCTTAAGCCTCTGTTTTCAAAAATCTTTGAACCGCCCCCTCAAGAGAAAAACCCGCGGCTTGCGCCGCGGGTCCGTGAGCGTCTCAGTGCTGCCTGCGCTCAGGAATGCGCCAGGATGGCCAGGAGCAGCAGGGCGATGATGTTGGTGATCTTGATCGCCGGGTTCACGGCGGGGCCCGCCGTGTCCTTGTAGGGGTCGCCGACGGTGTCGCCGGTCACCGAGGCCTTGTGAGCTTCGGAGCCCTTGAGATGGCGCACCCCGTCCTTGTCGACGAAGCCGTCCTCGAAGCTCTTCTTGGCGTTGTCCCAGGCGCCACCACCCGAGGTCATCGAGATCGCGACGAAGATGCCGGTGACGATCACGCCCATCAGCATGGCGCCGACGGCTGCGAAGGCGTTGTTCTTGCCGGCGATCCAGTAGATCACGAAATAGGTCACGATCGGCGCCAGCACCGGCAGGAGCGAAGGCACGACCATTTCCTTGATCGCGGCGCGGGTCAGCATGTCGACGGCGCGGCCGTAATCGGGCCGGTCCGTGCCTTCCATGATGCCGGGCTTCTCCTTGAACTGCCGGCGCACTTCCTCGACGACGGAGCCCGCCGCGCGCCCGACCGCCGTCATACCCATACCGCCGAAGAGGAAGGGAATGAGGCCGCCGAGCAGCAGGCCGACGACGACGTAAGGGTTGGACAGCGAGAAATCGACGGTGACGCCCTTGAAGTACTGGAACGCCGTCGAGCCCGCCTTGTTGGCCTCGGAGATGAAGAAGTTCAGGTCCGAGGTATAGGCCGCGAAGAGCACCAGCGCGCCGAGACCGGCCGAGCCGATCGCATACCCCTTGGTCACCGCCTTGGTGGTGTTGCCGACGGCGTCGAGCGCGTCGGTGGAGTGGCGGACCTCCTTGGGCAGGCCCGCCATCTCGGCGATGCCGCCGGCATTGTCCGTCACCGGGCCGAAGGCATCGAGCGCCACGACCACGCCGGCCAGCGCCAGCATGGCGGTGGTGGCGATGGCGATGCCGAACAGGCCGGCAAGGCTGTAGGAGGCGATGATGCCGGCGATGATGACGATGGTCGGCAGCGCCGTCGATTCCAGGGAGACCGCGAGGCCCTGGATGACGTTGGTGCCGTGGCCGGTCACCGAGGCCTGGGCGATCGAGACCACCGGGCGCTTGCCGGTGCCGGTGTAGTATTCGGTGATGATGACGATGAGCAGCGTCACCGCGAGGCCGACCAGCGCGCAGGCAAAGAGCCCGCCCGAGGTGAAGCTGACGCCCTGCACCGTCTTGAAGGCGGCCGAGAAGCCGCCGAACATGGCGTAGTTCACGGCAGCGATCGCGCCGACCGAAAGCACGCCAGCAGCGATGAAGCCCTTGTAAAGCGCGCCCATGATCGACTGGTTGGCGCCGAGCTTCACGAAGAAGGTGCCGATGATCGAGGTCACGATGCAGGCCGCGCCGATCGCCATCGGATAGAGCATCATCGTGCCGAGCGCCGGCTGGCCGGCGAAGAAGATCGCCGCAAGCACCATGGTCGCGACCAGCGTCACCGCATAGGTCTCGAACAGGTCGGCGGCCATGCCGGCGCAGTCGCCGACATTGTCGCCGACATTGTCGGCGATGGTCGCGGGGTTGCGCGGATCATCCTCGGGAATGCCGGCCTCGACCTTGCCGACGAGGTCGGCGCCGACGTCAGCACCTTTGGTGAAGATGCCGCCGCCGAGACGGGCGAAGATCGAGATCAGCGAGGCGCCGAAGCCCAGCGCCACCAGCGAATCGATCACCGTGCGGCTGGAGGCCTCGAAGCCGAGGAAGGAGGTCAGGACGCCGTAATAGACGGCGACGCCAAGCAGCGCGAGGCCGGCAACGAGCATGCCGGTGACCGCACCCGCCTTGAAGGCGACGTCGAGACCTTCGCCCAGCGACTGCATCGCAGCCTGGGCGGTGCGGACATTGGCGCGCACCGAGACGTTCATGCCGATGAAGCCGGCGACGCCCGAGAGCACCGCGCCGATCAGGAAGCCGATCGCCACCCATTTGCCGAGCAGCCAGGCGAGCGCGACGAAAAGCACGACGCCGACCATCGAAATGGTCATGTACTGGCGCTTGAGATAGGCCTGCGCGCCTTCGGCGACCGCACCGGAAATCTCCTGCATGCGCTGGTTGCCGGCGTCGCGCTTCATCACATCGCCATAGGCCCAGACGCCGTAGGCTATGGAAAGCGCACTCAATATGATGATGAGAAGCAGAGCTGACATTCGATTTCCTGACCTTGAGCTTCCAGCCGTGGGAGCGTGATCGCTCCTCTTTGCAGCGTTGGACGTCAGGCAGCGAAAAAACGGGCCCTAAAGACTCAAGGCCCGCCTCGCGTCGCCAGTGTCAGGCGAATTTGTGGCAAGTTTCGGCGAGGAGCGCAAACGCCTCGGCTTACAAATTTGGTCGAATGTCAGGCAGATCGGCGAAAGCTCAGAGAGCGAGGTCGCGATTGACGTTCTTGTAGAGCATGTAGCAGGCGTCGCCGTAGCCGGTCGGGTAGAATTGCTGCGGGCAAAAACCGCCCATCCAGATGAAATCCCGCTCCCAGATCTCGTGCCAGTCGGCGCCGAGCAGATAGAGCCCCTGCCCCTCCAGCATGTAGAGGCCGTGTTCCATCACATGGGTCTCGACCGCCGGGAAGCAGACTCCCGGCTTGAACCACATCAGGTTCATCTCGAAATCGAAGCGCATGTCGCCATAGGGCAGCAGGAACTGGAAGCCGCGCCCTTCCATGCCGGTGTGATTCGTGATCGGCACGGCATCCTGATGCGAGACGATCGGCTCGGGCACGTCGAGCCCAGGAGCCGCCTCGTAGCGCTTGCGCAAGGCAAGCACGCGGATGGTCTCGGCCGATTCGTTGCGCAGGGTGAAGGCGGTCGCCGGCGGCAGATAGGCGAAGCCGCCAACGGTGAGAGCCTGCGCCACCCCGCCGCTGACCGCGATCCGCGCCTCGCCCGAGAGGACGTAGAAGAAGTGCTGGATGCCGTCCTCGCTGAAGGCGGCCGGCGTGCCGCCGCCGGGCGCGATCTCCAGGACATACTGGGCGAAAACCGCGCCCATCACCGGCCCAGTCAGGACGCGCACGATCGTATCGCGATACTGCGGCAGGCGGCTGACCAGCACGCCCTCGGGCGGCATGAAGGCGTAGTTGGATTTGATGACACCGCGATTATGCCCGATGGCGCCGGGCGGAACATGGCCGGTCGCGGGCGGGAAGGCGCGGTTGTTCATCGATCGGCTCCAATCGTGGATCTGTCGGCGGCCGGGCTCAGGCCACGGCCGGCCGCTGGAAACGCTGCCATGCCACCAGGGCAAGGGCAATCGCGACGGGCGGGAAGACCAGCCAGTTCACGGCCGTCCAGCCGCCATGGCTGAGCAGGCCGCCCGACGAAAACGAGGCGATGGCGACCGAGCCGAAGACGAGGAAATCGTTGGCCGCCTGGACCTTCACCCGCTCCTCAGGCCGGTAGCAGTCGGTCACCAGCGCCGTCGCGCCGATGAAGCCGAAATTCCAGCCGACGCCGAGCAGGATCAGGGCCAGCCAGAAATGGCCGACGCTGAGACCCGAAAGACCGACGACAGCGGCGAGCGCCGTCAGCCCGAGGCCGACCGCAGTGACCGTGCCCTTGCCGAAGCGGGCGATCAGGCGGCCGGTGAAGAAGCTCGGCCCGAACATCGCGAGCACATGCCACTGGATGCCGAGCGTGGCGTCGCCGACCGAATGGCCGCAGGCGACCATCGCCATCGGGGCTGCCGTCATCACGAAGCTCATCAGGCCGTAGGCGACGAGCGAGGCCGTGACCGAGGCGATGAACTTCGGCTGGCGCATGATCACCCCGAGCGGACGCCCGCCGCCGGAACGGACCGCAGCGACCGGCGGCGCCCGCAAGCGCGACACGATCAGGATCGCGATCAGCGCGAGTGCGCCTTGCGCGATGAAGCTCGCGGCAAAAGGCGCGGCAGGCGTCAGATCGCGTGTCCAGTAGACCGATTGCGGGCCGATGACGCCCGCAGCGAGGCCACCTATCATGACCCAGGAAATCGCGCGCGGCCTGAAGGCGTCGGTCGCGGTATCGGCGGCGGCGAAGCGATAGCTCTGGACGAAGGAGCCGTAGAGCCCGCAAACGAAGGTGCCGAGGCAGAACAGCCAGAACAGGCGCAGCGAGACGCCGCCAGCGGCGATGCTCGCACCGGCCGCGCCGACGAGCGCCCCGATCAGGTAGCCATTGCGCCGGCCCAGCCGACGCATGACCATCGCCGCCGGGATGACGCCCGCGGCTATGCCGAGCTGGAGCAGGCTGACCGGCACGGTCGCGAAAGCCTGATCGGCGACGAGTTGGGCGCCGACGATGCCGCCGAGCGAGACGATGATCGCCGGGTTGGCGCCGCCGAGCGCCTGGGCGCCGGCGAGGACAAGCGCATTGCGCTTCGCGAGCCTGTCGCCGTCGAGAGCCGAGAAATGCTGATTCATCACAACGCGCCTTGCGGTCGCCGTGATGCGCCGCTGTCAGAAATGAGAGAAGGAGCCCTGCGCGAAGCTCTGCGGCCCGCCCTTCCCGCGATAAGTCACCACGCCGGCCTCGTCCGAGATCCGCCCGACCGGCATCAGCAGAAGCATCGCTCCTTCCGCCGCCGCGACGAGAGCAGTATATTCCCTTTCCGAGGCCGTGCAGAGAATTTCGTAGTCGTCTCCGCCGGTCCAGGCCAGTTCCGCCAACGCAGGAGCAGCCATGAGCGCGGCGCGGGCCGGACCCGAGAGCGGGACCGCGTCGAGATCGATCTCGGCACCGACGCCGGATGCTTTCACGAGCTTGGCGAGATCGCCGACGAGGCCGTCCGAGACATCCATCGCCGCCGAGGCATGGCGCTGCAATGCATCGGCGAGCGCATGGCGCGGCTGCGGATGCAGATAGCGATCGGCGAGGAAGGCGCGGTCCTCGGCACTCAGCGCGGCGACCCAGTCCGGCTTGTCCGGGCCATGGACCTTGAGCCCAAGCGCGCCGTCGCCGATGCTGCCGGAGATGAGCACGACATCACCCGGCTTAGCGCCTGAGCGCCGGACCATCCGCCCGGCCGGAACCGTGCCGAAGGCGGTGATCGAGAGGGTGAGCGGCCCCGAGGTCGAGACGGTGTCGCCGCCGATCAACGGGCAGCCCGCCGCCTCGGCCATGCGGGCGAGTCCGCCAGCGAAATCGGCGAGCCAGCCCTCGGTCCAGCCGCGCGGCAAGGCGAGCGTCAGGACGAAGCCTTCGGGCTTGGCGCCCTTCGCGGCAAGGTCGGAAAGATTGACGGCCAGCGCCTTCCACCCGATCGCGCCCGGCGGATCGTCGGGGAAGAAATGGACGCCGGCGACGAGGGCATCGGCCGTGACCACGACCTCATAGCCACGGCCCGGCCGCAACAGGCCGGCATCATCGAGGAGACCAAGCCCGCCCGGCCCGGCGATCGGCGCGAAATAGCGGGCGATCAGCTCGAATTCGCCGGGGCGGGTCGGTTCGGTCATCAGGCGCTGGCGGGATCGAACTCGTCGGCGCGGAAGTCGCGGGCCATGCGGTCGAGCACGGCGTTGACCATGCCGATCTCGTCGCCCTCGTAGAAGGCGCGCGCGACCGCGACATATTCCGAGATCACGGCGCGGGCCGGCACGTCCTTGCGGAAGGCGAGCTCATAGGCACCGGCACGCAGGATCGCGCGGACTACGGCCTCGACCCGCTTCAGCGGCCAGTCCTTGGCCAGCAATTCGTCTACGGTACGGTCCACCAGGCGCTGCTCGCGGACGACGCCGCCGAGGATGTCGCGGAAGAAGGCGATCTCCGCCTCCGGCAGCTCGATCTCCTCGACCTCCTTGCCGATCCAGAAATGCTCGAACTCGGCCATGGCCTCGACGACGCCGCGGCCGCCGATTTCCATCTCGTAGAGCGCCTGCACGACCGAGAGCCGCGCCCCGCGCCGCTTCTCGGCGCGGCTCATTGGGACGGCTCCGCCAGTGAGCGCTTGTAGCGCAGCACGGCGAGCGCCGCCTCGGCAGCACCGCCGCCCTTGTTCATGTCCTCGCGACTGGCCCGGGCCCAGGCCTGCGCCTCGTTCTCGACGGTCAGGATGCCGTTGCCGAGCGGCAGGGCGAAGGCGACCGAGAGATCCATCAGCGCGCGCGAGCTCTCGCCGGCAACGATATCGTAATGGCCGGTCTCGCCGCGGATGACGGTACCGAGCGCGACGACCGCCTCGTAAGGGTCGACAGCCTCGTCGGCGGCGCGCAGGCCGATGACGATCGCCGAGGGGATTTCGAGCGCACCGGGAACGGTGACGACATCGACGCGACAGCCGGCTTCCTCCAGCACCGCGATGGCGCCGGCCAGCAACTCGTCGGCGTAGTTGTCGTAGAAGCGTGCCTCGACCACGAGGACGCGGGCGCCGTCGATCTCGACGGCAGGAGTTGCGGCCTTGTCGGCCGAGGTCTGCCGGGGTCCGGCCATTTCTTCTGTCCTTCTTGGAACGTGATCGGGCTGGTTACCCTTGCGGGCGCGCCTCCGCAAGCCGCGCGGCATACCGTGCCATCAGATCGACCTCGACATGAACGGGGTCGCCCTCGCCACGCTGGCCCCAGGTGGTGACCGCGAAGGAGTGCGGAATCAGCAGCACGGTGAAGACATCGTCCTCGACCGAGTTGACGGTTAGCGAGGTGCCGTCGAGGCAGATCGAGCCCTTGGTCGCGATGAAGCGGGGCAGACCCTGCGGCGCGCGGATATGGAAACGTGCCGTTGCGCCCCAGGGCTCGTCCGGATCGGGCTCGATCGGCTCGATCCTGAGAATGCGTCCGACGCCGTCGACATGGCCGGTGACGAGATGGCCGCCGAGTTCCTCGCCTACCTTGAGCGAGCGCTCGAGGTTAATCCGCGTGCCGGACTCCCAGGTTCCGACATTCGTCTTCGCCAGCGTCTCGGCGGCAGCCTCGACCTGGAAGATGCAGCCGGGTTCGCCATCGGTGCGGGCACGCAATGCGGTCACGGTCAGGCAGACGCCGGCACAGGCGATCGAGGCGCCGATGGCGATGCCTTCCGCCTCATAAGGGCAGGCGATGGCGAGGCGCTTGAGGCTCGGCCCCTTGCGCTCCGCCTCCACGACCTCACCGATGGCGGTGACGATGCCGGTGAACATCAGCCTCTCCTCGTGAAATGCTCGAAACGGTCCTGACCGATCAGGCCGGTCTCGACAAGGGCGTATAGATCGGGGTCGGCCAGCTCAGCGGCAAGCCCCGGGCGCACCGCAACAATGCCGGGCTGCCCCAGCGTTTTCGGAGAGGTCGAGACGATGACCTCGTCGGCGAGCCCCGCGAGCGCGAGCTTCTCGCCGATGCGCGGGCCGCCCTCCGAGAAGACGCGGTTGATGCCGCGCGTGCCGAGCAGGGTTAGCGCCTCGGCGAGGTCGAGATGGCCGTCCGGTCCCAGCGAGACCCGCATGACCTCGACGCCCGCAGCGACCAGCGCCTGTTCGGGCTCAACCGGCGCGGTTTCGGCCGCGATCACCCAGACGGGGACCCCACGGGCCGTGCGGACGAGCTTCGACGTCAGCGGCAGGCGCAGATGCGTATCGAGGATAACCCGGATCGGCGAGCGATCCGCCATGCCGGGCAAGCGCACGGTGAGCTGCGGATCGTCAGCAAGCACCGAGCCGATGCCGAGCATGATGACGTCGTGATGCGCGCGCTGGAGATGGACCCAGCCGCCGGCGACCGGGCTCGACACGGCGAGCGGAACGCCTCCTGCCCCGCCGGCATAGCCGTCTGCGGTGCGGGCGATCTTGAAGGTCACCATCGGGCGGCCCTGCGTGATGCGGGTGAGATAGCCGCGATGCGCCTGCCGCGCCTCGGCTTCCAGCACGCCGACGGTGACCTCGATACCGGCGGTCCGCAGCAAGGCATGTCCGAGCCCGGCGATGAAGGGATTGGGGTCCGACATCGCCGAAACGACGCGCTTCACGCCGGAGAGGATGGTGTGCTCGACGCAAGGAATGCCGCCGCGCACCGAGCGATGCGAGCAGGGTTCGAGCGTGACATAGAGCGTGCCGCCCATCGAGGCCGCGCCCGCTCGCGAGAAGGCATGCGCCTCGCCATGCGGACGGCCACCGGGCTGGGTATGGCCGCGTGCGACCACGACGGGACCGTCCGGCGTGTCGCGGGTGACGATGGCGCCGACAGAAGGGTTGGTCGCGGTCGTGCCAAGGCCGCGCGCGCCATAGGCGAGCGCCTGGCGCATGAAGGCGCGGTCGATCGCCTGCTGTCGGCCCGACGCATTGTCTTCACGCGAAGCGATGGCCGCTTCGTGTGAAGAAGCCCTGGGATCAGTCATCGGCGCGGCGCGGCGGGGCGGAGACGCCCTCCTCCTCGATCGTGCCGAGCTGGCCGAGCAGCTCCTCGAAATCCTTGGCCTCGCGGAAGTTCTTGTAGACCGAGGCGAAGCGGACATAGGCGACGTCGTCGAGACCTTTGAGCCCCTCCATCACCAGTTCGCCAATGGCCGAGCTCTGGATCTCCGCCTCGCCCGAGCTTTCGAGCTGGCGCACGATGCCGTTGACCATGCGCTCGATCCGCTCCGGCGCGACCGGGCGCTTGCGCAGGGCATGCGCGATCGAGGTCTCCAGCTTGTCGCGGTCGAAGGGCGTGCGCCGGCCCGAGCGCTTGACGACGGTCAATTCGCGCAACTGCACGCGCTCGAAGGTGGTGAAGCGGCCGCCGCAATCCGGGCAGACCCGGCGGCGGCGGATCGAGGCGTGATCGTCGGTGGGACGGGAGTCCTTCACCTGCGTATCGAGGGAGCTGCAATAGGGGCAGCGCATGCGCGAATCCTTGAATGCCTGCGGGCGAGACGCCCGACGCTTCTTTGCCCCAGCGCCGGTTCTCGCGCCAGACGTCAAGGCGCCGCTGCTGCTATGCTGCGCGCGGCGATGAACCTCGAAGCGCGTTACGGCGACGAACACTCGACCTTCACAGCGAGCGCGGCGGAGCTTCTACCATGGCAGAAAACGAAGACAACATGAGCGACGCGTTCGGCGGCCTGGTGCTGCTGGCCTTCGATCTCCTGGATTCCGAGGTTGCACGGGCTCCGGAGCGCCTCATCCAGACCTTCAAGAACCCGGCACTGCTCAAGGCGGCCGAGAATGCGGTCCTCAGCTTCGCGAAATCCCGCAGCCCGACCGCCAGCTCGCAATTGACGACCGAAGAGATCGGCAAGCTGCAATCCTCGATCGTCAACGGCGTGAAAACGGCTGCGACCGACGCCTATCTCAAGCAGATCAAGGAATCCTCGAAGTTCAAGGCGCTGGAAAAGCAGCTCAAGAACTTCGAGGACGCGGCGAAATCATCGGCGATCGGCGTCTGGGTCGATCACAACAAGGGCATTCTCTATGTGGTCGGCGCGGTGCTGGCGGTCGGTTCCGGCGTCGCGCTCTACATCACCAAGCCGTCCGGCACGATCTACGGCATGGGCATCCGGGAGCTGGAGAAGCTGAAATTCGAGGTGCTGAAGGTCGGCACGCTGAAATCCGGCCAGGTCACCGTTGGTCTCGGCAACATCATCTTCGACCCGACGGCCGAGCGCTATGGCGGCAAGGTCACCGGGAAAATCGCCTGGGAGCAGCTCAAGATCGACCTGTCGCTGCAGATCGTCACCGCAAACGCGAAGGCGCCCGAGGTCACCAGCGAAGTCGGGGTGAAATACGGCGTGATCAGCCTGAACGCGACCAACAAGGTCGACCTGACGAAACCGAAAGTCGATCTGACGCTGCGGCTCAGCGCCAACAAGGATCGTTTCGGCCTGTCGGTTGCCGCCAATATCAAGGACGACAACGTCACCGGCAGCGCCTCGGCCTCCTACAAAATCGCCGAGAGCCTGAAGCTGGGCGTCGATCTCAGCCGCAAGAACCGCCCCGACATGGGGAACCAGACCGAGAACATGATCATGTTCGAGCTCAAGGGCACGTTCCCCTGAGCCCGAAGCATGCAGGTTCCCCGATCCCGCCTCAGTAGATCGGGAAGCGCGCCGTCAGCGCCTTGACCTTGGCGGTGACCGCCTGCTCGATCGCGGCATTGCCTTCCTCGCCATGGGCCGCGAGACCGTCCAGCACCTCGGCTATCAGTTCGCCGACCTGCTTGAACTCGGCGATGCCGAAGCCGCGCGAAGTCGCCGCCGGGGTGCCCAGGCGGATGCCCGAGGTCGTCATCGGCTTCTCGGGATCGAAGGGGATGCCGTTCTTGTTGCAGGTGATGTGCGCACGGCCGAGCGCGGCTTCCGCCGCCTTGCCGGTCAGCTTCTTCGAGCGCAGGTCGACCAGCATCAGGTGGTTGTCGGTGCCGCCGGTGACGAGATCGAAGCCCTTCGACTTCAGCGTCTCGGCCAGCGCCTTGGCATTGGCGACGACGGCGTGGGCGTAGGTCTTGAACTCCGGCTGCAGCGCCTCGTGGAACGAAACCGCCTTGGCGGCGATGACATGCATCAGCGGGCCGCCCTGGATGCCCGGGAAGATCGCCGAATTGACCTTCTTCGCGATCGCCTCGTCATTGGTCAGGATCATGCCGCCGCGCGGGCCGCGCAGGGTCTTGTGCGTCGTGGTGGTGACGACATGGGCATGCGGGAACGGCGAGGGATGCGCGCCGCCGGCGACGAGCCCGGCGAAATGGGCGATGTCGACCATGAAATAAGCGCCGACCTTGTCGGCGATCTCGCGGAAGCGGGCGAAATCCCAGTGGCGGGCATAGGCCGAGCCGCCAGCGACGATGACCTTCGGCTTGTGCTCGACGGCGAGGCGCTCCATCGCGTCGTAGTCGATCATCTGGTCGACGACGCAGACGCCGTAGGAGACGACGTTGAACCACTTGCCGGACTGGTTGACCGGCGCGCCATGGGTCAGGTGCCCGCCGGCAGCGAGGTCGAGGCCCATGAAGGTATCGCCGGGCTGCATCAGCGCCATGAAGACGCCCTGATTGGCCTGCGAGCCGGAGTTCGGCTGAACGTTGGCGTAAGCGCAGCCGAAGAGGCGCGTGGCGCGCTCGATCGCGAGCTTCTCGGCGATGTCGACGAACTGGCAGCCGCCATAATAGCGCCGGCCCGGATAACCCTCGGCATATTTGTTGGTCATCACCGAGCCCTGTGCTTCGAGCACGGCGCGGGAGACGATGTTCTCGGAGGCGATCAGCTCGATCTCGTCGCGCTGGCGACCGAGCTCCAGGTCGATCGCGCGGGCGATCTCGGGATCGGCATCATGCAGCGAGGCGCCGAAGAAGGAGTTCGAGAGGTGCTTGTTCAGCGCGGCGTCGGTCATGTCCGGCTCCTGAAGTTCAACGGCCGGTGGGCGCCCGGCTTCGTCGCGGCTCCCCTATCATGTGGCGGGAGGCTGTCCAAGCGATAGATGCCGCGGCGGAAAAGCTGCATCGCCGCAGCGTCAACCGCCCGGCTTTTGCCGCTTCGGCAGCAATTTCTTCTCCGCGGCTGGGCGGGACGGCGTGTAGGCGAGCGGCCGGCGCGACGCCGTGCGCAGCAGCGCCCGGAAGGTCGGGCATTCCAGATGAGTCGGCGCCCGGCAATCCGCGACGTGGCGGAGCGCGTCCCGCAGCGTCCTCAACCCGATCATCTGCCGCTGCAATTCGTCGGCCCGCTCCCGCAACTGCTCGCGCGGGATGTTCGGCTGCCCGTCCGCGCCGAACATCGCGGCGATCTCGTCCAGCGAGAAGCCCGCGGTCTTGCCGAGCCCGATCAGCGACAGCCTGAGCAGGACATCAGGATCGTATTGCCGGCGCAGGCCGCGCCGCCCGTCCGAGCGGATGAGGCCGATCTCCTCGTAATAGCGCAGGGTCGAGGCCGGCACGCCGGAGCGTTCCGCGACCTCTCCGATATCCAGCAACAGCATGCTTGACCTCAAGTCGACTTGAATTTGTAGGCTCTGCCGAACGCATGAAAACGACAAGAGGAAAAATCATGGAAAGCCTTGCTGCAGCACGAGAAAGAGCGATCTGGATGGACCCGCGCGCCATCGCGCTCCTGCTGGCGGCATCGCTCACCACCATGGCAAATGCGACGATCAGCCCGGCGCTGCCGGGCATCGAGCGGCTGTTCGCCGATGACCCGAACGCCGCGATGCTGACGCGGCTGCTGGTGCCGGCGCCTTCGCTCAGCGTCGCGCTGTTCGCGCCGCTCGCAGGCCTTGCCGCCGATCGGCTCGGCCGGCGCGCGATGCTGCTGGCCGGTGTCGTTCTGTTCGTGATTGCGGGCTGCGCAGGGCTCGCCCTGCCCGACCTGCCATCGATCTTCGCCAGCCGCCTCGTGCTCGGCGTCGCCGTTGCGCTGATCATGACCGCACAGACCGCGCTGATCGGCGACTATTTCAGCGGAGACGACCGCAACGCATTGACCGGCTTGCAGATCTCGGCGCGGAACTTCGGCGGGCTGGTCTTCATCTCGCTGGCCGGCTGGGCCGCAACCCTGTCGCCTCGCCTGCCCTTCGCGATCTATGGGCTGGCGGCGATGTTCCTGCCGCTGATGTGGCTGGCCATCATCGAGCCGCCGCGCCTCGCGGCCGCGCCAGGTGCCCTGCCGGCAAGCGGCGATGATGGGCATCCGTCCTGGCGCAGCCTGCTCGCCGCGCTCGTCCTGCTCCAGGGCCTGACGAACATGATCTTCTTCCTGATGCCGACGCAGATCTCGTTCTTCCTGGAGGCCAGCGGCTATGACAGTGCGGTGATGACCGGAACGGTACTCGGCCTGCTGATGATTTCGGGCGGCTGTTCCGCCCTGCTCTATCGGCGCATCCGGCAGATGATCGGCTCCGCGGGCCTCTTCGCCGCCGGCTATGCCGCGATGGCGCTTGGTTTCCTGTTCCTGTCGCGCTCGGCATCGATTTCGACACTGTTCACGGCAGCGCTCCTGATCGGCGCCGGTTATGCGCTGGTGTCGCCGAGCTTCGTCGCGATGGCGCTCGATCTCGCGCCCCGACGGTCGCGAGGCCTGGCGGGCGGCATCCTGACCGCATCGATCTTCATCGGCCAGTTCTGCTCTCCGCTGGCCAGCACGCCGCTGATCGCCGCCCATAGCTATGCGATCTTGTTCAGCAGCACCGCCTGGCTGCTCGCGGTCATGGCGGTCGCGGCGACAGGAGCGCGTTTCTCGAGGCTTTCGCGCGTCGGGGGCTGACCGGGACAGCCGCTCCCGTGCGGTTCCGACGCAGAGACACTGAGGGCGGGCGTCGGGCCACCGCGGCAGCGGTGCCCCCGGCGCCCGCCTTAATGGTTAACAAATCATGGCTTGCAGCTTGCTGCGCATGACCTAGCGCAACACTGGATGCCTCTCGATGACACAAAACGCCCCAAAACAGAACGCGAGTCCCGTTCCAGATTCGGCTCAGCCGATCTCCAGGCAGCTCAAGAAGGTATTTCTCGGCGGCGCGAGCGTCTTCGTCCTGTCGATGCCGTTGCTGAGCCAGGAGGCGTCAGCCGAGACCTGGACGGTGACCAGACAGTACTATCCGGGCGGCTCCACCAGCGTCTATCGCTCGCTGCCGGACGGCGACGGCAACGTCGCTCGCCTCAACAATCCAGCGCCGGGAAACAACTGCCCCGTTCCGGCCTTCGAAGTCCTGAATCCGGGCCCGGGCGAAGCGCGCTGCGTCGGCTATGTCGCGCCATCCTGGCTGACGCGCTGAGATCTGCAACCCACGAAAAAGCCCGCCGGAAGCCGGCGGGCTTTTCAAAACGCGCGTGAAGACCAGGCCTCAGATGTCCTGATCGCCCTGCAGCGCGGCAACGGGGGCCGGGCCGAGGCCGTCCTTGTTGTAGATGTCGTCGCGGAACTGCACGCCCCCGTCCGGCGTCGCCCAGGCGGTGACATAAACCCAGTAGCATGGCACCGGATTGGAGATGCGCGCGTTCACTCTCTCGCCGGACTGGATCGTCTCGTCGATCTTGGCGCGGTCCCAGCCAGGGGTCTCCTTGAGGAGCCAGCCGATATAGTCGCGCACGTTCTGGACACGGATGCAGCCCGAGGAGACGAAGCGGTAATCGTCGCCGAAGATTCCCTTCGACGGCGTGTCGTGCATGTAGACGCCGTCCTTACTCGGCGTGTTGATGCGCACGAAGCCGAGCGAGTTGAACTCGCCGCCCGGATCCTGCCGGAAGGTGTAGCGCGTCGCCTCGTCGGAATTCCAGTTGACCTGCGACGACGGGATTTCCGCGCCGGAGGGGCCGATGATGCGGATCCTGTTCTCGGCCAGGTAGTTCGGCTCCTTGCGCATCTTCGGGATCAGATCTTTGCGGATGATCGAAGCCGGAACGGTCCAGTTGGGATTGAAATTGATCTCGGGGATCTTGGTCTGCAGCAGCGGCGACTGGCGGTCGGCACGGCCGACGCCGGCGGCATGGCGCGTCGCGACATGGCCGTTCTCGACCGTCTCGACCGCGGCAGCCGGGATGTTGGCCACGACATAGCGGTTGCCGAGATTGCCGGACCAGCTCCGCAGACGGACGACATTGGTCTCGAGCTGGCGGATACGGCGGTCGATCGGCACGTTGAGCGCGGCGACGGTGGCGCGGTTGATCGAGCCGGTCGTCGACAGGCCGACGCGCGACTGGAAGCGGCGCACGCCCGCCTCGACATAGGAATCGTAAATGCTGCTTTCGCCGGCCGCGGCGTCGAGATCGCCGGTGACGATCAGGCGGCGGCGCAGAGCCACGACCCCCGGCCCCTTGGCGCCGACGCTCATCCGCTCGGGCAACTGGACCTGCGGCCAGCCGCCGCGCGCGGCGAGATCGCGATAGGCGACGATCGCCTGCTCGGTCGCCTGCAGCGCCTCGGCCGACAGCATCGGCGTGGAGGAGCGCGCCACGGCGTTGCGGGCGCCGGCATCGTAGCTCTGGCGCCATTCGGCCTGCTGGGCGAGCGCCGGTGCGGCGGCAGCCGTGGCGGCGCTCGAAAGCAAAGCCAGCACGGTTTCGCGGCGGGTCAGGCTCAACTGCGACATCTCTTCCCTCTTCAAGGCTTCACGCGAGCACGCCGGCCACAAGAAAACGCCGCCTGAACGGGCGACGCTGGCGACGCGATGCGCGGCGGACAAGCTCTCGGCCGTCGACGGTGTCCTAGCACAGTTAACGAGGCGTGATGACAGAGGCGAATTTAGGGCATGGCCCGCTTTTGCCGCATGCATGGCAGCAAAACCACAGTCGAGGTCGCAGCTCGACAAAGCCGTATGGGCACGACCGGGATGACCTCCCTGTCGTGCCCCTGCCAGGCGGGCAGCATTCGAATGCCGGAAACCGGCTGATACCTCAGAGCTTGTAGCGGATCTGGTCGGTCCAGAAGCGCTCGAGGCGCAGCAGAGCGTTGTTCATCCGCTCGAAGTCGTCGGCCGCGATGCCGCCGATCTGCTCGACCGTGCGGACATGCTTGTCGTACACGCCCTTCACGATATCGTGCACGCTGGCGCCCTTTTCGGTCAGGCTGATGCGGACCGAGCGGCGGTCGATGCGCGAGCGGGCATGATGGAGATAGCCGAGCTCGACCAGCTTCTTGACGTTGTAGGAGACGTTCGAGCCGAGATAGTAGCCGCGGGTGCGCAGCTCGCTGGCCGACAGCTCGGCATCGCCGATATTGTAGAGCAGCAGGGCCTGCACGCTGTTGACGTCGTCCCGGCCGCGGCGCTCGAACTCATCCTTGATGACGTCGAGCAGGCGGCGATGCAGCCGCTCCACCAGCGTGAGAGACTCAAGATAAAGAGGCTTCACGTTGAGATCTGCATCGCCGGTCTTGGCAACCTCAGAAGTCTTGACGCTCGCTTTCATGGTATATCCCGCCTGTTGTGTGTCGGCCAGGATTTGTCTCCCGGTCCGCTTCTGAAACACACCATAAGCTGGAGCGGATGAAAACGAGTTTAAATATCAGGATGAATCAGGGATTTACCCCTTTGAGTGAATCGTAAGTGAAGCCAGAAACGCTTAAGCTAAAGCGATTCTTACCATGACTCGGGGCAATCGAGGGGTCAGGCGGCCAACCCGCGCCGTCATCCCGGGCGCGGTGCAGCACGAAGCGGTGCGTCGCAGACACGGGACCGCGTAACGAGAAACGCGCCCCGGTCACGCACGCGCCGACAGCTACTCGGCCTCGTTCTCGGCCGCCCAGGTCGCCAGGAAATAGACTGCGATCAGCCCGATATAGAGGCCGACCAGCCAAGCCGTCATCGGCACGAAGCGCGGGAAGAGGAAGCTCAGCAGTATCTGGCTGATCGCGGCCAGCAGCCAGAGCACGCCGCCCCAGGTCGATGTCAGCCAGAGGCCCACCGCCGCGACGAGATCGATCACCGCGAAATAGACGATGATCGCCTGGTAGCTCAGCAACCGGTTCTCGAAGGGCGGCTGCGGATTGCCGGGCAGGCCGAAGATCACCATCCAGGCGGTCAGCCCCTTGGCGAGCCAGAAGGCCGAGAGCAGACGCAGGAACCAGACGAGGACGAGCCGCCAGCGGTTCGCCTGCTTGCCCTCGGCTTCGCCCGTCCGGGCGCCGCGCAGGGCCTCGCCATCTCCGCCCAGGCCCAAGCTCAACCCTCCAGCTTCAGTTCGGCGGCGCCGAGCGGCGCGAAATAGGCGTCGATATCGGCCTGTCGGACCTCGTCCAGCGTCGTCGGCTGCCAGCGTGGCGCCTGATCCTTGTCGATCACTACGGCGCGCACGCCCTCATAGAAATCATGCCCGCGGGCGATGCGCGAGACGATGCGGTATTCGGTACGCATCGCCTCGGCGAAGTCGAGTCTTCCTCCGCGGCGCATCTGCTCGAAGGCGATGGCGACGCTGGTCGGCGACTTCACCGCGATGGTCTGCAGGAGCTTTCCGGCGAAGGCGCTGCCCTTCTCGGCCGCCTGCCTCAGGCGCGCGATCACCTCCGGCAGGCTGCCCGCCGTGAAGGCATCGGCCATCACCGCCCTTTCGGCATGCAGGGGACCGGGCCCGCGCTGCAAGGTAAACCCGGCGAGGATATCGTCGAGCGAGCCGGGCTTCGTCAGCGCGTCGGCAAGCTCCGCCATGCGCTCGCTGGGGACGCCATGGGTCGCGAGGCCCGCCGCCAGCGCATCGGCCGCGCCGACCCGCTCGCCGGTGAGCGCGAGGAAGCCGCCGAAGCCGCCTTCGAGACGCGGCAAGGCATAGGTCGCGCCGACATCCGGGAAGAAGCCGATGCCGACCTCCGGCATGGCGAAGAGATAGCGATCGCCGGCGATGCGGTGGCTGCCATGCAGGGAGATGCCGACGCCGCCGCCCATGACGATGCCGTCGATCAGCGCGACATAGGGCTTGGGATAGGTCTTGATGCGGTGGTTGAGGATGTACTCCTCGCCCCAGAAGGCGAGCATCTCGTCATGGCGGCCAGCCTTGCCGCAATCATGCAGCCAGCGGATGTCGCCACCGGCCGAGAAAGCCTTCTCGCTGGTGCTGACCACGACGACGCGCGTGACCTGCGGGTCGTTCTCCCAGGTGTCGAGCGCGCGAGCGAGCTCGCGGACCATGCCGAGGCTCAACGCGTTCAGCGCCTTCGGCCGGTTGAGCACGACGACGCCGGCAGCGCCGCGAATCTCGCAGATGATCTCGCGATCTTCAGTCATGGTCCGATCCGGCCTCCGTGGGCAGCGGTTCTGGAAGGCGGGGCATGGCTTGTCAACGCGACGGATCGGCCATCCACCTGCGCATCAGCGCAGGATGATCCCGCGCCCATAGCCGCCATGGGCGGAGGGCAACACCATGCAGACCATCGCCCGGCCCTGCTGTTTCTCCACCGATTGCAGCGCCGCGACCTGCTCCTCATAGCTTTCGGTGCGGCGCAGACCCTCGATCGTGCCCTTGATCGATTTCAGGTTCTGCTCGACGCGCGGCCAGCCGATCCGCAGCGACGGGCAGTGACGCTGTGCGTAGTCAGCGGAAGCGAGCGCGCTCGCCGTCTGCGCCTCTATTGCGTCGCGGCGCGAAACGTCGGACAGGGCCGGGACTGCGACAAGGCAAAGAACGGGAATGATCGTCCAGATCGGATTCGGCACGCGGAGAGTCCCTGGAAGCGGCAAGGCAGACTTCCTCGCGAAAGGACCTGCAAGGCAAGAGCAGGATGCCCGCCATCCACCGCAGCCGCGATGCCGGCAAAGTTGCGACCATGCGCCCTGTTTTGGAATCGTTCCGATGTGATAAAGAAGCCATTGGTCGGCTTCGCCCGCATGACGAAAGCCGCGCGTGTGTCGTTCATCGCTTGAGGCAATCGCCATGGAATCCCCGGTCGTGCGGCCTTTCCCGACTCCGAAATCCCGTCATGACGAGGCACCGTCGCTCGGCCTGACGCGCCGCATGCGCCGCAACCGCAAGGCGGAGTGGTCGCGCCGGCTGGTGCGGGAATCGGCGCTGACGACCGACGACCTGATCTGGCCGATCTTCCTGATGGATTCGCGCGAGGCCAGTTCGCCGGTGGAATGGATGCCCGGCGTCGACCGGCTCAATGTCGACGAGGCCGTGCGCCGGGCGGCCGAAGCGGCCGCGCTCGGCATCCCCGCGATCGCGCCGTTCCCTTATGTCGACAAGGCCCTGCGCGACCCGACCGGCTCGGAGGCGCTCAACACCGGCAACCTGATGTGCCGCGCCGTGCGCGCGATCAAGCGCGAGGTGCCCGAGATCGGCATCATCTGCGACGCCGCGCTCGATCCCTATACTTCGCATGGCCATGACGGTGTGATGGAGGGCGAGCGCGTCCTCAACGACGCCAGCGTGCAGATCCTCGTCGGGCAAGCGTTGGCGCTCGCCGATGCCGGGGCTGACGTGATCGCGCCCTCCGACATGATGGACGGGCGTATCGGCGCGATCCGCGCGGCGCTCGACAGCGATGGCCATGAGGACGTGCAGATCATGGCCTATGCGGCGAAATACGCGTCGGCCTTCTATGGCCCGTTCCGCGACGCGATCGGCACCAATGCCACGCTCGTCGGCGACAAGCGCACCTACCAGATGGACCCGGCCAATTCGGACGAGGCGATCGCTGAGGTGATGCTCGATCTCGAAGAAGGCGCCGACATGGTGATGATCAAGCCCGGCCTGCCCTATCTCGACGTGGTGGCGCGGGTGAAGGACCATTTCCGCGTCCCGACCTTCGCCTATCAGGTCTCCGGCGAGTACGCGATGATCATGGCGGCGGCCAACAATGGCTGGCTCGACGGCGACAAGGCGATGCTGGAAAGCCTGCTCGCCTTCAAGCGGGCCGGCGCCGACGGCGTGCTGACCTATTTCGCACCGCGCGTGGCGAAGAAGCTGAAGGCCAGCGCGTAAACAGGGTGTCATCCCGCACGCGCTGCGGCATGTAATGCCGTTGCGCAGATGCGGGACCGTCTTCAGGAAGGGCGCCTTCTCGTTACGCGGCTTCGTGACTGCGGCGCACCGCTTACGCGCTGCACCGCGCACGGGATGACAGCGCGGCCCCGCAGGCGCTACCGTCGCGATTGCATGCGCCCGCTCCTCCTGTCGATTCTGGCCGTCGTCACGCTCGCACTGGCGGGCTGCGGCGCCGATTTCGACACCGACCAGATGCGGCTGTGCCGACAGGCGATCCCGCCGCTCAATCCGCCGAACGCCCGCATCGAGATCGAGCGAACCACCAAGGGGCCGGTGCCGCGCGCGCTCAGGCTGCTCTACCGGATCCAGCTCGGCGACGGGCTTTCGCGCCATCGCAGCATCGACTGCCTGTTCGCCAGCGAAGGCAGCGGCCCCAGCCGTGGCGCGCTCGTCGGCATCGCGTCCGATGGCCTGCCGATGGCCGACGCGAGCTTCTACCTGCTGCGTCGCTTCTATCTGGAGGACCGGGCCTCGCCACCGCCCGATCCGGCCGAGCGCTTGGTCGAAACCCTGCCCGCTATTTCCGCCAGCCTCGCCTACGGCCTGCAGCAGGGCCTGGGCGCCCTGCCCTCGGCCGCGATCTACGCGATGCTCGCGGCCGCCTATGCTCTTGTCTATGGCCTGACCGGGCGGATCATCCTGAGCTTCGGCGAATTCGCGGCGCTGGGGGCGCTCGCTTCGGTGGTCGGGGTCGCGCTGCTGCTCTCGCTGGCTATATCGACGCCAATCTCTGGCCTTGTCGTCGCTTTCATCGTCGCGATCGCCGTCTGCGCCCTGCACGGCTTCGCCATGGGCCGCTTCGTGCTGCGCCATCTCGAACGCGCCACCGGCCAGCAGATGCTGATCGCCACGATCGGGCTCGCCATCGCGATGTCCGAATACCTTCGGCTGGTGCAGGGACCGGAGCTGCGCTGGCTGCCGCCGGTGTTCAACACGCCGGTCCCGCTCGCCCATGCCGGCAATTTCGTGGTCACGCTTAATCCGCTTGCGTTGGCGCTCGCCGCGATCGGGCTCGGTGCGACGCTCGGCGTCGTCCTGCTGATCCGGCGCACGGCCTATGGCCGGGCGTGGCGAGCCGTATCGGACGATGCGAAGACTGCCGCGCTGTTCGGCGTCGATGCCCGCTCGGTCCATGACGTCGCCATCATCATCGCCTGCGCCTGCTGCGGCATCGCCGGCGTCATCGTCACCGCGATCTATGGCGGCATGGGCTTCGCCGGCGGGTTCTCGCTCGGCCTGAAGGCGCTGGTCGCGGCGATCCTCGGCGGCATCGGCTCGGTCAGCGGCGCGGCGCTCGGCGGGCTCTTCATCGCCGGTTTCGAGGCGATCTGGTCGGCGACGCTGCCGATCGAGCAACGCGACCTCGCGGTCTATTCGCTGCTGGCCATCGTGCTGATCTGGCGTCCCGGCGGCTTTTTCGGCGACGGCGAATTGACGCCGCGGCGGGTGTGAGGCCCTCTCGTCGCCTGCCGATCTGAAACGAGACCCGAGCATGAGCGAGAGCTTCGCGATCACCCCCGAGGATATCGACGCCGCCGCCGGGCGGATCGCCGGGCATGTGCTGCGCACGCCATTGGTGCCGGCGCCGCGCCTGTCCGAGCTCACCGGCGCGACCGTGCTGGTCAAGCACGAGAACATGCAGGCGACCGCCTCGTTCAAGGAGCGCGGCGCGGTCAACAAGCTGCTCTCGCTGAGCGGGGCCGAGCGGGTGCGCGGCGTCATCGCGATGTCGGCGGGCAACCATGCCCAGGCGGTCGCCTATCACGCCAAGCGCTTCGGCATCCCCGCAACGATCGTGATGCCCGAGCCGACGCCGCTGGTGAAGGTCGAGAACACCCGCGCTCATGGCGCGCGTGTCGTGCTGCATGGCGAGACGCTCTCCGAAGCCAGCCAGAAGGCGCATGAACTCGCCGGCGCCGAGAAGCTCACCTTCGTCCACCCTTATGACGACGCCGCCGTCATGGCCGGGCAAGGGACGCTCGCGCGCGAGATGCTGGCGGAAGCTCCCGATCTCGACATGCTGATCATCCCGCTCGGCGGCGGTGGCCTGATGGCCGGCAACGCCGTCGCGGCCAAGGCGATCAAGCCGGGAATCGAACTGATCGGCGTCGAGGCGGGCCTGTATCCCTCTTTCTTCAATGCCGTGCATCGGCAGGACAAGCCGATCGGCGGGCCGACGCTCGCCGAAGGCATCGCGGTCAAGACCGTCGGCCAATTGACGCTTCCGGTGATCTCCGCCCTCGTCGGCGACATCGTGCTCGTCGGCGAGGACCTGATCGAGCGCGCGGTCAATGCCTATGCCAGCCTCCAGCACAGCCTCGCGGAAGGCGCCGGCGCGACCGGCCTCGCCGCGATGCTGAAGGAGCCGGAGCGTTATGCCGGCCGCAAGGTCGGGCTCGTGCTCAGCGGTGGGAATATCGACACGCGCCTGCTCGCCGCGATCATGGTGCGCGAGCTGGAGCGCGACGACCGCATCGTCGCCTTCCGCCTGACGACCAGCGACCGGCCGGGCCTGCTCGGCCGGATCGCCAGCCTGCTCGGCGAGGAAGGCGCCAATATCCTCGAGGTCAGCCATGGCCGACTCTTCCTCGACGTGCCTGCCAAGGGCGTGACGCTCGACGTCACGGTGGAGACGCGCGGAGCGGCGCATTCGCGCGCGATCGAGGATGCGCTCGCCAGGAACGGCTTCGCGCCGCGGCGGATTTTGCCGCGCGGTCTTGCGGAACCGGCCCGCTGACCAAACATTATCTCCCGGGCACGCATTCCGCGCGCCGATGGAGGATCGAAGTCCCGATGAGCGACACCCGTTATGGCCAGCCGCCGATCACGGCGCTGGAGCCGCGTTCCTACCAGAACGTCAGCGGCGTTCTCGGCTCGCGACTGTTCGCCTGGTTCATCGACATCGTCGTGCTGTTCTTCCTGGGCTGGCTGGTCGTGTTCCTGCTGGGCGTGCTCGGCATCGTCACCTTCGGCGCGACCTGGCTGCTGATCCCAATCGCGACGGTCGCGACTGCGCTCGGCTATGCCGCGCTGACGATCGGCGGGCGCAAGCAGTCGACCTGGGGCATGCGTGTCGCCGGCCTGAGGGTCGAGACAGCCAGCGGCGGACGCCCCGACGGCCTTGCCGCCGCCGTGCATGCGCTGCTGTTCTATGTGGCGGCCGGCACATTCCTGCTCTGGCTCGTCGATGTGGCCTGCGGCTTTGCCCGCGAGGACCGGCGCATGGGCCATGACCTGCTGACAGGGCTCGTCATCGTTCGCGCCTGACCGGTCGAGCCAGGTCAAAAGACCGCGAATCCACCCCTCATCGGCCGCCCGGTGCTTGTTGCCGGAGCGGCCGATGTTACATTCAGAGTCGGAAGCTTCCGGGGAGCCAGCCGACGTGACGCGCCCATTGCGGGATGCCCCGCAATTCTATCTGACCTCACCGACCACGTGCCCCTATCTGCCCGGGCGCGAGGAGCGGAAGGTGTTCACGCATCTCGTCGGCTCGCGGGCGCGTGAATTGAACGACGTGCTCTCGCAAGGCGGCTTCCGGCGCTCGCAGAGCATCGCCTATCGTCCTGCCTGCGAGACCTGCCGCTCCTGCGTATCTGTCAGGGTCCGCGTCGATGATTTCCGGATGTCGCGCGGTTTCCGGCGCGTGCTTACGCGCAACAGCGACCTGATCGGCGAGGCCCTGCCGCCGCGGCCACGCTCCGAGCACTATTCCCTGTTCCGTTCCTATCTCGACGAGCGCCATCCCGATGGCGGCATGGCGACGATGTCGGCGCTCGATTTCGCGATGATGGTCGAGGACACCCATGTCGAGACCAGCCTGATCGAATATCGCCGCCGCGGCCCCGATTCCGGCTTCACCGGGCGGGGCGAAGGCGATCTGTTCGGAATGGCTCTGACCGATACGCTCGGCGACGGGCTCTCCATGGTCTATTCGGTCTACGATCCCGGGCTGGAATTGCGCTCGCTCGGTACCTTCATGGTGCTCGACCATATCGCCAGGGCGCGTCGGCTCGGCCTGCCTTACGTCTATCTCGGCTACTGGGTCGAGGGCTCGCCGAAGATGGCCTACAAGGCGCGCTTCCTGCCGCAGGAACGCCTGATGCCGCAAGGCTGGGAGCGCGTGGATCACAACGATTCAACCGATTGAAACGCATCCGCGACGCGCGGAAAACGCGCTTGCCGCGCATCGCTCCTCCCGACACTGTAGCGGTAACGGCCATGGCGGCAGAGCCACGCGACAGGGGCCGAACCGGAGGAATGATGAGCCAGGAACTCACCGACAGGCTGGAGCGCTGCTATACCGGCATCATCCACGACACGATGCGGGCGATGGGCCTGAAGGATTTCGTCCTGCCGCCGGAGTTACGCCCGCTGCTGCCCGGCCAGAAGCTGGCGGGGCCGGCCTTCACGGTCGAGGGCAAGACCGGCGAGTTCGATGCCCATGAGACGCTGCTCGGCTGGACCGGCCTGCTCTCCGCCGCCAAGCCCGGCCATGTCTGGGTCTGCCAGCCGAACACCAACGAGATCGCGCTGATGGGCGAGCTCTCGGCCGAGACGCTGAAGAACAAGGGCGTGCGCGGCTGCGTCATCGACGGGCTCTCGCGCGACACCGAATTCATGGTCGAGATGGGCTTCCAGGCCTATTTCAAGGCCTATACGCCGCGCGACATCGTCGGCGCCTGGCTGCCCAAGGCCGTCGACGAGCCGATCAAGATCGGCGAGGTCTGGATCCGGCCGGGCGACTACATCCTGGCCGACCGCGACGGCGTCGTGCGCATCCCCGCCGAAATCATCGAGGAGGTGCTCGACAAGTCGGAGACCGCGATCTCGGCCGAGAACAAGGTCCGCACCGCGATCCTTGCCGGCACCGATCCGCAGCAGGCCTATCTGCAATACGGCAAGTTCTGACGCGATCACCGTTTCAAAGGGCGGCTCACCATGACCCACGATCCGCGCCTCATCCTGCTCGATCCGCGCGACAACGTCCTCGTCGCGCGGGTTCGCCTCAAGGCTGGCGAGACGGTCGAGACCGGCTCCGGACAGGCCGCACTCGACCGCGATATCGCGCTCGCCCACAAGGTCGCGCGGCGCGCCATCGCGGCCGGCGAGAAGATCCTGAAATACGGCGCGCCGATCGGCGTCGCGACCGAGGCGATCGCGCCGGCCACGCATGTCCATGTCCACAACATGCGCAGCGACTACACGCCGACCTATCATCTCGAAGACGAACGCAAGGCGGGAGCCTCGGCATGAGCAGGATGCGCGGCTATCTCCGGTCCGACGGGCGCAAGGGTATCCGCAACACCGTCGCGGTCGCCTATCTCGTCGAGTGCGCCCACCATGTCGCGCGCGAGATCGCCCTGCCCTGGCGCGAGGAAGGCGTCCACGCCATCGGCTTTCCGGGCTGCTACCCCAATCCTTACGCCGAGCGGATGATGGAGCAGCTCTGCACCCATCCGAATGTCGGCGCAGTGCTGCTGGTCTCGCTCGGCTGCGAGAGCTTCAACAAATACGCGCTGGAGCGGGCCGTGCGCGCCAGCGGCCGGCCGGTGAAGACGATCATCATCCAGGGCACCGGCGGCACCCGCGCCTCGATCCGTGAGGGTCGCGCCTGGGTCGAGGAACAGCGCGCCCTGCTCGACGCACATGAGACGGTGCCGATGGCGGTTTCCGAGCTTGTGGTCGGCACGGTCTGCGGCGGCTCGGACGGCACCTCCGGCATCACCGGAAATCCAGCGGCGGGACGCGCCTTCGACCAGCTCATCGCGGAAGGCGCCGCCTGCATCTTCGAGGAAACCGGGGAGCTGATCGGCTGCGAGCACATCATGGCGGCGCGCGCGATCACGCCCGAGCTAGGCCTGGAGCTGGAGAAATCCGTGGCCAAGGCCGCCCGCTATTACGCGACGCTTGGTTATGGCTCCTTCGCCGCCGGCAATGCCGAAGGCGGGCTTTCGACCATCGAGGAGAAATCGATGGGCGCCTATGCCAAGTCCGGGGCCTCGCCGATCTCCGGCCTGATCAAGCCCGGCGACGTGCCGCCGCATGGCGGGCTCTACCTGCTCGACGTCGTGCCGGATGGAGAAGTCCGCTTCGGCTTCCCCAATATCAACGACAATGCCGAGATCGCGGAGTTGATCGCCTGCGGCGCGCATTGCGTGCTGTTCGTGACGGGGCGCGGCTCGGTCGTGGGATCGGCGATCTCGCCGGTGGTGAAGATCTGCGCAAACCCCGAGACCTATCGCCGGATGTCCGAGGACATGGATGTCGATGCCGGGCGCATCCTCGAAGGCCGCGCCGGACTCGACGAGGTCGGCAGCGAAATCCGCGATCTCGTCGTCTCGCTCGGCCAGGGTGGCCGGACGAAATCGGAAGAGCTCGGCCATCAGGAGTTCATCCTGACCTATAAGAGCTTCGAGCCGCTCGGCCCGGCCTGCCTGCCCGCTTAGATCGAGGCGCGTCACGGCGCCCGCTTCCACTGATCGGGCGGATTGGCTAAGCCTCGTTCCATGACGGGCGCAGCGGGACGGATGAACTGGCGGAGGAGCGCGATCGCGCTCGTCGCCGTCTATGTCCTCATCCTGCAAACGACGCTGGTCGCGCTGGCAGCCGGCCTGTCGGCGCAGCCTTCGTCCGGCCTCCTGCATCCGCTCTGCGCGCCCGGCCAAACGGCTCCGGTCGACCCGACTCCCGATAGCGGCGGCGCCAAGCTACCCGATTGCTGCTCGACGCTCTGCCTCTCGGGCGCGACCGCTCTGCCGCCGCCCTCTCCGGCCACCGTGCCAGTCGCACGCGAGCCTGCCCGCTCCCTCGTCCGCAACCTGCCGGCGGAACAGGTCTCGTCTCCGTCCGCACCGGGCTATCCGCTCGGCGCCCGCGCTCCCCCTGTCCTGGCCTGAAGCCCTTCTCCCTTCAGATCAGACCAGGATTTCCCGATGACAACCGTTTCAACGGCAGCGGCCGCGCCCGAGCGCACGGCCGGGCCTGCCGCATCCCTCTATCGCGCCGTCTGGCGCTGGCATTTCTATGCCGGACTGATCACCCTGCCCTTCCTCATCCTGCTGGCGGTGACAGGCGGGCTCTACCTCTTCCGGGCCGAGATCGACGGCCTGATCCATCGCGACGTCAAACGTGTCGAGGCCCGCGCGACGGCTGAGCGCCCGCCCGGCGAGATCGTCGCTCAGGCGGTGAAAGCCTTTCCCGGTCAAGCCGTGAAATACATCCCGCCCGAAACTGCGACCGCTTCGGCCGAGGTCACGATTCGCAATCCCGCCGGGACGCGGATGGTCGTTTATGTCGATCCCTACGACGCCCGCGTGCTCGGCCAGATTCCGGACAAGGGCACGGTGATGTGGGTGATCCGGCAGATCCACAGCCTCGCGTATTTCGGGCCGATCGCGAACGGCGCGATCGAGATCGCCGGCGGCTGGGCGATCCTGCTGGTGCTGACCGGGCTCTACCTTTGGTGGCCGCGCAAGCAGAGCGGCGGCGTGGTCACGGTCAGGGGCAAGCCGCGCCAACGCGTGTTCTGGCGCGATCTCCATGCGGTGACCGGGCTCGTCGCGGGCGGCTTCATCCTGTTCCTCGCAATCACCGGCATGCCCTGGTCGGTGCTATGGGGCACCAAGGTCAACCAATGGGCCAACGGCCATAATTTCGGCTATCCCGCCGGCGTCCGCGTCGCCGTGCCGATGTCGGACGAGCATCTTGCCCATGTCGCGCCGACGACATGGTCCCTTGAACAGGCGAAGCTACCGGCATCACAGGCAACCGGCGGTGAACCGATCGGTCTCGATGCTGCCGTCGCAGCCTTCGACCGGCTGGGGCTGGCCCGCGGCTATGCGGTCAATCTCCCGGGCGGTCCGGGCGGCGTCTATACCGGCTCGGTCTACCCGAAGGACATGGCGCTGCAGCGCGTGATCCACCTCGACCAGTATAGTGGCAAGCCCCTGATCGACATGAGCTATGCCGATTACGGCCCGCTCGGCAAAGCGCTGGAATGGGGCATCAACGTCCATATGGGGCAGGAGTTCGGCTTGGCGAACCAGCTCGTGATGCTCGCCGCCTGCCTGGCCATCGTCCTGCTCTGCGTCTCCGCGCTGGTGATGTGGTGGAAGCGGCGCCCGCAGGGCTCGCTCGGCGTGCCGCCGCTGCCGGCGGAGAAGACGACGCTGCGGGTCGTGGTCGCGATGCTCGCCATCGGCGGGCTCGTCTTTCCGCTGGTCGGACTGTCGCTTGTCGTCATGGTGATATTCGACGCGGTCCTGGTAAGAAAACTGCAACCTATAGGTGTATAAATTAGAAAGCCTGCCTCTTCCCGAGCAGCAGGCTTACCCACGGACTGAGCAACGGGGCGTCATTGCCCCGTTGCTTAGAAAAGATCACTGTCGCCTTAAGAGTAAATCAAGCCGGACCTGCGCAGAGTGCCGTCACTGCTTTGTCGCGGGGGCCCTCATGCTGCGTAACCTGACCCGAATGCCGGCGGAAATGTCGTCGGATTCGCGCCGGCAGCTTCTCCATGCCGTGACGGACCTCTTCCTGCTCGACCAGGATCCGAACGAGGCGGCCAAGGAGCATTACGGCGAGATCGCCGCCGGCTCGCTCGGCCATCTCGGCGACGAGGACCGCAAGGGCTATGCCGATCGCGTCGCCACCATGCCGACCTTGCCGCATAACGTCGCCGTCACGCTCGGCGGCGACAGCAATGCCGAGGTGGCGCGGCTGGTGCTCTCGCTGTCCCCCGTCCTGACCGATACAGATCTCGCTGCCATCGCGGTCAGCCAGTCGCAGCAGCATCTCGTCGCCATCGCCGAGCGCGCGCGCCTGTCCGAAAGCGTCACCGATATCCTCGTCGAGCGCGGCGACCAGAAGGTGCTGCACACCGTCAGCGCCAATGAGGGCGCTGCCTTCTCGGATCGCGGCTTCGACCGGCTGCTCGAACGCGGCGAGGCCGATGCCACGATTACCGGTGCGCTCGCCCGCCGCTCCGATCTCGCGCCGAACCGGGCGCAGCGTGTCCTGCGGATCGTCGAGCAGTTCTCCGATGGCAGTGCGGCCCCTGCCACGGAAGGCAATGTCTCGCTCGCCCGGCAGGCCCGCCAGCAGCGTCTCGAAGTCAAGCTACTGCTCTCCGATCTCGCCGCGAAGGTGCGCGAGGTCGACGACGTGCTGATCATGTTGTCCGACGAGGATCGCGCCTATCATCTCTCGCAGGTGCTGGCGGAGATCGCCGGCATCTCGATCGAACAGGCGCTGCGCGTGCTGATGCAGCGCGATTCCAGCGGCATCGCCGTCGCCTGCCGCTCGCTCGGCATCGGCGCCACGGCCTTCCGCGCCATCCTGCAATTGCGGGCTCGACGACTCTATTTCTCCTCGCGCGACGTCGACGACGATGTCGACGCGTATGAGAAGCTCGATCTCGCGACGGCCGAGCGGACGCTGCGCTTCCTCAAGCTCCGGACCAAGATGGCCTGAGCTGCGGCGAGGCCCCGCGCCACAAAACCGCGACATTCGCCTCGCTCCATGCTAGCTTCCGACGGGGCACGCTGTCGCGAGGATGCTTTCGACGTGAGATTTCCGCTTCTTTCCGCCGCGACGCTCGCCGCCCTGCTGGGCGCGGGCGCATCGGCGCAGGCGCAGTCTATCCTGCCCCTGTCCGGCTTCGCGCCGTTGCCCTCCTTCGCCTGGGACCGCCCGAGCCTCTCGCCGAAATGGGAGGGGTCCTATGCCCGGATCTCTTCCGGTTTCCAGGTCACCAGTTCGAAGCATATGCGCACCAGCGCCGGCCCGACGATCGGACTGGAGGCCGGCACGATGCTGCGGGAAGGCAATTTCGTCTACGGCATTGCCGGCGCCCTCGACTACACGCCCGCCATCGGCGGCTATGGCTATCCGAGCTTCGGCAATGTCGCCTATACCCGCGACTTCGCCGGCGCCTTCAAGGTCAAGGCCGGCGTTCTCGTGACGCCCGACGTGCTGCTCTACACGACGGTCGGCTTGAGCGCGGCCAACGAGACCTGGCGCTTCGGCGCGACCGATTTCTCCTCGCCCTTCAGCCGCAGCAGCATCGCGGTGCGCCCCGAAGCCCGAGCTGGCGTCCAGTGGGCCGTTACCGACAAGATCACGATCGGCCTCGAGGCCGGCATCATCGGGCGGGAAATCCGCTGAGGATTTGATTCAGGCCGCTGCGAGGCTGATTCCGGTTTGGCGGGCAAGCCTTTGATCTGACGTCATTCTCGGGCTCGACCCGAGAAACTCCTCCCGGAAAAAGCGCCGCTTCCTCCTGAGATGCTCGGGTCAAGCCCGAGTGTCTTCCTTCACCCACCAAAGGTATTGCTCTTCGGGAAGCCCTTGGGCGGCAGGCGGCCGGCTTCGGCGCGATGGCCGAGCCATTCCAGCAGATCGGCCTGCGTCACCGTCCAGGTCCGGCCGGAGGTGTCGAGCCAGGTCAGGCCGTCGGCCAGGTTGAAGGTCCTCGCGTCGGAGAGGCCGCCATCCTTGTAGCGCTGCAGGCGCACGCCCTTGCCGCGGCCCATCTCCGCCACTTCCGAGATCGGGAAGCAGAGCAATTTGCGGTTCTCGCCGATGATCGCGACATGGTCGCCATCGGCCGGCACGGCCAGCACCGCGACGTTGGCCCCGTCGACATTGAGCACCTGACGGCCCTTGCGCGTATTGGCGACGACGTCGTCGGCCGGCGCGACGAAGCCCCGGCCCTCGCTCGTCACCATCAACAGCTTCGAGCCGGGCTTGTAGGGGAAGGCGGAGACGATCTCGGCCGTTTCCTCCAATTCGATCATCAGGCGGATCGGATCGCCGAAGCCGCGGCCGCCGGGGAGCTTGGACGCATCCAGCGTGAAGACTTTGCCGTTCGAGGCGAGGACCAAGACCTTCGCCGTCGTCTCGGTGAAGAAGGCCGTCTGGAGCGCGTCGTCGCCTTTGAAGGAGAAGCTCGACTTGTCCTGGACATGGCCCTTCAGCGCCCTGATCCAGCCCTTCTTGGAGATCACGACCGTGATCGGCTCGCGCTCGACCATGGCCTGGGTCAGGTCGATATCGGCGGTCTCCGGCATATCGGCGAAATCGGTGCGGCGCTTGCCGATCGCGGTTTCCGGGCCGAAGGTCTTCTTCACCTGGCGGATATCCCAGGCGATGGTCTTCCACTGCGTCGCCTCGGAGCCGAGCAGCGTCTCGATCTGCTCCTTCTCCTTGGTCAGTTCGTCGAGCTCGGTCTTGAGCTGCATCTCCTCGAGCTTGCGGAGCGCCCGCAGGCGCGTGTCGAGGATCGCGTTGGCCTGGATCTCGGTGAGATCGAAGACCTTCATCAATTCGACCTTGGGCTCGTCCTCCTCGCGGATGATTTTGATCACCCGGTCGAGATCGAGATAGACGATCAGCAGGCCGCGCAGGATTTCGAGGCGCTTGTCGATCTGGCCGAGCCGGAAGCGTGAGCGCCGCTGCAGCACCTCGCGGCGATGGTCGAGCCAGGCACGCAGCGCCTCGGCAAGGCCGAGCACGCGCGGCACCAGCCCGCCAGTCAGCACGTTCATGTTCATGGAAATGCGCGCTTCGAGCTCGGAGAGCCGGAACAGCGATTCCATCATCAGGTTGGGGTCGACATTGCGGGCGCGCGGCTCGATGACGATGCGGATGTCCTCGGCCGATTCATCGCGCAGGTCGGCGACCAGCGGCAGCTTCTTGTCGTTGAGCAGCTCGGCGATTTTCTCGATCAATCGGCCCTTCGAGACCATGTAGGGGATCTCGGTGACGACGACTTGCCACGCCCCCCGCTCAAGATCCTCCTTCACCCAGCGCGCGCGGGTGCGGAAGGCGCCGCGCCCGGTGCGGTAGGTCTCCGCCATCGAGGCCCGCGTCTCGACGATGATGCCGCCGGTCGGGAAATCCGGGCCGGGCACGAAGGTCATGAGCTGCTCGGAAGACGTGTCCGGATGCTGGATCAGATAGAGCGCGGCGTCGCAGAGTTCGGCCGCGTTGTGCGGCGGGATCGAAGTCGCCATGCCGACCGCGATGCCCTGCGAGCCGTTGGCGAGCAGGTTCGGGAAGGCGGCCGGCAGCACGACCGGCTCCTCGTCCTCGCCATTATAGGTCTCGCGGAAATCGACCGCGTCCTCGTCGATACCATCGAGCAGGAGGCGCGCGACCTCGGTCATGCGCGCTTCGGTGTAGCGATAGGCGGCGGCGTTATCGCCGTCGATATTGCCGAAATTGCCCTGCCCGTCGACGAGCGGATAGCGCTGGGCGAAATCCTGCGCGAGGCGCACCAGCGCGTCGTAGACCGACTGGTCGCCATGCGGGTGGAACTTGCCGATGACGTCGCCGACGATGCGGGCGCATTTCTTGTGGACTTGGCCGGGGTCGAGCCGCAGCAGCCGCATGGCATGCAGGATGCGTCGGTGGACCGGCTTCAGGCCGTCGCGCGCATCCGGCAGGGCGCGATGCATGATCGTGGAGAGCGCATAGGCGAGATAGCGCTCTTCGAGCGCCGATTTCAGATCGATGCGCTCGGCTTCATCTTCCGGCGGCGGATCGACCGGTTTGCCCATGCTGCGTCAGCCCTCGACTTGTCCAAAATTCGCGTGGTCTCTATGGCACAGCGCGAATCAGCCCGCCAGAACAATGCAGGTACGAAGCCCCCTTCGCAAACGCAGGGAGCGCCTTTTCGCGCTTAGGCGGTGGATGATTCGCCGGGTGGCGCATTCGCAGCAGTGCGTGTTGCCATTTCGACCAGTCGCGCCCGCTCCGGCGGCTCGCGCAGGCCGCGCGGATCGAGGATATGGCGGCGCAGGAAAAAGCCCGTCAGGGCAAAGCCCGAGAGGATGTCGGCCGGCGACGGCCGGCGCCCGCCCTGCCCTTCGACGAGGAAGGATGGCAGCTTCAGCAGGCGATCGAGATAGGGTTGCGCAGCCTTTCGGCTGACCGCCTTGCCGGATTTCGGCGAGACATGGGTAAGGTCATCAGGCGAGCCTGTGACGGCGCAGCGCGCGAGATCGAGCCCGAATCCCAGCTCCGTCAGCATCGCCAGTTCGAAGCGGATGATCAGGGCCGGTGCCATCTCGGCCTCGTCGAGATGGGCGACAAGGACCGAAAGCCCTTCATGGAGGCCGGGATGCGGATCGCGCTCCGGCAGCAGGCGCAGCAGGCCGGCGATCGTGCCGAGCCCGTAGAGCGCAACCGGCGCCGCGATGAGGCGGGCAGCATGGGAGGTCAGCAGTTCGACCTTGTACTCGCCGAGATGCTCGTCGAGCCGGGCGCGCCAGGTCAGCAAGACGCTGTTGCCGGGCTGGAGCGAGGATTGCGCCTTGGCCGACCGCCCGCCCCTGACGAGGCCGAGGTGACGGCCGTGCGCGCGCGTCATCGCCTCCAGGATCACGGCGCTTTCGCCATGAGCCTTGAGGCCGATGATCGTGCCCTCGTCGGTCCATTCCATAAGGACAGGATTTAGGGCGTGAGGCTCGCCGCTGCAATTTCATGCGCGACGCCATCCCGGACGAAGCGAAGCGGAGCGCCGGGATCCATCGGAGGGCTCAGTGTTCTACGATGGATCCCGGATCGGCGCGGCTTCGCCGCTTGTCCGGGATGACGGTGCGGTTGATGACGACGGGGTGCGCCTCACGCCACGTACTGCGCTACGCCGCCGCCGAAGGACCAGTCCTCGCGCTTGACCTCGACGAGGTTGATGAAGATGTCGTCCGGGTTCAGGCTGGGCTCCCTGGTGAGATTCTCGACGATCGCGGCGTAAAGCTTCTTCTTCTGCGTCACGCCGCGCGTATTGGCGACGGTGAGCTGGATGATCACCAGCCTGTCGCTGCGGTTGAAGCCGAAATAGTTGGCGTCGAAGACGAACTCGTCGGCATCATGCTGGTGGACGACGGCGAAGAGGTCCTTCTCCGGCACTTCGAAGGTCTCGCGCAGCGCCTTGTAGACGCCGTCGATGATGGCGGCCGGCTCGGAAGCCGGGCGGCCGCGGCGCATGGAAATCCTGATCAGGGGCATGGTCTGTCTCCGTATCGAGGCGCAACCGCGCCCGTCGAAGAGCACCATAAGCGGCTTCCTTATATCTGATAATAACATCTATGATGATATCAATGATATGGTATCATGATCTATGAGCACTCTCGACATCGACGCCGTCGCCTCCTTCCTGCGTGCGGCCGAGCTGAAAAGCTTCACCCGCGCCGCCGAGGCGCTCGGTACGACGCAATCGCTGGTCAGCACGCGGGTGAAGCGGCTGGAAGACGGGCTCGGCCGGGTGCTGCTGCAGCGCCATCCCCGGCTCGTGCGCCTGACGGCCGAAGGCGAGCGCTTCCTGCCCGCCGCCCGCGAGTTGCTGGCGGCTCATGGCAAGGCGCTGGCCGCCTTTGCCGTGATACCCGAGCATATCGCCGTCGGCATCAGCGAGCAGGCGGTCGGCGCCGAGGTCCCGGCCGTGCTGGCGCGCCTGACCGCCCATGACCCCGGCATCGTCATCAATCTCAGGATCGAGCCATCACGGATTCTGGAAGAAGCGTTCGAGCGTGGCGAGCTCGATGCCGTGATCGTGCGCCGTCTCGCGGCGGGGCGGACCGGCGAGGTGCTGCGCGAGGATGCGGTCGGCTGGTTCGCGGCGCCCGATCTCGTGCGGCAGGCCGACGCGCCCGTGCCGCTGGTCAGCCTCGTCGCCGAATGCCGGCTGCGGCGGCACAGCATGGACACGCTCGATCGCGCAGGCATCGCCTGGCGCGAGGCCTTCGTCGGCGGCGGCATGGCGGCGGTCGCGGCGGCCGTCCAGGTCGGGCTCGGCGTCTCGCCATTGGCCGCACGGATCGCGCCGGCGGGCAGCGTGGATATCGGGTCCGCATGGGGCCTGCCACCGCTCGGCGGATCGCAGGTCGTGCTCCGCAGCAATGTCGCGACGCCGCGCGCGGGCGCCTTCGTGCGCGAACTGGCGGCGGCGTTCCGGGGGTAATGGCTGATCTGACATGATCATGGTGGCTTGGAAGCCACCTTTGTCATTCCGGGGCGCGCCAAAAGGCGCGAACCCGGAATCCACGACTGGGTGAGACATTCAATAGCGGACTGCAAGTGGCTCACCCAGTCGTGGGTTCCGGGCTCTTCGCTGCGCGAAGCCCCGGAATGACAAGGATGGTGCCAGCCGCAAACGGCCGCCCCTGCCGCCTTATCCGACCACCCGCTCCACCCGGCTGATCACCCGCTTCTCGCGCAACTCGCTGATGATCGCCGAGAGGTGCTTCAGGTCCCAGACCGTGAGGTCGATGGTGACGTCGGTGAAGTCCTGGTTCGGCCGGTTCATCGAGACGGAATCGATGTTGCCGTCATGCTCCGCGATGGTCGTGGTGATCTGGGCGAGCGAACCGGGCTCGTTGATCGATTTCAGGGCGATGCGCGCCGGGAAGCGCTGCGGCACCTTGTCGTCGAGATCCCAGCGGACATCGAGCCAGCGATCGGGCTCGTTGTCGAAGGCGGCGAGAGCGGGCGACTGGATCGGGTAGATCGTCACCCCCTCGCCCGGCGTCAGGATGCCGACGATGCGATCGCCCGGCACGGCGCCGCCATGCGGCGCGAAACGCACCGGCAGGTCGCCGCCGAGGCCGCGGATCGGGATGGCGGTATCCGGCGCCTCGCCCGGCAGCTTGAACTTGAGGTTCTCGCCCTGGCGCAGTTCGAACCAGCCCTTCCCGGTGGCGGCGGTGTTCGGCTTGCCATCGGTCGAGCCGCGCTTCTCCGGTTCGAGATCCGGATAGACCGCCTTGACCACGTCGCCGGAATACATCTCGCCGCGCCCGACCGCGGCGAGGACGTCGTCCACGGTGCTGCGAGCGAGGCGCTTCAGCGCCGCCTTTAGCTTGTCGTCGGAGAAGGCGCGCTCGGCCCGCGAGAAGGCGCGCTCCAGGATCTGGCGGCCGAGGCCGGCATATTGGCGGCGCACCGCAACACGGGTGGCGCGGCGGATCGCGGCGCGGGCCTTGCCGGTGACGACGAGCGATTCCCACGCGGCAGGCGGGGCCTGCCCGTCGGCTCGGGTGATCTCGACCTCGTCGCCGTTCTGCAATTCGGTCAGGAGCGGCGCGATGCGGCCGTTGATCTTGGCGCCGACCGCGCTGTTGCCGACATCTGTATGGACGGCATAGGCGAAATCGATCGGCGTCGCGCCGCGCGGCAGGGCGATGAGCCGCCCCTTCGGCGTGAAGCAGAAGACCTGGTCGTGGAAGAGCTCGAGCTTGGTGTGCTCGAGGAACTCCTCCGGGCTGTCGCCCTCGGCCAGCAGGTCGACGGTGCGGCGCAGCCACTGATAGGCGCGGCTCTCGTCGGCAAGGCCGATCGGCTCGCCGGCACGGCCATCCTTGTAATGCGCATGAGCAGCGATGCCGTACTCGGCGATGCGGTCCATATTGTCGGTGCGGATCTGCAATTCGACACGGCTATGGCCGGGGCCGACCACCGTCGTATGGATCGAGCGGTAGTCGTTCTGCTTGGGCGTCGAGATGTAGTCCTTGTAGCGGCCCGGCACCATCGGCCAGGTCATGTGGACGATGCCGAGCACCCGGTAGCAATCCTCCGGCCTGTCGACGATGACGCGGAAGCCGAAGATGTCCGAGAGCTGCTCGAAGGAGACGGATTTGCGCTCCATCTTCTTCCAGATCGAATAGGGGCGCTTGCGTCGCCCGAAGACCTCGGCCTGGATGCCGCTGGCGGCGAGCTTGCCCTTCAGGTCGTCCTCGATCTCGCCGATGACCTTGCCCTCGCGCGCAGTCACCTCCTCCAGCCGCTTGGTCACGGTGGCGTGGGCCTCTGGCTTGATGTGGCGGAAGGAGAGTTCCTCCAGCTCCTCGCGCAGTTCCTGCATGCCCATGCGGCCGGCGAGCGGCGCATAGATCTCGATCGTCTCCTCGGCGATGCGCAGGCGCTTCTCGGGCGGGACGAAATGCAGGGTGCGCATGTTGTGCAAGCGGTCCGCGAGCTTGACCAGCAGGACGCGGATATCGTCGGCGATGGCGAGCAGCAGCTTGCGGAAATTCTCGCCCTGCGCCGCCTTCTTCGAGACGAGGTCGAGCTTCTTGATCTTGGTCAGGCCGTCGACGAGCCGGCGGATATCCGGCCCGAACATGGTCTCGATCTCTTCCAGCGTTGCGGCCGTATCCTCGACCGTGTCGTGCAGGACGGCGGCGACGATGGTGGCATCGTCGAGCTTGAGATCGGTCAGGATCGCCGCGACTTCGAGCGGATGCGCGAAGAAGGGATCGCCGGAGGCGCGCTTCTGCGTGCCATGGGCGCGCATGGCATAGACATAGGCCCGGTTGAGCAGGTCCTCGTCGGTATTCGGATTATAGCTCCTGACCCGGTCAACGAGCTCATATTGCCGCATCATGCCCATGCGGGCCCCAACCTCATCCTGCGATCATTGCAACACATTATTATTTGCACAGGCATCGGCGGCAGCAAGGCGTTTTCCGGAAGGGGGCCATGAAAAAAGCCCGGCACTGCCGGGCTTTAGTGGGAAACGGTGAACAATCGATTCACATCTGATCGACACCGCGGATTTCTCAGCCCGACACTCGGGCTCTTTGGTTTTGCATCGGCCTTGTCCGAAAACCGCGTACCGCTTTTCGGGCCGATGCTTTGAGGATCAATCCTCGTCGTCGGCGCTCTCGGTCGGCGGCACGAGGCCGTCGAGGCCGCGCAGCAGATCCTCTTCGCTCATGCGGTCGAACTGGACTTCGCTGTCCGGGGTCGAAGCGGTCGCCGGATTGGCGAGCAGCGGAACGGTCTCCTGCTCCGGCTCGTCGACCTCGACATGCTTCTGGAGCGAGTGGATCAGGTCTTCCTTGAGATCCTCGGGCTTGAGCTTCTCGTCGGCGATCTCGCGGAGCGCGACGACAGGGTTCTTGTCGTTGTCGCGGGCGACGAGGATCGACGAGCCCGACTGGATCATCCGCGCGCGGTGGCTGGCGAGGAGCACCAGCTCGAAGCGGTTCTCGACCTTGTCGATGCAGTCTTCAACGGTAACGCGAGCCATGGCCGGCTTCTTCCGATCTCAGCGATGCAGGGAAATGGATTGAGCACGGCCTTACAGGCAAAGCCACCGCGATGCAAGAATTTCGCGGGGTACCGGCGCCGCCTCAGGCACCCATGCGGCGCACCATGTCATCCAGCGTCGGCTCGTACCGTCCCATCACCTCACCTCCGCGCGCGCCCATGGCGGGCAGTTCGTGCGGCTGGAGCTGGGCGAAGCGCATGCGCATCGTCGTGGCGACGCCTTCACCGAAGGCGATCGCCTCGCGATTGCCGATCGAGGACAGGAAGTTGATCGTGCTGGCGGAGGCATCCGAGATCGCCGAGCGGATGATCTGCTGGTCGCGTTCGTTCGCCAGCCGCATCGCGAAGATTGTCGAGCATTGCGACAGGATGGTGGGGTCGAGTTCGCCCGGGCGCTGCGTCACGATGCCGAGATAGGCGCCGTATTTGCGGCCCTCCTTGGCGATGCGGGCGAGCGCCTGCCGCGTCGGCGCAAAACCGAGCTTGGGATCGGAGGGGACGTAGCGATGCGCCTCCTCGCAGAGCACCAGGATCTCGCAGGCGCCCTGGCTCGCGCTGGCAAGGTCGAAGGCCAGGCGCGACAGCACGGACGCCACGGCGTTCACGACCTCGGACGGCAGGCCGCCGAGCTGGAAAGCGGTGATCGGCCGGCCATGCATCGGGATGCGGAAGACCTGGGACAGGATCGGCGCCACGGTCTCGTACATGTTGGCCCGGCCGAACATGAAGCGATAGCGCGGGTCGGCGTGCAGCGATTCCAGCCGCACCTTGAGCGAGCGCAGGGCGGCGCGGGGCCAGCGCTGCTCATGCAGGCCGATCAGCTCGTCAATGACGGTGAAGACGTCCTTGATGCGGTAAGGTGTGGCGGCATCGGCCGGCCCGGCCTGCTGGGCATCGGCCGACTGTCGGGAAACGCCGAGATCGAGCGGACGCTTCAACAGGCTCGAGCCCAGGTCGCGCGTCAGATCCTGCCCATTGGGCTGGCGGTAGCGGGCGCGCGCGGCCGAGACGACCTCGCGCAGAATATCCGGCTCGTCGTCGAGAGCGGCCCGCCCGCGGAACACGACGTCGGCCAGCTCGTCCTGCTTGAACATCCAGAACGGCAGATCGAGGCTTTCGCCATCGATGGTCAGGGCGAGGTCCGGAAAGGCGCTGGAATACTCGTTATGCGGATCGAGGATGAGCACGCGCAGGCGCGGCCGAACCGAGACGGCACGGCGCAGCAGCAGCGAAACGGCGCTGGACTTGCCGACGCCGGTGGTCCCGACCAGGGCAAAATGGCGCGAGAGCATGTCCTGGACGCTGACGGTCGCAGGAATGCTCGCATCCTGCGTGACATGACCGATCTCGACGCCGACCCGGTCACCGAGATTATGGACGAGCGCAAGATCACCGGAGCGGATACGGTGGGCGACAGCGCCGATCGACGGAAAGGTGGTGATGCCGCTCTGGAAGCGCGGTTTTCCATCGGTGTTTTCCAGCACCTCGCCAAGCAACTCCACCTCGACCCGGATCGGGTTCTCCTCGGTGTCGTACCAGGCGGCATCGATGGCGTGCAGCTTGTAGACGAGCGCGACGATACGGCTCGCGCCAAGATTGATCGATATCATCTGGCCGATAGCCCAGGCATCGCCGGCCTGCCAGCCGTCGGTCGAGACCGCGCTGAGAATCGTCGCCCGCGAGCCGTCGCAGGCAATGACGCGGCCGAGCGCCCGCTCGGGCGGCTGCTGGCTGTCGCGCCTGTCCGGTTGAACATCGGTGTGGAAAGCCGCGTTCTTCAGTGGGAGTTGCATCGGCCTGCGTGAATTCTGCTATGTCGGACATCGACGCTACGGAGTTTCGGTTACGATTACCTTCACGCGGAGCAGTTATTCCGCTTCATCGAATCGTAATGGTTCGGCCCGCGCCTCGCACCGATCACATTTCGTGAGCCCGGCATCACAATCCCTGCCTTGAGCCGATGCGCCGCTTTCGTCTAAGCAAGGCTCAAAGAAACAAGGGGGGCGCATGATGGCCGACCGGCTACGCCTGGGCATCAATATCGACCATGTCGCCACGGTGCGAAACGCGCGCGGCGGCGCCCTGCCCGATCCGGTCCGCGCCGCGCATCTCGCCGTCGCCGCTGGCGCGGACGGCATCACCGCCCATCTGCGCGAGGACCGGCGCCATATCCGCGATGCCGACATGGAGCGCCTCGCGACCGAACTGACCAGGCCGCTCAATTTCGAGATGGGCGCGACCGAAGAGATGATTGCTCTGGCGGAGCGGCTGAAGCCGCATGCGGCCTGCCTCGTGCCGGAGAAGCGCGAGGAGCGCACGACCGAAGGCGGCCTCGACGTCGTCGGGCAGGCAGTTCATCTCACCCCGGCCATCGCCCGGCTGAAAGCGGCCGGCTGCCGCGTCTCGCTGTTCATCGAGCCGGACGAGGCGCCGATCGCGATGTCCGCCAAGCTCGGCGCGCCGGTCATCGAACTGCATACCGGAAGCTGGTGCCATGCCGTCATCGACGGCGAAACCGCCAAGGCGGAAGCCGAGTTCCAGCGCCTGGCGAAGGGCGCGGCGCTCGGAGCCAGGCTCGGCCTCGAGGTCCATGCCGGGCACGGACTCGACTACGACACGGCGCGCACGCTCGCCACCGTGCCGGAATTCGTCGAGTTCAATATCGGCCATTTCCTGGTCGGCGAAGCCATCTTCATCGGCCTCGAAGAGGCGATCCGCCGGATGCGGCAGGCCATGGACGAGGGCCGCAGCGGACGCTGAATGGCCGCGCCGCGCCCTCCTCCATCCGGAAGCGGTTCCTGTCGGGCGAAAACCGCGCTACATCGCGGGCATGATCCTCGGCATCGGCTCCGACCTCTGCGACATCCGCCGCATCGAGCGCTCCCTCGAACGCTTCGGCGAGCGTTTCACCCAACGCGTCTTCACCGAGGGCGAGCGGGCGAAATCGGATCGCCGCGCGACCCGCGCCGCTTCCTATGCCCGCCGCTTTGCCGCCAAGGAGGCCTGCTCGAAGGCCTTGGGCACCGGCATGAGCCAGGGCGTGTTCTGGCGCGACATGGAGGTGGTCAACCTGCCGGGCGGGCGGCCGACGATGCGCCTGACCGGCGGCGCAATCGAGCGGCTGAAGGCGATGACCCCGCCGGGATACGAGGCCTTTGTCCATGTCTCGCTGACGGACGACCCGCCTCTGGCGCAAGCCTTCGTGGTGATCGAGGCCCGGCCGGTCGCGTAAGCAGCGTCCCCCTCAAACAGAAACCGCCGCCTTCCGGGACACCGCTTGGCGATGTGTCCGGAATGGCGGCGGCCTTTTAGATGCTACCGTCCTTGTCCGGCCGCTCAGCGGCCGGTGACCTCGCCTGTCGGCTCGTCGCTCAGCCAGCGATAGATCACGCCGCCAAGCACGCCGCCGAGCAGCGGCGCCACCCAGAACAGCCAGAGCTGCTGGATGGCCCAGCCGCCGACGAAGAGCGCCGGGCCGGTGCTGCGGGCCGGGTTCACCGAGGTGTTGGTGACCGGGATGCTGACGAGGTGGATCAGGACAAGGCCGAGGCCGATCGCCAGCGGGGCGAAGCCGGCCGGCGCCTTGCCATGGGTCGATCCCATGATGATGAACAGGAACATCATGGTCATCACGACTTCCATGAGGAAAGCCGAGACGAGATTGTACTTGCCGGGCGAATGCTCGGCATAGCCGTTCGAGGCGAAGCCGCCGGCGAGATCGAAGCCCGGCGCGCCGCGGGCGATGAGATAAAGCACGCCCGCCGCGACGACCGCGCCGACAACCTGCGCGACGATGTAGGGAACGACCTGCCCCGCCGGGAAGCGCCCGCCGGCCGCGAGGCCGACCGTCACGGCGGGATTGAGATGGCAACCCGAGATGTGGCCGATGGCATAGGCCATCGTCACGACCGTCAGGCCGAACGCCAGCGAAACGCCGAGCAACCCTATCCCGACATTTGGAAATCCCGCGGCGATGACCGCGCTGCCGCAACCCGCAAAGGTCAACCAAAACGTGCCGATGGCTTCGGCGACTAACTTCTTCGTGCTCATGAACGATACCCCCCAGTGTCGCCGAAAACGATGCTGTTCCCGAAAGCCGGGGCCGTCAATCGCGTTAGGGTGGGAAGCCGCTGCGTTCTCGCGGTTTTCCTGCTTCGGATTCGCATTTTACACTTATCGACACCCTACCATTCCGCTCTTGCGCGTTGTCGCAGGCGCGATAGTCGGCTAGACCGCGCGCAGGATCGCAGCCTATCGCAGCCTCAGGAGCGCCCGCGTGGCCAACGACGTCGACAGCAAGAGCAAGGCGGCCAAGGATGAAGGCGGTGTCCTCGAGACGATCAAGGTCGTCGTCCAGGCGCTGCTCATCGCGCTCGTCATCCGCACCCTGCTGTTCCAGCCCTTCAACATCCCGTCGGGATCGCTGATCCCGACGCTGCTGATCGGCGACTATCTGTTCGTGTCGAAATACACCTACGGCTATTCCAAGCACTCGATCCCGTTCAGCCCGCCGCTGTTCTCCGGCCGGGTCTGGGCGTCCGAGCCGAAGCGCGGCGACATCGCCGTATTCAAGCTGCCGAGCGACAACTCGACCGACTACATCAAGCGCGTGATCGGCCTGCCGGGCGACCGCATCCAGATGATCGACGGCATCCTGCACATCAACAACCAGCCGGTGAAACGCGAGCGGATCGCCGATTACGTGACCGCCGACAACTGGGGCCGCAGCGTCCCCACGATCCAGTACCGCGAGACGCTGCCCAACGGCGTCAGCCACCAGATCATCGAGCGGGAGGGCGACACCGGCACCTTCGACAACACGCAGGTCTTCATCGTGCCGCCCGGCCATTTCTTCATGATGGGCGACAATCGCGACAACTCGCTCGACTCGCGCGACCGCAGCGTCGGCCCCGTGCCGTTCGAGAATTTCGTCGGCCGCGCCGAGATCATCTTCTTCTCGATCGAGGACGGCGCCTCGGCCTGGAAGATCTGGGAATGGCCCTACACGGTTCGCTGGAACCGTCTGTTCAGCACCATCAAGTGAGCAAGGTGAGCGACGGCGGGCGCAAGGCTCCGGACACCGCGCGGCTCGAAGCCGCGCTCGGGCACCGCTTCGCGGACCAGAGCCTGCTCGCCACGGCGCTGACCCATATGAGCGCCGAGGATTCACGCCTCGCCAGCTACCAGCGCCTCGAATTCCTCGGCGACCGCGTGCTCGGCCTGTCGGTCGCCGAATTGCTGTTCCGGCAGTTCCCGCAATCGGAAGAAGGCAATCTCTCGCGCCGGCTGGCCGATCTCGTCCGCAAGGAGACCTGCGCCGAGGTGGCGCTGGGTTGGAATCTCGGCCAGTTCATGCGGCTCGGTGAGGGAGAAATCCTCGGCGGCGCCCGCAAGAACAAGGCGATCCTGGCCGATGCCTGCGAGGCGATCATCGGCGCCGTCTTCATCGATGGCGGCTATGAGGCGGCGCGCGCGCTGGTCGAGCGCGCCTTCGGCGAACGCATGCTGAAGCCGGTTCGACCCCTGCGCGACGCCAAGACCGCGCTGCAGGAATGGGCGCAAGGCAAGGGCTACCCGACACCGACCTATAGCGAACGCGGCCGCTCCGGCCCCGACCACGCGCCGGTCTTCGTCGTCGCCGCCAAGATCACGGGGCTCGCCGACGCCGAGGCGCGCGGCCCCTCCAAGCGGCTGGCCGAGCAGGCCGCGGCCGAAACCTTCCTGAGGCGCGAAGGCCTGTGGAACGACAACCCGGAAAACGAGAATGTCTGAAACCGATCCAGCCACGCGCTGCGGCTTCGTCGCGCTGATCGGCGCGCCGAATGCCGGCAAGTCGACGCTGCTGAACCAGCTCGTCGGCGCCAAGATCTCGATCGTCTCGCGCAAGGTGCAGACGACGCGCACGCAGGTCCGCGGCATCGCGCTTGCTGGCACGGCGCAGATCATCTTCGTCGACACGCCCGGCATCTTCGCGCCCAAGCGCCGGCTCGACCGCGCCATGGTGACGAGCGCCTGGGGCGGCGCCACCGATGCCGACCTGATCGGCGTATTGATCGATGTCGCGCGCTTCGACCATGAGGAGAACACGGCGCTGTTCGAGAAGCTCGCGGAGCTGAAGCAGCCGAAATTCCTGATCCTCAACAAGATCGACACGGTGCCGAAGGAGAAGCTGCTCGAAATCACCGCCAAGGTGAACGAGCGCGGCAGCTTCGAGACGACCTTCATGGTCGCGGCGCTGACCGGCTATGGCGTCAAGGACATCCTGGCCTGGCTGGAGAAGCGCCTGCCGCTCGGCCCCTGGCTCTATCCGGAGGACCAGATCTCGGATGCGCCGCTGCGCTTCCTCGCCGCCGAGATCACACGCGAGAAGATGTTCGAGCGGCTGCATGACGAGTTGCCCTATCGCTCGACGGTCGAGACCGAGAGCTGGCAGCAGAAGCCGGACGGCTCCGTCCGCATCGAGCAGACGATCTATGTCGAGCGCGAGGGCCAGCGGAAGATCGTGCTCGGCGAAGGCGGCCAGACGATCAAGGCGATCGGCCAAAAGGCGCGCGTCGAGATCGCCGAAGCGGCCGAGGCCAAGGTCCATCTCTTCCTGTTCGTGAAGGTGCGCGAGAACTGGAGCGACGATCCGGAGCGCTATCGCGAGATGGGGCTGGAATTCCCCAAGGGCAAAGCCTGAGCGACGCGGACCACGCGATGCGCAGCGAGAAGGACAAGATGCTCGCCGGCGAGCTCTACCGCGCCGACAGCCCCGAGCTCATCGCCGATAACCACCGCATCAGCGCCTGGATGGAGCGCTTCAACGCGACCGGCGCCACGCCGGAAGCGCGGCTGCCGCTTTTGCAGGAAGCCTTCGGCCATGTCGGCCGCGACGTCGTCATCCGCCCGCCCTTCCATTGCGATTACGGCTACAACATCAGCCTGGGTGACGGCGTCTTCCTCAACTTCAACTGCATCGTCCTCGACGTCGTCGCGGTCACGATCGGCGAGGGCACGCAGATCGGCCCCGGCGTGCAGATCCTGACCGCGGATCATCCGCGCGATCCCGAACACCGCCGGCAGATGCTGGAGTTCGGGCGCCCGGTCGCGATCGGACGCAATGTCTGGATCGGCGGCGGCGCGATCATCCTGCCGGGCGTCACGATCGGGGATGACGCCATCATCGGCGCGGGCAGCGTGGTTACGCGCGACGTGCCGGCCGGCGCCACGGCCGTCGGCAATCCGGCGCGCCTGCGACCCTGACGTAACGGAAATTTGAGCTGCGTCAGTGTGCCACGGCCCGCCCTTGTAACTTGTCAAATTTCAGTCGTGAAACGACATTGTTAGAACGCGTTTTGCCTCCATTTTGATGCCTAAAGATATTTCAGCAGGAGTGATTGCCATGAGCGCCGCACCGCGCATCGCGCTGTTCATCGATGGCGCCAATCTCTACGCCACTTCGAAGCAGCTCGGCTTCGACATGGACTATCGGCGCCTGCTGCGGGAGTTTCAGGGGCGCGGCAACCTGATCCGCGCCTTTTATTTCACCACATTGGTGGAAAGCGAGGAGTACTCCTCGATCCGGCCGCTGGTCGACTGGCTCGACTACAATGGCTACCGGGTGATCACCAAGGCGGCGAAGGAGTTCACCGACGCCACCGGCCGGCGCCGGATCAAGGGCAACATGGATATCGAGCTGGCGATCGAAATGCTCGAGCTCGCCCCGCATCTCGACCAGATCTACCTGTTCTCCGGCGACGGCGATTTCCGGCCACTGGTCGAGGCGGTGCAGCGCAAGGGCGTGAAGGTCTCGGTGGTCTCGACGATCTCGACCAACCCGCCGATGGTCTCCGACGAGTTGCGGCGCCAATGCGACGAGTTCGTCGATCTCGCCCAGCTCATGCAGAAGATCGGCCGCGACCCGGCCGAGCGGGCGAGCCGCAGCGGCACGGCGGGCGGAGCGCCGGTCACTCCTGGCAATCCGTCGCTGGAACGCCGCTACGGCATCCGCCAGGGCGACGAGCCGGCGGAGGGGTGAGCAAAACGCCGCTCCAGTAGAACGGGAGAACCCCTCTCCTTACAGTAAAGGGTTCCCGCGCCTTATTCTGAAAGCGGTGTTCACCCGCCGTTCTTCAGCAGCCTTTGCTTGTCTCGGTTCCAGTCGCGCTCTTTCTCGGTCTCGCGCTTGTCGTGGAGCTTCTTGCCCTTGCCGAGACCGAGCTCGACCTTGGCCCGGCCCCTGTCGTTGAAGTAGACCTTGAGCGGGATCAGTGCCATGCCCTCGCGCTGGACCGCGCCCATCAGCTTGTTGATCTCCCGCCTGTGAAGCAGCAGCTTCCGGGGCCGGCGGACCTCGTGATTGAAGCGGTTCGCCTCAAGATATTCCGGGATATGGGCGTTGAACAGGAAGAGCTCGGTCCCCATCGGGCCGGCATAGCTCTCTCCAATCGTCGCCTTGCCGCCGCGCAACGACTTGATCTCGGTCCCCTGCAGGGCGATGCCCGCCTCCACGGTTTCCTTGATCTCGTAATTGAAGCGCGCCTTGCGGTTATCCGCCGCCAGACGATAGCGCTCCGGATCAGGTTTCTTCATGCCGTTCCGCTGAATCCATGCTGTGCGGCCGGCGCCGCCAGAGCCTGACAATCCGATTCGGGATCGGCACCCAAGCTCCTGAAACACCGGCCTTATCATTCTTTCGCCCGCCATGATCGGCAAGCGAATGACCGCGCCAGTCCAGCGCGGCCATTTATCCTATCTAGGCATTCACCAGCCCGGCGAAAACCATGGCCTCGCGGATCACCTTGCCGGTCGCCGGGGTCACCGGCATCAGCGGCAGGCGGACCTCCTCCTCGATGCGGCCGAGCAGCGCGAGACCGTGCTTGGCTCCGGCGAGGCCAGGCTCCTTGAAGATCGCGTCATGGAGCGGCACCAACCGGTCCTGCACTTTCAGCGCGCCGGCATAATCGCCCTTCTGGACGGCCTCCATCAGGTCGGCGCATAGACGCGGCGCGACATTGGCGACGACCGAGATGCAGCCATGGCCGCCGGCCGCCATATAGGCAAGCGCGGTCATGTCCTCGCCGGAGAGCTGGATGAAATCCGGCCCCATGGCGTGGCGCTGCTGCGAGACGCGGGCGAGATTGGCGGTCGCGTCCTTCACGCCGGCGATGTTCTTCAGCTCATAGAGCCGCGTCATCGTCTCGACCGACATGTCCACCACCGAGCGCGGCGGGATGTTGTAGATGATGATCGGAATGCCGACCGCATCGTTCACCGCCTTGAAGTGCTGGTACATGCCCTCCTGGGTCGGCTTGTTGTAATAGGGCGTGACCACGAGCACGGCGTCGGCGCCGGCCTTCTCGGCGTGGACGGCGAGATCGATCGCCTCGATCGTGTTGTTCGAGCCGGCGCCGGCGATGACCGGGACGCGGCGCTTGTTCTGGTCGATGACGATCTCGACGACACGCTTGTGTTCGTCATGCGACAGCGTCGGGCTCTCGCCGGTGGTGCCGACGGGGACGAGCCCGGTCGAGCCGTTCTCGATCTGCCATTCGACCAGCGCGCGCAGTGCCTGCTCGTCGACCTTGCCGGATTTGAACGGCGTGACCAGAGCGGGCATCGAGCCGGTAAAGGCAATGTGCTTGGTCATGGGACGATCCTGGGACGAAAACGCGGGTTACGGGGCCGCCACACATAAACCGTCGTCTCGCCAAGGCAAAGCCGGCAAGTCATGAAAATGCGTGGCCTCATAGTTAAACCTTCATAAACTGCCTTCCCCGACCATTCCCTGATGACCATCCGAGCCTGGAGCCGCGCCATGGCCTCGCCTGCCGCCGCGAGGAGACTGATTTGCCTGCTGCTGCCGGCCCTGCTCTCGGCGTCATCGACGCGAGCGGGTGACGACGGCATGCTCGCGATTCAGCGCAAGCTCGCCATGCTCGGCGATGTCGAGACCACCAGCGCGCTGCCGCCCTACCCGCCCAACGCACTGCGAGGCGAGAGCGCCGTCAATGTCGAGGCCGTAAAGGCGGCTGTCGCCGCCTATCGCCGGGGCGCGCTCGCCGAGGGGGACGATCTCGCGGCGCGGATCGAGGATCGCTCCGCGCGCTCGCTGCTCGAATGGGTGGCGATCCATGCCAATGCCGGCGCCGTACCCTTCCTGCGCATCGACGCCTTCCTGCGCGAGCACCCGAACTATCCGGCCACAACCCGTTTTCGACGCCGCGCCGAGGAGGCGCTCATCGCCGAGAAGAAGAGCCCCGCCATCGTGCGCGCCTTCTTCCATGGCCAACAGCCGGTCTCGCCGGCCGGGCGTGTCGCTTTGGCCATCGCACTCCAGGACGAAGGCAAGGCCGAGCAGGCCAACGCCCTCATCCGCCAGAGCTGGCGCAAGGACGTTTTCGGACAGTCACTGGAAAAGATCGCGCTCGCCGCTTTCGAGACGGTGCTCACCAAGGACGATCACCGCCTGCGCACCGAGCGCTTCCTGTTCCGCGAGAACGGCGAAGCGGCCCTGCGCAATGCGGCGCGCGTCTCGGCCGATTATGTCGTGCTGGCCAAGGCGCGGCTCGCGAGCGCCAAGGCACGCCGGCCTATTTCCGAGAAGCTGATTTCAGCCGTGCCGGCCTCGCTGCGCGGCGACGTCTCCTTCGCTTTCCTGCAAGCCCAGCAGGCCCGCCGCGGCGACAAGCTCGACGATGCCGTGAAGGCGCTGACCGCGATCCCGCGCGACCCTGCCCTTCTTGGCGACGGCGACGGCTGGTGGGAGGAGCGGCGCATCATCTCCCGCAAGCTGCTCGATGCCGGCCAGCCGCAGAAGGCCTATGAGGTTTCGTCCAACCATGGCGCCGAGGATGCGGCCGAGCGGATCGAGGCCGAATGGCAGGCCGGCTTCATCGCGCTGCGCTTCCTCAAGAAGCCGGATGTCGCGCTCAAGCATTTCGATGCGGCGGCGGGTATCGCCGAGACGCCGATCTCGGTCGCGCGCGCCGCCTATTGGCGGGGCCGCGCCTATGACGAGCTCGGCAAGACCGAAGAGGCCAGAGCCGCCTTCGGCAAGGCCGCGGAACAGCCGATCGCCTATTACGGACAACTGGCGCGGGCGAAGCTCGGCTTCCCGGATCTGCCGCTGCGACGCACGGTTGCCGCCGGGATCGAGACCGTGCCGGCGCACCAGGCCGTACGCCTGCTCTACCGCATCGGCGAGCGCGACCTCGCGACCCTGATGCTGAACGATCTGGCGCAGCGCCTGCACACCCCCGAGGCGCTGGAGGCGATCGCCGCCATCGCCCGGCGCGAGACCGATGCGCGGGCGCAGGTCGGCATCGGCAAGGCGGCGCTTCAGCGCGGATTCCCGCTCGACATGACGGCCTATCCGGTCAACGGCATTCCGGAATTCGACGTGCTCGGCGACCCGATGGAGCGCGCCATCGTCCATGCCATCGCCCGGCAGGAGAGCGCCTTCGACCCGACTGCGATGTCCGGCGCCGGTGCGCGCGGCCTGATGCAGATGATGCCTGCCACGGCCCGCGAGACGGCCAGGCGCGCCGGCCTGCCCTTCGACTGGGACAAGCTGGGGCAGGACCCGCTCTACGCAGCGCGGATGGGCGCCGCCCATCTCAACGACCTGCTCAAGGAATGGCGCGGCTCCTATATCCTGACCTTCGCCGCCTATAATGCCGGCTCGCCCAATGTGAAGAAATGGATCGCCGCCTATGGCGATCCGCGCGATCCCGAGGTTGACGCCGTCGACTGGGTCGAGCGCATCCCGTTTTCCGAAACGCGCAACTACGTCCAGCGCGTGATGGAGAACCTGCAGGTCTATCGCGAGCGCCTGAACCAGCGCACGGCCTACCTGATCGACTACGACCTGAAGCGCGGCGGCAAGCGGGACTGAGGGCTCTCTCCCCCTTGTCATTCCGGAGCTTCGCGACAGCCAAGAACCCGGAACCCACGACTGGGCAGAGCCCTAGATAACTCGACATATGATGTTTCACCCGGTCGTCGGTTCCGGGTTCGTACCTGCGGCACGCCCCGGAATGACAACCCGCAGCCCCCTCGGCAACGATATTCTCTGCTGATTGCAATATTTGAAATTTTCAATTACCTCTGCCGGGCAGCGGAGGAACTTCGATGCTGCAGGACATTGCCGATTTCGCGCCGACCCTTCAGGCTTGGCGTCGCGACCTTCACGCCCATCCGGAGATCGCCTTCCAGGAATTCCGAACCTCGGACTTCGTCGCGAAGACGCTCGCCTCCTTCGGCATCGAAGTGCATCGCGGACTCGGCGGCACCGGGCTCGTCGGCGTCATCAAGGGCGCCGCTGATGGGCCGACCATCGGCCTGCGCGCCGACATGGACGCGCTGCCGATGGAGGAGGATACCGGGCTCGACTATCGCTCCTCCACCAAGGACAAGTTCCACGGCTGCGGCCATGACGGCCATACCGTGATGCTGCTGGCCGCGGCGCGCCATCTCGCCGCCAATCCGCCGAAGCGCGGCAAGGTCCACCTGATCTTCCAGCCGGCCGAGGAAATCGGCCAGGGCGCCGAGCGCATGATCGCGGACGGGCTGTTCGAGCGCTTCCCCTGCTCCGAGGTCTACGCGCTCCACACCATCCCGCTTTACGAGGAAGGCATCGTCGCGGTCCGGCCCGGCCCTACGCTCAGCGGCACGACCGTGTTCGAGATCACGATCAAGGGTGTCGGCGGCCATGGCGCCGCGCCGCATACGACCGTCGACCCGCTGCAGGTCGCCGCGCGGCTCGCGACCGAGATCTCCTCGATCGTCGGCCGCCATGTCGACCCGATGCAGCCGGCCGTGATCAGCCTCGGCAAGCTCGTCGCCGGCACGGCCTCGAACGTCATCCCCGACTCGGCCGAGCTCAGCGGTACGATCCGCACCTATAATCCCGAGACGGAGGCCCGCATCATCGACAAGCTCGATGCGGCCTGCCGGGGCTTCGCGCTGCTATCGGGCTGCACGATCACCTGCACCAGAAAGGCGAGTTGCCCGCCTTGCCTGAACGATCCCCGCGCCGCTGCGGCCGCTGCCGCCGCGGCGGGGCAGGTGCTCGGCGAAACCAATGTGCAGACCGATCTCACGCCCCTGCCCTTTTCGGACGATTTCGCACTGATGCTGCGGCAATGGCCGGGCGCCTATATCTTCCTCGGCCAGCCCGGCGCGATGTGCCACCACCCGACCTTCGATTTCGACGACCGCCTGCTGCCGGTCGGCGCCAGCATCCTGTGCCGCCTCGTCGAGCGCCAGACCGGAGCCAACGCATGACCGCCGCCGCGATCCCGAGCGCCGAGCCGCGCTCCTCCGCCATGGTCCGCCGCGCCGTGATCTCCTCGGTGATCGGCAACGGCCTCGAATGGTACGATTTCCTCGTCTACGGCTTCTTCGCCACGGTGATCGCGCAAGTCTTCTTCCCGACCTCCGACCCACTGGTCTCGGCCCTGCTGACGGCGGCGACCTTCGCGATCTCCTTCCTCGTCCGCCCGGTCGGCGGCGTGTTGCTCTCGACCTATGCCGACCGCTTCGGCCGCAAGCCGATCCTGACGGTAATGATCCTGATCATGGGTTTCTCGACCGTGCTGATCGGCCTGACGCCGGGCTATGCGACGATCGGCATCCTCGCGCCGATCCTCATCATCATCGCCCGCATCCTGCAGGGCATCTCGGTCGGTGCCGAATTCGCTTCCGCCACCGCCATGCTGGTCGAATACGCGCCGCCCGGCCGCAAGATGATGTTCGGCAGCTTCCAGATGTGCTCGCAGGCGCTGGCGCTCGCGCTCGCCGCCTTCTCCGGCTACGCGCTGGCGACGCTGCTGACGCCCGAGGATTTGCAAGGCTGGGGCTGGCGCATCCCGTTCCTGCTGGGCTCGCTGATCACGCCGCTCGGCTTCTATATCCGCCGCTTCGTCGACGAATCTCCGGAATATGAGAAGGATACGAAGCAGAGCACCGGCCAGACGCCGTTCCGCACCGTGCTGGCCGAACACCGCAACGCGCTGCTGCGCTGCTTCGGCATCATGATCCCCGGCACCGCTTCGAACTATGTCTGGTTCATCTTCCTGCCCGGCTATGTGATCCGCCAGCTCAAGCTGCCCTTCACCAGCGCCATGCTGAGCTCGCTGATCGGCGGCATCCTGCTCTTCATCTTCGTGCCGATCATGGGCCATCTCGCCGATCGCTGGAGCGCCTTCCGCGTCTGGCTGCTGGGCATGCTGAGCTTCGCGCTGCTCTCCTATCCGCTGCTCGCCTATGTCGTGGCGCAACCGAGCTTCGAGCGGCTGCTGACCGCGCAGGCGATCTGCGCGCTCTCGATCGCCGCGATCTGGGCACCGACGCCCGGCCTGCTCGCCGGCATGTTCCCGACGCAAGTGCGCTCGACCGGCATGTCGATCGCCTACAATGTCGTGGTGCTGCTGTTCGGCGGACTCGCGCCGTTCACCCTGACCTGGCTGGTGGCGAAGACGGGCTCGGACATGGTTCCGTCCTATTATCTCCTCGCTTGCACGGCAGTCTCGCTGCTTGCGCTGAGCCTGGCGAACCGGACGCGCACGCAAGGCTGAGCAAGGGAGCAAGATGGCCCGCGACTCGTTCCTGACCTTCCGGCTCGACCAGTTGAGCCAGACCGCGATGGCGAAGGCCTCGCAGGTCTACAAGGAACGGCTCGGGCTCAACATTCGCGAACTAAGGGTGGTGCGCGCGATCGGCGACCAGCCGGGGCTGTCGTCCCGGACTCTGTCGGACGCGACCTTCATCGAGCAGACACTGATCTCCAAACATCTGCGCAAGCTGGTCGATGCCGGTCTGGTTCAGCGCGAACTGGAAAGCGCCGATGCACGACGTGTTGCCCTGCAGCTCACCACGCAGGGCGAGGCGGTCCGGCGGGAGGCCGACCGGCTGGGCGAGGAGATGGAACGCGATTTCCTCTCGATTCTGACGCCGGAAGAACTCGCCCAGTTCAACCATTGCCTTGCGAAACTGCGCCGTTGGGGCGCGTCCTGAACCGGGGCATCCCGAAAGCCGGCTTTCATGCCTGGCGCGGCCATGGTTAGGTGCGCTCCCGCCGCGCCTGCCCCTTTGAGTCCGCCATGACGTCCGAAACCGGCTTCACCTCCCGCTTCGTCAGTGCCAACGACGGCCTCAAGCTGCATTTTCGCGATTACGGGCCGCTCGCGGCGATCGCGCTGCCTATCGTCTGCCTGCCCGGATTTGCCCGTACCGCCGCCGACTTCCACGAACTGGCGCTCGCCCTGTCGCAGGACGAAGCCAAACCGCGCCGCGTGCTGGCGCTCGACTATCGCGGCCGCGGGCTCTCGGAATACGACAGGAACTGGAAGAACTACGACATCCGCATCGAGCTCGACGATCTCGTTCAGGTGCTGGTCGCCAGCGGGATCGAGCAGGCCATCTTCGTCGGCACCTCGCGCGGCGGCCTGCTGGCCATGGCGCTGGCGGCGGCGCGGCCCGCCATGATCCGCGGCGTCGTCTTCAACGATGTCGGCCCGGTGATCGATGCGCGCGGCCTGCTGCGCATCCGCGGCTATGTCGGCAAGCTGCCGGTGCCCCGCAGCTTCCAGGAAGGTGCGGAAATCCTGAAGCGCCTCTCCGACCAGCAGTTCCCGATCCTCGGCGAGGCGGAATGGGAGATGATGGCGCGCCGGACCTGGACCGATCGCGACGGAGCGCTGAAGCCCGATTACGACGTCAGGCTGATGAAGATTCTGGAAGAACTCGATCTCGAGGCGCCACTGCCGGTGCTCTGGACCTATTTCGATGCGCTCAAGACCGTGCCGATCCTGGCGATCCGCGGCGCTAATTCCGACCTGCTGGCCGAAAAGACGCTGGAGGAGATGGCGGAGCGCCATCCCGATTGCGAAACCTATACCGCACCGGGCCAGGGCCATGCCCCGCTGCTCGGCACGAAGGACATGATCCGGCGGATCGCCAAGTTGATCGCCCGGACAGAGCGCCGCGCTGGCTGATACGGATCAGGACTTCCGGGGTTTCCCCTCGCTTTTGTCCTCGACGATCTCGGCGATGTTGCCCTGCCCCGCCGTACCGTCGTCACGCGAGGTCTCGACCTCGCCGGCCTTGGCCCGCCTGGCGAACTCGGTTTCGGTTCCTGCCGCCAACAGCTTGGCCTGGCCGACCCAGTCCTCGCGCTCGATGCGTCCGGGAAAGGCGAGGTAGCCGCCGACCCATTCGGCATTCTCGGCCGACCAGCCGCCGATCTGCTCGAAATGCCAGATGCCGAGGCCGTGCAGGCGGCCCTCGTTCTGCCGGCCGATGCCCTTGATCAGCTTGAGATCGTCGGGCTTCTCGTCGCGAGCTGCGAGGAGGCCCGCGGGACGCTGGCCGGGCAGTTCCGCCTCGTTCTCGACGGGCGGCAATTGGGGTGGCTGTGCGGCGGCCGGTGCTGCTGGCGCAGGGCTTACCGCGACGGCCGGCTGCGGAGCTGCGGCGACTACGGAACGCGGCTGAGCTGCAACCGGCTTCCGCACCAGGCCGGCGCAGATGCATCCGACCCAATAGGCGGCGGTGAACAGCAAAGCCGTCTCGACCCAGGTCGCCGGCATGCCGTTCAGAAGCTGGAGCCAGGTCACGACCGCGCCGGCAATCCAGAGCGCGGCCACCGCGCTCCAGGCGCCGCTCCAGAAGCGGGCCTTGCCACCAGCATGGCTGATCCAGCCCATGGCGACACCGAGAGCGAACGCGGCGAGCAGGAACCAGATGAACTGGCTGGCGAGATAGAGCATGGCCGCCTCCTACTTCGCCACGGTGAACTGCACGCGGCGGTTCATCGCCCGGGCCTCTGGCGCCTCGTGCGGCACGAGCGGGCGGGTACTGCCATAGCCTTTGACCGCAAGCTGGCCGGGCTCGATACCGCGCCGCGCCAACTCGTCGCGGACGCGCAAGGCACGACGCAGCGACAGGTCCATGTTGTCGAAGCCGCGCCGCTCGCCATCGCGATTGGCGTGGCCTTCGATCACGACCGGAGAGCCCGGGCACTTCTGCAGAATGGCAGCGGCCTCGCCGATGACACGTTCGGTCGTGGCGTCGAGCTCCACGACCGAGGTTCCCTGGCCGAACAGCACCGTGTTGCGCTTGGTCAGTCCGTCGAGGTCGTTCTGGCAGCTTGCCGGCGGATCGACCACGCAGCCGGTCTGGCGCAAGCTGACGGCCGCATCCACCTTGAAGCCCTGCGGCAGGCCGGTGGCGGCGCTGGTCTCGATCTCGCTCTTGATCAGGTCGCGGCAGGTCAGGCCGCGCAATGTCACCTGATCGTCCACGATCGTCGCCGAGCCGAGATCCAGGCGCAGCAGATCGGCGAGCACGGCGCGCGCCGCTTCGGCAAAGCCGGTGGGAGCCCTTGGAACGAGCGTCGTCGCATCCTCGAAGCGGTCCTTCAGCGGCGAATCAGCGACGAGAGCCCGGAGCGCAGCCTGCGTTGCACGATCGGGCAGATATCCGGAGAGCCGCAAACCGGTCCGATCGGCCGAGAGCGACAGGCTATAAGGCCGGACGACGACATTGTCCGGCGTCGCGGCCAGCGTCAGCCCGGCAGGGGCGCCACCGGCGAGAAGATCACGCAACGCCGTGAGGCTCGCGGCGTCCGCCGCCTCGCCCGTGATCGCAAACGCCTTCTCGCGGATCGTCACGGAGCCGGCTTTGAGCTTCGACAGCGCATCGAGCGCGAAGGCGACGGCGGCGCGCAGGTCGATTTCGGCTCGCAGTGCCGGCTCGACCGTCATCCGGTCCTCGACAGGCGTTTCACCAAAACGGCCGCGCGCCATCCCGAGAAACTCGATACGAGCGGCCGCGTCCGGCAGCGTTCCGTCCAGGCGGAGGCCGTCCGTGCCACGGATCGCCCGCCATTCCAGCGGCACCGGCGCGGCCGGGCGCGGTGTCACCACCGGTGCGCCGGGCGGCGCAGCGGGAGGCGTATCTTGTGGGGCCGCGGGGGCAGGTGCAGGCCCGGAGGCAGGCGACGCCGCCGAGCCGTCCGCTTTCGGCTGAGCAGGCAGGACGTCATGAAGGATCAGGCCCGGCACGTCCGGGATCGGCACGACGACCGGAACCGGCGGCGGAGCCGGCGGGCACTCGATCGCAGCCTGCGCCACCGAGTCCGGGCCATCCATCTGCGCGATCTGCAGGCGCAAGGCCTGGCAGGCCTCGTAGGTGTCCGGTCCCTTGCCGGCAATAGTATAGGTGTCGCCGTTGAGCTCGACCTTGCCTTGCCGCAGCCGCGCCAGATCGCCGACCGCACGCGCGACCTTCGCGAGGAAGGCCGATGGTGCGCCGAGTGCTGGTTTCATCTCGTCGCGGAGAGCTGTGCCTGCGCCAAGCGCCTGCCGCGCCGCCGCGAGAATCTGCCGGCGCGCGTCCTGGCCGGGATAGAAGCCATGCAACACGACCCCGCCGCCCGCCTCCTGCTCGGCGCTCCAGCGATAAGGTGCGACGGTCGGCGGTTCGAGATCGCATTGCACGGCGCGGAAACCCGGCCGCTCCGCCTGTGCCAGCGCGGCCTCGAGCGCCAGGAACGAATCCGGGCTGGCCGCCTTGCCCTCGATGCAGAAGCGGCCATCGTCGAGGGCGACGCGCCCAGAGGCCAGCTTCGGCAATTCGGCGAGCATCGCAACCGCCATCGCAGCGAAGCCCTCGGGCGCGCCGAAAGCGACCGTCTGGCGGTCGTCGATGCGCAAACCGGGCAAGGCCGCGGATGCGACCGCCATATTGGCCGCCGCGGTGTCGAGGTCCGGAACGAAGCCACCGAGCGTCACACTTTCGGCCTGGCGGCTCGCGAACCAGGAATAGGGCTTCTGGGCGACGACCTGCGACAACCCGCCGAGGGTCCGGCGGACGCCGAATTCGCCATGCAGCCGAGCCATCGCCTTGCTCGCGCCATCGGAGGACAGGACCTCACCCCCGATCGTGACGTCGCGGCCATCGACCTGGGCAACGACCGGACGGGCGCCCGGCGTCGTGCCGGCTGCGGCCGCCACGGCCTGCTCGGCGCGCAGGCCGACATCACGCTCGATCGCAGCATCGAGCGCGAGATTTCCGGCTCCCCACAACAAGCCCAGTGGAATCAGCCCCCAGAGCCAACGCGCCGGTTGAGACATGCATCGCCCCCTGCACCGCACCGACCCGGGGTCGGCATGGGTACCCCCATCGGGATCGCCCTCGTTTTCTCAAGGACTTGTCGAGCGATCCGCAGATATCGATTCAACGAACGATCGAAGCCGCATGCCCTTGGACCACGGCCGGAACGCCCATGTCAGATCAGGCCGGGCAAGCGGGCTCCGTCAACAGCGAAGCCAGGACAACCCACATAAAAAAGAAGCCCCGGGTTTCCCCGGGGCTTCCTGACTAGAGATCGGAAACCGATCAGAAGTCGCGCTGGACGCGGAGACGGCCGCTCCAGGAGTCGTCCGACTTGATGGTCCGGCCGAGGAAGCCAGCCTTGGCGTCCGGAACGCGACCACCGAACTCGGTGCGGGCGTAGAGCACCTCGACGCCGATGTCGAGGCCGGCGACCGGCGACCACACCAGGTTGGCGCTGGCGACCAGCTCCTTCGGGTCGAACGAGCGGAGCGAGCCCGGGATGACCGCAGCCGTCTGGAGAGCCGAGTACGAGACCAGGAAGTCCGAACGGATCGCCGGGGTCCAGTAGTGGCGCATGGCGGCGAGCAGGGTGTAGCCGGTGTTCGACTCCACGCGGCCGAAGCCGTTGATGCCGTAGTTGCCGACCGGGAAGGCAGCGACGCGGCCGTGACCGGCGTTGGCACCCCAACCGATGTACTCGAGAGCGCCGTCGGCGTAACCAGCCTGCAGGAACAGAGCGTCGCCAGCGGCGAGCATCGGCAGGTTGATCTTCACGCCGGCCTGAACGGCCCAGCCGATGTCGTCCTGCTTGGCACCGTTGCCGCCGACGAACGGCGAGCTGTAGGTGCTGCGGTCACCGAAGGCGCCCGACAGCGAAGCCGAACCCCAGCCCTGGTCGACGCGGATCTGGCCGACGACGTCAGGATAGGTCAGGCCAGCATAGCCACCGGTGCCGGCAGCGGCGGCCAGACGGCCGGTCGTGCGCGGATCTTCGAGCGACAGCGTGGCGGTGAAGCCACCACCGAACGAAGCGGTGTAGGCGAGCAGGTTGACCTGACGGTCAGAGGTGCGGGCGCCGTGGAAGGTGTAGTCGTTGGCGTAGAACTGGAACATCGACGCCGTACGACCAGCGGTCAACGGGCCGAGCTGGACGACTGCGTCGACGAGGTCGATGCCGCTGTCCTGGTTCACGCCGTTGATCGACGAGAAGCGGTTGGCCGCCGAGTTGGTGCCGCCGTAACGATAGACGCCCGTGGTGGTCGTCACGTCATAACGGATGAACGTGCGCAGGGTGCCGTAAGCGGTCTGGTTGCGAGCGTCCAAGAAGATACGGCCGCGAGCGCGGGTACCGAACATGTCCTGGCCAGCGCTCCAACGCTCACCGAAGGAGTACTCGGCGCGGACACGACCACCAACGCGAAGGCAGGTGTCGGTGCCGGGCAGATAGAAGAAGTTCGCGCCGAAGGCGGAGCAAACGCGAACGTATTCGACCGGAGCGGCCTTCCGCGAGGGAAGGTCGGCGGCCTGAGCCCCGGCGACCGCGGCGATGCCGGCGGCGGAACCGAGGAGGAGGCTCTTGACGAGCTTCATTTGGTAACCTCCAAAAGAGTTTCGAGACCCTCGGGCTTCAGCCTGCCCCCCGCCCCAAGCTTTCAGCCTGATCGCAGAACCTGCCTATTCCCGGTCTTTCGCCTGCGTCACCGACCGATTTCGGAGGCGAAGGCGAAAAACAGCGACCGGGAACGTCCCGACGCATTCCCACCATACGAAAGCCGCCCTGCCGATCAACCACGATCCGCCTCCCGGACCTGTGAATGGGGTGCTTTGGAAACCGGTGTTGCAGGCGAGCCACGCTTTGACCGCCGAAATTCACCAGGCATTAACCCCAACGGCACCGTGCAAGGGGTTTTCGGCTTGCCGCAGCCCAGAATCGCTGCCTGGAAATCGGGAATCCGGCCGAATCTCCTCTCGCACCGATTCCGGAGCGAGAGCCTGATTCAGTACTCCCACTCGGCCCCGATTCCGACAGCAGCGCTGCCGTCCGCCCCGGTCTCTGCCTGGAGCTTCAGGCGCTTGGTCACGTCGATGCCGACCGAGACGCCGCTGTCCTCGGGCTTGGAGCCGACCTTCACGCCGACGGAGATGTTGTCGCTGATATAGCGCGAGGCTCCGACAGTCGGGCCGCCTGCGCCCATCTGGATGTCGAGATTGTCGACGCCGAGCGATTTGCGCAGCCGCTCGAACGTGTCGTCGCCACCGCCACCGGCGAACTGCGCCGCCGCCTGCGCGAGCTGCAGCGCCTGGAAGGGCGAGAGCGAGCCCGAGGCACGGGCGAAGAGCAGCCGCGACAGCACCTCGTCTGGCGGCAGTTCCGGCTGCGAGGTGAAGGCAAAGACCGGCTGGTCGGCGGGGCCGCTGATGATGATCCGGGCGGTGACGTCGCCGGCGCTGGTCTGGGCGATGAAGTCGAGATCGGGAATCAGCCCGCCGGCGAAGGTCAGCCGGCCGCGGCTGAAATCGAGCCGCTGGGTCAGGACGCTCAAACGGCCGCGACGCAGTTCGAAGCCGCCGTCCAGCGCAGGCGCGGAGGAGGTGCCGCCGACACGAATTTCGCCGCCGAGCTCGGCGTCGATGCCGCGGCCGCGGATGAAGACCTTGTTGGGGGCCGAAACGGTCAGGGCGAGCGTCGCGTCGAAAGCCGGCGCAGCGCGGCCGCCGCGTCCCCTGGCCTTCTGCGCCTTGCGAGCAGCGGCGAGGCGGGCAGCCGCCGCGCCCTTCGCATTGACATGCCTGATGCCGTCGACCGGCCTAAGCGTCGTCGGCAGGCGATCCGGCACGGAGACTTCGAGCGAGGCGATATCGATCCGGCCGCCGAGACGCGGGCGCTGCGCCAGCGGGCCGGCGATCTCGAGATTGAGCCCCGCCACGGCGGTGACCAACCCGCTGGAGACAAGCTGGGCGCGATCGCCGCGAATACGGATACTGCCGGGAAAGCCCGCGCCCGGATCGACCTTGACCTGACCGCTCGCGGAGATCGTGCCGCCGTTCGGCGTCTGGGCGGAGGCGCGCTCGATCGTCAGGTTGTCGCCATTGGCGGCGATCCGCGCTTCGATCGCGTTGAAGCGGATGCCTTGCAGGGCATCGGTGAAACTGCCGCCGGTCAGGGTCGCGTTGCCGCTGAGACGCGGGGCGGAAGCGGTTCCGCCGGCACGCATGTCGAGGGCGACCGCTCCGGTGACACGCTGACCGCTCGCCCCCAGCATGGTGTTGGCGAGCGCGGCGTCGACCCGGCCCTGGGCGGTCAAATCGAGCGGGCCGGTGGCATTCAGCGGGGCGGTGCCGCGCAAGGTCAGACTCGCGCCCTTCCCGGCGTTGACGGTCGCGGAGATGCCGGCTGCGTCGCCTTTGAGCGCGCCCTCGCCCTGGATCTCGACCGGCGGCAGGCCGGCCTGGCGGGTTTCGGGCGTAACGAGCTGGGCGATCCTGAGCTTCCACGGCCCCGACAGGTCGCCGGGCTTGCCCTTGACCTGCGCCTCGGCATTCAGCGTGCCGCCGAGCTTCAGGCTGGGAACCGCGATGCTTGCGGCGGACAGCGGCACGTCGCGGGCGGCGAAGCGCAGATCGAGCGTCTCGCCGGCGCGGCCGTCCAGCGTCACCCGCCCCTTGTCGATCATGACAGCGAGATTGGCGATCTCGACGCCGGAAGCCGGGAAGCTGAAGGCGGCGGGATTGGCGAGCGTGATGGCGCGACCGTCGCGGCGTGCGTCGAAGGAGGCGAGCTCCAGCTTCAAAGGCTCGCCCGGGACAAGCCGGCCGGCGCCCTTCAAGGCGAAGCCGCGGGCATTGGCGCTGAGCGTGAAGGCGCTGGCGTCAGGCGCGCCCTTCGAATCGAAGCGGATGCCGCTGATCGCCTCGCCGGCCGCGACGGCGCGGTCGATGGCGATCGCCGCGTCGAGCATCGGGCGGCCGTAGATATCGCGGGCATTCGCACGGGCATCGAGCTTGTCGATCGACAGCGAGGGGCCGACAAGGCGCGAGCCGCGAGCGGTCAGGTCGACATCCTGCCGGCCTTCCGGCGCTGCCAGCACGATATTGGCGTCGAGCTGGCCGCCGAGCTTGGTCAGCGCCAGGGCCGAGAGATCGTCGAGATTGCGCGCGGCGAGCGTCAGGCGACCGGCGGCGCGGCTGGCCGGGTCGAGCGTCAGGCCGCCACTCAGACGGACGGAGCCGAGGGCGAAGTCGAGCGTCGAGAGGTTCCAGCCGTCATCGGGCTGGCGAGCGAGGCGCAGCGAGCCGGTCGCAGGCTTGGAATCGACTTCGCCCGCGAGCGTTACGCTGGCGTCGAGCGCGCCCTGCAGATCCTTGGCCACGGCATCGATCGTCAGGCGCGGGATCGGCCGGGCGAGCGCGGTCGCATTGGCGACGGCGATGCGAGCGGTGGCGTCGAGCTTGTTCTGCGGGCCGGTGATCTCGGCGGTGACGTCACCGCGGCCTGACAGGCGGGGATCGGCGCGCTTCAAATCGGGCAGGCTCAGCGCGAGCTTCAGATTGGATTGCTGCTGGCCGATCGAGCCGTCGGCGGTGAAGGCGGCGTGCTGGCCAGCGACGCGCAGGCCGTTCACCGTATAGTCGCCGGCGAGCGCGTTGACACGGCCGGCGAGGGTCAGGTTGCCGGCGAGCAGACGATCGAGCGCGGCTTCGCCCGTGGCCAAGCGCTCGGCCTTGCCCGAAAGCGTCGCCGTGTAATCGTTGAGGCGCGGGGTCGCGTCGAGATCGGCGGCGATCTCCGCCCTGCCCCCGAGCGGGCGGCCTGCCAGACCGCTCAACCGGGCGAGATCGGGCAGCACGGCCTTGAGCTGGCCGAGCATGCGCGCCTGGCCGAGCTTGCCCTTGTAATCGAGCTCGACGCCAGAGAGCGCGAGCTTCAGCATCTCGAAATCGGCGGTGCCGTCATCCTGCCCGGTGCCGCGCAAGGTGAAGGTGACCTTGTCGCCAACCGCACGCATCAGCGCCTTGTCGGCCAGCACGATGCCGCTGGCCTCGCCATCCGAGGCTAGCGCGATGCGGGTGCCGGGCTCGCCGATGGTGCCGGTCGGCGTCGCATTGAACGAGAGAGCGACCTTGCCAAATTGCCCGGCGGGCAGCTTGGCGTCGTTCGCGTCGAGCTTCGCGACGACGGTCGGCCCGGCCACCGGGCCGCGGATCGTCGCATCGAAGGCGAGCTTGCCGATCTCGGTGCCGGACGCGACCGTGCGCCCACCCTCGTTGGGGCGGGAGGCAGCAGTGACGCGCAGGTCGAGCGTCTTATCGGCGTTGTAGCGGCCGAGCACGTCGAGGCGGGCCAGCGCGGAGACCAACGCCAGATTGCGGATGTCGATGCCGCTGTCGTCGCGGAAGCCGACCGCGCCGTCGAGACGGGTCGAACCGGCGAAGACCGGGGCCACCGGCGCCGGCATCAGCCCTTCGATGCGGGCATCGAGAGCGAGCGCGAGCTGGCGTTCGGTTCCAGCGCGGGTGAGCGTCGCGGAACCGTCGGCGCCGATGGTCGGGCCCGCCGTGAAGACGAGGCTGGAACGGAAGGAATCGAGCGGGCCGTCGCCCTTGAGGTCGAGCTTCACGGGCGGCTCGCCGGGCAGGCCCGCGACCTTCGAGATCAGGCCGCCCGCCGGCTCATCGAGCTTGGCGGCGAGCTGCAACCGCGTGTTCTCCGGCACGAAGGACAGGGTGACGTCGAAGAGCCCGCCCATGTCGAGCCGCTTCGCCTGAAACTTGAGGTCGAGCCCCTCGTTCGGCGGCCCGAGCCGCGCCGCACCATTGGCACTGAGGCGGGCGGCGACGCCGAGCACGGGTTCGCCCAGCGCCAGCTCGTTGAGCTGGAGCGCGCGGATGATCACCTTGAGCGGCAATTCGGGCAGGATCGGCTCGTTGCTCGGCGGAGCCGCGCCGGCCGGCTGCGGCGCGGGCTTGCGCAGGATTTCGAGCTTGCCGATCTCCAGCCGGTCGACATCGAGTCTCCGCAGCAGCAGGGCGCTGCGCGTCCAGATCAGGCGGACACGGTCGAGCCTTAGCCAGGCGCCGTCGCGGTCGGAGAGCACGATATCGCGGATCTCGACATCGGAGGAGAGCGCGCCGTTGACCTCACCGATCGAAACCTGGCTCGTGCTGCTCGACAGGGCCTTTGAGATCAGGTCGGCGACGACGCCGCGGTCGGTCTGGGCATTCTGGGCGAAGCCACCGAAATGCGCCGAGAACAGGAAGCCGGCCGTCAGCAGCAGAGCAAAAAGCGCAAGGCGCGGTATGGTGAGAAGCCGGCGCATCAGAAGGCCTGCCCGATGCTGACGTAGAGCGCGACCGGCTTGTCGCCCTTACGCGGATTGAGCGGCGCGGCGACGTCGACGCGGATCGGCCCGATGCCCGTATAGTAGCGGAAGCCGAGGCCGGCGGCCATTTGCAGCTTCTGTTTGCCGTCCGGCAGGCTCGATTCGAAGGCGGTCCCGGCATCGAAGAAGGGCACGATGCCGATGGTGTCGGTGATCTTGATGCGGGCCTCGACCGAGGCCTCCAGCAGGCTGCGGCCGCCGATGATCCGCCCGAACGGCCCGAGCGGCGACAGGCTGCGATAGGCATAGCCGCGCACGGAGCCGCCGCCGCCGGCATAGAAGCGCCGCGTCGCCGGGATGTCATCGAGGCTCGCGCCGGAGACCGAGCCGAAGCCGATGCGCCCGGCGAGGATGTAACGGGCGTCCTCGTCGAGCGCGTAATAGGCGGAGACGGCCGCCTTGGTCTGATAGATGCCGACCGTCGAGCCAAGGAAGGTCGGATACGGCGTGAACGAGGCGGTCGCGCGGTAGCCGCGCGTCGGGTCGAGCAGGTTGTCGGTGGAATCGTACTTCACCGAGAGCGGGATGCCGACAAGCGTGTAGTCGACCTGACCGAGCACGTCGCTGGTCTGGCCGCGCTCGACCTCGACGCCGCCCTGGATCGAGAAGGTGTCGCTGAAGCGATGGCGGATCGCCGTGGTGACGTTGCCGTATCGCGCCGTGTAGCCGCCATAGCGGTTGAGGCCGACGCGCTCGCGCGTCGCGACGCCGTCGAGCAGCCAGTCGTTGCGGCTGCCGCCGAGCGCCGGCTTCATGAAGCTGAAGGCGAAGCGGCCGCCGAGATCGGATTCCTTGAAATCGCCAAAGCGCTGGAGCTTGGTGCCGTCGATGCGCGGCGCGAAGAAGACGCTGGCTTCCAGCCGCAGGCGCTCGGCGCCGCCGAACAGGTTGCGGTGCTCCCAGTAGGTCTTCACCGCCGGGCCGTCGATGGTCGAATAGCGGGCCGAGAAGCCGAGCAGGCGTTTGGGCCGCTCGGTCACCTCGACGAAGATCGGCAGGTTGCCGGCACCGTCGAGCTTGTCGCCCTCACGGATACGGACGGAACCGACGGCGGGGATCGTCGCAATCGAGCGGCGGGTATCGGCCAGCGCCTTCGGCGAATAGGGATCGCCGGGCTCCAGATAGATGAAGGAGCGCACGACCTCCGGCGGGATCTCGTCGGTCTGGCCGACCGTGATGTCGCCGAAGCCGGCAAGCGGACCGGGCGCGATGACATAGGTCACGTCCATGATGCCGGTGGCATGGTCGACGACGGGGCGCAGCTCGACGACCTTGGCGAGCGGACGCGACTGTGCCCGCATATGGTCTACCAGCGCCGCCTGCGCCGCCCGCAAGGCCGCGGCGGTGGCCGGGTCGCCGGCCTTGAGCCTGGAGACCTTGACGGGATCGGCGATCGCCGGGGCGCCCGCCTCGTCACGCTCGACGATGTCGATCTTGCGCAGACCGAAGATCTTGCCGGGCCGGGCAACGATTTTGATCGGCACGGCATCGCGGTTGCGATGCGCTTCGAGCGTCCTGACCAGCGTTGCGTTCGGTTCGGCCCCGACCTTGAGCGGGACGCCGTCGACGACCAGCGTGACATCGGCGTTGAAATAGCCCTGCGACCAGAGCGCATCGAGCATCGGGTTGAGGTCGGTCGCCATCCGGCGCGCCAGGCTCTCGCCGTCGGGCGGGGCGTCCTGGCGCAGGCGATAGAGCAGCGAGGCGTCCTGCAGCGAGCGCGTCAGGGCCTTGGCATCGTCGGCCTCGCCGAGATCGAATTCGAGCTTGTAGGGCAAGGCGGACGCGCTCGGCGCCGGCGGCTCGTCCTTCTTGGTGAAAAGGCCGAACACGTCGAGCGACGAAAGGTCGAAAGCCCGGGCAGGTTCCGCCTGCAGGCCCAGCAGAGTGGCAAACGCACAGCCGCCGCTCAGCGCGACCGCATGCCCTGCCCTACGCCAAAACCGCATCCACCCTCCAAGCAACCCCCCGCCACACGCAAAATCATGCCCATGCCCGCCGCCATCATAGGGAGCCGACGGGCATGCGCAATGCTCAAGGACTCGAACGTTCCTGCTAACGAAGGGTTAAGGCCACCGTCGCGAGCGGCGAAAGTCGCGTCACGACCTCACCCTTTCCGGGCGAGAGCACGCCGCCGCACAAGCTGCCGGTGGTCACGATCTGACCGGCCTTGAGGCTGCCGAGATCGTCGCTCCTGCGGTTGGCCCAGGCAAGGAAGGGCGCCATCGGATCGCCGTTGGCGTGTACGGCCGGCTGGTCATAGATCGTCACGCCGTTGAGCGAGATGAAGCAGCCGAGACCGGTTAGATCATCGAGCGTGGCGATGTCGAGCTCGGGGCCGATGAGATAGCCGCCATGGCCCATCGCATCGGCGAGCCAGAGCGGGAAGGCGACATTGCCGGACCAGTTGGCGAGGCGGCTCTCGACGATCTCGATGCCGAGATAGGCCTTGTCGCAGCAGCCCAGCAATTCGGCGCGCGACCAGGGCTGGCCCGGACGGAACGGCACGTCGCGGGCGAGCCGGAGCGCAATCTCGATCTCGATACGCAATTCCGCGCCGATCGCGCCGTCATAGACATCGCCGGGCGCCAGATAGGGGCCGGGCATCAGGCCGGCGACCGCGGTGCCATCCTCGGCGATGCCGACCTTCCAGCCTGCTTCGGGCAGGCCGAGCGCCTTGCCGACCGCGGCCTGCGCGACGAGGCCTTCGGAGAGGGTTGCCGGCACCGGCAGGCTCGCGATCTCGGCCAGAGAACGCTCGCGGCGGGCCTTCACCAGCGCATCGCGCACGGTCTCGACGGTGTTCGGCATGGGCATTCCTCTGCATCCGGACGGCAAGCGCGCCGAGCCCCTGCTATCGCAGCAGGCGGGATGCGACAAGGCGCGCCGGCGCGTCGATGCCCGGCGCCGGCGCCATGGAACCTCGCGGCGGCTTGGCGGTTCCCCGGGGATGACCCATATCTTTCATCGCACCCGGCGGACTTTGCTCCAGGGTTTCGCCGGGATCGTCCTGCTCGGCTTCACTGCCACGGCACAATCATCCGTTCCCGCCGGGGAATTCGTGCGCCAGACCGCCATCGCCCAGATGTTCGGCATCGAGTCGGCAACGCTCGCGCTGCACAAGAGCAGTTCGCCCGCGATCAAGGATTTCGCGCATACGCTCGCCAGCGAACAAGGCGCGGTGACGAGCGGCCTGCGCCGCATCATCGCCAAGCGCTCGGACATCGCCCTGCCCGACCGACCGGACGGGCGCCATCTCGATCTCCTGCGCGATCTCGCCGACAAGCAGGGCGCCGCCTTCGACAAGGCCTATGTCGAGGCCCAGCGCAGCATGCACCGCGATGTCGCGGCGCTGATGGAGCGCTACGCCAGCGAAGGCGACGATGCCGAACTGAAGAGCTTCGCCGCGCAGACCCTGCCAGTGTTCCGCGAACTCGACCGGAAGTCGCGCGAGCTGCAGGTCACGCCTTAGGGTCTTTCGCGACCCACACGCCGGGGACTTCGCACAACCCTTGTCATTCCGGGGCGCGCCGCAGGCGTGAACCCGGAACCCACGACCGGGTAAGACATTCCATGCGGGTTGCCCAGTGTCTCACCCGGTCGTGGGTTCCGGGCTCTTCGCTCCGCAAAGCCCCGGAATGACAAGGGTGGAGCGTTGTCACCCCTTCGCGCGCCCTTCCGCCTCGCGCTCGTAGACAGCGAGGAAGGCCTTGCCCATCAGCGAGGATTCGCCGTCGATCAGCTTCCGAAGCGTCGCGGCGCGGATGGCCTGGAGTTCAGGATCGTGCGGCACGGCCGCGGCTGCGAGTTCGGCCAGCGCCACCGCGAGCCGGTTCTGCCCCTGCCCTGCCAAAGCTTGCGCACGCTCGGCCAGCTTCCGCGCGCCTCCGGCAAGATCGGCGAGTTCGGCGGCCAGATCCGCCGTCCGGGCGGGCTTCAGATGGGCGGCGTTGCCGTCGAACCAGCCCGCATTGAGATGATAGATGCTGCGGACGAGGAATTCGGGGTCGTCGTATTTCGGCAGGAGATAGGGCTTGGCGAGATAGCTCGCGGGTACCTTGACCTTGCTCAGGACGTCTTCGAGCGTCGCGCCGGCATTCATCAGCGTGAGCGTCTCGCGGACGAGATGCTCCAGCGCCTCGGCACCGTCGCTCAGCATCCGCGCCACGCGCTCCTGCCCGAACACGACGGGACCGTGGCCGGGGATCAGCGTTTCCGGCTCGAGCGCTTCCATCCGCCGGAGCGCCTGCCCCCATTCGGCGGCATAACGCTGGACCTTGCGGGGATTGCCGGCATTGGGGAACACCCAGATCACGAAATCGCCGCTCGCCAGCACGCGCCGCTCCGGCAGCCAGACGAAGGTCGCGTCATCCGTCTCGCCGCGGCCGTGGAAGAGTTCGAGCCGCTCGCCGCCGATCGTGAGCGACAGGGTGTCGTCATAGACCTCGTCAGGCCGGCGCTGGCCGATCGGATAGACATAGCCGGGCATGTTGAACTGCTGGCTCTGCACGAGGCTGTTGAAGCCATGCGTGTCGACATAGCGCTGCATGCGCCGGGCGACATTGCGATGCGCGACGATGCGCGGACGCGCCCATCCGCGCCGATCCGCCTCCTCGTCTATCAGCTTGATGCCGCTGGTATGGTCGATATGGCCATGGGTGAAGATCACCGTATGGATCGGGCCGTCATCCCAGGAGCGGATGACGTCGAGCGTCTGCCTGGCGGTGTCGGGCTTGGCGGTGTCGATCAGCACGAGGCCTGCCGAGGTCTTGATCGCCGTCACGCTGCCGCAGAAATAGGTGGTGTGGACGGTGACGATGTTGTCGTCCACCTGCGTGATCGCGCCATGCGAGACTGCAGCCGTCCATTCCTCCATCGCGGCGGAGCCTTCCCAGAGACGCTCGAATAACGGGTCCTGTTTCATGCGGCATCCTCCGGCAAAGCCCTTCCCTGTTTAGCATCATCGGCCGATGGCGACAGGCCGATCCGGCCGCATGCTGACAGCAGGCGTCAGCGGCCGGAGCGGTCAGCGATGCCGCGCAATCCCCGGCAAAGCGGAAGCCTAGACCGTACCGCGGGTTACGAGCTCTGGACATCCCGCCCCAAAGCCCGGCAAGAAGCGGGCGGGCGCCGCGGCTGTCCAAGACCGCGCATGCGACAAGAATCGTCCGGGAGGAACAGAGAATGAAATCGCTTTGGATCATGGCCGCCGCGCTTGGCGCCACGCTCAGCCTGCCGGCGCAGGCGCAGGACAAGGTCAAGCTGGTCGACGTCATCGAATTGTCGGGTGCGGGCGCCGCCGCCGGCACCAACTGGAAGAACGGCGCCGACATGGCCGCCGCCGACATCAACGCCAAGGGCGGCATCCTCGGCAAGCCGGTCGAGATCGTCCATTACGACACGCAGACCAATCCGGGGAACACCCGTGCCGCCGTGCAGCGCGGCATCGACGAAGGCGCCTATGCCATTCTCGGCCCGATCTTCTCCGGCCCGATCGGCGCATCCATGCAGATCTCGCAGCGCGCCGAAGTCGCCCAGATCGTCGGCGGCGAGGCGGCCGGCTTCACCAAGCAGGGCAACCCCTACATCTTCCGGACCTCGCTCAGCCAGACGGCGGCGATGCCGAAGATCGCCAAATACCTGAAGGACACCGTCAAGGCCGGCTCGATCGCCGTGGTCTGGGTCAACAACGATTTCGGCAAGGGCGGGCGCGACGCCATCCTGCCCGAACTCGAGAAGGCCGGCATCAAGGTCGCCGTCGACGTCTCGACCGAGCAGGGCCAGGCCGATTTCACCGCCGACGCGATCAAGGTGAAGAACGCCAATGCCGATGCCGTCTTCGTCTACCTGAACGAGGAGGAGAGCGCCCGCTTCCTGCGCGCCGCCAAGCAGCAGGGCATCACCAAGCCGATGATCGGCGAGACGACGCTGCTCGGCGCCCGCGTGCTGGAACTGGCCGGCGACGCCGCCAACGGCGCCAAGGGCCATGTCGGCCTGTCGACCGATGCACCCATCCCGGCCCTGCAGGAATTCGGCAAGCGCTATCGCGAGAAATACGGCTTCGCCTCCGACCATAACGGCGTGAAGGGCTACATGGCCGTGTTCATGGTGAAATGGGCGACGGAAAAGCAGAAGAAGCTCGACAAGAAGGGCCTCGCCGACACGCTGCGCGGCGCGACCATCAAGGCGAGCGAGGAGCCGGGCATCATGATCGACACGGTGATCGAGCAGAACGGCGATCTCGACCGCGAAAGCTTCCTGGCCGAGGTCGTCGACGGCAAGCAGGTGATCAACACCACCCTGCCGCGGATCAAGCCGTAAGCAGCCAGCATACCCTCGACGTCATCCCGGACGGAGCGAAGCGAAGATCCGGGGTCCATGCCTGAGCCTTCATCGGAAAGGTTCCGGAATGGATCCCGGGTCTCCCTGAGGCCGCCCGGGATGACATGAGTTTGGGCACAAAGCGGAAGCCATGGCCGAATTCATCGCCTATCTCATCGCCGGCATCGCCACGGGCTCGATCTACGCGCTCGCCGCGATCGGCTTCACGCTGGTCTGGCAGACTTCGCAGACGATCAATTTCGCCCAGGGCGAGTTCGTCATGCTGCCGGCCGCGCTGATCCTGCTCGCGGTCAAGCTTTTCGGCCTGCCGCTCTGGGCCGGCGGACTGCTCGGCATCGCGGTCTTCCTGCTGATCTTCGGCGCGGGCTTCAAGCTCGTCGTGGTCGACCCGATGATCAAGCATGGCGTGCTGCCGCTCGCGATCGCCACCATGGCGCTCTCGATCGTGATGAAGGAAAGCGCCAAGGACGGCTTCTCGGCAGAGGCGCAGAGCTTCCCCTCGCTGGTGCCGACCGACATGATCAACCTGCTCGGCATATCGATCTCGCTGCAGCATCTCGCGATCATCGTCGTTGCCTTTGCGGCGATCGGCCTGCTGCAATGGTTCGTCGGCGGCACCAGGCTCGGCCGGCAGATGCAGGCGACGGCGCAGAACCCGACGGTCGCGCGCATCCTCGGCATTCCCGTCGAGCGGATGGTGCTGCTGACCTTCCTGCTCAACGCCGCGCTCGCGGTCGTCGCCTCGCTTCTGATCTCGCCGATCTATCTGGCCAAGTTCTCCAATGGCGAAACGATCGGCCTTTTCGCCTTCATCGCGGCCATCGTCGGCGGCTTCAACCAGGTGCGCGGTGCGCTGGTCGGCGGCGTCCTGATCGGCGTCGCGGATTCGCTGGCCGCAGCCTATATCTCGACGCAATACCGGCTGGCCGTGCCGCTGGTGCTGCTCGTCGCCATTATCCTGATCAAGCCGGAAGGGCTGATGGGCCGCAAGGAGGAGCGCCGCGTATGAGCGCCCCTGCCGTCCAGAATTCCGCCGCCCCGCGCCGCGCCGCCAGCCGGATCGATGCCGCGTTGATCGGGCTCGTGCTTGGCGCCGTCCTCCTCTGGTTCGCACCGGTCGGGATGGGCCGCTACGGCACCTATGTGCTTTCGCTCTGGCTCGTCATGAGCATCGGTGTGATGGGGCTCAACCTCACGCTCGGCTATGCCGGCCAGACCTCGCTGGCGCAGGCCGCCTTCATGGGTCTCGGCGCCTACACCACGGCGATCCTGACCACGAAATACGGGGTGAACTGGTATGCCGCCTTCGCGCTGTCGGGTTTGCTGACCTTCGGGGTCGGGCTGCTGCTCGGCTTCCCGGCGCTCAGGGTTCGCACGCATTACCTCGCCTTCGTCACCCTCGCCTTCTCGACGCTGATCTGGCTCGTGCTCCGCAACGAGCAATGGCTGACCGGCGGCGTCTTCGGCATCTCCAACATCAACCGGCCGAACTTTTTCGGGATCAAGCTGTTCGGCGCGCTGGAATTCCACCGCTTCGTCGTCGTCGTCACGCTGATCCTGTCGCTTAAGCTGTGGTGGCTCGTCCGCTCGCCCTGGGGCCGTGCCTTCACGGCGCTGCGCGAGAACCCGGTCCGCGCCGCGAGCCTCGGCATCGACACCCGCACTTATACGCTGCTCGCCTTCGCCATCGGCTCGGCTTATGGCGGCTTCGCGGGCGCGCTCTATGCGCCGCTGGTCGAGTTCATCGACCCCTCGCCCTTCTCGCTGTCGCAGAGCCTGTTCCTGCTGCTGATGGTGGTTGCGGGCGGGGCCGGATATCTCTTCGGCCCCTTCGTCGGCGCATTGCTCGGCGTCGTGCTGCCGGAATGGCTGCGCTTCGCCGGCTCACTCTACCTGATCATCTTCGCCACGATCGTGCTTGCGCTGCTGGTCATCTGCCCGCAGGGCGTCAGCGGCCTGATCGAACGCGGCTGGCATGCGCTCCGGCGCAAGACCGGAGGCGCGCGATGAGCCCGGTCCTCGAAGTCCACGACCTGCACAAGGCCTTCGGCGGCATCAAGGCCGTGAACGGCGTTTCGTTCTCGGTCAACGAGGGCGAAATCCTCGGCATCATCGGGCCGAACGGCTGCGGCAAGTCGACCCTGTTCAACTGCATCCTCGGCCAGCTCGAACCGACGCAAGGGGCGGTGAAGCTCGATGGCCGCGATGTCACCAACATGCGCCCCTCCGCGCTCAACCGGCTCGGAGTCAGCCGCACCTTCCAGCTCCTGCAGGTCTTCCCGGAACTCTCGGTCCGCGAGAACCTGATCCTCGCCGGGCAGGAGCACCAGGGTTCGATGCTCGGCCGCCTGCTCGGCGCGCGCGATGCCGGCCTCTCCGACAAGGCCGAGCAGATGATCGGCTTCTTCAAGCTCGGCCATCTCGCGGAGGCCAAGGCGGGGGGCTTGTCCTATGGCCAGCAGAAGCTGCTCGACGCCGCGATGGCCTTCATGGCGGGCCCGCGCCTCGTGCTGCTCGACGAGCCCGCCGGCGGCGTCAACCTGACCATGCTCGGCGATCTCAAGGAGCGGCTGCGCGCGATCAATGCCGAGCAGGGCGCGACCTTCGTCGTGATCGAGCACAACATGGACTTCGTGATGTCGCTCTGCACCCGCGTGATCGTGCTGGCCGAGGGCAAGGTTCTGGCCGAGGGCACGCCGGCCGCGGTCCGTGCCAACCCGGCCGTGATCGAAGCCTATCTCGGGCATTGAGGAGCGCGGCGATGAGCACACCGATCCTCGAACTCGACGGCGTGGTCGGCGGCTACGGCGCCATGACCATCCTGAACGGCACCTCCTTCGCGGTTAAGCGCGGCGCCATCACCACCGTGATTGGGCCGAACGGCGCCGGCAAATCGACCGTGTTCAAGGCGATTTTCGGCCTGCTCAAGCTGCGCGAGGGTCGCATCCGCTTCGACGGACGCGACATCACCGGCTGGAACCAGCGGAAGCTCCTTGAAGCCGGCATCTGCTACGTGCCGCAGGGGCGCAACATCTTCCCGGAGCTCTCGGTACGCCACAATATCGAACTCGGCACGGTCGCCGCCGGTTCGGGAATCACCGACATGCCGCAGCGGCTCGAAGCGGCGCTCGACCGCTTCCCGGCACTCAGGCGCAAAGCAGATCAACAGGCTTCGACACTCTCCGGCGGCGAGCAGAAGCAGCTCGAAATCGTGCGCGGCCTGCTGCTTGATCCCAAGCTCGTGCTGATCGACGAGCCCTCGATCGGCCTCTCGCCGCTGATGGTGCAGGAGACCTTCGGCATCCTGAAAGATCTTCGTGCCAGGGGCGTCTCGATCCTGATGGTCGAGCAGAACGCCCGCTCGGCGCTGGAGATTTCCGACGAGGGTCTGGTGCTCGAACTCGGCCGCACCCGCATGCAGGGGCCGGCGGCAGAGATCCTCGCCGATCCCCGCATCGGCCAGCTCTTCCTCGGCGGCACGCTGAGCGACGTTGCCTGACGACCTATGCGTCAGGCTTTGACAGCGGCGTCCTCTCCTGTCGGGATGGCTCCGGATACCGAGACCGGAGCCCGACCATGAAGATTCGCGCCGCCGTCCTGAACGCGAGCCCGGTTGCCGCGCCCTATGCGCAGAGCCGCCCGCTGCGGATCGAGGAACTCGACCTCGCCCCGCCTGGGCGCGACGAGGTTCTGGTTCGGATTCGTGCTGCGGGCCTGTGCCATTCCGATCTCTCGGTTATCGACGGTAATCGCCCGCGCCCGGTGCCGATGGTGCTCGGCCATGAGGCGGCCGGCGAGGTCGTCGAGACCGGCGAAGGGGTCGATGATCTGAAGACCGGCGACCGCGTCGTGATGGTGTTCGTGCCATCCTGCGGACATTGCGCGCCCTGTGCCGAGGGGCGCCCTGCCCTGTGCAAACCCGGCAACGCGGCCAACGGGCGCGGCGAGATGCTCGGCGGCGGACGGCGGCTCTCGGTCGATGGCCAGCCGGTGCATCACCATATCGGCGTCTCGGCCTTCGCCGATCATGCGGTGATCTCGCGCCGCTCGCTGGTCAAGATCGAGGCCGATATCCCGCATGAGATCGCGGCCCTGTTCGGCTGCGCCGTGCTGACCGGCGTCGGCGCCGCCGTGAACACGGCGCGGATCAAGGCCGGCGAGACGGTGGCAGTCGTCGGGCTCGGCGGTGTCGGGCTCTCGGCGCTGCTCGGTGCCATCGCCTGCGGGGCCTCGCGGGTCGTCGCCGTGGATCTCGCACAGGACAAGCTCGACCTCGCGTTGGCGCTGGGCGCCACCGATGCCTTCAAAGCCGATATGCCGGACGTGATTGAGGCGATCCGGCAAGCGACCAAGGGCGGCGTCGATCACGGCCTGGAGATGGCGGGGTCGGTGAAAGCGCTCGACCTCGCCTACCAGATCACGCGGCGCGGCGGCACCACGACGACGGCCGGGCTCGCCAACCCCGCCCATACGCTCTCGCTCTCGCCGGTCAGGCTTGTCGCCGAGGAGCGAACGCTGAAGGGGTCCTATGTCGGCTCCTGCGTGCCCTCGCGCGACATCCCGCGCTTCATCGAGCTCTACCAGCGCGGCCGGCTGGCCGTAGACAAGCTCTGGACCAGCTCGGGCAGCCTCGACGAGATCAACGAAGGTTTCGATGCGCTGCACGAAGGCCGCACGATCCGCCACATCGTCAGGATGTGAGGCGGGCAGCGCCCGGCTCGGACAACCGATCTTTCAGCACGGTATCAAAGACATAGCGCCCGCTCGTGAGATGTTGATTCAAGCTGCGACCGCCTCGCCGGCGCGGCACTCCCAGCTGTCGAGGCGCCGTAATCCGCACCAACCGGCCGCCCCATTTGACTCGGCCACGCCGGGACGCTCTTCCTCTCCCGCCTATTGAGGGAATGCCGATGTCGAATGCGTTGGAAGGAATCGTCGTGGTCGCGCTGGAGCAGGCGGTGGCCGCGCCGGTCGCGAGCTGCAAGCTCGCCGATGCCGGCGCGCGCGTCATCAAGCTGGAGCGGCCGGAGGGCGATTTCGCGCGCGGCTATGACGGCTTCGCCAAGGGCCAGTCCTCCTATTTCGTCTGGATCAACAGGGGCAAGGAATCCTGCCGGGTCGACCTGCGGCAGCCGGGGGACCTCGCGCTGGTCGAGGCGATGATCGCGTCGGTCGATATCTTCATCCAGAATCTCGCTCCCGGCGCCACTGAGCGGCTCGGGCTCGGCAGCGCGACGCTCCGGCAGCGTCATCCTCGTCTCATCACCTGCGATATCTCCGGCTACGCACCGGGCACCCCACATGAGCGGCGCAAGGCCTATGACCTGCTGATCCAGGCGGAATCGGGCCTCTCCGCCATCACCGGCACGGCCGAATCCGGGCCCTCGCGCATCGGCGTCTCCATCGCCGATATCGCCACCGGACAGGCCGCCTATGCCGCGATCCTCGAAGCGCTGCTGAAGCGGGCGCGCACCGGCGTTGGCTCGGCGATCGCGCTTTCTCTGTTCGACACCCTCGCCGAGCTGATGAACGTGCCCTATCTGACCCGGCGCTATGGCGGCATGGAGCCAGCGCGGGTCGGGCTCGCCCATCCCTCGATCGCGCCCTACGGCGTGTTCTCGCTCATCGACGGGGAGGTGCTGGTCTCGATCCAGAGCGAGCGGGAGTGGCAGATCTTCACCCGCAACGTGCTGGAAAGCCCGGAGCTGGCCGATGATCCGCGCTTCGCCTCCAATGTGCTGAGGGTGAAGGAGCGCGCGCTGCTGGATGGTGAGGTGCAGAAGCGGCTCGGACGACGGCACTTCGCCGATGTCGCCGCCGCGCTCGATCGCCACGCCATCGCCTATGGCACGGTCTCCACGGTCGGCGGATTGATCGATCATCCGGCCGCAACCGCCCTGCCCGTTCCGACTCCGAACGGCCCGGTCGAGGTGCTGGCGCCTTCGGCGGTCGTCGATGGCAAGCGCGTCGCGATGCGGCCCGTGCCGGCGCTCGGCCAGCATGACGCCGCGCTGCGTGCCGAATTCGCCCACCAGGTCGAGGGAAGCCCGTCATGAGCATCGACATCGCCAAGCTCGCCAACTGGACCGGCAAAACCGAAGAGGCGCAGGACGTCGTCACGCCGCGCCTCGTGCAGAGCTTCACCGCCACGTTCGGCCGCCATCTCGCGCCCCATGATTCGGGCGAGGCGCCGCTCGCGCTGCATTGGTGCCTGGCGCCGCCGATCTCGGATATCGAGGCCTCCGGCCCCGACGGCCATGCCGCCAAGGGCGAGTTCCTGCCGCCCGTGCCGCTGCCGCGGCGGATGTGGGCCGGCGGGCGGATCGAGACGCTGGCACCGCTGCGCGAAGGCGACCGTGTCACCCGGCATTCGCGCATCGGCGATATCACCTACAAGGAGGGGCGCAGCGGCCCTCTCTGCTTCGTCGCCGTCCACCATGACTACGTGACCGAGCGCGGCGTGGCCCTGCGCGAGCGGCACGACATCGTCTATCGCGAGGCGGCGCAGCCGGGCGCCTCCGCAGCCGGCGCTCCCGGCCCGGCTGCCGATGGAGAAGCGGCCGATCTCGTCTGGGAGATAGAGGGCAGCCCGCTCTTGCTGTTCCGCTATTCGGCGCTGACCTTCAACGGCCACCGCATCCATTACGACTTCCCCTATGCGACGGGAACGGAGGGCTATGCCGGGCTCGTGGTGCATGGGCCGATCCAGGCGACACTGATCGCCAACATCATCGCGACGCTGACCGAGGGCGCGCCGATCCGGCTCGACTATCGAGGCCTGAGCCCGCTCATCGCCGGCGGCGTCTTCCGGGTAAAGGCGAAACGGCAGGCCGATGGCAGCGTCCGGGGCTGGACCGAGGGCGTCGACGGGCGGGTGCGCATGGAAGGCGTCCATCGCCCAGCGTAACGGCGCCTCAAGCGGGCGCGACGAAGGGCTGGGATATCTCGGCGAAGACAGGAAGCGCTTCCAGCCCGGCGGCATGGGCTGCAAGCGTCGGTATCGCAGCAGGATCAACCAAGCCCGGATGCGCCTCGGTGATGAAGCGCAGCGCCACCGCCGCCGCGATGTCGGCATGGCCCAGTGTCTCGCCGAACCAATAGGGCGTGTTGCGGCCGGCACGGTCGCGTTCGAGCGCGGCAAGCGCCGACAGGATCTGGCCGCTGCAACGTTCTGCCCAGACTGCCGAGACCTGCTCGTGCAGGCGCAGTTCATAGAACAGGCTGACCGCCTTCTCGGCCGCGCCCATGGCGAGCGCCACGACGGAGAGTGTCTGGCGCCGCAACGGGCCGCTGCGCGGGCAGAGCGCCCGCTCCGGCCCGGCGAGATCGTCGAGCGCGTCGATCATACCGGCACTGTCGATGAGTACCTCGCCATCGTCGAGCACCAGGGTCGGCACGCGCATCAGTGGATTGAAGGCACGCACCTTCTCGCCATCGGCGAAGACGGACCAGGGCCGATGCTCGAACGGCAGGCGATAGAGCGCGAGCGTGATGCCGACGCGGCGGACGAAGGGCGAATCATACTGGCCGATCAGGATCATCGCTCTCTCCGTTCACCATCTTCCGAATAGGCAGCGCGCCCGGCATGTTCTCGGTGTCACGGCCGCGCCGCAATGCTAACGTCCTGTCCCGGCAAGCATAGTGGGAGCCGGGCATGGCAAGGGATCATCGTCTCAACCGCCGCGAGACGCTCAAGGCCGGAGCCGCGATCGCCGCCTGCGCCGCCCTGCCGGGCACAGCCGCCGCGCAGGCTCCCGCGAAGCTCAAGCTGCGCGTGCTGGAGACCACCGATCTCCACGTCAATATCGTGCCTTACGACTATTTCCGCGACGGCCCGGACGAGACGGTCGGCCTCGCCAAGACCGCGAGCCTGATCAAGGCGGCGCAGGGCGACGTGAAGAACAGCCTGCTCTTCGACAATGGCGATTTCCTGCAAGGCTCCTCGCTGGGCGACTACATCGCCTACAAGAAGGGGCTGAAGGCCGGCGAGACCCATCCGATGCTCGCGGCGATGAACGCCCTGCCCTATCTCTGCGGTACGCTCGGCAATCACGAATTCAATTACGGGCTGGAATTCCTCGACCACGGCCTCGCCAAGGCCGAGTTCCCGATGGTCTGCGCCAATGTCGAGCGCGTCGGCGGCGGCCCTCTCGTCGATGCCTGGCGGCTGTTCGAGCAGAGCTTCGAGGACGAGGCCGGCAACCGGCACGTGCTGCAGATCGGCGTGATCGGCTTCGTGCCGCCACAGATCATGCAATGGGACAAGGGCCATCTCGACGGCAAGATCGTCGCGACCGATATCGTCGACGCCGCCGAGAAGCATATGCCGGACCTGCGCGACGCCCAGCCGGACCTCGTCATCGCGCTCTGCCATTCAGGAATCGCTGGCGGCACGCGGCGCGGCATGGAGGAGAACGCGGCGCTGCATCTCTCGAAGATCGAAGGCATCGACGTCATCCTGACGGGCCATCAGCACCTGGTTTTTCCGGGTGGAAAATCCTTCGACGGCATCGCCGGCGTCGACAACGTCAAGGGCTCGCTGAACGGCAAGCCCGCCTGCCAGCCCGGCTTCTGGGGTTCGCATCTCGGCATCGTCGACCTGGAGCTGGAAAAGCGAGGCGAGCGCTGGACCATCGCCGATTTCAAGGTCGAGGCGAAGCCGATCTACGAGCGCACGCCGGATCGCAAGATCGTGCCGAAAGCTGCCGCCGAGCCGGCGGTCATGGCCGCGGTCAAGGCCGATCACGAGGCAACGCTGACCTATATGCGCGAGCCGGTCGGCAGCACGGCCGCGCCGATCAATTCCTATTTCGCGCTGGTCGCCGACGATCCTTCCATCCAGATCGTGGCCGAGGCACAGATCGCCTATGCCAAGCCGCTGATGGCGCAGACGCGCTGGAAGAACCTGCCGATCCTCTCTGCCGCCGCGCCGTTCAAATCGGGCGGGCGTGCCGGCCCCTCGTTCTATACCGACATTCCCGCCGGCCCGCTGGCGCTGAAGAACATCGCCGACATCTATCTCTATCCGAATACGGTGCAGATCGTGAAAGTCAGCGGCGCTGACGTAAAGGAGTGGCTCGAGCGCGCCGCCGGCATCTTCAACCGCATCGACCCCGCGAAGAGCAGCGAGCAGCCGCTGATCAACCCGGCTTTCCCCGCCTTCAATTTCGACGTGATCGACGGGGTGACCTACCGGATCGATGTCACCCAAGCCTCACGCTACGACAATGACGGCAAGCTCGCCGCGGCTGATTCGCACCGCATCCTCGACCTCGCCTTCGCCGGCGAGCCGATCGATGCGAAAACCGAATTCCTGATCGTCACCAACAACTACCGCGCCGGGGGCGGTGGCAATTTCCCGGGCACGAAGACGACGGTGGTGCTCGAAGCGCCCGACCTCAACCGCGACGTCATCGTGCGCCATATCCTGGGCAAGAAGACCATCGACCCGAAAGCCGACGGCAACTGGTCGCTCGCGCCGCTGCCGGCCGGCGTCAACGCGACTTTCCTGACCTCGCCCGCAGCGGCGGGCAAGCTGCCCGAAGAGCTGAAGGCGGAGCCGGCCGGAGACGGCCCGGAAGGTTTCGCCAAGTACCGGCTGCAGGGCTGACCGCGCTATATCCGTCGCGGATTATAATTTGTCGGCGAAACCGCCGAAGCGACATACAGTTCTTTAATAGATTTTTAGCGAGAATAGCGGGTACGCCGAACGAAAAGCAGATAGAGCGACGGGACGCCTGATGATCGTCGACGTTCATGAGAACAACATCGCGATGAAGTCGGAGTTGGTGGCGGCACTCTATGCCACCCCGGGAACGATCTTCATCGGCACCGTCACGGTCGCGGCCGTCATGGTCGCGAGTGCGCTGCTGACGGGCGGCGACATCGTCTTCCACGCCATGGCAGCGGCCATGGTCGCGATCGGCGTGTTCCGGTACCTATCGCATCGCTACTACAAGGGCATCCACCTCGCCACGGCCACGGAAGGCCAGATCGGCACGCTGGAAAACCTCGCGATGGCCGGCGCCTGGTCGACCGCCGCTCTGATCTCGGGCTTCGGCTGCTACGCCATCCTGCGCTACACCTACGAGCCTGTCGCGGCGCTCGCGATCGCCCAGACGATCGGCTATCTCGCCGGGATTTCCGGGCGCAACAGCTCGCGGCCGGTGATCACCCGCGTGCAGGTGCTGGCGGCAGCGACCCCGTTCACGCTCGCCCTGCTCTGGACGCGCGACCCGGCCTATCTGGTGATCGGGCTTTCGGTCCTGCTCACCACCGTCCTGACCTTCTCGAGTGCCCAGGTGATCCACCAGATCTTCCTGGCCCGCCTGCGCACGATGCGCGAGCTGGAGCATCTGGCCGTCAACGACACGATCACCAGCCTCTATAACCGCCGCGGCTTCATGCGCGAGATCCGGCAGATGGCGGCTTCCGGCCGCGCGGTGACCCTCATCTCGATCGATATCGACCGCTTCAAGAGCATCAATGACAGCCTCGGCCACGATATCGGCGACGCGCTGCTGCAGGGCTTCAGCGAGACGCTGATCGCGGAGCTCGGCGTCGGCGACATCGCGGCGCGCACCGGCGGCGACGAGTTCATGGTCGCGACCTCGCGCGATGCGGAGGGTGCCAGCGCGCTCGCCGCCCGCCTCGTCATGATGCTGGCCAGCCAGCGCGTCATCGGCGGCAGACACATCACCGCCACGGCCAGCATGGGCATTGCGCCGGCCGGCTGCGCCGCCTCGATCGACGAGGCCCTGAAATGCGTCGATATCGCGCTCTATCGCGCCAAGCTCGACGGAAGGAACCGCTTCGTCATGTACACCGATGCCATCCGCAACGAGCATGAAGACGGCGTGGCGCTCGAAACGGAGCTGCGCGACGCCATCCGTCGCGGCGAGTTCGAGCTGCATTTCCAGCCGATCTACAACCCGCGCTCCGGCACGGCGACGATGGCGGAGGCGCTGCTGCGCTGGCGGCATCCCCGGCGCGGCATGGTCAGTCCCGCGGTCTTCATCCCCCTCGCTGAACGGACCGGGCTCATCACCGTGCTGGGTTCCTGGGTGCTCGGCGAGGCGATCCGGGCAGCGCTGTCCTGGCCGCGCAGCGTCGGCGTCAGCGTCAACGTCTCGGCCCGCCAGTTCGAGCATGGCCACGACATCGTCGGCGTGGTCGAGGCGCTGCTCAGGATGAGCGGCATCGAACCCCAGCGCCTGACGATCGAGATCACCGAGAGCTCGCTGATCGACGATCCCGACCATGTCGTCTCCCGGCTCGTGGCACTGCGCGCGCTCGGCGTGCGGATCGCGCTCGACGATTTCGGCACGGGCTATTCCTCGCTCAGCTATCTCGCGCATCTGCCGATCGACACGATCAAGATCGACCAGGCCTTCACCCAGGAGATCGGCACCTCGCGCAAGGCGGATTCGCTGATGAACGCGATCGCCCAGCTCGCGCATGACCTGAAGCTGCGCCTGATCGTCGAGGGTGTGGAGACGCAGGAGCAGCTCACCGTCATCGAAAAGCACGCCGTCCACGGTATTCAGGGCTATATCTTCGCCCGGCCGATGACAGCGGACGATTTGCTGCCCATGATCGGCAACCGTGTTCGCACGGGGCGGATGGGGTCGGCGCGCTCGCGCTCCGGCTCGCGCAAGCCGGGCCGCTTCAGTCAGGTTGCCTGATACGCCCCGGACGCAGACGACCGCGCGAGCCGGAGGCCCAGAGGCTGCTGATGCAACGCCCGAACTATCCGAGCGGGAAGGATCTGCTGAGCGCCGATGCCGTCTCGCGCTTCGATCTCGACGACATCATGGAGCGTGCCGCGCGGCATCTGCATGAGGAGGAGCTGGAAAAGGCCGGCCTGCCTCTGCCCGAACAGCCGCCGGCCCCGCGCCGCCGCCCTAAAGTCATCGCCACGCTGTTCGACCAGCGCAGCACCCGCACCCGGCTCGGCTTCCAGACGGCGGCCGCGCGGCTCGGCCACCAGTCGATCGACGCCTATGACACCGACCGCAGCCGCATGGGCACGGCGACGGGCGAATCGATCGAGGACCATATCCATACGGTCGAGCTCTACAGCGACCTTCTGATCGTGCGCTCGCATCTGGAGGACATGCCCTATCGCGTCGGGCGCCTGAGCTATCTCCCCGTCATCAATGCCGGCAACGGCGCCGACGAGCATCCGACCCAGGCCCTGGTCGACATCTTCGCAATCCGGCAGATGCGCGGCGCGATCGAGAATCTCAGCATTGCCCTGTCGAGCGATTCGCGGGCGCGTTTCGCGATCTCCTTCGTGAAGATGCTGCGCCTCTCCCCGCCGAAGCGCTTCACCCTGTGCTGCCTGCCGGATACGCCGATCAACCCGGCAATGCGCGAGGCGATGACCGTGCTCGCCGATCTCGGCACGCAGGTCGGGCTCGTCCACGACATCCGCCATACGCTCGACCATGACGTGCTCAGCATCCAGATGCAGGACATGAGCAAATTCGCCCACGCCTCCCTTGGCAACGAAGCCGTCGACAAGGAAAAAGAGAGCGAACCCTTCACCCTGACTGCCCGCAAGGTTCTCGACGCCCGTTCGGATACGCTGATCCTCAACCCTCTTCCGCGCTTCTCGGAGCTCGACACCTCATGCGACAGCCTCCCGAACGCAGGCTATTTCCGCCAGGTCCAGCTTTCCGTGCCGATGCGGATGGCCATCCTGGAGCGCATGCTGCTGGGCATACCCTGGACGGGACAGGCCGAGGCTTTCCGATCTTCTTCGGGTGGATGAGCGCCTATCTCGCGTCCTATCTCGCGATCGCCCTCTCGATCCGCCTGCTCTCCGGCTATCTCACCATCATCGAGATCGGGCTCTTGCGCTCGGTCGGCAGCCTCGCCATCGCCGGTGCTGCGGTCTGGGCAGGCGAAGCCGAACAGCGCCGCAACGTCCTGCCACCGAAGTTGCGCGAGGATGTCGTCCGCAGCGTCCTGCATCTCGCCGGCTCGCTCGCGCTGATCTGGAGCCTGGCGCATCTGCCACTCGCGCTCGTCACCACCATCGAGTTTTCAGGCCCGCTCTTCGCAGCCATACTGCTCTTCCTGGTCCTGCGCCGCCGTCCCGGCATCGGGGCCGCGCTCGGGCTCGCCGTTCTTGCGACCGGGATCGGGCTGCTCGTATTCAGGCTGGACGCCGTCCCCGACCACGATCTTGCGATCGCCATCGGCGCCGTCGCGATCCTGACAACGACCAATCTCATGCTGGCGCGGCTCGCGGCCCAACGCAGCACCTTGTCCATCGTGCTGCTGATGCATGCGATCCAGCTACCGCTCTACCTGCTGCTCTGGTTCTTCGTGCCGGAACAATGGTCGCCGCCGCCGCAGCCCTACCGGCTGGCCTTCGACATTCCCGAACTGGCCGTGATCGGCGGCGCCGTGCTCGCGCTGATCGTCGGTGGCTTCGTCTCGCAGGCGGCGCTCGCCAATGCCTCGCGACACGCTACGCCCTTGCAGCTTTGCAGCGCAGACACGTTGCGCGTGCCCTTGATCACGCTCGCAGCCTATCTGCTGCTGGCGGAATTGCCGCCGGCGGAGCTGCTGCTGCCGGGGCTCTGGGTGCTGTGCGGCGTCGTCATCACCAGCCTGCCGGTCGCGGCAGGCGGAAAGCTGCGCCCGGAGCAAGCCGGGCGCGCTTGATGGCGGATATTACGGCGCGATCTCGAAGATCACGTTGACCTGCGTCCGGTAGGCGTTCTCACCGCTGGCCAGCGGCACGGCGGCATCGCTCGCGGCCATGCGCACCCCGCCGCCATAGGGCATCGGACGCGGCATGATCGACTGCTCCTCGATCAGGATGATCTTGCCGAGCTTGATGTCGGCCGCCTCGGCCAGGGTCTTGGCCCGCGCCACCGCATCGGCGACCGCGCGCTTGCGCGCCTCGGTGAGCGTCGGCTTCATGTCGTCCTTGACGAAGGCGATGCCACCGCCCTGATTGACGCCGAGCCCGACCGCCTTGTCGAGGATGCCGCCGGCGTCGGTGAGGTTGCGGACCCGGACGGTCAGCGCGTTGCTGACGCTGTAGCCCGCGATCTTCGGCTCGCCGCTGCGATCCTTGCCCGGCTGGGTATAGCGCGGCTGGATGCTGAGGCCCGATGTCTGCAGATCGCGTTCGGCGACACCGGCTTCCTTCAGCGCGGCCAGCACCTGCTTCATCGCATCATTGTTGGCGCTGAGCGCCGCACGCGCCGTCTCGGCCTCGCGCAGCACGGTCAGGTTCAGGATCGCCATGTCCGGCGCCACGCTGACCTCGCCCTCCCCGGTCACGCTGATGCGCGGGCTGGCACGCCGGGCGGCATCCTCCTGGGCCGTGGCGGAGGCGACCGGCAGCATCGCGGCGGCGATCAGGGCGGCGCCGGCCAGGGCGGGGGCGAAAAGCTTGGGCATCATGACTCCTGCAGATTCTGCGGCAAACGGCCGTCGCGTTGCCAAAGCGTCCGATGATGTCGAAATTATCACGACTGCGCAGCGACAGGGCGGCGCATGGCTTGCTCCCCGCATGCCGGCGGACCATCATCGCTGCCAAAGAGAGAGCCATGTCGAGGATCGCATCTGCCGTCGCGGCGCTTTTCATCGGGTTTGCCGGGCAAGCATCCGTATCGGCAGCCGGCCCGGATTTGCTCGGCTGCCATGGTTCCTTCGCGAAGGACGCGAGCGAGGCAACGCTCATCGCGGCCTTCGGGGCTGCCAATGTCGCGAACGAGGCTCTCGATGTCGGCGAAGGTTTCACCGAACCGGGCACGGTGATCTTCAAGACCGACGACAAGCGGCGCATCGAGGTGCTCTGGCATGACAGCGAAAAACGCCGGCGGCCGAGCAGCATCATCGTGCGAGAGCCTTCGCGCTGGCGGATCGCCGTGCCTGGCGACAGCGCGATGACACTGGGGAACGGCACGGAATTGGCGACCGTCGAGGCCGCCAACCGCAAGCCATTCACGCTCAACGGCTTCGGCTGGGATGGGGCAGGCTATGTCGGCGAGTGGAACGACGGCCGGCTGGCGAAGCTGGCGGGCGGATGCAGCCTGTCGCTGCGCTTCGGCCCTTCCCCGCAAGCCAAGCCCGCCGCCGTGTCCAAGGTCTCCGGCGACAAGCCCTTCGCCTCGAACGCGGCGAGTATGCGGGCGGTAAAGCCGCGCATCGAGCAGATATCGCTCGGCTGGCCGCAATAGCCGAAAGCTATTCCTCGACCAGCCGCCGCGCGATGACCTGCGCCTGGATCTCGGCCGCGCCCTCGAAGATGTTGAGGATGCGGGCGTCGCAGAGCACGCGGCTCACCGGATATTCCAGCGCGAAACCATTGCCGCCATGGATCTGCAGGGCGTTGTCGGCAGCGGCCCAGGCGACGCGGGCGCCAAGCAGCTTGGCCATGCCGGCCTCGAGGTCGCAGCGCCGCTCGGCATCCTTCTCGCGCGCGGCGAAATAGGTAAGCTGGCGGGCGATCAGGATCTCGGCCGCCATCATCGCGAGCTTGTCGGCGACACGCGGGAAGGCGATCAGCGGCTTGCCGAACTGGATGCGATCCTGCGCATAGCGCAAGCCGAGATCGAAGGCCGACTGCGCCACGCCGATGGCGCGCGCCGCCGTCTGGATGCGCGCCGCCTCGAAGGTCTGCATGAGCTGCTTGAAGCCCTGGCCCGGAACACCGCCGAGCAGGTTTTCGCCCTTGACCTCGAAACCGTCGAAGGCGAGCTCGTATTCCTTCATGCCGCGATAGCCGAGAACCTCGATCTCGCCGCCGGTCAGGCCTGCTACCGGGAACGGATCGGCGTCGCTGCCGCGCGGCTTCTCGGCGATCAGCATCGAGAGGCCCTTGTAGCCGGGCTCCGCCGGGTCGGTGCGCACCAGCAGCGTCATGATGTCGGCGCGGACGGGATGGGTGATCCAGGTCTTGTTGCCATGGACCTTCCAGACGTCGCCATCCTTCACCGCCTTGGTGCGCAGCGAGGCGAGATCGGAGCCGGTATTGGGCTCGGTGAAGACGGCGGTGGGCAGGACCTCGCCGGCAGCGATCTTCGGCAGCCACTTCTCCTTCTGCTCGGGCGTGCCGCCGCAGAGGATGAGCTCGGCTGCGATCTCGGAGCGTGTGCCGAGCGAGCCGACGCCGATATAGCCGCGCGACAATTCCTCGGAGACCACGCACATCGAGACCTTCGACAGGCCCATGCCGCCGAATTCCTCGGGGATGGTCAGGCCGAAGACGCCGAGCTCGGCCATCTTCTCGACGACCGGCATCGGGATGTATTCGTTCTCCAGATGCCATTCATGGGCATGCGGCGTCACCTCCGCGGCGCAGAAGCGGCGCATCTCCGACCGGATTGCTTCCAGCGTCTCGTCGAGGCCGGTATCGCCGATGCTGGCGGCGCCCTGGTCCTGGCTGAAGAGCGCGACGAAGCGGGTGCGGTTCTCCGGCGTGTTGCCCTCGGCGATCAGGGTGTCGGCAGCGTCCGAGCAGGCGGCGGCGATAGCCTTCTGCGACAGGCCCAGCGCCGGCAGCCGGAGGATCTCGCCCTGGCTCATCGGAATGCCGCCGAAGATCTGGGCGGCATATTCGCCGGCGCCGATGCGCAGGGCGTAATCCTCGACGGCGCCGTAGCGGCCTTCCGCCTCGAGGCGCTCGCCATAGGCCTTCAGCTCGCGCAGGGCCGTGACATAGGTCGCGAGCCAGGAAAGGCCGTGGGCAGCGTGCTGCTCGGCCTCCAGCCGGGCCGACGATATGCGACCGTCGACCAGCACTTTCTGCCGCACTGCGGCAACAGCGTCCTTAAACAGGGTCTCGAAGCCGGGGAGCGCCGCCGCGATCAGTTCGATCGCGTTCGCGCGATTCTCAGCCTTTGCGGCCGTATTGGCGTTCATGGTCTTCGACCCTCCCTTTGTTGCGACGCAGCATAAGGGGAGATCGAGGGAAACCGAAACCCTCCTTTTTGGGGAGAAGCCTATTTGCGGCTGGCGAGCACGACGCCAAGGATCGTCACGGCCATGCCGCCGATCTGGAGCGGGGTCAGCGTCTCCCCGAAGAGCAGCCAGGCCTCGACCGCGACGAGCGCCGGGACGAGATAGAGGAAGGTGACGATGCGCGAGACCTCGCCGCGCCTGAGCATGAAGAGATAGAGCCAGATGCTGCCGATCGAGAGCACGATCACCGACCATGCCAGCACGAGCAGCATGGTCAGGTTCCAGTCGATCCGCATCGGCTCGAAGGCGACGGCGAAGGGCAGCACGACGAGGCCTGCCGCGACATACTGGATCGCGGTGATCGTACGCAGGTCGCCGGAGACGACGCGCGCCTTCTGGTAGAACGAGCCGGCCGTCACCGCGAACATGCCGCCGATATTGATCAGCATCGGCACGGCGATGCCCCAGAGCGCCGCCGGCTCGACATTGGCGAGTTGCGGTTCCAGTACCAGCGCGATGCCGAGGAAGCCGCAGGCGATGCCGAGCCAGCGCACGCCCGAGATGCGCTCGCCGACCAGAGCCGGCGCGAAGAGCGCGGTCAGGATCGGCTGCAGGCCCGCGATCAGGCCGGAAATGCCGGCCGGCAGGCCATGGCGCACCGCCCACCAGACGCCCGCGAGATAAATGCCGTGCAGCAGGATGCCGGTGATCGCGACGTCGATGACGGCCCTGCGGCTGCGCGGCCAGGGCGCGCCGGTCGCAAGCGCGATCAGGATCAGGAGCGACGCGGCACAGGCGAAGCGCACGACAAGAAAGGTCAACGCATCGGCATGGCGCGCGGAATAACCGGCGACCACCCAGCCCGTGGACCAGAGGAAGGTGAAGAGCAGCGGGATCGCGCGCAAAATGAGAGGCGAGGACATCGGAACCCGGCACCGCTGGACCTCGGGCCATTCCGCAATTTTTGGAATCGCGGCATGGCTCGAGGTCTCTGTTTTATCGCATTGTCTTCACGCGAACCGGCGTCCACTTCGCTCGAAAATGCTCCAGCCGTCTCTAGCGCCAATCGGCCGCAACCGACAGAGCGCAAGCGCCCCTACCCCATGCTCCCATCGTCGATACGCGCTTTAATCGCGATCGGGCGCGCCCGGCGGGAACAGCTTGCGGAAGGGTCTCGCCTCCTCGACGGCGCGCGCGAAGGAGGGCCGCGCCAGCAGCCGAGCCCGGTAGGCGCGCAGATTCCCGAAGGCGGGATCGATCTCGTGGACCCAATCGGCATAGAATAGCGAGGGCGCCGCCGCGCAATCGGCCAGGCCGAAAGCAGCACCGCACGCCCATTGCCGCCCGGCAAGCGCGCCATCGAGCCAGCGATAGGCGTCGTCGAGCTTCTCGTGGGCCCGGGCCACGCTGAAGGGATCGCGATCGTCGGCCGGTCGCAGATGGTCGAAGACGATCGCCTGCATCGGCGTCATCACATAGTTGTCGAAGACGCGGTCCATCATCCGCACCTCAAGCGCCTGTTTCGCATCGGCCGGTACCAGCCGGGCCATTCCCGGATGAAAAAGGTCGAGATGCTCGATGATGACACTCGATTCGAAGACGGGCGTCTCGCCATCGACGAGCACCGGCATCTTCTTCAACGGCCAGAGCTTTACCCATTCGGCGCCGGCGGGCGGGTCTTCCGGACCAAGCAGGCGATAGGTGAAAGGCGTCGCGTTCTCGTAGAGCGCCACCAGCACTTTTTGACAATATGACGAGAACGGATGGGCGTAGAGCGTGAGCGACACGGGCGCCTCCTGCACAAGCCTGAGCTATTCCCTGCATACGATAACCGATTGCATATTGCAATCGGTTATCGTCGAGTCGACCCACGGCTGGAATGGGGACCGAGGTGGGGCTGCCGCAATCGTTAACAAAAAACGACGCCACACCTTCCGCATCGTCAACCAATCCTCAACGCAGCGCGCGCAATGTCGCTGGCGATCGAAAAACCTCACGATGCCGAACGATTCTCATCCTTCCCTCACCCCGGACGCAGAGCTGCTGAACAGCGAGCACGAAGGCTTCGTCACCTTCGCGCAGAACGCGCTGGCTTCCGCGATCCTGAACTTCGCCGCGGTGATCGCCGTGGCCGCCATGCTGTGGCGGCCCGATCGCGCGCCGGTGCTGATCGCCTGGGTTGCGGCCACGCTGGCCTATTCGCTGTCGATGGGGCTCGACATCGTCGCATGGCGCAGCCGCCTGTACGAGCGTTCGCCCTGGCCGATGCGGGTCGTGCATCTGCGCGCACCCGTGCTCGGACTGATCTGGGGCGCCCTGCCCTGGGTCGCCGGCGCGACCACCGATCCCCGGGAGAACATCGCGATCGGCTTCGTCATCGCCGGCATGATCGCCAGCGGCATGACGCGCTTCGTCGTGGTCCCGCGCGCGGCACTGATCTACGGCGTCACACTCGGCGCGACTTCGGTCCTGGCCTTCGCCCAGTTTTCCACGAGCACGGCCATCACGGTGGCGGTGCTGCTGACCCTCTATCTCGTATTCATGACGCGCCACGTCTCGGCCTATGGCGCGACGCTGGCGGAAGCCGTTCGCGGCCGCAATGCCGCGATCGAAAGCAGCCGCGAACGCACCCTGCTCCAGCACAGCGCGCTCGCCGAGCGCGACGAGACGAGCCGCCGGCACGACGAACTGATGGAGGTGGTCGCAGCCTTCCGCCAGTCGATGGCCGGCTTCCAGGATGTCGTCCGGCGCGAGACGCAAGGCATCGCCGCGAGCGCCGCCTCGCTCTCCGGCACAGCCGAGACGACCGCGAGCCAGGCCGGCGCGGCCCGCAGCGCCGCTGCGAGCGCGACCGGCGAGATCGACGCCATCGCCGCCAGCACCGGCCATCTCAACGACGCCATCGCCCGGATCGGCGAGCGGACCTATCGCGCCGGCGCGGTGATCAGCGACACCGTCTCCGTCAGCGCGGCGGCGATGACCGACATCGCCCAGCTTTCCGCGCTGATGCAGGGCATCACCGGCATCGTCGAGATGATCCAGGCGATCGCCGGACGCACCAATCTGCTCGCGCTCAACGCGACGATCGAGGCGGCGCGTGCCGGCGAGGCCGGGCGCGGCTTCTCGGTCGTCGCAGCCGAGGTCAAAGGGCTGGCCGCACAGACGACCGAGGCCAGCAACGAGATCATCAACAGGATCGGGGCGATCGGCGCCTCTGCCGCCAATGTGACGCGGTCGATCGAGGCGATCCGCCAGGCCGTGCTCGACGTCCACGACGTCACGCATGCCATCGTCTCGGCCGTCGAGGAGCAGCGGGCCGCGACCGCCGCCATGTCGAGCAATATCGATTCGGCCGCCGACCACAGCCGGCAGGCGACCGAACGTGTCGAGCAAGCCTACGGCGCCGTGGGCGAAACCAAGACCGAGATCGAGAAGGCCCGGCACGCAGCCGAGATCATGGCCGAGGTGGCGGGATCACTGGCCACCTCGGTCGACGCCTTCCTGCACCGCATGGAAGCGGTGAACGCCGGCAAGCGCGCCGCCTAGCCTGCCAGAGCTTCGGCGACGTCCTCATAGGTCCGCAGGCCCGTGCGCGGGGCATAGACCAGCACGGACATGTTGCCCGGCGCGTGCTCGTTCTTCCACATCTTGTGGTGAGCCAGCGGAATCTTGTCCCAGGGGAAGACCTCGGACATGCAAGGGTCGATGCGCCGGTCGATCACGAACTGGTTGGCCGCGCTCGCCTGCTTGAGGTGGGCGAAATGCGAGCCCTGGACGCGCTTCTGCCGCATCCAGACATAGCGGGCGTCGAAGGTGATGTTGAAGCCCGAGGTTCCCGCGCAGAACACCACCATGCCGCCGCGCTTGGCGACGAGGCAGGAGACCGGGAAGGTCGCCTCGCCCGGATGCTCGAAGACGATGTCGACATCCTTCTTGCCGGTGATGTCCCAGATCGCCTTGCCGAACTTGCGGGCCTCCTTGGTCCACTCGTTGTACTCAGGCGAATTGACCGTGGGCATCTGGCCCCAGCAGTTGAAATCCTTGCGGTTGATCACGCCCTTGGCGCCGAGGCCGAGCACGTAGTCGCGCTTGGTCTCGTCCGAGATCACGCCGATCGCGTTGGCGCCCGACGCCGCGCAAAGCTGCACGCCGAAGACGCCGAGACCGCCGGAAGCGCCCCAGACGAGGACATTGTCGCCGGGCTTGATGGTATGAGGCGCGTGGCCGAACAGCATGCGATAGGCGGTGGCCAGCGTCAGCGTGTAACAGGCGGCCTCCTCCCAGGCGAGGTGCTTCGGCTTCAGCATGAGCTGGCGCGACTGGACCCGGCAGAACTGCGCGAAGGAGCCGTCCGGCGTCTCATAGCCCCAGATGCGCTGGGTCGACGAGAACATCGGGTCGCCGCCATTGCACTCTTCGTCGTCGCCGTCATCCTGGTTGCAATGGACGATCACCTCGTCGCCGACCTTCCAGCGCTTCACCTTGGAGCCGACGGCCCAGACGATGCCGGCGCAATCGGAGCCTGCGACATGGAACGGCGCCTTATGAACGTCGAACGGCGAGATCGGCTGGCCGAGGCCGGCCCAGATGCCGTTGTAGTTGACGCCGCCCGCCATCACGAGAAGGAGAACTTCCTCTTCGCCGATCGACCAGGTCGGCACGACCTCGACCTGGAACGAGTCCTGCGGCGCCCCGTGGCGCTCGCGCCGGATCGCCCAAGCATACATCTTCTCGGGGACATGACCGAGCGGCGGCAATTCGTCGAGTTCGTAGAGATCCTTGAGCGGCTTCACGGCGGCCTGCGACTTCGACATGGTCGTCTCCCTGCTCTCTTCCGTCGTTGCCCAGCCCGGAACGCGTCGGCGGTGTGGGACGCCGATCATGCACCATATGCTGCGCTGCGCCATTAACCTAAGGAATCACACCGCAGCGCAATACCCTTTTCGAGCGCTTGCGCTTTGTTCATCGTTTGCTGGAATTCTGGCATTCTACGCGGCACCGAGGAGAAACGATGCCCGGTCTGCTGAAGATGATCGGCCTGCCCGACTTGCCCATGCTGTCCGTGGTGATCGTGATCGCGATGATCCTGCTCAGCGCCATGCTGATCGGCTGGCTCGCCGACCTGTTGCTCGACGAAGCCGGCTTCGGCGTGATGCTCAACACCGGCATCACGCTCGTGGGCGCATTCACCGGCGCCTGGCTGTGGCAGCGCTACGGCATTCCCACGCGCTTTCCGGCAGAAGCCGTGCGTGCCGCCATCGCGACGGGCTCCGGCCTGCTGCTGCTGATCAGCCTGGCCGTGGTCCGGCCCTAGATCACCGCGCGTCCTACCGGACGCGATAACGATGATCTATCACATTGTTATCGCGTCGGATTTTTCCGAAAAATGGATTCCACTTTTCGCTCCGATGCCATAGGCGTCAGCTTTCGAGCTTCGCGCCGAAGCTATTCAGGTATTTCATCCCGGTATCGCACATCATGGTGACGATCGTCGCGCCGGTGCCGAGGCGCTCGGCCAAGCGCAAGGCGGCCGTGACATTGCCGCCGGTCGAGGTGCCCGCGAACAGCCCCTCCTCCCGCGCAAGCCGCAGCGCCATTGCCGTCGCCTCAGCCGTCGAGACCGGCTCGATCGCATCGACGAGATCAGCGCGCCAGAGCGGCACGATATAACCGGCACCGACGCCGTCTATCTTGTGGGCTCCGGTTGGGCCGCCCGAGAGCACGGCGGATTCAGACGGCTCGACCGCCATCAATGCGATCTTCGGGTCGCGCCGGAGCAGCGCCTCGCCGGTTCCGCGCAGGGATGCCGCCGTGCCGACGCTCTGCACGAAGGCGTCGACATGGCCGCCGGTCTGTTCCCAGATCTCGTCGGCCAGCCGGTCATAAGCCGCAAGCTGATCGGTGTTGCGCATCTGGTCGGTCCAGAATGCGCCCGTCTCGGCCGCGATGACGCGGGCGGTCTCGATCATGTCCTTGGTCAGCTTCTCGGTCATGCGGCCGGCTTCGCTGGGGACGATCGTCAACTCGGCGCCGAGCAGGCGCATATGGGTGAGCTTCTCGCGGGCGAAGGCATCGGAGGTGACGATATGCAGGCGATAGCCCTTCACCGCGCAGACCTGCGCCAACGAAACGCCGGTGCTGCCGCCGGTATATTCGACGACGCTGCCGCCCGGCTTCAGCCGCCCGTCGCGCTCGGCCGCCTCGATCATCGCGAGCGCCATCCGGTCCTTGATGCTGCCTGTCGGATTTTCGCTTTCGATCTTCACGAGGATACGCGCGCCGTTCGCCGGCACTATCCGGCGCAGCGGCAGGAGCGCGGTGCCGCCGATGCGGCTCAGGATGTCGACGGGCATAGCGGCTCCTCTGAGGAAATTTAGATGTATATGCAATTATTGTATATACATGTAAATTGCGATTCGTCATGACGGAGACAGGCGAATTGCGGGAAGAGGTGCGCAGGCTGGCGGCCAGTTGCGTGGGCTTGACCGTTCGGCAGGCGGCACGGCGGGTGACGCAGATCTATGACGAGGCCTTGCAGGAAAGCGGCCTGAGCGTCGCGCAGCTCGGCCTCCTGGCGGTGATCGCGACGAACGAGGACGACCGGATGGCCGCGATCGCCGAGCAGGCCGGGCTCGACCCCTCAACGCTTTCGCGGAACGTGCGGGCGCTCGAACGCGACGGGCTGATCGAGATCGCCACGGTGGAAAAGGATCTGCGCCGCCGCGCCGTCTGGCTCACCGAGAGTGGAGCCAGGTGCTTGCAGGCGGCCCTGCCCTCCTGGAAGGAGGCGCAAGATCGGGTCGCGAAGGTCTTGCCCGCCGACCTTCTGCAACAGCTTCTTGCGGCGAGCTCGTCGCTTAACGCGCAGAAGAGCGGGAGCTAAGCTGCACCGCTGCGGCTCGCCGCGAGCATGTAGTTCACGTCCATGTCGCGTGACGCGCTCCAGCGGCCGGTCAGCGGGTTGAAGATCACGCCGGTCTGCGTGCCCAGCGTGAAGCCGTTGCCTTCGATGGCGGCGCCGAGCTCGGCCGGCGTCACGAACTTCTCCCAGTCATGCGTGCCTTTCGGCAGCCAGCGCAGGACATATTCGGCGCCGACGATCGCCATCGCATAGGATTTCAGCGTGCGGTTGAGCGTCGCCATCACCAGAAGCCCGTCAGGCTTCACCGCCGCGCAGCAGGCGGCGACGAAGGCCTCGACATCGGCGACATGCTCGACGACCTCCATCGCCAGCACGATATCGAAGCGCTTGCCGGATGCCACCACCGCCTCGATCGTCTCCTCGCGATAGTCGATCGCAAGCCCGCTCTTCTCGGCATGGGCCCGCGCGACCGCGATATTGGTCGGAGCCGGATCGAGGCCGGTGACCTCTGCGCCCAGCCTTGAGAGCGGCTCGGAAAGCACGCCACCGCCGCAGCCGATATCGACGAGGCTCAGGCCATCGAGAGCCCGCAGAGTCTTCGGATCGCGGCCGAAACGGGCGCAGGCCTCGTCGCGGACATAGGCAAGCCGGACCGGATTGAACTTGTGCAGGACGGCCATGGGCCCCTTCGGATCCCACCAGTCGCGGGCGATCGCATCGAAGCGGGCGACCTCGGCCGGGTCGATCGTCGAGCCTGTGCGCTGGGTCGCAGCCGCCATGAACCGGTCCTTCGCTTATGCGATGCCGCATTGACACCGCGCCTGTCGCCCGTCATCTACACCCGCCCCGCTGCAAGTGCGAGGGCGACCTTTCGACCCGGTGCCACGCCGGGGCAGCTATCGAAAAGACCGTCATGGCCCGTCTGGTGATGAAATTCGGCGGCACCTCTGTCGCCACTGTCGAGCGGATCAAGAACGCGGCGCGCCACGTCAAACGCGAGTTCGACGCCGGCCACGAGGTCGCGGTCGTGGTTTCCGCGATGTCGGGCAAGACCAACGAGCTGGTCGGCTGGTGCAAGGAAGCCGCGCCGATGTTCGACCAGGCCGAGTACGACACCGTCGTCGCCTCGGGCGAGCAGGTCACCTCCGGGCTGATGGCCATCGTGCTTCAGGAGATGGGCATGCCCGCCCGCTCCTGGCAGGGCTGGCAGATTCCGCTCTATGGCTCCGACGCGCATGGCTCGGCCCGGATCGAGAGCGTCGATGGCGCCGGCATCCTCGCCGGCTTCGACCGCAATCGCGAGATCGCGGTCTGCTCCGGCTTCCAGGGTATGAACCCGCGCACGCACCGCATCGTCACGCTCGGCCGCGGCGGCTCCGACACCAGCGCGGTCGCGCTCGCCGCCGGGCTCAAGGCCGATCGCTGCGACATCTATACCGATGTCGACGGCGTCTACACCACCGATCCGCGCATCGTGCCCAAGGCCAGGCGCATGGACAAGGTCTCGTTCGAGGAAATGCTCGAGATGGCCTCGCTCGGCTCCAAGGTGCTGCAGGTGCGCTCGGTCGAGATCGCCATGACGCAGCGCGTGCCGACCTATGTGCGCTCCTCCTTCGACGACCCCGAAAACCCCAATCCTGGCACCCTCATCTGCGACGAGGACGACATCGTGGAACAGCCCATCGTCACCGGCATCGCCTTCTCCCGGGACGAAGCCCAGATCACGCTCCGCCGCGTGGCTGACCAGCCCGGCGTCGCCGCGGCGATCTTCGGCCCGCTCGCCGATGCCAACATCAATGTCGACATGATCATCCAGGTCGTCTCCGACGACCAGGCGACGACCGACATCACCTTCACCGTGCCGACCGCCGATTACGAGCGCGCCCGCACGCTGCTGGAAAGCAAGCACGACGTGATCTCCTACCAGGAGATCCAGGGCGCGACCGACGTGGTGAAGATCTCGGCGATCGGCGTCGGCATGCGCTCGCATGCCGGCGTCGCGGCGCGCGCCTTCCGGGCGCTGGCCGAGAAGGGCATCAACATCCGCGCGATCACCACCTCCGAGATCAAGTTCTCGGTGCTGATCGACTCGGCCTATACCGAGCTCGCGGTGCGCACGCTGCACTCGCTCTACGGGCTCGACGCGGCCTGAGGCAAGCGCCTCGGCGTTCAACCGGAAGCGTCATGCTCGCCCTTGTGGCGAGCATCCATGCCTTGAACACTGGGCTCGATGGCGGAAGAGGTGGATGGTCGGGACAAGCCCGACCATGACGGCTGCGTCGCGCCCTCGTCTCTTCACTCCGCCGGGTGCGCAATCTCGGGCGTGTGCTTGGCCCCGCGCATATAGCCGCCGAGCTTCACCAGCCCTTCCGACAGCCTGTCCATGTAAAGGAACAGGACGGGCGTGATGAACAGTGTCAGCACTTGGCTGATCATCAGACCGCCGACCACGGCGATGCCGAGCGGCTGACGCAGCTCCGCGCTCGCACCCGCGCCGAGCGCAATCGGCAAGGTGCCCATCAGCGCCGCCAACGTCGTCATCAGGATCGGCCGGAACCGCATCACGCAGGCCTGGTGGATCGCCTCCTGCGCGCTCTTGCCCTCGCGTCTCAGCACCAGCGCCACGTCGATCATCATGATCGCGTTCTTCTTGACGATGCCGATCAGCATCAGGAGTCCGATGATGGCGATGACCGAGAGCTCGAGATCGAACAGCCTCAATGCCCCCAGCGCGCCGACCGCTGCCGATGGCAAGCCGGTCAAAATCGTCAGCGGATGGATGAAACTCTCGTAGAGGATGCCGAGCACGATGTAGATCGTCAGGATCGCGCCGGCAATCAGCAAGCCCTGGTTGGCGAGTGAATCCTGGAAGGTCTTGGCGGTGCCGGCGAGCGTGGTCGAGATCGACTTGGGCAGGCCGAGCTGTTCCTTGATCGCCTCGATGCGCTCGACGCTGTCGCCGAGCGCGACGCCGGCCGGCAGGTTGTAGGAGATCGTCACCGCCGGTAGCTGGCCGAGCTGGTTGACCGTGAGCTGCCCTGCCGTGCGCTCGATCCGGGCGATGGCGCCGAGCGGCACCAGCGTGCCGGACTTGGTGCGCACGCGGATCGCGTTCAGGCGCTCGGGCGTCCAGTGCTCGTTGGGATTGAATTCGACGACGACATTGTAGCTGTCGCCGGCGGTATAGATGGTCGAGACCTGCCGGACGCCGAAGCCGGAATAGAGCGTCGAGCGCAGGATGTCGGAGCCGATACCGAGCGCGTTGGCCTTGTCGCGGTCGACCATGACGGTGGCCTGCAGGGCATTGTCCTGCAGGTCGGTGGTGACGTCGACGAAGGCCGAGCGGTCGCGGCTCATCGCGTCGGCGAGGCGCACGGCCCAGCCGTTCATCTGCTGCTGGTCGAGCCCCTGCACGACGAGCTGGTACTGGCTCTTCGAGGAACGCGCCCCGATGCGCAGGTTCTGGACGGGCGTCATATAGGTGCTGATACCCGCCACCTGGGCGAGATCGCGCCTGAGCGAGGCCAGCACGGCCTGGATATGGGGCCGCTCGTCGAGCGGCTTCAATTCGACGAAGAGCCGCCCGGCGTTGAGCGCGCTGCCGCCGCCGCCATTGCCGCCCACGGTCGAGGCGACATGCGCGACATAGGGCGACTTGCGGAAGACCTCGGCCACCTCGGCCTGGAGCTTCTGCATCGCCTCGAACGAGATATCCTGCCGGGCCTCGGTCGAGACCTGGAGCTGGCCGATATCCTCCTGCGGGAAGAAACCCTTCGGCGCGCTCTGGAGCAGCCAGACGCTGCCGGCCATGGTCAGGAAGAAGGCGAGCAGCATCAGCGGCTGGAAGCGCAGGCAGAACTTGAGGCCGGCGTCATAGCCGGCGAGCAGCTTGTCGAAGCCCTTCTCCAGCCAACGGCCGAGCGCGTTCTCCCGATGATGCGCGGAATAGCCCGAGAGCAGGCGCGAGCACAGCATCGGCGTCAGCGTCAGCGAGACGAATGCGGAAGCCAGGATCGAAACCGTCACCACCACTGCGAACTCGTTGAAGATGCGGCCGATGACGCCACCCATCAGCAGCACGGGGATGAAGACCGCCACCAGCGAGAGCGAGATCGAGATGATGGTGAAGCCGATCTCGCCGGCGCCCTTCAGCGAGGCCTCGAAGGCGGAGAGCCCGTCCTCCTCCATGTGCCGGACGATGTTCTCGAGCATGACGATGGCGTCGTCGACGACGAGGCCAACCGAAAGCGTCAGTCCCAGCAAAGAGATGTTGTCGATCGAGAAATTGAGCATGTACATCGCGGCAAGCGTGGCGATGATCGAGATCGGCACGGCAACGGCCGGGATGAAGGTCGCGGCGACGCGGCGCAGGAAGACGAAGATCACCATGACGACGAGCGCGATGGTGAGCAGCAGCGTGAACTGCACGTCCTCTACCGCCTGGCGGATCGAAGTCGAGCGGTCATTGAGCAGCGAGAGCGAGGCCGCCGCCGGCAACTGGTCCTCGAAGGCCGGGATCATCGCCTTGACGCGATCGACCACCTCGACGGTGTTGGCGTCAGGCTGGCGCTGGACGGCAAGCACGATCGCCGGCGTGCCGTCATAGGTGCTGCGGGTCTGGGTGTTCTCGACGGAGTCGATCACCTTGGCGACGTCGCCGAGCCGGATCGGCTTGCCCGAGCGCGTGGTGATGATGACATTGGCGAACTGGGCCGCGTTGGCGAGCTGCGTCTTCGCCTGAATGGTCAACTGCTGGGCCGTGTTCTGGATCGTTCCGACCGGCGTATTGGCGTTGGTCGCGGTGATCGCCTGCTGCAATTCGTCGAGGCCGATGCCGCGCGCGGCAAGAGCGGTCGGGTCGATCTGGATGCGTACCGCGTATTTCTGGCTGCCCCAGATCAGCACCTGCGCGACGCCATCGACGGTCGAGAGCGCCGGGGAAATCACCTGCTGGGCGAAGGCGTCGAGCTGCGAGAGCGGCACCACGTCGCTCTTCAGTGCCATCAGGATGATCGGCGCATCGGCCGGGTTCACCTTGCGATAGCTCGGCTGGGTCGTCATCTCGATCGGCAATTGCCGCTGGGTACGGGCGATCGCGGCCTGCACGTCGGCGGCGGCGGCGTCGATGTCGCGGTTCAGTACGAACTGGATCGCTATCGAGGTCGAGCCCTGCGAGTTGGTGGTCGAGATCGAGTCGATGCCGGCGATGGTACCGAACTGCTTGATGAGGGGCGTTGCGACCGATGTCGCCATGGTGTCCGGCGAGGCGCCGGGCAGTTGCGCGGAAACGTTGACGACCGGGAACTCGGCTCGCGGAAGCGCCGCGACCGGAAGGAAGCGATATGCGAACAGCCCCGCCAGCACCAGCGAGACCGACATCAGGATGGTCGCGACGGGGTGGCGGATGCAGAAGGAGGAGACGTTCATGAGCGTGCGCCTTCCGCAACCGGCGTTGCCTGCGCCGGCTTCTCGCCGGTCGCCGCGCGCTCGCGCACCCTGCTACCCTGCTTCAGGCGCATCTGACCGTCTGTGACGACGCGCTCGCCCGGCGCGATGCCCTCGGTGACGGCAGTGCGCTCGCCATCGGAGAGCGCGACCTTGATCTGGCGGAGATCCACGGTGGAATCCGGCTTCACGACAAAGGCATAAGGCCCCTTCTGACCGGTCTGCACAGCGACGGTCGGGATCACCGTGACGCCGTTGAGCGTCTCAGGGATGATCTCGACATCGACATATTGCCCCGGCCAGAGGCTCAGGTCCTCATTGGCGAAGGCGGCCTTGGCCGTAATCGTGCCGGAGGTGATATCGACGGTCGAATCGACGAAGTTGAGCTTGCCCTCAGTCGCTGTGCGGGCGGCATTCGGCACGCGGGCTGTCACCGGTACGGGCTTCGCGGCTGCGAGCGCTCCCTGCAAGGTCGGCAATTCGCTCTCGGGCATGGCGAAGGAGACACGCAAGGGCTTCATCTGTGTGATGGTCAGCAGGCCGGTGCCGCTGCTGTTGGCGCTGGCGTTGACGAGATTACCCGGTGTGACCTGCACGGTACCGATGCGGCCGTCGATCGGCGCGGTGATGCGGGTGTAGCTCAGCTTCAGCCGGTCGGCGTCGAGCGTCGCGTGGTCGCCCTGGATGCTGGCAGCAGAGCTGCGCTCGTCGGCCGTGGCCTGATCGACCTGCGCCTGCGTGCCGGCATTGCGGGCGAAAAGCTGCTTGTAGCGGTCGAGATCGGCGAGGTTGCGGGTATGGGTCGCTTCGTCGCGCGCCAGCATCGCTTCGTCCTTGGCGATCTGGGCCTTGATGTCGCGATCGTCGAGCGTGAAGAGCAGGTCGCCGGCCTTGACGAACTGCCCGTCGGTGACGTGCTGGGCCATGATCTGGCTGTCGATGCGGGACCGCACGAGCACGCTCGCCGGCGTCTCGACGAAGCCGATGGCGTGCTTGCGCACCGGGAAATCGGCCTGGATCGCGGCAGCGGAGACCACGGCGACCGGAGCGCCCTCGCCGCGCCCGCCACGGGCCGTGTGCGTCGCTTCGGGGCTGCGCGAGTACAGATACCAGGCCCCGCCGGCCGCGAGGCCGACGGCAACGACGCCGATGATCAATCCTGAACGCTTCATTGTCTGTCCACTCGCTCAGGCTGCGTTGCCGGCAGTGGCCGGCGCCTTGTCTTCGGATCGGGCACGGATCTGCTCGCGGATCACCGAAAGCGTGCCGAGCGCGGACAGGATGGCCTCCTCTTCGGCCTCGCCGAGAATCTCCTGCGCGATCTCGGTCCGGACGGAATCGAGGTCATCGACCAGCGCCCGGCCATCGGGGGTGAGGAAGAGGCGGTAGGCGCGGCGGTCGGCCGGATCTTCGCGGCGCTCGATCAGGTTCTGGCTCTGCAAGCGGTCGAGCAAGCGGGCGAGCGAGATCGGCTGAAGATCCATCTGATCGGCGAGCGCAGCCTGGTTCAGCCCCTCCTGACGCCGCAACCGGGACATCACGCCCCATTGGGCCCGTGTCGTGCCGTGCTGGCGGGCGCGCTGCTCGACATAGGTTCGCAGCAGCCGCGAGGTTTCAACCAGTTGGAAAACCAGTTCCCGCCGCAAGGGTCGCTTCATCCGCAGGCCTCCAAATCGTAAGCCTGCTTATCATATGTCCGATTACGGCATTTTCAGGAACGGATTGTGCGGCGCACGCAAAGGTGAAGACGCTCGGCGCCAGTTCCGATTATCGGCCGACGAAAGCAGCCGGTCGCTTTTCAAGAAACGCCCTCACGCCCTCTCGGAAATCGGCGGTCGCCGTCGTCTCGCGGAAGGCATCGCGCTCCGCATCGAGATGATCGGCGAGACCGGCATCCGGAGCCTCCGTCAGCAAGGTGCGGATGCGGCCATAGGCGCCGGTCGGCCCGGCCGCGAGCTTGCGAGCAAGGGCCAGGGCTTCATCGCGCGCCTCAGCGGCCGGCACGACGCGATTGACGAGGCCGAAGCCCAGCGCCTCGGCTGCCCCGAAGGTCTCCGCCAGCAACGCGATCTCGCGGGCCTTGCGCTGGCCGACGAGCCGGGCGAGCCGGTAGGTGCCGCCGAGATCGGGCGTGGCCCCGATCCGGGCATAGGCCATGGTGAAGCGGGCATCGTCGGACGCGACGGCGAGATCGCAGGCGAGCGCGAGGCTGAAGCCGCCGCCGGCGATCGCGCCCTGCAGGCAGGCGACCGAGGGCTGCGGCAGGGCATCGAGGAGACGCAGCGCCTCGTGCAGCGGCGCCATGATCGCCTCGATGCCGGCCGCGATGTCGCTGCTCGCAAGGAATTGCGAGACATCGCCACCGGCGCAGAAGGCCCGGCCATTGCCCTGCAGCAGGATGGCGCGCACGTCGCCGCTGGCCGCGATCGCCTTGACCTGCGCGAGGAAACGTTCGGCCATCGGCGCGTCGATGGCGTTCAGCACGGCCGGGCGGTTGAGCGTGAGGATGGCGACGCCGCCGTCACACGTAAGCTGAACGGAAGCGGATGCGTCGGACATGGCGGTCTCCGGTGGGCGGCTCGTCACCGAAGGCTAGCACCAGTGTCGCAGCGCTCGCGAGGTGCATCTGCACGCATCGGGCATCGCGTTTGCGCGAGCGCCACTGGTCTTGGCCGGGCGGCGGCTTCTAGACTGCGCGCGAAACCTGCCCTTTCCGAGATCCTATCCCGCCATGAGCCAGCTCTTCAGCCCCTATCAGCTTGGCAGCCTCACGCTTGCCAATCGCATCGTCATCGCTCCGATGTGCCAGTATTCGGCGCAGGATGGCTGCGCCAGCGACTGGCACACCATCCATCTCGGCCACCTCGCGCTCTCAGGCGCCGGCCTCCTGATCATCGAGGCGACAGCCGTCGAGCCAGATGGCCGGATCAGCCCGTTCGATCTCGGACTCTGGTCCGACGAAACCGAAGCGGCGCTCGGCAAGGCGCTCGATTCCGCCCGCCGCTGGTCGGACATGCCGATCGCGATCCAGCTCGCCCATGCCGGACGCAAAGCCTCGCTTGCACAGCCCTGGAAGGGTGGCGGCCAGCTCGGCCTCGATCAGGGCGGCTGGACCGTGGAAGCCCCATCGGAGATCGGATTCGAGAACTATCCGCGGCCGCCGCGCGCGCTCACCGGAGATGAAATAGCGCGGCTGATCGAAGCCTTCGCGGATTCAGCCCGCCGCGCCGTGCGGCTCGGCTTCGCCGCGATCGAGCTTCATGGCGCGCATGGCTATCTGATGCACCAGTTCCTCTCGCCGTTCTCGAACAAGCGCGAGGACGAATATGGCGGCTCGCTGGAAAACCGGATGCGCTTCCCCCTCGCGGTTCTCGATGCGGTGCGAGCCGTGGTGCCGGCCAGCTATCCGGTCGGCTTCCGCATCTCCGGCACGGACTGGGTCGAGGGCGGCTGGGATATCGAGCAAAGCATCGCCTTCTCAACGGCAGCGAAAGCACGCGGCGCCGATTTCATCGACATGTCCGGTGGTGGGCTCTCGGCGACGCAAAAGGTCCCGCTCGGCCCGAACTATCAGGTGCCGCTGGCGCGGGCCGTGAAGCAGGCGACCGGTATCACGACGATGGCGGTGGGCCTGATCACCGAGGCCGAGCAGGCGGAGGCGATCATCGGCACCGGCGAGGCCGATCTCGTCGCCCTGGCGCGCGGCATCCTCTACAATCCGCGCTGGCCCTGGCACGCGGCGGCCCAGCTCGGCGCCACCGTCAAGGCGCCGAACCAGTATCTGCGCTCGCAACCGCGGCAATATTCCAAGCTGTTCGCCTGAACCGCATCACCCTCGCCGCTCCGGATCGCGCTGCTGACGTGGCTTGTCCGGAGCGGCGAAAACACTTCAATCGCGCCGCCCACTCCCAAACTCGAGAGCCGCATGACCGCCTATTCCGACCTCTCCGCCCATTTCGGCCGCATCGCCGCCCTGTCGAACGCCATCGGCATCCTGCAATGGGACAACGACGTGATGATGCCGAAGGGCGCGGCAGAGACGCGAGCCGAGAGCATGGCCCTGCTTCAGGTCATGCGCCACGGCCTCTCGACCGATGCCCGCATCGGTGACTGGCTCGGCGACGCCGAGAACGACGGCAGCCTCGGCGCTTGGGAGAAGGCCAATCTGCGCGAGATCCGGCGCGTCTGGACGGTCGATACCGCCCTGCCCTCCGAGCTGGTGGAAGCGTCGAGCAAGGCAGTCTCCGCGTGCGAAATGCGCTGGCGCCAGGCCCGGGCCGATGCCGATTTCGCCGGACTCCTGCCCTATCTCGCGGAGGTGCTGAACCTGCAGCGCCAGATCGGCCGGGCCAAGGGCGAGAAGCTCGGCCTCTCGCCTTACGACGCCCTGCTCAACGATTACGAGCCCGGCGGGCGCTCCGCCAAGATCGACGCGCTGTTCGACGATCTCGCCGCCTTCCTGCCCGGCTTCACGCAGGAGGCGCTTGCCGTACAGGCGCGCCGGCCGACACAGCCCGCGCTGGAGGGGCCCTTCGCCACCGAGACGCAGCGCGCGCTCGGTCTCAAGTTCATGGCGGCGCTCGGCTATGATTTCGAGCGCGGCCGGCTCGATATCTCGACCCATCCGTTCTGCGGCGGCGCCGATAACGATGTCCGCATCACCACGCGCTATGACGAGGCCGACTTCACCAAGGCGCTGATGGGCGTGCTGCACGAGACCGGCCATGCGCTTTACGAGCAAGGCCGGCCGCAGGGCCATCTCCACCAGCCGGTCGGCGCCGCGCGCGGCATGAGCCTGCACGAGAGCCAGTCGCTGCTGATGGAGATGCAGGCCTGCCGCTCGCGCCAGTTCCTGACCTATGCCGCGCCATTGATGCGCGAGAGCTTCGGCGGCAGCGGCGCGGCCTGGGAAAGCGAGGCGCTATGGCATCGCTATACCCGCGTCGAGCCTGGCTTCATCCGCGTCGATGCCGACGAGGTGAGCTATCCCGCCCATGTCATCCTGCGTTACCGGCTGGAGAAGGCGCTCATCGCCGACGAGATGCCGCTCGCCGAATTGCCGGCCGCCTGGAATGCCGCAATGAAGTCCATGCTCGGCGTCACCGTGCCCAATGACCGGCTCGGCTGCCTGCAGGATATCCACTGGCCGTCCGGCGGCTGGGGCTATTTCCCGACCTATACGCTGGGCGCGATGACCGCGGCCCAGATATTCGACGCCGCCTGCAAGGCCGAAGCCGCGATCCTACCCGGCATCGGCAAGGGCGATTTCAGCCCGCTGGTCGGCTGGCTGCGCGCCAATATCCACGGCAAGGGCTCGCTGCTTTCGACCGACGACCTGCTGACCGAAGCCACCGGCCGGCCGCTCGACGCCTCGGTATTCAAGGCGCATCTGCGCCGCCGCTATATCGACGAGGTTTGAGCGCTATTCATTTTATTTAGTTGAAACAAAAACTTAAGCTATGGCCGATCGCCGGTCGGCCATGCAGCTTTCGGGCTTGCATCGGGGCTCACGAAGCAGGATGTCGGAGACGACCTCCTGCTTCGGTGACCGATCATGACCCAGACCAAGCCCGCCCCCCGCATCGCCATCACCTATTGCTCGATGTGCAACTGGATGCTGCGCTCGGCCTGGCTCGGGCAGGAACTGCTCTCGACCTTCGGGCAGGATCTCGGCGAGATCGCCCTGATCCCGCGCACCGGCGGCATCTTCCAGATCCATTACGACGGCGAGCTGATCTGGGACCGCAAAGCCGATGGCGGCTTCCCGGATTCCAAGGTGCTGAAGCAGCGTGTGCGCGACCGGCTCGACCCCGATCGCAGCCTCGGCCATGTCGACGGTCACACGATGTCGGCCGAGGCGGAGAGCTGAGAGCCCCTCGCTTCACCCGAGAACGCGGCCCTCTCAGGCCGCGTGCTTCCGCGTCGCCGCGATCCAGGCCTTCAGCCGACCCTCGGGATCGGCGTTCAGCGTGATATCCGTCACCGCCGCGACGATGTCGGCGCCTGCCTCGAAGACGCCCGGCGCCCGCTCCAGCGAAATGCCGCCGATGCCGACCAGCGGCAGGTCTCCGATACGGCGCTTCCAGTCGCCGAGCCGCTCCAATCCCTGCGGACCGAAACGCATCTGCTTCAGGATCGTCGGGTAGACCGGGCCGAGCGCAACATAGTCCGGCTTCGCCGCCAGCGCACGTTCCAGCTCAGGCTCGTCATGGCTGCTGATGCCGAGTTTCAAGCCGGCCTTGCGGATCGCGCCGAGATCGGCGGCGTCGAGATCCTCCTGGCCGAGATGCAGCCACTCGCAGCCCTCGGCGATGGCGAGCTTCCAGTAGTCGTTGACCACGAGCACGCAGCCGGACGCGGCGCAGAGCGTCTTCGCGCGGGCGATCTCGCGCGCGACCTCGGTCTCGGGGCGATCCTTGACGCGCAACTGCACCAGTTTGACGCCGAGCGGCAGCATCCGCTCCAGCCAGTCGGCGCTGTCGAAGATGGGGTAGAACGGATCGAGCTTCATGGGAGACGGGTCTTTCAGGCCAGGAAGGCTTTGCCCATGACGGGCGTGGAGGGAGCGGCCATGTCGCGCGCCTCGATCGGCTGCGCGGCGAAAGCCTGGCGGCCGGCGCGGATGGCGAGCGCGAAAGCTTCCGCCATCGCAGCGGGATCGCCGGCCTTGGCGACGGCGGTGTTGAGCAGGATGCCGTCATAGCCCATCTCCATCGCCTGCGCGGCATGGGAGGGCAGGCCGATTCCGGCATCGACCACGAGCGGGATATCCGGGAAATGCTGGCGCATGCTGCGCAGGCCATAGGGGTTGTTGAGCCCCCTGCCCGAGCCGATCGGCGCTCCCCAGGGCATCAGCACCTCGCAGCCGGCATCGAGCAGGCGCCCGCCAATCACGAGATCCTCGGTGGTGTAGGGAAAGACCTTGAAGCCGTCACGGCTCAGGATGCGTGCGGCCTCGACCAGCGCGATCACGTCCGGCTGGAGCGTGTCGTCCTCGCCGATCACCTCGAGCTTGATCCAGTCCGTGCCGAAGACCTCGCGCGCCATCTGCGCGGTGGTCACCGCCTCCTTGACGGTGTGGCAGCCGGCCGTGTTGGGGAGAACCTTGACGCCGAGCTCGCGGATCAGCGCCCAGAAACCCTGACCGGACCCACCCGCCGATTCCCGGCGCAGCGAGACGGTGACGACCTCAGTGCCGGAGCGCTTCACCGCCTCGGCAAGAATGGCCGGCGACGGATATTGCGCCGTACCCAGGAAAAGCGGGTTCTGCGGTTCGAAGCCATAGAAGGACGCCATCTCAGCCTCCCTGCATCGGGGCTACGATCTCGATACGGTCGCCCTCGCTCAGAGCCGTCTCGGCGCGCTTCCGGGCCGGCACGAAATCGCCGTTCACCGCGGTCGCGACGATGCGGCCGCCAAAGCCCAGTTCGGCCAGCGCCTCGGCCAGCGTCTTGGCCGCGACGGTTTGGGGCGCGCCGTTAAGCAGCAAGGTCATGCAGCATCTCCGGTCTGGCTTGCGGGTTAAGCACGGCCTCCGCCGCCATCCGCGCCATGGCGGGGCTCAGCAGGAAACCGTGACGATAGAGCCCGTTGACATGGATCACCCGGCCGCGGCGCGTCAGCCGCGGCAGGTTGTCCGGAAAGGCCGGGCGGGCATCGGTGCCGATCTCGACGACCTCCGCCTCGGCGAAGGCCGGATGCAGCGCATAGGCCGCGCCGAGCAATTCCAGCATGGCGCGGGCGGAGACACGGCGGCGCTCGCCGCTCTCGATCATGGTCGCGCCGACCATGAACAGCCCGTCGGCACGAGGCACGATATAGAGCGGGATGCGCGGATGCAGCAGCCGAACCGGCCGCGACAGGCGGATCTCGTCGCTGCGCAGCAGCAGCATCTCACCCTTGACACCGCGCAGATCGGGCAGGACATCACGCGCCGCCAGCCCCCGGCAGTCGAGGACGATATCGGCATCGAGATCGGCGGGTTCCACGGCACGGTCGAAATGGATCGCGGCCCCGTTCGCGACCAGCCGCTCGGCCAAAGCGGCGATCGCCTGGCGCGGATCGAGATGGCCTTCGCCCACGAAGAACAGCCCGCGCGAGAAACGTCCTGCGAGATCGGGTTCGAGCCCGGCGATGGCCTCGCCATCGATCTCCTCGAAATGGCTGGTGCGCTGGCCGAAACGACGCAGCTCGGAGCGATCCCGGCTCGGCGCCACGACGAGCGTGCCACTGCGTACGACGCCGCCGGCATGGCGCTCCCACCAGTCGGCGGCCTGCTGCCCGAGCCGGATCACCGGCTCCTCGGCGCTCTCGCCCTCGCACCAGGGCGCGAGCATGCCGCCGGCGAACCAGGAGCAGGCCTCGGCGCCGACGCGCGGGCCACGCTCATGGATGGTGACTTGCGCACCGCGCGCCAGCAACTCCGCCGCGCAGGCCAGGCCGACGACGCCGGCTCCGACCACTGCGATGTTCAAGCCCGACTGAGGGCGTTCCGCTGTCATAGTCTTCCCTGCTCCCGGGAAGGCAGCGGCCTGGGGCACGAGCACGGTGTCTGCCGAAGACCGTTCCCTTCGCCGGCATTACCCGGATCAGGTACGATGGGTTGGCGCGAACACGCCTCTCAGCCTCTCGGCACCCCAACGGACGGCTTCAATCTAGTGGTTGCCCGGCAGCGGAGCAAGGCGAGCCGGCGCAAGGCTCTCTTGCGGCAATTCCAGCCCTGCGATGGCAGCTCCGGCGTTCTCAAGCTCTCCCTTACCAACGGAGTGCTCGGCGAGCCCTTCGGACGCATGCACAAGAGAGGCAAAGGAAGTTGCCGACAAGGCTTGTCAAACGGCTCTGCAATCGGGCATAGAGCCTCTCGCCGGAGACGTGGCCGAGAGGCTGAAGGCACTCGTTTGCTAAATGAGCATACCCCACAAGGGTATCGAGGGTTCGAATCCCTCCGTCTCCGCCACTCTTTTTTCCTTTTATTTTTCAGTCGCTTAGCTTGGAAGTTGTGAGCGATTATGTAGCAAAAGTGTGAGTGCTTTTGTGTAGCGCTGCGCCGGCTTGCGCCCTCTCCCAGCATCCCTAAAATCATGCGGACACATAGGGGGAAGGTGTGCCGTTCTCATCGCTGACTGATTCTCGCGATCTGGCGCTTGCTCAGGCCGCATTGGAAGCGGTGTGGGCCGAGATCAAGCCGGACGTGCCGCCGCTCAATGTGGAGCGCGAGCGAACCCGCCTCGCCCACATCATCGCTGGCCTCGCCCATGCGGCGCTCGATCAAGAGAACTTGAAGCGCGCGGCATTGGAGCGCTATCGCGAGCGACCCTAGACGTTGCTTCTAGCGTCGGCGGATGTAGGTGGCTTTCCAGCCGTCCGTCTTTGGCAGGCCGTTCTGACCTCTCGGTGAAAGGTGCGCTCGCGCTGCCGGACGCATGATCGCCCATACGACGAAGGCGCCCACAATCGTTCCCGCGATGAACTCCATGGCGCTCTACCTATTGTCTGAAGCTGGTCGGCGTCTTTGCAATCGCGGCGGCAGCGCTCGCCTCTCCCAACTGCTTGGCTAGTTCGGCGGCAGCCTTCGGACCAAGGGCAATTGCGATCCGCGAGGCCGGGCCTGATCGGACTGCCAACTCAAGCTTGACCACAACCTCATTCGGTCCTTGTCCGACTTGGAATCCTAGCACTCTGTGAGCAGCAACAGTGTCATCAGCCATGGTGTCCCCCATTTTTTATGAAGACATAATTGCGGGTGCCGGCAGCCGTCTAGAGGACTCAAATCAAAAGCACGCCGATCTGCACCGGCGGCCTTCATGTCGTAAATCGCCCTGGGCTGTAGGCGGTGCGGGTGCGAACGCTTACACACTCCATATCGTGTCCACAGCGATAGTGGGGCACTACTCCTTGACGACAGCATCCAGCATGCCTTAATTTCCGTTTATTGCGTCAGAGAGGTAATTCTCGGCGGGATGGATTCGCGCACGGAGAATGCGCGTGTCCGGGATCATCGGCGGGGTCACAACGCCGAGGTCTCAACAGGGCATCGAACTGAGTTGGGCTGACTTCAGGAGCCGGTGATCAACCGGCCACCGACGCTCGCGTTCGGGGCAGATCAAGTGGCATCCAAATGAATAGGACATCATCATCGTCTGATGGGCTTCCGGCAGTCAGGAAGCGCAGAACTCCCCTTGCAGAACAAACGGCGGCTCACGCTGCTTTCGAAAGTGTGGGGCAAAGTTCTAACACCGTCGATAATCCGGCCTTCACTTTCGACTTCGGCTTCGGAGCCGGGCGTTATCTCAGGGGGCGTGGCTGGCTTGGCATCATCGCCCTCTGTGTGGTGATGCTTACCGTATTGGCTATTCCCATGCATTTCGGCCCATTGGCCGTCGGCTCGCTTTTCAAACTGTTGCGTTGAATATGAAGGAGGCCCGCCGATGAAGATTGACGGGCCTCCTGTTGCAAATCGCCCTGAGGCTAAGCGGCGGGCTGCGTAGCCGCCCGAACACTGAGGCGAGGCTTCGGAAGCTCGACGCGCATGGCCTCCAAGCGCTCCACGATGGCGTCGGCCAGCGCGAGCACGTCGAGGTCCGCGTCGTCCGGTGCGGCGGAGTAGATCTCCGCCGCGATCGCATCGGTCATCACCTCGCGAGCCACATCGCGCCGCACCATAATGCGCTTACTCCTAGCGGCAGCGCGCGCGACCATCTCGCGAAGGGCAGGATTGAGCGCCACCCTCACGACTCCAACATCTGGACGGGGAAGTCGGGGTTCACGAAAGCGAGCCAGCCGTCCGGGTGGATGGCCTTCGCGCGCGCTTCGATGAATTCAAGGATCTCCATCGCGACCTGCGGAACATCGAAGATCCCGGTTCCGCTGTGGTCACGCGCCTCGCAGAGGCGATGTCCGATGTAGTCCAACACATTCTCGCGCGGGGAGAGGTCGAAGTTCTGCTGCGCCCATTCGCTCGACGCATTCGCCATGGGCGTGGTATTCTCGTTCATGCTCGTATCTCCATTGGTCACATTGGGGGTGCGGGATGCAGAGAACGGCGCGGTGCGGTCGGCAAACTCAGCCGCGCCGTTACTCTCCAGCTCTTCGATTTCGCGAAGATGCCTCTGTATAGCCATCTCATGATCGGCAATCATTGAGCGCATAAACTCAATGCACCTGCTAACCGGACTATGTCCGGCGCTATCAGTTACCATCCTGACTCCTGCTTCAACTTCAGTTCATTGCTTACGAACGGAGTTATAGTCAGGGGGTCAGTGCGAATGTCATACAAGGAGCGGGTAGCTGGCCTGCGCCTTTTGCATACATCCGCTTCTACACTTCCAACCCGCGAGCCCGGCGCCGTTGGCGCTCTTCCAGCCGGTCCTCAAGGCACATGATCGGCCAGATGTCGGCGTCGCCCAGAATCTCGATGATGGTGCTGCGGAGGTCGTAGCCGGGATCGACGTGCGCCATTGCGAGGCGGTCAACCAGCGTGCGGTGCGTTTGGTCGGCGAGGTAGGAAGCGTGATTGATCGGGCTCATAGGCTTGTCTCTGGCGCCAGTGATTTGGCAGCCGAAGACTCGCACGGCCGGAACCACGCCGCAATAGCCGCGTAGATAAATTAGCAAATAAAAACAACAGCTTAAGTAAGTTCTTACTTACTTTTCTTGCCGCGAAAAACCCCTCGCGGCTTGCCGATCGCGAGGGGTTCAATCCGCCATTGCCGGTGAGGGCCGGCAATCTGTCTAGGCGGAGCACCAGCCGCCGCTAAGAGGCTGGCGATTACGTTATAGCGCAGTCGCCGGTGCGACTGCTGGTGATCGTCAAAACTTTCCGTAGCCCTCGGGGAGCGAATTATCCTCCTTGCGCTCCTTGGCGCGCTGGCGTCGCTCCTTCCTCTTCTGGCTCTGCACGCTCGTCGGCTGGGCGTAATACTTCGCCAGCTCCTTCTCCTTCTGCCGTTCAGGGGTCAGCGGTTGATGGCTGCGAACGGTGCGCTTCTCTGTCTCCATAATGAGCGCGGCGTAGGCGTCTCTATCAGCCTTGCGCTTTACCTCCAGCTTCGCATCTCGGTCGTTCGCGAGCTTGGCCTTCGCTTGGCTTATCGCCTCGCGAAACCGCCCCAGAACTGGCGCTGCCGGGGCGGGGTTGGGGACAGCCGGCGTTGTGTCCTCTGGCGCCGGAACAGGAAGGTCTAACGCGTCGAGCGCGGCCAGCGCCTCCAACTCAAGCGAAGTAAGTGGGCGCGTGGATGCACCGTTCGATTGACTTTCGTCGTCGGTATCCATAAAATTTTCTCGCTATCAAAGAGTTCTTGACGGTCCAGACGCGCCAACGTCTGGGCCGTTTCTTTTTACATCGCTGCCTTCTCGATCAGGTCGGCGAGATCACGCGAGAGATCGCCGGAAAGGGTGACTTCCGGCCCACCCATTCGCAGGTTGATCTTGAAGCCATTGCCGACGCGCTGAATGCTGAACCACGCGCCCGCCTGGACGGTGTGGGGGCCGCTGACACCGCCCACAACGTCCCGGATCGTGCTGGCGAACAGGCGCGCGATGTCGAGACTGAACAAAAGGGCCGGATGGTCGTCGAACGTAACGGATACCTTGTCCCCTACGCGCTGGACGACGATGCCGGGAATGGTGGCAGGGATCACACCTGCGGCGATCTCCTTGCGGAGCATGTGGCCGATGGTGTCGGCGAGGCTCAGATTGAGCACAGCCGAGAGGGCCTTCAACTGGTCGAGCCGGCGAGGCGGAAGGCGCAGCATAACGGAAGCGGGTGACATTGGAACTCCTGTGACGTTGATTAATGGTATACGCGTATACGCTTAATGTCAAGGACTGCGTTCCTGTGTCCTCCCCTGTTTTCCACGGCGATCCGCCCACGAAATGTCCTCCCCCATTTTCCCTTATGTATATGTATGTCTGTATTTGAAGAAGAGATAATCTACGAAAAATGGGGGAGGACATTTCTCGCTCTTGCCCCGACTACTCGCGCCTACGGCGCTCGCCTGCGCGGCCTTCGGCCTTGCCCGGACGCTGGCGCGTCCGGAAGGCCCATCCCTCTTCTATCCGCAGGAACTCCTCCGGTAGCCGAAGGCGTAGGGTGCCCGGCGCCAGCTATCCCGCCTCGGATAGAGAGGGCTCCGGCCCGGTCGCTCCGCTCCCGGCCGTCACATATCTCATGGCCGAACGGGACCGTTCCGCCCGGAAGCGTTTAGAGAGTCACCAGCGGGCGCCAGCTTCCGGCTGCCCCTCTGCCATCAGCTCGCGCACGAAGGCGAGTCCTGGGCCTCCCCTGAGGCAGCATAAGGCAATCAGCTACGCGGCGTTGCTGAAGCTCTGCACCAGTTCCGCAGTGAAGGTCCAAACACCATCCTGCGCCTGCGGATGGGACCAGTCCTCGCAAGTCCACTTCACCGGCGAGCGTGCGCCATGGGGCTGGTAATAGAACGGCTGGCTTCCGGCCATGCGCACGAAGAACTCGGCAAGCTCCTGCATCTGGTCGAGCGTGAGCGCGTCCCACTTCAGGCTGCACGTCCGGCGAATGTGGTTGATCCCCTTCGGCGTTGACTGCGAATAGCCGTCGCCGAACTCGGCCTTGAGCAGGTTCACCTTCGGCTTATGCGCGGTTCCCGGCGTCGGGCCGATGGGTGGAGTGAAGGTCGGCAGCGGCATCAGCGGTTCCTCGTGTTCCCGTAATTTCCGGGCTTCTGCTGCCTACGAAATTCGTCCGCAACCACCGACCGCATCGTCACCTCAAGCTGTCGCTGCATACGCTTAGCCAAATCGTCGTTCTGTTCCGGGGTGCCGGAAGAGCCGTTCACGGTGATCGGCGCCGAGATGCTGATGGCCTGCACTGGCGCGGCACTGCCGCCGGCAAGTTCCGGCTGGCGAATGGCCGGCGCACTCCCGACATATCCGCCATCCGCGAAGCCGCGCAGGGCTCCCCGGTGCATGGCCTCAAGGTTCTGGACGCCGATGCGGTTGGTGGCGGCCTTGGACATGACGAACTCGCCACGGTGGACAATGCCGGCCGGCTGATACTTCCCACCGTTGCCGGTGTAACCGCCATCTGCGAAGCCGAAGAGCTTCGGCAGGAAGCCGAACAAGCCGCCGACCGCACCGTCAGCGCCCTTGGTTCCGAACAGCCCGGCGAGCGGGCCGCTGCCCATGAGCATGGCCTGAAGGGCAGCCTTCAACAGGGCCTTGCCAAGCTGCTGCACAACCTCGGTCGCGCTCTTGCCCTCCACGATCATATCCACGAAGCCGTCAGTCACTTCCTGTGCGAAGAACTTCTGCGCGTCGCGAACGCCGTCCATCGCCTCCTTCAGGTCTTCGACCTTCATCTTCGCCGCCGCATAGCCCTGCGCGGCCTGCTCGATCTTCGACCGCATCTCGTCGGTAACGGTGAGCCCATCGCGCTTCGCAGCCTGTTCAAGCTGAAGGGCGATCTTCGACCGCTCGACTTCCTCGCGGCCCTTGCCGACCATCTGGGCCTCAAGGCGCAGGGCTTCGGTGCGGCGCTGGATCGATTCAAGGTCGCGGTCAAAGCGGCTCTGCTTCTCCGCACCGGAGCCGCCACCACCTCCGCCGCCCTTACCTTCCTCCCCGGGAACGGCGTAGTTCTTGAGGGAAACCGGCTTGATCTCACTGCCGGCGCCCTTCGGCCGCGCGGGCGGCAGCGTCGTCGTGGTGAGGCGGTTCGAATAGTCGATTTCGGACTGGCGGAAGCCGGCGACGGCCTGCCGGGCGGCGGCCTTTGCGACGTCATCGACGGCAGCGCGCTCGGAAGCCAGCTTTTCACGGCCGCCAGCGTTCGCCAGCCCCATTTCGCGGGCCTGCGCCACGCGGGCGGCGCGCTCGTCCTGATAAGTCAGCGCGGCGGCGCGCTGGGCGCCGGCATGGGCCTTCGCAAGCTCGCCGACCTTGTTGATAAGGTTTTGCACGCCGACCACGGCATTCGTGGCAGCGGTGCCAATGCCGCCGATGCTCCCGGCGAGGCTATCAATCGCACCGGCAAGGGCGGCACTGGCGCCGGTCGCCTTGTCGAACTCGCCAACGGCCTTCACGAACTCGTTCTGAAGGCGCTGCATGGCCTGCTCGGTCGTGACGGCAGCGCCGGCCAGCTTTTCCTCGAGCAGCGGGGCGCCGGCCTGAATCGCCCGGAAGAATGCCTCGCTCGATACCTTTCCATCCTTCACAAGGGCGGTGAGCTTCGCCACGTCGCCGCCCGCTTCGACCAAGCCGGCGGCAGCGGCTTCCAAAAGCGGGCGCATGCCGTCGAGCAGGGAGTTGTATTCCTCGGCCTGAATCTTCCCACCGGCCAATGCCTGGCCAAGCTGAAGCAGGGCGCCGGAAGCCGCCGAAGCGGACGTTCCGCCGACGCGAAGCGACTGCGCCACGATGTCCGTGACCTGCATAACCTCCTGCGAGGAAGCCTTCAGCGTGGTCTGGGCAGCCGAAACGCGGCCGTAAAGGGTCGCGAGCGCGTCGAGCGGCGCATAGTTGCGCTGGGCACTGGCGAACAGCTTGTCGAAGGTGCTGCCGAGATCGGCGTCCTTCACGCCAGCCACGCGCAGCGTGTTCATGATCTTGGTGTATTCGTCGGCCGTCTTCCGAAGCTCGTTCAAGCCGACGCCAGCCGTGATCGCGGCGAACGCCGCGCCGACCTTGCCGGCAGCAGCCCGGCCGAAGCCCTCCAAGCTGCGCGTCATGGCGTTCGCGCTGGTAGCCATGGTGTTTTCGAGGTTGCGAGCGCCGGTTCGGCTGCGCTTCTCGATATTGCGCCAGTTGTCGTTCGCTACGCGGTTCGCGCGCTGGAAATTCTTCTCGAACTCCCGCATCCGGGCCTCAAGGGCGACGACAAGCTGTTCGGCGGATTCGGCCATATCTACTCCTACGCGGCGAGGTCGTGGACCTTGGTCCAGAACTCGGCTTCCTCTTCAGGGTCCATGTCGTGAATGCTGCGGCGGTTGTCGTTCTCGGCAGCGCGGGCAACGGCCATCGCGGCAGCGACAGCACCGTCAATGCGGTCGGTCTTCCGGCCCTTGTGCATGCGGACAAGGCCGGTGTCGTTCCGGCTGGCGACTACGCTATCGAAGTGATGGCGAAGAACCGGGTGCCCGCCATGACGGAGCAGCCGGCCGTTCACGAAGCGCTCAAGGGTGCCAATCGCCGGCCCCATGGTCGTGATGTTCTGGCGCATTTCGACAGTCGGCAGGCCATCGTCGTAGAGGCGCTGCATTGTCGTGCGGGCAAGGTGCGGGTCAAAGGCGATTTGACGCACATCGAAACGGGCGCACAGCTCGCGGATATGATCCTCCACCGTGCCGGGATCGATGATCGGGCCATCGGTGACGATCACATGGCCTTCGTCGCGCCAGCGCTCGTAAGGCACGCCGTCGCGCTGGGCGCGGCCGATCAGGTCATCGCCGGGGACGAAGAACCAAGGGGCAATCGTGATCCGGCCGTCATCGTGACGCCACGCCGCGACGATGGCCGTCAGGTCGCCGTTGATCGCCATGTCTACACCGACGAAGCACGGCAGCACCTCAAGGTCGGCAAGGTCCAGCGGGAAGCTGCCAGCGTCATAGGTCGCCATGTCGAACAGCGGGTCGCGGCTGTTGCCGAACCACCTGTTCAAATGGAACTGCTGGAACTCGTATGCCTTCGACGGATTGGCGCGGGCCTCGTTCGCGTCAACGCGCAGCTTCTTGATGTCATGGAAGCCGAGCGCGAGGCCGGGATTGACGCGATGCCATACGGCCTCGTCCTGCCAATCCTCGTCGGGCTCGATCTCGAACATGATCGGCAAGAAAGAGGGGTTGTGCTCCAAGCCGAGCGCGACCTTGCGTGCATACTGGTAGCGTTCGGCGGCCAGCCCCTCATTGCCACGGCCGGCAGTCGTCGCGACGACGGTTAAGCCGCCCTTGCGCTTCGCCATGCCGGACTGAAGCGCTTCCCATAGGTCGCGGTTCTTCCAAATGTGGATCTCGTCGGCGAGGACGAAGGTCGGCGTTGTGCCGTGCTGGGCCTTCCCGTCCGACGAAACCGCCTTCAGGGTCGAGCCGTCCAGCCGGCTCTTGATCGTGCGGATGCCAGCATGCGGGTCGTAAATCTTGGTCGCGGCCGTCAAACGCTTGTCCATGCCGACGATGCCGGCAGCCTCGCGGAAGCCGATACCGGCCTGCTCGCGATCCGACGCGCCGAAAATGATCTGGCCAGCCGGGACGGCCTCGGGGCCGAGCAGATGCAGGGTCGCCAGCGCGGCGGAAAGAGCCGTCTTCCGGTTGCCGCGCGGCAGATACAGGAAAACCTCGCGAACGAGGCGTTCGCCGTCCGCGTCGCGCGGGCCATAGATGCGGCGAACAATCCGCTCTTGCCACTCGTATAGCTGGAAAGCGTGGCGCGGCGCGGTGCTCGACGGGTGCTTAAGCGCCCGGATGAAGTCCACGGCCTCTTGCCCATAGCCGAGCGGGTCCGGGATGGGGCTGCTGTCATAAATCCAATGAGGGAACGCGCTCTTGCTCATCGGCGGTTCCTGCCGATGGTGAGCGGGTTGTCGTCGTCATCGTTATCAGCCGCGTTGCTGACGACACGGGCACGCGAGACAGGCGACAGGCCGTATTCGGCCGCGAGCTGCCGCGCTGTCTGCATGGCGCGGTTCTGCATGCCGAAAAGCGTCTTATCGAGCGTGCCGGTCGTGGCGAAAGTCCGCTCGATGGCGCGGATGTGCCCAACTGCGACGCAATAGTTCTCGATGCCTGTGAGATCGGCCCGCGTGACGATGCGGTCGGCGATCAGGCGCGGCATAATCCGCTTCCACTCGCCGCGCGCGTCCTCGCTCAACCACTTCGGGGCGGGCGGGGTCTTCGTCAGGGGCTCGCGATCAGGAGACAAGGCTGGCTTGACGCCGCGAAGATGGGTCACGACGCCGACGCAACCGCCCTGATTTCGAGGCCAACGCGGCGCCCGATGTCGGCGATTTCCTTGATCTGATACGCTTGGCCGTTGAACACGATGCGATCGGCAGTCGTCAGGCCGTCGCGCCAGCGAATGCGGAAGATAACGGTGCCCTGCTGGGCCGTGCCGAAGCCGGTGAGGAAGTCGGCTGCGGACGACTTCACCACCTCGGCGCGCGTCGTGGCGATTTCCGTCCAGGCGGAAACGGTGCCACGGCTGGGCGTGCGCGTCTTCGTCTCGCGCTCAATGGTGACGGTGTGGAAGAGAGTGCCGGCCGCGAGCATCAGATGCTCCACCGGACGACAGCTTCCACCGACAGAACGCCGTGCCCGTAATCGGGATTCGGATCGCGGGGCCAAACGGTGCGGGTGTGCTTGAACTGATCGAGGCTGAAGCCGTCGCAGGAAGGCCAGTCCATAAGGCGGCGCGCAACGGTCGCGCCGATGGTCTGGGCAGTGTCGAGGCCCGGTTCCAAGGCCCAGATATGCAGGTCCATGAACACGGTCGCGACGAACTGGGCGCCCGATGCCCGGCCGTGCATCATGACATTCCCGGCGCCGAACAGGATGGCCGGAAGCTCATCCGGAGCGAAATCACCGGCCCGGATGTTCTCGGGGTCTACAAGCGCGGCGACGGCCAAGTCGCTGGCCAGATGGGCGCCAAGGGCCTCGCGGAAGGCGATAGTCGGCTCGATCACGGCGTATCCCATCCGGTGCGGACGGCCTTTCGGATTGAACGCTTGATGCGATTGAGCGCGCGCTTGCGCGTGAGCCGGAAGCCGGGCCAGAAAAAGGGCTGCGCTGGCGTCGTGCTGGTCCCGTATTCGACAAGATGCGGATAGCGGACATCGGTGCCGCCCACCGTCACGACAGCCTCATTCTCGCCGACCACGCGGCTCCCGCCGGGCTGCGAATAAGGCGGCGTCGTGCCACCGGGCGGCGTCACGGTAATGGAATCCTTCAGGGCGCCTGTGTCTTCGACCGCAAGTTGGCGCTGCATGTCGGCGATCTCGTTCGCGCCCTGCACAAGGGCCGGCTGAACTACCTCGCGAACGTTCTTGAGCACCGCGTCAAACCGGCGATTGAGCCGGTCGAGGTCAGAACTCATCGTCGGAATCCTCAGCAGCCGGCTCGCCGAACCACCGTTCCCGGTAGGAATTGGCCACGGCCTGCACGCCATAGGGCGCCAAACGCACCGCATCGCCGTAAGAAACGGCCTCGCGGTGCATGTAATAGAACGCCGCGAGCTTCAGCATCGCGAGCTTGATGTCAGCCGGAACCGGAGAGAGATCGGCGAGCTTGCGGCCGGTCTGGGCCTGAAACCATTCGTCGGCAGCATCGAGATAGAGCTGAATAAGCTCATCGTCGCTCGAATGGTCGATATTCAGATGCGCCTTCGCGAGCGAAAGCGTTACGCTACTCATCAGGAATTGGCCTCTTCAGAAAAAGTTATTTCGGGCGTCTCTTGCGCGGTGCTCCCCGCGCCGGTCCCCGAAACAGGCGGAAAATTGCAGACCACCCCCCGGTGCCGGTTGGGATAAGGCCGCACTGCCTTCGTGAGCGCCTTGCCGACAGGCCAACCGGCGCGAAGGCGGTTGGCAAGCGTGTGGTAGCTGATGCCCGTGTGCTCAGCCCATTGAGCGACACTCAGGCTCCTGCCTGCATGCTCAAGCCGGCGACGATGGCCGCTTGCTGCGCTGGGGCGTCGTGCTCGATCCTTCAGCCGTTCACCGGGAGCGACGTTCATCGGCGTGGTGATCGCCTTATCGACAGTCCAACCACGGCGAAGGCGATCGCTGATAAGGCGTGTCGGAATGCCGTAGTCCAACGCCCATTCGCGGATCGGCTGGGTGATACCTTCGTGCGTAAGCTCCCTCATCGGCGGGGTGTTCTCTCTCGGATGTAGTCGAGGGCGTTGCAGCGACGGCAGCCGGGGCGCCAGTTGGCGGGCGACATGCGAAGCTCGGGATGCTGCCGGATGCTGATGCGGTGCCGGACAAGGGTGGCGGGTGCGCCGCATTCGCAGCGCTGATTGCCGGGCTGGCGCAGATAGGTGCGGGCAACCTCTTCCCACTGGCGATCATAGCCGCGCTGGCGGGCGTTCGGGCGGGCGCGATCATGGCGGGCGCCGCGAACGCGATCCTGTTCGCGCTGGCACTGGCAACGGGCGCCATGGGAGACGATGCTGCCGCAAGAGCAAAGGCGGGGCGGACGGCGGCTCATCGGGGCTTCCGTCCATACTTCGCCTTGAGGGCGTGCAGGCCGGCGCGGTCAAACTCGGGGTCGAGGCCAGCGGCTTCATTGCGCGCGGCCTGTTCGGGATCGGTTTGATCCTGCTTTTCGGGCTCGCCAGCACGGCCAATGAAGGCTTCACTGATTTCGGTAGGGGTGGCGTTCCAAGCCTGTTCCGGGGTCCAGCCAAGCAGGCCGGTCGCAGTGCGGAACAGTCCCTGAAACAACCGGGGCAGCGTTATGGCGGGCGCGCTGGTCGCCGGCCGAGCGCTAGCTTCGTCGATGGGCAAGAACAGGTCGCATAGGTCGCGGACGGGTTTCTGCGCGATCTCGACAAAACGGCTGATCGGCAGGCGCGACATAGCGTTGAGGAAGGCAGCGGCGTCCTTACGGTCGGTTGCGGCCGTCAGGATGATCTCGCGCACGGTGCCGGTGTGGAACTCGGCGATGCGGCGGGGAAGCTGCCCAAAGCCGACGCGGCGCTCAAGGGTGCTCGCGGCCCGCAAGGACGGCCGAAGGATCACGGCATGGTTGCCGTGCTCCAGAACGATCTCATCGTATGCGGGCCGCAAGGTCATGGCTTACGCCGCGACCTTCAGCTTCACGAAGCGGTCCGGGTGCGTCACGTCAGCACCGACGCGGGCGCGGGCATGGAAACGGACCTGGCCCTTCGTCGCGAGGGTGTAAGGATCGGGCATCACGCTCAGGTCGAGCCGGTTCACGATGCGGTAGCCCTGAAGGTCGCCGAACAGGATCGGGAACTTGTTCGCGCCGACATCGTCCATGTCGATCGCTTCCACGATCGGGCGGCCGAGCAGCGTGGTCGGCATGCCGGCCGAGATCGGATCGACCAGAATGAACCGGCCGTTGCCATCCTTCAGCATGCGGAGCGTGGCGAGCGTCTTGCGGTTCATCATCCACACGCCGCTCTGCGCGTAGACGCCCGGCAGCTCGTGATACAGGCCGATGATGGTCGAGGCCGGGTCGGTGCCGAGATTGGCAGCGGCGCCGGTCTTGATCTCCTTCAGGCCGGTCGCCGCCATGATGCCCTTCGGCTTGCCGACGCCATCACCGGACACGAAGGCAGAGGCTTCCGCCTTGCCGAAGGCTTCCGAATAATCGGCGATCAGCTCGCCGCGCAGGTCGTAGGAGTTGTCCTCCAGCAGCGCATTCGAGATATCGGTGAAAGTCGCAATCTCGTGCGGCGTGAGCGTGACCTGCTCGAAAGCCATGGTCGAGGCGGTGCGGTCTTCGGTCTCGCCGACCCAGACAGCCGTCGCGCCCGACACCTTGCGGGGATACTTGATCTCCTTGCCGCCGACGGTGACGACACGGGCATACTGGCGAACCGGGGACCACTCGACCAGCTTCTTGATGATCTCGCTGCCGAACTCGGTCGGCGCGAGATAGCCGGCCGAAGCGTCGCTCGCGACGGTCAAAGCCTTCAGTTCGTCGGCCTGCATACGGCGCTCGCCACGTCGAAGCATGGCATCGAAAGCCTTGGCCTCGATATTATCGTTCGCCTGATTGTCGTTCGAAGCCGGGAGGCGATTGGCCTTGGCTTCCAGCTTGTCGAGGCGGGCCTGAAGGGTATCGAACGCCTTCTGATCAATGCTCGGGGCGTCCTTGATCTCGGTATTCTCTGCGGTGCTCATTTCACTTTCCTGATGGGGTGCCGAGCCATCCGACACGGCCTTGATTGACTGGATTTGCGCTCCCGGATGGCAGGGAACGGAGACGATGCTGATTTCGTGCAGGTCGAGCTTGCTGATGGTCCGGCCGCCGCGAGCGCGGGCGACTGCCTTTTGACTGACGAAGCCGATGGACAGGCCAGACACGGCACCAGCCTGCACCAGCGCGCGAACTTCGCGGGCGCGGGCAACGTCATCGATCAGGAGACGGCCCTTCACGGTAAGGCCGGCGTCGGTTTCGGTGATGGATTCCCAAACGCCGATTGCCTGCGCCTGATCGTGCGCGAACAGCATGGGGAGCTTGGCGGGCGCGCCAAAGGCGCCCTTTTCGATCACGTCGCCGACGCGATCCGGGGAGCCGAATGGCCAAGCCGTGCCGGTGATGGTGCCAGCGTCATCAACCGCGAGCGCGGCCTTGATCTCAAGCCGCTCGCTCATTCGTTGTCCCAGACCTTTACGGCTGAGCCAGCGGTGTTTCGGACGACGACAAGGCGAAGCTCAGGGAAGCGCGGAAGACGCACGAACCTATCGAGGTCGGAAGGAAACTGCGCGAGCGCGCCAATAGTGGTCCACGGTGCGGCGGCGCTGACGCGCGCCTGCACCAGAACCTTCGCATTCGCATCGGCGGAATCGAGCTGAAGGATGGTTTCAGCAGCCGGCGCCCATGCCGAGCCGATGTGCTCGGCGGCCGTGATATTCAGGCGCTCAGACATCGGACACGTCCGCATAAGCGGCCTTAATTGCGGCGGCGAGGTTGCCCGTCGCGGCTGCGTGGTCGATCTCGTCAGGCTCGGCGTCGTCCTGGTCCTCGGGTTCGTCGCCGAAGTAGCGGGCGGTCAGGATGCCGATAGCAATCGGCAGGGTCTCGGCGATCGGACGGTTATCGACATAGGCCGAGATGAAAGCGCTCGCGACCTGCGGAGCCTCACCGCCACCGATCAGGCCGAGCCGGATGGTCTCTGCGATGTCGCGAAGATTGAACACGCGGGTCGTAAAACGCTGCATGATGGCGCCGATGCCGAAGCCAAGGATGCGCTCAAGTTCAATGGTCATGGGGTCAGTGAGGGCGAAGGTCTTTTCGCCGTCACCGAAATAGGCGACGTGCTTCACGCGGCTTCCTTGTCGGTGTTGGGGTTGTCGTTCGCGCCGGCAGCGGGGCCGGTCGTCGTGTAAGGATTGGCAAGCTCGTCGCCGCCTTCGATGGCCGGGAGGTTCATCGCGCCGCGAACCTCGTTCGGCGTCATGGCGCGCATCGCGACCAGCTTGCCGAAGATTTCCGCCCGGCCCGCCGCATCGGCGCGCTGAAGGTCGTCAATGACGAACTCGAAATAGAGGTTGTCCTGCTCGTCCTCGGTGAGCAGCACGGTCGCGTAAGCGTCCTGCCAGCGGTCCAGCCACGGCCGTAGGCAAAGCTGAAGGAAGCTGGCGGCCATCTGCTCCGCGTTGCTCCACGTCGCCCGGCTCAGTTCGAACAGCATGGAAGGCGGGACGCCGAAGATGCGGGCGATCTCGCGAACCTGCTCAAGGCGATGCTCAAGGAACTGGGCATCGGTCGAGGTCATTGCGGGCTGGTCGAACTTCCAACCGGAATCCAGAATGAGGGGATCGCTGCTGCTGCCGCTGAGCCATTCCCGGAACGACCTGCGGATACTGGCGAGAGTCGTGGCGCCCTGTTCGCCGCCCATCTTCGCGTCGTTCGTGATGACGGCGGCCGGGCGGGCGCCGGAGCCGAAGAACTGCGCGGCATGGCGCTCCAACAGCATGGAAACGCCGATGGCTTCCTTGCCGAGCTGCACCGGGGACGTGTCGCCGAAGGCCGGGACATAGAGCACGTCCTGATAAGACAAGCGGCGCTGCACGCGGTTCTTGTCGGTGACGATGTAATAGGGCTCGCCGTCATCCTCGAAACGGCGCTGGACCGTGCCGGGCTGTAGGCGGTTGATCTCGTAGGCGCGCCCGTCGCTGGTGCGGACGACATGGGCATAGCCGGCGCCATGAAGCAGGGCGTCGGTCGTAAGCAGGGTGCGGAGATGGCCGGCGCTGGTCCAGCCGTTGACGCGGTTATGGGCCAGCCGGTTGCCGGCGTGATCCTTCGCAGCCTCCTTGCTGCCGTCAGCGTCGCGATAGAGCTTGCAAGGAAGAGAGCCGACCGTTTCGGCAATCAAGCGCACAGCCTGAAGAACGGCAGGAACGCGAAGCGCGGTGTTTGCAGTAACGGTGACACCGGAGGCAGTCGGCAGCGCGCCGAATAGCTCAGAGATCGAAGGATCAGAAAGGGGGATCGCCTTTTGATCGAGCTGAAATCCGAGTGACTTCCTTACGCTGCCGACTAACTCGCGGAACACAACTCAACCTTCACCTTACGCAACGGTGAAGATTCTCCCACACGCGGAATCGCGAGGCAAGCTGAAAATCCTACTGTCAAGGGATAATAGGATTATGATCTTATATTCCGGCTTGCGATTAATATTCGCCTACCGGCCATTGAAGGAAGTTGGAAAGTCGACCGATCTTGCGCACCAAGGCAAAGAAACGCCGCCTCGGGAACTCGGGAAGAAGAAAGTAAGATTCAATTCCGGCGCGGCAGCCTAAGCTGTAGCAATCCCACTAGGCTTTATAAATTCGACGCCGATGTCCATTTGCCTCCGCCACCGCAAGCGCACGCGCTTACGTTCACCTTCGTAGGACATTAGCAAATCAAACTCATCGGGGAGCACCAAGCTATCGGAAACTCGCAACCTTGCGCCGCCGCGTGAAACATCAAGGACTAGGCATTCAACTGATGCGTTTAGGTGCTCAAGAAAACACTTGGCACGCGTTTGGACTGGCTTCCGATCACCACCCCGGCGTTCATTTTGGCGCCTTCGGCGACGAGCCAAAGAATATCGCAACGGCAGGCCGTCGATGCCGGGGCCATCAATGTGGTAACTGACCTGCCTAGCGATTGCGCGCTTTAAGGATGAATCCGCACGTTCGACCGCAGATAGAGCGTCCTCTACAATACTGGGGTCGCAGGCACCAGTAACACATTCGATCCTGAATTCTAAGTCGCTCACCGTCGCCAAAAAACTTACTTCATTAGCAATCTGATTGATCTTCATTTCGAGCATGGCTGTCGACGTGAGAGCGCTCAACATAACTACGAAAGTTGAATCTGGTCTTCTACAAAAATAACCCGACTGTGAGATCGTTAAGATAAGTCTCTTTGCGAACTCACGCGTAAGCTCTTCAACACAGACAGCGCCGAATTTTCGCAAAAAATATTCGACATCAACTATTTGTATTGAAATGACACCGATACCGCCCCTTGACTGCGATATATTCTCATCAATTGTTTGCAACAACTCATGAGGAGAAAGTAGCCGCGATTGGCTCTGGGGCGGGTGCATACAAGCAATCTCATCGAGGCAAGCCGGCCGGCCTATTACCTTAGGACATAAGCAAAGTCTATTGATATGAATCAAAACAGGGCCGCCGCGAGCCCGTGTCCTACCAAACTCGGTGAGCCCGCTGAAGCTCAAATGCCGGCATTCGATCTCTAACAGATTCTTGCGACGCTCCCGGCGAAGGATCACCCACGCAAAGCCGGCAGTTCATAGGCTACCCGGTCCACGGCTTCCTTCAGCACGTCAAGCGAGGCGTCATGGATGTAGCCGGCGCCGGACGACGCATCGTCATGCCCGGTGATCTGGTCGCTAACAGCACGCGGCACACCAGCCACCGACATCGCCGTCTTGAAGGTGTGCCGGAAGGAATGGAACACCTTCGCCGGGTCGGTGATACCGACCTTCGGCAGATAGGTCCGGTTGAACCATCGCGGGATGAACTGGCTATAGGGCTGGTTGAGAATGCGCTTACCGCCAGCGCTCGCGGCGATACGGGCCTGCCCGTCCCCATACCATTCGGGGAACAGATGGGTTTCGCCGGCGGCCTTCAGCTTCGCGATGCGGGCATCAAGGCCAAGGTCCAGCAACTTGCTATGAACCGGCGTGAGGCGAACCGACTGCTGGTTCTTCGTCTCTTCCTCGATAGCGAACACCAGCACGCCGCGTTCCTTGCGGATGCTCTTAAGGCGAAGCTGGGCGATCTCCGACGCGCGCATGCCGCTGTAAAGCGCGATCATCAGCGTCCAATGCTTCTCGCCGAAGTCCTGGCCCTTGAAGAGCGGCGGGGCGACGATGGCCTTCAGGTCAACGGACGTGAACGGCACGCGCGGCGCCTTGGTCGCGCCCTTCTTCGTATCGACCTTCACGCCCCGCGCCGGGTTGTCGGGGATGATCTCGTTATCGACGCACCACGACATGAGCGCGGACAGGCGCGGCAGCCACTTGTCATTGATGGTCGTGGCGCTCAGCGTCGGGAACGGGGTCTTCCGGGCGCCGTTGAGCTTGATCGCCTCGGGGAGCGGCTTCTCGGGGAAGCGTTTGCTGTAGTTGGAAGGCGTATCGAGCAGCGCGTTCTTGTAGGCCAGCACGTCCGCGCGGGTGATCCGATAGACCGGCCGCCCCTCGCCCATGAACTCTTCGAACATGCGGACGGCGACGCCATACTCGTATTCGGTCGCGTCCTTCGCCTGCTTCTCCTTCAGCATGGCTGGGAGGATTCCCGACAGGGGCTTGGAGCTATCGGCACCGACGATGCGGGCGCGCAGCGGATCAGCGCTCGCGGACGGCAGTTGACTCGCCGGGACTAGCATGGGGTGCTTTGGCGGGGCGTCCGGCTCACCACGATCGCGCCGGTTCTGGTTCTCGATCGTCTCGGCCTTCACGCCAGCGAGCATGCGGGCCAGCGCCCGCCAATCATCGCTGCCATTTGCCGGGACGGGATTGCCCTCGCTCGCGAACTCATCAACGGCCCACTGGATCAGAGCGGCAAGCTCGCAATCCTCGGCCCCTCCCCGCGCCGCCCTCTTCAGCGCGTAATAGTAGGTCGGCCGGATAGCCGCCTCCATAACCGGATCGCTCAGATTCCGACCGCGCGCCATCTCATCGCGCTCAAGCTCCCGGCCGTAATGCGCCACGGCCATCTGGTGGACGCTCAAGGGACGGCGCTTGGAAGGCACCGGCACGCTCAGCGCCACGGCCCGGTCGCGAGCTTCGTCTAGCTGAATCTGCATGGTGTGGACGGCGGAAGGCAGGAGCCGCAAGGCGATGGTCCGGTCGGCGTCCAGCGCCTTGGTAAGCTCCCGCTTACCCACGATCTCACGCAACAAATCAGGGACACGAAGCCGGGCGTAATAGCGGCCGTTGCGGTGCAAGAGATGACGGACTTTGGAGGCCATGGCGGGAAGCTCTAAACTCGAATTGTGTAGCAAATTGTGTAGCAGAAATATGTGTCGAGCCTTTGAAATTCAAGGGTTATTTTGAACATTCAATCACTTAGCGGCAATTGGAATGCACTCCCTCCGTCTCCGCCACTTTTCCCCTAATCCATTGATTTTGCGTCGATATTTTTGTCGCCTCAGTTGCTAGCTCACAAAACAACACACAAATTTTCATGTGCTACATTTTGCGTCATTCGAGTGCAACGGCCGCCCTTCTCGGAATCGCGGCAACGCGACGGAATCCCCTTTTCCGATTGTGAGCATTGATCGTTTGCGCAACGCTCGCAGCGCAACCCGAATTTGCGATCTCAGAAATTACCTGGATATTCAGTATCTTAAGGGACGAGTCGGCCGCCATTTCGATTGTGGCCTCCGCCGTTCTCCGGCTAGAATCGTTCAGGTCTCGTTTGAAGCTCCCGGATAGCGGGCGTCGGCAAGCCCATCTGCGGTCGCCGACGGTGGGCAGACTGAAGCGACCGGCTTTCTCTCCTCCGAGGACAACGCGCCACTTCCTGACATTGACACGCTGCCAGGAAGCGGACGCCAGGATCGGCGTGGGTGGGGAGCTTCGTCCGCGAGGAGTGCTGAGAATTTCGGGCAGGATGGCGTACTCCGCTTCGCTGCCTTTCGACCGGTGAGTGTCGTGAGGTACTCACTGTGGGACGTCTGCGAGAAAATCAGCTGAGGCCAACATCAGCCCGTGTTGGCCGCCAATGTGGAATGGCCAAATGATGCCGCTATTCGATTTGGCGCGACCCAATCTCCTTTTTTAGAGATGATCATCGCGAGCGTTCGCGGCGGCACGCATTCTCGATCCGGCCGATTGCACGTCCAGCATTCGTCAGCCGGATCACCTCATAGCCCTTGGCAAAACCCGCGTTGGTGAAGCGCATTCTCTTCCCGGTCTTCAGCGCGTTAAGGAGGCCGGCAGGCATCCCAGCAGCACGCTTCACATAGGGCAGCTTGCTCGCCGGAGCTGGGTGCATCGCAACGACAAACCGGTCGCCATCGATATCAATTTCCGTCTGGTCAGGGAAATCCGGACCAGGCGCCGCTAGATAAAGGGCAAGCACCGCGGTCGCCTCGCAACGGACATAGGCGCAGACATAGCTGTCGTCGGTGAAGCGCTCCGCGCAACCTTGAACCGTACGTGTCTGCTCGCCTCGAAACCTTGCCATTTCCCAGCCCGACGCATGACCCGGAGTGGGCCACCACGCCATGTGCGAAACGGCGATAGCGGTTGCGAAGGCAACATATCGCGCGTGCTGCATGAATTTGCCCCACATCCACATACCTGGGTCAGCTTCTACTCCAACCACCACGCCCGGGTTGATCCCGACGACGGTGCGTACGCGTAATGTTCGGTGTTATCTGCATTCCGTTAGCTCCCCACTTGAAACCTTGTGGGTGTTGCAGCGCTCGACGTCATGCGCGCACGACCCCGAACCGATTGCGACCGCGAGAGCAACGAGAATTCTAGCGCGCGATGTCCTCAGGAACTCGCGGTTGCTGCGAAATTTGATCATCTTCGCCCGTCCGGTTCAATTGCTCAGCCGACAAGTTGGTCATAGCATTCTGTGATGTGGCGCGTCCCTTTTGGGCTCGGTGTCGGGCTCACCGTACTGACGTTTGCAGCGTGGTACCTGCTCAGCGGATTTGGCTGCGAAATGAACACGTCCGGATGCACAACAATCCGGCTCGATTGGTCGCGGGATGCGCTCCTCACTTTTCTGCCACCGCTTGCGATCGGTGCGGCGCTTGTCTTGATCGGCTTGGCAAAAAGAAGTCGGGCTAGACGCCATGACAGATGATCGGTGTTGCGCAGCCCTTGTTGCTCCAGCTGCGCTGATGACGATGGTCGGCTTCTTGACCTTGGCGCAGCATGCGAATGCGGCCGACCGGCGCCCCTCTCTGTGCAAGCGCGACGAGGTTGCGATTTTCTCATGCAGTCTCGGCAGGAAAGTCGTTTCCTTGTGCGCTTCGCCAGACCTCACTGAAACGGCGGGAACGATGAGCTATCGATTTGGCAGGAAGGGCGCCATCGAGCTTGAGTATCCCGCGGCCCCCGTGCATCCGCGAACGGCTTTCACTGCAGGGATCGATTCTGCCGAACGCGGCGACTTCGTCCGCTTTTCCAAAGGCGAGTTCACCTACACGCTCTATGCGCTGGTGGGATTGCGCGAACGCCGTGAAGAGGACGGGCTTTCGATCGCGCGGGGCGCGAAGGTCGTGCGCAATCTGAAATGCGCCGATTTCGCGATGGGCGAAACGGCCTGGCAGTTGATGTACCGCGCCAAGTTGCCGGCCGATCCATCTCAGTCGATCGCGCCCCAGTGACGTTTCGTTTCATCGTGCGGATGCTGCCTGCGCCGATCCGCGTGAAAATGGCGCCAACCAGCCGCCCCTCTGCTCGCGCGCGGCTTATGCTGACTGCGATTGCGATCATATATTCACTCGGCGCGTCCGCTCACGCCTCTGCCGGTGCGAAGCCCCTGCGTGTTTCCGTGGGGACTGCGTTATCCGCTCAACCGCAGGTGACCTATGCCGATCTCCTGCGACAGGTCATTCCAAACCTGTCGCTGGCCGGTGAGGTCGCAACCGGCCGTCTTTCGGCTCCTTTGCGAGCGATCGATCGTCGCTCGCCCCCGATCGAAACACTCGATCATGTCGAAATTCGAGAGATCTCGGCTTTGACCTTCAAGGCAGTCGGCAAGCCGAGACTTGCTGTTCTCGCCAATATCAGCCGCTCCAACGATGCGGAACAGCGCACGCTTCTCGCCGTGTTCGACATTTCGCGGCCGCCGCGTCTGCTGGATGCCGTGGATGTCGGGATGGATCGCTCCACTGCGTTCGACGATCATCCGCTCGTGCAGATCGGTCCGCAGGACATCGCCGTCGTTACCTCAAGCCGCCACTCCAATTCCAATCAGAGTTACGCCCTCAATTCGCTGATCTTCATGCAGGATGGCGCATTGGCTTTGGTCGATACGTTTCTGGTCTTCGGCGAGCGGGGCTGTGGTTTCACTCAACGCCAATCGATCTCGATCAAACGCAGGCCGGATAGCCAGTCTGGTCGCTACCACGATCTAGACGTGACGATCACCGATCGTCGCAGGGCCGTCCGGGAAAGTTGTGACGTGTCTCCCCCGAAGGGACCTGCTGTTCAGACCACACATGCCATTTATCGCTGGACCGCCGCGGAGAAGCGCTATTTGCCGCAATCGGACGCTCTCAAACGGCTGGCCGATCGAACGGCTGAGCGCTTCTAGCGGAACGTGGATCGATGGCCGCGATAGCGGGTCGCGCGCCCTACTCGCATTCCTGCATCTCCAGATAGCGCCGGCTGACCCAGCCCTCGGTTGTTGACGATTTTGCCTCGTCGAGGCGCCGCACGCTCGAAACATGCATCCAGCGTCCGGTCTCGTCGCAAACGGTCGATCGACCGATGCGCTGGCAGGTCATGTCCGTGACCCAAAGTCTGTCGCCCGGAATCAGCCGTCCAGACTGGGCAAAGCGAAGCCCGGGACCGCTACGCAGCGCCAGGAATCCATCCGGCGTCGGCAGCACCCTTGCGCAGCCATCGAGCGTTGCGAGAGCAGGGGTGGAAAATGCGATCGCAGCCAGGGTGATGACCACCGCTCGGCAACTTATCGTCGAAAATACTGATCGATTGATGCTCATCCGTTGCCGCAATATCCTTTCTTCCGCGGATGAAACAGCGTTGGCCGTACCGGGGCAAGAGCCTGATTTCCAGTGTTGGAACGAAGCATCGCCGAGCAACTTGCGTTGAGCCGCCTCGACGCAGATCATCAAGCGCTCATCTTCTCAGGATGCCGCTGATGCCAAGACCGGTTGGTGCTCGTGTCATTTCCGTCATCGTGGCCTTCGGGGTCACGCCGGCGATTGCGCAGCCGCTCGGGGATATCCTCGACTGCGCTGGTCCTTTCGCGAAGGGCGCTTCGGAAGGGAGCCTCAAGCAGCATTTCGGCGCGGAGAACGTCGGCCCCGGCGACATCGACATCGGCGAAGCTACGACAGAGCCAGGAACAATCGTTTTTCCAGATGACCCGAAGCGGCGCATCGAAGTGCTTTGGCACGATGCCAGCAATCGGCGGCAACCGCGATCCATCGCGCTTACCGGCTCATCGACCTGGGTCATCAGTGCTCGGTTTCCAGATCGTCGCAGGTTCGGTCTCGGTGCCGACCTCGCTCAAGTCGAGGCTATCAACGGCCGCGCGTTCAGGCTGAACGGCTTCGGCTGGGTCAATGGCGGATACGTCGTCGACTGGAACGGCGGCGCGCTTGGATCCAGCCATGCGTGCCGGCTGGACCTGCGATACAGCCTGGGCACGGAAACCAAACCGCGTGTAGCCAAGCGCGTTTCCGGTGGCCGACGATTTGGCTCCTCGGACCCTGCCATGCGTTCCGCAAAGCCGATCGTTTCGGAAATCTCCCTTTACTGGCAAAGTGAGCCGTGAAGGCCCTGTCGGCAGCCCGATTGCTTCGATGGCACTGGCGAGCGTCAGGCACTGGCCTGGGGGCAGATTGCCATCCGCCGACCTTGAGACGTCGAGCTCTGGCAACAGTCCCCTTGCTTCTTGCGCTGGCTGCGTCCGCCGTCGCACGGGGTGCCGAGACGCTGCCGATCAATCTGCGGGGCAGCTGGGCTCTGGACCCGTCGGATTGCTCGGCGGAAGCCTCTGCTGATTTCAGGATCGAAGTTACGGCGACAGACGTGGTCTTTGCGGCGTCACTCTGGTCGGCGCCAAACTGGATCCGGTCAGGGCCGGGCTGGCGCGGCGTCGCCTCGATCGACGAGGGCGGAGCCGGGCGATTGCCGGGCCGGCATACGATCACCTTGAGGCTCAATCGCGACGCGACGCTGTCGATCGGCCGTAGAGGGCAACCGGATGCCGTCTACCATAGATGCCGGTGAAGTCCGATCAGGCGATGTCGAACCGGTTCTATAACCGACGCTTGCCGCAGTCGCGATTCATTCGGGCTTGATTGCGGCGATATCGCTCGCTCTGACCTTCGCCCTCGATGTGAAGCGTCTGCTGAGCAAGATCCACAACGAAAGGCCGAAAACCCAAGTACTGATCGTTCCCGTTTTTTGCGTCGATCAGGCCGCAGATGCGCTCGCCGGCGATCGACCGTACGGCTTTCACGCGCGAAGCAGGTCCATCCGCCAGAATGAGGTCGAGCAACTCGCGAACCCCTGTCTGCTGCTTTTCCGAGAGCCTCCGGAAGGTCCCATCGACATCCTCGAACCCATGGGCTGGCGCGCAGGCCAACAAGACGATCATAGAGCTGCGCGATACGACGGCGCTGAGTGATTTCATCATCTCGTTCCGATGAAGGCAGATCCTGATCGCATCCGATTTTCGTGGTCAACCCAGGCGAAGATCTCCGACACCGAACATCGTGCCTTACGCATCGCGCGTAATGAGCTGAGGTTACCGACTAAGAGCGCAATGTCTTTGGCTCCGACGCCTGACGGGATAACGCTAGGTGAGCATCACGCAAGTGTTCCGGGTGTTGAGCCACGCCGTTCATCCGACCATTTAGCTCGTCGGCAACATCCAGTGCCCCAAGCGCGCGGCAAGCGGGAGAGGATAAGACCGTGATCACCCACCGCCAGTTGATGGCCACAATGTTTGCCGTCCTATTCGGGATCACACCCGCGATCGCGGCAGCCCAGGCCAACCCGAAGCCACTGGTGATCTTCGCCACAGCGAGCCTGAGTGGGACGCTCGACGAGGCAGCCGCTACTTGGGCCAAGGAAACAGGCAAACCTGCACCTAGGATCTCCTACGGCCCGAGCAATTCCTTGGCCAGGCGGATTCAACAAAACGCGCGCGCCGATGTATTTCTGTCGGCCGATCTAGCCTCGATGGACGGCCTCCAGAGCAGGAATCTGATCAAGTGGGCGACGCGCGTAAATCTGCTCGTCAATCGCATCGCCTTGATCGCACCGTCGGATTCAACGGCCACCGTAACGCTGGCACCTACCCTCGATTTAAGTGCTGCAATTGGCCAAGGTCGCATCGCCATCGCCAATGTCGAGGCTGTCCAGGCCGGCAAACATGGCAAGGCTGCGCTGCAGAAGCTTGGCGCTTGGACAAAGGTTCAGGACAAGATTGTTCAAACGCACACCGTCCGCGAAGCTGTGCTTTTGGTCTCACGTGGCGAGGTTCCCCTTGGTATCGTGACTACTGCGGACGCAGCTGCCGATCCAAAGGTCAAGGTACTGGCGACACTACCCGACGCCGCATATCCGGCAATTGTTCATCCGATTGCCGTTCTGAGAAACTCGACCAACCGCGATGCGGAGCAGTTTCTGATCTACCTACGCAGTGCAGGTTCGGTCATCGCCTTCGAGAAGCAGGGCTTCACCGTCCAATAGAGCCGGACTGCATAGCGAGAAGCTGCGGAATGGATTGCTGGCGTGGCAAGCGGCTTAGTCGGTAAAATTAACGGTCCTGCTTCAAGTATGGCTCGCCGGCGAGGTTTCGTCCCGCTCCCGGATGAAATCCATGTTCAGCTGGAGGCCGAGACCCGGCAAATCTGGCACGTGCATATAGCCGTCGATCGGCAGCGGTGCATCGTCGAAGACCTGAGCGGTTATGTCCTCGAACATCAGCAGGCGTTCGAGGAAGAGCGCGTTAGGCACCGCCGCGACCAGGTGCAGATGGAGGTTCTCCATGGCGTGGGGCGCGAACTTTACGTTCCAGGCCTGGGTCAGGGCGGCGCATTTCAGCATCTCGGTATAGCCGCCGGCGCGGGCGCCATCGACCTGCACGATATCGGCGGCATCGTGCATGAGCAGGTCCCTCACGCCGAACTTGGTGTATTCGTGCTCGCCCGTCGCCAGCGGGATGTCAGTGCCGCGCTTGAAGCGGGCGAGGCCCGGAATATCATCGGCGAAGACCGGCTCCTCGAACAGGAAGATATCGTATTCGCGGATGCGGTTGGCGAGTTGCACCGCCGTCGCCGCGTCGAAGGAATTGTTCGCATCGACCATCAGGTTGATGTCGGGCCCGACCGCCTCGCGGACCTTGCGGACGCGCTCGGCGTCGCGGCGCGGATTGCGGCCGCCGTCGAAGCCGACCTTGAACTTCACCGTCGTGAAGCCACGAGCGACCATCCCCTTGATCTCATCGACGAGCTGGTCGTCGGAATAGGAGGTCCAGCCGCCGCTGGAATAGACCGGCACCCTGGTCCGGTCGCCGCCGAGCAGCTTGTAGACGGGCAAGTCGACGATCTTGCCCTTCAGGTCCCAGAGCGCGATGTCGACGGCGCTGAGCGCGCAGTACATAAGACCCTTGCGGCCGACACCGCGCAGGTAGTGGAAGAATTCCTGCCAGATCGCCTCGGTCTCGAGCGGATCGCGGCCGATCAGCTTCGGCTTCATATTGCGGTTGATCAGCTCGCAGGTCGCCTCGCCGCCAACCTCGTGATAGGTGACGCCGATCCCCTCGAGCCCCTGATCCGTCGTGACGCGCACGATCACGAAGCCAATCGTCTCGACCTTGCGCGTCGCGTCGGCGAAGCCGCCGAGGACTGGGGCGGAGACGAGATGGACGTCGATCTTCCGGATCCTATGGCGCATCGACGTCCTCCGGCAGCTCGCATTGACATCATTATCGATAATGATATCGATATTCACATCGACAGACCTTGTCCAGCGACGGAGGCGACGTGGTCCCGAAGCTCAGTCGCCCTTCCGATCTGGTCTACGGGATCGTCAAGCGGCGGATCATCCTGAACGAGCTGACACCCGAGACGGTGCTGACCGAGCTCGGTCTCGCCCATGAGATCGGCTGCAGTCAGGGGCCGATCCGGGAAGCGCTGCTGCGTCTGCAGGAAGATGGTCTCGTCGTCCGTTCGGGGCGGCGGACGATCGTGACCCGGCTTACCGCCGAGGAAGCCGACGAGATGCTCGCCCTGCGCCGCCGCATCGAGACGCGCGGCGCGCTGAAGGCCGCGCTCCAGGCTGACGGCCAGGCTCTCGACGACCTGCGCGGCCTTCTGTCGGCCATGATGGAAGCCGCCGCGGATGGCGATGAGTACCGCGTCATCGAAGCCGACAAGGATTTTCACCTCGCCCTGTTCCGGCTCTCCGGGCTCGATGCGCTCGGACAGATTCTGGCGCGCTGCATCATGCACTCGAACCGCTACAAGCTTTGGGCGCCGGAACATCGCCGCCCGCTGATCGAGACGGCGCGGCGCCATGACGTTCTCTATGAGCGCCTCGCGGCCGGGGATGGCAGCGGGCTTGCCGCTGCGCTCGGCTCCCATATCGACACGATCGTGATTCAGGGCAGAGACGAGGCCGCGGCATGAGCGCCTTCGTCCACCCGCAGATGGCACGCATTCTCGCCGCTTTCGCGGCGACGCCGGGTGTCGATTTCAAGACCCTGCCGATCGCTGTGGCCCGCGCCTCCGCGGACGCCGGCTCCATCGCGTGGAACGAGGGCGCCCCCGATATCCCGGCGCGGGAAATCACGTTGCGGGTCGACGGCGCTTCCCTGCGGGGACGTCTCTATCATCCGAAGCCCGGCGCCGCTCTGCCCCTCATCGTCTATGTGCATGGCGGCGGCTGGACCTTCGGCTCGGTCGATACCCATGACGGCACGATGCGCCATCTCACGACGGCCTCCGGCTGCGCCGTCTTCGGGTTCGACTACCGGCTAGCGCCCGAACACCCCTACCCGGCCCCTCTGGACGACACGCTCGCCGCCATCGCCTTCGCCCTGGAAGGCGAGCTCGGTCCCGATGTCGATGCGGGGCGCTGGGCACTTGCCGGAGACTCCGCGGGTGCCACGCTGGCGCTCGCAGCCATGATCCATCGCCGCGATGCTGGGCTTGCCCTCCCCGCCACGGCGGCGTTGTTCTACGGCTGCTACGCACCCGATTTCGCCACTGGCAGCCATGCGCTGTTCGGCGAGGGATACATTCTGACCACGGCGAACATGCGCTGGTACTGGCGCAACTATCTCGGCCCGGCCTTCGATGCGCCGCCAGTGCTGGCCGCACCGCTGAACGCCGATCTTGCCGGTCTGCCGCCGCTCTATCTCACGGTGGGTGGGCTCGATCCACTCGCCGACGACACGCTTCGCCTAGCCGATCGTCTCGCAGCAGCAGGCTGCGCCTTCCGCTACGACCATGTGCCGGGCGTGATCCATGGGTGCCTGCGCATGAGCCGGGAGCTCGCGCCGGCGCAGGCCATGATCGACGCAGCGGCCAGCTACATCACCGAAAGACTATAAAAAACACCAGGGGAGAGAACGTCATGGAACGCAGGACTTTCATGAAACTTGCGGGAGCGGCCGCGCTCTCCTTCGAAGCCGCCATGCCGGCGATTGCCCAGGGCAAGGCGACGGTGCGCTGGTGGTATCACTACGACAATCCCCAGAACACGCCGGCCAGCCTCGTCGCGAAATTCGAGGCGGAGAACCCGGACATCAAGATCCAAGCCGAGCCGATCCCGTGGGGCGGCGGTACCGACTACATCAACCGCATCTTCTCGTCGCTGGTCGCGGGCAACCAGCCCGATTGCGCGATGGTGCGCCTGTCCTATCTCTCGCGCTTCGGACAGATGAAGGCGCTCGAGCCGCTCGATGGGTTCCTGACGAACTGGAAAGGCCGCAGTGACATTTCCGACGATGTCTGGAAGATCAACCGCTCGCCCGACGGCAAGCAGTACTACATGCCGCTGCATTACGTGGTGATCTATCTCTACTACCGGCAGGACCTGCTGCAGCAAGCCGGACTCCAACCGCCGAAGAGCTTCGAGGATTTCCTCACGGCGGCCAAAGCGCTGACGAAGGACGGCATCTACGGCTACGGCATGCGCGGCGGCGCCGGCTGCCACGACAATTGGGGGCCGTTCGTCCTTGGCGGCGGCGCCAGCTTCGACAAGGGCGGGATGATCACGGAGAAGGCGTTCGCGGCGAACCGCTGGTTCGTCGACCTCGCCGTGAAGCACAAGGTCGTGCCACCCTCGGCGCCAACCGACGCCTTCCGCCAGATCGTCGACGCCTTCAAGGCCGGCCGGACCGGCATGGCGATCCACCATATCGGCTCGGTCGCCGAGGTCGTCGGCGCGCTTGGCGACAAGGTTTCGGCCGTGCCTGTGCCGCGCGGCCCCGATGGCGGCGGCTGGACCTATTTCGGCGACGAATCCAACGCGATCTTCGCCGGCAGCAAGAACAAGGAGGCCGCCTTCCGGTGGATCAGCTTCCTGTCGAGCGCCGAAAACAATGCCGAGCAGGCGAAGCTCAGCGGCCAGTTGCCGATCACCATCTCGGACGCGAAGAACTGGACCGTGCATCCCAAGCGCTTCGTCGAGGCGAGCGATGCTTCCCTGCCTATCGCCAAACCCCTCCCCGACCATGTGAAGACGCCGGATTTCGTCGGCCGCGTCCTGCCCACCAACCTGCAGAGGGCACTGACCGGCGGGATGAACCCGGATGATCTGATGAAGGCGGTCGAGCTGACCTTCTACGGCTGAGGCCGGATCGCATCGCATGGCGCCGGGTGAGCCCGGCGCTCGCCCTCGATCCCAGGGACGACGCCATGAACAAGGCAACGGCGAGCGGCGCGATGCTTCGCGCGGCGACCCCATATGGCTTCCTGCTGCCGGCCCTGCTGGTGACGGCGCTGGTCATCCTGTTTCCGGTCCTGCAGACGGCCTGGTACAGCCTGCACGAATACGTGCTCTACGACCCCGACAATTTCCGCTTTGTCGGCCTGCGCAATTTCGCGACCGCGCTCTCCGACGAGGTCTTCTGGATCGCCTTGCTGAACTCGGCGATCTGGGTCAGCGGGATCGTCTTTCTTCAGCTCCTGCTCGGCCTCGGCGCGGCACTGCTGCTCAACCAGAGCTTCTGGTGGCGCGGCATGGCGCGGGCGCTGGTGATCATTCCCTGGGCGCTGCCGAGCGTGATCATCGGCCTGATGTGGACCTGGATCTACGATTTCAATCTCGGCGTCTTCAACGACATCCTGCTGCGCATCGGCCTGATCTCAGCGCCGCATCCGTGGCTCGCCCAGCCTTCCACGGCGCTCGCCTGCATCATGCTGGCGCTGGTCTGGCAGGGTTTTCCGTTCTTCACCGTCACCATCCTGGCGGGTTTGCAGACGGTGCCGCACGAACTCTACGAAGCGGCCGAGATCGATGGCGCGAATTCCTGGCGGCAGTTCCTCCATGTCACCCTGCCCTCAATCGCCGGCATCGTCGCCACGGCCGTGCTGCTGCGCATTATCTGGGTGGCCAATTCGCTCGACGTCATCCTGGTCATGACCGGCGGCGGGCCGGGCTATGCCACGCATACGCTGCCGCTCTATGCCTTCCTGCGGGCCTATACCGGCATGGAATTCGGCTATGCCGCCTCGCTCTCGCTGATGCTGACCGCGATCCTGCTCGGCATCGTCTGGCTCTATGTCCGCCGGCAGGCCGGGGAGATGGAGCGATGATCCGGCGCCGCTCCTTCGCCCGCAACCTGATCCAGGTCGAAATCCCCGTCCTGCTGGTGCTCGCCTTCGCGCTGGCGCCCTTCGTCTGGATGCTGCTGACCTCGATCAAGCCGAATGCGGACCTCTCCCAGTTCCCGGTGCGCTATCTGCCGAGCAGCACGACCTTCGAGCACTACCGGACGCTGATCCAGCGCACGAGCTTCCCGGTCAACCTGCTCAACAGTCTGATCATCGCCTGCGGCGCCGTGCTGCTTGGGCTCGCGACCAGCGTGCCGGCGGCCTATTCCTTTTCGCGCTTCCGCTTCGCCGGGCGGCGCACGCTGATGACCAGCTTCCTCGTCATCAACATGTTCCCGATCGTGCTGCTGATCATCCCGCTCTTCGTGCTGATGCGGATGCTCGGGCTGATCGACACCTTCCTGGGCGTCATCATCGGCCACTCGACCTTCTCGATCCCGTTCTCGATCTGGATGCTGGTCAGTTATTTCAACGCGATCCCGAAAGACCTCGACGAAGCCGCGACGATCGACGGGGCGTCGCGCCTGCAGACGATCCGGCTGGTGGTGCTGCCGCTGGTGATGCCGGGCATCGTCACCACCGCGATCTACGTCTTCATCACCTCGTGGAACGAATACCTGTTCGCGATGATGCTCTCGGGTGAGACGGTCAGGCCGGTGACGGTCGCCCTGCAATTGTTCATCGGCGAATTCACGGTGCAGTGGGGCATCCTTACAGCGGGCGGCACGATCATCGCCCTGCCCGTCACCATCCTTTTCCTTTTTGTGCAGAAGCGCCTCGTCGGCGGCCTGACGGCAGGAGCAGTCAAATCATGACCAATGCGATCGGGGTGATCTCGATGTTCTATGCGCGCCCGTTCGGGCGCGAGCATTTCCCGACCTTCCAGCGCATGAAGCAGGCCGGGGCCGATGTCGTCGAACTGCTCGTGCCGGAGCCGGGCGAGCTCGATCTCGCCGAGACGAAGGCCGCCGCAGCCGATGCCGGCCTCGCGATCGTGCTGGCCGCGCGGGTGAACCTGACCCGCGACCTCGCCAGCCTCGATCCGGCGGCGCATCAGGCCGGCATCGCCTATCTCGAGCAATGCGTCGACATCGCCGCTGCGCTGGGCGCCGGGATCGTCGGCGGGCCGCTCTACGGCGCGCCTCTCGTCTTCGCCGGCCGGGCACCGCACCCGGTCGAACCGGCCGAGCGGCGTCGCCGAGTCGATGCCGTCGTCCGCGGCCTGACACAGGCGGCGAAGCGCGCCACCGACAAGGGGGTCGTGCTCGGCGTCGAGCCGCTGAACCGGTTCGAGACCGACATGTGCAACACCTGCCGGCATGCGCTCGACTATGTCGAGGCCGTCGCCTCGCCCGCCGTCGGCGTGATGCTCGATACCTTCCACATGAACATGGAGGAATTCGACCTGGCCACATCGATCCGGCTGGCTGGATCGAAACTCGTGCATTTCCAGGCCAACGAGAACAATCGCGGCTTCGTCGGCTCCGGCCATATCGACTGGCCGGCGATCGCGCGCGCCTTGGCCGCGTCCGGCTATCAGGGCCCGATCGTGCTGGAGCCGTTCCGCCGCGACGACGAGGCGGCGGGCGTGACGCTGGCGCAATGGCGCGCACCCGCGCGGAATGAGGATGCGGAGCTCAAGGCCAGCATCGACTATCTCAAGGCGACGCTCGCCTTCGCCGACCGGCTCGCGACGACGAAGGGAATCGCGTGATGACATCCCCCTTGCGCCTCGGCTGGATCGGCTGCGGCACCCATGCCAACGAGATGCTGCTGCCGCAGGTCACGCGGCACGACGTCGTCCTGCAGGCGATCTGCGACCTCTCGCCGGAGAGCCTCGCCACGACCGGGCGGCGCTATGGCGTCGCGCCCGAGAACCGGATGAGCGACTGGCGCGCGCTGCTCGCCCGCACGGATATCGACGCCGTCGGCCTCGCGATGGGTCCGAACCAGCATCACGAGGTCGGCCTCGCGGCCATCGCCCGCGGCCTGCCGCTCTTCATCGAGAAGCCGCCGGCCGCTACCTCCCGGCAGGCGCAGGAGCTGGCGGATGCCGCGAAGGCCCGGGGCGTTCCGGTCGTGGTCGGCTTCATGAAGCGCTACTCCACCGCCAACCGAACTGCGGCCAATGTCATCCATGCGCCGGAATTCGGGGAAACGGCGAGCTTCCTTGGCCAGTACATGACGGCGCCGACCTACTTCGCCGGGGATGTCGACTACACCGGCTTCTACCTGCACCATTGCGTGCACTATTTCGATCTGATCCCTCATCTCATGGGCGAGGTCGCGACTGTCGGCGCGCGCCGGCACGAGTTGGAACCCGGCAAGCTGCTCCTCCATGTCGATTTCCGCTTTCGCAACGGCGGCATTGGCACGCTCGTCATGGGCACCCACCAGTCTCGCGGCACGCCGATGGAATGGTGGCAGGTGATGGGCGACCACCGTCGCGTCGAGGTCCGCAACCTGCATGAGGTCCGCTATTTCCGCAGCCCCCCGTTCAAGGTGTCGCGCGCGGATGCCAGCCTGACCGAGGCCGAGGATACGCTGGTCTGGGAGCCCAATTTCACCGTCGCCGCCAATGAGGACCACAAGGGTTATCACGCGATCCTCGGCGATTTTGTCCGCGCCGCCCGCGGCGAAAAACTGGACTTCCCCGACGCAACCGCAGGGGCACGGGCGCTAGCCCTGCTCGAACAGGCCATCGCTTCCGCTGAAGCTACGCACAGCTAATGATCCTCGGCGCGGGAAGGCACAGAGGGCGCCGTGCTCCATCACGAGAGCGCGCAAGGGATATCCGCTATCGCCGGTAGCAATGCGCAGTTGCGACGGTATCACTGCGCCACAAGCAGACGCTGGCGCACTGCCCCAAACCGGTCGTCGATGCTGAGTGCCGTTAAAATGGCGACGCGCCGATGTATAGGAGCTTCAAGCAGGCGTCAGGCGTGTCCCGGCATTGGCCAGTCGCGCCGGTCCAGGAATCGGTAGATGCTTTCGACGGTGGGCAGGAACCATGGAGCGCCCGCATAGAACGGGCGCGTTGGAAAAGAGGCAAGCTCGAATGCGCTCTGCTGCGGAAGATCACCGAGCATCTTCTGAGCGATCCGGTGCCCGAGATAGGTCATGATGACGACCCCCGCGCCCTGGCAGCCGGCAGCAAAATGGATGCCGTCTCGTTCGCCAATTCCCGGCATTAAATCAAAGGTGAAGCCGATGAACCCCTTCCAGGAATGCGTGACGCGATAGGGCGCCAAGGCCGGCCAGAGGTCGCAGAGCATGCGGTGCAGCTCCGGAGCGGCATCGCGCTCGTCCATGCGGTTACCGCCCGGCCGCCCGGTGAAGACGATGCGTCGCCCCGCCGGATCGCGCCGGAACGCATAGAGTAGCCGCTTGGTGTCACCGCCATTGACGTTGCTCGGCAGGATGCCGGCAATGACTCGCGGCGGCAGTTCCTCGGTCGCGATCATGAAGGGCGTCACCGGGATCACCCGGCGCCTGATCTCGGGCAGCTCCGGGCCGGCATAGCCGTTGACGGCGGCGATGAGCCGCGCCGCTCGCAGCGATCCCCGGGGCGTGGTCAGCCTGAACCCGCCCGCTTCGCGCTCGATGCGCGAGACATGCGCCCGACCGCAAAGCATGGCACCCGCCACCTCGGCGAGCCGCCGCACCCCGGCATGCAGCTTGGCCGGGTGGAGCGAACCGGCATCCTCAAGCACAATGCCGCCGTGATAGGCGTCGGTGCCGAGCCATGCGCGCTGGCCGGCGCGGGTGACGTCGCAGACGCTCATGCCGTGGTCGTGCCGGTAACCCTCAGCCTTGCGCAGCAGGGCCTCGTAGGCCGCAGGAGTATGCGCCGCGACGAACCTGCCGGAGCGGCTGTAGTCGACGTCGAGATTCGCGATCAGTGCGTGAAAGAACGCATTCGCCTCGCGCCACTCGGCGCGCAGCCTCGCGGCGCCTTCAAGGCCGAAACGCCTGTCGATGTCGGCAGGCAGCTTCGGAGCACCGCCAACATGGCCGCTGTTACGCGAGCTCGCGCCGAACCCCGGATCGCCGCTTTCGAGCACCACGACGCTCAACCCCGCGGCGGCGAGCGCCCGCGCCGCCGTCAGTCCGCAATAGCCGCTGCCGATTATCGCTACATCGCAGCGATCCGGAACGGCAGCCGGCGCGGGCTGCAGCGCCACATCGTCCCACCAGAGCGGCGTCGTCTTCATCGCCGCGTCACGCGTTCTGGCGCAGGATATGGTTCGCGCAGATATAGCCCCAGGTCATGTTGGGGCCGATCGTCGTGCCCGATCCTACTGCGCGGGTGCCGAACGGGCTCGCCATCGCGATGCCCGCGCAATAGAGGCCCGCGATGATGCTGCCGTCCGCCCGGAGCACCTGGCCCGCCTCGTTCGTTCGGGCTCCACCCTTGGTGCCGAGGAAGGAGCGATTGAACGGGATCGCGATGAACGGGGCCTTGACGATCGGCTCCATCAGGCCGCTGACCGCGGCGCGCTCGGCCTCCAGCGGTGTCTGGCCGCGCTTGAAATCGTCGTCGCGGCCAGAGGCGGCGAAGCCGTTGTAGCGGTTGACCGTATCCTCGAAGGCGGCCTGTGGTAGCTTCAGCTTGTGCGCGAGCTCGCGGATGCTGGATGCCCGCGTGACCCATTTGCGATCGAGCATTGCGAACCAGCGAAGCAGCCCGGATTTGCCGAAGAAGCGGCCATCGCTGATCAGCCAGACCGGGAGGTTGACCGGCTGGCCGTCAGCGTCGCGCGCGTCGATGATCTCGCCGAGATTGAAGCGGAATTCGCTGACGAAGCGCTTGCCCTCGCGGTTGACCAGGATCGCGTTCGGCACGGTGTGGAACTGCAGCGGAATGCCGTGCAGGCGCCCCTCGTAAAGGGTCGGAACCAGCGACGTCATGTTGGCCTGGTTCATATGGGCAAGCTGCGCGCCGACGGCAGCGGCCATGCGCTGCCCGTCGCCGGTGTTCGTGCGTGGGCTGCCGATATAGTCGACAGGGCCGGGAAAATGCTGCTTGCGCATCTCCTCGTCCCATTCGAAGCCGCCCGTCGCCAGCAGCACGGCACGGCTGGCCATATAATGCCGGACCTTGCCACCCTGCTCGACCTCGACGCCGGTGATCCGCAAGCCCTCGGTATCCTTCAGGAGGCGGCGCGCGCTCGCCTTAAGCTCAAGTCGGCAGCCGGCATCGAGGGCGCCCCGGATCAACCCGGTCATCAACGCCGAGCCTTGGCCGCGCTGGTTGGTCAGCCAGCGCCAGAACAGCACCGGCGCCATCCTGAACACCGTCTTGAAGAAGCGGCGCTGGATGTCGTGCGCGAGCTCCTGATAGGTGAAGATGTGCGGCAGTGTCGAACCGCGCAGCTTGCGCTTGTAACGGCCCAGGAGGTTGCGGCTTAGCAGTTTCGGCGAGATGGTCCGGCCGCCGCGCTTGCCCCCCGGATATTCGGCGAAGGGGTCGGCTTCGTGCGTGATCGCGAATTGCAGCGGCGTGTTCGCCTCGATGAAGGTCAGCATCTTGCCGGAATTCTCGGAGAAGGCCTGCCAGAGCTTGTCCTCGGTCGCCTGCCAGCCCTCCGGAGCACAGGCACGCAGATAGGTCAGTGTTTCCTCGGGGCTGTCGCTGATGCCCTCCGCCAGCATCAGATGGTTACCCGGCACCCAGGTGCCGGCGCCCGACATCGCGCTGGTCCCCCCGAGCAGATGCGACTTCTCCAGTACGATCACGCTCGCCCCCCCCTTGGCGGCGGTCAGGGCGGCTGCGATCCCGGCCGAGCCGGAGCCGATGACGACGACGTCCGCCGTGATGATCTCGGGGTCGCCAGCGCGTGCGGTCTCGTTCGGCATGATAGGGCGTGTCCTCGGGATGAGCGGTCTGCGAAGTGGAGCAGCGATCGGCTTCAACGACTTCGGGCGCCGCGGCGCTCGGCATGGCGCAGCAGAAGCGAGAGCGGAAAGCACATCAGGAAGTAGACGATGCCGACCATGACGTAGATCTCCAGCGGCCTGAAATACTCGGCGCTGAGATCCTGGGCGCGCAGCATCAGGTCCGGAGCGGCGATGAGCGACGCAACGGAGGTATCCTTCAACAGGTTGATCATGACGTTGCCGATCGGCGGCAGCACCACGCGCACGGCCTGCGGCAGGACGATCCAGCGCATCGCCTGCATCGGACGCATCCCGATCGCCAACGCCGCCTCCGTCTGGCCCCGCGCGATCGCCTCGATGCCGGACCGGTAGATCTCGGCCATGTAAGCGGCCGTGTTCAGGCCAAGCCCCAGCACCGCGGCCTGGAACGAACTCAACTTCACACCGAACTCGGCCAGCCCGAAATAGATCAGGAAGAGCTGGATCAGTGCCGGAGTGCCCCGGAAGATCTGGACATAGATGCCCGCGGCACGGCGCAGCATGGCGCTGTGGCTGCGCCGCGCCAGCGCGATGACGAGCCCCAAGACCAGGCCGATCGCCAGCGCGAAGGCGGCGAGCTGGATGGTCGCCCAGGCCGCAGACAGCAGCTCTGGATAGATGGCGAGCCAGAGCGCGATCATGCCGCCCTCGCCAGCGGATCGAAATGCTTCTCGGTGCGCTGAACCAGTCGCGCCAGCGCCAGGCTCAGCAGGAAATAGATCAGCGCCGCGAGGAAGTAGATCTCAGTGCTGCGGAAGGTCTCGCTGACCAGCAGCTTCGCCCGATACGCGAGCTCGGGCGCCGCCGCGGCTGAGGCGAGCGAGGTGTGCTTCAACAGGCCGATGCAGAAATTGCCCAGCGCCGGCAGGGCGATGCGAATCGCCTGCGGCGCGATGATCGAGAGCATGATCAGGCCGTTGCTCATGCCGATGGCCTGCGCCGCCTCGCGCTGGCCCCGATCGACGGCCGCGATGCTACCACGGAAGATTTCGGAACAGACGGCCGCCCCGTTCAGTCCGAAGCCTAGTGTCACGGCGACCGTCGCCGGGAGCTGGATACCGAGCCGCGACAGCCCGAAATACAGGATAAAGAGCTGCGTCAGCACCGGGACGTTGCGGAACACCTCCAGGAAGGCCAGAGCGAACCAGCGGAGCGGCGGAAAGCGAGCCTCCCGCATCAGGGCGATGAGCCCACCGAAGATGAAGGCCGCAAGGCTGGAAGCGATCGTCAGACCGACGGTCGCGATCGCGCCTTCCGACAGGACACCCAGGAAGCGCGGCCAGTCCGCCACGGCCGAGAGGAAGCCCGCTCCGGTCATCGCTCAGTGCTCAAGCACGGCGCGCAGGAAGTCGCGCGTGCGGGCGTTTCGCGGCTCGCGGAAGATCTGCCGCGCCGGACCCTGCTCGACGATAGAGCCGTCCGCCATGAAGACGACCTCGTCGGCGACGCTCTCCGCGAACCGCATTTCGTGGGTCACGATCACCATGGTCATGCCGTCCTCGGCGAGCCGGCGCATGACATTGAGGACCTCGCCGACCAGCTCGGGGTCGAGCGCGGATGTCGCCTCGTCGAAGAGCATGAGCTTCGGCTTCATCGCGAGCGCACGGGCGATCGCGACGCGCTGCTGCTGGCCTCCCGACAGACGTTCCGGATACTGGTCGCGCTTGTCCTGCATGCCGACCCGTTCGAGCAGTCTCAGGGCATCGTCTCGGACCTCATCCGATGGGCGTCGCAGCACCTTTACCGGGCCGATCATGACGTTCTCGAGCGCCGTCAGATGCGGGAACAGGTTGAAGCGCTGGAAGACCATGCCGATCTGCGAGCGCATCTGCGCCAACCGACGTGCCGGCATTGGGACCGGCCCGTTCGGGCCGTCGACCAGTCCGATCGGCGCGCCGTCGATCAGGATCCGGCCGCCGGTCGGTTCCTCGATATGGTTGATGCAGCGCAGCAGCGTCGTCTTGCCGGAGCCGCTGGGGCCGACCAGGCAGAGCTTCTGCCCTGCCTGCACCGTCAGATCGATGCCATTGAGGACCCGCAACGAACCGAAGCTCTTCTCCAGGGCCTCGATCCGGACCCGCTCGGTCTTCGCCTGCGCCGACATCGCCAGATCCATGATCAGCTGAAGATGGCGCTGAAGTCACGCGCCTTGTGCGCGAACGGACCGATCGTGGCTCCCGAAGCATCACGGTCGACACCCAGACGCGGACTCGGCGTCGTCGCCTCGAGATAGGCCGGGCTGGTAATGCCGTACTTGCCCAGGATCTCCTTGATCTGCCCGGTCTTCCAGAGCCAGGCGATACCGGCATTGATTGCGTCGTACAGGTCGGGGTTCTGGCCATAGGTGGCCCAGATCGCGTTGTTCTTGCGCGTCAGAAGCGGCAGGGTATCGTCATAGACGATCGGCACCTGCTTCAGCGCCAGGGCATTCTGCTGGATCATGTAGTCGATCACCGGCGCATCGAGCACCGCGAAGTCCAGCCGCCCGGCCAGGATGTCGCGCATGCAGGAATCGATGCCGTCGTAGAGCTTGACCTCCTTCGTGCCGGGCACCTTCTTCATCTCCGGAACGAAGGCGTAACCGACGCCCGAACCGATGGTGCGGCCCTTGAAATCGGAGATGCCGATCGAGTCCTTGAAGGGCTCGGACTGCCGCATGATCGCGAATTTCGAGGTGTAGAAGACGGCGTCCGTCAGCAGCATGATCTGGCTACGCGCCGGGGTCCAGGCGAAGTTGCCACCGAACCAGTCGGCCCGGCCGGACTGGACTGCCTCCACGACCGCCGGGAAGGCGATGATCTGAACCTCAAGCTTGAGCCCGAGCTTCTCGGCGATGCGGCCGAGCATGTCCAGATCGGTGCCGAAGGGCTTGCCGTCACGGATCGAAGTCAGCGGCATGTCGCCGGTGCAGGCTGCCGTCAGGACGCCCGGCTTGACGGTCTTCAGCGCCGGCGCCTGCGCGCTTGCCGCCAACGGGGCCAGCCCCGAAGCCGCTCCCAGCGCTCCGGCGCCGAGCTGCAGCAGATGTCGTCGGGAAAGGCTCGTCATTCCCGTGATGTCGTCGGCCATTGCTCATCCCCTTATTTTGGTTGTCCCGAACGCCCCGCGCCGTTGCCGTGCATGGGCCCTAAATCCGTCAGCCGCTGACTGGGCGCACCCCCCGTAGGCGCAGCGACCGCCCCTCCTCCGCTGCCATCCAGCGACGCCGGCCTGCCGCTTCGACGACGGTTCTCCGTCGCGCTCCTGTTGAAGCGAACATGACACGGAGATAACGGGTCGCCAATATGAAAACCGAATATCGGGCATAAATATCTTTACAAATACCGATTATCGGACATTGATGGCTCAGGAAGGAAATTTTCGGAATGAAGACACCACGAGCGGCCGGGCTGGGAGCCGAGAGTTCATCCAATGTCGAGCGAGCCGCCCAGCTTCTGCTGCTGCTCGGACCGGCCGGAAGCGATGGCCTCCAATTGCGGGAACTGACCGAGCGATCGGGCGAGAACCGCTCCGCCGTCCATCGCGCTCTGGTCGCACTAGCGCGGTCCGGTTTCGTGGAAATGCCATCGCAAGGCCGCGGCTATCGATTGGGGCCCTCGATCTTCGCCTTGGCACAGCATCAGAAGCGTCTCGACACCGACCTCGCTGACATCCGGGCTGCCGCCATCGAGATCGCCTCGCGCTCGGGCCAGTGTACTTATCTGATGGCGCGCGCCGGTCTCGATGCTGTTTGCATCGAAATGCTCACTGGCTCCTCGCCGATGCAGACTTTGACAGGGGGCGCAGGAGGGCGCCTGCCGCTCGGCGTCGGCTCGGGCAGTGTCAGCATGCTTGCCACACTCGACGAACGAACACGCGAGGCGATCCTGGACAACAACGCCGACCGCTATGCCCTTTATTCGAACTGGAGCCGAAAGGAGATCGCCGCTTCTGTCGAAAGGACGATGGCGGACGGGTTCTCCTACGAAATCGGCCAGATGTTTCCTGATATCGGCGGTGTCGCGGTCGCAGCACCGGGACGCGACGGAACGGCTGGCTATGCGATAGTCATCTCCGCACATAAAGACATGTTGACCCCACCTAACCTCGTTGCCTTCGCAAAGATTATGAAGGGAGCAATCGAGCGGGCCGCTTCGAGAGGGTAAGCGAGGGCCGTTCTACATGCGCCACGACCGGACATTGAAGCTCCTCCCAGAAGCGGACCTTCAGTAGGTGCGTACGAAGCCCGATTACTTCTCCTCTTCGGTGATCGCAAGTTCACTGGAGAGTTCAAGGCGAACCGGCTATACTTGATGAGCCGTCACTGGCCAAAAAATGCTTGCATGAGGACGTACTGGCCTGCACGTAGCTCCCCGTCGGCGATCCATCTACTCCCAACCCTTCCGCGCTTCGTCAGCCAACCAAGAGTGCAACACCCGAATGCGCGGAAACTGCGCCCGCTCGCGCGGGTAGGTCAGAAAATACGCACTGTCGGTTTCGATCACGAGATCATTGGCAACGACAAGGCGACCGGACCGGAGATCCTCGGCAATAAAGGCCAACTGCGCGATGGCGAAGCCCAGGCCGTCGATCGCTCCCTGATAAGTCAGGCCAGAGTTCTCGAAGATCAGCAGGCGCTCGAGCTTGACGCCGGATAGGCCCGCTGCAGCGAACCAACGGCCCCAGTCGTCAGGCCGGCGGAACGAATGCAGCAAGGGCTGCTCCACAAGACGCGCCGCTGGAATGAATACTCGGCCGTCACTTGCCTCGGCTAATAGTTTGGGGCTGCAAACCGGGACAAGCCGTTCTCCGAACAGGCGCTGGCCTTCAAGACCGTGCCGGATCGACTCGCCCCAATAAATCGCCGCGTCGATCTGATCACGCTCGAAGTCAACCGGTTCGTGTGAGGTGGTGACCTGAACGGAATAGGTCGCATTTCGGGCATGGAAGCTGCCGAGCCGTGGAACGAACCACCTGATCGCGCAGGTCGGCGGCAGCTTGATACGCAGCACCTTGTCATTGGCGCCGGCCGAGACCGTCTGCGCCGCATAGGCGATGCGCTCCAAAGCGGGCCCGATTTCGCGCAGGAAGAACTCGCCGGAACTCGTTAGCTCGACCTTGCGATGCAGCCGGTCGAACAGCTTGACGCCGAGAACCTCCTCGAGCGTGACGATATGCCGGCTGATCGCCCCGGGCGTGACGTTGAGCTCCTCGCTCGCGGCCGTGAAGCTCAGACAGCGAGCCGCTGCGTCGAAAGCCCGGATGGCGTTGAGTGGCGGCAGGCGCCTGGCGTGACCCATGATTGAGTTTTCCTCAAGCTATACGCAATTTAATCGTTTGTGCCCGCCGCTTGGCAAGGCGAAGCTTCGATGCCGCCTGGACACGGGCCCCGAACCACACAAGCGCATGAAGCGCGGGGCCTGGCGAGAGCGGCGGGAAACGGCTCGGGTGAAAATGGCCTCACCACGCACGCTTTTTGCGAAGATTTGGCAGGCGCATCGCATCCGCGCTCTCGATGAGACGCGCGATCTGATCTTCGTCGATAGGCATATCCTTCAGGAGACGACGAGCGCGGCCGCCTTCGAAGGCTTGGCCGCCGCAGGGCGTAATGTCCGGCATCCGGAGCTCACGGTCGCCACGCAGGATCACATTGTTTCAACCAGGCCAGGCCGTGACGAGGGCACGAACCCCGGCGGCGCCGAATTGATGCGCCTGATGCGGATCAATGCGACGACCAACCGGATCGCGCATTTCGGAGTGGAAGATCCGCGCCAGGGCATCGTGCATGTCATCGGCCCGGAACTCGGCCTCGTCCTGCCCGGCACCGTCGTCGCCTGTGGCGACAGCCATACTTCGACTGCCGGAGGGCTCGGAGCGCTCGGCATTGGCGTTGGCACGAGCGAGGTCGAGCACGTCCTCGCCACCCAGACGCTTGCGCTGCCGCGCCCGAAAACGCTGCGCATGACCTTTGAGGGCAAGCCGGGCACGGGCGTGACCGCCAAGGATCTCGTGCTTCATGCGCTCGGCCGCTTCGGGATCGCCGTCGGCGCGGGGCATGCCATCGAGTATGCCGGCCCGGCGATCCGCGCGCTCCCGGTGGAGGCGCGGCTGACCGTTTGCAATATGTCGATTGAATTCGGCGGACGGCTTGGCCTCATCGCTCCGGACGACAAGGCGTTCGCCTATGTCGCCGGCAGGGCCTTCGCGCCGAAGGGCACGGAGTGGGACGCCGCGCTGGCGATCTGGCGGACGCTCTACAGCGACGACGGCGCCGTGTTCGATCGCGAACTCAGCGTCGATGCCGCGAGCGCACCCCCGCAGGTCACCTGGGGCACGACGCAGGAGGACGTGGTCGGCATCGACGAATGCGTTCCAGACCCGCTCGGCATCGCTGATCCCGATCGGCGTCGCCGCGTCGAAGACGCGCTGGCCTATATGGCGATAGAACCTGGTCGCCCCATAGAGGGATTGCCGATCGACGTCGCCTTCATCGGCTCCTGTACCAACGGCAGGCTGTCGGACCTTGAGGCCGCCGCCGCGGTCGTACGCGGAAGACGCGTCGCGCAGCATGTCCGTGCGCTGGTCGTGCCCGGCTCGACCTCGGTGAAGCGCGAGGCCGAGGCGAAGGGTCTAGACAGGATCTTCTCTGAGGCCGGGTTCGAGTGGCGCAGCGCCGGCTGCTCGATGTGCGTCAGCATCAACGAGGATATCGTACCGCCCGGCGCGCGATCGATCGCGACGTCCAACCGGAATTTCGAGAACCGTCAGGGCGCGAGAGCCCGCACGCATCTCGCAAGCCCTGCCATGGCCGCCGCCGCCGCCGTCGCCGGCGCCATCACCGATGTCCGGAGGATGGGCTGATGGGCACGCCCTTCCTGAACTTCTCGGGCGTTGCCGCCCCCCTCGTCGTCGAGAACGTCAATACGGACGCGATTATTCCCGCTTCGTATCTGCGCTCGACGAGCGCCGATCTCGCCGAAGGCCTCTTCGCGCGCTGGCGCTATGACGAGGCGGGGGCCGAGAACCCTGACTTCGTGCTGAACCGCCCGCCATTCAGAACGTCTGCCCTGATCTTCGCAGGGCCGAATTTCGGCTGCGGCAGTTCGCGCGAGGCCGCGGTCTGGGCGCTGGTGCGCTTCGGCATCCGTTGCGTCGCGGCGCCCAGCTTCGCCGACATCTTCTACGAGAACGCGTTCCGAAACGGATTGCTGCCGGCCATCGTCTCGCAGGACGATCTTGCGGTGGCGCTCGAACTGGCTTGTGTACCCGACGGGGCAAGTTTTGCCGTCGATCTGCCCGCCGCTACGATCAGCGGGCCAGCCGGACACGTCATGGACTTCTGTATCCCGCCCTTCAGACGCGAGGCGCTGCTGCGCGGCGACGACGAGATCGAGACGACCTTGCGTCTTGATGGCGACATCGCCCGCTTCACGGCCGCAGACCGCATCGCACGGCCGTGGATCCACTCGATCGGAGCCAGGTCATGACGCGGATAGCCTTTCGACGGGCGCTCGAGGCGGAAACGCCGCTGGTCCTTCCCCTGGCGCATGACGCATTGTCGGCGCGGTTGATTCAGCAGGCGGGCTTTCGTGCCTTCACCGTCGGTGGTTCGGCGCTGCTGGCAGCGCGACACGCCCTTCCCGATATCGGGCTGATCGGCCTGCGCGACATGGTCGAGGGGCTTCGCGATCTCGCCGCGGCCAGCGACCTGCCGTTCTTGGCGGATGCCGATGACGGCTATGGCGACGTCAAATCGGTCGCGAGACTGGTCAAGGCCTATGAGGAGATCGGCGTCGGCGGCTTCCTGATCGAGGACCAGGACCGGGACCGCAAGCAGCAGCGCGCCGACCATGGTGGTGCCGTCGTCGGTCGCGAGGTGGTCGAGGCAAAGCTGACGACCGCGCTGGCGGTGCGCTCGAATCCGGAAACTTTTGTCATCGGCCGGACCGACGCCTACGGAGCGCTCGGCCTGGACGAGGCCCTGTCGCGGGCAGACCGCTTTCTCGCACTCGGCTGCGACGGCATCTTCATCGCCGGCCTGAACAAACCCGAAGATTTCGAACGCGTCGGCCGCACGCTGAAGGGCGCGATGCTGTCGGCCGCCATGTTCGAAAGCGGCGGCACGCCCTGGTTCACCCCCGCCGACCTTGCGGCCATGGGTTTCCGCATGATCTCCTATCCGGCGAGCCTGATCTTCCGGGTTACGCGGACGATGGCGGATGCGCTGTCCGCGCTCCGATCGACAAGCCTCGGTCAAGGCGCTTTCGAGCCGATGCCAGCGCCGGAAGAGGCAAGGAAAATACTCGATGAAGCGGTCGATCTGCTGCGCTGGCGCGGGATCGAAGCCGCCGCGAAACACCCAACCTCCAAGGACAACGCGTGAACCAGATGAAGCCGGTCCAGCCGACCCCCGAGAACAGCAAGCAGTTCGGCAGCGATCCGATCGCGTCGCTCCTGCGCGAGCTTGGATACCCTTACATCGCGCTGACGCCCGGCGCGAGCTTTCGCGGCCTGCACGACAGCCTGGTCAATTTCCTCGGCAATACCCGCCCGGAATTGCTTCTCTGCATCCATGAAGAGTGTGCCGTGGCGCTGGCTCACGGCTGGACGCGGGTGACCGGCAAGCCGCTGCCCGTGGCGTTGCACTCCAATGTCGGGCTGATGCACGCGACCATGTCGATCTTCAACGCCTGGTGCGACCGCATCCCGATGGTGTTGATCGGCGCGCAGGGCCCGCTCGACGCGATGTCGCGACGCCCCTGGGTCGACTGGATTCATACTTCGACCGATCTCGGCGCACTCATTCGCGGCTACACGAAATGGGACAACCAGCCGGGCTCCGTGCCGGCTGCGCTGGAAGCCATTGTTCGTGCCAACCAGATCGCCACGACCGCGCCCGCTGGCCCGACCTATGTCTGCCTCGACGCCGCGCTGCAGGAGGAACTGCTCGACGCGCCGGTGGAACTTCCTCCGCTGGCGCGCTACGCAGCGCCCGCTCCGGCCGACCCATCGGAGGACGCGCTGCGGCAGGCAGCGTCCCTGCTCGCCAGTGCCAGGCGCCCGCTCCTGATGATCGGCCGTGTCTCGGCGACACGCGCCTGCTGGGACCAGCGCGTCGCGCTTGCCGAAAAGCTCGGCGCCCACGTCCTGACCGATATCAAGACTGCGGCGAGCTTTCCCACCGACCATCCGCTCCAGCCGTTCCCGCCCACCTTGTATGTCACGCCTGAAGCTGGAGGGCTGATCCGCGACGCGGACGTGATCCTGTGCCTAGACTGGGTCGATCCGGCCGGCACCATGCGGCAGGCCTGCCAAGGCGCGATGCCGGGCGCCAAGATCATCCAATGCTCGCTCGACCAATACAGCCATAACGGCTGGAGTATGGATTATCAGGCGCTGCCGCCTGCCGACGTCAACATGCTCGCATCGCCTGACCGGCTGGTCGAATGCCTGCTGCGCGAACTCGGCTCGGCACCGTCGAAGACGCCCGTCTCGGTCGTTGCCGCGCCGTCCGATCCAGGCCCGGACATGATCGAGGGACGCATCTCGGTCGAGGCTATGGCGCGAACCGTCACCGACACGCTCGCACAGGAAAATCCCTCCTATATCCGGCTTCCTCTCGGCTGGCCCGGCTCCTGCTGCCGCTTCAAGGACCCGCTCGACTATATCGGCTTCGACGGCGGCGGCGGAATCGGCTCCGGACCTGGCATGGCGGTCGGTGCTGCGCTGGCACTGCGCGACATGAACAGCGACCGGCTCCCGGTCGCGGTGCTCGGCGACGGCGACTACCTGATGGGGCTGACGGCGCTCTGGACGGCGGTTCATTATCGCGTGCCGCTGCTTGTCCTCGTCGCCAACAACAAATCCTTCTTCAACGACGAGCTGCATCAGGAACGAGTGGCACGGATGCGGGGCCGACCCGTTGAGAACCGCTCGATCGGCCTGCGCATGGACGATCCTCCGCTGGACCTGGCGAAACTGGCGGAAGGACAAGGTGCTGTCGGCCATGGCCCGGCGGCGACGCCGGACTCGCTTTCCGCGATGATCCGTCAGGCGGTCGCGGATGTCCGCGCCGGCAAGGTCGCCGTGATCGACGTCTCGGTCGCTCCCGAATATGCCCGCGCGACATCGAACGCGATGCTTCGCCAGTCCAGCCCCGGTTCCTGAGAAGCAGCGACGATCATGCCCAGCTCGACAAACAAGACCCTTCCCGCCAATCGCGGCCTCTTCTACGGCGGCGCCTGGCACGAACCCGTCGCAGGCGGCCGGTTCGAGGTCTGGGACCCTTCGACCGGCGAATCGCTCGGCCATGCCGCCGAGGGCGGCGCAGCCGACGCCGACCTCGCCGTGCAAGCGGCGCGGGCCGCGTTTCCGGGGTGGCGCGATACGCCGACCAAGGAGCGTGCCCGCATCATCCGCGAGGCTGCCGCAATCCTGCGCGCAAATGCCGACGACCTCGCCACGCTCGACGCGCTCGACGGCGGCAATCCCTGGCAGGCGATGTATCACGACGTCGACATCAGCGCCGAGTACATGGAATATTTCGCCGGCCTGGTCGTCGAGATGAAGGGCGTGACGATCCCGCTCAAGCCGGGCGTGCTCAACTACACGATGCGCGAGCCGCTGGGCGTCGTGGCACGAATCGGTGCCTTCAACCATCCTCTGCTGTTCGTCGCCGGCAAATGCGGCGCACCGCTCGCCGCCGGCAACACCATCGTCATCAAACCGGCCGACCAGACGCCACTCTCGGCGCTTCGCATCGCCGAGCTCTGGCAGGACCTGTTCCCGCCTGGCGTGTTCAACATCGTCACCGGCGGCCGCGACGCGGGCGCGGCGCTTGCCGCACATCCTGGTGTCGCCAAGATCGGCTTCATCGGCTCGGTCGCTGGTGGGCGCGCGGTGATGCAGGCGGCAAGCGCGACGCTAAAGCAGCTCACGCTGGAGCTCGGCGGCAAGAACGCGCTGATCGCCTGTTCCGACACCGCTCCGGAGGTGATCGGGCGCGCCGTCGTGCGCGGCATGAACTTTCGCTATGTCACCGGCCAGTCCTGCAATTCGACGAGCCGGATCTTCCTGCACGAGGATATCTACGACGCCTGCCTGCCTCATATCGTCGAGGAGGTCTCGAAGATCAGGATTGGCCTGCCGATGGATCGCGGCACCGAAATGGGCTGCCTCTCCAGCAAGCCGCAATTCGACAAGACGATGAGCTACATCGAACTCGGCAAGCAGGAAGGCGCGCGGCTGCTCTACGGCGGCAAGCGCGTCGCGGACCCGGCGCTGGCCAAGGGTTACTTCGTCGAACCGACCGTCTTTGCCGACGTGACGGACGACATGCGGATCGCGCGCGAGGAAATCTTCGGCCCGGTCGTCTCGCTGCTGAAATGGAGCGACGAGGCCGACATGATCCGGCGCGTCAACCAGCTCGACCTCGGACTGACGGCTTCAATCTGGACGCGCGATCTCGATCGGGCGCATCGTCTCGCCACACAGGTGCAGTCCGGCTACGTCTGGGTCAACGACGCCGCCACTCACTACGTCGGTGTTCCGTTCGGCGGCTACAAGCAGTCCGGCATGGGAAGGGAGGAGTCGATCGACGAGCTTCTGGCCTGCACACAGATCAAGAACGTCAATGTGACGTTCCGGCACCGGCCCTGATTTCGAGGGCAATACCACGACCATAAAACAAAAGGCCGCCAACAACGGCTGCACCTCAGGGAGATGAGACATGAAGCTTCACGGTCTACCCCGATCGTTTTCGGCTTTGGCCGCCATCGCATTGGCGGTCGGGCTTTCGGCGAGTGCATCGGCCCAGCAGATCGCAGTCGGCAATTTCGGCGTTTCGGCGAACGGGATGCCCTTCGCCATTGCCATGGATAAGGGCTTCTTCAAGGACGAGGGCATCACCGTAACCGGCATCATCACCTCGGCCGGAGGCGGTACATCGCTACGCAACATGCTGGCCGGTGGCGTGCCCTATGGCGAGGTTAACCCCGGCGTCGTTGCCGCGGCGATCCAGCAGGGCGCCGATCTGCGCATCATCTCCGACAACGTCCTGACCGTCGCCGAGTTCGTCTGGGCTGTGCGGCTGGATTCGCCGATCAAGTCCCTCGCCGACATCAAGGGCAAGAAGATCGGCTATACCAATCCGCGCTCCACCAGTCAGGCGCTGGCTCAGATGGTTGCCCAGAAGGCGGGCCTGCAGCCCACCGACGTCGAATATGTGCGCACCGGCGGCTTCGGCGAAGGATATGCGGCGCTGGGCTCCGGCATGATCGATATCGCGCCGATTCCCGAGCCGCTCTGGGCCCAGTACAAGGACAAGCTGCGCGCAATCGCGACCGCCAGCGATATCCTGCCGCCGCTGTCGAACGTCGTCGGCGTCACCACCGCCAACATGGCCGCCGAGAAAGGCGACTTCATCAAGGCGGTCATCCGCGCCCGCCGCAAGGCGGTGGCGTTCATGGCCGAGAAGCCCGACGAGGCCGGCGACATCGTCGCCAAGCATTACAACCTGACCCCAGAAGTCGCACGATCGGCGGTCCACAATCTCGTCGCGTCGCGCACCGAGGGCATCGAGTACTGGGGCTCCGGCCAGTTCAACATGTCGGGGCTACAACGGATGCTCGACCTGCAGCGTTCGCTGGGTGCGCTGTCGAAGGACGTCGATGCGAAAGAGATCGTCGACATGCAGTTCCTCCCGGAAGACATCCGCAAGCCGCGATGAAAATGGAAAACAACATAGCGGTGCATGTCAGCCTGCGCGGCGTGACCAAAGTCTTTCGCCGCGCCGGCGCCGAGGACGTCCACGCACTCGGACCCATCGATCTCGACCTGCGGCGCGGCGAGTTCTTCGCCGTCGTCGGCCCGTCAGGATGCGGCAAATCTACGCTGCTCGAAGTGCTCGCCGGCCTTGCGCCGGTGACTGAAGGCAGCGTTGAATTCGAGGGCGCCTCCATCAGCGGCCGGATCGCCGACGGCGTGGGCGTCGTCTTTCAGGAGGATGCGAGCTTCCCCTGGCTCAACGTGTACGACAACATCGCCTTCGGGTTGAAACGCATGGGCACGCCGGCGGCCGAAATCGAGGCCCGCGTCAGGCGAGCGCTCGATATGATGGGTCTGGCGCGGTTCGCCGAGAGCTACCCCGCCCAGCTTTCCGGCGGGATGCGGCAGCGGGTCTGCATCGCCAGGACTCTCGTGCTCCAGCCGCGCCTCATCCTGCTCGACGAGCCCTTCGGTGCCCTGGACCAGCAGACGCGGCTCCTGATGGGCGAGGAGCTGCTGAGGCTGTGGCGCGAGACCGGCGCGACGATCTTCCTGATCACGCATGCGCTCGACGAGGCCGCGATGCTGGCCGACCGCATCGGCGTGATGTCGGCACGTCCTGGCCGGCTGCTCGAGACAGTCGAAACCGGCTGGCCCGCCGATCGCGACAGCCGGATCGTCGAGACACCCGAGTTCGGACATGTCACCGCCCGGCTCTGGCAATGGCTGCGGGCGGAATCGATGAAGTCGCTCGGATCGGGCGCAAGATGAAACCGGTCGTCATCCTGCGGCTGGGCGTCATCGTCGCGCTGATCGCGCTGGTCGAACTGCTGTGCCGCACCGGCGTGATCGACAACTTCACCATGCCGCCGCCCAGCCGCATCGCGAGCGATCTGGGCGCCATCCTCGTCAGCGGAAAATTCAACGGCGCGATCATGCGCACGCTGTCCAATGCGGCGATCGCCTTCGCGCTGGCGGTATCAGTCGGCATCACGGCGGCCGTCGCCATCCACGCCATGCGGCCATTGCGCGAGGCCCTCGATCCGCTCTTCGCGACCTATTACGCGATCCCCGTGCTGGCGTTCTATCCCTTGCTGATCCTGGTCTTCGGGCTTGGGGACATCCCCAAGATCCTCATCGCCTTCATGCTCGGCGTCATCGCCGTGATCGTGAACACGCTCAACGGCCTGGACAAGGTTTCCCGTGTTCTCCTGAAGACGGGGCAGATCTTCGGCCTGCGTCGCTTCGAGACCGCGGTGCGGATCACGCTGCCCTCGGCGGCCCCTTTCGTGCTGACCGGCGTCAAGTTCGCCGTCGCCTATGCGCTGATCGGGATCATCGGTTCCGAGTTCATCATGTCGACCGACGGCATGGGGTTCGAGATCGCTTTCGCCTACAACAACTTTGACAACGCGACGATGTACCCGCTCATCCTCCTGGTCGTTCTCGTGTCCATCACCGTCAACATGGCACTGGGCGCCTGGGAGCGTCGGATCCTGGTGCGGAGAGGCCTGCGATGACCGGCGACACACCCAGGCTGCGTGGCGCAATTCTGCTGGTCGCAGCACTCCTCGTAGCGTGGCAGCTCGCCTATTGGATCGTCGGCGATCTTGCCCTTCGCCCGCCGCTCGCTACGTTCAAGTTTGCCGGCGATCTGATCATGCGCCCGACCTTCTGGCCGCATTTTCTGGAGACCGCCCAGGCCTTCGGCGTGGCGTTGGCAATCGCCGTCGCATTGGGCCTCCTCATCGGCTTCCTGCTCGGGATGAGCAAGATCGCCGGCGAGGTGCTGGAGCCGATGCTTGTCGCGCTCTACTCGATTCCGAAGGTCACGCTCTATCCGATCCTGCTCCTTGCCTTCGGCCTCGGAATGCCGGCCAAGATCGCCTTCGGCGCGTTGCACGGTTTCATCCCGATCGCGCTCTTTACGATCAACGCCGTCCGCAACGTCCGGCCCATTCTCGTCAAGACGGGTCGCGTGATGAAGTTCGGCCGCTTCGAGATGATCAGCAGGATCGTCTTTCCGGCGGCGCTGCCAGAGATCTTCACCGGCCTGCGGATCGGCTTCTCGCTGACGATGATCGGCACGGTGCTGGGGGAGATGTTCGCCTCACAACGCGGCCTCGGCTACATGCTGATGAACGCGATCGGCCTTCACAACGTCGACGTGATCATGGCGATCACCCTGCTCCTCGTCGCTTTCGCGGCCGTGGTCAGCAGCATACTGCTGATGATCGACAGACGTCTCCACAGGCGCTTCTAGCGCTCACGTCGCCGAGTCTTTGCGGCGAAGGGCTGGGCAGAACTGCGCCTCTCTAAAAAATTGTACCCCTCACGCTCAGCGGACTGTCGCGGAATGCGCCATTATCTGCCGCTCGTCGGCTGCCCGGAAGCGGACATTGGGTACGGATTGTAGGGGCGTTGGACCATTCATCCGACAGGCTATAAATCGAGACTGTCAAACAGCCCTGCGTCCGATTTGGACCAAGCTGTATTGAGGGGGAAGGGCAGCGCAGGCTTCAGCGAACGCTCTTGTTGCCGCTCTCAAAATTCGCAGGGAACCCCTGGCTTGAGCTTCCTGCAGAAGGAGTAGGGTCCGCTTAGCGGTCGGCTCGTGCCCCATGACCCTGTCGAGGAACTGAAAGGCCTCCAAAGCCGTTCTGATCTCGATCCTAGGCCCACCAAGCTGCGTAATATAGATCGTCATCTTCAGATAATGAATCTCGGGCACGCTGAGCTCCTTTGGAGACAATACGCGCCTCGTGACGTCCTAGATGCATTCGGCAAGCAATTTTTAAATAAATCAGCGCGGAAAAATGCACGGTCAATTCTAGAGAAGACCGTGCAGCAAACTTCCGTGAGCGCCGGCCGACGTATCGAAATCTCCGCCAACGTCACTATAGGACTGACCGGAGAAGCCGATTTTGACAGCTTCGACCGTGGAGGCGAGGTACGGCAGGTCGATCTGCAGCCCTCCGGCGGTGACGGACGGAGCGTGGTCCTGTTCAGGCGCCGGGGCGACCGGATCGCCGTCGTTCCCGAACAGGGTCGCCAGCAGGCCGCCGCTGCTGCCGGCATCGTGATCCGCGCCGAGCAGGCTCTGCGGGATGTCGGTGACCTTTGCGAGCGTCGTGTCTAGCGAATGATCCAGCCGCTCCAGCGCGGCATCGAGCTTGAACGTCGCCGCCGACAGCGCGGTATCGACCCTTGCCGCGATTGTTTCACCGAGCTGGCCGACCGTCTGGTCGAGCCGCTCGCTCAGCTGCGACTGCTTCGCCTCCAGAGACTCAACCAGCGTGCTCAGCTTCTCGAACGCCTTGCCGAAATCAGGCGCGTCGCTGCCGCCGATCGCTTCGAGCAGGCTGCGAGCAGGCGCCGAGTCGCTCTGTGCCGTATCGTCCTTCGCGGCGTCCGCAGCGGGCTGGGTGCCACGCTCGTCCTGATGGGTGGCGCCGGCGCCCGGCATCGATGCTGGAGCGTCGGCCGACATTCCGCCGCTACGATCCAAGCTCTGGACGGGCGGGTTCGCGGCATTGGTGGGCGCCGTCGGATCGGCGTGTGTCGCTTCGGTGGCAGTGGCTTCCACGACAGGCTTTTCGGCCGCAGCCGGCGTGCCATCTTGCGCCTCCGGCTGCTGCGCCGATGGAGGCGGATCGCTTGCCCGCTCCGGCTGCTGAACCTGAGCGGCCTCCATGCGGGCCCGGTCGTCCATCACCTCGGCCAACGCGCCGCTCACCGCTCCCGCCAGGAACACGCCGGTGGTGGCCGCGAGCGCCGCCGCCGATTCGATCCCCTGTGGGGCAGCCGAGCGCTGTGCGCCCTTCGCGCCGGTAGACTTGATCTCGGCTTTTCCCAGTCCGCTCATCGCCTCCTCCTCACTTCTCGCGGAACGAACCTGAAATCTCGTCCAGCAGCGGGCCGACCAGATATTCGAACAGCGAACGCCCTTTGGTGGGGATTACGACCTCGGCGACCATGCCGGACTGCAGAGCGACCTTGGCCCTCTGCACGTCCTGATCGTTCATCCGCACCTTGACGGAATAGAAGGCCTGACCGGACCTCTCGTCGGTGATGCGGTCGGCCGAGACGACCACGATCTCGCCGCGGATCGTCGGCCGTTCGTTGCGGTTGATGCTGACGAGCCGGATATCGGCCTGGCGCCCGGTCGCGACGTCGCTGATCTCGTTCAGCGGCAGGCGGGCTTCGACCATCAGCGGATTGGTGTTCGGTACGACGTCCATCAGCTTGGCACCGGGCTGGATTACGCCGCCCTCAGTAAAGACGTTGAGGCCGACCACCATGCCGCTCGCCGGCGCCTTGATTTCGGTCCGGCCGAGTGCCTCGCTGGCGGCGGCGATGCGTGGCTCGCCGGCGACGAGCTTGGCCTGTACCTCGCGCAGCCGGTCGGTGACTTCCGCGATGATGCCGCGCTCGATCTTGGCGATCTCCAGCTCCGCTTCGCCCACAGCTTCCTGGATGCGCGCGACTTCGGCGATTCTGGCACCGCGGTCGGCCTCCAGCTTCGCTGCGTCACGCTCCAGCGCGAGTACGCGGGTTTTAGGCGTATAGCCTGCGGCGAGAAGCTGGCGCGCGCCGCCGGCTTCCTCCTCCAGCAGCGACTTCTGGCGCTCGAGTCCGGCGATCTGGGCCTGGAGACCGCCGCGCTGCTCGCTGAGCTGGCCGATGCGCTGCCTCAGGATATCAGCCTGGGTCCGGGTCTGCCGCTCGCGGGCGGCGAGAATCGCCGTCTCATTGGCAATCGCCTGCTTGACGGCCGCTTCGTCGCGGCGGGCGTCGAGCGCTCCAAAATCCGGCTGCGTCTTGCGATCGCGCTCGGCGACGAGGCGGGCCTCCTCCGCCAGCAGCGCATCGCGCTCGGCTTGCAGGATATCCAGCCTGGCCTTCGGCTCGGTCTCCGACAGGACCATCAACACCTGCCCGCGCGCGACGCGATCACCCTCCTTGACGCGCAACTGCCTGATCACGCCGCCATCGGGATGCTGCACCGATTGGCGCTGCCCCTCGACCTGGAGATTGCCTTGGGCGATCGCCGCACCCGACAGGGGCGCGAGCGCACTCCAGGCTCCGAAGACGAGCGCGAAGCCGGCGAGCGTCGCCAGACCCAGCCGCACCGGCCCGGCGGTCGTCATATAGGTGCCGCGGCGGTTGGCCTGAAGCTCCAGGAGTTCCGTCATCGCGTCCTCCTCAGGTCACGGTGCCCTGCTGCTTCTTCGGCAGCATGGTCCGCTTGATATGAGCGTAGACCTCCTCCGGCGGGGCGAGCTTCTCCATTCGGCCTCCGCGAACGAACATCAGCGCGTCGACCACCTCCAGCACCGTATCGCGATGCGTCACGACGATGATCGTCGAGCCCTGCTGCTTCAGCGTCAGGAGCGCATTCTTCAGCGCGATCTCGCCAGTGCCGTCGAGATTGGCGTTCGGCTCGTCGAGAATGATCAGCGGCGGCTTGCCGAGCAGCGCGCGCGCCAGGCCAAGCCGCTGGCGCTGGCCGCCGGACAGCCCGACGCCGCCCGGCCCCAGCATGGTGTCGTATTGCTCGGGCAGTTCCAGCACCATCTCGTGGATTCCGGTCATCTTCGCGGCCTCGACGATCTCCTCGATGCTGGCTGGACCAAAGCGGGCGATGTTGTCGCGCACGCTGCCGGCGAAGAGGCCGATATCCTGCGGCAGATAGCCGATGCGCTTGCCGAGCTCGGTGCGCGACCATTGCGCGTAGTCGATGCCGCCAAGTTGGATCGCTCCGGCCGAGGGAGAGATCGCGCCGACGAGCAGCCGCGCCAGCGTGCTCTTTCCCGAACCGCTCGGCCCGACGAGCCCGATCGCCTGTCCGGCCGGCAGGTCAAAGGAGATGTCCGACAGGATCGGCGCTTTCCGGCCGGGCAGCGTGTAACCTAGGCCCTTCGCCGCCATGGCGTGATCATCGGCCGGAACGATGGTGCGCGTCTCCTGCGGCGGCACCTCGCGCAGCAATTCGCGGACGCGGGCATAGCCTTGCCGCGCCTCGTTGAAGGAGCGCCAGGTCGCGACCGCCTGCTCGACGGGGACCAGCGCCCGGCCCATCACGATGCTGGCGGCGAAGATCGTGGCCGGCATGATCGCCTGGCCGATTGCCAGCCAGGCGCCGACGCCGAGCATCAGCGCCTGCAGCAGCAGCCGCGCGACGCGGATGCCAGAGGAGACGACGGCGTTGCGGTCACTGGCCGAGGCCTGCTCGGTGAGCATCGTGTCGCGGCTGGCGAACCAGTTGCGCTCGATCGCCGGCTGCATGCCCATCCCGACGACGACGTCGGAATGACGCAGGATGTTCTCGGTGAAGACATAGGCGCGATTGCCCGACGCTTCCGACTGCCGCAGCGCGCGGCGCGTGATCCGCTCGTTCAACACGGCAAGACCAAGCAGCAGCAAGGCTGCGAGCGTGGCGACGATGCCGAGCAGAGGATGAATGATGAAAAGCAGGATGAGGTAGATCGGGATCCAGGGCAGATCGAAGGCGAAATGGATGCCGGGGCCGGTGACGAAGGAGCGGAACTGGTCGAGATCGCGCAGCGTCTGCGCGCCTTTCGAGTAGCCCTGCCGCGCGGAGCGGACGATCAGCGCCTCAAAGACCCGGCCCGAGAGCGCCGCATCCAGGCGGACGCCGCAGCGGATCAGCAATTGCGAGCGCGCCGCGTCGAGCAGCCCCATCGTGGCGAGCGCGATCGCCAGGATCAGCGTCAGCATCAAAAGGGTCGTGACGTTCTCGGAGACGAGAACGCGGTTATAGACCTGCATCAGATACAGCGGCGAGCTGAGATAAAGCAGGTTGATCGCGCTGCTGAAAAGCCCGGCCAGCGCGAAGGGCCGCCACATGGCTTTCAGGGCGTCGCCAACCTCTTCCGCAATGATCGCATTGTTTTTCATGCCGGTGCCCGACGGAAATCCGGGCGGCTAAGCCGCCCGGATGACGTCCGATCGATTACAGCAGGCCGCCGAGAAGGCCGCCGCCGCCACCGTTCGAGTCGGTCTCGGAGCTCGACGCGCTGTCATTGCTCGAACTGGTCCCGATGAAGGTCGGGGCCGCCAGGCCGATGCCGAGATCACCAATGCCGGTGAAGGACTGGTGATCGCTGTCACCATCCGAGCCATCGCTGCTCTGGCTCTCGGAACGCAGAACATCTGAGAGGCTGAGCCCGAATTGCGGGTTGGTCCCGAACTCGGTGTTGTTTTCAGAGGAGCTCACGTTCGCTTCACGGCTATCGTTGTTCGAGCCGAGAACGCCGCCCAGGAGATCGTCGAGAAGTGCCATCTTTGGTTCCTTTCGGAGTTTCAGATGCCGACGTCGACGCGCCGACACACTGATAATCCCGGAAAGGCGGGCAGAGTTGCGTCCCGTTGGGTGACCATTCTGTGAAACTTAAGGCGATTTCGTGGGCGTTATTTCGAAGCCTGAGGATAGTGTTTTTTGAAGTTCCAAGTCCGCGGCCTCGCGACACTCGCACCGCTGGCACGATCGCATTCACTTGTCGGCATGCGCCACTAGCAGACTCTAATTCATCGCCCGGAAGCGGACCTCTGCGGTACGCCCGCCTCACGACTGGAACCGGCCCATAGCCAAGCTGACATCATTCGGCCCATTCCTGACATCGTCCAATGCCTATCATCATGGGGACCTCGGCCAAGGGACGCCTGCGGCTCGATGTGCCGTCAGCGCTTGGAAACTTCGTCATTTTCCCAGCGCTCGCCGAGTTCAGCGCCCAGTTCTCGGACATCCAGTTAGTAGTCGGCGTCGGCGACCGGCCAGTGAATCTGATCGAGGAGAGCGTGGATTGCGTCATTCGCGGTGGCAAGCTGGCCGACACGATGCTGGTTTCGCGTCTGCTGTTCAATGACCCGCTGGTGACCTGCGCTGCGCCCGACTACCTCGCAAAACACGGCATTCCGACATCACCATCAGGATTGGAAAGGCACCACCGGATCGTCGGCTATTTCGGGGGTGTAACGGGTGAGCCGGTGCCGCTCCGCTTCGGCAGGAAAAACGAGACCTATGCAATCTCCCGCTTCGACAACGCCACTAGCGACAGCACCAGCCGCATCCACATGATGCTGGCCGGCATGGGGGTTGGGCAGATGCACCAGAGCGCAGTCGAGAGCCACCTTTCGTCCAGCGCGCTCGTGAGCGTGCTGGAGGACTGGACGAACGACATCATCCCCATGCAGATCACGTATCCGCCCAGCAAGCAGGCCAATGCGAGGCTCAGGGCATTCATTGATTGGATGGCGGCTCAGTTCAAGGCCCAACGCGAGCGACGATAGGTGCTATCGACCCCATCCGGCCAGTGCGATTGGAGTAACGCCGCGCGTCGGCATCGCGCCAATTCCGGACATTGAGCCACAGCCCGAAAGCGGACATCGCTTGATGCCAAGACTGGCGCTTCCTCGCTAGAGCAGACTCTCGGTCTCAAACGGAAACGGAGGCTTTCGAGACGTCGATGCTCGGACGATCAGCTCGGGGGGGAAAACAATACTTGCCGCGTTGGTGGCCTCGCCATCGCGCAAGAGACAGGCAACGGCCGCTTCTGCCATCGCGGACAGCGGCTGACGCAAGCTGGTCATCGGCGGGTTCATCAGCCGGGCCAGAAACAGATCGTCGATACCCACCATCGCGACATCCCGAGGAATCGAGAGGCCTTGCTCGCGCAGGCCCGCTGCCAAGCCGATCGCCAAAAGATCATTCATCGCGATCAACGCCGTCGGTCGCTGCTGCTGGCTCGCAAGAGCAGACGACGCCTCGACGCCGAGCTCCGCGATCATATCGTCGCCATACTGGTTCTGGGGCAACGAGATCTCGTACACTTGTGCGACGCTGCCCAGGCCGTGCCGTTCGACGGCGCTGAGGAAGCCTTTGAGGCGAGCGACGCGAGCGGCCGTCTGCGCCGGCCCGGTCACATAAGTGATGCGTCGATGGCCCTGGGCTACGAGATGATCGACCGCGAGCGTGGTCGCCATGACGTTGTCGACCGTGACGACATGGATGCCCGGCTTCGCGGCGGCGGCATCGCCCTCGAAGGCGACGACAGACAGCCCCCTGCCGACGAGCTCGGACAGATGCTCCGGGTTCAGCAGCGAGGAGCCCGTGATGATGCCACGCACGCCGAGCGCCATGAGATCCTGCGCGAACTGCTTCTCTTTCTGCGGATCCCGAAAGGTGTTGCACAGGATGACCTGATGGCTACGCGCCTGAGCGGCATGCTGGATCGCCATGGCGATCGCACCAAAGAACGGATTTGCAACGGCTGGAACGAGCAGTCCGATCGTCGCCGTCTTGCCAGTCTTCAGCTGGAGAGCCACCTGGCTGGGCCTGTAGTCGAGCTCGGCGACGGCCGCCTGGATGCGCTCTCGGGTCGCCGGCGTCATCTTGTCGAGCCGGTCGTTCAGGTAGTTTGAGACGCTGGAAGCCGACACGCCGGCAGCGCGGGCCACATCGAGGATCGTCGCCATATATCGGCCCTGATTTCTGCAGGTATATCGTTGCACAAAGCTCGGAGCTATGAAAAGCTTGGAAAAGATGGGCGCGTTCCGATCAGCTAGATGCCCACCAGGAAACGTTAGCAAGGCCTCCAGGGAGAGCGACAATGGCGAAGACGATTTCGCGGCGCGACATGCTGCGTATGGGCGCGTTGATGGCGGCGCCGGCCATCCTGAAACTGACCGGCACGCCTGCTGCCGCTCAAGCTGGTCGCCTCAGGATTTCCTGGTGGGGTGGCGCCGATCGCGCCAAGCGGACCCAGGCCGCCATCGATGCCTTCAAGGGGCTGAATGTCGGGCTCGACATCGTGCCCGAGAGCGTCGGCTGGGATGCCTACTGGACCAAGCTCGCCACGCAGGTCGCGGGTGGAAACCCACCCGACATCATCCAGATGGATTATCGCTATCTGCCCGAGTATGCGCGGCGCGGGGCGTTGCGGCCGCTCGATGACCTGATCCCTTCGGTGATCGACGCGAGCGACTACGTCCCCTCTGTGATCGAGGCCGGCAAGATCGACGGCAAGCAGTTCGGCATCCCCATGGGCATGAACAGCGATGTCCTGCTCTACGACAAGACCATGCTGGAGAAGCTCGGTCTGCCGGCGCCGACGCCAGAGATGAGCTGGGCCGAATTCACGACGCTGGGCGAGAACATCACCAAGAAGGCCAACAAGCGCGGCTATTTCGGCGCGGCCGACCCGAGCATCATGGAGCCGGAATTCGAATTCTGGGTGCTGACGCGCGGTCGCACGCTCTATGACGCTTCTGGAAAGCTCGGCTTCACCCGCGACGATGCCGAATCCTGGCTGGCACTCTGCGCCGAGATGCGCGCCAAGGGCGCGATCGCGCCGCCGGAACTCGCAGCCACCGACAAGATCACCATCGACAGCGATCTGTTGACGACGGGCCACGCGGCCATCACCTTCACCAACAGCAACCAGATCGTCGGCTATCAGGCGGCGAACAAGGGCAAGATCGGGATGGCCTTCCACCCGAAGGGCGACAAGCCCGGCGAATACCTGAAGCCCTCAATGATGCTGTGCGTCTCGGCGACCGCGGCCGACCCCAAGATGGCCGCCGCCCTGATCGACTTCATGGTGCTGAAGCCCGGCGGCGCCAAGCTGCTCGGCGTCGAGCGCGGCGTTTCTCCTTCCGCGAAGATTCGCGATCTGCTGGCGGGGGACCTCGACGAAACAGGGCGCATCCAGGTCGACCATCTCTCGGCGCTCAGCAAGCGTGGCCCCGCGCCGCTGCCTCCCGCTCCGCCGAAGGGTGCTGCCGAGGTTACGGCCCTGATCCGGCAGGCCGCCGAGAAGGCGGGCTTCAAGCAGCTCACGCCGAAGCAGGCGGCCGATCAACTGGTCTCGGAAGCCGAGCGCGTCCTGTCCAAGGCCTGATCATGACGGCATTCCGCGAAAGCGCGGTCACCGCGCCGGGCGTTCGCGCCCGGCGCGCAGGATCCGGGCGCTGGCGGCGCGCCCTGCCGGGTTACCTGTTCCTGGCCCCTTGGCTCGCCGGCTTCTTTCTCCTGACGCTCGGCCCGACCCTTGTCTCGCTCTATCTGTCGTTTACGGATTTCGACCTGCTGCGCGCGCCGCAATGGGTCGGCGGGGCGAATTACGAGCGCATCTTCACCTCCGATCCGAAGTTCTGGAGTTCGGTCGCGGTCACACTGACCTATGTGGCGATTTCCGTGCCGATGAAGCTCGGATTCGCGCTCGCCATCGCGATGTGGCTCAACCGTGGCATCGCCGGCCTAGGCATCTACCGGGCGATCTTCTACCTGCCGTCGCTGCTCGGCGGCAGCGTAGCGGTCGCGATCCTCTGGAAGCAGGTCTTCGGCTATGACGGGCTGATCAACCAGCTTCTCTGGCTCGCCTTCGGCGTCAACGGCCCGAGCTGGATCTCCAACCCGTCGACCTCGCTCTACACGCTCGTGCTGCTCAGCGTCTGGCAGTTCGGCTCGCCGATGATCATCTTCCTGGCAGGCCTGCGCCAGATCCCGCGCGATCTCTATGAAGCCGCAAGCATCGACGGCGCGACCCCGCGCCAGCAATTGGTGAAGATCACGCTGCCTTTGCTCGCACCAGTGATCTTCTTCAACCTGGTGCTGCAGACGATCGAGGCCTTCAAGGCCTTCACGCCGGCCTTCATCATCAGTGGCGGAACCGGCGGTCCGGTCGATTCCGTGCTGTTCTATACGCTTTACCTCTACCAGCAGGGCTTCGCTTACTTCCGCATGGGATATGCCTCGGCGCTCGCCTGGATCCTGCTGCTGACGATCGCCGCCTTCACGGCGATCGCGTTCCTGTCACAACGCTATTGGGTCTACTATGAAGACGATCCGCGCTGAGGGCGCCGCCGCGGCGGAGGAAGCAGACCGCTCCTGGCGGGCGCTGCCGAAGCATCTGGCGCTGGCGCTCGCCTCGATCGCGATGCTCTATCCGCTCCTTTGGATGTTGAGCAGCTCGTTCAAGCCGGAAGAGGACATCTTCAGCGACCTCTCGCTCTGGCCACAGACGGTGACACTCGGCAACTATGTCGAGGGCTGGTTCGGCCTCGGCATCCAGTTCGGACGGTTCTTCCTGAATTCGCTGATCGTCTCGGGCCTGGCGGTGGTCGGCAATCTCATGGCCTGCTCGCTAGCCGCCTTCGCCTTCGCCCGGCTGGAGTTTCCACTGAAGAAGCTCTGGTTTGCGGCCATGCTGGGCACGCTCATGCTGCCCTATCACGTCACCCTGATCCCCCAATATGTGCTTTTCCAGAAGCTCGGCTGGCTCAACACCTTCTGGCCACTCGTCGTGCCGAAATTCCTCGCGGTCGACGCCTTCTTCATCTTCCTGATGGTGCAGTTCTTCCGCGGTATCCCGCGCGAGCTCGACGAGGCGGCGGTCATCGACGGCTGCGGGCCCTGGCGAATCTACTGGAGCATCATGCTGCCTCTGTCGCGACCGGTCCTGGCCGCAGCGGCGATCTTCTCCTTCATCTGGACCTGGGACGATTTCTTCGGCCCGTTGCTCTACCTGACCGATGTCGCCAACTACACGGTGCCGCTGGCTTTGCGCGGCTTCGTCGATGCGACGAGCCGCTCGGCCTGGGGACCGCTCTTCGCGATGTCGATTTTAAGTCTCGTGCCGGTCTTCGCCGCCTTCCTGATGTTCCAGAAGCACATCATCGACGGTATCGCGGCATCGGGACTGAAGCGGTAGCATCTCGATGATTACAGTCTCATCGCCACCTGCATTCGGCGCAGCCATCCGCGATCAATGGCTGCTCGATCCGAACAAGCTGACAGTCAATCACGGGGCCTATGGCGCGACGCCGAAGGTGGTGCTGGCTGCCCAGGACGAGTGGCGCCGGCGCATGGAAGCACAGCCATCGCTCTTCATGCGCCTAACCCTGCCGCCGGCCCTGCGCGCCGCCGCAGATGCCCTGGCCCGCTTCGTCGGTGCAGAGGGCCGCGACCTCGTCTTCGCCGACAACGCCACCAGTGGCTGCAACGCCGTGCTGCGTTCGCTCGACTTCACGGCCGGCGACGAGATTCTGATCCTGAGCCATGCATATGGCGCGGTGCGCAACACGATCCGCTATCTTGCCGAGCGGCACAGGCTGAAGATCGTCGAGGCACAGATCGCGTTCCCGCAACCCGATGCCGGCCAGATCGTGGCGGCGGTCGCCACGGCGCTGACGAAGCGGACGCGCGTAGCGGTTCTCGACCACATCACCTCTTCGAGCGCGCTCGTGATGCCCATAGCCCGCCTGGTCGCGCTGTGCCGCGATGCTGGTGTGCCGGTGCTGATCGATGGTGCGCATGCGCCAGCCCAGATCGATCTCGACCTCACCGCTATTGGCGCGGACTGGTATGTCGGCAATTGCCACAAATGGTTGATGGCACCCAAAGGCTGCGCCTTTCTCTGGGCGCGGCGCGACCGCCAAGGACAAATCCATCCGCTGACGATCTCCCACGGCTTTGGCGGCGGCTATGTCGCGGAATTCGACTGGACCGGGACGCGCGATCCGAGCGCCTTCCTCGCGGTCGAGGCGGCACTTGCCTTTCACGACACGCTCGGCGGCGGCGCCTTGCGCGCGCGCAACAAAGCGCTGGCAGAACGCGGTGCCGCCATTCTGGCGTCGGCGCTTGGAACGGCGGTCGGGGCCAGCCCCGCATATTCTGGAGCGATGCAGCTCGTTCGACTGCCTATCAATAGCCCTGCAACGCCCGAAGGGGCGCTGGCGGCGCGGCATGAACTGGAGGTCAGAGGCTGCGACGCGCCTGTATCAGCAATCGATGGCGGACTGTGGCTGCGTCTTTCGGCACAGGCCTACAACGAGGAAGCAGATTTCGAGAAGCTCGCCTGGATTGTTAAATCATTCTGCCAATAGCCGTCTCGCTATCGACGACAACGAAGGGCCGAGTGGCGCCAAGCCGGCTCCAGCATCAGAGGCTGCGCTGCGCCACAACCGGACATTGGGTTGCTGCCCGTAGGCGGACGTTTAGGCCTGCCAATCCACCTGATCGCGTTGCGTTGGCGCTGTTCGAGTTATGAAGAATGTCAACGAGACAAAGAAGGGCACTCGCCTGCACGCATGAGCAGGCAAGCGTTTCGTTATTGGAAGCTGCAAAGCAAAAGCGGCAAGACTCTTCGTTCGCGAGCTCGGCCCGAAGGCTCAGAGGAGCCATTCTCAAGGGCGAACGGGTCATTCATTGGGTCGTCGTTCCAGACATATTCCACACCGCGCGCGATGCGGCCTGCCGTCTCCCGTCCGTAAACCTTCTCGACTATGGCGAGAACCATGTCAGTTCCGGCGGACACCCCGGACGACGTGATGTACTTGCCGTCCTCGACCCAGCGTGCTCGCCCTTGCCAGTTGACCTTCGTGCTCTGGCTGGTGGCCCAGGCCACGACGCATTGGGCACGTTGCAAGTCATTGGCCGCCCAGTTCCCCAGGACCCAGGTCGAAACCGACCCGATCTTCGTGCGGGACGGGAACGTATGGACATCGGCTGGTGTGACCGCCGGCATCGATCTGACCTTGGAGCTCATCGAGCAGGACCTGGAGCGGCCAAAGGCCCTGGCTGTCGCCCGCAGCCTGTTGATGTTCGTGAAACGGCCGGGAGGTCAGGCACAGTTCAGCGCGCCTCTGAGGATTCAACAGGCCGAAGACCGCTTCGATGATCTCCACGCCTGGATCTCCGCGAATCTTCCGATCGCCCAGTCGGTAGGGGATCTCGCCGACCATCTCGGTATGAGCGAACGCAGCTTCAGCCGGCGCTACCGCGCTGCCACCGGCGAGACGCCTGCGAAGGCTCTAGATGGATTGAGGCTGACCGAGGCGCGCCGGATGGCGGAAGACACCGATCTGTCGATCAAGGACATCGCCTATCGTTGCGGTTATGGCGCGACCGAGTCGATGCGGAGATCGTTTTTGCGTGCGCTCGGCGTTCCTCCGCAGGATTACAGGTCGCGGTTTCAGGTCGGCGCCGGCAGCGGGCCATCGCTCGACCAGAGTTGAGGTGGCACGCTGTAAACTTCGATCGAGAATGCATGCCTCAAAAGCTGAATGCGGCTCCATCTGCCATGTGACGAAAATTTCGAGCAGCTTCGGAATCAGAGAACTAAAATTCCGAAGACCAGATTTCGCCGGAATTTTCTTCCCCTAAGCGCTTCGGCATGCTTGGCTTGGCGAAGACGCTCTCAGTTTCACCGATCGCGATGAGGAGATGCATCACCGTCATGTTCAAAAGGTTTGCAACCGTTTCGCTTCTGACGCTGATGATCGGCGCCGCCCAAGCGACCACGCTCCGTGTTGGTGTGCAGGAAGATCCCGACGCCCTCGATCCGGCGCTCAGCGGCACCTATGGCGGACGCTTCGTCTTTGCCTCGCTTTGCGACAAGCTCGTCGACATCGCTCCGGACCTCAAGATCGTGCCGCAGCTCGCTCAAAGCTGGGAGTGGGCCGCAGACGGCAAGGCCATCACCTTTACGCTGCGCCCGGGCGTCAAATTCCATGACGGCACGGCGCTCGATGCCGAGGCCGTGAAATTCAACATCGAGCGCATGAAGTCCATGCCCGATTCCAAGCGCAAGGCGGAGCTTGCACCCGTCAGCAGCGTCGAGGCCGTCGCTGCCGACAAGGTCAGGCTCGTGCTGTCGGAACCATTCATTCCTCTGCTGGCCAATCTCAGCGACCGCGCCGGCATGATGGTTTCGCCAAAGGCCGCCAAGGAGAAGGGAGCCGACTTCGCTGCCGCTCCGGTTTGCGCTGGCCCCTACCAGTTCGTCGAGCGCAAATCGCGTGACCTGATCCGCGTCAAGAAATTCGCTGATTACTGGAACGCTGGCGCCATCGCCTATGACGAGGTGGTCTACTACTACATCGCCGATTCGACAGTGCGGCTGCAGCGCGTCAGAGCGGGCGATCTCGACCTGGCGGAACGCATCGCGCCGACTGATCTGAAAGCCGTGCGCGAAGACAAGAATCTCGCGCTGCATTCCGCCGAGGGCCTGGCGACCTCGCATCTGATGATCAACGTGGCCAATGGCCCGAAGGCCGATTCCCCGCTCGGGAAGAATGCGAAGCTGCGTCAGGCGTTCGAACTGTCGATCGACCGCAATGTCATCAACAAGGTCGCTTTCAACGGCGAATTCGTCGCCGACAACCAGATGGTCCCGCCATCGAACCCGTTCTATGACGCATCGCACAAGGCCCCCGCGCGCGACGTCGCCAAGGCCAAGGCCCTGATCGCCAGCGCCGGGATGTCTCGCGTTCCAGTGGAACTGACCTTTGGAAACACCTCGGCCGATGCGCGCGTCGCGCAGATCGTCCAATCGATGTCGGGCGAAGCCGGTTTCGACGTGAAGCTTCTACCGCTCGAAAACGCCTCGGCGACGGATCGTTATCTGAACGGCAATTTCGAGATGTATATCGGCAACTGGAGCGGTCGCCCCGATCCGGATGCGTCGCTGGTCGTATTCTTCGGCTGCCAAGGGTCGCAAAACGTCAACAAATACTGCAACAAGGAGCTTGATGATCTGTTGACCGAGGCGCGCGGCGCTGCCGACGAGGCCAAGCGCAAGCAGCTCTATGCCCAAGCGACCGGAATCCTCGTCACCGACCTCCCGACCATCCCGATCTATCATCCCAACTGGTTCTTCGCGGCGCGCAAGAACGTGGAAGGTATCGTGATGGTGCCCGATGGCCTGTTGCGACTGACGGGAATGAAGCCCGGCAAATGAGGCAGCCGATCGCTCGCTGGCAGCGGGAGTATCGTCGAAACGGCCAGATGTTGCGCCGGCCATGCTGAGTACGCTTCTTCGCCGGCTCGGCGTGGCTTTGCCGACACTGCTCCTTGTCTCGATGCTGGTCTTCGGATTGCAGAAGCTTCTGCCCGGAGATCCGGCGATCGCGCTCGCAGGCGAGGAGCGCGATCCGGACGTGATCGCCTACCTGCGCGAGAAATATCGCTTCAACGATCCCATCCCCACGCAGTATATCGCCTGGCTGGGCGGGGTGATTCAGGGAGATTTCGGCAACTCGGTCCGCACCCGGCTGCCGATCGGGACGATGCTAGCCGAGAAGCTGCCGGTAACGATCGAACTGGCCGTGCTTTCGATGATAGTCGCGATCCTGATCGGTTTGCCAATCGGTATCATAGCGGCGCTGAAACGCGGGTCAGTTCTCGACTACGGGTCAAGCTTTATCGGGCTCGTCGGCCTTTCCATTCCGAATTTCTGGCTTGGGATCATGCTGATCCTCTTGTTTTCGGTGCATCTCGGCTGGCTGCCGGCTGGTGGCTATGTCGCGCCCTCAGAAAGTCTATTCGGCAATCTGAAGTCGATGCTAATGCCGGCATTTGTTCTGGGAACCAGCACGGCGGCGATGCTGATGCGGCATACCCGGAGCGCCATGCTGCAGACGATGAGGCAGGATTATGTGCGAACGGCCAGGGCGAAGGGCTCGCGGGAAAAGGACGTCGTCGTCACTCATGCGTTGCCGAACGCCCTCATCCCAGTGGTGACGCTCGGGACGCTGCAGTTCGGGGAATTGCTGGCCGGCGCGGTTTTGACGGAGCAGGTCTTCTCCATTCCCGGCTTCGGCAAAATGATCGTCGATGGCGTTTTCAGCCGTGACTATGCCGTGGTCCAGGCTGTGGTCCTGTGCACAGCGGCCTTCTTCCTGCTGATGAGCTTCCTCGCCGATGTGGCGTACACGCTCCTGAACCCGAAGCTCAGGGGATAGAGATGTCCGACACCGTCCCGCTTCCGGACCGCGGCCGACAGTCTGGCTCACGTCTTGGACTGTCGCGCTTCCTCAGGGCGCCATCGACGTTGATCGGTGCGTTCATCGTCGTGTTCTTCATCGCAGTCGCTGTCTTTGCGCCACTGATCGCCCCGTATGACCCGAACACGCCCGATTGGATGGCGATCCGATCGGCGCCGAGTGCGGCTCACTGGTTCGGAACGGACGACCTCGGTCGGGACGTGCTGTCGCGGGTCATCTTCGGCACGCAGGCGTCGCTTTCAGCAGGCGTCGTATCGGTGCTGGTAGCCATGCTGCTGGGCGTGCCGCTGGGAATGGTCGCGGGGTATTTCGGCGGTGTGACGGATATCATCATCGCCCGTTTGACGGATGCCGTCCTGGCCTGTCCGTTTCTGGTGCTGGCCATTGCATTGGCCGCGTTCCTCGGCCCGAGTCTCGAGAATGCGATGATCGCGATCGGCGTCTCGGCCATGCCGATCTTCGTGCGCCTGGCGAGGGCGGAAACGCTGGTGGTTTGCACCGAGGACTACATCATGGCCGCCCGCTCGCTGGGCATTGGTCATGTCGCCATGCTCTATCGCCAGATCAGTCCCAACATCATCCCGCCAATCGTCGTTCAGGCCACGCTGACCATGGCGACGGCTGTTCTGGCAGAAGCCGGACTGGCATTTCTCGGCCTCGGCCAGCTTCCTCCGGCCCCGTCATGGGGAAGCATGCTGGATGTTGCCCGCCAATTCCTCGGCGAAGCCCCCTGGATGGCAATCTGGCCCGGCCTCGCCATCATCGCGATCGTGATCGGGTTCAATCTCCTTGGCGACGGCTTGAACGACATGGTGACGCCGCAGGACTGAAGACGGCGTCCGGCTGCCCCGAAGCGCTCGCGGGTTACGGAGACAGCAGGGCGCTTGCCGTCTCAATGGTGCAGGATCTTGGAGAGAAACCGGATCGCCCGTTCGCTCGCGGGTTTTTCGAAGAATGTCGCGGTTCGGGCGTCCTCGACGATCACGCCCTCATCCATGAACAGCACACGGTCAGCCACGCGCCGCGCGAAGCCCATCTCGTGGGTCACCACGATCATCGTCATGCCCTCTTTCGCCAATTCGGTCATGACATCGAGGACTTCGTTGATCATCTCGGGATCCAAAGCGGAGGTCGGCTCGTCGAAGAGCATCGCAATCGGATCGAGAGCCAAAGCCCGTGCGATGGCCACGCGCTGCTGCTGCCCGCCAGACAGGGTCGCGGGGAAACGATCCGCGTGCGAGCGCAGACCGACCCGGTCCAGCAGTTCGAGCGCGCGGGCCAGGCTGGCTTCCTCGCTGCGCTTCAGCACATGTCGCTGAGCCAGGCAAATGTTCTCGGCCACGCTCATGTGAGGGTAGAGTTCGAAAGACTGGAAGACCATGCCGATCCGGGCGCGCAGCTTCGGCAGGACCGTCGCGGGATCGCCGACCGACGTACCGTCGACCGTGATCCGTCCCTTCTGGAACGGCTCGAGGCCGTTGATGCATTTGATCAGCGTGCTCTTGCCTGAACCCGACGGCCCGCACACAACGACGACTTCGCCCTTCTCGATGCGGGTCGTGCAGTCGTTCAGGACCTGTGTCGCCCCATACCATTTGTCGACATGCTCAAGGGCAATCACGGCGCGATCCTTCGCTGCAGCAGGCTGACAGCTTGAGAAGCGGTCCAGCAAATGACGAAAAACACGACGGCGACGAAGACGTACATCTCCATCAGCCGGTTGTCGCGGCCGCCGATGAGGTCGGCGGCGGTAAGGAAGTCGCGCAGTCCGATGACGTAGACCAGCGACGTGCTCTTGAAGACATTGATCGACTGCATCAGCATCACGGGGAGCATGGCCCTGAAAGCCTGCGGCAGCACGATGAACCGCATGCACTGCGCCTGGGTGAAGCCACTGGCCAGACCGGCCATGACCTGGCCGCGACGGACGCCTTCGATGCCAGAGCGAATGATCTCGCAGAAATAGGCTCCCTCGAACAGGATGAAGCCGATGACAGCCGAGGAGAAGCCTCCGACCGGGTGCCCGACTGCGAGCGGAACCAGGAAATAGAACCAGAAGATCAGCAGGACGAGAGGGAGAGAACGCAGGAGGTCGACATAGAACGCTGCGAACCATCGCAAGGGCGCGATAGCCGATCGCCGCATCATCGCGAGCAGCACGCCGAGCGCGATACCTCCCACGATGCCGAGCGCGGTCAGAAGCAGCGTGATCTGCATGCCCTCCCAGAGCAAGGGCAGCGCCCGCGCGATCACGCCGAAATCGAAGGCACCCATGTCAGCGACTCCCCGCAGCGAGGGTTCCGGGCAGACGGGCACGCTTCTCGACCAGGCGCATCAGGCCGCTAATCGAAAAGCTGATCGTCGCGTAAATCAGGCTGGCCGCGGCGAAGGCCTCGATCGATTGCGAGGTATAGTCGGCGACTGCGCGCGTCCGCGCCGTCAGCTCCAGCACGCCGATGGTGAGCGCCAGGGAGGAGTTCTTGAAGACGTTGAGAAACTCGTTGGTCAGCGCGGGAATGGTCAGCCGATACGCCAGCGGCAGGAGGATCAGCCGATAGACCTGGGCCGTCGTCAGCCCCGTCGCGAGGCCAGCATTGGCTTGCCCCTTGCCAGCCGTCACGATGCCGGCGCGCAGCTGCTCGGCGACGCGACAGGCCGTGTAGAGCCCGAGACTGATGACAGCCATGGTGAATTCGGGGTGCGGGAGATCGCGCTTGAGCCAGCGCCCGATTTCGCGCGGCAGGAGTTCCGGCAGGACGAAATAGAACAGGAAGATCTGCACGAGCAGCGGCACGTTGCGAAAGACCTCGACATAAATCGCCGCGACGGTCCGCGCCGTTTTCGACGGCAAGGTCCGCATCGTCCCGATGACCGAACCCAGGGTGAGGCCGATGATCCAGGCGCAGATCGAGACGAGAAAGGTCCAGCCGAGTCCCGACAGGATCCAGCCGAAATACGGGTCGGCGAACAGCACCGACCAATTCCAGTTATAGCGCATGCGGGGCGTTTCCGGCCGCGGCTCCGCCGGCGGCTAGGTGACAAGCGAAAGCGGCGGCGCCGGCCATGACCAGCGCCGCAGCGCGATCAATCGGGATAGTTCTGCATCGACATCAGCAGCTTCAGATCGGCGTCGAGCGGCTGGCCGATGGTCGACATCCACTTTGTGTAGATCTTCTCCCACTCGCCGCTGCGGTAGAGATCGGCCAGAACCTTGTTGCCGAGAGACCTGAATGCGGAATCGTCGCGGCGGATCACGATGGCGTAAGGGTCGAAGGACAGCAGCCGGCCGGTCACCATGTAGAGGGCGGGATTCTTCGCCTTCGCGATCAATCCGTATTCCACCACCGCATCGGTCATGTGGGCGTCGGTGCGATCGCTTTCGAGCGCCGCCCAGGCCTGCGGCTGGTCCTTGGTCGAGAGCACCTTGATGCCGAGATTGAGCTTCTGGTTGAGCTCGTTCAGCACCTTTTCGTTCGTCGTGCCCTGATTGGCCGACACGACCTTGCCCTTCAGGTCTTCGATTTCCTTGATGCCGCTGTCCTTCTTCACCAGCAGGCGGTTACCGGTGACGAACATCGTGTTGAGGAAATCGAGCTGCTTCTGTCGGGAGAAAGTATTGGTCGTGGTGGCGCAGACGAGATCGACGGTACCGTTGATTAGAAGAGGAGTCCGCGTCTGGCCGTTCACCGCCTGAAACTTGACGGTGAGGTTGTCCATCTTCAGCTCGGCCTTCACCGCTTCCGCAATCTTGTTGCAGATATCGATCGAATAGCCCTGGGGTTTGCCAGCAGCATCGAAGGAGGCGAAGGGCGGCGAGTCCTCGTTGTGGCCGATGATGATCGTGCCGCTATCCTTGATCTTCTTCAGCGTTCCATAAAGTTCCTGCGCTACGGCGCCGCTCCCGGCACAGGCGAGCATCAGGCCCAGAAGCGCTCCCCGGATGATCATGTTCTTGTTCATTTCACTCCCCGTTTTCGTTTTTCAAATCGTAGCGACCAGCCGGCGGCAAAGGTCCGCCAGCTTCGCGTAGTCCTCAATCTCGTTGTAGGCATGGGCGGAAAGGCGCAGCCATATCCCGCTGGGATGAGCGTGAAGCGGGACGTCGGTCCTGAATTCGTCGAGCAGCCGGCCACGCAATTCCGTTGCGTGGGCCTTGGTCAGGGGAACGTTTTCCAATGGCAGCCTGACCATGGCCATGGCGACCTCATGCCCGGCATTGCCATGGATCGTCCCGAGTTCCGACGCGAGGAGCGCGCCGCCTTTGCCCGCGAGGGCAATGTTGCGCCGCCGCAGTCCCACCCCACCCAATCTTTCATGAAATGCCAGGGCGCTCTGGATTGCGAGCTGCGCGGTCGCGTCGCGCGTGCCGGTCCAGTCGAATTCGGCCAGATAGCCGCCGCCAAATCCATGGGAAACGGTCGTCGGGTGCAGGCCGGCTTGCCTGTCACGGCGCGTCCAGAGGAAGGCGGCCCCTTTCGGCGCCGCCAGCCATTTATGGCAGTTGCCGACATAGTAATCGGCGTCCAGCGATCGCAGGTCGATTTCGGTGTGGCCGGGGCCATGGGCTCCGTCCACCAGCAAAGGCACGCCGGCCTCGCGGCAGGAGGCCGCAATCTCGGCGACCGGCAGCAGCAGCGCGCTCGGCGAGGTGATGTGATCGATGATCGCGATCCGCGTCCTTGGACCGAGACAGGCCGCAAATCGCTGCGCGAAGCCGGCAAAATCCTCTTCGGGAAAGGCCAGGGCAGCGGTGACGATGCGTGCGCCCGCCAGCTCGGCGATATAGCGCGCGGTGTTCGCGACCGCGCCATAAGCCTGACCGTGAAGCACGATCTCGTCGCCCGGCTTCAGCGAAAGCGAGCGAAGGACCGCGTTGCAGCCCGTCGTCGCGTTGTCGACGAAGACGAGATCGTCACCCTCGGCACCCAGGAACGCGGCCAGTGCCTCGGCGCTGGCCCGCAGTGCCTTCGGCAGGACGCTGCGCATGAAGACGCTCGGCTGCGCCTCCATCCTGTCGCGCCAGACCATTTGCTCGGCGAGAACCACCTTGGGTGTCGCGCCGAAAGCGCCATGGTTGGCGGTCAGGTAGCCGTCATCGAGCGGCCACTCGGCGCGAACGGCCCGACCTAGCGACTGAAACGGGACGTTGTTCACGGATGTGTCCTCGCGGGTCACGAGCGAGCGGCCAGCGACCGCTCGACAGCGGCACTGGCGTGCAGCGCGGTCGTGTCGAAGACCGGAAGATCAGTGTCCGACTGCGACAGCAGGAGATCAAGCTCCGTGCAGCCGAGGATGACCCCGTCCGCGCCGCGCATGCGCGCCGCATCGATCACTGCGCGGCAACGTGCTTTCGATTCCGGGCGAACGATGCCCTGGCAGAGCTCGTCATAGATGATGCCGTGGACAAGTCGCTCTTCATCGGAGCTGGGTCGCATCAACTGCAGCCCATGCCTGTCCCGCATCCGATCGCGGTAGAACGGCTCCTCCATTGTGAAACGAGTGCCCAGCAGCAGCGGCCGGCTACTGTTCTCCGCCTTGATCGCGACGGCAGCGATGTCGGCGATATGGATCAGCGGTATGGCGATCGCCGCGGAAACCTGATCGGCAAGCTTGTGCATCGTGTTGGTGCAGATCAGCAGCATCTCGGCGCCGGCCCGCTCCAAGGCGCGGGCGCCATCGATCATCATGTCTGCCAGAGCGCCCCAGTCGCCGGCAGCCTGCCGCTCGGCCACTTCCTGAAACTCGACCGACCACAGCACGATCCGCGCCGAGTGCAGGCCGCCGAGCCGCGCCCGGACGCCTTCGTTGATCAGCTTGTAATAAACGGCCGAGCTTTCCCAGCTCATCCCACCGAGAAGTCCGATCGTCTGCATCGTCCCCGCCCTTTGCGGGTGAACGATGCGTCCGCGTGCATGGCGCCGCAATCGCATTGCATGCCATACAATCGCGAGGAGGCGCCGATGTGGATCCCCGAGCTCGACCCCAGCCGCCCGGTCTACCGGAGCATCGCCGAAGCTCTCGCGCAGGATATCGCGAGCGGCCGGCTTTCGCCGGGTGACAAGCTGCCGCCGCAGCGGGATCTGGCCCAGGCTCTCGCGCTCAACCTTTCGAGCGTCACCAAGGCGTATCGCCTGGCTTTCGAGCTCGGCCTCGTCAACGGCGAAACCGGGCGTGGCACCTTCGTGCGAGCGGGTGGACCGTCCCGCATTCCCTGGCCGTCGGGCGAGAGCCGTTCGAGCATCGACTTCGCATCGAATTTCCCGATGCCGCTCGATCCTTCCGAGGAGGTTGTGCAGCTCTGCCAGGACATGGCGCGCTACGATGTCGGGCAGCGACTGTTCGAGTACGCGCCCCGGGGCGCCGTCAGCGACGATATTGCTCCGGCCATGCAATGGCTTGAAGGCCTGGGTGTTCCGGCAGAGCCGGACGGAATCTTGCTCACCTCCGGCGCCATCAACGGGGTGTTCGCCTGCCTGCTGGCGCTGGCGAGATCGGGAGAAACGGTTCTCTGCGAGGAGTTGACTTCGCCCGGACTGGTCAGTTGCGCCCGCATGATGGGCCTCAAGCTCGTCGGCATCCCTATGGATGGGCGCGGCATGAAGATCGACGCCTTCGAGCGGATCGCGACCGAAACGGGCGCTCGCATCGCCGTGCTCAACCCGACCTTGCACAATCCCACGCTGACCGATCTGTCGCAGGACAGGCGCGAACGACTGGCGGCTTTCGCCTCGCGATCCGGCATGATGATCGTGGAGGATGAAGTCTATGCTCCTTTGCTGGAGACCGTCCCAACCCCGATCGTTGCATTGGCTCCATCGGCTGTCTGCTACGTGTCAAGTTTCTCGAAGGCGGTTTTGCCCGGTCTACGCATTGGTTACATCGCCGCTCCCCCGCACATTGCCGAGCGGCTGCGTAATGCCATCCGGGTGAGCACCTGGATGCCCTCTCCGATGCTTGCGAGCCTCGCATCGCGTTGGATCAAGGATGGCACGGCATCCCGGCTGATCGCCCGCCGGCGCAATGCCGGGCGCGAACGGATAGAACTGGCGCAGAAAATCCTGGCCGGCCATAAACTCGCCGCCCGCCCGGAAGGGTTGCATGTGTGGCTGACCCTGCCGGCGCCTTGGCGCAGCGATGAGTTTGCCCTCTACGCCAAAGGCAAGAACCTGTCGGTCATGCCCGCCCAGGATTTGGCGGCAGGCTCAGTCGTGCCCGGCCAGGCCGTCCGGATCAGCCTTGGGGCGGAACCTGATCGAAAGCGGCTCGAGCACGGTCTCACACAGCTCACGCGAATTCTGCAGGGGCGCGACTAAGCTGAGGCGCGAACGTAAGCCGTTACTGCGACCTCCCACCCCCATGCATTCGGCCTCTACGTCGGAGCGGAGCGTGGGCTCGAGCTGGCAGTATCTGGCGACGAGCTAGATTTCCCCGTTACCGTTCTCAGAATGGCTTAGTACGCGGGAGCTATTTGAGCCAGTCAAGGGTATCTTTCAGGGTACATGGCCGCGCCTGGGCGTGATTTGAATCCGCTGATTGGGTGATTGTAGGGCCTGCCTCGCTAGATCGACCACGAGCAGACGTTTTGGATATCGGCCATGGGTCGCACGCGCTGGCTCAAAGCAAAGTGCCTTGAAGCGGATCTTCCGGATGTCAGCTAAGGGCCAACTCCGGTCAAATCTCAAAGCCAACGATGCCGCCCGAGAGCGGACGTTCCACAAGTCAGCTAAGGCCACCGAGTTTGGCCTAGTTAGCTTGGGCGATCGCGATTTGCGCAAAATTCTGTCCAGCGATCCATCATCTTTTTTCGGCGTTCGAACATATCCCCTCGGCGATATGCAGCCTCAACCTTGTCACTCACCGTGTGCGCTAGGGCCATCTCCGCCATCTCGTTCGGGGTAGTGCGTTTTCTCGGCGATCCAATCGCGAAAGGTCGATCGGAAGCCGTTTGCTGTGAGATCCGTTCGCTCCATGCGTTTGAGCAACGCGAGAAGCGCAGCGTTCGACAGCGGCTTCTTTGAGTTCGCCTCCTTGAAGACGGGGCCGGTTTGCGGCTTCGGCAGCCCGGCAAGAATTTCAGCCGCGCGCTTTGACAGCGACACACGGTGCTCTCGCCGAGCGGCGGAGACCGGCCCCGTCTCCGCCGCATTCCCTGCGCTAAGCAGATGATTTGATTTAGAAATCAAGCTTTTCTGGCGCTCAGCGCCCCAACGATCACCCCGGTGCCCGTTCCTGCCCGGAAGCGTCACGGATGGTGAGGCTCCCGTTCTTCACCGAGCAATGCACTTCCGATTCGCGCCATAAGCAGGCGTTCGAGCCTGGCGCGAAAGCGGATGCAGTTGTCGCACGCGCGAGGCTATCCGCACGACCGGCGGCGGCGATCCTTGCGGGAAATCCGATCGTCGCTTTGGCGCACCGTACGACTCACCAGCGCAGGAAGCGTGGCAGGATGAGCGCGCCGAGCGCCGCCACTATCGCCGTCGCGATCATATACCAGGTCGCCAGGAAGGGTACCGTATCGTCGGGGCAGTGCAGGCTGTAGGCGACGGTGGCGAGCCCGGCCGAAGCGAGGCCGGCACAGATCCCCGTAAAGGTGCGGTCGACCGGTGCGCCGCGGCGAGCCAACAGCAGAAGCACAACGAGCGGAAGCAGCGCGTAGAGCGGTACCGCGATGAGGCAGGCCCGCCAGTAGCGGCCGAAGATCAAGGCTTGCCACTGCTCGGCCGGCGCCTGCGCCAGAATCAGAAGCGCCCAGCCAGCGACGGTCAGGAGCGGAAGCGCAATGAGCGGCAGGCGCCGCGCCGGCTTCAGGCCCGGCCGCAAGCTGTTCTGGAACAGCACAAGTGCAATGGCCGCAACGCTGGTGCCGAATGCTACCTTGGCGATGACCGGCAGCGTCGTCCAGGCGCTTGCCAGGTCGGGCCGGGTTCCGAGCGTCAGCAGGACGAGCCCGGCTGTCGCCGCAAGCGCCACGAAGGCCGCGAGCCAGGTCGCGCGGCGCAGCCAGCCGGTATCGACCGGCCGGCTGTCCATGCTGATCAGGGAGATCAAATCGTTGGTCTGCATGTCCGATCTTCGAAGATGATCCGTTTCAACGGGAATTCGTGGGGAGCCGCCGAAAGGTTACGCCGTGCCTATGCCCGATGCGGATCGTCATGGTGGCCGCCTCCGTTTCGAGAGAAATTGCGCCATAGCCCGAAGGCCACGATGAATCGCGACCTTGGCCGCCGTCTCGGTCATCCCGGCAGCGGTGGCAGCGTCGCCGACGCTGGCGCCCTGTAGCTTGACCTGATCGATCAGGCGCCGCGTGCGCTCCGGCAGAGCTTCCATCGCGCGCGCCAGATCGAGCCGCGCGTCTGCCGCGGCGCCTTCCGCCGGACCTGCTAACTGATCCACCTCGTCGTCGAGCGGCAGCGCACCGGCATGGCGGCCGGAACGGCGCAGATGGTCGACCAGCTTGTAGCGTGCGATTGCGTGCGCCCAGGCCGTCACGGGGCTCGTCGCGTCATAGGTATGGCGCGACAGGTGCAGCGCCAGGAGGGTTTCCTGCAGGACATCCTCAGCCTCGCTGGCCTCGGTCCGGCCGGCACGGGCCAGCATCTGGCGGAGGTAGCCGCGCAGCCGCAGGCTGATCGTATCGAGGAAAAGACGATAAGCGGCGGCGTCGCCGGCAAGCGCAGCGAGGAAAACAGGCCGAAGCCGTGATTCGAATTCATCGAGTGACAAGGCCGAGACGTCTTCCCGAGAGCCCGCGAGCCGGGGCCGCCCCAATCCGTCGCATGCAGCCGGCCGGCTCACAAGGCTGTGACCGGACGATGATGCCGCGCTGCCAGCTCGATAGGCTCGTGCTCCCCAAGGGAGAACCAAGATGGTGCCTCCATCTCGCCTGAGCCTCGTCGTCGCTTTCGTGACGCTTCTCGGTGGAGCGACCGTGTCGGCGCAGGAGGTCGGCAGCCGGCCCGCCTTGGATGCTTGTCCCGTTGCTGATGGCTGCCAGGTAGAAAGCGGGAGCTATCGCATAATCCTGCCATCCGGCGTGAAGGCCGGACGCCCGGGCGCGATCATGTATTTCCATGGCTATCAGGGTTCGGCCGCCGAGACGCTCGCCGATGAAGGTCTCGTCGCCGCGGCGCAGCGGCTCGGTGTCGCGCTGATCGCGCCTGACGGTGTCGTCCACTCCTGGTCCTTTCCCGGCTCGCCCGCCCGTAACCGGGACGAGTTCCGTTACGTCGGACAGGTGCTCGACGATGCCGTCGCGCGTTTCGGGCTGGACCCGGCCCGCATCATGGCGAGCGGCTTTTCGCAGGGCGGTTCGATGGTCTGGTATCTGGCCTGCCGCATGCCATCGCGTTTCGCCGCCTTCGCGCCGATCGCCGGAGCCTTCTGGGAGCCGCTGCCGGAAAGCTGCGACGGCGCGCGTCCGCCATTGATCCATGTCCATGGCACGAGCGATGTGACGGTGCCGCTTGCCGGCCGCACGCTGCGGCAGGGTTCCAAGCAGGGCGATGTCTTCAAGAGCCTCGCGGTCTTTGCGCCGGGCGGCTGCACCGGCGGATGGGCGGAAGCTGCCCGTGCCCCTGCGCCCGGACAGCTCGCCTGCCGGGTCGCGACCGGTTGCGACGGCCCGGCGCGGCTCGAACTCTGCCTGCATGTCGGAGGACATGTCGCGGATGCGGCATGGGTCGAACGGGCCTGGCGCCTGGCTGTTCCTGCCGGAGCGCGCCAGCCACCGCCCGCTGCCGCGCTCACATCTCCGTGATCCTGTAACCAGACCGCGGTTGCGCACGACTTCTCCGTCAAGGCCACAACGGCGACCTGCCGGAGACAGACCATGCGCCATGAACGGATAGCAGCCGCCGCCTCGGCGGAAACTGACCCGGAGCAATGCCCGCGAGGCGCCGATCTCCTGGCGAGGCAACTCGCCGCGGCAGGCGCGACCCATGCTTTCGGCATTCCTGGCGGGGAGGTGCTGGCGCTGGTCGATGCGCTCGAACGCGCCGGCATCCGCTTCAATCTCGCGAGGCACGAAAATGCTGCCGGCTTCATGGCGGAGGGGCTCTGGCATGCGACCGGCGCGCTGCCCGTGCTGGTCGCGACGCTCGGCCCCGGCGCCGCGAATGCGGTGAACGTCGTTGCCAACGCGCAACAGGACCGCGTGCCGCTGATCTTCATCACCGGCTGCGTCGACCAGGCGCTGGCCGAGAGCTACACGCATCAGGTTTTCGACCATCAGGCCGTGTTGCGCCCACTGGTGAAGGCGAGTTTCCGCGCCGCGCCCGGCACCGAAGACCTCGTCGTGGCCAAGGCCGTCGCGATCGCCCGGCGCGGACGGCCGGGACCTGTCCATATCGACCTGCCGATCTCGGTCGCGGAAGCTCGCACGGCCCCACGCACGATGCCGGCCATCCCACCGACAGCGCCTGCGATCCCGGTCGATCTCCGGCCGGCACAAGCTCTGATCGCTGCCGCGCAAAGACCTCTCGTCATCGCAGGGCTCGACCTCATGAGCCAGGATGGCGGGGCGGCGGCGCTCGACCTTTTCCTGACCGCCACGGGCGCGCCGCTGCTCACGACCTACAAGGCCAAAGGGCTGGTGCCGGAGGATGATCCGCGCGTGATCGGGGCCGTCGGCCTTTCGCCCAAGGCCGATGCGCTCGTCCGCCCGCTGATCGAGGCGGCCGACCTGATCGTGCTTGCCGGCTACGATCCGATCGAGATGCGCCAGGGCTGGCGGGACCCATGGCCGGCCGGAAAGCCTGTCATCGATATCGTCGCGGAGCCGATCCAGCACGGCATGCATCATTCCAGCCTGCTGCTCGAAGGCGATGTCGGCATGACGCTGGCGCAGCTTTCGGAAGGACGGGTGGCGACGGCGTGCTGGCCACGCGGCGAACCTGTCGCCATCCGCAAGGCGCTCCGCGCCGCCTTCGCCGCTCCCGATCGATGGGGGCCGCATGCCGTCTTCGAGACGCTGCGTCGCGTCGCCCCCGCCGGTACGGCGGCGACCGCCGATTCCGGGGCTCATCGCATCCTGCTCAGCCAGATGTGGAACTGCGACGGGCCGCGTCGCCTGCTGCAGTCGAGCGGGCTCTGCACCATGGGCTGCGCCTTGCCTCTGGCTGCGGGTGCCGCGCTCGGCTCCGGCCGACCGATCGTGTGCTTCGTCGGCGATGCCGGCCTCGAGATGGTACTGGGCGAGCTGGCGACACTGCGCGATCTCGGCCTGCCGGTGATCGTGGTCGTGCTCGTCGATCGGGCGCTCGGGCTGATCGCGCTGAAGCAGCACCAGCTCGGCCTGGCGCGTGCCGGCGTCGATATCGGCGAAACCGATTTCGCCGGAGTCGCCCGCGCGATGGGCGGGCATGGCGCAACGATCGACGATCGCCAAACGCTGGAGTGCGAGGCGCAGGCGGCCTTCCGGCGCAACGGCTTCACCGTACTCGCCTGTCGCATCGATGCTGCCAGCTACGAGGGGGCGTTCTGATGGCTGTAGCGTCGACCACCCCTGCGAAGCGGCCACGCGATGAACGGCTCGACCTCTTCCGCGGCCTGACCATGCTGATCATCTTCGTGGCGCATCTGCCGGAGAATAGCTGGAATGCCTGGATTCCGGCACGTTTCGGCTTTTCTTCGGGCGCCGAGCTCTTCGTGTTCTGCTCCGGCATCGCCAGTGCCCTCGCCTTCGGCAGCGTCTTCAAGCGTCGCGGGTGGTGGCTGGGCACGGCCCGCATCGCCTACCGCATCTGGCAGGTCTACTGGGCGCAGATCGGTCTCGTGCTGGCGCTGATCGCGCTTGCCGCCGCGCTCGACCGAATCTTCGGCCTTGCCGTGCTCGCGCAGCAGTTCCAGCCGCTGCTGGCCGATCCCGAGAACGCGCTGCTTGGCCTGGCCACGCTGAGCTGGCAGCCGGACTATCTCGATATCCTGCCGATGTATCTCATCATCCTGGCGCTCGTGCCGGTGATGATGCTGGCGCGAAGGCTTCATGCCGCCTTCCCTTTCCTGATCGCCACAACGCTTTACGCCACAGTCTGGGCGACCGACCTCAACCTGTCGGGCAACCCGTGGAACGGCACGGGTTGGTTCCTCAATCCCTTCGCCTGGCAATTGATCTTCTTCATCGGCTTCTTCATCGCCATGAAATGGCTGCCGGTGCCCGCGCTGGGTGACCGACGATTGATGCTGGCGGCTGCGTTCTTCATCCTGGTCTCGTTGCCCCTGTCCTTCTGGGGCATCCTGGAGCACTGGCCACTGGCGCAGACCGTCCGCGATCTCGTCATTCCCGCCAGCGAGAAGACCGACCTGCATATCCTGCGTGTCATGCACTTCCTGGCGCTCGCCTATCTCGTGCTCAGCCTGATCGAACCATGGCGGGATCGGCTCGATCGCGGCGCTGGGCACCTCCTCATCCTGATCGGACGGCAATCGCTGGCCTGCTTCCTGGCAAGCGTCGTGCTGGCACGGCTTCTGGGCACCATCGCCGACATGGCCGGGCGCGGCGAGCTTGTGGTCGCGTCGCTCAATCTGACCGGTTTCGCGATGATCCTCGCCACCGCGCTCGTCGTCGGCTGGTTCAAGAGCGCGCCCTGGGCCGGCCCGGCGCGCAAGCTCGCTGCCGAGCCGAGAAACGAGCCGGCGGCGTCTGCGTCGCTGACAACACGGGTCCGTGAAGCGAATTGAACGCCGCTTGATCGAGCTGTCGCGAACTCCCTGACAAGCGCCCTTCGCCGGCGCGGCAATGGAGCAGCCCATGACTTACGCCATTCATCACGATCTCTCCGGCGATCCGATCAGCGTCTCCGGCGATGCCGCGCGCTTCGCCTGGAACGACATGCTCGAAGCGCTCATGGCCCACGCTGCCGCGACACCCGAGCACCTCGCCCGGACGCTCGCCGCCGACCCGGATTTCGCGCTGGCCCATGCCGCCAAGGGGCTGATGCTGCTCTCGCTGGCACGCGCCGAACTCGTCGGCCCGGCCCGCGAGTGCCTTGTAGAGGCGCAAGCAGCCGCGATGTTGCGCCCGGTAACGCGGCGCGAGACGATGGTAGCGGAAGCGCTGGCGCTCTGGCTCGACGACGCTCCGCGCCGGGCAGCCGAGCGGCTGGAGGCGATCCTCCTCGCCCATCCCTTCGACGTGCTGGCGCTCAAGCTCTCGCATGGCTTGCGTTTCATGCTGGGCGATCAAGCCGAGATGCTCGCGGCGCTGAACCGCTTCGCGCCTGGTTTCGGCGAGAGCCATCCGCTCGCCGGCTTCGTCCACGGCTGCCATGCCTTCGCGCTGGAGGAGCGCGGTTTCTATGCGCAGGCCGAGCATGCCGGCCGCCGCGCCGTGGCGTTGAGCCCGCGCGACGCCTGGGGCCGCCATGCCGTCGCCCATGTGCTGGAGATGACCGGCCGCACCGACGAGGGCATCGCCTGGCTCGGCAACGGGCGCGGAATCGCACATGCCAACAATCTGCGCTTCCACATCTTCTGGCACCTCGCGCTGTTCCGGCTGGAGCGCGGTGAGGTCGGCGACGTTCTGCGACTCTATGACGAGGAGATCCGGGCCGAGCCGACCGACGATTACCGCGATATCGCCAACGGCGCCTCGCTGCTCGCCCGGCTCGACTATGCCGGCGTCGATGTCGGCGATCGCTGGGAGGAGCTCGCCGCCAAGGCCGAGGGGCGCGTCCAGGACGGGTGCCTCGTCTTCGCCGACCTGCATTATGCCCTCTCCCTGCTCGGCGCCGGCCATGTCGACGGGGCCGAAGCTATCGCCCGCAGCCTAGTCGAGGATGCGAAGGCGCATCCCAGCAACGAGCGGCGCGGTGCCGCCCGCAACGGGGCGCTCGCCGCCTTCGGGCTGATCGCCTTCCACGAGGGCGACTATGGCGAGGCGGCGCGCCTGCTCGGCTCGGCTCGCAACGGCCTGATCGCAGTCGGCGGCAGCCATGCCCAACGTGACCTATTCGAGCAGGCCTATGCCGAGAGCCTGATCCGCGCCGGCGAGCATGAACGCGCCGCAGAAATTCTCGGCGAGCGCCTGAGCCGGCGCGGCGGCGCCAATCTCTTCGCGACACGCCGGCTGGCGCAACTGCGAGGCCGCAATGCCGGCCGACTCGCCGCGCTGGCCGTCGCCTCCACCCCGCTCGCCATCACGCACTGACATCCAGTAAGGACCCCTGCCATGACCACTGCCACCATGCCCCGCAGCTTCGCCCCGCCTTCCACCCGCACAGTGATCCATCTCGCACTAGGTGGTTTCGCCGGCCTCGGTTTCTGGGAATTGTTCTCGGCCGTGCCAACCGCCTGGTTCGCCGAATATCCGCTGGAGCCGCCGGAACTGGTGAAGTCGCTTTTCTACCATCAGCTCGGCCTGCAGATTTCGACACCGGCAGCCAAGCTGCTGCATTTCATCACCGGCTTCCTGTTCTATCCACTCGGCTACTGGATCGTGACGCGCTGGGTGAAGAGCTTCGGCATGCCGGCGGATGGCTGGATCTGGGGCGTGATCACCTATTTCATCGCGCTCGCCTTCTTCGCGCCGCTGGCCGGGCAGCATTTCCTGCTGAACGACGTGCCACGCCTGTCCTTCATGAGCCTCATCGGCCACGCGATCTACGGCTATCTCGCGGCCTATGTCTTCGAGGCGCTCGAAGCGCGTGGGAGATAACGCCATGCTCGACAGACGCGCCTTCATCGGCATCGTCACTGCAGCCCTTGCTGCCGGAGGCGAGGTAAGCGCCGAGGCACAGCGCCCGGTCAACACGCTCGGCTCGCCCGATGGCGTCGCGATCCGCGGCTACGATCCCGTCGCGTATTTTCGCGACGGCGGTCCGAAAGCGGGCAAGCCGGAGTTCGAAGTGCGCCATGGCGGCGCGACCTGGCGCTTCGCCAGCGCCGAGCACAAGGCGCTATTCGAGGCCGAGCCGGAGCGCTACCTGCCGGCCTATGGCGGCTTCTGCGCGTACGGGACCTCGCGGGGCTATCTCGTCAAGATCGAACCCGAAGCGTGGTCGATCGTCGATGGCAGGCTCTATCTCAACTACGATCTCGGCGTGCAGAAGACCTGGCTCGGACGAACGAAGACCTACATCGCCCGCGCGGATGGCGACTGGCCGCGCCTGACGACGAAGGATATCCGATAGGACGACCGCTAAGCCGGTTCAGCGTCTGGTAGACTGCCCGATGGCCGGACGAGTCTGGAGGCCGAAGGCGGACCTGCCTATGCGACTCTATGACCAAAACCGCCGGCTTGGTGGGTTCGCGCCTGCAAAAGTGATCGCCAATCTCGGCCGATTTTGAGAGCCCCGCGGTGCAACAGAATTTCCGAAAGCCAGGTTATCCAATGTCTGCTGCTTGCACTTGCAGATCGCATTTGGCCGCCCTGAACGGGACTCTCCAGATGTCAGCAAGGGCCACTTCCAGAAATGCTGGCTACGATTGATTTCTGATAGCGCCATCGACGACCATCAATACCAAACCTGCCGTGACCTCAGCTATCACTGACCGGCTTGAACCCATCTCGCCTAGCCTTGATCTTTGCAATGACGCGCTTGCCGTCGCTGAGACGGCCTGCCCTACTGGCGATACCCTCCGCAACATGCCTGCATCGGGTCAAACACTGATCGCCATGCCGTCGCGTTGCGGATCGGCTCCGCCGGAGCACAACCCGTCGACGATCCCGATCGCGTGCAGGGCGGCGAATGGGAATGTCTGGGCCGAGCGCTTGACCTCGTATCCTGCGCCGGTGAGTTCGGCGCTGACGCTCCGGCGGATGCGATTGGAAATGTCGATCATGTTCGACACGGCCATGACGCGGGGTGCCGCAACCGCCTCGAAGGGCGACATGCCGAAATCGATCATGTTCATGATGCCCTGCGCCACCGCCGGCGCGATATAGCTGCCGCCGGGTGCGCCGATGACGATACGCGGCGTCTCGCCGTCGAAGACGATGGTCGGGGCGGCCGAGGAGGCACGGCGCTTGCCCGGCGCGATCGAGGCCGCCCGCCCGGGACGCGGGTCGAAGCGGCTCATCGTGCCGTTGTAGATGAAGCCGAGCCCGTCGGTGATCGCGCCGGACGGGCTGCCCAGCGTATGGGTCAGGGCTACGGCGTTGCCTTCGCGGTCGACCACCGTGACATGCGTCGTCTCGCGCTGCGACTTGTCCAGCCGGTTGATGACCGCGCGTTCGCCACGGCGGATCGCCTCCGCCTGCTCGGCGGCGTGCTCCTTCGAGATCAGGCGATCCACGGGCACGTCGACATAGGCCGGGTCGCCCATGAAGCTGTCCTTGTCGATGGTCATGCGCCGCATGGCCTCGGCCAGCAGGGTGATGTGCTCGGCGCCGCCATGCCTGAGTGCGCCGATGTCGAAATTGTCGAGGATGTGCAACATCTGCAGCATCGACATGCCGCTTGCCGGTGGCGGGCTCGTCGAGATGCGGTGGCCGCGATAGGAGCCCCAGATCGGCTTGACGACCGAGAGCTCATAGGCCGCAAGGTCGCGCTCGCTGATCAACCCGCCCTGGGCTGCGAAATCGGAGGCCATCCGGGCGGCCAGCGAGCCGTGATAGAAATCGTCAGGTCCCGCGCTCGCGAGGTGTTCGAGCGTTGCCGCGAGATCCGGATTGACGAGCGTGTCGCCGACGCGCTTGGGGCTGCCGTCCGGCCGGAAGAAGACCTCGCGCCCGGTCTTGCTGTAGCGCAGCTTGTCGCCGGTATTGACCTCGCCCCCACCGCTCTGGTCCTGGCTCCAGAACCAGTGCATGTGCGGGCGCACGAGCACGCCCTCATGCGCCTGCCTGATTGCAGGCGCCATAACGTCGCGCCAGTCCATCGTGCCGAATTGCGAGAGTGCATGGGCATAACCCTTGACGCTGCCAGGCGTGCAGACGGCGAGATGGCCGAACTCGTTGATGCCGCCCTTCAGCAGGAAGGCGAAGCCATCCCGCGTCTGGCCGAGCAGATGCGGCAGCCACATGTCCGGTGTCGCTGAGAGCGAGGCCTTGGCATAGAACTCGACGATCTCGTGGACGCCGCGGCGCGGCATATAGACCTGCATCGAGCCGAAACCGCCGATGCCGCACATCAGGGGATCCACCACGCCCTGCATGAAGGCGCAGGCGATCGCGGCGTCGATGGCATTGCCGCCGCGCTCCAGCACTTCCGCCCCCGCCTCTGCAGCCTCGGGCTGGGGCGCAACGATCATCGCATTCTTCATGTCATGATGCTTTCAAAGGTTATCGGGCACTCAGGCAGCAGCCACGGGGCCAGAGATCGAGGATCAATTTCTCGCCTGCCTTATGCAGAACGACGCCCATCGCTGCAGACGATGAGAACAAGCGATCACGCTCGGCCGGTACATCGTGCAAAGCTGCACTCGATCGTGCGATGCCGTTCATAATGTCGCACAAGCGAGAAGGCTATGCGGGAGATCGTGCGCTCGTCGATTTCAGCTCGCATCACCATGCCGACCCAATCCTTATGCGGTTGACCATAATGTCTCGGAGGAGCCGGGGCTCACCGGTCGAAACCACCGCATTCATGCTTCCAGACTCCGGCCGGATCGGTTGATAGCTCCGAGGCAGCCGCCAGCAGGCGCGATGCTTCGGTAAGGCTGTAGGTCAGCCGATTCAGCGCACGCACCGCATCGACTTCCGCAAATCGGGCCTCGTCGCCAGCCGTGCTGGAAGCCAGTCGCCGGAGCGGATCGAGAACCGGCCAAGACGTCAGCGAAAGCGCGGGATCGTGCACGAAGCGATCCCCCCGAGTGTAATCGAGCGGGACAAGGATGCGGCTCAGCCGCATGACCGCGCGATCATGCGCCGAAGCGTCGAACACCGTGGCATCGACGGCCGCGAGATCCAGGGCAAGAGCTCTTGCATCGCCGACGGCCTTACGGACGTGCGGCGGAATATCAGTGCGATTCCCGAGCCGATCCAGTTCGCCGGCGAGATCGGCAAGTTGGTTAGCGTAGTCGATCGGCAGCCGCTCCCGCGTCAGAAGTTCCAGTACGACGCGCAGCACGATCCGCGCGTCCCGCACCAGCAGATCAGGATCGATCTTGTCGATCAGATCGTGCTCGGTATGCCACCACCAACCGAGATCATTGCGCATCTTCAGCGCGCTCGGCTCCTGCAGACTGAGGCTCCCGAAAACGGAGGGAATGCCGATCCCTGGGAAGGAATCGTCGGCCGACCGCGCTTTGCGGCGTCCGGCCAGCTTCTGCCCGGTTTCCTCCGCGATCGCGGCCTCTGCGATGCCAAAAAGGCCTCCGGCCGCTCCGGTCCGGGTCAGATCGTTCGCTCCGATTCCTCCGGGGCTGTCGAGATTCACATGGGCCACACAGCGCGCGTCGAGATCCGCCCAATGATTGTCCGCATACCAGGCCGATCCGGAATAGCGCCCCTGGGAATGCCCGGACCAAAAGCAGATGCGGATGCCCCGGCGCCAGGCCTTGCGGTGCTCCAGGCACAGACGGACCACTTCCAGCATCGCGACATTCGCGGAGCCGTTATCCATCACGCCGTGAAACCAGGTATCGACATGGCAGGAGAGCAGGACGAAAGGCCCTTGCGGGTCCTCGGCCAGCGGCAGATCGCCGACGAGAAGCGGCGTCTTGCGCCATCCTGTATCGACTTCCGCGTGAAGCGTGACCTCCAATGCGGCATCCCGCAATGCCTTCCGCAAGGCCTCGCCATCCGCATGTCCGATCGTCAGCACGACGACTTTCGGCAGGGCTGAACGCGTATCGACCGACGGACTGCCCCAGATCGGCGAGATGCACATCTCATGCAGCAGATGGTGAGGGCTGATCTGCACCACGCCCGCCGCACCGGCCTGCGAAGCCAGCAAGGCTATCCCGGGCCCCGCTATGCCATCGACCAGAACGATCCGCCCGCGGACATCCTGTTCGGAAAAGGCCGCATGAGAGCCGTCGCCGAGATCGACGAGCGGCCCGGTCAGCCCGCCGGCTGGCGAAGGAAGCGACATCGAATGCGTGATCGCCTCGACCGTTCGCCCCTCAACGACGAGCCGGGCCGGCCCGGGAATGCTGATATAGGCGTCATGCTGGATAAGGTCTGTCCACAGGCCGAGCTCGTCGAGCTGCTCCTTTATCCAGGAAAAGCTGGCGGCCTCCCCAGCTGTTCCGGCCAGCTTCGACCACTGCGCCAGGGTTTCGAGCCCGGACATCATGCGGGCAGCGGACACTCCGTCGACCGGCACCGGCTCCACGCCGCCTCGGGCTTGCATTGCTATGGCCATGGCGTTGGCATCCTCGTCTCTTGCTTCTGCGTGAAAGGAGCCGGCGCGTTCAGCCGACGCTTCGAGAAGCCGCGAGCAGGGCCGAAAGCTCTCGGGCCGCGCTACGAACGGTATCGATCAAAGTGGGAAGGATATTCTCGCTCACGCGGCCGGTCGGCGCACCGATATGGATAGTCGCGATGATTTTGCCGTTGGGGCCCATCACCGGCGCGGAGATCGAGATCAGGTCGGGACTCACCTCGCCATGGCTGACATAGAAGCCCTGATCGCGAACCCGCACGAGCACCTGACGAAGCCGATCGGGATCGACGCAGGTCCGCTCGGTAAACGCCTTCAGCGGCTCGCCGAGCAGCGCCTCGCGAAAGGCCTCGTCCTGAAAAGCGAGCAGGACGACGCCAGAGCCGGCATGCATGGGCCTGCTTCCGCCGATGCCCGACAGCACCTTCACCGCTCGTTCCGGTTCCCACCCCGCTACGCACAGGCTGTTGCGACCATCGCGAACGCGTAGCTGCACCGTCTCGCCCGTGCCGCTTCCGAGCTTCGCGATGATCGGCCCGGCGATCCTTGCGATATCGATCTGCCGCTCCGCCGCGTTGCCGATCGCCAGCGCGGCCACCCCCAGCCGATACGTGCGCCGTTCCGGCGTCGAGCTGACGAAATTGCTGGCCTCGAGGCTGCACAGCAACCGGTACACCCTCGCCTTGCTCTGCCCCGAACGCCGCGTGATCTCGGAAAGACCGAGATCGGGCGTTTCCGAGATGAGCTGCAGAACGCGGAGCGCCGCGTCGACGGCATCGACGCGATACTTCTCGATCTCCTTGGGCGGGGACGCACTCATCTGCCGAGCCTTCCTTCTGCTCACCCCCGGTTGCCTGGGGTCGTCTCCTTGTGAAGTTGGCCATTAGCACATTGCAAATCGGTTCGCTAGATGAACCATCGGTTCAATAATTTGACATCGTCGCGACTCCGCCGCAAGCTCTCGTGAAATCGACCTTTGGCAGCGCCCCCGACATGGGCCGCGTCATCGAGATCGCAGGGAACGAACAGCCGATGGTTTCAGACGCGAAAGACCGCCTTGGCCGGATTCGCTGGCCCGATGACGCCAGAGCCGTCGTCTGCGTCACGATCCATATCGATGGCCCGGCCGTCGAAGCGGGCCGCGGGCAGAACGCGCTGGGCATCCATAGCCGCGGCAGTTACGCGCTGCGGCGCGGCATCCGGCGCTATCTCGACATGCTGGAACGCCATGGCGCGAAGGCAACGTTCTTTTGCTGTGGCTACGATGCCGAGCATTGGCCGGAGCCATTTCGGGAAATCCACGAGGCCGGGCACGAGATCGCCGCCCATGGCTACCAGCACGAGGGTTTCGACCTCGGCGAGAGAGAGCCGGAACTGCTCGAAAAGACGCACCGGATCCTTGAAGGCTTCGGCCAGATACCGGTGGGCTGGTGCTCGCCATCGGGGCGCAAGAGCCGGCTGACGCTGCCAACGCTGCGCCGCCTCGGCTATATCTACGACGCAAGCGAGAAGGACGAGGACATCCCCTACCTGCTGGAGGATGGCTTCATGATCCTGCCCAACAACACCGTCTCGCTCGACGATTTCCCGATGTATTTCACGGGCGGCGCCTCGGCTGCGGAGGTCGAGCGCAACTTCGTGCAGGAGTTCGACGCCGCGCTCGATCGCGACGGCTATGTCCACCTGACCGTGCATCCCCGGGCAGGCGGCGGCTCCGGCACCCCGGCGCGGGCGGCGGCGGTCAACCGCTTCCTGGCCCACGCGAAGGCGACGCCTGGCACCCGCTTCATGACCTGCCGCGAACTCGCGGAATATTGCCTGAGAGAACCTTCCCGCTGGCAGGAGACGCGGGCATGACCGGCTCCCTGCTCATCACCGTGAACGTTCACGGCGTCGGCCCGGAGGCCGCAAGCACCCCGGAAGCCGAGCTGTTCGGTCGCGATGCCCATGGCCGCTACACCTATCGCATCGGCCTGGTCCGCCTGCTCGACACGCTGCGCGAAGGCGGGCTTCCCGCGACCTTCTTCTGGCCTGCGACAGAAGCTGAAAAGCTGCCTCACCTGATCGAGCGCTGCCTGCGCGACGGCCACGAGATCGCCAGTCACGGCCGCGCCTTCGAAGACCATTCGGCCTTGGATCGCGAGGCGGAAACCGCAGCCATCGGTGAAGCGCATGAAACGCTGCTTCGCCTGAGCGGAGCATCACCGCGCGGCTTCCGTTCGCCGACCGGTACCCTGTCGCCCCATACGATCCCGATCCTCCAGAGCCTCGGTTATCTCTACGATTCCAGCTTCCTAGACGATGATTGCCCCTATGGATTGGGCGAGCATGGCGGCGATCGGATGGTCGAGTTGCCGATCTCGGAGGGGCTGACCGACGCCACGCATTTCCGCCGGCGCGTCACGCAGGACCGCGCCGAGGAACTGATGCGCGAGGAGCTGTCAGCCTTGCTCGCCGTCGATGGCTACGCCTGCCTCACGTTCCACCCGCGCGCCGATATCGGCGTCGGCCGCGCAGCGCGCCTGCCCATGATCCGGCGCCTTGTCGGGCTGGCCGAGGCACGGGGTGCCCGGCCTCTGCTCTGCACCGAACTGGCGCAGCGATTCCGCACAACCGGCATCGCGCCGACATCTGACACGACCGGAGATTGAGATGCGTGCTTTCGCTGCCCTCGCCCTCGGACTGGCCGCCTTCGCGGCGGCTGGAGGTTCCGCCTCTGCCCAGACGCTGCGGACGATGCTCACGTCCGATATCCGGGGGGTGATGCCCGGTCGCAGCCCCGACACCGCAACGGGCAGCGTTCTCCAGAACATCTACGAGGGCTTGGTCGCTTGGCGCGCCGATGGCAGCGTCGCCCCGATGCTGGCCGAGAAGATCGATATCTCCGCCGACGGCAAGACCTATGTCTTTACCCTCCGCGACGGCATCAAGTTTCACAACGGCGCGCCTCTGACGGCGAAGGAAGTCGTCTGGACCTGGGAGCGCTTCCTCGACCCCAAATCCGCCTGGCCGTGCCGCGGCGCCTTCAACGGGACGAACGCAACGAAAATCGAAACGGTCAAGGCGCTAGACGAACGCCGTGTGGAGTTCCAGCTCGCCGAGCGCAGCGGCTCATTCCTCAGCGCCATGGCACGCGGCGATTGCGATTCCGCCGGCATCGCCCATCCAGATGCGGTCGATGCCAACGGCAACTGGGTGACGGCAATCGGCACCGGTCCCTTCAAGCTGGCCGAGTGGCGCAAGGGCCAGTTCATCGAGCTTGCGAAATTCGCCGATTACAAGCCGCGGACGGAGCCGTCAGACGGCCTTTCTGGCGCGAAGGAAGCGAAGGTCGACAAGGTCAGGATCGATCTCGTACCGGACGCGCAGGTCGCGAAGTTGGGCATCCTGCAGGGCAAGCTCGATCTCTGGGCCGATGTCGATGCGGCCTCGATCAAGGATTTCGCCAACGACAAGAACGTCACGGTCGTCACCACGCCGGTCGCCGGCATCTACACGATCCCGCTGCAATCCCGCGATCCGGTTTTGGCCGATCCGCGGATTCGTCAGGCGATCAGTCACGCGGTCGATCGCGCGAGCCTTGCCAAGGCGGTGCTGGACGATGCGAGCATCGCTTCGCCCTCGCTGATCCCGCTGACCAGCAAGTATTATGGCAAGGTTCAGCGCAGCGGTGCCGAATACGATCCCGACAAGGCCCGCGCGCTGATCAAGGCCTCCGGCTACAAGGGCGAGCGGATCGCCCTGATCACCAGCAAGGCCTCGCCGGTCATGGCCGATACGGCGATCTATCTCCAGTCTATGCTGCAGGCGGTCGGCCTCAATGTCGATGTCGAGATTCTGGAATTCGCGACGCAGTTCGAGCGCTTCTACAGCGGGCGCTACCAGATGATGGTCTGGAACCTTACGCCCTATCTCGATCCACTCTTCATCGTCGAACGCTTCACCGGCGACAAGGCGCGGCAGGCCGACAAGGTCTGGGACAGCCCGGCCTCGAAGGAGCTCCTGAAGAAGCTCGTCACGGCCGATGACGGCCAGGACAAGCAGGCGCTGTACGACGAGTTGCACCGCCTGCAGATGGCGGAAGCGCCCCTCGTCGTCTGGGGCACGCGCGCAACGACGGTGGCCTTCAGGAAGAGCGTCACCGGCTTCCAGGCCTGGCCCGGCCAGAAGCCGCGCTACTGGAACGTTTCGGTCGCGCCCTGAACCCTTTCCGATCGGAACGAGGGCGTCAGCCCCCGCTTCCGACACCGACTGCAATGACGGCCGAGGGCCCAATGACTGTTGCAATAGTGAATGACCCGGTCGCTGCTGGCATCTCCGCGCAGAGGCTGCAGGAGACGGTCGCCGCGCTGGCTGGGCTTGGACGAAAGCTGCCGGGTTCCGAGAGCGCCGCGACGGCCTGCCGCTTCATCTGCGAGCAACTCGCATCCGCGGGGGTCGCCAACGAAGTGCTGGAACTCGACGCCTTCGTCAGTTGGCCAGTGAATGCATCCCTGACGGTTGCCGGGACGGTGCTTCCGGCCAATGGCTCCGCCTTCACGGCCTCTGCCGACAAGCTGAGCGGTTGCGTCACCCGCTCTCTGGAACCGGCCGACTTGAACGGCGCCTTTCTGGCGATCGACGGACTGCCGCGCTATGACGCCTGCATCAGCGCGCAGAAGGCCGGCGCGCTCGGCGTCATCGCCATCTCGCATGGTCCGCAGCGCCATTATGTCCAGGCCTCGCCGCTCTGGGGCGCGCCGACAGGCCCGGCCGACCTCTCCCTGCTGCCGAGCGTGCCCGCGATACAGGTTTCTCACGCCGCCGCCGCCGTTCTGGAACAAGCCATCGCAAGCGGCGCGCAGGTCACGATGACCAGCGACATCCGCACGGAATGGCGTGCCGCCCAGCAACCCGTCGGCGAGATCGAAGGGCGGGAGCCGGGCTATGTCCTGCTCGGCGCGCACTACTGCACCTGGGGCGACGGCGCGACCGACAACACGGCCGGCGTCGCCCTGCTGATCGAGCTCGCGCGGCTGCTGAAGCAGCAGCCCAAGCCCCGCTACGGCATCAAGTTCGCGTTCTGGACCGGGCACGAACAGGGCGGCTATGCTGGCTCGTCCTGGTACGCGGATGCTTTTCGCGACTCGCTCCATCGCGATGCGATCGCCTATCTCAACGTCGATATCGTCGGCAGCCGCGGTGGCACCACCAAGGCCCTGCGGAACACCACCGCCGAACTGGCCGACTATGTCAGGCAGGTTCTCGACAGAACGGTCGGCAAGCAGACACAGGAGGAAGAGGATTTCGTCGATCGCTCGGTCAAGCGGCTCGACCCCTACATCGATCCCCGGCGCTCGGCCCGAAACTCGGACCAGAGCTTCAGCGGCATCGGGCTCGCCACGGCCCAGGTCAGCGCCTTTCTGCCGGCGGCCAGCCCGGATCACCTGCACGGCAGCGGCCTCGCCTGGTGGTGGCACACCGATCAGGACACGATCGAGCATATGGATGCCGACGTCCTGGCCATCGACACGCTGATCTACCGGAACCTTGTCGCGGGCTTGATCGATGCTCCCGTCCTGCCCTTCAAGCCCGCAGCGATGGCAGATGACGTGCTCGCGGGCTTGCGCGCCTATCGCGAAGCCGCCCCGGCGCTGGACGATATCGCGCGCCTGACCGACCTCGCGGAGAAGCTGTCCGACGGGCTCGCAGGCTGGACGCCGACCGCGGCCGACGACCGGGTGCTCCTGCGGCTCGGCCGCCACCTCAACCCGGTTCTCTATCACGCGCGCAGCGCTTTCGAGTTCGACCTCGGCAGGGCCAGCCGCATTCTGCCCGGACTGGCGGCGGCACTGACGCTCGATCGCCTCGATGCCGATGCCGCCCGGATGGCGCGGGTGCAGTTGCGCCAGCGCGCCAACCGCATCGCGCATGGTCTCTCCGAGGCGATCGACCTGGTCGAGGCTGCGCGCAACGGCGCGCCCTGACCCAATCCGGCTTTCGATCAATCGCTGCGGCTTTCACGGCCGCACAGACCAACAGGGGATCATCATGGATCGTCGCAGCTTCATCAAAGCCGGCGCCGCCGCCGCACTCGCCGGCATCAGCGCTCCGGCGTTGTCGCAATCCGCCCGTCAGAAGGTGCTGCGGTTCGTGCCCTATACGGACCTGACGATTTTCGACCCGATGTGGTCGACGGTCGATATCACCCGCGACTACGGCTACATGATCTACGATACGCTGTTCGGGCTGGATGCGAATTTCCAGCCGCAGCCGCAGCTTGCCGAAGGCCTGCTTTGGGGCGATGACGGGCGTAGCTGCACCATCACGCTGCGCAGCAACATCACCTTCCATGACGGCGAACCGATCCGGGCTCGCGATTGCGTCGCCAGCCTGAAGCGTTGGTCGCAGGCTGCGCCGATGGGCGCGACGCTGTTCGCGCTGACGGACGAACTCGTCGCGGTCGACGACCGGACGCTGCGTTTCCGCCTCAAGCGTCCGTTCCCGATCCTGCCGGCCGTGCTCGGGCAGCTCAGCGCTCCCGTACCCCTCATCATGCCCGAGCGGGTCGCCCAGACGGATGTGAAGACGCAGATCACCGATCGGACCGGCTCGGGGCCGTTCAAGTTCAAGGCGGACGAGTTCCAGCTCGGCAATCTCGCGGTGTTCGAGAAGTTCCAGGGCTATCAGCCGACTCCCAGCACTGCGCGCGGCCTGACGGCTGGCCCGAAAATGGTCCATTTCGACCGCGTCGAATGGCGCCGCATTCCCGATGCCTCGACGGCTGCCGCGGCGCTCCAGACCGGCGATGTCGACTGGATCGGCGGCCCGACCTCGGAAACGGTCGAATTGCTGGCGGGCTTCAAGGATGTCGACCTGCCGCGCCTCGAGGACATTCCCTCGATGGCGATGATGCGGATCAACGCCCTCCACGCGCCGTTCAACAACAAGAAGATCCGCCAGGCCCTGCTCCCCGCCATCGACCAGGCGGAGTTCTGCATGTCCGTCGCCGGGACGAACCCGCAGAATTTCGCGACCGGCAGTGGCTTCTTCCCGCCCGGTACGGCGCTGGCCAGCGATGCCGGCCTCGACCCGCTCAAGGGTCCCCGCAGCATCGAGAAGGCCAGGCAGCTTCTGAAGGAGGCTGGCTATTCGAACGAGCGGGTGCGCCTGCTCGGTGCGGCCGACAGCCCGGCTTCGACCACGCCGCTGGCCCAGGTCGCCGCGGACATGCTTGGCAAGCTCGGGCTGAACCTCGATATCGCGCTCCTCGACAATGCGTCGGTCGCCCAGCGCCGCCGTTCCGAGGAGCCGATCGACAAGGGCGGCTGGTCGCTGAGCTGCTGGCTCTTCCCCGGCACCTGGTTCGTCGATCCCGGCACTAACATCATGCTGCGCGGCAATGGTCGCAACGCCTGGTTCGGCTGGCCCACCATTCCGAAGCTGGAGGAACTCCGCGACGCCTGGCTCAATTCTCCGTCCAGCGACGATCGCAAGCGCATCGCGCAAGAGATGCAGGTCGTCGGCATGGACGAGTTGCCGGCTATTCCGCTCGGCGCCATCTACCGCCAGACCGCGCTCAAGAAATACCTCGTCGACCGGGTGCCGACCGCGACGGTGTTCTGGAACATCCGTCGTGGCTGATCCCGCTCCCGTTGCGGCCCGAGGAGGCTAGCGCCATGCTCGCCTACATCCTGAAACGCATTCTCGCGACGATACCGGTGATGCTGGTCGTCGCGCTAACGGTATTCTCGCTGCTGTTTCTTGCTCCCGGCGACCCCGCGACGATGATCGCAGGAGACCAGGCCTCAGCAGCCGATATCGAGCGGATCAGGCAGAGCCTAGGCCTGGACCAGCCGTTCCTCGTGCAGTTCGGCAAATGGCTGTGGCGGCTCGTCCATTTCGACCTGGGCAACTCCGTCTTTACCGGCCAGCCGGTGACGACGCTGATGGCGGAACGGGTGGGGCCGACCGTTTCGGTCATGCTGCTGACACTGCTGCTCTCCATCTGCATCGCCGTTCCGCTCGGCGTCGTCGCTGCCTCGAAGAGCGGAAGCTGGATCGACCGAGCGATCATGAGCGTCTCGGTGGTCGGTTTCTCTGTGCCGCTCTTCGTCGTCGGCTATATCCTGGCCTGGACCTTCTCGCTGAAGCTGCAATGGCTGCCGCCGCAGGGCTATACGCCACTCGCGGAAGGGCTCTGGCCGTGGCTGCAACGGCTCATCCTGCCCGCGGTCACGCTCGGCTTCGTCTATATCGTCCTCATCGCCCGGATCACCCGCGCGTCGATGCTGGAGGTTCTGCAGCAGGACTATGTCCGGACCGCGCGCGCCAAAGGCCTCGGGCCGCGTTCGGTGCTGTTCCTGCACGCGCTCAAGAACGGCGCGGTGCCCGTCATCACGGTCATCGGCATCGGCTTTGCCGCGCTGATCGGCGGCACCGTCGTCACCGAAACCGTCTTCACGATACCCGGCATGGGTCGATTGACCGTCGACGCGATCTTGCGTCGCGACTACCCGGTCATCCAGGGGCTCGTGCTGGTGTTCTCCTTCGTCTACGTGCTGGTCAACCTCGCCGTGGACCTGATCTACACGCTCGTCGATCCGAGGATCCGCTATTGAGTTCCTCCTTGCTCCACGCCGGCACCGCTGGAACGCCTTCCGGCCGCTCCCGCCTCCCCGAGGTGCTCAAGATGATGCGGCGTCATCCGACGATTCCCTTCGGATCCGCTGTCCTCGTCACGATGATCGCGATCGCAGTGCTCGCACCGTTGCTGGGCACGATCGACCCGACGGCGACGTCGCTGGCGCGCCGGCTGCGCGAGCCTTCCGCCCAGTTCTTCTTCGGCACCGACATGCTTGGGCGCGATCTCTATTCCCGCGTCCTTTACGGCGCCCGCATCTCGTTGCTGGTCGGCTTCTCGGTCGCGATCCTCTCGTCGATCGGCGGCCTTCTGCTCGGGTTGGTCGCGGGCTTCATCAGGCGCGTCGACGTCGTCGTCATGCGCATCATGGACGGGTTGATGTCGATCCCGTCGATGCTGCTGGCGATCGCGCTGATGGCCCTCACCAAAGGCTCGGTCATCAATGTAATCATCGCCCTGACCATCGTCGAAATCCCGCGCGTGACGCGCTTGGTCCGCTCGACAGTCCTCTCCCTACGCGAACAGCCCTATGTCGAGGCGGCCACGGCGGCCGGCGCGGGCACCGCACGGATTATCTTCCGTCACATCCTGCCGAACTCGCTGTCTCCTCTGATCGTCCAGGCAACCTATATCTGCGCGGCTGCGATGGTCACCGAGGCCGTGCTGTCCTTCATCGGTGCCGGAACACCGCCGATCACGCCGTCCTGGGGAAACATCATGGCGGAAGGCCGGACGCTCTGGCAGCTCAAGTTCTACATCGTGCTGATCCCGGCAGCCTTCCTTTCGGCCACGGTGCTTGCCGTCAATCTCCTCGGAGATGGCCTGCGAGATGCACTGGATCCGCGCCGAATCTATTAGTGCGCTCCCTGATGACCACAACGAACTCAATCAGAGCGGACTTTCACAATGTCCGCAGAGGGCCAACTCCAGCCGCTGCTTAGGCTGGTCATTGAATGTGGGGCAACGTGTTGGGCGCTTTGAGGAGGCTACCTGGCTCTACTGATCGCGCAGCGGCGATTTGACCCAGAACGGTAACGCTTGTGGAGACGTCTCCCCGCTCGACGGCTCCGACATAACGACTGCGGCCAGATCGTCCGTGAAAGCGCGAAGGTCGGAACGGTCCTGCGGCGCTCAACGGCAAGGCGTCGCTGCTGAATTGGGCTTTGGCCGGCAGCGAGCACCGTCCTAGCCTCTGTCGCTCGCGATCGGGCGTTGGCGAGTTCGCCTGCCGCGCCGACTCGACCCGTGTTTGACAATTTCACCGATCCGCCTGACCCTTGGCTCGTTGGCCTGCTGCCGGTTTGTGGCCACCGGGCTCATTGCCTGATCTTGCGAGCTTGCGGATCATCCGCCCTTCCACTCGTTCACGGGCATTACCTCAGCCGGCAGCGAGCATCCCAGCCGGCGGCTACCAGTAGGCGACGAGCTTGCGTCGATCGTCGGCGAAGCAACCCAGCGTATCCGCCTGTGCCCGCAGCGAACGCACCGCGGCACGTTCCGCAGCGACCCAGAGGTAGCCGGGATCCGTCCCCAAAGGCATATCGGTCAGGAGGGAGCCGAGCCGGCTCTGTCCGACGCCGTTCCCGCTGCCGGTGAACCAGGTGACGTCCGCGCCCGGATGCTCCGGCAAGGGCTGCCGTTCGCCTTCGTCGCGAACCTCGATAACGACGCGGCTTTCCATGTCGGGCGGCGCGTTCTCGAGAATGCGGGCAATCGCCGGAAGGCCGGTCGCATCGCCGAGAAGGATCTGCCTGCGGCAATCCGACGGAGGCTTGTAGAGCCCGCGCGGATTGTTGATGACGACCCGGTCCCCCTCGCTGGTGCCGCAAGCCCAGTCGCTGGCGCGGCCGCCGGCATGAACGACCATGTCGATGTCGAGTTCGCAGGCGGCAGCATCATGCCGGCGCACCGTATAGGTCGAATAGCGGACGCGGTGGCGGTCCTCGGGAAATGTCCAGCGCCCGTCCGCACCGATCTCCGGCAGGACGAGCTCGCCCGTCTCGGGATCGGGGAAGAACAGGCGGATATATTCGTCGGAGATCCCGGTCGAGCGGAAACCGGCCATGCCGCCTCCCCCGAGCGTCAGCCGGATCATTCCGGGCGTGAGATAGCGGCGCCTTACGACGGCGGCTTCATGAAACGGGTTGGGGCTGGCTTCCATCGCGCCGATCGACCTCATCTAGCGCGGCGCTTGTTTCACGCGAACGGCGTCGAGGCAACAGCCTTAGCCTTTGATTTACTTAGAGTATTTCTAAAACATCTTGATTGAGCGGCCGGAATGCGGCTGCTATGGCGTTGGGCCTTGGGATATCCGGAGCCAGCGGGACCATGTCGAGCAGCCTCGACGATGTCGGCACACTCTACGCGCAGGAATATCGCCGGCTGGAACGGCGTGCCGCGCGCCGCGTCGGCGTCGCCAACGCCGCCGATGTCGTGCAGGACGTCTTCGTCGCCTTCTGGTCGCGCGCCCGGGACCATATCGGCTGCCAGGCGTCCTATCTCAGCCGCGCGATCGACTATGCCGCGATCAGCCAACAGCGCGCCGAGCGGCTGCGCGCCGGCCTGCCACTGCGGATCACCGAAGAGCAGTACGCGGCTCCGGCCGCCCTGCCCGATCAGGTTGCGGCAGCAAGGCTGGATTTGGAACGTGTGGTCCGGACCGTCGCGGCCTTGCCCGAACGCACCCGCCAGATCTTCCTGCTGAACCGCGTGCATGCCTGCAGCTACGACGAGATCGCAGCCGCGCTCGGCCTCTCCTACAGCACGGTCGAGCGCGAGATCGCCCGCGCCCTGCTGGCATGCCGGGACACATTGAGATAACGCCAAGCGCACGATCCTCCGGGCCCAAGCCGTAACTCAGGCGCCATGGAAACCGACGACAACCTACGCTCCGATGAACTGCTGCTGGAAAAGCAGGCGATCGCGTGGTTCACCCGCATGAACGGCCGCCCGTCGCCTGCGGATCGCGGGGACTTCGAGGCCTGGCTGGCGGCTTCGAGCGATCATGCCCGCCACTATGACAAGGTCGCGGCGCTCTGGTCCGACATGGGCGCGCTGTCTGCCGCTCTCGGCGCGTCCGAGACCGAAACGCTGGCAACGCCGCTGGAGCGTATCCGGGCGTTGCGCCGCGAGCGTGGTCGCGGAAGAGCGGCGACCGGGGCCGTGCTCGGCCTCGTACTCGCCCTGTGCCTCGGCTGGATCTGGCTCGACCGGCCGCATCTGTTCGAGAACTGGCAGGCCGACCAGGTCACGCCCCGCGGCGAACAGCGAACCGTGGTGCTGGCGGACGGCTCGACGGCACAGCTCGATTCTGACAGCGCGCTCGCCGTCGAATTTTCCGAGGGGTTGCGTCGCGTTCGCCTGCTGAGGGGAACGGCCTTCTTCGAGGTCAAGCGCTCCGGGGCGCCTTTCGTGGTCGGCGCGGGCCAGGGCGAGGCCCGCGTGCTGGGCACGAGCTTCGAGGTGGCAGCAAGCGACGACGGCAGCGTCGCGGTCACGCTTGCCAGCGGCAGCGTCGCGGTCGAACTGCCGCAGTCGCGCGAGGCGGTGATCCTCAAGCCCGGCGAGCGGGTCGCCTATGGCGGGCATGGGCTCGGCAAGGCCGAGGCCGTCGATGTCGCGGATGTGACCGCCTGGCGCGCCGGCCGCTTCATCTTCAACGATATGCCGCTGTCGCAGGTCCTGGCCCGGATCGAGCGCCACCATCGCGGCCGCATCGTTCTCCTCGGCTCCGCGCTGGGCGGACGCCATGTCACCGGCAATGTCACCTTGCGCGACAGCGCGGCGGCGCTGGCGGCCCTGCAATCCTCGGTTGGCTTCTCGATCACCACCGTCGGGCCGGTCACCTTCGTCTCGCCCTGACCGGACGGCGCGGCCGGCCACTGCAAAAAAATCGCCGGATGCGTGAGGGTGGCAGGCCCGCCCGTTCGACAAGGAGATAGAGGGCGAGGCTGGCAGCCTTGTTCCCATCCTGTACGAAAAGGGCCGGTGGATGCGTTCGATGCGGTTGACGGCGAAGGAAATCCTCCTCGCGGCGACATTTCTCAGCTCGCTGGGTGCCGGCCTTGCCATTCCCGTTGCAACGGCGCAGGCGCAGGCGCTGCACAGCTTCGACATTCCGGCGAAACCCGTCCGCGCCGCGATGAACGATATCGTCCGCGTCACGGGCGTCGACGTCGTCTTCGCCGAGACGCCGGCCGCCTCCCGCCGCGGCAATGCGGTGAAAGGTTCGCTGACCACGGCCCAGGCCGTCGCGGCCCTGCTCAACGGCACCGGACTTGCCTTCCGCTTCAGCAACGCCACCACCGTCCAGATCTACGACCCGGCCCGGCCCGTCTCGGCCGGCGGCGCCGTCGAGGGCGCGATTCCGCTCGATACGATCGAGGTCGTCGGCAGCGGCGTGCCCGGACTGCCACCGGCCTATGCCGGCGGCCAGGTCGCGGTCGGCGGCGGCCTCGGCGTGCTCGGGCAGCGCTCCGTGATGGATACGCCCTTCTCGGTCACGAACTACACGTCGAAGCTGATCGAGGATCAGCGGGCGCAGTCCGTCGCCGATGTCGTGAAGAACGATTCCTCGATCCGCAATGTCGAGCCGACCAATGTCGGCAACGCCAATTACTTCGTCATCCGCGGCATCCAGGTCGGCAACGCTGCCGTCGCCTTCGGCGGCCTGTTCGGAATCGCACCCAATGCACAGTCGACGCTGGCCGGCATCGAACGTGTCGAGGTCCTGAAGGGCCCCGGCGCCTTCCTCGGCGGCCTTTCGCCGAGCGGCGTCGGCGGGGTCATCAATCTCGTGCCGAAACGCGCCACGGACGAGCCGCTGACCCGCTTCACCACGACCTGGATCAGCAATTCACAATTCGGCGGCCATCTCGACCTCGGCCGCCGCTTCGGCGACCAGAAGCAGTTCGGCGTGCGCGCCAACCTGCTCTACCGCGACGGCGGCACGCCGATCAGCCAGCAGTCGCAGACTCTGGTCAACGGCACGATCGGGCTCGACTATCGCAGCGACGCCTTCCGCATCTCGCTGGATGCCGGCTATCAGGTGCTGAATACCGACCGGATGAACAATACGGTCACGCCCTTGGCGACCGAGCTGGTCCCGCGGCCGATCAAGCCGAACAAGAGCTATGTCTCGCCTTGGAACTACAGCAAGTTCGCGGACAGCTTCGGCATGGTCCAGACCGAATACGATGTGACCTCCAACATAACCGTCTACGGCAAGGCCGGCGTCAGCCATATGGACTGGGACCAGGCCGTCGAAGCCGGCTCCGGCCTCAGGCGCAACGGCAACTTCACCAGCACGGGCTCCCGCTATCAGATCGATATCAACCGCTATTCGGGCGAAGCCGGCGTTCGCGGGCGCTTCCAGACCGGGCCGCTCGACCACGAAGTCGTCATTTCCGCCAACAACTTCTACCAGGCGCGTGCCTCCGGCCTGCCAGCGACGCTCTCGGTCACTCAGTCGAATATCTACAACCCGAGATTCTCGCCCAACCCGATCATGCCGACGGCCCGGCGCTACCGCCAGAACGACAACAGCTTCACCAGCTATTCGATCTCGGACACGATCTCGGCCTTCGACAAGCGCCTGCAACTGACGCTCGGCGTGCGCAAGCAGTTCGTCGACATCAACAACTACACGCTGCAGACCGGCGTGATCTCCTCGAAGAACAAGAGCGATGCGGTGACGCCGGTCATCGGTCTCGTCGTGAAGCCCCTTGAGAACGTCTCGCTCTATGCCAGCTATATCGAGGGTCTGACCGCGGGTTCGGTCGTCGGCAACACCTTCGTCAATGCCGGCCAGGTCCTGCCGCCCTTCGTCACCAAGCAGTACGAAGCCGGCGCCAAGATCGACTGGGGCAGGCTGATGACCTCGGTCGCCGTGTTCCAGTCGGAACAGGCGTCGGGCATCGCGAACACCGTCACCAACACCTTCACCGACAATGGCGAGACCCGCTATCGCGGCGTCGAACTCAGCGTCGCCGGCGAGATCGTGGAAGGCGTCCGGGCTCTTGGCGGCATCACCTTCCTCGATTCCAAGCTCGTGCGTACCGCCAACGGCACGTTCGATGGCAACGAAGCGCAAGGCACCCCGCGCGTGCAGGCCAATCTTGGCCTCGAATGGGACCCGGGCTTCGTCCGCAACCTCACGCTCTTCGGCCGGATGATCTATACCGGCTCGAGCTATGCCGATGCCGCCAACCTGCAGAAGCTGAAGGCCTGGACGACCTTCGACATCGGCGCGCGCTACAAGATCGAGCGGGCCGGCGGGAAGCCGATCATCCTGCAGGCGAACGTCACCAACCTGTTCAACAAGGCCTATTGGACGACCTATCCGGGCTTCAATTTGCTCTATCCGAGCGAGGCGCGGATGGTCTCGCTCTCCTCCACCTTCGAGTTCTAGGGCCGAAGGCAGGGAACGCGTGGCGACATTCCTGTCCCGACGCAGCTTCGCGGCAGGCGGGGCGGCCCTCCTGGCCGGCTCCGCCTGTGCCGCATCCGGACGCCGGGTGGTGAACACGCCGCTCGGTCCTGTCGAGGTGCCGGCCGAGCCGAGCAGGGTAGTCGCGATCGACTCGCGCATCAGCCTCGAGATGGCGCTGGCGCTCGATCTGCCTCTGATCGGCTACAGCCACAGCCGCGCCAGGCCATGGGTGCCCGTACCGGCTTCCGTGCCGTTCCTGGCGGCGCCGCCCGATCTCGAACAGATCCTGATGTTGCAACCCGATCTGATCCTCTGCCCGGACACCTCCGCCCACTCGGAATGGTGGCCCCTCGCCCGGTTGAGCAGGATCGCGCCGGTCCTGCCGAGCAATCATCGCACGCACTGGCGCGACAATCTCGACAGGCTGGCCGGCTGGCTTCAGCGCACCGAAGCGGCCGAACGCACCATCGCGGCCTATGCCGAGCAGATTGCCGGGCTGCGCCGGCGCCATGATGGCGTGCTGCAGAGGAGCCTGCTCGCGGCAGCGACCTATGATCCGCTCAAGCGGCGGCTGATGGTGCGCAGCGACGGCACGGGCTACGGCTTCGTGATGCCGGCCCAGGTGCTCACCGATCTCGGCGGCCGTGCGGTCGAATCCGGACGGATCGGCCCCTATGGCGAGGTCGCGCTCGAATCCCTCGGAGATGTCATCGGGCAGGTAAACGGCATCCTGCTGATCGATCTCGGCGACCGCGCCCCGCAGGCGCTCGCGCGCGAACCACTTTGGCAGCGGCTGCCGGCAGTGCGCGCAGGACAGGTGCATGTCACCCGAGGCAACAGCATCTTCGGCTCGGTCTATACCGCGCGTCACCTTGCCAGCGCCTGGGATGTGTTGCTGGCCAGGATGCCGTCGTGACACGGGCTCCGCTGGCGATCGTCATCGGCGCATTGCTGCTGCTGGCAGCCTCGCTCGCCGCCTTGACGCTGGGCACGCGGCCGATTGCTGCCGGCGAATGGCTCGCCATCCTGCGCGACGGCCGCGGCAGCGAAGCCGCCGAGATCGTGCTGGGCTTGCGCCTGCCGCGCGTCCTGCTCGGAGCGATGGTCGGGGCTGCGCTCGGACTTGCCGGCGCGGTCATCCAGCTCGCGACGCGAAATCCGCTGGGCGATCCGGGCCTGCTGGGGATCAACGCGGGAGCGAGCCTCGCGCTGATCCTCGGCACCGATCTCATCGCCCTCGCCGGCCCGCAGGCCGCGACCTGGCTTGCCGCCTGCGGCGCCCTCGGTGCGGTGCTCGCGGTCCAGGCGCTTGCGGGCGGGCGCAGCAGCTCGGACCCGATCCGGCTCACGCTTGCGGGCGTCGCGGTCACGGCGCTGTGCATCGGCATCGGCCAGGCGGTCGCCTTGTCGGATCCCGAGCGCTTCGATCTGGTCAGGAACTGGCGCGTCGGCACGCTCTCGGGAGCGACCGACGCCATTCTCCCCAGCGTGACGCTGGCATGGCTTGCCGGAACGCTGCTGGCGCTCGGGCTCGCCCCTCGCCTCGACCTGCTCGCGCTCGGGGACGATCGCGCAGCCTCGCTCGGCGTCGCGGTCCGGCCAGTACGACTTGGCTCGCTCATGGCCGTCGTCCTGCTCGCCGGCAGTGCCGTCGCGACGGCCGGCCCTGTCGCTTTCATCGGTCTCGCCAGCCCGCATGTCGCCCGCCGCATCGGCGGCGTCGGCGCGGCAACGCATCTGCCCCTCTCCGGCCTGATCGGCGCCGCCCTCGTCGTGATCGCGGACACGCTCGGCCGCATCGCGGCGCCGCCGGCCGAGGTGCCCGTCGGCATTGTCGCCGGCCTCCTCGGCGCCCCCATCCTGATCCTGCTTGCTCGCCGCAGGAGCGCTGCCGCATGACGGGCCTCCTCTCGCGGCGCGGACCGGTCCCGGGCGGCGTGACCAACCGCCCTACGCTATGCCATCTCGGCCTATGGCTCGGCGGACTGGCGCTCGTGCTGGCTTCCCTCACACTGGGCACGGTCAGGCTCACGCCGGTCCAGGCGCTTCAGGCGCTTGCCGGCCACGAGAGCCCGGCGCTGCAGTTGCTCGTAGAATGGCGCCTGCCCCGGATCGGCGCCGCGCTCGCAGCCGGCGCCGCGCTCGGCTTATCCGGTGCCTTGTTCCAGACATTGCTGCGCAATCCGCTCGGAAGCCCCGACGTGATCGGCTTCGACGCAGGCGCATTCGGCGGCGCCTTGCTGGCGCTTCTTGCCGGCCTGGCGCCCGCGCTGGTCGCGCTGGCTGCCTTCGGCGGCGGACTTGGCGCGGGCCTGCTGGTCTATCTCGCGGCCGGCGGCCTGCGCGCCGATCGCACGCGGCTGATCCTCATCGGCATCGCGGTCGGCTCCGCCTTCACGGCCTTCGCAGACTGGATGATCTTCGTCGCGCCCCTCGACATCGCGCTGGTCGCCGCGAACTGGAAACAGGGGACTCTCGCCGGTGTCGATGTCCAGCGGCTGGCGATTGGTGCGGGGATGCTCGGCCTGCTGCTGCCCCTCGGCCTTGCCTGTGGCCGCTCTGTGCAGGCTCTCGAACTCGGAGACGACAAGGCGCAATCCCTCGGCGTTCCGGCCGGAGGCACCCGGCTCCGCCTCGGTCTCATCGGCCTCGGCCTGACCGCGACGGCGACCTTCATCGCCGGACCGATCGGCTTCGTCGCGCTGATCGCGCCGCAGGCGGCACGCAAGCTCGTCGGCTTGGCCGGGTTGCCGCTCGCGACCTCCGCCCTGTTCGGCGCGGTGTTCCTGCTGGCGAGCGATGCGGTCGCGCGCATCGCGCTGGCGCCGCGCGCGCTGCCCGTCGGCGCGGTGACGGCCTGTCTGGGCGGGGCCTATCTCATTCTGCTGTTCGGCTCCTGGGTCCGCCGCGGGGAGCCTATCCGATGAGTGTCGAAACAAGGCTGGCAGCGCAGGGCCTGAGCGCGCATCACGGTCCACGCGAGATCCTCAAGGGCATCGACATCGCTCTAGCGGCCGGCAGCTTCACCATGATCGTCGGCCCCAATGCCTGCGGCAAGTCGACCTTGTTGAGAAGCCTCGCGCGGTTGCATCCGTCTTCAGGCGGCAGCGTCCTGCTCGATGGACACCCGATCGCGCGCTATCGCCCACGCGACCGCGCCAAGCTGCTTGCGGTTCTGCCGCAAGGAGCAGAGGCCCCGGAGGGGATCACCGTCGCCGATCTCGTGGCGCGTGGACGCCACCCGCATCGCAGCCTGTTCCAGCGCTGGACCGCCGCCGATCAGGCAGCGACGGAATCCGCAATGACCGCGGCCGGCGTATCCCAGCTCGGCGGGCGCTCGCTCGAAAGCCTGTCGGGAGGTCAGCGCCAGAAGGTCTGGATCGCGATGGCGCTGGCCCAGGGCGCGGACATCCTGCTGCTGGACGAGCCGACGACCTTCCTCGACCTTGCCCACCAGATCGATCTGCTCGAACTCTGTGCAACGCTGAACCGCGCCGGAAAAACCATCGTCGCTGTGTTGCATGATCTGAACCAGGCTGCGCGTTACGCATCTAGGCTGATTGTGATGCGAGCGGGAGAAATCCTGGCGCAGGGCCTGCCGGAGGACATCCTGACGCCCGGTTTCATCGACGAGGTGTTCCAAGTCCGCAGCATCGTGATCCCCGACCCGCTCACCGGCAAGCCTTTGATCATACCCAAACCACCCACCTATAAAGATTGAGGCGCGGTTGAGAGGTGGGATGGGGAGCCTGTATCCATCCCTTCCCGGTGATGAGCGCCAGGCGCATCGCGCTTCCATGGGGGAAGAAGCAAGGCTTTACGCCACGCGTCGCGATATCTTCATCGCTTCAAAGCACACCCTTCCGCGATTCGGGCTCGATCAGATACTCGACATGCCGGCGCCCAGAAGCGCCCGGGCGGATCGAGACTGCGACGCCGAAGATGCGCTGGATCGCCTCTGCGGTCAGGACTTCCTCCGGCGTGCCGGCCGCCTGCAGGCGGCCGTCATGCAGCAGCGCGATCTCGTCGCAGAACATGGCGGCGAGGTTGAGGTCGTGCAGAGCCATGATGCAGGTAATGCCGAGGCGGCGGACCAGGCTCAGGATCGAGAGCTGGTGCCGGATATCGAGATGGTTCGTCGGCTCGTCGAGGATCAGTTCGCTCGGCTCCTGCGCGAGCGCACGGGCGATATGGACGCGCTGGCGCTCGCCACCAGAGAGCGTGTGCCAGAACTGGTCGTGACGCTCGAGGAGCCCGACCCGCGCCAGCGCCTCGTTGACGGCGGCCTCGTCAGCCTCGCTCCAGGAGGCGAGCGCAGCGCGGTGCGGCGTGCGGCCGAGGCGGACGACATCGCAGACGGAGAGCTGGATCTCGGTCGTCGCCTGCTGCTCGACGAAGGCGAGGCGGCGGGCGAGCTCGCGGCGCGGCACGGACGCAATGTCGTTCCCGTCGAGCGTGACGACGCCGCTCGCGACATTGCGCAGGCGGCAGAGCAACCTGAGCAGGCTCGACTTGCCTGAGCCGTTCGGGCCGATCAGTCCGAGCACCCGGCCGGGCGCGGCTTCCAGCGTCACGCCATCGACGATCATCCGGCCGCCGGCGCCCCAGCGGACCTCGCGGGTCGCGAGCGTCATGCCGGCCTCCGGGCGCGATAGAGGATCAAGGCGAAGACCGGCGCGCCGAACAGCGCCGTCACCACGCCGATCGGCAAGATCTGCTGAGGGATCAGGATGCGGGAGAGGATGTCGGCGAGGATCATGAAGATCGCGCCGATGACGAGGCAGGCCGGCAGCAGGCGGGCATGGCCGGAGCCGACGAGGAAGCGCGCGGCATGGGGGATGATCAGGCCGACGAAGCCGACCGTGCCGACGATCGAGACCATCACCGCCGTCATCACCGCCGTCGTCGCGAAAAGCACGACCTTGACCCGCGTGACCGCGACGCCGAGCGAGGCCGCCGCATCGACGCCGAAGGCGAAGGCGTCGAGCGCCTTGGCGTGCAGCATGCAGATACCGAAGCCGATGAAGGCGACCGGCGCCGCCATCCAGATGTCGGGCCAGCGCACGCCGCCGAAATTGCCGAGCAGCCAGAACATCACGCCGCGCGCCTGCTCGGCGCTGGCCATGGTCGTGACGATCGTCGCGGTCGCGGCATTGAAGAGCTGCGAGGTGGCGACACCGGCAAGGATGACGCGATCGCTCGCCCCACCCGCCCCCGTCGCCAGCAAGGCGACGACGACGAGCGCGGCGCAGGAGCCGATGAAGGCGCCGGCAGAGACCGAAAGCACCGCGCCGCCGATGCTGATGCCGAGGATCAGCACCGCGACAGCGCCGGTCGAGGCGCCGGCCGAGATGCCGAGGATATAGGGTTCGGCCAGTGGATTGCGCAGCAGAGCCTGGAGGATAGCACCCGATAACGCGAGCGCGCCGCCGCACAAGCCTGCCATCAGCGCGCGGCTCAGGCGGTAATCGAAGATCACGCCCTGCTGGATTGCGCTGACGGGAAAGTCGAGATCGAACAGCCCGTTGCCGAGGGCCTTCAAGGCCGTGTCCAGCGGGATGCGCATTTCGCCAATCGTCACCGCCAGCGCGACCGAGAAGGTCAGCGCCAGCAGCGAGGCCAGCGCGATGCCGATCCGCACCGGCCAGTTCGGCTCATGGGCGGCGTGGCTCAACGCGAGATCCCGAAGCCGGCGATCGCCGTGGCGAGGGTCTCGATGCCGTCGATCGTGTCGAGCCCGGCGCGCGTCGCGCCGACATCCATGATGACGATGCGGCCATTCTTCACGGCGTCGAGCTTGCTGGCGACCGGGTCGGTCTTCAGGAAATCCAGCTTCTTCTCGATATCGTCTGCCGGGAAGCGGCGGCGATCCATCTTCACGGTGACGATCACGGCCGGATTGGCAGCGGCGATGCTCTCCCAGCCGACCAGCGGCCATTCCTCATTGGTCGAAATGATGTTGCGGGCGCCGAGCTTGGACAGGATATAGGCGGGAACGCCGTTCTTGCCGGCCATGAAGCCGTCGCCCTTGATGTCCTTGCTGGAGAACCAGACGACGACCGGCACGTCCTGCGCCTTCAGCCTGGCGACCTGCTCGACGGCCTTGTCCTCGCGCGCCTTGAGCTCGGCGACGAGCTTCTCGGCCCGGTCGGCGACGTCGAAGATCTCGCCGAATTCGCGGATGTTGCGATAGACCAGTTCCATCGTGAACATCTGGGTGCGAACGCCGTCGCCTGCGCCGGAATTGTCCTTGCCGATGCAGTCGGTCGGCGAGACATAAGTCGGCACCTTCACCTTGGCGAACTGGTCGCGCTTGCCGACGATGCCGTTCGGCCCGACATGCCATTCGAACATCGCGGTGACGAGATCGGGCTCCTGCGCCAGCACGGCCTCGAAACTCGGGTCGTTATCGGCGAGGCGCTTCACCTTGGCGTTGACGGCCTCATAGGGCTTGGCCACCGGCGAGAACCAGACCGCCGTACCGACGACGCGGTCACCGAGGCCGAGCGCATAAAGGATCTCCGTCTGGGTCTGGCCGATCGCGACGACGCGCTTGGGCGCGGCGTCGAAAGTGATCGTCTCGCGGCAATTCTCAAGGGTCAGCGGATACTTGGTCGGCGCGGCATTGGCCGTACCGGCGGCGAGAGCGCCGAACAGCGCGACGGCGGACAGGCGAAGCAGGGTGTTGAACGGGCGCGCAGCCGGCATCGAGGCCATCCGAAATGTAACAATGTTGCATTTCTGATAGAGTGCGCGGCAGGCAGCCGTCAAGCCGCCCCGGGCGGCCTGTGCATTGATCTTCGTGAACATGAGTTTCATCGCTCCCCGAGATGACGGCCGGGGCAGCTTTGGGCATGTGGGGCGGGAGGCTGGCCGCAAGGGTCGCCATCGACACACAGGCTTCGGAACACCCCGTCCGAAAGACGTCTTCGACGACCGGGGCAGGTCTCCTGGCTCGCGGGTCGATGCCTGTTCCGCCCGGCCTTCCCGGCGCCTCGGGCGCCAGTGGACGATGGACGGAGAGCTCGCCGCTTACAGTTGCGGGGGCAGCCTCGGCATTGGCGCTAGGCGCGCCTCACCGAATTCCCTCTTAGCTCCGGGAGCAACCCGGAGAACCTCGATCGGCGCACACCCTATAAGGGCGTGGCGCTGCGTCAAGCCGGCATCGTGTCAGAGCCTTGGCGTGCTGTAGAGCCGCTTGCCGCCGACGGAGATCTCGACCTCCTGCAGATAGCCGCGCAGCGCCGTCGTCGCGACCTCGATGCCGAGGCCGGGCGCGTCGGGCGCGGCGACCTGCCCGTTCGCGTCGCGTTCCAGATGATTGGCTGAGATCGCCGTGGCCAGCGGCTTCGGCATGGCCGGATATTCGCAGATCTCGTGATCGGCGAGGCCGGCATAGGGCTGGAGCGAGGCCGAGAGAGCGAGATGCGAGGTGAAGGTGTGGTTGACGAAGGTCACGCCCTTGGCGACCGCGTAATCCGCCACCGCCTTGGACGGGCCAATACCGCCGATGCGGCCGCAATCGATCTGGACGTAGCCGATGCCGCCATAGTCGATGAGCTGCCGCGCCATCGACTCGTTATGGGCGCCCTCCCCGCCGGCCAGCCGGACCTTGGGGCTGCGTTTGGCTAGCGCGCCATAAGGTTCGAGCGCGCTGGCATGGAAGGGCTCCTCGAACCAGAGCACGTTCGCCTTCTCCATGGCGGGCAGACGGGCGGCGGCGCGCTCGACGTCCTCGATGAAGATCTGGCCGGTATCGACGAGCAGGATGCCATCCTGCCCCAAACCCTCGCGAGCGGCGACGAAATGCTCGGCATCAGCCTCGACGCTGCCGCGACCGATCGGCCCCCAGCCGAACTTGGCGGCGCGGAAGCTGCCCTTGCGGGCATCGCGGGCGCGTTCGAGAGTTTCCTGCGCCGTGTCGCCGAAAAGGACCGAGGCATAGGGCGTCTTGGGATGGCTTTTCGCGTATCCGAGCAGGCGCCAGACCGGTTCTGACCGCATCTTGCCGAGGATGTCCCACAAGGCCATCTCGACGCCCGAGAAGGTATGCGGCGCCTGCAGCAGGTCCATCGAGTTATAGGCGACAGCCGCGGCGATGCGGGCGATATCCTCCGGGCTTTCAAGCGCCTGGCCGAGCACGGAGTCGGCGACCGGCCGGCAGACGCCATGCGACATCGGGCAAATGAAGGCGGCGATGGAAGGCAATGGCGCCGCCTCGCATTCGCCCCAGCCGACATGGCCACCGGCGGCGACCCTGACCAGCAGCGCATCCTGGCTGCCATCGGCCTCATCGGTGACGACAGGCATGGCGAGATAGAAGAAATCGACGGCCTCGATCCTGGGCACGGGTCCTCTCCTTACAATTCGTAGATCGTGGCACGAGGCGCGAAGGTGACGCCCTCGTCGAGCGGGTAGATCGGCCGCGCGCAGATGGTGTGGCCGAGGCTCTTCAGGTTGGCGGAGGTCGCTCCGGGCGCGTCGATGTTGAAGTTCCGCGCGCACCACTGGTCGAACATGTGGAATTCGGTGTGCGGCGACTTCACCACGATCAGGTCGAAATCGGTCGGGTCTATGCCGTTGGCGTAATACATCGCACGGTCGAACAGGCTGACTGAACGGCTCATCACGACGACGGTGATGTTGTCCCAAGTGAGCACTGCGGTCGGCCCGGCGCTGAGCGGCGCCTTCATCGTCTCCAGCGCGGCTTCGCCATCCGAGAGCAGCTTGACCTTGACCTTGGCCTTCACCTGCATCGGCGGGAAGCGGGCGGGATCGATCGAGCCGCCGAGCGTGACCTCGATCGTCGCCCCGACGCCCGCCTTATGCGCCGCAGCCGCGGCCGGGGCATCGACGATCTGGGCCAGCACCCGCTTGCCGTAGCCGGCCTTCCGCAAGGCGGCGAGGATCAGGTTGCTGTCGCCGGAGGCGCCGGAGGAGGTCGCGTCGGCGGCATCGGTGAAGATCACCGGGCCGTCGATGCTGCGGGCCTGAGCGACGGCGCGGTCGAGCGGGACAAGCTTGCCCTGCATGCGGAAGCGCAACGGCCAGAACTCCTCGGCGAGCCGGAGCGCCTCGCGCTCGGCGGTTGCCTTATCGCCATCGGTGAGGATCAGCACCTGCGAGCAGAGCTCGGGTACATCGGTGAAGGGATTGCCGATCATGATGCCGGCGGCGAGCGCCCGCCCCTCCTCCTCCAGCCGGCGGCATTCGGCGAGCAGTTCGCCATAGCAGCCGGTCTTGGTGATGAGCTCGTCGCCGCGCACCAGCGCGGGGATGACGACGCGGGCGGCGACGGGCCTGATGCCGCCAGCCATCAGCTTGAGCAGGAGTTCGGCGGCGCGCCGGCCTGTGTCGGCGAAATCGACATGGGGATAGGTCCAGTAGATCGCGAAACCGTCGACATTGCGCAGCATCCGGTCGGTCAGGATGCCGTGCAGGTCGAGCGAGATCACGATCGGCATATCCGGGCCGACGCGCTCGCGCAGCTTCTCCAGCAGGTAGCCTTCGGGGTCGAGTTCACCATCGGCGCCCATCGCGCCATGCAGCGAGACATAGATGCCGTCGATGCGGTCGAGCTTGGCGAAGATCGCGGCGAGGATTTCCTCCGAGAGCTTCTTCCAGCCCGCGGCCGAGAGCGGGCCGGCGCTGCCGGAGCGGGCGCAGATCGTCGGCACGATCTCGATATCGAGCCTCGCCTCGAAGACGGCGAGCGCGCCGCCGAGCTCCTGGTTCTGGCCGCGCTGGATGTAGAGGCCGTCGCCATGATGGATCAGGAAATTCTCGTAATGCGACGGCAGCGGGTTGAAGGAGGAAATCTCCTGCTTGCAGTCGGCGATCAGGATGCGCTTCATCGTGCGGCTCCGGCGGGTCAGAATTTCAGGCGGGGGTCGAGTACGTCGCGCAGGCCGTCGCCGAGCAGGTTGAGGCCGAGCACGCAGGCGATGATCGCGAGGCCCGGAAACACCGTGATCCACGGGGCCTCGCGCATGAAATCGCGCCCCTGGGCGATGATCGAGCCGAAGGAGGCGGCTGGCGGCGGCGGGCCGGCACCGACGAAGGACAGTGCCGCCTCGGCCAGCACCGCGATGGCGAAGACATAGGTCAGGCGCACGATCAGCGGGCCGGCGACGTTGCGCAGCACATGCTTGAACAGGATGGTCCATTCGCCGACGCCGATCGAGCGCGCCGCGGCGATGTATTCCTGCTCCTTCTCGATCAGGACTGAGGCGCGCACGATGCGGGCCGTATGCGGGGTCGTGGCAATGGCGAGCGCGATCACGACATTGGTGAGCGAGGCGCCGAGCACCGCCGAGACGACCATGGCGAGCACGATCGAGGGGAAGGCCATCAGCGCGTCCATGATCCGCATGATCGGCTGGTCGAGATGATAGAAATAACCGGCGATGGCGCCGCTCAGCGTGCCGGCAATCCCGGCCAGCACCACGGTACAGGCCCCGATGGCGAGCGAGATGCGGGCGCCGATCATGACGCGGGAGAGGATGTCGCGGCCGAAATGATCGGTGCCGAACCAGTGGACAGCGCTGGGCGCGGCGAGCCGGGCGCGGACATTGCTCTTGAGCGGATCGAAGGGCGTGAGCCAATCGGCGGCGAGCGCGATCGCGACCATCAGCAGCACCAGCACGGCCCCGATCACGAAGGAACGGTTGCGAAAGAGGCGCCCCCAGAGGGCGCGGCCGACGAGTGGCGTGCCCTGCATCAGGCCAGCCTCACGCGCGGATCGACCACGGCATAGAGGATGTCCACGACGAGATTGATCGCGAGATAGACGACCGCGAGGAAGAGCAGGCCGCCCTGCAGCACCGGGAAATCGCGCGATGCGATGGCGCCGACGATCAGGCGGCCGATGCCGGGGATCGAGAAGACCTGCTCGACGATGACCGCGCCACCGAGCAAGGCGCCGGAGACGATGCCGATCACGGTGAGGATCGGGATCATCGCATTCGGCAATGCATGACGCAGGACGACATGGAGCTTGGCCAGCCCCTTGGCATCGGCGGTGCGGACATAGTCCTGGCTGAGCGTATCCAGCATCGAGGCGCGCGCCATGCGGGCGATGAAGCCGACCTGCACCAGCCCCAGCGTCAGCGCCGGGAGGACCATGCCGCGGAGCCATTCGCTCGGCGATTGCAGGAAGGGCGTGAAGCCACCGCTCGGCAGCCAGCCGAGCGACACGGCGAAGACCAGCACCATGACGAGGCCGAGCCAGAAATCCGGCACCGAGAGTCCGAGCAAGGCCGTTGTCATCACCGCCTGATCGGGCCAGCGATTGTGATTGACGGCCGCAATGATGCCGGCCGCGACGCCGAAAAACACGGCGAAGGCCAGAGCCAGCGCCGCCAGCGAGAGCGTGACCGGCAGGCGCTCGATCAGGGCCGCCGTTACGGAGCGGTTGAGCAGGATCGACTGGCCGAGATCGCCACTGAGGATGCGCCCGTACCAGCCGAGCATCTGCTGCGGCAGCGAGAGATCGAGCCCGAGCGCGCTGCGCAGCTTGGCGACCTGATCGGGCGTCGCCGAGGCGTCGAGGAAGGCCGCTGCCGGATCGCCCGGCACCAGCCAGATCAGCGCGAAGGACATCAGCGAGACCAGGACGAGCACGAGAAAGGCGCCCGCGAGCCGGCGGATCAGGAAATGTCCCATGCCGCCCTCCTTCCGAGCGTCAAAATTTCATTCAAACAAACGAGGTCATCCCGGGCGACCGGAGGGAGACCCGGGATCCATACCGGAGCGCTTCCGAAGAAGGTTCAGGCATGGATCCCGGATCGGCGCCGCTCGGCGGCTTGTCCGGGACGACACGGCTATGATGGCGTCGGTCGATACCTATGAAGGCAGGCATCGACCGTTGCGCTCAAGGCTCCAGCCAGACGCCCCACATGCGCGGGATGCGATAGGGCTTGAAGTTCTTGAGCTTGGCCGTCGAGGCCTGGAAGATCCCGTAATTGCCGGCCTTCATTGCCACCGCCGCATCGTACATGTGCTTCTGGAAGGCATCGAAGAGGGCCTTGCGCTTGGTTTCGTCCATCTCGGCATTGAAGGCGGCGGCGATGCGGTCGATCTCCGGGTCCTTCGCCTGCTGCGAGAGGCCGTTGACCCAGGGCGCCATCACCGAACCCGGTCCCTCATAGGGCTCGATGCCGAAGCCATGCGTCCAGAAGGTCCAACCGGTCGGGGTGAAGCCGATCTTCGAAACGGTCGGCCAGTCGGCGACGGTAATGTCGACCTCCACGCCGATCTCCTTCAGCTTCTGCTGGACCAGCGTCGCGGTGTCGACATTGGGGCGCAGATTATCGGTGATGAAGGTGATCTTGCCGCCCTTGTAGGAGGATTTGGCGAGCAGCTCCTTGGCGAGCTTGATATCGCTCTTGTTGTACTTGTCGCTGCCGACCATCGAGTGAAAGGCTGCGCCCGGATAGAGCCAGCTCGGATCCATCTGGTAGATATCAGCGTAGGAGATCGCCATGATCTCCTCCATGTCGAGCGCCGCCTGGACGGCGAGCCGGAAGTTCACGTCATTGGCCGGTGCCTGCGCCTGGTTGAACTTGATGACCTGCAGGCCGAACGGCATCACCTTGTGGATGGTGAAGCGGTTGTCGGTGCCGAGGCGCTTGGCGGTCGGACCGTCGACGGTCTCGTTGAACTGGATCTGGCCGGCTTCGAGCGCCGCGCTGCGGGCGCCACCCTCCGGCATGAAGCGGAAGGTCACGGTGTCGAGGAAGGCCTCCTTCTTGCCGGCGAAGCCGTCGCGGCCGGTGCCCTTCGGATTGGGCGCATAGCCGTCATAGCGCGTCAGCTTGACGTGGCTGTCCGGCCGGTATTCGACGAACTTGTAGGGGCCGGTGCCGATGACCTCGATCTTGCCGGCCTCCTTGGCGGCCTCGCTTGCCGGATAGATCGCGATCGGGGCGCGCGGCGACGAGAGGTTGTCGAGGAAGGTCGATTGCGCCTGTTTCAGCGTGACCGTGACCTCGTGCTCGCCGCTCGCCTTGATCGTGTCGATGGCGGCGACCAGCGCTGGCGAGGCGCCGACCTTGCGGTAGCGCTCCAGCGAAGCGACGACATCGGCCGCATCGAGCTTCTTGCCGTTATGGAAAGTCACGTCCTTGCGGATCGGGAAGACATAGGTCTTGCCGTCGGGCGAGATGGTCACGCCCTCGGCCAGCTCCGGCACCGGCTTGGCATTCTCGTCGCGTGCATAGAGCGTCTCGAAGATATGGAGCGTGACGTTGCGCGAGGCCTGCGCCGAGGTGATCTGCGCATCGAGCGAGGGCGGCGCCTGGCTGATGCCGATGACGACGTCGCCGCCCTTGCGCTGGGCCAGCGCGTTCTGGGCCCCTCCGAGCATAAGCGCCGCCGCGAGAGCGGCGCCGAAGATGATGTGCTTTGCCATGTTCTTGTCCCCTCAGGATTGATGGTCAGGCACGTTCAGGCGTGAACTTGGTCAGGCGGCGGCGCGCACCGCGTCGTAATCCTCCATCAGCACGGCGACCGCATCGCCGCGCTGGACGCGGCCAGGGCCGGCGGACATCCACAGCACGCCGTCGCGGCGGTAGCGCACTTCCAGCGGGTCGCGGTCGATGTCCTCGATGAAATGCAGGTAGCCCGCGAGATCGCCGGCGCGGCAGATGTCGCCGACGACATTGCGCGGCTCGAACAGCCCGCCCGCGGGCGCGAAGGAATAGCCGGCGGCATCGCGCACCATCATGTGGCGGGTGCCGGGCGAACCGTCACGCTGGGTCGTATCGGGCTTGCCGTCCATCAGGCCGCAATGCTTGAGGATATTGGTCAGCGCGCGGTCGGCGATGCGCACGCCCTCGACATTGACCCGCCCCCAGCCACCGAGCTCGGTGCCGAGCGAGAGGATGCCGCGGCGCTCGACCGAGGAGGTCAGCGTCGCGCCCTCATCGACGCCCCAGAACACGACATTGTAGGGTGCCCCGAAGGCGGCGGCGGCGGCCATGGTCCGCTCACGCAGCTTGGCGTCGGCGACGTAGTGCATGTTGGTCGAGAGCGCGGAGTCGCCGGAATGCCCGGCGGTATGAAGGTCGACGGAGACATCGACCAGCGGCAGCACCACCGTATCGACGAAATGGGCGAGCATCTCGGAGAAGGTGCCGCGCGGATTGCCGGGGAAACAGCGGTTCATGTCACGATTGTCGACCGGCGAAAGCCGCGTGTCGTTCAGCACGGCCGGCATGTTCAGCGCCGGGATCATGATCACCCTGCCCTGCACTTTCGCCGGATCGAGACTTCGGGCGAGGCGCGAGACCGCGATCTGGCCCTCGTACTCGTCGCCATGCACGCCGCCGGTGAAAAGGATGGTCGGGCCGGAACCGTTCTTCACGCTGATGACGGGTATCTCCACGACACCCCAGCCTGAGGTATTGCGCGACAGAGGCGCCCGCAGATAGCCGGCCTGCCGGCCCGAAGCTTCAAAGTCGATCTCGCACCGAACCCGACTTTCCGACGCCATGGCGAACCCCTCTCGCTCTTGCGTTTCGTATGATTGTATACGATCATACGACCTGTCAAGCGAGAGGCAGAGAGCCGGATGACGGATACGGGCGGACAAGTGCAGGCATCTGAGGCGGCCATGCGGGAGCGGGTGAAAAGCGCCGCTCCCGACTGGCAGCCCCTGCAACCGCAGACGCTCGTCGACCACGCGATCGAGGCGATCATCGCCGGCGCTGCCGCCGGGCTGATCCTGCCGGGAGACCGGATCGTCGAGGTCGACCTCGCCCGCAAGCTCGGGGTCAGCCGCGTGCCCGTGCGCGAGGCCCTGCGCCTGCTTGAAAGCCAGGGCGTCGTGGTCAGCGAGCCCTACAAGGGCATCCGGCTCCGCCCGGTGACGAACGAGCGGGTCTCGGACCTTATCGAGGCGCGGATCGCGCTGGAGGCGAGCGCCGTCGTGCGCGCCGTTGCCGCCGGCCGCAATCGTGGCGCTCATCTCGACGAACTCCGTGCTGCCGTGGCCGAGATGGAGCTGATGGCGGCGCGCGGCAGCGCCTATGGCGTCGCGGTCGCCGATACCGGCTTCCACCGCGCGCTCTGCCGGCTCGGCGGCAACAGCGTCACCTTCGACCTGTGGGAGACGCTGGCGCCGCAATGTACGATCATTTTCGGCCTCGCCACCTTTGGCAAGCCGATGGCCGGCGTGGTCGAGGAGCATGTCGACCTGCTCGCGGCCTTCGAGGCCGGCGATATCGCGGTGATCACGCGCACGCTCGACGAGCACATCACCGTCATGAACCACGCGATGGATTACGAGACCATCGTCGCCAGGCGCCGCAGGGAAAGGGATTTGCCGTGAACGACCAGCCCACCCAGGCACGCGCCGCCGGCCGACCGGCAGGGCTCCCGCCCTTCCGCATCACCCGCATCGAGGCCGCTCCCCTCTTCGGCGAAAGTCCGAAGGGCGGCTGGTCGGCCGAGATTCGGCCGGAGGATTCGATCCATGCGCTGATCGCCGTCCATACCGACCAGGGCCTGACCGGCTATGGCAGCGTCTTCACCGACGGCCGGCTCGTCCAGGCCGGCCTGAAGGTGCTGGAGCCTCTCTTCCTCGGTGCGGACGCGCTCTCGCCCGATTTCGTCAGCGAGAAGCTGCACCAGAACACCTTCTGGATGGGGCGCGGCGGCACGCTGACCCATACGATCAGCGGTATCGACATCGCGCTCTGGGACATTCTCGGCCAGGCCACGGGTCTCAGCGTCGGGCGGCTGCTCGGCGGGCGCTACCGCGAGCGCGTACAGCCCTATTGCTCGCTCCTGATGGAGGAGCCAGCGGCGATGAAGGATGTCGTCGCGAGCTATCGCGACAAGGGCTTCAGCGCCTTCAAGATCGGCTGGGGGCCGTTCGGCCGGGCGCTCGACGTCAAGCTCGACGAGGCGATCGTGCGCGCGGCGCGTGAGGCAGCAGGTGATAAATCCAGGCTCTTCGTCGATGCCGGCGCCAGCGACGCGCTCTGGCCGCATGGGCTGAAATGGGCCAAGCGCACCGCCGAGATGCTGGCGGATTACGAGGTCGGCTGGTTCGAGGAGCCTGTGCGGCCGGACGCCATCGACGATTATCGCGAGCTGCGCCGTTCCTCGCCCGTGCCGATCGCCGGCTGCGAGGTCCTGACGCGGCGGCAGAGCTTCATTCCCTGGCTGACGACGGGCGCGCTCGATATCGTCCAGCCCGACGTCACCAAGGTCGGCGGCATCTCCGAGCAGCGCCGCATCGCCTGGATGGCCTATGATCTGGGCATCAAATATGTCGGCCACGGCTGGAACACGGCGCTCGGCCTCGCTGCCGACTTGCAGATGGCCGCAGCCTTCCCCGATGCCGATCTCGTCGAGTTCATCGGTGGCAGCCCCTATGTCGACGGCATCCTGGCCAAGCCCTTCGCGCTCGATGCCGAGGGCTGGCTGACGATCCCCGACCTGCCGGGGCTCGGCGTCACGATCGATCGCGACAAGCTGGGGCGGTATACGCCCGATCCGCAGGCGCTGTTCGGCTGAGCCTTGCTCACTCCGCGATCGCGTAAGCGGCCCGGTCGATGCCGTGGCGGGCGAGCTTGTCGTAGAAGGTCTTGCGGGGGATGCCGAGCATCTCCAGCGTCGCGCGGACATCGCCGCGATTGGCTTCAAGCGCCTCGCGGATCAGGCTGGCCTCGATCGCGTTGAGGCGGTCGGGCAGGCTGGCGACCGGGGCCTCTGCCCGGTTCGATTGCGCCGGCAGATCGCTGGAGAGGCCGAGTGCGACACGCTCGGCGAAATGGACGAGCTCACGGACATTGCCGGGCCAGTCGTTCTCGACCAGATGGCGTTCGACGGCGCGATCCAGCGTCGGCACCGGCCGGCGGTACTTCTCGGCCGCGCGCGCCAGGAAGCGCGTGAAGAGAAGCGGGATGTCGCGGCGGCGCTCGCGCAAGGGCGGAATGCGCAGCGTCGCGACGTTCAGGCGATAGAAGAGGTCCTCGCGAAAATCGCGGCGCTGGGCAGGATCGCCGAGATCGACCTTTGTCGCGGCCACGACCCGGAGATCGACGCGGCGCAGGTCGTTCGAGCCCAAAGGCGCGATCTCGCGCATCTCCAGCACGCGCAGCAGCTTGACCTGGGCCGAAGGCGGCATGCTCTCCAGTTCGTCGAGGAAGAGCGTGCCGCCGCTGGAATGCTCGATGCGGCCGATCCGCTTCTTCTGCGCGCCGGTGAAGGCGCCGGGCTCGTAGCCGAAGAGCTCGCTTTCGATGACGCTATCGGGCAGCGCGCCGCAGTTCAGCGCGACGAAAGGCTTTTCGCGGCGCCGCCCGAGCCGGTGCAGCAGGCTGGCGACGACCTCCTTGCCGGTCCCGGTCTCGCCAAGCACGAGCACGTCGACATCGACATCGGCGAGTTCGCGGATGGTCTGGCGCAGGCGCGTGATCGCCGGGGTCTCGCCGATCAGCGCGGTCTCCTCCTCGCCCTGCCCGGCGAGCGCCCGCAGGCGGCGGTTCTCGAGGACGAGCGCGCGTTTCTCGGCCGCGCGCCGCAAAGTCTCGACAAGGCGCTCGCCGGCATAGGGCTTGGCGATGAAGTCATAGGCGCCCTCGCTCATCGCGCCGACGGCAGTGGCGATATCGGCATGGCCGGAGATCATGATCACCGGGATATCCGGGTCGAGCGCCCGCAGCCGCCGGAACAGTTCGATCCCGTCCATGCCCGGCATGCGGATATCGGTGACGACGATGCCGGCATAGTCCGGCCCGATCCGCTCCAGCGCCGCCGCACCCGAGGACAGCGCCACCGCGAGAAAGCCTGCAAGGCGCAAGGCCTGGACATTGGCGTCGCGCAGGTCGGGATCGTCGTCGACAAAGGAGACCTCGATCGCGGCGATGGAGCCTGCGGAATCGCTCATGCCGACGCCCTTTCGAGGTTGATGACGAAGCTGGCTCCGGCTCCGGGAGCGCTCGTCGCGGTCAAGGTGCCGCCGAAGGAGACGATCATGTCCTGCGAGATCACCAGCCCGAGGCCGAGCCCCTTGGGCTTGGAGGTGCTGAACGGAACGAAGAGCTGCGCCAGCGCCTGCTCCGACAGGCCTGGGCCACGGTCCGTGATCGCGATCTCGACCCGGTCTTCGCCTGGCGTGACCTTGATCGCAAGAGCGGGCTCGCCGCCTTGCCCGCCTTCCATCAGCGCCTCGATCGCATTGCGCAGCAGGTTGACGAAGACCTGCTCCAGCTCGATCGGACGGGCGATGACGTGGACCGGCTCCGGCGGAGCGGTGACGAGCGGCGTCACGCCGGCCTGCCGCAAGGGGCCTTCGAGCAAGGTCAAGGCGCCGTCGATGATGGTGTTGATCGGAACCGGGGCGAGCGGCTCCTTGCTGCGCCGGGCAAAACCGCGGAGCGCCTCGGTGATCGCGCCGATCCGGTCCGTCAGCGAGACGATCCGGACCAGAGCGCCATCCGCATCCGCCGGCTCGGCGCGCTTGAGAAAGGTGCGGGCGTTCTCGGCATAGGTCCGCAAAGCCGCCAGGGGCTGGTTGACCTCATGGGCGACGCCGGCGGTGATCTGGCCGAGCGTCGCGAGGCGGTTGGCCTTGGCCAGTTCCTCGCGGAGATTGGAGAGGCGCTCCTGTGCGCGGGTGCGCTTCGCCATCTCGGCGACGAGGCGTTCATTGGCCCCGGCAAGCTCGGCGGTGCGTTCGGCAACGCGATCCTCCAGTTCGGCCTTGGAGCGGGCATCGGCCTCCTGCCGGGCGAGATTGCGCTGGCGGCGATAGAGGGCAAAGCCGGCCAACCCTATCCCCGGCATCAGCAGGAGCGCGACGAGCGCCTGCGATTGCGAACGGCCGGCCGTGATCGCGGCATCGACAGGCTGGAGCACCTTCAGCAGCCAATCCGTCGTCGCGACGGGCTGGCGGATGCGGACATAGCGGCCGGCGAAGGCGCCTGCGCTCTGAACGAGATCGCCGCGCTCCCGCAAAGGCAGCATCGTCAGCGGCGCAGCGCCGAACTGGAGCGTGTCGCGGATCGTGGCTGCGGTCGCCGTGTCGAGCGGCGCCTCGACGCGGAAGCGCCAATCCTCGACCGTCGAGAGCAGCACGACGCCGCGCCGGTCGACGACATAGGTCTGGCCGCCAAGCGCCCGCCAATCCGCCTCCACGCGGTCGAACTCGGCTTTGACGACGATCACGCCGAGGCTGCGGCCGCCCTCCTCGATCCGCCGGGTGACATAGAGACCGGGGCGCTGACTAACGGTGCCGAGAGCGAATTGCTCGGCTGATCCATTCGCCACGGCACCCTTGAAGTAGTCGCGGAAGCTGTAGTCGCTGCCGACGAAACTGGTCGGCTCATTCCAGTTGCTCGCCGCGATCGCGACGCCGTCCGTGCCGAGCAGATAGATCACCGCCGCCCGGGCTTCCTTCGCGATCGCCTCCAGCTTGAGGTCGAGCCCGTGGCGACTGCCACCGGTCAGTGCCTGCCGCACATCGGGATCGCGCGCCAGGATCACCGGCAGGGCGCGCTGCTTCTCCAACTCGCCACGCAGGATGGCGAGCGCCAGCGTGCCGCCATCGGCGGCCCGGCTCTCAGTCGCGGCGACGGCCCGGCTGCGGCCGATCTCGCCGGCCGCAAACAGCGCGGCGATGGCCAGCGCGGCGACGACTAGCCCGAAGACCAGCCAGCGCTGCGTCGTGGCATTCTTCCATGGATCGCGCCAGGAGCGGCTCATCCCTCAGTCGTTGTGCGGAATCCCGCACAAATCAAGAGGGGGCGTGCGGAACTCCGCTCGGGACATTCGCAGATTGATTCCGCCAGGAATCGCAAGCCGTTGTTTTTATTTGCCTTCCTGAATCCAGGCCGGTTGGCACGCCGGTTGCGAAAGAGGGGCAGCGGTTTCGAACAAAAGCAAGACGACCGCCGACCCAAGGAGCAGAACATGGCGACCCCGATCATCGCGCCCGCTCAGCCGGCGCGCCCGAAGAAGTTCTACCAGCATCTCTATGTGCAGGTGCTGTTCGCCATCGCAGCGGGCATCCTGCTCGGCCATTTCTGGCCGGAACAGGGCGCCGCCCTGAAGCCGCTCGGCGATTCCTTCATCAAGCTGGTGAAGATGATCATCGCGCCGGTGATCTTCCTGACGGTCTCGACCGGCATCGCCGGCATGACCGACATGAAGAAGGTCGGGCGCGTCGCCGGCAAGGCGATGATCTATTTCCTGTGCTTCTCGACGCTGGCCCTGATCGTCGGCCTCGTCATCGGCAACCTGATCCAGCCCGGCGCCGGCCTGCACATCAATCCCGCCAGCCTCGACGCAAAGGCCGTGCAGGGCTACGCCGCCAAGGCGCATGACACGAGCATCGTCGGCTTCCTGCAGAACATCATCCCGGAAACGATCGTCGGCGCCTTCGCCTCGGGCGACATCCTGCAGGTGCTGTTCTTCTCGGTGCTGTTCGGCCTGTCGCTGGCGATGGTCGGCGAGCGCGGCAAGCCGGTGCTCGACTTCCTGCAGGCGCTCTCGACCCCGATCTTCAAGCTGGTGGCGATCCTGATGAAGGCCGCCCCGATCGGCGCCTTCGGCGCGATGGCCTTCACCATCGGCCGCTACGGCATCGGCTCGGTCGCCAATCTCGCCTTCCTGATCCTGACCTTCTACATCACGGCGGCGGTCTTCGTGCTGGTCGTGCTCGGTGCCGTCGCCCGCTACAACGGTTTCTCGATCCTGGCGCTGATCCGCTACATCAAGGACGAGATCCTGCTCGTCATCGGCACCTCCTCCTCGGAAGCGGCGCTGCCGAGCTTGATGGAGAAGATGGAAGCCGCCGGCTGCAAGCGCTCGGTCGTCGGCCTCGTGATCCCGACCGGCTATTCCTTCAATCTCGACGGCACCAATATCTACATGACGCTGGCGGCGCTGTTCATCGCGCAAGCGATGGATATCCACCTGCCGCTCGGCGACCAGATCCTGCTGCTGCTCGTCGCGATGCTGTCCTCGAAGGGCGCGGCCGGCATCACCGGCGCGGGCTTCATCACGCTGGCGGCCACGCTCTCGGTGGTTCCGGCCGTGCCCGTCGCGGGCATGGCGCTGATCCTCGGCATCGACCGCTTCATGTCGGAATGCCGCGCGGTGACCAACTTCATCGGCAACGCCGTCGCCACGATCGTGGTGGCGCGCTGGGAAGGCGAACTCGACGAGAACCGGCTGAAGGCGGCGCTCGCCGGCCAACTGCCCGATTTCCTCGACGAGCCGCTGATGGCCCCGGCGGAGTGATCCGCAGGGTCGACGCGAAAAGGGATCGCGGCTCCTGCGAGCCGCGATCCCTCACGCATTCGATCGGATAGAGCAGCAGCGCCGCTACCGGTCACTTCCGGCAGACGAAGATGCGGTCGAGCCCCTGGGGCTCGAGCTCGTGCTTTTCGGTCAGGCGGCTGCGGTCGCCGTCCTCCGCCGAGAACCTGATCTCGTCGACGTCGAAACCGACGGCGGCAAGCTTGTCGGGGAAGTCGCGGCCATAAAGCCGGACATGGTCCCAGCCACAGATGCGCTCGATCTCCGCGGCCAGCATGCCCGCCGGCGGCTCCCAGGTCTCGGCCCGCGACTGGTCGAGCGGCACCGAGAAGAAGGCGGTGCCGCCGGGCTTCAGGACGCGGAAGCACTCGCGCATGCCCTGGGCGTCGTCGGGGACGTGCTCCAGAATATGATGGCAGATCACGTAGTCGAAATGGTCGTCGTCGAACTGGATCCTGGTGATGTCGACCACGGCGTTGGCGACCTTGCTGATCTTGACGTCCCCGGCGACATAGCGGGGGTTGTTCCTCCACAAGCGGAAAAACGGCCGTTCCGGCGAGAAATGCAGCACGGCCTTGTCGGTCAGATCCAGGCGGTTGGCGCGCAGATAGAGCCCCATGATCCGGTCGCGCTCCTTGGAGGAGCAGTTCGGGCAGCGCGCCTCGGGTCGCGGGCCGACATCGAGGAAGCGCCCCTCATGGCCGCAGATGGTGCAGAGCCGGGCCGGGCGCGCCTCCAGGAACTGGCTCGGCTTGCGAACCGCCGCGCGCAGATATTCCTGCGCGAATACACTGATGTTCATGCCAAAGCACAGCCGTGACGCGACGTTCTGGCCGAGGTCGACAGCTCAGAACGACAGGTCGCAGCCCCCCATGAGAGATACGAACGGCTGGAATATTCGAGCGTCTTTGAGAAAGCCATTGTTATTGTGCATCCCCCATTTGGGAGGTGACGCAAAGAATCGTGCCGGAGCAGCTCGATGATCCACCGAGCTGCTCCGGCACCCAGACGTCATATACGGCTCCTGGCGCCCGCGCCGCGCATCCGGCCTCCTCAGAGCGTCGAGCGGCGCACCGTCAGGTCGGAGCGCTCGTAGACCGACGGCAGCAGGTCGACGCCGAGGCCCGGCGCTTCCATCGGGTAGACATAGCCGCCCTCGATGCGCGGCATCTCGGTGACCAGCTCCAGATACCAGCCGCGATAGAAGGCGCGCACCGATTCCTGGATCAGCGTGTTCGGCTGGCTGAACGAGGTGTGGACCGCCGCGACGAAGCCGACCGGGCCGATGCAGTCATGCGGCGCGAAGGGGCGGTGCCAAGTCTCGGCCAGCGCGGCGATCTTGCGGCCCTCGGTCAGGCCGCCGGTCCAGCACAGATCGACCATCACGACATGGGCGGCGTCGCGCTCCAGCATGTCCTTGTAAGGCCAGCGCGAGCCCAGCGTCTCGCTGGCGCAGACCCAGACATCGGTCGAGCGGGCGTACTCGGCCAGCGCCTGCGGCGAGTTCATCTTGATCGGGTCCTCGTACCAGGTCGGCTTGTAGGGCTCGAGCACGCGGGCGATCTGCTTGGCGGTCGGCAGGTTCCAGAGCGAGTGGAACTCGACCATGATCTCCATCTTGTCGCCGACGGCCTTGCGAATCTTTTCAAAGGGCTCGACCGCCTTCTTCATCTGCTCGGCGGTGATGTAGAGACCCTGGTTCTCGATCGCGGGCGGATCGAAGGGCCAGATCTTCATGGCGGTGATGCCCTGCTCCAGCAGGTTCTCGGCCAGCGCATCGGCGCGGTTCATGAAGCCGTCGAGGTCCTCATAGGGGCTGCCCTCGTCGCCGAGGCTCCAGTTCGAAACCGGCTTGATGTTGCTGGAGCGGACATAGCGGGTGCCGGCGCAGGTGTTGTAGATGCGCTGCTTGTCGCGGCAGAGCCCGCCGAGCATCTGATGCACCGGCAGGCCGCAGACCTTGCCGAAATGATCCCAGAGCGCGATGTCGATCGCCGAGGTCGCGCGGGATTCCGCTCCGGTCGAGGACTGCGCCATCGGCAGGTTGGTCATCTCGCGATGCAGCGCCTCGATATGCAGCGGGTTCTTGCCGAGCAGGCGCCCGGCCAGCGTGTCGTGGATATGCGCCTCGACGGAAGCTGCGCCGTAGAAGGTCTCGCCGAGCCCAATATGGCCGGAATCGGTGTGGACGCGGACCCAGAGCACATTGCCGAATTCCTCGGCGCGCAGGGTTTCGATGGCGGTGATCTTCATGGCGTTTCGTCCTGTTCAATCTGTCGCGAGCAGGTGGGAAGCCCCCTCGCCGCTGGTCGGTTATCGGGGGTTCACAGCACCGAGATCATGCCGCCGTCGACATAGATGATCTGGCCGCTGACATAGTCGGAAGCCGATGAGGCAAGGTAGACGCAGGTGCCAGCGAGCTCGTCCGGGCGACCCCAGCGGCGGGCGGGTGTGCGACCCTTCACCCAGGCGTCGAAGGCCGGGTTCTCGATCAGCGCCTGGTTCATGTCGGTGATCATGTAGCCGGGGCCGATCGCATTGGCCTGGATGCCGAGCTCGCCCCATTCTGCCGCCATGGCCTTGGTCAGCATCTTGATGCCGCCCTTCGCCACCGTGTACGGCGCGACGGTGGCGCGGGCGAGCTCGCTGGTCAGCGAGCCGATATTGATGACTTTGCCCTGACCGCGCTTGGCCATGCGTCGGGCCGCCTCGCGGCCGACCATGAAGGCGCTGGTCAGGTTGGTGTCGAGCACGCGGCGCCAGTCGGCCGTCTCCAGCTCCAGCATCGGCTTGCGGAACTGGATGCCGGCATTGTTGACGAGGATGTCGACCGCGACGCCCTCGGCATCGAGCGCCGCGAAGGCGGCGACAACCGCCTGCTCGTCCGTCACGTCGAAGTTGAGGCCGCGGGCCTTGTGGCCGGCCGCGCTCATCGCGGCGACCGCCTCGGCGAGGCGTCCGGCATCGGCGCCGTTGAGGATGATGCTGGCGCCCGCGGCCGCAAGCCCTTCGGCCATGGCACGGCCGAGCCCGCGCGAGGAACCGGTCACGAGCGCAGTGCGCCCGGAAAGATCGAAGGGAGAGGTCAAGCTCAAGCGTCCTGTTTCGGCGTGGATTGGATGGCCGGATGGGCCGGCACCATGCCGCTCGCGGCAAGCTGGGCGGCGTAGCGGCGATAGGATTCGCCGATATGCTTGCGCATCGCCTCGCCGGCGCCGGCCGGATCGCGGGCGCGGATGCGGCCGAGGATCGCGGCGTGGTCGGCGCGGCGGATCGCGATGTTGGAATCCTCGCCGCGATCCTTGTCGCGCATGCTGCGGATCGAGTTGAGCAGCGGACTCGACACGAACTGGAGCACGGTCAGGAAGAGCGGGTTATGCGCGGCCGTCGCGATGGCGAGGTGGAGCGCGAGGTCATGGGCGGAACTGTCCTCCCCGGCATCGTCAGCGACGTTCAGCGCGGCCTCGGCCGCTTCCATTCGCGCGAGATCCTCCGGCGTATGGCGCAGCGAGGCCAGTTGCGCTGCCTCGACTTCCAGGCCGAGGCGGAATTCCAGGAATTGCAGGATCGACTGCTCGGAGGCCGCGATCTCGGCCCGGCGCAAACGCAATGAATCCTGCTGGTTGACGAAAAGCCCGAGGCCCCGCCGGCTTTCGACGATGCCGTCGGCCCTCAGATAGGCGATCGCCTCGCGCACTACCGGCCGGCTGACGCCGAGCTGACGGGCAAGCTCCGTCTCGGACGGCAACCGATCGCCCGGTTGCAAGGCGCCCGAACGGATCGAGGTCGCCAGCGCGGTGGCGGCATCGCTCGCGAGATTGGGCCGTGATCCGATGGATGAGAGCTGCATGGTGGGTTCCTGCTGGGTCATCATTGTCACGTTGTCAGTTGTTTGACAACCTGACTTCTGCCGCGTTATGGGTGCCGCAACGGCGCCCGCCTTCAGAGCGACACAACGCGCCAAGCACAGGGAAGGCCCGATATGTTCAACGGAACCCGCCGGACGCTGCTTGTTGCCGGAGCAGCGCTCGCATCGTCAGGTCTCGCCCCCGCAAGCGCGCAGGCCGTGAAGACCGCCAAGCTCGGCCACTCCTTCGCCGACTCGCACCCCCGCGCCACCGCCATGCGCCGCTTCGCGGAAGAGGTCGCCAAGGCGACGAATGGCAGCGTCAAGGTCGATGTCTTCGGCAATGCCGCGCTCGGCTCCGAGGAGAAGATGCTGATCGCGACGCAGGCCGGCACGATCGATTTCTACATGGGTGCGCTCTCGCCGATCGCGGCACGCAAGAAAGAGCTGCAGATCTTCGATTTCCCGTTCCTGTTCGCGACCGATGCCGAGGCCGCCGCCGTGCTCGACGGCCCGGCCGGCAAGCGCCTGCTGGACGGGCTCGCCGACATGAACCTACAGGGTCTCGCCTGGTCGGGCGGCGCCTTCCGCAACCTCTCGAACAGCAAGCGTCCGATCGCCACGCTCGCCGACTTGAAGGGCCTGAAGGTCCGCGTCATGCAGAGCCCGATGGCGCTGGCGAGCTTCAACGCCATGGGCATGAACGCCGTGCCGATGGCGTTCACGGAGGTCTACACCGCCCTGGAGACCAAGGCGCTGGACGGCTACGAGCACCCCTTCGTCGACATGTACGCGAACAAGATGTTCGAGGTGCAGAAGTATCTGACCGTCACCAATCACGTGTACACGCCGGTCGCGCTGGTGACCTCGAAGAAATTCTGGGCCTCGCTCACGCCGGAGCAGCAAGCGGCCGTGCAGAAGGCGGCCGAGACGACCCGGGCCTTCCAGCGCGAGGCGGAACTGCGCGAGGCGGGCGAGGTGCTCGGCGAGCTCAAGGCCAAGGGCATGGCGACGACCGAGATGCCGGCGGCCGAACTCGACGCCATCCGCAAGGCGATCCAGCCGGTGATCGAGAAGAACACCGAGACGATCGGCGCCGCCTTCGTCAACGACTTCTACGCCGAGATCAAAAAGAACCGGAAATAAGCCCCTGCCTCGGCGGTGGAAAACGCCGCCGGGCGGTTGAGCCTGCCTTCGTTCGGTGACACATCCCGCAGCAATTGTTCCGGAGACGAGTATCGTGACCAAGACCCATCCGACACGCTTCGCTTTCATCGCCGCGCTGGCCGCGGCCCTGCTGGGCTCGACGGCGGCCATGGCCGAGATCAAGGCCAAGATCGGCCATGCCATGCCCGACACGCATCCGCAGGCGACCGCTGTCGCCAAGTTCGCGGAACTCGCCGGCACCTACACCAATGGCAACGTCAAGATTCAGGCGTTCCACTCGGCCATGCTCGGCAGCGACGAGAAGCAGCTCCAGGCGACGCAGGCCGGCACGCAGGAATTCTATATCGGCACGCTGGCGCCGCTCTCGACGCGCGTGAAGGAAGTCCAGGTCTGGGACCTGCCCTTCCTGTTCCAGAACGAGAAGGAGGTCTACGCGGTCCTCGACGGCGCCTCGGTCAAGAAGATCTTCGAGAAGATCGAGCCGAGCGGCCTCGTCGGCCTGACCTGGACCGGCATGGGCTTCCGCAACCTCTCGAACAGCCGCCGCGCCGTGAAAACGGCCGAGGACGTCAACGGCCTGAAGCTGCGCGTGATGGCCAACCCGGTGGCGCTCGACACCTGGAAGTCGATCGGCGCCAACGCCGTGCCGATGGCCTTCTCGGAAGTGTTCACTGCCCTCGAGGTCAAGGCGCTCGACGGCCAGGAGAACCCGCTTCAGCACATGTGGGCGAACAAGATGCAGGAGGTGCAGAAGCACATCTCCATCACCAACCACGTCTACACGCCGGTGGCGCTCGTCGCCTCCAAGAAGTTCTGGGATTCGCTCTCGGCCAGCGACAAGGCCGGCGTCCAGAAGGCCGCGACCGAGGCCGGCCTGCTGCAGCGCAAGCTGCTCGACGAGGGCGACCGCGACGTGATCACCAAGTTCAAGGAAGCCGGCGTGTCGGTGGACACCGTCTCGGCCGACGACCTGCGCAAGGTCCAGGCCAAGGTCCAGCCGGTGATCGACAAGTTCAAGAGCCAGATCGGCGAGGAATTCGTGAACGGCTTCGTCGCCGAGATCGAAAAGGCCCGCGCCGCCAAGTAAGGCACGCGACGGCAGCCGGCCCCAGCGGCCGGCTGCCCTTTTTCCGCATACCGGCGCCGAGCCGGCGATTCCTTCAAAGTGCCGCCGGCGAGGTGACCGATGACCAGCGCCCTCAAGATCGCGACGGACGGTTTCTACCGTCTGATCGAGATCATCCTCGTGATCTGCATGGCCGTGATGCTGGTCATGGTCTTCGGCAACGTGATGCTACGGCTGTTCTTCAACACCGGCATCGACCTGTCCGAGGAAATCCCGCGCTTCGCCTTCGTCTGGATGACCTTTCTGGGCGGCATCATCGGCCTGCACCGGCGCAGCCATCTCGGCGTCGACATGGTGGTCCAGGCCCTGCCGATCTTCGGCCGCAAGGTCTGCTGGGCGATCAGCCAGGTCATCATGCTGATCTGCGCGCTGTTCATCTTCTACGGCACTTACCTCCAGCACGACATCATCGCCGGCAACGCCTCCCCGGTCGCGCAGCTCAGCATGATCTGGGTCTATGGCGTGAGCTATGTCACCGGCGCCGCGATCGCGCTGATCTGCCTGTCGAACCTGATCCGCCTCGCACGCGGCGAGGTCTCCGACGACGAGCTGATCGACGTACACGAGGAGGGGATGGCGGAAGGCCTCGAAGCCGAGCGCGACATGAAGGCGCAGGGAGCCAAGCCGTGATCGTCTTCGTCTTCATCACGTCGCTGCTGGGCCTGATGGCGCTGGGCATGCCGGTCGCTTTCGCACTGATCGGCTGCGGTCTCGCCATGATGCTCTACATGGGCATCTCGGACCCGCAGATCATCATCCAGAACATGTGGGACGGCGCCAACTCCTTCCCGCTGCTGGCCGTGCCTTTCTTCATGCTGGCCGGCGAGCTGATGAATGCCGGCGGCATGACGCGCCGGATCATCACCATGGCGATGGCGTGGATCGGCCATATCCGCGGCGGCCTCGGCTATGTCGCGGTCATTGCCGCCGTCATCATGGCCTCGCTCTCGGGCTCGGCCGTCGCCGACACAGCGGCGCTGGCTTCCGTGCTGATCCCGCTGATGCGCAATGCCGGCTACAACATCAACCGCTCCTGCGGCCTGATCGCCTGCGGCGGCATCATCGCGCCGGTGATCCCGCCCTCGATCGGCATGATCATTTTCGGCGTCACCGGCGGCGTCTCGATCACCAAGCTGTTCATCGCCGGCATCGTGCCGGGCGTGATGATGGGCATCGCGATCATGCTGGCCTGGCGCTGGAGCATCAAGCGCGACAACCCGCGCGTCGAGCCGAAGCGCAGCATGCGCGAGAGGCTGATCGAAACCCGCAATGCCGGCTGGGCGCTCGTGCTGCCCGTTGTCATTATCGGCGGCCTGAAGGTCGGCTGGTTCACACCGACAGAAGCGGCGGTCATCGCTGCCGCCTACTCGCTCTTCGTCGGCGTCTTCATCTATCGCGAGATCAAGGTCCCCGACCTGTTCGGCCTGATGTACCGCGCGGCCGAGACCACCGCCGTCATCATGTTCCTGGTCGCCGCAGCCGGCGTTTCGGCCTGGCTGATCACCACGGCCAACATTCCCCAGCAGGTCGCCGACATGGTCGCGCCCTTCATGGAGAACAAGACCCTGCTGATGGCCATCCTGATGGTGATGGTGTTCATCGTCGGCACGGCGCTGGACTTCACACCGACGGTTCTGATCCTGACCCCGGTGCTGATGCCGGTGGTCAAGCAGGCGGGCATCGACCCGGTCTATTTCGGCGTTCTGTTCATCATGAACAATGCCATCGGCCTGGTGACGCCGCCGGTCGGGACCGTGCTCAACGTGGTCTGCGGCGTCGCCAAGGTGCCGATGACGGGCGTCATCAAGGGCGTGACGCCCTTCATGGTCGCCCAGCTCGTCGTGCTCGCCCTGCTGGTCATCTTCCCGCAGATCGTAATGTGGCCGCTGCAGATGATGTCGCGCTGAGAAGTGCGACGCGCGGGGGCCAGTTGGCCCCCGCTCCCTCAGCGATGTTGCGGAGCTTCCCGCCTGAGGCATCCGGCACGGGAAGCGCAGAAGCGCGGCGCGGGCATTGCTTTCGAAGCCTCCGGACACCGCGACAGCCCGGTCGTGCAACGCCTCGCAGGCAAAAACGTCCTACACCCAAAGTCTAAGAAGCGGCCTTCAGGGCGACAGAAGGCGCGCCTTGACGCCCCCGCCTCAGAGTTTCACTATTCTAAATTGAACAACGCCTTGTCGTTCGCCTGGGAGGTTGAGATGCTGCATGAGCTCTCGCGTCGCCAGTTTCTGAAAGCCGCAGGTGCGGGTGTCGCCGGTTCTGCCGTCGCCGCGCTTGGGTTCGGGGGTGCCGAAGAGGCGCTTGCCCAGGCCGTGCGGCCCTTCAAGCTGGCGCGCACCACGGAAACACGAAATACCTGTCCGTACTGCTCCGTCGCCTGCGGCGTGATCATGTACAGCCTGGGCGACAAGTCCAAGAACGCCCATCCGGCGATCATCCATATCGAAGGCGACCCGGACCACCCGACCAATCGCGGCACGCTCTGCCCGAAGGGAGCCGCCCTCCTCGACTTCGTCCATTCCGAGACGCGCACGAAGGTCCCGCAATATCGCGGCCCGGGCGAGAAGGCGTTCAAGCAGATCAGCTGGAACGAGGCGCTAGACCGCATAGCGCGCCTTATGAAGGACGATCGCGATAAGAACTTCATTGCCAAGAACCAGGACGGCACGACGGTCAACCGCTGGCTGACCACGGGCTTCCTGGCGGCATCGGCAACCACCAACGAGACGGCCTTCGTGACCTACAAGGTCGTGCGGAGCCTCGGAGTACTGGCGTTCGACAACCAGGCGCGCGTTTGACACGGACCGACGGTGGCCAGTCTGGCCCCAACATTCGGTCGCGGTGCGATGACCAACTCCTGGACGGACATCAAGAACACCGACCTCGTCATCATCATGGGCGGCAATGCCGCCGAAGCGCATCCGTGCGGCTTCAAATGGGTCACTGAGGCGAAAGCCCAGCGTGGCGCCAAGCTGATCGTCGTCGACCCGCGTTTCACGCGCTCGGCTTCGGTCGCGGATTTCTATGCGCCGATCCGGCAAGGCACCGACATCGCCTTCCTGCTCGGGGTGATGAAGTACTGCATCGACAACGACAAGATCCAGCACGACTACGTGCGCGCCTTCACCAACGCGCCTTATATCGTGAAGGACGGCTTCAACTATCAGGACGGCCTCTTCACCGGCTATGACGAGGCCAAGCGCGACTACGACCGCTCGAGCTGGGAATACGAGCTAGGGCCGGACGGCTATGTCCAGGTCGACGAGACGCTGCAGCATCCGCGCTCGGTCTACCAGCTCCTGAAGAAGCACGTCTCCGTCTACACGCCGGAGATGGTCGAGCGCATCTGCGGCACGCCAAAGGACAAGTACCTGGCGATCTGCAAGATGATCGCGGAATGCTCGACGCGCGACAAGACGATGACGTCGATGTACGCGCTCGGCTGGACGCAGCATTCCAAGGGCGCGCAGAACATCCGCTCGATGGCGATGCTGCAGCTCCTGCTCGGCAATATCGGCGTGCGCGGCGGCGGCATGAATGCGCTGCGCGGGCATTCCAACATCCAGGGACTGACCGATATCGGCCTGATGTCGGACCTGATCCCCGGCTATCTGGCGATCCCGAAGGACCGGGAGGTCGATTTTTCGACCTATATGTCGACGCGCGGCTTCAAGCCGCTGCGGCCCAACCAGATGAGCTACTGGCAGAACTACAAGAAGTTCATGGTGAGCTTCCTGAAGTCGATGTGGGGACCGGCCGCGACGGCCGAGAACGACTTCGCCTACCAGTGGCTGCCGAAGCTCGACGTCGCCGGCTACGACATGCTGCGGACCTTCGACCTGATGCATCAGGGCAAGGTCAACGGCTATTTCTGCCAGGGCTTCAACCCGCTGCTCTCGGCTCCCAACCGGGGCAAGATCACGGCCTCGCTGTCGAAGCTGAAGTTCCTGGTGGTGATGGACCCGTTGCAGACGGAGACATCGCGTTTCTGGAAGGACGAGGGCGTCCATAACGACGTCAAGCCCGAGTCGATCCAGACCGAGGTCTTTGAACTGCCGACGACCTGCTTCGCCGAGGACGAAGGCTCGCTGGTCTCGTCCAGCCGCTGGCTGCAATGGCACTGGCCGGGCCAGGAACCTCCGGGCGAAGCGAAGACCGACGCCTGGATCATGGCGCAGATCCACATGCGCCTGCGCGCGCTCTACGCCAAGGAAGGCGGCGCCTTCCCCGATCCGATCGTCAACCTGCACTGGCCCTATCGCGATCCGCAGGACCCGCAGGCCGACGAGATCGCCAAAGAGCTCAACGGCTACGTCGTCTCTACCGTCACCGATCCGGCAGACCCCACCAAGGTGCTGCTGGAAAAGGGCAAGCAGGTCGATGCCTTCGGCCAGTTGCGCGACGACGGCTCGACCGCCTGCGGCTGCTGGATCTATTCGGGGAGCTGGACCGAGCGGGGCAACATGATGGCCCGGCGCGACACCAACGACCCCGGCAATACCGGCGCCTATCTGAACTGGGCCTTCTCCTGGCCGGCCAACCGGCGCATCCTCTACAACCGCGCCTCGGCCGATCTCGACGGCAAGCCCTGGGACCCCAGGCGCAAGCTGATCGAGTGGAACGGCACGGCCTGGACCGGCTACGATGTCCCCGACATCGCGGTGAACGCCAAGCCGCGGGATGTCGGACCGTTCATCATGAACCCGGAAGGGTCGGCGCGGCTGTTCTCGCGCGGCCTGATGCGGGACGGCCCCTTCCCGGCCCATTACGAGCCGTTCGAAAGCCCGATCGCCAACGTCACGGCTCCGAAGATCCGCGGCAACCCGGTCGCGCGCATCTTCAAGGACGACCTCGCCGCACTCGGGACCTCCGACAAGTTCCCCTATGCGGCGACCTCCTACCGCCTGACCGAGCATTTCCACTTCTGGACGAAGCATGTCTGGGTGAATGCCGTCCTGCAGCCTGAGTTCTTCGTCGAGATCAGCGAGCAGCTAGCCGCGGAGAAGAACATCCACAAGGGCGGCTGGGTGAAGGTCTCGTCCGCCCGTGGCGCGGTCTATGCCAAGGCAGTGGTGACCAAGCGCATCAAGCCGCTCGTCTGCGACGGCAAGACCGTCCACGTGGTCGGCATCCCGCTCCACTGGGGCTTCACCGGTGCGGCCAAGAAGGGCTTCGGCCCCAACAGCCTCACCCCGTTCGTCGGCGACGCCAACACCGATACGCCCGAGTTCAAGGCGTTCCTGGTGAATGTCGAGCCGTCCAACGGACCGGCGACGAGCTAGGGAGGAAGCAATGGCTGGATTGCAAAGTCAGGACTTCGCCCGCATCTCGGCGACCACCTTCAGGCCGCCGGATGTCCGCCGCGATTTCGAGGTGGCCAAGCTCATCGACGTCTCCAAATGCATCGGCTGCAAGGCGTGCCAATCGGCCTGCCTCGAGTGGAACAACCTGCGCGAGGAAGTTGGAATCAACCGGGGCGTCTATGACAACCCGCACGACCTGACCGAAAACACCTGGACGCTGATGCGGTTCACCGAATGGGAGAACCCGGAGAGCGGCAATCTCGAATGGCTGATCCGCAAGGACGGCTGCATGCATTGCGCCGATCCGGGCTGCCTCAAGGCCTGCCCCTCGCCCGGCGCGATCGTGCAGTACAATAACGGCATCGTCGATTTCGTCTCGGAGAACTGCATCGGCTGCGGCTATTGCGTGAAGGGCTGTCCGTTCAACATCCCGCGCATCAGCCAGGCCGACCACAAGGCCTATAAATGCACGCTCTGCTCCGACCGGGTCTCGGTCGGCCAGGCGCCGGCCTGCGCCAAGGCCTGCCCGACCGGCGCGATCGTGTTCGGCACCAAGAAGGCGATGCTCGACCATGCCAATGGCCGCATAACCGACCTCAAATCGCGCGGTTTCAAGAATGCCGGGATCTACGACCCGCCCGGCGTCGGCGGCACCCATGTGATGTATGTCCTGCATCACGCCGACAAGCCGCAGCTCTATGCCAACTTGCCCAACAACCCGAGGATCAGCCAGGTCGTCGAGCTCTGGAAGGGGCTGACCAAGTATGCCGGCATGGCGGCTGTCGGCTTTGCCGCCGCCTTCGCCTTCGTCCATGCGACGGTGGCGCGACGCAACGATGTCAGCCGCGCGGAGGATCGCGAGGCAGAGCATCTGATCGACGAGGAGGCTTCCCGTGGCCGTCAGGCGTGAAGAGGAACGCACGACCGTCGACCGCTATCCCGGCCGCGTGCGCGTCAATCACTGGGTCACCGCGATCTCGCTGATCCTGCTCACGCTGAGCGGGGCCGCGTTGTTCCATCCGTCGCTGTTCTTCCTGTCGAGCCTGTTCGGCGGCGGCTCGGCGACGCGGATGCTGCATCCCTGGATCGGCGTCGTCCTGCTCGCGAGCTTCGCGATCCTGTTCGTCCAGATGGTCAAGTACAATTTCTGGACGAAGGCCGACACGAAATGGATGGGCCATATCGGCGAGGTGATGTCGGGCCGCGAGGAGAACCTGCCCGAGATCGGCAAATACAACGGCGCGCAGAAGATCGTCTTCTGGCTGATGACGCTGCTGATCCTCGTCCTGTTCGGGACGGGCATCGTGATCTGGTACGAGTATTTCGGCGCGAGCTTCACCATCGAGCAGCAGCGCTTCGGCCATATCATCCATGCATTGGCGGCGATCGCGATGCTGCTCGTCGTCATCGTCCATATCTATGCCGGCTTCTATGTCCGTGGCACGATCAGCGCCATGACCGAGGGCAAGGTGACGGGGGGCTGGGCCTTCCGCCACCACCGGCTCTGGCTGCGGCAGGAAGCGCGCGAGGGTGTCATCGACGAGCGCCAGACGCCGCCGCGCCGCCATAGCCCCGGCCCTGCCGAATGACTTCGCCTGCGGGGCAGCGCAAGCTGCTCCGCCTCCCGTGACCCGTGCGGTTCGAGAGGACTGGAATGAGCGACGACCAAGACCTGGTTACCTTTGAAGATGTCGGCACGCCGGAACGCGACAAGCCGCCTTTCCTGCGCCTGCCGGAGCCCGCGACGCTGTTTGCCAGACGGGCAGAGCGGTTCGCCGCTCTCGCCCCGGGGCACCAGCTCGAAGCCTATCTCGCCTTTCTCGCCGGGTTGAGCCGCGCCCAGGCGACGTTGGCGGAATCTGCCGAGCCGCCCGGCATGCCCTCACCCGACGAATTGCGGATGCGCGCAGTCAACGCCATGCCGGTGCTGCCGCGTGAGGAACTGGCCAGTGACCCGGCGGTGTCGGACGCCTTCGACCGGCTCGCGGAACGGCTGACCAACGTCGCCATGCCGGACCTCGCACGCGCCGCCCTTGCACGCGCCGTCTCGGCCGGGCCGGAGGCGCGGCAGGCGATGTTCGCCGCCGTGCTGGCCGATGCCGTGCCGGTCGAGGCGGTCGCCGAGCATATCTTCGCCGCCGCCGCCCTGCAGGTCGTCGCGGCCCGTCGCAGCGCCCGGCTCGACCCCGCCCTGCCCCAGCCGGTTGCCGACGGCGTCTGCCCCTGCTGCGGCGGGCCGCCGGTCGCGAGCGCGGTCGTCGCCGATCTCAATGTCGAGGGCGTACGCTACATCCAGTGCTCGCTCTGCGCGGCGCAATGGAACCATGTCCGGGTGAAATGCGTCTCCTGCGGCTCGACCAAGGGCATCGCCTATCAGGAGATCGAGGGCATCGCCGACACGATCAAGGCCGAGACCTGCGACGAGTGCCGGACCTATGTGAAGATCCTGAATCGCCGCAAGGCCCCGGAGCTGGAGCCGGTCGCGGACGATGTTGCGAGCCTCGGGCTCGACCTGCTGGTGACCGAGGCCGGCTGGCATCGGGCGGGAGTGAACCCATTCCTGCTCGGATACTGATCAAGCGTCTCCCGGAGGGAGCCTGATGAACAAGCCGGAAAGCTTCCGCCCGCCATCGGTCGACACGGTGTTGCGCAGCGCCAATGGCGAGCTTGCTATAGCGCAGCATGGACGTGCGTCTGCGACCGATGCAATCCGGCAGGCGATCGAGCGTTTGCGGGCCGGCGGCGAGACGATGGCGGCCTCCATCGAGCAGGTCGGCGGCATGGCGCTGGACCGGCTTGAGGAGAAGAATCGCCCCTCGCAACGCCCGGTGATCAACCTGACGGGCACCGTGCTGCACACCAATCTCGGCCGCGCTCTGCTGGCCGAGGAGGCGATCGAGGCCGTGGTCGCGGCCATGCGCGCCCCAACCAATCTCGAATACGAGATCGAAGCCGGGCAACGCGGCGAGCGCGATGCGCATGTCCGCGGCCTCATCCGCGAGCTGACCGGCGCCGAGGACGCGATTCTCGTCAACAACAATGCCTCCGCCGTGCTGCTCGTGCTCAACACCCTCGCGAAAGACCGCGAAGCTATCGTCTCGCGCGGCGAGTTGATCGAGATCGGCGGCGCCTTCCGCATGCCGGACATCATGGCGCGGGCCGGCGCGACCTTGCGCGAGGTCGGCACCACCAACCGCACGCACCTCAAGGACTATGCCGAAGCGATCGGGCCTGAAACCGGCCTGCTGATGAAGGTCCACACCTCGAACTATGTGGTGCAGGGCTTCACGGCCGAGGTCGAACCGGCCGAGCTCGCCGAGCTCGCGCGCCGGCACGAGCTGCCCTTCGTCGACGATCTCGGCTCAGGCACGCTGATCGATCTCGCGCGCTGGGGCCTTCGCCGCGAGAAGACGGTGCAGGATGCGCTGAAGGGCGGCGCCGATCTCGTCACCTTCTCCGGCGACAAGCTGCTCGGCGGGCCGCAGGCCGGCATCGTCGCCGGGCGCAAGGACCTGATCGCGAAACTGGCGAAGAACCCGCTGAAGCGGGCGCTGCGTCTCGACAAGCTCCGGCTCGCGGCGCTGGAGGCGACGCTCAGGCTCTATCGCGACCCCGACCGGTTGGCAGAACGCTTGCCGACGCTCAGGCTGTTCACCCGAAAGGCGGAAGAGCTGCGCGCGCTGGCCGAGCGTGTTCAGCCCAAGGTGGCGGCGGCGATCGGCGCTGGCTGGATCGTCGAAACGACCAATTGCGCCAGTCAGATCGGTTCCGGCGCGTTACCTCTGGAGACGCTGCCGAGCGCGGGGCTTGCACTGCGGCCAGCCGGCAAGACCACAGGCTCTGCCGTCGAGAAGCTGGCAGCGGCTTTCCGCGCCGTGCCGGTGCCTGTAGTCGGGCGCATTGCGCAAGGCGCACTCGTCTTCGACCTGCGCTGCCTGGAGGACGAGGCGCTGTTCGCGGCGCAGCTCGATGCGCTGAAGCCCGGACTACCCGATGCGCTGGCTTGAGCGCCTTTTCGGCCGGGATGAAACCGCCGATGGTGATGTCGCCGCAACGATGGCGCAGGCTACGGCGGCGGTCGAGCGCGGCGACCATGCGGCTGCGCTCGCCCTATGGGGGCCGCTTGCCCATGCCGGCATCGGGCGAGCGCAGAACAATATCGGCGCCTGTTTCGCAGAAGGTCTCGGCGTCGCGCGCGATCCGGCTTTGGCGCTGCGTTGGCTGAGCCTGTCGGCGGAAGGCGGCGATCCGGTCGGGCAACGCAATCTGGCCGCTTTGCATTTCAAGGGCGAAGCCGTCGCGCAGAGCGATGCCGAGGCGATGCGGCTTTATCGACTCGCCGCTGAACAGGACGATGCCCCGGCACAGGATATGCTGTCATGGATGCTGCTCGAAGGCGGGAACCCTGCCGACCGGGCTGAAGCCCTACGCTGGGCGCAAGCCGCGGCGGAGGCCGGCATCGCCACCAGCATGACCCGGCTCGGGATGATGCATCATGACGCGCTTGGCGTAGACCGCGACGCCGACACCGCCGCGCAATGGTGGCAGCGCGGCATGGCCGCCGGCGATCCGGATTCGGAAGCCATGCTCGGCGCCGCGACGCTGCTCGGCCAGGGCGTGCCGGCCGATGCGGAGCGCGCGCTCGCGCTATTGCTCAGCGCCGAAGGCAAAGGCAGCCCGCTCGCGGCCCCCTTCATCAAGGCTGCGCGCGCCGCTGCCGCTCCGGCGGAGCCTGCGCCATGATCATCGGGACCGCCGGCCATATCGATCATGGCAAGACCTCGCTGGTCCGGCGCTTGACCGGCGTCGATACCGACCGGTTGAAGGAGGAGAAGGCGCGCGGCATCTCGATCGCGCTCGGCTTCGCCTATTGGCCGCAGGCCGACGGCTCGGTCGTCGGCTTCATCGACGTGCCCGGCCATGAGAAATTCGTGCATACGATGCTGGCCGGCGCCGCCGGCATCGACCTGCTGCTGCTGGTCGTCGCGGCCGATGACGGCGTGATGCCGCAGACCCGCGAACATGTCGCCATCGCCCGGCTGCTCGGCATCCGCGAGGCTATCGTCGCGATCACCAAGACCGATCTGGTCGAGGCCGGGCGGACCGCGATGGTCGAGGCCGAAATCGCGGCGCTGCTGTCCTCAGGCCCGTTCGCCAAAGCTCCGATGCTGCCCGTTTCCGCCGTGACCGGAGAAGGCCTGCCCGAGCTCGCCGCCCTGCTCGCGTCACGCGCCCGCGGAGCCCAGGCCCGGCAAGGCGATGGCGCCTTTCGCCTCGCGGTCGATCGCTGCTTCACCCTGCAGGGCACCGGGACAGTGGTGACGGGCACCGTCCTCTCCGGCAGCGTCAGCGTAGGGGACAGCGTCACCGTCTCGCCCAGCGGCTTGCCGGCGCGGGTGCGCTCGATCCACGCCCAGAACCGCCCGGCCGAGCGCGGCATTGCCGGCGAGCGTTGCGCACTCAATCTCGCCGGCGCCGGCATCGCGAAGGACGCCATCCGGCACGGAGACATGGTGCTGGCGTCGGCGCTCCATTCGCCAACGACGCGCATCGATGCCGAGGCGTCGCTGCTGCCCGGCGAGAGGGCTCTGACGATGTGGCAGCCGGTTCGTCTGCACCATGCCGCAGCCGAGATCGGCGCTCGTATCGTGCTGTTGGGCGATGCGACTGCGCCCGGTGAGGAGGGCCTGATCCAGCTCGTGCTCGACGAACCGCTCGCAGCCACGGTGCTCGACAGCTTCGTGCTGCGCGACACCAGCGCCTCGCGCACCATAGGCGGTGGGCGCTTCCTCGACCTGCGCGCGCCGGAACGTCGGCGCCGCAACCCGGAGCGCCTGGCGCAGCTCACGGCGCTTCGCCTGTCCGATCCGGCCGAGGCCTTGCGAGGCTTGCTGTCGGCGCCGCCGCATCATGCCGATCTCAGCGGCTTCGCTCGCGACCGCGCGCTTGGCTCCGATGCGGAGGGAGAGCTGGCGCGCGATCTCGGCCTCGTCAGGATTGGCCCGCTGGCAATGCTGCCCCTGCATTGGCAGGCGCTGGCACAGGCCGCCACCGAGCAGCTCGACGCTTTCCATGCCGAACATCCCGACCTGCCGGGCATGGGGCTGGAGCGCCTGCGCTTCACCGTTGCGCCCCGCTGGCCCGCGCCCTTGTTCCGGCAGGCCCTCGCCCGGCTCGCGGGAGAGGATGTGCTGGTGCCGGCCGGGTCATGGCTGAGGCGGCCTGGTCACGAGGCCCGGCTGTCGCCGGAGGACGAGGCGCTCTGGGACCGGGTCACGCCATTGATCGCGGATAGCGAGCGCTTCCGCCCGCCACGCGTGCGCGATATCGGCCAGATGCTCGGGCGGCCCGAGGAGGAGATCCGGCGGCTGCTGCGGCTCACCGGACGGCGCGGCGATGTCCATGAGGTCGCGCTCGATCATTTCTTCCTCCGCAGCACGCTCGCCGAGATGGTCGGCATCGCGATCGAGCTTGCCGGGCTTCATCCGGCCGGCTTCAATGCAGCCCAGTTCCGCGACAGGCTCGACAACGGCCGAAAGGTCGCTATCCAGATTCTCGAGTTCTTCGATCGCCACGGCATCACCATCCGCCGCGGCGACCTGAGACGCATCAACCGGCGGCGGCTCGACCTGTTCGGACCGCCACCCGGCTTGAGCGATGGAGGAGAAACGTCCCCGGTGGGGCGTCCGGACTTCAAATCCGGGAGGGGCCGTCAGACGGTCTCTGGTGGGTTCGACTCCCATTCTCTTCCGCCAGTTCCCTGAGGGGCCATGACGGACGCCGATACCTCTCCCCTCGCCTTCGTCGCCAGCCGCCTGCTCGGTCTGTCTCATGCCGACCTCTAGAGGTCTCGGAACCGATTTCGACCGCTGGCTCGGCAAGCTCTTCCGCAAGGGTCCGTTCACGGCGCTGATCGTGCTGGTGAAGATCGCCGAGCCGAAGGTCGAGCCCTTGCGCTCGACCTTCGTCCATGTCGTCGGCGACGAGATCGACTGGGGCGACATCGTGCTGATGTTGCGCGGCGCCGGCGTGAACTGGCACGGTGCCGCCTTCTTCCCGACGCGCGACGACGATGGCGGCCTTGTGCCGGACGCCATCGCCCGCAATCGCCTGCGCGAACTGGAGACCGCCCTGCGCGAGGACCGCCTCGTCCTCAACAAGGGCGCCTTCTTCGACGTCTGGGGCCGGAACCTCGAAATCCAGGAAGCGCGCTGAAGCCCGTCAGTCGATGACGACCTGCGCGGGCCCGGCCTCGACCGCGCCGATGATCCTTGCCGCCGGGTAGCCCGCCTCCCTGATCTGCGCCAGCACGGCCTCGGCCCGCTCGGCTGCGCAGGAAACCAGCAGGCCGCCGGAGGTCTGTGGATCGGTGAGCAGATGGCGCTGCCAGTCCGGCAAGCCTGCGGGCAGGACGGCACCCTCGCCATAGCTCGCCCAGTTGCGGTGGGAGGCGCCAGTCACCCTGCCCTCCTGCGCCAGGCGTTCGGCCTGCGACAGGAGCGGCAGGTCGGAAAGCCTGAGCTTCAACGTGACGCCGGAGCCGCGCGCCATCTCCAGCCCATGGCCGAGAATGCCGAAGCCGGTGACGTCGGTGATCGCGCGGACGTCCGCATCTCCCGCCAGATCGGCGCCAACGCGATTGAGCAACGTCGTCGAGGCGATCATCTCGTCATAGGCCGCAGCCGAGAGCTCGCCCTTCTTGAAGGCGGCCGAATAGATGCCGACGCCCAGCGCCTTGGTCAGGATCAGCGCGTCGCCGGACCTGGCACCGCTGTTGCGGCGCAGGTTCGACGGCTTGAGCAGGCCGATGACCGCAAGCCCATAGATCGGCTCGGGCGCATCGATCGAATGGCCGCCCGCGACCGGAATGCCGGCCTCGGCGCAGATAGAGGCGCCGCCCTTCAGGATTTCGCGGGTGATCTCGAGCGGCAATTTGTCGAGCGGCATGCCGAGGATCGCCAGCGCCATGATCGGGCGCCCGCCCATGGCATAGACATCGGAGATCGCATTCGTCGCGGCGATGCGGCCGAAATCGTGGGGATCGTCGACGACCGGCATGAAGAAATCGGTGGTCGCGACGACGCACGTGTTCTCGTCGATCTGCCAGACGGCGGCATCATCGCCGGTCTCTGTGCCGACGAGGAGTGGGCTGTAGGGGCCGGCGGCCGGATGCCCGGCAAGCAATTGCTGAAGCACGGCCGGCGCCAGCTTGCAGCCGCAACCGCCGCCATGGGCCAGGCTGGTGAGGCGCAACGGCGCATGCGCTTCCGCGGCGAGCGGGCTCGTCTGGTTCATGGTCGGGAACTCCGGGAGGTCGGGATTCGGCGGTGCAGCGGCAAAGCGCCGGGCTTCGCGCGGACGCGTTGCGGTCGCAAACCCGGCCGGTCAGCGCCCCGGCACGCGGGAGCCTCAGCAGCAAGCATGCTCCATCGTTTCCGCATCGGCCGGCAGCGTCAACGCTTCCTTTGGCTGATCTCCGGCCTTAACTGGCGCCAACGCTGTCGAGCGGCTGTTCGGATCGCGCGAACGCATGGCTGTCAGGTACCTGGAGGCGGTTGACCCTGGGCTTTCTCGCTTCCTAGGTTTCGAGCCAGATCGATAGGCATTACGACACGTTTGGAGAAATCTGGTCATGCAACTGGCTCTCGCGACCTGGCACGAAGTCGAAGAATATCTCCAAACGTCGCGCGGCATTATCGTGCCCGTCGGGTCCACCGAGCAGCATGGGCCCAACGGCCTGATCGGTACGGACCATCTCGACGCCGAGTTCATCGCCAAGGGTGTCGGCGACAAGATCGGCGCGATGGTCGCCCCGACGCTCGCCTATGGCATGTCGCAGCATCATCTGGGTTTCGCAGGCTCGGTCACCTTGCGCCCATCGACCATGATCGCAATGGTTGGGGATATCGTGCGCTCACTTGCTCGCAATGGCTTCGAGCGCTTCTTTTTCATCAACGGGCATGGCGGCAATATCGCGACCGTGACGGCCGCCTTCGACGAAGTCTATGCCTCGCTCTCACTGCTGCCCAATGGCGAGCCTTCTCCGATACGCTGCCGGATGATGATGTGGTCGAACGGCAAGCGCGCAACCGATATCGCCGAGGAATTGTACCCCGGTGTCAACGGCTCGCATGCAACGGCGGCCGAGGTCTCACTCGCGCAATTCTACCATCCGGAAGCGATCAAGCATGCGCAGATGGCTCCTAAGGTGGCGCCGGCGAGCACGTCATTCTTCGACTGCTTTGACTATCGCAAGCGCTATCCGGACGGTCGCATCGGCTCAGATCCGTCGCTCTCCACTCCGCAGCACGGCGAAAGGCTTTTTGCGGCTGCCGTCGATGATATGATCGACGCCTATCGCGCGTTCCTGGCCTAGTGCTTGTCGGACGCGGCACCAATCGTCCCGCCTGGTGCCGCGGCCTCGATCCCAATGCCAGCCTTCTCGATCGCATCGCGCAAGGCCTTCGGCTCGTCGCGAGACGCCGCTGACCGTGCTCGACCGCTGAGGCCGATAGAAGCAGCGCGGCCAACACTTGAGTTAGCTGTCGATGGAAGCCGAAAGGCTCAGGCTGGATCAAAAGCCCCGAAATTTCGGGCTTTTTGGAGGACTGTGGAAGCTCTTGGAAGGGTGGATGGTGCCCAGGGACGGAGTCGAACCGCCGACACTGCGATTTTCAGTCGCATGCTCTACCAACTGAGCTACCTGGGCGAACCGGGAGCGGCGCGGGGCCGTCCGTGTTGGTGGGGGCGATATAGAGGCAGCCGCTCGGCCTGTCCAGTCACTTCAGCCGGCTTTCTTCAATACAACGTCGACAGACCTCGACCCTGTGGATTGAGCACGCCGAAATCGGCCTTAAACCCAGGCAAATGATTTCGATCAGGACGAGGCCACCGCCTCCCGGCATTCACAATGCCCGATCAACCCGGCGAGGCGGTCGATGGCAGCCAGCGCCGCGCGCCGGGCCTGTTCCGATTCGGCGATGTTCGCGTGGCCATAGAGCAGCTTGGCGAAGCCGATCGTGTCATTCACCACCTGGAACGAAGCTTCGTGCAGCTCGCGGGTTTCGCGCAGCACGCCGTGGAGATGCGCAACGTGAGATTCCGCGCTTTCCTGCAGGGCCTTGGCATTGAGGACGCCGGCCTTGAGCACGTCGACGCGCAGCGCTTCGATATCGCGCGCCAGCAGATCCTTCATCCGATCGGCCATCGCCCCTCCGTCGCAGGAGATTGCACCAACAGGCCAGCAAACATCAGGCTATCATCGAAGCGAGGTCAGCGGCAGCGCCAAAGCTGCCGTTTGGTTAGCTGCTCCTTTCCGACCGGGTCGGAAGGCCCGCGACGACGGCGTTACGGTGGGCTCCGCGGGCTCCCCGGATCGCGCTGCGTGATGAGCCGGGCGCTGCGGTGGCCGCTGACATAGATCCACAGCCAGTTGAGCGCGACTGCGAGCCGGTTGCGCAGGCCGATCAGGAAGAAGATGTGGGCGATGCCCCAGATCCACCAGGCCAGGCGCCCGCGCAGCTTGATCCAGCCGAAATCGACGATGGCTGCGCGCTTGCCGATCGTCGCGAGATTGCCGGCATTCCTGTAGGCGAAGGGCGGCGGCGCCGGCTTGCCTTGCAGCCGCGCCTTGATGAGGTCGGCGACATAGCGCCCCTGCTGCTTGGCTGCCGGCGCCACGCCGGGCACCGGCTTGCCGTCCGCACCGGCGACGAAGGCAGTGTCGCCGATGACGAAGATATCGGGCTCGCCGGGCACCGTCAGATCGGGCTCGACGCGGACACGGCCGGCCCGGTCGCCGGTCATCCCCAGCCATTCCGCCGCCGGCGACGCGGCAACGCCTGCCGCCCAGAGGACGGTTCGGGTCGGGAGCGTCTCTGCGCCGAGCGTGATCCCGTCCGCGCGGCACTCCGAGACCGGCTGGCCCAGCCTGATCTCGACGCCGAGTCGGTTCAGCGCCCGCTCGGCATAGGCGGACAGATCCTCCGTGAAGCCGGCGAGGATGCGCGGGCCGGCTTCGACCAGGATCACACGGGCACTGCGCGTGTCGAAATTGCGGAAATCGCCGCGGAGCGTGTCATGCGCGAGCTCCGCGATGGTGCCGGCGAGCTCGACGCCGGTCGGCCCTGCCCCGATGATCACGAAGGTCAGCCATTCGGCGCGCCGCACCGGATCGGTCTCCCATTCCGCCTGCTCGAAGGCGGAGAGGATACGACGGCGGATGCGGGTCGCATCCTCCAGCGTCTTCACGCCCGGCGCATAGGGCTCCCACTCGTCATGGCCGAAATAGGAATGGCGGGCGCCGGTCGCGAGGATCAGCATGTTGAAACCGATCGGCCGCTCACCCTCCAGCAACACCTGCTTGGCGGCCTTGTCGACGCCCGCGACCGTGCCGAGCAGGGTCGCGACATTCTTGTGCCCGCGCAGCAGGAAGCGGATCGGCCAGGCGATCTCGGAAGTCGGCAGCGAGGCGGTCGCGACCTGATAAAGCAAGGGCTGGAACAGGTGATGGTTGCGCTGGTCGATCAGCGTGATCCTGACCGGCGCACCGGCGAGATTGCGGGCGGCTTCCAGCCCGCCGAAGCCGGCGCCGACGATGACGACGTGATGATCGCTGCCGTTGCTCATGTGTCGAGCGCTCCGAGACCTGATAGATCACGCTGCCATCGTCAGGGACGATGGCGCCTTCCGTGAGACCGGCCGGTTCCAAGCGCCCCGGCCCCATGCTTCCCACAACCGTCTCGCCACGAGAGAGCGTGGCCGAAGGCTCAGTCCTCGCGCTCGCGCTGCTGCGGCGCACCCTCCTCCGCCTCGTCGACGGGCTCGCCGGGAATCACGTAGCTGCCCTTCAGCCAGCGGCCGAGATCGATATCGGCGCAGCGCGCCGAGCAGAACGGCTTGAAGCGCGCGACCGCCAGCTTGCCGCAGATCGGACAGGGCTTTGCAGCCGGCGGGGCTTTGTCGGTGTCAGTCATATTTGAGCGTGATGCCTCCATCGACGACGAGCTCGATGCCGGTGACGTAGCGCGCCTCGTCGCTGGCGAGGAAGAGCGCGGCATTGGCCACGTCCCAGGCCTCGCCCATATGCCCCATCGGGACCTGCGCGGCGCGGGCGGCCCACATCGCATCGACATCGCCCTTGCCATAGACGGCGGCGAGGCCGGCGGAATGCTCGACCATCGGCGTCTTCATCAGACCGGGCAGGATCGCGTTCACACGAATCTTCTGTGGGGCGTATTGCACCGCCGTCGTGCGGGTGAGCTGGTTCAGCGCAGCCTTGGTCGCGGAATAGCTGGCATAGGGCACGCCGGTGTGGCGGATCGAGGCGATCGACGAGATGTTGATGATCGAACCGCCCTCTCCCGTCTCCTCGAACTGACGCTGCATCACCGGGATGACATGCTTCATCACCAGGAAGGGGCCGGTGAGGTTGACCCGGAAGACACGCTCCCAGACCTCCTCCGCGAGATCGACGACGCTGCCGACCTCGGCAATGCCGACATTGTTGTCGAGAATGTCGATCCGGCCGTAGCGGCCGAGCGCATGGGCGACGAGTTCGGCGACCTGCTCCGCCCGGGTGACATCCGCCTGCATGGCAAAGGCTTCGCCACCCTCGTTGCGGATGATGCCGGCCGTCTCCTCGGCCGCGTCGCGGTTGATGTCGGCGCAAACCACCTTCGCGCCCTCGCGCGCGAAGATCGTCGCCGTCGCCTTGCCATTGCCCCAGCCCGGGCCGATCGACCCTGCCCCTGCCACGATCGCGACCTTGCCGCTCAGACGTCCCGTCATCTTTGCCTTCCCCTCATCGGCGCGTTCCAGCGCGTCGCGTTTCCCGGCGGCAGGATCAGCCGCGAGACGCGTTCAGGCAACCCGCATGGACGCCGTGTCAGGCTGCGTTCATCCAGCCGAAGCGGATCGGGAAGCCCTCGCCGCCGAGGAGATTGACCGTCTCGTAGAGCGGCAGGCCGACGACGCCGGTATAGGAGCCGACGAGCTTGACGACGAAGGAGCCGGCAATGCCCTGCACGGCATAGCCGCCGGCCTTGCCGCGCCACTCGCCCGAGGCGAGATAGGTCTCGATATCCTCGGTGGAGAGGCGCTTGAAGCGCAGGCGCGTCTCGACGATGCGGTCGCGGATCGTGCCCGAGGGCGTCACCAATGCGACGCCGGTATAGACGCGGTGCGCCCGGCCAGAGAGCAGGCGCAGGCAGGCCGCGGCCTCGTCGACGATCTCGGCCTTGGGCAGGATGCGCCGGCCGACGGCGACGACCGTATCGGCCGCGAGGATATAGCAGCCTTCGAGATCGGCGCGTGCCTTGGCGCCCTCACGCGCGGCTTGCGCCTTCTCGCGGGCCAGCCGGCGGGCGAGATCGCGCGGACGCTCGCCCTTCAGCGGGGCCTCGTCGAGATCGGCCGGCAGCAGCGCGTCCGGCTTCAGCCCCGCTTGCTCCAGCAGCGCGAGGCGGCGCGGCGACGCCGATGCGAGGACGAGCATCGGCCGCCAGCCGGGATGTTTGGGAGTGGAGAAAAGGCTCAACAGGCTGCTCGACAGGATTCCGGGGCCGCAGGGCTGCGGCGCAGGTCAAGCCTTAGAGCATTTCGGCGGGTCGATAAATCCACCCGGCTGCGCGGGGTGAGGCCAAACCTCAGGCTCTCCATCCCCACAGCCAGCCCTCTGCCTGAAATCCGGGCGGGATTGCTGGTATACCAGGCATTGCCAAGCCGAGCTGTTGACGGCAGACTTCATGCCCCTCGGCGTTCCGCCATCTCTTCTTGTTGGCCTTCCGGAGTTCCCCTCATGCCCCAACCGCGCAAATCGACGGGCTCCGCCCTCGCGACCGGGGCGGAGGCGCAGGTTCTCGCGGCCCGCCTGATGTCCATGCATGCGGAAGCCGGCCTGACGATCGCCATGCGGATGCCGCTGCTGATGAAGGGCGCCTTCGGCGACAGCCGCGGCCAGCGCGAGGCCACCAAGGCCGTGATGGAGAAAGTCTCGGCCGTGTTCGAGAGCAGCGTCGCCGCGACGCAGGCCGCGACCGCCTTCTGGTGGGGGCTGGCGCTCAACCCGCCCGGCCAGTTCGACCTCGCGATGGCGGCGGTCAAGGTTGCCGACAGCACGCTGGAGCCCTTCGCGCGACGCACCCGCGCCAATGCGGCGCGCCTCAGCGGCTACCGCCGCTAAGGCTTCAATTCACGATCAGACCTGACTGCCGGAAACAGTTTCCGCCGCCGGAACGGGCGTCGCGAGCGCATGTGCGCGCTCCAGCTTGCGATAGCGCGCGACGCTCACCGGGATCAGCGCGAGATAGGCGAGCACGACGACCGTCAGCACCTCGAAGGTGTAGGCGAAGAGCAGGCCTGCCACGATCACCACCGCGACGAAGATCGGCAGGACCTGCGTGCGCGGGACACGCGTGCCGAGCGTCTTGCCGGCATAGCAGGGAATGCGCGAGATCGTCAGGAAGGCGATGAACAGGATGTAGATGCCGACAGGGAGCGCGCCGTATTCCTGCACGGGCACGCCGATGATGTGGAGATAGACCGGCAACAGGGCAGTGATCGCACCCGCGGGGGCCGGCATGCCGACAAAGAAGTTCTTCTGCCATTCCGGACGATCAGGATCGTCGATCATCACGTTGAAGCGCGCGAGCCTCAAGGCCATGGCGCAGGCCAGCGTCAACACGATGATCCAGCCGAAGGATTTTAGATCCTGCAGGACGAAGATCCAGAGCACATAGCCGGTTGCGACGCCGAAATTGACAAAATCGGAGAGCGAATCGAGCTCGGCTCCGAAGCGCGACGTGCCCTTGAGCAGGCGGGCCAGACGGCCGTCGACACCGTCGAGCGCCGCCGCGATCAGGATGCAGATCGTCGCCGTCTCCAGCTTGCCCTCGACAATGAGGCGCATCGCGGTGAGGCCGAGGCAAAGCGCCAGCAGCGTGATGACGTTCGGCGCCAGCAGCCTGAAGGGAATCGGCTTGAAGCGGGCGCGCTTGGATTCCGCGCGCTCGGGCTCGAAGGGAGGAAACAGGTCGCTCATGTCAGCCGGAATACGCGGTTTTCCGCACCGAAGCTAGCGGAACACCTCAATGCAAACCTGTCTCCACTCATTCCTTCTCGTCGGCTGCCCCATAGATATCCAGGTCGAGACGCAGGCCGCGTGAAGCCAGCGCCACTATCGTTTCGGGCTGCAGTTGGAGACCTTCATTCCAGCTCTTCGTGAAGAGGCCGGCGAAGACATCCCCATTGAAGCGTCGCGATAAATCCCGCCAAATGCTCAAATCTTGGGTGAGTGAATTAAACAGCTCGAAAATTTGTTTGTCGAGATTGCCGGGCCGGGTTCGAGCGGCACTCAAACTCCAGAACCCCGTCTTCCGCCCGTGAGAGTTCTGCTGCCCGTTCGGCAGTATCCAAGGGTCTCCCATGAGATAGGACTTTGTTGGAGCCGCACCAAGCAACCGAGAGATTTCAGCGGGATCGAGCTCATCTCCGCTGAAACGTAGTGATGCGGCAGTCTCGGAGACTTCGCCCAAGCTACCCTCAGATATCGCGGAAGCTGCGCGCCACCGGCTCGTTGCCGGTCAGGTCGGCCAGCACGGTCTCGCCGGCGATCGCGGTCTGGCCCTCACCGACCAGCGGCACGACATGCGACGGCAGGTAGACGTCGACGCGCGAGCCGAAGCGGATCAGGCCGAAGCGCTCGCCGGTACCCAGCACGTCGCCTTCCTTGACGAAGGGCACGATGCGCCGCGCGATCAAACCGGCAATCTGGACGACGCCGACGATGCCGGACCTGGTCTCGATCGCCAGCGCGTTGCGTTCGTTGTCGTCGCTCGCCTTGTCGAGCTCGGCATTGAGGAAGAGGCCGGGCGTATAGGCGATCTTGGCGATGCGGCCGGGCACCGGCGCGCGATTCACATGGCAGTCGAAGACGTTCATGAAGATCGAGATGCGGATCATCGGCTCGGCCGGCAGCTCGAGCTCCGGCGGCGGCAGCGACTGCGCGATCTGGCTGATGCGGCCATCGGCCGGCGAGATCACCAGCCCCTCGCGTTGCGGCGTGACGCGGATCGGATCGCGGAAGAAGTAGCAGATCCAGATCGTGACGATCGCGCCGATCCAGCCGAAGGGCGACCAGAGATTGGCGAGGATGATCGTCGCCACGAGGCCGATCGCGATGAAGACATAGCCCTCCTTGTGGATGGGCACGATCACCTTGCGGGCGGAATCGACGAGGGACATGAGGCGGGTTCCGTTGGGCTGCCGGCGCCGGGCGCACGGGAATGGCATGGTCGCCGCCGAAAGCCGGCAGCGAGCGTTGCGCTGATTTAGGGGGTTCCGATGCGAAGGGAAAGCCCTGCCGCGCGCCGGTCAGCGGCGCGACGTCGCGGCCGGTCCGGTCAGGCTGTCCGGTGCGGCACCTGGATGAAGCGCACCGCCGCCTTCCAGGTCAACAGCGCGAAGACGACGAGAACGATTCCCTGGGCGATGCCGAAGGGCGGCTCGGACTGTGTGGGGGCCAGGGCATGCAGAGCCGGAACCTTCCCGAAGAGCTGGGCGACCAGCACGAAGATCAATAGATAGAAGGAGAGCACCGCCATGATCGCGTAGAGGCGGCGCCAGCCATCCTCCAGCCTCCGTCCATAGAGCGCGTAGGCCGCGATCACGACCAGCACGATGTGGATCGCCCCAACGATATGCGAGGGCAAAACACCGTTGAACGGAAAGCCGAAGCCGGTCGCGCTGGTGGCGAAGGCTGTGGACAGGAACACGCCGGTCCAGCCCGGCCGCGTGTGCCCCTGAAGCAATCCGGCCGTCACCGGAAAGCCGGCCACGATCGCGATCAGGCTCAGCCAGGTGTGAAAACCTACGAATGTTGTCGGATCGAACATGGCAGCCCCCCAGCCTCACCCTGCCGGGGCAGAATGCAGGAAACGGACCGCCGTTGCGAGCGGTTTCAAACTGGCCGGCGAGCGCCGCCGGCCCAGCTTCTACGCCAACGTCACGCGGACGCTCTCGCCCTCGGCTTCGGTCGCGCGCTGGAGCGTCGCCTTGGCCTCGTCGACCTCGCGCTGGCGGTTCCACATCGCAGCATACACGCCGTTCGCCGCCAGCAGGTCGCGATGGTGGCCGCGCTCGACGATCTGGCCCTTGTCGAGCACGATGATCTCGTCGGCATTGACCACGGTCGAGAGCCGGTGGGCGATGACCAGCGTGGTGCGGCCCTCGCTGACCCGGTCGAGCGCGTCCTGGATTTCCTTCTCCGTGAAGGAATCGAGCGCCGAGGTCGCCTCGTCGAGGACGAGCACCGGCGGCCCCTTCAGGATGGTGCGGGCGATGGCGACACGCTGCTTCTCGCCGCCGGAGAGCTTCAGGCCGCGCTCGCCGACCGAGGTCGCATAGCCTTCCGGCAGCAGGCGGATGAAGCGGTCGATCTGGGCGAGACGTGCGGCCTCCTCGACCTCGGCCGTCGTCGCCTCGGGGCGGCCATAGAGGATGTTGTATTCGATGGTGTCGTTGAACAGCACCGTGTCCTGCGGGACCATGCCGATCGCGGCCCTGAGCGAGACCTGCTGGACATCGGCGATCGGCTGGCCGTCGATCAGGATGCGCCCGGTTTGCGGTTCGTAGAAGCGGAAGAGCAGGCGCGAGATCGTCGACTTGCCGGCGCCGGACGGGCCAACGATGGCGACCGTCTGGCCCGGCAGGACCTTGAACGAGACGCCGCGCAGGATCGGGCGCTCCGGCACATAGGCGAAATGCACGTCCTCGAAGGCGACCTCGCCGGCGGGGACCGCCAGCGGCTTCGCCCCGGGCTTGTCCTGAATTTCGGGATCGCGGCCGATCAGCGAGAACATCTGGGCGATGTCGAGCGTCGCCTGCTTGATCTCGCGATAGACGGTGCCCATGAAGTTCAGCGGCAGGTAGAGCTGGATCAACATCGCGTTGATCAGGATGAGATCGCCGACCGTGTTGGTGCCGGCCTGGAAGCCGCGCACCGCCATCACCATCGACAGCGTCAGCCCCACCGCGAAGATCGCGGCCTGGCCAAAGTTCAGCCAGGCAAGCGAGGTGTAGGACTTGATCGAGTTGCGCTCGTAGCGCGCCATCGACTGGTCGTAGCGCGCGGTCTCGCGGGCCTCGGCGCCGAAATACTTCACCGTCTCGTAGTTGAGCAGCGAGTCGATCGCCTTGGCATTGGCATCGGTGTCCGACTCGTTCATGGCCGAGCGGATGGCGATGCGCCACTCCGTCGCCTTGATCGTGTAGGTCATGTAGGCCGTGACCATCGTGACCAGCACGACGACATAGCGCCAGTCGAACAGATAGAGCAGCACGGCGATGATCAGCGTCACCTCGATGATCACCGGCACGAGCTGGTTGAGGCCGAGGCGCACCATCTCCTCGATGCCGTTGCGGCCGCGCTCCAGCACGCGCGTGAGCCCGCCCGTCTTGCGCTCCAGATGGAAGCGCAGCGAAAGATGATGGAGATGGCCGAAGGTCTGGAGCGCGAGCGTGCGCACCGCATGCATGAAGACCGGCGCGAATATGGCATCGCGCATCTGGACGAAAGCCGCGGCGCCGACGCGAGCGAGTCCGTAGAGCACCGTCAGCGCCAGCGGCGCGCCGACCAGCCAGGGCAGCCATTTCTCGAGATTGGAATAGGAGCCGGCCAGCGCATCCGTCACCCATTTGAAGGTGAAGGGCACACCCATCAGCACGAGCCGCCCGCAGACCATCAGGGCGAAGGCCGCGACGACGCGCGTGCGCAGATCGGCACGCTCCACCGGCCAGAGATAGGGCCAGAGCGCGCGGAAGGTGGCGAAGAAGCCGGACCCCGGCCGAATGACGGCAGAGCGATGGAAGCTCGACCCCGGGGGCGGCGCTGACGGCGCGGACATTTTCAAACGATTCCAGTTGGCGCGTTCATATAGACGCAATCGCGCGCCGTTGCAGGGGAATGTCGTTGCGTGGGGAACATGGCTCGGGCTGCCCGAAAGCGGCCTTGCCATCGCCCCATCGCAGGTATCTGATCCCTGTCAGAGCATGTGACGCTCATGATCGGGGAAGGAAACATCATGAAGGCTCAACAGCTTGTCGCCTCCGGGGCTGGCATCGCCGCTGCCCTCCTCCTCGCGCTGCCCGCCGCGGCGCAGGGCTCGCGCCCACACCCGCAGATCACGATCACCAACCAGCGCACCGTGCCGCTGAGCAATTTCGCGATCGCGACGCCGGGCGACCAGCCGCGCCTCGTCGCCAAGCTCGCCAAGCCCCTGCCCCCCGGCAAGAGCGTCGCGCTCAAGCTCAACAAGCCACAGGGCTGCACCTATACGGTGCAGGCGCAGTTCGACGACGAAGCCGAGAGCGACGCCGACATGGACCTGTGCAAGGACCGGGTGATCCGCCTGACGGAGTGAGGTTGCTCCCTTCTCCCCTCGGGGGAGAAGGAGACAATCAAGCCGTCGCGCCGGCCTTGACCAGCTTGTAGGTGATCGAGTCGACCAGCGCCTGGAACGAGGCGTCGATGATGTTGGCGCTGACGCCGACCGTGGTCCAGCGCTCGCCGGTCTCGTCGCCCGACTCGATCAGCACGCGCGTCACCGCATCGGTGCCGCCCTGGAAGATGCGGACCTTGTAGTCGACCAGCCGCAAGCCGCCGATCAGCGACTGGTAGCGGCCGAGATCCTTGCGCAAGGCGATGTCGAGCGCGTTGACCGGGCCGGCATCGCCCTCCGCCGCCGAGATCAGCACCTCGTCGCCGACCTTCACCTTCACGATCGCCTCGGAGAAGGTGACGAGCTCGCCCACCGCATTATGGCGGCGCTCGACATTCACGGCGAAACGCTCGACCGCGAAATACTCCGGGACCTCGCCGAGGATGCGCTTCACCAGCAGAAAGAACGAGGCGTCGGCGCCCTCGAAGGCATAGCCTTGCGCCTCCTTGTCCTTGACCTCCTGCAGCACCCGGTTCAGGCGCGGGTCGTCGCGGCCGAGCGTGACGCCGATGCGTTCCAGCTCGGCGACGAGGTTCGACTTGCCGCCCTGGTCGGAGATCAGGACCTTGCGGGTGTTGCCGGTCGCTTCCGGCACGACATGTTCGTAGGTGCGCGGGTCCTTCAGCACGGCCGAGGCATGGATGCCGGCCTTGGTGGCGAAAGCCGAGGCGCCGACGAAGGGCGCGTGCCGGTTCGGCGCGCGGTTCAGCATCTCGTCGAGCGCGCGCGAGACATGGGTGAGATCGCCGAGCTGGGCCTCGCTGACGCCGAGCGCGAAGCGGTCGCGATAGCGCTCCTTGAGCTTCAGCGCGCCGATCAGCGTGACGAGATTGGCATTGCCGCAGCGCTCGCCGAGCCCGTTGAGGGTGCCCTGGATCTGGCGCGCGCCGGCCTCGACCGCCGCCAGCGAGTTTGCAATGGCGCAGCCGCAATCGTCATGGGCGTGGATGCCGAGATGATCGCCCGGCACGGTCCTGGCGACGTCGCGCACGATCGCGCCGACCTCGTCGGGCAGCGTGCCGCCATTGGTATCGCAGAGCACGACCCAGCGGGCGCCGGCCTCATAGGCCGTGCGGGCGCAGGCGAGCGCATAATCGGGATTGGCCTTGTAGCCGTCGAAGAAATGCTCGCAGTCGAGCATGACCTCGCGGCCGGCGGCCTTTGCCGCCTCGACGCTCTCGCGGATGCCGGCGAGGTTCTCTTCCAGCGATATCTCGAGCGCGACATGGACATGATAGTCCCAGGCCTTGGCGACGAAGACGATGGCGTCGGCCTTCGCCTCCAGCAGCGCGGCGATGCCGGGGTCGTTGGCGGCCGAGCGCCCTGCCCGCTTGGTCATGCCGAAGGCGGCGAATTTCGCCCGCTTCGTCGCCTTCTCCTCGAAGAAGGCTGTATCCAGCGGGTTGGCGCCGGGATAGCCGCCTTCGACATAGTCGACGCCGAGCCGGTCGAGCAGCGCCGCGACCGCGCGCTTGTCGTCGAGCGAGAAGTCAACACCCGTGGTCTGGGCCCCGTCGCGCAGCGTCGTGTCGAAGAGATAGACGCGTGCCGCGCTCATCGCTCCCGCCTCAATTTGAAGCGGACGACGCGCGGCACGACCATCGCCAGCATGACCAGCTTGATGGCGAAGGAAAGCGAGCCCGCCGGGCGGATCTTCGGGCTCATCGCTTCACCTCCCAGCTGGTCGTCGGCTCGCCGGTGGCGAGGTCCTTGCCGTCCTTGAGCGCGATGCCCATCGCGGCGAGCTCGTCGCGAAGACGATCGGACTCCGCGAAATTCTTCGCACGGCGGGCGGCGAGGCGGGCGGCGATCAGACGTTCCACCTCGGGGGCGACCACAGCCGGCGACGCCACCTCCGGCAGGTCGATGCCCAGCAACTCGAGGCCGGCCAGCAGCGCCGGCAGGTCACCCGCCTTGCGCAAGGCATGCAACTCGGCCAGCACCCGTGCGGTATTGAGATCGTCCGCCAGTGCGTCGAGCAATTCGGCCGAAGGCTTGGACGCCGTGGCGCCCTGCGCCGCTTCGGCCCAGTCCTGCAGCGTCTTCTCCGCCTCCTCCAGCGCCTTCACCGTCCAGTCGATCGGCTGGCGGTAATGCGTCTTGAGCATCGCGAGGCGCAGCACCTCGCCCGGCCATTTGCGGCCGCCGAAAACATCCGTCTCCAGCAGTTCGTTGATCGTGACGAAGTTGCCGAGCGATTTCGACATCTTCTCGCCTTCGACCTGCAGGAAGCCGTTATGCATCCAGATATTGGCCATGAGCGGCTGCCCTTCCGCCCCGCCAAAGGCGCAGCAGGACTGGGTGATCTCGTTCTCGTGGTGCGGGAAGACGAGATCGATGCCGCCGCCATGGATGTCGAAGACGTTCTTCTCGGGATCGTCGCAGGCGAGCCCGCCGCCGAACGGGGTCAGCAGCTTCGCCATCGACATGGCCGAGCATTCGATATGCCAGCCGGGGCGGCCGGGCGTGGCAATGCCGGCCGGGGACGGCCAGCCGGGGTCGATGCCGTCGCGGCTCGGCTTCCAGAGCACGAAATCCATCGCGTCGCGCTTGTAGGGCGCGACATCGACGCGGGCGCCAGCCAGCATCTCGTCGAGCGAGCGGCGGGCGAGCGTGCCGTATTTCGGCGCCTTGGCGAGATGGGCGACGGCCGGGACATGGAAGAGCACATGCTCCTCGGCGACATAGGCGACGCCGCGCGCGATCAGGCGCTCGATGATCGCCTTCATCTCCTCGATATGCTCGGTGGCGCGCGGTTCCGTCGTCGGGCGCAAAGTGCCGAGCGCGTCGATATCGGCATGGAACTGCGCCGTCGTGGTCTGCGTGACCTTGGCGATCGCCTCATTCAGAGGCAGGCCGGGATAGTCACGCGCCGCACGGGCATTGATCTTGTCGTCGACATCCGTGAGGTTGCGGGCATAGGTGACGTGATCCGCGCCATAGATATGGCGCAGCAGCCGGTAGAGCACGTCGAAGACGATGACCGGGCGGGCATTGCCGATATGGGCGTAGTCGTAGACCGTCGGGCCGCAGACATACATGCGGACATTCGACGGATCGATCGGCGCGAAGTCCTGCTTCGTCCGCGTCAGCGTGTTGTAGAGCCTCAGGGTCGGCGACATCGGGGCTAAATCCTGGAACGAAACGAACGGCGAAATACGAAATGGCGACCTGGCCGCTGGCCGGGGGCGCTTTTGTCGGTTCGTTTTTCAGGACGAGGACGTGAGCAGCCGGCCAGCGAAAGCTAGCGGCAAATAATGCAAGTGCTGTTGATGGCGGCTCGCGTCATGATCGGACCTGATTGCCTTTCCGCGAGCTTTCCGTCAAGAGGGCGACCCGTTGCTGCAATGCAGCATTGCCCGAAGGTTGCGCGGTTCATTCAAATTTAACCGGCCGGAACCATCCTCCCGATTCGCGGGTTCTGCGCCCGCAACCCATCAGGAACTCAAATTCATGCGCCGCGCCGTGGCCTTCGTCGGATTGCTCGGTATCATTGCCGGCGGCATCTCGCTGTCGATCATGCCGACCAGCCACACCGCCGCTGCCTCGAACGAGCCGCGCACCTTCCTGATCCCGGCCAGCGACGGCTATGGCGTCGCCGACTGCATCTCGTCCAAGGCCGAATGCGGCAAGATCGTCGCCAATGCCTGGTGCGAGTCGCAGGGCTTCGGCAAAGCGGTCGCCTTCGGCGTCGCTACCCGCGAGGACTTCACCGGCTCCGTCACCAAGCCGAGCCCGGCGCAGGCGGCCGAACAGCCGCTGAGCATCACCTGCGGCGAGTAATTTTCGAGTTCAGCGAATCCATTCCGCACATTTCGGCGGCTCGCCCGACGCGCCCCAGGGCATGATCGGCACGGTCGAGGTCGAGTTCTGCGGCGAACCGTCGATCAGCTTGTCGGTATAGACGAGATAGACCAGCACGTTGCGCTTGGCATCGCAGCCGCGCACGATCTGCATCTTCTTCCAGATCAGCGAACGGCGCTCGCGGAAGACGACATCGCCCTGCTCCGCCTTCTCCTTGAACTTGATCGGGCCGATCTGGCGGCAGGCCAGCGAGACCTCCGATACCTCCTCGGCCACGCCGAACATGCCGGAAACGCCGCCTTTCTCGGGCACGGTGTAATGGCAGGCGACACCTTCGACGATGGGATCGTCGACGCCGTAGACGGCGAGCTTGTCGTTCGGCGTCAGCATCTTCCAGACGGTCGATTTCCTGAAGATCAAATCTTCCTGCGCCGTGGCCGGCGACAGCGTCATTCCCGACAGGGTGAGGGCCAAAGCGGCCAGGACCCAACGACGAAGCAGCATTCCCATTCTCCCGGCGCGTTTCAGCATGGCGCCCGGCAGGATATGGGAAGCCGGACGGCGGCGCACCAGAGTTCTGCGCTGCACAATCTCGACAAGCGAACAACGACCGGAACCAACCACCCCATGCTGCCGGAACTGGAAAGCGACAGATTACTGCTGCGCCCGCGGACGCTCGGCGATATCGACGCCATCGCGGCGATGAACGCCGATCCGCTGGTGATGAAACATATCGCCGCGGTGGGCGACCCCGCGATGAGCCGCGACGCCGTCACGGCCCGCAGCTTCAGCCATATCGGCCGTGGCCTGGGCTATTGGTCGGTTTTCGCAAAGGCAGAGCCGGCCGTGTTCCTCGGCTATGTCGGGCTCATTCCGGACGGCGATGCGGCCGAGGACGTCCAGTTGAGCTATCGCTTCACCGTCGCGAGCTGGGGCCGTGGTTATGCGCGGGAGGCCGCAGCACGCCTGCTGCGGCACGGCTTCGAGACGCTGGCGCTGACAAGCGTCGCCGTAACCACGCACCCGCTCAATCCGGCGTCGCTGCGTCTGGCCGAACGGCTCGGCTTCACGCCCGCGCCGGCCGATCCGGATATCCTGATCGGCCATCCCGCCGTGATCGCCACACGCTTCCGTCTTGCCGCCGAGACGTGGCGCAACCTCAACCCGCCAACGGCTTGAAGACCAGATAGGCCGCGGCGAGCGCACCGATGACGCCCAGCGCGAAGAGAACCAGCTTCAGCCGCGTCATGGTGCTGGCGAAGGCGACATTGCCGCCATCGACCTGCGGGTAGCGGTCGAGCAATCGCGCCACGGCGAAATTCTCGGCGACGTCGCAGAGCCCGCCGAGGAGCCAGCCGCCGCCGCAGAGCGCCGCCACCCACCAGGGCTGGCCGCGCATCGCGAGCCCGGCGACGATCAGGGCGCCGACGATCGCATAGGTGAAGGCGCAGGCTACATCGGCCGGCAGCACGCGATTGCGATAGCGCGCGCGCTTGTCCTCGCCATAGAGCGTGAAAAGCTTCTCGACATCGGCGACGCTGTAGCCGTCCCAATCGCTTTCCAGCATGCGCGGTACGCCCTGCCGGCTCGACCAGACGCCGACCGCCCAGAACAGCACCACCACCAGGACCGGCCCCCAGATGAAGAAGGCCAGCGGGATGGTGGTCGAATAGAACGGCACGGTCTCGGTCATGGCGTCTCGGTTCTCGCGTCTGCCTAGACCATCGTGCGCCCGATCGGACGCGTGCCGGTCTAGCTTTTTATTATTGCATCGGATCTCTCCGAAAAATGCACTCCATTTTTCGGAGAGATCCGATGCCGTGGCGCTTTGAGGCGTGAGGTTATCCGGCTGCCCGGCTGCCGCCAAGCCGGGACAGCCGGGGAACGGTCAGCCCTGGGGCAGGATCTCCTGCTCGATCGCTCCGAAGATCGAATGCCCGCCGGCATCCTTCATCTCGATGCGGACGGTATCGCCGAAACGCAGGAAGGGCGTCTTCGCCTCGCCGCTCCGGATCGTTTCGACCATGCGCTGCTCGGCGATGCAGGCATAGCCCCGCCCGCCCTCCGCCACCGGCCGGCCGGGCCCGCCATCGGCGTCGCGATTCGAGACCGTGCCGGCACCGATCACCGTCCCCGCAGAGAGCCTACGGGTCGCCGCTGCATGGGCGATCAGCGTGCCGAAATCGAAGGTCATGTCGGTGCCGGCATCGGGCTTGCCGAAGAGCGTGCCGTTGACCTGGGCCAGCAGCGGCAGGTGCAGGCGGCCGTCGCGCCAGGCATTGCCAAGTTCGTCCGGCGTCACCGCCGCCGGGGAGTAGGCCGAGGACGGCTTTGATTGAACGAATCCAAAGCCTTTCGCCAATTCGCTGGGAATCCGATTCCGCAAGCTCACGTCGTTGACGAGCATGACGAGGCGGATGGCCTGAAGCGCCTCCTCCCGCGTCGCACCCATCGGCACGTCGCCGGTCACGACCGCGATCTCCGCCTCGAAATCGATCCCGTCCTCCTCGCTGCGGGCCTGCACGGCCTGGCGCGGGCCGAGCGAGGCGTCGCTGCCGCCCTGGTACATTAGCGGATCGGTCCAGAAGCTCTCCGGCATGGTCGCCCCGCGCGCCTTCCGGACGAGGTCGACATGGTTCACATAGGCCGAACCGTCGAGCCACTGATAGGCGCGCGGCAGTGGCGCGGCGCAGTCATGCTCGTGGAAGCGGAAGGACGGGACGGAACCGTGCTCCAGCCCCTCGGCCAGATCGGCGAGGCGCGGGGCGTGGCGCCCCCAGTCGTCGAGCGCCGCCTGCAGCGTCGGTACGACCGGAAAGGCATCGGTGGCGCGGGTCAGATCCCTGGAGACGACGACGAGGCGGCCGTCACGGCCATGCGCGAGCGAGGCAAGCTTCATGTCTTTTCATTCCTTCCCGGACGCGCCAATAAGGGCATAAAGGCATAACAATCCCCCGGGAGGAAACCATATGGAACGTCGCAGCTTTTTGAAATCGGGGGCATTGGCCGCCGCCGCGACGACCGTCGCGATGCCGGCGATCGCGCAGTCGCAGCCCGAGGTGAAATGGCGGCTGACATCGAGCTTCCCGAAGTCGCTCGACACGATCTTCGGCACGGCCCAGCAGTTCTCGAAGCTCGTCTCCGAGGCGACGGACGGCAAGTTCGAGATCCAGGTCTTCGCGCCCGGCGAGATCGTGCCCGGTCTGCAGGCGCTCGACGCGGTTTCCTCCGGCACCGTCGAGTGCGCGCACTCGCCGACCTATTTCTATATCGGCAAGGACCCGACGCTGGGTCTCGGCACCGGCATCCCGTTCGGGCTCAATGCCCGCCAGCAGCATAGCTGGTGGTATTTCGGCGGCGGCGAGCAGATCGTGAACGGCGTGCTCGACCGCTTCAACGCCTATTCGATCCCCTGCGGCAATTCCGGCTGCCAGATGGGTGGCTTCTTCCGCAACGAGTTGAAGAGCATCGACGACCTCAAGGGCCTGAAGTTCCGCATCGGCGGCATGGGCGGCGCGGTTCTCGCCAAGCTCGGCGTGGTGCCGACGCAGATCGCGCCCGGCGACGTCTATCCGGCGCTGGAGCGCGGCGCGATCGACGCGGCCGAGTTTGTCGGCCCCTACGACGACGAGAAGCTCGGCTTCATCCGCGTCGCCAAGTACTACTACTATCCCGGCTGGTGGGAGGGCGGCGCGATGCTGCACCTGATCATCGGCAAGGAGGCATGGAACAAGCTGCCGAAGCATTACCAGGCGATCGTCCAGAACGCCTGCGAGGCGGCCAATAACTGGATGCTGGCGAAGTACGACTTCGTGAACCCCGGCGGCCTGCGCCGTCTCGTGGCACAGGGCGCGCAGTTGCGCGGCTTCCCGCTGCCGGTGATGGAAGCGGCGCTGAAGGCGGCCGAGGAGTATTACGCCGAGACCAGCGCCAAGAGCCCGGACTTCAAGAAGGGCTACGATTCGATGGTCGCGTTCCGTGGCGAGAACCTGCTCTGGTGGCAGATCGCGGAACTGTCCTACGATTCGTTCATGAACCGGCTGAAGGCGCGCTGAGGCGCGAGCGGTCATCATCATGACGAAGAAGCCCGCCGCCGATGCGGAAGATCAAGCGCTCCATCTGGAGCGCTTCCTGCCCTACCGCCTGAATGTTGTCGGCACGCTAGGCGGCCGGGCGCTGGGACGCATCTATGGCGAGCGCTTCGGCATCGGCATCCCGGAATGGCGGGTGGTGGCGCAGCTCGGCGAATTCGGCAAGCTGACCTCGCGCGACATCGGCGAGCTCGCCCAGATGCACAAGACCAAGGTCTCGCGCGCCGTCGGCGAGTTGGAGAAGCGCGGCCTCGTCTCCCGCGCCGAGAACCGGCAGGACCGGCGCGAATCCTTTGTCGCGCTGACGCCGGCGGGCAAGCGGATCTACGACCAGATCGTGCCGCTGGCGCTCGGCTTCGAGGCGCGCTGGATCGAGGGCATAGCCCCCGACGAGCTCAAGGTGTTCGAGCGCGTGCTCTCGACCCTGACCGAGCGCGGCCGGCACCTTGCGGGGAATTATCGCGAGGAAGACGGGGCCTGAGCGCCCCGCCGCTCAGAAATACTGGGCGAGATTGCGCCGGATGCGCTCAGCCGGGTCCTCGCCCTTCGGCGGATAGGCGAAAGCGGTGCCGGTGATCGCCTCATAGGCGCGGACATAGACCGAAGAGGTCTGGTCGATCAGTTCCTGTGGGATCGGCGGCAGGTCCTGCGTATAGGGGTCGCAGCGCGCCACGACCCAGTTGCGCACGAAATCCTTGTCGAAGGATTCAGGCTTGCCGCCGGCGGCGAAGCGCGCCGGATAGCTTTCGGCGAACCAGTAGCGGCTCGAATCCGGCGTATGGATCTCGTCGGCCAGCACGATGCGGCCCTCGGCATCGGTGCCGAACTCGTACTTGGTGTCGGCGAGGATCAGGCCGCGCTCGCGGGCGAGCTTCTGGCCGCGGGCGAAGAGCGCCAGCGCATAAGCCGAGACCTCGTCCCACTGCTTCTGCGTCAGGAGCCCCTCGCCTACGATCTGCTCGGCCGAGAGCGGCTCGTCATGGCCTCCGTCGAAGGCCTTGCTGGTCGGGGTGATGATCGCCTGCGGCAGCGCCTCGTTGTCGCGCAAGCCCTCCGGCAGGGTCATGCCGTACATCTCGCGCCGGCCCTGCTTGTACATCGTCAGGATCGAGGTCCCGGTCGTGCCGGCGAGATAGCCGCGCACCACCATCTCGACGGGCAGGATCTCCAGCCGCCGGCCGACGACGACATTCGGATCGGGATATTCCAGGACATGGTTGGGGCAGATATCTGCGGTCTGCTCGAACCAGTAGCGCGCGGTCTGCGTCAGCACCTGGCCCTTCAGCGGAATCGAGGCGATCGCCCGGTCGAAGGCCGAGAGCCGGTCGGTCGAGATCAGGATGCGACGGTTGTCGGGCAGGTCATAATTCTCGCGGACCTTGCCGCGATAATAGTTCGGCAGCTCGGGGATGACGGCTTCGTGAAGAGGCAGATAGTCGGACATGGGCGGGGCTTGCCTCATTGGCGCTGCACGGAAGGCCGGCGCGGACGGGCCGCTGCCGCAGGTCTTCTAACCACAACGGAAGTTTTCCACCATCGGCGTGGCGCATGCGTCCCCGGATTGCTGCGCCTGCCTGAATGTGGCATGCGAGGCCCTCGCGATGGAGCGTCCCCGCGGCCTATCAGGCGAGGCTCCGCTCCATAGTTCCGTCGTGTTTGGCGGGTGTTCTGGACCACAGTTTGCGAACAGAGCCGGCTCGCCGGCGCGACTACGGATGACGTGACCCGACCTGCGATGATGCTGCGATTGACCAGACGCTTCGGCATGGCCCTTCTGATGCTGGCGGCCCTCGGTGGCACCGCCGTGGCGCAGTCGGCGTCCTGCAATGCCTGGCGCGCCGAGCTGGAAAGCCTGCAGGGCCGCAGTGGCGGCGATCCGCGCGCGGGGCAGGCCGCACGGCGCGTCGGCGCCCAGCTTGCGCAACTGAGCAACCAATATCGCTCCATGGGTTGCGACCGCGGCTTCAGCTTCTTCGATTCGCCGCCGCCGCAATGCAATTTCATCCGCCAGCAGCTCGGCCAACTGCAGAACCAGTACGGCCAGTTGCAGAGCCAGGCAGAGGGCGGCGGCATCGAACAGCGCCGTGCCCAGCTCGCGGCGGCGATCAACAACAATTGCCGGGCGCAGCCGCGCGGCTTCTTCGATACGATCTTCGGGCGCGATCCCGGCCCCGGCGAGATCGATTCGACCCTGCCGGAGCTCGATCCCGAGCAGCCGACCGAACCGGCGAAGCCGCGCCTCGGCGGTCCGCAGACCGTCTGCGTGCGCACCTGCGACGGCTATTTCTTCCCGCTCTCGAACAACACCGGCAATGGCGACGAGATGTGCCAGGCGCTGTGCCCGGGCACCGAAACGCTGGCCTATGGCATGAGTGCCGGCGGCGATATCCAGAACGCCGCCTCGCGTGCAAGCGGGCAACCCTATTCCTCGCTCCCCAATGCCGGGAAATATGCACGCAGCTTCGACGCCGCCTGCACCTGCCGCGGCCAGGGGCAGAGCTGGTCGGCCGCCCTCAAGGACGCCGAGTACCTGCTCGACAAGCGCAAGGGCGATGTCATCGTCAGCGAGCAGCGCGCGGCCGAATTGTCGCGCCCGAAGGCCGACCCCAAGCGCAAGGGCGCTGCTGCGACCCAGCCTGCGGCGGCGCCTGTTCCGACAGTTCCCGACGAGAAGCCGATGCCATCCGAGGATTCGCCGACGGCGGGCACCGAGTCGGCCGGCGTCGGTCCCGACATCGTCGGCGAGAAGGTGCTCGACAAGAAGGACGGGCTGAAGAGCGAATCGCAGAGCATCACCGGCGAGCGCCGGGCAGTTCGGATCGTCGCGCCCAACCTTGCGCCCAATCTGAATCCGCAGGCCGCGCGGCCCTGAGCCCAAAAAAAGTTCCATGCGATTTTTGCATGGAAGATTACTCCAGGACTCCGCGATGCCCCCTGGACGCATGACTGTTACGGCAGCATAAGAGGGGCATCCAAGCCGCCTCCGGGAGGCCGCCAGACCCGTCCCACGGCCCGATCATGCCGCGCGCCCGCTTCTGACGCTCCCCAGCTCAGAAGGCCGCCATGTCCGACACGACCGCGACAGCTCCCCACCATCCCATCCAGTTCGACGATGCCAGGCGCCGCCTGAAGGCGATTTTCATCGGCTCGGTCGGCAATCTCGTCGAATGGTACGACTTCTACGCCTACACGGCCTTCGCTCTCTATTTCGCGCCGGCCTTCTTCCCCTCGCATGATCCGGTTGTGCAGCAGCTCAATGCCGCGACTTTGTTCGCGGCAGGCTTCATCGTGCGGCCGATCGGCGGCTGGCTCTTCGGCCATCTCGCCGACCGCTACGGGCGAAGGCTGTCGCTGACCGTCTCGGTCGTGATGATGTGCTTCGGCTCATTGATCATCGCGGTGACGCCGACCTATGCGACGATCGGCTTCGCGGCGCCAGCCCTGCTGGCACTGGCGCGCATCATCGAGGGCCTGAGCCTCGGCGGCGAATACGGGGCGAGCGCGACCTATCTCTCGGAGATCGCCGATCCCGAGCATCGCGGCTTCTATTCGAGCTTCCAGTACGTGACGCTGATCGGCGGGCAGCTCACCGCCATCCTGGTGCTGCTCCTGCTCCAGAACGTCTTTCTGACGCATGAGCAACTCGTCGACTGGGGCTGGCGCATCCCCTTCGTCATCGGCGCGATGCTCGCCGTCACGGCCATGCTGATGCGCCGGCACATGCACGAGACCGAGTCCTTCGAGGCCGCCAAGGCGACGATGAAGAAGGAAAGCTCGCTGAAAGGCCTGCTGAAATATCCGCGCGAGGTCGCGATCGTGGTCGGTCTCACAGCCGGCGGCACCGCGGCCTTCTACACCTTCACCACCTATATGCAGACCTTCGTCCGGCAGACGGTCGGCCTTTCCGACATGACGACGACCTATGTGATCGCGGGTTCGCTGATCTTCGCGGCCGTGCTGCAGCCGATCTACGGCATGATCTCGGACAGGATCGGCCGCAAGCCGATGCTGATCTTCTTCGGGCTCGCGGGCTCGCTACTCACCGTGCCGATCCTGACGGCGCTCGCCGACACCAAATCGGCCTTCACCGCCTTCCTGCTGATCTGCGGCGCCTGGATCTTCACCGCCGGCTACACCTCGATCAACGCCGTGGTGAAGGCGGAGCTGTTCCCGACCGCGATCCGCGCCACCGGCGTTGCCGTGCCCTATGCCGTGACCGTCTCGATCTTCGGCGGCACGGCGCCGGCCATCGCGCTGTTCTTCAAGCAGCAGGGCCACGAGCAGTGGTTCTACTACTACCTCGCCGGCGTCATCTTCCTGTCGTTCCTGGTCTATGCGACCATGCGCGATACCAAGCACGCCTCGGCGATGGAGCGGCACGAGTGAAGCACGACCTTGCAGGCGAGCAGATGGAGCGGAGATGTTTTGCCTGCAACCACGTCTTTCTGCACGAAAGGCCTGTTTGCCATGTCGTTTTCTTCGATGACGGAGAAATCCAGATCGACTGCGGACAGGATGATCACGGTGAAGGCGATGAGTTCCCCAAGAACTTTCGCCCCGTGGGGCTGAACCACATCATCGCCCGTGACGAGACGATAGCTGCTCTTCTCGCTGAAGAGGCACCTGATGTCAGTTTTGGGAGAGATAGCGTTGACCGGCCATGGAGCCGCTACACCATTCGCTGAGCGGCTTCTCACTGTTCGGAAAGGTTGATCAGCTCGTTTCGCCAGCCAGCCGCTTCAGCGCCTTGGCCCGCCCGATCAGCGGCAATAGGGCCGCGAGTTCCGGCCCGTGGTCGAGCCCGGTCAGGGCCTGGCGCAGCGGCATGAACAGTGCCTTGCCCTTGGCCCCCGTCGCAGCCGAGACGGCTTGCGTCCAGCTCTTCCAGGTCGTCGCGTCGAAAGGTTCCGCCGGCAGCAGTCCGGCCGCTGCGGCAGCGAATCCCTGGTCGGCGATCACGGGCTCAAGCGGCCCTTTCACCACGCGCCACCACTGGGCCGCCTCGTCGAGCTTCGCGAGATTGCCGCGCACGGCCTGCCAGAACGCCTCGTCGGCAGCGACGCCGAGCGCCGCCAGCCGGGCGGCCACCGCAGCAAGCGGCAACTGGTGCAGCGTGCGCGCGCTCAGCGCCTCCAGCTCGTGCTCGTCGAACTTGGCCGGAGCGCGCGAGACATGGGCGAGCTCAACCAGCCCGGCAAGCTCGTCGAGACTTGCGACCGGGCGCACGGCATCGGAGGTGCCGACCAGCGTGGCCAGCGCCGCCACGGCCAACGCCTCGACGCCGGTCTCGCGCAGGCCGCGCAAAGAGAGATGGCCGAGGCGCTTGGACAACCCCTCGCCGCTCGCAGTGGTCAGCAGGTTATGATGGCCGAAAGCCGGCAGGCTCGCACCGAGCGCCTCGAAGATCTGGGCCTGGACCGCCGTGTTGGTGACATGGTCCTCGCCGCGGATGACATGGGTCACGCCCGTCTCGATATCGTCGACGACGGAGGGGAGCGTGTAGAGATAGCTGCCGTCCTCGCGGACCAGCACCGGGTCCGAGAGCGAGGCGCAATCGACATGAGAGGCGCCGCGCACCAGATCGTCCCAGGCGACCTCGCGCGCCTCCAGCAGGAAGCGCCAATGGGGCTTGCGCCCCTCGGCAGCGAAAGCCGCCTTCTGCTCGTCGGTGAGCTTCAGCGCGGCGCGGTCGTAGATCGGCGGCAGGCCGCGGGCGAGCTGGCGCTTGCGGCGGCGGTCAAGCTCGTCAGCCGTCTCGTAGCAGGCATAGAGCCGCCCTGCCCCACGCAGCTTGTCGGCAGCGGCGTCATAGATCGCCAACCGTTCGGACTGCTTGATCACCTGATCGGGCACGATGCCGAGCCAGCCAAGGTCCTCGGCGATGGCATCGGCATATTCCGCCTTCGAGCGGGCGATGTCGGTATCGTCGTAGCGCAACAGGAAGCGGCCGCTGTGCCGGCGGGCGAACAGCCAGTTGAACAGCGCCGGCCGGGCGTTGCCGATATGGAGATAGCCGGTGGGCGACGGCGCGAAGCGAACCAGAGGCGAGGTCATGGCCGGCTTATGGCGCGTTTGCCGGCGGGCGACAATCCGGCGGCTCAGTGGAATTCCGCATCGTTAACCCCGCATTAGGGTTACCAAGGCATGAATCATCCCCAGAGCAGGGTGAAACGGGTGGATCCGGACCGCTGCTCGAGGAGATCAGGATGCGCATCCGTTCCATCGCGCTCATGCTTGGGTCCACGGCCCTCGCGACCAGCCTTCTCGCCGCACCGACGCTTGCGGCGGACTATCTGCGTGGCACGCAGACCTACGAAGCCCCCCAGGCCGCCGCGACATTCGAGCGGGGCATCGACTGGTCGGGCTTCTATTTCGGTGGTGGCGCCGGCGTATCCGATACGAAATACAAGCCCGGCGAGGGGCTTCAGGATCTGGCGCGCTACTCGTTCCGCAATACCACGCTCGGCGCCGAACGCGACATGGGCTCCTTCGTCAACAACCTCCCGTCGAAACAGGATAGCGGAGCGACCTATTTCGGCTTCCTGGGCTATAACTGGACCTTCGGCGACGCCGTTCTCGGCTTCGAAGCGGATTATACCCGCTCGGGTCAAAGCTACAGCATCACCGACTATATTGCGCGGCGGTCGGTTCTGTCCGACAACTCTCTGAACGACTGGTCCTTGACCACCAATCAAGGCGCCAAGCTGCTGGATTACGCGACTGCACGCTTGCGCGTGGGCTGGGCCTATGGCTCGTTCATGCCTTACGCCACCATCGGTGGCGCGGTCGGACGCTTCAACACGCTTTCGACGGTGACGTCGACCTGGCATGTCACACGCACCAACCCCGTCACCAACGCCGTCGAGGATTTCGACGCGGCTGGCTATCCGCTGACGGTCGGCGCGTCGAAGAAGAACGTCTACGGTTTCGGCCTGGCGGTCGGCGGCGGCGTCGACTGGGCGCTGGCGGAGAACATGTTCCTGCGCGGCGAATATCAGCTCGTCCGCTTCGCCGATGTCGAGGGCACGACGACGACGGTCAACACCGCGCGCGCCGCGCTCGGCGTCAAATTCTGATCCAGGCCACCACGGCATAAACGAAAAAGGCCGGGGCGAAAGCCCCGGCCTTTCCTGTTGTTGGGCTTGGCGAAGCGGCTTACTCGGCCGCCTCGACCTCGGGCCGCGCCCGGCCGGCGCGCTGGCGCTTGACCAACTCGGCGACGATGAAGGCGAGCTCCAGCGCCTGCTCCGCGTTGAGGCGCGGGTCGCAGAACGTGTGGTAGCGGTCGTTGAGGTCCGCATCCGTCATGCCGCGCGCACCGCCAGTGCATTCGGTGACGTTCTTGCCGGTCATCTCCAGATGCAGGCCGCCGGCATGGGTGCCCTCGGCCTGGTGGACGGCGAAGAAGTTCTTCACCTCGCCCAGGATCAGATCGAAGGGCCGGGTCTTGTAGCCGCTGGCGGCCTTGACCGTGTTGCCGTGCATCGGGTCGCAGGACCAGACGACATTGCGGCCTTCGCGCTTCGTCGCCCGCACCAGCGCCGGCAGATGGTCGAAGACCTTGTCGGCGCCGAAGCGCGCGATCAGCGTGAGGCGTCCCGCCTGGTTCTGCGGATCGAGCACGTCGATCAGCTTGAGCAGGCCGTCGACCGTGGTCGAGGGACCGCATTTCAGGCCGATCGGGTTCTTGATGCCGCGGAAGAACTCGACATGGGCATGGTCGATCTGGCGGGTGCGATCGCCGATCCAGAGCATGTGGCCGGAGGTGTCGTACCACTCGCCGGTCGTCGAATCCGTCCGCGTCATCGCCTGCTCGTAGCCGAGCAGCAGCGCCTCGTGGCTGGTGTAGAAGTCGGTCGTCCGCATCTCCGGATGGGTCTCCGGGTCGATGCCGATGGCGCGCATGAATTCCAGCGCCTCGGTGATACGCTCGGCCACTTCCTGGTAGCGATGCGACTGCGGGCTATCCTTGACGAAGCCGAGCATCCAGCGATGCGCGTTGTCGAGATTGGCATAGCCGCCGGTCGCGAAGGCGCGGATCAGGTTCAGCGTCGCCGCCGATTGGCGATAGCCCTCAAGCTGGCGGCGCGGATCGGGGATGCGCGCCTCGGCCGTGAACTCGTTGTCGTTGACGATGTCGCCCTTGTAGCTCGGCAGTTCGACGCCGCCGATCGTCTCGGTCGGGGCCGAGCGCGGCTTGGCGAACTGGCCGGCGATGCGGCCGACCTTCACCACCGGCGAGCCGCCGGCGAAGGTCAGGACGACCGCCATCTGCAGGAACAGCCGGAAGAAGTCGCGGATATTGTCGGCCGAATGCTCGGCGAAGCTCTCGGCGCAGTCGCCTCCCTGCAGCAGGAAGGCCTCACCGGCGGCGACCTTGCTCAACGCCCGTTTGAGCTTGCGCGCCTCGCCTGCAAAAACGAGCGGCGGAAAGCCGGCGAGCTGCTGCTCGACCGCCTTCAAGGCTGCCTGGTCCGGATATTCCGGAATCTGCTGGACGGGCTTGGCCCTCCAGCTCTCTGGCGTCCACCGCTCGGACATGGGACTACGTGCTCCTGACTGTGAGATCGCGCATCGTTAACCTCTTGGTAGCGCGAAGGGGCGGCTATACACCGATGATGTGGGAATGGCCACCTTCCGAGGGAAGCCCCGGTAGCGGGCGGCCCGGCCGTTCAGCGCATGCATCGGGAAAGATGATTCCGCGCAACGGGATAGCGAGCGCCGTTGCCATGCTGAATCAACGGCCTGGCATTCTGATTCAAGCGCTTCACAGGGCGATTCAACGCACGACCTTTGTCATTCCGGGGCTTCGCGCAGCGAAGAACCCGGAACCCACGACCGGGTGAGCAGTCGGCAACCGGGCACGAAATGTATCACCCGATCGTGGGTTCCGGGTTCGCGCCTGTGGCGCGCCCCGGAATGACAAGGGTGGTTTCGCTGCTTCAGCTTCAGCCCGCCCGCGGCGTCCGCATCGTCACCAGTTCCTCGGCCGCGCTCGGGTGCAGCGCGACGGTGCGGTCGAAATCGGCCTTGGTCGCGCCCATCGTCACGGCGATCCCGACCGCCTGGACGATCTCGCCGGCATCATGCCCGAGGATATGCACGCCGAGCACCTTGTCCGACTGCGCGTCGACGACGAGTTTCATGTAGATGCGCTCCTGCCGGCCCGAGATCGTTGCCTTCATCGGGCGGAAGCCGGTTTCGAAGACGGTGACCTTGTGTCCCGCAGCCACGGCCTGCGCCTCCGTCAGGCCGACCGTGCCGACCTCCGGCGTCGTGAAGACGGCCGAGGCGATGGTGGCGTGGTCGACCGTCCAGTTGCGATTGCCGAAGGTCGAGTCGGCGAAGGCATGGCCCTCGCGGATCGCGACCGGCGTCAGGTTGACCCGGTTGGTCACGTCACCGACGGCATGGATCGAAGGCACGCTGCTGACTGACGCCGCATCGACCTTGATCTCGCCGAGCGGGCCCATCGCGACGCCGGCCTGCTCAAGGCCGAGCCCCTTGGTGTTCGGCCGGCGGCCGGTGGCGACGAGAACGACATCGGCATCGATCGGCTCGCCCTTGGCGCAATGGGCGCGGCGGGTGCCGTCGGCCAGCTCCTCCATCCGATCGATGGTGCAGCCGAGCCGCAATGTGATGCCGGCATGGACAAGCGCATCGCGCAGGCGGTTGCGGATATCCTCATCGAAGCCGCGCAGGATGTTGTCGCCCCGGTGCAGCACGGTCACCGCGACGCCGAGCCGGGCGAAGAGGCTGGCGAATTCGAGCGCGATATAGCCGCCGCCGACCACGAGCAGGCGCTTCGGCAGCGCCGGCAGGTGGAAGATCTCGTTCGAGGAGATGCCGAGTTCGCCGCCGGGGATCGGCGGATCGAAGGACGGCCAGCCGCCGGTCGCGACCAGGATATGGCGGGCGCGGATCACCTCCCCGCTCTTCGCCAGCCGGACCTGATGCGGCCCCTCGACGACAGCGCGTTCCTCGCGAATCTGGACCTTCGCCCCTTCGAGTCCCTTGCGATAGAGGCCCGACAGGCGGGTGACCTCGTTGGCAACGGCGTCGCGCAATGTCGGCCAGTCGAAGACCGGCGCCTGGGGCAAGGTCCAGCCGAAGCCGGCCGCATCCTCGAAATCCTCGGCGAAGCGGCTGGCATAGACGAAGAGCTTCTTGGGCACGCAGCCGCGGATCACGCAGGTGCCGCCGATGCGGTCCTCCTCGGCGATCATGACGCGGGCGCCGTGGCCGGCCGCTATGCGCGCCGCACGCGTGCCGCCGGAACCAGCACCGATGACGAAGAGATCGACGTCGAAATCAGCCATGGTCTTCTCCTTGGGGCAATGCCTTGCCCGGACCGAACCAGAGGATTGCGCCCCCCAGAACGGCAACCCACCAGCCCTGCCAGGCGCCATGTCCGACGACGGCGATCGCGAAGGTGCCGGCGAACAGCGCCAGGCGCGGTGCCATCTCCCGTGCCGGCAGGTGGCGCAGACGCGCCAGCAACAGAAGGCCCACCACGATGAGAATGCCCGCTCCCACCGCCCCGGTCTCGGCCCAGGCCTGCAGCGGCATATCGTGCGGATGGCTCGCCGCGAGGAGCGGGCGATGCGCGGGAGCAACCTCAGCCGCGACCGGATGATCCTGCATGGTGGCCGAGGTCCCGAAGCCCGCGCCGACGATCGGCCGTGCCCGCGCGACCTCGCCGAAGCTCTGCCAGATATCGATACGAGCCTGGCCGGTCATTACGGCGAACCGGTTCAGGATCAGCGACGGCAGCCAGTTCTGCGCGGCGATACCGAGAACGGGCGCCACCATCATGGCAAGCAGGAAGGCGCAACCCGCGGCCGTCAGCGTCAGGCGCGGCCAGAGGGCCGACAGCCCCCAGCAGACGGCGCAGACGGCGACACCGAGCCGGGCCGAGGCGCTTTCCGAGCGCAGGGCCAGCACGGCCACGGCAAGGGCGAGAACGATCGCCAGGATGCGATCGGACCGGCGCGTGCCCGGCAGGTTCCACAATCCGTGGATCGTCGGCACGGCCAGCACGAGCGCCGTGATCGCGGGGCGGTTGAAGACGAAGCCCATCAGCTTGCCGACGCCGAGCGCAGCCCGCTGCGACAGCCCGGACGCGAGCTCGACCATCGCCAGCAGGCAGGCGAGGATGATCGCGAGGGCGAGCGCCCGCAGCCAGGCAGGCTGCGGCCTGAACCGGCCGGAAGCGGTGATGGCGAGGGCGAAGACGACCGGCAGCGTGAGCTCGCCCCAGGCTCGCAGGGAGGCGAGCGGCCTGTGGCTCCATAGCGTCGATATGAGCGCCCAGGCGAGGAAGGCGGCCAGGGCCAGCCCAAGCGGCGTCGCGACAAGGCGCCCGATACGCCCGGCGAAAGCGCCCGCCCCGCCCGATGCGATGGCCGCGGCAACGAAGGGGATCACCGCCAGCCCGAGCACAAGCGTCGACGAGCGGTTCGCGAGCCACATCGCCATCGGCATCAGCACCATCAGCGCGACGCCGATGCCGATCAGGCGCGACGGCAACGGCCCGCCGTCCGGCACGGTTTCCTGGCGATCGGCAAGACGCGTCTGGCTCATGGCTTGCGCTTACGCGATCCCAGGAAACGCCGCCAGCGCGTTGTCGCGCACGAGCTCCATAGTCGTAGGAGAAAAGGTGTAGATTCTGCCGCCAACGCGCAGCTCCGCCGAAAATTCTTGACTTCCGATTATGCAATCTGGCGCAATTGACGACCGGAGCGGCAAGGTGCCACAGGCGGACCGCCCAGGAAACCTTGGGCCAAAGCCCGCAAGCGGAGGAATTCATGCTGACATCCATCCTGAAGCGCACGGCCCTGACGGCGGTGGCGCTGGCTGCCCTCTCCACCGCCGCCTTCGCCCAGGTCAACGAATTGAAGATCATGGCGCCCGCGGCGCCGGGCGGCGGCTGGGACGGCACGGCCCGCTCGATGCAGCAGGCGCTGACGGCCGCCGGCATCGTCAAGAGCGTGCAGGTCAACAACGTCACCGGCGCGGGCGGCACCATCGGCCTCGCCCAGTTGATCGGCGCCAAGGGCGCCGGCGATCAGTTGATGGTCAACGGCTTCGTCATGGTCGGCGCGATCCTGCTCAACAAGTCGCCGGTCAACCTGACCCAGGTCACGCCGATCGCGCGCCTCACCGCAGAGGCCGAGGTCATCGTCGTGCCTACGGAATCGCCGCTCAAGACCGCCAAGGACCTGGCCGAGCGCCTGAAGGCCGACCCGGCCAAGGTGACCTGGGCGGGCGGCTCGGCCGGCGGCACGGACCATATCCTCGCCGCGCTGTTCGCCAAGGCGGTCGGCGCCGACGCCAAGAAGATCAACTACATCCCGTTCTCGGGCGGCGGCGAGGCTCTGGCTGCCATGCTCGGCGGGCGCGTCACCGCCGGCGTCTCCGGCTATGGCGAGTTCGAAGGCCAGATCAAGGCCGGCAAGCTGCGCGTGCTCGCGGTGTCCTCGTCCAAGCGCCTTGAGAACGCGCCGGATGCACCGACGCTGCAGGAGCAGGGCATCGATCTCGAGCTCCTGAACTGGCGTTCGGTCGTCGCCCCTCCCGGCCTCTCGGCCGAGCAGACCAAGGCCCTGACCGACACGGTCGAGAAAATGGTCAAGTCGAAGGAATGGCAGGAAATCCTGAAGGCCCGCGGCTGGGATGATTCCTTCCTCGCTGGCGCCGCGTTCGACACCTTCCTGAAGGGCGAGATCGATCGTGTCTCCAAGGTCATGGTCGATGTCGGCCTGGTGAAGTAAGCCGACAGCGACGCCAGAATCAGGAGGGGCCGGGCGACCGGCCCCTTTTCCAACCGCCAGAAGCGCCAAGAACGACGCCGGCCATCACTGCGGGAACGCCATGACCAACGACACGCGCACCCAAGGCGCCAACAAGCCGGCCCTCGTGGTAGGCGTCCTGCTGCTGATCGCCGCCGCCCTCGTCGGCTATGACGCCTCGCAGCAGACGATCACCTCGACCTATGGCGTCGGCCCGACCGCCATGCCCTATGTCGTGGCAGCCGGCCTCGTCATCCTCGGGCTGGCGCATTTCGTCGTCGCCTTCCGCGAAGGCCTGCCGCAGCCGGAGGACGCCGACAACAAGGCGCTGCTCTGGATCGCCGGGGGGCTGGTCTTCCTGATCGCCTGCATCGGGCTCGGCGGCGGTTTCGTCATCGCGATCGCCGTGGTCTTTGCCTGCACCGCGCGCGGCATGGGCCGGCAAGCACTGGCCGTGGACGCCGTGATCGGCTTCGTGCTCGGCCTGATCATCTTCCTCGTCTTCGCCAAGGTCCTGACGCTGATCCTGCCGTCGGGCCCGCTCGAGCGCCTGTTCCTCTGAGGAGAGCCCCGCCATGGATACCCTGCTCTCCCTGCTCTCCGGCTTCGGCGTCGCGCTCGAACCCTCCAAGCTGATGTTCTGCCTGATCGGCGTGTTCCTCGGCACCGCCGTCGGCGTGCTGCCCGGCATCGGCCCGGCACTGACGGTCGCGCTGCTGCTGCCGGTGACGTTCAAGCTCGATCCGGCCGGCTCGCTGATCATGTTCGCCGGCATCTACTATGGCGGCATGTATGGCGGCTCGACCACCGCGATCCTGCTGAACGCCCCGGGCGAAAGCGCCTCGCTCGCCACTGCGCTCGAAGGCTCGAAGATGGCCAAGGCCGGGCGCGGCGGCCCGGCGCTCGCGACCTCGGCGATCGGCTCCTTCGTCGCCGGCCTGATCGCGACGATCGGCCTTGCGTTCCTCGCGCCCCTGCTGGTCGAACTCGCCGTGAAGTTCGGGCCCTGGGATTATTTCGCGCTGATGATCGTCGCCTTCGTCACGGTCTCCGCGACCTTCGGCGACTCGCCCCTGCGCGGGCTCACCAGCCTGTTCCTAGGCATCACGCTCGGGCTCGTCGGCATCGACAAGCTGACCGGCCAGGCGCGCCTGACCTTCGGCGTGCCCGAACTGCTCAACGGCATCGAGGTCACCACGCTGGCCGTCGGCCTGTTCGCGGTGGGCGAGGCCTTCTACGTCGCCTCCAAGCGCGCCCGCGACCCCGAGGAGATCATCCCGATCAAGGGCTCGCTCTGGATGACCAAGGAGGACTGGAAGCGCTCCTGGGCGCCCTGGCTGCGCGGCACCGCCTTCGGCTTCCCGATCGGCGCCCTGCCTGCCGGCGGCGCCGAGGTGCCGACCTTCCTGAGCTATTCGACCGAGCGCAAGCTCTGCAAATACCCGGACGAGTTCGGCAAGGGCGCGATCGAGGGCGTCGCCGGGCCGGAAGCGGCGAACAACGCCTCGGCCGCCGGCACGCTGGTCCCGCTCCTGACGCTCGGCCTGCCGACCTCGGCGACGGCGGCGATCATGCTTGCCGGCTTCCAGCAATACGGGCTCAACCCCGGCCCGCTGCTCTTCGCCGAGAAGCCGGACCTGGTCTGGGGCCTGATCGCCTCGCTGTTCATCGCCAACGTCATGCTGGTGATTCTGAACCTGCCGCTGATCGGCCTCTGGGTCCGCCTGCTCGCGATCCCGCAGCCCTGGCTCTATGCCGGCATCCTCGTCTTCGCGACGATGGGCACGCTCGCGGTCAACGGCTCGCCGGTCGAGCTGACCATGCTCTTCCTGTTCGGCTTCCTCGGCTACCTGATGCGCCGCTACGATTATCCGGTCGCGCCGATGGTGGTCGGCCTGATCCTCGGGCCGATGGCGGAACAGCAACTGCGCCGCGCGCTGCAGATCAGCCTGGGCGATCCGATGATCCTGCTGGAGAACCCGATCTCGGCGACACTGCTCGGCATCGCCTTCATAGCGCTGGTGGCACCCTTCGTGATGAATGGGCTGAACAAGTTCAAGGCTTCCGAGGACTGACCAGGCCAAGCCGGATGAGGCTCTCGCCGGTGGCGACGAGAGCCTCTGCCGCCGGGCGCGGCTGCCAGCCCAGCATGGCCTGTGCCTTGGCGCTCGTCGCAGTCTTGCCGCGGCCGAGTTCGGCCGTCGCCGCCTGACGCGCGGTCGCGCTGAAGCGCGCGGCGAAGCGCACCAGCCAGTCCGGCAGCACGCGGGTCGAAACCCGCTCCGCATTCTCGCCAAGCCCGTCCTTCAGAGCCTGGGCGATCGCCTGCATCGTCATGAAGTCGCCGGCCGTGGCGAGGAAGCGCTCGCCGGCCGCTGCCGCATCGGTCATGGCGCGCAGATGCAGGTCGGCGACATCGCGCACGTCGACGACACCGAACATCAGCCGCGGCACCGCCCAGAGCCGGCCATCCAGCATGGTCTTGACCAGCAGGATCGAGGGCGAGAGGTCCGCCCCGACCAGCGGGCCGAAGATGCCGACGGGGTTGACCACCGCGAGCTCCAGCCCCTGCCCTTCGCCATCGACGAAATCCCAGGCGGCGCGCTCGGCCAGCGTCTTCGACTTCGGATAGGCGGCGAGCCCCGGCGCAGCCGCGTTCGACCAGTCGCGCTCGTCATAGGGGCGCTTCACCGAGCGGCCATAGCCGATCGCGGCGAAAGAGGAGGTCAGGACGGCACGCCTCACCCCGGCCCGGTGCGCGGCGCGCAACACGCGCAGCGTGCCCTCCCGCGCCGGGCGGATCAGCTCGTTCTCTTCCTTCGGCTCGGCCGCGGCGACCGGCGACGCGACATGCAGGACGTTGGTGCAGCCGGCGGCCGCCTCCGCCCAGCCCTCGTCGCGCATCAGATCTGCGACCGCGACCTGCAGCCGGTCTCCGGCATCCATCCCCGCAGCCCGGAGCGCCTCCCTGAGAGGCGTCTCACGCGCCGGATCGCGCAGCGTCGTGCGGACATCGTAGCCGGCCGCGAGCAGCGTCAGGATGCAATGCCCCGCGAGGAAGCCGGAGCCTCCTGTCACGAGGACGAGATCACGGGTCATGTCGCCGGCTCCGCCAGTTCAATTCAGTCGCTCGGCCATAGCGTCGGTTTCGGCATGACGCCAGAGCGCGGCAGGCCGATGAACAGAGCAGGCCGACGGGTGAACAATTGCGGCGGAAACGTGTTGTCCCGGTGCCGGCATCCTCAGCGGTGTCGCGGCAGAGGGAGACTATCGATGAGCGATACCACGCTAGGCGGGCAGGCCGGCACCGGTCAGCCAGCCGCCGCAGAACCCAGCCTGCACCGTGTCATGGGCCCTTGGCTGCTGCTTCTCTTCATCGTCGGCGACATCCTGGGAACGGGCATCTACGCGCTGACCGGCCAGGTCGCGAACCAGGTCGGCGGCGTCGTCTGGCTGCCCTTCCTGGTGGCCTTCGCCGTCGCGATGGTGACGGCCTTCAGCTATCTCGAACTCGTCACGAAATATCCGCAGGCCGCCGGCGCCGCGCTCTACACGCACAAAGCCTTCGGCATCCATTTCATCACCTTCATCGTCGCCTTCGCGGTGATGTGTTCAGGGATAACCTCGGCCTCGACCGCCTCGCGTGCCTTCGCGGCCAACATGTCCAACGCATTCGGGCTCGGCCTCTCCGGCGGCTGGGGCATCACGCTGATCGGCCTCGGCTTCATGGCGATCGTCGCGATCGTGAACCTGCGCGGCGTCGGCGAGAGCGTGAAGGCCAATGTCGTGCTGACCTGCGTCGAGCTCACTGGCCTTCTGATCATCATCACCATCGGCATGATGGCGATCGCCGCCGGACAGGGCGACGTCTCGCGCGTCATGCAGTTCAAGACCACGGCCGATGGCGGCGTGTTCTGGCCGGTCATCGCGGCGACGACGCTGGCCTTCTTCGCCATGGTCGGCTTCGAGGACTCGGTCAACATGGCCGAGGAGACCAAGGACCCGAGCCGCATCTTCCCCAAAATCCTGCTCGCCGGCCTCGCCATTACCGGCGTGATCTATGTGCTGGTCTCGATCTCGTCGATCACGCTCGTCCCGCCCGAGCAGCTCGGCGAGGGCGAGACGCCATTGCTCAAGGTGGTGCAGGCCGGCGCGCCGAACTTCCCGATCTGGATCTTCGGCTTCATCACCATGTTCGCCGTCGCGAACAGCGCGCTGATCAACATGCTGATGGCAAGCCGGCTGGTCTACGGCATGAGCCGCGAGCATGTGCTGCCGCCGATCCTGGGCAAGGTCCATGCGACGCGCCGCACCCCCTATGTCGCGATCGGCTTCACCAGCCTGCTCGCCTTCGCGCTGATCACCTTCGTCGGCGAGGTGCCGGCGCTGGGAGGCACGACGGCGCTATTGCTGCTCTGCGTCTTCACAGTGGTCAATGTCGCCGTGCTGGTGCTGCGCAAGGACACGGTCGACCATCAGCATTTCCGCACGCCGACCTTCCTGCCGATCATCGGCGCGATCTCCTGCGCCTTCCTGGCCGGGCCATGGACGGGGCGCGCCTCGGTCCAGTACACGATTGCCGGCGTTCTGATCGGCGTCGGCGTGCTGCTCTGGGTGGTCACGGTCATCGTCAACCGCAAGACCGGCACCGCCGCGAGCGACCCGCTGATGGAGGATATCGGCGGTCGCGGGCCGGTGAACTGATCGACCGCAAGAAAAAAGGCCGGCGATCGCTCGCCGGCCTTTGATGTCTTGAAGCGCCGTTACGCCGCCTGATCACAGCGAGTGGCCGCGCTTGCGCATCTCCTGCGAAAAGCGGTCGAACAGATACTGGCTGGTCTGCAAGGTCCAGGGCTGCAGGACGCTGAAAAGGTCGTCCATCGCCTCGCGCCGCATCGCATTGTAGCGCTGTCCGACCGGAGACTTGAAAAAGCCGGCGACCTCCTTGAGATCCGCCTCGTTCATCTTCCGGGCGAAGACCTCGGCCGCGGTCTTGGTCATCTCGTCGATGCGCTTGTCGGCTTCCGGCTTCAGCGCGGCGACGACGGCATCCGAGTCCTTCTTCATCTCCGGCCGGGTCGCGAGGAGTTCCTGCACGTTCTTCTCGAACTCGTTGAAGATGCCCGAGAAGGTCTGCGTGATGCCGGTCAGTTCCGCGACCTCGCGCGCCACCTGGAGATGGCTCGGCGTCAGCGCCGGCGCCTGGGCGAAGGCGGGAGCTGCGCAGACAAGCGCCAAACCTAGGGCAGCCTGGGCGAGAAAACGACGGATCATGCGTTGAAACCCCTTTTATCAGCGAACCATCGCCGGAGCGCGCGATTGCGCCACCGACAACGACGGACCGGTCATTGTGGCGCGTTCCTTAGCGTGGATCGCGCCGGAATGGAATCATTCGATCCTGCCGAGGAGCTTGAGGCCATCGGCACCCGCCAGGATCGCGCCGGAGGCAAGGCCGATGAACAGGCCGTGCTCGACGACGCCGGGGACAATGTTCAGGGCCTGCGCCAGCAATTCCGGGCGCTCGATCGCGCCGAGATGCGCGTCGAGGATGTAATGCCCGCCATCGGTGACGAGGGTCGCGCCGTCCGGCTTCTGGCGCAGCGTCAGTTTGCCCTCGGCTCCCGATGCGGCGATGGCCGCGGCCACGGCACGGCGCGTCGCCTCCAGCCCGAAGGGCACGACCTCGATCGGCAGCGGGAAGCGGCCGAGCGTCTGCACCAGCTTGCCGTCATCGGCGATCACGATCATGCGGGCAGAGGCCGCCGCGACGATCTTTTCGCGCAGCAGAGCCGCGCCGCCGCCCTTGATCAGGCGCAGTTGCGGATCGACCTCGTCGGCACCGTCGACGGTGAGATCGAGCTCCGGCGTCTCGTCGAGCGTCGACATCGGAATACCCAGCGAGACGGCCTGGGCCTGCGTGGCCTCGGAGGTCGAGACGCAGAGCACCTCGAAACCGGCGGCGACTTTCACACCGAGCAGGTCGACGAAATGCTTCGCGGTCGAGCCGGTGCCGAGACCGAGACGCATGCCCGGCTGCACGAGCTCCAGCGCGCGGGCGGCAGCCTGCTTCTTCAGGTCGTCGGCATTCATGATGGTTCGTCCGGCTCAGGTTGTGGAAAACGCCCGCCGCCCGGGCCGGACGACGGCGCTCTCCTGCCCCGTAGGGCCGTGCGTGTCCAGCGCGCCGAAGCGTCCGGACGTCATTTCGTCTGGGGCGTACACACCGTCTTGTCGTCGAAGACGTAGCAGATGCTCATCTCGCCGGTGCGGATATTGACCCGGAAGATGCCGCCCTCCTTCTCGTGGCGCGACGGCATCAGGCCGTAATCGCTCGGTGTCTGGGGGCCAGCTCCCTCGCCCGAGGGGAAGCAGACGGTCAGGCCGACGCCGCCCTCCTTCAACTGGAACTGGCAGGCGCCGACCTCGCCGGTCGCCTTGTCGATCCGATAGACGCGGTTGAGATCGTTCTGCGGCGCGGGTGCGAATTCGAAAGGTGCGGCCCATGCCGGCGCCGCACTCGTCATCGCAAGCCCCGCACCGAGCATCAGCCCTGCGATTCCAGCCCGTCTTCCCGTGAAATTCGACATGATGATCTTCCCTGCCGCCGGCCGCGCGACGAATCGCGCACACGATACCATCTCGCGCGGCAAATTTGGGGAGGTGGCCGAACGGGGCTTGCCAGCCCGGCCGCAACGACCTCTAACCGAATCGCGCCCGACCGAATCACTCCGAAGGTTCCGACCATGAGTCTGCCCCCGATCGTCGTCTTCGATCTCGACGGAACGCTCGCCGAGACCGCGCCGGACATCATGCGGGTCCTCAACCTGATCCTGGTGCGCGAGGGACTGGCGACGCTGCCGCTGGAGCGGGCGCGCGAACTCGTCGGCGCGGGCGTGCGCGTCCTGATCGAGCGCGGCTTCAAGGTCTCCGGCCGGCCGCTCGATCCGGAAACACTGGAGCGGCTCTTCCTGGAGTTCATGGATATCTATGCACAGGACACGGCAGGAAGCAGCCATCTCTTCGACGGCGTGCTCGGCGCGCTCGATGCGCTGGCGGGCGAAGGCTATGCGCTCGCCGTCTGCACCAACAAGCCGGTCCTGCACACGAACCTGATGCTCGCTCATTTCGGCATCGCCGGCCGCTTCGCGGCCGTCGCCGGGCGCGACAGCTTTCCCTATTTCAAGCCCGATCCGCGCCACCTCACCCTGACGATCGCGGCGGCGAAGGCCGATCCGACACGGGCCGTGATGATCGGCGATTCCCGCACGGATATCGCGACCGCGCGCGCCGCCGGCATCCCGACGATCTGCGTGCCCTTCGGCTATACCGACGTGCCGATCGAGACGCTGGAGCCCGATCTGGTGATCCAGCATTTCGACGAGTTGCACGGGGCTGTCGGCCGCGTGCTCAAATCTCCTCCCCGGACGTCCTTGACGGCATGAGGCGCGCCGACTAGGAGAGGCCGGGTCCGGGCGATTAGCTCAGCGGTAGAGCACTCCCTTCACACGGGAGGGGTCACAGGTTCGATCCCTGTATCGCCCACCATTTTTCCGGATTTTCCGATATCTCCTGAGCGTAGCGGCGCCTTGGCCGAGTTGTGCCTGGTCCCGCGGCCCTACTCGGCCTTGTCCAGCCTTGCCCGATCCAAGGCCGCCACGACCTCGTCGACACTCTCCTTGACGCCGAGCAGGAAGTCTTTCCCGAATGCGATGATCGTGTCCGCCGGCTGGCCTTTGAACTGATAGACCACGGCCACCTGCTCAGGATTGACGTAGACGGGCTTTCCATCGGCCGGCGAAGTGAATTTGCAGAGCTTCGGCATGATCGGTTTCGGTCCTGTGCTGCGATCTCGTGTCGAAAGGAACGTGGCCTGGACATCGGCCCGCTGCCGTTCTGCTCCAATACCGGCCGAACCCCGAGAGCGCAAAAGGCCCGCCGGCGGCATCTCTTGCCGCGAGAAGGCGCAGCCGTCAGGGCAGAATGATCGCCGCCCCATCGACCAACGGCGCGTCACCCTTGCCGATGCGCGCGAGTTCCTCGCCGAAGCGGGCCGCGATCGGCAGCCGGAAATGCAGCGGATCCCAGTAATTGCCGTCCTGCGTCGTGATCGGCGAGGCACGGGCGTAGTCGACGACCACTGCGCCGTGGCGGCGGGCCAGAGCGGCGATATCGGCCTTGCAGCGGGCATAACGCTGCCAGCCGGCCGAGCCCTCGCGCGGATAGGCGGCGAGATGGGCGGGCGGCAGCACCAGCATGACCTGCGTCGTCTTGGGGAAAGCGGCGATGCTCTCCTCCAGCCATGACAGGGCCGGGAAACGCCAGGCTGCGCTCTCGGCCGGCGCAACGGCGGCCGGTGGCGACAAGGCCCCAAGGTCGGTGACCGCACCGCCTTGGCCCGCGTAGATGTGCCAGCGCGCCCGGGCGAGGTCGTAGCTCGCCTCCGGTGGGGTGAAGACCTCGTAGCCATCTCCGCGGATGCGCTCGCGCGACCAGCCGAGCCGGTAGGCCAACAGCCGGCCGGCGATCTCCAGATTGGTCAGGTTGAGCAGCTTCGGCCAGTCGCTCCAGCCGACCTCGCGGGAGAGCCAGGCCGGCACCGGCCGCGGCGTCAGGCGCTTGCCCTCGTCGGTCGCATCGGCCTCGCACCAGGTCGTATCGATGCCCCAGATCAGGCGCTTCGGCGCGCGGACATGCTCGCGAAAGAGCTGCGCCATCTGCACCTGCTCCCAGGGCGTCGCCGCATTCATCGCGAGATTGACGAAGCGGGCATCGAGGCCGCGCGAGAGAACCTCCGGATCGAGCAGGCGCATCGTAGAGGTACCGACCACCGCCGCATCGAAACGGCCGGAGCGGACGAGCTGCGGATACATGAAGCGCTGGTTGATATCCATGATCGGCCGCGGCGCCTGCCCGGCATGGACTCGCATGCCAAAGGGATCGAGCAGCGCGACGAAGGCGAAGAGCAGGAGGCCGGCGACCGCCGCCGCCGCCAGGAACCATCGCGACCACTGAATCCAGGCTCTCGCCATTCCGGCCTTCCGCTCCGTCGAACCGAAGCGCGGCTGCCCCGGTGAACGGGCGCCTGCGCGGCGTCCTCTTCGCACAGGCCGCCACCTCGCCACAACGCGAAAGGCGCGCCACATGGCCCCAGGCAACCGAACATGGCAGAGAAGGCCGATGCGACCACGCCGCCTCCGCCGTTCGATCCAGGCTTCGCGCAGCCTGCCTGCGCTGCTCGTCGCCTTCGCGCTGCTGATCTGCCCGGCGCAGGCCGCGGAGGAGCCGCTGCCGGCATCGTCCGGCATCCAGGATGCGCTGTGCCGCCTGATCGACGATGCAGCGAAGGCGCAAGGCGTGCCCGCCGCCTTCCTGACCCGGCTGATCTTCCAGGAATCGAGCTTCCGCGCGAACGTCACCAGCCCGGCCGGGGCGCAGGGCGTCGCCCAGTTCATGCCCGGCACGGCGCGCGAGCGCGGCCTCGTCGATCCGTTCGATCCCGAGCAGGCGGTACCCAAGGCGGCGCATTTTCTCAGCGAACTGCGCGACCGCTTCGGCAACTGGGGCCTCGCGGCGGCAGCCTATAATGGCGGACCCAACCGCGTCGCGGGCTGGCTTGCCGCGCGCAAGGCCGGGCAGGCACGCTTCCTGCCGAGCGAGACCGAGAATTATGTGTTCGCCATCACCGGCCGGACCGCCGAGGACTGGGCCGAGGAAGCGGTCGACCGCGCCAATGGCGACGGACGCTCGCCGCCGATGCCGCCGGCAACCGGCGACAAGGATGCACAGGCGAGCTGCGCGCCGACGCTGGTCGCGATCCGGCAATCCCGCCCTGCCCTTCCCGCGATCGCGGAGGCGCCCTTCGCGCCCTGGGGCGTGCAGCTTGCCGGCAATTTTTCGAAGGCGCGGGCGCTCGCCACCTTCCAGAGGGCCGGCGCCCGCCACCGCGCCATCATCGGAGCGCTGCCGCCGATGGTGATCGGGACACGTCTGCGCAGCCGCGGCACACGCGCCTTCTACCGGGTACGACTACCGGCCGCGACACGCGCCGAGGCGGTCGCGCTGTGCCGACGCATCCAGGCCGATCGCGGCGCCTGCGTCGTGCTGAGGAGCTGACGGCCAGCGGCCGATGTTGCATGCACGCAACGCAGCACGGCAAAGCTCGATCGCTCCCGGCGATGTGATTGCGGCACGATTGCACGGCTGTGGGGAAGCTGACAGGACGTTGAGGAGACGTTGACTTTTCTGCGTCATTTTCGCGACCAGCCGTCCCGACCCGCCCGAGGTTCCTCCGATGACCCGCTCCACTCGCCTGGCCTTGCTCGCTGGCCTTGGCCTGCTCGCCCTGGGCTCCGCCGCCCGAGCCGAAATCGACCCTCTGACCCGCCAGCCGCTCGTCCAGTACGTGGACCCGACCAAGGCGCAGGCGACCGCCATTCCGCGCGAGATCGTCGACTATCCGACGAAGCAGCGGCCCGGCACCATCGTGATCGACTCGACCGAACGCCGCCTTTATTTCGTGATGCCCGACGGCAAGGCGGTGCGCTACGGCGTCGGCGTCGGCCGCCCCGGCTTCGACTGGGCCGGCACGCAGACCATCTCCCGCAAGCAGGAATGGCCGACCTGGACACCGCCGGCCCAGATGCTCAAGCGCCGCCCCGACCTGCCGCGCTTCATGCCGGGCGGCCCGGACAATCCGATGGGCGCGCGCGCGCTCTATCTCGGCTCGACCCTGTACCGCATCCACGGCTCGAACGAGCCGGAGACGATCGGCCAGGCGGTGTCCTCGGGCTGCATCCGCATGCTCAACGACGACGTCATCGACCTCTACGAGCGCGCCAAGGTCGGCACCCGCGTCGTCGTCGCGCGCTGAGCGACCGCTTCAATCGATGAAGAGGCCGGCGGAAATGCCGGCCTTTTTCGTTGTGGCCTAGCGCTTCCGCTCGCGCGACAAGCCCTTCTCGGCCAGCGCCGCGACATAGGCGCGCATCTTCTCCTCGCCCTGCTCGCCGAGCTCGCGCAGATAGTCCCAGGCGTAAATGCCGGTTTCGTGCATGTCGTCGAAGCCGAGCCTGACGGCGTAGTGGCCGACCGGCTCGATCCGGAGGATCTCGACCGCGGCCTTGCCGGGCACGATGGTTTTCTGGCTGGGATGATGGCCCTGGACCTCGGCCGAGGGGCTTTCGACGCGCAAAAGCTCGGCTGGCAGCGCGAAGCTCGCGCCGTCGTCGAAGACGACGTGCAGCGTCCGGCGGTCCTTGGAGAGGCGCAGTTCGGTCGGCCAGGATGACATGGGCGGTATTCGTCCTTCGCAGGCGGTGACCGGCAGGCGCTTGACCTTCGCCAAAGCAGTGCCAATGTCATGCTATAGCAATGTGAAGGCGCGCCCGCATCCTGCGCGGACCGGCCGCTCCACAATGCGGGAACGTGAGGCAGACGTGCTGCTCGACGACATGAAGCCGCTGACGCGGTCGCCTTTGGTCGACCCGTTCGGCCGCAAGATTTCCTATCTGCGCATCTCGGTGACGGATCGCTGCGATTTCCGCTGCGTCTATTGCATGTCAGAGGACATGAAGTTCCTGCCGCGCAAGGAACTGCTGACGCTGGAAGAACTCGACCGGATCGCCAGCGCCTTCGTCGCGCGCGGCACCCGCAAACTGCGCCTGACCGGCGGCGAGCCGCTGGTGCGCCGCGACATCATGAGCCTGTTCCGCTCGCTCTCCCGCCATCTGACCTCCGGCGCGCTGGACGAACTGACGCTGACCACCAACGGCTCGCTGCTGCATCGCTATGCCGACGAGCTCGCCGGCTATGGCGTGCGCCGCATCAATGTCTCGATCGACACGCTCGACCCCGACAAGTTCCGCGAGATCACCCGCCGGGGCGACCTGAAGGTCGTGCTCAACGGCATCGAGGCGGCGCGCAAGGCCGGGATGCGGGTCAAGATCAATGCGGTCGCGCTGAAGGGTGTCAACGACGACGAGATCGAGCACCTGATGCTGTGGTCGCACGGGCTCGGCATGGACCTGACCCTGATCGAGGTCATGCCGATGGGCGAGATCGAGGTCGGCCGCGTCGACCAGTACCTGCCGCTCTCGGTGGTGCGCGGGCGCCTGATGGACAAGTATACGCTCGTCGACGACCCCTATCGGACCGGCGGACCGGCGCGCTATGTCCGCGTCAAGGAGACTGGCGGGCTCGTCGGCTTCATCACGCCGCTGACCCATAATTTCTGCGAAAGCTGCAACCGCGTGCGCCTGACCTGCACCGGCACGCTCTATATGTGCCTCGGTCAGGAGGACGCCGCCGACCTGCGCGCGCCGGTCCGGGCCTCGCAGGACGACGCCCTGCTCTTCCGCGCCATGGACGAGGCGATCGCGCGGAAGCCGAAGGGGCACGACTTCATCATCGACCGCCGCCATAACGGCCCGGCCGTCGGCCGGCACATGAGCGTCACCGGCGGTTGAGCCTACCGGGACGCCTGCCCTTCGCTTGACCCTTCGGCCGAATGCGGTCACCGTCCGGGCCGACGGGTGGAGTTGCATGCGGTCACAGTTCAAGGCGATGGCCCGCCGGATCAAGGCGGCCGCGAGCGCGATCGATGGTGCCGTGAGGCAGACCCATGCGGCGCGGCTCGCCATCATGGCTGCGAAGCTGCGGCAAACCCTGCCCCTCCTCGCCATGCTGCTTCTCGCGACGCTGCTGTTCTGCCTGTTCCTGGGCTGGTCCTCGGCGCGCAGCGTCTTCCTCGTGCTCTCGCCGGCCTCTCCGACCGGGATCATGGCCGGTATCGCGGCTATCGTGGCGGGGATTGCGGTGCTCGAACTCTGCGCAGCCTTCGCGATCACCATCATGACCGCGGCCCTGCAGCTCGCCTACGATACCGGCCGCCATTGCGTCCTGGCCTTGCTGGCGATCGCCAGCGCGCTCGGGCTGGCGTTGATGGTGTCGTACCTGGCTGCAGAGGGAATTCCAGCTCTTGCGGGGGCGATCCTGCCGACCCTCGGCCTCTGCGGGCTCGTTGTGCTGACGCTTTGGTTCAAGCGTGCCTATCTGCGTCCCGCCTATCCCGGTTTCCGCGATTTCTGGGCCGATATCGTCGAGGCCCGCCATTTCCTGATGCGAGCCGCCCATGGCGAATGACGACGGCGCAACCTCGCGGGTCGTGCGTATGACGCCTGCTCCGACGGCCCATCATCTCGCCGAGTCGGTCAAGGCTGGGCATCACGGCGCGAGCGATGCCGTCGAGAACCAGCCGCCCGCCCATGCGACCATGCTCTCCCAGACGGAGCAGACCCTGATCGCCCGGGCGCGCGAGCATTTCGCGACGCTGCGGCAGGAGGCGGCGGCGAGCCTCAACGCCATCCAGGCGGAGATCGTCAGCCGGCGCGAACTGTTCACGCAGCAGCGCTTCGAGGGCCGCGTGCGCGGCGTCGAGGCGACGATGCGCGCGATGCTGAGCAAGCATGGCGGCGAATTGGAACAGCGCGTCTACGATGCGCTCCGGGCCAAGCGCGAATACGCCTTCTTCAATTACGAGAACAAGCGCCGGGCCGATCCCAAGCTCGACAAGTGGCAGTTCATCCTGTTCTTCCTGGTCGTGCCATTGGTGATCGAGAGCCTGCTCAACGGCAACTTCTTCGCCGAAGCCAGCGATTTCGGGCTCGTCGGCGGTGCTGCCACTGCCGTGATCATCTCGGCGCTCAACGTTGCGCTCGGCTTCTTCATGGGCGTTGGCCCGGCGCGCTACTGCCAGCATGTGAAGAGCTCTCACCTGTTCTGGGCGCTGCCAGCCTATGCCGGGATGATCGGGCTGATCGTGCTCTTCAATCTCGCGGTCGGGCATTACCGGGAGATGCTGATCGCCAATCCGGACGCGCGCTCCTTCCAGGTGATGCCGCGCATGATGGAGAACCCCTTCGCGATCTACGACATCAAGTCAGTCGCGCTGGTCATCATCGGCTGCCTCGTCGCCTTCGTCTCGGCGAGCAAGGGCTATACCGCCTTCGGCACCTATCCCGGCCACGCCACCGCCTATAAGCGCTGGCGCCAGCGCTGGAGTGCGGTCGAGGAGGAACGCCGCCGGCTCGACGCCGAATTGCTGCCCGAGCTGGAGGCGATCCGCACCCAGGTCGATGGCTTCCGCGAGGATTGCCGCGACGAGCTCGGCAAGCTGCAGGGCGTGAAGGCGGCAGCCGAAAAGGCGCGCGATCTCTATCTCTCGCGGCTGGGACAACTGCGCGCCGCCAAGGACGCTGCGATGATGCAGTATCGCGAGGCCAATCTCCGGGTGCGCACCGATCTTGCCCCGGCCTATTTCACCCAGTCGCTCAATCTCGCCGAGATCGACCAGCCGGCGGAGCTGCCGGAGTATGTCGCGGCACGCCGCCAGATCGATGATTTCGAGCAGCAGCTTACCAGCATGCCGGCCCTGATCGAAGCCAAGCTCCGGGACCGGCTGGTGCTGCTGCGCGGCATCGACCTTGCCGGCGAAATCGAGCAGGTGAAGCTGCGCGCCGCTCAAGCCGGGCGTGAGGCCTTCGAGCAGGACGAAGCGGCGCAGAAGCAGGCGGCCGAGGATTTCGCCGCAATGAAGCGCTAAAGGCTGACGGATGAAGACCGAGAACTGGGCGATCGTCGCCTCCGTGCTCGCCGGACTTGGCCTTGTCGGCTTCTTCGCGGCGCCTTCCCTGCTGCGCGGCCCGCCGCGCGACCAGGAGACGCTGTGCCCGAAAACCGGACCCGTCGGGCATACTCTCATCCTCGTCGACAAGAGCGACCCATGGAGCGAGGTTCAGGCGAAGCGCCTGAAGGCGCTGGTCAAGCAGGTCGGTGACGAATTGCCGACTGACCGGATGCTGTCGATCTACGTGTTCAACGACGTATTCGAGCCGGGTTTCCCCTCGCTCGTCTCGCTCTGCAATCCCGGCAAGACAGCGAGCGAACTGATCGGCAATCCGCGGCGCGAATACGTCAAATGGGTCGAGAAATTCGGCCGGCCGCTCGACGAGGCGCTGACCGTGCTGACCCAGCCCGGCAAGGGCAACCAGTCGCCGATCGTCGAGGCGATCGGCGATGTCGCGTCACGCCGCGAGAACCGCGTGCCGACCGGAGACCGCAAGATCCTGCTCGTCTCCGACATGCTGCAGAACTCAAACCAGTTCACGATGTTCGGCAATGCGGCCGGCGCACGCGATCCGGAGCGCCTGCGGCGCCTGCTCGGCAAGGTCTGGCAGGATTTGGGCGCTTCAAGCTGGGAGCTGAGCGTGCATCAGGTCCAGGGCGTGTACGACGCTGCGCGGCTCGAACAGGCAGCGGGGCTCTGGAAGCAGGCCTTTCAGAAGCTGAACATCAGCGTGAACTGGGACAGGCTGTAGAGCAGCGCTGTCATCCCGTGCGCGGTGCAGCGCAAAGCGATGCTCCGCAGACACGGGACCGTGTGACGAGAAGGCGCCTCTATACGCGGCGTTGGAGAAAGGCGCCCGCTTCTGAAGACGATCCCGTGTCCGCGCAGCGGCACTCCGCGCCGCAGCGCGCACGGGATGACACCTTCAGAGCCGGTAGGCCATCCGCACCCCGCCCCAATGGCGGCCACGAACGCGCAAGGGCGCGTTGACCTCGCTCAGCAATTCGCTGCGGCCATCCTCGTGTTCATGCCGGCTGAGCTGGATCAGGAAGGGGCGGATCGAACGCCCGGCGCTCAAGCCCGCACGGCTGTCGACGATCCGTCGATTGCGGGCATGAGCCGCGTTCCAGGCGGCATCGCCGGTGCGCGGCTGCTGGGACCAGGCGGCATGATGGACCGGCAGATAGCCGTTGCGATCGCTTGGCAGCGCGAAGACCAGACGTTCATCGGAGCCGAGCGCACCGGCAAGAAGCGGCGGCAGGATGGTTTCGAGTGCCGGCAGACTTGGGCTCAGATATTGCCGTGGGTCGCTCTCGGGAACCGGGACATAGCGAAGGTCGAAGAGATCCTCCTCGGAGAGCAGTCCGCGATCGATCGCCTCTTCCATCGCGGCGGCGATCGCGCGGGCAAAGTCCTGGGCGCGCTCGATCAGCGGGCGCCAGAAGCGCTCGATCTCCTCGATCATGCCCGCCAGCTCGCCGCAGCCGGCGGCGGCATCCCCCGCGAAGGCGAGGTGCAGGCCGTGCTCGCTGGCGCCGGTCATGCGGCAAGGCAGCGGCGGCAGGCCTTCGATCGTGACCACGCCTGCGCTGCCGAGCGGCAACCGGGCCTGATGCGAACCGGCCAGCAGCGCGCCGCCGCGGCCGAGATCGACGAGCCGGCCGGAAATATCGGCACTGCCGAGGGCAAGATGCGCGCTGCGCGCCGTCGGAAAGCGGTCGAAGCGGCGCCGGTCCGCGAAGGCCGAATGACGCAGCACGGGCTTGAAGCGCCTGAGCATGTTGCCGACCAGACGGCTGCCCTTCTGGGTGGCCAGGCGAGCGCACTCGTTCTCCGCAACCGTTTCATGCGCGATGCGGTCGATCTCGCCAGCGCGACGCGCGACGCCCTCGACGAAGAGGGCGGCCTCCCGCGCATTGCGGGAGAGCTCGGCGGTCGAGCTCGCCTGCTCCTGGGACGCGCGCCCGATCGTCGCCATGATCGGATTGACGTCCCGCACGATCTGCAAGGTGTCGTTGACGATGCCGGTCGAGCCCTGGGCGGCGCGGGTCAGGCGATCGACGCGCTCGCGGATATGGCCGACCGCGTCGCTGACCTCGACCGCAAGCGACTTCACCTCATGGGCGACGACGCCGAAGCCGCGCCCGGCCTCGCCGGCACGCGCAGCTTCGATCGCCGCGTTGAGTGCAAGCAGATTGGTCTGGCGCGCGATCTCTGCGATGGAATCGACGATACCCCTGATCTCCCCGGTCGCGACGGCGAGCCCGTCCAGCATCACCTTCGCCTCGCCGGCGCGCGAGACCGCGGCATCCAGCTTGTCGCGGACATCGACCATGGCACCGTCGACCTGCTCGGCCGCCTGCGAGACCTGATGGGTCGCGGCAGCAAGCGCGGAGGCGTTCTCGCTGGCGGCGCCGACGGCCATGCGCATGCTGCCGGCATTTTCGAGGATGGTGCGCGAACCGCTTTCGGACTCGGCCGAGCGCTGCTCGACCTCGCCCAGCTCCTTGGTCAGTCGCTGCATCGCGAGCAGGATGTCGCGCTCGATGTCGTTGACCGCGTCATGAGCGGACGCATCGTAAGGCAGGATTGCCACCTGAGAGGCGGCTTCCGCCACCGGCAGCGCTGCGGGGATTTCCTCCACCGCATGTCGGGCGCCCAGCCAGCGTCGAATCCTGCCCTGCATCCCCACCCAGTCTCACCATAGGTCAAGCTCGGGTCCGGTTATCGTCCCGGCCCGTTAACAAAAGCTTCCATACCGTCGCACGACGCCCTTGCCGGAGACGCATTGGACCCCCGCCGCCGCCGCCTGTATGGCTGGCAGTCATGCGTCAACGGAACAGGCAGCCATGAGCGAGCACAGCTATGACGTCATCGTCGCCGGCGTCGGCGCCATGGGGTCCGCCGCCTGCTGGCACCTGGCCCAGCGCGGGCTCAAGGTGCTCGGGCTCGAGCGCTTCGATCTCGGCCATGCGATGGGCTCCTCGCACGGGCTGACCCGGATCATCCGCCTCGCCTATTTCGAGGGCTCGCATTACGTGCCTATCGTCAAGCGGGCGCATGAATTGTGGGCGCAGACCGGCGAGCAGGCCGGAATGAAGCTGCTCCATGTCACAGGCTCGCTCGATCTCGCCCCGAAAGGCGGCGGGCCGGTCGAATCCTCGTTGAAATCCTGCATCGACCACGGGCTGACGCATGAAGTCCTAGAAGGCAGCGAAGTGACGCGGCGCTTCCCGGCTTTCCAGTTGCCGGCGGGACATATCGGCCTGTGGCAGCCGGATGGCGGCTTTGTCGCCTCGGAAAAGGCGATCTACGCTCATGTCGGACTGGCGCAATCGCGCGGTGCCGAGATCCGCACGAATGAGCCGATGCTGGACTGGACGCCGACGGCCCAGGGCGGCGTCATCGTGCGCACCGAACGCGGGACCTATTCGGCCGGGCGTCTGGTCATCACCTCCGGAGGCTGGGTCACTGATGCGGTGCCGGCGCTGGCGAAACAGATCAACACGGTGAAGCAGGCGATCGGCTGGTTTACGACGCGTCGCCCGGAACTGTTCCGCGAGGACGCCTTCCCGGTCTTCATCCTCAGTGCCGACGAGGGCACCTTCTACGGTTTCCCGCTCTACGAGCATCCGGGCTTCAAGCTCGGGGGACCGCATTTCGGGCGCGAGCCGATCGATCCGCGCGAGCCGGACCGCACGCCAAGCGAGAACCAGATCAGGCTGATCCGCGAATGCCTGGCGCGCTATCTCCCGGACGCCGCCGGCGAGCCGCTGACCGTTAAGGGCTGCGTCTACACTGTATCGCCGGATGAGGACTTCATCATCGATACCGTGCCCGGCGTGCCGCAAGCCGTCTTCGCCTCGGCCTGCTCGGGCCACGGCTTCAAGTTCGCGAGCGCGATCGGCGAGATCCTCGCCGACCTGTCGACCACCGGGCAGTCCCCGTTCGACCTGAAGCCGTTCTCCCTGTCACGCCTGCCGGCCTGAAGCCTCACGAACCGGAACCCAGTCTTGGCCAATGCAGCCGAAAACCGCCGCGGCATCATCTTCATGCTCGCGGCGATGTCGCTCTTCGTCATCAACGACGTGTTCATGAAGCTCGCGCGCGAGGCCTATCCGGCCGGGCAGGCGATTGCGCTGCGGGCCTGTTTCGCGGTGGTGATCGGTTTCGCGCTCGTCTTCGCAGCGCGGGAGAGCGACCGGCTGCGCCTGGCATTCCGCCCGCGCGTGCTGCAACGGGGCATCATCGAGGCCTTCGGCGCGCTGACCTTCGGCTGGTCGCTCGGCCTGATGCCGCTCGCCAATCTCACCGCGATCAACATGGCTTCCCCCCTGCTGATCGTCGCGCTGGCGGTGCTGCTGGGTATGGAACGCGTCGGCTGGCGGCGGGTGATGGCGCTGGCCGTCGGCTTCGTCGGCGTGCTGTTCGTGGTCCGCCCGGGCGCCGAATCCTTCAATGCCGCCGCCATCGTTGCCGTCATCAGCGCCATCCTCGTCGCCGGCCGCGACCTGACAACCCGCACCATCGGCGACGACGTGCCCTCCACCGTGGTGTCGCTGACCACGACCGTCCTCGTCGGGCTCGTCGCACTCGCCTATGGCTTCACCGAGCAGTGGCTGCCGATCTGGCGCATCGAGACCCTTTATGTCGCGCTTGCCGCCATCCTCGTCACGGCCGGCACCTTCTTCATCATCGGCGCCTTCCGGCGTACCGATGTCGGCGTGATCTCGCAATATCGCTACGCCATCGTCGTCTTCGCCACCGTGCTGGGCTATGCCGTCTGGGGCGACGTGCCGGATCTCTACGCCTTCATCGGCGTCGCGCTCATCGTCGGCAGCGGGCTCTACACCATGCATCGGCAGCGCGTGAGGCCCGATTCCAACCTGAAGCTCACGCGAAAGCGCGCCGTATGACGGCGGCTGCGGTCAAGCCCACGCTCGCGATCCTCGTCGCGATCTCGGCGCTGCAGCCGATCGCGCTCAACCTGCTCGCGCCAGCCACGCCAGCGCTCGCCCGGCATTTCGAGTCGAACTACGCCACGATCCAGCTCACGCTGACGCTGTTCCTCGTGGCAGTCGCCGTGACTCAGCTCGTGATCGGGCCGCTCTCGGATCGTTTCGGCCGTCGCCCCTGCGTCAATGCCGGCACCGCCCTGTTCGTGCTGGGCTCGGTGCTGGGCGCGCTTGCCCCCACGACCCATATGCTGTTGCTCGCGCGGGTGCTGGAAGGTGCCGGCGGCGGCGCTGTCTTCGCACTGTCGCGCGCCATCATCCGCGACACCGCCGACCGCGACCATGCGGCGAGCCAGATCGCCACCGTCACGATGGTGATGGTGGTGGCGCCGATGCTCGCACCCTGGCTCGGCGGCCAGATCGAGACGGCTTTCGGCTGGCGCGCGATCTTCTGGTTCATGACGCTGTTCGGCGCTGCCGTGCTCGCCTTCACGCTCGCGCGCCTGCCGGAGACTGCGCCCAATCTCGGCCAGCAAAGCTCGCTTTTCGGCGTCTTCCGCGTCTTTCCTCAACTCGTGCGCAACCGCGACTTCATGCTGAACGTCGTGGTGGGGTCGTCGGCCTCATCCGCCTTCTTCGTCTTCATCGCGGCGACGCCCTATATCGTCGTCGAGACGATGGGGCGCGGCTCGGACGTCTACGGCACCTATTTCATCCTCAACGCCTTCGGCTACATGATCGGCAATTTCGCGATGTCGCGATTGGCGGTGCGCGTCGGCACTCAGACGATGGTGCGGCGCGGGCTCGTGATCTCCTTTTTCGGGACCGCGGTGGCGATGGCCCTGTCGTTCACGCCCTGGTGGTCGCCGCTGGCGCTGTTCCTGCCCCTGGCCGTGAATGCGGTCGGCAACGGCATGACGATCCCCGGTGCGACGGCCGAGGCGCTCTCGGCTCGCCCCGAACTGGCGGGCTCCGCGGCCGGGCTATTGGGCGCGACCCAGCTCGGCTTCAGTGCGGCGCTGACCGTACTGGTCAGTTGGCTCGTGACGATCTGGCCGCAATCGATGAATCTGCTGATCTGGCTTTTGACGACGGCGGGCCTCGCCGCCGTCTGGTTCGTTCGCCCGCGGCCGCAGGCACCATGAGCAACTCGCTTGTCATTCCGGGGCTTCGCAGAGCGAAGAACCCGGAACCCACGACGGGGTGAGCGGCTCGCAACCGAATACCTGATGTCTCACCCCGTCGTGGGTTCCGGGTTCGCGCCTCCGGCGCGCCCCGGAATGACAGGGAGGCTCTGCCCGAAGCAAAGGTGGCGCCGGGCCAGCACGGTCTCAGCCTTCGAGGCGGGCGATCAGGCTGGACGTATCCCAGCGCTTGCCGCCCATCTTCTGGACCTCGGCATAGAACTGGTCGACCAGCGCGGTGACCGGCAATTGCGCGCCGTTGCGGCGAGCCTCGTCGAGAACGATGCCGAGATCCTTGCGCATCCAGTCGACGGCAAAGCCGAAATCGAACTTGTTCTGGTTCATGGTCTTGCCGCGGTTCTCCATCTGCCAGGAGCCGGCGGCGCCCTTGGAGATGACCTCCAGCATGGTCTCGACATCGAGCCCGGCGCGCTTGGCGAAATGCACGCCCTCGGACAGGCCCTGGACGAGGCCGGCGATGCAGATCTGGTTGACCATCTTGGTGAGCTGGCCGGAGCCGGCCGGACCCATCAGCTTGCACATGCGGGCGAAGCTCGCGATCACCGGCTCGACCCGGGCATAGGTTTCCGGCTCGCCGCCGCACATCACGGTCAGCACGCCGTTCTCGGCACCGGCCTGACCGCCGGAGACGGGCGCATCGACGAAGCCGAAACCGCCCTGCTTCGCGGCCTCATAGAGCTCGCGCGCGACATTGGCGGAAGCCGTGGTGTGGTCGACGAAGACCGCGCCCTTCTCCATGCCGGCGAAGGCGCCGTTCTCTCCAATCGTCACCGAGCGCAAGTCGTCGTCGTTGCCGACGCAGCAGAAGACGATTTCCTGGCCCTTGGCGGCATCGGCCGGGGTTGGCGCCGAGAGGCCGGCATGGCGAGAGACCCATTCCTGCGCCTTCGTCGGGTTGCGGTTGTAGACGGTGACCTCATGCCCCTTGGCCTTGAGATGGCCGGCCATGGGGAACCCCATCACGCCGAGACCGATGAATGCGACTTTGGCCATGCCGAACTCCCGCTTTTCTTCGATGATGTTCAGGCTTTAGCGCGCGGGCGCCGGGCGGGAAAGGCGATTGCACGCTATCCGCCCATGCGGCTTTTCCCTTGCGGGTGCAAGGCGCGCGGCTTAGCTCCAGCCCATGACCATATCCAACGACGATGAATTGCAGGCGCTGAAGGAGATCGGCGGGATCGTGGCCCGCGCGCTCGCGACCATGGGCAAGGCGATCGAGCCCGGCATGACCACGGCCGAGCTCGACGCGATCGGCCGCGACTACCTCGAACGCCACGGCGCGCGCCCTGCCCCGGAGCTCGCCTACGAGTTCCCCGGCGCGACCTGCATCAGCGTCAACGAGGAGATCGCCCACGGCATTCCCGGCGCGCGGCGCATCCTCGCCGGTGATCTCGTCAACATCGACGTCTCCGCCGAGAAGAACGGCTTCTTCGGCGATACCGGCGCGTCCTTCGCCGTGCCACCGGTCAAGCCGAAGCTGGACCGGCTGTGCCGCGACGGCCGCCGCGCGCTCTGGGCCGGCATCGGACAGGTCGGGGCCGGCAAGCCACTGGCCGGGATCGGCCGGGCGGTCGGGCGCTTCGCCGAGAAGAACGGTTACACGCTGGTGCGCAATCTCGCGAGCCATGGCGTCGGCCGCTCGCTCCACGAGGAGCCCACGGAAATCGCGACATGGCCCGATCGAAGCGAACGCCGGACGATGACGAACGGGCTCGTCTTCACCGTCGAGCCGTTCCTGTCGCTGGGCGCTGACTGGGCGGAGAATGCCGAGGATGATCGCTGGACACTCTACAGCGATCCTTGCGCCCCCACCGTCCAGTACGAGCACACCGTCGTCGCGACCCCGCGCGGGGCGGTGATTCTCACCATGCCCGGCTGAGGCCAGATCAGCGCAGCGCCATGTGCCGGCTCAGCCTGATCTCCAGCCTGTCCCAGACGCGGCGGATGATCTCGACCAGCACCAGATAGATCAGCGCTGCATAGAGATAGATCGTGAGATCGAAGGAACGGGCGAAGGCGAGCCGCGTCGCGCCCATCAGGTCGAACAGCGTCACCAGCGAGACGATCGCGCTCGACTTGATCATCACGATCAATTCGTTGCCGAGCGGGCGCAGCGCCAGGATCATCGCCTGCGGCAGCACGACGAGGCGCAGCGTCGACCAGCGATGCAGGCCGAGCGAGAGCGCGCCCTCGAACTGCCCGCGCGGGATCGCCTGGATGGCGCCGCGCAGGATTTCGGCCTGATAGGCGGCCGTGTTGATGGTGAAGGTGAAGAGCGCGCAGAAGAACGGTTCGCGGAAGAACCACCACAGGCCGATGCCCTGCCAGAACTCGCGGAACTGGCCGAGGCCGTAATAGACGAGGAAGAGCTGGCAGAGCAGCGGCGTGCCGCGCAGGAAGGTGGTGTAGCCGCTGACCGCCATCCGCGCCCAGCGCGGGCCGTAAAGCCGAGTGATGGCAAGGCCAAGGGCAAGAAAGAAGCCGATGGCGACCGAGATCACCACGAGCTCGAAGGTGACCCAGAGGCCGCTCGCCATACGGCAGCCGTAGTTCTGCAGGACCTCGCTGCCGACGAAATACCCGGGATATTCGCACCAGTTCATCGCGTCGCTCCGCCGAAGGCGGCCTGGCCGCGATTGGTGCGCTGCTCGAGCTTGTCGATGCCCCAGGCCGAAACCAGCGAAAAGAAGAAGTAGAGCAGCATCGCCGTGCCGAAGAACAGGAACGGCTCCTTGGTCACGACATTGGCCCGTGTCGCGATGAACATGATGTCCTGCAGCGTGATCACCGAGATCAGCGAGGTCTCCTTCAGCAGCACCATCCAGTTATTGCCGAGACCGGGCAGCGCCACGCGGATCAGTTGCGGGAAGACGACGAGCCGGAAGGCCTGTGCCTTCGAGAGGCCGAGCGCCGCAGCCGCCTCACGCTGGCCCTTCTGGATCGAGTTCAGCGCACCGACCCAGACTTCGCTGGAGAAGGCGGCGAGCACCATGCCGAGCGCGACCATGCCCGCACCGAAGGGCGGGATCGAGAAACCGGTCCAGACCTTCTGCACCAGCACCTGGATGCCGAAATAGATAATGTAGAGGGTCAGAAGCTCCGGCACGCCCCGGAAGACGGTTGTATAGATCGTCGCCAGCGCCCGCAGGACCACGTAGTCGGAACGCTTCCACAGCGCGATGATGAGGCCGAGCGCAAGGCCGAACGGCAGGGTCGCGAGCGCGACCGAGATGGTGTTGGCCGCGCCTTGCAGCAGGGCCCAGCCCCAGCCGCCGGCTCCGAAGCCAAGCAGAGCGAATTTTTCGAACATGAAAGGGCCGCGCGCGAGGAACTAAAGCCCGCCGGCCCGAGGCGGCCGGCGGTTGATCGTCGTCAGATGTCAGATCAGTCGTACTTGAACCACTTGTCCTCGAGCTTCTTGTGCGAGCCGTCGGCCATGGTCTCGGCGATGGCCTTGCTGATCATGTCCTTCAGCGCCGTATCCGCCTTGCGGACCGCACCGGCGACACCGGGGCCGTGGATGGCATTATCGCGCGTCACTTCGGCAATCTTCCTGCAGCAATCCTTGCCCTTCCCCTTGAGGAAATCGGCGAGGGCAAGCGCATCGGCGACGATGTAATCGAGACGGCCGTTGAGCAGATCGAGATTGGCCTCTTCCTGGGTCGGGTAGAGGCGCGCGGTCGAGTCCTTGTAGAACTTCTCGACATAGTTGGCGTGGATCGTCGAGCCCTGCGCGCCGATCGACTTGCCCTTGAGCGCGGCCGGCGAGATGTCGTCGGACTTGGTGCTCTTCGGGCCGATCACCCAGATCGGGGTCTTGCTGTAGACCGAGGTGAAATCGACCTGCTTCTTGCGCTCGTCAGTCGCATTCATACCGGCGAAGATGACGTCGTATTTGTTGGCCTGCAGCGCCGGGATGATGCCGTCCCAGTCCTGCACGACCCAGGTACACTTCACCTTCATCTTCTCGCAGAGCAGGTTGCCGTAATCGATCTCGAAGCCCTCGAGCTCCTTCTTGGCGTTCAGGTTGTTGTAGGGCGGATAGGCGCCTTCCGTGCCGATCCGGATCTCCTTCCACTCCTTGGCCTGGGCCAGCGCCCCCGTCGCGCCGACGACCGTCAACGCCGCCGCCGCGATGAAACGAACGAAACTCTTCATGGGACCTCCGCAGATTCAGCCGGCCGGTCTTGCTGTTGTCCCGGTCCGGTTCTGTGGCGACAGATTGGGCGCAGTTTCGTTCCGCTCGCAAGAGGGAGCGGCGCAGCTTTTCGCAGCTTGCACGCCCAAAACGGCGGTTGGCGCCACAACACGACCAAAGAAGCACAGGCTCGTTCCGTGGCGGAACGGCCGCCTCCGGCTCAGCGCCGGGCGTCGAGCACAGCGACGATCCAGATCGCGAGACCACCCAGAGCCAACGCCGCGCCGACCCAGCCGGTCGAGGTCCAGCCGTAGCCGGCCGCGATCGCCATGCCGCCGAGCCAGGGGCCGAGCGCATTGGCGGTGTTGAAGGCGCTGTGGTTGAGCGCGGCGGCCAAGGTCTGGGCGTCCTCGGCGACGTCCATCAGGCGGGTCTGCAGCATGGCGCCAAGCCCGCCGCCGCTGCCGATCATGAAGATCACCAGCGAGACCGCCCAGATATTGCCGGCCGCGAATGGAAAGGCCGCGAGCCAGAAGGCGCTCCAGAGCAGCATGCCGGCCGTCGCGGGAACGAGCGCGCGATCGGCGGCCCAGCCGGCGACGAGCGTGCCGGCGGTCAGGCCCAGGCCGAAGATCGCGAGCACGACCGGCACGAGTGCAGGCGAAACCGCGGTCACCGCCATCAGCGTCGAGGCTACATAGGTGTAGACCGCGAAAAGGCCGCCGAAGCCGATCGCCCCGGTCGCCAGCGTCAGCCAGACCTGCCGGCGCTTCAGGGCGCCGAGCTCCCGCAATGGGCTCGCGCCGGGCTGGACGGTGTCGCGCGGCGCGAACAGCGCGATAAGGGCGACCGTCAGCAGCGCGAGGCCGGCGACGATGGCGAAGCCCGTGCGCCAGCCCAGCACCTGCCCCATCCAGCTCGCGGCGGGCACGCCGAGGATGGTCGCGACCGTCAAGCCGAGCATGACGCGCGCCACCGACTGCGCCCGGCGATTCGGCTGGGCGAGCGAAGCCGCGACCAGCGCCGCCACGCCGAAATAGGCGCCGTGCGGCAGACCGCTCAGGAAGCGGAAAGCCAGCATCCAGTGATAGGTCGGAGCGAGCGCGCTCAGGGCATTGCCGAGCGCGAAGAGGCCCATCAGGCCGATCAGCAGCGTGCGCCGCGGAATCCGGGCCGCCAGCACGGCGATCAGCGGCGCGCCGATGACGACGCCGAGCGCATAGATGCTGATGACATGGCCCGCGGTCGGCTCGTCGATACCGAGGCCGGCCGAGAAATAGGGCAGCAGGCTCATCGTCGCGAATTCGGTGGTGCCGATGGCGAAGCCGCCCATGGCGAGCGCGAACAGCACGAGCCCAGCCGAGGCGGGCGCCGGGGCGGACGCGGATACGTCCAGGCTGCGATCATTCGCGGCGAGCGTCATAGCGGACTTTCACGGAAAGCAGCGACGATGCTGCAACGCAACATGAAATAGCCATGCACCGTCAAACGATCAACGGCGGCCATGACGATATTTCATGCAATCAGCGCATATCGTTTTGGCTACCGGGCGGGCGGGCCGAATGCGCTATAAGGCGGCTTCCCAGACAGGCGAGAGCGACGTGATACCCTGGACCACCCTCGATACCGCAGTCTTGCCGGATGGCAGCGGCGACCTCAGACTGAAGCAGCGCGGCACCGAATTCTCGATCATGCTCGGCAGCAACGAGCTGATGAACAGCCGCCTCAGCGGCTCGGAAGAGGCGCTGGCGACACTGGTTTGCGACCGGCTGGGGCAGCGCAGGCAGCCCAGTATCCTGATCGGCGGGCTGGGCATGGGCTTCACGCTCAGGGCCGCGCTCAGCCATCTGCCTGATGATGCGCAGGTGGAGGTGGCGGAGCTGATTCCCGCCGTCGTCGCCTGGGCGCGCGGGCCGATGTCCGCGGTCTTCGCCGGCTGCCTCGACGATGCCCGCGTGCGGGTGAACGTCACCGACGTCGCCGCCGCGATCGTCAACGGCAAGGGGCGCCACGACGCCATCCTGCTCGATGTCGACAATGGCCCGGAAGGATTGACCGTGGCCGGCAACGACCAGCTCTACGGAGCAGCGGGGCTGCATGCCGCCAAGGCCGCGCTGCGGCCCGGCGGCATCCTGGCGGTCTGGTCCTCGGGACCGGACCATGGCTTCACGCGGCGCTTGCGCCAGGCCGGCTTCGCCACCGAAGAGGTCACGGCCCGCGCCCGCCGCACCGGCGGCGGCGCGCGCCATGTGATCTGGCTGGCGACGCGCCCCTGAAAAGCGGGCGGTGCCTCGCTCAGTTGACGAGGCAGAAGGTCTCGCAGGGAGCGGCCGTCACGGCCGTGGCGAAATCCGAGATCGCCTTCTGTGCTTCCGGCTTCAGGGTCGGACGGACCGCCTGGAGCGCCGACACAAGCGCGCTGCGGTCCGGCGGAGCGAGCGCGCTGGCGATGCCGGCGGCATTCGCGGCGAAGGCCTGCGCGATCAACAGGCGATTCGCATCCCGCAACTCGGGGCTGCGCAGCGCCAGCGCCGAGCCGACGACGATCTCCTGAAGGCCGAGCCGCATCTCCCGCAGGCCGCGCGCGCGCTCCTCGGTCTTGTCCTGCTCCCTCAGCTTGACGGCGAAATCGTTGATCGCCGACAGGACGCCGCCCGCGGCCTGGAGCAGGAAGACGCGCGTCCGGGTCAACTCGTCCTGGAATTCGACGGCATTCGCCGCCTGATCCGGGGCCTTCCGGCCCGGCTGCGGCGAGAACAACGCATAGGCCTGCAGGATGCTGGTTTGCTTCTTCACGAAATCGAGCAGCGTCTGCAGGTCGTCGGCGCCATAGGGCGGCTTGCCGAGGATGGCCTGAGCGTTCCAGACATCTACAAGAACCTTGCCATCGACCGGGTCCGACAGCCGCGGCAGGCTGGGCTTGCCGTCATACAGCTTGAACAGCGATTCGACGGAGGCGTAGGCGGCATCCATGTAGGCCTTGCCGTTGGCGGGCACCTCGGCGCGGGCGGCCGGGGCCAGCAGGCAAAGCCCGCCCAGCGCGGCGACCCGCGCGATCGATCGAATCCGAATCATGGTCTTCCTTTTCCCGCGGCGCGCGCTTCAGCCAACAGGCAGAGCTCGGTGAAAAGCACCTGCGCCGCACACTGCGCCGTATTGCTGGTCGCGTCATATTGCGGGGCGACTTCTACGACATCTGCGGCGACGATGTCGCGTCCCTTCAGCGCCCGCAAGATCGCCAGCGCCTCGCGCGGGCTCAAGCCGCCCACTTCCGGCGTGCCGGTGCCCGGCGCGAAGCCCGGATCGAGCGAATCGACATCGAAGGAGACATAGGTCGGCCCGTCGCCGATCACGGCGAGCGCCTTGGCGATCACGGCGTCCAGGCCGAGATCATCGACCTCGTTGGCGTGGATCACGGTCATGCCGGACTCGTAGGAGAACTCCCAGAGATATTCGGCGCCGCCGCGGATGCCGATCTGGATCACGCGCTCGGGATCGAGCACGCCGTCGAGCACGGCCTGCCTGAACGGCCCGCCATGGTGGAATTTCGAGCCCTCGAAGGGGCCGGAGGTGTCGCAATGGGCGTCGATATGCACCATGCCGACCGGGCGCTTCGCGCCGACCGCCTTCAGGATCGAATAGGTGATCGAATGGTCGCCGCCGACCGCGAGCGGCGAGACGCCGGCCTCGACGATCGTCCGGAAGGTCGCCTCGATATCCTCGTGGCAGCTTTCCAGCGAATAGCGCGAGCGGAAGGGCACGTCGCCGATATCGGCCGCCTTCAGCATGGTGAAGGGCGCGGTGCCCAGCGCATGGTCCATCGGACCCATGCGCTCGATGGCGCGGACGGCGCGTGGCCCGAGGCGGGCGCCGGCACGGTTGGTGACGCCGAGATCCATGGGCACGCCGATGATCGCGACATCGAGCCCGCCGAGACCGGGCGCGGCCAGGGCATCGGGACGATAGGGCGCACCGACGAAGGTCGCGACATCGGCGAAGGGCCATTTGCGCTTGTCGCCCGTGAACTGGGCCGCGGCCACCTTGGCGAAATGCGGATCGTTGATATCGCCGCCGCCAGTGCCGGCATAACGCTGCCGCAGCTTCGCGAGCCTGTCCTGATCCATGCCGGCCTCCCCGCCTTACGCCCTTCCGCCGGGGATGCGCTCCAGCATCACCACCGGCCCGTTCTGGTAATCGACCTGTCCGAAGCTCTTGTAGCCGAGCTTGTACGCGACGCGGAAGGAGGCAAGGTTATCCGGCGCGATGATGCAGACGCTGCGCTTTTCGCCATGGGTCGCGGCGAACCAGCGATGGGCCGCAGCCGCCGCCTCGCCCGCATAGCCTTTGCCGTGCGCGGCGCGCGCCAGGATCCAGCCGGCTTCGGGCGCATTATCGAAATCGGGGGACAGGCCCCGGCAGCCGTCGAACAGTCCGACCTCGCCGACCAGGGCGCCGCTGCTCTTCTCGACGACTGCGAACATGCCGTAGCCGCGCAGGGTCCACTGGCCGACGAGGCGGGCCAGCCGATGCCAGGCTTCCTCGCGGTTCAGCGCCCGGCCGCCGAGGAAACGGAGGATATCGGGGTCGCTGCGCATCGCGTGGATCGCGTCCAGATCGTCGATTTCGGGACGGCGCAGGCGCAGGTTTTCGGTCTCGATCATGCCCGCTTTAACCACCCCCGGAGAAGCGCGCCAAGATGAGGGCGGAAACTAGCCGAAAGTCGCAAGAATTGGCGATGAAATCCCTCGCACTTCGAAAATCCATTCGCTACAACCCGATTCCGAACGCCGGGCGGCAGAAGCTGTTTCGAAACGCCCGCACCCGCCAGACATCCGAGGAGAGTCTCTAGATGAAGCGTCGTCAGTTTATCCAGACCGCCGCGGCCGGCGCCGCTGCTACCGCGGTCGCCATGCCGGCCGTCGCCCAGTCGAGCCCGGAAATCAAATGGCGCCTGGCGTCGAGCTTCCCGAAGTCCCTCGACACGATCTATGCCGGCGCCGAGATCATGGCGAAGATGGTCTCCGAGCTGACAGACGGGAAGTTCCAGATCCAGGTCTTCGCGGCCGGTGAAATCGTCCCGGCGCTGCAGGCGGCCGACGCGGTGACCAACAACACCGTCGAGATGGCCCATACCGTCTCGTATTACTATGTCGGCAAGGACCCGACCTTCGCGGTCGCCGCCTCGGTGCCGTTCGGCCTCAATGCCCGCCAGCAGAACGCCTGGCTGTTCCAGAACGGCGGCAACGAGCTGTTCAACGAATTCTACAAGAAGTTCAACATCCACGGCATTCCCTGCGGCAATACCGGCGCGCAGATGGGCGGCTGGTTCCGCAAGGAGATCAAATCGGTCGCCGACATCCAGGGCCTGAAGATGCGCATCGGCGGCATCGCCGGCTCGGTGCTGCAGAAGCTCGGCCTCGTGCCGCAGCAGCTCGGCGGCGGCGACATCTATCCGGCGCTCGAGAAGGGCACGATCGACGGCGCCGAGTGGGTCGGCCCCTATGACGACGAGAAGCTCGGCTTCTCGAAGGTCGCGCCGTACTACTACTACCCGGGCTTCTGGGAGGGCGGGCCGACCGTCCACGCCTTCGTCAACCTGGAGAAGTGGAACGCCCTGCCGAAGGCCTACCAGGCCGCGCTGACCGCCGCCTGCACCTATGCCAACACGCAGATGGCCGCGCGCTACGACGTGGTGAACCCACCGGCGCTGAAGCGCCTCGTCGCGGCCGGCACGCAGCTTCGCCCGTTCCCGCAGGACGTGATGGAAGCCTGCCTCAAGGCCTCCAACGAGCTCTATGCCGAGATCTCGGCCAAGAACCCCGACTTCAAGAAGGCGATCGAGGCCATGGCCGCCTTCCGCTCCGACCAGTATCTCTGGTGGCAGGTCGCCGAGCTCAGCTTCGACGTCTTCCAGGTCCGCACCCGCGCTCGCTGAGCGCTCCGGCGCGACGACCCTCGACGATGCAAGGCCCGGCGCAAGCCGGGCCTTTTTTCGTCTACGGCAGAGGCGGGGAAAGTCATCGATCGCGTTGAGGCGAAACTCCCCGCTGAATCATGACAAATCCGCATGATCGCCATGTGGATAGAGCTTGCGCCGACCATGGAGCAGGCCGACAATCTCCTGATCCGCTCGCGCGTTTCGAACCAGCTCTGATTCAACAGAGCCCGTAGCGCGAGGGATACTCACCCCGGCGCACGCCGGGGTTTTTCTGTCTGACGATCCTGTCGTTCGGTCTTGCCATAACTGCGCCTTGCTGGCTCAGTAACGGAAATCGTCGCCACGGATCTCAGCCAATGCTCCGCACCGCTCTCGCCCTGCTCCTGACCGGCTTCGCGACGGCTGCTTCGGCACAGTCGATCGGCGAGCCGCTGCCGCGGAAATCCGCGCCTTACGAGGCCTCCGCGAAACCGGCCGCCAAGCCCGGCACAGCCGCCCGCCCTTGCCCCGAATACGGCGCGGGCTTCATCCGTGTGGAAGGCTCGGCGTTCTGCGTGCGGGCGGGCGGTGCCGTCCGCGCCGAGTTCGGCCGGAGCTCCCGCAACGGCTATGGCAGCCGGGCCGACGGGATGGTCTATCTCGAAAGCCGCGGCCAGACCGCGCTCGGCCCGGTCCGCTCGGTGGTCAGCGTGCGCGGACAGGTCAATCGCGGGCTCGATTCCGGCCCGTTCCGGTATTGACCATCATCAGCGCCACCCTTGTCATTCCGGGGCTTCGCGCAGCGAAGAGCCCGGAACCCACGACTGGGCGAGCCATTTGCAACGAGGCATAGGACGCTTCACCCAGTCGTGGGTTCCGGGTTCACGCCTTCGGCGCGCCCCGGAATGACAAGGGGGTGGTTTGAAAGCGCTGCGATCAAGCATCCACGCCACTTACCGCAGCAGGCGCGCCACTTCTTCCCGCAAGACCGGCACGAGATCTTCCTCGAACCACGGATTGCGTTTGAGCCAGGCATTGTTGCGCCAGGACGGGTGCGGCAAGGGCAGGACGCGTGGAAACACCGGCCGAGCGAGGATCTCACGCCAGTTCGCGACAGTGACGGAGAGATTGGCCGCCTCCTTCGGGCCGAGATGCCAGTCCTGGGCATAGCGCCCGATCGCCAGCACCAGCTCGATCCGGGGCAATACCGCGAAAACCCTGGCTCGCCAGGTCGGCGCGCATTCCCGCCGGGGCGGCTTGTCGCCACCCTTGGCGTCCAGGCCGGGAAAACAGAACCCCATCGGCACCACGGCGACCTTCGCCGCATCGTAGAAAACCGTCTCGTCCATCCCGAGCCAGTTGCGCAGTCGCACACCCGAGGGATCGGTGAAGGGTCGGCCGCTGGCATGGACGCGCGTTCCCGGCGCCTGGCCGGCGATGCAGACCCGCGCCGTCTCCGACGCCTGGATCACCGGGCGGGGCTGATGCGGCAAGGGCGGCAGGTAGAGCGGCGCGTCGAGGCAGATGCGGCAGGCGCGCAACTCGGCCAGCACCCCGGCAAGCGTCTCTTCAGCGCTCATCGGCGCGCCAGCCGCGACCGCCCCGGCGCCTGCGAGATCAGGCCGTCGCAGACCCAATCAGATTTCTTGGCGGCGTAATCATAAGGATCGCCCTTCTCGATGCGGGCGAGGCCGTTGATCCGGCCGCTCGGACGGCTGCGGATGACGATCAGGTCGCCGCTGGTCTCGATTGTGAAGCAATAGGTGCGGCGCTTGTCCTGCGGGCCGTAATAGTAGCAGACGGCGTCCGCCGTCGTGGTCCAGCAGGCATCGGTGTTCGTCACATCGCGATTGTGCCCGCTCGCCCGGCCATCGGGGTGATGATATTCGCTGAACGGCAGGTTGCTGCCGGAATAGCGGCCCGAGACGGTGTTGCCCTCGAAGAGCTGCTTGATCTGATCGCCGTTCAACCGCTCGACAGCCGAAGCCTGCACCGCCGCGAGCAGGCTCAACATGAGCACGGCCATGCTTGCCAATCGGGACATCAGCGCCGCGCCAGCCTCCGGCTCATCGGGAGCTCGGGTGCCCGCGAGATCAGCCCGTCGCAATACCAGGGCGTGCCGTTATCGCTGTGGTTGCGGGGATTGCCGAGCTCGACCTTGGCCAGCGCGTTGACCATGCCGTTGCCGCTGTTGCGCAGCACGTAGAGATCGCCACTCATCTCGACCGAGAAGCAATGCACCGTCCGGTCGGTCTGTGGGCCGTAATAATAGCAGATGCGGTCCGGCTTGGTGATCCAGCAGGCATCGGTATTGGCCTGCCAGCCGTTATGGCCGAGCGCCTGGCCGTTGGGGTCGTGGTACTCGGTGAAGAAGCCGCCATTGGTGTAGCGGCCGGAGACCGTGTTGCCGCGGAAGGCGCGCTCGATCGCCTCGCCGCTCAGCCTTTCGGCAGCCGGCGCGAGTGTCGGAACGGCTAGGACGGCGAGCAGGGCCAGGACGAAGCGCCGCATCAGACCTTCCAGCTCGGCCGGCCGGACAATTCGCCATGCCAGCGGCGGATATGGACGAAATCCTCGGGCAGCGGCACGCGCGACGGCTTCATGAAATCGATGGCGATGCCGGCGGTGATATCCGCAACCGTCAGGGCGTCGCCGCAGACGAAGGGGTTGGCGGCAAGCTGCAATTCGAGCAGCCAGAGATGGTCGTCCATCTGGTCGCGGTTGGCCTCGGCCCATTCCGGTACCTGCTCCTCCAGCTCGGCCATCGACGGATGGCTGTGGCGGAAGATCGCGGCGACGCTGGCGAAGAGGCCAAGCTCGACGCGCCGGTTCCACATCTCGATCGTCGCCTGCTCCTTGGCGTCGCGGCCAAAAAGCGGCGGCTCAGGATGCAGCGCTTCGACGTAGCGGCAGATCGCGATGGTCTCGGCCAGGGCCGTGCCGTCGTCGAGCTCGAGGACCGGCAGGCGCTGGGCCGGGTTTATCCGTGTGAACGCCTCGGTCTTGTGCTCCTTCTTGGCTATGTCGACCGGCACGAGCTCCGGCAGGGCTATGCCCTTCTCCGCGAAGAAGATGCGGACCCGTCGTGGATTCGGCGCCCGCCCGCCGTCATAGAGCTTCATCAGATATTCTCCGTCTGCCGCCGTACCGGATCACGGCCCGCGCCGGAAGGTCAACCGGATTGCCGCCGCTTCATGACGCGAGCATGGCGGAGAACCTCAACGCGAGTTGTTGCGGCGCCAGGTTTCCGGACGCTCGAACTGCGTCGCCCAGATGCCGCGGCCGGCGGCGCGTGCCGCGTCCTCCTCGGCACGATAGGCGCCGTAGGAGACGGCATGGCCTTCCCGCACCAGCGTCGCGTTGATGTCGGTCTCGCCCTGCCGGCAACGGGCAAGACCACGGCCGTAGCGATCGGCCTTGCCGATCTCGCAATGCGTGACGCTGCGCGCCAGCATCGCCTGCAGCGCGCGCCGCGCCTCGCGCCCGCAAGCGACCGGCCTGCCGTCGCGTGCCGTGCAGCTCTGGCGGTATTCGGGTGCGTCGATCCCTTCCAGCCGCAACTCCTCGCCGAGGAGCCTGACCGAATCGCCGTCGATCGCCTGGGCGGCGCCGACGAGCTCGCGCGCCGGGCCGAGGCGGTATTGCAGGATCGCGCCGGCGAGCGCGAGAAAACCGAGCAGGCCGAGCGCCACGACGAAGTCGACCGGCCGGCCGACGCGGCGCCAGCCGAAGGGTCCATAGCGGGAGCGACCGAATCCGAAGGGAGCCATCAGGAAGAGCTTAACGATTTGGTGGCCATGATGGCGAGCCGGCCCCTGCATGCCGCAGCGGCCGAACGAGGATACACGCTCCCGATCATGGCGGAAGTGACGGCCGAACAGGTGCAGCGCGGGCGCGGACCCGACCCCTCGGCCGTGGCACGCCGCAAGCTGGTCACGCGCGAGGTCAGATTCGCGCGCGAACGGCTGACCTCCTCGACGGGGCTGGAACGCGCCTTCGACAACGAATTGCTGCGCGTCTTCGCGCAATACCGGATCGCGGGCTCGGCCGGCACGCTCGTTCTCGTGCTCAGCATCGCCGCGGCCTCCTGCCTCTGGCTGCCCACGCCGCTCGTCGCGGTCTGGAGCGGCGCCGTCCTGCTCACGACGATGATCATCGTGCTGATCGCACGGCGCTTCCTCGCCAAGGCTCCGGACGAAGTCCGCCTGAAGTTCTGGCGCCGGCTCTTCGCCTTCGCCGAGGGCATGCACGGCCTCGCCTGGTCGCTCCTGCTGCTGCTGTTCGTCCCGATCGATGCGTCCGGCGCCAAGGTCTTCGTCACAACCGCCCTGCTGATCGTGAGCGCGCTCACCGTCATGCTGTCGGCCACGATCCCGATCGCGGTCTATGCCGGGCTGGCGCCGATCATCGTCGGGATCATGGTCTTCTTCTGGGACCGGCGCGACATGGACAGCGTCACCATGGCGCTGATGGCGGCATCGGCACAGCTCTTCTTCATCTTCCTGGCCAACCGCCTCTATGCGAGCTCGGTCTCATCGATCGCCTTCAGGGCCGAGAAGGATGCACTGATCGCGGAACTGGAAACCGCCAACGCCAATTCGGACGAGGCACGGCGCAAGGCCGAAGAGGCCAACCTCGCCAAATCGCGCTTCCTTGCGACGATGAGCCATGAACTGCGCACGCCGCTCAACGCCATCCTCGGTTTTTCCGAGGTGATGAAGAACGAGATCTTCGGCGCCCATGCCAATGCTGCCTACAAGGAATACTCGGCCGATATCCACGGCTCGGGCCAGCATCTGCTCAACCTGATCAACGAGATCCTCGACCTGTCGCGCATCGAGGCCGGCAAATACGAGCTGAACGAGGAAGCGCTTTCGCTGCCGACCATCGTCGAGGATTGCCAGCACATGCTGGCGCTGCGCGCCAAGGCCAAGGGCCAGAGCATCCGGGCGCTGGCCGAGCCGCAACTGCCGCGTGTCTGGGCCGACGAGCGCGCGATCCGGCAGGCCGTGCTCAACGTGCTTTCGAACGCGATCAAATTCACGCCCCAGGGCGGCGAGATCACGATCAAGGTCGGCTGGACCGCGACCGGGGGGCAATATGTCTCGGTCACCGATACCGGCCCCGGCATCCCCGAGAACGAAATCCCGATCGTGATGCAGAGCTTCGGGCGCGGTTCGCTTGCGATCAAGACCGCCGAGCAGGGCTCGGGCCTCGGCCTGCCGATCGTCAAGGGCCTGATCGACCTGCATGGCGGCGGCTTCCACCTGAAGTCCAAGCCGCGCGCCGGCACCGAGGTGACGATCACGCTGCCGGCCGAGCGCGTCATGGACACGCTCGCCGCCCTGCCCGAGCCGAAGACGAAGCCGCGGGCGGCCTGATCCTTCCGCCCGAATCTCGCCCCATCGCTCGGCGACATCCTTTCACCACCTCGCCCAGACACCTCCTCCAGCCTCTCGGACCCTCGGATCATGAACCGGAAAACGCGCGTCGCCGTGCTCTATGGGGGCAAGTCGGGCGAGCATGAGGTGTCGCTGAAATCGGCGGCGTCCGTCCTGCGCTATATCGACCGCGAGCGCTTCGAGCCCGTGCCGGTCAGCATCGACAAGCAGGGCCGCTGGCAATGCCACGACCTGCGCCGGATCGAGGGGGCCAATACCGAGAGCCTGCCGATCCCGGCGGACTCGCCGATGATCCGGCTGGAGCCGCAGGGCGAGCGCACCGCGATTCTTCCCTCCGATAGCGCGGCGCCGGCGATCGCGCCGGTCGATGTCGTGTTCCCGGTGATCCACGGCCCGCTCTGCGAGGACGGGGCGATGCAAGGCCTGCTGGAGCTGGCCGGCGCCGCCTATGTCGGCTCGGGCGTGCTGGCCTCGGCCGTCGGCATGCACAAGGACATTGCCAAGCGGCTGGCGGCGCTCGCCGGGCTGCCGGTCGCACCCTATCTCGCCCTGTCGCGGCGCGACTGGCGGCACGATCCGGAAGGATCGGCCAAGGCGGCGCAGGAGCGGCTCACGCTCCCCGTCTTCGTCAAGCCCTGCAACATGGGCTCCAGCGTCGGCGTCCATAAGGTGAAGAGCTGGGAGGCGCTCAGTGCCGCGCTCGACGACGCCTTCCAGTACGATACCAAGGTGCTGATCGAGCAGGGCATCGACGCCCGCGAGATCGAGGTCGCGGTGCTCGACGGCGACCCGCCGGTCGCGAGCGTCGCCAGCGAGCTCAATGCCGGGCCGCAGCACGAGTTCTATTCCTACGAGGCCAAATATATCGACCAGGACGGCGCCAGCGTAGACCTGCCGGCCAAGCTCGATGCCGAGCAGATGGCGCGCGTGCGGCAGCTCGCGATCGACGCCTTTCTCGCGCTGGAATGCAACGGGCTGGCGCGGGTCGACTTCTTCCTCGATCGCCGGAGCGGCGCCTTCTACTTCAACGAGATCAACACGCTGCCGGGCTTCACCGCGATCAGCATGTACCCGAAGATGATGGAGGCCTCAGGCCTGCCCTACCCCGCGCTCATCACCCGCCTGATCGAGCTGGCGCAGGAACGCCATGCCGAGCGGGCGGGACTGAAGACGGATTACGCGGGGTAGCGAGGGGGTGGACGCCTGCTCCTGGCGGCTTCGAGCTCTACCGTTGTCATTCCGGGGCTTCGCGTAGCGAAGAACCCGGAACCCACGACTGGGTGAACCCTTGGCAACCGCATGATCGCGAACGTGAACCCAGTCGTGGGTTCCGGGCTCACGCCTGCGGCGTGCCCCGGAATGACAATGGTGCCGCCTACCCCTTCCGCGCCACCTGCGCCTGCTCGAAGGTCGCCATGCCCGAGTGGACCGAGGCCGCCGCCTTGACGAGGCCGGCGGCGAGCGCTGCGCCCGAACCCTCGCCGAGGCGCATATCCAGCGCCAGCAGCGGCACCTTGCCGAGACGGGCAAGCACATCGGCATGGGCGCCCTCGGCCGAGAGATGGCCGGCGATGCAGTGGTCGATGGTCGAGGGTTCGATCGCGTGCAGGATCGCGGCAGCGGCCGTCACGACATAGCCGTCGAGGATCACCGGGATGCGCTGCGAGCGGGCGGCGATGATCGCGCCGCAGATCGCCGCGACCTCGCGTCCGCCGAGGCGGCGCAGCACTTCGAGCGGGTCCTTGAGATGGGCGCGGTGCAGGGCAAGACCCGCCTCCACTGCCGCGACCTTGCGCTTGAAGCCTTCGTCGTCGATGCCGGTGCCGCGGCCGCACCAATGCGCGGCGTCGCCGCCATAGAGAGCCGCGTAGATCGCCGCCGCCGAGGTGGTGTTGCCGATGCCCATCTCGCCGAGGCAGAGCAGGTCGGTGCCTCCGACGAGCGCCTCCATGCCGAAGGCCATGGTGGCGACGCAGGCGCGCTCGTCGAGCGCGTCGGTTTGCGTGAAATCGCCCGTCGGCAGGTCGAGCGCGAGATCGAAGACCTTGAAGCCGAGATCGTAGGCCGCGCAGATCTGGTTGATCGCCGCACCGCCGGCGGCGAAATTCTCCAGCATCTGGCGCGTCACCGCCTGCGGATAGGCCGAGACGCCTTGCGCCACCACGCCATGATTGCCGGCGAAGACGCAGACCAGCGGGCGGCGCACCTCAGGCGGTGCCTTGCCCTGCCAGGCGGCGAGCCATTCGGCGATCTCCTCCAGGCGGCCGAGGCTGCCGGCCGGCTTGGTGAGGTTGGCATCGCGGGCGCGCACCGCATTCGCCGCCGCCATGTCGGGGCTGGGCATCGCGGCGATGAGGTCGCGGATATCGTCGAAGGGCAATCCGGAGGCGGCCATGGTCAAATCCATCACGCGAGAACGCCGCATCAGCGCATCGGCATGGCGGCAGGATTGACGCTGCTGCTATAGGGTCGGGAGCGTGAAGACAATCGAGCGGGACGACGCGGCAGGCATGGCTGAAGCCGAAACCACGAGCGAGACGCCCCCGCCGGACTGGCCGGGCTGGGGAATCGCGACCGCGATCTGCCTGCGCTTCTGGTCGCGCCTGCCAGTGCCGCTGCTGCCGGGCGAGAACGACGGGCACGGCATACCGGATTTCCGCGAGGTGCCGCGCGCCCTCCCCTTCGCCGCGCTGATCATCGCCGCGCCGGCCGCGCTGATCGCGCTGGGCGCGGGGCTGGCCGGCTTGAGCGGCTTCGTCGTAGCGGCGCTGGCGCTGACGGCGATGGCGCTGACCACCGGCGCGTTTCATGAGGACGGGCTGGCCGACACCGCCGACGGGCTATTCGGCGGGCATACGGTCGAGCGCCGGCTGGAGATCATGAAGGACAGCCGCATCGGCTCCTATGGCGCGCTGGCGCTGGGGCTGTCGCTCATGCTGCGGGCGAGCCTGATCGCGATGATCCTCGACCGCTCCGGCGCCTGGGCCGCGGCGGCGACTGTGCTCGTCGCCGCGCCATGGTCCCGCGCCGAGGGTCTGTTCATGCTGGCGACCCAGCCGGCGGCGCGCAGCACCGGCGCGGCGGCAGCCGTCGGCCAGCCGACGGTGCTGACAGCGCGGATCGCGCTGGGCTTGAGTCTCTTCCTCGCGACGGGAATCGGGCTCGCGGCGGAACTGCCGATCACGGGCCTGCTGATCGGCTTCGCGCTGGCGCATGGCGCGGCGGCGGTGCTGTCGCGGATGGCGCGACGGCTCATCGGCGGGCAGACGGGAGATATTCTCGGGGCTGCCCAGCAATTCGCCGAGATCGCGATCTATCTCGGCCTGGCGCTCGCGATCGGATGGCCGGGACGATGACCGGCGCCTCGACGCCCTGCATCAAGGTCTGCGTCATCGATCCCGCGAGCAAGCTCTGCGAGGGCTGCGGACGGACGCTCGCAGAGATCGCACAATGGGGCCGCTTGAGCGAAGCCGAGCGACTGGCGATCATGGCGCTGCTGCCGAAGCGATTGGCCGATCGCAGGGCCTGAAGGTCAGTCCTCGGCCGCACCGGCCAGACCGGCCAGCGCTTCGCCGGTCAGGCGATAGAACACCTTCTTCGGATAGGCGGCCGCGCCGAGGCCGTCATAGAAGCGCAGCAGCGCTGCGTCGTCGGCATCCGCCGTCCAGTCGATGCGGCGATGGCCACGCTCCAGCGCGAGTTCGGCCAGCGCCGTCATCAGTCTCCGGCCGAGCCTGGCGCCGCGCGCCGCGTCGGCGACGTAAATCTCCTTGAGGAAGAAGCCGCTCTTCAGGCCCGGCCCCGGATAGAGGTTGCAGGCCGAGGCGAAACCGAGCACTGCCTCGCCCTTCACCGCGATCAGGATGTCGACGCCGGCCGGCAAAGCCGCCAGCCCGGCGAGGATCTCCGCCACCGGCGGGCACGGCACGCTGTAATGCCCCTGCATCTCGACCATCAATGCGGCCAGCGCCTCATGGTGCTCGGGCTGCAGCAGCCGGATCGTCGTCTCGCTCATGGCCGTTCGCCTCAGTTGATGAGCGACCAGACGAAGCGGCTCGCGACCACGAGCAGGAACAGCCCGAAGGCGATCTCGAGACGGCGCTTGGAGAGCCTGTGTGCCAGCCGCGCACCGATCGGAGCGGTCCAGATCGAGGTCGGAATGAACAGGATCATGCCGATCAGCGAGACATAGCCGAGCGAGAGCGGCGGCAGCGTCCCAAGGGCCATCTGCGGCCAGCCGGCATAGATGAAGCCGAGCGCGCCAGGGATCGAGATCAGCACGCCGAGCCCCGAGGAGGTCGCGACCGCCTGGTGGATCGGCCGGCCGTAGAAGGTCATGAACAGGCTGGAGAGCTGGCCGCCGCCGATACCCATCAGCGCCGAGAGCACGCCGATCAGGCCGCCATAGGCGACCATCAACGGCTTGCCCGGCATGTCCTCGCCGAATTTCCAGCGATCGGCGGCGAAGAGCAGGCGCAAAGCCGAGATCGTGGCGACCGCGACGAAGACGATCTTGAAGAGATCGGCCGGCGCGAAGCGGGCGATCCAGCTCCCCGCGAGCACACCGACGATGACCGGCACCGCCCAGACCTTGAGGATGGAGAGGTCGACCAGCCCCTTGGCGCGGTGAGCATTGAAGGAGCGGATCGAGGTCGGGATGATGATCGCAAGCGAGGTGCCGACGCTGAGCGGCATGCGCACCTCCTCCGCCACGCCGATGACGCGGAAGATCTCGTAGAGCACGGGCACGATGACTGCGCCGCCACCGACGCCGAAGACGCCGGCCAACAGGCCGGTGACCGCGCCGGCCAGCACAAGCGAGACGGCGAGGAAGGCGAGGTCGCCGATGGGGATGCCAGCAAACATGACGAGAGATCCGGTGAAGCCACCCGATCTCTCGGCCATTTGGCCGGCGGGGGCAAGGTGTCCCCGCCGGCAACTTCCCGAATCCTGTGCGGCCCGGCGACCTCAGCCGCGCCCGGAGTCGAAGATCGGCGCGAAGCCGCCATAGACGACGCGCTTGCCGTCGAAGGGCATCTTGAGCGTGCCCATGCGCGGGTCCGCCATCATCTTGTCCCAGGCGGCGGCGCGCGTCTCCTTGGATGGCCACTCGACCCAACTGAAGACCACCGTCTCGCCGGCTTCGGCCTTCACCGCGCCCTTGAAATCCGTGACCTTGCCGTCCGGCACGTCGTCACCCCAGGCGTCGACGACACGGCGGGCGCCGTATTCCTTGAACAAGGCCGCGTGGTTGGCCGAGAAGTCGCGGTAGTCGGTCTTGCGCTCGTCGGGCACCGCGACGAGGACGCCGTCGAGATAGCCCATCGCGCCACCCTCGCCTTCGTCGAGGATCGGAGCGAAGCCGCCATAGATCATGCGCTTGCCGTCGAAGGGCATGGCCTCGCCCATCGCCTTCATGCGCGGATCGCTCATGATCTTCTCGTTGGCAGCGTCGCGCGTCGCCCGGTCGGGGTATTCGAACCAGGAGAAGACCACGACCTCGTCCGGCGTCGCCTTCACCGCCCCCTTGAAATCCGTGACCTTGCCATCCGGGACATCGTCACCCCAGGCCTCGACATGGCGCCGGACGCCGAATTCCTGGAACAGCGGCGCCGCATCGGCAGCCTGCTTGCGGTAGGCTTCCTTGTTCGCGGCGGGAACCGCCAGGACGAAACCATCGACATAGGCCATTGCATGTCTCCCTGTTCGCGGCAGCCCTCGGCGCCGCACGATAAATGTTGGTATCAACCCTAAAGACCCGGAATGGGTCCGCTCAATCGCGTTCAATCGGAGCAGGAACTCACCGCGAGCTCCGGCTGGAAGCTCGCCGCGCCCAGTGGCTTGGCAGGGTAGCGGTCATGATGACGGACCCAGTCCATGATCCCGACCTCGTTGCGCCCCTTCGGGGTCATGTCGAGGAAGTTATGGGCGCCGATCAGGAGGTCGCCGCCGCGGGCATAGGTCGAGTAGGTGTGGAAGACCTCGCCGGCATCATTGCGATAGAAGACGCTGAAGCCCGGCATCTCGCCGCCCTGCCCGTCATGCATCGCGTAATTATACTCGTAGCGGCCGGCCGCTTTCTCCTCCGGGCTCGGTGAGACATGGAAGTCGTAGTTGAAGTCGCTGTTCGCCGAGGAGACCCAGGGGAAATCCCAGCCCATGCGGTGCCGGAAATTCTGGAACTCGGCATAGGGTGCCCGCGAGACCACGACCAGGCTGACATCATGGTGCTTCAGGTGCCGGCTGGCGCCGTCGAAGTGGTCAGCCAGGAAGGAGCAGCTTGGGCAACCCTCCCGGGCACCCGGCCCGAACATGAAGTGGTAGATGATGAGCTGGCTGTTCCCGGCGAAGAGATCGCCTAGCGACAGCGCGCCGTCCCAGCCTTCGAACGTGTAGGTTTTCTCGACCCTGACCCAGGGCAATGCGCGCCGCTCGGCCGAGAGCGCGTCGCGTCGGCGGGTCAGCTCCTTCTCGTTGGCGAGGTGGACCTTGCGCGCGGCAAGCCAGTCCTCACGGGATACGATCCTGTGTTCCATCGTCTCCTCTCCTCCAATTTCCGCCGGCGCGGGGCCGGCGGCTTCTTCGGCGCGGCGCGGATCATGCCGCGGGGCGCCGCCGCTCAGGCGAAATGGGCCTCGAGCTTGACCATGGTCCCCGTCCAGCCATGGGTATGGCCACGGACGGCGGCATCGTCGGCGAGCTTCTCATGCAGAAGCGTCAGGATCGTGCCGTCGCCATCGGGCTTCAGCGTCACGGTGACGCGCGAGACGCGCTCGGGCGTCGTGATCCAGGACCAGCTAAAGACGAGGCGCTCGTTCTCGACGACCTCAAGATAGCGGCCGAGAACCTCGTGGCGCTCGCCGGTATCCTCGATCATCACGACGCGATAGGCACCGTCGACGCGCGGGTCGATCTCCGCTTCCTGCGCCACGACATTCTCCGGGCCAAACCAGCGCACGAGCAGGTCCGGATTGGTCCAGGCTTCGTAAACCTCGGCCGGCGACGCATTGAGGCGGCGCTTCATCGTCAGGCTGGGTGTCACCGGCTGATGCATGTGCCTCTCTCCCGCCCTCAACCGTCGCCCTTGCGCCGCGCTTCGAGCAGCGCTTCCAGCGCATCGAGGCGCTCGGTCCAGAACCGCTGATAGCGCGCCAGCCAGCCCATCGCCTCCTCCATCGGCTCCGCATTCAGATGGCAGGACACGGTGCGCCCCGCCTTGGTCCGCGTCAGCAAGCCGGCATCCGTGAGGACGTCGAGATGCTTCATTATGGCCGGGAGCGAGACCGGAAAGGGCTTCGCCAGCTCGCTCACCGACAGCCCGTCCTCGCCCTCCAGCCGCGCCAGCAAGGCCCTCCGCGTCGGGTCCGCCAGGGCGGAGAAGGTCCGGTCGAGCTGCGTATCCTGAAACTTAACCATTAAGTTAAGTGTAGGCACCAGCGACCGTGCGTGTCAAGGCGGGGGCGATTGCGCTCCTGTCAGCATCAATCCGGAGGTTGCGATCAGGCCGCGTGGTCGTCCGCCGGCATGACCTCGCCTCCGAGGAGGCAACCGACCGGCCGGCCGTCGGCGAAGCCGATCCTGACGCGAATTTCCGAAAGTGCGTTCATCGCCCGGCCCTGCAGGATGGTGATGCGGCCACTGTCGCGGGGAACGAGATCGTTCTTGAGCAGCCCGAAGGCCAGCGCCGCAGCCGCGATGCCGGTCGCGGCGTCTTCCGGGTAGCCGGAGGATTTCGGGAACTGCCGGGCCTCGAAGCGCCGCTCAGCCTGATCGGCGACGGCGTAAGGATAGAGCCCGGTCGAAGCGATGCGCTCGCAGCATTTTTCGGTGAGGACCATGTCAGTCGTCAATGCTTGCAGATGCGCGACGCTCTTCATCGGGATCAGCGTCTTGACGCGTGAGGTCACCGCGTTCTGGATCGGCAGATCGAGCAGGTCGCCGCGCGAAATCCGGAGCGTCGCGAGCACGTCCTCCTCTTGCGCACGCGTCAGGTCGACGACCTTGCCGACCGGCTGGCTGATCTCGACCGACGGATTCGCAGAGGAACGGTTCGCGACATAGCCCGTGACGGGGCCGCTGCGCGTCTCGATCCGCATCTGCTCGGCATCGAGCCGACCGGCCGTCGCAAGGCACCAGAGCGCGCCGATCGTGGCGTGGCCGCACATTTCCATCTCGTGGCGTGGCACCCAAAACCGGAAGGTGAAGTCGGAATCCGGGCTGGAAGGCGGCCTAACGAAACCGGATTCGTGACCATAGCGGGCTGCGACCGCCCGCATGTCGTCATCCCGCAGCACGGCAGCATCGATCACGATCGGACAGGGATTGCCGCCCTGCCCCCGATGCGTGAACACATTGACCAGCCTGATGCCGTCCTGCGCCATGCCCCTGCCCCTTCCGTTGAAGCTGCGATTGCCCCTCTTCCGAGGGACCTAATCAAGGCTTGGCAGCAAATCGCGCTTCCCGCAACGAACCGGCGCGATCAGGCTGCGGCAGCGGCCTCGTGGCGCGAGACATGAGCGATCGCCGCGCGCAGGTCGTCCAGCGTGGCATCGGCGCCGACGCAGCGCTCGGCGAGATGACGGCGGAACATGCGCGCGCCAGGGCGGCCGGGGAAGAGGCCGACGAGATGGCGCGTGAAGGCATGCACCCGCCCGCCCCGCTCGATATGCGCGGCTATGTACGGCTCCAGCGCCTCCAGCATGGCGAAGGCATCGGCGACCGGCGCCTCCCGGCCGAAGAGCAGCGGATCGGCCTGAAGCAGAATCTCGGGGTTCTGATAGGCCTCCCGGCCGATCATCACGCCATCGAGCTTTTCGAGATGCGCTGGCCATTCAGCAGGAGCCTTGATGCCGCCGTTGATCGCGATCGGCAGGTCCGGGTTGGCGGCCTTGAGGCGATAGGCACGCTCATAGTCCAGCGGTGGGATCTCACGGTTTTCCTTGGGCGAGAGCCCTTGCAGCCAAGCCTTGCGGGCGTGGACGATCAACGCATCGACGCCGGCCGCGCGCGCCGAAGCGGTCAGCGCATCGAGCGCCGCTTCCGGGTCCTGATCGTCGACGCCGAGGCGGCATTTCACCGTCACGGGAATCGAGACAGCCGCCTTCATATCCGCGACGCAATCGCCGACCAGCGCGGGCTCGCGCATCAGGCAGGCGCCGAAAGCCCCGCCCTGCACCCGGTCTGACGGGCAGCCGCAGTTCAGGTTGATCTCGTCATAGCCGAAATCGGCGCCGATCTTCGCTGCTTCCGCCAGCAGCTTCGGGTCGTTGCCGCCAAGCTGGAGCGCAACGGGATGCTCCATGGCATCGAATCCGATCAGGCGCTCGCGATCGCCACGGATCACCGCCTGCGCCGTCACCATCTCGGTATAGAGCAGCGCATGGCGCGACATCAGGCGGTGGATGACGCGGCAATGCCGGTCGGTCCAATCCATCATCGGCGCCACGGAGAAGCGCCAGAAGCTCGCTTCGTCACGGTCTGCTGTCGTCTGGGTATTCATGCTCAACGCGCGGGGCCTGCCGGTGCCTTGTTCGATGATGCCGGCCGCCGCGATGGGGGACCGTGCGGTCAAATGGTGCCGAGACGGCGAAACTGCCGCGTATATGACGCAAGTCACCGGAATACGCGAGGGCCGCGGCGAGAATTCCGCCGCAGGAACCTGCCCGGCCTTCTTTCGGCGCCACCGCCATCGCCGCGAAGCAGGCCATGGAACTACCCCGCCAGCCTGCGGATTGAAGGGGCAGAAGATCGCGTCGCCGGCCTCATCACTGGCAGCGACGTCGGGAAAGGCGGAGTAGCACATGGCCGAGGCTCCGCAGGTTTTGCGACGCTCCCGCATGCGCCAGTTCTTCCGCATCGCGTTGCGCTACTGGCGCGGCAGGGCGCGCTGGCAGGCCTGGGCCCTGACCGTGACCGTCCTCGTCTTCATCGCGGCGCAGACCTCCGCCGCCGTCGGCATCAACCGCTGGAACCGCTGGTTCTTCGATGCGCTCGAAAAGCGCGACGTCGACGCCGTCTGGGCGACGACCGGCTGGCTGCCGTTCCTGCTGGCGGCCTCGGCGCTGTCGGTCTCCGGCCTCGTCGTCAGCCGCATGCTGCTGCAGGTGCGCTGGCGCGAGAACCTGACACGCCGCCTCGCCGGCTGGTGGATCGCCGACCAGCGTTATTACCGCCTGGGCTTCCTGAGCAGGGATATGACCGCGCCGGAATACCGGGTCGCCGAAGACGCGCGCCTCGCGATCGAGCCCTTGGTCGAGCTCGCGATCGGGCTGATTACCGCCTTCGTCACGGCGGCGACCTTCGCCGCGATCCTGTGGCAGGTCGCCGGTTCGGCGGAGTTCCCGCTAGGCGGCACCACGATCGTCATCCCCAGCTACATGGCGGTCGCGGCGGTGGTCTATGCCACAATCGCCTCGCTCGCGGCCTATCTAGCGGGCCGCCCCCTCGTCCCGCGCGTCGCGCACAAGAACGAGATGGAGGCACAATTCCGGGCCGAGATGACGCGGCTGCGCGAGAATGCCGAGAGCATCGCGCTGATCAAGGGCGATGCCGACGAACGCAATTCGGTCGGTGAAAACTACGGGCGCGTTGTCGCGGCCTGGCTCAGGATCGTGCGCCAGCAGGGCATTATCGCGCTGGTGCTGAACACCAATGGAGCGCTGTTCCCGATCGTGCCGCTCCTGCTGATCGCACCGAAATACCTGGCCGGTGGCGTCACGCTCGGCGCGGTCGTGCAGGTCGTCGCGGCCTTCAGCGCCGTCCAGGCCGCGCTGATCTGGTTCGTCGACAATTTCGTGCGGCTGGCAGAGTGGTTCGCCTCGGTGACCCGCGTCGATGAGTTGGTGGAGGAGCTTCAGGCTCTGGATATCGGCACGATCATGGAGAAGGATGAGCAGATCGTGCTCGGAGAGAGCGATGACGGTGCGATCCATCTCGACAACCTGTCGATCGCCCATAGCAATGGCCGCGTCGTCGTGGCCGATGCCACCGTCACCATCCCGCAGGGAGCGAAGGCGCTGATCGCGGGCGAGAGCGGCTCGGGCAAGAGCACGCTGATCCGGGCGCTCGCAGGCATCTGGCCCTGGGGCTCCGGCTCGATCCGCGTGCCGGCCGGGCAATCGATCGCCTTCGTGCCGCAGAAGCCCTACCTGCCGCGCGGCACCTTGCGCACCATCCTGCTCTATCCGGATTCCGACCGTGTCATCCCTGACGACGCTATCACGGAGGCGTTGCAGCGCTGCGGCCTCGGCTATCTCGCCAAAAAGCTCGATGTCGCGGAGGAGGACTGGGACCGCATCCTCTCCGGTGGCGAGCGCCAGCGCGTCGCCTTCACCCGCCTGCTGCTGCAGAAGCCCGATATCATCGTGATGGACGAAGCAACCTCGGCGCTCGACGAGGAGAGCCAGGCCTCGCTGCTCAGCCTGTTCGACGATGAGCTCGCGGAAGCGACGCTGATCAGCGTCGGGCACCGGCCGGGGCTCGAGGATTATCACGACCAGAAGATCACGCTGGAGCGCAGGCTAGCCGGCGCTCACATGACGTCCAGGCGCCTGCGGAAATCGCTCTGGCGTCTGTTCAGAAGCCGAAGCGCCGCCAATGAGGACGAGCGCCCGGAGGCCTGAGATGTGCTGGCGGCGCTCACGAGGAGCGCCGCCCGTTCTCGTTACCGCTTGGCGCGGGCGACGATCTGCGTCGGGTTGACGAAGCGCAGCGCGATCACGAGCCAGATCAGCGTGGTGACCATGTAGATCACCGCCATGGCGTCGATCGACTGCACCGCGCGGACACCGGCGGCGAAGACCGCGTAGTAGAGCGCGACGACGAGGGTCTGGCTGGTCGGGCCGGCCGTGAGGAAGGTCAATTCGAACATGGCGAGCGTCCTGACCAGGACCAGCAGCAGCGCCGCGAGAATGCCCGGCATGAGCAGCGGCAGCAGCACATGCACGAAGAGCTTGAAGGTGTTGGCGCCGAAGACCCGCGCCGCCGCCTCGATCTTGGTGTCGATCTGCTCGATGAACGGGATCATCACCAGGATGACGAAAGGCACGGTCGGCACGAGATTGGCGAGCACGACGCCCGACATCTGGCCGGCGAAGCCGGTCTGGTAGAGCACCGTCGCCAGCGGGATGCCGAAGGTGATCGGCGGCACCAGGAGCGGCAACAGGAAGAGCAGCATGACGAGCTTCTTGCCCGGGAAGTCGCGACGGGCCAGCGCATAGGCCGCCGGCACGCCGATCATGCCGGAGAGCGCCACCACCAAGAAGACGATCTGGAAGGTGACGAGCAGCACGTCATAGAGCTGGAATTCCGACCAGGCGGCCGCGTACCAGCGCGTCGTCCAGCCGGCGGGGAGCCAGGTGCCCAGCCAGCGCGTCGAGAAGGACGAGGTCACCACCGTCGCGATCATCGCGAAGAGGTTGACGACGAAGAAGCCGATCAGCGTCCAGTTGGCGGCTGCCCAGAGCTTCGTCGAGAGACGGGTGTCTTTCACCATCGGATCAGCCCTTTCCGCCGCCGGCAGGGCCGCGATACAGCATGCCGCGCGCGGCGAGCACCACGACGACGATGGTGAGCTGAACCACGCCCATGATCATCGCGACGGCCGAAGCCATGGAGTAGTCGTATTCCTCGAAAGCCGCCTGATAGGCCGCGATCGAGATCACGCGGGTCGGTCCCGAGGGCGCGCCGAGCAGCACGGCCGAAGGGAAGACCGAGAAGGCCTGCACGAAGCTCAGGCAGAAGGTGATCGCGAGCCCCGGCAGCAGGAGCGGGAACAGGATGTGCTTGAAACGGTCCCACGGCCCGGCACCGAGCGTCGCGCCCGCCTGCTCCAGCGCCGGATCGATGCCGGAGAGATAGGACAGCGTCAGCAGGAAGGTGAAGGGGAAGCCGGTGATGACCAGCGAGAGCATCACGCCCCAGTAGTTGTGCAGCAGCTTCACCGGCGAGGAGATGATGCCGAAGGTCATCAGCACGCGGTTGAACCAGCCCTGAGGCCCGAGATAATTCAGGAGGCCCTCGGCGACGAGCACGGTGCCGAGCGTGATCGGGATCACCAGGATCGTGGTCAGCAGGCGCTGGTTGCGCATCAGCCGGACGCGGAAGGCGATCGGGATCGCCAGCAGCAGCGTCGCGACCGTGACGGGCAGAGCGAGCCAAAGCGTCGTCGCGATCGTCCCGTAGAGGAAACGATCGGAGAAGAAGCGCTGGTAGTTGGCGAACATGCCGCCCTGCTTCGGCTCGAAGGAGAGCACGAGCCCGTAGAGGAACGGGTAGATGAACAGCGCCAGCAGGAACAGGATCGCCGGCAGAACGAGCAGCGTCAGCCCGTCGAGCCCCCGCGCCGCCAGCCGCTGCTTCAGCGGGATGGAGGAGGTGTCGGTGCTCACGCCGCCCCTCCATAGACGAGGACGCGGTCGGGATCGGCGGCGAGCGTCACGGCTTCGCCCGGCGACAGCTTGTCATGGGCGAGGAAGGACAGGTCCGTGCCATCGGCCATGCGGGCGAAGCCGACGAACTCGCGGCCGCGGAACTCGGTCGAGACGACCTGCGCCTTGAGGCCCGGCTGGCCGGCCGCGACCGGGTGCAGGTCTTCCGGGCGGATCGCCAGATAGCCGTCGGCGCCGACGGACACCGTCTCGCGGGCGCGGCCGGAGAGCTGGGCATCGCCCACGGTGATCGCGGCCTTGCCGTCGCCGGTCGAGGCGACCTTGCCCTTGACCTTGTTGCGGAAGCCCATGAACTCGGCGACGTCGAGATGGTCCGGCCGCATGAACAGGTCTTCCGGCGTGCCGACCTGACGGACCTGGCCGTCACGCAGCACGACGATGCGGTCGGCGAGCGAGAGCGCCTCCTCCTGGTCGTGGGTGACGTAGATCGTGGTGGCGCCGAGCGTGTTGTGGATGCGGCGGATTTCGGCGCGCATCTCCAGGCGCAGCTTGGCGTCGAGGTTCGAAAGCGGCTCGTCCATCAGCACCAGCGGCGGCTCGACGACGATGGCGCGCGCAATCGCGACGCGCTGCTGCTGGCCGCCGGAGAGCTGGCCGGGCAGCTTCTCGGTCTGGCCCTGCAGGCGCACCAAAGCGGCGGCTTCCGCGACGCGCTTGTCGATCTCGGCGCGCGGCAGGCCGCGCATCTTGAGGCCGAAGCCGATATTCTTGTTCACGTTCATATGCGGGAAGAGCGCATAGCTCTGGAAGACCATGCCGAAGCCGCGTTCTTCCGGGCGCAGCGGGTCGATACGCTTGTCGTCGAGCCAGATGCCGCCACCGGTCGCGGGCAGCAAGCCTGCGATCAGGTTCAGCGTCGTCGACTTGCCGCAGCCGGACGGGCCGAGCAGCGCGATGAACTCGCCCTTGCCGATCGTCAGCGAGACGTCCTTGAGCGCGTTATGGGTGCCGAAGTCACGGCTCAGACGGTCGAGCCGAAGCTCGCGGAACGAGGCTGCGTTGATGGTCATGGCTTCCGGATGGATCTGAGAAACGGGATCGAAAAGGCAGGCGGCGGCCCCCGGATCAAGCCGGGGCCCGCCGCTGCGATCGCGGTTACTTCTTCTTGGCGCCGCCGACCTGCTCGTCCCAGATGCGGAAGGCGATCACCATCTTGGCCGGGTCGAGCGGCGTTTCCATCGGGTTGTCGGCGATCAGCTTCTCGTATTCGGGCCGGCCGAACTCGGCGATCGCCTTCTGGCTGGATTCCGGCGCCATCGAGAGCGGCACGTCCTTCACCGCCGGGCCCGGATAGAAATAGCCTTCGTCATAGGTGAAGGCCTGCTGCGCGGGCGTCAGCATGTGGCGGATCAGATCGAGCAGCACATTGAGCTTCTCGTCGGACACGCCCTTCGGGATCATCATGTACTGGGCGTCGGTGACCCAGTGGAAACCCTTGAGCGCCTGGATCTTGGCTTCCTTCGGCACGATGCCGAGCACGCGCGGGTTGATGTCCCAGCCGGTGGTCGAGACGATGATGTCGCGCGAGCCGTCACCGAGCTCCTTCATCGTCTGGCCGGTGCCGCCCGGATAGTACTCGATGTTCTCGCCGAGCTCCTTGAGATAGGCCCAGGTCTTGTCCCAGCCCTTCTCCGGGTCCTTCGGGTCCTTGTCGCCCAGCAGATAGGGCAGGCCCATGATCCAGGTGCGGCCGGGGCCGGAATTGGCCGGACGGCCGTAGAAGAAGCGGTTCTTGTTCTGCTTGGTCCAGGCCAGCAGCTCTTCCGCCGTGGTCGGCACCTGCTTGACGCGGTCCGGCATGTATTCGAGCAGCGGGCCGGAGGGGTAATAGACCATCGCCATGGCCTGGCCCTGCCCGAGATTATGCATGGCGAGCGCCGGCTTGAGATAAATATCCTCAGGCTTCGGCAGTTCCGCCTGAAGGCGCGGCAGCAGATCGACCCAGAGCTTCTGGTCGATGCCGGCAGAGAGCACGTCGAGGCCGCCGATGACCATGTCGATATCGAGGCGACCGGCAGCCTGCTGGGCCTTGATCTTCGCCGGCAATTCGGGCGCCGGGGCCTTGGTGAAGACCATGCGCGAGACGGCCTTGGGATTGGCCTTCGGATAGTTCTCCAGCGGCGTCTGAACGAGGGCGAGCGCCCCGCCGACGTCGATGATGCTGATCGTCAGCGGCGAGGCCGGGAGCTTGAGCTGCTGCGCGAAGACGCCGGGCGCATGGGCGGCGACGCCGAGTCCCGCAACGCCGCCAATGAAATGACGCCGATTGATGCTGTCGTGAGCCATGATTTCTCCTCCAGATATGGATGCCCGATTACGGGCCTTATTATGTTGCGCTGGCCCGATCGTGCCGATCCGGCCCCTGCCCCTCGCGCCGGAAACCTGCCAAGTTGACGCAGCCCCCGGTTGATCAGTATCCTAGTATACTAGTCGTCGAGAGCTTGGCAATGGCCCACCCTGCAACCCGTCACAGCACGGACCAGATCTACAGCGTCCTGCGCAGCGATGTAATCAGCGGCGCGCTGAAACCGCGCGAATCGATGTCGGAGGCGCGAATGGCCTTGCGCTTCGGCGTCAGCCGCACGCCCGTGCGCGAGGCGTTCAAGCGACTGGTCGACGAAGGCTTCCTCGTCGCCGTGCCGCAGGTCGGCACCTTCGTCGCACCGATCGACCTCGCCGCAGTCCATGACAGCCAGTTCGTCCGCGAGACTCTGGAATGCCGCACCGTGGTGCTGGCCGCGCAGCGCATCGGCGATGCCGATTGCCGCCGGCTCGCCGCACAGATCGAGGAGCAGGCGGAGTCCGTGCGACGGGGCGAGCGCTCCGAGATATTCCGCCTCGACGAGGTGTTCCATGCCGAGATCTCCCGCATTGCCGGGCACCGTGCCGTCTGGAGCATGATCGAAGGCGTGAAGGCCCAGATGGATCGCGTGCGCTGCCTCTCGCTGGAGACGCCGTCCTGGTCCGAGGTGATCCTGAACGAGCACCGGATCATTGCCGCCTGCGTCATGAAGCACGATGCGAAAGGCGCGGAGGCCGCGATGCGCGCGCATCTGCGCACCGTCTTCGCGACAATCGACACGATCGCCAAGGACCATGCGGACGCGTTCGACGATTCCCGCCTCGCCCACGACAACCCCTGACGCCGCTTTCCCGCACAGCGACCTTTCTCACGAGGATAACAAGACCATGGAACAATGCTGGCGCTGGTTCGGGCCGGATGATGTCGTGACTCTGGCGCAGGCCCGGCAGGCCGGCGCGACCGGTATCGTCAACTCGCTGCACCAGATCCCCTATGGCGTGGTCTGGAGCACCGAGGAGATCGAGAAGCGCCAGGCGATCGTCCGCGCCGACAGCAGCCTCGGCCTGGAATGGAAGGTGGTCGAGAGCCTGCCGATCCACGAGAGCGTCAAGATCGGCGAAGGCGACCTCGAAACCGTCTTCGAGAACTACCGCCAGTCTATGCGCAACCTCGCCGCCTGCGGGCTTGAGGTGATCTGCTACAACTTCATGCCGGTGCTGGACTGGACCCGCACCGAGCTCGCCCACAAGCTGCCGGGCGGCGGTACGGCTCTACGTTTCAACCTGCACGAATATGTCGCGCTCGATCATTTCATGCTGAAGCGCAAGGGCGCCGACGAGGGCCATTCCGCCGAGGTGATGGACAAGGCCAGGACCTGGTTCGACAACTCCTCGCAGGCCGATCGCGACCGCCTGCTCTCCAGCGTCATGGCCGGCCTGCCCGGCGCCTTCGACCGATACGATCTGCCGGGCCTCGCCCGCATCCTCGATCGCTATGCCGGCATGACCCATGACAAGCTGCGCGCCAACCTGAAGCGCTTCCTGGAGGCGATCATCCCGACCGCCGAGGAGGTCGGCATCCGGATGTGCATCCATCCGGACGACCCGCCGCGCTCGCTTTTCGGCCTGCCGCGGATCTGCTCGACCGAGGACGACATCGCCTACATCCTCGGCTCGGTCGACTCGCCTGCGAACGGCCTGACGCTGTGCTCGGGCTCGCTCGGCGCCAATCCGAAGAACGACGTGCCGAAGATCGCCCGGCGCTTCGCCGACAAGATCTGGTTCGCGCATCTGCGCAACGTCGCCAAGGACCCGGACGGCTCCTTCATGGAGGCCGAGCATCTCGGCGGCGATACCGACATGGTTGCGCTGGTCGATGCGCTGATGGCCGAGGAGCAGCGCCGCAAGGCTGCCGGGCTTAGCGCGTGGCAGATCCCGATGCGGCCCGACCATGGCCATGAATTGCTCGACGATGTCGGCAAGGGCAGCTTCCCGGGCTATCCGGCCGTCGGGCGCCTGCGTGGCCTTGCAGAACTTCGCGGCGTGATGACCGCGCTGGCGCAGGTCAAGGGCTACGCGGCCTGAGACATAAAAGGCGGGCCAAAAGCCCGCCTTTTGCAATTATTCGCAGCGCTTGCGGCCTCAGCGGTCGTGGGAATGGCCCTTGTGGCCATGCGCGGCGCCGTGACCATGTCCATGATCGTGATGACCATGGCCGTGATGGTCGTGGTCATGGCCGCAGCCACAGCCTTCGCCATGGGCATGCTGATGCTCGTGATCATGGTCGTGCTTATGGTCATGCGCATGATCGTGACCGTGATGCGCGTGATCATGCCCGTGGCTGTGGTCATGGCCATGATGATGATCGTGGTCATGATGGTCGTGCCCGCAGCCGCAATCGTCGCCATGGGCGTGGTGATGCACCTCCGCCTCCGGCTGGAACGGACGCTCGACCACCGTCATCGAACAGCCCTGCCCGCGCACCAGCTCGCCGAGCGCCGCGTCGTTCGGGACGTAGAGGGCGTCAGCCGTCATCTCGGCCGGGACGTGATGGCCGCCGAGATGCCAGGCGAGACGCACCAGCCGCAGCGGGTTCTCGGCGCGGATTTCCAGCAGGCTTTCCGGCGCGGCCCTGATCTGGACCAGCGTGCCGTCTTCCAGCTTCAGCGCGTCGCCGTCGTTCAGCACCGCCGCCTTGTCGAGCGCAATCGCGAATTCCAGCCCGCCCGTCGCGCGAACGCTGACGCCATTGATCGTGCGATCGCGATGGCCCAAGGGCAGCGTATCGACGACGCGCTCGGCCTTGACGGCGGCCTTGCGGAGAACGGAGGTGGCGCGAAGCATCGGCGGCGATCCCATGGCTTGAGGCTAGGCGCCACGCGCCCGAGCCCGGATCGCAGCTTAGTAGCACAAACCGGCGGCCGTGCTACCAAGCCTGGATGCCACAGATGGTCTCAGCGCGGCAGCGCCTTGACCTCGGTGTCGAACTTCTTGAGCAGGCGAGAGCGCTCGGCCGGCGAGCCCCAGCGCGGGGTGTCGTAGTCGATCAGCTTCATCTCCGAGAATTTCGGCGCATCCGGCGAGAGCAGCGAGTTCTTGTTCGACGGGATCGAGTTGATCTTCAGCTTCGCATTGATGTTCTGGGCATCGGGCGAGAGCGTGAAATCGACGAATTTGCGCGCGGCTTCCGGGTTCTTGCCGCCCTTGATGATCGAGACCGAGCCGGTCTCGTAACCGGTGCCCTCGCAAGGGGCGACGGTCTCGATCGGCGCGCCCTGCAGCTTCTGCGTCAGCATGTCGTGGATGAAGGCGATGCCGACAGCCGTCTCGCCGAGCGCCGCCGCCTTGACCGGCGCGATGCCGGACTTGGTGTACTGGCTGATGTTTTTGTGCAGGGCCTTGAGGTACTCAAAGCCCTTATCCTCGCCGAGGCGCTGCACCGTCGTCGCCAGGAAGACATAGGCCGTGCCGGACGAGCTGGGATCGGCGATCTGAACCTCGTCGCGCAACTTGGGATCGAGCAGGTCGGCCCAGCATTTCGGCGCGGCAATACCCTTTTTCTTCAGGACCTCGGTGTTGTAGCCGACGCCAAGCGCGCCGAGATAGATGCCGTTGGTGCGGAATTTCGACTGCTCGGCATGGCGCTGCGCCCAGTCGTGCAGCTCGGGCAGCTTCGGGGACTTGTACTCGTCGAGCAGGCCTTCGTCGGCCGCCTGGAGATGCGGCTCGCCCGGCCCACCCCACCAGACGTCGCCGCGCGGGTTGCTCGCCTCGGCCTTGACCTGCGCATAGACCTCGCCGGTGCTCTTGCGGACCATCGCGACCTTGATGCCGGTCGCCTTCTCGAACATCGCCGCGCCCTCGCGGCACTGCTCCTCGAGGATCGAGCAATAGACCGTGACCTGGCCCTGGGCGAAGGCCGGGGCCGCGAAAGCCAGGCCGGCGAAGAGCGCGCCAACCGGCGCAAAACGCGAAGCAACCATCATCATCCTCCCGAGCGGATTCATTTGCCGACGAAAAGACCGGCGGGAGGATGGGGAGTCAAGCGAGGCGCGGCTAGGCTTCGCCTTCCGGCTTGTCGGGCGCGGGGGCAGCGAGTGCCTCGGCCGGCTTCGCACGCTTCTTCTTCGCCGCCGGCTTCTTGCGGCGCTTCGCTCGCGCCTTCGGCAACTGCGTCTCCTGAAGCATCTCGAGCTGGACCTGCTGGATCTCGGCCAAGCGTTGCCATTGCCGCGTGACGAGATGGTCCATCTTCTCGTGCAGGTGCCGGATTTCGAGCTCGGCCTTGAGATTGACCTGGTAGTCGTTGAGCGAGCGCAGCCGATCCTTCGATTCCTGCCGCTTCTGGCTCATCATGATGATCGGCGCCTGCACCGCCGCGATGCAGGACAGCAAGAGGTTCAACAGGATGAAGGGATAGGGATCGAAGGCCTTGGCCTCGCCCATCAGGCCGTTGATCCCCATCCAGACGACAAGCACGAAGCCGAAGCTGATCAGGAAGGCCCAGGAGCCGCCGAAGCTCGCGAGATTGTCGGAGAAGCGCTCGCCGATCGTGCGGTGCTCCTCGAAATCATCCTCGGTGTTCTCGGCGATGGTCTCCTGGCGGGCGATGCTCTCGGCGACCTCGCGGTCCAGATCGGAATATTCGCCGTGCTCCTCGCGCAGGATCTCCTCGACATAGCGGGTGCGGTAGCGCGCGAGTTCCTTCAGGCTGATCAGCGCGTGGTCGGGCAGATCGGGGAAGTCGGCGCGGATATGATCGGCGAGCGCCGGACGCAAAGTGCCGATCTCGATCAGATTCCGGCGCGCCATCTCCTGCCCGCTGATAGCGCAAATCCCGCGCTTCTTGCTAGCTGCGGCAGCGGCATTCGCCGGGCCGGCCAAGGTCGCGAGGGCCGCCGATGGCGCCTCCGCGACCTGATCGTCATCTCGTTCCTGTGTCATTCCCTATCCGTCATCGCGTCTCATGCCTTGCGCAGATTGCACCCGATCCCGGCGCAGATACCAGCACTTCAAGATGCCCGGCCGATGGCAGCAGCCGCTGAAATGAGAACGCCCGGCGAGGCGGCTGCCTCTCCGGGCTCGTGATCTTCATCAGCCGCAAGCGGCCGATTCAAGCAAGGTTTCAGCCCTTCGGCTTGTCCTTGCCCGCCTCGTCGGAAGCCTCGTCATCCTCTTCGGATTCGCCGGCTTCCTCTTCCTCATCTCCCTCGTCCTCATCGTCTTCCTCATCCTCTTCGTCGAGGTCGAGATATTCGTAGCCGAAGACGATCTCGCCGGTTTCGGGATCGAAGGCGCTGGCCGAGGAATCCTCGAAAGCCTCGATCAGCAATTCGGCATCCTCGGGCCCGTCGACATCGAAGCGCCGCACGGCGTCCTCCCCATCGGCCCGGAGAACCAGTTCGATCGACCAGCCCTTCCCGGTGGTGTCATAGATGCATTTCAGACCCTGGATCGCCAGCATGATGCTCTCTCCTGAGCTCGACCGATGCGCGGCAGCGCGCGCCGGGTCAGATGCCCGACGCGCGTGACGACTGCGCGACGCTGGAGAGACAGAAGGCAGGCAGCGATCGACCGGCTAGACGCCGGCCTGCGCGAGGAAGCGCTCGACCTCGTCCCGCTTCGGCGCCCCGCTGCGGCCACCGAAGCGGGTGCATTTGATCGCAGCCGCCGCCGAGGCGAAGCGGATCGCCGCCGGCTCGACCTGCCCTTCGGCCAAGGCGAGCGCGAAGGCGCCATGCCAGACATCGCCGGCACCGAGCGTATCCACCGTCTCGACGGTGAAAGCCGGGCTGTGCCGGACCTCGCCACTTTCCATGAAGAGGACGCCTTCCTTGCCGAGCGTGACCGCAAGCCAGGTCGGGACGCCGGCTGAGACCTTGGCAAGGCCGGCGCGGGGGTCCTCCTCGCCGGAAACCTCGCGCAGGGCCTGCTGGCTGAAGGCGACATGGCTCGCCGTGCCCACCAGATCGGGATGCGGTGGCTTGCGGTCGCCGTCGAGCACGCCGGGCACGCCGGCGGCGCGAGCGAGCGTCAGGGCGGCCAGCGCCCCCTCGCCCCAGCGCGTATCGGCTAGCACCGCTCCGGCGCCTGTGGGGAGCTCGGCCGGCAGCCAGGCGACGTCCTCCGGCATGGCCGGGTCGGAATAGGAGATCACCATGCGCTCGCCGTCGGCATCGACCAGGATGGCCGAGACCGGCGAGCGCAGGCCGGCGACGCGGCGCGCGAAGGCCGCATCGACACCTTCCGATTCGAGATCGGCGACGATCTGGTCGCCGGTCAGGTCATCGGCGAGGCGCGTCGCCAGCCAGCAGGCGCCGCCGAGGCGAGCGATGGCGACCGAGGCATTGCCGGCGCAGCCGCCGCCTACGACGGCGAGACCGCGCGAGCGGTATTTCTCGCCGCGCGTCGGCATGGTCTCGACGCTGTAGACATAGTCCAGCGTCGCGATGCCCAGGCAGAAGACGCCGGCCAAGGCCTTACCAGTTCCCGGTGTTCTGCATGCTCAGCCACGGCTCGGCCGGGGCCTTCGGCTCGCCCTTCTGGAGCAGTTCGATCGAGATGTTGTCGGGCGAGCGGATGAAGGCCATGTTGCCGTCGCGCGGCGGGCGGTTGATCGTCACCCCGGCCTTCAGCAGCTTGTCGCAAAGCGCATAGATGTCGTCGACCTCATAGGCGAGATGGCCGAAATTGCGGCCGCCGGTATAGTTCTCAGGGTCCCAGTTATAGGTCAGCTCCAGCGTCGGGCGGCCACGCGAGGCACCGGCCTTGGCCTGCGCCAGATCGTCGGAAGCCGCGAGGAAGACCAGGGTGAAACGGCCCTTCTCGTTCTCGATGCGGCGGGTTTCCACCAGACCGAACTTGTTGACGTAGAAATCGAGCGCCTGATCCAGATCGGTCACGCGCACCATGGTGTGGAGATATCGCATCGTCTTTCCTCGTTGAGGGGCGGCAGGGTTGATCCATTTCCTAAATCAGGCAAGAGCATCGGCACTCCAGACCACCTCGCCAAGCCATCTGAACAGGACGCGCCATGACGACAACGCAAGACGGGCCGGGAACGGCACCGGCCGCGCGCGCCACGCCCGCCCAGATCGCGCAGATCAAGCAGCGCGCTGCGATCATCTCGGTGATGGCGACGATCCTGCTCACCGCGGCGAAGATCGTCGGCGCCATCATCTCCGGTTCGCTCGCGCTGTTGACTGACGCCCTGCAGGGGCTGGTCGATGTCGGCTCGACGCTGTTCACCTGGTTCGCGGTCCGCGCTTCCGACAAGCCGGCCGATGACGAGCACCATTACGGTCATGGCAAGGTCGAGGCGCTCGCCGCGCTGGTCGAGACCGCGATCCTGTTCACGCTCGCCGGCGCGATCCTGTGGGAGGCCGGCAACCGGCTCTGGACCAATGTCATCGAGCAAGTCCAGGTGACGCCGATCGTCATCGGCGTGCTCGTGCTCTCGATGATCGTCGACGCGATCCGCTGGCGCTCGCTGACCAAGGTCGCCAAGGAGACCGGCAGTGACGCGCTCGCGGGCGAAGCCACGCATTTCTCTGCCGATTTCGTCGGTTCGGGACTTGTGCTGATCGGCCTGATCGGGATCTGGTACGGCTTCGAACGGGCAGACACCGCGGCCGCCTTCGCGATCGCGGCCTATACCGCCTTCTCGGCCTATCGTCTCGCCCGGCGCGTGCTGGACACGCTGATGGACACCGCCCCGGAAGGCGTCAGCGAGAAGCTGCGCGAGGTCGCGCGCGGCGTACCGGGCGTGGTCGGCGTCAACTGGCTTCGGGTGCGCCCGGCCGGCGGGCACGTCCATGGCGAGATCGGCATCAGCGTCTCGCGGACCCTGCCGCTCGACCGTGTCGTGGCGATCAAGGCTCAGCTTGGAGATGCCCTGCTTGCCGCCGAGCCGGGCGCCGGGATCACCATCACGGCCGACCCCGTGCAGGTCGATGACGAGACCGCGCTGGAGCGCGTGCTGCTGATCGCACTCAAGCTCAAGATCCCGGTACACCACGTCACTGTCCACTCGATTGGCGACAAGCTCTCGGTCAGCCTGGACATGGAGGTCGACCAGAGCCTGCCGCTCGGCGAAGCCCATGAGATCGCAACCCGGCTGGAAAGCGCGATCCGGGCGGAATTCGGTGGCGAGACCGAGGTCGAGACCCATATCGAGCCGATGGAGACCGGCCAACCCGCCGGCCATAACGCCGCCTGGGAAACCGTCGAGGATATCGGCAAGACGCTGGCCGGCGAGGCCGCGAAGGTGGCCGGGCCGATCCATGACATCCACAGCGTGCGCGTGCGCCAGACCGCCAAGGGACTGGTGGTCAACTACCATTGCCGCGTCGACCCGTCGCTCAACGTCGCGGCCGTGCATCACGCCGTCGATGCGATCGAGCGGGCTGTGCGGCTTGCGCGCCCACAGGTCTGCCGACTGGTGAGCCATGCGGAGCCGGCAGTGCCGACCGGGAAATGATCCCTCACGCCGGACGAGGCTTCCGACCGCGTCCGGCAAGGGCTACATACGCTCCCTGACCTTCGCCATCAGGGATTCCATGCGTACTGAAGACGCCCCGCTGATCCGCCTCGAGGATTACCGCCCCAGCGACTGGCTGATCGACACGGTCGATCTCGATGTCGACCTGCATCCGCAGAAGACGCGGGTGCGTGCCCTGCTGGCGATGCGACCCGACTCGGAAGGCCAACCCGGCTCACCGCTCAAGCTCGACGGCGACGAGCTCTCGCTGAAGTCGCTGGCCATCGACGGCAAGCCGCTCGACGCTTCCGCCTTTACAGTGACGCCGCAGGCACTGACGATCCCGAACCCGCCTGCGCATGACTTCACGCTGACGATCGAGACCGAGCTCGACCCTTCAGCCAACACCAAGCTGATGGGGCTATACCGCTCGTCCAAGGTCTATTGCACGCAATGCGAGGCCGACGGCTTCCGCCGCATCACCTATTTCCTCGACCGGCCGGACGTGATGAGCGTCTACACCGTCAGGCTGGAGGCGGCGAAGGCCGAGGCGCCGGTGCTGCTCTCCAACGGCAACCTCGTCGCGGCGGCGGATCTGCCCGGCGTCGACCGGCATTTCGCCGTCTGGCACGATCCGCACCCCAAGCCCGCCTATCTCTTCGCGCTGGTCGGCGGAGCGCTGGACCATGTCCGGCAAGATTACGTCACCGCTGACGGCCACAAGGTCGAGCTCGCCGTCTATGTCGAGCCCGGCAAGGCCGACCGCGCCGGCTGGGCGCTGGATTCGTTGGTGCGCTGCATGCGCTGGGACGAGCAGGTCTTCGGCCGCAACTATGATCTCGACGTGTTCAACGTCGTCGCCGTGTCCGATTTCAACATGGGGGCGATGGAGAACAAGGGTCTCAACATCTTCAACGACAAATACGTCCTGGCCGACCCGCAGACCGCGACCGATGGCGACTACGCCTCTATCGAGGCGATCATCGCGCATGAGTATTTCCATAATTGGACAGGCAACAGAATCACTTGCCGCGAGTGGTTCCAGCTCTGTCTGAAGGAGGGTCTGACCGTCTTCCGCGACCAGGAATTCTCCTCCGACGAGCGTTCGCGCCCTGTGAAACGCATCGCCGATGCCCGCACATTGCGCTCGACGCAGTTCTCGGAGGATGCCGGCCCCCTCGCCCATCCGGTCAGGCCGCGCGCCTACAAGGAAATCAACAACTTCTACACGCCGACGGTCTATGAGAAGGGCGCGGAGGTCATCCGCATGCTCAAGGTCCTGATCGGCGACGACGCCTTCAAGCGCGGCATGGACCTTTATTTCGAGCGCTGCGACGGCACCGCCGCGACGATCGAGGAATTCCTCGCCTGCTTCGCCGAGACCTCCGGCCAGAATCTCGACCATTTCGCGAGGTGGTACGAGCAGGCGGGCACGCCGACCATCGTAGCCTCCGGCCGCTACGATGCCGCGGCGAAGCGCTACACGCTCGACCTCGCCCAGAGCACGCCCCCGACGCCGGGCCAGGCCGAGAAGCTGCCGGTCGTGCTGCCGGTCAAGCTCGGCCTCGTCGGCGCGAAGGGCGACCTGCCGCTGAAGACCGCGTCCAACGCCTATGCCGGCGACGGGCTTGTCGTTCTCGACCAAGCCTCGCTGTCCGTGACCTTCGAGGATGTTCCGGAAGCGCCGATCCCCTCGCTGATGCGCGGCTTCTCGGCCCCGGCGCGGCTCGATCTCGACCTGTCGGATGCCGACCTGCTGCGGCTGTTCTCGGCCGACAGCGATTCCTTCAACCGCTGGCAGTCGCTGCAGAGCGTCGCCACCCGCGCGCTCGTGACGGCCGGCAAGCGCGACGCCGATGCGGGTGCATCGACTGCGACGGCAAGCAAGCTCGGCGAGGCGTTGCAGATCTTCCTCAAGAGCGATGCGCTGTCCGATCCGGCCTTCGCCGCGCAGGTCCTGCGCCTGCCGGCGCCCGCCGACATCGCCCGGGAAATCGGCCGGGATGTCGATCCCGATGCGATCTTCGCCGCCCATCGCAAGCTGTCGATGGCTGTCGGCAAGGCCCTGCTCGGCGACCTGCCGGGCCTGCGCGGCGCGCTCGCGGCCAGCGGCACCTATCGCCCCGACGCGGCCTCGACCGGGCGGCGGGCGCTGCGCAACGAATTGCTCGGGCTGGCGGCGCTGGCCGCTCCGAGCGACGCCGCCGATCTCTGCGAGGAGCAGTTCGCGGCCAGCGACAACCTGACCGATCGCCTCGCCGCGCTGGCAGCGATGACACTGATCCCGGGCGAGCGCCGGGAAGCGCTGATCGCGCGCTTCGCCGAAGCCTATGCGGGCGAGCCCCTGGTGCTCGACAAATGGCTGATGGCGCAGGCGCTGATCGCCGAGCCCGGCACGCTGGAGCGCGTCAAGACGCTGATGCAGCACACCGCCTTCTCGCTCGGCAATCCGAACCGGGTACGGGCGCTGATCGGCGGCTTCGCGGCGAACCTCACCCAGTTCAACCGGCCGGATGGCGCGGGCTATGAGTTCGTCGCCGATATCGTCGTCGCACTCGACAAGACCAATCCACAGGTCGCCTCGCGCCTGCTCGGCTCGTTCAAGAGCTGGCGCATGCTGGAGCCCGGCCGCAAGCGCCTCGCGCAGGAGGCTCTGAGCACCGTCGCGCGGCTGCCCAACCTGTCGCGGGACGTCGCCGACATCGCCGAAAGAGCGCTCGCCTGAGCGCTCCTCGGAATGGTTAACGCCGACCTGTCCAAAAGATTAACGTTTCATTACCCGCGCAGGATTCATCCCGGTAAGCGCTACAACCTAAAGGAGAATTCGACACTCCTGACTCAACTCAGGGCTAGACAAACCGGAGCGCTCGGATTCAACTGACACTGATTCGCGGGGATGCGGCACGTCTCCCGATCTTACTGACGGTAAAGTTCCGAAGGGGGACCGGGCATGTCGCGTGCCAACGCGGGCTGCGCACCTGTGCGCGCCGATACGATTCTGGGTGTGGCGCGGTCGCTGACGCACCCGTTGTATCATCGTTTTGAAAGCTTCGAACCCGCCTTCCGCACCGCGATCCCGGCGTTTGTCGGGTTTTTCCTCATCATTCTCGCGGCTGGCGCGCTGATCCAGACCACGGCCATGCGCGACGAAGCCCTCGTCGACGCGACCGGCGACATGGACCTGGTCTCGGCCCTGGTCGCCCGCGAGCTCGACACCGCCACGCTGGCAGGCAAGGAGCCGGCAGAGGTGCTCGCCGCGCTGACCGCCCGCTATCTCGCCGCCCATGGCCGCTTCGTCCATGTCAGCGGCGCCGACGGCCGCGTCATCGCCAGCGAGCCGGTGATCGGCCAGACGCAGCGCACCCTCGTCGACTTCCTCGGCCAGACCCAGCCCCTCACCGTGTTCGGCGACCGCGCCGGCGTGATGCGCATCACCCTGCCGAACGGCGCCGACGTCTTTGCCAGCGTGCGCAACCTCGCCGCCCCGCTCGGGCAGGTCGCGGTGCTGCAGCCGGTCTCACACGCCCTTTCGACCTGGCAGTTCCGCCGCTCCGGCCTGATCCTTCTGTTCGGCGCGGCCGGCCTGGTGCTCGGCGTCACCACGCTTGCCTTCATCGTCCAGTCGAAGCGGGCGAGCGCCGCCGACGAGGATTGCGACTGCGTCCGCGAGCGCATCGACACGGCGCTCAACCGCGGCCATTGCGGCCTGTGGGACTGGGACCTCGCGCGCGGCCGGATCTACTGGTCGGATTCGATGTATGCCCTGCTCGGCTATGACCGCACTGGCGAATACATGTCCTTCGGCGAGGTTTCGAGCTTCATCAATCAGGAGGATGTCGACCTCTACGCGCTGGCCGATGCGATCAGCCGCGGCGAGGCGGATCATCTCGACCGCGAATTCCGCGTCCGCTCCGCCGCCGGCGAATGGATCTGGCTCAAGGCTCGCGCCGAGCTCGTCATCGACCGCCGCACCCGCTCGCGCCATCTCGTCGGCATCGTCGTCGACATCTCCGAGCAGCGCCGCATGGCCGAGCGCACCGCCACCTCCGACGCCCGCCTGCGCGACGCCGTCGAGGCGATCTCGGAAGCCTTCGTGCTGTGGGATGCCGATAACCGCCTCGTGCTCTGCAACGCCAAGTATCAACAGCTCCACCAGCTCCCGGCGGATGCCCTGCAATCCGGCGCCTCCTATGACGAGATCATGCAGCTCTCCGCCCAGCCGCAGATCGACCGCGAGCCGCTGCGGGTCCAGCGCGGCACCGCCGGCACATCCTACGAGGCCCGCCTCTCGGACGGCCGCTGGCTCCAGATCAACGGGCGTCGCACCAAGGATGGCGGATCGGTCTCGGTCGGCACGGACATCACCAAGCTCAAGCAGCAGGAAGAACGGCTGACCCAGTCCGAGCACCAGCTCCTGATGCATGTCACCGATCTCAAGGCCTCACGCCAGAAGCTCGAAGCCCAGGCCCAGCAGCTCGCCGATCTCGCCGAGCGCTATCTCGAGCAGAAGGCCTCCGCCGAAAGCGCCAACCGCGCCAAGTCCGAATTCCTCGCCAACATGAGCCATGAGCTGCGCACGCCGCTGAACGCCATCATCGGCTTCTCCGAGATCATGGAGAACGGCATGTTCGGCCCGCTCGGCGAAAAATACACCGACTATGTCCGCGACATCCGCTCCAGCGGCGGCTATCTCCTCGGCATCATCGACGACATCCTCGACATGTCCCGCATCGAATCCGGCCGGATGCGGCTGGAGAGGACCGAGATCGCGCTCGGCCCGGTGCTCGACCAAGCCCTGCGGAAGGTCCAGCCGGAAGTGGAGCGCAAACAGCTCGTGCTCGCCATCGAAGGCCCGCTCGACACCCATCTCGAGGCCGACCCGCACGCGCTCTACCAAATCCTCGGCAACCTGCTCGACAACGCCGCCAAGTTCACGCCCGAAGGCGGCCGGATCGCGGTGCGCACCCGGCATGTCCCCGGCGCGCTCAACATCTTCATCGAGGATACCGGCATCGGCATTCCCAAGGAGAAGCTCGACCGCGTCGGCCGGCCGTTCGAGCAGGTCGAGGGCGATCTGGTGCGCAGCTACAAGGGCTCGGGCCTCGGGCTTGCCATCGCCCGCTCGCTCACCGAACTGCATGGCGGCTCGCTCCGGCTGCGCTCGGCAATGGGCGCCGGTACCATCGTCATGGTCCACCTGCCGCTCGACGGCGGCGCGGAGCGAGTGACCGCACAGGCGGCGTGAGGCTCAGCCGGCCTTCGCCTGCGACAGGACGCGGGTGAAGATCGCCCGCACGCCGGAGCGGACCTCGTCCAACTCCGCCTTCAACACCTTCGCATCCGGCCGGCCGACTGCAGTGGCGATGCGGCGCAGCACCCGGGGCGGCACGGCCTTGGGATCGAAGGCCTCCTCCACCGTGAAGCGCTGCCAGAGCTGGACGTCGCCGATCAGGCGATGCGCTTCCAGCAAGGCCGAGGCATCCCCGTCCGACAGCAGGCCAACCGCCTTGGCCGCTGCGAAGACCGAGGCCGTATCGTTGACGATCAGGCCGGGATGCGCGCTGGCATAGGCCAGCAGCAGGAACTGGGCGAGGAAGTCGAGATCGGTGATGCCGCCGGCTGCGAGCTTCAGGTCCCAGGGGTCCTTCTCGCCCTTCTCCTTGGCGATCAGCGCACGCATCTCGGCGACGGCCGCCGCGACCTTGGCCGGCTCGCGCTTGCGCGAGAGGATCGCGCGGATCGAGGCTTCCACCCGCTTCGCCAGAGCGTCGTCGCCGGCGACTACACGGGCGCGAGTCAGCGCCATCTCCTCCCAGATCTCGGCCTCACCCTGATGATAGGCCTCGAAGCCGGCGAACTGGGTGGCAGCCGGGCTCTTGTTGCCTGTCGGGCGCAAGCGCATGTCGACCTGATAGAGCGTGCCGCGCCGCGTCGGCACGGTCAGCGCCGCGACGAGACGCTGGGTGAAACGGACGTGCCAGGTGACAGGATCAAGGCTGCGGACACCGTCGCTCGGACCGGCCTCCTCCGGCCGGTCATAAAGCAGGATCAGGTCGAGATCGGACGACGGCGTCAACTCGCCCGCGCCGAGCCGGCCAAGGCCGAGCACCACGGTCTCCGCTCCCTCGATCGCGCCATGGTCCTCCGTGAAGGACCGGCGGGTGTCGGTGAAGGCGACGCGCAGGCAGGCTTCCGCCACAGCGCAATAGGCCTGTCCCGCCCCTTGTGCCGGGTAGACGCCTGAGAGCAGCCGCGCGCCGACCAGGAAGTTCTCCTGCCGGGCCGCGTCGCGCAAACGGTCGAGCCCGTCCTCGACGCTCGGCGGCGGCGAACCGACATAATTGCGGATGCGGCGCTCCAGCGCCGCGACATCGAGCACCGCCTGCCCGAAGGCGGGGTCGATGACGCCGTCGAGGACATGCGGATGCAGGGCTGCAACCTTGGCGAGGCGCGGCGCGCTGCCCAATATCTCGGCGAAGAGCGTCAGCAGGGAATCATGCGAGCGCAGCAGCGTCAGCAGTTCGACCGCGGCCGGCATGCGGACGAAGGCGTTGTCGAGATGGGCAAGCGCGCCGTCGGGGTCGGCGGTGCGGCCGAGCGCGACGAGCAAGGCTGGGGTCAATTCCGTCAGCACCTCGCGGGCGCGAGCGCTGGTGACGGCGGCACGGCGGCCGAAATGCCAGCCGCGGACCGTCTCCGCCGCGGTCGCGCCATCGCGAAAGCCGAGCTTGCCGAGCGTCTCGATGGTCTCGGGATCGGCTTCCGAGCCGGTGAAGCTCAGTGTACCGGCCTCGGAAGCGAGGCTTGGTCCCTCCTCGAACAGCAGGGCGTAATGTCCCTCAACGCGCCTGGCATGGGCCGTCAGCGCCTTGCCGAAGGCGGTCGTCGAGGGGTAGCCGCAGAAGCGGGCGAAGGCTTCGAGATCGCCCGCCGCCTTGGGCAGGGTCTGCGTCTGCTCGTCGGCCTGCATCTGCAGGCGGTGCTCGATGGTGCGCAGCCAGCGATAGGATTCGGAGAGTTCGTCGTGGGCCTGCGGGGTGATCCAGCTCTCGGCCGTCAACTCGCCGAGCATCTCCAGCGTACGCGGGCCGCGCAGGGCCGGACGCCGGCCGCCGAAGACGAGCTGCTGGGTCTGGACGAAGAACTCGATCTCGCGGATGCCGCCGCGTCCGAGCTTCACGTTATGGCCAGCGACGGCGATGGTCTCGTGGCCCTTCACGGTCTGGATCTGGCGCTTCATCGCGTGGATGTCGGCGATGGTCGCAAAGTCGAAATACTTGCGCCAGATGAAGGGCGCCAGGTCCTTGAGGAAGCGCCGGCCGAGCGCGATATCCCCCGCGATCGGCCGCGCCTTGATCATGGCGGCGCGCTCCCAGTTCTGGCCTACCGTCTCGTAATAGGAATAGGCCGAAGGCAACGAGACGGCGACATGGGTCGAGGCCGGGTCCGGCCGCAGGCGCAGGTCGACGCGGAAGACATAGCCGTCCGGCGTGCGCTCCTGGATGATACGCGCGATCTGCTGGGTCAGCTTGACGAAGAAGCTCGTGGGTTCGCCGACGCCGGCCGCCTCCGCCGCCTCGGGATCGAAGAAGACGACGATATCGATGTCGGAGGAATAGTTCAGCTCGCCGGCACCGTGCTTGCCGAGCGCCAGCACGACGAGGCCGGAGCCGGTGCCGGGATCGGCGAGATCCGCGAGATTGATCCGACCGAGATCGGCCGCCTGACGCAGGACATGGTTGGCGGCAAGCCGCGTTGCCGTATCGGCGGTCGCGGTGAGTGCGGCCGTCACGGTCTCGACATCCCAGGCGCCGCCGATGTCGGCAAGCGCGATCAGCAGCGCCATGGCGCGGCGAAAACGGCGCAGCTCGCGCATCAGGTCGGCGGTTTCGCAGCCGGCCTCGGCGAAGGCCGCGATGCCGGCGAGTAATGCGTCGCGGCGTGCCTCCGGCGCTTCCGTCAGGCTGGCGAGCAAACCAGCCGGGTCGAAGCGCGTGATCTGGGTCAGGAACGGCGAATGGGCGAGGATGCCGGCGACCAGCGCGGCGCTACGCGGGTGTTCGGCCAGATGCGCGGTCAGCGCCTCGGCAGCTTCCTCGTCGTGCAGCCGGTCGATCAATTCGCGCTTCAGCAGCACCTCGGCCTTGGCCTTCGCCGGCAGGACCGGCGCAGTCTCGAGCCTGTCACAGAGCCGTTCCGCCATCGCGCATCATCCTGCCTCAGTGGGTCGGCACGCCAGCAGGGTTTGACGCCGCTGTCGAGGCGGCAGGCTCGGCAAGGACCGGCGTGTCCACAGGCTTAGGCGCATCGGCCGGCAGGAGGATGACGACGCGCAGGCCCGGCGCATTGTCCTCCAGCCTGAGCTGACCGCCATGCAGGCGCACCACGCCGGCTGCCAAGGACAGTCCGAGACCGAAGCCCGGCTTGCTGCGGCTGGCATCCAGCCGCACGAAACGGTCGAGCACGCGTCCGCGATCGACCTCGGGGATGCCGGGGCCGTGATCGGCAACGGACAACTCGACCTGATCGCCGATCTTGCGGGCCCCGACGGCCACGGTGCCGTCGCCGCCCTGCTCCGGCGCGCCGTATTTCAGGGCGTTGTCGATCAGGTTGTTAAGGGCCTGCCCGATCAGCTCGCGATTGCCGCGGATTTTCAGGTTCGGGGCGACCGCTGAGGTAAGCGACAGGCCGGCCTCCTCGGCGAGCGGCTCATAGAGTTCGGCGAGGCCGGAGACGATCTCGGAGACGTCGAGATCGCTCATGTTGTCGCTGATGCGGCCGGCTTCCAGCCGCGCGATCATCAGCAGCGCATTGAAGACGCGGATCAGGTTGTCCGCCTCCTCGATCGCGCCGTCGAGCGCGGCGCGCAGCTCGTCCGGCGATCGCGCCGTGCGCAGCGCCTCCTCGGCGCGGTTGCGCAGGCGGGTCAGCGGCGTCTTGAGGTCATGAGCGATGTTGTCGGTGACCTGCTGCATCCCGGCCATCAACTCGCCGATGCGATCGAGCATGGCATTGAGGTTGAGCGCGAGCCGGTCGAGCTCGTCGCCGGTGCCGGTAATGGCGAGCCTGCCCTTGAGGTCGCCTTCCATGATGCCATGCGCGGTCTCGCTCATGCCGTCGATGCGCTTCAGCACGCGCCGCGCCACGAACCAGCTCGCAAAGCAGCCGAGGATGAAGACCAGTGCCAGCGACCAGCCGGCAGCGCGGCGGATGACGATGCCGAGCCGCTCGCGCTCCTCTAGGTCACGGCCGACGAGAAGTCGGAATCCTGCCGGCAGCAGGTAGACGCGCACGAGCGCATGGCTCGACCGGTCGACCGTCTCGCTGGAGCGGGCATATTCGATCTCGCTCTCGCCGGTGCGGTCGAGCGTGCCGGGCGGGATCGCCTCGACATTGCCGGCGATGCGCTCGCCGACCGGCGTAGTGACGAGATAGAGCGAGGCGCCGGGCGCCCGCGAGCGGCGCTCGACGATGTTGACGAGGCGACGGATGCCGCCCTGGCGCTGCTGCTCGGCCAGGCCCTGGATCTCGGCATCGATGGTCGAGCGGATCTGGTCGTCGAGCAGCCGCCTGGCATTCCAGGCGACGTAACCCAGCACGAAGGCGGCGAAGAGCGCGAAGATGACGAGATAGGCCGCCGTCAGCTTGAAGGCGGTCGTGCGGAACAGCGTCGGCAGGAACTTCTGGCGTTTCCGCGGAATAGCGTCAGCGGCTGTCACGGACCATGTATCCCGCGCCGCGGATGGTGTGAATCATCGGCGGCTCGAAGCCCTTGTCGACCTTGGCGCGCAGGCGGCTGACATGCACGTCGATGACATTGGTCTGAGGGTCGAAATGATAGTCCCAGACGTTCTCCAGCAGCATGGTGCGCGTCACGACCTGGCCGGCATGCTTCATGAGGTATTCGAGCAGGCGGAACTCGCGCGGCTGCAGCACGATCTCCTGCCCCTCGCGGGTGACGCGATGCGCCAGCCGGTCGAGCACCAACTCGCCGACGCGATAGGTGGTCGGCTCGGAGGCGGGTGCGCCGCGCCGGCGGGCCAGCACCTCGACGCGGGCGAGCAGTTCCGAGAAGGCATAGGGCTTGGGCAGGTAGTCGTCGCCGCCGGCGCGCAGGCCCTTCACCCGGTCGTCGACCTGGGCGAGCGCAGAGAGGATCAAGGCCGGCGTGTCGTCCTTCTGCTCGCGCAGCGACCGGATCAACGAGAGCCCGTCAAGGCGTGGCAGCATGCGGTCGATGACCAGCACGTCATAGCCGCCGCCTTCGGCCATGGCATAGCCTTCCAGCCCGTCCGCGGCATGGTCGGCGACATGGCCGACCTCGCGGAACGCCTTGGTCAGATAGGCCGCAGCCTCGGCATCATCTTCGACGATCAGGAGTCGCATAGGCCAACCCTAGCTCAAGAAACGCGAAAACGGCAGGCCGGAGGATACGCATCCGGCCTGCCGCCGCGACGGCAAAGTCCCTCGGTCGGGGCGACAGGGAACCGAGGGGCCTGCCAGCTCCGATCAGGCCGCCGGCTGGCGGCCGACCTCGAAGGTCACATCACGCGACTTGCCTTCGCGGTAGATGGTGATCGTGGCCTTGGTGCCCGGAGCGAAGGTCGCGATCTTGCGCGAGAGCTCGCGGGCGTCCTTGATCGCCTCGCCATTGACTGCGGTGATGGTGTCACCGCGGCGGATGCCGGCCTTCGCGGCCGGGCCATTGCCCTGCGCCTCGGCGACGAGCGCGCCCTTGGCATCCTTCAGGCCGATGGCATCAGCCATCTCGGTCGTGACCGGCTGAATCTGCACGCCGATGAAGCCGCGCGCCACCGTGCCGTCCTTCTTGAGCGACTCGACCACCTGCTTGACGGTGGAGGCGGGAATCGCGAAGGCGATGCCGACATTGCCGCCGGAGGGCGAGTAGATCGCCGTGTTGACGCCGACGACCTCGCCATTCTGGTTGAAGGTCGGGCCGCCCGAATTGCCGCGGTTGATCGGCGCATCGATCTGGATGAAGTCGTCATAGGGACCGGAGCCGATGTCGCGGCCCTGGGCCGAGACGATGCCCGCCGTGACCGTTCCGCCGAGGCCGAAGGGGTTGCCGATCGCCAGCACCCAATCGCCGATCCGCGCCTTGGCATCGGCGAGCTCGACATACGGATAACTGCCGCTGTCCTTGACCTTGAGCAGGGCGAGATCGGTACGCGGATCGGTGCCGACGACCTTGGCTTCGAGCGTCTTGCCGGTATCGGTGACGAGCTGGACCTCGACCGCGTTCTCGACGACGTGATTGTTGGTCACGACATAGCCGTCCTGGCTGACGAAGAAGCCGGAGCCCTGGGACATGCTCTGGCGCGGCTGCGGCCGGTTCGGCATGGCACCCTCGCCGCGCTCCCGGAAGAAGCGGCGGAGCTGCGGGGGAATGTCGTCGAGGCTCTCGTCGCCGGCGGAGGCGACCTGTGCCTTAACGCGGACGGAGACGACGGCCGGCTTCACCTTCTCGACAAGGTCGGCAAAGGAGGGCAGCGCCGTCTGTGCGCCGGAGAGCTGGATCGGCTGCGCGATGGCATTGTGGTTCTGCATCAGGGCGCTGTCGGCGATGCCGGCGGCGAGGCCGATGCCGAGGATGGCGGTGCCGGCGAGAAGGGCACCGCGCTTCAGGATGGACTTGCGGTTTTCGGTCTGTGTCGTCATGGCGGGAACCTCTTGGAGCGACAGGGCGCTTTCCCCTGCTCGTGACGAGGACCATGATGCCCGCCGCCTTACGCGGCTTTGGCCTGAAGATGACGGTTTCGTAAGGTTCGACCCAAGGCCAACGCCGGGCGCCTTGACGGTGGGCATCTCCCTGGCGCTCCTTTGGCACCGGGACGGGAGGACTTTGCCGATGCGTATGATCTGGGGCGTTTCGTTTGTTGCAGCCTGCCTGAGCGGTCCGGCGCTGGCGCAGCAGGAATCTGCCTATCGTTCAGGGCTAGGGGTTGCCCAGTCGCGCGGATACCAAACGCCGATTGCTATGCGCGCGTCTTCGCGAAACATGCCGTCGTCGTGGAAAAGCCGAACGGCCGGCGCGGCTGGTATGCCGCCTCGACCCCCGCCTACAATGCAGAGCAACGCTCCCGCTGCGGCATCGACCGGCTGGAGGATCTCGCCGCACGGCGCGAGGAGCCGCGCTCACGAGGAAACGTCCATCGTGCGGGCATGGGAGTGGCGGCCCAACGTGGCTACAGCGGTCGCGAGGCAAGCTGCTTCGCGCAGGTCTATGCGACTTACGCCGCGCCGCGTCCGGCCGAACGTGGCCGCTTGAATTACGCGATCCCCGCCAGGTCGGCGCACGCCTATTCGCAGGAGCTATTCCAGCGCTGCGGGATCAGCCGCTAGACTTATCGTCCGGTCCGACCAGCGCCGCGAGCCGCGCCTGTTCCTCGATCGATAGCGCGCTTGAAGCGCCCACCTCGGCCACTCTCAGCCGCGCACGCCGCCAGACGAAAGCCAACGCGAAGAGCAGGATGACGAACGGCGCGCCCCAGAGCAGCAGCGTATGCGCGTTGAAGGGCGGGCGCAGCAGCACGAAATCGCCATAGCGGGCGACGACGAAATCGACCACGGCCTTGTCGTCATCGCCGGCAACGAGGCGTTCGCGGACGAGAATGCGCAGGTCACGGGCGAGCGGCGCGTCGGAATCGTCGATCGACTGATTCTGGCAAACGAGGCAGCGCAGCCCGCCGGAGATCGCGCGCGCCCGCTGCTCCAGCGCCGCGTTGGGCAGGATCTCGTCGGGCTGTACGGCCCACGCGCCAGGCGCAGCCGCCAGCAGCATCAGGCCGAGGAAGAGAGCGATCCGCCACATCGCCCTCACTCTGCCGGCTGAAAGGCCGCTGCAGGAGCGGCACGCTTGGGGGCTGCGAGGCGGAAGCGCCGGTCGGTCAGCGAGAGCCCGCCGCCGAGCGCCATGACCAGCGAGCCGATCCAGATCAGCAGGATCAGCGGCTTGTCGTAGAGGCGCACCGCGACACCGCCGTCCTGCGCCTCGCCGAGGCTGATATAGGCCTGGCTCAAGCCGTCCGTCCTGATTCCGGCCTCGGTCGTCGGCATGGAACGGGCCGTGTAGACGCGCTTGGACGCTTCGACCGGTGCGAGTTCGCGATCGCCCGAGAAAACCTGAAAACGGGCGACCTCGGCCCGGAAATTCGGGCCGGTGCGCGGCGACATGGCCTCGAGGGTGATCGTGTAGCGGCCGCTGGTCAGGCGTTCGCCGGGCTTCAGGACCGTGATCGCCTCGGTGCTCCAGGCCTGAGCGGCTATGCCGATGATGCTCAAGCCGATGCCGGCATGGGCGAGAGCCGAGCCCCAGGCCGAACGCGGCAGGCCACGCGCCCGCGACAGCATCGCCCGCCAGCCACTGGCGCGGGTGACGATCCGCTCGGCGATCTCGAAGCCGGCACCAAGGACGAGGAAGACACCAAGTCCGACACCGAGCGGCGCGAGAACCGGCCCACCGCGCGTAAAGGAGAGCAGTGCCAGAGCGGCGAGCACCGCCAACCCGAAGGCGAAGGCATTGCGCTGCGCCGCGCCGAGAAGATCGCCGCGCTTCCAGGCCAGCGACTGGCCGATCGGCAGGAGAAGCAGCAGCGGCACCATCACCGGCACGAAGGTCGCGTTGTAGAAGGGCGGGCCGACCGAGATCTTGTCGCCGGTCACCACCTCCAGCAGCAGCGGATAGAGCGTTCCGACGAAAACCGTGGCGCAGGCCGTCGCCAGGAAGACGTTATTGACGACGAGCGCACTCTCCCGGGAGACCGGCGCGAAGAGCCCGCCCTGCCGCAGCAGGGGCGCGCGCCAGGCGAAGAGCGCCAGCGAACCGCCGACGAAGAAGATCAGGATGAGGAGGATGAAGAGGCCACGCGAGGGGTCGGCGGCGAAGGAATGGACCGAGGTCAGCACGCCAGAGCGGACGATGAAGGCGCCGAGCAGAGAGAGCGAGAAGGTCAGGATCGCGAGCAGGATCGTCCAGACCTTCAGCGCGTCGCGCTTCTCCATCACCACGGTCGAGTGGACCAGGGCCGTGCCGGCAAGCCAGGGCATGAAGGAGGCGTTCTCGACGGGGTCCCAGAACCACCAGCCGCCCCAGCCGAGCTCGTAATAGGCCCAGTAGGAGCCCATCGCGATGCCGAGCGTCAGGAAGGTCCAGGCCAGCAGCGTCCAAGGCCGCACGGCGCGCGCCCACATCGCGTCGATGCGCCCGTCGATCAGGGCAGCGACGGCGAAGGCATAGGTGATCGAGAAGCCGACATAGCCGACATAGAGCAGCGGCGGATGGATCGCGAGGCCGAGGTCCTGCAGGATCGGGTTGAGGTCCTGCCCATCGGCCGGCACCGGCGACAGGCGCTCGAACGGGTTCGAGGTCAGCAGGGTGAAGGCGAGGAAGGCGGCCGCGACGAGCCCCTGTACCGCGAGCGCACCGGCCCGCAAGCGCGGCGGCAGCGAACGGCGCGACAATGCGACAAGCGCCCCGAACAGCGTCAGGATCAGCACCCAGAGCAGCAGCGAGCCTTCGTGGTTGCCCCAGACGGAGGTGAATTTATAGATCAGCGGTTGTGTCGAATGGGAATTGGCGACGACGTTGCCCACCGAGAAGTCCGAGCGGACATAGGACGTGACCAGGGCCGCGAAGGACAGCGCGACCAGCGCGAAGGAGACCAGCGCCGCGCTGCTGCCGACCGAAGCCAGCGTCCGGTCTTGCCGGAACACGCCCCAGAGCGGCACCAACGCCTGGATCACGGAGACGCCGAACGCAAGCGCCAGTGCGTAATGGCCGATTTCGACGATCATGCGCGACTCACTGCTTTGCCGGCGCGGCAGCGGGAGCAGCACCCGCGCCGCTGCCCGCCTGCCAATGCCCCTGCTTCTTCAGCGCGTCGGCGACCTCGCGCGGCATATAGGTTTCGTCATGCTTCGCCAGCACGGAATCCGCCTTGAAGCGCCCAGCGCCCTCGAAGACCCCCTCGGTGACGACGCCCTGCCCTTCCCGGAAGAGATCGGGCAGCAGGCCGTCATAACCGACCTTGATCGTGCTCTTGCCATCGGTGACCGCGAAGGTGACGCGCTGGCCGCCGTTGCGCTGGACCGAGCCGGCCTCGACCAGCCCGCCAAGCCGCATGCGGGTACCAGGCTGCACGCCCTTCTCGGAGATCTCGGTCGGGCCGTAGAAGAAGACGATGGTGTCGCGCATCGCGAAGAGGACGAGACCGGCCGCGAGGAAGAGCACCGCGCCGCCCGCGGCGATCAGTGTCAGCCTGCGCTGCTTGCGGGTGAAGCGGCGTTTCACCGGAAGCGGCCGCGTCGGCTGGGCAAGCGTCATGGTGCGGCCTCCTTCAAGGCCAATTCATCGGCGAGAGCGTCGATCGCCGCAAGCGCGGCCTTGTCCTCGGCCAGCCGCTCGCGCGCCGTTTTCAGCGCTTGAAGCGCCGCGGGCTTGTCGCCGAGGACGGTACGGGCCCGGATGAGGCGGCTCCATTCCGGCAAAGTGCCGCCGCCTGCGCTCAAGCGCTCGGCAAGGCCTTCGACCATCGCCTTGATCGCCTGCTGGCGCTCGGCTTCGGGAAGGGCGGCGACCGCCTTGCGGCCGGCATCGGCCTGCATCCGCTCCAATCGGGCGCGGACGGCACCGGTCCAGTCGGCATCGGCGGGCGCTTCGGCCAGGAGCTGGTTCAACGCGGCCTGCGCGCCTTCGCCATCGCCATCCTGCTCCTTGCCGAGAGCGAGATAATAGCGGGCGCGAGGGCTTTTCGGATCGAGCTTGACGGCTTCGGCCAAGGCTTCGCGGGCCGCGGCGGTAACGACGCCGCCGGCTTCCATGATCCGCGCTTCACCCAGCCCGGCATAGAGATCGGCATCGGGCATTCCGGAACGGACCGCGGCAGCGAAGGCCTTCGCAGCCTCGTCATAGCGGCCCTGACGGAGATAGATCGGCGCCAGCAGCGACCAGCCCCTGGCATCGTTCGGATTGGCGGCGAGATGCGCTTCCATGCGCGCCAGCACGATCGCGAAATCCTGCTGCGGGCCGGCCCTCTCCAACCGTGCCGCCAGCGGCTGGTCGGGCTGCCCCGGAGAGCCGTAGATGCCGTAGATCAGAAGCGCGAGCAGCGGCACGACCGAAAGCATCAAGGCGGAGCTCGCCCGGCGGCGACGCAGCGAAGGCTCTGTCTCGCCGGCAGGGCCGGTTTCGTCGCCGGCCGCGCGCAGAAGGCGGCGGGCGGCCTCGGTGCGGGCGGCCTGCGCCTCCTCTTCGCCGATCAGCTTGCGGGCGAGATCGCGGTCGATCTCCTTGAGCTGCGAGCGATAGAGGCTGCGGGCATCCGAAACATCGGCGAAGGCCTGCGCCCGGCCATGGCTGAGCGGCCAGAGCAAGGCGAAAACCGCCGCTCCCGTCATCGCTGCGAAGATGGCCCAAATCATCATGCGGCGTTCTTAGAGTATCGTCCGTCCGGGTTCATGGTGACAAAGGGTCACGCGGCAAAGAATTCGTCTAAACCGAAGGCAGCTCCAGCCGCGCCCGCAACCCGCCCAATGGCGAGCGATGCAAGGTCAGGCCGCCACCATAGAGCTTGGCGATGTCGACGACGATGGAGAGGCCAAGCCCCGAGCCCGGCGTGGTCTCGTCGAGCCGGCGTCCGCGCTTGAGGACCTCGGCCATCGCCCCCTCCGGCAGGCCGGGGCCATCATCATCGATCAGGAGGGCGATCCGCTCGGTATCGGCTGCCTTCTCGCTGGCAAGCGAAACTTCGACGGTCGAGGACGCCCATTTAAAGGCGTTGTCGAGGAGATTGCCGAGCATCTCTTCCAGATCCTGCTTCTCGCCGCGGAAGCGCAGGTTGGGCGGGATCGCATGCGACCCGGAGATGCCCCTGCCCTGCGAAATCTTGGTGAAGGTGCGCAGCAGCGCGTCGAGCGACGGCGCGATCTCGGTCACGCCGCCGAGCGCCCCGGAGAGTGCAGCCGCCCGGGCGCGGTCGAGATAATACTGGACCTGATCGCGCATGATCGCGGCCTGGGCACGGACGGTCTGGGGCAACTGGCCGTCGCCGCTCGTGCCGGCCTCGTTCATCATCACGCTGAGCGGGGTCTTGAGCGCATGCGCGAGGTTGCCCACCTGGGTGCGGGCGCGATCGAGGATTTCGTGATTAGCGTCGATGAGCTGGTTGAGCTCGCTGGCGAGCGGCGCGAGATCGGGCGGATACTGCCCGACGATCCGCGGGTTTTCGCCCGTCCGCACAGCCCCAACGGCAGAGCGCAGACGCACCAGCGGGCGCAGGCCGAAGCGGACCTGCACGAGCGTCGAAGCGACCAGGGCAATGCCGAGCAGGACGAAGGTCATCGCCAGCGCGAAGCGGAAATCCTGGATATCGCCCTCGATCTCGTCGGCCGGAGCCGCGACGGCGACGGTGAAGCGCCCGTCCTCGCCGACATCGATCTCGCGCTCCAGCACACGCAGGCGGCGATCGTCCGGGCCGGAGACATAGCTTTCGCGCAGACCGCGACTATTGGGCGCGATCGACTGGTCGAGAAGCTTGGGGAGTTGCCCGCCGACCAGCGAGCGCGAGGCGCGCACATTCGGCCGCTCGCCGTCGAGCCTGGTGATCTGCCAGTACCAGCCGGTCAGCGGCAGGTCGAATCGCGGCTCGCCGAGGTCGCCGATGGTCTGGCGCTCGGTCTCGGGCGGCGCGGCGAGATCGGCGACCAGTTGCTTGATATAGACCGAGAGCCGCTCGTCGAAGCCGCGCTCGGCCGAGCGGCGATAGAAGGTGGTGAGACCGACGCCGGCCAGCACCAGGATCGTGACGCAGCAGACGGCGGCCGAGAAGAACAGCCGCGTTCCCAGCGAATAGCGATGGGATTTGAGCGGCATCGCCCGCGATCAGACCTTTTCCGGAGCGGCGGCGATATAGCCGAGCCCCCGGACAGTCTCGATGACATCGACGCCGAGCTTCTTGCGCAAGCGGCCGACGAAGACCTCGATCGTGTTCGAATCGCGGTCGAAGTCCTGATCGTAGAGATGCTCGACCAGCTCGGTCCGCGACACCACCCGGCCCTGATGATGCATCAGGTACGAAAGCAGGCGGTATTCGTGCGAAGTGAGCTTCACCGGATTGCCGTCGACGACGACGCGGCTCGCGCGCGTGTCGAGCCGGACGGGACCGCAGACCAGCTCCGACGTGGCATGACCTGCGGCGCGGCGCAGCAACGCCCGGACGCGCGCCAGCAATTCCTCGATATGGAAGGGCTTCACGACATAGTCGTCGGCGCCGGCATCGAAGCCCGAGACCTTGTCGCTCCAGCGATCACGGGCGGTCAGGATCAGCACCGGCATGGTCTTGCCGGCGCGGCGCCAGCCCTGCAGGACGGCGACGCCGTCGACCTTGGGCAGGCCGAGATCGAGAATCACCGCGTCATAGGGCTCGGCTTCGCCAAGATAGAGGCCTTCCTCGCCGTCAAAAGCCTTGTCGACGGCGTAGCCGGCATTCTCCAGCGCGGTCACGATCTGGCGGTTGAGGTCCTTGTCGTCCTCGACGACGAGCAATCTCACGGTAGGGTCGCTCCAGTTGGGTGGCGCTGCGACGGTTGTCAGCGGATGGTGGCGATCTTGCCGGATTGTCCTTCCAGCGTCACCCTCGCGACGCGGCCGTCACGCTTCAACGTCGTGACCACATAGACGAAATCCTCGCCCTGGCGACACAGCCTGATGCGGACGACCTCGCCCGGCGCGGCATGGCGGGCATGGCGCGAGGCCTCGGCCGGCTGCATCACGCGCCCTTCGGCCACGGCGTCGCGCGTCTCTTCGGAGGACAGGCAGGAGATCGGCGTCGCATCGTCGACCCGAACGATCGGCATCGGCGAAGCGGCGATGAGCGCAAAAGCAAGGATCGGTTCGACCAGCATCGTCGACATGGCTAAGCCCGTCCGCGTGAATGCGCCATGAATGCATCGCCTCGTTCACAAGTTACAGTAGATCAGCGCACGGGAATCCGTCCATGCCATTCGCGACCACGCCCGACCGTCGCGCTGAGCTGGTGGAGCGAGAGCCCGATTTCCCGTTGCTGCGCGCCGAAATCGGCGAGTTCCTGCGCGGCCGGATAGGTCCAGGCGGACGTGTTCACGATTTCGGTACGCAAAGGCGTCTCGCCGTCGAGAATGCCGATTTCGTAGCGCTCGCTCTCCTCTCCAAGCGGCACCTCCACCAGTTCCCAGGAATCACCGTCGATGCGTGTCCGCCTCAGCCAGTTCAAGGCAATGCCGTCCCCGGTGCGCATCGCCTTGGGCCTGACCGGAGACAGCGGAAAGAGCGCCTCGCCGCTCACTGACGTTTCGAACTCGGCCATCGTCGCATCGCCGACATCGTCGCGGGCCGGACCGACGCGATAGCGCTGCGTCCGGCCGAGATCGGCGAGATCGCTCGTCAGCGAAACGGCGGCTCCGTCCAGTACCACCACGCGAGCTCCCGCCGGCAGAAGGCGGCCTGCCGCAGCCTCGCTGCCACCGATGCCGCGAATCAGGCCGGACAAGCGGAAGCGCTGCGGCCCGATCAGCTCGACCTGCGGAGCCGTGACGATTTCGACGGTGCCGTCCGCTCCTACGAGAGCGAGCGCATTCGCGCCTGACAGCGCAGCCTCCGGAGAGACGGAAGACAGCACTCCGCCGCGAAGCCTGATTTCCAGCACGGCACGCCGGTCCGTCCGCCAGAGTGGTCCCGGCGGCAGAGCGGTCAGGGTCTCGCCAACGATCGAAGGCGCCTCGACGAAGTTGTCGAGTGCGAACAAACCGGACTCGTCGGCGCGCCAGACCGCAAGGCTGCCCGGCCAGGGAGCCGCAAACGCCGCGAGCGACAACAAGGGCGGCGGCTGCACGGTGATGATCGGCAAAGCCAGCGGCACGGCCAGCGGGCGCCCGGGCAAGGCAGGCGGGTTTCGCGGCGGGCGCGTGCCGCCGCTCGTTCCCGTCGTCACGTATATCGCCGGCTCGACGGCACGCGCGCTGACCTTCCGCGTTGGACCGTCGGCAATGCGGGTGACGCGGAACAGGCGGTTGCCGGCCTCGGTCGGGACGGACAGGACATCGCCGGGCTCGATCGCGATGCAGCGCGGCGACAGTTCGCATTCCAGGGTTTCGCGCCCGGCCCAGGCCTCCTGCAGCCGCTGATCGGCGAGGCGTCGCCCTTCGGCGGAGCGTGTCACGATCGCGGTCTCGACCGCAACCTCGCGCCGGGCCGCTCCGGCCAGCCGGCGCGAGCGCGCGGCGGCGCTGCGATAATCGGCCTCGCTGTCGCTGAAGCCGAGACGCAGTTCGAGCGGCAGCTCCGTCTCCTGGCTGCGCCGCAGCGTGAACGGCTCGCCATCGCGATCGGCAACGAGGTCGTCGGTGCCGAGAAGGCGCGAAACCTTGCCGCCCCTGCCCTCGAAACGCAGCGCGCCAGCGCTCATGACCGCATCGAAGCCGAAGCTCTGGGCCAGCGGCTCCAGCGCCTGCCTGGCCGAAAGCGGACGGTCCAGCACATAGCCGTCGACGAAACCATCGACGACGATCCGATCCGCCGGCGGCAGGCCGAATTCCGCGAGCAAGCTCTCGACGAGCCGATCGACGGGCGTGCCTTCGAGGCGGCCGTTCAGCCAGTGACCGGTTTCGAAATTCGCGCCGTCGGCCCAGATGCCGGAGAGATCCGGAAAAGCCGGGAAAGGGCGCGCATCCCAGTTCCAGACAAAAATCCTGTCGGGATCGACCATGCGGATGCCGCTGACCGGATGGACCGGATTGCGCGCGGCGTCGAAGCCTGCCCGCGCTGGATCGAAGCCGGAGACGATCGCCTCCAGCGCCCGCGCCTGCACGAGGTCGTCGCGCGCGCCGCTCGAAAACGGCGGGTAGCCGCCCTCGTCCGATTTCGGATCGGGGAACATGTTGGGCGCATTGGCGCCCTTGTCGACCGCCGGCACGCCGATCTCGGTCAGCCAGATCGGCTTGCCGCCCGGCACGAACGGGGTCGCCGTCGTCTCGATGCCGCCGGCGCGGCGGATATGGACCTGGTTCCACCAGCCCCACAGGTCCTTGGGCCGGAAGATCCACGGCTTGCCATAGGCGCCGTCCGTGATCGGCTGGCGTAGCTGCGCAGCCCGGCCGGCCTCGTCGGCATAATACCAGTCATAGGCTTCGCCGGCGGTCAGGCGCTGGCGCAGATAGGCGAGATCGGCCGGGCCGCGCGCGATCGCCGCATCGGCGTGGCTGCCGGAATCGCGCCAGTCCGACAGGGGCGGATAGAAATCGATGCCGATAGCGCCGACGGCCGGCGACGCCCAGAGCGGATCGAGCGGGAAATCGATGATGTCGCCATCGTCGCGGACATCCGCGCCGTATTCGGTCCAGTCGGCGGCATAGGTTGCCACCGTGTCCGGCAACATCGCCTTGACGTCCTCAGCAATCGCGACGAGCTGGTCGACCATCGGATAGCCGGATACGCCGCGCAGATGCGTCAGCCCGACCATCTCGGAGCCGATGACGAAACCCTCCACACCTCCGGCCGCCTGCGCCAGCGCGGCGCAATGCATCACGAGACGCCGATAGGACCATTCGTCCGGCTTGGCGCAGACGACCGATGTGCCAGCCACGGCCATGTCGGCCGGAGCGACCGCTCCCACGAAAGCTGCGACCTGCGCCGTAACCGCCGCGCTGCCTTCCGGGCTTCCCGGCTCGCCCGGTGCCGGATCGCAGGTGATGCGGCCACGCCAGGGATAGCGCGGCTGGCTCGCCGCGCCCGAGTAAGGATCCGGCAGGGCGTTTCCGGCCGGGATATCCATCATCAGGAAGGGGTAGAGCACGACCTCCAAACCATAAGCGAAGCGGAGGCGCCGGATCAGCGCGACGATGCTCTCGTCCGAGGGCGTGCCGCCGAAAGCAGGCCGCCCGTCGACCTGACTGACGACGCGGGCCGATGACCGCGTCAGCCCGGCCACCGACCATTGCGCTCCGGCCGTGGGCTTGTGCGACAGCTCGATCCGGGGCGCGACCGTGCAGGCCCCGGCGCGCAGGTCATCCCCGAACCAGGAGACGACCAGCGAGACACGGCGCAGGTTCGGGCAGAGCGCCGTGAGATAGCGCAGCGCCGTCTCGGCATCGTTCCCGCTATAGAGCTGGTGGCGCGTCAGGCTTTCGGTCACGCCGGGCTCGGGCTCATGGCTGACCGGGCGCAGGTCATAGACGAACTCGCCGGCGCCCGGCGTCAGCGCCATCGCGCGGATCATGCCACCCAGCCCGTCAACGGCGCGCACGACCTCGAAATCGAATTGCGGCACTCGGTTGCCGTAGTCCGCCAGCGGAAAGCGCTCGAACACGACATAGGCGAGCCCGCGATAGGCCGGGGCCTCACCCGCCTCCTTCGCCGCGATCAGCGGATCGGGCTCCTGCGTCTCGTAGCCGTGATGCACGCGCATCTGCACGGTCTGGACATCGAGCTCGCGCCCATCGACCCAGATCCGCCGGATGAACGCGACCGGCCCTTCGCACAGCCCGATCGCGAGGTTGGCATGGTAGCTATAGGTGGTCTCGAAGGTTTTCTTGGCGCGGCTGCCGCCCTTGCCGCCGCTCTTGGTGCGCGTGATCGAGACCGTGACCTCCTCCTCGAAACGCGTCGCCCAGATCAATTGGCCGCCAAGTCGCGCCCGGCCGTAGAGGCGCGGGATCGCGGCGCCCTCTGTCGCGGCGAGGCCGTTGACCTCCTTCAGGCGCGGACCGTCGACGATCCTGTTCCCGCCGCCGGAATTGCCGAGCCAGGCCTGATCGATGCTGGCGCCGGCAAGCCCGCCGAGCGCCTGACCGATGACGCCGCCGACCGGCCCGCCCAGAGCCGATCCGAGGGCGGCGCCGGCAACCTGCAGAAGAAGCGTCGCCATCAGTCCGTTACTCCGGGAAAGGAAAAGGCATGACTGAGATGGCGCCGCCACCAGGGCGTGAAAGCGACCTCGGCGACCGCCGCGCCGTCATGGGCATGGATGATGCTGTCCGCCGTCGCGAGGATGGCGCAGTGCTTCGCCGGCAGATGCTCCCGCCAGCGGAAGAGCAGCACGTCGCCGGCTTGCGCCTCCGACATCAGGATCGGCCGCAGATGCCGTGTGGCAGCCAGGGCGAGCGTCTCCTGCCGCAGGCTTTCGGCCCAACTCGGCGAATAGGGCGGCGGCTGTTCGGGCTCGGCCCCGCAGAGATCGCGCCAGACCCCGCGCACCAACCCGAGGCAGTCGCAGCCGATGCCGCATAACGAAGCCTGGTGATGATAGGGCGTGCCGAGCCAGAGCCGCGCGGCATCGACGATTTCCGCGCGCCTCATCGGAACAGGCTCCCGCCATCGAGTGTCCCGTCGCCGGGGCGGACGCCGCCGATGATGAAATCGCTCGTCGGCATATGCGGGAAGCCTCGGAAATTGACGCCGTTGCCGAATTTGGCGCGACAGGTCGCGAAGCTCTTGTCGCAGCCCGGCGTGACCCGGAAGCCGTCGCCCGGGGCGATCGGCGCAGCCGGCGCCTGCCAGAGCTGGAACAGCGCCTGCGCGCCTTCACCACCATGCCGCTTCACCTCGGTGGCGAAGCCGGCATTGGCGCCGCTGGTGAAGATCAATCGGCCGCCGGTAAAATGACCATCGGCATAGGAGCCCATGCCTTCGGCCGAGAGCGACAGGCGGCCATCGCTTTCGGCGACATCGGCCTCCACCGCGACGAGCGCGACGCCGCAGCGGGCATCGCCCAGATCGGCGGAGCAGGAGCGCATGTAGAGCCGGCCCCGCTCCTCGTCGAACGCCTTGGCGAAGCTGCGGATTTCGGCCGTGAAGCTCGCTGCCCCGCGCTTGATCTCGCCGACGAAACCCTCCTCGAGCAGCGTCCGCTGGCTCGGATCGACCCAGTTGACCAGCCAGACGCGGACGCGCGCATCGTCATAGAGCCCGCGCGCCAGATCGGCCTCGTTCAGGCCGAAGGCAGCGAAGGCGCCGGCGACCTCGCCGCCTCCAATGGCGAAGCCGAGCTCCGCCGCGCTTTCCGCTGCTTCGAGGCCGGTCGTCGCAGCGAAATCGATGCCATCGAAGGAGAGCTTGCGATCGTGATCCGTGAAACCGAGCATGAGCCCGTCGCGGCGCGTCAGGCTCCAGCAATGGCAGAGCGTCGTCGCAGCCGTCTCGATATGGGCGGCGAGACCGGAAGGAATGTCACGCATGGGGCAGGCCTCAGGGGATGATCTCGACCACGGGGACGCGCGGGATCTCGCCCGCCGCGAAGGCGGAGAGATCGACCTCGATCGCATCGGTGTCGAAGCGGACGGGCACGTCGAAGGCGAAGCCGGCAGTCAAGACGGCTGCCGGCGGCGGGATCGAACCGGCGGCGAAGGTCACTTGCCCGGTCGAGAGATTGCAGGAGAAGGCGCCGCTGGCCATTTCAACGCCGTCCATGGCAATCTTGACCGTGCCGTCGCAGGGCTTGGTGATCTCGCGGCTGTAGAGGGATGCGCCCGTTCCGTAGGCCTTGCAGAGCTGGAAGACGGCGGCGACGCCATCACCGACCCCGATGACCTGGTCGGTCGCGGCCGGCTGCTGCGAAGGTGGGCAGCTCTTCCAGTCGAGCTGGTCGCGCCAGCGGAACCCGTAAAGCCGTCCGCGGCGCTCCTCGAAGAAGCTCACGACCGCGGCCAGGGCGTCGAGGTTGCGGATCCCGAGCCCGGCCTCGTAGCGGCGGCGCGAATGCGCCCAGCGGCTGTTGCGCACCTCCCGCCCGGAGGCGAGCGTCACGATCTGGGTCTGGCGCTCCGGCCCGCCCCGTGCGCCCCGCGCGACATCGAGCGGAAATCGGACCTCATGGAAATCCGGCATTTCTCCCCTCCCTCAGAGCGCCCGCCGGCCACGAGCGACGGCACGCGCGATCGCGGCGGAGACCTGCGCCTCCGAGCGGCGGAAGCTGTCGGCATCGGGGGTCGAGACCTGCACGACGACGTTGAGCGGGCGCCCCTGCCCGCCACCCGCACGCACGCCGAGGCGCCCGTCCGGCCCGCGCGCGAGCGGCATGATCGCCTCGGCGCCGCGCTCGCCCATCAGGCCGAGCCCACGCCCGGTCGGGAAATACGAGGGCGAGGCGACGATGCCGCCCTCTGCGAATGGCGCGACCGGAATGCCGCCGCCACCGGAACCGCCCAGGCCGATGCCGCCGAACAAGCCGCTCAGGCTTTTCACACCCGTGCTGAGCAGGCTCGACAGGCCGGTCTGCAGCGGCTTCAGCGCGGTCTTGAGCAGGCTGTCGGTCATCGAGCGGCCGACGCTGCGCAGCACGTCCTCGAAGCGCTTGCCCTCGACGACGCCGCGCGAGAAGGCGCTGACGATCGATTTGCCGAAGCTCTCCGAGGAGCGGCTCAGCGACTGGGTCAATCGATCCATCGCCCTGAGATCCGAGAGGCGCCCTCCCGACTCGATGCCATCATCATCCGTCATGGCGATTACCTCGATCAGTTGCTTGGAATTGCGGTCTCAGGCGTCGGGAAAGGCATCCATCAATGCCGCCAGCGCCGGGCGCTCCGGTGCGGAACCACGGGACGAATCCAGATGCGCCCTCAGCGCCGCCGCGATCTCGCGCGGCGTCGCCGCCCAGAAGCGATCGGGCGGCCAGGCCAGCCGGCCGAGCCCGAAGGCCATCACCTCGTCCCAGGGAAAACCCGCCGGCGCGCCTAGGCCGGCGGCTGCGGAGGGCGGGCTGCGTCCCCACCCTCGCCGAAAGTCGCCTCGAGCAGCGTGATCGCCGCCTTGATCGCGCCGCTCAGGCCCCCATCGAAGGAGAGTTCGGCGACGTCCTCGTCACGGATCGCCCTGCCCGCGCCGCGCAGGCCGGCGGCGATGATGCGGATGATGTCGCGGGCGGAGAGCCTGCCCTCGACGAAGCGCTCGCCCAGCGCCGGCAGGCTGTCGACGGCGAAGGCGTGTTCGAGCTCGGCGAGCGCGCCCAGAGTGAGACGCATCGGCAGGGTTTCGCCGGCGACCATGAGAGCGGTCTCGCCGCGATGACGATTGACCATGATCGCCTCCTCAAAGCGCCGCGAAAGCCAGGAGCCCGGCCGATTCCAGCGAGAGGTCGAAGGTGACCTCGCCGGCATGGTCGCCGCGATATTCCAGGCCCGTAAGCTGGAACGGCCCCGAGATCGTGCCGAAATCGGGCACGACGATCTGCCAGTCGCGGATCGTGCCGTCGAAAAACGTCTGGCGGACGAGCGCGTCGGAAGCCTCGTCCTTGAAGATGCCGGCGCCGCTGATGCTGGCGCGGCGCACGCCGGCGCCCGCCAGCAATTCGCGCCAGCGCCCGGCCGATTCCGAATGCGTCACGTCGACGGTCTCGGCGTTGAATGCGATCTGTCGCGCCCTCAGGCCGGCGACCGTGACGAAGCCGCCAGCGCCATCCCCCGCCTTGAGCAGCAGGTCCTTGCCCTTCTGTGCCGCCATGCGGCTTCTCCTTTATGAGCTAGAGCGTTTCGGTGGCGGCGCGGAAGCGGATCGTCACCTGCGGCAATCCGTTGCGCGTCTCGCGGGCGAGCCGGCTCGACAGCCAGCGCAGATTGATCAGCGCGTGGCCGTCCAGGGCGAGGTCGACCTGATCCAGCGCCTCGGCGATCAGGCTGGCTGCCTCCAACGCCTGCCGTGACGAGCCGCTCTGCGCGGCCCAGACGACGAGCGCGAATTCCTGCTCGCAGCCCCGGTCGCTGCCGGTCGACCAGTCGCGCGCCTCGACCTCGCCATGGACGACATAGAGCCCGCGCGCCGCGCGCGGCGCCTCATCGAAGACGCGGCTCGGACCGATCAGCGCGGTGAGTGCCGCATCCGCAGCGAGATGCGCCTGCACGGCGGCGCGAAGGGCGAGGATGGCACCGCTCATGGCGTGACCTCCTCAACGAGGCAGATCAGCCGCCGGCGCGCACCATCGGGGTCGGCCGCAGAGCGGATATCGAACAGGCGATCGCCGTCGCGCAGGCGCCGGCCAGCATCGACATCCCCGCGCCAGCGCATGGTGATCCGGTAGTTGCGCGACTGTTCCGGCCGGCCCTGACGCCAGGCTTCGGCACCTGAAATCCATTCGATCTGTCCCCAGAGCGATGCCACAGTCTCGAAAACCTGCGTCGCACCGCCGAGTCCGTCCGGCGTGGCCACCGGCGCCTCCAGCACGAGCCGCCGCCGCATCCGGCCTATGGCGGAAGGTTCCGCGGTCATGCTCAGAGCCTCCCGCGGCGAAACGGCGCGACCAGCGCCGCGATGGCGGCGGGCAGCGCCTGAGCATCGCGCCCCGCGACATCGCCGCGCTGCTCGAACCAGCGGGCCGCGAGACGCAGTACCGCCTGCCGCAGCGGCGCCGGAGTGGCCGCAGCCGTCGCTCCGTAACCCGCTGCGATATCGATTTCGATCGCACCATGGGCGCGGCCGATCTCGGGCACTTCACCCGTCAGGCGAATGACCGGCGGATCGGCGGCCTTGTCCAGGGTCAGCGACGCCACCGCAACGGCCTGGGCCGCCCCGAGCACGTCATAGACACGCGCGGCTTCGATCCGCAGCAGGGGCGAAAGCGGCAGCCGGATCTCGCCGCCCGCCGGCCAACGATCGAGCACGATGCGCCAGGGCTGCTCGATCAGGCAGCGGCCCGATGCCGCCTCGATCATCAGCCGGGCGGCCGTGATCAGGGTCGCGAGCAAGGCATCCTCGTCGGTCTGGTCGAGGCGCAGGAACTGGCGGGCTTCGGTGAGCGTGACCGGCTCCATTGCCGGCGGGCCCAGGGCAAGCGGCGTCATGAGCGCTCCCTTCATTCATTCGATTTGCTCGGGTTTCGACCGCGAAGCCGCTGCCGAAAAAGGGTTCATCTGCGGCGCCGGGCGCGCTATTGAGCGCCCTCTCGGAGAGGAGCACCCGATGCCTGTCGCCAACCGGATCGCCGCCATCGGCCTCGCCTGCATCCTTGCTGGAAGCCTCGGAGGCCAATCGGCGCAGGCCGTCGTGGCCGGGCAGGACGGTGGACCGTCAGCCGGCTCGACCCTGATGGTGCTCAACGCCCGCGGCGGTGTCTGCACCGGCATCGTCCTGTCGGCCCGCGCCATCCTGACCGCCGCGCATTGCGCGGCGGGTGGCGCGGAATTGCGCGTTCACTGGCGCGAGGGCGGAGAGCCGGTCCTCATCGCGCCGGCCTCTGTCGCGCTGCATCCGGAATTCGATGCCGGCGCGATCCGCAGCCGCCGCCGCACGATCGACCTCGCCTTGATCCGTCTTGCCGAGCCCCTCCCCGGCCGCTTCAGCGCTGCGGGCCTCGTCGACGGTTCGCTGCCACGCGCCGGCAGCAGCATCACGCTCGCCGGCTACGGCGTCTCCCGCGAGGGCGAGGCCCGCAGCACGGGTACCTATCGTTCGGCGACGCTGATCACGGTCGAGCCTTATGGACCCGGCCGCATCCTGCTCTGGGCGGCCGACGGTGCCGGTGGCGGCAAGCGGCCCGGCGCCGGCGCCTGCCAGGGCGATTCCGGCGGGCCGATCTTCGGCGATGACGGCATCGTCGCGGTCACAAGCTGGTCGACGGGGCCGGCCGGGCGCCAATGCGGGCTGCTGAGCCAGGGCGTGCTGGTCGCGCCGCAGCGCGGCTGGATCGATTCCACCCTGTCGAAATGGGGCGAGAGCGCCCGCTGGATGCGCGGCCGCTGACGGAAAGGCTGGACTGTGGCGCGCCACTCCCTAGATTGGTCTGCCGGTCCATTGGTTCGTTTCATGATCTCTCGCTCATCGCTCGCCCTCGCCTGTTTCCTGACCGTCGGCGCAGCTCATCCAGCGCTGGCCGTGGTCGGCGGCGTCGATTCGCGCGATACATACGGCGCCCGCGCCTCGACGGTCCGGGTCGAGACGAGCCGCGGCGAACTCTGCTCGGGCGCCGTCATTGCCCCCGAGATCGTTCTCACCGCGGCGCATTGCCTGATGGGCGGCGGCTCGATCAGCGTCGTCAGCCTGGATACCCGCTTCCGGGCGCGCCGGCAGATGGTCGCCGCGGTGCTGCCGCATCCGAGCTTCGTGCCGGGAACGACGCCGCGCACCCAGCCCGGCACGGATCTCGCGCTGCTGCGCCTGGCACAACCGCTTCCGCGCGACATCGAACCGCTGACGCTCGGCAGCGGCCTCTGGCAGGGCGAGACCATTACCATGGCCGGCTACGGGCTGTCGGCAGAGAACAACAAGCGCACGGCCCGGCGCCTGCGCGAGACGCAACTGGTCAACGCCGGCAACTACACCACCCAGAACACGGTCAAGGTCGCAGTCGATGCCGAGCATCGCGGCGAAACACCCGGAGCCGGCGCCTGCCGCGGCGATTCCGGCGGGCCTGTGCTGCGTGGCGACGGCGCCCGCTCGCGCGATCTCGTCGGGATCGTCAGTTGGTCCAGCGGTCCCCTGAAGACGCAGGCGAAGCGTATCTGCGGCGGGTTCACCGCGATCACGCCGGTCAGCGACTATCGCAACTGGATCACCGAAGGCAGCGCGCGGCTGCGCGCGCTCGGCAGCGCAGCGCCGCCGGAGCAGGCGGCAGAACCGCGCGCCGCCTTCAGTTGGTGGTTCTCGCGCTGACTGGATTTACACCGCGAATTTCAGTCCCTTGATCGCGGCGAAGTCCTGGATACCGCCGCCGACGCGCTTGGTCGTGTAGAACAGCACATAGGGCTTGGCGGAGTAGGGATCGCGCAGGATGCGCACGCCGGCCCGGTCGACGACGAGGTAGCCGCGCCGGAAGTCGCCGAAGGCGATCGAGACCGCATTGTTGGCGACGTTCGGCATATCCTCCGCCTCGACAAGCGGGAAGCCGAGCAAGGTCGCCGGCGCGCCGGCCGAGGCCGGAGGCTGCCAGAGATAGTTGCCGGTCGAGTCCTTGAACTTGCGGACGGTTCCCTGCGTCTTCCGGTTCATCACGAAGGAAGCGTTCTGGCGGAAGCCTGCCTTCAGCGCATAGACGAGATCGACGAGCACGTCGGAAGGGTTCGAGGCCGGAAAGGCACCAGCGACGCCGGTGTTGAGCACGCCGATATTGCCCCAGCTCCAGCTCGCCTCGGCGACCGTCGGATAGGCCAGGAAGCCCTTCGGCTTGTCGACGCCGTCACCGTTGACGAAGGCGGCGCCCTCCTGCTCGGCGAAAGCGCTCTCGACCTCCTCGGCGATCCACTGGTCGATATCGACGATGGCGTCGTCGAGCAGGGTCTGGGTCGCCGCCGGCATGGCGTAGAGCTCCATGGCCGGGAAGGAAAGTTCGGCCAGGGTCGGTGAAGCGCCCTGCGGCCGCGCCGCGGTCTCGGCCACCCAGCCGGAAGCCGGACCAGTGGTCGAAAACGCCTTCTTGTAGGTGCCGGACGAGATCGTGCGCACCGTGGCAAGCGAGCGGATCGGCGAAACGTTCGCCAGGCGGCGCAGAATCTCGCCCTCGACGGTCGCCGGCGCGAGATAGCCGCCATCCGGTCCGGAGCCGGCGGAGAGCGCCTTGGCCTCCAGCCGCTTCAGCCCTCCGGCCTCACCGGCGCGGACGTAAGCTCCGAAGGCGGCCTTGTGCTCGGCGGTCAGCGGATCGCGCGGGCCGTCCTGGCCGAGTGCCGGGCGGCCGCGCTCCAGCGTCAGCCGGTCGATGCGGCGCATGGTGTCGTCGAGCGCCGCGTCCATGCGGACGAGCTTCTCCTCGGTCAGCGGGTCGACATTCTGGCGCGCCTCGAGCCCGGCGAGGCGCTCCTCATTGGTGGCGCGGTAATTCTCCAACGTGTAGCGCAGGTCCTCGAAAGCCAGCGCGAGATCGCCGCCGGCGGCCTTGGTCTCGGGCGCGGTGTTGAGATGGCTCATGGTCTCTCCTCGGGGTGATGGCTCAGATGAAGGCGGAAGGCCGGGTCGCCTTCACGGCGGCGATCCGGGCCTGGGGCAGCATCGGGAAGGTCACGACCGACACCTCCCAGAGATCGATGCGTTCGAGCCTGCGCAGACCGGTTCGCGGTTCGGTGCGGGCCTTCTCGTGGCGAAAGCCGATCGAGAGCCCGTCGATCGCGCCGTCCAGCATCAGCGCATGGATCTCGCGGGCGCGGGCGACGGCGAGCGACAACCGACCACGCACGAACAGGCCGCGGCTATCCTCGATCAGGCTCGACCAGCGGCCGATCGGCTCGGCCGGATCATGCTGCCACAGCATTTTAACGCCAGTCGGCCCGCGCCGTTGCAGGCTCTCTCGGAAGGCGCCTGGCTCCACGATATCCTTGCCGAGATCGGGGATGCGGAAGAGGCTGGCATAGCCTTCGAAGATACCGTCCAGCCCGATCCGGGCTGGCTGTAGCGGCAGCAATTTGGATTCGAGCGAGGCACGGACCGGACTGCGCGGCATCATTGCTCGCCCTCCGCGCCGTCCCGGCCACCCTTCGTCCGCCCGGTCTCGAGCTTGGCGAGCTGGCTGACGAAGCGGCTGAAGGTCTCGACAGGCGCGCCATTGCGCGATGCCCTCCCCGCGCGGGCAGGCGCGGGAGCCTTGGGCGGCGGCTTGGCCGCGCCGTTTCTGCCTTTCATGGAGTATCCCCCTCCTGGCGTGCGTTGAAGCGGTTGAGCTCGCGGACGAAATCGTCGAAGCGGCGATTGGCGGCGGTCAGCTCGCGCAGGACGAGCCAGGCCAGCCCCGAGGCGCTCGCCGCCCAGAGCAGCAGGCCGAGATGGCCGACATCGGCACGGCCGACGAAGGCCGCGACGATCTGTTCGAGCATGTTCATGAGGCCTCCTTCCCGGAGGCGCGCCGGCCATAGCCGACGGCCTCGCGCTTCTCGTCCTCGTCGAGGAAGGTCGCGGCGCCGAGCCGGCGCCAGAGCGATTCCCGCTCCTCCGCCAGCGCCTCGATGGCGTCGAGATCGGGCTCCAGCACGAGCTCGTCGCCGAAGGCCGGGCCAAGCCACTGCGCCAGCGACTGTGCCGTTCGACGCACCAGCGGAATGACGGTCTGGCGCCAGAGGGCGCGGTTGGCCTCGGCGAAATTGGCACGGGTGTTGTCGCCGGGCAGGCCGAGCAGCAGCGGCGGCACGCCGAAGGCGAGAGCGATCTCACGGGCCGCGACGCCCTTGGCGGCAACGAAATCCAGCTCGGCCGGCGTCAGCGAAAGCGGCTTCCAGTCCAGACCGCCTTCGAGGAGCAGCGGGCGGCCGGCATTGCGGGCACCCTGGAAGGAATCCTCCAGCTCCTGCTTGAGGCGGTCGAACTGGGCCTCGGTCAGCGTCGCGCCTTCCGGTCCGTCATAGACCAGGGCGCCGGACGGGCGCGCCGCATTGTCGAGCAGGGCCTTGTGCCAGCTCCCGGCTGCATTGTGGATGTCGAGCGAGACCGCCGCCGCCTCGATCGGCGACAGGCCGTAATGATCATCGACGGGGTGGAACAGCGTCAGGTGCAGGATCGGCGGCAAGCCGCCCTCATCCTGCCGGAAGCGCACCGTGTCGCCGCCGACCGTGTAGTCATAGGCCTCCGGCCAGCCGTCGCGACCGGGCACGACGCGCATCCGGTCGGGCCGCAGCGCATAGAGTTCGCGCGGCTCGCGACCGGTGCCGACCGCTTCTACATAGGCATTGCCGGCGACGAGCAGGTGCCCGACCAGCATCTCGCGGAAGGCAATGCCGCCCTGGCGCGGATTGGGCCGCTCGATCAGGGCGAGCGCGGGATGCTCCGGCACCTCGCGCGAACCGATCTTGGCGACGAGCGGCGTCTGCGCCGCCGCCTCCGCGATCAGGCGGATGCAGCGATGCACGACCGGATTGCGCTCATAGCCCTCCCGCGAGAGCGCGACATAGTCGCGCGGCGTCCAGACGGCGCGCCCCGCCTCGTGCAACGCGATCAGCGGCCCGACGCGCGAGCGCTTCTGGCCCGGCGCGGCTCGGCCGCGCAGGCTGCGAAGAAAATCGAACATGGATGTCTCGCTGTTTGAGCGTGAAAGAAGCGAGGGCTAGATGCCCCGCACCCGCGGCCGGGCCTTCGGCGCCAGCATCAGATGGGTCAGCGCCCAGACGAGCGCGTCGAGCCGGTCCGGCGAGCGACCGGTTTCGAGGCCACGCGGCCCGAAAGCGCACATCTCGTCCTCAAGTTCGGGAAAGACCCCGGCATGGCGCACCCGCGCCTGCGCATAGAGCGCGGCGACCGGCTCGGCGCGGAGGTATTTGCCGCGCGTCGCCCGCACCGAAATCACCGGCACGCCGGCATCGACTTCGCGGATGATACTTTCGACCATCTCGCCGCCCTGGTTGACCTCGACGACCAGCGCATCGGCCTCGTGGCGACGATAGAGCGCGACCGCCCTCTCCGCCCATTCCTGCGGCCGCGCGCCGGCCAGCGTCGCATCCTCCAGCACATGGCCGGTGCCGCTATGATCGACGCCGGCGACGACGAGCCCGCATCGGTCGGCCCGCTGCGAGGAGGTGGCGGGCGGGTCGACCGCGACCACGATGCGGGCCAGCGCAGGCTTCTCGCGCTCGCGGGCTGCCTCGATCATCGCCCGCGTCCAGAGCGCGTCCGGGCTCTCCTCGACGATCTCGCCGTCGAGTTCCTGCCGGCCGAGCCGCGTGCCGCCATAGGTCTGCGTGACCGTGCGGACGAATTCGGCGGCGAGGTTGTAGCGGTTGTCCTGTGTCCGCGCCCGGCTCACCGCGACATGCGGCTCGACCAGCAGGCGCTTCACCAAGGGCAGCGGGCGCGGCGTCGTCGTCACGATCTGGCGCGGATGATCGCCAAGGCGCAGGCCGAATTGCAGCATATCCCAGCACTCCCTAAGATTCGGCCATTTCGCCAGTTCGTCTGACCAGGCGGCGCCGAATTGCGGGCCACGCAATGCTTCCGGATCTTCTGCCGTGAAGACCTGCGCGATCGCACCGGTCGACCACTGCAGGCGACGCAGCGATGGCTGCCAGGTCGGCCGCTCCCAGCGGGCATGGATCGAGAGGAGCCCGGAGACGCCCTCGATCATCACGTCGCGCACTTGTGCCTGGGTCTCGCCGACAAGAGCGATCCGTTCGGTCGGCCTCTCCGCGAAGGGCGGATGGCCCAGCGCCATGCCCTTGACCCATTCGGCCCCGGTGCGGGTCTTGCCGGTGCCGCGACCGCCCAGCACCAGCCAGATCGGCTTCAGCGGTTCGGGTGGCAGTTGATCGGGCCGCGCCCAGATGTCCCAGGTACTGCGGATGAGTTCGACCTCATCCGCTGTCGCCGTCGGCATCAGCTTCCTGAGAATTCTCACCCGCATCCTGAGCGGCCAGCGCTTCAAGACGTCGAGCAAGATCCTGACGGAGCTGTGCGACATGTCGCAGATCGTCGGCAGCGGAAGGGTCATCCGTACGTTTGTCCTTCCTCGTAGCCGGGGGCTCCTCGATCGCGACCAGTTCCCGGACGGTGCGTGCGAGCACGGCGAGTGCCTTGGCGTCGGCCTCGCTGGCGGTCGTGCCCTTCGGCAGGTCGGCGAGATGCTCCTCATGCGTGTCGATCTGGCGCTTGGCGGCACGCCAGAGCTGGCCCACCACCGTCTTGCGCGAGATCGCCTTCCGTTTCGACTTCGGCCCGGCGGCCGGCTGCGGCGTTGCGGTTTCCTCTTCGGCCATCGCGTCCTTCCCGATGACGGGCACGAAAAAGCCGCCGGCTGGAGAGCGCGGCGGCTTCGTTCGGGCAGATTTCGTGAGCGTTCCTGATCTCTACCGGATCAGCGTCACGATGTCAAGGACAATATTCCTACAATTCTGAGATGCATCGACCAGGAGGCGTCAGGCCTGTTCCTTCTCGATCCATTTATAGGTCGCGGCCGGGACATAATTCTGCATCCGGTCGAGCAGCGTCGCCGGCTCGGTATCGGTCATCGCCATCGCCCGGTGGTTCTGCTTCAGGAAACCGGCCTCGACGGTGCGGTCGAGGAAAGTCGCCAGCGGATCGTAGAAGCCGGCGACATTGAGCAGGCCGAGCGGCTTGGCATGGATGCCGAGCTGACCCCAGGTCCAGATCTCGAATAATTCCTCGAAGGTGCCGATGCCGCCGGGCATGGCGATGAAGCCGTCCGAAAGCTCGGCCATGCGCGCCTTGCGGGTGTGCATGGTGTCGACGACCTCGAGCCGGGTCAGCCCGACATGGCCGACCTCCTTGTCCTTCAGCGCCTGCGGGATGACGCCGTGGACCTGACCGCCGGCCTCCATCGCCGCATTGGCGACGATGCCCATCAGGCCGACCGCGCCGCCGCCATAGACCAGAGTCAAGCCACGCCGGGCGATCTCGGCGCCCATGGCACGGGCGCCCGCCGCGTAGACGGGGTCATTGCCCGGGTTCGAGCCGCAGAAGACGCAGACCGATCTCATGACCCGAGGGCCTGCAGGATACGGGCCCAGGAGCGCTGGCCCTTGTGGAAGGAGGACAGGTCGTATTTCTCGTTGGGCGAATGGACCCGGTCGTCGTCGAGGCCGAAGCCGACAAAGAGCGTGTCGATGCCGAGCGTGCGCTTGAAATCGCCGCCGACGGGGATCGAACCGCCACTGCCGATCGAGACGACACGGCCGCCCCATTCATCGGCGAGCGCGACGCGCGCCTTCTGGAGTACCGGCGAGTCCACAGGAACCGCCAAAGCCGGCGAGCCGGAGTGGCTGATGAACTCGGCCGTCACGTCGTCGGGCAGGCGCTCGCGGATGAACTGATGGAAGGCGGCGGCGATCTTGGCCGGGTCCTGGTCGCCGACGAGGCGGAAGGAGACCTTGGCCGAGGCCTTGCCCGGAATGACCGTCTTGCTGCCCTCGCCGGTATAACCGCCCCAGATGCCGTTGACGTCGCAGGTCGGGCGCGACTGGATCTGCTCGATCAGCATCCGGCCCTTCTCGCCGACGGAATGCTTCAAGCCCACCTGGCCGAGGAATTCCTTCTCGGTCAGGTTGAGGTCGGCCCATTCCGCCTTCTGGGCGTTGGTCGGCTCATGCACGCCCTCGTAAAACCCGGGGACGGTGATGCGGCCGGTCTCGTCGTGGATCTCGCCGAGTATGCGCGCAAGGAGATGGATCGGGTTCGCAGCGGCGCCGCCGAACAGGCCGGAATGCAGATCGCGATCGGCAGCCGTCAGCGTGACCTCCTGATAGACCATGCCGCGCAAAGTCGAGGTGATGAGCGGGGTTTCGCGGTCCCACATGCCGGTGTCGCAGACAAGCGCGTAATCCGCCTTCAGCTCGGCGGCATTGGCCTTGATATAGCCGGGCAGGTTGACGGAGCCGGATTCCTCCTCGCCCTCGACCAGGATGGTCAGGCCGATCGGCAGATCGCCGGTCTCGGCCAGCGTCGCGCGCACGGCCTCGATGAAGGTCATCACCTGGCCCTTGTCGTCGCAAGCGCCCCGCGCCGAGATGATCTTGCGGCCGGGCTCCAGCTCGCGGACGACCGGCTTGAACGGATCGGTGTCCCAGAGGCTGACGGGGTCGACCGGCTGGACGTCGTAATGGCCGTAGAACAGCGCATGCGGCGCGCCGGGCTTGGGGCGATGGGCGAGGACGACAGGGTGCCCGCCGGTCTCGCGCAGCTCCGCTTTGAAGCCTAGCGCTTCGAGATCGGCCCGCAGCCATTCGGCGGCGGCGCGCGTCTGCGCATTGAAGGCCGGATCGGTGCCGATCGAGGGGATTTCAAGCCAGGTCGAGAGACGATCGAGCGAGGCGTCGAGCCCGTCGTCGAGGCGGGCGAGAATGGCGGGGAGCTTGGTCATGGCAGCCATCGGATGCGATTCAGATGACGCCATCATGGCAAGCCCCGCCGCAGGCGTCAGCCTCTATTCGCGCATGACGGGCAGGCTCGCTCCTATCGATCACCTACAGTTGCCAATCGTTCGCAACTAAATTGACAGGCCCGCCGCAAGCCAACACCCCTTACTGCAACAAAGTAGTATCGGCGCGACGATGATGCCGCATAACCTCTACCTGCATTCCGGCATCGTGCTAACCCCTCCGAGCCTCAGCGCTTCCCAGACATCGACCCCAGAATCCCGCGCAGGATCGCCGTGCCGACCTGCCGGCCGATCGAGGTCGCGGCCGAGCGGGCGGCCGAGGTGATGATCTTCTCGGCCATGCTCTGCGGCAGCGGGCCGCCGCGCGAACCCGGCCCGGTCTTCGGGCGCTGCTGGGGCGCGCCGCCGCCGAGCCAGCCGCCGATCGTGTCGAGGATGCCGCCGCCTCCGCCATCCGCCGAGGCCTCGACCGGCGAGCCGTTCGGATTGAGGTTCTTGCGCTGCATCAGCACTTCGTAGGCCGACTCGCGGTCGACCATGGTTTCGTACTTGCCCTTCTCGGGCGAGGCGTTGATCGCCTGCTGGCGCTGCTGCGGCGAGCAGGGGCCGACCTGCGCCATCGGCGGCGCGATCAGCGCGCGCTCGACCATCTCCGGCGAGCCCTTGCCTTCGAGCATCGAGATCAGCGCCTCGCCGACGGCGAGCTGGCTGATCGCCTCCTCGGTGTTGATCTTCGGGTTCTGACGGAAGGTCTCGGCAGCGGCGCGCACCGCCTTCTGGTCGCGCGGGGTGAAGGCGCGCAGCGCGTGCTGGACGCGGTTGCCGAGCTGGGCCAGCACCGTATCGGGGATATCGAGCGGGTTCTGCGTGACGAAATAGACGCCGACGCCCTTGGAGCGGATCAGGCGCACGACCTGCTCGACCGCGGTCAGCAGGGCCTTCGGCGCGCCGTTGAACAGAAGATGCGCCTCGTCGAAGAAGAAGACGAGCTTCGGCTTGTCGAGATCACCGACCTCCGGGAGCTGCTCGAACAGCTCCGAGAGCAGCCAGAGCAGGAAGGTCGCGTAGAGCCGCGGATTGTTCATCAGCTTGTCGGCGGCGAGGATGTTGACGATGCCGCGGCCGTCGCGATCCGTCTTCATCAGGTCGTTGATGTCGAGCGCCGGCTCGCCGAAGAAGAGATCGCCCTTCTGGTTCTCCAGCACGAGCAAGGCGCGCTGGATGGTACCGACGGTCGCCGAGGTGACATTGCCGTATTTGGTGGTCAGTTCCTGCGCGTTCTCGGCGATGAAGGTCAGGATCGCGCGCAGGTCCTTGAGGTCGAGCAGCAGCAGCTTCTGCTCGTCGGCGATGCGGAAGGCGATGTTGAGCACGCCTTCCTGCGTGTCGTTGAGATCGAGCAGGCGCGCCAGCAGCAGCGGGCCCATCTCGGAGATGGTGGCGCGGACCGGATGGCCCTGCTCGCCGAACACGTCCCAGAAGACGGTGGAGAACTGGTCCGGCTCGTATTTAAGGCCGAGCTCCTTGGCCCGGTTGACGAAGGGCGGCTTGGAATCGCCGGGCGCGACGATGCCGGACAGATCGCCCTTGATGTCGGCAGCGAAGACCGGGACGCCGTTGCGGGCGAAGCCTTCGGCCATGACTTGGAGCGTCACGGTCTTGCCGGTACCGGTCGCGCCGGTCACCAGCCCATGGCGATTGGCGAGCTTGAGCAGGAGGTTTTCAGGCTTGCCGCTCTTGCCGATCAGAATCGCGCCGTCATTCGCCATCGAGTTCGCCCATCCGGTTTTCAAATCGGTTCCGCAAGGATGTAACCAAACGACGCAGAAGGCGGAAGCCCAGGGCCGTTGGAAATCAGATCGTAAACATGTAAACTATTTTTCGAAGGCTTCGTGACGAAGCCGTTTGGCGAGGGGTTTGGGTTCCATGGAAGAATTGCTCACGCGCGTGGCGGCTGCCGCCGGCATCAATGAAGAGCTCGCCCGCAAGGCGATCGGCATCATCCTCGCCTTCCTGCAGAAGGAAGGTCCGGCTGCCGAGATCGGTCAGTTGATGGCCGCGCTGCCGGGCGCGCAGGAACTCGCCGATGCCGAAGGCGGCGCCAAGGGCGGCATGCTCGGCGCGATCGGCGGGCTGATGGGCGGCGGCGGCGTGATGGCGCTCGGCGGTCAGCTCATGAGCGCCGGGCTTTCGATGGGCCAGATCCAGAGCGTCTCGAAGGAGATGTTCGCGGTGGGCCGCGAGAAGGCCGGTGAGGATGCCATGGGCGCCATCGTCGGCGCGATCCCGGGCCTCAGCCAGTTCGTCTGACTTCAGCCGAATTCCCGAACGCCGCGGCGCCGTCTCAGGATAGTGCCGCGGCGTTTTTGTATTCTCGCACCTGCCTTGCGACGAAGTAGGGATGGCGGTGCGCGCGCACCCATGGCAATCAGCGCTCCACGGCTGCACATTGTGCGGAAGAGGAGCATCGGCGCGCATGAACTCGGTTGCCCCATCCGACCTTCCCTATCTCGACGCTTTCGCGGCGCCGTCGCATGACGCCTGGCGCGCAGCGGTCGACAAGGTCCTGAAGGGCGCCGATTTCGAGAAGAAGCTCGTCGGCCGTACTGCCGACGGAATCCGCATCGAGCCGCTCTATCCTGCCGCCGCGGCGCCCGCACGGGCCCTGCGCGCCGAGGCCGGGCGCTGGCAAGTCGCGGCCCGGCTCGACCACCCGAAGCCGGCCGAGGCGCGCACGCTCGCCCTCGCCGACCTCGAGGGGGGAGCCGACACCCTGACCATCAGCTTCGCAGGCGCGCTGGCGGCCCGCGGCTACGGTCTTCTCGCCGACGATGTCGCGACGCTCGATACTACGCTCCAGGGCGTGATCCTGGACCTGATCCACCTGCGGCTCGACCCGGCCCCGCAGGCCCGCATCAGCGCCCTGTTGCTGGCTGCCCTGATCCAGAAGCGCGGCCATGCGCCGAGCGAGCTCTCCGTCTCCTTCGGGCTCGACCCCATCGGCGTCTTCGCCTGCCGTGGCTCGCTCGCGGCGCCCTGGCCCGAGCTCGGCCGCCGGCTTACGGCGACGATCCGCACGCTGAAGGAACGCGGCTTCGCCGGACCGTTCATCGAGGTCGACAGCCGCCCCTATCACGAGGCCGGCGCCAGCGAGGCGCAGGAACTCGGCGCTGTGCTCGCCACGGCGGTCGCCTATCTGCGCACGCTCGAGGCGCAGGGAATGTCGCTCTCCGAGGCGCGCGACGCGCTGGCCTTCACGCTGGTCGCCGATACCGACGAATTCCTGACGGTCGCCAAATTCCGGGCCGCCCGCCTGCTATGGAACCGCATCCAGCAAGCCTGCGGCCTGACGCCGAAGCCGGCACGTATCCATGCCGAGACCGCGTGGCGCTCGCTGACGAAGCGCGACCCGAACGTCAACCTGCTGCGCGGCACGGTCGCCGCCTTCGCGGCCGGGGTCGGCGGCGCCGATTCGATCGCGGTCCAGCCCTTCACCGCCGCGCTCGGCCTGCCGGATGGCTTCGCGCGCCGTATCGCCCGCAACACCCAGCTCATCCTGCTGGAGGAAAGCAATCTCTGGCGCGTCGCCGATCCCGCCGCCGGCGCTGGCGGCTTCGAGACACTGACACAGACACTCTGCGAACATGGTTGGCAGGCTTTCCAGGACATCGAGCGGCAGCGCAGCGGGGATCTCGGCGGCATCGTCGCCGCATTGGTCGAGGGCCATCTCCAGAAGACGCTCGCCGAGCAGCGCGCCGCCCGCGCCAAGGCCGTGGCAACGCGCCGCGAGCCGATCACCGGCACCAGCGAATTCCCCAATATCCGCGAGGAAACGGCAAAGGTGCTCGCCATCGCGCCGGTCAAGCTCGACGGGAAGCGCGTGCAAGGCAGCCTCGCCGAGCGCAACCAGGGCGAGATCATCCGCTCCTTCGTCGGCGGCGCCGGCCGGGCCGATGCGCTGGCAGCACCTGCCGCAGGCCTGCGCGCGGAGCCCCTGCCCTCGCTGCGGCTGGCGGAGCCGTTCGAGGTGCTGCGCGACAAGGCCGATGCCCAGTCGCAACGTCCTGTCGTCTTCCTCGCGACGCTCGGCCCGATCGCCGATTTCACCGCGCGCGCCGGCTTCGCCCGCAATCTGTTCGAGGCCGGCGGGCTCGCGGCCCCCAGCGGCGACGGCTTCGCCAAGGACGGTGCGACCGATCTCGACGCCCTCGTCGGCGCCTTCCGTGCGTCGGGCGCGAAGCTCGCCTGCCTGTGTGGCTCGGATGCGGCCTATGCCGCCGAAGGCGCGGCGGCGGCCGAGGCTCTCGCCAAGGCCGGCGCGACTGTCTGGCTCGCCGGGCGCCCGGCCGAGAGCGAGGCCTTGAAAAAGGCCGGCGTCGCCACGTTCATCTACATGGGCTGCGACGTGGTCGAGACGCTCAAGCAAGCGCAGGCCATCGCAGGCGTCTGACCGGAGACAAGAGTTTGACTGCCATCGCCCTCACCATCGCCGGTTCGGATTCGAGCGGCGGCGCCGGCATCCAGGCCGACCTCAAGACCTTCGCGGCGCATCAGGTCTATGGCGCCAGCGTCATCGTCGCGCTGACCGCGCAGAACACGAAGGGCGTCAGCGCCATCCATGCTGTGCCGCGCGATTTCGTCGCCCAGCAGATGGATGCCGTCTTCGAGGACCTTGATGTCGGGGCGGTCAAGATCGGCATGTTGGCGACGGCCGAATTGATCGAGACGGTTGCGGCCGGGCTGAAGCGCCATGGCGCGAGGAATGTTGTGCTCGACCCCGTCATGATCGCGGCATCCGGCGCGCGGTTGCTGGAAAGCGCGGCGGTCGAGGCGATCCGCACGCATCTCTTCCCGCTCGCGACCCTGATCACGCCGAACCTGCCGGAGGCCGCGGCCCTGCTCGGCACCAGCATGGCCGAGACCGATCAGGCGATGGACGAGCAGGCCGAGAAGCTCGCTGCGCTCGGCGCCGCCAATGTCCTGGTCAAGGGCGGGCACGGCACCGGCGCTATCAGCAGCGACCTCCTGCTGCTCGCGGGCGGCGCGCGCCAGCGCTTCAACGCACCGCGCCTCGCGACGCGCAACACCCATGGTACCGGCTGCACCCTGTCCTCCGCCATCGCGGCCAATCTCGCCAAGGGATTGGAGCTGCCGGAGGCTGTCGGCCACGCCAAGACCTATATCTCGGCGGCCATCGCGGCTGCCGATCAGGTCGAGGTTGGCCACGGCCACGGACCGGTACATCATTTCCACCATTGGTGGGACAGGACGTGAGGGCGATGGCGGCTTCATCCGGTTCATCATCGCCGCTGCGCCAGCGCCGCGCCGAACGGTTGCGGCGCGAGATCGCGCTCTTGGAGCATATGGATGGCCGGCTCTGGCGCAGAGCCGTCATCGATACGCTGGTCGCCGTGGGCCTTATCGCCCTGCTGCTGATCGCGGTGGCGGCGAAGCTGCATTATTTCATGTATCATCCGCTTGCCGTGACGGCGGCCTGTCTCGGTCTCGCGGGGCTCGCCTGGTGGCTCGGCCGCTATACGCTGTGGATACCGGTGATCCTGGTCGCCCTGCTGCTGGCGATCCTGTTCGAAGATGTCGGCGGGCTCGATTTCAACGGCGGCGATAGTGGCAAGGCCAAAGGCAAGCTGGACAGGCGTCGCAAGCTCGACGCCGCCCTGGCGAAACGGCGCCGGACCCTGGCGAAACTGGAGGGGCGTTCATGACCGCGATCCCGGATTTCACGAAGCTCTCCTTCGCTGGCACGGCGCGTCCTGCCACAAGCGCGCTGCCTATGGGCGAAGCCTGGCAGACGCCCGAGGATATCCCGGTCAAGCCTGTCTATACCGCCGCCGATCGTGACGGCCTGCCCTTCGTCGAGACGCTGCCCGGCATCGCGCCCTATCTGCGCGGCCCCTACCCGACCATGTACGTCAACCAGCCCTGGACGATCCGGCAATATGCCGGCTTCTCCACGGCGGAGGATTCCAACGCCTTCTACCGGCGCAACCTCGCCGCCGGGCAGAAGGGGCTTTCGGTCGCCTTCGACCTCGCGACCCATCGCGGCTACGATTCCGACCATCCGCGCGTTGCCGGCGATGTCGGCATGGCCGGCGTCGCGATCGACTCGATCTACGACATGCGCACGCTGTTTTCCGGCATCCCGCTCGACCAGATGAGCGTCTCGATGACGATGAACGGCGCCGTGCTGCCGGTGCTGGCGCTCTATATCGTCGCGGCGGAAGAACAGGGCGTGTCGCAGGCCAAGCTCTCGGGGACCATCCAGAACGATATCCTCAAGGAGTTCATGGTCCGCAACACCTATATCTATCCGCCCTCGCCCTCGATGCGGATCATCGGCGACATCTTCGCCTTCACCTCGGCCAACATGCCGAAGTTCAACTCGATCTCGATCTCCGGCTACCACATGCAGGAGGCCGGCGCGACGCAGGACCTCGAGCTCGGCTACACGCTGGCCGACGGCGTCGAGTATATCCGCGCCGGCCAGCGGGCGGGGTTGAGCGTCGATGTCTTCGCGCCGCGCCTGTCCTTCTTCTGGGCGATCGGCATGAACTTCTTCATGGAAGTCGCCAAGATGCGCGCCGCCCGGCTGATCTGGGCGAAGCTGGTCAAGGATTTCGGCGCGCAGAACGAGAAATCCCTGCCGCTACGCACCCATTGCCAGACCTCGGGCTGGTCGCTGACGGCGCAGGACGTCTTCAACAACGTGCCGCGCACGATGATCGAAGCGATGGCGGCAACCCAAGGCCATACCCAGTCGCTGCACACCAACGCACTCGACGAGGCGCTGGCGCTGCCGACCGATTTCTCAGCCCGCATCGCCCGCAACACCCAGATCCTGCTGCAGCAGGAGAGCGGCACGACCCGGATCATCGATCCCTGGGGCGGCTCCTATTATGTCGAGCGGCTCACCGCGGAGCTGGCCGAGAAGGCCTGGGGCCATATCCAGGAGGTCGAGAAGCTCGGCGGCATGGCCAAGGCGATCGAGGCGGGCATCCCGAAGCTGCGCATCGAGGAGGCCGCCGCCAAGACGCAGGCCCGCATCGATGGCGGCCAACAGGCGATCATCGGCATCAACTGCTACAAGCCGGAGAGCGAAGCTGCGATCGACGTGCTCAAGGTCGACAATGCCGCGGTCCGGGCCCAGCAGCTCGACAAGCTCAAGCGCCTCAAGGCCGAGCGAAACGAGACCGAAGTTCAGGCCGCTCTGACCGCGCTGACCAATGGCGCAGCCGGCAACGGCAACCTGCTCGATCTCGCGGTCAAGGCCGCCCGCGCCAAGGCGACGGTCGGTGAGATTTCGCTGGCGATGGAGCAGGTCTTCGGGCGCCACCGCGCCGAAATCAAGGCGATATCGGGCGTCTACAAGCGGGAGGTCGGCGACATGAACCCAGCCGTGACGCGCGTCCAGTTGATGTGCGAGGCCTTCGAGGAGGCCGACGGCCGCCGCCCGCGTATCCTCGTCGCCAAGATGGGGCAGGATGGTCACGATCGCGGCCAGAAGGTGATCGCCTCGGCCTTCGCCGATCTCGGCTTCGACGTCGATATCGGCCCGCTCTTCGCAACGCCGGACGAGGCGGCGCGGCAGGCGGTCGAGAACGACGTTCATATCGTCGGCGTCTCGTCGCTTGCGGCCGGACATCTGACGCTCGTGCCGGAGCTGAAGGCGGCGCTCGCCAAGGCCGGCCGGCCCGACATCATGATCGTGGTCGGCGGCGTCATCCCGCCGCAGGATTTCGACGCGCTGATCGCAGCCGGCGCCTCGGCGATCTTCCCGCCCGGCACGGTCATCGCCGACGCCGCCGAGAAGCTGCTGCAGGAATTGAACGAGCGCCTCGGCTACGCCCAGCGGACGGCTGCGGAATAAAAGAAGGCGGGCGCTGCCAGCCGGCAGCGCCCGCCCCATGATCACGACCGACGTGGCGACACTTACCGCCAGCCGTAACCATAGCCGTAGCGCGGCGGAGGCGGCCGCATGCCGTAGTCGTCGGAATAGCGATTCCAGCGGCGTTGCCCCCAGAAGCCGTGGACGGCCGGAGGCGCCGGGCGCCAACCATAGCCGTAGCTCGGACGATCATAGGAGCGCTCATAACCGCCGAAGGCCTGGGCCTCGCCTGCTCCGGCGAAAGCTGAAGCCGCAAGCGCGGCAGCGCTGATCGCGAGAACTGCCAAACCGATCCGGGCGCGATTGCCAAACATGGTCTCATGTCCTGTTCCGGCAGGGATCGCCCTGCCACGGATCGGACATTCGCATGGCGTGGCTGAACGGGCTTTGAGGGCGCCGTTCAGCCACGGTTTAACTGCCGGACAGTTGCTCGCGTTTCAAAAGAAGCGAAGCCGCGACCACGACGACGGCGACAGCCCCGATCATGATCGTGCAGGCCGCGTTGATCTCGGGTGAAACGCCGAGCTTCACCGCCGAATAGAGCCGCATCGGCAGCGTCGTCGCGCCGGGGCCGGTCGTGAAGCTCGCGATGACGAGGTCATCGAGCGAGAGCGTGAACGCGAGCATCCAGGCCGCCGCCACCGCCGGCCAGATCAAGGGCAAGGTTACCGTCCAGAAGGTGACGAACGGCGTGGCGCCAAGATCCTGCGCCGCTTCTTCAAGAGAGCGGTCGAAGCCGACGAGTCGCGACTGTACGACGATGCAGGCGAAGCCGAGGCTGAAGGTCGCGTGGGCGATCGTCACTGTCCAGAAGCCGCGCTCGACATCGGCGGCGACGAACAACAGCAGCAGCGACAGCCCCGTCACCACCTCGGGCATCACGAGCGGCGCCAGCACCATGCCTGAGAACAGGGTACGCCCCACGAAGCGACCGTGGCGCGCCAGAGCGAGCGCCGCCAGCGTGCCGAGTACCGTCGCCAGCGTCGCCGAGACGAAGCCGAGGCGCACGGAGAGCCAGGCGGCGTCGAGTAGGGGCTGGTTCTGCATGAGCGCGCCGTACCAATGCGTCGAGAAGCCACCCCAGACCGTCACCAGCCGCGAGGCGTTGAAGGAATAGGCGATGAGCGTCAGGATCGGCAGATAGAGGAAGGCGAAGCCGACGATCAGCGCCAGGATCAATCCGGGACCGAGCCGGCTCATGCCGCCATCTCCCGGCTCAGGCGCGCCCGCTGGAGGAGCACGAGCGGCAGCACCAGCACGACGAGCAGCACGACCGCCACCGCCGAGGCCAGCGGCCAGTCGCGGTTCGAGAAGAACTCGTTCCAGAGCACCTTGCCGATCATCACCGTATCCGGACCGCCGAGCAGATCGGGGATGACGAACTCACCGACAGCCGGAATGAAGACCAGCGCGGAGCCCGCGAGAATCCCTGGCAGCGAGAGCGGCAGCGTCACCGTCAGGAAGGCCGTGACCGGCGTAGCGCCGAGATCGGCGGCCGCCTCCAGCAGGCCGCGATCGAGCTTCTCCAGCGCCGCAAAGAGCGGCAGCACCATGAAGGGCAAATAGGAATAGACCATGCCAAGCAGCACCGCCGCCTCGGTGTTGAGCAGGCGCAGAGGCTCGCCCTCGAAACCGAGCAAGGCGAGCGCCGTATCGAGCAAGCCTTCCGGCCTCAGGATGCCGATCCAGGCGTAGACGCGGATCAGGAAGGAGGTCCAGAACGGCAGGATGACGAAGACGAGCAGGACGCCGCGCCAACGCGCAGGCGCCGAGGCCATGGCATAGGCGAGCGGATAGCCGATCGCGAGCGCGAAGACGGTGGTCAGCGCCGCAATGCGCAGCGAATAGAGATAGCTCTGCCAGTAGAGCGCGTCATCGCCGAGCAGGCTGAAATTCGCGAGATCGAGCTGGGAGAGGAATTCGCCAAGCTGGGCGAGGCCCTCCCAATGCGGCGCATAGGGTGGCAGGGCTGTCGCTGCCTGCGAGAAGGCCATGCGCAGGACGATGGCGAAGGGAACGAGGAAGAACAGCGTGAGCCAGAGATACGGCACGGCCGCGACGAGGCGGCGCAGCCGCTGCAGCGAGGCGGCCGCGCTCATGGCGGCAGCACCACGCCGGCCTCGACATCCCAGGAGAGCCAGACCTTGTCGTCCCAGGCGAAGGGCCGGGCCAGCCGGCGCGTGCGGTTGGCAAGCGCGACCTTGACGAGCTGACCACCCTCCCCGCCGAGCATCACCTGGATCATGGTGAAGTCGCCGAGATAGCCGATATCCCAGATCTCGCCCGCGACCCTGTTGGCGGTCTGGTTCGGCTCGTCATGGCCGATCTCGATCTTCTCCGGCCTGATGCCGACGACGAGCGGCGCGCCCGGCCTCAGGGCCAGCGCCTCTTCGTCGAGCTCAACCGTGCCGACATGCGGCACCTCTGCGCGGATCAGTTCGCCGTCGACGGCCACGATCCGGCCCTCGAAGATGTTGATGTCGCCGACGAACTCCGCGACATGGCGATTGGCCGGCGCCTCGTAGATCACGTCGGGCGGGCCGATCTGGACAAGCCTGCCGTGGTCCATCACCGCCATGCGGTCGGCCATGGTCATGGCCTCGTCCTGGTCGTGGGTGACGACCATGAAGGTGAGGCCGAGCTCGCTCTGCAGGTCCATCAGTTCGAACTGGGTTTGCTCGCGCAGCTTCTTGTCGAGCGCCGCCATCGGCTCGTCGAGCAGCAGCAGCTTCGGCCGCTTCGCCAGCGAACGGGCGAGCGCGACGCGCTGGCGCTGGCCGCCGGAGAGCTGGTGCGGCTTGCGTCCGCCCAGGCCGGAGAGCTTGACCAGCGCCAACATCTCCTCGACGCGCCGGTCGATCTCGGCGCGCGGCAGCCCCTCGCGCTTCAGCCCATAGGCGATGTTGCTGGCCACGCTCAGATGCGGGAACAGCGCATAGGACTGGAACATCATGTTGATCGGCCGCAGGTGCGGCGGGATGCCGGTGATGTCCTGCCCATCGAGCAGGATCGTGCCGGCATCCGGCGTCTCGAAGCCGGCGAGCATGCGCATCAGCGTGGTCTTGCCGCAGCCAGACGGGCCGAGCAATGCGAAGAACTCGCGCGGATAGAGCGCGAGCGAGAGATCGCCCACGGCGGTGACGTCGCCGAAGCGCTTGGTCACGCCCTGGAACGTGACCAGCGGCTTCGCCGCCGGATCGTTCCAGGGTTGGAAGGCCCGGCGCACGCTGCCGGGCGAGGTCTTCTTCATGGCGCCAGCGATCCGTCCGGTGCCGGTCACTTGCCGGTCTTGACGCGGGTCCAGAGCCGGTTCACCAGCCGCTGGGACTTCTGGTCATAGGGCGTGATCGTATAGAGCCGCCCCATCACCTCATCCGAGGGATAGATGCCGGGATTGTCGCGCACCGCCGCCGAGAGGAACGGCTTCGAGGCGAGATTACCGTTGGCATATTGGATGAAGTCCGAGTTTTTCGCCGCCATCTCGGGCTTGTTGACGAAGTCGATGAACTTCATGGCGGCCTCGACATTGCCGGCGTCCTTAGGGATCACCAGCGAGTCGAACCACATCAGCGCGCCTTCCTTCGGGATCGAATAGGCGACCTGGACGCCGTTCTTGGCTTCCTCGGCGCGCTTCTTGGCCTGGAGGATGTCGCCGGAATAGCCGACGGCCAGGCAGATATCGCCGTTCGCCAGCGCGTTGATATATTCCGAGGAGTGGAACTTCTGGATATACGGGCGGATCTTGCGCAGGAGCTCGCCGGCCTTGTTGAGATCGGCCTCCTTCTTCGAGTCGGGATCGAGCCCGAGATAGCGCAGGGCCGCCGGGAACATCTCCTCGACCGCGTCGAGCACATGCACGCCGCAATTCGAGAGCTTCTTCAGCGTTTCCGGCTCGAAAACGATCTTCCAGCTATCGATCACCGCGTCGGGACCGAGGCGCTCCTTGATCTTGGCTGTGTTGTAGCCGATCCCCGTGGTGCCCCACATGTAGTTCACGGCGTATTTGTTGCCGGGATCGTATTTCGACAGCCGGGTCTGGATCTCGGGCCAGATGTTCTTGAGATTCGGCGCCTTGTCCTTGTCGACCGGCTGATAGAGGCCCAGCGGGATATGGCGCGGCAGGAAGGAGGCGGTGACGACGATCAGGTCGTAGCCGGTCTTGCCGGCCAGAAGCTTGGTCTCGACCGTCTCCATCTGGTCGAAGGTGTCGTAGACGACGGTTATGCCGGTTTCCTTCTTGAAGGCGTCGAGCACCTCCGGATCGACATAATCGGACCAGTTGAAGATGCGCAGTTGCTTGTCCTGCGCGACCGCCGGTGCAGCCAGAAGTCCCAGTCCGATCGCGCAAGCGGCAATCGCCTCTGTCAGTCGCTTCGTCGTCCTACCCAATCCGCCCCTCCATCGTGTTGGCGCGCGCAAGCTACCAGCTTTCCCCCCGGCATCAACCGCTAGAGGGCGAGAGCGAACGCCAGCGCACAGGCAAGCTGCGCCTGACGCAAGCGTGAACGGCGGCCGCCTTGCCGGCCTCCATCGTCATGCACATACCGTACCGCATGCGCCTGTTCCGCCGCTTCCTGCTGTTCTTCGCGATCGCCTTCCTGCTGCCGCTCGCGAGCCATGCGGGCTGGTGGTACTGGCAGACTCATGCGCCGGACTGGCGGCGCGCCGACTGGACCAGCGCCAAGCTGCTGCCCGCCGCCTCTGCCGAGCCGGAAGCGACGGTGCATGTCTTCGCCGCGCGCGTCGGGCGCTGGCGCGGCATCTTCGCCCATCACTCCTGGATCGTGGTGAAGGAGCGCGGCGCCAGCGCCTATACCCGCTTCGACGTCGTCGGCTGGGGTGCCCCGCTCCGGGTCAACCATCGCGAGGCCGATGGCCGCTGGTTCGGCAACATGCCGGAATCCGTTGTCGAAATCCGAGGTGAGACGGCGGAGCGCCTGATCCCGCGAATTCGCGCGGCCGTGGCGGATTACGCCTATTCCAGCCCCGGCAGCTATCTCGCCTGGCCGGGGCCGAACTCGAACAGCTTCGTGCAGCATGTTCTGGCCGAGGTGCCCGAGCTCCGGCAGGCGCTGCCGCCGACTGCACTTGGCAAGGACTGGCGCGCCGACGGCCTCTTCGCCGGGCTGACCGCCAGCCGCACCGGCATCCAGGCTTCGCTCTACGGGCTCGCCGGCGTGACCGTGGGCTGGGTCGAAGGCATCGAGATCAACCTGCTCGGCCTCGTCGCCGGGCTCGACCTGCGCAGCCCGGCGCTGAAGCTGCCGGGCTGGGGACGGGTCGGGGTTTAGGATCACGGCTCCCCATAGCCTTGCAGAGCCAACCCGCAAGCGTTACATGTAACGCTTGCGGGAATGATCCATATGCCCAGTTCAACAGCCAGACGTGTCCAGAAGCGCCGCGAGGCGTTGCGGGCTGCCGGCTTACGGCCAGTGCAAATCTGGGTTCCCGATACGCGGCGGCCGGGCTTCGACGAAGAATGCCGGCGTCAGGCACGCCTCGTCGCCAACAGCGACAGCGCCGATCGAGACCTGGGTGTATTTCTGGACGCCGCCCTGGAAGACTTGAATCGCACGCCTGAATGAAACGCGGCGACCTCGTCACCGTCGCGATCTCGGGGGATTTCGGCAAGCCGCGCCCTGCCCTGATCGTTCAGGCCGATCCGTTCGAGCTGACAGCGACTGTGACGCTGCTGCTCATCTCCAGCGATCTCGTCGATGCGCCGCTGATCCGGCTGACAGTCGAGCCCGATGCCACGAACGGCCTGCGCCTTGTCTCCCAGATCATGGTCGACAAGGCGATGACCGTGCGCCGGGATCGGATTGGCTCGGTCGTCGGCCGCCTCGATCCCGAGATGATGATCACGGTGAACCGGTCGCTGGCGCTGTTCCTCGGCCTCGGCTGAGGTAGGCGCGGCGACCGCACTACCCTCAGACCGCCTCGAAGGCCTGAGCCAGATCCGAGATCAGGTCCTCGATATTCTCGATGCCGACCGAAATGCGGATCAGGGCATCGGTCAGGCCGATTTCCTCGCGCAGTTCACGAGCGACGCCGGAATGGGTCATCGCGGCCGGGTGCGAGACCAGCGTCTCGGTGCCGCCGAGGCTGACCGCGAGCTTCATGATCTGGAGGTTGTCGAGCACGGCGAAGGCCTCCTTCTCGCCGCCCTTGACGTCGAAGGCGAAGGTCGAGCCGGCCGCCGTGCATTGGCGGTCGAACACGGCCTTGCGCGGGTCGCCGTCCTTGAGATTGCCGAGATAGTGGACCCTGGCGACCTTGGGGTGGCTTTCCAGATACTCCGCCACCAGCTTGGCATTCTCGTTGGCGCGGCTCATGCGGATGTCGAGCGTCTCCAGCGAGCGCATCAGCATCCAGCAGGAATTCGGATCGGCCTGCGTGCCCAGCGAGCCGCGCCAGGCCTTCACCTGACGGACGAGCGCCTCCGAGCCGCTGATCGAACCGCCGACGAGATCGGAATGGCCGCCGACATATTTGGTCAGCGAGAGCAGCGAGAGGTCGGCGCCCTGCTTCAGCGGCTTCTGGTATTTCGGGCCGAGCATGGTGTTGTCGACGACGACGGGCGGGCGGTGGCCCTGCGACTTCTCCAGCTCGTCGGCGATCATCTTGCAGGCGGCGAGATCGACGAGTCCGTTGGTCGGGTTGGCCGGCGTCTCGACCAGGATCATCGCGACGCGGCCCTTGGCGGCGGCGGCCCGCGCGACGTCACGCATCTGCGCGATGTCGAGCCCGTCGGTGAAGCCGAAGGGGGTGACGCCGAAGGCGCCCATCTGGTTCTTCAGCAGGGTCTCGGTGCCACCATAGAGCGGGCGCGAATGCAGGATCGTGTCGCCCGGGCGCAGGAAGGCGAAGCAGGTCGTCGCGATCGCGGCCATGCCCGAGGCGAAGACGGCGCATTTCTCAGCCTCGTCCCAGATCGCCAGGCGATCCTCGAGGATCTCCATGTTGGGATGGTTGAAGCGCGAATAGACCAGGCCGGGCTTCTCGCCGGGCTTGGGCTGGCGCCGGCCCGAGGTGAAGTCGAAGAAGTCCTTGCCCTGCTGGGCGTTCTCGAAAACGAAGGTCGAGGTCAGGAAGACCGGCGGCTTGAGCGAGCCCTCCGACATGGCCGGCGAATAGCCGAAGCCCATCATCAGCGTCTCGGGATGGAGCTTGCGGTTGGCGATCCGGTCCTTGTGGTAGTTGTCTGCGTTCATGGCCGTCTCCCTTGCGATCCTGCGACGCAGGCCGGTTTCTGCCACCAGATTATTCCCATCACGGCGCCATTGCTTGGCCGATCAGCATCATCCTACTATGGCTTTAGCAGCTTTCTGCTCAATTTCATTCCAGGTGGAGCATATCGTGCTCGACAGCATCGACCGCCGGATTCTCGCCGTACTGCGCGAGGACGGGCGCATCACCAACCAGGACCTGTCGCAGCGCGTCGGGCTGTCGCCGACGCCCTGCCTCAGGCGCCTGAAGCGGCTGGAGGAGACCGGCGTCATCCAGGGCTATACGGCCGTCGTCGACCCCAAGGCCTATGGCCTGCCCTTCAGCGTCTTCGTCTCGGTGCGGCTGACCCAGCAGAACCAGGAGCAGATCGCCGAGTTCGAGAAGGCCGTCGAAAGCTGGAGCGAGGTCGCCGAGTGCTATCTGATGACGGGCTCGCAGGACTACCTGCTGCGCGTCGTCACCGACGGCATCGAGGGTTATGAGCGCTTCCTGAAGCAGAAGGCGACGCGATTGAAATGCATCCAGTCGGTCGAATCCAATTTCGCGCTGGCGACGATCAAGAAGCGCTCCGGCCTGCCACCGGTCTGAAGGCCGTCAGCGGGTGCCGAACAGCTCGGCCGCCGCTGCCTTGGCCATGCCGCTCTGCTGATGCGCCACGCCGGGCACGACGATTTCGCGCCAGCGCAGCGTTACGCCGAGACGGCGCGCTTCCTCCATGGCCGCGGTCATGAAGTGCTCTCCGCGGGCGAAGCGGGTCGGCCCCTGCTCCTCGGCACCGCGGGACTTGTTGAGCTGGTGGTGGTTGGGATCGGTGTCCTGATCGCCGAGCATGACCAGCATCGGCTTGGCGAGGGCACGCGCCAGTGTGGCATCGGCAGCAGGCGTGCCCTTGAGCGAATACGGATAGGCGCGTTCACCGGTCAGAGCCGGCAGCGTGTAGTAGCCGGCATTCGCCACGGCCGCCGTCGCGATGCGCGCCTCCGGCATGAGCATGATCATGCGATGCACGAACTGGGCGCCCGCCGAATGCCCGAAGATCGTATAGCTGTCGCCGGCAACACGGCCACTGGCGCGAGCGGCGTCGAACAGCCTCTCGATCAGGCCAAAGGTCCACTTCGCCTTGTCAGGCTCGCCGCGCACGTCGCCCTGCTGGAAACGGCGGCTGGAAAACTGCTCCTTGTCGAAGCGTGGCGCCAGAACCAGGAAACCGGCCTGGTCGGCAGCCGCCTTCCAGGCATCGCGCGCGCCCTTGGCGTTGCGGCCCATTCCGTGGATCGCGATCAATAGCGGGCAGGGCTTGCCAGCGCAGGCGGGTGGCGCATAGCTCGAAACCGCGACGGTAGCGGGCAACGGGTCGGCATAACTGCCCTCGGACGAGCCGCTCCCGGCGAAAAGCGCCGGCGTTTCGGCAGAGGCGGCGGACAGGCCGAGGCCCAGCGCCCATGCGACGACCACCGCTCCCCTGCCAAGCCGCTTCATTCGCCTTGTCTCCTAGCCGCCGCGGTCCATGGCCCGGCGCACGACCTGCGTGACCTCGCTGTTGGAGAGGAAGAGATCGTGACGCAGCATGCTCCAGCCCCGGCCGGAGGTATCGGCGACCCTGACGCCCAAAGCCTCCAGCCGCGAGCGATCCGCCGCGCCGGCACGCGCGACGCCGCCGGCGATGCGCGCGGAGACGGCCAGCGCCCGGTCACCGGGATCGATGATCACGGTCATACGCTGGGCGAGCGGGCCGAGCTTCTTCACCGTCTGCTCGAAAGCATCGATGTCGATATCGGGCGAGGCCAGCACGACCGAGCCGATCCGAGCGTAGATCTCCTGGGCATCGCGCAATTCGCGCAGGCCTTCCAGCGTCAGGAAGGTGCCCATGGAATGAGCGACGATATGGATGCGGCCGACGGTCGGATTGGCGACGAGCGCCTGCAGCGACTGGACGAAGCCATCGCGCGACCAGAGCGCGCTTTCCCGGTCATAGGCATAATCGAACAGCTTGCCGCCGGAGGGCCAGGTGAACAGGGCGGTGCGGCCCTGGAATTCCAGCGAATGCGAGAGCTGGCCGGCGCTGCGCGCGGCGGTCTCGAAGGTCTCGTTGAAGCCGTGGATATAGAGCAGCACATCGCGCCCGTTCACGGCCTCCGAGAAGGCGCGTGCCGCGTCCCCCGAGGTCTCGCGCGAGATCCCGAGAACGGCCCAGTCGCCGCTCACCGCCGAGGAGACGCGGCCCGAGATGCCGCGCCCGGGCGGTGACAGCCTGGCCTCGGCGAAAGTCAGCGGGCCGCGATCAGTATTGAAATAGGGCACGGCGTTGCCGGTCGACCGGCGCGTCGTCATCACGAGCAGGCGCGGGTCCTTGCCGAGCGCAGAGGTATCGGCCCGCTCGGGCTCGGAGAAGGGCGACACGCTGGCCTCGCTCTGCGCGCAGGCGGCGAGCCCGAGCGGCAGAAACGCGGCGAGGGCCAGCGAACGGCAAGAAAAGGCGCGCCTTGTAACGGGCATGGAGACAGGTATCCGGTCAGATTATGAGGGGCCGAGCTGGCAGCCGGACCTCTAAAGGCAGGTCAAGGCGGCCAGAATGGGGCGAACGGCCCGCTTCCGATCCGAAGCGGGCGCAGCGTTGCGCCGGGGTGACATCACTGCGCGGCGCCGGAAATGATCTGGATCGGCGCGGTGACGACGAGCCCGACGGTCGAGCCGACCGTGCCCACGACGCCGCCGGCGACATCGCCAAGCCGGTCGCCGAATTGCGGCCCGGCGAATCCAATGCCCTTGTCCTGCTGCAGCCTCTGGCCGATGAGCTGCACGACCTTCGGCGACGACGCGAATTTCGCGTGGTTGAGGCTGTCGCCGGAGGAGACCTCGGACAGGTCGATCAGCCGCACGCCGAGCTTCTCCAGCTCCGCGATCGTCTCGGTATCCTTGCTCGACACCGCGCCCAATCGCGTCTTGTCACCGGCGAAGCGCCGGGAGAAATCGAGCGCCCTGTCGTCGGCCGAAACGAAGACGGTTATCGGCCGGCGGATCGCGCGCATCTGCGTCCTGAACACGTCGAGATCGACATCGGGCGCCGCCAGCATGACGTCGCGCAGCTTGCCGCCGAAGGCGCCGTCGCCGCGGATCGCGGCCTGACGCAGCGTCTCCAGCGTCAGGAGCGTACCCATGGAATGGGCGAGGATGTCCATGCGCGACGGGCCGAGGTCGCGGGCGATGGCGCGCAGGTTCAATTCGAGGAAGTCGCGGGAATAGAAGGCGCTCTCGCGATCATAGGGATAGGCCAGCAACTGTCCGCGCGACGGCCAGGTGAACAGCACCGGCACGCCCTTGAAGCCGGAATCATAGACGATCTGGGCGAAGCGATAGGCTGCGTCTGCAAAGTTGGTGTTGTAGCCGTGGACGAAGACCAGGACGTCGCGCTGGGAGGCTGGCCGCCGCTGCAACTCCTTGCGCACGTCGGAGACGATCGGCGCAAGGTCAAGCTTCTGTAGATTGGTCGCGGTGAAATGCTTCGCCGGGTCACCCGGCCCTGAATCGGGCAGCTCCAGATTGCCGGACTTGTGGGTAAGCGGCACGGTGATGTCGAGGCGGGCGAAGGAGAGCTTGGGCCCGCGCTCGCCGCTGAAATAGACCGGCTGCGCCGAGGCCTCGCGCGTCGTCGCGACGTAAATCTGAACGGTCCCTGCGACCTCCGCCTTCGGGGCCTGGCTCAGTTCCAACACGCGCGGCGTGCCACAGGCCGCGAGCGCCAGCGGCAGAAAAAGGGCCAGCAGGAAAACACGAAGCCGCATCGCCACGCACATCATCGCCAAGTCGTCTCACCGCAACGGCGAATTCACAAGATGCGCACATGACACAGTGATGAAGCAAGTGAGCGCCGCGATGCCTTGTCGCCTGCGCCGTCGACTTGCTAACTGGCGGCATGGTCGACAGCAGCTCTCCAGCCGATCCGCTCGGCGATGCAATCCTCGCCGGCGAACGTGCGGCTTTGGCGCGCGCAATCACGCTGGCGGAATCGCGGCGCTCCGACCATCGCGAGCAGGCGCAGGCGCTGATCCAGCGATTGCTTCCCCATACCGGACGCGCCATCCGGGTCGGCATCACCGGTGTTCCCGGCGTCGGCAAGTCGACCACAATCGATGCGCTGGGCACCTATCTGACGGGGAAAGGCCACAAGGTCGCGGTGCTCGCGGTCGATCCCTCCTCGACCCGGACCGGCGGCTCGATCCTCGGCGACAAGACGCGGATGGCCCGGCTCGCGGTCGATCCATACGCCTATATCCGCCCCTCCCCCTCCTCGGGCACGCTCGGCGGCGTCGCGGCCAAGACGCGCGAGACCATGCTGCTCTGCGAGGCCGCCGGCTTCGACGTGATCCTGGTCGAGACGGTCGGCGTCGGCCAGTCGGAGACCGCCGTCGCCGACCTCACCGATTTCTTCCTGGTGCTGATGCTGCCCAATGCCGGCGACGAATTGCAGGGCATCAAGAAGGGCATCATCGAGCTCGCCGACATGATCGCGGTCAACAAGGCCGATGGCGACGGCGCGACGCCGGCCCGCGCGGCGGCGGCCCAGTACAAGGCCGCGCTGCACATCCTGGCCCCGGCTTCGTCGCTGTGGAGCACGCCTGTCGTGACGATCTCGGGGCTGACCGGGCTCGGCCTCGATGCCCTCTGGGCCAAGGTCGAAGAGCATCGCGCCCGCTTCGAGGCCAAGGGCTTGATCGCCGAGAAGCGCCGCAAGCAGGACGTGAAATGGATGTGGGCGATGGTGCAGGATCGCTTGCAGGCGAAGCTGCGGCACGACCCTACCCTCAAGGCCCGCACGCCTGAGCTGGAAGCGGCGGTCGCGGCCGGCCGCCTGTCCCCGACATCGGCCGCCGACGAGATCGCGCGGGCTCTCGGGTTGTAGGCCCCGCACCGGGAGCGTCGGTTTCAGATCGGCACAGATGAAGCTGGCACGCGGCTTGATCCCCGCCGGCGGAGCAGGAGCTTCCATGGCGCTTTCCCGACGCAACGTGCTGGCAATGGGCCTTTTCGGCACGACCGCGGCCGCTCTGCCCGCCCATGCCCAATCGCGCGGCGCGGGGGCCGGCCCGCTCGGCCATCTCGGGCTCGATGCCGGCCAGCTCGGCCTGCGCCCCGGGGCAGCCGAAGATCAGTCGCGGCAGCTCCTGGCAGCCCTGAAGCAGGCATCCGCGCGTGGCGCCCCGCTGCTGCTCCCGCCCGGCCGCTACCGGATCGGCGGCGTCGCCCTGCCCGAGAATGCACGGATCGTCGGCGTACCCGGCGAAACGCATCTCGTCACCGCCAACGGCCAGCCCGTGCTGATCGCCCGCAATACCGGCCGGGCGGAGCTTTCCGGCCTGAGCTTCGACGGGCTCGACATTCCCGCCACCCAGCGCGGCGGCCTGCTGGCGGCCGAGAATGTCGGTGAACTCGTCGTCTCCGACTGCGCCTTTGCCAAGGCTGGCTCAGTGGGACTGACGCTCGACCGCTGCGGCGGGCGGGTCACAGCGAGCCGCTTCCGCAACATGCGGGATGCCGCCTTGTTCGCGATCGATTCGAAAGGCCTCGCGGTCGAGCAGAACCGGATCGAGGATTGCGGCAATAACGGCATCCAGATCTGGCGCAACCAGCCGGGCGACGACGGCTCGATCGTGCGCGGCAACCATGTCATGCGCATCCGCACCGATGCCGGTGGCAGCGGCCAGAACGGCAACGGCATCAGCGTCTTCCGCGCCGGCGGCGTCATCATCGAGGGCAATCAGATCCGCGACTGCGCGCTGACCTTCATCCGCAACAATTCAGGCGCGGGCGTCCAGATGCTCGGCAATCAGGGGCGCCGCTGCGGCGAGGTCGCGATCTACAGCGAATTCGCCTTCGAGGGCGCGATCATCGCCAACAACCATATCGAGGATTGCGTCTCGGGCGTCTCGATCACCAATCTCGACCAGGGCGGGCGCATGGCGGTCTGCGCCAACAACCTCATCCGCCGGACGACGCGCAAGGCCGTGCCCTACAGCAAGGAACCGGTCGGCGGCTACGCCATCCATGTCGAGGCGGAAGCCGCGGTGACCGGCAACGTCATCGAGGAGGCCAGCGATATCGGCATCGCGCTCGGCTGGTCCTGGGCCATGCGCAATCTCGCCGCCACCGGCAACGTCATCCGCAAGACCGGGATCGGCATCTCGGTCTCGCTGGTGCCGAAGGAGCGCAATGCGCTGATCGCCAACAACGTCATCTCAGAGGCCCGCGACGGCGCCGTAATCGGCACCGAATACGGCAAGCCCGTCACCGGCGACCTGACGAAGGCCTCCGATGCGAGGGCCTCGGGGGTCGTGGTCGCGAACAACGCCGTGCGTTGAGCCCGGTTCAGGCGGCGGGCGCGCGGATGCGGCCGACCTCGATGCCGTTCCAGTTCTTCAGCACGGTCTCGCGCAGCGGCGCAAACGCGGCCTGCGTGGCATCGTCCATCGGCAGGAAGCGCGCGATCAGGGCGCCGAGCGCGACCTCGGCGGCACGGCCGGCACCGTCATCGCATTTCAGGGCGATGCCGTAGCCCAGTTCCGGCAAGGCAGCGCAATAGACGCCCTCGGCCCCGGTCTTGGTGAAGGCGCGCGCGCCGAGCAGGTCCATCAGGCGCGTGTCGTAGCGGCCCGTACCGGCGACCATGAAAGGATGGGCCGCCGCAGCCGCCCGGATGCGCGCCGCCGCCTTCGCCCGCTCCGGCCCGAAGCCGCGGCCGGTGCCGAGCCGGGCGAAGCCCAGCGCCAGCGCCGAGAGCGGCACGGCGTAGGACGGGATCGAGCAGCCGTCCGTGCCCATCCGGTCTGGGCTATGGACCGCGCCGGTCACGGCCTCCAGCGCGCCGCGCACGGCCTGCTGCACGGGATGGCTCGCCTTCACGTAGCCCGCCGGGTCCTCATCCATGTTGCAGGACAGGCAGACGAAGCCGGCATGCTTGCCGGAGCAGTTGTTGTTGAGGGCGCCCGACTTCGCCAGGGCGCGAGAGACGAGATCGTTCGACGGCCAATGCGCACCGCATTCGAGGCAACCGGCATCGCGGCCGGCCTTGCGCAGCATCGCGAGCGAGGTTTCGGCATGAAGCGGTTCGCCGGAATGCGAGGAGACGGCGAGCGCGATCTCGGCCTCGGTCAGCCCGTAGCGATCAGCGGCGCCGCTCTCGATCAGCGGCAGGCCCTGGATCGCCTTGACGGCCGAACGCGGGAAGACCGGGCGCTCGACATCGCCGGCCGAGAAAACCACGCCGCCATCGGCATCGACGACGATCGCCGCGCCGCGATGGCGCGATTCGACGACATTGCCGCGCGTGACCTCGGCGAGAACGGGATTTTCCATGGCGACCTCCATTGCCCATTCGTGAGGGCTTGCCGCCTTTTGGCGCCGCAGCGGGGTCCTGTCAAAAGCGCTGGCGCGAAAGGCGCCGGGCTGCCACGGTGCGGCCCAGCCAAGCCACGCCCTTCAGCGATGGAAGACCGATGTCGCCGGACTACGAGACCGAGTACAACAACCGCGCCCGCGTGCCGGAGCATCCCGGCATCATCGCCGGCTGGCAGGTGGATGCCGCCGCCTATCGCAGTGAAGCGCTGTCCGAGCTGGACGTCTCCTATGGCGAGGGCGCGCGCCAGGCCTATGACCTGTTCAAGCCCGAAACGATCCGCGGCAACGCGCTGGTGATGTTCATCCATGGCGGTTACTGGCAGGCGCTCGACCGCAGCTATTTCTCGCATATGGCGCGCGGGCTGAACCGGCTCGGCCTGCCGGTCGCAATCGTCGGCTACGATCTCTGCCCGCAGGTCCATCTCGGCCATGTCGTCTGGGAATTGCAGCAGGCGGCTGCCGCGCTCTGGCGGCGCTTCGGCCTGCCGGTGGTCGCGACCGGGCACTCGGCCGGCGGCCATCTCAGCGCCTGCACGCTCGCCACCGACTGGAAGAATGTCGACCCCGACCTGCCGGACCAGCTCGTGCCGGCCGCCTATGGCATCTCCGGCCTCTACAATCTGAAGCCCCTCGTCGAGACCAGCATCAACAAGGCGCTGAATCTCGACCTGGCCGCAGCGGAGCTGGAAAGCCCGCTGTTCTGGCCGGCGCCCTCACGCCTGACCATGGATGCGGTCGTCGGTGGCGCCGAGAGTGACGAATATCACCGGCAGAGCCGCCGGCTCGTCGACGTCTGGGGGCTGGAGGGGGTGACGACGCGCTATGAGGAAATCCCCGGCGCCAACCATTTCACCGTGATCGCCGGGCTGACCGATCCGCAGAATGCGATGACACGGCGCATCGCCGCGCTCGCCGGCGCTTGATCTCGGCCCTTCTAAGATCATTCTTTCTTTGGGCATCGGCCTTTACCGAAAACCGCATTCCACTTTTCGGGCCGATGCCTTATCCAGACCGAGAGAGTTTCGGAGCGCGCCATGCAGACCTTCTTCGTCGAGATCAAATGCAAGCTCGGCAAGACCTACGAGGTCGCCAGCGAACTGGCCGATCGCGAGATCGCCTCCGAGATCTACTCGACCGCCGGCAATTACGACATCCTGGCCAAGTTCCACGTCGCGGCCGATGTCGATATCGGCCATTTCGTCGCGCAGAAGGTGCAGTCGATCCCCGAGATCGCCGACACCCACACGATCATCACCTTCAAGGCGTTCTGACCCCCCGCGTCGACGGCGCCGGAATTTGTCGAATCGTTTCCGGCGCTTGCATGCGAATTCTCGCATGCCGATTCAACGTCTTGCCAAATTGATTCAAGATTGCGCCTGCGCCACCCTTTCCGCCCCGGCGAAACTGCTAGCAGCGCCCCGACGGCTTGACGGCATGGGGGCTTTCGCGCGACCAGCATCCTTCGGACTGCAGGGATCCTCGCGCCATGAAAAGCACGCTCTCCACCGATCTGCGCTCGGGCGCGCTCGTCTACCATCGCCAGCCCCGGCCCGGTAAGCTCGAGATCCAGGCGACCAAGCCGCTGGGCAACCAGCGCGACCTCGCGCTCGCCTATTCGCCCGGCGTCGCGGCCGCCTGCGAGGCGATCGTCGACGATCCCTCCGAAGCCGCCGAGCTGACCTCGCGCCAGAACCTCGTCGCCGTCATCACCAACGGCACGGCCGTGCTCGGCCTTGGCGATATCGGCCCGCTCGCCTCCAAGCCGGTGATGGAGGGCAAGGCCGTCCTCTTCAAGAAATTCGCCGGCATCGACTGCTTCGATATCGAGGTCGAGCAGAAGAACATCGAGAAATTCGTCGAGGTCGTCGCGGCGCTGGAGCCGACCTTCGGCGGCATCAACCTTGAAGACATCAAGGGCCCGGAGTGCTTCGAGATCGAGGAGCAGCTCAAGGCCCGGATGAAGATCCCGGTCTTCCATGACGACCAGCACGGCACGGCGATCATCGTCGGCGCCGCCGTCCTGAACGGGCTCGACCTCGCGGGCAAGAAGATCGCCGACGTCAAGATCGTCGTCTCCGGCGCGGGCGCTGCCGCTCTCGCCTGCACCAACCTGCTGGTCGAGCTCGGCGCCAGTCGCCAGAACATCTGGATCAGCGACATCGACGGCGTGGTCTACAAGGGCCGCAACACCCTGATGGACCGCTGGAAGGAGGTCTATGCGCAGGAGACCGATGCCCGCACGCTCAGCGACATCATCGGCGGCGCCGACATCTTCCTCGGCCTCTCCGCTGCCGGCGTGCTCAAGCCCGAGATGGCCAAGCAGATGGCACAGAGGCCGCTGATCCTGGCGCTCGCCAACCCCAATCCCGAGATCACGCCGGAAGACGCGCTCGCCGTCCGCCCCGACGCGATGATCTGCACCGGCCGCTCGGACTATCCGAACCAGGTCAACAACGTCCTCTGCTTCCCCTATATCTTCCGCGGCGCGCTCGACGTGCAGGCGACGACGATCAACGAGGCGATGAAGCTCGCCGCGGTACGCGCCATCGCCTCGCTCGCCCGCGAGGCGACCTCCGACATCGCGGCCCGCGCCTATGGCGGCGAGGCCTCGACCTTTGGCGCGACCTCGCTGATCCCGAACCCGTTCGATCCGCGCCTGATCATGCGCATCGCCCCGGCCGTCGCCGAGGCCGCGATGGTGACCGGGGTTGCCCGCAAGCCGCTGGTCGATGTCGAAGCCTATCGCGAGCAGCTCTCGCGCTTCGTCTTCCGCTCCGGCTTCCTGATGAAGCCGCTGTTCCAGAAGGCCAAGGCCGATCCGAAGCGCGTGATCTATGCGGAGGGCGAGGACGAGCGCGTGCTGCGCGCCGCCCAGGTCGCGCTGGAGGAAGGGCTAGCGGTTCCGATCCTGATCGGCCGCCCGAGCGTGATCGAGACGCGCATCCAGCGCTTCGGCCTCACGCTCAAGCCCGGCGTCGATTTCGAGGTGGTCAATCCCGAGGACGACCCGCGCTATCGCGACTACGTCCAGACCTATCTCGACATTGCTGGCCGGCGCGGCATCACGCCCGAGGCGGCACGCGCGCTGGTACGTACCAACAACACCGTGATCGCAGCACTCGCCGTGGCGCGCGGCGATGCCGATGCGATGATCTCGGGCCTCGAAGGCCGGTTCATGTCGCGCCTGCGGCACATCAAGGACATCATCGGCCTAGCGCCAGGCGTCGGCGATCTCGCGTCGATGACCCTGATCATCACCAACAAGGGCGCCTTCTTCCTGTCGGACACCCATGTGAAGCACGATCCGACGGCGGAGGAGATCGCCGACATGACCGTGCTCGCGGCCGACCATGTCCAGCGCTTCGGCATCGATCCGAAGATCGCCCTCCTCTCGCATTCCGATTTCGGCGCGGCCGACACGCCCTCCTCGCTCAAGATGCGCAAGGCGCTGAAGCTGATCCGCGAGCGCGCGCCGCATCTGGAATGCGACGGCGAGATGGAGGCCGACACCGCCCTCGTCCCGTTGATCCGCGAACGCGTGCTGCCCTCCTCGACGCTGAAGGAGATGGCGAATGTCCTGATCTTCCCCAATCTCGACGCGGCCAACATCTCCTACCAGTTCGCCAAGGTGATGGCCGATGCCCTGCCGGTCGGCCCGATCCTGATCGGCACGGCCAAGCCCGCGCATATCCTCACCGGCTCGGTGACGGCGCGTGGCGTGGTCAACATGACCGCCGTCGCGGTGGTCGAAGCGCAGGAGAGCGCTGCGGCAGCGGCCGGCAAGTGAACCTGTAGCCAACTCCTGACAAGCGAGCAGCGAAAACCACGGCCACGCCGTCGCTTTCGCGCTTGGCAGACTCAACGCGACAGGGTCTACTCCCCCTGAAGTCGGGCATCGCTCGCAACGACGCCCGGCTCAGGGAGGTTGCCATGCTCGACGTCACGCGCCGCCATGCCCCTTTGGCCTTCGCCGCCATCCTGGCCGCGACCCGCGCTGCCACCGCGCAGGGCCGCATCGTATTCCATCGCGGCAATGACGGCGATCCCGAGACGCTCGATCCGCACAAGACCTCGACCGTCGCGGAAGCGCATCTGCTGCGCGACCTGCGCGAGGGCCTCGTCATCCACGACATGAAGGGCGAGGTCGCGCCCGGCGTCGCCGAGAGCTGGACGATGAGCCCGGACGGCAAAAGCTGGCGCTTCAAGCTGCGCGGCACCGCGAAATGGTCCAATGGCGACCCGGTCAAGGCCTCGGACTTCGTCTATTCCTTCCGGCGCATCGTCAATCCCGAGACCGGCGCGAAATACGCCAACCTGCTCTTCCCGATCCGCAATGCCGAAGCGATCCACAAGGCTGCGGCCGGTTCCTCGCTCGAAGCGCTCGGCGTCACCGCGCCCGACGAGAGCACGCTGGAGATCGCTCTGGAGCAGCCGACGCCCTACCTGCTCGAACTCCTGACCCATCAGAGCGCCCTGCCGGTGCATCCGGCCAGCGTGGCCAGGGCCGCGCAAGAACCGGCACGACCGGAGAACTGGATCACCAACGGCCCCTATATGCTCAAGGAGCTGGCGCCGAACTCGCATATCCGGCTCGACCGCAATCCACATTTCCACGCGGCAGGCTCAGTGAAGATCGATACCGTGATCTTCTATCCGGCCTCCGACCTCGCAGCCGCTGCGCGGCGCTTCCAGGCTGGGGAACTGCACCTCACCACCGACATCCCAGCCGACCAGTTCAAGAGCCTGAAGGAAAAGCTCGGCGACCAGGTCCAGATCGGCCCCTATCTCGCGACCTATTTCCTGATCATCAACAGCGCCAAGCCGCCCTTCGACGACGAGCGCGTCAGGCGCGCGCTCTCCTTGCAGATCGATCGCGAATTCATCGCCGACCGGATCTGGGGCGGCACGATGCTGCCGGCCTATGGCGTGATTCCCCCGCACATCGGCAATTATGGCGAGCGGGCCGAACTCGATTTCCGCCATGCCTCGATCCTGGAGCGCGAGGACGAAGCGAAACGCCTGCTCGCCTCGGCCGGGTTCGGCAGCGTGCCGCTCCAGGTCGAGTTCCGCTTCAACACCACCGACAACAATCGCCACACGGCCGAGGCGATCGCCGAGCAGTGGCGCGCCATCGGCGTCGAGACCCGCTTCGTCGAGACGGATTTCCGCACGCATTTCGCCTATCTGCGCGACGGCGGCGATTTCGACGTCGCGCGCTACGGCTGGGTCGGCGACTATTCCGACCCGCAGAACTTCCTGTTCCTGTTCGAGAGCGACAATGCCGGCTTCAACATCGGCAAGTACAGGAATCCGCAATTCGACGCGCTGATGAAGCTCGCGACCGAGGAGCTCGACCTCGCCCGGCGCGCCGCGGTCCTGCGCGAGGCCGACAGCATCGTCATCCGCGACCAGCCCTGGATTCCGGTGATGCACTACTCGACCAAGAACCTGGTCTCGCCGAAGCTCACCGGCTTCGAGCAGAACCTGCGCGGCGCGATCCCGACGCGCTTCCTGGGCCTGAAGGCCTGAAGGCCGGCCCTGCACCAGACGCCGGGCCGTTTCCCCGCCTTGAGGCTCGCAACCGGCGCCAAGCTTCGCTAGGAAGGGCTGGCGTTCCCTTCCAATCAGCGAGTCCGCATCGATGAGCCGCATCGTCTACGTCAATGGCGCCTATCTTCCCGAGGAAGAGGCCAAGATCTCCGTTTTCGACCGCGGCTTCATTTTCGGCGACGGCATTTACGAGGTTTCGGCGGTGATCGGCGGCAAGCTCGTCGATTGCGAGGCGCATCTCGCCCGGCTCGAGCGCTCCTGCGGCGAAATCCGCCTTGGCCTGCCCTGGTCGAAGGCCGAGCTCGTCGCGATCCACGAGGAGCTGATCAAGCGCAACAAGCTCGACGAGGGTGGCATCTACCTGCAGGTTTCGCGCGGCGCCTCCGATCGCGATTTCCCCTTCCCGAAGGATATCCAGCCCACGCTGGTGATGTTTACCCAGGCCCGCAACTTCGTGAACGCGCCGGGCGCCAAGACCGGCATCAAGGTCGTCTCGACGCCGGACCTGCGCTGGGCCCGCCGCGACATCAAGAGCGTCAACCTGCTCGCCCCCGTCCTCGCCAAGCAGTTCGCGCTGGAAAGCGGTGCGCAGGAGGCCTGGCTCACCGAGGACGGCGTGGTGACGGAGGGCGCCTCGTCCACCGCCTGGATCGTCAAGGGCAAGACCCTGATCTCGCGCCCGCTCTCCAACAAGGTGCTGCCGGGCATCACCCGCAAGGCCGTGCTGGCCTATCTCGCGGAATCCGGCTTCAGCTTCGAGGAGCGCGAGTTCACGCTGGAAGAGGCGCTCGACGCCGAGGAGGCCTTCATCACCTCCGCGACCAGCCTCGTCATGCCGGTGACCACGATCGACGGCCACACGATCCATAACGGGGCCCCCGGCCCGACCGCGCTGCGCCTGCGCGAGATCTATATCGACTACGCCCGCAAGGGCGGCGTGCTGGGCTGATACCCACGCGAATCATCCCGGACAAGCGGTGCAGCCGCGCCGATCCGGGATCCATGCCTGAACCGTTCCAGCATGGATTCCGGGTCTTCGCTTCGCTACGCCCGGGATCTCTTGATGTGGTGGATTGGGGCTACAGCCCCACCCGCTCCCCCATCACATAGGTCGCAGCAACGTTGCGCTCGTCGCCGAGCGTGACGAGCACGAAAAGCTCCTCCGCGAGATCGCGAACCGTATCCATGCGATGCGCCATCGCCCGCGTCGCCCCCGTATCGAGCACCACGACATCCGCCTCGCGCCCGGGCTCGAAGCTCCCGATCAGATGATCGAGACCGAGCGCCACTGCATTGCCGCGCGTGATCGCATGCAGGGCTTCCAAAGCTGACAGGCTTTGCCCTTGAAGCTGCAACACCTTGTAGGCCTCGGCCATCGTCCGGAGCATCGAATAGGAGGTGCCTCCGCCGATATCTGTCGCAACCGCGACCTTCACCCCGCGCTGCCGGGCATGGGCCCAGTCGAACAGCCCTGAGCCGAGGAAAAGGTTCGAGGTCGGGCAGAACACCGCGACCGCGCCGGTCTCGGCGAAGGCCTGCCATTCGTCATGGGTCATGTGGATGCAGTGACCCATCAGGCTCCTGGCGCCGAGCAGGCCGTAGCGCCGGTAGATATCGGCGTAATCAGCGGCTTCCGGGTAAAGCTCGCGAGCGAAGGCGATCTCGGCCCGGTTCTCGTCGATATGGGTCTGGACATGGCAGTCGGGGTGCTCGGCCGCCAGCCGCCCGGCCGCCGCCATCTGCTCCGGCGTCGAGGTGATCGCGAAGCGCGGGGTGATCGCATAGAGCTGCCGGCCCTTGCCGTGCCAGCGGGCGATCAACGCCTTCGAATCGCGATAGCCGCTCTCCGCCGTATCGGTCAGTGCCTCCGGCGCGTTGCGATCCATCATCACCTTGCCGGCGATCATGCGGGTGTTACGACGCTGCGACTCGGAGAAGAACGCTTCGGCCGATTTCGGATGCACCGAGCAATAGACCGCCGCCGTCGTGGTGCCATTAGCCAGCAACTCGTCGAGGAAGAAGCGCGAGAGCTTCTCGGCATGGCCCTGCTGCGCCAGCTTCTGCTCCTCGACGAAGGTGTATTTGTTCAGCCATTCCATGAGCTGAGCGCCATAGGAGGCGACGACCTGCGTCTGCGGCATGTGGATATGGGCGTCGATGAAGCCCGGCATGATCAGATGCGGACGATGGTCGACGATTTCGGCATCGACCGGCAGCGTCCGCAGCAACTCCCGCGCCTCGCCCGCCGCCTTGACCAGCCCGTTCTCGATGACGAGCAAACCATCCTCGACATAGCGATGCGCGGCTTCACCTGCCGTTTGCGGGTCATCGACGAACCAGAGCAGACGGCCGCGCAAGGCGCGCAGGGCGGTTGGTGCAGTCACGTCGGGCAGCTCCGGCACAATTCCACATCACATCTGCACCAAATCGAAGCTTCCGGCCAAGCGCGGATCATGCCTAATCTGCGGGCATGAGAATGGCCCTTGACCTCAACGCCGTCATCCCGGACGCAGCGCAGCGGAGATCCGGGATCCATGCCCGAACCTCTTTCGGACATGTTCCGGCATGGATCCCCGGGTCTCCGGTCGGTCGCCCGGGATGACCCGCGCATGGCGGCATCTTGATGGGAGCCCACGCGATGCGTGAGAGCTTGCGCTTCCTGCTCGGCGACAGACTGGTCGAGATCGAAAGCTGCGATCCGACCCTGACCGTGCTCGACTGGCTGCGCCTCGACCAGCGCATGACCGGCACGAAGGAAGGCTGTGCCGAGGGCGATTGCGGCGCCTGTACCGTCGTCGTCGGAAGGCTGGATCGCGCGCGGGTGCGCTACGAGGCGATCAATGCCTGCATCCGCTTCCTGCCGACGCTGGACGGCTGCCAGTTGCTCACCGTCGAGCATCTGAAGGGCGCGGATGGCTCCCTGCACCCGGTGCAACAGGCGATGGTGGAATGCCACGGCTCGCAATGCGGCTTCTGCACGCCGGGCTTCGTCATGTCGCTGCTGGCGCTCCGGCTCAACGAGGCGGAACCCGATACCGGCCGCATCGAGGATGCGCTCGCCGGCAATCTCTGCCGCTGCACCGGCTACGAGCCGATCATCGCCGCCGGCCGCCGCGTGGACGAGATCGCGCCGCGCGAGGCGGATCGCTTCCTGCTGGAGCGCGAGGCCGTTGCAGCGCGGCTTGCAGCGCTGAACGATACCGAGACGCTCGCCCTGCAAGGCGAAGGCGGTCGCTTCTATGCGCCCGCGACTGCCGAAGCGCTGGCCGAACTCGTCGCGGCATATCCGCAGGCGACGCTGGTCGCGGGCGCGACCGATGTCGGGCTCTGGGTCACCAAGGCGATGAAGCGGCTCGATCCGGTGATCTATCTCGGGCGGATCGAGGCGCTCCGCACGATCAGAGACGAGGGCGACCATCTGCGCTTCGGCGCGATGGCTGGTCATATCGACGTCCGCACGGCGCTGGCCGCCCTCTCGCCGCAGCTCGATGAACTGATGCGCCGCTTCGGCGGCGAGCAGGTGCGCAATGCCGGCACGATCGGCGGCAACATCGCCAACGGCTCGCCGATCGGCGACCTGCCGCCGGCCCTGATCGCGCTCGATGCGAAGCTGGTGCTGGCACGGCGCGACGAAACCGGCCTCGAACGGCGTACCATCCCGCTCGAAAGCTTCTTCATCGAATACCGCAAGCAGGATCGGCGCCCCGGCGAGTTCGTCGAGGCCGTGCTGGTGCCGAAGCTGGCGGAGGGCGTGCTGTTCCATGCTTCCAAGGTCTCGAAGCGCTTCGACGAGGATATCTCGGCCGCCTGCGGCGCCTTCCGGCTGACGCTCGGCAGCGACGGGCGCATCAGCGAAGCTCGTCTCGCCTATGGCGGCATGGCCGGCATACCCAAGCGGGCGAAGGCGGCAGAAGCTGCACTCGTCGGCCAGCTCTGGAACGAGACGGCCGTCGCAGCCGCCATCGCAGCCCTGCCGCAGGATTTCACGCCGCTCGACGACATGCGTGCCTCGGCGCATTATCGGCTCAGGATTGCCGGCAACCTGCTGCACCGCTTCCTGATCGAGACGACGGAAGCTGAAACACAGACGCGGGTTGCCGGCCTGCTGGCAGAGGCCGCCCATGGCTGACGCACGCCGCAAGCTCGATATCGGAGTGGAGAGCGGCCCGATCGGCAGCTCCCGCATCCATGATTCCGCGCCCAAGCATGTCGCGGGCGAAGCATTTTATATCGACGACATCGCCGCGCCCGAAGGCTTGCTGCACGCCTATCTCGGCACGAGCACGATCGCTCACGGACGGCTGCTCTCGGTCGACCTCGATGCCGTCCGCGCCGCGCCGGGCGTGATCGCCGTTTTGACGGCAGCAGGCGTTCCCGGCGCCAACGACATCTCCTCGACCCATCTCCATGACGAGCCGGTCTTCGCGACCGAAACCATTCTGTTCCACGGCCAGCCGCTCTTTGCTGTCGTTGCCGAGACGCGCGAGCAGGCGCGCCATGCTGCGACGCTCGCGAAGACGGAGTATGCCGAAGAAGTGCCGCTGATCGACATCGCGACGGCTCGTCAAGCCGGCGGCAAGCTCGTGACCGCGCCGCTCAAGCTGGAGCGCGGCGATATCGCTGCCGGCCTCGCCGCGAGCCCGCGCCGGCTCAAAGGCACGATGGCGATCGGCGGACAGGAGCATTTCTACCTGGAGAGCCAGATCGCGCTCGCCATCCCCGGCGAGGACGAGGACGTGGCGGTGCTGGTCTCGACCCAGCATCCGAGCGAGGTCCAGCACATGGTCGCGGCCGTGCTCGGGGTCGGCTCGCATGCGGTCACCGTCGAGGTCCGGCGCATGGGCGGCGGCTTCGGCGGCAAGGAGACGCAGGCCAATCTCTTCGCCTGCGTCGCCGCCATCTGTGCTCGCAAGCTGAAGCGGCCGGTGAAGCTCCGGCCCGACCGCGACGACGACATGGCGATCACCGGCAAGCGCCACGACTTCGTCTGCGACTACGAGATCGGCTTCGACGACGAGGGCCGCATCCATGCGCTCGACGCCGTCTATGCGGCGCGCTGCGGCTGGAACGCCGATCTGTCGGGGCCGGTTACCGACCGCGCCCTGTTCCACATGGACAATTGCTATTTCTATCCGGCGGTGCGCGCCCGCTCGGAGCCGCTCTTCACCAACACCTGCTCGAACACCGCCTTCCGCGGCTTCGGCGGGCCGCAAGGCATGGTGGGGGCCGAGCGCTTCATCGAGGAGGTCGCCTACGCGACTGGGCTCGACCCGCTGGAGGTCCGCCGGCGCAATCTCTATGGCGATGCCGGCCGCAACGTCACGCCCTACCACCAGACCGTCGAGGACAATATCGCGGCCGAGGTGATCGCGGAGCTGGAGCGGCGCTGCGACTATCAGGCGCGCAAGGCCGCGATCCGAGAGGCCAATGCGAAAAGCCCCATCGTCAAGCGCGGCATCGCTTTGACGCCGGTGAAGTTCGGCATCTCCTTCACCGCGACCTGGTTCAACCAGGCGGGTGCGCTGGTGCATGTCTACACCGACGGCACGGTCGCGCTGAACCATGGCGGCACCGAGATGGGGCAAGGGCTCTATATCAAGGTGGCGCAGGTGGTGGCGCACGCCTTCGGCATCGGGCTCGACCAGATCAAGATTACCGCCACGACGACCGGCAAGGTGCCGAACACCTCGGCGACCGCCGCCTCGTCCGGCTCCGATCTCAACGGCATGGCCGCGCTCGACGCCTGTGACACGATCAAGAAGCGATTGACGGAATTCGCCGGGAAGCATTGGCAGGTCGCGGCGGAGGACATCGCCTTCCTGCCGGGCCGCGTGAAGGTTGGCGCCCGGGAGATCGCTTTCAAGGACCTGATCGCCGCTGCCTATATGGCCCGCGTCCAGCTTTCGGCGACGGGCTTCTACGCGACCCCGAAAATCCATTGGGACCGCAAGGCAGGGCGCGGCCACCCCTTCTATTATTTCTCCTATGGCGCGGCGGCGGCCGAGGTCGCGATCGATACGTTGACCGGCGAATACAAGGTCGAGCGCGTCGACATCCTCCACGATTGCGGGCAATCGCTGAACCCGGCGATCGACAAGGGCCAGATCGAGGGCGGCTTCGTGCAGGGCATGGGCTGGCTGACGACCGAGGAACTGGTCTGGGACAAGAAGGGCCGGCTCTGGACCCACGCTCCCTCGACCTACAAGATCCCCGTAGCCTCCGACCGGCCGCGCGTCTTCAACGTGCATCTGCTGGAGAATGCGCCGAACCGCGAGCCGACGATCCATCGTTCCAAGGCTGTCGGCGAGCCGCCTCTGATGCTGGCGATCTCGGTTCTGCACGCGCTGTCGGATGCGGTGGCGAGCGTCGGCGATCATCGCATCTGCCCGCGCCTCGACGCCCCGGCGACGCCGGAACGGGTGCTCGATGCGGTTGAGAGGGTCAGGGCGGAGGCCGGACGATGAGCCTCGCCGCTTTCCTCATCACCCATCAGCGCAACGGCATCGTTCTCGTCCGAATCGAGGCCGCCGAGGGCTCGACGCCGCGCGAGGCGGGCGCCTGCATGGCGGTCAGCTCCGGCGCCATCGCGGGCACCATCGGCGGCGGGCAGCTCGAATTCCACTGCATCGACATCGCCCGGCACATGCTCAGCGAGGGCGCCGAGGATCAGTTGCTCGACATTCCGCTCGGGCCGCAGATGGGACAGTGCTGCGGCGGGAGGGTGCGTGTCTCGCTCCGTCACACCGGCGCGGCCGAAATCGCCCTGTTCAGCGCCCGCGAGAAGGCGGAAGCGGCGGCGAGGCCGCCGGTGCTGATATTTGGCGCCGGCCATACCGGCCGCGCGCTGGCGAAGGCGCTGGCGCCCCTGCCGGTTTCTGTCTCGCTCATCGACGATCGCGATGATGTCATGAGCGGGCTGCCGGCGGCCGTGACTTGCATCCGCATGGCCGATCCAGTCGATGCGGTTGCGAGCGCTCCCGCAAGAGCCGCCTTCGTCGTGCTCTCGCACAGCCATGCGCTCGACTACCGGCTGGCCGAGGCGGCGCTGGCGCGCGGCGATGCGGCTTATGTCGGTATGATCGGCTCGGCGACGAAGCGCGCGCGCTTCGAATCGGGCTTCCTGCGCAGCGGCGGGCGGCGCGAGGCGCTCGCGCGCCTGACCTGCCCGATCGGCGGTTCGGATGTGGACGACAAGCGCCCGGAGGTGATCGCGGCCTTGACGGCAGCCGAACTGGTGCGTTGCTTGCTTGGCCGAAGGGCACCGGCGAAAGGGAGACGGTCGCGACATGAAACCGCCGCGTGAGCAGGATGTGCCGCCGCGGCTGGCGCTCGCCCATATCTCGAAGAGCTTTCCCGGCGTCAAAGCCAATGAAGACATCAGCCTGAGCGTCGCTCCGAGCGAAATCCACGCCCTGCTCGGCGAGAACGGCGCCGGCAAGTCGACGCTGGTCAAGATCATCTACGGCGTCCAGCAGGCCGACGAAGGCACCATCTCCTGGAACGGTTCGCCCGTTGCGATCCCCTCGCCCAAGGCCGCGCGCAAGCTCGGCATCGGCATGGTCTTCCAGCACTTCTCGCTGTTCGACGCGATGACGGTGATCGAGAATATCGCGCTCGGGCTCGACGAGGCCGTCGACCGCGAGGAACTGAAGCAGCGCGTCGCCGCGATCCTGCAATCCTATTCGCTGCCGCTCGACCCGGAGCGCGAGGTTCATACGCTCTCGGTCGGCGAGCGCCAGCGCATCGAAATCGTGCGCTGCCTGCTGCAGAAGCCGAAGCTCTTGATCATGGACGAGCCGACCTCGGTGCTGACGCCGCAGGAGGTCGAGCGCCTGTTCGCGACGCTGCGCCAGATCGCGGCCGAGGGCTGCTCGATCCTCTACATCTCGCACAAGCTGCACGAGATCAAAGCGCTCTGCGGCAGCGCCACGATCCTGCGCGGCGGGCGTGTCGTCGCGACCTGCGACCCCAGTGTCGAGACGACCAAGCGCATGGCCGAGCTGATGATCGGCGCGGAATTGCGCAAGATCGAGCACGGCAAGGCGTCTGGCGCCGGTGCTGTCCGGCTGGAGGCCAAGGGTCTGTCGCTCCCCGGCGAGCCACCCTTCGGCACCGATCTGGAGAGCGTTTCGTTCGAGGCGCGGGCCGGCGAGATCCTCGGCATCGCCGGCGTCGCCGGCAATGGACAGGCGGAGTTGCTGACCGCGCTCTCGGGCGAAAAGCTCGCCGCCCATGCCGAAGCGATCACGCTGGACGGGAGAGCTGTCGGCCTGGAAGGAGCCGGCGCGCGCCGCGCGCTCGGCCTGGCCTGCGTGCCCGAGGAGCGCAACGGCCATGCCGCCGTGCCGGATTTCTCGCTCGCCGATAACGGCGTCCTGACCGCGCGCCACCGCTTGCCCCTGGCCCCGCTCGGCATCATCAGCCGCGGCAGCGTGAAGCGCTTCGCCGACAGCGTGATCAAGCTGTTCGACGTCCGCACCACCGGCAACGCCGCGCTCGCGCGCTCGCTTTCGGGCGGCAACCTGCAGAAATTCATCATGGGCCGCGAGATCGGGCAGCAACCGGCCGTGCTCGTCGTCTCGCAGCCGACCTGGGGCGTCGATGCGGGTGCCGCCGCCGCGATCCGGCAGGAATTGGTCGATCTCGCTGCCAAGGGCTCGGCCGTGGTGGTGATCTCGCAGGATCTTGACGAATTGCTGGAGCTCGCCGACCGGCTCTGCGTCATCAACGAAGGCCGGTTGTCGGCGCCGCGCCCGGTCGCCAGCCTCGGCATCGACGAGATCGGCCTGATGATGGGTGGTATCCATGGCGCGGAGGCAGCCCATGCTTGAATGGCGCCGCCGTCGTGAGCCGAGCGCGCTGATGCTCCTCGCAAGCCCGCTGATCGCGATCGGGCTCACCATTCTGATCGGCATGATCGTTTTCACCGCCATGGGCTATGACGGTTTCCACGCGGTCGAGAGCATCTTCCTGACACCGTTCCTGGAGCCGCAGCGCTGGGGCGATATCGGGGTGAAGGGCGCGCCGCTCGTCATGATCGCGCTCGGGCTCGCCATCGGCTTTCGGGCCAATGTCTGGAACATCGGCGCCGAGGGGCAATATGTCATGGGCGCCATCGCCGGCACCGGCGTCGCCCTGCTGACCTATGACATGACGGGATGGTGGATCCTGCCCGCCATGATGCTGGCCGGCATCCTCGGCGGCATGGCCTGGGCCGCGATCCCCGCCTTCCTGCGCGTCAAGTTGCAGGTCAGCGAGATCCTGACCAGCCTGATGCTGACCTATGTCGCGGTGCAGTTCCTGTATTTCCTGGTGCGTGGGCCGTGGAAAGATCCGGGCGGTTTCAACTTCCCGCAGACGCGGATGTTCACCGCCGACCAGACGCTACCGACCGTACTGGAGGGAACGCTCGTCCATCTCGGCATTCCCGCAGCGCTCGCCCTCGCGGTCATCGCCTGGCTGCTGATGGAGAAGACGACCGCCGGCTACGCGATCAAGGTCGTAGGCCTCGCGCCGGCCGCGGCCCGTCACGGCGGCTTCAGTGCCGCGCGCACGACCTGGGCGACCATGCTGGCCAGCGGCGCGCTCGCCGGCCTCGCCGGTTTGTTCGAGGCGGCCGGCCCGTTCGGGCAGCTCACGCCGCAATTCCCGGTGGGCTACGGCTTCACCGCGATCATCGTCGCCTTCCTCGGCCGGCTGAACCCGCTCGGCATCGTCTTTGGCGGCATCGTGCTGGCAGGAACCTATGTGGGCGGCGAAATCGCGCAGTCGACGGTGAGGCTGCCCCAGGCCGCAACCGGCCTGTTCCAGGCGACGCTGCTCTTCATGCTGCTCGCCACCGACGTGCTGGTGCGCTGGCGGATCGGCTGGAAGCGGAGGGTGGTGTGACAGGCTCAACGCGCATCCCCCTTTGTCATTCCGGGGCTTCGCATCGCGAAGAACCCGGAACCCACGACCGGGCGAGCGGCAAAACCCGTCATGGTCGGGCTTGTCCCGACCATCCACGCCCTCCTTCGGCGCGCGTGGTGTTCAAGACATGGATGCTCGCCACAAGGGCGAGCATGACGGTGCGGCAAAGATCTCACCCAGTCGTGGGTTCCGGGTTCACGCCTACGGCGCGCCCCGGAATGACAAGGGATGAGCTATGACCTCAGCCATGCTCGTCTCCATCCTGATGACGCTGATCGCGGCCTCGACGCCGCTGCTGCTGGCCGCGCTGGGTGAGCTCGTCGCCGAGAAGGCCGGCGTGCTCAATCTCGGCGTCGAGGGCATGATGCTCTGCGGCGCGGTCGCTGGCTTCGCCGTCGCATTCTCGACCGGCAGCACCGGCATCGGCCTCGTCGCGGCGGCCTTCGCAGGCGTCGCGGCCTCGATGATCTTCGCCGTGCTCGCGCTTTCGCTGATGGCCAATCAGGTCGCGACGGGGCTGGCGTTGACGATCTTCGGCATCGGCGCCTCCTCGCTGATCGGCGCGGGCTTCGTCGGGCGCACCATCACGCGGCTCCAGCCGGTGTTTCCAGCGGCACTGTCGGAGCATCCGATCCTGCGGCTGGTCTTCGGCCACGACATCCTCGTCTATCTCTCGCTAGCGCTCGTCGCGGGTGTCGGCTGGTTCCTGCGCCGGACGCGGCCCGGACTGATCCTGCGCGCCGTCGGCGAGAACGATGCTTCCGCTCATGCGATCGGCTATCCGGTCATCGCCATCCGCTATGCGGCCGTTGCCTTCGGCGGCGCGCTCGCGGGGCTCGGCGGCGCCTATTTCTCGCTGGCGCTGACGCCGATGTGGGCGGATCGCCTGACCGCCGGCCGCGGCTGGATCGCGCTGGCGCTCGTTGTGTTCTCGGCCTGGAAGCCGGGGCGCCTGCTGCTTGGGGCCTATCTTTTCGGCGCCGTCATGACGCTGGAATTGCAGGCCAAGGCGGCCGGCGTCACCTGGCTCGCGCCGGAGGTCCTGGCGATGGCCCCCTACCTTGCGACGATTGCAGTTCTGACCATGATGTCGCTAGGACGGAAGACCGGCCGGCTCGACGCGCCCGCCTGCCTCGGCAAACCCTTCTCGGCGTCCTGACGCCGCAACCCATAACGGGGAGTTTTTGGACATGACCAGCATCATCACCCGCCGCAGGCTGACCTTCGGCGCGGCCGCCGCCTCCACCCTGCCGATCCTCGGCCGGGGCGCCTCGGCGCAGACCCCGCTCGGCGTCGGCTTCGTCTATGTCGGCCCGATCGGCGACCACGGCTACACCTGGACGCATAACCAGGGCCGGCTCGCGCTGGAAAAGGAATACGGCGCCAAGATCAAGACGAGCTTCATCGAGAACGTCGCCGAGGGACCGGACGCCGCCCGCGCGATCCGCCAGCTCGCCCAGGCCGGCAACCAGCTCATCTTCACGACCTCCTTCGGCTTCATGAACCCGACGATCCAGGTCGCCAAGCAGTTCCCGAAGCTCCATTTCGAGCATGCCACCGGCTATATGCGCGCCGAGAACGTCGCGACCTACGATGCGCGCTTCTACGAGGGCCGCGCCGTGATCGGCACCATCGCCGGCCATATGTCGAAGACCGGCCAGGCCGGGTATGTCGCCTCCTTCCCGATCCCTGAAGTGGTGATGGGCATCAACGCCTTCCACCTCGCCGCCCGCAAGGTGAACCCGAACTTCAAGACCAAGGTCGTCTGGTGCTCGACTTGGTACGACCCCGCCAAGGAGGCCGACGCCGCCAAGGCGCTGATCGACCAGGGCGCCGACATGATCACCCAGCACACCGATTCCGCCGCCCCGCTCCAGGCGGCCGAGCAGCGCGGCGTCTTCGCCTTCGGCCAGGCCTCCGACATGAAGTCCTTCGCGCCGAAGGCCCATCTCTCGGCCATCGTCGACGACTGGTCGGGCTACTACATCAAGCGCGTCAAGGACGTGATGGACGGCAACTGGAAGAGCGGCGCGGTCTGGCACGGGCTCAAGGAGGGCATGGTTAAGATCGCACCCTATAACGACGCCGTCACGCCGGCTGCCCGCGCCGCCGCCGACGAGGTCACCAAGGGCATCATCGCCGGCACGCTCCACCCCTTCACCGGCGAGCTGAAGGATCAGAAGGGTGTCGTACGCCTGAAGGCCGGCGAGACCGCCAGCGACGAGATGCTCTCGAAGATGGACTGGTACGTCGACGGCATCCAGGCCTGAGTTCGACACCTGTGCTGCGGCGGCTTCCGCCGCAGCGATTCGCCGGCTTCGGAAGGTAACGATAGGTCAGGTTGGCCGCACAAGCCTGTCGTGGCTCTAAAATGGGCTTGTTCCCGCGTGAAACCGATGGAACGAAGCCGTTTCCTGTGCGTATCTACCGCCGCAGGCATCGTCTTTCCGCGGTAACCGTGGCAACTGCGTGAGTTGCGCGCCGCGAATGGCATCCATGTGTCGCGGTCGCTCGTGTCGGAAACGAGCATGAACGGCCGTCATCCAGCACGCGACGCCTGAACCACCTTCTCAAGGAGGAATTCATGACCAAGAACGAACTGATCGCCGCCATCGCCGAAGAGACCGGCAAGACCAAGGCCGATGTCTCGGCCATCCTGGCCTCGCTCGGCGCGACCGTCGCCAAGACCCTGAAGAAGGGCGACGACGTCACCCTCGGCGGCATCGGCAAGCTCTCCGCCGCCAAGCGCGAAGCCCGCGAGGCCCGCAACCCCTCCACCGGCGCGACCATCAAGGTTCCCGCCAAGACCGTCGTGAAGTTCAAGGTCACCAAGGACCTCGCCGACGCGGTGGCGTAACAGCCAACGTTCGGGTTCGAGCGGCGTTCGCGCCTGTTGCGCGGACGCCGCTTGACCCGGCGCCCCATGCCCTCACATTAGCGGCATGTTCCTTCGCCTCTTCACCGATCTGCGCGCCGCCAAGGTCCCCGTGACCCTGCGCGAATATCTGACGCTGCTCGAAGGGGTGGAGGCCGATCTCGCCGAACATCGGGTCGACGAGTTCTACTATCTCGCCCGCGCCACGCTGGTGAAGGACGAGCGCCATCTCGACAAGTTCGATCGCGTCTTCGCCCAGGTGTTCAAGGGCATGGAGACGCTGCAGCAGGCGATCGAGGAAGCCGGCATTCCCGAGGAATGGCTGCGCAAGCTCGCCGAGAAATTCCTGACCGACGAAGAGAAGGCCCAGATCGATGCGATGGGCTGGGAGAAGCTCTGGGAAACGCTGAAGCAGCGGCTCGACGAGCAGAAGGGCCGCCATCAGGGCGGCAGCAAATGGATCGGCACGGCCGGCACCTCGCCCTACGGCGCCTATGGCTACAACCCCGAAGGCATCCGCATCGGCCAGGACAAGAACCGCAATTTCCGGGCGGTGAAGGTCTGGGACAAGCGCGAGTTCAAGGACTTCGACGACACGCGCGAGCTCGGCGTGCGCAACATGCGCATCGCGCTGCGGCGCCTGCGCCGCTTCGCCCGCACCGGCGCGGCCGATGAGCTCGATCTCGACACCACGATTTCAGAGACGGCCAAGCACGGCTATCTCGACGTCCAGCTCCGGCCAGAACGCCGCAACGCCGTGAAGGTGCTGCTCTTCCTCGATGTCGGCGGCTCGATGGACTGGCATATCGAATTGGCCGAGGAGCTGTTCTCCGCGGCGCGGGCAGAGTTCAAGCATTTCGAGCATTTCTACTTCCATAACTGCCCCTATGAGCGGGTCTGGAAGGAAAACCGCCGGCGCCACGACCAGCAGATCGCGACCTGGGACGTGCTCAGGACCTACCCGTCCGACTATCGCCTCGTCTTCGTGGGCGACGCCTCGATGAGCCCTTATGAGATCGCGATGCCCGGCGGCTCGGTCGAGCACTGGAACGAGGAGGCCGGCGAGGTCTGGATGGAACGACTGGCGACGAAATTCCCGAAGTCGGTCTGGCTCAACCCGGTGCAGCAAAATCTCTGGAACTACACCCAGTCGATCCGCCAGATCGGCGGATTGATGGGCGGGCGCATGTTCCCGCTGACACTCGACGGGCTCGATGGCGCGATGAAGGTTCTGGCGCGGTGACGCATACGGTTATGAACGAGGATGACGACGCCCCTGCCCCGAGCTGGCGTCAGCGCCCGAAGCCGGTCGGCTTCGAGATCGCCTACAAGCTCGACGGCGACACGCTTGAGGTCGACCGGACGCGCCGGGTCGACAGCATCCGCCTGAGCGCGGTCGAGCAGGTGCGCTTCGTCTATGCGCCCGGCAATATCTCGTCGAAGGGCTACAAGACACAGCTCAGGCTCAGCGATGGCCGGACCGTGACCTTCGGCAACCTTTCCTGGCGTTCGCTGACCGATCTTGACCGCGACGATCCGCGCTATCATCGTTTCGTCACGGCGCTGTCGGCGGCGATCGCGCGCGCCAATCCCAAGGCCCGCTTCGTCGCCGGGCGGCCGAAGCCGATCTGGCTCGGCGTCGCCGTCGTCGGCGCATTGTCGCTGCTGATGCTCACGGCCTTCACGCTGCGCGCCTTCCAGCAGGGCGCGACCAATGCCGGCCTGCTCGGCGTCCTGCTGATCGCCGCGTCGTTCTGGCAGGTCTGGCCGCTGGTCAATCTCAACCAGCCGCGCGAACTCGCGACCGGCGAAGTGCCTGAAAGCCTCGTCCCGGGCGGGACGGGCTGAGGCTCAGCGGACGACCAGCACCGAGCATTTCGCCCGGCGCACGATCGCCGAGGCATTCGAGCCGATGACATAGGCAAGCATGCCCGGCTCATGCGAGCCGATGACGATGAGGTCGATGCCGCCGGCATCGGCCTCGGCCAGAACCTCGCCATGGACCGAGCCGATCAGCACCTTGGCCGAGACCTGCTCGGCCGGGAGATCGACCTTCGCGGCGATCTCGGCGAGCTTGGCCTCTGCGTCTTCCTGCTGCTCGGAATCGAAATCAGCCGGCACGAACTCCATATAGGTGACCGGGATGAGCGAACGGACATAGACCAGTCGCACGCGCCCGCCCGAGATCTTGGCGAAGGATACCGCCGCCGCGATCGCCGGCTGAGCGAGTTCGGCCTCGGCGAGATCCACGGGGACCATGATCGATCTGTACATCGCATCCTCCTAGGCATCGAACCGACAGGCAGGCACCGCCTGTCGAACGCGCCGATCATACCACAGATGCCCGGATCGCTGTTGCCACGTCCGACGGGGCGTGCGGCAATCCGAGCGGGCTGTGCAACCATCATGGAGTTTGCCAGCACGCGCGCCATGATCCAGCGCAAATGTGGGGATGCGGCGCAGCGCCGCGCGCGGAACCTCAGGCTCGCCGGGTTCTGTTGAGAAACACATCGTCATCCCGGACAAGCTGCGCAGCAGCGCCGATCCGGAATCCATCGTAGAGCTCCGGAGGCCTTCGATGGATCCCGGGGCGAGCCCGGGATGACGAAGAGACTCCGAGATAGGCCGGTATGCCTTCAGCCCTGACGCTCGGGCGTGCGGACGACGAGCCCGTCGAGCTCGGCGCGGATACGGATCTGGCAGGAGAGGCGCGAATTCGGGCGCACGTCGAAGGCGAAGTCCAGCATGTCCTCCTCCATCGGCTCGGCATGGCCGACGGCGGCGGTCCAGGCATCGTCGACATAGACATGACAGGTGGCGCAGGCACAGGCACCGCCGCATTCCGCCTCGATGCCCGGAATCGCGTTGCGGATCGCCGTCTCCATCACCGTCGAGCCGGCTTCCGCCTCGACGGTGCGGCTCTCTCCATGAGCGTCGATGAAGGTGATGTTCGGCATGGGAAACTCCGGCGGCGCGATCTCCGGCACCGCTTAGAGCATTTCAAAGCGGCACGGAACGGGGTTTCGCGCCGCAGCCGTGCTCAGGCGGCGCAGTCGAAGCGGGCGATCGCCGCCCTCGCCTCGGCCGCGGCCAGGGCCAGCGCGTCGAGCGCGGTTTCGCTCGCCTGCTGCTGCGGCCCGGCGAGGCCTGCCTCGATACGATCCGCCGCCTCCGCCACCTGCCAGGCGCCGACGGCGCGCGCCGCGCCCTTCAGCGTATGAGCCGCGTCCATCCGCGCCTGCCGCTCGGTGCTGCCATGGATGGCCCGCAGATGGACGACGCATTGCTGGGCGAACAGCACCAGCAGTTCGCGCTCCAGCTCGTGATCGCCGGCGGTCTGGCGGGAGAGATAGGCGAAATCGATGGCCTTCTCGGTCATGTCGGACGCTCTTCGGCAGATGTCATCAAATGGCCGCACGGGTCGGCCTCATGCCCTTCAGGAAGCGCCCGGATGGTAAACGAGGCGTTAACGACGTTTGTGAATCGCGCGGTCAAATGGGTTTCCAACGCTCCGGGGGTCCACTACCCTTCCAATTGGTAAATGATGGGCGCAGTGTCTCCGTTCACCCGGCCAGAGGCGGCATGGGGTGGCGGAAATCACCGTGTGCGCCCATGTTCAGTAGCGTGGCGAGGCGGCAACGATGAATCGACCCAAGAAGCTCCAGGACCCCACTGAAGCTGCGATGTCGGCGATCGAAGAGGCGCTTCGGCTTGACCAGCCCAAGGACGGCACCGACACGCCGGTCGAAACCGAGCCTCGCCTGCCCTCGACCAGCGAGAACGACCTGAAGCTCGAAATGCCGCGCGTCGAGCCGGCCCCTGCCTCGCCGCCGCCCGCGCCTGCCGCCCCCGCCCAGCAGCAGCCTGCGCCGCCGCGCGCCGCGATCGCGCCCGATACCAGCCGCGTCGCCAATGACGACCGCCGGGATTCGAGCTCCCTCGTCCAGGCTTTCGCCGTGCGCCCGTCGAGCAGGCCGTATTGGTTCGCCGCACTCGCTTCGCTCGCCTGGCTCGGCGGCGCCGCCTTCGTCCTGCTCGGTCGCTACGGCTCGTTCAGCAACGGCCTGCCCGAGCCCGTCGCCAGCTTCGGCATCGGCGAATGGACGCTGCTCGCGCTCTCGATCGGCGCGCCGGTCGTGTTCTTCTTCGTCCTGGCGGCACTCTATCGCCGCACCCAGGAAATGCGCCTGATCTCGCGCGCCATGACCGAGGTCGCGCTTCGCCTCGCCGAGCCCGAGGTTGCCGGCGCCGATTCCGTCCTCTCGCTCAGCCAGACCATCCGCCGCGAGGTCGCCGCCATGGGCGACGGCATCGAGCGCGCGGTCGCACGTGCCGGCGAGCTGGAAACCATCGTCCGCGGCGAGATTTCGACGCTGGAGCGCGCCTATGCCGATAACGAGATCCGCCTGCGTTCGCTGATCGACGAGCTCGTCACCCAGCGCGAGGCGGTGGTCGGCAATGCCGAGCGCGTCAAGCTCGCCATCAGCGGTGCCCATGACGGGCTCGCCAAGGATCTCGACAGCGCCAGCCGCGCCATCGCGGAAGCGGTCTCGCAGGCCGGCGACCGCGTCACCGGTTCGCTCGGCGCGAAGGGCGACCAGATCACGCAGGCGCTCGGCCGCGCCGGCGAGAAGATGATCGAGGAGATCAGCGGCCGCAGCCACGACCTCGTCGAGCGCCTGCAGATCACCTCCGGCGAAGTCTCCGAGCGCCTGGCCGGCGCCAGCGGCAACCTGTCGGACATGCTCGATGGCCGCGCCAAGGAGATCGCCAGCTCGCTGGAGCGCACCGGCGCCGTCCTGACCGAGGGCCTGACCACCGGCGCCCAGGACGTCACCCGCGCCATCAGCGAGACCGGCAACCAGGTGGCGGAGACGCTGACCGGGCGTGTCGAGACCGTCAACGAACTGCTCAAGAACACCGGCGAGACGCTCGCCCGCGACATCTCGGCGCGCGGCACGGAAGCGGCCGAGCGCTTCGAGGTCAGCAGCCGCAACATGGTCGCGCTGATCGAAAGCCAGAGCGAGGCCCTGCAGGCACGCCTGGCGGAATCGGGCGAGGCGCTGCGCAGCGCGCTGTCCGACGAGGGCGAGAGCGTCACCACCCGCCTCGCCGAAGTCGGCCGCGGCGTCAACAGCCTGCTCAACCGCCAGAACGAGGCCATCGCCACCCGTCTGACCGAGGTCGGCGAGAGCGTCCACGGCCTGATCGGCACGCATGGCGACACTCTGGTCGGCCGCCTCAACGAGACCGCGCGCACCGTCGACGACGTGCTGCGCGAGCGCAGCGAGGCGATCATCCTGCGCGTCAACGACGCCAGCCAGTCCCTCAGCGAATCCGTCGCCCAGCATGGCGACACGCTCACCGGCCGCATCACCGATGTCGCAGGCCAGGTGAACGGGCTCTTCACCGAGCAGGGCAGCAAGCTCGTCGACCGCCTCAATGAAACCGGCCAGACCGTCCACGGCCTGCTGGACCAGCAGGCGGACAAGCTGGTCCACCGCGTCTCCAGCGCCGGCAACGAACTCGCCGATCTCGTCGGCCAGCAGAGCGACGGCGTCGTCAACCGCGTGTCGCAGGCCGGCAGCGAGCTGGCTCGCGTGCTCACGGAGCGTAGCGAAGCCGCGGTTGCCAGCGTCTCCGATGCCGGCCGCAACCTCGCCAGCCTGATGGGCGAGCAGGGCGACGCCACCGTCGCGCGCGTCTCGAATGCCGGCGCCGACGTCGCCAAGCTGCTGTCGGAGCGCAGCGAGGCGCTGGTTTCCAGCGTCTCGGGCGCGGTCAACACGGTCGAGACCCGCCTGCGCGACGAGAGCGAATTGCTCGTCAGCCGCCTGACCCAGGCTGGCCAGGAGGTCGGCGTCGTCGTCGGCAACGAGAGCGAGCGCCTGATCAACGGTCTGTCCGAGACCGGCATGCGCGTCAGCGCGCTGCTCGAGGAGCAGGCCGGTGCGATGACCGTCAAGGTTTCGCAGGCCGGACTCGAGATCAAGGATCTGCTCGGCAACGAGAGCCAGGCGCTGGCGAGCCGCGTCGCCGATGTCGGCCGCTCGGTACACGGCATCCTGGCGGAGCGCTCGAACGCGCTGATCATCCGCCTCGCCGAGACCGGCGCCAATATCGACCAGCAGCTCGACGAGCGCGGCGCGACGCTCGCCGCCCATGTCACCGGCAGCATCGAGGCGGCGAAGACCGCTCTCGAACAGCAGCAGACCGGCTTCCTCACCAACATCAGCGACACGGCCGAGAAGGTCGGCGCCCTGCTCGGCGAGCAGCGCGAAACCATGGTGCGCGACCTCGTCAGCACCGGCCGCGAGGTCCACACCCTGCTCGGCGAGCAGAGCGAGGATCTGGCGCGCCGCATGACCGAGGCGACCCGCACCCTCACCGAGACGATCAATGTCGACGGCCGCCATGTCGCCGACCGTGTCTCCGAGGCGACGCAAGGGTTGCGCGACACCTTCACCGTCCATGCAGAAGAGGCACGCACCATGCTCGCCGGCACCGGCCGCGAGATCGTGCTGGCGCTGACCCAGCAGGGCGGGCGCGTGAACGAGGCGCTCTCGGCCAATGCGGAGTCGATGCTGCGTTCGGTCGAGGGCCGCGCGCAGGCTTTGAACGAGGCGCTGGCGCTGCGCCACGACGCGCTGACCAGGCTCTTCGACGAGCGCGGGCACGAGATCGAGGCCGCGCTCGGCGGGCGTCTCGCCGCGTTCTCGACGCTGTTCGATACGCAGGGCCGCGATGTCGAGAACGCGCTCGCCGCGCGCCTCGGCGCATTCGAGGACCTCATCGTCAACCAGGGCGGCGTCCTGACCGCCAAGATCTCGGGCGACGCGCAGCAGCTTACCGCCGCGCTCCATTCCGGTATCGCGCAGGTCGAGAAGCTGATCTCCGAGGACAGCGTCATGCTGGCCGACAAGGCCGGAACGCGCGCGCTGGAAGCGGCCGAGCTCCTCGCCAGCCGCACCCGCGAGGCGGCGGAGGCGATGGAGAGCCAGATCAAGCTGTTCGAGGACCGCTCCGGCACCAAGAGCGCCGAGATCGCCGGCACGCTCGACAGCCTGATCGCCCGCATCGACGGCAGCCTGGGCTCGCGCGCCACCGCCCTCAACGAGGCGCTGGTCGAGCGAACGGTCGATATCGCCCGCGTGCTGGCCGAGGGGGGCCGCGAGGTCACCAAGGCACTCGCAGCCAAGGCCGACGAGATCGGCGAGGTCGTCACCTCCAAGAGCGAGTCGCTCACCCGCACGCTCAGCGACAAGGCCGACACGATCAACGCCACGCTTGGTGGCCGTGCCCTCCAGATCGCCGACACGCTCGACCAGAGCGTCGCGCGTTTCGAGGAGCGCGTCGTCGGCCGCCTCGACACCGTCTCGCACACGCTCGACACCCGCGGCGACGAGATCGCCGCCACGCTGCAGGGCCGTTCGGAAGCCATCGCCTCCGTGCTCGCCGAGCGGGCGCAGGAGCTGCGCGCGCTGTTCGACGACCAGGGCGGCGGCATGGTCTCGGCGCTGGCCGGCCAGAGCGAAGCGATCGCTGCCGCGCTTACCGAGCGTGCCGAGCAGTTGCGCACCCTGTTCGACGATCGCGGGCTCGGCATCGTCGCCGCGCTCGGCCGTCGGGGCGACGCCATCTCGGGCGCGCTCGACCAGCGCGCCGAGCAGCTCCGCGCGATCTTCGAGGGCCAGGGCGCCGGCATCGTCACGGCGCTGGAGCGCCAGGGCGCGGCCGTCGCCTCCTCGCTGGAGGAGCGGACCACCGCCCTGCACGCTGCCTTCGACACGAGCAGCAGCGGCCTCGTCGCAGCCCTCGGCCGCCAGGGCGATACGATCACCCAGTCACTCGACGAGCGCGTCGAGACCTTGCGCACCGTGTTCGATGCCAAGGGCAACAGCCTCGTCGCGGCTATCGGCGAGCAGGGCGCGGCCTTCACCCAGTCGGTCGACGAACGTGTCGAGGCTCTGCGCGCCACGTTCGACGCCAAGGGCAACGGCGCCGTCGAGGCGCTGAACGAGCGCGGCGAAGCGCTCGCCAACGAATTCGCCTCGGTCGGCGAGATCGTGGTCCGTGCGCTTGAAAGCCGCGGCAACGCCATCGTCGCCGGCCTGCGCGATCGTGGCGCCGCCATTGCGAGCGCGATCGAGGCTTCGTCCAGTGCTCTGCGCGAGACGCTCGAAGCCGGCTCGAAGCAATCGGTCGAGGCGCTGGTCGGCACCAACGAGCAGCTCCGCGAGGAGCTCGGCGGCATGCTGGGACGCCTCGGCGAAGCCAACAAGCTGATGCAGCAGATCGTCAACGGCGCGAACAAGAACCTCGCCGCCGTCGAGAACAGCCTGTCGACCCGCGTCGGCGAATTGCAGACGGTGATCGGCACCGTGATGGCGGAGGCCGGCTCGGCCTCGCAGCAGGTCACGGCGCAGATCGCCGAGCTGAAGAGCTTCTCGGAAGGCACGCTGCGCGAGACCGCGGCGCTGGTGGGCCAGCTCGACGATCGCGGCACCTCGCTCAATGAGGTGACCCAGGCCAGCAGCGCGGCGCTCAACGCCGTCGCCGGCAGGCTGGAGCAGATCGAGGGCCGCGTCGGCAAGGCTCTGGTCGAGCGTCGCGAGGCGCTTGAGCAGCTCCATGGGCTCATTACCAACCGGACCGACGATATCGAGTCGATCACCCGCTCCTTCGGCACGCTGATCGACGATTCGCTAAGCACAGCCGAGGCGCGTGCCCGCCAGATCGGCACCGTTCTGTCCGACTCGGCGGAATCGACCACGAACGCCATCGCCCAGCAGTTCGAGACGATCCGCTCGGCCACCGGCCAGGAGCGCGAGCGCACGGCGGAGGCCCTGCGCGCGGCTTATGCCCAGGTCTCGGCCGAGGTCGGCGGCGAGATCGCCAAGGTCACCGAGCGATTCCAGAAGGCGGCGCAGGACATGCGCGGCATCACCGGCGACATCCAGCGCGAGCTGGAGGCGACCCGGGCCGAGCTGAAGCGCGGCGTGCTCGAACTGCCGGCGGAAGCCCAGGAATCGACTTCGGCCATGCGCCGGGTCGTGGCCGAGCAGATCAAGGCGCTGAACGACCTCACGGAGATCGTGACGCGGGCCGGCCGGCGGGGCGACGTCTCGATGCCGATCGACCATGCCGCCAGCCGGCGCCCGGTCGCCGCAGCGACTGCAGCCGTGGCTGCCGCCGTCGCCTCCCCGGCCCGGCCCGCTCCGGCGTTCACGCCTGCGCCGCAGCCCGCGCCTGCCGCGGAGGAGCCGCTTCTGCGGCCGTCCCTCGATGCCGCGGCGAGCGAACCCGAGCAGCCTGCCGCGCCGCGCCCGGCCGTCCGCATCGAGACCGCGACGACGCCGACCCGGCCGGCTTCCGTGCAGGAGGCGCCGCGCCGCCAACCGGAGCCTGCCCCGCAGCAGCAGCCGGCCAAGGCTGGCTGGCTCTCCGACCTGTTGACCCGCGCCTCGCGCGAGGACAAGCAGCCCGAGCCGAGCAAGCCGACGACGCATTCGATCGAGAAGCTCGATTCGCTCTCCGTCGACATCGCGCGGATGATCGACCATGACGCCGCCGTCGAGTTGTGGGACCGCTACAAGCGCGGTGAGCGCAACGTCTTCACCCGCCGGCTCTACACGCTGCAGGGCCAGCAGACCTTCGACGAGATGCGCCGCAAGTACCGCCGTGACGCCGAGTTCAAGGATACGGTCGACCGCTATATCGACGAGTTCGAGCGCCTGCTCGGCGAAGCGGCCAAGGACGACCGCGACTCGATGGTGGCCAAGACCTACCTGACTTCGGAGACCGGCAAGGTCTACACGATGCTGGCCCATGCCAGCGGGCGCTTCGAGTAAGCGCCGCCGTCAGCCAAGAAATGAGAAGGGCCGCCCGAAAGGGCGGCCCTTCCTGTTTTGAGGTGCAGCGCTCGCCTAAGCCGCCGCGCGGAAGCACGCCTCGCCCCTGTTCACGAAACAGGTCTTGTCGAACAGGGCGAGATCGAGGGGGTTGGGCAATCGTATGTCCGCGATCTCGGGGAACGGCTTGCCCGAGCCTTCGTAGGAACGGTCGATCTGCGACAGGAAGACCAGGATCAGCCCCCTCTTCCGCGCGAAGGCTTTCAGCGTCCTCACCTGCAGCGCCAGTTCCGGCGTGTCACGGCGCTGGTCGAGAAGTTGCAGGTAATCGATCACCGCGACCGTGCCGTGCGGCGCATCGGCCAGCCTTGCGACGATATAGTCGGCGCTGATCGCATCGGAGCAATCGCAGTCGAACAGACCTGCGAATTCGGCCGGCTCGACGTTGATCCCCCGCAGGCGGGAGAGCACGTCAGCCGGCGTGTATTCGAGCGTGAGGAAGACGCCATGGTGTCCGGCGCCCATGGCTTCCGCCAGAAGCGCGAGGCTTGCCAGCGTCTTGCCCTGCCCCGGCCGCCCCGCGATCAGGACGAGATCGCCAGGTTCCAGCAGCGGCCAGAACGCACGAACCGATGCCATTCCGGGCTGCTTCGCGACGAGCAGGCTCCAGCCGCGATAGCCCTCCTCAGCCGCGATGCGGTCGAGGGCTGCATGGAGCGGGATGCGCTCCGCCCGGCTCAAGAGCCGCGCCTTACGCTTCAACTGATGGATCGGGGCCGACAAAACCATGACGTGAACCTCCTATCACGAGCAGTTGACGCAATCCCTCCTCATGCGTGATGCCCGGACAGTCGGTCAGGTCGATGAAAATGCCCCGCATGATGATGCTGCCCCGGCTGGAGGGGGGAGGCTCGGGCCGAGCCGGAATCAGAGTCTAGCGCCGCCGCTGGCGGAAGGAAACTGCCGGGAGGGCGCGCTCAGCGCGCCCAGCGCACGATCTCGACCAGCACCTGCGACAGCGCGCGATCGAGCGCCTGGGTCGCGCCCGCCCCGTCGACGGAGCCTGCCGGCACGCGCGCTGCGAAGAGCCGCGCACGCTGGATCTGCCCGGTGCGGTCACCGACGATACGGGCGGTGATCTCGACCACCGCCGTGCCGGTTGCGGCGTCGATGTTGAAGCTGCGGATATTGGTGTTGAGCTGGACATCGGGCGAAATGCGCTGGCCTGGCCCCGAGACCGAGCCGACCCGGCCGGCATTCTCGAAGGTCTGGATCAGGCGGGCCTGCACCAGCGCGGGAACCCGATCCGCCCATTGCGCGCCACCGACGAAGGAGAGCGCGCCGCTCGAATCCTTGACGATGACGCGGTCTGAATCGAGCGCCTGAACCGCCGTCGGCTCGGCCACGACCATCGCGGCCCGCGAGCCGCCGACCTTGCCGAATCCACCCGGTGCCGAGAGATCGAAGGTTGTCGGCGTCGCTCCGCCGCCGCAGCCGGCGAGCAAAGCCGAGGCTGCGAGAGCCAAGGTCGGAAGGAAGCGGCGAGCCCGGCGGGCCGGAGGAACCTGAACCTCGGTCGTCATGGGCTAGCGGGATCCGTTGTACTGGGGAAGCGGCGGCTTGCCACCGAAGATGAATTGCTGCGGGTTACGCTCGAAATTCCGCAAGGTACGATTGAGTTCCGTCAGGGTCTTCTTGCCGTCCGAGGCCAGCGACTCGACATCGCGCAGGCCCGGCCCGGTGAAGCGGTTGATGCCGGCGGTGATCTCGGCGGTGCGCTTGTCGAGATTGTCGGCGAGCGTCCGGATCGACTTGGCAGCGTCGGCGACCTCCTGGAAGGCGCTGCGGCCATCGGGGCCCGATCCGGATTCGAGGAAGCCCTTCGCCGCCTTGAGCACGCCCTCGACCTGATCGGCCGCCTTGTCGAGCTTGGCCGAGATCGAGGCCGCGTCCTTCACCACCTTGGCGACTTCGCTGCTGGAGCCGCCGAGCGCGCCGGTGAATTTATCGACATTCTCGACGATGCTGGTGATCCGGTCACGGTCGACCGAGCGCACCACGGCCGTCAGCTCCTCGCTGAGCGCTTGCAGCTTCTGCGAGAGCGGCTGGATCGTCTCGGCGATATTGCCGAAGCCGGCCATCAGCTTGTCGAGCCCGTCGGCATTGTTGCCGAGCGCCTGCGAGAACTTCTCGACATTGCGAACGGTGTTGTTGATCGGCGTGGCGTTCTGCTTGATCAGCCCGTCGAGCGAGGTGAGCATCCCGTCGGCCTTTTGCGCGACGTTGCGGACGGTCTCGATGATGTCCTGCAATTCGGAGCGCTCGGCGATGATGGTCGGCATCGGCTCGCCGGGCTTGGCCTTCAGGACCGGCGCCCCCGGATCACCGCCGATGAGCTGGAGCGCGACCACGCCGGCCAGGCCTTGCGCCTCGATGCGGGCGCGCGTGTCCTCGCGCAAAGGTGTCGTGTTGGCGACCTGGATCACCGCATAGATGCGGCGCGGATCGTCCGACTGGAGCTCGATGCTGGTGACCTCGCCGACGCGCAGGCCATTGAACAGCACGCTCGATCCACGCCCGAGCCCGGTCACCGTGCCGGTGAAGATGACGCGGATGTTCTCCTTGCGCCCGGTCCCGCCACTGTTGAACCAGTAGACGAAGCCGAAGGCCGCCGCGAGGACCGCGAGCGTGAACAGACCGACGAGTGCGTAATTGGCGCGCGATTCCATCGTCTAGCCGTTCTGTCCCTGCTCTCCCGCCGGCAGTCTGGCCATGGCGCGCTCCCCGCCGAAATAGGCCTTCAACCATGGATGGTCGGATGCCAGCATCGTCGCCAGCGTACCGACCGCGATCACCTTCTTGTCCGCCAGAGCGGCGATTCGGTCGCAGGCATGATACAGGCTGTCGAGATCGTGGGTTACCATGAAGACGGTCAGGCCCAGTGTCTGCTTCAGGGTCATGATCAGATCGTCGAATTCGGCGGCGCCGATCGGGTCCAGCCCTGATGTCGGCTCGTCCAGGAAGACGATCTCGGGGTCGAGCGCGAGCGCACGGGCCAGAGCAGCGCGCTTGATCATGCCGCCCGAGAGTTCGGAAGGCGCCTTGTCGGCGGCGTCGCGCGGCAGGCCGACGAGATCGAGCTTCACCATCGCCAGCTCGTCGAGCAGATCGGGCGAGAGCTGAAGATACTCGCGCATCGGCACCTGGATGTTCTGCTTGACGGTGAGCGCCGAGAACAACGCGCCCTGCTGGAACATCACGCCGAAGCGCCGCTCGAGCACGCGGCGCTGCTGCGGGTTGAGATCGTCGACATCCTCGCCGAAGACCTCGATCGTCCCGCGCCGCTTGCGGACGAGGCCGAGGATGGTGCGCGTCAGCACCGACTTGCCCTGGCCGGAGCCACCGACGAAGCCGAGAATCTCGCCGCGCAGCACGTCGAGATCCAAGCCATCCATGATCACCTTGTCGCCAAAGGCGACCTTGAGATCGCGGACGCGGATGACCGCCTCGGGCTCGCCGGGGCGTGGTGTCCGATCGGGTTGGGAGGGGTTCTGCTGCGCCATCGTCAGAACGCGATCGAGGCAAAGAACATGGCGAAGAGCCCGTCGACGACGATGACCATGAAGATCGCCTTCACCACCGAGGCCGTGACCTGACGGCCGAGCGATTCCGCCGAGCCCTTGACTGCGAGCCCCTCGATCGAGGCGATCAGGCCGATGACGAAGGCCATGAAGGGCGCCTTGATCAGGCCGGCGGCGAAATGCTTCCAGGTGATGACCGATTGCAGGCGGGCGAGGAAAGTGTCGACGCCGATGCCGCCATAGAGCCAGGAGACGAGCCCTGCCCCGACCAATCCCGCCATCGCCGAGATGAAGGTCAGGATCGGCAGCGAGATGATCAGCGCGAGGATGCGCGGCACCACCAGCACCTCGATCGGATCCAGGCCCATCACGCGCAGCGCATCGATCTCCTCGCGCATCTTCATCGAGCCGATCTCGGCCGTGAAGGCCGAGCCCGAGCGGCCGGCGATCATGATCGAGGTCAGCAGCACCGCGAGCTCGCGCAGGATCAGGATGCCGGTGAGGTTCACGACGAAGGCGGAGGCGCCGAACTGCTGGAGCTGGAAGATGCCCTGCTGCGCGACGATGCAGCCGACGAGGAACGAGATCAGCATGATGATCGGCGCGCCGTTGAAGGCGATCAGCTCGATCTGGTTGACCAGGGACGGGCCCCGGAACTTGCGCGGGCCGAGCACGACGCTGGCCGAGCCGACGACGACCTCGCCGAGGAACATCGCGCCGCCGACCATGTCCCGCCCGAAGCGCACGACGCCCTCGCCGATATCGACGAGGATGTCGACCACCCCGACATGCCGGTGGGGCTTCGGCGGATCGTCGTCATGAACCTGCACTTCGGCAAGGAGGATACCGTGCTCGGGCCTGCTGCTGACGAGCTCGACTTCGACACCGTCCCGACCCTGTCTGGCCTTGAGGCGGTTGAGGACATAGGCACCGAGCGTGTCGAGCCGCGTCACCTCGGACAGGTCGATGCGTGCTCCGGGCGCCTCGTGCAGGCGCTCGCCGATCTCGCCGATCAGTTCTTCGATGCGTGGGGCGCGATCGGCACTCCAGGAGCCCGAAAGCGCCACCGCGAGCACGCCCGCGTCGTCGCGGAGGTTCGCCTGCGGTTCGGCGGTATCGAGGCTCGCCATGTCGCCTTGAGGTCCTTATCCCCTGGCCCGATCGGCCATGCAGCCTCCAGCGACCACAACTCGTCGTCGCGCCGGCCTCCCACCCCTTGCCCTGTATTGCCGCGGCGGCGCGGCTTGGCAAGTTTCAGGCACTCGACAGCGCCCTGCCCTGCCGCAAGCGCCCGCAATGCCGGAGGAAACCGGGCTCCGCCGGCATATTGTTTCAATTCGGGGCGCCGGCAGTAATTCCTTAAGCAATCGCGCGGCAGCTTCGGCGTTGAACTCACGACCGCCGCTCTGATTCGGCCGGTCCTTCGAAGGCAGATTCGTCATGGGCGACGTACGCTCGCTGACACCGCTGAGCCAGGCCGATTACGAGGCGATCGAAGCCGCGGTCATGGAGACGGCGCGTGGCCGCTGGTTCATGGTGGAATATGCTAGGCGCAACCGGCAGGCGGACACGCTGCAACTGCTCGGCGCGATCCAGCGGATCGAGCGGGTCGTCGGGCTCGGCGTGCAGGAGACCAGCCGCGAAACCAACCTGATCGAAGCGGCCGCGCTGATCAACGACCTGCGGACCGATCTCGAGCGGATCAGCGGCAAGGCCGACGCGCGCTCATCCGGACTCGCTGCCCAGATCGAGAAGGCAGCCGGCTCCGTGCTCGCCGCGACCGAGAGCATTCAGGAGGCTGCCTGGGGCCTGCGCGAGACCGGAGCCGACGAGGAAGCCTGCGACGCGCTCGATCGTCGTGCCGCCGAGATTTCGACGGCGATCAGCGTCGTCGACGGCGTGGTCCAGCGCATCGACAAGATCGCCGACACCATCGCCATGCTGGATTCGAGCCTGCGGGCCTTCGGCGAGGTTTCGCGCGAGAGCAGCGTAAGCTTCGCTGCGATGGCGGCGAGTTCCGAGGCGATGGTCGTGCCGGCTCCCTCGGCAGCGCCGCGCCACTACGAAGATCTCGACATCGCGACCGACGGCCACGAACCGGTCCCGCTGGAACCCAAGGACGCCGCAGCTTCCGAAACGCGCTTCGTCAGCGTTCAGCTACTCGACGACGATATCGTATTCAGCGAGCCCGAAAGCACGCGGCCGGAGCAGGTTCGACTGGCCGCAAGCCCCTTGGAAACCGCCCTGCGCGACATCGATGCCCTGCCGGCGGAGCGCAAGCTCGCCTATTTCGTCTAACGCCCTCCGGCCGATCGCTCAGTTCTCGCGGCGGATGGCGCTTTCGTGCCAGCGGTGCAGCAGCAGGTACGAGATCAGGCTGGTCGCCAGGAAGATCGCGATACCCGATAGCGAGATCATCACCAACGCCGCGAAGACGCGCGGGATCTTGAGCTGGTAGCCCGCTTCCAGGATGCGATAGGCGAGGCCCGAAGCGCTGCCCCCGGTGCCCGCGACGAATTCCGCCACCACCGCGCCGATCAGCGCGAGGCCACCCGAAATCTTCAGTCCGGCGAGGAAATAGGGCAGAGCCGCCGGCAGCTTGAGATAGCGCATCGTCTGCCAGCGCGAGGCGCCGTAGAGCTCGAACAGGTTGACGAGGTTATGGTCGGCCGAGTTCAGCCCGAGGATGGTGTTCGACAGGATCGGGAAAAAGGCGACGATCCAGGCGCAGATCAGCAGCGACAGGTCGATGTCGTTGGCCCAGATGATGATCAGCGGGGCAATGGCGACGATCGGCGTGACCTGCAGAATGACCGCATAGGGCAGCAGCGCCATCTCCAGCCATTTCGACTGGCTGAACAGTACGGCGAGCGTTACGCCGACGACGACAGCGGCCGCCAGCGCCATGAAGGTGATCTTCAAGGTGACCCAGAGCGAACCCGAAAGCGTGCCCCAGTCGGCGACCAGCGTCTGCCCGACCAGGATCGGCCCCGGCAGGACATAGTGTGGAATATCGTTCCAGCGCACCGCGAGTTCCCAGAGCCCCAGCACGGCGACGCCGATCACCAGAGGCGCGAGAATGCGCGGCCAGACGCTGGCGGGCAGGCCGAGGATGCGGGTCTCCGCCATCGCGACGGGCAGCGCCTGCGCGTCGGTGCCGTCGGAGCGAAGCGTTTCGACGGGCGCGCTCATTGGCCGATCGCCTCCTTCAGCTTGGTCGAGGCGACGCGGCAGAGATGGGCGTATTCGCCGGAGGTCCGGAACAATTCGTCGCGCGGATAGGCGGCATCGACCGATAGATCGGCCATGACCCGGCCGGGTCTTGCCGCCATCACGACGATACGCTGCGAGAGATAGACGGACTCGAAGACCGAATGGGTGACGAACACGGCGGTGAAGCGCTCGCGCTCCCACAGCGCCAGCAGGTCGTCGTTGAGGCGGTGGCGAGTGATCTCGTCGAGCGCCGCAAAAGGCTCGTCCATCAGCAGGATCTTCGGCCGCATCACCAGCGCGCGGGCGATCGAGACGCGCATTTTCATGCCGCCGGAGAGTTCGCGCGGATAGGATTTCTCGAAGCCCTCGAGGCCGACCAGCGCCAGCATCTCGGCGGCACGGGCCTCGGCCTCGGCGCGGGTCACGCCCTTGAGCTTGAGTGGCAGCATGACGTTGGCCAAGGCATTGGCCCAGGGCATCAGCGTCGGGTCCTGGAAGACGAAGCCGAGATCGCGGGCGCCATGGCCGGCGCTGCCTTGCGCCTCCCCGGTCTCTCCCGGCCAGGTGATGGAACCGGTCGTCGGCGCGCCAAGGCCGGCGATCATGCGCAGGAGCGTCGACTTTCCGCAGCCGGAGGGGCCGAGCAGGCTGATGAACTGCCCCGTCCCCAGTTCGAGATCGACATCGCGCACGGCGAGCGTGCCGTTGGCGAATTGCTTGGAGACGTGCCGGATCGCCACCAGCGGAGTGCTCGCGGCGGGTTGCGGCTTCGTCTCGTCCATCGTCACAGTCATCGTGTCGTCAACGCTTGTCCGGCTCAGCCCTTGCCGATGCCTTTGTTGACGAAGTCGAGGCTGTAGGCCTTCTTCACGTCGACGCCGGCCGGAACGACGCCGGCCTCGCTCATCGTCTTGTAGAAGCTCGCCCAGCGCGCATCGGTCATTGCGCCGATGCCGAGCGTCTTGGCGTCGCCGGAGACGACGATGCCGCGCTCGTTCATCACCTTGAGCGCGTAGTCGATCTTCTCCTGATCCATGTCGGGATTGTCCTTCAGGATCCGGGCATTGGCGGCCTCGTTGCCCGCACCGCCCTTCATGTACTCGGCCCAGCCTTCCAGCGTCGCATCGGTGAAGCGCTGCACGACGTCCTTCTTCTCCTGGGCCATCTTCCGGGAGAGCGTGATCGTGGTGTTGTAGTTCTCGAAGCCGGCATCGGCGAGGAGATGCACCACCGGATCGACGCCGGCCTTGCGGATCACGAAGGGCTCGGAAGACAGGAAGCCCTGCTGCGTCAGCTTCTTGTCGGCCAGGAAGGGCGCCATGTTGAAGGTGTACGGGCGGATCTGCTCGTCCTGGTAGCCGAATTTCAGCTTCAGGAAGGGCCAGAAGCCGACGCGGGCCTGCGCCGCGATCAGGATCGGCTTGCCCTTGAGATCGGCAAGCGTGTCGTTGCCCTGGCCGGGATGAGAGATCAGGACCTGCGGGTCCTTCTGGAAAATCGAGGCGATGCAGAGGAAGGGCAGGTTCTCGTGCGCGAAGGAGAGCGCCTCCAGCGAGTTGCCCATGATCATGTCGACGCGGCCGCCGAGCAGGAGCTGGGTCGGGTTCTGCTGCGGGCCGCCGGGGCGGATCTCCACGTCCAGCCCGTATTTCTTGTAGATGCCGTTGGCGGCCGCGAGATAGAAGCCGCCATGCTCGGTCTGGGCCCGCCAATTGGTCTGGTAGCTGACCTTGTCGAGCGTCTGCGCATTGACGCGCGCGCCGGGCACGGGGATCAGCAGGGAGGCGGCGGAGCCGCCGATCAGCCCGAGCGCGGCACGCCGGTTCACGCGATATTTCATCGTCGTCATCTCGCTCTCTCCCCTCATGCTGCGGCCGGTCAGCCACTGGCCCGTCTCCTTATCCCATGCGATAGGACGGCGGGACAATGCAACGCCGCATCGCCGGGTTTCTGCACAGAAACAAGGCGATGACATCGGCTCCTGACAGGCCTGATCATGACCGCACGCTTCTGGGGCGACCTGAAGAGCTCCGACTTCGTTGCCCTTTCATCCGAGCGCACCGTGGCGGTGCTGCCGCTGGCGGCAATCGAGCAGCATGGCCCGCATCTGCCTGTTTCGGTCGACACCACCGTGATGAACGGGATGCTCGCGGAAGCGATGCCGCTGGTGCCTGATGATCTCGACCTTCTCGTCCTGCCGACGCAAGCGGTCTGCAAATCGAACGAGCACCTGCATTCGCCGGGCACGGTGACGATCGGCTGGGAGAGCGCGATCCACTCCTGGCTGGAGATCGGCGAGAGCGTGAAACGCGCCGGCCTGCGCAAGCTCGTGATGGTCACCTCGCATGGCGGCAATGTCGACCCGATGAAGATCGTGGCGCGGGAGCTGCGCGTCAGCCATGGCATGCTCGCCGTCTGCACCGCTTGGTCGTCATTCGGCCTGCCTGAGGGGCTCTTTGGCGAGCTGGATCTCCGCCACGGCATCCATGCCGGCGACGCCGAGACCTCGCTGATGCTGCATTTCCGGCCGGACCTCGTCGACATGACACAGGCCGCACTGTTCAAGCCGCACACGGTGACGATGGCCGAGGAAGGCTATGCGCATCTGCGCCCGACCGGCCCGCATGCCTTCGCCTGGATGGCGCAGGACGTGAACCGTGCCGGCGCGGCCGGCGACGCCACGCTCGCAACGGCCGAGAAGGGCAAGGCGACCGCCGCCCTACAGGCGAAGGGCTTCGTCGCGCTCATGGCCGATGTCGCGCGGATGCCGCTCGATAGGCTCTACAAGGCTGGCTGAGCCTCACTCTGGATCGAGGAGGCGCGGCCCTGGCCCCTCCTCGGCCAAGCGATCAAGCGGATTGTGCAGCGGACAATCCCGCACCGAAAGGCAGCCGCAGCCGATGCAGCCGTTGAGGTGATCGCGCAGTCCCGTCAGCCGGTCGATACGACGCTCCAGCTCCTGCTTCCAGGCTGACGAGAGCTGCGTCCAGTCGGCGACAGTCGGCGTGCGCTCCTGCGGCAGGGCCTTGAAGGCCTCGCGGATGGTCTTCAGCGGGATGCCGGCGCGCTGCGCCACCTTGATGATGGCGACCCGGCGCAGCACCTCGCGGGCATAGCGACGCTGGTTGCCCGCCGTGCGATGGCTGCGGATCAGCCCTTCCGCCTCGTAGAAATGCAATGCCGAGACGGCGAGCCCGCTGCGGCGGGCGACATCGCCGACGCTGAGCTCGCCCGGCAGACGCGCCTGCTGGGACATCGGAAACACCTCTTGACCTAAACTTTACTTGAGGTTTTATAAGCCCCGCTCCCGTGATGCAAACCGGAGCGTTTCCATGCACCAGAAGGTCGATACGCGGATCAGGCTCGCCCTGATCTATGGCAGCAGCCGCGAAGGCCGATTCTGCGACAAGGTCGCCGGCTGGGCGATCTCGCAGATCGCGGGCGATGGCCCCTTCGACCTCGCGGTCGTCGATCCCGGCGAGATCGACCTGCCGCCGCGCCATGTCAGCGGCAAGCACCCAGCCCTCGAAGAGCTCCGGAACATCATCGGCTGGGCCGACGGCTTCGTCGTGGTGACGCCGGAATACAACCGCGGCTATCCGGCGATCCTGAAGTTCCTGATCGACGCGGTCGGCCCGGAATGGCGCGGCAAGCCGGTGGGCTTCGTCTCCTATGGCGGCATCTCGGGGGGCCTGCGCGCCGTCGAGCAACTCCGCCTCGTCTTCGGGGAACTGCACGCCGCGCCGATCCGCGACGGCGTCGCCTTCGCCGATGTCTGGAGCCGCTTCGATGCGGAGGGCCGCCTGCTCGATGCCGACCGGGCCGAGCAGGCGATGGCGACGATGTTGGCACAGCTCCATTGGTGGGCGAGCGCCCTGCGCAAGGCGCGCCAGGAGGTGCCCTACGGCCAGTTCGCGGCGGCGTGATACGTCACGCGAACGTGGGAAGTGCTTCACAAATCCGAACTGGTTTCATCGCGACGTGGGCGGAAGAATGCCTGCCCCGAGACTAGATCGTCGTGCGTCCTGCCGGACGCAAGGCGACGACCTAGCTCTTTGTCATCGCATCGGATTTGTCCGAAAAGTGGTCCCCACTTTTCGGTCCGATGCAGGAGGAGCCGACGGATATGAAGCTCAAACTTCTCCGCAACGCGACGCTGAAGCTCACCTATGGCGGCAGGACCTTCCTGATCGACCCGGATTTCGGCCCGCGCCATAGCCGCCGCTCCTTCACCGGGCGCTCGGAGAACCCGATGGTCGAGCTGCCCGAGCCGATCGAGGATATCGTCGCGGGCGTCGACACCGTGATCGTCTCGCATCTCCATGCCGACCATTTCGACGAGGTCGCCAAGGAGCGCCTGCCGAAGGACTTGGCCATCATCTGCCAGCCCGGCGACGAGGCCGTGATCGCTCAGGCCGGCTTCTCCTCGATCACGGCGATCGACTGCTTCATCCGGCTCGGCCAGATCATCTTGAAGCGGCATCCGGCCCAGCACGGCACCGGCGCCGTCGTCGAGAAGATGGGGCCGGTGATGGGTCTGAGCTTCGAGGCGCCGGGCGAGCCGACGCTCTACTGGTGCGGCGACAGCGTGCTCTATCCGCCGCTGCGCGATGCCGCGACGGCGACGGGGCCGGACGTCATCGTCACGCATTCCTGCGGAGCGATGTGGGACAACACGCTGATCGTGATGGACGACGAGCAGACGCTCGATCTCGCCGAGGCCTTCCCGCTGGCAACAGTGATCGCGACGCATATGGAGGCGCTCGATCACGCCACCGTCAGCCGCACAGCTTTGCGCAAGTCGGCGAAGGAGCGTGGCGTCGACACGCGGCGCCTGCGCATTCCCGCTGATGGCGAGACGATCGAGCTCGGCGTGCCGGCTTTGGTGTGAATCACTCAATACGCGGCGTCATCCCGGACGACCGAAAGGAGACCCGGGACCCATTCCGGAACGGTTCAGGCATGGATCCCGGCTCTTCGCTTCGCTCCGGCCGGGATGACACGCGATGAAGGTAGAGGTGGCTTACTCCCCTGCCTTCAACTGCTTGGCGTAGATGTCCTTGTACTGCTCGCGCAGCAGGTTCTTCTGGACCTTGCCCATGGTGTTGCGCGGCAACTCGGCCACCACGAAGACCTGCTTGGGCTGCTTGAACTTGGCGAGCCGCTGCTCCAGCGCCGTGGCGATGCCCTTCGCGGTGATCTCGGCGCCGGGCTTGCAGACCACGACCGCGGTGACGCCCTCGCCGAAATCGGGATGCGCCACGCCGATGACGGCGCTCTCGATCACGCCCGGCATCTCGTCGATCTCGGTCTCGACTTCCTTGGGATAGACGTTGTAGCCGCCGGTGATGATCAGGTCCTTGCCGCGCCCGACGATATGGACGTAGCCGGTGGGGTCGATCTTGCCGAGGTCGCCGGTGATGAAGAAGCCGTCGGCCCTGAACTCGGCCTTGGTCTTCTCGGGATTGCGCCAATAGCCCTTGAAGACGTTGGGGCCCTTGACCTCGATCATGCCGATCTCGTCGCGGGCGATCTCCTTGCCGGTCTCAGGCTCGGTGACGCGGGCCGAAACCCCCGGCAGCGGGAAGCCGACCGTGCCGGCGACGCGATCACCCTCGTAGGGGTTCGAGGTGTTCATGTTGGTCTCGGTCATGCCGTAGCGCTCGAGGATGGCGTGGCCGGTGCGGTCGCGCCATTCGCGATGCGTCTCGGCCAGAAGCGGCGCCGAGCCGGAGACGAAAAGGCGCATATGGCTGGTCGCCTCCCTGGTCAGGCGGGCATCCTGCAGCAGCCGGACATAGAAGGTCGGCACGCCCATCATGCTCGTGGCCTGCGGCAGGTACTTGAAGACCTGCTCCGGATCGAACTTGGGCAGCAGGATCATCGAGGCGCCGGACAAAAGGATCACATTGGTCGCGACGAAGAGGCCGTGGGTGTGGAAGATCGGCAGGGCGTGCAGCAGCACGTCGCCCTTGGTGAAGCGCCAGTAGTCGACCAGCGCCAGCGCATTGGACGACAGGTTGTCATGGCTCAGCATCGCGCCCTTGGAGCGCCCGGTCGTGCCGGAGGTGTAGAGGATCGCGGCAAGGTCGTCCGGCCCGCGCGCGACGTCCGTGAAATCGCCAGAGGCGACGTTGGCCTTGTCGAGCAGGCTGCCGGTGCCGATGCCGAGCGTCTCCAGCCTGGCCCCGGCCTTCTCGGCATAGGGACGCAAGGCTTCGGCCTTGGCGGGATCGCAGACGAAGACGGCGGGCTCGGCATCGCCGAGGAAATACTCGATCTCGGCCGGGGTATAGGCGGTGTTGAGCGGCAGGAAGATCGCGCCGGCCCTGACCGTGCCGAGATAGAGCATCAGCGCCTCGAAGCTCTTCTCGACCTGGACGGCGACGCGGTCCCCCGGCTTGACGCCGAGCCCGGCGAGCGCAGCGGCGAAGCGGGCGGAGACTGCGACCATGTCGCCATAGGAGAAACGCCGGCCGTCATCGAGCAGCGCGAAGGGCGCGTCCGGCGCCGGCATGCGCGAGCGGATCAGGTCGAAGAGATGATTGCCCATGATTTCGGGTCCTTTCAGGCATTTCCGTCTTAATTTCCCGCCGGGCGCAACAGCTTGCGCACGCCAGAGGAGGCCACAACCGTGTTGCGGGTGGCGAAGGCTTCGTGGTTGGTCTCGATATCGTCGAGGTCGTAGCGGTAATTGACCATCACGCCATGCGACTCGCGCAGGCCCCGCGCCGAGAGATTGCCGCCGACATTGATGCGCTCCAGCCGCGCGCCATTGCCGAGATGGAAGCGCGCGACCGGGTCGATGACGCGGCCCGAGGCCGTGCGCGCCCGTAGCATGTAATGCGCCATCATCTGGCCGAGCAGCTTGTCGCGGCGCGCCTTCGTCGCGTCGTCGAGCGAGATCGTCTCGCCGGCCGGGCGGGCCAGTTCGGCGCGCTCCTCATTGGTCAGGACGAGATCGCCGGGCTCGTCCGCAACGCCGGCAAGCCAGCGGGCGAAGCCGGGCACCGGCGAGAGCGTCACGAAGGTATCGAGCCCCGGCAATTCGCGCTTCAGGTCCTCGGCCACCTGCTTGATCAGGAAATTGCCGAAGGAGATGCCGCGCAGGCCTTCCTGGCAGTTCGAGATTGAATAGAACACCGCCGTCGTCGCCTGCTGCGCGGGCAGGATCGCGCGCTCGGCCTCCAGCACCTCGCCGATACTGCGCGGGATGTCGCCGGTCAGCGCGACCTCGACGAAGATCAGGGGATCGTCGACGAGCTGCGGATGGAAGAATGCGAAGCAGCGCCGATCCGCCGGCTCCAGCCGGCGCCGGAGGTCGTCCCAGCCCTGGATCTCATGGACCGCCTCGTAGCGGATGATCTTCTCCAGGACGTTCGCCGGCGTGCGCCAGTCGATCCGGCGCAGGACGAGGAAGCCACGGTTGAACCAGGAGCCGAAGAGATGGCGAAAATCCTCGTCGATGCCCTTGAGCTCCGGCTCCGCCGCCATCGCCTCGAACAGGGCCTCGCGCATCCGCACGAGAACATGGGTGCCCTCGGGGGCGAGATTCAGGCGGCGCAGCAATTCCTGCCGGCGCGGCTCGGATGCCTGATGCAGGGCCGCGACGGTCGCCGGATAGGGCTTGGCGCGATAGGCCTCGATCGCGGCGTCGAGCCGGTCGTGATCGGGGCCGAAACGCTCCCGCAGCAGGTTGAAGAAGGCGAGCCGGCCGGGCTTGTCGAGCCCCTGCCAGGCTTCCAGCACGGCCTGCGCCAGCGCCATCCCCGAGGCCTCACCCCGACCGGACAGCAGGTCCTCGCAGAGCTTGTCGATCGGGCGCGAGCGGTTGCCGAGGAAGCGCTCGAAACCGATCAGCGCGCGGCCGCGATCGGCCACGTTGGTCAGAAGTTCGCCGAGAAATGCCATGTCCATGCCGGCTCCCAATCCGTAGCCTGATCCTATACGAGATTCAGCGCAGGCAAATTGGGCATCAGCGCAGCAGGTTCCAGGCTTTCAGGAAGAAATCCGGCGTGCCGAAATTGCCGGATTTCAGTGCGACGACCATCTCCGGCCCGTCGACGACGCGGGTCCAGGGCACGCCGGGATCGATTTCCGGGCCGATTTCCAGCGTGCGGATGCCCAAGCCCAGCACGGTCGCGCCCGAGGTCTCGCCGCCCGCGACGAGAAGCCGCGTCACGCCGCCCTCCGACAGCCGCCGCGCGACTTCGGCAAAGGCGTGCTCGACGATGCTGCCGGCCTTCTCGCGGCCGAGCTTGTCCTGCACCGCCGCGACCTCGGCCGGATCGTCACTGGAATAGACGAGAAAAGGCTTGTCGGCCGATTGGGCCAATGCCCAGGCGGCGAGGCTTTCCGCATTCTGGCTGCCATCGGCCAGCGCGAAGGGGTCGACCTTGAGCGCCGGAAAGCCAGCGCCCAGCGCCGCCTTGATCTGGCCGCGCGTCGCGGTCGAGCAACTGCCGGAAATGATGCCGGCGCGCCCGGCCGGGGCTTTCAGCTCCGCCGGGCCCGGACGTTCGGGCAAGAGACCGGCACGACGGAAATTCTGCGGCAGGCCCATCGCAATGCCCGAGCCGCCGGTCAGCAGCACATGCTCCGACACGGCATGGCCGAGCGTCATCAGGTCTTCGTTGGTCAAGGCATCGGTAACGGCATAGCGGATGCCGTCGGCCTGGAGCTTCGCGAGGCGCGCCTTCACCGCCGAAGGACCGGCGAGCACGGTGGCGTAGTCGACGAGGCCGGTCTCGGCCTTCGCCTGCGTCGACATCAATCGCATCAGGCTGGAATCGCGCATCGGCGTCAGCGGATGATCCTTCATCGAGCTTTCGTGCAGCGGCACGGCACCGACGAAGAGATAGCCCTGATAGATCGAGCGGCCATTCGCAGGGAACGCCGGGCAGACGATGGCGAGCTTGGCGCCGAGGCGCTGCGCCAGCGCATTCGCCACCGGCCCGATATTGCCCTGCGCCGTCGAATCGAAGGTCGAGCAGTATTTGAACAGGATCTGGCGCGCGCCGCCCTTCAGCAGCGCCTCGCAGGCGGCGAGCGAATCCGCGACGGCCTCCGCAACCGGATTGGTCCGTGATTTCAGCGCGACGACGACGGCATCGGCTTCCGGCAGGGCGGCGTCGGCCGGAGGCACGCCGATGACCTGCACGGTGCGCATGCCCGCCCGGTTCAGCATCAGCGCGACATCGGTCGCGCCCGTCATGTCGTCGGCGATCACGCCCAGCAGCATGCTCGATCTCCCCTGCCCACTCGGGCGCCTTGCCTTGCCGACCGCCGTTCTAGTCCCTGCCGAGAAAGCTGGCGACCGCCGTTGCCGCATCGTGCATGTCCACCCCGCACATGGAAACCCGTTTCCGGCAATGCCTCTCGTGCCCAGGGGACAAGCACGGCTGCCTGCGAATTGATGCGGCGCATCATCGACGGCGGCCGCGATCTGAGTCAGGTTAGTGCCACAAGGAACGAATTGAGCAGGACGACCCGCTGCCGACGCGGCGGGAACGTTCGCCGACAACCGTCCGGAACGAGGGGATATCATGAAGCTTTTGAAGGTTGCGATCTCCGCCGCCGCGCTCGCGCTCGCGACGTTGCCGGCCCTGGCCCAGGCGCCATCCACCCTGCGCATCGGCCTGCAGGAAGACCCCGACATGCTCGATCCGCACAAGGCGCGCACCTTCGTCGGCCGCATCGTCTTCATGGGGTTGTGCGACCGGCTGGTCGACATCACGCCGGAGCTGAAGCTGGTGCCGCGGCTGGCGACGGAATGGAACTTCTCCGCCGACGGCCTGACGCTGACGATGAAGCTGCGCAGCGATGCGAAGTTCCACGATGGCGAAGCCTTCAATGCCGAGGCCGCCAAGGCCAATCTGGAGCGCGCCCGCACCCTGCCCGACTCGCTGCGCAAGGCCGAGCTCGCCTCGGTCGATACCATCGAGGCGCCTGACGCCACCACGCTGGTGATCAAGCTGAAGCGCCCGGACGCAACGCTGCTCTCGCAGCTCACCGACCGCGCCGGCATGATGCTGTCGCCCAAGACGCTTTCGGGCGACGTCGCCGCCAAGCCGGTCTGTTCAGGTCCTTATAAATTCGTCGAGCGGGTGCAGAACGACCGCATCGTGCTGGAGAAGTTCAAGGAGCACTGGGAGGCCGACAAGTACAATTTCGACCGCGTGCTCTACCGCTCGATCCCCGATACGACGGTGCGTCTCGCCAACCTGCGCTCCGGCGAGCTCGACATGCTGGAGCGGCTGGCCCCGACCGACGTGAAGTCGGCTCAATCGGACAAGTCGCTGAAGATCGAGAGCATCGCCAATCTCGGCTACCAGGGCATCACCATCAACACCAATAACGGCGAAGCGGCTAAGCAGCCGATGGGCCAGGACAAGCGCGTGCGCCAGGCGCTCTCGCTGTCGATCGATCGCAAGGTGCTGAGCCAGGTCGTGTTCGAAGGGCTCTATGCTCCCTCGAACCAGCCGTTCAACCCCGGCAACTACTATGTCAGCGCCGACCTGCCGGTACCGGCCCGCGACCTCGCCAAGGCCAAAGCCCTGCTCAAGGAAGCCGGGCAGTCCAAGGTCACGGTCGAGCTCTTCGTCACCAACAACCCGGTCGACGCCCAGCTCGGGCAGGTGATCCAGGCGATGGCACAGGAAGCCGGCATCGACATCCAGATCCGCTCGACCGAATTCGCCAGCCAGTTGCGCGACCAGCAGCAGGGCAAGTTCCAGATGAGCCGCGTCGGCTGGTCCGGCCGCATCGACCCGGATGGCAACATTCACCCCTTCGCTCATTCGAAGGGCAACCAGAACGACGGCAAATACGCCAATGCCGAGGTCGACAAGCTGCTCGACGAGGCCCGCACGATCTACGAGCCGGCCGAGCGCAAGAAGCGCTACGACGCCGCGCAGAAGATCCTGCAGGACGAGTTGCCGATCGTCTATCTCTATAACCAGACGGTGTTCTTCGCGATGCGCTCCAACCTGCAGGGCTTCGCAATCAACCCCGACGGGATCATCCGGCTGGCGGGAATGAAGCGCTCGTGACGCTGCTCATGATCTGAGGGCTGGCCCATGGCCACGCTCATCCTCCGCCGTTTCCTGATCGCGATACCGACGCTCTTTCTGGTGTCGCTCTTCGTCTTCGCCCTGCAGCGCGCGCTGCCGGGCGACCCCTTCCTCGTGATCGCCGGCGAGGAACGCGACCCCGAGGTGATCGCGCGCTTGCGCGAGATCTACCGGCTGGACGATCCGATCTTCGTCCAGTTCTTCGCCTGGCTCGGGCAGGTCGTGCAGGGTGATTTCGGCCGCTCGCTGCGCACCGGCGAGCCGGTCCTCGGGCTGATCCTGCAGAAGCTGCCGGTGACGATCCAGCTCGCCACCGCCTCGATCCTGGTCGCGATCGTCATAGGCATTCCGATCGGCATCCTGGCCGCGCGGCGCAAGGGCACGGTGGTCGACTATTCCGCCAGCGCGGTCGCGCTCTCCGGCCTGTCGATCCCGAATTTCTGGTTCGGGATCATGCTGATCCTGCTGGTCTCGGTATACCTGAAATGGCTGCCGGCCTCGGGCTATGAATCGATCTTCGAGAACCCCTGGGAGGCGATCAAACGCCTGATCATGCCGGCCTTCGTGCTTGGCAACGGGCTCGCCGCCTTCCTGATGCGCCATACCCGCTCGGCAATGCTGGAGGTGCTGCGCTCGGACTATGTCCGCACCGCCCGCGCCAAGGGGCTCGACGAGGACACGGTCGTGCATCGCCATGCGCTGCGCAACGCGCTGGTGCCGATCATCACGCTGACCACCCTGCTCTTCGGCGAATTGCTGGCCGGCGCGGTGCTGACCGAGCAGGTCTTCACCATCCCCGGTTTCGGCAAGCTGATCGTCGATGCCGTGTTCAACCGCGACTATGGCGTGGTGCAGGGCGTCGTGCTGTGCACGGCCATCGGCTTCATCCTGATGAACCTGATCGCCGACATCCTCTACATCCTCGTCAATCCGCGCCTGAGGACCGGCTGATGGCTTCGCTCGATTCCATCGCCTCGGCAGGCGGATCGGCCGGTGTCAGCGGTCGCCCCGGCGTTCTGGCGCGCCTCATCCGCAACAAGTCCGCGCTGCTCGGCGGCGGGCTCGTCCTGATCTTCGTCCTGATGGCGGTTCTGGCGCCGGTGCTGCCTTTGGCCGATCCGTTCAAGTCGAACTTCCTCGCCATCCGCAAGCCGCCCTCCGAACTCTACTGGTTCGGCACGGACGAGCTCGGCCGCGATCAGGTCTCGCGATTGTTCTACGGGGCGCAGGCTTCGCTGCTCGCGGGCATCGTATCGGTGCTGATCGCGGTGGCGATCGGCCTGCCCTTCGGCCTGCTCGCCGGCTGGTATGGCGGCTGGATCGATATCGTGATCTCGCGCGTCACCGAGGCCCTGCTCGCCTGCCCGTTCCTGATCCTCGCCATCGCCTTCGCCGCCGTGCTCGGGCCATCGCTGACCAATGCGATGATCGCGATCGGCCTGTCCGCCGTGCCGATCTTCATCCGGCTGATCCGCGGGCAGGTGATGAATGTGAAAGCGGAGGATTTCGTCGAGGGCGCGCGGGCGGTCGGGGCACGGGACCTCCGGTTGATGTTCCGCCATGTCCTGCCCAACACCCTGTCCCCCATCGTGGTGCAGTCGACTTTGTTCATGGCGCAGGCGATCATTCTGGAAGCCGCCCTCTCCTTCCTCGGCCTCGGCCAGCAGCCGCCGTCGCCGTCCTGGGGACAGATGCTCAACGTCGCCAAGAACTTCATGGAGCAGGCGCCGTGGATGTCGGTGGCGCCGGGCGTCTGCATCTTCCTCGCCGTGCTCGGCTTCAACCTGCTCGGCGACGGCCTGCGCGACGCGCTCGATCCGAAAGAAAACTAAGCTTCAGGGATACGCCCATGTTCACCACCCGCCCCGAAATCCTCGGCACCTTCGGTGTCGTGACCTCGACGCACTGGCTCGCCACCGCGTCCGGCATGGCGATGCTGGAAAAGGGCGGCAACGCCTTCGATGCCTGCGCCGCCGCTGCCTTCGTCCTGCAGGTGGTGGAGCCGCATCTCGTCGGCCCGGCCGGGGACATGCCGGCCGTGTTCTATTCGGCCGAGACCGGTAAGGTGGAGACGCTCTGCGCGCAGGGGCCGGCCCCACAGGCGGCGACCATCGCGGCCTACAAGGCGCTCGGCCTCGACCTGATCCCAGGCTCCGGCCTGCTCGCCACCGTTATCCCCGGCGCCTTCGGCGGCTGGATGACTCTGCTGCGCGACCACGGGCGGCTGAAGCTGCGCGACGTGCTGGAGCCGGCGATCGGCTATTTCGAGAACGGCCACCCGATGCTGCCGCGCGTCTCGGATTCGATCCGGGAGCTGAGCGACCTCTTCAGCAACGAGTGGTCGACATCGGGCGACGTCTATCTGCCCGGCGGCAACGTGCCGGAAGCGCGCAAGCTCTTCGCCAACAAGGCCGCGGCCGAGACCTACAAGCGCATCCTCTCCGAGGCGGAAGCCAAGGGCGACGACCGGCAGGAGCAGATCCAGGGCGCCTATGACGCCTGGTACAAGGGCTTCGTCGCCGAGGCGATGGACCGCTTCTGCCGCACGCAGGAGGTGATGGATTCCTCCGGCCGGCGCAACAAGGGCCTGCTGACCGCGCAGGACATGGCGAATTACAAGCCGACCTACGAGACGCCGACCTCCGTGACCTATCATGACTGGGAGGTCTTCAAGATCGGCCCCTGGGGCCAGGGCCCGGCCTTCCTGCAGACACTGAAGATCCTTGAAGGCGTCGATCTCGCCGGGATGGGGCCCGCGAGCCCCGAATTCGTCCACCATGTCGTCGAGGCGATGAAGCTCGCCTTCGCCGATCGCGAGGCCTATTACGGCGACCCGGATTTCGTGAAGGTGCCGCTCGCGACGCTGCTCTCCGAAGACTATGCCGCCGGCAGGCGCGGGCTCATCGGCGAGCGCGCTTCGCTGGAGTTGCGGCCGGGCGTCGTCTCCGGCTACGAGGCGCAGGTCGCGCATGCAATGAAGGCGCTCGGCGCCATCGCCCAGCCCACCCAGGGCGGCGCCAGCGTCGGCGAGCCGACCATGGCCTCGATGGTCGCGGCCGGCCGCAAGGGCGATACGGTCCATATCGACGTCATCGACAAATGGGGCAACATGATCGCGGCAACGCCTTCCGGTGGCTGGCTGCAATCCTCCCCGGTGATTCCAGAGCTCGGCTTCCCGCTGAATTCCCGCGCCCAGAGCTTCTGGCTGGAGGAAGGCCTGCCGGCCTCGCTCGCGCCGGGCAAGCGGCCGCGCACGACGCTGACGCCCTCGATAGCCTTCGAGCACGGCAAGCCCCGCCTCGCCTTCGGCACGCCGGGCGGCGACCAGCAGGAGCAGTGGCAGCTCGGCCTGTTCCTGCGCCGCGTCCATCACGGCCTCAACCTGCAGGAGGCGATCGACCTGCCGCTGTTCCACACACAGCACTTCCCCTCCTCCTTCTACCCGCGCTCGTCGCGGCCCGGCCATATGATGATCGAGGAGAGCATCGGCGCCGCCGCACTGGCCGAACTGGAGCGCCGCGGCCATGCCGTCGAGAAGGCGCCCGCCTGGACGGTGGGGCGGCTCACTGCGGCAGAACGCGGCGATGACGGCCTCTTGCGCGCCGCCGCGACGCCGCGTCTGATGCAAGCCTATGCCGCCGGCCGCTGAGGGATAATCGCATGACCTGGTCCATCGTCGCCCGCGACGCCGCGACCGGCGCCTATGGCGTCGCCGTCTCGACCTGCGCCTTCGCGGTCGGTGCCCGCGTGCCCTATGGCGGCGGGCGCGTCGGCGCCATCGCCACGCAGGCCTTCGTCAATCCGCTCTACGGTGTCGATGGGCTGAGGCTCCTGCAGGAGGGCCGCTCGGCGGTCGAGATCATCGCGACGTTGACGGCAGCCGACGAAGGCCGCGCCCACAGGCAGCTCCACGTCATCGACCGCGACGGCAAGAGCGCCTCGCATACCGGCGCGGCCTGCATCGACTGGTGCGGCGCCGTCGACGGGCCGCAGGTTTCGGTTGCCGGCAACATGCTTGCCGGCCCGGAGGTCGTTCAGGAAACGCTGAAGGCCTATATCGCCTCCTCGGCGCTCGATTTCGACGAGCGCCTGCTGGTCGCGCTGGAGGCCGGCGAGAAGGCCGGCGGCGACAAGCGCGGCAAGCAATCCGCCGCGATCCGCATCTGGAACGGCGAGCCGGTGCCGAGCATCGACATCCGCGTCGACGACCACACGGACCCGCTCACGGAGTTGCGGCGGCTCTGGCGCGTGGCGCATCAGCGCTCGGTGCCGTTCCAGCAGGCCTCGCCCTCGCGCGGGCGTCCTGCCGGCGTCACCGACCGGACCGAGCTCGACCGCCTCTGCACGGAATACGCCGCCGCCTGGAACGCCCGGCACCCGGAGACCTGACCGGCCAAGCGCATTCTCGCCACCTCCGGGGCATGATAGGTTGACGCTCCGTCACGTTGTCATGCCGACGATAGGGTAGTGAGATGGCCGATCCGAACACCGAAGCCCTGCAGCAACGCATCGCCACGCTTGAGGCGCAGGTTGCAAACCTGATGCAAGCGATTTCGGCGGATCGCAGCGGCAATGTGGTCATCAACGCGCGCGGTTCGCTGACGGTTAATTGCGGAACGGGCATGGTGCTGTACGCAGGCAACTCCATCACGCTGACGCCTGGCATGGATTTGATTTTAAGGCCCGGGCACGACCTGAACGCAACTTCAGGCAACAGTCTGAACCTGACCTCAGGCAACTATCTGAACCTGACCACAAGCAACAATGCAACGATAGCCGTCAGCGGCCGGCTGCGCGTCAGTGGTAACGCGGCCTCATTCGAGACGCGCAGCTTCAACGTCAGCGCGGCGGTGGGCTGCGATATCGAAAGCGGGCAAAACTTTGCCATAACAGCGGGCAAGGACATGGCGATGAGCGTCGGCGCGGGCATGGCCCTCAGTGTCGGCAAGTCGCTTGCGATCGAAAGCGCCGACGCCGCGACGCTCAGGAGCGGCGATGCCAAGCTGCACATGAAGAAGGATGGCAGCGTCGAATTGCAAGGACGCGATATCGCACTCAAGGCTTCCGGACGCCTCGAAGCCAAGGCGTCCGGCCATGTCACGATCAAGGGATCGAAGATCCTGCAGAATTGAAGCCCGTCCGCCATGCTCGCCCTTGTGGCGAGCATCCACGTCTTGAACACCGGTCTCGATCAGTGAAGACGTGGATGGTCGGGACAAGCCCGACCATGACGGCCGACGTCGGTTCGATGAGCTCAGGTCAGCTTGCCGCGGGCCGCGACCGGTAGTTCCCCGATAAGCTTGTCGCCGCGCACGGTGACCAGGCGATCCACCATGTTGACGACGACGCAGACATGGTTCGGCACAACGCGCACGATCTCGCCGACGAGCGGGCGCTTGTTCGAGGCGGAGAGGTCGAGGAAGCCATGCTCCTCCGCGAACTGCGCGATCCGCGCCGCCGGGTATTCGAGGATATAGCCGTGGCCGTCGAGATTGCCCTTGTCGCTGGTCAGCGTCTTCGAACCTGAATCGAGGATGCCGCGATCGGCGCCGGCGCGGCTCACTACGGTCGCATAGACCATGAGCGCGCAATCCTCGAGCGTCGCGACGCCGGCCGCGATCTGCATGCGGTCGTTGAAGATCGAGGTGCCCGAGCGGTGCTCGGTCGAGCCTTTCAGCTTGCCGATATGGGGCAGATTGGGCGAGCCGCCGGTCGAGACGATATCGGCCTTGAGGCCGGCATCGCGCAGGCCGGCATTGGCGGTGTCGAGGAAAACCTGCGTCCGCTCCCAGCCATCCTCCGGCGGGTACAGCAGGAAGCCGGCGAAACGCAGGCCGGGCGAAGCCGCGACCATCTTGGCAAGCTCGACCGCTTCGCCCGGCGTCTCGACGCCGGCGCGCTTGCGGCCGGTATCGCATTCGATGACGACCTCTAGATCGCGGCCCGCGATCTCCCCGGCCCGCGGCAGGCCGGAAATGGTGACCGGGTTGTCGGCGGCGACGATCATCCGGACGCGGCGCTGGAGCGCGCCAAGGCGGCCGAGCTTCTCCTCGCCGATGATATTGTAGCTGATCAGGATGTCGTCGACGCCGCCATCGGCCATGATCTCGGCTTCGCCAAGCTTCTGGCAGGTGATGCCGCGGGCGCCGGCCTCGATCTGGAGGCGGGCCAGCTCGGGCGATTTATGCGTCTTGATATGCGGGCGGTTGGCGAGGCCGGCGGCGTCGCAGGTGGCCTGCAGGCGGGCGATATTGGCATCGACCTTGTCGAGATCGATGACAACGGCGGGCGTGCCGTAGACGCGCGCGATCTCGGCGGCGAGCGGGGTGGCGGCCGGCTGCTCGACGGCCCTGGAGGTGGTCGCGGTCACGCTCATGGATGCACCTTGACGATAACTTCGATCTCGACGGTCATGCGGTTCGGCAGCGAGCCCATGCCGACGGCCGAGCGAGCATGGCGGCCGCGATCCCCGAGCACGGCGACGAACAGGTCCGAGCAGCCGTTGATGACCTTGGGATGATCGGAGAAATCAGGCGCGGCATTGACCATGCCGAGCAGCTTGACGACCTCGACCTTGTCGAGCGAACCGACCGCCTTCTTCATGGCGGCCAGCAGGCCCAGCCCGGTCTGCTTGGCGTGCTCGTATGCCTGCTCGACAGTGACGTCGGTGCCGACCTTGCCGGTGGGATAGGTGCCGTCGGCGCGCTTCGGGCCCTGGCCCGAGAGATAGACCGTGTCGCCGACCTGCTTGAAGCTGACATAGGTCGCGACCGGGGTCGGCACGTCCGGCAGGGTCAGCCCCAGCTCCTTCAACCTGTCTTCAGCGCTCATGGCGTTCTCTCCTCAAAATCCAGCCGGCATCTGCCGCGCCGGCCTGTCCTGTCCGTCGTTCAGTTCGCGGCGCATATAGCGTGCCGCATCGTCATAGCTCGCGAGCTTGCGATCAAGCGCGGGGTCATGCACCTCGCGAAAACCTTGCCGTCGCCAGAAGCCGATCGAGTCGTTGACCGCGACGAGCGCAAGGCTCGAATAGCCGCGCTCAGCAGCCTGACCGGCGATCGCGGCGACAATCGTACCCGCCGCTCCGCTGCCGCGCCCAGCCGGCAACAAGGCGAGGTCGTGAAGATACCAGTTCGCGACATCCTGCGGGATATCGCCGAGCAGGGAATTCAAGGCCGGGACGGTGCCCGCCGGCCACGGATGGCTAACGAGATATCCTTGCAGCACACCGTCTTCGCCGGCCAGCACATGGCAGCCCTCAGGCGCCAGATGCAGACGCTCCGCGAAGACCGCCTCGTCCTCCGGATAACCTGGATGCACGACGGCCGCGATCGCCATCACGCCCGGCAGGTCGGCCGGCGCCATGCGGCGCCAGCCCGTTTCGCGTGACATAAAAAACCTACGCCGCGACCTTCGGGAACTTGCCGGTCCGCTTCGGGTGCCACCACTTGCCCTTGAGCACGACGCCCTCGGAGACGAACTTCCTGTCGCCGATCAGGTGCTCGCCGACGACGTCGACATAGTCGAACTTGCCTTCCTTGACGGTCAGGATCGTCGCGTCGCCGAGCGAGCCGACCTTGAGCGAGCCGTATTCCGGGCGCTTCAGCGCCATGGCGGCATTCACCGTCGAGGCGGCGATGACGTTGTTCAGGCTCATGCCCATGCAGAGGAACTTGGACATGGTGGTGACCTGGTCATAGGCCGGGCCGTCGATGCAGAGCTTATGAACGTCCGACGAGATCACGTCCGGCTCGAAGCCGTTGGCGAGCATGGCTCGCGTGGTCTTGAACGAGAACGAGCCCTTGCCGTGGCCGATATCGAAGATGACGCCGCGCTTGCGGGCGGCCAGCACCTCCGGCTTCACTGTGCCCTGCGCAGTCGCCGGCGCGTTCGGGAAGGGGCGGAAGGCGTGGGTCAGCACGTCGCCCGGCCGCAGCATGCCGATGACTTCCTCATAGGACGGCGGCGGATGGTCGATATGGCACATCAAGGGCATGCCAACCTCGTTGGCGACCTGCAGCGCGATGTTCAGGGGCTTGGTGCCCTGATCGCCGGAGGCGTGAAGGCCGACGCGGACCTTGATGCCGACGATGTAGTCGCGGTTCTTGTCGGCGACCTCGGCGCAGTCGATCGGGTTCATCAGGCGCATGTCGCCGCTCTCGCCGACCATGACGCGATGGTCGAAACCGTAGATGCCGGCATGCGAGACGTGGAGATAGGCGAGGATGCGCGCCTGGCTCTGCTCGATGACATGCTTGCGGAAGCCCGGCCAGTTGCCTGGGCCGGCCGAGCCGGTATCGACCGAGGTGGTGACGCCCGAGAGCCGGCAGAACTCGTCGGCGTCGATCCCGAGCGAGGTGCCGCCCCAGTAGACATGGGTGTGCAGGTCGATCAGGCCGGGCGAGACGATGTAGCCGGAGACGTCGCGGATTTCCTTGGCGCCTTTCAGGTCCTTGCCGAAGCCGGAGACCTTGCCGTCCGTGAAGGCGACATCGAGGATGCCGTCATGCTTCTGGGAGGGGTCGATGACGCGGCCGCCCTTCAGGATGAGATCGTGGGTCACTTTGTTTCTTCCTTTGGAGGCTGATCAAACCGGGGAGACGGCGCCCTTGCGCTCGACGATCAGGCCATAGGCCTGGGGCTCGCGATGCCGGGCGAAATTGAAGGTGGAGGCCTTGTAGCTCTTGCCGAGGTCCATGTCGCAGCGGGCGACGACAAGCTCGTCATCCTCGGTCACGGCCTGGGCCACGACCTCGCCGGTCGGCGCGATGATGCAGGAGCCGCCGATCTGGTCGACGCCGGCCTCCAGCCCCGCCTTGGCGACGCCGACGACCCAGGTGGCGTTCTGATAGGCGCCGGCCTGCATCACGAGCTGGTTGTGGAAATTGCCGAGCCGGTCATGGTCGGGCGCCGGCGGATTATGCTTGGGCGTGTTGTAGCCGAGCACGATCAGTTCGACGTCCTGCAAACCCATCGAGCGGTAGCTCTCCGGCCAGCGGCGGTCGTTGCAGATCATCATGCCGATATTGGCGTCCATCGTGCGCCAGACCGGCCAGCCGAGTTCGCCGGTCTCGAAGTAGCGCTTCTCCAGATTCTGGAAGGGCGCAGCGGGGCGATGCTCGGGATGGCCCGGCAAATGAATCTTGCGGTATTTGCCGACGATCGAGCCCGACTTGTCGACAAGGATCGCGGTGTTGAAGCGACGCTTGCGGCCCTGCTCGAAGGCGAGCTCGCAATAGCCGAGATGGAAGCCGACGCCGAGGCGCTTGCTCTCCTCGAAGAGCGGCGCGGTCTCGTTCGAGGGCATGGCGCTTTCGAACCAGCCGTCGATCTCGGCTTCGTCGTCGATCCACCAATGCGGGAAGAAGGCGGTGAGCGCCGCTTCCGGATAGACGACGAGATCGGCCCCGTGGCTCTTCGCCTGCCGCATCAATTCGACCATGCGGACGACGGCCGAGGCCCGGCTCTCATCACGCTGGATGGGGCCGAGCTGGGCGGCGGCGACGGTCAGGATACGGGTCACGTCGGAGGCTCCGGATGAAAATCACCCTACAGGGCAAGGCTTCGATGTGCCGAGCCGGCGCGTCAAGCGCCGGCAATGCGGGGCGTGGGTTGTCCCAGTTGCGGGGCGGGCTCTCAAAGCGTCTTGGCGAGACGCGGATCGAGGGAGTCTCTTAGGCCATCGCCGAGCAAGTTGACCGCCAGCACGGTGATCGAGAGGAACACGGCCGGGAACAGGATGATGTGCGGGCGGACCTGCCAGAGCGCCCTGCCCTCGGCCATGATGTTGCCCCAGGAGGGCGTCGCCGGCGGCACGCCCGCGCCGATGAAGGACAGGATCGCCTCGACGATCATCGCGCTGGCGCAGATATAGGTCGCCTGCACGCTCATCGGCGCGAAGGTGTTGGGCAGGATGTGGCGGAAGATGATGCGCGGCACGCGCGCGCCGTTCGCCACAGCCGCCTCGACATAGGGCTGCTCGCGCCGCAGCACGAGCGCACCAAGCTCTTCCTCTCGCAGATCCTGCACTGAGAGCGGGCATTTCCGTCAGCGATTGCCAACGCGCCGGCTCCGCCGGCGCGTTTTGCGTTTCGGGATGTTTCGGAACGAAACCGGGCCTGCCCCGTTGGTGACGGGAACGGAGGATACGTCATGAAACGTCTTGTTCCTGCCCTGCTCGCCGCGCTTCTGATGAGCGGCGGGGCCTATGCCCAGTCGATCAATGTCGGTCCCGGCGGCGTCAGCGTCGATACGCGCTCGCCGCGCGAGCGGGCCATCGATCGGGAAATCCGGGAGGAGCGGCGCGACCGTTATGACCGCCGTCGCGAGCGCGAATGGCGCCGCGCGAGTTCTCGCCGCGACTGCCGCACCGTGACGACCGAGCGCGAAACCCGCCGCGGCGTCGTGCGTCGGACGACCCGCGTCTGCGATTGAGTTCAGCCGCGCCGGCAGGCACGGCATCCGCCCATGAAAAGGCCCGCGACGCCAAGCGTCGCGGGCCTTCTGCTGGAACGAGGCTTACTTGCCGTCGCGCGCCTTCACAGCCTGATCGGGGAAGTCCGAGAACACACCGTCGAGCCCGAGCGCGAAGAAGGCCTTGTATTCGGCGCCCGCATCGCCCTTGAAGTCGGAGGTCAGACGCTTCGCCTCGCTGCGGAAGGTCCAGCTATGGACCAGCAGCCCCGCTGCGTGAGCATCCTTCACCACATTGGTCGGCGCGATCAGCGTGCGGTCGCGCTCGTCGATCGCGCCGTCGCCATTCAGGTCCTGCGGCTTGCCGTCGGCACCGATCGTCTGCTTGGCGCCGATCAGGTACGGCTTCCACGGACCGACGCCGTCGGCATAGGTCGCGATCTCTTTGAGGCCCTCGGCCGAGAGCATGTCCTGGAAGGTGCGCTTGTCGCCAAGCACTGCGAAGTCGTAGGGGCGGTCGAAGGGCGCGGCGAGCGTAACCTTGCCGTCCTTGTCGACGCCGTCGCCATCGACGAGCTGGACGAGGCGCAGTTGCGTCTTCGGGCGCAGGTATTTCAGGTTCGCGGTCTCGAAGCTCTGGATGAAGACCGGCGCGGTCTTGTCGGTCCAGCCGGCGGCCTTGAGCATGTCCAGAAGCTTGTCCTCGAAGGCGAGGCCGAGCGCGGCGTGATAGGTCGGATGTTTGGTCTCGGGATAGATGCCGATGGTGCGGCCGGTGCGGGCGCTCTCGGCCTTGGCGAGGTCGATCACTTCCTGGAAGGTCGGGATCTGGTACTTGCCGTTATGCGACTGGTCGCGGTCGGCGAAGGCCTGCTTGGCCTTCAGCGTCTTGATCTCGGCAGCGGTGAAGTCGTTGGCGAACCAGTCGGTCGTGTCGACGCCGTCGACCTTGCGCGTGGTCTTGCGGTTGGCGAATTCCGGGCGGTCGGCGACATCGGTCGTGCCTGACAGCATCGGCTCGTGGCGGACGACGAGTACGCCGTCCTTGGTCGAGACGAGGTCCGGCTCGATGAAGTCGGCGCCCTGCTGGATCGCGAGCTTGTAGCCTTCGATCGTATGCTCCGGCAGGTAGCCGCTGGCGCCGCGATGGGCGACGACGAGCGGCTTCTGGCCCGACAGCGTCGGGGCCGCCTGCGCGAATGCGGCCGGCGCCTGAAAGGCCAGAGCGGCGAGGAACGTCGTCGAGAGAAGGAAGTGCTTTGTCATAGTCTGGCTCAGCCTCGCGAAAATGCGTGGGACCTTAAGGTGGCGGACATGACACGGCCATGAAGCCACTGTTCGGCCTCGCCCGCCAGAGAGCGGCTCGATCTGCAGTCGCGGAAAGGTCTAGTTTACCAAAACCCTTCCGCCAGGAAACAAATGCAACCGAAGGTTGTTGTTTCGGCGATGGTCGGCGGAGGTACGCATGTGGCTTTGGCTCGTCGCTACGATCGGAACAACTGCATTGATGGCGATCACCTGGATCGCAGCCGAGAGGTGGAAGCTTTAGAGCCTGGAATGACGAACGCCCGAAAGCTGTCCGTTGCGCCAAATTCGCGGTTGGCCGCGATATCGAATTGCTGCGGCTGATCCGGCTTTTGTCTGCCGGTTCCCTCGCTCTGTTCGCGACAAAAAAACCCGCCCCGGCGGAGGCCGGCGCGGGTTGTACTGTCGCTGGCGGACATGAGCGGGAGGTTGCTGGGCGTAAGCCAGCCCTCCCGTGCAACCTCAGCGGCGGTTTTCGAGAGTCGTCTTGGCGTCGAGGCGCTTGGAGGCCGGCGGGGTGTAGTCCGGCTGCTGGGTGGCGCAGGCGGCGAGGCCGAGCGCGACGAGGCTCAGGATGACGATGCGGCTGGCGCTTTTCATGCGAGTGTATCCCAATGGCCGCGACATGCGGTTGCATCGTCTTTCCGCTTGTGGAACGACCGCGTCAAGAGTGTGGCGCTGAGGTCTTCATGTCCCGGCGTCATGCTTGAATCGGTCGAAGCTTGTTCGACACCGTCGTTACGGCGCCCCGGAAGCTGTCCGGCGCCAGGATTGAAGCGTCATGACTCCAGCCGCCCGGATCAGCGCCGCCATCGAGGTGCTCCAGGATATCGTCGAGCGCCGCCGCCCGGCTGCCGATTCTCTCAAGGACTGGGGCCTGTCGCGCCGTTTCGCCGGCTCGAAGGACCGCGCCGCCATCGCCTCGCTGGTCTATGACGCGCTCCGCCGCAAGGCGTCCTCGGGCTACGCCATGGCCTCCGAGGCGCCGCGCGCGCTCGTTCTCGGCATGCTGGCAGGCCTGCGCGGGATGGGTGTCGCCGAGATCGCGGAACTCTGCTCGGGCGAGAATCACGCGCCGCAGCCCCTGAGCGACGACGAGACGGCGCTGCTGACCGCCTTCTCGGTCGAAGGTGCGCCGGACTGGGTGCAGGCCGACGTACCGGAATGGCTCTGGCCGTCGTTCCGGACGGGCCTAGGCGAAGTGGCAATCGCCGAGGGGCAAGCCTTGGCTGCCCGCGCGCCGATCGACCTGCGCGTCAACCGGCTCAAGGCCGGCCGCGATGCCGTGCTGAAGGACCTTGATCCTCTCCAGCCGGAGCAGGCGCCCTGGTCGCCTGACGCCCTGCGCTTCCAGCCCGGCCATGACGGCCGCGGCCCCTCGCTCCAGACCGAACCAGGATTCTTCGCCGGCGCCTTCGAGATTCAGGACGAGGGCTCGCAACTGGTGACGTTGCTCGCCGGTGCCCGGCCCGGCCAGACCGTGATCGATCTTTGCGCCGGGGCAGGGGGCAAGACGCTGGCGCTCGCCGCGCTGATGGCCAATCGCGGCAGCCTCTACGCCACCGACCTCGACAGCCGTCGTCTCGCACCGCTGCATGACCGGCTGGCCCGCTCGGGAGCGGGCATCGTCGAGGTCCGCATTCCCCGCTCGCGCGGCCACGAGCCCTTCGCCGATATCGCCGGCCAGGTCGATCTCGTGCTGGTCGATGCGCCCTGCACCGGTTCCGGCACCTGGCGGCGCAACCCGGATGCCAAGTGGCGCGTGCGCCCCGGCGCATTGGCCGAGCGCATCAAGGACCAGGCCGAGGTGCTGGCGCGCGCCGCGAGGCTGGTGAAGCCCGGCGGCCGCATCGCCTATATCACCTGCTCGGTGCTGCCGGAGGAGAACGATGAGGCGATCCGCGCCTTCCTCGGCAAGCATGCCGGCTTCTCGATCGTGGCGCCGATCGACGTGCTCAGGGGCGCCGAGAGCGATTTCTCCCTGCTCGCCCGCTTCGCCACCGAGTGTGGCCTGCAGCTCTCGCCGCGACGCACCGGCACGGACGGGTTCTATCTGGCCTGCCTGACGCGCAACGCGTGAGATCTCGGGAGCGGTTTCGCTTCCGCATCGACACCGCGCTGAAACTCTGCGAGGTTTCCGACCGGCGACGTGTCCGGCCGGAACCTGAAGCCGGCTGCTACAGGGGATCGTGAGATGTCCGACAAGCCCGCAATCGTCCTTGTTCATGGTTTCTGGGGCGGCGCCGCCCACTGGTCGAAGGTCATCCTCGAGCTCTCCCGGCGCGGCCACTCCGGCCTGCATGCCGTCGAGAATCCACTGACATCGCTGGCGGACGACGCCGAGCGCACCCGCAAGATGGTGCGGCAGATCGCCGGTCCGGTCGTGCTCGTCGGCCATTCCTATGGCGGCAAGGTCATCACCGAGATGGGCGACCTGCCGAACGTCAAGGCGCTGGTCTTCATCGCGGCCTTCGCGCCCGATGCCGGCGAAAGCGCCGACGGCATCAGCCAGGCCAGGCCGCCGAAGGCCTTCCCCAACATCGCACCCGACAGCGACGGCTATCTCTGGATCAAGCCGGACAAGTTCCGCGAGAGCTTCTGCCAGGACCTGCCGGCCGACGAGGCCATGATCATGGCGATCACGCAGAAGGCGCCGATCGGCTCGACCTTCGGCGACACCGTAACGGCGCCGGCCTGGCGGAAGACGCCGAACTGGTACCAGATCTCGACCGCCGATCGGATGATCGCGCCCGAAAATCAGGTCATGATGGCGCAGCGCATGCGCCCGCAGAAGACCTTGACGCTCGACGCCAGCCACGCCTCGCTCGCCTCCCGTCCGGCCGAGGTCTCCGACCTGATCGAGGACGCCGCCAAGGCCTAGGGTCTGTACTCGTTTTGGCCCGATCAGAACACCGTCCATAACGAGTACAGACCCTGGCGGCAGTGGCGCCATGCGTTCGGGCGCGGCCCCGTTGCGCGCGCCCGCGCGATCCATTAACGGAACGCGATGACGAGCGCTCAGCCCCATCACGACTCCATCCTCATCATCGATTTCGGCTCGCAGGTGACGCAGCTCATCGCGCGGCGCATCCGCGAGATCGGCGTCTATTGCGAGATCGCCCCCTTCCAGTCCGCTTCCGAGGCCTTCGCCCGCATGAAGCCGAAGGGCGTGATCTTCTCGGGCGGCCCGGCTTCGGTGCCGGACGAGGGCAGCCCGCGGGCTCCCGAGGCGGTCTTCTCGGCCAATATCCCGCTGATGGGAATCTGCTACGGCCAGCAGACCATGGCGCACCAGCTAGGCGGCAAGGTCGAGGGCGGGCATGCTGCCGAATTCGGCCGTGCCGATGTCGAGATCGTCACGCCGTCCGCGCTGTTCGAGGGCGTCTGGGAAGAGGGCGGCCGCTATCCGGTCTGGATGAGCCATGGCGACCGGGTCACGCAGCTCCCGGCTGGCTTCACGGTCAAGGCGACCTCGGAGAACGCCCCTTATGCCGTGGCGAGCGACGAGACCAGGCGCTTCTACACCACGATGTTCCATCCCGAGGTGGTCCACACGCCTGATGGCGGCAAGCTGCTGCGCAATTTTGTCGTCGGGATCTGCGGCTGCAAGCCGGACTGGAGCATGTCGGCCTACCGCTCCGAGATGCAGAAGAAGATCAAGGAGCAGGTCGGCACCGGCCGCGTCATCTGCGGGCTTTCCGGCGGGGTCGACTCGGCCGTTGCGGCGGTGCTGATCCACGAGGCGATCGGGGACCAGCTCACCTGCGTCTTCGTCGACCATGGCCTGATGCGGATGAACGAGGCCGAAGAGGTCGTCCGCCTGTTCAGGGATCACTACAACATCCCGCTGGTCCATGTTGAGGCCGAAGAGCTTTTCCTTACCGAGCTCGCCAAATGCGGCGCCGATCCGGAAGCCAAGCGCAAGACCATCGGCCGGCTCTTCATCGACGTCTTCGACGCCGAAGCCGCCAAGCTCGGTGGGGCCGATTTCCTGGCGCAGGGCACGCTCTATCCCGACGTGATCGAGAGCGTCTCCTTCTCCGGCGGGCCTTCGGTCACGATCAAGAGCCACCACAATGTCGGCGGCCTGCCCGAGCGCATGAAAATGAAGCTCGTCGAGCCGCTGCGCGAACTGTTCAAGGACGAGGTCCGCGTGCTCGGCCGCGAGCTCGGCCTGCCCGAGGCCTTCGTCGGCCGCCACCCGTTCCCGGGACCGGGCCTTGCCATCCGCTGCCCCGGCGAGATCACCAAGGAGAAGCTCGACATCCTGCGCAAGGCCGATGCGATCTATCTCGACGAGATCCGCAAGGCCGGACTCTACGACGTGATCTGGCAGGCCTTCGCCGTGCTGCTGCCGGTCCGCACCGTCGGCGTGATGGGCGACTACCGCACCTATGACCATGTCTGCGCCTTGCGCGCGGTGACCTCGGTCGACGGCATGACGGCGGATTTCTACCCCTTCGACATGAACTTCCTCGGCCGCGCCGCGACCCGCATCATCAACGAGGTCAAGGGCATCAACCGCGTCGTCTACGACGTGACATCGAAGCCCCCCGGCACGATCGAGTGGGAGTGATCGGGAGCATTCCGATCACATCAGGCAGCACCCTTCGATACGGTGCGGCCCTTTGAAGCGAAACGATCCACCCGTCGCGGGCTGAACAGATTCAGTCGGTGGCGGGTGGATTTTTCGTTTGAGCGATCGATGGCGTTTCCGGCGTTTGCCTCTCCGAAACGACTATCGGGCATCTTTGGCGCTCTGCTGCCCGGAGGCTGATGTGGAAACGTCGCTCTATCTGCCCGTCAAACGCTTCCTCGAAGAGCACGGCTACACCGTGAAGGGTGAGATCGGACCGTGCGATCTCGTCGGGCTCCGCGACGGCGATCCGTCCGTCGTGGTGATCGGCGAACTGAAGCTCAGCTTCAATCTCGAGCTCATCCTGCAGGGCGTCGACCGGCTGAGCATCGGCGACGAGATCTGGCTTGCGGCCCAGCTCTCCGCGAGAGGCAAGGGGCGCGAGAGCGATCCGCGTTATCGCAATCTCTGCCGGCGCCTCGGCTTCGGCCTGCTCGGCGTCTCCAAAGCCGGCGAGGTCGCCATCCTCGTGTCGCCGGCGGCCGCCCCGCCGCGCAAGGACCCGCGCCGGCGTTCGCGGCTGGTGGACGAACACAGGCGCCGTCAGGGCGATCCGGCCATGGGCGGGGGCACGCGCAGGCCGATCATGACGGCTTATCGTCAGCAGGCTCTGGCCTGCGCGGCTGCGATGGCCGACGAGCCGAAGCGGCCGCGGGACCTCAAGCCGTCCTGTCCCGACGCCCAGAAGATCCTGCACCGCAACGTCTATGGCTGGTTCGAGCGCTCCGGGCGCGGCGTCTATGCGCTGACGGAGGCCGGCCGCAGCGCCCTGGCGACATGGCATGCGCCGTCTCCAGCAAGCCAGGACGTTGCGGGGCTTGCGGCCTGAGCGCAGCCATCCGCTTGCCATGGAGGTGCCGCATCGCGATCGTAGGGCTTTTCAGACCCCCCAGAGTTGAGATGAAGGAATTGCCTGGATGCTTGGTCGGAAACTGCTTGCCGCTGGAACCTTGTCTCTTGCTGCACTGACGCTGGCGGCCTGCCAGAGCGATGTGCAGCAGACGCCGGTAGGAGCTGCGCCCGGCCTGCCCGGCACCTGCCGTGAGGACGCGGCCGAGGCATTGGCGGGCAAGGCCCGCGTCAGTGATGCCGAGGCCCAGGAGACCACCGGCGCGACCATCGTTCGGCAGATTCGGCCGGGGCAGGGCGTGACGATGGATTATCGCCGGGAGCGCGTGACCATCGAGACCAATCCGAAAACCGGCAAGATCGTCCGCGCCTATTGCGGTTAGGCAGGAGCCGGCCGCGTCATCCCGGACGAGCTGCGCAGCAGCGCCGATCCGGGATCCATCATGGAGCTCCGGAGCCTTGCGATGGACCGGGGGGCAAGCTCGGGATCGTTCGGCAGTTGTGAGAAAGTTCTGGACGCTATAAACGAAAAAACCGCCCGAAAGGGCGGCTTTTCAAAGCGAAGTCAGATCGGGAGGCAGGGCCTCACTTGATCTTGGTTTCCTTGAACTCGACGTGCTTGCGCGCGACGGGGTCGTACTTCTTCTTCGACATCTTCTCGGTCATCGTGCGCGAGTTCTTTTTCGTCACGTAGAAGAAGCCGGTGTCGGCGGTCGAAAGCAGCTTGATCTTGATCGTCACGGCCTTGGCCATGGGTCTATCCTCGAACCATGCGGGCCAAAGGCCCTCGGAAAAGAAAATGGCCGGGCGAACCCGGCAAACCGTCAGCGCGGGGAATGCCGCAAAGGGCCGGCGAAGTCAAGGAAGAATAGCTCTGCGGCGCGAATGGCTCCTCAAAGCTCCTCGCGCACGAAGCTGCCGCGCTTCTCCCAGTAGAACGGGACAGGCAGCCAGGGCGCGAAACCGGCTTCGATCCGGGCCTCGACCTCCTGGATGATCACCTTGGTGATGGTCGGCAGGTCGAGTTCCTTGGCCTCGTCGAAATCGACCCAGACCAGATCGACCAGCTCCGAATCGGGCCCGATGATGCCGTCGATCCGCTTGGCGACGGCGGAGGCGTCGATCGCAAAGAAGCGGGTGTCGAATCGCTTCGGCCGGCGCGGCGGCGTGATCGCGCGCGCGACGAAGGTCACCTCCGAGAGATCGGGATAGACGCCCTGCGCCGCGAAATCGCTCCAGCTCCCGGGCAGTACTATCTCTGGCGTGCCGAACTCGTCGGAGCCGAAGAGCAGGCCGGTTTCCTCGAAGGTCTCGCGGATCGCGGCCATCGCCAGCGCCCGCGCCTTGCCAGCGCTGGGGCGCAGGCAGCGCTTGCCGAGCCGGTCCTCGCAGATCTGGGGCACCGCGCCGGTCGCGACCATCTGCCGGTCGCCGGCATCGACGCGCCCGCCGGGAAAGACGTACTTGCCCGGCATGAACTTGTGGCTGGCGTGGCGCTTGCCCATGAGCACCTTCGGCCGCGCGCCGCTGCGATCCAGAATCATCATGGTCGCGGCGTCCTTGGGACGCTGATTGTTGGTGGTGCGCGCCCGCTCGGCCTGGGTCAGCGTGACGGTATGGTCGGTCATGAACGTGAATCCGAAGGGGGCAGCGGCTGGCGCTCGGGCCTATCGGGCTCGCCGCCGAAGCCATGCATGCGCACGGCCCATTGCAGGCCGACGACACCGCCTTTGACGGGCTGCATCAGCGCGAAGGACAGGAGGATGGTAAGCAGCGGCCAGACGGTCATGTGCAGCCACATCGGCCATTCCGCGAATTTCTCTGCGAGCAGCAGGCCGCCGACGATGATGTGGCCGACGATCGTGATCACGATATAGGGCGGCAGGTCGTCGGCGCGCTGGTGGTGCAGGTCCTCGCCACAGGCCTCGCATCGGTCTACCGGCTTCAGGAAGGCGCGGAACAGCCGGCCTTGGCCGCAATGCGGACAGCGGCCGCGCAGGCCGCGCGCCACCGCCTGGCGCCAGTCGCGCGTGTCGAGATGTGTCCCCGCGCTGTGGATCTGGACGCCCATCACCGCCTCTTGCCCGGCTTGCTCTTGCCCGACTTGCCTTTGCCGAAGCCGCCCCCGCCCGGCTTGCCCTTCTTGCCGAAGCTCGCCGCCGGCCGGCTCGTACCGAAAGGTACTGCGCCGCCGCGCCGCTTGCCGGCGCGCCCCGTCGCCACGACACGTCCCTCCGAGAGCAGTTCGAAGCGCAGCGCGCCTGCGACGGGCGCGGCCTCGATCAGCTTGACATGGACCCGGTCGCCGAGGCGCCAGCTTTCGCCGGTGCGCTCGCCGATCAGGGCGTGGGCCGCCTCGTCATAGCGATAGTAGTCGCCGCCCAGCGTCGAGGCCGGGATGAAGCCGTCGGCGCCGGTGCCGTCGAGCTTTACGAACAGCCCGGCCTTATGCACGCCGCCGATGCGCCCGTCGAAGCTCGCACCGATCTGGTCGGCGAGGAAATGAGCGATCAGGCGGTCGGTGGTCTCGCGCTCGGCCGCCATGGCGCGCCGCTCCGCCGCCGAGATGCGGGTCGCGGCCTCGCGCAGCTCTGCGAGCGTGGTGCTTTTCGGTAGGCCATCGTCGCCGAGCTTCAGCGCCGTGATCAGCGCGCGATGCACGATCAGGTCGGCATAGCGCCGGATCGGCGAGGTGAAATGCGCGTAGCGGCGCAGGTTGAGGCCGAAATGCCCGTAATTCTCGGCGACATACTCGGCCTGGGCCTGCGTGCGCAGCACCACCTCGTTGATCAGCGTCTCGTTCTCCGAGCCCTTGATCATGCCGAGGATGCGGTTGAACAGCACGGGCCTCAGCGCCCCGTCCTGCGGCAGCTTGATGCCGATCGAGGCCAGCACCTCGCCGAGCGCCCGCATCTTTTCCAGCGAGGGCTCGTCATGGCAGCGATAGATCAACTGGCTGCCGGCCTTTTCCAGCGTCTCGGCCGCCGCGACATTGGCGAGGATCATGAATTCTTCGATCAGGCGATGCGCCGCGAGCCTGTCCGGCACGATGACGCGATCGACCGAGCCGTCGGGCTTCAGGATCAGCTTGCGCTCGGGCAGGTCGAGCTCGAGCGGCTGGCGCTGGTCGCGGGCGCGGGCCGCGATGCCATAGGCCGCCCAGAGCGGCATCAGCACGCTGTCGCGGATCGGCGCGGTCTTCTCGTCGGTCTGCCCGTCGATGGCAGCCTGGGCCTGCTGGTAGGAGAGCTTCGCCGCCGAGCGCATCAGCACGCGGTGGAAGGAATGGCTTTTCTTCGAGCCGTCCGCCTTGAGCGCGAGCCTGACGGCGAGCGCCGGCCGGTCCTCATGCTCCCGCAGCGAACAGAGATCGTTCGAGATCCGCTCCGGCAGCATCGGCACGACGCGGTCGGGGAAATAGACCGAGTTGCCGCGTTCCAGCGCCTCGCGGTCGAGCGCCGAATGCGGCGTCACATAGGCTGCTACATCGGCAATGGCGACGGTGACGACGAAGCCGCCGGGATTGTCCGGGTTGTCATCCAGCACGGCATGGACCGCGTCGTCATGGTCCTTGGCATCGGCCGGGTCGATCGTGACGAGCGGCAGGTCACGCCAGTCCTCGCGGCCCTTCAGCGAGGCGAGCGGTGCGTTCGCGGCTTCCTGAAGCGCGGCCGGCGGAAACTCGTGCGGAATGCCATGGGCATGGATCGCGATCAGGCTGACGGCGCGCTCCGATTTGATCGAGCCCAGCCGCTCGCGCACGTGCGCTTCCGGTGGGCCGAAGCGGCTCTCGCGGCGCATCGCGACCGAGACGAGATCGCCGTCCTGCGCTTCTCCCGTGCGGCCCTTGGGGATGATCGCCTCGCGCCCCTGCGCCTTCTTGTCGATCGGCACCAGCCGGCCGGAGCCGTCGGGCAGGGCGCGGAAGATGCCGAGCACGGCGGCCTTGGCCTTGCCCATCACCTTGAGCACACGGCCGGAATATCCAAAGCCCTCGACGCCACGCAGCCGCGTCAGCTTGAGGATGACATGATCGCCGACGCCGGGCACCGGCGCTGCCGACTTGTCCTTGCGCCGGCCTTCGCGGGGGCGCTCGATCAGGATCTGCGGCGGGTCGCCGTTCTCGACCGCGTCCCATTCCAGCGGCTGGGCGACGAGGTCGCCCTCGCGGTCGCGGCGCTTGATCTCGGAGAGCAGCACGGGCGGCAGCGCGCCGCGCGGATGGACCGGGCGCTCCTTGCCGTCGCCGCCGATCTCGCCTTCCTCCGCCATCTCCTTGAGCAGGCGCTTCAGCCAGATCTTGCCGCCGCCATCGAGGCCGAAGGCCTTGGCGATCTCGCGGCGGCCGACCTCGCGGCCGGCAGCGCGCTCCTCCTCGATGAAGTCGAGAATGGCCTCGCGGCTCGGATCAGGAACGGACACGGCCGGCACTCGGGGCATTGGGCAAGGAAAAGCGTGACACGCCGCCTGTCTGCCACGGCTCGCGGCCATGCGCCAGCGTTAGCCGCTCAGAAGCAAGAAGGGCCGCCCTTGCGGGCAGCCCTTCCATTGCCGAACCGCGATCCGGCGAACCGGATCTTAAGGTGCGAAAACTCACGCGGAATAGAAACCCCAGCAAGAAGAGGTCCAGGTCCGCCCGCCTTGCACCAGCGGTTGATGACAATGAGACACTGGATCACCTCCTTTCAGTTGTTGCCGACAAGAAGGAGGCTAAGGCGATTCTGCGGGACTCGCAAATGCCAAAAAATGCGCTGGACGAGCACGACCAAAGTCGCGTTCCAGCCCATGAATGCGGGAGGCGATCCTTGCCCTGCTCTGGAATGAGGCAATGAAGTCTGCCGGAAAGGCAGGATTCGCAAGGTGCTATCCGTGCAGCTTCAATCCCTTGGTGATCTTGTCGATCTCCTTGCGCTCGGCATGGACCCCGAGACCCACGAGATCGAGCGCATCCGTTGCCACCGCCGCAACGGCGGCGCGGTTGTCGATATCGTTGCCGGTTGCGAACAGTTCCCTGGTATAGAGATGCGGCCTGACGCCGCGCTGCTGCGCCCGCTGTAGCATTGTCGTGAGCTCCGTGGCGCTAGCTGCGAAGATCAGGACGGGCTGGCGGATCAGCGGCCCGTAGAAGCGGCTGGACGCATCCTGATAGGGCTCGCCCGCGAGTTCGGGGGCGGTTCCGACGAGCCCGCCGGCGAGGAAGCTGGCGACGTTGAGTTTTTGCCAGGTTGCGAGATCATCGCGAACCACGATGGCGATCTTGGTATCGTAACGCATGGATGCATCGCTAGCCGAGGCCGGGAAGGCCCGTCTTGAACGATCGTGCGGGCCTGAGCGGGACTGGGTCCGGCTCGGCACCGGCGCGCCCGGTATCGAACGCATGGAGGCGTTCTTCCGGGGCTATGCCTATGACCCGCACCGCCACGACACCTATGCCTTCGGGCTGACGCTCTCGGGTGTGCAGTCCTTCGATTATCGTGGCGCAAGGCGCGACAGCCTCGGTGGCTACGCCATCGTCCTGCATCCCGACGAGGTCCATAACGGCCGCTCCGGGATCGAGAGCGGCTTCCGCTACCGCATGCTCTATGTCGAGCCGCGCCTGATCCGGCAGGCGATGGGCGAGGGCGGCCGCGCTTTGCCCTTCATATCCACAGCCGTTTCGCAGGAACCGCGCCTTGTCGCGGCGATAGCTCATGCGCTGCGCGATCTCGACCAGCCATTAGACCCGCTGGCGGCGGACGATCTGGTCGAGGGGCTGGCCCAGGCCTTGCTCGCGGTCGATCGCTCTGCCGGGCACGTCCGTTCATCCCAGTTCGACGCCTCCGCTTTGGAACAGGCGCGCGACTATCTCGATGCCCACGCTACCGAAACCGTCGATTCGAGCCGGCTGGAGGCCATGACCGGGCTCGATCGCTTCGCTCTCGCGCGTCAGTTCCGCGCGGCCTTCGGTACGAGCCCCTACAATTACCTCGTCATGCGCCGCCTCGATCGCGCCCGCCGGATGCTGGCGCTAGGAACGCCCCTGGCCGACGCAGCCTTCGCCTGTGGCTTCGCCGACCAGAGCCACTTCACCCGCCAGTTCCGCCGCGCCTATGGCGTCACGCCGGGTCGGTGGCGGGCTCTGCAACGGCAAATCCGGGCCTGAGACCGGCATCGCTTTGGCTTGCCCCGCCCGCCGCCTCCATGCTTGAAGCAGCGAAAGCCGGCTTTGCGGAGTATCTGACATGCAGCTTGGAATGATCGGCCTCGGCCGGATGGGTGGCAATATCGTGCGCCGGCTGATGCGCGCCGGCCATGAATGCGTGGTCTATGATCGCGATCCGAAGCCGGGCCAGGCGCTCGCCGCCGATGGCGCGACGCTCGCCAGCGATCTCAAGGACATGGTCGCCAAGCTCAAGGCGCCGCGCGCCATCTGGGTGATGCTGCCGGCCGGCAAGATCACTGAGGCGACGCTGGCCGAACTCGCCGGCCTGGTCGGCGAGGGCGACACGCTGATCGATGGCGGCAACGCCTTCTGGAAGGACGATGTCCGCCGCGGCAAGGAGCTTGGCGCGAAGGGCATCCATTACATGGACATCGGCACCTCCGGTGGTGTCCACGGGCTCGATCGCGGCTATTGCCTGATGATCGGCGGCGACAAGGAAGCCTTCGACCGGCTGGAGCCGATCTTCGCGACGCTGGCGCCCGGCAAGGGCGAGATCGAGCCGACCAGGCATCGCGAGGGTCGCAACCCGACGAGCGAGCAGGGCTATCTCCATTGCGGCCCGACCGGCGCAGGCCATTTCGTCAAGATGGTCCATAACGGCATCGAATACGGCATGATGCAGGCCTTCGCGGAGGGTTTCGACCTCCTGCGCAACGCCTCGGCCAAGGAAGGCCTGCCGGCTGAATACGGCTTCGATTTCGATACCGCCGAGATCGCCGAGGTCTGGCGCCGCGGCTCGGTCGTCACCTCGTGGCTGCTTGATCTCACCGCCGAGGCGCTGGCCGCCGACGAGGAGCTCTCCTCCTATACCGGCAACGTCTCGGATTCCGGCGAGGGTCGCTGGACGGTCGATGCCGCTGTCGAGACTGCGACCCCGGCCGAGGTGCTGACCTCGGCCCTGTTCGCGCGCTTCCGCTCCCGCGTCGACCACACCTTCGGCGAGAAGATCCTCTCGGCGATGCGCGCCGGCTTCGGCGGCCATGTCGAACCCAAGAAGCAGGGCTGAGACGGTGGCAGAGGCAGCAAGCGGCGGCCGCCCGGCCGTCATCGTCGTCATGGGCGTGGCGAGCTCGGGCAAGACCTCGCTCGGCGAGCGTCTGGCGGAGCGTCTTGGCTGGCCCTTCCGCGACGCCGATTCCTTCCACCCGCCCGAGAACGTCGCCAAGATGGCCGGCGGCACGCCGCTCACCGACGAGGACCGCAAGCCCTGGCTCGCGGCCATCGCCGCCTGGATCGACGATCTCCGCGCGAAGGGCGAGCACGGCATCGTCACCTGCTCGGCGCTGAAGCGCGCCTACCGGCAGGTGATCGTCGGCGACCGGCCCGACGTGACGCTGGTCTATCTCAAGGGCTCGCGCGAATTGATCGGCCGGCGCATGGCCGCCCGCCAGCACCATTTCATGCCGCCGGCCCTGCTCGATAGTCAGTTCGCCGCGCTTGAGGAGCCGGGCGACGACGAGAAGCCGCTGGTCGTCTCGGTCGAGGACAGCAAGGACGCGATCGTGCAGGACGTGGTGGATCGGCTCGGCCTCTGACGAGCCGCCTCACGTCACCTCGAACCAGCTCCACAGTCCGAGATCGAAGCGCTCCAGCACCGTCGACGAGATCAGCCAGCGGCCGGGATTCTCGGCGATGAAGGCGATGTGCAGCTTCTTGCGCTCGGGGATCTGCACGGTGTCGAGAAAATAGTTCTCCCAGCCGTCGTCCAGCGGGTGCAGCAGCCGGAAGCTGTGGCCATGGACATGGAACGGCTGGACGAAGGCGGTGCGGTTGTCGATCGCCATCACGATCGGCGTGCCGCGCTTGACGCTGAATAGCGGCTTGCCGTCGAACGAGCCGGTGCCGCCATTGACCCGCCAGGGGCGGGCGAGATCGAGCCCGCTGAAATCGAGCTTCTGGTCCTCGGTCAGCTTCGCGCCGCCCTCGATGACGAGTTCGGGGCGAAGCGCGTCCTGCATGCGCACGCCGAGCGGCAGGGCCGGGTTGAGCTTCAGCGCAGGCGCCGCTGCCGGCGGCACTTGCGGCTGTCCGGCCGTCACGATCCTGACCAAAGGCAGCCCGCCGCCGATCAGGGCGCTGATATTAACGGCGGCACCGACCTCGATCGGCAGGTCGAGGATGACGTCGTAGCGCGCGCCCGGCGCGAAGGGCAGTTGCGAACGCACGGGTGCAAAACTCTCGGTTGGCTGGCTATCCACGGCGATCACGGTCGCCTTTCCGCCATCGAAGCGAAGTCGCATGATCCGGGCATTGCAGGCATTGGCGAGCCTGAGACGAATGCGCGCGCCCGGCCGCGCCGAGATCGGCTGCGGCGGTGAGCGCCCGTTCACGGTGAGCCAGCTCCCGAGCCGTCCTGCCGAGGCCCCGGCGTTGCCCTGCAGCACGAAGGGCTGGAGCGCCTGATCGTCGCCGATCAGCCAGTCCGTGACGAGGACGGGCAGATCGAGATCGACAGGCAGCGGTTCCTTCTCCTCCACGATGACGAGCCCGCTCAGGCCCCGGCCGGCAGGTTCGGACGAACTGCCGGCCCGGAGCGGGCGGTAGAGCAGGGTGCCCGAATCCGGCGGCGTGATCCGGAATTCGCCGGTTTCTCCGGGCGCGATCGGCGGGCGCGTGAAGCTGGCGGCGCCGTCGCGCTCGGCCTCGCCGCGCAGGCCATACCAGTGCAGGTCGAGCGGTGCCGTCGTCTTGTTCTCGAGCTTCAGGGCCAAGGTCTCGCCCTGTTTGATTCGCAAGGCAGAGCCGTTCGCGGTGCCATCGAAGGCCCAGATTTCCGTATCGACCGGCGACGACGGGCGCAGTCGGACTTTCGTGGGGGCTGCGACGAGCGTCTGCCGCTGCGGTTCCGCGACGGGCTTGGCAGCCGGGCCGGGAGCTTGCGCGAAACCGACCTCGGGCGCGAGCAGGCAGGTGCCGCCGAGCCCCGCCAGCATATGGCGGCGTGTGAGCGAGGGGCGGGCGGCGCGGGGCTTCGTCATGGCCTATCGCATAATCCGGCCGGCCGGTTCTGGCGAGAGCCGGTCCAGACCCGGCCTCGAAAAGCGCTGCGCGCCGCCTGTTTTGCAGAACCGTCATTTTTTTGCTGCATGGCCCGGCCGAAATGCGTATAGGCCTGCGGCTTGACGATGGCCGCGCTGCGTTTGCTCGCGCGTAAGCGCTATCGGCCGGCGGGCGTGGCGGAATTGGTAGACGCACTGGTTTTAGGTACCAGCGGCGAAAGTCGTGGGGGTTCGAGTCCCTCCGCCCGCACCACTGGCATAGATCGCCGCGCGCCCTTCAGGGCGCGGAAACGGTGATCGGTGTGAAAGATTTTTCGCGAGCGCGGCGGCGGTCGGAACCGGCGTCGCGCTTTGGATATTGAGACGTAAACGAGCTGTTGGCGGTACAAAAATGAACGTGACCGAAACCCTGTCCCAGGGCCTCAAGCGCGAATTCCAGGTGGTGCTGAACGCCGCCGACCTGAAGTCCAGGCTCGATGGCAGCCTGCAGGACCTCCAGGGCAAGGCCAAGATCAATGGCTTCCGCCCGGGCAAGGTGCCGGTCGCGCATCTGCGCCGCCTCTATGGCCGCTCGGTCATGTCCGACGTGCTGCAGAACGCCGTCAACGAGGCGAACCAGAAGATCGTCGCCGACAACAACCTGAAGCTCGCCTTCGAGCCGCAGATCCGCTTCCCTGAGAACAAGGAAGAGATCGAGGCCGCTATGGAGGCCAAGGGCGATCTCGCCTTCACCGTCGCGCTCGAGGTTCTCCCCAAGATCGAGCTCGCCGACCTCTCGGACGTTTCGCTGGTGAAGCCGGTCGCCGAGGTTCCGGACGCCGATGTCGACGCCGCGCTGCTGCGCATGGCCTCCGGCAACCGCAGCTACACCTCGAAGGGCGAGAAGGCCAAGGCCGAGAAGGGCGACCGCCTGATCATCTCCTTCGTCGGCACGCTTGACGGCGAGAAGTTCGACGGCGGCACGGGCGAGGGCATCCCGCTCGATCTCGGCGCCGGCCAGTTCATCCCCGGCTTCGAGGAGCAGCTCGAGGGCGCCAAGAATGGCGAGACCCGCACCGTCAAGGTGACCTTCCCCGAGAACTACGCGGCCGAGAACCTCGCCGGCAAGCCGGCCGAGTTCGAGGTCACCGTGACCGACGTCCAGGCTCCCGAGGCGATCAAGATCGACGACGAGCTCGCCAAGGGCTTCGGCATGGAATCGCTCGACAAGCTCAAGGAAGCCGTGACCGAGCAGATCGGCCGTGACTTCGTCGCGCAGTCGCGGCGCAAGCTCAAGAAGGGCCTGCTCGACGCGCTGGACGGCAAGTACACCTTCGAACTGCCGCCGACCCTGGTCGAGCAGGAGTTCGCCAGCGTGTGGAGCCAGGTCGAAGCCGACATGAAGCAGGCCAACAAGACCTTCGCCGACGAGGACACCACCGAGGACGCCGCCCGCGCCGACTATCGCAAGATCGCCGAGCGCCGCGTGCGCCTGGGCCTCGTGCTGGCCGAGATCGGCGAGCAGGCCAAGGTCCAGATCTCGGATGACGAGGTCACCCAGGCCCTGATCGAGCGCGCGCGCCAGTTCCCGGGCCAGGAGAAGGAAGTCTGGGACTTCTATCGCAAGAACCCGCAGGCTCTGGCCGAGATCCGCGCCCCGATCTTCGAGGAGAAGGTCGTCGACCATCTGCTCGGCCAGGTGAAGGTCGAGGACCAGACGGTTTCGCGCGAGGCGCTTTACGCCGACGACGACGCCGAGGAAGCCACCGAGGCCAAGCCGAAGAAGGCCGCCGCCAAGAAGACGAAGAAGGCCGAAGCCAAGGCCGACGACGCCTCTGCCTGAGCATCGGACCGAAAAGTGGGTGCCACTTTTCGGAACAATCCGATGCTGGCCAAAGAGCCGGATCGCTACTTTGCGTCCGACAGGACGCATCGCGATCTGGCCTAGCGGCAACCTTAACGACAGCATTTGCGCCGCTGGCCTTCGCGACCGGCGGCGCTTCCCTTTTCAGCCGCGATTGCCGTGCTTATGTGGGTGGCTTCCTAAACGCTGCCGATTCGACATCTCGCTGGGTTTCCCAGCGCTCCATCTCAAGGACAGATCCATGCTTCGCGATCCGCTCGAGACCTACAACAATCTCGTCCCGATGGTGGTCGAGCAGTCGAGCCGCGGCGAGCGCGCCTTCGACATCTATTCGCGCCTGCTGCGCGAGCGCATCATCTTCCTGACCGGCCCGGTCGAGGATTACTCCGCCTCGCTGATCGTGGCGCAGCTCCTGTTCCTCGAAGCCGAGAACCCCAAGAAGGAAATCTCCTTCTACATCAACTCCCCCGGCGGCGTGGTCACCTCCGGCCTCTCGATCTACGACACCATGCAGCTCATCCGCTGCCCGGTGACGACGGTCTGCATCGGCCAGGCCGCCTCGATGGGCTCGCTGCTGCTGACGGCCGGCGCCAAGGACATGCGCTTCGCCTTGCCGAATGCCCGCATCATGGTTCACCAGCCTTCGGGCGGCTATCAGGGCCAGGTCACCGACATCCTGATCCATGCCAAGGAGGTCGAGAGCCTGAAGAAGCGGCTGAACGAGATCTACGTGAAGCACACCGGGCGCCCCTACGAGGAGATCGTGGCCGCCCTCGAGCGCGACAATTTCATGACCGCCGAACAGGCCAAGGAGTTCGGCCTGATCGACAAGGTCATGGAGCGTCGGCCGGAGGCCGAGGCCTGATCGGGCGCTCGCGATCCTGTGGGTTGGCCCTGCTCATCGGAGCCCCCATATTGAACGAAGGACGGCCCCGTGTTTGCATGGGGTCGGGGGTGAGCGGACAGGCGCTCCATTCTGATCCGGCTTAGGCCGGCCCTGCGTATCCGAATGTACCGGAACGGGCCGTTAACCTAATCATCGTGATCTGAGCGCTTAGATATGACGGAGAGACGACGGCCGCACCCGCCACGGGCGATGCGGCTCCCGGCTCCCGAACTGGAGATGGACGGATGGCTAACAAGCCCGGCGGCGACTCGAAGAGCACGCTTTACTGCTCTTTCTGCGGCAAGAGCCAACATGAGGTGCGCAAGCTCATCGCGGGCCCGACCGTGTTCATCTGCGATGAATGCGTCGAGCTCTGCATGGACATCATCCGCGAGGAATCGAAATCCGCGCTGGTGAAGTCGAAGGACGGCGTGCCGACCCCCAAGGAGATCCGCAAGGTCCTCGACGACTATGTCATCGGCCAGGAGCACGCCAAGAAGGTGCTCTCGGTGGCGGTGCATAACCACTACAAGCGCCTTTCGCACGCGACGAAGCAGAACGACGTCGAGCTTGCGAAGTCGAACATCCTGCTGATCGGGCCGACCGGCTCGGGCAAGACGCTGCTCGCGCAGACGCTCGCCCGCATCCTCGACGTGCCCTTCACCATGGCCGACGCGACGACGCTGACCGAGGCCGGCTATGTCGGCGAGGACGTCGAGAACATCATCCTCAAGCTGCTCCAGGCCTCCGACTACAACGTCGAGCGGGCGCAGCGCGGCATCGTCTATATCGACGAGATCGACAAGATCAGCCGCAAGTCGGACAACCCCTCGATCACCCGCGACGTCTCGGGCGAGGGCGTCCAGCAGGCGCTGCTGAAGATCATGGAAGGCACCGTCGCATCCGTGCCGCCGCAGGGCGGGCGCAAGCATCCGCAGCAGGAGTTCCTGCAGGTCGACACCACCAACATCCTCTTCATCTGCGGCGGCGCCTTCGCCGGTCTCGACAAGATCATCTCGAGCCGCGGCAAGGGCACCTCGATCGGCTTCGGCGCCAAGGTCGAGGCCCCGGACGATCGCCGCATCGGCCAGATCTTCCGTCAGGTCGAGCCCGAGGATCTCCTGAAGTTCGGCCTGATCCCCGAATTCGTCGGCCGCCTGCCAGTCCTGGCGACGCTGGAGGATCTCGACGAGCCGGCGCTGAAGACCATCCTGACCGAGCCGAAGAACGCGCTGGTCAAGCAGTATCAGCGCCTGTTCGAAATGGAGGACACCCAGCTCACCTTCACCGACGAGGCGGTCAGCCTGATCGCCCGCAAGGCGATCGAGCGGAAGACCGGCGCGCGTGGCCTGCGTTCGATCATGGAGGGCATCCTGCTGGAGACGATGTACGAGCTGCCCGGCCTCGAAGGCGTCGAGCAGGTCGTGATCGGCCCCGAGGCTGTGGAGAACAAGGCCCGTCCGCTCTTCATCTATGCGGAGCGCGAGGACGAGACCAAGACGGCCTCGGCCTCCTGATCTCTCCCGCATTGCGACAACAGGACGCGCGCCCCTTGGCGCGCGTTTTGCGTTTGCGATGGATATGGGCTGGCAGCGGTTTCGCATCGCGACAGCCCTGCGCGAGATTGAACCGCCTGACCTCGCGGTATCCGTCCTTCGTCTGCAGGACAGCGGTGCATGAGCCGGATACCTCGCTTGAAAGCCGGCGAGGAAGTCTCCACTTTAGGTGCACTTGCGAGAGTCGCATGCCTGATGAGGGTGCGGTGCGCGAGGGCGGAGAGGCGAATGGTCGCTTTGGCCGCACACGTCCGATCGCTCCGCCCATCTTGGGGGTCCGCCGGGCGCAACTGCAAAGGAACTGCCATGACTGGCTCGACGCCCCGCGCTCCTTTCGTCACAGGCGAGACTGGCACCTACCCGGTTCTGCCTTTGCGCGACATCGTCGTTTTCCCCCATATGATCGTCCCGCTCTTCGTCGGCCGCGAGAAGTCCATCCGCGCGCTTGAGGAAGTGGTGAAGACGGACGGGCTCATCCTGCTGGCGACCCAGAAGAACGCCGGCGACGATGACCCGCAGCCCAACGAGATCTACGAGATCGGCACGCTCGCCCGCGTGCTGCAGCTCCTGAAGCTGCCCGACTCCACCGTGAAGGTGCTGGTCGAGGGCGTCGGCCGCGCCAAGGCCTCGTCCTATTCGGCGAGCGAGTCGTTCTACGAGGCCGAGGCCACCGGCCTGGCCGAGGAAGAGGGCAAGAAGGTCGAGGTCGAGGCGCTCGCCCGTTCGGTCGTCTCCGAGTTCGAGAGCTATGTGAAGCTCAACAAGAAGATCTCGGGCGAGATCGTCGCCGCGGTCACGCAGATCGACGAGCCGACCAAGCTCGCCGACACCGTCGCCTCGCATCTGGCGGTCAAGATCGCCGACCGCCAGGGCGTTCTGGAGATCACCAACGTCGCTCATCGCCTTGAGAAGGTCCTGTCGCTCATGGAGAGCGAGATGTCCGTGCTCCAGGTCGAGAAGCGCATCCGTTCGCGCGTCAAGCGCCAGATGGAGAAGACCCAGCGCGAGTACTATCTCAACGAGCAGATGAAGGCGATCCAGAAGGAGCTTGGCGACGGCGAGGAAGGCCGTGACGAGCTGGCCGAGCTGGAAGAGCGCATCGCCCAGACCAAGCTCACCAAGGAAGCCCGCGACAAGGCGACGGCCGAACTGAAGAAGCTGCGCCAGATGTCGCCGATGTCCGCGGAAGCGACCGTGGTGCGCAACTATCTCGACTGGATGCTCGGCATTCCGTGGGGCAAGAAGTCCAAGATCAAGAAGGACCTCAACGCCGCCCAGCTCGTGCTCGACGACGATCACTTCGGCCTGGACAAGGTCAAGGACCGCATCGTCGAATATCTCGCCGTGCAGCAGCGCGCCAATAAGCTCGCTGGTCCGATCCTGTGCCTCGTCGGCCCTCCGGGCGTCGGCAAGACCTCGCTCGGCAAGTCGATCGCCAAGGCGACCGGCCGCGAGTTCGTGCGCATGTCGCTCGGCGGCGTGCGTGACGAGGCCGAGATCCGCGGTCACCGCCGCACCTATATCGGCTCGATGCCCGGCAAGATCATCCAGTCGATGAAGAAGGCCAAGACCTCGAACCCGCTCATCCTGCTCGACGAGATCGACAAGATGGGCCAGGACTTCCGCGGCGATCCCTCGGCGGCCCTGCTGGAGGTGCTCGACCCCGAGCAGAACTCGACCTTCAACGACCATTACCTCGAGGTCGATTACGACCTGTCGAACGTGATGTTCGTGACGACGGCGAACACGCTGAACATCCCGCCGGCCCTGCTGGACCGCATGGAGGTGATCCGCATCGCCGGCTACACCGAGGAAGAGAAGACCGAGATCTCGCGCAAGCACCTGATCCCGAACGCGATCAAGAAGCACGGGCTCAATGGTAAGGAATGGTCGATCACCGACGAGGCTCTGCAGACCCTGGTCCGGCGCTATACGCGTGAAGCCGGCGTCCGCAGCCTCGAGCGCGAGATTTCCAACACGGTCCGCAAGGGCGTGAAGGACATCGTGCTCGGCAAGAAGGCCAAGGTCGTGGTCAACGAGCCACTGCTGGAAGAATATCTCGGCCCGCCGCGCTATCGCTACGGCATGGCGGAGACGGAGGATCAGGTCGGTGTCGTCACCGGTCTGGCCTGGACCGAGGTCGGCGGCGAATTGCTGACGATCGAGGGCGTCATGGTGCCCGGCAAGGGCCGCATGACCGTCACCGGCAACCTGCGCGACGTGATGAAGGAATCGATCTCGGCGGCGGCATCCTATGTCCGCTCGCGAGCCGTCGATTTCGGCATCGAGCCGCCGCTCTTCGACCGGCGTGACATCCACGTCCACGTTCCCGAAGGGGCGACCCCGAAGGACGGCCCGTCGGCCGGTATCGCGATGGCGACCACCATCGTCTCGATCCTGACCGGCATCCCGACCAATCGCGACGTCGCCATGACCGGCGAGGTCACGCTGCGAGGCAGGGTGCTGCCGATCGGCGGTCTGAAGGAGAAGCTCCTGGCGGCTCTGCGCGGCGGCATCAAGAAGGTGCTGATCCCCGAGGAGAACGCCAAGGACCTGATCGACCTGCCGAAGTCCGTCCGTGACGGGCTGGAGATCGTCCCGGTGGCGCGCATGGAGCAGGTGCTCCAGCACGCGCTGACCCGCCAGCCGGTTCCGATCGTCTGGGAAGAGGATCTCAAGGCCCCGCTGCCCAAGGGCGGCGACGAGGATGCAGCGGGCGTCGTCGCCCACTGACCTCCGATCTTGGAAGAACGAGCCGCCGGCGCACAAGCGCCGGCGGTTTTCGTTTGGGGGCACCCCGGTCATTGCCGCGGCGTTCGCCGGTACCCATCTCGATGGCTTCTCGGCAATGGACCCGATCGGAAGCTCATGAAGCTGCGACGCTCTCGGAAGCACAGGCCAAGGCCGGATCGCTGGGCCGCCTTCGACAGCCTTCCCGCGCTGGTGCGACAGGCGATGGCGCAGGCAGCCTATCCGCTGGATCCGCTCAAGCTGGTCAATGCGAGCGGTGTCGAGGACGCGATCCGCCGGATTGCCCGGCTCGATGCCGCGGCCAGACGGCGCGTGGAGCGCTCCGAATAACCGGCGTCATCGATGTGGCTGGATCATGGTGGGCGGTGACGGGCTCGAACCGCCGACCCTCTCCGTGTAAAGGAGACGCTCTACCAACTGAGCTAACCGCCCTCGCGGTCGCGTTTAAGGCCTCGGCAGCCGCATCGCAAGGGTTGTTGGCCTGGTCGCCCAAGATGGCTCGCCCGCGGCCGAATTCCGCCATCTTCATCGTCACCCTGCCGGCACCATGATGACGTGCTGCTTGATCCGCTCTCGTCCTGTCCTGAGCTACGCAGGCGTTGTCGCTTGCGTGAGCCTTGCCCTTGTGGCGGGGCAAGCGCCCGCGCAGACGCTGCTGCCTGATTCCTTCTTCGTCGACCGCCCCGCCTTCTCCCAGCCTGAGCAGTCGGGCAAGCCGGCGAGCTGCGAATCCATTGCAGCGCAGCTTCCCGATTCGACGCCCGCCGATTCGCGCGTCGACATGGCGATCGCGGGAGCGGTCAGTCTGCTCCGGACGGATGGTGCGCTCTGGTATATCGCCGTTTGTGCCGAGCCGGGTGTGCGGGTTCTGTGCGTGACCTATGGTGCCGGGGACCTGAAATTGGGCGACAGGGCGGTGCTGCGAGGCGGATATAATCGCCAGGACAAGCGTCACGTCCTGCTCGATCCCTGCCTTGCATCGCCCGAAAGCGGAGAGGGCGCGGCCGAGCGTTGAGCGTGTCCGAGGATATTTTTCCCCAGATGTGATTTTGCCGGCGACACTCGCTTGACACTTCGGGCCGAGGGCAATACTCACCACGTCGCTGACGGCGAATGCCTCAGCCGCCCAGCGCGGGCGTAGCTCAGTTGGTTAGAGTGCCGGCCTGTCACGCCGGAGGTCGCGGGTTCGAGCCCCGTCGCCCGCGCCATATTTCCCAAGCACTTAGCATGATTTCCGAGGCGCCCGTTAGAAACGGGCCGCCGGGTGCGTTGGAGATTTGAACGCCCTTCGTTCTCCGGAGCGCTCCTCTGACAGGCGCGGCTCAACGACCTTTTCGGCGGCGCTGCGACAGCCCGCGCGTCTTGCAGCTTGTTGGTCCCGAAGGTGACCCGATCTGGGCGCTATAGTCGCCCGCTTGCGCGCGGAGACGCTGGCGGCCCAGCTAGGAAGCGCTGCGTGATCCGAGAAACGCGTCGATGCTGGCGCGGGTCCCGGATCGCCAGATCCTCTGCAGCGCTTGAGAGAACGCTTCCCGGAAGCGCCGATCATCCGGCAGGTCTCCATAGATGTCGCGCATCTGGAGCCATGCATCCGGCGTAAGGCGGGCTCGCCGCGCCTCTGCGCTGAGCCGCGACCAATTCGGATCGTTCGGCGCGATCGGTCGCCCGCTCTCCGTTTCGCCGTAGCAGTAGCGGCACCAGAGCGCGCTCACGAGCGCGAGTCCGTCGATGGGCCGGCCGGCCTGCAAGGCATCGCGCAGCGTCGGCAGGATGAATTTCGGCTGGCGGTTGGACCCGTCGAGGCAGAGCCGGCGGATGGTGTCGCCGATCTTCGGATTGGCGAAGCGCCGCTCGATCGTGCGCTTGTAGGCGGCGAGATCGGTATCCGGCACCGGCGGGACGACCGGAATGACCTCGTCGTCGAGCAGGGCCGAGAGGAAGCGGGCGATCTGGGCGTCCTCCATCGCCTCATGGACGAAATGGATGTCGAGCAGGCCGGCGGGGTAGGCGATCGCCGCATGGCCACCATTGAGGATGCGGATCTTCATCAGCTCGAACGGCGCGACATCGGCGACGAACTGCACGCCGACCTCTTCGAGACGCGGCCGGCCGGCCGGGAAATGATCCTCCAGCACCCATTGCCGGAAATCCTCGCAGAAGACCGGGCGGCTGTCCGCGATGCCGAAGTCGTCGTGCAGTGACTGGCGCTCGCGCTCCGAGGTCGCCGGCGTGATGCGATCGACCATGCCATTGGGGAAGGCGACGCTCTCGCGAAGCCAGCGCGCATCGTTGCTGTCGATCAGGTCGACCAACCCGACCACGGCGTCGGCCGTGACATGGCCGTTGCCCGGCAGGTTGTCGCAGGACATCACGGTGAAGGGCGGCAAGCCGGCCGCACGCCGTCTGAGGAGACCAGCGGCTATCAGGCCGAAGGCGGTCTTCGGGGCGGCAAGGCGGTCGGCGGCGTCGGCGATGATATCGGGATGGCCGGGATCGAAGGCCTGCGTCGCCGGGTCGATATAATAGCCGCCCTCGGTGACCGTGAGCGAGACGATCCGGGTGCGGGGATCGACGAGCCTTTCGAGGATCGCGGCGCTGTCGCCCGGCGCGACGAAATCGATCATCGCGCCGGTGACGCGCGCCTGCGATCGTTCGGCCTCCTGCGTCACCACCGTCGTCAGGAAATCCTGCGCGGCGAGGTCGCGGCCCATCTCGGCATCGCTCTCGCGCACGCCGGTGCCGATGATCGCCCAGTCATGATCGCGCCCGCGCTCGAACAATTCGTCGAGATAGGCGGCCTGATGCGCGCGGTGGAAATTGCCGACGCCGATATGGACGATGCCCGGGTTTAGCTCTTCCCGCTGATAGCTGGGAACACCGACCGACGGGCTGAGCTGCCCGAGCGTCGCGCGGGAGAGGCACACTGCCATGGCTTAGCCTTTCCGAGCAGCACGCAGCATCAAGGCGAGGTCGGGACGGTCGCTGGTAATCTGTGCGATCGGTTGGCCGAGCCAGAAATCGAGTTCGCGCACCGTGTTGGGCACCCAGGCGCCGAGCTTGTCGCGCCCGACGATGCCGACGGCGCGCTCGACGCATAGCCGCAGCAGCGACTGCTCGACGGCGATGATGCAGCCGAGATCGACGAAGCGCTGCAAGGTTCGGTCGACGCCGCCGAAGGCCTCGCAGGAGCGGCGGTCGACCGAGGCGAGCCGGCGCATATGCGGCGCCTTCGTCCGGATCTCCTCGATCACCTCCGGCACGAAGCAGGTCAGCACCACGCGCGCGGCCATCTTGCGGGCCTCGACGAGCGCGATGACCTTGTCGAGCAGGCCGGGATAGGGATTGCCATAGGCATCCATCTTCATCTCGATCTCGAGTTCGATCCCGGTCGGGCCGAAGACATCGAGCACCTCCGGCAGGGTCGGGATGGTTTCGCCCAGCGTGTCGTCAAGCGTCACCTTGGCGAGCGCCGCCCGCGAGAGATGCGCGACCGGCCCCTTGTGATCGGTGGTGCGGTCGAGCAACGGGTCATGGATCACCATGATCTCGCCGTCGCTGGAGAGATGAACGTCGAGCTCGACGGCGTCGACGCCCAGGCCGCAGACATTGCGGAAGCCGCTCAGGCTGTTCTCCGCCCAGATGTTGCGCGCGCCGCGATGACCGATGATCCGCATGTCGAAAAGCCCTGCTAGCCTGTTGGCGGGTTATTTGCCGCTATCCACCAGCCCCTTCACGAACCAGCGCTGGAGGATGAGGATGACGATGGTCGGCGGCAGCATCGTCAGGAAGGCCGCGTTCATCAGGAGATGCCAGGTCGGCAGCGAGTCGCTCTGCGGCATCAGCTTCTTCAGGCCGATCACGGCATTGGCCATGGCGGGCTCGGTGGTGAGCAGCAGCGGCCAGAGATACTGGTTCCAGCCCATCAGGAAGAGGATGATCGCCAGCGCCACGATGTTCGAGCGCGACAGCGGCAGCAGGATCAGCCGGAAGAACTGCCAGGGCGTCGCGCCGTCGATGCGCGCGGCCTCGCAGAGCTCGTCGGGGATGGTGAGGAAGAACTGGCGGAACAGGAAGGTCGCGGTTGCAGACGCAATCAGCGGCAGGATCAGGCCGGAATAGGTGTTGACCAGGTTCCAGTCGAGATCGACCAGCGCCTTGATGCCGAGCCAGGAGCCGAGGATGTTCAGCGGCAGCGCGACATTCGCGGCGGATTCATAGGTTGGCACGATGCGCACCTCGATCGGCAGCATCAGCGACATGAAGATCAGCCAGAAGGCCGTCATCCGGAAGGGAAAGCGGAAATAGGTGACGGCGAAAGCCGCGATCACCGAGACCGCGAGCTTCCCCACAGTGATGCCGGTTGCGATGATGAAGGAGTTGAGCAGCAGCCGGCCGAAATTGGCGTTGCTCAAAACCGTCTGCATGTTCGCGAAGAACTGGCTGCCGGGCAGCCAGGACATCGGTACACGCATGATCTCCTGCTGCGAGAGCGAGCCGGTGACGAAGACGAAATAGATCGGCAGGCAGACGAGCGCCGCGCCCACCAGCAGGATCATGTGGCAGAGAGCGTCGATGACGGGGGTGCGCTCGTTCATGGTTCTAGACGCTGTAGTTCACGCGGCGCTCCACGAAGCGGAACTGCGCGAAGGTCAGGAGCAGCGCGAGCGCCATCAGCACGACGGACTGCGCGGCCGACGAGCCGAGATCGAGCGTGACGAAGCCGTCCTGATAGACCTTGTAGACCAGGATCGAGGTAGCACCGGCCGGGCCGCCGCGTGTGGTGGCGTCGACGATGGCGAAGGTCTCGAACAGCCCGTAGACGAAGTTGATCACGATCAGGAAGAACAGTGTCGGTGCGATCATCGGCAGCGAGATGCGCAGGAAGCGCTGGATCGGCCCAGCGCCGTCCAGATAAGCGGATTCGAGGATCGACTGGGGCACCGACATCAGGGCCGCGACGAGGAAGATGTAGTTGTAGCAGATGTGCTTCCACGAGGCGGCCATGACCACCAGCGCGAGCGCATGCCAGGAATTGCGGTTCGGGTCCCAGTCCAGCCCCATCCCCTGCAGCATATGGGCGACCGGGCCGACGCGGGGATTGAACAGGAAGGCGAGCATGATGCCGGCGATCGCCGGCGCGATGGCATAGGGCAGCAGCAGCACGGTGCGATAGGCGCCGCGGCCGCGCAGGATGTGGTTCGAGGCGAAGGCGAGCAGCAGCGCGAGCGACAGGGTCAGCACGTTCTGCGCGATCGTGAAGATCAGCGTGACCTGCGCCGAGGACCAGTAGACGTTGCTGCGGAAGAGCCGTTCGAAATTCTGGAAGCCGACCCATTGGGTCGTGGCGCCGAACGGGTCGGTGAGCTGGAAGGCCTGGATCAGAGCCCTGATCGAGGGAATGAAGAAGAACAAGAGCAGGATGAAGAGCTGCGGCGCCAGCAGCCAGAAGGGCAGGCGCCATTCCTTGAAATGCGCCCGCTTCAGCCCGCTCTCGGTCTGGCCATCGCTGGTGCCCTTCACGAAAAGGCGCCGCAGCGGCGAGCGGAGGCGTGGACCGCCCCCGCCAGCCGCTTGGGCGAGGCCAGCAGCCTTATTTCTTGCCAGCATTGAGCTGCTCGTAGCGGCGCAGCGCCTCGTTGCCGCGCGACACGGCATCGTCGAGCGCCTGCTGCACCGGCTTCCTGCCGAGGAAGGCGGCCGAGACCTCTTCCATGATCGCGACGTTGATCTGGTTGCTGTTGCCGATGCGGAAGCCCAATGAATTGTCACTGGGCGTGCCGCGCATCAACTGAACCACGGCGATCTCGCGGGTTGGGTTCTTCTCGTAGTAGCCCTGCGCCTTGGCGGCGTCATAGGCGGCGGTCGTGACCGGTACATAGCCGGTCGCCTGGTGCCACCAGACCTGCGTGTCGGTCTTGGCGAGGAAGTCGTAGAAGGCGGCGACCGCCTTGTACTTCTCCGGCGTGTGGCCTTTAAGGGTCCAGAGCGCGGCGCCGCCGATGACGCTGTTCTTCGGCGTGACGCCCTGCTCATAGGGGATTTCCCTCGCGCTCCAGTCGAACTTGGCGGCCGCGACGACGGCGGCATGCGAAGCGGTGGAGGCGATGATCGTCGAGCATTCGCCGGAGGTGAAGAGCTGGATCGGGATGATGCCCTGGCCGGCGAGCTGCATCACGCCCGACGAGACGAGGCGCTTCATCCGCTCGACCTGGCCGACGAGCTTGCCCTTGTTGAAGACGAAGCTGGTGTCGAGCCCGTCCATGCCGTTGCGCTTGGTCGCATAAGGGATGTCGTTCACGGCGCTGTAGTTCTCGAGGAAGCTCCACTCGTAGTCGCCGGGGAGCACCATCGCGCATTTCGAGACGCCCTTGGCCTTGATCGCGTCGAGCTGCGGCTCGAGTTCCTGCCAGGTCGCAGCGGGCTTGTCGAAGCCGGCCGCTTTGAAATGGTCGCGGTTGTAGAACAGGATCGGCGTCGAGGAGTTGAACGGCATCGCCTGCAGCTTGCCGTTGATGGCGAAGTAGCTGACCACCGGGGCGATGAATTTCGAGGTGTCGAGCGGCATGCCCTGCTCGGCCATCAATTCGTTGGTAGGGACGATGGCGCCGGAATTGACCATGGTCAGGAAGGAACGCTCGTTCGACTGTACGATCTCGGGCTGGCGCTTGGCGCGATAGGCCGCGATCGTGCCGTTCAGGACCTCGTCATAGGTGCCCTTGGCGATCGATTTGACGACGTAGTCCTTCTGCGAGTCGTTGAACTTCTTCACGACCTCGTCGACGCGCTCGCCGAGCGCGCCGCTCATCGCGTGCCAGAGTTCGATTTCGGTTGCCGCCTGCACGGCGGAGATTCCCGTCAGCAGCAGGGCGCCTGCACCCGCCAAAGCGCCATAGAAAGGTCGCATGTCAAAGCCTCCCTCATTCGTCTTTTGCGAGCATATGCTCTTTGTTGAAGCATATGCTCGCATACTGGCTTGTTATGTCAACCGTTGGTGACGGGCGCATGACAGCCGCGCGCGATCGCTCGCGCGTCGGGTGGATGGGGGCGTGTATGTGAGGATCAGTCCGCGAGCAGGGCGCGGGCGGTGTCCTCGTCGGTGACGAGGCCGTTGACGATCCTGCCGGTCAGGGCGGCGCGAAGCGGCAAGACCTTGGCCGGGCCCTGGCCGATGCAGATGCGCAGGCGGCTGCTGCCCGGTTCCGGCGGTACGCTGGTGACGCGCAGGTTGGTGCCGCGATCGAGGAAGCGACCTTCGGCATCGAAAACCCAGCCGGTGACTTCGCCGACAGCGCCGTGGCGGACCATGTCGAGCAATTCGCTGCGGTTCATGAAGCCATCGCGATAGAGCACGGCGTCCTCGCCGATCTGGCTGATGCCCATGACCCAGAGATCGGCCTCGCCGGCGATGGCGCGGATGCGGCGGATCGACTCGATCTCGACGAGCTGGGCGCGCTCCTCGGGGCTTGAGACATAAAGCGGCAGCGGCATCGGGAAATGCTGCGCCTTGGTGATCTCGGCGAGCTTCACCAGCGTGTCGAACGGGCTGGCCGAGCCGTCCGGCGAGATGGTGCCGACCAGCGAAACCAGCCGGTGCAGCGGGCAGGACATCGAAGGCACGCGCTCGATGCTGGCGCGCATCGAGCGGCCTGTGCCGAGCGCCATGACCAGCGACTTGCGCGAGCGCAGCCAGCGTTCGATCAGGACGCCGCCCAGCGCGGCGATGCCTGCTGCGCCCGTTTCCGGCGAGCCGTCGGAGGGGGCGACATCGCAATGCAGCAGCTCGAAGCGGTCGCGCAATCTGGCCGCGAGGTCCATGCAGGTGCTGATCGGATGGTTCATCCGGAAGCTGATCAGCCCCTCGCTGCGGCAGAGCGAGACGAGGCGTTGCGCCGCCGGGCGCGAGATGTTCAGGATCTGCGCAATGTCGTCCTGCGTGCGCCCGGCGATATAGTAGAGCCAGCCGGCGCGGGCTGCATCTTCGAGGCGGGTGCTGTCGTTCTCTGCCATCGCCGTCTCAGTGGGGCGCGGGCGCAAGCGCGAGCTCCCGCCAGGATTCGAAGAGGCGATCGGCTCCGGCTGCCAGCAAGGCCTGGCGCTGGTCAAGCACGGCGAAATGGCTGCCGGCGGCGAGGCCATAGGCCGTCATGCCCGCCGCTTTCGCCGCGGTCACGCCGCTGACGCTGTCCTCGATCACCAGGCAGCGCTCGGGCGCGACGCCGCGCTCGCTTGCTGCCAGCAGGAAGAGGTCGGGCGCCGGCTTGCCGCGCTGCACGCGCGTCGTGCTGAAAATCCGGCCGGCGAACAGGTCCCAGAGTTCGGTCTTGCGCAGGCAAGTCTCGATGCGCTCCTCGTCGCTGGACGAAGCCACGCAATAGTCGCTGCTCAGGCCTTCGACGGCATCGCGGACGCCTTCGACCGGCTGGAGGTCGCGCCTGAACGCCGCGAAGAGCTGCGCCCGCCAGTCCCGTGTGAAATCAGCCGAGGCCGGGCGGCCGGTCATTCTCTCGTAGTCCTCGATGACTGCGCTGGCCGGCCGCCCGAGATAGCGGCGCATGACCGCTTCCAGATCATAGCTCGCATCGAAAGGCGAGAGAATATCGACGAGGGTCCGGCAGCTTATGGTTTCGCTGTCGACGAGCACGCCGTCGCAGTCGAGGATGACGAGGTCGAAGGGTGAGGGCGGGGGCAGAGAGGGCATCGGGCAACAGTCGATATGAACGGATGCTCACATGAAGAGCATTCGCCCGATCATCTGTCAAACGTCGCCTCGGTCAGCGCAGCGTGTTGCTGACCTCTGCAGCGCGCCGCCAGATCGCGTAACGCTGCGCATAGGCCGCTGCCCTGGCAGGCTGCGGCATGAAGATGTCGGCTTCGCCCGCCGGCAGTGTGCAGACGGTGTCCGGTGACCCGCCGGTGTAGGCCAGGCGGGCGAGGCGCGCGGCGCCGAAGGCCGCGCCAGCCTCTGCCTGGCGATAGCGCCTGAGCGGCAGGTCCAGCACATCCGCGAGGATCGAGAGCCACAGGTCGGAACGCGCCCCGCCGCCGATGGCCATGGCCTCCCCGATGCGCGATGTCCCGGATTCAAGCGCTTCCTTGCCGTCCCTGAAGGCGAAGGCGACGCCTTCAAGCACGGCCTGGGTCATGACCTTGCGATCCGTGTCGTGGCCGAGGCCGGCGAAGGCGCCACGCAATTGCGGATCGTTATGTGGCGTGCGCTCGCCCGACAGATAGGGCGTGAAAAGCGCCGGTGACGGGCGCTCTACCCGCGGGCCAAGCTCGCCCAGCAATGCCGCTTCGGACTGCCCGGAGACGGAGGCCCACCAGCTCAGGCTTGCGGCGGCCGAAAGATGAACCGACATCTGGTGCCAGCGCTCAGGCAGGGCATGGCAGAAGGCATGGACGGCGCTGCCGGCGCGCGGTTCGAAGCCGGCGGTCGTGCGCCAGAGCACGCCGGAAGTGCCGAGCGACAGGAAGCTCGATCCCGGCGCGATCGCACCCAATCCGATCGCTCCTGCGGCATTGTCGCCCGCGCCGCCGGCGAAGACAGGCGGGGTGTCGAAGCCGAGTTCGCGGCTGATTTTCGCGCGCATGCGGCCGGCAGGCCGCGAGCCCTCGGCAAGGGCGGGCATCTGGCTGCGATCGAGCCCGGTCGCGGCCAGCATCCGGTCCGACCAGGCGCGGCGGCCGGTATCGAGCCAGAGCGTGCCGGAGGCATCGGACATCTCCTCGATAGCCTCGCCGGTGAGCACAAGCCGCAGATAGGCCTTGGGCAGCAGGACCTTGCGGGTGCGTCGGAAGATTTCGGGCTCGTGTCGGCGCACCCAGAGCAGCTTGGGCGCGGTGAAGCCGGGCATGGCGATGTTGCCGGTGATCGCACGGGAGTCCGGCTCGTTGGCTTCGATCTCGGCGCATTCGGTGGCGGCGCGGCCGTCGTTCCAGAGGATGCAGGGGCGCAGCGGTTGATCGCGCTCGTCCAGCAGAACCGCGCCATGCATCTGGCCGGAGAGGCCGATGCCGGCGCAGCGGGGGAACTCCTGCGGGGCCATTTCCTTCAGGCCGCGCAAGACCTCCAACGTCGCGGCGATCCAGTCGGCCGGGTCCTGCTCGGACCAGAGCGGGAAGGGGCGGGCGACGGCCAGCTCCCGCGTCACTGAGGCGAGCACATGTTGCCGGTGATCGACCAGCACGGCCTTGACCGAGGACGTCCCGAGATCGATGCCGATATAGGTCACATCAGGGCCTGTGGCGCAGGTTCAACGACGTTGGGCTTCAGCGATGGTCCTGGGGCAAGCCGCCCGGATAGATCATGCTCTTGACCATACCGTCTTCATTCGCCGCGTGGCGGCGGAAGGCGGCCGGCCCTTCGGCAAGGGGGAAGCGATGGCTCACCACGGCCTCGACATCGACCTTGCCGAGCGCCACGAGTTCGATCGCGCGCGGATAGACATGGCCCATCCGGCGCGAGAACTTGATGTTGAGCCCGCGCCTGCGGGCTTCCGCCGCCGGGATCACGTAGCTGTCGCCGTCGGGGATGCCGACCAGTACGACACGGCCGCCGATGCGGGCGGCGCGAATGGCGTCGCGGAACCCCTCAGGGGCGTTGGTCGCCTCGATGACCAGCGGCATGCCTTCGCTCTTCGTCCATTCGGCGATGTCGGCGACGCTGGCGCCGGCTTTGTTCGCTCCGAGCTTCAGCGCCAGTTCGCGGCGATGCGGCTGCGGATCGCAGGCGAGAATCTCGCCGACGCCGGCCGTGCGCAGCACCTGCAGGATCAGCAGGCCGATCGGGCCGCAGCCGATCAGCGCGACGCGTTCGAGCAGGCGCGGCTTGGCGAGATCGACCGCATGGATCGCGACGCCGAGCGGTTCGAGCATGACGGCCTCGCTCGGCGAGAAGGTCTCGGGCACCGCGACGACCTGCGATTTCGGCACCCAGATACGCTCCGTCATCGCCCCGTCATGCGGGGGAGCCCCGATGAAGACGACCTCGGGACAGAGATTGGGATGCCCGCTCCGGCAATGCTCGCACTGGCCGCAAGCCTGGTTGGGGTCGACGGCGACGAGGGCGCCGCGCGTCAGGCCGAGTTCGGGCAGGTCCTCCGTCAGCCAGCCGCTGAACTCGTGGCCGGGCACGAAGGGCGTCGCGATCACGGCCGAGCCGATGCCGCCATCCTTGTAGTAGTGCAGGTCGCTGCCGCAGAGGCCGACGGCGGCGACATCGAGCAGGGTTTCCCCCGCCGCTCCCTCCCGGAGATTGAAGGGCGCGACGCGGGCATCGCCGGCAGCGTGGAGGAAGACGGCATGGGACATGGGAGGTCGCCACTCGCTATGCGAACAATCTTATGCAAATGTATTTTGGGATTTACATTGGTTTACGTCAAGCATGATCCGTTGGCTGACTGCGTTGTCGCAGCTTGTGAAAGCGATGTAAGCCAGCTTTGAAGACCTCGCCTGCCATTGCCGACCGCTTCCTAGGCGGCTCCCATCGCATCAGGATACCGCCATGCCGGAGGAACCGCAGACGCAAGTTCGAGCCGCCTGGCTCTACTACATGGAAGGTTTGACCCAGGCGGAGATCGCGGACCGGCTTAAGATGACCCGCCTGCGCGTCAACCGGCTGCTGGTCGAGGCTCGCAGCAGTGGCCTCGTCAACATCACCATCAATTCCAGGCTGGAAAGCTGCGTCCGGCTGGAGCGCGCGCTGATGGCGGAATTCGGCCTGAAGGACGCGATCGTGGTGCCGAGCCCCGCGGATCCCGACCAGATCGCAGCGCAGATCGGCAAGGCGGCCGGAGAATTCGTCTCCCGGGTCATCGAGGATAAGCCCAGCGGCGTCTTCGGCGTCGGCTGGGGCGGGACGCTGCGGGAAACCATCCGCCATATCCGGTCCGGGCAGTATCGCGACCTCGCGGTGACCTCGATGATGGGCGGGCTGACCTATGGCATCGAGATCAACACCTTCGAGATCGCCAGCCATTTCGCCCGGCTCTGGCAGGCTGAGTGCCATTATCTGGCGGCGCCGATCTATGCGGGCGCTCCGCAATCGCGCGACACCATCCTGGCGCAGGACGTGTTCGAGGCGGCCTTCGCCCGGATCAGGGCGACCGATGTCGCGATCCTCAGCGCCGGCGACCTGAGCGAGCGCTCGCTGCTGGTGCGCTATGGTCTGCCGGGCGATGTCCGTGTCGCCGAGCTGGCGGAAGCCGGCGCGGTCGGCGACATGCTCGGCCAGTTCATCGACCGCCGCGGACAGGCCATCGCGCATCCGATCAATCGCCGCGCCATCGCACTCCCGCTCGATGCCCTGCGCCGGATCCCGACCGTGATCTTGGCGTCAGGCGGGACCAACAAGGCGGAGGTCATCGCGGCCACCTTGCGCGGGAAGCTCGCCTCGGTGCTGATCACGGACGAAGAGGCGGCGGCTGCCGTGCTGGAGAGCCCGGCGCCGGCCTGAAGGCTGGATGTCAGGCGCTGCGGATCGCTTCCAGCAATTCGTCGTGGATGAGGCCGTTGGTGACGACCTTCTCCAGGTCTTCGTCGAGCGAATTTCGGCCGTCGACTGTGGTGACCTTGCCGCCGGCTGCCCGCACCAGCGGCATTGCTGCGGCATGCGAGACGATATCGGCCTTGAGGCCGATGAAGGCGTCGAGCCGCCCGGCCGCGACCAGCGACATCTCCAGGCCGCCGGAGACGATCACTCGCACGCCGCGGCACAGGCCGGCGAGGCGGCGGATCACGTCGCTCGTCCGGTTGGCGTCCTCGGTGCTGTAATGCGAGGTCAGGCAAATCGAGACAGTGGCGTCGCTGAGGCGCGTCGTGGCCGAGACGCGCGCCGGTCGGCCGTCGACCGTCGCGATGCCGCCCTCAGTGAAGCGAGCCGAGAGCCCGGCAAGCGGCGCATGGGTCAGGCCGAGCACGGTGCGGCCCTGTTCCTGATAGGCCATCGTGACGGAGAACCAGGGCAGGCCGGACGCATAGTTCACCGTGCCGTCGAGCGGGTCGATGATCCAGCGCGGCGCCTGTTCCGAGCCGGAGAAGCCGGCCTCTTCCGAGAGGATCGCCGCCTCGGGCGCCAGGACGCGCAGGCCGTCGATCACGAGACGCTCGGAAGCGAGGTCGGCTGCCGTGACCACGTCGTTCAGCTCCTTGCGGGTAACGCCGAGCTCGGCGCCCTGCATCTGCACGAGCACCTCGCCGGCCCGGCGGGCAAGGGCGTCGGCCTGATCGAGCAGGGCGAGAAGACGTGGTTCGGTCATCGGGCAGGCACCGTTTGCGGCTTTCCGGGATATGCGGGATCGAGCACGAAATCCCGGCGCGGTCCATAGTCGCCGATCGGCTGGAGATGGCTGACGAGGCCGAGGCCGGGCCTCCAGACATGCAGCGCCAGCGCCGGCGGCTCCATCACGAACCTGTTTTCGGTGCCGGGCCTCAGATCGAGCGCGACCTGATGGGCGGTGCCCGGCACGACATAGCCGATGGTGCCGGCGAAACGTAGCTGGATCGGCCGGTGATAATGGCCGCAGAGCACGCGCTCGATCTCGGGGTGATCGGCGATCAGGCAGGCGAATCCGGGCGAGACCTGGCAGGGCATGATGTCCATGCCGTCGACGCCAACTGGGAAAGGCGGATGATGCATGAAGATCACCGTCGGCTTGCCCTGTCCCTGCGCGAGCTGCCCGGCGAGCCAGGCCTCGCGTTCGGCGCAGATCTCGCCACCATCCTCGCCGGCGACGACGGTGTCGAGACCGATCAGCCGGACGGGAAAATCGTCGATGATGTAATGCAGGAAGCCCGCCTGCGGCAGGTAGGGGTGATCGGGACGCAATTCCCTAGCGAAGCTGTCGCGGCGGTCATGGTTGCCGGGGATGACATAGACTGGCATCGGCAGGCGCTTCAGTGCCGCGCGGACGATGCCGTATTCCTCGGGCAGGCCGCAATCGGAGAGGTCTCCGGTGACCAGCACGCAATCGGGGCGCGGTTCCAGCTTCAGGATTTCGTCCACGGCGCGCTCGATCGCCGGATTGGTCTCGACGATGCCATAGGCGGGATTGCCATGGGGGCGGGCATGGAAGTCGCTGAGCTGGGCGATGATCATCGGAAAGCCTTTGGAATGATGGGCCGGCATGGAATCTCAGCCCTCATCCTGAGGAGCAGCCGGAGGCTGCGTCTCGAAGGATGCTCCAGATGGTTCCGGAGTCCCCTGAAACATCCTTCGAGACGCGATCCTTCGGATCGCTCCTCAGGATGAGGGCTCAATAGCAAGGCCGCCCGGTCGGAACCGGGCGGCGAGGCAGCACCGAAGCGCCGCCGCTTACTTCATCAGGGCTTCGGTCTCGGAGACGATGCGCTCGATGCCGGCCTTTGGCTGGATCTCGCCGCGCATCACGCCGGCGACGACCTCGCGCTGCTGGCGCCAGATGCGCACCGAATTGCCGCCCGGATAGCCTTCCCACGGCGCGGCGCGGGAGACCTGGCCGTTGATCGTGCGGAAATTGGCATTCTCCTTGTAGAACGGGCCGAGGAAGGCATCCTCGCCGGCGCGCAGATTGGTCGGCATGTAGCCGGCGGTCTCGACGACGATCTTCTGGGCCTCGGGCCCGGTCACGAACTTGATGAACTCCCAGGCGGCCTTCTGCTTGGCGGCGTCCTTCGCGGTGATCAGCGCGGCATTGCCGCCGGTCGGCAGCTTGCCCTTGGCCTTGTCGTCGACCGGGAAGAGGGCCGTCTTCAGCGTGAAGCGGTCGCCGATCAGGTCGGTGACCTGGCGCAGGCGTGCGGGGGTGTCGAAGAAGATGCCGATCTTGCCGGCGATGAACTGCTGGCGCGACTGGTCCCAGTCGATCAGCGGCATGCCGCCTTCGGTGACGAAGCTGCGCAGCAGCGACAATGTCTTCTCGCCGGTCTCGCCGCCGAACGCGACCTTCTTGCCGTCGGCCGAGAGCATGGAATGCCCGCCCTGCAGGATCACGCCGCGCCAGAGCCAGTCATCCGGCCAGTCATGGATGTTGTAGGCCATGCCGGCGGTGTCGCCGCTGCGGATCTTCTTGGCGAGCGCGACGGTGTCGGCCCAGTTGTCGGGCATCTTGTCGGGATCACCGCCGGCCTTCTTCACCAGATCGGCGTTGAAGTACATCAGCGGGGTCGAGGCGTTGAAGGCGAGGCCCGCCTGCTTGCCCGCGACCTGCCCGAGCGAGAGCAGCGCGTCGGAGTAATTGGCCTTGCGCCAGGCTTCCGGCTCGGCCTTCAGCAGCGGGCCGAGATCGACGACCTGCTTGCGCTTGTCGAGGGTCTCGACGAGCTCGGTCAGCAGGTGGAAGCCGGAATAGTAGACATCCGGCAACTGGTTGGTCACGGACGACCGCAGCATCGCCTGATGGCCTTCGTCGTAGCTCGCGGCCGGCGCCCGGAAATTGATCTTGATGTCCGGGTGCTTCTTCATGAATTCCGCGGCGATCGGCTCGTGGAACTTGGCGAAGGCCGGGAAGGCGTAGAGCACGTCGAGCGTGACCTGCTGGGCCTTCGCGGCGGTCGAGGCGGCGAGGGTCAATGCCGCAGCGGCAAGGATTTTGCCGAGAGGTTTCATGCGTGATCTCCTTGGCATGGACAGCGGGGCTGTCGGGTTGCAGTTGCTTCAGGCCTGAACTTTGGGCGGGGCGGGCGGCCGTGCGGCCGCTACTTCACCCCGGTCATGGTGATGCCGTCGATGAACCGGCGCCTCGCGACGAGGAAGGCGATGACGAGCGGCGCGGTCAGGATCGTCGCAGCGGCGGTCAATGCGCCGTAGTTCGATCCGGTCTCGGCATCGGCGAAGAACATCATGCCGAGCGGCGGCGGCGCGAGCCTGGCGTCGGAGATGACGATGAGCGGCCAGTAGAGGTCGTTCCAATGCGCCACGGCCGAGAACACCGAGAAAGCGGCGATGGCCGGCCAGGCGCTCGGCGTGACAATGCGCCAGACGATCTCGAACTCGCTCATGCCGTCGAGCCGGGCGGCGTTGATGATGTCGTCGGGAAAGCTGCGGAAGAACTGGCGGAACAGGAAGATGGCGAAGACCGAGAGGAAGAACGGCACCATCATCGAGAAATAGGTGTTGAGCAGGCCGAGTTGGGCGAGCGCGATATAGAGCGGCATCGCCGGCACCTGCACGGGAATGCATAGGCCGAGCAGCACCAGTACGAAGAGCGCGTTGCGGCCGGGAAAATCGAGCTTCGCCAGCGCATAGGCGCAGGGGATGGCGACGAGGAGCTGCACGATCAGGATGCCGCCGCAGAGGATGACGCCGTTCAGCGCGAAGCGCAGCAGCGGCGCCTTCTCCATGGCGAAGCCGTAGTTCTGCAGGCCGTAGAACTGCTTCGGCCAGAGCGAGATCTCGGCGTTGAAGATCTCGGCCGGGGGCTTGATCGAGGTCACCAGCATCCAGACGAAGGGCGCCAGCATGAAGATCGCGCCGGCGATCAGCACGCCATGGACCAGAGCCAGCGTCACGAAGCGGCGCAGCACCGAGTGGACGGGCGTGACCGTGGCGGCGGGGAGCGCGAGATCGGTCATCAGTAATGCACCTTCTTGTCGAGGGCGAAGGTCTGCACGGCCGAGAAGACGAGGATGAAGGCGAGGAAGATGAAGGTCAGCGCCGCGGCATAGCCGGTGCGGAAGTACTGAAAACCCTCGAGATAGATGTTGTAGAGCAGCACCTCGGTGGAGCCGACCGGCCCGCCGCGCGTCATCACCGCCACCGTGTCGAAGATCTTGAAGGCGGTGATCATCGTGGTGACCAGGACGAACATCGTCGTCGGCCCGAGCAGCGGCCAGGTGATGGTCAGGAAGCGGTCGATCCCGCTGGAGCAGCCGTCGATATCGGCGGCCTCGTAGAGATCGCGCGGGATCGCGGTCAGGCCGGCCAGGAACAGGATCATGTTGAAGCCGATGAGCTGCCAGATGCCGATCACGGCGAGCGTCGCCAGCGCGGTCGAGGGCTCGCTGAGGAAGGCGATCGGGCCGATACCCAGCCATTTCAGCAGGCCGTTGACCGGCCCGAGCGAAGGATGGAGCAGGAACTGCCAGACTGTCGCCATCGCGATCAGCGTCGAGGTCACCGGCAGGAAATAGACCACTTCGTAGAAGGAGCGCGTGCGCTTGCGCCGATGCACCAGCACGGCGATCAGCAACGCGCCGAACACGCCGCCGGGCACGACAATGGCGACGTAGAGCAGCGTGTTGACGAGCGAGCGCCGGATGATCGGATCGGCCAGCGCCTTCTGGAAATTGGCGAGCCCGACCCAGTCCATGTCGACGCCGCCGAACTCGTAATTGGTCAGGCTGAGCCAGAGCAGCACAGCGAGCGGCAGCAGGATCGTCAGCAGCAGCAGGACGAAGGCCGGCAGCGCGAAGCCGAGTCCCGTGATCCGCTCGATCCAGAGCCTGCGGCGCGTGGCGGGAGCAAAGTCAACTGATGATGCGAGGGCGAGGGTCATGCTCAGGCCCTCAGCGGCACGACGGAGCCGGTCGCGGCGCCGGGGCCGCGCGGCTCGATGCGCTCGCCATCGGCGGCGAAGACATGGGCGGCGGTCTCGTCGAAGCCGAGCGTGACCTCGGCGGCCTCGTTCACCCCGGCGGCTGCGGCGGGTGTCGCGCGCATCGTCACGCCCGCGGCATCGCGCCCGGCGAGATCGAAATGCAGGATGTACTCGGAGCCGAGATTCTCCTTGCGCCGCAGGCGTGCCGAGAACCAGGCCCGGCCGCTGCCGCCGGGCTCGCCCTGGATGAGCGAAAGCCCTTCCGAACGAATGCCCAGCGTCACCGCTTGTCCCTGCGCGAGGGGCACGGCGAGCGCCAACGGTCGGCCGAAGAGTTCGAGGCGTCCACCCTGCGCGACCGTCGCCGGCAGCAGGTTGATCGCCGGGCTGCCGATGAATTGCGCGACCTTCAGCGAGGCGGGCTTCTCGTAGAGCTGCGAGGGCGTGCCGAGCTGCAGCACGGACCCGGAATCCATCATCGCGACGCGGTCCGACATCGTCATCGCCTCGACCTGGTCGTGCGTGACATAGATGAAGGTCGCGCCGAGGCGCTTGTGCAGCTCGGCCAGCTCCGTGCGCATATGGACGCGCAGCTTGGCGTCGAGATTCGAGAGCGGTTCGTCCATCAGGAAGACGTCCGGGTTGCGCACCATGGCTCGCCCGAGCGCGACGCGCTGGCGCTGCCCACCCGAGAGCTGGGCCGGTTTGCGCGCCAGCAGATGGTCGAGCTGGAGCTGCGCCGCGACGGCAGCGACATCGGCCTCGATGCCTCGCATCACCGTCCTGCGCTGGGCGGAAAGCTGCCGCAGCAGCGGCAGGCGCTGCCAGAGCTTGAGCCGCGACATCGTCAGCGGCAGGGCGATGTTCGCGCCGACGCTCATATGCGGATAGAGCGCATAGGACTGGAAGACCATGGCGACGCGGCGCTCATGCGGGCGCAGATGGTCGACGCCGCTGCCGCCGATCGCGACACTGCCGCCATCCTGATGCTCCAGGCCGGCAATGATCCGGATCAGCGTCGATTTCCCGCAGCCGGACGGGCCGACCAGCGTCAGGAACTCGCCATCGGCGATATCGAGATCGACGCCGCCCAGCACCTTCGTCGGTCCGAAGGATTTGGCGATCGAGGAGAGTGTGACCTTGGCCATGGCTTCGCCTTTCTGCGGCCCTGCGGGCTCATCGTTGGGCGTGTTTCGGCCCGGCGCCCGCTGGCGGCCGGGAAGGCGTTTCAGGCGGCGTGCGGCGGGTAGACCTCGTGGATCACGTCGTCGATCCAGAGCGTCTTCAGCGCGGGTATCTCGTGGATTTCGGCCGTGAATTCCCGTCCGTCGAAGGTGTAGGAGACGGCACCGAGCGTGGTCGTTCCGGCCATGCCCGGCTGCAATTCGGGGCCGACGACGAAACCGGAGGAGGGCCCCCAGATATAGCGCGTGCCGGCGATCGTGAAGTCATGCGCGCGGTGCAGGTGGCCGCTGGCGACGAAGGCGACCTCGTGGCGGCTGATGAGATCGAGCAGATGCGCGCGGGGCCGCGGCGGCACGCTCCAGTAGCCCATGTCGCCCTCGTCGGGCGCCTGGACGAAAAGCGGGCGGTGCAGGAACCAGCCGAGGCGGCGGCGCTGCGCCTCCGCGATCTGCTGGTCGAGCCAGGCGAGCTGGCGCTTTTCCTCGGCCTCGTCGCTGCCGAAGAGCATCGAATTGAGGCCGATCAAGCGCCAGTCCTCGAGGTCATGGACCCAGAAGTCTTCGCCGAGATGCTGGCGCCAGCGCACGAGGCGGGCATCGTTCACCGGCTGGTGCGGATGATAGGCTTCGCCGACATCGTGATTGCCGGGGATGCTGAGCACGGGCCTGCCCAGCGCGTCGAGCAAAGTCCGGCAATGGCGCATGTCCTCGTCGATATCCGCACCATCGACCGTGACGTCGCCGGTATGGATGACGAGGTCCGGCGCCTGTGCGCGGAGCCACTCGGTCAGCGGAGCCCAATTGTCGGCGAAATGCCGCTTGGTCGGACTCAGATGCGTGTCGGAAATCTGCACGATACGCTGCATGTCCCCTCCGGAATTCGCCACTTCTTCGGGCGACCGTCTCATCCCGGAGCGAGCGCCGGGCAGCGGCTTTGCCTTGGACCATACAAATGAATGTTTGATGACACAATTGTATTTTAAGCGTTCTTTCACCTCGCTGCGGTCGAAAACTGTTGCCGGCTAGAGATCCGTACTCTGCGGCAGGATCACGAGGTCGCGGATCGTGACATTGCGCGGGCGGGTCAGCATGAAATGCACGGCCTCCGCCACCTCTTCCGCCTCGATCAGGCCGCCGCGAGCGCGCTCGGCGTCGAGCTTCTCCTTTGGCCAGTCGGCAATCAGGGCGGTCACCACCGGGCCGGGCAGCACGGCACCGACGCGCAGGCCATGCGGGATGACCTGCCGGCGCAAGGTGTGGACGAAGGCCTGAACCGCATGTTTCGAGGCGGTGTAGACCGGCTCCCAGACCACCGGGACGATGCCGGCGACCGAGCTGGTGACGAGGATGTCCCCGGTCTTGCGCGCGATCATATGCGGCAGCACGGCATGGATGCTGCGGAAGACCGCGTTGACGTTGAGGTTGAGCATGCGGTCCCAGGCATCGGGATCGCCTTCGCTCACCGGCCCGCCGACATAAGAGCCGGCATTGGCATGGAAGATCTCGAGCGGGCCGGCCTTGTCGAGGATCGCCGGCAGCATGCCGGCGACGGAGACGGGATCGGTGAGGTCGACGACGAGCGGGATGGCCGCACCACCGAGCGGTTCGCAGGCCTTCGCGAGCGCTTCGCCGTCGCGATCGACCAGGACGACGCGCGCGCCGGCTGCGAGCAGGCGCTTCGCGCAGGCGAGGCCGATTCCCGAGGCCGCGCCGGTGATCGCGGCGGTCTTTCCGGTCAGGTCCTGGGTCACGTCGAGGTCTCCGATAGAGCGTGATGGCGCGGGGGGCGCATGAGCGCACGAGCCGTGCGGGCCGCGGCTTGCAATGTCTCGAAGGCAGCAAGGCGATTTGCGTGCAACTCGGCGATCTCGCCACCGGCCGGAGTGAAGACGGCGGCGCCGGGCGCCATCTCGGTCATGGCCTCGCCGAGGCCGGGGAAGGCTTTCGCGGCCGTCGCCCCGAGCATGGCCGAGCCGAGCAGAACCGGGTCGACATCGTCGGGGGCGAGCAACGGCAATCCCGAGCAGTCCGCCAGCAATTGCCGGATCAGGGGATGGCGCCCGGCGCCGCCGCTGAGCACGATCGCGTCGATCGTGGCGCCCTTCGCTCGGCTGGCCTCGATGATCTGGCGCAGGCCGTAGCCGATACCGGTCAGGCCCGCGACATAGAGCGCGGCGAGATGGTCGAGATCGCGCTCCATGCCGAGCCCCGCGATCACGGCGCGCGCCTGCGGATCGGCATGGGGCGAGCGGTTGCCGAGGAAATCCGGCACGACGATGATCTCGCCGGCGAGGCGGGCCGCTTCCGACGGCGTGGCGACATGCCGGGCTGCCTGTGTCGCGAGCCAGTTCGGCAATGACAGCCCTTCGGCTTCGGCAAGGCGCTGCGCCTCGGGCGCCGCCGGGTGGAAGCCGATAAGCTGCTCGATGGCGGCACCGGCACCGGATTGCCCGCCCTCGCTGAGCCAGAGACCGGGCGCCATCGCCGAGAAATACGGGCCCCAGATGCCGGGAATGAAGACCGGTTCGGCACTGCTCGCCATGGTGCAGGCCGAGGTGCCGAAGACATAGGCCATGCGGGTCAGCGCCGAGCCGTGCGGGGAGCGCACGCCGACCGAGCCGACACCGCCGGCATGGGCATCGATCAATCCGGCGGCGACGCACGTGCCGGGCTTCAGGCCAAGCTCGGCCGCCGCCTGCTCAGTGAGACCACCGCCGAGGGCCGTACCGCCCGGAACGATCTCGGTGCCGATGCGGTCGAAATTGCCATCGGCGAGATCGTCGAGGCCGATCTGGCGAAAATAGCTCGCGTCCCAGCGCGCTTCATGGGCGAGATAGGTCCATTTGCAGGTGACCGTGCAGGTCGAGCGCGCGAGCGAGCCGGTCGCGCGCCAGGTCAGGAAATCCGGCAGATCGAAGAATTGCCAGGCCGCGTCATAGGTCGCCGGCAGGTTCTCCTTGAGCCAGAGCAGCTTCGGCGTCTCCATCTCCGGCGAGATCGTGTCGCCGACATAGGCGAGGACCGGATGCCTGGTCGCGTTGATGCGCTCCGTCTGGTCGAGCGCGCGATGGTCCATCCAGACGATGATGTCGCGGGTGGCGTCGCCATGCGGCCCGACGGGGACGGGTTTCCCGCCGGGGCCGAGCACGACCAGCGAGCAGGTCGCGTCGAAGCCGAGACCGGCGATGTCGTCCGGCCTGAGCTCAGCCTGATCCATCGCCTCTCGGACGCTGACACAGACCGCATGCCAGATATTCGCGCTCGACTGCTCGGCGATGTCAGGCCCGTCGCGCCAGAGCGCGATATCGCGCTTCGCCGTCGCGAGCATGCGCCCGGCCTTGTCGAAGATGCCGGCCCGGGCGCTGCCGGTGCCGACATCGATGCCGATGAAATGGCCGGCCATGTCAGGCGGCAGCACGGTTCGGCGGCCCGGCGCGGGTGCCGTCCGGGTTGCGCAGGTAGACGCCGCGCTCGAGCTGCTGGCGGCGCAGTTCGCCCACATCGATATCGGCCGGCGGGCGGTTGCCGCGCACCGAGATCTTGGCGGCGCGGCCGGCGGCTTCGCCCATCGCCATGCAGGTCGCCATCACGCGGATCGCGCCCATCGCCTCATGGGTCGCGGAGATGCTGCGCCCGGCGACGAGCAGGTTGCCGATCTTCTGCGGCACCAGCGAGCGATAGGGGATGTCGTAGCAGTCGCCGCACCAGATCAGCGTGCAGCCATCGTCGGAAGGGCGGTGGATGTCGATCGGATAGCTCGCCACCGCGATCGCGTCGTCGAAATGCGTGCAGGCCAGCACGTCCTCCTGCGTCATCACATATTGGCCGCGGATGCGACGCGTCTCGCGGATGCCGAGGAAGGGCGCGGTCTTGGTGAAATAGGCGTTCTCGAAGCCCGGCACGTAATTGACGAGATAGGTGACGATGTCGTCGATCTGGGCGCGGCCCTCGATCTCGCCCTTGGTCAGACTGCGGGCATCGGTCCCGTCCGTGCCCTTGACGCGGGTCATGTTGATCCAGACCTCGCCCTTCTTCAGGCCGGTGATGATGATGGTGCGCTCGTTCGGGATCTGCAGGCCGCGCTCGGCCTTGGCCTTGGCCATCAATTCGCGCATTCCGACGACGATGAACTGGTGGTTCTGGCCGAAATACTCGGCCGGAATGAAGTCGGTGAGATAGGTCCGCGCCGCAGGCGGGGCATTGGCGATGGAAAGGCGCAGCGCATCGGTGTCGACGCCGGCGAGGCAGAACATCAGCGTCGGCGGCTGCATGCCGCCATGCTCGTTGCCCTTCTCGGTCGGCACGCCGGCGCTGTAGGCGACGTCCGCGTCGCCGCTGCAATCGATCACGACCTTGGCAAGGATGGCGGTGCGGCCGCTCTTGCTCTCGGTGATGACGCCGCGGATCGTGTCGTTCTCGACCAAGGCGCCGGCGAAGAAGGTGTAGAACAGCACGTCGACGCCGGCTTCCGTCAGCATCTCCAGCGCGACCGTCTTCACCGCCTCGGGCTCGACCAGCGTGATGCCCATGTGGAGCGGGCAGGGCCGGTGCTCGCTCGCGCCCTGGCGCTCGCGGCGCAGGCGCTCGATGAATTTCTGCGGCAGGCCTTCGATGATCTGGTTGCCCTTCTGGCCGAGGAAGCCGAGCACCGGCAGGCCGATCGTCATATTGCCGCCGACGAAGCTGCGGCTCTCGATCAGCCCGACGCGCAGGCCATCCTCGGCGGCGGCGAGCGCAGCGGTGAGGCCGGATGGGCCGCCGCCGACGACGAGCACGTCATATTCGGCGGAGACGGGGATGGAGCGGGCCGGCTCCTCGATGAAGCGGGTCGCGGCGGTCGACATGGCGGAGATCCTTCAGGTGCAACGAATGGAGCGAGCGCCTGCGCGGCCGGGTGCCCGCAGGTCGAAAGAGTGATCAGGCCGGCATCATTGGTTTGACGCGCTCGATGATCGCGGAGACCGCGTCCTTGACCGGCTTGCGGCCGATCACGGCGAGCTGAACCTCCTCGAGGAAGGTCGCCTGGGCGCGGGCGGCTTCGGGGAAGGGCGGGAAGGCGCCCCGCGCCGTCGCCAATACCTTGGCCTCGACGGCGGCGAGCGGGTTCTTCGCTTTGAGCCCTTCATCGGCATAGGAGGAGACGCGGACCGGGCCGTTGCCGTTGATCGCCATGCCGAGCGTCACGCGCTTGCTGGAGACCTCCTTGATGAAGCTCCAGGCCATTGCCTTGTCCTTGGCGTTCTTGGGGATCGACATCGCCCAGGCCTCGACGACGGAAGCCATCGGCATCTTGCCCTCGATCGCCTTTGAGCCGGGGAAGGGCACGGCCTTGATCTTGCCGGGGAACTTGCTCTGCTCGGCATTGTTGAGCTGCGCGCCCCGCGCGAAGGGCAGAACGGTGAAGGCGGCACGGCCCTGCTGCAGCCATGTCACCTGGTCGTCGTTCTTGGTCGTGGCGTAGCTGCGGGGCAGGCTGCCGGCCTCGAACATGCCACGCAGTGCGCTGAGCCCTTGCTCCAGCGCCTCGCGGTTCGGCACGAGCTTGAGATCGGGGCTGATGAAGTCGCCGCCATAGGCGCGGGCGAACATCACCGGGAAGACGGCGAGGTCGCTCGCCAGCACCATACCGGTCACCGGCGTGCCGGCCTTGGAGGTGAAAGTCGTCTTCTTCGCCTGCTCGATCAGCTCTTCCAGCGTCGCCGGCGGGGCGGAGATGCCGGCCTCCTCCAGCAGCGCCTCGTTGTAGAACAGGCCTTGCGTCGCGTGGCGCACGGGAATTCCGATCAGCTTGCCGTCGACCGTCATGCCCTGGACGAGGCCCGGCGCGATATCGCCGAAATCTTCGATCGCGTCCTTATCCTGATACGGGCCGAGCGGCTCGAACAAGGCGGCGATCTGCGAGGTTGGACGATTGTCGATGAGATAGCCGACGCCGTACTCGGTTTCCTTCAGGCTGGCTTCGCGGAAGAGCCGGTCTTGCAACGGGTTAGAGTCGAAGGTGGTGAAGGCGATCTCGGCGTCGTTGGCCTTGCGCCAGCCCGCCATCAGGTCGCCGTCGCCGCTGCCGAGCACGGTCTGGTGGACCTTGTGACTGAGCACGTTCAGCGTCTTGCCGGCGGCGCGCGCTGTGCCAACGGTGAAGGCGGCGGCGACACCGGCGGAGCCGGCGATGAAGGCACGGCGGGTAAGCTTGGTCTTAGGCTTGTTCGGCATGTTCTTCCTCCCTCTTTTTGGTTGGCTATCCCTTCGTCGAACCGGCGGTGAGGCCGGCCACGAGGTAGCGGTTCATGAAGACGACGAAGAGAAGGACGGGCACGAGCTGCACCGTCGCGGCGGCGAAGAGGATCCCCCAGTCGACCCCGTCGATGGAGCCGATCATCTCGGAGATCACGAGCGGGGCGGTTTTCGCCTTGGTCGCGGTGAAGATGAAGGCGAAGAGGAACTCGTTCCAGGAGAAGACGATCACGAAGACCGAGACCGCGAGCACGCCGGGCATCGCCAGCGGCGCGATGACCTTGCGCAGGATGGTCATGCGGCTTGCGCCATCCATCGCGGCGGCTTCGTCGAGCTCGCGCGGGATCTGGTCCATGAAGGTGCGCATGAGCACGGTGCCGAGCGAGACGAAGAAGGTCGCGTAGAGCAGGATCAGCACGAGATGCGTATCGCTGAGCCCGAGCCAGTTCACGATCGGGAAAAGCGGCAGGGTCACCACGATCGGCGGGATCAGGCGGACGATGATGAGCCCGAGCAGGCTTGCGCCGAGCCAACGCCCGGAATTGCGCGAATAGACATAGCCGGCGCAGGCGCTGGCGACGATGGCGAGCAGGGTCGCGCCGACCGTGATCAGCAGGCTGTTGAGCAGCCCCTCGAAGAACACGCCCCACGAGCGCCAGAGCGCGGCGTAGTGCTTGAAGGTCGGGGTGAACAGCCATTTCGGCGGCATCGCGAAGATGTCCTGGCCGGGCTTCAGCGAGGACATCGCGATGAACAGGATCGGGAACAGCGACCAGAACAGGATCGCCGCGACGGCGAGCGCCTTGCCCAGCCCGATCAGAAGCCGCTCAGTGCGCATGAGAGACGCCTCCACGCCTGAGCAGGAAGACATAGGCGCCTGCCAGCAGCAGCGAGGCCAGCACCATGATCCAGGCGGTCGCCGCGGCCGGGCCGAAGGCGTTGAAGCTGAAGGCCTCCTGATAGAGGTAGATCGCCACCACCTCGGTCGAGCGCGCCGGGCCGCCTTTGGTCAGGAGCCAGGCCTCCGAGAACAGGCGGAAGGCGAAGATGTAGCGGAACAGCAGCGCGATCAGCATGGCTGGCGCAAGCAGCGGCAGCGTCACCTGCCGGAAAGCCTGCCAGCGCGTCGCGCCGTCGATCCGGGAGGCTTCGTAGAGCTCGGCGGGAATGGCGAGGCGGGCCGCATAGACGATGACGAAGGTGAAGGGCAGGTGCAGCCAGATCGTCAAAAGGCCGATCAGGACCATCGCGTGCGACGGCTCGAAGGACCAGTCGAGCGTCGGCAGGCCGAGCGTGCGCAGCGTCAGTGTGATCGGCCCCGCATCGGGATCGAACAGGAAGCGCCACATCACCACGGCGGTGACCTCGCTGACCGCATAGGGCGCAAGCACCGCGACGAGCAGGAAACGACGGAAGGGCAGGCCGCTGGCGAAGAGCAGCGCCATGCCGAGCCCGACGGCGAGTTCCAGATGCACGGCCACCACGACGAGGACGACGGTGTTCCAGAGCGCGCTGTGGAAGGCCGGGTCGGAGAGGACACGCCAATAGTTCTGCAAGCCGACGAAGCTCGGCGCCTGGCCGAAGCTCGACGTGTTCAGGCTCAGCCAGACGACATAGAGCGACGGCAGCACGATCACGCTCAGGATGAGCAGGTGTACCGGCGCAAGCAGCGGCAAGAGTCGTGCCGTTCGTTGAAGCTGCACGCGTTTCCTCCAGGGCTTTTTTGCTCCGGACTCTGTCGGCCCGGTGGCTCGGACGCTTGGGCGTCCGTCGTCGGTCTCCGTCAATGCACCGCCTTGGCGGAGCCGTTAGGCCTCTCCGGATTCGGAAGCGGATCAGGATCGCGGTTGACGCCGTGTTCAGCCGTGGCGGCGAGATCGCGGACGGAATCGCGTGCCTGCAGGCTGGTTTGCAGCACGGAATGCGTCGGCGGTGCCTGGTCGCCGGCCATGCGGGCGCGCAGGCGCGTCCAGGCGGCTTCCGCGATCTCGGCGATCGGCTGGCGGATCGCGGTCAGGCCGGTCTTGCGGGCGCTCATCCAGGGATAATCGTCGAAGCCGACGACCGAGACCGGATCGGGAATATCCATCCGCATCCGGGCGAGCGCCGAGAGCGTGCTGAGCGTCGTGACGTTGGTGAGCGCGATCACGGCGCTCGGCTGCGCATGCCGTTCGAGCCAGTGCAGGAAAGCCGCGGCGCCGCGATCGGCATTGGAGCCGAGCTCGATCACGGTCGGTTCGCGGTCGAGCGTACTGCGGATCAGCTCGCAGGCGCCGCGGACGCGCTCGCGGATCGGCGAGATCGCGAGGCTGGAGGCTGCGACCAGGATGTCGCGATGGCCCTTGGCGAGGAGGTGGCGGGCCGCAATCTCGCCGGCTTCGCGGTTGTCGATGGCGACGGTGTCGACGACCGAGCCCTCGGGCGGCACGCGGTCGGCGAAGACGATGGGCAGGCGACCGATCTCGTTGCGCAAGGCGTCCGGAACCGCATCGGAGCAGGGCACGGCGATCAGCCCGGACGGGCGCCAGGCGAGCAAGGTCCGCAGCCGCGACTGCTCCAGTCCGAGATCGTCACGGGAACTGGCGACGAGGATGTCGTAGCCGTCCTTCTGCGCGAGCACCTCGAGCTGCGAGACCAGCGAAGTGAAGAAGACGTCGTCGAGATCGGGCACGAGGACGCCGACGACGCGGGCCTGGCCCGAGCGCAGTTGCGAGGCGGCGCGGTCGACCTGATAGGCCAGCTCGTCGGCGGCCTTCAGCACGCGCGCGCGGAGGTCGGCATTGACCGGCTTGTTGCCGCTGAAAACGTTCGACACGGTCGCGATCGACACGCCGGCGCGCGCCGCCACATCCCGGATCGTCACGCGTCCATTATCCATCGGGCGCCCTGTTAAACGTTTTACAGAAAAACGTTTAACAGGGCGCGCGCCGCGAGGCAAGCACGCTCGGCAAAAGTCAGCCGACGCCCCGAACGAGCAGATTGCTCAGGCGGCCGACCTGGCTTCTTGTCGAAGCCTGAGAGTCCAACGGATCGTGCTCGCCCGCTGGGGCCGAGTTGATCTCGCCGCACAGGTATGTCTGTTTTCGTTTGGCGGTATGCGTCGTGCCGCGGGATAGGCGAGAGAGCCGGATGCCTCAGAAACGTCTTGTCTCGGCCAACGGTGCGGTCGCTCTGGCTCTGCTTTCATTGGCAGCGGTAGCCGAAGCACAAGCTCCGGCCGACGTCACGGCTTGTGCCGACGAGCGGGTCAAGACGGCAATGCTGCAGCCCACGCAGCTTGCGGCGGCCGAAGCGGCGTGCAGCCGCGTACTGGCTGCCAATGCCTCCGCAGCAGAGCAGCAGAAAGCCTCGTTCTATCGCGGGCTGATGCGCTTTCTGCAGGTCGTGCAGAAGGGCATGGCGTCGACGGGGAAGGCCGATGGCTCGATCGCCTATGCGCTGCCGACCCTGGCGCAGGTCCGGCCCGCGCTCGTCGATGTCGAGGTGGCGATCGGGCTGGATGGCCCGATGAAGGGCGATGCGCTGACATTGCGCGCCACGATCAACCAAACCATCGGGCGCAATGCGGAGGCGCGGGCGGATGTCGCCGAGGCGATGCAGGCCGCCCCGAAAGATTCGACCCCCTTCGTGCAGCGTGCGCTGGAGCACGAGCGCGACGGTAATGTGAATGCCGCGATGATCGATCTCGACCGGGCGCTCGAGCTCGACCCGAAAGCCGGGACGGCACTGTCGGCGCGCGGCGATCTGCTGCGGCGTCTTGGCTATCTCCAGCGGGCGCGGACCGATCTGGAGGGCGCGGCGGCACTGGGGCCGCCATTCCGCCGGCTGGCGCTGATGCGCAAGTCGGAGCTCGAATTGCGCGCGGGGGATTTGCGCGCCGCCTATGACGATCTGGTCGCGGCCTCGCGCGAGACCGGCGACATGCCGAAGGCGGATGCCGCGCTGGCGAGCGCCGATCTGTTCGTGCAGGCGGGGGCGCTCGCGCTCGACAAGCTCAAGGACACGGAGACCGCCGAAAAGCTCTATCGCGAGGCCCAGAAGCTGGCGCCTAGGAACTGGTCCGCGGCGCTCGGCCTGGCGCGGGTCGCCGAGGCCACGGGCGAGAAGGCGAAGGCCGAGGCCATCTACAAGCGCATCCTGGCGGGGACGCGCGCGACGCCGAAGCTGCTGGAGCGCATTCTCGCGTCGTGGCGGCTTAAGCAGCTTTCGCAGCCGGCCTTCCGCGGCACGGGGCCCTTCCGCAGCGGGCTCGATTCAGGCGTCGCTCCGGCCAAGCCCTCGCCGGACGGTCTGAAGCGCATTGCCTTCGTGATCGGCTCCAGCGACTATGCCGAATTGTCCAGCCTGCCCAATGCGCGACGCGACGCCGCCGTGATGGCGAATGCGCTGGCCGATATGGGCTTCGATGCGATCGAGATCGCGGAGAATGTCGCGAAGGCCGACCTGCGCCGGATTCCCGCCCTGATCGCCGAACAGGCCGCACAGGCCGATGTCGTGCTGGTGTTCTATGCCGGGCACGGGGTCGAGACCGGTGGGATCAATTATCTCGTGCCGACCGATGCTACGCTCGATAGCGACAAGGTTCTTCGGACCGATGCGCTCGCGCTTGGTGACCTGACGGCGGCTGCAGCCAAGGCGCGCCGCGGCGCGCTCGTCATCGTCGATGCCTGCCGCGACGATCCCTTCGCGGAGGCGCAGGCCGTGGCGGCGTCGCGCGGAACGGGCGGGCGGCAACTCGCCGCCTTGCCCGAGCGCATCCATGGCGGCTTGGCGGCCGTGCCGCAGCCCGCGCCCAACAATGTCGTGCTGCACTCGACGCAGCCGGGCAAGACCGCCTCAGACGGCGACGGTCTCGACAGTCCCTTCGTGCGCGCCCTGCTGGAGACGCTCTCGTCGCCTGGCAAGACGCTGGATGCGGTCGTGCAGGAAACGGCGACCCGCGTCTCCGAAAAGACGGATGGCCGCCAGGTTCCGGCGGCCTATGGCGCGGCGCCGGCCGTGGCGTTGCTGCCGAAGAAGGCAGCGCGCTGAGTTACTTGGCTTCCGCGACCGTCAGCGTCATCTGGCTGCGGCCGATCCGGCCTTCCTTGTCGGTCGCCTCGATGACGATGACATGCTTGCCGGGTGGCACGATGACGGCCGGCGCCTCGATGCCAGCCGCCGTGACGAAGGGCTTGAGACGCGCGGTCAGATCGATCTCGGGCTGGCGCCGATAGGTGACGCGCACGCTCTCGGGATCGATCGCGACGCTGTTGCGCGGCTTGAACTTCACGGCGAGCCGGAAGGTCCCGCTCACGCCGATGGGCGGCGGCGCGACCGCATCGATGCCGGGACCGCGAGTCAGATTGCGCTCCTGCGCCGCTCCAGAATCGGCGGAGGGCAGGCGCGCCTCCTCGGGCGTGATGAGGCGTACGGGTTCCACGGCAAGCGCTGCGGAAGCGCTGGCGATCAAAAGCAGCGCGGAAACGACCGTTCTGACCTTATGCACGCGAGTCATCGTCACCCCTCGGGTTGATCGCATTCCCTGCGATGATCCTGAAGCCATGGCTCCGCGTCAACGCCGCAATTGGCATGACCGGTACCGGTAGGTAAGCATGCGCCTTGAGCGCATGCTTGGTCGTCAGGGCGGTGTCAGGCCGAAGACGGCTTCGGCCGTCTGGCCGGACGCCAGAGCCGCTTCCCATTTCGCCTCCAGCACCAGCCTTGCCTCCGCATCGGCGATGCGGCCGCGGATCGTCGCCGGCGTCAGTGCGACGAGCCCGTCGTCGTCGCCGATCAGGAGATCGCCGGGCGAAACGATGGCGCCGCCGATCGTCACTGGCCGGTTGATCTCGCCCCGTTCCGCTGAAGACGGCCCGCGCGGCGTCACCGAGCGCGCGAAGACCGAGAAATCCGTCCAGCCGGCCAGCGTCCCGACATCGCGGATCGCCCCGTCGCAGACGAGGCCGACGGCGCCCTTGCGGCGGATATGGCCGCCCAGAATCTCGCCGATCATCGCGCTTTCGGCATGCCCTGCGGCTGCGATGACCAGGACGTCGCCGGGGCCGATAATGTCCATCGCGCGGACCACCGAGCCGAAATCAGGCGCCTCGCAGAAGGCGGTGACCGCGCGCCCGAACAGGCGCGGCTGCTGGCCGGGCGGCATCAGGGGGCGGATCGCCGGGTCGATCTGGTTGAGATTGCGGCCGAGATCGACCGCGACCGCCACGGGGATCGCCCGCCAGCGCTCGATCTCGGCGGCGGTCAGATCGCTCTTGGGGGTCTGGTGGATGGTCACGGGCATGGTGCGGTCCTCATCGTCGCGATGTGGCGATCTGGTGGTGTCGGGTGGACAGGGGTGGCTTCAGCTCCGCAGCCGCGATCCCATGCGGGCCTTCAGGACGTTGCCGAGCGCGCTGATGCCGGCGACGAGCCGCTCGTCGGTCTGCGTCGAATAGCTCATGCGCGCATGGTTTGGTCGCTGGTCCAGCGCGAAGAAGGTCGCGCCGGGTACATAGGCGACGCGGGCCTCGGGCAGCGCGTGGTCCAGCATGAAGGCGGCAGTGTCGAAGCCTTCCGGGAAGGTCAGCCAGGTGAAGAGCCCGCCGCTCGCATCGGTGCAGGCGATCTCCTGCGGGAAGCTCTGCCGGATCGTGTCCAGCATCAGGTTCTTCTTGTGGCGATAGGCGGTGCGGATCGTCGCGATATGCGCGTCGATGTCGTAATCCGCGAGGAAGCGCGAGGCGACCGCCATGTTGAGCGTGCTGGTCTGCGTGTCGGCCGCGAGCTTGAGCAGGCCGAGCTGCTCGATCAGGTCGGTCGAGGCGACGGCCCAGCCGAGCCTCAAGCCCGGCGCCAGGATCTTCGAGAAGCTGCCGAGATAGATCACGCGGCCCTCGGTGTCGAAGCTCTTGATCGGCGGGATGCGCTCGCCCTCGAAGCGGATTTCGCGATAGGGCGAATCCTCGAGGATGATGATGTCATGGGCATTGGCGATCTCGACCAGGCGCTTGCGCCGCGCCAGGCTCATCGTGACGCCGGTCGGATTGTGGAAATCCGGGACCGTGTAGATGAACTTGGCGCCCGGATTGGCCTTCAGCGCCGCGTCGAGCGCTTCGACATCCATGCCGTCCTCGTCCATGCCGACCGTGACATAGCGCGGCTCGCACGGGTTGAAGGCGATCAGCGCGCCGAGGAAGGTCGGGTCCTCGACGACGATGATGTCGTCCTTGTCGACCAGCATCTTGGCGACGAGGTCGAGCCCTTGCTGGCCGCCCTGGAGGATCAGCACCTCGTCGGTGGTGCAAGGCACGCCGTCGCGCGTCATCCGCTCGGCGATCTGCCGGCGCAGCAGCGCCATGCCGTTCGAGACGGTGTATTGCAGCGCCTCCTGTCCGTTCTCGGCCAAGGTTTTGCGGAAGACCTCGTCCAGTCCCGCGATCGGGAACAAGGAGGCGTCGGGATAGCCGCCGCCGAAGGAGATCACGCTGGGATCGGCGCCGAGCCGCAGGAGCTCGCGGATGGCGGAAGGTTTGACCCGGCTCATCCGGGCAGCGAGGCGAGACGTCATGATCGTACTTTCCGGCATTCAGGCGGTGACGTTGAGCTCGACGGCACCGATGCCTTCGAGCTCGAAGCGATAGCTCTCGCTTTCGGTGGGGAAACGGGTGGTGACGAGGCTGCCCGTCATCACGATCTCGCCGGCGCGCAGGCTCTGCCCCTTTGCGGCGAGCGCATTGGCGAGCCAGGCGAGCGGCGCGAAGGGATGGCCGAGGGCGTCCCGGCCATAGCCGCGATCGATCTGCGTGCCATTGTGGCTGATCGTTCCGGAGACAGCGTCGAGCGCCGGCCAGTTGCTGCAGAACTCCGACAGGATCACGCCGCCATTCCAGGAATTGTCGGCGACCAGCGAGAGCACGTCGAGCTCGGCATAATCGGCGGCGCGGTCGTCGACGATCTCGATCGCAGCGCAAACCCCCGCGACATGCTCGGCGATATTCTCCGGCGTCCAGGCCGGGCCGCCGACGGGAAGATCGCTGGCCATGCGCACCGCGATTTCGAATTCCAGGCCCATGCGGCCGTAATCGGCGATGGCGAGACGCGCGCCGGAGCGATGCAGCCGGTCGGCCAGCACGACGCCGGCGATCGGGTGGCCGATGCCGCACATCGTCTGCATGCGCTGCGAGGTCAGCCCGATCTTGTAGCCGACGACGGCGCCACAGCGCGGCTTGAGCAGCGCGACATAGCGCTCCTGCACCGCATAGGAATCGTCGAGCGAGACGATGCCGTTCGCCGCGGCGAAGGGGCGGAACTTTTCGTTCCGGTCATGCTCGTCGATCAGCCTGTTGGCCAAGCCATCCGTATCCATCATTCCAGCCTCCTGTCCCGGCCTCGTGGTCGCCGGGTGAAAAGTCGTTTCCATTATTCTTCGGCCGAGGCCATGACCTCGGCAAAGCGTCGTACGGCCGGGGCGATGCGTTCGGGCGCCGTATTGCCGAAGCCGAAGACAAAGCCCGCCGCCGTCCTGTCCTGCAAACGATAGCGCGACAGCGCGGGCGCATCGATGCCGCGCTGGCGGGCCGCATCGGTGACGGCCGCATCATTCAACGGCCCGCGCGCATGGGCGGTCAGATGCAGCCCCGCCGTGACGTCCGGGATGAGCAGGCGCTCACCGAGCGACTGCCGGAGCGCATCGACCAGGATCGTCGCCCGCTCCCGGTAGAGCAGGCGCATGCGCCGGACGTGGCGGGCGAGGACGCCGCGCCCCATGATGTCGGCCACCATCTGCTGCAGCGGCGGCGGCAGGTAGCAGGAAAAGACCAGCTTCGCCCGGTAGAACAGCTCGACGAGGTCCGGCGGCAGCACGAGATAGGTCAGGCCGAGCGACGGCGAGAAGATGCGGTTGATGTTGCCGATGAAGATCACGCGCTGGTCGGCGTCGAGCGAGAGCAGCGAGGGAAGCGGCTGGCGATTGATGCCGATCGGACTGCTGTAGTCGTATTCGATCACCCAGGTGTTGCGGGCTCGCGCCCAGGCGAGCAGGGCGAGCCGGCGCTCCATCGACATGGTCGAGCCGTAGGGGAACTGGTTCGTCGGCGAGGCGATCACCATCCGGGCAGCCTCGGTTTCGGGGCCGAACCGGTCGACGCAGAGCCCCTCCTGATCGACGCGCTGGGGCAGCACGCGCGCCCCGTTCGCGACCATCGCGGCCGTTCGTGTCGGATAGCCGGGGTCTTCGATCACGACGCCGTCGCCGGGATCGAGGAGCAGTTGCGCGAGAAGAATGAAGGCCTGGGTCGTGCTGGCGACGACGGCGATCTGTTCCGCCCGGCAGGGGATACCTTCGTACTCGCCGAGATATTTCGCGATTTGCTGGCGCAAGGCTGGCAGGCCCAGCCGCTCGCTGAAGCTGAACTGGGGCCAGGGTTCCGATCCCCAGTACTCCGCGGTGCTGCGGCGGATATCCGCGAAAGGCAGTTCGTCGAGCGCCGGCAGCAGGGGGCTCAGATCATAGCCCAGCTCGCGTTCGCTCGGCAGGGACTGCCCCATCAGGGCGCGTCCGCGCGCGGCCAGCAGACGCGGCTGCCGCAGCGGCGCCGGAGGCGGCGGTTCTCCGGTGCGGCGATGCAGGTCTTCGGGCAGGTCCTTTTCGATATAGGTGCCCGCGCCGGTGCGCCCATGCGCATAGCCTTCGTTCTTCAGCCGGGCATAGGCGAGCACGATGGTCGAGCGCGAGACGCCGAGCTCGTCCGAGAGCTTGCGGGTTGGCGGCAGGCGCACGCCGCGGGGGATCGCGCCGGCGACCACCAGCATCCGGAGCTGCCCGGCGATCTGGTCGTAGAGCGGCTCGGGGCCGTTCGGCGCCAGCGCGATCGTGTTCCAGAAAGGGTAGTTGAAGCTCGCGGTCATGTCCCCGATGGCGTGGTCAGAGCGGAGCGGCGCGGTCACCCGGCCAGCCCGCTCCGGATTGAGCGGCGCGGGAACCGCGTGGTCAAGCGCACCTCCGGATTGGTTTGGCTGCTTCCGAGAAATTGGTACTTGAGGCGTCTTTTAGCCGCCGATACGGTCCCTGCCAATCAAGGTCGGACAAAGCCGGCCATCCAGCGCAAGCGGAGGGGAAACCGTGTCTCGACCCGAGGCGAAGACCGTCCTCACGGCGGACGACATCCACAAGAGCTACGGCGATTTCCCGGTTCTGAAGGGCGTCAGCCTCGCGGCCCGCGAGCGCGACGTGATCTGCATGATCGGCGCGAGCGGCTCAGGGAAAAGCACCTTCCTGCGCTGCATCAACCTGCTCGAAACACCCGAATCCGGCACGATCCACTTTGAAGGCGAGGAGCTGAACCTGGATCGCCGTGGCAAGGGCGCTCCCGTTCTCGACGCGAAGCAGATCAACCGGATTCGCAGCCGGATGGGCATGGTCTTCCAGAGCTTCAATCTCTGGAGCCATCTGACCGTCCTCGACAATGTCACGATCGCGCCGATCAAGGTGCTCGGCGTGCCCAAGGCGGAAGCGAAGGAGCGGGCCGAGGCGCTGCTCGCCAAGGTAGGCCTGTTCGACAAGCGCTTCCACTATCCCGCCCACATTTCCGGTGGCCAGCAGCAGCGCTGCGCCATTGCCAGGGCGCTCGCCATGGAGCCGAAGCTCCTGCTCTTCGACGAGCCGACTTCGGCTCTCGACCCCGAGTTGGTCGGCGAGGTTCTGGGCGTCATGCGCCAGCTCGCGGAGGAGGGGCGCACCATGATCGTCGTGACCCATGAGATGGCTTTCGCCCGCGAAGTCTCGAACGAGGTGCTCTTCCTTCACGAGGGGAAGATCGAAGAGCGCGACACGCCGGAGAACATTTTCGGAAACCCGGCGTCCGAGCGGTGCAGGCGCTTCCTGCAGCGGGTTCTGTGAGGAGAAGAACCATGAAGAAGACGGCTCTCACCCTGCTCGCCGGCGCGGCCCTGCTGCTCGCCGGCTCCGCCTTCGCCCGCGAGGTCAAGGTCGGCACGGAATGCACCAATCCACCTTTCAACTATCGCACCTCGGGCGGCGAGCTTGCCGGCTTCGACGTCGACATCGCCCGTGAGATCGGCAAGCGTGCCGGCTTCCAGCTCAGCTTCGTCTGCCAGTCGCTGGAAGGCGTCATTCCCGCCTTGACGTCGCGCAAGTTCGACCTCGTCCTGGCCAGCCTCTCGATCACCGAGGCGCGCCAGAAGAGCATCGATTTCAGCGTTCCCTATCGCTCCTCGACCGGCCGCTTCGTCGCCCCGAACGCGTCGAAGCTGGAGCCCGTGACGGCCGACGGCACACCCAATCCCAAGGCGCTGGACGGCAAGACCGTCGGGCTCATCCGCTCCAGCACCTATGACCGCTATTTCACCGAGCTGTTCCCGGGCGTGCAGATCTCGCGCTACGAGAATTACGAGACCCTGCTGCTCGACCTCGTCTCCGGTCGCGTCGACGCGATCATGGCCGGGCCGATCAAGATGGAGGGCTTCTTCGCGGAGCCGCAGGGCAAGGGCTTCAAATATGTCGGCCCTGAGCTTGAGAACCTCAAGTATTTCGGTCCGGGTGTCGGCGTCGGCCTGCGCAAGAACGAGCCGGAGCTGCTCGCCAAGGTGAACGATGCCCTGAAGGGCATGTTCGCCGACGGCACCTTCAAGGCGATCAATCAGAAATACTGGAAGTTCACGGTCATGCCGAGCGTCTGGAACGATTGAGCCGCGGCGGCTGCACGGGCATGGCCTGATGCCGGCCATGCCCGGCACCATCCTCGCCGCACGGGAATGAACGATGACGGCTGACCTCTTTCAGGGCTGGGGCGCCCAGCTTTTCTGGGGCACGATGGTCACGCTCAAGGTCGCGTTCCTGGCCTTGCTGGCGGGACTTGCGATCGGGCTCCTCGTCGCGCTCGCCAAGCTCTCCTCGTCGCGGACCCTGCGCGCCGTGGGCGATCTCTACACCACCTGCATCCGCGGCACGCCGGAACTGCTGATCATTCTGCTCGTCTATTTCGGCAGCACCGTCGCCTTGTCGGCCGCGCTGCGCTGGATCGGCGGGCCGAACACCTATTTCGAGATGCCCGCGCTCGGCGCCGGCGTGCTGGCGCTGAGTCTCGTCTTCGGCGGCTACGCGGCCGAGATCTTCCGCGGCGCCTTCCTCGCCATCCCGCCCGGCCAGATCGAGGCGGCGAAGGCTTTCGGCATGTCGCCGCTGACGCTGTTCGTCCATATCCGCCTGCCGTTGATGTGGCGCTACGCGCTGCCGGCGCTTGGCAATATCTGGATCTCGCTGATCAAGAACACCTCGCTGATCTCGGTCGTCGGGCTCGAAGAGCTGATGCGCGTCAGCTACATCGCCACTTCGGTGACGCGCAGCCCGTTCCATTTCTACATGGTCGCGGCGATCATCTATCTCCTGCTGACGATCACCAATTCCCTCATCATCGAGCTGCTTGAAAACCGCGCGAACCGCGGCGTCCGGAGGGTCTGATCATGGACCTGTCGCTCATGATCGACAGCCTGCCGCGCCTGCTGGAAGGCGCGGTCCTCACCCTCAAGCTGCTGCTGCTGACGGAGGTCATCGGCTTCGTCTGCGCGCTGCCGCTCGGCATCCTCTATGCCAACGGCTCCCGGCTCGCCCGCGCGCCGATCTACGGCTTCGTCTATTTCTTCCGCGGCACGCCGCTGCTGGTGCAGATCTTCATCGTCTATTACGGGCTCGCGCAGTTCGATTTCGTGCGCCAGAGCTTCCTCTGGCCCTGGCTGCGCCAGCCTTTCGTCTGTGCCCTGATCGCCTGCGCGCTGCATTCCACCGCCTATACGGCGAACATCCTGCGCGGTGCGATCCAGGCCGTGCCGGCGGGTGAGGTGGAGGCGGCGCGCGCCTGCGGCATGTCGGCCTTTCAGGTCCAGCGCTTCATCGTGCTGCCGATCGCATTGCGGCTCATGCTGCCCGCATACAGCAACCAGGCGATCGGCATGCTGAAGGGCACGTCTCTCGCCAGCACGATCACGCTGATGGAATTGACCGGCGTCGCCAACACCATCGTCGCCAGCACCTTCCAGCCCTACGAGGTCTTCATCATGGCGGCGCTGATCTACCTCACGATCACGCTCGTGATCACGCGCTGCTTCAAATACCTCGAATACGCGCTCGGCAAGCACCAGCGCCCCCTCAAGAGCACAGCAGCGATACCCGGACAGGTCCGTCATGCCGACTAGCGACATCAGGAACTTCATCGCTTTCGCCCAGGGATTGGCCGACGCGAGCGGCACGATCATCCGCGAGGCCGCCCGCACGAACAACGCCTTCGTCTCCAAGGGCGACGACAGCCCGGTCACCGAGATCGACCGCGGCGTCGAGACGGAACTGCGCCGCCGCATCGGCGAGGCCTTTCCGGATCACGGCATCCAGGGCGAGGAGTTCGGTGCCCAGGCGACCGATGCCGACTATGTCTGGGTGCTCGATCCGATCGACGGCACCAAGGCCTTCGTCGCCGGCATTCCGGTCTTCGGTACGCTGATCGCGCTGACCCGCAAGGGCGTGCCGATCCTCGGCGTCATCGACCAGCCGATGACGCGCGAGCGCTGGATCGGCGCCGACGGCTACCCGACCACGCTGAACGACACCCGCGTCGCGACCTCCGGCCGCAAGCTCCTCCCGGAATCCGTCCTCTCGACCAGCAATATCGAGCTCTACGACTCTGAGACCTTGCCGGTTTTTCAGGCGCTACGCTCGTCGGTGCATTGGTGCGTCTATGGCGGGAGCTGCTATTCCTACGGCCGGCTCGCCTCGGGCGGGATCGACATCGCCATCGATCGCTTCACCACCCCGCATGACGTGCTCGCCCATGTCCCGGTCATCGCCAATGCCGGCGGCGTCATCACGGATTGGGACGGCGCCCCGCTGACCCTGCATTCGAGTGGGCATTGTCTGGCCGCCGCCAATTCCGAACTCCACCGGGCGGCGCTCGGCCGGATCGCGGCGCCGCGCGCCGGGGTCGTGCCGGCGGCGTGAGCCGACCGATCATCGCATCACTTCCAGCCGGGCCAGCCACCATGACCACCAACACTCCGACCCGCAGTGAGATCGTCGAGGTCATGAAGGAGGCTGCGCGCATCGGCGGCGCCTCGCTCGCCGAGAATTTCGCGCGCCTTGCCGCCCTGCCCATTCTGGAGAAGGGTCCCTCCGACTTCGTTTCCGCCGCCGATATCGAATCCGAGCGCCTGATCGTGGCGCATCTCGCCGCGAAGCTGCCCGAGGTTGCGGTGCTTGGTGAGGAGGGGGCGGCCACGGCCGATGCCGGCAACGGCCTTCGGATCATCATCGATCCGCTCGACGGCACCAACAATTTCCTGCACGGCATCCCGCAATTCTCGGCCTCGCTCGCCCTGATGGAAGGCGGGGAGGTCATGGCCGGCGTGACCTTCAATCCGCTGAGCGGCGAGATGTTCTGGGCCGTGGCCGGGCAGGGCGCCTATCTCGGTGACCGCAAATTGAACGGCTCCAGCCGCAAGTCGCTGGCCCATGCCGTCGTCGGAACCTGCTTTCCCTATAACGGCAAGGGCGACACCGAGAAGGCCGCCCGCGAGATGGCCGCGATCATGCCGCGCGTCTCCGGCATCCGCAGCCCGGGCTCGGCGGCGCTGGAGATCGCCTATGTCGCGGAGGGGCGCTTCGACGGCTTCTGGACCTCAGGCGCCAAGCTCGATCTCTGGGATCTCGCGGCCGGGGTGATCATCGCGCGGGAAGCCGGCTGCCTCGCGACCGAGATCGACGGCCGAGGCGATCCCCTCCAGTGCCGCAGCCTCGTCGTGGCGCCCAAGCAATTCCACGAGCAATTCATCGATATTTTCCGCACGACCCGAGCGACGGGGGCGCTCGGCGGAGCTGCTGTTGCCTGACCGCAGAGAGCCGGCTCGGGAACGTCCCCAGATCGTAGTCCCGACTGCGCCGTCCTGCATCGTGCCCGCTCGCGGGTCTCACCGCGCGTCGATCACGTCCTGAACCGTCTCGAAGAAGCTGCGCACCAGCGGCAGACGCTGGCGCTCCGCCCGGCAGACGATGTACTCGCCGACGTCGAAATCGGCGCCGGTGATGATGATGCGCTTGAGCCCGGCTTCCGGCTTGAACTCGGCGGCGAAGACGACGCCGATTCCGAAGCCGAAGGCGACAGCCTCGCGCACCGCCTCGCGCGACTGCACCTCCAGCAGGTTCGCCGGCTTGATGCCGGCCGTCGAGAGCCTGTTCTCGAACACCTCGCGCGTGATCGAGCCGCGCTCGCGCAGCACGATGTCCTGGCCGGCGAAGGCCTCGATCGGCATGTGATCGTGCCGGGCCAGTTCGTGCTGGTCAGAGACGAAAGCGACGAGATCGTCCGAGCGCAGCCGGACGCTGTGGATGCGCGGGTCGGAATTGGCGCGGGCCGTGATCGCGACATCGGCGGCGAAATCCATGATCTGGTCGACGACTTCGGAGGAATTGCCGATCGTCAGCGAGAAGGTCAGGCCCGGATAGCGCTCGCGCATGCGGGCCAGCGCCGCCATGACATGGGTGGCACTGTCGGCGGCGATGCGCAGATGCCCGCGCTGGAGCGTGCGGCTGCCGGCAAGCAGCGATTCCGCCTCGTCCTCCGCCGAGAACAGTTTGGTCGTGATGACGAAAAGACTCTGCCCTAGCGGAGTAAGCTTCACCTGCCGCCCGGCGCGATCGAAAAGCCTGACGCCATAGGCATCTTCCAGCCCGCGGACCTGGGCGGAGAGGGTCGGCTGGCTGACATGGCGCGTCTTGGCCGCGCCGGTGAAGCTCTGCGCCTCGGCGACGGCATGGAAGGCTGCAAGGCCGGAATAGCTGATCGCCATGTTTCTATAGATCTTATCTATAGGAGATATGGAAACGATGTATTGGACCTATGTCAACGGCCCTCCTAGCTTCGCGATCATCCGCCGCAACACATCGCGAGACCATCATGGCCCAGGCCCGCCGCCCTGCCTCTTCCGAAACCGGTGATCCGCTCCTGCTCACGCCCGGCCCGCTGACCACCAGCAAGGCAATCAAGGAGGCGATGGTCCATGACTGGGGTTCCCGCGACGCGACCTTCGTCGGCATCAACAAGGCGGTTCTGGAAGAGCTGCCGAAGATCATCCATGGCGGCGATGATTTCGTCACGGTGCCGATGCAGGGCTCCGGCACCTTCGCCGTCGAGGCGATGTTGACCACTTTCGTGCCGCGCGATGGCAAGATCCTGATCCTGATCAACGGCGCCTATGGTCAGCGCGCCAAGCGCATCGTCGAGATTGCCGGCCGCGCCGTCGCCATCCACGAAACCGCCGAGGATACCCCGCCAGATCTCGCCGAGGTCGACCGCATGCTGGTCGCCGACACGGCGATCACCCACATCTTCACCGTCCATTGCGAGACGACCAGCGGCATCCGCAACCCGGTCGAGGCGATCGCCGCGCTGGCCAAGCGCCATGGCCGCCGCCTGCTGGTCGACTCGATGAGCGCTTTCGGCGCGCTGCCGCTCGACAGCCGCGAGGTCTATTTCGACGCGGTCGCCGCCTCCTCGAACAAGTGCATCCAGGGCGTTCCCGGCCTCGGCTTCGTCATCGCCCGCAAGAGCGCTCTCGCCGAGACCAAGGGCAATGCCACCACGCTGGTGCTCGACCTCCACGACCAGAATGCCGGCTTCGAGCGCACCGGCCAGTACCGCTTCACCCCGCCGATCCATGTCATCGTCGCCTTCCACGCGGCCTTGCAGGAATTCTGGGCCGAGGGCGGCGTCGCCGGCCGCGGCGAGCGCTATGCCGAGAACGCCCGCATCCTGATCGAGGGCATGGAAGGGCTCGGCTTCCGCACGCTGCTGCCGGCGGCCCGGCAGGCGCCGATCATCGTCACCTTCCACATGCCGGAGGACAAGAACTTCGTCTTCCAGCGCTTCTACGACGCGCTGAAGGATGCCGGCTACGTGATCTACCCCGGCAAGCTGACGGTCGCCGACAGCTTCCGCATCGGCTGCATTGGCGCGCTCGGCGCGCAGGACATGCGGGCCTTCGTCGCCACAGTGTCGGATGTCCTTGATGAAATGGGCGTCGGCCTGAAGTCGGCCGCGTGAGGAGCCCAGAGATGACGATGCACACGAAGATCGGCTCGGATGTCGTTGCGAACGGTCGCGAATATGCGCGGCCGCAGCGCCCGACGGTGGTGATCTGCATGGACGGCTCGGAGCCGGCCTATATCGAGGCGGCGAGCGCCAAGGGCCTGACGCCGAACCTCGACCGGATCATGAAGACCGGTGCCAGCACGCACGCCTATTCGGTCATCCCGAGCTTCACCAACCCGAACAACCTCTCGATCATCACCGGCCGCCCGCCGGTCTGGCACGGCATTGCCGGCAACTTCTTCTATGACCGCGAGGCCAAGGAAGAGGTGATGATGAACGATGCCCGCTTCCTGCGGGCGCCGACCATCCTGGCCGAGTTCCAGAAGGCCGGCTTCAAGGTCGCGATGGTCACCGCCAAGGACAAGCTGCGCACCCTGCTCGGCAAGGGGCTCGACTTCACCGCCGGCAGCGCGATCGCCTTCTCGTCGGAGAAGGCCGACAAGGCCAACAAGGCCGAGAACGGCATCGAGAACGTGCTCGATTTCGTCGGCATGCCGGTCCCGTCGGTCTATTCGGCCGATCTCTCGGAATTCGTCTTCGCCGCCGGCGTCAAGCTGCTGGAGACCTTCAAGCCGGACCTGATGTATCTCTCGACCACCGACTATGTGCAGCACAAGGCGGGGCCGGGTTCGGAGATGGCGGACTCGTTCTACGCCATGTTCGACGCCTATGTCGGCAAGCTCGATGCGCTCGGCTGCACGCTGGTCATCACCGCCGACCACGGCATGAACGACAAGCATCTCGCCAATGGCGAGCCGGATGTCGTCTATCTCCAGAGCCTGATGGACGAGTGGTACGGCAAGGGCACGATGCGCGTGATCCTGCCGATCACCGACCCCTATGTCGTTCATCACGGCGCGCTCGGCTCCTTCGCCACGGTCTACCTGCCCGATGGCGCCAGCCAGGAGGAGGTCGCGGCCCGCATCTCCGGCCTCGACGGCATCGCGCTGGCGGTGACGTCTGCCGAGGCCTGCGAGCGCTTCGAACTGCCGGCCGACCGGATCGGCGATGTCGTGGTCGTCTCGACCCGCCGGAAGGTGATCGGCACCTCGCCCGACAGGCACGATCTCTCGGGCCTGACCGAGCCGCTGCGCTCGCATGGCGGCATCACCGAGCAGCGCGTGCCGATGATCGCCAACCGGCCGATAACGGTGCCGATGGGCCGCACGCTCCGCAATTTCGACGTCTTCGACGTCGCCCTGAACCTGGTGAACTGAGATGAACGCGACGGTGAAGCCGCCGGTGCGGCGCGAGGCGATGCGCATCGCCGGCAAGCTGGTCACGACCGACGACATGGTCGAGGTCAGGAACCCCTATGACGACAGCGTCGTCGGCCTGATCCCGGCCGCCCGGCCCGAGCATGTCCGCGAGGCCTTCGCCAAGGCGAAAGCGTTCAAGCCGACGCTCTCCCGCTACGAGCGCCAGCAGATCCTGCAGAAGACGGCCGAGTTGTTGCGCGACCGCAAGGAGCTTTTCGCCAAGCTCATCACGGCGGAAGCCGGCCTGTGCTGGAAGGATTCGCTCTACGAGGCCAGCCGCGCCTATGACGTCTGGTCCTTCGCGGCCCAGCTCACCATCAAGGACGATGGCGAGATGTTCTCCTGCGACATCTCGCCGAACGGCAAGGCGCGCAAGATCTTCACCACGCGCCAGCCGCTGCTCGGCGTGATCTCGGCGATCACCCCGTTCAACCACCCGCTCAACATGGTCAGCCACAAGCTGGCCCCGGCGATCGCGACCAATAACCGCCTCGTGCTGAAGCCGACGGAGCTGACCCCGCTGACCGCGCTGGCGCTCGCCGACGTGCTCTACGAGGCCGGCCTGCCGCCGGAGATGCTCTCGGTCGTCACCGGCAACCCTTCGACCATGGGCGATGCGATGATCACCGACCCGGACGCGGATCTGGTGACCTTCACCGGCTCGGTCCGCGTCGGCAAGCACATCGCCGATACGGCGGGCTACAAGCGCATCGTGCTGGAGCTCGGCGGCAACGATCCACTGATCGTCATGGAGGATGCCGATCTCGACAAGGCGGCGGAGCTTGCCGTCACCGGCGCGACCAAGAATTCCGGCCAGCGCTGCACGGCGGTGAAGCGCATCCTCGTGGTCGAGAGCGTCGCCGACGCCTTCTCCAAGCTCGTCGTCGAGAAAGCCAAGAAGCTGAAATGCGGCGATCCGATGGAACCGAATACCGATGTCGGCTGTGTCATCAACGCCCGCTCGGCCGCGCTCTTCCAGGCCCGCGTCGACGACGCGGTGACCAAGGGCGCCGAGGTTCTCTACGGCAAGCGGGCGGAAGGCGCGCTGTTCCACCCGACCGTGGTCGACAAGATCCCCTACACCTGCGAGCTGGTGCATGAGGAGACCTTCGGTCCGGTGATCCCGATCATTCGCGTGCCCGACGACATCGCCGAGGTCATCCGGATCTCGAACTCCACCGCCTATGGCCTCTCTTCCGGCATCTGCACTAACCGCTACGATTACATCCAGCGCTTCGTCGCCGATCTGGAGGTTGGCACGGTCAACCTCTGGGAGGTCCCGGGCTACCGGATCGAGATGTCCCCGTTTGGCGGCATCAAGGATTCCGGCCTCGGCTACAAGGAGGGCGTCGTCGAGGCGATGAAGTCCTTCACCAACGTCAAGACGTGGTCCATGCCCTGGACCGCGTGAAACAAGAAAAGCCAACGCAGGCGGAGCGATCCGCCTGCGTTTTCGTCTGTCAGGGGAAGAAAACGTCGCAAGAGCGTTCAAACCAATCGAAAAACAGGGGATGATAATATGAAGAACTGGCTTGCTTCCTGCGTCATCGGGGCCATCGCGCTCGCGTTTCCGGGCGTCGCCCAGGCGCAGAAGACGAAGGTGACCGTCTACACCGCCCTGGAGAACGACCAGCTCGGACCCTTCAAGGCCTCGATCGAGAAGGCCGTGCCCGAGGCTGAGGTCGTCTGGGTCCGCGATTCCACCGGCGTCATCACCGCCCGCTTCCTCGCCGAGAAGGACAATCCCCGCGCCGACATGGTGATGGGTCTGGCGGCCTCGAGCCTGCTGATGTTCGAGAAGGCCGGCCTGCTCGAAACCTACAAGCCTGCCGGCGCCGACGCGCTGAAGCCGGTCTTCCGCGACGAGAAGGAGCCCTATACCTGGACCGGCATGGACGCCTATCTCGGCGTCGTCTGCTACAATACCGCCGAGGCCAAGGGCGTCCCGGTCCCGAGCTCCTGGAAGGACCTGCTCAACCCGGCCTTCAAGGGCAAGATCGTGATGCCGCATCCGGCTTCCTCCGGCACCGGCTACCTCATGGTCGCCGGCTGGCTGCAGAGCATGGGCGAGGCCGAGGGCTGGAAGTTCATGGACGGGCTGCACGAGAATATCGGCGCCTACCTGCATTCGGGCTCGGCGCCTTGCGTCCAGGCGGCGCGCGGCGAGCGCACCATCGGTCTGGCGCTCGACATGCGCGGCGCTTCCGAGAAGAGCAAGGGCGCGCCGATCGAGGTCGTGATCCCGAAGGAGGGCGTGGGCTGGGAGATGGAGGCCAGCGCCATCGTCAAGGGGTCCAAGAACCTCGCGCTCGCCAAGAAGATCGCCGACTGGTCGACCACGAAGGATGCCAACGAGCTCTATTCGAAGACCTATGCGATCGTCGCCGCGCCCGGCGTCGGCTCCAAGCCGGCCAACTACCCCGCCAATGCCGAAGCCGGCATGATCAAGAACGATCTCGGCTGGATGGCCGACAATCGCGACCGCGTGCTCGCCGAGTGGTCGAAGCGCTACGAGTCCAAGGCTGCGCCGAAGAACTGAGCCTCTGCCGTGCCGCCGGCCGCTTGGGCGGCCGGCGGCACGGTCTGTGCAAGACGTCAGGAGAAGTCCCGCTGCTGCGCGGGGCGGATCTCTGCCCGTTCAGATGAAGGCCGGCCCGATGTCCACAAACACGACCCCGTTCCTCTCGGTCCGCAATCTCGCCAAGAATTTCGGCGCGTTCCGGGCGTTGCGCGACATCGATCTCGATATCCATCGGGGCGAGTTCGTCTGCTTCCTCGGCCCCTCCGGCTGCGGCAAGACCACTTTGCTGCGGGCGGTCGCCGGGCTCGACCTGCAGGATAGCGGCACCATCCATATGGGCGGACGCGACGTGTCGCATGCCAGCCCCTCAGAGCGCGATTTCGGCATCGTCTTCCAGTCCTATGCGCTTTTTCCCAATCTGACCGTCGCCGACAATGTCGGCTACGGGCTGGTCAACCGGCGCCGCTCGCGTGACGAGATCGCCAAGCGGGTCAATGAGCTTCTGGCGCTCGTCGGCCTGCCGGACCAGGGCAGGAAGTATCCGGTCCAGCTCTCGGGCGGACAGCAGCAGCGCGTGGCGCTGGCGCGCGCGCTCGCCACCTCGCCGGAACTGCTGCTGCTTGACGAGCCGCTCTCGGCGCTCGATGCCAAGGTCCGTGTCCGCCTGCGCGACGAGATGCGCTCGCTGCAGCAGCGGCTCGGCGTGACCACGATCATGGTGACGCATGACCAGGAGGAGGCGCTCGCCATGGCCGACCGCATCGTCGTGATGCGCGACGGCGCCGTCGAGCAGGTCGGCTCGCCCGAGGAGATCTACCGCCGCCCGGCCACGCCCTTCGTCGCCGATTTCGTCGGGCATATGACCTTCATGGACGCGATCGTGACCGGCCCGGGCAAGGTCCGCGTCGACGAGCTCGACCTCGTCGTAGCCAATGCCACGCCCTTCGCCGTCGGCACGCCGGTCAGGCTCGCGATGCGCCCCGAAGAGGTGCGCACCCGCAGCATCGGCGATGACACGCCGAACCGCTTCGAGGCGACGATCGGGGACCTTGCCTTCCTCGGCTCCTATTGCCGGGCGCATCTCGAGCCGACCGGTTCGCGCAAGACCCGGATCGCCGCCGATTTCTCGACCAATGCCATGCGCGATCTCGGCATCGTTCCCGGGCAGGTGCGCTCCGTCGCCTTTCCGCCCGAGGCCCTGCATGTCTTTGCAGGCGACGGACGATGAGCGATCTCGCACCGCCCTTGCCGATGACCGATGCACCCGTGAAAGTCGCGCCGCTGCGGATCAGCGAGCGCCATGTCGCCGGCGCGCTGATCCTGGCGCTCTGCGCGGTGCTCGTCCTGATCATCGCGCTGCCGCTCTGGTCGCTGCTCTCCAAGAGCCTGGAAAACACGGACGGGAAGTTCGTCGGCCTCGCCAATTTCGTCAGCTACGCGACGACGCCGAGCCTGTTCTATTCGCTGCTGAACAGCCTGCTCGTCGCCGGCGCGACCACCGTGATCGTGGTGCCGCTGGCTTTCCTTTACGCCTATGCGCTGCGTCGCAGTTGCATCCCGGCCAAGGGCGCCTTCTACGCCGCGGCGATGATCCCGGTCTTCGCGCCTTCGCTGCTGTCGGGGCTGGCGCTGATCTATCTCTTTGGCAACCAGGGCATCCTGAAGTCCTGGATGATGGGCGCCTCGCTCTATGGCCCCGTCGGCATCATCGCGGCGGAGGCGCTCTACAGCTTCCCGCATGCGATGCTGATCCTCGTCACGGCGCTGGCGCTCTCGGACGGGCGCCTGCGCGAGGCTGCGGACGCGATGGGCACCTCGCGCTGGCGCATCTTCCACACGATCACCCTGCCGGGCGCGCGCTATGGCGTGATCAGCGCGACCTTCGTCGTCTTCACGCTGGTCATCACCGATTTCGGCATTCCCAAAGTCATCGGCGGCCAGTTCAGCGTGCTGGCGACCGACGCCTACCGGCAGGTCGTCGGCCAGCAGAATTTCCCAATGGGCGCCGTCGTCGGCATCATCCTGCTCGTGCCGGCCGTGCTCGCCTTCTTCGTCGATCGCGTCGTGCAGCGGCGCCAGAGCGCCATGCTTTCGGCCCGCGCCGTCCCTTACGTTCCCAAGCCGGAGCGGCGCCGCGACCTTGCCCTGCTCGGCTTCGTCAGCCTGATCGCGCTCGCCATCGTCGGGCCTTACGCGGTCGCCTTCTGGGGCTCCTTCGTCAAATACTGGCCCTACAATCTCTCGCTGACCCTGGGCAATTACGACTTCTCGACGGTCGAGCCTGAGGGCTGGGGGCCTTACCGCAACTCGCTGCTGCTGGCTTCGTTGACGGCGGTGATCGGCACGGCGCTGATCTTTACCGGCGCCTATCTGATCGAGAAGGTGAAGCTCTTCCCGCGGCTGCGCGCCTTCGCCCAGTTCCTGGCTATGCTGCCGATGGCGGTGCCCGGCCTCGTGCTCGGCCTCGGCTACGTCTTCTTCTACAATGCCGGCTGGAACCCGCTCGGTTTCCTCTATGGGACGCTGGCGATCCTGGTGATCAATACCGTCGCGCATTTCTACACGGTCGGGCACATCACGGCGCTGACCAGCCTGAAGCAGCTCGACAGCGAGTTCGAGTCGGTCTCTGCCTCGCTCAAGGTGCCGTTCTGGTCGACCTTCCGCCGCGTGACCGCGCCGATCTGCCTCCCGGCGATCCTCGACATCGCGGTCTATGTCTTCGTCAACGCGCTGACGACGGTCTCCGCCGTGATCTTCCTCTACGGGGCCGACACCAAGCTCGCCTCGATCGCGATCGTCCATATGGATGAGGCTGGCGCCATGGCTTCCGCCGCCGGCATGGCGAGCGTCATCATGGCGACCGCCATCGCCGTGAAGCTCGCCCATGTCGGCCTCGACCATTTGGTCTTCGGCCGCCTGCAGCAATGGCGCCAGCGTTAGGATGCCGGCTGTGCGTCTTGGAGTGATCGCCGATATCCATGGCAACCTGCCGGCGCTCCAAGCGGTGCTGGCGAAGCTCGATGCGCTCGCGCCGGATCGCATCGTCAATCTCGGCGATTGTGCCTCAGGCCCGCTCTGGCCGGCCGAGACGACAGCGCTGCTGAGATCACGGGCGATGAGCCATGTCCGGGGCAATCACGACCGGGCGATGGGCGCGACCTCGCCCGACGAACTCGGCACCTCGGATAGCTATGCCTGGCAGGCGCTCGATCCTGAGGCCCGCACCTGGCTCGCCGGCCTGCCGGTCGAAATCATGGTAGAGGGCGCGCTCTGCTTCCATGCCTGCCCAGGCAACGACTCGACCTATCTGATGGAGGAGGTCCGGAACGGCTATCTCGTGCCGTCGCCGATCCTAACGATCGAGCAACGCCTCGCCGGGCGGGCGGCACCCTTGATGCTCTGCGGGCACAGCCATCAAGCGCGCACGGCGAGGTTGAGCTCCGGCGCGGTGGTCCTCAATCCCGGCAGCGTCGGCAATCCGGCCTATCGCGATACGAAGCCTGCCCATGTCTCCGAAAGCGGCATGCCCCATGCCCGCTTCGCCATCGTCACGCTCGGCCTGGAGATCGCGGTCGAGCATCATCTCGCGGTCTATGATTGGGAGCGCTCGGCCCGGCGTGCCGAGGAGAGCGGGCGGGCCGATTGGGCTCATGCGCTTCGGACGGGAAGGGCGCTCCCCTAGCGCCGCTCACCCGCGCAAAGACCGCGCCAGCGCGAAGAAGGCCTGGATCGCCTTGCTGTTGCGGCGCTCATGCAGGCAGATCAGCTTCTCGTGCATCAGGAGCGGCGGCCCGGCGAGCGGGATGCGGACGAGCATGGGATCGTCCTCGCCGAATTCGGCAGCCGAGACGAAGCCGATTCCGCCGCCGGCCGCCACGATGGCGCGCACGGCCTCGCGCCCCTCAGCTTCGACCGCGTAGCTGAGGGCAACGCCCATTTCCGTCGCCCGCTGTTCCAGCAACTGGCGCGTGCGCGATCCACGCTCGCGTATGACCAGCGGCCAGCCTGCCAGCTCCGGCAATGAAAGCGCTGGATGCATCGCCGCCGGATGGCCCTTCGCCGCAAAGGCGATGATCGGCGAGACATTGAGCGGCAGCACTTCGAAAGGTCGCTCGTCCGCCAGTTCGCCGAGCACGCCGATCTCGGCATCGTAGCCGATCAGCGTCTCGACGATGCTGCCGGTATTGCCCTGCGCGATCGAGACCTGGATGCCGGGATGGCGTTCGCGGAAGTCGGTAAGCACATCGAGCACGTGATGCACGGAATCGGCGACGATCCTGAGCGCGCCAGTGCGCAGCGAACGCTCCTCCTGCAGGAGCTCCAGCGCCTCGCCCTCGGCCCCGAACAGGCGATGCGTCAAAGTGAGCAGCCTCTGCCCGGCCGGCGTCAGGACGATCTGGCGATGGCGGCGGCTGAACAGCGCGACGTCGTATTCCTCCTCCAGTTTCCGGACCTGATCCGAGATCGCCGGCTGGGTGAGGTTGAGCGCCAGCGCCGCCTTCGAGAAGCCCCCGGACAGCGCGACCTGATGGAACGCACGGAGCTGGACATAGCGCATGGCAGGCGGAACCTCGAGAAGCCAATCCTGAACGATATCGCTAAAATTTATACTTGGATATGAAATAGCGATTTTTCAGATCAATCCCGCGCAGGCATTGTAACTCTCGACAGCGCCCGACCGGCGCGAACCGAGACCTTGCCATGCGCGCCGAAACCGCCGCCATCGTCCACACCGAAGGCGAATCCAACACCTCCGCTGCTCGTAGCGACTGGTCGGCCGGCATCGGCGATGCTGGGACGCGCGAGTTGCTCGCGCGGGACTCCGCCGCCTTCCTGCATCAGAGCCTGTCCAGCCCGTGCCTCACGGCCATCGCCAAGGCGGAAGGCATCTGGATCGAGGACACGATGGGGCGCCGCTACATGGATTTCCATGGCAACAGCGTCCACCATATCGGCTATGGCCATCCCCGCCTGAAGGAGGCGATCAAGGCGCAGCTCGACGAACTCTGCTTCGCGCCACGCCGCTTCACCTGCGAGCCCGCCGTCGAACTGGCCGAGACGCTCGCACGGATGGCGCCGGGCGATCTCGGCAAGGTGCTCTTCACCACCGGCGGCTCGGACGCGATCGAGGTGGCGCTCCGGCTCGCGCGCGCCGCGACCGGCCGCTTCAAGACCCTGTCCTTCTGGGATGCCTTCCACGGTGCCGGCTTCGGCGCCTCAAGCGTCGGCGGCGAGGCGACCTTCCGCTCCGGCATTGCCGGCCCGTTATTGCCGGGCGCCGAGCATGTCGCGCCCTGGGGCACCCGCAACTGCGCCTATGGCCATGACAATCTGGAGGACTCGGCGCGCGCCTGCGCCCGCATGATCTCCTATGTGCTGGCGCGGGAAGGGGATGTCGCGGCCGTCGTCGCCGAGCCGATGCGGGCGACGCCGTATCCGCCGGCGCCCGGCTTCTGGAAGAGCGTACGCGAGGCCTGCGACCGGCACGGCACGCTGCTGATCTTCGATGAGATTCCGACCGGGCTCGGCAAGACCGGGCGCTTCTTCGCGCATGAGCATGACGACGTTCAGCCCGACATGGTCGTGCTCGGCAAGGCTTTGGGCGGCGGCATCCTGCCGATCGCCGCCGTGGTGGCGCGGCACGATCTCGATGTCGCCGGTGGCTACGCGATCGGCCACTACACCCATGAGAAGAACCCGGTCACCACCCGCGCTGCGCTGACCACGATCAACATCATCCGCGAGGAGGGGCTGACCGAGCGCGCTGCCGAGCTTGGCGCCTACGCGATGGAGCGCCTGCGGAACTTCGGCGCAAGCTGCCCGGCCGTCGGCGACGTGCGCGGGCGTGGCCTGCTGTTCGGAGTCGAGCTGGTCTCGGACCGCGATGCCTGGACGCCGGACAACGCCTTGGCCGAGCGCGTCTATTATCGCTGCCTTGAAGCGGGGCTCAGCTTCAAGATCAGCCAGGGCAATGTGCTGACCCTGTCGCCGCCGATGGTGATCGCGCGGGCCGATCTCGAACGCGCTCTCGGCATCGTCGAGCAGGCGATCCTGGCCGGCTGAGGAGGACGACGATGAAGGCTGTCCGCACCGACCGGGAGCTGGAATGCCCGGAGATCGACGCAGGGCTTCGCGCCCGCGGCGTCGAACTCGTCACGCTTCCCGACGGGGTTTCGCAGGAGGGGCTGATACGGGAGGTCGCCGACGCCGACCTGCTATTGATGTGCTACACGCCGGTGACTGCGCGGGTGATCGCGGCGGCGCCAAAACTCAGGGGCATCGTCAAATACGGCGTCGGCATCGACGCGATCGACATCCCCGCCGCGATCGCGCGCGGCATCCCTGTCGTCAACGTGCCCGAATATGCCGAGGAGACGGTCGCGGAGGGCGCCTTCGCGCTGATGATCGCGCTGGCGAAGCGCCTGCCGGAGATCGGCCGCGCCATGGATCGCGAAGGCTGGATCTGGCCGGCAGCGCGCTGGCTCGGCCGCGACATTTCCGGTGCGACGCTGGGCCTCGTCGGCACCGGCAAGATCGGGCGCAGCATGGCTCGCATGGCGGGGGAGGGGTTTCGCGCGCGCGTCCTCGGCTACGACCCGCATGTCGATGCCGCGACCATGGCCGCCTCCGGGATCGAGAAGGTCGATGATCTCCACGCGATGCTCCGGCGATGCGATCTCGTCTCGCTGCACAGCGTGCTCAACGACGCGACGCGCCACATCATCGGCCGGGCCGAGCTCGCCTGCCTCAGGCCCGATGCGATCTTCGTGAACGTCTCGCGCGGCGCGCTGATCGACGAGGCGGCGCTGGTCGAGGCGGTGCTGGCGGGCGAGCTCGGCGGCGTCGGGCTCGACGTCTACAGCCAGGAGCCGCTCGCACGCTACGGGCATCCGCTCAGCCCGTTGTTCGGCCGCGACGACGTTATCCTGTTCCCGCACCTGACCTTCTTCACCGCGGAGGCGATGCGGCGGCTCTCGGACGACACGCTGGCGCGCTGCTTCGAGATCCTCGACGGCCGGCCGGTTGAGATTCGCTCGCAGGACCCGCGCCTGCGGGCGCAGACGCGGAACGTCGCCTTCGCCTGAGCCTAGCGGAAGATCACCGTGCGGCGACCTGCCAGCATGACGCGGCGCTCGATATGGAGCTTGAGCGCTCGCGCCAGCACCACCGCCTCGATATCGCGACCGGCGCTGACCAGATCGTCCGGCGCCAGCGAATGATCGGCACGGCCGACGTCCTGGTCGATGATCGGGCCTTCGTCGAGATCGGGCGTGACGTAATGGGCGGTCGCGCCGATCAGCTTCACGCCGCGATCATAGGCCTGGTGATACGGCTTGGCGCCCTTGAAGCTCGGCAGGAAGGAGTGGTGGATATTGATCGCCCGTCCATCCAGCGCCTGGCAGAGATCGTTCGAGAGAACCTGCATGTAGCGCGCGAGCACGACCAGCGAGGAGTTCGTCTCCGCGACGATCTCCAGCAATCGCGCTTCCTGTTCGGCCTTGGTCGCCGGCGTGACCGGCAGATAGTGGAAGGGGATGCCGTAGCTCTTGGCCAGCGCCTCGAAATCGCGGTGATTGGAGACGATCGCCGGGATTTCGATGTTCAGGTTGCCGGTGGCCTGCCGGAACAACAGGTCGTTCAGGCAATGGCCGAAGCGCGAGACCATCAGCAGCACCCGCGCCGGAGCAGCGGCATCGATCGTGTCCCAGTCCATGCGGAACGTGCCAGCGATGCCGTCGAACTCGCGCCGAAACGCGGCCTCGTCGAAGCGCGCGCCCGCCGCGAAGGCGACGCGCATGAAGAAGCGGCCGTCGCGCGGATCGCTGAACTGCGCGCTCTCCAGGATATTGCAGCCCTGGCGGTAGAGCACGCCGCTGACGGCATGGACGATGCCGGGCCGGTCCTCACAGGACAGCGTCAGAATGTGGTCGGGCTTCTGCACCTTGAAGTCCCGCCCCGGGGCCGGAGCATGTGAGGAATGGGCCTCGGTCATGGTCGCGTTTCCCGGCTATGCCTTGCGGTCGAGCGGCGCCGTGAGGCTGGCGCTGACCGGAACGGCTGTGCCGGCGAGGTCGATAGACCAGCTCCGCGCATCGAGCCAGGTCTGGTCGATTGGCTGATCGCTTGAGGCCCAGCCCAGCGCCACGATGCCGTCCAGGCTCGCGCCGAAGGCGGCCGAGGTGATCTCGCCGACCGGCTTGCCATCCGCCAGGATCGCTTCGCCACCCCAGGCCATCTGCCCGTCCGGGCGCGGCCCGACAAGAGCGATCAGGCGTTTCGTGCGCGGCGCGGCCTTGGCGACGACCAGCGCCTCGCGGCCGAGGAACTCGCCCTTGTTGAGCTTCACCGCGAAGCCGAGGCCCGCTTCGTAAGGGTTGACGTCCGGGGTCAGCTCGCGGCCCCAGGCGCGAAAACCCTTCTCGATGCGCAGCGAGTCGACGGCGTAGTAGCCGGCGTCCACCAGTCCAAGATCGGCTCCGGCCTCGTGCAGCGCATCATAGATCGCGGCGGTGAACTCGACGGGAGCATAGAGCTCGAAACCGTCGCCGAGATAGGAGCGGCGGCAGGCCCAGGTCGTGGCATAGCCGATCGTGATCTTGCGGATCGCGTTGGCCGGGAAGTCGGCGAGGTCGAAGGAGGTCGGCGAGAGGCGGCTGAGGATCTCCGGCACCTTTGGTCCTGCGAGCGAGAGCACGGCATAAGACGAGGTCACGTCGGTCAGCGTCACGCCCTCGGGGAGCTGGCGCCTGATCCAGTGCGCGTCGCGCGTCGCCTGGGCGGTACCTGTCAGCAGGAGATAGGTGTCGGGAGCGATCCGGGCGGCGGTGAGATCGCTCTCGAATGTACCTCGGGCATTGAGCAGCGCTGTATAGACGGAGGTGCCGACCGGCACGGCGACATCGTTGGCGGCGAGGCGCTGCAGGGCGGCCTCGGCCTGCGGCCCCTGCAGCAGGAATTTTGCGAAGCTCGACATGTCGACGAGCCCGGCCGCTTCGCGGCAGGCTCGGTGTTCGGCCGCGACGGTCTCGAACCAGTTCTGCGGCCCGAAGGAATAGCCGATCGTGCGCTCGGCTTCGGTGCGGGCGAAATAGTTCGCGCGCTCCCAGCCCATCTTCGAGCCGAAGACGGCGCCCTTGGCCGCAAGCCGGTCATAGAGCGGCGAGCGCCGGAAGGGGCGGGCGGTGTCGAGCTCGCGGTTCGGCCAGGGCATGGCGTAGTGCAGCCCGAGCGTCTCCTTGATGCGGTCCTTCAGCCAAGCCGGGTTGCTGTTGAAATCGGCGAAGCGGCGGATGTCGACGGGCCAGAGATCGCTCGTCGCCTCGCCCTCGACGATCCATTCGGCCAGCGCCCGGCCGGCGCCGCCGGCCGAGGCGATGCCCATCGAGTTGAAGCCGGCGCCGATATAGACGCCGGCCACCTCGGGCGCCTCGCCGAGCAGGAAGTTGTTGTCCGGCGTGAAGCTCTCGGGGCCGTTGAGGAAGGTCTTGATCTCGGCGGTCTCCAGCGCCGGCACGCGCTGCAGGGCGTTCTCCATCAGGATGCCGAACTGGTCCCAGTCGTCGGGCAGGAGCTGGAATTCGAACGGGTAGGGGATGCCGTCCATGCCCCAGGGTTTGGCGTCGGGCTCGAACCCGCCCATGACGAGGCCGCCGACCTCCTCCTTGAAGTAGATATAGCCGTCGGGATCGCGCATCACCGGCAGGTCCGGCGAGACGCCGGCGATCTTGCCGGTGACGATGTACATATGCTCGGCCGAATGCAGCGGCACCGAGACGCCGCACATCTGCCCGATCGTGCGCGACCATTGCCCGGCGCAGATCACCAGCACCTCGCATTCGACCCGGCCCTGATCGGTTTGTACGGCCTTGACCCGGCCCTTCTCCGTCTCGATCCCGGTGACGCGGATGCCCTCGCGCACGGTCGCGCCGCCGCTGCGGGCGCCGCGCGCCAGCGCCTGCGTGATGTCGGAGGGGTTGGCCTTGCCGTCACCGGGCAGCCAGACGCCGCCGACGAGATCGTCGGTGCGCATCACCGGCCATTTCTCGCCGGCCTCCTGTGGGCTCAGCTCCTCGATCTCGACGCCCTGTGCTCGCGCCGCGGAGATCGTCCGGCGCAATTGCGTCATCCGCTCCTCGGTGCGCGCGACCGAAACCGAGCCGCAGCGCTTCCAGCCGGTGGCGAGCCCGGTCTCGCTCTCGAGCGAGGCGTAGAGTTCCGTCGAATAGCGGATCAGGCGCGTCATGCTGGACTGGCTGCGGAGCTGACCGACAAGGCCGGCCGCATGCCAGGTCGTGCCCGAGGAGAGGCGCCCCTGTTCCAGCAACAGCACGTCGCGCCAGCCGAGCTTGGTCAGGTGATAGGCGACCGAGCAGCCGATGATGCCGCCGCCGATGATGACGACACGAGATTGGGTGGGAATGGACATGAGCGCCTCCGCGATAAAAGGCAGCTTAGCGCGGCGAATTCAGAAAACAACAAAAAACCACAAAAACGGGCAAGCTATCCGGCGTGAATTTGAACCCCTTGCTCGGCCAGTTTCGCCGCGAGCGGGGCGGGCGGGGCCTGATCGACCAGCAGCCCGGCGCAAGCCTTGTCGCTGCCGATACGGCTGGGCAGGACGAGCCCGAACTTGCTGTTGTCGGCCATCAGGAAGCCCTGCTCGGCCGCGTTCAGCAGGGCGGTGCGGGTTGCGGCGCCGGCGCGGGTATAGTCGGTCAGGTGCCCGTCCGGATCGACGCCACCGACGCTGACGAAGGCGAAATCGGCGGAAAGCCGCGCGATTGCTCGCAACGTCTCCGGGCCGGTCGTCGCATCCTCGTTGCGGTCGAATTCGCCGCCGATCAGGAAGACGCGGGTACCCGCGAGCCTGCTGACAAGCCGGGCGTTCTCCAGCGAGGTGGTGTGTACGATCAGGCGCTTGCGGTCGGAGCGGGCCAGGGCCCGTGCCAGCGCCTCGGTCGTCGTGCCGGAATCGAGCAGGACGGTCATGCCGTCGCCGATCAGCGAAACCGCGAGATCGGCGATCGTCTCCTTGCCGGCGCGATTCACCGTTCGGCGGCTGGCGAAGGAGGCTTCCGAACGCTCGTTGCGGATCGCTCCGCCATGGACGATCGCGAGCAGGCTCCCGGCCGACAGCGCCTTGAGATCGCGCCTGATCGTCTCGCGCGAGACATCGAGCGCCTGCGCCAACTCCTCCACCGTGACGGAGCCCGTCTCGTCGAGCTTCGCCAGGATGGCGTTGTGCCGTCTTGCTGCGATGTCGCGTGTCATGGCCGCGGGATCGCTAGGCCGAAGCCCCGATCCCGCCGATGCAGGTATATTTCACGTCGAGATAGTCCTGCAGGCCGTATTTCGAGCCTTCCGAGCCGAGGCCGGATTCCTTGACGCCGCCGAAGGGCGCGACCTCGGTGGTCACAAGCCCCTCGTTCACGCCGACGATGCCGTATTGCAGCGCCTCCGAGACGCGGAAGGTGCGGCCGAGATCGCGCGTGTAGAAATAGCAGGCGAGCCCGTACTCGGTGTCGTTGGCGAGGCGGATGGCTTCCTTTTCGGTCTCGAAGCGGAAGACCGGGGCCACCGGCCCGAAGATCTCCTCGCGGGCGAACTGCATGGCGCTGGTCGCGCCGGCGATAACGGTCGGCTCGTAGAAGCTGAGCCCCAGCTCCGAGCGCTTGCCGCCGGTCGCGACGGTGCCGCCCTTGGCCTTGGCGTCGGCCACCATCTCCTCGACCTTGGCGAGCGCCTTGTCGTCGATCAACGGCCCTTGCGTCACGCCGGCTTCGAGACCGGAGCCGAGTTTGAGCTTGCGGGTTGCGGCCGCCAATTTCTCGACGAAGGCGTCGTAGATGCCGGCCTGCGCGTAGAAGCGGTTGGTGCAGACGCAGGTCTGGCCGGAATTGCGGAATTTTGCGGCGATCGCGCCCTCGACCGCCCGGTCGAGATCGGCATCGTCGAAGACGATGAAGGGGGCGTTGCCGCCGAGCTCCATCGAGACCTTCTTGACCGTCTCGGCCGCCTGCTTCAGCAGCACCTTGCCGACCGGGGTCGAGCCGGTGAAGGTGATCTTGCGCACCAGCGGATTGCCGGTGAGCTCGCCGCCGACGGTGCGGGCGTCGCCCGTCACGACATTGACGACGCCGGCCGGGATGCCGGCCTTCTCGGCGAGGATGCCCCAGGCCAGTGCCGAATAGGGCGTCTGCGAGGCCGGCTTGGCGACGACGGTGCAGCCGGCGGCCAGAGCCGGGCCGATCTTGCGGGCCAGCATCGAGGAGGGGAAGTTCCAGGGCGTGATCGCGCCGACCACGCCGAGCGGCTGCTTGGTCACGATGATGCGCCGGTCGGCCCAGGGCGAGGGGATGACGTCGCCATAGACGCGCCGCGCTTCTTCGGCGAACCAGAGCACATAGGCCGCGCTCATGCCGACCTCGCCCTTGGCCTCGGCCAAGGGCTTGCCCTGCTCGCGGGTCAGGAGTTCGGCCAGCGCGTCCTGATGCTTCAGGATTTCGTCGGCGAGCTTGCGCAGCAGCACCGCGCGCTCCTGCGCGGTCTTGGCGGCCCAGGCCGGGAAGGCGGCATGCGCAGCCTCGATCGCGGCGCGCGTTTCCTCGACGCCGGCCGAGGGGACGGTGCCCATCGACTTGCCGGTCGCCGGGTTGGTGACATCGATCGTTCCGCCGGATGCCTTGTCCAGCCAGCGCCCGCCGACGAAGATCGCGTCGCGCTTGAAATCGCTCCACTGGGACATGATTCAGCCTTTCGGAAATGCGGGAAGGCGCAGGCCGTGGGTCGTCGCCTGCGCAGGGCGGGCTCTGACGATGCGGGGCTGCGGACGAGATATCACCGGTCCTTTCTAGAGCATTTTCACGCGAAATGGACACCGGTTCGCGTGAAGAAAATGCGATAAAACAAGGCGCTGGAGCAATTTCACGATCAGGGGAATGCGGGATGGCTCGCCTTGGCCGCCGACATCGCGGAGACAGGCCAGCCCGGAGCGGCTGGAACTCCATCAAGCGCCCCGCGAAGAAAAACTTGTCGCTGGCGATCGAAATATTCCGTTCGTGGGGCTGGGCGTCCTCCGGGGTATTTTTGAACCCAAGGCGGCCGCTGATCTGCCTGCCAGTGGCCTCTCGACAACAATTCGCAGCATGACGGCGCTCCTTCCGGGGCGTGCGATCCCGTTCTGCATGAAGGCATCAGCAAGCGCGATATCGGCTCGATGCAACTGGGATGGGTCGGGCTGCCTGAAGATTGCCGCGGGACCGCGGTGCCTTTCTCGATCCATGATCTCGTCTCCCGGCCGATCGTGACGATGACGCGCGGTTCGCAGCCGCACCGCACCTTGCTGGAAGCCTGCCGAAGGGCCGGCGCCAACCCGATGACCGTGCATTGCGTCGGCTCGATCGCCGCCATCGTGCGCTGGATCCGCGGCGGTTTCGGCATTGCCACCCTGCCGCTGGCGACCATTTACGCCGGGCTGGCAGTCGGTACGCTGGCAACGATTCCCTCCAAGGTCGATCTCGGGCCGATGCGGCTCGTGGTCAGCTATCGCGAGGGTCCGGCAAGTGACGCTGCCGAAGGCGTGGCAAAGCTCATCGCCGGGGAGGCGATGCGCTTTGCTTCCGCTGTCGGCGCCGGCCTCGCGCGTCCGCTCGAATGAGCCGTTTCCGCGGCTGACCTGGTTACGCAAGAAGGTGTTCCGATGACCGAAAGCTCCCGCCCGTCCGCCGCCGATCGCCTCGACCAGGCATTCGCGCGGATCCGCGATCCCAAGCTCGAAGGCGGGAAGGTCTTCACGACCCTCTATGAAGCCTCGGCGCGGCGCGAGGCCGAGGCCTCCGACGCCCGGGTCGCGGCCGGCAACCCGCTGGGGCCGCTGGATGGGCGCATCGTCTCGATCAAGGACCTGTTCGACGTGGCAGGCGAAACGACGCGCGCCGGCGCCGCCGTCCTGCGCCGCCAGCCGCCGGCCAGTGCCGATGCCCCGATCGTCCGGCGCCTGCGCGCCGCGGGTGCCGTCATCGTCGGCAAGACGCAGATGACCGAATTCGCCTTCTCGGCGCTCGGCACCAATTCCCATGATCCCGTCGCCGGCAATCCGCATGACCGCAGCCGCGCGCCGGGCGGCTCGTCCTCGGGCGCCGTGGTTTCGGTGGTCGACGGCATGGCCGAGATCGCGATCGGCAGCGATACCGGCGGCTCGATCCGCATCCCCTCGGCCCTGACCGGCGCGGTCGGCTTCAAGCCGACCTCCGGCCGCGTGCCGACGACCGGTGCCTTCTCGCTCTCCAGCACGCTCGATACGGTCGGCCCCATCGCCCTGAGCGTCGCCGATTGCGCCATCACCGACGCTGTCCTCGCCGGAGAGAGGCAGTCGCCGCTCGCTCCGCGGCCGCAGGCCCGCTTCGTGGTCGCGCGCGGGCGCCTGTTCGACGCGATGGAGGGCGAGGTCGCCGAGGCGTTCGAGGCCGGGCTGGAGCGGCTGCGCCGCGCTGGCCTCAGCGTCGAGGAGGGCTCGCTCGACCCGCATCTCGATGCTCTGGCCGCGCTCGACAAGATCGGTGGCTTTCCATCGATCGAGCTTGGCGCGACGCTGCGCGATCTCGGCGTCGACAGCCTCGACGAGGTCGATCCCAAGACGCGCGTGCGCATCGAACTGGGCGCTGGCATCCTCGGCGTCGACTATGTCCGCATGCAGCGTCGGCGCGCGGCGGCCGTCGCGGCCTTTGCAGCGGCGATGACCGACGAGACCGTCTATCTCCTGCCGACGACCCCGATCCGGGCGCCGCTCCTGGCGTCTGTCGCGGATGATGCCGGCTTCCATCACGCCAACGGCCTCGTGCTGCGCAATCCCCGCATCGGCAACCTGCTCGACACACCTTCGCTCTCGCTGCCGCTGCCGGTTCCCGCAGGAGCACTTCCGGCCGGGATGATGCTGATCGGCCGGCGCGGGGCCGATCGTGCCTTGCTGGCGATGGCGGCAGGTGTCGAGACGGCGCTGGCTCGCGCATAAGGGCAGAGGAGAGCGGAGGCCGGCTATCCGGCTTCCCCGCTCCGCTGGCGATCGTCGCCCGGCGCGGTCGCAGCTATTTCTCCGGCCCACTCATCGCGGCTTCCAGGACGGGCATCAGGTCCCAGATCCGGCGATTGAGCGCGTGGAGATCCTGGATCGTGCGTGCGATCTCCTCCAGCCGGTCGTCGTCGACGGGCTTGCGCAGGCCGAAGCGCAGGTTGCCGCGGTTCTCCTCCACCTTCATGTGCTGGGTATGGGTAATCTCGCCCTCGGCATCGATGACGAAGGTCGCGTGGCTGAGATCGTTGCGCAGCCGCGTCGCGCCCGAGAAGCGCTCGACGATATCGTTGAGTTCGTTGCGGACGGCCTTGTCGAGCGGGGCGATCTTGGCGAGGCGCTGCACCAGGTCGAGTCGCGCCCGCGTCGTGTTCAGCGTGGCGAAGACGATGGCCGCCGCCCGCTCGTCCGTGCGGAGCAGCAGCATCAGCAGGTAGATGAACAGGCTCTCGTCGTTCGACCACGTAAGATTCAGGTCGCCTACGAGGTTCATGAAGGCTAGCCTGCGCGTGGAGGAACGCCGCGCTGAAATGATGTCCAGCGCGTCGAAATCCGGGCGGGGCGGCAGGACTGATGATCCCTTCGCGGGCCTGCGCATGAGCACCCCCTTCAGGGCGAGGTTTCGAGGCGGGCGGGGACGCCATGTTCGAGCTGCTCAAGATCCGCAGGGCGCGGCGGCTGGCTCAGGCCACGCTTGACCCCTTTCTGCGCGGGGCATCGGGCGGCGGCGACGGCCTGCAGGCGGGCGACTGGCTGCATCCCCAGATCATCGGCTTCCTCGCGACGCTCGTCACGCTGGTCGCGCAACGCGATTGCGGCCCGATGCGCAGCCACGCGCTCGCCGCCGTGCAGGCGGATGTCCTGAACGCGGTGACCGAGATCGGGCCCGAGCTGATCGGGGAGGAGATCTGCTTGTGGAGCAGCCGCGGCGATCCGGCTTTCGCGGCCGGCGTCGGTGGCGCGGCGGCGTTTCTGGAAGCCATGTCGAACCGAGGTGCCGATCCGGATGGTGACGAAGCAACGGATGCGGCGCTCGCCTTGCTCTGGGAGGAGCATGTCGGCCTTGTGCTCGCGCGGGCGCGAGGCAGGCGCCCGGATGCTTGAGGGCGTGACGATGGGTGCCGTGGCGCAAGACCGGTATCGTGGCTGCGCGGGGACCCTAGAGCCGGGCATCGTCATGGCCGCAACTGCCCATCTGCTGTTCCGGCTCGTCGAACAAGCTCAGTTGGAGCTGCGGCTCTGCGGCTGCCTCGAAACGTGCGGCGGGCCGGTGGGAGGACGAAGAATAAGCCAGCAATCGGTGAAGTGCGTCGAAAAAAACAGCGTCGCTGCAGGGCGAGGCGAGATTGTCGAGAGCACTGAGGAAGCGCTGGTAGCGTGCCCGGTACACCGCCTGTCCCGGCTGGGGCGGCGATGCAGTTTCCTGCAGGGGAGAACGGATGTCGAGCGGTGGCCAGGCGGCGGGCGGCGGCGGATCGGCAAGCTCGTCTCCTGGCGCGAGCGCTGCCACGATCTTCCCTTTCAGGTGCCAGGCCGTCCGGACGGAAATGCCGAGAATCTGCCCTAGCTTTTGCGAACTGAGGCGGTGGCTGCTCGACATGAGCAGATAGAGCCCCTGCAGCCAGACATGCATCGGGACATGGCTGTTCTGGAAGATCGTGCCGTGCCTCACCGTGAAGGGCTTGCGGCAGCCATAGCATTTCCAGGTGCCGATCGAGCAGCTCGATCCGCTCAGCCGGCCGAGGCGGGAGCTTTCCCGGCAATGAGGACAAACCGGCCCGTCGCGCCAGACCAATGTCTCCAGCGAACGAAAGGCGGCTTGTTCGTCGTGCAGGCGGACGGCATTCGGCATAGCCAGCCTCCGGCGCGCAGCAGTGAGACGATCTCTGGGTCGGTAAAAGTCAATAATCGGTTAACGCAGGGTAGTTATTCGACACGTTGACGCATCCCGTGCGTCATGGCTCTTTATAGCAACGGATCGCCTCCGAGGAAACAAAAATCACAAGAGGCCATCCAGCTTAGTTTCTGAAATCACGGCCTTGTTACGTCGAAAAAAGCGCGATCGATGGTGATCGCGAAGCGTATATATATTTTATATTTTCAAAGATTAATACGGATTAACTCTAGTGCATATAATCAATTCTTTGAGTTCGTCATTCAGTTCGGTGGGTTGCTTCAGAATAAAAATAACAAATGAAGACAAAACCGGAATGAATGTTCCGCAGTAAGCGACCGGGAGTGACGCCAATGATTTAGCACCGCGACTAGCCGGGCTCGAAACCCGGGAACGGAAGGATGTTTCGCTGAATCGGCGAGACGAATGTCCAGAATGCATCGTGTTTTCATTCAATCGACATCGCTTGTGACGGAACGCGCAGCGCAGAAGAGAAGCGCATCACCGGCACGCCGCGATGTCTCCTGAACAGCAGGAGCGTGTCATGAGTGGCGGAAACAACGGCGGCAATCACGGCGGCGGCAACGGCGGCGGCGGCAACAACAACGACGATCAGGCCCAGGGCCAGCTCCAGGGGCAGGCCGAACTGCAGGCCCAGTTGCAAGGACAGGGCCAGGGACAGGGACAGGGTCAGGGCCAGGGCCAGTCGCAGGGTCAATCGCAGTATGCCGGGCAGGCCGTCGAGACCGACGTCTGGAATGCCAACGGTAATCTCAATGGCAACGAGAATCTCAACGGCAATGGCAATCTCAATGCCAACGGCAACCTCAACTACAACGAGGTCACCAACGACATCAACAATAGCGTCAACACCTGCGTCGACGTGAACGTGAAGGTCAACGTCGATGCGAATTCGTACGAGCCGCCGACCCCGGCCGGCCCGATCGATCCCGATAACATCGACATCGAAACGATCTCCGGCATCAGCAACTCGATTATCATGCCGGATGTCGTCTGGCAGTCGGTCACGACCGGCAACGCGTTCAATCTCGACCAGGTCAACAACCTGACCGACAACGACACGCTGTCGAGCCCGAACGTCAGCTACAATGCTGGCGGGTTGGCTGATGCGGGCTGCTATGATCTCTGCGGCTCCGATGCGAGCGCGGTCGGCGACTTCACGATGACCGCTGGCGCGACCGGTGGTGTCGCGTCTGCCAGCATCGGCTCCCTCAGCGGCGATGACGGCGACTTCGGCGGCTCCGGCGCGGCTACGGCTGCGGCCAGCGTCAACCAGGAGGCCTTTACCCAGTCGATCGTCCAGGGTGCGAACATCCAGTTCAATTCCGCCGATGTGACGATGGTCGCCGGGGACGCCTACGACTCCCTGTAAGACCTGATCAGACCAGAGAGCCGCGCGGGTTGCCCTGCGCGGTTTTCGCTCTGGGTTTCTTTCCCCTCATGCGCGATATGCGCGTGGTATCTTCCCGCCCGGTGCGAGCCGGACGCAGCGGAGGATCGTGCCATGCAGGCCGGCGGCATTACCGAGACCATCTGGCACTTCATCGGCTATCTGCATCTCGCCGACTCGGTGGCGCGCGCGCCCGTCTTCTATGACGGCGATCCGTCGCCATCGCTTCCGCTCGATCCTGGCGACCTCGCCCCCGAGCCGATCCGCGGCCTCGCCTTCGACGAGCTGGTCTCGCTTCCGACCGTGATCCAGGAGCCGCTGGCGGCGAATCCGCAGGCGAGCCTGAGCCAGGCCCTGTCGCCGGCCGGTCTCGGGAATCCGGGACGGCTCTTGCCGGCTTTGCCACCGCCGCTGAAGCCCATCCCGTTCCAGGTCCAGGAACAAAGCGTCGGTTTGCCTGCGACGCAGCGTGTCATCACCGCCGAATACCGGGAAGGCGGCATCGAGAACCTGATTCAGATCCGCCAGGTCAATATCCAGAACGACCGCGACCTGATCACCTCCGATGATATCCGATACGCCGATGGCAGCGTCGTGATTCCCGAGGAGTTGCAACTCGCCGGCCGCTTTGCCGACCTGATTGGCGAGGCGAACGCGGTCGCACCGGACGGCATCCCCGACATGACGACGGCTCTCCAGTTCGGAACCGAGAGCGTCGTCGCGATGGTCTCCGGCCGTGACGCGGCCTGGGCCGAGACCGGCAGCCCCTATCCGGATGGCCGCCCGACGGAGCCGGTGCCGCAGGGGCGCATCGTCGACGGCGTCGCCAATGCTCCCGATCCATACGCGCCGACCGTGCTCGACATCGCGCCTTGGCGCCCGGAGGAGACGCCTGACGACGCGCCGGGGGAGCGCGTCGTCGAGGCGAAGCTCGATCATGCCGGTCCGACCGGAGGCGTCGCGACGCTGGCCGAGACCGGCCTCAACTCACAGGTCAATGCTGCCCTGATCTTCGACGCCAACGAGGCCGTCGGCTCGATGATGGTCGGCGGAGACTATTTCTACAGCCGCGGCATCGTCCAGGTGAACATCCTGGTCGACAACGACCAGGTCGATATCGCCGTCGCGGGTGACCTCTCGCCGATCGCGAAGACCGCGGGCAACGAGGTCCACAACATCGCCGAGTTCATCACGCATGAATCGACGATCAGCGTCCGTGGCGCGGCTGGTACCCCGCAATGGGTCGTCGACGTCACGCCGGGCGACTTCTACGACGTGAAGTCGATCGTCCAGTTCAACGGGCTCGACGACAACGACCGCACCGTGCAGGCCGGGGGCGGCACCTATTTCAACCTGGGCACAGGCGAGAATCAGCAGCTCAACCTGACAAAGATCTTCGGGGTCGACCGCTACGACATCATCATCATCGGCGGAGACTATCACCGGGCCGACTGGATCTATCAGTACAACATCATGCTCGACCCCGATTCCGCCAAGCTCTTCAGCACCGGCGGAGAGGGTAGCGAGACCACGGTCACCACGGGCTTCAACAGCCTGACCAACAAGGCCACCATCGAGAGCTACGACGCGCCGGCTTTCAAGCCGATGCTCGATGCGCATGAAGACCTGATGGGGCTTCTCGCCGACGGCACGACGATCCTCGTCCCGGACGCCGACTGGCAGCTTTACGGCAGTGCCTCCGGCACGCTGCGGGTTCTCTACGTCCCGGGCGACTACTATGACGTCAACGTCATCACGCAGGTGAATTTCCTGGTCGATGGCGACCAGTCCATCCAGGCCAGTGCCAACGAAGGCACGGTGCAAGGCGTCGCGGCAGGCGGCAACAGCGCCCTCAACGAAGCCATCATCGTCGATCCCGGCCTCCTCTCGACCTCCAACTATCTCGGCGGCGAGGCCTATGAGGAGGCCGTGCTGATCCAGGTCGACATCGTCACCGACAGCGACACCGTGACGATCCGCGACACGACCACACTGGTGCCCGAGCTCGTCGCTTTCGCCACGCAGGCGGCCCAGGAGCCGGAGCCCGATTGCCCGCCCGCGCAGACCGTCGATCCCCAACAGGATCATCTGACGTCGAGCATCATGGTTTGAGACGTAGGAACTGGACGGGGCGGAAAGAGGACGGGGACGGGGCATGAGCGAGAAAAGCGAAGCATCGCCGGCAACACCGATCGCGGGCGGTCACGCGCCGGTTCGCGTGCTCGGTCTGCCGCCGGCGATCGGCCTGGCAGGTGCCAGGCTGGAGGGCACTGCCAACAGCAACAGCCGCATCGGCCTGACGCCGGTCGAGCCGGCACCGCTCCCGAAAGACGATGGCCCGCGCGCCGATGCACGCAGTGACGGGCAGCCGGCCCCGGAGCGGGTCCTGCTGCGTCCAAAAACGGAGGCTGAGGCGCCGAAAACCGCGCTTGGCGGCGATCGCGGCGGCAAGGGCAGCGGCGGGGGAGGTGGTGGCGGTGGAGGCGGCGGGTCGGGCCGCGGCACGCCGATCGAGCAGCGCCTCGGAGATCGCGACTTCAAGCAGGTTCTCGGCCAGGGCCTTTCCGGCGCGCGGCACAACCTGGTGATCGTGGCGGTGTTCTCCGTCGTGGTGAACACGCTGGTGCTCGCCGTGCCGATCTATCTCTTCCAGATGTCGGATCGCGTGCTCACAAGCCGCAGTCTCGACACGCTGATCATGCTGTCGCTGATCGTGATGGTCGCGATCGGCGCGCATGTGCTGCTCGACATGGTGCGCCGCTTCATCCTGATGCGCGTGGCGGTCGATGTCGAAAGCCGGCTCGGCGGGCCCGTGCTCGCGGCCGCGGCCAAGGCCGCGCAGACCGGCTCCAACCGCGAATTCCAGACGCTGGCCGATCTCCAGCAGATCCGCAGTTTCCTGACCGGCCCGGTGATCCTGACGATGCTCGATGCGCCGACGGCGCCGATCTACCTGCTGGCGGTCTACCTGATCCACCCGCATCTCGGCTACATCGTCACCATCGCGGCGGTGGTGCTCTTCGTCATCGCCTATTTCAATCAGCAGTTCACCGCCGTGCCCTTCGCGCGCTCCAGCGTCTTCACCACGCGCGCGAACCTCCAGTCGGAAGCGATGTCCCGCAACGCGCAGGTGATCAACGCCATGGGCATGATCCCCGAGGGCGTGGTGATGTGGGGCCGCGAGACCGCGGAATCCCTCAAGGCCCAGGTCAGCGCCCAGGACCGCAACATCGCGATGACCGGCGCCTCCAAGTTTTTCCGGCTGGGCACGCAGGTCGCGATGCTCGGCTGGGGCGCCATGCTATCGCTCGAAGGGCAGTTGACCGGCGGCATGGTGATCGCCTCGTCGGTCGTCGCCGGTCGGGCGCTGGCGCCGATGGAAGGCACGATCGAGGGCTGGCGCAGCTTCATCCATGCCCGCGCCGCCTTCCAGCGCGTCAAGGCGCTGCTCCAGGCCTCGCCGCTCAATCTCGACCGGCTGAAGCTGCCGAGCCCGAAGGGCCGCCTTGACGTCGAGCGCATCCTCTATGTGCCGCCGCCGAACAAGAAGGTCATCCTGAACGGCATCAGCTTCAGCCTCGAGCCGGGCGACTCGCTCGCCATCGTCGGCGCCTCCGGCTGCGGAAAGTCGACGCTAGCCCGCATGCTCGTCGGCTCGATCTCGCCGACGGCCGGCACGGTCCGCCTCGACCGGATGGAGCAGCGCAACTGGGATCCGCGCCAGTTCGGCGAGAATGTCGGCTACCTCCCGCAGGACGTTCAGCTCTTTCCGGCCTCGATCAAGGCCAATATCGCCCGCATGCGCGAGGACGCCTCCGACGCCGATGTCTTCGAGGCGGCCGAGATTGCCGATATCCACGAGATGATCGCCCAGTTCACCCATGGCTACGAGACGCAGATCGGCATCGACGGCGCCCCGCTCTCCGGCGGGCAGAAGCAGCGTCTCGGCCTGGCGCGAGCCTTCTACGGCAATCCCCGGCTGGTCGTGCTGGACGAGCCGAACTCCAATCTCGACGTGCTGGGCGAGGCCGCTCTCGCCCGCGCCTTTGAGCGGGCGAAGACACGCGGCATGACCGTGGTCGCGGTGACGCAGCGGCCGTCCCTGCTGCGCAGCGTCGACAAGATCATGATGATCAAGGACGGCGCTGTGCAGGCCATCGGCAACCGTGACGAGATCCTGCCGATGATCGTCGGCCAGCGCAGCATCGATGGCGGCACGCCGCGGCCGCAGCCGCAATAGCATAGCAAGGGGAGTGGGATACATGAGCGTTCAGCCGATCTCGCAACCCTGGTACGCCGATGTGCCGCGCAGTACGCGTTCGGCGACGATCGGCGGCGTCGTCATCGTCGCGGTGACCGTTATGGGCTTCGGCGTCTGGGGCAATACCGCGCCTATCGCCGGCGCCGTCATCGCCACCGGCGTCTTCGTGACCACCGGCCAGAACAAGACGATCCAGCATCTGGAAGGCGGGGTGATCCGCGAGATTCTCGTGCGCGAAGGCGATGTCGTCGTGCCCGGCCAGCCGCTGGTCAAGCTCGACGACACCTCGGCCCGTGCCGAATTGCGGCGCCACGAGCTCAAGCTCTATCGCCTCGAGATGATCGAGGGGCGTCTCAGGGCCGAGATCGCCGGTCTCGACGATTTCACGGGGCCGCCGCACCTGCTCGAGAAGTTGGGCGACCCCGACATCGCAGCCTTGTTGGCAAACCAGCGCAGCGCCTTCCGTGCCCGGCAGAACAACATGGCGAGCGAGATCGCGACCCATCAGAAGAGTATCGATGCGCTCGAGGAGAAGGTTGCCGGTAGCAAGGTGCAGCTCGCCGGCGTCGAGCGGCAGGCGCAATTGCTGAAGGAGGAGCTGGAAGGCAAGCAGGCGCTGCTGCAGCGCGGCTATATTCGCAAGCCGGAGGTGCTTTCGCTCCAGCGGCTTGCAGCCAACCTTGGCGGCGAGGCGGGTCGCATCACCGGCGACATCGGCGATTCCCGCGAGCGGATCGCGCGCTCGGTCGAGCAGATCGACGGCGTGCGCAAGAACGCGCAGAAGGTCGCCTCGGACCAGCTCCAGGAGATCAGCGCCGATCTCAACGACGTGCGCGAGCGCATCCACACCGTGAAGGGCGTGCTCGACCGCTCGAACATCATCGCCCCGGTTAAGGGCACCGTGGTCAAGCTGCGCTACCACACCTCCGGCGGCGTGATCGAAGCCGGCAAGAACATCATGGAGATCGTCTCGCTGCAGGATGAGCTCATCATCGAGGCGCGCGTGCGCCCGCAGGACATCGACAAGATCAGGCACAGCCAGGTTGCCACGGTGCGCCTGACCGCACTCAACCAGCGCATCACGCCGATGGTCAGCGGCCGGGTCATCTATATCTCGGCCGACGCGCTGCCCGACGAGAAGCAGCGCGCCTATCCCGGCGTGCCGGATCTCTACATCGTCCGCGCCCGGCTCGATCCGAGCAGCGTGGCCAGCGTTCCCGACTTCCAGCCGACGCCGGGAATGCCCGCCGACGTCTATATCCAGACGCACGAGCGCACCTTCTTCGAGTATCTGATGCAGCCGCTGAAGGACAGCATGGCCCGCGCCTTCCGCGAGACCTGAAGCCCGTGCTGCTTTTCCGGGCGTCGACCGGCAGGATCGCCCTCAGGCCGGTCGGGACGGCAGTTTCCCTGGTGCTCTCCGCGCCAGGGAAACTGTGTGCTCATTCAGGGGGAAGGCGCTTCAGGCCGCGCCGCAGCGCCTAGCCGTATTTGCGGCCGGCGGTGAAATGGCCGACGCGCCAGCCGAGCTTGTCCTCGATCCGCCGCGCCGCGTCCTTCACCGCCTCGACGAAATTCGCATGTTCCTCGGTCACGCGGAACTCCGGCAGCACGATCGAGACGGTGATCGGGCAGGCGCCGGTCTCGTCCAGCACCGGCGCGGCGATGCAGGCGACCGCATAATCGGACTCGCCGGCCTGGATCGAGACGCCCGCCGCGAGCGCGTCGCGCGCCTGCGCGAGCAGGGTCGTGAGGTCGGTGACGGCGCGCCCGGTCGGCGAGGCCTTGGCGCTCTTGCGGAAGAGGGTGGCCCGCTCCGTCTCATCGAGCCCGGCGACGAGCAAACGGCCGGAGGCCGTCCAGTTCAGGGGCACGCGCGTGCCGACGCGCGAGGTGATGACGAAGTGGCCGGGGCCCTCGGCCATCGCCTCGACCACCATCATGCCGCCGTCGCGGCCGCAGATCTGCACGGTCTCGCCGACCTCGCGCGCCAGCACATGCATCTCATGGGTCGCGACATTGATGACCTGGAGGTCGCGCGCATAGGCGAGGCCGTAGTGATAGAGCCGCGGCCCGAGCCAGACGCCGCCATCGCCCGAGCGGGCGAGCAGGTTCTTGTCGAGCAGGTCCTCGACGATCGCATAGACCGTCGAGAGCGGCGCGCCGATGGCGCGGGCGACCTCATAGGCGGTCTGGGCCCGGCCCTCCTGCTGGAGATGGTCGAGGATCTGCACGGCGCGGTCGATGCCGCTGACGCGCGAGCGCCGCGGTCCGGCGGTCTCGGGCGCGTCTCCGTTGACTGGCATCGTCGTGGCCTTGCTCATGTCCGGGCTTTCATGCCTGCCGCGTACCGATTCAAACGGTGCTGCCCCGCTTCGGTTTCCATCGGGGCCAACCTCTCTCCCTTGCCGGGCGTTTCGTCAACGCCAGGACAGGCCGTGGCTGTGCCGGACGAGCCGGCGCGGGCGCGGCACGTAGCGGCTGGCGGCGATCACCTCCGCCCCGATGACGGCATGGCGCGGCTCGAACAGCCGGCTCAGCGTCGAGACGTCGCCATTGGAATCGGTCGCTTCGAGATCGCTGTCGACGACGTCGAAGATCGTGAAATCGGCACGCTGGCCGACCGTCAGCCGGTCCATCATGTCGAGCTTGATCACCGAGGCGGGGGCATGGGTCACCGCCTGCAGGACGGCGTCGAAGGGCATGCCGACCGCAAGCAGCTTCGACATCGTTGTCGCCAGGTCCCAGACTGGAAAGTTCATGCTGCGATTGTGCAGGTCGGTCGAGATCGAGAACGGCATCAGCCCGCGCTGGATCGCGGCCTCCGCGACCTTGAACGAGAAAGACGCGCCGCCATGGCCGATATCGAGACGGACGCCCTCGGAGGCACAGCGCTCCGCCAGGGTGAACAGGTCCTCGTCCTCCAGGATGCTCGACCCGGCCTTGCCGTTGAAGCAATGGGTCACGACGTCGCCCGGCCCCAGGATTTCCAGTACCTCTTCATAGAGGGCCGGGGGCTCGCCGACATGGACCATCATCGGCACCTTCAGGAGCTTGGCGATCTTCTTGCCGAGCTTGACCGGCGTCACGCCCCAGGAGCCGGTGATGACGTGGCTCGCGCGCACCTTGATGCCGACGATGTGCTCGCTGTTCTCGGCGTAGCATTCGAGGATCCGATCGAGGTCGATATCCCCGATGTCGCGCAGTTCCGAAACGCGGTTGCCGGCGACGAGCCCGATCGAGCCCAGATTGAGGAAGGCCTTGATCCGTTCGCGTGCGGGCTCGATGACATAGTCGCGGAAGCCGTGGAAATTGGCTTCGCCGGCAGAGCCCGCATCGACCATGGTGGTGACGCCGCGCTCGGCCCCGCAATCCCGGGGCTGGAGCGAGATGTCCGTGCCGCCATGCCAGATATGGACGTGGAGATCGACCCAGCCCGGCGAGACGAAGGCTCCTTTGCCGTCGACGCGCGCCGCGTCCGCCGGTGCTGCCAGACCGGGGCCGATGGCCGCGATCTTGCCGTCGCCGCCGACGAGAATATCCGTTTCGCTCTGTGTTACCTCAGGCCCGAATGCGACCGGCTTCACATTTGCGATGAGCAGCGGCTGCCGCGTGGCAGGTGTCATGTCAGAGATCCTTCCGTAGGCGCGGATCGAGCAGGTCGCGCAGGCCGTCGCCCACCATCTGCAGCGAGAGGACGGCGAGCACGATGGCGAGGCCGGGGAAATAGGTCATCCAGTCGGCCTGGCCGACATATTGCCGGCCGGACGAGATCATCGTGCCCCAGGTCGGGATGTCCGGGCTGACACCGAGCCCGAGGAAGGAGAGGCCGGCCTCCGCCAGCATGGCGCTGGCGAAGATGAAGGTGGCCTGCACCGTGATCGGCGAGACGATGTTCGGCAGGACATGCCGGAACATGATCCGGGAGGTCGAGTTGCCGAAGGCGCGCGCCGCCTCGACATAGGGCAGTTCGCGGATCACCAACGTCGCGGCCCGCACGATGCGCGCAAGCCGCGGCGCATAGACGATCGAGAGCGCGATGATCACGGTCATCAGCGAGGGGCCGAGCGCGGCGACCAGCGCGATCGCGAGCAGGATGTCGGGGAAGGCCATCATCGCGTCGATCAGGCGCGCGATCGGCGTGTCCAGCCGCTTGAAGAAGCCGGCGATCAGACCGAGCGTCACGCCGATCAGCGAGGACAGCACCACGACCGCGGCGCCGACCGAAAGCGACAACCGGCCCGCATAGAGCATGCGCGAGAAGATATCCCGGCCGAACTCGTCCGTGCCGAACCAGTAGATCCCCGAGGGCGGCTTCAGGCGATTGACGACCGAGAGCCGGCCCGGCGCGTAGGGGGCGAGCAGCGGTGCGAGCGCCGCCAGCAGCACGAAGACGATGAGGATCGCGAGGCCGATCGCCACCATGCGGCGCTTCAGCAGATCGCGCAGGAAGATCCGGCCGCGGTTCGGCGCCGGTGCGTCGGGAGCGAGGTCGGTCATCAGTAGCGCACTCTTGGATCGACCAGCAGATAGAGCATGTCGATCGCGAAATTGATCAGGACATACAGGCCGGCAATGACGAGCAGCGCGCCCTGGATCACCGGATAGTCGCGCCGCAGCACGGCCGAGACCACGAGATTGCCGACGCCGGGCAGGCCGAACACGGTCTCCGTCACCACCGCGCCGGAAACCAGCACGGCGGCGGTGAGGCCGAGCACGGTCAGGATCGGGATCAGCGCGTTCTTCAGCGCATGCTTGAGAACGACGCGCTGCTCGCCCAGCCCCTTGGCGCGGGCGGTGCGGATATAGTCGTCGCCGAGCACGTCGAGCATCGAGGCGCGGGTGAAGCGCATGATCAGCGCCGAGGAGACGAGCCCGAGCGCCACCGCCGGCAGGATCAGGTGCTTGATCCGCTCGAGCAGGCTGGTATCGGGCCCGCCATAGCCGGAAACCGGCAGGAACCCCAGCCGCACCGCAAAGATCTGCATCAGGATGAGGCCGAGCCAGAAGCCGGGAATGCTCGCACCGAGCATGGCGAGCGTCGTCGCGGCCTGGTCGACAAAGGAGCCGCGTCGATAGGCGGCATAGATGCCGACCGGCAGCGCGATGATGCTGGCGATCGCCAGCGACAGCAGCGTCAGGAAGAAGGTCGGCTCGGCCCGGTCCATCAGTGCTGCCGTCACCGGCATGTTCAGGAAGATCGACTGGCCGAGATCGCCGCGCAGCAACTGCCCGACATAGATCACGTATTGCGAGAGGATCGAACGGTCGAGCCCGAGCCGCGTGCGCAGGTCGGCAACGTCCTGGGCTGTCGCCTCGGGGCCGAGCATCACGGCGGCGGGGTCGCCGGGCGTGACGCGCACGATCACGAAGACGATCGTGACGACGAGCAGCATGACCGCGATCATGCCTGAGAGGCGTTGAAGGATGTAGCCGAGCATGACCTGACCGTCTCGTTGCTCGCCATCCGGCCGCGATCAGGCGGCCGGATGGCGAGGGGGATCATTTCTTCAGGGTGACGTTCCAGAAATACGGCCAGGGAGCCGGCACGATGCCGTCGAGCTTCGGCGATTTCGCCGACAGCGCGTTGAAGTCGCCGATCTTGATGAAGGGCACCTCGTCGTAGATCGTCTTCTGCACATTGGCCCAGAGCGCTGCGCGCTTGGCCGGATCCGCCTCGGAGCTGAAGGCGTCGACGGCGGTCTTGCGGGCCGGGGTATCCCACCAGCCGGGCGAACTGGCCGATAGCGAGCCGATCAAGGCCGGCTCCGGCAGGAACGGGCTGCTCGTCACGTAGATTTCCCAGAGCGCCTTGTCGGTCCGGCGCTGCGTCAGCGTCGCCCAGTCGACGACCTGCATGTCGACGGTGAACCCGGCGAGCTTGAGATATTCGACCGCGACCTGCGTCGCTTTGTAGTGGAACTCGTACTGCCGGCTGGTCAGGATCCGGATCGGCTGCCCCTTGTAACCAGCGGCTTTGGCCGCGGCCTTCGCCTTGTCGGCATCGCCGATATTGTAGTTTCCGGCAACGCCGGCATCGGTGTGCCAGACATAGCCCGGCGGATAGATGTTGCCGTCGAGCGCGTAGAAGTCCTTGGTTCCGAACGCCGCCGCCAGCATGTCCTCCATGTTCAGCGCGGTGCGGATCGCCTTGCGGATCGCTACGTCCTTCGCGGCACCCTCGGCTGTGTTGAAGACGAAGACCGGATAGCCGAACGGTTTCAGGACGATGGGCTGCGAGGCAGAGCCCTTCAGCCGGTCGAAGGATTCCACCGGCAGCGAGTCGACATAGGAATACTGGCCGGAGACCGCCGCCTCGACGCGGGTATTCGCATCCGGCACCGGCACGAAGCGGACCTCGTCGAGCAGCGGGCGCCGCGCGCCGCCATAGCCGTCGCCGGCCCCCTCGCGCGGCTTGTAGCCGGCGAAGCGGACGAGCTGGATATACTGGTCGGCCCTGCGCTCCTTCAGCATGTAGGGGCCGGTTCCGATGAACTCCTTCATCGGCTCGTCCTGCTTCTTCGCGGGGATGATGATCGCCGCGGAGTTGTTGAAGGCGAGCAGCGACATCAGCGGCGCATAGGGCTCCTTCAGCATGATCTTGAGCGAGCCCGGCCCGGCCGCCTCGACGCTCTCGATGAAGCCTGCCGCCTGCTTGCCGCGCGAGGCGAGCTTCATCCAGCGCTTCAGCGAGGCGACGGCGTCCTCGGCGGTGAGGTCCGAGCCGTCATGGAACTTCACGCCCGCCCTGAGCGCGATCGTATATTGCTTGCCGTCGGCGCTGATCGTGGGCAGCGCGTCCGCGAGCAGCGGCGTCACGTTCCAGCTCTTGTCGAAGGTGTAGAGCGTCTCGAAGACATGCTGGGTGATCGTCCCGACCAGGTCGGCGGTCGAGACCATCGGGTCCATCGTCGGCGGTTCGCCGACGGTCGCGATCGTGGCGATGCCGCCCGCCTCCTGTGCGAAGGCGACGGACGGGGCGGTGAGCAGGCTGCAGGCGAGCAGACATCCGAACAGGCGTTTCATAATCCCTCACATTCTTTTATTATGTAATAGAGTTCTTAATAACAGAATATTGCCGCGCTGCCAATATCAACGCGGTTGACGCTTAGTCAGGCCATTTCGCCAGCGAGGCGGCGCGCCGGTTGCGGCGTTCGAGCAAGGGGCTCGCGATGATCGTGTTGCTGCGCCGCGCGGTCTCCAGCTCGGTGACGATGCGATCGGCGACGATCTCCTCCTGGCCCGGATGCAGGTTGCAGGGGTCGAGGTAGAAATAGCCGTGCTCGACCTCGTGGTCCCTGACGATCACCGGCTGGTCGCCGCGGGCCAGCGCGTCGGCGAGGTCCCAGGCGGTGATATGCGCCTGCTCGGGATCGACGGAGAGCTTCATCCGGTCGAGCGGGTTATGGGTCGGGTCGGGCTCGATCACGGCGGTGACGCCGGGCCGCTCGGCGAAGCGGGCGAGCCAGAGATCGAGCGCGCGCTGCTCGCGCGCCCGGATGCCGGCATGGTCGCGCTTCTCCCAGGCCTCCAGCGCGGCCATCGTGCCGAGCACGCTTTCCTTGCCGATCTTCATCCCGCGGCCGATGCCGCCATTCTGGATATAGGCGGCCCGGACCATGTCCTTGCGCCCGGCGACGATGCCGCCGGTCGGCCCGCCCAGGAACTTGTGCGAGGAATAGAGCACGATATCGGCGCCGGCCTCGAGGAAGCCGCGCAGGTCGTATTCGGAGGCCGCATCGACGATCACCGGCACGCCGTGCTCGTGGCAGACAGCAGCGAACTCGTCGAGCGGCATGAGCCCGTACTGCACCGTATGATGCGAGACGACATAAAGCGCCGCCGCCGTGTGCTCCGAGATCGCCCCGGCAAGCTGGTAGGCGCGGGCGCTGGTGGCCTGCCCGACGACGACCGGCGTCGCGCCGGCGAGCCGGATTGCCTGGTCGACCGGGGCGCCGTAGCCGACCATATGGCCCATCATGATCACGACCTCGTCCTGGAGGCCGCTGGCATCCGGCAATTGCTCGACGGCGAAGAGATCGTCGCCCGTCATCGCGCCGGCGATCGCAAGCGTGATGCCGGCCGAGCAGGAGGCGGTGACGAAGCCGGCCTCGCTGCCGCAGAGCCGCGCGATCACGGCGCTGGCCTTGCGCTGGAGATCGTCGATCTCGACGAATTGCGGCAGGATCGCCGTCATCGCCGCGATCGCCTCAGGCACGACGATCGAGGCGCCGAGCGAGGTCATCGTCCCGGAGACGTTGATGACGGGGCGCAGGCCCAGCGACGGACGGATATCGGAAGCGGACATGGGATTCTCCTGGAAAGCGGGCATTGGGGCTTAAGGCCCCGGTCATGAAACGGCGACGATCGCTTCGATCTCGACGGTGATCTGTCTGGGCAGCGAGCCGAAGCCGACTGCCGAACGGGCGTGCTTTCCGGCCTCGCCGAACACGGCGACGAACAGGTCGGAGCAGCCGTTGATGACGGCGGGATGGTCGCTGAATTCCGGGGTGGCATTGACCATGCCGAGCAGCTTGACGACGCGCCTGACGCGGCCGAGGTCGCCGAGCGCTTCATGCAGCACGGCGAGCAGGTTGAGCCCGGTCAGACGGGCATGCTCATAGGCTTCGGCGACGCTGACGTCGCGGCCGACCTTGCCGGTATGGAGCCGGCCGTCCTCATGCGTCGGCCCCTGGCCGGAGAGGTAGATCAGGCCGCCCTCCTGGACATGGGTGGCGAAATTGCCGATCGGCCTCGGCAGTTCGGGCAGGGTCAGGCCGAGCTTGGCCAGCCGCTCATAGGGCGTGGTATCGGGGAGGGTGGACAGGACTGCGTTCATAGGTTCCTCAGGCCGGATCGGGACGGAACCCGGCGAAACGTGACAGGAAGGAGCGCAGCCGCTCATGCGGCTGCTCTCCGAAGACCTTTGCGGGCGGCGCGTCGATGACGATCCGGCCCTGGTCGGTGAAGACGACGCGGTTTGCCACGTCGCGCGCGAAAGCCATCTCATGGGTGACGAGGATCATGGTGCGGCCCTCGGCCGCGAGTTCCTGCACCACGGCGAGCACCTCGCCGACGAGCTCGGGGTCGAGCGCGGAGGTGATCTCGTCGAGCAGCAATACCTTCGGCTCCATTGCCACGGCCCGCGCGATGCCGACGCGCTGCTGCTGGCCGCCGGACATCTGCGAGGGCATGGCATCGACCTTCGCGGAGAGCCCGACTCGGGCGAGCCATTTCTCGGCGATGGCGCGCGCCTCGGCCTTGGAGCGCCCGCGCGACTTCATCAGCCCGAGCATGATGTTCTGCGCGGCGGTGAGATGCGGGAACAGGTTGAACTGCTGGAACACCATCGCCGCATCGACGCGGATCGCGGCCAGTTCCCGATCGCTGCGGCGCTTGCGGCCCCCAGTGCCGTCGCGATAGCCGACCTCGGTGCCGTCGATCCGGATCGAGCCGCCATCATATTCTTCGAGGAAGTTGATGCAGCGCAGCAGCGTGGTCTTGCCGCTGCCGGAGGGGCCGATGATCGCGACGACCTCGCCCTTGCCGACCCGGAGATCGACGCCCTTCAGCACCTGGTTGGCGCCGAAGGATTTTGTCAGGCCCTCGATCGCGATCACCGGTTGCACGGCGGAAGCACGGGCATCCGTCTCGGCCATGGATGCCTCCTTTCAGACGAAGCGCTTCTCGAGCCTGCGGCTGAGCGCCGAAAGCGGGAAGTTGATGGCGAAATACATCAGCGCGCCGATGAGATAGAGCGGCAGCGCCACATGGGTGCGCCCGATCACCTGCTGCAGCGACAGCATCAGGTCGACGATCCCGAGCAGCGAGACCAGCGAGGAGCCCTTCACGGTGTCGACGACGCTGTTGACGAAAGGAGGCAGGAAGCGGCGCACGGCCTGCGGCGCCAGCACATGCGTGAAGCGGTCGAACAGGGTGAGCCCGATCGCCTTGGCAGCTTCGGTCTGGCCGGCCGGGATCGACTGGAACGAACCGCGCGTGATCTCGATGATCTGCGCCGACTTGAACGCCGTCAGCGCCACGATCGCGGCGAGCAGGCTCGGCAGGTTCACCTTGATCGCCGGCAGGCCGTAATAGACGAAATAGAGCAGGACGAGGATCGGCACGCCGCGCACGAAATCGGCATAGAGCCGGATCGGCGCACGCGCCCAGAGCGGCCCGAAGGCGAGCACGCAGCCCAGCGGCAGGCCGACGATCAGCGACAGCACGATCACGCAGGCCGAGACCAGCAGGGTCATCAGCAGGCCGTCGACGAGGAAGGGCAGGGTCTGGATCAGCGTCGCCATGCCGTCACCGCGCGATCGCGTAGCGCCGCTCGGCGAGCCGCAGCAGCAGCAGGATGGCATAGCTGGTGATCAGGTAGATCGGCGTCGCCAGCAGATAGACCTCGACCGTGCGGAAGGTCTGGGTCTCGATCCAGCGCATGCCATAGGCGAGCTCGGGCACGGCGATGGCCGAGGCGATCGAGGTGTCCTTGAACAGCGAGACATAGGTGTTGGACAGCGAGGGCAGGGCGATGCGCATCGCGGTCGGCAGGCGCACATGCCAGAGCACCTTCATCGGGGTGAGCCCGATCGCCTTGCCGGCCTCGACCAGCCCGCGCGGCACGGCCTCCAGCCCCGCGCGCATCACTTCGACGAGATAGGCGCCGGAATAGAGCGCGAGCGTCGCGACGAAGGAGGTGACGGCGTCATATTGCAGGTCGACGGCACTGGGGATGCCGTAGAAGACGAGATAGACCAGCAGCAGCAGCGGCACGTTGCGGACGAATTCGACATAGGCCGCGATCAGCGGGCGCGCCCATTTCGGCCCGTCGAGGCTGATCAGCGCCAGCACGAGGCCGATCGCCATGCCGATCGCGATGCTTGCCGCCGCGAGTTCGAGGCTGAGCCAGAGCCCCTCGAACAGCTTGCCGGCATAGCGCCAGACGATCGCGAAGTTGAAATGGTAATTCGCCATGGTCCCGAGGATCAGCCGGGCGACGGGGACGGAAGGGCGCTGGGCGCCCTTCCGCTTGCGAAGCGTGGGATGCTCAGAAGCGCGGCAGGCCGGGCTGGCGTACCGGCGGCTCGGCGCCGAAATAGTCCTTCGCCGCCGCGTCATAGAGCTCGTTCTGATGGCCGAACATCGCGATGTCGAAGGTGGTGTTGACGAAGCGCACCCAGTCGGGATCGCCCTGCTTCATGCCGGCGCCGTAGAGCATCGTGTTCCAGGACTTGCCGGCATCGGCATATTTGTCGGGATGGCGCTTGGCGAGCCAGCCGACGGTGGAGAGGTCGACGGCGGCGGCATCGACGCGCTTCGAGTCGAGCGCCAGGATGACGTTGGCCTGGCTGTCGATCTGCATCACGGTTGCCTGCGGCAGCACCTTCTTGACCGAGGCCTCGGCATCGACATTCTGCAGGATCGAGACGCGGGCCGAGGAGCCCGCTTTGAGCAGCGCGTCGAAGCTCTTCTTGTCGCTGTCCGGCCGGGTCAGCAGTGCGATGCCTTCGACATAATAGGGGCGCGAGAAGGCGATGAGCTGGGCGCGCGCCGGGGACATGGTCATGAACTGGATGACGATGTCGACCTTGCCGGTGTTGATGTTGGGGATGCGCTGGGCCGCGTCCTGCCGGACGAACTCGACCTTGCTGGCATCGTCGAACAGCCCCTTGGCTAGGATACGGCCCATGGTGATGTCCATGCCGACGAGCTGGCCCTTCTCGTCCTCGAAATGCCAGGGCGCATTGGTGGAGCCCGTGCCGACGATCAGCTTGCCGCGATCCAGCACCGTGCGCAGCAGGCTGTTCGGCGCCGATTGCGCGGCAGCCTCCCGTGCGGTGCTCGCCGCCGCGGCCAGTGCGAGGCCGCCGACCAGCCCACCCTTCAGCAGAAGCCTTTTGCCTTCATCCGTCCCGCTCATTGGCGATACCCCTCTTTGCAAGATTAATCCATAACTGCAGAATATATCTTGTAGTAAGGGATGCTAGTGAGGCTTTCGCCTCGAAGTCAAGCGTCGGAGCGGCGAAGGGCAAGGGCGGAGCTGGTGTACTCCAACGACGTCACTTGTTTTCTGGATGAGGCCAGGGCGGCGTCGGGCGGCTCTGTCGCGGATCGGGCGCGCGGTCGGCGCGAGGCGGCTCGATCTTCCGCGTTGCGGTACAGGAAGGCTCTTACCGGGCGCTTCCATGGGCGCCGTGCGGGAGCTGCCGGGCTGTGCCGCAGGGGAATGCGCGGAAGCATTGACAATCTGGTATATACCAAACCATTCTGCCCTCTCGGCCGCGCAGGCCGCCATAAAATAGGGAGGGGTATTCGATGGTGCCGGTCTCTCGCCGTACTGTGCTCGCCGCCGGTGCAGCCCTGCCTCTCCTGGGCCTCAGAGCCCATGCGCAGGCCGCGGGCAAAATCCTCCGCTTCGGCTTGTCGAGTTTTCCGCCCAGTCTGCAGCCCTGGCTTCATACCGGAACGGCCGCGCTCACGGTCAAGCTCCTGATCTTCCGTGGCCTGACCGGTTTCGACGAAAAGGGCGAGGTCAGGCCCGAGCTCGCCGAATCCTGGGAGCGCGAGGGTGAGACCACCTGGGTCTTCAAGCTCCGCCAGGCGACCTTCCAGAACGGCAAGCCGGTCACGGCCGAGGACGTGAAATGGACGCTCGAGCAGGTCGCCGCGCCCAATTCGACCGCCTTCCTGAAGGCCGAGTTCGGCGGTGTCGAGCGCATCGAGACGCCGGATGCCCGCACCGTCCGCATTGTCATGAAGCAGCCGACCGTGACGCTGCCGGTCTGGCTCGCCAGCCCGCATATGCCGATCATCGCCAAAGACTCGATCGAGGGGCGTGCGGGACTCGGCGTCGGCGCCGGCCCCTTCGTGCTCAAGGGGCAGGAGCGCGGGGCCTCGATCGAGGTCGCGAAATTCGACAAGTACTACAAGCCGGGCCTGCCCAAGCTCGCCGGCATCAAGCTCGTTGCCTATGCCGACGAGAACCTGCGCGTCGCCGCGCTCCAGGCCGGCGATGTCGACCTGATCGAATACGTGCCCTGGCAGTCCATGGGCACGATCGAGAAGGATTCCCGCCTGCGGCTGGTCGCGGTCGACGGGCCCTTCATGGGGCTGAACTTCAATGGCGGCGCCGGGCCGTTCAAGGATGTGCGCCTGCGCCAGGCGGTGGCCCATGCCATCCGCCGCGAGGATATCGTGCAGGCCGCCTTCTTCGGTCGCGGCAGCAAGCTCGAAGGCATCCCGATCGCATCGAGCAGCCCCTATTTCGACAAGGGGCGCTCCGAGTTCTGGAAATACGATCCGGCGAAGGCGAAGAAGCTGATGGCCGAGGCCGGCGTGCCGAACGGCTTCCCCTGCACGCTGCTCTCGACCGCGCAATACGGGATGCACAAATCGACGGCGGAGGTGGTCCAGGCCAATCTCGCCGAGATCGGCATCCAGGTGACGCTGAACCTGCCGGATTGGGCCGCGCGCGTCGATCTCGCCGGCAAGGGCCGCTACGATTTCATGATTCAGGGCACGACCGCCGACAACAACGACCCGGATGGCCTCGCGCCGCTGCTCGACGGCGACCTGCCGCCGAACATGGCCCGGAGCTGGCAGATTCCGACGCCGGAGATTCACGCGCTCTTCGCCAAGGGCCGCGCCGAATTCGATGCGGCCAAGCGCAAGGCGATCTATGCCGAACTGGAGAAGACCGCGCTGGAGCAAGCGCCGCTCGTCGGGTTGGCCTGGCGCTCGCAGGGCTATGCGATGGTCACGGGCCTCAGCGGCTTCAAATGCTATCCGGGCGGAACTAACTTCTTCTCGGCCTATTCGCTGGACGAGGCGGCGCTCGCCTGAGCGCTCGGCGCTCTCCGTCTTTGCAATGGATCCACCCCGTCATCCCGGGCTTGACCCGGGATCCATCATAGAGCGCCGAGTCCAATGATGGATTCCGGATCAGCGCCGCTTCGCGGCTTGTCCGGAATGACGGCGATGGAGTGATTGCAATAGATGCGGCAACGAGATGCTCACCCCACCCGCGTGGTCCGCTCCAACCGCGCGAACCGCTCCAGCCGGAACGGCTTCGGATCGATCATTGGCGTGCGGCCGCTGACGAGATCGGCGATCAGCCGGCCGGCGCCGGGGCCGATGCCGAAACCGTGGCCCGAAAAGCCGGTGGCGAGGAAGAAGCCCGGTAGCCGCGGCACCTCGCCGATGACGGGGACGGCATCGGGTGTCGCGTCGATCAACCCGCCCCAGCTCTCCCTGATCCTCAGGCCGGCGAAGGCCGGGAAAGCCGCGATCAGGTTGCGCTTCGCTTCTTCCAGAATGGCCTCGGACGGCTTGGGGTCGAGGATACGGGCGCGCTCGAACGGTGTTTCCTGATCGAATGACCAGCTTTTCGGCAGGCGCGCTTCTTCAAGAAAACGCCCGCCGATCCGCAGCCGTAATTCGTGACGCTGCTTGGCCAGCGACGGCAGGAAATCGAAGAGCAGCCGAAAACTGTCCGGCACGATCTCGGCCACGCTCGCGCCGCGATGCGCGATGGTGTAGCCGCCGTCCTGCCGTTTGCGGAAGGCAAAGTCGGAGGCGCCGACGGCATGGGTCGGCGGGCCGTCGAGCGGCTCCGTCCGGAACACCGAGCCGAGCACCTTGAGCGCCGGCAGGTCGATGCCGAGATTGCCGAGGAACAGGCGCGACCAGGCTCCGCCCGCCAGCACGACGCGCTGGCAGGCAATGCGGCCGCGCTCGGTGACGACGGCGCTGACGCGGCCGCCGGCGGTATCGATACCGCGCACCGCGCAGCGCGTCAGCACGGTGCCGCCATGGCGGCGCAGCGCCCGCGCCATGGCCGGCACGGCCTTCTGCGGCTCGGCCCGGGCATCGCTCGGCGTGAACATCGCGCCTGCATAGGCGCGTTTTCCCCCTGTAATGACGGCATCGATCTCGCGCGAACTGAGGAGGCGCGTGTCGAGCTGGTAGGTCTTGGCATGTTCGAGCCAGGCCTCCTGCTCGGCATGTCTTGCGGGGGTGTCGGCGACATAGACGATGCCGGAGCGGGTGAATCCGGTATCGCCGCCGACGAGCCGGTCCATATCCTCCCAGAGTCGCATGCTTTCGAGCCCGAGCGGAATCTCGCCGGGATCGCGCCCCATGACGCGGACCCAGCCCCAGTTGCGCCCCGACTGCTCGTGCCCGACCTCGCCCTTCTCGCAGACGGTGACCGAGATGCCCTCGCGGGCCAGGAACAGCGCGGTGGTGATGCCGATGATGCCGCCGCCGATGACCACGACGTCGCTGGAAGCGGGCAGGGACACATCCGGCTCAATGGTCTCGATGGTGATGCCCATCAGGGTGGCTCCGGCGGCGGGAGGGAGAGGCCGAAAGGCGGCGTTGGTTGGCTCCGCTCAAGCGCGGGTAGGAGGCGCGGAGCTGCGGAAGACGACGTGATGGGGGTGGTTGACCGAACGCATGTACTCGACCGGCCGCCCCTCGCCGTCGCGGGCCACGATCCGCAGCACCAGGGTCGGCGAGCCCGGCGCCAGCGCGAGCAGTTGCGCCTCCCGCTCGGTCGCCGTGCCGACGCTGATCTCGCGGTCGCGGATGCTGATCTCGATGCCGTAGCGCTGCCGCAGCAACTCGTAGAGCGACTGGCCGGAGACCAGGTCCTCGGCCGACAGGCCGGGCACGCTGCCGGCCGGCAGATAGCTGGTCTCGATGCAGAAGGCCTCGTCGTTCACGCTGCGCAGGCGCCGCGCCATGATCAGCGTGCTGCCGGGCGCCAGTTCGAGGCGCTGCGCGATGCTCTCGCTCGCGCCTTCCTCGCCGAAATGCAGGAGCTTGCTGCCGGGCTCGCCGCCGGCATTGCGGATGATGCGGGTGATGCCCAGCGAAGCTGAGGCATCGATCGGCCGTGACACCTGGACCAGCGGGATGCGCGTGCCGCTGGTGCCGTTGCGCTCCAGCACGTTGCGCTCGACCAGCCGGTCGATAGCCTTGCGCACCGTCATCCGGTTGATGCCGAGTGCGTCGGCCAGCGCCCGTTCCGAGGGGATGCGATCGCCGGGCCCGTAATCCGGCTCGCCGATCAGGTCGAGCAGGTAATCCTGCACCTCGACATAGATCGGTTTGGTCCCCTTCAGCGGGCTCGGCGCGCCCGACGTCTCGGTTCCCGCGGCTTTCGGCACGCGCGGCTGCCGGAGGCCGAGCCGCGGCGCCTTCTTCGTCTTGAGGGCGAAGCGGTCGCGCAGCGCTGCGGGGCGGGAGGGGCGTTTGGATGGCATCTCAACAGGCTTGACAGTGATTGGTATATGGAATTGGTGTATACCAATTCTGCTGCCCAGTTTAAAGCCCGCTCGGGAGCCCGTCCATGTCCATCGCCTTCGACCGTGACGCGGTTCTGTCCGGGCTGGAGCCGACGCGCACCGCGCTGCCGAAGGCCTATGCGCTCGGGCAGGAACTGGCCCCCGGAATCGACCGCATCTACCTGATCGCCTGCGGCTCGGCGAACCGGGCCATGCTCGGCATCCAGTACTGGCTGGAGCGCTATTCGCCGGGCATCGAGGTCAGGCGCTATTTCCCCGCCGAGTTCATGGCGATCGACCCGCCGCGCCTGAACGAACGGACGCTGGTCTTGCTGGCCTCGAAATCCGGTACGACGCCGGAGACCGTCGCCGCCGCGCATTTCCTCAGGGACAAGCCCTGTCAGGTCGTCGCCTTCAGCCAGTATGGCGAGAAGCCGCTGGCACAGGCGGTGCCCCGCCATTTCCTCGTCGGCGACACCAGTGAATCCTTCGCCGCGATGTTCATGCTGATGCAGGCCCTGATCGGCGGGCTGATGGCGGCCAGGGAAGGCTGGCCGCTCGGCGAGAAGCTGTTGGCCTCGCTCGATGCGCTGCCGGCGGCGATGTGCGACGCTGCCCAGCAGAACGAGGCCCGCGCCGCGGCCGACGCCGCGACCTATGCCAGCGACGACCGCATCTACCATGTTGCCTCGGGACCGGGCTTCACCACGGCCTATGTCTTCGGCGTCTGCATCCTCATGGAGATGCTCTGGCTGCACAGCTACCCGATCGAGGCGGCCGAGTTCTTCCACGGCCCCTTCGAGATCGTCGACAAGCAGACACCGCTGATCCTGATCACCGGCGAAGACCCGAGCAGGCCGCTGATGGAGCGTGTCGTCAAGTTCTGCGACACCTATGCCGGGCGCGTGATGAACTACGACTCCCGCGCTTTCACGATGACGGGCATCGACCCCGAGATCCGCCCGATCGTCGCGCCCTATATCCTCCAGGCGGCGCTCAAGCGCTTCTCGGCGCATCTCTCGGTGCTGCGCAACCAGCCCCTGACCACCCGCCGCTACATGTGGAAAGTGGCGTACTGATCCAGGGGAGTTGCCGCGATGGCGCAGAGGCTGCTTGGGCTGGGTGACAACACGGTCGACACCTATGTCGATCGCGGTCTCCAGTTCCCGGGCGGCAACGCGGTCAATGTCGCGGTGCAGGCGAGGCGCCTCGGAGCGGAAACAGGCTATCTCGGCTGCCTCGGCTCGGACGAGGCCGGCGAGCTCCTGAAGGATGCGCTGGCGCAGGAGGGTGTCGACACCACCCGCTGTCGTATCCGGCCTGGCTCCAATGCCCGCGCCTTCATCGGCCATGACGGGCAGGATCGGCGCTTCCTGCGCTCCGAGCGCGGGGTGCGTGGCGAATGGGGAACCTTCGATGACGCCGACCGCGCCTATATCGCCGGCTACGATCTCGTCCATTCCAGCATCTACAGCGAGCTAGGCGACGCCTTGCCCGTCATCCGCGGCGCGGCCCGGCGCCTGTCTTATGATTTCTCCGAACGCTGGACCGACGAGAATCTCGCCGCGACGCTGCCGGCCGTCGAGATCGCCTTCCTGTCGCACCCCTCCGCCTCCGACGTCGAGTGCCGCGCCCTGCTGGAGCGCTGTATCGGCTGGGGCGCGGGGCTGGTCGTAGCGACGCGGGGCGCAAAGGGCGCGTTGGCGTTGGCCTCGGACCGCTTCCACGAGCAGCCGGCGAGCCCTGCATCCGTGGTCGATACGCTCGGCGCCGGCGACGGTTTCATCGCCGCTTGCCTGCTGGCCATACTCGACGGAGCCGGCATCGCCGCCGCCCTGGCGGCGGGGGCCGAACAGGCTGCGCAGGTCTGCGGCTATCACGGCGGCTTCGGCCACGGCGTGGCGTGGACGAGAACCGAAGCGGCGGTACCGTAAGGGAGGACGACAGAGATGGCGTGGCGGATCGGGATCGATTCCGGTGGCACATTCACCGATGTCTGCCTCTTCGAGGACGCGACCGGCATGGTCGCGGTCTGGAAGGTGCCCTCGACGCCCGACGATCCCTCCCGCGCCATCGCGCGCGGCACGCAGGAGGGCGTCGAGCGCGTCGGCGCCAGCCCCGCCGACATCGCCTATTTCGGCCATGGCACCACGGTCGGCACCAACGCCCTGATCCAGCATCGCGGCGTGAAGACGGGCCTGATCACCACCGAGGGCTTTCGCGACCTGATCGAGATCGGCCGGCAGAAGCGGCCGGACCTCTACGACCTCCAGGCCGACAAGGCGCCGCCGCTGGTCACCCGAGACCTGCGCTTCGGCGTCGCCGAGCGCGTTCGCCATGACGGCTCGATCGAGACGCCGCTCGACGAGGATGCCGTCCGGCAGGCGGCGCGGGCGCTGAAGGCGGAGGGCGTCAAGGCCGTCGCCATCGGATTCCTCTACGGATTCGTCCGGCCCGAGCATGAGGAGGCCGCCAAGCGCGTCGTCACCGAGGAATTCCCCGAGTCCTTCATCTGCGCCTCGCATGAGGTCGCGCCGGAGTTCCGCGAGTACGAGCGCATCTCGACCGCGGTGGTCAACGCCTATCTCGGCCCGGTGATGCAGGGCTATATCCGCCGCCTCGCCGACCGCCTGAAGGAACTCGGCCTCAAGGCGGTGCCGCATCTGACGCAGTCCAATGGCGGCGTTATCGGCTTCGACATGGCGGCGCGCCTGCCGGTGCGCACGGTTCTCTCCGGTCCCTCGACCGGCGTCGTCGCGGCGCAGGCGATCGGCGCCATGATCGGCATACCCAGCCTCATCACCTTCGACATGGGCGGTACCTCCTCGGACGTCGCCCTGCTCGATGACGGCGAGGCCAAGCTCGCCTCCGAGGCCAATGTTCACGGCTATCCGATCAAGGCGCCGATGCTGGACATCCACACGGTCGGCGCCGGCGGTGGCTCGCTCGCCGCGATCGATTCCGGCGGGTTGCTCAAGGTCGGTCCGCGCTCGGCCGGCGCCGATCCCGGCCCCGTCTGCTACGGGCGCGGCGCGACCGAGCCCGCCGTCACCGACGCCAATGTCGTGCTCCAGACCCTGAACCCGACCCATCTGCTCGGCGGCCGCATGCCGATCGACCAGGCGCTGTCGAAGCAGGCGATCGGCCGCCTCGCCGATGAGCTCGGCCTCGACCTGATGGCGACGGCGCAGGGCATCATCTCGGTCGTCACCGCCAACATGGCCAAGGCGATCCGGGTCATCAGCGTCCAGCGCGGGCATGATCCGCGCGATTACGCGCTGGTTGCCTTCGGCGGGGCAGGGCCGCTGCATGCTGCGCGGCTCGCACGCGAACTCGACATGAAGCGCATCGTCGTGCCGCGCAATCCCGGCATCGGCTGCGCGCTAGGCCTGCTCCTGACCGATCTGCGCGCCAATTTCGCGACGACGCGATTGGCGACGCTCTCCGATGCACTGGTCCCCGACATGGCGGAGATCTTCGTCGCCTTGCAGGAACAGGCCGATCACTGGTTCGCGGAGGAGGGCGTGGCTTCGGCCGACCGTCGGCTGAAGCGCACCGCCGACCTGCGCTATCACGGCCAGAACTACGAACTCGCCATCGACGTGCCGGACGGGCCGATCACGCCCGCGACCATCGCGGCGCTCGCCGAGGGCTTCGCCGCCGCCCATAAACGGCTCTACGGCTTCGTCGCGGAAGGCGAGGCGGTTCAGCTCGTGACCTATCGCGTCGAGGCGGTCGGCCTCGTGCCCAAGGCCGCCTTCCGGCCGGAGCCCGATGCCGGGCCTGACGCCTCGCACGCCATCATCGGCAGCCGCGAGGTCTGGTTCCCCGAGGCCGGCGGCTTCGTCGCCTGCCCGATCTACGACCGCGACAAGCTGAAGTCGGGCAACCGCTTCGCCGGCCCGGCCATCGTCGAGCAGATGGATTCGACGACCGTGCTGCTTCCGGGCATGACCGCGACGGTCGAGCCCTATCTCAACCTGATCCTGGAGATGCCGTGATGACCGCGACCGCATCCGTCAGCGTCGACCCGATCACCGTCGAGGTCATCGGCTCCTCCTTCGCCTCCATCGCCGAGGAGATGGGCGAAGCCCTGGTCAAGGCGAGCTACTCGACCAACATCAAGGAGCGTCGCGACTGCTCGACCGCGCTCTTCGACGTCGAGGGCCAGACGCTCTGCCAGGCCGAGCATATCCCGATGCATCTCGGCTCCTTCATCGGCATCATCCCGCATATCCTGAAGCGCCACTCCGTCGCGGACATGAAGCCGGGCGACGTCTTCATCGGCAACGATGCCTATGAAGGCGGCGGCACCCATCTGCCGGATATCGTGCTGGCCGAGCCGGTCTTCCACGAAGGCGTCATGATCGCCTGGGCCGTCAACACGGCGCACCACTCGGATTTCGCCGATCGCGGCCACGCCCATATCTATCAGGAGGGCCTGCGCATCCCGCCGATCCGCCTCTATGACGGCGGCGTGCTGATGAAGGACGTGCAGGAGCTGATCCTGCTCAACTGTCAGGTCCCGCGCGAGCGACTCTCGGACCTGCGCGCCCAGATGGCGGCGAACCGTCTCGGTGTCGAGCGGTTGCGCGCACTCTGCGACAAATACGGCCGCGACACGGTGCTCGCCGCCGGCAAGGCCTTGCAGGACTATGCCGAGCGCAAGATGCGCGCCGGCATCGCCTCGATCCCCGACGGCACCTATCGCTTCTCGGATTCCTTCGACAATCCCGAGATCGACGAGCCGCTGACCTTCTCGGTCGCGATCACCGTCGCGGGCGAGGAAATGACGCTCGCCTTCGACTCGCCGCCGCAGATGCGCGCTGGCTTCAACATGGTCTACACCGCGCTGCTCTCGACCGTGTATTATGCGGTCAAGACCGTGGCCGACCCGACCATTCCGCCCAATGCGGGGCTCGCCCGGCCGCTCACCGTCACCGCGACCGAAGGCACGGTGCTGAACTGCGTGCATCCGGCCGCCGTCAACGGCCGCATCGCCGCCTGCCAGCGCGTGGTCGACCTGATCCATGGCGCGCTCGCGCAGGCCGTGCCGGACCGGGTGATCGCGGCCTGTTCGGGCGCGGTTGCCTCGGCCACCTTCGCCGGCGAGCAGCCCGGCAGCGGCGAGCTCTGGGTCTATCTGGAGACGATCGGCGGCGGCTCCGGCGCCCGCACCAACAAGGACGGCCTCCACGGCGTCCATGTCCACATGACCAACACCTCGAACCTGCCGGTCGAGGCGCTGGAGCTGGAATATCCGCTGACCCTGCTGCGCTACGAACTGGTCGACGGTTCGGGCGGGGATGGCCGCCAGCGCGGCGGCATGGGGCTCCGCCGCGTCTATCGGGCGGAGGCGCCGTGTCGTCTGAGCGTCGATAATTCGCGCCTGACCTCGCGGCCCTGGGGGCTTGCCGGCGGCGGCGAGGGGCAGGGCGGCTCCTTCTCATTCAGCGAGGGCGTCGCACCCTTCTTCAAGGGCGACGGCGCATTGGAGAAAGGCCAGATCGCCGAGATCATCACGCCCGGCGCCGGCGGTTATGGCCCGGCCGCGGAGCGCAGTGCCGAGGCGAGGGCGCGAGACAAGGCCGAGCAGCGGGGGTGAAGAAACAATGAGGCCCGCCTAGGCGGAACGGCTTGTCATTCCGGGGCTTCGCGTAGCGAAGAGCCCGGAACCCACGACCGGGCGAGCCCTTTGTCGATGGCGCTTGCGATCGCTCACCCGGTCGTGGGTTCCGGGTTCGCGCCTATGGCGCGCCCCGGAATGACAAATGGCGGTGCCGCTTAGGCAGCCAGCCACAACAGCGCATGCGGCGACAGCCTCAGCGTCGCTCCGCTGCCGACCTCGAACAGCCCGCTGCCAGATTGGAAGGGCACGTCTACTGCCACTTCCGTCGTGCCGATGCGGACGCCGTAGCGCACGCTCGCGCCGAGGAATTCGCGGTTGGCGACGGTGCAGGGCAGCGCCAGCATCCCGTCCCCGGCCGGGCCCGCATCACCGAGACTGGCATGCTGCGGCCGGAAGACCAGCTTGGCGCCGTCCGGCACCTGCGCCTCCGCCGGAACCGGCACGCGAGTCCCGCCCTCGATCTCGAAGACCCGGGTCCCGCCGCTGCCGGTGAGTTTCCCACTTAGGATATTGGCGGTGCCGAGGAAGCCGGCGACGAACAGGTTCGCCGGGTGCTCGTAAAGCTCCATCGGCGTCCCGACCTGCTGCACGATGCCGTCATTCATCACGGCGATCCGGTCGCAGATCGTGTTCGCCTCCTCCTGGTCATGGGTGACGAAGATCGTGGTCAGGCCGAGCCGCTGCTGCAGGTCGCGCAGTTCGCGGCGAACCTGCACGCGCATCTTGGCGTCGAGATTGGAGAGCGGCTCGTCGAGCAGCAGCACCTTGGGCTCGACCGCGACGGTGCGCGCCACGGCGACGCGCTGCTGCTGGCCGCCCGAGAGCTGCGAGGGCCGCCGCTCGGCGAGATGGGCGAGGCCGACGAGGCCCAGCGCCGCCTCGACGCGCCGCTCGACCTCGGCGCGCTTCACGCCGCGCTCCTCCAGCCCGAAGGCGACGTTGCGGCGCACCGTCATGTGCGGCCAGAGCGCATAGGACTGGAACACCATGCCGACATCGCGCTTCCACGGCGGCAGGTCGGTGATCGGCTTGCCGCCGATCCTGACTTCGCCGGTATCGGCATGGTTGAAGCCGGCGATCAGGCGCAGCAGCGTGGTCTTGCCACAGCCGGAGGGGCCGAGGAAGGCGAAGAATTCGCCCGGCTTGATCGCCAGATTGACGTCCTTGAGCACATGGTTGGTGCCGTAGGACAGGTTGACGCCTTCGATATCGACGGCGACGGCGGGCGTGGTCAGGGAGACGGTCGCGTTCATGATCAGTGGCCCATTCCCTTGGCCTTCTGGCTACGTTCGATGATGAGATGGGAGAGGAAGGTGCAGGCCGCGACGAGGATCACCGCGACGACGCCGAGCGCGGCACCGGGGCCGCGCCCCGCCGCAGACTGCATGAAGACATAGAGCCCGTAGGCCAGCGGCGCGTCCGAGTTGGACTGTACCAGCATCAGCGTCGCCGAGAGCTCGACGGCGGCCGTCGAGAACGAAGTGACGAAGCCGGCGAGGATGCCGCCCGCCATCAGCGGCACGACGATGCGCCGGACCGTGCGCGCCTTGGTGGCTCCGAGGTTCTCGGCGGCTTCCTCGAGCGAGACCGAGATCTGCTGGAGCGCCGCATAGCAGGCGCGCAGGGCATAGGGCAGGCGCCGGATCGCCAGCGCCATCACGATGGTGATCCAGAGCGCGGCGAGCGGCGTCCCGTCCGGCAGGGTGATGCCATAGAAGGTCCTGAGATAACCGATGCCGAGCACCACGCCGGGAATGGCGAGCGCCGCGGTTGCCATCCAGTCGAGCCATTCGCGGCCGATCAGCTTGGTGCGCAGCACGAGATAGGCGATGGCGACGCCGAGCACGACGTCGATGCCGCCGGCGATCGAGGCATAGATCAGCGTGTTCTTGATGTAGACCGAGCTTTCGCCGAAAACGCGGCCGTAATGCGCGATCGTGTAGGCGTCGGGCAGGGGCGAGAACGACCAGATCGTCGCGAAGGAGAGCAGCAGCAGGCCCAGATGCGGCGCCAGCACCAGCGCCAGGATCAGGATGACGATGCCGTAGCCGAACACGGCCTCCATCGGGGTCATCATCCGCTTGGCGAGCCCGCCGCCGCCGCGCTGCGTCGTGGCGTAGTCGCGACCCTTCAGCGCCCTTGCCGAGAGCCACATTGCCAGCACCGAGGCGATGATCAGCACGACCGAAATGACGTAGCCCATCGGGTCGGCGATGCCGATCGAGGTCACCCGGAGGTAGGCCTGCGGCGCCAGCATGTCCTTGACGTTGAGCAGCAGCGGGGTCGCGAGATCGTCGAAGACCTTGACGAAGACCAGCGAGGCGCCGGCGAGATAGCCCGGCATGGCGAGCGGGAAGACGATCCGCCGGAACAGCCGGAAACCGGAGGAGCCGAGATTCTGCGCGGCTTCTTCCATGGCGCGGTCGACATTGCGGAGCGCCGCCGAGAGATTGATCAGGATGAACGGGAAATAGTGGACGGACTGGACGAAGATGACGCCGTTCAGCCCCTCCATGAAGTCGATCTTGAAGCCGAACCAGTCGTCCAGCAGCAGATTGACCGAGCCGTTGCGGCCGAAGAAGAGCTGCATCGCCACCGCGCCGACGAAGGGCGGCATGATCAGCGGCAGGAAGCCGAGCGTCTGGACGATGGCCGCGCCGCGGAAGACGAAGCGCGTCGTGAGATAGGCCAGCGGCAGGGCGAAGACCGAGGCCCAGACCACCGACATCGCAGAGACATAGAACGAGTTCCACAGCGAGCGCATGAACAGCTCGGTGCGGACGAAATCGTAGAAATTCACCAGCGTGAAGGTCGAGGTGCCCTTCTCGGTGAAGGCGACATAGATCACCGTCGCCACCGGCAGCACCAGGAACATCAGGAGAAAGGCGGCGATCGCCAGTGCCAGCGCGATCTGGCCGGGTGTGCCGGCGATGCGACGGGGGCGGGGAGCCGAGGTCGGAATGGCTGTCATGGATGGGTGCCGGGTGTCATCCCGTGCGCGCCGCGGCATGGAAATGCCGCTGCGCAGACACGGGACCGTTGTCAGGAAAAGGCGCTTACGAGGCGCGCTTCAGGAAAAGGCGCCTGCTGGTCGCGCGGTCCCGTGTCTGCGCCGCAGCGTTCCACGCTGCAGCGCACACGGGATGACACGCTCCCGACGAGTTACTTCGCCGCCTTCAGCGCCTCTTCCGCCTTGGCCTTGGCCTTGGCGTAGTTGTCGCGGGCGAAGCTTGCCCATTGCGCCTCGACCTCGGCCTGGCGGGCGCCCTTCTCCTTGCCGCCGGTGAAGGCGCCGCGCAGCTCCGGGCTCGCGGCCTGCGCCTCTGTCACCGGCATGGCGGCGAGCAGCACGCGGGCTTCCTCGGCCATCGCCTTGGCCTTGTCGTTCGGCTTCTTGGCCAGCGCCGCATCGACCTCGTGCAGCACCTTGTTGACGCCCTTCAGCCCGTCGAGCTGGAAGGAGATGATCTGGTCGAACAGTGTGTCGACCACCGCGGTGCGGCCTTCCGACTTGTCGACGTCGAAGCCGATCATCTTCTGGAAGCGCGGATCGGTGAAGGGATTCGGATAGTCGGCACCCGCCTTGGCATAGACGGCCGGGTTGACCGGCAGGCGGCGGATGCCGGGCTCGAGCAGCACTTCCTGGCCGGTCGGCGACAGCAGGAACTCGATGAAGGCTTCGGCTGCGGCCTTGTTCGGCGGGTTCGCGATGATGCCGACATTGGCCGGCACGACCGTCGTCACGCTCGGATAGACGAACTTGACCGGGAAGCCGGAGGCCTGGGCCGAGAAGGCGAAGAAGTCGATGACGATGCCGACGCCGACCTGCCCGGAATTGACCTGCTCCGGCACGCCGAAGGAGCGCTCGTTGATCGAGCGGAAATTGCCGGCCATCTCCTTGATGGTCCGCCAGCCCTTGTCCCAGCCTTCGCCCTGCAGGATCGTCTCGATCGTCAGATGCGTCGTGCCGGAGCGCGACGGTGCCGCGATCGAGACATGGTCGTAGAACACCGGCTTGGCGAGGTCCTGCCATTCCTTCGGCTCGGGCAGCTTGTTGGCCTTGGCGTAGCGGTCGTTCCACATGATGCCGTAGCCGGAGGCCGCGAAGCCGAAATAGAAGCCCGCCGGATCGTTGATCGGATAGGAGCCGATCTTCTCGGGGATGCCGGTCGCCTTGGGCTTGTAGGCGGTGAGCAGCTTCTTGCCCTTCAGCACCTCGAAGGCGTCGGGCGCCGAGGCCCAGAACAGGTCGACCTGGTTGTTGGCCTTGGTTTCCTCGACGTATTTCACGCCGGCATTGGTGTTGCGGTTCTGCACTTCGAGCGTGACGCCCGGCACCGCCTTCTCGAAGGCCTTCTTGATCGGGTCGGTGACGTCCTTGGAGAAGGAGGTCACCACCGTGACCTTGCCGGCCGGCGCCTGTGCCAGCGCGATGGTCGTAAACGAGGCGCTCAGCGACAGGCCGAGAGTGGCCGCGAGCGCGGTCCGACGATTCAACATGGCTTCCTCCCGAAGCAGATTTTTTGGCTCGACGTCGAGGTCGATGCTTTCCGCTCAGCAACCGCGATGCCAAGTGCGAGCGGTATTGATTTCGTTGCGGAATTCGGGAGGAGGGGTTTTCAGTTCCCCAATTTCGGGGGTGTAGCGGTAACCTGCCAACACCCCTGATGGGTCATTGCGGTAACATCGTCTCTCAGTCCGCGAGCGCCGCCGATCCGCTCAGGCCGTAGCGGCGCATCTTCAGGTAGAGCGTCTTGCGAGTGATGCCGAGCGCTGCGGCCGTGACGCCGATGCGGCCGTTATGGCGCTTCAGCGCGGCCCCGATCCCGTCCGCCTCGGCGACCGCGACCAGCTCCTCCAGCGTGCGCTCCGCACCATCGGAGGCCGTCGCGCTGGCATCCGCATCCTCGAAATCCTCGTCCATGCCGAGCAGGCTCCGCTCGGCGGCATTGCGCAATTCGCGGACATTGCCCGGCCAGTCCTGCCGCGCCAGCCTTTGCAGCAGGTCGCGCCCCAGCGGAGGAGCGGAACGGCCGACACGGGCAGCGGCGAGCGCGAGGAAGTGCTGGAACAGCAGCGGAATGTCCTCGCGTCGGTCGCGCAGGGGCGGCAGGCGCAGCGTTATGACGTTGAGCCGATAAACGAGGTCCTCACGGAAGCCGCCAGCCTTGGCGAGCGCGGCGAGGTCGGTCTTGGTCGCGGCGACGATGCGGATATCGACGGCGATCTCCTTGTTGGAGCCGAGGCGCTCGATCCGGCGCTCCTGCAAAGCGCGCAGCAGGCGCACCTGAGCCGCCATCGGCATCGACTCGATCTCGTCGAGGAAGAGCGTGCCGCCGCTGGCATGCTCGATCTTGCCGATCCGCCGCTCGCGCGCGCCTGTAAAGGCGCCGGCCTCGTGTCCGAACAGCTCGCTCTCGATCATCGTCTCGGGGATCGCCCCGCAGTTCACCGCGACGAAGCGTCCGCCGCGGCGATTGCCGAGATCGTGCAGCGCGCGGGCCGCGACCTCCTTGCCGGTCCCGGTCTCGCCGAAGAGCAGCACATCGGTATCCGCATCGGCGAGCAGGGCAAGCCGGCTGCGCAGGCGCGCGACGGCCGGCGAATGCCCGACGACACGCGCAGCCCACGGGTCCTCGGAATGAGCCCCGGCCTTGAGCGAACGGTTCTCGATGATCAGCCGGCGGTATTCGCTGGCGCGCCGGATCGTCTCGATCAGGCGGACGGGGTCGGCGGGCTTTTCGACGAAATCCCAGGCACCTTCGCGGATCGCCTTAACTGCCATGGGAACATCGGCATGGCCGGTGATCAGCACGACGGGGATCTCTGCATCGATCGCGGTCACGGCCGAGAGCAGTCCGAAGCCGTCGCGGCCGGGCATGCGGACATCGCTGACCAGCACGGCAGCGGCATCGCGGCCAAGCTCTGCCAGGGCGGCATCGCCGGAGCGCTTGGCGGTGACTGTGAAGCCTTCGAGTTCCAGCGTCAGCCGCCAGGCTTCGAGTACCTCGGCATCGTCATCGACGAGGACGACCTTGGGAGCGCTCATGCGTCGATTTCCAGCGGGGCCATGACGTGGGCTGTCGTCCCTTCGAGCGTGATCAGGAAGCGGGTGCCGGCAGGGCCGGTCTCTGCGACCGCGAGCGTGCCGCCGAGGTCCTTGATGATGTTGTAGGACAGCGAGAGCCCGAGGCCGAGCCCCGAGCCGACCGGCTTGGTCGTGAAGAACGGGTCGAAGATGCGTTCGAGATGGGCCCGGTCGATGCCGGGGCCGCTATCGGCGACCCAGATCTCGACCTTGTGGCCGTTCCGACGCGCGCCGATCGCGATCGCGGATTCCTCCATGCCGGTGACGGCATCGAGCGCATTGGCGATGAGATTGACCAGAACCTGCTCAAGCCGGATCTCCTCTGCATGGACATGGAGGCGCCCGGAAGGCAGATCGCGCGTGAGCGTGACGCGCTCAGCCGCGAATCGCGGCTCGAACAGCGACAGCGCGGTTTCGATGGTGTCGCCGACCGCGACCGGAGTCAGCACCACGCCGGGCTTGCGGGCAAAGCGTCTGAGATGCGCGATCAGGTCGGCGGCGCGCGTCGTCAGCGCCTGGATGCGGCCGATCGCCTTCTGCGCCTCCTCAGGCCGGCCCCGCTCCAGCAGCAGCGCGCCGTTATGGGCATGGGAGCGGATCGCGGCGAGCGGCTGGTTGAGCTCGTGGCTCAGGCCCGCCGCCATCTGCCCCAGCGCGGCGAGCTTGGCCGCCTGGATCAGGTCGTCGCGCGTCTGCCGGAAGACGGTGAGCGCGCGAGTGAGGTCGCCGAGTTCGTCATTGCCCGCCTTCGGTAGCAGCGCCGAGGACTGGCCGCTGGCGATGCTGGTCGCAGCTTCGGTCAGGACGCGCAGGCGCGCCACGAGATGGCGCCGGACATAGAACCAGCCGATCAATAGCGCGCCGATGAGCGAGGCCGCGGCGATGGCGAGCAGCAGGTTGCGGCCGAGCCGGATCGCCTCGGCCGAGCGGTCGGCGGCCTCCTTCGCCACGGCCTCGGTCCGCTGCACCTCCTGCGAAACCAGTGAGCCCAGTTCCGTGACGAGGCGGCGGCTTTCCGAGATCAGGCGCTGCGCATCGGCGAGCGCGGCGAGTTCCGAACGCTTGAGGCCCGGCAGGCCGGTCGTCGTATCGGCGAGTCCGATCAGGCGCTGCGTGATCTGCCGGACCGTGATCGTGTCGGGCCAGCCGGTGAGCGCCTTGGCCTCGACCTCGAGCTGGTCGACCGCCTCGCCGATGACATGGCCGGTCTGCTCCATGTCCTCGCGGGTCTGCACCGTGCCGAGGCGCCCGAACAGGCCGACGATCAAATTGGCCTGGGCATTGAGCGTCATCAGCGCTTCGCTCTTGCGGGTCTCCTCGCGGATCGTGTTCGGCTTGGCGGAGGACGACGCTTCGCTGCTGAGCTGGCCGAGCGCCGTATCGATATTGAAGCGGGCATCGTCGGTCAGCGGCTCGATCTCGTCGATGAGATCGGCCTGGAGCCAGCGCAGCTCCTCGCTGACGCCGCGGATGCGCTCGGCCAGCGTGAAGCGCCGCCCCGCGACATCATCGATCGCGCCGAGATTGCGGCGTATCTCGGCCGCAACGGCGGTCAGGGCGGGCGCGTCGAAGCCGCTGCCGGTGCGCTCGGATAGCACCTTGTCGAGTTCGCTCAAGCGCTCTCCCACCACGCGCCGGCCGCGCTCGTAGCTGTCGCGCCGTTCGGCATTGGCCAGTTCCGGCATGCCGGCGATGACGCGGGCGCTGGCTTCGGCCAGCCTTGCGGCGGAGGCGAGGCCGGGCAGATGCTCGCGTGCGATAGCCGCCAGCTCCTTGCTGAGGCGCTCATAGGAGATCACGCCGACGATGCCGGCACCGACCGCGAAGAGGCCGACGCCGAGGAAGGCTGCGATCAAGCGCCCGCCGATGCCGAAACGCCGCTTGGGCAGGGCAGGCGTCATGGCCGCGCCCCGGTCAGGCTCTCGTCGCGCCAGCCCAAAGCCGCGAGCCGCTCGGCGGCCTGTTGCAGGCCGTCGCCGGCTTCCGTTGCGCGGGCCGCGATCGCAGTCCTGATACCGGCTTCGATCCGAGCCTGTTCCTCGGGCACGGGCAGGCCGCGCGGCACGCGGGCGAGGTTGCGGAAACGCCCGGGCTCTCCGAGTTCCGCGGCCGAGATCGGAGGCTGCGTCAGTGCGGCCCGCGCCTGGGTCAGCAGCTTCGCGGCCTGTTCGTCAGGGCGCGTGAGCAGCGCCGCTTCCATCGCCTGGAGGCTGCGCCAGAGCCTGGCATGCTCGGTGCGGCGGAAGGTGATCCACTCATCGAAGATCAGGTTGACCAGTTCGTAGCGCCCGGCCGAGAGGCCGGCGTCGAAGCCTGTCCGGTTGAAGATGCCTTCGGTCTCCGAGAGATGCGGCGGCGTCTCGTCCGGTCCATAGGCCGAGGGCGAGACGGCGAGGCGCCCGATCCGGGGCTCGCGCAGCATCGTCTGGCCTTCGCGGGAAAGCACGAAATCGATGAAGAGCTCAGCCTCCTTCGGGTTGGGCGAAGTCGCGAGCCTTGCGATGCTGGCAGGTGCGAACAGGGTCTCGCCCGGCAGCACGAAACGGTTGCCTTCGCCCTCGGCGCTCTTGGCCTCCGTCAGGAAGTCGATGGAGATACCGATGCCGAAGCGGCCGCGGGCAACGCCAGCGGTGACGCCGAAACTGCGCGCCGTGATCGTCGCGAGATTGCCGCCGATCGCCGACCAAAGCGCCCAACCGCGTTCCCAGCCGAGCGATTGCAGCAGCGCCTCGACCATCAGATGCGTCGTGCCGGAGCGGGCAGGCGAGGTCAGGCCGATATGGCCGGCATAGACCGGCGCGGCGAGATCGGCCCAGTTGCGCGGCACGGGCAGGCCGCGCCCCGCCAGATAGGCGGGGTTGTAGACCAGCCCGTAGCCCGAGACGGCGAAGCCGAGATAGCGGTGATCGGGATCGTTGACCGGATAGCCGGCGATGGTCTCCGGCGCACCGGTCGCCCGCGGCTGCACAGGTGCCAGCAGGTTCGCGCGCTTCAGCAACTCGAAGGCGTCCGGCGCCGAGGCCCAGAACAGGTCGGCTTCCGGCCGCTTCTGCGTGCGGATATCGACGACCGCCGCCGTCGTCTTGCGCTGCACCACCTCGACGGCGATGTCGGGATGCCGGTTGCGGAAGGCGTTGCGGAACGGCTCGAAGAAGGAGGGCGGGAACGAGGTGATGATCTGGACGCGCCGCCCCTCGGCCATGCCGGCGGCCGGCCAGCCGAAAGCCAGCAGGGCGAGGAGGACAAGCCTGATCGTGGCGGCGCAGCGACCCATGAACCCGTCATATAGCCGGCTTCGTGGCCCGGCTAGGCTGGGCGCGTCTTCATCTGGCGCGCCGGGCCAGCCTCTACCCTACGGGCAGGGAAGCCGATGGCTTGTCAGGGCGCCTCTGCTGGAGGCTGTTACGCTCCCGTCGCGGCCTTCGACTGATGCTGCCGGGCGATCAGGTTGAGCGCGTTCAGCGTCACCTGGGCCGCGAGCAGCGCCGACATGCCGCCGACATCATGCGGCGGGCTGATCGTGTTGATGTTGACGCCCACCAGATTGAGCCCGGCGCAGGCTTCCAATACCGCCAGCCCCTCCCGCGAGGTCGCGCCACCCCAGGTCGGCGTGCAGACGCCCGGTGCGACCGAGGGGTCGAAGAAATCCATGTCGTAGGAGAGATAGACCGGCCGGTCGCCGATATGGGCGCGGATCTCGGCAAAGACCTTGGCGATGCCGCGTTCCAGCAATTCGGCAAGCGGGATCACGTTGTAGCCGAGGCTGCGCCCGTACTCGCCGACGCCGGGCAGCATCGTCGTGCCGCGCATGCCGATCTGGTAGGAGCGGGTTGCGTCGACGAGTCCTTCCTCGGCGGCGCGGCCGAAGGCGGTCGCGGTGTTGTAGCCCTCGATCGGATAGGCGTCGGTATGGGCGTCGATATGGATGGTGACGAGATCGGGATAGACCCGGTGCAGCGCCCGCATCTCCGGCAGCGCGATGGCGCCGTCGCCGCCGAGCGTCACCGCGACGGCCCGCGTCTCGGCGATGGCGCCGACCGCCGCCTCGATCGCGACATAGGAGGCTTCGAGATCGCCGGGGCTGACCTTGGCATCGCCGACATCGACCACGCCGAGCGCCTCCAGCGGGTTGATGCCGTTGACGAAGTCGAAGGCGCGCAGCAGCAGCGACTGCTCGCGGATCGAGGACGGCCCGAGCCTGGAGCCGACGCGCTGCGGATGGGTGCCGCAATCGAAGGGCAGGCCGAGGACCACCGCCTTGGCGTCGCCGATCTCGGTGCGGTGCGGGACGCCCATGAAGGTCTGGGCGAGCGAAAACGGCGCCGTTGTCATCAATAGTCCTGTGTCTTGGTCGGAGAGGCAGGGACGGGCGGCGCGATGCCGCCCGTCAGTGTCGAGGCTCAGGACGCGATCGCGTCCATGTAGCGGGCGAGGATGGTGGCGTAGTGCTGCGCGTACCACTCGTTGTCGACGGCGACCTGGCGCGCGAAATTCTCCGGCGATCCGCAGTCGAGCGCCTTCATCTCGGCCGGCACCATCGCGGCGGCGGCCGGGTTGACCGGCCCGTTGCCGACACGCTTGAACAGTTCGACCTGGCTCTTCGGGTCCTGCGCCGCGGCGATGAACTTCCAGGCGCCGGCCTTGGCCGGGTTGCCCTTCGGCACGATCCAGGCGCCGGGGAACAGGATGCCGTCCTCGAAGGTGAACTTGATGTGGTCGCCGACCTCCTTGGCGAGCAGCATCGAGCGCGTGTGCCACAGGTTCCCCATCACGACCTCCTGGTTGCGGAAGAGCTGCTGGCTCTCCGCGCCGGTGGTCCAGAAGATCGTGTGCGGCTTGATCTCCTTGATCTTGGCGAGCGCCCGGTCGACATCGATCGGGTAGATCTTGTCGCGGCTGACGCCGTCGGCGAGCAGCGCCGCCTCCAGCATGCCCTCGATATTGTTGCGGAGCGTGCGCTTGCCCGGGAATTCCTTGACGTTCCAGAAGTCCTTCCAGTTCTTCGGCGCCGGCCCCTTCAAGGCCTTGGCGTCGTAGGTCAGCACGAAGGAATAGAGATAGGCGCCGACGCCCCAGTCCGAGCGATGCGCGGCGCGGACCTTGTCCTGCGACACGATCGACCAGTCGACCTTCTCGAGCAGGTTCTGCCGGCCGAGCTCGATCGAGGCCGGCACGGTGCGGTCGCAGACGTCCCAGGTAACAGTGCCGCTCTCGACCATAGCCTTGATCTTGCCGGAGCTCGGCCCCGAGCCGTTGATCAGCGCCTTCGCGCCGGGATTGGCCGCGTTGAAGGGCTGGGCCCAGATCGCGTCATAGGCCGGCACGGCATCGCCGCCCCAGTTTACGACGACGATCTCGCCGGTCTGCGCATGGGCCGGCGTCAGGCGCAGGCCAGCCGGGATCGCACCCAGCATGGCCAGCGCCTGCAGGAAGCGACGGCGATGCACGCGCTTGCCCTCGGTCTCCCGGCGCAGGATCGCCAGGCAGTCGTCACGGAATTCCTGATGCTCTCTGGTCATGCTGGTCTCCCCTCTGTTGTCAGGCTTTTGCGGCGGTGCTGCGCAGCGTCGAGATCGCGACGGCGGCGAAGGTGAGGGCGATCATCACCGTGCCGAGCGCGGCGATGGCGGGATCGATATTGTCGGCGAGCCCCTCCCAGATCCGGCGGGGTAGGGTGGTGACGGCGCGGCTGGTGACGAAGAGCGCGACGATGGTCTCGTCCCAGGAGGTGATGAAGGCGAAGGCGGCGCCGGCGATGATGCCGGCCTTGATCTGCGGCAGCACGACCCAGCCCATCGCCTGCCGCGGATTGGCGCCGAGACTGCGCGCCGCCTGCTCCAGCCTTGGATCGACATTGGCCAGCGTGCCCGCGACGGTGAGCACCACGAAGGGCAGCCCCTTCATCGCGTGGATCAGGATGAGGCCGAGATAGGTGTCGAGCAGCCCGAGCGTCGCCCATGCCCGGTAGAAGGCGACGGCATGCACGATCGGCGGCACGATGATCGGTGCCAGCAGCAAAAGGCGCAGGCGCTTGGCGAGCGGCGCCCCGAGACGCCAGGCCCCGAGCGCGAAGGCCACGCCGAGCCCGGTCGCGAGCACCGTCGCGCCGATGCCGACGACGAGGCTGTCGACGATGCTCTTCGTCCAGCGGCCGTCGGTCACGAGGCTGTTGTAATGGCGAAACGAGATCGCATTGGTCGGCAGCGAGAGATAGCGCTCCGGCGTCAGCGAGATCGGGATGATCACGAGGATCGGCAGCAGCAGGAACGAGGCCGCCAGCCAGGCGACGATGCGGTTGAGCGAGATGCCGTTATGGGTCGAGGGGACGCCGAGCGCTGCCATGGCTATTTCCTCAGCGCCTGTTCGACATCCATGAAGCGGCTGAGCCACATCACGAGCAGCAGCACGGCGCCGAGCAGCACGGTCGCCAGCATCGCCGCCAGCCCCCAGCGCAGCGTCTCGGAGATCTGCACGCTGATGAATTCGGCCACCATGATCGTGCGCCCGCCGCCGAGGATCGCCGGGGTGATGTAGAAGCCGAGCGAGAAGATCATCACGATCACGCCCGCGCCGATCAGGCCGGGCAGGCTCAGCGGCAGGAAGACCCAGCGGAAGGCCTGTCCCGGCGTGGCGCCGAGCGCGCGGGCCGCCGGCACCAGCCGGTCGTCGATGCCGCGCAGGCTCGTGTAGAGCGGCAGGATCGCATAGGGCAGCATGTAATGGACCATGCCGATGATCACGCCGAGCTCGTTGCGCACGAGGCTGAGCGGGCTCTCGATCAGCCCGGTCGATAGCAGGATCGAGTTGACCAGCCCCTTCGACTGCAGCAGCGCGACCCAGGCGAAGGCGCGGATCAGGGCGCTGATCCAGAAGCTCGCGACGACGATACCGAGGAGTATCTGGCGCTCGCGCGGCCCGCATTGCAGCAGGGCATAGGCGACGACATAGCCGATCCCCAGCGCCAGAACCGTGGTGATCGCGCCGATCCTGAGCGTCGTCCAGAGCACGCGCTGCACGGCGCCGTTTTGGGCGAGCTCGGCATAGTTGGCGAGGCCGGGCTTGGGCACGGTGAAGCTCAGCACCAGCACGTTCAGCACCGGCACGAGATAGAACAGCGCCAGGAAGACGCAGGGCGACAGCAGCATCAGCCAGTAGAGCCGCTCGCTTCCGCCGGCGCTGGTGGCGGCAGCCGCGCTCACGGCGAGGCCTCGTTGCCGCGTACGAGGATCGCAGCATCCGGCGCCCAGGAGGCGACGATCGCCTCGCCCTCAGTGAAGCTGCGCTGCCCGGCCGGAACCGTCGCCAGCAGCGTCTCGCCATCCGCCAGCCTGACCTCGACCTCGACGGAGGAGCCGAGATAGGTGATGTCGGCGACCCTGCCGCTGACTTGGCAAGGCGCTGTTTCAGCCGCCGCAGCCGGCGCCGCCAGCCTGATCTTCTCCGGGCGGAGCGCGGCGACGGCTGCTTGGCCGGCCTGTGCCGCGATGCCGTTCCCGTTCGCCGTCGCGGCGAAACCGGGCATATGGATTTCGACCTGCCCGCCGCTGGCCGAGGCGATCTTGCCGCGCAGGAAATTGCTCTTGCCGAGGAAGCCGGCGACGAACTCTGTGGCCGGGCGCTCGTAGAGCTCGGCCGGCGGGGCGATCTGGAGGATGCGGCCGCGATCGAGGATGACGATGCGGTCCGACATCGTCAGCGCCTCCTCCTGATCGTGGGTGACATAGATGAAGGTCGAGCCGACTTCGCGATGGATCGAGCGGAATTCGGTCTGGAATTCCTTGCGTAGCGCTTTGTCGAGCGCGCTCAGCGGCTCGTCGAGCAGCAGCAGCTCCGGCGAGAAGACCAGCGAGCGGGCGAGCGCGACGCGCTGCTGCTGCCCGCCCGACAACTGGCGGGGATAGCGATGCGCGAAGGCCCCGAGCTTCGCCATCTCCAGCGCGGCCATGATCTTCGGCCGGGCTGCCTCACCGGTGATGCCGCGCGCCCTCAAGGGGAAGGCGACATTGTCGTAGACGGTGAGGTGCGGGAACAGCGCGTAGCCCTGGAAGACCACGCCGAAATTGCGCCGCTCGGGCGGCAGCGCGGTCACGTCGCGGCCGTCGAGCAGCATGCGCCCGCTGCTGGGCGCGACGAAGCCGGCGATGCTCATCAGGATCGTGGTCTTGCCCGAGCCCGAGGGGCCGAGCAGCGTGATAAACTCGCCGGCCTTGATCGTCAGATCGGTCGGTTCGAGCGCGACGAAATCGCCATAGCGCTTCCCAACCTTGTCGAGGACAAGCGAGTCTTTCACCGATGCAGTCCCATTCCCCATGCCGTTCAGGCTTGGAGCCATGGTCCCGTTTTCGCGGCTTCCGTCAAAAACGAAATGAGCTAAAAGGTATAAATCTGGATTATAACTTTGGGGCGGAACGGGCTTGGATACGCGGCATCTGGAAGCCTTCAGGGCCGTCATTGAGACGGGCTCGATGAGCGCCGCAGCAACCCTGCTGGCGAAGTCGCAACCGGCGATCAGCAATCTGATCACGCGGCTGGAGGACGAGCTCGGCGTCTCCCTGTTCGAGCGCAAGAAGGGCAGGCTGCAGGTCACGCCCGAGGCGACGTTGTTCTACGAGGAGGCGCGGCGCACGCTCGGCGTGCTCGAACGCACCCGGCAGGTCGCGCGCGATCTCAAAGGTCTGCGCTCGGGAACGCTGTCGCTGGCGAGCCAGCCCGGTCTCGCCACCTACGCCTTGCCGCCGATCATCGCCCGGCTGCTGACGCGCTGGCCGGACGGCACGGTGCGCTTCATCACTCGCTCGTCGCCGACCGTGCGCGATCTCGGTCGCATCGAGGCCTTCGATATCGGCTTCGCCGAGCATCCGATCGAAAGTCCGGCCCTGGTCATCGAGACCATCGATGTTCCCTGCGTCTGCATGGTTCCGGCCGATCACCCGCTGGCGGCCGAGCCGGTCATCACGCCGGCCCATCTCGACGATGCACCCTTCATCTCGCTCTATGCTGATCACTTCCTTCACGAAGCGATCGAACGCGCCTTCGCCGAGCATTCCGCGCGGCTGCGCATGGCGGTGCATGTCGAGTTCTTCGGCACTGCCTGCGCTTTGGTGATGGAGGGCGTCGGCGTCACCATCGTCGACGTCGTCACCAGCCTGCATTTCCGGAAGGTCGGGCTGGTGGCGCGGCCCTTCGCGCCGCGCCTGTCCTATCGCTACGCGATGTTCCAGCCTGCGCCGCGGCCGCTCTCGCGCATCGCCCGCGAATTCGTCGAGGCCTTCCGCGAGCACAATGCCGCGCTGATCCGCGAGCACAGCCCCTACGAGGATTGAAGCCGGCGAGGATGTCCCCGCCGGCTCCGAAGCGTCAGTTCAGGCTGGCGCGCTTCATGAAGGCGCCGCCCTTCATGATCAGCGGGATGTGCCGGCCCTGGCGGGTCAGGAGCGAGAGGTCCTTCAGCGGGTCGCCGTCGACGACGATCAGGTCGGCATGGGCGCCGGCGGAGACCGTGCCGATCAGGCCCTCCATCTTCAGGAGCTTGGCAGCGACATGGGTCGCCGAGGCGATGACCTCATGCGCCGGCAGGGCGCGGCCACGGATCACGAACTCTTCCGACTGGTACTTGTGCATCTCGCCGAGCAGGTCGCTGCCATAGGCCATGGTCAGGCCGGCCTTCTTCATGATCGCGAGCGATTCCATGCCGGCCGAGCGAACGACATCGACCTTGGCGACCGAATCCGGCGGGAAGCCGAGCTTCGGCCCGTCCGAGACCAGCTTGTCATAGGTCACCAGCGTCGGCACGGCGACGGCGCCCTTGGAAGCGGCGAGCTTCGCCGTCTCGGCCTGGATCAGGTTGCAATGCTCCAGCGAATGCACGCCGGCCTCGACGCAGCGGCGGATGGCGTCGTCGGTATAGACATGGGCCGAGACATAGGTGCCGGCCATCCGGGCCTCCTCGACCACGGCCTCCAGCTCGCTCACCGAGAAGCCGAGGAAATGGATCGGGTCGGTCGGCGAGGCGCAGCCGCCATTGGCCATGATCTTGATGAAGTCGGCCCCGCCCTTCAGCTCCTCGCGCGCGGCGCGGCGGACCTGGTCGACACCGTCGCAGATGCGGCCGAGCGCGCCCAGGCGATGGCGCTCGATCACGCTCGGACGGTCGTCATAGCGGCCGCGGAAATCGGCATGGCCGCCGGTCTGGCTCAGTGCCTTTCCGGAGATGACGAGGCGCGGCGTCGGAAAATCGCCTTCCTCGGTCGCCTGCTTCAGGCCGAAATCGGCGCCGCCGACATCGCGCACCGTGGTGAACCCGCGCATCAGCATCGCCCGCATGATCCCGAAGGAGCGCGCGGTGACCAGCGAATCCGGCAGGCGTGCATTCGCGCCGAGATCGGCGACACCGGCGACGACGTGGACATGAGCGTCGATCAGTCCGGGCATCAGTGTCTTGCCCTTGAGATCGACGACCTTGGCCTTGGCCGAGGTCACGGACTTGCCGACCTCGCGGATGGTGCCGCCCTCGACGAGGACGCTGACGGGCGCGCCAGCCTCCGGCGCCGAGCCGTCGACGATGCGGGCATTGGTGAACAGGGTTGAAGCCACTGGCATGTTCCTTCGGTCAGGTTGCGTCGGGGAAACGGGATCAGGCGGCCTTGTTGGCGGCGCGCGCGGCGAGGAAGGCCGGCACCAGCAGAGGCGCCAAACGCTCCACCGGCGCGACATGCTCCTCGCGGTAATGGTGCTCGGGCGCGAGCAGGTTGATGGTGCCGACGACCTTGCCGTCATAGATCGCGGGGATGTTGATCACGGAGCCGAGCCCCATGCTCTCGATCAGCTCGTGGTCGAAGAACGCCCAGCGGATGCCGGCCTTGTCCTTGCCGAGATAGGGTTGGCGGCCGTCCAGCACATGCTTGCCCCAGGGCGTCGGGCCCATCGTCTTGCGGCCGGAGACCGGGTACTCGGCCGGGCGGTTGGAATAGATGCGCGCGACCTCCTGCCCGTCGACATAGAGCAGCGTGAACAATTCATGGCCGACGAGGCGGCGAGTGATGTCCTCGAAGGCCTTGAACACCGTGTCGGGCTGGCCGGGCTCCCTGATGAGGGCGGAGAGGGTGGCGAGATCGTCGGACATGGGCAGGCCTTCGGTTTAAGCGGCGGTCGGAGGAACCGGCGCCTTCGGGATGCGCTCGGGCAGGATGCCCTGCGGCTTGAGATGCAGGACGAGGATGAGGGCGATGCCGATCAACATCTCGCGCGTGGCTGCGAGCTGGACCGGCTGCAGGCCGGGCACCCATTCGGTGACGAAGCGCGTCGCCTCCAGGAAGATCACGACGAGATAGGCGCCGAGCACGGCTCCGCTCGGACGCCCGACGCCGCCGGCCGTGACGGCGAGGAAGATGTAGATCGTGATCAGCGGCTGGAAATGGTCAGGCGAGACATAGGACTGGAAATGGGCGTAGAGCGCGCCCGCCAGCGCCGCGATCGCAGCCGAGAGCGCGAAGGCCTGGAGCTTGAAGCGCAAAACCGGCTTGCCGGCGAAGGACGCGAGCTGCTGGTCCTCGCGGATCGCCTTCAGCGCCCGGCCATAAGGCGAGGCATCGAGCCGGCGCAGGAGCGCCCAGACGATCACCAGCACCAGCGTGGCGAGGCCGAGATAGAAATAGGCGAAGTTCTGCGTGCCGAGCTCTGCCTTGAGCGGCGCCTTGATGCCGGAAATGCCGTCCGAGCCGTTGGTCAGCCAGCGCTCGTTCAGCGCCACCAGCCGGATGACTTCCGCGAAGCCGAGCGTGACGATGGCGAGATAGTCATCGCGCAGGCGTAGCGTCGCGAAGGTGACGACGAGGCCGACCGCAGCGCCCACGACGAGCGCCGCGCCCCAGCCGATCAGCACCGGCGCTCCGGCTCCCGTCGCCAGCGCAGAGGCATAGGCACCGACCGCAAAGAAGCCGGCGAGGCCGAGATTGACCAGGCCGGCACTGCCCCAGATCAGGTTGAGGCTGAGCGCGAGCAGGCCGTAGATGGCGCAGAGCGTTAGGGTGAAGATCAGATAGGACAGCATTAGGCGGCCCTTTCCCCGAGGAGGCCGCGCGGCCGGAAGGTGAGCATCAGCAGGATCGCGACGAAGCCGACGCCGGTGCGGTAGGTCGCGGGCACGACGAGCAATGCGAGCTCCTCGGCGATGCCGAGCATCAGCGCGCCGGCGACGGCGCCGGGGATCGAGCCGAGCCCGCCGAGCACGGCCGCAGCGAAGACCGAGAGCAGCACGCGATAGCCCGTCAGCGGATCGATCGAGGTATCGAGCCCGATCAGCACGCCGCCGACGCCGGTCAGGCCTGCGCCCAGAAACAGCGTGACGATCGCGATCTTGGCGGGGTCGATGCCCTTGAGCCGGGCGAGGTCGGGATTGTCGGCGACGGCGCGCATCGCCTTGCCGAAGCGGGTATAGCGCAGGAACAGGAACATCGCCGCCATGATCGCGACGGCGAGCAGCAGGCTCTGGAGCTGCTGGGGGCCGATGCGCAGATCGCCGAAGCGCATGTCGCGCGCGATCGGCAGGTCGTAGCCGCGCATCTCGTTGCCGAAGATGAAGCGGACGATGTTCTCGAGCACGAGATTGAGCGCGATCGAGGCGATGGCCACGATCAGCGCGCCGTTGTTGCGCAGGCGCTTCAGCGAGGTCTCTTCCGCGACGACGCCGACAACGCCCGTCACCGCGAAGGCGACGAGGAGCGCGGCGGGCACCGGCAGCCCCATCGCGACATTCGCCCACCAGGCGGCGAAGGCGCCGATGGTGGCATAGGCTGCGATGGCGAAGTTCGGATAGCGCAGCACCGCGAAGATGGCGGAGAAGCCGATGGCCGGGACGGCGATCAGCGTCCCGGTCATCACCCCGTTGACGAGCGCCTGCAGCAACTGGCTCACGCGATCTTCACCAGCGTCAGCTTGCCGCCCTGGACCTGCTCGTATCGGAACTGGCAGTCCGCGATGTCGCCGGTTTCGGTGAAGTCGCAGGGGCCGCTGGCGCCGTCATAGTCGACCGGCTGCTTGGCGGCGATCGCCTTGAGACCGTCGAGCGCGTTGTCGACCTTGGCGCCGCCCTGCGCCTGGCTGACCTTGCGCACCGCGTCCTTGATCGCGGTGCCCGAGCTGTCGCCGGCGATCGCGATCGCCATCAGGATCAGGTTGATCTGGTCGTAGACCTGGGTGGTGTAAGGATCGGGCGAGGCGACGCCGATCATCTTGACCAGCCGGGCATAGGCCTTCGAGCCTTCGGCCGGCGAAGGCGCGATGGTGAAGGTTTTGTCGACGACCTCGGCCGGCACGCTCTCGACCAGCTTCTGGTTGACCGCATAGCCGAAGGCGACCTTCAGCCCGCCATAGCCGGCGCGATAGGCGTCCTTGAGCATGACGGCGGTGTCGGGCGTGTAGCCGCCGAAGATGATCGCGTCGGGCTTGAAGCGCAGCACTTCGTCGATCTCGCTGCGATAGGCCGGCTTCTTGTCGTCATAGATCAGCGAGCCGGTCTCGCCGCCGGCCTTTTTCACGGCCTCGGTGATGTTGTCGAACTGGCTCTTGGCGAAGGGCGTCTGCGGCGAGAGGAAGAAGACGCGCTTGGCCTTCTCGGCGATGCAGAATTCGCCGAACTTGCGGCCCTGCAGGGTCGTGTTGGGCTGGGTGCGGATCAGGTAGCCCTGATGCGGGAGCTGCGTGATCGAATCGGCACCCGAGACGGTGGCAAGGAAGGTCTTCGATTCCCAGCACAGCGGTGCGACGGCGGTTGTGACGGCCGAAGACCAGGTGCCGAGGATGGCCGAGACCTTGTCGACATCGATCAGCTTGCGGGCGGCGCGCACGCCGGCTTCCGGGCTGGTCTGGTCGTCTTCCGAGATCAGCTCGACCTTGCGGCCGAGCACGCCGCCGGCAGCGTTGACCTCGTCGACCACGGCCTTCACCGCCTTGACCATCACCGGGCCATAGGGGCCGCCGGCGCCGGTGAGCGGCGTCAGCGTGCCGATCTTGATCGGCGCGCCCTGGGCGAGCGCGCGGCCGGGCAGGGCGGAAAGGCTGGCAAGCGCGGCGGCGCCTGCCAGAAGCGTGCGGCGGTCGGTCGTGAAAGCGGTCATGCTGTTCCCCTGTTGTCTTGTTGGTTTGCTGTCGTGTCGTCGTCCTAGCCGCCGAGGAAGAGCCGGCGGATTTCGGGATCGGTGGCGAGCGCTGGCCCAGCGCCCTCGCTGCTGTTGCGGCCGGAGACCAGCACATAGCCGCGCGTCGAGATCTGCAGCGCTTCGAGCGCATGCTGCTCGACCATCAGGATCGGCAGGCCTCCCTTGTTGAGGGCGACGATCGCGTCGAACAACTCGTCGGCGGCCTTCGGCGAGAGCCCGGCTGTCGGCTCGTCGAGCAGCAGCAGGGCAGGGGCGTTCATCAGCCCCATCGCCATCGCGAGGATCTGGCGCTGGCCACCGGAGAGCGTGCGGGCCAGCGCCTTGCGCTTCTCGGCGAGCATCGGATAGCGCGCATACATTTGCTCGGCTCGTTCTCCGACCTTGCCCGGCTCCTGGAAGCCGCTGATCGCGAGGTTCTCGGCGACCGTCATCGCGCCGAAGACATTGCGCTCCTGCGGCACGAAGCCGATGCCGGCCCTGGCCCGGCCGAGCGCGTTCTCGCGGGTGACGTCGCCGCCCTTGAGCCTGATCGTGCCGTCTCGCGCCTGCACGAGCCCGGCGATGGTCTTGAGCAGCGTCGATTTGCCGGCGCCGTTGGGGCCGATGATCGAGACGATCTCGCCCGGCGCGACCGTGAGCGAAGTGCCCTTCAGGATCTGCTCGGCCGCGCCATAGCCGGCGACGACGCCTTCGACGGCGAGGAGTTCGCCCTGTGCCGCGCTCAATGACGCCTCCCGAGATAGGCTTCCTGCACGCGGGTGTCGGCGGCGACCTCGTCGAACGACCCTTGCGTCAGCGTCTTGCCCTCGGCCATGACGATGACGGGCGCGCAGAGCTTCCTGATCAGCCCCATGTCGTGCTCGATCAGGCAGATCGTCAGCCCGTCGCGATTGAGCGCGACGAGATGCTCGGCGATCTGCTCGGTCAGGCTCGGATTGACGCCGGCCATCGGTTCGTCGAGCAGCAGGATTTTCGGCTCGGCCATCAGAGCGCGGCCGATCTCGACCAGCTTCTTCTGGCCGCCGGAGAGGGCGGTGACGGGGTTGTCGAGCACATGGTCGAGCTTCAACCTGCGGGCGATGCCGAAGGCGCGCTCGGAGAGTTCGGCCTCGCGCTTCTTCGCGCTCCCTGTGCCAATCAGCCCGGCCAGCAGGCCCTCGCCCGGCTGGTCGGCGCCGTAGAGCATCAGGTGCTGGAAGACGCTGAGCTTGGGAAAGCCGCGCGCGAGCTGGAAGGAGCGCACCAGCCCCGCCGCGACCAGCTTCTCCGGCGGCATTCCGGCCGTCTCGGTCGCGCCGAGCCTGACCGAGCCGGCCTGCGGCCGATAGAGCCCGGAAACCGCGTTGAACAGTGTGGACTTGCCGGCGCCATTCGGCCCGATCAACCCGGTGAAGGAGCCTTGCGGCACCGCGAAATCGACGCCGCGCAGCACCTGCACGCCGTAGAAGCCGAGCTTCAGCCCCTGGATGGTCAGAGCAGCCGTCATGCCACCGCCGTCTTGCGCCGGCCGGATTGGGCAGCCGCTGGTTTCATCGGGAAATGCTGCCTGACCTGCTGCTTCCAGAAGCTGAGCAAGCCCTCGTAATAGGCCGGGTCGTTCGGCCGCAGCACGGTCTGGCTGATCATGCCGCGGACCAGGCACATGGTCGCGTTCATCACGGTGCGGGTATGGTCGGGGTCGGTGCCGGCGCGCGCCGCAAGCGCGGTCCAGACCGCGTCGAGCCCGGCATGGAATTCCTTGACGGTCGGGATCAGGTCGGCGCGGAAAGCCGGGTTGTGGCGGGCTTCCGGCAGGTATTCCATCGTCACGTAGAACAGCCGGTCGTCCATCATGCGCCAGGCATAGTCGACGATCTCGTCGCTGGAGCCGCCGCGCGCCATGAAGTCCTCGGCGAAACGGTGCAGATCGCGCGCCGCCTTGCCGAGCATGTCGGCGACCGAGGCGCTGATGATTGCCTCGCGGCCGGCGAAATGATGGGTCAGGGCCCCGCGGGAGACCCCGGCCATGCGGGCGATCTCCGGGGTGGTGGTGCGGGCGAGCCCCTGGTCGTGCAGCAGGTCGATGGTCGCGTTCATCAGCCGCGCGGAGGTCTCCGCGCTGCGTTCCTTCTGCGATCGTCGCTTGCCGGCGCTGCTCATCCCGACCTCGCTCCCCTTGACGATGGGGAAACGGTGCGACTCAACTTACAAACAGTCAAGCCTGTTTTTTGAGAGGGCGAATCCACGCCGTCATTCTCGGACGGAGCGCCGCACAGATCCCATAATCTCATGCAGGAAAAGGCGATGCGCCTGCTTGTCATGAGATGCCCGAGGCAAGCCCGGGCATGACGCGATTCCGAGGAGAGACTCCTACCAGGGCCGGCGCGGCCCGGTATCGATATGGATCAGCCCGTTCCAGTAGACATGGTTGCCGCCGACTTCGGGCAGGGCGCGAACCCATTCCAGCACCAGTCGCGGCCTGACGCCGGGGACGCGAAAATCCATCGCCTGGCAGCCCTTGTGATAGGAGCCGCGCCGGGCGCGCCAGGGTGGCCGCCAAGTCGAGGTCACCTTCACCGCTCCGTATCTGTCGGCGATCTTGCCGAGGATCAGCTTCAGTTCCTGCGGCAGGCAGGCGATGGAGGTGCCGGGGTCGGTCGAGATGCCCGGCCGTTCCGCCCTCTCGTTCGGATCGAAATCCGGCTCGGCACCAGCCTTTTGCCCTGGTGTCAGCTTCGGCCATTCGACGCCTTCGTCGTCATCCGGCTCACCGGGCTGGGGTGGCGTGGCTTCGGCAGGCGGGGTTTCCGGGGCCGGCGTCGCGGGTGGAGTTTCCTCGGAAGAAGCCGGCACCGGCGTATCGGGAGCAACTGCGCGCGGCGTTGGCGGAGGCACGATGATGGGAGGCAGCTTCGGCGTGCCCTCGATGTCGAGATCGAACGGGCGCTGCGGCGGCAGCGGCGCGCGCATCGGCTCGCCTTCCTGTGCGGAGACGGCAGCCGCCGAGAGCAGCAGGGCGAGCGCCGGCATGGCCAGCGCGCGCGGGAGGCAGGCCGGGCTCATCGTGCCGTCGGGCGTCCGCTACAGGATGACTGACGAGCGGAGCGAGGATCACGAAACATCGAAGGCCTTTCGGGATGAAGCGCTCGCGCAGCCGGCAACGATTCGGCACGGTGAACGGATGATTGCCGCTGCCGCATGCCGAAAGCAGACGATTTTGTCGGATTTTCGCCGTTGCTCTGCATGGCGGTGGCGGGACGTAGCCGGATTTTGCCCTAATCTGCGCTGGGTTCAACCCGGATACGGCGATTGTGCGGCGCGGCGGAGTCTTGCTTCATTCTAATCGAGGGTCTAAGCGACTGGGACAGCGAGCCGCCCCCGCGGGCGTCTGAAGTGAGTTCGACCATGCAAGCTGCCACGGTGCCTTCCATCCTGAGCGACTACCTGCCGCTGGTGCTGTTCATCGGCGTCTCGGCGGTGATCGGCCTGGCCTTGCTGATCGCGCCCTTCGCGATCGCCTATTCCAAGCCGGATGCGGAAAAGCTCTCGGCCTATGAATGCGGCTTCAACGCCTTCGACGATGCCCGCATGAAGTTCGACGTCCGCTTCTATCTGGTCGCGATTCTCTTCATCATCTTCGATCTCGAGGTCGCGTTCCTGTTCCCCTGGGCCGTCGCCTTCGGCGGGCTCGGCTGGTATGGTTTCTGGTCGATGATGATCTTTCTCGGCGTGCTCACCGTGGGTTTCATCTACGAGTGGCGCAAGGGCGCGCTGGAGTGGGACTGACTGTCGGGTTGCGAGGCGGCGCTCCGCTTTCGATCCGGCAGGCAAAGGTTCACAAGGATTAGGTTATGGCAATCACAGCGATCGATCGTGGTGATCCGCTCGTCGCGCAGGCGCCGAGGGGCTTGCTCGGTCCCGACGGCAAGCCGCTGGGAGCGCGTGATCCGTTCTTCGTCGAGATCAACAACGAGCTGGCCGACAAGGGCTTCCTCGTCACCGCCACGGATGATCTGATCAACTGGGCCCGTACCGGCTCGCTGATGTGGATGACCTTCGGTCTGGCCTGCTGCGCCGTCGAGATGATGCAGCTCTCGATGCCGCGCTACGATGTTGAGCGCTTCGGCTTCGCGCCGCGCGCCTCGCCGCGCCAGTCGGACGTGATGATCGTCGCGGGCACGCTGACCAACAAGATGGCCCCGGCGCTCCGCAAGGTCTACGACCAGATGCCGGAGCCGCGCTACGTCATCTCGATGGGCTCCTGCGCCAATGGCGGCGGCTACTACCACTACAGCTACTCGGTGGTGCGCGGCTGCGACCGCATCGTCCCGATCGACATCTATGTCCCGGGTTGCCCGCCGACGGCCGAGGCGCTGCTCTACGGCGTCCTGCTGCTGCAGAAGAAGATCCGCCGCACCGGCACGATCGAGCGCTGAGCGCTCTTTCGGTCGATGCTGCAGGCGATGAAGGTGAGACGATGAGCGAAGCGCTCGTACAACTCGGCGAAGAGATCAAGGCCGCGCTGCCCGGCGCGGTGACGGAGGCCGTCGTCGCCTTCGAGGAGCTCACGATCCATGCCGAGGCGGCTTCGATCGTCGCGGTGCTGCGCACGCTCTACAGCGATCCGCGCTTCCGCTTCGTGAACTTCACCGACATCGCCGGCGCCGATTATCCCGGCCGCGAGAAACGCTTCGACGTCGTCTATCATATGCTTGCGCCGCACCATAACCGCCGCATCCGCGTGAAGGTGCAGACCGACGAGGCGACGCCCGTCCCCTCCGTCATCGACGTGTTCCCGGCGGCGAACTGGTTCGAGCGCGAGGCCTACGACTTCTACGGTATCCTCTTCTCCGGCCACCCGGATCTGCGCCGCATCCTCACCGATTACGGTTTCGAGGGTTATCCGCTGCGCAAGGACTTCCCGCTGACCGGCTTCGTCGAGGTCCGCTATGACGACGAGCAGAAGCGCGTCGTCTACGAGCTGGTGAAGCTCAACCAGGAATTCCGCAACTTCGATTTCCTCTCGCCCTGGGAAGGCACGGATTACGTGCTGCCGGGCGACGAGAAGGCGAAGGGGGCGTGATGACTGCTGCGGCGAAAAAGCTGTCTGGCGGTTGTCTCTGCGGCGCGGTGCGTTTCACCGCCGTGCCCAAGAAGGCCGAGATGGATGCGTGCCATTGCGGCATGTGCCAGCGCTGGAGCGGCGGCGTCTTCATGGCCGTGTCCTGCGGCGAGGTCGCCGTCGAGGACGAGAGCGAGCTTGGCACCTATCCTTCGTCGGAATGGGCGATGCGCCAGTTCTGCAAGCGTTGCGGCTCCAGCCTGTTCTGGCGACTGCGCGAGGGTGGCGACCATGTCGCGGTCTCGTTCCAGAGCTTCGACGACAAGAACTCCTTCATCTTCCTCGAAGAGATCTTCATCGACGCGAAGCCCGCGCTCTATGATTTCGCCGGGGAACGCCCCCGGCTGACGGGCGCCGAGGTGCTGGCGCGCTTCGAGGCGCAGCAGGAAGGCCGGTCATGACCGAGCACAATATCCGCAATTTCTCGATCAATTTCGGCCCGCAGCACCCGGCCGCGCACGGCGTGCTGCGTCTGGTGCTGGAGCTCGACGGCGAGATCGTCGAGCGTGTCGATCCGCATATCGGCCTGCTGCATCGCGGCACCGAGAAGCTGATCGAGGCCAAGACCTATCTCCAGGCCGTGCCCTATTTCGACCGGCTCGACTATGTCGCGCCGATGAACCAGGAGCATGCCTATGCGCTGGCGGTCGAGCGCCTCGTCGGCGTGACCGTGCCGCGCCGCGGCCAGCTCATCCGCGTGCTCTATTCCGAGATCGGCCGCATCCTCTCGCATCTCCTGAACGTCACCACGCAGGCGATGGACGTCGGCGCCCTCACGCCCCCGCTCTGGGGCTTCGAGGAGCGCGAGAAGCTGATGATCTTCTACGAGCGGGCCTGCGGCGCGCGCATGCACGCAGCCTATGTCCGTCCGGGCGGTGTCCACCAGGATATCCCGGTCTCGCTGATCCACGACATCGCCGAATGGTGCGATCCGTTCCTCAAGGTCTGCGACGACCTCGAAGGCCTGCTCAGCGACAACCGCATCTTCAAGCAGCGCAACGTCGATATCGGCGTGGTCGATCTCGAGACCTGCTGGAAATGGGGCTTCTCGGGCGTGATGGTGCGTGGCTCCGGCGCGCCCTGGGACCTGCGCAAGTCGCAGCCCTACGAGTGCTACGAGGAGCTGGAGTTCGACATTCCCGTCGGCAAGAACGGCGACTGCTTCGACCGCTATCACATCCGCATGGAAGAGATGCGCCAGTCGGTCCGCATCATGAAGCAGTGCTGCGACAAGCTGCTGGCCCCCGATGGCGGCGGCCCGGTCTCCTCGCTCGACGGCAAGATGGTGCCGCCCAAGCGCGGCGAGATGAAGCGCTCGATGGAAGCGCTGATCCACCATTTCAAGCTCTATACGGAGGGCTACAAGGTGCCGGCCGGCGAGGTCTATGCCGCCGTCGAGGCGCCGAAGGGCGAGTTCGGCGTCTATCTGGTTTCGGACGGCACCAACAAGCCCTATCGCTGCAAGATCAAGGCCCCGGGCTTCGCCCATCTCCAGGCCATGGATTTCATGTGCCGCAAGCACATGCTCGCCGACGTCTCCGCGATCCTCGGCTCCCTCGATATCGTCTTTGGTGAAGTTGACCGCTGATGTCCGTCCGTCGTCTCGCCCCTGATCCGGTTCAGCCCGCCTCCTTCGCCTTCACCGCGGCGAACGAGAACTGGATCGTCCAGCAGATCGCCAAGTACCCCGAAGGCCGGCAGGCTTCCGCCGTCATCCCGCTGCTGTGGAAGGCGCAGGAGCAGGAGGGCTGGGTCTCCCGCGCCGTGATCGAGACCGTCGCGAAGCGCCTCGGCATGGCGCCGATGCGGGTGCTGGAGGTCGCGACCTTCTACACCATGTTCAACCTGCAGCCGGTCGGCGAATTCTTCGTCCAGCTCTGCGGTACGACGCCCTGCGCGCTGCGCGGCGCGGAAGCGCTGAAGAAGGTCTGCGAGGACGTCATCGGCCCGCAATCGACCGTGACAGCCGACGGCAAGCTCTCCTGGCTCGAAGTCGAGTGCCTGGGCGCCTGCTGCAACGCCCCGATGGCGCAGATCAATGTCGATTACTACGAGGACCTGACGCCGGCGAATTTCCGCCAGCTCCTCGACGATCTCCGCAACGGCCGCGCCACCAAGCCCGGCCCGCAGAACGGTCGCACCGGCTCCGAGCCGGAAGGTGGTCCGCAGACGCTGACCGACAAGGCGCTCTATGACGGGTCGATGATCGGCGCCGGCGACTGGCAGAAGCGCATCGTCGAGCAGCGCAAGGCCGCTGCCGAAGCCGCCGCCGCCAAGGCCGCCGCCGAGGCGGAAGCCAAGAAGGCGGCCGAAGCCGAAGCGAAGAAGGCCGACGCGACCCCGGCCGCCGTCGCTGCCAAGCCTGCGACCGAGACGGCCGCTGCCGCCCGCCCGCAGCCTTCCTCGCCGACCCAGCCTTCCAACGCGGCCAAGGACACCCCGGCCGCCAAGGGCAAGGTCGAGAAGAAGGATGTCGCCGAGGCTGCCAAGCCTGCGGCGGCGGGTAAGGTCACCGCGACCGACGAGAGCAAGCCCGAACTGCTGACCGTGGCGCGCGGCGGCAAGGGCGACGATCTCGAGCTGATCTGGGGCGTAGGGCCGAAGCTCGGCAAGATGCTCAACGAGATGGGGGTCTGGCATTACGACCAGATCGCCAAGTGGACACCGGCGGAGCTCGCCTGGGTCGATGCGCGGCTGACCGGCTTCAAGGGCCGGGCGGAGCGTGACGACTGGATTGCTCAGTCGAAGAAGCTCGCGACGGGTTGGCGCCCGGAGTCGAAGCTTGGCGACAAGCCGGCAGAGTGAGGCACTAGGACATGCTCGCAGATCGCGATCGCATCTTCACCAATCTCTACGGCCTGCATGACCGTACCCTGAAGGGTGCGATCCAGCGCGGCGGCTGGGATGGCACCAAGTTCATCCTGGAGCAGGGCCGGGACTGGATCATCGACGAGATGAAGAAGTCCGGCCTGCGCGGCCGCGGCGGCGCCGGCTTCCCGACCGGGCTGAAATGGTCGTTCATGCCCAAGGTCAGCGACGGGCGCCCGCATTACCTCGTCGTCAATGCCGACGAGTCGGAGCCGGGCACCTGCAAGGATCGCGAGATCATGCGCAACGACCCGCATACGCTGGTCGAGGGCTGCCTGATCGCCTCCTTCGCCATGGGCGCGCATGCGGCCTATATCTACATCCGTGGCGAGTATGTCCGCGAGCGCGAGGCGCTGCAGCGCGCCGTCGACGAGGCCTATGAGGCCAGGCTCATCGGCAAGGATAACGTCCACGGCTATCCCTTTGATCTCTATGTGCATCACGGCGCCGGCGCCTATATCTGCGGCGAAGAGACGGCGCTGCTGGAGAGCCTCGAGGGCAAGAAGGGCATGCCGCGGCTGAAGCCGCCATTCCCGGCCAATATGGGCCTCTACGGCTGCCCGACCACGGTGAACAACGTCGAGTCGATCGCCGTCGCCCCGACCATCCTGCGCCGCGGCGCGAGCTGGTTCTCCTCGATCGGCACGCCGAACAATGTCGGCACCAAGCTGTTCTGCGTCTCGGGCCATGTGAACAAGCCCTGCAACGTCGAAGAGGCGATGGGCCTGACCTTCCGCGAGCTGATCGACAAGCATTGCGGCGGCATCCGCGGCGGCTGGGACAATCTCAAGGCCGTCATCCCCGGCGGTTCGTCGGTGCGCATGGTCCCAGCCGAGCAGATCATCGACACCCCGATGGATTTCGACTCGCTCTCGAAGCTGCGTTCCGGCCTCGGCACGGCGGCGGTGATCGTGATGGACAAGTCGACCGACATCGTCCGCGCCATCGCCCGCATCAGCCATTTCTACAAGCATGAGAGCTGCGGCCAGTGTACGCCTTGCCGCGAAGGCACGGGCTGGATGTGGCGCGTCATGGAGCGCATGGCCGAAGGCCGCGCCCAGAAGCGCGAGATCGACATGCTGCTCGACGTCACCAAGCAGATCGAGGGCCACACGATCTGCGCGCTCGGCGACGCCGCGGCCTGGCCGATCCAGGGCCTGATCGCGCATTTCCGTCACGAGATCGAGCAGCGCATCGACGACTATGCCGCCAACCCGCACAGCGAGCCTGTGCGCCTGATGGCGGCGGAGTGAGACCATGACGAAACTCCTCATCGACGGCATCGAGGTCGACGTTCCGCCTGAGTACACCGTGCTCCAGGCTTGCGAGGCGGCGGGCGTCGAGGTGCCGCGCTTCTGCTTCCACGAGCGTCTCTCGATCGCCGGCAACTGCCGCATGTGCCTCGTCGAGGTGAAGGGTGGCCCGCCGAAGCCGCAGGCCTCCTGCGCCATCGGCGTGCGCGACCTGCGCCCCGGCCCGAACGGCGAGCCGCCGGTCGTCCTGACCAAGTCGCCGATGGTCAAGAAGGCCCGCGAAGGGGTGATGGAGTTCCTGCTCATCAACCACCCGCTCGATTGCCCGATCTGCGACCAGGGCGGCGAGTGCGACCTGCAGGATCAGGCGATGGCCTATGGCGCGGACACCTCGCGCTATGCCGAGAACAAGCGCGCGGTCGAGGACAAGTATATCGGCCCGCTGGTCAAGACGCAGATGACGCGCTGCATCCAGTGTACGCGCTGCGTCCGCTTCACCACCGAGGTGGCCGGCGCCTCTGATCTCGGCGCCATCGGCCGCGGCGAGGACATGGAGATCACGACCTATCTCGAGCAGGCGATGGCGTCGGAGCTCCAGAGCAACGTCGTCGATCTCTGCCCGGTCGGCGCGCTGACCTCGAAGCCCTACCAGAACAAGGCCCGTCCCTGGGAGCTCTCGAAGACCGAGAGCATCGACGTGATGGACGCGGTCGGCTCTGCCATCCGCGTCGACTCGCGCGGCAAGGAAGTGATGCGCATCCTGCCCCGCCTCAACGAGGCGGTGAACGAGGAGTGGATCTCCGACAAGACCCGCCACGTCGCCGACGGCCTCAAGACCCAGCGCCTCGACCGGCCCTATATCCGCGAGAATGGCCGCCTGCGTCCGGCAAGCTGGAACGAGGTGTTCGCCGCCATCGCCGCCAAGGTGAAGGCGACGGCCCCTGAGAAGATCGGCGCCATCGCCGGCGATCTCGCCGCGGTCGAGGACATGTTCGCGCTGAAGAGCCTGATCGTCTCGCTCGGCTCCGCCAATCTCGATGCCCGCCAGGATGGCACCAGGCTGCATCCGAAGTTCGGCCGCGCGTCCTACGTCCTCAACGCCGGCATCGCCGGCATCGAGGATGCGACCTCGCTGCTGATCATCGGCTCGAACCCGCGCCGCGAGGCGCCGATCCTGAACGCCCGCATCCGCAAGCGCTGGCTGCGTGGCGATCTCAAGGTCTCCGTCATCGGCGAGAAGGCCGACCTGACCTATACCTACGAATATCTCGGCGCCGGCCCGGAGACGCTGGCCGAGGTCGTGAAGTCGGCCGCCGCTGCCGGCGGCAAGCCGATGGTGCTGGTCGGGCAGGGCGCTCTTTCCCGCGCTGACGGTGAGGCCGTGCTCTCGCTCGCCGCCAAGGCGGCGCAGGCGCTCGGCGCCGTCGCTGAGGGCTGGAACGGCTTCGGCGTGATCCATACCGCCGCTTCCCGCGTCGGCGCGCTCGATCTCGGCTTCGTGCCGGGCGAGGGGGGGCTTGACGCGGCTGCGATGGTCAAGCCGGGAGCGCTCGATGTGCTCTTCCTGCTCGGAGCCGACGAGATCGAGGTGCCGGAAGGTGCTTTCGTCGTCTACCAGGGCACGCATGGCGACAAGGGTGCCCACCGCGCCGACGTCATCCTGCCGGGCGCTGCCTATACCGAGAAGTCCGGCACCTATGTGAACACGGAAGGTCGTGTGCAGATGGGCGACCGCGCCACCTTCCCGCCGGGCGATGCCCGCGAGGACTGGGCGATCCTGCGCGCGCTCTCGGCAACGCTAGGCAAGACGCTGCCCTTCGACTCGCTGTCCGGCTTGCGCAAGGCGCTCTACGAGGCGCATCCGCATTTCGCGGCGCTCGACAGTCTTTCGATCAATGATGCGGCGGAGATCGGCAAGCTCGCCGGCATCGGCGGCAAGACCGACAAGGCGGGCTTCGCGCCCGTCGTCGCCGATTTCTATCAGACCAACCCGATCGCGCGTGCCTCCGCCATCATGGCGGAATGCTCGGCGCTGGCCTCCGGCCGGCATCAGCAGGCGGCGGAGTAAGCGGCCATGAACTGGGACCTCGTCCTCGATATCGCGATCATCCTCGGCAAGAGCCTGCTGCTGCTGGTCTGCCTGCTGGTCTTCATCGCCTATATCCTGCTGGCCGACCGCAAGGTCTGGGCGGCGGTGCAGCTTCGCCGTGGCCCGAACGTGGTCGGACCCTGGGGCCTGTTCCAGAGCTTCGCGGACCTGATCAAGTTCGCGCTCAAGGAGCCGATCATCCCGTCCGGCGCCAACAAGGGCATCTTCCTGCTGGCGCCCTTCATCTCCTGCCTGCTGGCGCTCGGCGCCTGGGCGGTGATCCCGGTGGCGGAAGGCTGGGCGATCGCCGACATCAATGTCGGCGTGCTCTATATCCTCGCGATCTCCTCGCTCGGCGTCTACGGCATCATCATGGCCGGCTGGGCTTCGAACTCGAAATACCCGTTCATGAGCGCGCTGCGCTCGGCGGCGCAGATGGTCTCCTACGAGGTCTCGATCGGCTTCGTGATCATCACCGTGCTGCTCTGCGTCGGCTCGCTGAACCTCTCGGCGGTGGTCGAGGCGCAGCAGAACCGAGGGCTGGCTCACGCGCTGGGCGTGCCGTGGCTTTCGATCCTGAACTGGTACTTCATCCCGCTCTTCCCGATGTTCGTGGTCTTCTTCATCTCGGCTCTGGCCGAGACGAACCGGCCGCCCTTCGATCTGGCCGAGGCGGAATCCGAGCTCGTGGCGGGCTTCATGGTCGAGTATTCCTCGACCCCGTACCTGCTGTTCATGCTCGGCGAATACGTGGCGATCATGACCATGTGCTCGCTGACCACGATCCTGTTCCTCGGCGGCTGGGCGCCGCCGGTCGCGCTGCCGCCCTTCACCTGGCTGCCCGGCGTGTTCTGGTTCGCGCTCAAGGTCTGCCTCGTGTTCTTCATGTTCGCGCTGGTGAAGGCCTTCGTGCCGCGCTACCGCTACGACCAGTTGATGCGCCTGGGCTGGAAGGTCTTCCTGCCGCTCTCGCTCGCCTGCGTGGTGATCGTGGCGCTGGTGCTGCAGTTGACCGGCTGGGGGCCGGTGGCGGGATGAGTTGGGCCGGCCCGCTCGGTGCCCTGATCGGCTTCGGGCTCGGCCTGCTGGAATACCGGCTGATGTCGGCTGTGGTGATCGGGGCGCTCCGGCGCACGGATCGCTCGGAGACGCAGGCCGAGAAGGATGATTACGAGCGCCGCATCCGCATCCTGCGGGCGGTGCTGGTTGTAATGACGATCGGCTTGATGCCGATCCTTGGTTTCGTGATCGGCCGGACGTTGTTCGGCTGAGGATGTAAAGGACGAAGGCGATGTCACTCGCGCAAGCCGCAAGGGGCCTGCTGCTGAAGGAGTTCGTCGGGGCTATCGGCCTGTCGATGCGCTATTTCTTCAAGCCGAAGGCGACGCTGAACTACCCGTTCGAGAAGGGCCAGCTTTCGCCGCGCTTCCGTGGCGAGCATGCGCTGCGCCGCTATCCGAACGGCGAGGAGCGCTGCATCGCCTGCAAGCTCTGCGAGGCGATCTGCCCGGCGCAGGCCATCACCATCGAAGCCGGCCCGCGCCGCAACGACGGCACGCGCCGTACCACCCGTTACGACATCGACATGACCAAGTGCATCTACTGTGGCTTCTGCCAGGAAGCCTGCCCGGTCGATGCCATCGTCGAGGGGCCGAATTTCGAGTTCGCGACCGAGACCCGCGAGGAGCTGTTCTACGACAAGGACAGGCTGCTCGCGAACGGCGCGCGCTGGGAACGCGAGATCGCGCGCAACATCGCGATGGACGCGCCTTATCGGTGACGTTTTCTGACCGCCTCAGGGCGGTCATCCCGGGCGACCGTAGGAGACCCGGGATCCATGCCTGAACCTTTGCCGGGGGCATTCCGGCATGGATCCCGGCTCTCCGCTTCGCTGCGGCCGGGATGACGGCGTGGAAACAGAGTGAGACCAGACCCGCCGTGCGGTTGTCCCGCCCGGCGGGCCTGATTATAGACGCTCCAAATGGCTCGGGGTCCATTGAGTCCCGGAGCACGAACCAAACGAGGACCGCGCCGAAAAGGGGCGGGAAGGGCTGGCCGAGATGAATGCCGCAGCGGCTTTCTTCTATCTCTTCGCAGGGGTGACCGTGGCATCCGCCTTCATGGTGGTGGCCTCGCGCAACCCCGTGCATTCGGTGCTCTACCTGATCCTGGCCTTCGTCAACGCGGCCGGGCTGTTCATGCTGCTCGGCGCCGAGTTCCTCGCGATGCTGCTGGTCGTCGTCTATGTCGGCGCGGTCGCGGTGCTCTTCCTCTTCGTGGTGATGATGCTCGATGTCGATTTTGCCGAGTTCCGCCAGGGCTTCCTGAACTACCTGCCGATCGGCGCGCTGATAGGCTTCATCTTCGCCGTCGAGCTGCTGCTGGTCGTCGGCGCCTGGGTCATCGATCCGCAGATCGTCAAGGCGCCGGTCGCCGCGATCCCTGCGGGCATCTCGAACACCGAGGCGCTCGGCCGCGTGCTCTACACCCAGTATGTCTATTACTTCCAGGCGGCCGGCCTCGTGCTGCTCGTCGCCATGATCGGCGCGATCGTGCTGACCCTGCGGGACCGTCCCGGCATCAAGCGCCAGCATGTCCCGACCCAGAACGCCCGTACCAAGGACGCGGCGATGGCGGTCAAGCAGGTGCCCTCGCGCGCCGGCGTTCCCGAGGAGATGGCGTGATGACGATCGGACTGGGCCATTATCTCGCCGTCAGCGCCATCCTGTTCACGCTCGGCGTGCTCGGCATCTTCATCAACCGCAAGAACGTCATCGTCATCCTGATGTCGGTCGAGCTCATCCTGCTCTCGGTCAACATCAACTTCGTCGCTTTCTCGAGCTTCCTGAACGACATCGTCGGCCAGGTCTTCGCGCTGCTCGTGCTCACGGTGGCGGCGGCTGAGGCCGCGATCGGCCTCGCCATTCTCGTCGTCTACTTCCGCAACCGCGGCACGATCGCGGTGGAAGACATCAACATGATGAAAGGCTGAGCGCGCCCCAGCGCCTGGACCTCACTGCCATGTATCACGCGATCGTCTTCCTCCCTCTCATCGGCTTCCTGATCGCCGGCCTGTTCGGCCGGCTGATCGGCGCGCGCGGCTCCGAGATCGTCACGACCTCGCTGCTGATCGTCTCCGCGCTCCTCTCCTGGGTCGCGTTCGTTCAGGTCGGCTTCGGTTCCGGCACGACCCGCGTGCAGGTCGCGAACTGGATCTCGTCCGGCCAGCTCCAGATCGACTGGGCTTTCCGCATCGATACGCTGACGGCGGTGATGCTGGTCGTGGTCAACACCGTCTCCAGCCTCGTGCATCTCTATTCGATCGGCTACATGCACGAGGACGAGCATCGCTCGCGCTTCTTCGCCTATCTCTCGCTCTTCACCTTCGCCATGCTGATGCTGGTGACGTCGGACAACCTCGTCCAGATGTTCTTCGGCTGGGAAGGCGTCGGTCTCGCTTCCTATCTCCTGATCGGCTTCTGGTATCAGAAGCCCTCGGCCAATGCGGCCGCGATGAAGGCGTTCATCGTCAACCGCGTCGGCGATTTCGGCTTCTCGCTCGGCATCTTCCTCGTCTTCGTCCTGTTCGGCTCGGTCGGCTTCGACGCGATCTTCCCGCGCGCCGGCGAGGTGGCGAGCCAAAGCTTCCGCTTCCTGGGCTATGACTGGAACGCCCTGACCCTGACCTGCCTGCTGCTCTTCATGGGCGCGATGGGCAAGTCGGCGCAGTTCCTGCTGCACACCTGGCTGCCGGACGCGATGGAAGGCCCGACTCCGGTCTCCGCGCTTATCCATGCCGCGACCATGGTCACCGCCGGGGTCTTCATGCTGGCGCGCCTGTCGCCGGTCTTCGAATATGCTCCCGTCGCGCTGACAGTCGTCGTCGTCTTCGGCGCCACCACCGCCTTCTTCGCGGCAACGGTCGGCCTCGTGCAGAACGACATCAAGCGCGTCATCGCCTATTCGACCTGCTCGCAGCTCGGCTACATGTTCGTCGCGCTCGGCGTCGGCAATTATGGCGCCGGCATCTTCCACCTCTTCACCCACGCCTTCTTCAAGGCGCTGCTCTTCTTGGGCGCCGGCTCGGTCATCCATGCGATGCATCACGAGCAGGACATGCGCCACATGGGCGGCCTCCGGAAGCACATCCCGATCACCGCCGCTGCGATGACGATCGGCACGCTGGCGCTGACCGGCGTCGGCATCCCCGGCACCATTTTCGGCTTCGCCGGCTTCTTCTCGAAGGACGCGATTGTCGAGAGCGCCTATGCCTCCGCGCTGGGACTTGGCGGCTTCGCCTCGTCCTATGCCTTCATCCTGCTGGTGGTCGCGGCCTGCATGACCTCGTTCTACTCCTGGCGCCTCTATTTCATGACCTTCGAGGGCGCGCCGCGCTGGGGCCGTGGGCACGACTCGCATGGCCACGACCATGGCGACCATGCGCATGGCCATGATGATCACGGCCACGGCCATGACCACACCCCGCATGAGAGCCCCTGGGTGATGCTCATCCCGCTCGTCGTGCTGTCGATCGGCGCGATCCTGGCCGGCGTCCTCTTCAAGGAGGCCTTCATCGGCCACGACTTCGAGCAATTCTGGAAGTCGGCCCTGTTCATCGGCAAGGACAACAAAATCCTGGAAGCCATGCATGGCGTGCCGACCTGGGTCGCATTCTCGCCCTTCGTGGCGATGGTGATCGGCTTCGCGCTGGCCTGGTACATGTATGTCCGGCGGCCGGATATCCCGGGCAAGCTGGCTGCCGCCAACCCGGCGCTCTACCAGTTCCTGCTCAACAAGTGGTATTTCGACGAGCTCTACGACTTCCTGTTCGTGCGTCCGTCGAAATGGCTCGGCCGCTTCCTCTGGAAGAAGGGCGACGGCTTCGTCATCGACGGCTTCGGTCCTGACGGCGTCTCGGCCCGCGTGGTCGACGTCACCAACCGGGTGGTCCGGCTGCAGACCGGCTATCTGTATCACTATGCCTTCGCCATGCTCATCGGTGTCGCTGGGCTCGTGACCTGGTATCTCTTGGCTCGCGGGTGAGATGATGTCCTTCTTCGGCTTCGGTATCCTCACCGGTCTTCTGGTTCTGCCGCTGGTCGGCGCCATCCTGATCATCGTCCAGCGCGGCGATCAGTCGGCCGTCGATTCCAATGCGCGCTGGATCGCTCTGTTCACGACGGTCCTGACCTTCGCTCTCGCCTGCGTCGCCTGGAGTCGGTTCGACACCGCCAATCCCGGCTTTCAGCTTGTCGAGACCCACGCCTGGGTCTCGGATGCGATCAAGTTCAAGCTCGGCGTCGACGGGTTCTCCTTCCCCTTCATCGTGCTGACGGCGTTCCTGATGCCGTTCTGCATCATCGCCTCCTGGACCTCGGTCCAGAAGCGCGTGCGCGAATACATGATCGCGTTCCTGGTGCTGGAAGCGCTGATGATCGGCGTCTTCGCGGCGCTCGACCTCGTGCTGTTCTACCTGTTCTTCGAGGCAGGCCTGATCCCGATGTTCCTGATCATCGGCATCTGGGGCGGCAAGCGGCGCGTCTACGCCTCCTACAAGTTCTTCCTCTACACGCTGCTCGGCTCGGTGCTGATGCTGCTCGCCGTGATGGCGATGTACTGGAACGCCGGCACCACCGACATCCCTACGCTGCTGGCGCACAAGTTCCCGTCGCAGATGCAGACCTGGCTGTGGCTGGCCTTCTTCGCCTCCTTCGCGGTGAAGATGCCGATGTGGCCGGTCCATACCTGGCTGCCCGATGCCCACGTCGAGGCGCCGACCGCCGGCTCGGTCGTCCTGGCGGCGATCCTGCTGAAGATGGGCGGCTACGGCTTCATCCGCTTCTCGATCCCGATGTTCCCGGAAGCCTCGGCACTGTTCGCGCCGATGGTCTTCGCCCTCTCTGTCGTCGCCATCGTCTACACCTCGCTGGTGGCGCTGATGCAGGAGGACATGAAGAAGCTGATCGCCTATTCCTCGGTCGCCCATATGGGCTTCGTGACGATGGGCCTCTTCACCCTGACGCCGCAGGGCATCCAGGGCGCGATGTTCCAGATGGTCAGCCACGGGCTGGTCTCCGGCGCGCTCTTCCTCTGCGTCGGCGTGATCTACGACCGCATGCACACCCGCGAGATCGCGGCCTATGGCGGCCTCGTGAAGCGGATGCCGGCCTATGCCGTCATGTTCATGGTCTTCACCATGGCCAATGTCGGCCTGCCCGGCACGGCCGGCTTCGTCGGCGAATTCCTGACGCTGCTCGGCGCCTTCCGCGCCAATCCCTGGGTGGCGTTCTTCGCGACGTCCGGTGTCATCCTCTCGGCGGCCTACGCGCTCTGGCTCTATCGCCGGGTCGTGTTCGGCGAACTGGTGAAGCCCGAGCTGAAGGACATCAAGGACCTGAACGTCCGCGAATACGTGACGCTGGTCCCGCTCGTCCTGCTGACGATCTGGTACGGCATCCAGCCGCACACGATCCTCGACGCCTTCGCGGCGCCGACCGAAGCGCTCATCAAGAACTATCAGGCAGCCCTCGCCGTCGCGAAGACGGCGCTGGCGGTCGCGCAGTAAGGTCTCGTCATGGCTCTGCCCGCTCTCGGCCCGGCCCTGCCGGAAATCATCCTCGCCCTCGGCGCCATTGCCATGGTGCTGGTCGGCGCGATCCAGGGCGAGCGCTCGACGCGCCTGCTCGAAGGGCTGGCGCTGGCGCTGCTGGCGGTCGCACTGGTCATGGTCGTGTCCGGCACCGGCAAGATGCTGACCTTCAACGACGGCTTCATCGTCGACGGTTTCGCTCGCTTCATGAAGGTGCTGACGCTGCTCGGTGCCGGCGCCGCGATCCTGCTGTCGGCCGATACGCTGCGGCGCCAGGGCACGATGCGCTTCGAGTTCCCGATCCTCGTCGTGCTCTCGACCATCGGCATGATGATGATGATCTCGGCCAACGATCTCATCAGCCTCTATGTCGGCCTCGAACTGCAGTCGCTGGCGCTCTATGTCGTCGCCGCCTTCGACCGCGACAACGCGAAGTCGACCGAGGCCGGCCTGAAGTATTTCGTGCTCGGCGCGCTCTCCTCCGGCATGCTGCTCTATGGCGGCTCGCTGGTCTATGGCTTCACCGGCACCGTAACCTTCCCGGGCATCGCGGCTGCGACGGCCGGCGGCCATGCCGGCATCGGCCTCATCCTCGGCATCGTCTTCATCGCGGCCGGCGTCGCCTTCAAGATCTCGGCCGTGCCGTTCCACATGTGGACTCCGGACGTCTACGAGGGCGCGCCCACCCCGGTCGCCGCCTTCTTCGCATCGGCGCCCAAGATGGCCGCCATGGCGATGGTGATCCGCGTCTTCATCGGCGCCTTCCCCGGCGCGATCCATGACTGGCGCCAGATCATCGTCTTCATCTCGATCGCATCGATGGGCCTCGGCGCCTTCGCCGCGATCGGCCAGCGCAACATCAAGCGCCTGCTCGCTTATTCCTCGATCGCCAATATGGGCTATGCGCTGGTCGGCCTCGCTGCCGGCACGGCCGAGGGCGTGCAGGGTGTTATGACCTATATGGCGATCTATCTCGCCACGACGCTCGCTGCCTTCGCCTGCGTGCTGATGATGCGCCGCGACGGCAAGCTCGTCGAGGACATCTCGGAGCTCGCCGGCCTGTCCCGCACCAATGGCTGGATGGCTTTCGCGATGGCGATGATGATGTTCTCGCTTGCCGGCATCCCGCCGCTCGCCGGCTTCTGGGCCAAGTGGTACGTCTTCCTGGCCGCGATCAATGCCAAGCTTTATGTGCTCGCCGTGATCGGCGTGCTGACCAGCGTCGTCGGCGCCTATTACTACCTGCGCCTCGTCAAGGTGATGTATTTCGACGAGCCGAAGCCGGCCTTCGAAAAGGCCGATCTCGGCGTGCGCACCGTATTGCTGGTCTCGGCGATCTTCGTGCTGGTGCTCTCGCTGGTTCCTGCGCCGCTGTTCGACTCGGCGGCCGCCGCGGCGAAGTCGCTCTTCTGAGCTGGCGACGCGTGCTTGGTGAGGCCGCGCGCGCCGCGGGCTATCGTCTGATCGTCCGTGACGAGGTCGGCTCCACCATGGAGGAGGCCCGTCGTGCGCTCGACCAGGGCGAGCCGGGCAAGCTCTGGATCGTTGCCCGCAGCCAGAACGCCGGCCGCGGGCGCCATGGCCGGCAATGGGGCTCCCCGCCCGGCAATCTCTACGCCAGCCTGCTGCTGACCGATCCGTGCGAGCCCGCACTGGCGCCTCAACTTGGCTTCGTCGTGGGCCTCGCCCTGCATGACGCCGCCGCGAAGCTGCTCGGCCCGGCCGCCTCCGGCCTCAGGTTGAAATGGCCCAACGACCTGCTGCTTGGTCGCGCCAAGACCTCCGGCCTGCTGCTGGAGGGCGAGAGTCGGGCAGGGCGCTTCAACGTCATCGTGGGCTGCGGCGTCAACATCGCGTCCTGCCCGGCGGACACGCCCTATCCCGCGACCTTCCTTAAGGCCACCGCTCCCCAGGCCAATGTCGAGGCCATGCTGACGGGCCTGAGCGACGCCTTCGCCCAGCGCTTTGCCATCTGGTCGCAACCCGGCGGTTTCGGCCCGACCCGCGCCGCCTGGCTGGAGCGCGCCGCCTTCCTCGGCGAGACCATCACCATCCGCCTGCCCGAGGGGCCGCTCGCCGGCACCTTCATCGGCCTCGACCCGACGGGGCGCCTCGAACTCGAAACCGAAGCCGGCCGGCGCGTGATCGATGCCGGTGACCTCTTCTTCGGCCTACCCGCCTGATCCTGCCATCGCTCGACCTCCGTCGATCTGGAGGCTAAATCGCTGGCGTGCTAGGGCTCCTTGCCATCACGCGGCATTAGATCAAGCCACTGCCACAATCAGGATTGCCAGTGACCCGCTCCAGCGACCAGCTCGTTTTCGTTCCCCTCGGCGGCCTCGGCGAGATCGGCATGAACGCCGCTCTCTACGGCTTCGGGCCCGAGGGCCGACGAAAGTGGATCCTGGTCGATTGCGGCCTGTCCTTTGCCGGGCCGGAGGCGCCGGGCGTCGATATCGTCCTGCCCGACCTGCGCTACATCATCGAGGAACGGGCGAACCTCCTCGGCATCGTCATCACCCACGCCCATGAGGATCATATCGGCGCGCTCGCCGCGCTTTGGCCCTCGCTACGCGCACCGGTTTATTGCACGCGCTTCGCCGCGGGCCTGCTCGCGACACGCCGCCTCTCCGAGCCCGGCGCGCCCAATGTCGAGATCAATGTCGTTCCGCAGGGCGGGGCGATCACGCTCGGCCCGTTCGACATCGAGTTCGTGCCTGTGGCCCATTCGATCCCGGAATCGAACGCGCTCGCGATCCGCACGCCGGCCGGCCTCGTCGTCCATACCGGCGACTGGAAGATCGACCCGACTCCGCGCGTCGGCCTGCCGACCGACGAGAAGCGCCTGCGCGAGCTCGGCGACGAAGGCGTGCTGGCGCTGGTCTGCGATTCCACCAATGTCATGCGCGACGGCACCAGCCCGAGCGAGGCCGATGTCGCCGCCAAGATGAAGGAACTGGTCGCGTCCGCACCGGGGCGCGTCGCCGTCACCACCTTCGCCTCCAATGTCGCGCGCCTGCGCGCCGTCGCGGAAGCCGCGATGGCCAACGACCGCGAGGTCGTGGTCGTCGGTCGCGCCATGGACCGCGTCATCGACGTCGCCCGCGAATGCGGCTATCTCGACGGCATCCCCGGTTTCCGTGCGGTCGACGCCTATGGCTACCTGCCGCGCGACAAGGTCGTCGCCCTGGTCACCGGCAGCCAGGGCGAGCCGCGTGCCGCGCTCTCGCGCATCGCCTCGGACGACCATCCCGAGATCGCCCTCTCGCCGGGCGACCGCGTGATCTTCTCGTCGCGCACCATCCCCGGCAACGAGAAATCGGTCGGCAACATCCTGAACGCGCTCGCCCGCGACAAGATCGAGATCATCACCGACCGGACGCATCTCGTCCATGTCTCCGGTCACCCCCGCCGCGAGGAGATGGCCCGTCTCTATGGTTGGCTGAAGCCGCAGATCGCGATCCCCGCCCATGGCGAGGACCTGCATTTGTCTGAGCACGAAACCTTCGCCCGCAGCCTGGGCGTCAAGCACGTCCTGCGCGCCGGCAATGGCGACGTCGTCGCGATCTCGGGAGAGGGCGCCCGCAAGGTCGACGAAGTCCAGCATGGCCGGCTCTACCAGGACGGCTCGCTCTTGGTGAATGCGCTGGAGCGGACGATCCAGGAGCGTCGCCGCCTGTCCTTCGCCGGCATCGTCTCGATCGCGGTCGCAATCGACGACAAGGGCGGCGTCGCCGGCGAGCCGGAGATCGCCGTGCTCGGCCTGCCGCCGCGCACGCTCGGCGGCATCGATTTCGACGAGTTCGTCGCCGATACCGTCGGCGATCTCATCGACAATATCCCCAAGGCCCGCCGCCGCGACCCCGAGGCCTTGCGCAACGCGCTGGAGCGTGGCGTGCGCAGCGCTGTCAACGAGGAGTGGGGCAAGAAGCCGCTGGTGCATGCGCTGGTGGTCGAGGTGTAGAAAGGCCGCATAGCCACGCCGGAGAGGATGCAGATGATCGGACGCCTGAACCACGTCGCCATAGCGGTGAAGGACCTCGAAGCCTCGACGGCGCTCTATCGCGACACGCTCGGCGCGCGGGTCTCGCAGCCGCAGGCCGAGCCGGAGCACGGCGTCACCGTCGTCTTCGTCGAGCTGCCCAACACCAAGATCGAGTTGCTGGAGCCGCTCGGCGCCGATTCGCCGGTCGCCAAGTTCCTCGAGCGCAACGCCGATGGCGGCATCCACCACATCTGCTACGAGGTCGACGACATACTCGCAGCGCGGGATCGCCTGAAGACGCAAGGCGCGCGCGTCCTCGGCTCCGGCGAGCCGCGCATCGGCGCCCATGGCAAGCCGGTGCTGTTCCTGCACCCCAAGGATTTCCTGGGCACGCTGGTCGAACTCGAACAGGCCTGACGACGATGACCGACTTCGCTTCGACCGAGATCGCTTTCCTGGGCCAGCCCGAGGCCGGCTCGCCACGCCCCTTCAGCGCTGCCACCGTTGCCGGAGGGCTAGTCTTCGTCTCCGGCCATTCGGCGCCGCATGATCCGGCCCGCGGCATCCACCGTGGCGAGACGCCGGCCGCAGAGGTCCGCAATGCGCTCGGCCACATTGCGAAGATCCTCGCGGAAGCCGGAAGCTCGCTCGACCGCGTCGTTCAGATGACGATGCTGATCACCGACCCTGCCGACTATGCCGCCTGCAATGCCGAATATGTGAAGCATTTCCCCGGCGGCCTGCCGGCCCGGCACACCGCACGCTTCGGCGTGCCGACCGAGGCGAAGGTCGCCTTCTCCTGCATCGCGCTCGCCGGGAAGACAGCATGAACATCGTCGGCAGCCTCGCCCTCTATTTCGTGATCTGGTGGATCACGCTCTTCGCGGTGCTGCCCTTCGGCATCCGCAGCCAGCATGAAGCGGGCGATTTCGTGGCCGGCACCGAACCCGGCGCGCCGGTGCTGCCCGGGCTGCTGAAGAAGGCGGTCATCACCTCGCTGCTCGCGGCGGTGATCTTCGCCGTCGTCTGGTATGTCTGGGCGACCTACGACCTCTGACACGGCTTCGCGCGGAGCGTGTTGAGGCGTTTTCGCGCGACGTTGCAGAATTATCTCATGCCGCGCGGTTCTTCCTGCTTTGGGCCGCGCACGGCTCCCGCTGACGCGGATCGCCTGCTATCGCTGACGTCGAAGAGCGTTGGCACGTCGAGGTAGGCTTTGCCTAAGTAAGTCCGGTCTCAATCCAGTTCACCCGTACAGCCGGTGGCGGCCTGCCATCGGCGTATGAATACGTTCGTCGGGTGGCGGCGAGAGACCGGTTTGGCATTGTCCAATGTGCCAGTACAGCGCCCGCTGTCTCTGCTCTTCGCCCGCCTGAAGCACCGCCATACCGCTCCCGACAAGGGTTTCTCACGCGCCATCTTGGTGAACTTCCGAATGGAAGACCAAGACTGCTATGTGCGCGAAACTTCGGGTCCGCTGGACCATCACGCCGCAAATCCCTCCCCAACCCTGGATAAACTGCAACGGCTGCGGCGGGCCGAGAGCCTTCCGCTCCAGCGGAAAGGTAAGGCTCAACGCCAATGGCCGCAGCCTCGATGCCTGGCTGATCTACAGATGCGTCGACTGCGACAAGACCTGGAACCGCCCGATCTTCGAGCGGCGGAACATCCGCGACATTGAGCCCCGTATTCTCGCGGCGCTTCAGTCCAATGATCCGCTCTGGATTCAGGCGGAAGCGTTCGACCTCGACGCCTTGCGACGCAAGGCGCGGCGCATCGACGAATTCCCGGAATGCAGCATCGTCAAGGATGTCCTGTGCGAGGTCCGCCACTGGACGCATCTGGCGATTGAACTGACGGTTCCGTTTCCGGTCAGCCTGCGACTGGATCGTATGCTGGCGTCCGAGCTGGGGCTTTCACGAACGCGACTGCAGGTGCTCCATGATCAGGGCGCGCTTCGCTTCGCTTCCGGTCCTGCCGACAGCCTGCGGCGGCGCATCAGGTCCGGCACCGTCGTCGTGCTCGATCTGTCGGCGGAAGCCGGGCGGGAAGAGCTGTGGCGGCCTCTGGCGACCGGCGTTGCGTGAAGAGGGCGCCATCACTGCGATCTGTGGCCGGGAGCCACCTCTGTCCTTCCGGGTTTGCGCCTTTGGCGCGCCCCGGAATGACAAGGGCACTAGGTCAGGCGCACCCGTCCGAGGTACCGCGCAAGAAAAAAGGCAAGGCCGATGCCTTGCCTTTGATAGTCCGCTTTTACCGCTGCACCGGCACACGTCTTCGAAAAGCGTGCGACTCGTTTTGCAAGGCGGGCGTTTGTTCCTCCCAAGACCTGGTCCGCAGCGCTTCGACCCGCAAAGCGCTCCCAGCGCTGGAAGGATTAGCCGATTGTGACGGCGCTGTCATCAGTTTAGGCAGTTCAAGCCTGGAATTTTTGCAAGATTAGTCTTCTTTGCACTTGTGCAGTGCAGCAAGGGCAGGTGTCGGATCGACGCAATGCCTTGTTCCGGCCAAAGGATAGGGCTATCGACCGGCATCCGCCGGGCTCACTGGCGGCCATGGAGATCTTCATGCTGCGCAGCTCGCTCGCCGCCCTTGCCGTCGTCGCCTCGTTCGGTTTCGCCCAGGCCCAGACGCCGAAGCCCGATCCGGAGAACACTGTCATCCTCGAGACCAAGGACGGCCCGGTGACGATCCGCCTGCGGCCGGACCTGGCGCCGAAGCATGTCCAGCAGATCAAGGCGCTGGTGAAGCGCGGCTTCTATGACGGCATCGTCTTCCACCGCGTCATCGACGGCTTCATGGCCCAGACCGGCGACCCGACCGGCACCGGCACCGGCAAGTCCGACCTGCCGAACCTGCCCGCCGAATTCACCCCCACGCCCTACAAGGTCGGCTCGCTCGGCATGGCCCGTTCATCCTCGCCGGACTCGGCCAATTCGCAGTTCTTCATCTGCTACGAGGGCTGCGGCTCGCTGACCGGCCAGTACACGCTCTTCGGCGAGGTCGTCTCCGGCATGGACGCCGTGCGCAAGATCAAGAAGGGCTCCAGCGCCAATAACGGCCAGGTGAGCGGCCCGGACAAGATCGTCCGCATGCGCATGCAGGCCGACGCCAAGTAAGCCGGCATAGAGCGGGGCAGGGCGAGCCGGGGAGGGGTACGGCGATGGTTCGGACGGCCCTGATCGGGATCGCCCTGGCGCTCGGCGTCAATGGAGCGCTCGCGCAGGACACGCGCGATCTCGGCCTGCCGCCGCCCTCCGGTTCGCAGAATCCGGTTCTGCCTCCGCCTTCGGGCTCGCAGAACCCGATCCTGCCGCCGCAGAGCGGCCAGCGCTACAATCCCGGTGTCGGCGGGCCCTTCAGCGGCAATGACGTGCCGGGCCTGGATCAGCGCCGGCTCGGTACGCCGCGCGTCCTGCAGGGCGGCGGCGAGATCGGCCTGATCGGCCAGGTCACGCCTGACGAGCCGCAGGACGGCACCGAAACCGTCGACCGGCTCGACCAGATCGCCCCGGCGCTCCGGCGCTGCTGGAGTCCGCCGCCATTGCCAGGCGAGCTCACCGGCGCGATGGTCTCGCTCCGCTTCAGCCTCCGGCGCGACGGCAGCCTCTTCGGCCAGCCGCGCGTCACCTGGGAGACGAAGCGCGGCGATGCCGAATTCCAGCGGCGCTTCAGCGAATCCGCCGTCGCCGCCATCCGCTACTGCACGCCGATGAGGTTGTCGGCGGGCCTCGGAGCGAGTATCGCGGGGCGACCCTTCACCATCCGCTTCCACGGCCGCGCGCGGCTCAATGAAAGGCAGACCTGATGTCCCTCGATCCCGAGAACACCCTCGTCATGGAAACCACTAAGGGCAAGGTGGTGATCAAGCTGCGTCCGGATCTCGCGCCGGGCCATGTCGAGCGCATCAAGCTGCTCGCCCGCGAGGGTTTCTATGACGGCATCGTCTTCCATCGCGTCATCGACGGCTTCATGGCCCAGGTCGGCTGCCCGCACGGCACCGGCACGGGCGGCTCGAGCTATCCGGACCTGAAGCAGGAGTTCAACGCCGAGCCGCATGTCCGCGGCATCTGCTCGATGGCTCGCGCCCAGAACCCGAACTCGGCCAACAGCCAGTTCTTCATCGTGTTCGACGACGCCCGCTTCCTCGACAAGCAGTACACCGTCTGGGGGGAAGTCGTCGAAGGCATGGACAATGTCGATCTGATCAAGCGCGGCGAGCCGGTGCGCGATCCCGACTCGATCGTCTCGATGAAGGTGATGGCCGACGCGGCCTGATCTTCGATAGTTTGAGGCGAGCCCTCATCCCGGGACGCGAGCGGCGCTCGCAGCCAATGGGGTGAGGGCTCGTTTCGTTTGACCAGAAGGACGCTGCGGTCGTGAACGTCGATCTCTTCGATTTCGACCTGCCCGAGGATCGCATCGCGCTGCGGCCTGCAAGCCCGCGCGATGCGGCGCGATTGCTCGTAGTGCGCCCCGATGCGCCCGAGCCGCTGGAGGATCGCGGCATCCGCGATCTCGTCTCGCTGCTTCAGCCCGGTGATGCGCTCGTCCTCAACGACACCCGCGTCATCCCCTCGCGGCTGCGTGGCCGGCGTTATCGCGGCGCGGATTCGGCCCGTGTCGAGATCATGCTGCACAAGCGCGAGAGCGAGGATCGCTGGCTCGCCTTCGCCCGGCCGGCTAAGAAGCTTTCCGTCGGTGAACGCGTGGTTTTCGATTCGGAAGCCGCCAGCAATGCCTGCGAGCTCGGCCGCCTGCATGCCGAGGTCATCGCCAAGGGCGAGGGCGGCGAGGTCGAATTGCAGTTCAGCCTGACCGGCGCCTATCTCGACGAGGCGATCGCACGGCTCGGCGAATTGCCGCTGCCGCCCTATATCGCCGGCAAGCGCCCGACCGACAGCGCCGATACCACCGACTACCAGACGAACTTTGCTCGCAAGGACGGCGCCGTCGCCGCACCGACCGCGGGCCTGCATTTCACCCCGGAGCTGTTGGCGGCCTTGGAGGCGCGCGGCGTCAGCCGGCATTTCGTCACGCTCCATGTCGGTGCCGGCACCTTCCTGCCGGTAAAGGCTGATGATACCGACGAGCATCGCATGCATGCCGAATGGGGCACGGTCTCGCCCGAGACCGCTGCCGCGTTGAACGCCACTAAGGCGAAGGGCGGGCGCATCGTCTGCGTCGGCACGACCTCGCTGCGCCTGATCGAAAGCGCGGCGGCGGCAGATGGCACGATCCAGCCCTTCTCCGGCGACACTGCGATCTTCATCACGCCGGGTTACCGCTTCCGCGCGGTCGACATGCTGATGACGAATTTCCACCTGCCGCGCTCGACACTGTTCATGCTCGTCTCCGCCTTCTGCGGACTCGACATCATGAAACGGGCCTATGCCCATGCGATCGCAGAGCAATATCGCTTCTATTCCTACGGCGACGGCAGCTTGTTGTTCAGGACTGGGTGATACCCCGCAGCCGCCGTCATGCTCGGGCTTGACCCGAGCATCGCGGAAACCGGTGTCTTCTTGTCCTGAGATTCTCGGGTCGAAGCTGCGCTTCGCCCGCGAATGACGATCTCAGCCGCTCACTTCCCCGGCAGCGCTGGCGCGCCCTTCTGCCAGACCGGCCACTCCGCCACGATGTGATCGACCATCTTCGATCCGACGGCCTCGATATTGGCAACGGTCTCAGCGAAGCCGCCGGCCGTCTGGCCCGGCGCCGGGTCGAGATGCTGCAGCGTCGTCTCGTTCGGGTTGCCCTGGTCGAAATTGACCGCGCCGCGCAGGCTCATGATCCGGTCGGTGCCGAATTGCCGCTTGATCACCAGCGTGATCGCCGCGGCTTCCATCTCGGTGATCACATAATCGTCGGCGCCGTAGAGCTTGGCCATGTACTGCGCCTCTTTCGACAGGCCGGGCCCATGGAAGAAGGTGTCGCCGGTCATATGCGTGCCGACCTGCACGGAGGGCGCGGCCTGCGCCTGCTTGTCGGGATAGCGCATGCGGTACTGCTTGGCGGAATCCGAATCCTGCAGGTTGACGCCCGAGCCGAGCCTCACCGCCCATTTCACCAGCAGCGGGTTGAGCTGGAAGACGCGATAGGCCTCATAGCCCTTGCGCGGCATGAAGACGGGCTCGCCCGGCTTGCCTTCCTCCGGTGCCCAGCGATGGCCGAGATCGTAATCGACCAGCCAGCTCCCCCAGGAGACGTCGCCGATCGTGCCGCGCGAAGGCGGCGTGCCGGCAACGCCGCTCAGCACGAAATAGGCCTGCGAGAAATCATAGGCCGGGTCGAGCAGGATCGCCTGCATCGAGGACGAGGAATTGACCTTGCCCATCCCGAGCACGGCGCCGCAGACGCCGTCGCCGTTGCAGTAGACCGGCTTCAGCGCGCCCTTGACCTCATGTGGCCCACTCGCCTTCCAGTAGCGCTCGTACCAGTGCTGGAATTCGCCGGCCCGGTCGCCGGTATTCTCGCCGATCTCGAACATCGCGGCGATGAAGACCTTGACCTTGACCGGCTGGGTCTGCGCCGCGGCGGGCGTCGCCAGAGCCCCGAAGGCGGCAAAGCTGAGGGCGGCGAGGCCGGCCCGTCCGGTGATGGTCTGCGTCATGAAACTCTCCACGGCCGAAAGCTGAAAGGGCCGTCCGGGGCGGGCGCAGCAAGGGCCGGGTCAAATTTGCCACGGCGGGAGCGCGCTCGTCTATCGGGTGCGACGCTCCATGCGCTGAACCGGCTCGCATTCCCCGGCTGAAAATGCTACCGGGCTCCCAACAGGGATTTTGACAGTCAAATGGCCGATATTTTTCGCGAGATCGAAGAGGAAGTCCGTCGCGACCGAGCGGCGGAGCTTTGGAAGAAATATGGCTGGGTGATTTCCAGCCTCGCCGTGCTGGCTGTGCTTGCCGTTGCCGGATGGCAGTTCTGGCTGCATCGCGAGAATCAGGCCTCGCAGGCCGTCGGCGCACGCCTCGAAGCGGCGCTGAAATCCTCGCGCGATGGCGACGCTACCCAGGCCGAGACCATCCTGAAGGAGCTCTCGACCACGGCGCCGGCCGGCTACCGCCTGATCGCCCGCTTCCGCCTCGCGGCCGAGGCCGCCAAGCGCGATGCGGCTGCCGGCGCCACTGTGTTCGATGCGCTCGCCGCAGACGCCTCGCTCGACCAGACCTCCCGCGACCTCGCCAAGCTCCGTGCCGGCATCCTGCGCGTCGATCTCGCGGGCTATCCCGAGGTCAAGGCGGCTTTGGAGCCGCTGGCGGCCGCGCAGGGCGTCTGGCGCCACACCGCTCGCGAATTCCTCGGCATCGCGGCGCTCAAGGCCAATCTCTTCGAGGATGCCGGACGCTGGTTCGACGCCGCGATCACCGATCCGCAGGCGCCGGCGGCCCTGCGCCAGCGCGTCGAGCTCTATCTCGCTTTGGTCCGTGGCGGCCCCGTCACGGTGAAGAACTGAACCGGAGCTTGGCTCCAACGGCGCCGCCGCCCCGGCTGCTCGCGTCGGCGAGCCGGGACGACGGCGAAAATGTGTGAAATCTGATGACAGCCATCGTCGCCCTGATCGGGCGCCCCAATGTCGGCAAGTCGACGCTGTTCAACCGGCTGGTTGGCAAGAAGCTCGCACTGGTCGATGACCGGCCGGGCGTGACGCGCGACCGCCGCGAGGGTGATGCCACCCTCGGCCATCTCCGCTTCAAGGTGATCGACACTGCCGGCCTCGAGGAGGCCGACAAGGATTCGCTCGCCGGCCGCATGCGCGCCCAGACCGAGACGGCGATCGCGCAGGCCGATGTCGTGCTCTTCATGATCGACGCCCGCCTCGGCATCACGCCGATGGACCAGCCTTTCGCCGATCTGGTGCGCCGCTCCGGCAAGCCGGTGATCCTGCTCGCCAACAAGGCCGAGGGGAAGAAGGGTACTGACGGCATCATCGAGTCCTACGGGCTCGGCCTCGGCGACCCCGTGCCGTTCTCGGCCGAGCATGGCGAGGGCACCTCGGACCTGCTCGAGGCGCTGATGCCCTATATCGCCGACGAATCCGAGGATGACGAGGACGAAGCGGCCTGGGCCGATGTTCCCGCGGCTGATTCGGATGACGAAGAGGATATCGATCCCGATCGTCCTCTGCGCGTCACCATCATCGGCCGCCCGAACGCCGGCAAGTCGACGCTGGTCAACCGCATGATCGGCGAGGAGCGGATGCTGACCGGCCCCGAGGCCGGCATCACCCGCGACACCATCTCGGTCGACTGGGAATGGCGCGGTCGCAAGGTCAAGCTCTTCGACACCGCTGGCATGCGCAAGCGCGCTCGCATCGAGGAGAAGCTGGAGAAGCTCTCGGTCGCCGATTCGCTGCGCGCGATCCGCTTCGCCGAGGTCGTGGTCGTGCTGCTCGACGCCACCATCCCCTTCGAGAAGCAGGACCTGACGCTGGTCGATCTGACCGAGCGCGAGGGCCGCTCCGTCGTGATCGGCCTCAACAAATGGGATCTCGTCGCCGACAAGCAGGGCCTGCTGGCCGAGCTCAAGGAGAAGGCCAACCATCTGCTGGCGCAGGTGCGCGGCGTGCCGATCATTCCGCTTTCCGGCCTCGCCGGCGAAGGCATCGACAAGCTGATGCAGGGCGTGTTCTCGGCCTACGGGGTCTGGAACCGTCGCGTCTCGACCGCGCGCATCAACCGCTGGCTCGAAGGCGTGCTCTCGGCGCATCCGCCCCCGGCTGTCGCCGGTCGTCGCATCAAGATCCGCTACATGACGCAGGCCAAGGCCCGGCCGCCGACCTTCGCGCTGTTCGGTAACCAGCTCGACCATCTGCCGGTGTCCTATACCCGCTACCTCGTCAACAACCTCCGGGACGCTTTCGAGCTTCCGGGCACGCCGATCCGCCTGCATCGTCGCGGCGGCGCCAATCCCTATGACAAGGAGCGCAAGGGCTGATGAAGGTCGCGGTCGTCGGCGCCGGTATCGCCGGGCTTTCCACCGCCTGGTCGCTGAGCAAGCGCGGGCATGAGGTGACGCTCTTCGAGCAGGCGCGGCAGATCCCCAACCCCTATGCGGCCTCGGGCGACCAGCACCGCATCATCCGCCGCGCCTATGGCGGCGCCGACGGCTATGCCCGCACCATCACCGAGGCTTTCGACGCCTGGAGCGAGCTCTGGGCCGATCTCGGCAAGCAGCATTATGCTGCTTGCGGCGTGCTCGGCATCTCCCAGACCGAGGGCGACGACGGCGAGGAGTATCGCGAAGGCCTCGACCGCATGGCCTCGCCCTACGAGCTGTACGACGCCGCGGAGACCGCCCGGCGCTATCCCTTCGTCGACGCCGCGACGATCCGCTACGCCTATCTCAGCCCGGAAGGCGGCGCGCTCTTTCCTGCCCGCATCGCTGCCGACATGGTGCGTCTGTTGCGTGAGCGCGGCGTCACCCTGCGCGAGGGCGCGACGGTCACAGCGATCGATCCCGAGACCGGCCGGATCGGCCTTGCCAACGGCGAGGCGGCGAGTTTCGACCGCATCGTGGTCAGTTCCGGAGCGTGGGTCCTGAAGCTCCTGCCGGAGCTTGCCGATGTGCTGACGACCTACCGCACCGCCGTCGCCTATCTCGACCCGCCGTCGGATTTGAAGGCGGCCTGGGAGGCTGTCCCTGTCATCGTCGATGTCGGCGGCTCGGTCGACGGCTATGTCCTGCCGCCGGTCGACGGCACGGGTCTCAAGGTCGGCGCCGGTGTCCACAAGCGCCCGCGCCAGCCCGACGAGGAGCGCGAGCCGCGGGCGGGCGAGGGCGAGCAGATTCGCGACTATTTCGCGCCGCCCTTCGCGCGCATCGCCGAGTACCGGGTCGAGCGCGTCGTGACCTGCGCTTACACCTTCACGGCTGACCGCAAGTTCCTGTCGCGGCAGATCGGCCGGGTGACGGCGGTCTCGGCCTGCTCCGGCCACGGCTACAAGTTCGGCGCGGCGGTCGGCCGGCGCGTCGCAGCCGCCGTCGAGAGCGGCGACCAGGCCGGCCTGCTGCGCTGGCTCAGGGCCGAGTGACTGGCGCGGGCGTGCCCGGAGAGCGCGCCGACAGCGCCTCGGCTTTCGCTTCGTCGGCAACCGCCTCGGCCTCGCGGCCGGCGGCGCGTTTGGCCGCGGCGCGGAAGCGATAATTGTCGTCGGCATCCGGCGCGAGGCGGATTGCTTCATCGAAATCGGCGATGGCCCGGTTGGTGTCGCCATTGTTGAAATGGGTCAGGCCGCGGAGCGACCAGGCCCGTTCGAGATGTGGCACCAGGGTGATGGCGCGATCGAGATCCCCCAAAGCTTTTGTCGGCTCTCCGAGCGAGGCCTGGATCGACGCACGCGTGACGAAGAACTCTGCCTGCGATGGATCGAGCCCGATGGCGGTGTCGAGGTCGCTCAGCGCCCTCGGCAGGTCCCGCATATAGAGCAGCCGTGCCTGGCCGCGCTTCCAGAACGCCACGGACATCTTCGGTGCAAGAGCGATGACACGGGCATAGTCGGCTAGTGCCTGCGTGTAGGCTGTGCCCGTTCCCGGTGCCAGGAGATCGGCGCGATCCAGAAGGGTGGTGACGAGCGCCTGCCCCGCAAGATTGTGACGGTCGATCAGCGCGTTGCAGGCGGCGAGCGCCTTGTCATGGCGTGCGATGATCGCAAGCGGATCGGGTGGAGGCTCGTCATGTCCCGAGCGGCAGGTCTGGCGCAGTTCCGCTACTGAAGTGGCCGTGCCGGCCGCAGCGCCGTCATCGGCACGCGCCGGCGCCGCGACCAGGGCGGCGGTGAAGCCGAGGGCTGAAGCGGTGAGGAACCAGCGGACGGAAGGCGAGAGCACTCTGTCTCCTTCGTCTTGGTGATGGCTGCGTCTCAGACAGGCAGTTGCGGGGTGAGCACCTTGCCCTGCGGGAAGTCGAAGATCTTGCCGCTCTCGGTCCAGTCGGGCGAAGCCAGCCGGACCAGATGCGGGGCCAGCTCCTCCGGCGCTTTCAGCGTTTCCGGGTCTTCCCCCGGCATCGCCTCGGCCCGCATCTTGGTGCGCAGCGGCCCGGGATTGACCAGCATGAGCTTGACCGGCGTCGTGGCGGTCTCGGCCGCGTAGGTGCGCCCCAGCGCTTCCACGGCGGCCTTGGAGACGGTGTAGGGACCCCAATAGGCCGTGCATTTATGCGCGGCGCCCGAGGTCATCAGCAGCACGCGGCCGGCATCCGATGCACGCAGCGCCGGATCGAGCGCCTTGAGCAGGCGCCAGTTGGCGGTGACGTTGATGTCGAGGACCTTGGCCCAGTCCTTCTCGGTGACGTGGTCGAGCGGGCTCAGCGAGCCGAGCACGCCAGCATTGGCGAGCAGGATGTCGAGCTTGCCCCAGCGCTGCGTCACCGCATGGCCGAGCTTCTCCAGCCCGCCGGCATCGCCGAGGTCGAGCGGCACCAGCGTGGCGCTGCCGCCGATCGCGGCGATCTCGTCGTCGAGCTCCTCGAGCGCGCCTGCGGTGCGGGCGAGCGCGATGACATGCGCGCCTGCTTCGGCGAAGGCGAGAGCCGCAGCACGGCCGATGCCGCGCGAGGCGCCGGTGACGAGCGCGACGCGCCCCTTGAGCGGTTGGGTCATGATGAGAGTTGTCCCGCTTCCCTACGCGCCGTCATCCCGGACGAGCCGCGATAGCGGCGCCGATCCGGGATCCATGCCGGAGCGCTTCCGATGAAGGTTCAGGCATGGATCCCGGGTCTGCTCTTCGCTTCGCCCGGGATGACAGCCCCATTCGTGAAACGTTCAGCCGGCTTCGGCCAGCAGCGAGATCTGCTGCTTGGCGCTCTCGCCGACCATGTCGGTCAGCGAGGTCGGGTAGTCGCCGGTGAAGCAATGGTCGGTGAATTGCGGGCGCTGCGGGTCGCGGCGCTCGTGGCCCATGGCGCGGTAGAGCCCGTCCACCGAGATGAAGGCCAGCGAATCCGCGCCGACGAACTGGCGCATCTCCTCCAGCGAATGGGTCGCGGCGAGCAGCTTCTCCCGGTCCGGCGTGTCGATGCCATAATAGTCGGGATGGGTGATCGGCGGCGACGAGATGCGGAAATGCACCTCGCGGGCGCCGGCCTCGCGCATCATCTTCACGATCTTGAACGAGGTCGTGCCGCGCACGATCGAATCGTCGACCAGGATGATGCGCTTGCCCTCGACCACCGAGCGATTGGCCGAATGCTTCAGCTTGACGCCGAGCTCGCGGACCTTCTGCGTCGGCTCGATGAAGGTGCGTCCGACATAGTGGTTGCGGATGATGCCGAGCTCGAACGGGATGCCGCTGGCCTGGGCATAGCCCAGCGCCGCCGGAACGCCGGAATCCGGCACGGGCACGACGACATCGGCCTCGGTCGGCGCTTCCTGCGCCAGCACAGCGCCCATCGCCTTGCGGCGTTCATAGATGCTGCGGCCCTTCACGATGGAATCGGGGCGGGCGAAATAGATGTATTCGAAGATGCAGGGGCGCTCGGCCACCGGCGGGAAGGGCTTGTGGCTCTCGATCCCGGATTCGGAGATGATCACGACCTCGCCGTTCTCGACCTCGCGGACGAACTTGGCGCCGATGATGTCGAGCGCGCAGGTTTCCGAGGTCAGGATCGGGCAGCCATCGAGTTCGCCGAGCACGAGCGGGCGGATGCCGAGAGGGTCGCGGGCTCCGATCAGCTTCTTGTTGGTGATGCCGACGAAGGCATAGGCGCCCTCGATCTGGCGGATCGCTTCGATGAAGCGGTCGACGAACTGCTGCTTGCGGCTGCGCGCCACGAGATGCAGCAATACCTCGGTATCGGAGGTCGACTGATAGATCGCGCCGTCGCGGACGAGATTGCGGCGCAGCGTCAGCCCGTTGGTCAGGTTGCCGTTATGCGCGACGGCGAAGCCGCCACCATGCAGTTCGGCGAAGAGCGGCTGGACATTGCGCAGGATCGTCTCGCCGGTCGTCGAGTAGCGGACATGGCCGATCGCCTGCTTGCCCTTGAGCTTGTCGATGACGCTGGCTTCCGAGAAGGCGTCGCCGACGAGGCCGAGGCGGCGCTCCGAATGGAAGCGCTTGCCGTCGAAGGAGACGATGCCGGCCGCCTCCTGGCCGCGATGCTGGAGCGCATGCAGGCCGAGCGCGGTCAGCGCGGCGGCATCGGCATGGCCATAGATGCCGAAGACGCCGCATTCCTCCCGCAGCCGGTCGGCATTGGGGTCGAAGGCGGCATCACGCTCGGTTTGCGAGATCATGTCTGGCTCCAGGCGACGGGGCTTGAGCTTTCGTTCTACGCGCTAATTAGGGACGGGCTGGGGCAGGTGCAACCGGTGCAGGCGTCGCGGGGCTGCGCGGCTCCTCGGCCGGTGCTTCCGGAGCGGTCTCGGAGGCCGGCTTCTTCAGCAGGTTCTTGATGAAATCGGCGTTCACGTCCTGCGGCAGCATCGAGATCAGCGAGCGGCCGGTCTCTTCCAGCATCGGCTTGGCCTTGGCGTCCTTGGCCCAGACCGGCATCTTCTCGGCGCCGACCAGCGCGGCGAAGAACAGGTAGCCGATCACTGCCAGCAGCAGGCCGCGCGCCGCGCCGAAGACGAAGCCGAGCGTGCGGTCGAGCGCGCCGATGCGCGAATCCAGCACGAAATCGGAAATCCGGGCCGTGATCAGCGAGACGACGATCAGCGTGCCCAGGAACAGGGCCGCGATCGCGGCGACCAGCGCGATCGTGTCCTGCGCCGAGCTTGCCGGGATGTACTGCTTGATGAAGGGCACGAGCTGGGGATGGAACACCCAGGCGACGGCCGCCGCGGCGACCCAGGAGGCGATGGCGAGCACTTCGCGCGTGAAGCCGCGCACGGCCGCGAGCAAAGCCGAGATCAGAACCACGCCGATGACGACGAGATCGAGAATGGTGACAGGCATTGGGAGGGCCGCTTTGCTGTGGTCAGGTGCCGACCGGCCGGAGCAGGGCGGCCGTTTCGGCTTTGCTATACGCGTTCCGGGGCTTTCCGTCACCCTTTCGGCGAAGTCATTTCACATCTCTGCGAGGAGCACGTGCGGCGATATCCGCAACGAGTTCCGTGACATGGCCGAAACGCCGCAGGTTCAGCCCGTTGCCGTCTCCGTGATCGGCGCCGCCGGCCGGCATCAGCGCGGCCTCGAAGCCGAGCTTGGCCGCTTCCCTGAGCCGCGCCGCAGCGACGGCGACGGGGCGAATCGCGCCAGACAATGCGATCTCGCCGAAATAGACCGCTTCCTGCGGCAGGGTGGCCCCGCTGAGCGAGGAAACCAGCGCCGCGGCGACCGCGACATCGGCGGCCGGTTCGTTGACCCGCAGGCCGCCTGCGACATTGAGATAGACGTCGTGCTGGCCCAGCCGCAGGCCGCCATGCGTCTCCAGCACGGCCAGCACCATGGCGAGCCGGCTGTTCTCCCAGCCGACGACGGCGCGCCGCGGGGTGCCGAGCGCGGTCGGGGCGACCAGCGCCTGGATTTCGACCAGCACCGGCCGCGTGCCCTCCATGCCGGCGAAGACGGCTGCGCCCGGCGCCGGCTGGTCGCGGCCCGCCAGGAAGAGCGCCGACGGGTTGGTGACCTCCGACAGGCCCTTGCCGGTCATCTCGAAGACGCCGATCTCGTCGGTTGCGCCGAAGCGGTTCTTCTGGCCGCGCAGGATGCGGAAGGAATGCGCCCCTTCGCCCTCGAAGGACAGCACGGCATCGACCATGTGCTCGACCACACGGGGGCCGGCGATCTGCCCGTCCTTGGTAACGTGGCCGACGAGGATCAGGCAGACGCCTGATGTCTTGGCATAGCGGATCAGCGCCTGGGCCGAGCCGCGCACCTGCGTCACCGTGCCCGGCGCGCTCTCGACCTCGCCCGACCACATCGTCTGGATCGAATCGATCACCACGAGGGCAGGGCGCTCGCCCTGACCCAGCGTCGCGACGATATCCTCGACATTGGTCTCGGCTGCGAGATCGACCGGCGCCTCGGCCAGTCCCATCCGCTCGGCCCGCAGCCTGACCTGTCCGGTCGATTCTTCGCCCGAGACATAGACGACGCGGCGACCGCCCAGTGCCAGCGCCGCGCAGGCCTGCATCAAGAGCGTCGACTTGCCGATGCCGGGGTCGCCGCCGATCAGCAGCACCGAGCCCGGCACGAAGCCGCCGCCGGTGACGCGGTCGAGCTCGCCGATGCCGGAGGCGATGCGCGGTGCGTCCTGCGTCTCGCCTTTCAGCGTCTCCAACGCGAAGACGCGCCCGCGCGCCCGCCCGCCGGAGGAGGGCCGGCCACCACCCGGAACGGGCGCTGCTTGCGCGTCCTCGACCAGCGAGGACCACGTCCCGCAGGCGTCGCACTTGCCCTGCCAGCGGTGATAGACCGCCCCGCAGGCCTGGCAGTGATAGGTCGGTCCGCGCTTGGCCATCGCTAAATTGTCATTCCGGGGCACGGCGCAGCCGTGAACCCGGAATCCACGATCTGGCGTGACCTTTGCCGAGCGCGGTGGCAACCGCTCGCCCGGTCGTGGATTCCGGGCTCTCCGCTGGCGCGAAGCCCCGGAATGACAAGGGAATGAGCCACTCTCTACAGCCCCACATACCGTCGGTGGTAGCGGCGGCCGAGGCTGGTCAGGATCTCGTAGCCGATCGTCTTGGCGCCGCCGCCTACCGTTTCGAGATCAAGCGGGCCGCCGATCAGCGTCACGCTCGCGCCGCGCCTGGCCGCGTCAGCCGGCGCATCGGTCACGTCGATGATGATCAGGTCCATCGAGACCGAACCGACGAAGGGGCAGGAGACGCCGTCGATCAGCACCGATCCGCCGGTGGAGCTATCGGTCCAGCTTCCATTGCGCGGATAGCCGTCGGCATAGCCGAGGCAGATCGTCGCGAGCTTGCGCTTGCCCTTGGCGGTCCAGCGCCCGTTATAGCCGACCTGCGTGCCATCCTCGACCTCGCGGGTCTGGATGATCGTGGCTTCCAGTCCCACGACCGGCTTCATCGGGTTCGGCTGCCCCGGCGTCGGATTGCCGCCATAGAGCGCGTAGCCCGGCCGCGTGAGCTGGTAGGACGGGCAGTCCTTCAGGAAATGGCCCGACGAATTCTTGAGCGAGGCCGGCACACCGGGCAGGGCCGCCGCGATCTCCGCGAAGGCGGCGATCTGGCGGGCATTGGCCGGGTCGGCCTCGTCCTCGGAGGAGGCGAAATGGCTCATCAACAGCCCGATCCCCGCCGCTGCGATCACGCCCGAGCGCTCGCGGGCGAGGTTGAGCCCCTCGCCCGGCCAGAGGCCGAGCCGGTTCATCGCCGTGTCGACATGCAAAGCCGCCGGCCGGACCTGCGCGCCGGTCTGGCGGAACGAGGCCCATTCCAGCAATTCCTCATGCGAGCCCAGCACCGGCGACAGACCATGGGCGGCGAAGGTCTCGGCGGTGCCGGGCAGGAGCCCGTTCAGCACGTAGATCGTCGCGTCCGGCGCGACCTTGCGGGCCCGGATCGCTTCCGAGACATGCGCGACGAAAAAGCTCTTGCAGCCGGCCTTGGCCAGCGCTGTCACGGCCGGCTCGATGCCGATGCCATAGGCGTCCGCCTTGACCACGGCGCCGGCCTCGGTGCCGGCGCGCTTGCCGAGAAGGCGCCAGTTCGAGACCAGCGCGTCGAGATCGATGGTGAGCGTCGCGCCGAACGCGGTGGAATCAGTCAGGTCGGCAGGCATCATTCACGGTCCGGAAGGCGCAACTCGTCGGCGCGGTCGGAGAAGCGTGTCACATCCGCGTCGAACTGCAAGGCCACCGCGCCGGTCGGGCCGTGGCGCTGCTTGCCGATGATCAGCTCGGCGACGCCGTGCATCGCCTCCATCTCGATCTGCCACTTGTTGTGCTCTTCGGTGCCCGGCCGCGGCTCCTTGCCCTTGAGGTAGTATTCCTCGCGGTAGACGAACATCACCACGTCGGCGTCCTGCTCGATCGAGCCGGATTCGCGCAGGTCGGAGAGTTGCGGGCGCTTGTCGTCGCGATTCTCGACCTGACGCGAGAGCTGCGAGAGCGCGATGATGGGAACGTTGAGCTCCTTGGCCAGCGCCTTCAGGCTGGTCGTGATCTCGGTCAGCTCCTGCACGCGGTTCTGGCTGTTCTTGGACGAGCCGGAGAGGAGCTGCAGGTAGTCGATGAACAGGACGTCGAGCCCCTTCTGGCGCTTCAGGCGCCGGGCGCGCGCCATCAACTGCGCGATCGAGATGCCGCCGGTCTGGTCGATATAGAGCGGCAATTTCTCGATCTGGGCGGCGACATCGGTCAGCCGGGCGAAATCGCCCTCGGTGATGCGGCCCTGCCTGATCTTGTAGGAGGAGATGCTCGACTGCTCGGCGACGATACGGGTCGCGAGCTGGTCGGCCGACATTTCGAGCGAGAAGAAGCCGACGATGCCGCCGTCGACCGACTTGATCGAGCCATCCTCCTGCCGCTCGCCGCGCCAGGCCTTGGCGATGTTGAAGGCGATGTTGGTGGCGAGCGAGGTCTTGCCCATGGCGGGGCGCCCGGCGAGTACGAGCAGGTCGGAGCGCTGCAGGCCGCCCATGCGTTGGTCGACATCGCGCAGGCCGGTCGAGATGCCGGAGAGACCGCCGGCGCGCTGGTAGGCGCTCGCCGCCATGTCGATGGCGAGGCGCAGCGCCCCGTCGAATTTCTGGAAGCCGCCCTCGTAGCGGCCCTTTTCGGCGAGTTCGTAGAGCCGGCGCTCGGCATCCTCGATCTGCTCGCGCGGCGCCATCTCGACCGGCGCGTCATAGGCGATATTGACCAGGTCTTCGCCGACGCCGATCAACTGCCGGCGCACGGCGAGGTCGTAGATCGTCCGGCCGTAATCGGCGGCGTTGATGACGGTCGTCGCCTCGGCGGCGAGACGCGCGAGGTACTGGCTCGGCGTGATCTCGCCGAGATCGATATCGTTGACGAAGGTCTTCAGCGTGATCGGCGTCGCGATCTTGCCGGCGCGGATCATGCTCGACACCAGCTCGTAGACGCGCTGGTGGACCGGCTCGAAGAAATGCTCGGGCTGCAGGAAGTCGGAGACGCGGTAGAACGCGTCGTTATTGACCAGGATCGCGCCCAGCAGCGCCTGCTCAGCCTCGATATTGTGAGGCTGGACGCGGAATTCGGCCTCGCGATTGTCGAGGCGGGCAACGAGTGCAGTAGCGGTGGCCATGGCCGTCCCGATAAATCAATGCTGGATGAATTCAAGCCGACAATCAGCCGCGGAACCTTGCAGCTCGGCATGGCTGAGTCGGGCAGAAAGCTAACTTAACATTCTGACAATCGGTGCCAGCAGGTTCCGGTTCCATCCACCCCTTTGCACAGCCCCCGCAATGAAAAAGGCGCCGTGTTGCCACGGCGCCCTTGACTCGATTTGAGAGCGTTTCGGCTCAGAGCTCGGCGTCGCCGGCCTCGGCCAGCGCCGCACCGACCTCGAGGCCGAGATCGTCGAGATCGAACTCCTCGCGGGCCGTGACGTTCTCGCCGGCGGCCTGGCGCTCGGCCTCTTCAGCCGAACGGGCGACGTTGACGGTGATCGAGACCGCGACTTCCGGGTGCAGCACGACCGGGACCGTGTGCAGGCCGAGCGTCTTGATCGGGGTGTTCAGCGTCACCTGGCCGCGCGAGACATTGAAGCCGTCCTTGGTCAGGGCCTCGGCGATGTCGCGGGTCGAGACCGAACCATAGAGCACGCCGGACTCGCCCGACTGGCGCAGGATGGTGACGCTCTGGCCGTTCAGGCGCTCGGCGACGGCATCGGCCTCGGACTTCAGCTCGAGGTTGCGGGTCTCGAGCTCGAGCTTCTGGCTCTCGAAGCGCTTCTTGTTGTCCTCGGTGGCGCGCAGCGCCTTGCCGCGGGCGAGCAGGTAGTTGCGGCCGAAGCCGTCGCGGACCTTCACGATGTCGCCCATCTGGCCAAGCTTGGCGACGCGCTCGAGCAGGATCACTTCCATGGGTCTTCTCCTTGTTCTGTCTTGAGACGAGGTTGTCAGGAACGGTTAGGCGGAGGCGGCAGCGCGGCGTGCTTGCGCAAACCGAGCAGCGTGTCGATGACGCCGGCGATCGCGAGCAGCGGCGTCAGCACGGCCTGCATCACGACGAGGGCGACATAGATCGAGATCAGCATCGGCATCCGCCAGGACTTGCCGCGCGAGATATCGTGCAGCGTGGCGAGCCCGCTGAACATGAAAGCGGCGAGCAGCGCGCCGAGGAAGGCCATGGCGGCGACGCCGACGAAGCCACCGATCGTCGCGACGAAAGCGGCGGCGATCATGAGCAGCAGCGCCTGCCGCGGCAGCGTCGTCGACGGGATGAAGGGCCAGGGCCGCGGCAGGCGGTCGGACATCTTCACGGTGCGGGCCGCGAGCCAGAGATTGGCGGTGATGGTGGTGACGAAGGAGGCGCCGATGCCGAGCGGCACGGCCGGCGCCAGGCTCTGCGCGAGTTCCTTGACCTGGACGTCGCCGGGCAGGGCGATCAGCTTGCCGCGCACCATCTCGTTCAGCAGGTTTTCGATCATGCGCGCGATAACCGATTGATAGGTGTCGTAATCGGTAGTCATCACCAGTGCGCTGCCGACGGTGGCGAGCGCAGCGGTTGCGGCGATCCAGAGCAGCAGGTTCCCGAGCGGATACCACTCGACCCGGCCCTCGGCATCGCCGCGGGCGAGCAGGGCGAGATAGGCGATCCACCAGGCCGGCAGGCCGATGATCAGGGCAAAGGCGATGCCGCCGGTCGGAGCGAGAGCAATCGCGACGGCGAGCGCACCCGATGCCGTGGCGAACAGCCCGGAGCGGTGGTTCCAGCCCAAAGATGCGATGAAGATCGGGAGAGGAGCGGCCGAATACAGCAAGGCGGCAAGCGGCGATCCGGTGATCACCACTGAGAAGAGCAGGGCCGAAACAAGGCCCGCGCCGATGCCGACAATCGGAATCATTGGTCCGTCCTGCTGTCCCGCTGCTCACACACCATCCGGTGTGGCAGGGTGAGAGGCCTCTCGGCCTCAACGAACCCGGTGGAGTTTCACCGCCGGGCGACTGGTTGATCTTGAAAGCGAGAACCGGAGGCGCGGAAAGCGCCTCCGGAATTTAGCGTCTGCCGGATCCGAACGGACGGATCAGCGGATGACGTAGGGCAGCAGGCCGAGGAAGCGGGCGCGCTTGATCGCCTGGGCGAGCTCGCGCTGCTTCTTGGCGGAGACCGCCGTGATGCGGGACGGAACGATCTTGCCGCGCTCGGAGATGTAGCGCGAGAGCAGACGCACGTCCTTGTAGTCGATCTTCGGGGCGCCTTCGCCCGAGAACGGGCAGGACTTGCGGCGGCGGAAGAAGGGGCGACGGGCGCCAGCGGATGCAGTCGACATTCTCAGGCCTCCGCTTCGGCGGTTTCGGTCGCTTCGTCGTCACGACGCGGACGGTCACGGCGCGGGCCGCGCTCGAAACGGTCGCCGCCACGCTCCGGACGGTCCTCGCGGTCACGCTTCTGCAGCATGGCCGACGGACCTTCCTCGAGCTCCTCGACCTTGACGGTCATGAAGCGCAGAATGTCCTCGTTGATGCGCATCTGGCGCTCCATCTCCAGCACGGCGGCGGAGGGAGCCTCGATGTTCAGCAGCGTGTAGTGAGCCTTGCGGTTCTTCTTGATGCGGTAGCCGAGGGACTTGACGCCCCAGTACTCGACCTTGCGGATGGCGCCGCCATTCGCTTCGATGACGCCCTTGAACTGCTCGACGAGGGCTTCGACCTGCTGCGCGCTGACATCCTGCCGCGCGAGCAGCACATGCTCGTACAATGCCATATGTGGCCTTCCTTGTTTCACCCTGCTTCGCCCGGCGCGGAGCCCTCCGAGCCCTGGATAAGGCCCGACAGGATTTCATCGAAGGCGGAGACACGGGATGACGGTTCGGGAAACGAGCCTGCGCCGATCCTTGCGGACATGCGCCATCCGTTCAGCCTCCGGCCGAACAAGCAGGAGGCGGTCGTTACAGTGTCCAGCGCGCCATGGCAATCGGAATCTGCCGGAAAATGCCGCTTCGGAAGCGGAAAATTCGGGCGCCGCGCTTGACTTGGCGGCGGAAGCGATGTGACAGCCGCGTCATATAAGACAAATGACGAATGTAGAAGACCGGGACGTTCACAGCATGACCACAGCGTTCATCTTTCCGGGCCAGGGCTCTCAGGCGGTCGGCATGGGCAAGACCCTGGCCGACAACTTCCCTGTCGCGAAGGCGGTCTTCGACGAAGTCGACGCGGCCCTGTCGCAGAAGCTCTCGGGCGTGATGTGGGAAGGTCCTTCCGAGGAACTGACCCTGACGGCCAATGCCCAGCCGGCCCTGATGGCGGTCAGTCTCGCGGTCGTGCGCGTGCTCGAAAGCGAAGCTGGGCTCGACCTGAAGCGCGACGCCGCCTTCGTCGCCGGCCATTCGCTCGGCGAGTATTCGGCGCTCGCCGCTGCCGGGACCTTCTCGATCAGCGATGCCGCCCGCCTGCTGCGCATCCGCGGCGACGCCATGCAGAAGGCCGTGCCGGCGGGCTTGGGCGCGATGGCGGCTCTGCTTGGTGCGGAGCTCGATCTCGCCCGCGAGATCGCCACGGCTGCAGCCCAGGGCGAGGTCTGCGAGGCCGCCAACGACAATGGCGGCGGTCAGGTCGTGCTCTCCGGCGCCAGGGCCGCGATCGACCGCGCCATCGCGCTGGCCGGCGAGCGCGGTGTGAAGCGCGCCATGCTTCTGCCGGTCTCCGCTCCCTTCCATTGCGCCCTGATGCAGCCTGCCGCCGATGCGATGCGCGATGCCCTCGCCAAGGTCGCGATGCAGTCGCCTGTCGTGCCGGTCGTCGCCAATGTTGGCGCGGCCCCGCTGAGCGATCCGGGCGCGATCCGCGCCTCGCTCGTCGCACAGGTCACCGGCACGGTGCGCTGGCGCGAATGCGTGCAGGCGATGGCCGCTGCGGGCGTCACCGATTTCGTCGAGGCCGGCAGCGGCAAGGTGCTGGCCGGTCTCGTCAAGCGTATCGTCGCGGGCGCGGCGCCGGTCTCGATCGGCACGGCCGACGATATCGCAGCCTGGAAGGCCCGCCAGGGTTAAGGTCGTCGCATCAGAGCCCAGGACGGGCTCCGGCGGCAGAATGCCGAACAAGGGGAGCGAACATGTTTGATCTGACCGGCCGCAAGGCCCTGGTCACCGGCGCGACCGGCGGTCTCGGCGGAGCCATCGCCCGGACGCTGCATGCGCAAGGCGCCAGCGTCGCGATCTCTGGCACGCGCGCGGAAGCGCTCGAGGCCCTGGCGGCCGAGCTCGGCGAGCGCGTCGTGATCGCGCCCTGCAACCTCTCCGACAAGGATTCGGTCGAAGCGCTTGTGCCGACCGCCGAGGAGAAGCTCGGCGGGCTCGACATCCTCGTCAACAATGCCGGCATCACCCGCGACAACTTGTTCATGCGCCTCAAGGACGAGGACTGGGACAGCGTCCTCGCGGTCAACCTGACCGCGGCCTTCCGTCTCTCGCGCGCCGCCGTGAAATCGATGATGCGTCGCCGCTACGGCCGAATCGTCGCGATCGGCTCGGTCGTCGGCACCACCGGCAATCCCGGCCAGGGTAATTATGCCGCCGCGAAAGCTGGTCTGATCGGCATGTCCAAGGCGCTGGCCGCCGAGGTCGCGACCCGCAACATCACCGTCAACGTGGTCGCGCCGGGCTTCATCGAGTCGCCGATGACGCAAGCCCTCAACGACAAGCAGCGCGAGGGCATCCTCTCCGGCGTGCCGATGGGCCGTCTCGGCGAGGGCGCGGATGTGGCGGCGGCGGTCGCCTTTCTCGCCAGCACGGAAGCCGGCTACGTGACCGGCCAGACCCTGCACGTCAACGGCGGAATGGCAATGATCTAGGTGCGTTAGCGCGCAATCTCGATCGGGTTTGATAAGTCTGTGGCGCACTCGCCAGCCTGTAAAGGGTGTGTTAACTAGCGCCGTCGCGCTACAGCCGGGCGATCCGAGGGGACTTGACGAAACCTCGGTTGTTGCGTTTGTGCAGGCTTCGAGCTTTCCGGATCGCGGACATCGTCAAGGTGGCGCGGCGGCTCGGAATGAGATCCCTCCACCGCGTCGTATCCCTGCGATGCGTTTTCAGTTTCTAAGTCTAAGGAAAAGACCCATGAGCGATGTTGCCGAGCGCGTGAAGAAGATCGTGGTCGAGCACCTCGGCGTCGAGGCCGACAAGGTCGTCGACGGCGCCAACTTCATCGAGGACCTGGGCGCGGACAGCCTCGACACCGTCGAGCTCGTGATGGCCTTCGAGGAAGAGTTCGGCGTCGAGATTCCGGACGATGCGGCCGAGACGATCGTGACCGTCGGCGACGCCGTCAAGTTCCTCTCCGCGAAGAGCGCCTGATCGGCCTTTCGGTCGGTCGACGCAGAAAGAGCCATGGCTTCTCGCAGTTATCCGATGCGGCGTGTCGTCGTGACCGGGCTTGGCATGGTGACGCCGCTTGCATGCGGCGTCGAGCCGACCTGGTCGCGGCTTCTGGCCGGCGCCAGCGGTGCCGGTCCCATCACCAGTTTCGATGCCAGCGACCTGCCGGCGCGGATCGCCTGCAACATCCCGCGGGGTGACGGCAGCGACGGGACCTTCAATCCCGACGACTGGATGGAGCCGAAGGAGCAGCGCAAGGTCGACGATTTCATCGTCTTCGCCATGGCTGCCGCCACCCAGGCGTTGCAGGATGCCGGCTGGAAGCCGGAAAGCTACGAGGACCAGATCCGCACCGGCGTCGCCATCGGCTCCGGCATCGGCGGCCTCGGCGGCATCTACGATGCCTCGCTCCTGCTCAAGGAGCGCGGCCCGCGCCGCCTCTCGCCCTTCTTCATCCCCGGCCGCCTGAGCAATCTGGCGGCGGGCTATGTCTCGATCGAGCACGGGCTGAAAGGCCCGAACCATGCCGTCGTGACGGCTTGCTCGACCGGCGCGCATGCCGTCGGCGATGCCGCCCGGATGATCGCGCTCGGCGATGCCGAGGTTATGCTGGCTGGCGGCGCCGAATCGGCGATCAACCGCATCGGCATTGCCGGCTTCTGCGCCTGCCGCGCGCTCTCGACGAATTTCAACGACACGCCCGAGAAGGCCTCGCGCCCGTACGACAAGGACCGCGATGGCTTCGTGATGGGCGAGGGCGCCGGCGTCGTCGTGCTCGAGGATCTCGAGCACGCGCTGGCCCGCGGCGCCCGCATCTATGCCGAGGTCGTCGGCTACGGCATGTCGGGCGACGCCTATCACATCACCTCGCCTTCCGAGGATGGCGACGGCGCCTATCGCTGTATGCAGGCGGCGCTCGATCGCGCCGGCATCACGGCCTCAGATCTCGACTACATCAATGCCCACGGCACCTCGACACCGCTCGGTGACGAGATCGAGTTGCGCGCCGTTGAGCGCCTGCTGGCCAATGCCTCGAAGCGCCCGTCCATGTCCTCGACCAAATCGGCGACCGGCCACCTGCTCGGCGCCGCCGGTGCGATCGAGGCGATCTTCACCGTGCTCGCGATCCGCGACCAGATAGCGCCGCCGACGATCAATCTCGACAACCCTTCCGTCGAGACCGAGATCGATCTGGTGCCGCATGTCGCCCGCAAGCGCGAGATCGATTACGCCCTGTCGAACTCCTTCGGCTTCGGCGGGACGAATGCCTCGCTGGTGATGCGGCGCTATCATCCCGAATCGTGATCGGCCGTTGCCTAGCGCCGTTTCGCCATAATCTTGGGTAGAGTTTGCGCCAGCGGCTGCCGAATGCGTGATTCCACGTTCACAGCCGCAAGGAAACCGGCTCTAATGCGGTCGCCCGGCTTTGGTGTGGCCGTTTGCCCACTCCGGCAGGCGCGGTCCAGGTTGCGCCGTGCCGAGATCATCTACCCCGTGCTGCGAGCGTCTTGATCGTGAATGATACGCCCCGCGTCGCCCCGAAGAGTCCGAGCGAGGCCCTCAAGCCCGTAGCGCCGCCCGCGCCGCCGCCGAAGGTCCGCCGCCGCCGGCGCAGCCCCTTCCTGTCGATGCTGAGCGGGCTGTTCACCATCGCGCTCGTCGGGGCCGGCGTGGTCGGGGCCGGCATCGCCGTCGTCTCGAACCAGAGCAAGGCGCCCGGGCCGCTGGCCAGCGACCGCACCCTGATCATTCCGAAGGAAAGCGGACTCACCGAGATCGCCGAGCTCTTGCAGCGCGAGGGCCTGATAGAGCATCCGCTGAGCTTCCGCGTCGCGGCGATCATGGGCGGCGACTGGCACAAGCTCCAGGCCGGCGAATATCTGTTCAAGGCCCGCGTCAGCCCGCAGGAAATTCTCGGCATCATCTCCAGCGGCAAGGTGGTCGAGCATTCGATCACCATCCCGGAAGGCCTGACGAGCGAACAGGTCGTCGAGCGTCTGCGCAACAACGAGCTGCTGACCGGCGATATCGCGCAGGTGCCGAAGGAAGGGTCGATCCTGCCCGACACCTATCGCTTTCCGCGCGGCTTTTCCCGGAAGGGAATCCTCGATCAGATGGCGCGCAGCCAGAGCGCCGTCCTGAGGAACATCTGGGCGCGCAAGCCCGCCGACCTCCCGATCAAGTCGCCTGAGGAACTCGTCATTCTCGCCTCCATCGTCGAGAAGGAGACCGGGCGTGCCGACGAGCGTCCGCGTGTCGCCGGCGTCTTCATCAACCGGCTCAACCAGAAGATGCGGCTGCAGTCGGACCCGACGATCGTCTACGGCCTCGTCGGCGGCAAGGGCACGCTCGGCCGGCCGATCCAGCGCAGCGAGATCACGCAGGCGACTCCCTACAATACCTATGTCATCAACGGCCTGCCGCCGGGCCCGATCGCCAATCCCGGCCGCGCCGCCATGGAGGCGGTGGTCAACCATTCGCGGACCAAGGACCTCTATTTCGTCGCCGACGGCAGCGGCGGCCACGCCTTCGCCGAGACGCTGGATCAGCACAACCGCAATGTCGGGCGCTGGCGCCAGATCGAGACGACGCGCACGCAGCAGCAGGGCGGCAAGCCGCCGGCCGATTCCGTCGACAAGGTCGAGCCGCCGGCCGGCCCCGACAACCGCACCGAGGCGCCCGCCACGACGCAGCCGGCCGCCGACAATGCCGGCTCCGTCGGTATGCCTGTCGCTCAGCCGGCCGGCGCCGTGGCGGGGACGCGTGCCCGCGCCTTCGATGCCTCCGAGGGAACAGCGCGCGACCCGCTGCTGAACAAGACCTTCGACCTGAACTCGCCGAAGCAGGTGCCGCAGCTCAGGCCCTAACCTGCGGTCCGGAAGGCACTCAATCCCCATTTTCCGGCAGCTGGCCGCTTGCTGTAGCGGATGCGCGCCACTACGGTCCCGCCCGATCTCCAACGAAGGCGGCAGGGCAATGGCCATCGAAAGCATGACGGGCTTTGCCCGTGCGGCCGGGACGGCCGGGGTCCATGGTTGGGCTTGGGAGATCCGCAGCGTCAACGGGCGCGGGCTCGACCTGCGCGTCCGTGTCCCGCCCGGCTTCGAGGTTGTCGCCGAGGCAGCCCGCAAGCAACTCGGCGCGGCCTTCTCGCGCGGAACGCTTCACGTCAATCTCGCGGTCACCAGCGATGCCGGCCCGCCGCGCCCGCGCGTCAACGAGGCCGTCCTCGCCGCTTTGCTCGAGGCGGTCGAGCGGCTGCCGCCGGCCGCCGGCATCAATCCGCCATCCTATGACGGGTTGCTCGGCATCCGTGGCGTCGTCGAATACGCCGACGAGGCGCAGGATGCGCTGGGCGCGGTCGAGGCGCCGGCGCTTGCCGGGCTGGAAGCCGTCACGGCTTCCTTGAAGGAAGCACGGGCTGCCGAGGGCCGTGCGCTCGAAGCCATCGTCCTCGGCCATCTCGAAACCATCGCCCGTCTGGCCGGAGAAGCCGAACGCCACCCCGCCCGCAGCAGCGAGGCGATCCGTGCCCGGATCGCGGCGCAGGTCGAGGCGTTGCTGGGGGCGAATAACGGCTTCGATCCCCAGCGCCTCCATCAGGAGGCGGCGTTGATTGCAGTTCGCGCCGATATCCGCGAGGAGATCGATCGCTTGCAGGCCCATGTCGCGGCTCTGCGCGAGCTTCTCGCCAAGGGGGGCCCGATTGGCCGCAAGCTCGACTTCCTCTCGCAGGAGTTCGGCCGCGAGGCCTCGACGCTCTGCGCCAAGGCCAACGACCCCGGCCTGTCTCGTATCGGGCTGGAGCTGCGCACGGTCGTCGACCAGATGCGCGAGCAGGTTCAGAACGTGGAGTGAGCCGGATGGCTGCCGAGACCCTTCGCCCGGCCCGCCGCGGCCTGATCATGATCATGTCGTCGCCGTCGGGGGCGGGCAAGTCGACGCTGACGCGCACGCTGTCGAAATCCCCCAACGAGACGAATCTCGACCTGTCGATCTCGGTGACGACGCGTCCGAAGCGCCCATCCGAGATTCCCGGCGTGCATTACCATTTCATCGATCGCGAGAGCTTCGACGAGATGCGGCAGCGAGACGAGTTGCTCGAATGGGCCGAAGTGCATGGCAACGGTTACGGCACGCCGCGCAAGCCCGTGGAAGCCTCGCTCAAGGCCGGCCGGGACGTGCTGTTCGATATCGACTGGCAAGGCACCCAGCAAATCATGGAGAAGGCCCGCGAGGACGTGGTCTCGATCTTCATCCTGCCGCCCTCGATGGCGGAACTGCGCTCCCGCCTCGTGCGTCGGGCCGAGGACGCTCCGGATGTGATCGCGAAGCGGCTGGCCAATGCGCGTGACGAGATCGCGCGCTGGGCCGTCTACGACTATGTCATCGTCAATGACGACCTCGAGAAGGCTTATGAGGCCGTGCGTTCCATCCTGGCGGCGGAGCGGCTGAAGCGCAGCCGCGCGATCGGCATGGCCGATTTCGTCGATGCTCTGTTGGCCGAGCCCGTTCAGGCCTGAGCGGCGAGCGCGTTCGCCAGCCTGACGAAGCCCGAGACCGGGATCTCCTCGGCCCGTGCCGTCTCGACAAGGCCGGCCGCCGCGATGAGCGGCGTGGGGTCCGGCAGCACGGCCTTCAGGCTCTGCCGCAGCATCTTGCGACGCTGGCCGAAGGCGGCGAGCGTCACGCGCTCCAGCAGGCGCCGGTCGCAGGGCTGCGGCTCTGCGCGCGGGATGAGCTGGACGATCGACGAGGTGATCTTCGGCGGCGGCACGAAGGCGCTGCGCGGCACATCGAACAGGATCCTGGTCTCGCAGCGCCAGTTCGAGAGCACGGCGAGCCGGCCGTAATCGGCCCGCTCGTCCGGCGTCGCGACGATGCGCTCGGCGACCTCGCGCTGGAACATCAGCGTCAGCGAATCCCACCAGGAAGGCCAGGGCTCCAGGCTGAGCCAGCCGACCAGCAGCGGAGTGCCGATATTATAGGGCAGGTTGGCGACGATCCGTGCCCGCTCGCCCGCGAGATACGGTGTCAGGTCGACCGCCAGCGCATCGCCGTCGACGACCTCCAGCCGGCCCGGATAATGCGCCGCGATCTCGGCCAGCGCCGGCAGGCAGCGCCGGTCCCGCTCGATCGCGATGACGCGGCCGGCGCCGTTGGCCAGCAGCGCCCGCGTCAGCCCGCCGGGGCCGGGGCCGATCTCGACCACCGTCTGGCCTTCCAGCGGCCCGGCCGAGCGCGCGATCCGGCTCGTCAGGTTGAGGTCGAACAGGAAGTTCTGGCCGAGCGCCTTCTGCGCCATCAGCCCATGGCGCTCCACCACTTCGCGCAGCGGCGGCAGGTCGTCGATCTGGCTCATGAAACGATGTCCGTCGCGGTGCGCTCGGCCATCCGGGCGGCGAGCTTCAGCGCAGCGCAGAGGCTGTCCGGCCGTGCGATGCCCCGCCCGGCGATGTCGAACGCGGTGCCGTGGTCCGGCGAGGTCCGGATGAAGGGCAGGCCCAGCGTGACGTTGACGCCGTCGTCGAAGGCGATCGTCTTGATCGGGATCAGCGCCTGGTCGTGATACATCGCCAACGCTGCGTCGTAGCCGGCACGCGCCCGGGCGTGGAACATCGTGTCGGCGGGATAGGGGCCGCGCGCGTCGATGCCCTCGGCCTGCAATTGCGCGATGGCGGGCGCGACGATGGCCCCGTCCTCATGGCCCATCGTGCCGCTCTCGCCGGCATGGGGATTGAGCCCGCTGAGCGCCAGCCGCGGCGCGGCGATGCCGAAGCGGCTGCGCAATTCCGCCGCGACGATCCGGCCGGTCTCGACGATGAGTGTCGTGGTCAGCAGGTCGGGCACGCGGCGCAGCGGTTCGTGGATCGTGACCGGAACGACGGCGAGTTCCTCGCACCAGAGCATCATCACCGGCCGCGGCTCGGCTCCGCCCTCGGCCGCCAGATGCGCCAGGTACTCGGTATGGCCGGGATGCTTGAAGCCGGCGCTGTAGAGCACGGATTTGGCGATCGGGTTGGTCACCACGGCGGCGGCCTCGCCGGCGCGGACGGCCGCGGCCGCACGGTCGATCGAGGCGATCGTGCCCGCCGCCGTCGCCGGATCGGGCTTGCCCGGCATGGCCATGCCCGACCCGGAGGCGAGCGGGATCACAGGCAGCGCTTCGGCGAAGGCAGTTCCGGCATCGCGCCAGCCGCAAAGGCGCAGCGGCACGCTCCAGCCGAGCCGGCCGGCGACGGCGGCGAGGTGGTCTGGGTCGGCTATGCAGGCGAAGGGGGGCAGCGCGCGTTCGCGACGTTCCAGCCAGGCACGCAGCGTCAGCTCCGGCCCGATCCCGGCCGGATCGCCCTGTGTCAATGCGAGCGGCGTTGCCGGCAAGACGAACTCCGCGACCTGAAGGGAGAACCGGCCCGTCGTTCCGGGCCGGCGCTGGACTAGTTCGAGCCGACGCCGTCGCTCGACGAGTTCGAGCTGAGGTTCTGCGAGTAGCTGATCTCGCCCAGCGTGCGCAGCTCGAGGCGGAACATGACCGTGCGCGTATCCTTGGTCGAGCCCGCCTGGCGATCGGCATAGCTCTGCGAATAGCTGATGTCGAAGACCGTGCATTCGTCGGTGTAGTTGATGCCGAACGAGGTCGAGGCCGTCTGGAACGGGCCCGTATTCGGATAGATCGGCACGGCCGAGACCGCCGGAGCCGCGAGATAGGACGCATAGGCGTCCCGGTAGCGTTCGCGGTCGTATTTGTACTTGTCGAGGTCGAACAGCACGCCGGCGCGCAGGCGCCAGTTCTCGGCTACGCGCAGCGAGCCGTTGAGCGAAAGACCCTCGCGGCGCCTGGAAATGCCGAGTTCCGGCTGGGGCTCGTAGCGGCCATAGCCGATCGAGGCGGTGATGATGCTGTTGGCATAGGTCGCCGCGGCGTCGATCCGCTGGGCCTCGAAGGTCGTCGCGTTGAGGCGGGTCGCGCCGGTCAGGAAGAAGCCCTTGAACGGCGAGAGCTGGGCGCGTGCGACATAGTCGGAGTTGCGGGTCTCGAGGCCGGAATTCAGGCCGGTATTGAGCAGGTCGCCGCTGGCGAAGGAGTTGCGCCCGCCGAGCTGGAACGACTGGCCCAGCAACAGGTTGGCAAAGGCCTCCTGGCCGAAGCGGCCGGTATAGAGCGCGCCGACATTCGCGCGCGTGCCGCCCTCGACTCGGTCGAAGCCGGAGAACTTGCCGCTCCACTCGAACAGGTTGTTGGCGTCGAAGACGAGGCTCTGCGCGTCTTCGTTGGCGACGCGCAGGCTGTTCGTCTCGTTCGGGCGGGCGACCACCTGGGCGACCGGCTCGATGATATGGGTGCCCCAGCCGGTCCTGGCGACGAAGGGATAGCGGTACATCAGGCCGATCGCCGGCATCACGCGGCCGAACACCTCGTCCGAGGTATCGGCGATCGTCGCGACGCGCGAGTTGATCACGCCCGTGGTATCCGGGTTGATCGAGAAGATATCGGCCCGCACCGAGGCATAGGGCGTCCACATCTGGCCGAGCGGGTCGATGAAGTTGCGCCGCCAGGAAACCTGGGCCGTCGCCCGCGAGACATTGCCGGCGAGGCCACGCACGAGGCAGCGGTTCTTGTCGTAGATCGCGCAGCCGTCATAGAGCGAATAGCTCGGCGTCGTGATCAGGTAGGTCTTCTGCTGCGGCAGCTCCGTGAAGGCGGCGGTGTCGCGCGTCAGGCTCGTGAGATTGACGTTGAAAGAGAGCTCGCCGCCGAGGAGAGACGGCTTGTGGACGCGCTTGTCGTAGTCCAGCACCGGCAGCACGACGGGCTGCTGCTTCTGCCAGTCCTGGTAGTTCAGCGGCTGGAAGTAATAGCCGCGCAGGTCGAACCAGGCGCTCTCGCTCTGCCCGTTCAGATAGGCGGTCGAGATCGCTTCCTGCAGATAGGTCGTGTTGCTGAGGCTCTCGTTGCGGATGCGGTAGTTCTTGTAGAACCAGCGATCCGTCGACATCGAGGCATTCCAGCCGACCGTCCAGCGCGGGTTGATGAAGAACTTGCCGTTCGTCTCGATCGAGCCGCGGAATTCCTTGTCGCGCGGGCCGAGCGGGCTCGGCAGGAAGGCGTTCTTGTCCTGCTGGAAGATGCCTGAGGCCCGGATCGTATAGGACCCGTTCACCAGCCGGTGTCGCCATTCCGTCTGGCCGAGGAAGCCCTGGCGGCTGAAATAGGTCGGTGTGAACGTCAGGTCGTAATTCGGCGCGAGGTTGAGAAAATAGGGCAGGCCGACGCCGTAGCCGAGCGCCGAGGTATTGATGAAGCGCGGCGACAGGAAGCCGGACTTGCGTTTCACCGTCGAATCCGGGCCGGACATGTAGGGGATGTAGGCCATCGGGATGCCGGCGAACTCGACCCGCGCATCCTCGTAATAGATCGTCTGCTCGGACTTCTTGTGGATGATCCGCGCGGCGCGGACCTGCCAGAGCGGCGGCCGCTCCGGGTTGTCCTTGCAGGGCTCGCAGGCCGTGTAGATGCCCTTCTCGAAGACGAAGGTCTCGCCGTCCGTACGCTCGGCGCGCGGCGCCGAGAACCGGGTCTTGTCCGGGTTCACCACGCGCAGCGAGTCGATGAAGCCGTCGCGGAAATCGTCGGTCAGGTTGAACTTGTCGCCGGTGATGACCGTGCCGTTGGCTTCGGTGATCCGGGCATTGCCGACGGCGGTGACCCGCTTGTTGCCCTGGTCGTAGATGACACGGTCGGCCTCGATCGTCCGGCCCTGATACAGGATCTGGACATCGCCGACGGCCGCGACCGTCTTCTTGTCGTTGTCATAGACGAGCTCGCGCGCATCCACGACCATCCGGTCCTGCGGTTTCGCAGGAGCCGCGGCCGCGGGCTTGGGCTGCGCGCCGGCCGCCCGATTCTGGGCATGGACCGGCCCGGCCAGCAGATAGGCCAGGCTGGAGGCGAGAGCCGTCGCCGCAGCAAACTGCGCTAGCCGGTTCACTCCTGGACCCATCGCGTAAACTCGAAATTAACCATAGGCACAGTACGTTTCACCCATCTTCCTGATGGAGAAGGGCGAGCGCTCCCAGCATTGCCCCCAATGCTGCAGGCAACCACGCCGCGACGATCGGATTGACGATTCCCGACGATCCGAGTTCCTCCGACAGTTGTGTCGCCACATAGAGCACGAACCCGGCCGCGACGCCACCTATCACCAGTTTGGTCACGCCACCAAACCGGAAAAATCTTAAAGAAACGGATGCAGCCACCAGCACCATCGCGATGAGCAGCAGCGGACGCGCCATAAGCGATTGATAACGCAGCTCATAGGGGGTCGTGTCGAGGCCCGCGCGCTGTGTCCTGTCGATCACGGCCGGCATGGACCAGAAGCCCACCGCGTCGGGTGGGGTGAAGCTCTGGCGCATCTGTTCCGGCTCCAGCGTCGTGGCGAGCACGTAGCTCTTATAGCTCTGTGGCTCTTCCGTGGCGGAGGTGGAGCGCGCGTCGGCGAGTTCCCAGTGCCCCGGGCGCAGCAGGGCCTGCCTGGCGTCGATTCGCTCCTTGAAGCTGCCGTTCGGGTTGAAGATGAAGAAGGCGACCTGCGACAACCCGTCCTCGTCGGGCAGGGCGCCGGCGGCGCGGATGATGGCCTGGCCGTCGACGCTGCGCTGCCTCAGCCAGATTTCCTGGGGAAGACCGGACTTGCCGCCCGAGCGGACGAACAGACGGGTCTCCAGCGCCGTGGCCTTGCGCTTCAGTTCGGCCGCGACGGGATTGTAGATCATGATCGAGACGAGCCCGATCACGCCTGCGACTGCGGCGGCCGGCTGCAGGAACTGCCAGGCCGAGACGCCGACGGAGCGGGCGACGACGAGCTCGAGCTTCCGGCTCAGCGTGAGCAGTGCGAACATGCCGCCGAACAGCGCGGCGAACGGGAAGATCTGCTCCGCCACCGCCGGCGCCCGGAACAGCGCGAGCTGCACGATGCGCGGCGTCGTCGCGATCGGGGAATCGCCGGCGCGGCGCATCAGCTCGACGAAATCGAGCGTCCCGATCAGGAAGAAGAACGTGCTGAAGACCCCCACGATGGCGCGCGTGAAGCGCTTCGTCAGATAGCGGCCGAAGGTCGTGAGCAGCAGCATCAGGCGCGCCGGAAACGGGCCGCGAGATTGACCAGCGGCGTTGTGAGGGGGGCAAGCAGGCGGGCGAGCACCGGTTTGATCCGTGCGCCGTAATAGATGAAGCCCATGGCCATGACGATGGCCAGGATCGGCAGGATATAGAGCAGGGCGGCCGCGAAGGGCGAGCGCACGCTCGCGGTCCAGGCGGCATAGGCGGCAATGCGGGTCGCGCCGACGATCATGATGGCAGACTGGATCGCCAGCGCACGCCCCTGGCGGGTGGTGCGCGCCTCCCCGATGGCCGCGAAGGCGATCAGCATGAAGGCGAAGGGGTAGAGCGGGGACGACAGCCGGTTGTGCAGTTCGGCCCGGAAGCGGCCTTCCTGGATCTTGTAATAGGCCTCGTTCGTGTTCTGCGTGAGGAGTTCCCAGGTCGAGCGCTCGCGCGGCTTGTAGATCACCTTGTCGCCGTCGCCCTCGCCGGGGCCGCCGCTGGAATCGCCCGTCAGCGCCGACAGGTTCAGGGCATAGCGCTCGAAGGAGATGATCGAGGTCGTCGAGGTGTTCTTGGCCTCGCGCTGGATCGTGCCCTTTTCCAGCATCAGGAAGCTCTGGCCCTCGGCCTCGACCGTGCGGCCGCGCTCGGCGAGGTAGATCGAGGGCTGCGACGGGTCGCGGCGATCCTGCATGAAGATGCCGACCAGCGCATCGCCGGCCTTCTCGCGGTAATGGAAGGTCACGCCGGAATCGAGCGAGACGAACTGGCCTTCCTTCACGACATTGGCGACGAAATCGGCGCGGATCAGCGTGATCAGGTCGCGCAGCATGCGGAAGCTCGCCGGCATCACCGAGATCGTCATCCAGGCGACGATCAGCGAGGTCGCGACCGTCAGCACGATGAAGGGCCGCGTGATCCGTTGCGGCGCCACGCCGGCGGCGTTCATCACGATCAGCTCGGAATCGCCGTTCAGCTTGTTCAGCGTGTAGAGCGTCGACATGAACAGCGCGACCGGCGCGATGCCGGCGATCAGCGCCGGCAGCGAGAGCAGCGTCACGGTCAGGAAGATCAGGACCGTCTGGCCCTTGCCGGTGATGAGATCGACCTCGCGCAGCGCCTGCGTGACCCAGATCACGCCGGTCAGGCCGAGCAGCAGCACGATCGCCGCGACCGCCGCGATCTTCAGAATGTAGCGATCGAGGCGGTTCAGAAGCACACGTCGGTTCCGGAGCTGGAGGGCCGGGACCCTCCGAGGTGGTTCGTCGGACACACCCTATGGTATAGGCGCGGCGAGGGCGCAAACGGGAATCGTTTGCCGTCTGCCGTTTAGAGGCTGTTAGGGGCTATGGGAATGATCTGATGAGGTCAAAACGACGGAGATGGGAGGAGCATTGCGCCGCCGATACCGCTGGTATCGGCAAGCGATGCGACGCTGCAGCTCCGTCGTTTTCACCTCACCCAAGGGGCGCGGCGCTTTTGCGCGACTGCCGTGTCGTTCTTCGTAGCAAGCCGGAAGGCTTGCGTCCTCGAACTCCCCGGCATTCACGCAAAATCGTCCGCGTCAGATCAATCCCATAGTCCCTAACAGCCTCAAATGTCCTTCCCCTGTCATTTTCGCAAGATTGTGAGCGGATCATGTCGCAGCGCCTGAAGCTGGAGATCAAAGCCCTGGATACCGTCGAGGGGCAGGACCTCGTGATCCTCGTTTCGGATGGTCTCGCCGTGCCCGGCGCGGCGCAGGAATGGGCCGGCGAGGGCGCCCAGGCGCTGCTGGCGCGGGCCGCCGCCGCCGAGCGCTTCAAGGGCAAGGCGCTGGCCGGGCTGACGCTGCCGTCCCCGGAGGGCGCCTCCTACGAGCGCCTGATTATCGTCGGCGTTGGAGCCAAGGACGACCGCGCCAAGCTCGATTTCGTCAAATTGGGCGGTGCCATTGCCGGACGGCTCGGCGCCGGTCGCAGCGCAGAGGTTATTCTGGCACTGCCGGAAGGCACGATCGAGGCGAAGCAGGCCGCCGATATCGCGCTCGGCCTCAGGCTGCGCGCCTATGCCTTCGACCGCTACAAGACCAAGAGCAGGGACAAGGACGAGGCCGAGCCGCTGACGATCACGCTGCGCACGGCCGATCCGTCGGCCCTGAAGAAGGCTGTGAAGACCGCCGACGCCATCGCCGCCGGCGTGCTTCAGGCGCGCGACCTCGTCAACGAGCCGCCGAACGTCCTCTACCCCGCCGAATTCGCCGACCGCGCTGCCAAGCTCGAGAAGCTCGGCGTCGAGATCGAGATCCTCGACGAGAAGGCGATGAAGAAGATCGGCATGCGCGCGCTGCTCGGCGTCGGCCAGGGCTCGCGCCGGGAAAGCCGCGTCGCCATCATGCGCTGGAACGGCGCGAAGAAGGACGACAAGCCCGTCGCCTTCGTCGGCAAGGGCGTGACGTTCGACACCGGCGGCATCTCGCTGAAGCCGGGCGCCGGCATGGAGGACATGAAGGGCGACATGGCGGGCGCTGCCTGCGTCGTCGGCCTGATGCAGGCGCTCGCCGGCCGCAAGGCCAAGGTCAACGCCATCGGCGTGATCGGCCTCGTCGAGAACATGCCGGACGGCAACGCCCAGCGCCCCGGCGACATCGTGACCTCGCTCTCGGGCCAGACCATCGAGATCATCAACACCGACGCCGAAGGCCGGCTCGTTCTGGCGGATGTGCTCTGGTACACGCAGGAGCGCTTCGCGCCGCGTTTCATGATCAATCTGGCGACGCTGACCGGCGCGATCATGGTGGCGCTCGGCCAGGAGAATGCCGGCCTGTTCAGCAATGACGACGAGCTTTCCACCCGCCTGACGGCGGCGGGTCTGGCCACGGGCGAGACGGTCTGGCGCATGCCGCTCGGCAAGGGCTACGACAAGCTGATCGATTCGAAATTCGCCGACATGAAGAACTCGGCCGGCCGCTATGGCGGCTCGATCACCGCGGCGCAGTTCCTGCAGCGCCATGTCAACGACACGCCCTGGGCGCATCTCGACATCGCGGGAACCGGAATGGCCGCCGCGAATTCGGAGATCAACCGCTCATGGGGGCCGGGCTGGGGCGTGCGCCTGCTCGACCGGCTGGTCGCGGACCATTACGAAGGCTGATTCGTTTTCTGCGGAAGCGCCGATAACCCGTTCGGATATAAGGCTTCGATGGCCGAGATCCTGTTCTTCCATCTGCAATCCCGCCCGCTGGAGCAGGTCCTGCCGACGATCCTCGACCGCGCCCTGTCGCGCGGCCAGAAGGTCGTCGTCCAGGTCGGCGGCCAGGAGCGCATGAGCGTGCTCGACGACCACCTCTGGACCTATGCGGATGAGAGCTTCCTGCCGCATGTCACGGCTCTGGAGGCCGATGCGCCGGGTAACCCGGTCGTGCTGACCACGCAGGCGCATAATCCGAATGCCGCTGAGGTCCGGGTCTGCGCCGACGGGGTTCGCATTCCCGACGCAATGCAGGACTACGAGCGCGTCGTCCTGATATTCGATGGCGACGATCCCGAGGCGCTTGCTGCCGCCCGCGAGGATTGGAAGAAGGCCAGGGCCTCGGGCCATGCCGCCAGTTACTGGCAGCAGGACGATGCCGGCCGTTGGGAGAAGAAAGCGTGAGACTGCCTGTTCTGTTGCTCTGCACCGCGGCCCTTGCCGGCTGCTCGGTCGATATGGGCGGTTTCGCCTTCCAGTCCGAGACGAAGGGCGGCGTCACCACGACCCGGACCGCCTCGGCCAGCGCCGGCATCTCGACGCAGGAGCCGGTCCTGACGCCGGAAGGCGAGTGCAGCGTCGGCGCCTCGCTCGATCCCTCGACCCGGCCGCTGCCGAAGGAGATCGCGCCGGGCATCACCGAATGCGAACTGGTCAAGCTGAAGGGCGGGCGCCCGACCGATGTGCTCGTAGGCGAAAGCGGCAAGGGCCAGCGCGAGGTCCAGGTGCTCTATTCCGAGCCGGGCGGCCGCGAGATCTACCTGTTCACCGACAACCGCCTGACCCGCATCGTCAAGCCGGGGCAGGGGTGAGACGGGGCGTCGCCTCTGCGCGCTAGCGGCTCGGACGTCGGGCTCGCTGGGCCATCAGCGATCTGAACAGCGGCGCGCAGCAGAGCGCGACGATCGCGCCCGTGACCGCCCAGCCCATCGCGCCGCCGCCGAGAACCTCCTGGCCGAGATAGGCTCCGCCAAAGCATCCGGCCAGAGCCAGTGGAACCTGCCAGAGTATCGTCGTGACGGACATCGCGCTTCTCCTGACAGGCGCCTGTTCTACCGCGAACCGTTATATTGCGGGATGCGGTTCTTGCTGCCGAAAATGAGTCCTTGCGGGTCTCGATTCACGTTGCGCAGCGTACGGTCGAAGCCGGAGAGGGAGCGGCTGCCGTCCGAGGTGAATGTTTCGACCTTTTGCCGCCCGCTTCCCGTGAACTGGATGATCGTCGCCGCCACGGCAGCCGAGCTCCGATCCAGATTTTCGGCGAGTGTGCGCAGGGATTTCGCGGCCTCGGCAACGTCTTCGAAGACGGTTTGTCCGTTTTCTCTCCCGGCACCGCTCAGGAAGGCTTGCGCGCCTTTCAACACGCCATCGACCTGATCGGCGGCCCGGTTGAGCTTTTCGCTCATCGAGGCAACGTTCCGCACGGTCTTGCCGATATCGGGAGCGGCGGCACTCAGCTTCGCGGCAAGGCGATCGGTATCAGCGATGACCGAAGCGATCCGATCCTTGTCGACGGATCGGAGGGGCTCCATGAAGCCGTCGCTGAAATTTTTCAGCTTGTCCGGAAGCGGAGTGATGAATTCGGCCGCCGAGCTGACGTTCTTCATGAGCTTTTCGACCTCGGACGAATTGCTGTTGAGCGTGGCCGACAGGTTCTCAATGTATCTGATCTTCTCGGTCACGGGCCCTGCATTGGCCTGGATTGCAGCGTCGATGCCGACGAGAGCTTCATCGATGCCGTTCGCGATGGATTCGACCTTTTCGAAGATGCTCTCCGAGGATTCCGCGATGATCGTCGGAAGAGCCTGCCCCGGTCCGGCAACCAAGGGAGCAGCGGCGGCGCTGCCGCCACGAAGCTGCACGGCGACGATGCCGGCGAGACCCTGGCCTTCGAGGCGGGCGATCGTATCGACCCGCAGCGGGGCCGACTGGCTGACCTTCAGGATGGCGTAGATCTGGCGCGGGTCATTCGGCTCGATATCGAGTTCCTTGACCTCGCCGACGCGCAGGCCATTGAAAAGCACGCTGGAGCCCCGGCCAAGGCCCGAGACCTTCCCATTGAAAACCACCCTGACGTCAATGGTGTCGCCTTGCCCCCTGCTGAACCAATAGCCGAGCCCGAACAGCGCAGCGAGCACTGCCAGCGTAGCCAGCCCGATCAGCGCATGAGCTGCTCGCGATTGCATGAGCGGCGTTGTCTTTCTTTGCCCGGGCGAAACGGACCGGCCGTCTCCGGCCGGCCATCTGAGTCGGCAACATAGTCTACTGTCGCGACGGCCACGAGGTGATCGGGCGACCCATCCGCTTGTTTTCGTCCAACCCGCAGCGCATCATCGCGGCATGACGAAGTATCTCATCTCCTTTCCGAGCGAGGCGATGGTGCTCTCGGAGGAGCAACTGGCCGCGGCCTCCGTCGATTCCCATGCCGTGATCGAGGAGGCGAAGGCGGCTGGCGTCTATGTCTTCGGCGGCGGGATCAACGAGCAGGTCGCCCCCGTGCTCGTCTCCGCGGATGGGGCGGTGTCCGGGCAGATCTATCCCGGCAGCCGCCTCAATGGCGGGTTCGCGGTGCTGGAGGTGCCGACGCGCGAGGAGGCGGTGAAATGGGCGGAGAAGCTTGCGCGCGCCTGCCGCTGTTCGCAGGAACTTCGCGAATTCATGTACGACCCGGCCAGCTAGAGCGGCTGCGCTGCTATCGAAGATGCAGTGCCGACAACCACCACGCGACAAGCTAAACTGAGACAAGCTCAGAAATGCGGCCGACGCCTCTAGAAGGCCATTGGAAATCATCGTCCATGATCAGATTCGCTGTCGCTGCCGTGCTCGTCGTCGTTGCTGCCTTGGGCGTCGCCACTGACGTGCTGGCGGCAGGCTCTTGCCGCCCGACGCGAGATGGCAAGGACCGGATGGAAATGTCCGGCGGCTGCCCGAGCGGCTATGTCGTCCGCGGCGCCTGCTGCGAATCCGTCCGGCCGATCTCGCAACCCACCGGCGCGTATGCCTGCCCGGCCGGCACCATGCTGCGGCTCGGCGCCTGCGTCCCGCGCCAATAAGCCGCCGGTCGCGACAGCGCCGTATCCAGGAAGCGTGAAGCCTCAGGCGCTCTCCAGCTCCTCGCCGAGCAGCAGCCACTCCTCCTCCGCCGCTGCCAGCGCTTCCGACAATTCCGCGCGCTGGCGCGAAAGCTGCAACGCCTTGTCCGGCTCGCGCGCGAAGGCGCCGTTGGCGAGCGCGGCATCGACCTTCTCGATCAGCCCCGTCAGCTTGGCGATGCGCGCCTCGGCGAGGTTGAGCTTCTGCCTGAGCGGCCCCTGCGCCGCGCGCTTCGTCGCCGCTTCCTTGCGCTCGTCGGCCTTTGGCTTGGCGTTGGCGTCCGGTGCCGGCTTGCCGCGCTTCTCCGCCTTGGCGGCGCCCAGCACATAGGTGCGGTAGTCGTCCATGTCGCCGTCGAAATTCTTCACGGTGCCGCCGCCGACGAGCCAGAGCCGGTCGGCGCAGGCCTCGATCAGGAAGCGGTCGTGGCTGACGAGGATGACGGCACCGGGATAGTCGTTGATCGCGGTGACCAGCGCGGTACGGCTGTCGATGTCGAGATGGTTGGTCGGCTCGTCGAGGATGAGCAGATGCGGCCCGTGGAAGGTCGCGAGACCCAGCATCAGGCGCGCCTTCTCGCCGCCGGAGAGCAGCTTGACTGGCGTGTCGGCCTTATTGGCGGGGAAGCCGATCTGCGCCGCCTTGGAGCGCACCTTCGCTTCCGGCGCATCCGGCATCAGGTCGCGCAGATGGCCGACCGGCGTGTCCTCGATGCGCAGTTCGTCGAGCTGGTGCTGGGCGAAATAGGCCGTCTCCAGCTTGCTCGACTTCTTCATCTCGCCGGACATAGCGTCGAGACGCCCGCCGATCAGCTTGCAGAAGGTCGACTTGCCGTTGCCGTTCGAGCCGAGCAGCGCGATGCGGTCGTCCGGCGCCAGCGACAGGTTGAGCCGCGACAGCACCTTGCGCTCGCCATAACCGGCAGCCGCATCCTCCAGCACGATCATCGGCGGCGAGAGCGGCTTCTCCGGGCCGGGGAAGACGAAGGGCTGCACGTCGCGGTCGACGATCGCGGCGATGGTCTGCATCTTCTCCAGCCGCTTGACGCGCGACTGCGCCTGCCGGGCCTTGGTCGCCTTGGCCTTGAAGCGGTCGACGAAGGACTGGAGGTGCTTGCGCTCGGCGTCCTGCTTCTCCTTGGCGCGGGCGAGCTGCATCTGCTTCTCGGCGCGCTGCTTCTCGAAGGAGGAATAGCCGCCGCGATAGAGCGTGAGCTTGCCCTGGTCGAGATGCATGATGTGGTCGACCGAGGTGTCCAGCAATTCGCGATCGTGGCTGATGACGATCACGGTATGCGGATAGCGCTCCAGATAGTCGTAGAGCCAGAGCGTGCCTTCGAGGTCGAGATAGTTGGTGGGTTCGTCGAGCAGCAGCAGGTCGGGCTCGGAGAACAGCACGGCCGCAAGCGCGACGCGCATGCGCCAGCCGCCGGAGAAATCGGAGCAGGGACGCTGCTGGGCCTCCTCGTCGAAGCCGAGCCCGTGCAGCACCATCGCCGCCCGCGCCGGCGCGGAATGCGCGCCGATATCGGCAAGCCGCGTGCCGATCTCGGCGATGCGATGCGGATCGGTCGCGGTCTCCGCTTCGGTCATCAGGGCCGTGCGCTCGGTATCGGCGGCAAGCACGACCTCGATCAGCGTCTCGGGTCCGCCCGGCGCTTCCTGCGCGACGCCGCCGATGCGCCGGCCCCTCGGCAGGCTGATATTGCCGCTCTCGGTGCCGAGATCGCCGGTAATGATCTTGAACAGCGTGGTCTTGCCGGTGCCGTTGCGGCCGACGAAGCCGACGCGCGCGCCATCGGGGATGGCGGCGCCGGTATGATCGAGCAGCAGGCGCTCGCCGAGACGGTAGGTGATGTCGTTGATCGTCAGCATGGCGCGCCCGTTTAGGCTTGGGAGCGCCAAAAAGGCAATCGAAAGCCGGAACAAGCGGCCGATGTCACCGTTTCGTCAAAATCTCGCCTTGGGACGGCCCGCTCTGGCCATCACCCAAGGGAAACCGGGTCAACCGCGATTCGCTGAGGCTATCTCCATGGATGCCCGCCTGTCCTACGCCAGTTCCCGCCGCGCTTCCGCTGCGGCGTCCCTCATGGTTCTCGTCGCGATCATCATCGGCAGCGCCGCAGCGCTCGCCGCTCTGGTGCCGCTGACCTGAGAGCGCCAAGCCTCTGATGCGGCTTGTCATTTTTCGGTCCAGCCGCTAACGCTGGCCCTATGGCACGCATCGCTTTCTACACCGGCTCTTTCGATCCCGTGACCAACGGCCATGCCGACGTCATCGCGGCGGCCGCCGGACTCTGCGACAGGCTCGTCCTCGCGATCGGGGTTCATCCCGGCAAGACACCGCTTCTGCCGGTCGAGCAGCGTGCCGATCTCTTGCGTCAGGTCGCCACGCCCTTGCTGGCCGCCAAGGGTGCCGCGCTCGATGTCGTGACCTTCGGCGATCTCGCCGTCGACGCGGCGCGCCGGGCGGGAGCCTCGATCATCATCCGCGGCCTGCGCGACGGCAGCGACCTCGACTACGAGATGCAGATGGCCGGGATGAACGGCACCATGGCGCCGGATGTGCAGACCGTCTTCCTGCCGGCCTCGCCCGGCGTGCGCCATATCACCGCGACGCTGGTGCGCCAGATCGCGGCTATGGGTGGGGATGTCTCGCCCTTCGTGCCGGCCCCGGTGCTCGCCGCGCTGAAGGCGCGCTTCGCCAAGGGCTGAGCAGCACGATCTCCGGCGAAAGGCACATAACTTCGCCATCTTCCGCCGCTTCCTGCTGATTTTGGTTTGCATTTTGCCGAGAGCGATGGTGTCTCTCAGCTAGGCCGACTCGCTCTTCGATCACCCGGCGCGATTCCGCGCGCAGGGCCCTCCGACAGGTTTTCCGATGCGTCTTTCCCGCTATTTCCTGCCCCTTCTGCGCGACACGCCCAAGGAAGCGGAGATCGTCTCGCACCGGCTGATGCTGCGCGCCGGCATGATCCGCCAGCAATCCGCGGGCATCTATTCCTGGCTGCCGCTGGGCCTGCGCGTGCTGAACAAGATCAGCAACGTCATCCGCGAGGAGCAGAATCGCTCGGGCGCCGCCGAGATCCTGATGCCGACGATCCAGTCGGCCGATCTCTGGCGTGAGAGCGGGCGCTACGACGCCTATGGCAAGGAGATGCTGCGCATCAAGGACCGGCATGATCGCGACATGCTCTACGGCCCGACCAACGAGGAGATGGTCACCGAGATCGTCCGCTCCTACGTCAAGTCCTACAAGGACCTGCCGCTCAATCTCTACCACATCCAGTGGAAGTTCCGCGACGAGGTCCGCCCGCGCTTCGGCGTGATGCGTGGGCGCGAGTTCCTGATGAAGGACGCCTATTCCTTCGATCTCGACAAGGATGCGGCCCGGCACGCCTATAACCGCATGTTCACGGCCTATCTGCGCACCTTCGCGCGGCTTGGTCTGAAGGCGATCCCGATGAAGGCCGATACCGGCCCGATCGGCGGCGATCTCAGCCACGAGTTCATCGTGCTTGCCTCGACCGGCGAGAGCGAGGTCTTCTGCCACAGCGACTACCTGAACTTCGAGACGCCTGCCGCCGATACCGATTTCGACAGCGTCCCCGGCCTGCAGGGCGTCTTCGACAAGTGGACGAGCCTCTACGCCGCGACCGAGGAAATGCACGACAAGGCTGCTTTCGAGGCGGTTCCGGAAGACAAGCGCGTCTCGGCGCGCGGCATCGAGGTCGGCCATATCTTCTATTTCGGCACGAAATATTCCGAGCCGATGGGCGCGACGGTCGCCGGGCCGGATGGCCAGCCGGTGCTGCTGCATGGCGGCTCCTACGGCATCGGGCCGAGCCGCCTTGTCGCGGCGCTGATCGAGGCCGGCCACGACGAAGCCGGCATCGTCTGGCCCGAGGAGATCGCGCCCTTCGACATCGCCGTCATCAATCTCAAGGCCGGCGACGCGGCGACCGACGGCGCGGCCGAGCGCATTTACAAGGATTTGCTCGGCAAGGGCTACGACGCCGTGCTCGACGACACCGACGACCGGCCGGGCGCCAAGTTCGCGACCGCCGACCTGATCGGCGTGCCCTGGCAGATCATCGTCGGCCCGAAGGGGCTGGCCGAGGGCAAGGTCGAGATCAAGCGCCGCGCCGGCGGCGAGCGCGAACTCGTCTCGCTGGAAGCTGCGCTCGATCGCTTCAAAGGCAGGGCGGCGTGACGGCGGACACCGTCATGACGACGCACCGGATGGGAGTGGCCGCATGAGCGCCGTCGCCGACAGCGCCGAAGTCCCGACCGGGACCAAGGCTTTCGCCGGTTTCGAATGGCTGCTCGCCGGGCGCTATCTGCGCACGCGCCGCCGCGAGGGCTTCGTCTCGGTCATCGCCGGCTTCTCCTTCCTCGGCATCCTGCTCGGCGTCGCGACGCTGATTATCGTGATGTCGGTGATGAACGGCTTCCGCAAGGAACTGCTGGAGAAGATCGTCGGCGTGAACGGCCATATCTTCGCGACCCCGATCGACCGTCCGCTCGACGACTACGACAGCGTCGCGGCGAGGCTCGCCAAGATTCCCGGCATCAAGCTCGCCATTCCGCTGGTCGAGGGGCAGGCGCTCGCCTCCTCGCAGACCGGCAACAATGGCGTGCTGGTGCGCGGCGTTCGCGAGAGCGACATCAAGGCGATTCCCTTCATCGGCGGCAACATCAAGTCTGGGACGCTCGACGGTTTCGACGGCGGGACGCCCGGCGTCGCCATCGGCCGGCGCCTTGCCAATGCGCTGGGCATCCAGGTCAATGACATGATGACGCTGGTCTCGCCGCAGGGTGCCTCGACGCCCTTCGGCACGGCGCCGCGCATCAAGGCCTATCCGGTGAAGGCGATCTTCGAGATCGGCATGACCGAGTTCGACGGCACCTTCGTCTATATGCCGCTCGGCGAGGCGCAGGCCTATTTCAACCGTGACGGCGACGTGAACGTCATCGAGATCTTCGTCGACAACCCCGACAGGACCCAGGCCGTTCGCGACGCGATCGAGGCCGATGCGCCGCGCCCGCTCGTACTCTCCGACTGGCGCCAGAGGAATCGCAGCTTCTTCAATGCCCTGGAAGTCGAACGGAACGTGATGTTCATCATCCTGACGCTGATCGTGCTGGTCGCGGCTTTGAATATCGTCTCCGGCCTGATCATGCTGGTGAAGGACAAGACCGCCGACATCGCGATCATGCGCACCATGGGCTGCACGCGCGGCACGGTGCTGCGCGTCTTCCTGATCACGGGCGCGGCGATCGGCGTCGTCGGCACGCTGGCGGGGCTCGGGCTCGGCATCGTCTTCGCCAAGAACATCAAGTCGATCATGGCGGCGCTGAACTGGATCACCGGCGCCAATCTCTGGGACCCGACGGTGCGCTTCCTCAGCGACATTCCCTCGGTGATCGACTGGAGCGAGGTGACCAGCGTTGTTCTGATGGCGCTGACCCTGTCGCTGCTGGCGACGCTCTACCCGGCCTGGAAGGCGGCACGCCTCGATCCGGTCGAAGCGCTGAGGATGGGCTGAGCACATGGCACAGGAGATGCCCGCGCTCTTCCTCTCCCAGGTCGAGCGCTATTATCCGCAGAGCGACGCGCCGCTCGAAGTGCTGCGCAAGGCCGATTTCGCGCTCTGGCCCGGCGAGGTCGTCGCCCTGGTGGCGCCGAGCGGCACCGGCAAGTCGACGCTGCTGCACGTTGCTGGCCTCCTGGAGAAGCCCGATGCCGGCGAGGTCTTCGTCGGCGGGCTCGCCACGACCAAGCTCGACGACAAGGGCCGCACGCGCCTGCGCCGTACCGAAATCGGCTTCGTCTACCAGTTTCACCACCTCCTGCCGGAGTTCACGGCACTGGAGAACGTGGTGCTGCCGCAGCGCATCCGCGGCCTCGCCCGCGGCCTTGCGGAGGAGCGGGCATCGGAACTGCTGACCTTCCTCGGCCTCGGCGAGCGGCTCGACCATCTGCCCGGCGAATTGTCCGGCGGCGAGCAGCAGCGCGTCGCCATCGGCCGTGCTGTCGCCAACGGCCCGCGCCTGCTGCTGGCCGACGAGCCGACCGGCAATCTCGACCCGCAGACCGCTCAGCATGTCTTCGGCACGCTGATGGCGCTGGCGCGCGCCTCGGGGCTGGCGGCGCTGATCGCGACGCACAACCTCGATCTCGCCCGCCAGATGGACCGGCAGGTCACGATCCGCGACGGGTTGGTCGTCAAGCTGTAGGCGGCCTGCGCCCGTCAGCTCATTCCTTGCCCGCACTACCTTTGTCATTCCGGGGCTTCGCGTAGCGAAGAACCCGGAACCCACGACCGGGTGAGCCCGTCACAAACCAAGCCTGAAAGTTTCACCCAGTCGTGGGTTCCGGGTTCGCGCCTGCGGCGCGCCCCGGAATGACAACGCATCCCACTTGAAGCCGCACTACCGCCCGAGCTGCCGTGCATCCCTGAGCGGGAAGGCATAGCTCGGCTGCGCCCGCCACGCTCCCTCCTTCCAGGCGAACTCGATCTTGCCGTCTTCGCCGGAGGTCTTGAGCTGGATGCCGAAAGCTGAGAATGCGTCCTGCACCGGCTTGGCCTCCGCCCAGGGCGCGACATCCACGATGCGCTGGCCGAAGGTGAGGCGCGCCTTGCGCGGGTAGAGCGCGACCTCGTCCTCCTCGTCGCCGCGCGACGGATCGATCTCGGCCTTCACGATCCCGGTAATCTGGCGGCGCGCGAAACAGAGCACCGGCGTTCGCGGCGCTTCCGGCAGGCCGTCGGGCTTGTAGAACGTGGCTCCTGCCGGCGTGAGGACGAAGCGGCGCGACGGACCGATTTCAGCCTGCACATCCGCCGGGCTGTCCTCCTCGCTGAGCAATCCCTGCTCGACCAGTGTCCGCAGATTGCCCTGGAGCCAGGCGTTGTTGGCGTCGAAGGGCAGTTTGCGGACGGCGACGCAGACCGGCTCCTTGTCGAAATAGGCCTGTATCAGCGGCAGGAAATCATCCTTCTGCGCCTCGGCCTCGCCACAGGCACCGAGCAGCAGCCCGACCAGCGTGATCGCTCCTGACAATCGAAGCCCGCTCAAGCCCGCCTCCTTGTCCCATGCAGATGGATCGCGTCGAAAAGACGCCATTCCGCGATGGCCGCCACGGGTGGCGAAAATGAGGAGCGACTGACCGCTGGAACGCGGCGGTAGGATTTCATTAACCGCCGCGCAGGGATCGCGTCGCCAGCTTCCGTATCGACATTGACGAGAACAAAAAGAGAACTAAACTGAACTTATCGAGAACACAGGAGGTTCCCATGACTGCAGCGCGTAAATTCGCCGCCGGCCTTGCCGAGATCGCCTCGCTCGGCGTCTTCCTCGGCATGATCTGGCTCTGGGCCGCCATCCTCTGCGGCCCGCATGTCTGAGGGCGGCAGGAGCCATCCACAGATGGGGCCGCAAGGCCTCGACGCCGGCCCTGCCCAGGACGCATAAGAGTCTCATAACGGTCGGGGTCGACGAGTCGCCCGGTTGCGGCGGCAGGAGTGGGACATGAACAGCGAAGCTGGCGAGGCGCGCGTTCTCCAGGAGATCGGCTTCGTCCACCTGCATGTCCATTCGAGCTATTCATTGCTCGAAGGCGCGATGACGATCGCGACGCTCGCCAAGATGGCCGCCGCCGACGGCCAGCCGGCCCTGGCGCTGACCGATACCGACAATCTCTTCGGCGGCCTCGAATTCTCCGAGAAGCTGGCCGGCTCGGGCCTGCAGCCGATCGTCGGCGTGCAGCTCTCGGTCGATTTCGCCGATGAGGGCGAGGGCAGCCGCAAGCCGACGCAACCGCAGCGCCTGCCGCATATCGTCCTGCTCGCGATGGACGAGGCCGGCTACGGCAACCTGATGAAGCTCGTCAGCGAAGCGGCTTTGGCGACCGGCGGTTCCGGCCAGCCGGTGACCACGGTCGAGCGCCTCGCTGCCTACAATAGCGGCCTTATCGCGCTGACCGGCGGGCAGGGCGGACCGATCGACACCGCCCTGCGCCTCGGTCAGCTCCCGCAGGCTGCCTCGCGTTTGGCGACACTCGCCGGCATCTACGGCGACCGGCTCTATGTCGAGATCCAGCGCCATGGCGGAGACGGCGAGGCGGCCCGCGAGGCCCATCTCCTGCGCCTCGCCTATGATTCCGATCTGCCGATCGTCGCGACCAACGAGCCCTTCTTCGCCAAGCCCGCCGATTTCGACGCGCATGACGCGCTGCTCGCTGTAGCCGAAGGTCGGCTCGTCTCGGATGGCACGCGCCGCCGCGTCTCGCCGGAGCATTATTTCGCCTCGCGCGCCGAGATGAAGAAGCGCTTCGCCGACCTGCCGGAGGCGCTCGCGAACACGGTCGAGATCGCGATGCGCTGCCACTGGCGCGTCACCACCCGCAAGCCGATCCTGCCGCGCTTCGGCGAGGAGGGGCGCGACGAGGCCGAGGAGCTTCAGGAGCAGGCGCGCGCCGGCCTTGCAGCGCGCCTCGACAAGCACGGCCCGGCCGAGGGCTTCACCGTCGAGGATTACGAGAAGCGCCTCGAATTCGAGCTCTCGATCATCACCCGGATGAAGTTCCCGGGCTACTTCCTGATCGTCTCGGACTTCATCAAATGGGCCAAGAACCAGGACATTCCGGTCGGGCCGGGGCGTGGCTCGGGAGCTGGCTCGCTCGTCGCCTATGCGCTGACCATCACCGACGTCGATCCGCTGCGCTTCGGCCTGCTCTTCGAGCGCTTCCTCAATCCCGACCGCGTCTCGATGCCGGACTTCGACATCGACTTCTGCCAGAACCGGCGTGAAGAGGTGATCGAGTATGTGAAGCATCATTACGGGCAGGAACGCGTCGCCCAGATCATCACCTTCGGCACGCTGCTCGCCCGCGGCGTGCTGCGCGACGTCGGCCGCGTGCTTGAAATGCCCTATGGCCAGGTCGACAAGCTGACCAAGCTCGTGCCGCAGAATCCGGCCAAGCCCATCTCGTTGAAGGATGCGATCGAGGGCGAGCCCAAGCTGCAGCAGGCCGCCGAGGAGGAGCCGATCGTCGCGCGCCTGCTCGAAATTGGCCAGAAGCTGGAAGGGCTTCACCGCCATGCTTCGACTCACGCCGCAGGCGTGGTGATCGGCGACAGGCCGCTCGAACAGCTCGTCGCGCTCTCGGTCGATCCGCGCACCGGCATGCGCGTCACCCAGTTCAACATGAAATGGGTCGAGCAGGCAGGCCTGGTGAAGTTCGACTTTCTCGGCCTGAAGACCCTGACCACGCTGACGACCGCAGTGAAGCTGATCGCCCAGCGCGATATCCAGATCGATCTCGCGCAACTGCCCTTCGACGATCCCACCACCTACGCCATGCTGGCCCGCGGCGAGACGGTCGGCGTGTTCCAGGTGGAATCGGTCGGCATGCGCAAGGCGTTGGTCGAGATGAAGGCCGACCGGATCGAGGACCTGATCGCGCTGGTCGCGCTCTACCGGCCGGGCCCGATGGACAACATCCCGACCTATTGCCGCCGCAAGCTCGGGCTGGAGGATCCGACCTATCTCCATCCCGGCATGGAGCCCTACCTGCGCGAGACCCACGGCATCATCGTCTACCAGGAACAGGTGATGCAGGTGGCGCAGGCGCTTTCGGGCTATTCGCTCGGCGAGGCGGACTTGCTGCGCCGCGCCATGGGCAAGAAGATCAAGGCGGAGATGGACGCCCAGCGTGACCGCTTCGTGAAAGGCGCGATCGAGGGCGGCATCAAGAAGGAGATCGCCTCCGAGATCTTCGACCTGCTGGCGAAGTTCGCCGATTACGGCTTCAACAAGAGCCACGCGGCGGCCTATGCCATCGTCGCCTTCCAGACTGCCTATCTCAAGGCGAACTACCCGGTCGAGTTCCTGGCGGCGTCGATGACGCTCGACATGGGCAATACCGACAAGCTCTCGGAATTCCGCCGCGACGCCGAGCGCCTCGGCATCAAGGTCGAGCGTCCGGCGATCAACCAGTCCGGCGTCGAGTTCGATGTGGCCGACGGCAAGATCTTCTACGCGCTCGGCGCCATCAAGGGCGTCGGCACGGCGGCGGTGGAATCGCTTGTGGCGGCGAGGCAGGCTGCCGGCCCGTTCCGCGATCTCGCCGATCTCGCGCGTCGGATCGACACCAGACTGGTCAACCGCCGCACGCTGGAAGCGCTGATCGCCGCCGGCGCGCTCGACGAGCTGGAGGCGGACCGCGCCCGCGCCGTCGCGGCGCTCGACGGCATGCTGGCGCTCTCGAATCGCACGCGCGACGAGGCGGCGGCGGGCCAGTTCGACCTGCTCGGCGGCGGCGTGGTGCAGGAGGCCTTTCGCATCCCGCAGGTCGAGCCCTGGGCGCCGGCCGAGAAGCTCAAGCGCGAGCATGAGGCGGTCGGGTTCTTCCTCTCCGGACATCCGCTCGACGATTACGAGCATGTGCTGAAGCGCCTGCGCGTGCAGCGCTATGCCGATTTCGCCCAGACCGTGCGCGCCAACGGCACCGGCGTCGGCAAGGTCGCGGTCTCCGTCATCGACAAGTCGGAGCGGCGCACCAAGTCCGGCTCCAAGATGGGCATCGTCAATCTGTCCGATCCGAGCGGCCAGTTCGAGGCCGTGCTGTTCTCGGAAGGGCTGATGAAGCTGCGCGACCTGCTGGAGCCGGGCAGGGCGCTGGTGCTGCGCCTCTCCGCCGTGCTCGACGGCGAAGAGGTGCGTCCGCGCATCGAGGACGCCGAAGAGCTCGACGGCCTTGCCGCGCGCCAGAAGCAGGATCTCGTCGTCTATCTGCGCGACGACAAGGCGGTGGCTTCGGTCGCCGAGCGCATCCGCCCACGCGAGGCGACGCGCGCCGAGGGCAAGGTCTCGATCATCATGATCATCGACGACGGCGCGCAGGAGGTCGAGATCGAGTTGCCCGGCAAGTTTCCGGTCAACCAGCAGATCGCCAATGCCGTGCGCGCGGCGCCCGGCGTGGTCGATGTCAGGCTGCAATAGGAACATGTCGATGGCCGACGACCGGACCGTGTTGCTCGTCGTCGACGTTCAGAACGACTTCTGTCCCGGCGGCAGCCTCGCCGTACCGGGCGGCGACGGGGTCGTGCCCATCGTCAATGCGCTCGGGCGCCATTTCCGCCATGTCGTGCTGACGCAGGACTGGCATCCGGCCGGCCACGCCTCGTTTGCTTCGAGCCATCCCGGTAGGGCGCCCTTCGAGACGATCGAGCTGGCCTATGGCCCGCAGGTGCTTTGGCCGGACCATTGTGTGCAGGGTACGGCCGGGGCCGCCTTCCATGCCGGGCTGGACCTGCCTCATGCCGAAGCGATCATCCGCAAGGGCTATCGCGGCGCCATCGACAGCTATTCCGGCTTCGTCGAGGCCGATCGCCGGACGCGGACGGGCCTGGAGGGCTATCTGCGCGAGCGTGGCATCACGAAGGTCGTCATCGCCGGCCTCGCCACCGATTTCTGCGTAAACTGGACGGCGCAGGATGCCGCTCGCGCCGGTTTCGAGACCGTCGTCGTCGAGGACGCATGCCGGGCGATCGATCTCGACGGCTCGCTCTATCGGGCCTGGGCCGAGATGGCGGCGGCAGGAATCAGGCGCGTCAGCGCAGCGAACCTGGCAGTCTGAAGCAGAAGCTCTGCCTCAAGCGGCTGGCTTGAGCTGTGCCTGGACGCGGTCGCGCCCGAGCCGCTTGGCGCGATAGAGCGCTTCGTCGGCCTCGACCAGCAGGTCGTCCAGTTCGCGCCCGCCGAGTTCGACCTCGGCCACGCCGATGCTGAGCGTCGGCTGCAAACCGATCTCGGCGAGATCGGAGACCTTGTCGCGGAAGGTGCCGCGGAGGCGCTCGGCCACCCGCACCGCTTCCCGGGCGCCGACATCGGGCAGGATAATCGCGAACTCGTCGCCGCCTTGCCGGGCCAGGATATCGGTGCTGCGCAGTTGTTCCTGCACGGAGCTGGCGAAAAGGCGCAGGATCCGGTCGCCGGCCGCATGGCCGAGCGTGTCGTTGAGCTTCTTGAAGTGGTCGATATCGACGAGCAGGAGCGCGGCGCGCTGCGCCCCGCGCGCCTGCCGCGCCAGCCATTGCTCCAGACCGGAGCGATTCATCGCACCGGTCAGCGGATCGCGTCGGGCCAGCGTCGCCAGAATCCGGTTGCTGCGCTCGGCCGCGAGCAGCAGCAGCGCCTGGCCTCTCAGGATGACGAAGGCCACGCCGGTCGCGGCGAGCCAGCCGGTCGCGCCCGAATCGACCGGGAACAGGGTCGTGCCGACCTGGTCCAGCGCGGCCAGCGTGATGCGGCCGGCATAGATCACCACCGTCGGCGAGAACAGGGCGGCGAGCAGCCAGGCCGAGCGCAGCTTCTCCTGGCGGCCGAGCCGGACGGCTTCGCGCACGATGGCGGCATCGCAGAGCGCCATGACCGTCGCCACCACCATGACGCGCGTCGAGTAGCCCTCCGCCCCGGGCGACAGTGCAAGCAGGGTCCAGATGCCCAGCAGCACCACGCCGAATCCGAACCAGTTGAGCTCGCGGCCGGCGAAATTGCGGATGCCGAAGAGCAGCAGCAGGCAACCCGCCAGCATGATGGTGTTGGCGAACTCGATCGAGACGATGTCGGGAATGGCGCCGCGGAAGCTCGCGCCGAGCAGGCCCGCCCCGATGCACAGGCTGCTGACGCCCCACCAGACCGGGCTGCGGGTGAAGCGCCCGGTGGCGAAGGTCATCAACTGCATCGCGCCGATGATGAAGCAGGTCAGCGCACCCGTGACGAAGATCGTTCTCAGGTCGAGAATCACGCCGATACCGAGCCCTTGCGGTGGCTTCGGCGGGTAAGCCTCTCTACGGCTGCGTCAGCCTGCCTCCAATGCGATGCCCACCCGTGAGGCTGGGCATGCTCCGGCATTCCGGGTTGTCCGGCCCGGCCGCACACGCTAGGCAGGTGAGGGTGGGGGGAAGCGCATCTTGGCATGCTTGAGAACATGATAGCCTGAGGATATTCCCCATGAACTTTTATAAGTCGTTGATGGCCGTCTCCGCGGTCGCATTTCTGGGCTCAGTCGCCCCGTCCTTCGCACAGACCCAGGCCGACCAGCTCAAGGTCGCCTATCAGGCCGCCCGCAATCAGCTCGGCATCCTCGGCTATTGCGCCGAAAAGGGTTACACCGACCCTGCCGCGGCCGATGTCCAGAAGAAGCTGGTCGCGATGATTCCCGCGCCGTCCGACGTCAGCGGCGGCGATGCCGCCGAGGCTGCCGGCCGCAAGGGCACGATCTCCGCGATGGGCATGGAGCAGAGCATCGAGGTCATCGCCAAGGCGCAGAACGGCACGCCTGCGACCTTTTGCAAGCAGATCGGCGATCTCGTGAAGCAGATGGGCGCCAAGCTGCCGCAGTGAGGCGAGGGCGGACATTCTCCGCAATGATGATCGAGGGCCCCATGCGGTATCCGCATGGGGCCCTTCACGTTCCGCTCTCTGCTTTCTCGGCCGTGGCGGCTTGCAATACGGCGCCATCCCCTGTAAGGCGCAGCCCATCCCACATGGAGCGCATCGCCTCGGTGTCCCGAGGCGTTCCGGTGACGTGGCAGCTCATGCCTTGTTCATTCGCGCTCCAGAGGCTCAACCGGAAGGACTAGAATACGATGGCTCTGCCTGATTTCTCCATGCGTCAGCTCCTCGAGGCCGGCGCCCATTTCGGCCACCAGTCGCACCGCTGGAACCCCAAGATGTCCCCGTACATCTTCGGCGTCCGCAACAACATCCACATCCTCGACCTGTCGCAGTCGGTGCCGATGCTGCACCGCGCCCTGCAGGCTGTGTCGGACACCGTCGCCCGCGGCGGCCGCGTCCTCTTCGTCGGCACCAAGCGCCAGGCGCAGGATGCCATCGCCGATGCCGCCAAGCGCTCGGCCCAGTACTATGTCAACTCCCGCTGGCTCGGCGGCATGCTGACCAACTGGAAGACCATTTCGGCTTCGATCCAGCGCCTGCGCAAGGTCGACGAGCTGCTCGCCGGCGGCGGCACCGGCCTGACCAAGAAGGAGCGCCTGATGCTGTCGCGTGAGCGCGACAAGCTCGAGAAGGCTCTGGGCGGCATCAAGGACATGGGCGGCACGCCGGACATGATCTTCGTGATCGACACCAACAAGGAGCAGCTCGCGATCAAGGAGGCCCAGCGCCTCGGCATCCCGGTCGCCGCGATCGTCGACTCGAACTCGGATCCGGACGGCATCACCTTCCCGGTCCCGGCCAATGACGACGCCGGCCGCGCCATCCAGCTCTATTGCGACCTGATCGCCCGCTCGGCGATCGACGGCATCGGCCGCGCCTCGGGCGACCAGGGCATCGATGTCGGCGCCGCCGAGGCGCCGGTCGTCGAGGAGGCTCTCGAGACCGCTTCGGGCGCCTTCGAGACGCTGACCACCCCGCGTGGCGCTCCGGACGATCTGACCAAGCTCTCGGGCATGGGCCCGGACGCGGTCCAGAAGCTGAACGACGGCGGCATCTACCACTTCTGGCAGATCGCTGCGATGACTCCGGCCGACGTGACCAAGATCGACCACGACCTGAAGCTCGGCGGCAAGATCGACCGCGAGGGCTGGGTCGCCCAGGCTCGCGATCTCGCCGACGCGTAATTCGGTTTGCGATTGCGGCGCGTCATCGGCGCGTCGCAATCGGGTTCTCGACTGACGCCGGCTTTTGGAGCATCGGCCCGAAAAGTGCCCTGCGGTTTTCGGGCAGAGCCGATGCGAAAGCAAAGATTTGGAGGACGCGCCGACGGCCGGAAACGGAGCGTCGGCGTTTCCCCATGCAGGCGTCCGCATCATTCCGATCCGCGGCCGGCCCCTTAGGGTCTGCGCCGCACCGACAGCAAGGACAAGACAGATGGCAGCGATCACCGCCGCGATGGTGAAGGAACTCCGCGACAAGACCGGCGCGGGCATGATGGACTGCAAGACCGCCCTTTCGGCGACCGACGGCAACATGGAAGCCGCCGTCGACTGGCTGCGTGCGAAGGGCCTGTCGAAGGCCGCCAAGAAGGCCGGCCGCGTCGCCGCCGAGGGCCTCGTCGCCGTCGCGGTGCAGGGCAACGAGGGCGTCGTCGTCGAGGTCAACTCCGAGACCGACTTCGTTGCGCGCAACCCGGAATTCCAGGCGCTCGCCAAGACCATCGCCGATGTCGCGCTGGAGCGCGGCGGCGACGTCGAGGCGCTGCTCGGCCATCACTATCCGGGCGGCGGCTCGGTGCAGGACGCTATCGCCAACGCCATCGCCACGATCGGCGAGAACATGACGCTGCGCCGCGTGTCCGCGCTCAAGGTCTCCTCGGGCGTGATCGGCTCCTATGTCCACGGCGCGATCGCCGACGGCCTCGGCAAGATCGGCGTCATCGTCGCGCTCGAGTCGACCGGCAAGGCCGATGAGCTCGCCGCGCTCGGCCGTCAGCTCGCCATGCATGTCGCCGCGACCAACCCGGTTGCGCTCGACCTCGCTTCGGTCGCTCCGGACGTCCTGGAGCGCGAGAAGGCGATCCTGGCCGAGAAGAACGCCGGCAAGCCCGAGCACGTCCTCGCCAAGATCACCGAGAGCGGCCTGAAGAGCTATGCCAAGGAATACTGCCTGCTCGAGCAGGCCTATATCCATGACGGCTCGAAGTCGGTCTCGCAGGTCCTCAAGGACATCGAGAGCAAGGTCGGCGCCCCGGTGAAGCTCACCGGCTTCGCCCGCTTCGCGCTCGGCGAGGGCATCGAGAAGGAAGAGCAGGACTTCGCGGCCGAGGTCGCTGCCGCCGGCGGCACCACGGGCTGACAAGCTCCTCTCCAAATAGGAAAAAGGCCGCGCATCGCGCGGCCTTTTTTGTAGGAAGATAGGGCTGCGTCGAATCGCGGCCGGCCCCCAGCTAGACGGAGAGACATCGATGAGACCCCAACGCGTTCTCGTGAAGCTCTCCGGTGAAGCCCTCGCCGGCCCTGTCGGCAACGGCCTCGACGGCGTCACGCTGACGGCGCTCGCCGCCGATATCGCCCATGCCTCGCGCGAGGGCGTCGAGATCGGCATCGTCGTCGGTGGCGGCAATTTCTTCCGCGGCGTCCAGGGCCTCAACAAGGGTCTCGACCGGACCACCGCCGATTCGATCGGCATGCTCGGCACCGTCATGAACGCGCTCGCGCTGGAGCATTCGATCGAGGCGGCCGGCGCACCGGCCCGCGCCATGTCGGCGGTGCCGATGCCCTCGCTCTGCGAGAGCTATGCCCGCAAGCGCGCGCTCGACCATCTCAGCAACGGCAAGGTCGTCATCCTCGGCGGCGGCACCGGCAACCCGTATTTCACCACCGATACGGGCGCGGCGCTCCGCGCGGCCGAACTGGGCTGCAGCCACCTGCTCAAGGCGACGCAGGTCGACGGCGTCTACAGCGCCGACCCCAAGAAGGACCCGACCGCGACCCGCTACGACACCCTGACCCATGAAGTCGCGATCAAGCGCGATCTCAAGGTGATGGATACCGCTGCCTTCGCGCTCGCCCGCGATGCCAGCCTGACCATCGTCGTCTTCTCGATCGCCGAGCCCGGTATGCTCGCCGCCGTCCTGCGCGGCGAGGGCAGGGCGACCTACGTCACGCCCTGAGGCACTCGTTTCAGTAGGTCTTCCACAGGCCGGGCGTCGCCAGTTCGAGCAGATTCCCGTCGGGATCGCGGAAATAAAGGCTCGTGCTGCCGCATTCCCATTGCATGCGCCCTTCAACGGCGATGCTGAGTTCCGCCAGTCTGGCCTCCCAGACCGGAAGCTCCTCGGCATCGATCGCGAAGGCGATGTGGAGCGGCCCGCTGCCGTCATGCGGCGGGATGGTGCCGCCGGCCGAGCTCTGCGTCAGCAGCGAGGCGCCGCGCAGGAACAGCAGCAGCACATTCGCGCCGCCGATATCATAGGCGAAGAGCGTCTTCGTCTTGAGCAGCGGCGCGAGGCCGAGCTTGTCCTCGTAGAAGGCGCGGGCACGGTCGAGATCGTCGACATAGAGCGCGGTCTCGACGATGCGGTTGAGGCAAGGCACGGCTTTTCTCCGTGGTTCACTGCGGGCGGCACTGGCCGGCACCTTAGAATGGAGATGGGCATCGAGAGGCTGCGAACCAGTAGGTTGCGCCGCTGTCCGGCCATGATCTGCCCGCATCGACGCTTTTCCCTTGCTCATCGCGGGGGAAAATGCTGTTCGAGGATGTAAATCTTGACCCTGCGCGGCCTCGCCGCCATGGTCTCGCCGATTTTGGATTACCTGCAAGGTCTCGATTGAAATGGCCCAGACGACGTTCGACCTCGCCGACATCAAGCGCCGCATGGCCGGTGCGGTGCAGTCCTTCAAGGGCGATCTCGCCTCGCTGCGCTCCGGCCGCGCCTCCGCCAACATGCTCGACCCGATCATGGTCGAGGCCTACGGCGCCCGCACCCCGCTGAGCCAGCTCGCGACGGTCTCCGTGCCGGAGCCGCGCCTGCTCAGCGTTCAGGTCTGGGACCGCTCGATGGTCAACGCCGTCGACAAGGCGGTGCGCGAATCCGATCTCGGCCTCAACCCGCAGACGGAAGGCCAGGTCCTGCGCATCCGTATCCCCGAGCTCAACGAGCAGCGCCGCAAGGAGATGGTCAAGGTCGCGCATAAATATGCCGAGGAGGCCAAGGTTGCCGTGCGCCATGTCCGCCGCGACGGCATCGACGTGGTCAAGAAGCTGGAGAAGGACGGCGACATGACCAAGGACGACGCTGCCCGCAATTCGGACCTAGTCCAGAAGGCGACCGACCAGCACATCGCCGAGATCGATCAGGCGCTCGCGGCGAAGGAAAAGGAAATCCTGCACGTCTGATCGTCTGGACGTTTGATCTCCCGCGCGGGGGGCACCCGCGCTCTTCGGCCGCAGCCGAGCGAGGCTCTTCCGCATGTCATCCGGTCAGCGCGACGCAGGCGTGTCCAACCCGGCCCATGTCGCCATCATCATGGACGGCAACGGCCGCTGGGCGCAGATGCGCGGGCTGCCGCGGCAGGAGGGCCATCGTCGCGGGCTGGAGGCGCTGCGCCGCACGGTCCGCAACGCCAGCGATCTCGGCCTCCGCTACCTGACGCTCTACTCATTCTCGACCGAGAACTGGCGCCGTCCCTATGCGGAAGTCTCCTTCCTGATGGGGCTGCTCAAGCATTTCGTCGAGAAGGATCTCGCCGAGCTTTCCGCCGCCAATGTCCGGGTGCGGATCATCGGCAGCCGGGATGATCTCGCCGCCGATCTGCGCCGCCTCGTCGATCACGCCGAAATCAGTACGCGCGGCAATACCGGACTCGTGCTGGCGATCGCGTTCAATTACGGTTCCCGCGACGAGATCATCCGCGCCACGCGCCGGCTGGCGACCGAAGCGGCGGCGGGACGGATCGACCCGGCCACGATCGACGAGGCTGCGATCGCCAGCCATCTCGACACGCACGACATTCCCGATCCCGAGCTGGTCATCCGCACCTCCGGCGAGACGCGCATCTCGAATTTCCTGCTCTGGCAGGCGGCCTATGCCGAATTCATCTTCGCGCCGGTGATGTGGCCCGATTTCGATCGCGCCGCCTTCGAGGAGGCCCTGGCCCAGTATCGCCAGCGCGATCGCCGCTTCGGCGGTCTGTCCACGCCCTCCGACCGCAGCGTGGACGTCGCGTGAATGCGCCGGCCCCCTCTGCGCCGCGATCCGGCTCCGAGCTGAGGCTCAGGGTCGCCTCAGCGCTCGTTCTCGGCCTGCTGATCCTGCTGGTCACGCTCTGGGGCGGCTGGCCCTTCCGGCTGGTCTGGATTCTCGTCGCCGGCCTCGTCGCCTATGAATGGCTCGCGATCATTGGCCGCGGCAATGCGATCCCGGCCGGCATCGGCGTGGTCGTCGCCGGCCTCGCGCTGGCCCTCTATCCGGCTAGCCCCGTAGCGCTTGCGGGCACCGCCTCCGCCGCGGCCCTTCTCGGCGCGCTCTTGACGCCCTTCGTGCGTTCGCGCCTGGCGCTCGAACTCTGCGGCGTCGCCTATGCGCTGGCTTTCGCGCTGGTCACGCCGGCCTTGCGCGATCTTCCGAATATCGGCCTCGCCCTGATCCTGTGGAGCTTCGCCGTCGTCTGGCTCACCGACATCGCCGCCTATTTCACCGGCCGCAAGCTTGGCGGCCCCAAGCTGATGCCGGCGGTCAGCCCGAAGAAGACCTGGTCGGGCGCGATCGGCGGCGCCGTCGCGGGCATGATCGGCGGCTATCTCGTCTGGCGCTTGGTGCCGGCGTTGCAGGGCATGACCGCGGCCGGGCCGGTAGTCGCCGCCTCGCTCGCCGGCTCGATCGTCAGCCAGGCGGGCGACCTGTTCGAATCCGCGCTCAAGCGCCGTTTCGACGCCAAGGATTCGAGCAAGCTGATCCCGGGCCATGGCGGCTTCCTCGACCGGCTCGACGGCTATTGGGCGGTGCTGGTGCTCGCCGGCTTCGCGCTCTTCGCCCTGCATCTCAACGTCTGATCCGATGTCTCTGCGCAGCGTCACGCTTCTGGGGGCGACCGGCTCCGTCGGGCGCTCGGTTCGCGACATCGTCGCCGAGAATCCCGAACGCCTGTCGATCGCAACCGTGGTCGGCGGCCGGGATGCTGAGGCGCTGGCGCGGACCGCGATCGAGACCGGCGCTTCCTTCGCCGCGCTCGCCGACGCGGCCGGCGGCGCGGCGCTGAAACAGGCGCTGGCCGGTACCGGCATTGCCAACGGGGCAGGGCGTTCCGCCGTGCTGGAGGCGGTGAGCCGTCCCGCTGATATCGTGGTCAGCGCGATTGCGGGCGCTGCCGGATTGGAAGCGACCTTCGCCGCGCTTCTGCCCGGCCGGACGATCGCTCTTGCCAACAAGGAAAGCCTGGTCTGCGCCGGCATGGCCGTGATGGCGCGGGCGGCGGAGGTCGGTGCCCGGATTCTTCCGCTCGATTCCGAACACAACGCCCTCTTTCAGGTGCTCGGTGCCGAGCCGCTCTCCTCGGTCCGCAGCATGACGCTGACCGCGTCCGGCGGCCCGTTCCGGACCTGGAGTGCCGAGCGCATCGCCGCGGCGACCCCGGATCAGGCGCTGAAGCACCCGAACTATGCGATGGGCTCCAAGATCACGATCGATTCCGCCAGCATGATGAACAAGGGGCTTGAGCTGATCGAAGCCCGCTTCCTGTTCGATCTCCAGCCCGACCAGCTCGACGTGCTCGTCCATCCCCAGCAGATCGTCCATGGCCTCGTCACCTTCCGCGACGGCTCGGTCAGCGCCGGAATGGCGTTGCCGGACATGCGGGTCGCTGCGGCGCATTGCCTCGGTATGGACGGCCGTCTCGACGCACCGCCGGCGCGCTTCCTCGATCTCGCGCTCACGGCGCCGCTGAGCTTCGAGCGCCCCGATCTCGTCCGCTTTCCGGCGCTCGGCCTCGCCATGGCGGCGCTGCGGGAGGGCGGCGCGATGCCCGCCGTGCTCAACGCCGCCAACGAGGTTGCCGTTGCCGCCTTCCTGGAGGGCAGGCTTCGCTTCCCAGATATCGCCGCTTTGGTGGAAGCGGTCTGCGCGGCCTTTCCCTCCGGATCGGAGGCGCCCGACGATGTCGCGGCGGCACTCGTCATTGACCAAGATTCGCGAAGCAGAGCTGCCTCGCTCTTGTCGCAAGCGCGGTTCACTGTCACCTAAAGGCTGGCACGGACCCCCGGGGGGATGATTTCATGGAATTCGCGGCGTCGCTCTGGAATGCAGGGTATTTCCTGCTCAGCTATCTGCTGCCGTTCCTGTTCGTCCTGACCGTCGTCGTCTTTTTTCACGAGCTCGGGCATTTCCTGGTCGGCCGCTGGTGTGGAGTCGACGTCAAGACCTTCTCGATCGGTTTCGGCCGCGAACTCTTCGGCTTCAACGACCGCCACGGCACGCGCTGGCGCTTCGCGCTGATTCCGCTCGGCGGCTACGTCAAGTTCTCCGGCGATGCCGATGCCGCCAGTGCGCCCGACGACGCCGCGGTCGGCCGGATGACGCCGCAGGAGCGCGCGCGTACCTTTCCGGCGCAATCGCTCGGCGAGCGGGCCGCGATCGTCGCCGCCGGCCCGATGGCGAATTTCCTGCTGGCGATCGTGATCTTCGCCGGCTCGGCCTTCTTCTTCGGCAAGCAGGTTCTGATCCCGCGCGTCGATGCCGTCGTCGCCGGCAGCGCGGCCGAGAAGGCGGGGTTGAAGGCGGGCGATATCGTGATCGCCATCGACGGCCAGAAGGTCACCAGTTTCTCTGACATGCAGCGCATCGTCTCGATCAGGCCCGAGGAGCGCCTCGAGGTTTCGATCGAGCGCGACGGCGGGACCGTGACCCTGCCGGTGACGCCGGCGCTCACCGAGATGAAAACCCAGCTCGGCACGCAGCGCATCGGCGTGATCGGTGTCAGGGCTTCGCCGCGTCCGGAGGACTGGACGACCCAGCGATTCGGCGTGCTGGACTCCGTCAGGGCCGGTTTCGTCGAGACCTGGTTCGTGGTCACCCGCACTTATGACTACGTCGCCAAACTCGTGGTGGGGCGCGAATCCACCGATCAGCTCTCCGGCCCGATTCGGATCGCGCAGGTCTCCGGCATCGTCGCCTCGAATGGCGGTCTGCTGGGGCTGATCAACCTTGCCGCGATCCTCTCGGTCTCGATCGGCCTGATGAATCTCGTGCCGGTTCCGATGCTCGATGGCGGGCACCTGCTCTTCTATCTCTATGAGGCCCTGCGTGGCCGGCCGCTGAGCCCGCGGGCGCAGGAGATCGGGTTCCGGGTAGGTCTGGCACTCGTGCTGATGCTGATGCTCTTCGTGACCTGGAACGATATCGTCCACGTTCGCGGAATGCTCTGAAACCGCCTGCTGCGCCGCACTTTGCGGCGGAAAAACGGCACGCTGCGTGGCTCCGCGGCAACGAGATTTCTAAAAACGCTTTATTAACGATGATCGCGGTTTGCACCCTGCCGGAAACTTTGTAGAAGCGTTTGAACCGCAATGTCCCCGTGCTGCCATCGGTTGATGGCGGTCCCCGTTTGGGGTGGTGACCAGAGATATGGAATAGGCGACCCGATGACGTCGACCCAAAAGAGCCGGACGACCAGGACGCGGCTCTCTCGATCGATCGGACTTTCGGCTTTGATGCTGGCCGTGAGTGGTGGTGTGGCTTTCGCGCAGGCCGTGGTTGTCCAAGGCAACCGGCGGGTCGATGCGGAGACGATCCGCTCCTACGCCGCGGGTCGTGAGAATCCGCAGGAGATCCGGGAGAGCCTGCTGGCCACCGGTCTGTTCAGCAGCGTGCAGGTCAGCCGCCGCGGCTCGCAGACCGTCGTTTCGGTCCAGGAGCAGAACGGCACGGCCAACCGCGTCGCCTTCGAGGGCAATCGCAAGCTGAAGAGCGAGCAGCTCTCGCAGATCGTGCAGTCGCGCGCCGGCGGCCCGGTCAGCCAGGCTCTGATCAACTCCGACGCCGAGCGCCTGCGTGAGGCCTATCGCCGGGCCGGCTACGGCCTGTCCTCGGTGAGCGGCCGCGTGGCTCCGCTGCCGAATGGTCGCCAGGACATCGTCTTCACCGTCAACGAGAGCGGCAAGACCGGCATCAAGTCGATCAACTTCTCCGGCAACGAGGCCTATTCGGCCGGTCGTCTGCGCGGGTTGATGACCTCGACGGAGTCGAACTTCCTGAGCTGGGTCAAGACCTCCGACGTCTATGATCCGGATCGCATCAATTCCGATATGGACCTCATCCGCCGCTTCTATCTGAAGAACGGCTATGCCGATTTCCAGATCGTCAACAGCGGCGCCCGCTTCGACGAGGCGGCCGGTGGCTGGGTGGTCGACATTCAGGTCGAAGAAGGCCAGCGCTATCAGGTTGGCAACGTCACCGTCGATTCCTCACTGCGCGATGTCGATCCTGCCGCTTTGCAGCGCTATGTCGCGACCTCGACGGGCGATACCTACAATGCCGAGGCGGTCGAGAAGTCGCTGGTCGCGCTCACCACCGAGGTGGCGCGTCGTGGCCATGCCTTCGCTCAGGTCCGCCCGCGCGGTGACCGCGATGCCGCGGGCCGCATGATCGGCATCACCTATGTCGTCGACGAGGGCCCGCGGGTCTATGTCGAGCGCATCAACGTGCGCGGCAACACCCGTACGCGCGACTATGTCGTCCGCCGCGAGCTCGATCTCGGCGAGGGCGATGCCTATAACAAGGTCATGGTCGATCGCGCCGAGCGTCGCCTGAACAATCTCGGCTTCTTCACCAAGGTCCGCATCACCAACGAGCCGGGCTCGGCTCCGGATCGCGTGGTGGTCAATATCGACGTCGAGGACAAGGCGACGGGCTCCTTCTCGGTTGCCGGCGGTTACTCGACCTCGGACGGCGTCATCGGCGAAATCTCGCTGTCGGAATCGAACTTCCTCGGCCGCGGCCAGTTCGTCCGCATCGCCGGCACGCTCGGCCAGCGGACGCAGGGCATCGATTTCTCGTTCACGGAGCCCTATTTCCTGGGCTACCGCGTCGCGGCGGGTATCGACCTGTTCTCGAAGTACAACGACAACTACAACACCGGCCGCTTCGAGAGCCGCGTGACCGGCGGACAGGTGCGCTTTACCTTCCCCATCACGGAAGAGTTCTCGATCACGCCGCGTTACTCGCTCTACACGACCGAGATCGACATCCCGAACGAGATCAACCGGCCGTATAACGACTGTACCTACCCGATCGCGGGCATCACGCCGAATGCTGGTCCCGGCGCGCTCTATAACTGCGTGACCAACGGCGAGGCGACGGTGGCGGTCAAGGAGGCCCAGGGCACGACCCTGACTTCGCTCGTCGGCCTGAACTTCAACTACAACTCGCTCGACAGTGTCCAGAACCCGCGCAACGGCTTCTCGGCGGAGCTGAAGCCTGAATTCGCCGGTCTCGGCGGCGACTCGAAGTTCCTGCGCATCTCGGCCGATGCTCGCTACTACCGCGAAATCTTCGACGACGTGGTCGGCTTCCTGCGCGTCCAGGGCGGTCACGTCCAGGCGACCAGCGGCAACCTGCGCATGGTCGATCACTACTTCCTCGGCCCGTCGCTGGTTCGCGGTTTCGCGCCCTCCGGCATCGGCCCGCGCGACGTGCTGAACGACCCGACGGCGAACTCGGTCGGCGGAACGACCTATTTCGGCGGTACCGTCGAATTGCAGTTCCCGCTCTTCGGCCTGCCGCGCGACCTCGGCCTGCGTGGCGCGGTCTTCGCTGACGCCGGTACGTTGTTCAACTATGACGGCGGCACGAAGTCTGTGGCCTTCGCCTGCCCGGCGGGCTCGGAGGCGCGCCAGTACAACGTCGTTACCGGTGGCGCCCAGTCGAGCATCGGCTGTATCCGCGACAAGAACGTCCTGCGGTCGTCGGTCGGCGTGAGCCTGCTCTGGCAGTCGCCGCTCGGTCCGATCCGGTTCGACTATGCCTACGCCCTGACCAAGGACGAGGGCCAGATCGGTATCAACCCGCAGACGGGCATCGTCGGCAAGTATGGCGGCGACCGTCTCCAGGCCTTCCGTTTCTCGGGCGGCACCCGCTTCTGACGGGAGCAGGCTGGGCATCGACCGGGAAGCGGCTTTCGTTTCCCGGGAAAAATCGGTGCGATAACAACGACATGGATCGCCATCCTCGTGTCCCGTGGGACGCCTGGCGATCCCGCTCCGGACCGGATCATGGCAGAGCCAGTTTTCTTTCCTTTCGCGACCTCGCTGGACTTCGGCGAGGTCGCAAGCATTTCGGGCGCTACCTTGCCGGAAGGCGTGGAGCCGGCCCGCAAGCTCGATGGTATCGCCGCGCTTGAGAACGCCGGTCCGGCCGATCTCGCCTATATGGACAATCCGAAATACACGGAGGCCCTGGCGTCGACCAAGGCGGGCTTGTGCCTCGTTTCGCCTCGTTTCGCCGATCGTGTGCCGGCGGGAACGGTGGCGCTCGTGTCGCCGGCCCCCTACCACGCCTTCGCGAAGGTGATGGCGCACTGCTTCCCGAATGCACTGAAGCCTGAATCTGTTTTTGCCTCGCAGGGTGTGGCACCGGGCGCCATCGTCCACGCCACAGCGGTTCTCGAAGCCGGCGTCACCGTCGATCCGGGCGCCGTGATCGGGCCGGGCGCCGAGATCGGCGCCGGCACCGTCGTGGCCTCGCATGCGGTCATCGGCCCGCAGGTCCGGATCGGGCGCAATTGCTCGATCGGGGCGGGCAGCACGATCCAGGCCTCCCTCATCGGCAACCGCGTCATCGTTCATCCCGGCGCGCGGATTGGGCAGGACGGCTTCGGCTTCGCGATGAGCCCGAAGGGGCACATGAAGGTGCCGCAGGTCGGCCGCGTCATCATCCAGGACGATGTCGAGATCGGCGCCAACAGCACGATCGACCGCGGCGCCAGCCGCGACACCGTGATCGGCGAGGGCACCAAGATCGATAACCTCGTCCAGATCGGCCATAACTGCGTCATCGGGCGTCATTGCGTGATCTGCGCCCAGACCGGCCTTGCGGGCTCCTCCACGCTGGAGGATTTCGTGGTGCTCGGCGGCCAGGTCGGGCTCGCAGGCCATCTCGTGATCGGTGCGGGTGCGCAGATCGCGGCGCAGAGCGGCGTCGCCGGCGATGTCCCGCGCGGCGCTCGCTATGGCGGATATCCGGCTCAGCCCGCGCTCGGCTGGGCGCGCGAAACGGCGCTGCTCAAGACGCTGGTGGCCAATCGCGGCAAGAAGCCGGACGCGTCGCGAGGCTGAGACAGGCGCTCCCACCGTCGTCGGATGGGCTCTTTCTGCCAGGAATGCGGAGAATCTTGTTGCCCAACCCGCTTCGTTTCCTGCAAAGCGGCGGAAGGCTTTGAAATCGCGACAGGTTGCAGGGGTGTTGCCTGTTGCCGGCCGCAGACGTGAATGCAAGGCGCTGCCCGGCGAAGGCACGCGGGAGAAGACAGACCATGAGCGAGGCGACGACGGCACTGGGTGTGATCGACATCCAGAGGATCATGGCCAGCATTCCTCACCGCTACCCGTTCCTGCTGGTCGACCGGGTCGTTGAGATCGATGGCGATGCGTCCGGCGTGGGCATCAAGAACGTCACGGCCAACGAACCCCAGTTCACCGGGCATTTCCCCGACAGGCCGGTCTTCCCGGGCGTGCTGATGATCGAGGCGATGGCCCAGACAGCCGGCGTGCTGGTCGTGAATGCCAATGAATTCGGCGACAAGCAGGTCAAGACCGTCCTCTTCACCACGATCGACAAGGCGAAGTTCCGCAAGCCTGTCACGCCGGGCGACCAGATCCGCTTCCATCTCACCAAGCTCGCCCGCAAGCGCAACATCTTCTTCTATCGCGGCGAAGCGCGCGTCGATGGCGTTCTTGTGGCCGAAGCCGAAATCTCGGCGATGGTCGTTTGAGCGTAGCGTCGGTTCAGGATCAGGGCAGCGTCGCGATGAGCGTCACCATCCATCCCATGTCGCTCGTCGACCCGAAGGCCCGGCTCGGTGCGGGCGTGAAGATCGGGCCGTTCTGCGAGGTTGGCCCCGATGTCGTGCTGGGCGAGGGCGTCGAGCTCGTCAGCCATGCCGTCGTCGCCGGTCGCACCACGATCGGCGCGCGCACGCGTATATTTCCCTTCGCCTCGATCGGTCACCCGCCGCAGGACCTGAAATATCGCGGCGAGCCCTCGACGCTCTCCGTCGGTGAGGATTGCATCATCCGCGAGGGCGTGACGATGAATCCGGGCACCGAGGGCGGCGGCATGGAAACCGTCGTCGGCGATCGCTGCGCCTTCCTTGCCAATTCGCATGTCGGGCACGATTCCAGGATCGGCAACAATGTCGTGTTCTCGAACAACGCGATGTGCGCGGGCCATGTCACGGTCGGTAACTTCGTCATCGTCGGCGGCGGCGCCGGCCTGCTGCAGTTCATCAGGATCGGCGATCACTCCTTCATCGGTGGTGGCGCGGGCGTTACCAGCGACGTCATTCCCTTCGGCCTCGTGCGTGACAACCCCGCCCATCTGGCCGGGCTCAATCTTGTCGGCTTGAAACGTCGCAACTTCAGCCGCGAGCATATCAATGAATTGCGCCGCGCTTACCGGCTGCTATTCGCCGACGAAGGTACCTTGGCAGAGCGTGTCGAGGACGTTGCGGTGGAGTTCTCGGCCCATCCGCTCATCGACGAGATCCTGAACTTCATCCGGGAAGGTGCGGGCAAGCCACTCTGCACGCCGCGGGAAGCCACCGCAGCGGATCGGTGAGCGCCGACGCGCCAGGAGCGGCTCCGGTGGCCCGCGGTCCGCTCGCGATGATCGCGGGAAGCGGCGACTACCCGCTCCAGCTCGCCCGCATCGTGACCGGTCGGGGCGAGCGCCCCTATATCGCGGCGCTCGACGGTGCGGCCGATCCCGCAGCCTTCGGCGAGGGCGCCGATACCAAGCGCTACCGCCTCGGCCAGCTCGGCAGCCTGCTCGAGGAGCTGCGCCGGCGCGGCATCGCCGATATCGTCATGCTCGGCGCCTTGCCGCGGCCGAGCTTCGGCTCGCTGCGCCCCGAAGTCTCGACGCTGAAATACCTGCCGCATTTCGCCAAGGCTTTCCAGGGTGGGGATGATCATCTCCTGCGCGGCGTCGTCCGCTTCTTCGAGATGCAGGGCTTCCATGTCCACGGGCCGGCGGACATTGCCCCCGAGATGACCGCTCCACACGGAGCCCTTGGCCGCAAGCAGGCCAATCCTGAACAGCGGGCAGAGCTCGAACGTGGCTTCTCGCTGCTGGCCACGCTGTCGCCCTTCGATGTCGGGCAGGCGGCGATCCTCGCCGATCACCGCGTCGTCGCGATCGAGGCGGCCGAGGGCACGGATGCGATGATCCGCCGTGTGGCCGATCTGGTGGCGCGCGGGCGCCTCAAGATCGGCAAGGGCGATGGCTTTCTCGTGAAGGTGCCGAAGACCGGCCAGGATCTGCGCGTCGACATGCCGGCCATCGGCCCGGATACGCTGCGGCATATCGCTGAGGCCGGGCTCGCCGGCATCGGCGTTCGCGCCGGCCAGGTCCTGGTCGGCGACCGTGCGGCGCTTGGCCGCCTGGCGGATCAACTCGGCCTCTTCGTCGAGGGCTTCCCCTGATGCGGCCGTTCCGCCTCGCGATCATCGCTGGCGAGGCTTCGGGCGATGCCCTGGCGCTGCGCTTCCTCGCCGCGCTGCGCGAAAACCTGGGCGATCGCCCGGTGGAGCTCTGCGGCGTGGGCGATCACGGTTTGCCCGAAGCCGGGCTGAAACCGCTCTTTCCCCAGGCCGATATCGCGGTGATGGGCTTCGGCCCGGTGATCGCGCGCCTGCCCTTGCTGTTGCGGCGGATGGAGGATGCAGCGCGCGGCATCGCGGCGTTTCAGCCCGATCTCCTGCTGACGATCGACAGCCCGGATTTCTGCCTGCGCGTCGCAAAGAAGGTGAGGGCGCGCGCGCCCTCGATCCCGATCGTGCATTGGGTCTGCCCCAGCGTCTGGGCATGGCGTTCCGGGCGCGCGCGGCGGATGGCGCCGCATGTCGACCGCATCCTCGCCCTGCTGCCCTTCGAGCCCGCGGCGCTCGCCCGGCTGCACGGTCCCGAAACCGTCTATGTCGGCCATCCCCTGATGGAGCGGCTCGCCGAGATGCGTCCCGACGCGGATGAGCAGCGCCGTCGCGACGATGCCGCGCGCCCAACCATCCTTGTCCTGCCCGGCAGCCGGCGCTCCGAGATCCATCACCTGATGCCGGTCTTCGGCGAGGCCGTGGCGAAGGTCGCCGCGGCAGTGCCGGGCGCCCGTTTCGTCCTGCCGGCGGTACAGCGGCTGCATCCGATGATCGCCGAGGCGACGGCACAATGGTCCATCAGACCGGAGATCGTGACCGGCGAGGCGGCCAAGCTCGCGGCCTTCCGGGAAGCCCGCGCTGCGCTGGCTGCGTCCGGCACCGTGACGCTGGAACTCGCCCTGTCGCAGATCCCGACGGTCGCGGCCTATCGCGGCGCCAACTGGGAAGCCTTCCTGGCGCGGCGCCTCGTCAAACTGCCGAGCGTGATCCTGCCCAACCTGATCCTCGGCCGCAGCATCGTCCCCGAATTCATCCAGGAGGAGGCGACGGCTGAGGCGCTGAGCAGCCATCTCCTCGCAGCCATGGCCGAGGGGCAGAAGCGGCGGGAGCAAATCGACGGCTTCGCCGAGGTCGAGACGATCATGCGCTCGGCCGGGCCGAGCCCGGCCGCCAATGCCGTTGCGGCGGCGCTGGAGCTGGTCGCCTCGCGGACCGGCCGCGAGGCGGTGCGGAGCTGAGCCGGCTTACTCGACGACGGCGCCCGAGGCCTTGGCGATCGGCGCCCATTTGGCGAGCTCGACCTTGACGTGTTCGCCGAGCTGCTCGGGTGTCGAGCCGACGATATCGGCGCTGACATCGTTGAGCCTCTTCTTGACGTTCTCGTCCTTCAGCGCCTGGTTTGCAGCCTGGTTGATCTTCTCGATGATCGGGCGCGGCATGTTGGCGGGGCCGAACAGCGCGTTCCAGGTATAGGTCTCGTAGCCGGCCAGACCGCCTTCCGCGATCGTCGGCAGGTCGGGGAACGAGGATACGCGCTCCTTGGTGGTGACGCCGATCGCCCGCAACTGGCCGTTCCGGATGAAGCCGGCGGAGGAGGGCAGGTTGTCGAACATGATCGGGACGGCGCCCGCGACCACGTCGTTCAGGGCCGGCCCCGCGCCGCGGTAAGGCACATGATTCATCTGCACGCCGCCGAGCGACTTGAACAATTCGCCGGAAAGATGCAGCGGCGTGCCAACGCCGGAGGACGCGTAGGAGTACTTGCCCGGATTGGCCTTCAGCACCGCGATCACCTCCTTGACCGTCTTGGCCGGGAAGTCCGGATGCACGACCATCACGTTCGGCACGATCGCCAGCAGGTTGATCGGCGTGAAATCCTTCACCGCGTCGAAGGTTACGGTCTTCAGGATCGCCGGGTTGAGGGCATGGGTCGAGATCGTCCCGAGCAGCAGCGTGTAGCCGTCAGGCTGGGCACGGGCGACGGCCGTGGAGCCGATATTGCCGCCGGCGCCGGCCCGGTTCTCGATCACGACGCTCTGGCCGAGGATCTCGCTCATCTTCTGGCCGACGAGACGGGCGACGATATCGGTCGAACCACCGGCGGCGAAGGGAACGATCAGGTTTATCGGGCGGCTGGGGAAATTGGCCTGTGCGCGAGCCTTTGTGCCGGCAAGGCCGGCCACGCCGGCGGCGATGAGGAAGGAGCGGCGGTCGAGAAAGCGGCTTTCGGTCATGAACGGATCTCCGTGAATGGCCCGATTTTATCCGGCCCGTCCGCAGGATCAGCCGCACCGGAAACATCAATCATCTGAAACAATAAGGGCGCGGTGGAAACCACCGCGCCCTGGTCGTCGGTCCCTGAAGGCTGCGCTCAGCGGCGGCCGATCGGGGTGTAGTCGCGCTGGGCCGAGCCGGTATAGAGCTGGCGCGGGCGGCCGATCTTCTGGGACGGATCCTCGATCATTTCTTTCCACTGCGCGATCCAGCCGACCGTCCGGGCGACCGCGAAGAGCACGGTGAACATCGAGGTCGGGAAGCCCATCGCCTTGAGGGTGATGCCCGAATAGAAGTCGATATTCGGATAGAGCTTCTTCTCGATGAAGTAGTCGTCCGAGAGCGCGATGCGCTCCAGCTCGACCGCGACGTCGAGCAGCGGATCGTCCTTGATCCCGAGCTCGTTCAGCACCTCATGCGTGGTCTTCTGCATGATCTTCGCGCGCGGGTCGTAGTTCTTGTAGACCCGGTGGCCGAAGCCCATCAGGCGGAACGGATCATCCTTGTCCTTCGCCTTGGCGATGTATTTCGGGATGTTGTCGACCGAGCCGATCTCCTCGAGCATCTTCAGCGCCGCTTCGTTGGCACCGCCATGGGCGGGGCCCCAGAGGCAGGCCGTTCCGGCCGCGATGCAGGCGAAGGGATTGGCGCCGGACGAGCCGGCGAGGCGCACCGTCGAGGTCGAGGCGTTCTGCTCGTGATCGGCGTGCAGGATGAAGATGCGGTCGAGCGCGCGCGACAGCACCGGATTGACCTTGTATTCCTCGGCCGGCACCGCGAAGCACATGCGCAGGAAGTTCGAGGTGTAGTCCAGCGAGTTCAGCGGATACACGAAGGGCTGGCCGATCGAGTACTTGTAGGCCATCGCGGCCAGCGTCGGCACCTTCGCGATCATGCGCATCGAGGCGATCATGCGCTGATGCGGGTCCGAGATGTCGGTCGAGTCGTGGTAGAAGGCCGACATGGCGCCGATCGAGGCGACCATCACCGCCATCGGGTGCGCGTCGCGGCGGAAGCCCTGGAAGAAGCGGGCCATCTGCTCGTGCACCATGGTGTGGCGCGTGATGCGATAGTCGAAATCGGCCTTCTGGGCGGCGGTCGGCAGTTCCCCGTAGAGCAGCAGGTAGCAGGTCTCGAGGAAGTCGCCATGCTCGGCGAGCTGCTCGATCGGGAAGCCGCGATAGAGCAGGACGCCCTTGTCGCCGTCGATATAGGTGATCTGCGACTCGCAGCTTGCCGTCGAGGTGAAGCCGGGATCGTAGGTGAACATGCCCGTTTGGGCATAGAGCTTGGCGATGTCGATGACGGCGGGGCCGACCGACCCCTCCTTGATCGCCATGTCGACGGTCTTGTCGCCGATCTGGAGCTGGCTGGTATTTCCGCTCATCGATACCGATCCTTTCAAGGCTCGCTGCTGTTCAGCCCCGGTTTCGCCTCTCCGCGCTTGCGCGCCGGGCATCTCGCATCCGAAGGCCGCGATGTGACGGGCAGATGTCGGAAGGAGACGGGAGAAGTTGGCCCATGTGGCTGATTTACAAGCAATATTCGTGCCCTGCCGCGTTGCCGCGGTGCAATGCACATGCGCGTCACTAGACCATTTGCGCAGTGCATTCAACCGAGCCAAAAGGCGGTTGGAACCGCGTTACGCTCATATCTGCGCGAGCGGGTCGTTTGTGGCCGATGCAGGCGCTTCCGACCCGCGATTTTCCCGAGGCTTGGGGTAGCTTAAGGGGCGCAATTGCTAGCTCAGCCGGCTCGAACCACCCGGTTGTCATTCCGGGGCGCGCCAAGGGCGCGAACCCGGAACCCACGACTGGGCGAGGCGCCTGATGCCAGGTGGCTGGCCATTCACCCAGTCGTGGATTCCGGGTTCTCCGCTGCGCGAAGCCCCGGAATGACAAGGTGGCCTTGTTTGCGCCTGCTCAGGCAGCCTGATCTGCAAGTCGCGCCAGCGTCTCCTCGCGGCCAAGCACGGCCATGACGTCGAACAGGCCGGGCGACATCGCGCGGCCGGTCAGCGCGGCGCGCAGCGGCTGCGCCGCCTGGCCGAGCTTGAGCCCGCTTTCCTCGACATAGGCGCGCACAGCCGCTTCCAGCGGCGCCGGCGTCCAGTCGTCGACCGCCGCGAGCTTTTCCGCGATCTTCGGCAGGCGTTGGCGGGCAGCCTCGTCGAGCAGGCCCCTGGCCTTGTCGTCGAGTTGGAGCGGGCGCTGGGCATAGAGATAAAAGGCGCTGTCTAGCAGTTCGATCAGCGTCTTGACACGCTCCTTGAGGCCAGGCATGGCGGCGAGGAGCTTCGCCTCCAGCTCCGGCGACAGCGTGGCGCCGACCCCGCGCGCCGGGCCGATCTCGGGCAGGATGACCTTGAGCGCCGCGAGCAGGTCGGCATCATCCGACTGGCGCATGTAGAGCCCGTTGAGGTTCTCCAGCTTGGCGTAGTCGAAACGCGCCGGCGAACGGCCGATCGAGGACAGGTTGAAGGCGTCGATCATCTCCTGCGTCGAGAAGACCTCCTGGTCGCCATGGCTCCAGCCGAGCCGCACCAGATAATTGCGCAGAGCCGCCGGCAGGTAGCCCATCGAGCGATAGGCATCGATGCCGAGCGCTCCATGGCGCTTCGAGAGCTTGGCGCCGTCAGGCCCGTGGATCAGCGGGATATGCGACATGCTCGGCACGTCCCAGCCGAGTGCGTCGTAGATCTGGGTCTGGCGGGCGGCATTGGTCAGGTGATCGTCGCCGCGGATGATATGGGTGACGCCCATGTCGTGGTCGTCGACCACGACGGCGAGCATATAGGTCGGCGTGCCGTCGGAGCGCAGCAGCACGAGGTCGTCGAGATTCTCGTTCTGCCAGACGACGCGGCCCTGCACCTCGTCATTGACCACGGTCTCGCCGGTCTGCGGTGCCTTGAGGCGGATCACCGGCTTGACGCCTTCCGGCGCGGTCGACGGATCGCGGTCGCGCCAGCGGCCATCGTAGCGCAGCGGCTTGCCCTCGGCGCGGGCCTTCTCGCGCATCTCCTCGAGCTCGGCCTGCGTCGCATAGCAGTGATAGGCCCGGCCGGCGGCGAGCATCTGCTCGGCGACCTCGCGATGCCGCGCGGCGCGCTGGAACTGGTAGACGGTCTGGCCGTCCCAATCGAGGCCGAGCCATTCCAGCCCGTCGAGAATCGCAGCGATCGCCGTATCGGTCGAGCGTTCGCGGTCGGTATCCTCGATGCGCAGCAGCATCTTGCCGCCTTGCCGGCGGGCGTAGAGCCAGTTGAACAGCGCTGTCCGGGCGCCGCCGATATGCAGGAATCCGGTGGGCGAGGGCGCAAAGCGCGTGACGACGGCGTTGCTCATTGGGAGGAAACTCCGGCCGGGCGGCGGAGAGCCGTCCGGGGCAAGACAGGGGAAGGGGCCGAGTCGCGGCATGACACAAGTCGTGACATGACAACCGGCGCGCGCCCTGTAACATGGCTTTGCCGGAACGCTAAGCGGTCAAATCGCAGCGCCGGCAGGGGGAGAGCGGGCGATGCAGCCGGCGCCGCCGGGGCAGGAGCGGGCACAGGGCCGGCGCGGCGCACGCGCCGATGCCTTGCCGGCTCGCCTTGGTGCCGTTGTCCCGCTGACCGCAAGCCTCCGTCCAACGCTTCGCCAGCTTTGGCTGCATCTCCAGCGAGGTTTCGCGCTGGAGGTCGAGCGCCGTCGCCCCTTCCTCTGGCTGCCGATCGCGATGGGCGCCGGCATCCTGCTCTATTTTGCGGCCGATCGTGAGCCGGCCCTGTGGGCGCCGCTGCTCGGCTTGATCCTCAGCAGCACAGCCGCCTTCCTCCTGCGCCTGCGTCCGCTCGCGTCGATGGCTTGCCTCGCGACGGCCGCTGCCTTCGCCGGCTTCGGTGCGGGGGTCTGGCGCACCGCCGATATCGCCGCGCCGATGCTGGAGCGCTCGCGCATCGGAAAGCTCTCCGGCTTCGTCGAGAGCGTCGAAGCGCGCGACAATGGCGCGCGGATCGTGGTCCTGGTCACGGACCTCGCCAATGTGCCGGCCGAGCAGAGACCGAAGCGCGTCCGCGTAAGCCTGCGCTCCGGCGCCGTGGCGCCGGGCGACCATATCGTCGCGACCGCGCGCCTGCTGCCGCCGCCGGGACCGGCGCGGGCGGGTGGCTATGATTTCGGTCGCGACGCCTTCTTCCGCGGCATTGGCGCCGTCGGCAGCATCTCCGGCAAGGTCGCGCTCGCGCCGGCACCCTATCCGATGCCCACCCGCCTTGCGATCGACGTCATGATCGACCGCGCCCGCAATGCCTTGACGAAGCGCATCGCCGAGGTCGGGGGCGGGCAGGGCGGCGCGGTCGCCGCCGCGCTCGTCACCGGCAAGCGCGGCCTGATCACGGAAGCCACGAACAACGACCTGCGCGCCGCCGGCATCTACCACATCGTCTCGATCTCGGGCCTGCATATGGTGCTGGCGGCCGGCACGATCTTCTGGCTGGTGCGCGCGCTGCTCGCCCTGTCGCAGACGGTGGCGCTGCACTGGCCGGTCAAGAAGCTCGCGGCAGTGGCCGCAATGCTCGGTGCGACCGCCTATTGCATCTTCTCGGGCAGCGATGTCGCGACCGAACGCTCGCTGATCATGACGCTGGTGATGCTCGGCGCGATCCTGGTCGATCGTGCGGCGCTGAGCATGCGCAATCTCGCGCTCGCCGCGATGATCGTGCTGCTGCGCGAGCCGGAAGCGCTGCTTGGGCCGAGCTTCCAGATGTCATTCGGTGCGGTCGCGGCGCTGATCGCCTTCGCCGAACGCTGGGAGAGAAGAGATCGCAGCGAGCCGCCATCGGCTTTGCCCTGGCCGCTCGGGCCGATCTGGACCGCGGCGCTCGGCATCCTCGTCACCACCATGCTGGCGACCGCCGCGACCGCGCCCTTCGGCGCCTATCATTTCCAGACCTTCAACCCCTTCGGCCTGCTCGGCAATGCCATGGCGCTGCCCTTCGTCTCGCTTTTCGTGATGCCGGCGGCGGTGTTCGGCGTGCTGGCCTATCCGTTCGGGCTGGACTGGCCAGCCTGGGCGTTGATGGGGCTCGCTTCCGACGTCGTTCTGAAAGTGGCACGCTGGGTCGCGACCATCGACCATTCCACCGTGACGCTCGCCGCCTTCGGTCCGGCTGTGCTGGCCTGCTTCGCGCTGGCGCTGCTTTGGCTGACGCTCTGGACCACGCCCTGGCGCTGGCTCGCGGCTCTGCCGCTGGTCTTCGGCGTGGCCATTGCCGGCAAGCCGGAGCGGCCGGAGATCCTGATCGAGCGTGACGGCTCCGGGTTGGCCGTGCGCGGCCCGGACGGGCGCCTCGCGATAGCGGGCAAACCCAGCCGCTTCGTCCTGCAGCAATGGCTCGCCGCCGATGGCGACAGCCGTTCACCCGACGATCCCAGCTTGCGCGCCGGCATCGCCTGCGATCGTCTGGCCTGCATCGCGCAGACGGCCGAGAAGCGCACCGTCTCCTACACGCGCGAGCGCCTCGCCATCATCGAGGACTGCCTGCGCGCCGATCTCGTCGTTACCGCCATCCCCTGGAACGGGGCCTGCAAGGCCAGGCTCGTCGAACGTATGGCACTCACGCGCGATGGCGCGACCTCGCTCTACCGGACGGCATCGGGATGGAGCAGCCGAACTTCGGAACCGACCACGGCCGATCGTCCGTGGTCCCGCCGGCGCGAGCCGCGTCCGGCTGTGTCGGCAAGCCCGCCGACCAGTCAACCCGCAACGGCGCAGCCTGCATCAGCCTCCGACACCGAAGCCGAGGTCGATACCGAGCGCCTTCAGTAGCGCCGCATCAGGTTGACGAGGCGGCCCTGGATCTTGACCCGGTCGGGGCCGAGTACGCGGGTCTCGTAGGCCGGGTTCGCGGCTTCGAGCGCGATCGAGGAGCCGCGCTTGCGCAAGCGCTTCAGCGTTGCTTCCTCATCGTCGATCAGCGCCACGACGATGTCGCCGGTATTGGCGGTGTCCTGCCGGCGGATGACGACGGTGTCGCCGTCGAGAATGCCGGCCTCGACCATCGAATCGCCGCGCACTTCCAGCGCGTAATGCTCGCCGGAGCCGAGCATGTCCGGCGGCAGCGAGACGGTGTGGCTGCGGCTCTGGATCGCGGAGATCGGCGTGCCGGCCGCAATTCGTCCCATGACGGGAATGGCGATGGAATGCCGGCTATCGTCCTCGGCGGGCCGAGGCTTGGCGACGCTCGGCTGAGCACCGAGGCCGCCTTGCACGACGGCGGGGCTGAAGCGGGGCCGCGGCTGCGGGGCGCCGAGCCCGTCCGGCATCTTGATGACTTCGAGCGCGCGCGCCCGGTTCGGCAGGCGGCGGATGAAGCCACGCTCCTCCAGCGCCATGATCAGGCGGTGGATGCCGGATTTCGAGCGCAGGTCGAGTGCGTCCTTCATCTCGTCGAAGGAGGGCGGCACGCCACTTTCGCGCAAGCGTTCCTGGATGAAGCGCAGGAGTTCATGTTGCTTGCGTGTCAGCATGGTCGCCGCCAGCCCCTCAAAGCGCAGAATCGAAACAAAGCACGAACACTATACGCGTTCTGCTTGTGTTCCGCAAGCCGCTACCGCAAGGGCAGGATCCGGCAGACATCGCCCTTCTTCGCCGGAGCGGCATGGGCCGGTCGGATCGTCAGGGCCTGCGCCCGCGCCAGCGTGCCGAGCATCGAGGAATCCTGCCGGTCGAAAGGCGTCGCGACCCAGCCCTCAGACGTCAGCGCAAGCTCCGAGCGCAGGTAGTCCTCGCGCTCGTCATTGCCGGGCATGTCGCGGCCGAGAATGGCAGGAATGCTGCGGTCGCGATCGACATCGGCGATGCCGAGCAACGCCTCGATCAAGGGCAGCACGAAGAGGTGGCCGCAGACGATCGAGGAGACGGGATTGCCCGGCAGGCCGACCACGACCATCCGGCCAAGCCGCCCGGTCATCATCGGCTTGCCCGGCCGCATCGCGATCTTCCAGAAGCCGAGAGCCATGCCGGCGCGTGTCAACGCCTCCTGTACGAGATCGTGCGCCCCGACCGAGGCACCGCCCAGCGTGATCAGCGCATCGGCATCGGCCTCGCTCGCCCTTGCGATCTTCGCAGCGAGATCGGCATGGTCGTCGCGGGCGATGCCGAGATCGAGCACGGTCCCGCCGGCCTTTTCAACCAGAGCGGCCAGCGAGAACGAGTTCGAGGCGACGATCTGGGCGCGGCCGACCGGCTCGCCCGGAGCGACCAGCTCGTCGCCCGTAGCGAGAATCGCGACCCGTGGCTTGCGCCGAACGGGCAGAGTCGGATGCGCCATCGCGGCGGCAAGCCCGAGCGCGGCGCTGTCGAGCACGCGCCCGGCCTGCAGCAGCACGTCGCCTTCGTGGAAATCGAGCCCGGCGGCGCGCAGGAATTTCCCTTTCGCCGGTGGTATCCGGACACGGATCACCGGGCTGCCGACGCCATCGGCGTCTTCCTGCATCAGGATGGTGTCCGCGCCCTCAGGCACCGGCGCGCCGGTGAAGATGCGCACGGTCTGACCTGGCCCGACGGCGCCCTCATAGGCCCGTCCGGCGGCGGATTCGCCGATGACCGAGAGCGAGACGCCTTCCGACATCTCGTCGCCGCGCACGGCGTAGCCGTCCATGGCCGAATTGGCGAAGGGCGGTTGCGTCCTCAGCGCCTTGACCTCGCCCGCCAGCACCCGCCAGGCGCATTGCGCGAGCGGCAGGGTTTCCGCACCGGTCGGCCCCGGAATGCTGTCGAGCAGTGCCTTGCGTGCGACGGGGACCGGGGTGAGTGCCATTAGCCTTGCTTCGCCTCGTAGTCGCCGGACTGGCCGCCGGATTTGTGCAGCAGGCGGATATTCTCGATCCGCATCGCCCGGTCGACGGCCTTGACCATGTCGTAGACGGTGAGACAGGCGACGGAGACGGCGGTCAGCGCCTCCATCTCGACGCCGGTCTGGCCCTTCATCTTGACCTCTGCACGCACGCGCACGCCCGGCAAAGCCTCGTCGATATCGAGATCGACGGCGATCTTGCTCAGGAGCAGCGGGTGGCAGAGCGGGATCAGTTCATGGGTGCGCTTCGCCGCCATGATGCCGGCGAGGCGCGCGGTCCCGAGCACATCGCCCTTCTTGGCGTTGCCGTCGCGCACGATCGCGATCGTCTCCGGCGCCATGACGATCTGGCCTTCGGCGATCGCCATGCGGGTCGTCTCGGCCTTGCCGCCGACATCGACCATATGCGCCTGACCTTGCGCGTCGAGATGGCTGAGCCGGCTCACGCCGCGACGGCCTTGCCGGTGAGCAGCGCCTGCGTCGCGGCGGTGACGTCGGCCTGCCGCATCAGGCTCTCGCCGACGAGGAAGCTGTTGACGCCGCTGCGGTTGAGCCGGGCGATGTCGGCATGGGTGAAGATGCCGCTCTCGCTGATCACGATCCGGTCAGCCGGGACACGCGGCGCCAGACGTTCGGTTGCCGCGAGATCGACATTGAAGCTGCGCAGGTCGCGGTTGTTGATGCCGAGCATCCTGCTTTCGAGCTTCAGCGCCCGGTCGAGCTCGGCATCGTCATGGACCTCGACGAGAACGTCCATGCCGAGTTCGCGCGCGGTCTTGTTCAAGGCCCTGGCGGTGGCGTCGTCGACGCCGGCCATGATGATCAGGATGCAATCGGCGCCCCAGGCGCGGGCCTCGTAGACCTGATAGGGCTCGTAGAGGAAATCCTTGCGCAGAGCCGGCAGGCCGGCAGCCTCGCGCGCTTCGGTCAGGAATTCAGGCTGGCCCTGGAAAGAAGGGGAATCGGTCAGCACCGAGAGGCAGGCCGCCCCGCCAGCCGCATAGGCGCGGGCGAGCGAGGGCGGGTCGAAATCGGCGCGGATCAAGCCCTTGGACGGGCTCGCCTTCTTGATCTCGGCGATCAAGGCCGGCGTACCCTGCGCGAGCTTGCCGGCCAATGCATCGGCAAAGCCGCGCGGCTTCGAGGCCGCACGGGCGCGGCGCTCGATCTCGGCCTGCGGAACGGCCGCTTTGGCAGCCGCGATTTCCTGGCGCTTATAGGCTTCGATCTTCGCGAGGATATCGGTCATGCCGGCCTCACGCGTTCGAGGCTTTGATGAGCGCTGCGAGCACGGCCTTGGCCTTGCCGGAATCGAGCGCGGCCGTCGCCTGGGCGAAGCCGTCCTTCAAATCCCCGGCCTTGCCGGCGACGAGCAGCGCGGCGGCCGCATTGAAGGCGGCGATATCGCGGAAACCGGTCTTGTCACCGGCGAGCACGGCATTGAGCGCCGCCGCGTTCTCCTCGGGCGTGCCGCCGCGCAGCACCTCGGGTTTGGCCGGTTCGAGGCCGACATCGGCCGGGCTGATCGAGAAGCTCTCGATCTTGCCGTTCTCCAGCGAGACGACGCGGGTCGGGCCGGTCGTGGTGATCTCGTCGAGCCCGTCCGAGCCGTGCACGGCCCAGACACGGGTCGAGCCGAGCGAGGCCAGCACCTTGACCATCGGCTCCAGCCAGGTCTCGGAGAAGGCGCCGATGAGCTGGCGCTTGGCGCCGGCCGGGTTGGAGAGCGGGCCGAGCAGGTTGAAGATCGTGCGCGTGCCGAGCTCGGTGCGCACCGGCGCGACATGGCGCATCGAGGCGTGGTGCGTCGGCGCGAACATGAAGCCGACGCCGGCCTCGCGGATGCAATGCTCGGTCGCGGCCGGATCGAGCCCGACCTTGACGCCGAGCGCGGTCAAAACGTCGGCAGCACCCGAGCGCGAGGACGCCGCGCGGTTGCCATGCTTGGCGACCGGCACGCCGCAGGCGGCGGTGATGATCGAAGCCAGCGTCGAGACATTGTAGGAGCCCGACGAATCGCCGCCGGTGCCGACGATGTCGATCGCCTCGGGCGGCGCCTTCACGGGCAGCATCTTGCCGCGCATGGCGCCGACGGCACCGGCGATCTCGTCGATCGTCTCGCCGCGCACGCGCAGCGCCATCAGGAAGGCGGCCGACTGTGCATTGGTGACCTCGCCGGAGAGGATCGTATCGAAGGCGTCGCGCGCTTCCTCGCGGGAGAGCGTCGCGCCGGTCGCGACCTTGGCGATGAAGGGTTTGAAATCGTCCATGGGAACTCTGCGGAATCAGGCTGAAAGGGTCAGGGCGGAGGCTTCGCGTTCGCTCTGCCATCGCTCCGCGAGGTCGAGGAAATTCCGCAGGATCGTCGCGCCATGCTCGGAGGCGATGCTCTCCGGATGGAACTGGACGCCGTGGACCGGCAGCTCCCGGTGCGAGAGCGCCATGATCAGGCCGTCATCACTCTCCGCCTCGATCTCGAAGACATCGGGGCAGGAGGCGCGCTCGACCACGAGCGAGTGATAGCGCGTCGCCTGCAGCGGGCCGTTGATGCCGCGGAACAGGCCGCGCGCCCGGTGGCGGATCGGCGAGACCTTGCCATGCATCGGCAATGGCGCGCGCACGACTTGGCCGCCGAAGGCCTGGCCCATCGCCTGCAGGCCGAGGCAGACGCCGAAGATCGGCTTCTTGCCCGCGCCTTCGCGGATCAGGTTCAGGCAGATTCCGGCCTCGTTGGGCGTGCAGGGGCCGGGCGAGAGCACGATCGCGTCGTGATCGCCGGCGAGTGCCTCGTCGACGGTGAGCGCATCGTTACGCCAGACATCGACCTCGGCGCCCAGCCCACCGATGAGATGGACGAGGTTCCAGGTGAAGCTGTCGTAGTTGTCGATCAACAGAACGCGCATGGCCGAACCCGTGAATGCGGCTTGAGGTCATGCACGTTCGGGGGCGGGGTGGTCAAGTTTCGCTGGCGAATGGCGGCCTCGCGCGGCGACCGGCGCTCACCCCCGCGCGCTGCGCGGCATGCCGGCCGTGCGCGGCTGGGCCAGTCCCGGCGCGGTCTCGACGCCGAGCGTCGGGAGCGCGAGCGTGCGCTGTCCCCGGAAATCGATATGGCAGACGATCAGCCCGCGTTCTTCGATGTAGCTGAGCACGCGCCGCGCTCGGCTCGGCGAGGCGCTGCCATAGACTTCGGCGAGCTCGGCATCGCTGGGGCAGGGGCGGCCTTCGATCGCGGTGCGGGCGATGTAGAGGAAGAGGCTCTGCAGATCCTCCGGCAGCGAGCCGGAGGCTTCGACGGCCGCCTGCCAGCCCTCGCTCGTCGCGATGCTGTCGCTGACACCGGCGCGCGCCACCGCAAGCCGGCGCCGGAACTCCTCCAGGCTCAAATGGGTACGGCCGAGCCGGCGCATCCGGCAGCGCACGGTGAAGTCCTGGTAGAGCACGGCGACCTGCCGCGAACGGGCCTCGGGATCGCTCATCAGTTCGCGGAGGATCTCGACCATGATCGCCTCGCGCTCGGCCGGTTCCAGCTCGATCTCGGGCTCAGGCTCCGGCTGCGGGGCAGGGCGGTAGTTCTCGATCCGGCGCAGCACCTCCGTCGGATCGGGCTTGGGACGCGGCGCCGGGCGCACCGGCCGGGCCATCGGCAGCGGCTCGTCCTCGCCGCGCGTGAAGATCAGCTTTCCGGCTTCTTCAGGCGCCTGTTCCGGCAGCGGCATCAATCCCGGCGCGCTGCCGCGGTCTACCGAGGAGACGGTGCCGATCCGGATCGGCAGCGGGCGCTTCGACAGGGCGGGGCCGAGCGCGACGAACTGGCCGCGTTCGAGATCGCGGAACATCTCGGCCTGGCGCCGGTCCATGCCGAGCAGGTCGGCGGCGCGCTGCATGTCGATATCGAGGAAGGTGCGGCCCATCAGGAAGTTCGAGGCTTCCGCCGCGACGTTCTTGGCGAGCTTGGCGAGGCGCTGCGTCGCGATCACGCCGGCAAGCCCACGCTTGCGGCCGCGGCACATCAGGTTGGTCATGGCGCCCAATGAAAGGCGACGCGCTTCGTCGGAGGCCTCGCCCGCCATCACCGGCGCGAAGAGCTGGGCTTCGTCGACCACGATCAGCATCGGGAACCAGAGCGAGCGGTCGACATCGAAGAGCCCGCCGAGGAACGCGGCAGTGGCACGCAACTGCTCGTCGGCTTCGAGGTTTTCGAGGTTGAGCACCACCGAGACGCGGTGCTGGCGCACGCGCAGCGCGACGCGCTGCAGTTCGGCCTCGCCGCATTCGGCATCGACCACGACATGCCCGAACTGGTCGGCGAGCGAGACGAAATCGCCCTCGGGGTCGATGATGGCTTGCTGCACCAGGGGGGCGCTCTGCTCCAGCAGGCGGCGCAGCAGATGCGACTTGCCCGAGCCGGAATTGCCCTGGACGAGCAGGCGCGTCGCCAGCAATTCGGCGAGATCGATCAGACCGGGCTCGCCGGTCCTCGTCGTTCCCATCTCGATTGCGGTGGTCATGCGGGCGATGAATCGTCGGGTTGGATCAGGCGCGGAATTGCGGCCGGCGCTTCTAGCACGGCCTTCCCCTCGCTGGACGTGAGGAAGCCCTGCCTTCCACAGGCAATCGGGATCAGCGCGGGCAGCGCAGGGCGCGCTCCTGCCGCAGGATGTCGGCGATCACCCGGTGGTCATTGGCGGAAAGCGGCAGGTCCTCGACATTGTCGTACTGGCAGCCGGCATTGCCGAAGGCTGCGATCGCGCGCTTCGTCCGGAAGCAATAGCCCTGCGCCTTGTAGATCTCGTTGCGCTGGGTCCAGAGATCGGCGCAAGCCTGCGGGTTGGCGAAAGCAGGCGTCGCCACGCCGCCGGCAAGCAGGACGGCCGCAAGAAGCGGAAGGCAAAGGCTGCGCATCGGGATATCTCCTGCTAGCGAGTCTGAAGCTTTGCGGACCGGGCCAGCGAAGGCAACACCAAGGACATGATGCCGTCGCAACAGGCGGCTTCGCTTAAGCGGAAGGCTGATGGGGAGGGCGATGCAGTTCGGCTATTGCGAAAGACTGGATGGCAGCTTCTGGGCCGAGCCGCTGAATGCGGTGACCAATGCCGCATTTCTCGCGGCGGCCGTGGCTGCGTTCTGGCTGTGGCGCCGCCAAACCGGCAGAGAATTCGTCACGCTCGTCCTGACAGGGCTGGTCTTCGCCATCGGCATTGGCTCGTTCCTGTTCCATACCATCCCGAATCGCTGGACGCTTCTGGCCGATGTCGTGCCGATCCAGCTCTTTGCCTTCGGCTATTTCGCCTTCGCGCTGAAGCGCTTCCTCGGCTTGTCCGGGATGTTCACGGCTATTGGCACGCTGGTCTTCTTCGGCCTCGCGCTGGGGCTGTCTGCGGCCGGGCGCGCGGCCCTGCCCGCTGGAATGGCGGGCTCGGCCGGCTATGCCGCGTTCCTGCTCGGGCTGATCGGCGTCGCGCTCGCGATGTCGCGGATGCCGGCGCTGCGAAGTCAGAGTCGGCTATTGGCGCTTGCCGCAGGCACCTTCGCCATTTCCCTGACGATGCGCAGCGTCGACAACGCGCTCTGCGGCAGCCTGCAGCTCGGCACGCATTGGTTCTGGCATGTGCTCAATGCTCTGGTGCTCTACCTGCTCCTGCGCGCTGCCGCGACCGGCGAGCGCCCGGCCGTCACGGCTTCTTCATCTCCAGGCAGGTAAGCACTTCGACATAGCTCGGTGGCCCACCATAGGTCGCACCTTCGACGCAAGCTGTCCGGGCGCCCGGCTGGAATTGGGCCCAACGTGCGGTCAGCGTGTCACGGGCGCGCTCCTCGTCGCCCTGGCATGCACTCGCCGGACGGCCGATGTCGATGCCTGATTTGCCGACATCGCGACATGACGCGGCGATATCGAAGCGCGGCGGCGAATCCGCGACATGTATGACGGATTGAGAGACGGGAGCGGAGGAGAGAGACAGAAGAACGAGACCGGCGGCAAGCATGGCTGCCACTCCAAGGAAGACGCCCCGTCTCTGAACGCCGGGCGGCTCCGAAGGTTCCGGGTGAGAGCCCCGTCAGACGGCCGCAGGCCCCTGGCGCTTGCTGACGGTGATCTCCGCGGCTGAGTGCGCCTCGATGTCGACGATAGCCACATCCGGCCGGTCGATCGCCGGGAGGCTGCGTGCCTCGCTGGCCCTATGCACGAAGACGAGGCTCGCGAGGGCCGGATTCCCGGCCAGCCGCGAATGCGCCAGGGCCGGCTCCATCGCGCCTGGCATGACCAGATGGACGCTGCGCCCGCCTTCGATGCAGGCCTGGAGATCACCGAGATTGAACAGGCCGAGCGGCAGGAGTTCGAGCCCGCTCAGCATCGCCACGCCCGGCCCGGTGGCCAGCGCGGCGAGATCGCCGCCGACCAGCGTCGTCACGATGCGCGAGGAGATCGTTGGCTTCAGCGCTCGCGAGATATCGAGCGCCTTGCCGAGCAGTTCCCGCTCCGGCAGCGCGATCGGCCCCTGCAGCGACACGCCGTCGGCGATCTGCAACACCGGCCGCTCCGTGAGCTGCGGCAGCGGATGCAGCGTCGGATTGGCCATCAGCGTGTCGAGCGGGGCGACGCCATCCGGCACATCCGGCCCGAAGCCGCCGACGAAGCGCGTCCCGAAGGCCCGCATCGCCAGATTGCGCAGCGTCAGGAGCGGCCGCAATGGCCCGACGCGGCTCACACCGAGCGCCATCACCGCGCCGGACGCCTCGATCAGCCTGAGCAGTTCAAGCTCGTTGCCGTGCAGCGGCAGCATCAGCGGTGACAGGCCCGCGCGCAGGCTGGCCAGAATCGAGACGATCGCCTCCGGCCCGAGCGGCGCCAGGATCGCGACGCTTGCGCCCGGCGTGCCCTTGTTGATGGCGAGCAGACGGGCCAGCCGGTCGATACGCTCGTCGAGGTCGAGGAAATTGACCGAACCCGGCGTGACATCGCTCCAGCCGCGCCGGCCCGGCGGGTCGCGCAAGGCCGCGTCATACCCGCGGTTGCGGGTCAGCGCCGCGAGCAGCGTGTCGAGATCGAGACCGTCGAGCAAGGCTGAGGCTTCGTCCTGTTCTGCCCGCATCGACAGACCCTAGTTGGCCGGCGCTGTCGCCGGGAGGCGTGCCAGCAGTTCGTTGGAGAGGAAATAGGCCGGCTGCCGCCCCGCCAGAACCACGCCGCGCGCCAGCGCGATCCAGGTATCGGGCAGGTAATACAGCGGCACGACGTAGAATCCGGAGATCAGCAAGCGGTCGAGCGCACGCACCGCCGCAACGAAATCCTCGCGCTCGCGGGCGCCGAGCAGGGCCTGCAATACGGCGTCCACGGCCGGAGATTTCACGCCGGCATAGTTCAGCGCGCCGTTGCGGGCGGCATTGGCCGAGCCCCAGCGCCCGATCTGCTCGTTGCCGGGCGAGGCCGAGGCCGGCCAGGTCCACTGGATCATGTCGAAATCGAAGGCGGAGAGCCTCCGCCAGTACTGCACGTCGTCGATCAGGCGCACCGACACGGCAATGCCGAGCCGGGACAGCGACTGGGAATAGTTGAGCGCGAGCCGCTCCTGCGGCCGGCTGGTCACGGTGATCTCGAAGGCGAAGGGCTCGTCCTTGCCGTTGCGGAGCACGCCCTCGCGCAGCATGTAGCCGGCCGACTTGAGCAGATCGAGCGCCCGCCGCGCCTGCTCACGGTCGCGGCCCGAGCCGTCGGTCTCGGATGGTCGCCAACTGCCGGAGAGGATGTCCTCGCGCACGGCGCCTGGAAAACCGGAGAGCAGGGTCTTCTCGCGGGCGTCGGCCGGAGCGCCGAGCGCCGAAAGGTCCGAATCTGAGAAGAAGCTGCCGGCCCGGCGGTAGACGCCGTGGAACAGGTTGCGGTTGACCCATTCGAAATCGAACAGCAGCCCAAGCGCCTCGCGGACCCGGACATCGGCGAAGATCGGCCGTCGCGTGTTGAAGACGAGGCCGGTCATGCCCTTGGGCGTGTTGAAATGCAGGGTTTCCTGCCGGATGCGCCCATCCTGAACGGCTGGCACGTCGTAGCCGGTCATCCAGCGTGTCGGGTCGCCCTCGATGCGGACATCGTAGAGCCCGGCCTTGAACGCTTCGAACAGCGCGTTCGAATCCCGGTAGAAATCGTAGCGGATCTCGTCGGCGTTATAGAGCCCGCGCGTCAGCGGATGGTCATCGGCCCAGAAATCCTTCCGCCGCTTCAGCGTGAGCGATTCGCCCGGACGGACCTCCTCGACGGCATAGGGGCCGGAACCGAGCGCCGGCTTGAAGCTGGTCTCGCCGAAGGTCTCCGCATTGGTCGCATGCTTCGCGAAGATCGGCATCGCCCCGATCACCAGCGGCAATTCGCGGTTGGAGCCGTCGCCGAGCTCGAATTCGACGCGCCGGGGCGAGGGCGCCGCAACCTTGGTGACACGGCCCAGGCTGGAGCGATGGAACGGCTTGCCCTTCGCCTTCAGCATCTCGAAGGTGAAGATCACGTCCTCGGCCGTCACCGGCCTGCCGTCCGAGAATTTTGCACGCTCGTCGATCTCGAAGGCGAGCTGCTTGCGGTCGGCATCGAGCGAGATTCCGGAGGCGAGCAGGCCGTAGGCCGTGAACGGCTCGTCCGCCGAGCGGTAGAGCAGGCTCTGCTGCACGTATTTCGGCACGGCATCGGGCGCGACGCCGAGCACGACGAGGGGATTGAGGCTGTCGAACGTGCCCTGGATGCCCATGACGATGCGTCCGCCCTTGGGCGCCTTGGGGTCGGCATAGGGCAGATGCGGAAAACCGGGCGGCAGCACCGGCTGGCCATGCATCGCGATGGCATGCCGCAGCGGGGCCGAATCAGCCAATGCGGAACGGCCGCGCGCCAGAACGGCGAACGGGGCCAAAGCCAGCAAGAGGTTGACCCTGCGGCGGCTGACCGCCTGGGGCAATCGAAGAAATTCCATCGTACGACCTGATTCCCTGCGCAAGAATAGCATGGGTGCAGCATGGTCACGCAGCTATTCGGGCTGGAATCCTCGCTGCGAACTCGCTAAAGGCGAGGGCAGGGTGTCATTCAAACGCCTCAATCAGCCTTGATGTGCACGGCTTGCGATGGCCTGCGCCCCATGCGATTGGGCCATCAGCGGTGACGCGCGCGGCTTGCGAAGTCGTGATCCCGAATTCGCTTGATAAGGAAAGACAAGGAATGTCCGCTTCGTATCGCCTGTCATCTCGTGCGCTCGGCCTCGTGCTCAGCACGGCCATCGGGTTCGCGCCGGTTGCGGCCTTCGCCCAGGCTCCGGCGCAGCGCCCGGCCCCGGCCCGTCCGGCCGCCCCCGCCCAGCAGCCCGCGGCTCCCGCGCAGCCCGGCGCTGCCGCTGCCACGGGCCCGACCGTCGTGCAGGTCAAGCCCGAGCCCTCGCAGACGAGCTGGACCAAGGTCTGCGGCAAGGACCAGGGTGCCAACAAGGAAATCTGCTACACCACCCGTGACTTCGTCTCGGACCAGGGCCAGCCGGTGCTCGCCGTCGCGGTCTATGACGTCAAGGGTGACGCCAACAAGATCGTGCGCTTCCTGATGCCGCTCGGCCTGCTGCTGCAGCCCGGCATCCGCTTCGCCGTCGACAATGCGCAGCCCACCGGCGGCCGCTATGCGATCTGCTTCCCGAACGGCTGCTTTGCCGAGGCGCAGGTCAAGGACGACTTCATCAATTCGATGAAGAAGGGCACCAACCTGAACGTCAGCGTCCAGAACCAGGGCGCTCGCGAATTGACCTTCACCATCCCGCTGGCCGATTTCGCCAAGGGCTTCGATGGCGCCGCGATCGACCCGAAGGTGCTCGAGGACCAGCAGAAGCAGCTTCAGGACGAGCTCGCCAAGCGCCAGGAAGAGCTGCGCCAGCGCCTCGGTGCCGGCGGTGCTGCCGCTCCGGCCCCCGGCGCCGCGCCGGCCGCTCCTGCCGCTCCTGCGACTCCGCCGAAGCCCTGAGCGGCGCGGCTTTCACCTGATACGAAAAAGGCCGGTCCCTCTCGGGACCGGCCTTTTTAGTTCGTATGTCGATTTCCTGATGAACCACGGCGTCATCCCGGACAAGCTGCGAAGCAGCGCCGATCCGGGATCCATCGTAGAGCGCTGGAGCCTCCGATGGATCCCGGGGCAAGCCCGGGATGACGGCGAGATTTTGAGAGATGTCCGGGCTTTCTGGATCGGCGGCCAGCCGACAGGATACTGAGAACTATAAACCTCAGTTGAGATCGGCGCGGTCGAGCTTGTAGCGGCCCTTGCGGTCGCGCCGGAAGAATTCCTTGGCGCGCGGATGGCGCACGGGCTCGCCGGAATCGTCGTCGACGAGGTTCTGCTCGGAGACATAGGCGACGTACTCCGCCTCCTCGTTCTCGGCGAAGAGGTGGTAGAAGGGCTGGTCCTTTGACGGCCGCATGGCTTCCGGGATCGCCATCCACCACTCCTCGGTATTCGAGAAGACCGGGTCGACGTCGAAGATCACGCCGCGGAACGGGTAGATGCGGTGCTTGACCACCTGCCCGATCCTGAACTTGGCCGAACGCGCTTCCATGACAGATCCATCTTGCGCTGGCTGATACGCCGCCAGCTTACGTTCTTGCCGCCTTGCTCAAGCAATGCGTCGTAAATGCGTCGAAATCAATCGATCGGGATCGGCTGTCCCATCACATTCCGTAGCGCTCGGCGAGATCGGGGTCGCGCGCGGCCACCTGAACGGCGAGGTCGACGATCACCTTAGCCTGTTTCCAGGTGGCGTCGTCCTGCATCTTGCCGTCGATCATCACGGCGCCGGACCCATCTGGCATCGCCTCCAGAATCCGCCTCGCAAAGGCGACCTCCGCCGGGTCGGGGCTGAAGACCCGCTTGGCGATGGCGATCTGCGAAGGATGCAGCGTCCAGGCGCCGGCGCAGCCGAGCAGGAAGGCATTGCGGAACTGCGCCTCGCAGGCGGCTTCGTCACTGAAATCGCCGAACGGGCCGTAGAATGGCTTGATCCCGGCCGAGGCGCACGCATCGACCATCTTGGCGAGCGTATAGTGCCAGAGATCCTGCTGCGCAACGGCACGAACGCCGCCATCGGGGCAGGGGTCCGCGATCACCTTGTATTCGGGGTGGCCGCCGCCGACACGCGTCGTCTTCATGGCGCGCGACGCTGCGAGGTCGGCGGGGCCGAGGCTCATCCCGTGCATGCGTGGCGAAGCGGTGGCGATCGCCTCGACATTCTTCACGCTCTCCGCCGTCTCCAGGATGGCGTGGATCATGATCGGCTTGCGCAGCAGATGGCGCGCCTCGAACTGTGCCAACAACTGGTCGACATAATGGATGTCCCAGGGGCCCTCGACTTTCGGCACCATCACGACGTCGAGCTTGCCGCCGATCTCGCCCATGATCGCGGTGATGTCGTCGAGGAACCACGGCGAATTCAACGCATTGACGCGGGTCCACAGGCCGGTCCTGCCGAAATCGACCGCCTTGCCCATGGTGATGAAGCCGTCGCGCGCTGCCTGCTTGGCCTCGACCGGGATGGCATCCTCAAGATTGCCGAGCACGATATCGACTTGGGGCGCGAGTTCGCCGACCTTGGCGCGGACCTTCTCCAGATGCGGCGGCACGAAATGGATCATCCGTTCGAGCCGCATCGGCAATTCGCGGAAGGGCTCCGGCGCGCCGATCGCGAGCGGGCGGAAGAACTGGCGCGGCGTCCTGGTCGTCATCGGCGGCTCCGTATTGCGTTGCAGCATTGTGAACCAGATCGCAGCGGCCCGTCCATGATGCTTTTGAAGGCGGGCGGGATAATGTACCTAGGTTATTATTCCTCTGCGCTTGTATGGGTTAAAATTCCCAGGAATTCTGTCTCGTCTTGCTTTGGGGCTTTGCGACGAGCCGGATCAATACCGCGAAGGCCGGGAAACACCTGAGATGAGTAACCATCGCCGGCCATTGTCCCGCGGGGATGGTGCTGATCCGCTATAGTGCCGGGAGCTCGACGCCGGAGGAGCCCGGCGCCGCCTCAGTCACGAGCGACACGCGGGTTTCATGACCAAGCCGGAAACCGCCGCCCCCAGCCTGCGGCTCGAAACCCTCGATGCGCTGCGCCTGCTGGCGGCTTTGACCGTGGTGCTCTTCCATTTCGGTTTCCGCGGCCTGACGCTCGGCCTGACCGACGTTTCGCTGCCGGCCTATGAGCCCGTGCTGAAATACGGCTATCTCGGCGTGCAATTGTTCTTCGTGATCAGCGGCTTCGTCATCGCCTATTCGGCCGAGGGCCGCACGCCACTGCAATTCGGCATAGCCCGCTTCGCGCGGATCTATCCGACCTTCGTGCTGTGCATGACGATCACCTTCCTCGTCGTGGTGACCTTCGGCGCTCCGCGCCTGCAAGCGACGCCCGGCCAATGGGCCGCGAACCTCCTGATCAAGCCCGAGCTGATCGGAAAGCCGTCGCTCGACGGCTCCTACTGGTCGATCTTCTACGAGGTCGTCTTCTATGCCTGGGTCTTCGCCTTCATGGCGGCGGGCTGGTTCAAGCGCGCGAACTACCCCGCGATCGTCATCGGCTGGCTGCTGATCTCGGTCATCGACCGCGCCACGATCTCCAGTGGCGTGATGCGCTATCTGCTCCTGACCGACCAGAGCGCCTTCTTCTGCGTTGGGCTCGTGCTCTATGCCGCCTTCCGCGATGGTTACGATCGCAAGACGCTTGTATTGCTCGCTCTCTGCGCGGCGGTGGCGATTGTCCAGTCGCTGCAGCTCGCCCAGTGGAACCGCGAGAATTATCACGTCGCCTATAGCGATCTCGTCGTGGCGGCCTCCTGCATCGCGATCATCGCGACCGTTGCCGCCGCCATCCGCTTTCCGCGCCTGCCCTTGCCCTCTGGGCTGATGCTGGCGATCGGCGGCCTGACCTATCCGCTCTACCTGCTCCACCAGCATATCGGCTACGTCGCCTTCAATCATGCCGGACAGGCGTTGCAGCCGCTGGCGCTGGTCATCCTCGTGACGCTGGGGCTGATCGCCCTCTCCTGGCTGATCTGGCGCTTCTTCGAGCGCGCGGCGCAGAGCTGGACGAAAGCGGCGCTGACGTCGCTCCTGATCCGCCCGCTCGCCTTGCTGTCAGGGCATGGCGCAAGGCGGAAGGAAGGGATTGCCAACTGATCGCGATCGGGATTTAGGCTCGGGCCGATCGGTTGGATTGTTTCTTGCTACGGAAATCTGGCCGTTCGCGGATCGCATGGCCTCAAAGGGCCGCCCTGACGCCAGGATCGCTCGCTTCCCGATGGCCGACCTTCTCAGCATCTTCAATCTGGTCGCGCCGTTCTTCGGGCTGATCCTGCTCGGCTTCGCCATCGGCCGCTACAAGCAGTTGCCGGAGGAGGGGCTGGCCTGGCTGCAGTTCTTCCTGATCTATGTCGCGCTGCCGCCGCTGTTCTACCGCCTGATCGCCGACAAGCCGCTGAGCGAACTCGCCAACTGGAAGTTCATCGCCGGCACGACCTTCGCCACCTTCTGCGCCTTCAGCCTGTCGCTGGCGATCGGGCTCAAGGCTGCCAAGGGCGACCTGCCGCAGGCGGTGATGCAGGGCGTCGCCGGGGCCTATTCCAATATCGGCTATATGGGTCCGCCCTTGATCCTGGCGGCGCTCGGCCCGGAGGCGAGCGCGCCGGTCGTGCTGATTTTCGTCTTCGACAGCGTGCTGCTGTTCTCGCTCGTCCCGCTGCTGATGGCGGTCGCCGGCGTCGAGAAGAAGAGCCTGCTGGCGACCGCCGGCGAGGTGGCCTGGCGGGTCGTCACCCATCCGTTCAACGTCGCGACGCTGGCGGGCGTGCTGGCGAGCTATCTCAAGTTCGAATTGCCCGTGGCGCTCGATCGGATGGTTTTGTGGCTGTCGCAGGCGGCCGCTCCCTGCGCACTCTTCCTGCTCGGCGTCACCGTAGCGCTGAGGCCGATGAAGACGATGCCCGCTGGTGTGCCGGCGCTGGTCTTCATCAAGCTCCTGCTGCATCCGCTCCTGGTCTGGGTGCTGCTCTCGGCGCTCGGCGGCATCCCGACCAACTGGATCTATGCCGCGATCATCATGGCGGCACTGCCGCCGGCCCTGAACATCTTCGTCATCTCGACGCAGTACAAGGTCGGCGTCGAGCGCGCCTCAGCCTGCATCCTCGTCGGGACCATCGTCTCGATGGTCACGCTGTCGGGCTTCCTGTGGCTGGTGAAGACGGGCAGGATAGCGGCCGATCTGTTTCACTGAGAGCCTGTTTGGAAAAGCAAGCCCTCATCCTGAGGAGGCCCGAAGGGCCGTCTCGAAGGATGCTCCAGACGATTCCGGAGCCTCCTGGATCATCCTTCGAGACGCCATGTCTCGCGACATGGCTCCTCAGGATGAGGGCTGAGGAACTTTCCAAACACGCCCCGCGCAATAAGGTGCCGGATGCTGCCGCTGGACGACCTGCTGGTCCTCGATTTCTCGACGCTCCTGCCCGGGCCGCTGGCGAGCCTCTTTCTGTCGGAGGCCGGCGCGCGCGTCATCAAGATCGAGCGGCCGGGCGGCGAGGACATGCGCGGCTTCCCGCCACGCTTCGGCGAGACGGCGGCGCCCTTCGCGGTGCTCAACCGGGGTAAGGATTCGGTCGAGCTCGACTTGAAAGCGCCGGACGCGCTGGCCCGCCTGACCCCGCTGATTGCGAAGGCCGATATCCTGATCGAGCAGTTCCGGCCGGGCGTGATGGAACGGCTCGGCTTCGGCCATGAGGCGCTGAAAGCGCTCAATCCGCGCTTGATCTATTGCTCGATCAGCGGCTATGGCCAGCACGGCCCGCGCGCGCAGGAGGCCGGGCACGACATCAATTACCAGGCGCTCGGCGGCCTGCTCGGCCAGTCCCTGAAGCGCGGCGAGGCGCCGCCTCTGCCGCCGCCGCTCGTCGCCGATATCGCCGGCGGCACGATGCCGGCCGTGCTCAACATCCTGCTGGCCTTGCGACAGCGCGATCGGACCGGGCAGGGCTGCCATCTCGACATCGCCATGGCCGATGCGATGCCGACCTTCGCCTGGTACGGGTTGGCGCAGGGGCAGGTGACCGGCTCCTTTCCCGATGGCGGCGAAGGCCTCCTGACGGGGCTGAGCCCGCGCTACGGGCTCTATGCCACCGCCGATGGCTGGTTCCTCGCGGTTGGCGCGATCGAACCCAAGTTCTGGGAGAGTTTCTGCGAGGGCATCGGCCTTGACGAGCGGCTGCGCGACGACCGTCGCGACCCGGAAGCGACACGAGCGGGGATTGCCGCGATCATCGCCAGCGAGAGCGCCGCCTATTGGCGCGCGCTGGTCGAACCGCTGGATTGCTGCTGCACGGTGGTGCGAACGCTGGAGGAGGCGGTCTCCGATCCGCAGATGTCGGCACGCGGCCTGCTCGATGCGCAGGTCGAGGAACCTGGGGGTCGACGCCTCGTCTCGACGCCTCTGCCGCTGGCGCCGGTGTTTCGTGAGCAGGCGGCTGGCTTGCGAAAGGTCGTGGCGAGCGGGGCGGATACCCGCAAGGTGCTAGGCGAGTAACTCGCTCAGGCGCGAGCGCCGCCGGCCAGACCCTGCCGCATCACCAGCCGCCGCAGCGGCCCGATCCGCGACAGCGCGAGCAGCCCGGCACCACGCATCAGATCGGCCGGCAGCAGATCGGTCAGCAGCGTGCGGTTGAGCATGTCGACCGCGCCCGTGCGCAGGCGGACATCGGCCTGCCGCGCCCGGTCGTAATCGGCGATGACGCTTGGCACGCCGGGATCCGCGGCGCCCGCAAGCGCCTCGCTAAGCGCCGCGACATCGCGCAGGCCGAGATTGAGCCCTTGCGCGCCGATCGGCGGGAAGACATGCGCAGCCTCGCCGATCAGCGCCATTCGGCCGGCACCGAAGCGCTCGACCGAGAGCCCGCCCATCGGCACCTTGCCGCGCGGCCCCGAGACGGTCATCGCGCCGAGCAGCGACTGCACCTGCCGCTCGACGCGCAGGGCGAAGGCGGCGTCGTCGAGCGCGGTCAGCGCCGGCGCCTCCTCCGGATCGACGAGCCAGACCAGCGAGGAGCGCCGGCCGGGCAGGGGCACGATCGTGCAGGGGCCTTGGCGCGTATGGAACTCGGTCGAGGTTTCCTGATGGTCGCGGCGGTGCTCGAAGATCGCAGTGAGCGCGACCTGCGGATAGCGCCAGTCGCGGCTTTCGATGCCCGCCGCCGCACGCACCTGCGAATTGCGTCCATCCGCGCCGACGACGAGGCGGGCCTTCAGCGGTGCAAAACCCTCGCCGGAAAGGCGCACGCCGTCCGCCTCCGGCTCGATGGCCCGGACGAATCCGGGTATCATGCGCAGGCCGGACAATGCACCCGCTTTCTCGGCCAGAATCCCGGTCAGGTCGGCATTCTCGATATTCCAGCCGAAGGCCTCCAGCCCGATCTCGGAGGCCCGGAACTCGACGGGCGGCTGGCGGAACAGGCTGCCGCTGTCATCGACGAGGCGCATCACCTCGAGCGGCGCAGCCTTCTCCAGCAAGGCATCCTGCACGCCGAGTTCGGCCAGCATCCGCCAGGATCCATCGAGCAGGGCGACGGTGCGCCCGTCGCGCGGCGTCGCGACGGGGCCGAGCAGGGCGACGCTGCGCCCCTCGCGGCTCAGCGCCAACGCGGCCGCGAGGCCGACGGCGCCGGCGCCCACGATGGCGATATCGACCTGATCGGCAGTCTGCGTGCTCATCGCTCTTGGCTAGCCGATGCATCGCGTCTTGGCCACGGGCCGCAAAGTCGCAAGGTGCGTTCTGCGTCGGGCACGGATGCCTTTCCCGCCCGATGAACTATGGTCGGGCATCCATCCGTAGGAGATGCCTTTCATGGTCAAAGCCATTCGCGCCCACAAGACCGGCGGCCCCGAGGTCTTGCAGTTCGAGGACGTCACCCTGCCGCAGCCCGGCCCCGGCGAAATCCTGATCCGCAACCGGGCGATCGGCCTGAATTTCATCGACACCTATTTTCGCTCGGGCCTCTACCCGGCGCCGCAGATGCCCTTCACGCTTGGCAACGAGAGCGCCGGCGACGTGCTCGCCGTCGGTCCCAACGTCACCGAATTCAAGCCGGGCGACCGCGTCGCTGTGGTCGCGGGACTCGGCGCCTATGCCGAGGAGCGCATCGTGCCGGCGGCGTCGGTCGTGGCGCTGCCCGAGGCCATTTCCTACGAGGCCGCCGCCAGCATGCTGCTCAAGGGGCTGACGGCCGAATACCTGCTGCACCGGACCTACAAGGTGAAGCCGGGCGACACGATCCTCGTCCATGCCGCGGCCGGCGCCACCGGCCTCATCCTCTGCCAATGGGGCAAGGCTTTGGGCGCGACCGTGATCGGCACCGTCGGCTCGAAGGAGAAGGCCGAGCTGGCGAAGGCGCATGGCGCCGACCATGTCATCAATTACCGCGAGGAGGATTTCGCGGCGCGGGTGAAGGAGATCACCGGCGGCGCGCTTTGCGACGTGGTCTATGACGGCGTCGGCAAGGACACCTTCATGAAGTCGCTGGACACGCTGAAGCCCTTCGGCCTGCTGGCGAGCTTCGGCAATGCCTCGGGCGCGGTCGAAGCCTTCAATCTCGGCATTCTCGCGGCCAAGGGCTCGCTCTATGTCACGCGCCCGACGCTGAACACCCACACGGCCAAGCGCGAGACCATGATCGCGATGGCGAAGAACCTGTTCGGAGCCGTGGCCAGCGGCAAGGTCAAGGTGCCGGTCAACGCGACCTTCCCGTTGAAGGATGCAGCCGACGCGCACCGTCTGCTGGAATCGCGCGGCACCACGGGCTCGACCGTCCTGATCCCCTGATCCAGCTTGGAAACGATGCGAATCCTGCAGTGCGCCCGGGCAACCGGGCGCATTTTTTTCGTGAGCCATGAACCCGCAGGGCAGGCGCCGCGACGAATCGGTATCAGCACGCGGTGCTGACAACCCTTCAAGGTGACGTCATGGCCAGCAGGTTTCAGATCGTCGGTTTTCTCTTCGCGACACTTACCATCTCAGGCGTCGCTCTGGCTCAGCAGGGCGGAGGCAACGGCGGTGGCGGGGGCAGCGACAGCTCCGGTGGGCAGAACGACAACTCCATCTTCGCCATCCGCCAGCAGGATCACGAGCGCTTGCGGGTTCCTGGTGCAGTGAAGACGCGGGCTGCTGGAGCCAACTGCCTCACCTACGCCTGCAACGAACCGCCTCGCCGGGAGCCGCCCCCGCCGGTCGTGACCGCCGAAAACTGCGGCGACAGTTTCCAGAGCGTACGCGACCGCAACGGCCGCATCATCCGCCGGATCTGCGAGTTCAGGAACTGACGGGCGTCTCGCTCAGACCGCGATGCCGTGAAGATCGTAGGCGTCGGCGCGCTCGATCTTCACGGTGACGATATCGCCGGCCCGCAAGGGGCGGCGGCTCGCCACATAGACATTGCCGTCGATCTCCGGCGCATCCCATTTCGAGCGGCCTTTGGCGACGGTCGGCCCAGCCTCGTCGATGATGACCTGGATGCGCTTGCCGACGCGGCGCTTGACGAGGCGGGTCGAAATCTCGGCCTGCGCCTTCATGAAGCGGTGCCAGCGGGCCTCCTTGACCTCTTCGGGGATGAGGTCGAGCCCGAGATCATTGGCGGTCGCGCCCTTGACCGGCTCGTATTTGAAGGCGCCGACGCGCTCCAGCTTCGCTTCCTTCAACCAGTCGACGAGGATGTCCATGTCCTCCTCGGTCTCGCCGGGGAAGCCGACGATGAAGGTCGAGCGGATGGCGAGGTCCGGGCAGATATCGCGCCATTTCCGGATGCGGTCGAGCGTCCGGTCCTGGTGGGCCGGGCGCTTCATCGCTTTCAGGACGTTCGGCGAGGCGTGCTGGAACGGGATGTCGAGATAGGGCAGCACCAGCCCTTCCTGCATCAGCGGGATCACCTCGTCGACATGCGGATAGGGGTAGACATAGTGCAGGCGCACCCACATCCCCATCTGGCCGAGCTCGCGGGCGAGTTCGAAGAACCGGGTGCGGATCTCGCGATCCTTGAACATCGAGGGCGCGTACTTGATGTCGAGCCCATAGGCGCTGGTGTCCTGCGAGATCACCAGCAGCTCCTTGACGCCGGCCTTGGCCAGCTTCTCGGCCTCGCGCAGCACGTCGCCGATCGGCCGCGAGACCAGGTCGCCGCGCAGCTTCGGGATGATGCAGAAGGTGCAGCGATTGTTGCAGCCCTCTGAAATCTTGAGATAGGCGTAGTGCCGCGGCGTCAGCTTCACGCCCTGATCGGGCACGAGATCGACGAACGGGTCGTGCTTCGGCGGCACCGCCTGATGCACGGCCGAGACGACGCTCTCGTAGGCCTGCGGGCCGGTGATCGCGAGCACGTTCGGGAAGACGTCGCGGATCTGCTCGGGCTCGGCGCCCATGCAGCCGGTAACGATGACCTTGCCGTTCTCGGCCATGGCCGAGCCGATCGCCTCCAGCGACTCCGCCTTGGCGCTGTCGAGGAAGCCGCAGGTATTGACGATGACGAGGTCGGCCCCGGCATGGCTCTTCGAGAGCTCGTAGCCCTCGGAGCGCAGCGAGGTGATGATCCGCTCGGAATCGACCAGTGCCTTGGGGCAGCCCAGCGAGACGAAGGAGATTTTCGGCGCGACGGCGTTCATCGGCTGATGGCTCGGTTCAGAATGTCAGGAAGCGCCGCGCGTCACGGCACGCGATCGGCGCTTCCTTTGAACCTTTTCAACCTGATTTGCAATCGAAAGCGCGATCAGGCCGCCTTGCCGGTCGCGACCGGACGGTCCGGGTCCTGCGTCCAGTCGGTCATCGAGCCATCGTAGAGCGCGACCTCGTCACGACCCAGAACCTCGGACAGCACGAACCAGTTCGCCGCGGCGGAATGGCCGGTATTGCAGTAGGAGATCACCGGCCCCTGCGGCACCGCAGAGAAGAGTTGCTGCAATTCTCCCTGCGCCTTGAGCTTGCCGCCGTCAAAGGCGCCGGCATAGTCGCGCTGGATCGCGCCGGGGATATGCCCGGCTCGCGCGGCCTCGGCCGATTTCTCGCGACCCTCGAAATAGCTCGGGCCGCGGGCATCGACGAGATTCGCCTGCTTGCTTCTGGAGGCGACGAGCGTGGAATCCGCCGTGCTGCGCAGGCTCTGCTTTGCGACGACGGGATAGGCTGCCGTGCTTTTCGGAGCGGAGGCGCCGGTCGCGACCGGACGCTTCGCATCGGCCGTCCAGGCCTTGAAGCCGCCATCGAGGATCGCCTGCTGGCCATGGCCTATGAATTTCAGCGTCCAGTAGACACGCGCCGCCGCGGCGAAATCCGTGGCTGCGGTGCCAGCGGGCACGATGACCACGTCGTCATGCGGCTTGATCCCGAGCTTGCCCGCGAGCGCCGCGAGATCGCCCAGCGGCGGCAGCATGCCCGGCGCATTGCCGATCTTGGCGCGCCAGCCATCGACGGCATAGTCGGAATGAACGGCACCGGGAATATGCCCGGCCTCGAACGCCTCCCGCGAACCATCGGCGGCGGTGCGAATATCGATGATGACGAGGTTCTCGTCGCCGAGACGCGCGGCCAGCGCGTCGGGCGTAATCAGCCCTGCGAATTCAGCCCTGCTCATTCAGCGGCCTCCTTGTGCAATTCGTCGATCACTTCGAGGCTGTAGCTCATCTCGGCGGTCGCCCCGAGCATGATCGAAGCCGAACAGTATTTTTCCTTCGACAATGTGACGGCCCGCTCAGCCTTGGCCTGCGACAGGCCCTTGCCGGTGATCCGATAGGCGAGGTGGATCTTGGTGAAGACCTTGGGATCGGTCGTGGCGCGCTCGGCCTCGACATCGACCTCGCAGCCGGTGATGTTCTCGCGGCCCTTCTTGATCATCCCGACGACATCGAAGGCCGTGCAGCCGGCGAGCCCGATCAGCAGCATTTCCATCGGCCGGATGCCGAGATTGCGCCCGCCATATTCCGGCGCGCCGTCCATGATCATGGCGTGCCCGCTGCCGGACTCGCCCATGAAGGCCATGCCATCAACCCATTTCGCGCGTGCTTTCATCGCGATCTCCTGTCCAGACCGAGAGCCGGGGCCGAGATGGCTGCCGGATTCGCCTGGGAGGCTATGGCATCGGGCCGAAAAGGGGAATCCGGTTTTCGCGGTCGCCCGATGCGCGAAATGGAGGATCAGGCGGCAGCGAACAGGTTGCCATGGGCGATGCGCAGCCTGATCCGCTCGCCGATCGCCGGGGCGACCTGGCTGGCGAGATCGACCTCGAGCCGCTTCTTCAGCCCCTCGACCGCGACCTCTGCCCGGCGGATCGGGCCGTTGCGGCGCAGGTGCTCGACTGTGCCGGGCAGGCCCAGCGGCGTCTCGTCGACGATGCGCAGATGCTGCGGCCGGACATAGAGCGAGGCCGGGCCGCCCTGGTTCTGCGACAATCCGCCCAGCACTGGCCGGTCGCCGAAGAAGGCCTGGCTGCCGACGACCTTGACCGGCAGCTTGTTCACCTCGCCCAGGAATTCGCAGATGAAGGGCGTCGCCGGATGGTCGTAGACATCGTCGGCCGAGCCGACCTGCTCGATGCGGCCTTCGTTGAGGATGGCGACCCTGTCGGCCAGCTCCAGCGCCTCTTCCTGGTCATGCGTGACGAAGACGGTGGTGTGGCCGGTCCGTCCGTGCAGTTCGCGCAGCCACGCCCGCAGGTCCTTGCGGACCTTGGCGTCGAGCGCGCCGAAGGGCTCGTCGAGCAGCAGCACGCGCGGCTCGATGGCAAGCGCGCGGGCGAGCGCGACGCGCTGGCGCTGGCCGCCGGAGAGCTGGCTCGGATAGCGCTTCTCCAGCCCCGGCAACTGAACGAGCTCCAGCAAGTCGCTGACACGCTTGCGGATTTCGTCCTGGCTCGGACGCTCGTGGCGCGGCCGGGATTTGAGCCCGAAGCCGATATTCTCGGCGACGTTCATGGTCTTGAACAGCGCGTATTGCTGGAAGACGAAGCCGATGCGCCGGTCGCGCAACGAGAGGTTGCGCGTATCGGTCTCGCCGAACAGCACACGGCCGCGATCGGCCTCTTCCAGCCCGGCGATCAGGCGCAGCAGCGTGGTCTTGCCCGAGCCCGACGGTCCGAGCAGGGCGACGAGTTCGCCCGGCTGGATATCGAGCGAGACGCCGCGCAGCGCCGGGAAGTTGTCGAAGCGCTTTTCGATGGTCTCGATGGTGACGGCGACCGACATGGCGAGCAATCCTTCGTCTGTGGGTCAGTGACGGCGGCTGGCGGCGATCACATCGCCGTAGTGCCATTCGAGCAGGGTCTTGAGCACGAGGGTAACCAGCGCCAGCCCCGCCAGCAGCGAGGCCACCGCGAAGGCGGCCGCACCCATGTACTCGTTGTAGAGAATCTCGATATGCAGCGGCATGGTGTTGGTCAGGCCGCGGATCTTGCCCGAGACCACGGCGACCGCGCCGAACTCGCCCATCGCGCGGGCGTTGCAGAGCAGCACGCCGTAGAACAGGCTCCATTTCACGTTCGGCAGCGTCACGCAGAAGAAGACGCGCCAGGGCGAGGCGCCGAGCGTCAGCGCCGCTTCCTCGTCGGATGATCCCAGCGACTGCATATGCGGGATCAGTTCGCGCGCCACGAAGGGGAAGGTGACGAAGACCGTGGCGAGGATCAGGCCGGGCAGGGCGAAGACGATCTTCAGGTCGTTGGCCTGCAGCCATGGCCCGAAATAGCCCTGCGCGCCGAAGAGCAGCACGAAGACGAGGCCCGAGATCACCGGCGAGACCGAGAAGGGCAGGTCGATCAGGCTGATCAGCAGGTTCTTGCCGCGGAATTCGAACTTGGCGACCGCCCAGGCCGCGGCGATGCCGACGACGACGTTGAAAGGCACCGCGATCGCCGCAACCAGCAGAGTCAAGCGGATCGCCGCCAGCGCATCGGGCTCGGTGATCGCGGCGCGATAGGCCTCCCAGCCCTTGGCGGCGGCCTCGACGAAGACGGTGACGAGCGGCAGCAGCAGGAAGAGCAGCAGGAAGGCGAGCGAGACTGCGATCAGCACGAATTGAACGACGGGGCTCTCGCCGCGCGTCCGTCCGGGGCTGCGTGTCGGCGCGGTTGCGACAGCGGAAGTCAGGATCGCGTCAGACATCGCCGAACCTCCGGCGGGCGCGGGCCTGGATGAGGTTGCCGGCGAGGATCAGGGCAAAGGAGATCAACAGCATCATCGTCGCGACCACGGCAGCGCCGGCATAGTCGAACTGCTCGAGTCGAATCACGATCAGCAGCGGGGCGATCTCGGAGATCATCGGCACATTGCCGGCGATGAAGATCACCGAGCCGTATTCGCCGACGGCCCTTGCGAAGGCGAGCACGAAGCCGGTCATCAGCGCCGGCAGGACCGGCGGCAGGATCACCCGGAAGATCGTCCGCAGGCGGCTGGCGCCGAGCAGCGCTGCGGCTTCCTCGACATCGCTCTGCAACTCTTCGAGCACAGGCTGGACGGTGCGCACCACGAAGGGCAGGCCGATGAAGATCAGCGCCACCATCACGCCGAGCGGGGTATAGGCGACCTTGCCGTCGAAGCCGAAGGAGAGACCGGTGAAGGGGATGGTCAGCTTGAATGCGAGCGGCGCCAGCAGGGAGCCGACCCAGCCGTTCGGCGCATAGATCGCCGCGAGCGAGATGCCGGCGACCGCCGTCGGCAAGGCGAAAGGCAGGTCGACGGCGGCATCGATCAGGCGTCGACCGGGAAACTCGTAGCGCACCAGCACCCAGGCCAGGATCAGGCCGAACACGGCGTTGACCAGTGCAGCGAACAAGGCGGCGGTGAAGGAGAGCTTCAGCGCGGCCAAGGTGCGCGGCGAGGTCGCCACCGCCCAGATATCGGCGGGGCCGGCACTGGCTGCCTTCAGGAAGAGAGCCGCCAGCGGGATCAGCACGATCAGCGACAACGCCGTCACGGTGATGCCAAGCGACAGCCCGAAGCCGGGCAGGATGCTCGGCTCGCGCCAGCGGAAGGTCGTCGTCGCCGCCGTCATGGACAGGCCCTCAGCGTGCCGGCTTGTAGAGCTGGTCGAAGGTGCCGCCATCGCCGAAATGGGTCGGCTGCGCCTTCTTCCAGCCGCCGAAGACGTCGTCGATCGTCACCAGTTCGACCTTCGGGAAATTGGCGATGTCCTTGGCTTCGGCCGCTTCCGGATTGCGCGGGCGGTAGAAGTTTCTGGCGATGATCGCCTGTCCCTTCGGCGTGTAGAGGAACTCGAGATAGGCTTGCGCCTGCTCGCGGGTCTTCTTGGCATCGACATTGCCATCGACCAGCGCGACCGGCGGCTCGGCCAGGATCGACAGGCTCGGCACGACGATGTCGAACTTGTCGGCGCCGAACTCCTTCAGCGCGAGGAAGGCCTCGTTCTCCCAGGACAGGAAGACGTCGCCGATGCCGCGCTGGGTGAAGGTCGTGGTCGCGCCGCGTGCGCCGGTGTCGAGCACCGGGACATTGGCGAGCAGCTTGCCGATATAGTCGCGGACCTTCGCCTCGTCCTTGTTGAAGGCCTTCTCGGCATAGGCCCAGGCGGCGAGATAGTTCCAGCGCGCCCCGCCCGAGGTCTTCGGGTTCGGCGTGATGATCTGGACGCCCGGTTTCACGAGGTCGCCCCAGTCCTTGATCGCCTTGGGATTGCCCTTGCGGACGAGGAAGACGATCGTCGAGGTATAGGGCGAGGAATTGTGCGGCAGGCGCTTCTGCCAGTCGAGCGGCAGCTTCTTCGAGCGCTCGGCCACCGCGTCGATGTCGCCGGCCAGCGCCAGCGTCACGACATCGGCATTGAGCCCGTCGATTACGGTGCGGGCCTGCGCGCCGGAGCCGCCATGCGACTGGCGGATCGTCGAAATCTTCTTGTCCGGATTCTTCGCGTTCCACTCGGCGATGAAGGCCGCGTTGATCTCGCGGTAGAGCTCGCGCGTGGGGTCGTAGGAGACGTTGAGGAGCTCGGTCTGGGCGCGGGCCCCGGCGACGACGCCGAAGCAGAGGCTGAAGGCTCCCAGAACCAGTCCGGCCCGAAGGAGGCGGCTGTAAACGGGTCGCATCATGTCAGGGCTCCGTTGGTTCACGGCAAGGCTTGGTGAGGCCTCGATCCGTTCTGAATAACAAACGAAACGTACTGAATTATCGGCTTTGCCTCAATGACCTGGCGCAATGCGCGCCTTCCAAATTGGGGCACCGGAGGAGAAAACGCATCTCCGGTGATCGCGTTCCACCCGGCGACGAAGCCGGGTCGTGCTCAGGCCCGGCGGCGGTCTTCCGCCGGATTCGCGGCGGACAGGGCCGGGCCGAAGGCATGGCCAAGCAGCACCAGAACCGGGCCGCTCGTCGGCAATTCGCCGAGCCGTTCCGGCAGATCGGCGATGGTCGCGGCGACGCGCTGCTCGTCCGGCCGCGTGGCCGCGAGCACGGCGACGGCTGGCGTCTGCGGGTCGAGCCCGGCGGCGATAGCGCGCTCGCGGAAGCCGGGCAGGGTCGCCCGAGCCATGTAGATCACGGTCGAGGCGGCGGGGTCCGCCATGGCGCGCCAGTCGAGATCATCGGGCAATTCGCCCTTGCGCGAATGGCCGGTGACGAATTGCAGGCGCCTTGCATGGTCGCGGTGGGTCAGCGACAGGCCGAGTGAGGCTGCAGCTCCCTGCGCCGCCGAGATGCCCGGCACGATCGCTACGGGCACGCCAACCGCCTGGCAGGCCTCGATCTCCTCGCCGGCGCGGCCGAAGATGCCGGGATCGCCACCCTTTAGCCGCACGACATGCTTGCCCTGGGCAGCCAGCGAGACGATCAGCGCGTTGATATCTCCCTGCTTCACCGAGGGGCCATAGCCGGTCTTGCCGACCAGCATGCGCTTGGCCTCGCGTCGCGCAAGCTCCAGCACACCGGGCGAGACGAGGTCGTCATAGAGGATGATGTCGGCGCTCTGCAGGGCGCGGATCGCCTTCAGCGTCAGCAGTTCAGGGTCGCCGGGGCCGGCACCGACCAGCGTGACGCGGCCCTTGCCGTCATGGGCGGCCTCGATCCGGGAGAGCTTCGCGAAAAGCTCGGCCTCGTCGTCGAGATTCGGCGTGCGCTCCGGCTCGGCCATGGCCTTGCCGGCAAAGAGCTCCCAGAAGCTGCGCCTGAGCGCGAAGGGCAGTTCGCGCGCCTGCACCGCCGGGCGCCAATCGGCCGCGGCCTGTGCCCAGTTCTTCAGCCCGGCCGGCAGCAGCGCCTCGATCTTGGTGCGGATCGCCTGTCCGAAGACGGGCGCGGCGCCATCGGTCGAGACCGCCACGATCAGCGGCGAGCGGTTGACCAGCGCGCCGAAGGCGAAATCGCAATGCTCCGGCTTGTCGACGATGTTGACCGGCACGCCGGCCTGCCGCGCCGCCGCGACGAAGGCCCTCACCGCATCGGCATCGTCGAGATCGGCGACGGCGATTGCGGCATCGGTCAGGTCGTCGGCCTGCCAGGCTCGGCCATGCACATGCACGCGGCCGCCAACCTCGCTCTGCGCCAATCCTGCGAACAGCGCCGCCTCGCCAGCGGCGAAGACATGCAGCTCGGCTCCGGTCGCCGCGAGCAGCTCGGCCTTCCACAGCGCGCCTTCGGTCCCGCCGGCGAGCACGACCTTGCGCCCGTCCAGCTTGTGGAAGAGCGGCAGCGTTGCCAGCGGCTCGATGCGGGCCGCGGTGGATTCGGGCTGTCTGTCGGTCATCGGGTCGTCGCTACGGTCTTCTCGTCTGCCGCGTTTTGCCCGCCGCCGGCCGGCGGCATCAGCAGCCACAGCGCGGCCAGTGCCAGGATGATAAGGCGAAAGCCGAGATCGAACCAGCGTCCGCGTGCCTCGCTCGCTGGCGGAACCTCGAAAGCGGCGTCCGGACCATCTTCATCGATGCCCGCGGAGGGGCGGGAGCGCTCGATGGAACCATGCGTCGCGGTCGAGATCGTCATGCTCACTCCGCTGCGATGAGGGCAGCGGCCCTCGCCGCCCGGCGCTGGTCGAGGACGTTGCGGCCGCTCTCGCCATAGCCGCGCTGATAGGTCGAGCTGAACGAATCCTTTGCGTGAAGCCATTGCGGCAACGGCTGGCGGGCCGCGCTTGCTTCCGGCAGTTCGATCGTGTCGAAGCCGCAGGAGAGCGCATAGGCGAACTGGTCGGCGATCAGCGGTCCGCTGGCGCGGACTTCGCCCGCGAAGCCGGCGCGCCGGATCTGACGGGCAAGGCTGAAACCGCGTCCGTCCGCATAGGCGGGGAAGGTTACGGCGACGAGCGCCAATCGCGGCAGGAAAGGCGCGAATTCCGCGAAGGGCACGCTGTTGGGGATCAGCACGCCGATCACCTGTCCGGGCTCCTGTGCATCGAGCGCCTCGACGAGCACGTCCCAGGGCACGAGCGCAGCAGGGATATTGCCGATTGCCGCGCCCTCGCTGCGGGTCCAGCGATCCTCGCGGCTTCCGTTCCGGTCAAGCAGCGGCACGGGCGGTCTCCTGAAAAGCGGCCTTGAAGGGCGCAAGCCCGATGCGCCGGACATTGTCGATGAAGCTCTCGCCCTCGCTGCGGGCGGCGAGATAGACGGAAACGATCCGCTCGATCGCGTCCGGCACCTCTTCCGCAGCAAGGCCTGGCCCGAGGATCTCGCCGATCGCGGCATTCTCGGTGGCGTCGCCGCCGAGCGTGATCTGGTAGGATTCGATGCCGCGCTTCTCCAGGCCGAGAATGCCGATATGGCCGACATGGTGGTGGCCGCAGGCATTGATGCAGCCGGAGATCTTGATGCCGAGCGGCCCGATCTCGCGCTGGCGCGCTTCATCGGCGAAGCGGCTCTGGATCGCCTGTGCGATCGGGATCGAGCGCGCCGTCGCCAGCGCGCAATAATCGAGGCCGGGGCAGGAGATGATGTCGGTGACGAGCCCGACATTGGCGGTGGCGAGTCCGGCTTCGCCAAGGGCCTGCCAGATCGCGTAGAGGTCGCGCTGGCGCACATGTGGCAGCACGAGGTTCTGCGCATGGGTGACGCGCAACTCGTCGAAGGAGTAGCGCTCGGCCAGATCGGCGACGGCGCGCATCTGCTCGCTGGTCGCGTCACCCGGCGCCTGTCCGGCAGGCTTCAGCGAGATCGTCAGCGCCGTATAGCCCGGCGCCTTGTGCGGGACGGTGTTGACCTCGACCCAGCGGGCGAAGGCCGGGTTCGCCGCTTTCGCGGCTTCCAGCGTGTTGCTGACGGCCGGCAGCACGTCATAGCGCGGCGGCGCGAAATAGGCGGCGATGCGCGCGACCTCTTCCGGATCGGCATTGATCGAGGGGCCGTCGAGCAGGGCGAACTCGGCCTCGACGCGACGCGTGAATTCCTCGGCGCCGATCTCGTGGACGAGGATCTTGACGCGCGCCTTGTACTTGTTGTCGCGCCGGCCCTCGAGATTATAGACCCGCATCACCGCCTCGAGATAGGCGAGCAGGTCCTTCTTCGGCAGGTAGTCGCGCACGACCTTGCCGATCATCGGCGTGCGGCCGAGCCCGCCGCCGACGCTGATCTCGTAGCAGGTCTCATGCGTGTCGGGATGGCGGCGCAGGCGCAGGCCGATATCGTGGGCCTTGATCACGGCGCGGTCGGCCTCGGCACCGGTCACCGCGATCTTGAACTTGCGCGGCAGGTAGCTGAACTCGGGATGGGCCGAGGACCATTGCCGGATCAATTCGGCGGTCGGGCGCGGGTCCTCGATCTCGTCCTGCGCGACGCCGGCGAAATGATCGGCCGTGACGTTGCGGATGCAGTTGCCGGAGGTCTGGATGCAATGCATCTCGACATCGGCGAGCAGGCCGAGGATGGCGGGCACGTCGCGCAGCTTCGGCCAGTTGAATTGCAGGTTCTGGCGCGTGGTGAAATGGCCGTAGCCGCGGTCATAGCGCTCGCCGATCAGCGCGAGCTGGCGTAGTTGCCGCGAATTCAGCGTGCCATAGGGCACGGCGATGCGCAGCATATAGGCGTGGAGCTGGAGATAGACGCCGTTCTTGAGGCGCAGCGGCTTGAACTCGTCCTCAGTCAGCGAGCCGTCGAGACGGCGCGCCACCTGGTCGGTGAACTGTGCCACCCGCTCCCGGACGAAACGCTCGTCGAATTCGTCGTAACGATACATGAAATCAGCCCTTTGGCGCCGAGGCGATACCGTCTCCGGCCTGCTTGCCGAGATCGGGACGATTGCTGGGGCCGAGCGTCTTGAAGCGCTCGCGGAAATGGCGCGGCACCGGGCTGCCGCTCTCGATGGCGACATCGACGAGATAGGCGTCGACGACCCTGTTGCCGCGCAGCTCAGTGGCGGCGAAGGCTTCGAGCCGTTCGGCCGCCGCATCGTCGGCGGCGACCAGCGCCAGCGCCGGGTCGCGCGTCCAGGCCAGCGGGCTGGCGCCATCGACGAAGGCGAAGACGACATCGCCGTCGAGCAGGTCGTTGGCGAGGAGGATTGCCGGGAGGGGAACGCGTTTCGCTGGGGCGGCCATCACGCGGCCTCCGCAAGCGTCAGCGTGAGCCCGTCGAGATCGTCAGCCCAGATGATCTGGCAGGACAGGCGCGAGGTCGCCTCGATCAATGGCAGTTCGTCGAGCGCGTCGATTTCCTCGTCGCGCGGCTCGGGCAGCTTTTCTGCCCATTCCCGGGCGACGATGACATGGCAGGTGCCGCAATCGCAGGAACCTCCGCAGACGCCCTCGATGCCGACCTTGTAGTCGCGCAGGATCTCCATGACCCGCCAGCCTTCCACGGCTTCGAGTTCATGGCTCCGGCCCTGTCGATCGATGACGTTCAGAACTGCCACGATAACGCCCATCCCCGTTCGGTCTTTCGAACAGGAGTTTTACGCTATGGGCGGGGTATGGCTCAATTCACATCGGGTAGGCGGTTTTTTCGAATTATCTCGGCAGCAGAGTAGAATTATCCCAGAGAGCGGATTCCTCGCCGATTTGCTGCAAATTTGTGCCGCGGGCAGCTTCCGCGCCGATAGGCGAGGCGCTGCCCGGTGCAGGTCCGCGCCTCAGGCGCTTTTCAGGATCGTCTCGACGACGTCCTGCACGTCGAACGCTTCGCGTAGGGTCGCGAGGTGGTGCGGCTCGCCGCGGGTGAGCTTCGCCACGCCTTCGAGCTGGCGTCGCAGCGCCAGCGGGCGCGCCTCGTTCTGGGAGAGCGCCTCCGGATCGGCCTCCCAGCTTCCATCGGGGAGGCGGCGCTCCGCGCGCGACCAGTCGCAGAGCCTGACGGCCCCCTTATCCCCTTCGAGCGTCCAGACGTTATGGTCATCCTTCGCGGTCGTGCCTACGCTGCCGCTCACCGTGACGGGGAGGGCGCCCGCGGTCAGCGCCGCCTCGATCTGGCGCTCGCTCTTGCCGGCCTCGGGATAGGTCGCCTTGGCAGTAAGCCCGGCGAAAGGACCGGCGATGCGGCGGGTCAGGAACAGGAAATGCGAGACCACCTCACGCGTGAAGCCACCTTGGGTCGTGCGGTCGAGCCAGCCGGCGGCGTCGACCTGCCAGGAGCGCGGCCAGTTCGCGAAGGCGACCTCGATCGTAACGCGCTGCGGCGTGCCGATCACGCCGGAATCGATCCACTCGCGCAACCGCGCGACGGCGGGCGAGGAAGCGAAGGGGAAGTTCACCGCACCACGCGCGCCGGCTTCATTCACGAAGGCGCGCGCATCCTCGACATCGACCGCCAGCGGCTTCTCGCAGAACACAGCCTTGCTGGCGGCGAGCGCCGCGCGCGCATGACCAAGGTGAGAGGAGGGCGGCGAAGCGATATAGACGCAATCGCTCGCCGCGATCAGGGCAGGTGCGTCCGGCTGATGCGTCACCGCTGGCAATGCAGCACCGATCCGCTCCATCGCCTCGGCCGAAGGGTCCCAGATGCCGGAGACGCGCAGCGCCGTCGCAGGCTGGTCGAGCGAGGCGCGCAGCATGCGCTCGCCCATGATGCCGGCCCCGATGAGGCCAAGGGAAATCGGGGTTGCGCTCATCGGTGCCTCGCTCCTCAGAAACCGGGCCGCTTGCGCTGACCCTTTCGAATATCCGGTCAGTCTCGGATTAATCCTAACTGCCGGCATGTGTTGAAAGCGGCGCGGCCGCCGGTCCATATCCTCGCCTGCTCATGATGCAGTCTCGCATCCAGGTGAGGCATGATCCGGCTCTACCGTTCCCTTCCCAGCGCTGCCGATATCCTGAACCGCAACGGCGGTGAAGGCCCCGGCTTCAATGCGATGCGCCTGATCCTGTCGCTGACCATCCTGGCAGTGCATTCCGGCTGGGTCGCAGGCGCCGATACGAGCCGCGACTGGGAAGGATTGCACGGCATCTTCCTGATGAGCCTGGTGCCGGCCTTCTTCGCGCTCAGCGGCTTCCTGGTCACCGGCAGCGCCCTGCGCACGGATGCGGTCCGGCCCTTCATCACATTGCGCGCCATCCGCATCTTGCCGGCGCTCTTCGTCGAGATCACGTTGTCGGCGCTGGTGCTCGGCCCGCTGCTGACGACCTGGCTATTGCGCGACTATGTCGCCGATATCCGCTTCTGGGAGTATTTCGGCAATATCGTCGGCCGCATTCGCTTCGAACTGCCGGGTGTGTTCGAGGGCAACCCCGTCGCCGGCGTGGTCAACCAGAACCTCTGGACGCTCAAGCCGGAATTCTACTGCTATATCCTGATGGCGATCATGATCGCGGTCGGCATCCTGCACCGCCGGCTGCTCTTCGCCGCGCTGACGCTGGCCGTGATCCTCGGCGCCACCGTCGCCGCGTTCAAGATCGGGTTCGGCGTCACCAAGGGCAACTACCACTGGACGGTGGTGGTCTTCTATTTCCTCGTCGGCTGCCTGTATTTCCAGTGGCGCGAACATGTGAAGATGCACTGGCTGCTCTTCGTTGCGGCGCTCCTGGCTTCGGTCGCCCTGATGGCCGCGCCGCGCGAATATGCCTTCTTCGTGCCGCCCTTCCTGACCTATTGCGTGGTCTATCTCGGCCTGTTGCCGCTGCATCTGCCGGCGCGGATCAAGAAGCTCGACGTCTCCTACGGCATCTATCTCTACGGCTTCCCGATCCAGCAGGCGATCGTCAGCCAGACCGATTTCGCCCAGGGCAACGGGCCGCTGCTCTTCGCCGTCTCGGCGCCGATCGTCATCGCCTTCGCGCTGGTGTCGTGGCTCTGGATCGAGAAGCCATTCCTCAAGGTGAAGCCCTACGTGCTCGGCCAGAAGCAATGGCGCAAGGACAAGGCGTCGACGCTCGCTCCGGCGGAATAGCGCGCAGCCGTCAGGACGTTTTTGCCCGCATCCGCGCGGCGAGGCCGAGCCCCATCACCGCCATGGCGAATAGCACCCAGAGCGGATCGGCGCGATTGAGCGGAAAAGTCTCGAGCATCCCGACATAGGTCATGAGGATCAGGATCATCGCGAAGAGGTCGACGAGATTGCGGTTTTCCGGAATCCGCCAGCCGCGCATGTAGTCGATCAGCGGCCGGCCCATCAGCAGCCAGATCACCAGCGCCGCGCCGGGCAGGCCGAAGGTCAGCGCCGCGTCCATATAGCTGTTATGGCCGGAGCCGATGCCGCGAATGTCCCAGCTCGCCTCGTAATTCTCCTCGAAGCCGGTCACGACCGGCGTCTGCCAGAAGCTGGCATAGCCGTAGCCGAACCAGGGCTTCTCGGCGATGCGCTGCAGGGCGAATTTCCAGATCTCGTCGCGGCCGGTGAAGGTCGGGTCCGAGATCACCGCCTTGAGCATGGCGTTGAGTGCGGGCGACATCACCGAGCCGACCGTCAGCGCCGCGATCAGCGCGACCAGCACGACATGGACCATGACCGCGAGCCCCGGCCGCCCGGTAATGCGCGCCAGCATGACCACGCCGATGGCGAGTGGCAGGAAGCCCATCGTCGTCTTCGAGCCGCTGTTGAGGACGAAGATCAGCCCGAGCGCCACGACGAGCGCGCCGCGCCAGCGCAGGCCGCTGCGCCAGCCATAGATCCCGATCATCGCCACGATCGAGAAGACCGGGGCGGCGAAGTTCTTGTGCGCGAGATGCCCGCGCCAGTCGCCGACATGCACGCCCTCGGCGCCTTCCGAACTGTGGACGACCAGATGCGGCGCCACGATCAGCATGGCGTAGACCAGCATCAGCAGCACGAGGCAGGCATTGAGCGCCGCGACGGCAAAACTGCGCTCGTCGCGGGGCAGGACGAGCACGCCCGCGACGACGATCATCACGATCGCGGTGAGCAGCAGACCGCGCCACGAAGCTGTCGGATCGAGCGACTGCGCGATCGAGAGCGCGGCGACGCCGAACACGACGGCCCAGCGCCCGAACCCGAGTCGCGCCAGCACGTCGCGCTGCGCCAGCCCCAGCATGGCGGCGAGGAAGACGAGGCCGAGCCCGAACCAGCCGACCTGGTTGACGATATTGCCGGTCGATTCGCCCGGCGCCGTCTGCTGCGGCACGCCGGCGAAGGGCTGCAGCGACAGCATCAGGATGAAAAGCCCGAAGCCGGCCAGGGTGCTGCCGAGCATGCCGGCATGACTGGTACCATCCGCGCGCAAGGCCGCGGCGGATGGGTGGCGGTCGCTGATCGTCGAGCTGCTCTCGCTCATGAAACTGACACGATCATCCGTAATCGGCCCGGCAGAAAAAGGTCCGGGCGCGCGACAGCATAGGCCCGGAATCTTAAGGCGTACTAACCACTGCCGCAGCGACTGCCCCGGCCGTTTACGCGTCTTTCATACTCGGCGGGATGAACTCAACTCTCGCATCCGAATGCCAAGTCCGGGAGCGTCAGGAATGACAGCCCTTTCCGCCGCGAGCGAACAGGCCCGCCTCGACGCGCTTGCGCGCTACGATATCCTCGATACGCCGAACGAAAGCGTCTTCGATCGCATCACCAGCCTCGTCTGCCGCATCTTCGCGGTGCCGATGGCGACGGTGACTTTCCTCGACGCGCACCGGCAATGGTTCAAGTCGCGCCAGGGCGTCGCCGATTGCGAGGGTGACCGCGGTCCGGCCTTCTGTAACCTCACCATCCGCCAGAGCGAGCCGCTGATCGTGACGGACACGCATCAGGACGGCCGCTTCGCCGGAAATCCGCTTGTGCTTGGCCCGCCCTTCCTGCGCTTCTATGCCGGCATCCCGCTGCGCAGTGCCGAGGGGCAGAATATCGGCACGCTCTGCGCGATGGGGCCTGAACCACGCGCCATCAGTGCCGAGGAGATCGCGATTCTCTCCGATCTTGCCGGTATCGTGATGGAGGCGCTGGAATTGCGCCTCCTTGCCACCACGGACGGCCTGACCGGCGCGCTCTCGCGACGCGCCTTCCGCGACGAGGGCGCGCGCACCCTCGCGCTCGCCCAGCGACATCGCCATGAGGCGAGCTGCATCGCGCTCGATCTCGATCATTTCAAGTCGGTCAACGACACGCACGGCCATGCCGCGGGCGACGCAGTGCTGTTCGGCACCGTCGCCGCCTGCCGCCGCCTGCTGCGCCAGACCGACCTGATCGGGCGCGTCGGCGGCGAGGAATTCGCCGTGCTGCTGCCCTATACCGACCGGCAGGCCGCGCTCGGCGTCGCCGAGAAGCTCCGCTCCGGGATCGCGGCCGAGAGCTTTGACGGCAGCGAGGGCCCTTTCAAGGTCTCCGCGAGCTTCGGCGTCGCGACAGTCACGCCGGGTGTCTCCGATCTCGATTCCCTGCTCGCGCTGGCCGATGCCGCCCTATACCGCGCCAAGAGCGAGGGACGGAACCGCTGCATCGCCGCTCCCGCGACCGACAGCGCCAGCGTTGGCCGGCGCGTGCTCAAGGCCGGGCAGATCGTGTTCAACGGTGGCCGCTCGGCGATCGATTGCACGGTGAAACGCCTCTCCGAGGACGGCGCCAGCCTCGCCGTGCTGAGCACCGCCGGCGTTCCCGAGCGCTTCAAGCTCGCCATCGCCGCGGACGGCTTCTCGAAGACCTGCGCCATCGCCCGCAAGGCCGGCAGCGAGATCGACGTCCAGTTCGCATGAGCTGAAGGCAAGGGCCTCTGCCAGCTCGCGCGGTTGACGCTTCCCGCGGCGCTGCCGCATGACACGGGCCTCGACCAAGGAGGCCCGCCCCATGAAAGCCGTCGTCTACGAAGCCTTCGGGCAGGCCCCCGAATTGCGCGTCCTGCCGGACCCGACGCCTGAGCCGCACAGCGTCATCATCAAGGTCGAGGCGACCGGCCTGTGCCGCAGCGACTGGCATGGCTGGGTCGGCCACGATCCCGATATCCGCCTGCCGCATGTGCCGGGCCATGAACTCGCCGGCGTCATCGCCGCGGTCGGCCGCAGCGTCGTGCGCTTCCGCGAGGGCGACCGCGTCACCGTGCCCTTCGTCTCGGGCTGCGGCTCCTGCCCGCAATGCCATTCCGGCAACCAGCAGGTCTGCGACGACCAGTTCCAGCCCGGCTTCACCCATTGGGGCTCGTTCGCGGAGTACGTCCGGATCGACCGGGCCGATTTCAACCTCGTGCGCCTGCCGGACGAGATCGATTTCGCCACCGCCGCCAGCCTCGGCTGCCGCTTCGTGACCTCGTTCCGCGCCGTGGTCGACCAGGGCAAGGTCTCCGCCGGGCAATGGGTCGCCGTCCATGGCTGCGGCGGCGTCGGCCTCTCCGCGATCATGATCGCCAATGCGCTCGGCGCGAACGTGGTCGCCGTCGACATCTCCGACGACAAGCTCAAGCTCGCCCGCGAGGTCGGCGCCGCGGTGACGATCAACGCCAAGACGCAGCCCGACGTCGTCGCCGCCGTGCGCGACGCGACAGGCGGCGGCGCCCATGTCTCGCTCGATGCGCTCGGCTCTCCCCAGACCTGCTTCAACTCGGTGGCGAACCTGCGCAAGCGCGGCAAGCATATCCAGGTCGGGCTTCTGCTGGCGGAGCAGGCGACGCCGCCGATCCCGATGGCGCAGGTCATCGCCCACGAGCTCGAAATCCTCGGCAGCCACGGCATGCAGGCGCATCGCTATGGCGCGATGCTCGACATGATCAGCGCCGGCAAGCTCACCCCCCAGCTGCTCGTCGGCCGCCGCATCGACCTCGCCGAATCGATCCCCGCCCTGATGGCGATGGACCGCTTCGAGGGCACGGGCGTGACGATCATCGACCGGTTCTGACCGCCTCCCGCCTTGTCGGAGCCGGCGCGTTCGGACACTTTGGCAAGGCTGCTCCACCGGCAGGGAGCGGCATGCGCTCAGCGTCAAGGCCGGGGGGCGAGCCGTGGACGACGAAGGCCGCGATCTTCACGAGGTGCTGGACTACCGCCCTCGCACCAGCATCGCCCGGCTGCTGCCAGTCGGCCTGCTGCTGATCTTCATCGGGCTCGCCGTTTTCATTCTCTCCGACGCCACCGACAAGGCGGTGTCCTGGGGCCGCTATGTCTTCATCGCCTTTGCCGTGACGCTGGGCATCGGCACCGTCGCCGCCGCGCTATGGGCGCGCAACAACCCGCACGAGCCGCTCTTCACGCTCACGCCCGCCGGCATCGACTACCGGATTCCCTGGGTGAGGCGGGTGCTCATCCCCTGGCACGAGGTGCTGGCCGTCGAGGCCGCCGACATCGCCACGACGATGTGGAACCCGTTCTGGATCTTCGCCTCCGCGCCGACCCGGCTGTCCGTCTCCTCGCTGCATGACGACGTCACCGTGGTCGTGGTGTCAAAGCGCTTCTACGACAGCGCGCTCCGTGCCAGGCTGTTCTGGCTTCGCGGCCCCGGCTGGAAGGGGAGCTTCACCCCTCGCGGCAGCCACGCCGTACAGGTGGCGCTGCTCCACGGCCTCGTCGCGGCCGACAGGCAGCAGCTTCGCCGCGCCGTGCAATCCCGCTGGCTCGCTTTCCGCAACCGGTCGGCGACGGGGCAGGGGGTGGAAACCGTCCCTGCCACACCGTCCCGCACGCGCGAGGCGGGCGTCGCGGCCACAGGCGACGATCCCCGAAAACTGTCGCCATGGCAGAAGGTCCAGATCGTGGCGCTCTCGCTCGGCATCGCGGCCTGCCTGGCCAATGTCGCCGGGCTCTGGCAGCTCTACGGGCAGGGCGAGGCCCGGGCGGCCCGCGCGAAGGCCGTCGAGGAGCGCCGCAGCCGGGAGAACGCGCGCCTGCGCATGCAGGAGGAGGCGAAGCAGCGCGCCGCCGAGGACAAGCGGCTGCAGGAGGAGAACGAGGCCGTGCTGCGCAAGGCCTTCGGCCGCTAGCGCGCCGCCCCTGTTCCTCGCCATCCGGGACAGTCGTTTCCCGGCTCCGGTTCCGAGGGGCTCGAGGATGTCACGCTCCGTTCCGGGCGCTCTCCCTGGCGACGCGGGTCTCGGCCTGCGCGAACGCCTCGTCGGGGTCGAGCCCGTTGGCGCGGTTCTCCATGGCGTAGGCGAACGACCTGCGGGTATCGTCCGGCATCGCCCGCAAGACGGCACGGAAGCAGGCGCCGCGTTCATCCTGGCAGGCGCGCATCCGCTTGCAGGTCCTGTTCGGGCAGACGCGGAAGATTTCGAGCTGGTCGGTCAGCCGGCGAAACAGGGCGGCCCGCGCCCTCTGGCAGCTCTCGAAATCGGTGATCGGCGGGATTTCGGCTTGGGTGTTCTGGCGTTTCGGCATGGCGGGTCTCCCTGGGGTCAGGCACGCAGGATCATCCGCCCGCGCGGATGCGCGGCGGGTTCGCAAGGCTGGCTGGGCAGGGCTGGCGGAGCGCCGCGAGGCGCGAGGGACATCCGCAACCGTTGAGCCAGGCTGCGGCGCGGCGGGATTGAGCCACCCGTCGCACGCCCCGTGGCGCTCCGCCTCCGGCGATTTTGGACTCCGGGCCGCGCTTATCGGGCCTAAGCGGTTCAGGATGGGCGGGTTTCGACGCCAGCTCCCCTCAGCGGGTCGTCGTGTCGTCGCCGTACCCATCGTCAACGGCCGACCGTTCCCAGCGAGCTCCTCGCACAGGGACCGTAGTGTCCCCAGGGCGGTTCCCGAAGCCTCCCGGGAGCAGGGCGTAACCCCCGCCCGCAGGCGCCGACCCTCACCCAACCTCCAGCATACCTCCGGACGGCCGCCCCGTTTGGGTGATGGGCGAGGGCAGGATAGGGCGGGTGATGAGGGGCGGGGATAAGTTTGGTGGCGACTCCCGCGCCGTCGCCCGCCGCCGTCATGGTCGCCCTTGTGGCGACCATCCACGTCTTTACGAGAGAGCGACCGGGGCGTGCATTAATCGTTGGCCGGCGCCCGCCATCAGCGCTGCGAGACGTGGATGGTCGGGACAAGCCCGACCATGACGAAGGAGCCCTTGCCGCCGCCTCGGCGCGATCGCATTCTCATGGGATGAAAGAGAAGGGCGGCTGGGTTTACATCATGACGAACCGGCCCAACGGCACGCTCTATATCGGCGTGACCAGCGATCTCGGCCGCCGCGTTCACGAACATCGCGAGGGCCTGATCGCCGGCTTCACTAAGGCATACGGCCTGAAGCGCCTCGTCTGGTACGAATGGCACGACGAGATCGAAGCCGCGATCCAACGCGAGACCTCGATGAAGCGCTGGTATCGCGCCTACAAGACGCGCACGATCATGGCCCGCAATCCCAACTGGAACGACCTCTACAAGGAATTGGCCTGATCGGCTAAAAGCTCCCGCCCTCGCGTCTATCCTCCGCCGTCATGGTCGCCCTTGTGGCGGCCATCCACGTCTTCACGCGTGATCGACGGCGCGAGCGCTTCGCCGTTAGTCGGCACTCGCCACCAGCGTCGCAAGACGTGGATGCTCGGGGCAAGCCCGAGCATGACGAGGAGGTTGCTGCATCACTCCCTGAAAGTAGTCATCCCGGTCGGAGCCGTCGAAACGGCCGCTCAGCATACAGCATTTCTTCAAATCTGCGCCCCGGAGCCGCAGATGCAGAGATCGTTTCGGCCGAGCTTTTCTTGCAGTTCGACATCGCCATGGACGATGCGGACGCCGCGCTCCACTCGGGTTTCGGACACGTAGGACTTCCGACGCTTGCTCGTGCTCGACTAGGGGATAAAGTTTGAGTTCAAAAATTTGACGGCATCGCCAAAATTTGGAAATATTTCCGCATGCTAGACTGTATTATGACGTCGATAAAATTCAGATAATTCTGATTCTGTATCTCAGTATACAAATAACCGGAAAAGGGGGAGGCAATGGACGTCTTAGAGTTATATGATTTGGCAGCGTGGTATCGTCGTTATAACAAGAACTTAAATTCACTATATAGCGCACTTCATTCTATTCTGAGCCAAAATGCTTCTCAGCCGACACAGCAACCCATCGAAGATCAACTTGATAAATTAGTTGAATTCTTAAAAGAAATGGATCTTGGTGAATTATCACTTCAGCAGGTAGGTGTTTTGGATCACCTGAAAGTAGGGCATTTATTAGGCCCTTTAGGTGCTGATTTTATTGAAAGAACGGTGAAAACGGCCTCGTATGATCCAGCTTCTACTGAAAAGAGAGTGCAGGAAGCGATTGAGAGACTGAATTTAGCTCGCCAAAAAATGGACGAATATTACAATTCAATCTCAAATTTGGAAATTAATCATCATGAAACCCCGAGTGTTTCAGGAAGAATAATCGTTCGAGTCGGCTTCAAGAATGAAGCTGCAATCGAGAACATCGTGGATTGGAAAGATTCTTCTGAAGATTGGCATCATATTATCAGGGGGGTTGCGCTCGTTGCGGGAGAGGCGCCGGAGAACACTAAGATTGTTGGAGCATCTAAAGGTTCTATAATAATTATATTAGCTACGACAGTTACGGTTACTAAGATTTTAGCAATGATCGCCAAACACGCTAAGAGTATTGCGATGGATATAATTGATGTTCAAAATGCTATTGAAGATCTTCGTAAGAAAAAGCTTTCCAATAAAACTATTGAAGCCGAGTTAAATAAAAAAATAAATGCATCAAAATCGGAGGGAATCTCCGCTATAAATAAAGATTTATTGAAGCTAATGCCTAAGAATGCACCCGGAGATGCTCGGAATGCGTTGGAGAAATCCATAGAAAAGTTACTCAAATTTGGCGAGGATGGTGGAGACCTTGATTTCGTTTCCCCGCCGGACGAAGAGATCGCAGAAATTGATGACGAGGATGAAAAGCAGAGTGGAGATGCTGCCGCTGCTGAAATCCAAGAAGCGCGTAAGATCATCCGAGATTATCAGACGACACGCGAAGCGATGCGGCTTCTCGAGCATCGAACGGGTGACTGATTAGGCTCGCACTTGAATTTTCACCCAACATCAGCCCGTATCGCTCAGACCTCAAAGGACGGTGCTCAGGCTTCACGGCCCATCCTTAGCCCTTCCCCGCCGCAAGCGGGGAAGGGGATGTGTCATGCGTCCCGTCCTCTCACTCCGCCGCCTGCCTCGCGACCGTCTTCCCCTTCTTGATCGGCCGGCGGTCCAGCACCTCCTTCAGGAAGCGCGCGGTGTGGCCCTTGCCGATGCGGACGATGTCCTCCGGCGTGCCCTCGGCCACCACCTGGCCGCCGCCGTCGCCGCCTTCGGGGCCCATGTCGATCACCCAGTCGGCGGTCTTCACCACCTCGAGATTGTGCTCGATCACCACCACCGAATTGCCCTGGTCGACCAGCTCGTGCAGCACCTCCATGAGCTTGGCGACGTCGTGGAAATGCAGGCCCGTCGTCGGCTCGTCGAGGATGTAGAGGGTGCGGCCGGTGGCGCGCTTCGACAGTTCCTTGGAGAGCTTGACGCGCTGCGCCTCGCCGCCCGAGAGCGTCGTCGCCTGCTGGCCGACCTTGACATAGTCGAGCCCGACGCGCGCCAGCGTCTCCATCTTGTCGCGGATCGAGGGCACCGCCTTGAACAGGCCCTTCGCCTCCTCGACCGACATGTCGAGCACGTCGGCGATCGACTTGTCGCGGTATTTCACTTCGAGCGTCTCGCGGTCGTAGCGCTTGCCCTTGCAGACGTCGCAGGTGACGTAGACATCCGGCAGGAAGTGCATCTCGATCTTGATGAGGCCGTCGCCCTGGCAGGCCTCGCAGCGCCCGCCCTTGACGTTGAACGAGAAGCGCCCGGCCTGATAGCCGCGGGCCTTCGCCTCCGGCAGGCCGGCGAACCATTCGCGGATCGGCGTGAAGGCGCCGGTATAGGTCGCCGGGTTCGAGCGCGGCGTGCGGCCGATCGGCGACTGGTCGATGTCGATGACCTTGTCGAGATGCTCGATGCCCTCGATGCGGTCATGCGGGGCCGGATGGTCGATCGAGCCGTTCAGCTTGCGCGCCACCGCCTTGTAGAGCGTGTCGATCACCAGCGTCGACTTGCCGCCGCCGGAGACGCCGGTGATGCAAGTGAACATCCCCAGGGGGATCTCGACATCGACATTGCGCAGGTTGTTGCCGCGCGCGCCGACGATCTTGAGGCTGCGCCCCTTCTGCGCCTTGCGGCGCTTCGGCGGCACCGGCACCGACATCTCGCCGGTGAGGTATTTGCCGGTGAGCGAATTGGGATCGTCGAGAATGTCCTGCGGCGTGCCCTTGGCGACGATCTCGCCGCCATGGATGCCGGCGCCGGGGCCGACATCGACGACGTAGTCCGCCGTCAGGATCGCGTCCTCGTCATGCTCGACCACGATCACCGTGTTGCCGAGGTCGCGTAGCCGGCGCAATGTGCCGAGCAGGCGCTCGTTGTCACGCTGGTGCAGGCCGATCGAGGGCTCGTCCAGCACATAGAGCACGCCGGTGAGCCCCGAGCCGATCTGGCTGGCGAGGCGGATGCGCTGGCTCTCGCCGCCCGAGAGCGTGCCGGAGGCGCGCGCGAGCGTCAGGTATTCCAGGCCGACATCGAGCAGGAAGGTCAGGCGGTCGCGGATTTCCTTGAGGATGCGCGGGGCGATCTCGTTCTGCTTCTTCGAAAGCCGGGCGGGCAGGGCGGTGACCCAGTCCAGCGCGTCCTTGACCGAGAGCTTCGAGACCTCGCCGATATGGCGCATGTCGATTTTGACGGCGAGAGCCTCGGGCTTCAGGCGATAGCCGTTGCAGGCGGCGCAGGGCGTTTCGGACATGAAGCGGCCGATCTCCTCGCGCGCCCAGTCCGATTCCGTCTCCTTCCAGCGCCGCTCCATATTGGTGATGACGCCCTCGAAGGGCTTCTTCACCTCGCAGGAGCGCAGGCCGTCGTTATAGGCCATGCGCACGGGCTCTGTGCCCGTACCGAACAGGATCGCCTTCTGCGCGCTCTCCGGCAATTCCGACCACGGCTTGGTCATCGAGAAGCCGAAATGCTTGGCGAGCGCTTCCAGCGTCTGGCCGTAATAGGGCGAGGTCGACTTGGCCCAGGGCGCGATCGCGCCCTTCTTCAAGGTGAGGGAGTGATCCGGCACGATCATGTCCGGATCGATCCGCATCTCGTGGCCGAGGCCGTCGCAGACCGGGCAGGCGCCGAACGGATTGTTGAACGAGAACAGCCGGGGCTCGATCTCGGGAATGGTGAAGCCGGAGACCGGGCAGGCGAACTTGGACGAGAAGGTGACGCGCCTGGCCTCGCCATTCTCCTCCTTCTCGTCGGCATATTCGAAGACGGCGATGCCGTCGGTCAGCTCCAGCGCCTGCTCCAGCGAGTCGGCAAGGCGCGCGCCGAGATCCGGCCGGATCACGATGCGGTCCACCACGACGTCGATGTCGTGCTTGAACTTCTTGTCCAGCGCCGGGGCGTCGGGGATCTCGTAGAACTCGCCATTGACCTTGACGCGCTGGAAGCCGCGCTTCAGCCAGTCGGCCATCTCCTTCCTGAACTCGCCCTTGCGGCCGCGCACCACCGGCGCGAGCAGGTAGCCGCGCGTCTTCTCCGGCAGCTCGACCATGCGGTCGACCATCTGCTGGACGGTCTGGCTCTCGATCGGCAGGCCGGTCGCGGGCGAATAGGGGGTGCCGGCGCGTGCCCACAACAGGCGCATGTAGTCGTGGATCTCGGTGACCGTGCCGACGGTCGAGCGCGGGTTCTTCGAGGTCGTCTTCTGCTCGATCGAGATCGCCGGCGAGAGCCCGTCGATCTGGTCGACATCGGGCTTCTGCATCATCTCGAGGAACTGGCGGGCATAGGCCGAGAGCGACTCGACATAGCGGCGCTGGCCCTCCGCATAGATCGTGTCGAAGGCGAGCGAGGACTTGCCCGAGCCGGACAGCCCGGTGAAGACCACGAGCTTGTCGCGCGGGATCGCGAGGTCGACATTCTTGAGATTGTGCTCGCGCGCACCGCGCACCGTGATGGCGCGGCTATTCGGATCGGCCGCGCGGTTGCGGTCGAACATGTCTTCCAGCGCAGCGGCCTGGGCAGCGGCGGATTCGGTCTTGCGGGCCATCGGGGCGTCCGTTGCGGTGAAGCGCTAGATGTAGGGCAAATGCCGGGCCTTTCCAGCCTCGCGGCGATCTGCCCGGCATGAATAGCACGCAGCCGTCCCGGCTGCTGCCGTCTTCCTGACAGGAAGCGTCAGGATCGGCGAGGCCCCGATATGGGGATGATCGTGCCGATCGCAATCGACTCCGCTGCGCGCCCGAATTATCTATAAATCATGACGAAGCCTGCCGAAGACACCATCGCCGTCCGCATCGCCAGGGCCCTGGCCGAGCGGATCATCGCCGGAGCGATCGAACCCGGCTCGCGCCTCAGGCAGGATCATATCGCCGAGGAATTCGAGACCAGCCATGTCCCGGTGCGCGAGGCCTTCCGCCGGCTGGAGGCGCAGGGGCTGGCGATCAGCGAGCCGCGCCGTGGCGTCCGCGTCGCCTCCTTTGACCTCTCGGAGGTGAAGGAGGTCGCGGCGATGCGTGCGGCGCTGGAGGTGCTGGCCTTGCGCCATGCCGCGCCGCATCTCACCACGGCCATCCTCGACAAGGCCGAGCAGGCGCGGCGCGATTGCGATGCAGCCACCGACGTCCGCGCCTGGGAGGAGGCGAATCGCCGGTTTCACCGCACACTGGTCGCGCCTTGCGGCATGAAGCGCCTGCTCGCGACCATCGACGATCTGCATGCTGCGAGCGCGCGCTTCCTGTTCTCGGCCTGGCGCTCGGAATGGGAGGCCCGCACCGACCATGACCACCGCGCCATCCTCAACGCGCTGCGCAATGGCGATCTGGAAACCGCGGTGGCGACGCTGGCGCGGCATGCCCAGTGGATCGGCGAGCGCCCGGTCCGCACCGCATCGGGCGCGACGCGCGGGGCCTTTGCGATCGTCGGCTGAGCATAGTTGGTCCCAGGCGTAGGCGGTTTCGCACAAAGGGCGCACTTGCCTTTTGCGACGAGATATGGACTTCCTCATAGATCAAAGATCGAAATTATAGATAATTTTGATCGCGACCAAGGAGTGACCATGACCGATCTTGCCCTCAGCCGCCCGTTCAGCCCGCTGCGGCTGGAGAGCCGCTCGCTCGCCTGGCAGGCCGGCGCCGTGATCGTCGGCAGCCTGCTGCTGGCGCTGTCCTCGCAGATCAAGGTGCCGATGTATCCGGTGCCGATGACCATGCAGACCTTCGCGGTGACGCTGATCGGCGCGCTCTATGGCTGGCGCCTCGGCGCGGTCACCGTCATCGCCTGGCTGGCGCAAGGCGCGATGGGCCTGCCGGTCTTCGCCGGTGCCGTCGGCGGCGCTGCCTATTTCGCCGGCCCGACCGGCGGCTACCTGCTGGCCTTCCCTTTCGCCGCGGCCCTGACCGGCTGGCTGGCGCAGCAGGGCTGGAACGGCAGCCGCGTCGGCCTCGCCTTCGCCTCGATGCTCGCCGGCAATGTGCTCTGCCTCATGATCGGCGTGGCCTGGCTCGCCGTGCTGATCGGCCTGTCCAAGGCGATCATGCTGGGCGCAGTGCCTTTCATCCTCGGCGCTGTCCTGAAGTCGGCCCTGGCCGCTGCCACGCTCAAGGCCTTCGCGCCGCGCGGCTGAGCTATCCGCGAATTGCGATCAATGACCCGGTGGGCCGAGGCCTGCTGGGTTTTTTGTTGGGCTTCGCGAGCCGGCGCTTTCCGGTCTCTATGCTCGGTTGGCCGGAAGGCACCTAGCGAAGCGTGCTTCCGAACGAATCCGTCTGGCGGCCCGGGGCGCCGATGCCGGGTTGCATATAAGCCGGCCCGTCGGCTCGCGCCCGGGGAACGCTATCCTGCGTGACGCAGCCCACCGGTCCGAGAAGGATGAATGCCAGGGCGGCGCATCGTCTCAGCATGGGAAGCTCCATTATCAAATTCCAGAAGCGGCTAGGGGGCTGGTCCGGACATCTCCGCTTTACGCTTGCCCGAGCGGCAGCGGCATGCCCAAGATGGGCATCCGCCATGGCTGCCGCGCATGTTTTCCTTCTCCCGATTTTCGTTCGACCTGATCGAATGGGTGGCGTCCGATGTGATCCTGGCGCGCATCGAGAGACGGCGCCTCGCCAGGCAGGAGGCTGCCAGCCTGATCGAGCAATCCGGCCCGGAAGCATTTGCGGCGGCGCAGCAGGTCGCCGAGCTCGCCAGGCAGCGCGGCGATGCCGAAGCGACCCAGCTCTGGCTGAACGTGGCCGCTGAAATCGCGCGGCGCGATGCCAAGCGCAGGCGTTGAAGTGAGGCGCCTACGAGCGAAGCGGCGCGGGTTCGCGGCAAGATACCGGGATAACGAGAACGCGGCGCCCGGCCTGAAGCCTTTCCAAGCGAGGGTCACATGTTCGCTTTCATCAAGCGCTTCCTCTCGAGATTTCCGGCCTTGCAGGCCGCCGTCGGCGATGTCCTGTTCGAGACTGCGCCGATAAGGGGCCGTACATCCGTTGGAGAACTCTCCTTGCGCATCAAGGTGGATGGTCGCGGGCAGCACTATATCGGGGTGAAGATGCGACCGGACTACAGCTATGGCGGAGAGGGAAGCCAGACTGGCTTCGTCAATTTCGACATCCAGTCGGCGCAGCGGTTGAAGGCCGATCTGGAAGAGGCGTTGCAGCATCTGGCCGAGATCGCGCAGGAAGCGCGGTCCCGCACCGCGAAGGAGGTTGCCGCCGAATATCCGGGGCCTTGGTCGGCGCCAAGGAGCTAGGGTCTGTCCTGCCTTCGCTCCGACATGTCTCCGATCCGCGCTACTCTTCCAGCGCCGAAATCATCTCCACCCGCGTCGCATGCCGGCCGCCTTCGAACGTGGCGCCGAGGAACGCGTCCACGATCGCCAGCGCCAGCCCTTCACCGACCACGCGGGCGCCGAGCGAGAGCATGTTGGCGTCGTTATGCTCCCGGATCATCCGGGCCGAGAACGTGTCCGAGCAGACGCCGCAGCGGATGCCCTTGACCTTGTTCGCCGCCATCATGATGCCCTGGCCGGTGCCGCACAGGATGATGCCGAGCCGGCAATCGCCGGAGGCGACGAGCCGCGCCGCCGCCTCGCCATGCTTCGGATAGGGCGTGCTCTCCGGCGTCGTCGGGCCGATATCGACCACGTCCCAGCCCAGCGCGGCCACATGCTTCGCGATCGCCTGCCGGAGCGGGATGGCGGCATGGTCGCTGGAGAGGACGAGGCGGTTCTGGGCGGTCACGGCGGTGTCGGTCCTGTTTGGCGGTGTCGGCGACTTGATCCCGTCTGAGCGGACCTGTCTTGTATCGCCGATATGTTTTGCCTTCCATGGCAGGGCAATCGAAAAGCGAGGCCTTGATGAGCACGATCCGCATGATCGGCCTGGCGGCGATGCTGGCCGTCTCCTCGACCACTCACGCAGCACCCGGTGTCGAGGTCGGCTTTTCGCCGGAAGGTTCGGCACGGGCGCTGGTGCTGAAGGTGATCGGCGGGGCGCAGCGCAGCATCCAGGTTCTGGCCTATGCCTTCCAGGCGCCCGACATCGCCGAGGCGCTGGTCGCGGCCAGGAAGCGCGGGGTCGAGGTCCGCGTGGTCGTCGACAAGGAGCGCAACGCGGGCAAGACCAGCAAGGCCGCCATGGATTTCGTGGTGCGTAACGGCGTTTCTTTGCGCACGAACGCGCGCTTCCATCTCCAGCACGACAAGACGATCATCGTCGACGGCAGCACGGTCCAGACAGGATCTTTCAATTACGCGCCGTCGGCGGAGACGAAAAACTCGGAGAATGTCGTCATCATCCGCGAGATGCCGGAGGTCGCCGCGAAATTCCTGTCGCACTGGCAGTCGCGCTGGGATGGCGGCGTGCCTTATCGCGCCCCCTGACGCCAGGTGAGATCGACGGTGTCGCGGCGCTGTCGGGTCCTGACGGGTGCTGACAGGGGCAGGCATCGCTTCACTGGCCCGAATGCGCGATGCTGTTCCCAACGAGCAGGCCGGGCGGATCAATTCACCCGGTCCTGCGTTTCAGCGCGAGCGGCCCGCACGACCGGCCGGCGGCACCAGCCATGAGCGATCGGGGGAGTGACGATGATGAAAGCCCTTCTTGGAGCAGCAACCCTCGCGCTCGGCCTTGGTCTCGGTACGTCGAGCATGGCCTGCGAGCTCAGTCGCCCTTTGAAGATGGCCGGGCTCGACTATGATTCCGCCTCTTTCCACACGGCCCTTGCCAGCGCGATCGCCGAGCGCGGCTTCGGCTGCAAGGTCGAGCGGGTGCCGGGAGTGATCGCGCCGCTGGTCAATGGCATGGCGCGCGGCGATGTCGACATCGTCATGGAGATCTGGATGGCCAACCCGGTCGATGCCTGGGTGAAGGCGGCCGAGGCCGGCAAGGTCGAGCCGCTCGGCACCACGTTCCCGGATGCGAGCGAGGGCTGGTTCGTGCCGCGCTATCTCGTCTCCGGACCGGATGCCAAGGCGCCTGACCTGAAGAAGCCTGAGGACCTCAAGCGCTACAAGGCGCTGTTCGCCGATCCAGAGGAGCCGGGGAAGGGGCGCTTCTACAATTGCGTCGCGGGCTGGGTCTGCGAGGGCATCAACACCAAGAAGCTCGCGGTCTACGGGCTCGCGGAGGATTTCACCAATACGCGCGGCGGCTCGGGCGAGGCGCTGGTCGCCGCGATCGAGGCCGCGCTCAAGCGCAAGCGCCCGGTCGTGTTCTACTACTGGGGGCCGAGCTGGCTGCTCGGCGCCTATGATCTCGTCAAGCTGGAGGAGGCGCCCTTCGATGCGGGAGTCTGGGCCGAACTCAAGGCAAGCGACGCTCCCAAGCGCGCCACCGCCTATCCGACCAGCAAGGTCGTGATCGGCGCCAATGTCGATCTCGCGAAGAAGGCGCCGCAACTCGCGAGTTTCTTCAAGAGCTACGGCACGACCAGCGACGTGACCTCGAAGATGCTGGCCGAGGCGCGCGAGAAGGGCGTCACGCCGGAGCAACAGGCGCTCGTCTTCCTGAAGACGCAGGGCGAGACCTGGAAGAAATGGCTGCCCGCTGACGTCGCCGGCAAGGTTGCCGCGAGCCTGTGACGACAGCCTTGGTGCCGGATCTCGGCAAGGCGCTGCAAGGCGCCGTCAATCGGGCCGTCGATGCCCTCGTCACCGGCTATGGCGACAGGCTCGACGGCTTGGGTGCGGTGCTGACGGCGCCGGTGCGCCTTGTAGAGACGCTGCTTCAGCATGTTCCGGTGTCGGTCTTCGTGCTTGCCGTCGCGGCGGCGGCGTGGCTCGCGACGCGGCGGATCGGCTTCACGCTCGCGATGGCGGCCCTGCCGCTGGCTCTGGCGGGCCTCGGAATCTGGAACGAGGCGATGCAATCGCTCGCTCTGGTCGCTGTTGCCGTGGTGCTCGTCGTGCTGCTGGGCCTGCCGCTCGGCGTTGCCGCAGCGCGCCTGCCGCGGCTGGGGAGGGCGCTCGCGCCGCTCTATGACCTGATGCAGACAATCCCGAGCTTCGTCTACCTCATCCCGGTCGCGATGCTGCTTGGGCTCGGCCGGGCGCCGGCGCTCGTCGCGACGCTGGTCTATGCGCTGCCGCCTTTCGCCCGCCTGACCGAACTGGGCCTGCGCGGCGTCGATGCCGGACTGGTCGAGGCGTCGCGGGCTTTGGGCCTGCAGCCGCGCCAGGCCTTCTGGCTGGTCGAATTGCCGCTCGCCCGGCCGACCATCCTGCAGGGGCTGAACCAGGCGATCATGATGGCGCTGGCCATGGTCGTCGTCGCCTCGATGATCGGTGCCAAGGGATTGGGCGAAGTCGTCCTGCTCGGCCTGCAACGGGCCGATCCCGGCCTCGGCTTCGTCGGCGGGCTCGGCATCGTCCTGCTCGCGGTGCTGCTCGACCGGTTGGCGCAGGCGATCCTCGGCGCGCGCCAGCCGCCGCGGTGAACAGCAACCGAATCAGCGGGGGAAAACCGGGCTTGAGGCACTTGAACAAAACAGGAACATCATTGATAATGCCTCAATCGGCCGATAGGGTTCGGCTCCGGTCAAGAGGCCGGTTTGTGTGAAGTGCGCAGGAAATGGAGCCTGTCATGGCTGGTAGCGTCAACAAGGTCATTCTGGTCGGCAATCTCGGGCGCGATCCCGAAGTGCGCCGCCTCGGCAGCGGCGAGCCTGTCGTCAATCTGCGTATCGCCACCTCCGAGACCTGGCGCGACAAGCAGAGCGGCGAGCGCAAGGAGCGCACCGAGTGGCACTCGGTCGTAATCTTCAACGAGAATCTGGCGAAGGTGGCCGAGCAGTACCTGAAGAAGGGCTCGAAGATCTATATCGAGGGCCAGCTTCAGACCCGGAAGTGGCAGGACCAGTCCGGCGTCGAGAAATACACCACCGAGATCGTGCTGCAGCGCTTCCGCGGCGAACTTACCATCCTCGACAGCCGCCAGGGCGGCTCGGACGAGTATGGTGAGGGCGGCGGCAGCAGCGGCGGCTACATGGACGACCGCTCGGGCGGCGGCGGTGGCGGCTCCTTCGGCCGTTCCAGCGCGATGGGCAGCGGTGGCGGCGGCGGTTCGCGCCAGCCGGCCATGTCGGGCGGCGGCGGTGGCGGCGGACGCTCGTCCTCCAGCCATCTCGACGACGACATCCCGTTCTAGGGCTTGAGCCCGGCTTCAGGCCGGAATGGCTATCGATGTTTTCAGAAGGGCCGGTTCTCGCAAGGAGCCGGCCCTGCTGTTTTTGACTCAGGGCCGCGCGATGACGAGCCTCAACGAGCCGTCGAAGCTTGGCTGCTGGCGCAGGACGCCGTAGCAGGCGTCCCAGGCTCCGGTTTCCAGGTCCTGTCGCAGCTTCTCGATCGAGGCGGCGTTCTGTTCCGCGCCGACGAAGCTCCAGGCCGAGCAGGCCGATCGCGCGCCCGGATCGAGGAAGAGTTCCGGCCGGCCGTAATAGGCTTCGTTGAAGCCGTCACGGCAGGAGAGGGGGATCGGCACCGCGACGATCTCGACCTCGCCGCCGAGCACCGTGCCGATATGGCCGAGCGAGGGATAGCGCCGCGCCTCGGTCGCCAGCACATCCGGCGCGTAATGGTTGAGCCAGAAGGCCTGCACCAGATCGGGATCGCAGGAGAGGATGGCAACCGGGCCGCGCGTCACACGACGCATTTCGCGCAGGCCCGCATCGAGGTTTGCCCATTGATGCACGGTGAAGGTCGCCATGCTCGCGTCGAAATATCCGTCCAGAAAGGGCAGGGCCTCCGCCGTCGCATCGATCGCCGCGACGATATCGGCCGGGCGCTGCGCCCGCATCGAGGCGGATGGCTCGACCGCTGTCATGTCGCGGCCGCGCGGCTCGTAGGAGCCGGCACCGGCACCGACATTGAGGATGCGCCGGGCCGGACCGAGCGCCGTCTCGATCAGCGCGGCGATCGCGGGCTCGGGCTGGCGATAGGAGGCATAGCCCTGTCCGATCCGGCCGTAATCGGCATCGCCGGCGCTGCCATCGGCGCGGCGCGGGCTCGAAGTCAGGTCGTTCATCGGGATGTCTCCGTCAGCTTGGATTCGCCGGATACCTCGCTCAAGATCGATTCCCTACCCAAATCCAATGAGGCGTACGCGACGTTTGGCACGATCCGCAGGGGACGGGGAAGGGGCCACTTCGATGGCGCGGCCCGGAGGATGGTGGTAGGAAGCGGCGCTGGATTTCGAGAGCGAACGCAAGCGAGGCGTCAGGATCATGTTCGAGGCACGCAGCATCGCCGCCGGCAACAAGCCGGAGTTCTATCGCGAGCTCGCCGGGCAGCTCGAGGCCCTGCTCGCGGGCGAAAGCGATCCCATCGCCAACGCCGCCAACACCTCCGCCCTGCTGTTCCAGATGATGCCGGATCTGAACTGGGCCGGCTTCTACATCATGCGGTCAGGCGAGCTGGTGCTCGGCCCGTTCCAGGGCAAGCCGGCCTGTGTCCGCATTCCCGTCGGCAAGGGCGTCTGCGGCGCGGCGGTCGCCCAGCAAAAAACGATGCTGGTGGAAGACGTCCATGCCTTCCCCGGCCATATCGCCTGCGATGCGGCTTCGCGCTCCGAATTGGTGGTGCCGCTGCATGGTCGCGACGGCGTCATCGGCGTGATCGATCTCGACAGCCCGTCGCCGGCGCGATTCGACGCCGATGATCAGGCTGGCATCGAGCGCATCGCGACGATCTGGCTCGCCGCCTGCGGCGAAGGCGCGCAGGCGGCCCTCGCCAAAGCCTCCTGAGGCGGCGGTGCCCTCGCTGAATCTCAAGATCCAGCTCGACCCCGAGGGCCGGATCGGCCCCGGCAAGATCGCGCTGCTCGAGAACATCGCGAGGCATGGCTCGATCTCGGCCGCCGGCCGGGCGATGGAGATGTCATACCGGCGCGCCTGGGAGCTGGTCGAGGAGATGAACGTGCTCTTCGGCAAGCCCGTGGTCGAGCGCCAGGTCGGCGGGCGCAATGGCGGCGGCGCGCAACTGACCGCACTGGGCGAAGCTTTGATCCTGCGCTTCCGGGCGGTCGAGCAGGTCGCTGCCGAAGCCGCTGCCGACCATCTGGCCGCCTTGCAAGCCGAGATCGACCGGCCCGAGCGCGGCTGACGAGTCGTCAGGCGCGTCGCAACGACGGCGCCTTGCATTCATCGAATAGCGGATATGTGACGACCGTCCAGGAGCGCGGTCAGGCCTGATTTCGCGTGGCTAGGGCTCGGTCGGGGCCATGGCGGGCGAGCCGCTTTTCCTTGACATGCCGGCCCGATTCGAACAGGCGTATCGCATATGCAGCATCGGCGCTGCAAGTCTTTTTTTGTAATGATTCCAATGAGGAAGCTGCCGACCCCAGGGGCGCGGCGGCAAGGCTGCGAAGCCGGCAAAGGCCGGAGCAGCGCTCCTCCAGAGAAGGCTGATTTGTGATGATGCGTGCGTTCCGTCTGGCTCTTGTCGCGATGAGCCTGTCCGTGGTGGCGGCCCAGGCCCAGACCTCGGGGCAGCCGACGTCCCCGGCGCCGGTCGATGTGGCCCCGCCCGCAGCGCAGGCTCAGCCCGCGGCCCCCAGCCAGCCGGCGCCGCAGATCCAGCAACCCGCCCCGGGTCAGCAGGCTTCTCCGACCCAGCCGACGACGCCGACCAATCCGCTGCCGCCCGCTCTGCCCCAGCTCGGCATCAACCCGCCGAGCACCGCCCATCCGCCGCTGACGTCCGGCACCCCGGCGACGCCTGTGGTGGCTCCGGCACCGGCCGCGGCGGCGACCCTGCCGCATGACCTGTCGCCCTGGGGCATGTTCATGGCGGCGGATATCGTCGTGAAGGGCGTGATGCTCGGGCTCGCCTTCGCCTCGCTGGTGACCTGGACGATCTGGCTCGCCAAGGCGATGGAGCTTGCAGCGGCCAAGCGCTCCGCCGGCCGGGCGCTGCGCCGCATCGAAGCCGCCGACAACCTGAGCGCGGCGGCTGGCGCCGCCGCCGGCAAGAATGGCAAGCTGCGCGGCGCCGTCGGTCAGTTGCTCTCGGCAGCGCTCGCGGAGACGCGCCGCTCCGCCGATCTCGGCGAGGATGGCATCAAGGAGCGCGTCGCCATTGCGCTCTCGCGGATCGAGGCACGCGCCGGCCGCTCCATGGCGCGCGGCACCGGCCTGCTCGCCACGATCGGCTCGACTGCGCCCTTCGTCGGCCTGTTCGGCACGGTCTGGGGCATCATGAATTCCTTCATCGGCATCAGCCAGGCCAAGACCACCAATCTCGCCGTCGTCGCGCCGGGTATCGCCGAGGCGCTGCTGGCCACTGCGATCGGCCTCGTCGCCGCCATCCCCGCCGTCATCATCTACAACGTCTTCGCCCGCGCGATCACCGGCTACCGGGCCACGCTCTCCGATGCTTCGGGTGAGATCCTGCGCCATCTCTCGCGCGATCTGGAGCGCCGCCAGCGCGCCGTCGCGCCTGTCCCGCGTTCGGCTGCGTCGTCCTCGGCTTCGGCGGCGAGCGTGGCCTCTGCGCCGCTCGTCCCGGCGGAGTGAACCATGGGCGTCTCCCTCAAGGACCCGCAGGACGGCGACCTCGGCGAGGTCAGCGACATCAACGTGACGCCGTTCATCGACGTCATTCTCGTCCTGCTGATCATCTTCATGGTCGCGGCGCCGCTCTCGACCGTCGATGTCGCCGTCGACCTGCCGGTTTCGAACGCGCAGCCGCAGCCGCGGCCGGACACGCCGATGTTCCTGACCGTGAAGGGCGATCTCTCGCTCGCGCTCGGCAATGATCCCGTGCCGCGCGAGGCCCTGCAGACGGCGCTCGACCAGAAGACGAATCGCGACCGCGAGCAGCGGGTCTTCCTGCGCGCCGATGGCAGCGTCGCCTATAGCGAGCTGATGAACGTCATGAACCTGCTGCGCAATGCCGGCTACCTCAAGATCGCGCTGGTCGGTCTGGAGGATACCGGGCAGGGCGCGCCTGCGGGGCCGAAGCCATGAGCATGGAGCGCCCGTCTCTCTCCCGCTTCGCCCCGGCCGCCCTGCGCTGGAGCCTGGCGGCGTTCGTCATTGCGAGTGCCCACGGCACGGCCGGCTGGGTCATCGCCAACTGGCAGCGCGCCGAGGCGGCGATGGGCGCGCCGCCCGCAGCCGTGATGATCGAGCTCGCGCCGCTGGCCGTCGCGCCCGAGGCGCCGCCGCAGGAGGTCGCGCCTGGCCCCGAGATGGCCGAGGCGCAGCCCGAGCCCGAACCGCCGCCGCCCGAGCCGGTCGAGCAGCCCAAGGAGATCGAGCCGCCGCCTCCGGAGCCGGAGCCCGTTGCGATTCCCGAACCCGAGATCAGGATTCCCGAACTGCCGCCCTTGCCGGATGCAGCAGCGATCCTGACGCCGCCGCCGAAGGAGCAGCCGAAGCCGCCTCCGCCGGAGAAGCCCAAGCCGAAGCCGAAACCCAAGATCGTCGAGAAGAAGAAGCCGATCCGGCCGGACAAGCCCAAGGCCGAGCAGACCTCGGCGCCGGTGGCGCAGGATCAGGTTGCGCCCCGCGCCGCCGCTCCCAATTCGGGAGCGTCCTCGCCGTCTCCCGCGGCAACGGCGAGCTGGCGCGGCTCGCTGATGGCGCATCTCAACCGCTACAAGCGCTTCCCCGGTGGAGCCAGCCCCGGCACGGTCCAGGTCGCCTTCAGCATCGATCGCGGCGGCCGCGTGCTCTCGGCCCGGCTGGTCCGCGGCTCGGGCGATGCGTCGCTGGACGAGGAGGCGGTCGCGATGATCCGTCGTGCCAATCCGGTTCCGGCCCCGCCGGAGGGTCTGGGCGGCGGCGCGATATCGCTGACTGTGCCGATCAAGTTCTCGCGGTAGCTGAGGACACTCGGCCATGGCGGCGTCGCGCCACCTTTGTCATTCCGGGGCGCGCCGAAGGCGTGAACCCGGAACCCACGACTGGGTGGAGCATTCTGTGCCGCGCTGTAAGCCGCTCACCCAGTCGTGGGTTCCGGGTTCTTCGCTGCGCGAAGCCCCGGAATGACAATCAGGTCGTTCTGTCCCACGATGGTCAAGTGTCCGTTCCCTTCGGCGGAATGCGGAACCGCAGAGCCGTCCGCGCGTAGGACGGAGAGGATTGCGAGAGGAGAAGCGCGATGACGATCGTCAAGCTTGCAGCCGGCGCGATGCTGGCCCTCGCATTGGGCGGCTGCGTCACCACAGAAGCCGAATACCGGGCCATGGACGAGCAGCGCTGCCGCTCCTTCGGGTTCCGCGCGCCGGGGGAGGCCTTCTCGAACTGCCTGCTGCAGCTCGATCTCGATCGGGCGGCCGAGCGGCGCTATCGCTTCGACCGCTTCGATGCCTCCTTTGGCGGGCCATGGGGCTATGGCCGGCGCTGGTGAGCGCCGAACTCCCGACAAGAAAAAAGGGCCACGCCGGAAGCGCAGCCCAAGTCTAGGGAGGAAACGCCCAAGGAGGGCGGCGCAACATCTCTGCTGCGCTGCACTCTAGATAGGGAGCCCGAGCCGCGCCTGCAAGGCCAAAAGGGCAGCGTCGCTGACTTATTTTTGGGCGACTTGTTTTTTGAATGAAATCAGAGGCTTTACGGTGCTTTTCGTAAAACCGCGCTAGCTGCCGTCAATCCCGCGCGCATCTGCTGCATTGCAAGAATCGCAGATTGACAAGCGTCCGGATTTGCTAATTCATATGCATGCAAATGAATTCCGCGTCGCCCGATCCGGTGCGAGCGGTATCGGCGCGGATTGCAGCCGCAGCGAGGCGAAGGACTTAAACCCTCATGCAGATCGATCGTCGCAGCTTCGTCGCGGGCACGCTTGCCCTCGGCGTTCCCACGTTGGCGCGCGCCCAGGGCGCGGGGCCGATCCGCATCGGTGAGATCAACTCCTATACCGCCCAGCCGGCCTTCCTGAAACCCTATCGGCAGGCCTGGGAGCTGGCGCAGGAGCAGATCAACGCGGCCGGCGGCGTGCTCGGCCGCAAGCTCGAGACCGTCTTCCGCGACGATGCCGGCAAGCCGGAAGACGCGGTGCGTCACGCTGCTGATCTCGCCACGGCCGAGAAGGTCGACATCATCGCCGGCGGTTTCCTCTCCAATGTCGGGCTGGCGCTCGCCGACTACGCCAACCAGAACAAGCGGCTCTATGTCGCCTCCGAGCCGCTGGCCGATGCGCTCGTCTGGTCGAAGGGCAATCGCTACACCTTCCGCCTGCGGCCCTCGACCTACATGCAGGCCGCGATGCTGGTCGAGGAAGCCGCGAAGCTCCCGGCCAAGAAATGGGCGATCGTCGCGCCGAACTACGAATACGGGCAGTCGGCGGTGAAATGGTTCAAGGAGCTGCTGGTCAAGGCGCGCCCCGACGTGACCTTCGTCGCCGAGCAGTTTCCGGCGCTCGGCCGCATCGATGCCGGCGCCACCGTCCAGGCGCTGGAGACGGCCAAGCCCGAGGCGATCTTCAACGTCACCTTCGCGGTCGACCTCGCCAATTTCGTCCGCGCCGGCAACACACGCGGCCTGTTCGAGGGGCGCCAGGTCGTCTCGATGTTGACGGGCGAGCCGGAATATCTCGACACGCTCGGCGCCGAGACGCCGGAAGGCTGGATCATCACCGGCTATCCGCACGCCGACCTGCAGACGCCGGAGCACGTCAAGTTCCGCGACGCCTACAAGGCGAAATACAACGACTATCCCCGGCTGGGTTCGGTCGTCGGCTACGAGACGGTGCAGGCCATCGCGGCAGCGCTGGCCAAGGCCGGCTCCCCCGACAACGAGAAGCTCGTCGATGCCTTCGAGGGGCTGAAATTCGGCTCGGCCTTCGGCCCCATCGAGTTCCGCAAGATCGATCACCAGTCGACGCTCGGCGCCTATGTCGGCAGGAGCGCGCTGAAGAACGGCAAGGGCGTGATGGTCGACTGGAGCTATCGGGATGGTGCGAAGTACCTTCCCAGCGACGACGAGGTCCGCAAGCTGCGCCCGGCCGTCTGAACTTGCCTGACATGGAGCGCGGCGCTACCGCCTGAGGGCTGTAGCGTTGCGGCCGAGACGACATGCTTGATCTCGTCCTCACCCAGACCCTGAATGGCCTGGCCTCGGCGTCGTCGCTGTTCCTGGTGGCGTGCGGGCTGTCGATCATCTTCGGCGTCACGCGCATCGTGAACTTCGCCCATGGCTCGCTCTATATGCTGGGCGGCTATCTGGCCTTCACGCTGGTGACCTGGCTCGGCCCGGCCGATCCGCTCGGTTTCTGGGGCGGCGTCATCCTCGCCGTGCTGCTGACCGGCCTCGCCGGCGTGCTCATCGAGGTCCTGATCCTCCGGCGGATCTACCAGGCACCGGAGCTGTTCCAGTTGCTCGCGACCTTCGGCGTCGTGCTGATGCTGCAGGATATCGCGCTGGCGACCTGGGGGCCGGAGGACAAGCTCGGCCCGCGCGCGCCGGGCTTCCGCAGCTTCGTCATTCTGTTCGACAACCGTTTCCCGAGCTACGAACTCTTCCTGATCGCGGTCGGGCCGGTCGTGCTCGGCGTGATCTGGCTGCTGTTCCACCGGACTCGCTGGGGCGTGCTGATCCGCGCCGCGACGCAGGATCGCGAGATGGTCAGCGCGCTCGGCGTCAACCAGCGCCTGCTCTTCACCTCGGTCTTTGCCTTCGGCGCGGCTTTGGCAGGGCTCGGCGGCGCGCTCCAGCTCCCGCGCGAGGCGATCAACCTCCACATGGACCTGTCGATGATCGCCGAGGCCTTCGTGGTCGTGGTCGTCGGCGGGCTCGGCAGCGTCACCGGCGCCTATCTCGCCGCCGTGCTGATCGGCGTGCTCCATGCCTTCGGTATCCTGATCCTGCCCAAGATCACGCTGGTGCTGGTCTTCCTGGTGATGGCGGCGGTGCTGATCGTCCGGCCGCATGGCTTGCTCGGCAAGGCGGCGAGCGAGCCGCGCGGCCATGCCGGCCAGCTCTTCCTGCTCAACCCGGCCGATGGCGCGGCAAAGCTGTTCGGGGCCGTGGCACTCGGTCTGCTGGCTCTCGCGCCGCTCGTCGTGCCGGATCATCTCATCCTGACCCTGACCGATCTCGTCATCTTCGCGGTCTTCGCGGCGTCGCTGCATCTGCTGATGGGGCCGGGCGGCATCACCTCCTTCGGCCATGCCGCCTATTTCGGGCTCGGTGCCTATGGCGCGGCGCTGGCGGTGAAATGGCTGGGCAGCCCGATGGAGGAGGCGCTGATGCTGGCGCCATTGATGGCCGGCATCGCAGGCGCGATCTTCGGCTGGTTCTGCGTACGGCTCTCGGGCGTCTACCTGGCCATGCTGACGCTGGCCTTCGCCCAGATCGCCTGGGCGACCGCGTTCCAATGGGTTGACCTCACCGGCGGCGATAACGGCATCCTTGGCGTCTGGCCCTCGGCCTGGGCGGTGCCCAAGACGGTGTTCTACTATCTCGCGCTCACCATTGCCGTGCTGGTCATCGTCGCGCTGCGCGTCATCATCTTCGCCCCCTTCGGCTATGCCCTGCGTGCCGGTCGCGACAGCCCCTTGCGGGCCGAGGCGATCGGCCTCGATGTCGGGCGCCTGCAATGGGCGGCATTTACCATCGCGGCGATCGCGGCCGGCATTGCCGGCGGGCTCTTCGCCTTCTCGAAGGGCTCGGTCTTCCCGACCTATATGGCGATCCCGCGCTCGGTCGATGCGCTTCTGATGGTGCTGCTCGGCGGCGTTCAGACCGTTGCCGGGCCGATCGTCGGCGCCTTCGCCTATATGGGCCTCAACGAGCAACTCATGAAGCTGACGGTCTATTGGCGCTTCGTTCTCGGCCTCTCGATCGTGCTGCTGGTCGTGCTGTTCCCGCGCGGCCTCGTCGGAACCTGGCTGTACTGGCGCGCCCGGCGCGAGAGCGCAGCCCAAACGGCGGCTACGGCATGAACGCGCCCATGCCCCCCGTCTTGGAAACCCGCGACCTCGCCCGCTCCTTCGGCGGCGTGAAGGCGGTCGATGGCGTCTCCTTCTCGGTCGAGGCCGGCAAGCTGGTCGCCCTGATCGGCCCGAACGGCGCTGGCAAGACGACCTGCTTCAACATGCTGAACGGGCAGCTCAAGCCCGATCGCGGCGAGGTGCTGCTGGCGGGCAAGCCGATCACCGGGCTCGAACCGCGCAAGGTCTGGCGCCTCGGCGTCGGCCGCACCTTCCAGATCACCGCGACCTTCGCCTCGATGACCGTGTGCGAGAACGTCCAGATGGCGCTGATCTCGCATGAAGGGGAGACTTGGCGCCTGTTCGGCCGTGCCGACGCGCGCCATCGGGAGGCGGCAGATGCGCTGCTCGCTCAAGTCGGAATGACCGGGCAGGCCGAGCGCGCTTGCGGTGTGCTCGCCTATGGCGACCTGAAGCGCGTCGAGCTTGCCATCGCGCTCGCCAACGAGCCGAAGCTCCTGCTGATGGACGAGCCCACCGCCGGCATGGCGCCGCAGGAGCGCATCGCCCTGATGGCATTGACCGCGCGCATCGCCAGGGAACGCGGCATCGCCGTGCTCTTCACCGAGCACGACATGGATGTCGTCTTCGCCCATGCCGATCGCGTGCTGGTGCTCGACCGTGGTCGGTTGATCGCATCAGGTACCAGCGCCGAGGTCCGCAACGACCCGCAGGTGCGCGCGGTCTATCTCGGCTCCGGCGCGACCTCGGGAGGGCATTGATGACGGCGCTCCTTGAATCGTCGGGCGTCGAGGCCTGGTATGGCCGCGCCAAGATCCTGCACGGCGTCGGCTTTTCGGTCGGGCATGGCGAGGTCGTCGCGCTGATGGGCCGCAACGGCGCCGGCAAGTCCACGACTATGAAGACGGTGATGGGGCTGGTGCCTGAGCCGCAAGGCTCGATCCGCTTCGAGGGCAAGGAGATCGCCGGCCGCGAGCCTTTCCAGATCGCACGGCTTGGCATCGGCTATGTCCCGGAGGATCGGCGCGTCTTCTCCGAGCTTACGGTGATGGACAACCTAGAAGTCGGCCGCCAGCCGCCCCGGACGGGCGCGCCGCACTGGACGCCGGAACGGCTGTTCGATCTCTTCCCCAATCTCGGGCGCATGCGCGACCGGCCGGGCGGCGCCATGTCCGGCGGCGAGCAGCAGATGCTCACGATCGCCCGCACGCTGATGGGCAATCCGCGCCTGTTGCTGCTCGACGAGCCTTCGGAAGGGTTGGCGCCGGTCATCGTCGAGGCGATGGCCGAGACGATCCGTGTGCTGAAAGGCGAGGGGCTTTCGGTCCTGCTTTCCGAGCAGAATCTGCATTTCGCCGGCAGCATCGCCGACCGCGCCGTCATCATCGAGAAGGGCCTGATCCGCTTCGACGATACGATGGCGGCGCTCAAGGCTGACGAGGCGGCGCGGAGCCAGTATCTGGCGGTCTGAAGCCCGAGAGCAGGCGCCGCATCACCCCGAGCAGCGGCTCGACCTCCCTGTCGGCCATCGGCTCCAGCGCGGCCACGGTGATCGCCTTGGCGCGTTCGACATAGATCGGGAGCATGTCGCGGCCGCGCGCGCCGAGCTGCACCAGCACGCGGCGCTTGTCGTCGGGATCGTGCAGGCGCTCGACCAGCCCGCGCTCGGCAAGGCGCGTCACCACGCCCCGGATCGTGGCCGGGTCCATTGCCGTCATGCGGCCGAGCTGGTTCTGCGAAATCCGCCCGTCGACGGCGAGACGGCAGAGAACCGCGAATTGCGGCGGCGTCGGCCCATCCTCGCCCATCATCTCCAGGAACATCGCAACATAGCGCTGCTGCATCTGCCTGAGCAGGAAGCCGAACTGCTCGTCCAGGACATAGCCGGCGAGGTCGACGGGTTCGGGAATCGCGGAATCGGCCTGGCCGCTGGCCGTGCGGCGATGCCGGCCGAGCCCGTCTTCCGATTCCTCTGCGCGATCCATGCTGGCTCCGGGTGGCGATTCTGCCGGCTGGCGGCAGCGATGTCACTCTAGATCATATGTGTTCGTTCAATCGCGATACAGCGCTGAAAACGAAACATCCCGAGTGACCGTCTGGCCACCCGGGATGCGTCTGCGTCAGTTCTGGAGCGCGAGGGCGCTCAGCCCAGCGACATCGTCAGCGGCGGCTTCACTTCGGGCGGCAGCGGCGAGGTGTAGCCCTCCTTGCCGAGGCGGGCCTTGTGGTCGGCCTTGGCGGCCGCCATCAGGGCCGGGTCGCTCAGCACGGCGGCGCCGGTCGCGGCCATCGCCTTGGCGACATGGACCATCGCCTTGTGCGCGGCGGGGGACTTGCCCTGCGCCACGACCTGCCAGGTGTGGAACGGCGTGCCCATCGCGACCGTCGGCGCATGGGCCTGCACGGTCGGCACCGCCCAGCTCACGTCGCCGATATCGGTCGAGCCGATCGCTGGGTTGCGCTTGGCGTCGCGCGGCACGAGGAAGTCGGCGAGCGGCGCGCCGGTGTCGGGCATGCCGATGGTGCGCCAGATCGAGGCGATCTCCTGCGGCGAGAGCGTGCCGCGGATCTTCTCGGCGTAAGCCTTGTCGGCATCGTCGAAATGCGGCGCGCCGAGTTCGGCCATCACCTTGTGCAGGGCCTCTTCGAGCGGTGTGTTGGCGACGAGATCGGAGACGGCGCTGACGATGCGCATCTCCATCTTGGTTTCCGTCATCAGCGCGGCGCCTTCAGCGATCTTCTTCACGCGCTGGACGAGTTCCAGCATGCCGCGCAGGTCACGCGCACGGATGGAATAACGGACGCGCGCGTGGGCCTGTACGACGTTCGGCGCGATGCCGCCGGTATCGAGCAGCGCATAATGGACGCGCGCGTCGGACGGCATGTGCTCGCGCATGTAGTTGACGCCGACATTCATCAATTCGACGGCATCGAGCGCCGAGCGGCCGAGATGGGGCGCCGCAGCGGCATGCGAGGCGCGGCCGGTGAAGACGAAATCGGCGCGGGTATTGGCCAGCGCCAGGGCGGGAGCGACCTCCCAGAAGCTCGACGGGTGCCACGAGATCGCGACATCGGCGTCGTCGAAGGCGCCGGCGCGGACCATGAAGGCCTTGGCGGCGCCGCCTTCCTCGGCCGGGCAGCCATAGTAGCGCACGCGACCGGGAATCTTGTTCTCGGCGAGCCACTCCTTCATCGCCACCGCAGCGAGCATGGCGGCCGAGCCGAGCAGGTTATGGCCGCAGCCATGGCCGTGGCCGTTGCTCTCGATTTCCTTGTGCTCGGAGGCGCCGGCTTCCTGCGACAGGCCGGGCAGGGCGTCATATTCGCCGAGGAAGGCGATGACCGGGCCGCCTTCGCCGGCCTCGCCGATCACCGCGGTCGGGATATCGGCGACATTCTCGGTGATCTTGAAGCCCTGGTGCTTCAGCTCTGCGATATGCTCGGCGACCGAGCGCTTCTCGGTGTAGCACACCTCCGGCATGCCCCAGACCCGGTCGGAGAGCGCGATCAGGCGCTCCTTGTTCGCATCGACATGCCGCCAGAGATCGTTTCGATTGTCCATTGTCGTTCCGCCTGGAGAACGCCTGGGCGCTCCCCGTCTTTTGTTGAGAGGCGGATTCTCCGGCAGGGCCGATGCAGCCGGGCCGGACCCGCCTCTGGTGGGCGGTGGCATATGAGCAATCTCGGCCGGCCCCGTCCAGACATTCAGCGCATGGCGGAGCAGCGTCTCAGGCTTTGGCCCGCGCTGTCGGCGTAGCGGCGAAATCGGCAAGGATCGGGCAATCCGGCCGGTGGTCGCCATGGCAATGCGTCGCCAGATGCCGCAGCGTGTCGGCCATGGCCTTGAGTTCGGCCGCCTTTTCCTCGAGTTCGCGCACATGCGCCATGGCGAGGTTCTTCACATCGGCGCTGGCCCGGCTCTTGTCGCGCCAGAGCGCCAGCAATTCGCGGGTTTCCTCCAAGGAGAAGCCGAGATCGCGCGAGCGGCGCACGAAGCGCAGCGTATGCACGTCGTCATCGGCATAGACCCGGTATTGCGCGGCCGTGCGGGCCGGCGCAGTGATCAGGCCGATGCTCTCGTAATAGCGGATCATCTTGGCGCTGACGCCGGAGCGGGTTGCGGCTTCGCCGATATTCATCTCAGACCTCCTGTCCATGCGAAGCCGGAACCTGGAAGCGCTTCAACCTGAGCGCATTGCTGACGACGCTGACGCTCGACAGCGCCATGGCGAGCCCGGCGAAGACCGGCGAGAGCAGGATGCCGAAAGTCGGATAGAGCACGCCGGCCGCCACCGGGATCAGCAAGGCGTTGTAGCCGAAGGCCCAGGCGAGATTCTGGCGGATATTGGCGATCACCGCCTGCGACAGCGCGATGGCGCGGGGCACGCCCATCACATCGCCGGACATCAGCACGACATCGGCGCTTTCGATCGCGATATCCGTGCCGGTGCCGATGGCGATGCCGACATCGGCCTGAGCCAGCGCCGGCGCATCGTTGATGCCGTCGCCGACGAAGGCGACCTTGGCGCCGCGGCCCTGCAGGCGCTTCACCACCTCGGCCTTGTCGGTCGGCAGCACCTCGGCCCAGACCTCGTCGATGCCGAGGCCCCGCGCGACCGCTTCCGCCGTGCGCCGGTCGTCGCCGGTCACCATCGCGACCTTGAGGCCGAGCTTGTGCAGGGCTGCGATGGCCGCAGGCGTGGTCTGTTTTACCGCGTCGGCGACAGCGATGACAGCGGCGATTTTCCCGTCGATTGCGGCATACAGAGGGGTCTTTCCGGCCTCGGCCAGCGTCCTGGCGCGGGCGGCGAAGGGCGCGATGTCGAGCTTCGCTTCTTCCATCAGCCGATGGCCGCCGATCGCGACCTTGCGCCCATCGACCGTCGCGGTGACGCCGCGGCCGGGATCGCTGGCGAATTCGGCCGGCTCGGCGAGGGCGAGGTTCCGCGCCTTGGCGGCCGCGACCAGCGCCAGTGCCAGTGGATGTTCGGAGCGGTTCTCGGCTGAGCCGACGAGGCGCAGCACGTCGTCAGCCGCGAAGCCGTTCGCCGGCTCGATATCGGTGAGCTCGGGCTTGCCCTTGGTCAGCGTGCCCGTCTTGTCGAGCGCGACGATCTGGACGTCCTTGAGCGCTTGCAAGGCGTCGCCCTGACGGAACAGGATGCCGAGCTCGGCGCCCCTGCCAGTGCCGACCATGATCGAGGTGGGGGTGGCCAGGCCCATGGCGCAGGGGCAGGCGATGATCAGCAGCGCGACGGCATTGACCAGCGCATGCGACAGGGCCGGGCTGGGGCCGAAGATCAGCCAGACGGCGAAGGTCAGCAACGCCAGCACGATCACGACCGGGACGAACCAGAGCGTGACGCGGTCGACCAGTGCCTGGATCGGCAGCTTGGCGCCTTGGGCGGCCTGCACGGTCCGCACGATCTGGGCGAGCAGCGTGTCGGCGCCGACCTTCCGCGCGGTGAAGCGCAGCGCCCCGGAGCCGTTGACGGTGCCGCCGGTGACGGTGCTGCCGGTCTCCTTGCGGACGGGAGCAGGCTCGCCGGTGATCATCGATTCATCGACGAAGGAGGTGCCGTCGGTGACCTCGCCATCGACCGGGACGCGCTCGCCGGGCCTGAGGATGACGATGTCGCCGGGGCGGACGCTGTCGACGGCGATGTCGCTCTCAGTGCCGTCACGCAGCACGCGGGCGGTCTTGGGCTGGAGCGCGATCAGGCTGCGGATGGCGGCGCCGGTCCGGCCCTTGGCGCGGGTCTCGAACCAGCGCCCGAGCAGGATCAGCGTCACGATCACCGCGCCGGATTCGAAATAGGTGCCCTCCGTGCCCGCCGGCATCAGGTCCGGCAGGAAGGTCGCGACGCTCGAATAGAGATAGGCCGCGCCAGTGCCGAGCATGACCAGCGAGTTCATGTCGGGTGCCAGCCGCAGCAGCGCCGGGAAGCCCTTGCGCAGGAAGACGAGGCCGGGCCCGAACTGGACGATGGTCGCCAGCGCGAAGGAGAAGACGCGCACATTCCACTCGCCGAAAGTGCCGGCGAGCCAGTGGTGCAGGGAGGGAAACATGTGGCTGCCCATCTCGACGACGAGCAGCGGCAGCGTCAGCAGGCCGGCGACGAGCACCGAGCGCAGCAGCTTGCCCTGCTCCTCGTCTTTGGCAGCCTGCCGGCGTATGTCGGCCTCGCCATCGGCCGCGACGATCGGGCTCGCTTCGTAGCCGGCGCCGGCCACGGCCTTCGTCAGGGCCGGGATGATCTCGTTGCCGGCGAGCGTCTTCACACTGGCGCGCTCGGTCGCGAGGTTCACGGTCGCCTCGACCACGCCCGGCACGGCGCGAAGCGCCTTCTCGACATGGCCGACGCAGGAGGCGCAGGTCATGCCCGAGACCGACAACTCGATCGTGTTCTCGACCGGAGTGTAGCCGCTCTGGCGCACCGCCGCACCGATCTGGCCGAGGTCGGTGCCGCCCTTGGCGAAGCTGACATGCGCCCGCTCGGTCGCGAGATTGACCGAGACCGCATCGACGCCCGGCACCGCCGCGATGGCGCGCTCGACATGGGCGACGCAGCTCGCGCAGGTCATGCCCTCGACGCCCAGATCGAGGGTTTCGAGGTCGTTCCTGCTCCTGTCGATGACCGTCATCGCCGTCTCCTTCATGGTGATGACAGGCGATATAAGGTTTCCCATCATGGGAAGGTCAAGGTTTGCTCTATGACTTTTTTGGAAGGTTGTGCAGCGGCCGGTTCAGGGCATCTCGACCGAGACGCTCTTGATCACCGCATGGATCGGCTTGCCGGGCGCCAATCCGAGCAGGGCGACGGATTTTGCCGTCAGGCGCGCCGCTAGCTTCGCCTCGCCGCAGGCGACGAGCAGATGCACCGTGCTGCCGCCGGCACCGCTGCGTTCGCCGATCTCGGAGACTGTTCCCGAGAGTACGTTGAGCGCGCTGATCTCCGCTGGCTGGCCGAGGCTGAGCATCACGTCGCTGGCGAGTATGCGGATCTTGATGCGTTGACCTTGCCGCAGCGTGCCGCGTGCAATTGTCAGGGGGCCGACTGGCGTCGAGAGCCGCGCCAATCCGAAGGCTTCCTCGAAGCCGGCGACCTCGGCGGATAGCAGCGTACTCGCTTCCGGCGCTCCGGGGCGGGCCGCCAGATCGGGCCGGGACAGAATGTCCGCGGTGGGGCCACAAGCCGCGACGCGCCCGTTCTCGACCATGGCGACGGTGGTGGCGAGGCGCGCGACCTCCGCCAGCGCATGCGAGACATAGACGATCGGGATGCCCACCTCGTCGCGCAGACGCTCGATATGCGGGAGTATCTCGGCCTTGCGGGCGTCGTCGAGCGCTGCCAGCGGTTCGTCCATCAAGAGCAGGCGCGGCTGTGCCAGCAGGGCGCGGCCGATGGCGACGCGCTGCTTCTCGCCGCCGGAAAGGCCGCCCGGTCTCCGGTGCAGCAGATGGCCGATGCCGAGCAGTTCCAGCACCTTGTCGAGCTCGGCCGGCTTGCGCTGCGCGCGCGGCACGAACCAGTGCCCGTAGAGCAGGTTCTGCCGCACGGTCAGATGCGGAAACAGCCGCGCCTCCTGAAAGACATAGCCGATGCGCCGGCGATGCTTCGGCAGGAAGACGCCGCGTCTGGTGTCGACCAGCGTTTCGCCATCGACGCGGACATGGCCGGAATCGGGGCGGATCAGCCCGCCGATGACATTGACCAGCGAGGTCTTTCCGGAACCAGAGCTGCCGAACAGGGCGGTCAGGCGTCCGTCCGAGGTGAAGCTCGAATCGAGCGTGAACTCGCCGAGCCTGTGGCGGACGGCGATGTCGAGGACATCAGTCATTCGACGGCGATCCGGCGGCCGACGATGCGGGCCATCAACTCGGAGAGAAAGAGCGCGGCGACGGAAATCACGATCGAGATCAGCGTCAGGCGCATCGCGCCGGCATCGCCGCCCGGAACCTGCGTGAATGTATAGATCGCCGAGGGCAAGGTCTGCGTCTCACCGGGGATGTTGGAGACGAAGGTGATCGTCGCGCCGAATTCGCCCATCGCCTTGGCGAAGCACAGGATCATGCCGGCGATGATGCCGGGCAGGCATAGCGGCAAGGTGACGGTCAGGAAGACCCAGATCGGGCTTGCACCCAGCGTGCCGGCAGCGGATTCGAGCTTGCGGTCGACCGCCTCGATCGAGAGCCGGATGGCACGAACCATCAAGGGGAAGCCCATCACCGCGCAGGCGAGCGCCGCGCCGGTCCAGCGGAACGAGAGCACGATCCCGAACCAGTCATAGAGGAATTCGCCGATCGGCCCGCGCCGGCCGAAGCCGACCAGCAGCAGATAGCCCGTCACCACCGGCGGCAGGATCAGCGGCATATGGACGATGGCGTCGAGCAGGGACTTGCCCCAGAAACGCCCGCGCGCCAGCAGCAAGCCAACTGCGAGCCCCAGCGGGAGGCTCGCGATCATGGCGGTCGTTGCGACGATGAGGCTGAGCCTCACCGCCGTCCATTCTTCAGGCGAAAGCGTAAGCCAGTCGGTCACGAAGCGGCGATCACGAAGAGCTGGCAGCCTTGTTGAGCACCGTGAATCCCTGCTTCTCGAAGACCGGCTTGGCGGCCGGGCTGCGCAGATAGGTCAGGAAGGCCTGCGCATCGGGATTGGCCGAGTCCTTGGTGACAGCGACCGGATAGACGATCGGTGGATGCGAATCCTCCGGGAAGGTCGCGACGACCTTGACCTGCGGGTCGGCGGCGGCGTCGGTCGCATAGACGATGCCGAGCGGGGCCTCGCCGCGCGAGACCAGCAGCAGCGCAGCGCGGACATTGTCGGCCTGCGCGATCTTGTCCTTGATCTTGTCCCAAGCGCCGAGCTTCTCCAGCGCGGCCTTGCCGTATTTGCCGGCCGGGACGGAATCGACATTGCCCATGGCGAGGCGGCCGGCCCCGACCGCGCCCGCGACATCGACGCCGGGCTTGAGGTCGAGCTTGGCGGTCGAATCCTTGCCGGCGACCAGCACGATGCGGTTGGCGAGCAGGCTGACGCGGGTATCCGGCTTGATCAGGCCCTTGTTCGCCGCATAGTCCATCCAGTCGAGATCGGCCGAGACGAAGAGGTCGGCCGGGGCGCCGTTCTCGAGCTGCTTCGCCAGCGTGTTGCTGGCGGCGTAGGAGATCTTCGGCGCGGGCTTGCCGCTCTCCTTGACCCAGTTGGCGGCAGCCTCGTCCAGCGCGTTCTTCATGCTGGCGGCGGCGAAGATGACGAGATCCTTCGTCTGGGCCTGCGCGGCATTGAAGGCAGGCGTGAAACTCACGGCAAGGGCCAGGCCCATGCCCAGCAGGGTGCGGCGCTTCAACATGTTGTTCCTCGCTCGAATTTCTCGTTGTATATCGACGGATATAACGATGGTTGCCGCGCGCCCGGACCCAAGTCAAGGCGCGGCGGCGGCCGTGTTGTCGCAAGGAGATGCAGAGCCATGAAGATCAGCGCCCGCAACCAGCTCAAGGGTAAGATCGTCGAGATCACCAAGGGCGCGACGACGGCCCATGTCCGCATCGATATCGGCGGCGCGATCGTGACCTCCTCGATCACCAATGCGGCGGTGGACGATCTCGGGCTCACCGTCGGCAAGGAGGCCTATGCCGTGGTGAAGGCCTCCGACGTGATGATCGCGATCGACTGACAACTATGGTCCGCGAAAACGAGATCCGCGAGAAGGAGGTCGCCGTCGCGCCGCCGCAGGCGACCGATGCCGGCCTCGTCTTCATCGGCACCATCCGCACGCCCTGGACCTCGCGGCTTGTCTGCCCGCGCCAGGGCAGGGCGGACGGCCCGATCTGCCGCATCGAGCTTTTCCCGCCCTGGGACGAGGCGCTGGAGGGGATCGAGCGCTTCGAGCGCTTGGAGGTGCTCTACTGGCTGCACCAGTCGCGCCGCGATCTCGTTCGCCAGAGCCCGGCCAATAATGGCGAGACCCACGGCACCTTCGCCCTGCGCACGCCGGTCCGGCCCAACCCGATCGGCACCTCGATCGCGACGCTGGTCGCGCGGGAAGGGCGGGTGCTGCTTGTGCGCGGGCTCGACTGTCTCGACGAGACGCCGCTTCTCGACATCAAGCCCGACCGCACGTTGTTCACACCGATTGCCCCGCCGCAGCCCGGCGATTTCGAGACAGGCTGAGGCAAAGCACGCTCACCCGTGCGGGTGTTTGTGGATCGGATCGACCCAATAGACCTCTTCCGGCTTCTCGACCGGGTCGACATCGGTGATGTTGACCACCACCGCCTCGTTGTCGGAGCGCACCAGCACGCATTGCAGCGGGTTGTCGGGGTCGGCGTTGATCTCCTGGTGCGGCACGAAGGGCGGGACGTAGATGAAGTCGCCCGGCCCGGCCTCCGCGACGAATTCAAGCCGCTCGCCCCAGCGCATCCGCGCCTTGCCGCTCACCACATAGATCACGCTTTCGAGCTCGCCATGGTGATGCACGCCGGTCTTGGCGTTGGGCTCGATCGCGACCGTACCGGCCCAGATCTTCTGGGCGCCGACGCGGGCGTGGTTGATCGCGGCCTGCCGGAACATGCCCGGCGTCTGCGCGGTGTTGGGGTCGAGCTTTTCGCCGGAGATGACGCGCACTCCGTCATGCTTCCAGCGCGGCTCGCCATCATGGCTGTGATCGTGCGGATGGTCGTGATCGTGGGAATGATCGTGGCTCATGGCGTCCTCCTCGCTTGCTTGCTGCGCAGGCTCAGCCCGTCTTCGCCGGTCCGGTCGCGATCGGCCGGTCGCTGGCGCCCCATTCGGCCCAAGACCCGTCATAGAGCGCACGCGCCGGCTTCCCGATCGTCTCCAGCGCGGTCGCGAGGATCGCGGCGGTGACGCCGGAACCGCAACTCGTGATCAGTGGCCGGTCGAGATCGGCGCCCGCCGCGGCGAAGGCGGCGGCGATGGCGGCCGAATCCTTCAGGCTGCCATCGGCGACGAGCGCGGTCGCCGGCACGTTGAGGGCGCCGGGCATATGGCCGGAGCGCACGCCGGGGCGGGGTTCCGCCGCCTCGCCGCGGAAGCGATCGGCCGGGCGGGCATCGACCACCTGGGCATTGCCGGCGGAGAGCGCCTTGGCGACATCGTCGGCGCTGGCGACGGCGGAATGGTCGAGCCGGGCGGTGAAGCTGCGGTTGGCGCGGGCGCGCGGCGGGCCATGCTCGATCGGGCGGCCCTCGCGCTCCCATTTCGGGAAGCCGCCTTCGAGGATGACGACGTCCTTGGCGCCGAAGGTGCGGAAGGTCCAGCGCACGCGCGGCGCGGAGAACAGGCCGAGCCCGTCATAAACGACGATTCGCATGCCGTCGCCGATGCCCAGGGCACCGACGGCGGCGGCAAAGGCATCCGGCCGCGGCAGCATATGCGGCAGGTCGGAACCCGTGTCCTTCACCGCGTCGATGTCGAAATGCACGGCGCCGGGAATGCGCCGATCGGCGAATTCGGCATGCGGATCGCGGCCATGGGCCGGCAGGTACCAGGAGGCATCGACGACGATGACATCGGGCGCGTTCAGGCGCTCGGCCAGCCACTCGGTCGAAACGAAGACGTCTTCACGGGCCATAGGCATATCCTCTGGGCATCAACTCTGGTGTTCTCAGGCCAGCGCGATCCGGACGCGCCGGTTCTGCTTGCCCTTCTTCTCGATATCGGTGACCGCGACCGCGCCGATCTCGGCGGTGTTGCGGACATGGGTGCCGCCGCAGGGCTGCAGGTCGATATCGCCGATCGCGACGAGTCGGACGCGGCCCGAGCCGCGCGGCGGCTTCACCGACATCGTCTTGACCAGGCCGGGATTGGCGTCGAGCTCCTCGTCGGTGATCCAGCGCTCGCCGACATCGGCGTTGCGGGCGACCAGCGCATTGAGCTTCTCGGAGATCTCTGCCTTGTCGAGCCCGCCCTCGGGAATGTCGAAGTCGAGTCGACCGTCGCCATCGCCGATCGAGCCGCCAGTGACGGGGAAGGCGAGCACGACGCTGAGCAGATGCAGCGCGGTATGGATGCGCATGCGCTTGAAGCGGCGCTCCCAGTCGAGCACGGCCGTCACCGCCTCGCCGGGCGTGGGTAGGGCCTGGCCTTCTGCGGGAACATGGATGACCCTGCTCTTGTCCTCGGGATCGTAGATCGTGGTGGCGATGGCGATCTCGCTGCCGTCGGCGCGGCGCAGATGACCGGCATCGCCCGGCTGGCCGCCGCCGGTCGCGTAGAAATTCGTGCGGTCGAGGATGATGCCGCCGCGCTCGTTCACGGCCTCGACCGTCGCCGGCGTTTCCTCGAGATAGGCATCCTGGCGGAAGAGAAGTTCGGTCGGCATCGTCTCGTGTCTCATGGTGGCGCGGGAACGCCTTCGCCCGGCAGACTGCACCGATTGCCGCCGGGGTGCCACCTCCTTGGCGGGATAGCGGGGATGATTTGCGATGCATGGCTTCCGGGCGCGGGCTTTCATGCCTAGATGACTGTACCGCCAACCCGGAGCCGCCATGGCCTTGCCCCGCATGAAGCCGCAGGACGGCGTCGCCTGGATCACCGGGGCCAGCTCCGGCATCGGGGCCGCGGTTGCGCTCGAACTGGCCGCGCGGGGCTGGACGGTTGCGGTCACGGCCCGGCGGCTGGAGGCGCTGGAGCGTCTCGCCCGCAGCGCCGAGAAGCTGCCTGGCCGCATCGTCGCCCATGCCGGAGACGTCACCGACGCGCAGGGCATGCGCGACGTCACTGACGCCATCGAAAGCATTCACGGGCCGGTCGCGCTCGCCTTCCTCAATGCGGGCATCGCTTCCGGGCAGGGTCGGGCGATCGATGTCGAGACGGTCGAGAGGGTCGTCGGGGTCAATCTGCTCGGCGTCGCCAAGAGCTTTTTCGCCGTGCAATCGCGCATGGCAGCCCGCGGCGCAGGGCAGATCGCGGTCAACGCCTCGCTCGTCGGCTATCGCGGCCTGCCCGGCGCAGCCGCCTATGGCGCGGCCAAGGCGGGCGCGATCTATTTCTGCGAATCGATGCGTTTCGACTGCGAGGTCGCCGGCATCCGCCTGCAACTGGTCAATCCCGGCTTCATCGAGACACCTATGACGGAAGGCCGCCGCTTCCCGATGCCGTTCCTGCTGACGGTTGAGGATGGCGCGCGGCGAATCGTCGACGGGTTCGAGCGAGGCGGGTTCGAGATCACCGTGCCGCGCCGCCTTGCCTGGATCCTGAAGGTCGCGCGCCTTCTGCCTTATCCGGTCTATTTCGCGCTGATGTCCCGCTTCGCCGAGCGCAGCGGCTGAGGCCGGTTCAGCCGCCCCGGATGGTGGCGAAGGCGTCGAGCGCGCGCTGGCGCCCCAAGGCGAGATCGACCAATGGGGCAGGGTAGCTCTCGCCGATTCGAACGCCCGCCTCGCGCAAGGCTTTCTCCGGGGCATTCCAAGGCTGGTGGATGTCCTTGTCGGAAAGCCCGGCCAGTTCCGGCACCCATTGGCGGACGTAAGCGCCCGTGGGATCGTGGGTTTCGCCCTGCGTCACCGGGTTGAAGATGCGGAAATAGGGCGAGGCATCGGCGCCGGAGCCGGCGACCCATTGCCAGCTCGCGGCATTGTTGGCGGCATCGGCATCGACCAGCGTGTCCCAGAACCAGGCCTCGCCGGCCCGCCAGTCCTGCAAGAGGTGCTTGATCAGGAAGGAGGCGACGACCATCCGCACGCGATTATGCATCCAGCCGGTCGTCCAGAGCTCGCGCATTCCGGCATCCACGAGCGGTATTCCGGTCTGCCCGCGCTGCCAGCGTTTGAGCGCCGTTTCGTCCGGCCGCCAGGGGAAGGCGTCGAATCGCGAATCGTAGTTGCGGGTCGCAAGCTCCGGATTGTGGAAGAGCAGATGGTGCGAAAACTCGCGCCAGCCGATCTCGGCGAGGAATTTCTCGGCGTCGCGCTCCGATCCGGCGGCTTCTCCGGCGGCGCGGGCATGCTGGAGCGCATGCCAGACCTGCCGCGGGCCGATCTCGCCGAAATGCAGATGGGGCGAGAGGCGCGACGTCGCGGCCCGGTCTGGCCGGTCTCGATCCCCGGCATAGCCATGAAGGCCGTCGCCCAGAAAATCGTCGAGACGCTCCGCCGCACCCGCCTCTCCCGGTGTCCACGCAGCCCGCATGCCGCCGGCCCAGTCCGGCTTCCGGGGCTCAAGCTCGAGATCGGGCAGGGTGAGCGCCAATGCCGCGATCGAATCGGGCAGGGGAATCGCGGAGATGCGCTTGGGAGCCGGAATCGGAGCCGCCGGATCGCCCTTCAGCCGCGCCGCACGCCAATAGGGCGTGAACACCTTCATCGGCTGTCCGGTCGTCGTGGTGAGCTGCCAGGGCTCGTTGAGAAGCTGGCTGTTGAAGCTGCGGACCGTGATTTCACGTCCGGACAGCTCCTCCTTGAGCTGGCGGTCGAGCGCGATCTCCTCTGCCTCATAGCGGCGATTCCAGGTGACGAGCCCGATCCCGGCTTCGGCCACGACGCGAGGCAGCAGCACGGCCGGATCGCCGCGCATCAGCACGAGCCGCCCGCCCTTGGCCGCGAGCGCCGCCCCCAGCGCGTCGAGCGAGCGCGACAGCCACCAGCGCGAGGCACTGCCGATCGGCCGGCGATCGGGACCCGTATCGAGGATGTAGAGACATAAGCTCGGCCCGGCCGCCACCGCCTCGGCGAGCGCAGGGTTGTCCGCAAGCCTGAGATCGTTGCGAAACCAGTGCAGGGCGCGTTCGGTCATCGTCTCTCCCCAGCCGCGCTCCCGCGGCCCGCAATCCCGATCAACGCGGCCGGGTGGAATCGGTCGCCGGCAGGAGAAAAGATTTTCCGAAGACGCGGGCCGTCAGACCCTGCTCAGCAGCGGCACTTGCGAATCCGCGATCGCTGGCTCAGATCTCGAGAGGCTCGTGCAGAAAATCGGCGATCAGCCAGGACACGCCCGCCGTCCCGGCCATGAGGACCGCTATCAGAATGGCTTCGACCATGACGCTACTCCGCCCTGAACGGGCAAGCGTCACTAACTAAAATTTTAACGTTTTGTAAACGAAGATCTTAAGGCGAATCACAGCCTGAACGATCGCTCCAGATGGGCGGCTGTTGAAAGATGGATGCATTGGAGGAAGCAGGCCTCGATCTCGAACTCGGAGAGATGGGCCGGAAGCTGGACAATCTGTTCAGCGTGCGCCGCCCGCGAGCCCCGCAACGAGTCAGGGCCGCAGGCTTCGAGGTTTCGGCCATCGAAGCCGGCACCGGCCGTCTGCGCGTCATGCTGGACGCGGATCTGCCCGAGGCGGTCGGGCGCACGATTCTCTCTCTTGCGATCAAGCATGGCGCCGGCCCCGGCAGGGGGGAGGGCGCGCGACAGGCCGCTCCGGCGCCAACTGCCGCGGACGCCCGAAAGGGCTGAATACACCCGGAAACGGCGCGGGTCGGAACCTTGAAGGCTGACGGATGGGAACTCCGAGGCGACTTGGGCGTCCTTTTCAGGATGACAAATCGGAAAAAGCCGCCCCTGGATTTCTGGCTCTGGCTCGCCGTCATCGGCCTCACGGTGATTGTCGCCGTGTCGTCCCTGACATTCCCCGAACGCGTCGCGCCGGAGGTGTTTCAGCCACGCGCTGCAACCCGTTGACTCGCTTTGACATGCGGGCCGGCCCCAAGGGCCGACGCCGAAAGAGAGAGAGCCCCACCGGCTGCGCCGATGGGGCTCGTCTGGGCCTTGAGCCCTCGCCGGGCCGGCTGCCGCCCGCCTGGCACCACTGGAAAATCCGCAGGGAGAACATCGCACGAGGCGGCAGGTTCCGCAGGCGCATGCGAACCTCCGGTCCTGTCGGCAAGCGGCAGGGACGCGGTCTCGACAGAATTTTGAGAAAGCGCAACGATATCAGCGCAATGGGATTTTTGGAGGCCTCGCCCGGAATCGAACCGGGGTGCAAGGATTTGCAGTCCTCTGCGTAACCACTCCGCCACGAGGCCTTCCGGCCAAAACGGCCGCGGCCGCTTCAGCGAGAGCGCAATAACCACAAGCCGCGCCGCGCCGCAACCCGGGATCGCATCTTCCACAGCGACGGCGACAAATCTGCTTGGTCGGCTCGCAAGGGGCTTGCACTATCCGGACAGCGCCGCTAAGACGCCGCCACGTTGTTCCCGGATAGCTCAGCGGTAGAGCAATCGACTGTTAATCGATTGGTCGCAGGTTCGAATCCTGCTCCGGGAGCCAGCTTTCCCCCTCACATCGTTAGATTGCATTAACCATAGCTGGTTTATGCCTGCGGTCAGGCGGCGCTTGCCTTTTGCGTGGGCGTCGAACAGAAAGCTGCCGAAGAACGGCGCGATCGCTGCACCGGTTCGCGGCCTCCAGAGCCTCGGCCGCAACCTGCAGCGGCGATGTCGTGGACGGAGAGTTCGGTCATGGACGATTTCACCTCGCTGCGGCGCAATATGGTCGATTGCCAGTTGCGCACCTATGACATCACCGACCGGGCGGCGCTGGCGGCGGCGGATTCGGTGCCGCGCGAAGCCTTCGTTCCCGAGAACCTGTCGCATCTCGCCTATCTCGACCAGTCGATCCCGCTGCCGGGCACCGGGCGCGCGCTGATGACCCCGATGGTCGCGGTGCGGATGATTCAGGAGCTCGATCCGCAGCCGGGCGAGGACGTGCTCGAATATGCCGGCGGTTCCGGCTACGGCGCGGCGCTGATGCACCACATGGGCGCGAAAGCCACGCTCTGGGAGCCGGACGCAGCCGCGCGGCCCCTGGCCGAGGCGGCTCTGGGCCGGGCCGGCGCGCAGGGCGTGACGGTCACCGCCCAGCAGCCGGCCGCTGCCAGCTTCGACGCAATCCTCATCGGCGGCTCCTGCGAGATCGCGCCCGAATCGCTTTTCCCGCTGCTGCGGCCGGAGGGCCGGCTCATCGTGGTCGAGGGCATCGGTCGCGCCGCGCGGGTCAAGCTCTACCTCAAGTCCAGCGACGTCGTCTCCGGCCGGCCGGTCTTCGACGCGGCCGCGCCCGTCGTGTCCGAGTTCCGCCGCCCGGCGGCGTTTGTTTTCTGAGATCGGCAGTGTCGCATTTTTGCGGCACTGCACGATCGAAACCACTCTGGAGCCGCCCCATGCGTTGGCGGATGGTGCCGGAGCGGGTATGAATTGCAACTCTGCCGAGGCTGGGGCGATGCCTGGGCGCGACTTTCAGTGCGCACATGAGGCGTCCAGTGCATAAACGCGACGAAAAGACTTCCGGGTTTGGGCTCTCCGCCGTCTTCGCCTTGGCGTTGGCGGGTGGCTGGGCCGGGCCGGTTTCGGCCCAGACCATGGATGCCGCGCTCGCGCGGGCCTACTCAGCCAATCCGACTCTCAATGCGCAGCGCGCCTCGGTCCGCGCGACCGACGAGAACGTGCCGCAGGCGAAGGCGGGCTACCGCCCGCGAATCACGGCCTCGGCCGATATCGGCGCCAGCATCACCGAAGCGGGCATTCCGGCCTTCGCCAGCAACTCGCCCTTTCACAACAACACGGTGTCCCGCCTGGGGCCGCGCGGCGCCGGCGTGCAGGTCGATCAGAACATCTTCGACTCCGGCAAGACCCGCAGCGCCGTGGGCCAGTCCGAATCGCAGGTGCTCGGCGCCCGCGCCACCCTGCGCAACACCGAGCAGAACGTGCTGCTCGACGCCGCGACGTCCTACATGAACGTGCTGCGCGATACGGCGATCCTCAACCTCAACCGCAACAACGTCGAGGTGCTCGAGGAGCAGTTGCGCCAGACCCGCGACCGCTTCCAGGTCGGCGAAGTGACGCGCACCGACGTGGCGCAGGCGGAAGCCCGCCTGTCCTCGGCCCGCTCCCAGGCGATTCTCGCCGAATCGAACCTGAAGACTTCGGTCGCCCGCTTCCGCCAGAATGTCGGCACCGAGCCGCGTTCGCTCGCACCGGGCCGGCCGGTCGAGGGGCTGCTGCCGAAATCGCTGCCGACCGCGCTGACCCAGGCCCTGTCGAACCACCCGGCGATCATCGCCTCGCTGCACGGCGTCGATGCCGCCGAGCTTCAGGTCAAGGTCACCGAGGCCGATCTCTATCCCGTCGTCGGTGTCCGCGGCGTGGTCCAGCAGCGCTATGACAGCCAGTTCTCCGGCGACAACCGCTTCTCGGCCAGCCTCGTCGGCACGCTGACCATCCCGATCTACGAGGGCGGCCAGGTCTATGCCCGCACCCGTCAGGCCAAGGAAACCGCCGGCCAGCGCCGGATCGAGGTCGACACCCAGCGCGACGCCGTCCGCGCCGCCGTCGTCTCCGCCTGGGGCGGGCTGGAAGCCGCCAAGGCCCAGATCATCGCCGCCCAGGCGCAGGTCGAAGCCGCGTCCACCGCGCTCTCCGGCGTGCGTGAAGAGGCGAAGGTCGGCCAGCGCACGACGCTCGACGTCCTCAACGCCCAGCAGGAACTGGTGAGCGCCCGCTCGAGCCTCGTGGTCGCTCAGCGCGATCGCGTCGTCGCCTCCTATGCGGTCCTCTCCGCGGTCGGCAAGCTCTCCGCCCAGTCGCTCAAGCTCAAGGCCGATATCTACGACGCCCGCCAGCACTACGAGCAGGTCCAGGGCAAGCTCTGGGGCACCCAGACTCCCGACGGCCGCTGAGCATCGGCCCGGGCCGTTTCGCGCCGGATCGCCACGCGTCCGGCGCAAACGACCTGACGGCCATTCCCGTCGCATCGGCTCTTCCCGACGGCACACGCGGCATTTCGGCGCGATGCCATAGGGCAACAGCGCGGATTTCTCCTGTGGGAGAGCCGCCTGGCGCCTTGTCTGGCATCGGTGCCGTGGAATACTGCGCTCTTGGAGCAGCGTTGATTCCGTCGGCGCGCCCGGTGTCCAACGGTTAGACTCATGAGCGCGCAAGCCAAGCCCAGCGAACCGTCGATGGAGGAGATCCTCGCCTCCATCCGCCGGATCATCTCGGACGATGAGGCGAAGCCGGCCGAAGAAGCCGCGGCGCCGCTGGCCGAGCCTGATCCGCAACCGCAACCCGAGCCGGCTGCCACGATCGACGACGACGTGCTCGACCTCGGGGCCGAAGCCGCTCTGGTCGCCGCGCCTGAACCCGCACCGGCCCCGCCAGAGGCGTTCCCCGACGAATCCGACGTCGCGTTCCTCGAGGAAGAGCCCGTCGCGGCTCTGCCTCCGGAACCGCCAGCCCCTCCGCCCGAGCCGCAGCCGGTCGCATTTCAGCCCGAACCGCCTCAGCCTCAGCCACAGCCGACTTTCGCCGCTATGCCAGACATGGCGAGCCTGTTGTCGGATCAGGCGAGTTCTGTCGTCACCAATGCCTTCGGCCAGCTCGCCTCCACCGTGCTCAGCAACAATGCGCGCACGCTGGAGGACCTGGTCAAGGACATGCTGAAGCCGATGCTCAAGACCTGGCTCGACGACAATCTGCCGACCATGGTCGAGCGGCTGGTGCGCGCCGAGATCGAGCGTGTCGCGCGCGGCGGCCGTAGCTAAGGCGGCCCCGGCCTGCGACGCCAGGGCCGCTTCCAACAGCGAAGCCGGTCTCTAGTTCGAGCTGACGACGCGGCGGCGTCGCGCAGGCGCGCGTTGCCTCTCGAACGCTCCGGCCTCCCTGAGGCGCATCAGGCCGTAACCCACCATGGCGAAAGCCGTCGCCGGAGTACCGAGCCGCGAGACCAGCATGGTCAGCCCCACGGCGACCGGGCGGGGATAGCGACCAGACGCCGCTTCGACTGCGAACCAGGCCCCGAGGGCGTGGACCAAGAGTTTCATCATCGCATCCTGCTCGTCGCTTCGGGGGTCAGAGGCGGACCTTGCGGTTCTCGCCGAGATCTGGCTTGGCGCCGGTGAGGGCGGCCGCGGCCATCTTGACGCTGGTGACGATCTTGCCGGGGCTGTCCCAAAACTCTGCCATGCTCGGCCGAACGCGCAGTACGCGGATGTTCGGATCGTTCTCGTCGTTCCAGAAAGCGCGGTTGCTCGCATCCCAGAGGTCGTGAACCCGCTGCCGGTCGTCGAGGACTGTCGCGGTGCCCGTCACCGAAAGATAGCGCTGGCTGCCCGTGTCGGAGAAGGCGACGCAGACATTGTCGTTGACCTGGATCTCGTCGTCCTTGTGGTGGCGGCGATCGGTCAGGAAATAGATCGCATCGTCCTCACGCTCGCCATGGGCATGCATCGGGCGGGCGCGCAACTCGTCACCCTGGCCGTCATGGGTCACGAGCATCGCGAACTTGATGGAATCGATCAGGTCCCAGACGCGTGTTTGGTCGTCTTGCCGAGGCATGTCGCTCTCCTGCTGGCTGTCATGGGTTGTGTGATTCCAACGGGATGAACGCCGGCTGGTTCCGCCGCGCGAGAAAGCAGTCCAGCCGGAACCGCGCCCGGATTCGTGCGTATCAGAAATGATGCGCCGGATTGCCCGGCGTTGGCGGCAATATCGCTCCCGCAGTCCTTCCGATCCGAGGTTTGCCATGGCCAAGACCGTAGCCAAGACCACACCGCGCAGCGCACCGAAGAGCTCGACCACGGCCAAGGTGGTCAAATCCAGCCGGGTCGACCTGGCCTCGAACACCAAGACCAAGGTCATCGGCCTGCTGAACGAACGCCTTGCCGACGGCATCGATCTCTCGCTCGTCACCAAGCAGGCACATTGGAACCTGAAGGGGCCGGGCTTCATCGGCATCCACCTGATGCTCGACAATTTTCGCGATGAGCTCGATACCCATGTCGACACCGTAGCGGAAAGGATCGCGCAACTTGGCGGCATCGCTTTCGGCACGACGCAGACGACAGCTCAATCCACTTCGCTCAAGCCCTATCCGACCGAGATCGTCTCGGTTCAGGATCATCTGGCCGCGCTGATCGAGCGCTATGCCGACACGGCCAACAAGGTGCGTGAGGCGATCGACGCTTGCGACGAGGCCGGCGACGCCGACACCGCCGACCTGCTTACCGCCTATTCCCGGATGCTCGACAAGTCGCTCTGGTTCCTCCAGTCGAACCTCGCCTGACGCGAGTACCGTCTTGTCATTCCGGGGCGCGCCGCAGGCGCGAACCCGGAACCCACGACCGGGTGAGACAGGGAATGTTCGGTTGCCGGCGAGCTACCCAGTCGTGGGTTCCGGGTTCTTCGCTGCGCGAAGCCCCGGAATGACAAGGGTGGCGCGAAGCTGCGCATCATCGAAAACGTTGACGCGCGGCCTGTGCATGGGCTCTTAAGGGCCGAGACCTTTTTGGCCCGTGATTTTTCCGGCCGGGGCAGGTTCCCCGGCCTTTCTGCGTTCGAGCGATGCGATGATGGACAAGACTTTCGAACCGGCCGCCGTCGAGGCCCGGATCAGCAAGGCCTGGGACGAGGCGCAGGCCTTCAAGGCGGGCAGGGGCGCTGCCCCCGGCGCCGAGCCCTATTGCATCGTGATCCCGCCGCCGAATGTCACCGGCTCGCTGCACATGGGCCACGCGCTCAACAACACGCTGCAGGACGTGCTCTGCCGTTTCGAGCGCCTGCGCGGCAAGGATGTGCTTTGGCAGCCCGGCACCGACCATGCCGGCATCGCGACGCAGATGGTCGTCGAGCGCCGGCTCGCCGCCGAGAACAAGACCGACCGTCGCACGATGGGTCGCGAGGCCTTCCTTGCCGAAGTCTGGAAGTGGAAGGAGGAGTCCGGCGGGACGATCTTCAACCAGCTCCGCCGCCTCGGCGCATCCTGCGACTGGTCGCGCGAGCGCTTCACCATGGACGAGGGGCTCTCCGCCGCCGTCCTCAAGGTCTTCGTCGGCCTGCACAAGCAGGGGCTGGTCTACCGCGCCAAGCGGCTGGTGAACTGGGACCCGAAATTCCAGACCGCGATCTCGGATCTCGAGGTGTTGCAGGTCGAGAAGACCGGCACGTTCAAATGGCAGCGCGGCGGCGAGGAGGAATTCGACGCGGCCAAGCTCGACAAGGCACTGAGCCGCGACCCGAACGGCCATCTCTACTATTTCAACTACCCGCTCGAAGGCGCGACCTATGACGCCGACGACGCCTCGACCTTCATCACGGTCGCGACGACGCGCCCGGAGACGATGCTGGGAGATACCGGCGTCGCGGTTCATCCCGAAAACGAGACGATCGGCCACCTGATCGGCCGCAACGCCGTGCTGCCGCTGGTCGGCCGCGTCATCCCGGTCTTCGGCGACGACTATGCCGATCCCGAGAAGGGCACTGGCGCGGTCAAGATCACGCCGGCCCATGACTTCAACGATTTCGAGGTCGGCAAGCGCCACCAGCTCGATGTCGTCAACATCCTCGACGGCGAGGCGCGCATCCTGCTCGCCGATAACGAGGAGTTCCTTGCCGGCGCCAAGCCGGAGGCCGAGACGCTGGCGCTCGACGGCGCCGATCGCTTCGTCGCGCGCCGCCGCGTCGTCGAGCTGATGGCCGCGCGCGGCCTGCTCGTGAAGGTCGAGCCGAACACCCATACCGTCCCGCATGGCGACCGTTCCGACGTCGTGATCGAGCCCTGGCTGACCGATCAGTGGTATGTCGACGTTAAGCCGCTGGCGCAGCGCTCGATCAAGGCGGTCCAGGACGGCCGGACCAGGTTCACGCCCGAGAACTGGACCAAGGTCTATTATGACTGGCTGGAGAATATCGAGCCCTGGTGCGTCTCGCGCCAGCTCTGGTGGGGCCACCAGATTCCGGCCTGGTACGGGCCGGACGGCGAGGTCTTCGTCGCCGAGTCGGAGGCCGAGGCGCAGACGCTCGCCATGGCGCATTACGGCGACACCGTCGCGCTGACGCGCGACGAGGACGTGCTCGACACCTGGTTCTCCTCGGCGCTCTGGCCGTTCTCGACCCTGGGCTGGCCCGAGCAGACAGCCGAGCTGAAGCATTATTACCCGACGGCGACGCTGGTCACCGCCTTCGACATCATCTTCTTCTGGGTCGCCCGGATGATGATGATGGGCCTCAACTTCATGGACGAGGTGCCGTTCAAGGACGTCTATATCCACGCCATCGTTCGCGACGAGAAGGGCGCGAAGATGTCGAAGTCGAAGGGCAACGTCATCGATCCGCTGACGCTCGTCGACAAATACGGCGCCGACGCGCTGCGCTTCACGCTGTCGGCCATGGCCGCGCAGGGGCGCGACATCAAGCTCAGCACGCAGCGCGTCGAGGGCTATCGCAACTTCGCGACCAAGATCTGGAACGCCGCGCGCTTTGCCGAGCTCAATGGCTGCGCCCGCGCCGAAGGTTTCGACCCGGCAAGCGTCAAGCAGCCGCTCAACCGCTGGATCCTGAGCGAGGCGGCGCAGGCCGCCGAAGAGATCGCGGCAGGCATCCCGAGCTTCAGGTTCAACGAGGCGGCGGGCGGTGCCTATCGCTTCGTCTGGAACCAGTTCTGCGACTGGTATCTCGAACTGGCCAAGCCCGTGCTGCAGGGCGAGGGCGTCGATGCCGCCGCGCGCGCCGAGACGCAGGCGACGGTCGCCTATGTCATCGATCTGATCTGCCAGCTCCTGCATCCGTTCATGCCGTTCCTCACCGAGGAACTCTGGGCGCAGAAGGCCGAGGCCGGCGCGCCGCGCAAGCTCGCGGAAGGCGACGCCTCATTGGTCTGCCTGACCCGCTGGCAGGATCTTTCGGCGCTCAAGGACGCCGCTGCCGAGGCCGAAATCGGTTTCGTCGTCGACCTGATCTCGGACATCCGCTCGGTCCGCTCGGAGGTGAACGTGCCGGCCGGCACGCAGGCGCCGCTCGTCCTCGTCAATGCCTCGGCGGCGACACGGGCGACGATCGAGAGCTGGCGGCCGATGATCGAACGGCTTGCCCGCGTCTCCGACATCGGATTCGAGACGGCGGCGCCGGCGCAGTCGGCCCAGATCATCGTGCGTGGCGAGGTCGCGGCCCTGCCGCTCGCCGGTCTGATCGATCTCGACGCCGAGCGCTCGCGCCTTACCAAGGAACTGGCCAAGCTCGACCAGGACATCGCGGTCGTCGAGAAGAAGCTCGGCAATCCCGATTTCATGGCCCGCGCGCCCGAGGAGATCGTCGAGGAGAACCGCGAGCGCAAGGCCGCCGCCGAGGCCCGCAAGCTCAAGGTCGCGGAGGCTCTGGCGCGCCTCGCCTGACCAGGTATCGCATTCCGGTCACGCCTGTGTCGTCAAATTGACGTTGATCCAAGAGAGGACTCGCATTCTCTCGCGGACCCCGCTTAGATGCGCCCGATGCAAACCCGCCATGCAGAATGCGTGGCGGCTCAAGGACCGGCTGTTCAGAACCCATGCTCAAGCGAGCCTATGACTGGTGCGTTTCATACGCCTCCCATCCCGCGGCCCCGTGGCTGCTTTTCGGCATCACCTTCATCGAAAGCTCGTTCAGCCCGCTGCCGCCGATTCCGCTGCTGATTCCGATGTGCATCGCCCGGCCAGACCGAGCCTGGTTCTATGCCGGCATTTGCTCGCTCGGCGCCGTGCTCGGCGGCTATCTCGGCTATGCCATCGGCGCGCTGCTCTATGAATCGGTCGGCGCCTGGCTGATCGGCATCTACGGGCTGCAGGACAAGGCGGCCAGCCTGATCGCGACCTCGCAGGACTACTGGTTCTGGGTGCTGGTGACCAAGGGCCTGACGCCGATCCCGTTCAAGATCGTCACGATCATGTCCGGCTTCCTGCATTTCGACCTGTGGAAGTTCACCATCGGCATGGTGGTCTCGCGCGCGACCTTCTTCCTGATGATCGCGGTGGCGCTGCGCTTCTATGGCGACGACATCCGCATCTTCATCGAGAAGCATCTGCCGATGACGGCGCTCGCGCTCGTCCTGGTCATCGTCGGCGGCTTCTTCGTGCTGCCGATGGTGCTCTGAGCTGCCGCTGGGTCAGTATGGCGCCTGAAACTTTGTGACATCGGCGCAACACTGCGTCGGGAACGGTGTCCGGCACCGGCCCGTCCGCCCCAATCGCCAAGAAGCCGCCACAAACGAAGCCCAGCAAAACGCTGCGTTAAGTGCCTGAGATATACCGAAATCGGGGGTAACGCGCGGGATCTCCAGAGGTTCCGGATATTTTTCGGGGTTCCAGGGGCGCGATTGCTCCCGACAGGCAGGGCGTGGCACATCTTCGCGCCGTGCTGATCGGGGGACAGGACGAGTGGCGATGGACGGGCGTGTGTACGACAAGTCGAGGCTGCCGAGCCGCCATGTGAGCGTCGGCCCGGCCAAGGCCCCGCACCGTTCCTATTATTACGCGATGGGCATGACCGCGAAGCAGATCGCGCAGCCCTTCGTCGGCGTCGCCTCCTGCTGGAACGAGGCCGCCCCCTGCAACATCTCGCTGATGCGCCAGGCCCAGGCCGTGAAGAAGGGCGTCGCCTCCGCCAGCGGCACGCCACGCGAGTTCTGCACGATCACCGTCACCGACGGCATCGCCATGGGCCACCAGGGCATGAAGTCGTCGCTGGCCTCGCGCGAGGTCATCGCCGACTCGGTCGAACTGACCATGCGCGGCCATTGCTACGATGCGCTGGTCGGCCTCGCCGGCTGCGACAAGTCGCTGCCCGGCATGATGATGGCGATGGTGCGCCTCAACGTGCCTTCGATCTTCATCTATGGCGGCTCGATCCTGCCCGGCAATTTCAAGGGCCGCCCGGTCACCGTGCAGGACGTGTTCGAGGCTGTCGGCAAGCATTCGGTCGGCGCCATGTCGGACGAGGACCTGAAGGAGCTAGAGGAGGTCGCTTGCCCGTCCTCCGGCTCCTGCGGGGCCCAGTTCACCGCCAACACCATGGCGACCGTTGCCGAGGCGATCGGCCTGGCACTGCCCTATAGCTGCGGCGCGCCGGCGCCCTACGATGTCCGCGACACCTTCTGCTACACCGCCGGCGAGATGGTGATGGAGCTGATCGCGCGGAACATCCGCCCGCGCGACATCGTCACCCGCAAGGCGCTGGAGAATGCCGCGATGGTCGTCGCCGCGACCGGAGGCTCGACCAATGGCGCGCTGCACCTGCCGGCGATCGCGCATGAATGCGGCATCGATTTCGACCTGTTCGAGGTCGCCGAGATCTTCAAGAAGACGCCCTATATCGCCGACCTGAAGCCGGGCGGGAAATACGTCGCCAAGGATATGTTCGAGGTCGGCGGCATCCCGCTGGTGATGAAGAGCCTGCTCGATGCCGGCTACCTCCACGGCGACTGCATGACCGTCACCGGCCGTACCATCGCCGAGAACATGGCCTCGGTGAAGTGGAACGACCAGCAGGACGTCGTTTATCGCGCCGACAAGCCGATCACGGTCACCGGCGGCGTCGTCGGCCTGCAGGGCAATCTGGCGCCGGAGGGCGCGATCGTGAAGATCGCCGGCATGCCCGAGGACCAGCTCGTCTTCACCGGCCCGGCCCGCTGCTTCGACCGCGAGGAGGACGCCTTCGAGGCGGTCAAGAACCGCACCTACAAGGAAGGCGACGTGCTTGTCATCCGCTACGAGGGCCCCAAGGGCGGCCCCGGCATGCGCGAGATGCTGGCGACCACCGCGGCGCTCTACGGCCAGGGCATGGGCGACAAGGTCGCGCTCATCACCGATGGCCGATTCTCGGGCGCGACCCGCGGCTTCTGCGTCGGCCATGTCGGGCCTGAAGCCGCCGTCGGCGGCCCGATCGGCCTGATCCGCGACGGCGACATCATCGAACTCGACGCCATCACAGGAAAGCTCGCAGTCCGCCTTTCTGATGCCGAACTTGAGTCGCGTCGTAAGGACTGGAAGCCACGCAAGACCGACTACAATTCCGGCGCGCTGTGGAAATACGCGCAAACCGTCGGCTCCGCCAAAGGCGGCGCCGTCACCCACCCAGGAGGGGCGGCCGAAACCCATTGCTATGCGGATATCTAGCTCGACCATAGCATGCCTGTTCCTGTTGCTGGGCGGCCACCAGGCCGTGCTGGCGCAGGAGATTTCAGGCACCAAGCTGCTGCCGCCGCGCGCCATCCCGGGCGCGGCGCTGCCGGAGCCGGACGATTCCGTGCCCGGTGGCCATGGCGCGGCTGCCGTTGCGCCCGGCCCCGATACTCCGACCGCCCATACGGCGCTGCCGCTCGTGCCCTTCACCAGCGCGCGCGACGCGCTGAAGGCCTGGATGCGCGACTCGACTGCCGGCAATAAGGTCGGCGCCGTGCGCGCGCTCGAATACGCGGCCTCGCAGGGCCATCTCACGGCGCAGTACAAGCTCGGCCGGATGTATGCCGGTGGCGAGGGCGTCCCGACCAACGATCTCAAGGCCTTCGAGTATTTCTCGAAGATCGCGGACGAAAACGCTGATGTGATTCCCGGCACGGCCGATGCGCGCCTCGTCGGCAGCGCCTTCGTCGCGCTCGGCAATTATTTCTCGGACGGCATCAGGGGCAGCTATGTGAAGCCCAATCCGGACCGGGCCTTCGACATGTTCCATTACGCCGCCTCCTATTTCGGCGACCCGGACGGCCAGTACAATCTCGCCCGTCTCTACATGACCGGGCAGGGCGCCAATCGCGATCCGCGCCAGGCGGCCCGCTGGATGAAGCTCGCAGCCGAGAAGGGCCATGCGCCGGCCCGCGCCGCCTTCGGCGAGATGCTGATCCGCGGCGGCGAGGGTGTGCCGCGCCAGCCGGTGCTGGGCCTGATGTGGCTCGCAATGGCCCGAGAGGGCGCCGATCCCGCCCGCGAGGCCTGGATCATCGAGCGCCATGACGTGGCCTTCGCGGCCGCCTCGGCCAACGATCGTTCGGCGGCTCTGGCCCTGATCGAGCGCCAGAATCTGGTGAGCTCGCGCAACGGCGGCGCGCCTCAGAACTGAGGCACCGTCATTCTCGGGCTTGACCCGAGAATCTCATGACAGGAGCGCGCTGATTTCCGGGATGCTCGGGTCAAGCCCGAGCCCGAGCATGGCGGCGGATGGCTGTGCTCAGTGCAAATCGATCATCACCGGCACATGGTCCGAGGGCTTGTCCCAGCCGCGGACATGCTTGGCGATCTTGACGCCCGCGAGCCGATCCGCCGCCTGCGGCGAGAGCAGCAGGTGGTCGATGCGGATGCCGTTGTTCCGCTGCCAGGCGCCGGCCTGATAATCCCAGAACGTATAGAACCCGGGCGCATCGGTGGTGCTGCGCAAGGCCTCGGTCAGGCCGAGATTGACGAGACCACGGAAGGCGGTCCGCGTCTGCGGCAGGAACAGCGCGTCGCTGACCCAGGCAGCCGGATCGCGGGCGTCGCGCGGCTCGGGAATGACATTGTAGTCGCCGGCCAGAACCAGCGGTTCCTCATGTTCCATGAGCATCCGGGCATGAGCGGTGAGGCGCTGCATCCAGCCGAGCTTGTAGGGATATTTCTCGGTGTTCGGCGGGTTGCCGTTGGGCAGGTAGATCGAGGCGACGCGAACCACGCCCTTGCCGAACGGCAGCACGCCTTCGAGATAGCGCGCCTGCTCGTCGCCATCGTCGCCCGGCAGGCCGCGGCGGACATCCTCCAACCGCGAGCGGCTCAGGATCGCGACGCCGTTGAAGGTCTTCTGCCCATGGGTCTCGACCTGCCAGCCGGCGGCTTCAATCTCGGCGCGCGGGAAGTCGGCATCCACGCACTTGATCTCCTGCAGGCAGAGCGCATCGGGCTCCGCTTCCTTCAGGAAGTCGAGGAGATGGCCGAGGCGCTGCCTGACCGAGTTGACGTTCCAGGTGGCGATCCGCACGCGATACTCCGATTCAGGCTGCCGGCAGGATAAAGCGGGACGGCCGCCGCGATGACAAGCCGTTTCCGGCCGAAACGAAAAACTCCCCGCATCGCTGCGGGGAGTCCTTGTCTGCGATCGCGCTGTCGCCTGCTGTCAGGGGCAGGCGCGAACGACGCCGCCCGAGGCGATATAGGTCCCGGTCTCCGGGTTGTAGCTCTTGAAGCGACGCGAGCAGTAGGCGACCGCGTCGGTATCCTCGAGGCTGTAGCCATAGGCGCGCGGCACCGGCGGGGCATAGACCACCGGCGGCGCGACATAGACCGGGGCGGGCTCGTAATAGACAGCCGGCGGCGGGGCGGCCAGGGCGCCGGCAGCGAGCGCACCGCCGATAACGCCGGCCGCGATGCCGGCGCCGATCGCCGGGCCGCGGCGATAGCCGTAATAGCGCGGGCCGTAGCCGTAGCGGCGGTAGTACTGCACGGTCTGGACGAGATCGCTGCCGGGTTGCGTCATCGCGACGACGGCGGTGGCGGGCGCGAGCGGGGCAGCCGAGGCCGGCAGGGCAAGTAGGGTGCCACCGGCAAGGGCGGCGGCGACGGCGAGCGTCCTGATCATGACGAAACTCCTCTGCAATACCTGGCGAGCGGAACTCCGCATGTTCCCCCGTTTGGATTCGAGTGTAGCGGTCCGGTGACCGGAGGGAAAGCTAGCAGTCAATCCGGGCATAAATGGGCCGTCGCGCTGCCGTCGCTTTTGCTCGCGAAAGCAACGCGGGGCCGCTTGCGCGGACGGAATTTCCCCGCCATCTAGCGTTGCATCCACAGATCGACATGATTTCACAAAGGATCGAGCCGACCATGGCGCAATCGTTCGACCCGTCCGCCCAGCCCGCCGCGCTTGGCCCCCTGAGGCCGCTTCCGGCCCTCATCTTCAGCTCGCGCTGGTTGCAATTGCCGCTCTATATCGGCCTCATCGTGGCGCAGTGCGTCTATGTCTTCCTGTTCCTCAAGGAGCTCTGGCACCTCGTCACCCACGCCTTCGACTTCAGCGAGCAGCAGATCATGCTGGTCGTGCTCGGGCTGATCGACGTGGTGATGATCTCGAACCTGCTGATCATGGTGATCGTCGGCGGCTACGAGACCTTCGTCTCGCGCCTGCGGCTCCAAGGCCATCCCGACCAGCCGGAATGGCTGAGCCACGTCAATGCCAGCGTGCTCAAGATCAAGCTCGCCATGGCAATCATCGGCATCTCGTCGATCCATTTGCTGAGGACCTTCATCGAGGCCGGCAATATCGGCATCGCCGGCAAGACGGCGAACTACACCGAATCCGGCGTGCTGCTGCAGACGCTGATCCATGTCGTCTTCATCCTCTCCGCGATCGGCATCGCCTGGGTCGACAAGATGACGGCAACGCCCGGCAAGGCGCACTGATCGAGGCGCTCTGAAACAGAAAACGCCCCGCCGATCCGGCGCGGCGTTTTGCGTTTTGGGCTCGCTGTTCCTTGGCAGAACGGTGCCGTCATCCCGGACAAGCTGCGGAGCAGCGCCGATCCGGGATCCATCGTAGAGCTCCGGAAGCCTCCGATGGATCCCGGGTCAAGCCCGGGATGACGTCCCGTTTCCGAGAAAAGCTGGCCGCGTTCCCGGCCGGCCGTTGCCTTACTGCCCGCGCCCGCTGCGGGCGGCGAAGCGGATCGCCTCCTCGGCGGCGCGGAACAGCGCCTTGGCCTTGTTGATGCACTCGTCCTGCTCGGAGGCCGGGTTCGAATCGTAGACGATGCCGGCGCCGGCCTGGACATGCATGCGCCCGTCCTTGACCACTGCGGTGCGCAGAACGATGCAGGTATCCATCTCGCCATTGGCGCCGAAATAGCCGATGCAGCCGGCATAGGCGCCGCGCGCATCGCGCTCCAGCTCGTCGATGATCTCCATCGCCCGGACCTTCGGCGCGCCCGAGACCGTTCCGGCCGGGAAGCCGGCGATCAGGGCGCTGAGCGAATCGTGCTTCGGGTCGATCTTGCCCTCGACGTTCGAGACGATGTGCATCACCTGGCTGTAGCGCTCGATGAAGAACGAATCGGTGACCTTGACCGTGCCGATCTCGGCGACGCGGCCGACATCGTTGCGCCCGAGATCGAGCAGCATCAGATGCTCGGCCCGCTCCTTCGGGTCGGCCAGCAGCTCTTCGGCCAGGGCATCGTCTTCGGCCGGGGTGGCGCCACGTCGCCGCGTGCCGGCGATCGGCCGAATCGTAACCGTGTCGTCGCGCAGGCGCACCAGGATCTCGGGGCTCGAGCAGACGATCTGGAAATCGCCGAAATCGAGATAGCAGAGGAAGGGCGCCGGATTGACCCGCCGCAGCGCCCGGTAGAGCGCGAAGGGCGGCAGCGCGAAGGGCGCCTCGAAACGCTGCGACAGCACGACCTGGAAGATGTCGCCGGCGCGGATGTACTCTTTCGCCTTGTCGACCATCTCCAGATATTCGGCCTCGCTGGTGTTCGAGGTGGTCGCCGGAACCGGCAGGTTGGCGATGTCGATCTCGGCCTCGGCGGGGAGGGCACCTTCCAGGGCGCGCACGACCGCCTCCAGCCGCTCCTGCGCCCGCTCATAGGCATGGCGCGCGCCGACGCCGGGCATGTGCCGGACCGGAGTGACGACATGGATCTCGTCGCGCACTGCGTCGAACACCACCATCAATGTCGGCCGCGTCAGGATGGCGTCGGGCACGCCGGTGCCGGTCTCCTTCGGCTCGGGCAAGCGCTCCATCAGGCGCACCATGTCGTAGCCGAGATAGCCGAACACGCCGGACGCCATCGGCGGCAGTCCTTCCGCCTCCGGGATGGCGCTCTCTTCGAGCAGCGCACGCAGGCTCTCGAAGGCCGGGCGCGGATCGTCGAGGAAGCTCTCGCCCAGAGCCGTGCGGCAGAGCGAGGCCTGGCCATGATGGCAGCGCCAGATCAGATCCGGCTCCAGCCCGATCATCGAGTAGCGGCCGCGCACGGCGCCGCCCTCGACCGATTCGAGCAGGAAAGCCGGGCCGCTCGTGGCGTGGCGCAGCTTCAGGAAGGCGGCGACCGGCGTCTCGCAATCGCCGACCAGCACCTGCCGCAGCAATTGCGGGGCGCCGGTCTCATAGGTCTGCGCGAAACGCTCGAACTCCTGGAGCGGCTGCATCGTCAGTTCTGCGCCCCGCCCGTCGCATTGCGGAAGGCAGCCTCGTTGATGCTGACGCCGAGCTCGGCCTGCCGCTTGGCGACATATTGCAGCATGATGTCCTCGCTGACGCTGGACGACAGCAGGCGCTCGAAATTGCCGGCCTCCTGCGTCGTGCGGACGTAAGGAGCGACCGTCGCCGAATCGACCTTGAACAGGACGCGCCCGCCATCAGCGCCGGAGGCCGAGTTGCTCTTGCCGGCGGCGGTGCCGAAGACCTGCGCGACGACCGTGGCCGGCAGCTCCGGGCGCTGGTCCTGCCGGCCGAGATCGGCGGCGGTCTCGATGGTCAGCCCGGCCGAGGCCGCGACCGCGTCGAAATTCTCGCCCTTGTCGAGACGCTCGGTGAGCTCGCGCGCCTTGGCGGAGAGCTTCGTCGCGATCTCGTCGGTGCGCCACTGCTTCTCGACCTCGGCCTTGACCTCGTCGAAGTTGCGCTCACGCGCCGGGTCGATCTTGGTGACGTCGAACCAGACATAGCCGGTGTTGCGGGGCAGGCGGATCGCCTCGTTGTCGACGCCGATATCGGAGCGGAAGATCGCCTGCAGCGTCGAATCGCCGCCCGGCAGCGCTTCCTCGCGCGCGCCATCGGGCTTGCCGAGGCTGGCACTGATCGGGCCAGCCATGCGCAGCGTGAGGTTGAGCTCCTTGGCGATCTCGGCGAGCGGCCTGGCGGAGGCGCGCTGGTCCTCGATCTTGTCGTGCAACTCGGTGACGAGATTGGCGGCGCGGCTCGTCGCCAGCTCCTGCTTCACCTCGGCGGCGACCTCCTCGAAGGGCCGCTCATGTGCGGTGTCGACCTTGGTCACGCGCAGCAGCACCGTGCCGAAGGTACCGGCGACCGGGGCACTGACGGCGCCTTCCTCAAGTGCGAAGGCGGCATCGCGCACGGCGGGGTCGATCATCTGCTCGCGGGTGAAGGTGCCCAGCGTCAGGTTGTTGAAGGCGACGTTCCGCTCGGTCGCGATCTCGTCGAAGGTGTCGCCGCCGTCGATCTTGGCCTTGGCGGCCTGCGCCTCCTCGGCGTTCGGGAATGGGATCTGCTGGACGGTGCGCGTCTCGGCGGTGGTGAAGCGCTGGGCCTTGGTCGCCTCGTAACGAGCCTTGGCCTCCTCGTCGGTGACCTTGGCCGGGTCCGCCAGCGTCTCGGCTGTGATCGAGAGGATGGCGGCCGTACGGAACTCGGGAGCGCGGAAGGCGGCCTTGCGGTCGTTGAAGAAGCTCTTGAGCTGGTCTTCCGTCGGGGCTGCGATCTCGCCGGCCACGCTCGCGGGCATCCGGGCGAAGGTGATGCCGCGCTTCTCGTTGCGCAGGCGGTTGCCGACTTCCTGCAGGGCGAGCGGGGCGGAGAGGCTGCCGACGACCATCTCGGAGAGCTGCTGGCGCAGGACCGTCGAGCGCTGGAGCGCCACATAGCTCTGCTCGGTATAGCCGTTGGTGCGCAGCAGCTCGTTGAAGCGCGCCGCGGAGAACTGGCCCGAGCCGTCGCGGAAGACCTGATCGTCGAAGATCAGGTTGCGGATCGTCTCGTCGGAAACGGCGAGCCGCATGCCCTGTGCCGTCTGGTCGAGCGTCGCCTCGGTGAGCAGGCGCGACAGCACCTGCCGGTCGAGCCCGAGCGCGCGCGCCATCTCCGGCGAGATCTGCCGGCGCTGCTGGCGGATCAGGTTCTGGATCTCGTTCTGATAGGCAGTGCGCATCTGCTCGATGCCGATCTCGCTCTTGCCGACCTTGGCCACCTCGTTGCGGCCATAGCCGCGGAAGATGTCGCCCACGCCCCAGATCGCGAAGGAGATGATGAGGAAGCTGAACATGATGGCGATCACGATCTTCCCGAAGAGACCCTGACCCGCCTTGCGGATGCCCTGCATCATCATGAAAGCTGTCTTTCCTGAACCTGTGCGTGGCGCGGAAAAGAGCCCGCGCGCGTATTTGTCGGCGCTGCTTATAGGAACCGATGGCGAAAGCCGCAATCGCCGTCGCGGTCACGATGCCGCTTCGCACGCGATTGCGGCGACGGCCGGGCGTTGCTAGAGCCGAAAGAGCTGATTTCAGGAGGATCGACGTGACGCGCAGCATCAAGCCGCTGGTGGCAGGCAACTGGAAGATGAACGGGCTGAAGGCCGACCTCGCCATCGCGGCGGAGGTGGCGAAGGGTTACGACGCGGCGCTGAAGCCGCATGTCGACCTCGCGATCTGCCCGCCCGCCAGCCTGCTCTTCGCCGCCACGGCCGCGCTGATCGGCTCGCGCATCGCGACCGGCGGGCAGGATTGCAGCACGCAAGCCTCCGGCGCTTTCACCGGCGAGGTCTCCGCCGCGATGCTCGCCGACGCCGGTGCGAGCGTCTGTATCGTCGGCCATTCCGAGCGCCGCACGCTCCATGGCGAGACCAATGCCACGGTGAAGGCCAAGGCCGAGGCCGCGCAGAAGGCGCTGTTGGTGCCGATCGTCTGCGTCGGAGAGACGAAGGACGAGCGCGAGGCCGGCAAGGCGCTCGCCGTCGTCAAGAAGCAATTGCGCGGCTCGGTGCCGGATGGTGCCACCGCCGCCACGCTTGTCGTCGCCTATGAGCCGGTCTGGGCGATCGGCACCGGCCTGACGCCGACGGCTGCCGACGTTGCCGAGATGCATGCGGCCATCCGCGCCGAGCTCGGCCGCCTGCTCGGCAAGCAGGCCGCGGCTGGCGTGCGTCTGCTCTATGGCGGCTCGGTGAAGCCCTCGAACGCCGCCGAACTGATGAATGTCGCCAATGTCGACGGCGCGCTCGTCGGCGGCGCCAGTCTCAAGGCCGAGGAATTCCTGGCGATCGCCCGGGCCTGCGCCGGCTGAACGCTCTTCGCGTGAATAGGCCGGCGCGCGGGGGTGGCGCTGCCGGCCCACGCATGTTATGTGCCCCGCCGAATTCGCCTCGATCTTCGAGGAGGAGCGGATGGCCCTTGGCGGCGACCCGCGCCATGCCCATTTCGTGAGACCATGCAGAACGTTCTCATCGTCATCCATCTGATCATCGTGGTCGCGCTCGTCGGCGTCGTGCTGCTGCAGCGCTCCGAAGGCGGCGGCCTCGGCATGGGCTCGGGCGGCGGAGGCGGCGTCGGCGGCTTCATGACCGGCCGCGGCCAGGCCAATGCCCTGACCCGCGCGACCGCGATTCTCGCCGGCCTGTTCTTCCTGACCTCGATCGTGCTCGCGGTGATGGCCAATACCGGCCGCACGCAGCGTTCGATCATCGACGGAGCGCCTGCGACCTCGGCCCCGGCCACGCCCGGCGCGCCGGCGGCTCCGAGCGCCCCGAATGCCGGCGGCGTGCTCGACCAGCTCCGCCAGATGCAGAACCAGAATCAGGGCGGCGCCCAGCCGCCGACGCCGCCAGCGGCGCCGCAGCAGTGACATAGGGCAGGGGCCGGGAAACCGGCCCTTCTCTTTTGAGTGTGGAGGGGCCGGGCGACCGGCCTTCTCTTTTGTGGACAAGCGCGCAGGGCAAGGCGGGACTGCTCAGAACGCGCTTAGCGAATCGAACCCGTGGCGATAGAGGTGACCTCCCATGACGCGGTATGTTTTCATCACCGGCGGCGTGGTGTCCTCGCTTGGCAAAGGCCTGGCGGCGGCGGCTCTCGCGGCCCTTCTCCAGGCGCGCGGCCATACGGTCCGCCTGCGCAAGCTCGACCCCTACCTGAACGTCGATCCGGGCACGATGAGCCCGTATCAGCACGGTGAGGTCTTCGTCACCGACGACGGCGCCGAGACCGATCTCGATCTCGGCCACTACGAGCGCTTCACCGGCCGGCCCTGCAACAAGGGCGACAACATCACCACCGGCCGCATCTACATGGACATCCTGACCAAGGAGCGCCGTGGCGACTATCTTGGCGCGACCATCCAGGTCGTCCCGCATGTCACCAATGCCATCAAGGACTTCATCCTCACCGGCAACGAGGGCTACGACTTCACGCTGGTCGAGATCGGCGGCACGGTCGGCGACATCGAGAGCCTGCCGTTCCTGGAAGCCATCCGCCAGACCAACCAGCAGCTCCCGCGCGGCCAGTGCATCTTCGTCCACCTGACGCTGCTGCCCTATATCCCGACCGCCGGCGAATTGAAGACCAAGCCGACCCAGCATTCGGTCGCCGAACTGCGTTCGATCGGCATCCAGCCCGACATCCTGCTCTGCCGCACCGACCGCGAGATTCCGCGCGAGGAGCGCCGCAAGCTCGCCCTGTTCTGCAATGTCCGCGAGACCGCCGTGATCGAGGCCCGCGACGTCGCCTCGATCTATGACGTGCCGCTGTCCTACCACGCCGAGGGGCTCGACACCGAGGTGCTCGCCGCTTTCGGCATGGATGCCAAGGCCGAGCCGGACGTCACCGGCTGGAAGCGCATCTCCGAGCGGGTGAAGAACCCCGAGGGCGAGGTCACCATCGCCGTCGTCGGCAAATACACCGGCATGAAGGACGCCTATAAGTCCCTCATCGAGGCGCTGACCCATGGCGGCATCGCCAACAATGTGAAGGTCAATCTCGACTGGATCGAGTCGGAGGTCTTCGAGAAGGAGGACCCGGCGCCCTTCCTCGAGCATGTCCATGGCATCCTCGTGCCCGGCGGCTTCGGCCATCGCGGCGCCGAGGGCAAGATCAAGGCGGCGACCTTCGCGCGCAACCGCAAGGTGCCGTATTTCGGCATCTGCTTCGGCATGCAGATGGCGGTGATCGAGGCGGCGCGTTCGCTCGCCGGCATCGAGAACGCCAATTCGACCGAGTTCGGCCCGACGCAGGAGCCCGTCGTCGGCTTGATGACCGAATGGATGCGCGGCAACGAGCTGGAAGAGCGCGCGGCCGGCGGCAATCTCGGCGGCACGATGCGGCTCGGCGCCTATGCCTCGACGCTGGCGGCTGGCTCGAAGATCGCCGAGATCTACGGCTCGACCGAGATCTCCGAGCGCCATCGTCACCGCTACGAGGTGAACATGGGCTATCGCGAGCAGCTTGAAGCCAAGGGCCTGCGCTTCGCCGGCCTCTCGCCCGACGGCCTGCTGCCCGAGACGGTCGAATATCCCGACCATCCCTGGTTCATCGGCGTGCAGTACCATCCCGAGCTGAAGTCGCGGCCCTTCGAGCCGCACCCGCTCTTCGCCAGCTTCATCGAGGCCGCGAAGGCCCAGAGCCGTCTGGTCTGATCTACGACTTGTCGAGCAGCACCGTCGCCCAGGGCAGGCGGTGCTGCTCGAACACCGCCTTGCTTGGCCCGGGGAAATCCGGGTCGGCGAAGGCGCCGATCGCGACCGCGACCATCTCCGCCTTGCGCGACGGCTCCCAGAACACCGTGCTGCCGCAAGCCGGGCAGAAATGGTGCAGCACCCGATAGCCGCTATCGGCCGGCCGTTCGTAATCGCTGTACTGCCCGGACACGGCGATATCGCCGCGCGCGAAGAACACGGCCACGCCATAGGCGCTGCCCGTCCGCCTCTGGCAATCCCGGCAATGGCAGAGCGAGACGCTCGCGGGCTCGCCCGAGCAGGCGATGCGCAATTGCCCGCAGGCACAGCGGGCTTCCCGGGTCTTCATGGGGCGCATCCTCCTTTTAGATGACGGCTTGTGCAGTTTCCGCGTTAACCTGACTATGTGGCATCGTTGACTGAGAGTCTTCGCATCGGCACGGGGGCAGGCGCATGACGATCTCGATGGCGGGCCTGCCCGCATTCCTTCTCTATTTCGTCGTTGGTGCGGCCCTGATCGCCGCATTCGCGGCGATCTACCTGCGCATGACCGCCCATGACGAGATCGCCCTGATCCGTGGCGGCAACCTCTCGGCGGCCGTCGCCATGGGCGGCAATATCGTCGGCTTCTCCCTGCCGCTGGAACAGGCGATCTCGCAGGCCAGCAGCATCCTCGACTGCGTGCTCTGGGCCCTGGCGGCGATGATCATCCAGTTCATAGCCTACGGGCTGGCGCGTTTCCTGATCCCGGAATTGTCGCGCAAGATCGAGCAGGACAGCTTGCCTTCGGCGGTGATGCTCGCGGTCATCGCCGTCGTGTCGGGAACGCTGGCCGCTGCCAGCATGACGGAATGAGGCGGCCATGAAGCGCTCCTCGCAGATCGGGCTCGCGGCCGCCGGCGTGCTCCTCGTCGCCACCGTCTGGTCGATGACCGGCGAGGAGCCACAGGAGAACCTCGTCTATGACAGCCTGAGCGATTGCCGGGCGGCCGGGCAGGTTTCGGCGCAGCAATGCGAGACGGCCTTTTCGGAAGCGACCGCCGCGCGACTCAAGGACGCGCCGAAATTCCAGAGCCAGGTCGGCTGTGAGGTCCAATACGGCGCCAATAGCTGCAGCTCCGCCACGATCGGTGGCGCGCAATATTTCATTCCGGCGCTGGCAGGCTTCATGCTTGCCCGCGGCCTGTCCGGCGGGCAGGCGCAGCAGGCCCAGCCTCTGATGCCGCCGACCACGGCCAGTTGCCCGCCGGGGTCGACGCAGCCCGAATGCCAGCAGGCGCGCTCGTCCTCCAGTTCGTCGGGCGGCTCCTATGGCGGGAGCAGCAGCAGCCGCTCGCGTGCCTATTCCACCACGAGCGGGCGCGCCATCACGGCAGCCTTCTCGCCGGGTGCCCGCGGCGGCAGCACGGCTGCGACCAGCGCGTCCTCGCGCGGCGGCTTCGGCTCGATCGCGCGCTCCTTCTCCTCGCATTCCTCGTCCTGAGATGCGCCGCGTCACATTGCCGCCACGCGCGGACTGGGTCGAACAGGTCGAACGCCTGGGCTTCGCCTTCCACACGATCGACGGCGAGACCTATTGGGACGAGAGCGCCGCTTTCGCCTTCACGCTGGAGGAGGTCGAGCGCGATATCGAGGCACCGACCGAGGCGATCGAGCAGCTCTGCTTCGCCTTCATCGAGAGGGCGCTGGGCAGCGAAGAGATCCTGACCAAGCTCGCGATTCCCGCCGAGCACTGGGACTATATCCGGAGTAGCTGGCAGCGCGGCGAGCGCAATCTCTACGGCCGGCTCGACCTCGCCTATGACGGGCGCGGACCGGCGAAGCTGCTGGAATACAACGCCGATACCCCGACCGCCCTGTTCGAATCGAGCGTCGTGCAATGGGACTGGCTGGAGCAGGCGATGGCGCGCGGCGCGATCCCGAAGGGCTGCGACCAGTTCAATTCGCTGCATGAGCGCCTGATCGCGGCCTTCCAGGGCTTGCGCGAGCCTTCGCCCTACCGCCTGCACCTGACCTGTGTGCAGGGCAGCCCCGAGGACAAGGGCACGGTCGATTATCTCGCCGATTGCGCGGTGCAGGCCGGGCTCGATGCCCGCTTCACCTACATCGATGAGCTCGGCCTGCTCTCCGACGGGCGCTTCTGCGACGGCGCCAACCAGCCGATCGAGACGCTGTTCAAGCTCTATCCCTGGGAGTGGATGTTCCGCGAGAGCTACGGCAAGGCGCTCGCGAGCTCGGGCTGCCAGTTCGTCGAGCCGCCCTGGAAGGCCGTGCTCTCCAACAAGGGCCTGCTCGCCTGTCTCTGGGAGATGGAGCCGGGCCATCCCAACCTGCTGCCGGCCTTCTTCGAGGGCGATCCGCGCTGCGCCTCGCTCTCGGCCCGGCATGTGCGCAAGCCGCTCTATTCGCGCGAAGGCGCCAATGTCACGCTGATGGAGCGCGGCCGCGTGCTCGACAGCGACGACGGCCCCTATGGCGCCGAGGGCCATGTCCTGCAGGATGCCGCGACCAACCTTTTCTCCGTCGAGGGCAAATACGCCGTGCTCGGCTCCTGGCTCGTCGCTTCGCAGGCCTGCGGCCTTTGTCTGCGCGAGGATGCCTCGCCGATCACCAAGAACACCTCGCGCTTCCTGCCGCATTATATCGAGCCCTGAACGCGGTACGACATGACCGCGCCGTGATCTGTGCTAGCCTTGGGCTCCGATACGCCTGTCGACGGAGCCTGCCATGCCTGCAACAGCCTCAACGCCCCGCGGTCTCGACCATCTCGTCATCGGTGTCCGCGATCTCGATGCCGCCTGGCATTTCTACGAGAAGCTCGGCTTCCGCGTCGGCGCCCGCAACCGCCATCCCTGGGGCACCGAGAACCGGATCGTGCAGTTCCCGGGCTCCTTCCTCGAGCTGGTGACGATCGCCGACGATGCCGCCATCACGCCCCATGGCGCGCGCAGCTTCTCCTTCGGCGCCTTCGTGCGCGAGGCGCTGGCGGAGCAGGGTGAGGGGCTCTCCATGCTGGTGCTGGAGAGCACCGACGCCAAGGCCGACGCCGCCGCGTTCAAGGAGCAGGGCATCGGCGATTTCGAGCCGTTCTTCTTCGAGCGCCGTGCCCGACGCCCGGATGGCAGCGACGTCCGCGTCGCCTTCGAACTCGCCTTCGCCGCCGATCCACGCGCGCCGGAATGCGGTTTCTTCGTCTGCCAGCAGTTCGAGCCGCAGAATTTCTGGAACCCGGAGTTCCAGCATCATCCGAACGGGGCCACCGCGCTCTCGGCGGTCGTGATGCTGGCTGAGGAGCCTGCTTTCCACCGCGCCTTCCTCTCGGCTTTCAGCGGCGGCGCCGAGGTGCTCGAGGGCAACGAGGACTATGTGCTCGCCCTGCCGCGAGGGCGCATCGACGTGCTCGATCCCGAGGCCGCGCAGGGCGCCTATCTCGTCGAGCCGGATACGACGCCGGCCCGCTTCCTCGGCTTCTGCGTGTCGGTGCCCGATCTCGAAGCGGTGGCCGAGCGCCTGACCGAGAACGAAGTGTCGTTCCAGCGCGGCGAAGAGCGGCTCTTCGTGCCGGCCGAGGAGGCCTTCGGCTGCATGGTCGCGTTCGAGCGGGGGTGAAGTAGCATCGCCTATGTCATTCCGGGGCGCGCCGCAGGCGCGAACCCGGAACCCACGACCGGCTAAGACATCAGGTCTTCGGTTGCGAGCGGCTCATCCGGTCGTCGGTTCGGGGTTCTTCGCTTTGCGAAGCCCCGGAATGACAACGGTTGTGCCGGGCCTAACCGACCGGCCTCAGCCCTTCGCCTCGACCGGCGGCAGCGAGGCGAGCAGCCCGATCAAGGCCCGGTCGTGCAGCACGACCATGCGCTCCTTCGGCTTGAGCCAGATCGCGGCGTCGTCGACCGTCTCGGCATCGACGAGCTTGGCCTGCGCCACGGCGCGGTCGGGTTCGATCTCGCCGCGCCGGCGCGATTGGCCATAGGGCAGCATCAATTCGTGGGCGTGGCGGAGTTCCGCGTCGCCATGCAGCGCCTTGATGCCATCGGCATCGTCGTATCCGGCCTTTTCGAACTCGGCCTGCAATTCGTTGGCGCGGGTCGCGATCGCGGGCGGGGCGCCTTCCTCCGGCGTCAGCAGGAGCTTGTGGCGCTTGAGCCAAAGGCCGATCGCGAGCTGGCCCGAAGCCCATGACAGCGGGATCGCCAGCACGAGGCCGACGATCGTCGGCGACATCCAGGCGAAGAGCGAGGTCGCGATCATGAAGGCCGAGAGGCCGGTCACGACGCCGAGCACGGTATGGGTGCGGTGCCGGCGCACGATGTCCTTGAACGGGATCGAGCCGTCGTCGCGCCGCTGCGGGTTCCAGCCGGTGTCGCGGCCGAGCAGGATCTGGAAGACCGAGCCGGACTGGATCAGCATCATGATCGGCGCGAAGAAGGCCGAGAACAGCACCTCGATCAGGGCGGAGACGATGAGGCGGATCGCTCCGCCGCCGGCCTGCCGAAGCCTGCTGTTGAACAGGGTCAGCAGCAGGCCGAACAGCTTCGGCGCCAGGAGGATTCCCATGGTGATCGCGAACAGGCGCAAGGCACGCTCGGGGTCGAAGCGCGGCCAGACCGGGAAGAGCGTGAACTCCTGCGTGAAATATTCGGGCCGCGCGTAGTTGACCTGCAGCACGATCAGGATGCCGACCACGAGCTGCATCAGCCAGAGCGGCGAGGCGAGATAGCCCATGATACCGGTGGCGAAATGCTGGCGCGTCGGCATGACGAAGCCCTTGCCGCCCATGATCCGCGAATGCTGGAGATTGCCCTGGCACCAGCGCCGGTCGCGCACGGAGATGTCGATCAGTGAGGGCGGGCTTTCCTCATAGGAGCCCGTCAGGTCCGGCAGCATGTAGACCGACCAGCCGGCGCGGCGGATCAGCGCGGCCTCTACGAAATCGTGGCTCAGCACATGGCCGCCGAAAGGCGGCTTGCCCTTCAGGTCCGGCAGGCCGCAATGGTCGGCGAAGGCCTTGGTGCGGATGATCGCGTTATGGCCCCAGTAATTGCCGTCGCGGCCGGACCACATGGCCAGCCCGGTGGCGATGACCGGCCCATAGACTCGCGCTGCGAATTGCTGGAGCCGCGCGAAGAAGGTGTTGCGGTTGATGATCAGCGGCAGCGACTGGATGATGCCGGCATCGGGATCGTTCTCCATCGCGGCGGCGAGGCGCACGATGCAGGTGCCGGTCATCAGGCTGTCGGCGTCGAGCACCACCATGTGCTCGTAGAGCCCGCCCCAGCGCGTGACGAAATCGGCGATATTGCCGGCCTTGCGATGATGGTTCTTCGGCCGGTGCCGGTAATAGACGCGGCTGTTCGGCCCGAGCCGCTCGCGCAGCGCCAGGAAGGCGCGCTCCTCCGCCACCCAGACATCCGGGTTGGTGGTGTCGGAGACGATGAAATAGTCGAAATGGTCGCCGAGCCCCGTCGCCTCGACCGATTCACGGATCGCCGCCACCGCCGCGAAGATGCGCGCCGAGGACTCGTTGTAGATCGGCATCACCACGACGGTGCGGTGCTTCAGGCTCTCCGCCCGGTCCGCGCGGCCGGCGCCGAACAGCACGCCGAAGAAGCCGAGCAGCGCGCTGGTGAAGGCGAGCGCGATCCACGAGAAGTTGATCGTGAACAGCACCAGCAAGGCGTACTGCAGCGAGGTCGTGCGGCTGACCGACACGACATTGTACATTTCCCAGGCGCCGAAGGCGGTGAGCGCAAGCCCGCCGCCGAAGACGAAAAGGCGCTTCAGCCAGGGCGTGGTCCAGTTCGCTGGAGCGGCCGGCGCGCGGCGATCCGACGCCTTCCAGCTCCGGAACGACTGCACCGGCATGACGAGCGGCTCTTCGGGCGGCGTCGCAGGCTCGCGGGCCGCGCTGTAGCCGCGCTGTTCCGCTTCCAGGGCGTCGCGGCGGGCTGCCGTTACCAGGTCCATCGATTCAACCAGGTCTCAGAGACGGGCTGACCGCCCGATTGCAGGACGAGCCGGAGCTCTGACAGATTGTCGTTGCCGGGGTCGACCTCGAAGCCGACGCGCATCAGCTTGCGCTCCGGGTAGGGCCACAGGCGGACATTTTGCACAGCGCCGGGCTGGGCCGTGATCGTCGCCCGCGTCGAGGCGATCAGCGCCGCATCGGCGAGCCTGTCGCCGGTGAACTCGACGATGAAACGCCGCCGGCGCCCCTGCGAGCCCTTGCCCTGGCGCGAGCGGGTGGCGAGCGCCAGGGGCGGACGCTCAGGCGGCTGCCAGCACCAGGCCTGGCGGTAGCTCAGCGATAGCTCGCTGCCGGCCGCGAGCGGCTGCTTCGGCCGCCAGTACATGATGATGTTCTTGTTCGGCTCGTGATCGTTGGGGATCTCGATGAGCTGGACCGAGCCGCCCCCCCAATCGCCGAGCGGCTCCATCCAGACGCTTGGCCTAAGTTCGAAGCGCTGGTCGTCGTCCTGGAAGGCGGCGGGGTCTCGCTCACGCTGGACCAGACCGAAGCCCTTCGGATTCTCGTCGACGAAGGACGAGACCTGCAGGGTCGCCGGGTTGTTGACAGGCCGGTAGATCCACTCGCCACCGCCCGACTGCATCTGGACGCCCGAGACCTCGCCGATCGAGGGGCGGATGTCGTCGAAGACGCGCCGGCTCTGCGGGCCGGAGAGGAAGGTCGCGCTCGTGCAGCCGAAGCCGACATGGTCCAGCGCCTGGCGCGCGAACAGCGTCATCTCGACATCGACGAAGGTGACGTCGCCCGGGCGCAGCGTCATCCGTACGGCACCCGCGACGCTTTCCGAATCGAGCAAGCCGTGAATCACCAGCGAGCCCACGGCCGGGCTCGGCCGCTCGATCCAGAACGCCCGGAAGAACGGCAGTTCCTCGCCGCGTGTCTCGCCCGGACGCAGGATCAGCGCACGCGCCATCGCCCCGAAATTCTGGCCCCGCGCCAGGGCGCGGAAGAAGGTGCCGCCCTGGAAGACCGCGACCTCGAAGGGGCGCTCCAGCCCGGCCGCGATCCGCATGCCGGAGAACTGCAGATCGGCATTGGCCGGCGGCGGCGCGACGCGGCCATAATCGAACTTGCTGCGGTCGAAGCCGATGCGACGGATCGTGCCCTCTTCGATCGTGAACAGGCTCACCGGATTCGAGAAGACATAGCCGCGATGAAGCGGTTCGACCGTGAAGCCGCGATTCTCGCCGGCCCAGACCGTGCCGCCCTGCTGCATGCGGATGCCCGCATACTGGTCCGCGGGCAGGGTGGTGTAGCCCTCTGGCAGGTCGTTGGCAGCCAGCGGAATCAGCGGGCGCTGAGCCAGGGCCCTTGCCGCATCGACCACCAAACCCGGGTCGAAGCGCTGCCCGTCGACGAGGGAGGGGATATTGAAGGAAGCCGCACCCGTCGGGGCCTGCGCCGCGGCCGGGCCGGCCAGCGAGAGCAGCGCTGCGCCGCCAGCGGCGCCTTCCAGAAACTGCCTACGATTCAAGGGTTTCGACATGGGATCCAAACTACGCGGGCGACGCCCTCGCCCCTCGCGCTTCTAGAGCATTTCCAGTTCGCCTGAAAAGCCTTTCCGATCGGGAAGATGCACGCCTTTCGGATGTCAGGCTTCTTAGAAACCGGGCCATGGCGAGCCGGGCACGATGGCGGTCATCGGAAGGCACCTTTCGCTGCGATTGAACTTTGGCAAAAGGCGAGCGGATCGGCTATCCACGGCGCCAGCAACGCCAGCATGCGTGAAGTCGACTCTGATGCGTGGGCGGTGGTTCAACCATGCCTGCAAGGGAAACGAGAAACATGACCGAAATGCAGCCGGCCCGATCCTGCCTCGCGATCGTCCTGGCCGCCGGAGAGGGCACCCGCATGAAATCGCGGGGACCGAAAGTGCTCCACGCCGTGGCCGGCCGGTCGCTGCTCGGGCATGCGCTCGCGGCGGTCTCGGAGGCCGGTGCGGATGCGGTCGCCGTCGTGATTTCCTCGGAGCGTCCGGAGGTCGGTGACGCCGCGCGCAAGCAGCTTCCGCATGCTGAGATCGCGATTCAGCACGAGCGCCGGGGCACTGCCCATGCGGCGCTCGCAGCGACAGCCGCCATCGCGGCCGGCCATGACGACGTCATCATCGCCTTCGGCGACACGCCGCTCGTGCGTCCGGAGACCTTCGCCGCCCTTCGCCGCGGCTTGAGCGAGGGCGCTGCCGTCGTCGCGCTCGGCTTCGAGGCCAAGGACCCGACTGGCTACGGACGCTTCGTCGAAAGGGACGGCCGTCTCGAGGCGATCGTCGAGCACAAGGATGCCACCCCGGAGCAGCGCGCGATCACGCTCTGCAATGCCGGGCTGATGGCGCTCTCCGGCGAGCATGCGCTCTCGATCCTGGAGGCGATCGGCAGCAACAACGCCCAGGGCGAATTCTATCTCACCGACGCGGTCGAGGTGGCGCGCAAGCGCGGGCTCGACGCCATCGCGCTGCGGGCGCCGGAGAGCGAGGTCCAGGGCGTCAACGACCGCACCCAGCTCGCCGCCGTGGAAGCGGATTTCCAGCGGCGCAAGCGGCTGGCCGTCATGCTCGGCGGCGCGACGCTGGTCGCGCCCGATACGGTCTTCTTCAGCTATGACACGCAGATCGGCTGCGATGTCGTGATCGAGCCGAACGTGGTCTTCGGGCCCGGCGTGCGCGTCGATGACGGAGCGGTGATCCACGCCTTCTCGCACCTCGAAGGCGCGACCGTCGGCGCTGACGCCAGCGTCGGCCCCTTTGGCCGCCTGCGCCCCGGCGCGAAGCTCGCCGAGAAGGCGAAGGTCGGCAATTTCGTCGAGGTGAAGGCGGCCGATATCGGCCCCGGCGCCAAGATCAACCACCTGACCTATATCGGCGATGCCTCGGTCGGCGCGGCCGCGAATATCGGCGCCGGCACGGTCACCTGCAACTATGACGGCTTCAACAAGGCGAAGACGACGATCGGCGCCCATGCCTTCGTCGGATCGAACTCGTCGCTGGTTGCGCCGGTGACGATCGGCGAGGGCGCCTATGTCGGCTCCGGCTCGGTCATCACCAGCGATGTCGCGCCGGACGCGCTCGCCATCGGCCGCGGCCGGCAGGTCGAGAAGGAAGGCTGGGCGCCGACCTTCCGCGCCGTCGCCGCGGCCAAGAAAGCCGCCAAGAAGGCGGCCGAATAGCCGGGAATCGCGGCGGATCGGGCAATCCGTCGTTCACAGTTCGTCATGTAGATTGATTGGGCACGCACGCCGATCGCGGCTATGCGCTTTGCCGACAGCAACGGCTTGAGGGGTATGCCCATGTGCGGCATCGTCGGGATTCTGGGCAAGGAAGCAGTCGCGACGCAAGTCGTCGAGGCGCTGCGGCGGCTTGAATATCGCGGATACGATTCCGCCGGCGTCGCGACCCTGGAAGCCGGAAAGCTCACTCGACGCCGCGCCGAGGGCAAGCTCAAGAATCTCGAGATCCGCCTGTCGAACGAGCCGCTCGAAGGCCTGGTCGGCATCGGCCACACCCGCTGGGCAACCCACGGCAAGCCCAACGAGACCAATGCCCATCCGCACGCGACGCCGAAGCTCGCGGTCGTGCATAACGGCATCATCGAGAATTTCCGCGACCTGCGCGCCGAGCTTCAGGCCGACGGTTACGTCTTCGAGACGGAGACTGATACCGAGATCGTCGCCCATCTCGTCACCCGCGAGCTCGACCGCGGCAAGTCCCCGACGGATGCGGTCGCCGCCAGCCTGCCGCGCCTGCACGGCGCTTTCGCGCTCGCTTTCCTGTTTCAGGGCGAGGAAGACCTGCTGATCGGCGCCCGCAAGGGCTCGCCCCTGGCAGTCGGCGTCGGCGAGGGCGAGATGTATCTCGGCTCGGACGCGCTGGCGCTCGCGCCCTTCACCAATCTCATCGCCTATCTGGAGGAGGGCGACTGGGTCGTGCTCCACCGCCGTGGCGCGACCTTCTACGACAAGACCAACAAGCAGGTGGAACGCCGCGCCCAGCGCGTCGCCGCCGGCGCCTTCCTGGTCGAGAAGGGCAATCACCGCCACTTCATGGCCAAGGAGATCTACGAGCAGCCCGAGGTCGTCGGCCACACGCTGACGCAGTATCTCGACATGGCCAATGGCAAGGTGCGCCTGCCCTTCGGTGAACAGATCGATTGGAAGGGCCTGTCGCGTCTGACAATCAGCGCCTGCGGCACCTCCTATTATGCCGGCCTCATCGCGAAATACTGGTTCGAGAAGCTGGCGCGCCTGCCGGTCGAGATCGATGTCGCCTCCGAGTTCCGCTATCGCGAGGCGCCGCTGCCGGACCAGGGCCTGGCGCTCTTCGTCTCGCAGTCCGGCGAAACCGCCGACACGCTGGCCGGGTTGCGCTATGCCCGCCAGAACGGGCAGGTCATCCTCTCGGTCGTCAACGTGCCGACCTCGACGATCGCCCGGGAGAGCGATGCCGTCGCGCAGACGCTCGCCGGCCCCGAGATCGGCGTCGCCTCGACCAAGGCCTTCGTCTGCCAGCTCGCGGTCTTCGCCTCGCTCGCACTCGCCGCGGCTCGCGCCCGCGGCACGCTCTCGGCGCAGGACGAGGCCAACCATGTGCAGCATCTGATCTCGCTGCCGGGGCTGATGGCCCGCGCGCTGCAGCTCGAACCGCAGATCGAGCAGCTCTCGCACAAGCTCTCGCGCGCCAAGGACGTGCTCTATCTCGGCCGTGGAACGAGCTTCCCGCTCGCGCTCGAAGGCGCGCTGAAGCTCAAGGAAATCAGCTACATCCATGCCGAAGGTTATCCGGCTGGCGAATTGAAGCACGGGCCGATCGCGCTGATCGACGAGGATATGCCGGTCATCGTGGTCGCGCCTTATGACGCACTGTTCGAGAAGACCGCCTCCAACATGCAGGAGGTCGCGGCGCGTGGCGGCCGGATCATCCTCGTCACCGATGCGAAGGGCGCCGCCGAATGCGGCATCGAGCCGGAGGCGACGATCATCATGCCCGACATGGACCCGACCTTCGCGCCGATCGTCTATGCCCTGCCGATCCAGATGATCGCCTATCAGACGGCGGTTTTCATGGGCAAGGACGTCGACCAGCCGCGCAATTTGGCAAAATCCGTCACGGTGGAGTGAGGGCGGCTCAGGCCTCGGGCCGGGTCGAGACGTAAAGAGCTGCACCGACCAGACACAGCGCCGCCGTCGCGAGAGCGACCGGCGGCGCGCTCGTTTGTGTCAGAAGGACAAAGCTCAGCGCCATCGAACCGCAGGCGAGAATTTTCGCGCGCCGGGCGATCGCGCCGGTCTTCCGCCAGCGCAGGACATGCGGCCCAAGCCGCGGATGGCCGATCAGCCAGGCCTCGAATCGCGGCGAGGACTGCGAGAAGCTCCAGGCCGCGGCGATCAGGAAGATCGTGCCGGGCATCAAGGGCAGGATCAGCCCGATGACCCCGAGCGCCGTGAACACCCAGCCCATAGCGAAGAGCAGCGGCCGCGACCATCGGCGTCGCGGCTGATCGGGCTCGGTCACGGCCTCATCCTTGCTTGCATCCGCCCCTGGATCATCGTCTCTGCGTCTTAACGCACGCGGCGGCGATGATCTATCCTATTGGTATCGCATCGAATTGTTCCGAAAAGTGGAATCCACTTTTCGGGCCGACGCTATAGGGGCTGGCGGATGGCGCCGCCTCGCTTATCGTGTCATATCGCGGCCTGCGCCGGCTGCTGCAAGCAAGCGGGACGTCGCGCCGGTGTTTTGGGAGAAACGATGACAGCCGGCCCGCCCGATCCGCGGCTCATCCTGCCCACGGAAATCCTGCGCCCGACCTGGGGTGCGCGTCTGCGCCGCTATTTCCTGACGGGATTGGTCATCGCCGCGCCGCTCGCGATCACGGCCTCGGTGACCTGGTGGTTCATCAATTTCATCGACGGGCTGGTGAAGCCGCTCATCCCGAATTCCTATCTGCCCGATTCCTATCTGCCTTATCCGATACCGGGATTCGGCCTCGTCATCGCGCTGGTCGGGCTGACGCTGCTCGGCTTCCTAACCGCCAATCTCGTCGGGCGCTCGCTCCTCAATGCGGGCGAGGCGATTCTCGACCGCATGCCGGTGGTGCGCAGCCTCTACAAGGGCGTGAAGCAGGTCTTCGAGACGATCTTCTCGCAGTCCGGCACCTCGTTCCGCACGGTCGGGATGGTGCAGTTCCCGCAGCCGGGCATGTGGTCGATCGTCTTCATCGCGCAGGAGGCGGCGCCCGAGATCGCCGGGCGCCTGCCGGCCGGCCAGGAACCGGGTGACGAGCAGATCGGCGTCTTCCTGCCCTGCACGCCGAACCCGACCACAGGCTTCTTCTTCTACCTGCCGCGGCGCGAGGTCGTCGAACTCTCGATCTCGGTCGAGGATGGCGCCAAGCTCATCATGTCGGCCGGGCTGATCCAGCCCGGCGAACAGAACGGCAAGCCGAAGCTCGACGGCAAGTCCCCGGTCAGCGCTTGAGCGGCACCCAGATATCGACGATGCCGTTGCCGGTCGCGCCGTCGAAGCGCTCGTCCATGCGCTCCAGCGTGACGCCCATCTCCGGCTCGCGCCCCGATTTCGGGAACCAGTCCTGCCAGATCGCCTTGTAGGTCTGGGCGATGCCGGTGATGTGGCCTGTATGCTCGAATACGGCATAGAGCTGCTCGGGCACGCTCAGTCGCGCGAACTCGTCGGTGAGGTCGCTGAAGGAGGAGACCTCGGCCCCGGCGATATAGTCGAAGGCGCCAGTGTCGTAGCAATTATAGCTCGCGCCATAGGCGACATAGCCGCGCTGGCCGGGGATATGCCCGAAATGCGGGACGATCTTCTGCCAGAGCAGCGGGATGCCTTGCGTCTTGTCCATCGAGAAATGGCCGCTGAACCCGGCGATCAGCTGGGCTTGCCGGTGACGATGCGGGGCTCGGCGATGGGGGCGGGGGTGATGTCATGCATGTTGAGAGGCTCCACGAGGGCGAGCGATGAGAGGTCGCGCCGGGCGCGCAGCTCTTCCGGCGTGATGCCGAACTGCTCGCGAAAGGCGCGGGTGAAGGCTTCGTGGGAGCCATAGCCCCAGTCGAGCGCGACCGAGAGGATGTCTGGCGCACCGTTCGCGAGCTGCCGCGCCGCCTCCGACAGCCGGCGCTCGCGCACATAGCGCATCACCGAGCGGCCGGTCGCCACGCCGAAGGCGCGGCTGAGATGGAAACGCGAGACGCCGCTGACCTCCGCGATCTCGTCGAGCGTCAGCTCGGCGGTGAAGCGGCTCTCGATGCACCAGATGGCTGCCTTGACCGGGTCCATGTTCTCTCCACGAAGTGGCGCGACATTGGACGAGCAGGCGAGGGCTCGCTTGATCGGGATTGCTCCTGGCAGCGTCAGGGCGTCATTGCTCGGCGCCGGGCGGCGAAGCGGTGACAGGAACCGGACTATCCCGCCCTGAGCAGCCGGATCGCGACGTCGCGCTCGAACAGGTAGAGCAGCACCCGGATCGCCTGGCCGCGCGGCGTCTCCAGATCCGGGTCGCGCTCGATCAGGAGCCGCGCATCGTCGCGCGCCGCCGCCACCAGGTCGCCGTCGATCTCGGGGCGGGCGATGCGCCAGTCCGGCGAGCCCGATTGCTTGGTGCCGAGCACCTCGCCTTCGCCGCGCAGGCGCAGATCCTCCTCGGCGATGCGGAAGCCATCCTCGGTCTCGCGCATGATGGTCAGCCGCGCCTCGGCGACCGGCCCGAGCGGCCCTTTGTAGAGCAGCAGGCAGGTCGAGGCGGCTTGCCCACGCCCGATGCGCCCGCGCAATTGATGAAGCTGGGCGAGGCCGAAGCGCTCGGCATGCTCGATCACCATGACGCTGGCATTGGGCACGTCGACGCCGACCTCGATCACGGTGGTCGAGACGAGAATGCGCGTCTCGCCGGCAACGAAGGCCGCCATGGCGGCGTCCTTGTCGCGGCCGGGCATCTGGCCGTGCAACAGCCCGACCTTGTCGCCGAAGATTTCGCGCAGGGCGTCATAACGCTCCTGCGCGGCGGCGACGTCGAGCGTGTCGGATTCCTGCACGAGCGGGCAGACCCAGTAGGCCTGCGCTCCGGTCTCGATCGCCCGGCCTATGGCGCCGACGACCTCGTCATAGCGTTCGGAGGAGATCGCGCGGGTGACGATCGGCTTCCGGCCCGCCGGTTTCTCGGAGAGGATCGAGATGTCCATGTCGCCGAACCACGTCAGCGAGAGCGTGCGCGGGATCGGCGTCGCGGTCATCACCAGCACGTCGACGGCTTCGCCCTTGGAGCCGAGCAGCAGGCGCTGGTGGACGCCGAAGCGATGCTGCTCGTCGACCACGGCGAGCGCGAGATCATGGAAGGCGACGCCATCCTGGAACAGCGCGTGTGTGCCGACGGCGATGTCGATCGAGCCGTCGGCCAGCCCGGCGAGTACCTGCTTGCGCCCGGCGCCTTTTTCGCGCCCGGTGAGCAAAGCGAGCTTCAGCCCGGCCTTCTCGGCCAACGGCGCCAGTCTCTCCGCGTGCTGGCGCGCGAGGATTTCCGTCGGTGCCATCAGGACCGATTGCCGTCCGGCCTCGGCGGCGGCGGCCATGGACATCAGCGCGACCACTGTCTTGCCGGAGCCGACATCGCCCTGGAGCAGGCGCAGCATCTTCTCCGGCTTGGCCATGTCGGAATGGATATCGGCGATGGCCTTGCGCTGGCCCTCGGTCAATTCGAAGGGCAGGGCGGATTGAATGCGGAAGCGTATGCCGCCATCGCCGGTGGTGGCGCGGCCGGCGATCTTCTTCTGCTGGCGGCGCACCAGCGCGAGCGCGATCTGGCTCGCCAGCAACTCGTCATAGCCGATGCGGCGGCGCGCGACCGTGTCGCCTTCGGCCGCCTTGCGGTCGACCGGGTGGTGCAGGGCCTCGATCGCTGCATGGAACGATGGGAAATCGCCCTTGGCGAGAAAGGCCGGGTCTTGCCATTCCGGCATCTCCGGGCAGCGCTCTGCCGCGGCCTGCGCGGTCCGCATCATCATGCGCTGGCCGATGCCCTCGGTCAGCGGATAGACCGGCTCGAAGGCCGGCAATGTTGCTGCGAGCTTGGGATCGAGGACGCGCTCGGGATGCACAATCTGGCGCATGCCCTCCCAGAGCTCGAGCTTGCCCGAGATCAGGCGATAGGCGCCGATGGGCAGGGTCTGTGCGAGATGCCGGGAATCGGCATGGAAGAAGACGAGCGTGACGTCGCCGGTCTCGTCCTCGACGATGATGCGATAGGGCGCCTTCTTGCCGGCCGGCGCCGGGCGATGCTCGCTGACGCGGGCGGTGAAGGTCGCGACATCGCCGATCGGCGTATCCGCGATCGAGGGGCTCGGCCGGCGGTCGACGGCGCCCGTCGGGAGCTGGAACATCAGGTCGATGACGCGCGCCGGCCGCATCTCGTCGCCGAGAAACTTGTCCAGCACCTTGCCGAGCTTGGGCCCGACGCCGGAGAGCGTCGTGACGGGAGCGAAGAGCGGATCGAGGATCGAAGGGCGCAAGACGTCTCGGCAATTGTCAGGAGCGCGAAGATCGCAGCCGCTTCGCCGCTGACTTCGCCGGGTTGCATCGCTATATAGCCTGCTCAGGCAGGCTCCGCGACGGGGCCGGCCCCGCACTCATTGCGCCATCCCCCAGGTTTTCGGACCTTACGTTTTCTTGCGAGGTTCCCATGTCCGGCTCGACCCGCTCCAGCGCCGATCTCGACCCGCGCCGCCGCAAGATCCTGTTCCGCGCCTGGCATCGTGGCATGCGCGAGATGGACCTGATCATGGGTCGCTTCGCAGATGACGCCATCGCCGGATTCAGCGACGCCGAACTCGACGAATTCGAGCGCCTGATCGAGGTGCTGGACCGGGACCTGCTGAGCTGGGTGACCGGGGAGGCTCCCGTGCCGGAAAACTACGACACGGACCTGTTCCGCAAGCTCAAGGCTTTTCACACCCACGACAAGCCGATTCATGTGTGAGGGCCTGTCCGGCTCCCACCGTTGTCATTCCGGGGCTTCGCGCAGCGAAGAACCCGGAACCCACGACCGGGCGATCCCCTTGCAACCGAATACCGCAGGCTCACCCAGTCGTGGGTTCCGGGTTCGCGCCTGCGGCACGCCCCGGAATGACAAGCGATAGCTCGAACTGAAGCGTACCGATGAGCATTCCTCCTCCCAGCCAGATCGCCAAACCGCAGCTCGACCGGCTGCTCGATGCACTGAACCGTGGCGACAAGCCGACGCTGGCCGGCGTGCCAGATGGCTTCGATGCCGTGGTTCTCGCCGACCTGACCCGCGCCCGCGCCAAGAAGGCCGAGGGGCCGGCACTGCTCGTCTTCATCGCGCGTGATGGCCAGCGCCTGCAGGTGCTTGACAACGCGCTGCAATTCGTCGCGCCCGATCTCGAGGTGATGAGCTTCCCGGCCTGGGACTGCCAGCCTTATGACCGCGTCTCGCCGGCGCCGGCCATCGTCGCGCACCGGATGACGACGCTGTCGCGCCTCGCCAAGACCAAGTCGGGTGACCGGCCGCGCCTGCTGCTCACCACCGTCAATGCCGCGCTCCAGCGCGTGCCGGCTTTCGGCAAGGTCGCGACGGAGAGTTTCTCGGCCGCGCCCGGCAACATGGTGGATACCGAAGAGCTGGCGCGCTGGCTCGACATCAACGGCTATCTGCGCACCTCGACCGTGCGCGAGACCGGCGAGTTCGCCGTGCGTGGCGGCATCGTCGACCTGTTCCCGCCGGGCATGCCGGCGCCGATCCGGCTCGATTTCTTCGGCGACACGCTGGAATCGATCCGCACCTTCGATCCGGAGACGCAGCGCACCACCGGGCAATTGCGCGGGCTCGATCTCGTGCCAATGTCCGAGGCGCAGATGACGAGCGAAAGCATCCGCCGCTTCCGCCAGTCCTATATCTCCACCTTCGGCACGCCCGGCCGCGACGACACGCTCTACGAAGCGGTCAGCGAGGGCCGCCGCCCGGCCGGCCTGGAGCACTGGCTTCCGCTGCTGGCGGAAAAGCTCGACACGCTCTTCACCTATCTGCCCGACGTGCCGCTGGTGCTCGACCATCAGGCCGAAGACGCGGTCGGCGAACGCATCAGCCTGATCAAGGATTATTACGACGCCCGCAAGGCCGCGCTGGAGCAGGGCGGGGGCGGCGGCATTCCCTACAAGCCGCTGCCGCCGGATGCGCTCTATCTCTCGCCGGCCGATTGGCGCGGGGTGATGGATATCTCCGGTGTCGCCAGCCTGACGCCGTTCCAACTGCCCGAGAGTGAGGGCAAGCTGATCCTCGATCTCGGCGGCAAGCAGGGCCGCAGCTTCGCGGCCGAGCGCACAGCCGATGCCGGCGGCGTCTTCGATGCCGCCGTGGCGCATGTGAAGACACTGGAAGCCGACGGCAAGCGCGTCATCCTCGCCGCCTGGTCGGAGGGTTCGCGCGAGCGTCTGGCGCATGTGCTAGCCGATCATGGCCTGAAGAGCACGCAATTGACGGGCTCGCTGCGGGCCGCCTTCGATCTCAAGCCCGGCACGATCGCGCTCGCGGTCTGGGGCTTCGAGACCGGCTTCGAGGCCGGGCGCCTCGCGGTCATCGGCGAGCAGGACATTCTGGGCGACCGCCTCGTCCGCCCGCGCCGGAAGACCAAGCGCCCGCAGGACTTCATCGCCGAGCTCTCCTCGCTCGCGCCGGGCGATCTCGTCGTCCATGTCGACCACGGCATCGGCCGCTTCATCGGCCTGCAGACCATCACGGCGGCCGGCGCGCCGCATGACTGCCTCGAAATCCATTATGCCGGCGATTCCAAGCTCTTCCTCCCCGTGGAGAATATCGAGCTTCTGTCGCGCTACGGCTCCGAGGACACGGAAGTCCAGCTCGACCGGCTCGGTGGCGGCGGCTGGCAGGCGCGCAAGGCCAAGCTCAAGCAGCGCATCCGCGAGATGGCCGGCAAGCTCATCCAGATCGCGGCCGCCCGCGCGCTCAAGGACGCACCGCGCCTCATTCCGCCGGCTGGCGTCTATGACGAGTTCTGTGCCCGTTTCCCCTATGAGGAGACCGAGGACCAGCAGAACACGATCGACGCGGTGCTGGACGATCTCGCCGCCGGTCGGCCGATGGATCGCCTCGTCTGCGGCGATGTCGGCTTCGGCAAGACGGAGGTCGCGCTGCGCGCCGCCTTTGCCGCCGCGCTCAACGGCAAGCAGGTCGCGGTCGTCGTGCCGACGACTCTGCTCGCCCGCCAGCATTACCGCAACTTCGCCGATCGCTTTGCCGGCTTGCCGGTCCATGTCGGGCAGGCCTCGCGCTTCGTCGGTTCGGCCGATCTCAAGGCGGTGAAGCAGGGCGCCCGCGACGGCACGATGGACATCGTCGTCGGCACCCATGCGCTGCTCGGCAAGGGCGTAGACTTCAAGGATCTCGGCCTCGTCATCGTCGACGAGGAGCAGCATTTCGGCGTCGCCCATAAGGAGAAGCTGAAGGAGCTGCGCGCCGAGGTGCATATGCTCACCCTCTCGGCGACGCCGATCCCGCGCACGCTCCAGCTCGCCATGACCGGCGTGCGCGAGCTCTCGATCATCGCGACCCCGCCCGTCGACCGCCTGGCAGTCCGCACCTTCGTCACGCCGTTCGACCCGCTGATCGTGCGCGAGGCGCTGCTGCGCGAGCGCTATCGCGGCGGGCGCAGCTTCTATGTCGTGCCGCGCATCGAGGACATCGCCGACGTCAAGGACTTCCTCGACAAGCAGGTGCCGGAATGCAAGGTCGGCATCGCCCATGGCCAGATGGCGGCGGGCACGCTGGAGGACGTGATGACGGCCTTCTACGAGGGCCAGTACGATATCCTGCTCTCGACCACGATCGTGGAATCGGGCCTCGACATCCCGACCGCGAACACGCTGATCGTCCATCGCGCCGACATGTTCGGCCTCGCCCAGCTCTATCAGCTCAGGGGCCGCGTCGGCCGCTCGAAGACGCGCGCCTATGCGCTCTTCACCGTGCCCGCCAACCGCAAGCTGACCGAGCAGGCCGACAAGCGGCTCAAGGTGCTGCAATCGCTCGACACGCTCGGCGCCGGCTTCCAGCTCGCCAGCCACGATCTCGACATCCGCGGTGCGGGCAACCTGCTCGGCGACGAGCAGTCCGGCCATATCAAGGAAGTCGGCTACGAACTCTACCAGCAGATGCTGGAGGAGGCTGTCGCGGCGCTCAAGGCCGGCATCGAGTTCGAGACCGAGACGCAATGGTCGCCGGCGATCCAGGTCGGCGCGCCGGTCATGATCCCCGAGCACTATGTCGCCGACCTGACGCTGAGGCTGACGCTCTACAAGCGCCTCTCGACCATGGACGACGATGCCGAATTGCAGTCCTTCGGCGCCGAGCTGGTCGACCGCTTCGGCCCGCTGCCGGAGGAGGTCAATCAGCTCCTGGAAATCGTCGCGATCAAGGCGCTCTGCAAGCGCGCCAATGTCGAGAAGGTCGAGGCCGGGCCGAAGGGCATCATCGTCGCCTTCCGCAACAACGAGTTCGCCAACCCGGAAGGGTTGGTCGGCTTCGTCGCCAAGCAGGGCACGCTGGCCAAGGTGCGCCCGGACATGCGCGTCGTCTTCATCGACGATTTCGACAATGTCGAGCAGCGACTGAAGGCGACGCGCCGGCTGCTGACCGATCTCGCGCGGATCGCGGAACGGAAGAAGGCGGCCTGAACGGCCGCCGTTCACCTTACATATCGAAGAAGACCGTCTCGTTCTCACCGGCGAGATTGATGTCGAGCCACCATACCCCATCCGGCTTGCGCTGGGCGACAAGGGTGTGGCGGCGCGGCTCGGGCACGAGTGCAAGGATAGGGTCGGTCTCGTTGCCCTCGCCGTCGGCGAAATAGAGCCGGGTCGGCAGGCGCTTCAGCAAGCCGCGGCCGAAGACCGATAGCGCGATGTGCGGCGCCTGCAGGCTGTTGCCGGGGCCGGGCACGCGTCCGGGGCGGATGGTGCGGAAGCGGTAGACGCCTGCCTTGTCGGTCGAGGCGCGGCCGAACCCGACGAAATGCCGGTCGAGCGCCACATCGGCGCGATCATCGTCCGGGCTGGCATAGCGGCCGTTCGCGTTCGCCTGCCAGATCTCGATCATCGCGTCCTCGATCGGCTTGCCGTCGGCATCGTAGACGCAGCCGGCGAGCGCGATGACCTCCCCTTCGGGCATACCCGAGACATTCGAGCCGGAGAGCAGGAAATGCTCGGGCGGCATCAGGTCGGGGCGGGCGCCCATCTCGGACACGGCCACGAGATCGGCGCCGCCCTTCCAGGGCAAGCCGTAATGGAAATAGGGGCCGACCGTCTGCCACGGCGTCTGGCCGAAGATCGACGGATCCTGGCTGTCCTGCCGCGGCGCGGCGTTGCGGCTTTCCAAGTCTCCGCTCGAAGAGTCAGTGGTCGTCGTCATGGTCGTCCTCGAACGGCGTCTGGTCGCGGCCCTTGAGCACGATGTCGAAGACATAGCCCAGCGCCCAGTTCGGCACGGTGGTGCCGATATCGAAGCGCGAGACCATGCGCTGGCGATAGGGCATCGGCACGGCATTCGCGATCGGGTCGATCTCGATCAGCGGGTCGTCGGGGAAATACATCTGCGTGACCAGACGCGTCGCGAAGGCCGGGCCGAGCAGCGAGAGATGGATATGGGCCGGGCGCCAGGCGTTCTTGTGGTTGCCCCAGGGATAGGCACCGGGCCGGATCGTGACATAGCGATAGCGGCCCTCATCGTCGGTGACGACGCGGCCGACGCCGGTGAAATTCGGATCGAGTGGCGCCGGCCAGTCGTCCTTGGCGTGGATATAGCGGCCGGCGGCATTGGCCTGCCAGATCTCGACGACGGTATTGGGCACGGGCCGCCCGTCCTCGTCGAGCACGCGGCCGGTGACGACGATGCGCTGGCCTTGCGGCTCGGCCTTGTGCTGGGCGGTGAGATCGGCCATCGCCAGCCCCATCAGGCGCGACCAGTCGGTCGGCCCGGTCACCTCGGTCAGGGTCTGCGGGATCGCGATCGGAGCCAGGCGCGGGCTGCGCGCCACGGTCGAGCGGTAATCCGGGGAAAGCGAGGCCGGCTGCCCGGCATCGAGCCCCGCATAGGGAAGGATCAGGCTGCTCATGCGGCTTATCTCTCCTTAGAGGCTCTCAACCATGGCTCGGCGCGGGCACGCTGATCGGGCGTGCGAGCCTGGATTGCGCGGTCAGGCGGATGCCGGCATTGGCCGCGCCATAGCCGGCATAGCCGTCGCGCTGGACGATCTCGAAGAACAGCCCGCCATCCAGCGTCTGGGTATAAGCTTGGCGGAAGGAGCCGCCGGCATCGCTGTCATGGAGGATGTTCAGCGCCTTCATCGCATCGATCTCCTCGCCCGTCAGGTCGGAGCGGGCTTCGAGGTCGTCATAATAGTTCTCGGGGATGGGTAGCATGGCGACGCCGTTGGCAGCCAGCCGCTTGACGGTCGCGGCGATGTCGTCTGTCGCGAAGGCGATATGCTGCACGCCCGAGCCGAAGAAGTCGGTGATGAAGCGTGCCGAAAGCGTGCGGTGGCTCTGCGAGCCGTTGAGGATGAGCCGGAGGCCATGACCGTTGCGGCCGTCGAGACCGCTCTCGATGACCTGGCTCTGGACTACGCCGCCGGGGTCGAGCACGGCCTGGCTCGGCGTCTTCCGCGTCTCGAACAGCGAGGAATAGAAGAGAAGCCAGGTCAGCATCTCCTCGTACTGCATGCTCTGCGAGACATGGTCGACGCCGGTGAGCCCGGCATTGTCCGAGGCCTCGCCGGTCGCCTCGAAATCGACTTCCGCCCAGCGGCCGAGCGAGGACGCCTGATCGAGGAAATAGAGCAGGCTGCCACCGAGGCCGCGCACGGCGGGTATGTCGAGTTCGTCCGGCCCGATCGCACCGGCATGAGGCACGTCGAGCAGCGCCTTGGCACGCGCGATCGCGGCCTGCGCGTCCGGCACGCGCAGGGCCAGCGCGCAGACCGAGGTGCCGTGGGTGATCTGATAGCTGTGCGCGAAACCGTCGGCCTCGCTGTTCAGGACGATGCGGATATCGCCCTGCCGCCAGAGATCGACATCCTTGGAGCGATGCGCGCCAGAACGCGCGAAGCCGAGCGCCCGCAGCAGGCGCTCGAAACCCGGTCGTTCAGCTTCCGACACCGTGAACTCGATGAACTCGACGGCCTCGACCGGGGCCGGTGGCGGCATCGGCACCGTGCCCGGCACCGGCTTGCCGACCTGCCGAGCGGTCTCGTCGAGCAGCCAGATCAGGGAGCGGTGGCCGTCGAGCGCGACGGAGCGGGCCGAGCCGGCGCGGAAGCGGTCGTTGAAGATCTCCAGCGAGAGCACGCCGTCATAGCCGGTCGCGGCCAGCGCGCGCATGAAGCCGGAGAGATTGAGATCGCCCTGTCCCGGCAGGCAGCGCCAATGCCGGCTCCAGGAGAGCGGGTCCATCTGCAGCAGCGGCGCGTCGGCCATCTGCACCATTTCGATCTTGTCGCGCGGAATCGTGCCGATAGCCGAAAGGTCGAGCCCGCGCGCCAGGATATGAAAGGAATCGAGGATGATTCCGACCTCTGGCCGATTGGCGCGGCGGACGATCTCCCAGGCGTCGCGATAGTCGAAGACATGCCGTCCCCAGGCCAGCGCCTCGTAGCCGACGCGCAGGCCGCGCCGTCCGGCCCGCTCGCCGAGTTCGGCGAAATCGGCGGCGAGCCTGTCGATGCCCGGGAGAGCTTCCGGCGAGACGCTGGAGCAGACGAAGAGCAGATCGGTGCCGAGTTCCTGCAGGAGATCGAACTTGCGCTCGGCCCGGTCGAAGACGCGCTGGCGGCGGCCATCCGGCATCCCCTCGAAATCGCGGAAAGGCTGGCAGGTCACGATGGTCAGGCCGAGATCGGCGCAGATGCGCCGGACTTCCGTGGGCGAGCCGGGGAAGGCGATCAGGTCGTTCTCGAAAATCTCGACGGCCTTGAAGCCGGCCGCCGCTATGGCCTCGAGCTTTTCCTGAAGCGTGCCGGAAACGCATACGGTGGCGATCGATGGAATCACGGGAGTGCCTCCTCTCAAGCCAGTTGCGCCACGGCGCGCAGATCCTCGGCCGTGGTCGTGGGCAGGCCGAAGAATTCCAGATAGGCGGGGATCTGCTCGAACAGCATGTCGGTGCCGACCTGCACGGCGCAGCCGCGTGCGCGGGCAGCGGCGAGGAAGGGCGTGATCTCCTGCGCCATCACGACCTCGCCGACGAAGGCGGAGGCAGGCAGGCGGGAGATGTCGACCGGCAGCGGGTCGCCCGGTTTCATGCCGAGCGGGGTCGCGTTGACGACGAGATCGAAACCATTGGGGTCGTTCGAGCCGGTTGCGACGCGGAGGGCTGGGTAGTGCGCGACGAGCCGCTGACCGAGTTCCTCGGCTGCGGATGCCTGTCTGTCGAACAGGCCGAGCTCCGCCACGCCGGCCTTGGCCAGCGAAGCGGCGATCGCCGAGCCGACGCCACCGGCACCGACAACGAGCGCGCGGGCGCCTTCAAGCTTGTGCCCCTTGCGCAGCACGCCGCGCACGAAACCCTCGCCGTCGAACATGTCGCCAGCGAGCCGGCCATCCGCTTCGAGGCGCACGGCATTGCACGCACCGGCGATCGCGGCCGTCGGCGAGAGCACATCGACGAGGCCGGTCGTGGCGACCTTGTGCGGCATCGTCACCAGCGCGCCGTGGGCGTTGGACAGGCGGAAGAACAGCTTCAGGAAATCGGGATAGTCCTCGCTGCGGCAGCCCATCGGCACGACGACGGCATCGATCCTTTCGCGCTGGAAATAGGGATTGTAGATCATCGGCGCCTTGAAGCTCTCGGTGGGGTAACCGAGATGGCCGATCAATCGCGTCGTGCCCTTGATCATCCGCCGGCCCTCGCGGAGGCAGGCTCAGGAGCGATCTCGACCGGCGCGCCGCTGCGCGCCGCCCGTTTCACCGCCTCGATGACGGCGAGCGTCGCCAGGCCTTCGCGACCGGAGACGAGCGGCGCTTCCTCGCCACGGATCACCGCGCAGAAATGCCGGACCTGCGCCTGCAACGGGTCCTCGGGGACGAAGGGAATGCGCTCGCGCCGTAGCGGCTCCCACCAGCCGCGCTTGTCGGCATGGCTCCAGAGTTCAACGGACGGGATCGTCAGCGATCCATGCGTGCCGCCGATCTGGTAGCAGGACTGATCCTGCTGTGGGTAGGCGGGGTTCTCGCCGGTGGTCAGCTCCCAGCTCCAGGGCGAGACGACCGTATCGGAGGCACTGACCGTGCCGAGCGCGCCATTGGCGAAGCGCAGGATGGCGACCGCAGTCTCCTCGGCCGGATGGCCGCGCACAGCGTTGGAGCTCAGCGCCTGAACCCCGGCGATCTCGCCGCATAGATAGCGGAACAGGTCGATATCGTGGATCAGGTTGATCAGGACCGGGCCGGCGCCCTCCTGCCGGCGCCAGTCGACGTCGAAATACTCATCGGGCTTCACCAGCCAGAACTGGCCGTTGAGCGTCAGAATGCGGCCGAGCCTCCCGGCATCGATCGCCTCGCGCGCCTTCCGGATCATCGGATTGTGGCGGCGGTGATGGCCGACCAGCAGCGGCACATTGGCGGCCTCGGCGGCATTAACCAGCTTGCGAGCGCTCTCGACGCTGTCAGCCAGCGGCTTCTCGACCAGCGTCGGGATTCCGGCCGCGACCAGCTCCAGCCCGTTGGCGACGTGAAGCTGGTTCGGCGTCGCGACGATGACGCCATCCGGCTTCTCCGAGGCGGGGAGGGCGTCAAAACCCGGATACCACGCGACGCCGATCTCCTCCGCGAAAGCCTTTCCGGCGGGCGCGGGATCGATGATCGCTGACAGGACGGCGCTGGGCTCGGCCCTGACATGGGCGGCATGGCGCTTGCCGATCAAGCCCGCGCCCATCACCGCGATCTTCACCGGAGCCATCGCAGCAATCCTCACGCGGCCTGATCGTCGATCAGCTTGGCGATGCGCCGCAAGCCGAGCTGGTAGCCTTGCGTGCCGAAGCCGGCGATGACGCCGTCGGAACGCATGGAAACATACGAATGGTGCCGGAAGGCCTCGCGCTTATGCACCTGCGAGATATGGCACTCGATCACCGGCCCCTCGAAGGTGTTGAGCGCGTCGAGCAGCGCGACCGAAGTATGCGTGAAGGCGGCGGGGTTGATGACGATGCCGACGCCGTCCTCGCGCGCCTCGTGAATCCAGTCGATCAATTCGTATTCGCGGTTGGACTGGTGGAAGCGCAGTTCGAGCTTCAGCTCCTCGGCGAGCTTGCGGCAGTCGCGCTCGACATCGGCGAGGGTCTCGTGCCCGTAAATATGTGGCTGGCGCTTGCCGAGCAGGTTCAGGTTCGGGCCGTTCAGGACATAGACGAGGCGTGACATCGGTCGCATTCCGTTGAGGCGCCCGGCCGAGCCGGACGCAAGGCTTCAGTGCTTGCTGAGGATTTCGCCGAGGAACTTGCGCGTCCGCTCGTGGCGCGGGTTGTGGAAGAACTCCTCCGGCGGCGCTTCCTCGACGATGGCGCCGGAGGCCATGAAGATGACGCGGTTCGCCACTTGCCGGGCGAAGCCCATCTCATGGGTGACGCAGATCATGGTCATGCCCTCCTCGGCGAGGCCGATCATGGTGTCGAGCACCTCCTTGACCATCTCGGGGTCGAGCGCGGAGGTCGGCTCGTCGAACAGCATGACCTTTGGCTTCATGCAGAGCGCCCTGGCAATGGCGACGCGCTGCTGCTGGCCGCCGGAGAGCTGGGCCGGATATTTCTCCGCCTGTTCCAGGATCTTGACCCGGCCAAGGAACTTGCGGGCGGTTTCCTCCGCCTCCGCCTTGCTGGCGCCGAGCGAGCGCATCGGCGCCAGCATGCAATTCTCAAGCACGCTCATATGCGGGAACAGGTTGAAATGCTGGAAGACCATGCCGACCTCGCGGCGCACCGCGTCGATGGTCTTCGCATCGTCGCCGAGTCTGGTGCCGCCGACTTTGATCTCGCCCTTCTGATAGGTCTCCAGATGGTTGATGCAGCGGATCAGCGTCGACTTGCCGGAGCCCGACGGCCCGCAAAGAACGATACGCTCGCCCTTACGGACCGAAAGGTTGATGTCGGTCAGGGCCTTGAACTCGCCATACCATTTCTCGACATGCGTCATGGCGATCATGGATTCCGCTGGAGCGGCGCTCTGGACGGCTGGCTGGTTCATGGCCCTGATCCCGTTTTCCTGAGCGCTCAGCTCGCGGTGAAGGTGATGCCTTCGAGGCTGTCCGGGAACTTGTGTACCGGCACCTTCATCCACTTGTCGTAGACCTTCTGCAGCTCGCCATTGGCCTTGATCTTGTCGATGAAGGTGTTGATCGCGGCGTTGATCTCCTTCTCACCGAGACGGGTGCAGGCGCCATTGTAGAGGTTCTGGAATTCGAGCTTGTTCTCGAACTCGCCGGGGCGGGCCTGCTCGATGCGCTGCATGTAGAAGATGTTGCCGCCGATCGCCTGGACCTGGCCGGAGACCAGCGCCTGGATCGAGGGCGCATCGCCGTCATAGCGGCGGATCGTGGTGCTGGCCGGCGCGTTCTTGGTCACCTGCGTGTCCTGCGCCGCGCCCTTGGCGACGCCGATCGTGTAGCGGCCCATGTCCTCGTTGGTGGTGATCTTGTCCTTCTTCGGGCCGATGAACACGATGGTGTTGGCGACATAGGGCTTGGAGAACTGCACGGCCTTGGCGCGCTCCGGCAGCATCGCCATGGTCGCGAACAGCACGTCGACGCGGCCTGTGGTCAGAGCCGGGATGCGGTTATTGACCTCGAGCGGCACGAACTCGACCTGCACGCCGAGCTCCTTGGCGAACAGCGTCGCGATATCGGCGTCGAGGCCGTCCTGCTTGCCCGCGCTGGTGACGAAGCCCCACGGCGGGTTGTCGCCCTGGATGCCGACGACGATCTTGCCCTTGGCCTTGATCTCGGCCGGAGTGACCGCGAGGGCAGGGGTGCCGAGCACGGCCGGCATCGCCAAGGCGGCGGCTCCGGTGATGAGAACGCTGCGGCGGGTGGTCTTGGACTGCGTCATGTTTCTCTCCCTCTTGTGTTTGGTTGGTTCAGGCGGTGAACGGGGTGGTCAGCGCGCGGCGATGGCCATGCGGCGCTCCAGATGCGAGCCGTAAAGCGAGAGCGGCCAGCACAGCAGGAAGTAGAGGATCCCGACGATTCCGAAGACGAGGAGCGGCTGGAAGATCTGGTTCGAGACGATGTTCCCCGCCCGCGTCAGCTCGGTGAAGCCGACGATGGCAGCCAGCGAGGTGCCCTTGATGAGCTGGACGAGGAACCCGATCGTCGCCGGCAGCGAGATGCGGATCGCCTGCGGCAGGATGACGTCGCGCATCCGCGAGGCATAGGACAGGCTCAGCGCCTTGGCGGCCTCGGTCTGGCCCTTCGGCACGGCCTCGATCGAGCCGCGCCAGATCTCGCCGAGATAGGCGCTAGCATGCAGCGTGAAGCCGATCGCGACCGCGACCCAGGCATCGAGCTTCAGCCCGACCAGCGCCAGACCGTAATAGACCACGAAGAGCTGCATCAGCAGCGGCGTGCCCTGGAAGACGGCGATATAGCCGGAGGTGATCCGCTCCATCAGTGGCCGGCCGGAGACGCGCATCAGCGCGATCGCGAGCCCGAACACGCCGCCGCCGATGAAGCCGACCAGCGAGAGCAGCACGGTCCATTTCAGACCGGTGAGCAGGAAGAGGAATTCGTTCGATCCCATCGCGCCCTCACTTCACCGGATAGCTGAAGTAGCGGGTCGAGATCGCGTCGAAGAAGCGCATCATCACCCAGGAGATCACAAGGTAGAACAGCGTGATCGTGCCGTAGACCTCGAAGGAGCGGAAACTGTCGGACTCGATCCGCTGCGCCACCGAGGTCAGCTCATAGGCCGAGATCGCCGAGGCGATGGAGGTCGTCAGCGTCAGCAGCACGAACTGGCTGGTCAGCGAGGGGAAGATCGCCCGGAGCGCCGGCTTCAGCACGATCAGCCGGAAGACCTGAGCCTTGTGCAATCCGAGCGCGAGGCCCGCCTCGATCTGGCCCTTGCCGATCGATTGCACGCCGCCGCGGATGATCTCGATCGCATAGGCGCCGCCATTGATGCCCAGCGCGATGATCGCGGTCGGCGTCGGGTCGAGCTTCACGCCGATCAGCGGCAGAGCGAAATAAATGAAGAAGATCTGGACCAGGAAGGGCGTGTTGCGGATCAGCTCGACGAAGGCCTTCACCAGCCAGCGCAACGGCGCGATCCTCGAGTCGCGCAGGATCACGCCGCCGATGCCGATGACGATGGCCAGCGCCATACCGCACAAGGCGAGCAGGAAGGTGCCGAGGCAGCCCATCAGCAGGGCGGGCAGCCCATCGATCACTGGCGTGAAATCGAGCTTGTAGTTCATGGCGCTCCCTGGCGGCCGACCTTCTCGAAGGGGTCGATCCGGCTTCCGTCTGCAGTCGCGGCACCTCTCGTCGGATGCCTTGGTCTTCAGGCTTGCCGGCTTGCGCTATGCCGGCGACATGTTAAATGTACTATCTAGTTCATTTGGTCAAGCGCAATGTACCGCCTTGTCCATTTCGATGCGGTCGTCCTAGTTTCCGGGCTGGTTCTCTCGCGGGTGAAGCATGAACAAGGCAGCGTCGGTGCCGAAGGCAACGGGCCGAAAGCCGGCGTCCTGGACGCAGGACCCGGAGGGCGTGCGTCGCAACATCCTGGCTGTGGCAAAGGAGGAATTCGTCGAGAACGGCCTGAGCGGCGCGCGCGTCGACGAGATCGCGGCACGGACCGCGACCAGCAAGCGGATGATTTATTATTATTACGGGGACAAGGAGGGGCTTTACCGCGCCGTCCTCGAGGAGATGTACGAGCGGATCCGCAGCTTCGAGCGCAGCCTCGACCTCGCCAGCCTGCCGCCAGTGGAGGCGATGACGCTGCTGGCCGGCTTCACCTTCGACTATCATGCCGAGAACCCGGATTTCGTGCGGCTCGTCATGGTCGAGAACATCCACCATGCCCGCCATCTCGCGACCTCGGACCGGATCGCGACGCTCAATCTCTCGGCCATCGACATGATCCGCGAGGCCTATGAGCGCGGCGTCGCGGCAGGGCTGTTCCGGCCGGGCATCGAGGCGCTCGACATCCACCTGACGATCAGCGCGCTCGCCTTCTACAACGTCTCCAACCGCGCCAGCATCCGCCAGGTCTTCGGCCACGACATGGGCGCGCCCCAAGCGCTGGTCCGTCGCCGGGCAGCCGCGATCGATACCGTGCTGCGCATGCTGCGCCCCTGAAGTCCGACGAGGCAGGGCAGGCGGAGGCACCGTTCAGCCCCGCGCCGCGACGAGGCCGGTCATCGCCTGGATGGCGAGTTCGTAGCCGGCGGCACCCATACCGATGATGATGCCGGTCGCGGTCCGCGAGACCAGCGAGTTGTGATAGATGCTCTCGCGCGCATGCACATTCGAGATGTGCAACTCGATCTTCGGCCCGTCGAACATCTTGAGCGCATCGAGCAGCGCGATCGAGGTGAAGGTGTAGCCGGCCGGGTTGATGATGATCCCGCAGGCCTCAAGCCGCGCCTGATGCACGCTCTCGACCAGCTCGCCCTCGAAATTGGTCTGGCGGAAATCGACCGAAAACCCGAGCAAATCCGCCTTCGCCCCGCAGCGTTCCTTGATCTCGGCCAGCGTGGTCGAGCCGTAGATATGCGGCTCGCGCTGTCCGAGCAGGTTCAGGTTCGGGCCGTTCAGGATGTAGAGGCGGCGCGATGCGGCCGCGCCTCCCGCTGGCGCGCGGGCAGGCCCTTCCTTGTCCGACATGACGTTCTCCCAGGGCGAGGTTCTCGTGGCCTCGCTCGCATTTCATGGAGAGAACGTGATACAGGATGAAATAGAGATCAACTGATAATTTATAGATCATCAGTTGATTTAGGTTGGAATGATCGTTTGGCTTGCAGTCGGTCTCAGCGGCTGGCAGGAACGGGGCGAGGCGGAACGGAGCACCATGACGGACGCGGCATTCGAGATCGGCGGCGAAGACATCCCGGCGCTCTCCACCGGCGAGCAGGCCTATGAGCGCATCCGGCACGATATCGTGTTCGGCGTGCTTCAGCCGGGCCAGCGCCTGCCGCTCGATCGCTTGAAGTCGGTCTATGGCGTCGGCATCAGCACCTTGCGCGAGATCCTGAACCGGTTGGCGCCGCAAGGCCTCGTGGTCGCGGAAGGGCAGCGCGGCTTCCAGGTCGCGCCCTGTTCGGCAACGGATCTGAAGGAACTCGCGGATCTGCGCCTGCTGATCGAGAGCAACGCGCTGGCGCAATCCTTCGAGGCCGGCGATGTCGAATGGGAAGGGCGCGTCGTCGCCGCCCATCACAAGCTCGCCCGGATGGAGCAGCGCCTGCTCGCCGGCGACGAGTCCGGCACGCCGGCCTGGAAGCGCTACGATTTCGAGTTCCATCAGGCGCTGGTCTCGGCCTGCGGCTCGAAGGCGCTGCTCGACCTCCATGCCGGCATCTATGACCGCTATCTGCGCTACCAGATGGTGTTCTTCATCTTCTGGGGACCGACCTCGACCGAGGACCACAAGGCGCTGCTCGACTGCGCGCTCAATCGCGACGCCGCAGAGGCGCAACGCCTGCTGCACGGCCATATCCATGGCTGCATCGACATGGCGCTGGAGCGTGGCCTCGTCGACTGAAAGCCCCGGCCGAACCCCGCCGTGCCTCATCCGAAAGTTTGCATGCGAAGTTGGATACTGTTAACGCTATGAGCCTGAAACGGCCTCCGCCGCCGGCTGTTCGCCGGGTCGAAAGAGGGGCCGGCGGGAGGTTTGAATGCAGCTTGTGGCCATCCAGCAGGCCTTGGCGGCGCGCAGTATCCTGGCGACCATGCCGCGCGTGATCGAAAGCGTCGGCCGCTCCGATTTTTCCAGCGGCCTGTTCGATATCGCCCGTCGTTTCACCGGCACCGAGATCGTCACCGCCTTCGTCGCGGCCCCCGATGGCGAGGTCCACACGCTACTGGCCGAGAACCATTACAATTCCGGGCAGCCCGCGCTCGACATCGCCCGCCGCTACGTCTCCCGGCACTGGCGCGCCGATCCGGCCAATGCGATCGCGCTCGACGACGGCGACGAGGCCGATTGCTGGGGCCTGCGGATGAAGGCCGGCGACATCGAGAGCTCGGCCTATCGCAGTGAATGCTATCTCTCGGTCGGGCTGTCGGAGCGCTTCTCGCTGCTGCAGCGCCGCGAGGCCGGCACGATGCGGCTCAGCATCTATCGCCGCCGCAAGGAGAGCTTCAGCGAGGCGGAGATCGACAATCTGGTCGAGAGCGCGCCGCTATTGATGGCGGCGCTCTGGCGGCATTACGAGGTGACGAAACCGGCGGGCGGCCGTGGCGTCGCGAAGGATTTCCACACTCGGTTGGAGACGACCGCGCCCGGCCTGTCGAAGCGCGAACGCGATGTCTGCGCTCTCGTTGCCGCCGGCCTGACCTCCGAGGGCATCGCGCTGGAACTCGGCGTCGGCATCAACACCGTGCTGACCTATCGCAAGCGCGCCTATGCAAGGCTCGGCATCTCCTCGCAGAACGAGTTGATGCGCATCCTGATGTGAGCCAGCTCAGACGGCGTCCGGCTGCTGGTCGGGCATTGCCGCGATGAAGGCGGTCAGGGTGGCGCAATGCGCGTCGATCGCGACGAGCTTCGGATAAGGCGCAAGGTCGATCCCGTAGCGTCGGGCGCTGCCGATCTGCGGCACAAGGCAGATATCCGCCAAGGTCGGCGCATCCCCGAAACAGAACGGGCCGGGCTGGTCCCGGATCAGCTTTTCGCAGGCGCCAAGCCCCTCGCTCATCGCAGCCGCGAGCCAATCCTGCACGTCCGCCTCCGAAAAGCCCTTGCCGCGCAAGCGCTTCTGGATCTTCGGGTTCTGGAAGGGGTGGGTCTCGCAGGCGATGACCAGCGCAAAAGCCTCGACGCGGGCGCGCAACGCGTTATCCACGGGGAAGAGCGGCGGCTGCGGCACCTCGCGGTCGAGCCAACCGATGATCGCCAGCGATTGCGTCAGCACCGTGCCGTCGTCGAGTTCAAGCGCCGGGATCAGTTTCTGCGGATTGATCGCGGCATAGGCCGGCTCGTTCTGGGCACCGTCGCGCAGGTTGTGGATCACGCTCTGTGGTGCCACGCCCTTGAGGTTGAAGGCAATCCGCGTCCGCCAGGCGGCCGAGGAGCGGAAATAGCCGTGCAGGATCATATCGGTCTCCCCAATCAGGCCATCCGGTAGCCGCCATTGACGTCGATCGTCGCGCCGGTGACGTAGGAGGCCTGCTCCGAGAGCAGGAAGGACACGGCCCCGGCGATATCCTCCGGCGTGCCGAGCCTGCCGAGCGGGACGGCCTGCGCCAGCGCATCCATCGAGCCCGGCGCGGCCGAGCGCGGCGTCGCCGCAGTGAGCATCGGCGCGTCGATCACGCCGGGCGCCACGCAGTTCACGGTGATGCCGAGCGAGGAGAGTTCGCGCGCCATCGCCTTGGTGAAGCCGAGGATCGCGGATTTCGACGAGATATAGCTGGCCGAGCCACGATAGCCGCCGAGCTCCGCCGCGACCGAGCTCGTGGTGGTGACGCGCCCGCCTTCGACCGGCAGCGCGCGGCGCCGGCGCGCATAGGCGCGGATGCTCAGGAAGACGCCGCGCGTGTTGACGGCATGGGTCTTCTCCCAGTCGTCGAGCGTCATGTCGAAGATGGTCGGCCGCTCGCCATCGGCCGCCATCAGCAGCACGCCGGCATTGCAGACCAGCCCGGTCACCGGCCCATGCGCCGCCTCGACCGCATCGAACAGCGCCTCGACGGAAGCCTCGTTAGAGACATCGACCGCCCAGCCGCTATGGCCGGAGCCGGGCAGGGCGCCCGCGACCACCGCCGCCGGCTCTTGCGTCAGGTCGCAGACGGCGACGCGCCAGCCATCGGCCGCGAGCTTATGGGCGATGGCCGCGCCGATGCCGCGGCCGGCACCGGTGACGAGGGCGAGCTTGCTCATGTCGGTCTCCGGTTCATTCGCTGTAGACGCCCTGCGCGAGCAGGGCCTTGGACGAGAAGTCGCGGCCATGGCCGCGCGTGAAGAAGCCGGCCGAGACGCCGCCATCGGCCATGATCAAAGCGCCGTTGACGTAGCTGGCGAGATCCGAAAGCAGGAACAGGCAGACCGAGGCGACCTCGGAGGGCTGGGCCAGCCGCCCGAGCGGCGTGCGATCCTCCATCACGCCCGAGACGAAGCTCTCGGGGATGCCGCGGCGGATCATCGGGGTATCGGTCGCGCTCGGGCCGATGCAGTTCACCCGGACGCCATGCGAGCCCCATTCGACCGCAAGGTCGCGCGTCAGCCCGACGACGCCGGCCTTCGAGGCACAGTAATGCGCGCGGCCGGACTGGCCGCCGAGCGAGGAGACCGAGCCGATCGTGACGATGGCGCCGCGCCCGCGTGCGACCATGCGCCGGCCCGCTGCCTGGCACGAATAGAAGGTGCCGGAGAGATTGACGCCGATCACCGCTTCCCAGCTTTCCGCGGCGAGTTCGGTCGCCGGGGCAGGGCGGGAGATGCCGGCCGCCGTGATCAGCCCTTCGAGCGGGCCGAGATCGCGCTCGATCGCTTCGACCGCCGTCTCGGTGGCGGCCGGATTGCGCACGTCGAAGCTGGCCGCGAGCGCACGGGCGCCGAGCGCCTCGATCTCGCGAACCGTGTCGGCAGCGCCTTGCTCGTTCGCATCCGCAATGGCAACGGCCGCCCCCTCACGCGCCAGAGCCAGCGCACATTCCCGCCCGATGCCTGAGGCGCCGCCGGTGATCAGGACGGTCCGGCCGGCAAGCCCGAGATTTGCGCCCATCGCCGCCTCCCGCTCGCGTTGGCCTCAACCCAGCTTCTGGCCGCCGAAGGCGGGCCGCTCGCCAATCTTGGCGAACCAGCCAGCGGCCTGCGGCCGGCCCTCGCGCCAGTTCAGGTCCGCGAAGCGCAGGTCGAGATAGGCCAGAGCGCAGTAGAACGTGATCGTGCCGATATCGACGCGCTCGCCGAAGCCGGCGGCCTTGCCCTCGATCAGGTCGAGCGTGGCATGAACCTTGGCGAGCTGCCCGTCGATCCAGCGCTGCCAGCGCTGCTCCTCGCTGCGCAGGAGGCCCTCGTAACGCGCCGCCAGCGCGGCATCGAGCAGCCCGTCGCCATAGCTTTGCTCGCTGAGCGCGTTCCAGCGCGTCTTGGGCTCGTCCGGGAACAGCGAGCCGCCGCCAAGCCCGTCGAGATATTCGCAGATGACGCGGCTGTCGGCGATCGTCATGCCGTCGTCGAGCAGCAGTGTCGGAACCTGGCCGAGCGGGTTGGTCTTGATGATGTTCTGCTCGCGCGCCAGCGGGCCGCCGGCCTTGTACTCCTGCGAGACATCGAGCATCTCGATCCGGTCGATAAGGCCGAGCTCGGCGGCGGCGATCCGGACCTTGAGCACGAAGGGCGAGGTGGTGGATTGGTAGAGTTTCATCGGAATGCCTTTCTCAGTGCGGCAGGCGGTCGGTCTCGGCGGCGAGCGCCCGCCCGGCGATGAAGCCGAAGGTGAGCGCGGGGCCGAGCGTGATGCCGGCGCCCGGATAGGCGCCAGCCATGATCGAGTTCATGTCGTTGCCGCAGGCATAGAGCCCGGCGACGGGCCGCTCGTCGCGGCTAAGGACGCGCGCCTGGGGATCGCAAGTCAGGCCGGTCGCGGTGCCGATATCGCCGGGCCAGACCTTCACGGCATAGAAGGGCGCGGTCTCGATCGGCCCGAGGCAGGCATTGGGCTTGTGGTTGGGGTCGCCGAGGTAGCGGTTGTACTCACTCGAGCCCTTGCCGAAGGCGGCATCCGTGCCCGAGCGCGCCGCAGCGTTCATGCCGGCGACTGCTTCAGCCAGCGCCCCGGCCGGCACGTCGATCCGTCCGGCGAGCGCCGCGACGCTTTCTCCCTCAAATAGATAGCCGGCTTCGACGAAGGACTTCGGCGTCTTCAGGCCGGGATGGACGAGGCCGAGACCGTATTTGCGCAGGAAGTCACTGTCGCAGACAAGGAAGGCGGGCACGGCACCGCTGGCGTGCATCGCCTCGACGAAGCCGTGATAGGAGGTCGCCTCGTTGACGAAGCGATGGCCCTTGCCGTCGACCGCGATCAGGCCGGGCTTGGCGCGATCGAGGATCAGATGCGGGAATTGCACCTCGCTGCCGTCGGACTTTTTTAGCACCGAGACCGGTGTCCAGAAGGCCGCGCCGATATTGTCGTCGCGCAGGGCGCCGCCCGCCGCGAGGCCGAGAGCGATGCCGTCGCCGGTATCGGTCTTCGGCGCCATCGAGCGGTGGACCTCGGCATGCGGCATGTGCTCGCCGCGCATCGCCGCATTGGCCGGGAAACCGCCGCTTGCCAGCACCACGCCGCGCCGCGCTCCGATGCGCCGCTCACCCTGCGGCCCCTTGACGGTGACCCCGACGACAGTGCCGTCCTTGAGGATCAGCGCCCCGGCCGGTGTCTGCGTGCGGATGACGACACCCGCCTGTCGCGCCGATTTCAGCAGGCGTCCGGCCAGTGCATTGCCCATCAGAAGCCGCGCGCCGCGCGGATGGCGCAGGCGGTCGAGGCCGTACTGGATCAGGAGCTTCGCGCTGTGCCTGAAATTTGCGAGGCTGCGGAAGCGGCCGACCAGCGCGTCGATATCCTTGCGATTGACCATCATGCCGCCGAGCACGGTGAATTCCTTCAGCGGCGGGCGCAGCAAGGCGAAATCGGCGCCGAGTTCATTGCCGTCATACGGCGCGGGGTCGATCGTGCGGCCGCCCTTGGAGGCGCCGGGCTGTTCCGGCTGGTAGTCCGGCGAATAGGCGCGCGCCTCGAATTTCAGTGCCGTCTCGCGCTCGAAGAAGCGGACCATCTCCGGCCCGTTGTCGAGGAAGGCGCGCATCAGATCCGGCCGCAGACGGTTGCCGAGCACGGCTTCGAGATAGGTCATCGCCGCTTCGCGCGTATCGGCATGGCCGGCCTTGGCGGCATGCGGATTTTCCGGCACCCACACGGCGCCGCCCGAGACGGCGGTGCTGCCGCCGACATATTCGCTCTTCTCGATCAGCAGCACGTCGAGCCCGGCCTTGGCGGCGGTGATCGCGGCCGACATCCCGCCGGCGCCGGAGCCGATCACGACGACGTCGCGGATTTCGTCGAAGCTCTCGCTCATCGCCATATCCTCAGCCGCCCATGCCGCCGCCGAGCGACTTGCCGCCGTCGACGAGCAGGACCTGGCCGTAGATGAAATTGGTGCGCGGTGAGGCGAGGAAGGCGACCGCGTTGGCGATGTCCTCCGGCGCCGCCAGCGCCCCGGTCGGCTGCTGGGCGAGCAGGGCGGCGCGCGCTTCCTCCGATTGCTTCGCCACCATCTCGGTCGCGACCCCGCCGGGCGCCACCGCGTTGACGGCGATGCCGCGCGGCAGAAGCTCCATCGCCATCGCCCGGGTCAGGCCGACGACAGCTGCTTTCGAAGCGACGTAATGGGCGTGATTGCGGGCGCCCAGAAACGTGCGCGAGGCGATGTTGACGATGCGCCCGCCCTTCTCCATCCGCCGCGCCACCGCCTGCGAGAGGAGGAAGAGGGCAGTGACGTTGACATCCATCATCCGGCCGAAATCGTTTGCCGCGAGATCGAAGAACGGCTTGTTCTCGAAGATGCCGGCATTGTTGATGAGCGCCCGCGCCACCGGCAGCCGCTCCGCCAGCGCGGAGAGGCCGGCGTGATCGGCGAGATCGACCGCCTCGAAGAAGACGCTGTGGCCTTGCGCCGTCAGCTCCCTCACCAGTGTACTTGCGATCTCGGCCTCGCGATCGAGGATGCCGACCGCAAAGCCGTCGGCGCAGAGGCGCTCGACGATGGCCCGGCCGATCCCGCGAGCGCCGCCCGTGACGAGGGCGATGGGTTTGTCCTGCGGCGTAGCCATGTGCCGGTTCCTGTATCGTTGCGTCCCGGCTCAGCCGCCGAGATAGGTGCGGCGGACGCTGTCGTCCTGCCGCAGTTTTGCGGATGCGCCCTCGAGGGCCATTTCGCCGTTCTCGAGGATGTAGGCATAAGTCGAGCAGCCCAGCGCGATCGCCGCGTTCTGCTCGACCAGGAGGATGGTCAGGCCGTCCTTGTTGAGCCGCTCGATGATCGCGAAGATCTGCTGCACCAGCACCGGCGAGAGGCCGAGCGAGGGTTCGTCAAGCAGGAGCAGGCGCGGACCTGCCATCAAAGCCCGGCCGATCAGCAGCATCTGCTGCTCGCCTCCAGAGAGCGTGCCTGCCTTCTGCTGGAGCCGTTCCTTGAGCTTGGGGAAGTATTCGAAGACCCGATCGAGATCGCGCTTGATGCCGGCGGCGTCGCTGCGGCGATAGGCGCCCATGTCGAGGTTCTCGCGCACGCTCATGTCCCGGAAGACCTCACGCCCCTCCGGCACCTGCAGCACGCCAGCGGAGACGATCTTGTGCGAGGACCAGGACTGGATCTCCTCGCCGGCGAAGCGGATGCGCCCCTTCGTCACCGGCACGAGCCGTGAGACGGTGTTCAGCGTCGTGCTCTTGCCGGCGCCGTTCGAGCCGAGCAGGGCGACGATCGCCCCCTCCGGCACCTTGAGCGAGACCTCTGACAGCGCCTGTATGCGGCCATAGGCGGCGGAGATGCCGTCGATTTCGAGGAGATCAGCCATGAGCGGACTCCTGGGCTGCCTCGCGGCCGAGATAGGCTTCGATCACGGCAGGATGAGCGCGGACTTCCGCAGCCGTGCCCTCGGCGATCTTGGTGCCGAAGCTCAGCACCGTGATCTTGTCCGAGATCGACATGACCAACTGCATGACATGCTCGACCAGCAGGATCGTCAGGCCGTCACGCTCGCGCAATTCGCAGAGCAGACGGTCGAGCGCCGCGATCTCGCGATTGCGCAGTCCGGCTGCCGGCTCGTCGAGCAGCAGGAGCTTGGGGCGGATGGCAAGCGCGCGGGCGATCTCGACCATCTTCTGGTGGCCGAAATCGAGATTGCGCGCCTTGGTCTGCGCGTGGGAGGTCAGGCCCGTGCGCTCCAGCAACTCATCGACATGCTCGACGATGCCGCGCGGGCGGGCGCTGATCGCGTCGCGCCAGGAACGGCCTGCATGGACATGCGCGCCGATCAGCACGTTCTCGAAGACGGTGAGCTCGCCGAAGAGTTCGAGGTTCTGGAAACTGCGGGCGATGCCGAGCCCCGCCATCTCGCGGGCCGGCATGCGGGTGATGTCGCGCCCGTCATAGGTGATGCGCCCGGCGCTTGGCGTGTAGAAGCGCGAGATGCAGTTGAAGGTCGTCGACTTGCCGGCGCCGTTCGGGCCGATCAGCGCATGGATCGAGCCCTTGGCGACAGCCATGTCGAGCCCGCCGACCGCGGTGAGGCCGCCAAAGCGGATGGTCAGCCCCTCGACATTCAGGAAGGGGGTGGCGCTCTCAGCGGCCATGACGCGCCTCCCGGATACGGTCGCCGATGAAGGCGAAGAGGCCGCGCGGCGCATACATCATGAACAGGATCAAAATCGCGCCGTAGATGATCTCCTGGTATTGTGGCGCCTGGCGCAGCACCTCGGAGATCAGCCCGAAGACGATCGCCCCGCCGATGGCGCCTGCGATCGAGCCGAGCCCGCCGACCACGACCATGGTGAGCACAAGGATTGTGGTCTGGAAGCCGAGGCTGTCCGGATGGATGAAGGTCTGGAACAGGCCGAACATGCCGCCGGCGAAGCCCGCGATCGCGGCCGAGAGCCCGAAGGAAACGATGCGGGCGCGGCGCACGTCGATGCCCATCGCCATCGCTGCGACCTCCGACTCCCGCACCGCCCGGAAGGAACGGCCGAGCCGCGAGCGCGAGATCGCGACCGTGAGCCCGATAATCACGAGGCAGAAGAACAGCACGAAGGGATAGGCTTGCTTGTCGCTGAGGATCTCGATCGGGCCGAAGCGGGCCGGGCTGATGCGCAGGCCGTTGGGGCCGTTGGTGACGCTGTCCCAGTTGGCGAAGACCCATTGCATGGCCTCACCGAAGGCGAAGGTGGCGAGTGCGAGATAGATGTCCCGCATCCTGAGTGCCAAGACCCCGATGAACAGGCCGACCGCGCCGGCGACGATTGCGCCGAACAGCATCGCGACGGGGTAGGGCAGGTCGACCGCGCGATTGGCGAGCGCGCTCGCATAGATACCGATGCCGTAGAAGGCGGCATGGGCCATCGAGAACTGGCCGGTCTCGCCGATGACGATGTGCAGGCCAAGGCAAAGCACCACGAAGACCAGCAGCAGATTGGCGATGTAGACGACATAGCCCGAGGTGAAGACGGGCAGGGCGACGGCGACGATCACGGCCGCGACAAGCCCGATCAGGGCCGGGCCGGAAAGGGCGCGCCTTGTTGGCGCCGAAGATGCGACAGGAGGCGACGACACGGGCTTCAGACCTTCTTGATCGTCAGCTTCCCGCCGAACAGGCCCTGCGGACGCAAGACGAGCACGATCAGGATGGCGAGGAAGGGGGCGAGCACGATGGCGCGCGAGGAGATGAACAGCCCGACCATGTTCTCGACGATGCCGATGACGAAACCGCCGACCACGGCGCCGGGCAGGCTGGAGAAGCCGCCGACGATCGCCGCCGCGAAGGCGAGCATCACGATTGAGCCCATATCAGCGGTCATCAGGATCTTCGGCGAGATCAGCAGTGCCGCGATGGCGGAGATCACGCCCGAGAGGCCCCAGATCAGCATATGGCAACGGCGCAGGTCGACGCCGACGAGCTGGGCGGCCTTCGGGTTCATACCGACGGCGCGCATGGCCCGGCCGGTCTTCGTGTAGTTGAACATCCAGAAGAAGGCGGCCATCACCGTGACGGCGGTGCCGAAGATCGCGAGGTCGAGCATCGTCACCGAGGCCTGGCCGATCATGATGGAATCGGTCGGCACCAGCGCCGGGAAGGAACGCGGCGTGTCGCCGAAGCCGGTGCGGCGCACGAGGCCCTTCAGCACATAGGACAGGCCGAGCGTCGCGATGACCAAATAGACGAGGTCCTTGGCCGATTTCGCCACCTGATCGAGCACGAAGCGGCGGAACAGCGCCATGGCGAGGAAGGCGACGACCAGCGTCGCCGGCAGCACGACCCAGATCGGCATCTTCTGGAAGACGAAGAGGTAGAGCGCGACATAGCCCGCTGCCATGAAGACCTCGCCCTGGGCGAAGTTCGGCACGTCCGAGGTCTTGAAGATCACCACGATGGCGAGCGCCAGCAGCGCATAGACGCTGCCCGAGACGAGGCCCGAGGCGATGCCTTGCTGCAGGAAGATCAGCGCGAGTTGCAGGTCCATATCCGGCCCGATGCTCAGGTCAGGGAAGGGCGGCGGCGCAAAGGCCGCCGCCCGGTCTCACGGGGCAGGCCGAGCGGCCCGCCTGAGGCGATCACTTCGCCTGGTAGGTCCAGCGGCTGGTGAAGACGCCTGGCAGCGGAGCCATCGTCGTGCCGTCATATTTGATGAAGATCGTGGAGCGGTTCGCGGCGCGCTGCTCCGGGCCGAACTGCATGCGGCCGGCCATGACGCCCGAGTCGAAATCCTGCGTCTTCAGCGCGGCGAGCACCTTCTCACGGGTCGGGTTCGGGCCGGCATCCTGCAGCGCCTTGACCAGCGACATCGCCGGGGGAATGCCATAGGGCATGTAGGTCTGCGGATGGTCGGGCTTGGCCGCCAGATCCGGATAGGCCGCCTTGTACATGTCGTAGATCGGCTTGAGCTTGGCGCCGCCGGGGGAGTCGATCATCACCTCCTGGGTGTAGAAGTTCTTCAGCGCATCCTTGCCGACATTCTCGGCGAGCTGGTTGAGGCTGGCCGTGCCGGTGACCGAGAGGATGATCGGCTTGTTGAAGCCCATCTCTGCCGCCTTCTTGATCAGTAGCGCCGCCGGGCGGGCATAGGTGACCAGCAGGATCGCGTCCGGATTGGCGGCGCGCACCTTCAGGAACGGCGCGGTGACGTCGTTGATGCCGGGATTGATCGACTCGACCGAGAGCTTCACGCCGTTAACCTCGGCGTCCTTCTTCGAGCCTTCGAGGTTCCAGGCGCCATAGGCGTCGTCGTGGTTGATATAGGCGACGTTCTTGGCGCCGAACTGCTTGGCGGCGAATTCCACCATCGCGCCGCCGACCGCATATTGCGAGATCGAATAGGCTCCGAAGATGTAGTCGGTCGGCGGGAACAGCGCGCCGTCGCCCGATGCGTTCAGCATCAGGTAGGGCACCTTGTTGCGGACGACATAGTCCTTGGCGGCGACGACTGCGGCCGAGCACGAGCCGCCATTGAGCATGAACACGTTTTCCTGCTCGACCAGCTTCTTCACCGCGGCAACCAAGTCATTGGCGTTGCAGCGGTCGTCCTCGACGACATACTCGATCTTGCGGCCGTGGATGCCGCCTTCCTTGTTGATCTTGTCGTAGTACATCTTGGCCGCGTTCACGACGTCGAAGCCATAGGCCATGTTCGGGCCGGACAGCGGGCCGAAGATACCGATCTTGATCGCCTTGTCGGTGATGCCGGGCTCCTGCGCGCCGGCGGCGACCCCGATCAGCAGGCTGGCGGCCAGCGTCAGGCCGGCTGCGGTCTTGTTCACGCTCATCGTCTCTCTCCCTGGTCGTCGGTTTGTCTTGTCGTTGAGGTCGTCGGCTCATGGCGGCCCGATCCTGCGGGGATCTTAGCGGGCCGGTAGCGGGCATCTGTCACAGCGGCGTGGGACATCGCGGCTCTAGCCCTTCGAGCCATGCAGCGGCGCCAGCGAGGGCGCGTCATGCGCGGGGTAGGAGAGTTCGCGGAAGATATGGAAGGTCCGCATGATGTGTTTGCGCATCGCCTGCTCGGCCCGGTCGCCGTCGCGCGCCCGCAAGGCCTGCAGGATGATCTCGTGATCCTCGTTGCTGAGGCGAAACTCGGCCGGCGAGGTCATCCGCGCCACCGAGCCGTTGAAGTAGAACCGGCCCGAGCGCAGGATCGCGTCGCGCAGCTTCTCGTTGCGGGCAGCGGCGACGATGATGCCGTGGAACTCGCGATTGGTCTCGACACGGACCTTGTCGTCGGCAGGATCGCTGGCGATGCGGCGCGCATGTACCGCCGCGACCGCCGCTATCTCGTCATCGGTCGCTCGCTCGGCGGCGAGCCGGGCGGCATAGCCCTCCAGCGCGGCACGGACCTCGGAATTCTCGCTGGCCTCGACGGCGGTGATCTCGCGCACGGCCCAGCCTCGCCGGCGCGGCACGATCAATTGCTCGACGGCGAGCCGCTGCAAGGCCTCGCGCACCGGCGTGCGGCTGACGGCAAGGGCGGCGGCGATATCGGCCTCGATCAGTGGCTCGTTGGGACGCATCTCGCCGGAGAGGATGGCGTTGCGCAGGGTTTCATAGGCGTCGCCGGAGCGACGCCGTCCAAGCGCGCCCTTCTCGGCGTCTCCCGGCGGCTGGTCCGAAGCAGCAAGTGTGAAGCGCTTCTGCATGCGATCCCCGAAGGCAGCGACAACCCGATGATGCCGAAGCCATAGCGCGTCCGCTGTCACCAGAGCAGGGGACAGCAGACGCGACTTCAGCCGCGCGCCCGCAGCACCTCGGCGCGGCATTCGCCGAAACCGATCGAGGCAAAACCCTTGCGCCTGGCGCTGGCTTTCATGACGATCGCGTCGCCGTCGACGAGATAGGTTCGGCTTTCGCCATTGGGTAGCGTGATCGGCTCGCGACCACCGCGCGTGATCTCCATCAGGCTGCCGAAGGATCCTGGATCGCGCCCGGAGATTGTGCCGGAGCCGAAGAGATCGCCGGGTTCGAGATTGCAGCCGTTCGAGCTGTGATGCGCGACGAACTGGGCCGGGGTCCAGTAAAGGTCGCGCGTGCTTCCGAGCGAGAGCCGGTGCAGCGCCAGACCGTTCGCGCGCATCGCTGCGGTCTCGATGAAGACTTCCAGCGTGACGTCGAGCCCATGCGGCACGTCTGCTTCGGCAGGGCTCAGATAGGGCAGGGCCTCCGGATCGCCCTCTGGACGCGGCGCCTGAGCCCTCCGGAAGGGCGCCAGCGCCTCTGGCGTCACGATCCAGGGCGAGATCGTCGTGGCAAAGCCCTTGGCGAGGAAGGGCCCGAGCGGCTGGTATTCCCAGGCCTGGATATCGCGTGCCGACCAGTCGTTAAGCACGCAGAAGCCGGCGATCCGGTCATCGGCCTCGTCGATCGATACCGGCGAACCCTGCGCATTGCCGGGGCCGATCCAGATACCCAGTTCCAGCTCGTAGTCGAGATTGCGGCAGGGGCCGAAGCTGGGCACCGCCTCGTCCGGCCGCTTGCGCTGGCCGTTGGGGCGTAGGAAGGGCTCGCCGGATGGCCGGACCGAAGAGGCACGGCCGTTATAGCCGATCGGGATGTGCTTGTAGTTCGGTAAGAGCGGATTGTCCGGCCGCAACAGCGAGCCGATATTCATGGCGTGCTGGATGCCGGCATAGAAATCCGTGTAATCGCCGATCCGGGCGGGCAAGCCGAGCGTGCAGTTCCGCGCCGGATGCAGCATCGGCTTCAGCATGGTCTGCGCAGGCGAGCCTTCCGCCAGCAGGGCCGAGAGCCGCGCTCGCAGGCGCTTCCGCGCCGACGTTCCCAAGCCAAGGAAACCGTTGAGGCTCGGCGCGGCTGCGGCCGTGACGGTCTCCGCGATGTCAGCGCAAAGGCCGGACGCCGCGAGCGCAGCCAGATCGAGGATTTCGTCACCGATCGCCAAACCGCCACGCGCAGGTTCGCCGCCCGGCAAGAACACGCCAAAGGGCAGGTTCTGGATCGGGAATTCCGCGTGGTCCCGCGCCGACTCGACCCAACTGCGCAGGGCCGGATCATGGCTGGCATCGAGCGCGGCTGCGGAGGAGGGGCCGCGGATCGGGCTTTCCGCCCGCGCGTCGAGAGTGCTGCCCTGCATAGGCTCATCCAATCCGTTCTGACTCGGTCAGTTCGGCTGAGAACCTAGGCGGAAGCGGTACCTCGCCTCTGTCCCCAGCGCGTGGGACGCTGAGGCGCTAATCGACCGGAAAGCGTTCCTCCATCAGCGCGAGCGCTTCGAGCAAGGGTTCGGCATGGGGGCCGAGCGCGGAGAGGATGGAAGCCTCGAAAGCCAGTGCGCGGGGCACGATCTCGCCATAGGCCTGCAGGCCGGGCGCCGTCAGCGACAGGCTTTCCTCGCGCCGATCCTGCTCGCTCTCCCGCCGGACAAGCCAGCGCCGCTCCTCCAGCGCCCGCACGGCCCGGCTGACCTTGGTCTTGTGCATCGAGGAATGCTTGCCGATGGCCTTGGCCGTCATCGTGCCGAACTGGGCGAGGGTGGCCAGCACCCGCCATTCCGGCACCGTCAGGTCGTGATGCGGCCCGTAGACCGCCCGGAATTGCTGCGAGACCGCCGAACTCAGGCGGTTCAGGCGATAGGGCAGAAAGAGTTCGAGCGCGAGTTTCGACATGCCTTGTTAGTTACAAAATCGACAGTTACCAAAGCAACCATCTCGAATGAATGGCCCGTACAGGGCATGCCGCCGGCCCAAGGCCGTCGCGAGGAGAGGGCGCCACCATGAACGTTCAGAACCCGGCCCATGCTGGTACAGCCAATGCCGGTGCCGCCAAGGCCGCAAGCGCCATCGCGACGGGCTACATGTCCGGCTTCGGCAACGGCTTCGAGACCGAGGCGCTGCCGGGCGCCCTGCCGCTCGGGCGCAACTCGCCGCAGAAATGCGCCTATGGCCTCTATGCCGAACAGCTCTCCGGCTCGCCCTTCACCGCGCCGCGCACCACCAACGAGCGCTCCTGGCTCTACCGCATCCGCCCGACCGTGGCGCATTGGAACGAATTCCGGAAGGTCGATGCCGGGTTCTGGCGGACCGCACCGGCCCGCGAGGTCGACATGCCGATCGCGCCCTTGCGCTGGAGCCCGATCCCGATCCCGTCGGAGCCGATCTCCTTCGTCGAGGGCATCCGCAGCATGACCACCGCCGGCGATGCCGGCAGCCAGGGCGGCATGGGCGCGCATGTCTACCTGATCACGCGCTCGATGGTGGACGAATATTTCTACAATGCCGATGGCGAGATGCTGTTCGTGCCGCAGCAGGGCGCCTTACGGCTCTGGACTGAGTTCGGCATCATCGACATCGAGCCCGGCGAGATCGCCGTGATCCCGCGTGGCGTGAAGATCCGCGTCGAGCTCAGGGACGGGCCGGCGCGCGGCTATATCTGCGAGAACTATGGCGGCGCCTTCACCTTGCCCGAGCGCGGGCCGATCGGCGCCAACTGCCTTGCCAATCCGCGCGACTTCCTGACGCCGGTCGCGGCCTTCGAGGACCGTGATGCACCTTCAAGAATGTATGTGAAGTGGGGTGGCAATCTCTGGGCGGCCGATATCGCGCATTCGCCGCTCGACGTCGTCGCCTGGCATGGCAACTACGCCCCGTACAAGTATGATCTCAGGCGCTTTTCGCCGGTCGGCCCGGTCCTCTACGACCATGCCGACCCATCGATATTCACGGTACTGACCTCGCCCTCGGAGACGCCCGGAACCGCCAATATCGACTTCGTCATCTTCTCGGATCGCTGGCTGGTGGCCGAAAACACCTTCCGGCCGCCCTGGTACCATATGAACGTGATGAGCGAGTTCATGGGGCTGGTTTATGGCGTCTACGACGCCAAGACCGGCGGCGGCTTCGTGCCCGGCGGCATCTCGCTGCACAACAGCATGCTGCCGCATGGCCCGGACATGGATGCCTTCGAGAAGGCGAGCAATGTCGAATTGAAGCCGCACAAGCTAGAGGGCACGCTAGCCTTCATGTTCGAGACACGTTTTCCGCAGCAGGTCACGGCCTTCGCCGCCGGCTCGGATTCGCTCCAGCGCGACTATGGCGGCTACGGCCACAAGCTGACCAAGCATTTCGACCCGAACAGGCCTTGAGCCTGAAAGGGCGCGCCGGCCAGTAGGTCAGCGGAGCGAACAAGCAGGACGGTAGCCCGGTCCCATCGGCTGCCGATCCTGATGCCGGTCGAGCACGAAGGAAGAGGGCTGAAATCCTTCCAGCCTTGGTTCGCATAAGGTATATTATGGAACTTATTCTGATACGCCGCTTGCCTGGAGTGCTGACGTTTCAGGCTGGGACCAAGATCGTCATCCCGTCGAACGCCACATCCGCGATACCGGCCAAGCGCCTGCTCAGGCTGACATAATCCAGATCAACATGGAGATTGGTCAGGATCGCGCGGCGCGGCTTCAGATGCGCGATCGCTTCCAGCGACTGCGCCAGATGGAAATGGCTGACATGCGGCGTCTCGCGCAGGCAGTCGAGGATCAGCACGTCGAGATCGACCATGGCTTCCATGGCAGCCGGCGGGATCAGGCTGACATCCGGCAGATAACCGAGATCGCCGAAGCGGAAGCCGAGCGCCTCGTAGTTCGGGCCGTGCTCGACCCGGAACGGCAACGCCGTGATCGGCCCGCCGGCGCCATCGACCGTCTGCGGCCGACCGGCCGTGATCTGGTCGAGATCGAGGATCGGCGGATAGTAGCTGCCGGACGGCGTCTCGAAGAGGTAGCCGAAGCGCGAGCGCAGCGAGGCCTCGGTCGGCTTGTCGGCGTAGATACGGATGCGCCGCTGCATATGCAGGACGAGCGCGCGCAGGTCGTCGATGCCATGGGTATGGTCGGCATGGTCATGCGTCAGCAGGACGCCGTCGAGTGCCGGGACCTCGGCCGAGAGAAGCTGCTCGCGCAGGTCCGGCGAGGTGTCGACCAGGACCCGCGTCAGGCCGTCTGGCCCCATGCGCTCGACCAGGATCGAGCAGCGTCGGCGCCGGTTCTTCGGCTCATTCGGATCGCAGGCGCCCCAGCCGGAGCCCGGCCGCGGCACGCCGCCGGATGATCCGCAGCCGAGGATGGTGACGGTAAGCGTCATGGCACGGCGTCAGGCCACCTGCGCGACCGGCACGGCGTGGTCCATCTTCCAGTAGCAGCGTCGCGCGTTTTCCGTCGTGATCTCCGCGATCTCGTCGAAGGACACGCCGATCGTCTCGCCGAGAACCTTCGCTGTCTCAACCACATAGGCCGGCTGGTTGCGCTTGCCCCTGAACGGTACGGGCGCAAGGTAAGGCGCATCCGTCTCGACCAGCAGGCGCTCGCGCGGGACCATCCGGGCGATCCGGCGCAGGTTCTCGGAGGTCTTGAAGGTCAGGATGCCCGAGAACGAGACGTAGAGCCCGAGCTCGACGCCGGTCATGGCCAGCGCTTCGCCGGCGGTGAAGCAGTGCAGGATGGCAGGGAAGGCGCCCTTCCCCATTTCCTCCCGCAGGATCGCGATCATGTCGTCATCCGCTTCGCGCGAATGGATGACGAGCGGCAACTGCGTGATCCGCGCCGCGGCGATATGCGTGCGCAATCCTTGAGCCTGGGCAGCGCGCGGGCTCGAATCGTAGTGGTAGTCGAGCCCGGCTTCGCCGATGGCGACGCAGCGCGGATGACGCGACAGCTCCACGAGGCGCTCGGCCGTGACGTCGAGCTCCTCATGGGCGTTGTGCGGATGCGTGCCGACCGAGAACCACACCGACGGAAAACGCTCCGCCAGCGCGGCATAGTCGGCGTAGCGCGCGACCCGCGTCGAGATCGTCACCATCCGGCTGACCCCGGCTTCCTCGGCCCGCGCGACATAGGCCGGCAGTTCCTCGGCGAAATCCGGGAAGTCGAGATGGCAATGCGTATCGATGACCATCACGCCGCCTGACCGTCCTCGGGCTCGACATAGCGCGGGAAGATCGCGCTCGGCGCCGGCAAAGCAGTGCCGCTGACGAGACGATGCCCCGCGCCGAGCGCCGCGAAGCTGCGGTCTTCCTGAGCGACGGCCAGCAGATCGAGCAGCTTGCCCGCTGCCACCGGCATCACCGGCTGCACCAGGATCGCGACCTCGCGCAGCACCTCGATCGTGACATACAGGATGGTGTCACGGCGGGCGGGATCGGTCTTGGTCAGGCGCCAGGGCTCGTTATTGGCGAAATAGCGGTTGGCCTCGGCGATGAGCGCCCAGAGATCGGCCAGCACGGTGTGAAGGGCGAAGTCCTTCATCGCCTCGCGCGCCTTCGCGAGCGCCGCGTCGGCCATGGCGAGCATGGCCTCGTCGGCTTCGTTCAACGTCCCGCGGGGCGGCACCCTGCCCTCGCAGTTCTTGGCGATCATCGACAGCGAGCGCTGCGCCAGATTGCCGAGATCATTGGCGAGGTCGGCATTGATGCGCCCGACGATGGCGTCGTGGCTGTAATTGCCGTCCTGGCCGAACGAAACCTCGCGCAGGAAGAAATAGCGCAACTGGTCGACGCCATAGAGCGCGGCGAGGTCGAAGGGATCGACGACATTGCCGACCGATTTCGACATCTTGGCGCCCTTGTTCAGCAGGAAACCGTGGCCGAAGACGCGCTTCGGCAGCGGCAGCCCTGCCGACATCAGGAAGGCCGGCCAGTAGACCGCGTGGAAGCGCACGATGTCCTTGCCAATGATATGGACATCGGCCGGCCAGTAATGCGCGCGCGGGCTTTCCGGATCGGGGAAGCCCGTTCCGGTGACATAGTTGTTGAGCGCGTCGACCCAGACATACATGACGTGCTTCGGGTCGCCCGGCACGGGCAGGCCCCAGTCGAAGGTCGTGCGGCTGATCGATAGGTCCTCGAGCCCGCCCTTCACGAAGGAGACGACCTCGTTCTTGCGCGTCTCCGGCGAGATGAAGTCCGGCACATCCTCGTAGAGCTTGAGCAGCCGGTCCTGATAGGATTTGAGGCGGAAGAAATAGCTCTCCTCCTCGACCCATTCGACCGGGGTGCCCTGCCCGCCCAGGCGCGTGCCATCGGGCTGGAGGGTGGTCTCCTCCTCGCCGTAGAAGGCCTCGTCGCGCACCGAGTACCAGCCGGAATACTTGGCGAGATAGATGTCGCCATTGGCCTCCATCCGCCGCCAGAGTTCCTGGGTCGAGGGCAGGTGGTCGGCATCGGTGGTGCGGATGAAGCGGTCGAATGAACAGCCGAGGGTCTGCTCCATCTCCGCGAAGCGGGCCGCGATCTTGTCGACGAAATCCTTCGGCGAGAGGCTATTCTGCGCCGCCGTTCGCTGCACCTTCTGGCCGTGCTCGTCGGTGCCGGTCATGGCGAAGACGTCGTAGCCGTCGAGCCGCTTGAAGCGCGCGATCGCGTCCGACGCCACCATCTCATAGGCGTGGCCGATATGCGGCGGCCCGTTGGTGTAGTGGATCGCGGTCGTCAGATAGAATTTCGGGGCCGTGGCCATCGTCTGTCCGAAAGCTTCGCTTCACGCTGCGCGCGAGCGGGACACCGCAGACGACAGATCATGAAACAGGGTCATCACCAGCGGGCGGCGGTCGAGATTATAGGTTTCGACCTCGCGCGCCTGCTGTCCAAGCTTTTCCCATACCTCCGCCAGCGGTGCAAGGCGCGCCGGTTGCGCCGCAGCATGCGCGTGGAGATGGTCGGAGATCCAGCCCTGGACGGTCTCGATCATCACTGCGAAATCGCGCTCACCCGCCTTGCCGGCGACATCCTCGGCCAGCGCCATCAGGGCGGCGAGGTCGATCTGCGGGAGGGCATCGAGCCGCGCCCTTACCGCCTCGACCAGCGCCAGCGTCTCGGGATCGACATAGGTCAGCGCGCGACGCACCGAACCCTCGGACAGGCTTGCGGCACGCCGTAAAGCCGAGGCGTCGAAGGGCATTTCCATGCGCTCCAGCGCCAACCGGCCGGCCTCCGTGACATCGGCCTCGGCCAGCGGATCGAAGGTCAGCAATCGGCAGCGCGAGCGGATCGTCGGCAGCATCCGCCCCGGCGCATGCGCGACGATCAGGAACAGCGCCCGCGGCGGCGGCTCCTCCAGCAGTTTGAGCAGGGCGTTGGCGGCCGAACGCTCCATGTCCTCGGCCGAGTCTACGATGCAGACACGCCAGCCACCCTCCGCCGCGCTCGATCCGAAGCGGTCGATCACGCGCCGGATCGAATCGACCGGGATGTTGCTCGTGTAGCTCTTGCCGTCCGGCTTCGGGATGCGGCGCAGCACATGCAGGTCGGGATGGGACTGCGCCATCACCCGCCGCGTCGCCGGATCGTTCTCGGGCATTGCGAGTTCGGTGCAGCGAGCCGCCCTCGTCTGCGGATCGCCCGCGGCGAGCAGGAAGCGCGCGGCGCGATAGGCGAAGCTTGCCTTGCCGATGCCCTCAGGCCCGCCGAGCAGCCAGGCATGGTGCATGCGGCCCGAGCGCAGAGCGTCGAGGAAAGTCCGTTCGCGCTCGGCATGGCCGACGAGCGCCAGCGTCTCGCGCGGATGCGGCGCATTCGGCAGCCGGTCGGGTTCGTCGCTGGTCGCTAGCATCAGGTGTCCGGGTCTATAGCATCGGACCGAAAAGTGGAATCCACTTTTCGGACAAATCCGATGCGATAACAATGTGATAGATCATCGTTATAGCGTCCGATAGGACGCGCGATGATCTAGGGGCAGGCGCTCGCGCAGGATATGCCACGCGGCTTCGGCGAGCGCCTCGGGAGGCAGCGTCGCATCGAGCACGGCGCAGCGCTGCGGTTCGTCGCTCGCGATATCCAGATAGGCTTGGCGCAGATTGCGATGGAAGGCCAGCGTCTCGCCCTCGAAACGGTCGACCGCCTCGCCCGGCCGGCGGCGTTTGGCGGCGCGAGCAAGGCCGATCTCGGGATCGAGATCGAGGATCAGCGTCAATTCCGGCATCAGGCCGGAGATCGTCACGGTTTCCAGCTCGGCCAGCACAACCTTGTCGAGCTTGCCGAGCACGCCTTGATAGACCCGCGTCGAATCGATGAAGCGGTCGCAGATCACCCACTCGCCGCGCATGAGCGCCGGGCGGATCAGGCTGTCGATATGGTCGATCCGGGCAGCCGAGAACATCAGCGCCTCGGCGAAGGGGCCGTAATCCCGCGCCTGCCCGGCCAGGATCATCTCGCGGATCGCCTCGGCCTTGGGCGAGCCGCCGGGCTCGCGCGTCGTCCGCGCAGTGAGGCCGGCGGCGTCGAGGCGTTCGCTCAGCGCGCGCGCCAGCGTCGACTTGCCGGCGCCCTCCCCGCCTTCGAGCGTGATGAAACGTCCCTTGCTCACCCGACCTGCTCAGCTCCGGCTCAGCGCCTTGCGAACCCAGCCTGTCGTGGCTTCGAACAGCGCATCCAGCGCCCGGCTCTGCAAGGTGCCCGCCTGCACGCTCTCGGCCGCGTAGAGCGGAATGTCCAGCGTCTTGATGTCGCCGCGCGTCACCACGAGCCGCGCCACCTCCGTGCCCTCCTGGACGGGCACCGCGAGCGGGCCGCGGTAGATGATCCGCGCCGCCAGCCGCTCGGTGCCGCCGCGCGGCAGCAACAGGCTGACCGCGCTCTTGCTCCGGAGCGCGACGCGGCCCTTCTCGCCGCCATAGACGCTGGCCTCGCCCACCGTCTCGCCGGCGGCGAAGAGCTGACGGCGCTCGAAGGCGCGAAAACCCCACTCGAGCAGCTTGCGGGCTTCCGCGGCCCGGTCGCGCCCGGTCTTCAGGCCGTTCACCACCACGATCAGCCGCTGGCCGTTCTGCACGGCGGAGCCCACGAGCCCGAAGCCCGACTCGTCGATATTGCCGGTCTTGAGACCATCGGCGCCGATATCCATCGTCAGCAGCGGGTTGCGGTTCTGCTGGCGGATCTTGTTCCAGGTGAATTCGCGCTGGCCGAAGATCTTGTAGAGCTCGGGATAGGTCTTGATGATGTGGTCGGCGAGCAGGGCGAGCTCGCGCGCCGTCACCCGCTGCTGCGGGTCGGGCATGCCGGTCGCGTTGCGGAAGACGGATTTCGTCAGGCCGAGCCCCCTCACCCGCTCGGTCATGATCCGCCCGAAGGTCGGCTCGTCGCCGGCGATGGCCTCGGCCAGCGCGATCGAGGCGTCGTTGCCGGACTGGACGATGATGCCGTGCAGGATGTCGACGAGCTTGATCCGGCTGTTGATGATCGCGAACATCGCCGAGCCGCCTGAGGGCGCGCCGCCCTTGCGCCAGGCATTCTCGGAAATGCCGATCTCGCTGTCGAGCGAGAGCCGGCCGGCATTGATGTCCTGGAAGGCGACGAGCACCGTCGCGAGCTTGGCCATGCTCGCCGGCACCATCAACTCGTCGGCCGCCTTCTCGTAAAGCACCGCCCCGGTATCTGAATCGAGCAGCACGGCAAAGGGCGCCTGCGACTGGAAGCTCTGGGCGAAGGCCGCAGAGCCGCAGAAGACCAACCCGAGGAGAAGAAGGAGACCGGCCGCCAGCCGACGAACCGCCTGCGGCGGCGCGGCAGTCCCTGACAAACGGCGAAAGGCGCTCATGCCTCGATGTGAAGCAGAGCGCCCGCCATCAGGTCAAGCCAGAGATCAGTTCCGCGCGAGCGGCTGCAGGGTCTGCGGCGCGAGCTTGTTGAGCGGATGGGTCTTGGCAAGGCGCTCGCCCGCGCCTTTCTCCGGCGCGGCGAACAGGCTGGCACGCATCGGCGGCAAGGTGGTCCGCAGCGTCGCGGGAACCGCAACGGGCTTGGCCGCGTTGGCAATGGTGTCGAGATCGAACGGTCGGTTTGGCGGGAGAGGCGCAGCGCGCACAGACGTCACTTCGACCGGCGTCGAGGCGGCTGACGCCAAGGTCGCGACGACCGGGGTCGACGACGTGATTACGCGCGGCTGCTGCGGCGCATAGGCCTGCACGATAGGCGGCGTGACCAGCGGCGCGGGTTCTGGCTCGACGGCCGGCTGCGCGTCGACATCGGCGCTGCGCGTGCGCGAGGTGGCGACGGGCTCTGCGCTCGCGACCATGGTCCGGGCGCTCGTGCCGGGGATCGGCGCCGGCGATCCGTCGGTCCGCAGGGTAGCAAGAAGCAGCTTGTCGTCGGAGCCGGCGAGCGAGGCCTGGCCGAGATATTCCATCTTGATCCGCGCCGTGCCGAGATGGCGGAAGGCGAGCGCATCGGCGGTGGTCTGCGAGAGATCCATCATGCGGCCGCCATGGAACGGCCCGCGATCGTTGACGCGCACGATGATCGAACGGCTGTTCATCAGGTTGGTCACGCGGGCATAGGCCGGCAGCGGCATGGTCGGATGTGCGGCCGACACGCTGAAGCGATCATAGACCTCGCCATTGGCGGTGCGGCGGCCATGGAAGGCTTCGCCATACCAGGAGGCCATGCCGACCTGCGTGAAGCCGACCGGCTTCTCGAATGGCGTATAGCGCTTGCCGGCTACGGAATAGGCCTTGCCGACGAGCTGGCGGCCACCGCCTTTCGGCACCTCTTCACCTTCGGCCACGACGCGTTGGCTGGCAGCACCGTATTTCGACTGCGGGAACGCGCCGATTTCCTTGGAGCGACGACCGGCGGTCTGGTTGCTGGCGCAGTTCGCCGCGAGCAGCCCGACGAGAATGACACAGCCCATGCGGACTACGGTCGGCATGGAAGAAGACGCTGGCATCGGCCCGGACATCGCGAAATGGGTCCCCTTGGCCGAAAAGCGAGCGTCTTGAGTCATTCCGCCAATTCCGCTTTCTGCGCCAAAAACATTCTGTCGGCTTCGCCGCCCATAGGCAGCGAAGCCGAGTTTTCGGCCAATTCCGTTAAGGGATCGTTAAGCCGCTAAAATCCGCTGAAAAGCAGATCTCTGAATCGGGCCATCCCTGCGCCGTTGGGCGGCCACAGGAATGTTGGAATTGCGGTGCATGTCAACGCCAGGACGATCGCGACCGGCATTTTTCTGTGCAGCGTGGCGATCAGGACACGGTCCGGACGGGCGCCGACATGATGCGAAAAGCCGTGCGCGCGTGTTGCCCCTCGCCAAGACGCCGACGATTACCCCTCCCTCTTGGCGAAGGCACGCCTCGTCAGCCAGCGGGTATCTTTCTTCTGGCGATCGTGGAGTGGCGCCTCCGTCAACCGTCCGGCTCAGCCGGCCAAACAAACGACCTCAGACACGAACCATATCGAACTCGCAGGGGACACCTGCGGGAACCCTTTGGTGCGCGTTCAGCTCGCCAAGACCGGGGCCTCTGCCGTCCTTCATCTCACCGACTATGCCCGCGTGCTGACCACCATCGGCACCGCCTCTTGGTTCGCGCCTCGTTCCGGCTCGGCGCGTTGTGCCCTGCGGCTTTGCATTTGCATTTTACGACAATGGTCCTGTCGTTGGAGATGTGTACAGAGTGCAAATGGCGCCCGGAACCGGCTGCCGCATTGCAGAGAATCGTCTACATGTTCGGTGCAATGGGCATGTTGTCGTCGGATCGGGTGATCTCTCTTTTTTCGGGGGCAGGCGGCTGCTCCCTCGGCTTTGCGGCTGCGGGGGCGAAGCCTACGGTCGCCGCAGACATCGACGCTGATGCGTGCGAGACCTATCGTAGGAACCTCGAGGTCGAGTGCGATGAGCTTGACCTTTCTTCCGATGCGGCCGTTGCGCGCATCATGGGTCGTGCTGGACCTACTGCGCCATTTGCCATTGTCGGCGGCCCGCCCTGTCAGGGCTTCAGCACGGCTGGCCCTCGGAACGCATCCGACCCACGCAACCGGTTGATCTTCAACTACCTGGAAATCCTACGTCGGCTGCAACCTCGCTGGTTCCTTTTCGAGAACGTCGAGGGCATCCTCACATCCAACGGTGGGCGGGACATCGTGCGTCTGGCGACGGAACTGCGGGCAATGGGCTACGCCTTTCAGCTAGAGAAGGTGAATTTCGCCGGATACGGGCTGCCTCAGACTCGGAAGAGAGTTTTGGTGGTCGGGAATCGCCTAGGGCACCGGTTCGAACTGCCTGCGCCGGAATTCTCATTCGATAGCGGCAAGGCGAAGTCCTACAGCCGCTTGCCGTCGGCCCCGTCCCTTCTCGATTCCATCCGCGACTTGCCTGCACCGGGGACGCTGGATCGCCCACTGCCGTATGACGATGGCACTCCCTCGCCTTTCGCCACCACTCTCCGGGCAGCCAGTGGCATGGTATCGCAGCACTTCGTTCCAAAACGGTCCGACGCTGCGGCAGTTGCCCGCCACCTGCTACCGGGGCAGACGATGAAAGACCTCCCCGAGGAGTTGCAGCACGAGAGTTGGCGCAAGCGCGCCAACCGCCGCGTCAGCGATGGAACGCCTACCGAGAAGCGTGGAGGGGCTCCTGCTGGCTTCAAGCGGCTTAAAGGTGAATTGAACGCGCTTACTATCACGAGCGCAGCTCCGAGGGAGTTCATCCACCCCACAGACGACCGAACCCTGACACTACGGGAGTGCGCACGGCTGCAATCCTTCCCAGACGAGTTCACATTTGCCGGAAAAGCGGTGAGCGTGGCTCGGCAAATCGGTAACGCAATTCCCCCGCTGGCGGGTCGCGTCTTGGCCGAGATGCTGATGCGAGAGGACGGTCGAGCTGGAGGCGGCTCGGGCTTACGCCATGGTGTCTCACCGGGGCTCTTCGGCTTCCACCTGACTGACGCAGGGGCGATGAGCCCTGCACTTGCGCAAACCGCTTCTGCGCTCCAGGCCTTGATGGACCAGGATCACGAGTTGCCCCTAGCGAGAGCCATCAACAAGGGGCAGCCCCTCCTTGACCTGATGAATCAAGATCGCGAATTGCCCCTGGCCGGGGTCATCAATGGCTAAACCACCACTGGAACTCCAAACGCTGGTAACGGCAGCTCGCACGCTGGGTTCGGGCCGAACCGCGCTCTATCTTCCTGACGCAGAGCTGCTCAGCTTGATTGGCCTGATCTTGGCTGACCTCGGAAAGAACGCCTTAGCACAGCAGTTGGGAGACGGCGGAGCGGTAGGCGGGAGCTACTTCCAACGGCCTCTCGCTTCCTTCGAAGTATCGCCGTTCGGGGCCAGGGACTTCTGGGAGGTTCTCCTGAGGTGCCAACAAGAGGTGGAGGACTTCGCGACCTACTTCCGTTGCCTGTGCGAAATCCATAAGCGCCGTCGCAAGTATGACGTGATCCTTTCGAAGCAAGCCTTCCCCACCAGCGACCAAATCGCCCCCCGAGCCTTGCTGGAGTTCGGCCTCTCCGATTCATCGGCCCTCGCGACCTGGCTGACCTGGCGCAAGTGGTTGTTTGATCTGGATAACCGTGCTGGCCAGGAGACCGGCTACCTATTCGAACCGATCCTTTCGGCCGCATTGGGGGGAGTTCCATTCTCGCCCAGGCGCAGCCCTATCAAGCGTGCCGAGCGCCCGACCGACGGCCGCCAAGTCGATTGCATCGTTGGCTGCGACGCTTATGAATTCAAAATCCGCGTTACCATCGCCGCAAGCGGCCAGGGGCGGTGGTCGGAAGAGTTGGCCTTCCCGGTCGATTGCAGGGCTTCGGGCTTCAACCCAATATTGGTCGTCTTGGACCCGACACCAAACCCGAGGCTGACCGACTTGTCCGCTGCCTTCGTTGCGGCTGGCGGGTCAGTTTATATTGGCCAGGATGCGTGGGCACACCTCGAACAGAGGGCTGGTCCAACTATGGCGGTGTTCCTTGAGACCTATGTCCGGCGGCCCGTCGCCAATATCTCGGATCTGATGCAGGCACCTGCCAACATGACCTTACGCTCTGTGCCGGGTGGCGATGTTTGCTTAACGTTCGATCTTCCTGCGGGAGCTTACGAACGGCGCATCGTCAGAGCCGCTAGCGTCCTCATTCAAGAAGACCCCGATGAGGATGATCTAGAGCCCTGAGTGTGTGTGCCTAGTCGGTGCTGCTGGAACGCGCATGTCAACCGGCGATGCCCATCTTGGCCAAGCACGCTATGACCTTGACGTTTGGCTAGACGGGACGGGCGGCGAGGAGCTGCTGATGCAGCCTCCTTACGAGCTGCGGGAGTGAATCGTTTTTGCTCGCATGAACAAGACCGGAGCGGGCATGACGACCCAACGACCGCCGAGCCGTTCTAGGAATCGCTTTTTTGAGCCCCGAGAAGCACCGATTCTTGGGGGTAGGCTTGGGTACATTCTTAGAGACTTCTTGGGTCTACGTTGAAATAGGCCCGATCCAACCCATTGATTTATAGATATTAATTAAACGGTGGAATTTCTGGCGGAAGGGGTGGGATTCGAACCCACGGTGGGCTTGCACCCACGGCGGTTTTCAAGACCGCTGCCTTAAACCACTCGGCCACCCTTCCGGTGCGCGTTCATTGCCGGTCGGAGCGCCGATTTGCAAGCGGAAGATCGCGATGCGGCCCGGCCGCGGAGCGGAGGCGGGATACAGCCGTCACCGGCTCGTCACGCGGCTATCGCGGCCGGAGCCACCAGGCGGCGCGCCGCCCACCTTACCGGGATCGATGGAATCGAAGGTGGGATCGCCCTCTGCCGCCGCGACGCTGCGGAGCGGCTCTTTCCGAGCCTCGCCGCCTGCCGGGGCCAAGCGCCCGCTGGTGAAGAAAAAGGCACTCAACCCCACAAGGAAGATGAACGTAGCGTATCGCGTGAACATTGAACTCCCCAGCGCATGTTCGCGAGAAGAGCATCGGGCCGGAACCCTCAAATTGACTTCAATCCGGAGTGTAAAATTGTGCTCAATCCGGCTTTTTCTGCTGCGGATCGATTGTCCTCGCCGAGGGGGCATGGCTCCAGGCCATCGCCGGCAGCGTTGTCCGGACTGCGGCGATGCGAAGCGACGGCATTACCGACATTATAGGCCTATTCGCTGACTGGACGGCCGCGCCCGGCCATGCATTGCTGGCGCGCCAACGAAAACACGGCATCGAATGCCGGGGGCAGCAATTGCTGAAAAAGGTGGAGGGAACCCATGAAGGAAGAGGAAATCCGCGGCCTGGTCGCGGGTGTGAAGGACGGTTCGCTGTCGCGACGATCCTTCATCCAGAAGATGGCGGCTGTCGGAATCACGGCGCCGATGGCGACGCAGATCCTGGCCTGGAACGACGTTGCGATGGCCCAGCCGGCCGACCCTTACAAGCCGACCAAGGCCGGCGGCGGCGGACCGCTGAAGATCCTGCTCTGGCAGGCCCCGACGCTGCTGAACCCGCATTTCGCTTCGGGTACCAAGGACCAGATCGCCTCGCGCATCTTCTTCGAGCCGCTGGCCGGCTGGGACAAGGACGGCAACCTGATCCCGCAGCTTGCCGCGGAAATCCCGAGCAAGGCCAATGGCGGCCTTTCCGCCGATGGCAAGGAAGTGATCTGGAAGCTGAAGAAGGACGTGCAATGGCATGACGGCAAGCCGTTCACGGCCGATGACGCCGTCTTCACCTGGGAATATGCCGCCGACCCGGCGACCGCCGCCTACACCACCGGCTCCTATGCCAACATCAAGGTCGAGAAGATCGACAGCCACACCATCAAGGTGATCTTCAAGGAAGCGACGCCGTTCTGGGCCGATCCCTTCGTCGGCGTCGCCGGCATGATCATCCCGAAGCACCATTTCGGCGACTACAAGGGCGCCAAGTCGCGCGAGGCCCCGGCCAATCTCAAGCCGGTCGGCACCGGCCCCTACAAGTTCGTCGACTTCAAGCCCGGCGATATCGTGCTCGGCGCGCGCAACGAGAATTACCACGTCAAGAACAAGCCGCAGTTCGACACGCTCGAGGTCAAGGGCGGCGGTGACGCGGTCTCGGCGGCGCGTGCCGTCCTGCAGACCGGCGAATACGACTATGCCTGGAACCTGCAGGTCGAGGACGAGGTCCTCAAGCGCATGGAGGCCGGCGGCCGCGGCAAGGTCGTGGCGGTGAAGGGCGGCGACGTCGAGTTCATCATCCTGAACACGACCGATCCCTGGACCGAGGTCGACGGCGAGCGCTCCAGCGTCAAGACCAAGCATCCTTCGCTCAGCGATCCGGCCGTGCGACAGGCGATGAACCTGCTGATCGACCGCGATTCGATCGAGAAGTTCATCTATGGCCGCGGCGGCGTCGCCACCGCGAGCTTCGTCAACGAGCCCAAGCAGTTCAAGTCGACCAAGCTCAAGTATGAGTTCAACATCGACAAGGCCAACAAGATCCTCGACGATGCCGGCTGGAAGAAGGGCGCCGACGGCATCCGCGAGAAGGATGGCAAGAAGCTCAAATACGTCTTCCAGACCTCGATCAATGCCCCGCGCCAGAAGACCCAGGCGATCATCAAGCAGGCCTGCCAGCGCGCCGGCATCGATCTCGAGCTGAAGTCGGTCACGGCCTCGGTGTATTTCTCGTCGGACGTCGCCAACCCGGACACCTACACCAAGCTGTACTGCGACATGGAGATGTACACCACGACGCAGCCGCAGCCCGATCCGGAGCGCTTCCTCAACCAGCTCGTCTCCTGGGAGATCGCCAACAAGGAGAACAAATGGCTGGGACGCAACGTCTCGCGCTACTCGGACCCGGCTGCTGACGAGGCTTACAAGGCCGCCCAGAAGGAGCTCGACCCGGCCAAGCGCGCCGCGCTCCTGATCAAGGTCAACGACATCTTCTGTGAGGCCAACGTCATCCTGCCGATCCTGTCGCGCACGGTCGTTGGCGCCTCCGCCAACAGCCTGACGCCCGACATCTCCGGCTGGGAGGTCACGACCTGGAACCTGGCGAGCTGGTATCGGAGCTGATCGCCATCGATCGTGCGGAGGCCGGATCATCGTCCGGCCTCCGTTCGAAATCCGCCCTCGGCCCCAATCTTCGCCGAGGAGTGCCTTTCTGCATTTGGGTTGCCTCGGCCGCGCCCGGCATCGCTCAGCCCAGCGGCATGATCGGCTTCCCTCCCCGTGCTCCTGAACCCCGCCTGCCACGAAGGCGGGGGACGACAAGCGCCGCATCAAGGGAGAAGCATCCACAATGACGACGAAACGAGATCTGATCCTCGCGACCGCCGCCTTTGCGCTGCTGGCGGCTGCGCCGGCACTGGCCGATACCTGGCCGCAGCGGCCAATCACCTTCATCGTGCCCTTCCCGGCCGGCGGCGGCACCGACACCTTCGCAAGACCTCTTGCCGCCCAGCTCGACCAGCAGCTCAGCCAGCGCATCATCATCGAGAATCGCGGCGGCGCCGGCGGCACGGTCGGCGCCTCGGCCGCAGCGAAAGCCAAGCCCGACGGCTACACATTCTTCGTCGGAGCGGCGCATCACGCCATCGCGCCGGCGCTCTACCCCAAGCTCGACTACAACATCCAGACCGATTTCATCCCGATCGCAGTCATCGCCCAGCCGCCGCAGGTCATCGTCGTGCATCCCGGCAAGGTCCAGGCCAAGACCGTGGCCGAGCTGGTCGAGTTCGCGAGGAAGAACCCGGAGAAACTGAACTACGCCTCGGCCGGCAACGGCACGACGCATCATCTCGCCGGCGAGCTCTTCCAGATCTCGACCAAGACGAAGATGACCCATGTGCCCTATCGCGGCGCCGGTCCCGCCTTGCAGGATACGGTCGCCGGGCAGGTCGACCTGCTGTTCGACGGCCTCGGCTCCTCGGCCGCCCAGATCCAGAGCGGCGCGCTGCGGGCATTGGCCGTCGCGGCTCCCACCCGCTCCGAAGCCGTGCCGAATGTGCCGACCGCCAAGGAAGCCGGCCTGGAAGGCTTCGAGGTCTCGACCTGGTATGCGCTCTGGGCGCCGAAGGGTACGCCGCCGGAGATCGTGACCCGGATGCGCGAAGAAGTGCAGAAATCGCTCAAGACGCCGGCGATCGAGGCCGTCTGGAAGAAAAGCGGCTCGCCGATGCCGAGCCTGACCGGCGAGGAGTTCGGCAAGTTCGTCACGGCCGAGGTCGAGCGCTGGGGCAAGGTCGTCAAGGAGGCGCAGGTCAAACTGGAGTGAGACCGGCGGTTCCCTCGCCCTCCCTTGCTCAAGCGACCCGCAGCAGGGGCCTGATGTGAAAGGGATGGAGCTGAAGAGGCTGGTCGTGATCGGCCTGGCGATCGCGCTGGCAGCGTTTGCTGCGCTGTTGGCGGTGGGCATCTTCACCGACTTCGCGACCGTGCCCTGTCAGGATGGGGCGTGGGACGCGACCCGGCAGCGCTGCATCCCGACCTGAGCCGCACGGAACCACACCGTCAAGGCTCCGTGCCGTCGCCCATGTCCTCATCTCCCCTGCCGTCGATGACGGCGCGGGCAACGGTGATCGTGAAGCCGGCCCGCACCAGCGCTGCGAGATCCTTCTGGCGGCTCGCTCCCCGGTCACCGCGCGACCATGGGCCGAGCCGCTTGCGCCGCGCCGCCTTCCGGGCGGCAGCCAGTTCCTCCTCGTCCCCGACATTGCTGGCGCGTGCCGCAAGTTCGCGTCCTACGCCCTTCGCGGCGAGCGTGGCAGCCACGGCGCGCGCCGAGCGGCCACGGCGCCGGAGCGTCGCAGCCCTCGCCTCGGCGAAACGCTGGTCGTCGACCAGCCCCGATGCGATGCAGCGCGAGACCACCTCGTCGAGCGTGGCCGCATGCGCTGCCGGGTCCTCGCCATGATGGCGGCAGCTCAAAGCGACCTTGCGCGCCAGAACCCTGCGTAGCTGCGCGGCCGGCGCGGAATAGCGTTCGAGATAATGCAGCGCCGCGCGCTGGAGATAATCGGGCGTGATCCGCCGCGGAGCCCGGGCCGGGCTCGCGCCCTGCCCTCGCCTGTCGTCTTGACCCGCCATGCTAGTCGGAGGCCGGCTTCTGCCGGCCGGCTTTGACGCCGGAACGCTTTTCCTTGGACGCGAGTCGGCGTTCCTTCGAGGCCTTGGTCGGCTTCGTCGCGCGGCGAACCTGTGGACGCACGGCGGCGGCCCGGATCAATTCCAGCAGGCGCTCCACTGCCTCCTCGCGATTGCGCTTCTGGCTGCGATGGGCCTGCGCGACGATGACGATCACGCCCTCCTGCGTCAGCTTGCTCCCGGCGAGCTTCATCAGGCGGATCGCAACATCGTTCGGCAGCGACGGCGAACGGCGCACGTCGAAGCGGATCTGAACCGCGCTCGACACCTTGTTGACGTGCTGGCCGCCCGGACCGGAGGCGCGCACGAAGCTTTCCTCGATCTCGCTCTCGTCGATCGCGATGGACGGGGTGGCTTGAATCATGGGAGGAGGATTATCAAAGTTTTGCGCATTGCCTCAGCGAAAAACCGGCTCCCGCTTCTTCGCGCAAGGCTCCGCCTGCAATCACGGAGACATGAAAGCGTTGAAGCCTTCTCGCGAGATCGATGGCCTGATCGCGATCATGGCCGCGCTGCGCACACCGGGCAGCGGCTGCCCCTGGGACCTGGAGCAGGATTTCGCCTCGGTCTCGCCCTACACCGTCGAAGAGGCCTATGAGGTCGCCGATGCGATCGCCCGCGGCGACAAGCTCGACCTCAGGGACGAACTCGGCGACCTGCTGCTGCAGGTCGTGTTCCATGCCCGCATGGCCGAGGAGGAAGGCTCGTTCGCCTTCCCCGACGTGGTCGAGGCGATCACCGGCAAATTGATCCGCCGGCACCCGCATGTCTTCGGCGACGCGCGCAATCTCTCGCCTGCCGAGGTGAAAGTGCTCTGGCATCGGATCAAAGCGCAGGAGAAGGCCGCCAGGATGGCCGCACGCGAGGCGGCTGGCCTGCCGCCGCAGGCGGAGGAGCGCGGGGTGCTCGCCGGCGTGCCGCACACCTTGCCGGCGCTGACCCGCGCCTGGAAATTGCAGGCCCGCGCCTCCACCGTCGGCTTCGACTGGAACGATGCCCGCCTCGTGCTCGACAAGATCCGCGAGGAGACGGCCGAGATCGACGAGGCGCTGACCGGCGGCGACAAGGCCGCGATCCATGAGGAGATCGGCGATCTGCTCTTCGTCGTCGCCAATCTCGCGCGCCATGCCGACGCCGACCCGGAAGGCTGCCTCGCCGCAGCCAACGCCAAGTTCGAGCGCCGCTTCAAGGCGATTGAGGAGGCGCTGGAAGCCGAGGGCCGGACGGCGAAGGACGCGAGCCTCGACGAGATGGAAGCGCTCTGGCAGGCGGTGAAGAAGCGGGAGAAAGCGGCCGGATAGCGGCGGCAGGGCTTATCCCTGCCGCGCAGCCTCCGGAAACCGCGCCGTGAAAGCCCCTTCCCGCTCGGGCGGCAGACGCACAACGAGCTTCAGCCCGCCATCCTCACCATCCTCGCGCCGAAGGATTTCGCCATTGGCATGCAGCCAGGCGAGCGACTTGCCGTCTCCCGGCGCGAGTTCCAGCGTGTAGACCGGGCGGCTATGCGCGATCCGCGTCTCGATCGAACGCGTCAGGCGCTCGATGCCCTCGCCGGTCAATGCCGAGACCAGCACCGGGCGCGATCCATCCGGCCTGAGCGTCGCAATGCCGAGCTGGCGTTCGCGCTCTGCGGGATCGAGCAGGTCGGCCTTGTTCCAGACCTCGATGACGCGCTGGCCGTCGTCCGGGTTGATACCGAGATCGCGCAGGATAGCCTGCACGTCGGCGGCCTGCGCCTGTGTGTCCTCATGCGCGACGTCGCGGACATGCAGCAAGACGTCGGCTTCGATCGCATCCTCCAGCGTTGCGCGGAAAGCGGCGACGAGCTGCGTCGGCAGGTCGGAGATGAAGCCGACCGTGTCGGAGAGCATGATCCGCGCGCCATGCGGCAGCTTGATCGCGCGCGCCGTCGGGTCGAGCGTGGCGAAGAGCATGTCCTGCGCCAGGACATCGGCCGAGGTCAGCCGGTTGAACAGCGTCGACTTGCCGGCATTGGTATAGCCGACCAGCGCAACGATCGGATAAGGCACGCGTTTCCGGCTGGCGCGATGCAGCGAGCGGGTGCGCTTCACGCTCTCCAGATCGCGCTCGATCTTGGTCATCCGCTCCTGGATGATGCGGCGGTCGGCCTCGATCTGGGTTTCGCCGGGGCCGCCGAGGAAGCCGAAGCCGCCGCGCTGGCGTTCAAGGTGGGTCCAGGACCGCACCAACCGGCTCTTCTGGTAGTTGAGATGCGCGAGCTCGACCTGGAGCGCGCCCTCCTTGGTGCGCGCCCGCCGGCCGAAGATCTCGAGGATCAGGCCGGTGCGGTCGATGACCTTGCAGCCGAAGGCCTTTTCGAGATTGCGCTGCTGGACCGGCGACAGGGCGCAGTCCATCACGACGAGCCCGATCTCCTCGATCTTGATGCGCTCGGCCAGCTCCTCGACCTTGCCCTTGCCGAGATAGGTCGCGGGGCGCAACGCGGTCAGCAGCACCTGCACCGGCTCGACCACGGTGAGGTCGATCGCCGCGGCGAGGCCGACAGCCTCGTCCAGCCGCGCCGCGAAGGAACGCTGGTTGGCATCGACGGCGATGCCGCGCTTCTGAAGATAGGGTCCCACGACGAAGGCGCGCGTATTCGCCGCGATGTCGCGTTCGATCTCGTCGAGCGGCTTCGCGCCAGTGACGCGCGTGGCCGCCCGATCCTTGTCGTCCTTGTGGCTTGCAGCCAAATCAGTTCTTGTCCGTTTCCTCGGGCTCGAACAATTGCACCGGATGGCCGGGCATGATGGTCGAGATCGCGTGCTTGTAGACGAGCTGCGAGTGGCCGTCGCGGCGCAGCAGCACGCAGAAATTGTCGAACCAGGTGACGACGCCCTGCAGCTTGACGCCGTTGACGAGGAAGATCGTCAGCGGGATCTTCTGCTTGCGCACATGGTTGAGGAAGGTGTCCTGGAGGTTCTGTGCCCGCTCGGCGGCCATGGGTAGTCCCTGTTGTTGGGATCGCCGATCGGATTAAATCCAGCGATCCAATTCGTTCCGTTTCAGGCCGGCGGCGCATTCCACCAGCGTCGGAACACCGATGCTCCATTAGATCGTCGTCTTCGCCCGCAACGCAAGTGCAGCAATGGCGACTTTAGATGCATGCCGCCTGCGTCGCGTGCAAACGGTCATGCGTGCGGCGCCTGACGGCGTCAGCCGACGCCGAGCGACTTCAATTTCCGGTGCAGCGCCGAGCGCTCCATGCCGATGAATTCGGCCGTGCGCGAGATGTTGCCGGAGAAGCGCGCGATCTGCGCGATCAGGTATTCGCGCTCGAATATCTCGCGTGCGTCGCGCAGCGGCAGGCTCATCAGGCGCTCGCCGCCGGAGCCCGACGGCGTCGTCGGCACCATGGCGCCGACCTCGGCCGGCAGCATCTCGATCGTGACCTCGGCGGTGGGGTCGCCCTTGGTCAGGATCATCAGCCGTTCGACATTGTTGCGCAGCTCGCGGATGTTGCCGGGCCATTCATGCGACTGCAGCACCGCCATGGCGTCGCTGCCGATCTGGCGCTTCGGCAGCCCGCTCGCGACCGAGATCTGGTCCATGAAGAACTCGATCAGCTCCGGCACGTCCTCGCGCCGCTCCGACAGCGGCGGCACCTTGATCGGCACGACGCTGAGGCGGTGATAGAGGTCCTCGCGGAAATGCCCGTCGGCGATGAGCTGCGCCAGATCGCGACTAGACGAGGAGATGACGCGGACATCGACATGGACGCGCGTCGCGCCGCCGACGCGCTGGAAATTCTGGTCCACCAGCACGCGCAGGATGCGGTTCTGCGTCTCGCGCGGCATGTCGCCGATCTCGTCGATATAGAGCGAGCCGCCATGGGCCTCTTCGAGCGCGCCGATCCGGCGCCCGCGCCCGTCGCCGCCCTCGACGCCGAACAGCTCCTCCTCCATCGTCTCGGGCGTGATCGTCGCCGCGTTGATGACGACGAAGGGGCCGCTCGACCGGGTCGAGGCGCCATGCAGCGTGCGCGCTGCCAATTCCTTGCCGCAGCCCGGCTCGCCGGTGATCAGCACGCGCGCATTGGTCGGCGCGACGCGCTCGATCGTCTGGCGAAGCTGGTTGACGACCGTGGTGCGGCCAACGATGCGGTCGGCCTGGACCGAGCGGGTCTTGAGCTCGCGGACCTCGCGGCGCAGGCGCGAGGCCTCCAGCGCGCGCTCCGCGACCAGCACCAGCCGGTCGGCCTTGAACGGCTTCTCGATGAAGTCGTAGGCACCGCTCTTGATCGCCGAGACGGCGGTCTCGATGTTGCCGTGGCCGGAGATCATAACGACCGCAAGATCGGGATGGTTCTCCTTGATCAGCTCCAGCACCTGCAGACCGTCGAGCCGGCTGCCCTGCAGCCAGATATCGAGGAAGACGAGGTTCGGCCGGCGCGATGCGATCGCGGCCAGCGCCTCGTCGGCGGAGCCGGCCTTGCGGGTGCGGTAGCCCTCGTCCTCCAGCAGGCCGGCGACCAGATCGCGGATATCGACTTCGTCGTCCACTACCAGGATGTCAGCGCTCATAGGCGTATCCCATTCTTCCCATCATCCATGTTGCGCGAGCCGTTTTCCGGCTGGGCGGCCGCATCGCCACCCTCTGAGTCCTGCGCCGGCCCCGTCTCGGGGAACCAGAGGCGGATGCGCGCCCCCCGTGCGCCGCTAGCGGCGTCCGGCCGGTCGAGCAGTTCGATTCCGCCGCCATGGTCCTCCAGGATCTTGCCGACGATGGCGAGCCCGAGGCCCGTCCCGCCCTCGCGCGTCGTCATATAGGGCTCGAGCAGCTTCTGGCGCTGGTCGGCCGGCAGGCCCTTGCCGTTGTCGATGACGTCGATGACGATCCGGCCGTCGTCGAGCCGGGCCATCTGGACGTCGATGCGGCCCTGCCCGCGTTCGTCGGCCGGCACGGCCTCGATCGCCTCGGTCGCATTCTTGATGACATTGGTCAGCGCCTGCGAGATCAGGCGCCGGTCGAAGCGCGCCAGGACCGTCTCGGCCGGCAACGTCTCCGCGATCGTCGTCTCGGGATTGCCGACGCGCCAAAGGAAGACGATCTGGCGGACAGTCTCGACGATGTCCTCGCGGGCGAGCGAGGGCTTCGGCATGCGGGCGAAGGAGGAGAACTCGTCGACCATGCGCCTGATGTCCTCGACCTGCCGCACGATCGTGTCGGTGCATTGGTCGAAGACGTCCTTGCCCTCGGTGATGACGCGGCCGAAGCGGCGCTTGATGCGCTCGGCCGAAAGCTGGATCGGCGTTAGCGGGTTCTTGATCTCGTGCGCGATGCGGCGGGCGACGTCGGCCCAGGCGGCCGTGCGCTGGGCGGAAACCAGGTCGGTGATATCGTCGAGCGTCACCACGAGCCCGGCCCCGATCCCCTCGCCTTCCCTGACCGCGCGGATATTGACCATGCGGTCCTGGCCGGCGCGCGTGAAGGCGACCTGGCCGGAGCTCTGGCGCTGCCGGTTCTGCAGGGCTTCCGTGACGAAGCCTGCCACCTCGGGCGCGATCTCGCCGATCGGCTTGCCGAGCAGGCGCCCGCCGGTCCCGAGCAGGTTCTCGGCCGAGCGATTGATCGTGGTGACATGGCCGTCGCCGTCGAGGCTGAGCACGCCGGAGGAGACGCCGGACAGGACCGTCTCGGTGAAGCGCCGGCGCCGGTCGATGACCTCGCTCGCCGTCACCAGGCTGTCGCGCTGGCGACGCAGCTCCGCCGTCATCTTGTTGAAGGTCTCGCCGAGATGGGCAAGATCGCCCTCCGATCGTCGGATCGGCACCTGGACGTAGAAATTTCCGCTCGAGACCTGGTCGGTCGCATCGATCATCCGGCGGATCGGCGCGACCAGCCCGTTGGCGAAACTCAGGCCCAGCCAGATCGCCGAGAGCAGCAGGATCAGCGCGATCAGCCCGTACATCGAGGCGAAGGCGATCTGCACGCCCTTCCGGCGGGCGTCTATCGAAAGATACTCGACGGCGGCGCCGCGTGCGACAGAGGGGAATTCGACGGCGAGCGGATCGACCTCGCGTGCGACATGCAGGAAGCTGTTGTCATAGGCCGGCAGCTTCACCACGGCGCCGAAGACGGTTCCCGTCCGCGGGATGACGCAGATCGGCTCAGGCGCCGCCTTGGCATCGTCGAAGGCCGCCTGATCCGGCATGGGCGGATCGCGCAGCACGTTGATATTGGCGCGAATGACCACCTTGTCCGGCGGCTGCATGATCGCGGCGACGGGCAGGCCGAGCGCCGTCGCGCGCGTCGTCAGGAAGTTCTCGAACCATTTGCGGTCGACGTCATAGGCCGGCTTCGCCCGGCTCAGGTCATCGGCGAGCACGCGGATTTCGCGGCCGAGCGAGCGGCACTGGCTGGCGGCATAGGCATCGGCGACCTCGACCGACTTGAACACCGCATCGCGCATCCGGTCGGAGAACCACGGCTCCAGCCCGCGCTCGATCGTGACGGTGGCGATGATGGCGACGAGCACGGCCGGCAGGGCGGCGATGATGCTGAACAGGCCGACGATGCGGACATGCAGACCCGCCGCCGCCGCTCCCGCCTTGCGGGCACGGATCAGCACGGCGGCCTCGATCGCCACGACGACGATCAGCACCAGGATCAGCAGCGCATTCAGCACGAATACGCCGACCACGACCTCGTGTACGGGCACGATCGGCGTGGCGCCCGACAGCACCAGGAAGGTAACCAGCGCTGAGATCAAGGCCAGCGCGACGACGATCCCGCCGACCCAGCCGGATACGCGGCGGGATTTCTCCTCGCCGCGCGGCATCATTCTGGCTTCGTTGACAGAAGCGGACACGTTTACCGACAACTCCGATATGGCAGGGATCGCGAACCGACCACGCCTGCAGGGCGCCACTGATGCGCCGCCGCAACGGTGTTGTCAAAATATGACATTCACAAGGCGAGAAGCGCCTCGTTTCAGCGCGGCGAGCGCACCACCTGCATGTCGAGCTCGCGAATCTTCTTGCGCAGCGTGTTGCGATTGAGCCCGAGCAGCTCCGCGGCGCGAATCTGGTTGCCGCGCGTCGCGGCAAGCGCCGCCGCGATCAAGGGCGGCTCGATTTCGCGCAGAATGCGGTGATAGAGCCCCGGAGGCGGGATATTGTCGCCGAATCCGCCGAAATACTGGCCGAGATGGCGCTCGACCGAGCCGGAGAGCGTCTCCGCGCGTTCGGACGCTACAGGGCTGCTGCTGGTGAAGCCCGGCCCCACCGCTGCCGGCTGGAGCTCGGCCTCGATGATCGGAGCGGTGATCGTCTCCTGCGGATAGAGCGCGGCCAGGCGCCGGACCAGATTCTCCAGTTCGCGGACGTTCCCCGGCCAGCGGTACTGCCGCATCACGTCCATGGCTTCCGAATCGACCTGCTTGCGCGGCAGCCCCTCCTTCTCGACCAGCGTGAAGAAATGGCGGACGAGATCGGGAATGTCCTCGATGCGCTCGCGCAGGGGCGGCAGGCGGATCGGCACGACGTTCAGTCGGAAAAACAGGTCCTCGCGGAACAGGCCCTGCGCGATCGAGATGCGCAGGTCCTTGTTGGTGGCGGCGACGATGCGGACATTGGTCTTGATCGGGGTCCGCCCGCCGACCGTGGTGTACTCGCCCTGCTGAAGCACGCGCAGCAGGCGAGTCTGGGCCTCCATCGGCATGTCGCCGATCTCGTCGAGGAAGAGCGTGCCGCCCTCCGCCTGCTCGAAGCGGCCGGACGAGCGCGTCAGCGCCCCGGTGAAGGCGCCCTTCTCATGGCCGAACAGTTCGGATTCGATCAGGTCCTTCGGGATAGCCGCCATGTTGATCGCGACGAAGGGGCCGTTCTTGCGCTTGCCGTAATCGTGCAGCGCGCGCGCCACCAATTCCTTGCCGGTTCCGGATTCGCCGTTGATCATCACGGTCAGGTCGATCGGCATCAGTCGCGCCAGCGCGCGATAGACGTCCTGCATCGCCGGCGAGCGGCCGATGAGCGGGATATCCTCGGGCTCGGCCGCGTGGCCGCGTGCCGTCTCGCCGCGCGGTCGCGACATCGCGCGCCCGACGATGGCGACGAGCTCCTTCAGGTCGAAGGGCTTGGGCAGATATTCGTAGGCGCCGCGTTCGGAGGCCTTGATCGCCGTCATGAAGGTGTTCTGCGCGCTCATCACGATGATCGGCAGTTCGGGCCGTACCCGCTTGATGCGCGGCAGCAGGTCGAAGGCGTTCCCGTCCGGCATGACGACATCGGTGATGATCAGGTCGCCCAGCCCCTGGGCCGCCCAGGTCCAGAGCGTGGCGGCCTGGCCCGTGGTCCTGACTTCATAGCCCGCCCGGGCCAGCGCCTGGTTCAGGACGGTGCGGATCGCGGCGTCGTCGTCGGCGACGAGGATGTGACCGGTCGGCATGTGTTGCTTGAGGCCTTTACGTTGCCTGTCCCGACCTGAGCTGGTGCAGGGGCAGGAGGATCCTGAAATGCGTCCGGCGCGGAACGGATTCGCACTCGACGATTCCGCCGTGATCGCCGATCACCTTGGCGACAAGTGCAAGTCCAAGGCCACTTCCCTGAGCCTTGGTGGTGACGAAGGGATCGAACAGGTGTTGCACCAGGTCGGGCGGCACGCCCGGCCCGTTGTCGCGCACCGCGATCTCGAGCGGCAGCGCGATGCGCTCCGTGGATCCCGGCACCTGCAGGCGGATGCCCGGGCGATAGGCGGTGGTCAGCGTGATCTCGCCATCCAAAGCCCCCTCGCCGATGGCCTCGGCAGCGTTCTTGACGAGGTTGAGCAGCACCTGGACGAGTTGGTCGCGATTGCCGGCGACGGGCGGCAGCGACGGATCATAGGTCTCGGTGAAGCGGATATGCCGGGCGAAGCCCGACTGGGCCAGGCGCTTCACATGGTCGAGCACGTCATGGACGTTCACAGCATCGCGTTCGCTCGGCCGCTCGTCGCCGAACAATTCGACGCGCTCGACCAGCTTCACGATCCGGTCGGTCTCGTCGCAGATCAATTGCGTCAGCATCCGATCGTCGTCTGAGATCGAGCCTTCGAGCAATTGCGCGGCGCCCCGGATGCCCGACAGCGGGTTCTTGATCTCATGGGCCAGCATGGCGCCGAGCGCGGTGATTGAGCGCGCTGCCCCTCGATGCGTCAATTGCCTGTCCATTTTTTCGGCAATTGTCCGTTCCTGCAGCATCAGCACGACCGCGTCGCCCTGGCTGGGCAAGGGAGAGGCAAAGACGTCGACGATGTGATCGGTTCCGAGGCGCGGCGTGCCGAGATCGAGACGGTACTCGCTGACGCTGGCGCCACGGCGCTGCACCTCCTCGATCAGGCCCAGAACGGGCGAGCCGAAGGCGATGAGGTCATCGATGCGCTGGCGCTTGAGCAGGGCGGCGCTCGACTGGAAGAAATCCTCTGCCGCCGTGTTGGCGTAGAGCACGGCATGGCCCTCGCCGATCACCAGCACCGGCATCGGCAGCACGTTCAGCGCCTGGACCTCGATTGGATCGAGCAGGTAGGTGCTGCGGTTTCCAAGCCCCTTGTCGGCAAACATCGCCGTCATCGGCTGCTCCTTGCGGCATCAGGCCGCTTCGCGATTGCGATCGGTCGAAAACAGGCCCGCCAGCGCGGCCAGGACCTGCTTGGGCTCGTCTGAGGTCAGAAGGCTGCGGCGTAGTTCCGCATCGGGCTCGCAGCCATCGGCGACTGCATCATCCGCATAGGCCGCCAGATGCTTGCGGGCATGGCGCACGCCATGCGCGACCCCGATCAGGGCGAGCAGCCCTTCGTAATGCTCGCAGGCCAGGGCCAGCTTCTCGGCCAGCGCCAACGGCCGGAAGGCGCGTCCGTCGAGTGCGGCGCCGATCGCGCCGACCAGCCAGGGCCGGCCGAGCGCGGCACGTCCCACCATGACGAAATCGGCGCCGGATTGGTCGAGGCAGTCGCGCGCATCCATGACGTCATGGATGTCGCCATTGGCCACCAGGGGGAAATCTCCGACCGCCCGCACCGCCGCGATCGCCCGCCAATCGGCTGTGCCCTTGTAGAATTGCTGGCGCGTGCGGCCATGGACCGTGATCATCCGCGCGCCCGCGTCGACTGCCCGTCGGGCGAGCTCGGGCGCGTTGCGGGAGGCATCGTCCCAGCCGAGCCGCATCTTGACCGTCACCGGCACATTGGTGGCGGCCACCGCAGCCTCGACCAGCGCGACGGCATGGTCGAGATCGCGCATCAGGGCGGAGCCGGCCCAGCCACCCGTCACCTTCTTGGCCGGGCAGCCCATGTTGATATCGACGATATCGGCGCCGTTGGCCTCGGCCAGCCGCGCTGCTTCCCCCATCCAGTACGGATCGCAGCCGGCGAGTTGCACGACATGCGGCGACACGCCCTCGCCCTCGGCGCGGATTCTCGCTTCCTCGCTGCCGCGGACGAATTCGTCGGACGCGACCATCTCCGACACCACGACTCCGGCATGGCTGCGGGCCGCGAGCCGGCGCATGACGATGTCGGTCACGCCGGACATCGGCGCCAGGAAGGCGCGGGACGCGATCGGGATACCTGCGATGTCCAAAGTGTCAGCCTGCTTTTAAGGCATTTCTCAATATGCATATTTATTGAACAATGCTGCAGGAGCGCAAGGGCTTATGCGGATGTGCTGCAATGCAGCAGCGTCGCACCCCCTGCCCCATCGCGGCGGAAACCGCTATGGCATGCGCCCATGACCCGCTTGCAGACAGGACCCAGCACCGTGCTCAGCCCATCCGATGCGCTTCCGCCGGTTGCAGCCCTGCTCGTCGCGGCCGGCCGCGGCCTGCGGGCTGGCGACGGCGAGCCGAAGCAGTATCGGCTGGTCGAAGGCCGCCCCGTTCTCGCCCATGCGCTGACGCCCTTCCTCGCGGAACCCGCGATCGAACGCATCGCCGTCGTGATCGGCGAAGGCGACGAGGCGCGCTATGCCAATGCCACGACCGGCATCGACAGCGCCCGGCTTGCGGCCCCGACGCTCGGCGGCGCAACGCGCCAGGCTTCCGTGCGGCGCGGCCTGCTCGCGCTCTCCCGCGAGGGTTTCGACGGTATCGTGCTGGTCCACGACGCCGCGCGGCCCTTCGTCTCGCGGGCCCAGATCAGCGCGGCGATCCACCGGCTCGGTGCCGGCGGCATCGCCGCGATCCCCGCCTTGCCCGTGACCGATACCGTCAAGCGCACCAGCGCCGATGGCCATGTCGCGGAAACCCCACCCCGCGACCAACTCGTCACCGTCCAGACGCCGCAGGCCTTCCGCTTCAAGCCGCTGCTCGACGCCCACGAGGCTGCGGAGGCGGCCTTGCTCCACGGCTTCACCGACGATGCCGCCCTGATGGAATGGGCCGGCCATCCGGTCGCGACCTTCCAGGGCGACCCGGCCAATGTGAAGCTGACCCATGCCGCGGATTTCCTGCGGGCAGCGACCCATGCCGGCAAGGCGCTCGTGACGCGCGTCGGCACCGGCTACGACGTCCACGCCTTCGGCCCCGGCGACCATGTCTGGCTCGGCGGCGTCCGGATCGGCCACGACCAGGGCGTGATCGCCCATTCCGATGGCGATGTCGCTCTGCATGCCCTGACGGACGCCTTGCTCGGCGCGCTGGCCGACGGCGATATCGGCACGCATTTCCCGCCCAGCGATCCGCAATGGCGCGGCGCCGCTTCGGCGCAGTTCCTCGCCTTCGCTGCGGCCCGCGTCCGCGAGCGCGGCGGGCGGATCGACTTCCTCGACCTGACAATCGTCTGCGAAGCCCCGAAGATCGGCCCGCATCGCGAAGCCATCCGCGCCGAGATCGCGGCCATCGCGGGCATCTCGCCGGGCAAGGTCGCGATCAAGGCGACGACCTCCGAGCGCATGGGCTTCACCGGCCGCCGTGAGGGTCTCGTCGCATTTGGGACGGCGACGATCCGCCTGCCCGAGGAGGACTAGCCATGTTCGATGCGGAGATCACGACGCTGGCCGAGACGGTTCTGGCGGCCTGCCGCGCGCGCGGCCTCAAGGTGGCCACGGTGGAATCCTGCACGGGAGGGCTCGTTTCCGGAGCCCTGACCGCGATCGCCGGCTCCTCCGATGTCGTCAATGGCGGTCTGGTGACCTATTCCAACGAGGCCAAGGCGGCTCTGGCCGGCGTGCCTGCCGGCCTGATCGAGGCTCACGGCGCGGTCAGCGAGGAGGTCGCGCGTGCGATGGCCGAGGGCGGTCGCTCACGGCTCTCGGCGGACCTCGCCGTCGCCATTACGGGTGTCGCTGGCCCCGGCGGCGGCACGGAGCGCAAGCCCGTCGGCCTGGTCCATTTCGCCTGTGCGGGGCCGGCCGGCACGACGCATCGCGAGATGCGGTTCGGCCCGCTGTCGCGCGATCGCATCCGGCGGCTTTCCGTCGTCGTCGCGCTCGAATTACTGCGCGATGCCGCCGGCTGACGTCGTTCGGCGCGAGAGCTTCCGCCAGATCGCACCGACGACATCGGCATAGTCGTCGCGCCAGGGCCGCACGCCGTCCCCTTGCTCCACCCGCCACTGCTCTTGCGAGGCAAAGCGGAGATCCGCCGGATCACGCGCGACCATCGCCACCTGTGACAGGAACTTGTGCTGATCCTTCATCTCCGGTGTCTGGCGATACTGGCTGATCCAGGTGAGGAGCCCATGCTCGCGTGCCGTCGCGGCGACCACGGGGGCGAGATCCATGTTCCGGTTGGAGATGTGGAACAGCATGGCGCCGCCGGGAGCCAGCCTGGAAAGGTAGAGCCCGATCGCCTCCCGCGTCAGCAGGTGAACCGGAATCGCGTCTGATGAGAACGCATCGATGACGATCAGGTCGAGCGAGCCGGGCGCCGCATCGGCGAGCGTCAGCCGGGCGTCGCCGATCACGAACGGCACATGCGGAGCACACTCGCTGACGAAGGAGAAGCGTGCCGGATCGGTCGCGATAGAAACCACGCGGGCGTCGATCTCGTAGAAGCTCCAATCCTCCCCTGGGCGGATCCGGCAGGCGAGCGAACCCGTGCCGACGCCGACGGAAGCGACCTTGCCCAGCGTTCCGCCGCGTGCGCGCCGCAGGGCGTCGATGCCGTCCGCGATGGCGCCGCCCGTGAAGTAGTAGCTCAACGGCTCGGGCCGGCCGGTGACCACGCTGCCGTCATCGTTGCGCAGGCGCTGCACACCGTGGACGGTGGTCCCATGCACGAGCTTGCGGAAACGCCCGTCTTCCGTCTCGGAAATCCGGTTGATGCCATAGAAGGAGCGGATCGAATCGGTGAGCTGCCGATCGCCGACAACCAGCAAAGCCGTCACGCTCGCAGCCGCCGCGATCAGGCCGAGCTTCAGCCGCCGTGGAGCGCGGCCTGCGGCAATCTCCGGGCGGCACAGCAACCCGGCCACGATCAGGATGGGATATTCGATGACCGCATTGAACAGCATCGGCGCCAGCAGGCCGCTGAACAGCCCGCCGAGCACGCCGCCGAACGACATCCACAGATAGAATTCGGTCAGGCGCGATGCATCGGGGCGGCGCTTCACCAGCTCGCCATGCGCCACCATCGCGGTCGCGAAGAACAGGCCGAGATGCAGCGCCAGCGAGACGCCCCAGCCGGCCGGCGACTGGAACGGAATGGCGAGAAGCAGGCCGAGCAGCAGGACGATCTGCAAACGCAGCATCCAGCGATGCGGCAGGATCGGGCGGCGCTGGAAGACGATGACGAAGGTCAGCAGGAACAGCGCCAGCGGCACCACCCAAAGCAGCGGCACGGCGGCGACATCGGCGGAGATATGCGCGGTGACGGCGACCAGCAACCCGGACGGCACGAAGGCAAGCGCGACCCAGCCGAAGCGTTGCAGGTGAGTGACGGAGCCGGGCGTCGCTGCGGTGGTGGGTGCGGGAGCATCCATCCGGCCTGTGCCGATGGCGAGCCCGGCGCAGCCGGCAATTCCGGCGAGCAGCACAGCAAAGCCCCAGGCCCAGGCTCTGGTCTGCATCGCGAGCGGCAGCAGCGGCTCCACCACGAACGGATAGGCGATCAGGGCGAGAAAACTGCCGATATTGGAGGCGGCATAGAGGAAATAGGGATCGGCGGCATGGCTGTGGCCCGTCCGTGCGAACCAGGCCTGCAGCAGCGGCCCGTTGGCGGCGACGGCGAAGAAGGGCAAGCCGACCGAGGCCGTGAACAGGCCGATCAGCCAGAGCACTTCTCCTTCCTGCGGCGGCCGCTCGAACCCGGCGGCGATATGGATCGGCAGACTGATCGCGAGGACCGCGAACATCAGCGCCAGATGGACGAGCGCGGCGCGGCGCACGCTGAGGCGGCTGACGAGCAGGTGTGCATAGCCGTAGCCTGCGAGCAGCACCGCCTGGAAGAACACCATGGCGACCGACCAGACGCCGGGCGAGCCGCCCAGCTTCGGCAGCACCATCTTGGCGAACATCGGCTGGATGCCGAAGAGCAGGAAGGCCGAAACGAAGATCGTCGCGACATAGATCGGGAGCGTCGCCGCCATGCGGCGGGCCCGAAGGCGACCGACAATCTGAGCTGCGGATGCGTCCATGAGCATGTCCTCGGCCAAGCGCCGAACCATGCCATGCAGGGCTTAAGGCCCCGTCACTATCGTTGGGGCATTCCGCCCATAGACCAGCTCGGCGCGCTTCTCGAAGGCTTCGGCAAACTTCCGGAAGGCCTTGTCGAACATCGCGCCCATCAGCAGGCCGAGCATCCGGCTGGCGAATTCGTAGGAGATGAAGAAGCCGACCTCGCAACCCGCCTCATGCGGCTTGAAGGTCCAGCGGTTCTCCAGATAGCGGAACGGCCCGTCGACATACTCGACGAGGATCTTGAGATTGGCCGGATCGAGCGTGACGCGGCTGGTGAAGGTCTCGCGGATCGCCTTGTAGCCGACGCTCATATCGGCGAGCAGCACCTCGCCGCCGCCCTCGCGTGGTGTACGCCGGCGCACGACCAGGCCTTCGCAGAGCGGCAGAAACTGCGGGTATGTCTCGACATCGGCGACGAGCGCGAACATCTGCTCGGGCGAGTGCCTCACCCGGCGGGTGCTGTTGAACATTGGCATCGAAGACGTGCCTTCAGCCGCGACGATTGTGGCCGATACCGATCTGGGCATCGCGCGCCGCACGCAAACGGGCGAAATCCTCGCCGGCATGGTGCGAGGAGCGGGTCAGCGGCGTCGAGGAGACCATCAGGAAGCCCTTGGCATAGGCGATGGTCTCGAAGCTCTTGAACTCGTCGGGCGTGACGAAGCGGATCACGGCGTGGTGCTTGCGCGAGGGCGCGAGATACTGGCCGATCGTCATAAAGTCGACCTCGGCCGAGCGCAGGTCGTCCATCAACTGGAGCACCTCGTTCCGCTCCTCGCCGAGGCCGACCATGATGCCGGACTTGGTGAAGATGGTCGGGTCGAGCTCCTTCACCCGCTGCAGCAGGCGCAGCGAATGGAAATAGCGCGCGCCGGGACGAACCTTGAGGTACCTGCCCGGTACGGTTTCGAGATTGTGGTTGAAGACGTCGGGGCGGGCCGCCACGACCACTTCGAGCGCGCCCGGCTTGCGCAGGAAATCGGGCGTCAGGATCTCGATCGTGGTGCCGGGCGAGGCCTTGCGAATGGCATGGATCACATTGGCGAAATGCTCGGCGCCGCCATCCTTGAGGTCGTCGCGATCGACCGAGGTGATCACGACATGCTCGAGCCCAAGCTTGGCGACGGCCTCCGCGACCTTGCGCGGCTCTTCCAGGTCGAGCGGTTGCGGCACGCCGGTCTTCACGTTGCAGAAGGCGCAGGCCCGCGTGCAGGTGTCGCCCATGATCATGAAGGTGGCGTGCTTCTTTTCCCAGCACTCGCCGATATTGGGGCAGCCGGCCTCCTCGCAGACCGTGACCAGCTTCTCGGCCTTCACGATCGCCTTGGTCTCGGCCCATTTCGGCGAACCCGGTGCCTTGACGCGAATCCAGTCCGGCTTGCGCAGGACCGGGTTCTCCGGGCGCTTCTGCTTCTCGGGATGGCGGACTTCCGCGGCTTGCGCCTTCGGGTTGCCGGCATTGGGCCGCGGATCGCGGTTCAGCAGGTCGAGAACAAGCGCCATAACAGGGTCCGGGCTTCAACAGCAGGAGCCGGCCAAGCCGGCTCCCTCTAGCTAATCCCCAAAGCGCTCTGCCGCAACTGCCGGCCCCGGCAAGAGAGCTTCACCGGAGCTTCACCTGCGCCCCCGGGCCGCGTTCCAGATCACGATCACGATGACAGCGCCAGCTACCGCCGCAACCAGCGTCCGCCAGAAGCCGAAGACCGGAATCGCAAGGAGTTCCGCGACCTTGGCACCGACGAAGGAGCCGGCGACGCCGACGAGCATGTTGGTGAAGAGCCCGTGATCGGACGAGGTCAGGCGCTCGGCGATCCAGCCGGCGATGACGCCGATGAAGAGCGTCATGAAGAAGCCATAGCCCGGCTGGGCCATGGTGGCGGCAAAGCTTTCCATCGCAGATGTTCCCCTAGCCAAACGCGAATGCGCGCGTAGCCAACGGCCACGGTTGCCGCCGGTTCCACGGGGTAATGGTATCTCAGGCGATGAAGCGCGCCAGCAGGATAATGAGGATGGCGCCGATGACCGCCATGCCGGCATCGTCCAGAAAGCTGTAGCCGGTGTTCAGCCGCCAGCCGGTCAGGCGCACGATACCCTGCCCGACCAGCATGCCGAGCACGCCGACGACCGCATGGCGGATTACTCCGCCACCGCCGACGACCAGGCTGGCTGCGAAGCCCGTGACGGTGCCGAAAGCGACGGTCGGCACGATGACGCTCCAGTCGAGCGGCAGCGTCCGGCGCGGCGGCAGGATCTCGATCTCCTCGTCGCGGACAACGCGATCGGGTTTGGCGGATTTGCGGGTTCGTGGCGGCATTAGCGCAATATGGCGCGCGGATGGACCGGCGCCAAGCATCGGCGCACCAACCGTTGTCATTCCGGGGCTTTCCGGAGCGAAGAACCCGGAATGACAATCATGTGCGCGGAACCGAAGCCCGAAGAGGAAACGTCAGGCGTTCAGGACCTTGCCGTAAGCGTCGAGCACGCTTTCCTTCATCACTTCCGACAGGGTCGGATGCGGGAAGATCGTGTGCATCAGTTCCTCCTCGGTCGTCTCCAGGTTCATGGCGACGACGAAGCCCTGGATCAGCTCGGTCACTTCCGGGCCGACGAGATGCGCGCCGAGCAGCTTGCCGGTCTTGGCGTCGAAGATCGTCTTGGCCAGGCCGCTGTCTTCGCCGAGCGCCACGGCCTTGCCGTTGGCGACGAAGTTGAAGCGGCCGACCTTGACCTCGTGGCCGGCGGCCTTGGCCTTCGCCTCGGTCAGGCCGACGCTGGCGATCTGCGGGTGGCAATAGGTGCAGCCCGGGATCATCAGCTTGTCCATCGGATGCGGATGCAGGCCCTTGATCGCCTCGACGCAGATCACCGCCTCATGCTCGGCCTTGTGCGCCAGCATCGGCGGGCCGGCAACGTCGCCGATCGCATAGACGCCCTTGACGTTGGTCCGGCAGAGATCGTCGATGACGATGCAGCCGCGGTCCGTCTTCACGCCGAGCGTCTCCAGCCCGAGATTCTCGATATTGCCGACGACGCCCACGGCCGAGATCATCCGGTCCGCGGTGATCGTCTGCTTGCCGCCCTTCTCGTCCTCGATATGGGCGGTGACGGAATCGGCACCCTTCTCGACCTTCGTCACCTTGGCGCCGGTCAGGATCTTCATGCCCTGCTTCTCGAAAGCCTTGCGGGCAAAGGCGCCGATCTCGGCATCCTCCACGGGAACGACCTGCGGCAGCACCTCGACCACGGTCACCTCGACGCCCATCGTCCGGTAGAACGAGGCGAACTCGATGCCGATGGCGCCGGAACCCATCACGAGCAGCGATTTCGGCATCTTCGCCGGCACCATCGACTCGAAATAGGTCCAGATCAGCTTGCCGTCCGGCTCGAGACCGGGCAGCGCGCGCGGCCGGGCGCCGGTCGCTACGATGATATGGTCGGCGGTATAGGTGCCCTCGCCCTTGGCATTCTTGGGTGGCGGCGTCTGCGGCTGCATCGCCGGCTTTTTGGTCGGCGCGACGGTGATCGTGCCGGGCTTGGTCAGCTTGGCCTCGCCCCAGATCACGTCGACCTTGTTCTTCTTCATCAGGAACTGGACGCCGTTGTTCATCCGCGTGGCGATGCCGCGCGAGCGCTTCACGATCGCTTCCAGGTCTGCCTTGAACGAGCCCTCCAGAACCAGCCCGTAATCCTTGGCGTGCTGGCCGTAATGCAGGATCTCGGCCGAGCGCAGCAGCGCCTTGGTCGGGATGCAGCCCCAGTTCGAGCAGATGCCGGCAAGATGCTCGCGCTCGACGATCGCGGTCTTGAAGCCGAGCTGCGCCGCCCGGATGGCGGCGATATAGCCGCCGGGGCCGGAGCCGATGACGATGATGTCGTAGTCAGCCATGGTCTCTCTCCCGCCGCCTCAGACCAGCATCGCCATGGGCTTCTCGATATAGCCCTTGAACGCCGCGAGAAGCTCGGCGCCGAGCGCACCGTCGACGGCGCGGTGATCGGTCGAGAGCGTCACCGACATCACCGTCGCCACGGCCGGCTGGCCGCCCTTGACGATGACGCGCTGCTCGCCGGCGCCGACCGCCAGGATCGTCGCATGCGGCGGATTGACGATCGCAGCGAAGTCCTTGACCCCGAACATGCCGAGATTGGAGACCGCCGTCGTGCCGCCCTGATACTCCTCGGGCTTCAGCTTGCGGGCCTTGGCGCGAGCTGCCATGTCCTTCATCTCGTTGGAGATCTGCGACAGGCTCTTGTGGCAGGCATTGCGGATGATCGGCGTGATCAGGCCGCCGGGAATCGAGACGGCGACGCCGACATCGGCATGCTTGTGCTTGAGCATGGTGTTGTCGGTCCAGGACACGTTGGCATCCGGCACCGCCCGGAGCGCCAGCGCCAGCGCCTTGATCACCATGTCGTTGACCGAGAGCTTGTAGGCCGGCTTGCCGTCCTTCTCTGGCGCCGCGGCATTGAGCTCCCCACGCAGCTTCAAGAGCGCGTCGAGCTCGCAATCAACGGTGACGTAGAAATGCGGGACCGTCTGCTTAGCCTCGGTCAGGCGGCGCGCGATCGTCTTGCGCATGCCGTCATGCGGGACTTCCTCGTAGGAGCCCGGCTCGAACAGCTTCTTGACCTGCTCGTCCGAGGGACCGCTCGCGAGCGGCGCAGCCGCAGGCTTGGCAGCCGGAGCCCCGGCGGGCGCGGCAGCCGGGGCAGCCTTGGCACCGCCGCCCTTCTTGGCGGCCTCGACATCCTTCTCGACGATGCGGCCATGCGGGCCGGAGCCCTTGATCGCATTGAGGTCGAGCCCGGCGTCCTTGGCGATGCGGCGCGCCAGTGGCGACGCGAAGGCACGGCTGCCCCCGGCGGACGCCGGGGCCGCCGCGGGGGCGGACGCAGCCGGTGCGGGAGCCGCGGCAGCGGCCGGAGCTTCAGCCTTCGGCGCGTCGCTCTTGGGCGACTCGGCCTTGGCGGGTGCAGCGGCGCCCGCCGCCGGAGCGGAGACGCTCTTGGCATCCTCGCCCTCGCCGGCGATCACGCCGATCACCTCGTTGACCGCGACATCGGCGGTGCCTTCCGGCACCACGATCTTGGCGAGCACGCCCTCGTCGACCGCCTCGACCTCCATCGTGGCCTTGTCGGTCTCGATCTCGGCGATGATGTCGCCGGACTTGATGGTGTCGCCTTCCTTCTTCAGCCACTTGGCGAGATTGCCCTTCTCCATCGTCGGAGACAGCGCGGGCATCAGGATGTTCGTCGGCATCGGTCAGCCCCCTCTCAGCGATAGCAGACGGCCTTGGCCGCCGCGACGACCTCGCCGATATTCGGAAGCGCGAGCTTTTCGAGGTTCGCCGCGTAGGGCATCGGCACGTCCTTGCCGGTGACGCGGGCAACGGGCGCGTCGAGATAGTCGAAGGCCGCCTCCATGATCTTCATGCCGATCTCGGCGGTGACGCCGGACTGCGGGAAGCCTTCCTCGACCGCGACGCAGCGGTTGGTCTTCTGCACCGAGGCGATGACGGTCTCGATATCCATCGGGCGGATCGTCCGGAGATCGATGACCTCGGCCTCGATGCCTTCCTTGGCCAGCGCCTCGGCGGCGCCGAGCGCATAGGTCATGCCGATGCCGAAGGAGACGATCGTCACGTCCGTGCCGGGACGCACCACCTTCGCCTTGCCGATCGGGATCAGGAAATCGTCGCCCTTCGGCACGTCGAACGACTTGCCGTACATGATCTCGTTCTCGAGGAAGATCACGGGGTTCGGATCGCGGATCGCGCTCTTCAGCAGGCCCTTCGCGTCGGAGGCGCTGTAAGGCATCACCACCTTCAGGCCCGGCACGTTCGAGTACCACGCCGCATAGTCATGGCTGTGCTGGGCGCCGACGCGGGCGGCCGCGCCGTTCGGGCCACGGAACACGATCGGGCAACCCATCTGGCCGCCGGACATGTAGAGCGTCTTGGCGGCGGAGTTGATGAGGTGGTCGATCGCCTGCATGGCGAAGTTGAAGGTCATGAACTCGACGATCGGCTTCAGGCCCGACAGGGCCGCGCCGACGCCGATGCCGGCGAAGCCATGCTCGGTGATCGGCGTGTCGATCACGCGCTTGGCCCCGAATTCCTGCAGCAGGCCCTGGGTCACCTTGTAGGCGCCCTGGTACTCGGCGACCTCCTCGCCCATGACGAAGACGTCCTTGTCGCGGCGCATTTCCTCGGCCATCGCGTCGCGCAAAGCTTCGCGCACCGTGGTGCTGACCAGCTCGGCGCCGGCCGGGAACTCCGAGGAGGAATCATATGACTTGGCCTGGGCCGGAACGCTGTCCAGCTTGCTGGCGGCGGGCACGTCCTCGCTCTTGGCCTCGGCTTTCGGTTCAGCCTTGGGCTCGGCTTTGGCCTCCTGAGTGGCCGCCTTGCCGCCGCCGCTGGCCGCAGCTGCAACATCCTCGCCCTCGGCTGCGATCACGCCGATCAGCGTGTTCACCGCGACGTTCTCGGTGCCGTCGGCGACGAGGATCTTGGCGAGCACGCCCTCATCGACCGCCTCGACCTCCATGGTCGCCTTGTCGGTCTCGATCTCGGCGATGATATCGCCGGCCTTGACCTGATCGCCCTCTTTCTTCAGCCACTTGGCCAGTTTTCCTTCCTCCATGGTGGGAGAAAGCGCAGGCATGAGAATGTCGATCGGCATGAACGCACCCGGATTCTAAGACGCGGGGAAAAGGATGAAGGCCGGCACGCGCGGAGCGATCAGCTCCGCGGGGCTTCCAGCAGGATGTCGGTATAGAGCTCCGACGGATCCGGCTCGGGATCGTGGGTCGCGAACTCGGCGGCGTCGTTGACGATCTCGCGCACCTTGGCGTCGATCGCCTTTAGCTCGTCCTCGCCGACCTTGAAGTCGCGGACGAGGCGGGCGCGCACCTGCTCGATCGGGTCGTGCTCCTCGCGCATGCGCTGGACTTCGTCCTTTGACCGATACTTCGCCGGGTCGGACATCGAATGCCCGCGATAGCGATAGGTCTGCATCTCCAGGATATACGGCCCCTTGCCGGAGCGGGCATGCTCGATGGCGCGCAGCCCGGCCTCGCGCACCGCGCGGACATCCATGCCGTCGACCTGCTCGCCCGGGATGCCGAAGGAGACGCCGCGGCGGGAGAAATCGGTCTGCGCCGAAGCGCGGTTGACCGAGGTGCCCATGGCGTAGCGGTTGTTCTCGATCACGAACACGACCGGCAGCTTCCAGAGCTGGGCCATGTTGAAGCTCTCGTAGACCTGGCCCTGATTGGCAGCGCCATCGCCGAAATAGGTCATCGAGACTGTCTTGTCGTCGCGATACCAATCGGCGAAGGCGAGGCCCGTCCCGAGCGAGACCTGCCCGCCGACGATGCCGTGGCCGCCATAGAAGTTCTTCTCGCGGCTGAACATGTGCATCGAGCCGCCCTTGCCGCGCGAATAGCCGCCGCGCCGGCCGGTCAGTTCAGCCATCACACCGCGCGATTCCATCCCGCAGGCCAGCATATGGCCGTGATCGCGATAGCCGGTGATGACCTGGTCGCCATCCTTGGAAGCCATCTGCATGCCGATGACGACGGCTTCCTGGCCGATATAGAGGTGGCAGAAGCCGCCGATCAGGCCCATGCCGTACATCTGGCCGGCCTTCTCCTCGAAGCGCCGGATCAGCAGCATCTCGCGATAGGCGTGAAGGTCTTCGTCCTTGGTGAAGGTCGGGGTGTTGCTGAGGGCTCCTTCGACCTTGCCGGCGCCGTCCTTGCCGGCACGGGCCTTTGCCGGTTTCGCGGCAGCTTTGGGTTGAGCGGGAGCTTTCGACTTACGCGCAGCAACAGCCATAGGCGGTCCTCCAAGGTCATCCGACTATTGTTGTAGAGGATCAAAAAAACCTTGGCGAGCACGCTATCTCGCAATGCAACATGAGCTAACTCATTGAAAAACAATAAGTCGACAGCATGAACTTGATTTCAGTTAATCGATACGTACGGAACTAAGCGCTGCGACTTTTGGAACAACCGGATCGAAAGCTGGAACTCGCCCGTCCATGGAACCGACGCCGAAATTCCGTGCCGGCTGCCGCTGCGCTTGTGCGGAGACGACCGTTCGGCCGAGCTCACCGCCCCATGATGACGACGTCGTTCTTATGGGTCCGGCCGAGGATCTGGCGGGCATTCTCTTCGAGGAGGTCGCGATCGACGGCGTCGCTGCGCACCAGGGCGAGCTTCTGCTCCCAGGATTTGCGCTCGGTCGTCAGCACCGCGAGTTCGCTCTCCAAGTCGCGCAGCGACTCCCGGATCGCGCCGCGTGCCTCAAGGCCGCGGGCCCCGTGCTGGGCGTGGAACATGAAATAGGCCACGGCCGCCCCCGATACGAGATAGAGGGCCAGCGTCACGAATATAGACCGGAGACCGCGGCGAATAACCATGACGCAGACGCTAGGACGGCTTGGTTTCTGATGAGTTAACGCGCCCGCCGGAACCGGCGCGACTCCACCGCAAAATCGCGCGCCCTGCACGGAACGAGTTGACCGCCGCCATTCGGCTCCGTATGTCAGCGCCGCGTGAGGGCGGGTAGCTCAGTGGTAGAGCACGTGACTTTTAATCATGTGGTCGAGGGTTCGATCCCCTCCCCGCTCACCATCCGGACCGTAGCCGCTAAAGTGACTTCGGGCTGTGTTCGGATCGAAACGCAGGCTTCTGCCTAACTTCCATCGCTCCCCGCAAGATCACCCGGCCGCCTGCTGCGGTCGCCCTCGCGACAGCAGCAATTTGCTGCCCGGGACGAGGCAAGGCGGCGACCGGGGAACAGCAAGTCTCGCCGCCAAGAAACCAGCGCGCGCATCGGGTAAGCGGCGGAGAATGCCGCCGGCACAATCGCAGTCGGCTTGGTCGGGATCGCGGGTATTCTCAAGCAGCAACCACCCCGAAACTCCGCAGCGCTTCGGAGCATGTCCTGGATTCGCCCGCAGTTCAGCCGGCATCAGCCGCGCTCGTTGATCGAAAGCAGCGCGGGGTTTAGCATTCGCTACACGTGGGGGGATTGTAATAGGTCGCTGGAGGCGGCCCACCATACGGCCCGCCTCGATATCCGCGATATCCGCCACCCCCATAGCCTGCGCCACCCCCACGGCCATAGCCTTGGCCGCCTCCATAGCCGTAGCCTGGACCACCGCCGCCATAGCCGGGCAAGCGCCCCACGGCCCTTCCGATAGGCCGGCACCCGTAGGCATTGCAGGTCGACTGGGTGTAGACGCCGGTGCGCTGATCGATGCAACTGGCCGGCGTGCATTGCATCTGCACGCGATGGACGTCCTGCGCTGCCGGAATCTGCGCCATCGGCATGGCCTCGGCGCCGGTCGCGAATGACCCGAGCAGCAAGGCAGGAGCAAGGATTGAGACACGCATCGAGGGTCCTCCTGGCGCACATGATCCGCCGCGAGACCTGAACGATTGCTGACCACCCCAAGTTCCATGCCGTCTGGGGCCGACATATCCGGCGGCCTCGCGACTCTCGTCAGAAGCGGGCTCCGTGCGCTGCGCCCTGCCGGGCCTGTCGGCATCGGCCGCGCTTCCGCATCGACCTCATCCAAGCCGTCGCGTGACGCCGCCGCCCTTGTGCCCGTGACCCGAGCGGATCGCCGGCGCAGGCAGCATGTAGGCGCCACCGGCCCCGCCAAGGGCTGGCCAGCCGGGATCGGCATAGGCGTTGAGCTCCCAGCAGCGCAGGCGCTGACGCTCCGCATCGGTCGTGGCGTCGGAGCAGGCCGAGACCTGCGAGCGCTGCCAGAAGGCGGAGGCCGGCGTAGCGGCGGCAGCCATCGCCGCCGCCAGGCAGGCCGGAATCAGAAAACCACGCATCGCCCTCTCTCTCGGCTCCTTGCATTCAGCCAGGGAGCGCGCATCATGCCGGCTCGGCCCTTGCCGAAGGCTTAAGTCGACGATCCCGCCGCGTAGTCGAGGAACCCGCGCATGGTGGAAGCCGCATCATGACAGCATGCGGCCGAACCTCGGATGCCTTGCGAAAACGGGCCGATCCGCCGAACCTCATTCGCCATGCCATGCGCCATGCGAGGAACACGACGCGCAGGCCGGCGTTCGGTTCGACGCCGGCAGCATCCGATCGTCACGAGAGGGCGGCGTGCCGGTCCTCCGGCCCATGCCAGCCTCGCCATCAGGAGACCGAGACCGTGAAGCTGCCCATCGTGATCCATACCGACGAAGACTACGATCGCGCGCAGCAGCGCGTCAAAGAGCTCAATGCGATGCCGGACGGCGCCGAGAAGGATCGCGAACTGCAGGCGCTTGCCGAAGCCATGCTCGCCTTCGAATTGCGGCGCGACGACGCCGACGACTGACGCGCGCCCCGAGCAGGTTCAGGAATCGTTGCTCGCATTGAGCTCTTCGGGGCGCAGGCCCTCGTCGGGCTCAAGGGCGCGTTCCGGGCTTGCCGCCCAGGCGGCGAGAATCTCCGCAATGACATCGGCACGCGCACGCCCTTGCCGATGAATTTCGATATGACGGTCGAGCACGGCCAGCGTGCGCTCGTCGATGGAAAGCGTGACAGGAACCGCCGACATCGGAGCACCTCGTAGAGCCCAAGCGGAACAGCGCCCGCGGCTGCGACGTTTGCAGGAGAAGGGCATTGGAGCACAGCTCCAGCCGGCAAGCAAACGCCCGACAGGATCAAGTCAATCCTGCCGGAGCGGCTCTATATGCCGCTCAGACTACCATCGTCTTCAAGATTTCGGCCCTTGAACGAAATTACTCGGGCGACCATCCGAACAAATCCGCCTCTCGTTTGTTGTCAATCCGACCCGCCGAAAATGCGGAAACATTCTGGAGGAAGATATGATCAGGCATCATCATCTCATGTTGTCCACCGTTGGTGTCGCGATGCTCGCTACAGCCGCAATGGCGCAGACCAGCGCCCCGACCCCGCCCTCCTCTGCGCCCGCCGCGCCGACCGCCACGCAGTCGAGCGCCAGCGCTCCGGCCGAGACCAATCTCGCTGGCCAGGGCAAGTGGCGCACTAGCAAGCTGATCGGCGTCGACGTCTATGGTCCCGACGACAAGAAGGTCGGCGACGTGACCGAGGTGATCGTCGACAAGACCGGCAAGGTCGAGATGGTCACGATCGGCGTCGGCGGCTTCCTCGGCATCGGCTCGAAGGATGTCGCGGTCCCGTTCGACCAGGTGACATGGAGCGACCAGCCGATCGCGCCGCCGGCTCCGGCGCCTGCTCCGGCCGGTAGTGCTGGCAGCACGGGTGGCGGTGGCATGGCTTCCCCGCCGGCTGCGGCAGCGCCGAAGGCACCGGCCATGTATCCGGATCACGGCAAGATCACGATGACCAAGGATCAGCTCAAGTCTGCTCCTAGCGTGACCTATTCCGGCACCTGACGGACACCGCGCAAAGCGGATCAATAGCTGAACAGGTCCGCTCCGTGGAAACGGGGCGGGCCTTTTTCAATGGTCATATGTCAGGCCGCGAGCAACTCCCGCAGTAGCGATGGGACGACCTCCGGCAGATCGTCGGCGATGAGCCCCATTCCAAGCCGTTCGCCGGCGAGGCCATGCAGCCAGACGGCCGCGCAGCCCGCCTCGAAGGCGGGCATGCCCTGGGCGAGCAGGCCAGCGATCATCCCGGCCAGTACATCGCCGGACCCGGCCGTCGCCAGCGCCGCCGATCCCGTCGCGTTGATGGCGGCACGCCCGTCCGGCGCCGCGATCACCGTATCCGCGCCCTTGTAGACGATGACCGCCCCGGACAGCGCCGCAGCCTTCCGGCCTCGCTCGAGCTTGGACGGCTCCGCGGCGATCGAGTGCTTCTGCCCGAACAACCGCTGAAACTCGCCCTCATGGGGTGTCAGCACGGTCTCGCTGCCACGATTCCGGAGAAGGCACGCGCCACCATCCGAAAAGCCCGCCAGCGTGGTCAGGGCATCGGCATCGAGTGCGGCCGGTCGGTCGCCCTCGGTCACGGCGCGCACGAGATCCTGCGCGCGTCGGTCGAGACCCAAAGCTGGTCCTGCGAGGACGGCCGAGACCCGCCGATCGCCGAGGAAGGCCTCCAGCGTCGCGCGATCGGCCACCGCTCGCTGCATCAGCGCATCCGGCCCCCGCGCCGCGTGGATCGGCAGGGCGTCGGGCTCGCACAGAAGGGTCGCAAGCCCGGCGCCGATCCGCAACGCGGCGCGGGCGCCGAGCCGCGGCGCCCCGACGCCCGCGATCCCGCCCGCCAGCACAGCGACGGCTCCGCGCCGGAACTTATGCGTATCGACCTCTTGCTTCGGCCAGGCCCGCCGCCAGAGCGCGGGATCGTTACGGAAAGCCGTCGCCTCGACGGCCTCAAGCGCCGCCCGGACGGGAATGCCGATATCGGCGACGGTCACCGGGCCACAGAGCGACCGCCCCGGCTGGAGCAGATGCCCCGGCTTCAAGCGGAAGAAGGTCACGGTCTCGCTTGCCCTGACGGCGATGCCGTCCGCCTTGCCGGTATCGCCGGACACGCCGCTCGGCATGTCGACGGCAATCACGGGGCGCCCCGCCCGGTTGAGAAGCGTCACCGCTTCAGCGAAGCCCCCGGAGAGCGGGCGCGTCAGGCCGGCGCCGAACAGTGCATCGACGAAGATGTCGCTCTGCGCATCGCGCAGCGAGCCCAGCGCCTCGACCGGGCCGGCCCAGCGCTGCAGCGCGATCGCGGCATCGCCCTTGAAGCCGTCGCCGCCACCCGGCAGCAGCACCCGGACATTCAGCCCCTGCTCGCGCAGAAGCCGCGCCGCGACGAAGCCGTCGCCGCCATTATTGCCGGGCCCGCAGAGCAGAGTGACGGTGCTTCCTGCCCCTGCTCGCATGAGCACGGCATCTGCCACCGCGCGGCCCGCACGTTCCATCAGCTCGATTCCGGGCGTGCCCGCCGCAATCGCGACGCGATCGGCCATCGCCATCTGCCGCGTGGTCAGCAAGGCGAGCTCCGCCCTGCCCGTCATATCGGTATCCGCATCGTCCATGCCGCATCTTCAGGCGGTGCCCGGCAGGCCGCAAGTTGCGGCGGAATGCCGCTTATGATCAACAGATGCGCAGATGCTAATTTTTTGTGCTGTTTATTGCCTTTTCGTCGGGCGCCTCAGCAGGCGCTGCCGCATGGCGGGGCGCCAGCGCCAATGCTATGAGCAGAGGCAGGGTTGCATGCGTCCGACGCCGCGGGGCTATTTCCCGCGCCCGAGGGCGCCGTCAGCTACAGTCCGGCCCCGGCCGGACCTCGAGATCCAAGGGAGGCCGGTCGGCGCATGAAGAAGATCGAAGCGATCATCAAGCCCTTCAAGCTGGACGAGGTGAAGGAGGCCCTCCAGGAAGTCGGGCTGCAGGGCATCACCGTCCTGGAAGCCAAGGGCTTCGGCCGCCAGAAGGGCCATACCGAACTCTATCGCGGCGCCGAATACGTGGTCGACTTCCTGCCGAAGGTGAAGATCGAGATCGTGCTCGCCGACGACATGCTGGATCGCGCCATCGAGGCCATCATGAAGGCCGCCCAGACCGGCCGCATCGGAGATGGCAAGATTTTTGTATCGAGCATCGAGGGGGTGATCCGCATCCGCACGGGCGAGACCGGCGCGGACGCGATCTGAGAACCGCTCCCCATCATCGGATAACGAGCCGCAGGCCGGATTGGAGCCGGGTGCGGCAGCGTCAATGTGAACATGGCTGGCAAGAGGAATTGCTGAAATGAAAAGCGCCAAGGATGTCCTCAAGGCGATCAAGGACAACGACGTCAAATACGTCGACTTCCGCTTCACCGACCCGCGCGGCAAGTGGCAGCACTGGACCTTCGACGTCAGCATCATCGACGAGGACATCTTCGCCGAGGGCACGATGTTCGACGGCTCCTCGATCGCCGGCTGGAAGGCGATCAACGAGTCCGACATGCTGCTGATGCCGGACCCGACGACCGCCGTGATGGACCCGTTCTTCTCGGCTCCGACCATGGTCATCAACTGCGACGTGCTCGAGCCCGCCACCGGCGAACCCTATAGCCGCGACCCGCGTGGCATCGCCAAGAAGGCCGAGGCTTATCTCAAGTCGACCGGCATCGGCGACACCGTCTATGTCGGCCCTGAGGCCGAGTTCTTCATCTTCGACGACGTCAAGATCGCCGCTGACCCGTACAACACGGGCTTCAAGCTCGACGCCGCCGAGCTGCCGATCAACGGCATGACCGATTACGAGGGCGGCAACCTCGGCCACCGCATCGCCACCAAGGGCGGCTACTTCCCGGTTCCGCCGCAGGACATGGCTCAGGACATGCGCGGCGAGATGCTCGCGGCCATGGCCTCGATGGGCGTCGCCGTCGAGAAGCACCACCATGAGGTCGCCTCGGCCCAGCACGAGCTCGGCATGAAGTTCGACACGCTGGTGAAGACCGCCGACCTGCTGCAGACCTACAAGTACTGCATCCACAACGTCGCCCAGAGCTATGGCAAGACGGCGACCTTCATGCCGAAGCCGGTCTATGGCGACAACGGCTCGGGCATGCATGTCCACCAGTCCATCTGGAAGAACGGCAAGCCGCTCTTCGCCGGCAACAAATACGCCGACCTGTCGCAGGAGTGCCTCTGGTACATCGGCGGCATCATCAAGCACGCCAAGGCGCTGAACGCCTTCACCAACCCCTCGACCAACTCCTACAAGCGCCTCGTCCCGGGCTATGAGGCCCCGGTGCTGCTCGCCTATTCGGCGCGCAACCGCTCGGCCTCCTGCCGTATTCCGTGGACGACCTCGCCGAAGGCCAAGCGCGTCGAGGTCCGCTTCCCCGATCCGATGGCGAACCCCTATCTCGCCTTCTCGGCCATGATGATGGCCGGCCTCGACGGCATCGTGAACAAGATCGATCCCGGCCCGGCGATGGACAAGGATCTCTACGACCTGCCGCCGCGCGAGCTGAAGAAGATCCCGACCGTCTGCGGCTCGCTGCGCGAGGCGCTGGAAGCGCTGAAGAAGGACAACGCCTTCCTCAAGGCCGGCGGCGTCTTCTCCGACGACTTCATCGAGAGCTATATCGAGCTCAAGATGCAGGACGTGGCGCGCTTCGAGATGACGCCGCACCCGGTCGAATTCGCGATGTACTACTCGTACTGAGGGATTTCCGGCCGGCTGCGCAGGCAGCGGCCTGGTCCGACAGGATATGATTGGGCCGGGGCGGCGACGCCCCGGCCTTTTCGTTGGCCGGGCTTGCGCGATGCGGGGTAACCTCGCCTTCATCCGTCATCCGGCAGTGTCGGCGCACGACTTCCGGATGGCGGTGCTCAAGCCTTGCAGGTGATCTCGATCAACGGCCGCTTCCTCGGCCAGCCGCTCACCGGCGTGCAGCGCTTCGCTCTCGAATTGACCAGGGCGCTGGATCGCAGGATCGGCGCAGGAGCCGTTCCCGAAGCGCTGAAGGGCGCGCGCTGGCGATTGCTCGCGCCGCAGGAGACTCCTGAAACCGGCGAGTTCCGGCACATCGCGCTGGAACGCTTCGGCCCATTCTCCGGCCACCTTTGGGAACAGACCGCGCTCGCGCGCCGCGCCGCGGGAGACATCCTCGTCGGCTTCGGCGGCAGCGGCCCCCTGCTCCATCGCCGGCAGCTCGTCGTGATCCATGACGTCACCATCTTCCGCCATCCGGAAGCGTTCAGCCGCGCCTATCGCGCCACCCACAAACTCCTCGGCTTCGGATTGACGCGCACCGCGCGCATCGCGACCGTCTCGCGGTTCTCACGCGGCGAGCTCGGCACGATCTTCGGCGTCGCGCCGGAGAAGGTCCCGGTGATCTACAACGCCACCGACCATTTTTCGGGACTGGTTCCGGACGAATCCGTGCTGCAGCGCCTCGGCCTCGAAGGCACGAATTTCTTCTTCATGCTGGGCACGCTGAAGCCCAACAAGAACATCGACTTCGCCATCCGCGCCTTCGACGCCCTCGGCGATCACGGCTGGAAGCTCGTCATCGCGGGTGGGCTCGACAAGAGCGGCGTGTTCAAGGCCGATGCGCCCGCGAGCGCCGAGAACCTCGTCTTCCCCGGACGGCTGACGGATGCCGAGATCGTCGCGCTGGAGCGCCGCGCCCGTGCCTTCGTCTTCCCCAGCCTCTATGAGGGCTTCGGCATCCCGCCGCTCGAGGCGATGACGCAGGGCTGCCCGGTACTGGCTGCGGATATCCCGGCGGTCCGCGAAGCCTGCGGCGAGGCGGCGCTCTATTTCGATCCCCGCGATCGCGACAGCCTCGAAGCGGCGCTGCGCCAGATCATGGATGCCGATGGCGCTGCGCTGGGCCTGCCCGAGAAGGGCCATGCCAATCTCGCTCGCTTCTCATGGGACAAGAGCGCCGAGACGCTGCTCGCGACCTTGTCGGAGATGGCCGCACCGCGACGCTGACCACGCCTAGTCGAACGACAGGATCCGCCGCGGGTTCAGCCGGCCGCGCAGGAGATCGGCGAACGCGATCAGGTTCCCCTTCAGGCGCCCGCGCCGGTCGACAAGCCCCTGCGGCTTCAGGCTGCCGAGCATATTGGCGGCGAGGTTTCCTCCCGCCATCCGCAGGGCCCGGGCCGGCCGCAGCGTGCCTTTCCGAACGAGGTAGAAGGGGTTCGCCATCTGCGAATAGCCCAGGCGCACCCCCGGCGTCCGCCCGCGCTTGCTCCCGCGGTGAACGCCGCGCAACGCCGTGCTGTGAACGATGCGCCCCTGCCCGGCCAGTTGCTGGCAGAAATCGGTGTCCTCCTGCCAGCCGTAGAGCGGCAGGTTCTCGTCGAAGCGGGCGCCGGCTCGCCGGATCGCCGCCATGCCGAGCACCATGTTGCAGCCATAGGCATTCTCGACCGGCGTGATCCTGGCCTCGGCCGGAGGCTGGTCGTGCGCCAGGATCGCAAGCGATTCCTCCGCGCCGAGACCTGGGCCGTGAATGCCGTCTGCGAGGACCTGGCCGGTCGCGACCACGATATCGGGCTCACCCGAGAAGAGGCGCTCGACCTCACCCAGGAAGGACGGGGCCGGCAGGAAATCGTCGTCGAAGAACACGACGATATCGGCATCGGCACCGGCGTCGACGATCGCGTTGCGCTGGGCGCAGAGTCCGCGCTCGGCCTCGATATGGCGCACCGTCATCCCGAGGCTTGCGGCATAGGCCCAGTCCACATCCGCCTCGACGGCCGGGCAGATCAGGATCGCCTCGGGCCGGCGCTCCTGCCGTGCGATCTGGGCCAGCGTATCGGAGAGAACCTCCCGGCGCCCGGCCGTGGCGATCCCGACGATGATCTTCATGAGGCCTCCGGTGCAGCGCCCTGGCGCTGGAGCAGCGAAGCGATGGTCGCGATGGCCGGCGGAAGGCACAGCAGGAAGACTCCTGCCGTCACCGGCAGCGAGCTCTGCGGCACGCCGCCATTGGCGAGCACGGCGACCGCGAGCGCAGCCGCTGCGCTGGCCAGCGGCAACCCGCGCCAGCGGAACGACATCGACAGGAACAGCGGCGTACCGATGATCACCGCCACGGCCGCCCCGGCCGCGCCGCCATAGAGCAGCCAGGTCAGCGACCCGCCGGACAGGCTCCAGCCGGCGAGCGAACCGAGATTGAGCAGGGCGGCATCGACAACGGCGAGCCCGATGATAGGTCGCAGCCGCTGCATCAGATGCGCTGGCGTCGGCAGCAGCGTTTGCACCCAGGCCCGCAGCAAGGCGAGGATGGTCACCGCCGGGGCCGCGAGCAGGAAGCTCTCGCGCAATTCGGCCTTGACCAGCCAGAAGGCGGCCGGCGCCAGCAGGCACAGGATCGCGGCAGCCGTCGCGAGCGAGCAGCTCGCCAGCAAACCGTAATAGTCGCCGAGGCGCTCGCGGAAGATGGGCGAGCCCGGCTCGCGGTCGTAGGCGGCGACGATTTCGGGATAGCGGATCGCCTGAAGCGCGGAAACCACCATGACGAAGGGTCGCTGCAACAGATCGAGCGCGAGCAAGGCGCCGGCCGCTCCCTGGCTGCCCAGCACTGCGGTCAGCAGCGCCTTGAGCCCGAGCGGGGCCAGGATGCCGGCGACGGACGCGCCGGCCGAGACGCCGCCATAGGTCAGGTGCTTCATCAGCAGCGGGCGCCGCGGCCTCTTCAAGCCGGATGCGAGCGGGCCGCCTGCGAGGCGCGCCACGATGCCGTAGACGAGATAGCCGGCGAGCAGGCCGGCGACCGCGCCGCCGAGCGAGGGATCGAGGATGGCCCCTCCAATCGTCCCGGCGGCCAGGAGCGAGGCACGGGCGGCCTGCAGCAGCGAGAACAGCCGGAAATCCTGCCGGAAGCGCAGCATCGTCAGATGCAGCTCCGAGCCGCCCTGGCAGACCGCGGCGAGCGCTCCGCCCATGGCGATCCCGGCCGAGGCCAGCCCGGACACCAGAACGCCGGCCCCGGCCAGCAGGCAGAGCAGCGCGCAGATGACGAAGGAGGACAGGATGACCGAGCGCTGCGCCGTCTCGTCCGTACCGGGATAGAACCGGCTGCAGGAGAAGCGCAGCCACTCGAAGGCGGCTATGCTGCCGAACTGGCTGATCGTGACGAAGAGCGAGTAATGGGTGAAATCCTGCGCCGGCAGGATGCGCGAGACCAGCAGCAGCAGCCCGAGCGCCAGCGCGGCCTGATAGACATAGGCTCCGAGAGCGGCGATCTGGCCCACCGGCGCGATGCTCCGCTCAGGCTACGCAAAGCGCGCGAGCGGGCGCGGCACGCAACCTCGCGCCGCGAGCGGCCGAACTGGAATTCCTGAAGATGATGCGGCGCATCCCATTGCCCTCCGGCCACAGGCCTAAGGCAAAAAGGTTGACATTTCCGCGCTGCGTGAGCGGTGTTTTCAGGAGAAATGCAGAACGGCCAGCCCGGCGGAAGCAGCGACCGCCGCGAGCCACCATAGCCAGCGCGAGGCATGCGGATCGGCAATCGCCAGGGGCTTGCCGATGACATCCTCATGACCGAAGGATTCACCGGCGAGGCGTGCAGCACGCTGCAAGCCCGCGATACCCGCAACCGGCACTGACTGACGCGACGCCACGGCCTTCTCCCCCTGTAGACCGATCATAGCGCATTGCAGAAATACGCATAGGCCTGACCGTGCTGATCATCCTCGGCATGGATGGTTAACGTGGCCTGAACAGGTCTGTTCCAGCTCGCTCTTGCGCGTGCAGGCGACAAGGATGTGACGGGAATGCACACCCCTTCGGCAAGGCGGTTCCGATCCAGGGATGAGGTGTCTATAAGCTGCCCCTGACAGGGCATGGCGGCCCGCAATGCGCTAGAGTTCACAGTCGCGAATCAGGAAGAATCGGTTGGCAATGGCGGATAACGGCGATCTTTTCGGCGGAGAACCGGAGCGGCCCGACGCGGCAAGCCCCCGGCCGGAAGCGCGCGTCCCCGCCGCGAGCCCCAAGGCAGCGCCGGCATCGGCTGCCCCTGCCCGCAACGGCACGCTGTCCGAGGCCGGCTACGACGCCTCGGCGATCGAGGTCCTCGAAGGGCTGGAGCCGGTCCGTCGCCGGCCCGGCATGTATATCGGCGGCACCGACGAGCGCGCCCTGCATCACCTCTTCGCCGAGGTGATCGACAACGCCATGGACGAGGCGGTGGCCGGCCACGCCACCTTCATCGATGTCGAGCTGTTCGAGGACGGCTCGCTTGCTGTCACCGACAATGGCCGCGGCATCCCCGTCGATCCGCACCCGAAATTCCCTGGCAAGTCGGCGCTCGAAGTCATCATGACGACGCTTCATGCCGGCGGAAAGTTCGACTCCAAGGCCTATGAGACCTCGGGCGGCCTGCATGGCGTCGGCGTCTCCGTGGTCAATGCGCTGTCGGACCGGCTCGAGGTCGAGGTTGCGCGCGGCAAGACGCTCTACCGCCAGATATTCTCGCGCGGCCTGCCGCAGGGTCCGCTGGAGACGGTCGGTGCGGTCGCCAACCGCCGCGGCACCCGGGTGCGCTTCCATCCCGACGCGCAGATCTTCGGCGAAGGTGCGCATTTCTCCCCGGCCCGCCTGTTCAGGATGGCGCGCTCGAAGGCCTATCTCTTCGGCGGCGTCGAGATCCGCTGGACCTGCGCGCCCGCATTGCTGAAGCCCGAGGGCGACGTCGCAGCCGAGGCGGTCTTCCGCTTCCCCGGCGGCTTGCGCGACTATCTCGGCCGTGAGATCGAGGGCAAGGACCTCGTCGCCGAGCCGATTTTCTCCGGCAAGATCACGCGGGAAGGCAGCCACGGCTCGCTCGAATGGGCGGTGGCCTGGCTCGCGACCGGTGAGGACGGCTTCTCGTCGTCCTATTGCAACACGATCCCGACGCCCGAGGGCGGCACCCATGAGCAAGGCCTGCGCATCGCCCTGCTGCGCGGCCTGCGCGACCATGCCGAGCGCATCGGCCAGTCGAAGCGCATGGCGCAGGTCACCTCCGACGACGTCATGGCGACCTGCGCCGCCATGCTCTCTGTCTTCATCCGCGAGCCGGAATTCCAGGGCCAGACCAAGGACAAGCTCGCGACGCAGGAAGCCCATCGCATCGTCGAGAACGCGATCCGCGACGCCTTCGACCATTGGCTTGCAGCCGCCCCGCAGCAGGCGCTGCGCCTGCTCGACTGGTCGGTCGACCGCGCCGAGGAGCGCCTGCGCCGCCGTCTCGAAAAGGAAGTCTCGCGCAAGACCGCGACGCGCAAGCTGCGCCTGCCCGGCAAGCTCGCCGATTGCTCGAATGCGGGCGCGGCCGGTTCGGAACTCTTCATCGTCGAGGGCGACTCGGCCGGCGGCTCGGCCAAGCAGGCGCGGAATCGCGCCAATCAGGCGATCCTCCCCCTGCGTGGCAAGATCCTCAACGTCGCCAATGCGACGCGCGAGAAGCTGAACCAGAACCAGCAGCTCGCCGATCTCATCCTGGCGCTCGGCTGCGGCATCGGCACCCAGTTCCGCGAGGACGACCTACGCTACGAGAAGGTCATCGTGATGACCGACGCCGATGTCGACGGCGCCCATATCGCCTCGCTGCTCGTCACCTTCTTCTGGCGCCAGATGCCGCGCCTGATCGAGAAGGGCCATCTCTATCTCGCCGTGCCGCCGCTCTACCGGCTCCAGCACGGGGGTAAGAGCATCTATGCCCGCAACGACGCCCATAAGGACGAGCTGATCGAGACCGTGTTCAAGGGCAAGAAGCCGGAGATCTCGCGCTTCAAGGGCCTCGGCGAAATGATGCCGGCCCAGCTCAAGGAAACCACCATGGACCCGAGCAAGCGCATCCTGCTCAAGGTCATGGTCGACCACGAGGCAAAGGAAGAAACCTCCGACACGGTCGAGCGCCTGATGGGCAACAAGCCGGAGGCGCGTTTCGTCTTCATCCAGGAACGCGCCGCCTTTGCCGGCGAACTGATCGACCTGTGACGAACGAGCCCTGCATGTTTGCAGGGCTGGGGCTCACGCCCGGCGGGCTGCCTAGCGCAACGTTTCCCGGCAGGGTTCGCGCATGTCGAACCCTCCTCACCTCCCGGACCGCCATGACCGCCGACACCGCTCCACCTGGGACTGGCCGCTGACGGCATGGGCGAGCCTGCTTCCCCTCCATCTCGACGCGACGGTGAACTGGCATCGCCGGCCGGACAGGCGTCCTGGGACGACATCCGGATCTTCAACGCCATCGCCGTCGGCGGGTCGATGGCCGTGGCGGCGGCGCAGCTAGGCCTCAGCGAAGCGACCATCGCCCGCCGGCTCAAGGCTTTCGAGACCGAGCTCGGCCTGCAACTCTTCATGCGCGAGGCCAACCGGCTCGTGCCGACTTCCATAGGCATGGAGCTGGCGACAGAGGCCGCCCTCGTCGAGGCGGCCGCCAAACGCTTCGCGATCCGTGCCGATGCAGCCCGCCCGCAGGCCGATGCCCCCGTCCGCATCACAGCCACAACCTCGATCAGCCTGCTCCTGACCATGAATGCGACCGCGATCTCGCAGGCTGCCGGCGGAGTCGAGATCGTCATCATCAGCACGCGCAACCGACTCGACCTGACCCGCGGCGAGGCCGATATCGCGTTGCGCATGACCAGGGTCCCGGGTGAGCCCGGCCACTACGCCCAGAAGGTCGGGCGCCTGATGCAGGCGCTCTATGTCCGTCGCGACGTCGATCCCGCGACCGCGCCGATCATCTCGGTCAATCGCGAAACCTCCTCGCGGATCGACGACTACATCATGGCCTATGCGGCAGGACGGCCGATCGCCGCGCGCGTCGGCGATTCCGCTGCCCGCTACGAAAGCATCCGTTCGGCCGGGGCGCTGTCGATGGCGCCCTGCTTCATGGGCGATGCCGATCCGGGCCTGCGCCGCCTCCAGTCCCCGCCCGAGGCGACAGGCGATGACATCTTCCTGGTCTCGCACGAGGTCTCGCGCCGCAGGCCCGGCGTCGCCGCCGTGCTCGCCGCCCTGCGCAAACTGTTCAAGGAACGCCAGGCTCTCCTGGCAGGCCGGGCCGTCGAGCAGACCGGCGATCGTTAAAGTCGTCGGTAATCCCGCAAGACTTGGCTAACCATCCTTTTACTGCTGTGGGCGCATGCTGCCGCAAAGCTCGTGATGTCACGGGCCGTGGAGAGTGCGCCATGCGCCTGATCGAGATGTTCTGGAAGAACAATCGCGGCACCATCGCCGCCGACATCGCCAAGGCCGGCGCGGCCGTCGCCTTCCTGTCGGTGATCGCCGCGAACTTCCTGTCGAGCCAGACCGCCCCGCTCGACAAGGACCGCATGGCCGCGGTCAGCCTCGCCGCCTCGCAGCGCCAGTTGGTCGATCCGATGGTCACCGGCTCGATCGGCCAGACGGCGAACGCGACCAAGCTCGATCCTTGCGCCCTGCCGCGCTGATCAGAACCACCTTGTCATTCCGGGGCTTCGCGTAGCGAAGAACCCGGAACCCACGACGGGGTGAGACCTCAAATAGCTGATTCCAGACCCCTCGCCCGGTCGTGGCTTCCGGGTTCGCGCCTGCGACGCGCCCCGGAATGACAATCGTATCAGCCAAGCCAGCGCAGCAATTCCGCCGTCACCGCTTCGGGCGCTTCGAGCGTTGAGAGATGCCCGCAATTGGGCACGACCACGAGCCGCGCGACGCCGCCGGCGAGACCGGCCATTTCCTGCGCCTCCGCGACGGGGGTTATCTCGTCTTCCTGCCCGACCAGCACCAGCACCGGGATCGGCAGCCCCTTCAGAACCGGCCGTGAATCCGGTCGCTTCATGATCGCCTTCTGCTGGCGCACGAAACCATCCGCTCCAACCTCGTCCGCCATACGTCGTACCAGCAGGCGCAAGGGCTCGTCGGTCAGGCGTGCCGGCGCGACCAGCTTCTGCCAGAGCAGCGTGGTGACGTTGTCGAAGGCGCCCTTCTCCGCCAGCGCGATCATCTGCTCGCGCGGCACATTGGTCTCGGGCGTCGCCGGCTTGGCGCTGGTATCGAGCAGCGCGAGCCGCGTCACGCGCTCCGGCGCCTGCCGCAATATCTCGAACGCGACATAGCCGCCCATCGACAGGCCGCACAGCGCGAAACGCGGCGGAGCGGCGGCCAGCAGGCGTTTCGCGATGGCTGACAGCGTGTCGTCGCGGGCGTGATCGGCGACCAGGATCAGGCGTCCATCGGCAAGTGTTGGCCATTGCGGAGCATAGAGTTCGGCATTGCAACTGAGGCCGGGAACGAGAACGAGCGGCTCCTTCATGAGGTAATAACGGTCCTTCCAGGGCTAGATGATTGACTTTGCCGCGTTTTCTTTGCATTCCACACGGGTCCGAAGGCGCGCAGGAACTGTCGTCGCGCCAACGTGGTGGTTGAGCAGGTCATCCCGCCGCGTTTCACCGACCCAGAAGAAGCAGCATACGCGATGTCATTTGCCGAACTCGGCTTGAGCGAAAAGGTTCTGACGGCCGTCACGGCTGCAGGCTATAGCACGCCGACCCCCATCCAGGCCCAGGCCATTCCGCATGTCCTCGCCCGCAAGGACGTTCTGGGCATCGCCCAGACCGGCACGGGCAAGACCGCGGCCTTCACGCTGCCGATGCTGACCATCCTGGAAACCGGCCGCGCCCGGGCCCGGATGCCGCGCACGCTGATCCTGGAGCCGACGCGCGAACTCGCGGCGCAGGTCGAGGAGAACTTCGTCCGCTACGGCGTCAACCAGAAGCTCTCGGTCGCGCTGCTGATCGGCGGCGTCTCCTTCGGCGACCAGGATGCCAAGATCACTCGCGGCGTCGACGTGCTGATCGCGACGCCCGGCCGCCTGCTCGACCATGTCGAGCGCGGCAAGCTGCTCCTCACCGGCGTCGAGCTCCTCGTCATCGACGAGGCCGACCGCATGCTCGACATGGGCTTCATCCCGGATATCGAGCGCATCTGCAAGCTCGTGCCCTTCACCCGGCAGACGCTGTTCTTCACCGCGACGATGCCGCCGGAAATCACCCGCATCTCCGAGCAGTTCCTCCATAATCCGGTTCGCGTCGAAGTCTCCCGTCCTGCGACGGCAGCCGCGACCATCACCCAGCGCCTGATCGCCTCGAACGCCCAGGATTTCGAGAAGCGCGAGACGCTGCGCAAGCTGATCAAGGGCGCGACGGATCTCCAGAACGCCATCGTCTTCTGCAACCGCAAGCGTGATGTCGCGACGCTGCACAAATCGCTGCTGCGTCATGGCTTCCCGGCTGTCGCTCTCCATGGCGACATGGACCAGTATGCCCGCATGGCGGCGCTGGAATCCTTCCGCACCGGCGAGAACCCGATCCTCGTCGCCTCGGACGTCGCGGCGCGCGGCCTCGATATCCCGGCCGTCAGCCATGTCTTCAATTTCGACGTGCCGACCCATGCCGAGGACTATGTCCACCGCATCGGCCGCACCGGCCGCGCCGGCCGCCTCGGCACCGCCTTCACCATCGTCACGCGCCATGACGACAAGCTCGTCTCGGCCGTCGAGAAATTGACCGGCCAGGCCATCGCCTTCGAAGGCCCCGGCCTCGACGCCCTGCCTCCGGGCGAGCCGCGCGACGAGCGTCGCGGCGGCCGCCGCGACGACAAGCGCTCCTCCTCGCGCGGCGGCCGCGGCCGGCCCGAGCGAGGCGCGCGCGCAGAGTCCGGTGCCTCGCGGCCGGATGCCGACGAGAATGTCGCCGACACGCAGCGCAAGCCGCGCCGTGTGCCGATCCGGCCGGATTCCGAGACGGCTGCGCCCGCGCCTGCCGCGCGGAACCAGGACGCCCCCCGCCGCGGGCGCGGCTCGCATGGCCGCGACGATGATGACGGTCCGCAGGTGAAGGGGCTGGGCGATCACGTCCCGGCCTTCCTGCTCCGCCCGGCACGCGTCGGATAACGTTACGGCATCAACCCGTTTTTAACATCATCGCTCTAGATTTCGTTTCGTCGTGACGGGCTGACTGTCGCGGCGGACGGGCGCATGCCGCCGTAGATACGGACAGGATGTCCCGCTTCGATTGTGTCAATCGAAGCTGTCGTGGCCGAAGGCCGCGAACCGGCTTCATACCGGATGGCGAAGGCATGGACGACCTTGTTTCGGTTCCCGCCCGCACTGATGATCTCGCCGAGCGCGTCGTCGCGGCGATGCGAGAGCATGGCTCGCCGAGCTATCCCCGCGCCTTCGAGGTCTGGTACGCCCATCTCAGCGGCGAGATTCCGGCTGTCAGCGTCGCGATGAACGCGATCCTTGCCGGCAGCGACGGAAAGGTCTCCGCCGCCGATATCGACAGCCTTTACGAACGTTTCATCTCGACCGAGCGCTTCTCGCGCCAGGCCGAGCGTACCAGCCTTCAGGTGCTCGGCGAGATCGACGCCATGATGGGGCTGGTCGACAAGGCGCTAGGCTCCAGCGAGCTCTATCACGGCCGTCTCTGCGCCATGTCCGAGGACGTGCCGCCGTCGACGGACCGGCACAAGCTGCGCGAATGGGTCGAGGCGCTGGTGATGTCGACCCGCGAGGAAGTCACGCGCAAGGCGCAGCTCGAGGCGGAATTGCGCAACAGCTCCAACGAGATCCGCAACCTGCGCGAGGCGCTGGAATCGACCCGCGCCGAGGCCCTCACCGACCCGCTGACCGGTCTCGCCAATCGCCGTCATTTCGAGGAGATGCTGCAGAAGTCGATCGATCAGGCGACGCTGCGGCGCGAGCCCTTCGCGCTGGTCATGGCCGACATCGATTTCTTCAAACGCTTCAACGATGCGCATGGCCACCTGACCGGCGACCAGGTGCTGCGCCTTGTCGCGCGCACGATGAAAGACAAGTTCAAGGACAAGGCGATCATCACCCGCTTCGGCGGCGAGGAATTCGCCATCATCCTCCCGGAGGCCGACCTGATCGCCGGCAAGTTCGGCGCCGAGACGGTCCGTCAGGCGCTGCTGACCCGCGAATTGATCAAGCGCTCGACCAACGAAAATCTCGGCCGCATCACCATCTCGCTTGGCGTTTCCAGCTACCGCCGCGGCGATACGGCCGGTTCCCTGGTCGACCGGGCCGATCAGGCCCTGATGCAGGCCAAGCGCGACGGCCGCAACCGCACCGTCACCGAGGATGTCGTGGAGACGGCGAGCCGCGTGGCTTGAACTTGCGCACGGCTGCCCGCTCGCTGGCCTCCCGTGCGAGCGACACCCATTTGGCGCGAGCCTCGGTGTCGTCCTGCGCGCTTTCCGGGAAGCTCCAGTAGCTGGTCTCGCGTACAGCACCACGCATCGTGATCCGGAACGGCTCGCTGCCGGCCTCTGCAAACAGCGGCCGTGTCACATCATCCGTCTTCAGATAAACACGGCCAGCGGCTGACAGCCCGAACATGGCATCGCCGTCATAAATGCCGATTCCGCCAAACATGCGGCGCGTACGTACGGCCAGAACCGGTGCGAAGAAGGCTTCGAGCTCCCCCGCCTGCATGGCTCAGGGCGCCGTCAGCGCGCTCTCGTTGCGCGGCTTGATCTCGACGGATTCGCCGCAGCCGCAGGCCGAGACCTGATTGGGATTGTTGAAGACGAAGGTCGAGGAGAACCGGTCCGTCTTGAAGTCGAGCTCGGTGCCGAGCAAAAACAGCACGGCCTTGGCATCGACCACCACCGTCGCGTCCTTGTCGGTCACCACCTCGTCGCCCTTGCTGAGCGCGCGCGCAATCTCGAATGTATACTCCATGCCGGCGCAGCCGCCCTTCTTGACGCCAACCCGAAGGCCGAGCGCCGGGGCGTCCCCACCGGAGGACTGCGCCATGATCTCGCGGATGCGGGCCGCCGCGGCGTCGGTCAGCGAAATGACCTTGAGGCCCGGTATCGAAAACATCGGTTTCCCTCCTCGACCGGGTTCAAGGCCCGGTGAAGCAAGATTGTTCCCGGTAACATAGGGATCGACAGGGCTTTCGTCGAGATGCCGCCGGCATACCATGCGCCCGCGATCCGCCCCCTGCCCGCCCTAAGCATTGCGGAACGGCCCCGCTCATGCACTCTGGCGCTTGAGAACCCCGAGGCTTTAAGACCTCTTCCAACAAGACCTCTCCCAAACGGCAGGAAACCCATGGCGCATCGTCTGCATCGCCCCGAATCGCTGCACGCTCTCGTCCGCGACATGCTCGTGAAGGCCGGCTGGACCGAGGACGAGGCGCAAGAGACCGCCGAGCATCTCGTGCTCGCCAATCTCAGCGGCCACGATAGTCACGGTGTCGGCGCGGTGCCGCTGTACTTCCAGTCATTGAAGGACGGTCATCTCGATCCTCGGGCGCGCCCGGAAACGCGCGTGGATACTGCGCCCTTCCTGATCATCGACGGCAATGTGGCGCTCGGCCAACCCAGCGCTCGTAACGCGGTCGACCGGGCCATCACGATGGCGCAGGCCGGCGGCGTCGCCATCCTCAACCTGCTCGATTCCCATCATATCGGCCGCATCGGCCATTATGCAGAGATTGCCGCCGAGGCCGGGCTGATTTCGTTCTTCTGGGTCAATGTCGCCGGCCGGCCGCCGATCGTCGCGCCCTATGCGGCAAAGGAAGCCCGCTTCGGTACCAATCCCCATGCGATCGGCATCCCCATCCCTGGTGGCGATCCGCTCGTCCTCGACTTCGCTACCAGCCGCATGGCCCATGGCAAGGCTCGCGTTGCGCTCAACAAGGGCGAACAGGTGCCGCCGGGCTATATCATCGACGGAGAAGGCCGCCCGACCACCGACCCGACCCATGTCTTCGCCAGCCCCGACCACCCGTTGGGTGCGCTGCTGCCCTTCGGCGATCACAAGGGGGCCGGCCTCGCGCTGATCGCGGAATTGCTGTCGGCCGGCTTGATGGGCGGCGCCCGGATCGACCAGAAGCCGCAGAAGAGCTGGATCATCAACTCGCTCTTCGGCGTGCTCATCGACCCCGCCCGGCTGGAGCCGGACGCCGAGCTGCGCCGCAGCCGCACCGAGAGCTATCTCGCCTTCGTCCGGGCCGCCAAGCCGATGGACCCTGACAATCCGGTGCTGGCGCCCGGCGACAAGGAGCGCAAGGTCAGGATCGAGCGGCAGGCGGCTGGTATTCCGCTCGACGACGAGACCTGGTCGCAGATCGTCGCAGCCGCCAAGCGGCACGGCATCGACGCCGAGAGCTACTGAGCTCCATGTCGCCCGCGGGATACAACACCTTCTGCGCCTCGCTGCCCGCCACCACCCATGTCGTGCAATGGGGTGGCGCCGACGTCTGGAAGGTCGGCGGCAAGGTCTTCGCCATCGGCCGGCAGCAGGAAGACGGCGAGATGGCCGTGTCCTTCAAATGCTCGCCGATGGCCTTCGACATCCTCGGCGAGCAGCCCGGTCTCAGGCCCGCGCCCTATCTCGCCTCGCGCGGCATGAAATGGATCCAGTGGCTCACCGGCGAGAGCATGCCGGATGATGCCTTGCAGGATTACCTTGCCGAGAGTCACCGCCTCGTCGCCACCGGGCTGACGAAGCGGGGGCGGGCAGAGCTGGGGCTATAGCAGCGCTTCGCCGCGGAACATCTGGGCGCAGGAGCCGCCGACCGTCGCGCGGATGCCGTCCTCGCCGCGCCGCGCGGTCAGATGCAGCAGGCTGGGCCGGCCCATCTCGACGCCTTGCGTCAGCGTGAAGCTCGCGTCCTGCTTGTCACCGAGCGAGAGCAGCAGGGCCGCAACCGTGGCGCTGGCGCTGCCGGTCGCCGGATCCTCCCAGGTGCCGCTGATCGGCGCGAACATCCGGGCGCGGATATCGCTGGCGCCGTCCCGCGCATAGAGAAACAGTGAGAAACGTCCCTCCAGCCCCGGCGTGCTGTCGCGCACGGCCCGGAAACGGCTCAGGTCCGGCGTGGCGCGCGACAACGCTTCCAGTGTGACCTCGGCGAGAACGAAGAAGACGCCGACCGAGGCTCGCACCGGCCGGTGGTTCGTCACCAAGATATCGGAGGGGGAAAGGCCGGCGCAGGCCGCAATCGCGTCGGCAGGCAACTCGATGCTCTTTGTCAGGGCCTGCGGAGCGGCAATCGTCGCACCGATAACCGTGCCGGCGGCATCGCGCGCGACCTTGACCTCGACCAGTCCGGCGATCTCCTCGAAGCGCAGGACTCCGCCGCGGTCGCGGCCATGGCGGGCGAGCACGAAGGCAGTGCCGACATTGGGGTGACCGGCGAAAGGCATCTCATGGCTTCGCGTGAAGATCCGGACACGCGCGTCATTGGCCGGGTCGTCCGGCGGCAGGACGAAGGTCGTCTCGCTATAGTTCATCTCGGCCGCGAGCGACTGCATCTGTGCGTCCGAGAGCCCGCGCGCATCGGTGAAGACGGCGAGCTGGTTGCCGCCGAAGGGGCGGTCGGTGAAGACGTCGACGGTCTCGTAGGGAAAGTTGGACATGGCAAGGCTCCGGCAACGGATGACGCGCCTATTCCTGCCAGCCGGGCGGGCTCAGCACCAATGAAGCGATGAGATGCGATCCATCACTGGGATCGCAGTCACTCACCACATGTCGAGCGCGACGCGGGCCTCGTCGGACATCCGCGACTGATCCCAGGGCGGGTCGAAGGTCATGTTGACGGTGACGCCGGCGACGCCCGGCACGGCGCCGACCGCATTCTCGACCCAGCCCGGCATCTCGCCGGCCACCGGGCAGCCCGGCGCGGTCAGCGTCATGTCGATCGTGATCTGCCGGTCGTCGGCGATGTCGACGCGGTAGATCAGGCCGAGCTCGTAGATGTCGGAGGGGATCTCGGGATCGTAGACCGTCTTGAGGGCGGCCACGATATCGTCGGTCAGCCGGTCGATCTCTTCCGGCGGCAGCGCGGTGCCCGTGCCCATGGCAGGGGCGTTCGGCTTGATGTCTTCGGCGACGCTGTCGGTCATCTCTTCAAATCCCGGTCAGGCGAACAGGCTCTCGGCCTTCCGCAGGGCATCGACCAGCTTGTCCACCTCTTCGAGCGTGTTGTAGAGCCCGAAGGAAGCGCGGCAGGTCGATGTAACCCCATATCGTGCCAAAAGCGGCATGGCGCAATGGGTACCGGCGCGCACTGCGACACCGGCACGGTCGATCACGGTCGCGACGTCATGGGCATGGGCACCCTTCATCTCGAAGGCGACGATCGCGCCCTTCTCCCGCGCTTTGCCGAAGATGCGGATCGAGTTCATCTCGCCGAGCCGCTCCATCGCATAGGCGCCGAGCTTGGCCTCGTGGGCCGCGATGTTCTCGCGGCCCAGCGCCATCATGTAGTCGAGCGCGGCGCCCAGGCCCACCGCTTCGACGATCGCCGGCGTGCCGGATTCGAAGCGGTGCGGCGGGTCGTTATAGGTCACACTGTCTTCGCTGACGGTGACGATCATCTCGCCGCCACCCTCGTAAGGCGGCAGCTTGTCGAGCCATTCCTTCTTGCCCCAGAGAATGCCGGAGCCGGTCGGCCCATAGGTCTTGTGGCCGGTGAAGGCGTAGAAATCGCAGCCCAGCGCCTGCACGTCGACCGGCAGATGCACGGCGCCCTGGCTGCCATCGACCACCAGTGGAACACCATAGGAGCGGCAGATCGCGGCGACCTCGGCGATGGGGATGATCGTGCCGATCGCGTTCGACATCTGGGTCAGCGACACCACCTTGGTGCGCGGCGTGATCAGCTTCTCGAATTCCTCGACAAGGAAATTGCCGTCCTCGTCGATCGGCGCCCATTTGATCACGGCGCCATGGCGCTCGCGCCAGTAGTGCCAGGGCACGATGTTGGAATGGTGCTCCAGGATCGAGAGAATGATCTCGTCGCCTTCCTGGATCTTCAGGTAACGCCCGAGCGAGGACGCTACCGTGTTGAGCGCACCGGTGGAGGAGCGCGTGAACACGATCTCCTCCAGATGCGCGGCATTCAGAAAGCGGCGCGCACTTTCACGAGCCGCCTCATAGGCTTCCGTCGACGCGTTGGCGAGATAGTGCAGGCCGCGATGGACATTGGCATAGTCCTCCCGCATCAGCCGCGTCATCGCCTCGATCACCGCTTCCGGCTTCTGGGCCGAGGCGGCGTTGTCGAGATAGACCAGCGGCTTGCCATAGACTTCCCGGCTCAGGATCGCGAAATCCTTGCGGATCGCCTGGACGTCGTAGGGCTTCGCCAGCGCGTTCATCGGTTCAGGCCTTTCCGGACGTGACTGGCGCCTTGTCGGCGACGAGTTCGCCGCCATGGCCCCAATCCTCGCGCTCGATCTCCTGGATCACGATATGGGTGTTCTGCGGGTTCTTGCCGAGCACCTTGACCAGCGTCTCCGTGAACTCCTTCACGATCTGCGCCTTCTGCTGGCGCGAGGCGCCCTTGGTGATCTGGAGATTGATGTAGGGCATCAGACGGTGCTCACCTCGGAAGCGGCCTCGCGGGCCTTCAGCCACGACTCGACTTCGCCGATCACGAGATCGCGCACATCCTCATCGGCGATGAACTCGACCGCCTCGCCGGCGAAGGCCTGCAGCACCAGTGCCTCGGCCTGCGGACGCGGCAGGCCGCGCGCCATCAGGTAGAAGAGCTGATCGCCGTCGATCTGCGCCACCGTCGCGCCATGGCCGCAGACCACGTCGTCGGCGAAAATCTCCAGCTCGGGCTTGTTGTACATCGAGGCGCCGTCGTTGAGCAGCAGCGCGTTGCTCTTCATGCCGCCATCGGTCTTCTGCGCATATTTCCGCACGATGACCTTGCCCTGGAACACGCCCGTCGCCTCGCCGCCCGCGATCGTCTTGAACAGCTCGCGGCTGGTGCCGTGCGGCACCTCATGGTCGACGATCAGCGTGACGTCGGAATGCTGCGCCTTGTTGATCAGGTTGACGCCGCGCAGGCCGATCTCGGTGTGCTCGCCCGCATAGCGGACGAAATGCTGCTGGCGCACCGTGCCGGCATTGCAGATCAGCGCGAAGGAATCGAACTTCGCGTGAGCGCCGACCGTCGCGAGCAGGCTCTGCACCTCGACCGTCGCCGCCTGCTGGCGGGTGACGATGCGGACATGCTGGATCTCGCTCTCGTCGCCGGCCTCGAAGACGATGGCGCCGTTGATCTGCTGCGCGGCGCTACCGGCCGCCTCGCTGACCTCGACGATCGTGCCCTTGGTGCCATTGCCGGCGAGCACGACCGAGCGATGGAACACCGCCCGCTCTTCCTCGCCGGAAGCCAGCGAGACGATCACGATCCTTTCGCCGAGTTCGACGCCCTCGGCGATCTCGATAAAGACGCCGTCGCGCATCAGCGCGGTGTTGAGCGCGAGGCCCATGTCGTCATGGCCGACCGAGGGACCGGCAAGGATGCGGGTCAGGTCCTCGCGCGGCGACACCAGCGCCTCGGCGAGCGACTGCACCGAAACGCCCTCGGGGATCGCGTCGAGCGTCGAGAGTTCCGGCGCAAAGATGCCATCGACCAGCACGAGGCGCAGGCCGTCGAGCTTCAGCGCCGCAAGGCGAGCCTTGACCGCCGCCGTGACGGCAGTGCCACCAGCGAGCGGGCGCGCCTCGCGCATCAGCGTGCGCAGGTCGGTATAGCGCCAGGATTCGAGCCGGCGATGCGGCAGGCCCTTGGCCTCGAAACCGGCGAAGGCGTCTTCGCGCAGCTTGCGCACGGCCGGGCCGCCCGGCAGCTCGGCCTTGCTGTCGGCATATTGCTGGACGAGCTGCTGTTCGGCAGCCGTCTTCAGCGGGGTGACGATGGCCATCAGGCGGCCTCCCCATAGGCCGCGTAGCCCGACTTCTCGAGCTCGAGCGCCAGCTCCTTGCCGCCGGTCTTCACGATCCGGCCCTTCGACATGACGTGGACGGTGTCCGGCACGATATGGTCGAGCAGGCGCTGATAGTGGGTGATGACGAGGAAGCCGCGGTTCTTGTCACGCAGCGCGTTGACGCCCTCGGCGACGATCCGCAGCGCATCGATGTCGAGGCCCGAATCGGTCTCGTCGAGGATGCACATGGACGGCGAAAGCAGAGCCATCTGAAGGATTTCCATGCGCTTCTTCTCACCACCGGAGAAGCCGACATTGAGCGGCCGGCGCAGCATGTCCTTGGCGATGCCGAGCTTGTCGGCGGCAGCGTTGACCTGCTTGATGAAGTCCGGGGTCAGGAGCTCGTCCTGTCCGCGCGCCTTGCGCTGCGCGTTCATCGCGGCCTTCAGGAAGGTCATGGTGGCGACGCCGGGGATCTCCAGCGGGTACTGGAAGGCGAGGAAGATGCCGGCGGCGGCGCGGGCATCGGCCTCCATCTCCAGCACGTTCTCGCCATTGAGCAGGATCTCGCCGTCGAGGACCTCATAGTCCTCCTTGCCGGCGATGACATAGCTCAGCGTCGACTTGCCGGAACCGTTCGGCCCCATGATGGCGGCGACCTCGCCGTCGTTCACGGTGAGGTTCAGGCCGTTGAGGATCTGCTTGTCCTCGTCGGCGATCTTGACGACTAGGTTGCGAATTTCGAGCATTTTAACCACCTGGTGGATGAAGTTCGTGCCATTTTTTTTCGATTTCAGCCGGCGTTAAGCCGGCCTCAAGCCAAAGATTTTTGAACGCTTCATGTTCACGCGCGGCGCAAACTATGGCTCCAAGCAAACAGCCCAGAGTCAGTGCAATCGCCAGCGTCACTCCATAAGCGCTTCCGAACTCGGCTTGAACGTAAGCAGCCAGCGCTCCGAAGCCCAAGACCCCACAGAGCCACAATCCCGCCCGTCTGTGAGCGGTTGCGTGGTCGGCCTTGAGCTTTTCGAGCTTGCTCACCCCACGGAGCCTTCGAGCGAGATCGTGATCAGCTTCTGCGCCTCGACAGCGAATTCCATCGGAAGCTGCTGCAGCACCTCCTTGACGAAGCCGTTGACGATCAGCGCCACCGCCTCCTCCTCGGAGAGGCCGCGCTGCTGGCAGTAGAACATCTGGTCCTCGCCGATCTTCGACGTCGTCGCCTCGTGCTCGAAGATCGCGGTCGCGGTCTTGGCCTCGATATAGGGGATGGTGTGCGCGCCGCACTGGTCGCCGATCAGCAGCGAGTCGCAATTGGTGAAGTTGCGCGCGCCGGTCGCCTTGCGATGGGCCGAGACGATGCCGCGATAGGTCGAGTCCGACTTGCCGGCCGCGATGCCCTTGGCGATGATCTTCGAGGTCGTGTTCTTGCCGAGATGCAGCATCTTGGTGCCGCTATCGACCTGCTGCATGCCGTTCGACACCGCGATCGAGTAGAACTCGCCGCGCGAGCCGTCGCCGCGCAGGATGCAGGACGGATACTTCCAGGTGATCGCCGAACCGGTCTCGACCTGCGTCCACGAGATCTTCGAGTTCTTGCCGCGGCAGTCGCCGCGCTTGGTCACGAAGTTGTAGATGCCGCCCTTGCCCTCGGCATCGCCGGGGAACCAGTTCTGCACGGTCGAGTACTTGATCTCGGCATCGTCGAGCGCGATCAGCTCGACCACCGCGGCGTGGAGCTGGTTCTCGTCGCGCTTCGGCGCCGTGCAGCCTTCGAGATAGCTGACATAGGCACCCTCGTCGGCGATGATCAGGGTGCGCTCGAACTGGCCGGTATTCTGCTCGTTGATGCGGAAATAGGTCGACAGCTCCATCGGGCAGCGCACGCCCTTGGGAATGTAGACGAAGGAACCGTCTGTGAAGACCGCGCTGTTCAGCGTCGCGAAATAGTTGTCCGTGACCGGAACGACGGTCGCGAGATACTTCTTCACCAGTTCGGGATGCTCCTGGATGGCCTCCGAGATCGAGCAGAAGATCACGCCGGCCGCAGCCAGCTCCTTCTTGAAGGTCGTGACCACCGAGACCGAGTCGAACACAGCATCGACCGCGACGCGGTTCTCAGGAGCAACGCCAGCCAGGATTTCCTGCTCGCGCAGGGGGATACCAAGCTTCTTGTAGGTCTCGAGAATGGCCGGATCGACCTCGTCGAGCGACTGCGGCGAGGCGCCCTTCTTCGGCGCGGCGTAATAGTACAGGTCCTGGTAGTCGATCGGCGGATAATTGACGCGCGACCAGGTCGGCTCGGTCATGGTCTTCCAGCGGCGGAAGGCGTCGAGCCGCCATTCCAGCATCCATTCCGGCTCGTTCTTGCGCGCCGAGATATAGCGGACCGTGTCCTCGGTGAGGCCCTTGGCCGGCTTCTCGACCTCCAGCTCCGTGACGAAGCCGTATTTGTACTCGGTCACGTCGATCGACTTGACCTGATCGATGGTCTCCTGGACCGCTGCCATTTCTCAGTCTCCAGTGCGGGTTCAAGGCCCGCCGGTTTGGTCTTCGTGTTGCGGGGCGCTTCAGGCGGCAGCCTTGGCGCTCCGATCGGATTGCGCAGCCACGAGCTTTTCGTAGGCTGCGAGAAAGAGGTCGATATCCGCCTCGGAGGTGGTCCATCCGAGCGAGGCCCGCAAGGCCCCTGCGCTCATGGCGGGGTCGATTTTCATCGCATCGAGCACATGCGAGCGCTTGACCTTGCCCGAAGAGCAGGCCGAGCCGGACGAGAGCGCCGCACCGGCGAGATCGAGCTTGATCAGCACGGTCTCGGCCTTGAGGCCCGGCGTCGCGAAAGCGCTGGTATTGGGCAGGCGCGGCGCGGCCTGAGCGAAGATCACCGTCTCAGGCGACAGCGCCGCAAGCCCCGCCTCCAGGCGATCGCGCAGGCCGGCAAGCCGGCCGGCTTCCTCGGCCAGAACTTTGCCTGCAATCTCGGCCGCAGCACCGAAGCCGATGATTCCCGGCAGGTTTTCGGTTCCGGCGCGCCAGCCGCGCTCCTGACCGCCGCCGCGCATCGGCTTGTCGGAGAGTTCGAGCGCGCCGGTCCGGAAGACGATCGCTCCGATGCCCTTCGGCCCGCCGATCTTGTGGGCAGAAAGCGTCAGCACATCGACGCCGAGCGCGGCGATATCGATGGCGATCTTGCCGGCCGCCTGCACGGCGTCGCTGTGCATGAGGCCGCCATGGCGATGCGCGATCGCGGCCGCCTCGGCGATCGGCTGGATGACCCCGGTCTCGTTATTGGCGAGATGGATCGAGACCAACGCCCGCGCGCCGGGCTTCTCGGCGACGAAGCGCGCCAGTCGCGCATCCAGCCAGGCGAGATCGACCAGCCCATTCTCGTCAACGGGAATTGCCTCGACGGAGGCAGCCGGGAAACGATGCCCATCACGCACGCAGGCGTGCTCGGTCGCGCTGTGCAACAGAAGTGTCGCACGCGTCCGTACGCAGTCGCGGCCGCCATCGCAATCCATCAGTCCGGGCGAGAGCACCGCGACATTCGCCTCGGTGCCCCCACTTGTGAAGACGACGTTAGAGGCCTTGGCGCCGACGAGCTTCGCGACCTGCTCGCGCGCCCGCTCCATGGCGGCGCGCGCGGCGCGCCCTTCGCCATGAACGGAGGACGGGTTGCCCGGCAGCGTCAGCGCATGCGCGATCGCTTCCACCACCTCCGGCCGCACCGGGGTCGTGGCATTATGGTCGAGATAGGCGCGTTCGGCCGTCACGATCCTGCCTGCTCCATCCTCGTTCTTGGCGCACGTCGATACGAAATGCTTGAAATCGCACCTGTGCGCCGTGCTATAGCCGCCCATCCGAACCGGCCGGAAGGGTCGAAACGCGGTTCGCTCGGGCGATCCACCGTTTTGTTCTCGACTTGTTCACGGCTGTTAGAACTATTCTAAGCGCCCTTCATCTAGGGCGCGCATGGTGGCGCCGTCAAGGGTGGCCGGGTTTCGAGCGGGCATTCGCCCGCTTTCTGCCCGCCCGCGCCGGCACTGCCGCAAGAAGCGGTGAGACGATGCCAGAGGTTATCTTCAACGGGCCGGCAGGCCGGATCGAGGGTCGCTACCAGCCCGCGAAGAAGCGCGGTGCGCCACTTGCGATCATCCTGCACCCGCACCCGCAATTTGGCGGGACGATGAACAACCAGATCGTCTACAACCTGTTCTATACCTTCGTGAACCGCGGCTTCTCTGCACTGCGCTTCAATTTCCGCGGCGTCGGCCGCAGCCAGGGCCATTTCGACCATGGCGCGGGCGAGCTTTCGGACGCTGCCGCAGCGCTGGACTGGATGCAGGCGCTGAACCCCGAGGCCAAGAGCTGCTGGATCTCCGGCGTCTCCTTCGGCGCCTGGATCGGCATGCAGCTCCTGATGCGCCGCCCGGAGATCGAGGGCTTCCTCTCGATCGCAGCCATGGCCAACCGCTACGACTTCTCGTTCCTGGCGCCCTGCCCGTCCTCCGGCCTGTTCGTCCATGGCTCCGAGGATCGCGTCGCCCCGGTCAAGGAGGTGATGGCGGTGATCGAGAAGGTGAAGACCCAGAAGGGCATCCAGATCGAGCATACGGTCGTGGACGGCGCCAACCACTTCTTCGACGGCAAGGTCGATGTGCTGATGAGCCAGGTCGGCGCCTATCTCGACGCCAAGGTCGGCCCCGAGATCCTCAAGACCGAGCAGGAACAGGCCTGAACCTGCCTGCTCAAGGAGACGGGTGGGTCAGCCCCCGGCTCGATGCCATGACGGGCAGCGTCATCTGCGCTGCCCGCGCCTCCGCCAGGATCCAGTCGCGGAACAGCCTGATCTTGCGCTCGCGCTGGCGCTCCGTCGGGTAGACGATCCAATAGGCCCATTCGTCCCGGACCGCGTGCTCGACCGCATAGACGAGCCGCCCGGCGGCGATGTCGTAGGCGAAGAGCTCCGGCACCGCCATCGCGACGCCATGGCCGCGCATCGCGGCCTGCACGCTCATCGCCTGCATTTCCAGCGACATCGTCCGCCCGCCCGGCCGGGGCATGTCGAGGCCGAGATCGGCGAACCAGTCCTTCCACGCCCCCTCTTCTGCGCTGAGCATCGGCGCCCGCAACAAATCCGCCGGCTCACGCAATTGCAATCGCTCGCGCAGGTCCGGCGAGCACAGCGGCGCATAGTGGCAATCGAACAGCTTCTCCGCCGTGACGCCCGGCCATGAACCCGGCCCATAGCGCACCGCCAGATCGACGGCCTCGGTGGTGAAGTCGACCAGATGCTGCGAGGTCCGGACGCGAACCGCGAATTGCGGGTTCTCCATCTGGAACTGCGCCAGTCGCGGCGACAGCCAGGTGATCGCCATCGTCTGCAATGACGAGATCGTCAGGACCGTCTGGTTCTCCTCGCAGATATCACGGAAGACCGTCCCGATATCGGCGAGCGCCTTGCTCACAGGGCCGGCCAAGCGCTGGCCGATCGCCGTCAGCACCACCTGGCGCGGCTGGCGCAGGAAGAGCGGCGCTCCGACGCGATCCTCCAGCAAACGGATCTGATAGCTCACGGCCGCCTGCGTCATGCCGAGCTCCTCGGCGGCGCGGGTGAAGTTCTGGTGACGTGCGGCGGCCTCGAAGACGCGGACCGCGGCAAGGGGCGGAAGCTTGGGCGGCGGCGGATGCGAGGGCATGCCGAAGCATAAGCCCTGTTTATGACAGGTGACAATCTTCCGCTTTGTCGCCGCGCCCCGTCTGGCTCAGATTCATCCTCACAAAGCGGGCGGTAGCGCCCGCCTCCAAGAGGATACCACCATGACCTGCGCCTCCCACGCGGCGCCGTTGGAGACATCCGGCGGCTCGTCCCTTCTGCACGGCCTGATCGCTCTCTGGCAGCGCCACCTGGCCACTGAACGCACTCAGCACCATCTCGCGACGCTGGATGAACGCGCGCTCTGCGATCTCGGGCTTGTTCGCGACATCGTCGAGCCGCCGCGCCCGCGTGACACCGCCGATATCTGGCTTGGCCGTATTCCCGGCTGAGGCCGGCAGCGCCTTTGCCGCAAAAGCGATTTCCACTTTTCGGCCCGATGCTCTAGACGACGGCACAACGACCTCCATCAGATCGCAAGCCGCCATGACCACCTACAAGTCCGATTTCCTGCGCGTTCTCGACGAGCGCGGCCTCATCCATCAGGTCTCCGATGCGGAGGGCCTCGATGCTCTGTGCCGGCAGGGAACCCAGACGGCCTATGTCGGCTATGACGCGACCGCGACGAGCATCCATATCGGCAACCTGATCTCGTTGACGATGCTCTACTGGTTCCAGGAGACCGGCCATCGCCCGATCACGCTGATGGGCGGCGGCACCTCCATGGTCGGCGATCCCTCGTTCCGCGACGACCAGCGCAAGCTGCTGACCGTCGAGGAGATCGCGACCAATATCGAGAGCATCAAGCGGGTCTTCGGCCGCATCCTGCGCTACGGCGACGGGCCGACCGACGCGATGATGGCCAACAACGCCGATTGGCTGCTGAAGCTGAACTATGTCGAGTTCCTGCGCGATGTCGGCCGGCATTTCTCGGTCAACCGCATGCTCTCCTTCGATTCGGTGAAGCTGAGGCTCGACCGCGAACAGTCGCTGTCCTTCCTCGAATTCAACTACATGATCATGCAGGGCTACGACTTCACGGAGCTCAACCGCCGCTATGGCTGCCGCCTGCAGATGGGCGGCTCCGACCAGTGGGGCAACATCATCAACGGCGTCGACCTCTCGCACCGGATGGGCGGCCCGCAGCTCTACTGCCTGACGACCCCGCTGCTGACGACCTCGTCCGGCGCCAAGATGGGCAAGACCGCCAACGGCGCGGTCTGGCTCAATGCCGATGTCTTCAGCCCCTATGATTTCTGGCAGTATTTCCGCAACACCGAGGACGCCGATGTCGGCCGCTTCCTCAAGGTGTTCACGCGCCTGCCGCTGGACGAGATCGCCCGGCTCGCCGCGCTCGGCGGAGCGGAACTGAACGAGGCGAAGAAGATCCTCGCCACCGAGATCACCGCGATCGTGCATGGCCGCGAGGCAGCCGAGGCGGCAGCCGAAACGGCACGCAAGACCTTCGAGGAAGGCGGTCTTGCCGCCGACCTGCCGAGCGTCGCGATCGCGCGGGCCGAGATCGAGCCGGGCATCGGCGTGCTCACCGCTTTCGTGAAGGCAGGGCTCGTACCCTCGACCGGCGAGGCGCGTCGTCAGGTCAAGGCCGGGGGCCTGCGTGTCAACGATGCGGTCGTGACGGACGAGCGCGCCGCGCTCGGCCTCGGCGATCTCACGTCGGAAGGCGTGATCAAGCTCTCCTTCGGCAAGAAGAAGCATATCCTGCTGCGGCCGGAGTAAGGGCGCAGCGACAGCGCTGTCGCCGTCCCGTATCTGCGGCGCATCGCTGCGCGCTGCACCGCGCACGGGATGACAGTCGCCCTTCCAATGACAGGCGGCCAGCTCAGCGCGGCGGCGTCTGCCGCGGCCTTTGCGCCGGCGCGCCGCCGAGCGGATCGACGAAGCGGCGCAGGATGCCGGGCGCCAGTGCCGATAGCGGGTTGATCGACATGGTCGGCGCGCTCGCCGCGCCCGAGATCCGGAAATTCACCGCGAAGAGCCCGCCATACTGGCTGCCGCCGCCGAGCAGTGCGCCGACCACCGGCACCTGCGCGAAGGCGTTGTTGAAGGCGTAGCCCGGCACGAAAGTGCCGCCGATATCGACGCGGTCGCGGCCGTAATCGACGTGGCCCTGCAAGGTGAAGCCGATCTGCTGGCCCCAGATCACCATCTCGGAGACGTCGAGCCGGCTGGCGGAGCGCGTGAACTCCGCCTTGAGCTTGGTAAAAGCCACCTCGCTCACATCGATGCGCGGCTCGGCCGTGCCCTCGCCGGTAAAGGCGCTCGCGGGCTGCGAGGCGACCACGCGGCGCAGTGCGGGTTCGTCCCGGACCATGAAATTGCGGAACAGCAGCTCGCCGCCCTGCGTCTCGCCCGATCCCAATGTCAGCACGAGATCGCCGCCATGGGCCTTGTTGTAGAGGTCGAGGAAGCGCAGCAGCGACCCGCCATTTTCCGACTGCACGATCAGCTTCCCGCCCTCGCCCGGGCGGCCCTGCCGGGCCGAGACATCGGCCTTGCCGATCCGCCCCTGGAAATTGGCCGAGCGGATCTCGCCGCCGCGCTTGGCGAATTTCAGCGTGCCGCTGGTGATCGCCTCATTGTTGAAACCGGTCAGGATCGGCACGTCGAGATCGACGTCGTAGTCCCCGCCCTTGGCTCCGGCCTTGTCGCCCTTGCCCGATGATCCCGGACTCTGCAGGTCCTTGATGAAGGGGCGCAGGTCTGCGACCGCGCCGCGCACCGTCAGCTTGACGACATTGCCGTCCCGCTTCGCGTCGATCTTCAGGTTGTCGCCGGGCGAAAGGCGCACCTGCGAGAAGCTCGCGCTGTCCAGCCCGTTCTGCTTGTTCAACTCGATCCGCCCCTTGATCAGAGTGGAGCCGGCCTCCAGCGAGAAATCCTCGAGATCGGGCCCTTCGGGATCGGCGACATAGGCGAAGCTGACCTTGCCGGGCCGCCCGGACGGCTTGTTCAAGCCCGGCACGACGCCGTCGAGGGCAACCTTGGCGAGGTCGACCTCGACGCGGGGCGGCTGTTCCACGCCCTTGCCGAGCGGCTTGACCACCCTCACCGGCAATGTCCCGGAAATGCCCGTATCGGCGCCGAAGCCGCGGCGCTGCCGCGCGGCCGCATCGAGCGCGAGCTGCAGGATCGCCTCGCCTTGCCCCTTGCCGCTCTGCTTGAGCTCGACCTGCGCCTTGTCGCCGCCGACCCGCGCATCGCCGCGCAACGACAGACCCTTTCCATCGACATTGACGGCAAAGGTGCCGGCTTCGAGCTTCTCCGTGCCCAGCAGCGTGTCGGAGGCGACATTCGCAAGCGTACCCGTGCCGGTGACCGCGACCTCGTCCGGCTTCAGGTCATCGGCGAGCGGCAGGGTGATGCCGACCTTCAGGTCGCTCGTGCCCTTGATCGCCGCCGGATCGAGCTTGCCGGGCGTGAAATCCTTCAGGGACGGGAAGGCGAACAGCGCCGCCAGGGCATCCATCGAACCGAGCGCGCGGAAGCCGATCCGGGCCTGCGCGCGGTGCTGGTGATAGTCGGGCATGGCAAAGCTGCCATCGCTCAACTGGAGCTGGCGGCCGCCGCCGAGCTCGGCCGTGGCCTTGCCGATGGCGAGCTGAACGGTGCGTCCGCCGACGCGCCCGGTCACGGTCGCATCGGTCAGCGGCGGAAGCCCGGGGTCGGGAAGGTAACGGACCCGGTCGGCGTCGATCATCACCGACAGCGAGGAATCGGGCATGCCCTCGCCCTTGACCAGGCGGGCGTGATCCTCCGGCGCCAGGTCGAGATCGACCGAGAGCGATTTGAGGCGCCCGGCCGCGAGTTGGCGCCGCAGCGTGCCGTGCACCTCTGGCGAGGTGAACCCGGGCCAGATCGCCAGCAGGGCGCGGGCATCGGAATTCGTTGCCTTGACGGCGAAACGCTGCAGCGGCGAGTTGTTCACGCGCTGGACCAGGGCCGTCATGTCGACGGAGGCCAGCGGCCCACGCAGCGAAACCGCATCGATGGTCACGGCATTATTCGCCGGATCGAGCCGGAGTCCGGCCTTCAGACTGTCGATCTGGACCGGCGGATCGGCATCGATCCCGGCAAGCTGGCCTTTGGCGTCGAGCGCGATGCGCCAGCCGCCATTGTCCTCGCGGAGCGAGCCCGTCGCCGCGAACTGCGTGGCTCCGGCCTTGATCTCGCTGCGCACGATATTGAGCTCGGACAGATCGGCGCCGCTCGCGACCTCGAGATCGGCGGAATCCACCGCGAACGACGAGACCGGGCTTTCCGGAAAACGCAGCGTGCCGGAACGCACGCCGATCTTGGCCGTGATGGACTTCTTGCCGTCCGGGGATTGCCTCAGGGTCGCGCGCCCCTGCATCGGCAGGCCTTCGATCAGAACACCGGCCGTGCCGAAGGCAAGCGCGACCGCCTCCGCCGGCTCGAAGCGGATGATGTCGATATCGGCGCGCTGAGTCCCATCGGTCTCTGACGAGAGATCGACAGCCAATTCCTTCCACCGCTGGCCGGTTCGCCCCTTCATCGTCATCCGCGTGCCGCGATCGGCGATTCGGGTCAGCTTGATCTCGACATCCTCCAGCCCGGCCTTCTGGCGCCCGTCGGGATCGACGAGCGAAAGCCTCGCGCCGTTCATGCCGGCTTCCTCGAGCGCACCGAGGAGGCCGTCGCCGCGCGCCAGCGTCGAGATCGCCCCCATGATGCCGGTGAAGGCGTTCCACTGTGCCGCGTCCGGCACGCTGGGCTGCGGCGGCGCTTCGGCCGGCGCGGAATCGGCATTGACGACCAGCGCACCGTCCTTGGTGACGCCGAGGCGGACATTGACGCCGCGCAGATCGACCGAGACGAGTTTGATATCGCCGGTCAGCAGCGCCATCGGCGCATAGCCGAGCACGGCTTCGGGCGCCCGGATCACGGCGCCGCTGACATGCTGGAAAGCGACCTGCCGCACCCGGAGTTGGGAACGCCCGTCGATGCGGCCGAGCTCGGCCGCGGCGGCTGTCACCTTCCAGTCGGGACCGAGCCGCTCCTCGATGGCGGCGGCGATGCGCCCTTCGAAGCCTGATAGCGGAACGATGCCGGTGACGAGAAGCGTCGCCGCCGCGCCCGCCAGGATCACGAGGGCGACCGTCACGGCGATACAAATGAAAGCGAGCCCGGCCTTGGCCCGCCGCTTCACCGTCTCGCCATCGCAAGCTTCACCGGCAGGCAGGACATCGTCTCGCCCCTTAGCCGCAGCCTTTGCTTCCTGGTCCGCCAAAATCCGCGTGGTCCTCTTCGGTGCCTGCGCCGGCTCGTGTCAGGGTGCGCGCGATCGCCCCTTGCCGCAATCCCGGAAGGCAGCATGCATGTCGATGCGGTCAGGCAAAGCGATTCGGCAATCCGGAAACGGAAACGTCCAACGATTCGCTGGGTTCCTGCCGCGAGCCGGCTCGCCAGGCCGGATCGCGGGCTCCATGCCGTGGGAAGGCGACGAAAGGAAGGCAGCGACCATGACTTTGCAGGAAGGCGACCTGGCGCCGGAATTCACGCTGCCCCGCGACGGCGCGGGCGATATCAGCCTCACCGCCCTGCGCGGGCGCAAGATCGTGCTCTACGCCTATCCCAAGGACAACACCCCGGCCTGCACCGAGGAGGCGATCGCGTTCAATCGCCTGCGCAAGGAATTTGCGGCCTGCGGCACCGAAATCATCGGCGTTTCACCGGATTCCGCGAAGAAGCACGTTAATTTCAAGCGCAAGTACGATCTCGATTTCCCGCTCCTCGCCGACGAGACGCAGGCCCTGGCGAATGCCTACGGCATCTGGGTCGAGAAGAGTCTGTACGGCCGCAAATATATGGGGGTCGAGCGCTCGACCTTCCTGATCGATGCCGAAGGCCGCCTCGCCCGGATCTGGCGCAAGGTGAAGGTCGCCGGCCATGCTGAGGAGGTTCTGGCGGCAGCACAGGCACTTTGACACTTTAGTTCATTGCAGAGGCGTTGCGCGGGCCGGAATTTGCAAAAGATTAACCCTAACAATGTCTGATGGCGGTATCGGCAGCGTGATTATCGGTTCCGCGTATGCATCATCAGTCCCAGACAGCTCCCGCCCTCCCGACCGTCGGCCTGGTCTCCCACAAGACCTACACGGTGCGCCGCTCCACCATGCTCGCAGGACTGGCCTGGCTGGCCCTGAGCACGGCCTGCAGCGGCGCCGCCGGCTGGTACATCCTCAGCCGCGACGATCTCGCCGCCAGGATGATCGCTCGCGAGACATCGCGCCAATATGCCTATGAGGATCGAATCTCGGCGCTGCGGGCCGATATCGATCGCTATGCCAGCCGCGCCCTCCTCGATCAGGACGGTGTCGAGTCGCGGGTCGACGAGCTCGCCAGCCGCCAGGCCGAGCTCGAATCGCGCCAGTCGCTTGTCGCCGCCCTCACCGACACGTTGCAGTCCAGTGGCCTGATCCCGGCCGCGAAGCTGCCGCTGCGCTCTGAGGTCATCAAGCCCGGCGAACCGGTCCGCGCCTCTGGCGTGACCAGCTTCGCGCCGATCCTGCCGAACAAGCCCACCCCGGCGCCCGAGACGCCTTCGCTGCGCGGCGCCGATGGCAGCGCAGCGGGCGGCTGGCAATCCGGCGAGACTCCGCCCGAACCGCCGGCCAAGCGTGTCGATGCCGCGCTGACCAGGCTCGACGGCGCGATCGCAAGAACCTCCGACGCGCAGCTCTCGGTCTTGAAGGACATGGACGAGCGCGTCGCAGCCGCGCAGAAGCGCCTGCGCAGCGCGCTCGCCGAAACGGGCCTCGATCCCGAGCGCCTCGCCGCTCCGACCGTCGCAGCCGGCGGTATGGGCGGGCCGTTCGTGCCGGTGAAGCTCGCCCCCTCGGAAGGCGCCTTCCCGGCGACCCTCAACGCCCTCCAGCCGCGCCTGGCGGCAGTCATGCGCCTGCGCGGCGTGATCGATCAGTTGCCGCTCGCGCGGCCGATGGCCGGCGACCACGACTTCACCTCGAATTTCGGCTACCGCACCGATCCGTTCACCCGCGGTCTCGCGATGCATACGGGTGTCGACTTCCGGGCAGAGACCGGTTCCCCGATCATGGCGACGGGGCCGGGCAAGGTCTTGATCGCCGAGTACAATGGCGGCTACGGCAATATGGTCGAAGTCGAGCATGCCAATGGCCTGACCACCCGCTTCGCCCATATGTCGGCGATCTCGGTCACTGCCGGCCAGATGGTCAAGGCCGGCACGGTTGTCGGCCGCGTCGGCTCGACCGGCCGCTCGACTGGCCCGCACCTGCACTACGAAACCCGCATGAACGACGAGCCGATCGACCCGACCCGCTTTCTGCGCGCCGGCGTCAAGCTGCTCGCGACCACCCTCTGAGGCACCGGTCCAGAAACGAAGAAGGCCGCGCTCCAGGGCGCGGCCTTCTTTTTTGTTCGGCTACCAGGCTGGGCTCAGTCGATATCCTCGACCTCTACCTCGGTACCGTAGACCCGCTGCGCCAGCGACGCTTCCATGAAGGGGTCGAGAGCGCCGTCGAGCACCTCTGAGGGCGCCGTCGAGCTCACGCCCGTGCGCAGATCCTTCACGAGCTGGTAGGGCTGCAGCACATAGGAACGGATCTGGTGGCCCCAGCCGATATCGGTCTTGGAGGCCTGCTCGGCATTGGCCTTCTCTTCGCGCTTCTTCAGCTCGACCTCGTAAAGGCGGGCGCGCAGCATGTCCCAGGCCTTGGCCCGGTTCTTGTGCTGGGACCGCTCCTGCTGGCAGGCCACCGCGATGCCGGACGGGATATGCGTGATGCGCACAGCCGAATCCGTCGTGTTGATGTGCTGCCCGCCGGCGCCCTGGGCGCGGTAGGTGTCGATGCGGCAATCCGATTCCTTGACGTCGATGACAATGCGATCGTCGACGACCGGATAGACCCAGATCGACGCGAAGGAGGTCTGCCGCCTGGCATTCGAGTCGAAGGGCGAGATGCGCACGAGGCGATGCACGCCCGATTCGGTCTTCAGCCAGCCATAGGCGTTATGGCCCTTGAACTGCAGCGTCGCCGACTTGATGCCGGCCGTGTCGCCGTCCTGGTATTCGAGCGTCTCGACCTTGAATTTCCGCCGCTCGCCCCAACGCCTGTACATGCGCAGCAGCATTTCGGCCCAGTCCTGGCTTTCGGTGCCGCCGGCGCCGGGATGGATCTCGACATAGGTGTCGAGCATGTCGGCCTCGCCCGAGAGCAGGGTCTCGACCTGGAGGCGTGCCGCCTCGTCCTGCACGGCCTTGATCGCCTGCTCGCCCTCGGTGACGGTGGCGTCGTCGCCTTCCATCTCGCCGAGTTCGATCAGCGTCAGCGCGTCGTCGAGTTCGCGCTCGAGCTTGGTGATGCCCTCGATCTGGGTTTCCAGCGAGGTCCGCTCGCGCATCAGCTTCTGCGCGGCTTCGGCATCGTTCCAGAAATCGGGTCCCTCGGAGAGGGCGTTGAGTTCCGCTAGGCGGCGCTGGGCTTGATCCCAGTCAAAGATGCCTCCTCAGCAGTCCGATCGACTGCTTGGCGTTATCGAGCTGCGTCTGGATTTCGGGGCGCATGATTCCGTCTGGACGTCCTTGTGAGCAAAACGTGAGGGCTGAGATAGGGGCGAAAGGCCCGGCTGTAAACGCCGGAGGCGATATCACGTCCCATGACGCCGGCCACGGGTTGGCTGGCCCGAAAAAGGCGACGCCCGGAGAATATCTCCGGGCGTCGCGGAATCGCCTGCTATCGGCTCAGTAGAGCCCGCCCGTGCCCGAACCGACGGCGCGCCCGCCGCCCGCTCCGACACCGAGCGGCGCGCTGCCGTCACCGGCGGCGCCGATCACCGAATAGCTGTCCGGCGGCGCCGTGCCCGGCTTGAAGGCTTCGAGGATGCCGCCCTCGCCGCCGGCGCGCATGCCGGTGCGGGGATCGACGCGGATCAGCTTGATGCCGGCCGGAACGCGGAACGGCGTCGCCGGCTTCTCCTTCAGCGCGACGCTCATGAAGTCGCGGAAGATCGGCGCAGCGTACTGGCCGGCGGTCGCGGAGGTGCCGAGCGATTTCGGCTTGTCGAAGCCCATATAGACGCCGACGGCGAGGTCCGGCGAGAAGCCGACGAACCAGACGTCCTTGGCGTCGTTGGTCGTGCCGGTCTTGCCGGCGAGCGGCTTGCCGACGGACTTGACCACCGTCGCCGTGCCGGCATTGACCACGCCTTCGAGGATCGAGACCATCTGGTAGGCGGTCAGCGGGTCGAGCACCTGCTCGCGATTGTCTACCAGGCGCGGCTCCGGCTGGTTCGCCCATTTCTCGGCGTTGCAGCCCTCGCAGACCCGCTGGTCGTGCCGGAAGATCGTCGAGCCCGAGCGATCCTGGATGCGGTCGATCAGAGTCGGCCGGATGCGCTTGCCGCCATTGACCAACATCGAATAGGCCGCGGTCATCCGCATCACCGTCGTCTCGCCGGCGCCCAGCGACATCGACAGCACGGGCTGGAGATCGTCATAGATGCCGAAGCGGCGCGAATACTCGGCGATCAGCGGCATGCCGACATCCTTGGCGAGCCGGACCGTCATCAGGTTCTTCGAGAACTGGATGCCGTAGCGCAGCGTGCGCGGCCCGGTCGACTTGCCGTCATAGTTCTCCGGCCGCCACATCCCGAGGCCCGGCCCCTGGTCGATCTCGATCGGGGCGTCGAGGATGATGCTGGACGGGGTATAGCCGTTGTCGAGCGCGGTGGCGTAGACGAAGGGCTTGAACGAAGAGCCGGGCTGACGCAGCGCCTGCGTCGCGCGATTGAACTCCGACTGGTCATGGCTGAAGCCGCCGACCATGGCGAGCACGCGGCCCGAGAACGGGTCCATCGCGACGATGGCGCCGTTGACCTCCGGCAATTGCCGCAGCCGCGCGAAGCCCGGCCGGCTGTCCATCGGCTCGACATAGACGATGTCGCCGACCGAGACGGCCTGCGAGACGCGGGCGCGCCGGGTCCATTTGATGCCGTCGGCGGCGAGCGTCAGGATCTGGCGCTCCGGGTTGAGATGGCCGGCATTGTCGCGCAGCGGATGCAGGCCGAGCCTGGCGCTGTCGCCATTGACCTCGAGCACGACCGCGAGCCGCCACGGCGCGACGTCGCCGAGCACCGGCAGTTCGCCGACGACCGTACCCCAGTCCTTGCCGCCGAGATCGATCTTCTGGATCGCGCCGCGCCAGCCGCGCGCCTCGTCGAAGCGCACGAGACCGTCGACCAGCGCCTTGCGCGCCATCAACTGGGTCTTGGGATCGACCGTGGCACGAACCGAGAGGCCGCCTTCGAGCAGCTTCTTCTCGCCATAGCGGTCCTGCAGCTCGCGGCGGATTTCCTCGGCGAAATAGCCGGCGGCGATCTGGTTCGGAGAAACCGTGCGCGGATTGACACCGAGCGGCTGCTTCTTGGCCGCCTCGCCCGCCTCGCGCTTGGCGTAGCCGTTCTCGACCATGCGATCGATGACGTAGTTGCGGCGCTCGATCGCACGGTCGCGATTGCGGAAGGGATGCAGGTCGGAAGGAGCCTTCGGCAGGGCTGCGAGATAGGCGGCTTCCTGCAGGTTGAGCTCATGCACCGACTTGCCGAAATAATTCAGCGCCGCGGCGGCGATGCCGTAGCTGCCCTGCCCCGGAGCCGGCGCGCCGAGATAGATCTCGTTCAGGTAGAGTTCGAGGATCTTGTCCTTGGAGTAGGTCGATTCCAGCTTCAGCGCGACCAGCGCCTCGCGGATCTTGCGCTCGATCGACTGCTCCGGGCTCAGGAAGAAGTTCTTCGCAACCTGCTGGGTGATGGTCGAGGCGCCCTGCGGCCGGCGATTCGCGGAACGATTGCGGAAGTTGGAGATCGCGGCGCGGACCAGGCCTTCGGGATCGACGCCGACATGCTTGTAGAAATTCTTGTCCTCGGCCGAGAGATAGGCATCGATGACCAGCTTCGGCACGGCCTGGATCGGCAGGTAGAGGCGCCGCTCGCGCGCATATTCGGCGATCAGGCTGCCGTCGCCCGCATGGACGCGGGTCATGACCGGAGGCTCGTAGTTCCGGAGCTGCGCGTAATCCGGCAGGTCGCGCGAATAGTGCCAGATCAGCCCGCCCGCGATGGCGGCACCGATCACAAAAGCGATCGCGCCGGCGGCGAACAACCATCCGAAGATTCGCAGAATGAACCGCATCTCAGGCCCTGGACCCCGTAATTCCCACCCGGCGTGCGCCAGATCGGGGCGCTTCGCAAATCATAGCTATAACATGACAGAGATGGCGGAACCGTGGCCTCAGGACCACATTTCGCATCATCCCGACACGCCTGACGCTACACATGGGCATGCGCCGACGATTCGGCCGCTTGCCCATCCCTGCCGCCTATGCACGCCCGGTGCAACCGCGGCGGCTAGTTCCGGCTCTCCGCCGCCTTGCCGACGGAAGCCCGTTCGCGGGCGAAATAATCGTCGATCGCTGCGGAGACGGCTGTCACGGCCTTGCCGCGCCATTCCGGCGAGTTCAGCAGTTCGGCATCCTTCGGGCTCGACATGTAGCCGAGCTCGATCAGCACGGACGGCACGTCCGGCGCGCTCAGCACCCAGAACCGCGCCGAACGCAGCGGGATCTTGTGCATCTTGATCGAGCCGCCGAGCTTCTCGACCAGATTGCGCGCGAAAACCCCCGTGAAGGTCCGCGTCTCGCGCCGGGCGAGATCCATCAGGATGCCGGCGACATCCTGCAATTCCTCGCTGGTTTCCAGGCCCGCCACGGCATCGGCCTCGTTCTCCTTGGCGGCGAGCCTTGCGGCTTCGGCATCGGTCGCGCGCTCCGAGCGGGTATAGACGGTGGCGCCGCGAACCTCCTGGGCCTGCGTCAGCGAATCGGCGTGGATCGAGATGAACAGGTCGGCCTGCTCGCCGCGCCCGATCTGCACGCGGTCGCCGAGCGAGACGAAGCGGTCGTCGTCGCGGGTCATGACGATGCGATAGCGGCCATTCGCCTCGAGCTGCTCCTTGAGCGCCTTGCCGAAGGCGAGGACCACCGCCTTCTCGGCGATGGCAGCGACGGTTGCACCGGGGTCGATGCCGCCATGGCCGGGATCGATCACGATCGTGCGACGCGTCTCGCCCGCCGTCTTGGTCGGCGCCGGCGCCGGAATTGCCGGTGCAGGCTTCAGCACCTTGCCGGCCTCGGCCAGGAAATCCGCCCGCGCCGTCTTCTTCAGTTCGATCGTCAGTTCGCCGAAGCCGCCGCGCACCGTTTTCACCTCAGCCCTTACGATGGCGGCGGGATGGGCGAGGTCGATGATGATTCGGGCCTTGTCGGCCGTGAACAAGCCGTAGCGATAGCCGCTGACGAAACCGGCACTACGCTTTGCCGAGGGCTGGATCTGGAAATTGGTCGAGGGCAGCTCGACGATGACCCGGTCAGGCGCGGCCTGCACCCAGGCATCGACCGCGACGGACGCCGACAGCATCATCGTCAGGCGCACGGTCTCGCCGCTCTGCTCGATGCGGGCATCGGTCGCGACCGGATACTCGCTCTGTGCCCGCGACTCGGCTTTCGGCTGCGCCCATGCCGGGAAGGCGCCGGCCATCGACTCGACCGTCAGCAGGCAGGCGACGGCCAGCGCGCACCGCAGCGCACGGGAGCGCCACGGCGCATCGCGACGGCTCCAATCGGCGCGGCGGATGCACGAGAACAGTTGAAAAATCCCGTCTATTATTACGAGGGTTTAACCATAACGGGGCTGAAATCCTAACAGGGCGTTACCATCTCTCCCGAGGGCCGGAAACCGCCTCTGCGCGCTCCGGCCGAAATGCGGCCGTCATGTGACTTGCAAATCACCATCACCTGTCTGTAATGGAACAGGTTGCTTGTCAGCCTGTCCGAGGGACACATCCGGATCGTGCGATCCGTCGGCGTCCGAAGCAGGCTGGGCTGCCGTTCCCGAGCGGAGCGGTGGCAACAAGACGACCGCAACGGATCGTCCGCAGACGGTTGGCATCGGGATTGCGTGTTTTCTGCGCCCTGCCCTGTCTTGCGAGCGTGCAAACGCGATGCGCCTGGCTGCCTGGCCGGAGCATCGCAGGTCAGGACAGATGACGGGGCATAAGACGCCGCTAGCACCATCGGTGAACCGTCCGAACCTGCGGAACCGCGCCGGGCTTGTCGCCCGGGTGGCTGTTCCGAGCCGCCTTCCTGTCTCGACCGCTTCCTCCTCCCTCCTGCAACATGCCGGCTCGCTCCGGCTTTCTCGCGGCGCCCTCGCCCGCGGCGGCGGATGTGCATCCGTAGCCGCGCGGCGCCGGTCGGCAGCCGCGCCAATGGAACTGTCTTATGGCCAACAAGATGCTTATCGATGCCACCCACCCGGAGGAGACCCGGGTCGTGGTGGTCCGCGGATCCCGCGTCGAAGAGTTTGATTTCGAGTCTGCAAGCCGAAAGCCGCTCCGCGGCAATATCTATCTCGCCAAGGTGACCCGCGTGGAGCCCTCGCTCCAGGCGGCGTTCGTGGAATATGGCGGCAACCGCCACGGCTTCCTCGCCTTCTCCGAGATCCACCCCGACTACTACCAGATCCCGGTCGCCGACCGGCAGGCGCTGCTCGAGGACGAGGCCCGCGCCGATCGTGACGAGGAGCGCGACGAGGAGCGCCGCGAGAAGCGTGGCCGCCGCGACCGCGGCCGCCGCGGCGATCGCGACAACCGCGCCAAGAAGGCCGCCGCCGACGAGACCGTCTCGGCCGAGGTCGAAGCAAGTGCCGAGAACGGCGAGGAGCGCGTCGAGACCGACGGCAAGGAAGCCGCGATGGTCAACGAGGGCGGCCCCGCCTTCGGCGAGTTCTTCGCCCCGGACGTTGCCGAATCCGCCACCGAGGACGCCGCACCGAACGCCGCGCCGCTGACCTTCGAAACCGTCGAGGCGAGCGTCTCGGTCGAAGAGACCGTCGTGTCGGCCGAAGCATCGGACAGCGCCGAGACTGAGGCGCGCAAGCCGTCCGAGGACGATGGCGACGACGAGAACGGCGACGAGGATGCCGAAGAGGCTCCCGAGCAGCTCGGCGGCGGCGACGCCCTCGACGACATGCCGGAGCGGCGCCAGCGCAGCCACCGCCGCCAGTACAAGATCCAGGAGGTGATCAAGCGCCGCCAGATCATCCTGGTCCAGGTCGTCAAGGAAGAGCGCGGCAACAAGGGCGCGGCTCTCACCACCTATCTGTCGCTGGCCGGCCGCTATTCGGTGCTGATGCCGAACACCGGCAAGGGCGGCGGCATCTCGCGCAAGATCACCAATGCCGAGGACCGCAAGCGCCTCAAGGAGATCGCGACCGAGCTCGAGGTTCCCGAGGGGATGGGCCTGATCCTGCGCACGGCCGGTGCCTCGCGCACCAAGGTCGAGATCCGGCGCGACTACGAGTACCTGATGCGGATGTGGGAGAGCGTGCGCGAACTGACGCTGGCCTCCGTCGCCCCGTCGCTGGTCTATGAGGAGGGCAACCTCGTCAAGCGCTCGATCCGCGACCTCTACAACAAGGATATCGACGAGGTTCACGTCGCCGGCGAGAGCGCTTATCGCGAGGCCAAGGACTTCATGCGCATGCTCATGCCGAGCCATGCCAAGAGCGTGAAGCCCTATCGCGAGCAGACCCCGCTCTTCGCCTCGTTCGGCGTCGAGAGCCAGCTCGACGCGATGTTCTCGAACACGGTGACGCTGAAGTCCGGCGGCTATCTCGTCATCAACCAGACGGAAGCGCTGGTCGCGATCGACATCAACTCGGGCCGTTCGACCCGCGAGCACAATATCGAGGACACCGCCCTCAAGACCAATCTCGAAGCGGCGGAGGAAATCTCCCGCCAGCTCCGCCTGCGCGACCTCGCCGGCCTCATCGTGATCGATTTCATCGACATGGAGGAGAACCGGAACAACCGCGCCGTCGAGAAGAAGCTGAAGGAGTGCCTGAAGGACGACCGCGCCCGCATCCAGGTCGGCCGCATCTCGGCCTTCGGCCTGCTGGAGATGTCGCGCCAGCGCATCCGCACCGGCGTGCTCGAATCCTCTTCGGTGCCCTGCCCGCATTGCGCCGGCGCCGGCATGATCCGCTCGACCCCTTCGGTCGCGCTGCAGATCCTGCGCGCGCTGGAAGAGACGCTGATCAAGAGCGCCTCGCATAACCTCACCGTCCGCACCCGGCCGGAAGTGGCGCTCTACGTCCTCAACCAGAAGCGCGCCCATCTCGCCGATCTAGAGACCCGCTTCAACATCGCCATCACCGTCTCGACCGACGCGAACCTGCTTGGCACGCGCTATTTCGAGGTCGAGCGTGGCGAGTTCGTCGGCAATGAAGGCCGCATCGTCTCGACCAGCTTCAAGGCCGAGGCGATCGCGTCGGATGTCGACGACGAAGCGCTCGACGCCGCTGCGGAAGCTGCTGCCCTCGACGCCGAGACCGACGGCACCGAAGCCGTCGCGGCCGAGGCGCAGGGCCAGGCCGATCGTGGCGAAGGCGAAAACGGCCGTCGCCGGCGCCGGCGTCGCCGTCGCCGGCGTGGCGGCGAGCGTGACGAGCAGGGCCAGCAGCTCGACGGCGCGCAGGGTGATGACGAAGCCGAGGGCGACGAGGGCGAGGAAGACGGCGATGAGGCCGTGACCCCGGCCGCTGCGGCCGAGCCTGTCGCCGAAGCCGTGGCCGAGGTTGCTCCGGAGCCGGCCGCCGAGGAGCCTGCAGCCGAGGTCGCCAAGCCGAAGCGCAGCCGCGCCCGCAAGCCGAAGGCCGAGGCCGCTAAGGAGACCGAGGCCAAGGCTGAGACGGTCGTGACTGAGGCTGCTCCCACTGAGGCCGAGAAGCCGAAGCGCAGCCGCTCGCGCAAGAAGGTCGTGCCGATCACCGAGGGCGGGGAAGCCGCCGCGGAAACCGCTCCGGTTCCCGCCGAGACGAAGGCCGAGGTTTCGGTTGCGGCTCCCGAGGCCGTTGCGGCCCCGGCCGAGCCGACCCCGGCGCCTGAACCCGCTCCCGTCCGCGCGCCTGCCGAAGAGCCCGTCGCGGTCGTGCTGACCGAGCCGGATCCGAACCGGCCCAAGCGCGGTGGCTGGTGGAACAGGCTCGCTGGCCGCTCCTGATCACGCGCTCCACATCCGACGAATGATGAAGTCCGCTGCGCTCCGCAGCGGGCTTTTCCTTTTCACGGGCAGCCAAACCGGTCAGGATCGTCACCGAACAGTGCTCGACCCGAAGCAGGAGCCGATGCCGCCACCCCGCAATCGCGAGCGCATGGTCATGATTATGCTGGCCGCCATCGGCTTGATGGGGTGCGCCTATCTCGCCTGGAGCGCCATCGGCTGGTTTGGCGTGGGCATTCTCGGCCTGCTCGTGCTGTTCATCGCGATCCGGGTGGAACTCGAAGACAATCGCCCTGTCGGTCATCAGATGACGCCCGGTCTCTATGCCGGACAATTCCACACCGAATCCGGCCAGGGGCATGCCGAACGAGCTGGACGCAGCTTGGAACGGCTCGCCTTGACGAGCTCCGCCCGCCTCGCCGGGTTATTCGGTGCCGTGCTGGCGGTCACCGGCTTTGGCTTGTTCTTCTTGCTGTGACGACAGGCCTCAGCCCGCGGCCGGCGCCAGCGGTGTCGGGGGCGGCACGGTCGAGATCGCAGCGGCTGCGTGGCCCTGCGAGCCCCCCTCGCCGCCGCGCACCGTGACGGCATTCGAGGCGAAGGGCACGCGGGCCTCGTTCAGGGCGCGATAGACACGCTTCAGCGATTCGCGCTGCAGCATCGAGGACTGGTTCGGCTTGCCGGTGAATTTCAGCCGGATCACGATGGCGCTGTCGGTGATGTCGGCGACACCCTGCATCTTGAGCGGGGCGATGAAATGCGGCCCGTATTCGGGGTCCTCCATCAGCGCGAGACCGGTCTTCTTGATCGCCTTGCGGGCCTGCTCGATATCGGCGGAATGGTCGAGGCGGACGTTGAACTTGATGGTCGCCCAGTCGCGGCTGGCATTGGTCAACGACTGGACCTGGCCGAACGGCACCGTGTGAATCTGGCCGCTCTGATGGCGTAGCTGCATCGAGCGCAGCGAGATCTTCTCGACCGTGCCCTTGAGCCGGCCGGTATCGACATACTCGCCGACGCGGAAGGCGTCCTCGAGCATGAAGAAAACGCCCGAGACGATGTCGCGCACCAGCGCCTGCGAGCCGAAGGAGAGGGCAAGGCCGAGGATGCCGAAGCCGGCGAGCAGCGGGCCGATATCGACGCCGAGCCGTGACAGCACGACGAGAATTGTCAGGCCGAGCACGGCGCCCAGCACGACGCCGCGCAGGACCGGGAGCACCGTCGCCAGCCGGCTCGGTACGCCCTCCTCATGCGCGGCGTCCTCATCACCGGGCCCGACGACGCGCCGCCGCGGCGTATAGGCGTCGAAGAATGCATGCAGGAAGACGAGCGCCACCCAGCCCACGAACGCGAAGATCGCGACGCCAGCGGTCTGACGCATCACGGCGGCGAACTGCGCCGAACTGACGCCGAGCAGCAAGCCGGCCCAGAGGCGCGACAGGACGAAGAATCCGGCGGCCCAGAACACGCCGACAGCCGCCGCACGCAGGGCCGCGCCGCCCGCGCGCATCATCGGGGTCATGCCATGCTCCACCTCGCGCCGCATCGCATGGCAGCGCAGCAGGCTGGCAACGCCGACGGCGAGGATCGGGATGATGACGATGGCCACCTGCGTGAGGGCGGAGGCTTCTGCCCAGCGCCCCCCATTCGACATCATTGCGGCTGCGCTGCTGACCATCCAGAGCAGGACTGTCGTCGAGATGTAAAACCAGGCGGCCCCACCCGCGATCAGCCGCCGGATCGGCCCGGGCTCGGGAGCCCCGGATAGAATCAGGGCTGCAAGATCATGTCGCGCGTCGTGGAACCACCAGACCTTGAACAGCGTGATCAGGAGCCCGGTCAGCGCGATCAGGCCGGTCACTGGCCGTGGGCCCGAGCTGACCTGATGGGCGAGCAGGATGCTGGTCACGATCAACGGCGTCAGCACCGCGTAGACGACCAGCCGCCGGAAATGCACCTCGGCGCGCGGCAACGGCATGATCCGCCGCTCCGGTACGCCGGGTGAGACGAGGAAGCGGCCGACAGCGATATAAAGGGCGCCGATCGCTGCGCCGTTGGCGCCGGTCGTGAGCGCGATATTGGCGAGATCATGTTCCGACAGCCAGGCATTGCGGGTGACCCGCGCCACGGCCAGGGCGAGCAGGATGGTCGCGACATCCTGGAGCAGCCCCCAGGACGAGGCGATCAGGCGGGGCGTAAATTCCGGCCCGGCAGGCTGCATCTTGCGCGCGAACCAGCGGGCGCTCGCGATCCGGAAGGCGAAAGCGGCAGTGAGCGCAAGACAGATGATGCCGAAGATGCGCCAGCCGGCGGTTGCTCCCTCGCGGCCATTGAGATTGCGCAGCCAGGCACGCCCCCAGTTGTCCGGCAGTTCGCCGATCGCGGGGATCGCGGTGCCGCCATATTCGACGCCGTCGATGAAACGGTCGACGAGGGCATTGACCTCCGCCTGGAAGCCGGCCTCATCCGCCATCGACGGCGCAGGCGCGGGTTGAACGGCGGCAGGTTTTGCCTTGCCGGCGGGCTCCGCCGGTGTTGCTGCGACCGGGGCAGCGGGCGCGCCACCGACCCTGATCTCGACCTGTCGCCCCGGGACCGACAGGGCATCGACCATCCTGCGGATCGCCTCGGGCGTCTCGTCGCCACGCAGGTTGAGAACCACGGAGGGTCGGTCTTCGGCCATTGCTGGCGTGACCGGCGAGAGACACGCGAAGGCAAGTGCCAGCCAGCCGAAGAGCACTGCCGGTCGGGCAGTGCTACGCCGCGGGACGGTTCCGCCCTGTGCAGCGACGTTCATGGCAGGTCTCCGTGCTATCCCAAGAACGCAGCATGCAGAGGTTTCGCTAAATCTGACAAGCCATTCGCGTGGCCGGACAAAGCGCTCTTCAGCGCTTCTTCATCCAGGCGCCGATCCGCGTCACCGCCTCCTCGCATTCGCCGAGCGAACCGGCGAAGGAGAGCCTGATCGTGCGGGCGCCCCGCGCCTCGTCGAAATCGAGCCCGGGCGTGATCGCGACGCCGGCCTCCTCGAGCACGCTGCGGCAGAAGGCCATGGAATCGTTCGAGTACCGGCCGATGTCGAGATAGATGTAGAAGGCCCCATCCACCGGCAGGAAATCGCCGAGGCCGATCTGCGGCAATGCCTTCAGCAGGAAGGCGCGGTTTTGCGCATAGCCCGCCTTGATCGCCTCGCATTCGTCGGTCGCGTCGAAGGCGGCCTCGCCTGCCACCTGGCTGAGATAGGGCACCGAGATCGAGAAATTCTGCTGCAATCGCTCGATCGTGCGCACCAGCCGCTGCGGCACGACGAGCCAGCCGACTCGCCAGCCGGTCATGCAGTAGTATTTGGAGAAGGAGTTGACGATGATCGCGTCGGGATCGGCGGCGAGCGCCGTCGTCGCCGGCGTCTCGTAGGTCAGGCCGTGATAGATTTCGTCCGAGATGTACCAGAGCCCGAGCTTGCGGCAGCAGGCGGCGACATCGGCGATGGCGTCCGGCGTCATCACCACGCCGGTCGGGTTGGCCGGGCTCATGGTCAGCACGCCGGCGAGCGGCTTCTCGCGATGGGCGCGCTCGATCAGGTCGGGCGTCAGCGCGAAGCGCGTCTCGGGGCCGACCTCGATCGCCACCGGCTCCAGCCCGAGCGCGATCAGGATGTTGCGATAGGCCGGATAGCCCGGCGCCGTGATCGCGATCCGAGAGCCCGGCTGGAAGCAGGCGAGAAAGGTGAGGATGAAACCGCCGGACGATCCCGTCGTGACGACGACGCGCTCGGCGGCCACCTGGACACCATAAGCGTCGCGATAATGCCGTGCGATGCGTTCCCTCAGCGAATCCGTGCCGAGCGCCTGCGTGTATCCGATCCGGCCATGCTCCAGCGCCCTGGCGGCAGCGGTGCGGATCGAGGCCGGCGTCGGTGCCGAGGGCTGGCCCACTTCCATATGCACGACCGAGCCGCCGCGGCGCTCGATCGCCGCCGCCTGGTTCATCACGTCCATGACGATGAAGGGCGCGACGCGCTCGGCTCGCTCGGCGAGAGCGGGCAAGGCGGCGGGCGCTATCAGGGGCTTCTGCATCGGCTTGTCCGGTTTCGCGAAGACGCCCGCTCGCGTAGCCGAGGCGGCCGCGCCCTGCAACCATCGGCCGCATCCGTTGGCAGAGCTGTGATTTGACCTTCGCCCCCCGAACACCCACAAGCTCGCGGCTTGAAGCCCTGCTTGCGCCGCGGTTTTCTGCCCGGCGGCTTTGAAAAGGATGACGAGATGGCTTTCCCGACCCTGACCAGCCTGGCGCGCGCCTGCCTGCGGCCTGCCGCCGTCGTGCTGAGCCTGTGGCTCGCGGCCTCGGCCGCCCCGGCCATGGCGCAGGGCCAGCCGCTCTCGCCCGAGCAGCGCAAGGCCGTCACCGACCTGATCCGCGAGACGCTGCTGAAGAATCCCGAGATCATCCAGGACGCCCTGATCGAGCTGGAGCGCCGCAACACTGTCGCCCAGGCCGATGCCCAGCGCAGCGCGGTGGCAGCCGAGAGGGCGCGCATCACCGATCCCGCGACCTCGGTCATCGTCGGCAATCCCGACGGCGACATCACCCTCGTCGAGTTCATGGATTACAATTGCGGTTACTGCAAAAGGGCGATGGAGGACGTGACGGCGCTCGCCAAGGCCGATCCCAAGCTGCGCGTCGTGCTCAAGGACTTCCCGATCCTCGGTCCTGATTCGGTCGAGGCCAGCCGCGTCGCCGTGGCGGCCAAGAACCAGCTCCAGGGCGCGAAATATTTCGAGTTCCACAACAAGCTGATGGCCGTGAAGGGCAAAGTCAACGCCGCCAAGGCGCTCGACATCGCCAAGGAGGCCGGCGCCGACGTCGCCCAGCTCAAGAAGGACATGGAGGCCCCCGCCACCAAGGCCGCGATCGCGGATACCATCGCGCTCGGCGACCGCCTCGGCCTCACCGGCACGCCGGCCTTCATCATCGGCGACGAGATCGTCTTCGGCGCGGTCGGCCAGGCCGCCCTCAAGGCGAAGCTCGATTCCGTCCGCCGCTGCGGCAAGACCGACTGCGCCGGCTGATCGGCCGTTTCAACACCATCCCGCGGGCCTGCAGGGAGCGACAGGCTTCCCCTGCCGGCTCGCAACGTTTATGAGGGCGGCTCCTGCCGCCCGCGCGCGGTGCCGGAATCAACACCCTCGATGGTCGCCGTCCACGTCCTGAACGGACCCAACCTCAACCTGCTCGGAACCCGCGAGCCCGGAACCTATGGCGCGGTCACCCTGGCCGGCGTCGAGGAGCGTCTGCGCCGCAAGGCCGAGGCGGCCGGCGTCGAGCTCACCTTCCGGCAGACCAATTTCGAGGGCGAGCTCGTCACCTTCATTCAGCAGGCGGGCCTGGCCGGCGCCGGCGTCATCATCAATGCGGGCGCCTATACACATACGTCGGTCGCCCTGCGCGACGCGATCAAGGGCGTCGATGCGCTAGCGATCGAGGTCCATATCTCCAACGTGCATGCGCGCGAGGAATTCCGGCACCATTCCTATATGGCGCCGGTCTGCGTCGGCGTGATCTGCGGCTTCGGCGTCGCGAGCTACGATCTGGCTCTCGACGCGATCGTGCCGCTGCTGGAAAAGCGGGCGGCGAAAGCCGCCTGAACCTTTTTGAACGGGAGCGCGGCCGGGTCCGCCGCTCTGATCCGAATATCCGAAGAAGACGGTGATACCCGCCATGGCGACCAAGAGCCCGATCGATCCCGAACTTGTCCGCGAGCTCGCCGAGCTGCTGAACCAGACCGATCTCACCGAGATCGAGGTCGAGAAGGGCGATCTGCGCGTCCGCGTCGCCCGCAACATCTCGACCACCGTCCAGGTTCCTGCCGCCGCGCCGATGGTCGCGATGCCGGCTCCGGTCGCCGCAGCGGCCGCTCCCGTCGAGGCCAAGCCGACCGCCGCCCATCCCGGCGCCGTGCCCTCGCCGATGGTCGGCACCGCCTATCGCCGCCCCTCGCCCGATGCCAAGCCGTTCGTCGAAGTGGGGAGCGTCGTGAAGCAGGGTGAGCGCATCCTGCTGGTCGAGGCGATGAAGACCTTCAACGACATCGTCGCGCCCCGCGCCGGCAAGGTCACGGCCATCATGGTCGAGGACGGCCAGCCGGTGGAATACGGCGAGCCGCTGCTGGTGATCGAGTGAGCGCGGCGCCTCGCGCTGCCGGGCCGGATTTGGGTTTCAAGATGTTCGACAAGATCCTGATCGCCAACCGTGGAGAGATCGCGCTGCGGGTGCTGCGCGCCGCCAAGGAGCTCGGCATCGCGACCGTCGCGGTGCATTCCACGGCCGACGCCAACGCCATGCACGTGCGCCTCGCCGACGAGAGTGTCTGCATCGGCCCGCCGCCGGCCCGCGAGAGCTATCTCAACATCCCCGCCCTCATCGCCGCCTGCGAGATCACCGGCGCCGACGCGGTCCATCCCGGCTACGGCTTCCTCTCCGAAAACGCCCGCTTCGCCGACATCCTGGACCGGCACAACATCACCTTCATCGGCCCCAAGGCCGAGCATATCCGCTCGATGGGCGACAAGATCGAGGCCAAGCGCACCGCCAAGCGCCTCGGCATCCCCTGCGTGCCGGGCTCGGAAGGCGGCGTGGCCGACGAGGCCGAGGCGCTGCGCATCATCCGCGAGATCGGCCTGCCAGTGATCATCAAGGCCGCCTCCGGCGGCGGCGGCAAGGGCATGAAGGTGGTTCGCACCGAGGACGAGATCGCCGTCCTGCTCGCCACCGCCCGCAGCGAGGCCAAGGCCAATTTCGGCGATGACGCGGTCTATATCGAGAAATACCTCGAGAAGCCGCGCCACATCGAGATCCAGGTCCTCGGCGATGGGCGCGGCAACGCCATCCATCTCGGCGAGCGCGATTGCTCTCTGCAGCGCCGTCACCAGAAGGTTTGGGAAGAAGGCCCCTCGCCCGCCCTCAATGCCGGCGAGCGCGACCGGATCGGCGAGATCTGCGCCAAGGCGATGCGCGAACTGCAATATCGCGGCGCCGGCACGATCGAATTCCTCTACGAGGACGGCGAGTTCTACTTCATCGAGATGAACACCCGCATCCAGGTCGAGCATCCGGTGACCGAGATGATCACCGGGATCGACCTCGTCAACGAGCAGATCCGCATCGCCGCGGGCGCACCGCTCTCGCTCAAGCAGTCCGACATCGTCATCGAAGGCCATGCCATCGAGTGCCGGGTCAATGCCGAGCATCACGCGACCTTCCGCCCCTCGCCCGGCAAGATCGCCTCGTTCCACACGCCGGGCGGCCTCGGCGTGCGCGTCGATTCGGCCGCCTATCAGGGCTACACGATCCCACCGCATTACGACTCGCTCGTCGGCAAGCTGATCGTCCATGGCCGCAACCGCGACGAATGCCTGATGCGCCTGCGCCGCTCGCTCGACGAGTTCGTCGTCGACGGCGTCGACACGACGCTGCCGCTGTTCCGCACGCTGGTGCGTAACCCGGACATCCTCAACGGCGACTACAACATCCACTGGCTCGAGAAATTCCTCGCCGCCGGCGGCATGGGCGAGCCGGAAGCCTGAGGCTCCGAACCTCTCCCGAAACGAGAAAGCCCCTCGCATCGCGAGGGGCTTTTTTCATGTCAGCGATCCAGCCGAAAGGCTGGTGCTCAGATCGTCTCCAGCAGGCCCTTCATCAGCGCCTGGCGCGGCGCGATCGAGGAGATCAGCCCGTACTCCTGCAGCGTATGCGCGCCATCGCCATCGATGCCGAGCCCGTCGAGGGTGGGCACACCGAGCGCCGCGGTGAAATTGCCGTCCGAGCCACCACCCGTCATCGGACAATCCTGCAGGTCAAAGCCTACATCGGCCGCGACCTTGCGCGCGAGCTCGAACAGCTCCGCGACTTCCGCCGACTTCTCGTAGGGCGGCCGGTTCATGCCGCCGGTGATGCGCAGCGCGACATCTGGATCATGCGGCTTCAGGCTGAGGATGCGGTTCTCCATCATCGTGCCGTCGGCGAGCGTGGTGACGCGGCAATCGACGCTGAACCAGGCATGCTGCGGAATGACGTTCGCCGCCGTGCCGCCGCCGATCAGCGCGACGCTGGTCGTGATGCCAAGCGCATAATCGGTCATGCCTTCGATCGCGAGGATCTGGTGCGCCGCCTCGCGGATCGCGCTGCGCCCGTCGGCATGCCTGCCGCCGGCATGGGCCGGGCGGCCTTCGAGCCTGACGTCGAACCGGCCGACGCCCTTGCGCGCCGTGACGATCTTGCCGCCCGAGCGCGCCGGCTCGGTGACGAGCACGGCCTTCGCCCCGCGGCCGATCTCCTCGATCAGCGCCCGGCTGGTCGGCGAGCCGATCTCCTCGTCAGGCGTGAACAGGAAGACCATCGGCCGCTTGGCCGAGCCTGCGGCCGCGACCTGCTTGAAGGCCTGAAGGGCGAGCCAGGCACCGCCCTTCATGTCATAGACGCCAGGGCCATAGAGCCGATCGCCGTCGATCCGCACCGGCAGGTCCTTGGCGCTGGTACCGACCGGATGCACCGTGTCGAGATGCGACATCACGGCGACGCCCGGCTGGCCATTGTCGAGCCCGGCGCGGAGCATGACCATGTCGCCGAGGCCGTCGCGGCCGGGAATGCGCTCGACCGCGATCGGCAACCCCGCGACATCCTTCTGGACGAGGTCCATCATGCCGTTCAATCCGGCGGGATGGCTGGTGGGGCTTTCAAGCGCGACCCAGACGGAGAGCGCGGCGGCGGCTTCTTGCTGATTCATGGTGCGATGTTCTCCGAAGAAGCCCTTGGCACGCAAGGCGGTTCCCATGCATGGCGCACAGGCCGGGGCCGCAAACCGTGTCTCGCGGCCAAGCCCGCGCCGCGATCGGGAAGAACGCGCCTGCGAAGCGCTCGGCATGCGATCCCCAGGGCGGATCACGTCTGTATGCGAGATTGGAAAGCCACGCGAGAGTGGCTGGGGGACTAGGATTCGAACCTAGACAACCAGAGTCAGAGTCTGGGGTCCTACCGTTAGACGATCCCCCAACGACTGGGCGCTTTGGTGCTGCACCGCGTTGGTGAGCCGGGGTCTAATCAATGCGATCCGGCTTGGCAAGAGCAGAATTCACCCTCGGTGTAAAACGCTTCACAGAAACGTCGTCGATCGTGCTTCGCGTCTCGTGTGCTCCGGGATCGCCTGAGCCTTTCAGCGCCGACACCTAGGAGAAGCCGCAGAAAACGCTGCTGATCGGGCTCGAACCGGGCCCGGAGCGCAATGTGGCCTGATGATTCGCGCTCGCGCGGACAGAGCGCCTCAAGCCGCCGGCAGTCGCCCGCTTGCACCGGAGCCGCCTTGAGAAAACGACTCGCGGTCTCGGCAGCGGCCTGCTGATTATCATCGAACCTTGCCGGCTCAGACCGAACCGCAGCCTGTACTCCGCAGGCCGCGATTCGGTTTCGGTCCTGCCTCAGGCGATCTTCGGCAGGAGTTCGTCGAGGCTCTTCTTGGCGTCGCCGTAGAACATCCGCGTGTTCTCCTTGTAGAAGAGCGGGTTCTCGATGCCGGAATAGCCGGTGCCCTGACCACGCTTGGAGACGAAGACCTGCTTCGCCTTCCAGACCTCGAGCACCGGCATGCCGGCGATCGGGGAGTTCGGGTCTTCCTGAGCCGCCGGATTGACGATGTCGTTCGAGCCGATGACGATCGCGACATCCGTCTCGGGAAAGTCCTCGTTGATCTCGTCCATCTCCATGACGATGTCGTAGGGCACCTTCGCCTCGGCGAGCAGCACGTTCATGTGGCCCGGCAGGCGGCCGGCGACCGGGTGGATCGCGAAGCGCACCTCCTTGCCGGCGGCGCGCAGCTTGCGCGTCAGCTCGGACACGGACCCTTGAGCCTGCGCCACCGCCATGCCGTAGCCGGGGACGATGATGACGCTGTCCGCTTCGTTGAGAGCGGCGGCGACGCCGTCGACATCGATCGCGATCTGCTCGCCCTCGATCGCCTGGGCCGGTCCGGTGGTGTTGCCGAAACCGCCGAGGATGACCGAGATGAAGCTCCGGTTCATCGCCTTGCACATGATGTAGCTGAGGATCGCGCCGGACGAGCCGACCAGCGCGCCGACGACGATCAGCAGGTCGTTGCCGAGCGTGAAGCCGATCGCCGCCGCCGCCCAGCCGGAATAGCTGTTCAGCATCGAGACCACGACCGGCATGTCGGCGCCGCCGATGCCCATGATCAGGTGGTAGCCGATGAAGAAGGCCAAGAGCGTCATCAGGAAGAGCGCCCAGAAGCCCGCCCCCTGCACATAGACGATCAGCAGCAGGAGCGAGAGCGCGGCCGCGCCGGCATTGAGCAAATGCCCGCCGGGCAGCTTCTTCGCCTTGCCGTCGACCTTTCCGGCGAGCTTGCCGAAGGCGATGATCGAGCCGGTGAAGGTGACCGCGCCGATGAAGACGCCGAGGAAGACCTCGACCTTCAGGATCGAGATCTCGACCCCGGTCTTGTGCGCGAGCACGCCGGCGAAGCCGGTCAACGCGGCGCGTGCCGCCGGCTCCAGCGCCTGGACAGAGCCCAGCTCGATATGTGCGTTGAAGCCGATCAGCACGGCGGCGAGGCCGACGAAGGAGTGCAGCGCCGCGACGAGCTGCGGCATCTCGGTCATCTGCACCTTCATCGCCACCTGCCAGCCGATGGCGGCCGCGATGGCGAACATGACGAGGACGAGCCAGAGCTTGCCGCTGCCCGGCCCGAAGACCGTGGCGAAGACGGCGAGCGCCATGCCGACGATGCCGTACCAGACCGCGCGCTTGGCGCTTTCCTGGTTCGAGAGGCCGCCGAGCGACAGGATGAACAGGATGGCAGCCGAGATATAGGCCGCGGAAACGATACCGATGCTCATGTCCGAGCCCCCCTCAGGACTTCTGGAACATGGCGAGCATCCGGCGCGTGACCAGGAAGCCGCCTACGATGTTGATGGATGCGATCAGCACCGAGATCATCGCCAGGATGGTGACGATCCAGCCCGAGGAGCCGATCTGCAGCAGCGCGCCGAGCACGATGATGCCGGAGATCGCGTTGGTGACCGCCATCAGCGGCGTGTGCAGCGAATGCGACACGTTCCAGATCACCTGGAAGCCGACGAAGCAGGCGAGCGCGAACACGATGAAATGGCTCATGAAGCTCGCCGGCGCATAGGCGCCGATGATCAGCATCACGACCGTGCCGACGGTCAGCAGCGTGAGTTGCGAGCGTGTCTGCGCCTTGAAGGTCGCCGCCTCCAGAGCGAGCTTCTCCTCGCGTGTCGGCTCCTTGGCTTTCTCCTTCGGCTTCTGCGCGGCGATCGCGGCGACCTTGGGCGGCGGCGGCGGGAAGGTGATGGCGCCCTCATAGGCCACCGTCGCCCCGCGGATGACGTCGTCCTCCATGTTGTGGACGAGCTTGCCGTCCTTGCCCGGCGTCAGGTCCGTCATCATGTGGCGGATATTGGTGGCGTAGAGCGTCGAGGACTGCGCCGCCATCCGGCTCGGGAAATCGGTATAGCCGACGATGGTGACGCCATTGGGCGTGACGATCTTCTGGTCGGCCTTGGTCAGCTCGCAATTGCCGCCGCGTTCGGCGGCGAGGTCGACGATGACCGAGCCCGGCTTCATCGCCTCGACCATGTCCGCGGTCCAGAGCACCGGCGCGTCGCGGCCGGGGATCAGCGCGGTCGTGATCACGATGTCGATCTCGGGGGCAAGCTCGCGGAACTTCTTGAGCTGCGCCTCGCGGAACTCGGGGCTCGACGGTGCCGCATAGCCGCCGGTCGAGGCACCGTCCTGCTGCTGGCCCTTGAAGTCGAGGAAGACGAACTGGGCGCCCATCGATTCGATCTGCTCGGAGACTTCCGGCCTGACGTCGAAGGCATAGGTGATCGCGCCGAGCGAGGTCGCCGTGCCGATCGCGGCAAGGCCGGCGACGCCCGCGCCGACCACCAGCACCTTGGCCGGCGGCACCTTGCCCGCAGCCGTGATCTGGCCGGTGAAGAAGCGGCCGAAATTGTTGCCGGCCTCGATCACCGCGCGGTAGCCGGCGATATTGGCCATCGAGGACAGCGCGTCCATCTTCTGGGCGCGCGAGATGCGCGGCACCATGTCCATGGCGATGACGTCGGCGCCCTTGTCCTTGCAGAACTCCAGCAGATCCTTGTTCTGCGCCGGATAGAAGAACGAGATCAGCGTCTTGTCGGCCGTCAGCCGCTCGGCCTCGGCGGTCTCGGGCGGACGCACCTTGGCGATCACGTCTGCCTCACCCCAGAGCGCAGCCGCGGTCTCGACCACGCTCACGCCTGCGGCGCGATAGGCATCGTCGGTAAAGCCGGCCGCAACGCCAGCACCCGCTTCGATCAGACAGTCATAGCCGAGTTTCTGGAGCTGAACCGCGCTGTCGGGCGTCATCGCCACCCTCGCCTCGCCGGCGAAGGTTTCCCTGGGTGTTCCGATCTTCACAAGTCTTCTCCCCTCGACCACGGCAACGGCGCTGCAGCATGAAGCATTTGTAGAGGTGAAGCGCGTCGACGCAAGTCGGCAGGAGCCGGGAATATCGGCATACCTCGGCTCGATCGCCTTGCGTCGGCAACGCCGTGGCCAGCACGGCGGCCGCCCTCGATCATGCCGCCTTCGCCGCCGCTCCATGCAGGAACACGTCGAGGCAGAGCCGCGCATGCCGGGCGCGGTCTTCGACCGTCAGCAGCCGGTCACCGGGAAAGCGCTTGATCAGGACCGAGAAGATCATGTCCATCAGCATGCGGGCCAATGCATCCGCCGGAAAGGCGCGAAGCTCGCCACGCACCTGCCGGGCGGCGAGCCAGTCTTCGAGAAGGCGCCGGGCGGGCTCGGCCCCCTCCTGCTCGATCATCTCGCCGATCTCGCTGAAGCGGTCCGAATCGGCAAGGACCAGCCTGACGAAGGCCAGCCGATCGCGATTGTCGATCTCGTCGATATCGAGCCGGAAGATCGCGGCCAATGCCTCGAGCAGCGGCAGATCCTCGCCGGGAGGGCGCGGCAGCGCCAGCATCGAGCGCCGGTGATCGGCCATCATCACCCGAAACAGATCGGTCTTGGCCGGGAACAATTGGTAGAGGGTGCGCTTCGAGACGCCGCAGCGTGCCGCGACCGCGTCCATCGTCGTGCCGCCATACCCGACATCGAGAAACAGATCGCGCGCTGTCTGCACGATCCGCTGCCGCTCCGTCTCGTCGGAACGTGTCTTGGGCCGCCCGCGCCCCCGGGGCTGTGCCGCTGTTTCAGCCATTTTTGCCATTTGTCACACGCGCGTCCGTCATCGCGCCGCATTCTTGAGTTTGACAGTCAGGGAAATCAAGAGATAAGAAACCCGATAGTTTCCAAAAAGAGAGCCCGCATGTCGGCCGAGCGCGCCCCCTCCTCTTCCCGCCACGCCCTGCCGAGCGTTCTGCTGCTCGCGGCGGCGCTGGCTGCCTGCAATTCCGAGAAGGCGGCGGCGCCTCCGCCGCAGCCGCAGATCCAGGTCAGCGTCGTCACGCTGCATCCACAGCCGGTCGCGATCACGGCGGAATTGCCGGGCCGCGTCTCGGCCAGCCTGATCGCCGAGATCCGGCCGCAGGTGAACGGCATCATCAAGTCGCGGCTGTTCCGCGAGGGCAGCGAGGTCAAGGCCGGGGACGTGCTCTACGAGATCGACCCCTCTCCCTATCAGGCCGCGCTCGACAGCGCGGTCGCCGCCCAGCACAAGGCCGAGGCCGCCGTCGCCAACGCGCAGGTGCGCGCCGATCGCTATCGCGAACTGCTCCAGCGCAATGCCGGCAGCAAGCAGGATGCCGATGACGCCGCCGCCACCCTGGGCCAGGCCCAGGCCGATGTCGCGGCCGCCAAGGCCAATGTCGAGGCGGCCAGGATCAACCTCGCCTATACGAAGGTGACGGCGCCGATCGACGGGCGCATCGACAAGTCGGCTCTGACGCAGGGCGCGCTCGTCACCGCCAACCAAGCGGCGGTGCTGACCACGATCCGCAAGCTCGACCCGATCAATGTCGACGTCACCCAGTCGAGCACCAACCTGCTGAAGTTCCGCAACGACATCGCCTCGGGCCGCCTGAAATTCACCGGCCCGAATGTCGCGGTGAAGCTCAAGCTCGACACCGGCGACGCCTATGCGCAGTCCGGCAAGCTCGAATTCGCCGAGGCGAACATCAACGAGACCACCGGCACCTTCAGCGTCCGCGCCGAGTTCCCAAATCCGGAGCGGATTTTGCTGCCGGGCATGTTCGTCCGCGCCGAAATCCAGGAAGGCATCGCCGAGAACAACTTCCTGCTGCCGCAGCGCGCCGTCGGCCGTAATACCAAGGGCGAGGCCACCGCCAAGTTCGTCTCGGCCGAGGGCAAGGTCGAGGAACGCGTGCTGGTGACCCGCCGCAACATCGGCAACAACTGGCTGGTCGACAGCGGCGTCAAGGGCGGCGAACGCATCGTCGTCGAAGGCGGCCAACTCGTGCGCTCCGGCCAGACCGTGACCGTTAACGAGGTCAGCGTCGACGAGGCCACCGGCGAGCTCAAATCCGCCAATCGCCGGGCAGAATTGCCGGCCGGCAACACGGCGAAGAATTAGAGGCTGATATGAGCTATGGAAGCGATTTGATGAGGTCAAAACGCCGGAGATGGGAGGAGCATCGCGCCGACGATACGTCCGTATCGACAAGCGATGCGACGCTGCAGCTCCGTCGTTTTCACCTCACCCGCAGGGCGCGGCGCTTTTGCGCGACTGCCGTGTCGTTCTTCGTAGCAAGCCGAAAGGCTTGCGTCCTCGAACTCCTTGCATTCGCGCAAAATCGCCAGCGTCAAATCGCTCCCATAGCTCATACCAGCCTCTAAGCCATGTCGCGCTTCTTCATCGAAAGGCCGATCTTCGCCTGGGTCGTCGCCATCGTCATCATGCTGGCCGGCCTGCTGGCCCTGCGCACGCTGCCGATCTCGCAATATCCGCAGATCGCGCCGACGACCGTCCAGATCAGCGCCAACTACCCCGGCGCGGACGCGCAGACCGTCGAGAACTCGGTGACCAAGGTCATCGAGCAGGGCATGACCGGCCTCGACAACCTGCAATACATGACGGCGACCTCGACCTCGACCGGCAACGCGCAGATCACCCTGACCTTCAACAGCCAGGCCGATCCCGACGTTGCCCAGATGCAGGTGCAGAACAAGCTGCAGCTCGTCACCCGGCAATTGCCCTCGGTGGTGCAGAGCACCGGCATCTCGGTCGCCAAGGCCTCCACCGGCTTCCTGATGGTCGTCGCCTTCGTTTCGAAGGACGGGCGGATGTCGACCACCGACCTCGCCGACTATGTCGATTCGACCCTCAACGACACGCTGAAGCGCGTCGAGGGCGTCGGCACGACCCAGCTCTTCGGCGCCGGCTATGCCATGCGCATCTGGCTCGACCCCGACAAGCTGCGCAAATACGCGCTGATGCCCGCCGACATCGCCGCCGCGATCGAGGCGCAGAACACGCAGGTCTCGGCCGGCCAGCTCGGCGGCCTGCCGCAGGTCTCCGGCCAGCAGCTCAACGCCACCGTCACCGCGCTCTCGCGGCTCCAGACCGTCTCGCAATTCGAGAACATCATCCTGAAGAGCGGCGCTTCCGGCTCTATCGTCCGACTGAATGACGTCGCCCGCGTCGAGCTCGGCGCCAAGAGCTACGACACCGTCTCGCGCTATAACGGCCAGCCGACGACCGGCCTCGCCATCAGCCTCGCGACCGGCGCCAACGCGATCGACACCGCCAAGGCGGTGACCGCGACGATCGAGCGCCTGAAGCAGACCCTGCCGGAAGGTGTCGAGGTCACCTACCCTTACGATACCACGCCCTTCGTGACGCTTTCGATCGAGAAGGTCGTCCAGACACTTTTCGAGGCGATCGTCCTCGTCTTCATCGTGATGTACGTCTTCCTGCAGAACCTGCGCGCGACCTTCATCCCGATGCTGGCGGTGCCGGTCGTGCTGCTCGGCACCTTCGGTGTGCTGGCGCTGGCGGGCTACTCGATCAACACGCTGACCATGTTCGCCATGGTGCTCGCCATCGGCCTGCTCGTCGACGACGCCATCGTCGTGGTCGAGAATGTCGAGCGCGTGATGCAGGAGGAGAAGCTCGGGCCGAAGGAAGCGACGATCAAGTCGATGGGCGAGATCACCGGCGCGCTCGTCGGCATCGCCACCGTGCTCTCGGCCGTGTTCGTGCCGATGGCCTTTTTCGGCGGCTCGGTCGGCGTCATCTACCGGCAGTTCTCGGTGACGATCGTCACCGCGATGGCGCTCTCGGTCGTCGTCGCGCTGGTGCTGACCCCTGCCCTCTGCGCGACGCTGCTCAAGCCGGTCGGCGATCATGGCCCGCGCAAGGGCTTCTTCGGCTGGTTCAACCGCAATTTCGAGCGCACCACCAACGGCTACCGCTCCAGCGTCGCCGGTATGATCGCGCGGCCGCTGCGCTTCCTGATGGTCTTCCTGCTGATCAGCGGCGGCATGGCCTGGCTCTTCGCCCGCATGCCCTCGTCCTTCCTGCCCGACGAGGACCAGGGCATCCTCCTGACCAGCGTGCAATTGCCTGTCGGCGCGACGCAGGACCGGACGCTGCGCGTGCTCGACCAGGTGCAGAAGCACTATCTCGAAAAGGAGAAGGACCTCGTCGAGGGCGTGCTGACCGTCGCTGGCTTCGGCTTCGGCGGCCAGGGCCAGAATGTCGGCCTCGCCTTCGTGCGCCTGAAGCCTTTCGCCGAACGCGTCGGCAAGCAGGCGACGGCTCAGGCCATCGCCGGCCGCGCCATGGGCGCCTTCCGCTCGATCAAGGACGGCACGGTCTACGCGCTGGCCCCGCCGGCAATCCAGGGCTTCGGCAACACGGCGGGCTTCGACTTCTATCTGCAGGATATCGCCGGCGCCGGCCATTCCCGCCTGATGGAGGTCCGCAACCAGTTGCTGGGCCTCGCGGCGCAGAGCAAGCAGCTCACCGGCACGCGCCCGAACGGCCAGGAGGACACCCCGCAATATGCGGTCGAGATCGACCAGGAGAAGGCGAGCGCCCTGACCCTGCCGCTAGCAGCGATCAACAACACGCTGTCGACTGCCTGGGGCTCCGCCTATGTCAACGACTTCATCGACCGCGGCCGGGTGAAATCGGTCTATGTCCAGGCTGATGCGCCGTTCCGCATGCAGCCCGGCGATATCGGGCGCTGGTATGTCCGCAACCAGGGCGGCGAGATGGTGCCGTTCTCGGCCTTCTCCTCGGGGCGCTGGACCTACGGCTCGCCCCGGCTGGAGCGCTATAACGGCGCGGCAGCCGTCCAGATGCAGGGCGCGGCCGCGGCCGGCGTCAGCTCGGGCGCGGCAATGGAGGAAATCGACCGGCTGATGACGCAGTTGCCAGCTGGTTTCGGCCATGAATGGACAGGCCTCTCCTTCCAGGAGCGGCTCTCCGGCAGCCAGGCGGTGGCGCTCTACGCCATCTCGATGCTGGTCGTCTTCCTCTGCCTCGCGGCACTCTACGAGAGCTGGTCGATCCCCTTCGCGGTCATGCTCTCGGTGCCGATCGGCATCTTCGGCGCCCTGCTCGCGGCGACGCTCTTCGGCCAGACCAACGACGTCTATTTCAAGGTCGGCCTGCTGACGACGATCGGCCTCGCCGCCAAGAACGCGATCCTCATCGTCGAGTTCGCGATCGAGCAGGAAGCCCATGGCAAGGGCCTCGTCGAGGCGACGCTGGAAGCGGCGCGCCAGCGCCTGCGGCCGATCCTGATGACCTCGCTCGCCTTCGTGCTCGGTGTGACGCCGCTCGCGGTCGCGACCGGCGCGGGCTCGGGCAGCCAGAACGCGATCGGCATCGGCGTGATGGGCGGCATGATCGCTGCGACCGTGATCGGCGTCTTCTTCGTTCCGCTGCTCTATGTCGGCGTCGTGCGCCTCGTCCGGCGCTGGCGCCGCCCGGAGCCGGCTCCCGCGACCACCGCCGAGTGAATGACGGGGGCGCGGCCGGCAACGGCTGCGCCCTCGCAATGAAGCTGCTAGACTTCCGCGATGACCGATTTCCCCGATATCATCCATTCACCTCTGTCGCAGAGCTTCACCCATGACGGCCTGACCGTGCGGGTGGAAATCTACAAGATCGAGGGCACCGACGGCTGGACCCTCGAACTGATCGACGAGGACGGCGGCTCGACCGTCTGGCAAGACGCCTTCGCCACCGATGCCGGCGCCTTCGCCGAGTTCACCGACGGCGTCGAGCAGCTCGGCCTCGACCGCCTGATCAACCCGGACGACGACGACCTCGCCACCGTACACTGAGCCGGGCGCAACGTTCCATGCGCTATACCGACGAACTCGACGCTCTTCGCGCGGCCCGCGACGCACTGCGACATCGGATTGCCGAGCGCCTCGCACTGGAAGCCGGCGCGTCCATCGAAGGCGCCTTGGAAACCTGGCTGACGGCGTCCGACGAAGCCATCGAGACCTGGGAGAGCGAGGGCGAGGAGGCGCAGGATTCCCGCGCCTTCCGCCCGATCGGCCCGTTGCAGGACCTGCTCGCGGACCATGCCGCGCTCGTCGAGCGGATCGCCGAGACGCTCGACCGGCGCCTGTCCTAGCCAAATTGCAGTTGCTGGATCGTTTTGGCCGGTCCCCTTGTCATTCCGGGGCTTCGCGTAGCGAAGAACCCGGAACCCACGACTGGGTTAGACATGGAACATCCGGTTGCAAGCGGCCCACCCGGTCGTGGGTTTCCGGTTCGCGCCTGCGGCGCGCCCCGGAATGACAAGCGTGTGGTCCAGTTGAAGTCCGGCAGGCACTACGCCAGCCCCAGCATCCGCCGCGCCAGCCCCGGATCGCCGCCGCCGGCGAAATCGTCGAAAGCGGTGTCCGTCACGCGGATGATGTGGTCGGCAATGAAGCGGGCGCCCTCGCGTGCGCCGTCCTCTGGATGCTTCAGCGCGCATTCCCATTCGAGCACGGCCCAGCCGTCGAATCCGTATTGCGCGAGCTTCGAGAAGATCGCCTTGAAATCGACCTGCCCGTCGCCGAGCGAGCGGAAGCGCCCGGCCCGGCCGATCCAGGGCGAGAAGCCGGAATAGACGCCCTGCCGGCCGTCCGGCCGGAACTCGGCATCCTTCACGTGGAAGGCGCTGATGCGCTCGTGATAGATGTCGATGAAGGCGAGGTAGTCGAGCTGCTGCAACAGGAAATGCGAGGGATCGTAATTGATCCGGCAGCGCCTGTGCCCGCCGAGCCGGTCGAGGAAAAGCTCGAATGTGGCGCCGTCGAAGACGTCCTCGCCAGGATGGATCTCGAATCCAACGTCGACGCCTTGCTCCTCATAGGCATCGAGGATCGGCCGCCAGCGCCGCGCCAGCTCGCCGAAGGCTTCCTCGACGAGACCGGCCGGACGCTGCGGCCAGGGATAAAGGAAGGGCCAGGCGAGCGCGCCGGTGAAGCTGACGGAACCCGAAAGCCCGAGCCGCCGCGATGCCTTGGCCGCGAGCTTCATCTGCTCCACTGCCCAGGCCTGCCTTTCCTTCGGTTTGCCGCGCAGTTCCTCGGGCGCAAAGACGTCGAAGGCCGCGTCATAGGCGGGATGCACCGCGACGAGCTGCCCTTGCAGATGCGTTGAAAGCTCGGTGATCGCGATGCCGTTCTCGCGGGCGACGCCAATGATCTCGTCGCAATAGTCCTGCGATGAAGCTGCCCTCTCCAAATCGAATAAGCGCGCGTCGCCGCTGGGCAACTGCACGCCGCGATAGCCGAGCCCGGCAGCCCAGGCCGTAATGCCGGCCCAACTGTCGAACGGCGCCTTTTCGCCGGCGAACTGGGCAAGAAAGATCGCGGGACCCTGCATCGTTGCCGGCATCGGCTTTTCCTCCATCGTTGCGCGCAGCTTCGCGCAAGGGTTGGCCGGGCGTCCAGATCAGGCCCGTGCAATCTCCGTCTCGTCTTCAATTCAACTTCTACCTGAATTAGGCTGAAGTTCGGTCTTGAGCCGTTTCGAGGCCGTCCCCTAGCCTGCGCATAACGGCCAGCAAAAGGCCGAGCGGGAAACGACAGGAGGCTGCGATCGCCCTGCCCTGGCACAGGCTGAGCCCGGATGAGCTCGCGCTGCTCGAGGCCACCTTCTGGTCCGGGGGCGCCGCCCGCCATGCGCTTGCCGACAGCCTGCAGTTCTCCCGCAGCAAGACCAATGCGATCGCAGCGGGCCTGATTGAGGAAGGCCTGCTCGACGAGGCCGGCGTCCAGCATTCCACCGGCGGCCGTCGCCCGGAGACCCTCTGCGTCCATCGCCGCATCGGCGTGCTCGTCGGCATCGATATCGGCGCGACCAGCCTCGATATCGCGCTGCTCAGACCCGACCTCGGCATCATCGCCCGCCATGCCCAGGAGGCCGATGTCCAGGCCGGCCCCGGCCCGATCATGGCGCGGCTGCGCACCTTGCTGCCGGCGATGCTCGCCCAGAACGGCATCGCGTCCGACTGCGTGCTCGCCGTCGGCATCGGCGTGCCCGGCCCGGTCAATTTCGCCGCTGGCCAACTCGTCAATCCGCCGCTGATGCCGGGCTGGGACAGCTACGCCATCCGCGAGGACCTGCGCGAGATCACCGATGCGCCGATATTCGTCGACAACGACGTGAACCTGATGGCGCTCGGCGTGCTCTGGCGCCAGCGCAAGCAGATCGAGAACTTCCTCGTCATCAAGGTCGGCACCGGCATCGGCTGCGGCATCGTCTGTCATGGCGAGCTCTATCGCGGCTCGACCGGCTCGGCCGGCGATATCGGCCATATCTGCGCCGATCCAGAAGGCCCGCTCTGCCGCTGCGGCAATCGCGGCTGCGTCGAGGCCATGGCCGCAGCGCCCGCCATCGTCGCCATGGGGATGGAGGCCGCCCGGTCCGGCCGCAGCCCCGCCCTCGCGGATCGCCTCGCCACGAAAGGCCAGCTCGAAGCCGCCGATATCGGCGCCGCCAGCCGGGCCGGCGATGCCGAGGCCGATGCGATCGTGCGCCGCTCCGGCCGGCTGATCGGGCAGGTGCTGGCTGCGCTCGTCAATTTCTACAATCCATCGCATATCTTCATCGGCGGCGGCGTCTCCGCGATCGGCCCGATGTTCCTCGCCGCGATCCGCCAGAGCGTGAACCAGCGATCGCTTGCCCTCTCGACCCGCCATCTCGAGATCACCTCCGCCCCGCTCGGCCCCGAGACCGGGTTGATCGGCGCCGGGGTTCTGGCCATGCGCGAAGCGCTCCGTGCGGGAGGCCCCGCATGAGCGCAGCCGCAGGCCTCGCCGTCGCCTTCGATGGCATCGTCAAGCGCTTCGGCCCGGTCGAGGTGCTGCACGGCGTCTCCTTCGATCTCGAACCCGGCAAGGTCTACGGCCTGCTCGGCGAGAACGGCGCCGGCAAATCGACGCTGATGAAGATCCTTTCCGGCTACGAACAGCCGAGCGAGGGCCGCGTCCTGATCGACGGCGAGCCCGTCGCCTTCGACGGCTCGCGTGCGGCCGAGGCGAAGGGCATCGTCCTGATCCATCAGGAATTCAATCTGGCCGACGACCTGACCATCGCCGGCAACATCTTCCTCGGTCATGAGCGCCGCAAGGGCTGGCTGCTCGATGAAGAAGCGATGCGCAGCGGGGCCCAGGCTGCGCTCGATCAGGTCGGGCTGGCACGGACGCCCGATACGCCGGTGCGCCGCCTGATCGTCGCCGAGAAGCAACTCGTCGAGATCGCCAAGGCGCTGTCGCGTAAGGCGCGCCTGCTGATCATGGACGAGCCGACCGCGACGCTGACACCATCCGAGGCCAGCCGGCTCTTCACCCTGATCGAGCGGATGCGGGCGGAAGGCATCACGGTCGTCTACATCTCGCACAAGCTCGACGAGGTCGAGCGCATCACTGACGAGGTCATCGTCATGCGCGACGGCCGCTTCGTCGGCCGCGCCCCGACCGCCTCGCTCACCCGCCACGCCATGGCGACGATGATGGTCGGCCGCGAGATCGCCGACCTCTTTCCGGAGAAAGTCCCGGCCGATCCCGACCTGCCGCCGGCGCTGGCGGTCGAGGATTTCTCGGTGCCGGGCTGGGCCAGCGACATCTCGTTTGTTGTACGGCCGGGCGAAATCCTGGGCTTCGCCGGGCTGGTCGGCGCCGGGCGGACCGAGCTTTTCGAGGGCGTTCTGGGCCTGCGGCCCGGCAGCGGCACGATCCGGCGCGACGGCAAGCCGGTCCAGCTCCGCTCGCCGCGCGATGCCACCCGCCACGGGCTCGCCTATCTGAGCGAGGACCGCAAGGGCAAGGGCCTGCATGTGGAGTTCCCGCTGCGGCCCAACCTCACGCTGATGGTGCTGGAGCGCTATGCGAACCCGCTGCTGGACCATGGCGCGGAGCAGCGCGCGCTCGAAACCGCGGTCAGCGAATTCGGCATTCGCGCCGGCGCACTCGGCATGAAGGCGGCTTCGCTTTCGGGCGGCAACCAGCAGAAGCTTGCGCTCGCCAAGGTGCTGCATCCGGCGCCGCGCGTGCTGATCCTCGACGAGCCGACACGCGGTGTCGATGTCGGCGCCAAGCGCGAGATCTATTTCCTGATCCAGAAGCTCGCGGCGCAGGGCCTCGCCCTGATCGTCATCTCCTCGGAGCTGATCGAGCTGATCGGCCTCGCCCATCGCGTCGCGGTGATGCGCGAGGGCCGGATCGTCGCGACGGTCGAGGGCGACGAGATGACAGAAGCGACGATGATCGCCCATGCCACGGGGACCCGCCATGTCGCAGCCTGAAGCCGCACAGCGAGCCGAGGCCCGCGCCCGCGAGGCAACGACGCCGCTCGGCGACCGCATCGCCGCCTTCGGCCCCATCATCGGCCTCGTGCTGCTCTGTGCGGCCGGTGCCATGCTCAACAGCGATTTCGCCACGCTCGACAACGCGCTGAACGTGCTCACCCGCACGGCCTTCATCGGCATCATCGCGGTCGGCATGTGCTTCGTCATCATCCTCGGCGGCATCGACCTTTCGGTCGGCTCGATGGCGGCTCTGATCGCGGGCTGCGTCATCCTCTTCATCAACTGGGCGTCCGGTGCCTTCGGCTCGCCGCTGCTGGCGGTGATCGGCGGCGCGGCGCTCGCGGTCGTGCTGGGCGGCGTCTTCGGCCTGCTGCACGGCATCCTGATCGCGAAGGGGCGGATCGAGCCCTTCATCGTCACCTTGGGAACACTCGGCATCTACCGGGCATACCTCACCTATTTCGCCGATGGCGGCGCGCTGACCCTCGACAATGCGCTCGCCGATCTCTACGCGCCGGTCTACTACGGCAGCTTCCTCGGCGTGCCGATCCCGGTCTGGGTCTTCCTGCTGGTCGCTCTGCTCGGCGCACTGATCCTGAACCGCACGATCTTCGGCCGGCATGTCCAGGCGATCGGCTCGAACGAGACCGTCGCGCGCTATGCCGCGGTCGATGTCGAGCGCGTCAAGATCCTCACCTACATGCTGCTCGGGCTCTGCGTCGGCATCGCGACGCTGCTCTATGTGCCGCGATTGGGCTCGGCCTCGCCGACGACCGGCCTGCTCTGGGAGCTGGAGGCCATCGCCGCGGTCATCGTCGGCGGCGCGGCGCTCAAGGGCGGCCACGGCAGCATCACCGGCACGGTCATCGGCGCGATCCTGCTCTCGGTGATCAGCAACATCCTCAACCTGACGAGCCTGATCAGCGTCTATCTGAACGCTGCCGTGCAGGGCTTCGTCATCATCACCGTCGCGTTTTTGCAGAAAGGCCGCCGCTAGAGCCGGATCCGATCAGGCCATCCTGACCTGATCGGTGAATCCGTCTCTCACTCAAAAAGAGAGAACGCGTGATCCGATCCGATTGCGCAGCAATCGGATCGGCGCGTGCTCTAGGCGGGCCATAAAGGGAGAGAAGCGATGTCCATGCAGACCAGACGCAGCCTCATGCTTGCCACCGCCGCGGGCCTCGCCTTCGTAGCGACGAGCGCAGCGGCCGAGCCCGTCAATCTCGGCGTGTCCATTCCCGCCGCGACGCACAGCTTCATGGGCGGCATCAACTACTGGGCGAACCAGGCGAAGAAGGATCTCGAGGCCAAGCACAAGGACCTCAAGATCACGATCCGCACAGCCGCCAACGCCGTCGAGCAGGCCAACCAGCTTCAGGACCTGAGCACGGTCACCAAGATCAACGCGCTCGTCGTCTTCCCCTTCGAATCGGCGGCGCTGACCCGGCCGGTCGCCAATGTGAAGGCCAAGGGCGCCTATGTGACGGTGGTCGACCGCGGCCTGACCGACACCTCGGCCCAGGATGCCTATGTCGCCGGCGACAACACCGCCTTCGGCAAGATCCCGGCCGAGTACATCGCCAAGACGCTCGGCGGCAAAGGCAATGTCGTGGCGCTGCGTGGTATCCCGACCACGCTCGACAACGAGCGCATGGACGCCTTCAACGGCGTGCTGAAGGGCTATCCCGACATCAAGCTGCTCGACGCGAAATACGCCAACTGGAACCGCGACGACGCCTACAAGGTCACGCAGGACTTCCTGACCCGCTTCAAGGAGATCGACGCCTTCTGGGCCGCCGATGACGACATGGCCTTCGGCGCCATCCGCGCCATCGACCAGGCCGGGCGCAAGGACATCAAGGTGATCTTCGGCGGCGCCGGGGCCAAGGACATGGTCAAGATCATCCTCGACGGCAAGGACCCGCGAATCCAGGCCAATGTCAGCTACTCCCCGAAATTCATCTACGAATCGATCAAGTTGACGGCGGAAGCTCGCCTGAAAGGCGAGAAGCTGCCGGCGACCACCATCATCCCCTCGGTGCTGATCGACAAGAGCAACGCCAAGGACTTCTATTTCCCCGACTCGCCGTTCTGAGCGGACAGCATCCACCGGCCGCCGCTCCAGCGGCGGCCGCATCTCCGAGAATGTCAGGTCACGCGATGAACGACGAATACGCGCCAAGGCTGCGCTATGCCATGATCGGCGGCGGCCGCGATGCCTTCATCGGCGCCGTGCATCGTCATGCTATCGCACTCGACGGACAGGCGGAACTGGCGGCAGGCGCCCTGTCTTCGACGCCCGAACGCGCCCGCAAATCCGGCCGCGCCCTTGGGCTGGCCGATACCCACAACCACGCAAGCTGGCAGGCACTGCTCGAAGCCGAACTCGCCCGCCCAGCGGCGGAGCGCGTCGACCTCGTCGTCATCGTCACGCCGACCGACACGCATTTCCCGATCGCACAGGCCTTCGCCGAAGCCGGCTTCCATGTCGTCTGCGACAAGCCGCTGACCCATACCGGCCAGCAGGCCACGAAGCTTGTCGAGACGGTCGCCCGCCGAGGCACCGTCTTCGGTGTCACCTACAACTACACCGGCTATCCGATGGTCCGGCAGGCGCGCGAGATGGTGCGCTCGGGCGCGCTCGGCCGCATCCGCAAGGTCGTGGTCGAGTACAATCAGGGCTGGCTTGCCACCGCGCTGGAGGCGACCGGCAACAAGCAGGCGAGCTGGCGCACCGATCCGGCCCGCAGCGGCATCGCCGGGGCACTCGGCGATATCGGCTCCCATGCCGAGAACCTCGTCTCCACCGTCTCTGGCCTTGAAATCGAGGAGCTGGTCGCCGATCTCGGCGCCCTCGTTCCCGGCCGCGCGCTTGATGACGATGCCAGCGTGTTGCTGCGCTTCCAGGGCGGCGCCCGCGGCGTGCTCGTCGCCTCGCAGATCAATGCCGGGCTGGAGAATGACCTGCGCCTGCGCGTCTCCGGCGAGAACGGCACGCTGGAATGGCGGCAGGAGGAGCCGAACCGGCTCGTTCATCATCGCCGCGAGGGTCCGACCGAGATATTCACGCGAGCCTCGCCCTGGCTCTGCGAATCGGCCCGGCGGGCCGGGCGCATCCCGGCGGGGCATCCCGAGGGGTTCATCGAGGCCTTCGCCAATATCTATCGCGGCGTCTTCGCCGATATCCGCGCCCGCAAGGCCGGCACGACGGCCGATCCGCTCGATGCCGACTACCCGACAGTAAGGGACGGCGCGCGCGGCGTGCGCTTCATCGAATGCGCCGTGGCGTCCTCGGCCGAGCGACGCTGGCTCTCCTTCTCAGGTTGAGCTCAGCGTCCGCCGGACACTGTCGCGCCAGCCGTTGACCTTGCGCTTGCGCTCGCTCGACGCCATGGCCGGCGAGAAGCGCCGTTCCAGCCGCCACAGATCGGCGAAACGATCGGGCTCGGGCAGCAAACCGGCGTCCAGCCCGGCGAGATAAGCGGCGCCCAGAGCCGTTGTCTCCAGCACATTCGGCCGATCGACCGGCAGGTCGAGGATGTCGGCGAGGCGCTGCATCGTCCAATCGGAAGCGACCATGCCGCCATCGACCCGCAGCACCGACTGCTTGCCGGCGCCGGCTTCCGGCCAGTCGGCTCGCATAGCTTCGACGAGATCGAGCGTCTGGTAGCAGACGCTCTCCAGCGCCGCCCGCGCGAACTCCCGCGGCCCCGAATTGCGGGTCAGGCCGAACATGGCCCCGCGTGCATGCGCGTCCCAATGCGGCGCGCCCAGGCCCACGAAGGCCGGCACCAGATAGACGTCCTGCTCGGGGTCGGCAGCCTCGGCCAACGGCCCGGTTTCGCTGGCCTTTTCGATGATGCCGAGCCCGTCGCGCAACCATTGCACCGCCGCGCCCGCGATGAAGATCGAGCCTTCCAGCGCATAGGTCCGCTTGCCGCCGAGCTGATAGGCGATAGTGCTGAGCAGGCGATGCTTCGAGCGCACTGGCTTGTCACCGGTGTTCAGCAGGGCAAAGCAGCCGGTGCCATAGGTGGATTTCACCATGCCGGGCGAGAAACAGGCCTGCCCGATCGTCGCCGCCTGCTGGTCGCCGGCGATGCCGCGTACCGCAATCGGGGCGCCGAACAGCTCCGGCGCCGTATCGCCGAAATGCGCGGCGCAGTCGCGCACCTGCGGTAGCAATGCAGCGGGGATGCCGAACAGGTCGAGCAGATCCGAATCCCAGACGCCGCGGCCGATATCGAACAACATGGTGCGCGCGGCATTGGTCGCGTCGGTCGCATGCACGGCCCCGCCGGTCAGGCGCCAGAGCAGGAAGCAGTCGATCGTGCCGAAGGCGAGCTCGCCGGCCTCGGCGCGACGCCGTGCTCCGGGGACGTTGTCGAGCAGCCAGGCGATCTTCGTGGCGGAGAAATAGGGGTCGATGCGCAGGCCGGTGCGCTCGGCGACAAGGTCCTCATGGCCGGCCGCGACGAGCGCCGCGCAGGCCTTCGCCGTGCGCCGGTCCTGCCAGACGATGGCGCGGTGGATCGCCCGGCCTGTGCGGCGGTCCCAGATCAGCGTCGTCTCGCGCTGGTTGGTGATGCCGATGCCGGCGATATCCCTGACGCTCAGGCCGCCCTTGGCGATGGCTTCCCTCGCAGTCGCCAGCACGCTCTCCCAGATATCTTCCGGCTCGTGCTCGACCCAGCCCGAAGCCGGGAAATGCTGCGGAAACTCGCGCTGGGCACTGGCCACCGCGCCGAGCGACGCATCGAACAGGATCGCCCGCGAGGAGGTCGTGCCCTGGTCGATGGCGAGGATATGTCTGGCGGCCATGTCGGTTCCCTGCCCCGTCTCTCGAGTCGGCGGAGACTGGCCGATCAGCCGGTCCCCGCGCAAGCGCGTCCCATGCGAATGTCGGGTAAGTCTCCCGCCCGGCAAGGTTCTGCTTGGCATGTCGGCTGCCCTGTAGTTAGCTTCATCACGAAGCAGGGCCGCGCCGGGTCGCGGCCCCTGTCCGCGCCCCGGGTATCGGACAGGTTGAGGGATTTGGATCGGTGGCGGTCGAGGACCGGCAACAACGGGATGTCGCGCCTCTGGCGCGACCGCAGAGACATGACGCCGATCCGCAGCGGAACGGCGCGATCCCGGTTGGTGCGTCCTTCAGGAGCTTTGCTCAACCCACCGACAACCGCCCGCAGCCCACGACCTATGCCGCGCTCGATCTCGGCACCAATAACTGCCGCCTGCTGATCGCCCGCCCGGCGCAGCACGGGTTTCGCGTCGTCGACGCCTTCTCCCGCATCGTGCGCCTCGGCGAGGGTCTGGCGGCCAGCAGCCGCCTTGCCGATGCCGCGATGGACCGCGCCGTCGAGGCGCTGAAGATCTGCCGCGGCAAGATGGCGAATCGCGGCGTCACCCGCGCCCGCCTCGTCACCACCGAGGCTTGCCGCGCCGCCACCAACGGGCTCGACTTCATCCGCCGCGTCGCAGCCGAAGCGGAGCTCGCGCTGGAGGTCATCGACCAGCGCACGGAAGCGGCGCTCGCCGTCTCCGGCTGCGCGGCTCTGGCCGATCCGGCGGCGGAAAGCGTCATCGTCTTCGATATCGGCGGCGGCTCGACCGAGATCGTCTGGCTCGGCGGCCGCAGCGAGGCGCGCGACCCCGCCGCCCGCATCCGCGAATGGGCCTCGCTGCCGATCGGCGTCGTCACGGTGGCGGAACGCTATGGCGGCATCGAGGTCAGCCGCGAATTGTTCGAGAAGATGGTCGAGGATTGCGCGCAGGCACTCGCCCCCTTCGCCAAGAAGGCGGCGGGAGCGCGCGACGCCCGCAGCTTCCACCTGCTCGGCACCTCCGGCACGGTGACCACCGTTGCCGGCATCCATCTCGACCTGCCGCGCTATGATCGGCGCGAAGTCGACGGGCTGTGGATGCACCAGCGCGACATTCTCACGGTGATCGACCGTTTGATCGAGATGGACTATGCCGCGCGGGCGGCGAATGCCTGCATCGGCCGCGAGCGTGCCGATCTGGTATTGGCCGGCTGCGCGATCTTCGAGGCGATCCGCCGCGCGTTTCCGAGCGAGCGCGTGCGCATTGCCGATCGCGGCCTGCGCGAGGGCATCCTGCTGCGCATGATGCATGAGGACCGCGCCTGGTGGCGACGGAAATAGGCTTTTGAGACGATGAGCACCGGAAAATCGGGCGGCAAAACCGGCGGCGGCAAGCCTGCCGGCGCACGCGACATGCGCGTCAAGGTCAAGAAGGCCGGCAAGCTCAAGCACTCCTCGCAGCTCTGGCTCGAGCGCCAGCTCAACGACCCCTATGTGAAGCGGGCCCGCGAGATGGGCTATCGCTCGCGCGCGGCCTTCAAGCTCGAGGAGATGGACGACCGCTACAAGTTCCTGAAACCCGGGCAGCGGCTCGTCGATCTCGGCTGTGCGCCGGGTGGCTGGTGCCAGATCGCGGCCAAGCGTATCGGGCTTGAGCAGGGCAAGGGCCATATCGTCGGCATCGACCTGCTCGCCGTGGACCCGATTCCCGGCGTCGATCTGATCCAGATGGATTTCATGGCCGAGGAGGCGCCTGGCCTGCTGACGCAGCGCCTCGGCGGCCGCGCCGACGGCGTGATGTCCGACATGGCCGCCAACACCACCGGCCACAAGAAGACCGACCACCTGAAGATCATTGCGCTGGCCGAGGCGGCCGTCGAATTCGCCCACAGCGTGCTGGCGCCGGGCGGCTTCTTCCTCGCCAAGCTGTTCCAGGGCGGCGACAGTGCCGAGCTTCTGACCATGCTGAAGCGCGATTTCACGACCGTCCGCAACGTCAAGCCGGCCGCGAGCCGCGCCGATTCCTCCGAGCTTTACGTTCTGGCGACCGGCTATCGCCGGCAGCAGCGGCCGGAAGGCGACGACGGCTGAACAAGAGCAAGCGGTGACGCAGCCCGTTCCGCGCATGATACCGGCGCTTCAGGCGATCCTCGACGCCGAGATCGCGCGAGGGAATTCCATCCTGAGCGTTGGTGACTGGCCGCCCGATTGCCGGCTCTTCGTCCAGCTCGCCCGCCCCTTCCGGAAGCGCTATCCGCTGCCGCCCGGCATCGCCTATGCCGCATTGAACGACCCGCATTACTGGAAGGCGGAGTACCGCACGGCCGATGGCGCCGAATGCCTCGCCTGCGGATTCTAGATTACCGTCACTCCGGAAAGACGTCGCGCGGCAAATGGCGCGGATCGTAGCTGCCCGGCGCGCTCCGCACGACCGAGTTCCAGATCCAGAAGCCGAAACCGCCGACGCCGATGAGCGGCCCGATGACCTCGAAGAAGCCGGCCTTGCCGCTCAGGCCGATATAGAGAACCATCAGGCCGGCGCCGCCGAAGACCACGGCGGCAATGAGCGCGACCACGATCATGAAGCGGTGGCGCCCTTCCGGGATGCCGCGCCGGAACGCGACATGGCGGTGCCCGCCCGCGACGAGGCGGCGATGCAGGTCCTCGATGAAGGCGGTGAAGGTCGTATCGCGCTGCGGATCATCGGCGCCCCAGGGGCCGCTGGAATGGACGAAGAGCGGCCGGCCGGAGGAGAAGGTCAGCTCGGCCAGCGCTTCCCAGGGCGATCGCGGCCCGCCATTGACGGATTGCAGGCGCACGCCGGTCAGCTTGGCGAAGGACCGCAAGCCGGAGCGGCCGTCGAGTTCGTAGGCGATGCCTTCGCCGCTGAGCGTCAGTTCGGTTTCGGCGAGCTTGAGCCGGGCCGCGCCGTCGCCGACGCAGAGCGTGTAGCGCGTCTCGTTCGAGGGCGCGGGCTCGGCTTGCATGCCTTGACCCTGCGGCAAGTCAGCGAAGCTGGCAAGCTAGTCGAGAGGCTTCTGCTCCGCGATCGCCTCGGCGGTGACCTTGCGCGCGCTGACCGGGACATGGCCGGAGACCTCGGCGCCGGCATCGGGAGCGAGCCGCATCATCCAGAGCACGGACGAGGCCGAGACCAGGCCGACGATGAGGAAGGCCGGCCAGAAATCGCCGGCCGCAAGCGTCTTGCCGCCATGCAGGACATGGGTCGTCTCCAGGGCGAAGGCGCCGATCGTCACGCCTATGCTCAACGAGAGCTGCTGCGCGACGCTCGACATCGAGGTCGCGCTCGACATGTCGCGATTGGAAACGTCGGCATAGCTCAACGCATTGATGCCGGTGAATTGCAGCGAGCGGAAACAGCCGCCGACCAGCAGCACGGAGAGGATGATCGCGTGCGGTGTCGTCGGGGTGAACAGTCCGGACGCCGCGAGGAAGGCGGCGCCGATCACCGAGTTGACGATCAGCACGCGCCGGAAACCGAAGCGCGCCAGGATCGTCTTCGCCAGCGTCTTCATGATCAGCGCGCCGGCCGCCGATACGAAGGTGATCAGCCCGGACTGCAGCGCGTCCAGCCCGAATCCGAGCTGCAGCATCAGCGGGAGCAGGAACGGAATCGCGCCGATGCCGGTCCGGAAGACCGAGCCGCCGATCACGCCGATCCGGAAAGTCGGAATGCGGAACAGCGACAGGTTGAGCACCGGATAGGGCACGCGCCGCGCATGGAACCAGTAGGCGACGAGCGCCGCCGCCCCGCCCAGCACGCAAGCATAGGACACCGCCTCCGGCACCAGATGGCGCCCGCCGGTATTGAGCCCGAGCATCAGGCTGGCGAAACCGCCCGAGGAGAGCAGGAAGCCGCGAATATCGAGGGGCGGCACGTCCTCCTCGCGGATGTCCTCGAAGAACAGGCTCGCCAGCACGATGCCGATCAGCCCGATCGGGATATTGATCAGGAAGATCCAGCGCCAATCAAAATAGGTGGTGATGAAGCCGCCCAGCGGCGGCCCGACGACCGGCCCCACCAGCGCGGGAATCGTCAGATAGGCGAGCGCGCCGACGATCTCGGATTTGCTGACGCTGCGCAGGATGACGAGGCGCCCGACCGGCACCATCATCGCCCCGCCCATGCCCTGGATGAAGCGCGCGCCGACGAAGGCACCGAGCGAATTCGATACCGCGCAGAGCAGCGAACCCAGCATGAAGACGCAGAGCGCCGAGCGGAAGATCGTGCGTGCCCCGAAACGATCGGCCATCCAGCCGGAGATCGGGATGAAGACGGCGAGGCTGACGAGATAGGAGGTCAGCGCCAGCTTCAGCGCGATCGGGTCCTCACCCAGCGATTTTGCGATCACCGGCAGCGAAGTCGCGATCACCGTCGAGTCGGTGTTCTCCATGAACAGCGCACAGGCGACGATCAGGGGCAGGAGTTTGGAGCGCTGCAAAGTTTCGGACCTTGGGACTTCGGGCCTTCCGCGCCGGTCGAATTAGGCGCGTATGAAATCATAAGCTCGGCTATTAATGCCATGCACACCAAGTGACGAGAGCGAAATGGCGCTTTGCAGCCGGTTTTGCCCGCTGCCGGCGCGCTTCCGTCATGCGCTGTGATTATGCCCCGGCAGCAAGCACAACGCCGTCATGCGCTGGCTTCACTCCTTCGGACGCGACGGCGCCCCCATCTCCTTGAAGCCCGGTCGCGCCGGGCCGTCGCGAGGGGCGCGCGCCGTTCACGTTCTGGAGAAGCGCCATGATCGATGTTTCACCTGTTTTCGCCGCCGCTCGCCGCCTCTCGCCCGGCCTGCCCGTGCTCGGTCTCGCCCTTGTGGCCGGCTTGAGCTGGGCGCCTCCTGCGGCTGCAACCGACATGATGAGCTGGCAGGCTGGCTGCCAGTTCAGGTCGATACCGCAAAGCGCCGGCGAGGCCATGCGCTACGACATGTGCCAGCGCCTGCAGACCTGCCAGCGCATGGCCGATGCCGGCGACCAGAGCATCGCCCGTATCGCCTGCTTCGGCTTCACGCCGGAGGCGCCCGCCGCGGCTCGCCGCACCCGCTGACACCGCGACGCTGCGGCAACGGCACCGCCACGTATCGGCGCCGTTGCCGCACTGCAAAAGAATCCCTCACCGAGCACTAGCGGTCCCGGCCCGCCCATGCTAACGGGCCTCGTCAACTCGGCACCGGGCCTTTCGCCCTGCCCCTTTGAAAAGCCGGCCTTGCCCGGCGTCGGAGTTGACGATGACGATTTCCCTCGACGGTCTGATTCGCGACGGTTTCACCTTCGATGACGTGCTGCTCGAGCCCGGCCCGTCCGAGGTCATGCCGGCGGATGTCGATATCCGCACGAAGCTCACCAAGACGATCTCGCTGAACCTGCCGATCATCGCTTCCGCGATGGACACGGTGACCGAAGCCCGCATGGCGATCGCCATGGCACAGGCCGGCGGCCTCGGCGTCATCCATCGCAATCTCGACGCCGACCAGCAGGCCGCACAGGTCCGCCTCGTTAAGAAGTTCGAATCGGGGATGATCGCCAACCCGATCACCATCCATCCCGACGAAACGCTGGCCGATGCGCTGGCGCTGATGAAGAACAACGGCATCTCCGGCATCCCGGTCGTCGAGCGCGGCCCGCAGGGCCACAAGGGCAAGCTCGTCGGCATCCTGACCAACCGCGATGTCCGCTTCGCTCAGAACCCGGCCCAGCCGGTCTCCGAGCTGATGACCAAGGAGCGCCTGATCACGGTGCGCGAAGGCGTCAATCCCGAGGAGGCGCGCCGCCTGCTGCACCAGTTCCGCATCGAGAAGCTGCTGGTGGTCGACGACCACTACCGCTGCATCGGCCTGATTACCGTGAAGGACATGGAGAAGCAGGTCGCCCACCCGAACGCCGCCAAGGACGTGCATGGCCGGCTGCTGGCCGCCGCGGCGACCACGACCGGCGACCAGGGCTTCGAGCGCTCGGAGATGCTGATCGATGCCGGCGTCGACCTGATCGTCGTCGACACCGCCCATGGCCACTCGGCCAAGGTGCTGGAGGCGGTCAGCCGGGTGAAGAAGCTCTCCAATTCGGTCCAGGTCATCGCCGGCAACATCGCCACCGCCGGCGGCGCCCAGGCGCTGATCGATGCCGGCGCCGACGCCATCAAGGTCGGCATCGGCCCGGGCTCGATCTGCACGACCCGCATCGTCGCAGGCGTCGGCGTGCCCCAGCTCACCGCGATCATGGATGCCGCCTCGGCCGGCGCGAAGGCCAGGGTGCCGGTCATCGCCGATGGCGGCATCAAGTATTCGGGCGACCTCGCCAAGGCGCTGGCCGCTGGCGCCTCCTGCGCCATGGTCGGCTCGCTGCTGGCCGGCACCGATGAAACACCCGGCGAGACCTTCCTGTACCAGGGCCGCTCCTACAAGGCCTATCGCGGCATGGGCTCGGTCGGCGCGATGGCGCGCGGCTCGGCCGATCGCTACTTCCAGCAGGACATCAAGGATTCGCTGAAGCTCGTGCCGGAAGGCATCGAGGGCCAGGTCGCCTACAAGGGCCCGGTCTCGAACGTGCTGCACCAGCTCGCCGGGGGCCTGCGCGCCGCGATGGGCTATGTCGGCGGCAAGGACCTCGAGGACTACCGCAACAAGGCCCGCTTCATCCGCATCACCAGCGCCGGCCTGCGCGAGAGCCATGTCCACGACGTGACCATCGTGCGCGAGAGCCCGAACTACCCGACCCGCTCTTGAGTCCGGGCGAGCTTCGTGCAGCACTGGCCTGAACTATCCAGGCCGGTGCTGGCACGAGGCGACGCATAACCATGACTCTCAAGCTGATCTACCCGACACTGGCGCTGATCTTCTGGATCTTCGTCGTCGGCGTCATCCTGGCGCTCCGCCGCAAGACCGCTTTCACCAGCGGCGCCGTCCGGCCCGACGAAGTGTCGGTCTCGACCGAGCGCTACCCGGTTCCGGCGCGGCTGGCGGCGGCCAACTTCACCAACCAGTTCGAGACGCCGGTGATCTTCTTCGCCGTCGTGATGGTCGCGATGGAGACCGGCGCCACCGGCTATGGCATGGCCCTCCTCGCCTGGCTTTATGTCGCGACCCGCGTTGCCCACACCTTGATCCATATCGGCCCCAACAAGCTCCCCCTGCGCGGCGCGGTCTACGGCATCGGCGTCATCGCGCTGTTCTGCATGTGGCTGGGCGTCCTGATCTCGGTGCTCTGAGCGACGCCCCACTCCGCGTTCCCGTTAAGCATTCCGTCCGTTTCCGGTGAGCACGCGCCCGGAAGCGTTGAAGCTTAACGAAAAGTAAACTACACCCCGGATGGCGGCGGACGGTGGACAAGCGTAGTTTGGAGTGACGCGATGTTGCGTGTCCGTGAAGTCCCGGCGCGGGTGTTCGCCCGCGACGGTGAGGGTCTGGCTGCCGTTTCCGGCAAGGCGAAGATGGTGCGGCGCAGCCCGACGGCGCGCCTGCTGGCGCTCGCCGCGCTCGGGATGGCGCTCGGCTCCGGCGGCATCGTGCTGACGGCGTCGATGGTCCAGGCCGAGAGCGAGGGCAGCGCGCGCGATTTCCTGATCCAGGAAGCGGCCCGGCGGCAACAGGGACGCGTGCAGAACGCGACCTACAGCTCGACCCGCTATGCCCCGCAGGCCAACGCCTACGCGCCCGCCGGCAATGGCTGGCGGCTGCCGCTCATGCAGGCACTGCCGGACGGCCGGCTCGCGCATCCGCCGATCGAGCTCAATCCCTTCCGCAAATCGACCCAGAAGACCGCCGACAGGCAGCGCAGGCCGGCCGGCACGACCGGCGCCTCGCTCGACGCGGTCACCGGCGCGGCGGACCGCGCCCAGACCTTCTGCGTGCGCCTCTGCGACGGCTTCCACTCCCCGATCGGCTATCTCCGCGCCAACAGCGACATGAAGGCTCATGAGGCGCTTTGCACGGCGATGAATCCAGGCGTTCCGGTCAAGGTCTTCAGGATGGCCGCCGGCGCGACCAGCATTGCCGACGCCGTGTCCACCGATGGCAAGCGCTATGGCGCCCTGCCCATGGCCTTCGGGTACGAGAAGGCGGCCGACCCGGCCTGCCGCGCGGCCATCGTCCAGCCTGGCGAGCGGCGCATCTCGTTGCTGCGTGACATCACCTTGCGGCCGGGCGACAGCGTCGTGCTCGACGGCAAGGTCTCGACCTTTACCGGCGGTTCGAGCTGGCCCTATAGCCGGCGCGACTTCCGCGATTTCCGTACGGCCTCCGAGCTCAGCAAGTCCCAGCGCAAGCAGATCGACGAGCAGGTCGGCATTTCCCGGATGGAAGCGCAGGCCCGCAGCGTCCGGCGCCAGATGCGCGTCCGAGAGGCGCAGTTGCAGGGCGACACCTTTGCCAGCGACGCCGCCCTTCGCGGCACGGTCGAGCCGACCACGCGCGAGCCGGTCCGCCTGATCCCGCTTGCGCTGCCGCAGCGATAGGTTTCTGGACTTTCGACGCTCCTTGTCCTTCCGGGGCTTCGCGCAGCGAAGAACCCGGAACCCACGACCGGGTGAAGCCTGAAAATCCGGATATAAGATGTTCTACCCAGTCGTGAGTTCCGGGTTCGCGCCTTCGGCACGCCCCGGAATGACAACGGCTGGCACATCTTAGGCGCTGGTATTGCGTCCGCGTTTGACAAGAACGGCAACACGCTAACCGCGACAGGACGTCCCATCCGAAAGACGTACGACTGGAATGCGCCGGAAATCCCCTCGTCTTTCCAATGCGATGTCCATCTTATTAGAATTCGTCAAAATAAGAAGAAAACTAGAACTGCTATAAGGCTTTGATATTAAAGGATTACTTCATTGACGCTCCGCCGGCGGCGTTCTATCGCTCGCCCATCGCGCTGATCGCGCCCCACGACGGAGCAGAAGAATGATCGCAAAGACCTATCTCCACGCCCTGGCGCTGTCCTCCTGCCTGCTGGCCGCTCCGGCCTTTGCGCAAGGCGTGAATCTCTACACCACCCGCGAGCCGGCTCTGCTCAACCCGGTGCTTGAGGCCTTCACCAAGGATACCGGCATCAAGGTCAACGCGGTCTTCCTGAAGGACGGCCTGCAGGAGCGCATCAAGGCCGAAGGCGCCAACAGCCCGGCCGACGTCATGCTCTTGGTCGATGTCGGCGAGATCAATGCCGCCGTCGATGCCGGCATCACCCAGCCGATCAAGTCGGATGTCGTCGACAAGACCGTTCCGGCGCAGCTTCGCCCTGACAACAACTGGGTCACGCTGACCAAGCGTGCCCGCGTCGTCGTGGTCTCGAAGGAGCGCGTCAAGCAGGACGCGATCACCTATGAGGACCTCGCCGATCCCAAGTGGAAGGGCAAGTTCTGCATTCGCGCCGGCCAGCATCCCTATAACAACGCGTTCTTCGCCGCCTATCTCGCCCATTACGGCGCCGAGAAGACCGAGACCTACCTGAAGGCCGTGCGCGCCAACGCCGCTCGCAAGCCCGGCGGCGGCGACCGTGACGTCGCCCGCGACATCCAGTCCGGGCTCTGCGACATCGCCCTCATCAACACCTACTATGTCGGCCTGATGAGCGAGGCGAAGAACGAGCAGAAGGGCTGGTTCGACGCGATCAAGCCGCTCAAGACCACCTTCGCCGGCGGCGGCACCCATGTGAACGTCTCGGCTGCCGCGCTCGCCAAGAACGCCCCGAACAAGGACAACGCCGTCAAGCTGGTCGAGTATATGCTCGGCGACAAGGCCCAGGCCCTCTACGCGAACGGCAACTTCGAGTTACCCGTCAACGCGGCCGTCACCGACTCCACTGCCGTCAAGCTCTTCGGTACCGTCACGCCGGACAAGTTGACGCTTTCCGAGGTCGCCAAGCAGCGCAAGGCCGCCGCCAACCTCGTGGATAAGGTCGGCTTCGACAATTGAGCCTGAGCCAGCCGCTCGACACGACGCGACGGTCGCCATTCTCGTGGCGGCCGTCGACGCGTTTTGCCTATGCCGCGATCGGCGGGGCTGCCCTCGTGGCGCTGCCGCTCCTCGCGCTCGTCGCAACCGCGTTTTCGTCGCGACAGGCGGCTGAGATCTGGCCGCATCTCGCGGCCAATGTCCTGCCCGTCGCGCTCGTCCAGACCAGCCTGCTGCTGGCCGGTGTCGGCGCAGCCTGCGCCGTCATCGGCGTCGGCACGGCCTGGCTGGTGACGCAGCACGACTTCCCGGGCCGCCGCTCGCTCGAATGGCTGCTCGTGCTGCCGCTGGCGCTGCCGACCTATCTGACCGCCTATATCTACGTCGAGTTCCTCGGCTTCCAGGGGCCGTTGCAAAGCGCTCTCCGCGCCGCCACCGGCTGGCGTTCGCTCCGCGACTACTGGTTTCCCGATCCGCGCAACGTGCCGGGAGCGATCGCGATCATGGCGATCGTCCTCTACCCTTATGTCTATCTCAGCACGCGCGCGCTGTTCAGCGTGCAGGGAGCCAGCATCGTCGAGGCCGCCCGCAATCTCGGAGCAGCGCCCGGCCGCCTGTTCTGGCGCATCGGCCTGCCGCTCGCGCGCCCCGCGCTCGCCGCCGGCCTGACCCTCGTCCTGCTGGAGACGCTGAACGATATCGGCGCCACCGAATATCTCGGCGTGAGATCGCTGACGCTGTCGATCTACACGACCTGGGTCAATCGCGGCTCGTTGCCCGGCGCCGCCCAGATCGCATGTATCATGCTGCTGATCGTCTTCGCCCTGATCCTGATTGAGGTGAAACTGCGCGGGCAGAGGCGTTTCGCCTTGCCTGTGCGCCAGGCCCGCCCGGTGACGCGCCGGCCGCTGCACGGTCGCAGAGCGGTTTTGGCCACCCTCGCCTGCGCCCTGCCCGTGATCTTCGGCGCCGCCCTGCCCATCGGCTATCTCGTCACCGAAATCCTGCAGCGCGGCCTGCTTCAGCAGTTCGACATCGGGCTGCTGCGCCTCCTGGGCAATGCGCTCCTGCTCTCCGGCCTCGCCGCGGCTCTGGTGGTGGCGCTGGGGCTCGGGATCGCGACCGCGGGCCGCAGTGGCCGCGAGGGCTGGCTGAAGCCCCTCGCCCGTGTCGCCAGCCTTGGCTACGCCGTGCCCGGCACCGTGCTGGCGCTTGGCCTGCTCATCCCTCTTGCGGCCTTCGACAATCTGCTGGCCGATGCCGCATCCGCCCTGTTCGGCCTGAAGCCCGGCCTGATCATGATCAGTTCCGGTGCGGCACTGGTGATCGCCTATACGGTGCGCTTTCTCGCGATCGGGGTCTCCGGCGTCGAGAGCGGGCTTTCGCGCGTCTCGCCCCGGATCGACGACGCTGCCCGCGCGCTCGGCGCCGCCGGGCCGGAGGTGCTCAGGCGCATCCATTGGCCGCTGGCGCGTCCCGCCATCGCCGCTGCGGCGCTTCTCGTCTTCGTCGACTGCCTCAAGGAACTGCCGGCGACGCTGTTGCTGCGACCGCTCAACGTCGACACGCTGGCGACGGTCGTCTACGGCCACGCCTCGCGCGGCGTCTTCGAGGACGGCGCGCTGGCGGCGCTGCTGATCATCCTGGCCGGGCTCTATCCGGCCTTCGTTCTGGCCAAAACCGGCGCAGATCGCACGGGATAGCCGGCTCTCCAGCCTCGACAAGCCCTCTGCATCGGCCTACACCCTGTGCCGCCAGGGGGCTGGCTGACTTTCGGCCCGGTGCCGATTCGGAAGTCCATGACCAGACGCGCTGCGATCATCGCTTTCAGCCTCGTCGTCGCTATCGGCCTGCTCGGCATGCAGTCCTGGGACGTTGCGTTCGGGCGCGTCCAGCGTAGCGCGATCAAGGCAATCCAGGAGCGGACCGGCTTCGTCGTCAAGGCGATCGAGCGGGCCGAAATCGCCCTGCTGCCGCTGCCGCGCATCAGCCTGTCCCAGGTTTCCTTCAGCCAGCACGACGGCGCGCTCGCCGGCGAGGCCGTGCGGATCAAGGCGCATCTGCGCCTGCTGCCGCTGCTCAGCGGGCGGATCAGCTTCGACCGTGTCGACTTGGTGGCTCCCCGGATCGACATCGCCGTTCCAGCCGGCAGCGACGGCGTCACCGAGTGGCTCAGCCCCGCGCTCGCCGAGTTCGAACACCTCCAGGACCAGAGCAAGATCGTCGTCAGCGCCGGCTCGGTCTTCCTGCGCGCGAACGGCGCGATCCAGAGCGTCGTCCGCAATCTCGATCTCGTCATCGACGAACGCAGCTCGCGCGACCCCCTCGCCCTGTCCGGCTCCCTCAACTGGCGCGGTGTGCCGACCGAGGTGAACCTGCTCTGGCCGATGGCAGGCGGCAGCGCGAAGGCCGCCCTGTCGGCGACCTCTTCCCTGCTGAAGCTGCGCTTCGAAGGCAGCCGCTCCGGCCCCGGCGAGCCGGTGATCAGCGGCCCTCTCGTGTTGTCGACCCCGTCGCTGCCGAAGCTGCTCGGCTGGTTCGGCGAGGAATCGCGTCTGGGCTCGGCGCTCGGCGCCGTCGCTCTCTCGGCCGATATCCAGGTGAAGCCGCGCGAGGTCTCGTTCAGCAGCGCCGTCGTCAACCTGGATGGCGAGCGCCTCGACGGCGCGATCAAGCTCGCGGAGGCCGGCGGGCGCTATGCGCTCTCGGGCACGCTCGCAGGCGCGGCGCTGAACCTCGACCGCATCGTCGATCGTCTCCCGGTTCCGGCGGTCGATGTCGCGGATACGACACCCTTCGATCTCGAAGCCTGGACCGCGCGCGATATCGACCTGCGCGTCTCTGTCGACGCCGTCCGCCTGAAAGGCGCGAGGCTCAACGACGTCGCGACCTATCTGCTCGTCAAGAAGGGGCGGTTCGAGACCGGGCTGCTCCGCGCCGGCGCCTATGGCGGCAGCGTCAAGAGCCGCCTGCTCGCGCTCGCCACCCCCGCCGGCGTCGACATCAAGCTCCAGGCCGGGCTCGACAAGGTGAATATCGGCCAGGCGGCGTCCGACCTGCCGCAACTGGCGCGCCTGAGCGGCACCGGCAACCTCCAGCTTGCGCTGGACGGCGTCGGCCGCACCTTCGACGAATTGCTGGGCTCGTTCACCGGCCGCATCAACCTGGCCGCCCGGCAGGGCGAGATCGGCGGCGTCGCCTTCGGGGACCTGATCCGCCGCGCCGAGCGCAGCCCGGTCCAGGCGCTGCGCGACTGGCGGCAGGGCAAGACGCCCTACGAGACCATCAGCGCCAATGCCGGGATCGCCGGCGGCCTGCTCGCCCTGACCGAGGCGCAGATGATCGGCGCGAATTATCGCTTCAACCTCGCCGGCAGTGCGGCGCTGCGCCCCCGCACCCTCGACATGACCGCGCTGCTGGCCTCCCCCAGCGGCTCGCTGAAGCTGCCCTTCCTGCTGAAGGGCCCGGTCGACGCTCCGGATTTCGATATCGAGACCGAGGCCTTCCTCAGCCCGGCCGGCGCCTCCGTCGCACCGACACCGCTCACCCGCTGATCGTGAACTCCCGCTTTCGTGTGCATCGGAAATCCGCTCTGTTGCAGACGGAACCTGTTGCGGCAGCGGGAGGGATGCAGCGATGAAGATGTGGATCATGGGCGCGCTTGCGCTCGCAGGATGGATGACGGCAGGCATGGCCGACGCGCAGGATCTGACGGTCGAGAAGAAGGTCTTCGAACTTCCGAGTTTCACCACCCAGAGCGGACGCACGCTGAAGAATGTCCGCGTCGGCTGGGAGAGCTACGGCACGCTCAACGCCGACAAATCGAATGCCGTGCTGATCTGCCATTTCTTCTCCGGCAACTCGCATGCCGCCGGCAAATACGCAGCCGACGACGCGGCCCCGGGCTACTGGGACGCCATCATCGGCCCGGGCAAGGCGATCGACACCAACAAGTATTTCGTCCTGTCCTCCGACACGCTGGTGAATCTGAGCACCGGCGATCCGAAGACCACCACCACCGGCCCCGCCTCGATCAACCCCGAAACTGGCAAGCCCTATGGGCTCGACTTTCCGATCGTGACGGTCCGCGACTTCGTCGAGGTCCAGAAGGCGCTGGTCGAGAGCCTCGGCATCAAGAAGCTCGCGCTGGTCGCCGGCCCCTCGATGGGCTCGCTCCAGACCTTCGAATGGGCAGCGAGCTATCCCGAGATGGTCGCCAAGGCCATGCCGGTGATCGGCGCCGGCGAGGCCGACGCGATGCTGATCGCCTGGCTCGACGTCTGGGCCGCGCCGATCCTCGTCGACCCCAACTGGAACAATGGCGACTATTACGGCAAGACCCCGCCGCTCGCCGGCCTCGCCAAGGCGCTGACCGCGGTGACGCTGCAGGCGAACCACCAGGACTGGGCCAACGCTACCTTCGGCCGCCGTCCGGCCAAGGAGGGCGAGGAGCCCGGCAAGGCGCTCGCCAACAAGTTCCAGGTCCAGAGCGTGCTCGACAATGCCGGCATGGCCCGCGCAAAAATCTCCGACGCCAACCACTTCCTCTATCTGGTCAAGGCGAACCAGCTCTTCGCCGCGGGCGGCACCTCGCTTGCCGACGGCATGGCCAAGATCAAGGCGCCGATGCTGCTGATCACCCAGCCGAAGGATCTCGTCTTCACGCCCGACATGGTCGCGACGACAGTGAAGGCGGCGAAGGAGGCCGGGCGCGACATCACCCACGCCACGATCGACGGCTCGCGCGGCCATCTTGACGGTGTGATGTCGATGAAGCAGGCCGAAGGCGCGATCCGGGCCTTCATGGAGAAATAGCCCAAAGCTCGCACTCGCCCGAGCAGGTCATCCCGGACAAGCCGCGTCAGCGGCGCCGATCCGGGATCCATGCCTGAACCGTTCCGGAATGGATCCCGGGTCTCCCTTCGGTCGCCCGGGATGACCGCGCATGTACGGCTCACGCGGCGGCCGGCTCCTCCATCCGGTGGACGATCCGGTCGATCAGGCCCCATTCCAGCGCCTCTTCCGCCGTCATGAAGCGGTCGCGGTCGAGCGTGCGCTCGACCTCCTCGTAGCTGCGCCCGCAATGCTCGGCATAAAGCCGGGTCAGGCGATGCTTGGTCTGCCGCATCTCTTCGGCATGGATGAAGATGTCGGAGGCCTGCCCCTGGAAGCCGCCGAGCGGCTGATGGACATGCAGGCTGGCATTGGGCAGCGCTCCACGCTCGCCCGGCTCCCCGGCCATCAGCAGAAACGAGCCCATCGAGCGCGCGGTGCCCATGCAAAGCGTATGCACCGGCGAACGGATGTAGCGCATCGTGTCGTACATCGCGAAGCCGCTGGTCACCATGCCGCCCGGCGAGTTGATGTAGAGATGGATCGGCTTCTTCGGGTTCTCGGCTTCCAGAAACAGGAGCTGCGCGCAGACCAGCACGCTCATCGCGTCGTTGACCTCGCCATTGAGGAAGATGATCCGCTCGCGCAGCAGCCGCGAGTAGATGTCGAACGAGCGCTCTCCGCGGCTCGACTGCTCGACGACCATAGGGACGAGTTGCATCGCTTCGCGCATCGGCGAACTCCAGAGTCTCGGGAAGATGGATGGTGTGGTTTCGCCTCGCCTCAGGCGGCGGCGCGCATCACCGGCGGCCCGTTGCTGTTTGCAGGGGTCAGCCGCCGCCCGACGCGGCTATCGGTCAATTCATGGATCACGTGCAGGCTGCTTCCACCGGCCTCGCTGGCGTCGATCCGGAACGTGACCACGCTTTCCAGAAAGGGCGGCTCGCTGTCGCGCATCCGGTAGCGCAGCGCCTCTCCCGGCGTGACGACGCTCGGCTCGGGATCGGCCAGCTCCGCATCGGGCAGCCAGTGCTCGCGCAGGCCGGGCGTGCTGATGGCGCGCCAGAGCTTCTCGGGCGGCTCGTCGAACTGAAATGCGAAGACGAGAGGATCGGCCGCCGCCTGGCTGTCGTCACCGCTCATTGATCCATCTCCTTGAGCAAGGTCCTGAGATCGTCGATCCGCACCGGCCAGAAGGCACGGTATTTCGTCAGCCACTGCGCGACCAGCGCGAGCCCGTCCGGATCGACCCGGTAGTTCACGAAGCGCCCCTGCCGCTCCTCGCTGACGAGACCCGCACCGCGCAGGACTGCGAGATGCTGCGACATTGCCGGCTGGCTGATCGCCATGCCCTTGCGCAGGGCGCTGGCGTTCAGGCTGCCCGCCGTCAGCTTGTCGAGGATCGCGCGCCGCGTCGGATCGGCCAGTGCCTTGAAGATCTCGTTCTCGATCATGGAAACACATAAGCAAATACTTATGTAAATCGCAAGAGGCTTCGCGCTGAAGGCTCGTGCTAGCCTGTCACCGGAACCGAGGCTGAGCGCGGAAGAACAAGCCATGAGAACGACAGGGCCGGGAATTCTCCTGATATGCGCGTTCCTGTCGCACGCCGCGCAGGCCGCCTGCACGGAACCGCCGGCCGGCTCGGATCAGGCCCCCGCCCTCTCGCCGCCGCTGAGCCAGGTCGTGACCGGCTCAGGCCGCCTGCAATTCCATTCGGCACCCGACAGCGCATGCCAAATGAAGGGCGTCTTCATCATCCCGAAGGACGAGATCATCGCCTATGCGCAGACCCGGGATGGCTGGTCGTCGGTGATGTATCTCAATCCCCGAACCGGCAACGACGTCAGCGGCTGGGTCAGGTCGGCGCGGTTGCGGACGATCGGGACCATGGGGCCGAAGCGCTGATTGCTGCGCGCAACGCTACGAGGTCAGTAATGGGTCGAGAGCGGATCCGGAACGCCTTGCGCCACTTCCGGACATTGAGGCCCTGCCCGAGAGCGGACATCCCCTTCGCATGCAAGCAGCTACCGTTACCTTTACAGGCCAGTCATCACTCGGAGGTTCATCGGAATTGGGGCATCGTTCGAGAAACTGAACGATTCCCAAGGGCTCGGCATCACTCTGTGGGGAGCTGGCCAGCGACCTGACCGATCAGGGAGCCGGCCCATTTCAGCGCGGGGTCGCGTTGCCCACCGAGCGCTCAGAGCAGTGACAACGTCGAGCGCAATGGCGGATTGATGTGCCGAGCGCGAAGGTTTGGATGCATCCTCCTGAGCGCCACCGCGGTGCGATCCGGTATGCAGGCCACAAGGTCCGATGCCTCGATCGCGGCGCCGACCGCGGCATAGCCGGGCAGGCTGAGCATCAGCTTGCGATGGCGGTCGCCGCGGCCCAGCTCCACATCAAGATAGTTCTGAGTTGTCGGCCAGGGCAATGGCGAGCAGCGATTTTCGCTGCAGAGCGTCATGAAGCTGGTGGTCGGCGCTGCGGTCATGCGCGCCGTCGACGAAGGCAGGATGCGGCTTGAGGACCGCGTGACGCTGCGGCGCGATGATCTCAGCGTCAACATTCAGCCGCTTGCGGATATCGTGCTCAAGGAAGGCACGTTCGAGAGCACGATCGAGTATCTCGTGCGCCGTGCCGTGGTCGAAAGCGACAGCGCGGCAACCGATTTTCTGATCTCCCGACTCGGAGGCGTCGGTGCCGTGCAGGCATTCCTCCGAGCCGCCGATCTGCATGACATCCGCATCGATCGCACCGAGCGCGAGCTGCAAACCGAGGTGACCGGGCTGAGGTGGGAACCGTCCTTCGTCGATCCGGAGCGGCTCAAGGCGGCACGCGCGAAGGTTTCTCAGAAGCGCCTAGCGGAGGCGTTCGAAGCCTATCTCAATGACCCGCGCGATACGGCGACACCGCTGGCGATGGCGAGCTTCCTGCGCAAGCTGGCAGCAGGCCAACTCCTCTCACCGGCCTCCACAGAACATTTTCTCGCCGTGATGTCGCAGACGGTCACCTTTCCGGATCGGCTGCGGGCCGGCGCTCCTGCAGGCTGGACCGTAGGTCACAAGACCGGCACGAGCCAAAGCCTCAACGGCGTGAACGGGGTTACCAACGATGTCGGGCTGTTAACCGCTCCCGACCGCGGCGTCGTGGCTATTGCGGCATTCATAGCGGAAAGTCGCGCTCCGATGGCTGCCCGCGCCGCGGCTATCGCCGAAGCTGCTCGGCGGGTCACCGGAGCTTATCGCTGACCTTTGATGAGGCGGGGACTACGATCTCACTGTGCCAGCAGGCTCCCAAATTTGTCGCGCGCGCGCCAATTGCTGACGTTGGAGCACGGCCAGAAACCGGACATTACTTTGGCATAGGCTTTAACGTTCATTGTTACCGTTCGCGGAAGACGCGTTCCGCGTGGTCCATCAGCGGTTTGATGAGGTAGGAGAGCGCGGTTCGGTCTTCGGTCGAGATGAAGACTTCGACGGGCATGCCGGGCAGCAGGCGACGGTCGCCGAGCGCGACCGTGGCATCCTTGGTCTGGACTTCGCCGACGTAGAAATTCTGGCCGCTAACGGGATCCTTCGTCGTCGCCGGGGAGATATGGGTCAGCTTGCCGGAGACCTCGGGCGTGGTGTTGCGGTTGAAGGCGGAGAAGCGCATCCGCGCCGTCTGCCCGACCTGGATCTGATCGATATCGTTGGGCGCGATGCGGACTTCGACGACCAGCTTCGCGCTCTCCGGCACGATCGTGGCCAGCCGTGCTGCCGGGGTGATGACACCGCCGACGGTGAAGATCATCAACTCGTTGACGGTGCCGGCGATCGGGGCGCGGATTTCCATGCGCGCGAGCCGGTCCTCGTTGGCGATACGGCGGTCGCTGAGCTCGGAAACCTTGGCCTCGACCTGCCGCAACTCACGCTGGGCTTCGGTCCGGGCCGTCTCGTCGATCGCGATGATCTGGAGGCGGGCGTCGCTGATACGCAGCTTCGCGCGCGCAAGCGTCGCGTCGATCTCGCCACGCTCGCCCAGCAGCCGCGCCCATTCGCGGTTGATGTTGAAGACCTTGACGCCATCGATGAAGCCCTTCTGGAAAAGGCTGAGATATTTGGCGCGCTCGAGATCGACGAGCCTGAGTTCCTCGACCTTCGCGACCTGTCGCGCTTCGAGCCCGCGGATTTCCTCGCCCGACTGGACGATCGAGATCTCCAACTGCTCCTTGCGGCTGTCGCGGTTGGCCTTGTTGCCGGCGAACAGGCGGGTCTCACCCTCGCGGATATGGTCGACTTCGTCGGACAACGCCGAGATCTCGGACGGGAAGATGACGCTCGCCAGGTTGTCGCGCTCGGCGATGAGCCGCGCCTTGCGGCCGAGATTCTCGGCGAGCTGGGAGCGGATGATCGAAAGCTCGGCCCGGGTCTGGACATCGTCGAGCCGGAAAAGCACTTGACCTTCCTCGACGCGGTCGCCTTGGCGGATCGCGATCGACTGGACGATACCGCCGTCGCGATGCTGCACTTCCTTGAGGTTCTGGTCGATCTTGACCGCGCCCTGCGTGACGACGGCGCCATTCAGCGCGGCATTGGCCGCCCAGCCGCCAAAGCCGAGCACCAGCAGAAGGGCGACGGCCGCACCCGTGAGGACGTGGCCGCGCAGGCTGAAGCTCACATGACGAGCACGCGCCTTCTTGCCTGTCTTGGCTGAACGGGCGGCGAAATCGTGATTATGGGCGTTCATCGGCATTGTCCCCTCGCCGGCTGTTCGTCCAGCCGGTCCTTGCCTCAGGCATAATAGAGCTTGTGATTGCCGTAGATTTCGACCGAGAAGTCCTTGTCGTCGCGCTCCTCGACATAGACGTCGACATAGGTGCGCTCTTCCTCGCCGATCTTCTCGATGCGGAAGCGGAAGGGTCGTTCGTCGTTCCCGCCGTCGCCATAAGTCCGGTCGAAGCCTTCATCATCGGAGTCCCGGTCCCGGTCCAGGTCGTCGTCGTCGTCGCGTGAGCGAAGCTGATACTGTTTGATCACGATGCGATCGCCGACCTCGAGATCGAGGATACGATGGACGAGATCGTCGGTGCGCCGGGCATCGGCATCCACGGCGAAGACGAAGCGGTCATCGCCATCACCGCCGCTGAGCGTCGTGGCCTTCTCCCCGACGATGAGACAATCATCGCCGCTGCCGCCCAGGATGGCCTCGAAATCGATCACCGTGTCCTCGCCGATCTCGATCCCGACCGCCTCGCCGCGCTTCAGGTCGACGGTGACGCCGTGCTCGGTGGCGGACAGATCGAGCGTGTCGTGCCCCTCCCCGCCGTCGTAGCAATCATCGGCGGCATCGCTCGTCGCGACGATCCAGTCGTTGCCTTCTCCGCCGAAGACCCGGTCGCTGCCTGCGCCGCCGTCGAGCACGTCGTTGCCGGCCTCGCCATGGAGTTCGTCGCAGCCCTCCTCGCCGAAGACGCGATCGGCGCCAGCGCCCGCCTCGACCCGGTCATCGCCTGCGCCGGCCTCGACGACGTCATTTCCGGCCCCAAGGGCGACATGGTCGTCGCCCTTGCCTGCGAGTACGATGTTGTCGCCGTCACCGGCCTTGACGACGTCGTCGCCGTCACCGGCATCGATGATGTTGTTGCCGGTTCCGCCATCGACGACGTCGTTCCCCGTGCCGGCGTCGATGATGTCGTCGCCGGGGCCTGCGTCGATGAAGTCGTCGCCGGCCTCGCCGTAGATCGTATCGTTGCCGTCGCCGCCATATAGGCGGTCATTGCCTGCGCCGCCGCGAATGACGTCGTTGCCGGCGCCGCCGAAGACGATGTCGTTGCCGGCTCCCGCGTCGATCTGATCATCGCCGGCCCCGCCGACGATGTGGTCGTCTCCGGCTCCGGTCACGACAATGTCGTTGCCGCCGCGTGCATCGACCACGTCGTCGCCGCCGAGGCCCGCGATCCGGTCGTTGCATTCGCTGCCGAGCAGCATGTCGTCGCCGGTTGTGCCGGTGACATCGAGGAACTCGAGCACGCGCAGCGTCGCCATCTGCTGCACGAGAGCTTCACCATCGCTGATCCAATAGGTCAGCGTCACCGTGCCGTACCAGCCGCTCTGCGGCTTGAAGACCCAGCCGCCCTCGGTCGCGGTCAGTTGCCCGTGGGATGCCTGGACCCCGACGATCGAGAGCGGGTCGGCATCGGCATCGGTCGCGCCGGCCAGCAGGGCGAGGCTGGCGATCATCAGCGTCTGGCAGCCACCGATATCGACGAGCTGGACGGGGCCGGAGACGCGCGGGGCACGGTTGCGCGGCTCTTGCGGCGTTTGGTCGTCATCGTCGTCATCGCCCGGGCCCGGGCCGCCGGGCTCAGTTCCGCCACCGGGTCCCGAACCTGTCGACGAGCCGCCGCCATCGGAGGCACCGCCCGAGACCGCAGTGAAGGAAAAGCCACCGCCGCCGTTGTCGTTATTGGCGGAGAAGCCCTGCCCAGCGTCAAAGATCGGCGACGTGTAACGCGGCAAGGGCAGTTGTTCGTAGTCGATCAGCCGCGAGTCGATATTGAGAAAATCCGGCAGCCCCTGCACGGCAGGGCCGAGCCCTCCCGAGCCGATCGCTTTGGCCGCCGGATCCTTGTTCACCGAACCGGTTTCGTCGACATCCTTTTCCTCATCCGGCTGTTGCTCCTCGCTTTCGGCGACGGTCGGTTTGCTGGAGGCTTCCTCGGCCTGGGCGATGCCCTCTGCGGCAGGGGGCGCCGACGCATCGGTCTTCGCCTGGCCGGGGAACAGGCTTTTGAGGTAGAGCACGACTGCCGTGAAGGCGAGCGCAAATACGCCTGGCCAGCGTGGCGTCGAGGCAGGTTCATCCTGCACCTTGCGGTAGATCTGGGCGGCGTCGGGAAGCTGCGGCTCCGCAGGTTTGGCTGCCTTGATCGTGATCATGCCGGCACCCGTCCGAAATGGGCGACCGGATGCTCGCCGAGACCGACGGCCCGTGGCATGGAAACGCCGCGCTCACCGTTGAAAGGCGCCGCAGCAGGTGCGGGAGCTGGCGCGCTCGGTGCGGCCGACGTCCCGACGCGCGGCTGTGCCGGTGCGAGGATCTTGTCGCGCGGGCCGAAGGCGACGAGCTTGCCGCCCTGGATCAGGCCGACATCATCGACCGCCTGCAGCGCGCTCGGGCGGTGCGCGACGATGAGGACGATGCCGCCGCGCGCCTTGACCTGCTCGATTGCGGCCGTGAGCGCGGCCTCTCCCTCACCGTCGAGATTGGAGTTGGGCTCGTCCATGATGACGAGGAACGGATTGCCATAGAGCGCCCGCGCCAGGCCGATGCGCTGACGCTGGCCCGCGGAGAGGGCTGTGCCCTGTGGCCCGAGCTGCGTCTTGTAGCCCAGCGGCAGGCGCAGGATCATCTCGTGGATACCGGCGGCGGTGGCCGCCTCGACGACCTTGGCCGGGTCAGCCGATTCGGCCAGACGCGAGATGTTTTCCTCGACGGTAGCATCGAGCAGCGCGACCTCCTGCGGCAGATAGCCGAGATGGTGGCCGATGGTTTCCTCCGGCCATTGCTCCAGCTCCGCGCCATCGAGCCGCACGGCACCGCGCAGGATCGGCCAGATGCCGGTGATCGCCCGCACGAGCGTGGTCTTGCCGCCGCCGCTCGGCCCGATGATGCCGACCGCCTTGCCTGCCTGAACATCGAAGCTTGCGTCGCTCAGCAGCACCTGGCCGCTGCCCGGCGCCGCGACGGTGATCTTGTCGATCTTCAGCGACTGGCGGGGTGCCGGCAGTTCCATCGGCTCGACCGCCTTGCTGAGCGCCGTCATCGTCTCGCGCAGGCGTTGGAACGCCATGCGTGCGGCGACGAAGGGCTTCCAGTTGGCGATCGCCAGATCAACCGGCGCCAGCGCGCGGGCAGAGGCAACCGACGCCGCGATGATCGCGCCGGCCGAAAGCTCGCCCTTGATGGTGAGATAGGCGCCGAGCCCCAACGTCGCCGATTGCAGGATCATGCGCAGAACGCGCGAGATCGCGCCGAAGGTGCCACCAAGATCGCTCGACCGGGTCTGAAGGGCGAGGTGCTCGCGATTGATCTCGTCAAAGCGCGCGACGGCGCGCGGCGCGAAGCCCATCGCCTTCAGCACCTCGGCGTTGCGGGCGTTACTGTCGGCAATGGCGCCGCGTGCGACGGATGCCTGCCGCGTCTCGCTGTTGATGCGGCGGGTCAGGACCTCGCTGAGCAATGTCAGCATGGTCAGCACGACGGCTCCGGCGAGCGTCAGCCCGCCGAGCCAGGGGTGCAGGAAATAGACGAACGCGAGATAGAGCGGGATCCAGGGAAGGTCGAACAGGGCGCCCGGCCCCTGCCCGCCGAGAAAGCTGCGGACGGTATCGACGTCGCGGCCACGCTCCATCGCCTCCGCAGTCGAAAAACCCAGGCGCGGCATGTCGATGGTGACGCGATGGGCTATCGGCGCGATCTGATTGTCAAAGCGCGCCCCGACGCGCACCAGCACCTGCGAGCGAATGACGTCGAAGCATCCCTGGAAGAGATAGAGGCCGATGGCGAGTGCCGAAAGCGCCGCCAGGGTCTGGATGCTGCCGCTCGTCAAGGCACGATCGTAGACCTGCATCATGTAGAACGAGCCCGTCAGGGCCAGCAGGTTGATGAGGCCGGAGACGATGAACAGGAAGACGGCGATGCCGCGCAGACCGCGCGTCAACCGGGCGGCGTCGCGCTTGCGGGCGGAAAGAAGCGTCTTGGACGGTGCCATTCTGGCCCCCGTAAAATGCTGGTGATGGAGATGGATCGGGTGGGCGGCCCCTCGGTCCGCCCACCCGCTGCCGGTTCGATCAGACGGTGAAGCTGTTGGCCGTCAGGTTGTGACTGCCCTTCAGGTTGATCTGGAACTCGGCATCCGTCGCCCCATCGACGTTGCCCTTGACGATGGTGTACTCGCCATCCACCCGGGTCTCGTAGGTGACCGTGAGCTGGGCCGCGGTGGTGAAGCTTCCGCCATTGACCAGAGTGAAGCTCTGGTTGCCGGCCTGGCCGGCATCCGCATCGATAGCGCTTAGGTCGAGACGGTCGCCCGGCTGGAAGTCGAGGATGGTGTCGCCATCCGCGCCGACCGTGCTGAGGAAGCGGAAAGTGTCGTTGCCGGTACCGCCCTCCATCACGTTCACCGCGTCGCTGGCCGTGATCACATCGCTGCCTGAGCCGGTCGCGACATTCTCGATGCTCCACAGCGTATCGGTGCCGCTCTGGCTGCTCGCCGCACTGCCGCGTCCATTCAGGCCATTGCCGAGATCGACGGTGAGATTTGCCGTGATCGTCGAGAAATCGAGCGTGTCGATGCCGGTGCCGCCGTCTATCTCGTCTCCGAAATACGTGTCGTCGCCATCGCCGGGCGCACCGATGATCCGGTCGTCGCCGGCACCCGCCACGACCGTGTCGTTGCCCGTGCCGCCCTCGATCAGGTCGTTGCCCGCGCCGCCGAAGATTCGGTCGTTGCCGGCTTCGCCATAGAGCATGTCGACACCGCCGCCACCGAAGACCTGGTCGTCGCCAGCTCCGGCGAAGACGACGTCGCGCCCGTCACCGGCATCGATGAAGTCCTCCCCCTCGCCAGCCGAGATCGCATCGGCGCCGGCATCGCCGATCAGCGTGTCGTCGCCGGCCAGGCCGATGAGGTTGTCGGCATTGGCCGTGCCGATCAGGACGTCCGCTGCGGCCGTGCCGGTGCGCAGGGCGCCGCCGGTCGACGGGTTCGGATTGGGCGCCGGCGTGCCGGGGCCGTCATCGTCCTCGTCATCGTCGCCGCAACCGCAGGACGGATCGTCATCGTCATCGTCATCCTCATCGTCGTCTTCGTCCTCCTCATCATCCTCGTCTTCGTCGTCATCGCCGGGATTGGTCGGCGTGCCGTCGTCGTCCTCATCGTCCTCGTCGTCATCCTCGCCGCCGTTGCCGGCGTCATCCTCGTCATCCACCTCGAAGATGTGCTCGGCCAGATCGGTCAGGCCGGTATTGCGGGCGACGATGTCGGAGAACTCCTGGCCGTCGATGAAGGCGTCGTAGAAGTCGAAGGCCTCGAGACGATCCTTGTAGTAGAAGCGATCGGCTTCCTGCAGGCGGTCGAACTGCTCGTGCAGGACGACCCAGAAGGTCTGGCCGACGATGCCGCCATTGACGTGCTGTTCGGCAAGGCCGCCCAGCCAGAAGTCGACCCGGTCGATGCCCTTCACGGTGTTGCCGTTGACGAGCTGGATGTCCGGGTTCGCGGCGACGAAGGCCGCGAGCTTCGCCGGCGTGTCGAGCACGAGGTCGGGATAGGCCTGCTTGAACTGCGCGATGACCACGTCACTCAGGCCGTTGCGCTGCTGGAAGTCTTCCCAGGACTGGTAGGCCGACATGTTGCCGGCGAACCCGACCGCTTCCCGGACATAGGAATTCGTCGAGGTCGCGAGGTCGTTGCGGATCTGGTTCAGCGTTCCCAGGCCGACATCGCGGCCGCGGGCCAGATTGAAGGAGAACAGGTCCGCCTGGATGCGGACGAGGTCGTTGCGGACCGCGTCGACGATGTTGAAATCGACTTCCTCGGCCGGCTGCGTTGCGACCCCCTGCAGGATCGCCCCGACGCCATATTGGGCGTAGCCGGGCTGCGGGACGTAGCCGGGAGGCAGCGGGTTCGGGAAAGCGGAGGCGTCGTTGGTCGGGTTCAGGAAGGCGTCGACGAGGTTGACCTGCTTGGGCTGCCCGTTGGCGTCCATCACCGTCAGGGTCTGGCCGATCAGCGAGTGGCCGAAGCGGAAGGCCGCCGCGGCGAACTCGTGGCTGACGCCGGCATCGGCCTCGGCATTGTAGCCATCATGGCCATGGTCGCCGCCGCTGCCGTCGCGAGACCGCAATCCACCGAGCAGGGTGTCCGCGTATTCGTTGAACACGACGCGCTGGTATTCGGCTTCGTTGATGATCTTGGCCGCGTCGAAGAGCTCCTGCTCCGTGCCCTCGAAGCCGGCGGCCTCGAGCTGGTCGGCATGGAAGTTGTGGTTCCGCGCCCAGATGGTGTGCATCGAGGTCAGCGCGAAGTTCTCGTTGGTGCGGCCGTCGCCGGCGACGTAGTGGTCCAGCAGGCTGATGAAGGGATTGCTGTCGAGCAGCAGGGCCTGGCTGGACCCCATGAAGTTGTTGGCCAGCTTCGAATAGACCTGCGGATCGAACCCGCCGAACTGATCGACCAGATCGCCGGTGACGCCCTCCGAGATCGGATAGTTGGAGTAGTAGTCGCGGAAGGCGATCTGGCCTCCGGGCAGGGACGGGTCGTGGAAGACCGTATTGTTCGCCCAGTGGTGCTGGATCGCCTCGCGCAGCGTCGGCAGCAGGTTGAAGCTCGGGTTCGACGGATCGACCGCTCCCTTCAGCAGGTGGGAGGTCAGGCCGCCATTGCCGTCGCCTTCGCGCAGGAACTGGGTGACCAGGTTATGCGAGCCATAGGCCTGGTTCTGGTCGACATAGGCCGAGGTCTTGTTGAGGTGCTGCGGCACGCCGCCCTCGGTGGCGTAGACCTCGCCGCGGGTCAGGTCGGCCGGATTGCCCTGGCCGGGATGTCCGGTGCCGGGCGCGCCGATCTGGATCGTGCCGTTGGCAGCATTCTTCGGCAGGAAGTCGAGGCCGTGATCGACATACTGGCCGAACGCCATGAAGAATATGTTGGCGTTGTTGCCGGCATGCGGCAGGCCCGCCTCCTGCGCTCCCAGGATGTTCGAGATCGCCCGGGGATCGAGGCCGTCATAGATCGGGTTGAGGCCACGGTTGCCGATCGAGGCGTCGGCCGCGCCATAGCGCGCGTCCGTCAGCCGGATGAACGGCGTGTCGGCCTGGCCGGAGGACGGGTTGCCCTCATTGTTGCCGTGCCCGGAGACCTCGCGCGGCCCAAGCGCACCCTCGGCGTCGTCGTCATCGTCGAAGGGCATCTGGCCATTGACCAGCTTCTTCAGGCCCTCCAGGTCGCGTGCCGTCATCTCGAAGGCGCCGCGGGGGGTTGCATCCGGCTCCTCGCCGATCGTGGGAGTTCCGGCAGTTGCGTAGGTGATCGAATGCGTGCCGTTCGACAACGTGGTCGTGCCGTTGGCATTCGCCGTCGCGACATAGTCGGTGAGGTTCGTGCCGGCGGGGACCTGGATCTCGTCCTGTGTGCGCAGCGTGCCCAGGATCGTGTCGTTGCCGCCGTTCGACTTGAAAACGATGCGATGGGCCGAGAGCAGCGAGGACACATCGACCTGATCGTTGCCGGTGCCGCCCTCGATCGTGATCGTGCTGGTCGCCAGGCTGGTGCCGACGAAGCTGCCGATGGGAGTGAAGGTGTCGCCCCCGCCGAGACCGTTGATCACGATCTCCTCGATATTGTCGAGTTCTGCGATGATCGAGGCGTTGCCCGTCCCGTTCCGGGTGATGACGATCTCGGTATTCGCATTGAGGCCGGTGAAACCTGCGGCATCCGCCGCCGCCCGTGAGTAGATCCGGAAGATCTCGGCGGTGTCATTGCCCATGATGTGGACGGTGTCGGTGTTGGCGCCGCCGTCGATGAAGTCGCGCCCGTCATTGACTCTGATGAGGGCGAGGTCGTTCCCGGCCCCCCCGTTGACGGTGTCGTTACCGGCGCCACCGACCAGGATGTCGTTGCCACCGGCTCCAGTGAGTGTGTCGGCCCCGCCATGACCCAGGATGATGTCGGCGCCGGCGCCGCCGGCAGAGGTGCCGGCCGCGTTGCTGCCATTGACCAGGGCGTAGGTCGTCCCGGCGAAGCGGAGCTGCTCGATCGTCGTCAGCGTGTCGGTGCCCTCGTTGATGGCGCCGGGCGCGAGATGGGTGACGACAAGCTGCCCGGTGCCGTTGAGGCTGAAGCCGAAGGTGTTCGCCAGTCCGGCGTAGACAGCTACGTCGCTGTTCCCAGCGCCGCCGTCGAGGCGGTCGTCGCCCGCGCCGCCGTTCAGCGTGTCGGTTCCGCCGGCGCCGTTCAGGATGTCGTTGCCCGCGTTGCCGTTCAACGTGTCGTTGGCGCCGAGCCCGATGAAGCCGCTGGTGCCGTCGGCAATGTCGTCGCCGGCCGTGCCGTTGAAGGTGTTGAACAGGACAGGGACCGCATCCCAGTCGTCGCCGACGACGCCGGTTTGCGCCGAGAACACGGTTTCAAGGTTTCCGGCCCCGTCGGTGAAGCTAACGCCGATGCGAAGGAGGCCCGCGACTTGGGCCTGCGTCGGGGTAAAGGTGGCGCCGGTGGCGTTGGCGATGTTCGTCCAGGTGGTGCCGCCATTGGTGGACAGCTGCCACTGGTAGGAGAACGGCGGGACGATGCCGTTGCCGTCGGCAATGCCGGCGGTCGAGACCGTCAGGCCCTGGCCCTCGGTCGGCGTGCCACCGTTGGCATCATTGATTACCGGCGCGCCGGTGGGGAGTTCGTTGAAGAGCTGGCTGATCGAGAACTCGCCGTCGGAGAACCTGAGCCTCTCGATGTTCCACAGCTTGTCGATGCCGTCCGAGACGAAGTTGGTTCCAGCCGGCCGGTTGGCCGCGTCGAAGCCGGTGTGGCTGACGATGTAGGACCCGTCCGCCCCGCGGCTGAAGGTGTAGTTCTCGGAGGCGTCCCAGAAGACCGCGGTGTCCGTCCCCGTCCCGGGCGCGCCGGTGCCGTGGTCCCTGATCTCCCGGCCGATGTTGAGCTGGGTCGGGTTGATGGCGCCGCTGACCATCAACTCGCTGAGCGCGCGCCCGGCCCACGAGGCATAGAGGGGGTTGGTAGCCGCCGCCCCGCTCATGACGAGGGTCTTGGTCAGGCCGTCCGTGGTCGCGATCTCGAGGCCGCTCGTATCCTTGATGACGATCTTGACGTTGAGCCAGGCGTCGCCATCGATCACGTCGTCGCCGCCGCGCCCTTCGATCACGTCGTTACCGGCGCCGCCGAGCAGGATGTTGCCGCGGTCGAAGGCGGTGAGCGCCTCGAGCTGTGCCAGGGTCGCGCCAGCGGGCTGGGCCGAGGCCCAGTCGCCGAGCACGGCGCGCAGGCCGTCGATCCGGTTGACGCCGGCCTGGGAGAGCTCGTGCCCGACCATCGTGCCCTCTGCGCCCGCCAGCGGCGGTCCGGCGGGGACCTCTCCGGCGGCCGGGACGTTGCCCCGGTTGTCGCCCTTCAGCGAGTCGTTGCCGGTCCAGCCGGAGAGCGCCTCGACAGCGTCGAAGCGATCCCGCAGGATATCCTGCGCGTCGGTCGTGAAGATCGGCGTGAGGAGGTCGTCGTCGGCGTCCTGGGGATTGCCCTTGTGGATGGCCCAGTCGAAGCCGAGCATGCCCTCGTTGCGCATCACGCTCTCGCCCTGGACCATGATGTCGTCGCCGGACTCGGCGTCGAAATCGTGCTCGTCGGTGCCCGCGAACATCACGTCGTGGCCGATGATGGTCGAGTTGAAGAACAGCTCGGAGTTGTCGCCGGCGGTGGTGTCGAATCCGCCGCCGCCCTCGATCCAGTCGTCGCCCTCGTTGCCGAGCAGGAAGTCGCCGCCCTCGCCGCCGAGGATGAAGTCGTCCCCGAGGCCGCCGAAGGCCTCCTTGCCGTCGGGACCGGTGATGAGGACGTCCTTGCCCTCGTTGCCGAAGACCAGCGCCAGCCCGCTGCCGGCGTGGATGACGTCGTTGCCGCCCTCGCCGTGCAGCATGTCGGTGGCGCCGATGTCGGTGCCCGAGTTGGTGATGATGTCGTCGCCGTCGCCGCCGTGGATCTTGTCGACGCCGTAGCCGGCCTCGATGCGGTCGTTGCCGCCGCGGCCCCAGACGCTGTCGTCGCCGCCGCCGGAGACGATGACGTCGTCGCCGTCGGTGCCCTGGATCAGGACGTGGTCGGCGGTGTTGACGCGGACCGAGGCAGCAACTTGTCCGATGCCGATGCTGGTCCCGAGCAGGATCGCGTTTCCGGTCACCGGATCACGGGCGAGAGTGCCGTCGGGATTGCGCTGGTATTCGATCAGGTTGCCGGCCGCGTCGCGGCGCTCGACGAAGGCCGATAGCGCCTGGAGGAACGGATCCTCGTGAACCGCCTCCGGGACTCTGAACTTGGCCTGGTCGCGGGCGTCCATGTAGATGACGTGGTCGGGGACCGAGAAGATGTCGCCCGGCAGGGCGTAGCCCTCCGCGCCGAGGTCGGTGTTGTTCAGCACCATCTTGGCGAAGGAGTTGTTCTCGAGCTCGTTGAGGAAATTCAGGCCCTGGACGCGCGAAAGATAGTAGAACCGGTCGCCGTTCTGCAGGTTCTCGAGCTGAAGCTCGAACACGAAGGCGAAGGTCGAGCCGAGCATGCCGCCGAATGGCATCTTCTTCTCGGCCAGGCCGCCGACCCAGAGGTCGACGTCGTTGAGGCCGCCGAGGCTCCCCCCGGCGTAGGCGCCCTTGGCGTTGAGGAAGTCGAGGCGGTCTACCGGCGCGCCGGTCCCGCCGAACACGATCTTCATCGCCGCGTCGCGCTTGGCGTCTGAGGTCGTCGCGCCCGTGATCGTCTCGTGCGTGCCGTAGGCGGCGACGAAGTTCACGATCGAGGCCGGATTCTTCATGTTGAGCGCGAAGTCGGTCCAGCTCGTATAGGGGTCGAGCTGGCTGTCGCCGTTAGCCATCGCACGGAACTGCTCGCGCGCCTCGTTCAGGGACGGCATCCCGGTGTCGCGGCCGCGGGCGATGTTGATCGCGGCGAGGTCGAGCGGGATCCCGAGCAACTGGTTGCGCAGGACGTTGGTGACGAACTCGTCGATCTCGTTGCCGTGCTGGCTGGTCATGCCGCGCACGATCGCGCCGGCGGCCTCGTCGTGGGTGAGATTGGTCCCCGCGATCGGGTTCCCGTTCGCATCGAGCTTGGGCCCGCCGAACGCCAGCGGGTTGAGGAAGGCGTCGAACAGGGTCAGGTCGCCACTCGTGCCGTCGGCGTAGGTCTGGGCGACGTCCTCGCGCAGCATCGAGTGGCCGAAGCGGTAGATGACGTGCGCGAACTCGGCGAAGATCGCCGGATTGATGTCGGTCGACGGGTTGAAGACGAAGGCGTCCACGTCGGGCTGCACCTTGCGCGCGAACTCCTCGAAGACGAGGTGCTGGTACTGCATCTCAGTCGTGAAGCGCGCGGCCTGGAACAGGCGCTCGCCGTCCCATGCCAAGCTGGCGGGATTGAGGGCGGCGACCTGCGCGGCGGTCAGGTTGGCGGCGACGTCCACCCGGAGCCACTCGTTCAGGAAGGCGGCGTCGCCGGATTCGATGGCGCGCTGCTTGATCTGCTCGACCGTGCGATTGTGCTCCGAGTGGAACACGTGGTGGACCGCCGAGAGGCCGATGTTCTCGTTGCCGCGGCCGTCGCCGGTAACGTAGTGGGCGTTGAGCAGTTCGTCGTCGTAGGTCAGCGCGACGCCTGCGGCGTTCGGGATGATCTGGTTCCCGGCGACAGTATCGCTGTCGGGGGTCTGCATCACCGAGTTGATAGTTCCGGGGTTCCGGTCGGGATCGACGAGGCCCTTGAACACCGCGTTGTGGGCGATGTCATCGATGAACGCGTGTCCGGTGCGGACGGCGGAGACCGTCTCGCCGGCCGTGATGGTGTTGGGGGCGTTCGGATTGGACGTCGCGACCACCGTGCCGACCGCGAGCTGGATCGCAGAGACATTGACAGGAGTCAGAAGGTTGCCGGAGACCAGGATCGGGCTTCCGTCGGGGCGCAGGCCCGCGATCACCTGCGGCAGTCCGCCGGTTCCGCGGATGTACTCGCCGTACTCGTCCATGGCGAACAGCGGGATGTTGCCGACGTCGGCGTCGGTCAACTGGAAGCCGAGCTTCAGCGCCTGGGCCTTCACGTCCGCCCACGTCGCCAGCCCGTTGGCGCCGGAGAGCAGCCTTCCGGTGGAGAGCGGCTCGCCGGTGGAAAAGTCGTACTCGCGCATGAAGAGCTGCTTCGACGCGGTCGAGCTGTAGGTCTGGTTCTGGTCGACAAAGGGCGTCGTCAGGTTGACGGCGCCGGGCGTCGTGCGCGTCAGCACCATGAAGTTGGTCTGCGGGGATGCCGGGTTGTAGAGCGGGTCGTCCTGGCTCAGCGGGATGTAGATCGTGCTGCCCTGCTTGGCGACAAGGTCGAGGCCGTGGTCGAAGAACTGGCCGAACAGCGTGAACCAGGAGTTGAACGGGGCCGAGAGGCCCTCGTCGGGAGCCACGTTCGGCAGGACGACGCTGCTGCCCTCCATCTCGATCCCGTGCGTCGCGAGCAGCGCCCCCACGGCGGTGGACGCGGTCGCGGCCTCGACGGCTTGGAGCGGCGTTGCGCCCGGATTGGCGGCGATGAAGGCGGCCTTGGCCGTCTCGAAGGCGGCGTGGATGGCCTGGGTCGTGGTCAGGAGGTTCGTGGCGGGCGCGCCGGCGTAGGCGAGCGCGGCGTAGATCGCAGCCGGATTATCGAGCGTCTGGTCGACGATCAGGTTCGAGATCAAGCGCGGATCGGCGTCGACGACGGACCCCGGGCTCCCGTAATTGCCGTTCGTCAGGACCTGGCCCGGGCCCAAGCCGATGCTGTCGTCCGTCTCGTTGCGGTAGGACGGGTCGGCCAGATGGGCAAACGGGTTATCCGCGGCGCCCCATTCGCTGCGGCCGTCGATCATATTGTTGTAGCTGCCGTCGACCGTGCGAAGGCCGGCGGGCGCCAGGGGGTGGCTGATGGCGAGCACGGCGCCGGGGGCGTTGGCGGCAACGACGTTGCCGTTGGCATCAACGTAGATCTGGTCGAGCGGCGTCCCGCTGGAATGCGCTTCGGCGATCTTGATCTGGCGAAGGATGAACTCGAGATCATGCCTGACGATATTGACCATAGCCGTGACCCTCTAAATCGACGCGCAAAAATCCGGCCGCGGAATTCATTTCCCGCAGCGATGTCCTGGAGACAAACGCTAATTAAGGCTGCTTTTATTCCGCTTTGGCGGTATATTTCCTTGCGTAACTACGTCACCAAGACGGTGGATGATCCCTGATTTAACCATTCGTTAAGCATCAGAGTGCCTGACACATGCCACAAGCGGTAGATGGAAAGGTCGAGGAAGAATCAGCGGCCAAGGGCGGGGTAAGTCCGACGACCTTGGGTGTGTCCGAACACAGACCAAGGTCTGTGTTCTTTCTCGACGCCCTGCGGCGGCGCTGGGCCGCCCAGAGTCTTGAGCGGCGCTTCACGATCGCGGCCTCCCTCGTCGTCGGGCTGTCGATGGTCACGCTGGGATACTGGGTCGAGCGCCGCATCCGCACCGGCTGGGAGCAGGGCATGGCCGAGATCGGCGCCCATTATCTCCAGGCCTTCCTGGCTCCGCACGTCCTTGATCTCGAGCACGCCGACACGTTGTCGGAAGACAGCCAGGACATGATCAAGGCTCAGATCACGGAGAGCCATCTCGGCAAACGCGTCACGATGATCAAAATCTGGAGTCGAACGGGAAAGCTGGTCTACAGCACCGGCAAGGGTACGAAGGACGCGCAGCTTCCGCCATCACAGCTCGCCCCGCTGCTGAGAGGGAAGGTCGTTGTCTACCCGCATGGCAACCGCCACGGCGAAGGAGAACCCGGTCAGCGCTCTTTGGAAACCTATGCGCCGATATACAAGCCAGGCACGAGCACGATCCTCGGCTTCGGCGAGTTCTACGAAGTCACTCACTCGCTCGATCGCGAGATTCAGCAGTTGCGCTACGCGACCTGGTTCCTGATCCTGAATGTCGCGATCATCATCGGCTTCCTGCTCTACCTGACGATCCGCCGCACCAGCCACGTCATCAGTTCGCAGCAGTCGCAGCTGGCCGCCAATCTCGAGCGCGCATCGGCGTTGGCCAAACGCAACAACACGCTGCGACGCGCTGCGGATCGAGCCCGGCTCGATGCAGCCGTCTCGAACGAGATCTACCTCGCCCGTATCGGCGCAGACCTGCATGACGGCCCCATCCAGATGTTGAGTCTATTGATGTTGCGACTGCCCGACGAGCCACCAGAGCTTCGCGCGCAACTCGGGCGGCTGACCCAGCAGACATTGGCCGAACTGCGCAATCTCTCCGCGGGCCTGGTGCTGCCCGAGATCCGCGATCTCTCCCCTGCCGACACGATCGAGGCGGCGATCAAACGCCATGAACAGCAGACCGGGACCGATGTGGCGCGCAGTCTTGTCGACCTGCCGGACCAGATGCCTGAGGCGATCCGATTCTGTGCGTTCCGCGTCGTCCAGGAGGCGTTGATGAACGCCTACAAGCATGCGCATGGGCGGGGACAACGTGTCGCGACCCGCTTCGCCGCCGAGACGTTGGAGATCGCCGTCTCGGACGACGGCCCGGGGGGCGAAGCCGCGCCACCGAACGTAAGGCAGCTAGGCCCGAGACTGGGCCTGAAGGGCCTGGAGGCCCGGGTGAAGGCCTTACGCGGCAGCCTGACCATTGCGCCGCAGCCGCAGGGCGGGCTGGTGCTGAGGGTGCTCCTACCCGTGCGTCGGCGCTCTCTGAGGACCAAGGTGGATTGAGAGGGGGTACGTGTCCGCTTCAGCGGCGAGGCGAGGAAAAATCGGCCGGCTTCAGCTTCTGAGCGGCGATGACGACTTCGAGCCGGTTACGCGCGCGGAGCTTGGTCATCAGGTTGGTCATGTAGCTTTTGACGGTCTTCTCGCTGAGATCGAGGCTGTGTGCGATCTCGCGGTTCTGCTTGCCACAGAGCAGCAGGCGGACAATCTGCTCTTCGCGGACACTGAGTTTGGTGCTGACAACGGCCTGCCTCTCCGCCGCCTTGTGGTTCAAGGCTCCAATCACCTTCGCAGAAAAGGATGGCGTGATGTAAACCTCGCCGCGCAGTGCGGCTTCGACAGCATCGATCAACTCGCCGGCGCTGCTTCCCTTCAGGACATAGCCGGCAGCTCCGGCGCCGAGCGCCTTTACGGCATGCTCTGTTTCGGTCGAAGCCGTGAAGACCACGACCTGACAACTCGGCGCATCGTTTCGCAAGCCGGCGATCGCGTTGAAGACATCGCCCGGCATGTTCAAATCAACAATCAGGACGTTGCAGGCCCAACGGCTGAGAATGCCGTCAATATCGGCCACGCTCGTGCCGGTCTCGACCACGACATAGTTTTTGCGGCGCGACAGGACGGCAGCGATCCCCTCAACCAGAAGCGGGTGATCGTCGACGATCGCAATCGAAATCCGAGACCCCGAGCTATCCTGCATTCTCACATCATCAATCAGTTTAGAAGCGCAGTAAAGACGCCGATTAAGGCACGGTTAACTCACAATTTCTACTCGCAAACTGACACGTATTTTAAAAAAACGACGACACCTTCCCCATCCTCTCCATCGATAAAACAACTTCCGTTCAGTTATGATCAGCGGATGTTCGCAAGTAGCCCAAGGCCCGTCTTCTGCCATTTTCTGAAGCAAAACATTGGGAAGGGCCGCACACCGGCAAAAGACGGGCTGCTTCTTGCTGGGAAAAGTTATGAGAATTTGATCACTCCAATCGAGAAAGCGCGTCAACGATTCTGCATACGCTGTCCTGACGGCGTCTCCCGGGCATGAGCACAGTTTGGGAAGAAAGGCTGCCCAGATTGTCAGCTAATAAGATTTTTTCGGCGCACCGGTCTCTGAGCCAACCGCCCGGAGCCGGACGTCGCGGACATGGGCACGGGCCAAGTTCTGCCTTAAGGCGAGACGGCGAACTGGCATGCCGGAAAGCGGACGTTCCGGACGACAGCTAACGGTCGAAAGCGGCCCCTCCAACCCGCCCTACCCCGCCTGCGCGGCAGCCTTGATCCCGTCGATCACGAACTGCACCGCGAGCGCCGCCAGGATCACGCCCAGCAGGCGCGTCAGCACGATATTGCCGGTGACGCCCAGCAGCTTCGCGATCGGCGTCGCCATGAGGAAAACCAGCAGGCAGGACAGCACCACCAACCCGCAGATCACGGCCAGCGTCGCCAGCAGCAGCGGATCACCATGGGCACGGCCGGCGAGCAGGATCATCGCTGTCAGTGCGCCCGGCCCCGCCATCAGCGGGATCGCCAACGGGAAGGCCGCGACGTTGCGGATGTGATCCTGGGTGATCGCAGTCTCGGCCGTCTGCTGCTTGCGCTCGGTCCGGCGCTCGAACACCATCTCGAAGGCGATCCAGAACAGCAGCAGCCCGCCCGCGATGCGGAAGGCCGGCAGCGAGACGCCGAGCGCCTTCAGCACGATGTCGCCCGCCACGGCGAAGAAGGCCATGATGCAGAAGGCGATGATCGAGGCGCGGATCGCGACCTGCTTGCGCTCGCCCTCCGACATCCCCCGCGTCAGCGACAGGAAGATCGGTGCGAGGCCCGGCGGGTCGAGCGTCACCAGCATCGTGACGAGGGCTGCGGTGGCGAATTCGACGAACATGGCGCCACATCAGCATGCCCGAGAGCCGCCGTCACGCGCCAAGAAAGGCCGGAATATGGCGTCGCACCGGAAGGCATTCGAAGATAGCCCGTAAGATACTGAATTCGCTGACATAATTTTTACTTGGACAGCGCCCGCTTTCGCTGGCTTCTCCCGCCGGAATCGGATAGCCAGAAGGCTGAAAAACCAGCAGGAATCGGGACATTTTCCCTTGAGCGACGATACCGACGACAAGCGCGACGGAGCCCCGGACTTCGGCGGCGACATCAAGCCGATCGCGATTACCGACGAGATGAAGAAGAGCTATCTCGATTACGCCATGAGCGTGATCGTGAGCCGCGCTCTGCCCGATGTCCGCGACGGCCTGAAGCCGGTCCACCGCCGCATCCTGTTCTCGATGCACGAGAACAAGAACTTGCCCGAGCGGCCCTATACCAAATGCGCCCGCATCGTCGGCGACACGATGGGTAAGTACCATCCGCACGGCAACCTCGCGGTCTATGACGCGCTGGTGCGCATGGCGCAGGACTTCTCGTTGCGCCTGCCGCTGATCGACGGCCAGGGCAATTTCGGCTCGATGGACGGCGACAGCCCCGCTGCCGACCGTTACACCGAGGCGCGCCTCGACAAGGCGGCGATCCCGCTGCTCGAGGATCTCGATCTCGACACGGTCGATTTCCAGCCGAACTACGACGGCAAGGAACACGAGCCGACGGTCCTGCCGGCGCGCTATCCGAACCTGCTCGTCAACGGCGCCGGCGGCATCGCGGTCGGCATGGCCACCAACATCCCGCCGCATAATCTCGGCGAGGTCATCGACGCCTGCGTCGCCTATATCGACGATCCCGAGATCTCGATCGACGACCTGATCGAGATCGTCCCGGGCCCGGACTTCCCGACCGGCGCCTCGATCATGGGCCGCAGCGGCATCCATTCGGCCTATCACACCGGCCGCGGCTCGATCGTGATGCGCTCGAAGACGCATATCGAGGAGATGCGCAAGGAACGCGAGGCGATCGTCGTCACCGAGATTCCCTATCAGGTGAACAAGGCGACGATGGTCGAGAAGATCGCCGATCTCGTGCGCGAGAAGCGCATCGAGGGCATCTCCGACCTGCGCGACGAATCCAGCCGCGAGGGCGTGCGCGTCGTCATCGAGATCAAGCGCGACGCCGTCGCCGATGTCGTGCTGAACCAGCTCTACCGTTTCACGCCGCTGCAGACGTCCTTCGGCGCCAACATGGTGGCGCTGAACGGCGGCCGCCCGGAGGTGCTCAACCTCAAGGACTTCATCACCGCCTTCGTCGAGTTCCGCGAGCTCGTCGTGTCGCGGCGCACCCGCTACCTGCTCAACAAGGCCCGCGAGCGCGCCCATGTGCTCTGCGGCCTCGCCACGGCAGTTGCCAATATCGACGAGGTCATCCGCCTGATCCGCACGGCGCCGACCCCGGCCGCCGCGCATGAATCGCTGATGGCGCGCGACTGGCCGGCCGACGACATCGCCCCGCTGATCGCGCTGGTCGACGATCCGCGCCATCCGATGAACCCGGACGGCACCTACCGGCTCTCGGATGCGCAGGCCAAGGCGATCCTCGAACTGCGCCTGTCGCGCCTCACCGCCCTCGGCCGCGACGAGATCGGCGAGGAGCTGGAGAAGCTCGCCAAGGAGATCGCGGATTATCTCGACATCCTGCGCTCGCGCGCCCGCATCCAGTCGATCGTCAAGGCCGAGCTCGCCGAGGTCAGGAACGCCTTCGCCACGCCGCGCCGCACCGAGATCCAGGACTGGGGCTCCGACCTCGACGACGAGGACCTGATCGCCCGCGAGGACATGGTCGTCACCGTCAGCCATGGCGGCTACATCAAGCGCGTGCCGCTCTCGACCTACCGGGCGCAGCGCCGCGGCGGCAAGGGCCGCTCCGGCATGGCGACCAAGGACGAGGATTTCGTCGCCCGCCTCTTCGTCGCCTCGACCCATACCCCGGTGCTGTTCTTCTCCTCGGAAGGCCAGGTCTACAAGGAGAAGGTCTGGCGGCTGCCGCTCTCGGCGCCGAACGCGCGGGGCAAGGCGTTGGTCAACATGCTGCCGATCGAGGCCGGCGAGCGCATCACCACGATCATGCCGCTGCCTGAGGACGAGGCGAGCTGGGAGACGCTGGACGTGATGTTCGCCACCGCCTCGGGCGGGGTGCGCCGCAACAAGCTCTCCGACTTCGTCAACGTCAACCGCGCCGGCAAGATCGCGATGAAGCTCGACGAGGGCGACCATATCGTCGACGTGCAGATCTGCACCGAGAACGACGACGTGCTGCTGACCACGGCTGACGGCCAGTGCATCCGCTTCGCGGTGCCGGAGGTGCGCGTCTTCAAGGGCCGCGATTCGACCGGCGTGCGCGGCATCAATCTCGCCAAGGGCGACGAGGTGATCTCGCTGGCGATCCTGCACCATCTCGATGCCACCCCCGACGAGCGCGCTGCCTATCTCAAGCGCGCTGCAGCCGCCCGCAGGGCGCTGACCGGCGAGGCCGAGGAAGGCGCCGAGGCAACGGCGGCGGTCGAGGCCGATGCCGAGGAGAGTGCCGGCGATATCGAGCTCGGCCAGGAGAAATACGCTGCGATGGGCGCGGCCGAGCAGTTCATCCTGACCGTCTCGGAACGCGGCTATGGCAAGCGCACCTCGTCCTTCGAGTACCGGGTCACCGGGCGCGGCGGCAAGGGCATCGTGGCCATGGTCGTCAACGATCGCAACGGCAAGCTCGTCGCCTCCTTCCCGGCCCTGGAGAGCGACCAGCTCATGTTGGTCACCGATGGTGGCCAGCTCATCCGCGTGCCCGTCGATGCCGGTCCGAACAACCGCATCCGCATCGCCGGGCGCTCGACGCAGGGCGTGACGGTGTTCAACACCGACAAGGATGAGAAGGTCGTCTCGGTCGAGTGCATCAACGACGACGGCGAAGGCGGCGAGAACGGCGAAGCTGGCGACGAAGCGCCGGGCGGCGAAGCCACGGAAAGCTGATCCGGCAGCGTCTTGCGGCCGTGACTTCAGGTTGTGCCTGAAGTCACGGCCGGCGCTGCCGACGCCTATCGGGTCGGGTTCGCGTCATTCTCGGGCCAAACGAAGCGCAGGTCTGAGAAACTCCTTCAGGAGAAGGCGCCTCTCCGGCTCGTCATCTGATAGCTCCGTTTGACTCAAACCCCGCGTCACGCTCCCATCGCCCCATGAAGGCTCGTTCCGTGCCCGTCCGCACCCCCGCGATCACGCCGGAGATCATGCTGCGCGCCTATGCCGCCGGCATCTTCCCGATGGCGGAGAGCGCCGACGATCCCGGCCTGTTCTGGGTCGAGCCGGAATTGCGCGGCATCATCCCGCTCGACGGCTTCCATCTCTCGTCGCGGCTGGCCAAGACCGTGCGCGCGGATCGGTTCGAGATCCGGGTCGACACCGCCTTCGGCGCCGTCATCGCGGCCTGCGCCGAAGCGAAGCCGGACCGGACCGAAACCTGGATCAACCAGCGCATCCGCGAGATCTTCGGCGAGCTCTTCGCGCTCGGTCATGTCCACACGGTCGAGTGCTGGCGCGAGGACCGGCTCGTCGGCGGGCTTTACGGGCTTTCGCTCGGCGGCGCCTTCTTCGGCGAGAGCATGTTCCATCGCGAGACCGACGCCTCGAAGGTCGCGCTGGTCCATCTCGTCGCCCGCCTGAAGCGCGGCGGCTACCGGCTCCTCGACACCCAGTTCCAGACCGGCCATCTCGCCCAGTTCGGCACGATCGAAATCCCGCGCGACAGCTATCGCGGCCTGCTCGACGAGGCATTGCGGCACCCGGGCGACTGGCAGGCTTGGCCGGTGTCCGAACCGGTCAGCGGCCGCGAGGCGCTCGCCTCGCTCTGAGTCCCTCGCCGGAGGCCGGCTGGGATCAGTTGCCGCCCATATAGGGGTCGCGGCCCGGGACGGGATTGGTCGGGAAGAAGCGCTGGCTCGGCCGCTGCGGCTGCACCGGCACGCCGCGCGGCGGCTCGACATCGATGCGCCCACCGGAGGGCGGCGCGGGCTGCTGCCCGGGCGGCGGCAGATTCGGGTCGCGTGCCGGCGTGCGTGGACGGCGCGTATCCTCGACCGGCGGCGCTTCCGGCTCCTTCGGCTCGACGACGAGCTCGGTGCCGCCTTTGCAATCGGTCAGCCAGGCATCGTAGATCGCGTGCTCGACGCCGTGCAGGCCGGGGCTCGCCGCATACATCCAGCCGGTGAAGATGCGCCGGTACTCGTTCTTGACCGTGACCTCGTCGACCTCGACGAAGGCGTCTGTCTGTGGCGCTTCTGTCGGCGGGCGCGTCCAGCAGACGCGCGGCGTCAACTGGAGCGCGCCGAACTGCACGGTCTCGTCGATCGCCACCTCGAAGGAGATGATCCGCCCGGTGATCTTGTCGAGCCCGGCGAAGACCGCGGTCGGATTGCGGATGCGATCAGCCTGGGCCGGCCCCGTAGCCGTCAGCGTCGCCAGCGCGCTCGCGGCCACGCCTGCCAGGATCGGGAAACGAAAGAACGACGGCATGCGTGCGCGAATCTCTTCGACGGCGCGGAAGGACCGCGATGGCGCGCAGTAACACGGCAAAGGCAGCGGAAAAAGGGCGTTACGCCCAAAACCTTGGGGTATGCCGGCCGAGGCGTCGCCACCCAGCAAAAAGGCCGCTCTCGAAAGAGCGGCCCGATGCGTCTCGAAGCGTCCTGCTGGCCTCAGCGGCCTGGCGTCCAGGCCTCGTAGTCGCCGGTCGCGGCCGGGCGCTCGCCCTCGGCCAGCGTCGAGCCCTGCGGGCGATAGGCCAGCGCCGTGCCGGTCCAGTTCTGCTGATGCGGCTGCTGCCACTCGCGCGGCTGGTAGCTTTCCTCGGAGGGCGCGACATCGACCGTGTGATGCAGCCAGCCGTTCCAGCCCGGCGGAACCTTGGAGGCCTCGGCATCGCCCTTGTAAATCACCCAGCGCCGCTGGAAGCCGAGCGCCTTGTCCTTCACCCCACCCTTGGTGCGGTAATAGACATTGCCGAACTCGTCCTCGCCAACCCGCTCGCCATGGCGCCAGGTGTGGAAACGTGTGCCGATGGTCTGGCCGTTCCACCAGGTGAAGATCTGCAGCAGCCAGTCCTTCATCGTCCTCAAGTCCATGCGCTCGCGCGCACGCAAATGCGTGCATGTCTCGGGGCGACTTATGGCGGCCCCGCCCCGCCCTGTCCAGTCCGCCCATATCGAACCGGTCCGCGCAGCCATTCCGCTATGGGCCGGCCGACCGCGCGCACTGACGATCGCTGATTCCCCTCGGCGGCCCCAGTCACAGCACCGCCCCGATTCGGCCGGCTTCCCGCCACGATGGAGCGGCGAAGCGCCAGCGCTTCAAGCACTTGCGCAAGGGCCTGTAGACAGCACTTGCGAGCCGATGCGGCGACGCCTCGATTAACATCGTGTCAACTATGAATAGTGGGGATTTTAGGGACTGCGCTTCCTCCGGCACTGTGGCAATCTTGCCGATGCGCATCCGATTCCCCGGTGATTTCCGGGGCTTAGCCGGGGCCTTGCAACTTATCCCCATAACCCACATATCCATACCAGATGTCGTGTCCACAGGGATCATCGGCCACTATTCCTTGACGCCCGATGGGCATCTGCACTAGATTTTGACCATCGCATGACGCCCGGCGGCACCCCCTCTGGATGACTGCGAAACCCTAGTTTCCCAGTGTGTTCCGGGCCTGCCGCCGCATCCGCCGTCAACAGCGGAAGCGAGCGGATTTGCGCGGGCATTTTGGGCGCGTCCGGGACCATCGGCGGGGCTACACCGCGGAGATCCCACAGGGCATCGAACCGAGTTTGGGCTGACATCAGGAGCCGGTGATCAACCGGCCGCGCGTGGTTTCGCAAAGCGGACCCGCGGCAGATCAAGGGACGAAGATCATGCGCATCGAGCGCCGCTACACCACCGCCGGACAGTCGCCCTATGCCGCGATCCCGTTCCGATCGGCCGTCAGCGAGATCAAGAACCCGGACGGCTCCGTCGTCTTCCGGCTCGAAGGCATCGAGGTTCCCGAGACCTGGTCGCAGGTCGCCAGCGACGTGCTCGCGCAGAAATATTTCCGCAAGGCCGGCGTGCCGGCGCGGCTGAAGAAGTTCGAGGAGAACGACGTCCCCTCCTTCCTCTGGCGCTCCGTCGCCGACGAGGCCGCTCTCGCCGAATTGCCCGAGGGCGAGCGCTACGGCTCCGAGATCTCGTCCAAGCAGGTCTTCGACCGCCTCGCCGGCTGCTGGACCTATTGGGGCTGGAAGGGCGGCTATTTCTCCTCCGAGGAGGATGCGGCGGCCTTCCATGACGAATTGCGCTTCATGCTCGCGACCCAGCGCGTCGCGCCGAACTCGCCGCAATGGTTCAACACCGGCCTGCACTGGGCCTATGGCATCGACGGCCCCAGCCAGGGGCATTTCTACGTCGACTTCAAGACCGGCAAGCTGGTCAAGTCGAAGTCGAGCTACGAGCACCCGCAGCCGCATGCCTGCTTCATCCAGGGCGTGCAGGACGACCTCGTCAACGAGGGCGGCATCATGGACCTCTGGGTCCGTGAGGCCCGCCTGTTCAAGTATGGCTCCGGCACCGGCTCGAACTTCTCGATGCTGCGCGGCGAAGGCGAGAAGCTCGCTGGCGGCGGCAAGTCCTCGGGCCTGATGTCCTTCCTCAAGATCGGCGATCGCGCCGCAGGCGCCATCAAGTCGGGCGGTACCACCCGCCGCGCCGCGAAGATGGTCGTGGTCGATGCCGACCATCCGGATATCGAGGCCTATATCGACTGGAAGGTGAAGGAGGAGCAGAAGGTCGCTGCCCTCGTCACCGGCTCCAAGACCGTCAAGAAGCACATGAAGGCCGTGCTCAAGGCCTGCGTGAACTGCGAAGGCGACGGCGATAGCTGCTTCGACCCCGAGCAGAACCCGGCGCTCAAGCGCGAGGTCAAGCTCGCCCGCAAGGCGCTGGTGCCGGACAACTACATCAAGCGCGTCATCCAGTTCGCCAGGCAGGGTTACAAGGACATCTCCTTCGACACCTATGACACCGACTGGGATTCCGACGCCTATCTCACCGTCTCCGGCCAGAACTCGAACAACTCGGTCTCGCTGACCGACGATTTCCTGCGCGCCGTCGAGAACGACAATGACTGGAACCTGACCGCCCGCACCACCGGCAAGGTCCACAAGACGCTGAAGGCCCGCGACCTCTGGGAGAAGATCGGCTACGCCGCCTGGGCCTCCGCCGATCCCGGCCTGCACTTCAACTCGACGATGAACGACTGGCACACCTGCCCGGCTTCCGGCCGGATCCGGGCGTCCAACCCGTGCTCCGAGTACATGTTCCTCGACGACACCGCCTGCAACCTGGCCTCGGCCAACCTGCTGCAGTTCTACGATACCGAAACCAAGTCCTTCGACGTCGCGGCCTATGAGCATCTCTGCCGGCTCTGGACCGTCGTGCTCGAGATCTCGGTGACGATGGCGCAGTTCCCGAGCCGCGAGATCGCCGAGCTCTCCTACGAGTACCGCACGCTCGGCCTCGGCTACGCCAATATCGGCGGCCTGCTGATGACCATGGGCCTCGGCTACGACTCCGACGAGGGCCGCGCTCTCGCCGGTGCGCTGACCGCGATCATGACCGGCGTCGCCTATGCGACCTCGGCCGAGATGGCCGGCGAGCTCGGCCCCTTCCCGGGATACAAGAAGAACGCCAGCCACATGCTGCGCGTCATCCGCAACCACCGCACCGCGGCCCACGGCCTCGCCGACGGCTATGAGGGCCTGAGCGTCACCCCGGTCCCGCTCGACCACGCGACGCTGGCCCGCCTCGGCGGCTCGGCCGTCACCATGGCGGAGCGCTCGCGCATCGTCTGGGACGAGGCTCTCGAGCAGGGCAAGCGCTACGGCTACCGCAACGCCCAGGCGACCGTGATCGCGCCGACCGGCACGATCGGCCTCGTCATGGATTGCGACACCACCGGCATCGAGCCCGACTTCGCGCTGGTGAAGTTCAAGAAGCTCGCCGGCGGCGGCTACTTCAAGATCATCAACCGCGCCGTGCCGGATGCGCTGCGCGCGCTCGGCTACCGCGAGGCGGATATCGCCGAGATCGAGGCCTATGCCGTCGGCCATGGCTCGATGAAGCAGGCGCCCGGCATTAATCCCGGCTCGCTGCGCGCCAAGGGCTTCACCGACGAGAAGATCGAGGCGGTCGAGAAGGGGCTGAAGAGCGCCTTCGACATCAAGTTCGTCTTCAACAAGTGGACGCTGGGCGAGGATTTCCTCACCGGCACGCTCAAGGTCCCGGCCGAGAAGCTCAACGACATGTCGTTCGAGCTCCTGCCCTTCCTCGGCTTCAGCAAGGCCGAGATCGAGGCCGCCAACGTGCATGTCTGCGGCGCGATGACCCTGGAAGGCGCCCCGCACCTGAAGGCCGAGCACTACAACGTCTTCGACTGCGCCAACCCCTGCGGCCGCATCGGCAAGCGCTATCTCTCGGTCGAGAGCCATATCCGCATGATGGCGGCGGCGCAGCCCTTCATCTCGGGCGCCATCTCCAAGACCATCAACATGCCGAACGAGGCCACGGTCGAGGACTGCAAGAGCGCCTATATGCTCTCCTGGAAGCTGGCGCTGAAGGCGAACGCCCTCTACCGCGACGGCTCCAAGCTCTCGCAGCCGCTGAACTCGGCCCTGATCTCGGATGATGACGACGAGGCAGACGACGCGGTCGAGACGCTGGTCGCGGCGCCGATGGCGGCCCGCGCCACCCAGATCTCGGAGAAGATCGTCGAGCGCATCGTCGAGCGCATCGAGCGCAAGCGCGAGCGCGAGAAGATGCCGGATCGTCGCACGGGCTACATCCAGAAGGCCACGGTCGGCGGCCACAAGGTCTATGTCCATACCGGCGAATATTCGGATGGGCGCCTCGGCGAGATCTTCATCGACATGCACAAGGAAGGCGCTGCCTTCCGGGCGATGATGAACAACTTCGCCATCGCGGTCTCGCTCGGCCTGCAATATGGCGTGCCGCTGGAGGAATATGTGGAGGCCTTCACCTTCACCCGCTTCGAGCCCTCGGGCTTCGTCGCCGGCAACCAGTCGATCAAGAACGCGACCTCGATCCTCGACTACGTCTTCCGGGAGCTCGCGATCTCCTATCTCGGCCGCAACGACCTCGCCCATGTCGACCCGAGCGAGATTGGCCATGACGTGATGGGCAGCGGCGTCGGCCAGGACAAGGCGCCGGATGCGGCGCCGGTGGTGACGACTCCCCTCGCCTCGACCGGCTTCCGCCGCGGCAAGCCGATCAACCTGCTCGCCATCCAGGGCGGCGGCGCGGCGAACGATGCGGTTGCCCGTTCGACGGCCTCCGCCATCGGCCTCGCCACTGCCGGTGCCACCGCGCTGAAGGAAGAGCCCGAGGCCTATGGCGAAGCGGAAATGGCCAAGCTCGGCTTCGCGGCCCCTGCTACCCAGCCGACCCAGTCGGAACGCCGGGCCGAGGCGATCATGAAGGGCTATGTCGGCGACTCGTGCGGCGAGTGCGGCAACTTCACGCTGGTCCGCAACGGCACCTGCCTGAAGTGCAACACCTGCGGGAGCACGACCGGCTGCTCGTGAGCGGCGATCGACACTTATTGTGATGAAATGAGAGGCGAAGTTCCCCTTTTTTGAGCTTCGACTTCCGCAAACGCCCTCCCGCCCAAGGCATTTCCAATCCTGAACCTATGCACTCGGCAACTCAGGTTCCGCACCAGGGAAGCGAGCAATCACCCCCTGGTGCGGATGTGCATAAGGTGACTGGATCGGGGGACCTGCCGTGTACGCTCTTACCAAACGGACGATATCGAAATACCTCCGCGGCGAGTGCCGGCGGCGACTGCGGCTCGACCTTTACGCGAATGATCGCATCCGGGAAAATCTCGGTATCCCGACTAAGGATGTGATGCGCCCTGGGCTGGCGCTCCTCACCAAACAAGGGCGAAAATTCGAACGAGAGAAGTTCGCCGAATTGTCCGAGGCTTTTGTAGGCCGGGTGATCCATGGCGAGCTGACACAGCATCACCCGGGAGAGGAATTGGCGTTCGGGAAAATTCTGCTCGCCGATCATCTGGACGCCTGCGAACCCGACCATTTTCTGATCGAGGCTGAGTATGGCGTCACGGCCCCGTTCATAACTGCGCACGCGCTTGGCGATCTCCAGGATGGGAGCGCCTTCGATCCGAGGTCTCGTGCGGACCTTCGGTTTGCCAAGAAGATCCCAGCCCTGCTGCATGATCTAGGTTGGGTTGACGACGTGCGCGTCGCCCGGCTCTCATCCGGATTTGGAGACCAGGACAGCATCGACAGCGAGTTGCGGGGCCACGTCGTTGTGACGGATCGCAAGGCAGACCAGAGGGATCTGGTTGCTTCTCTGGACGCAGCAGACCAGAACATCATCGTCGCCGGCACCGCCCAGCAGCTCGTCAAGTTGATCCCCGACGACGACCTCGCGTTGCGGCCCCTCTTCGACTTCATGCTCATCGACGAGGCTTCCCAGCTGTCTGTCTCTCATGCCGTGGTGGCCTTCACGACCCTGGCAGAGGGAGCAGCCCTGACCGTCGTCGGCGACGACCTCCAGATGCCACCCATCCAGCCAGTCGCGCCTCCCGATGGGGCGGAGCATCTCGTCGGCTCGGTATACGACTTCTTCCGAAATTATAGGAAGGGAGAGACCGGCGCTCAAGGCATCGCGCCCGTCATGCTCGACAGGAGCTATAGGTCGAACAGGGAGATCGTCGAATTCGTGCGCCAAGCCGGCTACGGCGAGGAACTGATGTCGGTGAATGCCGGGCTTCGCATGCGCCTTGCAGTGCCCTTACCCGCCGCGAAGCCCCAGGACTGGCCGGCCCATCTCGACTGGCACGGACATCTTGCCACCCTCCTCGACCCCGAGGAGCCACTAACGGCGCTGATCCACCCGGACGAGTTTTCGAGCCAGCGAAACGAGCACGAGGCCAATCTCGTGGCGGGCCTCGTTCGCGCCCTGTACGGGCGACTTCTGCCGTCGACCGGCGTCGTACCCCTGTCCGGCGTTGAATTCTTCAACGACGGGATCGGTATCGTGACGCCGCACCGGGCCCAGCAAGCCGCCGTCGTCGAACAGATCAATGGCTTTCTGACCGACACCGCGGAGCGCGCCGCCATGATGGCGACGGTGGATACCGTGGAGCGGTTCCAGGGCCAAGAGAAGACAGTGATGATCGCGAGCTTCGGGCTAGGCGATCGGGACCAGATCGCAGCGGAAGAGGAGTTCCTCTACAGCCTGAACCGCTTCAACGTCATTGCCTCGCGCGCGAAAGCGAAGCTGATCGTCATCATGTCGAGACGCCTCGTCGACCACCTGCCGCGGGATCCGGACGTGCTCCGGAAGTCGCGGCTCGTGAAGCACTACGCGGATGGATACTTGCTGAGGTCGGTGGCAGCTTCAATTCCGGGTCTGGGCGCGTGCGAGATGAAGTTCCGATGACGGATGCGTCCCTTCCGCGGATTTCGCTGCTCGACGCTGGTATCCTTCCGGTCGGCGAGATCGCACGCATCGCGAAGCGCGAAAGCGTGCGCCCGCGCGACGCCTACCAAGCCCACAAGTGGTTCGCGCGCAGGCTTGCCGTCACCGCGAGATCCCTACTGGTCGGTGCGACGACGTCACATGACGGGAACTTCTGGAAATCGTATTACGGCGACGCTTCATGCGAAGGCCTTACCGTTTTGGACCCCTTCATGGGCGGCGGCGTAATGCTGTTGGAATCCGCGCGCCTAGGCGCGAATGTAAATGGCGTAGACGTGGAGCCAGTGGCCGCGGCTATATCCGATTTCCAGGGAAGGCTGATGAGCCTGCCGGACCTGCGTCCGCATCTCAACAATCTCCTTGCAACGGTCGGCGCCGAGATGAGCCCCTTTTACCGGGCTGTCGACGCCGACGGACGGAACGAGACGCTCCTGCATGCTTTCTGGGTCCAACGCATCAAGTGCGCGCGCTGCGCGCACTCTTATGACGCACAGCCGCGAGATCCAGCGTTGCTACGATCTCGGCGCCAATGTCTACATCACCAAGCCCGTGGATTACGACGGCTTCGCCAACGCGATCCGCCAGCTCGGGCTATTCTTCTCCGTCATCCAGGTTCCGGAAACGCCATGACCGGCTTGCGTGGCCGCCGCTGATGCCGAACCGGCCGATCAACGTCCTCTATATCGACGACGACGCCACGCTCGGGCGCCTCGTGCAGCGCATGCTCGCGCGCCACAACTATGTCGTGGAGCATGTCGAAACCGCCGATGCGGGGCTCGCGCGCGCAGAAGCCGGCGGGATCGACGTCATCATCCTCGACCATGATCTCGGGACGTCGTCCGGTCTCGATGTCCTGTCGACGCTTTCCGCCGATGCAGCCGCTCCCGCCGTCATTTACGTTACGGCTTCCTCGGAGCTGTCGATCGCGGTGACCGCGCTCAAGGCCGGCGCCATGGACTATGTCGTCAAGACGGTCGGTGAGGATTTCGAGATCCTGCTGAGGGCAGCTCTGGAGCACGCCGTAGTCAAGACGCGCTTGACCAGAGCCCGCGAGCAGGCCGAGCAGGAAGTACGGGCCGCGCGTGACCGGGCCGTGACGCTGCTGGCCGAGGTCAATCACCGGGTGGCCAACAGTCTGTCGCTGGTCGGCTCGCTCGTCCGGATGCAGGCCAATTCGGTCGAGGACCCCGGCGCCAAGGCGGCGCTGGCCGAAACGCAGGCGCGCATCACCGCGATCGGCAATCTGCATCGCAGCCTCTACACCTCGGATGATGTCCGCGCCGTCGATCTCGCCGGCTATCTTCGCTCCCTGCTGGAGGAATTCGCGCAATCGCTGTCGGGCTCCGGCCAGATGCCGGCGATCCGCTTCGAGACCGTGCCGGCGCCCGTGCCGGCGAAAACCGACAAGGCGATCTCGATCGGTTTGATCGCGACAGAACTCGTCACCAACGCGCTGAAATATGCTTATCCCGACGGCATCGGCGAGGTTCGGGTCAGCCTCTCCTGCGAGAGCGACAGGGTCACGCTCGAGGTTGCCGATGACGGCATCGGCTGGACGGGAACCGGCACGATCAGGGGAACCGGCCTCGGCAGCAAGATCGTCCGAGCGATGGCCAAGAGCCTGGCTACCGAATTGCGCTACGCGGACACGAATGGGCGCGGCACGCACGCTGTCATGGAGCTCTCCCTGGCCGGTCTGGCACCTCCGGCATCCGAAGCGGCCTGAACCCGCGCCGGATGCTGATGAGCTACGCGGCACCCGGAAGCCTGCGGAGTGCCGCCTCGAGCGAAACGAGATTGTAGGGCTTGCGCAACGTCGCCGCCCCGGAGACGCCCAGGATCGCGAGGTCGTCATAACCGGTCGCGAACAGGAACGGTACGCCGATCTCGCGCAGCCGGTTGCCGATCGGCTCGGAGGTTTCGGAGCCGAGATTGACATCGAGGATCGCAAGATCGGGGGCCGTTCGGCTCAGAAACGACAAGGCCTCGGAAACGGTCGCGCAGACTTCGACCTGGCTCGCTCCGAGGGTCATCAGCATGTCCTCGCAATCCATCGCGATAATGAACTGGTCCTCGACCAGCAGCACGCGCCTGCCTTCCAGTGGCCGGCCGGGCTTGCCCCTGACTGGCACGGGGGCCTCCTCGGGAGACGCGGCATCCTCGGTCCAGCGGACGAATTTGGCGGGGATGCAGAGCTTCGCCGTGATGCCCTCGGGCTCGAAGGACAAGTCGCTGCGGCCGCCTAGATCGTAGGGAATGCTGCGATCGATCAGAATGCTGCCGAAACCCTGGCGCGATGGCGGCGTGACCGGCGGACCACCGCGTTCCTGCCAGATGATCTCGCAATCGCCCCCGACATTGGCTGACGCGGCGATCCGTCATGTCGTCTCGCAGGCGAACTGGATCGCCAAGAGCTTCCGGTTCGGGGCGACGCTCGAGCTCAAGCCGGACTGGATCCCGATCGTCTGAGCGACGGCACGACCAGCACAGGAGATGACGGAGGCGTCCTGATCGGACGCCTCTTTCGATTCCAGGACCGGAGGGGAAACGCGACCAGATGGTCGTAACCCCAATGAAAGGTCCCGACATGACCAAGAAACATCAGGGTGGCGGACGCTCGCTCGCCCCGCACACCGGTGGGCCGGTGGATGAGCCGAACGACACCGCGCTCCGCGATCCGATCGCGCTCGTAACGCGTGTGATCGCGAGCGACGATCCCAGCCTCGATGAGCTCGTGGCCTTCCGCCGCCAGCCGATCGACCTGAAGGCGGCGGCGCGCAACGCCAAGGCCCTCCAGAACGAGGAGTTTAGGCTCAGCCTCGCGCGGGAGCCGGGTGACGACCAGGGCGAGCGCGCCTGCGCCGGCTTACAGATCATGGCCCTCAGCCTCGTCGCGCTGGTCGCGACCTGGCCGGCCGACGATCTCGACCAGGCCGAGGCGAAGCTCACGCTCGCCGAGCAGACCGGGGCCCGGCATCATCGTCACGAGAAGGATTACGTCTCGTCAATGGGTGCGATGCATGCCCGGCGGCTGCGCTGGAAGCGCGCCGCCTTCGCGGTACCCGAGCTGATGCTGCCACTGGGCCCCACCACGCCGCAGGGCGACAGCCGTGGGCTCGCGGCTTGGCCGCTCGCGCGCTTCGACCTCGTCGCCGGCCTGCCGCTGCGGGGCGGACCGCCAGCCTTCGCCCACACGCAGAGCGGCAACTGGGTCGGCTTTGCCAAGGCCGCGCCCGATCTCGAACATCTGCTGCAGCGAGCACGCAAGATGTTCGAGACCTGCGACCGGCTGGTCACGCTAGCGCAACGGGGACCGGAGAATGCCAGCGATCTGATGGTCGCGGCGGAGGGCGCGCGGATCGCCGGCTTCCTGGCGGCGGCGCAGGCCATGATCTGGCCGGTCCACAACAGGTCGGCGCTGGCGATCAAGAAGGAGGTCGTCACGCTGATCAACCTGCGCGGCGAGATCGGCGATCCCGTCCACATGCAGGCCGCCGTCCGGCACATCACCGCCGACGCCGCCTGGGTGAAGTCGCTGCCGCCGGACTCCCGCGACCGGCTCGTCTTCGACTGGAGCGAGCTCGTCTGAGAGACGGGCAATCGGGATGATCACCACAGGGCAGCGCCTTCATGGCGCTGCCTTTGTCATGCCCGCACGCCTGGGCGGCAACCCTGCATCCGCGAATTATCAGAAGAGCGGAGGTCCCGATCCAACGGAAAGGGAACCCCTCATGAATCCACCGACTCCACTTTCGACCAAAGAGCTGCTCGCGCGCAATCTGCGACGGCTGCGTGAGGAGCGCAGCCTGACCATCGACGACCTCGCCGGCCGAACTGGTATCGTCGCGTCCCGGCTTACCGCTGTCGAGAGGGCGACCGCTCAGGCTCACCTCGACGAGGTGAGCCTCCTCGCAGTCGGGCTCGGGGTGCGCATCGCTACGCTATTCGCGACCGAGTAAGGCCGGAGCGCCTGACAGTCGCTCCGATCCAGTAGAGCCAGGGCAGCGCCTTCACGGGCGCTGCCCTTTCGAGTCTTGGGGCCGCCAAGCGGCGGATCAGCGGGAGGGAGGAGGAATTCGACGGAACGAGACCGTCACCCCTCAGGACTCGAAGGAAACACCATGAAGATCACCACCCGCCGCGACGAGCTGCTCAGCACCATCGCTCTCGACCCGACCGTGTATCAGGTCGTCGACGACCTCGCCGCCCTGGAACGCCTTGTCCCCGTGGCGCCGAGCCAGGCTGAAAGCCTCGCCATCTTCCGCCGCCAGCTGCCAGGTCTCCTGGAGCTCCGCGGTCGGGGCCAAGTCCATACCGAGCAGGTTCGCCGCCTGATCGGGCTGCTCGCTCGCGAGAAAGACCAGGTCGAGCGCTGGATCGATGTCGCCAACGCGCTGACGATCATGACCAACGCCTCGAACCTCGCGCTGCTTCTGTTGCCGGCGCGTTCGGAGGACGACGCGTGGGCGCGCGAGCAGTTCGGCCGCAACCTGCTGCGCCACGCGCGCCGGCACGGCGATGGCGAAGACATCGCGCTCACGCGCCGCGCGGTCGGATATCTCCCGAAGCGTTCCGCGGCTCTGACGCTGCCGGAAGGCGCTGAGGCGATCAGCGAGATGATCGAGACGATGGCGCGGCGCGTTGGCGCGCTGCGGCCGAAGCCGGAGGCGGCCGCGTCCGGCGCTCCGAGCACCCATTCGCTGGAGCAGGCCGACAGCCTGAAGGCCTACTTCGATGCCGCGCCTGATCTCGCCGGCCTGTTCGGCGGCGCCCAGAAGGTGCTGGCGCTGGTCGACAATCTGCGCGGCATCGCCGAGCCGGACGCTGTGACTGCCGATGCGGTCGAAGGCGGGCTGATCCTGGCCTACGCCCGGCTGACCCGCGTCGCGCTCTGGCCGGGACGCTACGACGACGACGTCTCCGCGAAGATCGCCGCGCGCGATCTCGTCCGCGCTCGCGATGCCGATCCGGACCATCTCTGCGCGCTCTGGGAAATCGCCTTCGGCCAGGGCGAGACGGTCGCCGGGCAGAGCTCGCGGTTCCTGAACGTGGACGAGCACGGCTGACACCCACGCCGACAGCTCAGCTGGAAAGAATGGGAAGGCGCGCCTGGGTGGCGCGCCTTTCGTCATGGCGAGGGCGGGGAGGCGAAAGGGCGGGTAGGCCGACCCCTCAGGACAACAGGTTCAAGACCATGACCGAACATGCCGCATCCTCCCTGCGCGACCTCGTCTTCACGACCGAGACCGCACCCGTCATCGACGATCTCGCCGCCCTCGACGCGCTCCTGCCGGCGATGCCGGACGAACTCGAGCGCCATGCTGCTGTTCTCGAAAGGCTACCGCCGCTTCTCGACCTGCGCGAGCGGGCTCTGGTTCACGCCCAGGAATATCAGCGCTTCCTGACCCTCGCCGACGCCGATCCCTCGGCGCTGGAGTACATGGTCGACATCGGCAATGCGCTCGCGCTCCTGTCCCATGCCGGCGAGATCGCGATGCTGCTGGTGCCAGCGGGCTCGTTCGAAGATCACTTCGCCAAGGCCATGCTCGCGAAGGAACGCGGCGCGCAATATCGCTCCGGTGCTGGCGTTCACGAACCGAAGCTGATGGAGCGCGCGCTGCGGCGGCCTTTCGCCGACAGCCATCCGCGCCTCGTGATCGGTGCGGGGATTCCGCCCGGGATGGAGGAGGCCTCCCGACGCTTCAGCGGCGCCGTCCTGCCACAAGCGATCAACGACGATAGCAACTCGCCGAATGTTTATCAGCTCGAACACGGGCTGGCGCTGGAGGACTGGTTCAACAAGCCACCCGACCTTGCCATCCTGCTCGACGAGGTCAGACAGCTCTTCGCCGCGATCGAAACCTGGTCGCAGGCCGAGCCGTCATCTCCATTCTGGTATGGTGCTCGGCGCGGCGCTCTCATGCTCTCCTATGCCCATCTCGCCCGGATCGGGATTTGGCCGGCCCGCAGTTCCGATGACCTCATCGTGAAGATGGAGGTCGAGCGGCTCATCTCCGAACGTGCGGACGATCCCGATCCGATGCGTGCCGCGGTCGAGATCGCGCTTGGGGTCGGACGCCGCATCGCCAAGCAGAGCGGGCGCTTCGTGACCGTTCTCGGCGGCGTCGAACTTTGAGGCCGGTGATGACAAGCAGTCCGTCTCCCGCCGCCGAACTCTTCGAGCATCGGCGCATGCTCAACCTTCAGGTCCTGCTTGGTCACCTGCGGGACCAGCGCCCCGAGGGCGCGCGCACGGTCGAGGATCCTGAAGAAGCCGCCGAAATCGGCGCTGACGACGCGGATCGGACCGCCGGTCCCGCGATCGAAATCTACGATGCCGAGCGACTGGCTCGTCGGCTCCGCCATAGCGATGGCTTCGTCGGAGACCCCGCCGAGGCCAGCAATGACGAGGATGCCAGTCAGGCCCGTCAGGTCCGGCTCTGGACCAGGATGCTTGCCGACGAGCGTGGGCCCTGGCGCAAGCTCGTCATCGCCGACGATGCCCTGATCGCGCGTCTAGCCAGCCTGGATATGATCTGCCCGCAGTTCAGCGAGGTCACCGCCTGGATCGTCCGGGCCGCGGGGCTCAGTGCCGCGACCGGGACGCCACTGCGGCTCGATCCCGCCGTGGTGGTCGGGCCGCCGGGAACGGGCAAGACCTTCTATGCTCGCAAGCTCGCCGAGGCATTGGGTGTGCCCAGCGAAGTCATCGCGATGAATCTGATGACGGATCGCGGTTCGGCCTTCTCCGGGCTGACGCCGGTCTGGAAGGCATCTGGCCCTGGCAAGGTCGCAAAACTCCTGATCGAAGGCAGCCATGCCTCGCCCCTCATCGTCATCGATGAGATTGAGAAGGCCTCCCCGATCAATCCGCGCGAAACCCCGGAGAATGTCCTGCACAGCCTCCTCGAGCGGGAGAACGCCGCCCACTTCGTCGACGAGTTCGTGGATCTGCCGATCCGGGCCGACCATATCTTCTGGTTCGCTACCGCCAATAGCCTCGATCCGCTGCCGGAAAGCATCGTCGACCGGCTGATCGTGTTCACGGTTGCGATCAGGGATGCCGAGATGCTCGCCATCCAGAAGAGCATCTTCCACGAGGCGAATCTGCGCGTCGGAGGTAGCTTCGTCGAGCCCGGCGCGGAGCTTTTCCGATCCACCAGAGGCCATAACCCGCGCGCTCTGTCGCGGCTCTGGGACATCGCCATGGGTTTCGCCTGTGAGGCCGGGCGGCGGCATCTCGTTGCCGACGATGTCCGAGGCGCCGAGCAGGTGCTGCTCGGCGGCAGGGAGGGCGCGAGGAGGCCGATCGGGTTCATGCAGCCAGCGCCGAGGGGACAAGAAGCCCGGAAGTGAGGTGAGAAAGAGATGCCCGCGAGACCCAACGGTAGCAACGGCCTTCGCCGGATTACCAGCCGACTTGCACGGAGGGCAGGCTTACCCGCTTTCCGGGCCGTTTCGCGCAATCTCTCTTATCGGATGAACCGTCGCGGCGCGGGACAACTTGCTGTCAGGCCATACCGCGCCGACGATCATTTGAGTCCCTCTGCCTCAAGCGACCGAGTCAGCGAGGTCCTTGGCGACCTTGAATTTCACCACCGTCTTGGCAGGAACATCGATCATGGCGCCAGTCGAAGGATTACGCGCCTGACGGGCATCGCGCTTGGCGGATGACAGCTTGCCGACGCCGCTGAGCGTCACATCCCCGCCCGATTTCAGCGTTTTCGCAACAACGCCGGCAAGCGAGGCCAGAACAGCCGAGACGTCGGCTTTGGACTTGGTTACATCGCCGGCAACCGCGGCGATCAGTTCGTTCTTGGTCATCAGATTCTCCAGTTTTAGCTAGAATTTCGGCGACTAGCTCGCCTTGGCAGGCCTGCTGCGAGCCGGAGCCTTCCGCCGCTGCTGGCCCAGGCCCATCTTCTTGGCCAGTGTCGAACGGGCTTCGGCGTAGGCCGGAGCGACCATGGGATAGTCAGGTGGCAGACCCCAACGTGCGCGATATTCGTCCGGTGTCATGTCGTAGGCGGTGCGCAGGTGGCGTTTCAGCGACTTGAACTTCTTTCCGTCCTCGAGGCAGATGAGAAAGTCGGGGGTAATCGACTTCCTCACCGAGACCGCAGGCGCCAGCTTCTCCTCGACCACGGGCGCCGACTCGGAACCTAGGCTGGAAATCGCCGCATGCGTGGTGGCGATCAGGCTTGCTAGATCGGCCGCCGGTACACTGTTGTTCGAAACGTAAGCCGAAACGATATCGGCAACCAAGCCGATCAGGTTTTCGCTTCCTTCAGCCATCTGTTCTCCTGCGTACTATATCCGCGATCGACGTTCGTCCGCCTTTCGGACCGAAAGGCCGCCTGAATCGCGGTACAAAGCTACCCTTCAACGCAGTCTATTGCGACGGGATTCGCTGGCGGAGGCTTGGCATCGGCTTCTCGTCGCGGGCGACGCCCGCAGGTCCGCGCCGCTTCGACTGGCCGGGATGGAAGGCGCGAGGAGGTCGATCGGGTTCCTCCAATGGACGGTGAAGCGGAAGGAGCATCTGGAGTGAGGGTTAGGAACGGGAATGCCCCCGGGGAACCCGACACGAAAGAGAGCAAGACCATGACGACCAACGCCACATGCATCACCCGCTCAGGCCGCCCGATCGGCAGCGCGCTCCTCCCTGACGGCTCGGCCGGAGCCGTGACGCACTGGTATCCGACGCGCTGGCCGCGGGTCGGCGGCAAGGCTCTGCTGCCTCTGGCCGACGCCGCCTTCACCAATGAGCGCTTTCGCACGGCCTACCAGCCGGGCAAGCTCGTGTTCATCTACGCCGCCGGCTGCGGTGAAGACCACAGGATGCCGATCATCGCGACCGGGCTGCTCGGCCTTGCTCGCCGACTGAAGATGGCGGTGCACAAGGTCTCTGTCACCGCACAGGTCAACCTGCGCGATCGCTTCCGCGAGCTCAACGCCGACCGCTATGGCGCGCTCACCGCCAGCGCCGACGGCTATCCGTGCTGCGATCTGGGCTATGACAATTGGATGGCGCAGCACATCCTGCCGAAGGGCAAGCCGCTCGCCGGCTCGCCCGTCATGCTCGCCGAGCGCTGCCTGGCGGTCCGGTTGCCCGCCGATCTCGCGGTTCGTGAGTTCGACAAGCGCCTGCACCATCGCATGCGCAACGCCGCGCTCAATCCCTGGCTCAAGAGCGAGGCCGGTCGAGCACACTGCGACCTGCTCGGGATCGCGCCTCAGGAGATGATGCGCGCAACCGCGTACGGATTCGGCGAGATGGTGCGTGCCAGCGAGGCGCAGGAGTTCTACTTCTTCCGTCCGAAGAGCCTCGATGCCGACCGGCTCGTCCGGATCGCCGAGATCATCGTCCACAACCACGTCCTGAACCGGAAGAGCCGGATTACAGCCAGCTGGAAGTCCAGGGGGCAAGGGTATGGGGGGCGGATGCAGCCGCCCGTGTAAGCGCACCCGATCATCGGCGTCCCCGCGAGCATCGAGGCATCATCGCAGGTCCGCCTGCACTCTGCGGGGCCTGGGTGGCACTAGGCTTCTCCGTTATCGATCTTGTCAGGCGCGGGCACGGCTGCCGCGTGCGGCTTCACCGTAAGATCGTAACGGGGATAGCGGTCGATCACCTTTTTCAGGGCCTTCGGGCTCGGTGCATAATAGCCGTCGCTGGCATCCTTCTTCGTGTTGTGACCTGTGATCGCGGTGCTGGAGCGTTTCGCGATGCCGGCCTCGTCGGCGCGCGTGACGAAGGTATGCCGCCAGCCGTGGTTAGGGCTGAGGTCCGGATCGAGGGGAACCTGTTCTCGAATCCATTCGGACAGCTCGCTCGCGCGTTGCTCCTGCTGTGTTCGCGTTGCCCCGGCCTTTTGCTCAACGTCGCCGCAGAATAGGAAGCCCGACGGGGCCTTGGCATGGAAGTCGAGAATTCCCTCGTCGATGAGGGCCGCGTGCAGCGGCACGCGCCGCGCGATGTCGACCTTGGTCCGCGGGAAGTTGATCAGCCAGATGCCTCCCTCCTGCTGGATATCCTCCTTTTTGACCCAGCAGACCTCCTGAATCCGGCAGCCGGTGTAGGCGCAGAGCCAGGCGCCCCAGCGTCGGGATGCCGCGGCACGGGGCATCTTTGGATTGGGTCGCGCATGGCGTGCCGCAAGCAGGATCGCCGCGATTTCGCTATCCCGGAAGGCTTTTTCCCGCTTGGTAGTCCGCTTTTCTTCTTCGAGCTTGACGCCCTTGGCGGGATTGGAAGCTAGGAGACGGCCCGCCGGGTAGGTCGTCGCCCAACCCAGCAACGACGAGACCGCGACCAGATCGTTCTTGTTGATCGTCGCGGCGGGGATCGTTTTTTGACGCTCGATAGCCCAGGCCCAGACATCTTCGTGCGCTAGCAGCCGCACATCTTTCTGACCCCAGAAGGCGGACAGCGCATCGATAGAGGAGCCGTACCGACGTAGCGTCGATGCGGATCTCGTCTTCGCGTGGGCTTCCTTCCATTTTTCGAACAGACTCAGCACGGTCAGCACGCCACGCGAATTCGTCGGCGAAAGTTGCGCTGGCTGCTTCGGCCCGTTCCAGGTCGGCAGCCCGGCTCCGAAGGGATCGGTGAAATCGAGGCTCGTCAGCCGGCGAACGGCCATCTCGCCGAAGGCGTCCGCGACCTGATCCATCACCTCAAGGGTCATGCTGCGGGACGCATCGTCGACAAGAACCTGCTTGCGGGCAATCTCGTCGTCGACGAGCGCGCCGTAGAGCTGCTCGAGAGCGGCCGCGCGCTTGGCCGGATCGGTCTCGTATTTCACAGCCCAGGCAGCGAGCGCTTTCGGATCGTACATGTCGATCGCCGCCAAAAGCTCTGCCGTTTTCTCGTCGAAGGGTTTCTCGTCGTAGCTCGTCTCGTCGTCAGTAGCTGCGTCGTTCGGCTTCCGGGCGAGGTAATGCGCGACACCAGCGTCGAATTCAGTTGTCGTGGTCTCGATGGCGTCGAGGAAGGTGTCGTCGGTATCGAGATCCCGTGCAGCTTGGCGATAGATGTCTGCGGCGAGTGCCGTCCGCTGGGTGCGCGTCAATGGCGCGGGGCCTCGCGCCAGAGCATCGAAGAAGTGGTTCAGCGCGAAAGCTGCACTCCGAAACCGCGCCTTGGCTGTCTCGGGATCCTTCGTCCGTAGCGACAGGAACACCTTGTCCGTGATCGTCACGGTTGCATGCCGGTCGGCGACGGGGAGGGTGACCGAACGGCCCCGCGCGGTGGCGCGGAGCGCCTTTGGCACCTTCACGTTGAGATAGAACGATCCCGACTTGGTAGCGAAGGGACGAGGCATTGAAAGAGCCATGGTGTGAAACCGCAGTGTGAAAGCGGATATCAGCCAAACCCTTATCAACGTTTAACTCTTTCTCCTGTTGAGGAAAAAGAGTGGTGCCCAGGAGAGGACTCGAACCTCCACGCCCTTGCAGGCGCCAGCACCTGAAGCTGGTGCGTCTACCAATTCCGCCACCTGGGCAACGGCGGTTCGTTTACGGGGGCCGAGTCGTCCTGTCAACGGCCCTGTCGCGGCGAAATGAATTTGTTTTCGCAGCCCTGTGGAAAGCGCTTTTGCGGGCTTGGCGGATTTCGGGTCGTTTCGGCTCAAAAGCGGCTGATCGCGTCGAACGGGGCTGAATGCCGTGTCGCCGATAGGGCGGAACGCCGCAGCGTCGGGATATCGGAGCGGCCGGCCGCAAAAGGCATTTCCACTTTGGCGGAACATGATCTAGGAGGGCAGAAGCATTCTAAACGGAGCTTTCGCGATGGCTTCCCAGGCCCCGGCCCAGCAACTCGTCACGGTCTTCGGCGGCTCCGGTTTCGTCGGCCGCCATGTCGTGCGTGCGCTCGTCAAGCGCGGCTATCGGGTGCGCGTCGCCGTGCGCCGGCCGGATCTCGCCAATTTCCTGCAGCCGATCGGCACCGTCGGCCAGATCCATGCGGTGCAGGCCAATCTGCGTTACCCCGCTTCGGTCGCCGCTGCCGTGAAGGGCGCTGACGCCGTGGTCAATCTCGTCGGCATCATGCAGGAGCAGGGCCGCCAGAGCTTCGCCGCCGTGCAGGCGAACGGCGCGCGCGCCATCGCCCAGGCATGCGCCGCGGCCGGCATCGCACGGCTGGTCCATGTTTCAGCGCTCGGCGCCTCCGCCGAATCGGCTTCGACCTATGCCCGGTCCAAGGCCGAGGGCGAGGCCGCGATGTTCGCTTCCGTGCCGGGCGCGGTCGTGCTGCAGCCGTCCGTGATGTTCGGGCCTGAGGACACCTTCTTCAACCGTTTCGCTTCGCTGGCCCGGATGTTGCCGGTGGTGCCGCTGGTTGGCGATGGCGCGACCAAGTTCCAGCCGGCCTTTGTCGGCGATGTCGCCGAGATCGTCGCCCGCGCCGTGGAGGGCACGGTTCAGGGCGGTCGCGTCTACGAGCTTGGCGGGCCGGAAGTACAGAGCCTGCGCGAGATCGTCGAGGAAGTCTGCAAGGTGACCGGCCGCAAGCGCCTGCTCGCGCCGCTGCCGTTCGCGCTGGCGCGGATCATGGGCAGCGTGCTTCAGGTCGTCGATTCCCTGACGCTGGGCCTGATCCCGGACGAACTGGTCATGACGCGCGATCAGGTCACGCTGCTCGAAAGCGACAACGTCGTCTCGCCGGAGGCCAAGGCCGAGGGCCGCGATTTCGCCGGGCTCGGGCTGGCGCCGACCTCGTCCGAGGCGGTGATCTCCTCCTATCTCTGGCGTTTCCGCAAGACCGGCCAGTTCGACACGCTCCAGGCCCGCTGAGCGGCCGACGGAGCGCCGGCATGTCGTTCGACCTCGTCATCTACGATTGCGACGGCACGCTGATCGATACCGAGACGCTCTATGGCGAGGTCAGCCTCGCCATGTGCCATGAGGTCGGGCTCGGCCACTGGACGCTCGATCATTATGTCGAGCAGCTCGTCGGCATTCCCTGGGCCGATGGCATCAAGATCATCGAGTCGGCACTGGGTAAGCCTCTCCCCGTCGATTTCGAAACGCGCATCGAGGATGCCGTAGCCTTGCGGCTGGAGACCGAATTACGCGCGCTTCCGGGTGTCCGGGAGGCTTTGCTGGCGATGGCGGGGCGTCGCTGCGTCGCCTCCTCGACCGTGCTCGAGCCTTTGCGCCGGAATCTGGGCCTTGCCGGCCTGATCGACCTGTTCGATCCGCATGTCTTCTCGGCCTCCCAGGTCGCACGGGGCAAGCCGTCGCCGGACGTCTTCCTGTTCGCGGCGGCGCAGATGGGGGCCGAGGCCGGGCGCTGCCTCGTGCTGGAGGATTCGGTGCCGGGCGTGCTGGCAGCGAAAGCGGCAGGCATGCAGGTCGTCGGATTCACCGGCGTCGCCCATGACAAGGCGCGCATGCGCGAGCGCCTGCTGGCGGCCGGCGCGGCGGGCGTTATCGACGATTTCAGGGAATGGCCGGCTGAAGCGGCGCGCCTTGCGGGTCTGCGCGCCGCCTGAAACCTGCTCTCAGAGCATGCTCGGCAGCACGCGGTCCGGCGGCTTGTGGCCGTCCATGAAGGTCTTGATGTTGACGATTACCTTCTCGCCCATGTCGGCGCGGCCTTCATGCGTGGCCGAGCCCATATGCGGGAGCACCACGACCTTGTGCTGGCGGGCGAGCTTGAGCAGGCGCGGATTGACCGCCGGCTCGCTCTCGAACACGTCGAGGCCGGCCCCGGCGAGCTCGCCGGCTTCCAGCATGCGGGCCAGCGCCGTCTCGTCAACGACCTCGCCACGCGCGGTGTTCACCAGGATCGCGTCCGGCTTCATCAGCTTGAGCCGGCGCGCCGAGAGCAGGTGATAGGTCGCCGGGGTATGCGGGCAGTTGATCGAGACGATGTCCATCCGCGCCAGCATCTGGTCGAGCGAATCCCAATAGGTCGCGTCGAGCTGTTCCTCGACGCGTGGATCGACCCGGCGCCGGTTATGGTAGTGGATCGACAGGCCGAAGGCGGCGGCGCGCTTCGCAAGCGCCTGGCCGATGCGGCCCATGCCGACGATGCCGAGGCGCTTGCCGGTGATGCGGCGGCCGAGCATCCAGGTCGGCGACCAGCCGGCCCAGTCGTCGTCGGGGATGACGCGGGCGCCCTCGGCAATGCGGCGGGCGACGGCGAGGATCAGTGCGATCGTCATGTCGGCGGTATCGTCGGTGAGCACGCCCGGCGTGTTGGTCACGGTGATGCCGCGCTGCACCGCGCTGGCGACGTCGATATTGTCGACGCCGTTGCCGAAATTGGCGATCAGCCGCAACTGGTCGCCGGCCTGCGCGATCACGGCGGCGTCGATCTTGTCGGTCACGGTGGGGACCAGCACGTCGGCGGTCTTCACCGCCTCGACCAGCGCGGCCTGCGACATCGGCTTGTCGTCGATATTGAGCTGGGCGTCGAACAATTCGCGCATCCGGGTTTCGACCACGGCGGGCAGTTTGCGCGTCACAACCACCAAGGGCTTCTTCTTCGACATGGTGGTCACCCCTCCGTCATTGGCCGCATCGGCCTGATATCCTCAACCCGCCATTAACCCTGGCGGTCCAAGAATGGGAATTGTTGCGCGGCACCATATGCGTGTCTAGGCGGCGGCGCGGCAGATGACAACTTGCCCGTTTGCCGGGGGTGAGCGGATACGAAGGAGAGTGACGCCATGAAGGTCTCGTCTATGTGCTGCCCGGCCCTGGCGGCGCTGGCCCTCATCGGCTTGCCCGCGATGGCGTCCGCACAGGACATGCAGACCGGGTCGGTCACCGGGTTGCCGGTGCCGCGCTATGTCAGCCTGAAGACGGACCGCGTGAACCTGCGCGAAGGCCCTTCGAAGGAACACCGCACGCGCTGGGTCTATCAGCGGGCCGGCCTGCCGATGGAGGTCACCGCGGAATTCGAGATCTGGCGCCGGGTTCGCGATGCAGACGGCACCGAGGGCTGGGTGCTGAACAGCCTGCTGTCCGGGCGCAGGACGGCACTCGTCACGCCTTGGTCGAAGAAGAAGGACGAGACGATCCCGATGCGCAATGCCGCGAAGGAAGAGGCTGTGGTTGTCGCGAAGCTGCAGCCCGGCGTCGTCGCCAGCGTCTCGTCCTGCGTAGACGCATGGTGTCGCATCAGCGTCGCCGATATTCGTGGCTTCATCCGTCAGGAGCGCCTCTGGGGCGTCTATCCCAACGAGAAGGTCGACTGAGCGGCGGTTACGGCCGCGCCAGCGTCATCACCACCCGGCCGAGCCCGTCGAGGAAGCCGCGCTCCTGCGCCATCACATCCGGCGCGCCGGGATACGCCGGCCGGAGACGTGGGTCTCGGCGACGGTGCGGGACGGCGCATCGGCGAGCGAGACGTCGAGCAGCTTGAGCTCGACGATCGCACCCGGCGGAGCGGCGATCAGCTATCGATCTTGCGCAGCCGCACCACGACGTCGACCCGCGCGATCTCGTAGCCTGCGGGCGGCACCGGCAGGCTCGCGACATCGATCTCGTCGGCGGGAATGTCGATCACCCGGTTCTCGCCGTCGACGACGAAATGGTGATGGTCGTGGTCGGCCGTGTCGAAATAGGCCTTGGCGCCGTCGAGCGTCAGCTCGCGCAGAAGGCCGGCCTCGGTGAACTGACGCAGCGTGTTGTAGATCGTCGCGAGCGAGACCGGGATGCGTTCCTTCATCGCCTCTTCGAACAGCATCTCGGCGCTGACATGGCGCTGCCCCTTGGCGAACAGCACCCAGCCGAGCGAGACGCGCTGGCGGGTCGGGCGCAACCCGACGCGGCGCAGCTTCTGGCGTATATCGTTGAAGGGGCAGCCCTGCCGCACCGGCGTCCCGTAGCCCTGGTCCTGGGAGGTCAGGTCGCTCATGCCTTATTCTTATCCCTCATGCGCAACGAACGTCCGGACGCTCCGCCAGTCGAGTTGATCTTACTTCGACAAATGTAAGGTCTCGGTTGACGCGTCGCAAGTTCGCAAGCCTTGACCGGGCTCCTGACGGCCCTTGTCCGGCCTCGTCCGCATAAGCCGGAACCTGTCGTAGGCGAGGGCGGTCATGATCGAGGCGGCGCATCTCTGGCTGTTCTTCCTGTTCGTCTTCGGGATCGTCATAGTCCCCGGAATGGACATGACCGTCGTGCTCGCCAATGCGCTCGGCGGCGGCCGGCGCGACGGCCTGCTGGCGACATTCGGCGTCGTTGCTGGCGGGGTCTGCCATGTGATCGTCGGGGCGCTGGGCGTCGGCATCGTGCTGCAGATCTGGCCCGCGGCCTTCCGCCTCATGCTGCTGGCCGGTGCGCTCTATGTCGCCTGGCTCGGCTTCGGGCTGCTGCGCGGCGGCGCCGCGATGCAGGCGATCCGCGAGCGGCGGCCGGCCAGCGCCTGGGCGGCCTTTCGCAGCGGCGCCCTCACCAACCTGCTCAACCCCAAGGCCTATCTGTTCATGCTCGCGGTCTTTCCCCAGTTCCTGCGGCCCGAACGCGGCTGGATCGGGGTTCAGGCGCTCGCGCTCGGGCTGGTCATCGCGGCCACGCAGATCCTGGTCTATGGCGGGTTGGCGCTGGCGGTCGCGCAGGCGCGCAGCGTGTGGACGGGAAGGGATGCCGCTGTCGGCCGGATCGGGCGCGGCGTCGGCGCGCTCCTGATCGTCGTCGCAGCCTGGACGCTCTCGCAGGGATGGCGTGGATTATGAGGCGTCGACCGGACTGAAGAGCGCCTGCGCCCTTTCGTGTTCGCCTTCCGCTGTGTTAGGCACGGCGGATGAGACATCGGCCGAATCCGGCCGGTGCCAGGGAGCGGTACGGGAATGCAGCGTCAGTCGTCTTTCAGCTACGAGGAGATCCTCGCCTGCGGTCGTGGGGAACTGTTCGGGCCGGGCAATGCGCAGTTGCCGCTGCCGCCGATGCTGATGTTCGACCGGATCGTCGAGATTGCCGAAGAGGGCGGCGAGCACGGCAAGGGCCTCGTCCGCGCCGAGTTCGACATCAAGCCCGACCTCTGGTTTTTCGACTGTCATTTCAAGGGCGATCCGGTGATGCCGGGCTGCCTCGGCCTGGATGCGCTCTGGCAGCTCACCGGCTTCTTCCTCGGCTGGCTCGGCCTGCCCGGCCGCGGCCGCGCGCTCGGCGTCGGCGAGGTCAAGTTTGCCGATCAGGTCCTGCCTTCGGTCAAGAAGGTCGTCTACGGCGTCGACTTCAAGCGCGTCTTCAAGTCGAAGCTCGTTCTCGGCATCGCCGATGGCTGGCTGGAGGCCGACGGCAAGCGCATCTACACGGTCAGCGACATGCGCGTCGGGCTGTTCAAGCCGGAAGCGGCCTGAGGAAAAACGCACCGCGACCTTGCGCGCCGCTGCCGCTCGGTCCATTTGCGCGGTATGAATCCAGAGCGACGGGCCCAGCCCGCCGCAGGCGGATAGCTGGAGTAAGCGAGCATGAGACGCGTCGTGGTCACCGGGATGGGCATCGTCTCGTCCATCGGCAACAACACGCAGGAGGTCCTGGCCTCGCTGCAATCTGCGAAGTCGGGCATCTCCTTCGTCCCGGATTTCGCCGAGCACGGCTTCCGCAGCCAGGTTGCGGGCGTGCCCTCGCTCGACCCCGCGACGGTGCTCGACCGGCGCGCCATGCGTTTCCATGGCGGCGGCTCCGCCTGGAACCAGGTCGCGATGGAGCAGGCGATCGCTGATGCCGGCCTGGAGCAGGCCGAGATCAGCAGCGAGCGCACCGGCATCATCATGGGCTCCGGCGGTCCCTCGACCCGCGCCCTGATCGACGCCTATGACAAGGCGCGCGAGAGCGGCTCCTCGAAGAAGGTCGGCCCCTTCGCCGTGCCCAAGGGCATGTCCTCGACCGCTTCGGCGACGCTGGCGACCTGGTTCAAGATCAAGGGCGTCAATTATTCGATCTCCTCGGCCTGCGCGACCTCGAACCACTGCATCGGCAATGCCTACGAACTGATCCAGTGGGGCAAGCAGGACGTCATCTTCGCCGGCGGCTGCGAGGAACTGGACTGGACGCTCTCCGTCCTCTTCGACGCGATGGGCGCGATGTCCTCGGACTTCAACGGCACGCCGGCCCGCGCCTCGCGCGCCTATGACGTCGCCCGCGACGGCTTCGTCATCGCCGGCGGCGCCGGCGTCGTCGTGCTGGAAGAGCTGGAGCATGCCAAGGCCCGCGGCGCCAAGATTTATGGCGAGATCGTCGGCTATGGCGCGACTTCCGACGGTTACGACATGGTCGCCCCGTCGGGCGAGGGCGCGGTGCGCTGCATGCGCATGGCACTCGAAGGCGTGAAGTCGAAGGTCGACTACATCAATCCGCACGGCACCTCGACCCCCGTCGGCGACGGCAAGGAGATCGAGGCGATCCGCGAGGTCTTCGGCGCCGGCGACAAGGCGCCGCCGATCTCGGCGACGAAGTCCCTGACCGGCCATTCGCTCGGCGCCACCGGCGTGCAGGAGGCGATCTACTCGCTCTTGATGCTCAACAACGACTTCATCTGCGAGAGCGCCCATATCGACGAGCTCGACCCGGCCTTCGCCGACATGCCGATCGTGCGCAAGCGCATCGACAATGCCGGCCTCGGCACCGTGCTCTCGAACTCCTTCGGTTTCGGCGGCACCAATGCCACCATCGTGATGAAGCGGCTGGAGGTCTGAGAGCGCCATGCTCTTCATGGTGATCGAGCATTTCGATCAGGCCCGCGTGAAGGATGTCTACGCCCGCTTCCAGCATAGCGGGCGGATGGCACCGGCCGGCGTGCGCTATGTCGAAAGCTGGGTCTCGGCCGATCTCGGCCGCTGCTTCCAGATCATGGAATGCGACGATATCGCCCTGCTGCAGGAATGGGTCCTGCAGTGGAACGACCTCGTGCGTTTCGAGATCGTGCCGGTCTCGACCTCGAAGGCTGCCGCCGCCGCGATCACCAAGACTGACTAGCCGTTTCCGCGCCGGCAACGGCCGGGCAATGCTGATATGCCGTTCAGAGTTCGACCGACCCGACCCGCCGACTCCCCTCCGTTCTCCCGCCTTCGGACCTGTTCCTGAAGACCCTTCCGAGTTTGCCATGCTCCCGCTGATGCACAACAAGCGCGGCCTCATCATGGGCGTCGCCAATCAGAATTCGATTGCCTGGGGCATTGCCCGCACCCTTCACGCCCATGGCGCCGAGATCGCCTTCACCTATCAGGGCGATGCGCTCGGCAAGCGCGTCCGGCCGCTGGCGGAGAGCATCGGCTCGAAGCTGGTCGTGCCTTGCGATGTCGAGGACACCGCCTCGGTCAATGCCGCCTTCGCCACGCTGGACGAGGCCTGGGGCGGCGACCCCGAGCGCAACACGCTCGATTTTATCGTTCATGCCATCGGTTTCTCCGACAAGAACGAGCTCAAGGGCCTCTATGCCGACACCAGCCGTGAGAATTTCTCGCGGACCATGGTGATCTCCTGCTTCTCCTTCACCGAGGTCGCCAAGCGCGCGGCGGAGCGCATGCCCAAGGGCGGCAGCATGATCACGCTGACCTATGGCGGCTCGACCCGGATCATGCCGAACTACAACGTCATGGGTGTCGCCAAGGCGGCGCTGGAGGCGAGCGTGCGCTATCTCGCCGGCGATTACGGCCCGCGCGGCATCCGCGTGAACGCGCTCTCGCCCGGACCGGTGCGGACGCTGGCCGGCGCCGGCATCTCCGATGCGCGGGCCATGCTGTCCTGGCAGCGCGCGAATTCGCCGCTGCGCAAGTCGGTTTCGCTTGAAGAGATCGGCGGCTCGGCGCTCTATTACCTCTCGGATCTCTCCGGAGGTGTCACCGGCGACGTCCATCATGTCGATGCCGGCTATCACATCACCTCGATGCCGGCGCTAGATTCGCTGCGCGCGGCCGATAACGGCAACGGCGACTAGTCGGAACCCTGTGGCCGGGGCGCGGTTTTCCTTTGATCGAAAGGAGGGTGCGCGATGGTCATGGTGAAATACGAGATAGTGGAGCACGACGGCGGCTGGGCCTACAGAGCTGGCGGAGCCTTGTCGGAAACCTTCCCGACGCATGACGCGGCGCTGAAGGCGGCGACCCGCGCCGCCGCGCGCCAGACGGTGGCCGGGACCACCGACGGTATCGTCTACCAGGACCAGAACGGCCGCTGGCACGAGGAGCTGGCGGACGGCCATGACCGGCCCGCGACGCGCGTGGTCGACGGAGGCTGAGCAGCGGTTCGCGGTCGCGACTGGCAACAGGGCCGCATGGCGGCCCTTTCGCTTGGCCTGCCGGCAGGTTTCAGCGCGCGGTGAAGAAGGTCAACAGCACCTTGTTCTTCTCGCCGAGCAGGCAGAGGAAGCGGCGCGGTTTGTCCGAGCGGTCGGTCCGCAGATAGGCTTCGGCCATGACGATGCGCGTGACCGGGATATCCTCGATCTTCGATTCCGAGACAGCGACGGTGGCAGCGTCCTCGTCGATATAGATGTCCTTGATCTCCGGTTCCTTGGCATGGAGCGCCTGCAGCGCGGCGGTCTTGCAGGTCGCGATCTCCGGCGTCGCCGGCTTCTCGCTTTTCGGCGGGACTTCCTGGGCGAGAGCCGCGACGGGCGCGCAGAGGGCGGCGGAGATCAGGGCAGGGGCGAGGAAACGGAGCATGCCGGGAGCACTCGGGTTGATCGGTGAGTGCTGAACGCGCGAGCAGGCCGGCGGTTCATCATCGGCGCTTCTGAAGGGTGTCATCGCGTGCGCGCTGCGGCACGCAGTGCCGCTGCGCAGACACGGGACCGTGCGCAGGATAGGGTATCGTCTCGTTCTCGACGCAAGGTTCGGATGACCGCTCGCATCTACGCCGTCTACATTCTCGCGACGCGCAAGGACGGGCCGCTCTATATCGGCATCACGAACGACCTTGAACGCCGGATCGCCGAACACAAGTGCCACGCGATCAAAGGGCACGCGGCCAAGTACAACATTGATCGCCTCGTCTATGTCGAAATCTTCGAGGACCCCAATCAGGCGATCGAACGCGAGAAACTCCTCAAAACATGGCGCCGCGCCTGGAAAATCGCGCTCATCGAAAAGGAAAACCCGGCGTGGTCTGACCTCGCCGGGTGATCGGAGCTTTTATCGTCATGCGGTCCCGTGTCTGCACAGCGGCATTCACATGCCGCAGCGCGCACGGGATGACACCTGGGAGGCGCCCTGCGATAACGGCGCTCTCAGAGCCCCAGCTTCTTCTTCCGCTGCCCCAGCGTGCGCAGGCGCAGCGCGTTGAGCTTGATGAAGCCGGCCGCGTCGCGGTGGTCATAGGCCACCGCGCCTTCCTCGAAGGTGACGAGGTCCTGGTCGTAGAGCGAATAGTCGCTGGAACGGCCGATGACATGCACGCCGCCCTTGTAGAGCTTGAGGCGCACGTCGCCGGTGACGAACTCCTGGCTCTTGTCGATCAGCGCCTGCAGCATCTCGCGCTCCGGCGAGAACCAGAAGCCGTTATAGATCAGCTCGGCATATTGCGGCATGATCTGGTCCTTGAGATGCGCCGCGCCGCGGTCGAGCGTGATCGATTCGATCGCGCGATGGGCCGCATGCAGGATCGTGCCGCCGGGCGTCTCGTACATGCCGCGCGACTTCATCCCGACGAAGCGGTTCTCGACCAGGTCGAGCCGGCCGATGCCGTTGTCGCGGCCGAGATCGTTGAGCTTGGCGAGCAGCGTCGCCGGCGAGAGCTTCTCGCCGTCGATCGCGACCGCGTCGCCCTTCTCGAACGAGATGGTGACGATCGTCGGCTTGTCCGGCGCGTCTTCCGGCGAGATCGTGCGCGAGTAGACGTAATCGGGCACTTCGACCGCCGGATCCTCCAGCACGCGGCCTTCCGACGAGGCGTGCAGCAGGTTGGCGTCGACCGAGAACGGCGCTTCGCCGCGCTTGTTCTTGGCGATCGGAATTTGATGCTGCTCGGCGAAGGCGATGAGCTGCTCGCGCGAGCGCAGGTCCCATTCGCGCCAGGGCGCGATCACGACGACATCGGGCTTGAGCGCATAAGCGGTCAGCTCGAAGCGGACCTGGTCGTTGCCTTTGCCGGTCGCGCCGTGGGAGACGGCGTCGGCGCCGGTCTTCTCGGCGATCTCGATCAGCTTCTTGGCGATCAGCGGCCGCGCGATCGAGGTGCCGAGCAGATAGACGCCTTCATAGGCGGCATTCGCCCGGAACATCGGGAAGACGTAGTCGCGCACGAATTCCTCGCGCAGATCCTCGATATAGATGTTCTCCGGCTTGATGCCGAGCAGCAGCGCCTTGTCGCGCGCCGGGCCGAGTTCCTCGCCCTGGCCGAGATCGGCGGTGAAGGTCACGACCTCGCATCGATAGGTGGTCTGCAGCCATTTGAGGATGATCGAGGTGTCGAGACCGCCGGAATAGGCGAGGACGACCTTTTTCACGCTGCTGTCAGCCATCTGTTCAATTTCCTGCTAGAGCATTTTCAAGCGAAGTGGATACCGGTTCGCATGAAGAAAATGCGACAAAACAACGACCTAGAGCATCTCCGCGGTCCTGGGAACGCGAAGATGCGTCAACAGCCCCCATGGGCCGCGTTTCGGACGCAATGGCGCACTATCGCAGCACTCGGGGCGAAGCAATCGGAACCTTCTGATCGATCCCGCGTCGTCCGCTGATGGATCGAGGCGGGCGAGCGCGTCGTCCCTTCATTCCACAGGCGCCCCATTCGCGGCGCTTGCGGTCGCGTTGCGAAGGGCGCAGGCTCGATCGGGCGCGACACGACATGACGACCTGTTCGGAGGCTGAATGCCGAATCGTCCCGTTCTGGACTTCTGGTATGAGTTCGCGTCGCCCTATTCCTGCCTGAGTGCCCTCAGAATCGAAGATCTGGCCGAGGAGGCCGGCGTCACCTTGCGCTGGCGCCCCTTCCTGCTCGGGCCGATCTTCGCGGCGCAGGGCTGGAACACCTCGCCCTTCGCGCTCTATCCCAGCAAGGGCCGCTATATGTGGCGGGATACCGCGCGGCGCGGCCGGCGGCAGGGAGTCGCCATCGTGAAGCCCGAGAATTTTCCCCAGAATTCGCTGACGGCGGCCCGGCTGGCTCTGGCCGGTCGTGACGGCGGCTGGACGCCGGCCTTCTCGAAGGCTCTGTTCCGGGCGCATTTCTGCGAGGGGCGCAACATCGCCGAGGAGGCCGTGCTGAGCGCGGCGCTCAAGGAGGCCGGCAGCGACCCTAACGTAGCCATGCCGCTCTCGCGCAGCGAGGAGGTCAAGGGCCGGCTGCGGGCCGAGATCGAATACGCCAAGTCGATCGGCATTTTCGGCGCCCCGTTCTTCGTGGCCGGCGACGGCGAACTCTTCTGGGGCGACGACCGCCTGGAGGAAGCCCTGGAATGGGCGCAGGACGGGCGGTGATCATCGACCGTCGTCGCATGCTGCTGGCGGGAGCGGGCTTTTGCCTGGCCTCGGCAGCGCGGGCGCGCCCCGCCTTGCCCGGTGAGGCCCCGACCTATGACACCCGCGACCTGACGACGGTACCCAATGCTGCGGCCATCGGCCGGCGCTACTGGTCCCCCGGGCTCAACGAGGGTTATGTTCCGCAGGGCCTCACCGTCTTCGGCGACGAGATCCTGATCGCCGCCTATCGCAGCACCGAGCGCGACCAGGACAATGGTCCGGCGCGGGTGTTCCGGCTTGCGCGTCTGGACGGGCGCCTGCTCGGCAGCTTCGCGCTGCCGGCGACCTATGGCCATCCCGGCGGCCTCGCGACGGCGCGCGACACGCTGTTCGTCGCCAATTCCGGCCGGCTCCTGGCGCTCGATTTCAAGGAATCCTGCCGCACCGGCGAATGTGCGCCGCTCAAGGAGGTGCGTGTCGACAAGGCGATGGGGCCGTCCTTCCTGGCCGCTTCTGGTGACGCGCTCTGGTTCGGCCCCTATCGCCGCGAGGGGGCGCCGAATCTCCACGCGGTTGCCATCGATCGCATCCTCGCTGGCGGTGAGGCTCCGATCGGTTCGGGCGATAGTCGGGCCGTCCTGTCGCTGCCGCTCTTCGCGCAGGGCGCCACTTTCGACAAGGCAGGGAAAATCTGGATCGCGCAGAGTTCCGGCAACCGGCCGGCATTCCTCTCGCAGCTCGATCCCGCGAACGGCGCCACCCTTGCACGCTATCCGGCGCCCGGCGGGATCGAGGATCTTGGGCTCGCGCCGGATGGTAAGCTCTGGGCCGTCGGCGAAGCTGGCACGCAGCGCTGGAACCGCTGGAGCACCTTCTATCCGCTGGTCTTCGAGATCGACCCTGCGAAGCTTGCGGCCTGAACTTTGCCGCGTACCTGCATCAGCTCCTGTTGTTCGTCTTCAGGCAGGTCGGGCTGGAGGCTGACTTCCAGATGCCGTTGGCCTTGCATCCGCTGAAGGGAACCGAGCAGAGGCGCGCGACGCAGACGCTCGGGTTGTTCCCCGCCTGGCATTTCTGTTCGCAGGAGGCGTTCATTTGCGAACATGAACTGCGCGCGGCCTGGCAGGCTTCCTGCGCGCCAACAGTCTGATATCCCCCTGCCAGGGCAGCAAGGCCGAGCGCGATCGCGAGCACCACTTTCATGGCTGTCCTCCATGTTGACCTATGGTAACATAGAGTGATGACGCTGCGATCGTCCATGATCGGCGCGATGCAGATGGGCTACCCGGCCGGAGGCCTCTGCCAGGGGCCGCGGCCCGCGCCGATTTCGTGCTGGGCCGAGGCCTCGACCATGGTCGGCAGGTCCGGCCGCTCGCCGACCTTCGGCGGGTGAGGCGGCATGGCCGGCATCCGCCCGCCGGCCGTTTCGATCAGCGCCTGCACGCGCTTGGTGACGGAAGGGTGGGTCGAGAACAGGTCCGCGAAATCGTCGGGGTCGTTCTCGAAACACATGTCCATCACGCCGGAGGGAACGCCCTCGATATCGGCGCGGCCGGAGATCTTGAGCAGGGCGGAGATCATCGCATCCGGGTTCTTGGTCAGTTCGACCGCGCCCGCATCGGCGAGATATTCGCGCGACCGCGACAGCGAGAGCCGGATCAGCACAGCCAGAAACCAGGAGATCGCGATCACGGCGATGCCGACGACGATCGCGAGCCCGTTGCCCTTCTTGGCATCGTCTGACGAAACCCTGATCCGGCTGCGGCCGAAGCCGCGGAACACGATCTCGCCGATGAAGGAGATTACGCCTGCGATCACCACCGCGATCACCATCAGGCGGACATCGCCGTTGCGGATATGGGTGAGCTCATGCGCCAGCACCGCCTCGACCTCGGCGTCGTTGAGCTGGGCGAGCAGGCCGGTCGTGACGCTGACGGTGAACTGGCTGTCATTGACGCCGCTGGCAAAGGCGTTGAGCGCATCGCTCTCGACGATGGCGAGCTTCGGCATCGGCAGCCCGCGCGAGATGCAGAGATTTTCCAGCATCCGGTAGAGCTTGGGATTGTCCTCGCGTGCGAGCCCCTTCGATCCGGTCACTGCATTGATCATCGCGACATTCATGCGGAAGCCGATGAAGACCCAGAGCATCGCCGTCGCGGTGATGAACGGAAACCACGAGCGGAAGACGCGGCCAGCCTCGCCGAAGGCGGTGCGCCCGCGCGGCACGCCGCCATAGCCGAAGGCGACCAGCAGCAGGCCCCAGGCGGTGGCATAAACCAGCACGAACAGCCCGACGATCAGGAGGTTGGACCTGATCCGGTTGTTGCGCTGATGGGTATAGAGTCCGAAGGCCTCGGCCATTGCAGCCGCTCCCGCTGCCGAGATCGTCTTGTCGTCAGAACTTCACGCTGGGCGCGACCTCGATCTGGGCGCGCGTCTGCTCGCCGACATCGAAGAATTCGCGCTGGGTGAAGCCCATCTGCGGTGCGAACAGCACGGCCGGGAAGGCCTGGATCGCGGCGTTGAACTCGCCGACCGCATTGTTGAAGAAGCGCCGCGCCGCCGCGAGCTTGTCCTCGACATTGCCGAGATCGACCTGGAGCTGCTGGAAATTGGCTGATGCCTTGAGGTCGGGATAGGCCTCGCCCAGCGCAAGCAGCCGGCCGACCGCGCCGGAGAGTTGCTGCTCGGCCGCGGCCTTGTCATGGACGGTGCTCGCGCCCTGCGCGGCGTTGCGGGCGGCGATCACCGCGTCGAGCGTCGATTTCTCGTGGGTCGCATAACCTTTCACCGTCTCGACGAGGTTCGGGATCAGGTCGTGGCGCTGCTTGAGCTGGACGTCGATATCGGCGAAGGCCTGGTTGACGCGCTGCCGCATCGCGACGAGCCCGTTATAGGTCATGATCAGGTAGACGACGAGGACGACGATCAGCCCCAGAATGGCCCAGCCCATGGCACCCCTCCCAATATGCGGACGAAACCTGCCCGCAGCCTCGCACGAAGCGTGAGTCCGGGAAAGCTACGCGATCTCCGGCGGCTCCGGCTCCCTCGAATAGGGGATAGCGCATGACGCTGCGTCATGCTTGGTTCGGTGCGGGGAGCGGTACAGGCGCGACATAAGGATCGTGCGGCCGCGCGAGGGGGGATGCGATGAGACTTGTCGTGACGGCGCTGTTGGCGCTGACGCTGGGCGCCTGCAATCAGACGGCACAATCCGAGGGGCCAGAACCGGTGGCCGCCGCCTTGCCGGCGGTGCCGGCACTGCCGCCGCAAGGGGCTGGGCCTCGGTTGGCTTCCAGCGCGACCGTGCCGGCCTTGCCCGCGGACGACCCCGGCGCCTCCGTCTACGAGCCGCTCGTCGACATGCATCGCGTCAATCCCGATCGCTACCAGCGCGATCTCATCGCCTGCCGCCAGCAGGCGTCCCCGCAGCTCGCGGCGATCAAGCGCGCGACGCAGCAGCAGCAGACCGGCACCGCCATCGCGGTCGCCGGAACGCTGGCGAGCTATATCCCGGTGCCGGGGTTCCGACAGGCCCAGGTGCTGGCGGGCGCCGCCAACGCGGTGCAGTCGGTCGGCGGGGCGACGGCGGAAAGCGGCGCGGCCGCGGTGGAGAGGGCCTCGGCCGACTACGCGCTGGTCGTCGATAGCTGCCTGACGCACAAGCGCTACAAATTGCTGCGTTCCTGAACGAAATCGCGCTTCGGGGCCGGGTTTTACCTTGCCCCGAGGCCCCGCTTGCATTACATCGCCCCTGTCCGAATGGCCGTGATCGATCATGCGCCGGGGGCGGTCTTCAGGACCTGCTCCCGTTTCGTGTTTGAGGCGCGTTGTCCGGATGCGGATCGAGCCGCTGGTCCTGGCGCCTCCGCTGCCCCGCCCGACGGGGAGGCGGAAACCTCCGAGAGGAGGTGCCGACGGCCACGATCCGGATCGCAGCACCAACCACGGCGCCCATGCCGGACATCCGCGGGATACGCGGCCGGCTCCCAGGAGATTACATGTCTGCAGTTGAAAGCTACAGCGCGGGTCGCGAGGATTTCGCCGCCCTGCTCGAAGAGTCCTTCACCCGGAACGAGGCCCTCGAAGGCTCCGTCATCAAGGGCAAGGTCGTCGCCATCGAGAAGGATATGGCGATCATCGACGTCGGTCTGAAGACCGAAGGTCGCGTCGCGCTCAAGGAATTCACCGGCCCCGGCCGTGAGCAGGAACTGAACGTCGGCGACGAGGTCGAGGTCTATCTGGACCGGATCGAGAACGCGCTCGGCGAAGCCGTCATCTCGCGCGACAAGGCTCGCCGCGAAGAGAGCTGGGTCAAGCTCGAGAAGGCCTTCGAGGCCCGCGAGAAGGTCACCGGCATGATCTTCAACACTGTCAAGGGCGGCTACACCGTCGACCTCGACGGCGCCGTGGCCTTCCTGCCGCGCTCGCAGGTCGACATCCGCCCGATCCGCGACGTCGGCCCGCTGATGGGCCAGCCGCAGCCCTTCGAGATCCTCAAGATGGATCGCCGCCGCGGCAATATCGTCGTGTCGCGCCGCACCGTCCTCGAAGAGACCCGCGCCGAGGCTCGTTCCGAGCTCGTGGCTTCGCTCGAAGAGGGCCAGGTCATCGACGGCGTCGTCAAGAACATCACCGAATACGGTGCGTTCGTTGACCTCGGCGGCATCGACGGCCTGCTGCACGTCACCGACATGGCGTGGCGCCGCGTGAACCACCCGTCGGAGGTCGTGACCATCGGCCAGACGGTCAAGGTCAAGATCATCAAGATCAACCAGGACACGCACCGCATCTCGCTCGGCATCAAGCAGCTCTTGGCCGATCCGTGGGATGGCATCGCCGAGCGTTACCCGGTCGGCACCCGTCTCAAGGGCCGCGTGACCAACATCACGGACTACGGCGCGTTCGTCGAAGTGGAGCCGGGCATCGAAGGCCTGATCCACGTCTCCGAGATGTCCTGGACCAAGAAGAACGTCCACCCCGGCAAGATCGTCTCGACCTCGCAGGAAGTCGACGTCGCGATCCTCGAGGTCGATCCGGTCAAGCGCCGCATCTCGCTCGGCCTCAAGCAGACCCTGCGCAACCCGTGGGAGCTCTTCGCGGAGCAGCACCCGTCGGGCTCGACGGTCGAGGGCGAGGTCAAGAACAAGACCGAGTTCGGCCTGTTCCTGGGTCTCGAAGGCGATATCGACGGCATGATCCATCTCTCGGATCTCGACTGGAACCGTCCGGGCGAGCAGGTCATCGAGGAATACAAGAAGGGCGACGTCCTGCAGGCCGTCGTTCTCGATGTGGACGTCGAGAAGGAGCGTATCTCGCTCGGCCTGAAGCAGCTCGGCGGCGACCCCTTCGTGGATGCCGGCGAGTTCAAGAAGGGCCAGATCGTCACCTGTGAGGTGGTCGAGGTGAAGGAGTCGGGTCTCGACGTGAAGATCGCCGATACCGACATGATGACCTTCATCAAGCGCGCCGAGCTGGCTCGCGATCGCTCCGAGCAGCGCCCCGAGCGCTTCGCGGCCGGCGAGCGCATCGACGCCCGCGTCGTGCTCTTCGACAAGAAGGCCCGCAAGATCCAGGTCTCGATCAAGGCGCTGGAGATGGCTGAGGAGAAGGAAGCGATGGCCCAGTACGGCTCCGCCGATTCTGGTGCCTCGCTCGGCGACATCCTGGGCGCAGCGCTCAAGAAGGCCACCGACAAGAAGTGAGGTTTCGGCCGCGAAAGCGGCCGGCCTTTGAATTCGGCCCGCGCGGAGCGATCCGCGCGGGCTTTTGTTTCGAAACCACGTTGTCATTCCGGGGAGGTCCGCAGGACCGAACCCGGAACCCACGACTGGGCGAGCCCTGACCGCAGCGGCGGGAACACTCGCCCAGTCGTGGGTTCCGGGTTCTTCGCTGGCGCGAAGCCCCGGAATGACAACGTGCTCACTGCAAAAAAAGGAGCCCGCCATGACCCCCGCCGCCATCGGCATCGACTTCGGCACCACCAACAGCGTCGTCGCGCTGGCGGGATCGGACGGATCGGTCATGACGCGCTCCTTCGCCACCAAGCAGGGCGCGGTCGATGCCTATCGCTCGGCGCTGATGTTCTGGCGCGAGGGGCGTCCCCCTGAGACCCGCATCACGCATGTCAGCGGCCCCGATGCGCTCGACATGGCCTTGGGGATGACGACCGAGCATCGCTTCCTGCAATCGCTCAAGACTCATCTCTCCAGCCGTGCCTTCCAGGAGACCCGTCTCTTCGGCAAGCTCTTCAAGCTGGAGGATCTGATCGGCGTCTTCCTCTCGGATCTCACGGCGGATCTGCCCGGCCATGACGCGCTGCCGCTGGTCTCCGGCCGCCCGGTGGTCTTCGCCGGCGAACGTCCGGACGAGGAGCTGGCGGTCGGTCGCCTGAAGGGTTCCTACGGCAAGGTCGGGATGAAACAGGTCGACTTCGCCTATGAGCCGCTCGGCGCTGCCTATTGGTACGCCCGTGATCTCAAGACGCCGCAGACCATGCTGGTCGCGGATTTCGGCGGCGGCACCAGCGACTTCTCGGTGATGCGCTTCGAGCCCGGCCGCAATGGCGGGCTGGAGGCGATTCCGCTTTCCCATGCCGGTGTCGGCGTCGCCGGCGACACCTTCGACTACCGCATCATCGAGCATGCGGTCTCGCCGGCGCTCGGCAAGGGCACGGATTACCGCTCCTTCGGCAAGCTTTTGCCGGTGCCCGCCCATTACCACGCCGCCTTCGCGCAATGGCACAAGCTCTCGCTGATGAAGAGCCGCGAGACCATGGCCGAGCTCAACGCCCTGATCCGCGAGGCCGTCGAGCCCGGCAAGCTCGAGGACCTGCTGACGGTGATCGAATACGATCTCGGCTACGAGCTCTACCGCGCGGTCTCCGCGACCAAGGTCGCGCTCTCCGACAAGGAGGCGACGACGCTGAGCTTCAGCCAGATGGGCGTCACCATCGAGAAGCCGATCCGCCGTGCCGATTTCGAGCGCTGGATCACCGATGACGTCGGCGCGATCGAGAGCGCGCTGGACCGCGCCCTGGCCGAGGCCGGGCTCGGGGGCGACCGCATCGAGGCGGTCTTCATGACCGGCGGTACCTCCTATGTCCCGGCCGTGCGCAGCCTGTTCGACCGCCGCTTCGGCGCCGGCAAGGTGCATATCGGCGACGCCTTCCGCTCGGTCGCCAGCGGCCTCGCGCTGCTCGCGCTCGACCGGGCGCGCGCCTCGGTCGCGGCCTGAGGCGGCGCCTGGCGCCTTGCCGGGCCGGCCCGGCGGGTCTACATCACGGACCCAGTCTCAGGAGCCTCCCGATGTCGTCCGATGCCGATCTGCTTGCAGACCGCCGCAGCCTGCGCCGCAAGCTGACGCTCTGGCGCGTGCTCGCCATGCTCGGCGTCATCGTCGCGGCCGTGATCGGGGGCTTCGCCTGGAAGGGCGATGGCACGGCCAGCCTGTCGAGCGCCCATATCGCCCGCATCACCATTTCCGGCTTCATCTCCGGCGATCGCCGCACGCTCGACCTGATCAAGTCGGTCGAGGACAGCAAGGCGGTCTCCGCCGTGGTGCTGCGCGTTGACAGCCCCGGCGGCACGACCTCCGGCTCCGAGGCGCTGCACACGGCTCTGCGCCAGCTCGCCGCCAAGAAGCCGATGGTCGCGGTCGTCGACGGCGTCGCGGCGTCGGGCGGTTATATCGCTGCGATGGGGGCCGACCGCATCGTCGCCCGCCAGACCTCGCTGGTCGGCTCGATCGGCGTGCTCTTCCAGTTCCCCAACGTCTCGACCCTGCTCGACACGGTCGGCGTCAAGGTCGAGTCGATCAAGTCGAGCCCGCTCAAGGCGGCGCCGAGCGGCTTCGAGCCGACCTCGCCGGAGGCGCGCGAGGCGCTGCAGCGCGTCGTCAACGACAACTATACCTGGTTCAAGGACATGGTCCGCGATCGCCGTCACCTCGCCGAGGGCGATGTCGCGACGGTTTCGGACGGCCGCGTCCATTCCGGCCGCCAGGCGGTGGGCCTGAAGCTCGTCGACCAGATCGGCGGCGAGCCGGAGGCGATCGCCTGGATGGAGCGCGAGAAGAGCGTTGCCAAGGACTTGAAGGTCCGCGACTGGCGCCGTCGCAGCGAATCCTCGTCCTACGGCTTGTGGAGCTTCGCCGAGGCGATGGCGCGTGGCGCCGGTCTCGACGCGCTCGCCGCGACGATCGCGCGGGCGGCGGACCAGCCGGTCGGCTTGCGGCTTGACGCGCCCTTGGCGCTCTGGCAGCCTGCCGCTGAAAAGTGATGTTGATACAAATGGTTATACTCCAGCGATGATTAAATCCGAACTCGTTCAGCGGATCGCCGACCGCAATACCCACCTCTACCAGCGCGACATCGAGAACATCGTCTCGGCCATTCTGGACGAGGTCGTGAAAGCTCTGGCGCGGGGCGACCGGGTGGAATTGCGCGGCTTCGGCGCCTTCTCGCGCAAGGGCCGCTCGGCCCGCATCGGCCGCAACCCCCGCACCGGCGATGCGGTAGAGGTCGAGGAGAAGTTCGTCCCCGTCTTCAAGACGGGCAAGGAGCTGCGGCTGCGCCTCAACGGCAAGGATTGACCGCAGGCGCCGCAGCCACACGGAGATTGTGATGAAGGCCTTCTTCAAGGCACTGGTGCTTGTGCCCATCGCGCTGGTGATCGTGCTGTTCTCGGTCGCCAATCGCGGCGCGGTGCGTGTCTCGCTCGATCCTTTCAGCCGTGACTTGCCCGTATTCTCCATCGAGCTGCCGCTCTTCGCAGTGGTGCTCGCGGCGATCGCCGTCGGTGTGCTCGTCGGCGGCCTGGCCTCCTGGCTCGCGCAGGGCAAGCACCGCAAGGCGGCGCGCCGCAACCGCCGCGAGGCGGAGTCGCTGCGCTCCGAAACCCAGGCGCTGCGCTCGGCCGTGCCCGACTCCGCGCTGCCGGCACTGACCAACGGACGGAATTGATGCGACTTTTCGACGTAGCCGAGATCGATGCGGCCCTGAGCTATCCCGGCCTGATCGAGATCCTCGACGACGCCTTTCGCAGCGAGGTCATTGCGCCGAAGCGCGGCCAGTACGCGATCCAGCGCCCGGTCGAGGCCGATGCCATCCTGCTGACCATGCCGGCCTGGAGCGGGCCGGATGTCGCCAATCCCTATATCGGCACCAAGATCGTCTCGGTCTTCTTCGGTAACGGCAAGCGCAACCTGCCGGGCGTCATGGGCGCCTACCTCCTGATGGATGGCACGAGCGGCAAGCCGCTCGCGGTGATGGACGGCAACCGACTGACGACCTGGCGCACCGCGGCAGCCTCCGCGCTGGCCTCGCGCTACATGTCGAACCCCGAAGCCAGCCGCATGCTGATGGTCGGGGCCGGCGCGCTCGCGCCCTTCATCATCAAGGCGCATCGCTCGGTGCGGCCGCTCACGGATATCGCAATCTGGGCCCGGCGGCCCGAAGCCGCCGAGGCGGCCGTCGCCGAGCTGGCGAAGGACGGCATCGAGGCCCGCGCCACCACCGATCTCGAAGGCGAGGCCCGCACCGCCGATATCATCTCCTGCGCGACCAACGCGACCGAGCCCTTGATCCATGGCCATTGGCTGAAGCGCGAGGCCCATCTCGACCTGATCGGCGGCTTCACCATGCAGATGCGCGAGGCCGATGCCGACGCGCTGCATCGCGCCCGCGTCATCGTCGATTCCAGCAAGGCGATCGACGAGGGCGGCGATGTTGCGGTCGCGATCGCTGAAGGCAGCTACAGCGCCGACAAGGTGGCGGGCACGCTGGCCGATCTCTGCCATGGCCGGATCGCCGGCCCGGTCGAGGGCGGCGGCATCACGCTGTTCAAGTCGGTCGGTGTGGCGCTTGAGGATCTGGCTGCCGCCGTCGCAGTCTGGGAGCGCCGCGCGTAAGCTGACAAGGGCTTCTTCAGTCCGGGAGGGATAGCCGGTGGCGATCGATCTGACGGACGAAGAACGCAACTATGTCGCGCAGGCGGCCTCGACAGACGCCGGCTTTCTGCCGGCCTTCCTGTCGTCCCTGCCTTATATCGCGCCGGTCGCGCTTTTCGGCGCCTATGGCGTGGCGATCGGCGACGTCACGGCGGTCGCGCTCGCCCTGGCCTGCCTGGTCGCGCTCAATCTGTGGTGGATTCACAGCCAGTGCCGCTCTGCGGCGGTGTTCAAGTCGATCTGCGCCAAGATTGCAGCCGAGCCTGCCGCAACCGATCGGCCTGACGCGGCCTGACCGGCTGCGGCTGGTTTCGTCAGGCGATCCGGGCGCCGCCGACGGCGCCGAGCAGCCAGAGGATCAGGACGATCACGAGCACGAGGCCGAGCACGCCGCCAAGCCCTGCGTTTCCATAGCTGCGATGGCCATAATAACCGCCGCCGCCGAGAAGCAGGATGAGCAGCACGATGATGAGCACGGTGGACATGGCGAACTCCCGTAGAAATGCGCCCGTTGCGGGCGAGGTCTAGCGGGAAACGCCGGCTCCGAACCCTCGGTTCCGCTGCGGGAGCTTCGGATCACTCGACCTTGAGACCGACCTCCTTGATCAGGTCGCCCCAGCGCTTCATCTCCGCCTGCAGGAAGGCGCCGAGCTCTTCCGGGCTGTTGCCGACGGGCTCGGCCGCCAGTGCATCCATCTTGGCGCGCACCGCCGGATCGGCGATTCCCGCCTTCGTGTCCGCCTGGATCTTGGCGATGACGGCGGGCGGCGTCTTGGCCGGCGCGAACAGCGCGAACCATGACGACACGTCGAAGCCCGGCACGGTATCGGCGATCGGCGCGAAGTCCGGCGCCGTCGGCGAGCGCTTCGCCGTGGTGATGCCGAAGCCGCGGATCGAGCCGGCACGCACATGCGGCAGCGCCTGCGGGATATTGTCGAAGATCAGGTCGATGCGCCCGCCGATCAGGTCCTGCGTCGCCTGCGCCGTGCCGCGATAGGGGACGTGGACCATCTTGGTGCCGGTGAGCTTCTGGAACAGCTCGCCGCAGAGATGCACCGAGGTGCCGACGCCGGAGGAGCCATAGGTGAGCTTGCCGGGATTGTCTTTCGCATAGGCGATCAGCTCGGCGACGTTGTTCGCCGGCACCGTCTTGTTGACCACCAGCAGGTTCGGGACCATCGCGACCATGGTAATAGGCGCGAGGTCCTTGGCGGGATCGTAGCTCAGCTTCTGGTAGAGATACTGGTTGGTCGCCATGCCGACCGAGACGATCAGGAAGGTGTCGCCGGTCGGCTCGGCCTTGGCGACGGCATCGGTGCCGATATTGCCGCCGGCGCCCGGCCGGTTCTCGACGACGATGTTGTTGCCCCAGGTCTGGCCGAGCTTGTCGGCGACAAGGCGCGCCAGCACGTCGGTCGCGCCGGCCGGCGGGAAGGGCACCACGAGCTTGAGCAGCCGCCCCTGTGGCCAGGGTTGCTGACTGAGGCCGGCCGTTGGAGCTGCGAGAAGGGCGCCCGTGCCCGCGAGAATGCTGCGGCGGTCGATCATGGCCATCATCGATATCTCCCTGAGGGGCGCGTCTTGCGGCGCCATCGCGCAAGGCTGCGATTCACCGCGCCGCTTGTCCAGCCATCGCGCTTGACCGCCGGGGAGAGGCGCGGCGATTCTCTGATCATGCGCAGCATCTCCCGAATCGCGGCCCTTCTTGTGCCGCTCGCCCTCCTGCCCGCCACCGGCCAGGCCCAGTCGACCGCGGATCAGGAGGCGAAGGCCCGCGCCGCCAATATCGCGGCCTGGCCCGACGCAGCCCGCTCCCTCTTCGGCCAGAAGACCGAGCCGGCGAGCATGCAGGCCCGCGCCATCGGCTCCTATGCCCGCGGCTGCCTGGCTGGCGCCGAGGCGTTGCCGGTCGACGGGCCGAGCTGGCAGGTCATGCGGCTCAACCGCAACCGCAACTGGGGCCATCCAATCTTCATCGATTATCTGGAGAAGCTCGCCCGCGACGTGCCGCGCATCACCGGCTGGGCAGGTCTCCTCGTCGGCGACATGTCGCAGCCGCGCGGCGGGCCGATGCTCACCGGCCATGCCTCGCACCAGATCGGGCTCGATGCCGATATCTGGCTGACACCGATGCCGCGCGGCCGGCTCGACCGTGAGCAGCGCGAGAACATGTCGGCGGTCAACATGGTCCGCTCCGACTGGCGCGACATCGATCCCCGCAACTGGACCCCGGCCCATACGCGGCTGATCCGTGCCGTGGCGGCCGAGCCGAAGGTCGAGCGCATCTTCGTCAATCCGGCGCTCAAGGTCGCGCTCTGCCGCGAGGCGGGGGCCGACAAGAGCTGGCTGGAAAAGGTGCGGCCGATCTGGGGCCACAACTACCATTTCCATATCCGGCTGGCTTGCCCCGCCGGCATGGCGAGTTGCCAGGGGCAGGAGCCGCCGAATTTCGGCGATGGCTGCGGGGCGGAGCTCAGCGGCTGGATCGAGCGCCAGCACAACGCGATCTTCAATCCGCCGAAGCCGAAGCCGGGACCGAAGCCCAAGCCTAAGCCGCCGATGTCGCTCGATGCCCTGCCGCCGGAATGCCGGCAGGTGCTGGTCTCGCGCTGAGCGGACCGCTCAGCGCCGCGGCGGCACGCGTCCGGAGCTGTAGGCGAAGGGATCGTTCCGGGGATTGATCGGCAACGCTTCCTCTGAGTCCTGCTGGTCCATGACGCCGGAGCCGCCGGCATCGCCGAACGCGGCCTCTTCCTCCGAGGGCTCGACGGCGCCCGGCAGCGTCAACGGCCCGCGGTTTTCGCTCGGCAGCGGCTGCGGTTGGAACTGCCCCTGCCGCTGGCGCGCGTCGTACTGCTCCAGGAAGCGTTGCTGCGCATCGAGCCCTTGAGTCTGGCCCCGGCCATAGCTCGCGACAGGGTAGCCGCCCTGGACCGCGCCGGGCGGCCGGATGCCGTCGCTCGGCTGGCGCAGCAAACCGCCGCCTGCGACTGTTGTGCCGGCCGGCGGCGCCGAACCGCGCGGCAACGGCTGGGCCATCGAATAGGGCCGCGTCCGGTCCGGCGGGGGCAGGTTGTAGTTCGGCGTGTACTTGATGATTGGCTTGCAGATAGGCTGGCCCTTCGAACGCCGCGCCAGGTCGATGTGGAAATGGTCGTAATGCACCGGGTCGGCGCCAGGGCCGAGCACCGTCGAGAAATTCTGGCAGGCGCCGACGAAGACCTCGCGCAGGAAATTCTGCTCCTCGGGCGAGCCGCGCCAGCCGTCCTTGACGGTGATCACGCGGTTGTCGTTGAGCCGGAATGAAAAGACGTCGACGGCATTGCCGTAGGCATGCTCCGAGGTTCGCGTCGTCGCGGTGCCGTTGTTCATCGCCCGGCAGGAATAGGAGCCCGCCCGCAATTCGATGACCTGGGCGCCGAGCACGTTCATCGCAGCCGGCTGCACCACCTCCGCCAGCCATTTGTCGGTGGTCGCGACGACCGGGCAGGAGAGGGTGGCCGAGCTGGTCAGCCCGATGCCGCCGTTGGAAAACGCCGAGACCTTCAACGGCTGCTGCATGCCGCAGGTCCCCGGCCCGTCGATCGCCTTGCCGCGCAGGCTGACATAGGACGAGATCTGCACCTGGCGCGAGGCCATGCAGGCCGCTTCCGCCTGGTCGCGCCAGGCGGCGCGCTGGGGCTTCTGGAACTTGCCGCAGCCCGCAAGGCCGGTTGCGCCGACGATGCCGAGTGCGATGAGGGCTAGATGAGCGCGTCGCATGACCAATCAAATGCGAACCGCTTGGTGAACGGTTTCTCAACCGACTGCGTCCAGGTCGCCACAGGCGGATTAACTTTGGCGCCGTGGTGAATCGCGCCTTAATGCGCCGAATCCGGCCTTAACCGAGGCCGGTTCAGCCGTCGTGGACCTTGCCTCAGATGTCGGTAAGATCAGTCCGCGGGGATCGCCGGTTGAACCGTGGCGAAGCTGTGGCGGAGCGCTGGAGAGGGCTCGCGACGAATTTTCGCAGGCAGGAATATCCCCAAATCTAATCAACGATTTAACCGATGATTAAGGGTGATTTAGCCTCTGACCCAGGGTCGCCACGATGCAGCCCCCTTGCGGCCTTCGTCAGTTCTGGTAGCTTCCACGACAGGTCAATGACACAGGAGGGTGTGATGAGTGTCACGCTACGTCTCGACCGATTGATCATGGGTGCGGCCTTCGTTTTCATGATGGCGATCGTTCTGGGAGCGTTCTGACAACGGGTCAGTCTCGAAGTCGCTAGGACCACAAGAGCAATGACAACAACGCCGCCGGGAAGAACTCCCGGCGGCGTTTCTGTTGAAGCGGATAGCGTCGGGCTGGAGCGTTCAGCTCTCGGGGCAGGCGGTTTCCGTCACTTCCCACGACATCATGTTGACCACCCGCCCACAGGTCGCGACCCTGCGACCCTGCGAGGTCCTGATGCAGGACTTGGAGCCTTCCGCGATCTTGCGGCCGTCGTTCCAGCAGAAGCAGAGCGGCTCCGGTGCCTGGGCAAGTCGCGGCTTGTCGAGTGCGATCGCCGGCTCGCCGGCCGCTGCAGCCTCGCTGATCAGGAACAGCACGGCGAGCGCGAGCATCCAGCTCAGCACGCGGTGTCGGTGAGGCCTCGGTCCGGATCCGGTCATGGCTCTCTTCCCGCGCCTCGCAGGGCGAGGCGGCGCGCCAGCTTAGCATATCGGCCCGATTGCAACGAAAAATTATGTGTCGATTTGAAATAGTCAGGAGTTTCAGTCTGTTAGCCGGAAGGGGCCTTGCGTGGAATGCCGGCTCTCTCCATATTGTCGGGAAGTGGGCCCATGGAGGGCTCCGGGAGGAACAATGTCTCTGATTTCGCTCGCCCGTCGTGGACGTGCCGTCGCCCTGGTTGCCGGGGCCCTGTTGCTCGTGCCGCTCGTTGCCGAAGCCCGTCCGGGTGGCGGCCGCAGCTCGGGCAGCCGTGGGTCGTTCACCAATAGCGCGCCGCCGTCGACCAATACGACGCCCGGCGGCGCCCAGACTTTCCAGCGCTCGGCTCCGGCCTCGCCGGCTTCGCCGTCCATGGCGGGTCCTGCGGCCGCCGGTGCAGCGGCGCAGGCCGCGCGCCCGTCCTTCGCGCGCAACATGATGATGGGCATCGGCGCCGGCCTGCTCGGCGCGGGCCTGTTCGGCATGCTCTCGGGCTCGGGCTTCTTCAGTGGTCTGGCCTCGCTCGCCGGCATGCTCGGCTTCCTGCTGCAGATCGGCCTGATCGCCGGCATCATCATGCTCGCCATCCGCTTCTTCCGCCGCCGGTCCGAGCCGCAGCTCGCCGGCGCGGGCGCGCCCTATGCCCGCCAGGGCCATGACGCTCCGCAGTCGCAGCCTGCCATGGCTCGCATGGGCGGTTTCGGTGGTGGCGCCGCTGCTGCCGCGCAGCCGCAGCCGCTCGAACTCACGGGCGAGGATTTCAACGCCTTCGAGCGCCTGCTCGGCGAGGTCAACACCGCCTATTCCAACGAGGACGAGGCTGGTCTGCGTCAGCGGACGACACCCGAGATGTTCGGCTATTTCGACGAGGATCTCAGCGACAATGCCGGCCGCGGCGTGGTCGACCGCGTTTCCGACGTCAAGCTGCTGCAGGGCGACCTGTCGCAGGCTTGGAAGGAAGGGAATGCCGATTACGCGACGGTTGCGATGCGCTTCAGCCTGATCAACGCGGTCTATGACCGCAAGTCCGGCAAGGTCGTCGATGGCAATGCCACGCAGACCCAGGAGGTCAGCGAGTACTGGACCTTCCTGCGCGAGCGCGGCGGCGCCTGGAAGCTCTCGGGCATCCAGCAGGCGGCCTGAGCCTCGACAGCGCGAGGAATACGAGACGGCCGGGGCAACCCGGCCGTTTTGCTATGCGCGGCTTTCGGGTGTTCGGCTGGCGGAGCTCGGCCTATTGGGTTACTGGCGAAGGCATCTGCTTTCGCTACAGAGCCAGACCGGAGCCCGCCTTCCATGAGTGACATGCGTCTCGTCGTCGTCGGTGCCGCCGGGCGGATGGGCCGGATGCTGATCCGCGCGATCGATCAGGCTGAGGGTTGCACGCTCGTGGCCGCGATCGAGCGCCTGGGCTCCGCCGCGCTTGGCGATGATGCCGGCATTCTGGCCGGCCTGCCGGCGTCCGGCGTCAAGGTGACCAGCGATGCCGCCGCGGCCTTCGCCTCCGCCGATGGCGTCCTCGATTTCACTGCGCCCGACGCGACGGTCGCCTTTGCGAAGCTCGCGGCCGAGGCCGGCATCCTGCATGTGGTCGGCACGACCGGGCTGGAGCCCAGGCACCTGGCAGAGCTGGCCGAGGCGGCCAAGCGCACGCCGATCATCCGCTCCGGCAACATGAGCCTCGGCGTCAACCTGCTTGCGGCTTTGGTGCGGAAGGTCGCGGCGACGCTCGGCACCGACTGGGACATCGAGATCGTCGAGATGCATCACCGCATGAAGGTCGATGCGCCCTCAGGGACCGCCGTCCTGCTCGGCGAGGCGGCGGCCGAGGGCCGCGCCGTCGATCTCGCGAAGGCACGCGTTGCCGGCCGCGACGGCATCACCGGCGCGCGCGAGCCCGGCACGATCGGCTTTGCTGCGCTCCGGGGCGGCACCGTGGTCGGCGATCACAAGGTGATCTTCGCAGGTGCAGGCGAGCGGCTCGAACTCGCCCATGTCGCGGAGGATCGCAGCCTCTTCGCCCAAGGCGCGGTCAAGGCCGCGCTCTGGGGCAGGGGACGTGGGCCTCGCCTCTATTCCATGGCCGACGTGCTCGGCCTCGACGCGCTCTGACCATGACCCGCGTCACCGTCGCGCCGGGCGTGGTCCACTGGCCGGGCAAGCTGGCGCCGGAGGAGCAGGCGGCGCTGGTGGCGGAGCTCAGGGCGGTCGCGCGCAAGGCGCCGTTCTTCCAGCCGCGCATGCCGAAGACCGGCACGCCGTTTTCGGTCCGCATGACCAATTGCGGCTCGCTCGGCTGGGTTTCCGACGAGCGTGGCTATCGCTATCAGCCCGAGCACCCCGAGACCGGCGAGCCCTGGCCGATCATGCCGGCGCCGCTGCTCGATCTCTGGCGGGAATTGGCCGGCTATCCGCATCCGCCCGAGGCCTGCCTCGTCAATTTCTATGCGGCCGGCGCCAAGATGGGTCTGCATCAGGACCGCGACGAGCAGGATTTCGATGCTCCCGTCCTGTCGGTCTCGCTCGGCGACGCTGCGCTCTTCCGCATCGGCGGCACGACGCGCGGTGGCAAGACCACCTCGCTCAAGCTGGCATCGGGCGACGTGCTGCTCTTCGGCGGCGAGGCGCGGCTGGCCTATCACGGCATTGACCGCATCCTGACCGGCTCATCCACGCTGCTGCCCGAGGGCGGGCGGATCAACCTGACGCTGAGGCGGGTGACGAAGCCGAAGCCCTAGTCGGCCGATTTGCGCGGCAGGCTCGGGAACGACCAGCCGAACAGCAACGATCCCGCGCGCAGGCCGAAGCAGGCGGCAAGGCCGCCGAACATCACGAGCGGGCCGGAAAAGCCGAGCCCGACAAGCAGGGCCGTCATGCCGGCGCCCGCCGTTGCGGCGGTGACGTAGAAATCGCGGCTCCACAGCACCATCGGCCGGTCGCCGGCCAGGATATCGCGCAGAATGCCGCCGAAGGTCCCGGTCATCGCGCCGAGCGCGACGGCCGAGAGCACCGGCACGGCGGCGTCCAGGCCCTTGAGCGTGCCGATGACGGCGAAGAGCGAGAGGCCGGCGGCATCGGCCCAGATCAGGAGCTTGCGACCGCCCCAGCCTTCGAGGACGCCGGGGCGGAGATAGGCGAGCAGCCAGCAGCCGAGTGCAACGACGGTGCAGGTGATGACGTCGCTGGGATCGCGCACCCAGAAGATGCCGCGCCCGAGCAGGACGTCGCGCAAGGTGCCGCCGCCGACGCCGGTCACGACCGCCAGCAGGATGAAGCCGAACGGATCCATGCCCTTGCGGGCGGCGACGAGGGCGCCGGTCAGCGCGAAGATGGCGACGCCGGCGACCTCGAACACGGCGTCAGTGCTGGGTCGGTTCGCCGGCCGGCGCTTCCGGCGCCTTGGGGGCGCCTGCGGAGACGCCGACGAGGGCAGGGCGCAGCACGCGCTCGCCGATCTTGTAGCCGATCTGCACGACCTTCGAGACCAGCCCCTTGGCGATCGTGGCGTCGGGAGCTTCGAACATCGCCTGGTGCAGGTTGGGGTCGAACTTCTCGCCTTGCGGATCGATCTGGCGCACGCCATGACGTTCCAGCGTCTTGAGCAGTTCGCGCTCGGTCAGCTCGACGCCTTCATGCAGCGCCTTCGCAGCGGCGTCAGCCGTCTTCATCGCGCCGGCCGGCACGCTTTCCAGCGCCCGGCGCAGATTGTCGGAGGAGCCGAGCATGTCGCGCGCGAAGCTGGTCACCGCATAGGCCTTGGCATCGGCGATCTCGCGCTCGGTGCGGCGGCGCAGGTTTTCCATCTCGGCGAGCGTGCGCAGCAGCTTGTCCTTGAGGTCGTCGCGTTCGGCCTGGAGCTTGGCGAGCTGCGCCGCGAGGCCTGCCTCGGCGGTGGCCGCCTGCTCGGGCGCGTCCGCGCCGGCTTCGAGGTTGGGGTCTTCCGTCGCAGGGTTCTGCGTCATTTTATCGTCACGTCCCTTTCCTGGCAGGCTGTGCCGGTCATCCCGGAGCACAGCCGCGTTCGTGCCGGATATCGGCCTTATGGTCGGTTAAATCAAGCGCGGGCCGGCACTTTCGCCTTCGTCTGGGCCGGCTTCTCGGCCTCGAATTTGAAGACGTCTATGAGCGCCTTTCGGATCGTCAGTTGCCGGCCGGTCGAGACGATCTTCGCATGGGTCAGGTCGGTGACGTAGAACACGTCGACGGCCTTCTCGCCGAAGGTCGCGATATGGGCCGAGGCGATATTGAGGTTGAGCTTACCGATCGCGGTGGTGAGATCGTAGAGCAGGCCCGGCCGGTCGAGGCCGGACACTTCCAGCACCGTGTGGCGGGCCGAGAGCACGTTGTCGATCACGACTTCGGGCTCGACCTGGAAGGTCTGCCCGCGCGGCGGCGGCGCACGCCGCTGCGCCACGAGATCGGCGATCTTGATCTCGCCCTTCAAGGCACGCTCGATCGCCGCGGCGATGCGCTCGGCCCGGCGCAACTCGTCGTCGTCGCGGTCGAAGGCGCGTGAGACCGAGATCGTGTCGAGCACCAGACCGTCGCTGGTCGTGAAAATCTGCGCGTCGACGATATTGCCGCCGGCCGCCGCACAGGCGCCGGTGACGATCGCGAGCAGGCGCGGATGGTCGGGCGCCAGCACGGTGAGCTCGGTCACGCCGCGGAACTTGTCGGTCTCGACGATCGTCGCAGTGGTGCGCCCGGCCTGTTCGGCCTCGCGCAGGAAGCGGGCATGCTTCTCCTGCTGTTCCGGATCGACCTTGATCCAGTAGGCCGGGTAGTGTCGCGCCACATAGGCGTCGCGCTCCGCCTCCTCCCAATCGGGCAGGCGCCGGCGCAACTCGTCCTGCTTCATCGCCACGCGCGCCTTGCGCTCGACCGCCGAATGCCCGCCGGTGAGGACGAGCTCGGTCTCGTAGTAGAGTGTGCGCAGCAACTGGCCCTTCCAGCCGTTCCAGACACCGGGTCCGACCGCCTTGATGTCGGCGACGGTGAGGATCAGGAGCAGCTTCAGGCGCTCCAGCGTCTGCACGGTCGCGGCGAAGCTCTCGATCGTCTTGGGGTCGCCGAGATCACGGCTCTGGGCCACCGTCGACATATCGAGATGGTGCTCGACCAGCCAGGCCACGGTCTCCGTCTGGGCCGGCGTCAGACCGAGGCGCGGGCCGAGCTTGCGGGCGATCCGCGTGCCGGCGATCGAATGGTCTTCCGGGCGGCCCTTGGCGATGTCATGCAGGAAGAGCGCGACATAGAGCGCCCGCCGGTTGGCGATGGTCGGCATGATCTCGTTGGCGAGCGGATGTTCGGCCTCCAGCACGCCGGCATCGATCTCGGCCAGCACACCCATGGCCCGGATCAGGTGCTCGTCCACCGTGTAGTGGTGGTACATGTTGAACTGCATCATCGCGACGACGCGGCCGAAATCCGGGACGAAGCGGCCGAGCAGCCCGGATTCGTTCATCCGGCGCAGCACCACTTCCGGTGAGCGCCGTCCGGTCAGGATCTCCAGGAATATGCGGTTGGCCTCGGGATCGTTGCGCAGGCCGGTCGTGACCAGCCGGAGCGACTGCGTCACCAGGCGGCTGGCATCCGGATGGATGGCGAGGTCCTCGCGGCTGGCGATGGCATAGAGCCGGAGCAGGTTGACGGGATCGCGCTCGAAGGCGCTGTCGTCGATGACATCGAGGCGCTGGCTGGTCAGCTTGAAATCGGTGTGGCCGAGCGAACGCTCGCGCTTGCGCTTGGCAAGCGTGTCGAACAGCCGCGACAGCGTCGCGCGCGGTTTCTGCTGGCGTGCCTCCAGTGCGGCACAGACGATGGCGGTGAGGTCGCCGACATCCTTTGCGATCAGGAAGTAGGCCTTCATGAAACGCTCGACCGGCGCCTGCCCGCTGCGCCCGGCATAGCGGATCTCGGCCGCGACCTGCCTCTGCAGGTCGAACGAGAGCCTCTCCTCGGCCCGGCCGGTGATGAAATGCAGCCAGCAGCGCACGCGCCAGAGGAATTCCTCCGAGCGCTGGAACATCTGCAGTTCCTGCTGGTCGAACAGCCCGGCCTCGACCAGCTCGCGCACGTCCTGGACGCGGTAGGCGTATTTGGCGATCCAGAACAGTGTATTGAGGTCGCGCAGGCCCCCCTTGCCGTCCTTGACGTTCGGCTCGACCAGATAGCGCGAGGCGCCGGCCCGCTGCACCCTGAGTTCGCGCTCGGCGAGCTTGGCCTCGGTGAAGGCCTGGGCCGTGCCCTCCACCACCTCGGCATCGAAGCGGCTGACCATCTCGTCGAACAGCGCGCGGTCGCCCACCAGGAAGCGTGCTTCCAGCAGAGCGGTGCGGATCGTCATGTCGGCGCGGGCCTCGCGCACGCAATCGTCGATCGAGCGCACGGAATGGCCGGTCTTCAGCTTCAGGTCCCAGAGCGGATAGAGCATGGATTCGACCACGCTCTCGCCCCAGGCGGTCTGCTTGTGCGGGAACAGGAAGAGCAGGTCGACATCCGAGCCCGGTGCCAGCGTGCCGCGCCCATAGCCGCCGACGGCGACGACCGCGATCCGCTCGGACTGCGAGGGGTTGTCGGCCGGGTAGAAATAATGGGTCGCGGCGTTGTGCAGCGCCCGTACCACGGCATCCATCACCGCCGAGAGCCGGTGCGCGCAGGCAAGACCACCGCGTGGCCCGGCCAGGATTGTCCGGGCGGAGGCATGGCCTTCGTCGAGAATCTGCCGGAGGCCGGCAATGAGCGCCTGCCGCATCCTGGTCTTGTCGCGCCGGCTGATCGTCTCGAACAGCCGCGCGACGCCCGCGTCGGGATTGTTCAGCATCTCGGCGAGCGGCAGGGCAGGCTTGGCGGGAGGCGCGGTCACGAAGGCTCCGTTCCGGCGGACATTCCCTTTCGTACCATGGAGGAGAGGGCAGGGAGAGAGTAAAATTAAACACTCATCAATGTGGTTTGTAGAAAAAAACACTATGGCCTGTATTGTTTGACAAAACGAACGATTGGACCTAAAAGTCGGATACGCGCCGATTTGAGCCACCAGCTTGCGGGCGCGAAACAAGTGCAGCTAAAGCGTGGGGCCAAGGACGCCACCCGTCCCGATCCCTCGCATCACCAGAGGGACCAATCATGACCAAGATCACCCGCCGCCTCGCGCTCGCCTTCGTCGCTGCCGCCGGCCTCGCCGCGCCGGCCTTTGCGCAGGCGCCCAAGGAGATCCGGCTCGATTATGCGACCTACAATCCCGTCAGCCTCCTGCTGAAGGAGCGCGGCTTCCTCGAGAAGGCGCTGGAGGCCGACGGCGTCAAGGTCCGCTGGGTTCTGTCCGCCGGATCGAACAAGGCGCTTGAATTCCTCAATGCCGGGTCGATCGATTTCGGCTCGACCGCCGGCGCCGCCGCCCTGATCGGCAAGATCAACGGCAATCCGATCAAGTCGATCTATGTCTATTCCCGGCCGGAATGGACGGCGCTGGTCACCGGCGCCAAGAGCGAGATCACCAAGGTCGCCGATCTCAAGGGCAAGCGCGTCGCCGTCACGCGCGGTACCGATCCGCATATCTTCCTCGTCCGCGCCCTGGCCGATGCCAGGCTGACCGAGAAGGACGTCAAGCTCGTCCTGCTCCAGCATGCCGATGGCCGCCTCGCGCTGGAGCGCGGCGATGTCGATGCCTGGGCCGGGCTCGACCCGATGATGGCCGCAGCCGAGGTCGAGAGCGGCGCGAAGCTGTTCTACCGCAAGCCGGAGGACAACACCTGGGGCATCCTCAATGTCCGCGAGGCCTTCGCCAACGAGAACCCCGCGCTGGTGAAAAAGGTGCTGGCGGCCTACGAGCAGGCCCGCGCCTACGCCCTCGCCAATCCGGCCGAAGTGAAGAAGGTGCTGGTCGATGCGACCAAGCTCTCCGACGCCGTGATCGAGCGCCAGCTCACCCGCACCGAGCTGACCCATTCCACCATCGGCCAGGCTCAGATCGACGGCATCACTGCCGCCGGCCTCGCGCTGAAGGAGGCAGGGGTTCTGCCGGCCTCGACCGACGTGAAGGCCGCGGTCGACGCACTGCTCGACCGGCGCTTCGCCGCCACCAACTGACGGCAACCCGAGGCGATGAGCGTCCTGGAGATCGCGCCCGCCATCGACGAGCCGGAGCGGCGCCCCGCCGCTCCGCGCCGCTCCTATGGCCTCGCGATCGTCGGCTTCGTCGTGCCGGTGGTGCTGGCCGTCCTCTGGGAATGGCTCGTCGCGGCCGGTATCGCCAATGGCCGCCTGATGCCGCCGCCCAGCGTCGTCGGGCGCACGCTCTGGGGCCTCGCTGCCTCGGGCGAGCTCCTGATCCATGCCGGGGCGACGCTCTGGCGGGTCGCCGCCGGCTTCGGCCTCGGCGCGCTGGCCGGCACGGTGCTCGGCGCGCTGACGGGCGCGCTGCCCGTCGCGCGCAGCCTGCTCGACCCGACCTTGCAGGCGCTGCGCGCGATCCCCTCGATCGCCTGGGTGCCGCTCTTCATCCTCTGGCTCGGCATCTTCGAGGCCTCGAAGGTGGCGCTGATCGCGGTCGGCGTCTTCTTCCCGGTCTATCTTGGCGTCGCCGCCGCGATCCAGGGCATCGACCGCAAGATCGTCGAGGTCGGCCGGGTCTTCCGCCTCTCGCGCCTCGCCATGGTCCGACGTGTCCTGCTGCCGGCAATCCTGCCCGCCTGGATCGTCGCGCTGCGCTCCGGCCTTGGCCTCGGCTTCATGTTCGTCGTCGCGGCCGAGATCATGGGGGCGAGCGAGGGGCTGGGCTATCTGCTCGTGGATGGCCAGCAGCTCGGCCGTCCCGACACCATCATCGCGGCCATCATCAGCTTCGCCGTGCTCGGCAAGCTGGCGGACGGCCTGCTCGTCGCCATCACGCGGCCTTTCCTGACATGGCAGGATACGGCGCGCGACAAGCTCTGAGGCTTATCGTGCTGAGTTTCGACCGGCTCTCCAAGATCTATGCCGACGGCACGCGCGCTCTGTCGGCGATCACGCTCGACGTCGGGCGCGGCGAGATCGTCGCCCTGCTCGGCGGTTCCGGCTGCGGCAAGACCACTTTGCTGCGCCTCGTCGCCGGACTCGACCGGCCGAGCGAAGGCGCGATCCGCCTCGATGGGGAAGTGATCGCTGAGCCGCGCGCCGATGTCGGCGTCATCTTCCAGGAGCCGCGGCTCTTCCCCTGGCTCAGCGTCGCCGAGAATGCGGGCTTCGGCCTGTCGCATCTCCCGACTTCCGAGCGCGAGGGGCTGGTGAGCAATGCGCTGATCCGCGTCGGCCTCGCCGGACATGACAAGCGCTGGCCGCGCGAGCTCTCCGGAGGCCAGCAGCAGCGCGTCGCCATCGCCCGTGCCCTCGTCACGAAGCCGAAGCTCCTGCTGATGGACGAGCCTTTCTCGGCGCTCGACGCCACGACGCGGGCGAGCCTGCACGGCCACCTCCTGGCGCTCTGGCAGGAGAGCCGCCCGACGGTGGTCATGGTCACGCATGATGTCGAGGAGGCCGTGACCCTGGCCGACCGCATCGTGGTGATGCAGCCCAAGCCCGGCCGCATCTTCGACGAGCTCGACAACCCCCTGGCCCGGCCGCGCGACCGGCTCTCGCCCGCCTTCGAGGCGGCGAAGCGCGAGGCTCTGCGCGCGCTCGACCGCTCCTTGCGCGACGAAGCCCCGCATCAGGAGAAGGCGGCCGAAACCGCCGGGATGTGGTGGTGAGTATCGTTTGACAAAACGGACGTACGGACCTTAAAAGAGGATACGCGCCGATTTGAGCCTCAGCTTGCGGGCGCGAAACAAATGCAGCTAAAGCGCGGGACGACGGGACGGCTGATGCCGTCGGCGCTCCTTCCGCCTTGTCTATGGATGGAGCCAGCGATGTCGGCCTCTCTTCACGATTTCTCCCGCTCTCCTGAGAATGCGCCGGCGCGCCCCAGCGCTGGCCAGGTTATCGCCCTGCTCGGTCCTTCCGACGTGAGGGGGGCAAGCTTGCGGGCTTTCGCCGGCCTGAAGGCCGACGATGGAGCGATCCCGACCGCTGAGATCGGCCTGCTCTGTGCCCGGCCGCGCTTCTTTGCCTGGCTCGACCTCACCGAAAACCTGGCCTTCGCCCTGCCGAAGGCGACACCGTTCGAGCGCGAGGGCCTGATCGCCAATGTGCTGGTCCGCCTCGGCCTCGCCGGGCAGGCGAAGCAGCGGCCGGCCGAGCTCTCGCCCGAGGGGCTGCTCCGGCTCGCCATCGCCCGCCTCCTGCTGGTCAGGCCGCGGCTGCTGCTGATCGACGAGCCCTTTGCGGCGCTCGATGCCGAGGCGCGTGCCCGGCTCGCCGCCTTCCTGCCGGAGCTCTGTACGCAGGCGCGCCCTGCCGTCGTCATCGCCACCGGCTCGGTCGAGGAGGCCCTGCGCCTGGCCGATCGCATCCACGTCCTGCCGCGAGAGCCGGGACCGGTTGCCTTCAGCCTCGACAACCTGCTGGCGCGGCCGCGCCAGGAGGGCTCCGTCGGCTTCGTGACGCTGCGCCGCGAATTGCGCCGGGCGCTCGAAAAGGAAAGCCGGCATGCCGTGCCGGACGTGGAGGTGGCGGCCTGAAGCGGTTACAAGCCGGCGGCTGCCTTAGGAGGAATTCAATCATGGACGTCACCGCGCTGCGCGCCTTGCAGGCTCCGCTCAAGGACGAATACCGCACCAATCCCGAGGCGGCGGTCATCACGCTCAAGGCTCATGGCGAGCTCGACGACCAGCATATCGCCTGCAAGGTCGAGACCGGCCGCGCCATCGCGCTTGCCGGCCTGCACCCGGCGACCGGCGGTTCGGGCGCCGAGCTCTGCTCCGGCGACATGCTGCTGGAGGCGCTGGTCGCCTGCGCCGGCGTGACGCTCAAGGCGGTCGCGACGGCGCTGGAGATCGACCTGAAGAAGGGCGTGGTCCGCGCCGAGGGCGATCTCGACTTCCGTGGCACGCTCGGCGTCGCCAAGGATGCGGCGGTCGGCTTCAAGGCGATCCGCCTGTTCTTCGACGTCGAGAGCGACGCGTCGCAGGAGAAGCTCGACACGCTGCTCAAGCTCACCGAGCGCTATTGCGTGGTGTTCCAGACGCTGAACGTGAAGCCGGAATTGTCGGCGACCCTGCAAAGCAACGCCTCCTGACACGGGTCAGGAGGCGCCTGAGAACAGGGTTGGACGGGAGGGCGAGCTAGAACTCCTCCCAGCCCGTGGTGCCGTTGCGGGCGTTCACCGCACGCTGGGCGGGCGCGGGCTTGGCCGCGGCAACCGGGCGCCGCGATTGCTGGAAGGCTGCTTCGGCGAGCTGGCGCAAACGGTCAGGTTCGGACGCAGCCGGCGTGGCGGCGGCCGGCGCGCGCGACGCGGCACCGCCACCTTGATTGGTCCGGAAGGTCGCGACGAGCGTGTTGAGCTGCTCGATCCGGCCCGAGAGCGAGCCGGCCGAGGCCGCGCTCTGCTCGGACAAGGCCGCGTTCTGCTGCGTCATCTCGTCGAGATGCGCGACCGCCTGGCTCATCTCGTCGATGCCGTTGGCCTGTTCGCCGGAGGCTGCCGAGATGTCGGCGATCGTCGCCGCGACCTTCTGCGAGGCCGCGAGGATCTGCGTCAGGGATTCGCCGGCCTTGCGGACGAGCTGGACGCCGTCGGCGACCTCGGCATTCGACGAGGAGATCAGGGTCGAGATGTCCTTGGCCGCCTCGCTCGAGCGCTGCGCCAGCGTGCGAACCTCGGAGGCGACGACGGCAAAGCCCTTGCCGGCATCGCCGGCGCGCGCCGCCTCGACCGCGGCGTTGAGCGCCAGCAGGTTGGTCTGGAAGGCGATGTCGTCGATCACGCGGATGATGTCGGAGATCTTCTGCGATGCCGTCTCGATCCGGGCCATGGCGTCGACTGCCTGGCCGGCGATCGTGCCGCCCGAGCGGGCTGCGCTGGCGGCCTCGTCCGCAGCGGTCGCCGCGGCGCGGGAGGCCTGGGCCGAGGCCTTCACCGAAGCGGCGAGCTCCTCGGTCGTGGCGGCCGTCTCCTCCAGCGAGGAGGCCTGCTCCTCGGTGCGCTTCGACAGGTCGTCGGCGCCCATGCTGATCTCGCGGGCGGCGAGGCCGACATCGGCCGAGGTCGTCTGGATCGTGGCGACCGTGTCCGAGAGGCGGTCGACCGTCTCGTTGAAGTCGTCGCGCAACTTGGCATAGGCGGCGGGCATGTCAGCCTCGATGCGGTGGCGCAAATCCCCCTCCGAAAGGGCGGCAAGCCCCTTGGCCAGCGCGTCGACGACCCGTTCCAGCTCCTGAGCCTGCTCCATCTGCTCGCGCGTCGCAATCTGCCGCTGCGCCTCTGTCTGGCGGCGGGTTTCGCCCATCAGTTCAGCCTGCGCGGCAGCATCCTGTTCCAATCGGATCTTCTCTACGGATGCGTGGTGCAACACCTCGACGGCGTTGGCCATGGCACCGAACTCGCTGTCGCCGCCGAAAGCGGGAACGGGCGTGTCCAGATCGCCTTGAGCGAGCCGCTTCAGAGCCGCGCTCAAGACGGCGAGCGGCTTCATCATGCGGCGCACCAGCCAGAACAGCAGTCCCGCGGCGACGGCCGCAATCGCCAGGCCGGCAACGATGTTGTCGCGGATCATCTCGCCGATGACGGCGAGGAATTCTTCCTGCTTGATGCCGACATAGAGAATGCCGATGACGCTCCCATCCGACTTCTGGATGATCGGCTCGTAGATCGTGAAATAGGGCACGCCGAGAATATCGGCTGCGCCGGAATAGGTCCGCTTCTCCTTGAGGACAGCATCATAGGCCGGGCCCGGCGCCAGCTTGGTGCCGACAGCCCGCGTGCCGTCCGGCTTCATGACATTGGTCGTCACCCGCGTGTCGCCCATGAAGACGGTGGCGGTGCCGCCGGAAAGCTCCTTCACCTTGTCGACCGCGGCGAAGTTCCCGTTGACGGTTTCGTTGCCAAAAATGAGTTTGCCGCCATCGAACCTGGGCTCGCCCTTGGTCAGAAGGATATCCCGCAGAAGGTTGATGTTGACCGTGAGGCTCGACTGGGCTCGCTCCCTCATGGCCTTCTCGGCCGCGCGAAGCGACACCCCGACCGAGGCGGCAACGGCAATACCGACAATCAATACGGCCAATATCGCCAGACGTGTCGCGATCGGAAGTCGCAGAAAAGACAGTTTCAGCATGAAGGGCGATCTCTCGGGAAGAACGACGCAGTGCGGCGGCTACGGAGTGGCGCGCCGCCGGCAACACATAGGTTTTAGGCTGCAGGCGTGTTCGAGATGCCTAATCAGGGCCGGCATTCGATCGTATTGGGTGGTGGATAGCGCCTGAAGTTCTTCCAGATAATGCTTAAAACTGTTCTAATGCCGTAGCGGGCGGGCTGCCCGGGCATGAATGGCACTTTCGCAGCGGCAGATCCGCGGGCGCGGAAGCGCTGGTACCTACTCGGCCGCTCGCTTCAGCTCCAGACCCTTGGCAAAGGGCAGCTTCGGCTCGCTCTTCTCGTCGTCGAAATCGAGCGCGCCGATCTTCTCGGCGCGGCTGGTCACCTTGCCGGCCGAGGTCTTGATCTGGCCGACATCGTCCTGCGCCTGCCGGAAATGAGTGTCGAGCTTGTCGACGCGCTCGCCGAGGCGCCTGACATCGTCGAGCAGCTTGCCGACCTCGCTCTGGATCACCTGCGCTTCCTCGCGCATCCGGGCGTCGCGCACCAGCGACTGCATGAGCTGGATCGCCAGCGCCAGCAGCGAGGGCGAGACGATCATGATCCGGGCACGATGAGCCCGCTGCACGACATCGTCGAAATGCTCGTGCAGGTCGGCATAGATCGATTCCGAGGGCACGAAGAGCAGCGCCACGTCCTGCGTCTCGCCGGGCAGGAAATAGCGCTCGGCGATGTCCTTCACATGCACGCCGACATCGCTGCGCACGCGCTGGCCGGCAGCTTTCCTGGCGTCGTCGCCGCGCGCCTCGCGCAGCAGCGTGAAGCTCTCCAGCGGGAACTTCGCGTCGATGACGAGGCCGCGCCCGTCGCCGGGAAGGGTGACCAGGCAATCCGGCCGCTTGCCGTTCGAGAGCTGCGGCTGGAAGGCGAAGAAGGCGGCGGGCAGGCCGTCGCGGATGATCGCTTCCATGCGGCCCTGGCCATAGGCGCCGCGCGCCTGCTTGTTGGCGAGCACATCCCGGAGGGTCACCACCTCGGAGGTCAGATCGGTCAGGTTCTTCTGGGCATGGTCGATGACCGCCAGCCGTTCCTGCAGCTTGCCGAGGCTTTCGGTCGTCTGCTGGACATTGCGTTCGAGCCCCTGGCCGACCTTGTGGCTCAAGCCGTCCATCCGGTCGGCGACGAGCCGCGCGAGATCGCCCTGCCGGGTCGACAGGATCTCGGCCATGGACTGCATCCGGCCGGCGAGTTCGGCCTGCTGGCGGTTCATTTCCGCGACCTTGTCGTCCATCTCGCGGGCGCGCTCGGCGGCCATCGCGGCCTCGATCGCGCGGCTCTTGCCGCCGCGCCAGCCGGCGATCACCGCCATCAAGAGCAGGGCGAAGCTCAGGGCCCCGAAGCCGAGTGCGGCTTCGGCCCAGGTCACCGGGCGCTCCAGCAGGGTGAAGGCGATCTCGTTCATGCGCAGGAGCCTAGCCGATTCGATGGGGAATTGCGAACGAAAGCGGAACAGTTTGACCGCTCCTCCACAAATGCTTATGTCCCGGGCTCAACAGCTCTTTTCCCTTGGAATCCCATGTCCGTTCGCCCGCTCGTCATCCTGCCCGACGCCCAGCTTCGCCTCGTCTCGAAGCCGGTCGAGGCCGTCACGCCCGAGATCAAGGCGCTGGTCGCGGACATGTTCGAGACGATGTACGACGCGCCCGGTATCGGGCTCGCGGCGATCCAGATTGGCGTGCCCTTGCGCGTGGTGACGATCGACCTGTCGAAGCCCGAGGCGAAGGAGGGCGAGGAGCCCGAGCCGAAGAAGCCGCAGGTCTTCATCAATCCGGAGGTCACCTGGTCCTCGGACGAGTTCAGCGCCTACGAGGAGGGCTGCCTCTCGATTCCCGAATATTACGAGGAGGTCGAGCGCCCTGCCGAGGTAAAGGTCCGCTACCTGGATCTCGACGGCAAGACGCAGGAAATCGCGGCGGATGGCCTGCTCGCGACCTGCCTGCAGCACGAGATCGACCATCTCGACGGCGTGCTCTTCATCGACCATCTCTCGCGCCTGAAGCGCGAGCGCGTCACCAAGAAATTCGCCAAGGCGGCCAAGCGTTCGGCGGCCTGAGGTTTTCCAATCCGCGCGCCGTCATCCCGGACGGAGCGAAGCGCAGATCCGGGATGACGGCGCGTCGGCAGGAGAGGTTCGGGCATGGATCCCGGGCCTCCCTGCGGTCGCCCGGGATGACATTCGTTTTTAGGTAAGGTCGAGCGTATGAGTTTGCGCGTCATCTTCATGGGCACGCCGGATTTCGCCGTGCCGGTGCTGACCGAGATCGTCGGCCAGGGGCATGAGGTCGTTTCCTGCTATACCCGCGCCCCGGCGCAGGCCGGCCGCGGCCTCGAAACGAAGCCCTCGCCGGTGCATCGCGCAGCCGAGCGCTTCGGCATTCCGGTCTTCACCCCCGCTACGCTCAAGACGCCGGAGCAGGCCGAGATCATCGCCTCGCACCAGGCCGATGTCGCCGTCGTCGTCGCCTATGGCATGATCCTGCCCCAGGCGATCCTCGATCTGCCCGAGCTCGGCTGCCTGAACCTCCATGCCTCGTTGCTGCCGCGCTGGCGTGGCGCCGCCCCGATCCAGCGCGCGATCATGGCCGGCGATGCCGAGAGCGGCGTCTGCGTGATGAAGATGGAAGCCGGTCTCGATACCGGCCCCGTCGCCATGGTCGAGAACCTGACGATCGGCCCGGACATGACGGCCGGCGAACTGCACGACCAGTTGAGCATCCTTGGCGCCGACCTGATGGTGCGCGCGCTGGCGGCGCTCGGGCGCGGCGGCCTGCAGTTCACGCCGCAGCCCGAAGAGGGCGTGACCTATGCCAGCAAGATCGCCAATGCCGAGGCGAAGCTGAGCTGGGCCCTGCCGGCGCAGCAGGTCCATGACCTCGTGCGCGGCCTCTCGCCTTTCCCGGGTGCCTTCGCCGAGATCGATCTCGGCAAGGGACCGGAGCGCCTGAAGATCCTGCGCACGGCTCGTGCCGGCGGCGCGGCCGAGCCCGGCACGTTGCTCGACGACGAGGGTACCGTCGCCTGCGCCGTCGGGGCGGTGAAGCTGCTTCAGGTCCAGCGCGCCGGCAAGGCGCCGATGAGCGGGGCCGAGTTCCTGCGCGGCGCCCGGCTCGGAGCCGGTGCCAAGCTCTGAATCGATGATCTCATCCTTCACGCCGTCATCCCGGGCGCAGCGCAGCGAAGACCCGGGATCCATGCCGGAACCCTCATCGACGATGCTCCGGCATGGATCCCGGATCGGCGCGGCTTCGCCGCTTGTCCGGGATGACGGCGCAGGGGTGGGGAAGGTCGCCTGATGCCGCGCTACAAGCTCGTCATCGAATATGACGGCACGCCGTTCTCGGGCTGGCAGCGCCAGCTCAACGGCCCGTCCGTGCAGCAGAGCGTCGAGGAGGCGGTCGAGGCCTTCTGCGGCCACCCCGTTCGTTTGCATTGTGCCGGCCGCACTGATGCCGGCGTCCATGCCACCCATCAGGTCGCCCATGTCGATATCGACAAGGAGTGGCGCACCGATGTCGTGCGCGACGCGACCAATGCCCGGCTGAAGCGGATTCCGGTCGCCGTGCTCAGCGCCGAGCTGGTGCCCGACACTTTCGACGCCCGCATCTCGGCGCGGCGCCGCTATTACGTCTATCGTATCCTCGACCGCCGGGCTCAGCCGGCCCTGGAGCGCGAGCGCGTCTGGCATGTGCCGGTCAAGCTCGACCACGAGGCGATGGACCGTGCCGCCAAGGCGCTGCTCGGCCAGCACGACTTCACCACCTTCCGCGCCGCCGAGTGCCAGGCCAACAGCCCGATCCGCACGCTCGACCGCTGCGATGTCCGCCGCGAGGGCTCGGAGATCGTCGTCTATGTCCATGCCCGGTCGTTCCTGCATCATCAGGTGCGCTCGATCGTCGGTTGCCTGAAGATGGTGGGCATGGGCAGGTGGCCGGAGAACAAGGTCGGCAAGGTCCTGGCCGCGCGCGACCGCTCGCAATGCGCGGCTCTGGCGCCGTCCTGCGGGCTCTATCTCGCCGGCGTCGACTACGTCGAACAGACGGGCTGAAGCCCAGCTTCGTCAGAACAGGCCGAACAGCCGGGTGACGCCGTAGTCGAGCATCACGCTGGCGACGACCAGCGTCATGGCGATGGCGCGGCTCTCCGCCCCGAACACGGCCCGCGCCACGCAATAGCGCAGCCGCAGCACGATCACGCCGAAGAACAGCGACTGCACGATCGCCAGCGCCGGCGGCGCCCAGCCGATCGCGAAGATCGCCGCGGGGATAGCCATCAGGCTGGCCGAGACGATGCCGGCCCAGTTCCAGGCGATGACGAAGCTGGTGAAGCGCGGGCTCTGCGCGAGCTCCGGACGCAAGGCGATCAGCAGGGCTGGCACTGCCAGGATCGTCAGGGCGAGCGCGGCGATCACGGACAGAGCGAGAGCCGGGGCGGTGAAGAGCCCGCTGCTGTTCGGCAGCCCGGCGGTGAGCCGTGCTGCGGCGAGAATGGCGATGGTCGCCGGCAGCATCAGCGCGAAGGCGAGGAAGGAACGCCAGAACCCGTCCCGGGTCAGGTCGAGTTCCGGCAGGGCCTCGGCCCCGCGGGTCATCAGGTGCCAGGAGCCGCGCAGCGAACGCGCGACGTCATCGGCTGCCAGCCTCATCACGGTCTCCATGATCTGCGGTGTTAGACTTTCGTCTAACGGAGATAATGGACCCTTGTTCCGGGGCGTCAAGCCGGATGCTGCGCCGCAAAATAGCTGGCGAGTAAACGATGCGTGATCCGTTCGAGCGACAGAAGGTCGGCGACGGCGACGCATTCGTCGATCTGATGCATCGTCTTGCCGACGACGCCGTACTCGACGACGGGGCAATAGTTCTTGATGAAGCGCGCATCCGACGTGCCGCCCGTGGTCGAGAGCGCCGGGCGCTTGCCGGTCTCGGCCTCGACGGCGTCGGCGACGAGCGCGACGAAGGGGCCGGGCTCGGTCAGGAACGCGACGGCATTGGTCGGCTGCACCTCGAGCGTGTAGCGCACCTGGTTGCCGGCGGCGTCCCGCAGGCGCCGCTCCAGCTCGGCAGCGAGCGTCTCCGGCGTCCAGGTATCGTTGAAGCGGATGTTGAAGGCCGCCTTCGCCTGCGCCGGGATGACGTTGGTCGCGGGGTTGCCGACATCGAGCGTGGTCACTTCGAGATTGCTCGGGTCGAAATGCTGCGTGCCGCCGTCGAGCGGCGTCGCGTCGAGAGCCGCCAGCAGGCGGACCATGCCGCGGATCGGGTTGTCGGCGAGATGGGGATAGCCGACATGGCCCTGCGTGCCCTGTACGGTCAGCTTGCCGGTGAGCGAGCCCCGCCGGCCGATCTTGATCATGTCGCTCATCGCAGCCGGATTGGTCGGCTCGCCGAGGATGCAATGGTCGAAGCGCTCGCCGCGCTCATGCGCCCAGGCCAGCAGCTTGACCGTGCCGTTGAGCGAGGGGCCTTCCTCGTCGCCGGTGACCAGGAAGACGATCGAGCCGGGCGCATCGGGATTGTCGCGTCGGTAGCGGATCGCGGCTGAGACCATGGCGGCGAGGCCGCCCTTCATGTCGCAGGCGCCGCGTCCATAGAGCGTGCCGTTCTCGATCGCGCCGCCGAAGGGCTCGCGCGTCCAGGCGGCGGCGTCGCCGACGGGAACGACATCGGTATGGCCGGCGATCACGAAGACGGGAGCTGTGCTGCCGATGCGCGCATAGAGATTCTCGACATCCGGCGTATCAGGCTCGCTGAAGGCGGGGCGGTACACCGCGTAGCCTTCCGCCGACAGCACGGCATCGAGCAATGCGAGCGCTCCGCTTTCCTCGGGCGTCACCGAGGGGCAGCGGACCAGAGCCTGCGTCAGCGCGACGGGATCGGTCGGATCGAAGGAGAGGGCAGGGGCGGAGGAGGTCGGTGCGGCGCTCATTCCGCCGCTTTAGCACCAGCCGGGTCGGCCGCAACCCCCTCCCGCGCCTTCGCCGATGGCAGCAGCCCGAGATCGATGAAGGCGACGACCCAGGCCATGGTCGCGATCGCCTCCAGTGACGGGCGCCAGCCGATCGACAGGAAGGGCCGCAACTGCTCCGGCAGCACGATGGCGCAGATCAGCAGGATGCCGAACAGAGGGGTGCTGCCGCGGTCGCTGGCGCGCTTCGCCGCCAGCGCTGCCCAGGGAAACAGGGCGAAGGCCTTGATGAAGGCGATGACCATCGCCGCGTTGTGATGATCCGCCAGGAGCAGGACGGTGCGCTCGGTCGCGAGCAGCGTCAGCGCAACGGCGATACTGCCGAGCCAGAAGGTCCGCAGGCCGATGCGGCCGTGAAAGTCAGTGAACAGGCGGACCAGGGACATGTTGCGGGCTCCGATGGGCGGTTGTCGCATGGTCAGCTTCGGGGTTGAAGCTTATGGTCAATAAAGGGTTAATGGGGCGCCTAAGAGTTTATCTCGGTGGAGAAAAAGGCTTGAACGGGGCGGGGCTGGCCGTTAGCTGCGGAAGGCGCGGCGCTTTTCAGCGCGCGGCCTGACTTTTCCCGTTTCCGTGAAGTGCAGTCGAAGGGCGCGTTCGCGCGGCCCGAGTGAGGTTTCGAGCATGACCATCCGTTTCCATCGCGGCGACCTGCCGGACGGCTACGACGCCGGATCGAGCGTCGCGATCGACACCGAGACGCTCGGCCTCAACCCGCATCGCGACCGGCTCTGCGTCGTCCAGCTTTCGCGTGGCGACGGCACCGCCGATGTCGTGCAGATTCCGAAGGGCGGCGAGCGGCCGAAGAACCTGATCCGCCTGCTCGAGGATCCGGGCGTGCTGAAGCTCTTCCACTTCGCCCGCTTCGACGTCGCCGTGCTCAAGCATGCCTTCGGCGTGGTTACGGCGCCGGTCTATTGCACCAAGATCGCCTCGAAGTTGACCCGCACCTATACCGACCGGCACGGGCTCAAGGATCTCGTGCGCGAGCTGCTCGGCGTCGAATTGTCGAAGCAGCAGCAATCCTCGGATTGGGGCGCGGATACTTTGAGCGAGGCACAGTTGGCCTACGCTGCCTCCGATGTCCTGCATCTCCATGCGCTGCACGAGAAGCTGGAGACCATGCTCGCGCGTGAAGGGCGCCGGCATCTCGCCCAGGCCTGTTTCCAATTCCTGCCCTATCGTGCCGAGCTCGATCTCGCCGGCTGGGACGAGACCGACATCTTCGCGCACACTTGACAATTTAGAAGGCTTCTTGCGTCAGTCTGCGCGCAGGCTGAGCGCGCGGTTGGGCGATCGGGCCTTCCTGGACGAGCCGCGCGGGGGCGCGATGCGGCCCGTTCCGTGACACGAAAATGCCGTGAGCGGCTGCCATTGCGCGGGGCATGACTTTGGCAATGACCTTCAACGACCCGGCGGCGGGGCTGTCCGCGCAGGCGGCGCGCCGTCGCGCGGCCTTCGGCGCGGCGCGGCGTCATACGCGGCTGGTGCATCTCCTGCGCCGCGTGATTCCGGTCGCCGCCGTGGCGCTTGTGCTGGCGCTCGTCGTGATTCCCTTCCTCGCGCCGCTCGGCGGCAAGCTCGCCAATGTCTCGATCAGCTCCGTCGGCATCACCGGCGGCAAGGTCAGGATGGAGACGCCGAAGCTCTCCGGCTACCGCAAGGATAACCGGCCCTATCAGGTCACGGCTGAGAACGCTTTCCAGGAGATCAGGAACCCGACGCAGGTCGAGCTCCAGACCCTCACGGCCCGCATCCAGATGGAGCGCGAGGGCTGGGTGACGGTGAACGCGAAGACGGGTCTGTTCGATACGCAGAAGGAGAAGCTGCGCCTCGTCGACGACGTCAAGATCCGCACCGAGAACGGTCACGACATGCAGATGAAGACGGCCGATGTCGACTTCAAATCCGGCACGGTGGTATCGAAGGAGCCCGTCAAGGTCAGCCTCGGCGAGACCACGGTCGATGCCGACACACTTGACGTGAAGAACAATGGCGAGTTGATCGCTTTCGAGGGGCGGGTCCGGGTCTTCATCCGGAACGCGCCAGCAGGTACGATCGCAGGCCCCGAGCGCGAGGGCAGCAAGCCGATGCTGGAACTGCTGAACGCGAATCGGGTTCCCCCCGCGAATGCAGTGCCGGCAGGCGATGCCGGTAACGGGAAGAGACAGTGACATGACCAGGACTGGCCAGATGCTCCGTTTCGTGCAGGCCCGCGACGCCGCGCTGCTCCTCGCTGCGGGCTTCGCGCTGCTCGGCGCGCCGCAGGAGGCCTTCGCGCAGTCTGCCCCGGCCAAGCCGCGGGGCGCGTCCTCGGCCCTGGGCGGGCTCGGCGGCGACAGCAAAGAGCCGATCAAGATCGACGCCGACAAGCTGGATGTGCTCGACAAGGAGAACAAGGCCGTCTTCTCCGGCAATGTCGTGGCCGTGCAGGGCGAGACGACGGTCCGCTGCACCGTGATGACCGTGCTCTACGAGGGCCGTGGCGGCCCGGGCGGAACCGCCGGCCGCCCTGCGACGCCGGCCCCCGCCCCAGCTCCCGCAGCGACGGGCGCGAGCGGCCAGGGCAATGACAGCTCGATCAAGCGCATCCTGTGCAAGGGGCCGGTCACGGTGGTCTCGAAGACGCAGGCCGCGACCTCGGACAATGCCGAGTTCGACCGCGCCAACAACCTCGTCATCATGACCGGGAACGTCGCCCTCAATGACGGGCCGAACGTGACCCGCGGCGAGAAGCTGATCTACAACACGACCACCGGCATCGCGAATGTGCAGGGCGGGCGCGTGCAGGGGCTCTTCGTTCCCAATTCGGGTGACGCCACCAAGACCGATGCCGGCAAGCCGGCCCCGAAGCCGACCAACTGATCGTGCCGCAGTGACCGTTTCCGAAGCGCCTCGTCCCATGGCCGCGCCGGCGCGGCCGGCTCCGCGCCCGCAGCAGCCGGGCGTCTTCGGCCGTTTGCGCGGTCTGTTCGGCAATCGCGGCGAGGGGGAGGCCCGCCAGGCGCCGCTCACGGCTGCGGCGATCGGCGGGGCGGGCATCCTCGCGGTCGAGGGCCTGCGCAAGAGCTATGGCGGGCGCGCCGTCGTTTCGGATGCGAGCCTCTCGCTGCGCCAGGGCGAGGCTGTCGGCCTGCTCGGCCCCAACGGCGCCGGCAAGACCACGATCTTCTACATGATCACCGGCCTCGTCGCGGCCGATGCCGGCATCATCTCGCTCGAAGGCAACGACATCACCGCCTTGCCGATGTACCAGCGGGCCCGCCTCGGCATCGGCTACCTGCCGCAGGAAGCCTCGATCTTCCGCGGCCTCTCGGTCGAGGACAATATCCGCTCGGTGCTGGAGGTGGTCGAGCCCGACCGCAAGGCGCGCGAGCGCCAGCTCGACCAGTTGCTGGAGGAATTCACCATCACCCGCCTGCGCAAGGCGCCCTCGATCGCGCTTTCGGGCGGCGAGCGGCGGCGCTGCGAGATCGCGCGCGCGCTCGCCGGCAAGCCCTCCTTCATCCTGCTCGACGAGCCTTTCGCCGGCATCGACCCGATTGCGGTCGGCGACATTCAGGCGCTGGTGCGGCAATTGACCGATCGCGGCATCGGCGTGCTGATCACCGACCACAATGTCCGCGAGACGCTCGGCCTCGTGGACCGCGCCTATATCATCCATTCCGGGCGCGTGCTGACCGAAGGCTCGCCGGCCGAGATCATCGCCAATCCGGATGTCCGGCGCGTCTATCTGGGCGAGGATTTCCGCCTCTGAGGCTGCCGCTCCTGCGCGCCGCCGCGGTTTTGCTGCGGTGCGTCATTTTTCCGGCCGCAGACATGGCTGAGCCTTTGACGCGGCGTGGAGGCGGCGCTAGTGTCCTTTCCACAAGCAAGAAGCGTGCCGATGGCGCGCGGGCGGGAAGGGCCTTTCGCGTATGGCGATGATGCCGCGCATGGAGCTGCGCCAGGGACAATCCCTGGTAATGACGCCGCAGTTGCTGCAGGCGATCAAGCTCCTGCAGCTTTCGCATCTCGAGCTCCAGAATTTCGTCGAGGGCGAGCTCGAGCGCAATCCGCTGCTGGAGCGCGACGAGGCCAGCGAGCCGCCGGCCCGCTCCGATGACGCCAACAGCCTTCATGCCGCCGATGCCGAGAGCTTCGCCAAGGCGGAGAGCCTGCATACGCAGGAGGGCATGGAAGGCCGGCTCGGCACCGGCCTCGACAATGTCTTCCAGAACGAGCAGCCGACCGCTGCGCGCAGCGACAGCGCCGGAGCCGACAGTCTGCCGATCGTCGGAGGCGCCTATGGCGCGACGGGCGGCTCCTTCGACGGCGATCCAGAGGGATTTGAAAGCGGCCTGACTGCGGAAGCCTCGCTGCATGATCACCTGGTCGCGCAGCTCGACCTCGCCGTCATCGAACCGGCTGAGCGCATCATCGGCCGCCACATCATCGATGCCGTCGACGACAGCGGCTATCTCGGTGAACCTCTCGCGGAGATCGCCGAGCGTCTCGGCGTCGCCATCGACAGGGTCCTGACGGTCCTGCGCGTCGTCCAGGGCTTCGACCCCTCAGGCGTCGCGGCCCGCGACGTCGCCGAATGCCTCGCCATCCAGTTGCGCGACCGCGACCGCTTCGATCCGGCCATGCAGGCGCTGGTGGCGAATCTCCACCTCGTCGCCAAGCGCGACTTCGCTGCCTTGAAGCGCCTCTGCAGCGTCGATGACGAGGATATCGCCGATATGGTCGGCGAGATCCGCCGTCTCGACCCCAAGCCAGGCCGCGCCTTCGGCGGCTCGGCCGCCGAGACCGTGGTGCCGGATGTCTTCATCCGCGCCGCGCCTGATGGTTCCTGGCTGATCGACCTCAACCCCGACACCTTGCCGCGCCTGCTCGTCAACCAGACCTATCACGCGCGCGTTTCCAGGGCCGCCCGCAACGACGTGGACAAAGCCTTCATCGCCGAATGCCTGCAGACGGCTAACTGGCTGACCCGCTCGCTGGAGCAGCGCGCCCGGACGATCCTGAAGGTCGCGAGCGAGATCGTGCGCCAGCAGGACGGGTTCTTCGCCCATGGCGTCGAGCATCTGCGCCCGCTCAATCTCAAGGCCGTGGCCGACGCGATCGGCATGCACGAATCGACCGTCTCGCGCGTCACGTCGAACAAATACCTGACCTGCTCGCGCGGGGTCTTCGAAATGAAATATTTTTTCTCGGCCGCCATCGCCGCGACCGGTTATGGCGAGGCGCACTCGGCGGAAGCCGTGCGCTTCCGGATCAAGCAGATGATCGACGACGAGAGGCCGTCCGCGGTGCTCTCGGACGATGCCATCGTCACCCGTCTGAAGGAGGGCGGTATCGACATCGCCCGGCGCACCGTGGCGAAATATCGCGAATCCCTCAGAATTCCGTCGTCGATGGAGCGCAGGCGCGAGAAAGTCGCGATGGCGGCCGCGGATCGCTGAGCGATTTTGTTCCAAAGCGCTACTGCATGCGCGCCATGATTGCGCCGGCTCATTGACAACCCCGACTCCCGGTTCTTAGCTCCTAGAGATGGCCGCACACGGGCCATGGCTAAACCAAGGGGAAGCACTCCATGAGCTTGCGAATCTCCGGCAAGAATCTCGACGTCGGCGAGGCCCTGCGTGGCCAGGCTGAAGAGCGGGTCGCTGCGGCGGTCAGCAAATATTACGAGGGTGGCTATCAGGGCCACGTCACGGTCGACAAGGATGGCTCTGCCTTCCGGACCGATGGCGTCCTGCACCTCTCCTCCGGGATCACGCTGGAAGCCTCCGCCACCGCCCACGACGCCTATGCCAGCCTCGACAAGATGGCTGAGCGCATCGAAAAGCGGCTGCGACGCTACAAGCGCCGGCTGAAGGACCGTTCGGCGAGCAATGGCCGCGAAGCCGGGATCGAAATCCCCAGCTATGTGATCGCGGCCCCCGATGACGATATCGAGGATTTCGACGGTGCTTCGACCGGCGACAACCCGGTGATCGTCGCGGAATCGACCAAATCCCTGCATGTCAGGACAGTGAGCGATGCCGTTGCGGAGCTCGATCTGACCGGCGCGCCGGTCGTCGTCTTCCGGCACGCTGGCAATGGCCGCATGAACATCGTATATCGCCGCGGCGACGGCAATATCGGCTGGATCGACCCGCCGGCATCGCTGTCCTGAAGGCCGGCGGGCGATCCGCTCCGGCCGTCGAACCTGACCCGTGCCGACGGCTTTTCGGCCGGCACGGGACATGCATGGACGGGCGAATGACGCTGACCGATCTTCTGAGCCCCGCCGCGGTGATTTCGCCGCTGCGGGCCAACGGCAAGAAGCAGGCTCTGCAGGAGCTTGCCCAGCATGCCGCCACGCTGACGGGCCTGCCGGACCGGGAGCTGTTCGAAGCCTTGCTTCAGCGCGAGCGCCTCGGCTCCACCGGCATCGGCGAGGGCATCGCGATCCCGCATGGTCGGATGCCCGGAATAGAGCGCCTCGTCGGGCTCTTCGCGCGCACCGAGAAGCCGATCGATTTCGACGCGCTCGATGGTCAGCCGGTCGACATCATCTTCGTGCTGATCGCGCCTGAGGGCGCCGGCGCCGACCATCTCAAGGCGCTCGCCCGCGTCGCCCGCGTGCTGCGCAACCAATCCGTTCTGGAACAGGTCCGCAAGGTCCGCGATCCCTCGGCGATCTACGCAATCCTCGCCGAATCGGCCGCGCAGGCCGCCTAGGCCCGTTCTCGGCTTAAACGCATTAAAGACTGCTTGGACGATCCCGGCCGACGGGCTATGACCCCGGCTGGATCGGCGTCGCGTCTTCCATGTCCTGATCGCGGCGCACCCTGTTTTGGAGCCGCTGGTCATGGCCTATACGCATGTCGATCTCTTCCCGCTCGGCGAGGATACGACGCCCTATCGCAAGCTTGGCAGCGATGGCGTCAGCGTCGAGAAGATCGGCGACCGCGAGGTCCTGAGCATCTCGCGCGAGGCGATCCGCCAGCTCTCCGAACAGGCCTTCATCGACATCAACCATTTGCTGCGCCCCGGCCATCTCGCCCAGCTCGGCAAGATCCTCGACGACCCCGAGGCGACCTCGAACGACAAGTTCGTCGCCTATGACCTGCTGAAGAACGCCAATATCGCTGCCGGCGGCGTGCTGCCGATGTGCCAGGACACCGGCACCGCCATCATCATGGGCAAGAAGGGCCGCAAGGTCTGGACCGATGGCGAGGACGAGGCCGCGCTGGGCGAGGGCGTCGCGGACGCCTATTTCAAGCGCAATCTGCGCTATTCGCAGCTCGCGCCGCTCTCGATGTTCGAGGAGAAGAACACGGCGACCAACCTGCCGGCGCAGATCGACATCTATGCCGAGGGGGAGGACGCCTACAAATTCCTCTTCGTCTGCAAGGGCGGCGGCTCGGCCAACAAGACCTTCCTCTACCAGGCGACGCCCTCGCTTCTCACCAAGGACCGTATGATGGCGTTCCTGAAGGAGAAGATCCTGACGCTCGGCACCGCCGCCTGCCCGCCCTATCATCTCGCCATCGTCATCGGCGGCACCTCGGCCGAGCAGAACCTCAAGACGGTGAAGCTCGCCTCGACCAAATATCTCGACGCGCTGCCGACGAAGGGTTCGCCCTCCGGCCATGCCTTCCGCGATATCGAGATGGAGGAAGAGGTCCACAGGATGACGCAGGCGCTCGGCGTCGGCGCGCAGTTCGGCGGCAAGTATTTCTGCCACGACGTCCGCGTCATCCGCCTGCCGCGCCATGGCGCCTCGCTGCCGATCGGGCTCGGCGTCTCCTGCTCGGCCGATCGCCAGGCCAAGGGCAAGATCACCAGGGACGGCATCTTCCTGGAGGCGCTGGAGACCGATCCGTCCAAGTACCTGCCGGATGTCGATGAAGCCGCGCTCGGCGGCTCGGTCGTCAAGATCGACCTCAACCAGCCGATGAGCGAGATCCTCGCGACGCTGTCCAAGCATCCGGTCAAAACCCGGCTGTCGCTGACCGGCACGATCGTCGTCGCCCGCGACCTCGCCCATGCCAAGATCCGCGAGCGGCTGGAGCGCGGCGAGGGCATGCCCGACTATTTCAAGAACCACCCGGTCTACTACGCCGGCCCGGCCAAGACGCCTGAAGGCTTCGCCTCGGGCTCATTCGGCCCGACGACCGCCGGCCGCATGGATTCCTTCGTCGACCAGTTCCAGTCCTTCGGCGGCTCGATGGTGATGCTGGCCAAGGGCAATCGCTCTGCGGCGGTGCGCGAGGCCTGCAAGGCCCATGGCGGCTTCTATCTCGGCTCGATCGGCGGGCCGGCGGCGCGGCTCGCGCAGGATTGCATCCGCAAGGTCGAAGTCCTGGAATATCCCGAGCTCGGCATGGAAGCGGTCTGGCGGATCGAGGTCGAGGATTTCCCGGCCTTCATCGTCATCGACGACAAGGGCAACGACTTCTTCAAGGAGTTGAACCTCGGATGAGGTTCGCCCTGACCCTGGCAGCGCTTCTGCTGGCCGCTCCCGCGCTGGCCCAGCAGCCGCGCCCGGCGACCTGCTCGCGCGATCTCCTGCTGAACGAGGCCGGTTTCCGCCAGCAGCAGGCGCGGCTCGCCGCCGTCGCGAGCGCCGACCAGGCGACGCAATGCCGGGCCTTTCGCGAGCATGTCGCCTATCTCCAGAAGGCCCGCTCGGTTTTCGCCACTTGCCAGGGGGAGCCGGAGCGCGCGCGCAATGTCGCGGAGATGGATTCCGAGCTGGTGAACTATCGCGCTTTGATCGCCAATCGCTGTGGCGGGCGTTAAGAGCCTTCCCGGACAATCGAAAGGCCTTTCATGACCGACCAGCAGCCGCCGCTTCAGATCGCCATCGTGCCGGTGACGCCGTTCCAGCAGAATTGCGCGATCGTCTGGGAGCCGAAGTCGAACGAGGCCGCGATCGTCGACCCCGGCGGCGACGTCCCGCAGATCCTGGGCGCGTTGAAGCAGCTCGGCGTAACGCCGGTCGCGATCTGGCTGACCCATGGCCATCTCGACCATGCTGGCGGCGCCACCGAGCTGGCCGAGACGCTTTCGATCCCGATCATCGGGCCGCATGAGGGCGACAAGCCCCTGCTCGACGCCTTGCCGGAACAGGGCTTGCGCTTCGACATCCTCGGCATGAAGGCGGTCGTGCCGACGCGCTGGCTCAAGGAGGGCGATACGGTCTCGCTCGGCGACCTGACCTTCGCGGTCGCGCATGTGCCCGGCCATTCGCCGGGCCATGTCACCTTCTTCCAGAAGGAGCTGCGCTTCCTGCTGGCGGGCGACACCGTCTTCGCCGGCTCGATCGGCCGCACCGATTTCCCCTATGGCGACCACGAGGCGCTGATCTCGGGGATCAAGACCAAGCTCCTGCCGCTCGGCGACGACGTCCAGTTCCTGCCCGGCCACGGCCCGGCGAGCACGCTGGGCGAGGAGCGGCAGAACAATCCGTTCCTGCAGGGGTGAAAGACCGCGCCGTCATGCTCGCCCTTGTGGCGAGCCTCCACGTCTCGTACCCGCCCCGCATCGATGAAGATGCGATGGTCGGGGCCAGCCCCGCCGGGCGGAAGGCGGAAACGAAAAGACCCGCAGCGGATGTCCGCTACGGGCCTCGGAATGAACCAACGGCCATGTCCTGAACGGGTGCGCGTACATCCGGCGTCAAACGTTCGGCTCATGGCCGTCTTCAACGGCGCTGGAGAGCGGTGGAACGCTCTCGACATCGTCGTGAGCCTGAAATGGGAACGCCCGTTCCCGATTACAAGGCCCCGTCCGAAAAAGATTGGCGCCACTCGTAGAGCGCGTCGGGCTCACCCTCTTCATTGCGCTCGCCGTCGTTGAGATCGACGAGGCGGAAGCCGTGGCGCTCGTAGAAGGCCCGCGCGGCTGTGTTCCGCTGGAAGGTGAACAGGTGGAGCCGCTCCGGGCTGCGCTCTTTCGCCTTCGCGAGGAGCGATGAGCCGATGCCGCGCCGGAACTCGCCCGGCAGCAGGTAGAGCTGGTCGAGATCCTCGCCGTCGAGGCAGAGGAAGCCGAGGATGCGCCCGGCCTCCCGCGCGACCCAGGTCTCGCCGGTAGCGAGCCTGACATGCGTGATCCAGTCCCTGACCTCATCGTCGCCATGGACGCGGCGCAGCCAGGGCAGGGCCGCCGCGCGCGACGCCAGATAGAGCGAGGCGATCTTCCCGGCATCCCGGGGAGAGGCGTGCTCGATCGCGATGGCAGGCGTCGCGCTCATGCCGGGAGACTGGCTTCAGGCGTCGAAGACGCCGAGCAGGAAGTCCTGCTTGCCGATCTGGAAGCCGTTCTGGCGCAGGATGTCGTAGGCCGTCGTGGCGTGGAAATAGAAGTTCGGGATGGCGAAGCGGGTGAGATAGGCCTCGCCGGTCATCGTCACGGTCGCCGAGGGGCCGCGCGGGAAGGTGACCTCGCGGGCGAGCCCGGCATCGAGCGTTGCGCCATCGGCCGCAGCGACGAAGGCCAGCGTCTTGGCAATGCGCTCCTTCAGTTCCGGGAAGCTCTTCTCCTCGTCGGGGAAGCGCGGGTTCTCGCCACCGGAGAGACGCGCGACCGCGTTCTTGGCGAAGTCGCAGCAGAGCTGGATCTGGCGGGTGAAGGCCAGCATGTCCGGCGCCAGCCGGGCCGAGAGCAGCACCTCCGGCTGGATCTTGCGGGTCTCGGCCTGTGCCACGGCCTTGTCGAGAATGGCGTCGAGCGCCTTGAGCGTCTGCACGAAGCCGGAAAGGGCGGCGGCCTTGACTGTGAGCGTCATGATGTCCTCGGAAACGACAACGGGCCCGGAAGGGGCCCGCTGCGTGAATCTATAGAGGAGATTTTTCTGCGGCGCTCTGCGCTGGCAGATCAATCCTTCGCGCGCTCGACATAGGAGCCGTCGGCGGTCATCACGACGACGCGGGTGCCGACGCCGACATGCGGCGGAACGGCGCTGCGCACGCCGTTCGACAGGATCGCGGGCTTGTAGGAGGAGGAGGCCGTCTGGCCCTTGGTCACCGGCTCGGTCTCGACGACTTCGAGCGTCACGCGCTGCGGCAGTTCGATCGCGACGGCCTTGTCCTCGAAGACCGAGAGCGAGACCTTCATGTTCTCCTGGAGATAGGGAGCGGCGTCGCCGATCACGTCCTTGTCGACCGGGATCTGGTCGTAGGTCTCCGGGTTCATGAAGACGTACTGCTCGCCGTCCTGGTAGAGATAGGTGAAGTCGCGGTCCTCGACATAGGCGCGCTCGACCTGCTCGGTCGTCTTGTAGCGCTGCGTCATCTTGGTGCCGTCGGAGATGCGGCGCATGTCGATCTGCGTCGTCGGGGTGCCCTTGCCGGGGAAGAAGCTCTCGGCCGAGATGACGGTGCAGAGATGTCCGTCCAGATCCAGGACGTTGCCCTTGCGGACGGAAGAGGCGATGACCTTGACCACGTGAATGTCCTTGCTGGCGCGCGGCGTTCCGCCGCGCTATGCGAATTCTGTCGCCGCGCAACTACCGCATTCGCGCGCGAAACGAAAGCTTTCCGACGCATTCGACGCGAGATTCGATGAGTTCGTCCCCGACGCCGTTCTGGCGGCCCGATGTTCATGCCGACCGCCGCCCGGCCCTGCTGGCGCGGGGGCGGATCAAGGCTGCGCTACGGCGCTGGTTCGAGGTCCGTGACTTCACCGAGGTCGAGGCGGCGATCCTGCAACGCTCGCCCGGCAACGAGACGCATCTGCACGGCTTCGGCACGACGCTGATCGACAACGCCGCCGAGCTGCACCCCTATTACCTGCACACCTCGCCGGAGTTCGCAGCCAAGAAGCTGCTGGCGGCCGGCGAGACCCGCATCTTCGATTTCGCCCGCGTCTTCCGCAATCGCGAGCGCACCGCCCTGCACCATCCCGAATTCACGATGCTGGAATGGTATCGCGCCGGCGAGGACTATGACGCGCTGATGCAGGATTGCGCGGCGCTGATGGCTGAAGCCGCGCGCGCCGCCGGTGCCGCCGCGCTGCGCTGGCGCGATATCGAGGCCGATCCCTTTGCCGAGCCCGAGCGCCTGACCTTGCAGGAGGCCTTCAAGCGTCATGCCGGGATCGACCTGCTGCGGACGGTGACAGCCGATCAAGAGCTCGATCGCGGTGGTTTGGCCGCGGACGCGATCGAGGCCGGCATCCGGGTTGCCGAGGACGACACGTGGTCCGACATCTTCAGCCGCGTGCTCTCCGAGCGCATCGAGCCGTATCTCGGCCGTGGCCGCGCCACGATCCTCTGCGAATACCCGATCAGCGAGGCTGCGCTCGCAAGGCCGAAGCCCGGCGATCCGCGCGTGGCCGAACGCTTCGAGCTTTATGCGTGCGGCGTCGAGCTTGCCAATGCCTTCGGCGAACTCACCGATCCGGCCGAGCAGCGCCGCCGTTTCGAGGCCGACATGGACGAGAAGGAGCGCATCTATGGCGAGCGCTATCCTGTCGACGAGGATTTCCTGGAGGCGCTGGCGCTGATGCCGGCAGCGTCCGGCATCGCGCTCGGCTTCGACCGGCTCGTCATGCTCTGCGTGGGTGCGCGCCGGATCGAGGATGTGCTCTGGACGCCGGTCGCGGAACCGGGCAGGGGAGGGGCATGACCGTTCACCAGCCCCCCGGCGGCCAGCCTTTGCGCAGCATCGACGCACTCGTCGAGGCCGGCCTGGCCGCGCCTGCGCGTCGCGAAGCGCTGAAGAAGGTGGCGGAGCGCTATGCCGTCTCGGTGACGCCAGCCGTCGCAGGTTTGATCGATCCGGCTGACCCGGCCGATCCGATCGCGCGCCAGTTCATTCCCGATGCGGCCGAGCTCACGACGCTGCCGCAGGAACTTGCCGACCCGATCGGCGACGATGCCCATTCGCCGGTCGAGGGGGTGGTCCATCGCTATCCCGACCGCGCACTGCTCAAGCTCGTCCATGCCTGCCCGGTCTATTGCCGCTTCTGCTTCCGGCGCGAGATGGTCGGTCCCGGCGGAGACGCGCTGACCGGCGCCAGGCTCGACGCAGCGCTCGCCTATCTGGCCTCCCATCCCGAGATCTGGGAGGTGATCATGACGGGCGGTGATCCCTTCATCCTCTCCGCGCGCCGGGTGCGCGAGGTGGCGAAGCGCCTGGCCAGCATCCCGCACATCAAGGTCGCGCGCTGGCATACCCGCGTGCCTGTGGTCGACCCCGGCCGGATCACGCCGGATTATGCGCGGGCGCTGCGCATCCCCGGCAAGGCGAGCTATATCGCCATCCACGCCAACCATCCGCGCGAATTCACCGAGGACGCGCGCACGGCGATCGCGACGCTGGCCGATGCCGGCCATGTCCTGCTCAGCCAGTCGGTCCTGCTCAAGGGCGTGAACGCCGATGTCGAGACGCTCGGCGCCCTGATGCGTACCTTCGTCGAGAACCGCATCAAGCCCTATTACCTGCACCACCCCGATCTCGCGCCCGGCACCGCGCATTTCCGCCTGACGCTGGAAGAGGGGCAGGCGCTGGTCAAAAGCCTGCGCGGCAACCTTTCCGGGCTGTGCCAGCCGACCTATATCCTCGACATCCCCGGCGGTGCCGGCAAGATTCCGGTCGGCCCCGCCTTCCTCTCCGGTTGCGAGACGCCGGGCGGGGAAGCGGTCGCCGAAGACCGTCATGGCGGGCAGCATCGCTACCCGCCGGCCTGATACCTGAGGACATGACATGCAGGACAAGCTGCCGCTCGCGATCGTCTCCGACATCGCCTGCCCCTGGTGCTTCATCGGCAAGGCCCGGCTGGAGACGGCGCTGGAGCGCTATGGCCTGGGCGACCGCTTCGCCATCACCTGGCTGCCCTATGAGCTGAACCCGGAGATGCCGGCGGAGGGCATGGATCGCACGCAGTATCTCGAAAGCAAGTTCGGCCCCGGCAAGCGCAAGGAGATCGAGGTCCGGCTGTCGGAAGCGGCGCTGGAGAGCGGCGTGACCTTCAACTGGGCGAAGGTGACGCGCAGCGTCAACACCCGTATGGCCCATATGCTGGTCGCGGCGGCCTCGACCGTGCAGCGCGGCGGCGACATGACGGCGGCCCTGTTCAAGGCCTATTGGCAGGACGGGCGCGATATCGGCGATCTCGAAACCCTGATCCAGATCGCGGTGGAGCAGGGTTTTGACGAGCAGGCCGCGCGCGACGAGCTCGCAAATGACGAATTGCGCGAGACGGTGATCGGGCTGGAGGACCACGCCCGAAAGGTCGGCGTCACCGGCGTGCCCTTCTTCATCGTCGACGGCAAGCTCGCCGTTTCGGGCGCACAGCCGCCGGAGGTCTGGGGGCAGGTCTTCCAGCAGGTCTTCGCCGCGCAGGCTCCGCAGGAGCCGCAGTTCTGAGGCGAGGGGCCTCAGAACGCGCCTTTCAGCAGATGGGCGACGGCCGGCGCGCCCAGCGAAACGCCGGACAGGAACAGCAGCAGGAACACGATCTGGCGCATCACCGCCTGCGTGAGCGGCGGCGGATAGCGCCGCGCCAGATGCGTCCCCAGCATCACCGCCGGAATGGCGAAAAGGCCTGATAGAGTGGATGGCGCAGGGATCTGGTCGGTGGCGATGACCAGCCCCGTGCGGAACAGGGCGTTCAGCGCGAAGATCGTCACCAGCGTTTCCCTGACCACGATGAGCGGCATGGGTTGGCGGTAGAAATGATAGACGAGCGGCGGGCCGCCAGTTGAGAACATTCCGCTCATCAATCCCGCGATGCTGCCGAAGAACAGGTAGCTGGGCGCGCCTGACGGTTGTTTGAGCGGATCGGGCTTCCGCGCCAACTGCAGGCTGGAGACGATGATCACGAAGCCGAGCACCAGCCGCAGCAGATCGGCCCGGCTGGCGGCAAGCCATTCCAGCAGGTGGAAGCCGATGAAGACGAAGGGCCAGCTCGCGACCAGGACCAGCCCGAACTTGCGCCAGTCGACATCGCGCCAGCCCTTGAGCAGCATCTGCGTCGCGTTGACGAGGGTGAGTGCGCTGATGAGCATCGCCGCATCCGGCAGCGAGAGCAGCCCGGTCAGGCCAACGCCGCCCATCGCGATCAGGCCGAAGGCGAAGCCGGTCAGCGTCTGCACATAGGCTGCCATGCCGGTCAGCAGCAGAAAGCCGATCAGGGCGGCCAGGGACATGGTCGGCGTCTCCGAGGAAGCGGAGCGTGAGGCCTAGAGGATTGGCCCGAATGCGGGAATAGATTTCTCGGCAAGGCGTCGATGCGCAGAAGGATGTTCTACGCGCTCCTGCCCCCGCGCCCGCGCTTGCATCCCGCTTCGAATCGTGCGCCTTCCCTCGAAACTCAGGGAGCCGGTTGATGAACCAGAAGATCAACGATGTCCGCGACCGCCTGATCGTCGCCCTCGACGTGCCGACCGTGTGGGATGCCTACCGCCTCGTCTCGACGCTGGGCGACGGTGTCACCTTCTACAAGATCGGCTATCGCCTCGCCTTCGCGGGCGGGCTCGATCTCGCGCGCCAGCTCGTCTCGGAAGGCAAGAAGGTCTTCCTCGACCTCAAGCTGCACGACATCGGCAACACCGTGACCGAGGGCGTGGATTCGCTGACCAGGCTCGGCGTCACCTTCCTCACCGTCCATGCCTATCCGCAGACCATGCGCGGCGCGGTCGAGGGGCGCGGCGACGCTGCTCTCAAGCTGCTCGCTGTGACGGCGCTCACCTCCTATGACGATGGCGACCTGCGCGATGCCGGCTACGGGCTCGCTGTGCGCGATCTCGTGCGCCTGCGCGCCGAGCAGGCCCGCACGGCGGGCATCGACGGCATCGTCTGCTCGGCCGCCGAGGCCGAGATCGTGCGCGAGGTCATCGGCAAGGACATGGTCATCGTCACGCCCGGCATTCGCCCTTCCGGCAGCGCGGCGGGCGACCAGAAGCGCACGCTCACCCCGGCCGAGGCGATCCGCATCGGCGCCGACCATCTCGTCGTCGGGCGTCCCATCATCCGCGCGGCAGACCCGCGTGCGGCGGCGGGCGCGGTCATGGACGAGATCGTCGCGGCTTCGTAAGCTTCCTCGATCGCAAACCCGATTCAGCCAACGGACTGCACCATGCCCAAGGGATATGTCATCGGCCGCGCCAAGGTCTCCGACGCGACCAAATGGGCGAGCTATGCCGCCAAGGCCTCCGAGGTCATCAAGCAATATGGCGGCACGCCTGTCGTGCGCGGCGGCCAGATGACGGTCGGCGAGGGCGAGGGCCGCGCCCGCAACGTCATTCTCGAGTTCAAGGATTTCGAGACGGCCCGCGCCTACCTGTTCTCGCCGGAGTATGCCGAGGCCCGCAAGCTGCGCGAAGGCGCCGGCGAGATCGATCTCGTCGCCGTCGAAGGGCTCTGACCGTGGCCAAGGGCTACTGGATCGCGCGCGTCGACGTCGAGAACGCCGAGGCCTACGCCAAGTACCGCTCGCTCAATGCCGTCGCCTTCGCCAAATACGGGGCGAAGTTCCTGGTCCGCGGCGGCGAGTACAAGCTCGCCCGCGGCGAGGGCCGCAAGCATAACGTCGTCATCGAGTTCAAGGACGAGGAGACGGCCCGCGCCTGCTACGCCTCCCCTGAATATCAAGAGGCGGTGAAGCATCTCAGCAGCGCCGGCCAGTCCGATCTCGTCATCATCGGTGGCTATGATGGCCCGCAGCCGGGCGAATAGACGGCGGCTTCCTCCGCTGTCATCCCGCGCTTGCCCCGGGATCCATCGCAGGGCACCGTGCCCTTCGATGGATTCCGGATCGGCGTCGCTTCCGCGGCTTGTCCGGAATGACGGCGTATCTCCACGAAAATGAAACAGGTTCAAGAGGGCGCGATCGACCGGTGACTTGGTCGCCCGTCCACGACCAGGCGCGCGATCGCCGTTCCGGCATGGCTTCGTTATCTGGTTGAAACATCTCCGTCATTTGGATGACGAAAGTATCCTTCCGCCTCTTCTAGGCTGCCTTTCATGGCCCTCCCGAACGGAAATCGGGCAGGCTGGCTGAAGAGCGTGCGGGTTGTGTACGGCTCTATCAGGAAGGCCGAGGATTCAGCGCGGCCGAAGGGGGAGCGCCGCGCTGCGCAGCAGTGAAACGAGCTGGCTTTGCTGTCGGGTGTTCGTCTTCTGGAAGATGCGCGCCAGATGCGTGCGTGCGGTCGAAATCCGGACGCCCTGGGCCTCGGCAGCCTCGGTCAGGGATGATCCGCTCGCAAGGGCGGAGGCGAACTTGGCTTCGGTATCGGTGAGATCGAAGAGCTGGCGCGCGCAGGCGACGATATTGGTCGCCGTCTCCAGGCGCCGCAGCGCGATCAGCGCCTTTCCACCCGCGTGAGCCTGTGTGACGGAGGGGGGCGCTGGCATGGCGCAGGCCGAAAGCGAATGAGAACCGTCCTCGCCATGCAGGATCATGCTGGCCTGGCCCGGGGCGAGCGGGTCCTGCGCGCTGCGCAAGGCCCCTTCGACCAATTGCCTGAGTTGGCGCTGATCACCCGGCCGGCGCGCGTACAGGCGTCCCTGCCGCAGGCCGAGCGCGCTCTCGGGATCGGACAGGATCTCGTCGGCACCTTCGTTGGCGTAGGTGATCCGCATATCCGGGTCGAGGATCGCGATGCCCATCGCGATCTGGTCGAGAGCGCTGCGCGCCTCGTCCCGCTGGATGATCACCCGGCCTATATGACGGCGCAATTCGACGACGCGCCGCAGCACCGGATAGAGTTTTTCGAGCACGGCGACATCTTCCGAGTCGAATCCCTCCTGCCGCCGGCCGCGCTGCACGTCGAAGAACCAGAAGGCCTCCCCGTTGCTGGCGAGGCGGCAGGCCATGCCGCCATACATGTCCTGCGGGCGCATCCATTCCTGCCAGACGCGCGAATTACGCAGGGTCTCCGCGCCGAACACGTCATGGTCGTGATAGATTTCTCCGAGCGGGATATCGCGCAGCGCACCGCCCATATCGATGAAGTCGGGCGCGAGTTCGCCGAAGCAACGTTCCTGCAGCGCGGGGTCGGGATTGGTCGTGTAGCAGGCCCAGTCCTCGGGGCTGGGCCCGAACCCGGCGAAACAGGCCTTCGAGCCGTTGAAAAGCTGCCGCATCGTTTCGGCGGCGGCCTGCATCTGCCCTTCGTCCATCGCCCCGACCAGCAACTGGTCGATCGCGGACATCACGGTATCGACGTCGAGGCGCGGCATGAGAGGTCCCGGCTGGCCACGGAAGACGCATGCGTGATGCGCCCTGTCGAAACTAGCAGTATGGACCGCTCAGGAAAAGTCCAAAAACAATCCAAAGTTTTTTATCGATCCCGCGCCGCTTCATCAACGGCTCATCGTTGCGATGGCGTCGGTCGTCGGCAGCGCGTCGAAGACGCCGTGCCGCGTGGTGGTCAGGGCGCCGGCCGCGGCGGCGTCGCGCAACGCGTCCGGCAAAGAGCGTCCCATCGCCAGGTGGACGCCGAGGGTTGTCGCAAAGGCGTCGCCCGCGCCGAGCGAATCAATCGCCTCGACCGGAAAGCCCGCTTGCATGACAAGAGGAGCATTCGGTGTGATGGCCAAGGCGCCGGCCGCGCCGCGGGTCAGGACGACGAGGCGCGGCCCCCGTTCCAGAAGCGCCGGACCGAGCTCCCTTGCAAAGCGCTTTGGCTCGGTGGGTCCATCCGGTTCCAGGGCAAGCGCGGTCGCGAGGCCGCGCGCCTCGGTCTCGTTGATGATCAGGATCGAGGTCAGCGCCAGGATGGCGGCGGGAATCGCCCGATAGGGCGAGGGGTTGAGCAGGGTCGGAACGCCGGCTTGCCGGGCCAGGCGGAAGGCTGCCTCGATCGGGGCGTCGCTGATCTCGAACTGGGCCATCACCAGCGCGGCATCGGCGATGGCTTGTGCCCGCTCCTGGACATGCCCGGCCGTGAGGGCGAGATTGGCACCGGAGGCGACGGCGAGGCAGGTCTCGCCGCCCGCATCCGTGAAGCCGATGCCGCTGCCGGTGCTGCCGGCGAGCCGGACCAGCATCGACGGCGGCAGGCCGGCCCGTTCGAGCGCCGGCGGGGCGAAGGTGGCAGCGAGATCGTCGCCGACCGCGAGCAGGCCGTCGACCGCGGCGCCCAGGCGGCGCGCCATGATCGCCTGGTTCAACCCCTTGCCGCCCGGCTCGATCGTCACGGTTTCGGCAGCGAGCGATTCACCCGGGCGCGGGAAGCGGGCGACCTTCGCCGAACACGCGACGACGAAGCTTCCGAGCACGAAGATGGGTTTCCCAATCATAGAATTTGATTTCCACAATCTCGAACTGCTACGCGGGTTGTGTCACGCTCATGCCAACGATGACAGTGCCTAAGCAGAATACGAAACCGCCCTTCCAGGACCTGCTGGAACTGCGCACCGATACCGCCAAGCCGCTCTACCAGCAGCTTGAGGACCAGCTGATTCAATTGATCGGCGACGGTACGCTGCCCCCTGGCACGACCCTGCCGGCCGAGCGCCAGCTTGCCGAGCGGCTCAGCATCAGCCGCGCCACCGTGCAGCGCTCCTACAACGCCTTGCGCGAGCGCAAGCTGCTGAGCGCGCAGGGGCGCCTGGGCTCGATCGTCCAGGGCACGGGGCCGCGGCTGCATTCCGGCATGGACCGGCTGAAGGGCTTCACAGAAGAGATGAAGGAACTCGGCCGCGTGCCGTCCTCCCGCATCATCGAGCGCGCCGTGGTCACCGACCGCTCGATCGCCTCGATCTTCGGCTTGTCCTCGCATGCGCGTTTTCTCAAGCTGGTCCGCGTCCGTTCAGGCGACGACATCCCGATGTCGCGCGAGGTCGCCTGGTATAATCTGGAGCGCGCGCCCGAGCTGGCCGAGGGCGACCTTTCCGGCTCGGTCTATGCCCGGCTCGCGGAGCTCGGCCTGCCGTTGACGCGCTGCGACCAGACAATCGAGGCGGCGGCGCCGACCGTCGAGGAATGCGCCATCTTCGGCTTCGATGCCCCCGTGCCCTGCTTGCTGATCAAGCGGCGCAGCTATGGCGCCGATGGCGACATGCTGGAATATGTCGAGGGCCTGTTCCGCGGCGATACCTATACCTATCGGCTGACACTGACCGCCTGACGGCCCACGACCCCGCGGGAAACCGGGATCGATGTCCAATACCAGTCCAAAATCCGAAAGAGGCATTGAACCTGCCCGAGGCTCGCTGCGACTAAAGGAGGCGGAACTGCATCCAGGTGCGGCGATCCGCGGATTGCAGGGATGGATATTGCGATGTCGCTTCATGTCTCGATTGTCGGCAGGACGAGCTACACCCCGTTTCCCCCGCGCCACGACGTGGCCCCCGAGGCCTTCGGGCGCGCTTCCCGGCCGGTCTTCGTCATCGATGCCGAGTTGAACCAGCGCTTCGGCAACCGCGGCGCGGAGGCGCTCGCCCGTGACGGGCTCGGCGGTCTCGATCGCTTCACCGCCTATGACAAGGATTTCATGGCGCGTTTGCAGGTCTGGCTGAAGCGCTGCCGCAATGGCAGCGCGGCTGGCGAGACGCGGCTGCCGCTGGTGCTCCGGAGCGGCCGGCAGATCGCCGTGGATGCCGTCCATCTCGCCAGCATCGAATTGTTCGTCCTGACGGTGGACGATCCCGAAAGCGCGATCGACCGCAACATCGCCCGGGTCAGCGAGGCCTGCGGCCTGACGCCGACCGAGGAGCGCATGCTCGTGCTGATGGTCGAGGGGCTCGACACGATCATCGCCGCCAAGCGGCTCGGCATCGCGCCGACAACGGCCCGCACGCATCTCCAGCGCCTATTCGCCAAGACCGGCACGGCCCGGCAGAGCGAACTCGTCCGCTTCGTCGCGACCTATGTCGAGGAGATGCGCTGACCGCGCGAACGCAGGGGCGGAGGCCGCTTTCGCACCGTTGACATAGCTTGCCATTGCACGCCCATCTGGGCCGGTATGCGGAAGCGCCGCATCCGCCCGGGGGCGATCGCGATCATGGCCGAGACGCTGTCCGCTTTCATATTCTGTGCGCTCTTGAGCGGAAGCGCCATCTTCGGCGTCAAGCTGCGCGGCTGGCTTTCGGAAGAGCATCTCTCCGAGCGCACCATGGAGGCGATCCGGCTGGTGACGAGCCTGCTCGTCACCTTCGCCGCTCTCGTGCTCAGCCTGCAGCTTTCCAGTGTCAAAGGGGCTTTCGACCAGGCCTATCGTGACCGCAATGCCGATGCGGCCGGGCTCGCCCAGCTCGACGAATGCCTGCGCGGCTATGGCAGTGAGGCCGATCCGATCCGCCTCGACCTGCGCAGCTATACCGCGGGCGTGATCGCCAGCACCTGGCCGCAGGAACCGAAACCCGCCGGCGCCTCCTATCCCGATACCGCTGCCATGGCGCGCGAAGGTGCCGATCCCGCGCTCGGCGCCCTCATCACGCGCATCGGCCGGGCGGTTAACGGCCTCGCCCCGGCGGATACGCTGCGCAGCAATCTCGCGTCCGAGTGCCGGGTGGCCTATCAGCGGGTGCAGCAGCGGCGCTGGGCGGTGATCGAGGATGTGCGCGGCCCGGTCTCGCCGCTGTTCACCAGCGTCATGACCTTCTGGCTGATGCTGGTCTTCCTGAGCTTCGGCTTGCAGATTCCGCGCAAGCGCCTCGCGGCGATCGTGTTGGCGATCGGCATCGTCTCGATCTCGACCGTGATGTTCGTGATCACCGATCTCGAGACGCATTATGGCGGCCTGTTCGGCATTTCCAGCACCTCGATGCGCGATGCGCTGGCGGGCATGGTGCGCTGAGGCCTCCGGGCCGTTGGCGCGGCGCTTGCCAAGAGACGCGCGATCGGGTGCGATGGCATCCGACGGTCCGAATAGGCCCGATTCAAACGATACGATCTCGATACGAGACGGGGGAACGAGCAGATGGTGCGTGGGATGACGGGATTGCGGTTGAGTCTGGCGTTGGCTGCGTCGGTTCTGGTGTTGGGCGCCGCGCAGGCACAGGAGCCGAAGAAGGGCGGGACGGTTCATGTCGTCGTCCAGCCCGAGCCGCCGATGCTGATGCAGGGCCTCAACCAGAACGGCCCGACCAACATGGTCGCGGGCAACATCTACGAGTCGCTGCTGCGCTATAACGAGAAGCTCGAGCCGCAGCCTTCGCTCGCCAAGAGCTGGGAGATCTCGCCGGACGCGAAGGTCTACACCTTCAAGCTCCAGGAAAACGTCAAATGGCATGACGGCAAGCCGTTCACGGCCGATGACGTCGTCTTCACCCTCGACAAGTTCCTGCGCGAGGTCCATCCGCGCTGGCGCCCGATCGTCAATGCCCAGGTCGAGAAGATCGAGAAGGTCGACGATCTCACCGTGAAGATCACGCTGAAGCAGCCCTTCGGCCCGATGATCATGACGCAGGAGGTCGCCTCCGCGCCGATGATCCCCAAGCACATCTATGACGGCACGGATTACCGGGCGAACCCCGCCAACAACACGCCGATCGGCACCGGCCCCTTCAAGCTCAAGGAGTGGAAGAAGGGCTCTTATATCCACCTCGTCAAGAACGAGGACTACTGGCTGAAGGGCAAGCCGAACCTCGACGAGATCTACTGGCAGATCATTCCCGATGCAGCCGCCCGCGCCGTTGCCTATGAGACGGGCAAGGTCGACGTGCTGACCGGCGGCTCGGTCGATGTCTACGACGTTGCACGCCTGTCGAAGCTGCCCAATACCTGCATGACGACCAAGGGCTGGGAGATGTTCGCCCCCCATGCCTGGATCACGCCCAACGTGCGCAACGGCATTCTCGGCAACAAGCAGTTCCGCCAGGGCCTGATGTACGCCATCGATCGCGAATTCGGGAAGGACGTGGTCTGGGGCGGCCTCGGCAAGCTGCCGACCGGGCCGATCTCGTCCAAGACCAAGTTCTATTCGGCCGATGTGCCGAAATACACCTATGACCCCGCCAGGGCGAAGGAGCTGATCAAGGCCTCCGGCTACAAGGGCGAGACGATCAAACTGCTCAACCTGCCCTATGGCGAGACCTGGAGCCGCTGGTCCGAGGCGATCAAGCAGAACCTCGAGGATGTCGGCGTCAAGGTCACGATCGAGAACACCGACGTGCCCGGCTGGACGCAGAAGGCGTCGAACTGGGATTTCGACCTGAACTTCAACTTCCTCTACCAGCTCGGCGACCCCGCCATGGGCGTGGCGCGCTCCTACATTTCCGCCAACATCGCCAAGGGCAATCCCTTCGCCAATGTCGGCGGCTATTCCAATCCCGAGGTCGACAAGCTCTTCGCCGATGCGGCGATCGCGCCGACCGACAAGGAGCGCCAGGAGCTCTACACCAAGATCCAGAAGATCCTCGCCGACGAGTTGCCGGTGCTCTGGCTGCTGGAGATGGATTTCCCGACCATCTACCGCTGCAACGTCAAGAACCTCGTCACGACCGGCGTCGGCGTGAACGACGGCTTCCGCGACGCCTGGAAGGAGTAGGGCGAGCTCGAAGGAGCGCGTCATCCCGGACGCCGCGAAGCGGCGATCCGGGATCGTATCGGGGTCGGGTTCCAGGGCCGCCCCATCCTGACGACGGTCCCGCGTCTGCGCGGCGGCACTTCGCGCCGCGCAGACGCGGGATGGCAGGCTTCACGAAAGTCCTGAATGAACCTCGCGCAATTCCTCGCCGGCCGGCTCGTGAAGGGGATCATCGTCCTCTTCGCGATCGCCGTGCTGAACTTCCTGCTGATCCGTGCCGCGCCGGGCGATCCCGCGCAGGTGCTCGCTGGCGAGGCCGGCGCCGCGGATGCACAACTGCTCGAACAGTTACGCGCCCGCTTCGGCCTCGACCAGCCCTTCCTGACCCAGCTCTGGATCTATCTGAAGGGCTATCTCACCTTCGATCTCGGCTTCAGCTATCGCCAGCAGCAGCCGGTGCTCAGCCTGATCATGGAGCGCCTGCCGGCGACGCTGCTGCTGACGGGCGCGGCCTTCATCGTCTCGCTCGTCGTCGGCACGGCGATGGGTGCGCTGGCGGCGCGGCGCGCCGGCAAATGGTCGGACAGTCTGATCACCACGCTGGCGCTGGCCTTCTACGCGACGCCGCTGTTCTGGATCGCGCTGATGAGCCAGATCGTCTTCGCGCTGAAACTCGGGCTCGTGCCGAATGTCGGCTATGAAACCATCGGCGCGAATTATACCGGCCTCGCTCGGGCGCTCGACATCGCCCATCACCTCATCCTGCCTTCGCTGACGCTCGGCCTGTTCTTCACTGCGCTCTATGCCCGGATGATGCGGGCCTCGATGCTGGAGGTGGCGGGCGCCGATTTCGTCAAGACGGCGCGGGCCAAGGGCGTCTCGCAGGCCAGAGTCTGGCGCCGGCACGTGGCGCGCAACGCCATCCTGCCGGTGGTGACTCTGGCCGGCCTCCAGGCCGGCCAACTCGTCGGCGGCGCGGTGCTGACCGAGACCGTCTTCGCCTGGCCCGGCATCGGCCGCCTGATGTTCGATGCGCTGGTGCAGCGCGACTACTCTGTCCTGCTCGGCGTCTTCTTCGTCTCCTCGGCGATGGTCGTCTGCTTCAATATCGCGACCGATCTGGTCTACCGGATCGTCGATCCGCGCATCGAGGCGCACGCATGAGATCTCGTCCTCCATCCAACCCGAGCCCTCATCCTGAGGAGCCGCGTCAGCGGCGTCTCGAAGGATGTTCCAGGAGGCTCTGGAACCATCTGGACCATCCTTCGAGACGCAGCCTGAAGGCTGCTCCTCAGGATGAGGGCTGTGGGGAAAACGCGGCATGAATTTCCTCAAGCGCTTCGTCCGCAATCGCGGCGCCGTCATCGGCATCGTCATCCTGCTCGCCGTCATCGCCTTCGCGATTCTGGCACCGACGCTCTATCCGCAATCGCCCTGGCGCCCGGTGGCGCGGCCCTTCCTTGCGCCGTTCGTCAACGAGCGCTTCCTGCTCGGCACCGATACGCTCGGCCGCAACCTCGCCTCCGGCCTCGTCCATGGCGCGCGCGTCTCGCTGATGATCGGCGTGGTCTCGACGCTGGTTGCGCTGGTGATCGGCGTGCCGCTCGGTGCCGTCGCCGGCTATGCCGGGGGCTTCGTCGACGATGCGCTGATGCGCTTCACCGAGTTCTTCCAGACCATTCCGTCCTTCGCGCTCGCTATCGTGTTGGTTGCGATCCTGCAGCCGCAATTGGGCTCGATCGTGCTCGCGATCGGGGTAGTCAGTTGGCCGCCGGTGGCGCGGCTGGTGCGAGGGGAGGTGCTCTCGCTCCGAAGTCGCGAGTATGTCCAGGCGGCCGTCACCATCGGCCAGTCGACGCCGCGGATCATCTTCAGCCAGGTACTGCCCAACACCATCGCGCCGATCATCGTCATGGGCTCGCTGATGATCGGCTCGGCGATCCTGCTGGAATCCTCGCTCTCCTTCCTCGGGCTGGGCGATCCCAACCTGATGAGTTGGGGCTACATGGTCGGTGCCGGCCGCACGCGCCTGCTCGACGCCTGGTGGATCTCGTTCTTCCCGGGCTTCGCGATCTTCCTGACGGTGCTCGCGCTCAATCTCGCCGGCGAGGGGCTGAACGATGCCCTGAACCCGCGCCTCGCCAGGGGGCGGGAATGACGGCGCGAATGACAACGCCTGCGCTCTCCATCGAAGGGCTGACGCTGGCCTTGCCTGCGATGGCCGACCGCGCCAACGCGGTCGAGAAAGTCACGCTCGCCATCCAGCCGGGCGAGACGCTCTGCGTCGTCGGCGAATCCGGTTCCGGCAAGTCGATGATCGCCCATGCCGTGATGGGCCTCCTGCCCAAGGCGGTGAAGCCGGTCGCCGGCGCGATCAGGCTCGCGGGCCGCGACATTCTCGCCCTCGACGAGCAGGCGATGCAAGAGGTGCGCGGCCGCGAGGTCGGGATGATCTTCCAGGAGCCGATGACCTCGCTCAATCCGGTCATGCGCATCTCCGACCAGATCGTCGAGACCTTCGAGGCCCATGGCCTGCACGACAAGGCGACGCGCCGGGCTCGCGCCATAGAACTCCTGACCGAGGTCGGCCTGCCCGACCCGCCGCGCCTCGCCAAGGCCTATCCGCACGAGCTTTCGGGCGGCCAGCGCCAGCGCGTGATGATCGCGATGGCGCTCGCGCTCGAACCCAAGCTCCTGATCGCCGACGAGCCGACGACCGCGCTCGACGTCACCACGCAAGCACAGATACTCAAGCTGATCGACAACCTGCGTCATCGCCACGGCACGGCCGTGCTCTTCATCACCCATGACATGGGCGTGGTCGCCGAGATCGCCGACCGCATCGCCGTGCTGGAGAAGGGCGTGCTGGTCGAGGAGGGCACGGCCGATCAGGTGCTCGGCTCTCCCCGCCACCCCTATACGCAGAAGCTGCTCGCCGCCGTGCCGTCGCTGACGCCGGCCGCGCTGCCGCCGCTGCCGGACACCGCGCCGGTGATCAGTGTCGAGGGGCTCGGCAAGACCTATCGCAAGCGCTCGCTCTTCGGCGTCGCGCGCGAGGTCAAGGCGGCCGACGACATCTCCTTCGCGCTGGTTCGCGGCGAGACGCTCGGCCTCGTCGGCGAATCCGGCTCCGGCAAGTCGACCGTCGGCCGCTGCTGCCTGCGCCTGATCGAACCTGATCGCGGCCGCATCGCGCTCGGCGACCTCGTCCTTTCCGAATTGAAGCCCGCCGAGCTGCGCCGCCAGCGGAAGCGCATCCAGATGGTCTTCCAGGACCCCTTCGCTTCGCTCAACCCGCGCCAGACGGTTGGCCGCATCATATCGGACGGCCCCGTCGCCCATGGCACGCCGCGCAAGGAGGCGCTGGCGCGGGCGAAGGAACTGCTGGAACTCGTCGGCCTCTCCGCCAATGCGATCGACCGCTATCCGCATGAATTTTCGGGCGGCCAGCGCCAGCGCGTCGGCATCGCCCGAGCGCTCGCCCTCGAACCCGACGTGCTCGTGGCGGACGAGGCGGTCTCGGCGCTCGACGTCTCCGTGCAGGCCCAGATCCTCAAGCTGATCAAGGATATCCAGAGCCGGCTCGGCCTCGCCATCCTCTTCGTCACCCATGATCTGCGCGTCGCCGCGCAGATCTGCGACCGCATCGCGGTGATGCAGCGCGGGCGCATCGTCGAGGCAGGCCCGACCGCCGCGATCTTCGCCGACCCGCAGCACGCGTATACGCGGCAACTGCTGGCGGCGGTGCCGGGCGGCGGGCGCTTCGGGCACTAATAGACGACCCCCAGCCGGAGCCTGCCCATGCCTCTCGATCCCGCCTTGCGCGAAAAAATCCTCGCCGCCGTCGAGGCGGGCTTCGACGAGCAGGTCGCCTATACGCAGGAACTGGTCCGTTTCGCCTCGACCCGCGGGCAGGAGCACACGGTCCAGGATTTTATCTTCCGGGCGATGAAGCAGCGCGGCTTCATCATGGACCGCTTCGCCATGGACAGGGAGGCGATCGCGGCCCATCCGGGCGGAGCGCCTTTCTCCGATACGCATTCCGAGGCCCCGATCGTCGTCGGCATCCATCGCCCCCGCGAGGAGAAGGGCCGCTCCCTCATCCTGCAGGCCCATGTCGACGTCGTCCCGGCCGGCCCGGCCGATCAGTGGAAGCATGCGCCCTTCGACCCCGTGATCGAAGGCGACTGGATGTATGGCCGTGGCAGCGCCGACATGAAGGCTGGCTCCGCCGCCAATCTCTTCTGCCTCGATGCACTGCGCCGCATCGGCATGCAGCCGGCGGCGACGGTCTATGTCGAATCCGTCGTCGAGGAGGAATCGACCGGCAACGGCGCGCTGATGACGCATCTGCGCGGCTATCGCGCCGAGGCAGCGCTGATCCCCGAGCCGGAATACGAGATGCTGGCGCGCGCCAATGCCGGCGTGCTCTGGTTCCAGTTCGAGGTGCGCGGCATCCCCGCCCATGTCCGCGAGATGGGCACCGGCGCCAATGCGATCGACGCCGCCTATCGGGTCGTTGGAGCGCTCCGCAAACTCGAGGAACAGTTCAATCTCGAGAAGGCCGGCCGCGAGCATTTCGAGAACGATCCGCATCCGATCAACCTGAACATCGGCAAGATCGAGGGTGGCGACTGGGCTTCCTCCGTGCCCTGTTGGTGCCGGGTCGACTGCCGCGTCGGCCTCTATCCGGGCGTCACTGCCAAAGAGACGGCGCAGCGCATCGAGGACTGCATTCGCGAGGCCGCGCGTGGCGATTCCTTCCTGGCGAACAACCCGCCGAAGGTCACCTTCAACGGCTTCTGGGCCGAGGGTTATGTGCTGGAGCCGGGCAGCGAGGCGGAAGCCGTGCTCGCCCGCGCCCATGAGGCGGCGCTCGGCAAGCCGCTCAAGAGCTTCATGACGGCGGCCTATCTCGATACCCGCGTCCATGCGCTCTACGACAAGATCCCGGCGCTCTGCTACGGCCCGATGGGCGAGAACATCCACGCCTTCGACGAACGCGTCAGCCTTGCCTCTGTGAAGCGCATCACCGGTGCCATGGCGCTCTTCGTCGCCGAATGGTGCGGGCTCGAAAGCATCGAGGGGTGAGTGCGACGACGCCGGGCCGGGCCCTGCTTCTGGTCCCGCTGCTCGGGTTGCTCTGGGGCTTCAACTGGCCGGCGGTGCGGATCTCGCTGACCGAGATCGCACCCTGGACCTTGCGCGCCGCCGGCATGAGCTTCGCCGGGCTTGTGCTTGTCGGCATCGCGCTGGTGCGGGGCGTCCCGCTCGCCGTGCCGCGCGCACAGTGGCCGCGATTGGTCGTCGCCGGCTTTCTCTCGATCGCCGCCTTCAACGTGTTGCTCGCCTTCGCGCAGCTCGCCGCGCCGACCTCGCGCGCCGCGATCCTGACCTTCACCATGCCGATCTGGGCGACGCTGCTCGCGCGCTTCGTGCTGGGCGAGGTCTTCGACGGTCGGCGTCTGGCGGGGCTCGCGCTCGGCATCGCCGGCCTCGTCTGCCTCGGCCTGCCATTGATCCTGGCCGGGCAGCTTTCCTTCGGCCTGATGCTGGCGCTCTGCGCGGCGGTAAGCTGGGCCTTCGGCACGATCGTCACCAAGCGCTGGCCGGTCTCGGCCCCGGCACTGACGATCGCTGCCTGGCAACTGCTGATCGGGGGCTGCGTCGCCGGCATCGGCATGCTGGTCTTCGAAGGCGTGCCGGTGCCGAAACTCTTGTCGCAGCGCGTATTGACGGCACTGAGCTTCCACATCATCGGCGCGCAGGCGCTCGCCTATTTCCTCTGGTTCACGGTGGTGGCGCGCCTGCCAGCAGGCATAGCGAGTCTCGGCACGCTGATGGTGCCGGCGATCGGCGTGCTCGGTTCGGTGTTGCTGCTCGGCGAGCGGCCGACGGCGACCGACTGGCTTGGCCTCTGCCTCGTGATCGCCGCTTCCGGCGCGATCCTGATCCCGGCCCGTCGCGGCTGACGCGGCTCAGCTCTGGCCGGGGATGGCATAGCGCCGCGCCAGCACCGCGCTCATCGCGCCGACGAGTTCGGCGATGAGGCCGCCCTTCTCCCAGGAATAGATCGAGACGACCATCGCCGGCTCCATGCCGAAGGGCACGTAGGGCCGGACCCGGCGGCCGATCGTGGTCCCGATCGGAAGCAGCGAGAGGCCGAGCCCTGCCTCGACCGCCACGATGACGTTGTAGAGATTGCTGCTCGACAGCGCGATGTACCAGCGGTGCCGCTCGCGCTCGATCCGCTCGAACATCGCGTCGCGATAGAGGCCTCCGGGCGGGAAGGTCACCAATGGCAGCGGCTCCGGCCAGGACCCGGGCGCGTCGATGCTCTCGAACCAGGCCATCGCCTCGGGATAGCTGGCGCGATGGTCGGAGCTCGCGGAGGCCTCCTTGACGATGACGATATCGAATTCACCCGCCCGGTAGCGCCGCGTCAGTTCGCGGCTCAAGCCCGCGACCACGTCGAGCCGGACTTCGCGATGCTGCCGGGTGAAGCCGGCGAAGACCTGCGCCATGTTGCCGGTGACGATATCGTCGGGCACGCCGATGCGGATCGAAGCGGTGCCAGCGGAATCGCCGAGCATGGTCTCGGCCTCCTGCTGCAGCGTCAGGATGCGCCGGGCATAACCGAGCAACCGCTCGCCCGAAGCCGTGGCGCGGACGGGGCGGGCGACGCGGTCGATCAAGCCGCGCCCGACAGCTTCCTCCAGCCGCGCGAGCTGTTGGCTGATGGTCGACTGCGTCATGTTCAAGCGCTCGGCCGCCTGGGTGAAGCTGCCGGTATCGGCAATCGCGACGAAGGAGCGGAGCAGGCGGGGATCGAGCATCGGAGCGGGTGGTGCAGGTCTGAAGCAGGGATGCCATGCATATTCGCAAAGCGACTGGACGATATCCAGATATTTAATTTTCAGATGGACGCCGAGGCCTTTAATTGGAGATCAAGGCAGGCTTGCTTGCCTGATCGACAGGGATGGCGCTGCGCGAGTCCGATGTCGCCCGCGCCTCCAAGGGAGACGGAATTGACCCGATTTTCGCCGATCCTCGCCTTCGTTTTCCTCATGCTGGCCTTCGGCCCTCAGACAACCTTCGGACAAGCCATGACCGACACCAGATTGCATGCCGCCGCGGCCAAGGATGATGTCGTCGCGATCAAGCGGCTTCTCGCCGAGGGCGTCGCCGTCGATACGCGCGATGGTCGGGCGCAGACCGCCCTGCTGGTCGCGACCCATGAGAACCGCGTCAACGCCGCCCGCGCCCTGATCGAGGCCGGAGCAGACGTCAACGCCAAGGACGGGATGAACGACAGCCCCTATCTCTATGCCGGTGCGCGCGGCCACCTCGCCATCCTCAAGCTCACGCTCGAGCATGGCGCGGACCTGAAGAGCACCAATCGCTATGGCGGCACGGCGCTGATTCCGGCCTGCGAACGCGGCCATGTCGAGACGGTCCGCATCCTGATCGCGGCCGGCGTCAAGGTCGACCACATCAATAATCTCGGCTGGACCGGCCTTCTGGAGGCGATCATCCTCAGCGATGGCGGCGAGAAGCATCAGCAGGTCGTCAAGGACCTGCTCGCCGCCGGTGCCGATGTGAACCTCGCCGACCGCGATGGCGTCACCCCGCTCCAGCATGCGCGCAGCCGCGGCCAGACAAAGATGCAGCAGATCCTGCTCGCCGCCGGCGGCCGCTGAACGGGAGGCGAGCATGAGCCAGGCACAGCGTTTTCTCTGCGAGGCGATCGAGCTTGCGCAAGCCAATATGGAGAAGGGCGGCCGGCCCTTCGGGGCGGTGATCGTCCGGGATGGCGAGGTCCTTGCTACCGGTGTCAACGAGACCGTTGCGACCAACGACCCGACCGCCCATGCCGAGATGATGGCGCTCCGCTCGGCGAGCCGCAAGCTCGGCTCGCCAAGCCTTGCCGGCTGCGCCGTCTATGCCAGCGGCCATCCCTGTCCAATGTGCATGGCGGCGATGCGGCTCTCAGGAATCAGCGAGGTCTGTTACGCCTATTCCAACGACGACGGCGCGCCCTTCGGCCTGTCGACGGCGACGATCTATGCCGATCTGGCCAAGCCCTTCGCCGAGCAGTCGATGAAGATCGCTTACGTGCCCGTTCGCCTCGAAACCGGGCCCGATCTCTATGCCGAATGGAAGCGGCGCCAGCCTAAGACGGCCTGAAGCGATGAATCCTGCTCGATCCGGCGCTTCACGGGCGCTTCTGCTCGCGGCCGTGGTGCTGGTCGGCTTGAATCTGCGGCCCTTCCTGACCGGCATCGGCCCGCTCGCGGCGGAAGTCCAGGCTGCGACCGGTCTCGGCTATGGCAGCCTCTCGCTGTTCACGCTGGTGCCCATGCTGCTGATGGGCATCTGCGCTTTCGCCGGTCCCTGGCTCCAGCGCATGCTCGGCGCGCGAACGGCCGTGGTTGGCGCGCTCTGCATTCTCTGTGCTGCTGCGGCTCTGCGGCTGGTCACCACGAGCGGCGAGGCGCTGATCGCGACGGCGGCTTTCTGCGGGCTTGGTGTCGCGGTGGTGCAGTCGGTCTTCCCCGGCATCGTCAAGGCCGAATTCCCCGACCGGGTCGCGCTGGTCATGGGGCTCTATTCGGCCATGCTGATGGGCGGCGGCGCTCTCGGCGCGCAGCTTTCGCCACTGATCGCTCAACAGACCGGGAACTGGCATCTCGGCCTCGGCTGGATCGCCCTGCCGGCCGCGCTGGCGATGCTCGTGTCAGCGGTGGCGATACCGTCCGGCCGATCGGGGCAGGGCGGCGGACTGCCGGCGCTCGTCCTTCTGCGCCGCCCGCGCACATGGCTCCTGATGGTCTGTTTCGGGCTGGTAAATGGCGGCTATGCCTCGGTGGTCGCCTGGCTGGCGCCGGCCTATCAGGCGATGGGCTGGTCGGGGGCCGAGAGCGGTGGCGTGCTGGCGGTGATGGCGGGGAGCCAGGCGTTAGCAGCGCTGGTTATTCCCGCGCTGGCGGCTCGCAATCCAGATCGCCGATTCTGGATCTGGCTTGCACTGGCCTGTCAGGCCGTCGGCTTTGCCGGCTTGGCCTGGTGGCCGCTTGCTGCGCCCACCGGCTGGGCGATTGCGATCGGCGCCGGTTTAGGCGCCGGCTTCGCGCTGTTCCTGATCGTGGCGCTCGACCATATCGACAATCCCGCAAATGCCGGGGCGCTGTCGGCGCTGATGCAGGGCGGCGGCTTTCTGATCTCCGCCGTCCCGCCCTTGATCGTCGCACTGCTGCGCGATGCCGGCGGCAGCTTCACCGCCGGCTGGCTCCTGCATCTGGCCTGCGCCGTGCTGGCGGGGTTGATGGCGCTGCGCTTCGCGCCGCGCGGTTATGCCCGCGCGATGCGGTTGATGCCGAAGGCCGATCAGGCCTTGTCGCCGAGATAGGCGGTCGCGTCGATCTCGACGAGGCAGTTCGGCGAGCCTAGCCCGTTGACGATGCAGGAGACGCGATGGGGCGTCGCCTCGGCGAAATTGGCGAAATAGACCTCGTTCATCGGCTCCCAATAGGCGCGGTCGGTGACGTAGACCGTGCATTTCACGACATCGTCGAGGCTGCCGCCGGCCTCCTCGAGCAGCGCCTTGATATTGTCGATGCATTGCTGGGTCTGGGCGCGGGGATCGCCGATCGCGAGCGCGCCGTCCTTGTCGGTGCCGACGCAGCAGACGAACATGAAGCCGCCGGCGACGGTGGCCTGGGCGAAGGGCAGGCGGCCCTTGTGGATGCGGTCCGAGGTGATGATGCGCTTGGGCATGGCAGGCTCCGTCGACGGGCGGTCACCCTAGCGACTGGACGCACCCGGCGGAATGCAGCGTTCGGGAAACGGTGTAAGTCACGCCGCTCATTCGGCCATCGTCACCGCAGTATTCTGCAATATCTCTTCTCTCGCGCCTCCGATTGACTAAATTGGATGCAGGCCGGGTCGGACAGCCGTGGCAGAGCAGCCACCGCCGAACGCTTGGGACGCATCGGGAATGGATTGGGTATCGCTGGACGCCTATGACGAGGACCGCATTTCGGTCATCAGCCGGAACCTGGCTGCGGCGATCGATGCCGCGACCTTCGGCGAGGGATCATGGGACGAGGTGCCTGCGATCCTGAGCGAGGCCTTTCCGGGTTCCTGGGGCGGGCTCGCCAACATGAACTTCTCCGAAAGCCGCCTCAACTTCCTGTCGCTCCAGAATATGGAGCCGGCCTTTGCAGCCGCCTATGCGGGGCATTTCGCCGCTATCAATCCCTGGAACGCTTATTGGGGCCGCATCAAGGGGACCACGATCGCCGCCTCGGAAGAAGTCTCTCCGGCGCAGAATTTCATCAAGACGGAATTTTATAACGACTGGCTACTTCCGCAGAATCGCGCGGTGGCCGCAGCCGGCATGAAACTCGTCGGCGAAAGCGGCGAGGTCGTGAACCTCCTCGTGCATTATCCGCTCTCCAGATCCGAGGTCTACGACACGGCGACGGTGAAAATCCTGACCAATATCCGCGGCAATCTGGAGCGCTCGGTCAACCTGGCCCGCCTCCTGCGCGCGGATGTTGAAACCGCGGTTGCCGAAGCGGCGCTGGTGGAGCGTGGTCGCTGCGCGGCCTTCATCATCGATGGCGATCGGCGCCTGCGCGAAGCGAACCGGCTTGCGGAACGGCTCTTCGCCTCGGGACATGGGGTGGCGGTTCGGCATGGTCGCTGCCATCTCGGGGATGCGACTGCGGATGCTCGCTTCGCATCGGCGCTGGAAGCGCTGTCCCGGGGAGAGCCCACGCCGATCTCGCGGATCGGTTTTCGTACCGCGACCGGGGCTTGGCAGCTATCGCTCGCTTCGCTTCCGGTTGCCCAGCCCCCAGGGGGAGCGCGCCTCGCCTTGCTGCCGCCCCGGCGCATGGTGCTGGTGCTCGTCACCGATCTCGGCTCGAGGGGATTGAGCGCCGGCAACCTGGACGCCCTCGCCGGAGGTTTCGGCCTGACGCAGTCGGAAATCGCCTTCTGCAAGCGCCTGCTGCTGGGCGAGACGATTGCCGAAGCTGCAGACAAGCTCGGCATCACCCAAGGGACTGCGCGGACGCGGTTGAAGACGATCTTCCAGAAGACCGGGACGTCACGGCAGGCGGAGCTGATGCTCTTGCTGGTCAATATGAGTTGACCATGGCTGACCGGGTTGCCGAGAAACTTCGGAGCGCGGGAACGTAGAGAGCAGAGCACGATCGTGCGTGTCAGAAATGTGCCGCACTAGGTGCATTCTGCCGCAATATTTCTGCATCCGGTAGCAGGGGCTTCAGAAACCGGACATCGCGAAAAGCGCTTTGATTTCAAGAAGTTTGCAATCCATGGCGACTCGCACGAAGTGTCGAACGTTGAAACCTAATCCTAACTTCAAATGTCGCCACAGATCGAGTTGCGCCCGATATCGTCACTTCGACGCGTGCTGTCCTAAATCGTGGCGGCCGGTTGAAACTACCGAATTGATGGTGAGGCCAACGCTTTGCGCCGATAGCTGACACGGACTGGCTGGCGGGAAGCGGACATTCCATTCTGGCCGTAGTTCAATTGCGCCATAACTCCCGAGTGGCGCCGTTTCCGGCGCAACTGCGGATGATAGACGGGAGCATGTAATCTATGACGGGGGACAAGGATCCGCGGATTATCGCGATCGAGCCTGGCGATCGTCTGGTTGTGCTGGCTCGGATTTTGGATGCATCGTCGGAGCAAGCGAAGCGCGCTCTCGAACAGGAAGCAAGAGAGTGGCGTCCGCTCGGCAGCACTTGCCTCGGCCGGGGTCTATACCGCCACGACTCGATTTTCAGAGGGCAATCCGATGCCGCCGTCTGGAGCCATGTCGAGTTCACCTACTTCCGGGATTTCATACCAGGCGATGTGATCGATCGGCTCGTCCGGTCGCCTCCGGTTCCAGGCGTAGTGCTTCTGCGCGCCGAAATCCTGCTCACGACGCCGGCGTCTTTCGTGGTTCCCACGAACTGGGCGGGCTCGTCGCATCGCCCCGGCCGCAGACCCTCGATCGAGTACCTCGACGTGCATCCATCCCGACTGGCGGACTACCGGGATATGATGCGTCGCCATATCGGACCTGCGGCGGCGAAGCTTGTCGCCTTAGACAAGCTGGGGACGTTCAGATCGATGGAGACGGCCGCCGTCATGTTCCAGGATCCTTCGCTTGTCGCGACCTGGAACCAGATCCACCTCAGCGAGGTGGTCGCGGAAGGATTTCGCGGCTTCGGCGAGGAACTCGATGCCGCCTTGCGGGAGACTGTGCCGGGCGGCAGTTTCGCCAACGTTTTCGCTGGGTTGAATGATATGCGGACTATTCCTCGCTGGACCCTGAACATTCCGGTGTTCGAGGATGAGGCCGCCGTGGGCGATTGGGCGAAGAGTTCCTCCCTCTAGCTGAGCCGCGCAGTTCCAATCGCCGACATCAGGGCCTAGCCCGGAATCGGACATTTGCGGGCAGGTCGAAAGCTAAATTCACTGAAGGGGCAGAGGCGGATCGTTACAGCCGATTTGGAAAGTTGCGCTGATTGAGATTGCACGAACTCCGGGGCTCGACTTCCACGATCGTATGCGAGAGGTCATGAATCTTGGCGAGCTTCTCCTGTAGAAGCTGGCCGGCTGAGGATTGGCCGAAGAGATGGCGACGTGGAGGTCGTTGATGGTGTCGCCATCCGTTTCAGGGGAGGCCCCCAACCTCCACCCGCAGATCCTCGCTCTCGGTCATATGGTCCAGCAGCACGCCGCCGTTCCCAATGCGGAAGGTGCCTCTCAGGGCTCGCGAGCGAAGGGGTCGTCAATGCTGTGCGCCGGTTGAGTGAACCAGCGCGCGCCATCCTCGGCCATGTAGGCGATGTCCTCGAGCCGGACACCGAATTCGCCGTAGATGCACATCATCGGCTCCACCGAGAAGCACATGCCGACCTGGAGTGGCGTCTTGTTGCCCTTGACCATAAAGGACTCCTCATGGACGTCGAGGCCGAGCCCGTGGCCGGTCCGGTGCGGCAGGCCCGGCACCTTGTAGCCGGGCCCGTAGCCTGCAGCCTCGATCACGCCGCGGGCGCCGAAATCGACGTTCTCGCAGGGGGCGCCGAGCTTGGCGGCGGCAAAGCCACCGAGCTGCGCCCGCTTCTCCAAGTCCCAGATCTCGCGCTGGCGGGCGCTCGGCTCGCCGAAAACATAGGTGCGGGTGATGTCGGAGCGGTAGCCGCCGACCTTGGTGCCCATGTCAATCAGCACCATGTCGCCATCGGCCAGCGTCTGCTCATAGGGCACGCCATGCGGGTAGGCGGTTGCTTCGCCGAACTGCGCGGCGCCGCTGGTCCAGTTCATGCCGAGCTTGCGATGCGCCTGGTCGAGGAACATCTTGACCTGCGCCGTGGTGACGCCGACCTGCAGCGCGCGGGCGGCGGCCTTGTGGACCTCCATGGTGATGTCCATGGCGCGCTGGATCAGCGCGATCTCGGCGGCGGATTTCAGTTGCCGGCAGGTGGCGGTGATGCTGCCGCCCTGGGTGAACGAGAAGCGGTTTCCGGCCTTGCGCAGGCCGTCGACCGTATAGAACGGCGTGTGCGGGTCGAGCGCGATCTGGCCGCTCTCATAGCCCATGGAGCGGATCGTCTCGACGACGAGCTCAGTCGGGTCCTCGTGTTCTTCCCAGCAACGCACCTGGTCGCCGAACTTCATGTACTCGCGCGTCTTTGGTTCCTCGAAGGTCGGGCTGAGATAGACGATCTCGCCCTCGACCGGGATGATCGCGCCGTGTAGCCGCTCGGTCAGGCCGAGCTGGATGCCCGTGAAATAGGCGAGGCTCGTCGAAGTATCCAGATATAGCGCCTGCAGGCCCTGCTCGCGTAGCAATTCCTGGGCCTTGGCGATGCGGTCTTTAAATTCCTTGACCGCAATCGGCTCGATGCCGTCGGTCATCGGCTTCAACTTGGCGAGTTCCGCCTCGAAGCTCGATCCGCCCACTCCGATGGTCATATGCGTCGTCCCCGTCTGGTCGTGTGAAAAGGCTTGGCGTCGGTTTCAGGCGGCTGGCGCCTGCGCCTGGGCTGGTCCATCCGCGTCGCCCTGCAGCAGGTGCAGCAGGTCGTGCCGCACGGCGAGCACGTGCTCGAGGGTCAGCCTTGCCGCTTCTTCGGCATTCCCGGCACGGCAGTAGGCGAGCAGCGCGGCATGCTCGTGCTTGGCCCGGGCCGTCGCACCGTCGGACATGGCGAGTTGGACGCGGGTGTAGCGATCGGTGTTGGCGAGCAGCATCCGCACCAGTTCGAGCGTCTGCGTGCGGCCGGAAGCGCCGTAGAGCGACAGGTGGTATTCGCGGTTGAGCTCGCCATAGGCTTCAGTGTCGCCCCGCGCGATCGCCGCGGAATAGTCCGCCAGCAGGGCCTCGGCCCGCGCGAAGTCGCCTTCGCACAGCCGCGGCACGGCGCGGCGGATCAGATCAGGCTCGAGAATGGCGCGCAGGTCGAACAGCTCGGCGATGTCGAGGGCCGACAGGGCCGTGACGACGGCGCCGCGATGCGGATGCAGCGTCACCAGCCCCTCGGCCGCCAGTTGGCGGAAGGCCTCCCGGATCGGAATTCGGCTGATCCCGAACTCGCGCGCCAGCGCGTCCTGCCGCAAGGCCTCGCCCGCCGCGACCGCGCCTGAGAGGATGCGCCGGCGCAGCTCGTTCACCGCCGCGCCGGCCACGGTCTGCCGAAACTGGGGTAGCGTCGCTCGTATCGGGCCGCTGGCGTTCATCGCGCTCGCTCGTTCATTGGGCTTTGTAGCGCCGCTGGACCAGCAGCCCGGAGATGGCGGTGAGCGTCAGCGTCGTCAGCATCAGGATGAAGGCGATTGCCGCCGCGAAGGGCCAGTTGTTGTTGACCGCGAACTCCCGGTAGAGCATCGGCGCCATCATCTGGAAGCGCGCGCCGCCGAGCAGGAAGGGCGTCGCATAGGCGTTCATCGCCAGGATGAAGCATAGGATGCCGCCGGTCGCGATGCCCGGCAAGGCGAGCGGCAGCACCACATGCCCGAAGCGCCGCGCCGGATCGGCCCCCAGGCTGTCGGCGGCCTCTTCCAGCCTGGCGTCGATGCCCTCGATCACGCTCTGCAGCGTCAGGATCATGTAGGGCAGGTTGATCGAGAGAATGCCGAGCGCCACCGCGAAGGAGGTGTAGAGCAGCGAAACCCCGGGGCCGCCGAACGCGGTATAGAGCGCGTCGATGATGCCGCCCTTCGCCAGCACCCCCATCCAGCCCAGGGCGCGCACGGTGGAGCCGATGAACAGCGGCAGGATGATGAGGAGCACGCCGATCGATTTCCAGCGGCTCTGCGAACGCGCCAGCTTGTAGGCGATCGGAAAGCCGAGGATCAGGCAGAGCAGGGTCGTGATGATCGCGATGCTGAACGTCGTCCAGAGGACGCCCGTATAGAAGGGGTCCGTGACGAAGCGCAGATAGTTCTCCGGCGTGAACGCATCCACCATGAAGGTGCGGCGATCGTACTTGTTCAGGCTGTAGCGGGCGAGCAGTGCCAGCGGCAGCACCAGCGAGAGCATGACGACCATGGTCGCCGGCCCGATGAGCAGCGAAGCTGTAAGCCCCTCGGGCCGGCGACGCGTCATGGAATCAGCGCCTTTCGAGGGTGCGGCGCCACCAGTCGTTCATGTCGTCGCGGACGGCGCTGAGCTGGGGGTAGGGCGCGGGAAGAAGCTTCGTGCCCTCAGGCAGGGTGAGGTTCTTGGCGACCTCGCCTTCGAGCGTGACATTGGTGACGGTCGGCTGATACCCCATCGTCGCGGCGAAGGCGCGCTGTGCCTGCGGCTCGAGCGCGGCGTTGATATAGGCGAAGGCCGCGGCCTTGTTCGGCGCGTTCTTCAGCACGCACATGCTGGAGACATAGGTCATGCAGCCTTCCGCCGGGAAGGAAGAGGCCATGGCGACTCCGCCCTTCGACCAGAACAACACGCGGGCATGCCAGACCAGGCCGACGTCGATCTCGCCGGACTTGATGCCGGGGGCGAAGGCCTCGGTCGAGGTGTAGACCTTGGCGCCGGCCTTCACCAATTTCTCCAGGCTCGCCTTGACCTCTGCGATCTTGCCGGGGTTGCCTTGCTGCTTCAGCGCCGCGGCCATCGCGACCCAGATATAGCTGTTGTCGAGGATGCCGACCTTGCCGCCATAGGCCTCCATCTCGTCATAGCTCTTCGGCGGCGTCTTCACGCGCTCGGGGCTGTAAGCGATGACCTGAGGGCTGTAGATATGCGGGATCGAGTAAGGCGTCGCGAAGGTCGGCTGGACGTATTTCAGGTTGGGAACCTTGCCCTCGTCGAGCGGCTCCAGCATGCCGGCATCCTCGAGGTCGTAGGCGGCCGGCGCCTGGACCGAGATGACGTCGACGCTGCCGCGCGGCAGGCGGCGCTGGGCGATCGACTTGGCGACGCGCGTCGGCTCCGTGCCGGCATCCTGCACCGTCTCGATGCCCTTGGGCTTGAGCAGGGGCTCCTCGATGTTCTGCGCGAGCAGCTTGCCGTAGTCGCCGCCCCAAGTGCTCATCACGACCTGACCGGAGGCGGTCTGCGCCCGCAGGATGGCAGGTGCGAAGATCGGCGCGGCGGAGGCGCCGGCCGCAAGCGTCAGAAGGCCTCGTCGGGTTGGTTTGAACAGGTCGGTCATGTCGTGATCCCCTTGGTTATGGTTGGATATGACGCGGCCGGCTCAGGCCGCGCTGGCGGCAACGGTTGCGTGGTTTGCGTCGAACAGGCGCTCGTTGATCCCGTCCCAGGTCACGTCGACCCTTTCGCCGGCGGCCCGGCGCGGGTTCCCGCTGGTGCCAGTCGGGTCGTGCAGAACGAAGGCACCGCCGCCTTGGAAACCGAGCAGATAGTCGATATGGCCGCCGACATAGGTCGCGTCCTCGACCGTCGCGCTGGCGCGCGGCGCGGCGGCCTCGGCCTGCGTGTGCAACCGGACCCGCTCGGGCCGCAGCGCCAGCGTATGGGCGCCACGCGCGGCGTAGCGGTTGGCGAGCTTCAGAACCGCGCCGCCCGGCAGGCGGAAGACGTCGGCATCGACGAGCTCGCCCTCGATGAGGTTGCTGTGGCCGATGAACCGGGCGACGAAGGGGTTGAGCGGCTGCTCGTAAAGCTCCTCCTGCGTGCCGACCTGCTGGACCTTGCCGTCATTCATCAGCACGAGCCGATCGGCCATGGTCATCGCCTCGTCTTGGTCATGCGTGACCATCAGCGCGGTCAGGCCGGCGGCCTTCTGGAGCTGGCGTATCTCGCGGGCGACGGACTGGCGCAGGTTGGCATCGAGATTGGAGAGCGGCTCGTCGAGCAGCAGCACCTTGGGCCGGATCGCCAGTGCGCGGGCCAGGGCGACGCGCTGCTGCTGGCCGCCCGAGAGCTGCCGCGGATAGCGGTCCGCCATCGCGTCGAGCTTGACCATGGCCAGGGTCTCATCGAGCCGGCGGTCGATCTCGGCCTTGGGCAGCTTGCGCATGCGCAGGCCGAAGGTGACGTTCTGCGCCACCGTGAGATGCGGAAACAGCGCGTAGCTCTGGAACACCATCCCCATCTCGCGCTGATAGGGCGGCAGCGCGGCGTAGTCCTTGTCCTCGACCAGGATGCGACCGCGCGTGGCCGCGACGAAACCGGCGACGAGGCGCAGCGTCGTGGTCTTGCCGCAGCCTGAGGGGCCGAGCAGCACCAGCATCTCGCCCTGCCGGACATCGAGGTTCACGTCCTCGACCGCGGCGGTGCTGCCGTAGATCTTGGTCAGGCCCTCGATGCGGAGATGGGAGGCAGCGCTCATCAGACGACCTTGCTCAGTTTGACGTAACGGTCGATCGCCAGCAGCAGCAGCGCGATGACGGCGGTCTGGACCACCACCACCGAGGCGACGAGCGGATCGAAACGGTATTCGAGATATTGCAGCACCGAGATCGGGAAAGTGATCATGCCCGGGCTAATCAGGAACAGCGTCATCTCGATGTTCTCGAACGAGACGATGAACGCGAAGAGCGCGGCGGCGACGATGCCCTGGCGCATCATCGGCAAGGTCACGCTCCACAGCACGCGGCCGGGCGAGGCGCCGAGATTGGCCGCGGCCTCCTCGATCGAGCGGTCGAGCTGCACGAGATTGGCGACGCAGAGCCGCACCACCCAGGGCGTGGTGATGAGCAGATGGGCCAGGATGAGCACCCAGTCGGAGCCGATCAGCGGGATCTGGCTGCGGATCTCGATATCGACCATCAGGACGTAGAGGCCGAGGCCGATCACGACGCCGGGGACCGTCAGCGGCGAGAGCAGCAGCACGTTGAGGAGGCCGCGGCCCGGGAAGCTGTAGCGCACCAGCGCGATCGAGGCCGGCACGCCGATCAGCAGCGCGCAGATGGTAGAGAGCGCGGCCACGCGCAGACTGGTTCCGAGCGCCTGCCCGAATTTCGGGAATTCCGCGAGCTTGCCGTACCAGGACAGGGTGTAGCCGCTGGGCGGGAAGGTGACGACGCCGTCGGCGAACAGGCTCATATAGGCGGTCATCAGCAGCGGGATCAGCATCAGCGCGACGCCGATGCAGACGAGAAGCCGCACGAGGCCGGTCATTGCCGCAACGCTGCCTGCCGGGGCCGGAGCGGGGCCTGCCGGTGCGGAGTCCGTCATCGCCGTATGCTGTGCCACCGCCACGCCGTTCCTCCTCCGAACAGCACAAAAGAGAGAAGGAATGCCGCTTCCTGTCAATTGGATAAAATCGCCAATATGCAATTGTCTTATGTAATGTTCTGTGGAAGCCTGCGTCCGGTGGCGGCTCCGGCCGATGCTGCCCCCGCCCGTGCCTTTCGGAGAGACGCCCATGAGCCTGCTGCTTTTCACCGGTGGTCGCTTCCTCGATCCCGGCTGCGACAGGCTGGTCGACGGCGTCGAGGTTCTGGTCGAGGGCGACCGCATTCGCGAGGTTTCCGACAAGCCGATCGCCAGTGCTTCGGCCTCGCGCATCGAGCTGAAGGGCCGGACGCTGATGCCGGGACTGATCGACATGCATGTCCATGTCGTCTCGGCGGTGGTGAACGGCGTGCAGAACGCCATGACCCCGTCTTCGCTCGTCGCGCTGCGCACGGCGCGCACCATGAATGCCATGTTGATGCGTGGGTTCACCACGGTGCGCGATCTCGGCGGCGCCGATCTCGGCCTCGTCATCGCGGTAGAGGAAGGGCTGATCGAAGGCCCACGCCTGATCATCTGCGGCAAGGCGCTGAGCCAGACCGGCGGCCATTCCGATCCGCGCGACCGCTCGGAGACCCGCGCGCTCTATACCGGCCGGCTCGGCCAGGTTGGCCAGCTCTGCGACGGCGTCGACGCGGTCAGGCTCGCTGCGCGCGAGCAGCTTCGCGCCGGGGCCACCTTCGTCAAGATCATGGCCAATGGCGGCGTCGCCTCGCCGAACGATCCGATCCACGCGCTCGGCTTCTCGCGCGATGAGATCAAGGCGGCGGTGGAGGAGGCCGAGAATGCCGGCACCTATGTCGCCGCCCATCTCTATACCGACAAGGCCATCGCGCGGGCCGTGGAATGCGGTGTGCTGTCGCTGGAGCACTGCAACCTGATTCAGCCGGACACCGCGAAGAAAGCCGCGGCCGCCGGTTGCTTCGCAGTGCCGACGCTCGCCGCTTATGAAGGCCTGGCGCGCGAGGGCACGGCCTTCGGGCTCAGGCCGGAATCCGCCGCGAAGATAGAGACGGTGCGCAAGGGCGGCATCGAATCGCTGTCCTATATGCGCGATGCCGGGGTGCCGATGGGCTATGGCTCGGACCTGCTCGGGCAGCTCCAGAAATATCAGACGCTCGAATTCGAGCTGCGCGCCCAGGTGTTGCCGCTGCCGGAGGTTCTCGCCTCGGCGACCAGCGTGGCGGCGAAGCTCTGCCGGATGGAGGGAGAGATCGGCGCGCTCGTACCCGGCGCCTATGCCGACCTGCTCGTGGTCGATGGCGACCCGACTCGCGACGCGACATTGTTCCAGAATGATGGGCGGGCCCTGCGCGCGATCATGCGCGGCGGCCGGTTCTTCAAGAACGAGCTGCATTGAGGCAGCCGGACGGGGAGACGAGACGATGCGGGGAATGATCGTCGCAGCCCAGCCGGAAGCGGCCGAGGTCGGCGCGGAAATCCTGCGGCGCGGCGGCAACGCCGTCGATGCGGCCATCGCCTGTGCCTTCAGCCAGGGCGTGGTCGACCCGCAGATGTGCGGGATCGGCGGCTTCGGTGCGATGCAGATCAGCATGCCCCGGCGCGGCGTCCATACCGTGCTGGAGTTCCTGGCGCGCGCGCCGCTGGCGGCGACCGCCGAGATGTGGGCCGACCGTTTTGTGGGTCAAACGCGCGACGGCTTCGTCTTCCTGCTCCGGGACCACGCCAACGAACTCGGCCATCTCGCGGCCGGTACTCCCGGCAACGTCAAGGGCTATGCGGATGCGCTGGCGCGGTTCGGCACGATGACGCTGAAGGATGTGGTGGCGCCGGCGATCCGCCAGGCGCGCGAGGGCTTCATGCTGCGCCCCTACGTCCACTATTACTGGACGATCGACCAGCGCGCCACGGGCCAGGTCAACACCGAGGACAAGCTGAGGCTCAGCGAGACCGGCCGGGCGATCTATTTTCATCCGGACGGCACGTTGAAGCGGCCGGGCGACCGCGTCGCGAACCCCGATCTCGCCAACACATTGGAGCGCATCGCCGCACACGGCCCGGACATCTTCTATACCGGCGAAATCGCGCAGGAGATTGCCGCCGACATGGCCGCCCATGGCGGCCTGATCGGCATGGACGACCTCGCCGCCTATCAGGTGCGCGAGAAGGCGCCGGTCTGGGGCTCCTATCGCGGGTTCGGGATCGCCGGCAATCCGCCGGCTGCCGGCGGCGTCTCGCTGATCGAGCTCCTGCATATCCTGCAGGAATTCGATCTCTCCGCGCTGGCGCATAATTCGACCGAGCATGTGCGCCTCCTGGCCGAGGCGATGAAGTGGATGACGATCGACAAGGACGCCCATATGGGCGACCCCGATTTCGTCGATGTGCCGATCGACATGCTGTTGTCGCGGGAGCATGCGGCCGAGCGTGCCGCCCGCATCCGCGCCGGTGAGAAGGCGAGCGTGCCGCGCTCCGAGCTCGTCAGGGACCCGCCGGACACGACGGTCACCTGCGTCATGGATGAGGACGGCAATGCGGTGACGATCACCCACACGCTAGGCCAGCCCTCGGGCGCGATCACCAACGGGCTAGGCTTCATGTATAACGGCACGATGAGCGGCTTCGACCCGCGTCCCGGGCGCGCCGCCTCGATAGCGCCGGGCAAGGCGCGCGGCAGCGCCATGGCTCCGACCATCGTTTTCAAGGACGACAAGCCGGTCATCGCCATCGGCGCGCCCGGCGGCACCTTCATCGTGCCGGCGCTTGCGCAGGCGCTGAGCAATGTCATCGATTTCGGGATGACGATGGCGGAAGCGGTGGCCGCGCCGCGCATCGTCTGCCTCAGCGACACGATCGACGTCTCGAACAGGATCGAGCGCCGCGTCACCGCCGAACTCGAGGCGACAGGCTATCCAGTCGTCCGGTCCTACCAGTCCTTCGCCTTTGGCGCGCCGCACGGTGTCAAAGTCGATGGCGCAGGCTGGTCGGGCGGAGCCGATCCGCAGCGCGACGGCATGGCGATCGCGGTCTGAGCCGTTCGATTCTGACAAGCCTCCGCCGATCTTATGTCCGGCTCGCAATATTGAGGTTAAGTGCTCTCAAGGGATGCACCTTCCAACCTCGGTGCCACCGAGGCTGCCATCCTGATCGAGGTCTGGAGATATGCTGAGCCTAGCAAGGAGTAGGCGGCGAACGTCGACATACAGGCGGACCTCGTCGCCTTCGGCCTTGGCAGTCACCGGCATGCGCTGCCGAACCTCACCCGGCATCTTGTTTCCCGTGCTTATCAATATCAGGCACTGCGGTTTCGCCCGCCGCGCCGTGAGGCGAAGGTTTATTCGTGCTCGCGTGTCGAGAGGCTTCGGATGCCTAGCGCACATCACGCCGCTCAGGATTGCTGTTTGCGCCACAAGCCGACCTTGGCGTCCCGCCCGGAAGCGGACGCTCGCCCTAGGCGGCGTGAACCCTTATTCGAGCCATAGGATTGTTGCGGCGAGGCGCTGGTGCTGCGAGAGAGGATTGAACTCTCGACCTCTCCATTACCAATGGAGTGCTCTACCACTGAGCTACCGCAGCAGGTCCGGCGGCCGGGGCGTTCGCGGTTGCTCTGAGGCGGTTGCGGGCGCTGGCGTCGTTCCGAAGCGGCGCCCTGATGCCACAACCTTGGGACGGACGCAACCCGCTCGATCAATCCGGCAGCAATAACCGTGGATCGATCCGGAAGAGCCGGCCGTCGCCGAGGAGATGCGCGCTCAATCCTTCGCGGAACAAGGGCCGGAAAGCGGCGTCGCGCAGGTTGAGGCCACCGGCATAGGCGCCCATCGCCGGCATCACGCAACGCTGCGCCGAGAGCGCAAAACAGCGCCGCCGGATCGCCCGCCCACGCATCCTGACCTTGGCGGCAGGGTGCAGATGCCCGGCGATCTCGTGGCCGCCTCCGGAAGTTGTCGGCTCATGGCGCAAGGTCACGCCCGCGAGCACGATCTCCGCAGCGCTCTCGCCACCCATGGCATGGCTGATCGCCGGGTCGTGGTTCCCGGTGATCCAGAGCCAGTCGAGCCCTTGCTGCAGGGCGGCAAGCGCGGCGCGCATCTCCGGCGCCAGCCGGTTCTCGGCATCGCGGTCATGGAAGCTGTCGCCGAGCGCGATGACGCGGGCTGGCTGATGGCGCCGGATCGTGGTGGCAAGCGCGGCGATCGTCGCGCTCGAATCATAGGGCGGCAGCATCACGCCGCGCGCCGCATAGGCCGAGCCCTTCTCCAGATGCAGGTCGGCGACGACGAGCGTGCGCTCCTCCGGCAGCCAGAGCGCGCCCGAGAGATCGGGCACGAGCGCGAGCCGGCCCAGCATGAAGGCCTCGCTCGTCTTCGCTGGAACTGCCGCTGCAGCCGTCACGCCATCGCCTCTTCCGTCAGCATCGCTTCTGCTTCCGCCAGGATCTCGTCCGCCGCCTCGCCATAAACCGCCTCGCGCCCGATCTCGAGCATCACGGAGACGCCGAGCGGCGAGACATGGTCGAGCGGCTGATGCACGATTCGGCCGCTGATCCGTGTCAGCATCTCACCAAGCCGGCGAATGTCGAGCAGGCCCGTCGCCGCATCGGCCCGCGCTGCCTTGAGCAGGATATGATCGGGCTCGTGCCGGCGCAGCACGTCGTAGACGAGATCGGTCGAGATCGTCACTTGCCGCCCGCTTTTCTCCTGACCGGGGAAGCGGCGTTCGATCAGCCCGCCGATGATGGCGCAGGAGCGGAAGGTGCGCTTCATCAGCGCCGATTCCGCCATCCAGTCCTCCAGATCGTCGCCGAGCATGTCCTGCGCGAAGAGCTCGTCGAGATCGAGCGCGCCGCGCGCGATCGCCGCACTCATATCGCCGAGCGTCCAGCAGGCCATGCCGTAATCGTTGCAGACGAAGCCGAGCGGGCGCATCCGGGCGCGCTCCAGCCGCCGCGTCAGCAGCATGCCGAGCGTCTGGTGGGCAAGGCGGCCCTCGAACGGATAAGCGGCGAGATAGAAGCGTCCGCCGCGCGGAAAAGTCTCGACCAGAAGCTCGCCGGGCTGGGGCAGGCGCGAGACCCGCTTCTGCGCGTGAAGCCAGGCCGAGACCTCCTCCGGCAGCGTGTGCCAGAGGCTGGGCGAGGCCAGGATGGCGCGCACGCGGGCGGCGAGGAAGGTCGAGAGCGGGAACTTGCCGCCGTCATAGGAAGGGATCTTCGGATCGGTGCCAGCAGCGGCGCGCGAGCAGACCGCCTCGTTCTCGACGATCCCCTCGAAGCGAAGCACCTCGCCGGCGAAGATGAAGGTGTCGCCCGGCACCATCGTCTCGGCGAAATATTCCTCGATTTCGCCGAGCACGCGCCCGCCGCGCGTGATTATGCCAGGCTGGCCAGGTTTGCCGGCGCGCGCCCGGCCGAGCCGGACCTTCAGCATCGTCGCCTCGACGATCGTGCCGACATTCATGCGGTATTGCTGGATGACGCGGGCATGGCTGGCGCGCCAGAGGCCGGCCTTGTCCTGCCGCAGCTTGGCGAAGCGCTCGTAGCTCTTCAGCGCATAGCCGCCGGTCGCGACGAAATTGACGACGGCGTCGAAATCCGGGCGGGTGAGATCGGCGTAGGGCGAGGCGGTGCAAACCTCCTCGTAGAGCGCATCGGCCTGGAACCCATCCGAGCAGGCGACGCCGAGCACGTGCTGGGCGAGCACGTCGAGCGCCCCGATGCGTGGCGGCGGCGTGTCCTGCGCGGCCTCGTGGACGGCTTCCAGCGCAGCGCGGCACTCCAGCAGCTCGAAGCGGTTGGAAGGCACCAGCAGCGCCTCCGAAGGCTCGTCCATGCGGTGGTTGGAGCGTCCGATGCGCTGGATCAGGCGGCTCGCCCCTTTGGGAGCTCCGAGATTGACGACGAGGTCGACATCGCCCCAGTCGATGCCGAGATCGAGCGTCGCGGTGCAGACTACGGCCTTGAGCCGCCCATCCGCCATCGCCGCCTCGACCTTGCGGCGCTGCTGCGCATCGAGCGAGCCGTGATGCAGCGCGATCGGCAGGTTGTCGTCGTTGAGGTTCCACAGGGCCTGGAAGGCGAATTCCGCCTGCATGCGCGTGTTGACGAAGACCAGCGTCAGCTTGTGCGCGCGGATGGCCTGATAGACCTCGGCCATCGCATGCAGGGTCGTATGGCCTGCGATCGGCAGGCGGCGTTCCGTATCGAGGATGCCGATGCGCGGCTTTGCCCCACCCGCGACGGTGACGAGCCCTGCCGGCGTCTCGGCGCCGCCGAGATAGCGCTGCAGATCGGCAGGCTCGCGCACCGTTGCAGAGAGACCGACCGCCGAGACCTGCGGCGCCAGCGCTTTCAAGCGCGCGAGATCGAGCGCCAGCAGGTCGCCGCGCTTGGAGGTGACCAGCGCGTGCAATTCGTCGAGCACGATGCGGCGCAAGGACGAGAAGAACGGTGCGGCGTCGCGATGCGAGACCAGCAGAGCAAGCTGCTCCGGCGTCGTCAGCAGGATATCGGGCGGGCGCTGGATCTGGCGGGTGCGCTTGGCGGCGGAGGTATCGCCGGTGCGCGTCTCGATGGTGATCGGGAGATCCATCTCGCGCACGGGCGCTTCGAGATTGCGGGCGATGTCGACCGCCAGCGCCTTCAGCGGCGAGATATAGAGCGTGTGCAGGCCGTCATGCTTGCCCTCCCGTTCGGCCAGTTCGGCCAGCGAAGGCAGGAAGCCGGCTAGCGTCTTGCCGGCGCCGGTCGGCGCGACCAGCAGCGTCGAGCGTCCGGCGCGAGCCTCCTCCAGCAGCGCAAGCTGATGCTGCCGCACGCTCCAGCCGCGGCCAGTGAACCAAGCCTCGAAAGCGGGAGGGAGCGGGGAGGGGGCGACCATGCCGGCCGAAGATAGGTGGTCGGGAGGGGGAACGAAAGGGGAATGAAGCCATTGCTTCAGTCGGTCGGTTCAAAGCGTCAGCGTGTTGCTGTCGTCATGCATCCAAACGCACAGTCGCCGCGTACACCCAATGAGGTGTGGCCCCGCCTCAAAGCCGCATCTTGGGGCTGACCCGGTCGCGAACACCCCTTTGCGGCCGGGTCTCTCACACCTGATCACCAAGGCTCATTGCCTTTACCGCTTCTCCGCCACGACCAGCAGCCCCGGCACAGGCGCGCCGCGATCCTGCCGCGTGCTGGCGGGCTCGACGAGTACGGGGGGGAGCCCTGCTTCGACCAGCCGCTCCCTCAGCCAGCTTTCCGCATGCGCGAACCGCCTGTCATCGCCGACCACCACGCCTTCTCCGTCATGGCTCTGGACCGTGAAGGCGAGCAGCCCGTCCGGTTCCAGCACGCGCGCGCTTTGGGCGAAGCAGGGCGCGAGCTCGCCGAGATAGACGAAGACATCGGCCGCGACGACGAGATCGGCGGAGGCGTCCGGCCGGCTGGTCAGGAACGCCGTCAGCCCCGCGACGGCGAGCTTGTCGTAGAGCGGCGTGCCGTCGGGTGCGAGCTTGGTCCGTGCGCGCTCGATCATGCGCGGCGAGAGATCGCAGCCGGCGATGAAGCCGCTCTGCTCGTGGATCGCCTCGCCCATCAGGCCGGTGCCGCAGCCGAGATCGTAGACGATGTCGAACCGGAAGGGCCGGCCGGCGTTGCTGCAGCAGCGGACGAGTGCCGCCTTCAGCAGGTCGGGCGCGTTGTAATGCAGGGTTTGCGTGAGATGGCTGTCGAAACGGTCGGCATAGGCGTCGAACAGCGCGCCGGAGAAATTCTCCGAGGTCGCCTGCTCGGCCGGCAAGGCGCCGATGCGGGCGAGGTCGAGCCGCGCGCCGAAATGGTCGTTGGGGTCGAGGTCGAGGCATTGCCGCCAGGCGGTGGCAGCGTCCTCCTTGTGGCCGAGCGCTTCCTGCGCCAGCCCGTAGAGATGCCAGGCTGCGGTGAAATGGTAGGCTTGCGACAGCGTCTGGTCGAGAATTTCGACGGCCGCTTGCGCGTCCCCGTCCTTCAGCGCAGCCTCGGCCCAGCCATAGCGGCGGTCGAGCACGGGGTCGCCGGACGAGGCGAAATGCGTGGTCGAGCCTGTATCGGTCATAACTACGGGTCTAGCCGAGGAGTGTGACGCTGGCCAGACAAAGCGCCCGCTGGCGCCCCTCCGAATTGCTGCTGCCGACGCCGGCCGGGCTCTATTGCCCGCCGGCCGATATCCATATCGATCCGGTCCGCCCTGTGGCGCGGGCGCTGATCACGCACGGCCATTCCGATCATGCTCGGGCCGGCCATGGTGCCGTGCTGGCGACACGCGAGACCTTGGCCATCATGGCGCTGCGCTATGGCGAGGGTTTTACAGGCTCGCAGCAGGTCGCGGTGCCCGGCGAGGCCATCCGCATCGGCGAGGTCGATTTCACCTTCGTGCCCGCCGGCCATGTCCTCGGCTCCGCCCAGATCGCCGTCGAAAGCCGGGGTCTGCGCATCGTCGCCTCCGGCGACTACAAGCGCGAGCGCGACCCGACCTGTGCCGGCTTCGAGCCCGTGCCTTGCGACATCTTCATCACCGAGGCGACTTTCGGCCTGCCGGTCTTCCGCCATCCATCGGCGGCGGGGGAGGTGGCAAAGCTCTTGGAATCCGTCAGGCTCTTCCCGGAGCGTACGCATATCGTCGGCGCTTATTCGCTGGGCAAGGCGCAGCGCGTCATGGCCTTGATCCGCGAGGCCGGCTACAACAGGCCGATCTATATCCATGGCGCCGTCGAGAAGATCACCGCCTTCTATGCAGCCGAAGGCATCCCGCTTGGCGAGATAAGGCTCGTCTCGGAAACCGATCGCAAGACGCTGGGCGGCGAGATCGTCATCTGCCCGCCGAGTGCGACGCAGGACTTGTGGGCGCGCCGCTTCCCGGACCCGGTTACCGCCTTCGCATCGGGCTGGATGCGGATCAGGGCGCGGGCGCGCCAGAAAGGCGTCGAACTGCCGCTCGTCATCTCCGACCATGCCGACTGGGACGACCTGCTCGCGACGATCAAGGAGGTCCAGGCCGGCGAGATCTGGGTGACACATGGCGAGGCCGACGCGCTCGTCCACTGGTGCGGCACGGCCGGCCTCAAGGCCAAGCCGCTGCATCTCGTCGGCTATGGCGACGAGAACGAGGCCGATCCGGTCGAGGAGGCGGCTAATGCAGCTTCCGCCTGAGAGCCGATCAGCGCGAAGCCGCGACGACCGGGCGCGCGGGCGCGGCCATGCCGACCATGGCATTGGCCATGTCGCGGGCGAGGCAGTCATAGCCCGCATCGCTCATATGGAAACCGTCGGTCCAGAGCGCGGCCTTGAAGGCCTCGGCATCGGAGCGATGCCATTCGCGCATCGCGTCGTAGCGCCCGAAGACCGGCACGGCCTCGCGGCGGGCGACCTCGCCGACGGCCTCGACATACTGGCCGTAGCGCTGCGGATCGCGCACCGAGGGGAAGAACTGCGGATCGAGAATGGTCAGCGCCGGGCCGGAATCGCGGACGAGCGCGATGCCTTCGCCGATCATTGCCTTGAAGGCGTCGAGATCGCCGCCCCTGACGGCATCGTTGGTGCCGACCTGCCAGATCACCAGGTCGTAGGGACGCGCGGCCAGCGCCGACTTCAGGCGCGCGAGCGTCTGCGGGGCGGTTTCGCCGCCGATGCCGGCATTCACGATCTCGACCTGCGAGTTCGGCCAGGACTTGGCGAGCAGCGCCTGGAGACGGGCGGGATAGGTCTTGTCCTTGGCGCTGGCGCCGACGCCTTCGGTCGAGGACGAGCCGATCGCGAGTATCGTCAGCGCCTTGCCCTGCGAGACCTTGGTGGAAAGCGGCGCAAGCCCGGCGTTCGAGCGCACGATCGGCGTCTCGCGGCAGGAGAAGCTCGCCGCTTGTGCGGGAGCTCCGACCGAAAACGTGGCAGCGATGACAGGCAAGGCAAAGGCAAGAAACCGCATCGCAGCGCGCATCGGCATGGCTCTCCCAGCTACTGCGCTGCCGTTAAGGTTTGCTTCATGAACGGTATCTGAACGATGCGCTGCAACACGAACGAACCAGCAGGGTGTGGCGCGGGAGCGACAGCATGAACCGCTTCGCCTGGCTGCTCGATCGGCTCGCTTATGAACCGCGGCGCAATGCCAAGATCGCGCTGATTGCCAATTACCTGCGCACCACGCCCGATCCCGATCGCGGCTATGCGCTGGCGGCGATGACCGGCGGCCTCGTATTCCGTAACGCCAAGGCCGGGCTGATCCGCACCATGATCGCCGAGCGCACCGACCCGGTGCTCTTCGCACTGTCCTATGACTATGTCGGCGATCTCTCGGAGACGGTCGCGCTGATATGGCCGGCCCGGCACGGCGCCAACGCGGTGCCGCATCTGCCGGAGGTGGTCGAAAGCCTCCGAGAGGCCGGCAAGACCGATCTGCCGCGTCTCGTCGCCGGCTGGCTCGATGCGCTCGACGAGACCGGTCGCTGGGCCCTGCTCAAGCTCATCACCGGGGCCTTGCGCATCGGCGTCTCGGCGCGGCTCGCCAAGACGGCGGCCGCCAGCCTCGGTGGCGTACCACCCGACGAGGTCGAGCAGGTTTGGCATGGGCTGGAGCCGCCCTATGCCGAGCTTTTCGCCTGGCTGGAGGGCAGGGGCGCCCGGCCCGAGGCGCGTGATCCCGCGCCGTTCCGCCCGGTCATGCTTTCGCATCCGATCGAGGACGACGATTTCGACAAGCTCGACCCGGCCGAATTCTCTGCCGAATGGAAATGGGACGGCATCCGCGTCCAGGCGGTGAGCGGCCGCAAGGCCGACGGCACTCGCGTGACCCGGCTCTATTCCCGTACCGGCGAGGATATCGCCGGCGCCTTTCCCGATCTCGTCGAGGAACTGACGATCGACGGCGCGCTCGACGGCGAGTTGCTGGTGATGCGCGAAAGTGCCGTCCAGAGCTTCAACACCCTCCAGCAGCGGCTCAACCGCAAGACCGTCACGGCGAAGATGCTGGGCGAGTTCCCCGCTCATATCCGCGTGTACGACCTGCTCGTCGACGGCGAGGAGGATATCCGGAACCTGCCGTTGGAGGAGCGGCGCCAGCGGCTTGAAGCCTTTCTCTCGCGCCTCGCCAGCATCCGCTTCGATCTCTCACCAGTCATTCCCTTCGCCTCATGGGACGAACTGACGGCGGCCCGCGCCGATCCGGCCGGGGCCGGGGCGGACGCCGATGCGGAAGCGGTCGAAGGCTGCATGATCAAGCGTCGTGATTCGCCTTATTTGCCCGGCCGCCCCAAGGGCTATTGGTGGAAATGGAAGCGCGATGCCCGGCTCGTCGACTGCGTGCTGATGTATGCCCAGCGCGGCCATGGCAAACGCTCCTCCTTCTATTCCGACTATACCTTCGGCGTCTGGCGTGTGGGCGAGGATGGCGGGCAGGAACTGGTGCCGGTCGGCAAGGCCTATTTCGGCTTCACCGACGAGGAACTGATCGAGATCGACAAATATGTCCGCAAGAACACGCTGAATCGCTTCGGCCCGGTGCGCGAGGTCACGCATGAGGCTGGGTCCGGCCTCGTCTTTGAAGTCGCCTTCGAGGGCTTGCAGCGCTCGACGCGGCATAAATCCGGTCTGGCCATGCGTTTTCCCCGGATCAACCGTATCCGCTGGGACAAGCCGCCGCGTGAGGCCGACCATATCGAAGTGCTCGAAGCGCTGTTGCCGACCAATGGTTGAAGCGGAATGGGTTGCAGCCTTGCGCTTGCAGTGCTTGTGATGCGCGGCCGGCCTGAGGCAAAATGTCCGGGTCGGACGAATGCACCGGCCCGAAGCGGGACACGCGTTATCGGGCGGGGGACGGTGCAGGCTTTAAGGAGTGGGGCGATGAGCAAGCAGCCTTCGACGCGGATCGTCATCGCGGACGATCATCCGCTGTTTCGCGGCGCGCTGCGTCAGGCGGTGTCGAGCGCGCTCGGCGGCGCCGAGGTCAGCGAGGTCGGCTCGCTCGAGGCTTTGACCGAGGCTCTGGCCAGCGGCGGCGATGCCGATCTCGTCCTGCTCGATTTGACCATGCCGGGCGTGCAGGGTTTTTCCGGTCTGCTCTTCCTGCGCGCCGACCATCCTGAAATCCCGGTCATCGTCGTCTCCGCCAATGATGATCCGGCGGTGATTCGCCGCTGTATCGAGTTCGGCGCGCTCGGCTTCCTGCCCAAGACCGCGGACGTCGCGCAGATGGGCGAGGCGATCCGCGTCGTGCTCGACGGCGGCGTCTGGACGCCGCCCGGCGTCGATCTCTCCGCCCCGGTCGATGCCGAGATCGCCGACATGGTCCGCCGCATGTCGACGCTGACGCCGCAGCAGGTGCGTGTGCTGATGATGCTGTCGGAGGGACTTCTCAACAAGCAGATCGCCTATGAGCTCGGCGTCTCCGAGGCGACGGTGAAGGCCCATGTCTCGGCGATCCTGACCAAGCTCGATGTCGACAGCCGCACGCAGGCCGTAATCGCCGCCTCGAAGATCGCTGGCACCGCCTGGGCTACGGCGGGCGCCTCCGCGACCGCCTGAAGCTATCCGTTCAGTCCCCGTTCAAGCGCGGCCTGTTTCAGGGTAAGACAGCGCGGAAGCGCCCCGGATCGTCATGGGGCGCAACAGGATGACGATTGCTTCCATGGAACGGTTTCTCGGCGGCTCGCCTCTCAGCGTCCTCGTCCGCCTGATCTTCATCTCGCTTCTGGTCGGCGCGGCCATGGCCTTTCTCGGCCTCTCACCGCATAGCCTCTACGAGGCCGCCGCGCGCTTCCTGCGCTCGATCACCGGGCTCGGCTTCGGCGCAGTGCGCGAGCTCGGCCAATGGGTCATCGCCGGCGCGCTGATCGTCGTGCCGCTCTGGCTGCTGATGCGGCTCTTCGCGGCGCGGAAGTAAGCCTCAGAGCCTTTCGCCGCGCGCGATCGCAGCCGCATCACGCCCGATCAGGGCGGTCAGGCGCGTGAGGCCGGCGCGCCGTGCCCGCGTAGCGAGGCCGGTTTTGATCTCCTTGGCGAGCCCAGGCCCCTTGAACACCATCGCCGAGTAGAACTGCACCAGCGTCGCGCCGGCGCGGATCTTGGCGAAGGCGGTCTCAGCCGAATCGACGCCACCGACGCCGATCAGCGGGAACTGCCCTTCGACCCGCAGGAAGGCCTCGGCCAGGATGCGGGTCGAGGCGGTGAAGAGCGGCTTGCCGGAAAGCCCGCCGGTCTCAGCCCTGCTGGCACTGCGCAGGCTGTCCGGGCGCGCGATCGTGGTGTTCGAAACGATCAGCCCGTCGATATTGCGCTTGCGCGCGACGGCGATCATGCCGTCGAGCTCGGGCAGGGTCAGGTCCGGCGCGATCTTGATCAGGATCGGCGTGCGTTGGCCAACGGTCGCGACCTCATCCCGCGCCGCGAGCGTGCGCGCCACGAGGTCGTCGAGCGCGCTTTCCGCCTGCAGGTCGCGCAGACCTGGCGTGTTCGGCGAGGAGACATTGATCGTCAGGAAGTCGGCGAGAGGGGCGAGACGGCGCGCCAGCGTCGCATAATCGGCGGCGCGGTCTGCCGATTCCTTGTTGGCGCCGAGATTGACGCCGACGAGCCCATTGCGGCGCAGGCGGGCCTGCAGCCGTTTCGCCACCGCCTCCATGCCCTCGCTGTTGAGGCCGTAGCGATTGATGACGGCCTCGTCCTCCAGCAAGCGGAAGACGCGGGGGCGGGGGTTGCCGGGTTGCGGCAGCGGCGTCACGCCACCGACCTCGACGAAGCCGAAGCCGAGCCCCAGCGCGCCGTCGATCGCCTCCGCATTCTTGTCGAAGCCGGCGGCGAGACCGACCGGATTGGAGAAGGACAGCCCGAACGCCTCCGTCGCGAGCACGGGATCGTCGGCGCCCGGCTTGAGGGCGGGTGCCGTGGCAAGTGCCGTGACTGACAGGCGATGCGCCGTTTCCGCATCCATGCGGTGGATCAGCGGCCGGGCGAGGTTGAACAGGCCACCGATCATGCGAGCGTCTCCGGTAGGGTGTGGCTGCCGTCGCCCTTCAGCGGCATGGGGGCGATCCAGCGGATCACCTTTGGATCGAGCGGGGCATGGAGATGCGGGAACAGGGCGCCGCCGCGCGACGGCTCGTAGCGCAGGGCCGAACCGAGGCGCTCATCGTCGATGGCAATGAGCAGGAGCCCGTCCTGTCCGGCGAAATGCTTTGCCGCGGTCTCGGCGACCTGGGTGCCCGTGGAGAAATGAATGAAGCCGTCGGCGTGATCGACGGGAGCGCCGTCGAAACGGCCCTTGGCCTCGGCTTCCGACCAGAGCGCGGCGGGGCATATCTTGTAGATCAGGGGCACCGGAACTCTCGCGCGGACATGTCGATCATCGGCTTAATCACTGGCAGGAGGATTCCGCAAGCCGTTGTCTGATTGCGGCGAGATTCGGATTGAAATCTTATCGGATAGGGGATATTTCCTATCTTCAATCCCCGCCCCACGGCAAGAGCGAAGCGAGGCCTGCGCGATGCTGTCACATGACCAGATCTGGGGGGCGATCGATACGCTCGCCCAGCGCTACGGCTTCACCGCTTCGGGCCTGGCGCGCAAGGCCGGGCTCGATGCCACCACCTTCAATCGCTCGAAGCGCGTCGCCCCCGACGGGCGCGAGCGCTGGCCCTCGACCGAATCGATTTCAAAGATCCTGGTCGCGACCGGCGCCTCCTTCGACGAGTTCATGAGCGTGGTACTGCGGCGCGAGCCGGCCCCGGCCCGCACGATTCCCTTGATCGGCTTCGCCCAGGCCGGCTCGGGCGGCTTCTTCGACGATGGCGGCTTTCCGGTCGGCACGGGCTGGGAGGAGGTCGCATTTCCCGGCGTCGCCGACGAGAAGGCCTATGCGCTGGAAATCTCCGGCGATTCGATGCTGCCGCTCTACCGTGACGGCGACACCATCATCGTCTCGCCGACCGCGACGGTCCGGCGTGGCGACCGGGTCGTGGTCAAGACGGTGGAGGGCGAGGTGCTCGCCAAGCAGCTCAAGCGCCAGACGGCCAAGACGGTCGAGCTCGCCTCGCTCAACCCCGAGCATGCCGACCGCGTGCTGAACAATGCCGAGATCGCCTTCATGGCGCGCGTGATCTGGGCGAGCCAGTAGGCGCCGCCTATCAGTGCCCGTTGGCGCGCCGCGCCGGCAGCATCACCGCGAAGACCGCGCCCTTGACCGAAGGCTCCAGCGCGATCGAGCCGCCATGGAGCCGGACCAGCTCGGCCGCGACGGCGAGCCCGAGCCCGGTCCCGCCCGGCGTCACCGAGCCGCGAAAAGCCTGGAACAGGTTGGCACGCGCCCGCTCCGGCACACCAGGGCCGTTGTCGATGATGCGCAGCGCCACCGAGCCGTTCTCCGGCCCGGCCGTGACCGTCAGTACTGGCAGGTCGCCGGGTTCTGCCCCCGCCCGTGTCAGCGCCTGGATCGCATTGCGCATCAGGTTGGTCAGCACGCGCGCCATCTGGTCGGGGTCGCAGGGCGCCGACAATTCGGGCGGCACCCGATTCTCGAAGCGCGGCTGCTTGCCTTCGCCGAGGCCGAGCATCTCCGCCTGCTCGGCGACGAGCTGGCGCAAGGGTACGTCGCGGATCGCGGGGGTCGCCTCGGCGGCGCGGCCATAGGCGAGGGTGGCCTGGCAGAAATCGATAGCGCGCCCCAGCGTCGCGATCAGGCGTGGCGCGAAGCGGCGGATCTTGGCGTCGCGGGTCTCGATCAACTGGTCGGACATGAGCTGTGCCGCAGCCAGCATGTTGCGCAGGTCGTGATTGATCTTGGAGACGGCGAGGCCGAGCTCGGCGAGATGTTTCTTGGTGCGCAATTCGTCGGCGAGCGTCGCTTCCATGCGTGCGAGTGCGCGTTCCGCCTCGCCGATCTCGTCGGCTCGCAACGAAGGCTCGATGATCCGCCGGGGGTTTTCCGGATCGGCCTCGAACTCCATGACATTCGCCGCCAGATGCCGGATCGGCCCGATGATCAGCGCATTGAGCGCGATGTAGACGGCGAGCGCGGTGAGGCCCGTGAGCAGCAGCGAGATCAGCAGCAGGCTCCAGGAGAATTTCAGCATCGCCCGGCGCAGCGGGGCCTCGTCGATGACGATCTCGACGAAATCGGCCCCGCCGACGGCCTCGCCGACCACGCGGATCGGCATGGTCGCAGGTGAGACGAGCACGGCGAGCGCCTCTTCGATCGCGTTCATCCAGCTCAGGTTGCGCAGGTCGATCGAACGCGAAACCTCCGGCGGCGGCATCGAATCGAGGCTGAGCAGGCGCCGTGCTCCACCGACGCGGGCCGCGATCGCACGCGCGCCCACGCCCATCAGCAAGCGATTCTCGCTGCCCTCGGGCAGGCCGTCTTCAGGCGCTCCTTCCAGGACCAGCGCCGCGACCTGCGCGGCGGCGATCCGGTCATTCAGCCAGTTGCGCCGGAAATTTGCGATGGAGGGCAGATAGATCAGCACCTCCGCCAGCATGACGAAGAGCACGGTGACGAGCAGCAGCTTGGCCGAGAGGCCGAGGCGCGTGAGGCCACGCGGCTGGCTGACCGACAGGGCTGGCTTGGGAGCATGCATCGTCGGCGATCTTAGCCGAAACGCCGCAGAAAGCCGATGAGGCGGCGTAAGCCCGGCCGCGTGGTCAATGTCGCGTGGAACGCGAGCGCGGCGCGGCGCGAGGCATCGGAGCGCGCGGCGGCGGGCAGCGGCATGCCGGCGACATCGCTGACGCCGAGCCCCGCCCGCATCGCGATGCACCAGGGTGCGATCGACTCGCCAGCCGCGTCGCCGACGATGGTGATGCCGAGGATACGGCCTTTGCGATCGACGATCGCCTTGACGAAGCCCTCGGTCTCTCCCTCGGCCCGCGCGGCGGCATTCTCGGAGAAGGGCCAGCGCAGCACGCGGATCTGCCCGGCCGCTTTGCGGGCCTCCGCCTCCGAAAGTCCGATCGAGGCGACCTGTGGCTGGCTCCAGGCGACGCGCGGCTCGCTTCGCGGCTCGATCTTCACCGGCTGGCGGAACAGGATGCCGCGCAGCAGAAGCCCGACATGGTCGTCGCCGGCGCGATCGGAAGGAGCGGTTGCCGCGCCGCCGGCGCAGGCTCCCAGGGCGTAGACGCGGCGATTGCTCGTCCGCAGGCTCCGATCGACGATGATCCCGGAGGCGTCATGGCGGATGCCGCCGAGATCGAGGTCGAGCTGCTCGATCGCGGGTCGACGCGGGCCGCAGAGGATGAGATGCGATCCCTCGACCGTCGCCTCGCCGGAAGGCGCTGCGACGACGAGTCGAAGGCCGGAGCGCGCACGCTCCGCCCGCAGCGGCTCGCCCTTCTCGTGAAGCTCCAGCCCGTCGCGCAGCAGCCGGCGCCGCAGGATCGCCGCGGCTTCGTCGTCATGGCCCGCTATCAAGTCCTCAGACGCGATCAGCGTCGCGGCGCAGCCGAGGCGGCGCAGGGCCTGGGCCAGCGCGGCGCCCGCGCCGCCGAGGATGATCGGCCGCTCCGGCAAGCGGGTCAGGCCGGCGAGATCGGCTGCAGAGAGAACGGGCACCGAATCGAACCCCGGTATTGCGGGCAGAACGACCTGCGCGCCGGTGGCGATGACGAAGCGGCGCGCCTTGACCGGCTGTCCCGCGACGGTGACCGTGCTGCGGCTGGTGAAGCGGCCTTCGCCGTGAAGAACGGTGATGCCGAGCGTGGCCAATCGCTCGACCGCGTGATTGGCACGGTCGCCCGCCAGTGCGCGCTGGACATGATCGTGGATAGCGGCCGGGTGCGGCTGTGGCTCCGCTGCCGAGAGGCCGAGGCGCCCGGCATCGCGCAGCGCCTGCGCGCGCGCTCCGATCTCGATCAGCGCGCGGGCGGTGAGCGGGCCGATGTCCCCGCCGGTAGCGTCCCGCTCGATCAGGACCACGGGAACGCCGAAGGCCGCTGCGGCGATCGCCAGCGCGATGCCGTTCTGGCCCGCGCCGATGACGCAGATATCGGGTGTCAACGCGGCTGGTTTCGCCGCCTTGGCCGTGCCGTCGCTCACCGGATGTCCCGTTTCGCTGTCGTCCCTGATCGCTGATGCGTTGCCGGGCCGGCGGAATCAAGGCCGTTGCGCAGCCGCTTCCGAATTAAAGCGACACGCAGGCCTGCTCAGGCAACGCTGCGATTGCCGCTGCCGTTGCGGCTCTTGATGCTGGCCAGCGCTTCCGGACGGCCGAACAGGAAGCCCTGGGCGCGATGGGCGCCCAGTAATTGTACGGCGATGCGCTGCTGCTCGGTCTCGATGCCCTCGACCACGACGTTCATCTGGAGTCGGCGTGCGAGCTGGCAGACAGCTTCGATGACGGCCTTGGAGGCCTCGTTGGTATGGACCTCGCGCGCGAAGCTCTGGTCGATCTTCACCTGTGCGAAGGGATAGGTCGAGAGATAGGCGAGCGAGGAATAGCCGGTGCCGAAATCGTCGAGCGCGAAGGTCACGCCCAGCGCGCGCAACTCGTCGAGCACCGAGAGCGCCAGCTTGTCGTCCTCGATCAGCAGCGATTCCGTGACTTCGAGCATCAGGCGCCGCGATTCGAGCTGCGAGGCGAGGAGAGCGTCCTTGACCGTCTCGACGATCCGGCGCGGCTCGCGGAACTGCAGGGGCGAGACGTTGACGGAGACGCCGATGCCCGGCTCCCAGCTCGCGGCGTCGCGGCAGGCCTGGCGGATCGCCCAGTCGCCCATGCCGGCGATCAGGCCGGATTGCTCGGCGATCGGGATGAAGACGCCCGGCGGAACCATGCCGCGGGTGGGGTGGCGCCAGCGCATCAGCGCCTCGCGCGACACGACCTTCTGGGTCTTGAGGTCGATGATCGGCTGATAGTAGAGCTCGAGCGAGCCGTCGGTGCAGGCCTTGCGAAGATCGACCTCGATCTCGTGCCGCTCCATCATCTCCTCGGCCATGGCCGGGTTGAAGAACATCAGCATGTTCCGGCCGGCGGACTTCGCCTTGTAGAGCGCCGTGTCGGCATGGCGCAGCAGGTCGGCCGGATTGGCGCCGTCGAGCGGCGCCATGGCGATGCCGATGCTGGCGGTCACGTAGACGGTCTTGCCGTCGACATCGAAGGCCCGCGCCATCACGTCGATCATGCGCTGGGCGATGGCGGTGACGACGAGATGGTCCGCGGAGGGCAGGATCAGCAGGAACTCGTCGCCGCCGAAACGGGCGAGCATGTCGTTGCTGCGGATCGCGCTGCGCAGGCGGCTCGCGGTCTCCATCAGCACATGGTCGCCGATATCGTGGCCCAGGCTGTCATTGACCTGCTTGAAGCCGTCGAGATCGAGATAGAGCAGCGCGAAACCGTCGCCCGTGCGCTCGAGCTTGGCGAAGGTTTCGGCGATCTGCGTGGTGTATTCGAAACGGTTCGCCAGCCCGGTCAGTTCGTCGAAGCGCGCCATCTGCTCGATGCGTGCCTCCGTCGCCTTGCGCTCGGTGGCATCCTCCGTGAGCATCAGGATACCGCCCTCGGCCGCAGGCGCGAGCGTGACGACGAGGACGAGCCCGCCGCGCGTCACCAGTTCGCGGCTGGTGGCCTGCTGGGTCGCCTGGACTTCCGACAGCGCCGCGCGGATGTCGCGCAACTGCTCCTGGCTGATAACCTGCCGCTCGACCAGGAAGCGCGCGATCGCCGTCAAGGGCGTGCCGGGCAGGGCGAGCGTCTCGGGCAGGCCGTAGAGCGTGCTGTGCGGCGCGTTGCTGACGGCGAGCTTGAGGCTGCGGTCGAACATCGCCAGCCCGTCGATCATCGTGTTGAGCGCTGCGTCGAGCGTCAGGTTCTGCGAATGCAGGGCGGAGGCGAGCGCCTTGGACTGCTTGTTGGCGTCGCTCAGCGCGAGCAGGTTCCGGTGCAGCGAGTTTGTGATCGCGATATTGGCCGCCACGTAGAGGAAGGCGAAATAGCCGATATAGCGGTAATAGGGGTTATGAGCGCCGATCAGGCCGATCGCCATCGGGATGCAGAAGGTCAGGAGCTGCACCGCGACGAATTTCGGCCGTCCGGCATTGCGCGCGACATAGCCCGAGGCCAGCGCGATGGTCGAGGCGACCGAGGTGATATGCGCGGCGGGGTCGTCCGTCTGGACCAGCGCGACATAGCAGCTATAGCCGAGAACGGCGCTGAACAACGTCGCGCCGATGAAATAGTCGCGGTCCCAACGGCGGGTCTGCGCGTAGCTGTCCTGGGCGTGGTTGCGCCGGCGATAGGCGATCACCGTCATGATGCGCAGGATGACGATGAGCGTCACCAGGATGGTGAGGCTCATGAAGATGTCCATGCCGGTGGAGACCCAGCACAGGAACGGCGTCAAGATGCCCGCGATTCCGCCGGGGATGATCGAGGCCGGCGATGAGAACAGCGAACTGACCAGCAGCGTATAGCCGGTCAGGTCGATATCCTCGCCCTGCTCGCGTCCGCCAGCCGTCGTCGGTCGCTTGAGCGCGCCTGCCATCTACTCCTGCCTTTGCCGCCCCACACGGCGCAATGCGCGACATCCACACGTCGCGCATCATGCCAGAGCGTTGTACGAGAGCAGAGGTAAATGCTTCGTGTGGTTTTCCGGGGGCGGTGGACAGAGCGGCGAGCGACCCGCCGCCCGTCAGACCGGCGCGAGGTGGCGTTGGTAGACGCGCGCCAGCATCCGGTCCTGCGTCTGGGCGATGCGCTGCAGCTTCGAGATCGCGCTCGGGCTCAGGCGCAGCATGCAATTCGTCCAGATTTCGCCGAGATGGCCGAGTTCTTCGCGCAGATCGCCATGGCGGCGGTTGAAGGCCGAGAACAGCGCTGTCTTGGCGGCGTGGACCGGCAGGGAGTCGGCGCAGTACTTGCGGATCCAGTCCTCGCCCGTGCCGGTCGGGACCACCGCTTCGAGTCCGCCCGCCGCCATGAAGTCCTGCGCGCTCATCTCCTCGCCGGAGAGCAGCATCTGCTCGGCCGCGCGCTGGCCCATGCGCCGCGACAGGATTGCCACCGCCGTGATCGGGAAGTGGTTGAACTTGATCTCCGGGTAGACGAACGAGGCCTGTTCCTCGGCGATCATCACATTGCATGAGCGCGGCGCGTCGATGCCGCCGCCGATCGCCTTGGCGTGGATCGTCGAGAGCGTCACCACCAGCCCGCTGAGGCCGCCGGAGTTCAAGATCGCCCCTTCCGCCGAGAGCCTTGCATATTCCGTCAGCGCGGCGCGGTCGTTCTTGGCCAGGCAGTCCAGATAGAAATCGAGATCGCCGCCGAGCGTGAAGAACGGGCCCGTGCCCCGGAAGGCGAGGAAGCGCACCGGCGCGCGGTGATACTGGTCCGGCGCGCCCCAGAGCGCCACGATCGCGCTCTGGATCTTCACCAGGCTGTCCAGCAACTGCAGCGTGAAGACAGGCTTCAGCTCCGGCCGGATCGTGACCCACAGCGTCTTGATATCCGGCTCATAGGCGATCTCCACCTCCGGCAGGAAGCCTGCCTTGTAGCGGATCGCATCGATGACTTCGCAACTCTCCAGCAGGGTCGGCGCGAGGCCCCCGGCTCCCAACTTCAAGGACTGCAACATGACGCTACCCCACAAACTCCTTGATGCCGGCAGCGTAAACGAGCTTAACAAAGTGTAAACGAAATCCCGCGGAAATGGTTAATAGCATTAAGGTTTTTTGCCTTACCAAGCGTCAGGTCTGACGCTTGCCAACGTCCGGACTGCCGGCAAGGCAAGAGCCGCACCGCGGCTGTCGGAGTGAAAATTTCGCGGAGAGGCTGTGACCGGGAAACAAGTGGAAAGCGGCAGCGGTCTGAGAGGGAAGGATCATTCCCGCGCTCCGAGGCAGGGTCCGGGGCTGGCCTGCTCCGGCACGATTTCGCCCTGCCGTGGGCAGGGGCCGCGCCGCCATCGTCATGCTTGTCCGGCGGCGGCTCAGGGTCTAACGATACCGCCGCGAATTCGCCGCGTTCCCGCGTTCAAACACCCCACACCGAGCTGACATCGTGACCCGCCAGACAGCCGAGGACGAGAAGCAGGCGCGCCTTGCCGCCGCGCTCCGCGAGAACCTGAAGCGCCGCAAGGCCCAGGCTCGCGCTCGCCGTTCGGACGAAGCGCAAGCGCGTGAGCCGGCGCCGCCCACTCAGGCCGACAACTCCCGGACCTGAACTCCCTTATTCTCCCACGCGCCGCCGGCCCTGAGCCTGGCCGGCCGAGCAGGACCCGACGATGGACAAGATCCGCATCACCGGCGGCCAGCGCCTCAATGGCGCCATTCCGATTTCCGGCGCCAAGAACGCCGCCTTGCCGCTGATGATCGCGAGCCTGCTGACGGACGAGACGCTGACGCTGACCAATGTGCCGCGCCTCTCGGATGTGACCGCGCTCTCGCGGATCCTGTCCAACCAGGGCGTCGACCGCACCGTTGCCGGCAAGCGCATCGGCCAGTCGGCCGAGACCGGCCAGACCATCGCGCTGACCGCCCGCCAGATCGTCGATACCTGCGCGCCCTATGAACTGGTCTCGACCATGCGCGCGAGCTTCTGGGTGATCGCGCCGATCCTGGCGCGCATGGGCGAGGCCAAGGTCTCGCTGCCGGGCGGCTGCGCCATCGGCACCCGCCCGGTCGACCTGCTGCTGATGGCGCTGGAGAAGCTCGGCGCCGAGATAGCGATCGAGAACGGCTACGCGCTGGCACGGGCGCCCAAAGGCCTCAGGGGCGGCGAGATCGTCTTCCCGAAGGTGACGGTCGGCGGCACGCATACCGCGCTGATGGCAGCCGTCCTCGCCCAGGGCACGACCGTGATCGAGAACGCCGCTTGCGAGCCGGAGGTCACCGACCTCGCCGCCTGCCTCGTCAAGATGGGCGCCAAGATCGAGGGCGCCGGCACGCCGCGCATCGTCGTGACAGGCGTCGCGCGTCTCGGCGGTGCGCATCATGCCGTGCTGCCCGATCGGATCGAGGCCGGCACCTATGCCATGGCGGTGGCGATGACCGGCGGCGACGTGCTGCTGGAAGGCGCTCGGCCCGAGCTGCTGCAATCGGCGCTCGACGTGCTGACCAGGGCCGGGGTCGAGGTCGACTCGACCAATGAAGGCATCCGCGTGCGCCGCAACGGGCACGGGTTAACGGCGGTCGATATCGACACCGATCCCTTCCCGGGCTTCCCGACCGACCTGCAGGCGCAGTTCATGGCGCTGATGACCCGGGCGAAGGGTACCTCGCGCATCCGCGAGACCATCTTCGAGAACCGCTTCATGCATGTGCAGGAACTCGCCCGGCTCGGCGCGAAGATCCGGCTGGACGGCGATGTCGCCCATGTCGAGGGTGTCGAGAAGCTGACCGGCGCGCCGGTGATGGCGACCGACCTGCGCGCCTCGGTTTCGCTGGTCATCGGCGGGCTCGCCGCCGAGGGCGACACCACGATTAACCGCGTCTACCATCTCGATCGCGGCTTCGAGGCGCTGGAGGCCAAGCTCGGCCGCTGCGGAGCGCTGGTCGAGCGCATCAGCGGCTGATTCTCGGCGGTTGATTTTCTCGGGGCGGCTCGTCAGAACAAGACCATGTCAGACGATGCCGCCGATCCCCTGAAGCTCATCGCGCTCGATGCCGATGACCTCGCGATTGTCTCAGCCCATCTCCAGGATGCGGTGCTGAAGGCGGCCGACCTCGTCTATCTCCCGCGCGAGAAGCGCTTCGCGCTCGCGCTGCGCCGTTTCGATTGGGAAGGTGCCCAGCGCGGCCAGCGCCGGCGCCGCCTGACCGCGCTGCATTTCGACCGTGTCCAGGCCGTGCGCAGCGCCAAGCTCGACAAGAACGATCCCGACAAGGTCCTGAACCTTCTCGCCGTCACCTTCGACCTGGGCGAGGATCCGGCCGGCGACGTGACCCTGCATTTCTCGGAAGGGGCGGCGATCCGTCTCTCGGTCGAATGCATCGAGGCCCAGATGAAGGATCTCGGCCCGGTCTGGGAAGCCGTGGCGACGCCCGGCCATCCCGACGGCGCCTGAACCTCCAGCCCTTTCTCGACGATATCCAAGGACAAGCGATGCCGATCAGGCTCGACGACAGGGATGCCGGCTTCGCCGCGGGCTTCGCGGCGCTGCTCTCCGCCAAGCGCGAGGTCTCGGAGGAGGTCGATCGCGTTGCCGCCGACATCATTGCCGATGTCCGCGAGAAGGGCGACGCCGCGCTGATCGACTACACCGCCCGCTTCGACGCGCTCGACCTGACGCCACAGACCCTGCGCGTCTCCGAGGCCGAGATCGACGCGGCGGTCGCCGCCTGCTCGCCCGAATTGCTGGCCGCGCTGGAAACGGCGCGCGAGCGCATCGAGACCTATCATCGCCGCCAGAAGCCGGCCGATTCCTGGGTCGAGGATGCGGCGGGCGTCGGCGCCGGCTGGCGCTGGAGTGCGATCGAGGCGGTCGGGCTCTATGTTCCCGGCGGCACGGCGAGCTATCCCTCCTCGGTGCTGATGAACGCCATCCCGGCCAAGGTCGCCGGCGTGCCGCGCATCGTCATGGTCGCGCCGACGCCGCGCGGCGAAACCAACCCGCTCGTACTCGCCGCCGCCCGCCTTGCCGGCGTCGACGAGGTCTACCGCATCGGCGGTGCGCAGGCCGTCGCGGCGCTGGCCTATGGCACGGCTGCGATCGCGCCGGTCGCCAAGATCGTCGGCCCCGGCAATGCCTATGTCGCCGCCGCCAAGCGCCGCGTCTTCGGCCAGGTCGGCATCGACATGATCGCCGGCCCTTCCGAAGTGCTGGTCATCGCCGACCGCAGCGCCAATCCCGACTGGATCGCTGCCGACCTGCTGGCTCAGGCCGAGCATGATGTCTCTGCCCAGTCGATCCTGATGACTGACGATGCCGCGCTCGCCACCGAGGTCGAGAAGGCGGTCGCCGCCCAGCTCGCGACGCTGCCGCGCGCGGAGATCGCCGGCAAGAGCTGGCAGGAATTTGGCGCGATCCTGCTCGTCGCCGATCTCGAAGCCGCCGTGCCGCTGGTCGATCGGCTCGCGCCCGAGCATCTCGAAATCATGACGACCGATCCCGAGCGGCTCGCGGGGCTGATCCGCAATGCCGGCGCGATCTTCCTGGGCGGCCACACGCCGGAGGCGATCGGCGACTATGTCGGTGGCCCCAACCATGTCCTGCCGACGGCCCGTTCCGCCCGCTTCTCTTCGGGGCTCGGCGTCGGCGATTTCATGAAGCGGACCTCGCTCTTGAAATGCGGCCCCGAGGGCCTGCGCGCGCTCGCGTCCGCCGCCACGCAATTGGCCGAGGCAGAGGGCTTGCAGGCGCACGGCCGATCCGTGACGATCAGACTCAATCGCTAGAGTATTGCGCGAAAAAGTGGGAACCGGTTTTTCGCAAGAGCAATACTCTCATGCTTAGTGATCTCGGCTCCGTCCGACAGGCGGCGCCATGGCCGGAGGAGCGATGTCCGACGTCTCGACTGCCACCAACCAGCGCCTGGTCGGCCTGACCCTCGACGAGAGCTCCCTTGGCCGCGGCACGCCCGATCAGGAGCATGAGCGCGCCGTCGCGATCTATGACCTGATCGAGCGCAACAGCTTCGTCATTCCCGAGCATGACGGCGGGCCGTATCTCGTGCATCTCGCCATGGTCGAGCGGCGCCTCGTCTTCGAGATCAAGCAGGCCGATGGCGCGCCGGTGGTGACGCATCATCTCTCGCTCAGCCCGTTCCGGCGCATCATCAAGGACTACGAACTGGTCTGCGACAGCTATTACGCGGCGATCAGGACCTCGACGCCGACGCAGATCGAGGCGATCGACATGGGCCGGCGCGGCCTGCATGACGAGGCTGCTGGCATCCTGGCCGAGCGGCTGGCGAGCAAGGTCGAGGTCGATTTCGACACGGCGCGCCGCCTCTTCACCCTGATCTATGCCCTACACTGGAAGGGCTGACGCGCTTGGAGCCCCCGCGCAAGGTCCAGAGCGTGCTCTTCATGTGCGCGATGAACGCCGTGCGCTCGCCCATGGCAGAGGCCCTGGCCAAGCACTTTTTCGGCAAGTCGATCTATGTCCAGTCGGCCGGAGCCCGCAAAGGCGAGATCGATGGCTTCGTGTCGACGGTTCTCGACGAGATCGGCATCGACCTCAGCCGCCACAAGCCGAAATCGATCGAGGAGCTGGAGGAGTGGGAAGGGCTGAATTTCGACCTGATCATCACGCTCTCGCCCGAGGCCCATCACAAGGCGCTGGACCTGACGCGGACCCATGCCGCCGAGGTGGAATACTGGCCGACCGTCGATCCCACCGTGTTCCAGGGCTCGCGCGAGCAGAAGCTCGACGCCTATCGCGACGTCAGGGACGGCCTGATCAAGCGGATCAAGCAGCGTCTCCAGAGCTGACGGAACTTATCGCACCAGCACGGCCCCGCCGCAGCGCACGCCGCTGACCCAGCTATCGGCCTGGCCGAGCCCGATCCCGAGCGTGCCGAGCACGCCGTTGAGGATCTGGTCGAGCGGCGTCGCGGCATTGCCGATGATTCCGCTGACGAGCCCATCCAGGCCGGGCAAGCCGAGGCCGAGCCCCAGCGCTTCCACGCGCAGCTCCAGGTCGCCGACGAGCCGCCCCAGCAGGGTGGCGACGAAATTGCGGGTCGAGGTCGTCTTCTTCTCGCTGCGCTGGATCTCCGGATAGCTGAAGCTGACGGTGGCCTCGGAGAGATTGGTCATCGTCACATGGGCGCGGCCGGTGACCTTGGCGAGCCCGGCCGCGTTGACGAGGGCCGCGGCGGGCGGGTTCGGCGCCCTGCTGAAATTGTTGAACTCCGCCATCGAGACCTGCCCGATCCAGGCGTCGACCACGGCCGGCGTCACGCCGAGCGTGACCCGCGAGGTCGAGACGTCGCCGGGCGAGCATTGGATGCCGGTGATCCGGGCCGTGGCGGCGGCGAGCTCGAGATAGAGCGGCACCCTGACCAGCGAGGCTGCGCCCGAGCCGACGAGATCGACCGTCAGCAGGAGGCGCGTCTGTGCCGTATGCACGCTCGATCCGGCGCGCCCGACCCGCACCAGGCTGGTGCCGACCGGCCGCTCGCCGATGCCGAGCTTGAGCGAGGCCGCCGCGACGCCGGGTAGGTTGAGGTTGAGCCCGACATCGACCTGGCGGTTGCCATTGGCGATCTGGGCGACGGCCGAGACGATGTCGAGCGCCGAGAGCGAGGCCGCGAGCGGCTTTGGCCCGGAAAGCGGCTTGTCGCCGGCCGGGCCAAAGGAAATAAGCGAGGCCAGATTGACCGGCAGGTTGCTCGCGGACGCGGATGCGAGACGCCCCAGCGCCGCGGTGGCCGTGCCGCTGCGCGTATCGTGGTCGCGGGAGGCGTCGACGATCGCCGCCAGCACGTCGCCGAGGCGGGCATCGGCCTTGAGCACATCGTCATAGGTCGCCGCCGTCAGGTTGAGGCGGGTGGCGAGGCGCTTCGAGAAGTCGAACAGGTCGACCCGCGCCTTGATCAGTGCGTCGTAATCCATGACGGAGAGCGATACGCCGCCCCCGAGCAGGCCGCCCAGCAGGCTGTTGAGCAGGCCGCCATCGAGCCTGAGCAGGCGGGAGCCGACGGCGAAGGAGGCCTGGGAATCCTGGAAGGCGATGGCGCTGGAGCCGATCGGCACGTCGCCGCTGCTGAGGCTGGCCACGGCCGGCGTGCTGCCGGCAGGGCGCGGAACGGTGCCGGACGTTGGTGCGGAGGCCGTTGACGAGGTCAGCACGCGGCCGAGCAGCAGCGGCGCGGTTGTCCGCATGTCGACCCTGACCGCATTCGCGACCGTGGCCGAGCTGGGAACGAAGCGCGCTCCGGGCGCCAGATTCGGGTCGGGCGTATACACGCCGGTCTGCAAGGCCTGGATCGCGTTGCGGGGAAAGCCGTTCTGGATGGTGCTGGCCCCGGCCGCGGCCTGGGCGCGGGGCAGATCGCTTGCCGCTGCGAGCGCGGCGAGGTCGTTGGCGGTCTGGAGCTTGCGTTTCTCGTAGAAGAAGTTGCCGACATCGACGGCCATGGCGCCGAAGCCGAACAGCATAGTCGCCGAAACGGCGAAGAGAATGGCGGCGCCGCCACGCTGGTCTCCGACGAAGTTCCTGAGCCTGAGCATGCATGCCCTCCTGGCCGCGAAATCGCGAAACCTGTTCAATATCCACCGCGCTGGACGATGGCTCGACGCTCAATCATTGGTTGTGGAAGCGACGCCAGGCGGCTGAGGCTGTCATAGACAGAGCCGCTCATGTCATAGGCGACGGCGACTTCGAAGCTCTGCATCTGCGGGCCGGTCTGGCCGGTCCGGACTCTCAGCTTCGCGGGATCGATGAAAGCGTAGGAGCCGGCATGGGCCGCAATGAAGTCCTGGGCGATCTGGGAGCGCTCGGTGTCGTTCAGGCCCGAAACGGATGAGCGCGCCGCTTCGGCTGCGATCTGCTGGATACTGTGGTAGATGCCGAAGACATAGCCATAGCCCATGATGCCGACGAGCAGCAGCAGCAGGATCGGCGCGACGAAAGCGAACTCGATGGCGGTGGTCGCGCGCTGGTTCCGGGAGAAGCGGGACAGGGCAGGCGGCATGGCCGTTCCTCGGTAAGTAGACACAACTAAAAGTTGTAAATCTCGCCTATTGATGAAAGGTAAATGCGGTCTTGGGCGAGCAATCGCCGTTCAGCCCCGGTGAACGGCTTAAGTAAAATTTTACGCGGCTACGGTTGCTTCGGCTGTACGTCGCCGTTGCCCCGAGTGATCCCCGCCAATGCCTTCGATATCTCCAGCGGAACCCGAAGCGGCGCGCGCCGAGCGGTTGTCGCCCGCTGGCGGCGTCCTCGTTGGATTGGTCTGTCTGCTGGTCAGCTTCGGAGCTCTCGCGAGCCTGCCGCGCGCGACCGACGGCACCGAGCCGGTCGCGATCATCTTTCCACCCTGGACCGATGGTGCGGAAGCCGTGGCGCTGAGCTTCGCGGCCGGTCATCGCGTTCTGCGCAGTGGCCGGTTGAGTTCGGTCGTCGTCGTGGCGCCGACATCGAACGGGCAGGCACCCGCCGTGCCGAAAGGCGCGTGGTTCTCCCTCGTTCTGGCGGGCCTTGCCGGATGCCTCGATAATCCCGGCCGAACGGAAGCGTCGTCATGAACTGGACCCTGTCAGCGGTACGCCAGAGGGTCACGCAGGCCCTGCTGGCGCTCGGGCTGCTGCATGTGCCGTTGCTCGCGCTGGGCTTCTGGGCCAACGGCGCGTCAGGCGTCGTCCCGGTGCTGATGGCGGCGCTGGCGGCGCTTGCGGCCGTGCTCGTCTATCGCCTGGCCGGCCCGGCCATCGTGACTCAGCTCGTCATCGCCGCCGTCTTGATCGGGCAGGTTTCGATCCTGGTGTTCAGCTTTGCCGGCCACCCCTGGCAGCCGGACATCCACATGTACTATTTCGCGATCCTGGCGCTGCTCGCCGGCTTCTGCGACTGGCGGCCGATCCTGATGGGCGCGACATTGACGGCCGCGCATCATCTCGTGCTGCAATACGCCTTGCCTGCGGCCGTCTTCTATCAGGGCGGCAACCTGTGGCGCGTGATGCTCCATGCGGTGATCGTCATCATCGAGACGGCGTTCCTGTCGATCTTCGCCGTGGCGCTGCAGCGCATGTTCGCGGTGAACGAGCAGAACCTGGCGCGGGCGCAGGAAGTGGCGGAGCGCGAGCGCGCCGCCGGCGAGAAGGAGCGCAATCTCGCCGAGGAACTCGGACAGCGCGCCGAGATGCTGCGCGATGTCGTTGCCGGTTTCCGCGCACAGATGGAGCAGGCGATGGCCGTCCTCGACAACTCTGCCGCGGCGATGAACACCGAGGCCGGGGCGCTGACCGAGACCTCCGACCATGTCCGGCGCCAGACCGCGATGGTCTCCGATTCCGCCGCCGGCACGATGGACAGCATCGATCATCTTTCGGCCGCCAGCACCGAGCTCGTCGCCTCCATCGGCGAGATCGGCCGCAATGCCGGGCAATCGGCCGATGGCTCGAAGATCGCCGCCGAGCTTGCCCGCCGCGCCAGCGCCGAGATCGAGCATCTCGCCCAGAGCAGCGAGAATGTCGGCGCCGTCGTCGAGATTATCCGCGGCATCGCCGCGCAAACCAGCATGCTCGCGCTCAACGCCACGATCGAGGCGGCGCGCGCCGGCGAGATGGGGCGCGGCTTCGCGGTCGTGGCCAGCGAAGTCAAGACGCTCTCGGCCCAGACCGCCAAGGCGACCGACGAGGTGTCGCAGCAGATCGGCACGATGCAGCAGGCCTCGCAGCGCTCGCTGAAGGCGATCCGCGACATCGTCGAGGCGATCGGCGAGGTCGAGAGCGTCGCCAATGCGATCGCGCTCTCGGTTGACGAGCAGAGCCGTGCCACGGCCGAGATCGCCCATCAGGTCCGCCTGTCCTTCGAGGGCGCGCAGCGCAGCGCCGATGTCGCCGGCGGCTTCGAGGTCATGACCCGCCAGACCCATGGCGCCGCCCAGCAATTGCAGAGCGCCGCCAGCGCGCTCGCGCAGCAGGCACAGGAGATCCGCCAGGACGTGGCGAGCTTCTGCGGCCGGGTCGCTACGGGCTGAGGTCTACCAGGGGCGGCCGGGGCCGACCGGCCCGATTCCGAGGAAGCTGCCGAGGCTCGCCGCGATATCGGCGAAACTGCCGCGGCGCCCCAGCGGCTCGGTGCCGATGCCGGGACCGAAGGCGAGGATCGGCACATGCTCGCGCGTGTGGTCGGTGCCGGGCCAGCTCGGATCGTTGCCGTGATCGGCTGTTATGACGGCGATGTCGCCCGGCCTCAGAACCGCTTCGATACTCGGCAGGCGGCGATCGAAGGCTTCCAGTGCCGCCGCATAGCCCGGAATGTCGCGCCGGTGGCCGAACTCGGTGTCGAAATCGACGAGATTGACGAAGCAGAACCCGCCATCCGGCAGCCCGTCCCAGGCCTCCAGCGCCGCGTCGAGCATGGCCGCATTGCCGAAGGGCTTGATCTCGGCGCCGGTCGACCGATGGGCGAAGATGTCGCCGATCTTGCCGACGGTGACGACCGTGCGCCCTTGCGCCGTCAAGCGGTCGAGGATCGTCTCGTCCGGCGGCGGGATGGCGAAATCCTTGCGATTGCCGGTGCGGGTGAAGCCTTCCTCCGGCGAGCCCACGAAGGGCCGCGCGATGACGCGGCCGATCCGCAGGGGATCGACGAGGCCGCGTGCCACCTTGCAGAGGGCATAGAGCCGGTCGAGCCCGAAATGCTCTTCATGCGCCGCGATCTGCAGTACGGAATCGACCGAGGTATAGCAGATCGGCTTGCCCGTCCGGATATGCTCCGGCCCGAGTTCGTCGATGATCGCGGTGCCCGAGGCATGCTTGTTGCCGAGGATGCCGGGCAGGGCGCCTTGCGCGACGATGCCGGCAACCAGCTCTGGCGAGAAGGAATTCTCCAGATCGGTGAAATAGCCCCACTGGAACGGCACCGGGCAGCCGGCGATCTCCCAATGGCCGGACGGCGTATCCTTGCCCTGGCTGATCTCGACACCGTAGCCCCAGCGCCCTTCGGGTTTGGCTGGCTTCGTGACACCGGCCAGCGACCGGCCGGTCGAGGCCTCGCAGGCATGGGCGAGGCCGAGCCGCACGAGGTTTGGGAGCTTGAGCGGTCCGCTGCGCAGGCCTTCGCGGTCGCCGCGTCCATCGGCGCAGGCTTCGGCGATATGGCCGAGCGTGTCGGAGCCGGCATCGCCATAGGCGGCCGCATCGGCGGCGCCGCCGCAGCCGACCGAGTCCAGCACGATGAGCAGCGCGCGGGCCATGCTCAGTCCTTCACCGCGGTGGTGCTGGCGGTGTCGAGGTTGAGGGCCGCCGCCAGCAGCGCCTGGGTATAGGCCTCGCGTGGCTGGGCGAAGATCGCCTCGGCCGGGCCTTCCTCGACCACCTTGCCGTTCTGCATCACCACGACCCGATGCGACAGCGCCCTCACGACCTTGAGGTCGTGGCTGATGAAGAGATAGCCCAGCTTGCGCTTGGCTTGCAGCCCGCGCAGCAACTCGACGATCTGTGCCTGCACGGACATGTCGAGCGCCGAGGTCGGCTCGTCCAGCACCACGAACTTGGGATCGAGCGCCATGGCCCGCGCGATCGCGATGCGCTGACGCTGGCCGCCCGAGAACTCGTGCGGGTAGCGATCCATCGCTGCAGGGTCCAGCCCCACATCGGCGAGCGCTTGCGCCACGATCTCGCGGCGCCGCTCATAGCTCAGGTTCGGTTGCTGGATCGCGAGGCCTTCGGCGACGATCTCGGCCACCGACATGCGCGGCGAGAGCGAGCCGTAGGGGTCCTGGAAGACGACCTGCAGATCCTTGCGCTTCGGCCGGACCTGCTTGCTGGAGAGCCCGTCGATGCGGTCGCCGAGGAAGACGATCGGCCCTTCCGACGAGATCAGCCTGAGGATGGCGAGGCCGAGTGTGGTCTTGCCCGAGCCGGATTCGCCGACGACGCCCAGCGTCTCGCCCTCGCGCACCTTGACCGAGATGCCGTCGACAGCCTTCAAATGGCCGCTGACGCGGCGCAGCAGGCCGGACTTGATCGGGAACCAGACCTTGACCGGCCCGGCCTCCAGCAGCGTCGCCGCGTCCGCCGGGACGGGGGCAGGGCGGCCCTTCGGCTCGGCCGCGAGCAGGCGCTTGGTATAGTCGTGCTGCGGGTTGGCGAAGATCTCGGCGACGGGCCCATGCTCGACGACCTTGCCCTTCAGCATCACGCAGACCCGGTCGGCGATGCGCCGGACGATGCCGAGGTCATGCGTGATGAACAGCATGGCCATGCCGAGCCGGCCCTGCAGCTCCTTGAGCAGCTTCAGGATCTGCGCCTGCACGGTGACGTCGAGCGCGGTGGTCGGCTCGTCGGCGACCAACAGTTCGGGCTCGTTCGCGAGCGCCATCGCGATCATCACGCGCTGGCGCTGCCCGCCCGAGAGCTGGTGCGGATAGGCATCGAGCCGGCTCGCCGCATCCCGGATGCCGACGAGGTCGAGCAGCTCCAGCGTGCGGGTGCGGGCCTTCTCGCCGCGCAGCCCTTTGTGCAGTTCGAGGATCTCGCCGATCTGCCGCTCGATCGTATGCAGCGGGTTGAGCGAGGTCATCGGCTCCTGGAACACCATGGTGATGTCGTTGCCGCGCACCTTGCGCATCGCGTCCTCGTCGGCCGCGATCAGATCCTGCCCGTTGAACAGGATCTTGCCGGAAGGATGATGCGCCGCCGGATAGTTCAGGAGCTTCAGGATCGACAGAGCCGAGACCGATTTGCCCGAGCCGGACTCGCCGACAAGCGCGAGCGTCTCGCCCTTGGCGATCGAGAAGGAGACATGGTCGACGGCGAGCGTCTCGCGCCCGCCCTGGCGGAAAGCGACGGAGAGGTCTTCGACGGAGAGTAGCGGCGCGGTCATGCGAAGGTCTTCCGCGGGTCGAAGGCGTCGCGCACGGCCTCGCCGATGAAGATCAGCAGCGACAGCATCAGCGCGATCACGATGAAGCCGGAGAGGCCGAGCCAGGGCGCCTGCAGGTTCGCCTTGCCCTGCGCCAGCAATTCGCCGAGCGAAGGGGAGCCCGGCGGCAGGCCGAAGCCGAGGAAATCGAGCGAGGTCAGGGTGGTGATCGAGCCGTTCAGGATGAAGGGCAGGAAGGTCAGTGTGGCCACCATCGCGTTCGGCAGCAGGTGCCGGATCATGATGGTGCGGTTGGAGAGGCCGAGCGCGCGGGCCGCCCGGACATACTCGAAATTGCGCGCCCGCAGGAATTCGGCGCGCACGACGCCGACCAGCGCCACCCAGGAGAACAGCAGGAGGATGCCGAGCAGCACGAAGAAGCTCGGCGTGATGATCGCGGCGACGATGATCAGCAGGTAGAGCGCCGGAATCGAGGTCCAGATCTCGATCAGGCGCTGGAAGATCAGGTCGGTCCAGCCGCCGAAATAGCCTTGGATAGCCCCGGCCGCGATGCCGATCACCGAGGAGAAGGCGCACAGGATCAGCCCGAACAGCACGGAGATGCGGAAGCCGTAGATCAGGCGCGCCACCACGTCACGGCCCTGGTCGTCCGTGCCGAGCCAGTTCCACTCGAGGTCGCGGCAGGTCTTGCCGCCGCTGCGTTCCGCGATCGCTTTGCACTGCTCGTCCTTGAGCAGCCAGGTCGGCGGCGCGGGAGCCGGCACCGGCAGGTCGAGATTATGCGTGCGGTAGGAATAGCGGATCGGCGGCCAGATCGCGAAGCCATTGGCGGCGATCTCCTTGGCGATGACCGGGTCGCGGTAATCGGTGGTGGCAAGGAAGCCCCCGAACTTCTCTTCCGGATAGTTCACCGCGACCGGGAACAGCCATTCGTCCTTGTAGCGCACGACAAGCGGCCGGTCGTTGGCGATGAACTCGGCGAAGAGCGAGAGCACGAACAGCGCAAGGAAGAGCCAGAGCGACCACCAGCCGCGCTTGTTGGCCTTGAAGTTGTTCAGCCTTCGCCGGTTGATCGGCGAGAGCTTGAGCCAGCCCTGCTTGGCCTCGGCCGGCGCCAGCGGAATATCGCTGCGCAGGGCAGGCGGCGGAGCGTCGATCAGCGTGTCGCTCATGCTCACGCCTCCCGGCTCTCGAAATCAATGCGGGGGTCGACCCAGCTATAGGTCAGGTCGGTGATCAGATGCACGACGAGGCCGATCAGCGAGAAGATGTAGAGATTGGCGAAGACCACGGGATAGTCGCGGTTGACGATCGCCTCGAAGGAGAGGAGGCCGAGTCCGTCGAGCGAGAAGATCGTCTCGATCAGCAGCGACCCCGCGAAGAGCGCGTGGACGAAGGCGCCCGGGAAGCCGGCGATGACGATCAGCATCGCGTTGCGGAAGACATGGCCATAGAGCACGCGCCGCTCGCTAAGACCCTTCATCCGGGCCGTCAGGACGTATTGCTTGCGGATCTCGTCGAGGAAGGAGTTCTTGGTCAAAAGCGTCGAGGTCGCGAAGGCGCCGAGCGCCATGGCCAGCACCGGTAAGGCGATGTGCCAGAGATAGTCCTTGGCCTTCCCAAACAGGCTGAGCTCCGCCCAGTTGTCGGAGGTCAGGCCTCTCAGCGGGAAGATCTGCCAGAAGGAGCCGCCGGCGAAGAGCACGATCAGCAGGATCGCGAACAGGAAGCTCGGGATGGCGTAGCCGATGATGACGACCGCGCTCGTCCAGGTGTCGAAGCGCGAGCCCTCCTTCATCGCCTTGCGGATGCCGAGCGGGATCGAGATCGCATAGGAGATCAGCGTCATCCAGAGCCCGAGCGTGATCGAGACCGGCAGCTTTTCCTTGATGAGCTGCAGCACCGGCGCGTCGCGGAAATAAGAGCGGCCGAAATCGAAGCGGGCATAGTCGCCGAGCATCTTCAGGAAGCGCTCATGCGCCGGCTTGTCGAAGCCGAACTGCTTCTCCAGCTCCTTGATGAAGGCGGGATCGAGACCCTGCGCGCCGCGATAGGCCGACCCGTCGCCCTGCGCGCCGGCATCGCCGCCCTGACCCCCACCGACGCGGTCGGCCGCGCCGCCGCTGTTCGGGTTCTGGAGCTGCGAGATCACGCGCTCGACCGGCCCGCCCGGCGCGAACTGCACGATGACGAAGGAGACGAGCAGGATGCCGAACAGGGTCGGCACCATCAGCGCGAGGCGCCGGGCGATATAGCTCAGCATGCCCGGGTCACGCCTTTCCGATCCGCTTGGCCTTCTCGGGGTCGTACCACCAGATGCCCGGCGCGCCCGAGGAGTATTTCGGCTTGGTCGCCGGCCGGTCGTACATGTCCCAATAGGCCACCAGCTCGTTCGGGCTGTACCACATCGGCACCCAGTAACGGCCGGCCCGAAGCAGCCTGTCGAGGCATTTGGCGGCCACGACGACCTCGGCATAGCTGTCCGCCCGCCCGATCCTCTCGATCATGGCGTCGATCGCCGGGTCGGCGATGCCGCCGATATTGCGGGTCCCGGCCGTCTTGGCCGCTTCCGAACCGTAGATGATGCGCAGGCTGTCGCTGGGTATGACGGAGCCCGTCAGGGACGATATCGCGACATCGAAATCGCGCTCGTCGAGCCGGCGTTGATGCTGCGAAGGGTCGACCAGTCGCGATTGCGCCCTGATGCCGAGCTTCCCGAGATTCTCCAGGTAAGGCTGCGTATGAGGTTGAAGTGCGGCCTCGCGGTCGAGGAACTCGATCTCGAAGGGCTGGCCGTTCGGCAGCAGGAGCCGGCCTTTGTCGCGTTTGCAGCCGGCTTTCCTGAACAGTTCATCCGCCTGCCTCAGCAGGTTCCGATCGCTGCCCGAGCCATCGCTGACCGGCGGAACGAAGGGTTCGCCGAAGACTTCCTCGGGAACCTTGCCCCTGAAGGGTTCGAGCAACGCGAGTTCTTCGGGGGAAGGCTTGCCGACAGCCTTCGAATCCGCGTTCTCGAAATAGGACGTCGTCCGGGCGCGCAGGCCGTACATGACGTTCTTGTTGGTCCATTCGAAGTCGAAGCACAGGCCGATCGCCTCGCGGATGCGGGGATCGGAGAATTTCTCGCGGCGGAGATTGAAGACCCAGCCCTGCGTGCCGACGGGCTCCGTCGTCGGTAGCATCTCGCGCTTGACCTTGCCTTCCTTGAGGGCCGGAAAATCGTAGCCGATCGCCCAAAGCTTCGAGGTATACTCCTCGTGATAGGTGATGACGCCGCTCTTGAAGGCCTCGAACCCGACATTGCGATCGCGGAAATACTCCCAGCGAACCCGGTCGAAATTGTTGGTGCCGACATTGACCGGCAGGTCTTTGCCCCAGTAGTCGGCGACGCGCTCGAACTCGATATAGCGACCCTGTTCGAAGCGCCCGACCCGGTAGGGACCCGAGCCGAGCGGCGCTTCCAGCGTGGATGCCTCGAAGTCCCGCGTCGACCAGAACGTCTCTGAGAAGATCGACATGCCGGCGACGATCAGGTGCAGGTCGCGGCTGCGGCGGGGCGAAAGCTTGACGGTGACGAGGTCGTCGCCTTCTGCCGTGGCGGAGAGCATCTCCTGCAGGATCATCCGATAGATCGGATGTCCTTTCGTCTTGAGGATGTTCAGCGAGAAGGCGACATCCTGTGCCTTGACACGAGAGCCGTCATGGAAGCGCGCCTCCGGCCGCAGGCGGAAGCGATAGGTCAGCTTGTCGGCGGAGACCGAGACGCTCTTCGCCAGCAAGCCATAGAGCGCGCCCGGCTCGTCGCCGGAGCCGGCCATCAGGCTGTCAAAACAGGCATCGATGCCGGCCGCGCCGTCGCCTTTCGAGACGAAGATGTTGAGCGTGTTGAAGGTCTCAAGATTCTGGTTTCCGCCGCCACGCTTGATCGATTGGACGATGTACCCGCCCTTGGGCGCCTTGGGGTTCACATAGGCGAAATGCGGAAAGTCGGGTGGCAGGGCGAGCTCGCCGAAGGTCGAGAGCCCGTGCGATTCGGCATCCTGCGCCAGCGCCGCTCCGGGAAGCTGGGGCAGGGCGCCCGCGACGGTCGCGGTACCTGCGGCTTCCAGCAAACTGCGGCGTGTGATGCGCATCGCCATCGTTTCGCGTCTCCGTCTGATTCGCCGTTGTCCTGTGTCGCCTGCGCGCAAGGTTACGGCAATGGCTGGCAGGAGTACGATTGTGCGGGCTTGCGCGGGGCGGGAGCAAGGCGAAGAAACGAAAAAGCCGGGCAAAGCCCGGCTTCGTGATCGCGTGTTGGCCGTTCGCCTGATGCCTCAGGGCTTCGGCAGCGGCTTCGGTGCATCGGCCAGCGAGTTCAGATAGGCGACGACATCGGCGCGGGTCTCGGGTTTGGCGATGCCGGCGAACGCCATGATCGTGCCGGGGACATAGGCCTTCGGGCTCTTCAGGAAGTGGTCGAGCGCCTCGGCGTCCCAGGTCTTGTCGCTGCGGCCCTTCATCGCGGCCGAGTAGCCGAAGCCGGCGACCGAGCCCTCGTTGCGGCCATAGACTTCGAAGAGATGCGGGCCGACCTTGTTGGCGCCGCCCTTCTCGAAGGTGTGGCAGGCCTTGCAGGCGGCGGTTGCCCTCTCGCCCTTGGCAGGGTCGGCCTTGGCGAGGCGCACCGCGATCGGCTCCTCGGCTACCGGCGCAGCGGCGGCGCCACCGGCAGCGGCGGGCTCCTCGCTCGGCAGGTCGAAGCCCGGTACGACCGGCTTCTTCGGCGCGAAGACGATGCCGGCCGTCATGCTGAGGCCCATCACGACGAGCAGCGTGGAGAGAACCGCGCCGGCAATCTTGTTGGCTTCGATATTCATCGTGTCCGAACCCTGGTGCCCTCCGCGGCCCAAGGCGCGGGAGACGAGATAGCGCTTGGCTGGAGTCTTGAAAGGCTCCAGCTTCCGCCGTTGCTTAACCGCTTTGCGCGCTTCATTGCAACTCGTATAAGCACGCACCGTTTGAGACTTTTTGCCGCCGCCGGCTTTCACCGGCTGCAGCCCAGCCGAGCACGCTTCAGAAAATGGCCAATCCGCTGATCCTGATTCCGGCCCGCATGCAGGCGACGCGCCTGCCCGGCAAGCCGCTTGCCGATATCCATGGCGAGCCGATGATCGTCCATGTCTGGCGCCGTGCGGTCGAATCCGGAGCAGGAGACGTCGCGGTCGCGACCGATGCGCCGGAAATCGCGGCTGCGATCGAAGCCGCCGGCGGCAAGGCGGTGATGACCAGTGCCGACCACCAGACCGGCTCTGACCGGATCAAGGAAGCCGCCGATATCCTCGACCCCGAGCGGAACTACGACATCATCGTCAATGTGCAAGGCGATTTTCCGACCCTGGCGCCTTCCGCCATCGCCGCGGCGGTGAAGCCGCTCGCCGATCCGGCTGTGGATATCGCGACGCTGGCGGGCGTGATCGACGACGAGGACGAGAAGACGGCGCCGAGCGTCGTCAAGCTCATCGGCAGCGAGATCGCGCCGGGCCACATGCGCGCGCTCTATTTCACCCGGGCGACGGCGCCGACGGGCGAGGGGCCGCTCTATCACCATGTCGGTCTCTACGCCTATCGCCGCGCCGCGCTCGACCGCTTCGTCAGCCTGCCGCAATCGCCGCTGGAGCTGCGCGAGAAGCTGGAGCAATTGCGCGCGCTGGAGAATGGCATGCGCATCGACGTCATGGTCATCGACCATGTGCCGCGCGGCGTCGACACGCCCCCCGATCTCGATCGCGCCCGCGCGATCCTGAAGTCGCGCTGAGGCCGGCCTGGCCGAGCCGCATCACAACAAGAAGCCGAGGAGCCTGAAGTCGTCCCATGTCCTTCGTCGTGTCTTATCAGGGTGAACCCGGGGCCTTCTCCTCGCAGGCTGCCCTCCAGGTGTTTCCGGACTGCGAGCTCCTGCCTTGCGCCACGTTTGAGGATGCGCTTTCGGCCGTCAGCGACGGCAAGGCCCGCTACGGCATGATCCCGATCGACAACTCGATCGCCGGCCGCGTCGCCGATATCCACCACCTGCTGCCGCGCTCGGGCCTGCACATCATCGGCGAGCACTTCCTGCCGATCCGCTTCCATCTGATGGCGGCGAAGGGTGGGACGCTCGCCACGATCCAGACCGTCCAGAGCCATATCCATGCGCTCGGCCAGTGCCGCAAGATCATCCGCAAGCTCGGCCTCAAGGCCGAGGTCGCCGCCGACACCGCCGGCTCCGCCCGCCAGGTCGCCGAGGCCAACGATCCGACGCGCGCGGCCATCGCCCCGCGTATCGCGGCCGAGGTCTATGGCCTCGACATCCTGATGGAGGATATCGAGGACGAGAAGCACAACACCACGCGCTTCGTCGTGCTTTCGAAATATCCGGAATATGCCCGCCAGGGCGGCGCCAGGACCGTCACGACGCTGATGTTCCGTGTCCGCAACATCCCGGCTGCGCTCTACAAGGCGATGGGCGGCTTCGCCACCAACGGCATCAACATGACCAAGTTGGAAAGCTACATGGTCGACGGCCATTTCTCGGCGACGATGTTCTATGCCGATGTCGAGGGCCATCCCGACGACCCGGCGCTGCGGCGCGCCCTCGACGAGCTCTCCTATTTCTCGAAGGAGATGAAGATCATGGGCGTCTATCCTGCCAACGACTTCCGCTCGACGATCGAGGAAGCCGGCGAGTGAGGACCATGTCGTGGAATACCGTGGGCGTCAGTCGCTGACGCCCACCTGGCCCTCGATGGCCATCAATGTCGCGGTCAGCAGGGCGACGAGCTTCTCCTGTCCGCCGGGCTCGGCGAACACCTTGGCCTGGGCCAGCGTCAGTGTCCGGCCGCTCTTCACCACCTCGCCGCGCGCGACGATCCGCTCGCCCATCGCCGGCGCGACGAGATTGATCTTGAACTCCGTCGTCAGCACGCCGCGCCCGGGCGGCATCAGGCTCAAGGCCGCATAGCCTGCCGCGGAATCGGCGATGGCACTGACCGCACCCGCATGGACGAAGCCGTGCTGCTGGGACACGGCCGGGCTGGGCCTCAGGACGATCTCGATCCGTCCCGGTGCCACGGTGCCGAGACTGGCTCCCAGCGTCGCCATCAGGCCCTGCTTGGCGAAGCTCGATCGGATGCGCTCCTCGATCGCATGCAGATCAGAGGTCATGTCCGGCTCCCCAGCTTAGCGTGACGGGCTAGATCCGTTCGCCGTCCAGCGCCCAGGCCCGCAACAGCGTGTTGGCGATGGCGATATGTTGCGGGCAGCTCAGCCCGTCGGGATGCTTGCCCTCCAGCATCTGCAGCACCTCCGCGCGCGGGAACCAGCGGCCATCTTCGAGTTCGGTCATGTCGAGCGTGATCTCGTCGCCCAGCGCCTCGGCGATGCAGCCGACCATGATCGAGGACGGGAAGGGCCAGGGCTGCGAGGCGAGGTAGCGGACGGCGCCGACCCTGAGCCCGGCCTCTTCCCAGCTCTCGCGCCTGACCGCGTCCTCCAGCGTCTCGCCCGGCTCGACGAAACCGGCGATGCAGGAATACGAGCCCGGCGCGAACCGGGCCTGGCGCGCCAGCAGGCAGGCATCGCCGCGCGTCACCAGCATGATCACGACCGGGTCGGTGCGCGGGAAATGCAGCGCGCCGCAGGCGGTGCATTCACGCCGCCAGCCGGAAGCGCCGGCCACGGTCTGCCCGCCGCACTGGGCGCAGAAGCGATGCCGGGCATGCCAGTCGAGCACCGCCTTGGCCTCGCCGAGCGGCCCGACCTCGTCCTCCGGCACGATGCGCTTCAGTGCGACCGAGCGCAGGTCGGTGACGAACAGCTCGGCCCGCTCCTTCAACGGCTCGGCGAGCGCCTTATCGATGAGGCGACCGAAACGGGGCGCTCCGTCCTCGGCCATTCCCATGAAGATTTCTTCGGCCGCCGGGCCGAGCATCTCGGTCTCGCCATGGCTGAACCAGACCGTCACCGCCTCGCCGTCGAGGCGCTTCAGGATCGGCGTCTCGCCGGCGACGACCGCGATCCGCGTGTCCGAGCGGCGGCGGAGTGCCGTCACCGCATCGGACTTGTTGCGCAGGTCTTCGCGCCGGTCGAGCCGGTTGATCGCGAAGCCGGTGAAGGAGGAGCGTTCGCGGCGAGGCAGAGCGTCGTTCATGCCTTGGGTCTAGACCCGCGACGCCGTGCCGCGCAAGCGCGTCTCACGCCTGCCCGCGTCCGCGCAGAAGGTGGATGATGCCGGAGAAATCCGTGCCGCCTTCGCCCCAGGCATTGTGCAGTCCGAAGAGCTGCGCCGCGGCCGCGCCCAGCGGGGTGGAGGCGCCCGCGGCCTGCGCCGCTTCCTGCGAAAGCTTCAGGTCTTTCAGCATCAGCGCCGAGGCGAAGCCCGGCTTGTACTCGTTATTGGCGGGCGAGGTTGGCACCGGGCCGGGCACCGGGCAATAGGTCGTCAGCGACCAGCACTGGCCCGACGAGGTCGAGGCGACATCGAACAGCGCCTGATGCGACAGGCCGAGCTTCTCGCCCAGCACGAAGGCCTCGGAGACGCCGATCATTGAGATGCCCAGGATCATGTTGTTGCAGATCTTGGCCGCCTGGCCGTTGCCGGCGCCGCCGCAATGCACGATCTTGCGCCCCATCTTGGCGAGGATCGGCTCGCCCTTGGCGAAGGCATCCTCGCTGCCGCCGACCATCAAGGTCAGCGTCGCGCCCTTGGCGCCGCCTGTGCCGCCCGAAACCGGGGCGTCGAGCGAGAGGCAGCCGCGCTCGGCCGCCAGCGCATGGGCCTTGCGGGCGCTCTCGACATCGATCGTCGAGGAATCGATCAGCAGCGTGCCGGATTTCACGGCCGGCAGGATATCGGCCCAGACCGCGAGCACATGCTTGCCGGCCGGCAGCATCGTGACGACGATTTCTGCATCGGCCACGGCCTCCTTGGCGGAACCTGCGATGCCGACGCCTAGCTCGGCGGCGGCATCCTTCGAGGCCTGCACGAGATCGAAGGCTTTGACGCTATGCCCGGCCTTGACGAGGTTCCCGGCCATCGGGCCGCCCATGTTGCCGAGACCGATGAAGGCGATGTTGGTCATGTTGCGTTTCCTCTTATCGTCGTTCTTGGTGTCATCCTGGGCTGCTCGAAGAGCAGACCCGGGATCGTCATCAGAAAAAAGCGCTTTCTCGTCATGCGATCCCGGATCGCCTTCGGCGTCCGGGATGACCGCCTTCGGTCAATTCCCCTTCGACCGGCCGACCAGCCCGCGCGCGACGATCATGCGCATGACTTCGTTGGTGCCTTCGAGGATCTGGTGGACGCGCAGGTCGCGGACGATCTTCTCGATGCCGTAATCGGCGAGATAGCCGTAGCCGCCATGGATCTGCAGGGCGTGATTGGCGACCTCGAAGCCGGTATCGGTGGCGATGCGCTTGGCCATGGCGCAGAGCTTGGTCGCATCCGGCGTCTTGGCGTCGAGCGCCGCCGCCGCGCGCCAGAGCAGGCTGCGGGCCGCCTCCAGCTCGGTTGCCATGTCGGCGAGCTTGAACTGCAGGGCCTGGAAATCGGCGATGGCCGAGCCGAAGGCCTTGCGCTCCCTGGCATAGGCGAGCGAGCGGTCGAGCGCGCCCTGCGCCCCACCGAGCGAGCAGGCGCCGATATTGAGCCGTCCGCCATCGAGCCCGGCCATGGCGATCTTGAAGCCGATCCCCTCCGGGCCGAGCCGGTTCGCCACCGGCACGCGGCAGTTCTCGAGGATCACGGCGCGCGTCGGCTGGGCGTTCCAGCCCATCTTCTTCTCGTTGGCGCCGAAGGACAGGCCGGGCGTGTCCTTCTCGACGACGATGGTCGAGATGCCGCCGGGGCCGGCCTCGCCGGTCCGCGCCATCACGACATAGATGTCGGAGACCCCGGCGCCCGAGATGAACTGCTTCTGCCCGTCGAGGACATAGTGGTCGCCGTCGAGCACGGCCTTGGTCTTCAGCGCGGCGGCGTCGGAGCCGGCGCCGGGCTCGGTCAGGCAGTAGCTCGCCAGATGCTCCATGGTGCAGAGCTTCGGCAGGAAGCGCTGGCGCTGCTCGTCGGAGCCGTAGCGGTCGATCATCCAGGCGCACATGTTGTGGATCGAGATATAGGCGGCGACCGTCGGGCAGCCGGTCGAGAGCGCCTCGAAGATCAGCGCCGCATCGAGCCGGGTCAGGCCGGAGCCGCCGACATCGTCGCGGATATAGATGCCGCCCATGCCGAGCGCCGCGGCGGCGCGCATCTCCTCGACCGGAAAATGCTTCTCCTCGTCCCAGCGCGCGGCATGGGGTGCCAGTGTCTCGGCGGCGAAGTCCTGCGCCATGTCGCGGATGGCGATCTGGTCCTCGGTCAGGGAAAACGGGCTCAAGGCTTGCGCTCCTGCTGGGTGGGGGCGGCGGGCCGCGGCTTCGCGGCCTGGGGGCGTTGGGGCTGCGGGTAGGCCCCGTCATAGGCCCCGGCTCGGCTGCGATGCGGGGACCGTGGCGAATCGAGCGCGACGAAGTCCTGCGCCGTGGCCGGCTCCCCGGTCTTGCCGACGAAGACGCGGGGCCCCTTGTCGGTCACCACCACGTCGCCATAGGCGACGTCGCCGAGGCGCAGGAAGGTCTCGACGGTCACCGGCGCTGCCGAACGCGGCGTCCGGCTGGCCGTTTCAGCGCGCCGCTGCTCCCGTTCCGCGACCGCCTGTTCGTGGAAAATCCGGCTGCGTTCCCGCGCCGCCTGCAGCCGCTCCTGCCAGAGTTGGCGGCAGCGGGCGAGTTGCGCTTCGTTCAACGGCGCATTGTCGGATGCGCCCGGTTCGCAGAGCGCATCCTCGGCCGCGGGAAAGGCGTCGGGGGAGGGGCCGGCCGCGCGGGCCGGCACCGTGCCGCAGAGCAGGACGAGCGACGATGCGATGATGCGCAGCGATCGCTCCATGGCCTCCTCCGTCGATGGCGCCTCAGTTCATCGTCGGGATGACGAAGCTCGCACCGTCCTTGATACCGCTCGGCCAGCGCGCCGTCACCGTCTTGGTCTTGGTGTAGAAGCGGATCGAGTCCGGGCCGTGCTGGTTGAGGTCGCCGAAGGAGGAACGCTTCCAGCCGCCGAAGGTGTAATAGGCCAGCGGAACCGGGATCGGCAGGTTGATGCCGACCATGCCGACCTGGACCTTCGAGGCGAAGTCGCGCGCCGCGTCGCCATCGCGGGTGAAGATCGCGGTGCCGTTGCCGTATTCGTGGTCGTTGGTGAGCTTCAGCGCCTCTTCATAGGTGTCGGCGCGCAGCACCGAGAGCACCGGCCCGAAGATCTCTTCCTTGTAGATGCGCATGTCCTTGGTGACGTTGTCGAACAGGCAGCCGCCGACATAGAAGCCGTTCTCGTAGCCCTGCATCTTGAAGTCGCGGCCGTCGACCAGGAGTTTGGCGCCTTCCTGGACGCCGACATCGACGTACTGCTTGATCTTCTCCATCGCCGCCTTGGTGACGACCGGGCCGTAATCGGCGTTGACGTCGGTCGACGGGCCGATCTTCAGGCTCTCGACGCGCGGGATCAGGCGCTTGACCAGCTCGTCGGCGGTGCCCTTGCCGACGGGGACGGCGACCGAGATCGCCATGCAGCGCTCGCCGGCGGAGCCGTAGCCGGCGCCGATCAGTGCATCGACCGTCTGGTCCATGTCGGCGTCGGGCATGATGATCATGTGGTTCTTGGCGCCGCCGAAGCACTGCACGCGCTTACCGTTGGCGCAGCCGCGGCTGTAGATGTACTCCGCGATCGGGGTCGAGCCGACGAAGCCGACCGCCTTGATCTCGGGATTGTCGAGGATGGCGTCGACCGATTCCTTGTCGCCGTTGACGACGTTGAGGATGCCGGGAGGGCCGCCCGCCTCGATGAACAGCTCGGCAAGGCGCATCGGCACGCCGGGATCACGCTCGGAGGGCTTCAGGATGAAGGCGTTGCCGCAGGCGATCGCGGGGCCGAGCTTCCAGAGCGGTATCATCGCCGGGAAGTTGAACGGGGTGATGCCGGCGCAGACGCCGAGCGGCTGGCGCATCGAGTAGATGTCGATGCCGGGGCCGGCGCCGTCGGTGTATTCGCCCTTCATCAGGCCGGGCACGCCGAGCGAGTACTCGATCACCTCGACGCCGCGCTGGATGTCGCCCTTGGCGTCTGGAATGGTCTTGCCGTGCTCGCGGGCGAGGAGCTCGGCGAGCTCGTCGTTGTTCTGCGCGATCAGGTCGAGGAACTTCATCAGCACGCGGGCACGGCGCTGCGGATTGACCGCGGCCCATTTCGGCTGCGCCTCGGCGGCGTTCTGCACGGCGGCGTCGAGTTCGGCCGCCGAAGCGAGGGCGACCTTGCCGATGATCGTGCCGTCCATCGGCTGGTAGATGTCGGCCGTGCGGCCCGAGGTGCCCGCGACATGCTTGCCGCCGATGAAATGCCCAACCTGACGCATCGCGCCCTCCCTACGAACTGATGGTGTGTTGATCCCGTCGTCTCCCTACCATTCTCGTTTGCGCACGGCTATAGCGAGAGTGAAACGTCGGTCGTGCGAAAACACAAATATGGGAGAGAGCCTTGGAGCGCTTCGACTGGGATGACCTCCGCTTTTTTCTCGCCGTGGCGCGTTCCGGGCGCCTGACCGCCGCCGCGCGCCGGCTCGGCGCCGATCACGCCACCGTCTCGCGCCGCATCACCTCGCTGGAGGAGGCGCTCAAGGCCAAGCTCTTCGAGCGCCGCCCGCAAGGCTACACGCTGACCGCCCACGGCGAGCGCCTGCTTGCCAAGGCCGAGAGCATGGAGACAGAGGCGCTCGCGATCCAGAGCGATATCGGCGGTGCCGACATGGCCTTGTCCGGCACCGTCAGGATCGGTGCGCCCGACGGCTTCGGCACATCCTTCCTGGCCTCGCGGCTGGCGCTGTTCGCGAAATCCTATCCCGGCCTGGAGATCCAGCTCATCGCCATGCCGCGCCTGCTTTCGCTGTCGAAGCGCGAGGCCGATGTCGCGATCACGCTCGCCCCGCCCAAGGAAGGCAAGGTCGTGGCCCGCAAGCTCTCGGATTACCGTCTCGGGCTCTATGCCTCACCGGAATACCTGGCCTCGATGCCGCCGGTGACCAAGCCCGAGGATCTCTTCGAGCACCGCATCATCGGCTATATCGACGACCTCATCTTTTCGCCCGAGCTCGATTATCTCGACGAGGTCGCCAAGGGCCTGCGCGCCCATGTCCAGAGTTCAAGCGTCATCGCCCAGATGAACGCCGTGGTGGCCGGCGCGGGCATCGGCGTGATCCATCACTTCATGGCGGAAGGCGAGAAGCGGCTCGTGCCTGTCCTGCCCGAGACGGTCTCGATCACCCGGTCTTTCTGGCTGCTCGTCCATGCCGACCTGAAGGATGTCGCGCGGGTTCGCGCCATCGTCGATTTCATCGTGCGCGAGACGAAGGCCTCGCGCGCCCTCCTGATGGGTGAGCCGCGGGCCGAGCCGCGCATCGCGGCGGAGTAGCGATCGCTTGTCAGGCCGCGGTGCGAACCCTGTCGCGCCCATCCTGCTTGGCGGCGTAAAGCGCCTCGTCCGCCTGGCCGAGACAGGTCTCGAGCAAGGCATCGGGCGCGAGGGCGGCGACGCCGATCGAGACGGTGAGCGGCAGCGATTCCCCGTTGATGACGAGGGACGTATCCGCGATGGCTGCCCGGATGTCGCCGCACAGGCGTTCGGCCTCGGCGAGGTCGGCGCCGGGGAAGATGATGGCGAATTCCTCGCCGCCGATGCGGGCTAGCAGGTTGAAGCCGCGCTCCGCCATCATGCCGAGCGTCCTTGCGACCGCGGTCAGGGCCTGGTCGCCGCCATCATGGCCGTGTCGGTCGTTGAGCCGCTTGAAATGATCGATGTCGAGAATGGCGACCGAGATCGGCAGACCCATCTCGCGCGCCTCGCAGACGAGCTGCCGCCCCCGCGCGAAGAAATGGCGGCGGTTGAACAGTCCGGTCAGGAAGTCGCGCGCGGCGAGGTCCCGCAATTGCCTGAGCTGGTCGAGCACCTCGACATTGGAGGCGATGCGGCATTGCAGCTCCTCCAGCACGAAAGGGCGCGAGACGAAATCATGCGCGCCGGCCTTGAGGAAACCGGCCGAGGTCTGGCGGTCGGTCGAGGACGAGATGCCGAGGACGCGCACGCCCGTGTGCTGGCGGCGGATGCGCCGCGCCAGCTCGAAACCGTCCATGTCGGGCATGTAATAGTCGCTGACGACGAGCTGGATATCGGGATTGCTGTCGAGGATCGCCAGCGCTTCCTGCCCGGACCCGGCCTCGACCACCGCGTATTGCTGGATCGACAGCATCCGCGCGAGCACCTTGCGGGTCGTGCGGGTGTCGTCGACGACGAGGATGCGGGTATTGCGATTGTTCAGCGCCCGCTTGACCGTGCCGACGATGTTGGGAAGGGCGAACTCGTTGTCCTTCAGGACGTAGTCGATGACCTCGCGCTCCATGATCCGCCCGCGCGTGGCAAGATCGAAGGTCGCGGTGAAGACGACTGACGGAATGCCGTGCGTCACGGTCCAGTCGAGCGCCTCGCCGCGCGGGGCGTCCGGCAGGTTGAGGTCGACGACGGCGATCGCATAGGCGCCGGGCGCGGCGATGATCTGGTCGCTGACCTCTTTCAGGGATGCGCAGGTCGTGACCGGCAGCCCGGTTTCGGCCTGAAGGAGCTGGCGTAGGGCGAGCGAGAAGGTTCGCGAATCCTCGATGACGAGGATTTGCCGGTCGTCCGGCACCGACTCTGGTCTGGCCTGCAAGGTCTGATGGGCACCCATGCTCCATCTAGGGCGCTCGCAAGTTTAATTTTCCGTCACATCTGCCCGGCAGGCCCGTCAAATCCGCCAGGGCAGGATGTTGTGCTGCCGGTTGCGGCCGATCAGATCGAGCGCCAGCATGACGGCGAGGATGACCGCGCAGGCGCTGATCGCCACAGCGGCAGCTTCGCCGGCGAGGCCAGCTTCCTTGAGGCTGAACAGCACGACGCCGAGCGTCTCCGTGCCCGAGGACCAGAGCAGGGCCGAGACGGTGAGTTCGTTGAAGGCGACGAGGAAGACCATCAGCGCCGAGACCGCCGCGGCCGGCGCCAGGATCGGCGCCACGACGAAGCGCAGCATCTGCGTGAGGCCGGCGCCGTCGAGCTTCGCGGCATCCTCGTGATGCGCCTCGATCTGGGCCATCGCCGCGACCGGCGCCTTCAGCGCCAGCGGCAGGAAGCGGGCGAGATAGGCGAAGAGGATGATGAAGGGCGTGCCGTAGATGCTGATGCCGATCAGCGGCAGCGGCTTCAGGAAGATCAGGATGCAGGCGATGGCGAGCACGATGCCGGGCAGGGCATAGGGCAGTTCGATCATCAGCTCGACCGCTCGCCGGAGCTTGCCGAGCCGCCTTTCCAGCGCATAGGCGAAGACGATCGCGACGATGGCGAGGATCAACGCGGCGCTGCCGGCGAAGAGCAGCGAATTGCGGAAGGCGCGCATGGTCACGGTCTGCCGGAACAGAACTTCCGTGAATTTGTCGAAGGTCAGCGTCTGCCAGGAGAGAGCGACGCCCAGTGCCGGCGTCAGCGCTTCGCTCAGCAGGGCCAGCAGTGGTAGCCCGAGCTTCAGGGTGAGCAGCAGCCAGAGCCCGGCCGCGACGAGCGGACGGGCCGGGCCGAGCAGCCAGTAGGGCTCCAGCGGGCGCTCGATCTCGACCTTGCCGCGCTGGTTGCGGGCGGCGAGCGCGGCCGCGACGATGCCGAGCGCCGCGACGATGCCGACGAGCACGGCCAGCGCCGCCGTCTCGCCGAGGCTCGACGGGCCGAAGCTCGACAGCCGGCGGTAGATCAGCGTCGGCAGCGTCAGATAGTTCACCGGCAGGCCGAGCAGGGCCGGAATCCCGAAATTGCCGACGCCCGCGACGAAGGCGATCAGCCCGGCGGCGATGATCTGCGGCCGCAGCACCGGAATGACGATCCGCGCCGTGACGGTCGCCGGCGCGGCGCCTTCCATCTGCGCGGCCTCGATCAGCGATTGCGGGATGCTGCGCAGGCCGGTCCAGAGCGTGATAGCGACGAGCGGCGCATGATGCAGCGCCATGACGAGGATGATGCCGCCGCGCCCGAGCAGCGGGTTCGGCGTGCCCGGTGGCGGCGCGAGCCCGATCAGCGAGAGTATCGGCGAGTTCGGCGCGAGCAGGCTGAGGAAGGCCAGCGCTGCCACCTGCGGCGCGATCATCATCGAGAAGACGAAGGCGAAGGCCAGCGGGCGTTTGCCCCTGACATCGGTGACGCCGAGCGCCAGCGCGACGATTCCGCCGACGAAGAGAGCGCCGAGCGCCGAGAGCGAGGCCGTCTCCAGCGTATGCCAGGTCGCGGTCACCGCTGCACGGCTCGTCATCTCGGCGAAGGCTTCGGCCGGCGCGAATTGCCAGCCGGGCGCGAAGGCAGCCGCGACCAGCCGGAAGAAGGGGAGGCCGCCCAGCAGCAGCGCAACCGCGACGACGAGCGCCGGCAGGCCCCAGCCTTCCGGCAGACGGATGCGTGGAGCCAGCGGGGCCGCGATCGCGGGCTCCCGCCGGCCATTTCGGACGAGGGCCAGCGTCATCGCGCCAGCCACCGCGGCAGCAAAGCCGTCATCACTCGAAGATCGATCCGAAGCGCTTGCGGGCGGTGGTCTCGTCGGTCAGCGCCTTGGCGGCGTCGAAGCTCATCAGCTTGATCGCGCTGCGGGCGGGATAGCCAGCCGGCAGGGCGACCTCCGGATGAGCCGCGACGTAGCCCTGCTTCAGCGCGAGCTCCTGGCCGTCCTTGGAGAGCAGGAAGTCGATGAAGGCCTTGGCGGCTTCCGGGTTCTTGCTGCTCTTCAGGATCGCGACCGGTTCGCTGACCGCCGAGACGCCCTCGCTCGGGAAGACGAACTCGACCGGAGCGCCCTTGGCCTTCTCGCGGATCGGCATGAAGTCGACAATCATGCCGTAGAGCTTCTCGCCGGTCGCGACCTGGCGCAGGATGTCGCCATTGGCGCCGGCGGCGAGCGTACCGTTCTCCTTGAGCTTTTCGTAGAAGCCCCAGCCTTCTTTGAGATTACTGGTGAGCGTGATCGTGTGGATCAGCGCGGCGCCCGAGTTCAGCGGGCTCGGCATGGCCAACTGGTTCTTCGCCTCCGGCTTGACGAGATCGGTCCAGCTCGCGGGCTTCATCGCGGCCTTCGTGTTGTAGACGATGCCGGTGGTGATCAGCTTGGTCGCGAACCACATCTTCTGGGGATCGTGGATGCCGGCCGGATAGGCCGTGACATCTGCCTTGTCATGGGCGAGCAGGCGGCCTTCCTTCTTCAGGCCTTCCATAGTCACGGCATCGGCGATGAGCAGCACGTCGGCCTGCGGCGCGCCGGCCTCGAACTCGGCCTTGAGCTTCGCCATGACGCGCGGCGTGCCGTCGCGGACGAAGGAGACCTCGACCTTCGGGTATTTCGCCTTGAAGGCGTCGATCGTCTGCTGGGCGTCGGTATTGGGCTGGCTGGTATAGAGCACCAGCTTGCCCTCGGCGGCGAGGACCTGCGGCGCAGCCGCAAGGCCGGCCGCGAGAATGAAGGCGCTCAAGGCCTTGCGCTGCATGTCGGAACTCCATCTCTTGATCGCGTCTGCGAGATGGCGCTGCCGGTAGTCCCGGCACATGACAGTTCCATGAAGGGAGGCTGTCAGTTTCGAGGCCGGGGGCCGCTTGCGCACTGCGGAACTAGAAATACTATTTGGCCGAGTCAGCCCGGCTTGTTTCGAGCCGGGCTTTTCGACTAGGCTCGCGGCAAGACGACCATAAGGTCGCTTTAAAACGGTTTAAACGGGAGGATATCGGATGAAGCTTGTACGGCATTTTGCCATGGGAACGGCTGTCGCGGCGGTTGTCGCGGGCTGGTCCGGCGCCGCCATGGCGCAGGAGACGCTGACGGCCTGGTTCACCAAGGGCTTCTACAAGGGCGAGGACGATGCGCTGCTCGCCGTCGTCGACAAGTTCCAGAAGGCGACGGGCGTCAAGGTCGAGCTTTCGCTCTACGCCACCGAGGACTGCGTCACCAAATCGGTCGGCGCGGTCGATGCCGGCACGCCGCCGGATGTCGGCTTCTGCACCACCTATGATTTCCGCACTACCGGCAAGTGGGCCTATGACGGCAAGCTCGAGGACGTCTCGGACGTGATCGAGCCGATGAAGGCCGAGTTCCAGCCGATGGCGGTCTCGACCACCTTCCTGATGAACGGCAAGACCGGCAAGAAGTCGTACTACGCCTTCCCGGTCGAGCAGCAGATGATGCACATCACCTACTGGAAGGACATGCTGGAGGAGGCCGGCTTCAAGGAGTCCGACATCCCGAAGACCTTCAACGGCTACTGGGATTTCTGGTGCGACAAGGTCCAGGGTGCGATGCGCGCCAAGGGCAAGCGCGTCTATGGCATCGGCCACCCGATGGGCATCGCCGCCTCCGACACGTTCTACTCGTTCCTGACCTTCGCCAACGCTTTTGACGCCCAGGTCGTCGACGAAAACGGCAAGATCGTTCTCGATCAGCCCAAGAACAAGGCGGCTATGGTCGAGGCGGTGAAAGCCTACTCGAACATCTTCCAGCGCGGCTGCACGCCGCCGTCTTCGGTGAACTGGCTCGACCCCGACAACAACGTCGCCTTCCACAACCGCACCACGGTCGCCACGCACAACGCCACGATCTCGATCGCCGGCAAGCACATGGACGACATGAGCAACCAGGCGCTCACCGCCGAGCAGCGTGCGACGGCCAAGAAGAACTACGAGGACAACATCCGCACGGCCGAGTTCCCGCTCAAGGCGGACGGCAGCAAGATGACCAACCTCGCCGCCGTGAAGACCGCGGTGATCTTCGCCGAGGCCAAGAACAAGAAGCGCGCCAAGGAGTTCATGGCCTTCTTCATGAAGGATGAGAACCTGCGGCCCTTCGTCGAGGGCTCGGCCGGCCGCTGGGTGCCGACGACGCTGAAGGCGATTGAGGCGCCGTTCTGGTCGGATGGCAAGGACCCGCATCGCGCCGTCGTCTACAAGCAGTACAAGGACGGCACCGTGCCGTTCCAATTCGTCTACAACTACAATTTCACGACCGTGAACGCCGAGAACGTCTGGGCCAAGGCCGTGAATCGCGTGGTTCAGGACAAGATCCCGGCCGAGCAGGCCGTGGACGAGATGATCGCCCGCATCAAGCAGATCGCCGGCTGAGCCCGGCGCTCGTTCCGCTTGCATCGAGAACCCGCCGCGGCAAGGATTGCCGCGGCGTATCTTTCACAGGGTGAACATTCGACGGAGAGTCCATGAGCACAGCCGCCATGACCGCGCCGCTAGCGGCGCCGCGCGAGGATGCATCGGCCTTTACGCGCGACCGCGCGATGTGGGGCGCCATCATGCTGGCCCCCTATGTGCTCGTCTTCGCCGTCATGGTGGTCTATCCGGTGGCCTATGGCCTCTGGCTCGGCCTGAACTGGAATTCCTACCGCGCTCTCTTCGCCGACCCGATCTTCATCCGCACCGTCGTCAACACGATCATCTTCCTGTTCGTGGCGGTGAACCTGAAATTCCTGATCGCGCTCATGCTGTCGGGTTTCTTCGTGCAGCAGCGGCCCTGGATCCGGATCGTGCTGGTGCTGTTCATCCTGCCCTGGGCGGTGCCGTCGATCCCGACCATCCTGTCCTTCCGGGTAATGCTGAACCCCGAGAACGGCATGCTTAACCAGCAGCTTTTCCAGTGGTTCGGCATCATGGAGGGACCGGGCTGGCTGACCGATCCGACGCTCGCCTTCATCTCCTCGATATTCGTCCATATCTGGAAGTCGCTGCCGTTCTGGACGCTGATCCTGATCACCGGCCGGCTCGCGATCGCGCAGGACCTCTACGAGGCCGCGAGCGTCGACGGCGCCAATCGCTGGCAGCAGTTCCGCTTCATCACCTGGCCGTCGCTGGCGACGCTCTATGTCACCTCGACCATGCTCTCGATGATCTGGACGCTGGGTGACTTCAACAGCGTCTACCTGCTCACCGGCGGCGGGCCGGGCGATCTCAACCATGTGCTGGCAACGCTCGGCATCCGCTACATGCGCAACAACAATCTCGATCTCGGCATCGCCTCGATCATCGTCGCGATGCCGCTGATCCTGCCGATGGTCTTCGTGATGGTGAAGCGCCTGTCGAAGGGGCCGGACGCATGAAGAAGTTCCTCGACGAAGGCAAGCTGCTGCTGGTCGCGATACCTGTCCTGGTCTGGACGCTGCTGCCGATCTACCACCTCTTCGTGCTCTCGATCTCCAACCAGGAATCGATGCTGGCCGGCAAGCTCTGGCCCGACCAGCCGACGCTGCAGAACTTCCAGATCGTCTTCGCCCAGCAGCACTACTACCTGAACAATTTCTGGCGGCAGATGTTCAACAGCTTCTTCATTGCGGTGGCGACGGGGCTGATCACGCTCTTCGTTGCGACCTTTGCGGCCTTTGCCATCGCGCGCCTTAAGGTGAGGGGCGGGCGCACGATGATGAACCTCGCGCTCGCGACCTACCTGATCCCGGCCGCCTTCCTCGCCATTCCCATGTACAAGGCGATGGGTTCCTATGGCCTGCTCAACACGCAGGCCTCGCTGATCCTGGCGATGGTCGCGCTCGCCTCGCCCTATGCGATCTGGGTGCTGAAACAGGCCTCGGACAAGCTGCCGAAGGAGCTCGACGAGGCCGCGGTGATGGACGGCGCCACCTCGATCCAGCTCTTCCGGCTGGTCTACCTGCCGCTGATGAAACCCTCGATGGTGGTGATCGGCATCTATGCGCTGCTGCTCGCCTGGAACGAGTATCTCTACGCCTTCCTGCTGCTCTCCTCGGAGAAGGCGGTTCCGCTGGCCGTTGGCCTCGGCCTCTTCCTTTCGGCCGACGATGCGCCCTGGAACCTGCTGATGGCGGCCGGCCTGCTCTATGCCATCCCGCCGGCGGTGATCTACTACCTGTTCCGCAAGAACATGGTCGGCGGGCTCACTTCCGGTGCGGTGAAGAGCTAGGCCGGAAAAGGCGCACTTCCTTGACCAGATGCCCGGATCAAGCCCCCGGGCATGATACACGGCGTCAGCGCGCCGCATGGCCGGATTGCTTCATCGCTCTCGCCATGGCGATGAACAGGCGCCACAGTGAATGCGTTACGACAAGAAGAATTGCCGAGGATAGACCGATGACCGCCTCCAAGCTCGACCAGCTCCGCCAGATGACCACCGTCGTCGCCGACACCGGCGACATCGAGGCCGTGCGTCGCCTGAAGCCCGTCGACTGCACCACCAACCCGACCCTGATCCTCAAGGCGGTGGAGACGCCGGCCTACGCCCATCTCGTCGACGAGGCGATCGGCTGGGGCAAGAAGCAGGGGGGTGGTGAGAAGGCTGTCCATGCGGTCTGCGACCGCCTCGCCGTGAGCTTCGGTGCGGAGCTGACCAAGATCGTTCCCGGCCGCGTCTCGACCGAGGTCGATGCCGATCTTTCCTTCGACACGGACGCGACCCTCACGAAGGCGCGCGCCGTCATTGCCGCCTACAAGGAGCGCGGCGTCGAGAAGGACCGCATTCTCATCAAGATCGCCTCGACCTGGGAGGGCCTGCAGGCCGCCAAGGTGCTGCAGGGCGAGGGCATCGACTGCAACCTGACCCTGCTTTTCGCCTTGCCACAGGCGGTCGCGGCGGCCGAGGCCAATGCCTTCCTGATCTCGCCCTTCGTTGGCCGCATCCTCGACTGGCACGTCAAGGCCGGCGGCGGCCCCTACACCGCCGAGACCGATCCGGGCGTCGTCTCGGTCAAGAGCATCTACGCCTATTACAAGGCCTTCGGCATCAAGACGGTGGTGATGGGCGCTTCCTTCCGCAACACCGGCGAGATCGAGGCACTGGCCGGCTGCGACCGCCTGACCATCGGGCCGGGCCTGCTCGACGAGTTGGCTGCTGCGACCGGTGACCTGCCGCGCCGCCTCTCGCCGGCTTCTTCGCCTCAGATGGAAGGGGGCGTCAGCCGGAAGCTCGGCTTCGACGAGAAGGCCTTCCGCTTCGCCATGAACGAGGACGCGATGGCGACCGAGAAGCTCGCCGAGGGTATTCGCGGCTTCGTCAAGGACCTGCGCGGCCTGCGCAAGCTCGTCGCCGCGAAGCTCGGCTGAGCCGGGCATGACCGAGCGGCGGATCGCCGTCGTCACCGGCGGCGCCAAGGGTATCGGCGCCGCGGTGGCCGATCGGCTGGAGAAGGACGGTTTCGTCCCGGTCGCTTGGGATATCGTGGCGCCCGCGAAAGCCGGGCGCCTGCATCTGGCCTGCGATGTCTCCGACGAGAACTCGGTCGCCCAGGCCCTGGCTGCGACCGAGCGCGAGCACGGCCCCATCGCCGTGCTCGTCAACAATGCCGGCCTGACCGGCCCCTCGACCACGGTGGCTGAGACGCCGCTGGCGCAATGGCAGAAGGTGCAGGCGATCAACCTGACCGGCACCTTCCTCTGCTCGCGGGCCGTGGCGAGCGTGATGGTGCCGCGGGCTTACGGCCGCATCGTCAATATCGCCTCGCTCGCCGGTAAGGAGGGCACGCCGACGCTCTCGGCCTATAGCGCCGCCAAGGCCGGCGTCATCGCCTTCACCAAGGCCCATGGCAAGGAGGTGGCCGGCACCGGCGTGCTGGTGAATGCCATCGCGCCGGCGGCGATCGAGACCGATCTGCTCCAACAGATGAGCGCTGAGACGGTCGCGACCATGATCGGCAAGAGCCCACTGAAGCGACTGGGAACGGTCGATGAATTGGCCGAACTCGTCGCCTGGCTTGCGAGCGAGCGCTGCAGCTTCTCGACCGGCGCGGTCTTCGATCTCTCGGGCGGTCGCGCCACCTACTGACACGGCGCCTTGCGTCAGATCATTGACGCGGCCCGCGTGCGGGCTTCTGATGAGGCATGTCCTGACGAGGCCGCACCGGCTGTCGCGGCCCGCCCAACCGGAGTCGGCCATGACCACGCCTGCAGAGTCTTCGTCCCGTACGGGCTCTTCGCTCGCCACCCATCTCGTCCCGCTCCGGCGTAATTCCGGCTGGCTGATGGCGGCGGGCATCGCGCTCGTCATCCTCGGCGTGGTCGGCCTCGGCGCCGTGGCCATGCTCAGCCTCGCCAGCGCGATCTGGTTCGGGGCGATGATCCTCGTAGGTGGCGTCGTCGTGCTGATCGACGCCTTCCGGCATCAGGGCTGGAAGAGCCGGGTGCTGCACATTCTCATAGGCCTGCTCTATGTCGCGGTCGGCCTGATGACCTTTGCCAATCCGCTGCTCGCCACGGCCTCGCTGACGCTGCTGGTCGGCGCTGCGCTGGTCGCGACCGGCGTGCTGCGCCTCGTCGTCGCCTTCCAGAACCGGGAATTGCCGGCCTGGCGATGGCTCGCTCTCTCGGGAGTGCTATCGCTTCTGCTCGGCGGCATGATCCTGGCGCAATGGCCGGGCTCGAGCCTCTGGGTGCTTGGCACCTTCTTTGCGGTCGAGTTGATCTTTCAGGGCTGGGCCGCGATCGCACTCGCGCGTGCGATCCGCTCGACCTTCGACGGCGTGAAGCCGCGCTGAAACTCGCTTCTTACTCCGCGACCTCGGCCGTCACGGTGGCCTTGGTCGGCGTGCTGAGATCGCTGAAACGGGCGCGTCCGCCGGCCGCTGCAGTCTGCAATTGCTGTTTCCAGCCCTTGGCGTCGCTGCCGCCGAGCGCAACGAAATCGGCCGGGCGCGAGGCGTCGGCATCGCGGCCCTGATAGACCAGCACGCCGCGCGCGGTCACGACGATGTCGCCGCGCCGCAGCGTCGGGTCCTTGAGATACCATTGCTTGTCGGCCTGGGGATCGAGCTGGACGACGGGTGGCTTCGGCTTCGAGGAAACCTCCGACGCGGGAGCCCGGGCGCGCGGCGCCCGCACACGCGGCTCGTCGTCATACTCGTAAATCGGGGAAGCCCGCAGGCGAGGCCCGCCGCCGAACAGCGCGCGGGCGAGATCGTCGAACAGGCCGGCCGCTTCTGCTGCAGGCGCGGCCGCCACAAGGAGCGCCGCCGCGAGTCCGAACCGCGCCATCCCGTTACGTGCCATCGCCTTGCCCTCCGCTACCATCAGCCCAACGCTGAATGGTCGCGAAAGGTTCGGTTCAGGTTCACGGACGAGGTTAAGATTCTCGTTCGGGGCGTTTACTTTTTACTTTGAGCCGCGAAAGCCTCGGCCCGGATCGTCGAGAGCGACTTGGCCGGGGTGATTGCCTCGGGATCGAGCAGGCAGTGGATGATCGCGGGCTTGCCGCTCTTCACCGCGCGCTCGAAGGCCGGCGCGAACTCTTCGGTCTTCTCGACACGTTCGCCATGGCCGCCGAAGGCCTTGGCGTAAGCCGCGAAATCCGGGTTCTTCAGCGTCGTCGCCGAGACGCGGCCGGGATATTCGCGCTCCTGATGCATGCGGATCGTGCCGTACATGCCGTTATCGACGACGATGACGATGACCGGCAGGTCGTATTGCACGGCGGTTGCGAAATCCTGGCCGTTCATCAGGAAGCAGCCGTCGCCGGCAAAGGCGATGACGGTGCGCTCCGGGAAAATCCGCTTGGCGCCGATCGCGGCCGGCACGCCATAACCCATCGAGCCGCAGGTCGGCGCGAGCTGCGTCGCGAACTTGTTGAAGCGGTGGAAGCGATGCACCCAGGTCGCGTAATTGCCCGCGCCGTTGCACATGATGGCGTCCTCGGGGAGCTGGCTGCGCAGCCAGCGCACCATCTCGCCGGGGTGGAACTCGCCGGGCACGGGCGCCGGCTGCTCGCTCCAGGCGATATAGGCTTCATGCGCGGCAGCGCCGGCGCCCTTCCAGGCGGGGGCCTTGGGCGGCTCGATCGTCTTGAGCGCGGCGCAGAAGCCGGCGGGTGAGGCGTTGATCGCCAGCGTCGGACGGTAGACCCGGCCGAGCTCTTCCGGATCGGCATGGACATGGACCAGCGGCCGGCCCGGATTGGGGATGCCGAACAGGGTGTAGGACTGGCTCGGCATCTCCGAGAGGCGCCCACCGACCAGCAGGACGAGGTCGCTCTCCTTGATGCGGGCGAGCAGCTTCGGGTTTGGGCCGATGCCGAGATCGCCGGCGAAATTCGGGTGGTCGGCGGGGAAAAGCATCTGCCGGCGGAAGGAGACCGCGACGGGCAGGTCGAAACGCTCGGCGAAAGCCTGGAAATCGGCGATCGCCTCCGGGCTCCAGCGCGAGCCGCCGAGGATCGCGACCGGCGACTTGGCCGCGGCGAGGCGCTTGGCGAGATCGGCCATCTGCGCCGGGGCAGGGTGCTGCTCTGTGACCTGATAGGGCTCGGCGTCGGCGACATCGGCGAGATCGATCAGCACGTCCTCGGGCAGCGCGATCACGACCGGGCCGGGGCGGCCCGAGGTCGCGACATGGAAGGCGCGGCTGATGATCTCCGGGATGCGTGCGGCATCGTCGATCTCGGTCGCCCATTTGGTCATGGTGCCGAAGACGGCGCGGTAGTCGAGCTCCTGGAAGGCCTCGCGCTCGCGCATGCTGCCGTCGATCTGGCCGACGAAGAGGATCAGCGGGGTCGAATCCTGATCGGCGATATGGATGCCCGGCGAGGCGTTGGTGGCGCCGGGGCCGCGCGTCACGAAGCAGATGCCGGGCTTGCCGGTGAGCTTGCCGGCGGCTTCCGCCATCATGCAGGCGCCGCCCTCGGCCCGGCAGATGGTGACCTGCATCGAGGCGTCGTGCAGCGCGTCGAGCACGGCGAGATAGCTCTCGCCCGGCACGCAGAAGGCGTCGGTGGCGCCGTGGATCAGAAGCTGGTCGACGAGGATCTGCCCGCCAGTGCGATTAGCCATGCTGCGGCCCTCCCCAGGCCGGGTCGTTCAAAATGTCGTCGGCATGTTCGCCGAGCCGCGGGCTCGGACGTCCCGTCACTTGCCGCACGCCGTTCATGATGATGGGCGAGGCGACGGTCGGAATGTGGCCCGCTTTTGCGGCGTCACTCGGCAGGTCGACCCTGACACCGCGCGCGATCACCTGCGGGTCGGCGAAGACCTCGCCGATATCGTTGATCGGGCCGGCCGGTACGCCGACCTTCTCCAGCGCTGCCAGCAGATCGAGCTTGGCATAGCGCTGGCAGAGCAGATGCAGTCTGGCGGTCAGCGCGACGCGGTTCTTCACCCGCGATTTGTTGTCGACGTAATCCGGGTGGTCGGCCAAAGCCGGCTCGCTCAGCACCTCGCAGAGCTTGCGCCACTGCCCGTCATTGCCGGTCGCGATGATGATATGGCCGTCCGCAACCGGGAACACGTCATAGGGCACGATGTTCGGATGGGCGTTGCCGAGCCGCGGCGGCGGATTGCCGCCGACGAGGTAGTTCATCGCCTGGTTGCCGAGCACGGCGACCTGCGAGTCGAGCAAGGCGAGATCGAGCGTCGCGCCCTCGCCGGTGGCGTCGCGCTGGCGCAAAGCCGAGAGGATGCCGACCGTGGCATAGAGCCCAGTATAGATGTCGGCGACCGCATAGCCCGCCTTCATCGGCGCGCCCGCGGGCTCGCCGGTGATCGACATCGCCCCGCCCATGCCCTGGACGAGGAAGTCGTAGCCGGCGCGCGGCGCATAGGGGCCGTCCTGCCCGAAGCCGGTGACCGAGCAATAGACGAGGCGCGGGAAATCCTTGCGCAGCGAGGCCGCGTCGAGCCCGTATTTCGAGAGGCCGCCGACCTTGAAGTTCTCGATGACGACATCGGCATGGGCGGCGAGACGCCGAACCAGCGCCTGACCTTCCGGCGTGCGGAAATCGGCGGTGATCGAGCGCTTGCCGCGATTGGCAGCGTGGAAATAGGCGGCGGAGAGATGCTCGTCGCCGGTGCCTTCGACGAAGGGCGGGCCCCATTTGCGGGTGTCGTCGCCCTCGGGCGCCTCGACCTTCACGACATCGGCACCGAGATCGGCCAGGAGCTGGCCGATCCAGGGACCTGCGAGGATGCGCGCCAGTTCGAGGACGCGCAGGCCGGCGAGGGGAGAGGTCGTCATGGCGGGTTCGACTCGGGCGTCATGGTCGGACTGGGCCCGACCATCTCCGGGGAGGTTCGCGTGGGACGAGATGCCCGGGCCAGGCCCGGGCATGACGGCTGACGGTTCTCAGAAGAACGCCTGCAGGCCGGTGATCGCCCGGCCGAGGATCAGCGCGTGGACGTCATGCGTGCCCTCATAGGTGTTCACCGTCTCGAGGTTCGCGGCGTGGCGCATCACCTGATACTCGATCTGGATGCCGTTGCCGCCGTGCATGTCGCGGGCCTGGCGGGCGATGTCGAGCGCCTTGCCGCAATTGTTGCGCTTGACCAGCGAGATCATCTCCGGGGCCATCTTGCCGTCGTCGAGCAGCCGCCCGACGCGGAGCGAGCCCTGCAGGCCGAGCGTGATCTCGGTCAGCATGTCCGCGAGCTTCTTCTGGTAGAGCTGCGTCTGGGCGAGCGGCTTGTTGAACTGCTTGCGGTCGAGCCCGTACTGGCGGGCGCGGTGGAAGCAATCCTCGGCGGCGCCCATCACGCCCCAGGAGATGCCGTAGCGGGCACGGTTGAGGCAGCCGAACGGGCCCGACAGGCCCGAGACGTTCGGCAGCAGGTTCTCCTCGGGAACGATGACGCCGTCCATGACCACCTCGCCGGTGATCGAGGCACGGAGCGAAAGCTTGCCGCCAATCTTCGGCGCGGAGAGGCCCTTCATGCCCTTTTCGAGGACGAAGCCGCGGATCTGGTTGTCATGCGCTGATGACTTCGCCCAGACGACGAAGACGTCGGCGATCGGCGAGTTTGAGATCCACATCTTGGAGCCGGTCAGCTTGTAGCCGTCGGCGACCTTCTCGGCGCGGGTCTTCATGCCGCCGGGATCGGAGCCGGCATCCGGCTCGGTCAGGCCGAAGCAGCCGACCCATTCGCCCGAGCCCAGCTTCGGCAGGTACTTCTTGCGCTGCTCCTCGCTGCCATAGGCATAGATCGGGAACATCACGAGCGAGGACTGCACCGACATCATCGAGCGATAGCCGGAGTCGATGCGCTCGACCTCGCGGGCGACGAGTCCGTAGGAGACGTAGTTAGCGCCGGCGCAGCCGTACTCCTCGGGGACGGTGACGCCGAGCAGGCCGAGCTCGCCCATTTCGTTGAAGATCGAGCGATCGGTCTTCTCGTCGAGATAGGCGTCATGGATGCGCGGGGCGAGCTTCTCCTGCGCATAGGCGCGGGCCGTGTCACGGATCAGCCGCTCGTCCTCGTTCAACTGCTCGTCGAGCAGGTAGGCATCGTCCCAGGTGAACTTCGCGAGCTTGTGGCTGCCGGCCATGGTGTTCGTCTCCCTTGAACTTGTTGCGATGTCATCCCGGGCGACCGGAGGGAGACCCGGGATCCATTCCTGAACGGTTCAGGCAGGGATCCCGGCTCTGCGCTTCGCTCCGGCCGGGATGACGGCGCGGATGTTGTTAGAGCCTACCGATCACGCATCCACGTCGAAGCTGACGCCCTGCGCCAGCGGCAGGGTGGTGCCGTAGTTCAGCGTGTTGGTGGCGCGGCGCATATAGGCCTTCCAGGCGTCCGAGCCGGCTTCGCGGCCGCCGCCCGTCTCCTTCTCGCCGCCGAACGCGCCGCCGATCTCGGCGCCCGAGGGGCCGATATTGACGTTGGCGATGCCGCAATCCGAACCCTCGTCGGAGACGAAGAGTTCGGCCTCGCGCATGTTCAGCGTGAAGATCGAGGAGGACAGGCCGGCGCCGACGGCGTTCTGGATCGAGATCGCCTCGTCGATGGACTTGTACTTCATCACATAGAGGATCGGGGCGAAGGTCTCGCGCTCGACCGGGCCGCATTGCCTGGGCATCTCGACCAGGGCCGGACGGACATAGAAGCCGCCCGAGCCGACATCGACCTTCTCGCCGCCATGGACCTTGCCGCCCTCGGCCTTGGCCTCCGATAGCGCCTTCTGCATGCCCTGATAGGCGGCCTCGTCGACCAACGGGCCGACCAGCACGCCGGCTTCGCGGGGATCGCCGATCTTCACCGAGCCGTAGACCTTGGCGAGCTTCGGCACGAGCGCGTCATAGACGCTTTCATGCACGATCAGGCGGCGCAAAGTGGTGCAGCGCTGGCCGGCGGTGCCCATCGCCGCGAAGGCGATGCCGCGCAACGCGATGTCGAGATCGGCCGAGGGAGCGACGATCGCGGCATTGTTGCCGCCGAGCTCCAGGATGGCGCGGGCGAAGCGTGCGGCGAGCTTCTGGCCGACTTCCTTGCCCATGCGGGTCGAGCCGGTGGCCGAGACGACCGGGACGCGGTGATCCTGCACGAGGATGTCGCCGAGCTCGCGGCCGCCGACGAGGACCTCGGAGAGGCCGATCGGAGCTTCCGAACCAAAGCGCTTCATCGTCTTCTCGACGATCGCCTGCACGGCGAGCGCGGTCAGCGGGGTCTTCTCGGAGGGCTTCCAGACGACGCTGTCGCCGCAGACGAAGGCGAGCGCCGCGTTCCAGCACCAGACCGCGACCGGGAAATTGAACGCCGAGATCACGCCCACGACGCCGATCGGATGCCAGGTCTCCATCATACGATGGTTCGGGCGCTCGGTCGCGATGGTCAGGCCGTAGAGCTGGCGCGACAGGCCGACGGCGAAGTCGCAGATGTCGATCATCTCCTGGACCTCGCCGAGGCCCTCGGAGGTGACCTTGCCGGCTTCGAGCGTCACCAGCAGGCCGAGATCGGTCTTGGCGGCGCGCAATTCCTCGCCGAGCAGGCGCACGAACTCGCCGCGGCGCGGCGCCGGCACCTTGCGCCAGGCGAGATAGGCGGACTGGGCCCGGCCGATCGCGGCCTCGGCCTCGGCCGGCGAGGTCTCGCGCAGGGTCACGACGGTCTCGCCGGTGATCGGCGAGCGGGCCGAGAGACCGGCATCGGCATAAGCGCTCTCGGAGACGCCGAGGCGCTTGAGCAGGGCGAGCGTGTCTTTCGGCAGGGATGTGGCCATCTTTGTCTTCCAGCGGTCGCGAGCGGGAGCCGAAGGGCGCATGCCCCGGGGCACATGACATAAAGGCGCGGGAACCGAGGTCGCCGCGCTTGAGGCCGGCAGAATGCCCTCTTTCGCGTGGCTTGAGCAACCGATATGTTCTCACCACTTGATGAGAATTAATCATGGATGACGCCCTCGTTCCCGGCCGCCTTTCGGTGCCCTCGCTCTCCGCGCTCGCCGCCTTCGAGGCGGCGGCAAGGCATGGCAGCTTCACGCGGGCGGCGGAGGAGTTGAACCTCACGCAGGGCGCGGTCAGCCGGCAGGTCGCGCATCTCGAAAAGGTGCTCGGCGTCAGCCTGTTCGAGCGCGTCAAGAAGCGCGTCAGCCTGACCGCGGCCGGCGCTGCCTATGCCAACGATATTCGTGACGGTCTCTCCCGTCTCGCGGCGGCGACCGTCTCCGCCATGGCCTTTCGTGGTGCAGCCGGCGTGCTCAACCTCGCGACCTTGCCGACCTTCGGCACGCGCTGGCTGATCCCGCGCCTGCCGCGCTTCACCGAGGCGCATCCCGGCATCACCATCAACTTCACCACGCGGCTGGTGCCCTTCGATTTCGCCCGCGAGCCGGTCGATGCCGCCGTGCATTTCGGTGCGGAGAACTGGCCGGGTGCGCGGCTCCACCGCCTGATGGGGGAGGAGGTCGTGCCCGTCGCCGCGCCCTCGCTGCTGGCGCGCGTCGGCATCGCCGAGGCGGCCGACATGCTGCGCGCGCCCTTGCTGCAGCAATCGACGCGCCCGCGTGCCTGGGCGAACTGGCTGGAGCAGCAGGGACTGGCGCCGGAGCGGGCCTTGATGGGGCCGCGTTTCGAGCAGTTCGCCATGATCGCACAGGCGGCGGTCGCGGGCCTCGGCCTCGCGATCGTGCCGCGTTTCCTGGTCGAGGAGGAATTGCGCTCGGGTTCGCTGGTCATCCCGATCGACCGGCCGGTGACCGGCAAGGAGGGCTACTATCTCGTCTATCCGGAGGAGAAGGCCAATCTGCCGACCGTGATCGCCTTCCGCGACTGGCTGCTCGGGGAATGCGCGCCGGCGAATTAAGTCGACACTCGACAAGCGCCCCGCGCTCGTTCATTCATGCGCGAAATTCACCAACCCGGCTTTTCCCAGAGAAGCCGGCTGCGCGAGGCCTGCCATGCCGCCCGTCTCCGAAAGCGCCGATGTCGTGATCTGTGGGGGTGCCGCGATCGGCTCCTCCGTCGCCTATCATCTCGCCGCCGATCCCGGCTTCACGGGCAAGGTCGTGGTGATCGAGAAGGATCCGACCTACCGCTTCTCGGCATCTGCGCTCTCGGCCGCCTCGATCCGCCAGCAATTCTCCAGCGCGGTGAACATCCGCATCTCGCTCTTCGGCGTCGATTTCCTGCGCAATATCGGCCAGCATCTCGCGGTCGATGGCGAGGTTCCCGCGATCGACCTGCACGAAGGCGGCTATCTCTATCTCGCCAGTGATGCCGGCGCGCCGATCCTCGAAGCCAACCAGAAGCTCCAGGCCGCCGAGGGCGCCGATATCGCTCTCTACGATCCGGCCACGCTGAAGCAGCGCTTCCCCTGGCTCAACACCGAGGATCTCGTCTGCGGCACCTTCGGTGTCAGTGGCGAAGGCTGGTTCGACGGCTGGGCACTGCTTCAGGCCTTCCGCAAGAAGGCGCGCAGCCTCGGCGTCGAATACCGACAGGGCGAGGTCGCCGGCTATGTCACCGAAGGTGGCCGCGTCACCGCGGTTGAGCTCGCGGATGGCAGCCGCATCGCCTGCGGTGCCGTGGTCAATGCCAGCGGCACCCATGGTGCGAAGCTCGCCGCGACTGCCGGTATCGCGATCCCCGTGAAGTCGATGAAGCGCTATGTCTTCTCCTTCACCTGCAAGGGCGATGTCGACGGCTGCCCGCTCCTGATCGACACGACCGGCGCCTGGTGCCGGCAGGAGGGCAAGCGTACGGCGGAAGGCCAACTCTTCATCGGCAGCTGCTCGCCCCTGACGCCGGAGCAGGATGTCGAATGGATCGAGACCGATCCTGCCGCCGAGGATGTCGACTGGGGCTTCTTCGAGGAGGTGGTCTGGCCTTCGCTTGCGACCCGTATCCCGGCCTTCGAGCAGATCAAGCCCGGCCGCGCCTGGGCTGGCCCCTACGACATGTGCGGGCTCGACCATAACGCCATCATCGGCCCGGCGGTCGGCCTCCCCAATCTCTATCTCGCCAACGGCTTCTCCGGCCACGGCCTGCAGCAGGCGCCGGCGGTCGGGCGCGGGCTCGCCGAGCATATCGCGCATGGCCGCTATCGCTCGCTCGACCTTGCCGATCTCGGCCACGAGCGCATCGTTGCGGGCCGGCCGCTCAAGGAGGCCAACGTCATCTGACGAGGAGGCCGCCATGGTCGATCCCGCTTTCGTCCAGACCATGGCCCGCTACAATGCCTGGCAGAACCGCAGTCTGATGGCGGCTGCGGACGGCTTGACCGACGAAGCGCGCAAGCTCGATCGCGGCGCCTTCTTCAAGTCGATTCACGGCACCTTCAACCATGTTCTCTGGGGTGACGAGACCTGGCTCAGCCGTCTTGCCGGCAGCGAGAAGCCTTCCGTGGGTGGGCGCGACTCGGCTGTTTATTTCGCGGGCTGGGAGCAGTTCTGCGCGCGGCGGCGCCAGCGCGACCAGTTCATTCTCGACTGGGCGGACAAGGTCACGGCCGATTGGCTGCGAGGCACGCTGATCTGGTACTCGGGCGCGGCCGGCCGCGAGATGGGCAGGCCGCGCGGCTTTGTGATCGCGCATTTCTTCAACCACCAGACCCATCACCGCGGCCAGATACACGCCATGCTCACGGCGGCAGGCGTGAAGCCGGATGATACCGACCTGTTCCTGGTCGACGAGCCGCGCTAGGCAGGATCAGCGGCTGGCGCAGCCGGGCGACGTCTGGAACGTGTGGACGGTTTGCCGATCGCAAGCGGTCGTTTCTCGGCTTCGTCGTTCTCATCCTCATCCTTATCCGGCGGCACCGCAGCCGTCGCGTGCTGGCTGAGTTTCTGGAACAACCCGAGCCCGACGAGCGCCAGTACGGCGAGCAGCATCAGCAGGCCGGGATAGACGACATCGCCCATCGTCTCGCGCGAGGTCTTGGCGATCAGCACCAGCGATTCCAGCGAAAGCGCCACGATCATGATCGACATGAACTTGGTCAGCGAGCCCCGCGCTTCGGCCGGGCGGCGCATCTCGCGATCGGCGACGACCTCCTCCTCGAACAGGAACTTGCCGACATCGGCGACCGCGACCGCGATGATCACGAGGCCGATCCCGTCGAGCATCGTGTCGAGCGCGCCCTCGCCGGTCCAGAAGCCCTGCGACGTACGCCAGACCGCGACGCCGATCAGCACGATCGAGGCGCCGAGCAGCGCGAAGGAGATGATGGTGTAGAGCAGCCGGCTGAACAGCGTCATGTTTCCCCCCGATGCGCTTGCAGGCGACAACCACCGGCAGACCGGTGGGTTCCGTTGCGGCGGATGAGGGGTTCCGGGGTAGCGGGGCTTGCATGGCCGCTCCCATGGCGCAGCCGATTGCCGGCTACCGCGATCCATGGTCCAAGCGCTGAGTTCCGCCGGAGCGCTTCTCATGCCCGAGACGACGACCCTCATCACCTTCTCGCTGATCGCGCTCGGCATGGTGCTGACGCCCGGCCCCAACATGATTTACCTGATCTCGCGCTCGATCGCGCAGGGCAGGGGCGCCGGCCTCATCTCGCTTGGCGGCGTGATCCTCGGCTTCTTCGTCTACATGTTCTGCGCCGCCTTCGGCATCACGGCGCTGCTCTTCGCCGTGCCCTATGCCTATGACGCGCTCCGGCTCGGCGGCGCGGCCTATCTGCTCTGGCTCGCCTGGCAGGCGGTGCGGCCGGGCGGGCGCTCGCCCTTCCATGTCCGCGATCTGCCCCATGACGGGCCGCGCAAGCTCTTCGCCATGGGCTTCCTGACCAGCCTGCTCAATCCGAAGATCGCGATGTTCTATCTCGCGCTGCTGCCGCAATTCATCGATCCCGCCGCCGGCCATGTGCTCAGCCAGTCGGTCGTGCTCGGCTTCGTCCAGATCGCGATCAGCGGCAGCGTCAACGCCCTGATCGCGACGGCTGCCGGCAGCATCGCGCTGTTCCTCAGGACGCGGCCGTTCTGGTCGCTGGTCCAGCGCTGGCTGATGGGCACGGTGCTCGCCGGCTTTGCGCTGCGCATGGCGATGGAATCGCGCCGTTAGCCGCCCCGGATGTCGAGCCTGGAGACCGCATCGGAAGCCCCGCGGCCAAGCCTGCCGGACCTGTTCACCGGGTTCCTCAAGATCGGCCTGATGGGCTTCGGCGGCGTCGGGCCGGTTGCGCGCCATATCATCGTCGCCGAGCGCAACTGGCTCGACGATCGCGGCTATGCCGAATTGATGGGCATCTGCCAGGCGCTGCCCGGCGCCAATACCGTCAACGCTGCCGTGATGCTGGGCGATCGCTTCCGCGGCGGGGTCGGCGCCCTGACCTGCGTCTTCGCGCTGATGGCGATGCCGCTGCTTTGCCTCGTCGCACTCGCGAATGGCTATGACGCGGTATCCGGCCACCCGCTGGCGCAGATCGCCTTGACCGGCGCCGCCGCCAGCGCTGCCGGGCTCATTCTCGGCACAGCGCTGCGGCTTCTGACGAAGGCCGGCCTCGCGCGCTGGGCTTGGGTCATGGCCGCGGCTGCCTTCGTTGCGGTCGGCCTGCTGCGGCTGCCGATGCTGCCGACCCTGCTGGTTCTCGTGCCGCTCGGCCTTGTGGCAGCGACGCTCGGAGCGCGGCGGATCTGATGGAGCGCGGCGTCTTTTTCCAACTCATTGTCACCTTCGGCACGATCTCGCTGATGGCGATCGGCGGTGCCAATGCCGTCGTGCCGGAGATTCACCGCCAGGTCGTCGAGATTCTCGGCTGGATGGATGCGCCGACCTTCGCCCGGCTCTTCGCCATCGCGCAGACGGCGCCCGGCCCCAACATCATGCTCGGCAGCATCATCGGCTGGCATGTCGCGGGTACGGCCGGCTTGCTGGTCGCGACGGCGGCGCTCCTTCTGCCGTCCTGCCTGCTGGCGCTTGCCTCCAGCCGCGGCTTACGGCGCTTCGGCGGCAGCCGCCTGGTCAGGGTCCTCACGCTGGCGCTGGTGCCGATCGCGCTCGGCCTGATGCTGGCGAGCGGCGTGGTCGCGACGCTCGCCGCCGGTGCCGGCCTCATCGGCTATGCGATCACGGTGGCGACCGCACTCGTGACCTATCGCTCCAAGGTCAACCCGCTCGTGCCGATGGCGATCGGGACGCTGACCTATGTCCTCGCCTCGACTGCCGGCATCGCCTGAACGCTTCCCGTCTTCGGATCGTTCATTCGGGGGATGGCATGACGCCGTCCCTGCAGCATGTTAGCCTCTCCAAACGTCATTCCGTAATCGGAACGTGGTTGTCAGGGAGGTCGGCATGCCTTGCTCGCTCTGGCGGATAGCGTTCCTTGTCTTCGCACTGTCGCTGCTCTGCGCTGTCGGTACGCGGCCGGCCTTCGCGCAGAAGGCGGGTAATGTCGCGCTCTGCAAGGATGATCGCACCGAGAAGGGGCTCGCGGCCTGCAACGCCCTGCTGAAGGGGCGCCCGGACCGCAAGGTCAAGGCGATGGCCCATGTCGCGCGCGGCCATACCCAGCTCGCGCTCGGCCGTCCCGCCGAGGCGGAGAAGGACTACACGGAGGCGCTGGTCATCGCGCCGAAATTCGCGGCGCTCTACCGGGATCGCGGCCGCGTCCGCTTCACTCTCGGCAACCGTGATGGCGCCATGGCGGATTTCACCGCCGCGATCGAGAACGACCCGTTCGATCCGGACAATCACGCCAATCGCGGTTATCTCAGGCTGCTGCAATACGATTTCGCTGGCGCGGGCGAGGATTTGCGCAAGGGCCTGTTCTGGCAGAAGCAGCACCCGCGCAGCGACTATCTTCTCGGTCTGCTCGCTTATGCCACCGGCCGCTATACCGACGCGGTCGCGCAGATCGACAAGGGGCGCGAAGGCGGCTTCCGCACCTCGGAAACCTTCATCACCCGCGCCCGCAGCCTGTACTATCTCGGCATGTTCGAAGCCGCCGCGAAGGAAGCGAGCGAAGGGCTTGTCGCCTTCCCGAAGCAGGTCGACCTGATCGAAATCCGCGCCCGAGCCCGACTGGCCCGCCGCGAATGGCCGGAGGCGCTCGTCGATGCCGAGGTGGTCGCCGAGGCGCAGCCGCGCTTTGGCCGCGCCTATGCGACGCGCGGAGCGGTGAAGCTCGCGATGAAGGATGTCGCTGCCGCGACCGCCGATGCCGACAAGGCAATCGAGCTCGATCCCGGCCTGTTCGACGCCCATGAACTGAAGGCGGAGATTCTGCTGGCTGCGGGCGATCAGCCCGGCGCTCGCGCCATCCTCGCTCGCTCCGCGGCGCGGACCGACGCCAAGATGGCCTATGATATCGCCTCGCGGGAGCGCCACGCGGCGCGCGTGGCCGAGTTCGACAAGCCGAAGCCGATCGTCGTCGCCGATCTCGACGAGGCCGAATTGAAGAAGCGCTGCGCCACGCGCGACGATCCCTTGCGCATGCAGAGCTGCGACCGCCTCGTCGAAACGGCTGCCACGCCGCAGGACAAGGCCGGCCGGCTGATCGAGCGCGCCAAGGTCCGGCCCTTCGACAGTCAGATGGGCGATTACGATCTGGCCGTGGCGGCGGCGCCCGAATATCTCCCGGCCACCCTGGCCCGCGCCTATGCGCATATGCGGGATTATCGCTACGGCAAGGACCTGACGCCTTTCGACCGGGCCTGGGGCGATGCCGATAGCGTCGTGCGGCGCTCGGGGGCGGACAAGGAGATGTGGGCGCAGGCCATGCTGGCGCGCGCATCCGTCTCCCTGGGCCGCGGCAACTACGAGGCGGCGGTCGCCGATCTCAGCGAACTCGTCGCAAGCGACCCGCAGGCGCGCTTCTATCGCGCGGACCGCGCAAGCGCCTTCCTGATGGCCGGCAAGCCCGCTCAGGCGCTGGAGGATCTGCGCGAGAGGGCGCAATTGCCGACGGAGGTCACCGGGCAACTGGGTGAGGACGATCTTGTCGTCGCGCTGATCGAGACCGGAGCGTTCGACGAGGCGGTTTCCGTGCTCGACAACTGGCGGACCAACCGACTGCCCGGCGCCTATGCCGAGCAGGCTCTGCGGGCGCGTGTCGCGCTGGCACGGGGCGACGTGGCGGCAGCCCGCGAACTGGCTGCGGCAGCGCTCACCGACAACCGCTTCAACATCGCGGCGCAGGCTGTCCGTGGCCTTGCCGCTGCCCGCCTGGGCGATGCGCTCGAGGCGGAATCGGATCTGAGTAAGGTCATCGACGATGCCGCTCCCATTCCCTTCCGGGCCCGCACCTCCGGCTTGACGCCGGGCCATGTCGCCGATCTCTTCCTCTGGCGCGGTATCGCCCGCGTGCAATTGAACCGGGTCAATGCGGCCCGCGGCGATTTCGCCGAGGTCATCAAACGGGCGCCGGACCGGGCGCAGGCCTATGCCGAACGGGCCAAGTTGAACCTGCGCTCCGACAACCCGGCTGCCCTGACCGATATCGCGATGGCGCTGCGGATCGAGCCGAACGAGCCGCGCTGGCAGGCGCTCGCCGCCCGGATCAACCTCGCGACGGGTGATGCGGCCGCAGCGGAGCGCTTCGCCGCCGCCGCGCTCGCAGCCCCCTCGCCGGAAGCGGACATGCTGCTGCTGCGTGCAAAGGCGAGGCTCGGCCTCGGGCGCTTTCCTGAGGCGGCGGAGGATGCGACGGCCCGGCTCGCGGCAGCGCCGAACGATGCCGAGGCCCTGCTGCTGCGCAGCGATGCCCGGATCGGGCAGGGCGATGCGACTGCCGCGCTCGCCGACATCGAGACGGCGATCGGTGTGAAGGCGGGCGACCCACGCCTTTTGCTCGCGAGGGCGGAGCTCAAGGCAAAGCTGGGTGACGTGCCGGGAGCGATCGGTGCCTTCGAGGCGGCAATGGCACGGCCCGAAGCCTCGCTCCAGGCCAATAAGCGTTTGGGCGATCTCTATGCCGGGATCGCCTCGGACCAGCTCGCGCTCGGCTATTACGCCAAGGCGCTGGAACAGCCGGCGCGCGCGCCATCCGATGAAGCCATCCGCGATGCGGCCCGCAACGCCCGCGATGCGCTGATCCGCCGTATGGCCGCGCCGAAATAGGCGCGGGACCGGCCATGCGCGGCATGAATGGTATGGCCTCTGCCCTCTGCCATTGCCGCTCGCGGCAATGGCGCTAATCTCGCCCGCATTGTCCCATCCGGAACGAATGCGAGTGAAACGATGAGCGCCCTGACCCCCGAGGAGAAGAAGGTCACCGAGTGGCTGGCGAGCCGCAAGGAAGGCATGGTCGCGCTGCTGCGCGAACTGGTCGACACCGACTCGGGCTCCTACGACAAGGCCGGCGTCGACCGCGCCGGCGATGTCGTTGCGCGCTTCCATCGGGCGAACGGGCTCGAGGTTGAGATCGTGCCGGACAGCCGCTTCGGCGACGCTGTCCGCGCGCGCCTGCCCAACCCCACGGCCAACGACCAGCGCCCGGTCATGCTGCTCGGCCATCGCGACACGGTCTTCCCGCAGGGCGAGCCGACCCGCCGGCCGTTCACCATCAAGGGTGGCCGCGCCTATGGCCCGGGCGTCGCCGACATGAAGGCGGGCGTGATGATCTCGGCCTTCGTCGCCGCAGCCTTCGCCGAATGCGGCGGCCTGGCCGCGCCGCTCCTGATGCTGACGACCAGCGACGAGGAGATCGGCTCGCCGTCCTCTCGCCCGGTCATCGAGGCTGCCGCCCGCGAATCGCGCTGCGTCTTCAATGCCGAGCCGAGCCGCCTGCCGGCCGGCACCGATTTCGCGAAGGACCACAGGCAGTCGGTCACCAGCGGCCGCAAGGGTGGCGTCTTCATGCGGGCCGAATTCACCGGCAAGCCGGCCCATTCCGGCGCGAATTACGAGAAGGGCGCCTCGGCCATCGTCGATCTCGGCCACAAGATCCCGAAGTTGCAGGGGCTTACCGATCTGGAGAAGGGCATCACCGTCAATGTCGGCCTGATCGGCGGCGGCCAGACGGTCAACACCATCGCGCCCAGCGCTTGGTGCGAGATCGACCTGCGCTATGTCACCGCCGCCCAGCGCGACGAGATGGTCGGCAAGATCAAGGCGATCATCGAGGCGCCGGAAGTTGCCGGCACCAGCGCCGTGCTCTCGATCAAGGGCGAGTTCCTGCCGCTGGAGCGCTCCTCGGAATCCGCCGCGCTCTACGACACCTATCGCGACGCGGCGGCCAGCTTTGGCATCGGCGTCACCGCGGAATTCACCGGCGGCTGTGCCGATTCCGGCTTCACCGCCGCGCAGGGCACTCCGACGCTGTGCAGCGTCGGCCCGATCGGCGGCATGGCCCACACGCCGGACGAGTTCCTGGAGGTCGAAAGCATCGTCCCGGCCGCGCAGGTTCTGGCGCTCGCCGTGATGCGCGCGGCAGCGAAGGTGGAGTGAACGCCGTCAGCGGCAGAGCAGGTCGATCTTGCGGCTGAGCGAAGGTTCGTCCTCGCTCAGCCGGTCGGTCAGCACATGCAGCCAGTTGAAGCCGACCCAGAGTTCCAGGCGATCGTCGATCTCTTCGGGTGAAAACTCGCCGCGCTCGGCGGCGCGCACGAACATCCGGCGCGGTGATGCCAGCCGCTCCGGCATGAACTTGAAGCGCAAGGCGGCGAGCGCATCCTCGCTGGTCTGCGCCTCGGCGATCAAGCCGCGGAAAACGCGCCCCGCCGCATCCTCGCGCCAGAAGCGCCAGAGGTCTTTCGTGTAGCGTAGCAGGTCCGCGCGCAGCGAGCCTTCGTCCGGGAGAGGGATGGCCGCATCCTTCTCGACACCGTAGATCGCGATGAAGAGCTCGGCCTTGTTCGGCCACCAACGATAAATCGTTGGCTTACCCGCGCCGGCGCGCCGCGCGACCTCCTCGATTGAGAAACCTGCATAGCCCTTCTCGGCCAGCAGTTCGCGCGCCGCCGCCTTTACGGCTGCCTCGGTCTCCGGGCTGCGGCGGGCGCCGATCGAGGCGCGGCGCTTCGGCTTCGTCTCCATGTCCCTCTGATCCTGTCAGCTCATCCCCTCGCATCTTGACATAACGAAACGGTCCGTTTAGATCAACTAATAGAAACGAAACGTTTCGTTATACGGAGAAGCCCGATGGCTCTGCCTTTTCTGTCGCGCCTGGCGTCGCGTCTGCGCTTTCTGGTCGTCGCGACCTTGGGCGCCTATGCCGCCATCAATCTCGTACTGGCCGCGCTGGCGCCGTTCACCGCGGGCTGGCCTGTTCTTGGCGTCACGGCGCTGGCCGTACCGCCCATGGTGCTGGCGATGGTCTACGGGGTGATTCCGGTCGCCTTCCGCTTCGGCGCGCCGCGCTGAGAGACCGCGAGCCCGGAGGAGAGGCGACCGAAGTCGACGGCCTCAGAACGCCTCTTCCCAGTCGCGGCTCAGGCGCATCGCGCAGTTGATCAGGCCGACATGCGAATAGGTCTGCGGGAAATTGCCCCAGAGCTCGCCGGTCTTGAGGTCGGCATCCTCCGAGAGCAGGCCGAAGCTGTTGCGGCGCTGCAGGATGCGCCCGAACAGTTCCTTCGCCTCCTCGCTGCGTCCGATCGCATTCAGCGCATCGACATACCAGAAGGCGCAGATCAGGAAGCCGGTATGCATGTAGCCGAAATCGTCCTGCGTGGCGTAACGCAGCAGGAGGTCGCCGCGCTTGAGATCGCGGCCGATCGCCTCGACGGTGGCGACGAAGCGGGCATCGTCGGCCTTGACGAAGCCGAGTTCGGCCAGGAGCAGCAGCGTCGCGTCGAGATCCTCGCCGCCGAAGGTCGAGACGAAATGACCCTTGGCCTCATTCCAGATCTGCTCGGCGATGGTGTTCTTCAGCCGCTTGGCCTCGCCCTTCCAGTAATCCTTGCGGTCGGCACGGCCGAGCGTGCCGGCGATGCGGGCGAGCCGGTCGCAGGCGGCCCAGCACATCACGCTTGAGAAGGAATGCACGGCTTCCTTCTCGCGCAGCTCCCAGGGACCGGCATCTGGCTTGTCGAAGACCGCGATGGCGAGCTCGCCCATGCGTTCGAGCTGGCCGAACAGCGTCTCCTTGCCCGGCTGGATCAGACGGCGATCGAAGAAGGAATGCGTGGCGGCCAGCACCACGGCTCCGTAGCCATCGTTCTGGATCTGTGTCGCCGCGCCGTTGCCGAACCGCACCGGCCTGTGCCCGCGATAGCCTGAGAGGTTGCTGGCCTCGAACTCGTCCAGCGTGCCGCCGCGTGTGATCGGATAGAGCGGTGGCAGGTGCTCGGCCCCGCTTTCGGTGAAGGTGTCGACGATATTGGTGATGAAGCCGAGATAGTCCTCCATCGTCCGCGTCGTGCCGAGCCGGTTCAGCGCATGCACGACGAAATAGGCGTCGCGCAGCCAGCAATAGCGATAGTCCCAGTTACGCTGCGTTCCGGGCGCCTCGGGGATCGAGGTCGTCAAGGCTGCCACGATCGCCCCGGTCTCCTCGAAGGCGCAGAGCTTCAGCGTGATCGCGGCCCGGATTACCTCCTTCTGATACTCGAAGGGGATCGAGAGCGAGCGCACCCAGTCGCGCCAGTAGTCTGTGGTCTTGTCGAGGAATTCGCGCGAGGTCGTCTCGATCTCGGCGCGCAGGGCCTCGTCCGAGCCGATGAAGAAGGAATAGGCCTGGTCGACGGCGAAGGGCGTGCCTTCCACGACATAGGAGAGCGGCGCATTGGTGGTCAGGCGGATCGTCTGGTCGGCGCCGACGAAGCGGACATGGTTGGAGCCGCGCGTGATCTCGTCGGGTGCCTCGCCGATGCCGAGGCTGGGCCTGACCAGCACGCGGATGCGCGGCCGCCCCGAGACGCGCCGGACCCGCCGCACGAGCTGCGGTGGCCGGAAAAAGCGCTCGTAACGCACGAAGCGCGGCGCGAAATCGAGGATCTCGATGGCGTTGCCCTGATCGTCCGAGAGCACGGAGGATAGGATCGCGGTGTTGTCGAGATAGCTCTGCTCGCAGCGCGTCATGCCGACGAGCTCGATGGCGAAGACGCCCTTTTCGGGCTCGGCATCGCCGTCCTCGGCCTGGTTGTCGATCAGCGAGCAGAAGACGGGGTCGCGGTCGAAGCGCGGAAAGCAGCCCCAGACGATGCGGGCGCGGCGGTCGACGAGAGCGGCGATCGAGCAATTGCCGATCACGCCGAGATCGAGCGAGGCGGAGTGATGCCCCGCGGTCGAGGTCGTAACGGTCATGGTCGGTCAGTCCTGCTTGAAGCTGGAAGCGGAAAGGTGGCCGCCTTCGGCGGCTTCGAGAAGGATGTGCCTGAGTACGGTGGGCGAAGCCAGCCGGCAGGTGGCATGGCTCTCGCGATCGGCGCCGATGCGGACGGAGACGCCGCCCATCGCATTGACCGCCTCGAACCCGTCCTCGTCGGTGATGTCGTCGCCGATGAAGACCGGGATGCGACCGGCATAGGTCGGGGTCGCCATCAGCCAGGCGATGGCGCTGCCCTTGCTGGCGCTGGCCGGGACCAGTTCCGCGACGGCCTTGCCCTCCTGCAGGCGCATGCCCGGCCCCATCCGCGCGGCGATGCTGCGCATCAGGGCCAGCGCCTCGTCTTCCAGAGACGGTGCCAGGCGCCAGTGCAGCGCGACCGAAATGCGCTTGTCCTCGACGATGATGCCGACATGACTGTTGGCGAAGCGGACGAGATCGCGCAGCGCCGCGCGCATGCCCTCATGCGTATTGGCCTGTGAGCGGATCTCGTCGTCGGCGCGAATCTGGGCGCCGTGCAGCCCGGCGATGTCGAAGCGATGCGGGGCCAGGACGCCGTCGAGGAAAGCGATCGGCCGGCCGGAGACCAGCGCCAGCGCGCCGCCGAGCTGCGCACGCAGCATCGTCAGCGCCGGCGCCACGCGCCGGTCGAGATTCACGTCCTCCGGGGAGGGCGCGATTTCCACGAGCGTGCCGTCGAAATCGAGGAACAGAGCGATCTCGCGATTGGAGGCAGCGATCTCGTCGGGCCTTGCGGCAATATCGGGTTCGGTCAGGGTCGTCATCATCTCGTATCTGGGCAGAGAAGGCGGCAGAAGAGCGGCCGTCCGGCCAATGATATCCTTTTCTGATTTATCGCTTGGCGATGGCCTCGTCGAAAATCGGGTTCGAGGGGTTGCCTCGATCTGTCGAAAGCCTACCATGGCAGTCGCGATTTCACCGCACGGCTGCCACAGGGCTGCCATGTGACCGCGTCTGCACCACGGAAACATTACGCTTTCGGAAGCGTTCTGTTCCTGCCGCCGATGGCGAAATGCGGGCGGCCCTGCCGGAGAATGCAAAGCCTATGCGTCTTGTCGTCGTTTCCAACCGCGTCACGATTCCCGATCGCCATGAGAAGGTGATGGCGGGGGGGCTGGCGGTCGCCTTGCGCGAGGCGCTGGAGCAGCGCGGCGGCCTCTGGTTCGGCTGGAGCGGCACTGTCAGCGAGAGCGCCTCGACGCAGGTCCGGCAGGTCGAGCGCGGCAATGTCACCTATGCCGTGACCGATCTGAGCGAGGCCGAGCGCCAGAGCTACTATCTCGGCTTCTCGAACCGCGCGCTCTGGCCGCTGATGCATTATCGGCTCGGCCTCACCGAGTTCCAGCGCAGCGACTACATGGGCTATCTCGGCGTCAACCGCCGCTTCGCCCGGGCCCTTGCCGGCCTGATCAAGCCCGACGATCTCATCTGGATTCACGATTATCACCTGATCCCGCTGGCCGCGGAACTGCGCCGGCGCGGGGTGACCAATCGCATCGGCTATTTCCATCACATTCCCTGGCCGGCGGCGGAAGTCATCGACGCCTTGCCCTTCAGCGCGACGCTGATCCGCACCATGGCCGCCTATGATCTCGTCGGGATGCAGACCGAGGTCGACGCCCGCAACCTGATCGGCGGGCTCGTCTCCCTCTGCGGCGCCCGTACGGATGGCAGGCGTGTGCGGCTCGGACCGCGCGAGACGGCGGTGCAGGCCTTCCCGATCGGCATCGATGTCGAGGGCTTCCGCAAGCTTGCCGCCGCCTCTGTTCGCAAGGCGGCGACGCCGCTCAGGGCGACGCGGGAATCGCTCGGCGAGCGCAAGCTCGTCATCGGCGTCGACCGGCTCGACTACTCCAAGGGCATCGTGCAGCGCCTTGAAGCCTTCGGCGAGTTCCTGCGCAATCATCCCGAGGATCGCGGACGGGTCAGCCTGCTGCAGATCGCGCCTCCCTCGCGCAGCGACGTGCCCGAATATGCCGAGCTCGACCGCCAGTCCGACGAGGTCGCCGGCCGCCTCAACGCCCAGCTCGGCGAATTCGACTGGACGCCGATCCGCGTGGTCAAGAAGGCCTATTCGCGCAAGGCGCTGGCCGGCTTCTACCGCCGTGCCCAGGTCGGGCTGGTCACGCCGATGCGTGACGGCATGAACCTCGTCGCCAAGGAGTATGTCGCGGCGCAGGACCCAGCCGATCCCGGCGTGCTCGTGCTTTCGCGGTTTGCCGGCGCAGCCCAGCAGATGAGTGAGGCGCTGATCGTCAACCCCTTCGATTCCCATGAGGTGGCGGAAGCGATCCGCACCGCGCTCGCCATGCCGAAATCCGAGCGCATCCGCCGCTTCGAGAGGCTCTATGCCGTCATCGCGGCGACCGATATCGACTGGTGGACGCGGCAATATCTGCTGGCGTTGTCGGGGGAGAACTCCGCCGCCGAGGCATTGGCCGTCGGCGGGACGCGCAGTGAGCCGCGTTCCGGCGCGCGGCGGGCGGGACGGGCCGAGGCATCGGCCGCGTCATCGCCGCCTCCCGATGCCGGTGTACGGAAGATGTCGGCAGGATCGCGCGGAAAGCGCGGCGCTGCGGGAGCTTCTCATCTCGCCCTGGTGCGACCTTGAGACTTGGCTCTTGGGTCAGGGAAACCACCGAAATCTTGGGGGGATGCTGCGTGCCCCGTTCGCGGCCCTTGCCGAATAAGGTCTTTCGTCGCTAGAAGGCAGCAGGATCGGAGTGGGCGACTCAGGTCTGGACAGGCATCGTATCGTCGATGGCTGAGGAGGCGGGCGGAGGGCTGAGATCGATGCGAGGCGCTCTCGGAGGACCGGGCGTTCTGTTGCGCCGTCTCCGCGAGGTCATGGCGGCGTCGATCAGCCCGCAGGAGCGGCTCGACCGGCTCGTCGTCCTGATCGCCGGCAATCTCGTCGCCGAGGTCTGTTCCGTCTACGTCCTGCGCGAGGACGGCTCGCTCGAACTCTACGCTACCGAAGGTCTCAACCGCGAGGCGGTCCACCTCACCACCATGCGGGCGGGCGAAGGCCTCGTTGGCCTGATCGCGAGCGAGGCCGAGCCGCTGGCGCTGTCTGACGCGCAGGCGCATCCCTCCTTCTCCTACCGTCCGGAAACGGGCGAAGAGGTCTACCGCTCCTTCCTCGGCGTGCCGATCCTGCGCGGCGGCGCCGTGATGGGCGTGCTCGTCATCCAGAACCGGGCGACGCGGCTCTATTCCGAAGACGAGATCGAGACGCTCCAGACCACCGCCATGCTGATGGCGGAGATGATCGCGGCCGGCGGCCTCAAGTCGCTGGCGGCGCCAGGCGCCTCGATCGGCCTCGACCGGCCGATTCACGGCGTCGGCGTGGCTTTGGCCGATGGCGTCGGCCTCGGCCACGTCGTGCTGCATGAGCCGCGCGTCGCGATCACCAATCTCATCGCCGAGAACCCCGCGGCCGAGGTCGGCCGGCTCGAAGCCGCGATCGGCGAGATGCGCGCCTCGATCGACGAACTCGTCGAGCGCGGCGACGTCGCCCATACCGGCGAGCATCGCGACGTGCTCGAGACCTTCCGCATGTTCGCCCATGACCAGGGCTGGCTGCGCCGCATGCGCGAGGTCGTGATGACCGGCCTCACCGCCGAGGCAGCGGTCGAGCGCGTCCAGTCCGACACGCGCGCCAAGATGCTGCGCCAGACCGACCCCTATCTCCGCGAGCGGCTGCATGATCTCGACGATCTCGCCAACCGCCTGCTGCGCACCCTGGTCGGCAAGGCGAACGGCGTCGCTCGCGAGAACCTGCCGGAGAACGCCATCCTCGTCGCCCGCTCGATGGGGCCGGCGGCGCTGCTCGACTATGACCGCGCCCATCTGCGCGGCCTCGTATTGGAGGAGGGCGGGCCGACCAGCCACATCGCCATCGTCGCCCGCGCGCTCGGCATCCCCGCCGTCGGCGAGGTCGTCAACGCGACCGCGCTGGTCGAGGCCGGCGATGCCATCATCGTCGATGGCCAGGCCGGCGAGGTGCAGATCCGCCCGCAGCCCGATGTCGAGAACGCCTACAAGGACAAGGCGCGGCTGCGCGCCCGCAAGCAGAAGCAGTACCAGAAGCTCAAGGAGCTCCCGGCCGTCACGCGCGACGGGGTCGGCATCACCCTGCAGATCAATGCCGGCCTGATCGTCGACATGCCGAATATCGAGGCGACGGCCGCCTCAGGCATCGGCCTGTTCCGCACCGAGTTGCAGTTCATGGTGGCGCAGCACATGCCGACCACCGCCGAGCAGCAGGCGCTCTATGCGGCCGTGCTGGAGGCAGCGGCGGAATTGCCGGTGACCTTCCGCACCCTCGATATCGGCGGCGACAAGGTGCTGCCCTATATGGAGCGCGTCGAGGAGGAGAACCCGGCGCTCGGCTGGCGCGCGATCCGCATCGGCCTCGACAAGCCGCGGCTGCTCAGGGCGCAGGTGCGTGCGATGCTGCGGGCCGGTGCCGGCCGCGACCTCAAGATCATGCTGCCGATGGTCGCGACCACCGAGGAGTTCCGCCGCGCCCGCATGATCATCCGCCGCGAGCAGGCCATGCTGGAGAAGCAGGGGGTGACGCCGCCGCGCGACCTCAGGGTCGGCGTCATGGTCGAGGTGCCCTCGCTGCTCTTCGAACTGCCGGAGATCGCGCGCGAAGCCGATTTCCTGTCGATCGGCACCAACGATCTCATGCAGTTCCTCTTCGCCGCCGATCGCGAGAACAAGCGCGTCGCCGATCGCTTCGATCCGCTCGGCGTCGGTCCGCTCCGGGCGCTCCGGCGCATCATCGAGGCGGCCGCCGAGACCGGTTGCCCCGTCACCGTCTGCGGCGAGATGGGTGGCAAGCCGCTGGAGACCATGGCCCTGATCGGCCTGGGCTATCGCGGCTTCTCGATGTCGGCTGCGTCGATCGGGCCGGTCAAGGCGATGCTGCGCGCGCTCGATACGGTGAAGCTGCGCGAGCGCATGGACTGGATGCTGGCCTCGCCTGAGGGCGCCACCAATCTGCGCCCGCAACTCGCGGCCTTTGCGACCGAGTTCAAGGTCCCGGTCTAGCGACGCTCAAGTTCGCCGTCGCTGCCGCTTTCCCTATCGTTTTACGAGTTCGCTTATGTCCCTCCAGCTTCCCCAGGATCGTCTCGACATCATCGTGGCGCGCCATGCCACGGCGACCGACGAGATCAACCACGCGACCGAGGCGGCACGTACCGTCGAGCTGGCGAAGGAGCTGGCGGAACTCGATCCCGTCGTTGCGGCCATCGCTTCCTGGCGGCAGGCGCAGGTCTCACTGGAAGAGGCCGAGGCGCTGATCGCCGATCCCGCGACCGATGCCGAGTTCCGCGACCTTGCTTATGAGGAGCGCGACGCGGCCCGCGCCGAGATCGAGGCTCGCGCCCGCGAGATCCTCGTCGCCCTGCTGCCGAAGGACGCTGCCGACGAGCGCGGTGTCATCCTCGAAATCCGGGCCGGCACCGGCGGCGACGAGGCCTCGCTCTTCGCCGGCGACCTGCTGCGCATGTACCAGCGCCACGCCGCCCAGAAGGGCTGGAGCGTCGACATCCTCTCCGAGAGCGAGGGGACGATGGGCGGCTACAAGGAGGTCGTCGCCGAGATCAACGGCCGCGGCGTCTATGCCAGGCTCAAGTTCGAATCCGGCGTCCACCGCGTCCAGCGCGTGCCGGATACCGAGGCGAGCGGGCGCATCCATACCTCCGCCGCGACGGTCGCGACGCTGCCGCTCGCGACCGATGTCGACGTCACCCTCAACGATTCGGATATCCGCATCGACACGCTCCGCTCGGGCGGCGCCGGCGGCCAGCACGTCAACAAGACGGAATCGGCGGTACGCCTCACCCATATCCCGACCAACACCGTCGTGCTGGTTCAGGACGAGCGCTCCCAGCACAAGAACAAGGCGCGGGCCTATGAATTGCTGCGCGCAAAGCTCTTCGACATGGAGCGCCTGCGCATCGATGCCGAGCGCTCTGCCGATCGGCGCTCGCAGGTCGGTTCGGGCGATCGCTCCGAGCGCATCCGCACCTATAACTTCCCGCAGGGGCGCGTCACCGACCACCGCATCAACCTGACGCTCTACAAGCTCGACGAGATGATGCAGGGCCTCGTTCTCGACGAGATCATCGATGCGCTGACCGCCGAGCATCAGGCCAAGCTGCTGGCGGCCGAGGGCATGGCGTGAGGCCCGCGCGATGAAACAAAAATCGCCGTCCTGCGTTCATCCGGCATCAACACCAGCGAAGGGGGGACCCTCTCATGATCAAGATGCTCTCGACGATAGCGGTGACCGGGCTTATGGCGCTGGCGATGAGCGGCGCTTCGCAGGCTCAGGAACGCACGTTCAAGAAAATGACCTCGGGTCAGCCGGCCGCGCTGCAGGGCGCGATGACGCAGTCGCAGGCACGCAAGGCGTGCCGGGCCGAGATGGCGGGCACCCGCGAAAGCAAGGCCTCGATCAACAAGAAGATGAGGACCTGCATGGACCTGAAGATGAACGGCAACTAGTCGCCGCTTCGGGGATTGCGAAGCCCGGCACGGGCCTCGCTGGAAACGCACAAGGGGAGGGCGCCGCGCCGACCGTCAGGGAGGCGCGGCGTCTGCTTGCGCAGGCGCTCCTGCGCGCGGGCTTGGTCAGTCCGGGTCTCGATGCCCGTCTGCTGGTCGAAGGCAGTCTCGGCGTCGAGAATGCCGATCCGGATTTGCCCCTGACGGCCGAAACGCTCACCCGGTTGGGCGGTTTCGCGGCGCGCCGCATCGCCGGAGAGCCGGTCTGGCGCATTCTCGGCGAACGCGAGTTCTGGGGGCTGCCCTTCCGCCTGTCGCCGGCGACGCTGGAGCCGCGCCCCGACAGCGAGACGATCGTCGAGACGGCGCTCGCCCGCCTGGTGGAACGCCGCAACGAGAAACTGGAATTGCTCGACCTCGGGACCGGTACGGGCTGCCTGCTGATCGCGCTGCTGAGTGAGCTGACGCAAGCGCGCGGCCTTGGCGTCGATCTGTCGGACGAAGCCTGCCGGACGGCTGCCGGCAATGCCGCTCTCAATGGCGTCGAGGGCCGGGCGACATTCCGGCAGGGGAGCTGGACGGAGGGCCTGGCCGGACGCTTCGACCTCATCGTCTCGAACCCGCCCTATATTCCTTCGGCCGAGATCGCGACGCTTTCCGTGGAGGTGCGCGAGCACGACCCTCTGCTGGCGCTCGATGGCGGCGCCGACGGGCTTGGACCCTATCGCCTCTTCGCCTCCGCGCTGCCGCCCTTGCTGGCGCCGGGCGGCGTCGTCGTCTTCGAGATCGGGGCGGGGCAGGGGCCGGACGTCATCGCGCTGATGCGGGCGGGAGGACTTGAATTCCGTGGCAGTCGTAACGATCTTGGAGGGCATGAGCGGGCGTTGATCTTCACGCTCGCTTGAGAATGCACAGGCTTTTGGTCGATTTCGCTTGGAGAAGCAGCCGAAAGCAGCTATGCAGCATCCAGCCGAAGCTGGTGGCGTCAGAGCCGGGCCTCTGGGCACTTCCCGATCGTACAGGATTTGCTCGAGTTCGGCATTGTTTGCGGGCGTGTTCCCGAGACGGTGCAACTGACAAGCCGGATGGAGCCCCGAAGGCGCGTGGCGCCGATCGGCTCGTGGGGTTGAACCCCCTTTTTGGAAAAGAGCGCGTGAAGACCAGAAACGGCGTATCGCCCCTTCAGGTCACCTTAGCCCGACACAGCGTTGCAACCCGCTGTGCTTCGCGACGCGCATGACGGCACCACGGTTGCTTTGAGCACAGAAGCGCGAGACAGACGCGAATGAGACCAGGTCAGAACCGGCGTATGCGCGGCCGCAATAATAGCGGCGGCGGCAACAATAACGGCAATCGCAAATCTCCGAATCCGTTGCAGCGTAGCTACGAATCCAACGGGCCGGACGTAAAGGTTCGCGGTACCGCGCAGCATGTCGCGGAGAAATATCTGCAGCTCGCGCGTGATGCCCAGTCTTCGGGCGACACCGTTGCTGCCGAGAGCTACTTCCAGTACGCCGAGCACTATTATCGCATCCTGCTCGCGGCGCAGGAGCAGATGGCTCAGCAGTTCGGCCATTCCTTCCCGCCGAATCGCGCCTTCGTCGAAGATGCGGACGAAGGAGAGGAAGAGGGCGACGAGGAGGGCCAGACCTTCCAGCCCGGCACCGGCCCGCAGCCGGAGATGCGCTCCAACGGCTATGGCAACCCCAATGGCTATAACGGCCATGGCGGCGGCCAGCGTGCCGAGGGCGAGGGCGGCGAGGGCCAGCAGCAAGGTGGCCAGCGTTTCGACCGCCAGGGCCGCCGCGAGCGTTTCAACAACGATCGCAACAACAATAACAACGAGCGCCGCTTCGATCGCCAGGATCGCGGCGAGCGTCGCTTCGACCGCAATACCGAAGGCGGCCAGGGCGCTCCCGGCGGTTACGCGCCGCGCCCCGACGCGCCGCGCTCCGACATCCCGGTCAGCGAAGGTGGCGCCGTCGAGGCTGCTCCCGAGCAGGCTCAGGGCGAACAGCGCCGCTTCGAGCCGCGTCCCGAGCGGAGCGAGCGTCCGCAGCGCGAGCGTCGTCCGCGCCGCGAGCGTGAGGTCGAGGCCGATGCGGGCGACGACGTCGCCTCCGCGCTGCCGTCCTTCCTGACCAACCCCGTGCGCGTCGCGGCGCCCGAGCCGGTCGAGGCGCCTGCCGCCGAGCCGGTTGCGGCCGCCCAGGCTGAGCCGGCCGCGGATGGTGCTGAGGCTGCGCCCAAGCGCACCCGCCGCCGCCGCTCGCCGCGCGAGGTCATGGACGCGCTGGGTTCGGAGACGGAAGGCTCTGCCGAGTAATCTCCGGCATCCGCGATTGGATACGGAAAAGGGCCCGAAAGGGCCCTTTTTCTTTGCCTCTGAGATCAGGCGATGCCCAGTTCGACCGGCGCGTCCGCGATCGCCAGGCTGTCGCCTTCGCCGAGCGCGCCATCGGCGAGGACGCGGCAATAGATGCCGCAATCGACATGGCCGTAATTCTTCATCAGCGCCTTCGGGATCTGCATGTCGCGGGCGCCGGTCTCGGGGTCGACATTGGTCGCTGCGCAACGCTCGATCCGCTTGATCACCTGCAGGCGCAGGCCGCCGGGGCCGGTGAGTTCGCGCTCGACGAGCTCGTTCTCCGCCCAGGGCGCGAGCCCGCTGACCATCAGGTTGCCGCGGAAGCGCAAGGGATCGACCGGCTGCCCGAGGCGCTGCTCTAGGTCAGCAACGCTGGCGAGGTTGATGATCGAAACGAAGCCGGAGCGCGAATCGGTGAAGCGATAGGTCGGAGGTGCCGTCAGCAGCTTCGGCTCGCCGCGCAGCTCCTCCGGCATGAAGCCGGTGAAGAAGCGCGAGATCGCAGCGTGGCCCTCGTTGCTGGCGGTCGGCGCACGCAGTACCTCCCGCCCGCCCTCATGGATGACGAGGTCGCCGCTGGCGTCGTCGTAGCGGGTCTTCAGCCGCGCCAGCGACTCGTTGCGCATCAGCATCAGGTACTTGATCTTGGGCTGGTGGACGGGATCGGCGGCATCGAAGCCGGAAGGGCCGTTCTCGATGGCGAAGAGCCGGTCGCCGGGGAAATAGCCGCCGGCCGGGAGCGCGGCGCGCTTCAGCCGTTCCGGCGAGAGCCCCTTCACCGGATAGCGGTAGAGCGTTTCGATGCGCATGGTCGTGTCCCGTTCAGGCAAGGTCGCGGACCATAGCCTTGCCGGCCGATCCTGACAGATCAAATCTTGTATCGGTTTCGATCAACCGGAGGCGTCGTCCTCGCCATCGCTCACCGAACGCTGGCAGCCCCAGCCGGCGAGCACGGCATCGGTGTCATCAGCAACGAAGAAGCGGGCCGCGTCGCGGTCGTAGCCCTCGCCCAGCAGGCGCTCGTAATCGGTATGGAGGTGGCGGACATGGCTGCCGAGCGCCAGCCAGAGCGCGGTCGAGGGCGGCAGCTCCTTCATGTGGCGCCGTTCCGCCAGCGTGACCACGGCCTCGGCATCCGAGAGCGGGATGCCCGGCGCGAGCGCCCTCAACGCCTTGCGAATCGCCTGCTGTCGCTTGGTCCCGGCCATGCCCGATCTGTGCCTGCCGCTTGCGCCAGGTCAATTCTGGGGCGCACCTCTTCCGTTGCGTGAAAGCCACACTATCTTGGAGGGCGAGGGGCGGCCCATTGGGCGCTCCATCCTGACGAAAGGCAGCAGGTTCACGTCGCTACGGGGCGCGGCCTGCGGGCGGAGATAGCTGAATGAATATCGAGAAATATACGGATCGGGCGAAGGGTTTCCTCCAGGCGGCGCAGACGATCGCCTTGCGCGAGGGGAACCAGCAGTTCACCCCCGAACATCTTCTCAAGGCCTTGCTCGACGATAACGAAGGCATGGCGGCTGGTCTGATCGACCGGGCCGGCGGTCAGTCGCGCGTTGCCTTGCAGTCTGTCGATCAGGCTTTGGCCAAGCTCCCGAAGGTCTCGGGCGGCTCGGGTGGGCTCAACCTGACGCCGGGTCTGGCGCGTGTCTTCGACACCGCGGAGAAGGCGGCGGAGAAGGCCGGCGACTCGTTCGTCACGGTCGAGCGGCTGCTGCTTGCGCTCGCGATCGAGAAGGACAGCGAGGCCGGCAAGGCGCTGTCGAAGGCCGGCGTGACGCCGCAGGCGCTGAACGCCGCGATCGAGGCGATCCGCAAGGGCCGCACTGCCGATTCCGCATCGGCCGAGCAGGCCTATGACGCGCTGAAGAAATACGCCCGCGACCTCACCGCCGCGGCGCGCGAGGGCAAGCTCGACCCTGTCATCGGCCGCGACGAGGAGATCCGCCGCACCATCCAGGTGCTGTCGCGCAGGACCAAGAACAATCCCGTCCTGATCGGCGAGCCCGGCGTCGGCAAGACCGCCATCGCCGAGGGTTTGGCGCTGCGCATCGTCAATGGCGACGTGCCCGAGAGCCTGAAGGACAAGGAATTGCTCGCTCTCGATATGGGCTCGCTGATCGCCGGCGCGAAATATCGCGGCGAGTTCGAGGAGCGGCTGAAGGCTGTGCTGACCGAGGTCTCGTCCTCGGATGGCGGGGTCATCCTGTTCATCGACGAGATGCATACCTTGGTTGGCGCCGGCAAGACCGATGGCGCGATGGATGCGTCGAACCTGCTGAAGCCGGCTCTGGCGCGGGGCGAGTTGCACTGCGTCGGCGCGACCACGCTCGACGAGTACCGCAAATATGTCGAGAAGGACGCGGCCTTGGCGCGGCGCTTCCAGCCGGTCTTCGTCGAGGAACCCACGGTCGAGGACACCATCTCGATCCTGCGCGGCCTCAAGGAGAAATACGAGCAGCATCACCGCGTCCGCATCACGGATTCGGCGCTTGTCTCGGCTGCGACCCTGTCGAACCGCTACATCACCGATCGCTTCCTGCCGGACAAGGCGATCGACCTGGTCGACGAGGCCGGGGCGCGCCTGCGCATGCAGGTCGATTCCAAGCCCGAGGAGCTGGATTCGATCGATCGCGAAATCGTCCGTCTCAAGATCGAGCAGGAGGCGCTCAAGAAGGAGAGCGATGCCGGCTCGAAGGAGCGGCTGAAGCGGCTGGAATCCGAGCTGGCCGATCTGGAGACGCGCTCCGACACGATCACCACCAAGTGGAAGGCCGAGAAGGACAAGCTCGGTCACGCCGCGGAGATCAAGACCAAGCTCGACAATGCCCGCAACGAGCTCGCCCAGGCGCAGCGCAAGGGCGAGTATCAGCGCGCGGGCGAGCTCGCCTATGGCGAGATCCCTGGGCTTGAGAAGCGTCTGGCCGAGATCGAGGAGAAGGGTGACAGCGCCGGCATGGTCGAGGAGGCGGTGACGCCCGATCACGTTGCCGCCGTCGTCTCGCGCTGGACCGGCGTGCCGGTCGACCGGATGCTTGAGGGTGAGAAGGAGAAGCTGCTCCGCATGGAGGAGGTTCTCGGCGCTCGCGTCGTCGGGCAGCACGAAGCGGTGGAGGCGGTCTCGACCGCGGTCCGTCGCGCTCGTGCCGGGTTGCAGGATCCGAACCGCCCGATCGGCTCCTTCATGTTCCTCGGCCCCACTGGCGTCGGCAAGACCGAGCTGACCAAGGCCCTGGCCTCGTTCCTGTTCGACGACGACACCGCGCTCGTGCGCATCGACATGTCCGAGTACATGGAGAAGCATTCGGTCGCTCGCCTCATCGGCGCTCCTCCCGGCTATGTCGGCTATGAGGAGGGCGGGGCGCTGACGGAGGCCGTGCGGCGCCGGCCCTATCAGGTCGTGCTGTTCGACGAGGTCGAGAAGGCGCATCCGGACGTCTTCAACGTCCTGCTGCAGGTGCTCGATGACGGCCGCCTGACCGATGGTCAGGGCCGCACCGTCGATTTCCGCAACGTGCTGATCATCATGACCTCGAACCTGGGTTCGGAGTTCCTGGTGAACCAGCCCGAGGGGCAGGACAGCGACGCGGTTCGCGACGAGGTCATGGGCGTGGTCCGCCACGCCTTCCGGCCCGAGTTCCTGAACCGGATCGACGACATCATCCTGTTCCATCGCCTCAGGCGGAAGGACATGGACGCGATCGTCGATATCCAGATGGCCCGGCTCCAGAAGCTGCTGACCGATCGCAAGATCACGCTCGAGCTCTCGAAGGAGGCGCGCGAGTGGCTGGCCGACAAGGGCTACGACCCGGCTTACGGCGCGCGCCCGCTGAAGCGCGTGATCCAGAAGTCGGTGCAGGACCCGCTGGCGGAAGCGATCCTCGCGGGCGAGATCGTCGATGGCGAGGATGTGCCGATCACCGTGGGGCCGGGTTCTCTGATGCTGGGCTCGGTCGCGGCGGTGAAGGAGAAGCGGCCGGCCGGCGTCGCGCTGAACTGAGCCTTCCGTTCCGGATGAAGGACGACGCCCTCGAGGTCTCCTCGGGGGCGTTTCCCTATCGGGTCACGTTTTCGCCGAACCTCCCGCGTTATGCTGCGTTGCGAAGTGATCGAAACCAACGTGCTGCGCGAGGCTCATGACGCTCCATGACATTTTCATCGCGATCGGTGGTTATCTCGGCTTCCTGCCGAACTGGCTGATCAGCCTCATCCTGTTTGCACTGGCCATCGCGCTTGGCATCTTCGTCCATCGCGTCGCCTTCGCGATCGTGACGCGGATCGTCAGCGGGATGGACCTGTTCTGGCGCTCGCTGGTCTCGCGCACGCATGGCCCGACACGGTTTGCGATCATCATCCTCGCGCTCGGCTTCGCCGCGCGGGTCGCTCCGTTGACGCCGGATCAGGCCGAGTTGCTCAAGCAGGTTCTCCTGATCGGCTTCATCGTCCTGCTCGGCTGGATCGCGAAGACGGCCCTGCATATCTGGACCACCGTCTATCTCCGTCGTTTCAAGCTCGATGCCGACGACAATCTGCTGGCGCGCAAGCACGTCACCCAGACCCGGATCCTGCGGCGCGTGGTCGAACTCGTCATCCTGCTCCTGACGGTCGCATCTGTGCTGATGAGCTTCGACGGCGTCAGGCAGTATGGCGTGAGCTTGTTGGCTTCTGCCGGCGCCGCTGGCATCGTCGCCGGCCTGGCGTTGCAGCCGCTCTTGAAGAACATCTTCGCCGGCATCCAGCTCGCCGTCACCCAGCCGATCCGCATCGACGATGCGCTGCTGGTTGAAGGCGAATGGGGCAATGTCGAGGAGATCACCTCGACCTATGTCGTGCTGCGGCTCTGGGACTGGCGCCGGCTGATCCTGCCGCTGAGCTACTTCATCGAGAAGCCCTTTCAGAACTGGACCCGCGAGGAATCGGCGCTGATCGGCACGGTGATGATCTATCTCGACTATCGCGCGCCGGTTACGGTCATCCGCGAGAAGGTCGCCGAGATCGCCAAGGCGACGCCGCTCTGGGACGGGCGTGTGCTGGCGGTGCAGGTCACGGATTTCCGGCAGAACACGATGGAGCTACGCATTCTCGCCAGCGCGCGCACTTCGCCGCGCGTCTTCGACCTGCGCTGTGAAGTCCGCGAGAAGCTGGTCGATTTCCTGCAGCGCCACCATCCCGAGGCATTGCCGGTCGTTCGCGCCGAGGCGGATAAGACGGGTGAGCGAAACACCGCGCGGGCACTCGCCTCGGCGGGTTGATCGCTTCTCAGCCGCGCTTGAGCAGAAACACCGCCTGCGCGCCGAACAGGTTCCAGAACCACCAGGGCGCGTTGACGCCGACCTTGCCGCCGGCAGCATCGAGCGCGACTGCGCGCTCCTTTTTGGCGCCGATCTGGTCGCAGAGCGTGACGAAGTCCCGGATCGTGCAGAAATGGATGTTGGGTGTGTCCCACCAGGCATAGGGCAGGGATTCGGTCACCGGCATTCGCCCCTGGAAGAAGACCTGCGAGCGCATCCGCCAATGCCCGAAGTTGGGGAAGGAGACGATGGCGTGCCGGCCGATGCGCAGCATCTGCTCCAGCACGAGGCGCGGATTGCGCGTCGCCTGGATCGTCTGGGACAGGATGACGTAATCGAACGAGTCGTCGGGGTAGTCGCCTAGATCGGTATCGGCGTCGCCCTGGATCACCGAGAGACCGCGCGCCACGCAACCGGCGACGCCCTCGCGTGAGAGTTCGATCCCGCGTGCATCGACCTGGCGGCTCTCGGCCAGCAGCGCGAGCAGGGCGCCATCGCCGCAGCCGACATCGAGCACGCGCGTGCCGGGCTGCACCATCTCGGCGACGAGCTTGAGGTCGATGCGGTTGGTCTGGTTGTCGCTGAAGGCCATCGTTTAAAGTCCGCGTGCCCGGGCCGCCGCGCCGATGAAGCCGCGCGTCGTGGCGAAGAGATTGGGCTCTTCCAGCAGGAAGGCGTCGTGACCCTTGTCGCTCTCCAGCTCGACGAAGGAGACCGAGGCGCCGGCCGCGTTCAGCGCATGCACGATCGCGCGCGAATCCGCTGTCGGGAACAGCCAGTCCGAGGTGAAGGAGGCCACGCAGAAGCGCGTCTTCGTGCCTGCGAAAGCCCGGGCCAGCACGCCGTCATGATCGGCGGCGAGGTCGAAATAATCCATCGCCCGCGTCACGTAGAGATAGGAATTGGCGTCGAAGCGCTCGACGAAGCTCAGCCCCTGGTGGCGGAGATAGCTCTCCACCTGAAAGTCTGCATCGAAGGAGAAGGTCGGCGCCTCCCGGTCCTGCAGCTTGCGGCCGAACTTGCGGTGCAGAGCCTGCTCCGAGAGATAGGTGATGTGCGCGCCCATCCGCGCGACCGAGAGCCCCTTGGCCGGGCGCGTGCCTTCTTCGAGATAGCGCCCCTGCCGCCATTCGGGATCGGCCATCACCGCCTGCCGGCCGACCTCGTGGAAGGCGATGTTCTGGGCCGAGTGCTTGGCGCCGGTCGCCAGCGGTAGCGCCGAGAACACGCGGTTCGGATAGCTCGCCGCCCATTGCAGCACCTGCATGCCGCCCATCGAGCCACCGGCGACGCAGAACAGAGTTTCGATACCCAGCGAGTCGACGAGCGCGGCCTGCGCCCGCACCATGTCGCGGATGGTCACGACCGGGAAGGACAGACCCCATGGCTTGCCGGTTGTCGGGTCGGTGGAAGCCGGCCCGGTCGTGCCGGTACAGCCGCCGATGACATTGGCTGAGATCACGAAGAAGCGGTCGGTATCGACAGGCTTGCCCGGCCCGATCATCGCGGTCCACCAGCCGCCCTTGCCGGTGATCGGGTTGCGGCTCGCGACATATTGGTCGCCGGTCAGCGCGTGGCAGACGAGAATGGCGTTCGACTTGTCGGCGTTCAACGTGCCGTAGGTCTGGTAGGCGATCTGCCAGTGGTCGAGCACGACGCCGCAATCCATCAGCAAGGGCGTGTCGGGCCCGAAGCGCGCGACCGGACTGGACGGCTCGTTCGCCTCCTTCTGCGGATCGGCCAGGCTGGGGGAGAGATCGCTCATATCGTCCGCTTCGACAGTAGGATTTGTCTTGCCGGTCCAGGCGTTCGGAAAATCGAACTCTAGCGATGACTTGCCGAAGCGCTCCTGTCAACGCGGGACTGCGCAGCCGGCTTTGCCAAGGCGCGGCGGGAGCGCTAAGGAGCGTGGCCTTGCCGGAAAGCGCGTTGCCATGACCGAAGCCGCCCCCACCACCCTCGCCGATCTGCGCGCGGGTATCGATCGTATCGACAGCGAGATGCATGCGCTGCTGATGGAGCGTTCGCAGATCATCGAGACGCTGATCTCGATCAAGAAGACCCAAGCCTCGGGTTCTGCTTTCCGTCCCGGCCGCGAGGCCGACATCATGAAGCGCCTCGCGCTCAGCCATAAGGGCCTGCTGCCGCTCGACACGGTCGAGAGCGTCTGGCGCATCATCATCGCGACCTTCACCTATGTGCAGGCGAACTATTCCGTTCACGCCGACACGTCCGGCGGCGATGCGGCGATGCGCGATTCCGCCCGCTTCCATTTCGGCTTCACCGTGCCCTACCTCCCGCATGAGGATGCGCGCTCCGTCATCCGGGCCGTGGCGGAATCGGCCGGCGATCTCGGCATCTTCCGCATGGACCAGGGCGCCAGCGCCGGCATCTGGTGGCGCGACCTGATCGGGCCGGATGCGCCCAAGATCATCGCGCGCCTGCCTTTTGTCGAGCGGCCGAACCATCCGGCGGGAACACCGGTCTACTGCATCGCCAAGCCATTGGCGGACGCTGCCGTGCGCGAGATCGTGCTTTACGCCGCCCGCGTCGAACGCTGGTCTGAAAACCTGCGCCACGGCCTCGCCGAGCATCTGGCGGAGGTCTCGGCCTCTGCCGCCGACGGCTCGCATCTCTCGCTTCTGGTCGCGGCCTCCGGCGAGGTCGACCAGGCCGCGATCCGGCAGGCGCTCGTGCCGGCGGGCCTCAGCGACTTCGCCGAGGTTGGCAGCCACGCCGCCCGCTTCTCCGTCAAATCCGCCCGCTGAACGGGCTGGCATCGCTTACTGCTGCAGCAAGGTCAATCGTCATGGCGACCCGTCCTGTCCCGCGTTCCGGCGTCCTCGATATCGAGGCCTATGTCCCCGGCAAATCCGCCGCGCCCGCCGGCGTGAAGCTGCACAAGCTTTCTTCCAACGAGACGCCGCTCGGCCCGAGTCCCAAGGCCATCGCCGCCTTCGAGGGCCTCGCTGCCAAGCTGGAGCTCTACCCCGACGGCACCTCGACCAAGCTCAAGCAGGCGATCGCCGGCCGCTATGGCCTCGACCCCCAACGGATCATCTGCGGCAACGGCTCGGATGAACTGCTGGAGCTCGTCACCAAGGCCTATCTCGGCGCCGGCGACGAGGGCATCTACAGCCAGTACGGCTTCCTGGTTTACCGCATCGCCATCCTCGCCATGGGCGGCAAGCCGGTCATCGTGCCCGAGAAGAACTATACGGCCGATGTCGACGGCATCCTCGCCGCGGTGACGCCGAAGACGAAGATCGTCTTCCTCGCCAACCCCAACAACCCGACCGGCACCTATCTGCCCTTCGACGAGGTCAAGCGCTTGCAGGCCGGCCTGCCGCCTGACGTCCTGCTCGTGCTCGACGCGGCCTATGCCGAATATGTCCGCCGCAACGACTACGCCTCCGGCATCGAGCTCGTCGCCGAGAGCGAGAATGTCGTGATGACCCGCACCTTCTCGAAGATCTACGGTCTCGCCAATCTGCGCATCGGCTGGATGTATGCGCCGGCGCATATCATCGACGCGCTCGAACGCATCCGCGGCCCGTTCAACGTGAATGGCGCCGCGATCGATGCCGGCGCCGCCGCCGTCGCCGACGAGGCGCATGTCGCCGCCGCGCTCGAGCACAACGAGAAGTGGCTCGCCTGGACGACGGCAGAACTGGAGAAGCTCGGACTTACCGTCACGCCGTCGGTCGGCAATTTCGTGCTGATTCATTTCACCAGGACGGCCGGCAAGACCGCCAAGGATGCCGACGCCTTCCTGACCCAGCGCGGCCTGATCCTGCGCGCCGTCGGCGGCTATGGCCTGCCGGACGCGCTGCGCATGACCATCGGCAGCGAAGAGGCGAACCGCCTCGTCGTCGCCGCTCTCACCGATTTCCTCAAGGCGTGACCGAGATGGCGGAAAGCTTCGCGCCGCGCCTGCCCACACCGGTCTTCGCTCGCCTCGCCATCATCGGCATCGGGCTGATTGGTTCATCGATCGCGCGCGCGGCGAAGGAGCTGAACCTTGCCGGCACGATCGTGCTGGCCGATCGCGACGAAGCCGTCCGCAAGCGGGCACGCGAGCTCGGCCTCGGCCATGTTGTCGCGGAGACGGCGGCGGAAGCGGCCCACGATGCCGATCACATCATCTTCTGCGTTCCCGTCGGCGCCTGCGGGCCGGTTGCGGCCGAGATCGCCAGCGAGCTGAAGCCTGGCGCGATCGTCTCCGATGTCGGCTCGGTCAAGGGCTCGGTCGTCGATGCCGTCTCGCCGCATCTGCCGGAAGGCGTCGCCTTCGTGCCGGCCCATCCGGTGGCGGGCACCGAGAATTCCGGCCCCGATGCCGGCTTCCCGAGCCTCTTCCTCAATCGCTGGTGCATCCTGACCCCCCCGGAAGGCACCGACGCTGCGGCCATCGCAAAGACCCGCCAGTTCTGGGAGGGGATGGGCGCGCTGGTCGAGGTGATGAGCGCGCAGCATCATGACCTCGTGCTCGCCGTCACCAGCCATCTGCCGCATCTCATCGCCTACAACATCGTCGGCACGGCCGAGGACCTGGAGGCAGTGACGCAGTCCGAAGTGATCAAGTTCTCGGCCGGCGGCTTCCGCGATTTCACTCGCATCGCGGCCTCCGATCCGACGATGTGGCGCGACGTCTTCCTGCACAACAAGGAAGCGGTGCTGGAGATGCTCGGCCGCTTCAACGAGGACCTCGCCCTGCTCACCCGCGCCATCCGCTATGGCGACGGCGAGACCCTGCACAAGCACTTCACCCGCACGCGCGCGATCCGTCGCGGCATCGTCGCGCTTGGCCAGGAGAAGCCGGAGACGGAGAAGCTGCGCAAGGATTGACAGCTTCGGACCAGGCCGTGCGGAGGCACTGTGCATGACGGCGAGATTGGCTTGCCAAGCCCGGCGCCTACTGGTACAGCGCCACCCGTTGCCGCTTTAGCTCAGCTGGTAGAGCACCTCATTCGTAATGAGGGGGTCGGGGGTTCGAATCCCTCAAGCGGCACCACTTTTACTGCCCAAGACGCCCGCAGCCGCCCCGAAAGGGCGGCTTTTTGTTGGGCTTTTACGGGTTCCGCACTGTTGTCGCCGCAAAGCTCGGAATATTGCCTAGAACGGCGCCAATTTTTCCCGCGCCGCCTTTCTTGCTTACAAAATAGGCGCGCCCGCATCGCCGCGACGGGCGCTTTCCCGGCGGCCAGCCATCCGTTGGCCCGCCGCCTCCTCGAAAATGCCCGTCCGGCCTCATGGAACGGCGGCGACGGAGGTGTTGGCACATCGCTTGCGAAGCTGGGGTTCATGGGCCGCACGGCCCGTCGGCGTCGAGGGGGCGCCGTCAACAACGATCCTTCGGGAGATGGCCGTGAACAGCAACCGTCGTGAATTTCTCGGCACCGCCCTGGCCGGTGCCGCTTTCCTCGGATCGTCCCACCTGCCGGCGGTGGCGCAGCAGGAGACCATCAAGGTCGGCATCCTTCATTCGCTCTCGGGCACGATGGCGATCTCCGAGACGACGTTGAAGGACGTCATGCTCATGCTCATTGAGGAGCAGAACAAAAAGGGCGGTCTGCTCGGCAAGAAGCTCGAGGCAGTCGTCGTCGATCCCGCTTCGAACTGGCCGCTCTTCGCCGAGAAGGCGCGCGAGCTGATCACCAAGGACAAGGTCGCGGCCACCTTCGGCTGCTGGACCTCGGTGTCGCGCAAGTCGGTGCTGCCGGTCTTCAAGGAGCTCAACAACATCTTGTTCTACCCCGTCCAGTACGAGGGCGAGGAAAGCGAGCGCAACGTCTTCTATACCGGCGCGGCGCCGAACCAGCAGGCGATCCCCGCCGTCGACTATCTCGCCAAGGAAGAGAAAGTCGAGCGCTGGGTGCTCGCCGGCACCGACTATGTCTATCCGCGTACGACCAACAAGATTCTCGAGGCCTATCTCAAGTCCAAGGGCGTCAAGCCCGAGGACATCCTGATCAACTACACGCCCTTCGGCCATTCCGACTGGCAGACCATCGTCTCCGATATCAAGAAGTTCGGCTCGGCCGGCAAGAAGACGGCAGTGGTCTCGACCATCAACGGCGATGCCAACGTGCCGTTCTACAAGGAGCTCGGCAACCAGGGCATCAAGGCGACCGACATTCCGGTCGTGGCTTTCTCGGTCGGCGAGGAGGAGCTGGCCGGCATCGACACCAAGCCGCTCGTCGGCCATCTCGCTGCCTGGAACTACTTCCAGTCGATCAAGACCCCGGAGAACGAGGCCTTCATCAAGCAGTGGCAGGCCTTCACCAAGAATCCGAAGCGCGTCACCAACGACCCGATGGAGGCCCATGTCGTCGGCTTCGCCATGTGGGTGAAGGCGGTCGAGAAGGTGAAGTCGACCGATCCGGACAAGGTCATCGACGCGCTGCCCGGTATCGAGGCTCCGAACCTGACCGGCGGCATCTCGAAGATGCTCCCGAACCACCACATCACCAAGCCGGTCTTCATCGGCGAGATCAAGGACGACGGCCAGTTCGACGTGGTCTGGAAGACCTCGGGCCTCGTCCCCGGCGATGCCTGGTCGAAGGAACTCGACGGCTCCAGGGATCTCGTCGGCGACTGGGTCGAGAAGAAATGCGGCAATTTCAACGTCAAGACAGGCAAGTGCGGCGGCGTCTGAGGTCATGAGGGGGGAGGGCGGCACGGGAAAAATCCCGGTCGCCCTCCATTCGCCGCCTCGCGGCACGGCTTTTCCAGGCAATCATCAGCCGAATTGTGAACCGGATCGATGCCGATCTTCCAACGCCTGAAGCATGCGCTCGTCATCCTTGTCGCGCTGGTCGCGGCCTCGGTTGCTTCGATCGCGCAGACCGCCGACGACGCCTTCATGCGGCTGGCCGCGGACAGCTATGCGGATACCTCCCGCGCCATCGAGCTTCTGGTTTCGACGGCCCATCCGAATGCGGCGCTGATCGTCGAAGCCCTGAGCGACGGGCGCCTGCTCGCTGGCCCCCGCGGTGTCGCAATCAGGACGGCAGCCGGCGGCTTCGTCGATGCGAAGACCGGCGCCGCACTCGCAACCGCTCCCGCCGATATGAAGCCCGTTCGCCTCAACAATGCCGTGCGTCGCGCGGTGCAGGCCGCGCTCGGCGGCCTCGGCCTGCTCAATCCCGATCCGGCGAAGCGCGTGGCTGCGGCCGAAGCGGTGTTCAAATCCCGCGATCCCGGCCTGCTGCCGATCATCGAGGCCACGATCGGCAAGGAGACCCATCCGCGCGCGCTCGCCGCTCTGCGCCAGGCCCAGGCCGCGATCCTGATCGCCAGGCCGGACACGCTGCCGCTGGATCGGTTCGCGGCGATCGAGGTCCTGCGCGAGCGTGGCGACCAGGATGCGCTGGCGACGCTACGCGCGCTGCCGGGCGATGCGACGCCGGCCCTCAAGGATGCGCAGGCCAAGGCGATCACCGCGATTGAGGGCCGCCTGAAGCTCTGGGCCGCTGCGCAGAACCTCTGGTACGGGCTCTCGCTCGGCTCGGTCTTGCTGCTTGCCGCCATCGGCCTCGCCATCACATTCGGTGTCATGGGCGTCATCAACATGGCCCATGGCGAGATGGTGATGCTCGGCGCCTACACGACCTTCGTGGTGCAGGAGCTGATCCGCAGCAACGCGCCCTGGCTGTTCGACTGGTCGCTGGCCATCGCGCTACCGGCTGCCTTCATCGTCGCTGGCGCGGTCGGCATCGCCATCGAGCGCGGCGTCATCCGCTTCCTCTACGGCCGCCCGCTGGAGACGCTGCTCGCCACCTGGGGCATCAGCCTGATGCTGCAGCAGGCGGTGCGCACCGCCTTCGGCCCGACCAATCGCGAGGTCGGCGCGCCCTCCTTCATGTCGGGCGCCTTCGAGCTCGGCGGCCTGGCCATCACCTATAACCGGCTCTGGATCATCGTCTTTGCCGGGCTGGTCTTCGCCGCGCTGCTCGCCATCCTGAAGCTCACGCCGATGGGCCTGCAGATGCGCGCGGTCACCCAGAACCGGCGCATGGCCTCGGCCATGGGCATCCGCACCGGCCGCATCGACGCGCTGACCTTCGGGCTGGGTTCCGGCGTCGCGGGGCTGGCCGGCGTCGCGCTCTCGCAGATCGACAATGTCAGCCCCAATCTCGGCCAGAGCTACATCATCGACTCGTTCATGGTCGTGGTCTTCGGCGGCGTCGGCAATTTGTGGGGCACGCTGGTCGGCGCGATGACGCTGGGCGTCGCCAACAAGCTGCTCGAACCCTATGCCGGCGCCGTGCTCGGCAAGATCGCGCTTCTCGTCTGCATCATCCTCTTCATCCAGAAGCGCCCGCGCGGCCTGTTCGCGCTCAAGGGCCGGGCGGTGGAGGCATGATCACCCGCTTCCTCCTGCAGAACATGGACAAGCGCGGCGGCATCTTCCTCGTGATCCTGCTGGGTTTGGCCGTGCTGGTTCCGCTGTCGAACCTGCTTTTGCCGGTGTCGTCGCCCTTCCATGTCCCGACCTCGACCATGTCGCTCTGGGGCAAATATCTCTGCTACGCGCTTCTCGCGGTCTCGCTCGATCTCGTCTGGGGCTATTGCGGCATCCTGAGCCTCGGCCATGGCGCCTTCTTCGCGCTCGGCGGCTACGCCATGGGCCTCTACCTGATGCGCCAGATCGGCTCGCGCGGTGTCTATGGCAATCCGGTCCTGCCGGATTTCATGGTCTTCCTGAACTGGCAGGAGCTGCCCTGGTACTGGTGGGGGTTCTCCTCCTTCCCCTTTGCCATGCTGATGGTTCTGGCCGTGCCCGGCCTGCTCGCCTTCGTCTTCGGCTGGTTCGCCTTCCGCTCGCGCGTCACCGGCGTCTATCTCTCGATCATCACGCAGGCGCTGACCTATGCGCTGCTGCTCGCCTTCTTCCGCAATGACATGGGCTTCGGCGGCAATAATGGCCTGACCGATTTCAAGGACATTCTCGGCTTCAACATCCAGGCGCAGACGACGCGCGCCGCCCTGTTCGCGATGACTTGCGTGATGCTCGCGGCCGGCTTCCTGATCGCGCGCGGCATCGTGGTCTCGAAGCTCGGCAAGGTCGTCATCGCGATCCGCGACGCCGAGTCCCGCACCCGCTTCCTCGGCTACCGGGTAGACCGCTTCAAGCTCTTCGTCTTCACGGTCTCGGCCTGCATGGCGGGCGTGGCGGGGGCGCTCTACGTGCCGCAGGTCGGCATCATCAATCCCAGCGAGTTCGCCCCGGCCAACTCGATCGAGACCGTGATCTGGGTCGCGGTCGGCGGCCGTGGCACGCTGGTCGGCGCGGCGCTCGGTGCCGTCGTGGTCAACTGGGCCAAGACCGTCTTCACCTCGGGATTCATGGCGCCGTACTGGCTCTTCGCGCTGGGTGGCCTCTTCGTCGTCGTCACACTCTTCCTGCCCAAGGGCATCCTCGGCACTGCCGAAGCCCTGTGGGCACGCCGCCGCAAGCCCGATGCAACGCCGGCCGCTGAGCCGGCCCCGGCGGAGTGAAGGCGATGAACGCTCCCGTGCCCGGCGCGCTGACCTCCTCGCTGCTCTATCTCGACGGCGTCAGTGTCTCCTTCGACGGTTTCAAGGCGATCCGCGGCCTCTCCTTGACGATCGAGCCCGGCGAGATGCGCGCGATTATCGGCCCCAACGGCGCTGGCAAGACTACGATGATGGACATCATCACCGGCAAGACGAAGCCCGATGTCGGCACGGTGATGTTCGGCGGCTCGGTCGACCTGACCAGGCTCGACGAGGCGGCGATCGCCAATCTCGGCATCGGCCGCAAGTTCCAGAAGCCGACTGTCTTCGACTTCCACACCATCGAGGACAACATCCTGCTCGCGCTGAAGTCGAAGCGCACGGTCGGCCGAACGCTGTTCTGGAAGACCGAGGCACCGCAGCAGAAGCGCATCGACGACATCCTCGGCATCATCCGCCTTACCGACAGGCGAGGCCTGCTCGCAGGCTCGCTCTCGCACGGCCAGAAGCAGTGGCTGGAGATCGGCATGCTGCTGGCACAGGACCCCAAGCTCCTGCTCGTCGACGAACCCGCCGCCGGCATGACCGATGGCGAGACGGCGCAGACCGCGGTTCTGCTCAAAGAAATCGCCCGGGATCATTCGGTGATCGTCGTCGAGCACGACATGGGCTTCATCCGCGAACTCGGCGTGAAGGTCACGGTGCTGCACGAGGGCGCGGTGCTGGCCGAAGGCCCGCTCGACCATGTCAGCGCCAATGAGCGCGTCGTCGAAGTCTACCTCGGGCGGTGAGGGACGGTCATGACACGAGCCTTGATTTTCCTCTGCCGTCATCCCGGACAAGCCGCGCAGCGGCGCCGATCCGGGATCCATGCCGGAGCGTTGCCGATGAAGGTTCCGGCATGGATCCCGGGTCTGCGCTTCGCTCCGCTCGGGATGACCCGCGCTTTTTCCTGCAAGGTCATGGTGGGGGCGACACGATGCTGACCGTCGACGCCATCAACCTGCATTACGGCGCCGCTCAGGCGCTCCGCCGTGTCTCCGTCACGGCCGAGACCGGCAAGGTCACTTGCGTGATGGGCCGCAACGGCGTCGGCAAGACTTCGCTGATGCGCGCCATCGTCGGCCATCAGCCGATTTCCGGCGGCTACATCAGCCTCGACGGAGACGATATCTCGACCCTGCGCAGCGAGGATCGCGCACGGGCCGGCATCGCCTATGTGCCACAGGGGCGGGAGATTTTCCCGCTGCTGACGGTGAAGGAGAATCTGGAGACCGGCTTCGCGCCGCTGAAGCGCCGCGAGCGCTTCGTTCCGGATGAGCTCTTCGACCTGTTCCCCGTGCTGAAGACCATGCTGGGCCGGCGCGGCGGAGACCTCTCGGGTGGCCAGCAGCAGCAACTCGCGATTGCGCGGGCGCTGGTCACCCGACCCAGGCTGCTGGTGCTGGACGAGCCGACCGAGGGCATCCAGCCTTCGATCATCAAGGATATCGGCCGTGCCATCGACTATCTCCGCAGCAAGGGCGGCATGGCGATCGTGCTGGTCGAGCAGTATTTCGATTTCGCCCGCGATCTCGCCGACACGATGTTCGTGATGGATCGCGGCGAGGTCGTACTGTCCGGCCCGATGGCCGAGCTCGATGGGGCGCAGGTCCAGCGCTTGATTCAGATCTAGATGCAGCGTCTTCTGCAAGCCCTGCTGCATGCGAAGCGGCCCTGACGATGCTGGCGATTGGCGATCTCCAGAGTGCGGTTCCGCCCCGGATGCAGCGCGCGCGGGGGCAGGCCAACGTCTCTTTCCGCTTGCGCGACGGCCAAACCTGCCTCGACCGGCTGTTTCAGGAGGGCTGCGCGAAACTGCGTTTCCCGCGCCCGCTGGGAGCCGACGATCCGCAAGCCATCATCATCAACACGGCGGGCGGGCTGACCGGAGGAGATCGCTTCGGCACTGAGGTGATCCTTGCCGCCGGTGCCGCCGCGAGCGTCACCACCCAGGCCTGCGAGCGCGTCTATCGCTCGACCGGGGCAGATGCCGCAGTGACCAACCGCCTGCATCTTGCGCCCGGCGCCCGGCTCGCCTGGCTGCCGCAGGAGACGATCCTGTTCGGCGGCGGGCGCCTGTCCCGTTCGCTCGACGTCGAGCTCGCCGAGGATGCCGAGCTGGTCGCGGTCGAGGCCGTGCTCTTCGGCCGGCAGGCGATGGGCGAGACCTTGCAGGGCGGCCACCTGCACGACCGCTGGCGCATCCGGCGCGACGGCCGCCTGATCTTCGCAGACGATCTGCGCGTCGAGGGCGATATCGCCGCTCGTCTCGCGCCGCAGCCCGCCATGGCCGGCTGCCGCGCCATGGCGACGGTGCTTTTCGTCGGCGCCACGCCCGAGCGCTTCCTGGATCAAGCCCGCGCGATCATCGGACCGGGCGGCGGTGCCAGCGTCTGGAACGGCAAGTTTCTGGCGCGACTGGTCGAGGAGACCGGGCTTGCGCTCCGGCGGCGGCTGGAGCCGCTGCTCACCCTTCTCCTGGGTGGCCGTCCGCTGCCCAAGGTCTGGCAACTCTAGAGGCTCTCATGAACCTGACACCGCGCGAGAAGGACAAGCTCCTGGTCTCCATGGCGGCCATGGTCGCCCGGCGCCGGCTCGAGCGCGGCGTGAAGCTCAACCATCCCGAGGCCATTGCCCTGATCAGCGATTTTGTCGTCGAGGGCGCGCGCGATGGCCGCAGCGTTGCCGAGCTGATGGAAGCCGGCGCCCATGTCGTCAGCCGCGCGCAGGTCATGGAGGGCGTCGCCGAGATGATCCACGACGTGCAGGTCGAAGCCACTTTCCCGGACGGCACCAAGCTCGTCACCGTCCACGAACCGATCCGTTGAGAGCGCAAGCCGGAGGCTGTCATGAAGAGATTGTCGATCGCCCTGATCCTGAGCGTCGGTGCCGCGAGCCCGGCCTTCGCCCATCTCAACCCGGCCGAGCACGGCTCCTTCGCCGCCGGCTTCTCACACCCGCTTTTCGGCACGGACCATATCCTGGCGATGGTCGGCGTCGGCCTCTGGGCCTTCCTCGTCGGCGGGCGTGCGGTCTGGATGATCCCCACGGCCTTCGTCGTCACGATGATGCTCGGCTTCGCCGCTGCGCTCGCGGGCGTCGGCCTGCCTTTCGTCGAGCCGACCATCGCGGCCTCCGTCGTGGTGCTCGGCCTGCTGGCTTTGGTCGCTCTGCAGGTCCCGGTTGCGGTCGGCATGGCCGTGGTCGGCTTCTTCGCGCTGTTCCATGGCTATGCCCATGGCAGTGAGCTCGGCAAGGCGACGAGCCTGTCCTTCATGACCGGCTTCGCGCTGGCGACCGCGCTGCTGCATGCGGTCGGCATCGGCATTGGCCTCGCCGGCAACGCGCTCTCGCATCGCGGCCGGATCGCCGCACGCATCGCCGGTGGGTTGACGGCGCTCGGCGGTCTCTGGCTGGTCGCGGGAGCCTGACCCGATGATCCCCGGAGAGGTCTTTCCCGCGGCGGGTGACATCGTCCTCAACGCGGGCGCCCAGCAGGTCGTGTTGCTCGTCGCCAATACCGGCGACCGGCCGATCCAGGTCGGCTCGCACTACCATTTCTTCGAGACCAACGACGCGCTCGATTTCGACCGCACGCTCGCCCGCGGTATGCGGCTCGACATCGCGGCCGGCACAGCGGTGCGCTTCGAGCCCGGCCAGCAGCGCGAGGTCCGCCTTGTTCCGCTCGACGGCAGCCGCGAGGTCTACGGCTTCCAGCAGAAGGTGATGGGGAAACTCTGATGCCGGCCAAGCTCTCCCACGCCGCTTACGCGCAGATGTACGGACCCACAGTCGGTGACCGAGTCCGCCTCGCCGATACCGAGCTGATCATCGAGGTCGAGAAGGATTTCACGATCTATGGCGAGGAGGTGAAGTTCGGCGGCGGCAAGGTCATCCGCGACGGCATGGGCCAGAGCCAGGCGAGCCGCGCCGAAGGCGCGGTCGATACCGTCATCACCAACGCGCTGATCGTCGACCACTGGGGCATCGTGAAGGCCGATATCGGCCTGAAGGACGGGCTGATCGTCGCCATCGGCAAGGCCGGCAACCCGGATACGCAAGCGGGCGTCACCATCGTCATCGGCCCCGGAACCGAGGCGATCGCCGGCGAGGGCAAGATTCTCACCGCCGGCGGCGTCGATGCCCATATCCATTTCATCTGCCCCCAGCAGATCGACGAGGCGCTGATGTCCGGCGTCACCACCATGCTCGGCGGCGGCACCGGCCCGGCCCATGGCACGCTGGCGACGACCTGCACGCCCGGCCCCTGGCATCTCGGCCGGATGATCCAGTCCTTCGACGCGGTGCCGATCAATCTCGGCCTCTCCGGCAAGGGCAATGCCTCGAAGCCCGCCGCGCTCGTCGAGATGATCGAGGGTGGCGCCTGCGCGCTGAAGCTCCACGAGGATTGGGGTACGACGCCGGCCGCGATCGACAACTGCCTCACTGTAGCCGACGACCACGACGTTCAGGTCATGATCCACACGGATACGCTGAACGAGAGCGGCTTCGTCGAGGACACGGTCGCCGCCTTCAAGGGCCGCACCATCCACGCCTTCCACACCGAGGGGGCGGGCGGCGGCCATGCGCCCGATATCATCAAGGTCTGCGGTCTCGCGAACGTCATCCCGTCCTCGACCAACCCGACGCGGCCCTATACGAAGAACACCATCGCCGAGCATCTCGACATGCTGATGGTCTGCCATCACCTGTCGCCCTCGATCCCCGAGGATATCGCCTTCGCCGAGAGCCGCATCCGCAAGGAGACGATCGCGGCCGAGGACATCCTGCACGATATCGGCGCCTTCTCGATCATCTCCTCCGACAGCCAGGCCATGGGCCGCGTCGGCGAGGTGCCGATCCGGACCTGGCAGACCGCGCACAAGATGAAGGTCCAGCGCGGGCGCCTGCCTGGGGAGACGGGCGAGAACGACAATCTGCGGGTGCGCCGCTACATCGCGAAATACACGATCAACCCGGCGATCGCGCAGGGCCTGTCGAAGCATGTCGGCTCCGTCGAGGTGGGCAAGCGTGCCGATCTCGTGCTCTGGAATCCGGCCTTCTTCGGCGTGAAGCCGGAGATGGTGCTGGTCGGCGGCATGATCGCGGCGGCCCCGATGGGTGACCCCAACGCCTCGATCCCGACGCCGCAGCCGATGCACTACCGGCCGATGTTCGGCGCCATGGGCCGCGCTCCGGCCGTGTCCTCGGTCACCTTCGTGAGCCAGGCAGCGATCACCAACGGCCTGCAAGAGCGGCTTGGCGTGGCCAAGGACATGCTCGCCGTTGAGAACACGCGCGGCGGCATCTCCAAGGCCTCGATGGTCCTGAACGACGCCACGCCGCATATGGAGGTCGATCCCGAGACCTACGAGGTGCGTGCCGATGGCGAGCTCCTGACCTGCGAACCCGCGACCGTGCTCCCGATGGCGCAGCGCTATTTCCTGTTCTGATCCGAGGCCAAGCGATGCTCCGCGCCATTTCCCATAGCCACGGCGGCGGCGAGACCGCCGGCACGCTCCGGCTCGATCACGCTGCCCGGCACCTGCGCCGCAAGCTCGTCACCACCGATCAGGGTGAGGAGATCATGGTCGACCTGCCCGAGCCGGTGCTCTTCGCCGACGGTGACCGGCTCGTGCTCGACGACGGTCGCGCCGTCGCGATCGTCGCGGCTGAGGAGGAGCTCTACGAGGTGCTGCCGGGCACATGTCCCTTGCGCCATCTCGCCTGGCATCTCGGAAACCGCCACTTGCCTGCTCAGATCGACGAGGGCCGCATCCTGATCCAGCGCGACCACGTCATCCGGGCGATGCTGGAAGGGCTCGGCGCCTCCGTGCGCGAAGTGGTGGCGCGCTTCCAGCCGGTGCATGGCGCCTATCATGCCCATGGGCATGATCACGGGCATGGCCATCATCATGGTCACGCGCATGGCCACGGCCATCATCACCATGACTGACACTGCCGCGCTTGCCCGCCTGATGACCTGGCTTTCCCCGGCCTTTCCGGTCGGGTCTTTCGCTTACAGCCACGGGCTGGAGCGAGCGATCCATGATGGGTTGATCAGGGATCGGCGGAGCCTGCGCGAATGGCTGGAGGCACTGCTGGAGCAGGGATCGGCCTGGAATGACGCTGTCCTGCTGGCAGAAGTCTGGCGCAGGATCAGCAGCGGTGAAGAGGTTGCGGAAGTCGCTGAACTGGCCGCAGCCATATCCGGCTCGCGCGAACGCCACATGGAAACCACGCTGCAAGGCAGCGCCTTCGTCGATGCGATGGCGGCCTGGAGCGGCGAGCTGCCGGCAGGCGAGGAGAGGCCAATCGCCTATCCCGTGGCCGTAGGCTCAGCCGCCGCGCGCCACGGCGTCGCGCTGGAGGATACGCTCACCGCCTATCTCCACGCCTTCGCCTCCAACCTCGTCCAGACCTGCGTGCGGCTGGTGCCGCTCGGCCAGCGCGACGGGGTGGCGACGCTCGCGGCGCTGGAGCCGGTCATCCTGCGCACCGCCGGGCGCGCTGCAGCCTCGACGCTCGACGATCTCGGCTCCTGCACCATCCGCGCCGACATCCTGTCGATGAACCACGAAACACAGTATTCGAGGGTCTTTCGCTCGTGAACTCCTCCAATGGCCCGCTCCGCGTCGGCATCGGCGGCCCGGTCGGCGTCGGCAAGACCACGCTCACCGAAAAGCTCTGCAAGGCGATGCGCGAGCGCTATTCGGTCGCCGTCGTCACCAACGACATCTTCACGAAGGAGGACGAGCTGATCCTCAACCGGCTGCAGGCTCTGCCGGAGGAGCGCATCATCGGCGTCGAGACCGGCGGCTGCCCGCATACCGCGATCCGCGAGGACGCCTCGATCAATCTGGCCGCCATCGCCGAGATGCGCCGCCGCTTTCCGGATCTCGACATCGTCTTCATCGAATCCGGCGGCGACAACCTTGCCGCGACCTTCTCGCCCGATCTCGCCGACATCACGCTCTATGTCATCGATGTCGCCGGCGGCGAGAAGATCCCGCGCAAGGGCGGGCCCGGCATCACCCGCTCCGACCTGCTGATCATCAACAAGATCGATCTCGCGCCTTATGTCGGCGCCAATCTCGACGTGATGCGCGCGGACACCGAAAAGCAGCGCGGCAGCCGGCCCTTCGTCTTCAGCGACCTGAACCGGCTCGTCGGTGTGGAAGACATCGTCGCCTTCATCGAGAAGAACGGCGGCCTTGCCGCCGCGTAGGACAGTCGCGGCCTATTTGAGCTGGCTGTCCTTGCTGCCGCGCCGGTTGTAGCCGGACTGCGCCGCCGAGCGGTCCTGGCCGGACTGGCAGGCGACGCAGAGCCGGGCGCTGGGCATGGCCAGGCGCCGCGCTTCGGGAATTTCATCCCCGCAATCCTGGCAGTAGGTCTCGCCGGGGCCACTCGGCAGGCGCGAGCGCGCGAGGCGAACCGCGTCCGTGATCGAGCCGTCGATCTGGTCCTGAACCGCTCCGTCCGGAGCCCATCCGCTTGCCATCACGCAACCTCCGATCGCCACAAGATGGCCTCGGGTCGCGCGAAATCCAAGAGCGTCCGCTCAGGCGAAGCGCTTCGCCCCGGCGACGCAGAGCACGACGACAGCGGTCGCGGCGATCATCGTCCAGGCAATCGGCTCGCCGAGCAGCCAGCCCGCCAGCATGAGACCGAAGAACGGTTGCAGGAGCTGGAGCTGGCCGACGCTGGCGATGCCGCCGAGTGCGAGGCCCCGATACCAGAACACGAAGCCGACCAGCATGCTGAAGACCGAGACATAGGCAAGGCTGATCCAGGCCGGCGTGCCGATGCCCTGCCATGTCGATGGCCAGAACAGCAGCGCAATCGCGCCCATCGCCGGCAGCGACAGCAGGAGCGCCCAGGAGATCACCTGCCATCCGCCGAGCCGGCGCGAAAGCGTAGCGCCTTCGGCATAACCGAGCCCGCAGAGCAGGACGGCCGCGACCATCAGCAGGTCGCCCGTCAGCGAGCCGCTGTCGCTGTTGGCGAGCGCGAAGCCTGCGACGGTGGCGCTGCCGATTCCCGAGAACAGCCAGAACACCGGCTTCGGTCGTTCGCCGCCGCGCAGCACGCCGAAAAGCGCGGTCGCGAGCGGCAGCAAGCCGATGAAGACGATCGAGCGCGCCGAGGGAATATGCTGCAGGGCGAGCGCCGTCAGCAGCGGAAAGCCGAGGACGACGCCCAGTGCGACGATCGCAAGCGGGCGAATATCCGCGCGGCTCGGCCATTGCTGGCGCAGAAGCATGAGACAGGTGGCGCCGAGTAGCGCGGCGATCGCGGCGCGGGCACCGGTCAGGAACAGGGGCGAGAAGCCGGTCACCGCGACGCGCGTCGCCGGCAGCGAGCCGCTGAAGATCAGCACGCCGATGAGCCCGCTGCCCCAGCCCTTGCCACCCCAATTCCCGAACATGCGATCCATCCTGCGCCTTCACCGGAAGTCGTGCTCTAGGCGCGGGTAGCCGACTAAGCCAGCGACAGACCGATACATTCATGGCAAACTGTATGGCTATGGACCGCCATACAATCAGTGCAATCGAGCCCGCTGCAACGCGAACGGAAGCGGTGATGGCGGCGATCCGCGGCCGGCTGGCGGCGCGGACGCTGGCGCCCGGCGACCGGCTGCCTTCGATCCGCGGCTTCGCTGCGACGATGAAGGTCTCCCCCTCCACCGTCGTCGAGGCCTATGACCGCCTCGCGGCCGAAGGCCTGATCCGCGCGAGGCAGGGTTCCGGTTTCTACGTGACCGGCGGCGGCCTGCCGCCACTGGCGCTGACGCAAGCCGCTTCGCCACAGGAGCTCGCGGTCGATCCCTTCTGGGTCTCGCGCCAGTCGCTCGATGCCGAGCCGGGCGCGCTGAAGCCGGGTTGCGGCTGGCTCCCTGCCGACTGGATGCCGGACGAGGCCTTGCGTCGCGGCTTCCGCGCGCTGGCGCGGGCCGATGGCGCGATCCTGACCGATTACGGCGGCACGCGCGGCGCCTCCGTGCTGCGCCGGCTCCTGCTCGGGCGCTTCGCCGAGGCCGGGCTCGTGGTGTCGCCGGAGCAACTCATGCTGACCGGCTCGGGCACGCAGGCGCTCGACCTGATCTGCCGCTTCCTGCTGCGGCCGGGCGACGCCGTCCTCGTCGACGATCCCTGCTATTTCAATTTCCAGGCTCTGCTGCGGGCCCATCAGGTGCGGGTCCTGAGCGTGCCTTATACGCCTACTGGCCCCGACATCGCGGCATTCGAGGCCGTCGTGGCGAGCGAGCGCCCGCGCCTCTACCTGACCAATTCCGGCTTGCACAATCCGACCGGCGCCAGCCTGTCGCCGCAGGCCGCCTATCGCGTGCTGAGTGCCGCTGCAGCCCATGACATGATCATCGTCGAGGACGACATCTTCGCCGATTTCGAGCCCGAACCCTCGTCGCGATTGGCGGCGCTCGACGGGCTGGAGCGTGTCATCCGGATCGGCAGCTTTTCGAAGACGCTCTCGGCCGCCGTCCGCTGCGGCTATATCGCGGCACGCGCCGATTGGATCGAAGGGCTCGTCGATCTGCAGGTCGCGACCAGCTTCGGCGGGCCAAGCCCGGTCTCGACGGAATTGCTGGCGGGCGTCCTCGCCGGTGGCAGCTATCGCAAGCATATGGAAGAGCTGCACCGCCGCCTGGCCCAGGCGCGGCGCGAGATCGCCGCTAGGCTTGAGGCGCTCGGGATTCGCCCCTGGCTGATGCCGCGCGGCGGCTTCTATCTCTGGTGCCGCTTGCCTGAAGGCATCGATTCCGCCGAATTGGCCCAGCTCGCCGTGATGCAGGGTGTGGTGCTGGCGCCGGGCAATGTCTTCAGCGTCGCCCAGACGGCCGGTAACTTCATGCGCTTCAACGTCGCCCAGTCGCGCGATCCGCGCGTGTTCACGGTGCTCGGACAGGCGATGGCGACCATGCGATCGCAGAAAGGGGCAGCCATCCGCGGTTGATCCAGCGCAGTATGGGCCTATGCCGCACTCGTCAGCCCTGCGCCCCACTGTTATAGACCGCCGCAATAACCGGCCCGGCCGGACAGGACCCGAGAGTTTTGAGATCATGCATCTGAGGATCGGCACGCGCCGCAGCCCGCTGGCGATGGCCCAGACCAACCACGTCATGGGACTGATCCGGGAGAAGTTCCCGCAGGCGGAATTCACCCTCTGCCAGATCGCCACGATCGCCGATCGCGACCGCGTCTCCGAGTTCCACCAGTTCGGCATGGTCGGCGTCTTCGCCGTCGAGCACGAGCAGCAACTGGTCAATCGCGAAGTCGATTTCGTCGTCCATTCGCTCAAAGACCTGCCGACCACCCTGCATGAAGGCCTCGTCCTGGCCTCGGTGCCGCCGCGCGAGGACCCGCGTGATGCGCTTTGCGGGTCGACCATGGCCTCGCTGCGCCAGGGCGCGCGCGTCGGCACGGGCTCGCTCCGCCGCCGCGCCCAGATCCTGAACCTGCGCCCGGACGTCACCGTCGTTCCGATCCGCGGCAATGTCGGCCCGCGCCTCGCCAAGATCGGCGGGGAGGATGCGCTCGACGCCGTGATCCTCGCCCATGCCGGCCTGCGCCGGCTCGGCATGGACGATGCGTCGTCGGAGGTGCTCGCCCCGTCGCTGTTCCCCTATGCGGTCGGGCAGGGCGCGCTCGGGCTCGAAGCCCGCGCCGAGGATACGGCGGTGATCGAGGTGCTCAAGGCGATCGAATGCCCCAAGGCCCGCGCCGAGGCCGAGGCCGAGCGCGAGATGATGCATGCGCTCGGAGCCGGTTGCAGCCTGCCGGTCGGCGCCTGCGCGACGTGGCAGGAGGGCCGCCTGACGCTGCATGCGCAGGTGACCTCGATCGAGGGCACCGAGCGCGTCGTCGCCGATCAGAGCGCGCCGCCGGAGCAGGCGCGCGAACTCGGCCTTTCCGTCGCGCAGATCCTAAAGGAAAAGGGCGGCGTCGCGATCCTCGAGAAGAGCTATCGCGGCCACTATCCGAGCTTCAAGTCGATCTAGGCTGCGGCTCGGGTTCTGGCTGCCCGCCTAGATCGGGTCGCGCGGATCGTCGGCGCTGGGCTTGTCGAGCATCGCGCTGCCGGCGCCGCGTGAACGTGCCCACAAGGTCGTGAGCGCGATCCCCACAGGTACGCCGATCACGACGATCCAGACAACGAAGTTCCAATCGCCGGTCACGCGATATCCCTCCTTGCAGGGCTCAGGTCTTTGGTGGAAGCGAGCCGCGATCGAAGACCGGGATCGACTCGGTTCTCCCGCGCAGCGGCCTGCCGACCGGCACGTCCTCCGCCGCCTGCCGTACGGCCTCTTCCGATTCCGTCAGCCCGTCGGGCGTGTCGTTGGCGTCGCTTCCGGCGTCATGGACATTGGTGCGGTCGCTGACGCGACGGCTCTCGGTGGGATCGGCCTCGATGGCGGTCTGGCCGGTATTCGCGGGCTTGCGTTCGTCTTCGAGCAGCGCGGGATTCTCGCGCTTCCTGTCGGCCTTGGCCATGGCGGCTCTCCTCTGAATCGGGCTTTCAGGAGCAAGCTCTCAACCGCCGCATTGTTCCGCGATCGGTCAGGCCGCCAGGAGCCCCAGAGCCCGCTCGATCCGCGAGCAGCCGGGCTTGGCGCGCGCCTTCGCATAGCTCTTCTGCAGGCGGCCGCTGGCATAGGCGTCGATGACGATCGCGTGGACATAGCTCTTGCGGACGACGGCGGGCGTGTTGACCAGCTTCTGCGAGATCGAACGCATGATGTCGGCGAGCTGGCGCTTGCGCCCGGCCTCGCTCGCCACCGCCTCGCCGGCGAGCAGCAATTCGGCCGCGGCCGCATTGGCGGCGAGCATGCGCAGGTCCTTGCTGCTGACGGGCAGGCCGCAGGCGCGCTTGAGATAGGCGTTGATCTCGGCCGCATGGATCGGCGCGGCGGCGCCGTCCTCGCCGCGATATTGCAGCAGGCGCCGGCCAGGGAGGGTGATGATCCGCGCGATCGCGCGCGCGAGCGGCGCATCGTCGATCGCGCAGGAAATCTCCTTGCCGCTCTTGCCGCGGAAATGCAGCGCGACCCGTGCGCTCGTCAGTGTGACGTGCCGCTTTAGCAGGGTCGACGTGCCGTGGCTGCCATTCTCCTTCGCGTAGACCTCGTTGCCGACGCGCAGGTGGCAGCGGTCGATGATCGCGGCGGCGCAGGCCAGCGCCTTGTCGCGCGACAGCACCCGCGCCTTGACGTCGGCCGCGATGCGGGCGCGCAGCTTCGGGAGGGCCTCGATCAGGCGGGCGAGCCGCTTCAGCTTGCGCCGCTCTCGCACCTTCTCCCAATCGGGGTGGTAACGGTGCTGGATGCGGCCGGCCTCGTCATGGCCGACGGCCTGGAGATGCGCGCGCGGGTCGGTCGCGATGCGGACATCCGCATAGGCAGGCGGTATGGCCAGCGAGCGGATGCGCGCGAGCGTGTCCTCGTCGGTGATCTTGCCGCCCTCCGCATCGCGATAGCCGAAGGAACGGCCGTGGCGGATGCGGCGGATCGTGAGCTCGTCAGACGAAACGCGCCGCAGTCGCGTCGCGGCGGAAGGCTGTTTGGCGTGCGGGGAAACCGGCATTGGCGGGCTCGCAGAGCTACGCTGCGGAAACGACGCCATCATCCAGTTGGTTCCGCTCAGTCGAGCATATTCACCACATTTCGACAAGCGCGCAGGTTTCTAGGGATGTATGCGCGAAAACCAGTGGCCAGAAAGCGGGCGCATCGCCCAAACTGTCAAAAAAATTGAACGACTGCTTTGGGGAGATGCCGGTGCCGCGCGTTTTGATCGCCGAGTTCATGCATGAGACGAACACCTTCAGTGTTCAGCTCACGGACGAGGCCACCTTTCGGGCGCATGGGGCCTTTCGCGACAACGAGATCCCCGGTGCCTTCCGCGGCACGCGCACCTCGATGGGTGCGGCCTTCGAGGCCGCCGACAAGTTCGGCTGGAGCCTCGTTCATCCGCTGGTGACCGGCGCCAACCCCTCCGGCCGCGTCACCGATGCCGCCTTCGATCTCTTCGCCGGCCAGATCGTCGATGCCGCTCCGGGCGTCGACGGCGTGCTGCTGCATCTCCATGGCGCGATGTCGACCGAAAGCTCGGATGACGGCGAGGGCGAACTGCTCGCCCGGCTGCGCAAGCGCATCGGTCCGGACGTGCCCGTCGTCGCGGTGCTCGACCTGCACGCCACGGTCACACAGCTCATGGCCGACAACGCCAATGCGCTGATCTCCTACCGCACCTATCCGCATATCGACCAGTACGAGCGGACCTGGCAGGCGGCCGAATTGCTCCAGCGCGCGATCAAGGGCGAGATCAAGCCGAAGGTCGCGCTAGCCCGCCGGCCGATCCTCTACGCGCTCGATGGCGGGCGCACGACCTCGCCGCCTTTCCTCGAATTGCTGCGGCGGGGCGATGCGCTGGAGGCCTCCGGCGATGCCCTCGTCGTCAGCGTCCAGGCCGGCTTCTCCTCCGCCGACGTTCACGATATCGGCCCCTCGATCGCGGTCACGGCCGATGATCGCGGCAAGGCTCAGGCCATCGCCGAGGAGCTGATGGACTATGCCTGGGAGCAGCGCCGCTTCTCCTCGATCCATTTCACGCCGCTGGCCGAAGCGATGGCCCGCGCCAAGGCCGGCGAGGCCGATACGGGCAAGCCCGGGTACAAGCCGGTGGTGATCTCGGATTATTCCGACAACCCCGGCTCCGGCGCCTATGGCGATGCCACCAACCTGCTGCGCGCCGTGCTCGATGCCGGTCTGAAGAATGTCGGCTTCCACGCGATCAACGATCCTGAGGCCGTGATCGCCGCTCAGGCGATCGGCGTCGGCAAGCGCGGCCGGATCAAGCTCGGCGGCAAGGTCGATCCGACTATGGGCGGCGGACCGCTCGATCTCGACGCCCATGTCGTCGCCATCACCGACGGCTATTTCCTCTGCCATGGCCCGATGGCCGGCGGCGTCTGGCGCAATTACGGGCTCTCGGCCCTGCTGCGCGTCGATGATGTCGAGATCATCGTCATCACCCATAACGGCCAGGCGACCGATCTCGCACAGTTCACCTCGCTCGGCGTCGACCCGACCCGCAAGTCGACGGTGATCGTCAAGTCGATGCAGCATTTCCGCGCCGCCTTCCAGCCGATCGCACGCGAGGTCCTGGAGGTCGATACAGGCGCGCTCTCGACCCGCAATTTCAAGGAGCGGCCCTACAAGAAGGTGCGCCGCCCGATCTTCCCGCTCGACGATATCTGACCGCCGCTTCCAAGAGCCGCGACGACTGGATTTGAGGAGAACACCATGGCGTTTCAGGCCGATATCGTATTGCGCAACGGGCCGATCTGGTGCGGGCGCGAGGAGGGCGTCGTCGAGGCGCTGGCGATCTTCCGCGACAAGGTGCTGGCCGCCGGCAGCGATGCCGAGATCAAGCCGCTGATCGGCCCGAAGACCCGCGTCATCGACCTGAAGGGCCGGCTGGCGACGCCGGGCCTGAACGATTCCCACCTGCATCTGGTCTCGCTCGGCATGACCATGGGTTGGGTCGATTCCAAGCCCGAGAGTGCGCCGACTCTGGAAGCCCTGCTCGGCGCGATCTCGGCCCGCGCCGCGACCTCCAAGCCCGGTGAATGGATTCTCTCGCGCGGCTATGACCAGACCAAGCTCGATACCGGCCGCCATCCCTATCGCGAGGAGCTAGACCGCGCAGCGCCGAACAACCCGGTGATGCTGGTGCGCGCCTGCGGCCATATCGCGATCTGCAATTCCGAAGCGCTGCGCCTCGGTGGCATCGACGAAAAGTCGCCGACGCCACAGGGCGGCCTGATCGAGCAGCAGAACGGCCGCTTGACCGGCCTGCTCGCCGAGAACGCCCGCGCCCCGGTCCAGGCCGCGATCCCGGCGGCGACGGAAGAAGACATCATCGCCGGCATCGAGCGCGGCGGGCAGTATCTGCTCTCGCTCGGCATCACCAGTTGCATGGATGCTGCCGTCGGCCAGAAGGGCGGCTTCCGCGAGATCGCGGCCTATCACCGCGCCAAGCGCGACGGCCGCCTGCCGGTCCGCACCTGGCTGACCCTGCTCGGCGACGATGGCCGCTCGATCGTGCCGCAATGCTACGATGCGGGCCTGATCTCCGGCACCGGCGACGAGATGCTGATGATCGGCGGCGTCAAGCTCTTCCTCGACGGCTCGGCCGGCGGCCGCACCGCCTGGATGACCGAGCCCTATCTCGGCGAGGACAAGACCACCGGCGTCTGGATGTGGGAGGATGCCGAGCTCGAACGCATGGTGCTCGACGCCCACAAGAAGGGCTATCAGCTCGTCTGTCACGCCATCGGCGACGCCGCTATCGAGCAGCTGATCACCGCCTATGAGAAGGCGCTCGCCGCTTATCCCGATCCGGACCGGCGCCACCGTATCGAGCATTGCGGCTTCTCGACCCCGGCCCAGCATGAACGCATGGTCAAGGCCGGCATCTATCCCTGCCCGCAGCAGGTCTTCATCCATGATTTCGGCGATGCCTATGTGAAGGTGATCGGCCCGGAACGCGCGCTGTCGAGCTATCCCTTCCGCACATGGTTCGATCTCGGCCTGAAGCCGGCGACGGGCAGCGATGCGCCGGTCTGCGACCCCAACCCCTTCCCGAATTTCCACACCATGCTGACGCGCGAGACCTGGAAGGGCACCGTGATGGACGCCGCCCAGCGCGTCTCGATCGAGGAAGCGCTGCAGGCCTATACCGAGTTCGGCGCCTTCTCGCAGAAGCAGGAGACTGTGAAGGGCAAGCTTGCACCGGGCTTCCTGGCCGATATCGCAGTGTTCTCTCGCGACCTGCTGACTGCCGACCCCGCCGACATCCTCAAGGATACCCGTTGCGATCTCACGATTCTCGGCGGGGAGGTCGTCTACGAACACGGCGTTTGAGCCGGAGCATTTTCGAGCGAGGAAGATCGGTTCTCGTGAAGAAAATGCGAAAAGGAATCCCGGCAGCTTCGCAACGCCCTGAATCGCGGAGCTGTTTTGGGAATTTGACCGCGCGGGGGGAAGACAAGCGCGGCAAAGCCGTTATGGTTCCACTTCAAAGCAAACAACTCCGGATCAGCCGGAGCAGATGGGAAACGGGAGGATTGATCGTGTTGTTGAAGAAACTTGCCTTCGCTACCGCGCTGACGCTGGTAGCCTTCACCGTATCTGCACAGGCCCAGGAACCGCGCCGCGGTGGGACGATCCGCTTCACGGCGCCCTATGGCGCCTCCTTCGTCAGCAATGACAGCCATGTCTCGAACCAGATCCAGGACGAGATCTACGGCTATGCGCTGCACGGCATGCTGTTCCGCTGGGATTCGAAGGCCGGCAAGCCGGAGCCCGAGCTGGTCAAGAGCTTCACCACCGCCGCGGACGGGCTGACGCACACGCTGAAGCTGCGCGATGACGCCTTCTTCCACAATGGCCGCAAGATGACGGCCGACGATGTGATCTGGTCGTTCACGCGTCTGGTCGACGGTTCCAAGAACTATCCGGGTGCGAGCCGCGTCGTGCGCATCAAGGGCGCCGAGGCCGTTCGCAAGGGCGAGGCCAAGGAGATTTCGGGCCTCAAGAAGATCGATGACTTCACCATCGAGATGACGCTGACCGATCCGGCCGATCCCAGCTTCCTGTTCTACGCCGCCACCACGGCGATCATGCCGGCCAAGGAAGCGCAGGCGCCGGACTTCTTCAACAAGCCGATCGGCCTCGGCCCGTTCAAGTTCGTCGAGCACGTCCCCGGCTCGCGCATGGTCTTCGAGCGTTGGGAGAAATACTACAAGCCCGGCAAGCCCTACGCCGACAAGCTGGTGATCTCGCCGATGGGCGAGGCTGCCGCGCGCGACGTCGCCTTCCGCAACAAGGAGATCGACGTCTCGATCCTCGGCTCGACCCAGTATGTCGCCTACAAGGCCGACCCGAACCTCTCCAAGGGCATCCTGGAGGTCGCGGAGGTCTTCACCCGCAACATGGGCATGAACCCCGAGTTCAAGCCATTCTCCGACAAGCGGGTGCGCCAGGCGATCAACTACGCCATCGACAGCGACCTGATCATCAAGCGCCTCGTCCGCGACAAGGCCTATCGCGCGGTGAGCTGGCTGCCGAGCTCGGTCCCGGCCTTCGACAAGGACGCCAAGCCCTACGCCTTCGATCCGGAGAAGGCCAAGAAGCTCCTGACGGAAGCCGGCTATCCCGATGGCTTCGAGTTCGAATGGACGGCGACGCCGAACGAGAGCTGGGGCATCCCGATCGTCGAGGCGACGATTCCGATGCTCGCCAAGGTCGGCATCAAGGTGAAGGTCAAGCCGGTCGAGACCTCGGCGCTCGGTGGTGTCGTCGCGAAGGGTGACTTCCAGGCTTACATCTGGTCGAACACCTCGGGGCCCGATCCGTTGACCGCGCTGAAGTGCTTCCACTCGTCGACACCGCGCTCCTCCTGCAACTACACCACCTTCAAGAGCGCCGCTTTTGACAAGTTGTTCGAAGAGGCCGCGGCCGAGAGGGATGCCGGCAAGAAGGTCGAGATCATGAAGAAGGCCAATGCGCTGCTGCAGGAAGAGGCGCCGGTCTGGTTCTTCAACTACAACAAGGCGGTGCTGGCCTATCAGCCCTGGCTGCACGGCTTGCAGGCGAATGCGACGGAGCTCGCGCTCCAGCGCTACGAGGACCTTTGGGTCGACGCCACTTCGCCCGCGGCGAAGTAAGCGCGCCTCCGCGGAGGTTTCCGCCAGCTCGATGGCACCCGTACCCCGGGCCGGCAGCCATGCTGCCCGTCCGGGGTGACGGCGATTTTCGGGCCTTGACCTGAGTCCGCCCTGCGGCGGCGATCAGGAGTTGACCATGCTACCCTATGTCATCCGCCGCCTGCTGCAGGCCGTTCCGATCCTGCTTGCGGTCGCCGGGCTCATCTTTGTGATGTTCAGCGTCATTCCCGGCGATTTCGCCTCGACACAGATGGCCGATGGCCGTTCGGTCGTCGATGCCGAGCAGGTCGCGCGCATGAACAAGCAATTCGGCCTCGACGATCCCGTCCATGTGCGCTTCGCCAATTACGCGATGAAGCTCGCGACGCTCGATCTCGGCACCTCCTTCCGCACCCGCCAGCCGGTGATCAATTCGCTGCTTGAGCGGATCTGGCCCAGTCTTCAACTGGCCATCGCCGCCATGGCCTTCGCCATCGCCTTGGGGATTCCGCTCGGCTTCCTGGCGGCGCTGAAACCGGGCGGCTGGCTCGACATGCAGTCGATGTTCGTCGCCGTGTCCGGCCTGTCCCTGCCGCAGTTCTGGCTCGGACTGATGCTGATGTATGCCTTCGCGCTGGTTCTCGGCTGGTTCCCGAGCTTCGGCTATGGCGACGGCAATCCGCGTTACATCGTGCTGCCGGCCGTTGCGCTCGGCGTGGCGCCGCTCGCGCTGCTCGCACGCACCACGCGCGCCGCCGTGCTCGAGGTGATGAACGCCGACTTCGTCCGCACTGCCCGCGCCAAGGGCAACAGCGAGGTCCGGGTGATGCGCTGGCATGTGGCGCGCAACGCCATGGTCATCGTGCTGACGACGCTTGGCCTGCAATTCGGCTCGATCATGGGCGGCGCTGTCGTCATCGAGAAGCTTTTCGCCTGGCCGGGCATCGGCTCGCTCCTGGTCGACAGCGTGTCGCTGCGCGACATCCCCGTCGTCCAGGCCTGCATCCTGCTGCTCGTGCTTTTTTTCCTCGTCGTGAACATCATCGTGGACGTGCTCTGCGCTCTGATCGATCCGCGCATCAAATACACCTAGGGGCGGGGCATGAAATTCCGGGCTAATCTGTGGATCGGCGGCGCGCTCTTCGCCGCCGTCGTGATCGGTGGGACGCTGGCGCCCTGGCTGGCGCATACCGATCCCGTCATGGACGCCAACCTGATGAATGCCGAGGTTCCGCCCGGTGCCGAGTTCTGGTTCGGCACGGATGCGCAGGGCCGCGACATCTACAGCCGCGTGCTCTACGGCGCGCGCATTTCGCTGACGGTCGGCATCGTCTCGCAGTTGATCAACACGGTGATCGGCGTGGCTCTGGGCATGTCGGCGGGCTATTTCGGCGGCTGGTGGGACGATTTCGTCAACGGCCTGACCAATCTCATCCTGTCGATCCCCTCGCTGGTCTTCGCGCTCGCCATCATGGCGATCCTCCAGCCGGGCCTGACCAGCCTGCTGATCGCGCTCGGCCTGACCAACTGGTCCTATACCTGCCGGCTGTCGCGGGCCGCGACGCTGTCGATCAAGCAGCAGGGTTATGTCGAGGCGGCGCGTTCCTTCGGTTCGAGCAACCTGCGCATCATGCTGCTGCAGATCCTGCCAAACATCGCCGGCCCGATCATCGTCATCGGCACGCTCGGCATGGGCGGCGCCGTGCTGGCGGAGGCGGCGCTCTCCTTCCTCGGCCTCGGCATCCGCCCGCCCTTCCCGAGCTGGGGTTCGATGCTTTCCGATGCGCGCGACCAGATCACCACGGCGCCCTGGATCTCTATCTTCCCCGGCCTCGCCATCTTCATGACCGTGCTCGGCCTCAACCTGCTGGGTGACGGCCTGCGCGACATCCTCGACCCGCATTCGCAGCTTCGCAAAGCCTGAAAGTAGAACCTATGACCACGCCAGCCCTGATCGATCCGCCGCTCGAGACCATCCGCTTCCACGGACTGAAGGCGGGGCCGAAGCTCCTCGTCTTCGGCGCCGTCCATGGCAACGAGACCTGCGGGCCGAACGCCATCGCCCGCGTGATCGAGGATTGCCGGGCGGGCCGCGTCGTGGTCCAGCGCGGCGAGGTCACCTTCCTCCCCGTCGCCAATCCCAAGGCCTATCGGCAGAACACCCGCGAGGGCGACCGCAACCTCAACCGCGACCTGCGCGAGCGTCCGCAGCCTGTCGACAACGAGGACCGGCTCGGCAACCGCCTCTCGGCCATCCTGCGCCAGCACGATATGCTGCTCGACGTCCATTCCTTCACCGGTGAGGGCGTGCCCTTCGTCTTCTTCGGGCCGGACGACAATCGCGGCACGCTCGAACCCTTCCGCCATGGCGCGGCCGAGGCCGCCTTCGCCGCCTGCCTCGGCGTCGACCTGATGATCCATGGCTGGCTCGACATCTATGTCCGCTTGATCGCCGCGCGCGAGCGGCTGAACCTGCCGCGGCTCGCCGTCACCGAGGGCTTCGGCACGACGGAGTTCATGCGCTTCGCCGGCGGCTACGCCGTGACACTCGAATGCGGACGCCACGAGGACCCGGCCTCCGTCGATGTCGGCTACAAGGCGATCCGCAACGTACTCGCCCATCTCGGCCTGACGGACGAAGCGCCGCCGGCTCCCGAGAAGCGCGTCGTCGTACACATGGACGACCTCGTCATCTGCGAGGCCGAGGGCGATCACGTCGAAGGCACCTGGAAGACTGGCGACCGCGTCGCCAAGGGCACGCCGATCGCCCGCCGCGCCGACGGCACGGTCGTGACGATGCCGCGCGATGGCTTCATCATCTTCCCCAATCCCAAGGCCAAGCCCGGCGAGGGCATCTGCTATCTCGGGACGGAAAGCACTCGCCGGGTCTGAACCCGGCTACTGCACGACGCCTCGCTTGCTGCCGAAGCCGGGGATATGGCAGCCGCAGCCTGAGCCATAGGGCAGGGGCGGCGTCGGGCAGTCGCCCCGGCCGGTGACGCAGATATTGCCGTAGCGCGGCTGCCCGTAATACGGGCGCTCATAGCCGTAGTCGCGGCGGTAGCGGCGCGGTGGCGGACGATCATCGTCATCGTCGTCATCGTCGTTGTAGGACGGCGCGCCGCGATAAGGGCTGCCATAATATTGGGCCTGGGCCGGGAGGGCACTGAGCAGGACGGCGCAGGCGAGGGCCGAAACCGTGAGCTGGCGACGCAGCATGGTTCTTCCTTTCCATTCGTTCGCCGGCAAGCGGGCCGGGCGAGACGTGTCGCGTCCTAGCGGGTCGCCGATGAACGGATGCTGAGGCCGGCTGGGAGGCGCGGGAAAGGCCGGTCGAGGAGAGCCGGGTTCGGCGCTGTGCGAAGCCCCGGAACGGCAAAACGGACGGCGAGGCTGCGATCCTAGCTGCCGCTCTTGTCGGGTTTGCCGATGCGGCTGAGATCGATCTGCTTCTGCAGGCCGAGCATCACGCTGAAGGAGGTCACGGGTGTCAGTCCGGTCTCCTTGGTCTTGCGCCAGGCCCCTGCGGCGATGGCGGTGAAGCCCTTGCCCAGGTTGCGCTGGTAGTCGAGGCCGATGCTCTTCTGGTCCGAGCGGGCATCGAGGCCGACATAGTCGTCGGTCTTGCGGCGGGCGGAAAGGATGACGGCATTGTCATCGTCGATCCGCGCCGTCAGCTTTGCTTCATGCGCGGTGGTCAGGTTGATGACCGAGAAGGGCAGGGTGGTGTCTTCTACCGTGCGGGTCGAGCCGAGATCGAGCGTGAAGCGCTCATAGGGCAGGCGCAGCTTCGCGGTGTAAAGCAGGCTTTCGACTGCATCGAATTCCTTCTCCGGGAAATAGGCCCGGAACGGCGAGAGCGAGCCCTCGATCGCGGCTCCGCCCAGCACCGTTGAGAAAAACAGGTTGGGTTGCAGCCGGTTATGGTCGCGGCGGAAGCCTAGATAGTCGACGCCCTCGATGTAGTGGACGCGCGATGCGCTGAAGGAGAGACCGACCTCGGTTTCGCCCGTTCGCCAGGCTGCACCCGTCGTCAATCCGAGCGTGCCGAAATTCTCGTCGCGCGGCAGGAAGTCGCCGAGATTGAAGACGTTGCGCTCGTTCAGCGCGGTGATGCGCGCCTCTCCGCTGGCGAAGAGGCGGAACGGGCCGATGCCATGGTCGAAGCGCTCGCGCCAGGCCAGGCTGCTCTTCCGGCGCGACCAGCTCTGCTCGCTGCTCGCCGCGAGCGAGGATTGCAGCGCGCTGGCCTCGCCGAAGCTGATTCCGTGCTTCAGCGCCAGCGAATGGGCACGGGCCGAGGCGAGCGCGCGCGGATCGTAATGCGTCTCGACGAGCGACAGGTTGAGACCGTAGCCATCCTGCAATGTGCCGTGCAGGTAATCCCAGGTTGCATAGGTTGTGGCGACGGGCGTGCCGTTCGCGCCCTGGATGCCGGCGGGATTGCTGTCGAAGCCGCCGCGAAGCCCGATGACGGCGACCGAATTTTCCTTCTCCTCGCTGTTTTTCTCGGAAGCGAAGGCCAAGGATACGTGAAAAATCAAGGTAGAAACGATAATGAAGCGTGCCGGTGTCGCCATGATCTCACCAATGCTTTCGCAATCATGGATCATATTGGTTAATAGATTGTAAGTTTTACCAGTTTTTCTGAAAGTTACGTTTCAATGTATTCAGGTGTCGCGCTGACTGATCCGCATAAGTTTCTTTGAATACATTTCAAGGTGCCGATTAACTTTACTCGGTATGGTTAACGTTGGGATAAGGTTGTTCATATCGATTGTTGCAACCTATACGTGTCTCGTCGCTTCCGGCCCGGAGGCGAAGACAGGGAGAAGCAAGATGAAATATGCGGTTACTCTCGCCACGGTTGCGGCTTTCGCCTTTTCTCCGGCCATGGCCGGCGGGCGGGGCGGTTCTCTTCTCGGCGGCGTCGTCGTGCCGGTGACGACGGCGGTCTCGGGCGTCAAGATCAACGCGCTCAACAATGTCAGCGTCCTCAGTGGCAACGGCATCGCCAACGGCAACAAGGTCGGCATCGTCGCTCCGGTGAAGGCGATCGTCAGCAAGAACGGCATCGCCGGCGGCCTGCTCGGCGGCCGCGGTCACGGCTGCGGCTGCAACTGACCGCGACAGGTTCGGTCTCCCCATCTGCAACTTGGAACGGGGCTGGCCTTGGGCTGGCCCCTCTTTCATTGCGCGCTCGGCCGTCGGCTGTCCGATGCCTAAAATGCCGGGGATCGGGCTGACGGCTTCTTAGAGCCTCACGCGTAGAGCCGTGCGCATGCATCTGCTGATGAGGCCCCGTAAACGCGCCGCGCAGTTGCCCGCGGATATCGAGATCGAGATCATCTCGCGTCTCTTCGCGGCCCTGCCCCAGATACTCTGCATCGCGGCCGGGCTGATCGTCGGCTCCGCCATCATGGCCGTGCAGACGGGCGACGCGGTCTTCTGGTGGCTGACCGGAGCCGGCGTCGTGACGACGCTGCTGCGCATCGCCAATATCGTCGGGTTCAAGCGGCGCGACCCCGCGCGTAAGCTCTCCCTCGCGGAGGCGCGGCGCTGGGAAGCCGGCTACGCCTATACCGCCTTCGCCTTCACGCTGGTCATCGCCGCGCTGACGCTGGCTGCTGCTGCCTCCGACCATGCCGGCGGTTTCGTGCTCAGCCTCGGATTGACCATGGCGCTGACGGCCGGATCTTATCTGCGCACGCTGCGCTACTGGATCTGCGCGGTGCTCTCGACCATCGCGATCGGCACGCTGGTCGCCGCCTTCCTGGCTTCTGGTGATCCGCTCTATCAGGCGCTCAGCCTGCTCCTGCTCGTCTATCTCTATTCGATCTACGAGAGCTCAGATCACATCATCGGCCAGTTCGAGGAGTTGCTGATGGTACGCCGCGAGCTCGACTTTGCCGCAAGCCACGATCCTCTGACCGGGCTCGTCAACCGCCGCGGGCTCGACCGCGTGCTGCGCGAAGCCGGCGAGAGCGGCGAGGCGCTTGGCCTCCTGCTGCTCGATCTCGACGGCTTCAAGCTGATCAACGATCGCCATGGCCATCAGGCCGGCGACGAGTTGCTGCAGCAGGTCGCGATGCGGCTGAAAGGCGTCGTCCGGCCCGGCGACAGCGTCGCCCGGCTGGGCGGTGACGAATTCGCCCTTGTCGTGCGCGGTGTCGCGGATGCGGTTGCGCTCTCCGAAGTCGCCGACCGGGCAGTGTCGGTGGTCAAGGCGCCGTTCATGCTGATGGGGCAGCTCGTCAGCGTCGGCGCCAGCGTCGGGGTTTCCGTCAAGCCCGAGAGAGATTCCGAGCACTGGACAGCCGAAGTGCTGACGCGCGCCGCCGACCAGGCGCTTTACGGCGCCAAGCGCGCCGGCAAGGGCCGTAGCATGATCGCCCATTGGGACGACGTCGCCTGACATCGCCGCGAACTCCAGATAGCTTGATCTCGGCGGGCTAATCACCTACCGTCCGGCAGGTAGCTCGCCGATGGCGCTGCACCGAGACGGGAGAGGGCGATGTCATCAGGCGGAAAGCTTGTCGCGGAGGGCGCGCGCCGCTCGCCTTACTTCACCGAGGAGCATGAGGCGCTGCGCGACCAGGTCCGCCGCTTCGTCGAGGCCGAGATCAAGCCGCATGCCCTGCAATGGGAGGACGACGGCTTCGTCCCGCGCGACGTGTTGCGCAAGATGGGCGAGCTCGGCTTCTTCGGCATCCGCTACCCCGCCGATTATGGCGGCTCCGAGATGGACACGATGGCGACCGTCGTGCTCGCCGAGGAGCTGGGCCGCTCGACCTTCTCCGGCGTCGCGATCACCGCCCTGGTCCATACCGACATGGCCTCGGTCCATATCGCCAATGCCGGCAGCCAGGCGCAGAAGGACAAGTACCTGCCCGGCATCATCGCCGGCGAGAAGATCGTTGCGGTTGCCGTCACCGAGCCCGATGCCGGCTCGGACGTGAAGGGCATTCGCACCACCGCGCGGCGCGAGGGCGACCATTACGTCCTCAACGGCGCCAAGATGTTCATCACCAACGGTGTCCATGCCGATCTCTATTGCGTCGCCGCCAAGACGGACCCGCAAGGCAAGCCTTCGCAGTCGGTCTCGATCTTCCTCGTCGAGAAAGGCACTCCCGGCTTCTCGATCTCGCGTGCGCTCGACAAGCATGGCTGGCGCTCATCCGATACTGCCGAACTCTCCTTCGTCGATTGCCGCGTGCCGGCCGAGAACCTGCTCGGGCAGGAGGGGCGCGGCTTCTACGCGATCATGAGCAATTTCCAGAACGAGCGCACCGTGATCGGCGCCATGGCGATGGGCGAGGCGCAGGCCGCGATCGATCTGACGCTGGACTATGTCCGGACGCGAAAGGCCTTCGGCGTACCGCTCTGGGAGAAGCAGGCGATCCGCCAGCGCCTGGCCGAGCTTGCGGGCAAGGTCGAGGCCGGCCGCCAGCTCGTCTACCACGCCGCCTGGCTCGACGCGCAGGGCTTCGACGCCACCCGCGAGGTCTCGATGGCCAAGGCCTATTGCGGCGAGCTGGTCAACGAGGTGATGTACGACTGCCTGCAGTTCCATGGCGGCATGGGCTACATGCGCGAGAGCGCGATCGAGCGCATGACCCGCGACGCCCGCGTCCAGGCGATCGGCGGCGGGGCCACCGAGGTCATGCTCGAGGAAGTGGCGAAGCGACTTTGACCGAAGCGCCAACGACGCGCGCGGCAACCGAAGGCGGCTCACGCCGGCTGATCCTCGACCATGCCGCGCGGTTGCTGCGCGGCGGCGGCTATCATCAGACCACCCTGCGCGAGATCGCCGAGGCCGTCGGTATCCGCAAGGCGAGCCTCTACTACCATTTCGGCTCGAAGGAGGAGATCGTCGAGGCGGTCGTCAACGATGGCGTCCGCTTCGTTCACGAGGCGGTCGTCGCCGCGCTCGCAGCCGAGGAGGGGGCTTCCCCGCGCGTGCGGCTGGAAGCGGCAGTCAGGGCGCATCTCTCAGCCCTGCACGGCCATGGCGACTACACCTCGGCCAGCATCAAGGTCTTCACCTTCGGCGCGTCGCCGGCGCCGGAAAGCGTGCGCGCCGTGCGCCGCGCCTATGAGGACGTCTGGCGCCGGCTCATCGCAGAATGGCAGCAGGCCGGCGGCATGCCGCCCGGCAATTCGCCCGACGTGCTCAGGCTCTTCCTGCTCGGCGCGCTCAACGGCTCGACCGACTGGTACCGGCCGGAACGCCATGCGATCGACGCCTTGGCACGCGAATTCGTGGCGCTGCTCTCGCCGCATTGAGCTCAGCCCCGCCCTCTACGCAGGGGCGGGCGGCATCGTCGTGGCTGACCGGCGCTTCGGCGCTTGCTAGCATCCCGCAGCGGGGCTGACGGTCGCCTCGCGATCTGACGAGGATGCTTCGCCTGATGCGCGCCTTCTATCACCCCGACCAAGCCCTTCACGATCCCCAGCAATATATGCGCTTCGGCAAGGTCGTGGCTCCCAAGGACCTGCCGGAGCGGACGGAGCGCCTGCTCGGAGCACTGAAGAAGCATGGCATCGCGCCGGAAAAGCCGGCGGCGCATGGCACGGACCCGGTCCTGGCGATCCATGATGCCGGCTTCGTCAGGTTCCTGGAGACCGCCTGGGCGCGCTGGCAGGACCTTCCGGCCGAGCGCGGGCCGGAGGTCTGGCCGAGCACCTTCCCCTATTGGAGCGGCCGCCCGGACGAGGATGTCCGCCCGCCCTGCCGCCCGACCGGCTTCATCGGTCAGCTCGGCTGGTATCTCGGCGATCTCTCGGTGCCGATCGGCGAGCATTGCTGGCATTCGACGCTGCGCTCGTCGGAGACCGCGGTGTCCGCGGCCGATGCGATCCTGGCCGGCGAGCGCGCCGTCTATTCGCTCTGCCGCCCGTCCGGCCACCATGCCCGCGCCGATCGTGCCACCGGCTTCTGCTATCTCAACAACACCGCGATCGCGGCCCAGCGCCTGCGCTCGAAATTCGGCAAGGTGGCGATTCTCGATGTCGACGCCCATCACGGCGACGGCACGCAGCAGATTTTCTATCGCCGCAACGACGTGCTGACGATCTCGGTCCATGCCGATCCGACGAACTATTATCCGTTCTTCACCGGCTACGCCGACGAGCGTGGCAATGGCCCGGGCGACGGCTTCAACCTGAACCTGCCATTGGCGCATGGTGCCGGCGGTGCCGCGATGGAGGCTGCGGTTGCCGAGGCCGGCAAGGCGATCCGCGATTTCGGTGCCGAGGTCGTGGTGATCGCGCTCGGCTACGACGCCCACAAGGACGACCCGATCGGCGTCCTGAAGTTGGAGGCCAGCGACTTCGGCACGATCGGCCGGCAGGTGAAGGATTTCGGCCTGCCGACGCTGGTGGTGCAGGAGGGCGGCTACGCCATCGAGGCGATCGGCGACTGCCTCGACGCGTTCCTCGACGGGTTCAAGTAGCGCTTATCTCCGGGGCGCCTGTCATCCCGTGCGCGCTGCGGCATGTTAATGCCGCTGCGCAGACACGGGACCGTGCGACGAGAAGGCGCCTCTTCCTGCAAACGATCCCGCATCTGCGCCGCAGCACTGACGTGCCGCAGCGCGTGCGGGATGACACCCTTCAGTGCCGCCTTAAACACCTCAGATCGCCGCCTCGATCAGGAACGGCCCCTTGCGGCTCAGCGCCGCCTTGAACAGGCTCGCGAATTCCTCGGCCGTCGTCGCCCGCGCGGCTTCGACGCCCATGCCCTTGGCCATCATCACCCAGTCCAGCGCCGGCTCGTCGATGTTCAGCATCAGCGTGGCGTTGCGGCCGAAATCATTGACGCCGACGGCGCGCATCTCGCCATGCAGGATCTGGTAGGTCCGGTTGGCGAAGACGACGGTGACGATGTCGAGATTCTCGCGCGCCTGCGTCCACAGCCCCTGTACCGTGTACATGCCCGAGCCGTCGGCCTGCATGCCGATGACCTTGCGGTCAGGGCAGGCGACGGCCGCGCCGATGGCGAGCGGGATGCCCTCGCCGATCGCGCCGCCGGTGAGCTGGATATAGTCGTGCTGCGGCGCGCTGTGGCAGTCATAGTAGAAGCTGCGGCCGGACGAGACCGACTCGTCGCAGACGATGCAGTTCTCCGGCAGCAGCGCCGAGACGATGGCGCAGGCCTTGTCGGCGTCGAGCTTGCCGGTCGGCAGGCCTGGCTGCTCCTTGCGCGCCGGGGCGATGTAGAGCGGGGCGGTCTTGGTCGCGCCCATCTCCTCGGCGAGCCCGGTGATCGCGGCCGGCAGATCGTCGCCGGGAATCGCGAGCTTGGCGACCTCGCAGCCGTCATGGATCAGCCGGCCGGGCTTGCCGGGATAGGCGAAGAAGCCGACCGGAACCTGCGCGCCGACGAGCACGAGATAATCGACGTCCTTGAGCTGCTCGAGCGCCTTGTCGATCGGGTAGAACACCTTCGGCATGGCGACGCGGCCGGCCCCGCGCTGGATGCGCCCGTTCGACATCTGGCTGAAGATCTGGGCGCCGGTGACGGCGCAGATGCGGGCGGCCATCTCCATCGGCTTTTCGCGCAGGGCAAGGCCCGTCAGCATGATCGCAGCCCGCTTGCCATGCTTGCGCAGGCCGGCCGCGACCTCGCGGATCGTCGCGCCGTCGACGCTCTTCAGCGCCGGCAGCTCGGTCGGCTTCAGGGTGGCAGGCTCGACGCTGCCCCAGGCGCAGTCCGCCGGCAGGATCACGGTGGTGACGCCGGGCAGGGTCAGCGATGCGACATAGGCTTCACCGATCGCCGGGCCGACATCCTCGGCCGTCGCGATGCGACGGACGAAATGCGACATCGGCTCGGCCAGGCTCTCGATATCGCTGGTCAGCGGTGCGTCATGCTGGAGGTGATAGGTCGCGTGGTCGCCGACGACATTGATCATCGGCGTGCGGGCACGCCTTGCGTTGTGCATATTGGCGAGCGCATTCGCCATGCCCGGGCCGCAATGCAGCAGCGTCGCTGCCGGCTTGTCTGCCATGCGGGCATAGCCGTCGGCCGCGCCCGTCACCACGCCCTCGAACAGGCCGAGCACGCAGCGCATCTCGGGCTTCCTGTCGAGCGCCGCGACGAAATGCATCTCGGAGGTGCCGGGATTGGCGAAGCAGGTATCGACGCCGTTGATCAGAAGCGTGTCGCAAAGGCGGTCGGCGCCGTTCATCGGGAAACCTCGACTCGAAAGAAATAAGGGCGTCTGCGCGCCGGCGGGCGAAAGAGGAGGAAATTCCCTCTGCCCTGTCAAACGAGAGAATGTCATGACTTCCCCAAGCGGCGCTGATCGGCCGCTTGACGTTTTTGCATATGCAATTAGGCTGTCTTGGAACGAAGGTTGCATCGCAGCATGGATGACGTTCAGGCGTCTGAGTGGGCGTCAGCCAAAAAACAGGGGAAGGGTTTCAACCATGGCAATTTTCAAGCGCGCCGGCGCAGCGGTCGGTTTTGGCCTCGCGGCACTTCTCGCGGCGGGCGGTGCTGAGGCGCAGACCAAGGTCAATATCGGCATTTCCGGCTGGACCGGCTTCGCGCCGCTGGTGCTCGCCAAGGAGGCCGGCATCTTCGCCAAGAACGGCCTCGACGTCACCATCAAGAAGATTCCGCAGAAGGACCGCCACCTCGCCATCGCCTCGGGCGACATCCAATGTGCCGCGACCACGGTCGAGACCTGGATCGTCTGGGATGCGGCCGGCATCAAGACCAAGCAGATCTTCCAGCTCGACAAGAGCTACGGCGCCGACGGCATGGCCGTGCGAAAGGATGTCGCCGCGATCAAGGACCTTAAGGGCAAGACGGTGGCGGCCTCGGCGCCGGGCACCTCGCCCTATTTCGCGCTGGCCTGGATGCTCAAGGAGAACGGCCTGTCCGTGAAGGACGTCAAGGTCGTCAACATGGAGCCCGGCCCGGCCGCGCAGGCCTTCATCGCCGGCCAGAACGACGCCGCGATGACCTATGAGCCCTATCTCTCCACCGTCCGCGACAAGCCGGATGCCGGCAAGATCATCGCGACGACCCTCGACTATCCGATGGTGATGGACACTTTCGGCTGCACGCCCGCCTTCCTCGTCAACGACAAGGCTGCGGCGGCGCTGACCCAGAGCTATTTCGAGGCGCTGGAGATGATCAAGAAGGATCAGGCCAAGGCCTACGAGATCATGGGCGCCGACGTGAAGCAGACCGGCGAGCAGTTCGGCAAGTCGGCGGCGTTCCTGCGCTGGTCGGATGCCGAGGGCAACAAGACGTTCTTTGCCGGCGAATGGCAGGCCTTCTCGGCCAAGGCCGCCGACCTCCTGCTGGAGATCGGCCTGGTCAAGGCCAAGCCCGATCTCGCTTCGCTGATCGATACGCGGTTCGTCGCCGCCAAGTAATCGCCGCCGCGTGGACGGCGACATCCTCCCGGATGTTCTGGAGCCCGGCCTGCGTGTCGTCTTCTGCGGCACGCAGGCTGGTGCCGCCTCGGCCAGGCGCGGCGCCTACTATGCCGGGCCGGGCAACAAATTCTGGCCGGTGCTTCACCAGATCGGGCTTGTCCCGGTGAAGTTCCATCCGGAGGAGTTCCCGACCCTGCCGCGCTATGGCATCGGCCTGACCGATGTCGCCAAGCGCACATCAGGACCGGATTCCGCGCTGCGCGGCGGCCATTTCGACGTGGCCGGCTTCACGGCGAGGATCGCCGCGAATCGGCCTCGCATCCTCGCCTTCAACGGCAAGCGCGCGGCCCAGGTCGCCCTCGGCATCAGCGAGGGACGGCTCGCCTACGGGCTGCAGGCGCACGGACTGGCCGATGCCGAAACCTATGTCCTCCCCTCGACCTCCGGCGCCGCCGCCGGTTTCTGGTCGATCGAACCCTGGAAGCAACTGGCCATGGCCGTGACCGGAACCCTATCGCGATGAGACCTTTGCAACCCGTCTCTGCCACGGCCCGCATCGGCTATGGCCTGGCCTTCTTCGCGCTCTTCGTCGCGCTCTGGTCTGTCGCGACCTTCGGCGGCTACGTGCAGAAGCTCTTTCTGGCCGATCCGCTGACCATGGTCGGCGAGGGCTACAGCCTGATGGTCCGCTACGGCTTCGGCTTCGACATCATGATGACGATCTGGCGCGTCGTCGGCGGCTTCATCCTCGCCGTCATCGTCGCCCTGCCGCTCGGCATCATGATGGGCGCCTACAAGCCGATCGAGGCTTTCCTGGAGCCCTTCGTCTCCTTCGCGCGCTATCTGCCAGCCTCTGCCTTCATCCCGCTCCTGATCCTCTGGGCCGGTATCGGCGAGACGCAGAAGCTGCTCGTCATCTTCATCGGCTCGGTCTTCCAGCTCATCCTGATGATCGCGGTATCCGTCGGCTCGATCCGGCGCGACCTCGTCGACGCCGCCTATACGCTGGGCGCGACCGACAGCTCCGTCGTGCGCCGCGTCATGCTGCCGAACGCCGCCCCTGAGATCGCCGAGATCTTCCGCCTCGTGCTCGGCTGGGCCTGGACCTATGTCATCGTCGCCGAGCTGATCGGCTCCTCCTCCGGCATCGGCCACATGATCACCAACAGCCAGGCGCTGCTGAACACCGGGCAGATCATCTTCGGCATCATCGTGATCGGCCTGATCGGCCTCGTCTCCGATTTCCTTTTCAAGGCGGTCAACCAGCGCCTGTTTCCGTGGGCACGAGCATGAATCGGGCGCGCACATGAGCAAGCTTCTCGTCGAGAATGTCGGCAAGGTCTTTCCGGCGCAGCGCGGGGCTGAGCCGACGCGCGCCCTGATGCCGACCTCGCTCAGCGTCGCCGACAACGACTTCATCACCATTCTCGGCCCCTCCGGCTGCGGCAAGTCGACCTTGCTGCGCATCATCGGCGGGCTGGAGACGGCGAGCGAAGGCCGCGTCCTGCTCGACGGCTCGGCCGTTTCCGGGCCGGGCGCCGATCGCGGCTTCGTCTTCCAGAGCTACACGCTCTTCCCTTGGCTGACGGTGCAGCAGAACATCGCCTTCGGCCTGCGCGAGAAGGGGGTGCCGGAGGCCGCGCGCCTGAAGATCGCCCGCGACTGGGCAGTGCGTGTCGGGCTGGGCCAGTTCATCGGGCATTTCCCGAAACAGCTCTCCGGCGGCATGCAGCAGCGCACGGCGATCGCCCGCGCACTCGCCAACGACCCCAAGATCCTCTTGCTCGACGAGCCCTTCGGCGCGCTCGACAACCAGACCCGCGCCCTGATGCAGGAAATGCTGCTCGGCATCTGGGAGCGCGAGCAGAAGACCGTGCTCTTCGTCACCCACGATATCGAGGAGGCGATCTTCGTCGGCTCCCGCGTCGTGGTGATGAGCGCGCGTCCCGGCCGGATCAAGGCCGATATCGCGGTCGACCTGCCGCATCCGCGTCCTTACACCATCAAGACGACGCCGGAATTCGTCGCCCTCAAGGAGCGACTGGTCGAGGAGATCCGCGCCGAGGTGATCGCCGCGGATCATTAGCTCTGCCGCCCGCTATGCTTCCGTAGCGGAACCAATCGACTTCGTCTGCGTGGTCATGTCACAGGCGAGGGGCGGCGTTGCGCGTAAGGGCCGTTACGGCCGCATGCCGAGTTGCCATCTTGAGCGAAAGGGGCGCTGCCGAAGGTGGGGCCAATGCATTCGCTGATTGCCAGGATGTTGTCTCGGCTCGCGATCGAGCCACGTATCGATGTCGTGTTTCCCGACGGGACTTTGCAATCGGTCGGACAGGGCGTTGCGCCGCGCTTGCGCATGCGCATCGTCGATTCCCCGACGGAGCTGAAGCTCGCGCTCAATCCAGAGCTCGCCCTTGGCGAGGCCGTAATGGACGGCCGCGTCGTGGTCGAGCAGGGCTCGCTCTACGATCTTCTCGACGCGCTGGTCGCCGCCGTTCACCGCGCCCGCCCCAAGGGCTGGGGCAAGGTCCTGGAAGGCCTGCGCACCGCGGTGCGGCGCTTCCACCAGCACAACACGCCGGCCCTCGCCCGGCGCAATGTCGCGCATCACTACGACCTCAGGAGTGACTTCTTCCGGCTCTTCCTCGATCCGGACATGCAGTATTCCTGCGCCTATTTCGCCGAGCCCGATATGACCCTAGCCGAGGCGCAGCTCGCCAAGAAGCGCCACATCATGGGCAAGCTCGATCTCCGGCCGGGCCAGCGCGTGCTCGACATCGGCTGCGGCTGGGGCGGCATGGCGCTTTCGATCGCCGGCGAGACCGGGGCTTCGGTCACCGGCATTACGCTCTCCGAGGAGCAGCTTGCCATCGCCAAGCAGCGCGGCGCCGAATCCGGCCTGCCGGTCGCGTTCCGGCTGCAGGATTATCGCCACCTGAACGAGCCCTTCGACCGCATCGTCTCGGTCGGCATGTTCGAGCATGTCGGCGTCGGCTATTACCGCGATTATTTCCGAAAGATCCGGGAATTGCTGAGCGACGACGGCGTGGCGCTGGTCCACACCATCGGCCGCTCGACACCGCCAGGCGCGACCAATCCCTTCATCGCCAAGTACATCTTCCCCGGCGGCTATATCCCCGCCATGTCCGAGGTGGCGGCGGCGGTCGAGCAGGAGGGGCTGGTCATCACCGATGTCGAGGTGCTGCGCCTGCACTATGCCGAGACGCTGAAGGTCTGGCGCGAGAATTTCCTCGCCCGCCGCGACGAGGCTGTCGCCATGTATGACGAGCGCTTCGCCCGGATGTGGGAGTTCTATCTCGCCGCCTGCGAGGCGAGCTTCCGGCATGACGATCTGGTGGTGTTCCAGTTCCAGCTCGCCAAGAAGCTCGACGGCCTGCCAATCACGCGCGGCTATATCGCGGAGCGCGAGGGCGAGCTGGGGAAGGCGGCCTAGGCAAGTTCCACGCTTGTCATTCCGGGGCGCGCCACAGGCGCGAACCCGGAACCTACGACTGGGCGGAACATCAGGCGTTCGGTTGCGAGCGGCTCACCCAGTTGTGGATTCCGGGTTCTTCGCTGCGCGAAGCCCCGGAATGACAAAGGTGGTTCGAGCCGGCCTAGGCCGGCTCCGGCCCGACATAGCGGGCGCGAGGCCGGATCAGGCGTCCGGTCTCGCCCTGTTCCAGCGCATGCGCGATCCAGCCGGCGCAGCGTGCGGCAGCAAAGATCTGGAACGAGACATCCGGCGCGAGCCCGAGTTCGCTCGTGATCGCCGTCAGCACGAAATCGATATTCGGCTCCTCGCCGGTCAGCGTCGTGACGGCCCGGCGTGTCTCCGCATAGGCCGGCGGCAGCGTAAACACAGTGAGCAGCGCTCGGGCTCGCGGATCGCCGTCGGGGTAGAGCGGATGGCCGAAGCCGGGCAGGGGCATGCCCGTCGCGAGGCGGGCGGAGACCGCCATCTCGACGCCCTCGCTGGCGATCTCGCGCATCAGACCGAGCACGCGCGGCGTCATCCCGCCATGCAGCGGCCCCGACAATGTCGCGAGCCCGGCCAGGATGCAGGCCGCCAGCGAGGCGCGCGTCGAGGCCGCGACCCGGACCGCGAAGGTCGAGGCGTTGAGCTCATGGTCGGCGAGCAGCACCAGCGCACGGCGGATCAGGTCGGCGCCATCAGCGTCACAGCCCCAGGCCTGTGCCAGCCGGTGATGGATCGGTCCCTGTCCCGGCCGCCCGGCAATGGCATCGACGAGCGAGTCGATGACGGAAGCAGCCTCCAGATAGAGCGCCTTCTTGGTGCGGCCGGCCATGGCGGGATCGCTGGCGGCGCGCGCTGCGATCACCGCGAATATGCGCTGCCGGGCCGGCGCCTCCGGCACGATCGTGAACAGCGGCGGAAAGCGCTGCGAGCCGCAATCCCAGAGCAGCCTTGCAACATCCTCCAGCTTCGCCGTCTCGGCCAGCATTTCCGCGTCCTGCCCGCGATACCAGAGCTTGCCACGCTGGATCGTGGCGATGCCCGAGGCCAGGATCGGCTCGCCGAAGGCGATCGCATCCTCGGCGATGGCGGCCGGTTTCCGCCCCCGCGCCTTGCGATGCTCCAGCCGCGCCACATCCTCGGCGCGGTAGAGCCGTCGCCGCGAGTCGCCCGCATCGCCGCGCGCCTCGATCAGCCCGCGGCTGACATAGGCATAGAGTGTCTGCGGCTTCAGCCCGAGCCGCTGCATCACCTGTTGCGCCGTCAGCCAGTCGGTCATGGGAAAATAGATTGATTATATTGTTCAAGATTGATTATACTGATGAAGCTATCAATCTTCAAGGCCTCGGTTGTTGAGGAGAATCCGCCATGTCCGATGGCCTTGAAGATGTCGTTGCCGCCCATACCGTGCTCTCGGAAGTCGATGGGGCGGCGGGCCGGCTGGTGATGCGCGGCCACAGCCTTGATGAGCTTGCAGGCCATACCTCGTTCGAGGAGATGGCCGCACTGATGCTCGATGGTTTCGTGCCGGACATGCCGGCAATGAAGGACCTGCCCGCAGCGCTGGGTGCCGCCCGGCAGGAGCTGTTCGAGACGGTGGTCCAAAAAGCCGTCGTTCCTGTCACGCTCGGTCCGGTCGAGATGATCCGGGCGATGACGGCGCTGATCCCCGATGGCGAGGAGGCCGGCACGGTTCTGCGGCTTTTGGCAGCGCCGGCCGTCTTCACGGCGGCGTCGCTGCGCCTGCGTCAGGGTCTCGCGCCGGTCGCGCCCGATCCCTCTCTGTCGCAAGCCGCCGATACGCTACGCATGCTCACCGGCAAGGCGCCGACGAAGCAGCAGGCCGCCGCGCTCGACACCTATCTCGTGACCGTTGCCGATCACGGCCTCAACGCCTCAACCTTCGCCTCCCGCGTCGTCGCTTCCACCCGCGCGGGATTGGTCTCGGCGGTGCTCGCCGGCATCGGCGCGCTCAAGGGGCCGCTCCATGGCGGCGCGCCCGGCCCGGTGATCGAGATGCTCGATGCGATCGGCGCGCCCGGCAATGCCCGCGCCTGGCTGGAGACGGCCCTCGATCGCGGCGATCGGCTGATGGGCTTTGGCCATCGTATCTATCGCGTCCGCGATCCGCGTGCCGACGCGTTGAAGGGTGCGATCCGCCGGCTCGGCGCCGATAGCGGGCGCCTCGCCCTGGCTGAGGCGGTCGAGCAGGCGGCGCTCGCCATCCTGCGCGAGCGCAAGCCCAACCGGACGCTGGAGACCAACGTCGAATTCTACACGGCGCTCCTGCTGGAGGCGCTTGGCTTCACCCCGGACTCGTTCACTTGCGTCTTCGCGCTGGGGCGGACGACGGGCTGGCTCGCCCATGCCAAGGAGCAGATCGCCGGCGGCCGCCTGATCCGGCCGCAATCGGTCTATGTCGGCCCGCAGCCGCGTCAGGCCGCCTAGCGCGCCGGAGCCAGCTTCACGACGAACAGCTCGCCGCCATTTTCCGCGGCGAGTTTTGCGGTGACGGGGGCCTGTAGCACGGCGTTGTCCCCAGCGGCCAGAGCCGAACCGTTGACCTGCCAATCGCCGTGGCGGGCCACCAGAACCAGCAAGCCACGCTCGGCTGCGACCTCATGCGGTCCGCCCGCCAGGCGCTCGACGCTATGGCTCCACGCGCCGCGCCGGCTCATGACGTTGAGGTCGTCGATCGCCCCGTCGACCAGTACGCCATCCACCGCCCGGTCGGCGGCGAAGAAGAACGGTGCGGTCGCGCGATCGAGCGCCACCGTCTCGCCATCGCCGAAGGCGAGGCGAATGCCGTTACCGGTCAGCACTGACAGCGTCCGGTCGATGCCGAGGAAGGACGAGAACGGCCCGTCCTGTCCGACATGGGCCATCGAGATGCGCCAGTCGAAATCGCTGAGGGGAGCCCCCTCTGGAGAAACAGCGATCTCGGTCGTGGTGCCGCCGCCGTTCTTCCACGGCATGACCTTGCAATCGGCGGCGCGGATGATGCGCATGGAATCGTCCTTGGAATTCAGGCGGTCACGGTTGTCATTCCGGGGCTCCGCGTAGCGGAGAACCCGGAACCCACGACCGGGCGAGCCGGCCCGGTCACGGCGTCACACCCAGTCGTGGCTTCCGGGTTCACCCTTCGGGCGCCCCGGAATGACAATAGGTCAGCTCAGCCCAAAATCCCCGGCAGGTTGAGCTGCTTCTCGCGGGCGCAGTCCAGCGCGATCTCGTAGCCGGCATCGGCATGGCGCATCACGCCGGTCGCCGGGTCGTTCCAGAGCACGCGCGAGAGGCGGGCGGCCGCGTCATCCGTGCCGTCGGCGCAGATCACGACGCCCGAATGCTGCGAGAAGCCCATGCCGACGCCGCCGCCATGGTGCAGCGAGACCCAGGTCGCGCCGGACGCCGTGTTGAGCAGGGCGTTGAGCAGCGGCCAGTCGGAGACCGCGTCCGAGCCGTCCTTCATCGCTTCGGTTTCGCGATTCGGTGAGGCGACCGAGCCGGAATCGAGATGGTCGCGGCCGATCACGACCGGCGCCTTGAGCTCGCCGTTCCTGACCATCTCGTTGAAGGCGAGGCCGAGGCGGTGACGGTCGCCGAGGCCGACCCAGCAGATGCGCGCCGGCACGCCCTGGAACGCGATGCGCTCGCGCGCCATGTCGAGCCAGTTATGCAGGTGCTTGTTGTCGGGCAGCAGCTCCTTCACCTTGGCGTCGGTCTTGTAGATGTCCTCCGGATCGCCCGAGAGCGCGGCCCAGCGGAACGGGCCGATGCCACGGCAGAACAGCGGGCGGATATAGGCCGGCACGAAGCCCGGGAAGGCGAAGGCGTTCTCGAGGCCCTCTTCCTTGGCGACCTGGCGGATGTTGTTGCCGTAATCGAAGGTCGGGATGCCCATGTCCTGGAAGGCGATCATCGCCTCGACATGCTCACGCATCGAGGCGCGGGCCGCTTTCTCCACGGATTTCGGATTGGCCTCGCGCGCCTGCTTCCACTGGCCCATGGTCCAGCCCTTCGGCAGGTAGCCGTTGATCGGGTCATGCGCCGAGGTCTGGTCGGTGACCATGTCCGGGCGGATGCCGCGGTGGACCATCTCGGGCAGGACCTCGGCGCAGTTGCCGAGCAGGCCGACCGACTTCGCCTCGCCGTTCTTGGTCCAGCGGGCGATCATCTCCAGCGCCTCGTCGAGGCTCGATGCCTTCTCGTCGAGATAGCGGGTGCGCAGGCGGAAATCGATCGAGTCCGGATTGCACTCGACGGCGAGGCAAGAGGCGCCGGCCATCACGGCCGCCAGAGGCTGCGCGCCGCCCATGCCGCCGAGGCCGCCGGTCAGCACCCAGCGTCCCTTGAGATTGCCGCCATAGTGCTGGCGGCCGGCCTCGACGAAGGTCTCGTAGGTGCCCTGAACGATGCCCTGGGTGCCGATATAGATCCAGGAGCCGGCCGTCATCTGGCCGTACATCGCGAGCCCCTTCTTATCGAGCTCGTTGAAATGATCCCAGTTGGCCCAATGCGGGACGAGGTTCGAGTTGGCGATCAGGACGCGCGGCGCATCCTTATGGGTGCGGAACACGCCGACCGGCTTGCCGGACTGGACGAGCAGGGTCTCGTCGGCCTCGAGCTGCCGCAGCGTCGCGACGATGCGGTCGAAATCCTCCCAGGAGCGGGCGGCGCGGCCGATGCCGCCATAGACCACGAGCTCCTGCGGGTTCTCGGCGACGTCCGGATGCAGGTTGTTCATCAGCATGCGCAGCGGCGCTTCGGTCAGCCAGCTCTTGGCGCTGAGTTCGGTGCCGGTGGCGGGTCGGATGACGCGGGTATTGTCCAGGCGGGTCATGAACGGCTCCGTTCGAGGGTCTTGGCCGCGTCGAGGGCGGCGGCGATGATGGCGGACAAGGCGGTTTGCAAGACGGCGGCCTTCGGCGCGTCGAAGGTCCAGGGCGCGGTCTCCTCGGAGAGATAGGCCGAGAGCGCGATTTCCATCTGGAGCGCGTGGACTTGGCTTGAGGGGCGCCCGTAATGGCGCGTGATCCAGCCGCCCTTGAAGCGACCATTGGCTATCTGGGTGAAGGGATGCCGGGCCATCGCGGTGACGGCGGCGGCCTCGATGCTTCCGGCGCAGCTTTCGCCGGAATTGGTGCCGAGGTTTAGCGTCGGCAGCGTGCCCGGAAACAGGCGCGGGATCACCGATTTGATCGAGTGGCAGTCCCAGAGCACGCAATAGCCGTGCTCGGCCTTCACCCGTTCGATCTCGGCGGCCAGCGCCGCATGATAGGGCTGGAAATAGGCCGCCTTGCGCCGCTCGATCTCGTTGGCGTCGGGCGCTGTCTGCCAGATTGGCGCGCCGTCGAAGGTCGTGCTTGGCACGAGCTCGGTCGTCGCCTGCCCCGGATAGAGCGAGACGCCGGACGGGTCGCGGTTGACGTCGATGACGAAGCGCGAAAGCTGCGCCTCGACGACGCTCGGCGCGAACGGCGCGGCGAAGCCGTAGAGCTGGCGCATGTGCCAGTCGGTATCCTCGACCAGCCGGCCGCGCTCGTTGAGCTGCGCCGCGACCTCCGGCGGGACGCCGGTGCCGGGATGCGGCATCGAGAGGATGAGCGGGGACGAGCCCCGCGTGACTGTGACGATCTCGGCGCTCATGCGCTGCACTCGGCAAAGCTGTCGAGACCGGCCGCCTTGCCGACGGCGCCGGAGAGCACGAACTCGGTCGCGGCCGCGAGGTCCGGGGCGAGATAGCGGTCCTCGGTCAGCGGCGCGATCTTGCTGCGCAGCAGGGCGAGCACCGGCTCCAGACGCGCACTGGTCTTGAGCGGGCGGTGATGCTCGATCGCTTCCGCCGCCGCCATCAGCTCGACGCCGATGACGCTGGCGGCATTCTTCGCCATGTCGATCAGGCGGAAGGCGCCATGCGTCGCCATCGAGACATGGTCTTCCTGGTTGGCCGAGGTCGGGATGGTGTCGACCGAAGCCGGATAGGCCTTCTGCTTGTTCTCGGAGGCGAGCGCGGCAGCGGTGACCTGCGCGATCATGAAGCCCGAATTCAGGCCGGCATCGCGGGCGAGGAAGGGCGGCAGGCCGCTCATCACGGGGTCGACCAGCAGCGCCATGCGGCGCTCGGAGAGATTGCCGATCTCGCAGACTGCCATCGCCAGGATATCGGCGGCGAAGGCGATCGGCTCGGCGTGGAAGTTGCCGCCCGAGACGATCTCGCCGGGGCCGAGCACCAGCGGATTGTCGGTGACGGCATTGGCCTCGATCGAAAGCGTCGCGGCGACATTCGACAGCAGCCCATGGACCGCGCCCATCACCTGCGGTTGGCAGCGCAGCGAGTAGGGGTCCTGCACCTTCGTATCGCCATGGCGATGGCTCTCGCGGATGGCGCTGCCGGCGATCAGGTCGAGCAGGATTTTTGCGACCTTGATCTGGCCGGGCTGGCCGCGCAGCGTCTGGATGCGCGGGTCGAACGGCGTATCGGAGCCCTTCAGCGCATCGACCGAGAGCGCGCCGGCGACGAGCGCGGCGTCGAAGACGCGGGCGATGGCGGCGAGGCCGGTCAGCGCCAGCGTGGTCGAGACCTGCGTGCCGTTGATTAGCGCGAGGCCTTCCTTGGCGCCGAGCGCCAGCGTGGTGAGGCCGGCGCGCTTCAGCGCGTCAGTCGCCGGCAGGGTCTCGCCCTTCAGGCGGATATCGCCGAACCCCATCAGGGCCGCGGTCATATGGGCGAGCGGCGCGAGGTCGCCGGAAGCGCCGACCGAGCCCTTGGCCGGGATGACGGGCAGGGCGTCGGCCTTGAGCGCATTGGTCAGGGCCTCGATCACGACGGGGCGCACGCCGGAGGCGCCGCGCGCCAGGCTCGCCGCCTTCATCGCCAGCAGCAGGCGGACGACGCCGTCGGGCAGGGCCGGGCCGGTGCCGACCGCATGCGAGACGATCAGGTTGCTCTGCAGCTTGGCGAGATCCGCATCGGCGATGCGAACGCTGGCGAGTTTGCCGAAGCCGGTATTGACGCCATAGGTCACGGTGCCGGCGGCGACGATCTCGTCGACGATCTTCTGGCCAGAGGCGATATTCCCCGCGCTCTCGCCGCCGAGCGAGGCGACGGCGCCGTCGAGGATCGCGCGCCAGTCGGTGAGATGGGCTGCGCCCGGGTTCAGCGAAACCGTGGTCATTGTCCGTTCCAGATGCGGGTGTGAAGGGGATTGAAGCCGATGCGGTAGGCGAGTTCGGCGGGGCGCCCGATCTCCCAGATGGCTAGATCGCAGCGCTTGCCGGCTTCCAGCGTGCCGACCTCGTTCTGGAGGCCGAGCGCGGTCGCGGCATGGCGGGTGAGGCCGGCGAGCGCCTCTTCCGGCGTCATCCGGAAGAGCGTGCAGGCCATGTTGAGCACGAGCAAAGGCGAGGTCAGCGGCGAGGAGCCGGGATTGGCGTCGGTCGCCAGCGCGATGGCCGCACCATGCTTGCGCATCAATTCGATCGGCGGCTTCTGCGTTTCGCGCAGGAAATAGAAGGCGCCCGGCAGCACGACCGCGACCGTGCCGGCCTTGGCCATGGCGATGACGCCGTCCTCGTCGAGATATTCGAGATGGTCGGCGGAGAGCGCGCCCATCTCGGCGGCGAGCTTGGCGCCATGCAGGTTGGAGAGCTGCTCGGCATGGACCTTGATCGCGAGGCCCTTGGCCTTGGCGGCCGTGAATACGGTCCTGGTCTCTTCCGGCGAGAAGGCGATGCCTTCGCAGAAGGCATCGACGGCGTCCGCCAGCCCCTCGGCGGCGACGGCATTGAGCAGCGGCCCGGCGACGAGCGCGGTGTAGTCGCCCGAGCGGCCCTTGTATTCCGGCGGCACGGCATGGGCGCCGAGGAAGGTGGTGCGGACGGTGACGGGGCGCTCCCGGCCGATCCGGCGCGCGACGCGCAGTTGCTTGAGCTCCGCCTGCTGCTCCAGCCCGTAGCCGGACTTGATCTCGACGGTGGTGACGCCCTCGGCGATCAGCGCAGCGAGGCGCCTATCGGCGGAGGCGAAGAGCGTATCCTCGCTCGCCTCGCGCGTCGCCTTGACGGTGGAGAGGATGCCGCCGCCGGCTCGTGCGATCTCCTCATAGGTCGCGCCCTGCAGGCGTAGCTCGAACTCATGCGCCCGGTCGCCGCCATAGACGAGATGGGTGTGGCAATCGATCAAGCCGGGCGTGATCCAGCGACCCGCGCAATCGACGGTCTCGGCGGCCTGGAAAGCGGGCGCCGCGCTGCGTGGGCCGGCATAGACGATGTGCCCGTCACGGGCTGCGATGACGCCATCCTCGATCGCGCCATAGGGCGCATCGACCGCGGCCGACATCGTCGCCAATCGCGCATTCGTCCAGAGCTTGTCACAAACAAGCGTCTCACCAGGCGCTTTCGCCACCGTGCGTCCTCCCGCTACTCTTTGATTTGAAGCCATGCTATCCAATTGCATATGCAATTTGCAAGTATTATTTGCATATGCAATTAAGCGCCAGCGAGCGACGGAGCGAAACGGTGACCGAGACCCTGCATCTGGCCGAGGCTCTTCTGCCCGAAGGTTTTGCCAGCGATGTGAAGCTGACCGTCGCCGACGGCACGATCACATCCGTCGAGGCGGGGGTGAAGCCGGCCGCGGATAACCGCAGCTTCTCAGGGATCGCTCTGCCCGGCATGCCGAACCTGCACAGCCACGCTTTCCAGCGCGGCATGGCGGGCTTGTCCGAGCGTCGCGGCGCGCCGGAGGATTCCTTCTGGACCTGGCGCGAGGTGATGTACCGCTTTCTCGACCGGCTCGATCCCGATGACGTGCAGGCCATCGCCGCGCAGGCCTTCGTCGAGATGCTGGAAGGCGGCTTCACCGCGCTCGCCGAGTTCCACTATCTCCATCACGACAAGGACGGGCGCGCCTACGCGAATATCGCGACGATGGGGCAGGCGATCGCGTCGGCCGCGCAGGAAACCGGCCTCGGCCTTACGCTGCTGCCGGTGCTCTACCGCTTCGGCAATTTCGGCCAGGCGCCCTCGGTCCATGGCCAGCGCCGTTTCGTCAACGAGCGCGATGCCTATCAGCGCCTGCTGGAGGGCAGCCTCGCCGCGATCCGCGACCTGCCGGATGCACGGCTCGGCGTTGCCCCGCACTCGCTGCGCGCCGTCGCGCTCGACGATCTCGGCTGGGTCTCGTCGCTGCGCCCGAACGACCCCGTCCATATCCATGTCGCCGAGCAGGTGCCGGAGGTCGAGGCGAGCCTGAAGATCACCGGCAAGCGCCCGGTCGAACTGCTGATGGACACGATCCCGCTCGACAAGCGCTGGTGTCTGATCCATGCGACCCACTTGAGCGATGCCGAGCGCGACGGCATCGCCCGCAGCGGCGCGGTCGCAGGCCTCTGCCCGATCACCGAATCCAGCCTCGGCGACGGCATTTTCGACGGTATTCGCTACGCGCAGGCCGGTGGCGCCTATGGCGTCGGCAGCGATTCCAACATCCAGATCGATGCCGGCTCCGAACTGCGCCAGCTCGAATATTCGCAGCGCCTGCGCGATCGCCGTCGCGCGCTCTTCGCCGAGGAAAAGGCCTCGACCGGACTCGCGCTCTGGCAGGCGGCCTGCGCCGGCGGCGCCCGCGCCTGCGGCCGCGCCATCGGTGCCATCGCGCCGGGCCACCGCGCCGATTTCATCACGCTCGACACCGACCATCCGGCGCTTGTCGGCCGGTCCGGCCCCGAGGCTGTCGACAGCGCGATCTTCGCCGCCAACGCCATGCCTTTGCGCGATGTCGTCGTCGGTGGCAGGAGGGTGGTGGCCGAGGGGCGCCATGTCGCCCGCGATTCGGTGCGCTCGCGCTTCGCCAGCGTGATGCGGCGCCTCCTCGCAGCAGACTAACCAAGGACGACGATGACGGAAACCCGGCTCGACGCGGTGAAACTGGACGGTGCCGGGCCGGTCTATGACCAGATCCGGCGGGCGATCCGCGATCTCGTCGTCAGCGGGGAATGGCAGCCGGGCACCAGCGTGCCGCCCGAGCATGCGCTGATGGAGCAGCTCGGCGCGTCCCGCATGACCGTGCATCGCGCGCTGGTCCAGCTTGCACGCGAAGGTCTGATCATCCGCCGCCGCCGCTCGGGCACGGTGGTCGCGACGCCCCCCACGAGCCACGCGATGCTCGACATCCTCTCGATCCCGGAGGAGGTGCGCCAGCTCGGCCAAGCCTATGCCTATGACGTGCTGGCTCGCACCGATGGCCGGCCTTCGCCCGAAGTGGCCGAGCTCTTCAGTCTCAAGCGCTCCGACAAGGTCGCGCATCTCATCGTGCTGCACCGCGCCGACGGCAAGCCCCATGTCCTGGAAGAGCGCGTCATCCATGCCGACGGCGTGACCGGGCTGGCAGATGAGGATTTCGCGGCGACCCCGCCCGGCGACTGGCTGCTGCAGCACAGCCTCTGGTCCCAGGCCGAGCATGCGATCAGCGCGATCGGCGCGGGCGAGGAGCAGGCTGCTTTGCTTGAGATCGCGGAGGGCGAGCCCTGCCTGCTGGTCGAGCGGCGGACCTGGAACCAGTCTCATCCGGTGACGGCCGTGCGCCTGCTCTATCCCGGTTTCCGCCACCGCTTCGTCGGCCGCTTCGGACCTTATGGCGCTGCCTAAAGGGCAGGCGCCTGTAGCTCCGCGCAAAAGATAAAGGCCCGCCGTTGGGGCGGGCCTTCATTGGGTTGCTCGTGCCTCAGCAGTCGTAGACCACGCGGCGGCCCCATTCGTCGCGTCCGTAGCAGCGCTGCGGTGTGGCCGCGCCGCCAATGATGGCGCCGCTCGCTCCGCCGATCGCGGCACCTGCCAATGCGCCGCCGGCGCGCCCCGTGGCTGCGCCGCCGATGATGGCACCGGCGCCCGCGCCGATCAGCGCACCCGTGCCGGCATTCTGTTCGCGGGCCGTACAGGCACCGAGTGCGGCGCCAAGCGCCGCGACGAGCAGCAGCTTCTTGATGATCATGATCTCTCTCCTCCGTGAGATGACGGGTCGCTCGAAGCACCAAACCGTGTCGGGCGACGAAGGTTCCGCCGGGCAGCAAGCCGCTATCGGCTTCGCCCATCGGTCTCCCGTTTTGGAGACGCGTTTTGTGTCTTCAGAAAGGCCGCGAAATTTCCCGGCCGTGCCGGAACCTATCGCCGCAGCGCCGGTTGGTGAGGCAAGTCCCGCCGGAGGACGCTTTCTCCGGCTTCCCATCGCGAGACAAAGGGGGAAAAGATGACCGATGTTCCCATGACCTCCGCCGCCACGGCCAACCCGTTGATTGCGGGCGCCCGTGTTGCAGGTACCGATATCTACAATACAGCTGGCGATCATCTCGGCGAGATCTACGACGTGATGCTCGACAAGCTTACGGGGAAGGTCGCCTACGCGATCATGTCCTTCGGCGGCTTCCTCGGACTGGGCGAGAAGTATCACCCGATCCCGTGGAGCGTTCTCGATTACGACACGCAGCGCGGCGGCTATGTCGTACCGCTGACCAAGGAGCAACTCGAGGCCGCGCCGATGTATGACAGCGAAGGCGAGCCCGACTGGGACGACAAGGCTTACGGCAAGCGTGTCCACGACTACTACGGTACGATGCCCTACTGGATGATGTAGCGGCCCGGCGTCTTCATTCGGGTCTCACACCGGTCAGAATGAAGAAATAGCGACAAATCGAAGGTTTGAATCGTGTCCGCACTTCGGGGAAGTGCGGACACGATCAGGGCGCAGGTCGCGGCGGTTGCTATCCCCCCAGCCGAACCGTCGTGGCGGCGGGATGCGGGCCGAAAGGCCCGCATCTTCTTTTTGGGCTCCGCAGAATATCGGGATTTCGCGGTTTCCGGGGGATTTTTGTCGATCAGCGGGAACAGCGACGCTCTTCGCGCGTCTAGTCGCCGGGGGATTACGATACCCGATGATCCGCAGCAGCGAGTTCGCGCGGCGGTCCCGGCCCTCACATCAGGAGAAGGCGAGATGCGCATCCGCTACGGCTATCGGATCGAGTTGGTCTGTGCCCACGACATGCCCCTGATCACGCTGCTCGACGTGCATCCGTCGCGTCGGCACGACCTGACGATGCCGGACGAGATGAAGCTGACCGCTTTGGCCGATCCCTCACGGCCGATCACGATGACGCAGGATCTCGACGCCTTCGGCAATATCCGCCGGCGCATGATCGCGCCGCCGGGTGGCATTCGCCTGGAATCGGAGGGGATCGTCCATGATTCCGGCGAGCTCGACATAGTCCACCCGACCGCCCGCGAGGTCTCGCCCGCGCGCCTTCCGGATTCGGCTCTCGTCTACCTCCTGGGCAGCCGCTATTGCGAGACCGACAAGCTCTACGATCAGGCCTGGAGCCTGTTCGGGCAGATCCAGCCGGGCTGGTCGCGCGTCCAGGCGATCGTCGACTTCGTCCATAATCACCTGAGCTTCGGCTATCATTTCGCCCGCAATACCCGCACCGCCGCCGAGGCTTTCGAGGAGCGGATCGGCGTCTGCCGCGACTTCGCGCATCTCGCCGTCGCGCTCTGCCGCTGCATGAACATCCCGGCGCGCTACTGCAACGGCTATCTCGGCGATATCGGCGTGCCTCTCAATCCGGCGCCGATGGATTTCAATGCCTGGTTCGAGGTCTTCCTCGGCGGGCGCTGGTACACCTTCGATGCCCGCCACAACGAGCCGCGCATCGGCCGGGTCGTCATCGCGCGTGGCCGCGACGCGACCGATGTCGCGATGATCAGCTCCTTCGGGACGCATACGCTGCAGCATTTCGAGGTCGTCACCGAGGAGATCGAGGACGTACCGATGCCTCTGATGCCGCCGATGCCGGAACAGTTCGACGCCCGCCCGGCCGCTGCCTGAACGCCCTTGCGCGTGGTCGAACGCCCCCCATTTAGACCAGCACCATGCGCTACACGATCGTCGTCAATGCCCGTGCCGGAACCGTTCTCGAAGCCGGTGCCGATGCTTTCGCGGCCCGACTGGAGGCGGCCTTCGCCGCCCAGGGCTGCGGTGCGGACGTGCATCTCGTGCCACCGCGCGAGATCGATGACGCGCTCTCGCTCGCGATCGAGGACAAGCATGCGTTGCCCGTCCTGGCCGGCGGCGACGGCACCATCAACGGCGCGCTGCCGGTCCTGATCCAGGCCGCCCGCCCGATCGGCATCCTGCCGATGGGCACGGTCAACGTGCTCGGCCGCGATCTTGGGCTGCTCGGCACGCTGGAGCAGCAGGTCGCCGCGCTCTGCGGGGGCGAGCCGGTCGAGATGGATGTCGGCCGGGTCAACGACCGGCTGTTCCATTCGCTGTCCGGCATGGGCTTCTTCAGCCTGATGGCGCGCGAGCGCGAATATGCGCGCCGCCGATTCCCCTTCAGCCGCGCCGCCGCCTTCGGCATCGCCGCGACGCGCTCGATCCTGTTCACCCGGCCGGTGACGCTGGACATCACCGTCGGCGGCGAGCACCGCATCGTCGAGGCCGATGCCGTGCTCGTCACGGTGAACTGCTTCGAAGGAGCGGACTGGCGCCGTCCCCGGCTCGACGAGGGCGTCTTCGAGGTTCACGTCCTCAATGCCGGCGGGCTCTATTCACGCAGCAAGGCGGCGCTCTCGGTGGTCTCGGGCCATTGGCGCAACTCGCACAACCTGACCTCCTTCACCGGCGACGCGGTGACGCTGATCCGGCGTGACAAGCGCCGTGGGCACATCACTTTCGATGGCGAGGTCGAGCGCAAGGCCGGACCGCTGAGCTACGGCCTGCTGCCCAAGGCGCTGCGGGTGATCGCGGCGCGACCCGCCAGTGATTGAACGGGGGGATCATAGCGGCAGAACGCCGCCTGTTCGATATCGGCCAGCGCGGGTAGTCTTCCGCCCGATCCCTCCCGGAGACCGCCTTTCTTGCCCCAGCCTCGCATCATGGTTCCTGCAGCCGCCGCCGTGGTCTTTCTCGGGCTGGCGCTACTGATCGTCTCCGGGGGCAGCTTCTCCCTCGATACGACGCTGATCATGCTGTTCCGCGACGCGGCCAATCCGGCGGTTCCGCTCGGGCCGGCCTGGTTCCAGGAGGCCGTGCGCGACATGACGGCGCTCGGCAGCTTCATCGTCCTGTTCTTCATGGCGCTGACGGCGACGCTGGCGCTCTGGCTCTGCGGCTATCGCCATCTCGCCATCGGGCTCGTCGTCAGCCTCGCGGCGGCTTTCCTGGTGAGCACCGGCCTGAAGATCGTGATCGCCCGCGAGCGGCCGGATATCGTCGAGCCTGCGGCCCTGACCTTCACCGCGAGCTTCCCCAGCGGCCATGCCTTCCTCTCGGCCGTGACGCTGTTGACGATCGCAGGTTTCGTCGGTCTCGCTTCGCGGCGGGCGGATATCGCCCGCTTCTGCATGATCATGGCCGTGACCATGGTCGGCCTGATCGGGCTGAGCCGGATCTATCTCGGTGTACACTGGCCGTCCGATGTCCTCGGCGGCTGGGCGCTCGGGATCGTCTGGTCGAGCGCCGCGACGGCCTGGCTCGGCCGCAGGATGGCGGATTCCGATCCGGCCTGAACGGGCTCAGCGCATGTCGATGGTGGCGTTGACGCCGAGATCAGGCGTGCGGCCGAGGATCTTGGCGGTCGCCAGCTTGAAGGCGACGAGCACGCTGCTCGAAGGTCCGTCCCAGATCTCGGCCGAGGTCGGTGTCAGCGCCAGCAGGGTCGCGTCGGGATCGTCCGGGCCGTTCGGGAACCAGGCGCTCGCGATCGGTGTCCAGACGCTGCGCAGCGTCTCACGGCCCGGCACTTCCGAGGCCGAGCAGGAGATCGCCGCGTAGAAATTGCGGTCCTCATGGCTGATCGCCACGCTGACGGAGGGCGAGCGCAGGGCTGCCCCGATGATACCGGTATGCCGGTGCGTGATGAAGAGCAGGCGGTGATGGTCGCGGTCGAGATGGCCGGACATCGGCCTGGTCCTGATGTCGCCCTCGCCGACGAGCGAAACCATGTAGACCGGGTGCGCGGCCAGCGCGGCCCAGATGCGTTCCTGCAGTTCGGTGTCGGCCATGGCAACCTCCTGCCGGTGCGATCCTGTCATGGTCGGCCCCCTGTGGAAACCGGCCTGTGCGTCATGCCAACGCCGCGTCGCAGGCATCGTTCCCGACACATTCGGGAACATCGCGACCCGTTCCGCGTTTTGGATGGGCTCGCGGCCTGGCCGCCATTATCGGGAATATCCATGGCTCTCTCGCGCAACCTCCTGGCCGTTCTGGTCCTCGTGCTCGTCGCAGCGCTCGTCGTGACCGGCTATTCGCTCTACCAGGAGAAGAAGCAGCCGGACGGGATCGAGATCTCGGTCGGCAAGAACGGGTTGTCCATCAAGGAAAAGTAGTGGCATCGCAACCGTTGCGTGTAAAATCACTCAAAGGGGTCGCCACTTGACGAAGAGGGATTGGCCTTGACGGTTCAAAGGCGCTAACACCCGAACCACGAACCAGTGTCGTGGGAGAACGAGATGAACGCGCCCTTCAAGAACCTCATCGCCGGCGAATGGGCCGGCGGCGCCAACGCTTCGCGCAACATCAATCCCTCGAACACCAACGATGTCGTCGGCGAGTACACGCAAGGCTCGGTCGAGGATCTGAACAATGCGGTCGCCGCCGCCAAGGCTGCCTTCCCGGCCTGGAGCCGCTCCACCCCGCAAGAGCGTTATGACATCCTGAAGAAGGCCTCCGACGAGATCCTCGCCCGCAAGGACGAGCTCGGCCGTCTGCTGTCGCGCGAGGAGGGCAAGACGCTGGCCGAGGGCATTGGCGAGGCGACCCGCGCCGGCCAGGTCTTCGCCTTCTTCGCCGGTGAGTGCCTCCGCCTCGGTGGCGAGATGGTTCCGTCGGTGCGTCCGGGCGTCGGCGTCGAGATCACCCGCGAGGCGGTCGGCATCGTCGGCATGATCACGCCCTGGAACTTCCCGATCGCGATACCGGCCTGGAAGATCGCCCCGGCGCTGGCCTGGGGCAATTGCGTCGTCCTGAAGCCCGCCGATCTCGTGCCGGGCTCGGCCTGGGCGCTGGTCGATATCCTGCAGCGGGCCGGCCTGCCAAAGGGCGTGCTCAACCTCGTCATGGGCCGCGGCTCGGTCGTCGGCCAGGCGCTGCTGGAGCATAAGGACGTCGCCGCCATCTCCTTCACCGGCTCGGTCAGCACGGGCCGGAAGGTCGCGGCCGCCTGCATCGCCGGCAATCCGATGAAGAAGGTCCAGCTCGAGATGGGCGGCAAGAACCCGCTCGTCGTGCTCGACGATGCCGACCTGAAGGTCGCCGTCGAAGTCGCCGTCAACGGCGCCTTCTTCTCGACCGGCCAGCGCTGCACCGCCTCCTCGCGCCTGATCGTCCAGGCCGGCATCCACGACAAGTTCGTCGAGGCCTGCATCGAGCGCCTCAAGACCGTCGTCGTCGACGATGCGCTCAAAGCCGGCACCCATATCGGCCCGGTCGTCGACCAGAGCCAGCTCGACCAGGATCTGAAATACATCCAGATCGCCAAGGACGAGGGCGGCAAGCTGGTCTTCGGCGGCGAGCTTTTGAAGCGCGATACCCCCGGCTTCTATCTCGCCCCGGCGCTCTTCACCGAGACGACCAATTCGATGCGCATCTCGCGCGAGGAGGTCTTCGGCCCGGTCGCCAACATCGTCCGCGTCAAGGACTATGACGAGGCGCTGGCCGTCGCCAACGACACCGAGTTCGGCCTCTCCTCCGGCATCTGCACGACCTCGCTGAAGCATGCGACGCATTTCAAGCGCAACAGCGAGGCCGGCATGGTGATGGTCAATCTGCCGACGGCGGGTGTCGACTACCACGTGCCGTTCGGCGGCCGGAAAGGCTCCAGCTACGGCCCGCGCGAGCAGGGCGCCTACGCCAAGGAGTTCTACACCACGGTCAAGACGGCCTACACGCTGGCCTGATTGTCGGAACAGGTCGCATGTCGCGGCGGTTGATCGGGATACCCCTCCCGAACGGAATCGCGACATGCACCATCTCGACCCTAAGACGCGCAACGCAGCCGACCTCGCGCTCGACTGCTACAAGCACTGTCACGGCATGGCGATGACGCATTGCCTGAAGGTGGGCGGTGCTCATGCCGAGCCCGACCATCTTCGACTGATGGCGGCCTGTGCCGAAATCTGCCGGACGACCGCGCATCTGCTGCTGATGGATTCGGTCCATGGCCGTCACATGGCCAGGGAATGCGCCGAGGTCTGCGAGGCTTGCGCGGCCGACTGTGCCCGGGTCGGCGACATGGAATCCTGCGTTGCCGCTTGCCGGGCCTGTGCCAAGGCCTGCGCCGCGCTCGCCGCCTGAGGGCTCAGCCGACCGGAACCACGTCCACGGCTACGCCGACCTTCTGCGTGCCCGGCCCGATCACCACGCCGTCGAGTGGGGCGACATCGGCATAGTCGCGGCCGAAGGCGGTAACGATATGGTCGTCGGCGACGATCAGGTCGTTGGTCGGGTCGAGCCCGACCCAGCCGATCTCCGGCCCGCACCACAGCATCGCCCAGGCATGGCTGGCATCGGCGCCTTCGAGCCGCTTCTGGCCCGGCGGCGGGATGGTGCGGATATAGCCGGAGACATAGGCCGCCGGCAGGCCGAGCCCCCTGAGCCCGGCGATCATGATATGCGCGAAATCCTGGCAGACGCCGTGACGCTGGGCGAAAGCCTCCGCCAGCGGCGTCGTCACCTCCGTCGCTTCGGGATCGTAGACGAAGTCGCGCCTGATCCGGGCCATCAGGTCGCAGGCCGCTTCCAGCACGGGCCGGCCTGTCGCGAAGCTCGACCGTGCATAATCGACCACGGCTGGAACCTGCGGCACAAGCCGGCTCGGATAGAGATGATGCGCCGGCGAATCCGGCGCCAGACTCCGGGAATCGAGCGCGAGCGCCGCGACATCCTCCCAGTTCCGCGTCAGTCCGGCATGGGGCGGCGGCGGCCGATCGACCTCGATCCGCGCCCGCATCTCGAGCTTCAGCTCGCGATGCGGCCTGGTGATGGTGATCGTGGTCATGTGGTTGCCGAAGAAGCAGATCCCGTCACTGCGTTCGGCCGGGCGGGGCGTGATCAGCAACTCGCTTTTCAGCACGCGCTGGCCGCCGCCGTCACGCGGCAGCAGGCGCAGGATGCAGCGGGAAAAGGGCACCGACCGGCTATAGCCGTAGGTCGTGACGTGGCGCAGCTCGTAGATCACGCGATGCTCGTCATCCGCGAGCCTTCGGGGCCGCTGTTCTGCAGGAAATAGCGATCGGCGATCGCGCCCGAGAGCCCCATCAGCAACTGCTCGAACAGGAGGATGCTGGTCCGGTCGAGCCGGCTCGCCTCCATCGTCCGGCAATCGGCGGCGAGCCGCAGCACCAGCCGGCGCGGCGCCTCCAGCATGCCGTCATCGGCGAGCGTCGGCAGGTTGGCGATCTCGGTGTCCAACCGCTCGACCTGGAAGGCGACGGAGCGCGGGTTGTAGGGGTCGAGCATGACGAGATCGAGCACCGGCTGCAGGCTCGCGCCGAGCAGGTAGCGCGAGCGGTAGGTGATCTGCGAATCCGTCAGGTCGAGCAGGGCGTCGAGATTGTCGCCGGAGGCGTTGCTGTCGGCGAGCTGCCGGGCGAAGCGGCAGGTCGCGATGCCGCGCTCCAGGCGCCTGCCGATATCGAGGAAGCGCCAGCCATTGCCGCGCACCATGTTCTCCTGACCGAGGCCGGAGAAGGCGGCGAGCGATTTCAGCGCCCGGTCGGCGATCTCATAGGCCTCGCCCTCGCTCGGCTTGCGTGCGTCCTCGGGGGCGAGCTGGTGCTGGAGGTCGCCGAACAACCGCCAGGCATCGACGGAGAGGCGCTCGCGGATCACCGAGGCGGTGCGGCGGGCTTCGCGGAGCGAAGCGGCGGCAGAGCCGTAATCATCGAGGCTGTAGATCGCGGCATAGGCCTGCGCTGCCGGCGTCCGCTTCTCTTGCCCGCCTGGTGCGGCGCCCGAGGCGACGAGCATGCCGGCGAGCTGACGCACCGTGTCGTTGCGCCCCGGCGCCGGGTCCGGATCGATCAGGCGGCCGAGCAGGGCGCGCACGAGCCGCAACGTCGCCTCGCCGCGCTCCAGATAGCGCCCGAGCCAGAACAGGTTGTCGGCGGCCCGGCTCGGCAAGGTGCCGGTGACGCGGCGAATGCTGACCCGGTCCGGCGTCGGCAGCAGGCTGACCTGTGCGACGGGCTCTTCCGAGGTGACCCAGACGTCGCTGGAACGCACGCCGTTGCGCATGCTGACCGCGCGTGCATCGGGCTCGTCGGAGATGCGGCAGAAGCCGCCCGGCATCACCTTCCAGCCGTCGGGCGTCGCCGCGGCGAAGACGCGCAGCGTCATTGGATGCGGTTCGAGCCGGCCGTTCTGGAAGACCGGCATGGTCGAGAGCCGGACGACCTCCTGCCCGACATAATCCATGCCGCGCGCTTCGATGCGCTCGCGCAGGGCAGCGCGCTCCGCTTCCGGTAGTTCGCCGACCACGACCTGCGTCGTGTCGAACCCGTTGCCGGCGCTGCGGAAGGCCGGCGCGACACTCATCTCGTCGAGCCCGTCGAGCACGGTCTGGCGCTCCTGCGGCTGGCCGCACCACCAGGTCGCGATATTCGGCAGGATCAGATCCTGGCCGAGTACTTGTTGCGCGAGCGCCGGCAGGAAACCCATCAGGGCGCGCGCCTCGACCACGCCGGAGCCGAGCCCGTTGGCGATATGGACCTGGCCTTGCCGGGCGGCCTCGACCAGCCCGGCGACGCCGAGCGCCGAGCCGGAATTGAGCTCCAGCGGATCGGCGAAATCGCCGTCGATCCGTCGCCAGATCACGTCGGCGCGCTTCAGGCCGGCAATGGTGCGCACATGCACCCGGCCTTCGCGCATCAAGAGGTCGCCGCCCTCGACCAGAAGGAAGCCGAGATAGCGCGCGAGATAGGCCTGCTCGAAATAGCTCTCGTTGAGCGAGCCGGGCGTCAGCAGGGCGATGCGTGGCTCGACGCGCTTGGAGCGCGCGACGAGCCCGGCGCGGAAGCTCTGGAAGAAGGCGGCCAGCCGCTCGATGTTCATATTGCGGAACATGTCGGGGAAGGCGCGCGCCAGCGCCAGCCGGTTCTCCAGCGCATAGCCGGTGCCGGACGGGGCCTGAGTGCGATCCTGCAGCACCCACCAGCGCCCGTCGGGCCCACGCCCAAGATCGGCGGCATAGAGCTGCAGCGTGCCACCGCCGGCGATGCCGTGCAGCGGGCGCAGATAATCGGGGCTGCCGGTGACGACGGCGGCTGGCAGGTGGCCGTCAGCGATCAATTCGCCCGGCCCGTAGATGTCGTCGAGTACGGTCGAGAGCAATTCGGCGCGCTGCGTCACGCCGGCCGCGATCACCTGCCATTCCGCCTCGGGGATGACCAGCGGCACATGCGACAGCGGCCAGGCGCGTTCGCCGACGCCGGGATCGCGCTCGTCGATATCGCCATGGACGCGGTAGGACACGCCGGTATCGCGGACATGCCGGTCGGCGAGGCCGAAGCGCTGGGTCAATTCTGAGGGCGAGAGCGCGCACCAGGCGGAGAGGAACGGCTCCCAATGCGGGCGCACGTCGCCGTTCTCGTCGATGAACTCGTCGAAGACGCCCGGCAGCGGGCGATAGCCGGCGAGCAGCGCGGCGCGCCGCTCGGCCCTGCTGCGTCCCGATCGGATGCGGCCTTGCACCGGCATTCTTCGCGTCAGATCCCTGTCGGGCGCCTCAGATCCAGCGTGAGCGGAAATTCGGCGCTGCGTTCCTCCGGCGGAATCGCCAGAGGGCCGGGACTATGACCGATCGCCTCGAAACGCGCGAGCCGTCTTGCCTCCGCCTCGTAGGAATTGACCGGAGGTGTCTCGTAATTGCGACCCCCGGGATGGGCGACATGATAGACGCAACCACCGAGCGAGCGGCCGGACCAGAGATCGACGATGTCGAAGGTCAGGGGCGCATGCACGGGGATCGTCGGATGCAGGCCTGACGCTGGCTGCCAGGCCTTGAAGCGCACTGCCGCGACCGCCTCGCCGGATATGCCGGTCGCCGTCATCGGCAGGCGCCTTCCGTTGCAGGTGATCAGGTGGCGGCCCGGCACCAGCCCGGTCGCCTTGACCTGCAGACGCTCGATCGAGCTATCGACATAGCGCACCGTGCCGCCGATTGCGCCTTCTTCGCCCATGACATGCCAGGGCTCGAGCGCCTGCCGGATCTCGATCTCGACGCCGCCATGCGCGACCTTGCCGAAGAAGGGGAAGCGGAACTCGGCCTGCGCCTCGAACCAGACGGGATCGAAAGCATAGCCGGCGCGCTGGAGGTCGCCGAGGACATCCTTGAAATCCTGCCAGACCATCTCCGGCAGCATGAAACGGTCATGCAGGGCGGTGCCCCACCGGGTGAGTTTGCCCTCCAGCGGCTCGCGCCAGAACCAGGCGATCAGCGCCCTCAGCAGCAACTGCTGGGCGAGCGACATCCGCGCATCCGGCGGCATCTCGAAGCCGCGGAACTCGACGAGCCCGAGTCGCCCGGTCGGTCCGTCCGGGGAATAGAGCTTGTCGATGCAGATCTCGGTGCGGTGCGTATTGCCGGAGACGTCAACCAGCAGGTTGCGGAACAGGCGGTCGACCAGCCAGAGCGGGATCGGCTTCCCATCCGGCCCCGGCACCTGCGCCAGAGCAATCTCCAGCTCGTAGAGCTGATCCTGCCGGGCCTCGTCGATGCGTGGTGCCTGGCTGGTCGGGCCGATGAACAGGCCGGAGAACAGGTAGGAGAGCGACGGGTGCCGGTTCCAGTAGAGGATGATGCTCTTGAGCAGGTCCGGCCGGCGCAGGAATGGCGAGTCGGCCGGCGTCACGCCGCCGAGCACGACATGGTTGCCGCCGCCCGTGCCGGTATGGCGGCCGTCGACCATGAATTTCTCGGCGCAGAGCCGCGCCAGCCGCGCCTCCTCGTAGACGCCCTGGGTGATCGCCGCCGCCTCGCGCCAATTCGTGGCCGGATGAATATTGACCTCGATCACGCCGGGATCGGGCGTGACCTTGATGACGTCGAGCCGCGGGTCGAAGGGCGGCGCGTAACCCTCGATATGCACGGGTTGGCCGAGCTGCTCCGCCACCGCTTCGACCGAGGCGACGAGGTCGAGATAATCCTCCAGCCGCTCGACCGGGGGCAGGAAGACGCAGAGCACGTTGTCGCGGATTTCGAGGCTGAGCGCGGTGCGGACGTGATCGCCGCCGATCTCCTGCTCGCGCCGGTCTTGGACGGGCCCTGATGCGGCAGACGTCCCGATGCTCATCTGCGCTGGGCCGGGCCGCTCCTCCGTGGTCGTCGGCTCTGCCGGGCGGGCTTCGGGATGATCGGTCCAACTTGCTCCGGCCGGTCCGGCGGCCGCCAAGGGCGGGCGCGGCTCCAGCGGGTCCTGCGGGTGGATATGCGGGTATTCGGCCTTGGGTACGACCGGCAGCGAGCCCAGGGGCAGGCGGTAGCCGACCGGCGAGTCGCCAGGCACCAGAAAGAGCTGGCCCCGCCGCAGCTTCCATTTCTCCGAGCGCCAGCGCCGGTCGTTCGCGCCGGCCTGCCAGCGCTGCACGGGGATGACATAGCCGCGCGGATTGCCGAGACCGAGCTCGAAGACCCGCGCCATCCGCGACCGCTCCTCCGGATCGGACAAGCGCGAGTCGAGCGGGTCGACATTGTCAGGGAGTTGCGCCTCCTTGAGCAGCCAGACGCCGGTATCCTCATAAGCCGGCACCACGAAATCGGCGCCGAGCCCGAGCTTTTCGGAGAGCCCCTGCGCCAGCGCCTCGGCATCGCGAATGGTGGCGGCGATCTCCAGCTCGCGGTCGCCGCCGGTCTGCGCCTCCGGTTCGCGGGCGATGAGATCGGCATTGCGCCAGATCGGCTGGCCGTCGCGGCGCCAGTACAAGGCAAAGGCCCAGCGCGGCAGGGTTTCGCCCGGATACCACTTGCCCTGGCCATAATGCAGCATTCCGCCCGGCGCGAAACGCTCACGCAGCCGCCGGATCAGCGTGTCGGCGCGCTGGCGCTTGGTCGGCCCGACGGCGGCGGTGTTCCATTCCGCGCCGGTCTGGTCGTCGATCGAGACGAAGGTCGGCTCGCCGCCCATGGTGAGGTGGACATCCTGCGCCTGGAGATCGGCCTCGACCTTGCCGCCGAGCGCATCGAGCTCGGCCCAGGACGCATCGGAGAAGGGCAGGGTGATGCGCGGCACCTCATGCACGCGCGTCACGCTCATCTGGAAGTCGAATGTCGTCTCGGCATAGCTCGCGACGCCCGAGACCGGCGCGGCCGCGCGATAATGCGCGGTCGCCGCCAGCGGCAGGTGGCCCTCTCCGGTGAGCAGGCCCGAGGTCGGATCGAGTCCGACCCAGCCGGCGCCGGGGATATAGACCTCGGCCCAGGCATGCAGGTCGGTGAAGTCCTTGTCCGTGCCGCGCGGGCCTTCGAGCGGATCGATATCCGCCTTCATCTGGATCAGGTAGCCGGAGACGAAGCGCGCCGCGAGGCCGAGATGCCGGAGCGCTTGGACCAGCAGCCAGCTCGTGTCGCGGCAGGAGCCGGACCCGATCGAGAGCGTATGCTCCGGGTCCTGCACGCCGGGCTCCATGCGGATGCCATAGGCGATGCGCCGCTGCAGGCGTGCGTTGAGGTCGACGATGAAATTGACCGTGTTGACGGGCTCGCGCGGCAGTTCGGCGAGGAAGGCCGAAAGCAGCGGTCCGGCCGGCTCCGTGACCAGATAGGGCGCGAGCTCCTCGGTCTGCTCAGGCGCATAGGCGAAGGGGAAGGTCTCGGCTTGTGTCTCGACGAAAAAGTCGAACGGGTTGATGATCGACAGTTCGGTGACGACATCGACCTCGATCCGGAACTCGGTCACCGGCTCCGGGAAGACATAGCGCGCCAGCCAGTTGCCGGCCGGGTCCTGCTGCCAGTTCACGAAATGCTGTGCCGGCGTCACCTTCAGCGAATAGCTCTCGATTCCGGCCCGGCAATGCGGCGCCGGCCGCAGGCGCACGATCTGCGGCCCGAGCGTGACCGGCCGGTCGTAGCGGTAATGCGTGACATGGTTCAGCGCGGCGATGATGGCCAAGTTTCGCCCCCTGGTCTGAGGCGATAGCCGCCTGCAACGTCAGGTTAGCGAGGCGGCTGGCATGCGCAAGGCGTAGCCGGCGCCCTGGTGGCGCCTCAGCCCCGGATGGCTGCTCAAGAGATGTGCAAAATGCTCCGTTCCGCCCTTTGCATGGCCGTTGGTCGACTGGACAGCCGCACCGGACTGGTTGCAGATAGCGCCCAACGGGCGGACAGCGCCCGCGCAACACGAACGATGGGGAATCCGATGCGTCACGTAGCCAAATTGATGGCGGTTTCGGCCTTTACGGCCCTGATGTCGACCACCGCCGCCTTCGCACAGACGCCGAAGGACACGATCGTGATGGCCAAGCAGATCGACGACATCATCACGCTCGACCCGGCCGAGGCCTTCGAGTTCTCGGGCGTCGAGGTCGGCGCGAATGTCTACGACAAGCTGATCAACATCGACATTTCCAAGAACAACGAGCTGATCCCGGACCTTGCCGAGAGCTGGACCGTCAGCCCCGACAACCTGACCTACACCTTCAAGTTGCGCAAAGGCGTCAAGTTCCACTCGGGCAATCCGATGACGGCCGCCGACGTGGTCTATTCCTTCCAGCGCGCCGTCACGCTCAACAAGTCGCCGGGCTTCATCCTGCGCCAGTTCGGCTTCGTCGCCGAGAACGTGCTCGACAAGGTCAAGGCCGTCGATGAGAACACCGTCCAGATCACGGTCTCCAAGCCCTTCGCTCCAACCTTCTTCTATAACTGCCTGACCTCTGGCGTCGCGGCGATCGTCGACTCCAAGCTGGTCAAGGCCAACGAGAAGGACGGCGACTGGGGCAATGGCTGGCTCAAGCTGAACTCGGCCGGCTCGGGTGCCTTCAAGGTCCGCAGCTATCGCCCGAACGAGCAGTACACGCTCGACGCCAACGAGAGCTGGTGGAAGGGTGCGCCGAAGAGCAAGCGCATCGTCGTGCGCCATGTCGCCGAGCCGGCCTCGCAGCGCCTCCTCGTCGAGAAGGGTGACGTCGACATCGCCCGCAACCTCTCGAAGGATCAGCTCGCGGCGGTCAAGAACAACAAGGACATCGAGATCGTCCAGGGCGACAAGGGCTATATCCTCTATCTTGGCCTGAACCAGAAGAACCCGAACCTCGCCAAGCCCGAGGTCCGCGAGGCGCTGAAGCTCCTGGTCGATTACGCCTCGATCGAGAAGAACATCCTCGAAGGCACCTACAAGGGCCACGAGTCATTCCTGCCGCAGGGCTTCCTCGGCGCGATCTCGGACAAGCCCTACCAGCTCAACGTCGCCAAGGCGAAGGAGCTGCTCGCCAAGGCCGGCCTCAGCAACGGCTTCACCGTGACCATGGACACCCGCTCGGTCTCCCCGATCACGGATATCGCGCAGGCGATCCAGGCGACGTGGGCCCAGGCCAACGTCAAGCTCGATATCGTCCCCGGCGACGGCAAGCAGACGCTGACCAAGTACCGCGCCCGGACCCACGACATCTATATCGGCCAGTGGGGCCCGGACTATCTCGACCCGCACACCAATGCCGAGACCTTCGCCATCAACGAGGACAACGGCGAAGAGGCGAAGTCGAAGACGCTGGCCTGGCGCAATGCCTGGGACATCCCGGACATGACCAAGGTCACGCAGGGCGCCGTGCTGGAATCGGACGCCGCCAAGCGCAAGGCGACCTATGAGACGCTGCAGCGCGACCACCAGAAGGTCTCGCCGTTCGTCATCATGTTCCAGCAGATCGAGGTCTCGGCCGAGCGCAAGAACGTGAACGGCTGGGTCATCGGACCGAGCTCCGACACCAACCGCTACGCCACCATCACCAAGAACTGAGCCTCCTGGCTCAGGAGCCCGCCGCGATCCCGAAAGGTCGCGGCGGGCTTCCTTTCATGCTCATCTCGGACATGACCTGGAATTCGGCGCGGCTTGAAACGCTTGCGGTCGCTTCCGGCACTCCGAAGAAAAACACTAGAAACGGAGGCGGGTCATGACAGCCGTGACGCAAGCTCCCACAGGCAAGGCCGCCGCGCCGGGCAGGCTGCGGCGCTGGGGCCGCGCGCTTTCGCGCGAGTTGACGACCGTGGTCATCACCATGTTCGGCCTGCTGCTGGTCACCTTCTTCATCGCCCGCGTCATCCCGATCGACCCGGTGCTCGCCGTCGTCGGCGACAATGCCCGGCCCGAGACCTATGAGGCGGCGCGCATCGAGCTCGGGCTCGACAAGCCGCTCTGGCAGCAATTCGCCATCTATATCGGCAAGGTCTTCACCGGGAATCTCGGCACCTCCGTGCTGACCTCGAACCCGGTCGTCGAGGACATCAAGCGCGTCTTCCCGGCGACTCTCGAACTCGCCACGCTCGGCACCCTGATCGGCGTCCTCATCGGCGTGCCGCTCGGCATCCTCGCGGCCGTCAACCAGGGCCGCTGGCAGGACCAGGTTGCGCGCGTGGTCGGCCTCGTCGGCTATTCCGTCCCGGTCTTCTGGATCGGCCTGATGGCGCTCCTGCTGTTCTACGCCAAGCTCGGCTGGGTCTCGGGACCGGGCCGCATCTCGGTCGTCTGGCAGGATATCGTCACCACCCGCACCGGTGTCATCATGATCGACGCCGCGCTGGAGGGCGAATGGGAGGCGTTCTGGGACGCCTTCTCGCATCTGATCCTGCCGGCGCTGGTGCTCGGCCTGCTCTCGGTCGCCTATATCAGCCGCATGACGCGCAGCTTCATGATCACCGAGCTGCAGCAGCAATACGTCATCGCCGCCCGCGTGAAGGGCGTCTCCGAGACCGCCGTGATCTGGCGCCACGCGCTGCGCAACGCCGCCGTGCCGCTCTTCACCGTGATCGCGCTCTCCTACATGCATCTGCTGGAGGGCTCGGTGCTGACCGAGACGATCTTCGCCTGGCCGGGCCTCGGCCGCTATCTCACCAATGCGCTGCTGAACGCCGACATGAACGCCGTGCTCGGCGGCACGCTGGTGGTCGGCGTCGTCTTCATCGCGGTCAATCTGCTGACCGACATCATCGGCCGCCTGGCCGATCCGCGCGTGCGCTGAGGAGGCGGACATGAGCGATACCTCCTCCGCCGGCCTGCATGCCTGGCTGATCAGCGACTCGCCGGAGTCGCGCCGCCAGGCCCGGCTCGGCCAGCTCTACCGGCAATGGCTCGCCTTCAAGCGCAACCCGATGGCGGTGGCGGGCCTCGTCATCATCGTCCTGCTGCTGCTGGTTGCCGCCTTCGCGCCCCTGATCGCGCCCTTCGACCCGATCGCGCAGGCGCTCGACAAGCGGCTGATGCCGCCCTCGGCGACCAATTGGTTCGGCACCGACGCGCTCGGCCGCGACATCTTCAGCCGCATTGTCTACGGCACGCGGATCACGCTGGTCATCGTGCTGCTGGTCGTCGTCACCGTTGGCCCCTTCGGCCTGCTGATCGGCGCGATCTCCGGCTATTACGGCGGCTGGGTCGACCGTCTGCTGATGCGCATCACCGACGTCTTCCTCGCTTTCCCACGCCTCGTGCTGGCGCTGGCCTTCGTCGCGGCGCTCGGCCCCGGCATCGTCAACGCCATCATCGCCATCGCGATCACGACCTGGCCTCCTTACGCCCGCGTCGCCCGCGCCGAGACCATGGTGATCCGCAACCAGGATTACATCGCCGCGATGCGCCTGCAGGGCGCCTCGCAGGCCCGCATCATCTGGAAGCATGTCGTGCCGATGTGCATGTCCTCGCTGATCGTGCGCACCACCTTCGACATGGCGGGTATCATCCTGACCGCCGCCGGCCTCGGCTTCCTCGGCCTCGGCGCCCAGCCGCCGATGCCGGAATGGGGCGCGATGATCTCGGCAGGCCGCGAGCAGATCTTCGACCAGTGGTGGGTCGCGACCTTCCCCGGCGTCGCGATCTGCATCGTCGCGCTCGGCTTCAATCTGCTCGGCGACGGGCTTCGCGACGTCATGGATGCGAGGTAAGCTGATGACGAGCGAGCAGCCTCTTCTCGAGATCGACAATCTCAAGGTCGATTTCCACACGCCGACCGGCATCGTCCGGGCTGTGCGCGGCCTCTCCTTCACGCTCGGCCGCGAGCGGCTTGGCATCGTCGGCGAGTCCGGCTCGGGCAAGTCGATGACCGGCCGCGCCATCCTCGACCTGATACCGCATCCGGGCGTCGTCAGTGCCGATCACATGCGCTTCCGCGGCCAAGACCTGATGACGATGGATAAGGGCACCAGGCGCAAGCTCCGCGGCCGCCACATCTCCATGGTGATGCAGGACCCGAAATTCTCGCTGAACCCGGTCGAGACCGTAGGCAGCCAGATCGCCGAGGCCTATCGCATCCACCGCAAGGCCGGCCCCCGCGAGGCGCGCGAACGCAGCCTCGCCATGCTGGAACAGGTGCAGATCCGCGAGCCCGCCCGCGTCTACGACCTCTATCCGCACGAGGTTTCGGGCGGCATGGGCCAGCGCGTCATGATCGCGATGATGCTGATCGCCGAGCCTGAGGTCCTGATCGCCGACGAGCCGACTTCGGCGCTCGACGTCACGGTCCAGCTCCAGATCCTCAAGATCCTCGACGATCTTGTCGCCGAGCGCGGCATGGGGCTGATCTTCATCAGCCACGACCTGCATCTCGTGCAGTCCTTCTGCGACCGCGTCATCGTCATGTATGGCGGCAAGGTCATGGAGACGCTGCCGGCGGCCGAGCTCGCCGATCCATCCGCGCGCAGCCGCCGCCATCCCTATACGCTCGGCCTGCTCGAATGCCTGCCGGACCTCGATCACCCGCGGGCGAAGCTCGCCACCCTCAACCGCGACCCGGCGTGGCTGGCATGACGAACGCAGCGATCTCCGTCGACAAGCTCAACGTCTCCTTCGGCGATTCCCATGTCGTGAAGGACCTCTCCTTCGATGTCCGCAAGGGCGAGAGCTATGGCCTCGTCGGCGAGTCCGGCTCGGGCAAATCGACCGTTCTGCGCGTGCTCTCCGGGCTCAACCGGGAGTGGAGCGGCAATGTCGCGATCGAGGGCGCCGTCCAGCCCAAGGTCCGAGACAAGGCGTTCTACCGCAACGTCCAGATGGTCTTCCAGGACCCCTATGGTTCGCTGCATCCCAAGAAGACGGTCGACGACACGCTGGCCGAGCCGCTCGCGATCCACGGCCTAGACAATGCCGAAGCCCGGATCGGCAAGGCGCTCTCCGATGTCGGCCTGCCCGCCTCCTTCCGTTTCCGCTACCCGCATCAGCTTTCGGGCGGCCAGCGCCAGCGCGTCGCGATCGCGCGAGCGCTGGTGCTCGAACCCTCGATCCTGCTGCTCGACGAGCCGACCTCGGCGCTCGACGTCTCGATCCAGGCGGAGGTGCTGAACCTGCTCGCGGCACTCCGGCACGAGCGCAAGCTGACATATATCCTCGTCAGCCACGATCTCTCCGTCGTCGGCCATATGTGCGAGCGCCTGCTGGTCATGCAGTTCGGCCGCGCCGTCGAGGAAATGACGGTCGAGACGCTTGCCGCGCGCCAGCCGCAGACGGCCTATGCCCAGCAATTGCTGACGGCGAGCGCGGGCTTCCGGCGCGCGGGCTGAGCGAACTCTCCAATCTCAGCCCTCATCCTGAGGAGCAGCCGAAGGCTGCGTCTCGAAGGATAGTCCAGCTTGCACGGGAGCCTCCTGGAGCATCCTTCGAGACGCCATTCCCAAGGGAATGGCTCCTCAGGATGAGGGCTCACGGGGTGTGCGGTCGCATCGTGAACAGCGCGGGCAACGGCCTTGCGCCGCGCCCTCTTTGCAGCGCGGCAAATCCGTCTCACTCTGGTCGCAGCCTTGCGCTAGCTGCTTCGTGTCCGGTTCCGACCGTAGCTGGCCTGTGAGGCTTCGGCCGGCCCAGCGAACCGGCACCGCCTGACGGAGTTACAGGACTTATGGACGCCATCGTGGACAACGCGCTTCGGCCCGAGACCATTCCCGAACGGACGCCGGTCCCGCCCTTTGATCTCGTGATCTTCGGCGCGGGCGGTGACCTTGCCCTGCGCAAGCTCTTCCCGGCGCTGGCACAGCGCAACCGCGAAGGCGTTTTGCCCGGCGAGAGCCGCATCCTCGCGATCGTGCGCAAGGAGGAGGATGTCGAAGGCCTGCCGAAGCAGATCGCCAAGCGCCTCGACGAGGAGGGCATCCCCAAGGATCAGGTCGAGCCGTTCTTGCGCCGCCTGACCATCGTGATGCTCGATGCCGTGAAGCCCGAGACCTACAAGGCTCTGAAGAAGGCGCTGGGCGACAGCGAGCGCGTGCGCTCCTTCTATCTCTCGACGCCGCCGGACCTCTTCATCCCGATCTGCGAGAACCTCGCCAAGGCCGAGATCCTGACGCCGACCTCGCGCGTCATCCTGGAGAAGCCGCTCGGCCGCGATCTCGCATCGGCGCGGGCGATCAACGATGCCGTCGCGCGCATCCTGCCGGAAAGCCGGACCTATCGGATCGATCACTATCTCGGCAAGGAGACGGTGCAGAACCTGCTCGTCCTGCGCTTTGCCAACACGCTGTTCGAGCGCTCCTGGTCGAGCCGCGACATTGACCATGTCCAGATCACGGTGGCCGAGACGGTCGGTCTGGAGCAGCGCGCCGGCTATTACGACAAGTCCGGGCATATGCGCGACATGGTCCAGAACCATCTTATGCAGTTGCTGACCCTCTTCGCGATCGAGCCGCCGAACATGCTGGAGGCTGGCGCCGTCCGCGAGGAGAAGATCAAGGTGCTGAAGGCGCTGCGCCCCATCGTCGGGCCGGATGTCCAGCGCTACACCGTGCGCGGACAGTACGGCGCCGGCCAGATCGACGGCCAGCGCGTGCGCGGCTATTCCGAGGAGCTCGGCCACGGTTCCAACACCGAGACCTTCGTCGCCATCCGCTGCGAGGTCGACAACTGGCGCTGGGCCGGCGTGCCGATCTACCTGCGCACGGGCAAGCGTATGGCACAGCGCTATTCCGAGATCGCCGTCACCTTCAAGCCGGTCCCGCATTCGATCTTCGGCGGCGGCTCCTGCGACCGGCTCGACGCCAACCGCCTCTTCATCCGCCTGCAGCCGAACGATGGCGTACAGCTTCAGTTGATGATGAAGGTGCCGGGTTCCGGCCGCCTCAAGATCGTGCCGCGCCAGCTCGATCTGCGCTACTCCACCGCCTTCGACGAGCGCACGCCGGATGCCTATGAGCGCCTGCTGACCGACGTGATCCGCGGCGACCAGACGCTGTTCATGCATCGCGACGAGGTCGAGCAGGCCTGGACCTGGGTCGATCCCATCATCGCCGGCTGGCAGGACTACTACCCGCATCCGCATCGCTATGCCGCCGGCTCCTGGGGCCCGTCGCAGGCCATCGGCCTGATCGAGCGCGACGGCCGCTCCTGGGCCGACCCGGATCTGGTCTGATGGCCGGCCCGCTCGCCTGGCATCGCTTCGCCACGCTGGCCGATGCGTCCGAGGCGCTGGCAGAAGCGGTTGCGATCCGCTTGAAGGATCTGCTTGCCGGAAAGGGCAGGGCGCTTCTCGCCGTGCCCGGTGGTACGACCCCGGCCGGCTTCCTCGCGGCGCTCGGGCAGCATGATTTGCCCTGGGAGCAGGTGACACTGCTGCCGACCGACGAGCGCTTCGTCGCGGCCGATGATGCCGCCTCGAACGAGCGGATGATCCGCGCTCAATTCGCGCCGCTTGCGGCTGGGCGCGCGCTCTTCCTGTCCTTCCACGAACATGGCAGCGATATCGAGGCCGCCGCCGCGCTGCTTTGCGCCAAGCTCGCCGAATTGCCTGATATCGACCTCCTCGTGAGCGGCATGGGCGCGGATGGACATATCGCCTCGCTCTTTCCCGGGGCCGAGGCGACCTTCGATACGGCGCTGGACAGCGGCATCGTCGTCGCCCGCCCGCCGGGGCTGCCGCCGCGCTTGTCGCTTTCCCCCGCTCGCCTGCTCGGCGCCGGCTGGGCAAGCCTGCTCGTTTCCGGCGTCGCCAAGGAAGCGGTGCTCAAGGCTGCCCAGGAGCGCGAGCAGCAGCCGCTGCCGGTCGATCTTCTGCTCGGCAGCGCGCGAGGGCTCGACGTCTACTGGGCGAAGGAGTAGAGCCCGGTTTCAAGTTCAAATCGATTGAAAGACGAGACCATGGACGAGACTGCCGCGATTGCCCGGTTGAAGAATTGCGGCGTGATCCCCGTCGTGGTGATCGAGGACGCCTCGCGCGCCATCGACCTCGCCCATGCACTGGTCGCCGGCGGCATCGATGTCGTCGAGGTCACGCTGCGCCGCCCGGCCGCGATGGAAGCCCTCGCCGCGATCGCGAAATCGGTGCCGAAGGCTTTGGCGGTTGCCGGCACGGTCGTGACTTCGGCTCAGGCTCACCAGGTCAAGGATGCCGGCGCGCAGGCCGTGGTCAGCCCCGGCTTCAGCGAGAGCGTCGACGAGGCGCTGCGCAAGGCGGGTCTGCCCTGGCTGCCGGGCGTCGCCACGGCGTCCGATTGCATGCGTGCCGTCGCGGCCGGCCGCTCCACTGCAAAATTCTTCCCGGCCGAGCAGGCCGGCGGCCCGCCGGCCCTGAAGGCGCTCTCCGGTCCGTTCCCGCAGATGACGTTCTGCCCGACCGGGGGGGTGGGGCTCAAGAATCTTGCTGATTACCTCGCCCTGCCGCAGGTCATCTGCGTCGGCGGCTCCTGGCTGGTCCCGGCCGATGCGATCGCCGCGGGTGATTGGAAGCGGATCGAGACGCTGGCGCGCGAGGCGAAGGAAGCGTTTGTGAAGGCGCGCGGATAAGATCGCGGGAAAAGAAGGGTGTCATCCCGTGCGCGCTGCGGCATGTGAATGCCGCTGCGCAGACACGGGACCGCGTGACGAGAAGGCGCCTTTTCCTGAGGACGGTCCCGCATCTGCGCAGCAGCACTTTCGTGCCGCAGCGCGTGCGGGAAGACACCCTTCACGCCGCGAGTTTTTCCCGCACCATCTCCGCGATCGCCAGCGAACTCGTCAGCCCCGGGCTCTCGATACCCAGCAGGTTGACCAGACCGGGCACGCCATGCACCTCCGGCCCGTCGATGCGGAAATCCGGCATCGGCTCGCTCGGCCCATGCAGCTTCGGCCGGATGCCGGCGTAGTCCGCGACCAGCGCGCCATCCGCCAGTCCCGGCCAATAGGTTCGGATCGCCGCGTAGAATTTTTCCGCCCGCGCCGGGTCGACCACCAGATCCTGATCGCTCTCGACCCATTCGACATCGGGGCCGAACTTGACCCGCCCGCCCATGTCGATCGTGGCGTGGATGCCCAGGCCCGCCGCCTCCGGCACCGGGTAGACGAGGTGGCTGAAAGGCTGCTTGCCGGTCAGCGCAAAGTAATTGCCCTTGGCATAATGCTGCACCGGCACATGCTCCGCCGGGAATCCGTCGAGCAGGCCAAGCAGCTTCGGCGCGCCGTGGCCGGCCGAATTGACCACGGTCCGCACAGAATAGGTCGCCGGATCGTCGCCGCCGAAATCGACGCTGAAGCCTTCCGCGCCGCGCCGCCAGCCGGCGATCGGCGTGTTGAGCGCGAGTGAACCGCCGGCTGCCTCGCATTCGCCGAGCAGCGAGAGCATCAGCGCATGGCTGTCGACCACGCCTGTCTCGGGCGAGACGAGCGCGATCTCGCAGCGCACCTCCGGCTCCATCACCTTGGCCTCGGCGCCGGAGAGCCAGCGCAGCGTATCGACGCCCGAAGCCCTGGCGCGGGCCATGATCGTCTCCAGCGCCGGCTTCTGGGCCTCGGAGGTGGCGACGATCAGCTTGCCGCAGGCCTTGTGCGGCAGACCGCGCTCTTGCAGGTAGCGGTAAAGCTTGCTGCGGCCCGCGACGCAGACGCGGGCCTTCAGCGAACCGGGAGGGTAGTAGATCCCGGCATGGATGACCTCGGAATTGCGCGCCGAGGTCTGGGTGCCGATGCCCTCGGCCGCTTCGGCGATGACGACCTCGCGCCCGGCCAGCGCCAGTTCACGGGCAACCGCGAGGCCGACGACGCCGGCCCCGATCACCAGACAATCGATCTCGCTCATCGCCTAAGCCGTCAGGCCCGCTGCGGCATGGCGATCTCGATGAGGCTCGCCCAGTAGTTCACGCCCACCGGGATCGCCGCATCGTTGAACTCGTAGGCCGGGTTGTGCAGGCCGGCCGAGTCGCCGTTGCCGATATTGATGAAGGCGCCGGGGCGCTCCTCCAGCATGTAGGAGAAGTCTTCCGAACCCATGGTCGGCGGCACCTCGGTATTGATCGCGTCCGAGCCGAAGGCCTCCTTGGTCACGCTGGTGGCGAAATCGGTCTGGCCGGCATGGTTGAAGGTCACGGGGTAGCCGAGATGGTACTCCAGGTCGTACTTCATGCCGAAGGCCTTCATCACGCCCTCGACGATCTCGGTGATGCGCTTCTGCGCCAGCGTGCGCATCTCCGGCGTCAGCGTGCGGACCGAACCCTTGATCTCGGCGGTCTGCGGGATGACGTTGAACGCCTCCCCGGCATTCAGCGCGGTCACCGAGACCACGATGGAATCGAGCGGATCGGCATTGCGCGAGGACACGGTCTGCAGCGCGGTGACGAGCGCACAGGAGGCGACGATCGGGTCGTTGACGCGGTGCGGCGCCGCCGCGTGGCCGCCCAGGCCCTCGATCTTGATATGGATGCGGTCGGCCGCGGCCATCGCGGGGCCCTTGCGGATCTCGAACTTGCCGACGGGCACGCCCGGCTTGTTGTGCATGCCGTAGACTTCCTGGATGCCGAAGCGGGTGATCATCCCGTCGTCGATCATCGCCTTGGCGCCGGCGCCGCCTTCCTCGGCCGGCTGGAAGATCAGCACGGCGGTGCCATCGAAATCGCGGGTCTCGGTCAGGTACTTGGCGGCGCCGAGCAGCATGGCGGTATGACCGTCATGGCCGCAGGCATGCATCTTGCCGGGCACGGTCGAGCGGTGCGGAAGATTGGTCTCCTCATGGATCGGCAGTGCGTCCATGTCGGCGCGCATGGCGATGACGCGGCCGGAACCTTGGCTTTTGCCCTTGATGATGCCGACCACGCCGGTCTGGCCCACGCCGGTGGCGACTTCGTCGACGCCCCATTCCCGGAGCTTGTCGGCAACGAGGCCAGCGGTGCGGTGGACGTCGTACATCAGCTCGGGGTGGCGATGGATGTCGCGGCGGATCGCGGTGATTTCCGGGGTCAGCGCCGCGATGATGTCGGTCTTGGGCATCGTATCCTCTGAGATGGTATGGGGCGACCGCGCAGAAAGCGGGTGCCGTCGCGCAGGCTAGCCCAGCCGCGCCCTGCCTGTCCAAGCCGGTGGCGCGCAGGGGATGGGCCTTCGTGGAATGGCGGGCGCTCGCAAGGCCAATCCACCGGGGCATCCCGTGCGCACTGCGGCGTGAAACGCTGCTGCGCAGACACGGGATCGTCTTCAGAAAGGGCGCCTTCTCGGAGGCGGCGAGCAGAGGCACCTTCTCGGCGATTTGACCAAGGGCCATGAACGATCTGGATCACGATAGTGAAATATCCTGAAAACGTGCCAGCCATGATTTGGCCTTGCTTCGCGATTAGCGGAGGCGGCATCCGCTCGGGCCATCGAGATTATCTGGCCTGATCCTTTCCAATTCCCCCTTACATGTCTGGTTCATGATGCGTCGCTTGTCGTTGCTTGCGTTACTGTGCGGTTTCTTGCCTGCCGCCGCCCTTGCTGATGTCACGCCCGAGAAAATATCCTTTCAGCCGCAGGTCAAAAGTCTGGGCTGCCTCAAGCCCGAGACGAAGGCGATGATCGACGAGCTCGTCGTGAAGATCGGCCCGATCCAGATCACTTCGACCTGCGGCGGCCGCCACGCCCGCAACTCCCAGCATTACAGCGGCCGGGCGATCGACTTCCGGCCGATGGCGACCTCGTCGCGCAAGGCTGCCGCCGCCGCTCGTGCGATCGAGAGCGTTGGCGGTGTCGGTACCTATTCCAACGGTCTGGTCCATGCCGATGTCGGCGCGCGCGAGCTGTCCTGGTACGGCCACAAGCGCAGCCGCTACGCCTCGGCCGGCAAGCGCAGCCACTACACGCGTCTGGCCCGCAACAACCGCTGATCGGGCGATCTTAAACCCCGAACTCCGAGCGCCAGCTCTCGATGTCTTCGAGCGCGACGTTCGAGCCGCAGAGCACGAGGCAGATCCTCTCTTCGGGTCGGAAGCTGTCCCTGCGCGCCAATGCGGCCGCGACCACGCAGGCCGCCGCCGGCTCCAGCAATACCCGCCCGTTCTGAAGAACCCAGACGAGTTCGCGGACAGCTTCCGCGTCTGGCACCACGACGATCTCCTCGAGGAACTGCCGCGCGGCCGCCATGGTGCGCTTCGTCGCGAAGGGGGCGCCGAGCGTGCGGGCGATCGAGGTCGGGCGGATCGCGACCGGTTCGCCGGCGGCCAGCGCCTGCGTCATCGTCGTGGCGCCTTCCGTCTCGACGCCATGCAGCCGCACGGCCGGATCGAGGCCCTTGAGTGCCGTTCCGACACCCGCCGAAAAGCCGCCGCCGCCGACCGAGATGAAGACATGGTCGAGCCGCCCGCCGGCATCGGCCGCCAGTTCGAGGCCGAGCGTGCCATGGCCGGCGATGATCGCCGGGTCGTCATAGGAATGGACATGCGTCATGCCCTGAGCGGCGTAGTCTTCCGCCCTGGCGAAGGCGGCCAGGGAATCCTCGCAGAGCTCGACCTGCCCGCCGGCCTCCTCGGTCAGGCGGATGTTCAGCGCCGGTGTTGCTTTCGGCATCAGCACGAGCGCCCGTGTGCCGACCGCGCGCGCAACCAGCGAGACGGCGATGGCATGATTGCCACCCGACACGGTGACGACGCCGCGCCCCAGTTCGGCTTCGCCCAGCCCCATCAGCTTGTTGTAGCAGCCGCGGACCTTGAATGAGCCACCGAGCTGCAGGCTCTCGACCTTGACCCAGGTCTCGACACCGAGCCGCGCGGACAGCCCCGCGCTGTAATAGGTCGGCGTGCGGCGGACCTTGCCGGCGATGCGCGCCGCGGCGGCCTGGACGTCGGCAAGGGTGACGTCGAATGCAGTGACGTCGATTGTCATGGCGGGCTGATCCTCTGCCGGGCGATTCCTGTCCGGCGGCACGAGAGCGCGGCGGATGCCCGGCCGTCAAGCACCGGCCGTTCGGGCGGCTACTGGCGCGGCGGCTGGCCGGCCTTGGGGCGCGTATGGTTGGGCGCACGCGTCGGCAGTGGCACGGCCGGCCGGTCGGTGCGGTACTGGCCCCGCGCGACGGCGCCGAACAGGAGCATCACGGCGGTCAGGGTCATCAGCCACCAGGGCAGCAGCGGCGCGAAACCGAAGACGCTGAGCGCGAAGGCCGTGGTGAAGGCGGCGACGCCGCCGGCGGCGAGCGCCCCGGTCATGCGCCCGGCGGCGCGGATCGCGAAATAGAGGCAGGTTGCGCCGGCAGCAGCCCCAACCAGTCCGAGCTCGTACCAGGTCTCGAACAGCAGGGTTGCGGGAACGGGCTGTGGCAACGTGCCGTTCATCTGGCCGCGCACCACGGTGTCCAGCCCATGCCCGGTGATCAGCTCGATCGGCGATTGCCGGATCACGTCCGCCCAGATCGACAGCATCTGCGCGAAATCGTCGGCACTGTCGGGCAGGACCGCGACAAGCGGCGCCATCAGGAAAGGCAGGACCGGCGCGAACAGCATCAGCCCGGCGACGATCGCCGCGATGATCTGCGCGGCCCGTTCCGGATTGGCCGTGACCGCGCCGAAGGCGACGGCGCCGAAGATCATGGCGATCGTTTCGCCGTCCTCGAAACGGGTCAGCGCCAGCAGCGTCACGACCAGCGCCAGGCCGAGCGCGCTGAGGCCGCGCTCGCGCGAGAGCAGCCAGGCCAGCGCCGGCCAGGCCATGATCAGGATGATCGAGACGCCGCGCTCGACGGCGCCGGGCGGTGTCTCGGCATGGCGCAGCGCCGCGACCGCGATCAGCCCGAGCGCGAAGATGCCGGCGCTGCCGGTGCCGAGCGCAACGAGGTTGAGGTTCGAGGAGCGCATCCGCTCGGGCAGGGCGGACAGGCCGACGAAGCCGAGCACGGCGGCCAGCATCAGATTGCCGGCCTTCTCGGCCGCCGCGGCCGGAAACGGGCTCCAGACCAGCGAGAGAAAGGCCCAGGCGATCAGGCCGATCAGGATCAGGCCGGGGCGGCTGACCAGCAGCGCCCGGAATGTGCCGACGAATTTGCGGGGGTCTTCGATCAAAGCCGCGATGATCAGCAGCGCGATGCCGATCGGCACCAGCACGACGGCGGCCCGACGCGAGACCAGCGCGGCCAGCGGCAGGACAAGCGCCAGCGTGCCGAAGCCGATGCGCCGCAGCAGCAGCGCGGCGTCGGTCGCCGGGTCGAGCGGGGCTTGGGCGTTGTTTCGGATCATGCGTTCCGGCGGGTCCTGACAGCCTCTCGGCCTGCCCGGCCGCCCGGGATGAGCCGCTGCCACCCTAGCGGGCGGAACGACGCCCGACTGTAGGTGCGGCGCAACACTGCAAGCTGTTTTGACATCGTCCAATCGGCGCTGTGGAGCGAGATGATCTCCGCCGGCATCTTCCCGGCGCCCGAGCGGTGCGGCACCGGGGCTCTGGCGAAGCGGCGGCGTTCGTGAGAGAAACCGGCATGACCATGCTGGCAGCCATCCCCTTTGCGAGCGGCTTTCCGATCGATGCCCTCATGCATGGCCTCGTCGGCCGGCTGAAGCGGCAAGGCCTGCGCCTCGGCGGCGTGGTCCAGCACAATGACGCCACCTGCGACGACCGCTGCATGGCGATGTCGCTGGAAGATGTCGCCAGCGGTCGCCGTTTCCCGATCAGCCAGGATCTCGGCGCAGGCGCTTCGGGCTGCCATCTCGATGCCGCTGGTTTGGCCGCTGCCGCGGCCGCTTTCTCCGATGCAATGGCCGGGCGGGTCGATCTCGTCATCGTCAATCGCTTCGGCAAGCAGGAGGCGGTTGGCGAGGGCCTGCGGCAGGAGATCGCCGGCGCGTTGCTGGCCGGCCTGCCGCTGCTGATCGCCGTCCGCAGCGATTTCCTGCCGGCTTGGCGCGAATTCGCCGGCGATGAATGGCTCGAATTGCCCGCTGACGAGGTTGCGGTCGAGCGCTGGGCGCTGGCGGCGACATCGGTCGCGGCTTGATCGCCTCATGATGCCATCCGGAGCGGCATGGGAATGACCGGGCGCGCCGAGCCTGCCACCGTCGGTCTGATCCTCGCCGGAGGACTCGCCCGGCGAATGGGCGGCGGCGACAAGGCGCTGAAGCTGCTCGCGGGCCGGCCGATCCTCGCCCATGTCATCGAGCGCCTGCGCGGCCAATGCGACGATCTCCTGCTCAACGCCAATGGCGATCCCGCCCGCCTGGCTGGCTTCGGTCTGCCGGTCGTCGCCGATACGGTGCCGGATTTCGCGGGGCCTCTCGCCGGTATCCTTGCCGGGCTCGACTGGACTGCAGCTCATCGGCCGCAAACCGATTGGCTGCTCAGCGTGGCCGCCGACACGCCCTTCATTCCCGATGATCTCGCCGCGCGATTGCATTACGCGCGTGTCGCTGCCGGGACCCCGCTCGCCTGCGCGGCCTCGGACGGACGGCAGCATCATACCATCGGTCTCTGGCCGGTCGCACTGCGGGAGGATTTGCGCCGAACCTTGGCCGCAGGCGAGCGCAAGCTCGGTCGCTGGACGCAGCGTCATGGCGTCGCCGTCACCGAATGGCCGGTCGGGCCGCTCGATCCCTTCTTCAACGTCAACACGCCTGAAGAACTCGCCGATGCGGAGCGTCTGGCCGTGAGCGCGGCCTGATCTCGGCTATCCCTCCAGCAGTGCCTTCAGCGCTGCGAGGTCGCGGGCGACCATCGCTGCGTCACGCGCCATCTCGTCATCGGACATGTCGTCGCGCTGGAACAGCGTAAAGACGATTTCGGCCCCGTCGCCATTGGCGACGACGCGCATCGGGTTGTGCATGGCCGGGCCGTGCTCGGGGATGACGGCATGGTCGAGCACGCCATGGTTGTTCGGTTCGCTGAACAGGATGCGCATCGGCCCCATCGGCGTCTCTGCCCGCCAGGTCATGCCCTCGACCGGCACGAAGCTATGGCCGAGCCCTTCTGCCCAGCGCGGGAAGTTCGCGGGCTCGGCAAGGAAGGCGTAGACCTCCTCGACCGGCCGGTCGATGCCGATCCCGATATGGCGGGCGCGCTGGACGGCCATGGCTTTCATCCTCTCAAATATAGAACAAAAGAAGAACAAATTGAGCGGCCTGTCAAGCCGCCGTCGCCACCTGCAACCGGGCGCTACTCGATGACGATGCGCGGGGCCGCCCGCACCGCACCGCCGAGGCTGGCCTGTACCTGCCGCGCCAGTGCGACATAGGCCTTGGCATGGGCGCTCGCGGGATCGCTGGCGACGATCGGCCGGCCGCCATCGGAGGTCTCGCGGATCGGCATGGCGAGCGGGATCTCGCCGAGGAAGGGGATGCCGAGCCGCTCGGCTTCGTGCCGGGCACCGCCATGGGCGAAGATGTCGGAGCGGTGTCCGCAGGCCGGGCAGGTGAAATAGCTCATGTTCTCGACGAGGCCGAGGATCGGTACCGCGACCTTCCGGAACATCGCGACGCCGCGGCGCGCATCGAGCAGGGCGAGATCCTGCGGCGTCGAGACGATGACGGCGCCCGCGAGGGGCACCTGCTGGGCCATGGTGAGTTGCGCGTCGCCGGTGCCGGGCGGCATGTCGACGACGAGTACGTCGAGCTCGCCCCAGGCCACCTCGCGCAGCATCTGGGTGATCGCCGAGATCACCATCGGTCCGCGCCAGATCATCGGCGTCTCCTCGTCGACGAGGAAGCCGATCGACATCACCTTGAGGCCATAGGCCTCCATCGGTGCGAGCGTGCGGCCCGAGACGATCTGCGGCTTGCCGGTGATGCCGAAGATCTTCGGCATGGACGGTCCGTAGATGTCGGAATCGAGCACGCCGACCTTGAGGCCGAGCGTCGAGAGCGCCACGGCGAGATTGGCCGCGGTGGTTGACTTGCCGACGCCGCCCTTGCCGCTTGCAACGGCGATGATCTGCTTCACGCCCGGCACGCCGGTGGGCTTCGGCGCACTGCCCGGTCCCGGGCGCTGCGCCTGCTGGCGCGCCTGCATGCCGGCCGAGGGGCCGGCCTTGTCGGCTGTCAGCCCGACCAGAACCTGCGTCACGCCGGGCAGGCCGCCGACGGCGCTCTCGGCCGCCTTGCGCACCGGTTCCATTGCTGCGGCCTCGGTCGCGTCGATGCCGATCGCGAAGATAACCTTGCCGCCATCGACGAGGACATCGCCGATGCGGCCGGAGGCAGCGAGCGATTGCCCGCTGGCCGGCAGTTTCACCAGTTCGAGCGCCCGCAGGACATCGGCTTGGGAGACGGTCACGTCGTTGGACTCCGTTCACTCACGGTTTCAGGCGGCCTTGCGGATATGGAAGACAAGGGCGCCGTCCGCATCCCCCTGCCGCTCTATGATGCTGCCGGTTTCGCGCGCGAGGTTCGGCAGGTCGATCGCCGCCATCGGGTCGGTGCATGCCACGATCAGCAGGCTGCCGGCGCGCGCGGCGATCAGCGCCTTGCGCACGCGCAGCACCGGGAGCGGGCATTTCAGGCCGCGCAGATCGAGCGGAATCGTGTCCGGGGTCGCGCCCGCAGGGGCCGTTATCGTCATGCTGCTTCATAGGACGGCAGTTCGGGGCGCGGCAACCGCCGCCTTGACGCAGGTCGCTTGACCACACTAACGGCGGCGTCGATGAAGAAGCGATCGATCGGGAGGAAGCGGGTGGCCATGCGCTCAGGCGGCCGAAGCAGGCGAGGGCCGTGATGGCGCGATTGGGCGGCAATCGCAGCGATTCCGGGCTCGTTACGCTCGACGAGGCGGCGGCCGACGCGGTCTCGCGCGTGCATCCGGTTTCCGGCACGCCGGAGCTGCCTCTTGCGAAAGCCGATGGCTACGTGCTGGCGCAAGCGCTGATCGCGCCGCGCGACCTGCCCCCCTTCGCCAATTCCGCGGTGGATGGCTATGCCATTCGCTTTGCCGATCTCGTTGCCGGCGCGGCGACAAGCCTGCCTGTCCGCGGCCGGACGACGGCCGGCGAGGAGCCCGCGATATTGGAGGAACACGGAGCCTGGCGCATCTTCACCGGCGCGCCTGTCCCCGAGGGCGCCGACACCATCGTGATGCAGGAGGATGTCGTCGCGGAGAATGGCGCGGTTGTCCTGCCAGCCGGCATCAAGCGCGGCGCCAATCTGCGCCTGGCCGGCGAGGATGTCGCGCGCGGGCAGGAGGTCTTGCCGGCCGGCCGGCGCCTGCGTCCGCAGGATCTCGGCCTGCTCGCTGCGCTTGGACTGGCGGAGGTCACCGTGCGCCGTCGCCCGCGCGTCGCGCTGTTCTCGACCGGCGACGAACTCGCGGAGCCTGGTCAGGCGCTCGGCCCCGGCGCGATCTATGACGCCAACCGGGCGATGTTGCGGGCCATGCTGGCGCGAGCCGGCGCCGAAATCGTCGATCTCGGCATCCTGCGCGACGAGGCGCAAGCGCTGGAAGCGCAACTGCGCGAGGCCGCTTCCGGTTGCGATCTCGTGCTCACCTCCGGCGGTGTCTCGGTCGGCGAGGCCGATCATGTCCGCGATGCGGTCCTCGCCTGCGGCGCGCTCGATCTCTGGCGCGTGGCGATCAAGCCGGGGAAGCCGATCGCGATCGGCAGCGTCGCAGGCACGCCTTTCATCGGCTTGCCCGGAAACCCGGTCGCGGTCTTCGTCGGCTTCGCCTTCGTCGCCCGCCCGCTGCTCGCCCGGCTGGCTGGCGAAACCTATGCTCTGCCGCGAACCCAGCCGGTCAAGCTGGGTTTCGCGCATGCCAGCAAGCCGGGTCGCCGCGAGTTCCTGCGCGTTTCGCTGGAGCAGGGTGCCGATGGCATCATCGTCGCGCGCAAACACCCTGGCGAGGGCGCGGGGTCGCTCGCCTCGCTTGCGCAGTCGGATGGGCTTGTCGTGCTTGCCGAGGAGGTCGCTGCGGTCGAGGCGGGAGATTGCGCTCCCTTCCTGTCCTATGCCGAACTTCTCTAGTCGCGCCTGAAGATCACACTCGCGCCCCAGCCGAGGAAGAGCGCCAGCAGCACCGTGACGAGACCGTAGAGGATCGCCCAGTCATAGGCCCCCTGGGCGAGGCGCTGCTCGATGCCGGTCTTGATCACCTCGAAATTCGTCTGCTGCCGGGCTAGTGGCACCCCGCCGGAATAGAGCACGATATCGACGGTGTAGGAGCCGGTCGGGGCCGTCGCGGGGATGTCGACCGGTGCGCTGAACAGTGCGCTCGACAGGAAGGTGACGCCGCGCTCCTCGTAGCCGTAGAGATCCTTGCCCTGCATGATCCGCACGAGGCTCTCGCGGAAGCGTCGCGCACCCGGATCGAGATCGACCCAACTGCCGGAGGGCCGCTCGGCATTGACGAGGCCGATCCGCTCGCGCTGCGCCGTCTCGTTCGACATCATCTCCGCGATCGGGCGGTTGCTGGCGACATGCAGGAAGACGGGGTTGTCGGGAAAACGCCGCTGCGTCCGGTTGATCCAGATCGGGCCGAGCCGCTCCTTCTCGCGCACGAGCAGCATGCGCCGCGGCCCGCGCACGGTGACGATGATGTCGTAGGGATCGCCGCGCGCGACGGTGCGGCCATCGCGCTCGACCAGTCCGAACACGGTGAGCTGGCTGCCGGTATAGTTCGAGGTGATCTGGATCTGGTGGCTCGACATCGCCGCGATCAGCGTCTCGGCGCGGGCCGCCCCGGCCGTAAGCCAGATCGCGAGAGTAGCGAGGATTGCGGCGAGCCACCTCATCGCGCGCCCTCCGGCACGACGACCGAGAAGGGCTCGCTCGGCGGGATGAAGAGCTCGATGGCAAAACGAAGGCCGACCGAGAGGATCAGCAGCGCCAGCAGCAGGCGGAAGGATTCGACATTGAGATTGCGGGCTGCCCGCCCGCCGAACTGCGCGCCGATGACGCCGCCGACCAGCAGCAATACGGCGAGCACGATATCGACCGATTGGTTGGTGACGGCGTGCAGGATCGTGGCGCCGGTCATCGTCACCAGAATCTGGAACAGCGAGGTGCCGACGACCACGGCCGGCGGAATCCGGAAAAAATAGATCAGGCCTGGCACGAGGATGAAGCCGCCGCCGACGCCGAGAACGGCGCCGATGAAGCCGATGATGATGGCGAGAAATGCGATCGGCAAAACGCTGCAATAGAGACCGGAACGGTAGAAGCGCTGGCGGAAGGGCAGGCCCATCCACCAGGGATGCATGCCGCCGCGCCGCTTCAGCCGCGCCGGCTTGCCGGCCCGGACGCGAAGCATGGCGCGCAGCGCGTCGTAGAGCATCAGCCCGCCGATGATCGAGAACAGCGTGACATAGGACAGCGTGATGACGAGTTCGAGCTGGCCGAGCCGGCGCATGGTGTTGAAGAACAGCACGCCGAGCACGGTGCCGAGGATGCCGCCGCTGACCAGCACACCGCCGAGCTTGAGGTCGAGCGCCTTGCGCCGGAGATAGGTGAGGACGCCGGTCATAGAGGAGCCGGCAACCTGCGCCGCGACCGTCGCGACAGCGACCGCCGGCGGGATGTCGAGGAAGATCAGGAGGGGTGTGAGCAGGAAGCCGCCGCCGACGCCGAACAGGCCGGAGATGAAGCCCACCGCGCCACTCAGGCCGAGGACCATCAGGACGCTGATCGGCAGCTCGGCGATCGGCAGGTAGATCTGCACGCTTACCCCTCGCAAGGCGGGCGCATGGTCCATTGCCTGCGCCGGATTGGTCCCAGACTAGATCGCCCGGGTTAAAACAAGTTCCTGAAATGGAAAGGCGGGCCGCTTCCGGCCCGCCCTAGGAAACGATTGTTCTTCCTCTCGCGTCAACACGTCGAAAGCATGACGCTGCGCGATGCGGCTCAGGTCCGGGACTGCTTGGCCGGCTTGGGCGCCGCCGCGGTCGGCTGGGGATCCCAGCCCTTGGCGGGCGGTGCAACCTCGTTCGAGGCGGCGTCGAGCGTCTTGGGCTTCCAGCTTGCAGCTAGTCCCTTGGCGGCGGTGAGATCCTCCGCCTTCAGGCGCTGGGCCACCTCGTCGCGCTTGCGGCCGGCATCCTCGTCGCCCTGGCCGGCCGCGACAGAGAACCAGACGAAGGACTGGGCGAGATCGGTCGGCGCGCCGAGGCCGCGTCCGAGCAGCACGGCGAGATTGTACTGGCTGTCGCGGACGCCGAGCTCGGCGGCGCGGCGGAACCACTCCGTCGCCTGGGCGTAATCCGGCTTGCCGGCGACGCCCTCGGCATGGAGGACGGCGAGGTTGTGCATCGCCTTGGCGTTGCCGCGCTCGGCGGCGCGCTGATACCAGATCCGGGCGAGCGACAGGTCGCGCGGGGTGCCGATACCCTTTTCGAACATGTTGCCGACGCGGAACTGGGCCGGTGCAAGGCCGGCGACAGCGGCGCGCTCGAACAGGCGCAGGGCCAGCTTGGGATCGCGCTGGTTGGCGGGGCCGTCGGCGGCTTTGCTCGCCAGTTCGTAGACCGCGCGGGCATCGCCGTCCTGGGCCGCCTTGCGCAGGCCGGCACTGCCGAAGCCGGCCGGCAGGTCGCCGATTCCGGTCACGAGCTGGGCCGATTCGGCCGGCGCGGCGGGAAGAGCGGATGCGGTTTCAGCCGCCGGCGGGGTAGAAGGCACACCCGGGGCAGTGACGGACGGTTCGGGCGCGGCATTGCTGGCCGCGGACTGGGCCGGCGCGTCCTGCGAGGCGGCGGGCAGTGCCGAGGACTGATCCTTGGCGGGAGCCCGTGCAGGCGCCGCAGGCACCTCCGGCTGGGCGGCCGGCGGCGCGATCAGGCTGCGCGCCTCGCTATTGGCAGCCTTGCCGCCATTGCCGCGCAGCGAGTTCGTCACGAGATGGGCGGTGCCCATGGCGAGGATCAGCGCGGCGAGACCGAGCAGCAGCGGGCGCTTGCGCTTCTCCAGGATCTCCTTGAGTCGGCTCGGGCTCTTGGCCGCCGGCTCCGCGGCAGGCGAGGGCGCGGAAGCGGCCGCTTCGCTGGCCGCCTTGGCCGAGCGTCGCGCGGCGGCGATCAGGCTCTGGCGCACCGATTGCGGGTCCTGCGCGCCGACGACCGCGGCCTCGGGACGCGGGCGCCCGGAGCCGGGCTCCAGCGGAATGTCGAAGGCCGTGCTGACCGGCAGGGCGGGTTCGCTGCGGTCGGGCTCGCCGGCCGGGGCGGCGAAGCGGTCCTGCGCGGCGGCGCCGACCGAGAGGTTCAGGTTGTCGCGGATCGATGCGGGGCTGGTCCGGACGACGCCGTCGCCGGCCCGCATCGCTGCGGCCAGTCCATTTGCCTGGGGGCGGCGCTCGCCCTGCAATTCGGCCTCGAGGCTGGCGAGACGCGACATGATCGTCTCGAGCGAGCCATGCACGGCGCCGAGCGCGTCGCGGGTCTGGCGATCCGATGAGACATGGGTGTCGCGCAGGCCCGTGACCAGGCTGGACAATTCCGCAATCCCCTTGCCGGGGGCGGCGGTGCTGGCGGCCTGAACGAGGGCGGCGCGCTCGGCGGCCGTTTCCTCGCGCATCGAGCGCAGGTGTACGACCAGGTCCTGCAGCGTGCGCTCCATGCCGTTTTCGGCCGAGCGGGTCGCGGATGCCTCGTCGAGGCGGCTGGCGATGCCGGAGATCTGCCGTTCGAGGGCGTCGAAGGATTCGGCGTTCGCGCCGGGCGCGCCGGCTTCGTCGATCTTCTCGGCGAGATGCTTCAGCATCTGCTCGATCGGGTTGAGATCGACGGCAGCCGTGCCTTCGCCGACCATCCTGGTCAACTGGCTGGAGGCGGCCAGGCTCTCGACCCGGCCGGATAGCGCCTCGATCTGGCGCGTGACGGCGGAGGGCCCCTGTTCGGCCAGCGTTTCGATGCGCTGCTGCAGCGAGTCGATACGGCTGGCGAGATAGTCGCTCTGGCGCTGCGAAGCCGTCTCGTCGAGCTTCTGCGTGGCAACTTCGTCAAACTTGCGCGAGAGCGCGTCGATCTGCGTGCCGAGAGCCGTCAGCAGGCTGGCGCCCGGAACCTGTCCTCGCTGCGACAGCACGGCGCCGCGCACGTCGTCGATCGCGTTCGCCAGGCTGCGCAACTCGCTCATGTCGGGCTGCACGTCGCGCAGGCGGCCGATCTCGAAGCCGAGCGTGGCGACCTGTTGCGAGAGGTCGTCCAGCTTGTGATCCTGCCCGCCGCTGCCGAGGAGGTCGCGGAGCTCCGCGATATCGCGCCTGACGGGGTCGAGATTGGTGACCTGTCCGCCGCGGGTCGCCAGCGCATCGACCTTGGCGGCCAGATGCGCGATCTCGAGCTGGAAGCGCTGGTAGCTCTCGCCGGCGCGGTCCTGCGACAGCCGCGAGACCTCCGCCTCGATGCGGGTGAGAGGCTTGAGCAGGGGCTCGAACTGGTCGCGCCGGTCGAGCCGGTCGAGCCGGTCGGCCAGCAGGCCGATCTTGGCCTCGATGGCGCTGGTGTCGACACGCACCGGGGCGGCGGGCCGCTGCGGCTGGGCCGGGCGGCGGCTTTCATGGGAGAGACGCGAGCCGATCTCGCGCAGGTCCTCGCGCAAGGCCGAGATGCGCTCGGGCGCGACCGCGGGCTGTCGCGGAGCGGCCATCTCGTCGGTGTCGAGGAAGCGCTGGCGCGTGCGGATATCGGTGACGGCGGCGGCGAGCCCCTCGCGGCTGAAGGCGAGGCGCGGCGCCTGCTCGGCACGGGCCTGCTGCACTTCGGCGCCGCGGCGCTCGATCTCGGCGATGCGCTCGCCCATCGTCTTGATCGCGTCCGCGATGACGTTGGTGGCGCGTTCCTGCCGCTCGGCCGAGCCACGCTCGCTCGACGACAGGCGGTCCTCGGTCTTCTCGATCCAGCGGGTGATTGAATCCAGCGCGCCGGCCGTGCGGGTATTGGCTTCGCGTGTCAGGCTTTCGAGCGCGGCCGCCTGGCCGACGAGGCTGTCGATCGCCTCGCGTGACGGATTCGGAGCCGGTTGGCGCGGCGCGGTGTCGGTCCGACCCTGCGACAGGCGAGCCAGGCGCTCGGACAGGGCGGCGATGTCGAGCTGCTCCGGCGCGGCCGGGGCAGGGACCGCGGCGGGGAAGTGCGCCTCCTCGCTCTCGTCGCGGATCTTGTGGTCGAGCCATTCGCCCAGTGTCATGCCCGCCCGGCGGGCTGCCGCCTTGGCTGCATCGCGCGTCCGGGGATCAACGCCCTTGACGCTCCAGGGCAAGCTATTGGCCATGATCTCGCTCGCCTAAGGGGGACCTTGTCTGCGGCAGGCGAGGCCCCCTGGTGCCGTCGCCTTCCGCGCGAACCTTGGCTGATCGTGAAAATACCGTTGACGAAGCCACGACGCCGATGCGCGTTCCCGACATTTGGCCGGCATGGTAAACAGCAGGTTAATAACCGGGGTCCCGATCGTTAATTTTTTGCGAATGCCCCATGGGAAGCGGCTCGTCAGGGACATGTAACGGTAACTTACCCCGCCGGAGCCACGTATTACCTGACGCTGCGGGAGCGCCCCCTTTATCACTGTGACATCGATCGACGCCGTCAGAAGGACGGCGATTCGATCCCATCGCAAGGATTGCAGCTTTCATGTCACGCCAAAGCTTGGCTATGGCGGGTTCTCCGATTCATGAAACCCGCTCCGCCTCCTCTGCCGAAGCCGACCAGGCCGGCGATTTCACCATCAGCGACCTCGCCCGCGATTTCGGCGTGACGCTGCGCACGCTCCGCTTCTACGAGTCGCGGGGCCTGATCGCGCCGAGCCGCTCCGGCATGACGCGCATCTACTCGGCCCGCGACCGGGCGCGTCTCGCCCTGATCCTCAAGGGCAAGCAGCTCGGGTTCACGCTCGTCGAGATCCGCGCCATGCTGGCCAACGAGGACAAGAAGGGTGGGGCGGGCGATAGCGCCGCCACCGTCGGAGGCCTCCAGCTCAGCCGGGATCAGATCGTGGAGCAGCTCGACCTGCTGCGCAGCCAGCGCGCCGAGATCGAGAGCGCGATCGCCGAGCTCGAAGCGTCGCTCTCGCGGCTTGGCAAGGCCTGAGCGACGGCTCCCCAGCCCCCGTAAGCGCGTCATTCCGTGCGCGCCGTAGCGTGAAACGCTGCTGCGCAGGCATGGGATGACAGTGGCCTCCACAAAGCCCCGGCTTCGCCGGGGCTTTTTTCATGGCCGCGTCACGCTCCCGCCATCCCGAGGACGACAAAATCGCAATGTCGCGGTTGCGTCGCCTGTCGAGATTGTTTATATATGAACTATCTTGATGCGGCGATAGCGATCAGGCGCCGCCTTTGCGACGAGAGGGAGGATCAGATGCCGGTCTACAAGGCACCCGTCGACGACACGCTTTTCCTGCTCAACGACGTCTTCAACATCGAACGCTACAACAACCTGCCGGGCTTCGCCGACGCGTCCTCCGACGTGATCGAGGCCGTGCTCGGCGAGGGCGCCAAGCTCTGCGAGGAGGTCCTCCAGCCGATCAACTATTCCGGTGATCAGGAGGGCTGCACCCGCCACGCCGACGGCCGCGTCACGACGCCGAAGGGCTTCAAGGCGGCTTATGAGGCCTATGCCGGCGGCGGCTGGATCGGGCTTGCGATGGACCCGGAATATGGCGGCCAGGGCCTGCCCTATACGCTCGGCGCCGTGATGAACGAATACGCCTCGGCGGCGAACATGGCCTTCGCCATGTATCCGGGCCTGACCATGGGCGCGATCGCCGCGCTCTACGTCCATGGTTCCGACGAGATCAAGCGCACCTATCTGCCGAAGATGATCGACGGCACCTGGTCGGGCACCATGAACCTGACCGAGCCGCATTGCGGCACCGATCTCGGCCTGCTCAAGACCAAGGCCGTGCCGAACGGCGACGGCTCCTATGCCATCTCCGGCACCAAGATCTTCATCTCGGCCGGCGAGCAGGACATCACCGGGAACATCATCCATCTCGTGCTCGCCCGGATCGAGGGCGCGCCGGCCGGCGTGAAGGGCATCTCGCTCTTCGTCGTGCCGCGCAACAAGCTGGGCGCGGACGGCTCGGTCGGCGCCAATAACGGCGTGTCCTGCGGCTCGATCGAGCACAAGATGGGCATCCACGGCAACGCGACCTGCGTCATGAACTATGACGGCGCGCAGGGCTGGCTGGTCGGGGCGGAGAACAAGGGCCTCAACGCCATGTTCGTGATGATGAACGAGGCCCGCCTCGGCGTCGCGATCCAGGGCCTCGCCCAGTCCGAGGTCGCCTATCAGAACGCCGTCGCCTATGCGAAGGAGCGCTTGCAGGGCCGCGCGCTGACCGGCGCCAAGGAGCCGGCCAAGCCGGCCGACCCGATCATCGTCCACCCCGACGTGCGCCGCACGCTGATGTCGATCAAGGCCTTCAACGAGGCCGCGCGCGCCTTCGTGCTCTGGAATGCGCTGAAGTCCGACATCGCCCATCGCTCCGGCGACGCGGCCGAGCGTCAGGCGGCCGACGACCAGCTTGGCCTGATGACCCCGGTGCTCAAGGGCGTGCTCACGGATGTCGGCTTCGATAACGCGGTGAAGGCCCAGCAGATGTTCGGCGGTCACGGCTATATCGCCGAGACCGGCGTCGAGCAGTTCGTCCGCGATGCCCGCATCGCCATGATCTACGAGGGCGCCAACGGCGTGCAGGCGATGGACCTCGTCGGCCGCAAACTCGGCCGCGATGGCGGCCGCGGCATCATGGCCTTCTTCAACGAGGTCGGCGGCTTTCTGAAGGAGAATGCCGAGGACGAGGCTCTGAAGCCGCTGCTCGGACCTTTGCAGGTTTCGTTGGGCCATCTCCAGCAGGCGGCGATGTGGTTCATGAACAACGCCCTCGCCAAGCCGGACAATGCCGGCGCCGGCGCCAACGACTTCATGCACCTGCTCGGGCTGGTCTCGCTCGGCTATATGTGGGTGAAGATGGCCAAGGCCGCGCAGGAAAAGCTCAAGGCCGGTGCCGACGAGCGGATGAGCGGCAAGCTTGTCACGGCGCGGTTCTTCATGGAGCGTACCTTGCCGGAAACCGCCGCCCATCTGGCGCGTATCACCTCCGGTGCGGACACGACGATGGCGCTCAGCGCCGAGCAGTTCTGATCGCATTGCCATCGTGCCCGGGCCTGGCCCGGGCATATCTTGATGAGTTCGCCGGATGGGAAGATGGTCGGCCCAAGCCGACCACGACGTCCGGCAGGAAAACAAGCCGCCGGGTCGCGGCAGGCCAGGGAGATCCCTCGATGGCAGACGCATTCATCTACGATCACGTCCGGACGCCGCGCGGCAAGGGCAAGGCCGACGGCTCGCTTCATGAGGTCACGGCGATCGAGCTCGGCACCCAGGCGCTGCGCGCCATCAAGGACCGCAACAACCTCGATCCGCTCCTCGTCGAGGACGTGGTGATGGGCTGCGTCGACCCGGTCGGCGAGGCCGGTGCCGATATCGCCCGCACCGTTGCGCTCAAGGCCGGCTACGGCAAGGAAGTGCCGGGCGTGCAGATCAACCGCTTCTGCGCCTCGGGCCTCGATGCGGTGAACCTCGCCGCGGCGCAGGTCATGTCCGGCCAGAAGGAGATGGCGATCGGCGGCGGCGTCGAGTCGATGTCGCGCGTCGGCATGGGCGCCTCGGGCTTCGGCATCGCGGTCGATCCATCAGTCGCCATCGACACCTATTTCATGCCGCAGGGCGTGGCCGCGGACCTGATCGCGACCAAATACGGCTTCTCGCGCGACGATGTCGACGCCTTCGCCGTGCGTTCGCACCAGCGCGCCGCAAAGGCCTGGGCCGAGGGCCGCTTCAAGAACTCGGTGATTCCCGTCACCGACGTCAACGGCCTCGTCCTGCTCGACCGCGACGAGACGATCCGGCCGGGCACCGACATGCAGGCGCTGGCCGCGCTCAAGGCCTCCTTCGTCCAGATGGGCGAGATGGGCGGCTTCGACGCGGTCGCGACCGCCGCGCACCCGGATGTCGAGTTCGTCAACCACGTCCATCATGCCGGCAATTCCTCGGGCATCGTCGATGGCGCGGCTGCCGTGCTCGTCGGCTCGAAGAAGGCCGGCAAGGCTGCTGGCCTCAAGCCGCGCGCCCGCATCAGGGCTTTCGCCACCGTCGGCTCCGATCTCGCGCTGATGCTGACCGGCCCGGTCGACGTCACCGAGCGCGTGCTGAAGAAGGCCGGCATGTCTATCAAGGACATCGACCTGTTCGAGCTGAACGAGGCCTTCTCCTCGGTCGTGCTGCGCTACCAGCAGGCGCTCGACATCGACGACGCCATCCTGAACGTGAATGGCGGCGCCATCGCCATGGGCCATCCGCTCGGCGCGACCGGTGCGATGGTGCTGGGCACCGTGCTCGACGAGCTGGAGCGGCAGGACAAGCAGACCGCGCTGGTGACGCTCTGCGTCGCCGTCGGCATGGGCGTCGCCACCATCATCGAGCGCGTCTGAGCGGAACGGTAGGGAGAGAGATCATGAACCTCACCAATTTCCGCTTCGAGACCGACGCCGACGGCATCGCCGTCGCTACCTGGGACATGCCGGGCCGCTCGATGAACGTCATCACCCCCGAGGTGATGGAAGAGCTCAACCAGATCGTCGACAAGGTCGCGGGCGATGAAGCCATCAAGGGCTGCGTCATCACCTCCGGCAAGGAGAGCTTCTCCGGCGGCGCCGATCTCACCATGCTCCAGGGCCTGCGCGACCTCTATGTGAAGCTCGCCAGGGAAAAGGGCGAGGCGGTCGCGATGCAGAGCTTCTTCGACGAGAGCCGCAAGCTCTCGCTGCTCTACCGCAAGCTCGAAACCTGCGGGAAGCCCTTCGCCGCCGCGATCCACGGCGTTTGCCTCGGCGGCGCCTTCGAGCTTTCGCTGTCCTGTCAGTACCGCGTCGTCTCGGACGATGCCTCGACCCGCGTCGGCCTGCCCGAGATCAAGGTCGGGCTCTTCCCCGGCGCCGGCGGCACCCAGCGCGTGGCGCGCCTGATGCAGACCGGCGACGCGCTCCAGATGATGTTCAAGGGCGAGCAGGTGAAGGCGCTGCCGGCGCGCAATTCCGGCCTCGTCCATGCCGTCGCGCCGCGCGCCGACATCGTCCAGAACGCCAAGGACTGGCTCAAGGCCAATCCGCAGGCGACCGCCCCCTGGGACCAGAAGGGCTTCAAGCTGCCCTCCAACAAGGTGCATTCGCCGGCCGGCATGCAAATCTGGCCGCCGGCCAACGCGATCTATCGCCGCGAGACGAACGACAACTACCCGGCCGCCCGCGCCATCCTCTCGGCGGTCTACGAGGGCCTGCAACTGCCGATAGATCTCGGCCTGAAGGTCGAGAGCCGCTACTTCGCCAAGATCCTCCGGACGAAGGAGGCGGCCTCGATGATCCGCTCGCTCTTCGTCTCGATGCAGGAATTGAACAAGGGCGCCCGCCGCCCGGCCGACGTGCCGCCGTCGAAGCTCAAGAAGGTCGGCGTCATCGGCGCGGGCTTCATGGGCGCCGGCATCGCCTATGTCACGGCCAATGCTGGCCTGGAGGTCGTGCTGGTCGACAGGGACATCGAGGCGGCCGAGAAGGGCAAGGCCTATTCGCACAAGCTGGTCTCCGACCAGATCATGAAGGGCCGCGCCAAGACCGCTGATCGCGACGCGCTGCTCGGCCGCATCAAGGCCTCCGCCGACTATGCAGATCTCAAGGGCTGCGACCTGATCGTCGAGGCCGTGTTCGAGGACCCGAAGGTCAAGGCCGAGGTCATCGCCAAGGTCGAGGCCGTGGTCGGCCCGCGCACGATCTTCGGCTCCAACACCTCGACGCTGCCGATCACCGGCCTCGCCGAGACCAGCCAGCGCCCGAAGAACTTCATCGGCATCCATTTCTTCTCGCCGGTCGAGAAGATGCTGCTGGTCGAGGTCATCATGGCCAGGAAGACCGGCAAGAAGGCGCTCGCCATGGCGCTGGACTATGTCCGCGCGATCAAGAAGACGCCGATCGTCGTCAACGACACTCGCGGCTTCTACGCCAATCGCTGCGTCGGCAACTACATCCGCGAAGGCCATCTGATGCTGATGGAAGGCGTGCCGCCGGCGATGATCGAGGCTGCCGGCAAGCAGGCCGGCATGCCGGTCGGCCCGCTCTCGCTCAATGACGAAGTCGCGGTCGATCTCGCCTACAAGGTGTTGAAGGCGACCAAGGCGCAGCTCGGCGAGGGCGCGGTCGATCCGGCGCAGGAGAAGCTGCTCGCCGACATGGTCGAGAAGCATGGCCGCCTCGGTCGCAAGAACAAGAAGGGCTTCTACGATTATCCGGAAGCCGGCCCGAAGCGCCTCTGGCCGGGCCTCGCCGACCTCGTCGGCAAGCGGCTCGATCCCGAGAGCGTCGACATGGAGGAGCTGAAGCACCGCCTGCTGGTGACGCAGGCGCTCGAAGCGGCGAAGACCTATGAGGAGGGCGTCGTCACCGATCCGCGCGAGGCCGACGTCGGCTCGATCATCGGTTTCGGCTTCGCACCTTACTCGGGTGGCACGCTGTCCTATATCGACAATATGGGCGCGGCCGCTTTCGTGAAGCTCTGCGAGAAGCTGGCCAAGACCCATGGCGAGCGCTTCAAGCCGAACCGCCTGCTGAAGCGCATGGCCAAGACCGGCGAGAGCTTCTACAGCGCGGCCGAGAAGAAGTCGGCGGCCTGAGCCTTCGGGCTCATGTCGCCAGCCGCGTGCGCAGCAGCGCGACGAGCCAGTCGGCGAAAACCTGCAGCCGGCGCGACAGGTGCCGGCGGTGGGGATAGAGCAACGTCATTGGCATCGGTGCAGCCCGGTGCCGGGGCATGACCTCGACGAGTTCGCCCGCTGCGAGATGCTCGGCCACGTCATAGGCCGGGATCTGGATCAGGCCGAGTCCGGCGAGGCAGCAGGCGATATAGGCCTCCGCGCTGTTGACGGTGACGCGCCCTGGCAGCGTGCGGCCATGAAGCGCGCCATCCTCCAGCCACTCCCAGGGCGCGATGCGCCCCGTCGTCGGCGAGGCGTAGTTGACTGCTTTATGCCCGTCGAGTTCGCCGGGGTGGCCGGGCGTGCCATGCGTCGCGAGATAGCCGGGGCTGGCGACATTGATCAGCGGCAATTCCCCGACCGAGCGCGCGATCAGTCCTGAATCGCTCAAGGGGCCGACGCGGAGCACGCAGTCGATCCCGTCCTCGATCAGGTTGCTCGCCCGGTCCGTCACGCTGAGGTCGATATCGATCTCGGGATAGCGGGCGAGGAAATCGGGCAGGGCCGGCGCGATGATCAGGCGGCCGATCCGGCCGGGCACGTCGATCCTGAGTCGCCCGGTCGGGCTCGCGGCGCTCTGCCGGAACAGAGCCTCGGTTTCCTCGACATCGGCGACGAGCCGCGCGCAATGCTCGTAGAAGGCGGCGCCGTCCTGGGTCGCCGAGACGCGCCGCGTCGTGCGCTGGAGCAGTCTCGCGCCGATCCGCTGCTCCAGCGCCGCGACCGCTGCCGAGACCGAGGAGCGCGGCAGTCCGAGCGCCTTGGCCGCCAGGGTGAAGCTCTCGCACTCCACGACGCGGGCATAGATGCGGAAGAGGTCGATGCGGTCCAAATTGGCATCCTAATTGTTCGCAATATCTGACCAGTGATGTCTCGATCGCAATCTTTATAGCCGATTTCAGGACGATATCTTGTAACCATCGATTGCAGCGAACAGGAGCATGCGATGGCCGATCACGGCATCAAGGGTAAGACGGTTCTGATCGCCGGCGGCGCCAAGAATCTCGGCGGCTTGCTGGCGAAGGACCTGGCAGCGCAAGGCGCGAAGGCTGTCGCCATCCACTACAACAGCGCTCCGGCCAAAGCCGAAGCCGAAAAGACAATAGCCGCGATCAAGGCGGCTGGTGCGGAAGCCTATGCCTTCCAGGCCGATCTGACCTCGGCTTCCGCCATGGAAAAGCTCTTCACCAACGCCAAGACGGCGATGGGCTCGATCGACATCGCGGTCAACACGGTCGGCAAGGTGCTGAAGAAGCCGATGGTCGAGATCAGCGAGGCCGAGTTCGACGAGATGAGCGCGGTCAATTCGAAGACGGCCTTCTTCTTCCTCAAGGAGGCCGGCAAGCAGGTCAGCGACAACGGCAAGGTCTGCACGCTGGTGACCTCGCTGCTCGGTGCCTTTACGCCGTTCTATGCGAGCTATGCCGGCACCAAGGCGCCGGTCGAGCATTACACCCGCGCGGCTTCAAAGGAGTTCGGCGCCCGCGGCATCTCGGTCACCGCGATCGGGCCCGGCCCGATGGACACGCCGTTCTTCTACCCGGCCGAAGGCGCCGACGCGGTCGCCTATCACAAGACGGCCGCCGCGCTCTCGCCCTTCTCGAAGACCGGCCTGACCGATATCCGGGATATCGTGCCCTGGATCCGCTTCCTCGTCTCGGACGGCTGGTGGATGACGGGCCAGACCATCCTGGTCAATGGCGGCTACACGACGAAGTGAAGACGTCCCACTGGGGTCAGGACCCGCGATCCGCTAGGAAGCGGGTCCTGAACCGGGATAGCGAAGACCGAGCCTACGCATGCCTCCACGTCCGATCCTGAGCTTTCCCGATCCGCGTCTGCGCGTGGCGGCGGCAGCCGTCACGCGCTTCGATGCCGATCTGCGTGAACTCGCGGACGATCTGCTGGATACGATGCGGGCGGCGCCCGGCATCGGTATCACCGCGCCGCATATCGGCGTGTCGTTGCGGCTGTTCGTGCTGGAGCTCACGCCCGGCGACGTCCGGACCTATGCCAATCCGGTGCTGGACGGTGTCTCGCGTGAGACCATCCGCCATGTCGAGGGCAGCGTCTCGATGCCCGGCGTCACCGAAGAGCTGGAGCGCCATGCCCATGTCCGCGTGCGCTATCACGATCTCGACGGGGTGGAGCAGAGCGAGGAAGCCGACGGCCTGCTGGCCGTCTGCCATCAGCATGAGATCGACCAGCTCGACGGCGTCTTCTGGATCGACCGCCTGTCGCGACTCAAGCGTGACCGGCTGATCGCGCGCTATCGCAAGCTGGGGCGGAACTGAGCGCAGACGAGCTTCGACTGTGTTTGCCCGGCTGCCTTGCGGGGCAGGGGGCCGCAATATCTATTTTCCGGTGGTTCGACGGTGAGGAGCAGGCAGATGCATGTGGCGATGGTGATCGGCGGTGGCGTGGTGCTGCTCGGTCTGTTCCTGCTCTTCGGCAAGCTATGGGGCGGGACCCAGCCCGATTATGGTCTGGCAGCCAAGCTTTTCGTGCCGGTCTGGCTCGTGATCGCGGTGATCAATCTGTGGGTCGGCGTCACAAAGGCCGGCTATTCCGTGCGCGAGGAATTGCCGATCCTCGTACTGGTCTTCGCCGTGCCGGCCTTGCTCGCTCTGCTGATCGCCTGGCGCGTCGCGCGTTGACAGGTGCGCGAAGGGCCACCTCGCGGGAGGTGGCCCTTCGTCCGTATGGCGCAGGGGTGGCGGGCGCCCGTGTGCTTTAGTTCGCCACGGCCCGGATTACCCGGCGCAGCTTGCCGATCAATTCGTCGACCTGCGACTCCGTGATGATCAGCGGCGGCGAGAAGGCGATCGTATCGGCGGCCGTCCGCACCATCAGCCCTTCCTCGCGGAAGAGGCGGTCCATGGCTTCGAAGGCCCGCTTGCCGACGCCGTCGGCGCGGGTTGCGAGGTCGACGGCGCCGACGATGCCGAGCGTGCGGATGTCGACGACGTTGGGTTCGCCCTTCAGGCTCATCACCGCATCGGCCCAGGTACCCTCCATGGCGCGAGCCCGCTCGAACAGGCCTTCGTCGCGGTAGATGTCGAGCGAGGCCAGGCAGGCGGCTGCCGCCAGCGGATGGCCCGAATAGGTATAGCCGTGGAACAGCTCTATGACGTTGTCCGGGCCGCCCATGAAGGCGTCGTAGATGTGCTTGCGCACGATCACGCCACCCATCGGCACGGTGCCGGAGGTCACGCCCTTGGCGAAGGTGATCATGTCGGGGATCACGCCGTAGCGTTCGGCCGCGAAGGCGAAGCCCAGCCGCCCGAAGCCGGTGATGACCTCGTCGAAGATCAGCAGGATGTTGTGCTTGTCGCAGATCTCGCGCAAGCGCTTGAGATAGCCCTTCGGCGGCGGCAGCGCGCCGGTCGAGCCCGCCATCGGCTCGACGATCACGGCGGCGATGGTCGAGGCGTCGTGCAGCGCGACGATGCGCTCGAGATCATCGGCGAAATGCGCGCCGTAGTCCGGCTCGCCCTTGCTGAAGGCCTGCTTCTCGCGGTCATAGGTGTGGGCGAGGTGGTCGACGCCGGTGAGCAGCGAGCCGAAGAACTTGCGGTTGTTCGACATGCCGCCGACCGAGATGCCGCCGAAGCCGACGCCATGATAGCCGCGCTCGCGGCCGATCAGGCGGGTCTTGGCGGCCTTGCCCGACACGTTCCAGTAGGCGAGCGCGATCTTGAGCGCAGAGTCACCCGCTTCGGAGCCCGATCCGGCGAAGAAGACATGGTCGAGATCGCCCGGCGCCAGCGCCGCGATACGGGCGGCAGCCGCGAAGACCTTCGGGTGGCCGTACTGGAAGGACGGGGCGTAGTCGAGGTCGCGCGCCTGGGCCTGGATCGCCTGGATGATCGGCTCGCGGGCGTGGCCGGCATTGCAGCACCACAGGCCCGCGGTGCCGTCCATGACCGGCTTGTTGTCCGGCGTGTAGTAGAACATGCCCTCGGCGCGTGCGACCATGCGCGGGTTCTTCTTGAACGACCGGTTGGCCGTGAACGGCATCCAGTAGGCTTCGAGGTCGTTCGGCGTGGCGATGGCGGAGGATGCGGACGTCATTCGAAACCCCTGTGGATTAACCTTGGTTAAAGCTAGCAGGAGCCAGCGGCCTGTAAATCGCCATCATGGCGCCCCAAGGCTGCGTCCGACGGATGACGGCTGGAGCCCGCCTATGGGTGACGTTAGGTCGCCAATGGCGTAAACTCCCCAGAAGGGGCGCAAATTGAACGGACCCCGATGGTGGAAGGCGCAGAGGATCCTGGACGGCTGGATGTCCGAGCCGCGGCGATTATTCGCGCGGGTCTCGACCGCGTCCTCGTGTCGGATGCGTTTCGCGCCGCTCCCCAGCTTTCGGCCTTCCTGAACTTCGTCGTCGAACGCACGGTCGAGGGGCGCGCGGCCGAGCTGAAAGGCTACACGATCGCGGTGGAAGGGCTCGGTCGCCCCGCCGACTTCAATCCCCAGCTCGATCCGATCGTCCGCGTCGAGGCCGGTCGCCTCAGGCGGGCGCTGGCGCAATATTATGCCGGTGACGGCCGCGGCGACCCCGTGCAGATTTCGATGCCGGTTGGCGGCTATGTTCCGGTGTTCACCTGGTTCGGCGGGGAGGGGAGCCGGGCTCCGGCCGAGTCCACCGATGATGCGCCCGAGCCGGATCGTCGCGCGGCCCGCCGCTGGGCCGGCCTGACGCTCGCCGCGCTGGCGCTGGGGCTGCTTGCGCTGGGCTGGTGGTATATGAAGCCGGCCCGCGAGCCGGTGAAATCCGCCGCGACCGAGCAGGTTGCCGGCGCGCGGTCCGAGGCTCCGGCGGCGCTCGCCCTCGCGCGGGTCGCGATCACGATTCCCGCTCCGCCTTCCGATCCGAAACTGGCCGACGTTCTGCGCCGCTTCTCCGCGCTGCTCGTCGACGCCATGGCCCGTTTCGACGATCTCGTGACCATCAAGGCGCCCCCTCCCGGGTCCGCCCTCGCGGAGGAGGTCGATTATGTCATCGAGATCGACGCCCAGGGCCTCGACAGCGGGGCGGTCGGGCTCGCCCGCCTGCGCTCCGTGCGGGACGGGCGCATCGTCTGGACGACCTCGTCGAGCCGCTCCTCGCTTGCGACGCTCCATGAAAGCGATCTGGCCGAGATGGCGCGGCGGCTGGCGACCCGGCTGGCCGAGCCCTTCGGCGTGATTCCCGCCGATGCGCGCCAGTTCACGACCTCGCCCGCCGTCCGCTGCATCCTGAAGGCATTCGACGCGCGCCGCACCGTGCTCCCCGAAATGCATCTGGCGGCCCGAGTTTGCCTTGCGCAACTGACCGAGCAGGAGCCGGGCTTCTATCCGGCCTGGGCCCATCTCGCCATCATGACGCTCGCCGAACATGGCGCTGCGCCGGCTGCGCCGGCCGCGACCCCGCCGGATGACGCGGACGACGTGCGGCCTCCACTTGATCGCTCCCTCGCTGCGGCCTTGACGGCGGTCCGCCTCGCGCCGTCGGGTGCGCGCGCCTACCAGGCGCTGATGAAGGTGATGCTGCTGCGCGGCGCGGCCGACGACGCCATCCAGATGGGCCGCGAGGCGCAGGCCCGCAATCCCTATGATCCGGAGATCATGGCGGAGGTCGGAGCTCTCTACGTCCGGCTCGATCGCCCGCTCGAAGGGTTGCCGCTGCTGGAGCGGGCGACCTCGCTCAGCGTCGCGCGTCCGCCGCGCTACGATTTCTATGCGTTTCTCGGTTCCTATCTGGTCGGCGCCGGGAAGGCGTCCGAAAGCTATGCTGCGATGCTGGCAGCCGATTCCAGCCCGCTCAGCCTGCTCGGTCAGGCGCTCGCCGCCGGCAGCGACACCGAAAAGCGGGCAAAGGCCCTTTCGCAGTTGACCGAGAAATCTCCGCTGTTCGGGCAGGACCCGCGTGCCTTCCTCGAAAGACGCGGATTTGCCGGTTCTGTCATTGACCGAATCCTGGCCGCGCTAGGGCTGAACACACCCTAGCGGCCGGCCCCCGGCGCAAGCTGTGGCGGAACTGTGGCGCATCGCTCGCATAACCGCGCCGGCAAGGTTAATCTGCGGTTCGAGCCGTGATTCGTTCCCTTTCCGATCCCCTGACCTAGCGCGAGCGCTGCCGTGGCACCTGCCCGCCTGAAAGCCCTGCATCCTCTCGCCGGCGCCGTCACCGGCCTGTCGGCCGGCGCCGCGACTGCGATCCTGCTCCCGGGCGGGCTCGGCGTGGCGCTCGGCCTGCTCGCGTCCGGCGCCGGTTGCATGCTGGCGATGCGTGCCTTCGAGCGCCGCAGCCTCGCCCGTCACGAACTGGCCATGGCGGGCGTAGGCGAGGTCAAGGTCAGACTCGCGACCAATGCCATCCGTCTCGACGCGCTGTCGCAGCGCGTCCAGCAGATGCCGATGCGCGATGCCGATGCCGCGCCCGCGCGCGCCGCCATCCATGAATTGACGGCCGAGGTCGGCCTGCTCGGCGATCTGATCCATCAGGTCGCGACGACGCTCGCCGATCACGAGACCGTCCTGGCCCGCCTGCCTGATCCCGCCGTAGCGCTTCCGGCGCCAGTGCCCGAGGTGGTGCTCGATCCTGAGGCGGTGCGCCGGGAGCGGGCCGACAAGCTTGCAGCCGAGCGTGCCGCCGCCGCAGCCGCCGCGCGCGAGGAAGCCGAGGCCGAGCGCGCTGCCCTGATCGGCAAGGCGCTCAGTGAAGGCGGGCTCGAAGTCCATCTGCAGCCGATCGTTTCGCTGCCGCAGCGCCGGACCTGTGGTTATGAGGCGCTGGCGCGCCTTCGGCTGGACGAGAGCACGCTGCTGCTGCCGCACGAATTCATCGACACCGTCGAGACACGCGGTTTCGGGCCGACGCTGGACGCGCTCGTCCTGACGCGGGCGCTGGCGATCGCGCGCCATCTCGGCTCGAAGGATGGCGGCATCTTCGTCTCCTGCAATTTCAGCAACGCGACCTGGACGTCGTCGCGGGCGCTGGCCACCCTGACCCGTATCCTCGACAAATATCGTGAACATACCGGCCATCTCGTCATCGAGATGCCGCAGGCGATCTTCCGTGAACTCGACCCGACCAGTCTCGGCCTGCTCGGCGCGATGTCGGCGAACGGGGTGCGTTTCGCGCTCGACCAGCTCGTCGACCTGCGCCTCGATCCGCGCGGCCTGTTCGATCGCGGTATCCGCTACGTGAAGGCGCCGGCCGCGCTGCTGCAGGCTCATCTCGACGGCCGGATCCAGAGCGATATCGACGCCGGCGACCTCGCCGCCTTGCTGGCGCGCGTCTCGATCACCCTCGTGGCTGACGAGGTCGCGGACAACCCCGCCGCCGCCGACATGATCGAGCTCGGCGCCACGATGGGGCAGGGACAGGCCTTCTCGCCGCCGCGCCCCGTCAAGCCCGAGATCTTCGCCGAGCCGGAACCGGCGCTCGCGGCACCGCCGGCACCGGCCGAACCCGCTCGTCAGCCGGAAAGCATCGTCGAGCGCTTGCTTGGGCAGGAGCGCCTTGCCCAGTCTCTCGCCGCAGCGCCCGAGCCGGCCGCGTCGCAAACCCGCCCGGAGCGGTTGCCCTTCCGGGCCGTGCTGCGTCGCGCCAGCGCCTGACGCACGACCGTTTCCCGCGCTCTCCGGTTCCGCTTCCGGCGAATCCCGTCTAGATCAGGCCTTGTTGAAGGGCGAAGCTCGCCTTTCCCATGAAGCTGCCGGAGATAGAGACAGTGTCGCCATCGGGGATCGCTTCCACCCTTCCGCTTTCGGGTTTCTCGGAGGTCGCCGATCGCTTCGATCTCTGCCTGTGCGATGTCTGGGGCGTGGTCCATAACGGCGTCGCCGCCTATCGCGACGCGGTCGCCGCCCTGATGCGGATGCGCGAGCATGGCATCAGCGTCGTTCTCGTCACCAACGCGCCGCGCCCGGCCGATGTCATCGTCGGCCAGCTCGACGGCTTCGCCGTGCCGCGCGAGGCCTGGGATGCGATCGTCGCCTCCGGCGATGTCTGCCGCTCGTTGATCCGCGAGCGCGCCGGCCAGCCGATGTACCGGCTCGGCCCCGATCGCGACCTGCCCTTGATCGCCGGGCTCGACGTGCGCGAGACCTCCCCCGACGAGGCGGCCTATGTGCTCTGCACCGGCCTGTTCGACGACGAGAAGGACACGGCGGCGACCTACGCCGATCTGCTCGCCGGCTTCGCCGCGCGCGGTCTGCCGCTGATCTGCGCCAATCCGGATCTCGTCGTCGAGCGTGGCGGGCGCATCATCCCCTGCGCCGGATCGGTCGCGCTCGCCTATGAGGAGATCGGTGGCCGGGTGATCTATGCCGGCAAGCCGCATCGGCCGATCTACGAGGCGGCGGTGGCGGCGGCCGAGAAGGCGCGTGGAACCGCGATCGCCCGGGACAGGATCTGCGCGATCGGCGATGCGATCCGCACCGACATCGCCGGGGCCGACGCCTTCGGCGCGGCCGGCATCATGGTGCTGGCCGGCATCCACGCCCAGGATCTGATGGAAGCGTCATGGGATGAGCGTCACGGCTGGTTCGGCCGGCAGACGCATCGCCCGGCCTACGCGATGCCGCATCTGGTCTGGTGAGGCCTCTCAGGCCGCCGAGCAGACCGATTCGATCTTCGTCTTCAGCGTCTGCGCGTTGAACGGCTTGACGATATAGTTGCTGACGCCTGCCTTCTTGGCGGCGACGACGTTCTCGGTCTTCGATTCGGCGGTGACGATGATGAACGGCGTTTCCGACAGCGCCGTCTCCTCGCGGACTTTCTGGAGCAGCTCGAAGCCGCTCATCGGCTCCATGTTCCAGTCGGAAATGACCAGGCCGTATTTCTTGTCGCGCATCTTCGAGATCGCGGTCGAGCCGTCCGAGGCATCGTCGACATTCTCGAAGCCGAGCTGCTTAAGCAGGTTGCGGATGATGCGGACCATCGTCTGGTAATCGTCGACGACGAGGATCGGCATGGACGGATCGAGAGCCATTCTGGTGCTCCAGGCATGACGGTTGCGGTGCTGGGAGATACCAGCGCCGTGCCGCTTGTCTGAGTGATAGCGGCGCGGCCTTGCGAACCGGTTAATCCGATTGCGAACTGACGCAAGGGTAGAACGGTGCGCTGCACCAAAGTCCAATTGCCTTCATGTTGCGGTTGCGAGATGTTTAACCGGACCGCAGACAGGAGGGCGCAGGCCCGCGGGCCGCGCGTGATCCATGGCCGTTCAGCCGATGCCCGGCGGGCTCTACACCGTCCACGCCTTCGAGGATCTGGCCATCGGCCGGAGCGAAAGCCTGATGCGGACCGTGATGGAGCGGGATGTCGCGCTCTTCGCGGAGCTGTCCGGCGATGCCAACCCGATCCATCTCTGCGACCAGTTCGCTGCCAACACCAAATTCGGCCAGCGCATCGCCCATGGCATGCTGACGGCGAGCCTGGTTTCCGCGCTGCTCGGTACGCGTTTGCCTGGCCCCGGTGCTGTCTATCTCTCGCAGACGCTGACCTTCCTCGCCCCGGTCAAGATCGGCGATGTCGTCACGGCCCGCGTCGAGGTGGTCGAGCTGGTGTCGGAGCGCCGCCGGGCGCGCTTCTTCTGCGAATGCCTCGTCGACGGCAAGGCCGTGATGGAAGGCGAGGCCTGGGTCGCGATGCCGCCGAGGTCGCGCAGTTGAGGCTTTCGGCCGGCGCGCGGCCTTGACGCCCCGCCGGGCTTCGCCGCAAAGACGATCATCGCCCGCGTTTCAGGGCAGGTGGACGTTACCGATTGATGCCATCCCAAGCCGATGCGCCTGACCGCCCCGAGCCGACGGCCGTAGTCCTCGACCTCGACAAGCCCCTTCCCGAAGTCTTGCGCGGCGCCGTCCTGGCGCTGGGCAATTTCGACGGCGTCCATCGCGGCCATGCCGAACTGGCGCGCCGCGCCGTATCTCTTGCCGCGGAGTTGGGGACCAGGCCCGCCGCCTTCACCTTCGAACCGCATCCGCGCAGCGTCTTCCGGCCCGAGGAGCCGATCTTCCGGCTGACTTCGCCCCAGCTCAAGCTGGAATGGCTGGCCGATGCCGGCCTGCGTCAGGTCTTCGTCCTGCCGTTCGACCGCGATATCGCGGCGGTCCCCGCCGAAAGCTTCGTCGATGACCTGCTGATCGGCCGGCTCGGTGCCGCCGGCCTGGTCTGCGGCTACGATTTCCATTTCGGCAAGGGCCGCACCGGCTCGCCCGAGATGCTGCAGGCCCATGGGCTTGCCGCGGGCATACCGGTGTCGGTCGTGTCGCCCTATTCCTGGCAGGGCGAGCCTGTTTCCTCGACGCTGATCCGCACGGCGCTGGAGGCCGGAGATGTCGCGCGCGCCGCGACGTTCCTCGGCCGGCCCTGGCAGGTGCGCGGCCTTATTGCGCACGGCGACAAGCGCGGGCGCGAGCTCGGCTATCCCACTGCCAACATGCAGCTCGCCCGCGATTGCAGGCTGCGCCACGGCATCTATGCGGTCCGGATGAAGATCGACGGCACCTGGCATGACGGCGTCGCCAGCTTCGGCCGTCGCCCGACCTTCGACGACGGCGCGCCGCGCCTCGAAACCTTCGTCTTCGATTTCTCCGGCGATCTCTATGGCCAGCGCGTCGATGTCGCCTTCGTCGACTGGCTGCGCGGCGAGGAGAAGTTCGACTCGCTGGAGGCCCTGATCGTCCAGATGGATGCCGACAGCGCCCACGCACGCGACATTCTGGTGGGAACGCCGCCCTTCCTTCCGTAAGCCGCGCCTGCTAGAAGCCCCTCATGCCCGCCAAACGCGCCATGCTGATCGATCTTTCCCGGCGAATTACGGGCCCGGCTGCCGCCTCGCGCTAGACAAGCGCGGGCGCTTGCGCAGTCCGGGTTGAAGACCGCTTTTCCCGTTTTACGCGTGGACGCCCGCGGCCCCTGACCGGCCCGCCGTCCCGACTGTCCGAGCCGGATGATGACCGACAAGACCAACACCGCCAAAGCTGCCGAGACCGCTGCCGACGGCGTCGACTACTCGCAGACGCTGTTCCTGCCCCAGACCGAGTTCCCGATGCGCGCCGGCCTGCCGCAGCGCGAGCCGGAATTGCTGGCCCGTTGGGCGAAGATGGACCTCTACCGCAAGCTGCGCGAAGCGGGGCAGGGCCGGGACCGTTTCGTCCTGCATGACGGCCCTCCCTATGCCAATGGCAACATCCATATCGGCCACGCGCTGAACAAGGTCCTCAAGGACCTCGTCACGCGCTCGCAGCAGATGCTCGGTTACGATTCCAACTACGTTCCGGGCTGGGACTGCCACGGCCTGCCGATCGAGTGGAAGATCGAGGAGCAGTACCGCGCCAAGGGCCTGAACAAGGATGACGTCCCGGTCGTCGAGTTCCGCAAGGAATGCCGCGCCTTCGCCGAGCACTGGGTCGATGTCCAGCGCGAGGAGTTCAAGCGCTTGGGCGTCGAGGGTGACTGGGCCCATCCCTATCTGACCATGGCCTATCCGGCAGAGGCGCAGATCGCCCGCGAGATCATGAAGTTCGCCGAGACCGGCCAGCTCTATCGCGGCTCCAAGCCGGTGATGTGGTCGGTGGTCGAGAAGACGGCGCTGGCCGAGGCCGAGGTCGAGTACGAGGAGCACACCAGCGACACGGTCTTCGTGGCGTTTCCTCTTGATCGCGATAAGCCGCCGCTGGCGGGGCATTTCGTGACCTCGCCTGAGCACTCAGCAATTGCCGATGTCGATGCAATGATGGCTGCTTCGGTCGTAATCTGGACAACTACGCCTTGGACAATCCCTGGTAACCGAGCGATCTCGTTTAATCGCAAGATCGCCTATGGCCTTTATACGGTAACTGCTGCTCCGGAGAATAACTGGGCCAAGGTGGGCGCCAGCTACATTCTCGCCAAGAACCTCGCCGAAAGCGTTTTCAAAGCAGCGAAGGTTGAGGCCTTTAAGCCTGTTATGGATGTTCCGACGGAATGGCTTGCTGAGGCAACCGCAGCCCATCCCCTGCGCGGCCACGGCTACGACTTCGACGTCCCGCTGCTCGACGGCGATCATGTCACCGACGATGCCGGTACCGGCTTTGTCCACACGGCGCCCAGCCATGGCCGCGAGGACTTCGACGTCTGGATGGCCAATGGCCGCCAGCTCACCGAGCGCGGCATCGACACCCGCATCCCCTACACCGTCGATGCCGATGGCCGCTTCACCAAGGAGGCGCCGGGTTTTGAGGGCGCGCAGGTCATCACCGACAAGGGCGACAAGGGCAATGCCAACGACGTCGTCATCAAGGCGCTGGTCGAGGCCGGCAACATCATCGCGCGCGGCCGCCTGAAGCATCAGTACCCGCATTCCTGGCGCTCGAAAAAGCCGGTGATCTTCCGCAACACGCCGCAATGGTTCATCGCCATGGACAAGCCGATCGGCGAGGCCGGCGCGCCGGATGCGGCCGATCCGCAGCCGGTCGCGGGTGGCAATGCCGACACGCTGCGCAACCGCGCGCTGAAGGCGATCAAGGAGACCGAGTGGGTTCCCGCTGCCGGCGAGAACCGCATCACCGGCATGATCGCCAACCGGCCGGACTGGGTCGTCTCGCGCCAGCGCGCCTGGGGCGTGCCGATCACCGTCTTCGTCGAGAAGGAGACCAAGGACATCCTCGTCGATGCCCGGGTCAATGCGGCGATCGCGGAGGTATTCGAGGCCGAGGGCGCCGATGCCTGGTTCACCGATCTGGATGGCGCCCGCTTCCTCAAGCCCTTCGGCTATGATCCGGCCAGGTACGAGCGCGTCACCGACGTGCTCGACGTCTGGTTCGACTCCGGGTCGACCCACGCCTTCACGCTGGAGAAGCGCGCCGACCTGCGTGCCCGCCGCCGCGGCGATGGCGGCAAGGACCGCGTGATGTATCTCGAAGGATCGGACCAGCATCGCGGCTGGTTCCATTCGAGCCTGCTGGAGAGCTGCGGCACGCGCGGCCGGGCGCCCTACGATATCGTCCTCACCCATGGCTTCTGCCTGGACGAGAAGGGCGAGAAGATGTCGAAGTCGAAGGGCAACGTCACCGCGCCGCAGGACATCATCAAGGACTCCGGCGCCGACATCCTGCGCCTTTGGGTCGCGGCCGCGGACTATTCGGACGACCTGCGCATCGGCAAGGAGATCCTCAAGACCTTCGTCGAGACCTATCGCAAGCTGCGCAACACCATGCGCTGGATGCTCGGCACGCTCGCCCATTTCAGCGAGGATGTCCGTGTCTCCGACCCGCAGACCATGCCGGAGCTGGAGCGGTTGATGCTGCACCGCCTCGCCGAGCTTGGTCCGCAGGTCGAGGAAGCCTATCGCACCTACGACTACAAGAAGGTCGTGTTCCTGCTTTCGCAGTTCATGAACACGGAGCTTTCGGCCTTCTATTTCGACGTCCGCAAGGACGCGCTTTACTGCGATCCGCTCTCCAGCCATGTCCGCAAGAGCGCGCTCACCGTCGTCGATCACCTCTTCCGCTGCCTGACCACCTGGCTCGCACCCATCCTGGTCTTCACCGCCGAGGAAGCCTGGCTCGATCGCTATCCCGACCAGAAGGCGGGCGAGGGCTCGGTCCATCTCGAGCGCTTCGTCGCGGCCAAGGCCGAGTGGCTCGACCCCGAGCTCGCCGAGCGCTGGGCCAAGATCCGCCGCGTGCGCCGTGTCGTCACCGGCGCCCTGGAGCTCGAGCGCGCGGCCAAGCGCCTTGGTTCCTCGCTGGAGGCGGCGCCGCAGGTCTTCGTCTCGGACAGCGATCTCTATGCCGCCCTGTCGGGCGCCGATCTCGCCGAGATCAGCATCACGTCGGGCATCCGCGTCGAGAGCGGGGAGGGGCCGGCCGAAGCCTTCCGCCTCGCCGACGTGCCGGGCGTCGCGGTCGTGCCGCATCGCGCGGCCGGGATCAAATGCGCGCGGTCGTGGAAGTATTTCGACCCGGCGAGCGCTGACAAGGCTTATCCCCGGGTGACGCCGCGCGATGCCAAGGCTCTCAAGGAGCTGGGAGTGCGCGCCTGATGACGCCAGCCCGCCGCCTTGGTCTGCTGACGGTCCTGATCGTCTTCATTTCCGATCAGCTCCTGAAGTCGTGGCTGCTCTACAGCGTCGGGCTGGCGGAGAACGGGCCGTACGATCTCGCCTCCTTCCTGACGATCGTGCTCGCCTGGAATCGCGGTATCTCCTACGGGCTGTTTCAGCAGGGCACCGATCTCGGCCGCTGGTTCCTCGTGGTCATTTCCTTCGTCGCGGCCGTCTGGCTCTGGCGCTGGATGTGGCGCGAGCCGCGAGGCTTCTCCGTGTTCAGCCTTGCGCTGATCATCGGCGGGGCGCTCGGCAACGGGGTCGATCGTGCCGTCTATGGCGCGGTCGTCGACTTCGTCCATTTCCACTGGGGCAGCTTTAGCTGGTATATCTTCAACATCGCCGATGTCGCGATCGTTGTCGGGGTGCTCGGCCTGCTATATGAGTCCTTCCGCCCGAGCGTGGAAAAAACAGCTTAACGACGGTTTCGCCATTGTTTTGCCGTTCGTCTGGGTTTCAGACATGGCGAGATTGTCCGAAGGGAGATTTGACATGGCCAAACGCATCCGCGTGGCTCATCTGCTCATCGTCGGCGGGCTTGTGCTCGGGGCGTCGCCTGCCTTCGCGCAGGAAGGCTCGCTCATCTACAACTTCATGCAGGGCGTCTTCGGCAAGGGAGAAGGGGCCGACATCGACTATCGTGCCCGCGCCCCGCTGGTCGTGCCGCCGAACTCGACGCTGCCGCGTCCGCAGCAGGCCGCCAGCGAGCGCAATGCCGCCTGGCCGAACGATCCTGACGTCCAGCGCCGCAAGGATGCGGCCAATCCGGCACCTTACGAGGAGCCTCTCGGCCTGAAGAACATCGCGCGCATGTCGCCCGAGGAGATTCGCCGCGGCCGGACGACGCGTGCGCCGGTCGGGCCGCGCTTCGCGGAGGACGACAACAACTACAACAACATCATCAAGCCGATCGTGGTTGGGCGCGAGATGGCCGCGCGTCAGGCCAAGGTCGACGAGAATGCCGCTGCCTACGGCTCCGAGCCGCCGCGCCGCACGCTCACCGAGCCGCCGACCGGCTATCGCCGCCCGGCTGGGACGGCTGCCCTCGGCCCGGGCAAGGGTGGCCCCGTCGAGGACAAGCAGTCTGCCGGTATCCGCGAGTTCTCGACCGGCCGTATCCCGGTGATCGAGTAAGCATCCCGGCAAAGGCGAGGGCCATCGTTCTGCTTTGATCGCCGGTTGCGATCGCCTCTTGCCGAAGCGGGGATGCCCGACCAAGTTGTCATGAAGGGCGGGCGCGTCGCGCCCGCCCTTTTTTCGATTGAGGAGACGGCAACAGGTGAACATCCATGCGCACCGGACCGACCTGGCGGAGCCGGTCGAATCCTTCCGGTTGGCCAATGGCCTCGATGTCGTCGTCGTGAAGGACCGGCGTGCGCCGGTCGTGACCCATATGGTCTGGTATCGCAACGGCTCGGCCGATGATCCGACCGGCAAGTCGGGCATCGCGCATTTCCTCGAGCACCTGATGTTCAAAGGCACCGAACGCTGGCCGGCGGGCGAATTCTCCAAGATCGTTGCCGGCTATGGCGGCCAGGAGAACGCCTTCACCTCCTTCGACTACACCGCCTATTTCCAGCGCGTGCCGAAAGAACATCTGCGCGCGATGATGGATTACGAAGCCGACCGCATGACCGGCCTCTCCTTTGACGAGAGCGTGGTCGCCCCCGAGCGCGACGTGGTGCTGGAGGAGCGGCGCATGCGCGTCGATTCCGACCCGTCCGCCCAGCTCGGCGAGGAATTCTCAGCGACGCTGTTCTTCCATCACCCGTATGGCACGCCGATCATCGGCTGGGAGCATGAGATCGAGCGCCTGAGCCGGGACGACGCCTTCGCCTATTACCAGCGCTTCTACACGCCCGAGAACGCGATCCTCGTTGTCGCCGGGGATACCGATGCCGCCGAGGTCCGCCGTCTCGCCGAGGAAACCTACGGCAAGATCGCGGCCCGTGGCGCGGCACCTGTCCGTTCCCGCCCGATCGAGCCGGAGCCTCGCGCCTCGCGCCGTGTCCAGCTCAACGATCCACGCGTGCAGCAGCCCTCTTTGCGCCGAGGCTGGCTGACCCCGACCTATACCGCCGGCGCGCGCGACGAGGTGCTCGCGCTCGAACTCGTTGCCGAGATCCTCGGTGGCGGCACCACCTCGCGGCTCTATCGCAGGCTCTGCGTCGAGGACGAACTGGCCGCCGGAGCCAGCGCCTATTTCATGGGCTCGATGGTCGATCGCGCCGCCTTCCAGATCTCCGCCAGTCCGCGCCCCGGCGTCGAGATGGCGGCAATGGAAGCCGGGCTCGATGCGGCGCTAGCCGCTTTCCTGGCGGATGGGCCGAGCGAGCTGGAACTGGCCCGCGCCCGCACGCGGCTGGTGGCGGAGACGGTCTTCGCTCGCGACAATCAGGCCTCGCTCGCCCGCATCTTCGGCTCGGCGCTCGCCGTGGGCGAGACGGTCGAGGACGTGCTGGCCTGGCCCGAGCGTATCGAGGCGGTCAGCCGCGAGGCCGTGGTCGAGGCGGCTCGCCGTTATCTCAAGCCTGATCGCAGCGTCACCGGCCTGCTGCTGCCGGCCTGACGCCGCCGCCCCGTGTTCGAACGGGCGGGTCCTTCGCGTCCCGCCGACAGGAAGCGCCATGAACGCCCCGATTCCGACGCCCAAGCTCAATACCGCCGGCCCCGCCATCGCCGTCCAGACCGTCCGCTCGCCCGGCGGCGTCGAGGCCTGGCTGGTCGAGGAGCACAGCCTGCCGCTGATCGCGGTCGATTTCGCCTTCGATGGTGGCGCCAGCCGCGATCCCGAGAACGCCGCCGGCAGCGCCTATCTGATTTCCGGCCTGCTCGACGAGGGCGCCGGCGATCTCGATGCCGAGGCCTTCCAGGGCCGCATGGCCGACCATGCCATCAGCCTCGGCTTCGACGCCCGCCGCGACGATTTCCACGGCTATCTCCAGACGCTTTCGACGCATCGCGACACGGCCTTCGACCTGCTCGGGCTGGCGCTCAACCAGCCGCGCTTCGATGCCGACGCCGTCGCCCGTGTCCGTGCCCAGGTCATCGCCGGCCTGCAGCGCCAGGCGAAGAACCCCGAGGTGATGTGCCGCAACGCGCTCTATGCCGCGGCCTTCCCGGGCCATGCCTATGGCCGGTCCGAGAAGGGCGATCTCGACAGCGTCTCCAGGCTGGAAGCTCCGGCGCTCAAGGCGCTGCGGCCGACGCTGTTGGATCGTGCGGGCCTCAAGATCGTCGTCGTCGGTGACATCACCGCGACCGAGTTGGCCGGGCGGCTGGATGCGCTGTTCGGCGGCCTGCCCAAGGGCGAGGTGCGGGCCCGTCCGGCTCAAGCCCTGCCGATCCAGGGGCTCGGCCAGACCCATGTCATCGATCTCGACGTGCCGCAGACCGTGCTGCGTTTCGTCGGGCCCGGCCTGATGTGGGACGATCCGGATTTCATCACCGCGAGCGTGCTGAACCACATCCTCGGCGGCTCGGCCTTCACCTCGCGCCTCTTCATGGAAGTGCGCGAGAAGCGCGGCCTCGCCTATGGCGTCTCCTCCAGCCTGATGCCCCTGCGCGAGAGCGCCATGCTGGTCGGCGGCACCGCCACCCGCAACGACCGCGCGGCTGAGTCGATGAAGGTGATCCGCGAGGAGATGCTCAAGCTCGCCGAGGAAGGCCCGACCGAGCACGAGGTCGAGGAGGCCAAGCGCTACATCGTCGGCTCCTACCCGTTGCGCTTCGACACCTCGCCGAAGATCGCCGGCGAATTGCTGGCGCTTGCCTTGCGCGGCGACACGCCGGATTTCCTCGCCCGGCGCAACGGCCTTTTCGCCGCGGTGACGCTGGCCGACGTCAAGCGCGTTGCGCATCGCCTCTTCGGCAACCCCGAACTGCTCGTGCAGGCGGTTGGCAAGCCGGTCGCCCTCGTCTGAAATAGCCTTCGTCTTCTCGTCGATACGGATAGGTCTACATGCTCCAGCAAAGCTTCGATCTCGCGCTTGAATCCAAGGTCGGCAAGGGCGGCATTCCCGATGCGGCCTTCGAGACGGCGCTGGCCGATCTCAAGCCCGCGTTGGCGAAGCTGCAGGCGCAGGCCAAGGATGGCACGCTGCCGCTGCTGAAGCTGCCGAGCGACACGGCCGATCTCGGCCCCGTGAAGGCCGCTGCTGCGCGGCTGAAATCCGGCGGCACGACCGATGTCCTCGTGCTCGGCACCGGCGGCTCCAGCCTCGGCGGCCAGACCCTGGCGCAACTCACCGGCTACGGCATCGCCGGCCTGTCGCAGTTCACGCCCGGCCCGCATGTCCATTTCATCGACAATCTCGACCCGGCGACCTATGCGGCCTTGCTCGCGAAGCTTCCGCTCAAGACGACCAAATTCGTCGCGATCTCGAAATCGGGCGGCACCGGCGAGACCCTGCTGCAATCGATCGCGGCGATCGAGGCCTTGCGTGGCGCGCATCTGACCGACCCGCAGATCGGCCAGCATTTCGAGGGCCTGTCAGAGCCCGCCAAATCCGGCAAGCTGCATCCGCTGCGCGCCTTGCTCGAGCCCTTCGGTACGCCCTTCCTTGAACACCATACCGATGTCGGCGGCCGCTATTCCGTGCTGACCAATTGCGGCCTGCTGCCGGCCGCCGTGCTCGGCCTCGACATCGAGGCGCTGCGCCTCGGCGCCGGCCGTGCCGTCGCGCCGCTCTTCGCCGGCAAAGACGTCCGCGAGACGCCGGCTGCGGTCGGTGCGGCGTTGCATCTTGCCGCGATGCGCTCGGGCAAGAACATCGCCGTGCTCATGCCCTATGCCGACAAGCTCGCCTTGCTCACCCGCTGGTGGATGCAGCTCTGGGCGGAGAGCCTCGGCAAGGACGGGCAGGGCACCCAGCCCGTCGGCGCGCTCGGCCCGGTCGACCAGCATTCGCAGCAGCAGCTCTATCTCGCCGGCCCCAAGGACAAGTTCTTCACGGTCATCACCACGAGCGTGAAGGGCAAGGGGCCGCAGATCGACGCCGCCCTCGCCGAGAAGATCGGGCAGGCCGATTTCGCCGGCAAGACGATTGGCGACCTCGTCGCGGCGCAGGGTGTCGCTATGATCGACACCTTCGCCAAGAACAGCTGCGCTGTCAGACGCTTCCATGTCGAACATATAGACGAGACCAGCCATGGCGAGATGCTGATGCATTTCATGCTGGAGACGATCCTGACCGGTTATGCGATGGGCGTGGACCCGTTCGACCAGCCGGCGGTGGAGGAGGCTAAGCTCCTCGCCAAGCGCTATCTTGCCGAAGGGCGGGCCTGAGGCGCGTTTTCCGGTAGAGGCACGTCATGCTCGGGCTTGACCCGAGCATCTCATGACATGAAGGCTCAGGAGCCTCTTTCGGAGAGAGATTCTCGGGTCTGCGCTTCGCTCCGCCCGAGAATGACGAGCCCAGTTTGCCGATGATCGCCAGAGTTCCATGACCGTCCGCCGCCTCGATCCCATCCTGGTCGATCGCATCGCCGCCGGCGAGGTGATCGAGCGGCCGGCTGCGGCCGTAAAGGAGCTGGTCGAGAACGCGATCGATGCCGGCGCGCGGTCGATCGCGGTGACCATTCAGGGCGGCGGGCGTGAACTGATCCGCGTCGTCGATGACGGCGCGGGCATGACGCCGGAAGACCTCGAGCTCGCTGTCGACCGTCATGCCACCTCGAAACTCCCCGACGGCGATCTCTTTGCCATCGACACGCTCGGCTTCCGTGGCGAGGCGCTGCCTTCGATCGGGTCGGTCGCAAGGCTCTCGATCGCGACACGCCGGCGCGACGCAGCTCAGGGGTCAGGTCTTGTCGTCGAAGCCGGAGAGAAGGGCGTGGTCCGCCCCGTCGCCGCGGCGCCCGGCACGCGCATCGAGGTCAGCGACCTCTTCATCTTCACCCCGGCCCGCCTGAAATTCCTGAAGAGCGACCGGGCCGAGGCGCAGGCCGTCTCCGAGATGCTGAGGCGCCTCGCCATCGCCCATCCCGAGATCCGCTTCTCGCTCGAAGGCGAGCATATCAGCGCCTTCGACTGGCCGGCGGAGCCGATCGGCGAGGAGGGCCTGCTGCGCCGTCTCGGCCGCGCGCTTGGTCGCGACTTTCCCGAGAATGCGCTCAGGATCGAGGCTGAGCGCGAGGGTTTCGGCATCTCCGGCTTCGCCGGCCTGCCGACCTTCCATCGTGGCACCTCGGCCGGCGTGCATCTTTCCGTCAACGGCCGGCCGGTGCGCGATAAATTGCTGCTCTCGGCCGTGCGCGGCGCCTATGCCGATGTCGTGCCCTCCGACCGCCATCCGGTGCTCTTCCTCGATATCGGCTGCGATCCGCGCTCGGTCGACGTCAACGTCCACCCCGCCAAGAGCGAGGTCCGCTTCCGTGATCCTGCATTGGTGCGCGGCCTCGTCGTCTCCGGCCTGAAGGCCGCGCTCGCTGCCGCCGGCCATCGCGCCACCACGACGGGCGGCGCCCGCACGCTCGACGCCTTCCGCGCCGTGCTCTCGATGGGCGGCAGCGGCAGCGCGATCCCGCGCCCGTCCTTCCCGCAGGCGCAGAGCTGGAGCGCGCCGACCCCGCACCCGGCAAGCGCCCCGCAACCCGGCTTCTCGGATTTCGCTGCGCCTTCAGCGGACGCCCGCGCCCATCTCGCGGAGCCTTCGCCCGACGCGCTCGACCGGCCGCTCGGCGCTGCGCGCGCCCAGGTCCACGAGACCTATATCGTCGCCCAGACCCGCGAGGGCGTCGTCATCGTCGACCAGCACGCCGCCCATGAGCGGCTGGTCTATGAACGCCTCAAGGCCGAGCGCGCCCGCAATGGCATCGCGCGCCAGCCCCTGCTCCTGCCCGAAGTGGTCGAGCTCGACCCGGTCGATGCCGACCGCCTGATCGCGGCGGGCGGCGAGCTCGAAAGCCTCGGGCTCGTGCTTGAATCCTTTGGTCCGGGCGCGGTGCTGGTGCGCGAGGCGCCGAGCCAGCTTGCCGGCGGCAATCTCCAGCGCCTCGTCAGCGACGTCGCCGATGCGCTCGCTGAACACGGCACGGCGGGCTCGCTGGAGCGCCGGCTCGACCATGTGCTGGCGACGATGGCATGCCATAACTCGGTCCGCGCCGGCCGCCGGATGCGCCCGGAGGAGATGGACGCGTTGCTGCGCGAGATGGAGATCACGCCCAATTCCGGCCAGTGCAACCACGGCCGGCCGACCTATGTCGAATTGAAGCTGTCGGACATCGAGCGGCTGTTCGGGCGACGGTAAGCGCGTATAAGGCGCCGGGATATCCATCAAGGAGACGGCGATGGCAGACAGCAACATCGTTCAGGCGGCCTGTCACTGCAAAGGCGTCCGCTTCGAAGCGACATTGGTCGACGGCATGAACACCGCGCGCCGCTGCGATTGCTCGTTCTGCCGCATGCGCGGCGCGGTCGTCGTGTCGGCGAGCGAGGTCCGGATCGTCTCGGGCGATGACAAGCTCGGCGAGTACCAGTTCAACACCCGGACGGCGAAGCACTATTTCTGCCTGGGCTGCGGCATCTACACCCATCACCAGCGCCGCTCGAATCCCGGTCAGCTCGGGGTAAACGTCGCCTGCATCGCTGGCGCCAGCCCCTTCGATTTCCGGGAGCTGCAGGTCAATGACGGCATCAACCACCCCAGCGATAGGCCCGCCGGGTCGAAGGCGGGGATCGCGGGCATCCTGCGCTACGAGCCGACCCAGGGCTGAGGTCTGCAAGGCGGGTGCAGCGCCGGGTGCCTAGGAAGTCACCCGCAGCAGCAGCACCTGCGTCTCGCCGTAAGCCCGCCGCTCCAGCTCCTCGAAGCCCTTGGGGGGGCTGATCTCGGCATCGGCGGCCTCTTCCAGCACGATCAGCGCGTCCGGCGCGAGCCAGCCACCTTCGCGGGCTGAGATGAGCGCCTTCTCGCCAAGGCCCTTGCGATAAGGAGGGTCGCAGAAGACGAGGCCGAACGGCGCCATGCCGGTGATCGGGCCGAGCTTGGTGGCGTCCCGGCGGAAGATGCGGCTGAAGCCGGCGACACCGAGCGCCATCTGGTTCTCGCGGATGATGCCGCGTGCCTCGGTGCCGTCATCGACCAGCAGCGCGAAGCCCGCGCCGCGCGAAAGCGCCTCGAAGCCGAGCGCACCCGTGCCGGCGAAGAGATCGAGCACGCGCGCGCCCTCGACCGCGTCGCCATAGGCATGCACGAGCACGTTGAACAGGGATTCGCGCAGACGGTCCGAGGTCGGCCGGATGCTGCCGATCCCCGGTTTTGGACCGGCCAGGGGCCGGCCGCCCAGGCGTCCGCCGACGATCCGCATCGCTTAGTCGCGCTTGCCGCCGCGCGGGCCGCCGCCCGGGCGCGGACCACGTCCGCCCGGGCGCCTGCCACCCGGCTTGCCACCGAAGGGACGGCCGCCGCCGGCCGGCCTTTCCGAAGAGCGGGAACCGAAGCCCTTGCCGCCCGGCTTGTCGCCGAAGCTGCGGCCGCGGGGCCGATCGTCGCCTGAGCGCTCCGAAGAGCGGCTCCCGAAGCTCTTGGCCCCGAAATCCCTGCCGCCTGGCTTGTCGCCGAAGCTGCGACCGCGCGGCCGGTCCTCGGCCGAGCGTTCACGGAAGGCGCGGGCAGGGCGCTCGGCGCCATCGCGTGGCGCGCGCTCGGGACGCTCGCCGCGTGGCGCGCGATCCTCCCAGGGGCGGTCGCCGCCGCGGTCACGCTCGCCGGCATCGCTGCGCGGGCGCCGCGCCGGCCGCTCGTCGCCACTGGTGCGCGAGAGGGGACGTGACGTGCGCATCTCGTCGTTACCACGGTCCTGGGCACCGCGCTGCTGGCGCGGCATGCGGTCGGGCCTGCGCTTGCTCTCGCGGGCGGGAGCGTCGCGCTCCTCCGCTACGGGCGCGCTGACGCGCTCGACCAGCACGCGCCGGCCCTTGGGATCGGCGATCGGCGTGTCGCGACGACGTTTCACGTCGCCCGAGGCCTCTCGCTCCTGCCGCTCCAGCTTCGGATCGGCGCCGCGGCGCGGCGGCGCCTTGCGGGCGCGCTGCGGCTCGGTCTCGGCATCGCGCCAGGTGGTGCGGGTCCAGGGCTTGTCGCCGCGCAATTCGCGCACGGCGTCGCGGCGCGTCTCGTGTTCATCCTCGTCGGGTTCGCGACGGCGGCGCGGGCGGTCGTCGCCGGCCGGCGCTGGGCGCGGCGCGGCAGGCAGGGCATCGCGGCGCGGCGATTCGAAATCGGCGCCGGCCTTGGCTGCGAGTTCGGTGCCGAGCTGGTCCTGCAGCACGCGCGAGCGGATCTCGTCGACCTCGCCCTCTTCGAGATCGCCGAGCTGGAACGGCCCGAAGGAGATGCGGATCAGCCGGTTCACCGTCAGCCCGAGATGCTCGAGCACGGTCTTGACCTCGCGGTTCTTGCCCTCGCGCAGGTCGACTGTCAGCCAGGTGTTGAAGCCCTGCTGGCGCTCGAAGCGGGCGGTCACCGGGCCATACTGGATGCCGTCGATGGTGACGCCGTCCCTCACCGTGTCGAGCATGTCCTGCGTCACCTCGCCGAAGGCGCGCACGCGGTAGCGCCGGAGCCAGCCGGTCTCCGGCAGCTCCAGCACGCGCGCCAGCCCGCCATCGTTGGTCAGCAGCAGCAGGCCTTCGGTGTTGATGTCGAGCCGGCCGATCGTCAGCACGCGCGGCAGGTCTTCCGGCAGCACGTCGAAGACGGTCGGGCGGCCTTCCGGGTCGAAATTGGTCGTCACCACGCCGCGGGGCTTGTGGTAGAGCCAGAGCCGCGTGCGCTCGCGGGCCGGCAAGGGCTCGCCGTCGATCAGCACGATATCGGTCGGCTTCACGTCGAGGGCCGGGCTGTCCAGCACAGTGCCGTTCACGCTCACGCGGCCTTCTGCGATCATCGCCTCGCTGTCGCGGCGCGAGGCGACGCCGGCCCGCGCCATCACCTTGGCGATCCGCTCCGGCTCCTCCGCCGTGATCAGCTTGCGCTCGGGCTGAGCCTCGCGCGGACGGCGCGGGCGGTCATCCTGACCCTCGAAGCGCGGCGCGCGCGGACGCGAAAAACGCTTCTCGCCATCGCGGCCCTCGCCGCGCGGCGGCCGGTCGCCCTGCGGCCGGTCGCGGCCGGCGAAGGGACGGTCGCCTGTGCGGCGCGGACGCTCCTCGCCGGAGCGCTCGCGGAAGCCACGGCCTTCGCCTTCGGCCCTGGCGCGAACCGGCCGGTCGCCATCGAAGCGGCGCGGGCGCGGAGCCTCACCCTCGGCGCCAGTGGGGCGATCGAAGCGGCGGGTCGGGCGTTCGTCACCGGCCGAGTGGCCGCGGAACGGCTTGCGCTCGCCGTCCCGGGCAGGGCGATCATCGCCGCCCGAACGGCTGCGGAACGGCTTGCGCTCGCCATCGCGCGCAGGTCCACGGCCTTCGCCGCCTGAACGGCTGCCGAACGGCTTGCCACCGAAGCCTTTGCCGCCGGAGCCGGGTCCACGGCCGCCGGCGCCGCCGCCCTTGCGTGGGCCGCGGCCTCTGTTGTTGTCGTCGTCTTTCATGGTTGCTCCTGAGCCGGCCGAGCACAACCGCTTTGCGGGAAAGGCCTGGCTCGCTTATTCGCTATAACCGGCGCTTGTAGCAGAGGCTTTCCCTTGCTGCGAGCGCCAAAGCTGGGGTTTTCGATGTCGCCGCCGCAACACTCATCCACGATCGACGCCATGGCGCTCGCCTTCGACGAGGCGAAGGCGGCTGCCCTGCGTGGCGAGGTGCCGGTTGGCGCGGTGATCATGCGCGACGGCGTGGTCCTCGGCCGTGCCGGCAACCGCACGCTGGAGCTGAACGACCCGACCGCCCATGCCGAGATGCTTGCGCTGCGGTTGGCCTGCGAAGCGATCGGCAGCGAGCGGCTGGTCGGCTGCGATCTCTATGTCACGCTCGAACCCTGCCCGATGTGCGCGGCGGCGATATCGTTTTCCCGGATCAGGCGGCTCTATTTCGGCGCGGGCGATCCGAAGGGCGGCGCGGTCGAGAACGGCGTCAGGCTCTATGAGAGCCCGACCTGCCATCATGCGCCCGAAATCTATGGCGGCCTGCGCGAGACGGAAGCCGCGGCGCTGTTGCGGGACTTCTTCCGCGACAGGCGCTGACGCTCAGGTATCGGACGAGGCGATGCCGAATTTCGCGGAGAGCTGCGCGCGGTCCATGCAGGAGACGTCATAGGTCACCTGCCGGCCCTTGAATTCCGGGCGTTTGCCGAATTCCCGGGTCATCGTGCTGGCTATGTCGTCGATCCGCGCCTCGCAGGCCTGCACCGTGGTGAAGCCCATTTCGCTGATGCGGCTGGTCGCGCAATGCGTCTCGCCGGCGACGCAGGCCATGATGACCATGGTGAAGGCATCCATGCGAGGCGCTCCTGTTGCTGCCGGTCGAGGCTGCGCCCGTATGGTGAACGCTTGGTTAAGCCCGGCGAGATGATCCTGTTTCCCTAAGCAAGGGCCGGACCATCAGGCAAGGCTGCGCCAGCAGAGATAGGCGCCGAGCGCCAGCAACCCTGTGAAGAAGCAGATCTTGAAGGTCGCGGGCGAGATGCGGCCGCGGATGAACTGCCCCGCGCTCATGCCGATCAGCGCCGGGACGAGCGCCAGCAGCGACTGCCAGGCGACGGTGCCGTTGAGCGCTCCGGCGCCGATCAGGCCGAAGGAGAGCGCCAGCGTCGAGACGATGAAGGAGATGCCGAGCGCCTGCACCAGCTCGTCCTTGTCGAAGCCCAGCGCCTGCAGATAGGGCACGGCCGGGAGAACGAAGACGCCGGTCGCAGCGGTGACGACACCGGTCGTGAAGCCGATGACCGGGCCGAGCCAGCCTTCCCAGCGGGGCGGCACGCGCAGCTTTGCAGCCTTCAGGCCGACGAGTGCATAGAGGATGAGCGCCGCGCCGAGCCAGAGCGTGGCGCTGCCATCCTTCTGCTGCTGCAGCAGGCCGGCGCCGGCCCAGGTGCCGAGGCAGATGGCGGCGAGCATTGGCCAGAGCCGCTTCAGCGTGGTGCCGAGCTTCGGCCCGGTCGCGATCTGCCAGCCATTGGTGACGAGATTGGGCACGACCAGCAGGGCCGCCGCCTGCGCGGGTGCCATGACCACGCCGAGGATACCCACCGCGATGGTCGGCAAGCCCAGCCCGATCACGCCCTTGACGAAGCCGGCGAGCACGAAGGTCGCGGTGACGAAGAGGAGGAGAGTCGTGTTGTCCATGCCCTGCTTGTGGCATCGTTGACGGCGGCTGTCGCGACCTGATGCTACGGCCGCCGCCGTAGCGTTCCTGCTTGCGATGCGGCGGCGGCGGAGCATGATGCGATCATGAGCACGCAAGGTCCCTATCTCGCGGAGATCGCCCATCTGATGGGTGATCCGGCCCGCGCCAACATGCTGCATGCGCTGATGGACGGCCGCGCGCTGACGGCGAAGGAACTCGCCTGGATCGCCGGCGTCGCGCCGCAGACGGCGAGCGGCCATCTGGCCAAGCTGATGCAGGGCAACCTGATCGACGTCGCCGTGCAGGGGCGCCATCGCTATTATCGGCTGGCCGGGCCGGAGGTCGCGACGGCGCTGGAAGGCCTGATGGTGCTCGCCAATCTCGACGGCACCAGCCGGCGCCTGCCGTCCCGCGTTGGGGCGGAACTGAGCCAGGCCCGCACCTGCTACGACCATTTCGCCGGAAGGCTCGGCATCGGCATCCATGACGCGCTGATGGCCGGCGGTCATCTCGCCGCCAGCGAGGGCGGCTATGCGCTGACGACCTCGGGCAAGGCGATCTTCCGGGCGCTGGGCCTCGATCCCGACGCTTCTGCCAGGAGCCGCCGCGCCGCCTTGCGGCCCTGCCTCGACTGGAGCGAGCGCCGGCCGCATCTTGCCGGCCATCTCGCGGCCACGCTCGCATGCCGCTGCTTCGAGATGGATTGGGTTCGCCGCCGCAAGGACAGCCGCGCCGTCATCCTGACCGAGGAAGGGCGAGGGGTCTTGGAGGCTGCATTGCCCGGCTTCCGTTGCGATGCGCCGGAGCCGGTCAGCCCTCCGCGTCGAGAGCCCGTTCCAGCGCTCGCTTGACCTCGTCCTTGATCGGCTCTGCCGCTGCGAGGATCACCTTCGCCTTGAAGAAATCGAGCCCGCCGATGCGGTCGGCACCCGCCCGGATCAGGATATCCGGCGGCTCCTGCTCGATCAGGCGCTGGACCAGCGTGCGCGTCAGGATCTGCGAGGCGCCGACGATCGCTTCCAACGCGCCGGGAATGCGGGCCTCGCCGGGCTCTGTCATGGGTGCGCTGACATCGACCGCGACGGTGATGCGGCCGGGCGCCAGCAGCTCGCGATAGGGCAGGGGATCGATCGCGCCGCCATCGATCAGCACGCGCCCGCCGAGCGCAACCGGCCGCACCAGCCCGGGAATGGCGAGCGAAGCGGCGACGGCCGGCGTCAGCGGCCCTTCGCTCAGCGTCACTGTGGCATACCGGTGGTAATCCGCCGCGATCGCGGTGAACGGGATTGCCAATTCCTCGAAGCGGTCGGGCACCGCCTCCGGCCAGAACAGGTCGAGCAGGCGTTCGCCGTCGATCAGCACGGGATTGCCGAGCCCGCGCACGAGATCGGCGAGCTTGCCGACGCGGCAATCGAGCAGGCGCGCGATCACCCGCGCTCGGTCGCGGAAGGTCGCAAGCACGTGCTCGCGCAAGTCCCGGCCGGACAGCCCGGCCGCGTAGGCCGCCCCGATGATGGCGCCGATCGAGCAGCCGGCAATGCGGGCGGGCTTGAGGCCGAGCTCGTCAAAGGCCTCCAGCACGGAAATATGGCTGAGACCTCGCGCCCCGCCAGCCCCGAGCACGAGCGCGATCTCGGGCGCTTTCCTGGTTTGTGCGGACTTGGCGGTACGGGAACCCGGCATGCCCAATGTTCCCGTGGATCGGTTCAGGCCGAAGCCTGCGCCAGAAATGGCTTCAGCGCTGCCAGCGTGTCCTGCGGATTCTCCTCGGGGAGGAAGTGGCCGCTGTCGATCGCCTGTCCCTCAGCCTGCGGGGCGAAAGTCTCGCGCCAGACATCAAGCGGGCTTGCGCCCTTCGCCGGAATTCCTGCTTCGCCCCAAAGCACGAGCGTCGGGCAGAGGATGCGCTTGTTCGCCGCGAGATCAGCCTTGTCGTGTTCGACATCGGTCGTGGCGCCGGCGCGGTAATCCTCACAGGCCGCGTGCGTGCGCGAGGGATCGCTGAAGGATTCCGCATAGGATTGCATCGCCAGCGGGTCGAACAGGTCGAGGTTCTTTGCCCGGCTCCAGCTCGCGATCGTGCGGTCGAGCCAGCCGGCCGGATCGGCCTTCAGCAGGTTCTCCGGGATCGGCTCGGGCTGGGCCAGGAAGGTCCAGTGATAGACCTGCATGGCGCGTGCCGCGTTCATGCCCTCCCACATCGAGACGGTCGGCAGGATGTCGAGCAGGACGAGGTGCTCGACGCGGCCGGGATGGTCGAGCGCGAGGCGGTAGGCGACGCGCGCGCCGCGATCATGGCCGATCACGCCGAAGCGGATATGGCCGAGCGCCTGCATCACCGCGACAATGTCCTCGCCCATGCCGCGCTTCGTATAGGTCTCCTCCCCGCCATCACCATGCGGCGCGGCCGACCAGCCATAGCCGCGCAGGTCGGGGCAGACGACGGTGTGCGTCTTGGCCAGTTCCGGCGCCAGTCGGTGCCATTCGGCATGAGTCTGCGGAAAGCCGTGGATCAGCACGAGAGGCGGGCCTTCGCCGCCGACGCGCGCGAAGATCTTGCCGACCGGCCCGTCGATCCAATGCGCCTTGAAGCCGGGGAAGAGGGAGTCGATGTTCGCCATGGCCGGGAGCATAGGCATCGGCCCGAAAAGTGGGAACCGGTTTTCGGCTCAAGTCGATGCGAGAGAAATCATGACACCGATCGAATGCTGCATTTCGATTGGTGTCATGCCCGTCACAACGTCCTGTCAGCCTTGCTCGCGCTTCACCGCCTGCCAGCCGATATCGCGACGGCAGAAGCCGCCCGGCCAGTCGATCTTGTCGACGGCCTCATAGGCCCGCTTCTGCGCCTCGCCGACGCTCTTGCCGAGCGCGACGACGTTCAGCACCCGTCCGCCATTGGCGACGAGATCGCCGTTCGAGAGCTTCGTGCCGGCATGGAAGACGAGCACCTCGTCCAGCGCCTCCGCCTTCTCGACACCCTGGATGACGCTGCCGGTTTCCGGCTTGGCCGGGTAGCCCTTTGCCGCGAGCACGACGGTCAGCGCCGCCTCGTCGCGCCAGCGCAGGTCGACCCGGTCGAGCACGCCGTCGCAGGCGGCGAGCAGCGCCGGCACGATGTCGCTTTTCAGGCGCGGCATCAGCACCTCGCATTCGGGATCGCCGAAGCGGGTGTTGTATTCAATCAGCTTCGGCCCCTGCGCGGTGATCATCAGCCCGGCGAAGAGCACGCCCTGGAACGGCGTGCCGCGCTTCGTCATGCCGGCGAGCGTCGGCCGGATGATCTCGGCCATGACGCGCTCTGTCAGCGCGGGTGTCATCACCGGGGCCGGCGAATAGGCGCCCATGCCGCCGGTATTTGGGCCGGTATCGCCGTCGCCGACGCGCTTGTGGTCCTGCGCCGAGGCGAGCGCCAGCGCATGCGTGCCGTCGCAGAGCGCGAAGAAGCTGGCTTCCTCGCCGATCATCCATTCCTCGACCACGACCTCGGCACCGGCCGCGCCGAAGCTGCCCGAGAACATCATGTCGATGGCCTCGTTCGCCTCATCCAGCGTCTGCGCCATGATCACGCCCTTGCCTGCAGCGAGCCCGTCGGCCTTGATCACGATCGGCGCGCCCTGGGCGGCGACATAGGCCTTGGCGGAGGCCGCATCGCCGAAGCGTCCGAAGCCTGCGGTTGGGATGCCGAATTCGGCGCAGAGCTCCTTGGTGAAACCCTTCGAGCCTTCGAGCTGGGCTGCGGCCTTCGACGGGCCGAAGACCTTGATTCCGGCGGCGCGGAGATCGTCGGCGATGCCGACGACGAGCGGTCCCTCCGGCCCGACGACGACGAGGCCGATCCCCTGCAGATGGCAGAAGGCGACGACGGCGGCATGATCGGCGATATCGATCACGACATTCTCGCCGCAATGGGCGGTGCCTGGATTGCCCGGCGCGATGAACAGCGTGTCGCAGAGCGGCGAAGCCGAAATCGCCCAGGCGAGCGCATGCTCGCGGCCGCCCGAACCGATCAGAAGAATATTCATTGCGCTCTCCGCTCCGTCATGGGCGCAATAGCGGCACAGCGCCCGTCGGGCAACGCTTCTGCTGTATCGCCCGTCCGGCTATGGTCCGGCCATGACCAGCGAATCGCAGCAGTCGACCGGCAATGCGCCCGAATGGAGCGTCTCGGACCTCTCGGGAGCGCTGAAGCGCACGATCGAGGACAATTTCGGCTTCGTGCGCGTGCGCGGCGAGATTTCCGGCTATCGCGGCCCGGTCGCCTCCGGCCATGTCTATTTCTCGCTCAAGGACACTAACGCCAAGATCGATGCGGTGATCTGGAAGGGCGTGTTCGGCCGCCTGAAGACGCGGCCCCAGGAAGGACTGGAGGTGATCGCCACCGGCAAGATCACCACCTTCGCCGGCAAGTCGAGCTACCAGATCGTCATCGATTCGCTGGAGCTGGCCGGTGCCGGCGCGCTGATGGCGCTGCTGGAGGAGCGCCGCAAGCGGCTCGCCGCCGAAGGGCTCTTCGCCGAGGAACGCAAGCAGCTCATCCCCTATCTGCCCACGGTGATCGGCGTCGTGACCTCGCCGACCGGCGCGGTCATCCGCGACATCCTGCACCGCCTTGAGGATCGCTTTCCGCGCCATGTCCTGGTCTGGCCGGTGAGGGTGCAGGGCGAGACCAGCGCGGCCGAAGTCGCCAATGCCATCGCCGGATTCAACGCGTTGCCGGCAGGCGGGCGCATTCCCCGGCCTGACGTCATCATCGTCGCGCGTGGCGGCGGCTCGCTCGAAGACCTGATGAGCTTCAACGAGGAGATCGTGGTCCGTGCCGCCGCCTCCTCGGAGATTCCGCTGGTTTCCGCGGTCGGCCACGAGACCGACTGGACCTTGATCGACCACGCCGCCGACCTGCGAGCGCCCACGCCGACGGGTGCCGCCGAGAAAGTCGTGCCGGTACGCGCCGAGCTGATGGGCTTCATTGCCGATCTCGCACGCCGCCATGCCGGGGCGATGCTTCGCTTGTCCGATCGCCGCCGCAGCGACCTGCGCGCGCTCGCGCGCGCCTTGCCGGGGCCTGAGGCCGTCCTCTCCGGCCCGCGCCAGCGGCTCGACCTCGCCGCGACGCGGCTGGCGCCAGCCCTTGCCCGCAACGCCCGCACGCATGAATTGAAGCTTCAGGGACTTGCACGACGCCTCGCGGATAATTCACCGCGCGTTCGCCTTGCGAAATTGCGAGGGGAGCTTGTTGGTTTCGGTCGCGTATTAGCCGCAGCGCGGAGCAACGCCATCGCCGGGGAGCGCACCCGGATCGCCAACGCTCGCGATCGCCTCGCTACGCTGGAAACGCGCGCACGCAATGCCTTCGGCCAGAGCCTGATTCAGCGTCGCGAACGCGGTACTGCTGTGGCTGAGCGCGCCGAGCGCGCCTTCGGCCAGGCGCTGCATCGCCGCACTGACCGGCTGGCCTCGCTCTGGGCGCTGATCCGCTCGCTCGGGCCGGAAGCGGTGCTCTCCCGCGGCTATGCCCTGATCCGCGACGAGGCCGGGGCGCTGGTGCGCAGCGTCGAGGCCGCCCAGCCGGGCAGGGCGCTCTCGGTGCAGCTCGCCGATGGCAGCTTCGGCGTCACCGTCTCGGGCGGCGAGGCTGGTGGAACGAAGCCGTCTGCGCCACGCCCGGTTCGCAAGGGTCCGCCATCGGGATCGCAAGGCGATCTGTTCTAGGGATCAAGGCGCGGTCAGGAAGGCCTTGACCCGCTTCAGCGCATCCTCGCGCGCCGCCATATTGGTGCCGACCGTGGCCTTGCCGGTGCCGCTGGCGGAATAGGCGATGTTCTCGCGCTCCTTCACCTCGAGGCGCGGATGGTCGAAATCATGCAGGGCGCCGGGATAGAGCACGAGCCCGACCTGCTCGCCTCGCGTCTGCGCGGCCTTCGCGAGATGGCTGCAGGGCGCAGCCGGCGTCCAGTCGTCGGCATCGCCCATCAGGATCAGGAGCGGGAGCCGGGCGGCGAAGCTCGGCGATTCCGACTGGCTCCGGCAGGCAGGGTAGAAGGCGGCGGCGCGCTTGAAATCGGGCTTGCCGTCGGCCGGTGCCCGCTCCTTGCGGATCGCGGTCAGCACGGTCAGGCCGCCGCTCGACCAGCCCAGCAGCGCGATCGAGTCAGGTCTGATGTTGCCGCGCTGCTGCAGCCAGGCCCGCGCGGCCATCGCATCGGCGACGCGCTCGCGGCTGGCGCGGACCGTCAGGTCCTTCACGCCGCATTGCGAGCCGAGTCCGCGGGAACCGTAACTGTCCGGCATCAGGACGGCGAGGCCGGCGGCCGCCAGTCGCTCGCCCCAATCGGCATGGCGCATCGAGAGCTGGCCTTGCTCGCGCCACAAGCCGCCGCAACCATGCAGCGCGACTACGGCCGGAAACGGCCCCGGGCCGGCCGGCAGGTAGAAGACGCCGTTCAGGGTTCCCTGGTCGGTCGTGATGGCCACGCGTTCGTAGCCGCCGGCGCGGGCAGCCGGCGCCGCGAAGAACGCAAGGCTCATCAGGCACGCCATGAGGCGCAGGAGACTGGACATCGCCGACCAGAAGGTTATCACAAACCATGGAGTATCCCGGCTTTCCGTTTCCCGATCAATGATTTGATGCAATTTTGATGAATATCAGCGAGCGCCTTCCGCCTCATGGTCCCGAGGCCGTCATCGATTACGGCCCCGGCGAGTTCCGCGTCGTCAAGCCCGGCGCCTTCGTGCGTTGCGCGGTGACCGGCGCGCCGATCCGTCTCGATGATCTCCGCTACTGGTCGATCGAGTGGCAGGAAGCTTATTCTTCGTCGGAAGCAGCGCTTCTCAGGCTGCGCCGCGCCGGCCGCGCCTGACGAAATCTCAGCTTGCCTTGTCGAGGGCGGCAAGCAGGTCACCGATCGCGGCCGGCTCCGCGAAAGCCAACGTAACCGGCACCACAACCAGCACGTCACGGGCCTTCTCGGGCCAGAGTTGCGCGAGCTTGGTCCAGTCCTTTTCTGTCGTTGCGATAAGGGCCGAGTGCTCTCGGGCGGTGGCGAGCGCAGCCGCGACATCGCTCTCCCCATAGGCGTGATGATCGCCATGGGCCTGCTCGGTCGCCACGGTCGCTCCGGCCTCGCGCAAAGTCGCGGCGAACTTTTCCGGGCGGCCGATCCCCGACAGCGCGACGACTTTCTGCCCGCGCAATCGTTCGACTGCCGCATCGGCGGGCTTGAGCGTAGCCGCCAGAACCGTTTTCTTCTGCGCTAGCGCGACGGCGACGACACGCTGCCCTGCATGTCCCTTGCCGATGACGATGATGGCATCCGCCTCGCTCATCTGCTCGGCAAGTGCAGCGCGCAGCGGACCGGCCGGCAGGCATAAGCCGTTGCCGACGCCGCTCGCACCGTCGACCACGGCCAGCTTGAGCTGCTTCACCAGAGACGGATTCTGCAATCCGTCATCCATCACGACGACGCTGGCGCCGAGCCCGCGCGCGAGCCTTGCGCCGGCCACCCGGTCGCGGGCGATGACGGTGCGGGCATGGCGGGCCATCAGCAGCGGCTCGTCGCCGACATCGACCGCACGATGCCGGTCCGGATCGACCTCGATCGGGCCCGCGAGCCGTCCGCCATAGCCGCGCATCAGCACGAAGGGCTTTTCGCCTCGTTCAGCGAGCAGGTCGGCGATCGCGATCGCCGTCGGCGTCTTGCCGGCGCCGCCGGCGATGAAATTGCCGACGCAGATCACGGGCAGGCCGGCATCGGTGCCGGGCTGGCGCATCCGTCGCAAGGTGATCCCGCCGTAGAGAGAACCGAGTGGCTGAAGCAGCCGGGCGAGCAGCGTGGGCTTGTCCCGCCACCAGAAGCGCGGGGCACGCAGCATCAGGGCGCGCTCTCGCGCTGGCCGATCGCGACCCGCATCAGCAAGGGCTCGATCGCATGCAGCGTGCGGTTCAGCGCGCCGCCGAGCTCGGTCGCGGTCTGGGCCGCGGCGCGCGCCGCCTGCCGGGCCTCGGCCGGGTTGTTCAGCCAGCGATGGACGGCGCCGGCGAGCGCCTGCGCATCGGCGACCTCGCGCGAGCCGCCATCGCGATCGAAAGCGGCGAAGATCTCGGCGTTATTGTGGACATGGGGCCCGTGCAGCAGGGCGCAGCCGAGCTTGGCCGGCTCGATCGGATTATGCCCGCCTATGCCCTCGACCAGCGAGCCGCCGAGGAAGGCGACCTGCGACAGACGGTAGAACAGGCCGAGCTCGTTGACGGTGTCGGCGACATAGAGATCGACGTCGCGCTCCGGGCTGCCGCTGGCCGCGCGGCGCGAGACAGGTACGTCGTTCGCCTCGGCCAGAGCCTCGATCTCCGGGCCGCGCTGCGGATGACGCGGCGCGATGATGGTCAGCAGCTTCGGCAGATAGGGCTTGATCGCGAGATGGGCGGCAAGCACCAGCTCGTCCTCGCCCGGATGCGTGCTCGCGGCGATCCAGACTGGGCGCCCCGTGGTCTGGCCGTCGAGGATGGCGAGCGTGTCGGCGTCGGCGGGCGGTGCCGGCACGTCGAATTTCAGGTTGCCGGCGACGCTGACGCGCGGTGCGCCGAGCTGAGCCAGCCGCTCGGCATCGCCCTGCGACTGCGCGAGGCACGCCTCGAAGCAGGAAAGCAGGAAGCGCGAGGTCTTCGGCATCTTGTACCAGCGTGCGAAGGAGCGCTCGGACATCCGGCCGTTGACCATCACCACGGGGATGTCGCGACGCTGTGCTTCCACCAGCAGGTTCGGCCAGATCTCGGATTCACAGATCAGGCAAAGCTCTGGCCGCCAGTGATCCATGAAGCGACGCATGTAGCGGGGCACGTCGAGCGGGATGTACTGGTGGATCACGCCGCCCGGCAGGCGCGCCGCCATCAGCTTGGCGGAGGTGACTGTGCCCGAGGTCACGAGCACCGCGAAGCCGCGCTTTTGCAACTTTGCGATCAGGGGCAGCAGCGTCACGGTCTCGCCGACGCTGGCGCCATGCAGCCAGATGAGCGGCTTGTTCGGTCGCTTGACGCTGGCATGGCCGCGCCGCTCGGCAAGCCGCGCGGCATCCTCCTTGCCGCGCCGCCGGCGCCAGAGCAGGAGCCCGGCCGCCGCGGGCTCCAGCAGGGAGGTCGCGTAGCGATAGCTGCGCAGGATCGCGCCCTTGCCGCTCATGCCGGCGCCCCGGCAGCAAGCTGCTTCTCGCGCAGGCCGGCGCCCGGATCGCTGCTGCCGACCAGCGCGTAACCGCGGGCATGGACATCGTCGAGGCTGGCCTGGAGCGCGAGGCGCGCGGCCTCCTGCGTCGCCTCGTCGGCGTCGCGCGCGACCAGGATCGGTTCGCCGACGACGATGGCGCAGCGCCCGAAGGGCAGGCCGATCGAGGCGCGGTCCCAACTGTTGAAATCGATGCGGCGGCTCGTCACCACGGCGACCGCCCGTATCGGCCGGCCGGAGGCGCGGGCCAATGCGATGATGCCGGGGCCGACGATACGGGCCCGTTTCGGCACGTCGGCGGTCAGCACCATGGTTTCGCCGGCCGCAAGGCGCCGGACCATGGCGAGGAAAGCGCTGGCGCCACCCTTCTCGCGGATCTTCTTGCCGAGCGCGCCCGAGCCGCGGATCGCGCCGATGCCGAGTTCGCGCAGCGCCACCGCATTGAAGCCGCCATCGCCATGGCGCGAGACCAGCGAGCAGGCCGGCATCCAGTCCGGCCGCGCGAAGGGGATCATGATGTGCTGGCCGTGCCACATCGCGAAGATCAGCGGCAGGTCCGGCCGGACATGGTCGTAGATATCGGCGGGCTCGAAGACGATCCGGTTGGTGCGCTGGACGAGGCGCAGGTAGCCGGCCAGCAGGCGGCCGAGCGTTTCCTGCGCCACGCGCGTCTTGAGGATCGAAAAACCCATGGGTCCTGTCGTCGGGTCCTGTCTTGCGAAACCGCTGTGGCTCAGGCCTTGGCGGTCTCAGGGTCGAGCAGGCGGTGGAGATGCACGATGAAGTAACGCGTCTGCGCCTGGTCGACGGTCTGCTGCGCCTTGGCCTTCCAGGCCAAGTGCGCGGTGGCATAGTTCGGGAAGACGCCGACGATGTCGAGCTTCGACAGGTCCTTGAAGGTGATGCCGTCGAGCGAGGCGAGTTCGCCGCCCAGCACGAGGTGAAGAAGCTGCTTCTGTTCCGGCTCGGTGCTCATCGAACTCTCCTGCGAGGGCTGTGGCGCCCCCATAAGCCATCCCGGCGGCCCATGCGAGCGGGCCGCGCCGGGAGCATTGAAAAAAATCGTCAGGCCGGCTGCGGCCGTCCGTCGCGCAATCGCTCGATCGCCGCTTGCAGCGGCATCGCGAGCCTGCCGTTGCTCGCCGCGAGCATGCCATGGACCGGCACCTCGCGATTATAGACGACGGGCCGGCCCTCGCCGTCGGTGAGCCGCCCGCCGGCCTCGCTCAGCACGAGATCGGCCGCGGCCAGATCCCAGTCGCGGGCATCGGGCGAGATCAGCCCGGCATCGATGGTGCCGTCGGCGATACGCGTCAGGCGCAGCGCCAGGGACGGAATCCGGCCGACGGCTTCGAAGCGCTCTGACTGCGCCAGCGCGTCGAGCATCGGCTTGGGACCGGCGATGCGGGCGCCGGTCAGGGTTTCCACGGAAGAGGCTTTGATGGTCTGGCCATTGAGCGTCGCACCGCCGCTGGCGAGTGCGCGATAGGTGGCATTGCAGGCCGGCGCATGGACGATGCCGAGGACGGGCGCGCCCTGGTCGAGCAGGGCGACGCAGACGGCCCAGTCCGGCGAGCCCTGCATGAAGGCGCGCGTGCCGTCGATCGGGTCGACGACCCAGACATAGCGATGCGAGAGCCGCTGCGCGTCGTCGACCGTCTCCTCGGAGAGCCAGGCGGCCTCCGGCAGCAGTTCCGAAAGCCGGATCCGCAGGAAGGTGTCGACGCCGATATCGGCTTCGGTGACGGGCGATCCGCCGCTCTTGGACCAGGTCCGCGCCGCGGTCGCCGCGCCCGGTCGGAACAGATCCAGGGCGATCGCGCCGGCTTCCAGGCAGCTTTCGCCGACGGCCTTCAGCAGCTCGGCCGCGATCGGTAGCGTGGTTGCGTTCATGGCTTTCCTATCGGCCGCGAAAGTCGCGGTTTCAAGCCGAAAATGCGGCTGCGGATCGAAAGATTCCGTCAAGCATCCGGGGGGAAAGCCCTCGTTTCGGGTCGGATCGGGGCGGAATCACCTTCCCTTAACCCAACCCTTTAAGCGCTCGGACACGGCTGGCCGCCATCCTCGCAGGGCAAGCACGAGAGCCCCGGCATCGACAGAGGGCTCCGTTGCAGCAGGGATTACAGAGAGGCGTTATAACCGATGGCCAGCGTCACGCCGGCCGCCGGAGAGAGCGGTTTTGTGCCCGTTCTCTCCGGCGGTCCGACAACCACAGCGATCGTTTCCCGCAACCCGATGCCGGCCCGGCCGGTCGCTCCGGCGATCGAGCGTATCGGCTCCGTGCGGATCCTGCGGGGCAATGTCAACTGGCGCGGCGTCGCGCTGCGTCTGGCCGATCCGGCCGGTGATGACGAGTGTTTCGAGCTGGCCCTGACCGCCGGCGACGGCCGCTCTATCGTCGTGGCGTCTGTCGATCAGGAGGATGCGGTCGCGCTCTGGCGTGATTTCGGCCGAACCAGCGGCTTGCCGCTCTTGCTGGAAGCAGCCGACGGCGTGGTGAGCGAGCCCTATCCGCAACTTGGCCGCGTTGCGCTCGGCGCGGTGCGCATCCGCCGCCGCCATGGCCTGCTCAACGGCCGCCGTCCGCGCTTCCTGACCCGCCGCAAGACCGGCCGCCTCGCCGAATTGCCGGTGATCGTCAGCGGCGAGCGGATGACCGACTGATCATTGGATCCAGCCCCGGCTCAGCGCATCGAGCGCGAACCCGGCGGCCAGCAGCAATCCCGCATCGCGGTTCGACCGGAAGATCCCGAGGGCTTCGGGTGCGGTCGCGCCGTTGATGCGCGTGACTTGCCGGCCGAGATGAACGGCAAAGGCGGCGAAGCCGAGCCAGGCGATGGGGCCGCCGCCGACCAGCCAGATCGCAATCCCCGTGAGCACGGCCGCCAGCGCGAAGCAGAGCGCCACGGCCTCGCGCGTATGATCGCCGAAATAGCGCGCGCTCGAGCGGATGCCGGCGATGACGTCGTCTTCCAGATCCTGCATCGCGTAGATCGTGTCGTAGCCGACGGTCCAGGCGATGGCCGCCGCATAGATCAGGTAGGCCGGCGCGTCGAGCCGGCCGAACACCGCGCTCCAGCCCATCAGTCCGCCCCATGAGAAGGCGAGGCCGAGCACGAACTGGGGCATGTTCGTGATCCGCTTCATGAACGGATAGATCGCAACGATCGCGAGCGAGGCGATGCCCAGGATGATCGTGAAGCGGTTGAACTGCAGCAGCACGACGAGCCCTGCGAGAGCCTGCGCGACCATGAATAGCGCCGCTGCCTTCGCCGTGACCTGTCCGGACGGGAGCGGGCGGCCACGGGTGCGCGCCACCTCGGCGTCGAGCTTGCGGTCGATGATGTCGTTGAAGGTGCAGCCCGCACCGCGCATCAGCACCGCGCCGATGAAGAACAGCAGGCTGTGCCAGGGATTGGGATAGGGCTGGCCGGCGGCAATGGCGGCAAGGCCCGCCGCCCACCAGCACGGCATCAGCAGGAGCCACCAGCCGATCGGACGCTCGATGCGGGCGAGCTTCAGGAAAGGCCGGGTCGCAAGCGGCGCCCGCGTATCGACCCAATGCCCCTTCAGCGCATCCGGGAGAGGCGCACCGCCCCCAGGCATCGCCCCTGAGGGTGACGGATCAGGCATGGCGCTGGGCGCCGGTCAGAGCGCGCCCTGCGGAACGCGCATCCCGCCGCCGGCGCCGCTGGTGATGGAATCGGCGCCACCGAACGGGCTGGAGCCCTGGGCCTGCTGCTGGGCGCGGCGCATCATCTGGGCCTGCTGCTTCACGGCGTTGCAGGCCTGGGCGCGGAAGCCGGCCACCTTCTTGTTGTCGGCCTGCATGCCTTCGATGAAGGTCGCGGGGATCTGGCACCAGTCCTGGTTGGCCGTGGCGAACTTGATCGCGGCATCGCCATTGCTGACGAGGCGGCCGAAGGAGCTGCAGGCTTCCTGCGGCGTCATCTTCTTCTTGGCCTTCTGGGCGGCCGAAAGCCGCGCCACGATCGACTGGCGCTCGCCGAGCAGCTTCTGGATCTGCTCGCAGCCAGAGGCCTGCGCGTTTGCGGGAGCAGCCGCCAGGAACGGGGCCACGGCAAGGCCGAGCACCGCGATAACGCCTGAAGCCATCCAACGCCGCATGGTGTCCTTACTCCGGATTGCCGGCCCGCCCGGCCGATCGTTAAATACGTCCTTAACAGCAGGCGCTGTTAACGCCAACGACTCTTGCGAGTCCATGGGTCGCCTTATGGGATGCGCCGCCTGCTACAAGGGGATTGTGGCGTTTTTCGCGTTGTTGCCACCGATATCACCGACTCCTGGAGACGCCTGCGTTCATGTCCGCTCCCGATTTCGCCCGGCACCGGCTCTTCCTCGACCAGCCTTTTTCTCCGGCGGCGATTCTCCCGCTCGAGCGCGAGCAGGCCAATTACCTGCTCAACGTCCTGCGCTTGCGGGTCGATGGTACGGTGCTCGTCTTCAACGGGCGCGACGGCGAATGGTTGGCGCGGCTCGTGCCGGAAGGGCGCAAACAGGCGAATCTCGAACTGGTCCGGCAGACGAAGCCGCAGCCGCCGGCCTCCGACCTGCACTATCTCTTCGCCCCGCTGAAGCACGCGCGGCTCGACTATATGGCGCAGAAGGCGGTCGAGATGGGGGCGGGATTGCTTCAGCCCGTCCTGACCCGGCGCACCCAGGTTTCGCGCCTGAACCTCGACCGGCTGCGCGCCAATGCCGTCGAGGCGGCCGAGCAATGCGGCATCCTGAGCCTGCCGGCGATCGAAGCGGAACGCCCTCTCGAAGCCGCGCTGGCGAACCTGGCACCAGAGCGATTGCTGGTCTTCTGCGACGAGGGCATGGCGGAGGCGAGCCCGGTCTCGGCGCTTGCCGATTGCAAGCCCGCCCCGCTCTCCGTGCTGATCGGTCCCGAGGGCGGCTTCGACGAGGCCGAGCGGAATCTGATCCGGGCGAGGCCCAACACGTTGCCGATCTCGCTCGGTCCGCGCATCCTCCGGGCGGACACCGCAGCAGTGGCGGCGCTCGCCCTTGTTCAGGCGGTTCTCGGCGACTGGCCTCGCATCTGACGCGGGGGCCAAGGCGTGCCGCCAACGCCGGTCGCCTTTGCGCGAATGCATGATCCCGGTCGTTGTCGAGCGCCCGGCGCTCGCCTATGTCTGTGCATCCTCTTCCGGCTTCCTCCGCGCGCTCAGTGCCGGGGGCCGGTCGTCCTGACTCATCTGCCGGAGCGCCCATGGCTCGCGACGTGTCCGATTCGACCCCGATCGGTTCCAAGGCCGAACTGATTGCGTGGATCGCCGCCGGCGAGAAACCGGCCTCGTCCTTCCGCATCGGCACCGAGCACGAGAAATTCCCGTTCTACCGGAGCGATCTTGCTCCCGTCCCTTACGAAGGCCGTGGCGGCGCCGGCGGCATCCGTGCCTTGCTCGAAGGCATGCAGCAGCGGCTCGGCTGGGAGCCGATCGTCGACGCCGGCCATATCATCGGCCTGGCCGGGCCGGATGGCGGCGGCGCGATCTCGCTGGAGCCGGGCGGACAGTTTGAATTGTCGGGCGCGCCCTTGGCGACATTGCACGAGACCGAGGCCGAGCTTCTGGCCCATCTCGCCGACGTCAAGGCCGTGGCTGAGCCTCACGGCATCGGCTTCGTCGCGCTCGGCGCCTCACCGCTCTGGACCCGCGCCGAGACGCCGGTGATGCCGAAGGGCCGCTACAAGATCATGGCGAACTACATGCCGAAGGTCGGCACGATGGGCCTCGACATGATGTTCCGGACCTGCACGGTCCAGGTCAATCTCGACTTCGCCAGCGAGGCGGACATGGTCCGCAAGCTCCGGGTCTCGCTGGCGCTGCAGCCGCTTTCCACCGCGCTCTTCGCCTCCTCGCCTTTCCTGGAACGCAAGCTCAACGGCTTCCAGTCGATGCGCTCCGAGATCTGGCGCGACACCGACAACGCCCGCTCCGGCATGCTCGCCTTCGCCTTCGACGACGGCATGTCCTATGAGGGCTATGTCGACTGGGCGCTCGACGTGCCCATGTACTTCGTCAAGCGCGGCGATACCTATCACGACGTCGCCGGCGCGTCCTTCCGCGACCTCCTGGCCGGCCGCCTGCCGCAATTGCCGGGCGAGAAGGCGACGATGTCCGACTGGGCCAACCACCTGTCGACGCTCTTCCCCGAGGTCCGGCTCAAGCGCTTCCTGGAGATGCGTGGCTGCGACGCCGGCCCGCCGGAGATGCTGGCCGCGATGCCGGCCTTCTGGGTCGGCTTGCTCTACGATTCCGTCTCGCTCGATGCGGCCTGGGATCTCGTCAAGGGCTGGAGCGCCGTGGAGCGGCAGGCCTTGCGCGACGCGGTTCCGGGCAAGGGGCTCGCCGCCACCATCGGCGGGCGCAAGCTCAGCGAGATCGCTGCCGAAATCGTGGCGCTGTCGCGTGCCGGCCTTGCGCGACGGGCGCTGAAGAATGGCGCCGGACAGGACGAGACCCGTTTCCTGGCGCCGCTGGATGCGATTCTGGAGCGCCGCCAGAACCTGGCGCAGGCGCTGGAGGCGCGCTACCGCGACGCCTGGCATGGCAAGGTCGAGCCCGTCATGACCGAGATGGCGCTCTGACGGCGTGACGAAACAGTGTCCGCTCGAAAATCGCGATTCGTGCGGATTGCGCGCCGGAAATTAACCGGTTGGATGGGCCTTGCCGCTAACCTAGCGGCATGGAGCGGATCAGACTGAGCTTACTGGAGCTTGTTCGGGACGAGCGCGGCACGACCGCGATCGAATACGGACTCGTCGCGGCCATCATCTCGATCACGATCATCGCTTCGGCCACGTTCTTCGGGCAGAGCGTCAGCACCATGCTGACGGCCGCAGCCACTCGCCTCAACGTATTCTGAGGCGCCTGCCTTCTATTCCGCCGCCGTCTTGAAGCTCGCGAGATTGTCGAGGCTCTGGATGATGTGCTCCGCCAGCGCATTCGACAGCACCGAGGGATCGAAGCGGGTGCGCAAGAGGCCGATCTTGCAGGACGGCAAGGTCGCGAAGCCTTCCGAGGGCCCAAGGATGCGCATGCCCGGCCTGACCGCGCTCTCCGGCAGGACCGAGATCGCGAGCCCGGCGAGGACGGCTGCGCCGACAGCGGTCGAATTCCAGCTCGCATAGAGCACCCGGAAGCGCCGCCCCTTCGATTCCAGCGCATCGACTGCCGCCTGCCGCCAGTTGCAGGTCGGCCGTCCCAGCGCGAGCGGTAGCGGGTCCTCCTCATGCACGCTATGACGCGCCGAGGTGACCCAGAGCAGCGGCTCGATGCGGATGATCTCGCCCTGGCCGCGGCTTTCGACATGGGTGATGATCGCGAGGTCGATATCGCCCGTCGCGATCCGCTCGGCCAGCATCGGCGTCGGCTCGCAGACCACCGTGACCTCGGCGCGCGGATTCGAATGGGCGAAGCGCGCCAGGATCTCCGGCAGGTAGCGATCGGCATAGTCGTCGGGCACGCCGAGGCGGATGCGGCCCTTGAGATCCGCATCGGCGAAGGACGCCACGCATTCGAGATTGAGACGCACGATCCGGCGGGCATAGTCGAGCAGGCGCTCGCCATCCTCGGTCAGCTTGGCATGGCGGCCATCGCGCCCGAACAGGGGCCTTCCAACTCGCTCCTCCAGCCGCTTCATCTGCATCGAAACGGCCGATTGCGTCTTGAAGACGATCTCTGCGGCGCGGGTGAAGGAGCCGGTATCGGCGATCGCGACGAAGGTCTTGAGCTGATCGGCATCGAGCACATGAGCCATTGGCGATCCCCATCCACCGTTCATCAATATCGGTGTTGCGAGACATCATAACCATTCGTTTGGCTGATGACCAGAGCCTCGCTAAGGTCGGGATGCACTCCAGATTTTCCCGTCAATGGCGCGTCCGGGCGGGGTGGAGAGGCTCAGATCCACGTTCCGCACCGCCAGAGGAGGCTGTCATGCTGCTCATGACCATTGCCGCGAAGTCGCTCTCGTCCGTTTCGGCCGGCGTCACGCGTGTTGCCACCATCGGGATCAGCGGAACGATTCAATTCGTGCGCGCTCTCGCTCACCGTCGCGAAGTGATGCGCCTCTCCGCCGAGCTCGACGAGCGCGGGCTCAAGGACCTCGGTCTCGTCCGTTCGGATATCGACGGAGCGCTCGCCACCTCCTGGCTGGAGGACCCGTCCGCCGTGCTGGCCGAGCGCTCGCGCGCGTCGTCGAACCTCGCCGCCGCGCGGCGGGAGCACGCCCTGCGCCATGCCGGCTCGGTGCCGATGCTGGCGAAGAAGGCCGATATTGTGGTTGCACGCTGCGCCTGACCCCTTGGCAGCAGCGTCCCTGCGGGCGGGAGCTTCGTGCTTCCGCCCTTTTTCATGTCTGCAACCGCTGAAAGGTTGAAGCCGACTCAGCGGCGCCCCTGCCCACCGCCGAGCATGGCGTCGAGGATCGATTTCAGCGCGTTCTGGTGGTCGTCCTGGATCTGGCGGCCGTGCTCGAACATCTGGTTGAGCGCGTCGAGACCGATCGAGCCCGGCCCATTGGCAGAGGACGACGGCGCAGCCTCCTCGGGCTCGGGTTCCGGCGCACGCCGCGGCGGCGCGCGGCGCGGAGCGGGGGCGGGCTCGGGTTCAGGCTGCGGTGCTGCCATGCCGCCGAACATGCCGCCGAGGATCTGGCCGAGCGCACCGCCGAACGGATCGGAGGGAGCGGCTTGCGGATTGGGCTGCGGCTGGCCGCCCTGACCGAACATGCCCTTCAGGATCGCCTCGAGCGGGTTGGCCGGCATCTGCGGCTGCTGCGGTGTCGGCTGCATGCCCGGCATCTGGCCGCGCATCATTTCGGCGAACTGGCCGAGGATGCCGCCCAACCCCTCGTTGCTGGAGGTTTTCGACAGGCCACCCATCAGCATCGCGGCGATGACCGGCAGCATCTGCTTGAGGATGGCCTGCGAAACGCCGCTGGTCGCGGCCGCCTGCGCCGCGATCGCCTGGCTGACCTCGCGCGAGCCGAAGAGCTGGCTCAGCACGTCGTTACCGGCGTTCTGGGCGCCGGCCGGAATGCCGTAGCCGCCGGCCTCGAAGAACCGGGCATAGGGCGAGGCCGTCATCATCTGGGCCAGCGAGCCGAAGGCGTAGGGGTCGCGCGTCTGCCGCTGCAGCCCCATCGAGAAGGCCGGCAGCAGGGCGTCGAGCGCAGCTTGCGTCTGCTGCATGGTCAGGCCGTATTGCTGGGCGAGGTTCGGCAGCGCCTGGCCGCTCTGGGCCGATTGCATGATATCGAACAGATTCATCATGGACGCTTCTCCCCGGCCGGCCTTTGGCGCCGTGCCTTAGGATGACGATAGCAGGGTGTCCTTGCCTGGCAAATCGGTTGCGGCGCTGCGCTGCGCGGCCTTGCGCTCCAGCCTTGTGATGCCGCGATAGGCGAAGACGAGCGCCAGCACGCCAAAGGCGACCGCGCCGAGCGCCGAGCCCGCCATCGCACCCTTCGGCCCGGCGAGATGGGCGCCGAGGATCGCGAGCGGCACGGTGCCGAGCGTGGCGCGGCCCCAACTGAACAGCGTCGACAGGAACGGCATGCCGAGATTGTTGAAGGCGGCATTGGCGACGAAGAGCATGCCGACGAAGATCCACATCGGCCCGGCGATCAGGCAGAAGAACAGCACCAGCTCCGCGGTCAGCCCCGTCGCATGGAAGGCGGAGACGAGGGCGCCGCGGAAGGTGAAAAGCAGCGCCCAGGAGACCAGCACGGAGGCGCCGGCGAAGATCGCCGCATCGGTCAGCCCCCGGCGCATCCGGTCGAAACGCCCGGCACCCCAGTTCTGGCCGAGGATCGGCCCGACCGAGCCCGACAGCGCGAAGAGCACGCCGAAGGCGACCGGCACCAGCCGGTCCATGATCGCGAGCGCCGCCACCGCCGCGTCGCCGAAGCGGGCGACGACGCTGGCGAAAACCGCATTGGCGATCGGGTTCGAGAGATTGGTCAGGATCGCCGGCCCCGCGATCGCGAAGGTCCGGGCAGCATCCTGCCGGATGAAGGACAGGCGCGGGCGGGCGATCATGTCATGCACGATCACGCAGCCGTGCAAGCCGATGGCGACGATGATGACCCGCGCCAGCACGATCGCGATGGCGGCGCCATCCGGCCCGAGGCCGAGGCCGAAGATCAGCAGCGGATCGAGCCCGGCCGTGACGATGCCGCCGCCGAGCGTCACGAACATCGCCCGCCTGGCGTCGCCGACCGCGCGCAGGATGCCGGAAAGGCCCATGCCGATCGCCATCAGGACATTCGACGGCAGCACGATGTAGAGGAAGGAAAGGGCGACGGCATGCGACTGCTCGCGTGCGCCGAGCAGGCCGAGCAGTTTCGGCAGGAACGGCAATGCCGCGAGCGAGATGACGAGGGCGACAAGCGCCGACAGCGCCATGGTCGAGGCTGCGATGCGCCGCGCTGCCGGGCGGTCGCCCGCCCCGACGCTGCGCGAGGTCAGCGCCGTCACCGCGATCATCAGCCCGACATTCACCGAGATCATCAGGTAGAGCACGATCGTCGCGAAGCCGACGCCAGCCGTCGCCTCCGGCCGCCCGAGCCAGGAGACGTAGAGCAGCGACAGAAGGTCGACGACGAAGACGGCCATCAGGCCGACCGAGCTCGTCGCGGTCATCACCGCGACATGGCGCATCAGCGGTCCTTCCAGGAAGATGGCCTGCGGCCGGGCCGAAGCCTGGCTCATCGTTCGGGCTCTCCGACGCCGCCGACGGCGACCTCCGCCCCGCCATCCTCGATGACCTGCCGCGTCTCGGGCGTGAGCGGCCTCGACTTGGCCTTGGGCGGTACGAGCGGCTCGGGCGTGACGCGCGGCACGCGGTTGATCGCGGCGGCGAGCCCTTCATGGAACTGGATCTCCATGCGCTGCGCGTCGCGGTCACGGACATGGTCGATGACCAGCTCGGCCTCGTCGCGGGTCAGGCCCAGGGTTTCGAGGGTGATGCGGCCGAATCCCAGCGCCGATTCGAAGGTCTCGCGCATCTGGAAATCGACATTCGCCTTCATCAACTCGATTGCGTGGATGCGGTCATAGGCCCGCACATGCAGCCGCACGCTCGGGAATTCGGCCTTGACCATCTCGACGATCCGGAGCGCCGCCTGCTTGTCGTCGACGCAGATGCAGATGACGCGGGCCTTGCCGGCCCCGGCCGCGCGCAGCACGTCGAGCCGCGTGCCGTCGCCGTAATAGATCTTGAAGCCGAACTGGGATGCCGAGCGAATGCGCTCGACATCCGAATCGATGACGGTCACGTCGATATGCTGGAGCAGCAGCGCCTGCGTCACGATCTGGCCGAAGCGGCCGAAGCCGATCACCATCACCGGGCTGTCGCCGGCGCCCTCATAGTCCTCGTTCATCGTCGCCGGCGTGATGCGCGCCAGCAGCACCGCGTCGATGACCTTGGCGACGACCGGGCCGAGCAGCATGCTGATCGCCGCGAGCGCGGTGACCATCGCCGATTGCTGCGCGGTGAGCAGCCCGTTGGCGAGGCCGAGCGGCAGCAGCACGAAGGCGAATTCGCCGGCAGGCGAGAGCAGGGCGCCGGCCCGGACCGCTTCGAGCCAGGACGAGCAGGACAGCCGCAGGATCGAGGTCACCACCGCGATCTTGAACAGCACCAGCAGCGGCGCGGCGAGTGCCAGCAGCATCCAGTTGTCGGCGACGAGCTTGAGGTCGAGCGACATGCCGACCGCCATGAAGAACAGGCCGAGCAGCACGCCGCGGAACGGCTCGATATCGGCTTCGAGCTCATGCCGGAAATGCGAATCGGCCAGCATCACGCCGGCGAGGAACGCGCCCATCGCCATCGAAAGCCCGACATGCTCCATCAGCAAGGCCGCGCCGAGCACGATCAGCAGTGCGGCGGCCGTCATCACGTCCTTGGCGCCGGTATGGGCGAGGATGCGGAAGAACGGGTTCATCACGTAGCGCCCGGCCACCACGATCAGCACCAGCGCGAGGAGCGCGATACCGAGGCTCGCCAGCGCCATCATAGGGCTGCCGGTTTCCTTCCCGCCCGTGGTGGCGAGCAGCGGCAGCAGCGCCAGCGCGGGCGCGATCGCCATGTCCTGGAACAGCAGGATGGAGAAGGTACGCCTGCCATAGGTCTCGTTGCCGTCGCCGCGCTCTTCCAGCAATTGCAACGCGATCGATGTCGCCGACAGGGCAAGCGCCACGCCGACCGCGACCGCGCCCGCCGCCGAAAGGCCGAAATACCAGCCGGCCAGCCCGATGCCGCCGGCGCTGAGCGCCATCTGCGCGAGGCCGGAGCCGAGAATGTCCTTGCGCATCGAGTAGAGACGCGAGGGCTGCAATTCGAGGCCGACGAGGAAGAGAAGCAGCACGACGCCGATCTCGGCCGTGCCGCGGATCGCATCGGGATCCTTGATCACGCCGAGGATCGACGGGCCGATGACGATGCCGGCCGCGAGATAGCCCAGCACAGCCGACTGGCCGAGCTTGCGGAACAGGGGCACGGCGATCACCGCTCCCGCGCAGAAGGTCAGGATCGGCGGGAGATAGCTGGCATGCGAGACGGCGTCGGCCATGCGGAACTCGGTGCTTTGGAACGGGCTTGGCGGTCCGGCGCGACGCTCTGCGTGGCGGTCCGTCGTTCTATCTAGGCCTTCGACAGCGATCCTGCGAGAGGCAATCGGTGATCAGGACGACCTGCGCTGCTTCGCTTCCTTGACATCGCCCTGATCCCGCCGAATGAAGACGCGGACCGATGGAGATCTTTTCGCGCGTGACCAAGCCGCCGCTCGACATCCTGCTTTGCGCCCCGCGCGGTTTCTGCGCTGGCGTCGTGCGCGCCATCGACGCAGTCGAGAAGGCGCTGAAGCTGCATGGCGCGCCGGTCTATGTCCGCCACGAGATCGTCCATAACAAATACGTCGTCGAATCCCTGAAGCGGAAGGGCGCGGTCTTCGTCGCCGAGCTCGACGAGGTGCCCGACGAGACGCGGCCGGTGATCTTCTCGGCCCATGGCGTCGCCAAGGCGGTGCCGGCGGCGGCGAAGGCGCGCAATCTCTTCGCCATCGATGCGACCTGTCCGCTGGTCACCAAGGTCCATCGCGAGGCCGAGGTCCATCACAAGCGGGGCCGCCATATCCTGCTGGTCGGCCATGCCGGCCATCCCGAGGTGATCGGCACGATGGGCCAGCTCCCAGAGGGCGCGATCACGCTGATCGAGACGCTGGACGACGTCGCGACGCTTCAGGCGCCGGAGGGCCAGCCGCTCGCCTATGTCACGCAGACCACGCTCTCGGTCGACGACACCCGCGGGATCGTCGAGGCCTTGCAGGCCCGTTTCCCGGAGCTGATCGCCCCGCACAAGGAAGACATCTGCTACGCCACGACCAACCGCCAGGAGGCGGTCAAGCGCGTCGCGCCGCAGGTCGACGGGCTGATCGTGGTCGGCTCGCCCAATTCCTCGAACTCCCAGCGCTTGCGCGAGGTCGCCGAGCGCGCCGGTTGCCCGGTGGCACGGCTCGTCCTGCGCACCGACGAGATCGACTGGTCCGTCTTCGGCAATATCCGCAGCCTCGGCATCACGGCCGGCGCCAGTGCGCCCGAGGTGCTGGTCGAGGAGATCATCGACGCCTTCGCCGCGCGCTACGATGTCCGCGTCGAAACCGTCTCGACCGCCGACGAGAACGTCTTCTTCCCGCTGCCGCGCGAATTGCGCGGCGAGGCGGCGCCGGACGCGGCCGAATAATTCCAGCAGAAGAGTGCGATCGTGGCCGTCTATACCGAAGTACCCGATGACGAGATGGCCGCCTTCGTGGCGCGCTACGGCATCGGCGAACTCCTCTCCGCCAAGGGCATCGCCGAGGGCGTCGAGAACTCGAACTACCTGATCCGCACCACGCAGGGCGCCTTCATCCTCACGCTTTACGAGAAGCGGGTGAACCCGGACGACCTGCCGTTCTTCCTCGGCTTGATCCAGCATCTCGCCTCGCGCGGGGTGATTTGCCCGCAGCCGGTCAGCGACAGCCGCGGCGAGATGCTCGGCCAGCTTGCCGGCCGCCCTGCCGCGATCGTCACCTTCCTCGACGGTCTCTCGGTGCGCCGCCCGACATCCGCCCATTGCCAGGAACTCGGCCGCGGCCTCGCCCTGCTGCACCAGGCCGGCGCCGATTTCGTGATGGAACGGGTCAATGCGCTCTCCGTGCCGGGCTGGCGGCCGCTGGCCGAGCAGGCCGGCGCTGATGCCGACAAGGTCTCGCCCGGCCTCGCGCGTCGCGTCGCCGCCGAGATCGCCGTGCATGAGGCGAGCTGGCCGCAGGGCCTGCCGCGCGGCGTGATCCATGCGGATCTCTTCCCGAACAACGTCTTCTTCATCGGCGACCGGCTCTCGGGCCTGATCGATTTCTATTTCGCCTGCACCGATGCCTATGCCTATGACCTCGCGATCTGCCTGAACTCCTGGTGCTTCGAGGCCGACGGCTCGTTCAACCTGACCAAGGGCCAGGCCATGCTCGCCGGCTACGAGAGCGTCCGGCCCCTGAACGAGGCGGAGGTCGAGGCGCTGCCGCAGCTCTGCCGCGGCTCGGCGCTGCGCTTCCTGCTGACGCGCCTGGTCGACTGGCTCAACGTGCCGCCCGGTGCCTTGGTCAAGCCGCATGACCCGCTCGAATACGATCGCAAGCTCGCCTTCCACCAGCGCGTCGCCGACGCTCGCGAATACGGATTGAAGCGGTGAGCGATACGGTCGAAGTCTGGACGGATGGCGCCTGCTCCGGGAACCCGGGCCCCGGCGGCTGGGGCGCGATCCTGACCTTCAACGGCATCGAGAAGGAGCTCTCCGGCGGCGAGGCGCAAACCACCAACAACCGCATGGAATTGATGGCGGCGATCGCGGCACTGGAGGCGCTGAAGCGGCCCGTCACGGTCGCGCTCCACACCGACAGCCAATACCTGCGCCAGGGCATCACCGGCTGGATTCATGGCTGGAAGAAGAACGGCTGGAAGACGGCCGATCGCAAGCCAGTCAAGAATGCCGAGCTCTGGCAGCGTCTTGAGGCCGCGCTCGGCCGCCACAAGATCGAGTGGAAATGGGTCAAGGGCCATGCCGGCGACGAGATGAACGAGCGTGCCGACGCCCTCGCACGCGCCGGCATGGCGCCGTTCAAGCCGGGGCGCTGACCTTCGCTGCTCCCTGCGCTTAGCGCTCATGCAGGTAATGGGTCAGGCGCAGGAGCGGTTGCATGCCGAGCGCTTCGGCCAGCCGGATCGAGGCGGTGTTGTCCTCGTGGACCTGATAGCGGGCCAGCAAATCGCGCCGCGCCAGCTCACCGAGCGCTGCGCCGACGACGCGTGATCCAAGGCCGCGCCCGCGCTGCTCGGGTCGCGTGACCACGCCGCCGATTTCCCAGACTTTGGTGTAGCTCTCGAAGGCGAAGCAGACGGAGAGCGGCTGATCGCCCGAGCCGACCCTGCACGTGAAGGCGCGTCCGCTTGCCAGCAGCGGCGCGAGCCAGTCCCGCGCGTGATCCTGCGTGCGATAGAGCGCATACATGGCATCCGTGGCACTCTCCGCGACGAGGACGCCGTCATAGCCGGGAACGCACTCGGGCGAGGCAAAGGAAAGGAAGCTGGTCTTGCGTGCGAGCGGATAGTGCCGCTGGACGAGGTCGTAGTCGGCCGTGCCGCTCAGCTTGAAGACGATGCCGCCCGTCGTCGGAAGTTCGCTCAGGAGCGCTTCCGTGAGCGCGACGTCTTCGCTGCGCATGAGGGCGGCATGGGCCGCGGTCGGGTAGGTCTTGCGGTCGTAAACGCTGGCTGCGGTATCGAGCAGGACGAGCGTCGCCGCGCCGGCCGGCGACAGCCGCTGAAATGCCCGTGTGTTCTGCGGAAAGGCCGCGAGATGCTTCAGCAGCACGACATTGTCGAGCGGATCGCCAGCGAGCCGCTCGATGATCTCGCCCCTGTCCCGGATTGCGATCATGCGCGCTCCGGCCGAGGCTTTCAGCCGAGCGGCTGGCGGTAGACGATGAAGCCGGACTTGTCGGCGACCTTGTCGTAGAGCGCCTGTCCCTGCAGGTTGGATTCATGCGTCTGCCAGTAGACGCGGTAGCAGTTCTTGGCCCGCGCCATCTGGTTCACGGCCTCGATCAGCTTGCGGCCGACACCGGTGCCGCGCGATTCCGGCACGGTGAACAGGTCCTGCAGATAGCAGATCGGCTTCTCGCTCCAGGTCGTGCGGTGGAGCACCCAGTTGACCATGCCGAGCGGCTTGTCGCCCTCGAAGGCGAGGAAGCCGCCCATCGGCTCCTCGCCGCCGGTCAGGCGCCCGAAGGTGATCGCATCGATCTCCGGCGGCAGCGTCGCCTTGTAGAAGGTCAGATAGCCATGCCAGAGCGGCGTCCAGGCCTCCCGGTCGGTGGCGGCAAGCGGGCGAATGGTGATCTCGGCCATCGGTATTCTCCTCCGGCCCGGAAGCTAGCCGGGGCTTCACGGCTTGTCTCATGACAAGCGCAGATCGGATCGATCAGTGGGGTTGGTCTGACGCCAGGAAGCGCTCGACAGCGCTGGCGCTCAAAGCCTGAGCGGAATCCTCTCTCCAGAGATCGAGAATGATGCCTGCCAGGCGGGCTCTCGCCCGCCTCTGCTGCTGGCCACCGACGGTGTTCACGCTGTTCACCGCCATCCAGGCGGCGTCGAAGGCGCGAGCCAATTTTGCCAACTCTGCAGGTTCGACAACGAAGCCTTGAAACGGCATATCCTCTCTCCATGCGCCGGAGAAGTGGAGCAGCTTAAGAGGCGGTGCATTCCTCGCAATGTCAAAAGCTAGGTCCGCTTACGACCCAATTCAGAACTTCCGTGCAACGCGACCTAGGCCAGCGCTACTGCACGACCGATGCCGTCGCTCGGTTGATGAGCTGCTGCAAAACGTGCTCCAGTTCATACTGATCGGCACCGTATGCGCCGATTTCTCCTAGCGTCGGATACGTAGAAACGTTGTAGCCGTCCTCAATGTCGTTGTACCAAATGACTGAGGCGCCAAATATCGCTACGACCCAGAAGCCGCCGCCAAGCTCGCCCAGCGGGCTGAGTTCCCATTTTCTCGGAGTGATGGCGATGCACCTCCAGACGAGGAGCTGTGCTGCAGGCATGCGAGCCTCGGCAGCTCCAATGTTGCCTCGAATGAAGTCCTCGCTTGCTGGCGACCAATTCGTCATCGTTCTCATCAACTCCGTGCATGTCTCCTAGCGACCCGTTTCGTTCGTTCGATAGACCGCCGGCGCTTACATAGCGTCGAGAGCTAACCAAGCAGGCGATTATTGCTATTATGCGATGGGAATTGGGATGCGGATCGCCATATGACTGAAAATGGAAAAAAGAGAGCTGGCCGCCTAGCTCGGGAAGGCGCGGACATTCAAAAGTTTGTGCAGCAATATGCACGCAAGGCGCATCCGGGCTGGGATCCGAATGACCGTGGATACGATCGGCGGCTTGAAGCCAAGATAAGACGCATGGACCCGGAAAAGCTGGATGCGCTTCTTCGTGACGCCGAGTTGGAGTGACTATCTAGTTTTACCAGCGCGACATCTAAGTCCGCTATCGACCCAGTGCAGCCTCGCTTTACCTGCCCAGCCAACAAAAAAAGCCCGCGCAGCGGCTGCGCGGGCTCCAATCTCTCTCCGTGCCCTTAAGGCTCAGAGCTTGGCGAGCATCGCCTCGGCGCCGGAGACTTCCGCCTTGCCGGCGGCTTCCTCGACATTGAGAACCTTCACCGCGCCGTCCTCGACCAGCATCGAGTAGCGCTGCGAGCGGGTGCCGAGGCCGAAGCCCGAACCGTCGAGCGACAGGCCGATCTCCTTGGCGAAATCGGCATTGCCGTCCGAGAGGAACTCGATCACGCCGGCGCCGCCGGTCGCCTTCGACCAGGCGTCCATGACGAAGACGTCGTTGGTGCTGGTGACCATGATGGCGTCGACGCCCTTCGCCTTGATCTCGGCCGCCTTCTCCAGGAAGCCCGGCAGATGGTTGCGATGGCAGGTCGGGGTGAAGGCGCCGGGCACCGCGAAGAGCACCACTTTCTTGCCGCTGAACAGGTCGTCGGTCGTGCGCGCGGCCGGGCCGTCGGCGGTCATGACGCGGAACGTCGCCTGGGGAAGCTTGTCACCCACTTTGATGGTCATGAGCCTGTCTCTCCGTGAAGCCTGCGGCCAACCGGGCCGCCCGGCCTGACGGATTAGGGCTTGCCGGCGGGGATGTCGAGTTCCAGTCGTGTCTCGATTGGCCGCGGCCTGCCGCGCACCGTGAAGATCAGCGGGATCGGGCCGGCCGCACCCTTCGGCCGCTCGTCGATGCGGATCTGGGCGAGGACCGTTCCGTCTGCCTGCGGCGTCAGCCGCGACCTGCCGAAGGACCACATGCCCGAGCCCTCGACGAAGATATCCTCGATCCGGCCTTCCGGCGGTGGCTGCAGGATGAGGCGCAGGCCCGGATCGACCACGCTGTCGTCGGGGCCAGCCTCGACGATCGCGATCTTCTCCTTGTGCGCGCCGGGCTTGGCGGAGACCGGCACGCGCGCCTCGTAGTCTTCGAGGCGCGGCGAGGTCACCGTGGTCACGCCGGGTTCGAGCCACAGGCTCGCCTCGCCCTTGGCGGGAATGCAGATCTTCTCGCAGACGGCATAGTCGAGTTTCAGCACGACCAAGACGGGCCGCGACGGATCGACAGGCTGGACGGAGATCGGGATCACGACCTCGCCGACATAGCCGATGGAATAGCCGGCCGAATCCTGGAAGCGCTCCGGCACCGGCCAGCGCACGTCGAGCCCGCCGATATTGGTCGAGCCCGACCAGTCGAAGGCCGGCGGCACGCCGAACTGGCCGGGGCTGCGCCAATAGGTCTTGTAGCCCGGCGACATCACGATCTCGACGCCGACGCGCTGCTTGCCCGTCGCGGTGGTCGGCCCGGCGATCAAGCGCAACCTGGCATGCTCGCTAGACGACCACGGCGAGGTGGCGGCCTCGTTTGCCGCTTCCTGCGCGCGGGCGGCGGGGCCGAGCGTCAGCGGCAGCAGGGCCAGCAAGGGAAGAATGCGGTTCACGGCCCAGCCTTTAGCGATTGCGAGCCTGAAAAGCGAACAAAACCTGTCTTGCTCCGCCGGGCGGCACCTGTGCGACATGTCGCCAACCTCGCGCAGGAATGGGGCACAATCGCGGTGACGACGGTTCGGGCCGCCACGGCCGTGTCGCCGCACGCGAATGTGATCCGCATGGCCTGGTGGCGGAGCGTGAGCGCGCTGCAGAGAGGGCGACTTCAGCCAAGCCTTGCCGACCCTCCCCGACAGCCTCTAGCATGGCATCATGAAAATCGGCTCACAATCGCGCGCCGGCGGCCGCAGCTATCTCGATGGGCAATGCCTGATCGCGATGCCGGGCATGGCCGATACACGCTTCAGCCGCAGCGTCGTCTATGTCTGCGCCCATTCCGAGGATGGGGCGATGGGCATCATCGTCAACAAGCCGGCGGGCGACACGAAGTTCCCGGAGCTGCTGGTCCAGCTCGACGTGATTCCCTCCGAGGAGGTGATCCGCCTGCCGAGCCGGGCCGAGCGAATGCAGGTGCTGCGCGGCGGCCCGGTCGAGACCAAGCGCGGCTTCGTCCTGCATACCGCCGATTTTTTCCTGGAATCGGCGACCCTGCCGATCGATGAGGGCATCTGCCTGACGGCGACTCTGGATATCCTGCGCGCCATCGCCACCGGTGAAGGGCCGGAGAGTGCCGTGCTGGCGTTGGGCTATGCCGGCTGGGCCGCAGGGCAGTTGGAGGCCGAGATCCAGTCGAATGGATGGCTGCATTGCGCCGCCGATCCCGAACTGCTCTTCGATGACGGCGTCGAGACCAAGTACCAGCGCGCGCTCGGCAAGATCGGCATCGACCCGGCCTTCCTGTCGCGCGAGGCGGGGCACGCCTGAGGAACTGTCCTATTGTCATTCCGGGTTCACGCCTGCGGGCGCCCCGGAATGACAAAGCTCGTGCTCGAAACTCAGCGATCGGTTGTCTAAGCCGCCTCGGTCGTCGCCGCCGCCGCTGCGCCCATCAGGCGCCGCGCTTCCGCCGCCGTCATCGGCTGGCCGAAGATGTAGCCCTGCGCGTACTGGCAGCCGAGCTGGTAGAGCTCGATCGCATCCGACTCGCTCTCCGCGCCCTCGGCGACGACATCCATGTGGAGGTCGGCAGCGAGCTGCACGATCGAACGCAGGATCACCGGCGGGCGGCCATTGCCCATCTGGCGCACGAAGCTCTGGTCGATCTTGATCGTATCGAACGGGAAGCGCTGCAGATAGGACAGCGACGAATAGCCCGTGCCGAAATCGTCGAGCGAAAGGCCGGCGCCGAGATCGCGGATGCGCTGCAGCATCTGCGCGGCATATTCCGGGTTCTCCATCACGAGGCTCTCAGTGATCTCGAGCTTGAGCGTGCCCGGCAGCACGCGCCGGCGCCCGAGCACGGTCTTCACGTCGTGCAGCAGGTCGTGGCGCAGCAATTGCCGGCTGGAGACGTTGACGCTGGCGAAGATCGGCGGGTCGACTTCCAGCGCTGCCTGCCAAGCCTCCAGCTCGCGTGCCGTCTTGTCCATGACATAGACGCCGAGATCGACGATCAGCCCGGTCTCCTCGGCGATGGCGAGGAAGTCCTGCGGCATCAGGCGGCCTTCGCGCGGATGGTCCCAGCGCACCAGCGCCTCGAAGCCGGCGATGGTGCGGTCCTCCAGCCGGACGATCGGCTGGTACATGACCTGAATCTCGTTGCGCTCGATCGCGCGGCGCAGGTCGCTTTCAAGAGCGAGGCGGTCGTTGCGGTCGGTCCGCATCGCCGGCACGAAGACCTCGATCTTGTTGCCGCCCTGGCGCTTGGCATGGGCCATGGCGAGCTCGGCATTCTTCAGCGCGTCTTCCTTGCGCGAGGCCGGCGCCGGGTCGAACAGGGCGAGCCCGATCGAGGGCGTCAGCACGATCTCGCGCTCGGCATAGGTGATCGGCGTCGAGACGGCGCGGCGCACCAGCTCGGCCAGCGCCAGGATGCGCTCGGGGTCGCGCTCGGAGACGAGGATCATCGCGAAGGTGTCGCCGCCGATGCGGGCGAGCGTGTCCTGTGCCCTGAGCAGGCGTCCCAGGCGCCGCGCCAGCGTCAGCAGGATCGAATCGCCGGCCGAGAAGCCGACCGATTCGTTGACCTGCTTGAAGCGGTCGACATCGATGACGAGCACGGTCGGGCGGATATTGTCGTCGGCGCGGGTGAAGCCGAAGATCGCGCCGAGCCGGTCCTGGAACAGCTTGCGATTGGGCAGGCCGGTCAGGTTGTCGTGGACGGCGTCGTGCAGCAGGCGCTCCTGCGCGGTGCGCTGCTCGGTGACGTCGGCGAGCGTGCCGATGACGCGGATGACTTCGCCGTCCGAGCCGATCACCGGACGCGCCTTGACGTTGATCCAGTGATAGGCGCCGCTGGCGGCGCGCAGGCGCAGGTCGAGATTGAGCTTGCCGCGGCGCTGCTCCAGCACGGCATCGAGCGTGACGCGATAGCGATCGCGGTCGGCGACATGCATGTGCTCCAGCCAACGCGCGGCCGAGCCTTCGAGCGAGCCTTTGGGCAGGCCGAGCAGCGTCTCGATCTGCGGGGAGACGAAGACCTTGTCGGAAGAGACATCCCAGTCGAAGACGAGATCGCCCGAGCCCGACAGCGCGAGCGCCCGGCGCTCCGTATCCGAGACCAGCCCCTGCGAGATCGCACCGCCCGCGAAGGCATGCTGGATCACGGTGAAGCCGATCAGCAGCACGATCAGGACAAGGCCGCCGAGCAGGGCAGGCGCGACCAGATCGCGCTGGAACTGCCCGGTCACGGTGAAGCTCGCGGCGGTGACCCAGACGGCGAGCAGGAACCAGGTCGGGATCAGCATCACCGCGCGCTCGTAGCCATGCGTGGCGAGATGCACGACGAGGATGAAGCCGATCGCCGCGACCGCCGCGATCGAGATGCGAGCGATGCCGGATGCCATCGGCGCGTCGAAGACCGCAAGCCCGATCAGCCCGGCGAGGCCGAGGATCCAGAGCGCGGTGACATGGCCGTAGCGCACATGCCAGCGCGACAGGTTGAGATAGGCGAAGAGGAAGACGAGCAGCGTCGCGGCGAGCACGACCTCGGCGCCGGCCCGGTAGATTCGCTCGATCGCGGGCGTCAGCGGGAACAGTCGCTGGAAGAAGCCGAAATCGAGGCCGGCATAGGCCAGCACCGCCCAGGCGAGCGCCGCGGCGGCCGGGAAGATCACCGCGCCCTTGACCACGAAGATAATGGTCAGGAAGAGCGCCAGCAGGCCGGCGATGCCGATGATGATGCCCTTGTAGAGCGTCAGGCCGTTGGTCTTTTGCCGATAGGCTTCGGATTCGTAGAGGTAGAGCTGCGGCAGGTTCGGCGACTTGAGCTCGGCGACGAAGGTTACGGTCGTGCCGGGGTCGAGCGTGATCAGGAAGACGTCGGCATCGGGGCTGGCTTCGCGGTCGGGCGCGAGGCCTTGGCTCGCCGTCACCGCCTCGATGCGCTTGTCGCCGAGATCGGGCCAGATCACGCCGGAGCCGATCAGCCGGTGGAAGGGCGCGACCAGCAAACGGTCGATCTGCTCGTCGGAATCATTGGTGAGCGCGAAGACGATCCAGTCCGGGCGTGCTCCGGCCTCACGCGCCTTGACGGCGATGCGCCTGACGATGCCGTCCGGCCCCGGCGCGGTCGAGATCTGGATGACGTCGCCGTCCGACTTGTTGCGCTCGACGACATTGGTCAGGTCGATGACGGGTGCGTCGACTGGGACGCGTACCGGCTCGACGGCCTGGGCCGGGAGGGCGGCCGCGCAGAACCACAGGACAAGGCCGGCCAGGGCGAGGCCGACCCGGAAGATGCGCTCGGAAATGGACAAGCTGTGCTCGGCTATCAGGCGGGAAGCGATCATTCGAAGTTTAACGAAAAGCCCTATCGGCCGCTCATGGCAAGGGCAAGGCGGAGCGGGCCTGTGATCAACCGCCGCAGTCACGGCCTGTTTCCTGGCAAGCTGTCGGTGGAAAGCGCGGCATAGAGCAGGTGATCGGCCCAGTTGCCGTTGATCTTGAGATAGGCCCGCGCCAGCCCCTCATGCTGGAAGCCGACACGCTCCAGCAGGCGCCGCGACGGCTCGTTGTTGGGCAGGCAGGCGGCCTCGACGCGGTGCAGGGCGAGATCGGAGAAGGCGAAGCGCACGGCGCCGCGCACGGCCTCCGTCATATGGCCCTTGCCGGCATGGCGCCGACCCATCCAGTAGCCGAGCGTGCAGGCCTGCGCGACGCCGCGCCGGATCAGCCCGAGGGTGAGGCCGCCGATCAGGGTTTCCGTGCCCGTCTCGAAGATGAAGAGCGAATAGGCCTCGTCGGTCGAGATCTCGCGGGCGGCGCGCTTGGCACGCAGGCGGAACGAGGTGCGGGTCAGGTCGTCCTCGTTCCAGGTCGGCTCCCAGGGCGTCAGGAACTCGCGGCTTTCCATGCGCAGCACGGCCCAGGCCGTATGGTCGCTGGCCTGGGGTGAGCGCAGATAGAGATTCGGCGTCCGGATCAGCGGGCGGCTCGGCGGCTCGCTCGGGAAACGGAAGAGCGCCATCGCCGGTCAGTCCGCCGCCCGGGCCGCGTGGCGCAGGCGCTTGGCCGGCGGCAGCCCATGGGTCGGGCCCACCGCCGCGATCGTCGGCTGGTGCCCGAGCAGCGAGCGGCCGGCGGCGCGCACGTCGTCGAGCGTCACCGCATCGAGCCGGGCGGCCAGTTCCTCGCGAGGGATCGCCCGATTGAACAGCAGCACCTGCCGCGCCATCTGCTCCAGCTTGCCGCCGGGGCTTTCGAGCGACGCCAGCAGCCCGACCTTCATCTGGGCGCGGGCGCGGGCGACTTCCGCTTCGCTCACATCCTCCGCAGCCTGGCGCAGGCAGCCGAGTGCGACCTCGATCAGTTCGCCCGCATCCTCCGGCGCCGTGCCGGCCCCGATGCCGAAGACGCCGCAATCGGAGAAGGGCCAGTGGAAAGCGTCGATCGCATAAGCGAGGCCGCGCTGCTCGCGCACCTCCTGGAACAGGCGCGACGACAGGCCGCCGCCGAGAACCGAGGCGAAGATCTGCAGCGCGTAATGCTGGCCGCCCTTGAACGGCAGGCCGGGCAGGCCGAGCACGAGATGGACCTGTTCCTCGTCGCTGCCGATGCGGGCTTCGCCGCCGCGATATTCACCGCCCTCGCGGGGGAGCGGTGTGGCGGGTATCGGGGGCAGATTCGACAGATGCTCCCTGGCCAGCGCCACGAGCTCGTCATGGTCGACGGCGCCTGAAGCCGCGAGCACCATGTTGCCGGCATGGTAGTTGCGGGCGAGATAGGCGCGGATCGCATCGGGCGTGAAGCCCTTCACCGTCTTGGCTGTGCCCAGGATCGGTCGGCCGATCGGCTGGTCAGGGAAGGCGGCCTGCAGGAAGCGGTCATAGACGAGATCGTCCGGCGTATCCTGAACGGCCGAGATCTCCTGCAGGATCACACCCTTCTCGCGCTTCAGCTCCTCCTCCGTCAGGGACGGCGAGGTGATGATGTCGGCGAGGATATCGACGGCGAGGCCGAGATCCGAGCCGAGCACGCGGGCGGTGTAGCAGGTGTACTCGACGGAGGTTGCGGCATTGAGATCGCCGCCGACGCTCTCGATCTCTTCGGCGATCTGGAGGGCGCTGCGCCGCGCCGTGCCCTTGAACGCCATGTGCTCGAGCAGATGCGCGAGGCCATGCTCGTTCGGCAATTCGTCGCGCGCGCCAGCGCCGATCCAGATGCCGAGCGAGACGGTCGCGGCATGGTCCATGCGCTGCGAGACGACCCGCAGGCCCGAGGGCAGGGCGGTCAGCGCAACATCGGGGTCGTGTCGACCCTCGGCCCGGGCAGGCGCGGCCAACTCATGCTCCTCGACCGGCGGGGTCGCGCTCACGCTGCCGCCCCGCGCACGGCCCGCGCATGCTTGCGCACGAAGGCCTCGATCTTGCCGAGATCGTTCGGCAGCAGCGTCACGCGCTCCTTGCGCTCCATCAGGTCGGCGAGATGGGCGGGAAGCGCCGGCTCGACCCCGCTCGCCGCCTTCACTGCCGCCGGGAACTTCGCGGGATGGGCCGTGCCGAGCACGATCATCGGCGTGGCCGGGTCGCGCTTCAGCGCCTGGCGCGCCGCGCCAACGCCGATCGCGGTATGCGGATCGAGCAGATAGCCGGCCTCGGTCCAGCTCTTCCTGATCTCGCTGGCGATCTCGCCTTCGCTTTGAGAGGCCGCGTCGAACTCATTGCGGATGCGCTGGAGCGCTTCGCCCGCGATCTCGAAGCGACCGGATTGCTGCAAGGACTGCATCAGCCGGCGCACGGCAGCGCCGTCTCGGCCATGCGCCTCGAACAGCAGGCGCTCGAAATTCGAGGAGATCTGGATGTCCATCGATGGCGAGGTCGTCGCCTGGACGCCGCGCATCTCATAGGCGCCCGTCTCCAGCGTGCGCGCCAGGATGTCGTTGCTGTTCGTCGCGATGCCCAGCCGTTCGATCGGCAGGCCCATCTGCTTGGCGACCCAGCCGGCGAGGATATCGCCGAAATTGCCGGTCGGGACCGTGAAGGAGACCTTGCGACCCGGCCCGCCCAGCGAGACGGCCGCCGTGAAATAATAGACGACCTGCGCGGCGATGCGCGCCCAGTTGATCGAATTGACGCCCGACAAGCCAATCTCGTCGCGGAAGGCGTGATGGTTGAACATTGCCTTCACGAGGTTCTGGCAGTCGTCGAAGGTGCCCTCGACCGCGATGGCATGGACGTTGTCGGCATCGACCGTGGTCATCTGCCGGCGCTGCACATCCGAGACGCGGCCCTGCGGGTAGAGGATGAAGACGTCGACGCTCTTCAGCCCTTTGAATGCGTCGATCGCCGCGCCGCCCGTGTCGCCCGAGGTTGCGCCGACGATGGTGGCGCGCCGGCCACGCTGGCCGAGCACATGGTCCATCAGGCGCCCGAGCAACTGCATCGCCACGTCCTTGAAGGCGAGCGTCGGGCCGTGGAACAGCTCCAGCACGAAGAGATTGTCGCCGATCTGCGTCAGCGGGCAGACGGCCGGATGACGGAAGCCGGCATAGGCCTGCTGGATCATGCCGGAAAGCGCGCCGCTCTCGATGTCGCCATCGCTCAGCGCACCAAGCACGCGCTCGGCCACCGCCGTATAGGGTTTCCCTGCGAAACCGGCGATCTCCGTGGCGGAGAGTTTGGGCCAGCTCTGCGGCAGGTAAAGTCCGCCGTCGCGGGCGAGCCCGGTCAGCAATGCGTCGGAAAAGCTCAGCGCCGGGGCTTCACCCCGGGTGGAAACATGCAGCACGATCTTGGCCTCGGTGATCTCAGCCTGATGCTATAGGCCCCTCCGGCGCATTCGGCAAAACCGTTGCGCGGTCAGCCTGTCGTCGTGTTCCTGCGGGTCTGCCAGACCCAGGCCGCGAACACCCCGAGCAATGTCAGCGCCAGCCCGAACCAGGTCAGCGCATATTGCAGGTGGTTGTTAGGAATCCGTCCGATCAGTTCGCGCACATCGACGCCGGCCGGTGGGGTCATGCCGTCGCCATCGCGGGCCGCTTCCAGGTAGAATGGCGCCGGCGGCTGGCCGAGCGAGGCTGCGATCGCGGCGGGATCGCGCGTGTAGAACTCGCGGATCGCCGGCAGGTCCTGTGGCGTGAAGCTGTTGCGGGCTTCCGGCGCCCGCAGGAAGCCTGTGATGGTATCGGGGCCGCTGGCCGGCCCGATCTGGCCGAGCCGGCCTTCCGGCACGAAGCCGCGATTGACCAGAACGATGCCGCCATCCTCCAGCTTGAACGCCTGGAAGATCCAGCGCCCGAATCCGGAGAGCTGCCGGCTGCCGGGCGGTCCGGCGGCGATGGTCGTGCGCACCCCGGCGATGCGGTCGTCGATATAGCTGCCCCTGGCGGCGACATGGGTCAGGTCGAGGGCGGCCGGGTCGAGCTTCGTCCAGTCGGCGCGCGGCGGCATCGGCGCCGGAGTCCCCGCAGCCTCCCGCTGCAGGCGCTCGATATAGGCGTGCTTCGTGCCCATGCGCTCGAGCTGCCACGCCCCGAGCATGCACAGCACCAGGGTGGCGACGATGGTCAGCAGCGTCGGCAGCAGCAGGCCGGGCTTGCGGGGGGCGGGGGTCGACACGGCGGTCACGGTGCGCGAATGCCTTCTTCGGCCTTGTGGGCAAATTGCAGCGCAACCGCCAGACCCTTCATCGGCCGGAGCAGGCCTAGGCAGAGCACGACGGCGAGCGGCAGCCAGATCATGAGATGCAGCCAGATCGGCGGCTCGTAGGCGATTTCGACATAGAGCGCCGCGCCCAGCACGACGAATCCGGCGATCAGCATGATGAAAACGGCCGGGCCATCGGCCGAGTCGGCGAATTTGTAGTCGAGCCCGCAGGCATTGCAGCTCGGCCTTAGCTTGAGGAAGCCGTCGAACAGGGCCCCCTCGCCGCAGCGCGGGCAGCGTCCTGCGAGCCCTGTCGAATAGGGAGAGGGGAGGGTAGTTTCAGGAACGGCCATCGCAGCCTCCCAGAGCATAGGCCCGAAACGTGGAATGCGGTCTTCGGAAAAGCCGATGCGAAATCAAAGGGTACAAGTAGGAAAGGCGGCCTGCGGCCGCCTTTCTGAGATTGACCGCGAGACGCGGTGGCGGGTGCGGGATCAGGCGGCCGGCACGCCGCCGCCCCAGACATAGATCGCGGCGAACAGGAACAGCCAGACCACGTCGACGAAATGCCAGTACCAGGCGGCGAACTCGAAGCCGAGATGCTGCTCCGGCTTGAAGTGGCCGAGATAGGCCCGGTACAGGCAGATCGCCAGGAAGATCGTGCCGATAATGACGTGGAAGCCGTGGAAGCCCGTCGCCATGAAGAAGGTGGCGCCGTAGATGTTGCCCTTGAAGGCGAAGGTGGCGTGGACGTACTCGTAGCCCTGCGTGATCGTGAACAGCACGCCGAGGATGACGGTCAGCCACAGTGCTTGCTTCAGGCCGGCGCGATCGTTGTTGAGCAGCGCGTAGTGCGCCCAGGTCACGGTCGTGCCCGAGGTCAGCAGGATCAGCGTGTTGAGCAGCGGCAGATGCCAGGGATCGAAGGTCTCGATGCCCTTCGGTGGCCAGCTACCACCGGTGAAATCGTAGCGGAGATAGTTGATCTGCTCGCCGGAGAACAGGCTGGCGTCGAAATAGGCCCAGAACCAGGCGACGAAGAACATCACCTCGGAGGCGATGAACATGATCATGCCGTAGCGGTGATGGATCTGGACGACGCGGGTGTGATGGCCCTCGCGTTCGGCCTCGCGAATCACGTCCATCCACCAGGCGAGCATGGTGTAGAGCACGCCGAGCAGGCCGACGCCGAAGACCAGCGGGCCGATATGCATGCCGCCGACCGGCAGCGCCTTCATCCACATCACCGCGCCGATCGCCATGATCGTCGCGCTGGCCGCGCCGACGAGCGGCCACGGGCTCGGATCGACGAGGTGGTAGTCGTGGTGCTTCGTATGGGCCCCGGCCATCGTGTTCAGTCTCCGCGTACGGCGTCTTGTCCGCGCTTTTGATCTAGCGTGGTTCTACAGTTTCGAATTGCCCGCGTCACCCTTGACGGGGTCGCCCTTGTCCTCCGCGACGGGCTGGCCCGACTTGGAGGCGAAATAGGTGTAGGACAGCGTAATCGCGTGAACCCCGTCGAGCTCGCGGTTTTGGGCGATTTCGGGGTCGATATAGAATACCACAGGCGCCGTGAAGCTCTCGCCGGGCTTCAGCGTGTGCTCGGTGAAGCAGAAGCACTGGATCTTGACGAAGTACGCGGCGCTCTTCTCGGGAGCGACATTGTAGCTCGCGATGCCCGTGACCGTGCGGTCCGAGCGATTCGTCATCTTGTAGAACACCGTCTGGGTCTCGCCGACCCTGGCCTTGATCTCCGGGCTTTCCGCCTCGAATTTCCAGCCGAGCCCGGGCGCGACATTGGCGTCGAAGCGCACCGCGATCGTTCGGTCGATGATCTTGTCGGCCCCGGCCGTTCCGGTCATCGGCGTGCCGCCGAAGCCGGTGACCTTGCAGAACAGGTTGTAGAGCGGCACCGCCGCGAAGGACACGCCGAGCATGCCGAAGGCGACGCCGGCGCAGATCAGCGCGGTGCGGGCCGGATTGACTTTGCGTGATTGCGGGACAGGCGTCGTCATCACAGCGGCCGGTTCAGGATCGCGGGGCCGGTCTTCACCAGCGTCACCACGAAGAAGAAGATCACGAGCCCACCGAGCACCAGCGCCAGCGCTATCGAGCGGCGGCGGCGGCGCGCCATGTCCTCGGGCGAGAACGGGATGGACGAGGTCTGCCGCGGATTCTGGTCGCTCATCCCAGCACCTTCGGCAGAGCCCACATCAACCCGAAGCCATTCTCGACGATCAGCACGGCGAACAGCAGGAACAGGTAGAGGATCGAGAAGCCGAACAGCGACCAGCAGGCCTTGGTCGCGGCCGGTCCTTCGGTCCGCAGCCAGACCTGGATCGACAGGCCGATCATGACGAGGCCGGTCGAGACCGATACGGCGAGATAGAGCAGGCCGCCGAAGCCCATCAGCGCGGGCAGGACCGCGACCGGCGCCATGATCAGCGAATAGAACACGATCTGCCGGCGGGTAGCAGTGGGGCCGGCGACATTCGGCATCATCGGGATGCCCGCGCGGGCATAGTCGCCGGATTTCACCAGCGCCAACGCCCAGAAATGCGGCGGGGTCCACAGGAAGATGATCGCGCACAGCACGATGGAGTGCCAGCCGAAATCGCCGGTCACGACGGCCTCGCCGATCATCGGCGGGAAGGCGCCGGCGGCGCCGCCGATCACGATGTTCTGCGGCGTCCAGCGCTTCAGCCACATCGAATAGACGACGGCGTAGAAGAAGATGGTGAAGGCGAGCATCGCAGCCGCCAGCGCGTTCGCGACGAGACCGAGCACCAGAACCGAACCGATCGAGAGCGTCAGCCCGAAGGCCAGTGCCTCCGAAGGCAGCACGCGGCCCGACGGGATCGGGCGCTTGGCGGTGCGGCTCATCAGCGCGTCGATATCGGCGTCGTACCACATGTTGAGGCAGCCGGACGCGCCGGCACCGACGGCGATCGCCAGCAGTGCGGCGAGGCCCAGGACGGGATGCACCGAACCCGGTGCGGTCGCCATGCCGGTCAGTGCCGTCACGATGACCAGCGACATCACGCGCGGCTTCAGCAGCGCGAAGAAATCGCGCGCTTCGCCGGAGGAGGCTGTCAGGCTCTCGGTGCGGGTCTCGAACGCAGCAGACATCAGTCCAATCGTCTTCGTACTCTTGTGAACGGCGCCCATGGGCGCAGGGTATTCGCGGCCGGATGTGCCGCCCGTCTCCGGAACGCCCATCGGGGCGCTCGGGGGAAGGGCGGCGGCGGGCCATCGAGGCTCGCCGCCTCAAGACCGAAAAGTGGAACCCACTTTTCGGAAAAATCAGATGCTTCAGCAACTAGCGAGATCATCGCGCGTCCATCGACGCGCGATGATCGAAGTATCAGTGGTCCGAGCCGGTGATGCGCGGCAGCGTCTCGAACTGGTGGAACGGCGGCGGCGAGGACAGGGTCCACTCCAGAGTCGTCGCACCTTCGCCCCACGGATTGTCGCCGGCGAGCTCCTTCTTCGTGAAGGCGACGATGACGCCGTAGAAGAAGATCAGCAGGCCGAAGGCGAAGATGTAGGAGCCGATCGACGACCAGAATTGCCAGCCGGCGAAGGCATCGGGATAGTCGACATAGTGACGCGGCATGCCGGCGAGCCCGAGGAAGTGCTGCGGGAAGAACAGCAGGTTCGCGCCGACGAAGGCGACCCAGAAGTGCAGGCGGCCGATCCAGTCCGGGATCACGTAGCCGCTCATCTTCGGGAACCAGTAGTAGAAGCCCGCGAAGATGCCGAACACGGCGCCGAGCGACAGCACGTAGTGGAAGTGGGCGACGACGTAGTAGGTCGCGTGCAGCGAGCGGTCGACGCCGGCATTGGCCAGCACGACGCCGGTGACGCCACCGACGGTGAACAGGAAGATGAAGCCCATCGCCCAGACCATCGGCGCGGTGAAGCGGATCGAGCCGCCCCACATCGTCGCGATCCAGGAGAAGATCTTGATGCCGGTCGGCACTGCGATGACCATCGTCGCGAACACGAAATAGCGCTGCGTGTTGAGCGACAGGCCGGCGGTGTACATGTGGTGCGCCCACACGATGAAGCCGACGACGCCGATCGCGACCATGGCGTAGGCCATGCCGAGATAGCCGAAAATAGGCTTCTTCGAGAAGGTCGAGATGATGTGGCTGACGATGCCGAAGGCCGGCAGGATCATGATGTACACTTCGGGGTGGCCGAAGAACCAGAACAGGTGCTGGTACAGGATCGGGTCGCCGCCACCGGCCGGGTCATAGAAGGTCGTGCCGAAATTGCGGTCGGTCAGCAGCATGGTGATCGCGCCGGCGAGGACCGGCAGCGACAGCAGCAGCAGGAAGGCGGTGACCAGCACGCCCCAGGCGAACAGCGGCATGCGGTGCATGGTCATGCCCGGCGCGCGCATGTTCAGGATCGTGGTGATGAAGTTGATCGCGCCCAGGATCGAGGCCGCACCGGCAAGGTGCAGCGACAGGATGCCGAAGTCGACGGACGGGCCGGGGTGGCCGGTCGTGGAGAACGGCGGATAGATCGTCCAGCCCGTGCCGACGCCCTTGGCGCCCGGCGCACCTTCGACGAACATCGAGATGATCATCAGGATGAAGGCGGCGACCGTCAGCCAGAACGAGATGTTGTTCATGCGCGGGAAGGCCATGTCCGGCGCGCCGATCATCAGCGGCACGAACCAGTTGCCGAAGCCGCCGATGACCGCGGGCATGACCATGAAGAAGATCATGATCAGGCCGTGGCCGGTGACGAAGACGTTGTAGCTCTGGCCGTTGGCGAAGATCTGCAGGCCGGGCTGCTGCAGCTCGATGCGCATCATGATCGAGAGGAAGCCGCCGACCAGCCCCGCCATGATCGAGAAGATCAGGTAGAGCGTGCCGATGTCCTTGTGGTTGGTCGACAGGAGCCACCGGCGCCATCCGGTCGGATTGGCGTGATGGGCCTCGTCATGGCCGTGGGCGTGAGCCGCTGTTGCCATCTTTCTTCTCCTCGGCGACTTACTTGGACGCGGCAGCGAACTTGCTGCCCGCGTCTTCGGCATTGGCGAATTTCTGCTTCGCTTCCGCGAGCCAGGCGGCATAGCGCTCCTGGCTGACGACGCGGACGGCGATCGGCATGTAGGAGTGGTCCTGGCCGCAGATGAACGAGCACTGGCCGTAATAGATGCCTTCGCGCTCGGCCTTGAACCAGGTTTCGTTCAGGCGACCGGGAATGGCGTCGATCTTGATGCCGAAGGACGGAACCGTGAACTTGTGGATGACGTCGGAGGCGGTGACCTGGACGCGGACGATCTTGCCGATCGGGACGACGGCCTCGTTGTCGACGGCGAGCAGGCGCGGCGCCTCGGCCTCGGCGATGCGCTTGCTGGCGATCGCCTTGGCGCGGTCCTCTTCGTTCAGCATCAGCGAATCGAAGGTGAAGCCGCCGTTCTCCTTCGGGTACTCGTAGGTCCAGCGCCACTGGTTGCCGGTGACCTTCAGGGTCATGTCGGCCTGCGGCACCTCGAGCTGCAGCTTGAGCAGGCGGAAGGATGGGATCGCGATGACGACGAGGATGAGGACCGGGATCACCGTCCAGCATACTTCGAGCAGGGCGTTGTGCGTGGTCTTCGACGGGACCGGGTTCGCCTTCTCGTTGAAGCGGAAGACGACATAGATCATCAGCCCGAGCACGAAGAGCGTGACGATGGTGATGATGACGTTCAGCCAGTCATGGAACCAGTGGATGAACTCGGCGACCGGGGTCACCGCGCCCTGCAGGTTCATCTGCCAGGGGGAGGGCATGCCGGTGCCGGCGATCGCCGGGACGGTCGCCAGCGCGCCGACGGCAAGGGCCGTGGCGGCCGCTGTTGCAAAAGTCCTGCTCAGAAATCGCATCGATCCGACATGCTCCTCAATCAACCTGCATGGGAACCGACCGGCCTTGCCCCACGCATGAAGGGGCGACCGCGAAGTCGCCTCATTCTTCGAGATTGCGATAAATCAAAGATCACGCTTGCGCCAGAGGGGCAATGAAGACTGCCCCCATCCACCATGCGGCATAATCGCACGAGGCCTTGAAGTCGGCTGCGAACGGCTGTGCTGCCTTGACAGGACCCACCCTGCATGGTCCGAACGCATTTTATGTTGAGGAGCGGCGGGATTCTCTGGCGCGGTCGGCGTTTTGCCCGAATTCTGCGCTTCTGCTGCGGTTCAAGGTCCGGTTTGTAAGGGATGGCAGGGATGATGAGGATCATCGGAGCGCTGGGCGCGCTGGCGCTGGCGCTCATGGGGACGAGCCTCGCCGCCGGCTCCGCTTTCGCGCAGGGCGCGGTGCGCTCCACACATGGCGACTGGCAGATGCGCTGTGAGGTGCCGCCCGGCGCGAAGGCCGAGCAATGCGCGCTCGTGCAGAACGTCGCGGCCGAGGATCGGCCGAATCTGACGCTGCTCGTCATCGTGCTGAAGACGGCGGACCAGAAGAGCCGGCTCCTGCGCGTCGTCGCCCCGCTCGGCGTGCTGCTGCCTTCGGGCCTCGGCCTCAAGATCGACGACAAGGATATCGGCCGCGCCGGCTTCGTGCGCTGCCTGACCACCGGTTGCGTCGCCGAGGTCGTCATGGACGATACCCTGCTCGGCCAGCTCAAGGGCGGAAAGAGCGCGACTTTCATCGTATTCCAGACGCCGGAAGAGGGGGTGGGCGTGCCCGTCTCCCTCAATGGCTTCGGCCCGGGCGTGGAGGCGCTGCCGTGATCGATCAAACTCTTCGCCAGGGCCGCTGGCTCGCCTTGCCGCTGCTGTGCCTCGGTCTTGCCGGCTGCGGTTCGGGCTCGTCCTCTTCCGCGGGCAACACCGCGCTCAACGTCATCATGTTCCAGTCCGCTACGCCGCCGCCGGCCGATCAGTTGCCGAAGGACGACGAGGATGGGACTCTGGTCTGCCCCGACGTCATCATTGCCGATGGCGGCGCCGCGATCCGCGCTCAATCCGGGCAGGATTCGAGCGGCCTGCGCTACCAGATCTCGATCGCCAATGTCGCGCGCCAGTGTACGGCGACGGGCAACGGTGCCTTCGCTCTCAAGGTCGGCGTCGAGGGCAGGGTGCTGCTCGGCCCGGCTGGCAGCCCCGGCAATTACGGCGCGACCCTGACCACCACCGTGACGCGCGCCAACAAGGTCATCGGCAAGCGCAGCGCGCGTGTCGGCGCGGCGATTCCGTCCGGCCAGAGCGGCGCCGACTTCACCCATATCGAGGACGGCATTCTGGTGCCGGCCGGCCAGGGCGATGTCGAGATCTTCGTCAGTCTGGGTGGCGGCGGGCCTGCAGCGCCGGCACGCCGGCGTCGCTGACAAAGCTGCTTTGCCGTGAAAGACAATGGCGCGCCGATTGACTCGGTCGGCGCGTCTTGTATCTGTGCCCTAGCCGCATATCCCCGCGGGAGAGACCGGGCTTCGAGCCCGGCGCCGAAGGCGCAACCGCCCCGGAAACGCTCAGGCAAAAGGGCCGCTGGGGATTTGGCGCTCTGGAAAGCGGCGGGCAGCGATGCCCGCCCACCGACGGGTGTAACTCGTGCGATCTTATGGGTCGGGCGGGGAAATCTCTCAGGTGCCGAGACAGAGGGGGCGCGTTCCGGACACTATCGTCCGGGGCTTGCGCTTGACTCTGGGAGGGGCACGCCATGGCTGCCGAGGCCAATACCGATACCGCTGGCGCGGCTGCGCCGCTGAAGACACCGCTGCATGCGCGCCACGTCGCGCTCGGCGCCCGCATGGTGCCCTTCGCCGGCTACGACATGCCGGTGCAGTATCCGGCGGGCATCCTCACCGAGCATAACTGGACGCGCGAGAAGGCCGGGCTCTTCGACGTCTCGCATATGGGCCAGTGCTTCCTGATCGGCCCCGATCACGAGACGACGGCGAAGGCGCTGGAAGCGCTGATTCCCGCCGATATCGTCAATCTCGCCCCCGGCAAGCAGCGCTATTCGCAGCTCCTCAACGAGGAAGGCGGCATCCTCGACGACTTGATGATCACGCGCTCGATCGATCCCGACGAGGACGGCGCGCTCTATCTTGTCGTCAACGCAGCCTGCAAGGACGCCGACTACGCCCATATCGAGACTCGCCTGCCGGCCAATGTGAGGCTGGTCAAGGCCGAGCATCGCGGCCTGATCGCGCTGCAGGGCCCGGGTGCCGAAGCGGCGCTGGCCGCCATCGCGCCGGAAGCTGCCGAGATGGGCTTCATGTCCTCGCGCACCATGAAGGTCGCGGGAATCAAGGCGAATGTCAGCCGCTCAGGCTATACCGGCGAGGACGGCTACGAGATTTCCGCAGCCGCCAACAGGATCGGCGAGATCTGGGACACGCTGCTGCTCGACGGCAACGTCAAGCCGATCGGGTTGGGCGCCCGCGATTCGCTGCGCCTCGAAGCCGGCCTGTGCCTCTATGGCCATGACATCGACACCACCACTTCGCCGATCGAGGCCGCGCTCAACTGGTCGATCCAGAAACGCCGCCGCGAGGAAGGCGGTTTCCCCGGCGCCGCGCGCGTCCAGCGCGAATTGGCCGAGGGCGTCTCCCGCATCCGCGTCGGCTTGAAGCCGGAAGGCCGCGCTCCCGCCCGCGAGGGCACCGAGATCGCGACGCCCGAGGGCGAGGTGATCGGCGTCGTGACGTCCGGCGGTTTCGGCCCGACGCTCAACGGCCCCTGCGCCATGGGTTATGTCGCCAAGGCCCATTCCGCGCCGGGCACCCAGCTCAACCTGATCGTGCGCGGCAAGCCGCTGCCGGCCGTCGTGGCGACGATGCCCTTCGTGCCGAACGGCTACAAGCGCTGAACTCTTTTCGAGACAACCGACGCCAGGAGGAAACCATGGCCGAGACCCGTTACAGCAAGGACCACGAGTATATCCGCATCGAGGGTGACGTCGGCACCGTCGGCATCTCCGACTACGCCCAGTCGCAGCTCGGCGACGTCGTCTTCGTCGAGCTCCCGAGCGTCGGCAAGGCGCTGTCCAAGGGCGGCGAAGCTGCCGTGGTCGAGAGCGTCAAGGCCGCCTCCGAAGTCTACGCCCCGGTCTCCGGCGAGGTCGTCGAGGTCAATGGCGAGCTCGAGGGCGCGCCCGGCACCGTCAACGAGGACCCGGCCGGCAAGGGCTGGTTTCTGAAGATCAAGATCAAGGACGCCGGCGAGCTCGACGCGCTGATGAGCGAGGCCGAGTACCAGGACTACGTGAAGTCGCTCTGATCGCGGTCTTCCCGCACGCGCTGCGGCACGTCAGTGCTACTGCGCAGATGCGGGGCCGTCTTCCGAAAGAGGCGCCTTCTCGTCGCACGATCCCGTGTCTGCGCAGCGGCATTCCATGCCGCAGCGCGCACGGGATGACACCCCGAAACGGAATCACCCCATGCGCTATCTCCCGCTCACCGATATCGACCGCGAGGACATGCTCGCGCGGATCGGCGTCTCCGATGTCGACGCGCTGTTCAGCGACGTGCCGGCCGGCAAGCTACTGAAGGCCCCGGTCGATCTGCCCCGCGCCAAGGGCGAGCTCGAGGTCGAGCGCATCCTCGGCAAGATGGCCGGCAAGAACACCGCCGCCTCGGCTGTGCCGTTCTTCGTTGGTGCCGGAGCCTACAAGCACCATGTCCCGGCGACGGTGGATCACCTGATCCAGCGCTCGGAATTCCTGACCAGCTATACGCCCTATCAGCCCGAGATCGCGCAGGGCACGCTGCAATATCTCTTCGAGTTCCAGACCCAGGTCGCCGCCCTGACCGGCATGGAGGTCGCCAACGCCTCTATGTATGACGGCTCGACCGGCACCGGCGAGGCCGTGCTGATGGCGCATCGCGTCACCAGGCGTCGCAAGGCGGTGCTCTCCGGCGGCCTGCATCCGCATTACACCGCGGTCGTCGAGACCCTCTCCGAGATGGCCAATGACGAGGTCGTGGCCCTGACGCCCGACGTCTCGGCCAGCGAGGATATTCTTTCCCAGATCGACGACAGCACGTCCTGCGTCGTCGTCCAGTCGCCGGACGTGTTCGGCAACCTGCGCGACCTGAAGCCGATCGCCGAGAAGGCCCATGCCCATGGCGCCCTGCTGATCGCGGTCTTCACCGAGGTCGTCTCGCTCGGCGCCGTCGTGCCGCCGGGTGCGCAGGACGCCGATATCGTCGTCGGCGAGGGCCAGTCGATCGGCAATGCCCTGAATTTCGGCGGCCCGTATGTCGGCCTCTTCGCCGCCAAGTCCAAATATATCCGCCAGATGCCGGGCCGGCTCTGCGGCGAGACCGTCGATTCGACCGGTCAGCGCGGCTTCGTGCTGACGCTCTCGACCCGCGAGCAGCATATCCGCCGCGACAAGGCGACCTCGAACATCTGCACCAATTCCGGCCTCTGCGTGCTGGCCTTCACCATCCACATGACGCTGCTGGGCCAGACCGGCCTCGCCCGTCTTGCGGAAGTGAACCACGCCAATGCCGTGAAGCTCGCCGACGCGCTCGCGGGCGTCGAGGGCGTGGCCGTCCTCAACGACAGCTTCTTCAACGAGTTCACCGTGAAGCTGAAGAAGCCCGCCGCCGAGGTCGTCGAGGTGCTCGCCGCCAAGGGCATTCTGGCCGGCGTTCCCGTCTCGCGGCTCCTGCCCCGGGCCGGACTGGACGACCTGCTGATCGTCGCCTCGACCGAGGTGAATACCGATGAAGATCGGGCGGCCCTCGTGGCGGCGCTCGTGGAGGTGCTGTGATGTTGAACCGTCAGGGACGTCCCACCCAGGCCGGCGAGGCCTCGCATGAAGAGCACCTCACCTTCACCGGCAACAAGGCTCTCCAGCAGGTCGAGCCGCTGATCTTCGAGATCGGCCATCATGAGTCGACCGGCGTCGATATCGACAAGCCGGCGCCCTTCAAGTCACGCCTCGGCAAGCATGCCCGCCAGGGCGAGATTGGCCTGCCCGGCCTCTCCGAGCCCGAGACGATGCGCCACTTCGTGCGCCTCAGCCAGAAGAACTACGGCATCGATACCGGGCTCTTCCCGCTCGGCTCCTGCACGATGAAGCACAATGCCCGCCTCAACGAGAAGGTGGCGCGGCTGCCGGGTTTCTCCGACGTGCATCCGCTCCAGCCGACCTCGACCGTGCCCGGCGCGCTCGACCTGATGCTCGAGCTCGCCCGCTACCTGATGACGCTGACCGGCATGCCGGCCGTGGCTCTTTCTCCGAAGGCCGGCGCCCATGGCGAGGCCTGCGGCATGATGGCGATCAAGGCTGCGATCGCCGCCAAGGGTGAGGGCGCGACCCGCAATGTCGTGCTCGTCCCCGAATCGGCCCATGGCACCAACCCGGCCACCGCAGCCCTGATCGGCTTCTCGGTGAAGGCGGTCCCGGCCCGTCCGGACGGCACCGTCGCGGTCGAGGACGTCAAGGCACTGCTCGGACCGGACATCGCCGCGATCATGCTGACCAATCCGAACACCTGCGGCATCTTCGAGCCTCAGATCGTCGAGATCGCAGCGGCGATGCATGAGGCCGGCGCCTATTTCTACTGCGACGGCGCCAACTTCAACGCGATCGTCGGCAAAGCCCGTCCGGGCGATCTCGGCGTCGATGCCATGCATATCAACCTGCACAAGACCTTCTCGACGCCCCATGGCGGCGGTGGTCCCGGTGCCGGCCCGGTGGTGCTCTCCGAGCGTCTGGCGCCCTTCGCGCCGGTGCCCTTCATCCATGTCGAGAACGGCAAGCCGCATCTGGTCGAGTCGCGCGGCGAGGCGCCGGCGGGCAACCAGCCCTTCGGCCGCATGACCGCCTTCCACGGCCAGATGGGCATGTATGTCCGCGCCTTGGCCTACATGTTGAGCCATGGCTCGGACGGCATGCGCCAGGCTTCCGAGGATGCGGTTCTCAATGCGAACTACATCCGCGCCGGGCTCAGTGACCTGATGTCGCTGCCCTTCCCGGACCATCCGTCGATGCACGAGGTGTTGTTCGACGACGAATGGCTGAAGGGCTCGGGCGTCTCCACGCTCGATTTCGCCAAGGCGATGATCGACGAGGGCTACCACCCGATGACGGTTTATTTCCCGCTCGTCGTCCACGGCGCCATGCTGATCGAGCCGACCGAATCGGAATCGAAGGCGGCGCTCGACCTGTTCATCGCGACGCTGCGCGACCTCGCCATCGCGGCCAAGGGCAATGACAAGGAGCGCTTCACCAGCGCCCCGCATCACGCCCCGATCCGGCGCCTGGACGAGACCCGCGCCGCCCGTTCGCCGGTCCTGAAATGGGAAAAGCCGGCCGCGGCGAAGGCGGCGGAGTAAGAGGCCGCGAGCCATGCTGACGGCATTCGTCAGCATGGTGAGGACATCCGCGGGTTCTTAAGCATTCCTTGACCATGTCGCGGAATGATCCCCCGGTGCCGCTCTGTGCGGCCCGGGGGTTTTCATGTCTGCGCGTCCCTCCATCCTCGCTCTTGCGGCGGCTGCCCTGCTGGCCTCGACGGCGCTCGTGCGTGCCAACGAGCCGAGCTATGGCCCGAATACCTATGACCGCACTCTCGAGGCGTTGAGCGCCCATGAGGATGTCGCCAACCGTGGCGGCTGGCCCAAGGTGCCGGCGAGTGCCGCTTCCCTGAAGCCGGATTCGCAAGGGCCGGATGTCGTCGCGCTGAAGCAGCGCCTGCTCGCCAGCGGCGATCTCGCGCCGGAAGCCATGGCCGGCGATATCTATGATGCCAACGTGACCGAGGCCGTGAAGCACTTCCAGCGCCGTCACGGCCTGTCGGATCTCGGCACGGTCGGCCGCTTGACCCTCAAAGCGATGAACACGCCGGTCGAAGCGCGCCTGAACCAGCTCACCGCGACGCTGGAGCGCCTCAAGGGCAACGGCTTCAACTTCGCCAGCCGCTATGTCGTGGTGAACATTCCCGGCGCCAGCGTCGAGGCGGTCGAGAACGGCTCGGTCGCCCAGCGCCATCTCGCCGTTGTCGGCCGGCCGGACCGGCCGTCGCCGGTGATCCAGGCCAATATCACCTCGGTCAACCTGAACCCCTACTGGACGGCGCCGATGTCGATCGTGAAGGCCGACATTATTCCGCAGATGCGGAAGGATCCGAGCTTCATCGCCAAGTCGAACATGAAGCTGCTCGGTGCCGAAAACAAGGAAATCGACCCGGCGAGCGTCAACTGGGCGACCCTGAAGAACCCCTATTTCTACGTGCGTCAGGAGCCGGGCCCGACCAACTCGCTCGGTCAGATGAAGATCGACATGCCGAACAGCGATGCGGTCTACATGCACGACACGCCGAAAAAGGCGCTGTTCCGCAACGACGTGCGCTTCAATTCGTCCGGCTGCGCCCGCATCGAGGGCGTTCGTGACCTCGCGGCCTGGCTGCTTGAGGGTTCGGAATGGAACCGCCAGTCGATCGAGGACGAGATCGCGAAAGGCGAGCGCAAGAACATTGCGCTTAAGAAGCAGGTGCCGGTTGCCTGGGTATATCTGACAGGCTGGCAGGGCGCCGACGGGCAGGTCCAGTTCCGCGACGACATCTACGGGCTCGACACGCCGCAAGGCATCGTCACCTCGACGATCCAGGCCCGCAAGCCCAAGCCCAAGGCGACCGCCGCCGTTCCGCCGGCAAGGCCGCCTGCGGCGCCGAAGACCGCTGCGGGCAACCCCCCGGCTGCGCCGACCACCGCCAGCAACTGAGTCATATCGAACGCCACCTTTGTCATTCCGGGGCGCGCCATAGGCGCGAACCCGGAACCTACGACGGGGTGAGACATCAGGTGTTCGGTTGCCAGCGACTCACCCCGTCGCAGGTTCCGGGTTCTTCGCCCCGCGAAGCCCCGGAATGACAAAGGTGGTGTCGGCCTGGAAAGCTCCGCGGTAATCCGGGCAGCCTAAGGCTTCTTCAAAATCGCCATCACCGCGTCGATCGCCTCGGCGCGGGCCTTGGGGTCGCTGCCGATCGTGACCATGCCGTCGGGCCGCTGGGAGTAAGCCGCCTTGCGCTCGCGCAGGGGCAAGCTCGGGTGGTCGAAATCGTGATAGGCGCCCGGAAACCCGACGAAGCGCGCTCCGCCGCTGCGGGCCAGTTCCTCGCAAGGCGCCGCCGGCGTCCAGTCATCGGCGAGGCCCTGTAAGATCGCGGTATCCGTCTGCGCCTGCCAGCCGCGCTTCAGGATGACGCGGCAGCCGGGGTAGAAGGCGATGACATGACGCAGGCGCTTCGCCTCCGATGCACCGGCGACGCGCAGCGCCGTCGAGCCGCCATTCGACCAGCCGATCAGCGCTATGCGCTGCTTCATCGTGAAGCTCTGCTTGTCCAGCCAATCGATCGCGGCGAAGGCATCGCTCGCACGGCCCGCCGGTGTCAGCGAGCGCTCCCGGTCATTGCACAGCGCCTTGATGCCGCGAGGCCCGAAGCTGTCGACGAGGAGCACGGCATAGCCTGCGCTGGTCAGGCGCCGCGACCAGTCGCTTTCGCGGGCATTGATCTCGCCTGAGCGCGCATAGAGCCCGGCGCAGCCATGCAGGCCGATGACGACCGGGAAGGGGCCCGCTCCTGCCGGCCGCGCCAGCCAGCCGACGAGACCAACCGGATCGCGCGATGGGAACGCCACTTTCTCGAAGGCGCTCGCAGGGCTGAGTGACGCTGCGAGCGGGAAAAGTGCGATGACGCAAGCGCGAACAAGGCGGCCAATCATTCCGAAACTCCCTCGTTTCCGGAGGCGCTGCGGGCGAGCGTGGTCATCGTATCTCGCCCAGCGATCTGGGCGGGAGAGAGGCAAAGAAAAACGCCGCGGCCTTGCGGGCGCGGCGTCATCATATCGAGCAATCGGCACTAGCTCAGTTGAGCTTGGCCTTGACCTCGCTAAGCCCGGCCGCGAAGGCGGCTTCGCCAGCCTTGCCGGCCATCTGGCCGCGCAGGATGGTCTCGGCGGCCTTGGTGGCAGCCTCCGCAGCCGCGGCACGAACCTCGGCCTCGGCCTGGCTCTCGGCCTGGGCGATCTTCTCCTCGGCCGCCTTGGTGCGGCGGGCGACGAAATCGGCGAGCTTGGCCTCGGCTTCCGCCGCGAGGCGCTTGGCCTCGTCATTGGCGGATGAGACGATCTCGGCGGCTTCGGCCTCGGCGGCCTTGCGCTTGGCATCGTACTCGGCAAGCAGCTTCTCGGCCTCCTGACGCAGGCGCCGGGCTTCCGCCAGCTCCTGCGCGACCTTCTCGCCGCGGGCGTCGAGCGCCTTCACGATCGCGCTCGGCACGCCGAACTTGACCAGAATGGCCAGGAAGATGACGAGCGCGACGCCGACCCAGAAAGTATCCATCTGAACTCTCCTCAGCCGCGCGTCATGGCCTGGTCGACAGCCGCCGACGCCTCGCTGGCGCTGGGAGCCTGACCGGTCAGCTTGGTGACGATCGCGGTGGCGATGTCGCTGCCGAGATCGCGGACATTGCCCATCGCCTTGGTCTTGGTCTTGGCGATGGTCGCCTCGGCCTGCGCCATCTTGGCGGCAAGCTCGGCCTCGGTAGCGTGGCGCTGGGCGTCGCTCGCCTTGGCGCCGGCTTCGCGCGCCGTCTGGGCGATGCCCTGGGCGTTCTTCCGGGCTTCGCCGAGGGCCTTCTCATAGGCCTGCGCCATGTCCTCGGCCTTGGCCTGCATCTCAGTGGCCTGGTCGAGATCGCGGCCGATCGTGTCGGCACGCTCTTCCAGGATGGAGCCGAGGCGCGGCAGCGCAACCTTGGACATCAGCCAGTAAAGGGCACCGAAGGTGACCGCGAGCCAGAACAGGTTGCTGGCGAAATGCGTGGGATCGAAGGGCGGGAAGGAGGCCTTCTCGCCGCTCAGGCCCGGAGTGGCAGCCTGCGCCGCACCCGCCAGCAGAGCAGCGAACGAGGCGACAGCCACCGGCCATCCTTTTCGCACGAACCCTGAAGATCGAACCGGCATGGCGTGCCTTTCAGCGCTTAAAGACAGGAAACCGTCGCGCGTTTGGCCGGATGGCCCGAACGCGCGACGAGAAAGCGGTCGACGAAAGCGTCAGACCACGAAGAGCAGGACGAGCGCGACGACGAACGCGAAGATGCCCAGACCTTCGGCGAGCGCCGCGCCGATGAAGGCGCGCGGGAACTGGCCGTCAGCGGCCGACGGGTTGCGCAGGGCGCCCGAGAGGAAGTTGCCGAAGATGGTGCCGACGCCGATGGCGGCGAGGCCCATGCCGAGCGAGGCGAGGCCGGCGCCGATGAACTTGGCTGCAACAGGATCCATGGTCTTATCTCCAGTGTGGAAGGTTTTAACGGGGTGGGATGAACTCTCGCGAGCGCTGCCCTGGCCTCAGTGGCCGGGGTGCAGCGCGTCGTTGAGATAGACGCAGGTCAGGATCGCGAAGACATAGGCCTGCAGGAAGGCGACGAGGAACTCCATCGCGGTGAGCGCGACCGCCAGTAGCAGCGGCAGCGGCGCGATGATGGTTGCAGCGCCACCCGCGGCGATGAGCGCGACGACGAAGCCGCCAAAGACCTTGAGCGCGATATGGCCGGCCAGCATGTTGCCGAACAGACGAAGCGACAGCGAAACCGGGCGTGACAGGAACGAAACGATTTCGATCAGCACGATGAAGGGCAGGAGCCAGCCGGGCACGCCCGACGGCACGAACAGGCCGAAGAAATGGCTGCCATGCTTCACGATGCCATAGATCACGACGACGCTGATGATGAGCACGGCGAAGGCGGCGGTGACGATGATCTGGCTGGTGACGGTGAACGAGCCGGGGATCATGCCGAGCATGTTGCTCGCCAGCACGAACATGAACAGCGAGAACACGAACGGGAAGAACTTCATGCCTTCCTTGCCCATCACGCCGGTCAGCGTGGAGGCGACGAATTCGTAGGTCATCTCGGCGAGCGACTGCAGACGGCCGGGAACGACCGCGCGCTGGCTCGAGCCGTAGATCATCAGCGCCGAGACGACGCCGAGCACGATCACCATCCACAGCGAAGTGTTGGTGAACGACAGGTTGATGCCGAGCGGCTTCAGCTCAACGAGATTCGTGATTTGGAATTGGTGGATCGGATCGATTCCGCCGCCGGCCGCCATGGTCTCGTTCCTCGTCGCGCGGCCGGATAAGGCCGCCTTTCGATCAATTCGCCTTCGGATCGCCCTTCGACCCGGAGGTCGGACGCGAACCGAGCCGATAGACGGATCTGAAGCCCGCGATGGCTCCGATCACCAGGAAGGCGATCAGCAGGAACGGGGACGTTCCAAGCCATCGGTCGCCGAGGTACCCGATCAGGGCGCCTGCGATGATGCCACCTGCGAGATCCGTCGCGGCGCGAAAGCCTGAGGACATCGCGCCCGCAAGCGCCTTGTCCTCTCTAACCGGGCTCGCGCCCGGCTTTTCGCTCTCTTCCGCCCGCTTGATCGCGGATTTCAGGGAGCCCAGTCTTGCGCGCAACTCCGAGTCTGAGGCGTTTGGGTCGGGTTCGGACATGGTCTTGGGCCTCCGTCTTGATCGCGTTTACGCCGCGATCCCGCGAAAAACCACTATAACCACGACCAAACCCGCGCATCGAGCCGTCGTCAGCACGGCCTCCTTTATTGGCAGCCCCCGGCGCTGTCAAGGCAGGTGGATAATAGCTAACGCATTGGAATATCTATAAATTCTGGCAAAGTGCGACAATCTTGCCGCATTGCGGGACCGAATGTGGCATTTTTTCAGCGGGGTGCGGCCGTTCCCGGCTTCGTTTTTGGGGATGATTGGGCCCGCCGCTGGTCCCTCAGCCCGCATCGCGGATGCGCTCGGCCGTCGCGAGATCGACCGAGACCATCTGGCTGACCCCGCGCTCGGCCATCGTCACCCCGAAGAGCCGCTCCATCCGCGCCATCGTGATCGGGTTATGCGTGATCAGGATGAAGCGGGTCTGCGTATTGCGGGCCATGTCGACGAGCAGGTCGCAATAGCGCTCGACATTGGCGTCGTCGAGCGGTGCGTCGACCTCGTCGAGCACGCAGATCGGCGAGGGGTTGGTCAGGAACACCGCGAAGATCAGCGCGGTCGCGGTCAGCGCCTGCTCGCCGCCGGAGAGCAGCGTCATCACTTGCGGTTTCTTGCCGGGCGGGCGGGCGAAAATCTCCAGCCCTGCATCGAGCGGATCTTCCGAATCCACCAGCCGCAGTTCCGCCTCGCCACCGCCGAACAACACGCCGAAGAGCCGCTGGAAATGCCCGTTTACGACGTCGAAGGCGGCGATGAGGCGTTCGCGGCCCTCGCGATTGAGCGCGCCGATCGCTTGCCTGAGGCGTCGGATCGCTTCGGTCAGGTCGTCGCGCTCGCCCGAAAGTCCTTCGCGCTTGGCCTTCACCTCGGTCAGTTCGTCCTCGGCGCGCAGATTGACGGCGCCCAGCCGCTCGCGCTCGCCCTTGAGATTGGCGAGGCGCCGCTCGATTGCTTCCGGCTCCGGCAAGGCGTCTCCAGCCTTGATTCCGGCGATCGCCTGCAGGCCGTCGAGCCCGGTCTCGAGGCCGTCCTCGATCTGCCGGACGATGTCGGCGAGGCGCTGGCGTGCGGCCTCGAGTCGCGCCTCGGCCGAGGCGCGTCGTTCGCGGGCGCCGGACAGGCCTTCCAGTGCGATGCGAGCCTGCCGGTCGGCCTCCGCCAGCGTGGTCTCGCCTGAAGCCAGCCTGTCGGCAGCGTCCCGGCGCGCGGCTTCGGCCTGCTCGATCTCGGCGACGAGGCGCCGCCGCTCTGTGAGGAAGGAGTCCGGTGCTTCGAGCAGCGTCTTCTGCTCGGTGCCGGCCGCTTCGATTCGTCGCCGCGTTTCCTCGGCACTCTGGCGGCTGGCGGCAGTGCGCTGCTTCCAGGCGCTGATATCGGCCGCTATCGCCTCGCGGCGGCGCGCGCGCAAACCCGCCTCCCGCGCCAAGGTCTGGACCCGGGCTCGCGCATCGGAGGCAGCGGCGCGCGCCTCGCCCAGAGCCACACGGGCCTTGAGCAAGGTGTTTTCCAACTCGGCCGAGGCTGGCAAGGCGGACAGCCCGGTTTCCTGCGTCGCGACCTGCTGCGCGGCTTCGGACACGGCCTGGCCGAGGCGCTTGATCGCCTCGGCCAGCGTCGAGCGCTTGACCAGCGTCTCGGCAGCCTTGCGTTCGGCGGCGGCCAAGTGCTCGCGCGCCTGGTCGACGCCGCGCCGGGCCTGCTTCGCGGTCTCGATCGCGGCGGTTTCGGCCTGCGCGGCTTGTCGCGCTTCGGCGCTCACAGCCTCCAGAGCTCGGCGCGCGGCCTCGGCCCCCTCTCGCGCTGCTTTCGCCTCGCGCTCGAGGTCGGCGAGCCTATTCTTCTCGGAGAGACGCCGCGCCGCGGGCGAGGGGGCGTCGGCTGCGCTGGTGAAGCCGTCCCAGCGCCAGAGATCGCCCGCTTGCGACACGAGGATCTGGCCCTGCTTCAACGCGCTGCGCAGGGCATCACCCCCATCGCGCGTGACGACGCCGATCTGCGCCAGCCGCCGCCGCAGCGCCGCCGGCGCCTTGACATGCGCGAGCAGCGGTTCGGCGCCTGCAGGCAGGGCCGGGTCGCCCTGGCCTTCGCCGGTATCGTCCCAATGGGCTGGGGCGGTCGCTTCGGTCGAGGCGTCGAGATCGTCGCCGAGCGCGGCGCCGAGCGCGATCTCGTAACCCTTGGCGACGTCGACGGCTTCGAGGATCGCCGGCCAGCGATCGCCTGCGGCCGGTGCCAGCAGCTTGCGCAGCGTGCCGATCTCGGTGTCGAGGCGCTGAGCCCGGCGGTCGGCCTCGGCGAGAGGGCCGCGCTGTCCGGCTTCGCGCTCGCGTGTCGAAGCGACGGCGTCGCGCGCCTTGACGACGTCGGCATCGGCGGTCTTCAGCGCCTTCTCGGCGGCGATCAGCGCCTCGCGCAGCTTGTCCAGCAGGGTCTTCGCATCGGAGGTGTCGAGCACGTCCAGCTCGCGGCGCAGCTTGCCGCGCTCGGCTTCGGCCCGGTCCTGCCGCTCGCGCGCCTCGCGTAGCGAGCGCTCCAGAGCGCCACGTCGCGCGACGAGATCAGACAAAGCGGCCTGAGCGTTGGCTTGCTCGGCTTCGGAAGCGGCAAGGGCGGTTTCCGCTTCACGCTGCAGCGCCGCTGCGGCCTCGGCGCCTGATCCGGCGCCATCGCCTTCCCGGGCGAGCGCGTCGTCCTCCTCCGCGAGCCGGGCGAGGCTTTCGGAAGCGTCGCGGCCGAGAGTCTCCTGGCGCGACAGGTCGGCCTGCAATTCGGCGAGGCGCTTGCCGAGTTCCTCGGCGCGCTGCCGGGCACGGCGATTCTCGGCTTCGAGCTCGTCCAGCCCGCGCTTCAATCGCACCAAAGCGGCGGCGGCGGTTGCCTCGCCCTCGCGCAGCGCCGGCAATTCATGGGCAGCGATGGCCTGTCTCTTCGCAGCCTCTGCCTGGAGGCCGGTCTGGTCCGCGACGCCTCGCACGGCCTCTTCAAGGACATGCGCGGCCTGCGCCTCCTGGGCGCGGGCGTCATGGAGGGCGATGACCGCAAGCGTCGCTTCGGCTCGGCGGATATCGGAAGCGAGGCTGCGATAGCGTCCCGCCTGCCGCGCCTGGCGCTGGAGGGCGTCGATCTGCCCGTCGATCTCGCCGAGCACGTCTTCCAGCCGGGTCAGGTTGTCCTCGGCTCCGCGCAGGCGCAGCTCCGCCTCGTGGCGGCGGCTGTGCAGGCCGGCGATGCCGGCGGCGTCTTCGAGGATGCGGCGGCGCGACTGTGGCTTGGCCGAGATGATCTCGCTGATCTGCCCCTGCCGGACGAGGGCCGGCGAACGTGCGCCTGTCGCTGCATCGGCGAAGAGGAGCTGCACGTCCCTGGCCCGCACCTCCTTGCCGTTGATGCGGTAGGTCGAACCTTCCTCGCGTTCGATCCGGCGCGTGACCTCCAGTACATCGGCTTCGTTGAAGGCGGCCGGCGCCTTGCGGTCGCTATTGTCGAGGGTGAGCGAAACCTCGGCCATGTTGCGGGCCGGGCGCTCGTTCGAGCCGCCGAAGATGACGTCGTCCATCCCCGAGCCGCGCATGTTCTTGAACGAGCTTTCGCCCATCACCCAGCGCAGTGCTTCGACGAGATTGGACTTGCCGCAGCCATTCGGGCCGACGACGCCGGTCAGCCCCGGCTCGATCGGGAATTCCGTCGGCTCTACGAAGGTCTTGAAGCCGGCGAGCTTGAGGCGCGTCAGATGCATGGCTGCACCTCGCCTACTCGAAACAACTCAGCCCTCATCCTGCGGGAAACCGCTGCGCGGTTCCGCCGGACGAGGGCTGTGATCAAGCTCGCGCCGAGCGCGCGCGAGCAGAAAACCGCCGCCTCAATTGCCGAGGAGCGGCTCCAGGATCTTGTCGAATTCGGCGATCGTGAGCGCACCGGAACGCTTCTGCCCGTTGATGAAAAAGGTCGGCGTCGAATCCACGCCGGCCTTGGCCCCACCTTCCTTCACCACGGTGACGGCGTCATAGATATCCTGGCGCTTCAAGCAGGCTTCGAAGGATTCCTGTGTGAAACCGGCCTGCTTGACCAGCGAGGAGAGGGCATCGACCGGCTTGTCTGTGAAGGCCCAGTTGCGCTGCTGCGCGAACAGCAGGTCGGTCATCGGGACAAACTTGTCGTTGCCGTTGCAGCGGGCGAGCATGAAGCCGGCCGTGGCGAGCGGATCGAGCGGGAATTCGCGCAGCGTGAAGCGCACCTTGCCCGTGTCGATGTACTTCTTCTTCAGCTCCGGCCAGGTCGTCTCGTGGAAACGCGCGCAATGCGAGCAGGTCATCGAGGCGTATTCGATGATGGTGACCTTGGCATCGGCCGGGCCGAGCCAGACATCGCCCAGCGGGCCGGCATCGGGCACCTTGGTCTGGGCCCGCGCGGCGGTGCCGCCGGCGAGCGCGGCAGCGGCGATGCCGGCTGCGCCGGTCAGGAGCTGTCGCCTGTTCGTCATCGTGAAGGATCCTCGGAAAGGTCGAAATCGGTTGGAGCTATAGAGACCATCGCGATTGTGGCAAGAGCGCATCATGCCGCGCGCAGCGCCGCTCACGAAGCCGTGTCATCGCCTTGCGTTTTTGCGCGCAGTGCCACGGCCCGGCCGAGCTTGGCCAAAGCCTCGCGCAGACCCTCGTCGGCAACGCCTGAAACCTGTGCCTCGACGCGCGATGCCGTCTCGCTGTCGAGCACCGCTGCCGGCTTCGCCACGACGGGCGCCGCGACCGGCCCCTGCTTGAGCACGAGCTTGCCGACGGCTCGCCAGCCGAGATGCGTGTTGACGCGCTCGACCAGAAATGGCCCGAGATGCTGCATCTCCAGCGCGAAAGCGCTTTCGACCCGCACCACCATCGTGGCTGGCTCGGAAGCCTCGCCCGGCGCCGGGCGGCGCCGTGGCCAGTCTATCTTCAGCGGACGAGAGCGCGCGGCCAGCCTTTCGCCGACGATCTCCGGCCAGAGCGAGACGATCGCGCGCCCCGCAAAGCCCTGCGCGGCAAGTGCGGGCGCGATGCAGTCGTCGATCAGCTCTGCGAGTGGTTTTGCGGACATGGCTGCATTGTGGGCGTGCGGTCTGTGACCTGCAAGCGGGCATGAAGCCGCTTGCAGCCACGGACGGCTGCGCTACATCCGCTCCATGACCTCCGAGGCCCGCGCCGCCGATCTTCTCGCCTGGTACGACCGTCATCGCCGGACGCTGCCCTGGCGCGCGACTGCGGGCGAGCGGCCTGATCCTTATCGCGTCTGGGCTTCCGAGATCATGCTGCAGCAGACCACGGTTACGGCGGTGAAGCCCTATTACGAGCGCTTCATGGCCCGCTTCCCGACCGTGAAGGCGCTCGCCCAGGCCCCGTCCGAGGAGGTCATGCAGGCCTGGGCCGGGCTCGGCTATTATTCCCGCGCCCGCAATCTCCATGCCTGCGCCAAGGCGGTGATGGAGAGCCATCGCGGCCGCTTTCCCGATACCGAGGAAGGCCTGCGCGAGCTGCCGGGCATCGGCGCCTATACGGCCGGTGCGGTGGCGGCGATCGCCTTCGACCGACCGGCTGCGGCCGTCGACGGCAATGTCGAGCGCGTCATGAGCCGGCTCTTCGCGATCGGGGACGAACTGCCCGGCGCCCGGCCCCTGATTCGCGAGCGCGTGCTGGCGCTGCTGCCGCACGCCCGGCCGGGCGATTTCGCGCAGGCCCTGATGGATCTTGGCGCCACCATCTGCTCGCCGCGCAATCCGGCCTGCGGCCTCTGTCCGTGGCGCGAGCCGTGCCGGGCGCGGATCGCCGGCGCGCAGGAGAGCTTTCCGCGCAAGGCGCCGAAGAAAGCCGGCGTCACCCGCTACGGCGCGGCCTTCGTTCTGGCGCGTGCTGACGGCGCGATCCTGCTGCGCACCCGGCCGGCGAAGGGGCTGCTCGGTGGCATGGCCGAGGTGCCGACCAGCGAATGGCGCGCCGATTACGAACTGGACGGCGCGGCGCAGGATGCACCTTTGCCGTTGCGCTGGCAGCGCCTGCCCGTGCCGGTGCGGCACGTCTTCACCCATTTTCCGCTGGAGTTGTCGGTGCTGGTCGGGCGCGTCGCTGCCGGAACCGAGGCGCCGGCCGGCATGCGCTTCACGGCGCCGGCCCGGCTCGGCGAGGAGCCGTTGCCGAGCCTGATGCAAAAGGTCGTGGAAGCAGGCCTGGCGGCGCTCAAGCCGCCGCCATCTGTGACCTGATCTCGCCGCGCAGCGTATCGAGGACGGTCAAGCCGCCTTCGCGCTCGACATGCCAGAAGGTCCAGCCGTTGCAGGCGGGCAGGCCCTGCGCCAGCGCACCGACCTTGTGGATCGAGCCGACCGCCGGGCCGAGCAGCAGGGTGCCGTCGGCGCGAACCGTCGCCTTGTAGCGGCGTTTCTCGTCATGGACGGTCTCGCCCGCCTTCACCAGCCCGGCCTCGACCAGGCTGAGGAACGGCACGCGCGGCTCGCTGCGCTTGGAGGGCGCAGCCGAGAAGGCTTCCGGCGCCAGCGGCGTCACCGCTTCGATGCGCTCGCGCGCCGCCTTCGCATAGACCGGATCGCGCTCGAGCCCGATGAAGCGGCGGCCGAGTGCCTTGGCGACGGCCCCGGTCGTTCCCGTGCCGAAGAACGGATCGAGGATGACATCGCCGGGATTCGAGGCCGAGAGCAGCACGCGGGCGAGCAGGGCTTCCGGCTTCTGCGTCGGATGCACCTTCGCGCCCTTGTCGTCCTTCAGGCGTTCGTCGCCGGTGCAGAGCGGCAGATACCAGTCCGAGCGCATCTGCAGGTCGTCGTTCCCGCCCTTCAGCGCCTCGTAATGGAAGGTGTATTTCGAATTCTCGCCGCGCGCCGCCCAGATCAGCGTCTCATGCGCATTGGTGAAGCGCCGGCCACGGAAATTCGGCATCGGATTGGCCTTGCGCCAGACGATGTCGTTCAGCATCCAGAAGCCGAGATCCTGCAGTGTCGCGCCGACACGGAAGATGTTGTGATAGCTGCCGATGACCCACAGCGCTCCGTCCGGCTTCAGGATGCGGCGCGTGGCCGAAAGCCAGTCGCGGGTGAAGCGGTCGTAGTCGGAGAAGGAGGCGAACTTGTCCCAATCGTCGTCGACGGCATCGACGAGGCTGTCGTCGGGCCGGCGCAGATCGCCGCCGAGTTGGAGATTATAGGGAGGATCGGCGAAGATCAGGTCGACGCTCGCCGGAGGCAGGGCGTTCATCGCCGCGACGCAGTCGCCGACGAGAATCTGATCGAGCGGCAGCTCCCGAGGGGTGCCGGTTTGTTCGGGAAGGCCCTTGGCCTTCATCCGAGCCCCCAGTGCAGGCCGTCCGGTACGCGAAACCTGAATCCGGACGGGAGCACTGGCGGTCCCGGTACGCAGAATACCCATGACGCCAAGACCGTTACGCAACTTCAACGAGGGCGATATTGGTCAGACAGGGTAAAGGTCGGGTTTCCGCTTTGAAAAAAATGCGTGTCATTCTGGGGCTGCAACTTTTGCCTAGCCCTTTGGGAATCAAGAGAAATTCGTAAACGGACGTTAAGGTTTGGGGCTGCCGTTGCGGCAGACTGCCAGACGGCCCGCTCCCCATTTCGGCTGGAACAGGCCGTCATGCTCGGGTTTGACCCGAGCATCTCGTGACCAGCGGATGCCGGAGCCTCCTTGAGCCCGAGATTCTCGGATCTGCGCTTCGCTCCGCCCGGGAATGGCGCGTGAGGCGAGGGAACTCTATCGGAACCAGACGCCCTTCACTGGCGCGAAGGAATAGCGGTGCTCGGGGCAGGGGCCGTGTGCGGCGATCGCCTTGCGATGCTGCGGCGTCGCGTAGCCGACATGGCCGGAGAAACCATAAGCCGGATAGCGCTTGCACAGCCGCGCCATCATCCGGTCGCGCGTCACCTTGGCGACGATCGAGGCCGCCGCGATCGAGGCGATCTGCCCGTCGCCCTGGATGATCGCTTCGCAGGAGCAGGCGAATTGCGGGGGGTCGTTGCCGTCGACCAGGACGTGAAGCGGCGCAAGAGGCAGGCCGGCGACGGCCCGGCGCATCGCCAGCAGGGTCGCCTGGCGGATATTGATGGCGTCGATTTCGATCGCCGTCACGCTGGCGACGGAGACGGCCAGCGCCCGCTCCATGATCTCGCCGAAAAGCTCCTCGCGGATGGACGCCGGCAGCTTCTTCGAATCGTCGAGGCCGTGAGGAACCCGTGCGGGATCGAGGACCACAGCAGCCGCAACCACCGGCCCCGCGAGCGGCCCGCGCCCGACCTCGTCTATGCCGGCCAGCGGCCACAGGCCGTTGGCGATGGCGGAGGTCTCGCGGTTGAAATCGGCGGGCATGGCGGGGTTATGCAGCAGAGTGGGGCGCGGGGCCAGAGCGGCCTGAACGCGCTCCACCGTTCAGGCTGGTGAGCCAATGCCTCAAAACAAGCTCAACTGCGCCTTCTCCTTCTCAGGCTTCACGAAGAGATCGGTCCGCAGCCGGCGCCGCGTCGCGTTGAACCCGATGCGTTCGGCCGCCATCTCGAAGCGCCGCCCGATCATCCAGGCATAGGGGCCGGAGCCGACCATGCGCTGGCCCCATTGCGAATCGTAATCCTTGCCGCCGCGCGTCGAGCGGATCAGCGACATCACGTGGCGCAGCTTGTCGGGATGATGCGTCAGCAGCCATTCCTGCACGATGTCGCGGACCTCGAGCGGCAATCTCAGCAGGACATAGCCCGCGGCCTCCGCGCCCGCTGCCTTCGCCGCGTCGAGGATGCGCTCGATCTCGTGCTCGTTGATCGCCGGGACGATCGGCGCAACCAGCACCGTGACGGGAATCCCGGCCTCGGACAGCTTGCGGATCGTCTCCAGGCGCTTGGCCGGCGAGGCGGCGCGGGGCTCCATGCCGCGCGCTGTCTTCGGATCGAGCGTCGTCACCGAGAGCGCGACCTTGACCAGCCCCTTCTCCGCCATCGGGGCGAGGATATCGATGTCGCGCTGCACCAGCGCCGATTTCGTGACGATGCCGACCGGATGGTTGAACTTCGCCAGAATCTCCAGGATCTGGCGCATGATCCGGAGCTTCCTTTCGATCGGCTGATAGGCGTCGGTATTGGTGCCGATCGCGATCGTGCGCGGCTGGTAGGAGGGGGAGGAGAGTTCCTTTTCCAGAAGCGCCGCCGCGTCCGGCTTGGCCGTCAGCTTGCTCTCGAAATCGAGGCCGGGGGACAGGCCGAGATAGGCATGGGTCGGCCGCGCGAAACAGTAGACGCAGCCATGTTCGCAGCCGCGATAGGGATTGATCGAGCGATCGAAGGAGATGTCCGGCGAGTCGTTGCGCGTGATGATGGTGCGCGCCTTCTCATAGGCGATCTCGGTCGAGAACGGCGGCGACTCCTCCAGCGAGCCCCAGCCGTCATCCTCGGTGACGCGCTGCTCGGTCTCGTAGCGCCCGCCGGGATTGATCGTGGCGCCGCGCCCGCGCCGCCGCTCGGGATCGATGCGATGACCGATATAGGCCATCGGATCGGCAGGGGCGACGACCGGCGCCGAGATGATCGGCTCCCTGTCGGCCCGCCGCAGGGGCTGCGCCGCCGGGAAGGGCCGTGAAGTGGGTCTGGCCTGTGGCATGGTTTTCGAACCGCGTCGCGCGCCGGGAATCGGCACATTCTGGTCTCAGGTAGAGTGAACATATAGAGAACAAAAGGCAAGTGGCGGGATTGTGGCGTGCTGCGATGCGGCATAGGATTTCGCTCATGCTCACAGCCGTGATCCGCAGCGATGGTTCCCAGCAGGCGCTTGCCGCGACGCTCGCCGTGCTGATTCCGGCAGTGGCGGAAGGCTTCCTCGGCCACGCCGTTCTCGCCGACACGGTCGGCTCGCCCGAGACCGAGCGGGCGGCTGACGCGACGGGCGCCCGCTATCTCCGCACGAACCATGAGCAGGCCTGGCGGGATGCCGCCGCCCATGCGCGAGGCGATCGGCTGGTCCTGTTCGAGGCCGGCGATGTGCCGCAGGCCCATTGGGTACAGGCGGTGGAGCGCCATTTGCTGGTCGCGGCTGGCAGGCCGGCGCTGATTCCGTCGCGCGGGGTCGCTGCGGCTCTGCGCGAGAGAATCGCGTTCTCCATCGGCGGTCGCGGGCTTGCGGCAGGGCTGGTCATGCCCAAGGCGATGGCGCTCGCCGGCCGTATCGAGCGGGCTCCGGTGCGGCTGCCGGTCTTGCGGGAGCGGGCGCGCTAGGCTGCTCCGGCAGGCTGCGATGCCGCGAATTCGCTATGCCGGCTACGCATGGCGGAGAGCATTTTGCCTGGGAACTTGTGCATTGCAGCATAAGTTTATATGTTGACGGTCGCCTGAAGCACCTCCCTCAGACATCGAAAGGAGAGACCCATGCTGGAACGGCACGATTCCTGTTCTGCGCTCGAAGCGGAGCGCGATGAGGACAAGCGCGAGGAGCAGAAGGAGGACGAGGATACGTTCTCGCCTCGCGTTCACCAGGAAGGATTCTGGAGCTGACGGCTCCATGAAAACAACGCGGAGGGCTGGATGAAAGCCCTCCGCGCCAAATGCGAAAGCAGAACGGGCCCTGTTTGGGCCCGTTCTGCTTTCGAGGCCTGGTCGGAACAGCCCCTGCCTCTGGCGGCTGCAATTTCGCTTCACGATGAAAGTCGACGCGGGCCTGGAAGGCGAATGCTGCGCTAGACCTGATTCCGGAACGTGTCGCAGCTCTGCATCGAGCCGGACTGGAAGCCCGTCGTGAACCATTTCGTGCGCTGCGCCGAGGAGCCGTGCGTGAAGGAATCCGGCACGACCGTGCCCTGTGCCGCCTTCTGCAGCTTGTCGTCGCCGATGGCGGAGGCAGTCCGCATCGCCTGCTCGATATCGCCCTGGTCGAGCCGACCCATCGCCTGGATGTTGCGAGCCCAGACGCCGGCGAAGCAGTCCGCCTGCAATTCGATGCGCACCGAGATCGCGTTCGCGTCGCGCTCGGAGGAGCGCTCGCGGATCTGGTTCGCCTTGGGCAGGATGCCGAGCAGGTTCTGGATGTGGTGGCCGACCTCGTGGCCGATCACATAGGCATAGGCGAAATCGCCGCCGCCGCCGAGCTTGCGCTGCATCTCCTGGAAGAAGGAGGTGTCGAGATAGATCTTCTTGTCGACCGGGCAATAGAACGGCCCCATCGCCGATTGCGCGGTGCCGCAGCCGGAGCGGTCGACGCCTGAGAACAGCACGAGCCGGGGCGGCTGGTAGCGGGTATTGGCCTGCTGCGGCAGAAGCTTCGACCAGATGTCCTCGTTCTGCGCCAGCACGGCCGAGACGAAGCGGCCCATCTGGTCTTCCGGCGGGCCGGAGGAGCGGCGCGTCTCCTGGGTCTGCTCGCGCCCGCCGATGCCGCCGATCAGTTCGGCTCCGCCGATGAGCAGGCGCGGATCGATGCCGAGCGCCCAGCCGAGCAGGCCGAGCACCACCATCGTGCCGATGCCGACACCGCCTCGTCCGCCGGGCATGCCGGCGAAGCCGCCGCCACCGCCGCCTCCGCGCCTGTCCTCGAGGTTATCGGACTGGCGATAATCTTCCCATTGCATGAAGGCGTCCTCGGCGAAGCTCCTCCGCAATCTCGCCGGGAGAGGCGGGGAACTCAAGTCGTCTTTGCAGGCTGCTCCTGAACGCGGGGTGACTGCGGCGGTTCCCGTCAATGATAGCCGCTGTCGATCCTGACCTTGCCGCGGAAGGTCCAGTACACGAACGCGGTGTAGAACAGGATCGTCGGCAGCAGGAAGCTGACGCCGATCAGCACGAAGACATGCGAGCTCGGTGCCGCTGCCGTGTCCCAGATCGTCAGGTCGGGCGGCACCAGATAGGGGTAGTTCGAGATCGCGAGCCCGAGGAAGCACAGCACGAAGATCGCGATGGTGAGGGCGAAGGGCGTGAACTCATGTGCCCCGTGCAGCCGCTTCCAGGCGAGATAGCCGCAGATGGCGGTCAGCACCGGCAGCGGCCAGAGCAGCATCAGGTTGAACGGCGTGAACCAGCGTTCGGCGATGCGCGGATGCGCATAGGGCGTCCAGAGCGAAACCAGCACGGCGAAGGCGAGCAGGCCCAGCAGAAGCGCCTTCGCCTGCCGGCGCGCCCGCTCGGCCACCGCCCCGTCCGTCTTGTAGACCAGCCAGGTCGCGCCGAGCGTGGCATAGCCGATGACGACGCCGATGCCGCACATCACCGTGAACGGGCTCAGCCAGTCGAAGGGGCCGCCGGCGAACTGCTTGTCGACGACCTTGATGCCCTGGAGAAGCCCGCCGAGGATCAGCCCTTGCGCGAAGGCGGCGAGCGTCGAGCCTGCCCAGAAGGCGAAGTCCCAGACCTTGTGATGGGGCTTGGCCACCCAGCGGAATTCGAAGGCGACGCCGCGGAAGATCAGCGCCAGCAGCATCAGGATCACCGGGATGTAGAAGGCCGGCATGATGATCCCATAGGCATAAGGGAAGGCGACCCAGAGTCCGGCGCCGCCGAGCACCAGCCAGGTTTCGTTGCCGTCCCAGAACGGCGCGACCGAATTCATCATCTGGTCGCGCTCGCCTTCGTCCTTCGTCGTCGGGAACAGGATCGCGATGCCGAGGTCGAAGCCGTCGAGGATGACATAGAGCATCACGGCGGTGCCGATCACGCCGGCCCAGATCACGGGGAGATACCATTCCATAACAGCTCTCCTCAGTTCGCCGGCTGGATCTTGTCGTCGCCGGGGTGGCCGTCGCCGAAGATCGCCGCGGCGGGGGCCTGCGCCGCCTTCAGCGTCCGCTTCGACGGCTGTTCGGGCGGGTCCTCATGGCTGATCTCGTCCGGCCCCTTGTCGATGAGGCGGTTGATCAGGAGGACGCCGGCGGTGAACACGACGCAGTAGACGAAGACGAACAGCCCCAGCGAGATCGCGACCTCGAGCGTCGTGATCGGCGAGACCGCATCCTTCGAGCGCAGGATGCCGGTGGCGAGCCAGGGCTGGCGGCCGACCTCGGTCACGAACCAGCCGGAGAGGATGGCGACGAAGCCGGCCGGCCAACTGTACTGGGCGAGCCACAGCCATCGGCGCGATTCGAACACGGTGCCGCGCTTCCACAGGAAGACGCCGGCCCAGCCGAACAGGATCATCAGCGTGCCGATGCCGACCATCACGCGGAAGGCGAAGAAGGGGATCAGCACAGGCGGCCTGTCCTCGACCTTGAAATCTTTCAGGCTCGGGAACAGCGCGTCCATGCTGCCATGGGTCAGCAGGCTGGCGACGCCGGGGATCGATATCTCGAACCGGTTGAGCTCGGCCTTCTCGTCCGGCCAGGCGAAGAGGACGAGCGCGCCGGGTTTCGAGGAATCCCAATGGGCCTCGATCGCGGCGAGCTTGGCCGGCTGGTAGATCGCGGTCTGCCTGCCGTGGAAATCGCCGATCAGCGCCTGCAGCGGTGCGGTCAGCGCGATCATCAGGATCGCCATGCGGACCATCGTCTTGGCCGATTCGGTGCGATGCCCTGCAAGGAGATGGCGCGCACCCGTCGCCAGCACGACGAAGGCTGTGGTGAGATAGGCCGCCGTCATCATATGCGCGAAGCGCAAGGGAAAGGTCGGGTTGAAGACGATCTTCATCCAGTCGACCGGGTAGGCGATGCCGTCGCGGACCTCGTGCCCGACCGGATATTGCATCCAGCTATTGGCCGAGAGAATCCAGAAGCCCGACATGGCCGTGCCGCCGGCGACGATCACCGCCGAGAGGAAATGCAGCCAGGGCGGAACCCGCTTCCAGCCGAACAGCATCACGCCGAGGAAGGATGCCTCCAGGAAGAACGCGGTCAGAACCTCATAGCCCAGCAGCGGGCCGACGACATTGCCGACCACGACCGAGAAGCGGCTCCAGTTCGTGCCGATCTGATAGGACAACACGATGCCGGAGACCACGCCCATCGCGAAGGAGACGGCAAAGATCTTGGTCCAGAACCGGGCCAGCAGATGGAATTTCGGATCGCCCGTCTTCAGCCACAGCCCGAGCAGCGTCGCGATATAGGCCGAAAGCCCGATCGTGAAGGCCGGGAAGATGATGTGGAACGAGATGGTGAAGGCGAACTGGATGCGCGAAAGCAGAAAAGCATCGATGACCATCGCAGAACTCCGTCTGGCCGCGCCACGTCGGTGCCGGGCCTCGCCCGCTGGGGCGTGTCTGGATATGATCTAAAGCAAGCCTGCCGTGTGCCGCGCCTGCGCGCAACGTCGCTGCGTCAATTCTTCCCGTCGAGCGCTGCCTTCAATGCGCGCAGGTCGCGCCAGGCGAGGCGCTTTTCGAGCGGGCGGCGCAGCAGATAGGCCGGGTGCAGGGTCGCGATCGCCCGGATGCGCCGCGCGCCGGTGTCGTATTCCACCCATTTGCCGCGCGAAGCCGTAATGCTCTTGAAGCCAAGCAGTGCCTGCGCCGAGGGCTTGCCGATGCAGACCAGTATATCAGGGTCGGCGAGTTCGATCTGACGCTGGATGAACGGCAGGCAGATGGTTGCTTCCTGTATCGACGGATCGCGGTTGCCCGGCGGACGCCATGGCAGCAGGTTGGCGATATAGACGTCTTCCTTCCGGCTGAGACCGATCGCGGCCAGCATCCGGTCGAGCAATTGGCCGGACCGGCCGACGAAGGGCAGGCCGACCCGATCTTCGTCGGCACCTGGCGCCTCGCCGACCATCATAACCCGTCCCTCAGGGTTGCCGTCGGCGAAGACCAGGTTCTTGGCGGTGGCCTTCAGCGCGCAGCCCTCGAAGCCGGCCAGCGCGGTCTTCAACTCGTCGAGCGTGCGCGCCTCCCGCGCCAGCGCCTTGGCGCTGACCGCCGCGTCATCCGGAGCGGTCGCTGCGGCAGCTATTGGCCGTGCAGGCGCCACCGGGCGCCCGGGCAGGGGACGCAGGCGCGGCGGTCCGTTGTCGCGCTCGCCGGCGAGCACCGGTTCCGCGAAATGGTTGCGCGGTGTCTCGTCGAGCGCCTCTGTCACGCCCATCTCGGCGTACCAGCTCAGCAACTCATGGAGATCGGGCGCGTCGGGGCCGGCTGCATCGGACAGGCTCATGGCGCCATCCTATACCCTCCACGCCCGCTTCGCGAGCCGGCGCAGTTGCAAAATGGAACGCACGCTTGGATAGAGGGGTTCCAGACTGGACGTAGAGCCGGCATTGAACGCACCGGCAAAATAGTTCATATATAAACTATCATGCGGCGCGGTGGCTGAGGCGGAGGGCAGGATGGATCTCAAGGAAGCGCAGAGCGAACCGCGCGAGAGCATGGATTATGACGTCGTCATCGTCGGCGCCGGCCCTGCGGGCCTGGCCGCGGCGATCCGGCTGAAACAGCTCGACGAGAACCTGACCGTCGTCGTGGTCGAGAAGGGCGCCGAGGTCGGCGCTCATATCCTGTCGGGCGCGGTCATCGATCCGATCGGCCTCGACAAGTTGGTGCCGGACTGGCGCGAGGACCCCGATCGTCCCCTGACCACCGAGGTCGAGGAGGACGTATTCTACTTCCTGACTCAGCCGAACGGCATCCGTCTGCCGAATTTCGGCATGCCCTCGCTGATGAACAACCACGGCAACTTCGTCGGCTCGCTCGGGCTGGTCGCGAAGTTCCTGGGCGCGCGGGCCGAGGCGCTCGGCGTCGAGATCTATCCGGGCTTTGCCGCTGCCGAACTGCTCTTCAACGATGACGGCTCGGTCGCCGGTATCGCCACCGGCGACATGGGCATCGCCAAGGACGGTTCGGTCTCCGATCGCTTCACCCGCGGCATGGAGCTGCGCGGTCGCTATACGCTGCTGGGCGAGGGAGCGCGCGGCTCGCTCTCCAAGATCGCGATCAAGCGGTTCGCTCTGGACGAGGGCCGCGAGCCCCAGAAATACGGCATCGGCCTGAAGGAGCTCTGGCAGGTCAAGCCGGAGAAGTTTCACAAGGGCCGCGTCCAGCACTCCTTCGGCTGGCCGCTCGACAACGCCACCGGCGGCGGCTCTTTCCTCTACCATTTCGACGACAACCTGGTCTCGGTCGGCTTCGTCGTGCATCTGAACTACCAGAATCCGACGCTCTCGCCCTTCGACGAGTTCCAGCGCTTCAAGACCCATCCGTTGATCCGCGACACTTTCGAGGGCGCCAAGCGCATCGCCTATGGCTCGCGCGCGATCACCGAGGGCGGCTTCCAGTCCGTGCCGAAGCTGACCTTCCCGGGCGGCGCGCTGATCGGCTGCGCGGCAGGTTTCGTCAACGTCCCCCGCATCAAGGGCAGCCACAACGCCATCCTGTCGGGCATGCTCGCGGCCGAGAAGCTGGTGCCGGCGCTCCAGGCCGGGCGCAGCCATGACGAGGTCGTCGAGATCGAGACGAGCTGGCGCGACAGCGCGATTGGCAAGGACCTGAAGCTCGTCCGCAACGTCAAGCCGCTATGGTCGAAGTTCGGCACCTTCCTCGGCATCGGGCTCGGCGGCATCGACATGTGGCTGAACCAGCTCTTCGGCTGGTCGCCCTTCGGCACGCTGAAGCACGGCAAGCCGGATTGCGCGACGCTGAAGCCGCTCGCCGAGGTCACGCCGATCACCTATCCGAAGCCGGACGGCAAGATCTCCTTCGACAAGCTCTCCTCGGTCTTCCTCTCTTCGACCAATCACGAGGAAGACCAGCCGGCGCATCTGAAGCTGGCGGACCCGTCGGTTCCGATCTCGCAGAACCTGCCGCTCTATGGCGAGCCGGCGCGGCTCTATTGCCCGGCAGGCGTCTACGAGGTCGTCTACGAGAACGCCGAGACCAAGACCAATCCGCGCTTCGTGATCAACGCGCAGAACTGCGTCCACTGCAAGACCTGCGACATCAAGGACCCCGCTCAGAACATCACTTGGACGGTGCCGGAGGGCGGCGGCGGGCCCGGCTACGCGAATATGTGATCCGGCTCGATACGCTGGCGGCGTAGCTGATTCGACGGCATTCGCGGTCGGAATGACAGCCGGCACATAGGCTGAATCGAAAAGGGCGCGCCGGCAGGCGCGCCCTTTGTCGTAAGGCCAGGAGGCCGATCAGCCCTTGCGGACGACCGGGGCGACCGGCTTGGTCTCGGTCTTGGCGCAGCCGGCGACGAAGCCGCCGAGGAGCGCGACGGCGGCAACGCTCAGAATGATCTTCTTCATTGGAATAATCCCAGTGGAATCGCTGCGAAAACTGCAGACAAGGCCAATTATAGGCCCGATTTCCTTACGCTAGCGTGGCTTTTTCCGGTGTGGGCCCTTTCGTCATGCGGATTCCGGCAAGTGTTGCGCCGCTGCTACGAAGCCGCCGCATTAAGGAGGAGGCCGGCTTGCCCGCCCGCCCGGAAACCGCCATCTTGGCAGCCTACGCGAAGCGATCACGGTCCGCTGGAAGAGTGCGCCCCGAGATGGTGAGGCTGCGGGCCGAGGGAGAATGGCAGTCGTGACATTATTGAAGAAGGTGCGTGCTTCCGGCACGGCTGCTGCGTTGTCCCTGTTGATGTTCCTGCCAGCCGTGGCCGCCGCCGAGGGCGCGACGCAGCCGCGCTCGGCCGACACGCTCGAGCCGGGTGACAGCCTGGAAGGCAATTATCTTGCCGCGATCGTCGCCGGCGCCTCGCGCGATCTCGGCGCAGCCTCTGTTTATCTGCGCGAGGCGATCAAGGAAGATCCGCAGAACAACGACCTGACCGAGCGCGCCTTCGTCGCCTTCCTGGCCGATGGCGCCATGCCGGACGCCTTCCGCGCGGCCGACAAGCTGATCCAGCAGGACCCGAGCAATGGCTTGGCCCAGCTCGTCATCGGTATCCGCTCGATCAAGCAGAAGAGTTACCAGACGGCGCGCAATCACTTGCAGCGCGGGGGCAGGGGCCGGGCGGCCGACATCACCGCGACGCTGCTCTCGGCCTGGTCCTATCTCGGCTCAGGCAACTCCCGCCGCGCCATCGAGACGCTGGAGCGCCTCAAGGGCGAGCCGTCCTACAATCTCTTCCGTGACTACCATGCCGGTCTGATCCTCGACGCCGCCGGCCGCAAGGCCGATGCCGAGAAGCGCCTGAAATCGGCCTATGACGCCGAGAAGACCACGCTCCGGCTGGTCGATCTCTGGGCGCGTTTCCAGGCCCGCAACGGCGATTTCAACGGCGCGGCCGAAACCTATGCCGGCTTCGACCGGCTGCTGCCGAATCACCCGATCATCCGCGAGGGCATGGCGCTCGTCGGCAAGAAGGATTCGCCGCCGCGTCAGATCTCGACGCCGCAGCAGGGCGCGGCCGAAGTGCTCTACGGCCTCGCCAGTGCCGGCAACCGCCAGGGCGACGAGGCTGCCGCGCTGCTCTATCTGCGCATGGCGATCTATCTCGACCCCGGCCACGACCTCGCGATCCTGACGCTGGGCGACATCCTGGAGCGGGCTCGCCAGCCTGAGGATGCCGTCGCCGTCTACGACAAGATGCCGGCCTCCTCGCCGCTGCGTCCGAATGCCGAGATCCAGGCCGGGCTGGCGCTGGAAAACCTCGGCAAGCCCGAAGAAGCGGTGAAGCATCTCGAAAAGGTCATCGCGGAGCGTCCTGACGATGTCGACGCGCTCTCCGCGCTCGGCAACATCTATCGCTCGCGCAAGCAGTTCGCCGAAGCGGCGGCGGCCTATGACAAGGCCATCGACAAGCTCGCCTCGCCCGGCCGCGCCAACTGGGACCTGTTCTATTTCCGCGGCATCGCCCGCGAGCGCACCAACCGCTGGCCGGAAGCAGAGGCCGACCTGCGCAAGGCGCTCGAACTCCTGCCCGATCCGCTCGGCCGCGAGCGGGCGCTGGTGCTGAATTATCTCGGCTATTCGCTGGTCGACAAGCATCTCAAGCTCGACGAGGCGCTCGACATGCTGCGTCGGGCCGTCGAACTCAGGCCGCGAGACGGCTACATCATCGATTCGCTCGGCTGGGCCTATTTCCGCCTCGGCCGCTACGAGGATGCCGCGCGCGAGATCGAGCGGGCTTCGGAACTGCGCCCGTCGGACCCGGTCATCAACGACCATCTCGGCGATGTCTACTGGAAGACCGGGCGTCAGCTCGAGGCCAAGTTCCAGTGGAACCATGCCCGTGACCTCAAGCCCGAGCCCGAGGATCTGGAGAAGATCCTGCGGAAGATCGAGCGCGGGATGGAGGATCCTTCGGCGAAAGCCGTCGAGGAGACCAAGAAGGACGGCGGCTGACGCTTCGGCGTCGCCGGCCTTATGCTGTGGCTCTGCCGCTGACCACGCGCGCCCGCGCCAAGGTCAATCTCGACCTGCGGGTGCTCGGTCGGCGCGCGGACGGCTATCACGAGCTTGAAAGTCTCGTTGCCTTCGCTGGGGGGGGCGACACGCTGTCGCTCGATCCCGGTGCGCCGCTATCCCTCACACTCGCCGGCCCCCGATCCGAAGGCCTGATGGCCGATGACCACAATCTCGTCCTGCGCGCCGCCCGCTCGCTTGCGGCGGCCCGTCCCGGCCTGAGGCTGGGGCGTTTCCATCTCGTCAAGCGCTTGCCGGTCGCCTCCGGAATCGGCGGTGGCTCGGCCGATGCTGCTGCGGCGCTGCGCCTGCTCGCGCGCCTGAACGGCATCGCTGCGAGCGATCCGATCCTGTTGGAGGTCGCAGCCGGGATCGGTGCCGATGTGCCGGTCTGCCTCGATTCGCGGGCGCGACTGATGGCTGGTATCGGCGAAAAACTCGGCCCGGTGCTCAAGCTGCCGCCGCTCTTCGCGGTGCTGGTCAATCCGGGCGTAGGTGTCGAGACGGTCGCGGTGTTCCGGGCGCTCGGTCTCGAGGCTGGCGAGATGGTGTGTGAAGCGCGCGCGCAGAACCTTGCGGCGCCGACATCGCGGGCGGAGCTGCTGGGCTATCTGGAAGGCACCGGCAACGATCTCGCGGCGCCAGCGCAGCGTGTCGCGCCGGTGATCGATGAGGTTGTGGAACGGCTTGTGGCGTTGCCGGATTGCCGGCTCGCGCGGATGTCGGGCTCCGGCGCCACCTGTTTCGCGCTGTTCGACGATTGTGTTGCCAGTGCTGCAGCGGCCAAGGCGTTGCGGCGCGAACGACCGCACTGGTGGGTGACGCCGACGCTGCTGCGCTGAGCAGGATCGCCGTCTGGCTCAGGGCGCGGAATTGCCGGCTTGCGGCAGCAGGCCTTTCATTGCCAGCAATCCGATGGCTGCCACGGTGATGGCGTCCCGGATCTGGCCGCTCTCGATCATGGCCAGCACGTCGCTGGCCGGAAAGCGGCGACAGACCAGACCCTGCTCCTCATGGTCGAGATCACGGTCCCGTTGAGTCAGCCCTCTGGCCAGAAAGACGTGGCATCCCTGGTTGGAATAGCCATAGCCTTCGAAGAGGTAGCCGAGCTTCACCATCTCGCTGGCCTGAAGGCCTGTTTCCTCGCGCAGCTCGCCCCGGGCAACGGCCAAGGGATCGGCGTCCGGCGTCTGCTCCCATGATCCCTGCGGGATCTCCCAGAAGCGGCCTCCGACGGGGTAGCGGTATTGCTCGACGAGATGGATGCTGCCGTCCGGCTCGATCGGGACGATCGCCGTGAAATCAGTCTTTTCGACGACGCCGTAGATGCCCTGAGAGCCGTCCTGCCGCTGGATAGCGTCCTCGCGGACGGTCATCCAGCGATTCCGGTAGACGATCCGTGAGGTTAGGGTCTCGATCTCTGGCTTGCCGGCCGAAGCCTTATCCTCGCTCAATGCGCCCGCGCGACGCAGAAATCGACAGCGGCGTTGAGCGCCTGCTTCATCGGCGAGGCCGGGAACAGCCCGAGCGCATCTTTCGCCATCCGCGCATAATGCTCGGCGCGGGCGATCGTGTCGTCGAGCGCCTTGTGCCTGCGCATGATCGCCTGCGCCTCTTCGAGGTCGCCGTCGCGGATCTCGCCGTCCTGCAGCGTGCGCTTCCAGAAGGCGCGCTCGGCCTCGTCGCCACGGCGGAACGAGAGCACGACCGGCAGGGTGATCTTGCCCTCGCGAAAATCATCGCCGGTGTTCTTGCCGAGCTTGGCCGCGACGCCGCCATAGTCGAGCGCGTCGTCGATGAGCTGGAAGGCGATGCCGAGATTGAGGCCGTAGCTGCGGCAGGCGGCGGCATCGGCCTTGGTGGAGCCCGCGATCACCGGCCCGACCTCGCAGGCGGCGGCGAAGAGCTCGGCGGTCTTGCCGCGGATCACCGAGAGATACTCGTCCTCGGTCGTCTCCGTGTTCTTGGCGACCGAGAGCTGCAGCACCTCGCCCTCGGCGATCACGGAAGCGGCCGTCGACAGGATGTCGAGCGCGCGCAGCGAGCCGACCTCGACCATCATCTTGAAGGCCTGGCCGAGCAGGAAGTCGCCGACCAGCACGCTCGCCTCGTTGCCCCAGAGCATGCGGGCCGCGAGCTTGCCGCGGCGCATGTCGCTCTCGTCGACGACGTCGTCATGCAGCAGCGTGGCGGTGTGCATGAACTCGACGGAGGCCGCGAGCTTCACATGGCCTTCGCCGGCATAGCCGCAGAGATCGGCCATCGCGAGCGTCAGCATCGGCCGCAGCCGCTTGCCGCCGGACGAGATCAGGTGGTTGGCCACCTCCGGGATCATCGTCACGTCCGAGCCGGTGCGCGACAGGATCATCGCGTTGACCCGCGCCATGTCCTCGCGCGTCAGCGCGACCAGCGGCTCGATGCCGGCCTGGTTCGATTCCCGTTCCTCGAGGGAGACGACGACGCCCACTGGAAACACTCCGGGTCAGATTCTCGCGCCGGGCGGCGCGCTTGTGCAATGCCACAACCGTCGCATGGGACGCCAGCCCCTGCAAACCGGCGTGACGCCGCACCTTTTCGTGAACGGCAGACCAAAAGAGGCGGGCTCTTGCGCAAACCGGGGTGCTCGGGCTCCATGGCGCCATGCACGAACTCATGCGCACCAACGATCTCGTCCTGCTCGGCGCCGTCGAGGCGCTGCTCGCTTCCGCCAATCTCGACTGCCTGATCGCCGACCAGCATATGAGCTCGCTGGAGGGCATGATCGGCGCCTTTCCGCGCCGCCTGCTGGTCCGCGAGGCCGATCGCAAGCGCGCCCGCGCCCTGCTGATCGAGGCCGGCTACGGTGCAGAACTGCGCGATGAGTGAGAGTGAGTCGGATTCAGGGCTGGGCGAGATCGTCGAGGATCGCCTGCTCGACGGGCGGCTGCGATTGCTCCAGCCGCGCAAGGGCCATCGCGCCGGCAGCGACGCTATCCTGCTGGCCGCGGCTCTGCCGGAATTGAGGCAGGGTGCCTTGCTCGATATTGGGGCCGGCGTCGGCACGGTCGGCCTGGCGTCTGCGCTTTTGCAGCCGGCACTTCGCGTCACGCTGCTGGAGCGCGACCCGGAGCTTGCCGACCTGGCCGCGCGCAATGCCGGGCTCAATGAAATGGCGGATCGCGTGGCGGTTATCGCCGGGGACGTCACGGCGCAGGCCGGGATACTCGCCGGATTGGGCCTCGCGCCCGCTTCCTTCGATGCGGTCGCGATGAATCCGCCCTTCTACCCGCCCGGCGGGAGCAGAGCTTCTCCGGTGCCGAATCGCAAGGCGGCCCATGTAGCCGAGGGCAGCCTCGACGCCTGGCTGCGGACGGCCCGGCGCCTGTTGCGGCCGGGCGGCCATCTCGCGCTGATCCATCGGGTCGAGGCCTTGCCTGAGGTTCTGGCCGGTCTCGAAACCGGCTTCGGCGCCGTCGCGGTCCGGCCGGTTCATGCCTTTTCGGACAGGCCGGCGATCCGCATCATCGTCACAGCCATCCTCAACAGCAGAAAGCCGGCAGCTTTGCTGCCGGCTTTCGTGATCAATGGCCCCGACGGCAAGCTGACACCCGCAAGCGATGCGGTGCATCGCGGCCGCGGGCGCCTTGGTCCGGATTACCAGTAATAGGGGCGCGGGCCGTAGAACCGCGGCGGGCCGTAATAGGGCCGCGGACCATAGAAGCGCGGCGGGCCGTAATAGCGGCGCGGGGCGTAATAAGGCCGCCCATAGTAGCGCGGCGGCCCATAATAGCGGCGCGGGCCGTAATAATACTGCGCCTGTTGGACCATGTCTTCGCTTGCGACCGGCGCGGCGGCGATCGGGGCAGCCCCGACCGGAGCGGCGGACGCGGGCGTGGCGCTGAGGGCGGCGACGCCGAGCGCGCCGGCCGTCGCCATGGTGACGATCAGAGTCCGAAACATGAAAACCTCCATGAGATGGCGTCGGCAACCCTTGCCGTCGGATGAAACGCCGTCCTTGGTTGAGACATTAGGGTCTCGAACCTGAACGGCACGCGATTGCGCCGTTCAGCTTGCCTTCAGCCCACGGCCGCATTGCGGCCATGTTTGGCCGCACTAGCGGCAGACCCGCACCGGGCGCACCACCCAGCGCCAGCCGTTCCAGATGCGGTGGTCGGACCAGAAGCAGCGCGGGCGATAAAAGGCGCGCGGGCCGGAACGGTAGTGTTGGGTCTGCGCGACGAGGCCCTGTCCCGCCTGGATGGCTTGTCCCGCGGCAGCCGGAGCAGCGGAAGTGGGACACGCCATCAGCATGCCGCCGCCGAGGCTGGCGGCCGTCGCTGCGGCGAGGATGGCTGTCCGGAACATCATGGCCTCCATGGTGCGGGCCGCCGGAACCCCGAAGAACTGCAAGCTGCTCTCACGGCACCGCCGGCCCGCTGCGTGAACGGCGCGAAACCGCGCCGTTCAGCCAGTCTTTCGCCTGTCGGTGCGCCGGCCTCAGCGGCAGACGCGCACGTTCCGCCGGATCCAGCGATAGCCGTTCCAGACGCGGCGGCTTTCCGTCCAGCAGCGACGGACATACGGGCGGCCCCGGCCGTAATGCGGGCGGCCGCGGTGCCAGGCCTGCTGGACGAGACCGGTCTCGGCGCCTGCACCGAACATCGTGCCGGCCGAAACCGGGGCAGCGGAGGCCGGGGCGCTGCTCATGGCGGCACCGAGCAAGGTTGCGGCGCCGAAAGCGGCGGCAATGATGCGGGTTGACAACATGGGCTTACTCCTTGGGTTTACAGCCGCCGGCCCGGCATCAAATGTTCGCCCCGAACATCGCGAACCGTGCGGTTGCCTCTGTCGATATCAGACCGGTTATGAACGAAACCTGTCTGCGTCCGGTTCCGGCCCGCGCTTGACCATGGCAGGCCCGAACCCTAATCACCGCAGCATTCCCTCGTTATCGGAAGGTTGCAGGCACTTGTCCGCCCCCGCGCCACTCTCGCATTCATCCATCCCGGCTTCCTCTCCGGCGATGGACCCGACCCGCTCCTTCCAGGGGCTGCTGCTGACGCTGCAGCGCTTCTGGGCCGAGCGAGGTTGCGTGGTGCTGCAGCCCTACGACATGGAGGTCGGCGCCGGCACTTCTCACCCCGGCACGATGCTGCGTTCGCTCGGGCCGAAGCCGTGGCGGGCGGCCTATGTCCAGCCCTCGCGCCGGCCCAAGGACGGCCGCTATGGCGAGAACCCCAACCGGCTGCAGCATTATTACCAGTTCCAGGTCATCCTGAAGCCGAACCCGCCGAACCTGCAGGAGCTCTATCTCCAGTCGCTCGAAGCGATCGGCATCGACATGCTCCTGCACGATATCCGCTTCGTCGAGGATGACTGGGAGAACCCGACGCTGGGCGCCTGGGGCCTCGGCTGGGAATGCTGGTGCGACGGCATGGAAGTCAGCCAGTTCACCTATTTCCAGCAGGTGGCCGGCATCGAATGTGCGCCGGTTTCCGGCGAACTGACCTACGGCCTCGAACGCCTCGCCTGCTATCTGCAGAATGTCGAGAGCATCATGGAGCTCAACTTCAACGGGCTCGAAGGCGACGAGAAGGTCACCTATCGCGATGTCTTCCTGCAGGCCGAGCAGGAATACTCCCGCTATAATTTCGAGCATGCCGATACCGATGCCCTGTTCCGGCGCTTCGCCGAGGCGGAGGCCGAATGCCGCGCCCTCCTGCAAAAGGGCGAGGCGGGTGAGCGCCATCTCATGGTGCAGCCGGCTTACGACCAGTGCCTCAAGGCCGGCCATACCTTCAACCTGCTCGATGCGCGCGGCGTGATCTCGGTCACCGAGCGGCAGAGCTACATCCTGCGCGTGCGCGAGCTCGCCAAGGCCTGCGGCGCGGCCTGGCTGAAGACCGCCGGCGGGGGAGCTAACTGATGCCCGATCTTCTGCTCGAACTGTTTTCGGAAGAAATCCCCGCCCGCATGCAGCGCAAGGCGGCCGACGACCTGAAGAAGCTCGTCACCGATGCGCTGGTCGAGCGCGGCCTCGTCTACGAGGGCGCCAAGGCCTTCGCCACGCCGCGCCGTCTCGCGCTGCATATCGCCGGCCTGCCGGTGCGCGGCCGCGATGTGCGCGAGGAGCGAAAAGGGCCGCGCGTCGGCGCGCCCGACGCCGCGGTGCAGGGCTTCCTCAAGGCCGCAGGGCTGGCCTCGCTCGATCAGGCGACCATCGTCAGCGACCCGAAGAAGGGCGACTCTTACGTCGCCATCATTGAGAAGCCCGGCCAGGAAACCGTCGCGGCCATCGCCGAGATCGTGCCTTCCGTGATCCGGTCCTTCCCCTGGCCGAAATCGATGCGCTGGGGCAAGGCCTCGGCCGCCGGCGCCAGCCTGCGCTGGGTCCGCCCGCTGCATTCGATCCTCTGCACCTTCGGCGCCGCCGAGGTCGAGGACCCGGAGGTGGTGCCCTTCGAGGTCGACGGCATCGTCTCCGGCAACACCACCTACGGCCACCGCTTCCATGCGCCCGGCCAGATCACGGTGAAGCGCCTCGATGATTACGTGAGCTCGCTGGAGAAGGCGAAGGTCGTGCTGGACGCCGATCGGCGCAAGGAGATCATCCTCACCGACGCCCGCAACCTCGCCTTCGCGCAGGGGCTCGACCTCGTCGAGGACGAGGGGCTGCTGGAGGAGGTCGCCGGTCTCGTCGAATGGCCGGTGGTGCTGATGGGCTCGTTCGAGGAGCGCTTCCTCGACATTCCCGGCGAGGCGATCCGCGCCACCATCCGCGCCAACCAGAAATGCTTCGTGCTGCGCGATCCCGCGACGGGCAATCTCGCCAATCGCTTCATCCTGGTCTCGAACCTCGTCGCCAGCGATGGCGGCGTGGCAATCACCGCCGGCAATGGCCGCGTCGTGCGCGCCCGCCTCTCGGACGCCGCCTATTTCTGGCAGACCGATCGCGGCTCGCTGCCGGACCTCGATACCCTCAAGGAGAGCGCCGAAAAGCTCGGGCTCGATCTGGCCAAGCCGCTCGACCAGCGCATGGCCAAGCTCGACAAGCTCGGCGTCGTCTTCCACGCCAAGCTCGGCACGCAAGGCGAGCGCGTCCAGCGCGTCGCGGCGCTGGCGCGGGAACTGGCCCCGATCGTCGGCGCCGACCCCGACAAGGCCGAGCGCGCCGCCAAGCTCGCCAAGGCCGACCTCCCGACCGAGATGGTCGGCGAATTCCCGGAACTGCAGGGCCTGATGGGCCGGAAATATGCCGAGCTGCAGGGCGAGGACGCCTCCGTTGCGGCTGCGGTCGAGGAGCATTACAAGCCGCTCGGGCCGTCCGACCGCGTTCCGAGCGATCCGATTTCGGTGGCGGTGGCGCTGGCCGATAAGCTCGACACGCTCGTCGGCTTCTGGGCCATCGACGAAAAGCCGACCGGGAGCAAGGACCCCTATGCGCTGCGGAGAGCGGCGCTGGGCGTGATCCGGCTGGTGGTTGAGAATGGGGTGCGGCTCCGCTTAGGCATCACCACAAAGCTTGGAATCTACAAGGCTGATGCGGACATCGGCCTACGTTCAAGCAGCGCAGCGGCCACCGACGATAGCCATGCGGCGAGAAGGAATTCGGCGGCAGAAGCGCAGCAAGCCCTTGAGGAAGCTCAAAACTTCCTTGGGCAGTTCGTGAGCTCGTTGCGTAAAGTTGATGAGCCACAAAGGTGGTCAGAGATATTGGCCAGGGTTGAATCCCCGAAAGCGGAGGACCTCCTCTCCTTCTTCCACGACCGCCTGAAGGTGATGCTCCGCGATCAGGGCGCGCGGCATGATCTCGTCGATGCCGTGCTGGGCGAGGGCGCTTCGGCGAACGACGACCTGCTCCTCATCACCCGTCGCGTCGCCGCGCTCGGCCGCTTCCTTGACACCGAAGATGGCAAGAACCTGCTCGCGGGCTACAAGCGCGCTGCCAATATCCTCAAGGCCGAGGAGAAGAAGGACGGCGAGGGCGCCTTCGCCGACGCTCCGGATCTGCATCTCATCGCCGATGCCGGCCTGATCGAGGAGAAGGCGCTGGCCGTCGCGCTCGCGCAGGCGACGCCGAAGGCCGAGGCCGCCGTCGCCGCCGAGGATTACGAGGGCGCCATGGCCGCGCTCGCCGAAATCCGCCTGGCGGTCGATGCCTTCTTCGACAAGGTCACGGTCAACGATCCCGATCCGGCCTTGCGCGCCAACCGCCTGAAGCTGCTCAACCAGCTCCGCCAGGCGACGCGCGCCGTCGCGGATTTCGACCGTATCGCCGGATAAGGCGAGGAAAGCGCGGGGAACCCTCTCCCGGAGGGAGAGGGCAGGGTGAGGGGTCGGCCGCTAGTCACCCTTGCTGTTTCCTCACCGCGGCTGCGGTTGGTCCGGTGCCGGACTGGTCAAACGGCCGACACCTTACCCCTACCCCTCTCCTTACAGGAGAGGGTTTTCTGTTTGCGGCTCCTGCTCTCTTCCTGCAAACAGCCGCCCCCTTCGCCGGCAAACCCACCCCGGAACCTATTCCCGCCCTGCGACGTTGTTTCGCCGGGGCTGACAGGCCGCGAATGCGTCGCGGCTGGGCTCCGGGGGGCCGGCTACCGGCCGAGACAAAGGGCTGAAAGCATGTCCATTCTGATTTCTCTGCTGATCACCGTTCTCGTCATTGGCCTCGTGCTCTATCTCGTGCGGATGCTGCCGCTCGACGGGCAGATCAAGAACGTCGTGCAGATCATCGTGATCGTCATCGGCATCATCTCGCTGCTGCGCTATCTCGCTGTTTTCTAAGGCGATTGACGGCGCCACCGCGCTGGTTCAGACTTCATGAGGTCCAGAAGGCCCCGGACGATCCCGTCCCGGGGCCTTCTTCCGTTTCAGGACGTGACCGCGATGAACGCGCCGAACCGCAACGGCCATATCAGGCTGACCTCCCACCCCGAACCGGGCGGAGCCGCCACGCGCTTCCCGATCAAGTGGGGCGCTCCCACAGCAGCCGAGCGCGGCCCGGTCATCGCCTCGACCACCAACCCGGCCGATCGCAACGTCATCGGTGCCCATGGCGGCTCCTACTCGGTCTATCGCGCGCTCGCGATCTCGGCCCGCGCGATGAACCCGCAGCAGCGCCCGGACCTGACCAACACCTACCCGACGGCGGAAATCCTGCCGCAGCCGCAATGGGCCGATCCGAAGAGGATCGTCTCGCTCGATCCGTTCGGGCATACGGTCGCGCAGGATTTCGGCCGGCTGATCGGCGAGGGTATCGATATCCGCCCCTCGATCGCGATTACCAAGGCCAGGCTCAACCTGCCCGAGATCCTCGCCGCGATGGGCGCCCATCGCCTCGCCGCGGACGGCCATATCCTGCACTCATCGGGCGATATCAGCGTCACCAAGATCGCGGTCGATCCGGTCTGGTATCTGCCGGGCATCGCCGAGCGCTTCGGCACGACCGAGAGCGAACTCCGCCGCACGCTCTTCGAGCAGACCGGCGGCATGTATCCCGAGCTGGTGACGCGGCCGGATCTCAAGGTCTTCCTGCCGCCGATCGGCTCGATCACGGCCTATGTCATGGGCGAGGCTTTCCGGCTCGCCGATCCCAAGACGCGCATCGCCTGCCGCGTCCATGACGAATGCAACGGTTCCGACGTCTTCGGTTCCGACATCTGCACCTGCCGGCCGTATCTCACGCATGGCATCGAGGAATGCGTGAAAGAGGCCCAGAGTGGCGGCGTCGGCCTGATCGTCTACAACCGCAAGGAGGGCCGGGCGCTCGGCGAGGTCACCAAGTTCCTCGTCTACAATGCCCGCAAGCGCCAGGAGGGCGGCGATTCCGCCGCGACCTATTTCGAGCGCACCGAATGCGTCGCCGGCGTGCAGGATGCCCGCTTCCAGCAGCTCATGCCGGATGTGCTGCACTGGCTCGGCGTCACGCATATCGACCGGCTGATGTCGATGTCGAACATGAAATACGACGCCATGGTCGAAAGCGGCATCACCATCGGCGAGCGCGTCGCGATCCCGCCCGAACTGATCCCGCCCGATGCCTCCGTCGAGATCGAGGCCAAGAAGGCGGCAGGCTATTACTCGCCCGACGGCGCGCCCGGCGACAACGCCTTGAAGTCCACGGTCGGCCGCGACCTCGACAAGTTCTGATTCCGTCACGCCTGCCCGAGTTGATGATGCCTGATCGCAACCCCGAGGCGTTCCGCGCCCTGTTGAAACCCGCTGCCGTGCGCGAGCGCGCGCAGGAGATGCTGGAGCTTGGGCTCGCCGGCCAGCTCCTGCATTTCAGCGTGCATCCGGAGCGGCTCGAAGCTTGCGCCAACTACGTGCTGGAAACGATTCGCGCGAATTATCCAACGCTCGACATCCCCTTCCACGCGCGCTGGCGGCATTTCACCGTCGATGGCGAGGATCGCTGGCGGACGCTCGACCGGGCCGCCGGCTTCGCCAGCTCCGCCGCGCGGGGCCGTGCCGCCTATGATCTCGCTGTGGTCAGCGTCCTGCTCGACGCCGGCGCGGGGCCGGACTGGCGCTATCGCGACGCCGCGACCGGCCGCGAGATCGGCCGCTCCGAGGGGCTGGCGCTCGCCTCGCTCGACATGTTCGCCGCCGGCCTGTTCTCCAGCGATCCCGCCAACCCCTTGCAGGCCGATGCGGCCGGGCTGAGGCGGCTCGATGCGGCGGCGCTGGCGCGCGGCTTCCAGGCCGGACCCGGCAACCCGCTGCTCGCGCTCGAAGGCCGCGCGGCGCTGCTCAACCGCCTCGGCGAAGAGCTGGAGCGGCAAGGTCTCTCGCGGCCCGGGGCACTGTTCGATCGCTTCGCTAGCGCTGCCGATACCGGGACGCTGCGAGCACCGCATATGCTGGGCGAGGTTCTCGGCACTTTCGGCGGCATCTGGCCCTCGCGGATGACGCTGGCCGGCGTCGCGCTTGGGGACACCTGGCGCCATCCGCTGATCGCGCAGGGCAAGCCGACCGAGGGACTCGTGCCCTTCCACAAGCTCTCGCAATGGCTGACCTATTCGCTGATCGAGCCGCTGGAATGGGCCGGCATTACGGTGGTCGATATCGACGAGATGACCGGCCTGCCGGAATACCGCAATGGCGGGCTCTTCCTCGATAGCGGCGTCATTGCGCTGAAGGACGAGGCGGACCGGACGAAGGCGCAGGAGGTCTCGTCGCCGCTCGTGGTGGAGTGGCGGGCGCTGACTGTCGCCCTGCTCGACGAGATCGGAGCGCTCATCCGCCAGCGGCTCGGCCGCTCGCGCGAGGAACTCCCGCTCGCCAAGGTGCTCGAAGGCGGCTCCTGGGCGGCCGGGCGCCGGATCGCGCGCGAAAAGCGTGTGGATGGCGGCCCGCCCTTGACCATCGTCAGCGATGGCACGGTATTTTGAGGGTAAGCCAAGGTCCGAGAGCAAGGTCCGAGAGATAGAGGGGTAACCGGCGTATGACTTCGAGCCAGGACGGCGTCACTGTCGTCGACCACCCGCTGGTCCAGCACAAGCTCACGCTGATGCGCGAGAAGGATCGCTCCACCAAGAGCTTCCGCCAGCTCCTCAACGAGATCGGCATGCTGCTCTGCTACGAGGTGACGCGCGACCTGCCGACCGAGCTGATCGAGATCGAGACGCCGCTGCAGAAGTCGATGCAGCCGGTCATCTCCGGCAAGAAGCTGGTCTTTGCGCCGATCTTGCGCGCTGGCGTCGGCTTTCTCGACGGCATGCTGGAACTGGTTCCGGCTGCCCGCGTCGCCCATATCGGGCTTTATCGCGATCCCGACACGCTCCAGGCCGTGGAGTACTATTTCAAGGCACCGTCCGACATCACCGAGCGCATGATCGTGGTGATGGACCCGATGCTGGCGACCGCGAACTCGGCTGTTGCCGCGGTCGAGCGCCTGAAGGAGCGCGGCGCCAAGGATCTGCGCTTCGTCTGCCTTTTGGCCTCGCCGGAAGGCATCGCCCGCTTGCGCGGAGCCCATCCCGATGTTCGCATCTGGACGGCGGCGATCGACGAGCGCCTCAACGATCACGGCTATATCGTTCCCGGTCTCGGCGATGCCGGCGACCGCATGTTCGGCACGCGCTGAAGCTCCGTCGGAATGAAAGAAAGCCCGCCCCGTGAAGGGCGGGCTTTCCAGCCGATTCAGGTGCCGCCTGAATCGGGGCGCCGGATCATTCGATGATCTGGACGACGCGGCGGGTCTGCGGCTCGACGATGACCGTGCGGTCGTTCACCACCGTATAGCGATAGTTCGAGGCGTTCGGCGCGTAGTCGGCCGGAAGCGGGTGGTAGACCACGCCCTGCTGCGGCAGGACCGTGCCGACCGCGACCGGCTCCGCATAGGTATAGGACGGGACGCGCTGCTGGACGACATAGGTGCGGAACCTCGGCTCGGCCGCATCGCCGACGATCGCGCCGACCACGGCGCCGCCGACGCCGCCGACAACCGCGCCGACCGGACCGCCGACGATGGCGCCACCGACTGCACCGGTAGCCGCGCCACTGGTCGCGCCGCCGACTGCGCCGCCCGAGGGCTGGCTCTGGGCGAAAGCGATCGCCGGGGTGATGGTCAGGGCGGCAACAAGAGCAAGCTTCTTGAACATGGTATGTCTCCTTTCGAAGCGAACCTTCGGCGAGGACAACCGCAACGTACCGGAACGGTTCCCGGAAACCGGGTCACGAGATGTTAACGTTCGGCAACCCGTTGGAAAAAAGCGTCTCGGAACAGCGGCTTGCCAGGTCATCGCAAAGAGCGGATCCATCATCGGGCTGAATGAAGCTCTGGCCCGGAAACGAAAACGGCGGGCCCGAAGACCCGCCGTATCATCCTTGAGTTCAGGCGCTTGTTACTGCTTCGGCGCGGCCGAGAGCGCGGGCGTCAGCTTGTCGGCGTCGCGCTTGATCAGCGCTGCGAAACCGGCCGGCGTCCGCTCCTCGGCCGTCGGAAGTACGGTGCCGAGATCGAGCAGGCGCTTCTTGGTGCCTTCGTCGTTGAGCGCCTTGCCGAGCGCGTCGACCAGCTTGTCCACGGCCTCCTTCGGCATGCCCTTCGGGCCCGCGATGCCGTTCCAGGCTTCGATCTGGTAGTCGGGCAGGCCGGCTTCCTTGGTGGTCGGGACGTCGGGCAAAGCCGGCGAGCGCTGGGCCGAGGCGATGGCATAGGCCTTGATCGTGTTGGCGCGCACCTGCTCGGCGACCGAGACGATCTGGTCGCACATGAAGTCGACCTGGCCGGAGACGAGATCGTTGAGCGCAGGGCCGGTGCCGCGATAGGCGACGGCGTTGATCTTCGGCGTGCCCAGAATGCCCTTGAGCAGCGTGCAGGTCGTCCAGGAGACCGAGCCGAGGCCGGCATGGGCTTCGTTGAACTTGTCCGGGGTGGCCTTCACGGCGGCGACGAAGGCCTTGAGGTCCGGCGCCTCGAGGTTCTTGCGCGCCACGATCAGGATCGGCGTGCCGCCGGCGAGGCCGATCGTCTGCATGCCGTTGATCGGATCGTATTTCAGGCCCGGATAGGTGGCCGGCGCCGCCGAGAAGGTGCCGAGATGCCCCATCGCGATGGTGTAGCCGTCCGGCGCCGCGGTGACGGCGCGGGTGATGCCGGTGGTGCCGCCGGCGCCGGCGACGTTTTCGATGACGATCTGCTGGCCGAGCGTCTTCGACATGTTGTCGGCGACGATGCGGGCGATGATGTCGGTCGGGCCACCGGCCGCGAAGGGCACGATCATCGTGATCGGCTTCGTCGGATAGCCCTGCGCCTGAGCGTTGCCGGCGAGGGCCAGCGTGGCGGCGGCGGCAAGGCCGAGAACGAGTTTCTTCATCCGTATTTCTCCATGGACGTTGCGTGAATCGAGACTGGAGGGCTGCCGCCGGGGCGGCAACCCCGTCATTCGGTGAAGACCTCGTCGCGTTTCTTCGAGATCGAGGGCAAGAGCGCGATGGCGAGCACGAGCACGGCGACCACCAGCAGCCCGGCCGAGATCGGCCGCTCGACGAAGGTCCAGAACGAGCCGCGCGATATGATCAGCGCCTGCCGGAGCTTCTCTTCCATCAGCTTGCCCAGGACGAAGCCGAGCAGCAGCGGCGCCGGCTCGAAGCCGAGCTTGATCAGCAGATAGCCGAACAGGCCGAACAGGGCTGTGAAGGCGACGTCGAGCGGCTGGTTGTTCACCGAGTAGATGCCAATACAGCAGAAGATCAGGATCGCCGGGAACATCAGGCGGTAGGGCACCTGCAGCAGCCGCACCCACAGCCCGACCAGCGGCAGGTTGATGATCAGCAGCATCAGGTTGCCGACCCACATCGAGGCGATCATGCCCCAGAACAGCTCGGGATTGCGGGTCATCACCTGCGGGCCGGGGATGATGCCGTGGATCGTCATCGCGCCGACCATCAGCGCCATCACCGCGTTCGGCGGGATGCCCAGCGTGAGCAGCGGGATGAAGGCGGTCTGCGCGCCGGCATTATTGGCCGATTCCGGCCCCGCCACGCCCTCGATCGCGCCCTTGCCGAAGCGGGAAGGGTCCTTCGCGATCTTCTTTTCCATGGTGTAGCTCGCGAACGGGCCGAGCACCGCGCCATTGCCCGGCAGGATGCCGAGAATGCCGCCGATCGCCGTGCCGCGGAGCACCGGAGCGATCGCCTGCTTGATGTCGTTCCAGTCCGGCAGGAGCCGGCCGATCTTGCCTTTGACGACGTCGCGCGCCTCCGGGCTTTCGAGATTGCGCAATACCTCGGCGAAGCCGAACACGCCCATCGCCAGCACCGAGAAGTCGATGCCGTCCGAAAGCGAGGCGATGCCGAAGGTCAGCCGTTCCTGCCCGGTCTCGAGGTCTGTGCCGACGGTCGAGAACAGCAGGCCGAGCATGATCATGCAGAAGGCCTTGAGGATCGAGCCGCGCGCCAGCACGACCGCGAAGCACAGGCCCATCACCATCAGCGAGAAATACTCGGCCGGGCCGAAGAGCAGCGCCATCTTGGTCAGGGGCGCGCCGAGCGCGGCGATGATCAGCGTGGCGACGCAGCCGGCGAAGAAGGAGCCCATCGCCGCCGTGCCGAGCGCAACGCCGGCGCGACCCTGCTTGGCCATCTGGTGGCCGTCCAGCGTGGTGACGACCGAGGTCGCCTCGCCGGGAATGTTGACCAGGATCGCCGTTGTCGAGCCGCCATACTGCGCGCCGTAATAGATGCCGGCGAGCATGATCAGGGCGCCCGTCGGGTCGAGCCCGAAGGTGATCGGCAGCAGGATCGAGATCGTCGCGATCGGCCCGACGCCGGGCAGCACGCCGATCAGCGTGCCGACGAGACAGCCGGCGAAGCAGAGCGCGATGTTCTTGAGGGTGAGAGCGACGCCGAAGCCCAGCGCGAGATTGGAGAACATATCCATCGGTCAGATCCCCAAGAGCCAGGGCGCGAGCGGGATCGGCAGCGACAGCGCGTATTTGAACAGCAGGATGCAGGCGGCGGACATCGCGATGGCGAAGATCAGCAATTCCTTGATCTTGCGGTCGTCGGCGGCGAGTCCGGCGAAGAAGATCAGCAGCGGGCCGGAGACCAGCAGGCCGAGTGCCGGAACGCGGATCGGGCCGAACTCGAAGCCGCGGATGGTCAGCGCGAACAGGCAGGCGCCGCCGAGCGCGAAGAAGATGCCCTTCCACGACCAGCCCGAGAGCTTCTCGCCGTGATAGCGCAGGGACGCAAGCGCCAGCATGATGCCGAGCGCGCCGCAGATCACCGCGAAGGCCTTGGGCAGCATGCCGGGCCCGAGCTGGCGCAGCGTGCCGGCCGGCAGTTCCCAGGAGAAGACGAGAGCGCCGAGCGCGATCAGGATCATGAACAGGCCGCCGGCCAGATCCTGCGTCGACCTCACGCGCAGGCCTTGCGCCCGCTCTATCTGGTTCAAACTCATCAGGCTCCTCCGACTGGCGACTCGGTGCGGGCGGTTCGTTTCTGCGGTCTCGCTGCGACGAAGGGCAGGACATGGCGCTCGTCGAGCAGTGTCACGCTTTCCCTGAGGATCGCGAGGAAGTCGTCGCGGCAGGGCAGCTTCTGCTGCGGCCGCCAGGAGACGCCGATCAGGGCGCCTGGCGGCGGCGGATCGAGCATCGCGCCGCGCAGGCGCCGCATCGTCACACCGGGGAAGGAGAGGCGCGAGACCCAGTCCGGCGCGAGCGCCATGCCCAGCCCCGCCGCGACCGCCGACATCATGGCCGGTTTCTCCGTCGCCTCTATCGTGACGTTGGGGACAGCACCGACGCTCTCGAAATAGGCCATGACGAGATCATAGGCATAGGGTCGCAGGCGCTTGGACGGCACGACGAAAGGCTCGCCGACGAGATCGAGCATGGTCAGGTGCTCGCGCGCGGCGAGCGGGTGATTCTCGTTGAGCACGACGACCGGGCGCTCCACCCGCAGGATCTCGAAGGCGCAATCGGTCGGCTTGCGCGGCGGGCGGGCGAGCGCCAGATCGAGCTTGCCGGTCTCCAGCATCTGGATCAGCGCGGTGGTGATCGCCTCGACGAACTTGATCTCGATGCCGGGGAAGCGGGCGCGGAAGGCCACCAGCGCCTCTGGCACGAAGCTCGATGAGGCCGCGTCGATCGCGCCGACGCGCAGCACCTTGCCGGAGGCGAGCGAGGCTTCGCGCACGGCACGCGAGGCATGTTCCATCTTGACGAGGATGCCCTTGGCCTCCTCGAGCATGATCAGCCCGGCGCGGGTCATCGCGACCTGCCGGGTCGTGCGCGTCAGCAGGGCGACGCCGAGTTCGTCTTCGAGGGCACTGATCTGGCGTGACAGCGCGGGAGGCGCAACGCCGAGCCGCTCGGCCGCCCGGCCGAAATGCAGCTCTTCTGCCACCGCGATGAAACATCGCAGTTGCCGCACATCCATAAGCCGTCCCCTGTCCCGTGTATCGCTTGCCGCGATATCTCTATCGGTGGCCGTCGCCAATAGCGCTTCCGGCCAAGGTGTCGATCCTACAGAAATTCATAATCTTTTGACAACAAAGCCTTTCGGCTTAGCGCGGGCGAGTGCGCCCAGCCGGAAAAGGTCCCGGAAAAGACCCGCGAGATCAGGCGGTTGGGGCGGGGCTGGCCCGGGTGATGCGCACGATTCTGCCGTCGATCAGGGCGAGCCCAACGAAGATCGCGGCCATGCCGGCGAAATGGCGCGGCAGCAAATCTTCACCCAGGAGGCCGGAGCCGAGCAGGATCGCGCTGACCGGGATCAGGAAGGTGACGAGCATGACATTGCTCGGCCCGGCCGTGCGCATGATCCGGAAGAACAGGAGATAGGCCAGCGCCGTCGAGATCAGCGCCAGGCCGACGAGCGCAAGAAACGCCGGCTGGGACGGCACCGGCAGCGTCCAGGGCGGATGCATCACGAAGACGATCGGAATCATCATCAAGGTCGAGGCCGAGAGCTGGCCGGTGGCGGCGACCAGCGGGGACACGCCGCGGAAGCGCCGGCCGAGCAGGCCGGAAAAGGCATAGGAGACCGCGGCGAGGATGCAGGCGATCTGCGCTGCCAGATTGGAGCCGAGCCTGCTGAGCGCGTCCGGTCCCATCAGGATCGCGACGCCGATCAGGCCGGCCAGCACGCCGCCGAGCTTCAGGCCGGTCGCCCTCTCGTTGCCGAAGCAATGCATCACCAGCACCGCGAAGATCGGCGTCGTCGCGTTCAGGATCGAGGCTAGGCCGCTCGCGATCTGCTGCTGGCCCCAGAGAAACAGGCTGAACGGGATCAGGTTGTTGAGGATGCCCATCCCGAAGAAGGCGAGCCAGAGTTCGCGCCCGACCGCCATCGACTGGCCGGCGATTCGTACGACGAGCAGCAGTGCCAGCGCGGCGAGGCCGACACGCACCTGCACCACGGCGAAGGGCGGCCACTCCGCAACGGTCAGCTTGTTGAAGAAGAACGAGCCGCCCCAGAGGATCGAGAGGATGATCAGCAGGAGCCATTCGAGCGGGCCCATGCGCAGCGCGGGAGCGGGTGTCGGCTGTGTCATGGCGGAAGCTCTGCTCTCGGGCCGGGTCATTCCGCGTCAGTAGGTGGCCGGACGAGGCCCGGCCACCCGTATTCTGCATCCGCTCAGGCGGCTTCGGCGTCGCGCGCCTGCCACATCGCCTGGAAGGCCGGCCGTGCCTGGCAGGCCTCGAGCCAGGCCTTCACGCGCGGATGGGCGTCGAAGAGCTGGGTCGCCGGCTTGGCGTAGCGGATAATCTCGGCGACGTTGATGTCGGTGACGGTGAAGCGATTGCCCATCACATAGCCGCCGTTCTCGGCCAGCGTCTTTTCGAGGACAGCGAAGGGGCCGGGCAGGGCGGCAAGCGCGGCCTCGACCAGCTGGGGCTTGCGCTTCTCCGGCGGATAGGCGGCGAGGTGGAACTGCAGGTTGAGCGCATGGGTCTCGCATTCGGTCGCGGCCCAGAGCGACCACATCACCGCGAGCCCTTCCTCCTGCGCATCCTTGGGGGCGAGCGGGCCGCCATGCTTGCGGGCGAGATAGAGGTTGATCGCGAGCGACTCATGCAGCTTGAAGCCGTTGTCGTCGATGCTGGGGATATGACCGTTCGGGTTGATCTTCAGGAAGTCGGGGCTGCGGGTATGCAGCGGCACGCCCGGCGCATTCGGGTCGGGCAGGCGATAGGCCTGGATCACCGGCACATGGTTGAAGGTCAGGCCGAGCTCGTTGGCGAGCCAGATGTTGCGCGAGGCGCGCGAGCGGTAACAACCATAGATCGTCAGGGACATCGGCGGGATCCAGCGAGAGAGTGCGGAACGGAGACGCTCCCGGCATGTGCCGGTTCGTCACCCGTGACCATAGGCCGGACAGGCTGCCTCGGCCAATGCCGATGATCGCTCCGCGCGCGCAGCAAAAACCGTTTGACGCGGGCGCCTTGCGGGTGCATTGGCCTCCTGCTTCCTGCCTCTGCGGCCGGCTGCTCACAGGAAACCCCGACCCGATGCCAAGCGACAGTCCCAGCCGACAGTCGAAGCCGTCTGCCGCCGCCTCGCGCGCCTGACCGGGTCCCCCGGCTCGCCTGCGATCCGGCCATGACGGCCCGATCGCAAGGAACAGAGCCATGAACGATATCGCCGCCACGACGGACCTCCTTGCCGTGACGCTGGCCCAGACGCTGGCGCAGGAACACGTCGCCGACATCGTCGAGACGCTGAACGATCAGGACGACGCGACCATCGCGCATGTCCTGGCCGAGTTGCCGTTCGAGCGCGCCGTCGAGGTGCTCGACCAGCCCGAGCTTACCGCCGCAGCCGAGGCCGTGGCGCTGCTGCCGGACCGGCGCGCCGGCGCGCTGCTCTCCGCCATGTCGGCGGACCGGGCGGCCGACGTCTTCCAGGAATTCGACGAGGAGACGCGGGCGCGCCTGAGCGGGCGCATCGACCGCCAGACCCGCTCCGACCTCAAGAAGCTGCTGGCCTATCCCGAGCACAGCGCCGGCTCGATCATGACGACCGAGTTCGTCAGTGTACCCTCGAACTGGACGGTGCAGCAGACGCTCGACCATATCCGCCGCGTCGAGCGCTCGCGCGAGACGGTCTACGCGATCTACGTGCTCGATTCCGTGACCCGAAAGCTGGTGCGCGCGGTCTCGCTGCGCCGCCTGATCAGCGGCGATCCGGAGGCGCCGGTCGAGTCGGTCGTGCCCGCGCACAAGCCGATCTGCGTCACCGCCGAGGTCGATCGCGAGGAGGTCGCCCGCCTGATCACCAAATACGACCTGCTCTCCGTGCCCGTCGTCGATGCGGACGAGCAGGTCATCGGCATCGTCACCTTCGACGACGTCATCGACGCGATGATCGCCGAGACCACCGAGGACGTGCAGAAGCTCGGCGGCATGGAGGCGCTGGACGAGCCCTATAACGAGATCGGCTTCTTCGCGATGATCCGCAAGCGCGCCGGCTGGCTTTCGATCCTGCTGGTCGGCGAGATGCTGACGGCATCCGTGATGCAATTCTTCGAGGGCGAGCTGGAGAAGGCGCTGGTGCTGACGCTCTTCATCCCGCTTATCATGAGCTCGGGCGGCAATTCCGGCTCGCAGGCGACCTCGCTGATCATCCGGGCGCTGGCGCTGCGCGAGGTCACGGTGAAGGACTGGTGGCGGATCGCGCTGCGCGAATTGCCGACCGGCCTGACGCTCGGCAGCATTCTCGGCGTGATCGGCGTGGTCCGCATCGTCGTCTGGCAGTGGCTCGGCCTCTACGATTACGGGCCGCACTGGGTTCTGATCGCGGCGACAGTCGGCGGCGCGCTCGTCGGCATCGTCACCTTCGGCTCGCTGGCCGGCTCGATGCTGCCCTTCGCGCTGAAGCGCCTCGGCTTCGACCCGGCCAGCGCCTCGGCGCCCTTCGTCGCGACGCTGGTCGATGTCACCGGCCTGGTGATCTATTTCGGCGTGGCGGCGCTGATCCTGACCGGGACGCTGTTGTAATCGAACGAAAAAGCCCGGGGCGGCAGCCCGGGGCTTTTTGTATCAGGAATGCGGTCCGGCTCAGCTCGCCAGCACCCGCTGGGGCGGGAAGGTGATCTCGACCAGCGTGCCCTCTTTCTTGACGCTGGTGATCGCCATGGCGGCGCGGTTGGCTTCGACCAGCGCCTTGGTCAATGGCAGGCCGAGCCCCGTGCCGCCGGCACGCCGCGTCGTCGGCACCTGGCGGAAAGGTTCGAGCGCGAGCCGGAGCTCGTCATCGTCCATGCCGATGCCGGTGTCGCGCACCCGCAGGATCGCCTCGCCCTGGTCGCCGAGCGCGGTCGAGATGATGACCTGCCCGCCGGCATCGGTGAACTTCACCGCGTTCGACAGCAGGTTGATCGCGATCTGGCGGATCGAGCGCTCGTCGGCGACGACCGGTGGCAGCTTCGGCGAGAGGCCCGAGCGCAGCACGACGCGGCCGCGCTGCGCCTCCGGCTGGAGCAGCGACACCGTCGACAGCGCGATCTCGTTCAGGTTGACGCTGACGAAGTCGAGATCGAGTTTGCCGGCCTCGATCTTGGCGAGGTCGAGCAGATCATTGACGAGGCTGATGACGTAGCCGCCCGACTGGTGAATGTCGCGCAGGTATTCCTTGTAGCGTTCGTTGGCGATCGGCCCGAAGCGCTCCTCCGCCATCACCTCGGCGAAGCCGATGATCGCGTTGAGCGGCGTGCGGATCTCGTGGCTGATCTTGGCGAGCACGTCGGATTTCTGGGCGCTCGCCGTCTCCGCCGCCTTGCGGGCCTCGACCAGTTCGCCCTCGGTCTTCTTCCAGGCGGTGAGGTCGCGCAGCACGGCGCAGAAGCGCGGCTCGCTGCCATGGGCTATCTGGCCCATCGTCATGAACAGGGCGATCTTGCCGCCCTGGCGCACGCGGCCCTGCACCTCGCGCCCGTCATTCAGCACGGAGGCGACGCCGCCGCCCTTCAGCCCTTCGAGATAGTCGAGCGCCGGGGCATGGCTCTCGCTGGCGAAGAGCAGGGTGAACAGCTCTCCGGTGACCTCGCGCTGGTCGTAGCCGAACAGAGCCTCGGCCGCCTTGTTCAGCGAGAGGATGCGCCCGCGATCGTCGACGGTGACGACGCCGTCGGTCGCGGTATCGAGCATGGCGGTCAGCTCGCCGATCCGTGCATCGCGTGCATCGGCGTCGAGCCGCAGCGCCTCGACTCGCGCTGCCGATTCGGCTTCCTCGGCCTCGAACTCGGCTGCGAGCTCGGCTTCCTCCGCTTCTTCGGCTGTCAGCACCGGCACCTCGCCGCCACCGCCATTGGGATGGCGGAAGGCCATCAGCGTGGCGGGCTCGTCTTGCCAGCTCACGCTCGACAGCACGGCGTCGACGCTGACGAGATGGCCGAGCCTGTCGATCAGCGTCATCGTGCCGCCATCGGTGCGCGCGGCTTCCTTGATCAGGCGGCTGACCTTGCCGCCGGCCTTGAGGTCGGCGAGATCGGCATAATCCAGCAATTCCAGCAGAGTGCGGTTGGCATAGAGCGCCTCGTCGCCGCGGTTGACGAGAACGGCGATCGGCAGCCTGTCGAGCACATCCGCATGGGAATTCCGCTGCCGTGCGGGAGCCATGGCTTCGGCTTCTGCAGCCGCTTTCGCAGCCGGGGCTTCTTCCTTCTCCTTGACCTGCAGCGGCGCGACCGGCGGCAGGCGCGGCGCGCTCGGCTCGTCGTCGCCTGCAAGCCTCGCGCCCAGCGCCTTGGCGATCTCGCGGAAGGCGTTGCGCTCGGCCGAGCTCAGATGCGACTTCGATGGTTCGAGGACGGGCCGGATCGCTGTCAGGTGGCCATTGCGCAGCGGCACGATCTTGCCCTGCGGCTCATCCGGCTCGGGCACGACCGGCGCTTCGGCAGCGTGCTCCGGCGCGGGCTCGTCCTTCGGCTGATCGAGCGCGGCCAAGGTGGCAGCATCGTCCGCCTCCTCTGCATCTTCCTCAGGCAGGTCCGAATCTTCCCCAGGCAGGTCGAAGAGGTCGTCTGCTTCGGATTCGTCTGCGGTGGAAGTTTCCTCATCCGCAGCCGACAGGGCAGGGGTGGTCACCTCTTCGGCGATGGGCGCCGTGGTGGAGACCATCGCTTCCATGGCCGCGAGATCGGCCTCTGCTGCCGGCGGCAGCGCGTCATCCGCCACGCTCTCGACGGCAGGGGCGATCTGTTCGGCCTCGGCCTCGACGCTGGGCGTCACGGCATCGGCCACCGGGAACGGGCAGCGCTCGTTGAGTCGGGCGATGCCGAAGCCGCGGAAGCCGGCAAGCTGGCGCGTCGCATCGAGAACCGGCACGCCGGAGAGTTCGACCGGCGCGGCCTCGCCGGGCGAATCGGTGCGCCAGAGCACGCTGTGGCCGCTCCAGGTCGCAGGCTTGATGAAACGCTCGATCAAGCCGCCATCGCTGTCGGCGAAGCTGGAGCCGAGCAGGTCCTGCCAGCGCTGGCCGATCAGCCCGGCCGCTGCCGTCTGCCCGGTCAGGGTGGCGATGTTGTCGGAGAGCTTGGTCAGCCTGCCGTCGCGGTCACTCTGCCAGAGGAAGCGGACCATGGCCGGCTTGGCGGAGGAGGGCGCTTCGTCGATGGGCGCGGTCGGCGCGGGAGCAGAAGCGGGCGCTGATTCGGGCGGCGCGGCCTTGGGAATCGTGACGCCAAGGCGGCGCAATTCGGAAGCCTGCACGGCGATGGCCAGCGCGGAGCGCCCGTCCGCCAGCGAAACCAGCTTGCTGCCGCAGGTGACCGGCGTAGCGGCGAAGCTCGCGGTCAGACGCAGGCGCTCCAGGCGGACGCCGTTGGCGGAGGCCATGCCGCTGGCCAGGAGGTTCAGCCGCTGCCGGGTCGGTGCCGGCAGGCTCGCCTGTCCGCCGAGCAGAGCCTCTGCGGCCGCATTGACGAAATGGGGTTTCTCGGTGGCGGGGTCCCATAGCAGCAGGGCGCCGCCGGCGGCAAAGGACGCAAGAGCGGCGTCTTCAGCCGCCGCTACGCTCCACCTCGCCCAGTCCTCTCCGGCCTCGCTCATGCCTGTCCGCTCGTTCGATCCGCACCCGTTATGCCTAACAAAGCCTTAATAGACCCCAAACGGCGGCAAATCCATGGAACCTAAGATCGCTCTCCCGCTTCTCATCGAAACAGCGTTAACATGGCTGGCGTCGCCGGTTTGTCGCGCTGTTGTCATTGCGGCGCAACAATGATATTGCACTGCACAATGATCTAGGGATGGATCGTCACTCGACAGGAGGATTCGATGAACGGCAAGCAGCCTTATGAAGTGCCCACCGAAATGCGCGAGTTCGCCGAGCGCAGCGTCGAGCAGGCCCGCAAGGCGTTCGACGGCTTCATGGGCGCTGCCCATAAGGCTGTGGACAATGCCCACGGCTCGGCCGAGAGCGCCCGCGCCAACACCCAGGAAGCGACTCGCAAAGCCATTTCCTATGCCGAGAACAATGTCGCGGCCGCGTTCGATTTTGCCCAGAAGCTGGTGAAGTCGAAGGACCTGACCGAGGTGATGCAGCATCAGTCCGACTTCCTGAAGTCGCAGGTCGCCGCCCTCCAGAGCCAGATCAAGGATCTCGGCACCGCTGCGCAGGACGCCGCGACCAAGGCTGCGGAGACCGTCAGCAAGGCGACCAAGGGCCGCTGAGGCGCCTGATTCGAGGCTGCCATCGCTGTTTTGGCCGGACCATGCGTCCGGCCTTCGCCGTTTGCCGCTGAAGGAGAGCTGTCATGGTCAAGCCTGCTCCGACCCGGACCAAGTCCAAGGTCCCGGTCAGCCTGTCCCCGGTGAAGGCGCTGGCGCCGGCGCCCACCGCGACGCCGCCATCCGCCGCGGCATCCGAGAAGCCGAAGGCCGCTGTGCAGCCCGCTGCTGCTGCCCCGGCCAAGCCGGCGCCTGCCAAGGGCGCCGCTCCCGCGCCGTCACCGGCTCCCGTTGCCGCGGCCAAGCCGGCTCCTGCCGGCAAGCCCGTCCTCGCGAGCGCCCCGAAGAAGGCGGCGCCGGTCAAGGTCCGTGTCGAGAAATCCGCCGCGAAGGTCGCCGGGCCGAAGGTTGCCGCGAAGGCGGCCAAGCCTGCGGCGGCGGTGTCCAGGCCCGTGGTTGCCGAAGCGAAGCCGGCGCCGGTCAAGCCCGCGGCCGTCGAAACGGTTCCTGCCAAGCCGGTCGTCGCCAAACCCGCGCCTGTCGCCCCTGCCGTGAAGCCGGTGGAACCTGCGCCTGCCCCCGCACCGGCTGCCAAGCCGCCGGCTCCTCAGCCTGCGTCCCTCGATTCGCTGCCCCTGCCGCGCCCGCCCGAGGCGGCGGCCGTCGCCACCGCTACGGCGATGAGCCAGGCGCTCACGATGGCGCGCGCCTTCGGTGCCTTGCAGGCCCGCATGCTCGATCATGCCTGTGCCGAGCTGGAGGCGACGCTGGGCGATGCGCAGTCGCTGGCGCGCAGCAACAGCGCCTCCGAGGCGATCGCGTTGCAGGCCAAGGCGGTGCGCCGCAGCTACGAATCCTATGCCGAGCACCTCAAGGAGCTGGCCCGCGCTGCCAATGCGGCCCTGCGCAAGGACTGATCGAACGGCCGGATTCGGGGCGTGCGCAGGTCGCGCCGAAATTCCGGAGCCGGAGTTGAATTACGCGGTTGCAAAAGCGGAGAGTCGGCACTAGGGTCCGCGCCGCTGACGACCCCGCCACGGCGGCCGGTCGCGAAGCCTGTGTTTGGGCAGCCATAGCTCAGTTGGTTAGAGCGCTAGATTGTGGATCTAGAGGTCCCCCGTTCAAGCCGGGGTGGCTGTACCATTCTTCTTCCGGACATCGTCGGAACTCTCCGCACCTCGGGTTTGCCGGCTCCATGCCAGCCCCTTGAAGCGGTCTCCGCGCTTCGCCATATCTTGTGCAAGCGGAAGGGTTCGCCTTTCGCCTGCGGGATGCTGCCCGGCGGCGGGTCCCGATGTTCATGAGGCGCCTTTCGAGGGCCTGGAGCGATGACGCGTCCACCTAGCTTGTCCCACCCGTTCCTGCTCGGCTTCGACGATATCGAGCGTGCGCTCGATCGGGTCGCCAAGGGCGCGAGCGAGGGTTACCCGCCCTACAATATCGAGCGGCTGCCCCGGACGGAGGACGAGCCCGACCGCCTGCGCATCACCCTGGCCGTCGCTGGGTTCGCTCGGGAGCAGCTCGAGATCACGCTGGAAGAGAACCAGCTCACGATCCGGGGTCGCCAGAGCGACGACAAGAATCGTCAGTTCCTTCATCGCGGCATCGCTGCCCGTCAGTTCCAGCGCAGCTTCCTGCTGGCCGACGGAATGCAGGTGCTTGGCGCCGATCTGTCGAACGGCCTGCTCGCGATTGATCTGGTCAGGCCGGAACCGGAACGGCTCATCCGGCGTATCGATATCATGAGCCGCGAGTAGAGGACGGTCTCCCGTCCGGCTTTTGAAGGATGCGGCCAGCGGTTTTCGCATCTGTTCATAATTGAAGGCGCAGTATCAGAACCGCATTCGCACTGCTCTGAAGGAGGGCGCGATGAAACAGGACAGGAATCTCATCCAGACCAACCCGCTGACCCCTGCGGAATTCGCTGCGCTCGGCGCCGGTGAGGTCGCCTATATCAAGTCGATGAGCTCGGACGAGCTGATGCGGATCTTCCCGCAGGCGCCGAAGATCGAGTCCGGCTTGCAGCTTTTCACCCTGCTCTCGGCCGACGGTGCGCCGATCCTCGTCACGGATTCGCGCGAGGCCGCCACGGCAAACGCCTGGGAGCATGATCTGCGGATGGTCAGCGTCCACTGACGCTGGCCTCCCCGATCTTTAGGGCGCGGTCGCCATCCCGGCGACCGCCGACTGCAATCTCACGATATCGTCCGGCGTGGACAGGCGGTGATCGCCATCCTTGATCAGCGTCAGCACGACCGGATCGCCGCTGAGATGCTCGACGAGCTTCAGCGCCTGGCGCCAGGGCACGTCGGGGTCGCGCATGCCCTGCAGGATATGCACGGGGCAGCCGGCCTTGATCTCGCCGCCGAACATCAGGTGCCGGCGCCCGTCCTCGATCAGGGCGCGGGTGATCGGCGTCGGCTCGGGCGAATACTCCGAAGGCCGCTGCCAGACGCCCTCGTCAAGGATCGTCCTGCGGATCGCATCGGGCATCTGCGCCCACATCAGCTCTTCGGAGAAATCGACCGCAGGGGCGATCAGGACGAGGCCCGCAGGCTGTAGGGCTGAGCCGAACAGCTTGCGGGCCGCGAGCAGCGCGATCCAGCCACCCATGGACGATCCCACCAGGATCGGAGGCCGGCGGCACTCGCTTTCGATCGCAGCCAGTGCATCGCCGAGCCAGTCCGACAGGGTGAAGCTGCCGAAATCGCCGTCGCTCTCGCCATGGCCGCCATAGTCGAAGCGCAGGCAGGCGCGGCCATTGGTTCGCGCCCAGTCTGCCAGCGCCTCGGCCTTGGTGGCGCGCATGTCGGAGCGGAACCCGCCGAGCCAGACGATCGGCGCGCCGGTTCCCTCCTGAAGGAGATAGGCGAGGCGGCGCTTCGAGGGGCCGTCTCCGACCTCGAGCCATTGCGGCGGCTGGCGCTCCAAGGCAAATCTCCTGTGACGAATCACTTGGCCGCGGCGATTAAGGGCTGCGGCTATCCATCGATAGGGGCATATTCGCCTCCGTTCACGAAAGTCCAGACCGAGAGCGAATGTCCTTCAAGCCGGGTGCCCATCTTTCGCTGCCGTCGACCGAAACGCATCCGCTGGCGGGGCGGACGATCCTGCAGATCATTCCCGAACTGGAAGCCGGCGGGGCCGAGCGCACCGCGGTCGACATCGCCAAGGGGCTGACCGATGCCGGCGCCCGCGCGCTGGTCGCGACCGAAGGCGGGCGGCTCGTCGCCGAATTGCAGGCCAAGGGCGGGGTCTGGCTGCCGTTCCCGGCGGCCTCCAAGAACCCGGTCGCGATGCTCTTCAACATCCGCAAGCTTGCGCGGTTGTGCCAGCAGGAGGGGGTGGAGCTGATCCACGCCCGCTCGCGTGCTCCGGCCTGGGTCGCGCTCGGCGCGGCGCGGCTGCTGAAGCTGCCTTTCGTCACCACCTATCACGGTTCCTATAACAGCCGCTCGGCGGTGAAGACCCTCTATAATTCCGTTATGGCGCGCGGCGACGTCGTCATCGCCAATTCCCACTACACGGCCGGCCTGATCCAGGCGAAGCATCCTGTCGCCGGCGACCGGGTCAGAGTCGTCAATCGCGGCACCAATTTCTCGGCCTTCGCACCGGCCGCCGTCGGCGCCGAGCGGGTACAGGCTCTGCGCAAGGCCTGGGGCGTCGAGCCTCACCAGCGCATCGTGCTGCTGCCCGGCCGGCTGACCAACTGGAAGGGCCAGCGTGTCCTGATCGAGGCCGCGCGCATCATGCGCGACGGCGGCGATACCGACACGGCCTTCATCCTCGCCGGCGATGCGCAGGGCAGGGACGGCTACGTCAAGGAGCTCGACGCGCTGATCGCCAAGGCTGGGTTGGAAGGCCGCGTTAAGCGCGTCGGCCACTGCTCGGACATGCCGGCGGCGATGCTTTCGGCCGCGGTCGTCGCGGTCCCCTCGACCGATCCGGAGGCCTTCGGCCGCGTTGCGGTCGAGGCTCAGGCGATGGGTACGCCCGTCGTGGTCTCGGATCTCGGCGCCGTGCCCGAGACGGTTCTGGCGCCGCCGCAGGTTCAGCCCAGCGAGCGTACCGGCTGGCGCGTGCCTCCGGGGGACGCTCCGGCTCTCTCGGCGGGGCTCAACGAGGCGCTGGCCCTGCGCCCCTCCGCCCGCGATGCGCTGGCACGGCGCGCGCGCGTCCATGTCGAGCGGCATTTCTCGCTTGAGGCGATGGTCGCGGAAACCCTCGACGTCTATTGCGCGTTGCTGGGGCGTTGATCCGCGCGCAGGCGAATGCCTGCTGCAGCGGTGTCATGCATTGACATCGCCCGTCTTTGTGCAATGTGTCTGCAACAACGGCGCGAAGCGCGCCAAGTACAGGAGAATACCCCCATTCGTCGTCCCTACCGCGCTGCCCCGACCCCGACCAAGGAAGGTCCCCGCTCGAACCGCGACATCCGCGGAGTTCGCGAAGTTCAGCTCATCGACGATACCGGCGCCAACCGTGGCGTGGTCTCGTTCTTCGATGCGTTGAAGCTCGCCGAGGATGCCGGTCTCGACCTTGTCGAGATCGCCCCGAACTCCGTCCCGCCGGTCTGCAAGATCCTCGATTACGGTCGCTTCCGCTTTCTCGAGCAGAAGAAGGCCTCGGAGGCGCGCAAGAAGCAGCGCACCATCGAGATCAAGGAAATCAAGCTGCGCCCCGGCATCGACAAGCACGACTACGACGTGAAGATGAAGGCCATGCACGGCTTCTTCGAGGAAGGCGACAAGGTGAAGGTCACCCTGCGCTTCCGCGGCCGCGAGATGGCGCATCAGGACCTCGGCGTGAAGGTGCTGGAGCGCGTCAAGGTCGATACCGCCGAGATCGCCAAGGTCGAGAGCGACTGGCAGCTCGAGGGCCGCCAGATGGTCATGGTGCTCGCGCCGCGCTGAGGCACGAGACACCCCGCGATCATGGTCTGATCGAGAAAAAGGGCGCCACTGGCGCCCTTTTTCATGCCGGCTTGCTGAGCAAGCCATCTAGCATCGCATCGAAGGCGTCGGTCGCAGCCTTGAGGGCGCCTTCCGGGTCGGGCGCATGCGCGATCCACTGCGCCGCATGCTGGGTCGCGCCGAAGATCAGGCGCGCCACGGCCTCCGGATCGAGCGGCGCCAGCATGCCCTCGGCGACGAGCTCGTCCAGCCCCTGGGTCATCATACGGATGCAATCGTTCTGGATCGGCCAGCTCCACGGGTCGCCGAGCACGGCGGGGCCGTCGCGCAGCATGATGCGCTGGATTTCCGGCTCAAGTGCCATGGCGAGATAGGCGGCGCATTCGTCGCGGAAGCCGGTCCAGCGATTCTCGGCCCTTGCCGCGACGGCGCGCAGCCTAACGGTCATTTCCGCGTCGATCTGGTCGATGACGGCGGCGAAAAGCCCCTTTTTGTCGCCGAAATGGTGATAGAGCGCGCCGCGCGTCAGGCCGGCTGCCGCCGTCATCTCATCCATCGAGGCCGCCGCATAGCCCGTCGTGCCGAACGCCTCGCGGGCAGCGGCGATCAGGCTGGCGCGGGTTTCCGCGATCATGTCGGCGCGAGGTCTGCGGGCCATCATATCCCCATCACATACGCCTCGTATGTTAATTGACATACGAGGCGTATGCAATTACGCAATCACTTACATACGCGGCGTATGTCCGCAATCACGGTTCGAGCCATGCCTAATCCCTATCGCGAAATCTTCCAGGTGCCGGGCGCTTTCGCCTTTTCCGGCGCGGGCTTCATCGCCCGCCTGCCGGCCTCGATGGTCGGCCTCGGCATCGTCACCATGCTGTCCGAACGGCGCGGGGAATACGCGATCGCTGGCGCCGTGGCTGCGACCTTCGCGCTCGCCAGCGCACTGATCACGCCGCAGGTCTCGCGCCTCGTCGATCGCTACGGCCAGCGCCGCGTGCTGATGCCGGCCGCCGCGGCCGGGGCGGTTGCGCTCGGCGGCCTTATGGTCGCGACCTGGACGGGTGCGCCGAGCTGGCTGCTCTTCGTCTTCGCGCTGCTCGCCGGCCTGATGCCGAGCATCGGTGCCATGGTCAGGGCGCGCTGGACCGAGTTTTACCGCGACACCCCGCAACTGCGCACCGCATTCGCCTTCGAATCGGTGGTCGACGAGGTCATCTTCATCGTCGGGCCGATCGTGGCGATCGGGCTGAGCGTCAGCCTGTTTCCCGAGGCCGGGCCGTTGGCCGCCCTGATCTTCCTGGTCGTCGGCGTGCCCTTGCTCTGCGCCCAGCGGCGGACAGAACCGCCGGTCCGCGTCCGCGCAGCCGAGGCCGACATCTCGGTCATCCGGCTCGGCGGCGTCCAGGTCGTCGTGCTCGCCATGATCGCGATCGGTGCGATCTTCGGCACGGCCGAGATCACGGCCGTCGCCTTCGCCGAGGCGCAGGGCCAGAAGGCGGCGGCGAGCTTCGTCCTCGCCATCTATGCGGCGGGCTCGCTGATCGTAGGCCTCGTCTTCGGGACGCTCAGGCTCAAGGTCTCGCTCGCGACGCAGTTCCTTGCGGCAATCGCGCTGGCCGCCGCCACGACCTTGCCGTTGCTGGCCGTGACGGGGCTTGCCTCGCTGGCGCTGGTCTTCTTCATGGCGGGTGCGGCGGTCTCGCCGACCATCATCATCGCCATGGGCCTGATCGAGCGGCTGGTGCCGGCGCGCCAGCTCACCGAGGGCATGACCTGGGGCATCACCGGCATCGGCATCGGCATGGCCGCCGGCGCTTCGGCCGCCGGTGTGCTGATCGACGTCTTCGGCGCCCATAGCGGGTTCTGGATCTCGGTTGGCGCGGGCGTCGCTGCGCTGCTGGTCGTGCTCGCGGGATACAACCGCCTGCTCGGCGCGCGGTCCGAAACCCTGGTCTGCGAAGCTGCATAACGAAAAGGGCCGCTCCCCGAAGGAAGCGGCCCAGCTTCAGGCGTTGTCTCGCCTCAGCGGATCGGCGGGCCGTATTGCAGGCCGCCCTTCGTCCAGAGGTTGTTGACGCCGCGCGGCAGCGGGTTGGTGGTCTTCGCGCCGAAATGGCGCTCGAAGCTCTCGCCGTAATTGCCCACGGCCTTGATGATCCGGACGACCCAATCATTGGTCAGGCCGAGGCCTTCGCCGAACTTGCCCTCAGTGCCGAGCATGCGGCGAACCTCAGGGTTCTGCGAGGACTTGGCCAATTCCTCGACATTGGCCTGGGTCACGCCGAGCTCTTCGGCATTGATCGTGGCGATGACGGTCCAGCGGACGAGGTCGAACCAGGTCGGGTCGTTCTTGCGCACCCAGGGGCCGAGCGGCTCCTTGGAGATGACCTCCTGCAACAGCATGTGCTCTTCCGGGTCCTTCAGCCGGCCGCGCGTGCCGGCGAGCGCCGAGAGATCGGTGGTATAGGCGTCGCAGCGCCCGGCCTCATAGGCCTGCACCGTGTCCTCCAGCGTCGCGAAGGCGACGGTCTCGAACTTGATGTTGTTGGTGCGGCCATAGTCGGCGAGGTTGAGCTCGGTCGTCGTGCCCTGCGAGACGCAGACCGAGGCGCCGTTCAGATCCTTGACGCCCTTCACGCCGAGCTTCTTGCGGACGATGAAGCCCTGGCCGTCATAATAGTTGACCGTGGTGAAGGCCACGCCCTGGCCGATATCGCGTCCGAGCGACCATGTCGTGGTGCGGGCGAGCACGTCGATCTCGCCGGCTTGCAGCGCGACGAGGCGGTTCTTGCTCGACAGCGAGAGATAGGTCGCCTTGGTCGGATCGTTGAAGATCGCTGCCGCCAGCGCACGGCAGACATCGGTGTCGAAGCCCTGCCAGACACCGTTCTTGTCCTGCAGCGAGAAGCCGGGAACGCCCTCGCTGGCGCCGCAGATGATGTGGCCGCGCGCCTTGATCTTGTCGAGCGTTGACTGGGCGAGCGCAGGGGCCGAGGCGGCAGCCGTCAGGACCAGGCCTGCGGCGAGGGTGAGAAGCTTCTTCACGGGGATGTTCTCCAGATGCGGAACGCGCCTGTTGACCTTAGGACGTGACAATCATTTGATGAAGACAGACGAAGGGCTGCTGCTTTTCCGGGCGGCCCTGCCGGGCATTGCCGGCTTCGCACTTGCAATAGCGGCTATTTTCTGCGATAGGCCCGGCCTTCGATCGCCCGGCTGATAAGGGCTGCCGTGGCGGTCGTGCTTTGCTTCCTGAAAGCAAGACATTGGCAACGCGTTCAAAAGACGCGAGGCCACGACCATTGAGGAGCTGAAATGCCCAAGATCAAGACCAAATCGGCCGCCAAAAAGCGGTTCAAGATCACCGGTACCGGCAAGGTGCTTTATGCCCAGGCCGGCAAGCGTCACGGGATGATCAAGCGGACCAACAAGCAGATCCGCAATCACCGCGGCACCACGACCCTCTTCGAGGGCGATGCTGCCAACGTGAAGAAGTTCTTCCTCCCCAACGGCTGACGCCACCTGACATTCCGGAGATCATGACATGGCTCGCGTGAAACGGGGCGTTACCGCCCACGCCAAGCACAAGAAGACGTTCAAGGCCGCCAAGGGCTTCTATGGCCGCCGCAAGAATACGATCCGCGCCGCCAAGGCGGCCGTCGATCGCTCGATGCAGTACGCCTATCGCGACCGCAAGAACAAGAAGCGCTCGTTCCGCGCGCTCTGGATCCAGCGTCTCAACGCTGCGGTGCGCGAGCACGGCCTGACCTATTCGGTCTTCATCGGCGGCCTGATCAAGTCGGGCATCGAGCTGGACCGCAAGACCCTGTCGGCCATGGCCATCGACGATGCAGCCTCGTTCGCTGCGGTTGTCGAGACGGTCAAGGGCGTGCTGGGCGCCGAGGCCAAGGCTGCGTAACAACCACTGCCTGAGCAGCCTTGCAGTGCTGAATTGGAAAAGGCCGGCGGGGACGCCGGCCTTTTTCTTTGTCGCTTAGGCCTGAACGCTGCCGTTCTTCGGTGGGTTCCAGCCTTCGCCGGCGCCTTCGACGATCCGGTCATAGGCTTCCTCCGGCGAATCCACATAGCTGAACAGCTTGAGGTCGTCCGGCCGGATGAAGCCGGCGGCGGCCATCTGGTCGAGATTGAGCAGGCCTTTCCAGTAGCTGGAATCGTAGAGCACGATCGGCACCGGCGCCATCTTACCGGTCTGGACCAGCGTCATGATCTCGAACAATTCGTCGAGCGTGCCGAAGCCGCCGGGGAAGACGACGAGCGCAGCCGCCCGCATCGCCAGATGCATCTTCCGCATCGCGAAATAGTGGAACAGGAAGGTCAGGTCCGGCGTCGACCAGGCATTCGGCTCCTGCTCGTGCGGCAGGGTGATGTTGAAGCCGATCGAGATCGCGCCCGCTTCCGTCGCGCCGCGATTGGCGGCTTCCATGATGCCCGGCCCGCCGCCCGTGGCGATGACGTGATAACGCCCGGCCTCGCCGTCACGCAGCGCGCCGCCGCGCTCCGAGGCGATGCGGCCGAAGGCGCGGGCGGCCTCGTACCAGGGATTGCCCTCGCGCACCCGCGCCGAGCCGAAGACGACGACGGTCGAGACGACGCCGCGCGCCCTCAGGCTGTCCTCCGCCTTCTGGTATTCCAGCATGAAGCGGACGCCGCGGGTCGAATCGCCGAGGATGAAATCGGGATCGAGGGCGGCCAGCCGATAGGATGGCGAATCCTTCTGGCGGGTGTTGTCGGTCAAAGCTGTCTCCCCAAGTCGTCGCTTCGCTCTGGCATAACCCGGCCGTTCCCGCTAGAACGCGCCCGTTCCCACGCCTTCAAACGCTTGCGACTGAATTCATGACCGATATCGCCACCCTGGAACGCGACGTCCTCGCCGCGATCGATTCTGCCGCCGATGAAACCGCCGTCGAGGATGTGCGCATCGGCGCCCTCGGCAAGTCCGGCTCGATCTCGGCGCTGCTCAAGACGCTCGGCGGCATGACGCCGGACGAGCGCAAGGAGAAGGGCCCCCAGATCAACGGCCTGCGCGATCGCGTCCAGGGCGCCATCGCGGCCCGTAAGGAAGCTTTGGGCGAGGCCGCTCTCGAAGCCCGGCTTGCCTCCGAGCGCGTCGATATCTCGCTGCCGGTGCAGGACGGCCCGGAGGCGCGGGGCCGCATCCACCCGATTAGCCAGGTCATCGACGAGATCACCGCGATCTTCGGCGACATGGGCTTCGCCATCGCCGAAGGGCCGGATGTCGAGACCGACGATCTCAACTTCACCAAGCTGAACTTCCCGGTCGGCCATCCCGCCCGCGAGATGCACGACACCTTCTTCTTCGCGCCTGACGAGAACGGCGAGCGAAAGCTCCTGCGCACCCATACCTCGCCGGTCCAGGTCCGTACCATGCTGGCCCAGAAGCCGCCGATCCGCGTGGTCTGCCCGGGCCGGACCTATCGCAACGATTCCGACCAGACCCACACCCCGATGTTCCATCAGGTCGAGGGGCTCGTCATCGACAAGTCGGCCAATCTCGGCCATCTCAAGTGGATTCTCGAAGAGTTTTGCAAGTCCTTCTTCGAGATCGACGACGTGAAGATGCGCTTTCGCCCGTCCTTCTTCCCCTTCACCGAGCCTTCGATGGAGGTCGACATCCAGTGCTCGCGGAAGGGCGGCGAGATCCGCTTCGGCGAGGGCGACGACTGGCTGGAGATCCTCGGCTGCGGCATGGTCCACCCGAACGTGCTGCGTAATTGCGGGCTCGACCCGGAGGTCTATCAAGGCTTCGCCTGGGGCATGGGCATCGACCGCATCGCCATGTTGAAATACGGCATGCCGGACCTGCGCCCCTTCTTCGAGGCGGATGTGCGCTGGCTCGCCCATTACGGCTTCCGCCCGCTCGACCTGCCGACGCTGACGGGCGGCCTCTCCTCATGACGGCGCAGGCCGGTCAGGGGAGGGCGCGATGACGCCTGCGGGCTGGGCGGCGACGATCGCCGTGCTGCTGGTCGCGATGAACCTGGCGAGCCAGGCCATCGCGCTCTGGCGGCTGCGCCGGCCCCTCCAGCGCTCTGCCCTGCTCGAAGAGTTGCCTGCTGTCACCATCGTCCGCCCGGTGCGCGGCATCGAGGCCTTCAGTCGCGAGACGGCGGTCTCGGGGCTGGAGCTCGACTATCCCCGCTACAGCACGATCTTCTGCGTCGCCGACGCGCATGATCCGATCATCCCATTGATCGAGGAACTGATCGGCATCTACGGCTCCGGGAAGGCCCGCCTGATCGTAGGCGACGTGCCGGTCAGCGCCAATCCCAAGCTCAACAACTGCGTGCGCGGCTGGGAGGCGGCAGAGACCGACTGGGTCATCCTCGCCGATTCCAACGTGCTGATGCCTAGGGACTATATCCAGCGTATGCTGGCCGCCTGGCAGCCGACCACCGGGCTCGTCTGCTCGACGCCGGCCGGCTCCCGGCCGCTGTGCATTGGCGCCGAAGTCGAATGCGCCTTCCTCAACGCCTTCCAGGCGCGTTGGCAATATGTCGGCGAGGCGCTGGGCCTCGGCTTCGCGCAGGGCAAGTCGATGCTCTGGAACAAGCCCTTCCTCGACGCCAATGGCGGCATCGCCGCGCTCGGCGTCGAGATTGCCGAGGATGCGGCCTCGACCAAACTGGTGCGCAATACCGGCCGCCAGGTCCATCTCGTCGGCCAGCCCTTCGAGCAGCCGCTTGGCCGGCGCCGACTGAGAGACGTCGTGCAGCGCCAGTTCCGCTGGGCGCGCCTGCGGCGCGTGACCTTCCTGCCCTTTTTCGCGCTGGAGATCCTCTCCACGCCTTTCCTTGCCGCCGTGCTGGCCTCCTTCGGTGCTTCCGCGCTTGGTTTGCCGGCCTGGCTTGCGCCGCTCCTCGTGCTGCTCGTCTGGTATGCCGGCGATATCCTGCTGTCGGCGAGCGTCGGCTGGTTCCTGAACTGGCGTACGCCCTTCGCGATGCTGGCGCGCGACATCGCCTTCCCCGGCATCTGGGCCTATGCCTTCGTCGGCGGCGAGGTGAGTTGGCGCGGCAACGCCATGAAAATCCGCACCGACGGTGCCAACAAGCTCAACGAGGCGGTGCCGGCTGCACCGGCACAGGCGGGGCGCGATGGCCGCTGACCTCCTCGCATCCGTTCCCGAGCGCTATCGCGATTGCCCGAGCTTTTCCTTCGGTGACAGTCCGGAGCTCGCGACCGAACTCGCGGCGCTGGTCGTCAGCGGTCGCAAGATCGCGACGGTGAACACGCTCGACGCGCCCGATTGCCCCAAGCTCAACGAGCTCTGGATCGTGCTCGACGGCACCGGCCGGCCCGTCTGCGTCATCGAGACGCTCGAACTTATTCCCCGTCGCTTCGACGAAGTTGACGAGGCCTTCGCCTTCGACGAAGGGGAGGGTGACCGCTCCCTGGCCTTCTGGCGGGACGCCCACGAAACCTATTTCCGGCGCATCGGTGTCTTCAGCCCCGACATGCCCTTGCTTTGCGAACGCTTCCGTCTGGTGGAAGTGCTCACCCCGATGGACGTAGACGCATGAAGTTCACGATCTCCTGGCTCAAAGAGCATCTCGACACCGACGCCTCCGTTGCGGAGATCACGGATGCCCTGACCCGCGTCGGCCTGGAGGTCGAGGCGATCGAGGACCGCGCCGCCGCGCTCCAGGCCTTCACCATCGCCTATGTCATCGAGGCGAAGCAGCATCCGAACGCCGACCGTCTGCGCGTCTGCATGGTCGACACCGGCGCTGGCGAGCCCGTGCAGGTCGTCTGCGGCGCGCCCAATGCCCGCACCGGCATGAAGGGCGTGTTCTCGCCGCCGGGCAGCTACATCCCCGGCAAGAAGGTCACGCTCGGCAAGGGTGTGATCCGCGGCATCGAATCGAACGGCATGCTGGTCTCGGAAGCCGAGCTGGAATTGTCCGACGATCATGACGGCATCATCGAACTGCCGGCTGACGCTCCCGTCGGCCAGCCCTATGCTCCCTATGCCGGGCTCGATGACGCCATCATCGAGATCGCGGTGACGCCGAACCGCGCCGATGCGCTCGGCGTCGCCGGCATCGCCCGCGACCTCGCCGCCGCTGGCCTCGGCACGCTGAAGTCGAAGGCTATCCAGCCGGTGCAGGGCTCCTTCCCGTGCCCGGTCAAGGTTACGCTCGATTTCGCCGGTGAGGACAAGAAGCTCTGCCCGGCCTTCGCGCTGCGGCTCGTGCGTGGCGTCAAGAACGGCCCGTCGCCGGACTGGCTGCAGGCGCGCTTGCGCGCAGTGGGCTTGCGCCCGATCAATGCCTTGGTCGACATCACCAATTTCATGACGCTCGACCGCAACCGGCCGCTCCACGTCTTCGACGCGGCCAAGGTGAAGGGCAATCTCACCGTCCGTCGCGCCAAGGCCGGCGAGGCGATCCTCGCGCTCGACGGCAAGACCTACACGCTGACCGACGAGCAGGTCGTGATCGCCGACGAGCACGGCGTCGAGTCCCTCGCCGGCATCATGGGTGGCGAGGCCTCGGGCTCGAGCGAGACCACCACCGACGTGCTGATCGAAAGCGCGCTCTGGGACCCCTTGAACATTGCCCGCTCGGGCCGCGCGCTCGGCATCAATTCGGATGCGCGCTATCGTTTCGAGCGCGGCGTCGATCCCGATTTCGCCCGGCCGGGCCTCGATCTCGCGACCGCGATGGTGATCGAGCTCTGCGGCGGCGAAGCCTCCGAGATGGAATTCGCCGGCGAGCTGCCCGCCAGCCCCGCAGCGATCGACTTCCCATGGTCCGAGGTCAAGCGCCTGACCGGGCTCGAACTGCCGCAAGCCGAGATGCAGGCGGCTCTGACCTCGCTCGGCTTCGAGGTTTCGGGTGCCGGTGAACGCGTCACGGTTGCCGTCCCGTCCTGGCGCGCCGATGTCGGCGGCAAGGCCGATCTCGTCGAGGAGATCGTGCGCATCGCCGGTCTCGACCGCGTCGCCTCGACGCCGCTGCCACGCATCAAGGGCGAGGTCGTCAAGCCGGTCTTGACCGTGCTGCAGAAGCGCACCCGCACCGCCAAGCGCACGCTCGCGGCGCGCGGCCTCGTCGAGGCCGTGACCTGGTCCTTCATCTCGCATGATCAAGCCAAGCTCTTCGGCGGCGGCTCGCCCAAGCTGGCGCTCGCCAATCCGATCGCGGCCGATCTCTCCGACATGCGGCCCTCGCTGCTGCCGGGCCTGATCCGCGCCGCGCAGAGCAATGCCGATCGCGGCTTCCCGGATGTGGCGCTGTTCGAGGTCGGGCAGGTCTTCAAGAGCGACGAGCCGGAAGGCCAGCTCATCGCCGCGACTGGCCTGCGCCGTGGCACCGCCCGTCTCGACGGTACCGGCCGTCACTGGGATGGCGGCGCCAAGCCCGTCGACCTTTTCGACGCCAAGGCGGATGTGCTTGGCCTGCTCTCGGGGCTGGGCATCCCGACCGGTGGTCTCCAGATCGTCGCTGGCGGACCGGCCTGGGCGCATCCCGGCCGTTCGGCCACGCTCCAGTTCGGCCCCAAGGGCGTGATCGGCGCCTTCGGCGAGGTCCATCCCAAGATCCTCAAGGCGCTCGACGTCAAGGGGCCGCTGGTCGCCTTCGAGATCCATCTCGACGGGCTGCCGCTGCCCAAGGCCAAGCCGACCAAGGTCAAGCCGAAGCTTGCGCTCTCCGATTTCCAGCCGGTGACGCGCGATTTCGCTTTCATCGTCGACAAGGCGGTGGCGGCCGGCGACATGGTCAAGACGGCTCAGGGCGCCGATCGTGCGCTGATCGCCAATGTCGGCGTCTTCGATCTCTACGAGGGCGCGGGCGTCGAGGCCGGCAAGAAGTCGGTGGCTTTGGCGATCACGCTGCAGCCGACCGAGAAGACGCTGACCGAGGTCGAGATCGAGGCCGTCGGCAGCAAGATCGTCGCCGAGATCGGCAAGCGCTACGGCGCGACGCTGCGCGGCTGATAGCGCTATGTCGTCATGGTCGGGCTTGTCCCGACCATCCAAGTCTTCCTTGATCGAAGACGGTGTTCGAGGCGTGGATGCTCGCCACAAGGGCGAGCATGGCGGGCGGGCTCGTGCGCACTCGCCAGCCAGAAGTCGCTTCCCACCATTGATCGACATTATGTAATAATCCATGCGCGAAATCCCGGCGCTTTCGGGGTATGCGCTGGCGCATTCCTGCATCTCCGCGATCTGATGACCCTCACCGAACGTCCCATCACGGACAATCTGTTCCCCGGTTTTCGCCTGCTCGACGTCCAGACGTCGGGTCCGCGGATTCGCGTCCGGATCGGGGGGGAGGGGCCGCCTCTGCTCCTGCTCCACGGCTATCCGCAGACCCATGTGATGTGGCGCCGGATCGCGCCGCTGCTCGCGCCGCACTTCACCCTGATCTGCCCGGATCTGCGCGGCTACGGCGATTCCGACAAGCCGCCGAGCGACGCCGAGCACGCGCCCTATGCGAAGCGCGCCATGGCGCAGGATATGGCGGAGGTCATGAGCGCGCTCGGGCATGCACGCTTCTTCGTCGGTTCGCATGATCGCGGCGCCCGCGTCGCACATCGCATGGCACTCGACCATGGCGAGCGCATCCTGAAGCTCGCCACCCTCGACATCGCGCCGACGCGCGAGATGTATCGCGACACGACCGATGCCTTCGCCCGTGCCTACTGGCACTGGTTCTTCCTGGTCCAGCCGGCGCCGATGCCGGAGCGCATGATCGGGAGCGATCCGGAGTTCTACTGGACGAGCCGGCGCGCCTCGGACATGCGGCTGTTCGAGCCGGAGGCGCTCGCCGAATATCTGCGCTGCTTCCGCGATCCCGCGATGATCCATGCGAGCTGCGAGGATTATCGCGCTGCCGCGACGATCGACATCGCTCATGACGATGCGGATGGCGGCCGCAAGCTCGCCTGCCCGCTATTGGCGCTCTGGGGCGAGCGCGGCGTCATCGGAAAATGCTTCGACCCTCTGGCCTTGTGGCGCGAGCGTGCGCAGGATGTGCGCGGCCGGGCTCTGCCGGGCGGACATTATCTGGCGGAGGAGGTCCCCGATCTCGTCGCCGCGGAATTCAGGGCCTTCTTCGGAGAAACCGCATGACCGGCACCAACCGCGTTTACCGCATCGCCGTGATCGCCGGTGACGGCATCGGCAAGGAGGTCATGCCCGAAGGCCTGCGCGTGCTCGATGCCGCCTCGAAGAAATACGGCTTTGAACTGCGCCTCGACCAGTTCGATTTCTCCTCCTGCGACTACTACGCCAAGCACGGCAAGATGCTGCCGGACGACTGGAAGGAGAAGATCGGCGGCCATGACGCGATCTATTTCGGCGCCGTCGGCATGCCCGCCCAGGTGCCGGACCATATCTCGCTTTGGGGCTCGCTCCTTCTGTTCCGGCGTGAGTTCGACCAATACGTCAACCTGCGCCCCGTGCGGCTGATGCCGGGCGTGCCCGGCCCGCTCGCCAACCGCAAGCCCGGCGATATCGACTTCTTCGTCGTGCGCGAGAACACCGAGGGCGAGTATTCCTCGGTCGGCGGGCGCATGTATGCCGGCACCGAGCGCGAGATCGTCATCCAGGAGACGGTGATGAGCCGCGTCGGCGTCGACCGCGTGCTGAAATACGCCTTCGAACTGGCGCAGCGTCGCCCGCGCAAGAAGCTGACCTCGGCCACCAAGTCCAACGGCATCTCGATCACCATGCCCTACTGGGACGAGCGGGTGAAGGAGATGGCGAAGAACTATCCGGACGTCGCCGTCGACCAGTATCATATCGACATCCTGACCGCGCATTTCGTGCTCAATCCGGATCGCTTCGATGTGGTCGTCGCCTCCAACCTGTTCGGCGACATCCTCTCCGATCTCGGCCCGGCCTGCACCGGCACGATCGGCATCGCGCCCTCCGGCAACATCAACCCGACCGGCGACCACCCCTCGCTGTTCGAGCCGGTCCACGGCTCCGCGCCCGATATCGCCGGGCAGGGCATCGCCAATCCGGTCGGCATGATCTGGTCGGGCGCGATGATGCTGGACCATCTCGGCGAGCACGAGGCGGCCAAGGGCATTGAGGCGGCGATCGAGCGCGCTCTGGGCGATGCCCGCACCCGCACCCGCGATCTCGGTGGTTCGCTCGGCACCGAAGCCGCCGGCAAGGCGGTCGAGCAGGCGCTTTGAGCCGGAATTTGGCCGCGAGGATTTGAAGATCATGGATTTGTCGTCGGTTTCCATTGTCGACCCGCTGGTCTGGGGCAAGCTGGCCGAGATCATCCTGCTGAACATCGTGCTCTCGGGCGACAACGCCGTCGTCATCGCGCTCGCCTGCCGCGCACTCGCGCCGGCGCAGCGGACCAAGGGCATCGCGCTCGGCGCCGGCGTCGCGGTCGTGCTGCGCGTGGTCTTCACGGTGCTGATCGCCTCGCTGCTCAACACGCCGTTCCTGCGCATCATCGGCGCCGGCCTGCTGATCTGGATCGCGGTCAAGCTGATCGTCGAGGAGGAAGGCCAGGACGAGGATTCGATCACGGCGAGCAGCAAGCTCTGGAAGGCGGTGCAGACGGTCGCGATCGCCGACATCGTCATGAGCCTCGACAATGTGCTGGCGATCGCCGCCGTCGCCAAGGATTCGATTCCCTTGCTGGTCGCCGGCCTCGTCATCTCGATCCCGCTGATCGTGCTTGGCGCCTCGCTGATCACCAGCCTGCTGACGCGCTTCCCGATCCTGGTCTGGGCCGGCGCCGGCTTGCTGGGTTGGGTCGCCGGCGAGATGTTCGAGAGCGATCCCTGGCTGATCGCCCGCTTCGGCGAGCAACTGCTGCACAAGCTGGAATACCCGGCTGCGATCCTGGGCGCGTTGCTCGTGCTCGGCCTCGGCTACCTCATCAAATCGCGCCGGCCTGACCCGGCCCACTGACAAACTGCAAAGGGATACCCTGACCGATGGATTTCGCATCCCCCGTCTTCTGGACCTCGCTGCTCCAGATCATCTGGATCGACCTGCTGCTTTCGGGCGACAACGCGGTCGTGATCGCGCTCGCCGTGCGTTCGCTGCCGGAGAAGCAGCGCAAAGTTGGCATCTGGCTTGGCGCCGGGGCGGCGGTGGGCCTGCGCATCATCTTCGCGGTGGTTGTCAGCTACCTCCTGAACGTCCCGTTCCTGAAGGTTGTCGGCGCGCTCCTCCTGTTCTGGATCGCCATCAAGCTCGCCAAAGGCGAGGAAGAGGCCCATGGTGATGTCGCTGCCAGCGACAATCTCTGGAAGGCGGTGCGCACCATCGCCATCGCCGACGCGGTGATGAGCCTCGACAACGTGCTCGCGATCGCAGCCGCGTCGCGTGGCCATTTCCAGCTTTTCGTGTTCGGCCTGCTGCTGACGATCCCCCTGATCATCTTCGGCGCGCGCATGCTCTCGTCGGTTCTCGAGCGCTTCCCGATCCTGATCTGGCTCGGCGCGGCGCTGCTCGGCTGGATTGCCGGCGAGATGCTGCTCAGCGACATGGCGATTATGCAATGGCTCCAGGTGAACATGCCGAGCTGGGTGCAGACCGTGCCGGTCTCCGAGACGAACCCGGCCGGTCTCCTGCCCGCGAAGGTGCCGTTCTATTCGGCGGCGGTGCTCGGCGCGGCCTTCGTCTGCATCGTCGCTTACGCTCTCAAGAAGAAGCCGATCGATCAGGCGGGCTGATCGGCCGGATCTAGCCGGTAACGACGAACGCGGCGGCCATGATCTCATGGCCGCCGTTTTTCATCGTGCAGAGCGCGCCGACCGTATCGGTGGGGGCGGAGGCATCCGTGACGCGAAAGGTCGTCTCCGACAGAAGTGACACCGCGAAACTCTCGGGCGCACGCCGAAACCCCATTCCCAAAGCCTTCACATAGGCTTCCTTAGCGGCCCAGAGGCGCGCGAAGCTCCGGGCTTGCTCGGTGGAGGCAATGGCTTCGAGGGCGTTTCGTTCGTCGGGATGCAACAGGTCGCGCGGCGGTGCGGCGCGTTCGTCGACCTGTTCGACATCGGCGCCCAGCGGATGGCGCGCGAGGCCGACCGCGACGATCCCGGCCCGGGTCGCCAGCGAAAGATGCAGGCCGGTCTCTCGGGGCAGATCGAGGAGCGGGCGCCCGGCTGCGTCATGCGCGATGACGACGTGCCCCTCTCCGCAGCCAAGCTGACGCGCCAGGACGCGCCGCGCCAGACCGCGTCGCAGAGCCGAGCGTTCCGTCAGGTTGCTCGGCTGCGCATCTGTCCGGACGAGCCAGATCGCCGGCAGGGCAGGGGCTATGGCATGGGCATCGTCGAACCAGTGCATGGCCCATCTGTAGGGCTCCTGCCGAAGTCTGTCGCGTCCTGCGCGGAATTCATGCAGCCGCGCCGTTCGCGCGCGTTGACCTTCGCACAGGCTTTCCGCTTGTGGAGGGTGATGTCAGCCGATCCGAACACGCCGCCGGCCGCGGGAGAAGCGCCGATCACTGCCGCGGGCATGATGCTGGGCCTGCGCAAGGTCTCCGTGCTGATGCCCGGTATCGTCGTCTTCGCCGTCGCCTTCGGGGCGGCCGCGGCTGCGAAGGGGCTTTCGCTGTTCGAGACCTTGCTGATGAGCGGCTTCGTCTACGCGGGCGTGGCCCAGCTCGTCTCGCTGGAGCTGTGGCGTCCGGAATGGACATGGGGCGCCATTGCCGGCATCGCCGTGGTCACCGCCACCGTCAATGCACGCATGGTGCTGCAGGGCGCCTCCCTGCAGCCCTGGTTTGCGAAATATCCCAAGGCGCTCAACGCCTTCCATCTCTTCTTCTTCACCGATGCCAACTGGCTGATCGGGACGCGCTACCGGGCCGAGGGCGGGCGCGACCTCGGCGTGCTGGTCGGCGCGGGGCTCGCGCTCTGGCTGGTCTGGGTGATCGCGACCGGCGGCGGCTACATGCTCGGCGCGTTGGTCAGCGACCCGCGCCGCTATGGCATCGACCTGGTCATGCCGATCTTCTTCGCCGCGATGATCGTGCCGCTCTGGCGCGGCAAGCGCGGCATGGTGCCCTGGGTCGTCGCCGGCCTCGTCGCGCTGGTCACGGCGAGGCTTGTCGACGGCTATGCCTTCATCATCGTCGGCTCGCTTGCCGGCGCGATCACGGGGGCGTTCCGCGATGACGCTGCCTGATCTCGGCACCTGGGGCCCACTGGTCGCCATCACGGCGATGGCCATCGCGACCTATCTCTGCCGCATCTCCGGCGTGGCGCTGATGAGCATCATCCCGCTGACCCCGCATGTCCGGCGCGGGCTTGCGGCCCTGCCGGGCTCGATCGTCGTGGCGACGGTGCTGCCGCTGGTCGAGCGGCTGGGCTGGGCTGCGGCGGTCGCGCTGCTGGCCGCAGTCGGCACCATGATCCTGCGGCGCAGCGAGTTGCTGGCGCTGCTCGTCGGCATGGCCGCGATCTCTGGCCTGCGCGCGCTCGGCTACTGATCCATCACGCGGGCCGATTGCTTCCATCACATCACGTCATCCCGATATGCATCGCTGCATGTTGACGACGAAGAGCGGGGGGAGGACGGTGCGTCACAGCAAAACTGGCTAAAACGGAGCGCCGTCATGGCATGGTATTCTCAGACGTGGACCTGGTTCGATGGCTCCTGGCATGAGGGCAACCCCGGCATCGTCGGTCCGCGCAGCCATGTGCTCTGGCAGGCCTCGTCGGTCTTCGATGGCGGCCGCTATTTCGACGGCGTCGCGCCCGATATCGACCTGCATGCCGCCCGCGTGAACCGCTCCGCGTCGGCGCTCGGCCTGAAGCCTACCGTGGAGGCGGATTTCATCGTCGGGAAGATGTTCGAGGGCGTCAAGAAATTCGCCCCCGGCACGGCGATCTATGTCAAGCCGATGTACTGGGGCGAGGCGGATGGCCCGTCCACCATCATGGCCGATCCGGAATCGACCCAGTTCGCGCTCTGCCTGTTCGAGGCAGCGATGCCGCAGCCGACGGCCGGCTTCTCGGTGACCAAGGGCGCCTTCCGCCGCCCGAGCTACGAGACTGCCCCGACGGACGCCAAGGCAGGCTGCCTCTACCCGAACAATGCCCGCGTGCTGAAGGTGGCCAAGGCCGCCGGCTTCGACAACGCGCTGGTGCTCGACATGCAGGGCAATGTCGCGGAGACCGCGACCTCGAATATTTTCCTCGCCAAGGACGGCGTCGTGAAGACCCCCGTTCCGAACGGCACTTTCCTGAACGGCATCACCCGCCAGCGCGTCATCAAGCTGCTGCGCGACAGCGGCATTCCGGTCGAGGAATGCAGCCTGCGCTACGAGGATTTCGAGCAGGCCGACGAGATCTTCATGTCCGGCAATTACTCCAAGTGCATGCCGGTGACCCGCATCGACAACCGCACGCTCCAGCCCGGCCCGCTCTTCCGCCGCGCCCGCGAGCTCTACATGGACTACGCCCACAGCAAGTCGAAGGCCGCCTGAGCCGAAAGGCAGGGTTCATGGCGCGCCTCGCCACGCGATTGACCGAACGCCTCGGCATCGCCCATCCGATCCTGTCGGCGCCGATGGCGCTGGCGGGCGGCGGGGCGCTGGCTGCGGCGGTCACCCGCGCCGGTGGACTCGGCCTCATCGGCGGGGGCTATGGCGATGCAGGCTGGATCGAGCAGCAGTTCGCTGCTGCCGGCAACACCCAGGTCGGCTGCGGCTTCATCACCTGGTCGATGGCGAAAAAGCCTGAGCTTCTGACGCAGGCGCTGGCGCACAGGCCTGCCGCCCTGATGCTCTCCTTCGGCGATCCGCGCCCCTTCGCCGATGAGATCGCGGCGGCGGGCGTGCCTCTGATCTGCCAGTGCCAGTCTCTCTCGCACGTCCGGCAAGCGCTCGAAGCCGGCGCCGCGATCATTGTCGCGCAGGGTTCCGAAGCCGGTGGGCACGGCGCCACGCGCGCGACGCTGCCCTTCGTGCCGGAAGTGGCGGACCTGATCGCCCGCGAAAGGTCCGACACGCTGCTCGTCGCTGCCGGAGGCGTTGCGGACGGCCGCGGCTTGGCGGCGGCGTTGATGCTTGGCGCCGACGGCGTGCTCGCCGGGACGCGATTCTGGGCGAGCCGCGAGGCGATGGTGCATGAACGTCACCATGCCGTGGCCGTCGCTGCGACCGGCGACCAGACCGTGCGCTCTTCCTTGCCCGATATCGCGCGTCAGCTCGACTGGCCGAAGCCCTTCGATATCCGCGTCTCCGACAATGCCTTCATTGCAAACTGGGCCGGCCGCGACGGGGCGCTCAAGGATGCGATTGCCGTCGAAGGTCCCGCCTATCGCGAAGCCTTCATGGCCGGCGATCCCGACAAGGCCGCCGTTATCTTCGGCGAAGCCGCCGGCTTGATCACGGATATCCCGAGCGCCGGCGAGATCGTCGAGCGCATGGTGGCGGAGGCGGTGGCACTGCTCGATAAGGCAGAGCGCTTCGTCGTTTGATCGCCCCTCTGGAACCACTCTTTGTCATTCCGGGCGCCCGAAGAGCGAACCCGGAACCCACCACTGGGTGAGATATATCGGTTGGGGAGGGCTCGCCCGGTCGTGGGTTCCGGGTTCTTCGCTTCGCGAAGCCCCGGAATGACAAGGGTTCAGGCTGAAAAACTGCTACCGCAGCAGCCTGAGCAGCCCCGTCACCTTCAACAGCCCACCGGCGAGTACGGTGTAGACGATCGCCGCGACGCCGGACACGAGCAGCACCGTCATCAGCAGCGGCTCGAAGGGCAGGGTGGCGGTGAGCCTCAGTGCCAGTGGCTTGCTCCACCAGGCGAGCAGGCCGCAGATCGCCGCGACACCGCAGACGATGCCTGCGAAGCTCGGCAGGCGCCGGTCCGGCTCGGTCCAGCGGCGACGGCGCGCCAGCACGAACAGCGTCAGCAGGTTGACCCAGGCGCCGGCAGCAGTTGCGAGCGCCAGTCCCGGCGCGCCCCAGTCGCGCCAGAGCAGGAGCTTCAGCAGGAGGTTGCAGGCGATGGCGGCGAGCGCGACCAGCATCGGGGTGGTGGTGTCGCCGCGCGCCTGGAAGGCCGAGACCTGCGCGCGGATCATCACGATCGCCGGCAGGCCGAGCGCATAGGCGAAGAGCACGGCACCCGCCGCGGCGCTCGCCTGCGCATCGAAGGCGCCACGCTGGAAGAGCCCTGCTACCATCAATTCGGGCACGGCGACGAAGGCAGCGACGAAGGGGGCGCTGGCGACGAGCGAGATCGCGATAGCGCGGTTCTGGGCGCGATTGGCGGCGGCCTCGTCGCCGCGCGCGATGGCGCGGCTCATCGCCGAGAGCGCGACTGTGCCGACCGCGATCGCGATCAGCCCAAGCGGCAATTGGTAGAGCCGCTCGGCATAATAGAGCGCCGCATAGCCGCCGCGCGGCAGCATCGAGGCGATGATCGTGTCGGCAAAGATCGCGATCTGCACGCCGGCCGAGCCGATCACGGCCGGCCCGAACACCTTGAGGAAGCGCCGGACACCGGCATCCGCCCGCGGGCGCACGATCTTGCTCGAAACGCCGGCCCGCCTGGCCGCGACATAGAGCACGATCCATTGCGCCACGCCGGAGATCGCGACGCCCCAGGCGGCGGCGTGGGCCGCGCTCGGAAACAGGAAGGGCACGGCCAGCGCCGCGACGATGAAGACATTGAGCAGGATCGGCGCAGCGGCGAAGGCGGCATAGCGCTCGACGGCATTGAGGGTCGCACCGAGGAACGTGACCATGGTCACGAAGAGCAGATAGGGGAAGGTGATCCGCGTCAGCGAGACCGCAAGCTCGAAAACCGCAGGATCCTCGCTGAAGCCCGGCGCCAGCAACCGCACCAGCCAGGGCATCAGGGGCAGGGCCAACGCCAGCAGGATGACCTGCACGATCAACTGGACGGTAAAGAGCCGGTCGGCGAAGAGGCTGGCGGCCTCCGGTCCCTCCTTCTCGGCGATCTGGGCATAGGTCGGCACATAGGCCTGGTTGACGGCGCCCTCGCCGAAGATGGCGCGGAAATGATTGGGCAGGCGCAGCGCGACGGAAAAGGCGTCCATGATCGCGCCCGCGCCCAGCACGGCCGCCAGCACGATGTCGCGCACGAAGCCCGTGATCCGCGAGATCAGCGTATAGCCGCCGACCGACAGGATGTTCTTGAGCATGAAGGCCTAGCGGATCAGCGGCGGCAGGGCGTCGCCGCGCGGGTGGTCGACGGTGCGGGCGTCGAAGCCGACGCGCTCGCCGATCAGGTAGAGCGGCCGGCGCTTCACCTCGGCGAAGATGCGCCCGACATATTCCCCGATCATGCCGAGCGAGACGAGCTGGATGCCGGAGAAGAACATGATCGAGACGATCAGCGACGGGAAGCCGGGCAGGTCGGTGCCGAAGAGCAGCGTGCGCAGCATGAAGTAGAGCGCCGAGAAGGTCGCGATCACCGCGATGATCGCGCCGGACCAGGTCGCGATCTTCAGTGGCACGGTCGAGAAGGAGGAGAGCCCGTCGAAGGCGAAGGAGAACAGCTTGCCGTATCTGAATTTCGATTGGCCGTGCTCGCGCTCGGCGACATGGAAGGGCACGCCGGCCGAGCGGAAACCGACCCAGGCATAGAGCCCCTTCGAGAAGCGCGCACGTTCCGGCAGGGCCCGCAAGGCATCGACGGCCTTGCGGTCGAGCAGGCGGAAATCGCCGGCGCCTTCCGGCAGCGGCGTTTCGCCGAAATAACCGAAGATGCGGTAGAACATCTTGGCGAAACCGCGCTTCATCCGGGTCTCGCCCTCGCGGTCGGTGCGCTGGCCGTAGACATTGAGATAGCCCTCGCGCCATTTGGCGAGGAAGGCGGGAATGGTCTCCGGTGGATGCTGCAGATCGGCATCCATGATGATGACGGCATCGCCGAGTGCATGGTCGAGCCCGGCCGCGATCGCGATCTCCTTGCCGAAATTGCGGCTGAAGGAGACGGCGCTGATGCGCGGATCGGCGGCATTGAGGTCGCGGATCACGGTGAGCGTTTCGTCGCGGCTGCCGTCATCGACGAAGACGACTTCCCAGGATGCGACTTCGCCGGCGAGCACCGTGCGCAGGCGTTCGACCAGCAGGGGCAGATTGTCGGCTTCGTTGTGCACGGGCACGACGATGGAGAGCTCGGGCCAGCGCGAAGCCCGAGGCGCACGTTGAACCGTCTGGGACCCGATATCCGACACGAACGACCTTTCGACCTGGGTTGCATCGCCTCGCGGACGACGCTCGCCGCACAGAACCGCAAAGCTTGCCGGGCGACAAGCCCGGCACCGCAAAACAGACTCCGGAAAAGACGCGACTTTTTTGGCGGCGCGTTTCCATCATGCCGACGTCGCGCTATAGCGCGAACCCGGTCAACGAGGGACGACACGCGCAATGGCGAAGGGCTTCATCCTGTGCGCTGATGACTTCGCCATGACGGATGGCGTCAGCCGCGCGATTCTCGATCTCCTCGGTCGCGGCAAGCTAACCGCGACGGGGGCGATGACCAATCGCCCGCACTGGCGCCGGCTGGCGCCGGAACTCTGCGCTTTTGCCGGCAAGGCCGATCTCGGCCTGCACCTCAACCTGACCTGCGCTGCGCCGTTGTCCGCGATGCCGCTTCTCGCACCCGGCGGCACCTTGCCAAGCCTGAAGGATGTCGCGAGGGCCGCCGCCACCTCTCCCGCCACGCGCAAGGAGATTGCCGCGGAGATCACGCGCCAGCTCGACGCTTTCGAGGACGCGCTCGGCCGGCCGCCGGATTTCGTCGACGGGCACCAGCATGTCCATGTGCTGCCCGGCGTGCGGCGGGCGCTGCTCGATATCCTGACCCGGCGCTATCCGGCAGGCGCTCTCTACGTACGCGACCCCGCGGATCGCGCGGCTGCGATTCGCGCGCGGGGCGTGGCTGTCGGCAAGGCGCTGGTCATTGCCGGACTTGCCACCGGCTTGCGCAGCGCGGCGTTGAAGCGGGGCCTGCGCGTCAATCGCGGCTTCTCCGGCGTGGCGCCCTTCGATCCGCAGCGGGACTTTGCTGGCGACCTGGCCAGCTTCCTGATCGAGCCCGGCCCGTGTCATCTCGTGATGTGCCATCCGGGCTTCGTCGACGACGAACTGGTCAGGCTCGATCCCGTTGTCGCGACGCGGCCCGTCGAGCACGCTGCGATTGCCGGCTTCGTGCCGCCTCCAGGTTTGCCGCTGAGCCGATTCGGCGCCTTGGAAGCCTGATCGCAAGCGGCTCGCCGCAAGCGATTTGTTTACCGGGATCAGCCATTGTGGCGGCGGGTTGGAGGCGCCGCTCTTCGCAGCAGTATGCGCCGGTTTCGGAGATGATCGGCTCGATGAAGGTGTTCAGGCGCGCAGCCGGCGCGGGAGAGCCGGCGCAGCCGGGCAGGCAAGGCCTGGGCTCCCTCGGCCGGCAGATCGCAATGGCGGCGGTGGCCATCGTTGCCGTCGCCATCGTCTTGGTGGTGTTGGCGATCGCTCGCTACAACGACACCCGTACGCGCGCCGATCTCGACCAGAAGGTCACGGCGCTGACCTTGATGGTGGTCAATGCCGCGCCATCCCTCATCCTGTCGCGGGACAACAACACGCTCGGATCCATTCTCGCGTCGCTGCAGCGCGACCCTGATTTCGATGCCGGTATCGTCGGGGACGATCTCGTCGCTCTGGCTTCCGCCGGGCGCACCATGGAAGCGCGCCTGTCGCTGACGCCGCGCTGGCTGACTGGCGCGATCGGTGCGGAGCCCTGGAAGGCGCTACAGGAGCGCAGCGAGATCGATATCGAGGACGACATCTACCTCACGAAGATCCACGCCGTGAGCGTCGGCACCCAGCAAACGAAGATCGGCTACGTCGCGCTGCGCTTCGACAAGACGCGCCTGGTGGCGCGCGCTGCCTGGGAGCAGTTCGTGACCATGGGGCTCGGCCTGCTGATCCTGCTCGTGCTCGGCCCGCTGCTCTGGTTCTCGCTCTCGCGGGCGATGCGCCCTCTGCGCAGCATGACCAAGGCGATCGTCAGCATTTCCGACGGCAATCTTTCGACGCAGATCGACGCCTTGGGCCGGCGCGACGAGATCGGCGCGATTGCCCGCGCCCTCAGCGTCCTCAAGATCCGTCTCGCCGAGCGCGCGGCGCTGGAGGAGAAGCAAAGCGTGTCCGAGGTCGAGCGGCTCTCGCGCCAGCAGGGCGTCGATCACGCGATCACCTCGTTCCGCACCGAGGTCGGCCTGGCGCTGGAAGCGTTCAAGAGCAATGCCGAGCGCATGCGCGAGGCCTCCGACGGGCTCGCCCGCGTCGCCGCCGAATCCTCCGAGCGCGCGGCGCGTGCCGCCGACAACGCCCATGGCGCTTCCGGCAATGTCGAGAACGCCGCCCAGGCGGCCGAGGAGATGGGCGCGGCCATCCGCGAGGTCGAGTTCCAGGTGCGTCGGGTCCGGACCGAGATCGTCGAGGCGGCCTCCGTCTCGCGCGATACGGCGGGCTCCGTGCAGGCGCTCGACGAGACCGCCCGCGCCATCGGCGAGGTCGTCAACCTGATCCGCGACATCGCTGCCCAGACCAACCTGCTTGCGCTCAACGCCACCATCGAGGCGGCGCGCGCCGGCGAGGCAGGCCGCGGCTTCGCCGTGGTGGCCAACGAGGTCAAGTCGCTGGCGGCGCAGACCGCGGATGCGACCGACCGCATCGTGGCGCAGGTCGCCGCGATCCAGGGCGCCACCGGGCAGGTCGTCGGCGCGATCCAGAACATCGCCGAGCGCATGAACGCCATCGAGAAATTCGCGAACTCGGTCGCGACCTCGATCGAGCAGCAGGCCATCGCGACCGGCGAGATCGCCAGCGGCGTCGCCATGGCCAGCACCTCGGCCCTCTCGGTATCCAGCGATCTCAGCGTGCTCGCCGACAGCGTCGAGGAGACCGGCCGCTCGGCGGAGCAGGTGCGCGGTGCGGCCGGCGAGGTCGCCGACCAGGCCCAGCGCCTCGACTCGACCGTCGATCAGTTCCTGCGCAACGTCGCCGCCTGAGCCGGGCGCGGGTTCTCTTCCGCGGCGTGGATCATCCCGTACGCGGTGCATCGCGAGGCGATGCGCCGCAGACACGGGACCGCGTGACGAGAAAGCGCGGGATGACAGCACTCTGAAATGACGGGCGCATCAAAACTCCCGCAAACAAAAACGGGGCCGCGAGGCCCCGTTTCCGTATTCGGCAACTGCCGGCTTACTTGGCGGCGTCGAAACGCTCAGCCACGTAGTCCCAGTTCACCAGGCTCTCCAGGAAGGCCTTGAGATAGTCGGGGCGACGGTTGCGGTAGTCGATATAGTAGGAGTGCTCCCAGACGTCGACGCCGAGGATCGGGGTCGCGCCATGGACCAGCGGGCTCTCGCCGTTCGGGGTCTTGCTCACGGCAAGCTTGCCGCCCTTGACCTCGAGCCAGGCCCAGCCCGAGCCGAACTGGCCGACGCCGGCGGCGACGAAGTCTTCCTTGAACTTGTCGACCGAACCGAAGGAATCGACGATCGCCTTCTCCAGCGCGCCCGGGATCTTGCCGCCGCCATTCGGCTTCATCCACTTCCAGAAATGAAGGTGGTTGTAGTGCTGGCCGGCATTGTTGAAGACGGCGGGGTTCTTGCCATGGGAGCCCTTGACGATCTCCTCCAGCGACTTGCCCTCGAATTCCGTGCCCTTGATGGCGTTGTTGCCGTTGGTCACATAGGCGAGGTGGTGCTTGTCGTGATGGTACTCGAGCGTCTCCTTCGACATGAAGGGCTGGAGCGCATCATGGGCGTAGGGAAGATCGGGAAGGGTAAAGGACATGGGGCCTCTCCTCGGGCTGTGAAATCGCTTGAAATGAGAATGGCCTGCCGGTGGAGCAGGCGGAGCCGTGGCGGCCCTGCCATTCCCTGCGATAGTTAAGCGCCCGCGTGCCGGTCGACAACCGCTCCGGCTGCGAAAAGCATATGTCTTCTCGACAGGGCGCCACAATCGCGCCAGATTTCTCGCCCTAAGCGGGCTGAATTGGAAACTCTCCCTTATTCAATACGTTAGATAATGACGCGACGGTCGCCTCAGCCCAGCGCTGGCACGGCCCTGCCGAGGATACCGAATTGATCGCGATTTTTACCGTCCTGGGTCTGCTTCTGTTCGGCGGCGGCGCCTACGCCATCTACGACGGCTGGCCTTACATGGTGCTGGAGCGCGGCTTCACGCAGGTCATCATCGGCTCGATCGCAAGCGGTGTCGGCCTGGTCATGCTCTCGCTCGCCTGGGTCCTCAGGGAAGTCCGGGCGGCCCGGCGCGCGCTGGTCGAGGCGATCGAGCTTCAGGTGCAAGCGCCGCTGCCGGCCGTCCCGGTCGCGGAGGCGCCAATCGTCGTGCCGCCCGCGCGGTCAGAAGGTCCGGACTTCTCGCGCTCGCTCGCCCCGGCTGCGATCGGCGCGGTTGCGGGAGCTGCCGCGACCAGCGCCGTGGCGCAGGCTCTGTCCGTATCCGAGGAGAACGCGTCGGCACCGGCCGAAGCGCCCGCTTCATCCGGGGAGCGCGATCTGTTCGGCGCGCTCGTCACGCAGAAGCTGCAGGAACCGGAGGCCGCTGCCGAGGACGAGACGGCTGACGAGCCCATGGCGGAAAGCACCGGGCAACTCCCCGACATGTTCGAGGAAGCCCTGTCGAGCGCACCGCTGCCGGATGTTGCCGAGCCTTCCGTCGCGTTCGAGGCTGAAGGGCATGAGCCGGCCGAACTGGTCGCCGCGAAGGTTCAGCCCGCCGCCGAGCCGGAAGCCTTCGACACGCATGACGAGCCGGAGCCTTTCCACGACGAGCCTGCCGACGAGCAGCCGATGGCGGAGGAACAACCGGCTGCCCTCACCGAAGCCGTGCCGGCGCCTGCCGTCGCCGAGGACGAGCTCGACGAGTTCAGCGCCCTGCGCGCGAGCCTGGCGGGGCATCTCAACGAACCGGAGCGCGAAGCCGGCCGCATCGAGCCGTCCTTCTCGCCGGAGCCGGACCCCTTCGCCGCGGCTGAGACCTGGATGGACCGCGCGGCGCCGCGCCGTGAGCCCTGGCTCGACACGCCGCCGGCCGAAGAGCCTGCGCCCGCAGAGGAGGCAGCTCCGCTCTGGCCGCCCCGAACCGAGGCCCAAGCCTTCGAGACCCCCGCCTTCGAGGCGCCGGCCGAGCCTGCACCTGTCGAGTTCGAAGCCGAAGCGCCTGCCGATGCGATCGAGGCGCCTGCTCATGAGGAGCCGGCCGATGCAAGCGCAGAGATGTTGCCCGACCCCGTCGCGGTCGACGAGCCGCAGGCCGAGGAGGCTCAGGCTGCTGCGGCCCGCCAGCCGGCCTCTGACGAGGGTGTCGTCGGCGCCTATCAGGTCGGCGACGCGCATTTCACCATCTTCGCCGATGGCTCGATCCGTGCGCGCACGCCCGATGGCGAATACAGCTTCGCCTCGATGGACGAACTCAAGGTCTATCTCGCCAGCGAGAAGAGCCGGCTGGGCGTCTGATCAGACGCCCTTTGCCTGATCCCAGCCTTCGCCCACCGTATGGATGGCGAAGGCATAGGCCAGCGCCGTCTCCTTCAGCGAGTCGAAGCGTCCGGCCGAGCCGGCATGGCCGGCTTCCATATTGGTGTGCAACATCACCGGCCCGCCGCCGGTCATCGTCGCGCGTAAGCGGGCCACCCATTTCGCCGGTTCCCAATAGGTTACGCGCGGGTCGGTCAGCCCGGCCATGGCGAGGATCGGCGGATAGGCCTGGGCCGTGACATTGTCATAGGGCGAATAGCTGCGGATGGTCTCGAACGCCTTCACGTCGCGGATCGGATCGCCCCATTCCGGCCATTCCGGCGGCGTCAGCGGCAGCGTGTCGTCGAGGATCGTGTTGAGCACGTCGACGAACGGAACCTCAGCCACGATGCCGGCGAAAAGCTCCGGCGCCATGTTGGCGACCGCGCCCATCAGCATGCCGCCGGCGCTGCCGCCCTCGGCGACGATGCGCCCGCGCTTCGTGAAACCGGCATCGGCCAGCGCGCCGGCAGCGGCGATGAAATCGGTGAAGGTGTTGCGCTTGTTCTCGCGCTTGCCGTCGAGATACCAGCCCCAGCCCTTGTCGGTGCCTCCGCGCACATGTGCGATCGCATAGACGAAGCCGCGATCGACCAGGCTGAGCGGGCGCGTCCGGAACGAGGCCGACATCGCCGAGCCATAGGAGCCGTAGCCGTAGAGCAGGCAGGGCGCGTTACCGTCGAGCTTGAGATCGGCCCGGTGCAGAATCGAGATCGGCACGCGCGCGCCGTCCGAGGCCGTGGCGAGGATGCGGCGCACCTTGTAGCCGGCCGGATCATGGCCGGACGGCACCTCCTGGCGCTTCAGCAATGTCCTTTCGCCGGTGGCGAGGTCGTAGTCATAGGTTTCGGCTGGCCGCGCCATCGAGGCGTAGATGAAGCGCAGCGTATTCGTCTCGAATTCGTAGCCCGCATCCATGCCAAGCCTGTAGGCTTCCTCGTCGAAGGCAATGCTTCTTTCCGCTCCGTCGGCGAGGTCGCGGATGACGATGCGCGGCAGCCCGTCCTCGCGCTCCAGCCGGATCAGGCGCCCCTTGAGGCAGACATGGTTGAGGATCAGGCGCCCCTGCTTGTGCGCGATCAGGTCGCGCCAGTTGGCCGGGTCGGGCGTATCGACCGGTACCGTCACGATCTTGAAGTCCTCGGCGCCTTCGGCATTGGTCAGGATCGCGAAGACATCGCCGTGATGCTCTAGGCTGTACTGGCGCCCCGGCTTGCGCTCGGCGACGAGCACGGGCTTCGCCTCCGGACGGTCGAGATCGAGGATGCGCGTCTCCGAGGTCTCGTGGTCGCCGATCGTGATCAGCAGGAAGCGGCCGGACTGGGTCTTGTCGATATCGACGAACATGCCGGCATCGGCTTCGTCATGCAGCAATTCGTCCGTCTCGGCAGGCGTGCCGAGGCGGTGGCGTTTCACCCGCGACGGACGATGATCGTCATCGAGAGCGACGTAGAAGAACGACTTTGAATCGCCGGCCCAGATGATCTCGCCGGTGGTGTCTTTGACGAGGTCAGCCAGTTCAGTGCTATTTTCCAGATTCTTGACGTGAATACTATGCAGTTCCGAGCCCGCCTCGTCGGCGCTCCAGGCGAGCAGGCGATGGTCGGGGCTGTGCGCGGCATCGCCGAGATCGAAGAAATCCTTGTCTTCGGCCAGCGCGTCGGCATCGAGCATGATCTCTTCGCCCGCCCGGCCGCTCTTGCCCGCCATGCTGCGCGGCTTGCGGCAGATCAGCGGGTGCTCGGCCCCTTTGCGATAGCGCGAATAGTACAGGAAGGGGCCGTCCGGCTGCGGGACGCTGGAATCGTCTTCCTTGATCCGGCCGCGCATCTCCTTGACCAGGTCCTTCTGCAAGATCCGGGTCGGTGCCAGCAGCGCCTTGCAATAGGCGTTCTCGGCTTCGAGATAGCCGCGGATATCGGCCGGCAGGACGTCGGGCTCCCGCAGCACGTCCTTCCAGTTCGCGGCCCGCAGCCACCCATAATCGTCGCGCAGCGTAACGTCGTGGACCACCGTTTCCATCGTCCGGATATCGGCCTTCGGCGGTATCGGTGCGGGCTTGCGCCGGCGTGCGGCAGTGCTCGAGGAGCGAGAGTCCTGATCCAGGCGCATGGCGATCTCCGGCATTGGGAGCCGACAGGTAGAGGTGGCGGCAACAGCTTGCAAGACATCGAGAGCCGCCGCGGCTTTGATTTTGCTGCCCAGTGCAGCGCAGCATCCGTTGATGAATTATTGAGCTTTGCATTCACCAATTGTTGGGAATTGCTGACTTGCACGACTAAACAGTATCGAATAAACGCATATGTTGATCAGTCCGCGTTGTCCGATTCTGAGTCGATGGTGCTTGACCCACTATTGGTAGTATTATTCAGGATTTCGGATGCGAGGCGGTGGACGGTCAGTGCAGAACGCTACCAAGAACGATAAGGAGAAACATCGCCATGACCGAGAACGACGGAGCGGACTTCATTGAGCTGACGGCGGATATCGTTTCCGCCTATGTCTCCAACAATTCCGTGCCGGCCTCCGACCTGCCGGCTCTGATCAGCGAAGTACACTCGGCTCTGAGCCGTGTGATCGGCGGCGCTGCACCCGTGGTGCAGGTCGAGGCTCCCAAGCCTGCTATTCCCGTGAAGAAGTCGATTACGGCCGATTACCTGATCTGTCTTGAGGACGGGAAGAAGTTCAAGTCGCTGAAGCGGCACCTGCGGACGCAGTATAACATGTCGCCCGAGCAGTATCGCGAGAAGTGGGGCCTGCCTCCGGACTATCCGATGGTCGCGCCGAACTATGCCGAGGCGCGCTCTCAGCTTGCAAAGAAGATGGGTCTGGGCCAGCAGCGCCGCAAGCGTCGCTGAACGACCGGTCAGGCGCGAAACGATCGCGCCGCCCTAAAGAAAAAAGCCGCCGATGATCTCGGCGGCTTTTTTCTTGTGCGCCTGACGGGGCAGGGACGGGGATAAAGCCGGCTTCGGGCTTGTCAGTCGAGATTTAAGAATATAATCCTATTGTCGTGAGGCTCCCCCGGGAGGGGCGGAGCAATCCGAATAGGAACATATCATGAACAATCCGAGCGACCAATCGCAAACCGTCCTGCGTGCGACGGCCGGGGCGCGTTTGGCGGAAGTGGCGACCGCCGCCGCGATCCGCATTCCGCTGGCCGGCCTGCGCGCTGCGAGCCGCGGCCGGAAACCGATTGCGCTGGCCCGGCAGACGGCGATGTACCTCGCCCATGTCGCCTTCGGGCTCAGCCTCACCCGTGTCGGCATCTGCTTCGGCCGGGATCGCACCACCGTCCGCCATGCCTGCGCCCTGATCGAGGATCGCCGCGACGACCCGGCCCTTGAATTCGGCCTCTGCGCCCTGGAGGCCGCGCTCCTGGCCATGATGGCGAGATTGGCCAAGCAGCCCGCGGAGGCCCGCCAATGACCGTCGAGATCGCACGTAACGAGCGAAACCGCCTGCTGAAGCACCTCGCCGGCCCCGGCTGTTACGGTCTGACGTCACCCCTGGGTTGCGGCCGCATCGCGCTGTTCCGGAGCGTGAACGGCACGAGCCTGGGCGCGGGCTACGTCTCGGCGGAAACGGTGCAGGCCCTGGAGACCGAGGGGCTTGTCGCCTGGTTGCGGGACGCGAAGCCGGCGCGTCTCGGCCTCGCCCCGGCCGCTCCGGCGGCCCCGGTGGCGGCGCAATCGCAACCCGATACCGGCGCATCGCCCGCACCTGCCATGGATGACCGCGAAAGCCCGCTGCTCTGGCTGTACCGCCGACCGGGAAAGGATGGCAGGCCGCAGATCAGCGGCGAGGAATTCGCGGCGGGCGAGCGCTTCCGGGCCGACATCACGCTGGCGGGGATGTTGCCGCGCGTGACAATGAACTGGGACGCTGCTTTCACCCCGGAGCAGGCGGCAGCCGGTCCGCGCGACGTCGCCGGTTCGTCCGATACCGCGCTTGCGGCGCGCCAGCGCGTCAGGCTCGCCTGCGACCGGTTGGGGCCGGAGCTGTCAGGCCTCGCGATCGATATCTGCGGTTTTCTCAAGGGGCTCGATCTCGTCGAGAAGGAGCGTCGCTGGCCGCCGCGCTCGGCCAAGATCGTGCTGCGGGTCGCGCTCGCGGCACTGGTCACGCATTACGGCCTGGATCGTCAGAGCCGACCGCGCGGCATGCGCAGTTGGCAGGCGGAGGGCGCCCGGCCGAGCGAATTCCCGATATCCGGTTGAGCCTGCTCAGGCTGCTGCGGCCGCCTGGGCGTCGCGCCTGATCCGGTCGATCATCGCGCGCACGCCGTTCGAGCGCTGCGGCGTGAGATGGGCGGCGAGGCCGAGGCGCTCGTAGATGGCGAAGGCGTCGGTCGCGAGAATCTCCGAAGCCTGCCGCCCGGAGAAGATCGCCAGTGCCAGCGCCACCAGCCCGCGCACGATATGGGCGTCGCTGTCGCCGACGAAGCGCAGCCGGGTCTGCGGCCCGCTGCCGTCCTCGCGATGGGCGACGAGCCAGACCTGGCTCGCGCAGCCGCGCACCTTGTTGGCGTCGACATGGTCGTCCTCGGGCAGGGGCTCGAGGCTCTTGCCGAGTTCGATGAGGTAGCGATAGCGATCGTCCCACTCGTCGAGCAGTTCGAAATTCGCGACGATGTCGTCGAGGCTTGTCGTCATGCCGGGCCTCTTCCCGCGATTGCCGGGGGGCGTCAAGCGTTTGCTGAGAGACCCTAGCGCGGCGCGTTCTGCTTCCCGGCCACGGCCGTCGCTGCGGCATGCAGGATACGCTCGCGCACCACCGGGTCCATCCCCGCCAGGATTTCGGCCGCCTCGCGCGCTGCCGTCAGGCTGCCCGCCACGTTGCGGCTCTCGGCCCGAACGGTCTCGGCCACCTGCCGCACCGCCTGCGGCAAGGCGGCATCGGCCGGCTTGCCGCTATGGACCGGCGAATTCACGGCGATCAGGCCGATGATCGCGATCTTGCGCAGCAGATGGGCCATGTTGGTCTCCGTCAGCGGCGCCTTCAAGCGCGCCGCGATGACAATCTAGACCGGGATCTCGAAAAATCGCGTCATTCCAAACGCTCAAATGCGAGTCGAATGCCGCAGGTGATCTTCAGCTTCCGTTCACCTTGCCGCGAACATCGCCGGATGCCGGAAAATCGGTCGGATTTGAGATAACTACATGAAAAATCGTCGGAAAATGTAATGCGCCGGTCCGGCTCGCTTTTTCGCCGCCCTTCGCCTTAAGCCCCGCTTAAACCGGCCATGGCGAGATTGCGCCGAGCGGATGGGGGTATCCGCGAAAGCAAGGCGTTGCGTTCCGTATGGCGATCACGGCACTGAGGACACAGGCGGCGGCACTGGTGCATGCATCGGTGCAGTCGGACCCGGCGGAAAGGCAGCGTCACGAACGTTTCGTTCTGTCGCGTCTGCTCGTCGGCGGCGGCATGCTCGGACTGGCTCCTGCCTATCTGGCCTGGCGCGGCGCGCCCGGCGCCTTTGAGGTCGCGATGATCGCCGCTGCCGCGCTCGCGGTCTTCTCCGTTGCGCTCGTCTCCCGCACGGGCCGTCTCGATGCGGCGCACGCGCTGTCCTCCGCCGCTCTCTCGCTTTTCATCGTGGCCCTTTCCGGCTCGACCGGTGGCCTGTCCTCGCCCTTGCTGCTTTGGCTGGCCGTCGTGCCGGTCGAGGCGGCGCTGTTCGGTTCGCGCGGCTTCATGCTGCGCGCCGGCTGGATCGCGGTGGGGGCGCTGTTCGCCGCCATCGGGTTGCACTGGCTCGGCCTGTTCGCTGAAGCAAGGCCGTGGAGCGGCGAGGCGATGCCGCTTCTGGCGATGTCCGCTCTGGCCCAGGCCCTGGTCGTGACGGCGGTCCTCCTGCGCCGGCGCCATGCCGAGGAGCGCGAGCAGCGCATCTCCGACGCACGCTCGCAGCTCCTGCTCGATCATGTCGGCGACCTCGTCACCTGGCACGATGCCGGCGGCGCCGTCGTCTTCGCCAATGCCGCGGCGCGCAACCTGGCCGGAGCCGATCCGCGCGAATTGCTCGGACGCGGCCTGTTCGAGCGCGTCCATATCGCCGACCGGCCGCTCTTCCTGAAGGCGCTGAGCGATGCCGCCCATGGCGAGGAGGGGGTGACCGCCTGCTTCCGCACGCTCTTCGTGCCGCGGGACGACGTCGGCGAGAGCCGCCTGCCGGTCTCGCTCTGGCTGGAGATGCAGGCCTGCCGCGTCGCGGGGGCCGCTGCTGCCGATGGCGCGGCCGTCGTCTGCGTGATGCGCGACGTGACCGAGCGCCGCGCCGCCGAGGAAACCCGCGAACGCGGCCATGCCGAGGCGCTGCGCGCCAATGACGTCAAGGGCCAGTTCCTGGCGACGGTCAGCCACGAGCTGCGCACGCCGCTGAACGCGATCATCGGCTTTTCCGAGATGCTGAGCGCCGAGGATAATGGCTGGCTCGATGCGCAGAAGCGCCTCGAATACGCCCGCATCATCCATGCCTCCGGCCATCACCTGCTCGATGTCGTGAACACGCTGCTCGACATCTCGAAGATCGAGAGCGGCGCGATGACCATCGAGCGCGAGCCGCTCGACCTCGCCGCGATGACGCAGGACTGCTGCACGCTGATGGCGCTGCGGGCCGAGACCGGCGGCATCGTGCTGGAGCGCGTCGTCGGCCCGGCCCTGCCGGCGATGGAAGGCGACCGGCGCGCACTGAAGCAGGTCGTGCTCAACCTGCTCTCGAACGCCATCAAGTTCACCCCGGCCGGCGGGCGCGTGACCTTGGCCGTGGTGCGCGACGGCGACACCATCGACCTCTCCGTCTCCGATACCGGCATCGGTATCGCCGCCGCCGACCTGCCCAAGCTGGGCGACCCCTTCTTCCAGGCCAAGGGCGCCTATGATCGCACGCATGAGGGCACCGGCCTCGGCCTGTCCGTCGTGCGCGGGCTCGTCGGCCTGCATGGCGGCCGCCTGACGATAGAGAGTGCGCCGGGCATCGGCACGCGCGTCTCGGTGCGTCTGCCGGCGGGTGGCGCGGACAGCGTCGAGCAGCCTGCCAAGATCGTGACTTTCGCCCGGGCTCCGCGCCGGGGTCTCGACACCAAAGAACCTCTCCGCCTGACCGCCTGAAGACGAGCTGACGCAATGTCCGTGACCATGGCTGCCCGCGCCCATTCCGGCGCTTCCCTGTCCGCACCGGTGCGCCGTGCCCAGCCGGCGCGCCGCAAGACCTCCTGGCTCGGCCGGGTCGCCCGCATCGCCGGACAGCGGCCGGGCCGGGCGCTCGTGCTGCTCGCCTTCGGCATCGTCTCGCTCGCCATCGTCGCCAATGCGCTGATGTTCCAGAAGGCGCGCCACCCCGCTCCGATGCTCTCCGCTCCCGCGCCGGTCTCGCAGCCGCGGGCCACGGCCGAGCGCCGCGCCGAGCCGGCGCCGGCTCCTGCGGCCGAAATGCCGGGAGCGCAGCCGGTCCGTCCCCCGGCGCGGCCTAACGATCTCTCGCAGACGCAGGCGGCCCGCGAGGCTCAGCCGCGTCCGCCGGCACCCGTCCAGGCCGCTCCGCGTGCCGCCGCGCCGGCTGCCCCAGCCGCTGCTCCCCGCGCCGCGGCAGCGCCTGTGCGCGACCCGATTGCGGATCTGATCAATGGCGACCTGCGCCCGCCGGCCGATGTCAAATCCGCCAACCGTTCCGGCGCGGCCCCGCGCACCTGATCTGCGGCGCCCGACATGGCGCGCCTGACCAGCGATTTCTGGGTTTCGGCCTATCTGCGGCAGGCGGCTTTCGATGGCCTTGTGGCCGTGCTGCGCCGCCGTGGGGCGCGCGAGGCGGGCGCCATCTTCGTCAAGCTCGACCGGCTGGACGGCACGGCAGCACTTTATGGCCCGGCGCCGCAGGCCCTTGCCGAGGATGACGGCGAGCGCCGCTTCCAGCTCCTGCTCGATGCCGATCCCGTTGCGATCGAGCACCGTGTCGAGCGCGAACTGCGCTTCGACGGGGATCTCTGGCTGGTCGAGATCGAGAACCGGGCGGGCGATCCGAGGCTTGCGCTCGTCGACGCCTGATCCGGCCTGCTGAACCGCGCCGGCTCAGCCCCGCTCGCGCTTTGCGCGGAGCTTGCCGAGGACTTCCGACATCGCCGGCTGTGCCTCCGGCCGGGCCTGGCCGGCGCGCGACGGCGTGCCGCTCGGGTCCATGGCCGGCTGATGCTGGCCCCGCCGCTGCGGCGCTCCTGCCGTCGTGCCGGCGATGTGCATGGCAAGCCGGAAGGCGATGGCGGGCCGCACCGAGCGCATCAGCGCGACCAGCGCGAAGATGCGTTCGACCGAATGGGCAGCATCGTCTCCGAGTCGGATCAGGAAGCGCGTGGCTTCCTCGACCGTGGTGCCGCTCGCGGTCAATGCGAGCGCCGCGAGATCCCGCGATGCATCGGCCGCCATGGCTGCCGCGAGGGGCAAGCCGCCGCCGAGATGTTCCGCGATCGCGGAAAAGGCCGCGTCGCGATCCTCGGCCGCGAGATCGAGCCAGACCGCGAAGACCGGGCCGGACAGGGCCGGGCGCCGCTCGCTGGGATGCAGCGCCTCGCGGGCCATCAGCGATTCGATGATCGCGAGGCGTCGCTCCGCGCCGGCATGCAGGAAAAGCGGTGCGAGCTCGATATTGGACAGGTCGGGACGCGCGAGCAGGCCCGGCCGGTAGGCCGGCTCGGCCCGGGCACGGGCGATCAGGGTATCGACGGCCGCACGCGGCATCGGGGCGCTGTGATTGGCGATGAGGGGGAGGTCGAGCCCGCGGTTTTCATCCGAGACCAATGCAATGACGGCATGGCTGGTGAGGTCGGAGCGGACGGCGAGCGCCGCGCGCAGCGTCTCGTCGCCGGTTTCGACGAAGCGTTCGAGCTCGCCTTCAGACAGTTTCATGCCGTGGCGCAGGAGTTCCGCGAGAACGGCGCCGCCCTTCGCGGCGAGGCCGGAGAGGACTGGCGCGGGCGTATGCGCCCATCCGGCGAGCTTGCGCGCCAGGATCAGCGCCGTCGCCTCGTCGATGCCCGGCAGCAGCGCTTCGGCCATCTCGTTGAAAGCGGCGAGGTCGACGGGCGAGGGGTAAGGCGTCGAGAGCAAAAGATCCGCTTTGACCCGCAGTGAGATCGGGCTGAGGTCGAGCCCGCCCTCGCGCGCCAGGCGAGCGAGATCGGCGAGTTCCTTGGAAACGGATGCGGGCATGGCAGGCTCGGAGCGGGAAACCGGAGATGTAGCAGCTTTAATCCCCGACCGTTAAGGCCACGTTAACCATGTCCGGGCCTGATGGGCTTGCGGGGCCTGCGACCTGGTGCTGCCCGCACCTCGCCGATTCTCGCGTTGCAACTCTGGCGCTGGATAAGGAGGCGCGTCATGGCCATCGTCATCCCCCTTGCGCCGCAGCGGCGCCAGCAGCAGGCATCGGCCTGCTCCCTTCCGCAGCGGACGGCGGAAATCTTGTTCTTCACGGGCGTGCGTTACGAGCGCGCGCCCGAGGCCCGGCCGCCGGCCGCGAAACCTGCAGCCAATGCCCGGCCCCGCAAGATCGCCGCGCGGAAGAGCGCCCGCAGGCAGCCTGCGTGACACGAGGGTCGGCCAAGCTGCTGCTCGCCATGGTGGCGACGGTGTCCGTTTCGGCCTGCACTGCCACAACGGGCGATCTCGGCCGGCCGCGGCCGACGATCTGGTCGCAGCTCGTCGCGCCCGAGGCCGGCTACTGGTCCGCGACCTTCCGCGGCGAAGACACCTCCTATTTCCGCCTGACCGATGACGAGGAGCGGATGCGTGACCGCGCCTGGCGCTTCGTCATGCCGTCCAGCCCGAACAGCGCCTTCCAGGGCGAGGTCTCCAATCTCGCTCATACCCGCATCCTGCCGGTCGCGGCCCAGTCGACCGATGTCTCCGACTATTTTCGCGGGCTGACCGGGATTTCCTTCGCCTCGCAGGCCTCGCGCTACAACCGGCTGGCCGAGGATGCCAATGCCGATCGCCTGCTGATCGGCCCGTTCCGCGCCAATGCGGGCCGGGTGGTGAACATGGACCGGGTCCGCATGCGCACGGCCGAAGCCTCTCCGGACGTTCCTGCCGACAAGCAGGCACCGACGATGGCGCGCGTCGTCGAGAACGAGGGGCTGGTCTTCTGGGTCTGCGAGCGCCTCGATTTCCGCATCCGCAGCTATCGCCACGCACTGGCCAACCTGGTCGTCGAAATGCCCTCGCGCGAAGCCGTCAAGGCGGAGCGTGCGATCATGGCGCTGGAGATGGAAGCGCGGCCGCTCTGTCAGATGCAGCTCAACGGCGCCTTCGGCGAAGGAGGCAAGCGCCCGGTCGTCTACAAGGGCTAAGCTAGTTCGCCAGCCCGCAGGCGACGCCGGTCGCGAGCGCCTCAGCATCGGCCCGGTCGGAGGGCAGGCGCATCAGCACGCGCGCCACGATCAGGCCCTGTTCGGTATCGGAGACGATGCGCAGCTCCCGGCTGGTCTCGCCTTCCTCGTCGGCGGCGATGCGCTCGTCGCGCTGCGCTTCGGTCATCACAAGGAATTCGAGCATGCCGCGGATCGCCGCCCGGTCGGTGATCGCATAGAGTACGCCGCCGCCCTGCCGATGCAGCGTAAGGCCGAGCGGCAACGTGCCGGTGCGGGCGACGACCCGCATCGGGCCAGCCGAGAGATCGTAGCTGCAGACCGCAGTGACCACATTGGGATCGGCTTCGCGCAAGGCCGGCACGCCGCGGGCATTGCCGGGGGAGGGAATGGCTTCGGCATGTCCTTCGGTTCCGAGCTCGCGATAGGCATGGGCGGCATCGCGCTGCGAGAGCGCCGGGATAGCCAGGATCGTGACGATATGGACGATGGCCGCGAGGATCAGCCCGGCCAGCGTCGTCATGACGAAGCGCGCGAAGCCGGCGCGCAGGCGCGGGCGCCAGCCGGCGAAGGGCGAGCTGTGCCTCTCCGGCGGATCGTGGCTGACAGCGCTCATCGGCAGTCGACGCGCGCGATGCGCGGCAGGTTGCTGGCGCGGGTCTCGCCGGTCTGGCTGGAGATCGGCGTATCGTAGAGCCGCAGCCGGATCTGGAAGCGCCCGCTCGCGGGCAGCGGCAGCCAGTTGCCGGCCTCGGGCGTGGATGACGCGAGGATGGCGAGCCCGCCATCCTCCGGGCGGACGATCTCCGAATCGCTGAAGCTCGTGCGCTCCAGCGGCAGGCGGAAGGGCAAGCCGTCACCATCGGTGATGCCGATGGTCCAGCCGCGCGTCGTCGGTGTCGCGCCGGAGAGCCGATAGCGGCAGCGCCCGTCCAGCGCCTGCCCGGCATCGTCGCGCTCGGCGATCAGCTCCAGCCCTTCGCCGGAGCCGAACGGCAGATGGACGCCGCGGGCGAGATAGGCGCGCATATAGGGGTCGACCTCGCGGCTGCCGCTGCGCGGCCAGGCCGTCCAGGCGCCGACCTCGACCCGGCCGACCGCCGAACGCCCGGCCACCGCCCAATGGGCGGAGCCCAGCCCGAGACCGGCCCCGAGCGCAAGAATATAGGCGAGGTCTAGAATCCGCACGCTGTCCTTCCGCTTGGGAGGCCTTCCGCGGCGGAGTTGATCCGCCAGGCCGGTCATCGTCAACCGCCCGTGCTTCAGCGAACCCGCGGCTCGCTGCCAGAGATCTCGCGGATACCGACCTGGATCGGGCGGCTCGCGACACGCCGCGGCTCGACGGATTTGAACATGGAGCCGACGGCCGAGAGCACCTCGAAGGACTGGCGCGGCATATGGCCGGCGCCGGGGCCGGATGCCGTGCCCGCAGGCGTCGTGGCGCTGCCGGCCTTTGCGACCGCCGCGCCCTTCGGATCGACAGCGGGCACGCCCGGAATAGGCTTCAGCTCCAGCCCCTGATGGGCGAACTGCATGATCTCCTTCCAGGTCATCGCGGGAAGCGAGCCGCCGGTCATGTTCGCGGTCTCGGCGGAATTGTCGTTGCCGAACCAGACGGCGCCGACGAGATTGCCGGAATAGCCGACATACCAGGCATCCTTGTAGCCGTTGGTCGTGCCGGTCTTGCCCGCGGTGACGACGCCGTCGAGCGCGGCGCGGCGCGCCGTCCCCTCGGTCGGCACCTTCGAGAGCATGAAGTTCATGTCCTGCGCCACCTGCGGGCTCAGCACCTGCTTCGGCTCCGGCTCGTCGCGGTCATGGCGGTAGATCACCTCGCCCTGCGAATTGGCGATCTCGATCGCGGCATAGGGCTTCGCCCGCCTGCCGCCATTGGCAAGCGCGGAATAGCCGGCGGCCATGTCGATCACCGTGACTTCGGCCGCCCCGATCGGCAGCGAGACCGTGTCGGTTAGCGGCGTCGTCAGGCCCATGGCATGGGCGGTCTCGACGATCTTCCGGCGGCCGATCGCGGCCGCGCGCGCCTCATGCGTCTCGCCCGTGGCGCGGCCGATGGCGATCGACATCTGGACGGGGATCGTATTGATCGACTTCGCCAGCGCCACCGTCAGCGGCATCGAGCCGGCATAGGAGCGCCCGTAATTGTTCGGGCACCAGTTGCCGATGCAGACCGGCCGGTCGGTGACGATCGTGGTCGGCTTGTAGAGCCCGGCCGAGAGCGCGGCCGCATAGACGAAGGGCTTGAACGAGGAGCCGGGCTGCCGCTGGCCCGCGGTCGCCCGGTTGAACTGGCTCGCGCCGTAGTCCCGGCCGCCGACGATGGCGCGCACGGCCCCGTCCGGGTCCATCACCACGGTTGCCGCCTGTTTCACGCGATAGGCCGGGCCATGCTGGCGCAGGATCGTCTCGATCGCCTCGTCGGCGCGCTGCTGGATCGCGGAATCATGTGGTGTCTTCACCGTCAGCACGCGGTCGGCGCCGAGCTTGCCCTCGTTCGCGAGCTCCTTCACCGCATCGAAGGCCCAGTCGAGATAATAGTCCGGGCTGGAATCGCGCTTGCGGTCGATCGGTGTCGCCGGGTTGCGCTTGGCGCTGTCGACCTGGCCGGCGGTCATGAAGCCGGCATCGACCATGGCGTTGAGCACGTCGTTGGCCCGCGCACGGGCGGCCGGCAGGTTGACATGGGGCGCGTATTTCGTCGGTGCCTTGAACAGCCCGGCGAGCATCGCGGCCTCGGCCAGCGAGACGTCCTTAACCGACTTGCCGAAATAGTATTCCGCCGCAGCCGCCGCGCCGAAGGTGCCGCCGCCCATATAGGCGCGGTCGAGATAGAGCTTGAGGATTTCGTTCTTGGTCAGCCGCGTCTCCAGCCACAAGGCGAGGAAGGCTTCCTTGATCTTGCGGTCGAGCGAGCGCTCGTTGTTGAGGAAGAGGTTCTTGGCGAGCTGCTGAGTCAGCGACGAGCCGCCCTGGACCACGCCCGAGGCCCGCGTATTGACCAGCAGCGCCCGCGAGGTGCCGATCAGGTCGATGCCGAAATGGTCGTAGAAGCGGCGATCCTCGGTGGCCAGCACGGCCTTGAGCAGATGGTCCGGCATCTCCTCCAGCTTCAGCGAATCGTCGTGCCGGGCGCCGCGATGGCCGAGTGGCGCGCCGTAGCGGTCGAGGAAGGTGACGGCGAAGACCTGGTTCTTCAGCGCCTCGTCATTGCCGATCCGGAACGCCGGCAGGGCCAGCATCAGCAGGATCAGCGCGCCGACGATGCCGATATTCAGCCCTTCACTGGCGAACTCGGCGGCGATGCGCTTGCCGCCGGTGACGGTCAGGCGATCGGCGACGCTGCGGATGCGCTCATGGATTTCGCCGGCGCGGTGCCCTGCTCCCCACAGGCCGGCATCCAGCCATGAGTCGGCGGCAAGCGCAAAGCGCTTCAGCCGCGTCCTCCAGCCCGCCTTCCTGAACTCCATGGCCGTTCCAGGCTTCCCGAATGGCCCCCGACGCTAAGTCCTGCCGCGTGCCTGCCCGCTTGGCAACAGCAGAGCGCCCGGGAATGGACACATAGGCATGCTCAGCGTCCGAATAAGAGTCGGGAGGGTAAATTTCATTGCCGGGAACCGGAAATACGCTGGCGTGGCGTTCAGATATCGTCACGTAGAGCCGGGCCGGATTGGCCTTCCATCTTGCCGCCCGGGGGCGCATAAGCCTGCCATGACGCAAGCCCCGCCGAAACCGCAGCCCTTCTGGCTGACGACGCCTTTGGAGGCGATGTCGAGCGAGCAATGGGAATCGCTCTGCGATGGCTGCGGCCGCTGCTGCCTCGTCAAGCTCGAGGACGAGGATACAGGCCGCATCTTCGCCACCGATGTCGGCTGCCGGCTGTTCGAGGCTGGCACCTGCCGTTGCCGCGACTATCCGAACCGCTCTCAGAAAGTGCCGGATTGCGTGACGCTGACGCCCGAGGAGGTGCGCACGCTGCCCTGGCTGCCGCCGACCTGCGGCTATCGCCTCGTCGCCGAGGGCAAGGACCTGCCCTGGTGGCACCCGCTGGTCTCCGGCGATCCCGAGACGGTGGTCGCGGCCGGCGTCTCGGTGCGCGGCCGCGTCTTCGCCAATGAGGACGAGGTGCCCGAGGAGGAGGTCGCAGAGCGCATCGTCAACTGGCCGCTGCGCTGGCCCCGTGCCGCGCGGGGGAAGGGCCCCTGACGCAACCCGAGCATGCTATTGCGCTGCATCAGGCGATGCTGCACACGCTCATTGATTGTTCATGTCGTTTTCGGCATGACCGCCAACATCCCCGCTGCCGGTGACCTTAAGTCATCGACGGCACGCACACGAAACTTTCACGCCGGCGCGGCGTTTGCCTCGTCCGGTTGAACAGAAGAGGCTATGTGATGGCAGGTGGGAAGTGGGTCTACACCTTCGGCGACGGCAAGGCCGAGGGTGAGGCGGGAATGAAGAACCTGCTCGGCGGCAAGGGCGCGAACCTCGCCGAGATGAGCAATCTGGGCCTGCCCGTTCCGCCCGGCTTCACCATCACCACCGAGGTCTGCACCGCCTATTACGACAACGGCAAGAGCTTTCCGGCCGAGCTCGACGGGCAGGTCAGGACCGCGCTCGCAGGCATGGCCAAGCTCACGGGCAAGACCTTCGGCGACCCCGCCAATCCGCTCCTCGTCTCGGTCCGCTCCGGCGCGCGCGCCTCGATGCCGGGCATGATGGACACCGTCCTCAATCTCGGCCTCAACGACGAGACGGTCGAGGCCGTCGCCAAGGCCTCGGGCGACGAGCGCTTCGCCTGGGACAGCTATCGTCGCTTCATCACGATGTATTCCAACGTCGTGCTCGATGTGGACCACGGCCTCTTCGAGGAGGCGCTGGAGGACTACAAGGAGCGCAAGGGCCTGCATCTCGACACCGATCTCAAGGCCGCCGACTGGAAGGTCCTTGTCGGCAAGTACAAGGAGATCATCAGGAAGGAGCTGGGCTCCGACTTCCCGCAGGAGCCCGAGAAGCAGCTCTGGGGTGCTGTCGGCGCCGTCTTCTCCTCCTGGATGAACGCCCGCGCGATCAAGTATCGCGAGCTCAACGCGATTCCCGCGAGCTGGGGCACGGCGGTCAACGTCCAGTCGATGGTGTTCGGCAACATGGGCGACACCTCCGCGACCGGCGTGGCCTTCACCCGCAATCCCTCGACCGGCGAGAACGCGCTCTATGGCGAGTTCCTGATCAACGCGCAGGGCGAGGACGTCGTCGCCGGCATCCGCACGCCGCAGGACATCACCGAGGCCGCCAAGAAGGAGGCGGGCTCCGACAAGCCTTCGATGGAACGGGAGATGCCGGAGGCCTATGCCGAGCTCTGCCGCATCTACGGCATCCTCGAGAAGCACTATCGCGACATGCAGGACATGGAATTCACCATCCAGGAGGGCAAGCTCTGGATGCTGCAGACCCGGTCCGGCAAGCGCACCGCCAAGGCGGCTCTGCGCATTGCGGTCGAGCTTGCGACCGAAGGACTGATCACGCAGGAGGAGGCCGTCGGCCGCGTCGAGCCCGGTGCGCTCGACCAGCTCCTGCACCCGACCATCGACCCCAAGGCCGAGCGCCGCGTGCTGACCACCGGCCTGCCGGCCTCGCCCGGCGCCGCCGCGGGCGAGATCGTCTTCAATTCCGACGATGCCGAAGCCGCCAAGAAGGCCGGCAGGAAGGTCATCCTCGTCCGCGTCGAGACCTCGCCCGAGGACATTCACGGCATGCATGCCGCCGAAGGCATCCTGACCTCGCGCGGCGGCATGACCTCGCATGCGGCGGTCGTCGCCCGCGGCATGGGCAAGCCCTGCGTCTCCGGCGCCGGTCAGCTCCGCATCGACTATGCCAAGGGCACGCTCTCGGTCGGCCCGACCACGCTGAAGGCCGGCGATTTCGTCACCATCGACGGCGGCAACGGTCAGGTCCTCCTCGGCGAGATCAAGATGCAGAAGCCGGAGTTGTCCGGCGAGTTTGCGACGCTGATGGGCTGGGCCGACAAGGTGCGCCGCCTCAAGGTCCGCGCCAATGCCGAGACGCCGGAGGACGCCAGGACCGCGCGCGAGTTCGGCGCCGAGGGCATCGGGCTCTGCCGCACCGAGCACATGTTCTTCGAAGGCGACCGCATCCAGGCCGTCCGCGAGATGATCCTCGCCCATGACGACAAGGGCAGGCGGGCCGCGCTCGCCAAGCTCCTGCCGGTGCAGCGCCAGGACTTCGTCCAGCTCTTCACCATCATGAGCGGCCTGCCGGTGACGATCCGCCTGCTCGATCCGCCGCTGCACGAGTTCCTGCCGCATGGCGAGAAGGAAATCGGTGAGGTCGCAGCCGCGCTCGGCGTCACGCCCGATGCCCTGAAGCATCGCGCCGCCGAATTGCACGAGTTCAACCCGATGCTCGGCTTCCGTGGCTGCCGCCTTGCGGTGGCCTTCCCCGAGATCGCCGAGATGCAGGCCCGCGCCATCTTCGAGGCGGCGGTGATCGCGGCCAAGGAGACCGGCAAGCCGGTGATCCCGGAGGTGATGGTGCCGCTCGTCATGGGCAAGCCCGAACTCGATCTCGTCAAGGCCCGCATCGACGCCATGGCCAAGGCCGTGATCGAGGAGAGCGGCACCAAGATCGACTATCAGGTCGGCACCATGATCGAACTGCCGCGCGCGGCCCTGCGCGCCGCCGAGATCGCCGAAAGCGCCGAGTTCTTCTCCTTCGGCACCAATGACCTGACGCAGACGACGCTCGGCATCTCGCGTGACGACGCGTCCTCCTTCCTCGGTTCCTACACCGCCAAGGGCCTACTCGACGCCGATCCCTTCGTCACCATCGACCAGGACGGCGTCGGCGAGCTGGTGAAGCTCGCCGCCGAGCGCGGCCGCAAGACCCGATCCGGCATCAAGCTCGGCATCTGCGGCGAACATGGCGGCGACCCGGCCTCGATCGGTTTCTGCGAGAGCGTCGGGCTGGACTACGTCTCCTGCTCGCCCTTCCGCGTGCCGATCGCCCGTCTGGCCGCCGCGCAGGCGGCTTTGGGCGCGATCAAGCCCAAGGATGGCTGAGAACCCGACATGGCATCGAAACTGACCACCATCGGCTTCGATGCCGACGACACGCTCTGGCAGAACGAGCAGTTCTTCCGGATGACGGAGGATCGCTTCGTTGCGCTGCTCGGCGAGCACGGCGAGGCGGCGGAGATTTCCGGACGACTGCTCGAAGCCGAGAAGCGCAATCTCGGCTTCTACGGTTTCGGCATTAAGGGCTTCGTGCTCTCGATGATCGAGACGGCGATCGAGATCACGCGGGGGCAGGTCCCGGCTTCCGTCATCGGCGAGATCCTCGCCGCCGGCCGGGAGATGGCGGCCCATCCCGTGGAGACGCTGCCGCATGTGAGCGAGACACTCCAGGCGCTCTCGGGTGACTATCGCCTGGTGCTGATCACCAAGGGCGATCTCTTCGATCAGGAGCGCAAGCTCGCCCAGTCCGGCCTCGGCGACTTCTTCCATGCTGTCGAGATCGTCAGCGACAAGAAGCCGGAGACCTATGATCGCATCTTCACGCGCCACGGCGATGGGGCAGGGAGGGCGATGATGGTCGGCAACTCCCTGAAATCGGACATCCTGCCGGCATTGGAGGCCGGCTCCTGGGCCGTCCATGTCCCGCATGACCTGACATGGGCTCTGGAGCATGCCGAGGAGCCGGTGGGGCACGACCGCTACCACGCCATCCCGGATCTCGGCCCCTTGCGCAACCTCATCGAGCAGCTCGTTCGCTGATCTGTTCGTGGCAAGCGACCCACGGGCCGTGGGATCAATCGACCCAGAGGCCGCGTTTGCGGTGCCAATCCTCGATCGATTCCTCGGGATAGGTGTCGAAGCTCTGGTCGTTCGGCCCTATCGCCGGCTCGACCCAGCCGGCCTTGAAGCGCAGCATCAGATGGGTCTTTTCGGGCGCACGCGGCAGATGGCTGTCGATCGCCGAGGCGAAGGGATGGAGTAACTCCGGCCAACGCGGATCGAACAGCCAGAGAGCGGCGCCGCATGTGGTGCAGAAACGACGCTGCGCCTGCGAGCGTTCGCAGGCCCCGTCGTCGCCTTCGATCTCCGCGCTGAAATTGCCGATCTTGTCCTCGCCTTCAACCTTCAGCGTCGCCGCATCGGCCGAGAGGTTGATCGCGAAGCCGCCACCGCCCGCCGTCTTGCGACAGATCGAGCAGTAGCAGAGCTGGTAGGGGACGGGAGCGTGGCTCTCGACCGAGAAATGTACCGCCCCGCAGCGGCAGGAGCCCTTGAGCATGATCGGCATGACGCGGCCTCCTTTTCCTGCCAAACATCTGCTGGCCAGCTCGGTTACAGGCGCCGATGGCCCTCTTGCTGGACCCTTCTTGCATTTCGTGCTATCCGCACCGATGTATGACGAGATGCGGCCGGGTTCTGGCCAATCCTCCGCGCGGGCAATCCGGTCGGCGGGCACGATTCAGATCCACCACACATCGCTACAATACCACTGCAAGGCGTCCGCGCGTCGAGCTCTGGGTCGCAACGATACGCGGATCTGAAACGTAAGGATTCTGGAACTATGGAAAAGGGCACCGTGAAGTGGTTCAACGCCACCAAGGGCTATGGCTTCATCACCCCTGAGAACGGCGGCCAGGACGTGTTCGTCCACATCTCCGCTGTCGAGCGCGCGGGTCTCCGCGAGCTGCGCGACGGCCAGGTCGTCTCCTACGAACTCGTTGCCGATCGCAAGACCGGCAAGACCTCGGCCGGCAACCTCGTCGTCGCCTGAGCTGATACCTGATCGACCGGGAAGGCCTTGAGGGCCCCGGTCCACGACAAGCCTGCCGGCGCTGTGGCTAGCGGTTCGCCGGCAGGTCCGAATATCCTTTGAATTCAGGCCGGATGCGGGCCTGCGGCGCAGCCGATTCCACATGCGCCCCCCGCGATCACGGCGCCCAGAAAGCCTCTTCTTGACCAAGTTTACCGATCTCGGCCTTGCCGAGCCCCTTCTCAAGGCGCTCGCAGCCGAGGGCTATGAGACGCCCACGCCGATCCAGGCGCAGGCGATCCCCCATATTCTGCAAGGCCGTGACCTGCTCGGCGCCGCCCAGACCGGCACCGGCAAGACCGCTGCCTTCTCGCTGCCGATGCTGCACCGCTTGCTCGCAAAGCCGCGCCAGATGCCGGCCCGCGCCGTGCGTGCGCTCATCCTGTCGCCGACGCGTGAGCTCTCGGCCCAGATCGAAGCCAGCATCCGCACCTATGCACGCTACACCTCGCTGAAATCGACGGTGATCTTCGGCGGCGTGCCCGTCGGCAAGCAGATCCGCGCGCTCGGCGAGAAGGTCGACATCCTCGTCGCCACGCCTGGCCGTTTGCTCGACCTCGTCGATCAGCGCGCCGTCTCGCTGCGCGAGATCGAGTTCCTCGTCCTCGACGAGGCCGACCAGATGCTCGATCTCGGCTTCATCCACGCGCTGCGCCGCATCGCGACCCTGATCCCGAAGGAGCGCCACACGCTGCTCTTCTCGGCGACCATGCCGAAGCCGATCCGCGACATCGCTTCCGCCTATCTCACCGACCCGGTCGAGGTCGCGGTGGCGCCGGTCGCGACGACGGCCGAGAAGATCGACCAGCGCGTCATCTTCACCGAGCCGGGCGACAAGCCGGCTCTGCTCGCCAAGACCCTGAACGTGCCCGAGCTCGAGCGCGCCATCGTCTTCACCCGCACCAAGCACGGCGCCGACAAGGTCGTGCGCCAGCTCGGCACCTCCGGCATCGAGGCGGCCGCGATCCACGGCAACAAGAGCCAGAGCCAGCGCGAGCGGGCTCTCGGCGCCTTCCGCGACGGCAGCTTGCGCATCCTCGTCGCCACCGACATCGCGGCGCGCGGTATCGATGTCGACGGCATCAGCCATGTCGTCAATTTCGACCTGCCGAACGTGCCGGAGACCTATGTCCACCGCATCGGCCGCACCGCGCGCGCCGGCGCAGAGGGCATTGCCATCGCCTTCTGCACGCCGGAAGAGCGCGGCGACCTCGCCGCCATCGAGAAGCTGACCAAGGTCGCGATCACGCCGATCGGTGCCGTTCCCTACTGGGATGGCCGCACGCCGAAGAAGCCGCCGCAGAACCAGCGCGGTGGCGGGCGTGGCCAGCAGCAGAACGGCGGCGGACGCGGCGGTCCAGGCCGCCCGCAGGGCCAGCAAGCTCGCCCGCAGGGCCAGCAAGCTCGCCCGCAGGGCCAGCAGGCTCGCCCGCAAGAGCAGCAGCAGCCGCGCGGCGGCAAGCCCGGCGAGGGTGGCCAGCGCAACCAGCCGGCCAATGGCGGTCCGCGTCAGGAGCGTCACGAGCGTCCGCGTCATCCTGAGCGGGGCCCGCGCCCCGAGCAGACGGCGCAGCGAAAAGACGGCGGTTCCGCAAAAGAAGGGCTTGGCGGCGTCGCGTTCTTGCAGCAAAGAACACAGCAACCACGCACCAACGGCGCCCGGCGGCGCGCGCGCTGACGCGCGATCGACCAGAACAGGGCGAGCCTCCCTCACGATGGCTCGCCCACGCGCCCTAGGGCTCACGAAGGACGACAGATGGCGAAAGAAGAACTGCTTGAATTCGACGGCACCGTGGTCGAGGTGCTTCCGGACGGCAACTACCGGGTGAAGCTCGACAACGAGCACATCATCCTGGCCTATGCCGCCGGCAAGATGAAGAAGAACCGTATCCGCACGATCGCGGGTGACCGCGTCATCGTCGAGATGTCACCTTACGATCTCGATCGCGGCCGCATCAATTTCCGCCAGAAGACGGCTGGTCCCGCTCCGGGCGGCCCGCCGCGCCAGAACTTCCGCCGCCGCTGACAACGTCGATGCGCCTGTCGCGAAACGAGCTCCTGTTCGTCGCGCTGGGCGCCGGTCTCGGCGCGGTGGTCGCCTGGGCAGTCCGGGCTGGCCTCGTCGCGCCGGACGGCGCGCTGCCACCTTTCGCCATCGTGCTCTTCGCGCTGGGTATCGTCGAGTTGCTCGTCGGCCTGGCGACGGGCCGTCCTCCGGGCACGCTGGCCGGCATGCCGGCCCGCTTTCTCGCTTTCGCCGCGGGCGTCTGCGTCCTCCTGCTCGGCAGCAAGCTCGCCTGAGCGGCTGCTTGAGGGCACCCGGGGCTCCGCCGTCATTCCGGGGCTTCGCGATAAGCGAAGAGCCCGGAACCCCGGAACCGATGCGGCCACTCGAACAGGCGTCGCCGTTCTGCCTTTTCAATCAGATTCAGCGGTTCGGGATTCCGGCATCACGGCTTCGCCATGCTCTGGAATGACGATCGCTGCCTGGGATAATCGCCCAAGAAAAAACCCCGGCGCGAGGGCCGGGGTGAAAGTGGTCGTTCCGTGGGTAATAAAGGGTCTGCGTGAAACTCTGTCCCGATCCGCTCAGTAGCGGCTGCGGGACCAATACTGCGAACCGGGGCTGACCATCACCTGGCGCTGCCGGGTCTCGTAGACGGCGGGGATATCCTGCCGCACGACCTGGGTCGGACGCACCATCACCTGGCGCTGACGCTGCGTGTAGACGGCGGGAACCGTCTCGTAATCGATGCTGGCCGGGGAAACCTCGACGCGGCGGCTCTGGTAGCCGTAGCGGGCGGGCACATCGACCCAGCAGCCGACGGTATTGCCGTAAGCGTCGCGGGTCACTTCCCAGCGGCGGGTGGCGGCCGAGATCATGACCTTTTCGGTCACGGTCTCGTAGACGGCGGCGCGATGACGCGGGATGCGGCGCTCGGGAGCGATCATCACATTGTCGGTCACGGTCTCGTATTCGGCCGGGACGACGTGGCGCTGCACCTGGGCCGGACGAACCTGGTAGGTCTCGTTGATCGAGCCGTAGACCGGCGGAGTGGTGACGAGGTTGTAGCAGGCGGAGCCGCGGCAGCCGCCGGCCTGGGCGGCCGTGGCGCCGAGGACAAGCGCCGCTGCGAGGCTGGAAGCAGTGATGATGCCTGAGGAAAGCGAGCGCACCATTGTGGACCTGACCCTGTCGAGTTTGGCGTCGAGCGCCGTTCGTTGGAGACAGGAAGCCCGCTCGAAGTGATGAACGCAAGGTAAACGCTAAAACAAGGTAAAATTAACCAGTTGCGGACTGCCGGGCGTATTCACCCAACTTCCAGGCAAGTAAAGGAAAACGCTTGGATTTTAGCGGATCGGGAGCGATGCGTGCCGCCCCGCTTCGCGCGGGCTGATGTTAAGACGGGTGATGCTCCGCCACCTGCAGGAAGGGGGTGAAAGGCCCGCCTCTCAGGTCTGTCCGGGCCGCAACTGGTAGAAGACGTGCTGGCCGATCGTGTCCATCTTCTTCAGTTTCTTCGCCCAGGACGGACGCACGTAATTGGCGTGGTAATGGGTCGCTGCGCCGACATCCGGCAGATAGGTCGTGCCGTCATAGACCTCGCGCGCGATCCTGACCGCGTCGCGCCAGGACGCGGGCTCGGTGATCCGCAGCGACTTGCCTTCGCAGGTGAAGGTGAACTGGCAGGCGAGATAGCGGTTGCTGTTCTGGTAGACCACGCCGCAGACGCTGCTCGGATAGAGCCCGCTCTTCACGCGGTTGAGAACCACCTGCGCCACGGCCGCCTGGCCCTGGAGCGATTCGGAGCGGGCCTCGAAATAGACGGCTTCCGCGAGGCAGCGCTGTTCCTTCGCCATGTTCTCGGGCGCGATCAGCTTGGTATAGTCCTGCTTCACGCCGGGCTCGGCGAGGCGCAGGTCGCGATTGGCCGGCGCCGAGGCCAGCGCGATGCGCCCGCGCGGCTGCGGCGCGGAATGGGCGGGCAGGGCGGACGGCGTCACCGTGCCGATGACCGCGCCGACCAGCGGCGTCGAGGACGAGGCCTGGCTCGCCTGCGGCACTGAGGGCGAGGAGCCGTCGATGCTTTCGAGATGCAGCTCCGCCTGCCGCGCCGAATGGATCCTGGGCTTCAGCGGCGACACCGGCGAGGAATCGGATAGGGCCGGATCGGTCAGGCCCTCGTCGTTGGCATAAGGCTCGAAGCCGGTCTGCGGCCCGTCCACGGCCTCGGCCGCGCGCATCGCGTCGAGCGAGAAACCGCCGGAGATCAGTTTCGGCTGGGTGTCACCGAAGACGACCCGTTCCAGCTCGATCGACGGATGTTCGGAGAGGCCCGGCCGCAGGCTCGGCAGCATGTCGCCCTTGGCGGTGCGGTCGACCTCCGGGAAGGTTGCGGCGGCCGAGCGCTTCATGTCCTCCCGCGGGGCGCGCGGATCGACGACGATGCGGCGTTCGGGGTCCTCGAAGGAGAGCTTCGCCTGCGTGACGGCCGAGGTCAGGGCAAGGCCCGGCAGTCGGAAGGCGCTGGCCGCGACCAGCATCGATGGGCCTTCGGCGAACTCGGAGACAGGGCCGGGCGCGACCCGCGGAATGGCGCTCGAAGGCAGGCCGGTCGGCCCGAAATTCTGACCGGCGGAAGCGGTGAAGGAAACGAGCATACCGAAGGACAGGGCCCAGGGCGAGACGGTGCTCGCGGCCCACTTGATGCCGAGGGGGCGCGCCTTCCGCCCATGCCTGCGCACACGCCAATGACTCAAAACGACACACCCGTCCCGATCGCACGGAACGAAAAGCGCAGCCGAACCCGCACGCCTTCGTTGGAATCCGTTATCACCTCGGTAAGGTTGAGCCCCGGTTAACGGCGCGCGCGCCCCTTGCATTCCATGCTTTGTCGTGATGCGAGATTTCACGAAATCGCGCTGGTTGACCTGCGGGCAGGGCGCTAACGTGTAACCACACATTCGACGCTTCGGAGACAGCCATGACGTCCACGCCAGCGCGCAGTTATGCGCCGGAGATCATCGTCGCCGCCGGCTGCCTGATCGCGCTCATCACCTTCGGCCCGCGCGCCAGCGCCGGCCTGTTCCAGATCCCGATGACGATCCAGTTCAACTGGGGCCGGGATACTTTCAGCCTGGCGCTGGCGATCCAGAACCTGCTCTGGGGTCTCGGTGCGCCCTTCGCCGGCGCGATTGCGGACCGCTATGGCACGGTGCGCGTGCTCTGCGTCGGCGCGATCCTCTATGCCGCTGGCCTCGTCATGATGGCCTATGCGACGACGCCGTTGCAGCTCCATCTCGGCGCCGGCGTCCTGATCGGTTTCGGCCTCTCGGCCTGCTCGTTCAATCTCGTCCTCGCCGCCTTCGGCAAGCTGCTGCCGGAGCAGTGGCGCCCGATGGCCTTCGGCGCCGGCACGGCCGCCGGCTCCTTCGGCCAGTTCCTCTTTCCGCCGATCGGCAACATCCTGATCGAGACGCTGGGCTGGCAGCAGGCGCTCATCGTCTTCGCCTTCACGCTGCTGCCGATCCTGCCGATCTCGATCGTGATGGCGACGCGCAAGACCGGTGCCGCTGCTGGCGCCGTTGCGGCCAACCTGCCGAACCAGACGATCGCGCAGGCGCTGGGCGAGGCCTTCAAGCATCGCAGCTATGTCCTGCTCGTGCTCGGCTTCTTCACCTGCGGCTTCCAGCTCGCCTTCATCACCGTGCATATGCCGGCCTATCTCAAGGATGCCGGCCTGCCGGCCTGGGTTGGCGGCTGGACGCTCGCCGTCATCGGCCTCGCCAATGCCATCGGCTCGCTCTCCTCGGGCTGGCTCTCGACGCGGATGCCGAAGCGCCATCTCCTGGCCTGGATCTATCTCGGCCGGGCGGTCGCCATCGCCGCCTTCATCCTGTTGCCGCCAAGCCCGACCACCGCGATCACCTTCGGCATCGTCATCGGCCTGTTCTGGCTCTCGACCGTGCCGCCGACCTCCTCGCTGGTCATGCTGATGTTCGGCACCAAATACATGGCGATGCTCTATGGCTTCGCCTTCTTCTCGCACCAGGTCGGCGGGTTCCTTGGGGTCTGGCTGGGCGGCGTGCTCTACGAATCGCTGGGCAACTACCAGTTCGTCTGGTGGCTCTCGGTCGCCCTCGGCGTCGCCTCGGCCCTGATCAACCTGCCGATCATCGAGAAGCCGGTGCAGAGGCCGGAAGCGCAACCGGCCTGATCCCGAGGACGAACCTTCACACGGCCGATGGGGTTGCGGCGGCGCCACGCCGCTGCAACCTTGTCGGCCTTCGTATTTGCAGGTTCCGGAGATGGTGATGACGACGTTCAAGGCCCTTGTGGCGACCAAGGGCGAGACGGGCACTAACCTCGCCTTCACCGACTTCGCCGAGAGCGACCTGATGGAGGGCGATGTCACCGTCCGCGTTACGCATTCGACGGTGAACTACAAGGACGGCCTCGCCCTTACCGGCAAGGCGCCGGTGGTCCGCCGCTGGCCGATGATACCCGGCATCGATTTCGCCGGCCGGGTCGAGACCTCCGACCATCCCGGTTTCAAGCCGGGCGATCTCGTCGTGCTCAACGGCTGGGGCACGGGCGAGACGCATCTGGGCGCCTATGCCCAGAAGAGCCGGGTCAAGGGCGACTGGCTGGTGCCGCTGCCCGAGGGACTGACCCCCGCCGAGGCGATGGCGATCGGCACGGCTGGCTACACCGCCATGCTCTGCGTGCTCGCGCTCGAGAAGCATGACCTGAAGCCGACAGACGGTCCGGTCGTCGTCACTGGCGCGGCCGGCGGCGTCGGCTCGGTCGCGATCGCATTGCTGGCCAAGGCCGGCTGGCACGTCATTGCCTCGACCGGCCGCGCCGAGGAAGCGGATTACCTCAAGAGCCTCGGCGCCGCCGAGATCATCGACCGCAACGAATTGGCCGCGCCCGGTCGCCCGCTCGGCAAGGAGCGCTGGATCGCCGGCGTCGATGCGGTCGGCTCGCACACCCTCGCCAACCTGCTCTCGATGACGAGATATGGCGGAGCCATCGCCGCCTGCGGCCTCGCGCAAGGCATGGACCTGCCGGCCTCTGTCGCGCCCTTCATCCTGCGCGGTGTCGCTTTGCTCGGCGTCGATTCGGTGATGTGCCCGAAGCCGCGCCGGATCGAGGCCTGGCAGCGGCTTGCCAGCGACCTCGACCGCGACAAGCTCGGCCTGATCACCACGACAATCCCGCTGGATGCTGTGATCGAGACGGGCAAGGCGATCGTCGAGGGCAAGGTCAAGGGCCGGGTGGTCGTCGAGATCGGCTGAGGCCTTACCCTTCGAACAGCGCCCGCTGCCGCGCGAGCTCGTTGCTGCAGAAATCCATGAAGGCGCGCACGCGCGGCACATGCCGGATATCGGGATGGGTCAGCACCCATAGGCCTGTGGCGAAATCCGGATTGGGCGGCAGGAGCCGCATCAGGTCGGAGCGCTGGTCGGCGATGAAGCAGGGCAGCGGCCCGATGCCGAGGCCTTGCGCCACTGCCTCGGCGATCCCCAGCACGGCCGAGCTCTTCAGGGCGATCCGCTCCGGCGCGACATGCTCGCGCACGAAGCGGGCGGCCTTTACATGCGAGAGCTGGTCGCCGAGCGCGACCCAGTCGCGCTGGTAGAGCAGGGCGGGGCTCGCTTCTTCCTCGGGGGTGATGCCGTCCGCGGCGCGGCCATAAATCGCCCAGGCGATGGTGGCGATGCGCCGGCCGACCAGCGTCTCGCCCGGCGTGTCGCTGGCGCGGATCGCGATGTCGGCATCGCGCTTCGACAGGTTGAGCGCCTGGTTGCCGATGACGACATCGAGCCGGATCAGCGGATGCGCCTTGCGGAAGGCGGCAAAGATCGGCAGCAGCACGTTCTGGTAGAGCGTGTCGGTCGTGGTGATCCGCAATTCGCCTGATGGCGCGACGTCCCGCCCGGCGAGGCGCCGGGCGAAGGCGGTGACATCCTCGTCCATCCGGCTTGCCAGCGCCGCCATCTCGGCCCCGGCGACCGTCGCGACATACCCGGTCTTGCGCCGCTCGAAGAGCGGCAGGCCGACGAGCTCCTCGATCTGGCCGAGCCGCCGGAACACGGTGGAGTGATTGACGGAGAGCGCAGCCGCCGCCCCGGTCAGCCCGTCATGATCGGCGATGGCCTTGATCAGCCGGAAATCGTCCCAGGCAAGCTTGGCATTCATCGGCAAGGCATCCTCCTGCGCGCACGCAAGCCGATATCTTGCAGTGATGCAAGCTGGAGGAATTCAAATCCGGGAGAGCAGGGATCAGCGCGGCGCCGCGGCGCGTCGCAGACGGTCGTTGATCGCCTCGCCCAGCCCATGCCCGGGAATGAGGGCGACCGCGATGGTCTTCCGTCCCATCTCGTCGAGCCGGCGCATATAGCCGAAGAGATGGGCAGCGGCCTCGCGCAGGTCGCCGCTTGGGCTGAGATTGAGCGAGGCCGGATGCTCCTGGGCCTCGGGGCCGAAGCCGAGCCACGCCTCGTCATTCTCGGGTGCCTCAGCGTCGAGTCTGACCCGCGCCGCCGGAGCGTAATGCGAGGCGAGCATGCCCGGTGAGATCGGCGCATGGCCGGCATCGCCCGCGATCACCAGCGGCCGGCCGATGACATGTTCGATCGCCTCGCGCGGCACGCCGCCGGGACGCAGCAGGCGCGGGGCGCCGTCGAGGCATGCGACGATGGTCGATTCGACCCCGACCTCGGTCGGGCCTGCATCGATGATGGCGTCGATGCGGCCGTCGAGATCGGCCATCACATGAGCGGCGCTGGTCGCGCTGATCCGGCCGGAGCGATTGGCGGAAGGCGCCGCGATCGGTCGCCCGGCCGCTTCCAGCACGGCATGCGCGACCGGATGCGCCGGGACACGCAGCGCCACGGAGGGCAGCCCTGCCCGCGCCAGATCACTCACCGTGCAGCCGGATGAAGCCGGCACGACCAGCGTCAAGGGCCCCGGCCAGAAGGCTTGCGCCAGTGCCAGCGCATTCGCGTCGAACAGGCCCTGCCGACGGGCGCTCGCAAGGTCGGGTAGATGCGAGATCAGTGGGTTGAAGCTCGGGCGCTCCTTTGCGGCATAGATGCCCGCGACCGCCGTGCCGGAGGTCGCGTCCGCCGCGAGCCCGTAGACCGTCTCGGTCGGCATCGCGACGAGCCCGCCCGCGCGCAGCAACGCAGCCGCCTCGGCGATGCCGGAGGCATCGGCGGCAAGGAGCTTCGTCTGGCGAGGAGGGGACACGGGCTGGTTCACGACGCGATTGACCGATGATGGTTTATATATAAACTAACTGATGGGCACGGCACGGGACGAAGGTCGCGCTCGCTTGCGCGTGGCTTAGGCGATAGTTCCTCGCTACCATCGCGGCAACGGCAAATGCAGGCGGCGGCTGCCTTTCGGGCAGGCACGAGCCTCAGGGAGAGACGATTATGAGCTATCGCGCCCCGGTTTCGGACATGCTCTCCACCATGCGCCATGTCGCGGGGCTCGACCGGCTCATCGCCGACGGGCTGGCGCCGGAACTCGACGGCGGTGTGGCGGAAGCCGTGCTCGACGAGGCCGCGAAATTCGCCGCCGACGTGATCGCGCCGCTGAACCGCGTCGGCGATCTCAACGGCTCGAAGCTCAAGGACGGCGCCGTCACCACCCCGCCGGGCTGGAAAGAGGCCTACAAGGCCTGGGCCGAGGCCGGCTGGAACGCGCTGCCGGCGCCGGAGGCCTATGGCGGGCAGGGCCTGCCGACGCTGCTGCAATCCGCCTGCATCGAGATGTGGAACTCGGCCGCCTTCGCCTTCGCGCTCGGCCCGTTGCTGACGGTCGGCGCGATCGAGGCGATCCATGCGCATGGCTCCGACCATCTCAAGGAGACCTATCTCGCCAAGCTGGTCTCCGGCGAGTGGATGGGCACGATGAATCTGACCGAGCCGCAGGCGGGCTCGGACCTCAATGCGCTGCGCAGCAAGGCCGAGCGCGTCGGGGACGGCACCTATCGCATCACCGGCCAGAAGATCTTCATCACCTATGGCGAGCACGATCTGACCGAGAACATCGTCCATCTGGTCCTCGCGCGCCTGCCCGATGCCCCTCCCGGCACGCGCGGCATCTCGCTCTTTCTCGTGCCGAAATTCATGGTCAATGCCGACGGCTCGCTCGGCGCACATAACGATCTGCGCTGCTCCGGCATCGAGCACAAGCTCGGCATCCATGCCTCCCCGACCTGTTCCATGGCCTTCGGCGACAATGGTGGCGCCATCGGCTGGCTGATCGGCGAGGAGAATCGCGGTCTCGCCTGCATGTTCACGATGATGAACAATGCCCGCCTCAACGTCGCCTTGCAGGGCGTCGCCATTGCCGAGCGCGCCTATCAGCAGGCGCTCGCCTTCGCGCATGAGCGCAAGCAGGGCGCGGCGCTCGATGCACCCAAGGGTGCGCCGATGAGCCCGATCATCGTCCACCCGGACGTGCGCCGCATGCTGATGGACATGCGCGCCAAGACGCAAGGCGCCCGCGCGATCTCCTATCAGGTCGCCGAGGCGCTCGATCGCTCGCATCGCGAGACCGACGAAGCCAGGCGCAAGGCCGCTTCCGAACGCGCCGCGATCCTCACGCCGATCGCCAAGGCCTATGCGACGGAGATCGGTATCGATGTCGCCTCGACCGGCGTGCAGGTCCATGGCGGCATGGGCTTCGTCGAGGAGACCGGTGCCGCCCAGCATCTGCGCGATGCCCGCATCGCCGCGATCTACGAGGGCACCAACGGCATCCAGGCGATCGACCTCGTCACCCGCAAGTTGCCGCTCTCCGGCGGCGAGGCGGTGAAGGCGCTGGTCACCGAGATGCGCGGCATCGTCGGCGAGGTCGAGCGCGCCAACAATCCGGGCTTCGGCCATACCGCCGCCCGCCTCGGCGCCGCCGTCGATGCGCTTGAGCGCGCGACGGAATGGATGCAGGCGACGCTCGGCACGAGCGTGGCCGACGCATTGGCGGGCGCGACTCCGTACCTGAAGCTCTTCGCGCTGGCGCAGGGCGGCACGGGGCTGGCGAAGAAGGCGCTGGCCACGCGCTCGGAAGCAGACGGCACCGCCGATCTCGCCACCGCCCGCTTCTATGCCGAATGCATCGCAACCGAGGCGCCGGCCCTGGAGCTCGCGGTCACGGAAGGCGCCGGCGCGATCGCCGATGCGGCTGCGGTCTTCGCCGCGTGAGCCCAGTCGCGCTCCGTTCAGACAGTCGCCGCCTTGCGGGCGCGGATATGCAGGAAGAGCGGGACGATATGCGTGTCGGCGAGATAGGGGACGGCCCGCGCGGTCTCCGCGTCGACACTCGGCTCGGCCATATGCTCGATCGTGAGCCCAGCCGCGACGATCATCGCCACCCACTCGCTCAGCGTGCGGTGGAAGCGCGGCACGCGGAAGGGCTCGACGCTGGCCTTGATGTCGGCCGGCGCGGCGCCGAAGCGCCAGGTCTCGATCTCGCCGTCGATGCCATCGAAATAGCGGCCGACCTCGATGGCGCGGATATTTCCGGCCTCGTCGCGCAGCACCTTGCGATAGGGCGGCGCGAAACAGGGATGCAGGATCGAGAACTGCAGGAAACCGCCGGGCTTGAGTACGCGCGCCGCTTCCGCCAGCGCCTTGTCCTGAGCGGGCATGTCCATCAGCGACATGAAGGCGGTCGCGAAATCGAACTGCGCATCCGGGAAGGGCAGGGCGGTGCCGTCGCCGAAGCGGTAGTCGATGCCGAGCGGCTTCGCCGCTTCCGCCTCCTGCGCGTGGCGGATGAAGGTCGGCGCGATATCGACGGCGATCATGCGCCCACCGGCCTCGGCGAGCTTGCGCGTGTTCGAGCCTTCGCCGCAGCCGATATCGAGGCCGTCGAGCCCTGCAATGTCCGGCAGGTTGGCGAAGAAGACGGGGCTGTTCAGCGCGTCGCGATAGAGGTCGTAGCCGGCCCGCGCATGCCGGGTCCAGGTCTCGGCATTGGCCTCCCAGCAGGCGGCGACATCGGTGCTGTCCATGGTGCTGCTCCGTTGCGAGGGGAGCGGGGCTATAGAGCAGCGGGCCGGCCGTGGCCAGCGGCGATTCGTCGGGAATGCCCATGACTGCCGCGCAACCGTCTCTCTCCGGCCGCATCTGCCTCGTCGCCGGCGCCTCGCGCGGACTCGGGCGCGGCATCGCCAGGGCATTGGGCGAGGCCGGCGCGACGGTCATCGTCACCGGACGCTCCAGCGAGGCCGGGCAGCGCACCGACCAGCGCCAGGAGACCTTCGAGGACGCGGCCCGCGAGGTCGAGGCCGCCGGCGGCAAGGGCCATCCCTATCGCTGCGACCATACCAGCGAGCGCGATGTCGACGGGCTCGTCGCCTGGGCCTTGCGCCGTTTCGGCCGACTCGACTGCGTCGTCGATGCGGTCTGGGGCGGCAATGAAGGTTATGACGGCGAGCGCTATCCCGACGGTTCGAGCTTCGGCACGCCGTTCTGGCGCCGCCCGGTCGCGCGACTGGGCGAGAGCTTCGAGAGCGGCGTCTATGCCCAGTTGCTGCTGGCGCGCGCGGTGGCGCCGGCCATGGTGCAGGCGCGCTCGGGGCTCATCGTCACGCTGAGCTTCGACATGGCGGGCGGCTATCTCGGCGATGTCTTCTACGACCTCGCCAAGGCGGCGATGAACCGGCTGAGCTTTGCGATGGCCGAGGAACTGAAGCCCTTCGGCGTCACAGCCTTGAGCCTGTCGCCGGGCCATGTCCTGACCGAGCGCGTCCGCGATGCGGGTCTTGGCGCGGAGACCACCGAAACGCCGCTCTATGCCGGCCGCGCCGTCGTGGCACTGGCTGCCGACTCCGACGTCGCTCGTCATGCCGGACATGTCCTCCATGTCGCCGATCTGGCGCGTGCCTATGGCTTCACCGACCGGGATGGCTCCCAGCCGGCCCGCTACGTCATCACCAATGAACAGGGAGGCGGCGATGTCGCTCAAGGGTAAGACGCTTTTCATCACCGGCGGCTCGCGCGGCATCGGTCTCGCCATCGCGCTTCGGGCGGCGCGAGACGGCGCCAACGTCACCATCGCCGCCAAGACGGCCGAGCCGCATCCCAAGCTTCCCGGCACGATCTACACCTCCGCCGCCGAGATCGAGGCGGCCGGCGGAAAATGCCTGCCGTTGATGGTCGATGTCCGCGACGAGCAGAGCGTCACTGATGCGATCGCCAAGACGGCCGAGACCTTCGGCGGCATCGACATCGTCGTGAACAATGCCAGCGCGATCCAGCTCAGCAACACCCAGACGACCGACATGAAGCGCTTCGATCTGATGCACCAGATCAACACGCGCGGCACTTTCATGGTCTCGAAATACGCCATTCCCCATCTGGCGAAGGCGCAGAACCCGCATATCCTGATGCTCTCGCCGCCGCTCGACATGAAGACGCAGTGGTTCGCGCCGCATCTGGCCTATTCGATCGCGAAATACGGCATGAGCCTGTGCGTGCTCGGCCTCGCCGGCGAGCTGGCGCGCCAGGGCATCGCGGTCAACGCGCTCTGGCCGCGCACGACGATCGCGACCGCCGCCGTCCAGAACCTGCTCGGCGGCGACAAGATGGTGCAGGCGAGCCGGACGCCCGAGATCCTCGCCGACGCGGCCCATATGATCTTCTCGAAGCCCTCCCGTGAGTTCTCCGGCAACTTCCTGATCGACGACAGCTTCATGGCCGGCGAGGGCGTCACCGATTTCAGCCAGTATCGCGTCGACCCCTCGGTGCCGCTGATGCCGGATTTCTTCGTGCCGGCAGACAGCCTGCCGCCGCAGGGCGTGAAGGGCGGGGTGTAACGCCTCGGCAGCATTTCGAGCCGGGTCGTCATCGGTTTGACACGAAGGCGGGATCGGAGTTCCTGCCGGTTTCCACCCTGACCGTGCAGCGAGATTCGCGCCCATGCTGACGATCCACGGCTCATGCCCCGATACGCGCGACAAGCTCCGGCTCAGCAAGCTCGACGCCTACGGGGATTTTCCTTGCGACGTCGTCTGGATCGACCTGCTCAATCCGACGCCGGAGGAGGACAAGCGGGTCGAGAAGCATCTTGGCATCTCGATCCCGACGCGCGAGGAGATGCACGATCTCGAGCCGTCCGAGATCATCTATACCGAGAACGGCGCGCGCTACATGACCGCGCGGATCATCTGCCAGTCCGACACCATCGTCCCGCTTCTGGCGGACGTCACCTTCATCCTCACTGACAAGGCGCTGGTGACGGTGCGCTATGACGAGCCAGGGGCTTTCAACATCTTCCTCAACCGCGCCACCAAGCCGGGCGGTTGCGGCCAGCAACCTGAGGCCGTCCTGGACGGTTTGATCGAGGCGATCGTCGACCGCGCCGCCGAGGTGCTGCGCGGCGTCGGCGACAAGATCGACATCGCCTCGCGCCGCGTCTTCGCCGGACGCGGCCAGGACGTCGAGCGCGGCGGCGTCTATCAGGTCGTGATCCAGAAGATCGGTCAGTACGAGCATATCATCTCCAACGTCCGCGAGAGCATGATGACGGTGGAGCGCGTGCTGCTGTTCCTCTCGGCCAACTATACCCGCCCGAAAAAGGCTCAGACCGGCTTCTCGGCCGAATGGCGCTCTGCGGTGCGTGATGTACAGGCCATCGAGGAGCACGCGGCCTTCCTGTCGAACAAGCTGCAATTCATGATGGACGCCACGCTCGGCCTCGTCTCGATCGAGCAGAACAAGATCATCAAGCTGTTTTCGGTCGTCTCGGTCGCACTGATGCCGCCGACGCTGATCGCCTCGATCTACGGCATGAACTTCAAGACGATGCCGGAGTTGGAGTGGCAGTGGGGCTACCCCATGGCGGTGGGGCTGATGATCCTCTTCGCCGTGCTGCCCTATATCTTCTTCCGTTGGAAGAAGTGGCTGTAAGGCGGATATTCCGCGCGATACGTTGAAGGCCGGATGACACAGCCACAGATTCTCTCCGTCCTTCTCGTCGCCGGCATGATGGCCGCCTTCCTGTGGGGGCGGCTGCGCTACGACATTGTCGCGATGCTGGCGCTTCTGACCGCGGTCGCTCTCGGATTGGTGCCGGCAGCGGAGGCATTCAAGGGCTTCTCCGATGACATCGTTATCATCGTCGGCAGCGCGCTGGTCCTGAGCGCGGCGGTGGCGCGCTCGCGCATCATCGAGCGCCTGTACTCGAAGCTCGGCGCCCGCCTGACCTCGACGCAGTTGCAGGTGCCGCTGCTCGTCTTCGTCGTCGCCGTGATGTCGGCGATCATCAAGAATATCGGTGCGCTCGCGATGATGCTGCCGATCGCCTACCAGCTCGCCCGCAAGAGCGGAAAATCACCCTCGGTCTTCCTGATGCCGATGGCCTTTGCCTCGCTGCTCGGCGGCATCGTCACGCTGGTCGGCACCTCGCCGAACGTCATCGTCGCCCGCGTCCGGCAGGAGCTCGGCGGCGAGCCCTTCCGCATGTTCGATTTCGCGCCGGTCGGCATCGTCGTCGCCGTTGCCGGCTGCCTCTTCCTCAGCGTCGGCTACCGCCTGCTGCCGCGCGATCGCCGCGGCGCCGTCTCGCTCGATCAGGCGATCGACATCAAGGACTACCTGACCGAGGCCAAGCTCAACGGGAAATCGCCGCTGGCGGGCAAGACGGTCGCCGATCTCAAGGCGATCGGTGAAGGCATCGAGATCGTCTCGATCCTGCGCAACGAGCGCCGCGTCCAGGCGCCGCTGCCCGATGCCTCGCTCAAGGCCGGCGACATCCTGCTGCTGCGCGGCGATGCCGCCGTGCTCGAGCGGGTCGTAGCCGAAGGCGGGCTCGACCTCACCGGCAAGGACCGCCCGACGCAGAAGGAGGATGCGCTCGACCCCGACCGCATCGCCGAGGCGATCATCGGCCCGGATTCGACGCTGATCGGTCAGTCGGCCGGCGACATCGCTCTGCACAGCCGCTTCGGCGTCAACATGATCGCGATCAGCCGCTCGGGCGAGCGCTTCAGCCAGCGGCTGCGCGATATCCGCCTGCGGGCCGGCGATATCGTCGTCATCCAGGGCGATGAGAAGCTGCTGCCGGAAAAGCTCTCCGAACTCGGCCTGCTGCCGCTGGCCGACCGGCTGGTGCCGCTGGGCTCGACGCGCCGCGTCGTGCTGACCGTGACGATCGTGCTGGCCGCGATCATCGCACTGGCGGCAGGGCTCGCACCGGTGCCGCTGGTCTTTTTCGCTGCCGCTGTGCTGCTGATCGCGCTCCGCTGTGTACCGTTGCGCGAGGCCTATCAGAGCATCGATGCGCCGATCCTGCTGATGCTGGCGGCGTTGATCCCTGTCTCGGATTCCCTGCGGACGACCGGCGCTACCGATCTCTTCGCCTCATGGCTCGCCATGATCGGCGGCGGCTTGCCGGGCTGGGCCGCGGTCGCGCTCATCCTCGTCGCGGCGATGGCGGTGACGCCGTTCCTGAACAATGCGGCGACGGTGCTGGTCATGGCTCCCATCGGCGCGGGCTTCGCCAAGAACCTCGGCTACAATCCCGACGCCTTCCTGATGGCGGTCGCGATCGGCGCAGCCTGCGACTTCCTCACGCCGATCGGCCACCAGTGCAACACGCTGGTGATGGGGCCGGGCGGCTATCGCTTCAGCGACTATGCGAGGCTCGGCGCGCCGCTCTCGCTGCTGGTCATCCTGCTTGCGGTGCCGATGATCCTGCTGGTCTGGCCGCTCAGATAGCTACAGCCAGCCGTTCCGCCTGAAGCGCCAGTACAGGATCGAGCAGGTGCAGACGATCAGCGTCAGCACGGAATAGTAGCCGTAATACATCTTTAGTTCCGGCATGTTTTCGAAATTCATGCCGTAGATGCCGGCCACCGCCGTCGGCACCGCCAGGATGGCGGCCCAGGATGCCAGCCGCTTGGTGATCAGGCTTTCCTGGCTCTGCCCCACCAGCAGGCTCGCCTCGAAGGCGAAGGCCAGCACTTCGCGCAGGCTGTCGATCTTCTCCTGCACGGTGCGGACATGGTCGGTCACGTCGCGGAACATGGGAGCAAGTGTCGGCCGGACCTGCGGCACGGTGCCGTTCATCAGCCGCTGGCAGACATCCACCAGCGGGGCGACCGCATTGCGCAGGCGCAGCAGGTCGCGCCTGAGCATGTAGAGCCGCTCGATATCGGAGCGCGCCATCGGCTTGGCCAGGATCTTGTCCTCGATCTCCTCGACCTCGTCATGGATCGCTTCCAGCACCGGCATGTAGTTGTCGACGATGAAATCGAGGATCGCGTAGAGGATGAAATCCTCGCCCTTGGCCAGCGAGGTCGGGCAGGTCTCCCAGTGCTGCCTGACCGACTTGTAGGAGGTCGAGGCGCCGTGCCGGACGCTGACGATATAGCCGCGGCCGACGAAGATATGGGTCTCGCCGAAGGCGATGCGCCCGTCGATCAACTGGGCCGTGCGCGCGACGACGAAGAGCGCGTCGCCATATTGCTCGAGCTTCGGCCGCTGATGCGCGTTGGTGGCGTCCTCGACGGCGAGCGGGTGCAGGTTGAACTGCTGCTGCACGCAGCGCAGCAGCGCGGGTTCCGGTTCGAGCAAGCCGATCCAGACGACATGGTCGTCCTTGCGCGCCCATTCGCCGGCCTCGGTGACGGGGATATCGGCGACGCGCACGCCATGGACATAGACGCCCGACGCGATGACGCCGTCCTGCTGCGGCTGGGCCTGTTCGGGCGTCGCTTCCCGTGCGGCGGGGGAGGTAAGCCGGGCTTCCGAGACTGACATGCGACCACCTCGCCGATCGCTGGATCATCGGAATGCAGGCTAGAACTGTTCGATCTCCGTGGAAATCACTTTTCCGGCAAAGGGAAAGGTGGCGGCCATTGTCATTCCGGGGCTTCGCGGAGCGAAGAACCCGGAACCCACGACCGGGTAAAACATCCCAAGCTAGGCAGCAATCCGTTCACCCAGTCGTGGGTTCCGGGTTCGCGCCTGCGGCGCGCCCCGGAATGACAACCGCGCGGCCCGAACCGTTCTGATACGGAATCAGCAGCGCCAAAAAAGATGTTGGAGAAGATTTTTATCGCAAGAGGACCAAAGAATGAAAATATCCGCTTTTGCGAAGGCAAGTTCGGGAGGTGTATAGGAATATTCATCTACGGCCGCGGGCCGAACTTGAAGAGATCCTGTCATGACCACCGCAATTCCCCGGACCGGCACCGCCGGAGCCGGTTCAAAACCGTTCTACTCCAGCTTCGGCTTCCAGGTTCTGGCGGCCATGGTGATCGGCCTCGTTCTCGGCTGGGTCGCGCGCAACATGGGGCCGGTCGCTCCGGGCCAGCCGAACTGGCTGACCGTCACGCTCGCGACCACCGGCTCGATCTTCGTGCAGCTCCTGCAGGCGCTGGTGCCGCCCCTGATCTTCACGGCGATCGTCGCCTCGATCAGCAATCTCCGGCAGCTCTCGAATGCCGCCGCGCTGGTCTGGCAGACGCTGCTCTGGTTCGCGATCACTGCCTTCATCGCCGTGCTGATCGGCATCGCGCTCGGTCTCATCATCCAGCCCGGCATCAATGCCGGCGTCGCCGCTGCCAGCGCCAAGGCGCCGGGCTCCGTTGGCTCCTGGCTCGACTTTCTGAAGGGGCTCGTGCCCGCCAACATGTTCGGCCTGCAGGCAACGACGCGGGTCGATGGTGGCGGCGCGACCACGCGCCTTGGTTTCAACGTGCTGCAACTGCTGGTGATCTCGATCGTCGTCGGCGTCGCCGCGCTGAAGGTCGGCGAGCGCGCCAACAGCTTCCTCGCGCTCAACGAGTCCTTCCTGGCGATCGTCCGTAAGGTGCTGTGGTGGGTGATCCGGCTGACGCCGATCGGCACCATCGGCCTGCTCGGCAACGCCGTCGCGCAATATGGCTGGCAGACGCTGGAGCAGCTCTCCTGGTACGCCTTCGCGATCTATCTCGGCCTCGCGATCGTGCTGCTCGTCGTTTATCCGGCGCTTCTCGTCCTGCACGGCCTGTCGCCGGCGCGCTTCTTTGCGGGTGCCTGGCCGGCGATCCAGCTCGCCTTCGTCTCGCGCTCCTCGATCGGCACCTTGCCGGTGACCGAGGCCGTGACCGAGAAGAGCCTCGGCGTGCCCCGCGAATATGCCGCCTTCGCCGTGCCGCTCGGCGCGACCACGAAGATGGACGGCTGCGCCGCGATCTATCCGGCGATCTCCGCGATCTTCGTCGCGCAGTTCTACGGCGTGCCGCTCGGCATCCAGGAATACGTCCTGATCGCCTTCGTCTCGGTGATCGGCTCGGCCGCGACCGCCGGCCTCACCGGCGCCACCGTGATGCTGACGCTGACGCTCTCGACGCTCGGCCTGCCGCTCGCCGGCGTCGGCCTCCTGCTCGCCATCGACCCGATCCTCGACATGGGCCGCACGGCGGTGAACGTCGCCGGTCAGGCGCTGGTGCCGACACTCGTCGCCAAGCGTCAGGGCATGCTCGATCAGGCGCAGTACGACCGCGCCGGAGATATCGAGGCGATCGACGCGACGCCGCGCGCGGCGTGATCACGGATGGCCTGGGGCGGCTGCCGCCTCAGGCCATCACCTTGCTGACGACCTGCTTCAGCGCCGAGCTGTCTCGTTCCAGCCAGCCGGGAACCGGCAGGTTCTTCGAACGCAGGAATTCCGGATTGAACAGCTTCGACTGGTAGCGCGTGCCGTAGTCGCAGAGCACCGTCACGATGGTATGGCCCGGCCCCATCTGCTGCGCCAGCCGGATCGCGCCTGCGACATTGATACCCGACGAGCCGCCGAGGCAGAGGCCCTCATGCTCCAGCAGATCGAAGACGATCTGCACCGCTTCCGCATCCGGGATCTGGAAGGCGATATCGACCGGCGCATCGACCAGATTGGCGGTGATCCGGCCCTGGCCGATGCCTTCGGTGATCGAGGAGCCCTCGGACTTGAGCACGCCTGCCTTGTAGTAGGAATAGAGCGCCGCGCCCATCGGGTCGGCCAGCCCGATCATGACCTCGGGATTGCGCGCCTTGAGGGCCATGCCGACGCCAGCCAGCGTCCCGCCCGAACCGACCGCACAGATGAAGCCGTCGACCTTGCCGGCCGTCTGCTCCCAGATTTCCGGGCCGGTCGTGTCGATATGGCCCTGCCGGTTCGCGACATTGTCGAACTGGTTGGCCCAGATCGCGCCGTTCGCCTCGGTCTTCGCCAGTTCCTCGGCGAGGCGGCCGGAGACCTTCACGTAGTTGTTCGGGTTGGCATAGGGCGCGGCGGGCACTTCGACCAGCGTCGCGCCGGCCAGCCGCAGCATGTCTTTCTTTTCCTGGCTCTGCGTCTCCGGGATGACGATCACCGACCGATAGCCCAACGCATTGCCGACGAGCGCGATGCCGATGCCGGTATTGCCGGCCGTGCCCTCGACGATGATGCCGCCGGGTTTCAACTGCCCCTTCGCCTCGGCGTCGCGGATGATCGCGAGCGCGGCGCGGTCCTTCACCGATTGGCCGGGGTTCATGAACTCGGCCTTGCCGAGGATGGTGCAGCCGGTCTCCGCCGAGGCACGCTGGAGCTTGATGAGCGGGGTGTTGCCGATGGCTTCGATGACGCCATCCTTCATGTCGATCTTCGCGCGGATAGTCATGGCCGGATTTCCCAATTCGTCCCTGACCTGATAGGCGAAAGCGTCTCAGCGGTCATCAGTGAGCGGGCCTTTCGCCCCGAGTTCGGAACAATGCCAGTCGCCAAGCCGCAAGCTGGAGAAATTTCTTCTCCGAAGCTCGCCATGAATGAAATCTTGGCCGTCGATCGCCTTGGCCAGAAGGGCGACGGCATCGTGCAGGCCGCCTCCGGCAGCATCTTCATTCCCTATGCTCTGCCGGGCGAAACCGTGCGCGCCGTGGTCGATCGCGAGCGCGGCCAGCTCGTCGAGATCATCGCACCCTCCGAATCCCGCATCGCCGCGATCTGCCCGCTTTTCACCCGCTGCGGCGGCTGCGCGGCCCAGCATATGGCGCCCGGCCTCTATCGCGAATGGAAACGCCAGCAGGTCGTGACCGCGCTGAGCCGTGCCGGCATCGAGGCCCCGGTCGGCGACCTCGTCGATGCCCATGGCGCCGGCCGCCGCCGCGTCACTTTCCATGCCCGCCGGCAGGGCGAGGCGATGATCGTCGGCTTCATGGCGGCGCGCAGCCATGACCTGATTTCCGTCGAGACCTGTCCGGTGTTGGCCCCGGGGCTCGATCGCGCGCCCGCCGTCGCGCTGATGCTGGCGAACCGCATGGGCGGCGCCAACAAGCCGCTCGACATCCAGGTCACCGCCTCGGAAGCCGGGCTCGATGTCGATATCCGCGGCCATGGCCCGCTCGGTGACAAGCTGAGGCTCGCCCTGACTCAGCTCGCCGAGCGGCTCGACCTCGCCCGGCTCTCCAACCATGGCGAGATCGTCGTCGAGCGCCGCCCACCCTTGCAGCGCATGGGCAGGGCGCTGGTCGCGCCGGCTGCAGGCGGCTTCCTGCAGGCGACGGCTGTGGGCGAGGAGGTGCTGGCCGGGCTCGTCATGGCGGCGCTGCCCAAGGGCAAGCGCGCGGCCGATCTCTTCGCCGGCTGCGGTCCCTTCAGCTTCCGCATCGCCGAGAAGATGCAGGTGCTCGCCATCGAGAGCGACAAGGCGGCGATGCTGGCGCTGGCCAAGGGCACCGGCGCGACGCAGGGCCTGAAGCCGATCGCGACCGAGACGCGCGACCTGTTCCGCCGCCCACTGCTGGAGCACGAGCTCAAAGGCTTCGACGTGATCGTGCTCGATCCGCCGCGGGCCGGCGCGGAGGCGCAGATCAAGCGGCTGGCGGCATCGAAGGTCAGAGACGTGATCTACGTCTCCTGCGATGCGGCAAGCTTCGCGCGCGACGCCGCGACCCTCGTTGCGGGCGGCTATGCGCTGGAGGCCGTGACGCCGGTCGATCAGTTCCGCTATTCCGCTCATGTCGAGCTCGTCGGCGTGTTCCGGCGGGGCAGGAAGGGTTGAAGCATTTTCGAGCGAAGTGGATACCGGTTCGCGTGAAGAAAATGCGGTAGGGCAGGGCTTCAGGATGAGCGCAATTCTCGATCGCATGGCCGGCATCGTCGGCGCGAAGAACATCATCGCCGATGCCGACGCGATGGTGCCCTATCTCAAGGAATGGCGCGATCTCTTCCGCGGCAAGGCGCAAGGCATCGTCCGCCCCGGCTCGACCGCCGAGGTCGCCGAGCTGGTGAAGCTGGCGGCCGAGACCGGCACGGTGCTGGTGCCGCAGGGCGGCAATACCGGCCTCGTCGGCGGCCAGATCCCGATCTCCGAAGGTAAGGAAGTCATCCTCTCGCTGCAGCGCCTCGACAAGATCCGTGCTGTCGACACCGATGGCGACACGATGATCGTCGAGGCCGGCGTCACCCTGAAGCGCGCGCAGGATGCTGCGGAGGCGGCCGGCCGGCTGTTCCCGCTCTCGCTCGCGTCCGAAGGTTCCTGCACCATCGGCGGCAATCTCTCGACCAATGCCGGCGGCACTGCCGTGCTGGCCTATGGCAATGCCCGCGAGCTCTGCATGGGGCTGGAGGTCGTGCTGCCGGACGGCCGCATCTGGAACGGGCTCCGCCAGCTCCGCAAGGACAATACCGGCTACGACCTGAAGAACCTCTTCATCGGCGCCGAAGGCACGCTCGGCATCATCACCGCGGCGGTGCTGAAGCTCTTCCCCGCGCCGGCCGCCCGCGCCACCGCCTTCCTCGCCGTGCCCGATCCGGCGGCGGCGCTCGAACTGCTGAACGCTGCCAAGGCCGGTGCAGGCGGCACGCTCACCACCTTCGAGCTGATGCCGCGCATCGGGATGGATTTCGTCCTGCGCCATGCGTCCGGTACGCGCGACCCGCTCTCCGAGCCGTCGCCCTGGTATGTGCTGATGGAGGTCTCGGCCCAGCAGGCCACGGGGCTCGACGAGCATGTCGAGACCTTCCTCGGCGAAGCCTTGGAGAAGGGCATCGTCACCGATGCGGCGCTGGCGGGCTCGCTGACACAGCGCGCCGATTTCTGGAAGCTGCGTGAGATGCTCTCGGAGGTACAGACCTATGAGGGCGGCTCGATCAAGCACGACGTTTCCGTGCCGATCCACGCGACGCCCGAGTTCCTCGCACGCGCCATCGCGGCGGTGGAGGCGATGGTGCCGGGCTGCCGGCCGGTGCCCTTCGGCCATCTCGGCGACGGCAACATCCATTTCAACGTCAGCCAGCCGGTCGGCGCCGACAAGGCCGGCTTCCTCGCGCGCTGGAGCGATATGAACGAGGCGGTCCACGCCATCGTCGCCGAATTGCACGGCTCGATCTCGGCCGAGCACGGCATCGGCCGCCTCAAGCGCGACCTGCTGCCGGGCGTGAAGGACCCTGTCGAGCTCGACCTGATGCGGACGATCAAGCAGACGCTCGATCCGAAGGGCATCCTGAATCCGGGCGCAGTGCTCGCCACCGAGTAAGTTCGGATACCGCGGGGAATCCTCTCCCGTAGGAGAGGCCGAACTGCTTCTGGAGCATGCTGATTTTTTCAGAAGCGCGACGTCATCCCGGCCTTGAGCCGGGATCCATCGGAGGGCTCCGAGCTCTATGATGGATCCCGGATCTACGCTGCTTCGCAGCTTGTCCGGGATAACGCTCTGTTTCCGCGGGAAATCAGTAAGCTCCAGCCCGGACCGCTTTCGCCTCAAGGCGTCGCGACATATCCATCCCGACGCGGGTCGGCCGCGCCGGTGAACACCCCCGTAGCCGGATCGGCCGCCACCGCCTGCATGCCGCCGCAGCGCATGGTCCAGCCGACATCGAAGGCGCGCGCCTCATGCCCGCGCCTGACCAGCTCGGCGATCGTCTCCGGTGTGATCCGGTTCTCGATCTCGACGAGGCGCCCGTCCCAGAGGCGCGCTCGCGGCGCCTCGATCGCTTCCTGAAGCGGCAGGCCGTAGACGAGATGCTGAACCATGGCCTGCGCCTGCGTCTGCATGATGCCGTAGCTGCCGGGCGTGCCGAGCGCGAGCACCGGCTTGCCGTCGCGGGTCGAGAGCGTCGGCGACATGCACATCGGCAGTTCGTCGCCGGGCTTCGAGCGGTTCGGGCTGCCGGGTTGGACATCGGCCCAGTACAGGAAGTTGTTGAAGCACAGCCCCGTGCCTGGCACGACGACGCCGCTGCCGAACGGGCTGCCGAGGCTCTGCGTGATGCAGATCAGGTTGCCTTCGCTGTCCGCGACCGAGAGCGAGGTCGTGTGCGCCGGGTCTTCCTTGTCCTGCGGCACCCACTGCTCGGTCGGCCCCGTCACCGGCTTGCCGTCGGTCAGGCGCTGACGCAGACGCGCGACGGAAGCCTCCGACATGATCTCGGCGAGCTTCTCCGGCGAGGGATTGTTATGGGCGATGCGCTCGCCAGCCGCGAGGCGGATCGCGCGGTAGACGAGGTCGAGATGATCCGCCCCGTCCCTCGGCTTCGACGCAAGGTCGATGCCGTCGAGCAGCTTGAGTGTCAGCAGGAACTGGAAGCCCTCGCAGGGCGGCGGCGGCACATGCACCGACAGACCCCTGAAGCTCGCCGCCATCGGCTCGCGCCAGACCATCTTCACCGCCGCGAGATCGGCCATGGTCAGCGAGCCGCCGAGCGCCTGCAGATGCGTGATGACCTTCTCGCCGAGCGCGCCGCGATAGAAATGATCCGGCCCCTTCTCGGCGATCTCGCTCAACGTCTTCGCAAGGTCCGACTGCACGAGCACGGAGCCGAGATGCATCGCGCCATTGGGCTGGTAGTTCTTCGACCACGCCGGATAGAGCGCCGGGATCTTCGCCAGCAGCGGGTCGTTCTCCTCGAACTCATCCGCGCCGAACTCGGCCAGCGCGAAACCGTCCCGCGCCAAGGCGATCGCCGGAGCGAAGACCTCGGCCATCGACTTGCGGCCATAGGTCTTCACCAGCTCGCACCAGCCGGCGAGATTGCCGGGAGAGGCGACGGCAAGCGCGCCGCGTTCGAGATCGGTGCGCTGGCTGAAACGGTCGGCCGGGAAGCTCGCCGGGATCGGCGGCACGAAATCGAGCACGCGCACCCGCTTTTCGGCCGCGACCCACATCGTCGAGAGGCCCATGCCGGCGAGCCCCGACATGAAGGGCTCGACCACGTTGAGAGCGGCGGCCGTGGCGGCGGCGGCATCGAAGGCGTTGCCGCCCTGCGCCAGCAGTTTTGCGCCGGCCTGCGCCGCCAAGGGATGGGCCGCGGCAACCATGCCGTGGCGAGAGGTCATCGTGGGGCGGCGGCCATGCATCGTCAGTCTCCTCCTCGTCGTTTTCTGACGACGATCAGAGCACGAATCCGGCGCTAGAACAGGCTGCCTTGCCCGTCATCCGCGGGAGGCCGGGTCGCTTTGCGCGCATGGCGCTTCGGTTCCTCCGGAGCCTCCTCCGGCGGAAGCTCGGCCAGCGGCAACTGAATCTCGGCCGCGTCATTCGCGACCTTGTTGACGGCGTTGCCGATCGCGACGGCCTCCAGCAGATCGTCCGGGGGCGGCTTCAGCAGGCGCCCGGTCTGTTCCGACGTCGCTTGCGGGTCGAGCCAGGCGTCGTGGTCGCGGGGATCGAGGATGATCGGGCTGCGATGGTGGATCGGCGCCATCGTGCCGTTGGCTGGCCCCGTCATCATCGCGACCGTGTCGATCTCGGAGCCATCCGGCGAATGCCAGGTCTCCCACAACGCGGCGAAGGCGAAGAGGTTGCGATCGGGCTTTCGGAACAGGAAAGCTTCGTTGCGGGCCTGCTTGCCGGTGCCGCTGCGCCGCCATTCGTAGAAGGCATCGGCCGGCAGCAGGCACCGCCGCCGCGTCAGGGCGTTGCGGAAGGACGGCTTTTCGGCCGCGCTCTCAATCCGGATATTGATGACGAGCGGGAAATCCTTGGGGTCCTTGACCCAGCCGGGGATGAAGCCCCAGCGCATCAGCATGAATTGCCGTGCGCCGTCATGCGGCCTGACGACCGGTACCGGCTGCGTCGGCGCGATATTGTAGCGTGGCGGGAAGTTCGGCTGCTCGCGATAGCCGAAGGTGTCGCGCATCGCCTCGGGGGGCAGGGTGATCGCATAGCGTCCGCACATGCCCGCTGTTTACGTCGAGACGAGCGTTCGGAATCAACACTTTATTTGCGGTTGCACCAACATAGTCGCGGCGATTTGGGGTAGCGGATGAGCGTCATCGCGGCGGAGATGCTGGCTGGAACGGCGGCCGAACGGCTTGACGCCGGTGTCCACCCGCGTCTGTCGACCGATTTTCTCAACCGCTACAGCGAAGCCCTGATGCTGATCGAGATGGTCGCGATGGATGAGAGCATCCTCGCCGATCTCCAGGCTTGGCAATCCGTCGGCTACCGCGAGCATTTCGCCAGCTCGGCCCTGCGCTGCGCCGCCTCGGCTCTCGCCGCCTATGACGAGCTGAACCCGAACCGGGCCCGTGCTTTCGACGAAGCTTGCCGAGCGATGACGCGGCTGGTGCGTACGGTGACGGCGCTGCTCGCGGAAACGCCGCCCTCGCCGGAATTGCCGGAGATCGTCGAGGTCGCAGGCGAGGCCCTGCGCCGGCAGATCGCCCGCGCGACACAGTTCATCAACGCGAATGGCGCGATCGACATCACGGCGTTCGAGGATACCGCCTTGCAGGAACAGATCGACGCCTTGCTCGCGCGTTGACCAGGCGCACTGGCCTCAGCGCCGCGCCCCAACCAGAAATTCGCGATTGCCGTCGCCACCCTCGATCGGGGAGGGGATGGGTCCATCCACGGCAAAGCCCAGCGTTTTCAGCGTCGCGACGATCTCGTCGCAGACCTGAAGCTGGATCGCCTCGTCCCGGACGATGCCTTTCTTGAGCGCGGCACGGCCGGCCTCGAATTGCGGCTTGATCAGTGCCGCGATGCCGGCCTTGGGGGCGAGCAGGGCAGCGACTGCCGGTAGCACGAGCTTCAGCGAGATGAAGCTGACGTCGATTGCGGCCAGGCTCGGCCGCTCCGGCAGGACAGCGACCTCCAGTGTTCGGATATCCTGCCCCTCGAAGCTGGTGACGCGCGGGTCGGCCCGCAGCGAGGCATGCAACTGGTCGCGCCCGACATCGACGGCGACGACATGGCGCGCGCCGCGCTTCAGCAGCAGGTCGGTGAAGCCTCCTGTCGAGGAGCCGACATCGAGGCAGGTAAGCCCCTGCGGATCGAAGCCGAAGGCATCGAGCGCGCCGGCCAGTTTCAGCCCGCCGCGCGAGACGTAAGGGTGCGGCGCTTGCGCGGTCAGCTCCGCGTCATCGGCCACCATCTCGGAGGCCTTGCGGACGGGCGTGCCGTTGGCAGTGACAAGCCCGGCGGCGATCGCGGCCTGCGCCCGCGCACGGCTCTCGAAGAAGCCGCGCTCGACGAGCAACTGGTCGGCCCGGCTCTTCATGGCCAGGTTGTCAGGCCAGTTTCACGGCGCTGGGCCGGCCCAGCGCGGTCTCGACGGCCTTGACGATGCCGGCGGCGTCGAGCCCGGCGGCGGCATACATCGCGTCCGGCTTGTCATGGTCCTGGAAGACGTCGGGCAGCGTCAGGCTCCGGATCTTCAGGCCGGCATCGAGCACTCCATTCTGCGCCAGCAGATGCAGGACATGGCTGCCGAAGCCGCCGACCGAGCCTTCCTCGACCGTAACGAGAACCTCGTGCTCGCGGGCGAGCTTGAGAATCAGCGCCTCGTCGAGCGGCTTGGCGAAGCGCGCATCGGCGACGGTGGTCGACAGGCCGCGCTGCGCCAGCAGCTCGGCGGCCTTGAGACATTCGCCCAGGCGCGTGCCGAGCGAGAGCAGCGCGATCCGCGTGCCTTCGCGAACGATGCGGCCCTTGCCGATCTCCAGCGGCACGCCGACATCGGGGATCTCGACACCGACGCCTTCGCCGCGCGGATAGCGGAAGGCGATCGGCCCCTCGTCATAGGCGGTGGCGGTCGCGACCATATGGGTCAGCTCCGCCTCGTCGGCGGCGGCCATCACCACCATGTCGGGCAGGCAGGCGAGATAGGCGATGTCGAAGGAGCCGGCATGGGTCGCGCCATCGGCGCCGACGAGCCCGGCGCGGTCGAGCGCGAAGCGCACCGGCAGCTTCTGGATAGCCACGTCATGGACGATCTGGTCATAGGCGCGCTGCATGAAGGTCGAGTAGATCGCGACGAAGGGCTTGTAGCCCTCGGTCGCGAGGCCGGCGGCGAAGGTCACCGCATGCTGCTCGGCGATGCCGACATCGAAGGTGCGACCCGGGAATTCCTTGCCGAAGGCGTCGAGCCCGGTGCCGGACGGCATCGCGGCGGTCACCGCGACGACCTTGTCGTCCTCGCGGGCCTGCTTGATCAGGGCCTGGGCGAAGACATTGGTGTAGCTCGGTGCATTGGCCGGCGCCTTGGCCTGCAGGCCGGTGACGGGGTCGAACTTGACGACGGCATGGTATTTGTCGGCCGTCGCCTCGGCCGGCGCGTAGCCCTTGCCCTTCTGGGTCACGACATGGACGAGGATCGGCCCGTTGCCGGCGTCGCGAACATTGCGCAGGACCGGCAGGAGGTGGTCGAGATTATGCCCGTCGATCGGCCCGACATAGTAGAAGCCGAGCTCCTCGAACATCGTGCCGCCGGTCCAGAAGCCGCGGGCATATTCCTCGGTGCGCCGCGCCTTGTCGTGGAAGAAGCGCGGCAGCTTCTCGGCGAGCTGCTTGGCGACCTCTCGCAGCGAGCGATAGGTCCGGCCCGAGACGAGCCGTGCGAGATAGGCCGACATCGCGCCGACAGGCGGCGCGATCGACATGTCGTTGTCGTTGAGGATGACGATCAGCCGCGAATCGAGCGCGCCCGCATTGTTCATCGCCTCATAGGCCATGCCGGCCGACATCGCGCCGTCGCCGATCACGGCGATGACGTTGTTCTTGCGTCCCGCGAGATCGCGCCCGACGGCCATGCCGAGCCCGGCCGAGATCGAGGTCGAGGAATGCGCGGCGCCGAAGGGGTCGTATTCGCTCTCGGCGCGCTTGGTGAAGCCCGAGAGGCCGCCGCCCTGACGCAAGCTGCGGATGCGGTCGCGCCGTCCGGTCAGGATCTTGTGCGGATAGGCCTGATGGCCGACATCCCAGATCAACCGGTCGCGCGGCGTATCGAAGACATGGTGCAGCGCGACGGTGAGTTCGACCACGCCTAAGCCCGCGCCGAGATGGCCGCCGGTGACGGAGACGGCGTCGACCGTCTCGAACCGGAGCTCGTCGGCGACCTGGCGCAGCTTGGCGTCGTCGAGGGCCCGCAGATCGGCGGGTTCGTGGATCGTGTCGAGGAGCGGCGTGGCGGGACGGGGCACGAGGCTGTCTGATCCTTCGCTGGGATGCCCTCGGAATAGAGCCTGCGCGGCAAGCTTGCAAACCGTGCTTGCGTTTCCGGCCGGGCCGCGTGTGAGCGCCTCGTCTTGCCACGAAACGGGTGGTTCCCATGCCGGCAAGGCGTTTCAGTAGGGTCGAGACGGCTTCCGGGGACGCAACGCCATGCAATCGACCGATATTAAGCCACTGCCGACGGCATTTCGCCGCATCGGCTGGTCCAACCTCTTCGCCCAGTTCTCGGAGCAGATTGCGCTGGCTGCCGCGCCGCTGGCCGCGGTGCTGCTCCTCGCGGCCGGGCCTGCCGAGACCGGCTGGCTCCAGACCGCGCAGACCTTGCCCTTCCTGCTGTTGTCGATTCCCGCCGGCCTGATGGTCGACCGGGCCTCGCGGCGCCGGCTGATGGTCGGCACCGAGCTGCTGCGTGCGGTGTCGCTGCTGGCAATCCCGTTTTTGCTCGCCGCGGGAGCCCTCAACCTGACCTGGCTTGCGCTGCTCGGCGCGCTCGGGGCCATCGGAACGGTCTGCTACAGCGTCGCGGCCCCCGCTTTCGTGCCGTCGGTCGTGCCGCGCGAGCGGCTGGCCGACGCCAATCGCTGGCTGGAGCTGGCCCGCAGCGCCGCCTATGCCGGTGGACCCGCGCTGGGCGGGGCGCTCGTCGGCTGGATCGGCGTCTCCACCGCTTATGGGCTGGCAGCCGGGCTCTCGATCCTCGCGGCGATGCTGCTGGCCGGCCTGCCGAAGGACGCGGCGCCGTCAGGCCCGCGCCGCGACCTGCTTGACGATCTCAAGGAAGGCGCGCGTTTCGTCGCTGGTCACGATCTGCTCCGGCCGATCCTGATGACGGCGGTGTTTTTCAACGTCTCCTGGTTCATCTTCCAGGCGGTCTATGTCGCCTACGCCGTGCAGAACCTGGGCCTGAGCGCGACGCAGGTCGGCATCTCGCTTGGCATCTACGGTGCGGGCATGATCGTCGGGGCCATCCTCGCGCCGGCCATTGCGAGGCAGGTCACTTTCGGGACATTGATCCTGCTCGGGCCCTTCGCCGGGCTCTGCGCGGCGGGCGTGATGTTCGCGACGCTCTGGCTGCCCTCGGTCTATCTGGTCGCCGCGAGCTTCTTCCTGTTCGGCGTCGGGCCGATCATCTGGACGATCTCGACCATGACATTGCGCCAGGCGGTGACGCCGAACGCCATGCTCGGCCGCGTCTCCGCGCTGATCATGACGGCGACCTTCGGCGCGCGGCCGATCGGCGCCGCGATCGGCGCTTCTGTCGCGGCGAACCTCGGCATCGCCGCCTGCCTGGGCCTCGCGGCCACAGGCTTTCTCGTCCAGTTGCTTGTGATCGGCTTCTCGCGTGTGCCGAAACTCAGGGACATCTCCGAGGCGGTCTGAGACGACCGGCTCAGCCCTCGGGGAGCGGGATGAACTCGCTCTCGTCACCGGGGACGGTGTCGAAGCGGCCGGTCTTCCACTCGTGCTTGGCCTGCTCGATCCGCTCCTTCGAGGAGGAGACGAAGTTCCACCAGATGTTGCGTGGGCCATCCATCGGCTCGCCGCCGACGATCATCACGCGGGCCTGGTCGATGGCGAGGATCGAGATGCGGTCGCCAGGCTTGAAGACGAGGAGCTGGCCGGCGCCGAACTCGTCTCCGGCGATGTCGACCTTGCCGGAGACGATATAGATCGCGCGCTCGTCATAGTCGGGGTCGAGCGGCAGGATCGCGCCGGGCGAGAGCACGGCCTCGGCATAGAGCGCATCCCATGGGAACTTCACCGGCGAGGTCTGGCCATAGGCCGAGCCCATGATCAGGCTGATGCGTTTGCCGCCCTCGACGATGCGCGGCAGCTCGCCTGCGCCGTGATGCTTGAACTCGGGCGCGACCTCCTCATGCGTCTTCGGCAAAGCGAGCCAGGCCTGGATGCCGTAGAGCTTCGGCCCGCTGGCGCGTGCTTCCATGCCGGTGCGCTCGGAATGGACGATGCCGCGGCCCGCCGTCATCAGGTTGACCGCGCCCGGCTTGATCGCGAGCGCCGTGCCCAGCGAGTCGCGGTGCATGATCTCGCCATCGAAGAGATAGGTCACGGTCGAGAGCCCGATATGCGGGTGCGGGCGAACGTCCAGTCCCTCGCCGAGATGGAACTCGGCCGGGCCCATCTGGTCGAAGAAGATGAACGGGCCGACCATGCGCTGGCCGATCGCCGGCAGCGCGCGGCGGACCTGGAAGCCGCCGAGGTCATGGGAGCGGGGCACGATCACCTTCTCGATCGCCTCGCAGGAGCGGGCATCGCCCAGGATTGGATCGTCGGCGGGGAGTTGCGACATGAGAGCCTCCTTGGTTGAGGCCGAATCTGGCCCCAAGGAGACGCGCAGGCAAGCGCCGGCTCGCAACCGGCCGCTGGCAGAAATGCAATGCCGCGACACTTGGGGCGCCGCGGCATTGCGTGGTGATCTCGCCTTTTGAGCGCGTTGGCGCTCGGCCGCTCAGTTGTCGACGTCGAGCGGGGTCGCGCCCGTCGGCTTGCCGTCGGCACCGAGCGTGATGCGCTCGATGCGGGCTTCCGCCTGCTTCAGCAGCGCGTCGCAGCGCGCCTTCAGCGCTTCGCCACGAGTGTAGATTTCGATCGACTTTTCAAGCGGGACGTCGCCGCGCTCTAGCTGCGCGACGATGGCTTCGAGTTCCTTCATCGCCGCCTCGAACGGCAGGGTGGCGACATCGGCGTTGGTCTTCTCTTCGCTCACGGCCTGATTCCTCTTTGCGGGTGAGCTTATCGGCCGGAGCGCGTCCGGCCGCAACCCGTCTCAGGGCGCTCCTGACTCAGACCGGCAGGGCGGAGGTCTTCTTGATCGTGCGCAGCGTCAGCGTTGATTGCACGCGGGTGACACCGGGCAGTTGCGTGATGATGTCGGTGTGGATGCGCTCGAAATCGGCGCTGTCGCGATAGATCACCCGCATCAGATAGTCATGCGCGCCGGCCAGGAGATGGCATTCGAGGATCTCGGGCAGGCTCTGCACCGCCTGCTCGAAGCTCTCCAGCGAGGCGCGGCCCTGCTGGTCGAGCGTGACGAAGACGAAGGCTGTGCCGGGAAAGCCCGCGATCTTGTCGTCGAGCATCATCGCATAGCCGCGGATCAGGCCGCTCTCCTCGAGCTGCCGCACGCGGCGCAGGCAGGCCGAGGGCGAGAGATGCACCTTCTCGGCGAGGTCGGAATTGGTGATGCGTCCATCCTGCTGGAGAATCCGCAGGATGGAGCGGTCGCGCGAATCGAGCTCGATCGTCGTGGTCACAATGAAGGCCTCCCGCGCGATGCATCGTCGCAAAATTCACTGGATGCAAGCAATCTTCTGCAGCGATCCGGCGCAGGTGCCGTAGCATTTACAGCATGCCAGGCGAAAGCGCGCAGGAAGCTGCGCGCTTCAGAAGTCGTCTTTCAGGCGAGGGGCATCGCGAAGGGCGTGCCCTCGAACGCATCGGCGCCGCGCCCGATCCGCTCGATCGCGCGGATCATCCGGCCGCGCCTGCCGAGCGCCGCGTCGGCCAATGCGACCAGCCTGGCATTCGGCGTGGCGGATGGCGCGGCGCTGCGCAGAGCGTCGGCCACGTCATCCTCGTCCCGGTCCGGGGCGAGAGAGCAGGCCGCGATATAGGCGGCTGCCGTCGAGCGGCTGATCCCGGCCCAGCAATGGATCACCATCGGCTCCGCGCGGTCCCAGGCGCGCAGGAAGGAGAGGAGCCGCGCCATATGCTCCTGGCCGGCGAGGACATGGCCGTCCAGCGCCTGGCTGATGTCGGACATCCCCAGGAAGAGATGCCGCTCGGGCGCGATCCCAGCCGGCCGCGTGACGTCCGTGCCGAGATTGATCAGCGTGACGAGATGTCGGGCGCGGACGGCGGAAACGGTCTCGTCGAGCCGCGACAACGGGGAAACGTGAAGGGTGGACAAGGGCTGGCTCCGCTGGGATGGGCAGACGATAGCATGATCGACAGTGCCGGCATCTCCATGACATGGAGGCGCTGCCCCGATCGATCCAGCGCCGAAAAAGCTCCCCATGAATCTCTGGTTCCGCCTGATCTGGCTCCTGCTGACGACGCGCTTCCGGCCGCGGCTCGACCTGCCGCAGGACGCTTCCGTCCTGCCCTTCCGGGTCTGGTTTCACGATCTCGATACCAGCCTGCACATGAATAACGGGCGCTACTGGACGCTGATGGATCTCGGTCGGCTCGACCTGATGCTGCGCAGCGGGCTCTGGCGCGCGGTGCTGCGCCATCGCTGGCTGCCGGTGGTCAATGCCGGCACGATCCGCTTCCGCCGCGAGATGCGGCTGTTCCGCCCGTTCCGGGTCGAGACGAAAATCTTGTGCTGGAGCGACAATTGGCTGGTGATGCAGCACCGCATGCTGATGGCGGGCCGCGACGGCACCGAGATCGTCGCTGCCGTCGCGCTGGTCCGGGCTGCGCTCTACGACAAGAAGGCGCGCGCCTATGTCCCGGTCGCGCGCCTGCTCGGCGAGATCGGTGTGACCGCCGAAAGCCCGCAGCCTAGTCCGGAAGTCGCGGCCTTCCTCGCGTCCGAGGATGCGATGCGCACCGCCGCATCGACCGCGGCCTGAACGCTACTCCGCCGCCAGCCGCGTCGCGCGCCATTGCGCTAGCAGCGCCCGCAAAGCCGCTGGCTTCAGCGGCTTGTTGAGCAGGTGGACGTCGAGGGCGTTCGCGGCTTCGCGCACATGCGGCGTCCGGTCGGCGGTGAGCAGGATCGCCGGCATCGGCGTGCGGGCGCGGGCTCGGAGCGCGCTGATCGCGGTCAGACCGTTGCCATGGTCGAGATGGTAGTCGGCGATCAGCACATCGGCCTCACCCTTGGAGCCGACATGCGGGAGCGCCTCGTCCAGGCTGGCGGCGATGGTGACGCGGCAGCCCCAGCCTTCGAGCAGGCGCTTCATGCCGTCGAGGATGGCGGGCTCGTTGTCGACGACCAGAAGCCGCATGCCGGCGAGTTGCCCGGCCGGTGCATTGCGCGGCGCAGCCGCCGTCGTCATCGCCGGCAGCGGCGCGGCGCGCGGCACCGAAATCGAGAAGCGCGTGCCGCGTCCGGGCGCTGAATCGAGCGTCAGCCCATGGTCGAGCGCCCGTGCGATTCGCTGCACGATCGAGAGCCCGAGCCCCAGGCCGCGCGCCACCTTGGCGCCTTGGTCCAGCCGCTGGAACTCGCGGAACACGGTCTTCTGCTTGCTCTGGGGAATGCCGAGGCCGGTATCGATCACCTCGACCGCGACCTGGCCGCCGCGGCGCCGGCAGCCGATCAGCACCTTGCCGCTCGGCGTATACTTGATCGCGTTGGATATCAGGTTCTGCAGCAGCCTGCGCAGCAGGCGCCGGTCGGAGCGCAGCGTCAGGCTGGTCGGCATGAACACCAGCTTCAGGCCCTTCTCCTGTGCGCTCGGCTCGAATTCGCGCTGGAGCTGGCGCATCAATTCGTCGAGCCGGAAAGAGGACAGTTCCGGCTTGAGCGCGCCGCCATCGAGCCGCGAAATCTCCAGCAGAGCGGTCAGGATTTCTTCGACGGCATCGAGCGAGGCGTCGATATTCTCCGCGAGTTCCGGCTGCCCGCCGCTGCGATCGCGCTCGACCAGCGAGGTCGCATAGAGCCGCGCGGCGTTGAGCGGCTGCAGGATGTCGTGGCTGGCGGCGGCGAGGAAGCGCGTCTTCGAGGCGTTGGCGGCCTCGGCCTCCGCCTTGGCGCGCTGCAGTTCGGCATTGACGTGGAGCAGTTCCTCGGTGCGCTCGGCGACGCGGCGTTCGAGGCCCTCGTTCGCGCGTTCGAGCTCTTCCTCGCCGGCGACGGTCTCGGTGATGTCGGTATAGGTCGTGACGAAGCCGCCATCGGGCAGCGCGTTGGTGCGGACCTCGATGACCTTCTTCGAGGGATAGAGCTTGAGGCGGACGGGCTCGCGATCGTTGATGAAGCTCTCCAGCCGCGCCGCCATCAATTCGTCGCGCGCGCCCGTGCCATAGGCGCCGCGCGCCGCGTTGTAGCGCACGATCTCGTCGAGACCCGTGCCGAACCGGACCAGCGAGGCCGGCAGGTCGTAGAGCTGGATAAAGGCCTGGTTCCAGGCGAGCAGGCGCAGGTCGCGGTCGAGCACGGTGATGCCCTGGCCGGCATGGTCGAGCCCGTGCTGGAGGATGTCGCGGTTGTACTGGAGCGCGGCGGAGGCATCGTCGAGCAGCTTGAAGGCGGCCTCGGTCGAGAGGTTGCGTCGCTTCAGGAGCAGCGACAGCACGAGGCGCGAGGAGGCAGCGCCGATCGCCGAGGAGAGCAGGTGCTCGCCGAAGCGCAGCAGATGGATATCGGCCTGACGCCCGTTCTCCGAAGCCTCGCCACGGCTGCTGTTGAAACCCTCGAAGGCGCGCTGGGTGCGTTCCGCGCCGAGATAGCGCGCGATCGTCGATTGCAGCTCGCCCTCGGTGATGGTCGTGCGCCAGAGCGAAAAGGATTGCGCCATCGTCGCCGGCTGGGACTCGACGAAGGCGTTGGCCTGCAGCCGCTCCATCGCATTGGCGGGCCGGAGCAGGGAGAAGCCGATATAGGCGAGGACGTTGAAGCCCAGGCTCCAGAACACGCCATGCGGCAATGCGGGCCATTCGAGGCCGAACAGCGCCTCCGGCTTGAAGATGCCGGCGCCGAACGGGCCATGGGCCACCACTTCGCTCCACCAGCCGCCGGGCAGGGCCAGGCTCGGCATCAGCAGCGTATAGGCCCAGACCAGCGTCCCGACCGTCAGCCCGGCGGCAGCGCCCAGCGCGGTGCCGCGCCGCCACAGCAGGCCGCCGAAGAAGGCCGGCGCGATCTGCGCAGTGGCGGCGAAGGAAAGCAGGCCGATGGAGACCAGCGCCGCTTCGCCGGAGGCGCGGTAGTAGAGATAGCCGAGCAGGATCACGACGAAGATGCTCAGCCGCCGGATGATCACCACCTGCGAGCCGAGGTCGCCGCCGAGATTGCTGTTGCCGGCGCTGCGTCTGCCGAACAACCGGACCGCTCGCCCCGGATCGCTCAGGCCCCGCCGGCCGCGCAGCAGCAGCGGCATCACGAGATGGTTGGAGATCATGATCGCGAGCGCGACGGAGGCGACGATCACCATCGCGGTCGCCGCCGAGAGGCCGCCGACGAAGACGAGCAGCGCGATCATCCCGGCCTCGCGCTGCAAGGGCAGCAGCAGCACGGTCATGTCGCGGTCGACGCCGCTGCCGGGGATCAGGATTTCGCCGGCTGCCGCCAGCGGCAATACGAACAGGTTGATCAGCACGAGATAGAGCGGGAACATCCAGGCTGCACGGCGCACGTCGCGAACGTCGCGGTTCTCGACGATTGTCATGTGGAACTGCCGGGCCAGCAGCAGCGCTGCACAGCTCGACAGGAGGGTCAGCGTCAGGAAATTCGGCCAGCTCGAGGTGCGCTCCCAGATCGGCAGGGCGGCGCCTGCGGGGTTCGCCGCCTGCGCCAGCAGGTCGCCGGGACCGCCGAACAGCCCGTAGACGATGAAGAAGCCGAGCACGAGGAAGGCGACGAGCTTGATCAGCGATTCGACTGCGATCGCCAGCACAAGCCCGTCCTGGTGCTCGGTCGCGTCGATATGGCGGGTGCCGAAGGCGCAGGCGAAGCCGGCGAGCACGATCGCGACGAGGAAGGGCAGGTCGCTCAGCACCGGCACGTCCGGTGTGGGCGGATGGCCGCCTGTCGCCGCGAGGAAGACCGAGAGCGAGTTGGCGACGGCCTTGAGCTGTAGCGAGATGTAGGGCAGCGCCCCGATCACCGCGACGAGGCAGACCAGCGCCGCGACGCGCTCGCTCTTGCCGTAGCGGGCGCCGACGAAATCGGCGATCGAGGTGATGTTCTGCGATTTGGCGATGCCGACGATGCGGGCGACGAAACGATGGCCGAGCCCGATGACCAGGATCGGCCCGACATAGATGCCGAGGAAGTCGAAGCCGGCGCGATTGGCGAAGCCGACCGAGCCGTAGAAGGTCCAGGAGGTGCAGTAGACGCCGAGCGCCAGCGCATAGACCGTCGTCCGCGCCCTGCCGGTCATCAGCTTGCGGCCGGAGGTGTCGGCCATATGCGCGACGGCGAAGAGCCCGCAGAGATAGGCGAGCGCGACCAGCACCACGGACCAGGCGGGGATCATGCCGCCCTCGCGGATGCCGTATGGCTAGGGAGCCGAGGTGCTGGCGTCATGGTCTTCCGCTTCGGGATTTGCCGCAGAGTATCGGACGGCCCGTCGGCTCGCCATAGGCCATTGGCGCAAGCCTGCGCGCCGATTCATCCCCAACTCTTTGCATTCCACCTGCCGTAGGACCGGCTTTGGCGCGTTTTCGGGCTTTTCCTGCTCTGTCTGGCTGGTCTAGCGTCCGGCTCAGGCTGTTGGGGTAGCCTTGCCGATTCTCAAGGGGTGCAGCATGTTGGAAGAATTCAAGAAATTCGCTCTCAAGGGCAATGTCGTAGACCTCGCCATCGGCGTCATCATCGGCGCTGCCTTCAGCAAGATCGTCGACTCCCTCGTCGCCGACATCATCATGCCGTTCATCGGCGCGCTCGGCGGTGTCGATTTCTCGAACTACTTCATCGGCCTCAACAGCGCCGTGAACTCGCCGATCCTTTCGGAAGCCAAGAAGCAGGGCGCGGTCCTCGCCTATGGCAACTTCGTCACGGTGGGCATCAACTTCCTGATCATCGCCTTCGTCCTCTTCATGGTGGTCAAGGGCATCAACAAGCTCCAGAAGAAGGAGGCGCCGAAGGAAGCGGCTCCCGCTCCCAAGGCGGAAGATGTCGTCCTGCTCGGCGAAATCCGCGACCTGCTCAAGCAGAAGCAGGCCTGATCCCGCTTCCCGCGCGGCCGTGATTCATCACGGCCGCCGATCGACCCGATCTCGCGATTTCATGCCTCGCCGCGCCGCGATCGGCTAAAGGTGGGAGACTGATTTTCGCGAGGCCGAACCCGATGAACAGCGCCATCCTGCCGGGCAGCACACTGCTTGCCGAGCTTCGCCCCGAAGCGCGGAATGCGCCGGAAAGCGGCATCGTCGAGGTGGTCAATCATGGCCGCGTGAAGCCTGGCCTGATCCCGCTCTGGGTCGGCGAGGGCGATCTCCCGACCCCCGCCTTCATCGCCGATGCAGCAGCGCGTTCGCTCGCGGCCGGCGAGACCTTCTACACCTGGCAGCGCGGCATCCCGGAACTGCGCGAGGCGCTCGCCCGCTATCACCAGCGTCTCTATGGCCGCGCCTTCTCGCCCGAGAGCTTCTATGTCACCGGCTCCGGCATGCAGTCAGTCCAGATCGCTGTGCGGATGATCGCGGGGCCCGGCGACGAAATCCTGATCCCGACCCCCGCCTGGCCGAATTTCGGCGCTGCCGTGGGCGTCAGCGGCGCCGCGACCGTCTGCGTACCCATGGATTACGCGCAGGGCCGTTTCACCCTCGATCTCGACCGGCTCGCCAGGGCGATCACGCCGCGCACCCGCGGCATCCTGGTGAATTCGCCGTCGAACCCCACTGGCTGGACCGCGACCAGGGCCGAGCAGGAGGCATTGCTCGCGCTCTCGCGCAAGCATGGCATCTGGATCGTCGCCGACGAGATCTATGGCCGCTTCATCTATGACGGCTCGGAGCGCGCGCCCTCCTTCCACGACATCATGGAGGGAGAGGACCGCGTCATCTTCGTCCAGACCTTCTCGAAAAACTGGGCGATGACCGGCTGGCGCATCGGCTGGATCGAGGTTCCCGTCGCCTTCGGGCAGATCGTCGAGAACCTGATCCAGTACTCGACCTCCGGCTCGCCGGTCTTCGTGCAGCGTGGCGCCATCGCCGCCCTCGACGAAGGCGAGGGCTTCGTTGCCGAGCAGATCGCACGCGCCAATGAGGGCCGTCGGATCGTGTTCGAGGGGCTGAAGGCGACGAACCGCGTCACGCTCTCGGCGCCGGTCGGGGCGTTCTATCAGTTCTTCTCGGTCGACGGCCGCGAGGATTCGCGCCAGCTCGCGATCGATCTGGTCGACAGCGCCAATGTCGGCCTCGCCCCCGGTACCGCCTTCGGTCCCGGCGGCGAGACAGGGCTTCGCCTGTGCTTTGCTCGCAAGTCCAGCGATCTGGTCGAGGCCGTCGCGCGCCTGCAGAAGGCCCTGGCCGCGGCCTGAGGCCAAGGCGGGCGGCGCAACGCCGCCCTGCGCCCGGCGGGCAGCAGGTCGGTTGACCCGCTGCTACGGCATCGCCATGAACGCCCGGCGCCGCCTGTTTCCGGCGCTGCGGGAACGCGATGAAACCGTTCGGCTACCCCACGAATCGGCTGGTCATCTTCTGGCGGGAAATTCTGGTCATCGCGCTGGCGGCTGTCGGAGGCGGGGCCTTCGCCCTGCTCGGGATGCCCGCCGCCTGGCTCTCCGGCTCGATGCTGATCAGCGCGGTCGTCGCTCTGATCCGCCCGCTGCCGAACCTGCGCCGGCCCTGGTTCGATTCCACCATGGTCCTGTCCGGTGCGATCCTCGGCTCGGCGGCGACGCCCGAGGCGCTGGCCGCGGCGGCGCGCTATCCCGGCTCGCTCGTCATCCTTCTCGTCGGCGTCGCCGCGATCATGCTCGCGACCGGCGCCTATCTGCGCCATGTCGCGCGCTGGCCCTGGATCGATGCCCTGCTCGCCGCGGCGCCTGGCGCCTTGTCGACCGTGCTCGCGGTCGCGCAGGCGAAGGGCGCCAATATCGGCCGGATCTCGGTCGTCCAGCTTTTCCGACTGCTGGTGCTGGTCGCACTCCTGCCCAGCGTGATGCAATTGAGCGGCGCCGCCACCGGCATGCCGGTGGCGGCCGTTCAAGAGGTCGATGCGGGCACCATGTTCGGCGTCACGATGGCCGGACTGGCGTTGGGCCTTTTCTTCGAACGGATCGGCCTCTCCGCGCCATTGATGTTCGGCGCGACTTTCGCCAGCGCGGCCCTGCATGGCAGCGGCCTCGTCGAGGGTGCGCTGCCGATGCCGATCCAGATCGCCGTGCAGGTCCTGCTCGGCACCACCATGGGCGGGCGCATCGCTCATATCCCGCGCAACGAGCTGAAGGGCCTGTTCCCGCTTGCCATCGGCGGCTTCGCCGTCTCGATTGCGGTCGCCTTCCTCTTCGCCTGGCCAGCCGCCTGGCTCGCCGGCGTGTCCTATGCCAGCGGCATGGCGGCCTTCGCGCCGGGCGGCCTCGAGGCCATGGCGATGCTCGCCTTCGCGATGGGGCTGGATACGCTCTATGTCGGCGCGCATCATCTCGTGCGCTTCGTCGTCATCGGTCTGGCGATGCCGCTCGTCCTCAGCCGCATGAAGAACGCGCCGCCACGCTGACCATCCCGCGCGGTTAAACTTAACGGTCCATTATAGTCCGGGTCTTTGATTGCGGCTTTTCCGCAAATCCGGATTCATTCGCTCCTGCTACGGACCTAGGCGTCGACAGAGGTCGATGGCAGCGGAGCGAGCGCCATGAATATCGCCGTGCAGGCGCCGACCGTCTGGCGCCGCCTCGCCAAGCCTGTCGCGGTCATCGGCGCGGGCATTGCCGGCTTGACCGCAGCTTACGATCTGGAGCGGCGCGGCATTCACGCGATGGTCTTCGAAAGCGGCCGAGCCGTCGGCGGCATGGCCTCCTCCTTCAAGGACGCCGAAGGCTACACCTACGATTTCGGCGCCCATTTCGTCAGCAACCGCCTGGCCGATGCGATGGGGGCGAGCGGGGTCTCGCGCACCGTCCGCCATTACGGCGAGGCGGTCGCGCTGGGCGGCAAGAGCTACAGCTATCCCTTCGGCCTCGCGCTCTCGCCCCGCTACGCGGCGAGCGCCGTCTCGGCCCGCCTCAATCCCCGGCCAGCCGAGAACGCGGCCGACTGGTTTCGCAATGCCTATGGCGAGGCACTCGCCGAGGATGTCGCGATTCCGCTCGCCGAGGCCTGGTCGGGTGCGCCGGCCGATCAGCTCTCGCCCGCCGTTGGCAACAAGCTCGCCGCCGGCGTCATGAAGACTTTCCTCCTGAAGGCGGCTTCGCGCCTGTCGGGCAGGGCGGTCTGCAACGGCTATTCGCACGAGATGCCGGAGAGCCCGCGCGTCTACCATGTCTATCCCGAAGGCGGCGTTGCCAAGCTGCTGGAGCCGACGGTCGCCCGTCTCAGCGACAGCATCACGCTCGAATCGAAGGTCGAGCGCGTCTATGTCGAAAACGGCAAGGTCGCGGCGGTGAAGGTCAATGGCCGCGAGATCGCCGTCTCAGCGGTGATCAGCACGGCGCCGGTCCATGTCCTGCCGAAGCTGGTCGAAGGCACCGATGCACTCGATGAACTCGGCGGCTTCCGCTACCGCCCGATGATCTTCGTCAACCTGCGCTTCGAGGGCCGCAACCTCCTGCCCGACACGATGCTCTGGGTGCCGGATCGCTCGCAGCCCTTCTTCCGCATCACCGAGGCGCCGTTCTCCATGCCCTGGCTCGCGCCGGAAGGGCGCACGCAACTGACCTTCGACATCGGCTGCGAGGTCGGCGATGCCTGGTGGACGATGTCGGACGATAAGCTGGCAGAGGCCTGCCTCGACGGTCTCTGCCGCATCTATCCGCATCTGCGCGAGCGCTATATCGGCGCCGGCGGCATGCTGAAAACGCCCTTCGCCTATCCCGTTTATCTCTCGCGCTATGAGCAGCGCCGCCAGGATTTCGTCGAGAGCACCGGCGTCCACGGCCTCTACAGCATCGGCCGCAACGGCGAATTCGCCCATCTCCTGATGGAGGACATCTACTGGCGTACGCGGAAGCGTATGAGCGATGTCGCCAGCTATGTCGGGCAGGATGTCTGACGCGGCATCCTAGGCCGGCCGCACCGCTCCGTTCGTGTGCGTCATCACGGAGTAAAGCGAGGTCGTGCCGCAGATGAACAGGCGGTTGAGCTTCGGTCCGCCCCAGCAGACATTCGCGGTGATCTCCGGAATATGGACCTTGCCGATCAGCGTGCCGTCCGGGTGGTAGATGTGGACGCCGTCGGCGGCGCTGGTCCAGATCCGGCCCTCGATATCGAGGCGGAAGCCGTCGAACAGCCCGTTCGTGCAGGTGGCGAAGACCCTCGAGGCACCGAGCGTCTCGCCATCGGCCTCGACGGTGACGGCCCGGATATGCCGCGGCCCGTTCTCGGGATCATGGCTTCCGCCGGTATCGGCAATGTAGAGGATGCTCTCGTCCGGCGAGAAGGCGAGGCCGTTGGGCTTGACGAAATCATCGGCGACGACGGCGATCTCGCCGGTCCGTCCATCGATCCGGTAGACATGGCAGGCGCCGATCTCGCTGGGCGACTTGTCGCCCTCGTAGTCGCTGAGGATGCCGTAATCGGGATCGGTGAACCAGATCGAGCCATCCGACTTCACCACGGCGTCGTTGGGCGAGTTCAGGCGCCTGCCGCCGAAGTGGCTGGCGAGCACGGTGATCGAGCCGTCATGCTCGGTGCGCGTCACTTGCCGCCCGCCATGCTCGCAGGTGATCAGCCGGCCTTGCGCATCGACCGTGTTGCCGTTGGAGTTGCGCGCCGGCTGGCGAAAGGTGCCGACCTGGCCGCTCAGCGCGTCGTAACGCAGCATGCGGTCGTTCGGGATATCCGACCAGATCAGCGTGTTATGGGCCGGGAACCAGGCCGGCCCCTCGGACCAGCGCGCGCCGGTCCAGAGCCGCTCGACCCGCGCTGAGCCTGGAACGACGCGATGGAAACGCGGATCGAGGACCGAAACCCCCGTACCTTCGAGCTGACCGAACATGCAAACCTCCCAGAAGCCTCAGGTGAAGCATCTCCGCCGGCAGCGCGTGCGGCAATGCCCTAGAGCACAAGCCCCGCATCCCAATACGGCGTGGCGCCGTAAAGCTCGCCGAGATAATCGACAAAGGCACGCACCTTCTGCTCCATGTGCCGGCGGCTCGGGTAGACCGCGTAGACTGCGACGCGCGAGCCCACCGCATAGGCCGGCAGCACCCGCTGCAACGCGCCCGACTTGAGCTCCGGCCCGACATCCCAGGTCGAGCGCAGGGCGATGCCGACGCCGCCGAGCAGCGCCTCGCGCACGACCTCGCTCGAATTGGTCCGGAGCGGGCCGTTGACACGGACCGAAACCGGGCCTTCCGGGCCGTCGAGCCGCCAATGGTCGGCGTTATGGGCGATCAGGGTATGGCGCGACAGGTCGGCGATGTCGCTCGGGGTCCCATGCTCCGCTAAGTAGCGTGGCGTCGCGCAGAGTACCCGATGGTTGCGGGCAAGGCGCTTGGCGACGAGGCTCGAATCCTGCAGGTCCGCGATGCGGATCGCGAGATCGAAACCCTCGCCGACGACGTCGACGAAGGCGTCGCTGAGCACGAGCTCGACCGTCACCAGCGGGTTGGCGTCGAGGAAGCGCTTCAGATGCGGCGCGACATGCATCCGGCCGAAGGAGGTCGGCGCCGAGACGCGCAGCGTGCCGCGCACCTGCCCGGCGCCGCTCGACACCCAGGACTCGGCTTCCTCGATCGAGGACAGGATCGAGACGACGCGCTCGTAGAAGCCTTGACCGGCCTCGGTGAGGGCGAGCTGCCGCGTCGTGCGCTGGAGCAGACGCACGCCGAGCCGCTCCTCCAGCCGGCGTATGCGCTTCGAGATTACGGCTGGCGACAGGTTGAGCTGCCGGCCGGCCGCCGACATGCTCTTGGTCGTCACCACATGTGCGAACACGTCGAGATCGCCGAACCGGTCCATCGCCACGTCACCTTTTCCAATCTGGAAATAATGGCTGGCTTTGGCCGCACTGCAAGTGCCATTGAATTGATCTAATCTGCCACGCAGAGAAGGCCGTGGGTAGCGTGCGGCGAGTCGCCGAAATCGGAGGGGAGAGATGAGCGCGATAGCCTTTCCGGTGCCGGATGCCGGCATTCTCGCCCGTCGCGAATCGATCATCGCCGGCCTCGCGCGGCTGGTCCCGCCGCAGGCGCTGATCACCAGCGACGACGAGCGCCGTCCCTATGAGACCGATGCGCTGACCGCCTATCGCCGGATGCCGCTCGCCGTCGTCCTGCCTTCGACGACGCGGGAGGTCGCGGCCGTGCTGCGCTATTGCCGGGAGGAGGGCGTGCCGGTCGTGCCGCGCGGCTCCGGCACTTCGCTTGCCGGCGGCGCGATCCCGCAGGAGGACGCGGTGGTCATCGGCGTCTCCAAGATGAACCGCATCCTCGAGATCGACTATGCCAACCGGGTAGCACGGGTCGAGGCCGGCGTGACCAATCTCGCGGTCACCGGCGCGGTCTCGGCCGAGGGCTTCTTCTACGCGCCGGACCCGTCCTCGCAGCTCGCCTGCTCGATCGGCGGCAATATCGGCATGAATTCGGGCGGCGCCCATTGCCTGAAATACGGCGTCACCACCAACAACGTCCTCGGCGTGACCATGGTGATGCTCGACGGCTCGATCGTTGAAATTGGCGGCGCCCATCTCGATTCGCCGGGCTACGACCTGCTCGGCCTGATCAACGGCTCGGAAGGCCAGCTCGGCATCATCACCGAGGCGACTGTTCGCATCCTGCGCACGGCCGAGGGCGCGCGCCCGGTGCTGTTCGGCTTCCCGACCAGCGAGCAGGCGGGCTCGGCCGTCGCCGCCATCATCGGCGCCGGCATCATCCCGGTCGCGATGGAGTTCATGGACAAGCCGGCGATCGAGATCTGCGAGGCCTTCGCCAAGGCCGGCTATCCGATGGATGTCGAGGCGCTGCTGATCATCGAGGTCGAGGGTTCCGACGACGAGATGGACGCCCAGCTCGCCCGCATCGTCGCGATCGCCCGGGAGCACGGCGTCTCGACCGTCAAGGAATCGAAATCGGCGATGGAGGCGGCGGCGATCTGGAAGGGCCGCAAGTCGGCCTTCGGTGCCACCGGCCGCATTGCCGACTACATCTGCATGGACGGCACGATCCCGACCGGGCAATTGCCCTATGTGCTCCGGCGCATGGGCGAGATCGTGAAGGGCTATGGGCTTCGCGTCGCCAATGTCTTCCATGCCGGCGACGGCAATCTCCACCCGCTGATTCTCTACAACTGCAATGATCCGATCGAGGCGCAGAAGGCCGAGGATGCCGGCATGGACATCCTCAAGCTCTGCGTCGAGGTCGGTGGCTGCCTGACCGGCGAGCACGGCGTCGGGATCGAGAAGCGCGACCTGATGACCTTCCAGTTCAACCCGGAAGACCTCGCCCAGCAGATGCGGGTCAGGGCAGTGTTCGACGAGCGCTGGCTGCTCAACCCGGCGAAGGTGTTCCCGCTGGAAGGCAGGGTGGCGGCCTAAGCTTTGTCATTCCGGGGCTCGCGCAGCGAGAACCCGGAACCCACGACTGGGTGAGAGAGATGCCGTATTTCGTCTACCTCCTCGCCCGAAAGAAGGACGGTACGCTCTATCTGGGCGTCACCAATGATCTCGCGAGACGCGTTCATGAACACAAGGCGAAGCAGAGGATCGGCTTTGCATCCCGATACGATGTCGATCGCCTCGTCTGGTATGAAGAGTTCGAATGGGTTCACGATGCCATCGACCGGGAAAAGGTGCTGAAGAAGTGGCGTCGCGCGTGGAAGATCAATTTGATCGAGGACATGAATCCCGAATGGGCGGATCTCTATGAAGGGTTGGCATAAGAGGATTTACCCAGTCGTGGGTTCCGGGTTCTTCGCTGCGCGAAGCCCCGGAATGACAAAGGGTGAAGCATGATCATCCATACTCCCACCACCGAGGCGCAGGCCTGCGCCGTCGTGAAATCGGTCGTCGACAGCGCTACCCCGCTTACCTTGCGTGGCGGCGGCACGCGCTCTGGCCTGGGGCGCCCCGCACAGGCGGCGAGCACGCTCTCCAGCGCGGGCTTGACCGGCATCACCCTCTACGAACCCGCCGAGATGGTCATCGCCGCCCGCGCCGGCACGCCGCTCGCGCTGGTGCGACAGACGCTCACTGAGCGCGGCCAGATGCTGCCCTTCGAGCCGATGGACCACCGCGCCCTCTATGGCAGCGAGGGCGAGCCGACGATCGGCGCCGTCGCCGCCTGCAACATCTCCGGCCCGCGCCGGATCAACGCCGGCGCCGCCCGCGATTCCCTGATCGGCGTCAGATTGGTCAATGGCCGTGGCGAGATGATCAAGTCCGGCGGGCGCGTGATGAAGAACGTCACCGGGCTCGACCTGGTAAAGCTCCTCAGCGGCAGCCATGGCACGCTCGGCTTCCTCACCGAGGTGACCTTCCGCGTGCTGCCGCGACCGGAGCGCATCGTCACGCTGCAATGGAGCGGCCTGTCGGACAGCGACGGCGTTGCGCTCTTGTGCAAGGCTCTGGGCTCGCCCTTCGAGCCGATGGCGGCGGCGCATCTTCCGGCCGGGATCGCCGGCGAAGAAGCCCGGACCGTGCTCCGGCTGGAGAATTTCTCGGACTCGATCGAGTATCGCGCCAGTGAGCTCGCCTTGCTGCTCGGCGAATACGGCGTGCCGGAGCGCCTGGAAGGAACGGCACCTACCGAGCTCTGGCGCGATATCCGCGACGCCGCCTTCTTCGCCGGAAGCGATGAGGCGGTCTGGCGGCTCTCGCTCGCCCCGACCAACGGCCCGAAGGCCGCCGCCGCGATCGCGCGCATGGTCCCGGGCGGGCGCTGCTTCTACGACTGGGGCGGCGGGCTGGTCTGGCTCGCGGTTCCCGCCGATGGCGATGCCGGCGCCGCGGCGATCCGCGCCGCGCTGAGGCCGCTCGGCGGCCATGCCACGCTGGTCCGCGCGCCCGACGCGATCCGCGCCGCCGTCGACGTGTTCCAGCCCCTGGCCGAGCCGCTGATGCGTGTCACGGCCGGTATCAAGAAGAGTTTCGATCCCGCCGGCATTTTCGAGCCCGGCCGGATCTATGCGGGGATCTGATGACGCTCGCTGATACGCTTTCCGCCGAAACCCGCGGTAGCCGCGCAAGCTGGGCGCCTAACCGGCTTGGCCCTCTGGCACTCGTGCTTGTCGCCGCGCTGCTGATCGCGGGTGTTGCCGCGACCCTGCTCTGGATGGGCCGCGAGCCGATCTGCAAATGCGGGACGATCAAGTTCTGGCAGGGCACGGTGGTCTCCTCCGAGAACTCCCAGCATATCGCCGACTGGTACACCTTCTCGCACATCATCCACGGCTTCCTGTTCTACGGCCTGTTCTGGTTGATCCGTCGCCTCACCGGCCTGCCGATCTCGTTCGGCCTGGCGCTCCTTCTCTCGATCCTGCTCGAAGGTGCTTGGGAGATCGCCGAGAACACCAATGGCGTGATCGAGCATTACCGCTCGGCGACGATCTCACTCGACTATTACGGCGACAGCGTCCTGAACTCGGTCAGCGACATCCTCTCGATGGTGCTGGGTTTCCTGATCGCCCGGCTCGCGCCTGTCTGGCTGACGGTGACGAGCGCATTGGCGATGGAGCTCATCGTCGGCTGGCTGATCCGCGACAACCTCACCCTCAACGTCATCATGCTGCTCTGGCCGATGGACTGGATCAAAGCCTGGCAGGGTGGAGCCTGACGCGCCATGCAAACGAACTTCACACCCGAGCGCCTTGCTTCCGACCCGCGCATGCCGGCTTCGGAGAAGATCCTGCGCACCTGCGTGCATTGCGGCTTCTGCACCGCGACCTGCCCGACCTATCTGCTGCTCGGCGATGAGCTCGATTCCCCGCGCGGCCGCATCTACCTGATCAAGGACATGCTGGAGAACGGCAAGCCCGCCACCGAAGAGGTGGTGAAGCATGTCGACCGCTGTCTCTCCTGCCTCTCCTGCATGTCGACCTGCCCCTCCGGCGTGAACTACATGCACCTCGTCGACCACGCCCGCGCCCATATTGAGGAAACCTACACCCGCTCTTGGCACGACCGTCTGCTGCGTAAGGTGCTGGCGGCGATCCTGCCCTATCCCGGCCGTTTCCGCGCTGCGATGCTGATGGCGCTGATCGGCAAGCCACTGGCGCCGGTGCTCGGCGTCATCCCGGTCGTCGGCTCGCGCCTGAAGTCTATGCTGGCTCTGGCGCCGGCACGCCTGCCGACACGCTCCGCCATGGAAGGCCCGCAGAACTTCCCGCCGCCGGTCGAGCGCAAGCGCCGCGTCGCCTTGCTCTCCGGCTGCGCCCAGCCGGTGCTTGATCCCGCGATCAACGAGGCGACGATCCGCCTGCTCAACCGCCATGGCGTCGAGGTCGTGCTGCCGAAAGGGGAGGGCTGCTGCGGTGCGCTCGTCCACCATATGGGGCAGGAGCACGATGCTCTCGCCTTCGCTCGCGGCAATATCGACGCCTGGATGGCGGAGGTCGGCGGCGAGGGGCTCGACGCGATCCTGATCACGGCCTCCGGCTGTGGCACGACGATCAAGGATTACGGCTTCATGTTCCGCAACGAGCCCGCCTATGCCGAGAAGGCGGCGAAGGTTTCCGCGCTGGCGAAGGACGTGACCGAGTTCCTGGAGACATTGGAACTTGCTGCCATTCGCGATGTCGCGATGCCGATCGCCTATCACTCGGCCTGCTCGATGCAGCATGGCCAGCAGCTCAAGGACGGGCCGAAGCGCCTGTTGTCGGGCGCCGGCTTCAAGGTCAAGGAGGTGCCAGAGGGCCATATCTGCTGCGGCTCGGCCGGCGTCTACAACATCCTCCAGCCCGAGATCGCCGGGAAGCTGCGCGAGCGCAAGATCGGCAATATCGAGCGCACCAAGCCGATGCTGGTCGCCACAGGCAATATCGGCTGCATGACCCAGCTCGCGAAAGGCTTTGCCGACAAGGGCGCCACCACGCCGGTGGTTCACACGGTCGAGCTGCTCGACTGGGCGACCGGTGGACCGCTGCCGGAGAAGCTGGCGCGGGCGGGGATCGGGGCTTCGGTCTGACGGTCGACCGGCCGGGAGCCGACGGCGTCAGCCGCCATAGGCGAGCTGCCGCAGCTTCTGCTGGGCCGCAGCCATGGCGCTCTGCTTGCCGTTCATGCTGTTGAGCGCCTGCTGAAGCCTGGTTTGCAACGCGGGGTCCTTGACCTGGATCTGCGAGCCGCTGAATGCGACCTTGGCGCGGTTCGTCTCGATCAGGTCGGCGACGCCGAGAATGGCGGCGAAGGCATCGTCTGTGGTCGGGAAGATGTCGCGGAACACCGCGACCGGCTTGGTCACCAGCTTGTCGAAGGCGGCCGCATAGACGGGCGCCAGATCGTACGGCAGCTTCAGCGCCGCCTTGTCCTGCTCGGCCTTCGCCACCGATTGCTCCAGCGCATCCTTCATCCTGGCGAAGCCGGCCCTGACCGTGGCGATGTCGGCCCTGCGCTCCACCACCTCGGCGATCGAGCGCGGCATCGCCTTGGCCAGCGTCTCCTGCATCGGCTTGGCGACGGATTCGTCCATCCGGCCATGGAAATCGGTAATGATGGCATAGGCCCTGGCGTAATCCCCGAAGCTTTTCTGCTTCTCGGCGTCGGGCCGGGGCACGCGCATGCTCTTCTGGCTCAGCACGTCGTTCTGCAGGAAGCCGATGAAGGCCTTGCGCTGATCCGTTTCGCTCGGGCTGCAAGCCGACAGTACGAAGCCGACTGTCAGAAGGGTGAGAAGGGCTTTGAACCACCGCATCCTGATGTCCTTTGCTGAGGCTCTGCTTGCCCCTGGCGTCCGTACGGTCTAACCCGCCAACCAGCCCTTTTCGTATACACGAAATCCATCACGTCGAGTTCGCCCATGTCCGCCGACAAGACCGCCCCTGCCAAGCTGAAGGCCCGCCAGCCGCGCGGCTTCGTCGATCGTGGTCCGGCCGATGTCGCCGCCACCGAGCGCATGCTCTCCGTCATCCGCGAGAGCTTCTCGGTCTATGGCTTCGATCCCGTCGAGACGCCCTTCGTCGAATACACCGATGCGCTCGGCAAGTTCCTGCCGGATCAGGACCGGCCGAACGAGGGCGTCTTCTCCTTCCAGGACGATGACGAGCAGTGGCTCTCGCTGCGCTACGACCTGACGGCGCCGCTCGCCCGCTATGTCGCCGAGAATTTCGACGCGCTGCCGAAGCCCTATCGCAGCTATCGCGTCGGCTATGTCTTCCGCAACGAGAAGCCGGGGCCCGGCCGCTTCCGCCAGTTCATGCAGTTCGACGCCGATATCGTCGGTTCGGGGACCGTCGCGGGGGATGCGGAGATCTGCATGCTCGCCGCCGACACGATGGAGAAGCTCGGCATCAAGCGCGGCGACTATGTCGTGAAGGTCAACAACCGCAAGATTTTTGACGGTTTGTTGCGTTTGCAAGGCTTCGGAGAACCGCAGCATGCACCTGTTAGATTGGCGGTCTTGCGTGCAATCGACAAGCTCGACAAGCTCGGGGCAGACGGGGTCAGGTTGTTGCTTGGTCAAGGTCGGCTTGATGAGAGCGGCGACTACACAAAGGGCGCGGGCCTGACGCCTGAGCAGGTTCGGCAATGGGACCCGCTTCTTCAGCTATCTTCATCTGAAAATGAGGTGGCCATTGCGATTGCTGGGGAGCACCCAGATCAACCTGTATTTACTCGCATCTCGCGAGCGGAATTGGAGAATGATCCGCCCCCGAGCGCAGCTAGATCGATTGAACGCTTTGGGTATGAGAACGCTATCGCGTTGGGATACTTAGTGGCGCTGTTCCATCAGTTCGGCGTCGATCAGAATGCGAATGTGGAAAGCTATGAAGGTTTCCGTGATTTGGAGGCGATCGCCGAACTGGCGACGAAGTCAGGCTACGGCCCCGATCGCATCCGCATCGACCCCTCCGTCGTCCGCGGCCTCGAATACTACACCGGCCCGGTCTACGAGGTGGAGCTGACCTTCCCGGTCACCAATGAGGACGGGCAGGTGGTGCGCTTCGGCTCGGTCGCCGGCGGCGGTCGCTATGACGGCCTCGTCGGTCGCTTCCGGCCCGAGCCTGTGCCGGCAACCGGTTTCTCGATCGGCGTCTCCCGGCTCTTCTCGGCGTTGAAGGCGGTGAAGTCGCCGATCGTCGACAGTCGCAACGAGCTGCCGCTCGTCGTCGTCACCGCGATGGACAACAAGTCGCCGGAATTCATGCCGGGCTATCAGGCTATGGTTTCCGCGCTCCGTCAGGCCAAGGATGCGGACGGCAAGCCGCTGCTGCGTGCCGATCTCTATCTGGGTAGCTCCGGCTTCAACGCCCAGATGAAATATGCCGACCGGCGCGGCGCCATCTGCGCTATCATTCAGGGCTCGTCGGAGCGCGAGGCCGGGACCGTCGTCATCAAGGACCTGATCCTCGGTGCAGAGCTCGCTGCGGCGAGCCGCGACGTCAAGGATTCCGCCGAGCACAAGGCCAAGCAGGCCGAGGCCCAGTTCGCCGTGCCGGTCGCGGAACTGGTCGAGGGCGTGAAGCGGGTGCTGGCGCGACATTCGTAAGGCGCCGGAAACCCTCCCCCAGCAAGAGAGGGGCCCGCTTAGCCCTTCGATTCCCGTTCACCCATTTCCCTCAAATCCCTCGAAAATGCGTCGCATCGCTGCTAGAGCATCGGACCGAAAAGTGGGGCCCACTTTTCGGAGCAATCCGATGCTGAAATCCGGCGCGGCGCTCGCAACAGGACAGGACGAGCCGTGCCCGCAAGCCGCGCCAGCATCGAGACCGTGATCGCGCTCTTCGCCGGCGAGGGTTACGCCCATGCCGAGCCGGCGATCCTGCAGCCGGCGGAATTCTTCCTCGATCTCTCCGGCGAGGATATCCGCCGCCGCATCTTCATGACGCAGGATGCCGATGGCCGCGACTGGTGCCTGCGCCCGGAATACACCATCCCCGTCGCGCTCGATCACATCGCCTCGGGCAAGACCGAGCCGGCGGCCTATGCCTATGCCGGTCCGGTCTTCCGGATGCGCTCCGGCGAGCCCGGCGAATTCCTGCAGGCCGGCCTCGAATCCTTCGGCCGTGACGATTTCACCGCCGCAGATGCAGAGATCATGGCGTTGACCATCGATGCGACCGCCATGCTCGGCCTTAGCGAACCGCGTATCGTCATGGGCGATGTCGCCGTGCTCGGCGCGCTGCTTGACGGGCTCGCCGTGCCGCAGGGCGCTCGCCGACGGCTGGTCCGCGCCGTGGTGCAGGGCAAGGGCGCGGATGCGGTCGACGCGCTCGATCCGCCCGCAGCCGATGGCGATGCGGCCCATGCCGGCCTTCTCAAGGCGCTCGAGGGGCAGGACCCCAAGGCCGCCCGCGCCTTCGTCGAGGATGTGCTCTCGATCGCCGGCATTTCCACTGTCGGTGGGCGATCCGCCGCCGATATCGCCGAGCGCTTCCTGGCGCGTGCCGCCGAGCGGGAGAACCCGGTCAATGGCGACGTCAAGGCGCTGCTGGCGCAGGTACTCGCCGTCTGCGGCGATCCCGATGCGGCCTCGGCCTCGCTGCGCGCACTCGCCGACCAGGCCTCGCTCGATATCGGCCGCCAACTCGATGCCTTCGACGAGCGCACCGGCTTCCTCGCCGCGCGTGGTGTCGATATCGGCGCGATCCGCTTCTCGGCCGGCTTCGCCCGCAATCTCGACTACTACACCGGCTTCATCTTCGAGCTTCACGACACGGCCCGCGGCGACGGGAAGCCTGTTGCCGGCGGCGGCCGCTATGACAACGTCCTCGGGCGCCTCGGCGCGAAACGGCCGTGTCCCGCTGTCGGCGCCTCGCTCTGGCTCGACCGCCTGACGGGAGACGCCGCATGAGCCAGATGCCGGACAACGACGCCCCGCTCGTCCTCGCCGTGCCCTCGAAGGGCCGGCTGCAGGAGAATGCCACCGCCTTCTTCGGCCGGGCCGGGCTGAAATTCGTCAAGTCGCGCGGCGAGCGCGACTATCGCGGCGCCATCGCCGGCGTCGATGGCGCCGAAGTCGCCTTCCTCTCGGCCTCCGAGATCGTCGCACAGCTCTCCTCCGGCGCCGCCCATATCGGCATCACCGGCGAGGACCTCGTCCGCGAGCAGCTTTCGGACGCCGATGCCGCGGTCGAGATGCTGACCCCGCTCGGCTTTGGCCACGCCAATGTCGTCGTCGCCGTGCCACAGGCCTGGATCGACGTGCGCAACATGGCCGATCTCGACGATGTCGCGTCGGCGATGCGGGCACGCCATGGCAAGAAGCTGCGCGTCGCGACGAAATACGTGAACCTGACCCGCCGCTTCTTCGCGCAGCACGGCCTCGCCGACTATCGAATCGTCGAAAGCCTCGGCGCGACCGAGGGCGCGCCGGCCGCCGGCACTGCCGAGATCGTGGTCGATATCACCACGACCGGGGCTACGCTCTCCGCCAATGCGCTGAAGGTGCTCGACGACGGCGTGATGCTGGCCTCCGAAGCCAATCTCGTCGCTTCGATGCAGGCGCCCTGGGGCGAGCGGGCGAAGGCTGCGGCCAAGACCATCCTGTCGCGCATCGCGGCGGAGGAGGAGGGGCGTACGCTCCGCGAGGTCCGCGCCCGGCTGGATCTCGCCCCGGACGCACTGGCTGTGCTGGAAGAGCGCTTCGGCGCCCGCCTGCCGTTCGGCATGCCGGCTGCGGGCACGCCGTTGACGCTGCATTGCCCGGACAAGGCGGTCTTCGCATTGGTCGAGCATCTCGACGGGCTCGGCGCCGACGATATCACCGTCAGTGCTCCGGCCTATGTCTTCCGCCGTGCGAACCGGTTGCTGGAGCGCTTGAACGCTCGCATCTGATGCTGCGCGGCAGCATCGGAATGACGGGATCGCACGCGGTTCAGCCTTGATCCCGAACCAATTGGCCTCTAGGCGTGTTAACCGGTTTGGCGGCACATCGCGTTGCCGTGCGAGTGAATGCGGGTAAGACGATCATGATCCGACGCCTTGGCCTTGCGGCCGTTCTTGCGGCACTGGCCGTACCGATGCTGATGCCGGGTGAAGCGGCGGCGCAGCGGCGTGGGGCGCTGATGTCGCCCGAAGAAAGAGCGGGCGGCGGCACGCCGACCCCGATGCCGCAGCAGGAGAAGACCTTTCCGCTGGGCGCGAGCTGGAGCGTCGTGGCGCTGAACGGCAAGCCGGTCCAGGATCGGCGCGCCACCCTGATGATCGACCAGAACCTGCGCGGCACCGGCTTCGGGGGCTGCAACACCTTCTCGGCCTCCGCCTATCCGCTGCGCCAGCAGGGGCTCGCGGTCGGTCCGATCGCGATTACAAAGCGCAGTTGCGACAAGGGCCTGCTCGATTTCGAGAAGGCGTTCCTGATCGCGCTGCGTGCGGCCCAGAAATGGGACATCGTCAATGGCCGCCTCGTCCTGAAGGGTGGAGCCGGGGAATTGACCCTCAGCCGCTCCCTCTGACGGGCCCTGCCGTCGCCGGAACAGCGCCGCAGGCGGATAAAAAAGGGTCGCGAGAGCGACCCTTTTTCGTTGCGGGGCTAAATGGAGCCGGCTGCCTCAGGCCGCCGGCGATTTCGCGGTCGGCGTCGGCGTGAAGGTGCCGTCGGCATTGGGCTCCATGGTGACGATGGCATCATGCATGGCGCGCAGTGTCGCGCGGTGGCCGATCGAGACGATGCGCGCCTGCGGCAGTTCGCGGTCGATCGTCGCGTAGATCTCGCCTTCCAGCTTCTCGTCGAGCGAGGCGGTCGCCTCGTCCAGGAAGAGCCAGTCCGGCTTGCTCAGGAGCGCGCGCGCGACGGCCAGCCGCTGCTGCTCGCCGCCCGAGAGCCGCTGCCCCCACAGATCGACCTCATCGAGCTTCTCGGCGAGATGGCCGAGCTTGACCTTCTCCATCGCGGCGCGGGTCGCGGCATCGTCATAGGCGCCTTCCTCTGCCGGATAGGCGAGAGCTGCACGGAGCGAGCCCTGCGGCAGATAGGGCCGCTGCGGCAGCAGCATGATCCGGGCGTCCGTGGGAATGCCGACCTTGCCGTCGCCGAAGGGCCAGATGCCGGCGATGGCGCGGAACAGCGTCGACTTGCCCGAGCCGGACGGGCCGATCAGCAGCGTCGAGCGCGTCTTCCCGAGATCGAGCGCGCCGAGCTTCACGATCGGCTTGCCGTTCGGCAGGAGGAGCGTGGCGTCGCGGATATGCAGGCTCTCGTCGCGCGAGGTCTCGCGGCCAAGTGCCTCCTCGCTGATCGTGCCGTGCTTCGCCTCGGCGACGGCCTGCTCGAAGGTCGTCAGACGGCTGATGGCGGCAAGATACTGGGCGATCGAGGAGTAGCTGTTGATGATGAAGGACAGCGCCGTCTGCACCCGGTCGAAGGCGCCCGAGACCTGTTGCAGGATGCCGAGCGTGATTGTGCCGGCGAAGAAATACGGTGCCAGGATGATGGTCGGGACGACCACGCTGGCCTGGTTGTAGGAGAAGGTGAAGGCCGTGAGTTTCAGCCGGCGCCAGACCAGCCGATAGAAGTTCTCGACGATGTCGCGGAAGCGTTGGGCGAGATGGCCGCGCTCGGTCGGCTCGCCGACCATCAGCGCGATCTGCTCGGAATACTCGCGCAGGCGTGCCAGCGCGAAGCGGAAATTCGCCTCGCGCTTCTCCTGCTCGAATTCGAGGCGGATCAGGGGGCGGCCGATGATGTGGGTCAGCCAGGTCGCCGCCGCCGCATAGAAGAACGCCACCCAGAAAATATACCCCGGCACTGCGAAGGAGGTGCCCGGCAGGGTGAAGGCGACGGGGATGTTCCAGAGGATGATCGAGAACGAGACCAGCGTCGAGACCTGCGAGAGCAGGGGCAGTGCGAAATTATAGGTCGAGTTGACGAAGGAGCGCGTGTCTTCGGCGATACGCTGGTCGGGGTTGTCGACGGTGCCGGCCAGCGCGATGCGGTAATGCGTGGCATGGTCGAGCCAGGCCTTCGTGTAGGCGTTCGCCATGAACTGCCGCCAGCGGATCAGGATCGTATAGTTGGCGAACAGCTCGATCAGGTTCGAGACGACCCAGATCGCCGCCCAAGGAACAAAGACCCAGAAGATCTGGTACCAGAACGACGGCGCATCCTTGTTCTGGAGCGCATCGAACATGTCGCGGCTGAAGAAAGAGATTCGGAGCGAGATGCCGACCTGCACCTGGTTCAGCACGATCAGGAAGACGAAGAGCGAGACCGCCAGCGTGCCGAGCCGGATCTTGAACGGCCCGATCGGCCAGAGATTGGCTGTCGTGGTCTCGTCGGATTCGAAATAGGGCGAGGCCAGTCGCGCGATCTTCGCGATCACCGGCACGAAGGAGATCGCGAAGATCAGAATCGCGAAGACGCCGACCGTCGTCGGCAGGCTGGTCGGAATCGGCGGAATGCCGAGTGCTGTCGGCCACCAGCCGAATTGCGCCGCGATCGCGGATGCACCGAACACGAGGTACTCGATCGCAAAGACGCTGGAGAAAATCCGCAGGAAGAAGGGCAGGGCCGGCGAGCGGAAAGTCACCACCGCCAGCAGCAGGCCGACGACGCCCATGCCGATTACGCCGGCCGATCCGGCCTGTTGCCCGACGACCAGCGTGGCGGCCGCCAACAGGGCGACGAGAATGCTCAGCAAGCGCATGGAAGGAAATCCTGGCGGGAGATGGTGAAAGCCACGATTCGGACCATGTCGCAGCGGGAGTGGCCTTTCAATGGCGACGCGCCCGGATGAGCAAATTGTCATCTGGAGGAGAGGTGATGGCGAGGCGCCGATGAGCCGCTGTGCTCTAAACGAAACGCCCCGGACGAGCGGGGCTCGTCCGGGGCGTGAAGTGGCGGGGGCAGGCGGCTTGGCCGCCGGCCGATTACTGCGCGGCGACGATCTTGCCGGCGTCCCACTTGTACATCGAGAAGCTCGGCGAGCTCAGGTCGCCGGTCTTGCCATAGGTCAGCGTGCCGATCGCGGTCTTGACCGGCATGCCGGACTGCAGGGCCTTGGCCGAGCCGTTGGCGTCGCCCGGCTTGCCGGCCTTCTCGATCGCGGCCTTGAGCACTTCGACGGCGGCATAGGCGTTGAGCGTGAAGGCCTCGGGCGGGATGCCCTTCTCCTTCAGCGCTGCGACGGCCTGCGCCGAGTCGGGGTTCTTCAGCGCGTCGGTCGCGTTGGTGAAGAGCGTGCCGGTGGCATGGTCGCCGCCGATCGCCGCGTATTCAGTATTGGACAGGCCCTCGCCGCCGATGATCGTTGCCTTGACGCCGGCATCGGCGAGCTGGCGGGTGAGCAGGCCGCCCTCGGGGTGATAGCCGCCGAAATAGATCAGGTCGACATTGGCTGCCTTCAGGCGCGTCACCACGGCCGAGAGATCCTTGTCGCCGGGATTGACGGTCAGCGCCGCCACTTCCTTGAGCCCGCCGGCATTGATGCCCTTCTGGAAGGCATCGGCCAGGCCCTTGCCGTAGGTGCCCTTGTCATGGACGATCGCGATCTTCTTGTCCTTCAGGTTCTTCAGGACATAGGTCGCGGCGATGTCGGCCTGCTGGTCGTCGCGGCCGCAGGTGCGGAAGACATTGGTCAGGCCGCGCGTCGTCAGCGCCGGCGAGGTCGCGGTCGGCGTCACCATCAGCACGCCGCTCTCCGAGAACACGTCCGAGACCGCCATGGCGACGCCGGAGGTCACCGGGCCGACCACGAACTTGACCTTGTCGCCGACCAGCAGGTTGGCAGCGGAGACGCCCTGCTTCGGATCGCCGGCATCGTCGGCAAGCTTCAGCACCAGCTTCTCGCCGAGCACGCCGCCGGCCTTGTTGATCACGTCGACGGCGGTCTGGGCGCCGTTCTTGACCTGGTCGCCATAGGCGGCGACCGGGCCGGTCAGCGGCGCGACGAGGCCGATGGTGATGTCGGCGCGCGCCATTTGGGACGCGAGCAGCGTCGCGGCGAATGCGACGCCGGTGAGGAATGTGGAGGTTTTCATGGGCCTCTCCGATGATTGCCATTAGGCGCGTCAGAATCCGGCGCGCTTGCCGCTTTTATAGGCGAGGAGACATGGCGGCGGCATGGCAGAGGCGGATCAACGGGGCGCCGTGAACGCATGGCGCACGCGGCGGCTTAGGGAGCTGCATCATCGCCCAACGAAAAAGGCCCGGCTTGCGCCGGGCCTTCCATAGGCTTGATAAGAGGCTGGATCAGAAGTCCATGCCGCCCATGCCGCCGCCGCCCATCGGGGGCATCGGGGCGTCCTTCTTCGGCAGGTCGGCGACCATCGCCTCGGTGGTGATCAGCAGGCCCGCGATCGAAGCCGCGTCCTGGATCGCCGTGCGGACGACCTTGGTCGGGTCGATGATGCCGGCCTTGACCAGATCGCCGTACTCGCCGGTCTGGGCGTTGTAGCCGTAGGTGTAGTCCTTCGACTCCAGCAGCTTGCCGACCACGACCGCGCCGTCATCACCGGCGTTCTCGACGATCTGGCGGGCCGGAGCGGCGATCGCCTTGCGGACGATCTCGACGCCGGTCTTCTGGTCGTCGTTCTGGGTCTTGATGCCCTTGACCGAGGACAGGGCGCGCAGGAGGGCGACGCCGCCGCCCGGCAGGATGCCTTCTTCCACCGCAGCGCGGGTGGCGTTCAGAGCATCGTCGACGCGATCCTTCTTCTCCTTGACCTCGACCTCGGTCGCGCCGCCGACGCGGATGACCGCGACGCCGCCGGCGAGCTTGGCCAGACGCTCCTGGAGCTTCTCACGGTCGTAGTCCGAGGAGGTCTCCTCGATCTGGGCCTTGATCTGGCCGACGCGAGCCTCGATGTCCTTCTTCTTGCCGGCGCCGTCGATGATCGTGGTGTTCTCCTTCTCGATGCGCACGCGCTTGGCGCGGCCGAGCATGTTGAGCGTCACGGTCTCGAGCTTGATGCCGAGGTCTTCCGAGATCATCTGGCCGGCGGTGAGGATCGAGATGTCCTCGAGCATGGCCTTGCGGCGATCGCCGAAGCCCGGAGCCTTGACGGCCGCGACCTTCAGGCCGCCACGGAGCTTGTTGACGACGAGCGTGGCCAGGGCCTCGCCCTCGACGTCCTCGGCGATGATGAGCAGCGGCTTGCCGGTCTGCACGACGGCCTCGAGGATCGGCAGCATCGCCTGGAGCGAGGACAGCTTCTTCTCGAAGACGAGGATGTAGGGGTCGTCGAGCTCGGCGACCATCTTCTCGGAGTTGGTGATGAAGTAGGGCGACAGGTAGCCGCGGTCGAACTGCATGCCCTCGACGACGTCGAGCTCGGTGTCGGCGGTCTTGGCTTCCTCGACGGTGATGACACCCTCGTTGCCGACCTTCTGCATGGCCTTCGAGATCATCTCGCCGACCGACGAGTCGCCATTGGCCGAGATGGTGCCGACCTGCGCGACTTCCGCGTTCGAGGTGACCTTCTTCGAGTTCTTCTTGAGGTCGGCGACAATGGCCTCGACGGCGAGGTCGATGCCGCGCTTCAGGTCCATCGGGTTCATGCCGGCCGCAACCGACTTGGCGCCTTCACGGACGATCGCCTGGGCGAGAACGGTGGCGGTGGTGGTGCCGTCGCCGGCATGGTCGTTCTGGCGCGAAGCGACTTCGCGGACCATCTGGGCGCCCATGTTCTCGAACTTGTCGGAAAGCTCGATCTCCTTGGCGACGGTGACGCCGTCCTTGGTGATGCGCGGAGCGCCGAACGACTTCTCGATCACGACGTTGCGGCCCTTCGGACCNGCTCGATCTCCTTGGCGACGGTGACGCCGTCCTTGGTGATGCGCGGAGCGCCGAACGACTTCTCGATCACGACGTTGCGGCCCTTCGGACCGAGCGTGACCTTCACGGCATTGGCGAGGACATCCACGCCGCGCAGCATCTTGTCGCGGGCTTCAGTGCCGAATTTGACGTCTTTGGCAGCCATGAGAGCTACTCCTTGGACTTGAACTGGAAAATTGCTGGAGAGGTCAGGCGGCTATCAGCCGACGACGCCCATGATGTCGGATTCCTTCATGATCAGGAGGTCCTGACCATCGATCTTGACCTCGGTGCCCGACCACTTGCCGAAGAGGACGCGATCGCCCTTCTTGACGTCGAGGGCAACGAGCTTGCCGGCCTCGTCACGCGCGCCGGAGCCGACGGCGATGACCTCGCCCTCCTGGGGCTTTTCCTTGGCGGTCTCGGGGATGATGATGCCGCCCTTGGTCTTCTCTTCGCTGTCAAGGCGGCGGACCACGACGCGGTCATGCAACGGACGGAACTTCATGGTTCTGTCTTCCTCTCGGTCTTATTCGGTTCGGGCGCCGCGGAAGGGCTCCCGGGGGAGGCTGTTAGCAGTCATCAAGCGAGAGTGCTAACAGATGCCAGCGGAGATAGGCGCGGGGGTGGGGAGAGTCAAGGAAGCACCCCGCGATAAAGTGAACGTCGGCGGATGCGGTGTCGCAGGTCGTTACTGGCCTGCTGGCAGCAGCGCTTGAACACGCTAACATGGCGGAATGACGACGCCCGCGCCCGACCCCCGTCTCGACGCCATCGCCCGCTCCTGCGTCGCGCTGCATGTCCGCATGACCGCGCGTGCCGTGACGCGGGCCTATGACGAGGCGATGCGCCCGAGCGGCCTCAAGATCACTCAGTTCGTGCTGCTTTCGGCGCTCTCGACCGGGCAATGGAAGTCGGTGACCGAGCTGGCCGAGCGCTTCGCGCTGGAGCGGACATCGCTGACGCGCAACCTCCAGCTTCTGGCGGCCGAGGGCATGGTCGAGCCGGTCGAATGCCGCGGACGCGCCTCGGTCTATGCGGTGACCGAGAAGGGCAGGGCCGCGATCGAGGCCGCGATTCCGTACTGGCGGGAGGCGCAGGACAAGATCGAGGGCGGCTTCGGCGAGGAGCGCTGGCGCGAGACCCGCGACGGCCTCAAGGCCCTGCGCCGGGCCGCGCGCGGCGAGCGTTGACGTCACGAAGGTCGTTGACCACCGCTCGTTTCCATCTCTATCGTGCAGATACACGAATGGAGATCTGCATGAAGCGCGCGGTTGGGGTGGTGTCTCGCGAGGAACTGGTCGCGGGCGACGGATTGAGCTTCCTGCGCGGGATCATCGCCGGCACAAACCCGGCACCGCCCTTTGCCGATGCCATGGATTTCGAGCTGGCCGAGGCCGACGAGGGCAGGGTGGTGTTCGTCGGAACGCCGTCACCGCGCTTCTTCAATCCGCTCGGCACGATCCATGGCGGATGGACTGCGACCATTCTCGATTCCGCCATGGCCTGCGCCGCCCATGCGACGCTGAAGCCGGGCGAGGGCTACACCACGCTGGAGATGAAGCTGAACTATGTCCGCCCGGTCATGCCGGATAGCGGCCCGGTGCGCTGCGAAGGCAAGCTGATCCACCGCGGCAACTCGGTGATCACGACGGAGGGCAAGCTGGTCGATGCGCGTGGCAAGCTGCTCGCGCATGGCACCGAGACCTGCCTGGTGTTTCCGGCCAAACCTGAAGCGTGATCTGAGCCGGTTGAATCAATCTGGCCACGCTCGCCTTCAAGCCTCTGACGACGAAAGCATTCCCTAACGTCGGCTGACGGCGATGGCTCCCGCGACGATCAGCAGCGCGCCGGCATAAGTCGTGTAGAGCGGCACCTCGCCGAAGACGAAGAAGCCGAGCAGGCTTGCCCAGATCAGCGCCGTGTATTCGATCGGGGCCAGCCGCGAGGCCGCGGCCCGCGCATAGGCCGAGGTCAGTGTCAGGTGACCGGCGACGCCGAGCGCGCCCGCGAAGAGATAAGCCGCGAGATCCGTCCAGGTCATCGGCACGAAGGCGAGCGCTGCCGGAATGGCGAGGCACACCGCCGGTCCGACATTCTGGAAGGCGACGATGACGGTCGGGTGCTCCTTGAGTGCGATGCGCCTGAGCAGGATCAGGTTGAAGGCGTAGCTCACCGCCGAGAACAGTGCAGCGGCGACGCCGAGCCCGGCGCCGCTGACATGGCCCTGCAGCCGCGGCCAGACCATCACCAGCATGCCGGCGATCCCGAAGCCGAGCGCCTGCAGGATGCGCCTGTCGATTTTCTCCTTGAGCAGCAGCCCGCCGAGCAGGGCGACGAAGACCGGCGCCAGGAAGGAGAGTGTCAGCGCCTCCGCCAGCGGCAGCACCGAGACCGAGTAGAAGAAGCTGCTGGCTGTCAGCACGACCAGCGGAATCCGCGCCAGGTTGCCGATGAGGCTGGTCTGCGTCGGCCGGGGAGGGCGGGCGATGGCGAGCACGATCAGCGCGCAGATGCCGCCCATCACGAAGCGCATGAACAGCGCCACGATGAAGGGATGCTGCTGCATCTGGCCTTTGATCACGCCGTCCATGGCGGTGAGCAGGGCGATGCCGAGCGCGGCCCGGAAAGCGACGGAGAGCGTCATCAGCCGCCGCGAAGCGGCTTGCGGAAATGGTACTCCCAGCTTTCCGAGACATCGCCCAGGTAGCGCTCGCCCGGCCAGCGCAAGAAGCCGAGCTTCTCGTAGAAGCGATGGCCGCGGCTGAAGCGCGTATCCGACCACAGCGTCATTTCGGCGAAACCGCCCTGTTCTGCGAAGTTCAAGGCTTTGGCGAAGAGGGTCTGCGCCAGCCCGGCACCGCGAAAGGCGGGGTCGACATAGACCTTGGCGAGCTCGACGGCGTTCTGCCCGGATACCGGCATGACGCCGAGCGAGCCGGCGATGCGCCCCGCCGCCCCGTCCACGATCCAGAGCACGCCGCCCTTGGCTGCGAAATAGGAAGCCGGCCGGCGCAATTCGGGCAGCTCTTCCTCGACGAAGACACAGCCCGGATACTCGGCGAAGCTCGCCGCGATGAGGGCGGAAAGCGGGCCGGAATCGTCGTCGCGGGCAAGCCGGATAGGCGAGGTCATGATGCTTGCCTTAGGGGCAAAATCCATCGTCGTACAGATGCGGAAATGGCAGCGCCCAATGCCGTGGCAGCAGGGCGGGCGGGAGCGGTTTCGCAGCTTCCCCTTGGAAATATCGTCCCGTCCGGTTACCCCGGCGCGAGAGGGCTGCGCGGCTGGCTTGAGTCGCGTGGTTCGACCGTGGCAACCCGGAAGATCGGGGCGGAGTGGCGAAGGCACGATGACCGTTCTTCTGCCCTTCATCGTCAATGCCGGGCTGAATTTCGTCCTTGGGCTACTCGTCGCCCTGTTCCTCGGCCCGGAAGCCTTCGGGCTCTATGCCATCGGCGCCGCCACCGTCGTGCTCGTCAATACGGCGCTGCTCGATTGGCTGAAGATCTCCGTCGTTAGGTTCTATTCGCTCCAGAGCCGCGAGAGCGACCCCGGCATCCGCGCGACGCTCGACCTGCTCTTCGCTGGCGTCGTCCTGTCGCTCTCGGCGCTTCTGGCGGCGTCCATGCTCGCGGGCATCGATACCGGCCTGCCGGCGGCGCTGCTGATGGTCTCGGTCGCGGGCGGCATCGCCGCCGGCTGGTTCGACTATCACGCGGCCATCGCCCGCGCCCGTTTCCTCGATGCGGCCTATGCCCGGCTTGTCCTCGTCCGCAGCATCGCGGCCTTACTGTTGATGGTCGGCGGCGCCTGGTGGACCCGTGATCCCACCATCGTCCTGCTTGGCGGCGTGCTCAGCGCGGTCGCGTCGGTCCTCGCCAATCGCGGCCGGCTGGCGGATGCCAAACCGGTATCGGGCACGCTGCGGACCGACCTGATGCGTGGCTTTGCGCGCTATGCCCTGCCGCTGGTCGCGGGCAATGCGGTCTATGCCGCGATCCCGCTCATCAACCGCGCCATCCTGGCCGACAGCAACGGCTTTGCCGAGGCCGGCTATTTCTCGCTGGCCTCGGATATCGGCCTGCGGCTCTTCCCAGTGTTGGCCTCGATGCTCGAGATCGTGCTGCTGCGCGAGGTCATCCGCCTCGACGAGACGCGCGGGCGCGTCGCGGCGCAGAAGCGCATCGCACGCAACATGATCGTCGTCGTCGCTTGCGTGCTTCCGGTCGGGCTCGGTTTCTGGCTGATCCTGCCGGCCTTCGAACGGCTCTTCGTCCCGCAGGGCTTCCGCGGCCATTTCGCCGATCATATGGCGCTGCTTCTGCCGGGTTTCGCCGCGATCGCGCTGTTCCAGGCGGCGCTCGCACCCGTCTTTCTGCTGGAGAAGCGGACGCTCATCGCCGCGCTCGCCGCCCTGACGGGGCTGGCAGTCAATCTCATCATCATCCTCGCTCTGCCCGGGGTGCTTGCGCCGACGACGGTCTCGGTCGCGCAGAGCGCTGCGTATCTGACGGCGCTGCTGGTTACCGCTGCGGTGGCGCTGCGCGCGCTTCCGGTCCTGCCGCCTTTGCGCGAGATCGGTTGCGTCGTCGCTGCCGGCGCCGCGATGGGGCTGGCGATCTGGCCCTTGCGCGGCACGCTTCCTGCGACGCTGGAACTGCCGCTCCAGATCGTGCTCGGCGGGCTGGTCTACGCGGCGGTGATCCTGGCCTGCGATGTCGGCCGCTGGCGCACCGGCCTGAAGCTGCGCTGGCTGGCCCGGCGCTCGGCGCGCCGGTGAGACGGCAAGGTTTCCTTCACCCTGTCGCTTGACGGCTCGCTAAGGTTAATTCCGCGAATTGCCCGGTTTAACGCCGGTTTTCGCCCTGAAGAGTCAACGATTCACAATTCCTTTGAGGGCGCGCCGCAGGCTCCCCGGCAGTCGATGTCGAGAGTATTGCGTCATGCGTCGAAAGATTGCTCTTCCACTCCTCGCGCTTGCCGGAGCCCTGGCCGCGGCCGGCCCGGCCTTCGCGCAGGGCTACCGCCAGAACTACGGCTATGCCGCCCCGAACGACCCGATGGCGGGTGGCGGCGGTCGCGGCAATTACGGCGGCGGCTTCATCGAGATGCTGATGACCGGTCGCGATCCGACGCCTTATGGCCGTGGCAGTGCGGTCTATAACCGCCCGGGCGGCCATGCCTATGGCCAGCGCATGCAGCCGCAGGGTAGCTACGAGGTCGATCCGTTCGAGGCGGCGCGCCAGCCACGTGCCACGCGCCGCGTGGCCACGCTCGGCGAGCCGGTCGAGCCGCAGCAGGGCATCCAGCAAATCGTCGACCCGCGCTTTCGCAAGCAGGAAGTCGCCTATGACGGCCCGCAAAAGCCGGGCACGATCATCATCGACACGCCGCAGCGCTTCCTCTTCCTGGTGCAGCCGGGCGGCCGGGCCACGCGCTACGGCATCGGCGTCGGCCGGCCGGGCTTCTCCTGGGCCGGCATGAAGACGATCACCCGCAAGGCGGAATGGCCGAGCTGGACGCCCCCGGCTGAGATGCTGAAGCGCCGGCCGGACCTGCCGCGCTTCATGACCGGCGGCCCCGACAATCCGATGGGCGCGCGCGCCATGTATCTGGGCACGACGCTCTATCGCATCCACGGCACCAGCGAGCCGAACACGATCGGGCAGGCGGTGTCCTCGGGCTGCATCCGCATGACCAATGACGACGTGACCGATCTCTACGAGCGGGTTCGTGTCGGCGCGAAGGTGCTGGTGATCTGAGGTCCGTCCTCATTCGCTATTCATGAAAAACGGCGGCTCGCCAGGCGAGCCGCCGTTTGCATTTCATCCGGCGGACAAGACCGGGTGGCGGTTATCAGACCCAGCTATCGTCGTCCGCGCCGCCATCGTCGAAGCCGGCGCCGGCGTCGTCATAGCTCGCGTTCTGATAGCTGGCCTCGCCGTCGTAGCCCTGGCTGTAGCCGCTATCCTGCGCGGTCTGGTCGGCTGCGGGCTGGGCGCTCGCGCTCTGGTCGGCCGCCGCCTGCTGTGGCGCCGCCGGTGTCGCGCTGGAGTTCGCGCCGGTGTCGCTCGCGGTCTGGGCCGCGGGCTTGCTGCCGCCACCGAAGGCGTTGGTCAGCACATTGCCGAGCATCATGCCGCCGGCGACGCCGGCCGCGGTGGTCAGCGCACTCGCCATGAAGCCGCCGCCACGGGCCTGCTGCTGCGGCTGGTTGCTCCACGGGCCGGGCTGGCCTTGCGCCTGCATGGGCTGGCCCGGCGCGCTCTGCGCCTGCGTGTTCCAGGCGCCGGACGGCGCGGCGGCGTCAGTGCGTGGCGGCACGGGCGGAACCGTCCCGGTGCGCGGCACGGAGCCGCCGCCGAAGATGCCGGACAGGAACCCGCCGGCCTGCGGTTGTGCCGCTTCGCTGGCGCGGTTCTGGGCTTCGCGCAACTGCGCCTGCAGGCTCTCGACCTGCTGGTTCAGGTTGGCCAGCGCCTGCTCCTGCACATAGACCGCCTGGGCCATGGCATAGGGCGCATAGGGCTGCTCGCGCAGGCGTTCCGCGATGAAATTCTCAGCCTCGGGGTCGCGGGGCTGATTGGCCGCCTGCCGAAGGCGATCGAAAATCCCGGCGATCACGTCGCGTTCTTGCGGCGTCATCGTCATCTCCTCTCGTTGAGCGGCGCGGTTGCGCCGCGCTCAAGAGGTGGGATCGGCCTGTGACGGTATCAAGGCGGTGCCCGGGGAAACAGATCGGCCCGGAAGGTGCGTTCCACCTTCCGGGCCGATGCAAGGGCGAATATCGGGTCGCCGTCAGATGTTGCCGAGATCGTCGTCCGGCGGCGGCATCTCGTCGACCTCGGACGGAGCCTGCAGGGTACCGCGGTTGAGCACCACGACGGTCGTGCCGGTCGGCACGCGGTTGAAGAGATCGATGATGTCCTGGTTGAACATGCGGATGCAGCCCGACGACACCGACTTGCCGATCGACCACGGCTCGGAGGTGCCATGGATGCGGTAGAGCGTGTCGCGGCCACCCTGGTAGAGATAGAGCGCGCGGGCGCCGAGCGGATTCTCGAGGCCGCCCTCCATGCCGCCGGCCCAGGGGCGGTTCCGCTCCGGCTCGCGGGCGATCATCGCCGGGGTCGGGGTCCAGCGCGGCCACTGCGCCTTGCGGGCGACGGTCGCGCGGCCCCGCCAGGACATGCCCTGCTTGCCGACTCCGATGCCGTAGCGGACGGCGCGGCCACCCTCCATCACGTGATAGAGGTAGCGGTTGTCGGTATCGACGACGATCGTGCCGGGCTGTTCGCGGGTCGGGTAGGAGACGATACGGCGCAGGAACTGCGGATCGACTTCGGACAGATCGGTCGCGGGCAGCGGATGCTTCTCATCCGGGCGCTCGCCATACATCGCCAGATATTCGGCGCTGATATTCGGGCCTTGGTAAGCTGCGGCCTCGATCGGCTGCTGGCGCTGGCTGACGCAGGCCGCGAGGAAAAGTGGGCTGAGAGCCGCAAAGAGGCGGCGGGTCGGCCGGGCGAGGGGGGAGGCGGGCGGGCGGGCGGAGGACATCGACGGACAACTCGGCGTTACGGGCATGGATGAACGGCGGAACGGCGCCGTGGTTCCATGCGCCGGTGACGATCCTGTTGAAGGTTGCGGAGATGGCCTTGGGGTGAACAGGAGATGGCGAAATTGTGTCCGTGAAATGCTGTTGCCGTTCGGCAACAGGCGGATAAGCCGCTCGGAAACACTCGCTGACAGGTCAGGCCGCCTCCCGCAGCCCCCATTTCAGCAGTCCCAGCCTTTCGCGGGCCCGCCAGCGCCAGAGCATCAGCGCGGCGACGATCGAGAGCCCGATCACCAGCCCGATCCAGATGCCGCGGCCGGCGAGCGGCGTCATGAAGCCGAGCACGGCCGAAAGCGGCAGGCCGATGCCCCAATAGCCGATGCCGGCGAAGATCATCGGCAGGCGCGTGTCGCCGAGGCCGCGCAGGATCGACGAGCCGATGACCTGAGCCCCGTCGGCGATCTGGAAGATCGCGCCATAGAACAGGAACACCACGGCGATCTGGACCACAGCCTCGGCGCCCGGCTTCGAGCGGTCGAGGAAGGGCGCGATCAGCCAGTGCGGCACGGTCGCCATCAGGAGCGCCGTGAAGCACATGAAGCTCAGGGCCAGGATCAGCGCCATCATGCCGGCGCGCCGGATGCCCTCCTTGTCGCCGGAGCCGAAAGCACGCCCGACCCGCACGGTGCCGGCCTGGCCGATGCCGAGCGGCACCATGAAGGCGAGCGAGGCGATCTGGATCGCGATGGCATGGGCCGCGAGCGCGGTCGACCCGATCAAACCCATCATGAAGGCTGCGCCGTAGAAGATCAGAGACTCGAAGGAGAGTGTCAGCGAGATCGGCAGGCCCATGCGCCAGAAGGCGCGGTAGCGCGTCCAGTCCGGCACCCAGAAGCGGCCGAACACCTGATAGCGCCGGAAGCGCCGGTCGAGCGAGACGACGAGCGCAAGGCCGAGGAACATCAGCGCCGAGGACAAGGCCGTCGCCAGTCCCGAGCCGGGCAGGCCGAGCGCCGGGAAGCCGAGATTCCCGAACATCAGGCACCAGTTGGCGAAGGCGTTGAACGCCACCGCGACGAGCACGACGATGAAGGCCCAGCGCGGCCGTTGCAGCGCGGCGACGAAGCCGCGCAGGCACAGATAGAGAAAGAAGGGCAGCAGGCCCCATTGCAGCGTGTGTATATAGGACGCCGCCGCCTTCGACAGGGCGGGGTCCTGTCCCATCGCCCTCAGGATGAACTCGGCCTGCCAGAGGAAGAGCCACATCGGCCCGACCATGGTCGCGGCAGCCCAGAAACCCTGCCGCACCGTGCGGCGCAGGTCGCGCACCGCATGCCTGTTGCGGCCGAGCTCGATCGCGATCATCGGCGAGACCGCGCCCATCGCGCCGATGCCGAAGATCAGCGCGGCATTATAGAGATTGGTGCCGAGCGCGCCGGCCGCCAGCGCATCCGGGCCGAACTGACCCATCATGATGACATCGGTCGCCGTCATCGCCGTCTGCGCGACATTGGTCAGCACCATCGGCCAGCTGAGGGCCAGCATGGCGCGGGCTTCCCCGAGCCAGGAATGATGCGGGCGGGTTGCGGCGATCTCGGACATGGGGCGCCGCTTCTACCGCCGATCGATGGATCGAAATAGCGGGTATCACGCGCTCCACCGTCCGGAGCCGATGCGCTGGACGCGGGTCGACAAGCGCCGCGGCGGTCTGCATCTTGCCTGGGCAATTGCTGGAGGGCCTGCACCGATGAGCACCAATCTGAGGATCGACGGCGCGAGATTGACCTCGCGTCTGGCGGAGCTCTCCAAGATCGGTGCGACGCCGGAAGGCGGCTGCCGCCGTCTTGCCCTGACCGACGAGGACAAGCAGGGGCGTGACTGGCTCGTCGCGCAAATGAAGGCGCTCGGGCTCGATACCCGCGTCGATGCGATCGGCAACATCGTCGGCATCCTGAAGGGTCAACAGGACGGCCCGGCCGTCATCATGGGTTCGCATATCGACACGGTCGGCACCGGCGGACGCTTCGACGGAGCGCTCGGCGTCGTCGCCGGTGTCGAGGTGCTCGCCGCCCTGCGCGATGCCGGTCTGACGCCGAAGCGCGACATGGCGGTGATCGCCTTCACCAACGAGGAGGGCGCGCGCTTCCATCCCGATATGCTCGGCTCCTATGTCTGGGCCGGCGGCATGAGCGTCGAGGCGGCGCATGCGGAAGTCGATTCCGACGGCGTCGGGCTCGGCGCCGAACTGAAGCGCATCGGCTACGAGGGCTTGGAGAAGCCGGGCTTCCTGCCGGCCCATGCCTATATCGAAATGCATATCGAGCAGGGGCCGGTGCTTGAGAACGAAGGCGGCGGGCTCGGCGCCGTCACCGGCATTCAGGCCATCTGCTGGCTCGAACTCACTCTGAAGGGCCGCCCGAGCCATGCCGGCACGACCCCGATGGCCTATCGCAAGGATCCCGGCCTCGCAGCGGCGCGCATCAACATCTTCGCTAACGAGCTGACCAAGACGATTCCGAACCAGCTCGCCAATAGCGGTGTCATCCGCGTCCAGCCCGGCAACGTCAATGTGGTGCCCGAGACCGTGGTGATGACGCTCGATCTGCGCAATCCGCTCGACCAGCCGCTGGCCCAGGCCGAGGCCGCGGTGCGCGCCTTCTGCGCCGAGCTCGCCGGGCGCGACGGTATCGAGATCTCCTTCCGCGACCTCGCCCGCTTCCCGGCGACGCCCTTCGCCGAGGAACTGATCGCCGAGGTCGAGCGCAGCGCCGGCGAGTTCGGTCTGCCGATCCGCCGCATGATCTCCGGCGCCGGCCACGACGCCCAGATGATGGCGCGGCTCTGCCCGACGGCGATGGTGTTCATCCCCTCGATCGGTGGGCTCTCGCACAATCCGGCCGAGTTCAGCACCGACGACGACATGGTCGCTGGCGCCAATATCCTGCTCACCACCGCCTGGCGCGTCGCCAACGCCTGAGAGGTTCCCGCATGACGACGATCGCCTCGCTTTCCGCCGCCGAGCTCGGCCCGCTCTATGCCAGCAAGCAGCTCTCCCCCGTCGAGGTCGCGAAGGACACGCTCGCCCGCATCGAGCGCTTCGAGCCCGCGGTCAACGCCTTCGCCGTCCGCGACGAGGCGGTGACGCTTGCCATGGCCGAAGCCTCGCAGGCGCGCTGGCTGAAGGGCGAAGCGATCGGCCCGCTCGATGGCGTACCCGTCACCATCAAGGACAATCTCGGCGTCGCTGGCTGGTCGATGCAGCGAGGCTCGGCCATTGCATCGGATGCGCCCTTTCCGGAGGATTCCCCGGTCACGGCGCGTCTGCGCGAGGCCGGCACGGTCTTCCTCGGCAAGACCACCATGCCGGAATATGGCTGGAAGGGCGTCGGCGATTCGCCCGCGACCGGCATCACCCGCAATCCCTGGAACACCGGCACGGGGCCCGGAGGCTCGTCCTCGGGCGCCGCGGTCTGCGCCGCGCTCAATCTCGGCTGCATCCATATCGGTACGGACGGGGCGGGCTCCGTACGCATTCCCGCGGCCTTCACCGGCGTCGTCGGCCTGAAGCCGAGCTATGGCCGCGTCCCGGCCTGGCCGATCTCGGTCATGGGCTTCCTCGCCCATCTCGGGCCGCTGACCCGCACCGTCATGGATACGGCGCTGGCCATGAAAGCGATCGGCCAGCCCGATGCGCGCGACATGACGGCGCTGCTCGATCGCCCCCCGGATTATGTCGATGGCTTGAAGGGCAGCATGCGGGGCTTGCGTGTCGCCTGGTCGCCGCGTCTCGGCCAGAACGTGACCGTCGATCCCGAGATCGCCGCCCTGACAGCGGCTGCCGCGCAGGCTTTCGCCGAACTCGGCGCGACCGTTGAAGAGGTCGATCCCGGCTTCGACGATCCCATCGACATCCTGATGACGCTCTGGTCATCCGGCGCCGCGCTGGCGTTGAAGAACATCGATGCCGGCGGCCGCAGGCAGATGGATCCCGGCCTCGTCGCAGTGGCGGAGCAGGGCGAGCGCATCCCGGCCTCGGCCTATGTCGATGCGCTCCTGAACCAGCGCAATGCGCTGGCCTACAAGATGGCGCAGTTCCACCAGCAATACGACCTGCTGCTGACGCCGACCTTACCGCTGCCGGCCTTCGCTGTGGGACGCGATACGCCCGGGCACGGCGCTTATGGCGAGGACTGGACGCGCTGGACGCCCTTCACCTACCCCTTCAACATCACCGAGCAGCCGGCGGTCTCGGTGCCTTGCGGCCTGACGAAAGCGGGCCTGCCTGCCGGCCTCCAGATCGTCGGCGCCTTCGGCAAGGATGCGCTCGTGCTGCGGGCCGCCGCGGCCTTCGAGCAGGCGCGGCCCTTCGCCCGTGTGGATGAACCGGTCAAACCGATTTAGGCGCAAGATTTTTTCGCTTTTCCCGGAACCGGCCGAAAAGGCCCGCCCGGGAGCCGAAACACCGGGTTCTCCCCCGAAAGTTCCGTCTGGCACGAACCGTGCAGGCGGTTCGGCTGCCTCAATCGGATGCTGCTGCGTGTTGTCAGGCGGATTTTTTCTGCCCAAACTCGCGCCAAGGCAGCCCGCTCAGAGGCGCCGCTTCAGGGGAGAGCGACATGGATCGCAGGACGTTTCTGAAATCCGCGACGGGCGCCGGCATGGCCGCCGCGACCGGTGGGCTGGCGATGCCGGCCCTCGCGCAAAGTCCAGCCAAGACCCTACGCTTCGTACCGCAGGCCAACCTCGCCAATTTCGACCCGATCTGGGGAACGCAATACGTCGTCCGCAACGCGGCGGCGCTGGTCTGGGACACGCTTTACGGCATCGACTCGAAGTTCCAGCCTCAGCGCCAGATGGTCGAGAGCGAGGAGGTCTCCTCCGACGGCCTGAACTGGACCTTCAAGCTGCGCTCCGGCCTCAAGTTCCATGACGGCACGCCGGTCACCTCCAAGGACGTCGTCGCGAGCCTCGTGCGCTGGTCGGCGCGCGATCCGATGGGCCTGATGCTCCGCGCCATCCAGGTCGAACTTGCCCCCGTCGACGAACTGACCTGGAAATGGTCGCTGAAGCAGCCCTTCCCGAAGCTGCTGCTGGCGCTGGCCAAGAACAATGCGCCCTGTTCCTTCGTGATGCCGGAGCGCATCGCCAAGACTGACCCGTTCACGCAGATCACCGAATATATCGGCTCCGGCCCGATGAAGTTCATGCGCAACGACTGGGTGCCCGGCGCCAAGGCGGTGTTCGAGAAATTCGCGGATTACAAGCCGCGCTCCGAAAAGGCGGACTGGCTTGCCGGTGGCAAGAACATCCTCGTCGACCGCGTCGAATGGGTCATCATGCCCGATGCGGCGACCGCCGCCGCCGCGCTCCAGAACGGCGAGGTCGACTGGTGGGAAACACCGCTCGCCGATCTCGTGCCGGTGCTGAAGGGCCACAAGGACATCAATGTCGATATCGGCGATCCCCTTGGCAATGTCGGCGCCTTCCGCATGAACCACCTCTTCCCGCCCTTCAACAACGTGAAGGTGCGCCAGGCCGTGCTGACGGCGCTGAACCAGGAAGACTACATGCGCGCGGTCGTCGGCGACGACGACAAGCTCTGGAAGCCGCTGCCGGGCTTCTTCACCCCGGGCACGCCGCTCTACACCGAGGAAGGCGGCGACATCCTGAAGAAGCGCAATGTCGCCGAGGCGAAGAAGCTCCTCGCCGAGGCCGGCTACAAGGGCGAGCCGGTGGTCTGCGTCGTCGCGCAGGACATGGCCGCGACCAAGTCGATGGGCGACGTCACCGCCTCGCTGCTCAAGAGCATCGGCATGAACGTCGATTTCGTCGCCACCGACTGGGGCACTGTCGGCTCCCGCCGCGCCCAGAAGACGCCTCCGGGCCAGGGCGGCTGGAGCATGTTCCACACCTGGCATGCCGGCGCCGACTGCATCAATCCGGCCGCCTACACCGCGATCCGCGCCAATGGCGACAAGGCCTGGTTCGGCTGGCCGGATGTCCCTTCGGTCGAGACCGAGGTCACCAACTGGTTCAATGCCAAGGACCTCGCCGAGGAGAAGGCGGCGATGGGCCGGCTCAACAAGGCCGCGGTCGAGAACGTCGTCTTCGCGCCGACCGGCTTCTATCTCGGCTACCAGGCCTGGCGGAAGAATGTCACCGGCGTGGTCAGCGGCCCGCTACCGTTCTTCTGGGACGTCAGGAAGGGCTGATCGCTCCGCGCTCCCGGAGCGGCAGGACCGCTCCGCTGCCCCGCTTCGCCGCGACCCGGAAGAAATCCGGGCCGCGGCTCCGGATACGCTGTGAACGAGGTCCCACGGCCACATGCTCGCATTTGTTATCAGGCGCATTGTCACGAGTCGTCGCCCCGTCGACAACCGCGTTGATCTCGTTGATGCCGGCCACCAGCCGCTGCATCTGCTCGTCGGCATCCTGGATCTGAAGGCGCGCCGAGAAATCGCCGGCCGCTGCGGCCGCGACGACCTCGCCAACATCCGAGACCACCGCTTCCATCGACTGGGCCCGGGCGAGACGCGCTGCGGCGGAAGCCCTCTCCTGCTCCTGCAGCAGGGCGACCTTCTCGGTGCTTTCACGCAACACTGAAACCGCACGCGCCATGGCGCCGATCTCGTCGGGGCGCTCGGAATGGGGGACGTCGATCCGGGTGTCGCCGGCGGTCAGCTTCTCCATGACCTGGCTGAGGTCGAGGATCGGACGGGTGATCGAACGCTGTGCGAAGACGAGCGCGACGCCGACCGAGACCAGAAGCGTCGCCAGCAGCACGATGGGCATCAGCCACTGGATCTGCTGCGTGAAGGCGGTCGCCTCATCGCCGACGGTGATGCCGGCCTTCTCGATACGTTGGCTAAAGCCGATCAGGAGATCATTGAGAGCCTTGCGATTGGCGCGATTGGCTTCGTTATTGCCCTGTTCGTTCGCCGCGGCCGGCGAAACCTCACGACCGAGGCGCGCAGTTTCCGTCCGGAACGTGATGAACTCCTCGACGGCCTTGGCAATCTGGCCAACTGTCGCGCGTTCTTCCGCGGGAGCGATTTTCTGCAGCTCGGCGCTGAACCTGCGCAGAATCGGAAAGCGATCCTCGATCCCTTTGGCGTAAGTCTGCGCTTCCTGCGGTGTCTTGGCCATGTAGACGCCACGTGATTCCATCACCACGGCAGTCACCACGCCATTGATCTGCTGTGTAACGAGAGCGACGTTGCCTTGAAGCTGAGAGCGCGTGTTCAGGTCATCAGCCTTTTGCAGGCCATAGATACTGATGATCGCCGACAGGATGGCGCCGCCGGCGACGATGGCCAGCATGGCAAGGATTTTCAGCCGGATGGATTTCATGATGACGCCCCGAGGCGGCTTCCCCCACAATGGAAACCGTTCCAAAGTCCGACCATTGGGCGTTAATGATAAAAAACTGCTTAAAAGGTTAGGGTCACGGCGATGCGCTGCTCTGCTGGCGGTGCCTTAAGGCAGAGAAAAGTCTCTCGTGCGGTGCTGCCGAGCTGATCCTTCAATCATTTCGAGGGGCTCGTCGAAATCCGGAATTCAACTTCAAGTGAAGAGGATGACTCAAGGTTAAGTTGTATGTCTCCTCGTGTCTCCGTCCGAGGGGCATGTCGGCTCACCCCTTGATAGAGCGGCCTCGCCTCAACATGTTTGGCATCATCCGCCGCCCCGTCTCGATCCCGGTTCATCATCTCATGTCCGAAAACAGCAATGCCCCCGTGATGCACGCCACCACCATCCTGATGGTGCGCAAGGGCGGGCGTGTCGTCATCGGCGGCGACGGCCAGGTCTCGCTCGGCCAGACCATCATGAAGGGCAATGCCCGCAAGGTCCGCCGCCTCGCCAAGGGCGAGGTGATCGCGGGCTTCGCCGGCGCCACCGCCGATGCCTTCACCCTGTTCGAGCGCCTCGAGAAGAAGCTCGAGCAATACCCGACGCAGCTTCTGCGTGCCTGCGTCGAGCTCGCCAAGGACTGGCGCACCGACCGCTATCTGCGCCGGCTGGAGGCGATGCTGCTCGTCGCCGACAAGGAGGTCTCGCTGCTGATCTCGGGCACCGGCGACGTGCTGGAGCCGGAAGCGAGCGAGCACGGCGCGGTGATGGCGATCGGCTCGGGCGGCAATTACGCCCTCTCGGCGGCGCGCGCCCTGATCGATGTCGAGCCGGATGCCGAGGCGATCGTGCGCAAGGCGATGAAGATCGCCGGCGACATCTGCGTCTACACCAACCATTCGCTCGTCATCGAGACGTTGGAGGCGGCGTGACGCATCGCGATCACGGCGAGATCGACTTCCGGCCGGTCGAGCGGGGTGATTATGCGCTGCTCGCCGATTGGCTGTGCCGCCCCCATTGGCAGGAATGGTGGGGCGAGCCGGAGACCGAGCTCGGCTATGTCCGCGACATGGTCGAAGGTCGCGACCTGACCTGCAGGCCCTTTTTGTTCACCGTGGCGGGCAGCCCTGCAGGCTACATCCAGTTCTGGCACGTCGCGCCGCATCAGCGTCCCGAGTGGGCGAACGACAACCCTTGGCTGATGCAGTTGCCGGCCACGGCGGTCGGCGTGGATCTGTCGCTGGCCGATGGCGACCGGCTTGGTCGAGGCATCGGCTCTGCCGTGCTGCGCCGCTTCTGCGAGCGGCTCTGGTCTCAGGGCTATCGTACCATCGTCATCGATCCCGATCCCGGGAACGGACGCGCGGTCGCAGCCTATCGCAAGGCCGGTTTCCGGCCGATGCCGGAGGTCACGAGCGCCGCCGACGCCGCTCTCATCATGCAGTTTCACTCGGACAAGCCAGCATCATGACTTCTTTTTCCCCTCGCGAGATCGTCTCCGAACTCGACCGTTTCATCGTCGGCCAGAAGGACGCCAAGCGCGCCGTCGCCATCGCCCTGCGCAATCGCTGGCGCCGCCAGCAGCTCGAAGGGCCGCTGCGCGAGGAGGTTTCGCCGAAGAACATCCTGATGATCGGGCCGACCGGCTGCGGCAAGACCGAGATCGCGCGGCGCCTTGCCAAGCTGGCGAACGCGCCCTTCCTGAAGGTCGAGGCGACCAAGTTCACCGAGGTCGGCTATGTCGGCCGCGACGTCGAATCGATCGTGCGCGACCTGCTGGAGGTCGCGATCGCTCTGGTGCGCGAGAGCCGGCGCAAGGACGTCCAGGCCAAGGCCCATGTCGCGGCCGAGGAGCGCGTGCTGGATGCCCTCGTCGGCGCCAATTCCAGCCAGGCGACGCGCGACTCCTTCCGCCGCAAGCTGCGCGCCAACGAACTCGACGACAAGGAGATCGAGGTCGAGGTCGCGGCAGGTAGCGGCGCATCCGCGCCGATGTTCGAGGTCCCCGGCATGCCCGGCGCCTCGATCGGCGCGATCAACCTCTCCGACATGCTCGGCAAGGCCTTCGGCCAGAAGGGCAAGCCCAAGCGCGTCCTGGTCAAGGATGCCTACCAGCCGCTGCTCGCCGAGGAGAGCGACAAGCTGATCGACCAGGATGCGATCATCCAGGCCGCGATCCGCGAGGTCGAGGAGAACGGCATCGTCTTCCTCGACGAGATCGACAAGATCTGCGCCCGCGAGGGCAAGGGCGGTGCCGATGTCTCGCGCGAGGGCGTGCAACGCGATCTGCTGCCGCTGATCGAGGGCACGACGGTTGCGACCAAGCACGGCGCCGTGAAGAGCGACCATATCCTCTTCATCGCGTCCGGCGCCTTCCATGTCTCACGGCCCTCAGACCTGCTGCCGGAATTGCAGGGCCGCCTGCCGATCCGCGTCGAGCTCAACCCGCTCGACATCGAGGATTTCAAGCGCATCCTGACGGAGACGGAAGCGAGCCTGATCAAGCAGTCGGTGGCGCTGATGGCGACCGAAGAAGTCAGCGTGACCTTCACGCCCGACGCTATCGACGCCATCGCCCGTATCGCCGTCGAGGTGAATTCCACGGTCGAGAATATCGGCGCCCGCCGCCTCCAGACCGTGATCGAGCGCATCCTGGACGAAATCTCCTTCACGGCGCCGGACCGCTCGGGCGAGGCTGTGACCATCGATGCGGCCTATGTTGAAGCCCGCATCGGCGACCTCGCCAAGAACGCCGACCTGAGCCGGTTTATCCTCTGATGGAGAAGCCGGCGGCATCAGCGCCGGATTCTTCCCGTCTCGCCCGTGATTCCGCCGTCGTCGGCGCGGCAACGATCGCTTCGCGCCTGCTTGGCTTCGCCCGCGATGTGCTGATCGCGAGGCTGCTTGGCGGCGGGCCCGTTGCCGACGCGTTCCTGGCGGCCTTACGCCTGCCCAATCTCGTCCGGCGCGTGCTGGGCGAGGGCGGGCTCAACGCGCCATTCGTGCCGCTCTATCTCGCGATCAAGGGCGAGCGCGGTGAGGCGGCGGCGCGCGGCTTTGCCGGGGAGGCCGCCGGGCAGATCGGCCTGCTGCTGCTGGTACTCGTCGGATTGGGTGAGTTGTTCGCGCCCTGGCTGGTGCTCGGCCTCGCCGGCGGCTTCGCGGATGCGCCGGAAACCCTGGCGCTGGCTTCGTCCTACACCCGGCTGATGCTGCCTTTTCTGTTCCTAACCACGCTCGCCGCCATGCTGGCGGCGCTGCTCAATGCCGAAAAACGCTTCGCCGTCGCGGCATTGGCCCCGGCGCTGATGAATGCGATCCTGCTGGCCGTGCTCCTGCTGCTGCATGCGAAGGGCGCGCAGCCGGAGACGGGCGCGCGCTGGCTCGCGCTCTGCACCAGCCTCACCGGCCTTGCCCATCTCGTCATGATCCTCGTGGCGCTGCGCGGCCCCGGCTTGCCCCGCCCCGGCCTGCGCTGGTCGCCGGACATGACGCGGCTCGTCCGCACCGGCGGCGCGACCTTGCTCGCCGCGTCCGCCGCGCAGCTCGTCCTGCTGGTCGCGACGCAGATCGCCTCGACCGGCCCGGGGGCCGTCGCCGCGCTCTATTATGCCGACCGCGTCTTCCAGCTCCCGCTCGGCTTCGTCGGCGTCGCGATGGGCACCGTCGTGCTCTCCGACATGGCGCTGGCGGCGAATCGCGAAGGGCCTGACGCCATGCTCGGGCAGGCTCTGGCGCTGGGCCTTGCACTCGCCCTGCCGGCCGCGACCGCACTCGTCGCGCTGGCCGATCCGATCGTCTCGGTGCTGTTCGAACATGGCCGCTTCGGTGCCGCCGATCGCGCACGCACGGCTGTTGCGCTTGCCGCCTTCGGCTACGGCTTGCCTTTCGCCATCGCCGCAAAGGTCTTCGGCCAGGTCTATTTCGCGCGCCGGTCGCCGCGCCTGCCGCTGATCTCCGGCGGCCTGGCAGTTTTGATCGCTGCCCTCGTCGGCTTCTGCCTGGCGGATGAAAGCAATGCGGCGGGGATGGCGGCGCTGGCCGCGACCTTCGCCTTCGTGGCGCAGGCCTGCCTGCTCGGCGTGGCGCTGCTGCGCGACCGTATCTGGCGCCCGAGCCTCAATAGCTTGCGGCCGATCGCGGCCAGCCTCGCTGCCAGTGCGATCATGCTCGCCGTGCTGGAGCTGCTGTTCCGGTCGCTGAGTGGGCTACTGGCCTTCGATCAACCCGCGCTGTACCGGGTCGGGGCGCTCGGCCTGCTCTGCCTTGGAGGGCTCGCGAGCTATGGTGCGGCGGGCTGGGCGCTGGGTGCCTTTGGCGCTCTCCCCTTGCGCAAGCGGCGGGGTTGAGCCAGAAGCGCCGCTTCCCTTCTCCATCGTGACGACGGAGTGCCCCATGTCGGGTTTTCATCAGCGCGTATTTTCAGGCATGCAGCCGACCTCGACGCTGCATCTCGGCAATTATCTGGGCGCGCTGACCAACTGGGTCGCGATGCAGAAGACGCATGAGTGCATCTATTGCGTCGTCGACATGCACGCGATCACGATGTGGCAGGACCCGGCCGATCTGAAGCGCGCCATTCGTGAGGTCACCGCCGCCTATATCGCCGCTGGCGTCGATCCGAAGACGAGCATCATCTTCAACCAGAGCCAGGTGCGGGGCCATGCCGAGCTTGCCTGGGTGTTCAACTGCGTCGCCCGCCTCGGCTGGCTGAACCGCATGACCCAGTTCAAGGAAAAGGCCGGCAAGGACCGCGAGAACGCTTCGGTGGGCTTGTATGCCTATCCGAACCTGATGGCGGCCGACATCCTGCTCTACAAGGCGACGCATGTGCCTGTCGGCGAGGACCAGAAGCAGCATCTGGAGCTGACCCGCGACATTGCCCAGAAGTTCAACAATGATTTCGGGCCGCAGATCGCCGAGCTCGGCCTCGGCGCGGGCGAGCTCGGTTTCTTCCCGCAGCCCGAGCCGATGATCCAGGGCCCGGCGCCGCGCGTGATGAGCCTGCGCGACGGCACCAAGAAGATGTCGAAATCCGATGCATCCGACTATTCGCGCATCAACCTGACCGATGATGCCGAGGCGATCGCCCAGAAGATCCGCAAGGCCAAGACCGATCCCGAGGCGCTGCCCTCCGAGGAGAAGGGTCTTGAAGGCCGGCCCGAGGCCGAGAATCTCGTCGGCATCTATGCCGGCCTCTCCGGCTCGTCGAAGGACGCGGTGCTCAAGCAGTTTGGCGGCGGCCAGTTCTCCGGCTTCAAGGCGGCGCTGGTCGATCTCGCGGTCGAGAAGCTCGCGCCGATCGCCGGCGAGATGCGCCGTCTGCTGGCCGACCCGAAGCATATCGACGCTATCCTCGGTCAGGGCGCCGACCGGGCCGATGCGATCGCGGCGCCGATCATGCGCGAGGTCAAGGACATCGTCGGCTTCGTTCGGAGCCGGTGACGCTAGGTGGACTTGCGCCGGGGTGCCGGCGCAGGCCACCATACCCGTCCCTGAAGCGGCGGCAGGACAATTCATGGTCAAGAGACGGCGGTCCTACGAGACGGGCCATCGCCCGAAGTTCCTCGCCGTGGTCGATGGCAGCGAGGAATGCGCCAAGGCGATTCGCTTCGCCGCGCGCCGCTGCGCCCGTGTCGGCGCGGCGATCGTCCTGCTTGGCGTCGCTACCCCGCCCGAGCACGAGACCTGGCTCGGTGTCGGTGAAGTCATGCAGGCCGAAGCCGAGGCCGAGGCCGAGAAGCGCCTCGAAACCGCAGCAGCAGCGGTGCGGGCGCTGGCCGGGCTCGAACCCGAGATGGTCGTGCGCGTCGGCAACAAGGCCGACGAACTCGTGAAGCTGATCGAGGAGGACGAGGATATCTCGCTGCTCGTGCTCGCAGCCGGGACGAGCAGCAAGGGCCCCGGCCCGCTCGTCAGCGCGCTCGCCGGCAAATCCTCGGCGAGCTTCCCGATCCCCGTCGCCATCGTGCCCGGGCATCTGGAGGACGAGGAGATCGACGCCCTCGCCTGAAGGCGGCGGCTTGCGATTCCATTCCGCTGGAATGATTCCAGCCGGCAGCCTATATCGGAGCCAGGAACGGCGACCTTGAATCGCCGGTACCGGAGGCAAGTCCATGTTCATCCAGACCGAAGCCACGCCGAATCCGGCGACACTCAAGTTTCTTCCCGGCCGCGCTGTCATGCCCGACGGCACGCTCGACCTGCGCGACGTTACCGACGCCGAGCGCTCCCCGCTGGCGCAGCGCCTGTTCGGCGTTTCCGGTGTTTCCGGCGTCTTCCTCGGCTCCGATTTCATCACCGTCACCAAGTCGGACGGTGAATGGCCGCATCTGAAGCCCGCGATCCTCGGCGCCATCATGGAGCATTTCATGTCGGGCGCTCCGGTCCTGGCAGCCGGCTCGGCCGCCGATGTGATCGAGGAGGGCGAGTTCTTCGATCCCGCCGATGCGCAGACCGTCGAGACGATCAAGGACCTGCTCGAAACCCGCATCCGCCCGGCGGTTGCCGGCGATGGCGGCGACATCACCTTCCGCGGCTATCGCGACGGCACGGTCTATCTGGCGATGAAGGGCTCCTGCTCGGGCTGCCCCTCCTCGACCGCGACGCTGAAGCACGGCATCCAGAACCTGCTGCGCCACTTCCTGCCGGATGTGCGCGAAGTCGAAGCCGTCTGAGCGAAACGGAACTGTTGGTGACGATGAGCCGGGTGTTTCGCGGAATGACAGCCTGATGCGCATTCTCGCGATCGATACCGCGCTCGGCGCCTGCTCGGCCTGCGTGCTGGACACGGCCGACATGGTGAAGCCCCTGGCGATCGAGCAGATCGCCATGGATCGCGGCCATGCCGAAGCGCTGATGCCGCTGGTCGAGCGCGTCATGAAGGATGTCGAGGGCGGCTTCGGTTCGCTCTCGCGCGTCGCCGTGACGGTCGGACCCGGCAGCTATACGGGTCTGCGGGTCGGCGTCAGTGCGGCGCGTGCCATCGCCTTCGCGGCGGGCATCCCGGCGGTGGGCGTCACCACTGTCGCAGCCTTCGCCGCGCCCCTGATCGGACGTGAATCAGGCCGGGTCATCGCCGCCGCGCTCGATGCCAAGCATGGTCAGGTCTGGTTTCAGGCCCTGACGGCCGAGGGCAAACCGCTGGTCTCGCTCCGGCAGGTCAGCTATCGCGACGCGGCCCGGGCCATCGGCGCAGGCCCTGTCAGCCTCGTCGGCTCCTCGGCGCTCGCCGTCGCCAACGAAGCCTGGGCGATCGGCCTCGACGCGCTGGTGATCGACGATGCCAAGGCGCCCGATATCGCCTGGGTCGCCCGGCTCGGCTTCATCGCCGATCCCGAGAGCGCGCCGCCCCGGCCGCTCTACCTGAAGGCGCCCGAGACGACGCCACAGGACAAAGCCCGCCTGCCGCGCCGGTGAGCGCATCCCCCAAATGGTGGTTGCCCCTTCGTCAGTCTGTGCGAACAGGCGGCATGGATTGGCTACGCAGACTGCTTCACCCTGATTCGGCCCCGCCGCGCACGATGCGGCTCGATGCCGGCCATGCCTTGCAGGTCGCGACGCTGCATCATCAGGGCGGCTTCGCGCGTGGCTGGGAGCCGGCCGAATGCGCGGCGCTGATCGCCGATGCGGCTGTCGTGGCCGATGGCGTCTTCAGCGGCGGCGGACACCATCCCGAGGGTTTCGTGATCTCCCGCAAGGCTGCCGACGAGGCGGAGATCCTGAGCATCGTCGTCGCGCCCGCCCGCCGTCGCGACGGTTTCGGCCGCGCGCTGCTCGCCGCCCATCTCGCCCGGCTGGCCGAGGAGGGTGCGAACCACGTCTTCCTCGAGGTCGAGGAGGGCAATCTGCCGGCGGAGCGGCTCTACCGCCATTTCGGCTTCCGCGAGGTCGGAAGGCGCAAGGGCTATTACCCCAAGCCGGACGGCACGCGCGCCACCGCGATCGCGATGCGGCTCGATCTCGCGTGACAAGCCGGCGCAATCGCGCCATTGACGGCATTCCATTCCCCGCGAGACCGCCGCCCCGCCGATGACCGGACCCGCCTCAGCATGAACGGCCTCCGCTTCGGTGCGCTCGCCCGTGTGGTGATGCTGTGCATGGGCACGCTCGGGCTCGTCCTCGCCCAGCTCGTCGTCATGCGGGTCATGCCGTCGCGTCGCGGCGCCTTGCCGCTGCGCTTCCACCGCCTGACCTGCTGGTGCCTCGGCGTGCGCAGGCGGGTGCGGGGCGCGCCGCCGCCGGCCGGAACCGGGGCGCTCATCGTGTCCAACCACGTCTCCTGGCTCGATATCGGCGTGATCGGCGCCGAGCGCGAACTCGCTTTCGTCGCCAAGAGCGAGGTCGGCCAATGGCCGGTGGTCGGCTTCCTCGCCAATCTCCAGCGCACGCTCTACATCGACCGGCAGCGCCGCAGTGCCACCGCAGGCATGGCCGCCACCATGGGCGCGCGCATCGCCAATGGCGAGGAAGTCGTGCTGTTCGCCGAGGGCACGACCGGCGACGGCACCCGCACCCTGCCCTTCCGCTCCTCCCTGCTCGGCGCCGCGCATCAGGCCATGGGCGATGCCACGGCGGATGTGACGGTCTATCCCCTGACCATCACCTATACCGGCTCGCAGGGCCTTCCGGGCGGGCGCATCGGGCGTGGAGCGCTCGCCTGGCATGGCGACACCGAGCTCTGGCCGCATCTGAAATATGTGCTGGGATGCGGCGCCGTCGATGTCGAGCTGGTCTGGGGCGAGCCGATCGTGATGGGCCGCGCCACCTCGCGCAAGGAGGCGACGCGGCTGGCCGAAGCGTCGGTGCGCAAGGCGCGCCAGCAGGCCGTCACCGGCCGGCTCGACGCCTGACGCCGTCTGGTCCGCTGCTTGCTTATGCTGTTCCTGCGTCCCGCAGCCGTTCCCAAGGCGTCCGATCCGCAGTAAAGGATGCGTTTTGGAGACCCGATCCGCACCGATGAAGAAAGTCCATATCAAGTCCTTCGGCTGCCAGATGAACGTCTATGACGGGCAGCGCATGGCCGATATCCTGAGCCACCAGGGCTATGAGGAGACGGCCACGCCGGAGGGCGCGGACCTGATTCTGCTCAATACCTGCCATATCCGCGATCGCGCGGTGCAGAAGGTCTATACGGAGCTCGGCAAGCTCCGCGACATCAAGAAGGCGCAAGGTGCGGAAGGCCAGGAGACGAAGATCGTCGTCGCCGGCTGCGTCGCCCAGGCCGAGGGCGGCGAGATCCAGCGCCGCCAGCCCGCAGTCGATCTCGTGGTCGGGCCGCAGGCCTATCATCGCCTGCCCGAATTGCTGGCGGAAGCCGGCAAGCGCCGCGTCGTCGATACCGACCTGCCGGTCGAGGACAAGTTCGGCTTCCTGCCGGCACCGAAGCGGCAGGCGATCCTGGCGCGCGGCGTTTCGGCCTTCGTCACGGTTCAGGAAGGCTGCGACAAGTTCTGCGCCTTCTGCGTCGTGCCCTATACGCGCGGCGCCGAGTTCTCCCGGCCGGTCGCGCAGATCATGGCCGAGGTCGAGCGTCTCGCTGAAGCCGGCGTGCGCGACGTCACCCTGATCGGCCAGAACGTCAACGCCTATCATGGCGAGGGGCCGGACGGCGCCGTCTGGAGCCTGGCGCGCCTGATGCATCGCGTCGCGGAGGTGCCGGGCATCGCCCGCATCCGCTATACGACCAGCCACCCCAGAGACATGGACCACGACTTGATCGCCGCCCATCGCGATCTGCCGCAGGTGATGCCCTTCCTGCATCTGCCGGTGCAGGCCGGTTCGGACCGCATCCTCGCCGCGATGAACCGCAAGCATACCGGCGACGAATATCGCCGCCTGATAGAACGTATCCGCGAGGCCCGGCCCGATATCGCGCTGTCCTCGGATTTCATCGTCGGCTTCCCCGGCGAGACCGATGCCGATTTCGAGGACACGATTCGCCTCGTCGACGAGATCGGCTTCGCCTCGAGCTATTCCTTCAATTATTCGCCGCGCCCCGGCACGCCGGCGGCCGATCTCGACGCGCAGATCCCGCGCGAAGTGATGAACGAGCGGCTTTATCGTCTGCAGGAGCGTATCGAGCACCATCGGCAGGCCTTCAACCGGGCCATGGTCGGACGGACGGTGGATGTCCTCCTGGAAAGAGTGGGACGCTATCCGGGACAGCTTGCCGGCAAGTCGCCCTATCTGCAGGCTGTGCAGATCGAGAGTGACGCGAATCAGATCGGCGATATCGTGCGGGTGGTGATCGAGAAGACGAGCACGAATTCCCTGTTCGGCCGGCTGGCGGAGCCGGGCGAGACCGATGGAAAGGGCCTGGCCGCTTGAGCGCGCCCGGTTTCATTCCCATCTCCAAGGGACGGGCGGCGGCCTGTCATCAGGCTGAAATCGTTGCGTCCGGTTATGCTGCGAGACGACCCGGCCGGGCGCTCATGCCCGGCTGGAACAGGCGCCGGGGCCGGACCATCGGCCATCCCGGCCCGAAGCGAGGCGACGCATTTGGCACAGGCTGATTCGACGCAAAGACCCGACCGGAACCCGCGGCGCGATCTGGCGCCCGCCCGCCCCGAGGGCGGTGTGCGCGAAAGCGCGGGCCGCGAAGGGCTGGCGGCGACGGAGGTCGTGCTCTCCTTCGACGACAACCGTCTCGCCAGCCTGGTCTTCGGCCAGTACGACCAGAACCTCGCCCATCTCGAGCGCCGGCTCGGCGTCGTGGTCAGCCCCAATGGCAACCACGTCACGGTGAAGGGCGCCCGCGAGACGGCCGAGCAGGCCGGGCGCGTGCTGAAGACGCTTTACGCCCGTGCCAAGGCCGGCGCGCCGGTCACGCTCGGCGAGGTCGACGGCGCGATCGAGGAAAGCAACGTGCAGCGCTCGCTCTTCCCGACGGCCGATGCCGGCAAGACCTCCTTCGATGCGGTCGTGACCCGCAAGCGCGGGCCCGTTCGCGCCCGCAATGCCGCGCAGGACGCCTATCTGCGCCAGCTCAAGCGCCACGAGCTCGTGCTCGCCGAGGGCCCGGCCGGCACCGGCAAGACCTGGCTCGCGGTCGGGCACGCGGTCTCGCTGATCGAGCAGGGCGTGGTCGAGCGCATGATCCTGTCGCGCCCGGCTGTCGAAGCCGGCGAGCGACTCGGCTTCCTGCCCGGCGACATGCGCGAGAAGGTCGATCCCTATCTGCGCCCGATCTACGACGCGCTGAACGACTTCATGGAGGCGCGCCATGTCGAGCGCGGCCTGCAGACCGGGATGATCGAGATCGCGCCACTCGCTTTCATGCGCGGCCGCACGCTCTCGAATGCCGTCGTTCTGCTCGACGAAGCGCAGAATGCCACCTCGATGCAGATGAAGATGTTCCTCACCCGCCTGGGCGAGGGCTCGCGCATGATCATCACCGGCGATCCCTCGCAGATCGACCTGCCTCCGGGCCAGCGCTCCGGCCTGGTCGAGGCGGTGAAGCTGCTCAAGGATGTCGATGGCGTCGGCTATGCCCGCTTCGAGGAAGGCGATGTCGTCAGGCATGAGCTGGTGCGACGCATCGTCATGGCCTATGAGAGCGCTGCGCGCCATGAGCGCGCGGAACGGGAAGAGCGCTTGCGCAATCCCGAGACGCCCCCGGATCTCAACCGGGAAGGCGACAGCGAAGGGCTGAAGCGGATGTTGGCGCGGGAGCGGCCGCGATGAACGATCGACCTCGCGGGCGGCGCCCGGCGCCGCCACCCGAGAAGACGTCTCCGGAGATCAATCTCGACGTCAGGGCGCAGTCCCGCCGCTGGCATGAGCTCGGCAAGCTGCCGAGCCTGCGTGCGCTGCTGAACGAGGCGCTGGACGCCGGCATCGCGGTATCCCCGCGAAAGCCCATGCCCGGCGCCGAGCTCAGCCTGCTGCTCACCGACGACAAGCGCATCCGCATCGTCAACCGCGACTGGCGCGGCTTCGACAAGGCGACGAACGTGCTGTCTTTCCCGGCTGCACCCCCGGAGCGCGTCGCGCAGAGCCCGCTGCTCGGCGACATCGTCATCGCCTATGAGACGGTGCTGCGCGAGGCGGAAGCCGAATCCAAGAGCGTGATGGACCATCTCCGCCATCTCGCGATTCACGGCCTGCTCCATATCCTCGGCGAGGATCACGAGACCGAGACTGAGGCGCGCCGCATGGAAGCGCTCGAAGTTGAAGCCCTCGCCCGCCTCGGTGTGGCCGATCCCTATGCCGGTGCCGAGCTCGTCACGGCGCCCGTTCCTTCTTCCGCGTAAGCCCCCACGATCATGAGCGACGACAGTCGACAATCCCAGCACGAAACCGCCGGCCGTGGCCTTGGCCACTGGCTCGGCCAATTCCTCGACCGGCTCGGCCTGCGCGGTGGCGGCACGGCCCGCGAGGAGATCGTCGAGGCTCTGGCCGAGGAGAATGGCGAACTTGCCGATCTCTCCACCCAGGAACGCGCGATGCTCAGCAATGTGCTAAGCCTGCGCGAGCGTCGCGTCGGCGACGTGATGATCCCGCGCGCCGACATCGTCGCCGTTCCGGCCGAGGCGACGCTGGACGAATTGCTGGCGCATTTCCGCACCGCCGGCCATTCGCGCCTGCCGGTCTTCGACGACACGCTCGATGATCCTCGCGGCATGGTCCATATCCGCGACTTCCTCGAATACATCGCCGAAAAGGCGCGCCCCGGGGAAAACGGCCCGCCGGACGAGAACGGCAAGCTCGCGATGCCGCACACTTTGTCCGCCGTCGAGCTTTCGACGCGCCTGTCCGAGACCAAGCTGCTGCGCCCCGTCCTGTACGTTCCGCCTTCGATGCCGGCGGTCGACCTTCTCGTCCGCATGCAGTCGACCCGCACCCATATCGCGCTGGTCATCGACGAGTATGGCGGGACCGACGGCCTCGTCTCGATCGAGGACCTGATCGAGATCGTCGTCGGCGATATCGAGGACGAGCACGATCTCGAGGAGACGCCGATCGTCCCGGCCGGCGAGAACCGCTTCACGGCGGATGCCCGCGCGACCCTGGCCGAACTGAAGGCGGCGACCGGCGTCGATCTCTCCGGCAACGAGGTCGCCGACGACATCGACACGCTGGGCGGCCTGATCGTCACGCTGGCGGGTCGTGTGCCGGCCCAGGGCGAGACCGTGAAGGGACCGGACGGACTCAGCTTCGAGATTCTCGATTCCGATCAGCGCCGCGTGAAGCTCCTGACCATCCATTGCCAGAGCGAGCCCGCGGCCGAAGAACCGGCGATGGAGCCGGGTTGATGGGGCTGGCACGGGTCGCGGAGGCCATCATCCTGGGTTGGGGTTGGCGGAAGCGCCTGATCGCGCTTGTCGCCGGCGCGAGCGGCGCGCTCGGCCTGCCGCCGTTCGATCTCTGGCCGCTCGTCGTCGTGCCGATGACCATCGCGGTCTGGCTGATCGACGGCGCCGTCGGCACCAGCGCCTGGCGCCGCTTCCGGGCCGCCTTCGCGGTCGGCTGGTGGTGGGGCTTCGGCTTCTTCCTCGCCGGCCTGTGGTGGCTCGGCGCCGCCTTTCTGGTCGAGGCCGACAAATTCGCCTGGGCGATGCCGCTCGGCGTCGTCGCCTTGCCGGCCTTCCTTGCCATCTTCCCGGCCTTCGCTTTCGGCTTCTCGCGCCTGGCCTGGCCCAAGGGCGCCGGGCGCATCCTCGTGCTCGCCGCCATGCTGGCGCTCAGCGAATGGCTGCGCGGCCATGTCCTGACCGGCTTCCCCTGGAACGTCTACGGCATGATGCTGGCCAGCGAGATCCATATCGCGCAGATCGCCTCGCTCATCGGTGTCTATGGCCTGACCCTGTTCGCCGTGGCGATCGGGGCGGCTCCGGCCGTGCTCGGGACGGCGCGGACGCCGGCAGGGCGCAACCTGCCGCTGCTCCTGGCACTCGCCGCATTGGCCGGCTTCTTCGCCTTCGGCTACTGGCGCGTGCCGGCCGCTCCCTCGCCGCTCGTGGCCGGGGTGAAGCTTCGGCTGATGCAGCCCAACCTGCCGCAGGACGCCAAGTTCAGCGGCAATAACGGTGCGGCGATCCTCGAACGCTATCTGGCCCTGAGCGACCGGGCGACCAGCCCGACCACGCCCGGCCTCCAGGGCATCACGCATCTGATCTGGCCGGAATCGGCCTTTCCCTTCCTGCTCGGCCGCACGCCCGGCGCCCTGTCGCGCATTGGGGCCGCGCTGCCGCCCGATGTGACGCTGATCACCGGGGCGGCGCGCGCCGGCGAGACGCTGCCCGGCGAAAGCCGGCCGCCGATCTACAATTCGATCCAGGTCGTCAGTGACGAGGGCGTCATCCTCGCCAGCTACGACAAGGTCCATCTCGTCCCCTTCGGCGAGTATCTGCCGCCCGTCCTGGATAGATTGCTCCGCGGTATCGGCCTGTCCCAGTTCGTCTCGATCCCCGGCGGCTTCGCGGCCGGAAGCGGCCGGACGCCGCTCGCGATCAAGGGTCTGCCGACGGCGGCGCCGCTGATCTGCTACGAGGCGGTGTTCCCGGGCGAGGTCGCCGCGCGCGGCCCGCGTGCCGGCTTCTTCCTGAACCTGACCAATGACGGCTGGTTCGGCCAGACCAGCGGTCCCTACCAGCATTTCGCCCAGGCGCGCCTGCGCAGCATCGAGGAAGGCCTGCCGCTGATACGCGCCGCCAATACCGGTATTTCAGCGGTGATCGATGCCTATGGCCGGACCATCGCGAGCCTGCCGCTCGGCGTGGAAGGCGTGCTGGATTTGGGCCTGCCGCAGGCCGGCCCCGTCACGCTCTATGCAAGGGCGGGGGACTTTGTTTTCGCCGGGCTTCTGCTTCTTTTTCTGGGGTTTTCCCGCTTACGTGCGCGCGAATGATCCCGATTGGAACTTTTTCGCGCGGGAGGGTGGATTAGCTGCGACGCCTATAATAAAGGGACGATTACCGCGCCGACCAGGATGGCGGCTCCTGGTCATGACACTGATGCCTAAGCAGGGTGAATCATGATCAAGAAAGTCCCCAATCCGATCGACAAGCATGTCGGCAGCCGCGTCCGCATGCGTCGGATGCTCGCTGGCGTCAGCCAGGAAAAACTGGGCGAGGCGCTCGGGCTGACCTTCCAGCAGGTGCAGAAATACGAGAAGGGCTCCAACCGCATCAGCGCGAGCCGCCTGCAGCAGATCGCCAAGATGCTCGATGTGCCCGTGTCCTTCTTCTTCGACGGCGCTCCGACCGGCGACATGCCCGAGACCGGCTTCGCCGATTCCGCTGCGACGACCTATATTTCCGAGTTCCTCGCCACCAGCGAAGGCGTCCAGCTCACCAAGGCCTTCACCCGGATCAAGAGCGGCCGGGTCCGCCGCCGGATCATCGATCTCGTCGAGGCTCTGGCCGAGGAAGACGCCGGAACGGCGTGATATCGCACTGGTTTCGTTCGATGTGACGAACGATCTTCCCGATAAGCGGATTTTAGCGCTTGACGGCGAACGCGTCCGCTGCAATGACGGGCCGTTCGTTGGGCTGGCGTCGCTGCGCCGGCCTTTTCCATGTGCCGATTCAGGGAACCCCCGACCGTGTCACGCCAGAATTATCTGTTCACCAGCGAGTCCGTCTCGGAGGGGCACCCCGACAAGGTCTGCGACCGCATTTCAGACGAGATCGTCGATCTCTTCTTCAAGGAAGCCGCCAAGGCGGGCATGGATGCGAGCAAGGTCCGCGTCGCCTGCGAGACGCTGGCGACGACCAATCGCGTCGTCATCGCCGGCGAGGTCCGCACCTCGCTCGACGAGAAGGCGATGAAGAGCAAGGTCAAGTCGGCCGCGCGCAAGGCGATCAAGGCGATCGGCTACGAGCAGGATGGCTTCCACTGGAAGAAGTGCAAGATCGACGTACTGCTGCACCCGCAATCCGCGGATATCGCCGTGGGCGTCGATGAGGCCGGCAACAAGGATGTCGGCGCCGGCGACCAGGGCATCATGTTCGGCTATGCCAGCCGCGAGACGCCCGAGCTGCTGCCCGCCCCGATCTACTACGCCCACAAGATCCTGGAGACCCTGACGCTCGCCCGCAAGAAGGGCGAGGGCGACGCCGCCAAGCTCGGTCCGGACGCCAAGAGCCAGGTCACAGTCAAGTACGAGAACGGCAAGCCGGTCGGCGTCACCCAGATCGTGCTCTCGACCCAGCATCTCGACGAGAAGCTGACCTCGGCCGATGTCCGCAAGATCGTCGAGCCCTATATCCGTCAGTCGCTGCCGGATGGCTGGATCTCCAAGGACACGGTCTGGCACATCAACCCGACCGGCAAGTTCGTGATCGGCGGCCCGGACGGCGACGCCGGCCTCACCGGCCGCAAGATCATCGTCGACACCTATGGCGGTGCGGCCCCGCACGGCGGCGGCGCCTTCTCGGGCAAGGACCCGACCAAGGTCGACCGCTCGGCGGCTTACGCGGCGCGCTATCTCGCCAAGAACGTCGTCGCGGCGAAGCTGGCTGATCGCGCCACGATCCAGCTCTCCTACGCCATCGGCGTCGCCAAGCCGCTGTCGATCTATGTCGACCTGCACGGCACCGGCAAGGTCGACGAGGCCAAGCTCGAGGACGTGCTCGGCAAGCTGGTCGATCTGTCGCCGAACGGCATCCGCAACCATCTCGGCCTGAACAAGCCGATCTACGCCAAGACCTCGGCCTACGGCCATTTCGGCCGCAAGGCCGGCCGCGACGGCTCCTTCTCCTGGGAGAAGACCGATCTCGTCGACGCGCTGAAGAAGGCTGTCGCCTGAGCCATCAGGCACAGTCGGACCATCGAACCGGGGCGTGAGCCCCGGTTTTTGTTTGGGCTGTGGCATCGCGGGGCTTGATGTCCGTGTGCCGAGCAGTCAAGGCGGGGCCATGACCGAGCACGACAACGACCGCGCTTTCTACGGCCGCCGCAAGGGCAAGGCCCTGCGCGACGGCCAGAGCCATCTCATGGAGCACACGCTGCCGCGTCTGCGCCTGCCGGAGGGCGATATCACCGATCTCGAGGCGCTGTTCCCGCAGCCCATCGAGGCGGTCCGGCTGGAGATCGGCTTCGGCGGCGGCGAGCACCTGCTGATGCGGATGCGCGAGAGCCCGCAGATCGGCTTCATCGGCGTCGAGCCCTTCATCAACGGCATGGCCAAGCTCCTGGCGGTCGCAGAGCGCGAGGGGCTGACCAATATCCGCGTCTGGGACGACGATGCCGCGCTGCTGCTGCCGCGCTTTCCGGCCGGCAGCCTCGATGCGATCGATCTGCTCTATCCCGATCCCTGGCCGAAGCGCCGGCAGCGCAAACGCCGTTTCGTCTCGGAGCATACGCTAGGCTTGTTCGCTCGCGCGCTTCGCCCCGGCGGGCGCTTCCGCTTCGCCAGCGACATCGACGATTATATCGGCTGGACCCTGTCGCGCCTGATGGCCTCGCCGGATTTCGACTGGACCGACGAGCGGCCGGGCGACTGGCGCACGCCCTATCCCGGCTGGATCCGCACCCGCTACGAGGCGAAGGCGGTCCGCGAGGGGCGCATCTCCAGCTATCTCACGGCTTTGCGTCGCGCATCCTGAGGAAGCCGAGCACGCGCTGCGCGGTGCCCTGGGCGAGGGTGCGGAAGCTCTCGCGGGCGCGGTCGACCGCGGCCTGCGACTTGCCGAAATCCTTGCGCAGCGAGATCAGCGCCGCCGTGGTCTCCCACGACCAGCCGAGCGCGCGCGCCACCAGCAGCACCGCCTCGCGGTCGCTGCCGAGGATGATCTGCTCGCTCGCCGGCAGGCCGAGCTGCGCCAGCACGGCCACGCCGCAGATCGCGTGTTCGGTCGCGCCTTCCTGGGCATAGGTACGGACCTTGGCCTCGTCGAGCAGGCCGGCCTCGTTGAGCTCGCGAATATTGACGAGCGCCGCGCTGATCGCGCCGAGCTCGCCCGGCATCTGGCCGCCCGCCGTGATCGCATCCGCCCCGCGCTCGACCGCATTGTCGACATCGTTGGCGAACGTCGGCTCGAGGCTCTCGCTGAGCCGTCGCCGGGCGGAATTCTTGGCGGCGGTCATGAGCTGCGCGACGAGCTCGGTCGGAATGTCGCGCCGCAAGCCCAGCGTCGCCTGGAGCGCATCGTCCTGCGCCGCGCGCATCACCAGCACGCCCATGCCGTGGCGGGAGAAGCGCGCGGTCTGGTTGGCGGCGACGGCATGGGTCACGACGCGCCCACCGCGCAGGATCAGAAAATCGGTGACGGGTTCGCCGAGCTCGGGCCGCTCGGTGATCGCCAGCATATGGTCGCGCCCCTTGGCGGCGGAGACCGCCACGAGGTCCTGGTCGTTCAGGCGCGGTGACTGCACCAGCACGGCGCGCGCCACGGCGATCTCGTCGAGAGCGAGCTGGCGGACGACGCCGCTCGGCGCGTTCGGCACCGGCGCGATCCGCTCCGACAATTCGACGCGGGCGCGAAGTTCGATGGCGCGCGACAGCCGCCCGATCACCACGTCGAAGACGCCGACCTGCTCCTCGTCCATATGGACGGCGGTCGCCAGGAACAGGTCCGTCAGTCGCGACAGGATGTCGGCGCGCTCGTCGCTCGAGCCGCGCAGCATCGTGGATTCGAGATCTCGCAGCAGCGAGCCGACCGCACTCATACCAAGTCCTCAACCGGTATTCCGTCGCGTCATCTGACACGCGAAGGATGACCATCGGGTTAGCGCCGCCGCAACCGAGCTTGCATATCGGGGCGATGCGGACTAAATAGCGGCCAACAGCTCTGGTATCGGTTAACGCCGATGATCAAGAGCGGGCCCACCGGCCCGCTCTTTTTTATTGGCCGCGACCCGCCGGAGGCAGACGGAACGGTCTCAGGCCATGAGTGAACCCACCCACGAGCCGACAGCGGCACCCGATCAGGAACCCCGCCTCGTCGTCGAAAGCGGCGTGGCGTTGCGCGTTGCCGCGATCATCGAGCCGGCGATCGTCGATCTCGGCTACCGGCTGGTGCGCGTGCGCGTCACCGCCCAGAACGGCTGTACCCTGCAGATCATGGCAGAGCGGCCGGACGGCACGATGAATGTCGAGGGTTGCGAGGAGATCAGCCAGGCGGTCTCGCCGGCGCTCGACGTCGATGATCCGATCCAGGCGGCCTATCATCTCGAAGTCTCGTCGCCGGGCATCGACCGTCCGCTGGTGCGCGCCAGCGATTTCGAGCGCTGGGCCGGTCACCTGACCAAGATCGACACGAGCGAGCCGGTTGCCGGCCGCAAGCGCTTCCGTGGTATCCTGCGCGGCGCCGCCGGCCAGGATGCGCTGCTGACGCGCGACGACGCCAAGAGCGAGGAAGAGCGCGACGTCGCGATTCCGATGCGCGCGATCGCCGAGGCCCGCCTCGTCCTGACCGACGCGCTCATCACCGAGGCGCTGCGCCGCGGCAAGTCCGGCCTGCCGCCGGAAATGCCGCAGGCCGACGACATCGCCAGCCCGAAGAAGGGCCGAGGAAAATCGCTGGGGCCGCGGCCGAAGAAGGCCGACACGCAGGCCCCGCACGAAAACGATAACGAAGAGGAGTGAGCGTCATGGTCGTCAGCGCCAACCGGCTCGAACTGCTGCAGATCGCCGACGCGGTCGCCCGCGAGAAGTCGATCGATCGTCAGATCGTCGTCGACGCCATGCAGGACGCCATCGCCAAGGCCGCCCGCTCGCGCTACGGCATCGAGACGGACGTCCATGCCGAGATCAACACCAAGACCGGCGAGCTGCGCCTCGCCCGCCATCTCCAGGTCGTCGACACCGTCGAGAACCCGGCGATCGAGATCACCGTCGACGAGGCCAAGCGCCATAATCCCGCCGCGCAGGCCGGTGACGTCATCGCCGATCCGCTGCCGCCCTTCGATTTCGGCCGCATCGCCGCCCAGTCGGCCAAGCAGGTCATCGTCCAGAAGGTCCGCGAGGCCGAGCGCGACCGCCAGTACGACGAGTACAAGGATCGCATCGGCGAGATCGTCAACGGCGCGGTCAAGCGCGTCGAATACGGCAATGTCTTCGTCGATCTCGGCCGTGGCGAAGCGATCATCCGCCGCGACGAGATGATCCCGCGCGAGACCTTCAAGGTCGGCGACCGGGCTCGCGCCTATGTCTACGACGTGCGCCGCGAGCCGCGTGGCCCGCAGATCTTCCTGTCGCGCACCCATCCGCAGTTCATGGCCAAGCTCTTCGGCCAGGAAGTGCCGGAGATCTATGACGGGATCGTCGAGGTGAAGGCCGTCGCCCGCGATCCGGGCTCGCGCGCCAAGATCGCCGTGATCTCGCGCGATTCCTCGATCGACCCGGTCGGCGCCTGCGTCGGCATGCGCGGCTCGCGCGTGCAGGCCGTGGTCGGCGAGCTCCAGGGCGAGAAGATCGACATCATTCCGTGGTCGCCGGATGTCGCGACCTTCGTCGTCAACGCGCTGCAGCCGGCGGAAGTCGCCAAGGTGGTGCTCGACGAGGAAGCCGACAAGATCGAGGTCGTGGTTCCCGACGAGCAGCTCTCGCTCGCCATCGGCCGCCGTGGCCAGAACGTGCGCCTCGCCTCGCAGCTCACCGGCTGGGACATCGACATCCTGACCGAGCAGGAGGAGTCCGAGCGCCGCCAGAAGGAATTCGTGCAGCGCACCGACCTGTTCATGAACGCGCTGAACGTCGACGAGACGGTCGGCCAGCTCCTGGCTTCGGAAGGCTTCCGCAATGTCGAGGAGCTCGCCTATGTCGATCTCTCCGAGCTCGCCTCGATCGAGGGCTTCGACGAGGACACCGCCGGCGAAATCCAGAGCCGCGCGCAGGAGCATCTCGCTGCCGTCGAGGCGGAGCTGGACGAGAAGCGTCGTGCGCTCGGCGTCGAGGACGCCTTGCGCGAGGTCGATGGCGTCACCACTTCCATGATGGTCGCGCTCGGCGAGAACGACGTGAAGAGCGTCGAGGATCTCGCGGGCTGCGCCACGGACGATCTCGTCGGCTGGACCGAACGCAAGGACGGCGAGAGCACCCGTCACGCTGGCTATCTCGACGGGTTCGACCTGTCGCGCCAGGACGCTGAAGCGATCATCATGGCCGCCCGCATCCATGCGGGCTGGGTCGAGGCGCCGGCCGAGGAGCCTGAGGCGGAAGCCGACGAGGCGGCCGAGGCCTGAGCGGAGCCCGCGGAGTGAAAGCGGCGACGCAGAAGGAAACGGAACGGAGTTGCGTCGTCACCCGTGCGGTGAAGGCGCCCGACGATCTGATCCGCTTCGTCGCCGGGCCTGACGGTACCTTGGTGCCGGATCTCAGGCGCAAGCTCCCCGGACGCGGCGTATGGGCGAGCCTCAGCCGCAAGACGGTGGCCGAGGCGATCAAGCGCAAGGCCTTCGAGCGCTCGCTCAAGGCGAAGGTCGCGGTTCCCGCCGACCTTCCGGACATGATCGATGCGCTGATGCTGCGCGATGCGCTGCAGGCGCTCTCGATGGCCAACAAGGCGGGGCTCGTCATCGCGGGCTTCGCCAAGGTCGAGGCCCTGATCGGCTCGGGTCGCTGCGTCGGCGTGATCGCTGCCAGCGACGGGGCCGAGGACGGCAAGCGCAAGATCGGCCAGGCCGTCAGGCGGCTTGGCGCGGCGCGCGAGGCCGAGGGGCTCAAGGCCCGCGAACTGCCCGTCGTCACGATTTTCGCGGCGGCGGATTTGGAATTGGCGTTGGGGCGGGCACATGTGATACATGCCGCGCTTGCTCCGGGACCGGCGGCCGAGGGTGTGCTCTCCCGCTGGCGTCGGCTCGTCCGGTATCGGACGGACGATACCGCCGCATCCGACCAGAACGACACCGAAGACACGACCGAACCGGCAGGACCGAACGCGGAATGACCGATACCAAGAACCCGGGCGACAAGACACTCTCCGTCAACCCGCCCAAGACCCTGTCGCTGAAGCGGCCTGTCGAGCAGAGCACTGTTCGCCAGAGCTTCTCGCATGGGCGCACGAAGCAGGTCGTCGTCGAGGTCAAGCGCCGCGCCGCCGGGCATGAGGTCAAGGAGCCCGTCGCGCCGCGTGCGCCGCAGGCCCCGGCTCCGCAGGCGACCCCGCCGCGGCCGGCCGCTCCGCAGCCGGCCCAGCGCCCTGCCGGCAGCATGCTGCTGCGCACCCTCTCCGACGAGGAGAAGGACGCCCGTCAGCGCGCCCTGTCGGAAGCTCGCAGCAGCGAGGCCGAGGCCCGCCGCATCGCCGAGGACGAGGCGCGCCAGCGCGCCGCGGCCGTCGAGCGCGAGCGCCAGGAGCGCGAAGCCGCGGCCGCCCGTCAGCGGCAGGAGGAAGAGCGCCGCCGTCAGGAAGACGACCAGAAGCGCCGTGTCGAGATGGCTGCGCGCCAGCGCGACGAGCAGCCGGCCCGCCCGGCAGCCCCGCCGCCGCAGGCTCGTGAGGCCGCCCCTGCGCCCCAGGCCCCGGCTCCGCAGCCGACCCAGTATTACGGCCGTCCGGCCCCGTCCGGCCCGCGCGAGTTCACCTCGCGCCCGCCGATGCGCGACACCGGCGCCCGCCCGCCGCGTCTCGACGGCCGTCCGCCGCGCTCCGATTCGCCGCGCCCGCCGCGTCTCGACACGACGGCTCCGTCCGAGCCGGCCGTCGTGCGCCCGGCCCGTCAGGCCCCGTCTTCCAGCGGTGCGCCGCGCAATCGCTCGGACGATGTCGATGTGAAGGCCGCCTTCCGTCGTCCCGGCCTGAGCGCCGGCGCCGGCCGTGGCCCGGCTCCCGCCGCGCCGAAGACGCCGAAGACCACCAACGACAAGCCGCGCGGTCGCCTGACGCTATCGACCGCGACCGGGAGCGATGACGAGCGCACGCGTTCGGTCGCCTCGTTCCGCCGGCGCGTGCAGCGCATGACCGGCCATCGCGCGTCGGATGCTCAGAAAGAGCGCGTGATGCGCGAGGTGATCATCCCCGAGACGATCACCATCCAGGAACTCGCGAACCGCATGACGGAGCGCGGCGTCGACGTCATCCGCCTGCTGATGAAGCAGGGCGCGATGCACAAGATCACCGACGTGATCGATGCCGACACCGCCCAGCTCATCGCCGAGGAAATGGGCCATACCGTCAAGCGTGTCGCCGAGTCGGACGTCGAGGAAGGCCTGTTCGATACGCCGGACACCGACGAGACCCTGGAGTCGCGGCCGGCGGTCGTGACCATCATGGGCCATGTCGACCACGGCAAGACCTCGCTGCTCGACGCCATTCGCAAGACCAAGGTCGTCACCGGCGAAGCCGGTGGCATCACCCAGCATATCGGCGCCTATCAGGTGACGACGCCGCTGGGCAGCCAGGTGACCTTCATCGACACGCCCGGTCACGCTGCCTTCACGGCGATGCGCGCCCGCGGTGCCAAGGTGACGGACGTGGTCGTGCTGGTCGTGGCGGCCGATGACGGCGTCATGCCGCAGACGGCCGAGGCGATCCATCACGCCAAGGCGGCCGGCGTGCCGCTGATCGTGGCGATCAACAAGGTCGACAAGTCCGACGCCAATCCGGATCGCGTCCGCGCCGAACTGCTCCAGTACGAGATCCAGGTCGAGACGCTGGGCGGCGAGACGCTCGAAGTCGAGGTGTCCGCCAAGACCGGCCACAACCTCGACAAGCTGCTCGAGGCGATCTCGCTGCAGGCCGAACTGCTCGATCTCAAGGCCAACCCGGATCGCGCCGCCGAAGGCACGGTCATCGAGGCCAAACTCGATCGTGGCCGCGGTCCGGTCGCGACCGTTCTCGTCCAGCGCGGCACGCTGCGCACCGGCGACATCGTCGTGGCGGGCGCCGAATGGGGCCGCGTCCGCGCCCTGATCGCCGATACCGGCGCGCAGGTGAAGGAGGCTCCGCCCTCCATGCCGGTCGAGGTGCTCGGCTTCAACGGCACGCCCGAGGCCGGTGACCGCGTCGCGGTCGTCGAGTCCGAGGCCCGCGCCCGCGAGATCACCGATTACCGCGAGCGTCAGCGTCGCGACCGCCTCGCCGCCCGCGGCGCGGCTTCGGGCGCCGGCCGCTCGCTCGCCGAGATGATGCGCGAGCTCAAGGAAGGCGCCGGCCGCAAGGAATTCCCGCTCGTCGTCAAGGGCGACGTGCAGGGCTCCGTGGAAGCCATCGTCGGAGCGCTCGAGAAGGTCGGCAACGAGGAGGTCCGCGCTCGCGTGCTCTCGTCGGGTGTCGGCGCCATCACCGAGTCGGATGTCACCCTTGCCCAGGCTTCGGGCGCGGTGGTCGTCGGTTTCAACGTCCGCGCCCACAAGGAAGCGCGCGAGGCGGCCGACCGGGCCGGCGTCGAGATCCGCTACTACAACATCATCTATAACCTCATGGATGACGTGAAGGATGCGATGTCGGGCCTGCTGGCGCCGACCCTGCGCGAGACCATGCTCGGCAACGCGACGATCCTCGAGATCTTCAACGTCTCGAAGGTCGGCAAGATTGCCGGCTGCCGCGTCACCGACGGCACGATCGAGCGCGGCGCCAATGTCCGCCTGATCCGCGACAACGTCGTGGTTCACGAGGGCAAGCTCGGCCAGCTCAAGCGCTTCAAGGACGATGCCAAGGAAGTCGTGGCCGGCCAGGAATGCGGCATGGCCTTCGAGAACTACCAGGACATGCGCGCCGGCGACGTGATCGAGTGCTATCGCGTCGAAGAGATCAAGCGCAGCCTCTGAGGCTGCGCTTCCTGAAACAGCGCGTCATGGCCGGGCCCTGGGGTCCGGCCATCTCGTGACGAGAAGAGCGAGTCCAGCGCCTCATCTTTGAAGAGACGGCGGGCCTGGCCCGCCGGGACGTTTGGTCCGGTCCGATCCCGGAGAAACGAGAACCATGGCTAAACCTGCAAAACCCTCAGGCCCGTCCCAGCGGCAATTGCGCGTCGGCGAGCTGATCCGCCATGCGCTGGCCGAAATGCTCGCGCGCGGCGACATCCATGACGACGTGCTGGCGAAGCATGTCGTGACCGTGCCTGAGGTGCGCCTCTCGCCGGATCTCAAGCTCGCGACCTGCTACATCATGCCGCTCGGCGGGCTGGACATCGCCCCCGTGCTCAAGGCGCTCGACGCCAACAAGCGCTATCTGCGTGGCGAGATCGCCCATCGCGTGAACCTGAAATACGCGCCGGACCTGCGCTTCCGCGCCGATGAGAGCTTCGCCGAGGCCGAGCGCATCGACGCGCTGCTCGACACCGAAGCGGTGCGCCGCGACACCCAGGTCCAGCGCCTCAGGATCGACCAGGACCACGAAGACGACCGTGACGATGACCGCTGAGAACGCCCCCGAAATCGCCCAGGACGCCGCGCCGGCGCCGCGCCCGAAGAAGCGCGACGTCCATGGCTGGGTCATCCTGGACAAGCCGATCGGCATGACCTCGACCCATGCGGTCAGCGTCGTGAAGCGCGCTTTCGGCGCCAAGAAGGCCGGCCATGCCGGCACGCTCGATCCGCTGGCCTCCGGCCTGCTGCCGATCGCGCTGGGCGAGGCGACGAAGACCGTTCCCTTCGTGATGGACGGCCGCAAGGCCTATCAGTTCACCGTTGCCTGGGGCACGCAGACCAATACCGACGACACCGAGGGCAGCGTCATCGCGACCTCGGACAAGCGCCCGGACGAGGCTGCGATCGCAGCTCTGCTGCCGCGCTTCACCGGCACAATCCTGCAGACGCCGCCCAAGTTCTCGGCGATCAAGATTGCCGGCGAACGCGCCTATGACCTCGCCCGCGACGGCGAGGAGGTTGAGCTGGAGGCGCGGCCCGTCGAGATCGACGCGCTCCGCATCGTCAGCCATGACGGCGCCACCACCACCTTCGAGGCCGAATGCGGCAAGGGCACCTATGTCCGTGCCATCGCTCGCGATCTCGGGCTCGCGCTCGGCTGCCTCGGCCATGTCGCGCATCTGCGCCGTACCCGCGTGGGTCCTTTCACGGTGGCGGAGGCCGCGAGTGTCGAGACCCTGCGCGAGAGCCCGGAGAGCGCGCTGACGGCCCTCCAGCCGGTCAAGGCGGCGTTGACGCTGATCCCGGAAATCGTGCTCCACCGCGACGCCGCCGCCCGTCTCAAGCGCGGCCAGAGCGCCTTGCTGCGTGGCGCCGGGGCTCCGATCGAGCTGGAGGCGGCTTACGCCACCTGCGCCGGCACGCTGGTCTCGACGGGCTCGGTCCAGAACGGCGAATTCGTCCCCCATCGCGTCTTCAATCTCTGAGGGCGGATGGGCGAAAGCCGCAGGAAGCAACGGTTCGGGGGCCTTGCCCAGGATGGCAGGCTCCTGTTCTGGCGCATCGGCTGCGTTTTCGGCATCGCCGCCGTCATTCTGGCGACGGCCTGCTATTTCACCTACAGCCATAACCAGAAGCTGCTGGCGCGCGCCGAGCGCGCTGCCGGAACGGTGCTCGAACTCCGGCATGGCGGTGGGAACTCGACCTATCGCCCGGTCGTGAGCTTTCAGACGGCGCAGGGACAGGCCGTCACCTTCGTGGCGTCATGGGGGACGAGTCCGCCGGCTTATAGCAGGGGCGACCGGGTGACCGTGCTCTATGACGCAGCGACGCCGGAAAAGGCCGAGATCGAGGGCTTCCTCTCCCTGTGGCTGGGAACCCTGATCCTCGCCGGCCTGACAACGGTCTTCGGGCTGCTCTCGGCGATCCTGATGATCGTGGCCAAGCGCGGCTGAGCGGCCTCAGGCCGCCCGCTTCAACCCGTCTCGCGCCCAGATCGCGCCGAGCGCCGCCACCAGTGCGTCAATATCGGCGTCGGAATGGAAGGGCGAGGGCGTGATCCGCAGCCGCTCCGTGCCGCGCGGCACGGTCGGGTAGTTGATCGGCTGGACATAGATGTCGAAGCGGGCGAGCAATTCGTCGCTGATCGCCTTGCAGGCCTGGGCATCGCCGACCATCACCGGCACGATATGGCTGGGATTGGCCAGATGCGGGATGCCGGCAGCATCCAGCTTCGCCCGCAAGGCCGCGACGCGGTCCTGCTGACACTCGCGCTCAGTGGAGCTCTCCTTGAGATGCCGGATCGCCGCGATCGCGCCGGCCGCCACGGCGGGCGGCAGCGAGCTGGAGAAGATGAAGCCGGAGGCAAAGCTGCGGATGAAGTCGCAAAGCGCCGCCGAGCCGGTGATATAGCCGCCGATCACGCCATAGGATTTCGCCAGCGTACCCTGGATCAGGGTGAGTCGGTCGGTCAGGCTCTCGCGCTCCGAGATGCCGCCGCCGCGCGCGCCGTAGAGGCCGACGGCATGGACCTCGTCGATATAGGTCATCGCGCCGAATTCGTCGGCGATGTCGCAGAACTCCCGGACCGGCGCGATGTCGCCATCCATCGAATAGACCGACTCGAAGGCGATCAGCTTCGGCCTGTTCGGATCGAGCACCGCGAGCTTGCGGCGCAGGTCGGCCGGGTCGTTATGCGCGAAGATATGCTTCTCGGCCCGCGAATGCCGGATGCCCTCGATCATCGAGGCATGGTTCAGCCCGTCGGTCAGGACGATGCAGCCGGGAATGCGCGCGGCCAGCGTCGAGAGCGAGGCCCAGTTCGAGACATAGCCGGAATTGAAGATCAGCGCGGCTTCCTTGCCGTGCAGGTCGGCGAGTTCGCGCTCCAGCAGGACATGGTAGTGGTTGGTGCCGCCGATATTGCGGGTGCCGCCGGCGCCGGCGCCGCTGCCATCGAGCGCCCTATGCATCGCGGCGAGCACCTTCGGATGCTGGCCCATGCCGAGATAGTCGTTCGAGCACCAGACGGTGACGTCGCGCGGGCCGCTTTCGCCATGATAGGTCGCGAGCGGGAAGCGGCCGGCCTGGCGTTCCAGATCGGCGAAGACGCGATAGCGGCCTTCGCTGCGCAATCCGTCGAGTTCCCGGCGGAAGAAGTTCTCGAAATCCATGGCCAGCCTCCTGCGGCGCGCCTCTCCTAGGCCCTTCGGGCCGGTTGCGGAATGGAGCGCGGTGTCGCGGCTGGAATTGTTCTACTTCGCCTGTTCGGCGAGCTCCAGAATCGTTTCGATGAGGACGCGAACGGCGATGCCGGCATCGGCCTCGGTCATGTTCTCCCGCGGGGAGTGGCTGATGCCCTTCTCGTTGCGCACGAAGAGCATGGCGACGGGCGCTACCTGCGCGATCGCCATGGCGTCGTGCCCGGCGCCGGAAGGCAGGCGCCGGCCGGCGAGATTGCCGCCGCTGCGGGCGATGCCCGCGGCGAAGGCATCCTGCAGCCTGGGCGCCATCGGCACGGCCGCGGCCCTGGCATAGGGGACGATCTCGAGGCCGACGCCGCGCCGTGCCGCGATCTCGCCGAAGCGTTTGCGGATCTCCGCGTCCATCGCCGCAAGCGTTGCATCCTTCGGGGCGCGGAAATCGATGGTGAACTCGGCGGCGCCGGGGACGACATTGGTCGCGCCGGGGTCAGGGCGCAGCACGCCGACCGTGCCGACGGCGAGTTCATGCGCGCCGGCGATCTGCTCCAGCGCCAGCGCCATCTCGGCCGCGGCGGTCAACGCATCCTTGCGCAACGCCATCGGCACGGTGCCGGCATGGCCGGCCTCGCCGGTGATACGCACCTGCGCGCGGCTCTGCGCGTTGATGGCGGTGACGATGCCGACCGCTTCGTTCTCCGCTTCCAGCACCGGCCCCTGCTCGATATGCACTTCGAGATAGGCCTGGATCGAGCCGGGCTTGCGGGCCAGCGCCGGAATTCCGGCCGGATTGCCGCCGAAGGCCACCAGGGCCTCGCCGAGCTTTACGCCTTCGCTGTCGCGCGCCTCCAGCCAGGCCGGGTCATAGGCACCGGCCAGCGCCTCGGAGGTCGAGAGATGCGTGGGAAAGCGGACGTTCTCCTCGTCGCCGAAGCCGACCACCTCCAGCGGGAAGGGCAGGCTGATCCCGGCATCGCGCAGGGCTTGGGCCGCCAGAATGCCGGCGACGACGCCGAGATTGCCGTCGAAGCGCCCGCCATCCTTCACCGTGTCGATATGCGAGCCGATCAGCACGGCAGGCGCGCCCGGCACGCTGCCCTCGCGCCGGCCCTGTACCGAGCCGGCGGCATCGATGAAGGTGGTGAGCCCCGCGACTTCCATCGCGCCCTTGACCCATTCCGCCGCCTGCTTGTGCGCGGGCGAGAGATAGAGGCGCGTCAACTTGCCGGGCTCGTCGCTGAAGCGATTGAGGCCGGCAAGCGCGGCGAAGGCACGGGCGCCGAGAACGGCGGCGGAAGGGAGCGTCTGCTTCATGCCGCCAAGCTAGATCACGGTTCCGAAAACCGCGACGGGCAATTTCGCCAAGCAGCTTCTCCCCAGTGGCATTATCCGCCGCGCTCGTTCCGTCTCAGTAGGTTGCGCGGCCGCCGGACAGGTCGAAGACGCCGGCCGTGGTGAAGCTGTTTTCGGCCGAGGCCAGGAAGGCGACCATCGCGGCGACCTCGTCGGGCAGCAGGAAGCGCCCGCGCGGGATCTTCGCCAGCATGTAGCCGATATGCTCCTCGCTCATCTGGTCGAAGATGCGGGTGCGCGCCGCCGCCGGCGTGATGCAGTTCACCGCAATGTCCTTGTCGGCGAGCTCCTTGCCGAGCGATTTCGTCAGCGCGATCACCGCCGCTTTCGAGGCGGAATAGGCAGAGGCGTTGGGATTGCCCTCTTTGCCGGCGATCGACGCGACCAGGACGATGCGCCCGTAATTGCGCTTGACCATGCCGGGGATGACCGAGCGGCAGCAATGCAGCGTGCCGTCGACATTGAGCTTCATGACGCGGGCCCAGTCCTCCAGCGGATATTCCCAGGTCTTGTGATTGGGCCCGGCGATGCCGGCGCTGGTGACGAGGATGTCGATGCTGCCATGCTGGGCCTCCAGCGCGTCACTCGCCTTCTGGACGGCATCGGCATCGGTCACGTCGACACCGACGCCGATCGCGCCATGGCCGATCTCGGCCGCAGCCTTGGCGGCGAGCGCGGCGTCGACATCCCAGATCGCGACGGTCGCGCCGCTCTGGGCGAAACGTTCGGCGACGGCGCGGCCGATGCCTTGCGCCCCGCCGGTCACGATGGCGACGCGCTTCTTTAAATCGATTTGGTTCATGCCCAGCCCTCCCGAACGTCTCAAGCAAGTCACCCTAGCCGGCCGGGTCGGCACCGGCCAGAGGGCATCGCCGCTCCGAAGAAATGCGCAGGGCCGCCATGCGTTTCGTTAAGGATGACTGCAAAAAAACCGGAACCCGCAGGCGCTCGTCGCGTGCCGGATCGGGGCGGTGCCGAGCGGGCCTGTATCGCTGCGGCACGGCGTCGGCCGGAGGGTGGCGCAGCCATCCGCGGGATCGTTCCGGTTCGGTACAACGCCTTGTTGCTGCAAGCGGATTGCCATTAACGCGGCTTCGCGGATCGCGGGAATAAGCCGTTCACCTTTCAGCCGGCTTCGCCTTGACCCGGGGCCCGGAACGGCCAAGACAATCATGGCATTCGCACTGGGCTGCCATGCCCCTGACCGAGGACGCCGTGCCTGCAACCGCCATCACGATCGCCAGCGAAGCCGGCAGCCGCAAGCGGCCGGGCTATGCCAAGCGCGATATCGGCGGCATCGGCATCGCCGTGATGGAGCGCGAGGCGGCGATCGCTGAGGTCACCGACGCGGTGCTGACGGGCGGCCATATGAAGCTCGCCTTCTGCAACGCCAATCTGGTGAACGTCGCGGCCGATAACGCCGCCCTGCAGCGCAGCCTCTCGACCTTCCTCGTGCTGGCCGACGGCATCGGCGTCGATCTCGGTAGCTGGATGCTCTACGGCAAGGCCTTCCCGGCCAATCTCAACGGCACGGATTTCTTCCCGCGGCTCTTCGCGGCGGCCGGGCGGCCGATGCATGTCGCCCTGCTCGGCGGCCGGCCGGGCGTCGCGGATCGCGCCGTCGCCAATCTCAAGCAGCGCTATCCGACACATCAGTTCAGCGTCGTCTCGCACGGCTATTTCACCGCCGACGAGGAAACCGTCCTTCTCGGCAAGCTGAAGATCCAGCGCCCGGACCTGCTGCTGGTGGCGATGGGCAACCCGCTGCAGGAGCGCTTCATCGCCGACAAGCTCGGGTCGCAGCACTGCTCGGTCGCGGCCGGCGTCGGCGCGCTGTTCGATTTCTTCGCCGACGAGGTGCCGCGTGCGCCCGAGCTGGTGCGCCAGATCAGGCTCGAATGGGTCTATCGGCTTTGGCTCGAACCGCGCCGGCTCTGGCGCCGCTACGTGCTCGGAAATCCCGCTTTCCTCCTGCGCATGGCCCGGCAATATGCCATGGGCGGCCGACGGAGCGGGTGAGTTCGACCAATTGAAGCAAACTTTTGCCCTGGCGACGCCGAGCTACAGGGGCGATATCGAGCGTTGCCGGCTGCTTTGCGCCAGCATTGATCGCTTCGTCACCGGCCATGCCGTCCATTATCTCCTGGTCGAGGATCGCGACGTCCCGCTCTTCCGGGACCTTGAAGGCCCGCGCCGCCGCATCCTGCCGGAATCGCAATTGCTGCCGGGCTGGCTGAAGTCACGGCCTGATCCGCTGAGCTTCGGCAAGCGCCGCCTCTGGACCGGTATGCAGGCGCTGGTGCGCGGCATCCCGCCCTTGCGGGGCTGGCATGCCCAACAGCTCCGGAAATTCGCGGTGGCCAAGGCCGGCAGCGAGGACGTCATCCTCTTCGCCGATTCCGACATGCTGTTCGTGCGGCCCTTCGACCTGACCAGCCTGGCGGATGACGGCTCGATCCGGCTCTACCGCAAGCCCGACGCGATCACCGCCGAGATGTCCCGTCACATCCCCTGGTGCGAGCATGCCTGCGCGCTGCTCGGGCTCGATGCGCCCTCGTTTCCGAGCCCCGACTACATCAACAATCTGGTGAGCTGGCGCCGCGACCATGTGCTGGCCCTGCTCGACCATGTCGAGAGCGTCAGCGGGCGCGACTGGGTCACCGCGATCGCCCGCGACCGGCAGTTCTCGGAATACATGATCTACGGCTATTTCGTCGAACGCGTTCTCGGGCCCGATGCCGCCGGCCACTGGCCTGACGCGCGCGAGCTCTGCAAGGTCTACTGGTTCAGCGAAGATGTCGCCGGGATGGATCGGCTCGCCTCCTTCGAGGAGGTGCTGGAGCCCTGGCAGGTCGCCGTCGGCATCCAGTCCTTCATCGGCCAGCCGCTCGACCGCATCAGGGCGCTGTTCGAGCAGCAGGCCTCAGCGTGAGGGCCTGCGTCCCTGCGCCAGCAGCGTGTAGGTGAAGCCGGCCGAAGCGAGATAGACCACGCCGAAGACGAGATTCATGCCCGCAGCCCAGCTTCCGGCCTCCGGAAAGCGCGTCATCACCAGCGAGATCAATCCGGCCTTGATCGCGGTCAGCAGGCACAAAAGCGCGATGCGCGAGCCCGTGCGCTCGCGGGCATAGAGCAATTCGGCATGGTACTCGACGAGATTGCGGAAGGCCGGGACCAGCAGCATCGGCGCGAACAGATAGGCGGCTTCAGAGACGTTGCGCCCAAGAAGGTGCGGGAAGGGCTTGAGCGCGATGATCACGGCGACGAGCCCGGCGACCGAGACCAGCGCGATGCCGGCCTCATAGGCCGCGAGGCGCCTGAAGCCGCCGACGCCGCGATCCTTCATGATCTTCTGCACGAGCATCTGGTTGAAGCTGCGCACCGGCATGGCGGTGAGGTCGATCACCCGGAGTGCGATCGCATAGAGCCCGGCGGTGCGCTCCCCGGCGAGGCCGAGCACCAGGAGCTTGTCGAGCTCGGACTGGACGTAAAACACGATATCGGCCGCGCCGGCAAAGACGGCATCTGCCATGCGGCGCGGATAGAGGCTGCGCACGAAGCGCCAGCGCGCCGCCGGCAGGAAGGCGAGGAGGGCGATCAGGGCGCTCGCCATCGTCGCTCCGCAATAGGCGAAGGCCCAGATTTCGAGGCTGGCATGGCCGAAAGCGGCGAAGAGCAGCGCTGCGATCGTCCGCAGGCCTGAGCCAATGATCACCAGCAGCGCCGCCTGCCGGAAGCGCCGCAAGCCGTTATTGACGATGGCCACGACCTCGACGAGCCGCCAGCCCAGCACCTCCGCCACGATGATCACCGCGAAGGGCAGGAGTGCCAGGCGCTCGGCGAACAGCACGAGATAGGCGGCGCCGGCGACCGCGACGATCAATGGCAGCGACAGCGCCGACAGGCCCGCGAAACCGGAGAGATAGGCGCCGAGCAGGCGCGGTTTGACGGTCGCGACCCGGTAGAGCGGCGAGATGAATCCGAAGGCCAGCAGCCGCGACAGGATCAGCCCGGTCGAGGACGCCGTCGCGAACAGACCGAATTCGCCGAGGGTCAACGTATTCGCAACGATGAGGAAGTAGACAAGGGAGATCACGAGCCGGCCGGCGGAGCCGCTCAGGATGGTGAGGTAGGCGAAGATGGTGGTGCGATCCGGCAGCATGAACCCGTTTCCGCGGCGGCTGGCCCGGCGCGTGCCCTAGCAATTCGGCATGACGAATCCCTCTTAGCCCACAGGCGTTGAACGACCCTAAACGACACGGAAGCGTCCCGATTGACCGAGCAGAGAGCTGAAACGGACCGGAATGAAGCATCGCCAACGCGCCGCGGCATGCTGCGCGGTGCTTCCGCCTGCCTGGTGGCCGGCGCCATGGGAGGAACCGGTTCGGCCCTTGCGGCCGTCAGGCCGATTCCCTTCGGCTCGGCGGCGGAGATCGGTGCCTTCCGCGACGATCCGCGCTATCGCGACGCGCTGAAGCGCTATTGCGACGTCATCGTCCCCATGAACGACCTGAAATGGGAGGCGCTGCGGCATGACCAGTCGCGCTTCGATTTCTCCGGCGCCGACGAACTCGTGGCCTTCGCCCAGGCGAACAGGAAAGCGTTGCGCGGCCATACCCTGCTCTGGGGCGAAGCGCTGCCCAACTGGGCCAGGGAGATGACGACGAAGGCCGAGGCCGAGCGCGAGCTCGTCAACCACATCGAGGTCGTCGTCGACCGCTACAGGGGCAAGATCGCGACCTGGGACGTCGTCAACGAGGTCATCAAATACGATCCCACGGATGGCGGACCCTGGCGCGACACCATCTGGCAGCGCCTGCTCGGGCCGGAGCATGTCGACATCGCCTTCCGCACGGCGGCGCGGGTCGACCCCAAAGCCAGGCTCGTCCTGAACGATTTCCATTTCGAGGAGCCGGTTCCCGGCGCCGCCGCGCGCCGCAAGGTCGCGCTCGATATCTGCCGGCGCCTGAAGGACAAGGGCATCCCGGTGCATGGCGTCGGCATGCAGGCGCATCTCTATGCCGACAAGGGCATCGACGTGGACGGCGTGCAGCGCTTCATGCGCGAGCTCGACGAACTCAACCTCGATGTCGAGATCACCGAGCTCGACGTCATCGACTGGAAGCTGCCCGCCGATGTGGCGAAGCGCGACAAGACAGCCGCCGCCCTGGTCTCGACCTTCCTCGATGCCGTCGTCTCGGCCAAGCGGCCGAAGGCGATCGTCACCTGGGGGCTGACCGACCGTTATTCCTGGGTCCATGAAACGTTCCCGCGCAACGACAGCGCCCGCGCCCGACCCCTGCCGCTTGATGCCGACTACCGGCAGAAGCCGATGATGGCCGTGCTCGATCGCTATCGGCGCGGGCTGGCGTGATACCGGATGGTGAAGCGTAGCGTCATGTTCACGACCGAGCCGGCTGCGAACGAAGCACAGGAGAGGCCGGACCGCCACGAGCGGCCGGCTTCGACCATGCCTGCTCAGCTCGCTCGCCTCGCCGATCCCGTCTGGATCGTCGGGACCCTGTGGGCGCGGCGCGGGCTGATCCTGCTCATGGCCCTGCTCGGCCTGATGCTGGCGATCGCCGCTGCGCTGCTGATGACGCCGAGATACGTCTCGACCGCGCAGCTCTTCATCGATCCACGCGATCTGCGCGTGCTCCAGAACGACGTCTCGCCCAACACCGTCGGCAGCGACCCGACCTCGATCACCGGCTATCTCGAAAGCCAGGCGCGCGTGATCGCCTCCGACAGCATCAAGTCGCGCGTCGTCGAGCGCCTGAACCTCGACCGCGATCCCGATTTCGGCGGCGCTTCGGCCGGTTTCCTCTCCCGCCTGCTCGGCACCGATACCGGTCCTTCGCAGAAGGCGACGCTGTATGCTCTGGCGGCGCTCGACCGCACGGTCAGCGTCCGGCGCGGCGAGCGCACCTTCGTCATCGACATCTCCGCGACGGCGCAGGACCCGGACAAGGCGGCGAAGATCGCCAACGCCCTGGCCGAGGCCTATCTGGAGGACCAGACGGCCGTCCGTGCCGAGGCGGCGCAGCGCGCGACCACGGCCCTGACCGGCAGATTGGAAGAGCTGCGCAACCGCCTGCGCGTCGCCGAGGAGAAGGCGGAGAAATACAAGGAAGCCAACAATATCGTTGGCGTCGGCGGCCGCTCGCTGAGCGAGGAGCAGCTCTCGCTCAACACTGCCCAGCTCGTCGCAGCCCGCACCCGCGCGACCGAGGCCAAGGCCAAATACGACCAGATCGGCGCGACCCGCGCCGCCAATATCGAGGCGGGCGCGATCCCCGAGGCTGTGGCCTCGAACACGATGACCGCCTTGCGCGCCCAGCTCGGCGCGGCGCTGGCCCGCGAGGCCGATCTTGTGTCCTCGCTTGGCGCGCGCCACCCATCGTTGGCCTCTGCGCAGTCGCAGGTCCGCGACGCCCGCCGCCAGATCGCTGACGAGCTTTCCCGCATCGCGCGTGCGGCCAAGGCCGAGTACGATCGCGCGGTCGAGGCCGAGCGCCAGCTCGCCCGCCGGGTCGATCAGCTCACGGCCGGGCAATACGCCGCCGGCCGCGCTTCCGTGCAGTTGCGCGAGCTCGAACGCGAGGTCGAATCCTCGCGCGCCATCTATGACGCCTTCCTGAAGCGCGCCCGCGAGACCGGCGAACTCGGCGGCATCGACACCACCAATGCCCGCATCATCAGCCCGGCCATGCCGCCGCTCGAAAAGAGCGGCATGAGCCGGCGAACGGTCGCCATGCTCGGCGCTGTCGGCGGCGGTGGCGCGGGCATGCTGCTGGCGCTCGGCCTCGCCCTGTTCGCCGTGCCGCGCCCGCCCGTCAGCGAGGACCCTCGTTCCCGCAAGCCGTTCTGGCGCCGAGCGCCCCGCCCCGTCGCGACCGAGGCGCCCGTGCAGGAGCGGCCCGTCCCAGCGTCGCCTCCGCCTGCGGCCCCGCCGCCCCCGCCATCACCGCGCCAGCCGTTCTGGCGCCGCGCGCCGCGCGCCGTCGCCACCGAGGCGGCGGACGACAGGCGGCCTGTATCCCCAGCGCCTTCAGCTACGGCTACCCCGCCGCAGCCTCAGCCCGCAGCCGCGCGGCAGGAACCGTCGCCGCCGGCCGGTTCCACGGGTTTGGGACCAGCGGGCTGGCGGCGCCTCATGGCGATCCAGGGCGGGCAGGCGGAGCGCGTCGTGCGCCAGCCTGAACCGGCGGCCGAACCGGTGCGCCGTTCCGTTCCCGCAACCCTTCCGGACGCCGCTCCTCAGCCCGTTGCCGACCCGGTCGCCCTGGCGGCGCTCGGCACCATCCCGTCCGTGCGTAACCGTCGCTGGCGCCGCGGCGTCGCGGAAGCGCGCTCGGTCTTCCAGGGACAGGCGCATCTGGTCGATGTCATCGACAAGCCGCAGGGTGGCTTCGCCGAGTCCGTCTCGGCCATTCGTCACGCGCTGGCCAAGGCCTCGGGGGGCGAGCAGCGTCGTCGCATCCTCGTCCTCGGCCTCGAGCCGCAGGCGGGGGCGACCACGCTCGCCCTCAATCTCGCGCTGGATGCGGCTCGGTCCGGCCTGCCGGCGTTGCTCGTCGATGCCGGTGCCGGCGCCCAGGGCCTGACTCCGGTCTTCGCCGCCGATGCACCGCTCGGGCTCGGCGACGTCTTGGCGGGGCGCGCGGCGCTGGCCCGCGCGATCCTCAAGGACGAGGGCACCGGCCTGACCTTCCTGCCGCTCGTGGGAGAGCTTGCCCCGGGCGCGGGCTCGCTCCGCACCGGGCCTTTCGCCGCGGCGCATCGCTTCGGCCCGATGATCGTCGATGGCGGCAGCCTGCCGGTCGCGGGGCTGATCGGGCGCTTCGCCGAGGCGGTCGACGATATCGTCCTGGTCGCGCGCGACGGACGTTCCGCCGCGGCGGCGGCCGAACGCTGGCAAGCGGCGCTCGGGCCGCATGCGAACAAGCTGCGCGGCCTCGTGATCAACGCGGCCTGAGGACCTGCTGCGGCGAAAGCCGGGTCAGTTCTTCTCGGGTTTGCGGTACTGCTCGTTGGCGACGCCGAATTCAGACATCAGGCGGCCGATCGCGACCTGCGCATGGTAGAGCCCGATCAGCCCGGAGCGGGTCTGGAAACCGAGCGCCAGCCCACGCGGGATTGACGCCGCGAGCAGGGCCAGCGATTTCGCCATTACCCGTAGCCGCCCGGCCGCGCCGGGCTTCTGCCGCCTCTCGATCGCAGCCGAGATCGAGCCGTTGCGCAGGCCGCGCGCGTTGATCCAGGCGAATTCGCTCCTTCGCGCCGGCATGGTCTCGCGCTGCGCCGCCTCCTGCACCCACCAGAAGCGGAAGCCGGCGGCCTTGGCGCGGGTGAAGAAATCCGTGTCGCCGCCGCCGGTGAAGTCGAAGCTCTCGTCGAGGAAGGGGAAGCCCAGCCTGTCGAGCACGCTGCGCCGGATCAGGTAATTGGCGCTCGAATACAGCATCGGCACCGGTCCGCTCGTTCCGTAATGCGAGCGGAACACCGGATGCGCCGAAAGCCACGCGCGCGAGGTATCGGCGAAGACGGCCGTCACCGATCCGCCGAACAATTCGGCCGGCGCCGTGCCGGCCGCCGTGACGAAGGCATCGAGCCAGCCGGGCTCGGCCTCTTCGTCATCGTCGATGCCGAGCAGATGTTCCAGCGCCGGGAAACGCGTCAGCGCGCAGCGCCAGGCGGCGTTATAGGCTTTGCAATTGCCCTGGCGCGGCTCGACGATGACGAGGCCCTTGAACAGCCCGTTGGCGAGCAGAGCGCTGGCGCGGATGGCACCGGCCCGCTCGACCCCTTCGTTCTCGACCACGATCACCGCGAAATCATGCCCGCCCTTTTGGCCGGCGAGCGACCGCAATGTCGCTTCCAGCATGTCCGGGCGCTTGAAGGTCGGGACGCAGACGACGCTCGTAATTTCTGCCAGCGCCTCCGGCGCTGAGCTGGCCACCACCGCAAAGCTCTCGGGCGTGCCGAAAGCCGGCCCGGCGGGCTGGTCCCGCCCGCCTTCCGTTGCGCTTTCGGATGTCTGGCTGGCCATGGTCATCGGCCTGCAAGCTAGGCTGCGGCAGCTTAAGGTTCGGTGTTCGCCTTCCTCGAAAGAACGGCTGATCCTGCCAGCTCCCATTGATCATAGCCGGCGGCGCAGCTTGACCTGTCCGGGCAATGGGAGGAGTGGAGTAGCATCTGCCGACGAGCTCTCGCCTTGCGCCTTGCTTTCCTGACCTCGCTCATCCCCGTCGGCCGGCCCGATACCGGCTTCGAGATCGCCAATGCGGCGATCCTCTCGGCGTTGCGCGAGGCCGGTCACGCTGTCACGGCGATCGGCTTCCTGCGCCCCGGCGAGGCCCCGGCCGATCCGGAGCAGGCGGTCGTGGTCGCCGAGACCGATATCGAGAATGCGGTGGTGCCCGCCGCGCAGAAGCTGCGCTGGCTGGCCGCTGCCGCCCGGCTCGGGTTGCCGGTGGCTTGCGCGAAGCTCAGGCTCGCGGGAGCAGGCCGTCTCGTCGAGGCCGTGCGGGCGCATGGCCCCTTCGATGCGCTGGTGCTGAATTCGGTGATGCTGCCCGGTGCCTTTCCCGAGCTGCTGCGGATCGCGCCCTGCATCCTCGTCGAGCACAATATCGAACATGTCTCGGCCCGCCAGAATGCCGAGCATGCCGACAATCCGATCCTGCGTCGGCTCTATGGGCGCGAGGCACGCCTGCTGGAGCGGCTGGAGCGGCGACTCTGGGACGAGGCGCGCTTCGTCTGGACGCTGGCCGAGGAGGACCGGCAGGCGCTCGGCGCCGCCTATAGGGAGAAATCCTGTGCCTTGCCGCTGGTCTCCGGAAACCCGGCTGCGGCCCCGCCCCATGATCTCGGAGAGGCCCCAGCCTTCGATATCGGTCTGATCGGTACCTGGACCTGGGGCCCCAATCTGATCGGCCTTGAATGGTTTCTGCGCGAGGTCTGCCCGCTCCTGCCGGACGATATCCGCATCGCCGTCGCCGGCCGCGTGCCGCCCGAGTTGCGGACGTCGCTCGGTGTGACCCTGGTCGGGCGCGTGCCCTCGGCCGAGCATTTTCTGCGCTCCTGCCGGCTGATCGCGCTATCGAGTCGGGCGGGAACCGGCGTGCAGCTCAAGACGATCGAGGCGATGCAGCTCGGCCTGCCGGCGGTGGCGACGACCTTGTCCTGCCGCGGTTTCACGGCGCTGCCGGCCAATTTCACCATCGTCGACACGGCCGAGGACTATGCCCGGGCTCTGACGGAGCGCGTCACGGCGATCCGCGCCGGAGGCCGGCAGCGCGTCGACGGCGCTGCCTTCATGAGGGGGCAGCGCGCGGCCCTTGCAGATGGCCTCGCGCGGGGCCTCGCCGCCGCTCTGGGCTGAACGCGCCTATTCCGCCGCAGCCCGGTTCCGGCGGCCGATCAGGCCGAAGATCGGCCCGGCCGAGACCATCACCAGGAAGACGCGGATGATGTGATGGGCCGCGACGAAGGCGACTTCGGTGTGGAGCGCCAGCGCGATCAGGCTCATCTCGGCGAGGCCGCCGGGCGAATAGGCCAGGATCAGCGGTACGTGGCCATGCACGGACACGAGGGCGACGAGCCAGGCGAAGCCGAGTGTCAGGGCCAGCAGGATCGCAGTCGATCCGACCGAGAGCAGGAGCACGCGCAGGATGATGCGCGGGGGCGTGCCGACGAAGCGGCAGCCGATCGTCACGCCGAGCACGAGCTGCGCCGCATTGACGATCTCCGACGGCGGCATCGCGGCGCTCAGGCCCGTGACATGCACGATCGCGCTGACCAGCATCGGGCCGAGCAGGTATTTCGCCGGCATCCGTAGGAGGTGCCCGACGATCACACCGGCGATGCCGCAGCCGATCAGCCAGAGCTCGGAACCGAGTGGAGTCTGCGCAATCGAAGGCCCGGCGACGCGCCCGCCGCTCAGCGTGACGCCGCCGATCCACTGCACGATGAAGGGCAGCGTCATCACGACGAGCAGGATGCGGGCCGAATGGATCAGCGCGATGATGCGGGCATCGCCGCCCTTCTCCTCGCCGACCGTGACCATCTCGATCAGGCCGCCCGGCATGCCCGAAAAGAAGGCTGTGACAGGATCGAATCCGGCGACGCGGCGGAAATAGCTGACGCAGCACAGCCCGCAAGCGACCATGAACAGCACGAGCCCGGCGAGCGTCGGCAGCCAGTTCGGCAGTTGCGAGACCACCTCCGGCTTGAAGGCGGCGCCAAGCATCACGCCGATCACCGCCGTCATCGGCGGGCGGATCACGGCTGGCGCAGCGACGGGCAGGTTGATCAAGGCGGCAAAGGTGCAGAACACCATCGAGCCCAGCATCCAGGGCAGCGGCAGCTTGGCCTGCACGAAGAGCCAGCCGCCGAGCCCGCCGAGCGCGAGCGCCAGGGCAAAGCGGCGATAGGGAAAGCGGTTCGGGCCAAGCTGGCGCAGGCCGCCCAGGAAATCGTCGAGCAGAACCTTCATCGGCCGGTTCCACCGCGCCGGATCGGCCGGTCGGTTGCCATGGCCCGGAGGCAGGAGGAGGGGCGGTCCCGAAGCGTCAAGCGGCAAGTCCCTTTCGGGTTCCTCCTAGAGGCTGTCGGCGCCCTTGCACAGTCCGCGCCGGGTATGTCGCCCCTGCGCGTCGCGCGGCCGGGACAACGCGGCCATGTTGGATTGTCATTGGCCGAATTGCGACGTTTCCTCAATGAATTGGCGCTAGGGATGAAATGCCGGGCCGGTCATCGGCCGCCGACCACTGGTTGAGGGTGATGAGCGAGGAACGGCAGTCCGGCCGGCAGGGCCGGCCGGGTTTCGAGGGCTATGCCCCCTGGCACGAGCCGGCCGCTTCCGCGTCTCCCGAGCCCGGATCAACGCATTCCGTCCCGATCGTCGAGGCGACGCCGCCTGATGGCGCGAAGGCAGGCCGGACCGGCTGGCTCGACAGCCGCAGGCAGCGCCTGCGCTATTGGTGGCGCGGCGCGAGCCCGAATCTGCGCGGCTCGGTCTTCATGTTCGCGGCGATGCTCGTCTATGCCGTGATGGTCGCCGGCATCAAGCATGTCGGCCAGGGCATCCCGCTCGTGCAGATCCTGCTGATCCGGCAGGTGATCATGACCGCGATCCTGCTGCTCTTCGCCGCCGGCAGCCTGCGCCAGGCGCTGCATACCGACAGGCTCGGCCTGCAGATCTTCCGCAGCGTGGTCACGCTGCTTTCGATGCTCTGCGGCTTCACCGCGGTCATCAAGATCCCGCTCGCCCAGGCCACCGCGATCGGCTTCAGCCAGGTCCTCTTCGTCACCATCGCCGCGGTGCTCTTCCTCAAGGAGGTGGTCGACGGCCGGCGTTGGGCCGCGACCGTGATCGGCTTCATCGGCGTGCTGATCATGCTGCGCCCGAGTTCGGAAGGGCTCGACATCTACGCCCTGCTCGCGGTCGCTGGCGCGATCTGCGGCGCCGCGATCACCGTCAGCGTCCGCAAGCTCGCCGCCAGCGAGCGCACCGATACGATTCTGCTCTACCAGGGCATCGTCCTGATCGTGCTCCTGGCCGTGCCGACCTTTCTCTGGTGGCAGGCGCCGACGCCCAATCAATGGTTCTGGCTGATCACGCTCAGCCTGTTCGGCACCGCCGGGCAATGGCTGATCACCCGCGCCTATCAGGTTGGCGAGGCGGCGGCGCTGGCACCGCTCGACTTCAGCCGCCTGCTGCTGGCGAGCTTCACCGGCTTCGTCTTCTTCGCCGAGATTCCCACGCTCACCACATGGCTCGGCGCGGCCGTCGTCATCGGCGCGACGCTCTACACGATCCGCAAGAACGCCCGCAGGGTCGCGCCGCCGCCAGCCCCGGTCTGAGCAGCCGGGATTGCGCCGGCCCCGTCCCGGGCGCTATGAATCGGCGCACGCCTCTCCCGCGTGCGGCCGCAGGGTCTCGAGCCCGCGGCGCGACAGCCAGAGGCAAGGTCATGCGCATCGAAAACGACCCGAAGCTCGATTTCCGCGACGTGCTGATTCGCCCGAAGCGCTCGACGCTGGGCAGCCGCGCCGAGGTCGATGTCGAGCGCTCTTTCCGCTTCGCCCATACGGGGCGGGAGTGGAAGGGTTTTCCGCTGATCGCCGCCAACATGGACGTGGTCGGCACCATGGCGATAGCCCGCGCGCTGCTGAAGCACGGCGCCATGGTCGCCCTGCACAAGCATTACAGCGCCGAGCAATTGATCGCCTTCTTCCGCGAGCCGGGCTCGGCCAACACTTTCTATTCGCTGGGCACCACCGATTCCGACCACGATAAGCTGAAGGCGGTCCACGCCCAGTCGCCGATCACCAAGATCTGCCTCGACGTCGCCAACGGCTATACCGAGAAATTCGTCGACACGGTCAAGGCGACGCGCGCCGCCTTCCCGGATGCGGCGATCATGGCCGGCAATGTCGTGACCGGCGACATGACCGAGGCGCTGATCTTGGCTGGCGCCGATATCGTCAAGGTCGGCATCGGGCCCGGTTCGGTCTGCACCACCCGCAAGATGACCGGCGTCGGCTACCCGCAGCTCTCCGCCATCATCGAGTGCGCCGATGCCGCCCACGGCCTCAAGGGCTTCGTCTGCGGCGATGGTGGCCTCACCGTGCCCGGCGACGTCGCCAAGGCCTATGGCGGCGGCGCCGATTTCGTGATGATGGGCGGCATGCTCGCCGGCCATGACGAATGCGAGGGCGAGATCCGCTACGAGGAACGCGACGGCAGGAAGGTGCCGGTCGCGATGACCTTCTACGGCATGTCCTCGGACACGGCGATGAACAAGTATTCCGGCGGTGTCGCCAAATACCGGGCCTCCGAGGGAAAGACCGTCGAGGTGCCCTATCGCGGCCCGGTCGAGAGCACGATGCAGGAGTTGATGGGCGGCGTGCGCTCGGCGATGACCTATATCGGCGCCGTCCGTCTGAAGGAGGTGCCCAAGCGCACCACCTTCATCATGGTGGGCAGCCAGCTCAACACCATCTTCGGCAACTGACGCAGATTGGCATTTCCGCCGCTACCGCTTTCCTTGCGTCTGTTGCATAGTCGCCCCGCAACACAGAAAGCCGCCGACGGCTTCGGGGAGACGGACTATGACGATCAGGATTTTGGGAGCGGCGGTTTTGCTCGCTGCGGGAGCTTCGGTGGCGCAGGCGCAGCAGCTTGCGCCGAGCCCGACGCTCGACGCCGTCAAGGCGCGCGGCAATCTCGAATGCGGCGTGCATCTCGGCCTGCCCGGCTTCTCCTTCGCCAATGACAAGGGCGAGTGGAGCGGGCTCGATGTGGATTACTGCAAGGCGCTGGCCGCCGCGGTGTTCGGCGACGCCAACAAGGTCAAGTACACCCCGACCTCGGTGCAGCAGCGCTGGCCGATCCTGCAATCGGGCCAGGTCGACGTGCTCTCGCGCAACTCGACCATCACCTTCTCGCGCAACGCCACGCTCGGCCTCAACTTCCAGGGCATCAACTTCTACGAGGGCCAGACCTTCATCGTCCGCAAGTCGGCCGGTGTGAAGGATGCCGCCGGCCTCGACGGCGCCTCGGTTTGCGTCGCCGCCGGCTCGACCGAGGAGAAGAACGCCGCCGACTGGTTCCGCGAGCGCAACCTCAAGACCACCATCACCAATTTCCAGAAAAACGACGACGCCATCGCCGCCTATGATGCGGGTCGCTGCGACGCTTACACCGCCGGCGTCGGCGCGCTCGCCGGCCAGCGCGCCAAGCTCAAGAACCCCGACGAGCACGTCATCCTGACCCAGCCAATCTCGAACGATCCGCAGGGCCCGGTGACCCGCTGGGGCGACGAGCGCTGGCAGTTGATCGTGCGCTGGGTGCTGAACGGCACGATCGCGGCGGAGATGCTCGGCGTCACCTCCAAGAATGTCGACGAGATGAAGGCCAATTCGAAGAACACCGAAGTGCGCCGCCTGCTCGGCGCCGAGGGTGGCTTCGGCGCGATGATGGGGCTCTCGAACGACTGGATGTACAACGCCATCAAGCAGGTCGGGAATTACGGCGAGAGCTATGAGCGCACCGTCGGCATGGGCTCCCCGCTAAAGCTCGAGCGCGGCCAGAACCAGCTCTGGACCAAGGGCGGCCTGCTCTTCACCCCGCCGTTCCAGTGAGAGCGGACGCCTAGCGCCTCCCGCCAGCGCGTCATCCCGGACAAGCGGCGTCAGCCGGCCGATCCGGGGTCCATGCCTGAACCGTTCCGGCATGGATCTCGGGTCTTCGCTTCGCTCGGCCCGGGATGGCCGCACGTATCCGACGCAAGTTGCGAAGGCCTCGCGGCATGAACGTCCTATCCTTCATCAACGACAAGCGCGTCCGGGACTGGTTCTACCAGATCGCCCTGATCGTGCTGCTCGTCGGCCTCACCGTGTTCTTCGTGCGCAACGCCTCGGAGAACATGGTCAAGGCCGGCATCGCCTCGGGCTTCGACTTCCTCTGGCGGACATCGGGCATCGAGGTGCCCTTCGTCCTGACCGGCTACACCCAGTCCGACGACATCTTCGCGCTGTTCTGGGTCGGCGTCGCCAACACCATGCTGGTGACGGTGATCGCGATCGCGCTGGCGACGCTGCTCGGCTTCGCCATCGGCATTGCCAGGCTGTCCTCGCACTGGCTGCTCTCGACCATCGCCGGCGCCTATATCGAGTTCGTCCGCAACATCCCGCTCTTGTTCTTCGTGCTGTTCTGGTATTTCGGCGTCATCGCCGCCCTGCCGCAGCCGCGCCAGAGCATCAGCCTGTTCGGCGTCGCCTTCCTCAACAACCGCGGCATCACCATTCCGCTGCCCGATGCGCCCGGCAATTTCCGCTGGGCGGCACTGGTGATCCTCGTTTCCTGGGTCGGCTACTGGCTGGCCAGCGCCTGGGCGCGCAAGCGCAAGGAGCGCACCGGGCAGGATGCCCCGCTGCTCGCCATCGGTCTCGGCCTGATCGTCGTGGTCCCCGCGCTCGCCATCGCCTGGGCCAGCCTCGCCACGCGCTGGGACATTCCCGTGCTGCGCGGCTTCAACTATCGCGGCGGTTTCGTCGTCATCCCCGAATTCGTCGCACTGCTCGCGGCGCTGGTCACCTACACGGCCGGCTTCATCGCCGAGATCGTGCGCGGCGGCATCGAATCCGTGGCGAAGGGCCAGAGCGAGGCCGCCTCGGCGCTGGGCCTCCGGCCCGGGCGAATCTTAAGCCTCGTCGTCATTCCGCAGGCCCTGCGCGTGATGACCCCGCCCTTGACAAACCAATATCTCAACGTGCTCAAGAACTCGTCCTTCGGCGCGGCGATCGCCTATCCCGACGTGGTCAGCCTGTTCATGGGCTCGGCGCTCAACAATACCGGCCAGGCGATCGAGATCATCGCCATGACGCTCGCGGTCTATCTGGTCATCGGCCTCGCGGTCTCCGCGCTGATGAACTGGTACAATGCCCGCATTGCCCTGGTGACGCGATGACCCGCGTTTCCTCCCTCTCCCTCTGGCGCGAGCGCCTGTTCGGTACGCCCTTCACCGGCTTCACCAGCGTGGTGCTGGTCGTGCTGATCGCCTGGATCGCCATCCCGCTGATCCGCTGGGCGGTGATCGACGCCACCTGGCTCGGCTCGACGCGGGCCGATTGTGCCCCCGGCGGCGCCTGCTGGGTCTTCATCCGTGCCCGTTTCGGCCAGTTCATGTACGGGCTCTACCCGGTCGACCAGCGCTGGCGCGTCGACATCGCCGGCATCCTGACCCTCGCGGGCATCCTTTCGGTGGTCTTCGCACCGCAGCGCCTGCGCCTGAAGCTCGCCGTTGCGATGCTGGTCATCCTGCCGCCGCTTGGGATCTGGCTGCTCTCCGGCGGCTTCGGCCTGCGCTATATCGAGACGCGCGAGTGGGGTGGGCTGATGCTGACCCTGTTCATCTCGATCTATGCGAGCCTGATCGCGATCCCGCTCGGCATCCTCTTCGCGCTGGGCCGGCAATCGGAACTGCGGATTATCCGGCTGATCAGCGTCATCTTCATCGAGTTCTGGCGCGGCGTGCCGATCATCGCGGTGATCTTCCTGGCGTCGCTCCTGCTGCCCTTGATCCTGCCCGGCGGCATCGGCATCGACCGCCTGGCGCGCGCAGTGATCGGTCTCGGCTTCGTCATTGCCGCCTATATGGCGGAAGCGGTCCGCGGCGGCCTGCAGGCCTTGCCCAGGGGCCAGCGCGAGGCGGCGACGGCGCTCGGCCTCAACTACTGGAAGGCGACCGGCCTGATCGTGCTGCCGCAGGCTTTGCGCATCTCGCTGCCGGCGATGACCAACGAGTTCATCGCGCTGATCAAGAACACGACGCTGGTTCTGGTCGTCTCGATCCTCGACCTGCTCGGCATCGCGCAGGCCTCGCTCGCCGACCCCAACTGGGTCGGCATGAACATGGAGGCCTATGTCTTCTCGGGCGCGATCTACTGGCTGATCTGCTTCGCGCTTTCGCGCTGGAGCCGCTCGCTGGAGAAGAAGCGGAGGCTGTGAGGCGACGGCCTCCAACCTCGCAGAGCTCAGGCAACAAAAAACCGGCCTTTCGGCCGGTTTTCCTTATGCGATACTCTGAAATCCGATCAAGCCCGGACCTTGCTCCGGTCGCGCCGGCGGTCGGCGGCGGGCTGGTACGCGATGCGGGCGTGATGGCTGCAATAGGGCAGGCCGGTCTGCGAGCGCGCCCCGCAGAAGCGGAAATCCGGGGTCGTGGGATCGCCCATCGGCCAGCGGCACATATACTCGCGCAGGTCCATGATGGTGACGCGCTCGGAGAACGGGATCACCACGTCCTCGGACAGAGCGGGGGCGGGTTCGACCTCGATCTCCGCCTCGGGGGCGAAGTCGGGCGCCAGCGCATGGGCGCCGCGCGTCGGCGCGGGCGTCGCCATCGGATGGCTCGGCGAGCGGGCCGGCGCCTTGCGCGGGGTGGTGCTGCGCGGCGCGGCGGGCTGTGCCGCGCTCTTGGCTCGGCCCGAGAGGCCGAGGCGGTGGACCTTGCCGATCACCGCGTTGCGCGTGACGTTACCCAGCTCGGCGGCGATCTGGCTGGCGCTCAGCCCGTCGCTCCAGAGCTTCTTGAGCTGCTCGACGCGCTCTTCCGTCCATGCTCCGGCTTCGTTCATCCGCATCACCTGTCTTGTCCGGCCGGTTCCTTGCGGGACCCGCCTTTAAGGGCGCTTCGTGACGGAATCCGGGACCGGCGGCTTTTGTCGCTGAGACAAAGCCGTTGCTGCCGCAACAGACGGTACAGGAGGCGCCGCACGAAATGTCGTATCTGACGAAGCCGACCATACAAGCTGCGGTGACTCGCGAACAAGAGTCGGCGAATCTGAATTGGGCTTTTCCCCAGGCGATTCGCGATTGCGTCGTCAAGCGAATCCTTTCGGCAACACTGTCCCTGCGGCATTGAATTGACAGTCGAGGCCGCCTTAAGCATATTTATCCACAAGGTGACGCCGCCCTGCTCGGGCGGCGCTTATGTTTGGCGGATCAAGGTTCCCACGATGCGGATGACGGCGCGACGAGAGATCGGGAGCTGGGTGCGACGATAACGTCGTCACCGGGTCTTATCGTGGCTGCATGCCTGCAGCATCCATCCCGGATCGTCGTTCTCCGTTCAGCGCCAATCCGTTTCTCACCCGCCCCCCTCGCGAGGATCTTCGTCTCATGGCTCCCGCCCCTGTTTCCGCCAGCCAGTCCGTGCTCGTCCCGACCTATGCCCGCGCTCCCGTCGCCTTCGAGCGCGGCGAGGGCCCTTGGGCGATCACCGCCGACGGCACCCGCTATCTCGATTTCGGCGCCGGCATCGCGGTCAACGCGCTCGGCCACGCCCATCCGCATCTCGTCAAGACGCTGACCGAGCAGGCCGGCAAGATCTGGCACACCTCGAACCTCTACGGCGCGCCGGATGGCGAGCGGCTGGCCCGCCGGCTCTGCGAGGCGACCTTCGCCGAACGCGTCTTCTTCACCAATTCGGGTGCCGAGGCGAACGAGTGCGCCATCAAGATGGCGCGGAAGTACCATGCCGCGAAGGGCCATCCCGAGCGCTATCGCATCATCACCTTCGAAGGCGCCTTCCACGGCCGGACGCTGGCGACCATCGCCGCCGGCGGCCAGCAGAAATACATCGACGGCTTCGGCCCCAAGGTCGACGGCTTCGACCAGGTGCCCTTCGACGACGAGAAGGCGCTGCGCGCCGCGATCACGCCCGAGACCGCTGCGCTGATGATCGAGCCGATCCAGGGCGAGGGCGGCCTGCGCTCGGTGCCGGCCCGCTTCCTCAAGCTGCTGCGTGATCTCTGCGACGAGCAGGGCCTGATGCTGATCTTCGACGAGATTCAGACCGGCGTCGGCCGCACCGGCAAGTTCTTCGCCCATGAGCAGTACGGCATCTCGCCCGACATCATGTCGATCGCAAAGGGTATCGGCGGCGGCTTCCCGATGGGCGCCTGCCTCGCAACCGAGGAGGCGGCCTCGGGCATGACGCTCGGCACCCATGGCACCACCTTCGGCGGCAACCCGCTCGCCATGGCGGTCGGCAATGCCGTGCTCGACGTCGTGCTGGCGCCCGGCTTCATCGAGCGCGTCGGTCAGATCGCACTGCGGCTGAAGCAGTCGCTGGCCGAGCTTAAGGACAAGCATCCCGAGGTCATCGCCGAGATCCGCGGCGAGGGCCTGATGCTCGGCCTCAAGCTCCACACGCTGAACACCGACTTCGTCAACGAAGCCCGCGCCAACGGCCTGCTCGTCGTTGGTGCCGGCGACAATGTCGTGCGTCTGCTGCCGCCGCTGATCATCACCGAGGCCGATGTCGCCGAAGCCGTGTCGCGTCTCGACAAGGCGGCAAGCGGCATCGAGGCCACGCTGAAGCGCCCGGCCGCCGAATAAGTTCACCCGCAAGACCCACACCAGCGAAGCGTAAGGAAGCGCCCGTGACGCGCCATTTCCTCGATCTCTCCGATTTCTCCGGCAGCGAGCTGCGCGCGATCCTGCGCACGGGCGAGGAGATCAAGGCGCGACGCCGTACCCCCGCCGCAGCCGGCGACCGCCTGCTCGAGGGCAAGGTCGTCGCGACCATCTTCGAGCAGCCGTCCTTGCGCACCCGCGTCTCCTTCGACGTGGGCATCCGCGAGCTCGGCGGCTCACCGATGATGGTCGCCGGCCATGAGATCGAGCTCGGCGAGCGCGAGACCATCGCAGACACGGCCCGCGTGCTCTCGCGCTATGTCGACGCGATCATGATCCGCATCCTCGATCACGACTCGCTGGTCGAGATGGCGAAATACGCGACGGTTCCGGTGATCAACGGCCTGACGAAGCGCCAGCATCCCTGCCAGGTCATGGCCGATGTCATGACCTTCGAGCAGCGCAAGGGCGCAATCGAGGGCAAGCGCATCGCCTGGACCGGCGACACCAACAACGTGCTGACCTCCTGGGTCCATGCCGCCGGCCGGCTCGATTTCGAGTTGGCCGTCGCGACGCCCGAGGAACTGGCGCCGCCGCCGGCCCTGATCGCCTGGGCGAAGAAGCAGGGCGCCAGGATCAAGCTGACCAGCCGGCCCGAGGAAGCGGTCGAGGGCGCCGATTGCGTCATCACCGATTGCTGGGTCTCGATGGGCGACGAGGAAGGCACCCGCCACAACCTGCTGCGGCCCTATCAGGTCGACGACAGGCTGATGGAGCGCGCCGAGAAGGACGCGATCTTCATGCATTGCCTGCCGGCCTCGCGCGGCGAGGAAGTGACGGACGCGATCATGGACGGCCCGCAATCGGCGGTCTTCGACGAGGCCGAGAACCGCCTGCATGCGCAGAAGGGCATTCTTGCCTGGTGCTTCGGCGGAGTCGCGGCCTGATGGCCGTGGACGAGACCATGAGCACCGCCGGGCTCGACGATCGGGTCATCCCCTTCGCCGTGCCCGATCTCGACGTGCGCGGCCGCGTCGTGCGGCTGGGTGCGTCGATCGACACGATCCTCGATCGCCACGGCTATCCCGAGCCCGTCTCGCGCGCGCTCGGGGAGGCTGCGGCGCTCACCGTCCTGCTCGGCACGGCGCTGAAATTCGAGGGCCGCTTCCAGCTCCAGACCAAGAGCGACGGCGCCATCACCATGATGGTCGTCGACTTCAACGCGCCCGACAATTTCCGCGCCGTCGCCCATGTCGACGAGGCCAAGCTCATCGAGGCGATCGCGCTCGACAAGGTCTCGACCGGCGAACTGCTCGGCGAGGGTCATCTCGCCATGACCGTCGACCAGGGTTCGGCCACGACGCGTTACCAGGGCATCGTCGCACTGAACGGCCAAAGCCTCGAAGAGGCTGCGCATCAGTATTTCCGGCAGTCCGAGCAGATCCCGACGCGGGTCCGCCTCGGCGTCGGCACCGTCACGACGGGCGGGCGCCCGCAATGGCGCGCCGGCGGCATCCTCGTGCAGTTCATGCCGCATTCGCCGGACCGTCTGCGCGCGGCCGACATCCATCCCGGCGACGCGCCCGAAGGCCACGAGATTCTCGCCAATGCCGACCCGGACGGCATCGCCGACGATGCCTGGATGGAGGCGCGCTCGCTGGTCGAGACGGTCGAGGATCACGAACTGCTCGATCCGACGCTGGAGAGCGAGCGGCTGCTCTATCGCCTGTTCCACGAGCGTGGTGCCCGCGTCTTCGAGCCGGTCACCGTCCACGAGGCTTGCCGCTGCTCGCGCGAGCGGGTGCTTTCGATGTTGCGCGGTTTCGTGCCGGAAGATCGCAAGGCGATGATCGCCGATGACGGCAAGCTCGGCGTCACCTGCGAATTCTGCTCGCGGCGCTATTCCTTCGATCCGGCCGAGGTCGAGGACGGGCAGGCGGCGGGGCAGTAGGCGTTTTAGCACGCCGCTCCCGTCATGGTCGGGCTTGTCCCGACCATCCACGTCTTCATCGATGCCATGCGGTGTGCAGGACTTGGATGCTCGCCACAAGGGCGAGCATGACGAGCGCGAGATTTCGGCTCGGCGAGTAACTTACCCCGCCTGGCACTCCGCCATCAGCTTGCGCATGAAGGCCTCGCCGGCCGCCAATTGCTCCAGCGTGATGTATTCGTCCGGCTGGTGTGCCTGGTCGATCGAGCCGGGGCCGCAGACAACGGTGGGCAGCCCGGCATGCTGGAAATGCCCGGCCTCGGTGGCATAGGCGACGGCGATCGTGTGATTGCGGCCGGAGAGCCGCATGGCGAGCCGCTCGGCCTCCGAGCCCGGATCGGGCGCCAGCCCCGGCACGTCCGAGGTCATCTGCGTATCGATCGCGGAACTCGGTGCGGTCGTCCGCATCCGCGCCAGCACCTTGTCGGCCGCCTTTGCGAAACGAGCCGGGCCGGCCTCGGGATCGGAGCTCGGCACCGTCCGGATCTCCCAGAGGATCTCGCTGCGATCGGCCAGGATGTTGCGGGCGATGCCGCCATGGAAGGTGCCGATATGGACGGTGTCGTAGGGAGGGTCGAAGCGGCCGCTCGTGTCCGGCCGCTTCTGGGCATCCTCGGCCATCTGGTCGAGCTCGGCGGCGAGCAGCGCGCCGGCATGGACGGCGCTGGCGCCGAGCTGCGGCTTGGAGGAATGGGCGGCAAAACCCTTCACCACGGTCTGGAAAGTCCTGACGCCCTTATGCGCGTCGCAGATGTCGAGCATGGTCGGTTCGCCGACGATGACGGCGCGCGGCCGCGGCAGGGTCTTGCCCATGGCATTGATGCCGTCGACCACGCCGAGGCAGGTCACCTCCTCGTCATAGGACAGGAAGAGATGGATCGGCGTCTTGAGGTTCGCCGCCAGGAAATCCGGCACCAGCGCCAGCCCGAGCGCCAGGAAGGCCTTCATGTCGACGGCGCCACGGCCATAGGCCTTGCCATCCGCGACATGCAGCGTGAACGGATCGCGGCTCCAGGCCTGGCCCGCGACCGGCACGACATCGGTATGGCCGGAGAGGACGACGCCGCCGCGATCCTGCGGGCCGACGGTCGCGAACAGGGCGGCCTTGTCGCCGGTCTCGTTCGGGAAGCGCACGGAGGAGACGCCCCAGCCGGTGAGGTAGTCCTCGACGAAATCGAGCAGGGCCAGGTTGGACTTGTCGCTCACCGTGTCGAAGGCGACGAGGCGGGCGAGCATCTCGAGCGGCGTAAAGCGCTGCCCGGCTGGAGCGGAGGCGGTCAATGCAGAACCTTCTTCACATAGGGGGAATCGAGCGGGAAGAGCGGCACCTCGACATCGAAGATCGTGCCGTTTTCATCCTGCATGGCGTAGAATCCGTGCATCGAGCCGTCAGGCGTCGTCAGCGGGCAGCCCGAAGTGTAGTTGAAGCTCTCGCCCGGCCGCAGCACCGGCTGCTTGCCGACGACGCCCTCGCCGCGGACCTCATGGACCTCGCCGCGCCCGTCGGTGATGAACCAGTGCCGGGTCATCAACTGCACGGTCTGCGTCGAGAGGTTCACGATCTCGATCTGATACGCCCAGAAATAGCGGCCCTGCGCATGCGAGGATTCCGCATCCATGAAACTGGGCGCTGCGGTCACACGCACGCCATGCGTCTGGGCCTGGTACATCGAAGGCTCCGCTTCGGCCGGTCGCGGCTGTGCCGCCGTGATGTGTTATCGGCCAGCCGGCGCCAGCGTCAATGCGGGGATGCGGTGATTCTGGCGTGGACAACCCCTTGGCCCACGCATGCCTCGCATCCGCCATGCTTGGCCTTCACGGCCGCGTTCGCTAGCTATGACCGATTATCCCCTGCGGAACGCGCATGCTGACCTTCAAGCCCGGCATCCAGCCTGACAGCTCCATCCGCGCCTTCATCGAGGCGGGGGCGATCACGCTCGCCAAGCCGCCGGCCGAGGGGCAGATCCAGCCCGCGAGCCTCGACCTGCGCCTGGGCGCGCGGGCCTATCGCGTCCGCGCCTCGTTCCTGCCCGGCCCGGAGCGCACGGTGCGCAGCCGGATCGAGGACCTCTCGCTGCACGAGATCGACCTGACGCAGGGCGCGGTGCTGGAGACCGATTGCGTCTATATCGCCGAGCTGATGGAAGGCCTGCGCCTGCCCAAGGGCCTGCGCGCCGCCGCCAATCCGAAGAGCTCGACCGGCCGCCTCGACGTCTTCACCCGCGTCATCACCGATCGCGCCCGCGAATTCGACCTCGTCGAGGACGGTTATGAAGGCCCGCTCTTCATCGAGATCTCGCCGCGCACCTTCCCGGTGCTGGTCCGCTCCGGCTCGCGTCTCTCGCAGATCCGCTTCCGCGCCGGCGAGACCCGGCTCGACGACCGCGCGCTTGGCGAGGTTCATGCCCGCGAGACATTGGTCAGCGCGGCCGAGCCCTCCTTCCAGGGCGGCGTCGCCGTCAGCGTCGATCTCTCGGGCTTCGACGGCCTGCTCGGCTATCGCGGCAAGCATCACACGGCGCTGATCGATGTCGATCGTGTGGGTGCCTATCGGCCCGCCGATTTCTGGGAGCCGATCCACGACGACGGGTCGGGCAGCATGATCCTCGATCCCGGCCAGTTCTACATCCTCGCCTCCAAGGAGTCTGTGCATGTCCCGCCGGACTATGCCGCCGAGATGACGCCCTTCGATGCGCTCGTCGGCGAGTTCCGCGTCCACTATGCCGGCTTCTTCGACCCCGGCTTCGGCCATCGCGCCGCCGGCGGCCAGGGCGCGCGCGCCGTGCTGGAGGTCCGCTCCCGCGACGTGCCCTTCATCATCGAGGACGGCCAGATCGTCGGCCGCCTCGTTTATGAGAGCATGGCCGCCCGTCCCGAAGCGCTTTACGGCGCCGATCTCAAGTCCAACTACCAGGGCCAGGCCCTGAAGCTCTCCAAGCACTTCAAGGGCTGAGCGGTCACCCGCTCGCGTCTTCCCACAATCACCGGCGATTCCCGGATGACACTTGGGTCCGGACCCGCTATGAACGCGGGCCTGCCGCACGTTGCTTCGCCAGCGTGAAAGGCATGCGGGCGTAGTTCAGTGGTAGAACGTCAGCTTCCCAAGCTGAATGTCGTCGGTTCGATCCCGATCGCCCGCTCCAATTTCCCTTGGAATTTTCAGCTTTTGGGCGCTTTTGGGCCTGTTGGCGCTGGCGCGCGCGCCATGGCCTGTGCCGCCTTCGCCCCGTCGATCACGACCGGCGTCCAGCCGCGTTCGGAGGATTTCAGCCAGTCGGCGATGTGCTCGAAGACGATGCGCTGGAACGGCTGGATCTGCTGTCCGCTCTGTTCGGAGATGGCGATGATTCGGCTGAGCTCGTCGGCGAAATCGCGTCGGATCTCGCTACCCAGGCGGTTCTCCAGATGCTTGAACAGGATGCCGAACAGGCTGATCTGCGCGCTGGCGAGCCCGGCGATGCAGTTGCTGAGGTCCTGATTCACGGCGTTGTCCTCGCAAGTGGGCCGGTTGGTGCCGCTTTGCGGCCCGTCCTCGGTCGAGATGGACATGGGATCGGGCGCGGAGGGCATCAGAACTCCGCCCAGTCGTCGCGGCCGTTCATCGCGCGCAGCACCTTGCGTTGCAGCCTGGCGGGTTCGGTCGCGGGTACGGCTTCAATCGGGGCAGGCCGGCTGAAGGCGCCGCTGTCGGCCTTGCCGCTCAGCCGTTCCAGCGGGATCTGGAAGGAGGTGACGAGGGACTGAAGCCGCTTCGCCGAATTCTCGAGCGTGCCGGCGACGGCCTGGCTCTGCTCGACCATCGTGGCGTTCTGCTGGGTCATCTCGTCGAGATGGGCCACGACCTTGGCGACCTCCTCGATCCCGTTCGCCTGCTCCTGCGAGGCGATCGAGATATCCGCGAGCGCGGTGGAGACCTGCCGCGAGGATTGTACGATCTCGGTCAGCGCGGCGCCGGCATCCTGGACCAGCTTCACGCCGGCCGCGACCTCCGCGGCCGAATCCGTGATCAGCTTCTTGATGTCGTTGGCCGAATCGCTGGAGCGCTGGGCCAGCGCCCGGACTTCCGAGGCGACCACAGCGAAGCCCCGCCCCGCCTCGCCCGCCCGCGCCGCCTCGACGGCTGCGTTCAGGGCCAGCAGGTTGGTCTGGAAGGCGATCGTGTCGATGACGTTGATGATCTCGGCGATGTTGCTCGATGCGCGCTCGATGCGCTCCATCGCCGTGATCGCCGCGCTGACGATATCGCCGCCGCGATTGGCGATGGCATTGGCTTTCTCGCCGAGCATCGTCGCGTCCTGTGCCCGCGCCGCGCTCTGCTTGACGGAAGCCGCGAGCTCCTCGGTCGTGGCCGCCGTCTCCTCCAGCGAGGAGGCCTGTTCCTCGGTCCGCTGCGCGAGGTTGCGGCTGTCTTGGTTGATCGTCGTGGAGCCGGCCGCGAGCGTGCCGGAAATGTCGGCCGTCGTGGTCACGACGTCGCAGAGCGTTTCGATCAGGGCGTTCACGCCTTCGCAGAGATTGCGCAGGTCGCCGTCCTTGCCGGTCATCTCGATGCGCGGATTGAGGTTCTTCTGCTTGGCGGCGGCGACGACCTGTTGGGTCTCGGCGACCGTGAGCTGGAGCGCTTCCTGCTCGCGTCGCCGTGCGGTGATGTCGGAGGCGAATTTCACCACCTTGTACGGCCGCCCGGCCGAATCGAGGATCGGATTATAGGTCGCCTGGATCCAGACCCGGCGCCCTCCCTTGCCGATGCGCAGATACTCTCCCTCGTCGTATTCGCCGCGGCCGAGCTTGGCCCAGAAGCGCTTGTACTCGTCAGATTGATGCTGCTCGGGTGTGATGAAAAGGCGGTGATGCTGGCCCTTGATCTCGTCGAGGCGGTAGCCGACGGCGTTCAGGAAGTTCTCGTTGGCATCGAGGATGGTGCCGTCGAGATTGAATTCGATGACGGCTTGCGATTTGCGGATCGCGGCGATCTGCGCTTCCGAATTGGCGATCTCGGCCTTCTGGGTGGTGATGTCGGTGGCGAACTTGACGATCCTGGTCGGCTTGCCGTCGCGTCCGAGCACCGGCGCGTAGATCGCCTGGAGCCAAAGTGGCGCGCTGTCCTTGCGGACGCGCAGGAACTGGCCCTCCTGCGGCTCTCCCTGGCGCAGCGCGTTCCAGAACGCCTTGTAGGCCGACGCTTCGGCCTCGTCCTTTTGCAGGAAGATGGCGTGGGGGCGGCCGACGATTTCCGCCAGCAGGTAGCCGGTTGCCGTAAGGAAATTTTCGTTAGCGGAGAGAACCTTGCCGGTGATGTCGAACTCGATCACGGCCTGCGATCGATGGATCGCTTCGATCTGCGCGGAAGCGCCGTCCTTGGTGAAGAAATTGAGAGCCATTCCCGTTCCCAGCGCGATGTGACGCAGAGAAGAAAGCTCTACCCAAGTTAAATAACGAACGGAGGCGTCTGCAGGAGCGGTTAAGGGTTTGTTAGCTGCGTTTAACGGCAGGAACAAAATTCATAAACTGGATGCCATTATGGTCTACTTTTTGCGGCGGCCATGCCACTTTCGGTGAATTGGCGTGGATTTTTCTACCAAGGTCTGTTAATGTATTAACGGGTGTTAACAGAACCTTAATGGACTTGGCACAGGTTTGTTGTCGTTTGATAACTGTAAGATACTACGGATTGACCTCATCGGGAGTCTCTATTCTGCCGGATAAGGTGAAATGCTGAGCGCAGCGCTCTGGGAAGACGAAGATTTTGCGCAACTGAAGGTTGAGATTTCAACCTTAAGCAGCAATGTTCCCGCGCCTGTGCGCGCTATGGTCGCAAGCACGGTCAAGCACTTCGCCAGCGAGCTGGTCGACGAGCTCTGGGTGGATCTCGCGCGTCATATCCGGGTCCAGGCCCTGTTCGACAACGAGAGCCTGGCCAGGCGTTTTCGAGGCGCGCTGTTGCAGTGGCTGGTCGAGATCTTCCCGCGGGAGCCGCTTGACCCGACGCTGTTCCTCATGCGCCAGTCCGAGATCGGGTCGACCCATGCTCGCATCCAGATTCCGACCTCGCTGAGCATGCTCGCGGCGCGGGCGTTCAAGCGCGGCATCTACAACAATCTCAAGCATACCCGGCTGTCGCGCGACGAATTCGCCCAGGCCGCGCTCTATGTCTCAGGTGTCGTCGATATCGCGACGGCGGCGATCACCGCCGCCCATATCAGCGGGCTCGACCGCAACCTGCGTGCGGAGGAAGCGCTTCGACAGGTCTCGATCGACCACGATTTCCGTGCCGAGCGGGAAAAGCAGAAGGCGTCGCTCGCTGAATGGGCGCAGGCCGTCTTTTTCGGTTCCCATATCGTCGGCGAGGCCGATGGCGTCCTGCCGCTCAGCCGCTCCGAATTCGGTTTGTGGTTTTCCCATCGGGCGAACCTGCTGTTCGGCCGGACCGCGGAATATGCCTCGATCGCCCGGCTCGTCGATCACGCCGACACCCATATCCGGCAACTGCGCGACGGTGGGGCTGCGTCGCGCAGCCAGGAGCATCTGCGCGAGATCCGGCAGATCGTCGGCCAGATCAACAACCTCCTGAGTGTCCAGTTCAGCCATTCCTTCGACATGGGCAGCGCCAGGGACCCGCTGTCGCGGCTGCTGAATCGGCGGTTCCTCAGGGCCGCGATCTCCCGCGAGATCGCGCTGCGCCGGCGGACGAGCCGTGCGTTCTCGATGATCATGCTCGAGATCTCGCAGTTCGAGACCCTGCGGGCTCGCCTCGGCGAGGCAGGTGCCGATACGGTCGTCCAGCAGACGGCCGCGATGCTGCTCAACGCCGTGCGCTCGAGCGACACCGTCTTCAGCATGGGCCGGGAGACCTTCCTGATCATCCGGGTCGGGACGGATGGCAGGGAAGCGGCGGTCTTCGCCCGCAGCATCGTCGAAAGCTATGCGGCGACGCATTTCTCGATCGACGGCCAGACCGTCCTGAAGAACACGCTGAATGTCGGCGTCATCGAATATGACGGCCATCCCGATCCGCGCCGCCTCGTCGACCAGGTCGCCAACGCCTTGCGCAACGAGAAGGTCGGCAAGTGAAGTATCCTTTGAAGCGCCCTCGCGACGCGATTCGTCCGTCCGGATCTTGACCCGCCCCGCAATCCCGCTCCCTCGCGGGATCGAATCCGCGTCTCGCGGGTTGATCCGCTACGCCGCCGATGTGGCGCAAGGAGCAGGATATGATGACGATCAGGCAGACAACCACCACCATCGCCGCCGTTCTGATGCTGGCTGCGCCGGCCATGGCCCAGCAGCGCTCGCTCGGCCCCTCGACCGGCACCGTTCGCCTCGAGCAGGTCCAGGCCGGCTTCATCGCCTCGGGCGAGGCTGGGGGCGGGACCTTGCGCTACCAGGGTCGCTCCTACCCGATCACGGTCGGCGGGCTCGGCATCGGCTCGATCGGCGCTTCACGCTCGGTCGCCTCCGGCACGGTCTACGGGCTGCGCCGCGTCTCCGACTTCGCGGGCCCCTATGTCCAGCTCAAGGAGGGCTGGGCCGTCGGTGCCGCGGGCCGTGGCACCACCTGGCTGCGCAACGACAAGGGCGTGACGCTCAGGCTCGCCACCCGCCGCCAGGGGCTTCAGCTCCAGCTCGGCGCCGACGGCGTGCTGATCGGTTTCCGGAACTAGGCCGGGACGCTTTGGGCGCATCAAGCAGTAGCCTCTAGGCTTTTGCGCCGCCTCGACTATGGTGCGGGCACTTTGGAAAGCGTGCTCCGCCCCCTGACGATCTGTGCTGCCGCCGCCGTTCTGGCGGCGGTGCTGTGCGTGGCCCTGCGCCCGCTCCTGTTGCGCTATGCGCTCGCGCGGCCGAATGCCCGGTCCAGCCACAAAATTCCGACCCCGCAGGGCGGCGGCATCGCCGTTCTCGCGGGCGCCTTCCTCGCGCTCGGCGCATCGCTTTGGCTCGCCCCGGTCGAGGGCGAGGCGGCACGTGCCGTGCTGGTGCTCGCGCTTGCGGTGACAGGGCTCGGCATCGTCGGCGCCTGGGATGACATCCGGCCCTTGCCGGCGAGCGTCAGGCTCGTGCTTCAGGCAGCCTGCGTCGGTTTCGTGCTGTTTCGCGCCGCACCGGAATTGCGCCTGTTTCCCGAATTGCTGCCGCTCTCGGTCGAACGCGCCCTCGCGCTCTTTGCAGGGGTCTGGTTCGTCAACCTCGTCAATTTCATGGACGGGCTCGACTGGATCACGGTCGCCGGCATGGTGCCGCTGGCGGCGGCTCTGGCGCTCGCCGGGATGAGCGGCACGATCGACCCGGTGACGGGCTGGCTCGCGGCCGCGCTTGGCGGCGGCCTTCTTGGCTTCGCACCATTCAACCGGCCGGTCGCGCGACTCTTCCTCGGCGATGTCGGCTCGCTGCCGATCGGGCTGGTCACCGCCTATCTGCTCTACCGTCTGGCCGGCACCGGCGCCTTCGCCGCGGCGCTGATCCTGCCGCTCTACCACATCGCCGACGCGACGATCACGCTGCTGCGTCGCCTCGCCCGTGGCGAGAAGGTCTGGGAGGCGCATCGCTCGCATTTCTACCAGCAGGCGACGACGAACGGCTTCAGCGTGCTCGCCGTGGTCGGCCGCGTCGCCCTGCTCAATCTCGCGCTTGCCGTGATCGCGGGCATTTCGCTGGCCTGGCCGGCGCTCCCGGTCCAGTTCGTCTGCCTGGCCGCTGCCGCCTTGCTCACCGGCTTCCTCCTGCACCGCTTCGCGACCGGCCCCCGGCATGGCTGACCAGCGCGTCCTCGTCACCGGCGCGAGCGGCTTCGTCGGGCCGCATGTCGTCGCGGCTTTGCTTGAGGCCGGCTACGTCCCGCGCCTCGCCCTGCGCAATCCCCGGCCCGTCCCTGCCGGAGCGGAGAGCGTGGAGACCGGTGATCTGTCAGGCCCCGTCGACTGGCGCCCTGCTCTGGAGGGCGTCGACCATGTCGTGCATATGGCCGGCCTCGCCCATGCCGGGCCGGGGCTCGACGAGGCGCTCTACCGGCGGATCAACACCGAGGCGACGCTGGAGCTCGCACGCGCCGCCGAAAAGGCGGGCATACGGCGCTTCGTATACCTGTCCTCGATCAAGGCGCTGACCGGCGTCTTCGACGGCCCGCCGCTGACCGAGGATAGCCCGCCGGCGCCCGGCGATCCCTATGGCCGCTCCAAGCTCGCGGCCGAACAGGGCCTCGCCGCGCGCGACCTCGACTGGGTCGCACTGCGTCCGGTCCTGATCTACGGGCCGGGCGTGAAGGCCAATATGGCCGCCTTGCTCAAGCTGGCGCGCCTGCCGCTGCCGCTGCCGCTGGGCGGATTGAAGGCACCGCGCTCGCTGCTCGCCGTCGAGAATCTGGCCAGCGCCATCCTGTTCGCGCTGACGCCCGCCTGTCCGGTGCGGCAGAGCTACACCCTCTCCGATCCCGAGCCGATCAGCGTTGCCGATATGCTGGCTGCGATGCGCGCCGGGCTCGGCCGCGGTCCCGGCCTGCTGCCGGTGCCGGAGGCGTGGCTGCGCCGACTGGCGGGCCTCGCCGGCCGCGAGGAGACCTTCCTGAAGCTGGCGGGGAGTGTCGTCGCCCGGCCGGAGCGTCTGCTCAGGGCTGGCTGGCGGCCGCAGGTTGAGACGAAGGCGGCGCTGGCGCGTCTGGCCGCTTCGAGTCGCGCCGGCTGAAATCCGGGATCGCCTCGTCGAGCACGGCCTTGGCCGCTGTCTCGTCATTGGCCTTCACGGCCGCAGCCAGCCGCGCCAGCCAGGCTTCGATCCGGACGCGGCCGGCGAAGATCGGCTTGGCCGCCATCACGCCGTCGAGCCCGGTTTCGGCCATCGGCTCGTCATGGGCGAACAGGATTTCGTGCAGGCGCTCGCCCGGCCTGACGCCGGAGACGACAATCTCGATATCCTCGCCGGGCTCGAAGCCGGCGAGGCGGACCATCCGCTCGGCCAGATCCATGATCCGCATCGGCTGGCCCATCTTGAGCACATAGACGGCGGCGCGATCGGCTTCCGCTTCCCCGGCGCGGGCATGGGAGGCGGCGGTCAGCACGAGGTCGCAAGCCTCGCGGATCGTCATGAAATAGCGGATCATATCGGGGCTGGTGACCGTGACCGGTCCGCCGCGGGCGATCTGCGCCTTGAATTTCGGCACCACCGAGCCGGCCGAGCCCAGCACGTTGCCGAAGCGCACCGCGACGAGACGGATGCCGGAATCGGCGGCCACCAGCTCGGCATCGCGCGACTGCGCATAGATCTCGGCGAAGCGCTTGGTCGCGCCCAGCATCGAGACGGGCTCGATCGCCTTGTCGGTCGAGATCATCACGAAGGTCCGGGCACCGGCCGCGACGGCGGCGTCCATGACGTTCACCGAGCCGAAGATATTGGTCTTGATACCCTCGCTCCAGTCCGCCTCCAGATAGGGGACGTGCTTGAGCGCGGCGGCGTGGACGACGATGTCGGGCTTGAAGCCGGCGAAGAGCGGCATGACGCGCTCGCGGTCGCGCACATCGGCCAGTACGCCGGAGACGGCGGTGTCCGGTGCCTGAACGGAGAGTTGCTCGCTGATCTGGAACAGGGCCGGTTCCGAGCTTTCGACGATGAGCAGTTCGGCCGCGCCGAAGGCGGCGCAGCGCAGGCAGATCTCGGAGCCGATCGAGCCACCGCCGCCGGTGACGATGACGCGCTTGCCCTTCAGGAACGTGCCCAGCCGGTAGCGGTCGATCGTGACGGTCGAGCGTACCAGCAGGTCCTCGATCTCGAGCGGCGCGACTTCGGTGTCGCGCACGCCTTCGCCCAAGCTATCGATGCGCGAGATCGGCAAAGCAAGCTTGCGCGTGCGGGCCAGCCATTTCTCCGGCTGCGCTTCCGGCACGAGGGCGGCCGGCGTGGCGACGATGCGGCGATAGGCTTCGCCGCGCTCGATCGCTTCGCCGGCGACGCGTTCGAGATCGCTGAGCAGGCCGAGCACCGGCACGCCGCGGATCGACTGGCCGAGATCGTCGGGGCGCGGCGACAGGATGCCGGCAGGCCGCAGGCGCCGCATCGTGCCGGCTTCCATGGCGCGGATCACCATTTCGACCTCGACGCCTCGTCCGAGCAGTAGCGTCGGCAGGCTCGCCTCGCGCACGGCGCTGGTCCGCGAACGCGCATATTTGAAGTAGCGATAGGCCAGCCGCGGGCCACCGAGCAGGGAGACCTGCACGAGCCAGTACAGGGCGATCGAGATCTTGCCGAAATAGAAGGCGCCGTAGAAATTCGGCGCGACCAGCACGTAGTCGACGGCGAGCAGCGAGACCGTCAGGACGGAGACCGCCTTGACGATGTTCGAGAGGTCCGGCAGCGAGGCGAAGCGCCATTTCGAGCGGTACAGCGAGAACAGCCAGTAGATCAGCCCGGCATAGGCGACGAAGAAGGGCAGGAAGCGCGGGAGGTAACGCAGGTGCTCGGTGAGCTGCGCCCCCTCGAACCGCACGACGAAGACGAGCCAGATCGCCAGCGCCGTGACCGCGAGGTCATGCAGGACGACGGCGAGCTTCTTGAGGTTCTGTTTCGGGAGGGCGGCCATGTAAGGGCGGTATCCCGCTCCCTCGGCGGCTTGTCAACGCGGTGGGGGCATCTGTCCGAAAGGCGGAGCGCGGTTTTCGGGAAGGCCGATGCCGGTCAAAATCTGGAGGATCGCTCAGCGGGTTTGCGGCCGGGCTTCCAGCGCGCTTAGCACGAAGGCGATCATCTCGTCCGGCGTCGGGCCGGGGATGCACTCGCATTGCGTAATCAATAGCGGGTGCATGAAGCGGATCATCGCGGTGCGGATGCAGCCGGTGGCATGGGCCGGTTCCATCGGCCGGAATTCGCCGCGGGCGATACCGTCCGCGACCACGCGGCGCAGCACGACGTCGAAGCGCTCGATATGGGCGATGATCGCGTCCCAGCTCTCCTCCATCGCGGCGCAGACCATCTCCTGCATGCGGGCGTGGCCGGCGAAGCGGGCGGCGTTCAGGCGATAGGACGTCGCGAGGATGTCGCGCAGGCGCTCGGCGGCGGAGCGGTCTTCATCGGCGATGGCGGCGATCGCCTCTTCCTGCTCGCGCTTGTAGCGCTCGAGCACGGCCTCGTTGATCGACTTCTTGGAATCGAAGAAGCGATAGACGTTGGCGGGGCTCATCCGCAGGGATTTGGCGATGTCCGCCACGGTCGTCTTCTGGTACCCGATATCGCGGAAGAAGCGCTCGGCGGTGTCGACGATGGTCTGCCTGGTATCGCGTTCGGGATTGCTCACGGCGTCGTCGGCTGGGTTGTTTCAAACGAAAAGCGGTGAAGAATTGATCATTATGACGAATTTCGTCATTCGTCAACATTATGGCGAATAAAGACTTTTGCCTTGATGTGCATCAATCTCCGGCTGGAGTCCTGCTGAAGGAACGGATCGGGGCGTGCGAGGTTCCCGGCCGGCTCAAACCGCGGAATGGCGGTCCCTCGCGAGATTGAGCAGGGTTTTCGTATCGAAATGATCGTTCAAATGCATGGCGAGCCGATCCAGGGTCGCCTCGACCGCATCCTCATAATGCAGGCCTGACGGCTCGTGCCGCTGGCGATCGACGGCTCCGAGCCAGGCGCCGCGCACTGCGTCCGAAGCAAAGGCGCCATGCAGGTAGCTGCCGGCGACCCGGCCGTCCGGGCTCGCGGCGCCTTCCGGCTGACCTTCAACGCGGAACGGAGCACGGATCGTGTCGAGGCCCTCGGTCCGGCCGAGATGGATTTCGTAGGCACGGCCTTCGGCCGCGCTGCCGGCATCGACGAAAGTGACCTCGCGCACGGTCTTGTCGGCATCGAGCGTGGTTTCGACATCGAGCAGGCCGAGCCCCGGCGCCTCTCCCGGCGGCCCTTCCAGCCCGAGCGGGTCGCGCACCACCCGGCCGAGCATCTGGTAGCCGCCGCAGAGCCCGAGAACGCGGCCGCCGCGGCGGCGATGGGCGAGGATGTCGATATCCCAGCCTTCCCGGCGCAGGGCCGCGAGGTCGCGCAGCGTCGTCTTGGAGCCCGGCAGGATAACGAGATCGGCATCGCCCGGCAGCGGCTGCCCCAGCCCGATCATGGCGAGGTCGACATCCGCCTCCAGCTTGAGCGGGTCGAGATCGTCGAAATTGGCGATGCCCGGCAGCACCGGCACGGCGATCCTGATCCGGGCTCCGGCTTTACGCCCCGAGCGGATGTCCAGCCCGTCCTCGGCCGGCAGGCGCACCGCGTCGGCAAACCAGGGCACGACGCCGAGGCAGGGCCAGCCGGTTGTCTCGGCGATGGTCGCGACGCCGGGCGCGAACAGCTCGACGGCGCCCCTGAACCGGTTGATCGCGAAGGCGCGGATCATCGCCCGGTCTTCCCTGTCGAGCACTGCGTGAGTGCCGACGAGGCTCGCAATCACGCCGCCGCGGTCGATATCGCCGATCAGCACGGCGGGAACGTTGGCGGCGCGGGCGAAGCCGAGATTGGCGATGTCGCGGGCACGCAGGTTGGTTTCGGCCGGCGATCCCGCGCCTTCGACGAGGACGAGATCGGCGCCCTCGCCCAGCCGGGTAAAGCTGTCGAGCACCTGCGGCAGAAAATCGCCGCGCCGGGCGAAATCACGCGAGGCGAGGCGCCCGGCGACGCGGCCCTGCAGGATGATCTGGCTGCCCTGCTCGCCCTCCGGCTTGAGCAGGACGGGGTTCATGTCGGGATGCGGTTCGACACGGGCGGCGCGGGCCTGGAGCGCCTGCGCCCGGCCGATCTCGCCGGCGCTGGTCGCGGCGGCATTGTTCGACATGTTCTGCGGCTTGAACGGCCGCACCTTCAGCCCGCGATTCGCGAAAAGCCGGCATAGCCCGGCGACGATCAGCGACTTCCCGACATTGGAGCCGGTGCCGAGGATCATGATCGCGGGAACGGGGGAGCGGGCCATGCGCCTGCTTAGAGCCTGCCGGATTGCGAGGGAAGCGCGCCGCCCGCGCCGTCATTGCTTCGCTATGATGGCGATGACGGACAGATTCCGCAGACTCCAGATCGGAGCGGCAATCTTCATGCAAGGGGGATGGAAGAATCTGGCGCGGATTTCGCGCGTCGGGGGCGGCACCCTCCTGACAAGGTTCGCCGGTCCTCTGCGGCATCCTGCTGCGCCAAAGGGGCGAAGTCGCAACGGGCGTCCGCCGAGGACCGGCTGAGACTCAATAGACACTGATTGATGACGAATGTCAACATTCATCATTCGCTATTTCTTGCTCCGTCTGAAGATCGCTTTTCCATCGGGTGCGCGCCCCGGTCCGGCATGCTAAAGCCACGGTTCCCGCCTTTGCCGAGCCGATCCGACCGCGATGAATCCGATCCTCTCCGCCCTTCCCACCACCGTCTTCGAGGTGATGTCGCAGCTCGCGCGCGAGACCGGCGCGGTCAATCTCGGCCAGGGCTTCCCGGATGATCCCGGCCCGCTCGACGTCCGCCAGAAGGCTGCCGCGGCGGTCATCGACGGCTGGAACCAGTATCCGCCGATGATGGGGCTGCCCGAGCTGCGCGAGGCCGCGGCGAAGCATTACAAGCACTGGCAGGGGCTCGATCTCGATCCGAACAGCGAGATCATGGTGACCTCGGGCGCGACCGAAGCCATTGCGGGCGCGCTGATGGCCCTGATCACGCCGGGCGACGAGGTCGTGCTGTTCGAGCCGATGTACGACGCCTATTTGCCGCTGGTGCGGCGCGCCGGCGGCATTCCGAAATTCGTGACGCTGACCCCGCCGCATTTCAGCCTGACCGAGGAGGCGCTGGCAAAGGCTTTCTCGCCGAAGACGAAGGTCGTGCTGTTCAACAATCCACTCAATCCGACGGCGACGATCTTCGGCAGGGCCGATCTCGACCTGCTCGCCGATTTCTGCGTCCGTCACGACGCGATCGCGATCTGCGACGAGGTCTGGGAGCATGTCGTCTTCGACGGACATCGCCACGCTTCGGTGCTCGGACGGCCCGACATGCGCGAGCGCACCGTCAAGATCTCGTCCGCCGGCAAGATCTTCTCGTTGACCGGCTGGAAGGTCGGGCTCGTCATGGCGGCGCCGGCGATCATGCGCGTGCTGTCCAAGGCGCACCAGTTTCTCACCTTCACCACCCCGCCGAACCTGCAGGCCGCGGTCGCCTATGGCCTTGGCAAGGATGACGGCTATTACGAGGGCATGCGCGCCGATTTCCAGCGCTCGCGTGATCGTTTCGCGGCAGGCCTGCGCGATCTCGGTTTCGCCGTGCTGCCGAGCGCCGGGACCTATTTCCTCAATGTCGACATCGCCCCGCTCGGCGAGAGCGACGATGTCGATTTCTGCCGCCGGCTGGTGACCGAGAATGGTGTCGCCGCGATTCCCGTCAGCGCCTTCTATGCCGAGAGGGCGGTGAAGAACGTCGTCCGCTTCTGCTTCGCCAAGCGCGATGCGACGCTCGATGCGGCGCTGGAGCGGCTGGCGGCGCGTCGCCCGCGCTGACGCTCCGCGCCGAATGTTTCAGCCGGCGATCAGCTTGGCGGCTGTTGCGCCGGCGGCTCCGAGCCGCTTCTGCATGTCGGTAGCGACAGCACCGCCATTCGGCGCCTGCTTGGCGGCTTCGGTCGCCGCCATCAACTGGGCGAGCGCCTGCTGCGCCAGCGTCTTGTCCTTGCTGCGCCGCGCGAGCTGAAGCATCGCCTCGGCCTGGTTAGCCCGCGTCTGCGCCCAGAGCAGCGGGGCGCGCTCCTGGCGATACTCCTCCAGTGCGGCGGCGAAGGCTGCAATGGCTTCCTCGATCACGACGGGCTCGCTGTAGCGCTCGCCCATGGCGGCGAGGACGCCGCCCATCTGGTCCTGAAGCTCGGCCCAGCGCATCGGATCGCGGCTGCGGTCGATCGCCTGGGAGACACGGTTGAGCCCGTTGAAGGCCCGTTCGAGCAGGGCCAGATCGCTGCGGCGCCGGCCGAGCGTGGCACGCGCACGCGAGATCATGTGCTCCGCCTCGAGCCAGCGGGCCTCGTCGTCGCTGCGCTTCCAGACAGCGAGCGCCGTGGCATAGGTCGCCACCGCCTCTTCGAGCAGGTTGTCGTCCTTCTGGGACACCCCGAGATTCACCGCGAGCTTGCCGAAGCGCAGCTTCAGGGCGCGCCAGAGGGCGGGCGCCTCGTCATGGCGCAGATCCTCCAGCCCGGCCCGGCAATGGGCGAGAGCTTCGTCGAGCAGCTTGCTGTCGCCGCTGAGCCCGGCGAGTTTGTCGAGCGAGGCGGCCAATGCCTCCTGGGCTGCGGCAAAAGCGACGGTATCCGCCAGGCTGTCTAGCCCTTCCAGCAACCGGCGCAGCGCCGGGATGGCGGCTTCATAACCTTCGCGGCCGCCGAAATCGTCGCTGATCCGGGCCAGGGCTTTCGCCTGGTCGAGGGCAGCGTCCCTGCTGCGGTCGACATCGGCGAGGCCGATCAGGGCGGAGGCCTCGCCATGGCGGGCGGCGGCCTCGCGATAGGCCTCGGCCGTGGTGCGCAGGAAGCTGATGGCCGCGCGGTCGGCGCGGTTCTCGCCGATCAGCAGCCGGCTTTCGGGCGGAAGGGCGGACAGGTCGGTCAGGCCGCCGATGGCGTGCAATTCGGCCTGTGCGAGGCTCTTGTCGGCCTCGGCGAAGCGCCCGGCGGCGATCGCGCCTGCCGCTTCGCTGCGTAGCTTCTGGACCTCCGCGCCGCCCAGGGGCGCCGCGAGGCGCTTCGCCAGCGCGAGGAAGTCGTTGGCCTTGCGGTCGAGCAGGGTTTCGCCCGGCAAGGCGGAACCGGGGCGGCGCAGCCAATCGGCGATCATTGCCGCCAGAGCCATCGGCGGTAGGCCGCGGCGTCCGGCGACGCGCGCCAGGAGCGGAGCGATCTGGTCGGTCTGGCTGATGGTCGCCTCCCGCTCCGGTCCGGTGATAGGGATCGCCGCGCGTCGGTTTTGACGAGCGGCGATCCGGGGTGATTACTTCGCGGCGATGACCGCGATCTCGACGGTGTACTGCGGCGCGGCGAGCTTGGCCTCGACCGTGGCGCGGCCTGGCGTGGCCCCGGCGACGACCCACTTGTCCCAGACCGCGTTCATCTCGGCGAAGGTCGAGATGTCGGAAAGCCAGATGTTGACCATCAGCAGCTTCGTCTTGTCGGTGCCGGCTTCGGCCAGGATGCCGTCGATGATGCCGAGGATGTCGGCGGTCTGCTCGCCGACGCTCTTGCCGGCGGCGTTGGCCGCGACCTGGCCGGCCAGATAGACGGTGTTGCCATGCACGACGGCCTTGGACATACGCGGGCCGACGCCGATACGCTGAATGCTCATAGTCAAATCTCCTTGGACGGACATCTTCGCTGGTAGCCCGGCCCGGCCGGTTTCGCAAATGGTATGCGCCTGACCAAAGGGAAGTTTTCGCGGAAGCCGCGCGGTGAGGCCGCTACGGTCAGGCGAGGCTCGCCCAGCCGGCCCAGAGCGCCGCATAGCGCGCGGCCTTGCCGATCAGGACGAGCAGCGTGAAACGCCAGAACGGGTAGTTCAGCGTTCCCGCGACGAAAGTCAGCGGATCGCCGACGATCGGGACCCACGCCAGCAGCAGCGAGGGCCAGCCGAAGCGGGCGAACAGGCCTTGCGCCTGGGCGAAGCGCTTCGGATCGGGCCTTACGCGCACCGGCAGCTTCTCGACGCCGTGGCGCGCGATCATCAGGCCGAGCCACCAGTTCAGGATCGAGCCGGCGGTGTTCGCGAGACTCGCCGTCATGAACAGGGCGAGCGGATCGACGCTCTTGGCCGCGAGCAGCCCGACAAAGACGGCTTCCGACTGCGCCGGCAGTAGCGTCGCGGCGACGAAGGCCGCAGCCGCCATCGCGGCGAGGGCGGACAGGCCGGTCATCGGTCGAGCATGGCGGCCAGCGCCTTGACCGTATTGGCGTTGCGCAAGGTGCCGATGCCGAGCTTCTTGGTCGTCAGTTGCGAGAGCAGCCTGGCTTCGCTGGGCTTACCCGCGAAATCGATCCAGAGATCGCCGTCCCTGAGCGCGAGGCTCATGCCCGGCGCCGCGATCGCCTCCAGCCTGGGCAGGACGTCCGGGCCGAGCGGCTGGCGCATGACGCGGATGCCGATATCGGCGCCGTCCCCGTCCGGAAAGGGGTTTTGCGCCGCCAGTCTTCCCCAGGCCGGTGCCGTGCGCAGGATGATATCGACAGGTTTGCCGAAACGGGCGCGGAAACCCGCCTCCAACCGGCTCTCGATCTCGGCGATCGGCGCGTCCTCGCCCTCGAAGATCAGGTTTCCGGTTGCGACCCAGGTTCGCGGATTGGCGAAGCCGAGCTCCGTCGCCATCGCCTTCAGGTCGGCCATGACCAATCGCTTGCCGGGGCCGAGCACGATCGAGTGCAGCAGGGCGACATAGATCGTCATCGCAGTCCCGGAGCCCGCGCTACAGCCGCCGCAGCGCGACCTGCTGGATGCGGTGGCTCGCGCCCTTGGTCAGGATCAGGCTGGCACGTTGGCGCGTCGGCAGGATGTTCTCCTGCAGGTTCGGCAGGTTGATCCCGGTCCAGAGTTTTTCGGCGATGGTGAGCGCCTCCTCCTCGCCGATCTCCGCATATTTGCGGAAGAACGAGCGCGGATCGCGGAAGGCCGTCTGGCGCAGCGTCATGAAGCGGTTGACGTACCAGCGGTGCAGGTCGTTCTCGTCGGCATCGAGATAGACCGAGAAGTCGAAATAATCGGAGACGAAGGGGATCACCGTGCCGTCCTTCGGCATCCGGCTCGGCTGCAGGACGTTGAGCCCTTCCAGAATGAGGATATCCGGCCGCTCGACCGTCACCGTCTCGCCGGGCACGACGTCATAGACGAGATGCGAGTAGACGGGCGCGGTCACTTGCGGCTTGCCGGCCTTGACGTCGGAGAGGAAGCGCAGGATCGCCGCGCCGTCATAGCTCTCCGGGAAGCCCTTGCGTCCCATCAGGCCGCGCCGCTCCAGCTCGGCATTGGGCAGGAGGAAGCCGTCGGTGGTCACGAGCTCGACCTTCGGCGTGTTCGGCCAGCGCGAGAGCAGCGCCTTGAGCACGCGCGCCGTGGTCGACTTGCCGACCGCGACCGAGCCGGCGACGCCGATCACATAGGGCACCTTGGCCTCTGCCTCGGCCATCAGGAAGCGCTGCGTCGCCTTGAACAGCCCCTGCGTCGCCGCGACATAGAGCGAGAGCAGGCGCGACAGCGGCAGATAGATCGCCACGATCTCATCGAGCGAGATCGGATCGTTGAGCGATTGCAGCTTGGTGAGATCGTCGACCGAGAGCGTCAGCGGGGCGTCGGCGCGCAGGTGCGCCCATTCGTCCCGCGAGAAGGCGCGGTAGGGCGAGACGAGGTCGCGTTCCGGGGGAGTGGAGATCAGGCGCTGGTCCATGACGCGACCCGCAATCCAGGCTTCGAGGTTCAAGGGAGGGTCATCCTGCCGGGTCCATCCTCACGCAACTCAACCGGCCGATTACCGGGGTCTGGCCGCCTTTTCCGCCAGTCCGGAGCGGGCCGTGCGGGCCTCAAGCTGGCTCAAGACGTCTTGCAATGCAACATCGCGCGCCCGAAGCACAACCAAAAGATGATAGAGCACGTCGGCACTCTCGGCGATCAGTTCGGCCCGGTCGCCCTTCACCGCGGCGATGACGGCCTCGACCGCCTCCTCGCCGAATTTCTTGGCGGCGCGCTCCGGCCCGGCGGCGAGCAGCTTCGCCGTCCAGGATTCCTCGGGCGAGGCGGCGGCGCGCTCGGCGACGCGGGCTTCGAGATCGGAGAGGGTGAAGGTCATGCTGAACCTCTGTCATTCCGGGGCTTCGCGGAGCGAAGAACCCGGAACCCACGACGGGGTGAGACATCCGATGCCCAGTTGCGAGCGGCGCGCCCGGTCGTGGGTTCCGGGTTCGCGCCTGCGGCGCGCCCCGGAATGACAAGGGAAAGGAGCCCCGCCATGTTTCAGTCCAGCCTCATCCTGAGCCCGGCTTCCGCCATATGCGCCTTGGCCTGGCCGATCGTGTAGGTTCCGAAATGGAAGATCGAGGCGGCGAGCACGGCCGAGGCATGGCCTTGCGCGACGCCGGCGACGAGATCGTCGAGATCGCCGACGCCGCCCGATGCGATGACGGGGACCGAGACCGCATCAGCGATCGCGCGCGTCAGGCCGAGATCGTAGCCGACCTTGGTGCCGTCGCGATCCATCGAGGTGACCAGCAGTTCCCCGGCGCCGAGCGAGACGACCTCGCGGGCGAAGGCGACGGCCTCGATCCCGGTGGCGTTGCGCCCGCCATGGGTGAAGATCTCCCAGCGGCCGGGCGTCACCTGCTTGGCATCGATGGCGACGGTGATGCACTGCGCGCCGAACTTCTCGGCTGCTTCCCTGACGAACTGGCGGTTGGTCACGGCGGCCGTGTTGATCGAGACCTTGTCGGCCCCGGCGAGCAGCAGCGCGCGGATATCCTCGACCTTGCGCACGCCGCCGCCGACGGTGAGCGGCATGAAGCAGGCTTCGGCCGTGCGGGTGACCACGTCGAACAGGATGCCGCGATCCTCGTGGCTCGCTGTGATGTCGAGGAAGCAGAGCTCGTCGGCGCCGGCCGCGTCATAGGCCTTGGCGGCTTCGACGGGGTCGCCGGCATCGACGAGATCGAGGAACTTCACGCCCTTGACGACGCGGCCGTCCTTGACGTCGAGGCAGGGGATGATGCGGGTCTTCAGCGTCATGCCGTCGCTCCCGTGCCGGCTGTAGCCAGCCGCTTCAGCGCCACCGCCGGATCGATGCGCCCGTCATAGAGCGCCCGGCCCGTGATCGCACCCTCCAGGATCGCGGCGTCATCGGCGCAGAGGCGCTCGATATCGGTCATCGAGGCTAAGCCCCCCGAGGCGATGACCGGGATCGAGACGGCCTGCGCCAGCGCGATCGTGCCGTCCCAGTTGATACCCTGGAGCATGCCGTCGCGTGCGATGTCGGTGTAGATGATCGCGGCGACGCCGGCATCCTCGAAGCGCTTGCCGAGATCGGCCGCCGCCAGCGAGGAGGTCTCGGCCCAGCCTTCCACGGCCACGAAGCCGTCGCGCGCGTCGATTCCAACCGCGACCTGGCCCGGAAAGGCCTTCGCCGCCTCGCGCACGAAGCCGGGATCGCGCACCGCCGCCGTGCCGATAATGACGCGGCGAATGCCCTTCTCCAGCCAGCCGGCGACCGTCTTCATGTCGCGGATGCCGCCGCCGAGCTGCACCGGAAACGCGACGCGCTTCAGGATCGCTTCGACCGCGGCCGCGTTCATCGGCTTGCCGGCGAAGGCTCCGTCGAGATCGACGACATGCAGCCACTGGAACCCTTGCGCCTCGAAATCGGCGGCCTGGGCAGCCGGATCATCGTTGAAGATCGTGGCCTGCGCCATGTCGCCCTGCTTCAGCCGGACGCAGCGGCCTTCCTTCAGGTCGATCGCGGGAAAGAGGATCATGGTGCCCAGCTCAGGAAATTCGTGATGAGCTTCAGCCCCAGCTTCTGGCTCTTCTCAGGGTGGAATTGCGTGCCGGCAACGTTGCCATGCGCGACCATCGCGGTGACCGGTCCGCCATGGTCGGTCAGGGCCAGTACGTCCTGCGGGCGCGCCGCCGACAGCGCGTATGAATGCACGAAATAGGCGTGCAATCCCTGCGGGCCGGTCTCTATGCCGTCGAGCAGCGGGTGCTCGTCCTGCTTGTGCAGGGTGTTCCAGCCCATATGCGGGATCTTGAGGGCGTCGTCCTTCGGCTCGATCAGCATGACGTCGCCGGGAATCCAGCCGAGCCCCTGCGTCACCGTATATTCCAGCCCGCGCGAGGCGAGGAGCTGCATGCCGACGCAGATGCCGAGGAAGGGCCGGCCCTTGGCCTGCACGACCTCTTCCAGCGTCTCGACCATGCCCGGCACCGCATCGAGCCCGCGCCTGCAATCGGCGAAGGCGCCGACGCCCGGCAGCACGATGCGATCGGCCGCGCGCACAACGTCGGTGTCGCTGGTGACGTGGATGGTCGAGGGGATGCCGGCCTCAGTCGCCGCCCGCTCGAAGGCTTTCGCGGCCGAGTGCAGGTTGCCCGAGCCGTAATCGATAATCGCGACGCTCTGGCTCATCGGCCCCGGGCCTCCGGGAACAGGCCGATGATCGGCAGCGGCCCGCTCGGCCGTGCCGTGGTCGTGGCCGGCGCGGCCTCGACGCGCGGCAGCGCCGCTTCGCCGGCCAGAGCCCGCTCGAAATAGCGGCGCTCGGCCTCGGCCAGGTTGCGCGCCTCGACGACATCGGCGAGCCGCCAGCCCTGCCGGGTCAGCTTGCGCATGACGATGTTGTTGCCCTCGACGCCGAGGAACAGCGCGATCGACCAGTAGATCAGCGAGAGCGCGCTGGCATGCAGGCCGAAGCGGCTGTTCAGCCAGATCAGCAGGCCCCAGACCAGCACGAAGAGCAGCGTCGCCAGCCAGAGCCGCTTGCCGAGCAGCCAGAGGCCGGTGAGCAGGAAGGCGCCCCAGGCGAAATGCTCGGGGATCAGCCGCGCCTGTTCGATCTCTTCGCGCCGGTCGCCGCCAACGGGCGGTGGCGTCATGACGGTGTAGAACGGCATCGGGACCTCCTACAGCGCGCCCTTGGTCGAGGGGACGCGGTCGCCCTCGCGCGGATCGACATCCAGCGCCTGCCGCAGCGCCCGCGCCAGCCCCTTGAAGCAGCTCTCGGCGATATGGTGGGCGTTGTCGCCGTAGAGCGTCTCGACATGCAGCGTGATGCCCGCATTGATCACGAAGGCCTGGAAGAACTCGCGCACCAGCTCGGTATCGAAGGTGCCGATCTTCTGCGCCTTGAACTCGGTGCGAAAGACCAGGAACGGCCGGCCGGAGACGTCGACGGCGACGCGGGTCAGGGTCTCGTCCATCGGCAGGTGGACATCGGCATAGCGCCGGATGCCCTTCTTCGAGCCGAGCGCCTGTTTCAGGGCCTCGCCCATGGCGATGCCGGCATCCTCGACCGAGTGATGGTCGTCGATATGGGTGTCGCCCTTCACCTTGACCGTGAGATCGATCAGCGAATGGCGGGCGAACAGGTCGAGCATATGGTCGAAGAAGCCGACGCCGGTGGCGATCTCGGCCTTGCCGGTGCCGTCGATCAGGAGCGAGACCGCGATATCGGTCTCGTTGGTGCGGCGCTTCACTTCGCCCGAACGCATGTTGGCCTCTCAAGCCTTTAGCGGGAAACGGCCCCGCTTTAGCAGGGGCGGGCGGGGATGGCCACAGGGGCGGGAGTCTCCGCCGTCATGCTCGCCCGTGTGGCGAGCATCCACGTCTTGAACACGGCCTTGTACCAGCGAAGACGTGGATGGTCGGGACAAGCCCGAACATGACGGAAACGGGGTGGCTCACACCTTCGCCAGCGCCTGCTCCAGGTCGGCGATCAGGTCGTCATGGTGCTCCAGCCCGATCGAAAGGCGGATCAGGCCGTCGCTGACGCCCATCGCGGCGCGGACCTCCGGCGTGAAACGCTGATGCGTCGTCGTCGCCGGATGGACGATCAGGCTCTTGGCGTCGCCGAGATTGTTGGAGATGCGGATCAGCTTGCAGGCGTCGAGCAGGCGATAGGCGCCTTCCTTGCCGCCGGGAACCTCGAACGCGATCATGGTCGAGGGGCCGCTCATCTGGCGCTTGATGATCTCGGCCTGCGGATGGTTCTTGTGGCCGGGGAAGATCACCTTGGTCGGCTTCGCCTGCGCCGCCAGCCAGTCGGCGACCTTGGTCGCGTTCTCGGCCTGCTTGCCGACGCGCAAAGGCAGCGTTTCCAGCGCCTTCAGCATCACCCAGGCGTTGAAGGGCGAGAGGATCGGGCCGGTCTGGCGCAGGTAGTTCTGGATATCGGCTTCGATCAGTTCCTTCGAGCCGAGGATGAGGCCGCCGAGGCAGCGGCCCTGGCCGTCGATATGCTTGGTCGCGGAATAGACGACGATATCGGCGCCGAGCTCCAGCGGGCGCTGGTAGAGCGGCGTGGCGAAGACATTGTCGACCACGAGCTTGGCGCCGGCTCCCTTCGCAATCCTGGCGATGGCGGCGATGTCGAGAACTTCCAGCGTCGGGTTCGACGGCGATTCCAGGAAGAACAGCTTGGTGTTGGGACGCACCGCCTTGCGCCAGGCATCGAGATCGGTGCCCTCGACCAGCGTCGTCTCGACGCCGTAGCGCGGCAGGTGGTCCTCGATGATGTAGCGACAGGAACCGAACAGCGCGCTCGCCGCCACGACATGGTCGCCGGCCCTGACCGGCGCCATCATCGCCGCGGTCACCGCCGCCATTCCGGTCGCGGTGGCGCGGCAGGCCTCGGCGCCCTCGAAGGAGGCCATGCGGGCCTCCAGCATCGCCGTCGTCGGATTGCCGAGCCGGCCGTACTGGAAGCCGGGATCGGTGTTCAGGAAGCGGCCCTCGGCCTGCGCGGCATTGTCGTAGACATGGCCCTGCGTCAGGTAGAGCGCTTCCGAGGTCTCGCCGAACTGGGATCGCTGGATGCCGTCATGGACGAGGCGGGTCTCGGGATGCAGCTTGGCTGCGGCTTTGTCCGGTGACGGCATGGAACTCTCGATCCGTTCTTTATAACGGACAGGAGCAGTATCAGCTCCCAAGGAGTTCGTAAAGAAGAACGGAATTTCCTTTTTCAGGGAAGCTGAGCGGGAGGAAACGCCTCCTGCTCAGGTCTGCCGTTCGTCGGACCGTCCGAGCGGCCTGAGGAAGCCGGTGAGATCGGCCGTGACATGGTGGACATGGCCGGCCTCGATCGCGGACTGTTCCCAGGCCTCGCGGAAGGGATCGGGCGTCTGCGGGATGATCAGCACGGTCTTCATGCCGAGGTCGCTCGGCACGATCAGGTTCTTTTCGATATCCTCGAACATCGCGGCGCGGCCGGGATCGACGGAGTGCTTGGCGAGGAAGTTCTCGTAGGTCGCGCGCTCGGGCTTCGGCAGGAAGCCGGCATGGACGATGTCGAAGATATCCTCGAACTGGTCGAGGATGCCGAGCTTGCCGGCGACGTTCCTGGCATGGCCGACCGAGCCGTTGGTCAGGATCAGCTTGCGGCCGGGCAAAGCCTCGAGCGCCGCACCGAGCTCCGGATTGGGCTCAAGCAGCGTCAGGTCGATGTCATGAGCGAAGTCGAGGAACTGATCGGGGTCGATCTGGTGCTCCTCCATCAGCCCTTTCAGCGTCGTGCCATAGCGGTGGTAGTAGTACTGCCGCAGGGCATGCGAGGACAGGCCGTCGAGCCCGAACAGCTCCTGCAGGAACAGAGTGATGCGCTCGTTGACCTGCGGCCAGACGCGGCTCTCGTGCGAGTACAGCGTGTTGTCGAGATCGAAGATCCAGTGGTCGACATGCGCGAAGCTTTCCGCCGTCAGGGGCGGGGTCGCGGCAGGTGTGTCTGCGAGTATTTTCATTGGACTCCGAGATGTGGCGAGCCGGAGTCTGCGCCGCAAGTCCTTGGGCAAGGCTTAATCGGGGCAATCCTTGAAACGCTCGACGCCGTCGTCCCGGACAAGCGGCGAAGCCGCGCCGATCCGGGATCCATGCCCGAACCGTTCCGGAATGGATCCCGGGTCTGCGCTTCGCTCCGCTCGGGATGACGGCGTGAAAGCTCCTCTCAACGCCGGATGATCGTGCCGGCGCCGGTATCGGTGAAGAGCTCGATCAGCGCCGCATGCGGCACCTTGCCGTCGAGGATGACGACGGCCTCCACGCCCTTTTCCAGCGCGTAGATGCAGGTCTCGATCTTCGGGATCATGCCGCCGGAGATCGTGCCGTCGGCGATCAGGTGGCGGCATTCCTCGATCGTGAGTTCGGAGATGAGCTGCTTGTCCTTATTCAGGACGCCCGGCACGTCGGTCAGCAGCAGCAGGCGCTTGGCGTTGAGCGCCCCGGCGATGGCGCCCGCGAAAGTGTCGGCGTTGACATTGTAGGTCTGGCCGTCGGCGGCGGCGCAGACCGGCGCCAGGACCGGGATCAGCTCGGCCTTGAGCACCGCATCGAGCACGGTGGTATTGACCTTCTCGGGCTCGCCGACGAAGCCGAGGTCCAGGACCTCCTCGATCTTGGAATCGGGATCGACGACGGTGCGCGTCACCTTGCGGGCGGTGACCATGTTGCCGTCCTTGCCGCAGAGCCCGATGGCGCGCCCGCCCTCGCGGGTGATGTAGCCGACGATCTCCTTGTTGACCGAGCCGGCCAGCACCATCTCGACGACCTCGACGGTGGCTTCGTCGGTGACGCGCAAGCCCTGCTTGAACTCGGACTGGATGCCGAGCTTCTTCAGCATCGCCGCGATCTGCGGGCCGCCGCCATGGCAGACGACGGGTTTAAGGCCGGACTGCTCGAGCAGCACGATATCCTCGGCGAAATCCTCGGCGGTGGCCGCGTCGCCCATGGCGTTGCCGCCATACTTGATGACGATGATCTCCTGGTCGTAGCGCTGCATATGCGGCAGCGCCTGCACCAGCAGTTCTGCGGATTGCGACGGCGTCAGGTGGGGATGGTCGGTCATTCGGGCAGGCTCCGCGCGGCCGCAAGGACAGATGCGGGGCGCTTCTAGCCCAAGATCGAGCGAGGCGGAAGAACGCTGACGCCGTTCAGCCGCGCTTCGCGGTCACGGCGGCGACTGCAAGCCCGAGCCAGCCGCCGAGCATGAACCAGCCGCCGATAGGGGCCGCGCGCGGGAACAGCCCTTCATTGGCGAAGCCGCGCCGGGCGAGATCGGCCGCGAACAGGGCCGCGCCGAGGATGGCGGCCGAGAGCGCGATACGAGCGATGACGTCATGAAGATGTCCGCCCCTGCGCGCGGCCGTGGCGCCGATCACGACCGAGGCATGGAACAGCAGCATCTGGCCGGCGGTCTGGACATTCGCCGTGCCCGTGATGTGCGCGGCAGCCGCCAGCAGGGCGACGCCGGCAAAGCCCATCAGCGCGGCGAGGGCTAGATGGATTTTCGTCGCGGTCATCGCGCTTCAGCCGTGTTCGCCCAGCACGCGGCCGATCGCGGCGCGGAATTCCGGGATGCCCATGCCGGTTTCGCTGGAGGTCAGCAGCACTTCCGGGAAGGCGGCCGGGCGGCGCTTGATCTCGTCGAAGGTCGCTTCGGTCATGAAGGTCTGGTCGGCCTTTTTCAACGCGTCGCCCTTGGTCAGCACGACCTGATAGGACACGGCGGCCTTGTCGAGCGTCTCCAGCACCGCGCCATCGACATCCTTGATGCCGTGGCGGGCATCGATCAGCACATAGACGCGCATCAGGTTGGAGCGGCCGCGTAGGTATTCGTGGATCAGCCTGGTCCAGGCCGCGACCTTCTCCTTGCCGACGGCGGCATAGCCGTAGCCGGGCATGTCGACGATGGTCAGGCGCTCGTCATGGTCGACCTGGCGGAAGAAATTGAGCTGTTGCGTCCGGCCCGGCGTATGCGAGGTGCGCGCCAGCGCGTTGCGCCGCGTCAACCCGTTGATCAGGCTCGACTTGCCGACATTGGAGCGCCCGGCGAAGGCGATCTCCTGGCCGACCATCGGCGGCAGGTCGTCGATCTTGGTCGAGGCCCAGACGAAATCCCACGGGCCCTCGAAGAGCTTGCGGGCGGCCTCGATCTCCTCGGCGTCATAGGGCTTTGTCGTCGATGTGGTCATGGCGTCCTGCCTACACGGCCCTGTGCAGCGCGTCGATATCGGCGCCCTGGATCGCGTCGATATGGCGCGCGATCTTGTCCGCCGGCCAGTCCCACCAGCGGATCGCCAGCAACTCGGACACGATCTCCGGCGCAAAGCGCATCTTGACGATCCGGCCGGGATTGCCGGCGACCACCGCATAGGGAGGCACGTCCTTGGTCACCTGCGCCCGCGTGCCGATGATCGCGCCGTCGCCGATCGTCACGCCCGGCATGATCACCGCCTCGCGCCCGATCCAGACATCGTTGCCGATCACCATGTCGCCGCGGTTGTTCGGGCCGGGGCGCTTCAGGCTCTCGGGATCGCCGAGGCCGAACATCTGGAAGGGGAAGGTCGAGAACCCGCCGATCGGATGGTTGGCGCCGTTCATGATGAACTGCGCCGCCTGCGCGATCGCGACGAATTTCCCGATGATCAGGCGGTCGCCGATGAAGTCGAAATGATAGCGCACGCAGCGGGCGACGAAATGCTCCGGTCCGCGCGAGTCGTCGTAATAGCTGTAATCGCCGATTTCGATGAGCGGATGGTCGACCACCGCCTTCAGGAAGGCCGTGCCCTTCCAGCCGGGGATCGGATGGCGCGTGCTCGGATCGGGCAATGGCATCGGGTCGGCCTTCAAAAGCGAAGGGCGGGAAACCCCGCCCTTCGATCACTCACTTCTTGTTGCTGTTGGCGGGGTTGGGCGCTCCGCCTGCGGCTGCCGGCTTCTTGCCGAACATGCCCTTGAGGTTGTCGAAGAGTTCGATCTTCACCCCGTTCTTCTTCATGATGTAGCCCTGCTGGAGCACCGAGAGCAGGTTGTTCCAGCTCCAGTAGATCACCAGGCCGGCCGGGAACGAGCCGAGCAGGAAGGTGAAGAACACCGGCATCCAGGTGAACATCATCTTCTGGACCGGGTCCGGCGGCTCCGGGTTCATCTTCATCTGGATGAACATCGTGATGCCCATGATGATCGGCCAGATGCCGAGGTGCAGATAGCTCGTCATCGCCGCCGGCAGGAAGAAGAAGATATTGCTCGGGTCCGGCGCGGCGAGATCGTGAATCCACCCGAAGAACGGCGCGTGCCGCATCTCGATGGTGATGAACAGGATCTTGTAGAGCGCGAAAAACACCGGGATCTGCAGCAGCACCGGCCAGCAGCCGGCGACCGGGTTGATCTTCTGCGTCTTGTACAGCTCCATCAGAGCCTGCTGCTGCTTCATCTTGTCGTCCGCGTAGCGCTCGCGGATCGCCGTCATCTCCGGCTGCATCGCCTTCATCTTCGCCATCGAGGCGTAGGATTTGTTGGCGAGCGGGAAGAACAGGATCTTGAGCAGCACCGTGACGATCAGGATCGCGACGCCGAAATTGCCGATGTGCTTGTAGATCCAGTCGAGCACGAAAAAGAGCGGCTTGGTGATGAAATAGAACCAGCCCCAGTCGATCAGCAGCTCGAAGCGCTTGATGCCGAGATTCTTCTCATAGCCGTCGATGGCCGCGACTTCCTTGGCGCCGGCGAACATCCGGGCACTGGAGGAGGCCGTGGCGCCCGGCGCGACTGCAACGCCTTCCCCGAGGAAATCGGCTTGGTAGGTGCGGCCGGTGCCGGTCTGGACTGAGGAGTAGCGGCCCTCGTACTTGCGCTGCTGGTCGGGGATGACCGCGGCGGCCCAGTACTTGTCGGTGATGCCCAGGAAGCCGCCGACCGCGTCCTTCCAGGTCCTGCCGGCGGTGCCCGGCGAGAGCAGCGGCTCCTTGTCGAGCTTGTCGTAGGTGTATTCCTGCAGGCCCTGCTCGCCGAGATTGCCGACGAGGCCCTCGTGCAGCACGTAATAGCCGAGTGTCGCCGGCTTGCCCTGGCGGACGATCTGGCCATAGGGGAACAGGGTGACGGCGGCGCCGCCCTTGTTCTCGACCTCGTCGCGGATCGTGAACATGGCGTTGTCGTCGACGCTGACGACGCGCTTGAAGGTCAGGCCCTGGCCGTTGTCCCAGCTCAGCGTGACCGGCTTGGCCGGGGTCAGGACCTGATCGTCGGCGGTCCAGACCGTCGTCGCGTTCGGCAGGGCGACAGTCGTGCCAGGCGCCGCGACCCAGCCGAAATCGGAATAATAGGCGTTCGGTCCGCCGATCGGCGAGAGCAGGACGATGTTCGCGCTCTTCGGATCGACGGTCTCGCGATAGGCCTTGAGCGAGACGTCGTCGATGCGCGCGCCGGTCAGCGAGAGCGAGCCGGCGATCTTGGGCGTGTCGATCTTGACGCGCGGGCTCGCGGCCAGCGCCTGCTCGCGGGTGCCGATCTGCTGCGGAGCAGCGGTGCCGGGCACGGCGGAGCCGGCGGGTTGACCGGGCGTGGCGGGAGCCGGAGTGGAGCCGGATGCGCCGGGGACCTGCTGGCTCTGCGCCTGCTGGTTCTGCTGAGCGGCCTGCTTCTGCTTTTCCATCTGCGGCACGCCGTAGAAGAACTGCCAGCCGAGCAGCACGACCACGGACATGACGATCGCGAGAAGCAGATTTCGGTTGTCTTCTTTCATCATGGTCGGAAACGGATCTCGCTTGGTCCGGCAGGGGCGCGGCGGGTTCAGGCTTGCGAAGGCGTGCCGCGCTTGGGATGCGGGCGGCGCCTGTCAGCATGCGGCTTGTGAGGCTTTGCCCGGTCGATGGCAATCGAAAGATCGGTGACGAGCGTCTTAAATCGCGCCGTCAGCACGTCGGAGCGCGCGACGACCACGATGTCGCAGGGCCGTTCGGCCTGGCTGGCGAGCGCCAGCTTCGCCGCTTCGCGCAGGCGCCGGCGGATGCGGTTGCGCTTCACGGCATTGCCGGTCTTGCGCGAGGCCGTGAGGCCGAGCCTCAAGGCCACGGGTTCGCCACCCTTGCGGGGCTCGTCGGGCGCGGCGTCGCGCACCTGCGCCATGAAGGCGGACGAACGAAAACGGCGGCCGTGCTCGGCCGCCGCCAGGAATTCTTTGCGTTGCGTCAGACGGGCGAGGCGCATGGCGATTGGCCTGTCTTCCGAAACCGGCGCGCTGTCGTGACGCGCCAGGGCTCGTCAGGCCGACAGGCGCTTGCGGCCGTGGGCGCGGCGAGCGGCGATGACCTTGCGGCCACCCTTGGTCGCCATGCGGGCGCGATAGCCGTGGCGGCGCTTGCGAACCAGCTTGCTGGGTTGATAGGTTCTCTTCACGGTCCGTCTCCGGGGCCTTTATGAGCACGACGGCCGCGGCTTTCCGGGGAAAGCATGGCCAACCGAGCCTGTCATGCGATAAGGGTCGGCGCCGCCTTTCGGCTGCGCAGGTCGCGGGCTTATGACGGATGGACGACACCAAGTCAACGCCAAACTGGCAGCTTCAGGCCTGACTGCGACGAAGCTTCGCGGTTGCCGAGATGCCGGCTTGCGATTCTCCGAGACATCCCCGATATAGCGGGCGGGAGGTTGGCGAGGGACGTCTCACTCGCCAACCGGGTCAGGTCCGGAAGGAAGCAGCCCTAACGAGACCGAACGGGTCTTCGTCCAGCCTCCCACCTCATGCGCGTCTGAAAGCGCCGGACCGAACACGGGGCCGGCGTTGCGCCATTGACTCATCGCCTCCCGATTGGCGAAACCAGTTTCCATGATCGATCCGAACGACGCCGCCTCTGCTGACGAACCGGGATTCGCCGGGTTCGATCCGGCGCCTGCGCCGCAAGCTTCCGCCAATGGGGCACCCGCGCCCTATCGCGTGCTGGCGCGAAAATACCGGCCGGCGCATTTCGGCGACCTGATCGGCCAGGAAGCGATGGTGCGCACGCTGACCAACGCCTTCGCGGCCGGCCGCATCCCGCAGGCCTGGATGCTGACCGGCGTCCGTGGCGTCGGCAAGACCACGACCGCCCGCATCCTGGCGCGCGCGCTGAACTTCCAGACGCCCGACGGGCAGGGCGCCCCGACCACCGATCTCCGCGAATTCGGCATCCATTGCCGCGAGATCATCGAGGGCCGCCATATCGACGTGATGGAGATCGACGCCGCCTCCAACAACAGCGTCGACAATATCCGCCAGATCAACGACGCCGTGCGCTATGCGCCGGTCTCCGCGCGCTACAAGGTCTATATCGTCGACGAGGTGCACATGCTCTCGACCGGCGCCTTCAACGCGTTCCTGAAGACGCTGGAGGAACCGCCGCCGCATGCGAAGTTCATCTTCGCGACGACGGAAATCCGCAAGGTGCCGATCACGGTCTTGTCGCGCTGCCAGCGCTTCGACCTGCGCCGCGTCGAATCCGACGCGCTGGTCGATCATCTCGCCAATATCTGCCGGGCCGAGAGCGTCGATGCCGAGCAGGAGGCGCTCGCGGCGATCGCCCGCGCCGCCGAGGGCTCGGTGCGCGACTCGCTCTCGATCCTCGATCAGGCCATCGCGCATGCCGCCGGCCGGATCACGCTCGACGACATCCGCTCGATGCTCGGCCTCGCCGACCGGGCCCGCGTCATCGATCTCTTCGAGGCTGTGATGAAGGGCGACATCGCTTCGGCTCTCGGCGAATTGCGCGCGCAATACGATGCCGGCGCCGACCCGGTCGTGGTGCTGAACGACCTCGCCGAATTCACCCATCTCGTGACGCGCCTCAAGCTCGTGCCCGAGGCGGTGAAGGACAACAGCCTCGCCCAGGCCGAGCGCGTGCGCGGCGGCGATTTCGCCCAGCGCCTCTCGGTCCGCATCCTCGCCCGCACCTGGCAGATGCTGCTCAAGGGCATTGCCGAGGTGAAGCAGGCCGACCGGCCGGTGATGGCCGCCGAGATGGTCCTCGTTCGCCTCGCGCACGCCGCCGACCTGCCGACGCCCGACGAGGCCCTGAAGATGCTACGCGACGGCATGGGCTCCGTCCCTGCCGGCAATGGCGGCGGCAATGGCATGGGCATGCCGCGCCCGCCCTCCGGTGGCGGCAACACCGCGCTCGCCGCCCGCCCGATCCTCGCTAGCGCCAATCCGGCGCCCGCTCCGGTCGCACGCGCTGTTGCTGCGCCGATGGCGATCGTAGCCTCGCTGGAGGATGTCGTCGCGCTGGCATCCCAGCATCGCGACATCACGCTCAAGATCGCGCTGGAGCGCGATATCCGGCCGGTACGCTTCGAGCCCGGCCGCATCGAATTCTCGCTGGCCGAGGGAGCCTCGCGCACCCTTGCGCAGGATCTGTCGCGACGTCTCAAGGAATGGACTGGCCAGACCTGGATGGTCGCCGTCGTCAATGACGAAGGTGGCGCCACCATGCGGGAGCAGGCGGCGGCCGCGAAGGACCAGCGCGAGAGCGACGCGGCGGCTCACCCTTCCGTCAAGGCGGTGCTGGAGCGCTTTCCGGGCGCCCGCATCGTCGATGTCCGCGATCCCCGCGCCATCGCCGCGGCCGAAATGGCTGCCGTGACACCGACCGAAGACGAATACCTGCCCGATGCCGAGCCCCTGTTCGACGATTCCGAACCGGATTTCGACGGCATCGATTTCTGACGATCCCGAGGAGGATTTCCCGTGCGTGACATGATGGGCCTGATGAAGCAGGCGCAGCAGATGCAGCAGAAGATGGCCGACATGCAGGCCGAGTTCGACTCGATCGAGGTCGAAGGCGGCGCCGGCGGCGGCATGGTCACGGTGACGATGACGGCAAAGGGCGCGCTCAAGGGCGTGAAGATCGATCCGAGCCTGATGGTGCCGGACGAGCGCGAGATCCTCGAGGACCTGATCGTCGCCGCCGCCAACGACGCCCGCACCCGCGGCGAGCGCGTCATGCAGGAGCGCATGGCCGAGATCACCAAGGGCCTGCCGATCCCGCCGGGCATGAAGCTGTTTTGATCGCGAGAGGAGCCGCCCCTTGTCATTCCGGGGCTTCGCGAAGCGAAGAACCCGGAACCCACGACTTAGCCGGTTCTATCGTGACAATGCATCCTGCCGCGCTCACCCGGTCGTGGCTTCCGGGTTCGGCCTGCGGCCGCCCCGGAATGACAAGGTAGTGCCATGCCCCGCGCCATTGCCGGTCCCGAGATCGAGAGGCTGATCCAGCTCCTGGCCAAGTTGCCGGGGCTCGGGCCGCGCTCGGCCCGGCGTGCGGCGCTGCATCTCGTCAAGAAGCGCGAGCAACTGCTCGGCCCGCTCTCGGAAGCGATGGCGGTCGCGCGCGAACGCATCGTCGTCTGCGCCCGCTGCGGCAATGTTGATACCAGCGACCCCTGTGGCCTCTGCACTGATCCGCGCCGCGACGATTCTCTGATCGTCGTCGTCGCCGACATCTCCGATCTCTGGGCGCTGGAGCGTTCGGGCGCGGTCTCCGGCCGCTACCATGTGCTGGGCGGCGTTCTCTCGGCGCTCGACGGCGTGCGCCCTGAACACCTTTTGCTCGACGCGCTGGTGGCGCGCGCGTCGGACCCAGCGGTGAAGGAGGTCATCCTCGCGCTGAGCGCGACGGTCGACGGCCAGACCACGGCGCATTTCATCACCGATCTCCTCGCGCATCTGCCGGTGAAGGTGACCAAGCTCGCCCATGGCGTGCCTGTCGGAGGCGAGCTCGACTATCTCGACGACGGCACGCTCGCCGCCGCCATCCGCCAGCGCACGGGATTCTGAGGAAGTCTCAGAATTTATAGGCGACGCTGGCGCGGGCGCTGTGGCTCGTCAGGTCCTGCGAGCCGGTCAGGCCCGGGAAGGCGCCGGAGCTGGCGAAGCGGTTCCGCCCGAAATCGGTGTAGCGATATTCGGCGCCGAGGATCAGGTTGTCGGTAAAGGCGAAATTGACGCCGGTACCGATCGTCCAGCCGGTCCGCGCGCTGGTCAGCCGCTCGCCGAAGCCGGCACCGGGCGCGAAGACGCGCCGCTCGTATTCCGTGAAGGAGACGCCGCCGGTGCCGTAGACCATCCAGCGGTCGAAGGCGAGGCCGAGGCGGGCGCGGGCCGAGCCCTGCCAGTCCTGGCTGACGCGGGCGGAGAGGCCGATCCCGTCGAAGCGGCTGCGGCTGTTCAGCGCTTCGACATCGCCCTCGACGCCGAGAACGATGCCGCCGAGCTGATAGTTGAAGCCGGCATGGGCGCCGCCGAAAGCCGAATCCGCGCCGACGCGGAAGCTGACGGGTGCGAAGCCGCTACCCATCCGCACGCGGCTGTCACCCCAGGCATAGCCGCCCTGGAGACCCGCATAGAAGCCGGTCCAGGAATAGAGCGCCGGCAGTTCCGGAGCCGGCGGCAAGGCGACCTTGCGCGGGTCGGCCGCATAGGCCGCGCCCGACAGCAGGATCGCGAGGCCCGTCAGGCCGGTTCTGAACAGCTTCGTCATCGGGCTTATCCGGAGGGACAGGGAAGCGCCTGCCGCTCGGCTGCGCCCCGTCATAACGAAGCATTAAGGTTAACAATCGGCTAAGCCGCCCTAGCGTGGGTTCCCGGCCGGAACGATTGCGAATGCGGCCCGTTGCTCGCAAGCTGTGGCAGAAACGGCAGGCGGAGCGCGAAACCCGAGATGGCTTTCCTCAAACGGATCACGGGCGCGGCCGGGATCGGGGTCGCGCTCGGCTATCTGTCGGGAGTGGTGGCGGACAAGCTCGGGCGGCGCCAGGCGGAGGCCGTGCGCGGCCGGCTGGCGAAGACGCCGCTGCAGATGACCTGGCTCGGCTGGAAGGACGTGCTGCTGCGCTTCATCGGCAATGTCGCCGAGAATCGCCTGTCCTCGCTTGCCGGCGCGGTCGCCTTCTTCACGCTGCTCTCGCTGGTGCCGGCTTTGTCGCTGCTGGTCACGATCTACCGCTATTTCACCGATCCAGCGACCATCGCCGAGCAGCTCGACACGGTGACGACCATGTTTCCGCAGGCGGCGCGCGAGCTCATCCACGAGCAGGCGATGCGGCTCTCGACCCAGTCAGGCTTCACCCTGTCGCTGACCTTCTGGATCAGTCTCGGCGTCGCGATCTGGTCGGCCAATGCGGCGGTGAAGGCGCTCTTCGACGCACTCAACATCATCTATCGCGAGGGCGAGAAGCGCAGCTTCCTCAAGCTCAACGCGATCTCGCTCTTCACCACGGTCAGCGGCGTCGTCCTGCTCGCGGCAGCGCTGGTCGCCATCGCCAGCCTGCCGGTGGTGACCGCTCTCTTTCCCTTCCATTCCGAGCTTGAGCGCCTGATCCGCCTCGTCCGCTGGCCGTCCTTCTTCGTCATGGCGACACTCTCGATCGCGATCCTCTACTGGATCGGCCCCAGCCGCGAGCGCGTGCGCTTCGTCTGGGTCATGCCCGGCGCCATCGCGGCGGCCCTGTTCTGGGGGGCCGCCTCCTACCTGTTCTCCTGGTATGTCTCGACGCTCGGCAATTACACGGCGGCCTATGGCTCGCTGGCGACCGTCGTCGTGTTCATGACCTGGCTCTGGCTCTCGGCGACGATCGTGCTGGCCGGGGCCGAGCTCAATGCCGAGCTGGAGCACCAGACGGCGCACGACACCACGACCGGCCGGCCGAAGCCGCTCGGCCAGCGCGGCGCCGCCATGGCCGACAGGGTCGGCCCGGCAAGGGCGGATTGATGCTCGATCCGCAGGACACGCGCCACGAGGACCTGCGCAGCGGCAAGGGACCGTGGCGTCCGCTTCTGCAGCGCCCCATGGGGCGGGCGCTTGAAGCGGATACGCGCTGCGACGTCGCGATCGTCGGCGGCGGCATCACCGGTGCCCTCGTCGCCGAGCACCTGACGGCGATGGGCCTGGACGTCATCCTGATCGACCGGGAGCGCGAGGGTTTTGGCAGCACGGCAGCCTCGACCGCGATGCTGCAATGGGAGATCGACCTCGGATTGTCCGAACTTGCGGCGCTCTACGGCTTTGCCGCCGCGGCAGAGGTCTATCGCCTGAGCTTCCAGGCCGTCGAAGGCTTGCGCAGGCTGGTCGGCGATCTCGCGCTATCCTGCGGCTTCGCGCCGCGGCAGACCGTCTATCTCGCGGCGGGCGAGAGCGGTCCGCGCGAACTGCTCGACGAAATGCGGCTTCGCGAGCGCGCTGGCCTGCCCGGCAGCTTCGTCGAGCATGCCGCCCTGCGCGAGGCTTTCGGCTTCGACCGGGCGGCGGCTATCGTCTCGCCGGGCTCGGCCGAGGCCGATCCGCTCAGCCTCTGCCACGGCCTCCTCGCGACATATGTGCAGCGTGGAGCGAGGCTGATCCGCGACGAGGCGGTCGGCTTCGACGGCGCTGGCCGTTCGGCGGCCGTCACACTCGCCAGTGGGCGGGTCGTAGAGGCCGATCGGATCGTGCTCGCCACCGGCTATGTCATGCCGGACATCGTCAGCGACGACCTGCACCGCGTCGCGTCGAGCTGGGCGATCGCGACGGTCCCGCAAGCGCCGCAGGCACTCTGGCCCGGCCCCGCGCTCGTCTGGGAGGCGTCGGCAGATTACTGCTACTGCCGCACGACTGCGGATGGCTGCATCGTCTTTGGAGGCGAGGACGAGGCTTTCGACGATCCCGGCCGGCGCGAGGCGCTCGGTCCGGAAAAGACGAAGGCGCTGCAAGAGCGCCTGCATGCGCTGGTCCCGCATGCCGGTCTCGATCTCGACCATGCCTGGTCCGGAGCCTTCGGCCAGACCGAAGACGGCTTGCCCTTGATCGGGCGCGTGCCCGGCCATCCGCGCCTGCTCGCGGCCTATGGCTATGGCGGCAACGGCATCACCTTCAGCTTCATGGCCTCGCGCCTGATCGGCGCGCTGGTGAGCGGGCGGGAGAAGCGCTGGTTCCACCAATTCGCCATCGACCGTGCCCGCCCCGGCTGAGCGCGCGTCATTGCAAGCCTGCAATCGCAGCCTTGCCGGCCGGGTGGGCGACAAGACCGGGGGGAAGCGCCATTTTAGGGATGCGGCCGGCATGGCCGCCGCGAAAGGATTTCCCATGGTCGCAACGATCGAACGGACGGCATCCGCCGTCACCCTCGAAGCCCACAAGGCGCCGGTCTTCATCGGCGCTGTGACGCTGCGGGCGCATGATCTTCCCGCCCTGACGGCCTATTATCGTGACGCGATCGGCCTTCGCCTGATCCGGCAGGATGCGACGAGCGCCGATCTCGGTATCGGCGGGCACGTGCTCGTTCGCCTGGAAGCTGGCGCGACGCGGCCGACCTCCACCACCGGCCTGTTCCATCTCGCCATCCTGCTGCCGTCCAGGCGCGATCTCGCGAACTGGCTGCGGCATGCCGCGGTCACGCGCATTCCGCTCGAAGGCGCTTCCGACCATCTCGTCAGCGAGGCGCTCTATCTCTCCGATCCCGAAGGCAACGGCATCGAGATCTATCGTGATCGCAAGCGGGATGAATGGCCGCGCAAGCCCGATGGCAGCATCGCCATGGCGACCGAGCGGCTCGATCTCGACAAGCTGTTGAGCGAGGCCGACGAGGCCGCCTATGCCGGTATGCCGGAAGGCACGGGGATGGGCCATATCCATCTGCGCGTCGGCGACACCCTGGCGGCGGAAGCTTTCTATCGCGACCTGCTCGGCTTCGACCTGATGGTGCATTATCCCGGCGCGAGCTTCCTCTCAAGCGGCGGCTACCATCATCACATCGCCGGCAATATCTGGGGCAGCCGCGGTGCCGGCCCGCGCCGGCCGGGCGAAGCGGGGCTCGATCGCTTCGAGCTGGTTGCGCACGACGAGGCCGATTTCGCAGCGATGCGCCAGCGCATCCTGGCGGCCGGCGGCAGCGAGAGCGACGGCGCGCCGACGGTCACCGACCCCTGGAACAACCGGCTGGTTCTGGTGCGCTGAGACGCGCTTTAACGCGTCAGCAGATGCGAGCGGCGCGTTCCGCCCGTGTCGGGCGTGAAGCCGATCGACTCCCAGAAGGCGCTCGCGCGCGGGTCGGCTGCGCGTAATGACAATCGTGGCGCCAGATCCAGACCCTGTTGGATCAGCGCGGCGGCCAGAACGCGCCCGATACCGGCGCCGCGATGCAGCGGCCGGACATAGACATGCCGGACGCGCAACAGATCCGGCGCCGGGTCGTAAGGATCGGGCGTCAGCGCGCCGATCCCGGCGAGTTCGCCCTCATGATAGGCGGCGAAGGTGACGAAGCGCTCGTCCGCGCCGTCATAACGGCCGGCGAGCCATTCCTCGCGCAGTCCCTCGACGAAGCGGTAGCTTTCCGCGCTTGCTTCCTGGCGCAAGGCCTCGAAGTCGTCCGGCAGGCTTTCCGCCAGCCGGACGATCTGGATGGCCGTAGCTGTCACAGACCCTCGAACAGCGCGCTGGAGATGTAGCGCTCGGCGAAGGAGGGGATGATCACCACGATGGTCTTGCCGGCATTTTCCGGCTTGGCGCCGACCTCGAGCGCTGCCGCGACCGCTGCGCCCGACGAGATGCCGGCCGGGATGCCCTCGCTCTTGGCGAGCGCACGCGCCGTCTCGAAGGCCGTCTGGTTGCCGACGGTGACGACCTCGTCGATGATTCCGCGATCGAGGATGCCCGGCACGAAGCCGGCGCCGATGCCCTGGATCTTGTGCGGGCCGGCCTGGCCTCCGGACAGAACCGGCGAATCCTCCGGCTCGACCGCGACCATCTTCACGCTCGCCTTGCGCGCCTTCAGCACCTGGCCGACGCCGGTGATGGTGCCGCCGGTGCCGACGCCGGAGATGACGATATCGACCGCGCCATTGGTGTCGTTCCAGATCTCCTCCGCCGTGGTCTTGCGGTGGATCTCGGGGTTGTGCGGGTTCTCGAACTGCTGCGGGATGATCGAGCCCGGAATCTCGGCCTTGAGCTCCTCGGCCTTGGCGACCGCGCCGCGCATGCCGCCGGGGCCGGGCGTCAGCACGAGCTCGGCGCCAAGCAGGGCGAGCATCTTGCGCCGCTCCAGCGACATCGTCTCGGGCATGACCAGGATCAGGCGATAGCCGCGCGCGGCTGCGACGAAGGCGAGCGCGATGCCGGTATTGCCCGAGGTCGGCTCGATCAGCGTGCCGCCGGGCTTGAGCGCACCGGAAGCCTCCAGCGCGTCGATCATGTTGACGCCGATACGGTCCTTCACGCTCGATATCGGGTTGAAGAACTCGAGCTTGGCCAGGATCGTCGCCTTGACGCCGCGCTCGGCCGGCAGGCGGTTGAGCTTGACCAGCGGCGTATCGCCGATCGTGTCGGTGATCGAGTTGTAGATGCGTCCGCGTCCGGGCGCCTTCGTCGTCTTCTGTGCTTCGGCCATGACATGACTCCTCTGGACGAGAGACCGTTCAGTCGCGAGGCTAGATAAATTCACAGAATTTGTCGATTAAATAAATAAATCACATATCTAAATCGTAAAATCAGGTTTCGAGCCTGGCTCATTGAAGACGGCCTTGGCCTGCGCCCTGCGGCACAATTCCTCGACGGTGACCGTATCGAGCGCGGCGAGGAACGCGGCCGAGGCCTGCTCCACTTCCGGCCCGATGACCTCGTCGACCAGGCGCGATTGCGGCTCCGGCCCGAGCCCATCCTCGATCACTTCCTGCATCGCGGCGCGGGCGATGTCGCCGGCGGTGATCTTGCGCCGCTCGCGCGCGAGTTCGTAGCCGCCGCGCGGCCCGCGCACGCCCTTGAGGATGCCGACGCGCACCAGCGTCTGCAGCAGGGTTTCGAGATGGCGCGGTGGCAGCGCATGGCGCGCGGCGAGTAGCTTGGCGGCGACCGGCTGCGGCCTTGCATGCAGGGCGATATCGACCACGGCGGCGATGGCGAGCAGGCTGCGGCGCGAGAGCAGGATCATGCGCCGCCTCCCACGCGTGTCCCGCCGCCGCTGACGCCGGTCGAGCCGTAGCCGCCGGCACCACGCGCGGTTTCGCTCAGCGTCCCGACCTCCGAAAGCCGGGCATGGGTTACCGGCGCGATGACGAGCTGTGCGATGCGGTCGCCCCGCGTGACCGTGAAAGGCTCGTTGCCGTGATTGATCAGCACGACCGAGACCTCGCCGCGATAGTCGCTGTCGACCGTGCCGGGCGCGTTGAGGACGGTGACGCCGTGGCGCAGTGCCAGCCCCGAGCGCGGCCTCACCTGCCCTTCGAAGCCCTCCGGCAATTGCATCATGAGGCCGGTGGGCACAAGCGCACGCGCGCCGGGCGCGAGCATGATCGGCTCGGCGATGGCGGCGCGCAGGTCGAGCCCCGCCGCGCCTTCCGTCTCATAGGCCGGCAAGGGCAGGTCGGCGCCATGCGGGAGGCGTAGCAGTAGGACGTTGGCCATCTCTCAATCCGCCTGCCGGACCGACGCCAGCCCGGCGATATGGGCGACGAGCCGCGCCGCGACCTCGCCCTTCGGCAGGGTCGGCCAGGTCTCGACGCCCGTGGCCGTGACCAGATGCACGGTATTGGCGTCGCCGCCCATCACGCCCGTGCCGCCGACATCGTTCGCGACGATCAGGTCGCAGCCCTTCCGGGCGAGCTTGGCGCGGGCATAGTCGATCACGTTCTGCGTCTCGGCCGCGAAACCGACGACCAGTGGCGGGCGCCCGTTCTTGCGATGCGCGATCGTTGCGAGGATGTCGGGGTTCTCGACCAGCGAAAGCGGCGGCAGGGCCTTGCCGTCCTTCTTCAGCTTGTCGGAGGCCGCGTCAGCCACGCGCCAGTCGGCGACGGCGGCGGCGAAGATCGCGATATCGGCCGGTAGCGCAGTCTCGACGGCGGCGAGCATCTCGCGGGCCGATTCGACATGGATGGTCTCGACACCGGCCGGATCGGGGAGACTGACCGGCCCGCTCACCAGCGTGACTCGCGCGCCGGCTGCCGCTGCTGCGGCGGCGATGGCATGGCCCTGCTTCCCGGAGGAGCGGTTGGCGATGTAGCGCACGGGGTCGATCGGCTCATGCGTCGGTCCCGAGGTGATCAGCACATGCTGCCCGGCGAGCGAGCCGGTCGCATGCTCCCCGCCCGGCAGCCGGCCGAGGAAGCCGATGGCCCGCTGGGCATTGGGCTTCTCGCCGGCAAGCGCGAGCTCGATCGCGGCGATGATTTCCGGTGGCTCGGCCATGCGGCCCGGCCCGCTCTCGCCGCGTTCGGCCATCGCCCCGACATTGGGGCCGACGACCAGAATGCCGTCCTTTTCGAGCTGTGCCATGTTCCGGCGCGTCGCCGGGTGCTGCCACATGCGCGGGTTCATCGCCGGCGCGATCAGCACGCGCTTGTCGGTCGCGAGCAGCGCCGTCGAGGCGAGGTCGTCGGCGAGCCCGTTCGCCATCTTGGCGATCAGGTCGGCGGTGGCGGGCGCGACCACGACGAGATCGGTCGAGCGCGAGAGCTGGATATGGCCGATATCGGCCTCGTCCGTCAGCGAGAACATGTCGGTGAAGCAGCGCTCGCCGGCCAATGAGGACACGGTGAGCGGCGTGACGAACTGCTCGCCCGCCTTGGTCACGATGCAGCGCGAGGCGATGCCGCGATCCTTCAATCGCCGGATGACCTCCAGCATCTTGTAGGCGGCGATGCCGCCACCGATGATCAGCAGGACGGAGCGGGAAGCGGACAAGACGGCTCCTCGGGCAGCGCGATTGGCGAACTGCCCGTTACGTAGCACCAGCCACGCCGCGCTGTCATGCGCCGCGCGTCGTCGTCCGCTCCTCAGGTGCGGGGCAGGTCCGGCACCTTATAGGCCGTCGTCGCCTTGATCCGCTCCATCGCGAAGCGCGAGGTCACGTTCTTGAGCGGGATCGTCTCGATCAGCTTCTTGTAGAAGCCGTCATAGGCGGCCATGTCGGCGACGACGACGCGCAGCATGTAGTCGACATCGCCTGCCATCCGGTAGAACTCCATCACCTCCGGCATCGCCGCGACCATCTGGGCGAATTTGTCGAGCCAGGGGCCGGAATGGTCGGCCGTCTCGATCTGGACGAAGACGGTGAGGCCGAGCCCGATTTTCTCCGGCGCCACCAGTGCGACCCGCTTCAGGATCACGCCGGCCTGCTCCAGCTTCTGGATGCGCTTCCAGCACGGGGTCTGCGAGAGCCCGACGCGATCGGCGAGCTCTGCGATCGAGATATTCGCGTCCGCCTGCAGCACGGTCAGGATCTTGCGGTCGATGGCGTCCATTCTCTCAAGCTCGCTATCTGGAGAAATTCGTTTCGCAGGTTTTGCAGGAAAGAGATGGAATATCTTTTTCGAGCCAATCTATTGCATCCAGATAGAAAATCCTTTTCTCAATCTGTCAATGGGGGCTCTTTCGGGCCTGCTTTCGAGAAGGATTTGAACGATGGATCGCCGCCAGTTCCTCATTGCCGGGTCGAGCCTCGCGGCGGCCATGCCCTTCGCCGGTCCGGCGCGCGCCCAGAGCGTCGCGGCGCGCGTCGGCTATATCCCGATCGTCGGCACGGCGCCGTTCTTCGTCGCCAATGGCGAGGGCTGGCTGAAGCAGGGCGGTGTCGACGTTGCCGTGACCGTCTTCGAATCCGGCCCGAACATGATCCAGGCGCTCGCCTCGGGCACGATCGACGTCTATGTCGCGGGCGTCGCGCCGCTCGCCGTCGCCCGCTCGCGCGGCATCGATATCCGCGTCGTCGCCTCGACCGCGATCGGCGAGAACGTCGTGGTCAGCGCGCCCTCGCTCACCAAGTTCTTCACGGCCGGCACGAATGCAGCCGCCGCCTTCAAGGCCTTCCGCGCCGCCAACGGCAAGGCCGCGCGCCTCGCCACCCAGCCGGCGGGCTCGGTGCCCAACACGACGCTGCAATACTGGCTCTGGGAGGTCGCGAAGGTCGACAAGGCCGATGTCGAGATCGTGCCGATGGGTATCGACGCGACCCAGCAGGCGATCCTGGCCGGCGCGGTCGATGGCGGCTCCGTGCGCGAGCCGGCGCTGACGATCCTCCAGACCCGCAACCCGCAGATCAAGCTCGTCGCCGGCGGCGAGGAGGTCTTCCCGGGCCAGCCCGGCACGGTCGTCGCCGTCTCCGGCGCCTTCGTCACCAAGAATCCGCAGGCCGTGCAGAACCTCGTCTCCGGCCTGGTCAAGGCTGCGGCGATGATCAAGGCCGACCCGAAGAAAGCCGCTCCCCATGTCGGCGCCGCGCTCGGCAAGGGCATCGTCGACCCCGAACTGATCCAGAAGGCGCTGGTCTCGCCGGCGAGCCAGTTCGAGATCGATCCGCGCAAGATCATCGAGCCCGCCCGCGCCATGCAGGCCTACCAGGTCAAACTCGGTTCGCTGGAGAAGGAACTGCCCTTCGACGGGCTGTTCGAGACCCAGTACTACGAGCGCGCGGTCAAGGCGGGCGGCTGAGATCGTGGCTAGACTCCGGGCCCCGGCCCTCGCCCTGCTGGGCCTCGTCGCCTTCCTCCTGCTCTGGGAGGCGATGCCTTTCTTCGGATTGGTGAATCCGGCTTTCCTGCCGGGGCCGAGCGCCCTGCCGAAGGCCTTCATGCGGGAGCTGACCTCGGGCGCCTGGCTCTCGGCCATACTCGGTTCGCTCTGGCACTACTTCGTCGGATTGTTCGTCGGCGCCGGTCTCGGCATCGCATTCGGCGTGGCTGTCGGTATGTCTCGCATCGCCGAGGAGGCGACCGCCTGGGTCGTCCGGGTATTACGCCCGATTCCCGGCCTCGCCTGGGTGCCCTTCGCCATCATCTGGTTCGGCGTCACGCCGGGCGCGGCGGTCTTCATCATCGCCATCGGCGTGTTCTGGATCGTCTTCTTCGCGGCGCAGGGCGCGATCCGCGGCGTCGACCGCGATCTCATCGAGGTCGCCGATGCCTTCGGCTTCCGCTCGCCTTGGGCTCGCCTGTTCAAGATCCTGCTGCCGGCGGCCTTGCCGGGCATCCTCGTCGGTATCCGTACCGCGCTCGGCCAGGCCTGGATGGCGGTGGTCGCGGCCGAAATCTTCGGCGTCGCCGGTGTCGGCCAGCGCATGATGCAGGCCTCGAGCCTGCTCGCGACCGATATCGTCGTGGTCTACATGCTGACGATGGCGGCGCTCTACGGCCTGCTCGACACCGGCTTCGTCGCCTTCCAGAAATGGGTGCTGCGTTGGAAAGCGTGATCGACATCAAGGGCCTGTCGCTGACCTTCACCCGCGACGGCGAGCAAACGGAGGTCCTGCGCAAGCTCGACCTCAATGTCGGGCGCGGCGAATTCCTCGCCATCGTCGGCCCCTCCGGCGTCGGCAAGTCGACCTTGCTGCGCGTCATCGCAGGCCTCGCCAGGCCGAGCGGCGGCGAGGTCGTCATCAACGCCAAGGACAAGGCGCGCCGTCCGGTCGCACTGGTCTTTCAGGATTCGCGCCTGCTGCCCTGGCGCAAGGTGGTCTCGAATGTCGGCTTCGGGCTCGAAGGCCTCGCGCCCCGCGCCGAGCGCCTCGCCAAGGCAGGAGCGATGCTCGATCTCGTCGGGCTCGCGCCGCTGGCCCAACGCTGGCCGCATCAGCTCTCGGGCGGCCAGCGTCAGCGCGTCTCTCTTGCGAGGGCGCTCGCCGTCGAGCCGGAAATCCTGCTGATGGACGAGCCCTTTTCGGCGCTGGACGCACTCACCCGCGAGAACCTGCAGGACGAGCTGATCCGCGTCTGGCAGCGGACGGCTAAGACCGTGCTCTTCGTCACCCACGATATCGACGAGGCCGCCTATCTCGCCGACCGCGTCGTCGTGCTGTCGGGAGCACCCGGCCAGATCATCGCCGAGCATCGCATCGACGCGAGCCGCCCGCGCAAGCGCGGCGCGGCGGCGGAGGCCGAGATCGTGCGCGCGGTTCGCCAGGGGCTTGGCGCCGACATCGTCACGGACGGCGCCGCGATCTGACCCATCGCGCCGCCTGCATCAGGAGCGGCGACAACATGGCACGCTGCCTCCCGATCACGGATCACCCAGAATGCCCCTGACCCCGCCTCACTGCCTTGTCATTGGCAGATGAGGGCGGACTGAGGCATGGGGTCGGGATGATCAGGGATTGCGGCGGGGCCATGCGGCTTTATTTCGGCAAGCGTTTCCTACGTGGGGCGGCTTTGGCGCTGGGACTGTTTGCGCCCGGCCTTGCTCTTGCCGCGGAATCCGCTGCCGTTACCTCGCCGCGCGTCAACGCGACCCTGCTGTCGAGCCGCGATGCGGTCGCGCCCGGTGAACGCTTCAAGGTGGCGCTCGTCCAGAAGCTTGCGCCGCAATGGCATACCTACTGGCTGAATCCCGGCGATTCCGGCGAGCCGACCCAGATCAAGTGGGATCTGCCGGTCGGCGCGAGCGCGGGCGAGATCCAGTGGCCGGCGCCCAAGGCGATCCGGGTCGAGCCGCTCGTCAATTTCGGTTTCGAGGGCACGTTGCTGCTGCCGCTCGAGATCACCGTGCCGGCGGATGCCAAGCCCGGCGAGACTTTCGCATTGAAGGCGGAGGCGACCTGGCTGGTCTGCGAGAAAATCTGCATTCCCGAGGAAGGCTCCTTCTCGCTCGACCTGCCCATCGCGGCAGCAAGCACTGCCGATGAAGTTGCCGAAGCGCGCATCGACGCGGCTATCGCATCGCTGCCGCAACCGGCCGCCTTCCGCGGCAAGCTCCGCGACGATGCCGGCAAGCTCGTCCTCGACCTGCCGGGCTTGCCGGCAGGTGCCGCCGATCTGCGCTTCTTTCCTGTTTCCGATACGCTGATCGAGCATGCCGCCGAGCAGCCCTTCGCGGCCGGCGACAAGCCCGCCCTGACGCTGATCCGTTCCAGTGCCTTCAAGCTGGCGAAGCCGGAGGTTTCCGGCGTCCTCACCTTCACTGAAAATGGCTTGCCGACGGCCATCACGCTGCTTGCCGATGCCGATTCTGCCTTGATGGCGGCCGGAGGAGCCACGGAGTCGGAAACCCGCCCTGCGGTCGTGCGGATTCCGATGCCCGTCGAGGGCGCCGATCTGACGCTCTGGGCGGCGCTGGCCTTTGCCCTAGCGGGCGGTCTGATCCTCAATCTGATGCCCTGCGTCCTGCCGGTTCTGTTCATCAAGGCGCTCGGCTTCGCGCAACTCGCCCATCGCAGCCGCTCCGAGGTTCGCGAGCAGGGCCTGCTCTTCATGGGCGGCGTGCTCGTCACCTTCATGGTGCTGGCCGGCGCGGTGATCGCATTGGGCGCGCTCGGCAGCAGCGTTGGCTGGGGTTTCCAGCTCCAGTCCCCGCCGCTCGTCATCGCGTTTGCGGTGGTGATGGTCCTGATCGGCCTCAACCTGCTTGGCGCCTTCGAGATCGGCACCTCGGTTACCGGCCTCGGCGACGGTCTCGCCAGCCGCGGCGGACGCCTCGGCGCCTTCATGACCGGCGTGCTCGCGGTCGTCGTCGCGACGCCCTGCACGGCGCCGTTCATGGGCGCGGCGATGGGCTATGCGGTGACGCAACCGCCGGCGGTGGCGCTGTCGGTCTTCATGGCGCTGGCGCTCGGCTTCGCCCTGCCGGTGGTCGCGCTCTCCTTCGCGCCCGGCCTGCTGCGCCTGCTGCCGAAGCCCGGCCGCTGGATGCTGGTGCTGAAGCAGGCTTTCGCCTTCCCGATGTTCGCGACCGCGATCTGGCTGATCTGGGTCGCCTCGGTGCAGAGCGGCCCGCAGGGCGTGCTGGCAGCTTTGGTCGCAGTGCTGGCGGCGGGGTTCGCCGTCTGGCTCGTCGGCGTCACGCGCGGCTCTTTCTTGCGCCGCGCCTTCGGCTCGGTTCTTGCGGCGCTGGTCGTGCTCGGCGCCGGCTGGTTCACCGTGCAGAACGCCATTCCCGGCGCAGCGACCGAGGCGCGGGCCGGCGATATCGAGGCCTGGTCGCCCGAGCGCGTCGCGACCCTGCAGGCGCAGGGCAAGCCGGTCTTCGTCAACTTCACCGCCGCCTGGTGCATCACCTGCATCGCGAACGAGCGCGTCGCGCTGTCCCGGCAGGAGGTGAAGGACGCTTTCGCCAGGCTCGGCGTCGTCTATCTCAAGGCCGACTGGACCAATCGCGACAGCCGCATCGCGAAGGCGCTGGCCGAGCAGGGCCGGGCCGGCGTGCCGCTCTATCTGTTCTACCCCGCCCGCAAGGAGGCGCAGGCCGAGATCCTGCCGCAGCTCCTGACCGTGGACGAGCTGATCGCCGCGGCCGAGCGTGCGGCCGGGCGCAACGCTAAGACGGCGGCACTGCCATAGGTTTTCGACATCAACCAAGGGAGACAGACATGCAAAGCCTGACCAGACAGACTTTCATCGCCGGCCTCACCCTCGCGGGCCTCGCCTTCCCGGCGGCCGCCTTCGCGCAAGGCGCGGCCAAGGTTGGCGCGCCCGCCCCCGCCTTCCAGGCGGTCGATGTCGAGGGCAAAACTCGCAATCTCCAGGAATTCGCCGGCAAGACGGTGATCCTCGAATGGACCAACCATGACTGCCCCTATGTCCGGAAGCACTATAACAGCGCGACCATGCAGAACCTGCAGAAGGACATGGCCAAGGAAGGCGTCGTCTGGCTCTCGGTGATCTCCTCGCCGCAGGGCGAACAGGGGCATGTCGATGCCGCCAGGGCGAAGGAATTGACGGTCCAGCGCAATGCCGCGCCGGCCGGCATCCTGCTCGATCCCAAGAGTGTGATGGCGCGGGCCTATGGCGCCCAGACGACGCCGCACATGTACATCATCGATCCCAAGGGCACGCTCGCCTATATGGGCGCGATCGACGACAAGCCGACTTCGGCTGCATCGAGCCTTGAGGGCGCCAAGAGCTATGTCCGCCAGGCCGTTGCCGAACTCAAGGCCGGCAAGCCGGTCTCGGAAGCCAGCACCAAGGCCTATGGCTGCGTGGTGAAATACGCCCCGCTGAGCTGACGAAACGCCGCCCTCCAAACGCGCCGTCATTCCGGACAAGCCGCGTAAGCGGCGCCGATCCGGAATCCATCGAAAGGCACTGCGCTCCATGATGGATTCCGGGTCTCCCTTCGGTCGCCCGGAATGACGGAGAGGATTGTATTTCCTTACTGCGACCTCGGCCCGAGATCGCGCGGCGCGGCGTTGATCGTGACGATCTGGCCGTTGCGCAGCTCCAGCACGGCGAGGCCGCGCTCGACCTGCCCGTCCGGGCGGAAGCGGAAGACGCCATCCGCCCCGGCGAAGCCCGAGTTGTTGGTCAGAACAGCCTCGGAGAAGCGCTGCGAGCCTTGCGTACGGGCCAGCGCCGCCGCCAGCGAGATGGCGTCATAGGCCAGCGTCGCGGTGCGGGTCGGTGCGCTGTTGAAGCGCTGCTGGTAGCGCCCGGCGAAAGCATTGAACCCGGCCGTATCGGGCGAGGCGAACCAGCCGCCCTGGATGCCCGCCACGCGCGCGATCCCCGCATCGTTCCAGACGCCGGTGCCGAGCGGCTTCACCTTGGCCGGGTTGTAGCCGGCCTCCTGCAGGAGCTGGCCGAGCGTCGGCATCGTGTCGGCCGCGGCCGGCACGAACAGCGCATCGGCTTGGGCGAGCGAGGGCATCAGGCGCTGGATCGCGGATTTCATCGCGGCCGGATCGGAGCTGAAGCGCTCGATCGCGGCGACGCGCACCCCGCGATTGGCGACGGCCTGCTGGAAGGCGGCTTCGACCACCCTGCCATAGGCGGTATCCGGCACGAGTGCGGCGAAGGATTTGCGGCCCTGCTGGGCGGCATAGCCGATCACCCGGTTGACGTCGTTCTCGGGCGGGAACGAGAGCAGGTAGACGCCGCGCGAGGCGACGTTGGAATCGCTGGAGAAGGCTATGACCGGCTTGTTGGCGCCGCGCGCGACCTGGCCCGCCGCCTGGACCGAAGGCGCGAAGAGCGGGCCGACGATCAGTTCGGCTCCCTCGGACAGGGCCTCCTGCGCGGCGGCGCGGGCGCCGTCCGGCGTGCCGCGATCGTCCTTGACCAGCAGGGTCAGGTCGGCGTTGGGGAATTCGGCCAGCGCCATCTCGGCGGCGTTCTTCAGGGAATTGCCGACGACGGCGCCCTGGCCCTCGGCCGTGAGCGGCAGAATGAGGCCGACCTTGACCTTGCCGGTGCCGATGGTCTGCCCGGTCGGCGCGGCGCCGCCGGCGGCCGGCGCGCCCGAATCGAATCCCGGCATGCCGGAGGTGCCGCCACCGCAAGCCGCGAGCGCTAGCGGCAGCATGATGGCGAAGGCCCGTGCCTTGAACCGCAGGATCGGTGTGAGGTGCCGATGAACAAACACGGGCGATCTCCAGTCGTGACCGGGCCGGCGAGACGCTACCCGGCGATGGGTCCTGTGGAACCGATATGCCCCCGGACCTCTCGTGCCAGTGTGGAAGCCTATTTTCAAGTTGTTAACTATGGGTTGCACAGGCGCGGGCGCGCCTTGCCATGGCGCGGGCAGGGCGGCTGTGGCAGCGTAACTGGATGTCGACCAATCCTCCCGCCCGCTCTTCCAGCTACACCGCCTTCGGCCTGAAAGCCGAGGCCGAGCCGCTGGCGCCGGGCCTTCACATCGTCGCGACCCCGATCGGCAACCTGCGCGACATCTCGTTCCGGGCGCTGGCGACGCTCGCCGCCGCCGATGCGATCCTGGCCGAGGACACCCGGACGTCGAAGACACTGCTGGCGCATTACGGCATATCGACGCCGCTCCTGCCCTATCACGAGCACAACGCCGCGCAGATGCGCCCCAAAGTGCTGGCGAAGCTGCGCGAGGGCGGCAAGCTCGCTTTGATCTCGGATGCCGGCACGCCGCTCGTTTCCGACCCCGGCTACAAGCTCGTGGCCGAGCTGGTGGCGGAAGGCTTGCCCGTGACCGGCATTCCCGGCCCGTCCGCCGTGCTGGCGGCTTTGGTGCTGGCCGGCCTGCCGACCGACCGCTTCTTCTTCGAGGGCTTTCTGCCGCCGAAATCGGGCGGGCGCCGCACCCGCCTGACCGAACTCGCTGCCATCCCCGGCACGCTGGTCTTCTTCGAATCGCCGCGCCGCCTCGCCGAGATGCTGGCGGACGCCGCCGCCGTGCTCGGTGCGCGACCGGGCGCCGTCGCGCGCGAGCTCACCAAGTTCTACGAGACGGTGAGGCGCGGCACGCTTCCGGAACTCGCCGCCCATTACGAGAGCGAGGAAGAGGCGCGCGGCGAAATCGTCGTGATCATCGGTCCACCCGGCGCCGCCGATCTCGTCACCTCCGACGAGGCGATCGACGAGCGCTTGCGGGCGGCCATGGCCAAGGTCTCGCTGAAAGAGGCGGTGGCGCAGGTCGCGGCCGAGACCGGCCAGCCGCGTCGCAAGGTCTATGCCCGCGCGCTCGAACTCACGCGCGACGACCCGTGAGCAAGGCAGGCGCCGATCCGGACGGGCGCAGCCATAGGGCACGCCGCTCCGGCCTGACCGGGCGCCGCGCCGAATGGCTCGCTATTCTCTGGCTGACGGCGAAGGGCTATCGCCTGCTCGATCGGCGCTTCGGCGGCAAGGGCGGCGAGATCGATCTCGTGATGAAGCGCGGCCGCACCATCGCCTTCGTCGAGGTCAAGGCGCGCGGCCGGCTCGACGATGCCATGATCGCGATCACCGCGGAAAAGCAGCGCCTGGTCGAGCGGCGCGTGCGGCACTGGCTTTCGCGCAATCCCTGGGCCGGCAGCCACTATTTGAGGGCCGATGCGGTATTCCTGGCGCCCTGGCGCCGGCCGCATCATGTTCCCGCCGCCTTCGCGCTTGTCCTCTGACGCAAGAGCATTGTGCAAAAAAGTGGGTACCGGTTTTTTTGCTGAAACAATGCTCTAAGATTTTAGAATCGATCACGTTTTTCGTCTTCTGACGATTTCGTCAGAAGACGACGTGGTCGATGCCACCCACTTGCAGGAACCCCGCCCGCGGCCCGATAAGGACGGCCTGCAACAGGAAGCCTGTCATGAGCCTCAACGTCGCCATCCAGATGGACCCGATCGAGCGCATCCGGATCGCCGGGGATACCGGCTTCGCGCTGATGCTGGAAGCGCAGGCGCGCGGCCACACGCTCTATACCTACACGCCCGACAAGCTCTCGATGCGCGACGGCAAGGTCACGGCGCCGATGCGCCCGGTGAAGGTGCGCGATGCCGAGGGCGACTATTTCACCGCCGGCGCCGAGGAAAAGGTCGACCTGTCGACCCTCGATGTAGTCCTGCTCCGGCAGGACCCGCCCTTCGACATGGCCTATGTCACCACGACGCATATGCTGGAGCGCATCCACCCGAAGACGCTGGTGGTCAACGACCCGACCTCGGTGCGCAACGCGCCCGAGAAAATCCTCGTCACCCATTTCCCGGAGCTGATGCCGCCGACGCTGATCACCCGCGACAAGGCGGAGATCGAGGCCTTCCGCGACGAGCATGGCGAGATCGTCATGAAGCCGCTCTACGGCCATGGCGGCGCGACGGTGTTCAAGACCAGCAAGACCGACCCGAATTTCGGCTCGCTCTTCGACCTGTTCAGCAACCTCTTCCGCGAGCCCTGGGTGGTGCAGGGCTTCATCAAGGAGGTCACCGAGGGCGACAAGCGCATCATCCTGATCGACGGCAAGGCGGCGGGCGCCGTCAATCGCGTCCCGGCGGTGGGCGATCTTCGCGCCAACATGGTGCGGGGCGGGGCGGCGCGTCCGACCGACCTGTCGAAGCAGGAGCTGGCGATCTGCGAGGCGATCGGCCCGACGCTGCGCGAGCGCGGCCTGCTGCTCGTTGGCATCGACGTGATCCATGGCAAGCTCACCGAGATCAACGTCACCGCGCCGACCGGCGTGCGCGCGATCAAGAAGCTCGGCGGCCCGGACCTCGCGGCGCAGCTCTTCGACGTGATCGAGGCGAAGCGCGGGCGCTAATCCGGCTTCACATAGCCCTTCCAGCAGCGTCCGAGCGCGATCTCCCGCCGGCCCGTCAGGACCGGCGCGTAGATCTTGCGCAGGGCCTCGTTCGCGACCGTGATCGGGCAGAGCGGATAGAGCACGAGGTCGGCCTCGCGGGCGAGCGCGATCTCCTCGGAATCCGGCTTCGGCACGGCGCGGAACGGGTCGGCGCCGATGGCGATTCCGCGTGGCGCGCTGCGGCCCATCACGGCGGGGAACGGGTTGACGAAGTTGAGGCTCATGATCGTCTCGAAGCGCCGCCCGCTCGCCTGCTCATGCGCCAGGATCGCCGAGACGCCCTCGTCGACCGCCAGCAGCCAGGAGGCCTGGAAGTCGAGCTCGGAATAGAGCTGCGGATTCGGCAGCATCTCGCGGGCGGTGAATTCCCGGAAGGTCGCCGGATGGGTCGCATAGATGTCGAGCATCGCGCTGGCGCGGTTCATGACGTCGGCATGCTGTGAAACCTGGCCGAGCCGGCCGAGATGCTGGTTCGGCAGGGCGGCATAGCCCGCCTGCGCCATCAGCGCCCGCGCGCCGCGCTGGAGCACGGTTTCGGCCGGCGGGATTGCCGTCGCCGCGACGAGGCCGCAGACCACGAGCGCGCCGCGACGCCCGCTGCCGAGCCAGTGTGACAGGATCACCAGAAGCACCGGCCAGATGAAGATGAAGGCCTGCCCGCCGGTGTTCTGGGTTTCGAAGAACAGCCCCGCCGCGAGGGCGACCGCAAGCCAGGCGACGTCGCGGTCGAGCAGACGGGCGAAACCCGCAGCGGAAGGCTGCCGGCGCAGCGCTAGCGCGGCCTCCGCGATGCCCCGCCGATCCAGCCAGAGCAGGGCGAGCCCGAGCGCCGTCCCGGCGCCAACGATGTCGAGATGCAGCGAGGCCGCCTGGACGAAGCGCGGCAGGATGCCACCGGCATTGATTGCGATCAGCGCGAGGATGCTGCCGAGATAGGCGCTGACCAGCCCGGTCGTGAGTTCGAGCCCGAACAGCCCGATCCCTGCCGCCGCGGCGATCAGGAGGCTCTGGCGCCAGCCGATCCGCCCGGCCGCGAAGGCGAAGGCCGTGACGAGGCCGCCAGCGAGGAAGCCGGTGATCTTGATCAGGAACAGGGCGGTCAGCGTCCAGCCGATGATGGCGCCGAGCGCGGGGCCGCGCAGGAAGACGAGGCCTGCGACCAGCACGTAGAGCACGATGCTGACATGCCGGTTGTAGATGCCGAAGCCGTCGGTGCCCGGGAAGAACGAGTAATGCTCGACATTGATCGGCAGGATCTGGAAGGCGAGATAGGGCAGGAGCAGCGCCAACGCTCTGGCGCGTGACTGCTGGCCGACCTTGTGCAGGATCAGCGCCATGGCCGGCGCCGTCACGGCGAACAGGCACCATTGCGCCGTGAGCAGGGGATGGGCACGCGGAAACAGCGCGTCGAACCCGGCGAAGAGCCAGTAGCCAAGCGGGCCGACCGGCGCGATGAAGTCGATCAACGGCACCTGCCCGTCGCCGATGCGATTGGCCGCGTCGAGATAGAGAACGAGGTCCCAGTACATCGGCCCGAGCGGCAGCGTCAGGGGCAGCGTCAGCAAGAACGCGCAGGCGAGGATGGCGATGCCGAGCAGGGCGAGCGGCAGGTTCGGGAGCCAGGTCGCTCGCGTCGAAACTCCCGCTCCGATCGTGCCGCCAGCCTGCATGGCGCCCTTCCCCATCGTTCTCGATGGGGCTTGCTAGCAGGGATCGGTTAAGATCGGCCTTCGCTTGAGCCCGTGCCGTTCAGCGGATTGGCCTCGTCCCAGCCATAGCGCAGCGTCTCGAAGCGCATCGTCAGCGAATCGACCAGCAGCAGCTTGCCGACGAGCGGCTCGCCGAAGCCGGTAACAGTGCGCACCACCTCCAGCGCCATCAGCGAGCCGATCACGCCGGGCAGGGCGCCGAGCACCCCGGCCTCCGCGCAGGTCGGGATCGCGCCCGGCGGCGGCGCTTCCGGGAAGAGGCAGCGCCAGGTCGGGTTGGGCCGCCCGTCAGGCCCTGCCTCATGGGCACGGATCGTGGTGAGCGAGCCGTCGAAACGGCCGAGAGCGCCCATCACCACCGGCTTGCGCTCGTGGAAGCAGGAATCGGTCACGGCATAGCGCGTCGCGAAATTGTCGGAGCCTTCGGCGACGACGTCGTAGAAGGCGATCAGCGCGCGGGCATTATGTGGGTCGAGCCGCGTGACATGCTCCTCGACCACCACATTCGGATTGAGATTGCGCACGAAGCGGGCCGCAGCCACCGCCTTGTGCGCGCCGATATCCTCGGTCGTGAAGATGGTCTGGCGCTGCAGGTTCGAGAGCGAGACGATGTCATCGTCGACGATGCCGATCTTGCCGACCCCGGCCGCCGCCAGATACTGGATCAGGGGCGCGCCGAGCCCGCCGGCGCCGACGACCAGAACGCGCGCGTTCTTCAGCCGCTGCTGGCCCGGCCCGCCGATTTCCGGCAGGACGATGTGGCGCGCATAGCGCTCGATCTCGTCGTCGTTCAGCATCATGGCCGGCAGCCTAAGGCCGGGAGCGGCCCCTCGGCAATCGCCATGCCTGCACGACCGTGCCGTCGTCATGAACATGACCTTTCGCCAGCTTGGCCGCGCGCCCGGGCCATGCCATCGTGCCGCCATCGAGGGCCGGACAACGGCGCCCGGCTGCAACAGGGGATCGCTTCCATGCGTTTGGGTTCTTTCGCGGCGGTGCTCGCCGCCGTTGCGCTTTCCGGTGTGGCGGCCCTGGCGCAGCCGCAAACGATCAAGCCCGCGATCGTCTATGACAAGGGCGGCAAGTTCGACAAATCCTTCAACGAGGGCGTCTTCATCGGTGCCGAGAAGTTCAAGAAGGAAACGAATGTCGACTTCCGCGATTTCGAGCCGACCAACGACGCCCAGATCGAGCAGGCCCTGCGCCGCTTCGCCCGCGACGGCCATTCGCCGATCATCGCCGTCGGCTTCTCGCAGGCCACCGCCCTGCAGAAGGTCGCGGCCGAGTTCCCCAACCTGAAATTCACGATCATCGACATGGTCGTCGAATTGCCGAACGTGCAGTCGGTCGTCTTCAAGGAGCATGAGGGCTCCTATCTCGTCGGCCTGCTCGCGGCGATGGCCTCGAAATCGGGCAAGGTCGGCTTCGTCGGCGGCATGGATATCCCGCTGATCCGCAAATTCGCCTGTGGCTATGTCCAGGGCGTCAAGGCCGGCAAGGCCGATGCCGAGATCTTCCAGAACATGACCGGCTCGACGCCTGCCGCCTGGAACGACCCGGTCAAGGGCGGCGAGCTCGCGAAGTCGCAGATCGATCGCGGCGCCGACGTGGTCTATCACGCCGCCGGCGGCACCGGCATCGGCGTGCTCCGCGCGGTGGCCGATGCCGGCAAGCTCGGCATCGGCGTCGATTCCAACCAGAACGCGCTGCATCCCGGCAAGGTGCTGACCTCGATGCTGAAGCGCGTCGACATCGCCGCCTACAACTCCTTCAAGGCGGCGCAGGACGGTTCCTGGAAGCCCGGTGTCTCCGTGCTCGGCCTGAAGGAAGAGGGCATCGACTGGGCGCTGGACGATGCCAACAAGGCCCTGATCACGCCGGAGATGAAGGCCGCCGCCGACAAGGCCAAGGCCGACATCATCGCCGGCACGGTCAAGGTCCACGATTACATGTCCGACCAGAAATGCACGATGTGAGGCGCGGGCGGCTCCCTTGAGTTCCGCGCCCGCCATCGAGCTCACTGGCATCTCCAAGCGCTTCGGCCCGGTCGCCGCCAACAGGGACGTGTCCTTCTCGGTCGCGGCCGGCTCGATCCACGGCATCGTCGGCGAGAACGGCGCCGGCAAGTCGACGCTGATGTCGATCCTCTACGGTTTCTACGAGGCCGATGCCGGCGAGATCAGGATAGCAGGCGAGCCGCGCCGCATCCGCTCCCCGGCTGACGCCATCGCGGCGGGCATCGGCATGGTCCATCAGCATTTCATGCTGGTGGAGACCTTGAGTGTCGTCGAGAACGTCGTGCTCGGCGCCGAGGGCGGGGCCTTTCTGAAAGGCGGCATCGGCAAGGCGCGCGCCGCGCTTTCAAAACTCTCGCAGGATTACGGCCTCGCGATCGATCCCGATGCCATCGTCGGCGAGCTCTCCGTCGGCCTGCAGCAGCGCGTCGAGATCCTCAAGGCGCTCTATCGTGGTGCCGAGATCCTCATCCTCGACGAGCCGACGGCGGTGCTGACCCCGGCCGAGGCCGACCAGCTCTTTGCCTTGCTCCGGGCGCTGAAGGCGCAGGGCAAGACGGTGATACTGATCACCCACAAGCTGCGCGAGATCATGGACGTCACCGACCGGGTCTCGGTGATGCGCCGCGGCGAGATGGTCGCCCATGTCGCCACCGCCGAAACCTCGCCGCCGGCTTTGGCCGAGGCGATGGTCGGAAGGCGCGTGCTGCTCCGGGTCGAGAAGCAGCCGCGCGAGCGCGGAGCGCCGGCGCTGGAGGCGGTCGGCCTCACCTGCCGCGACGGGCGCGGCACCGAAACCCTGAAGGACGTCAATCTCACGCTCCATGAAGGCGAGATCGTCGGCATCGCCGGTGTCGCCGGAAACGGCCAGAGCGAATTGCTGGAGGTTCTGGCAGGCCTGATCCAGCCGAGCCGCGGCGTGATCCGGTTGGGCGGGCAGATATTGGCCGCTGCCGATCGCCATCCGGCGCGATTGCGCAAGTTCGGGCTGATGCATATCCCCGAGGATCGCCATCGCAGCGGTCTCGTCACCGCCTTCTCGGCCGCCGAGAACGCCATCCTCGGCTATCAGCACGACCCCGCCTTCGGCGCCGGCCCGCTGCTCTCGCCGGCCCGCATCGAGGCCCATGCCCGCGAGGCTTTCACGGCTTATGACGTGCGCCCGCCCGATCCGGCGCTGAAGACGGCGAAATTCTCCGGCGGCAACCAGCAGAAGATCGTGCTCGCCCGCGAGATCGAGCGCGGCCCGAAAGTCCTGCTCGTCGGCCAGCCGACGCGCGGCGTCGATATCGGCGCGATCGAGTTCATCCATCGCCGGCTGGTGGCTTTGCGCGATCAAGGCGTCGCGATCCTGCTCGTCTCGGTCGAGCTGGAGGAGGTGATGGCGCTCTCCGACCGGATCATCGCCATGTGCGGCGGTCGGATCACCGGCGAGCGTGTCGCCGAAGCGGCCGACGAACGCGATCTTGGCCTGCTGATGGCCGGCGTGACGGACGAGGCCGCATGAGCGCCGCCCCCGTCGAACTGCCCCGCTGGGCGGATGTCGCGCTGGTGCCGCTCGTCTCGGTGATCGCGGCCCTGCTCGTCGCCGGGCTCGTGGTCGTCGGCATCGGCGAGAATCCGCTGGAGGCGACGGCGCTGCTGCTGCGCGGTGCGCTCGGCAGCACTGAGGGCATCGGCTTCACGCTTTACTACGCCACGAACTTCGTCTTCACCGGGCTCGCGGTCGCCGTCGCCTTCCATGCCGGCCTGTTCAACATCGGCGGCGAGGGGCAGGCGACGGTCGCCGGCATTGCCATGGCGATCGCCTGCCTCGCGCTTCCCGCCCTGCCCGGCTTCCTTGCCGCGCCCTTCGCGATCCTCGGCGCGGCGGCGGGCGGCGCGCTCTGGGCTTTCATTCCCGGCTGGCTTCAGGCGAAGCGCGGCAGCCATGTCGTCATCACCACGATCATGCTGAACTTCGTCGCCGCGACGCTGATCGTCTATCTGCTGCGCGAGGTCATCGGGAAGCCGGGCTCGATGCAGCCCGAGACGCTGGATTTCCCGGCCGGCGCCATCCTGACGCCGATGCATCAATTGCTTGCGCCGTTTGGCCTGAAGCTGCCCTCGACCCCGCTGAACAGCGCCTTCTTCCTCGCGCTGATGGCGCTCGTCGCGGTCTGGCTGCTGATCTGGCGCACGCGACTGGGCTATGCGATCCGCACCGTCGGCGCCAATCCGCGCGCCGCCGCCTATGCCGGCATCTCACCGGCCGCCGTCACCATGATCGCGATGGCGATTTCGGGCGCGCTTGCCGGCGGGCTCGCGGTCAACGAGGCGCTGGGTGTCCAGCACCGGCTCGTGCTCGATTTCACCGCCGGCTACGGTTTCGTCGGCATCGCCGTCGCTCTGATGGGGCGTGGCCACCCGGCGGGCGTCGGGCTCGCTGCCCTCCTCTTTGGCGTGCTCTATCAGGGCGGCGCCGAGCTTTCCTTCGACAAGCCGGCGATCACCCGCGACATGGTCGTGGTCATCGGCGGCGTGCTCGTGCTGTTTGCCGGCGCGCTCGACGGGCTGTTCCGGCGGCTGGTGGCGGGGGCGCTCGGGATGGGACGCGCGTCATGACAGGATCCGCAACCTTGTCATTCCGGGGCGGTCCGCAGGACCGAACCCGGAACCTACGACCGGGTGAGACCGTTCGTCGTCGTTGCGAAAGCGCGTACCCAGTCGTAGGTTCCGGGTTCTTCGCTGCGCAGGGCCCCGGAATGACAAGGCGGGGCGGCTGACGATGGACCTGCTCCAGACCATCGCCGTCGTGCTCGATTCGACGATCCGGCTCTCGATCCCGCTGATCTGCGCGGCGATGGCGGGCTTGTGGTCGGAGCGGGCCGGGGTCGTCGATATCGGGCTCGAGGGCAAGATGCTTGTCGCCGCCTTCGCCTCGGCGGTCGCGGCCTTCGTCACCGGCTCGGCCTGGATCGGGCTTGGTGCCGGCATCCTCGCCGCTCTGGCGCTGGCGCTGGTCCATGGCTTCGCCGCCATCACCTGGCGCGGCAACCAGATCGTCTCCGGGGTCGCCATCAACATGCTGGCGGCGGGTCTCACCGTCATCCTCGGCAATGCCTGGTATGCGCAGGGCGGGCGCACCCCCTCGCTCGAAGGCCCGGCCCGCTTCGGCGAGATCACCTTGCCCTTCGCCCGCTGGGCGCGCGAGCACGTGCCCGGGCTCGGCCTGATCTATGACGAGGTCGTCTCCGGCCATGCCGCTCCAGCCTATCTCGCCTTTCTCGGTGTCCTCGTCACCGCGCTCGTGCTGAAGCGCACGCGCTTCGGCCTGCGCATCCGCGCCGTCGGCGAGAACCCGGCAGCGGTCGACACGGCCGGCATCTCGGTCGCCGGCCTGCGCTACGGCGCCGTTGCGATCTGCGGTGTGCTCTGCGGCATCGGCGGCACCTATCTCGCCGTCGCGCAATCGGCCGGCTTCCTGCCGCATATGACGGCGGGGCGCGGCTTCATCGCGCTCGCGGCCGTGATTTTCGCGAATTGGCGGCCCTGGCCGGCGCTCGGCGCCTGCCTGCTCTTCGGCCTGCTCGATGCCGTTGCGATCCGGCTTCAGGGCGTGACATTGCCCGGCATCGGCCTCGTGCCGGTGGAAGCGATCCAGGCCTTGCCCTATCTGATGACGATCGTCCTGCTCGCCGGCTTCATCGGCAAGGCGACCCCGCCCAGGGCCTCCGGCCTGCCCTATGTCAAGGAACGCTGAATTGCCGGCCGAACCCGATTTCGAGGCCCTGTTCGCCGCTGCCGCCGCGATCCAGAAGCGGGCCTATGCGCCCTATTCGCGCTTCAAGGTCGGGGCCGCGCTGCTCGGCGATGACGGCACGGTCCATGCCGGCTGCAATGTCGAGAACGCCGCCTATCCCGTCGGTTCCTGCGCCGAGGCCGGGGCGATCGCGGCGATGATCGCGGCTGGCGGCAAGGCGATCCGGGCCGTGCTGGTCTTCGGCGAGGGCGCCGAGCTGGTCACGCCCTGCGGCGCATGCCGCCAGCGCATCCGCGAATTCGCTGCGCCGGAAACGCCGGTCGCGATCGCCGGCCCCGAAGGCATCCGCGCGCGCTTCACCCTGGAGGAGCTGTTGCCAGCCTCCTTCGGACCGGCCAATTTGCCGCGGTGATTTGGGCTGCTGCGGCAGCCGGAAGGGAACGTGCGATGGCGGCCGATCCGGCCTTCGACAAGGTGGCGTCGATTCTGGCGGAACGGGGCGTCGATGCGATCGATTGCGCGATCGTGCTCGGCACCGGCCTCGGCGCCGTCGCAGAGGATATCCAGGACGCGATCCGGATTCCCTATGCCGATCTGCCGGGCTTTCCGCGCGGCGAGGTTTCGGGCCATGCCCGTCAGCTCTGCTATGGCACGCTGCATGGCCGCAAGATGCTGATCTACGAAGGCCGCGCCCATTATTATGAGGGCGGCGATTCTGCGGTGATGCGCGTGCCGCTCGGCGTGCTCACCGCCTTCGGCTCGCCGCCATTGATCCTGACCAATGCGGCGGGCTCGCTCTCGGCCGAGATGCGCCCCGGCAGCCTTGCCCTCATCACCGATCATATCAACCTGAACGGCCCCAACCCGCTGATCGGCGACACGGGCGATGGCCGCTTCGTGCCGATGGTCGATGCCTATGACCCGCATCTGCGCGGCCGCTTCAAGCGCGCGGCGCAGCGGGCGGCGATCCCGCTCGGTGAGGGCGTCTACATGTGGTTCACCGGGCCGAGCTTCGAGACGCCGGCCGAGATCCGCATGGCGAAGGTCCTGGGCGCCGATCTCGTGGGCATGTCGACCGTGCCGGAGGTGATCCTGGCGCGCCGCCACGGCCTGCGCGTTGCCGGCCTGTCCATCGTCACCAATATGGGCGCGGGGCTGCATGGCGGCACGCCGCACCATACCGAGACGCGCGATGTCGCGGGCCTCGCGGCGGGCGCGCTCAAGCGCCTGGTACGCGCCTTCCTGTCGGAGCTGTAAGCCATGTCCGATGCCGATCTCGCCCGGCGCGCGCTCGCGCTGCTCGATCTGACCGATCTCGCCGACGATGCCACGGAAGCGGGCACGCGCGATCTCTGCCTGCGCGCCGTCTCCGGCCCCGTGCCGGTCGCTGCCATATGCCTGTGGCCGCGCTTCGTCGCGGCGGCGCGGACCGAGCTCGGCGACGGCCCGGTCCGCATCGCGACCGTCGTGAACTTTCCCGGTGGCGACACCCCGATCGCCCCGGCCATGCGCGAGACGGAGGAGGCGCTCGCGGCGGGCGCCGACGAGATCGACCTCGTCCTGCCCTGGCGGGTGGTTCTGGCGGGCCAGACGACGGCGGCGGCCGCCATGGTGCGCAACGTCAAGTCGCTCTGCGGCGAAAGGCGGCTGAAAGTGATCCTGGAAACCGGCGAATATCCCAATCTCGACAAGGTCAGGACCACGTCCGAGCTCGCGATCGCGGCCGGCGCCGATTTCATCAAGACCTCGACCGGCAAGACCGCGAATTCGGCCAGCATCCCGGCGGCGCGCGTGATGCTCAGCGTCATCGCGGAAATGGGCCGCCCCGTCGGGCTGAAGCCGTCCGGCGGGATCAGGACATTGGCCGACGCCACGCGCTATCTCGATCTCGCCGATGCGATCATGGGAGAGGATTGGGCGACACCAACGACCTTCCGCTTCGGCGCCAGCGGGCTCTATGGCGCGCTCGTCACGGCCATTGACGGTGCCGCGCCCGATGCCGCGCCGCGTGGGAGCTATTGATGCGCCTGACCCAGGAGATCATCGCCGCCAAGCGCGACGGTGCGGAACTGCCCGAGGCCGATATCCGCCAGCTCATCGCCGGCTTGCCTGACGGTTCGGTCAGCGAAGGCCAGGCCGCGGCCTTCGCCATGGCGGTCTATTTCAACGGCATGAGCGAACGCGAGCGTGTCGCGCTGACGCTGGCCATGCGCGATTCCGGCACGGTGCTGCGCTGGGACGACCTGCCGGGCCCCGCCCTCGACAAGCATTCGACCGGCGGCGTCGGCGATACCGTCAGCCTGCCGCTGGCGGCGGCGGTCGCGGCTTGCGGCGGCCATGTCCCGATGATCTCCGGCCGCGGCCTCGGCCATACCGGCGGCACGCTCGACAAGCTCGATGCGGTGCCGGGTTATGTCACCCAGCCCGGCATCGAACTCTTCCGCAAGGTCGTGCGCGAGGCCGGCTGCGCCATCATCGGCCAGACCGCCGATCTCGCTCCGGCCGACAAGCGCCTCTATGCCATCCGCGACGTCACCGCGACGGTGGAATCGCTGCCGCTGATCACAGCCTCGATCCTGTCCAAGAAGCTCGCAGCCGGCCTGCACGGCCTCGCCATGGACGTGAAGTTCGGCTCCGGCGCCTTCCTGCCGGATTACGGCAAGGCGCAGGCCCTGGCGCAGGCATTGGTCGGCGTCGCCAACGGCGCGGGCATGCCGACCACCGCCCTGCTCACCGACATGAGCGAGCCGCTCGCCTCGGCCGCCGGCAATGCGCTCGAGGTCGCCTATGCGCTCGATCACCTCACGGGGCGCCATCGCGAGCCGCGCTTCCACGAGGTTACGGTCGCGCTCGCCGCGGAGATGCTGCTGCTCGGCAAGCTTGCGCCGGATATCGACACCGCCCGCGCCAAGATCGAGCAGGCCTTCGCCTCCGGCGCCGCGGCCGAGCGTTTCGCCCGCATGATCGTGGCGCTTGGTGGCCCGGCCGACCTGCTGGAGGCACCGCAGAAGCATTTTGTCGCTGCGCCGGTCGTGAAGCCGGTCTATCCCGAAACGCCCGGACAGGTCGCTTCCATCGATACGCGCGCCGTCGGGCTTGCCGTCGTGGCGCTCGGCGGCGGCCGCGTGCGCCCGCAGGACTCGATCGACCACGCCGTCGGCATCGTCGCACTGGCGGGGATCGGCGACGCGGTCGGGCGCGATCGGCCGCTCGGCATCGTCCATGCTCGTGACGATGCGGGTTACCAAGCGGCAAGCGAGCGCTTGCGCAAGGCATACCGGATCGGAGAGGGTGCGGCGCGCGGCCCGCTGGTTGTGGAACGGTTGACGGAGAGGGTTACGGGATGAGTCTGCTTCTGGCCATGACGGGCTGGCATGTCGAGGATTGGCGCGCGCGCTTCCAGGCGCTGCTGCCGGATATGCCGATCGTCGTCCTCGGCGAGCCCTTCGACCGTCGCGCCGTCCACTATGTCGCGAGCTGGAAGCACCCGCCCGGCAGCCTGACCGGCCTGCCCAATCTCGCCGCGATCTTCTCGCTGGGTGCGGGCGTCGATTTCCTCTTCGCCGACGACAAACTGCCGGCCGCGCCGATCGCGCGCATCGTCGATCCCGACCTGACGACGCGGATGAGCGAATATATCGTCCTGCATTGCCTGAGTTATCTGCGCCAGCAGCGCCGCTATGACAGCCAGCAGCGCGAGAAGCGCTGGGACGACGATCGCAACCAGCCGGCTGCCCGTTCGGTCCGCGTCGGCATCATGGGGCTCGGCGAACTCGGTCAGGACGCCGCCCGCAAGCTTGCCGTCATGGGCTTCGACGTCGCCGGCTGGAGCCGTTCGCCCAAGACCATCGAAGACCTTCAGACCTTCTCCGGCGAGGACGGCATGAAGGCCTTCCTCGCGCGCACCGATATCCTCGTCAGCCTCCTGCCGCTGACGCCGGACACGCGCGGCATCATCAATGCCGAAATGCTCTCCGGCCTCGCGCAGGGCGGGCGCCTCGGCGGCCCGTTCCTGATCAATGCCGGGCGCGGCGGCCTGCAGGTCGCGGACGATATCCTCGCCGCGCTCGACGCGGGCACGCTGAAGGGTGCGACGCTCGATGTCTTCGAGGTCGAGCCGCTGCCGGTGGAATCGCGACTCTGGAACCATCCGGGCGTGACGGTGACGCCGCATAACTCGGCGATGTCGGAGCCCGAGGCGATCGCCACGGCAGTTGCCGCTCAGATCGGGCGGCTGGAAGCGGGCGAGCCGCTGATCAACGTGGTCGATCCGGCGCGGGGCTACTGAGCGGGGGAGCATCGGCCCGAAAAGTGGAGCGCGGTTTTCGGAAGCAGCCGATGCAAAATCAAAGAACCAGATCATCGGACTGAATAATCAGTCGGATGATCTGGCTGGCAGCCGTCATGGAACGGTCGCCGGGCTGTCGTCGGGGCGCAATCCCGGCGGGTGAAGCGAAGGCTTCGCCTTAATCCCGGAGCCATCCATGCGCCTGCCGCTCATCGCCGCCCTGTTGTTGTCCTCGACCATCCTCGCAGGGGCGCAGGACGCACAGAAGGAATTCCCCGCGAAGCTCGTCGGCCATGCCCTGTTGCCGGCGAACACGATCATTCCGGCGCCGGCCGATGCGCCTGCCGATTTCAAGGTCTCCGGCAAGTTCGTCACGCCCGGCAAGCGCGTCGAGGCGGTCGGGACGGTGATGGGCACCTCGGGCGGGCGCCCGACCGGGCTCTCGACACCCTTCGCCGGCCAGCCCTTGCAGGGCTTTTCCGGTATCCGCTCGCTGGGAAATGGCGAGTTTCTGGTGCTGACCGACAACGGCTTCGGTGCCAAGGCGAACTCGCCGGACGCGATGCTGTTCTTCCACCGACTCAAGGCGGATTTCGGCAAGGGCGCGGTCGAACGCCTTTCGACCACCTTCCTGCACGATCCCGACAAGAAGGTCCCCTTCCGCATCGTCCATGAGGGCACCGAGAAGCGCTATCTGACCGGCGCGGATTTCGATCCCGAGTCGATCCAGCCGATCGGCGGCAAGTTCTGGATCGGCGAGGAATTCGGCCCCTATCTCATCCGCGTCGATCCCAGCGGCAAGGTCGAGGCCGTGTTCGAGACGCAGGTCGACGGCAAGCCGGCCCGCTCGCCGGATCACTATGCCATCAGCACGCCCGGCGCGCCGGATGCGCCGATGCCGGCCTTCAATGTGCGCCGCTCCAAGGGCTATGAGGGCATGGCGCAGTCGCCGGACGGCCGGTTCCTCTATCCGCTGCTCGAAGGCCCGCTCTGGAACGCCGAGACCAAGGGCAACGAGGAGGTCGACGGCAAGGAAGTCCTGCGCATCCTCGAATTCGACGTCGCCAACGAGAAATGGACCGGCCGCTCCTGGCTCTACCCGCTGGAGCAGAAGGGCAACGCCATCGGCGACTTCAACATGATCGACGCCACGACCGCGCTGATCATCGAGCGCGATAACGGCGAGGGCACCGCCGACAAGGCCTGCGCCACCGGCCAGAAGGGCCCGGACTGCTTCCAAGACCTCGCCAAGTTCAAGCGCGTCGTGAAGATCGAGATGAACGAGGCCAATGTCGGCAAGCCGGTGCGCAAGGTCGGCTTCATCGACCTCCTGAAGATCGCCGACCCCGATGGCAAGGCGAAGCAGGGCGCCATCGATGGCGTGCTGCCCTTCCCCTTCTTCACCATCGAGAATGTCGACGTGGTCGATCGCATCAATGGCATCATCGTCGTCGGCAATGACAACAACCTGCCCTTCTCCTCCTCGCGCGATCCGAAGAAGGCCGACGACAACGAACTCGTCCTGCTCTCGGTCAAGGACTTGCTCGACGCGAAGTGAGGGGAGGGAGCACCGCCGTCATGCTCGCCCTTGTGGCGAGCATCCACGTCTTGAACACGGCACTCGACGAGTGAAGACGTGGATGGTCGGGACAAGCCCGACCATGACGCGAGCGTGGTGCTGCCAGTGACCTCAGGCGATCCGCTTGTCGGCCGAATCGCAGAGGTCGTTCTGGATGCAGCGGACGCATTCGGGGCGCTGTGCCTTGCAGGTGTAGCGCCCGTGCAGGATCAGCCAGTGATGGGCGTGCCGTCCGAATTCGGGCGGCACCGCCTTCTCCAGACCGAGCTCGACCTGCAGCACGTTCTTGCCCGGCGCGATGCGCAGGCGGTTGGCGATGCGGAAGACATGGGTGTCGACGGCGTGGGTGATCTCGCCGAAGGCGATGTTGAGCACGACATTGGCGGTCTTGCGGCCGACGCCGGGCAGGCTCTCCAGCGCCTCGCGCGTCGCCGGCACCTCGCCGCCATACTCGGCGATCAGCTTCTCGCAGAGTGCGATCACGTTCTTCGCCTTGGTGCGGTAGAGGCCGATCGTCTTGACGTATTCGCGCACGGTCTCCTCGCCGAGCGCGAGCATCTTCTCCGGCGTGTCGGCAATGGCGAAGAGCGGGCGCGTTGCCTTGTTCACCCCGACATCGGTCGCCTGAGCCGACAGGACGACGGCGACCAGCAGCGTGAAGGCGTTGACGTAGTCCAGCTCGCCCTTGGGCTCGGGATTGGCTGCCTGGAAACGGCGGAAGATCTCGTAGATTTCCGCCGGCTTGCGGGCGCGCGGCAACGTGATGCGCTTTGTCGGCGCCGCGACAAGAGGGGGCCTGTTCCGCTGATCCATGACGGCGTTATAATCCGCGGATGAACCCCGGCAAGAGCACCGGCAGTGAGAGCCCTGGCAACGAGATCGCGGACGCGTCGCAGCGGCCGGTCTTCGACGCGACGATCACGCCGCATCGCTCACTCGGCCAGAACGGGTTCCGCATCGTGATGACGCTCATCTGTCTGGCGAGCGTGGTCTCCTCGATCCCCTTCGTCGTGCTCGGCGCCTGGCCGGTCGCGGGTTTCTTCGGGATCGACATCGTGGCGCTCTTCGTCGCCTTCCACGTCAATTTCCGGCACGCGCGCTCGTTCGAGCGCATCGTGGTGACGCCGCTGGAGGTCTTCCTGCGCAAGGTCTCGCATCATGGCCGCGAGACGGTCTGGCGCTTCAATCCGATCTGGACGCGGCTCGAACGCCAGAATGACGAGGATTACGGCCTGCTCGGCCTGAATCTGGTCTCGCGCGGGCAGAGCGTCGCGGTCGCCTCCGCCCTGTCGCCGCATGAGCGCGCCGGCTTTGCCGATGCACTGGGTTCGGCCCTGTCAAGCGCCCGCCGCGGCCCGGACTACAACGCGCCCTGAGCAGGCCCGGCCTGAGCGAGCCAGATCGTATGGCCGCCGCAGCTCGGGTCCTCGACGACATGGTCGACGACGGAAAAGCCGTTCTCCGCCAGCACGGCCCGGTATTCCCCGGGGTCGAGGCTGCCATGGTAGAGCGCCTCGCCCTCGAAACTGCCGATCGCTTCGCCATGGGCCGGGCCGCTGGTGAAGAGCAGGGCCGCACCCGGCGCGGCATGGGCTGCGAAGATCGGAAACATCCCCCGCTGGTCCTCGGGCGTCAGGTGGAAGAACGAATCCCAGGCGATCAGCCCGCCGAAGCGGCGGCCGAGCGCGAGTTTGCGCATGTCGGCAACCTCCCAGCCGCCCCCCGAAAAGCGGGCCCGGCACAATGCGATCATCGCCGCGGCGGAATCGACGCCGGTGACGGCATGGCCCTGCTCGATGAAGTAGCGTGCGATCGGCTGGCCGGTGCCGCAGCCGATATCGAGGACCGTGGCATCGGGCGCGAGCAAGTCCCGGAAACGGGCGAGCCAGGGGCCTTCCATCAGCAGCTTGCCGCGCAGGCCGTCATAGGTGGCGGCATGGCGCTGGTAGAGATCGATGACGGCATCGGCGGGAGAAGTCATGACCTTATGAGCCCTCATCCTGAGGAGGCCCGCAAGGGCCGTTTCGAAGGATGATCCGGGGGGCTCCGGAACCATCTGGAGCATCCTTCGAGACGCCGCTGATGCGGCTCCTCAGGATGCGGGCTGAGGATGGGGACGATGTGAAGGGCAACCTCGCCCTTGCCAGCTTTCGGGTGGGAACGGCATGGTGGAGACCCTAGATTCGCATCATGACGAATGATGCGAGGCTCCCATGAACGCTCACGCTTCCATGAAAACGGCGATGACCCCGACGCGCTTCTCCAATGCGGTGCTGGCGCGCGCCACCGATGCGATGCCGAGCGAGGCCGATTTCCCGGCCGTCGCCCCCGGCTCGGACTATGACACCGTCCGGCGCATCCTCTCCTTCATCACCCATAACTGGCGCGAACAGCCGACGATCGAGGCGATCGCGGAGGCCGCCGGCGCGACCCCAACCGATGTCCATCATCTCTTCCGGCGTTGGTGCGGGCTGACGCCGAAGGCCTTCCTGCAGGCGATCACGCTCGACCATGCCAAGGGACTGCTGTCGTCTTCGGCCAGCATCCTCGATACGGCACTGGAAGTCGGCCTTTCCGGCCCCGGCCGTTTGCACGACCTCTTCGTGACGCATGAGGCGATGTCGCCCGGCGAATGGAAGACCGGCGGCGAGGGCCTGAAGCTCTCCTACGGCTTCCACGCATCGCCCTTCGGCGAGGCGCTGGTGGTCATCACCGATCGCGGCCTTGCCGGGCTCGGCTGGGTCTCGAACAGTGCCGATGGCGGCAAGGTCGTCGGTGGCCGGGCCGAGGCGCTGGCCGACATGATGCGGCGCTGGCCCCATGCCGATTACCATTACGACCCGGTGCTGACGGCGCCCTATGCCGGCCGCATCTTCGAGCCGAAGGCCTGGTCGGCCGAAACGCCGCTGCGGGTCGTGCTGATCGGCACCGACTTCGAGGTTAGGGTCTGGGAGACGCTGCTGCGCATCCCCGTCGGTTGCGCCACGACCTATGGCGAGGTTGCCAACCATATCGGCAAGCCCAGCGCCGCGCGCGCCGTCGGCATGGCGGTCGGCAAGAACCCGATCTCCTTCGTGGTGCCCTGCCACCGCGTCATCGGCAAGTCGGGCGCGCTGACCGGATATCACTGGGGCCTGACGCGCAAGCGCGCCATCCTCGGCTGGGAAGCCGGTCAGACTGCGGTCGGCTGATCCCGGTCCGGTCTATTTCCTCAGATACATGTCCCAGCAGGGCGCGAGCGCGATCCGCTCGCGCCCTTCGAGCGCGGCAGCGAAATGACTGCGGATCATCTCGCGCGGCGTCGTCACCGGGCATTTCGGCATCAGCATCGCGTCGGTCTGCCTGAGGGCTTCGATGGTCCCCGGCTGCAGGTCCGGCGTGCTGCGGCCGGGATCGACGCCGACCGGCACGACCCGCGGCGGCGCGCGTTCCAGCAGGCGGTTCAGCGGATCGACGAAATCGAAGGTGAAGAAGCCGTTGAGCTCGCGCTTGTTGGCGCTCTCCCAGGCCTTGATCGCGGTGATCGCCTGCTGGATCTCCAGCATCCATGTCGCCTGATAGTCGATCTCCGAATAGAGCGTGTAGGAGGGCAGGATGTCGCGCCGGATCAGGTCGCGATAGCCCTCCGGCTGCGTCGCGTAGTGGTCGAGCATCGCGGTGGCGCGCGCGGCAATGTCGCGCTTCACGCTGATCCGGCCGAGCGGACCGAGATCGGGCACGTCGAGCGCGACATAGGTCGCCGCACCCATCATCGCGCGCATGCCTCGCTCCAGGCAGATCACGGCGCTCGGCAGCGTGACCGCGAGCACGAGCACGAGAACCACTGGCCGCATGCGGTCTTCGCGCCGCTCCCACCAGTCGAGCAGCAGCGGCAGGACGATCGGCCACAGCCCGATGAATTCGAGCGAGCCTGTGTTCTGCGTCTCGAACAGAGCGAGTGCGAACAGGCCCACGGCGAACCAGCCGATCGGGGCATCGGCCATGGCACGCCAGTCGGCCAGCGTCGTCGGCAGGCCGTCGCGCCAGGACGCATAGGCCAGTGCGGCGAGCAGCAGCAGCGACGGGCCGATCACGTTGAACTTGACCGAGGCCACGGTCAGGAAGCGCGGCAGCAGCGTATCGGTGTTAAGGCCGAGCAGGGTCAGGATATCCTGGACATAGGCGGAGCACAGCCCGGTCGCGAGCTCCAGAACGCCGAGCGCGAGGATGACGAAGCCCGCTGCGATGACCGCATCGCGGAATCGCATCCGTCCGCTCTGCGTGGCATAGCCAACGAGAAGCGTGCCGGAGACGGCGCCGGTGACCTTCGTCAGGAACAGCGCCAGCATCAGCACGGCGACGAGCCCGATCCGGAGGCCGCGCCGCTGCACGAAGATCAGGGTGGCGATCAGCAGATAGAGCAGCAGCGCGACATGGCGGTTGTAGAAGCCGTAGCCGTCGAAGCCGGGCGAGGGGTAGAGCCCGTGCAGGTTGATCGGCAGCGCCGCGAACAGCAGGAAGGGCAGAACGAGCGCCAGCGCCTGCGGGCGGGAGCGCCGGGAGACCTCGGCGGCGATAAGCGCCAGCACCGGAAGCATGACCGGCAGCAGCGCCCAGTTGATCAGCAGCATCGGCTGCGCCTGGGGGAAAGCGATGTCGAGCGCCGCGGCAAAATAGAAGCCGAGCGGGCCGATCGGCGCGAAGAAATCGATGGTCGGGACCTGGCCGAGCTCGATGCGCTGGATCGCGTCGAGATAGACCACCGTATCCCAGGCATTTGGCCCGAGCGGCAGGCGCAGCGGCAATATCAGGCCGGCGACGGCCGCCAGCGCGAACGCCATGATCCAGGCAAGGGGTGAGCCGGCCATCCTTGCCATCGCGCCCTTGCCGCTCACACTCTTGGTGCCGACCTGGGAGCTCTGTCTCCCGATCTCACTCATCGCCACGCCGAACCCTCCTGGTCCAGCCCGCTCTCTGGCAGAAAAAACTTACCAGCAGCCTGACGGAAAGGCGGGCTCTCGCCGAATTTCGGTAAGAACCCGGGATTTCGAGGCGCGGTTACGTTTCAGCCCGCCCGTTCTGGCGTCGGGTCACAGCAGCCCGCGCCCGGCGAGATGGCGCATCAGATGCGAGGCGCCATAGGTCCAGGGCGCGCATTCGTCGGTGCGCTTCATCCGGTTGACCAGGCTGCCGAGCTCGGGCGCGGCGATGGTGACGATGTCCCCGTATTTGTGGGTGAAACCGCCGCCGGGCGCATCGCGATCCTTGATCGGCGCGAACATGGTGCCGAGATAGAGCGCGGCCCCGTCCGGGTACTGATGGTGCGGGCCGATCATCTGCGCTGCGAGATCGGCCGGGTCGCGGCTGATCCTGGCGATCGAGGAGGAGCCTTCCAGCCGGAAACCGTCCTCGCCCTCGACGGTCAGCGTCACCGTGGTCTTGCGGACATGGTCGAGCGTGAAGCCGGCATCGAACAGGCGGATGAAGGGGCCGACCGCGGCGGCCGCATTGTTGTCCTTGGCCTTGCCGAGCAACAGCGCCGAGCGGCCCTCGACATCGCGCAGGTTGACGTCGTTGCCCAGCGTGGCGCCGACGATCCGTCCGTCGGAGGCGACGATCAGCACGACTTCCGGCTCGGGATTGTTCCAGCTCGAGGCCGGGTGCAGGCCGGCATCCGCCCCGGTGCCGACCGTCGACATCGGCGGTGCCTTGGTGAAGATCTCGGCATCCGGCCCGATCCCGACTTCGAGATACTGGCTCCAGGCACCCTGCTTGATCAGGACGTCCTTGAGATGCATCGCCTCGGACGAGCCGGGCTTCAGCTTCGACAGGTCGTCGCCGATCAGCTTGCCGATCTCCTCGCGGATCGTCGCGGCGGCGGCCGGGTTGCCGCGCGCCTTCTCCTCGATCACGCGCTCCAGCATCGAGACGGCGAAGGTGACGCCCGCCGCCTTCACCGCCTGCAGGTCCAGCGGCGACAGCAGCCAGGGCCGCTGCGGATCGCGGCCATCCACAGGCGTATTGGCCAGGATGTCGGCAAGCGAGCCGACCGCATCACCGGCGCCAGCCCGCAGCGCGGCGGCCGGATCGGCGCTTTCGCAGAGGTCGCGGCTGGTCGCGAAGCTCCGGGTCACGTCGATGACCTGCCCGTCGCGGAGCGTCACCACGGCAGGCCCGCCGAGATCGGGGCGCCAGACGCGGCCGGCGAGCGCAGCGGCGCCGGCGTCAACGGGCAGGGCCGCAGCGGCGGAAAGCGTGAAATCAGGCATGGCACCGGTCCGGAAACGAAATCGTCGGGAGATGGAGAACACCTTGTTCCGCGCGACGGCGCAAGCCGGACCCAGACCATAGGCGCATTGCGCCGGTCGTCATCGATTTGTCATTGAAATGTCGCCTGCGCTTCATGCTAGCTTGCGCACCAACGACAAGAACCGCGGCGGCGCTCGCCCGCGGAAGGGAGACATTCCATGAGCATCAAATCCCGCATCCTGATGTCGGTCGCGGCTTTTGCGCTCGCCGGCGCCTCGCCTGCGCTGGCGCAGACCGAGATCCAGTGGTGGCATGCGCTGACCGGCGCCAATAACGACGTCGTCGTCAAGCTCTCCGAGGATTTCAACGCCTCGCAGAAGGACTACAAGGTCGTCCCCGTCTACAAGGGCTCCTATCCCGACACGCTGAACGCCGGCATCGCCGCCTTCCGCGCCGGCCAGGCGCCGCATATCCTGCAGGTCTTCGAGGTCGGCACCGGCACGATGATGTCGGCCAAGGGCGCGATCAAGCCCGTCCACGAGATGATGAAGGAAGCCGGCGAGAAGTTCGATCCGGCCGCCTATCTCCCGGCGATCAGCGGCTACTATTCCACGGCCAAGGGCGAGATGCTCTCGATGCCGTTCAACTCCTCGTCGATGGTGATGTGGTACAACAAGGACGCCTTCAAGAAGGCGGGCCTCGACCCGGAGAAGCCGCCGAAGACCTGGCCCGAGACCTTCGAGGCCGCCAAGAAGCTGAAGGCTGCCGGCTACGACAAGTGCGGTGTCTCGAACGCCTGGGCGCCCTGGGCGAACATCGAGCAGTTCGGTGCCTGGCACAACATCCCGCTCTCGACCAAGGTCAACGGCATGGCCGGGGCCGACGCGGTGATGAACTTCAACCAGAGCCCGCTCTTCCTGAAGCACTGGACCAATCTGGTCGAGCTGCAGAAGGACAAGACCTACGACTATTCCGGCCGCACCAACAATGGCGAAGGTCGCTTCACCTCGGGCGAATGCCCGATCTTCCTGACCTCCTCGGGCTTCTTCGGCAATGTCCGCGCGAATGCCAAGTTCGATTGGGCCAATGCGGCGATGCCGTATTATCCGGAGGCCGCCGGCGCCCCGCAGAACTCGATCATCGGCGGCGCTTCGCTCTGGGTCATGGGCGGCAAGAAGCCGGCCGAGTACAAGGGCGTGGCCAAGTTCTTCTCCTTCCTCTCCGATGTCGACCGGCAGGTGAAGCTGCACACCGAGTCGGGCTACCTGCCGATCACCAAGGCGGCCTATGAGAAGGTCAAGGCGTCCGGCTTCTACAAGGACAAGCCCTATCTCGAGACCCCGATCCTCGAGCTGACCAACAAGCCTCCGACCGACAACTCCAAGGGCCTGCGCTATGGCAGCCTCGTCCAGATCCGTGACGTCTGGTCGGAGGAGCTGGAATCCGCTCTGAACGGTCAGAAGACCCCCAAGGCGGCACTCGATGCGGCGGTCGAGCGCGGCAACCAGATGCTCCGCCAGTTCGAGCGTACCGCGGCCCGCTGAGCCGTTCGCGCTTGCAAACCCAAGGCCATCCCGGACACTCTCCGTCCGGGATGGCCGTCTCGTTCCAGGGAAGCCGATGCAGAAGAACGCATACTTCAAGGGGCTGACGATCCCCTTCCTGCTGCTTCTGCCGCAGCTCGCCATCACCATCGTGTTCTTCTACTGGCCGGCGAGCCAGGCGGTCTGGCAGAGCTTTCTGCTCGAGGACGCCTTCGGCACCTCGACGCAGTTCGTCTGGTTCGAGAACTACCAGATGCTCTTCGCCGATCCCGGCTACCTCAAGGCCTTCATCAACACGGCGATCTTCTCGACCTTCGTCTGCGTCTTCTCGCTCTCGATCGCGCTGCTCTTCGCCGTGATGGCGGACCGGCAGATCCGCGGCGCCGAGATCTACAAGACCCTGCTGATCTGGCCCTATGCGGTGGCGCCTGCCATTGCCGGCGTGCTCTGGATCTTCATGTTCGATCCCTCGCTCGGCATGCTCGCGCGGGGCCTGCAATCGCTGGGCATTCCGTGGAACCCGCGCCTCAACGGCAACCATGCCATGCTGCTGGTCATCCTCGCGGCGACCTGGAAGCAGATCAGCTACAATTTCCTGTTCTTCCTCGCCGGCCTGCAATCGATCCCCAAGAGTGTGATCGAGGCTGCAGTGATCGACGGCGCCAGGCCGATGCGCCGCTTCTGGACCATCGTCTTCCCGCTGCTCTCGCCGACGACCTTCTTCCTGCTCGTCGTCAACATCGTCTACGTCTTCTTCGACACGTTCGGCATCATCGACACGGTGACCGGCGGCGGCCCCTCGGGCGCGACCGAGACACTGGTCTACAAGGTCTTCTCGGACGGCAAGGGCGGCTCGAACCTCGGCGGTTCGGCGGCGCAGTCGGTGCTGCTGCTGATCATGGTGATCGGGCTCACCGCGGTGCAGTTCCGCTTCATCGAGCGCAAGGTCAGCTACTGATGCGGCTGCCGGCCAGCGCCTTCGCCGTCGCGCTCATCGGCCTCCTGCTGCTGCCGGCGGTGGCCGGCGCGCAGGCGCGCCGGATCGACGTCTGGTCAGGCGTCGTGCTGAATTGCGGACGGGACACGACGCTGGCCTGGGCGGAGCGCGTCTGCAATCAGTTGATCGGCGAGATGCGCAAGCAGGCCGGGCAGGCGAATATCCGCTTCGTCGCCGTTCCGGCCTTCGCCGATGACGCGGCGCTCGATCGGAGAGGCGCGGAGGAGGGGCTGGACATGTTCCGGCTGCTGCATGTCCGCTTCGACGTCTCGCCGCCGACCGGCAGCCTGAAGAGCCGGGACCTGACCCTCGTCCTGCGCTCGCTGAATGCCGGTTCGCTCGTCGAGCGGCGCAAGGACGGCCCCTACAAGGTTCTCAATCACACGCCGATGATCATCGTCAACGAGGGCGAAGCAGCCACGCGCGCGCCCTTCCTGGCGAAGACGCTGACCGAAGCCTTCTTCTTCCCGCTGCTGAGGCCCGCGCCGTGACCCGATCCTCTTCCGTGCTCTGGATGGACCTCACCGCCGAGGAACTGCGCGCCAAGGCCGCGACGGACACGATCGTCGTCCTGCCCGTCGCGTCGATCGAGCAGCACGGCCCGCATCTGCCTGTCGGTGTCGACACGATCCTGTGCAGTGGCGTCTGCAAGGCCGCGGCCGAGCGCGCCGATGATGTCGAGGTCGTCGTGGCGCCGACGCTCTGGTGCGGCATGGCCGAGCACCACATGGCCTTCGGCGGCACCTTCACCTTCGACATTCCGACCTATCGCGCCGTTCTGCTCTCCTTCCTGAAGAGCATCGAGCGCCACGGCTTCCACCGCGTGCTGATCGTCAACGGCCATGGCGGCAACATCGCCGCGCTCACCGCCTTCCTGCCCGATTTCGCCCGCGAGACCCGGCTGCATGTCGAGGCGACCACCTATTTCATACTGGCGCAGGACGCGTTCCCGCCGCTGCTGCAAGACCAGAAGGGCGTCCAGCATGCCTGCGAGGTCGAGACCTCGATGATGATGGTGCTGGCGCCGGGCTCGGTGCGCGAGCCGCGTCTGCCGGAAGCCTTCGGTGCCCGCGACGGCTTGCCGGGGCGGCCGACCGTCTCGCGCCACCGCTCCTTCCGGGAGATGACCGAGACCGGCGTGGTCGGCGATGCCCGCCGTGCCACGCCCGCCAAGGGCCAGGCCTGCCTCGATGCCTGTGCGGATGCGCTGGCCGGATTGCTGCGTGAGATGGGGAGGGCCGCCTGATGGTCGAAGACCGCCGCCTGGGCGACCTGATCGCCTATATCATCCTGACGATCGGCGTATTGATCGTCGCCTTCCCGGTCTGGCTGACCTTCGTCGCCTCGACCTGGGACGCCGCGACCGTGATCAACGGCCAGATGCCGCTCTATCCCGGCCCGTATTTCCTGGAGAACTACAACCGCATCCTCTTCGTAGGCACGTCGAGCACGACGCGCGAGCCGGTGATCGGGATGATGATAAACTCCTTCATCATGGCGATCACGATCGCGCTCGGGAAGATCTTCATCTCCGTGCTCTCGGCCTATGCGGTGGTCTATTACCGCTTCCCGTTCCGCATGGCGGCGTTCTGGATCATCTTCATCACGCTGATGCTCCCGGTCGAGGTCCGCATCTTCCCGACCTTCAAGATCGTCTCCGATCTCAACATGCTCGACACCTATCAGGGCCTCGCCATTCCGCTGATCGCCTCGGCGACGGGCACGCTGCTCTTCCGGCAGTTCTTCATGACGATCCCCGACGAGTTGCTGGAAGCCTCGAAGATCGACGGCGCCGGCCCGTTCAAGTTCTTCAAGGACACGCTGATCCCGCTCTCGATGACGACGATCGCCGCGCTCTTCGTCATCCAGTTCATCTATGGCTGGAACCAGTATCTCTGGCCGCTTCTGGTAACGACGAAGGACTCGATGCAGACCATCGTCATCGCCATCAAGAAGATGATCGTCACCGCCGACGCCCTGACGGAATGGCAGCTCGCCATGGCCACCGCCATGCTGGCGATGCTGCCGCCCGTCTTCGTCGTCATCGCCATGCAGAGGCTCTTCGTGAAGGGCCTGGTCGAAACCGAGAAGTAATCCGCGAATGGCCCAGGTCACTCTCAGCAACGTCAAGAAGGTCTATGCCGGCGGCGTCGAAGCCGTGAAGGGCGTCTCCTTCGACATCCCCGATGGCGGCTTCTGCGTTCTCGTCGGCCCCTCCGGCTGCGGCAAGTCCACGCTGCTGCGCATGGTCGCGGGCCTTGAGACGATCTCGTCCGGCGAGGTCGCGATCGGCGATCGTGTCGTCAACCAGGTCGAGCCGGCCGACCGCGACATCGCCATGGTGTTCCAGAACTATGCGCTCTACCCGCATATGAACATCTACGACAACATGGCCTATGGCCTGCGCAACCGCGGCACGCCCAAGGACGAGATCGACAAGCGCGTCAAGGAAGCCGCGCGCATCCTCGCGATCGAGCCCTTCCTGGAGCGCCGGCCGCGCCAGCTCTCCGGCGGCCAGCGCCAGCGCGTCGCCATGGGCCGCGCCATCGTACGCAAGCCGCAGGTCTTCCTCTTCGACGAGCCGCTCTCGAATCTCGACGCCAAGCTGCGCGTCCAGATGCGCGTCGAGATCAAGAAGCTGCAGCGCGCGCTCGGCGTCACTGCGATCTACGTCACCCACGATCAGGTCGAGGCGATGACGCTCTCCGACAAGCTGGTCGTGATGAATGCCGGGCAGGTCGAGCAGATCGGCCTGCCGGCCGAAGTCTACCGCAAGCCGGCGAGCAAGTTCGTCGCGACCTTCATCGGCTCGCCGCCGATGAACATCCTGCCCGGCGCCGTCGACGGCCCCGGCATCGTCGCGCTTGGCGACACCATCATCGAGGTTCGCGACCTCCGCGAGGATCTGGCGGCGCAGGCCCCGGTCGAAGTGGGCTTGCGCCCCGAGGATGTCGAGATTGCTTCGGAAGGGCAGGCGGGTTCGCTGCCTTTCGACGTCGAGTTCATCGAGGAACTCGGCGCGACCCAGCTATTCCACGGCAAGCTTGCCGCCCAGCCCTTCGTGATGCAGGCGGCGACCGGCGAGGTCGCGGCGCAGGAAGGCCGGCTCTGGATCACCGTCGATCCCGACAAGGTCCATGTCTTCGATCCGAAGACGGGGGTGCGGTTGGGGAAGGGCTGAACCGCGCTACCAGAGGCGTTCGACGGCGAAGCCGTCGAACAGGGCTTCGTTCGAAACCAGAACCATGTCCTCGGCCTGGGCCTGCGCGATCAGCAGGCGGTCGAACGGGTCCTTGTGCGCGATGTTCATCCCACCAGCCCGCAATGCATGATGGTTGGAGATCGGCAGTTCGGAAAAGCCCTGATCGGCTATGATCGCCTCGAAATTCTGCGCCAGCACTGCCGCGTTGGGCAGCTTGCCGATGCGGAATTTGGTGGCGATTTCCATGGCCGAGGCGGCACTGACGGCGATGCTGTTGACCTCGTCCCCGATCGCTTCGCGGGCACGGCCGCTCAGCGCTTCGTCACCTGCAAGCCACCAGATCAGGGCATGGGTGTCGAGCAGCAATCTCACGTGAGATTCCACCCGTCGAGTTCGCTCTCGGGCAACGGCTCGTCGAAGCGCGCGTCGATGGCGATCTTGCCCTTGAGGGCTCCGAACTGTCGCTTGCCGCGTGGTGTGACCGGTACGAGCCGCACCGCCGGCACGTTGCCGCGGGCAATGACCACGTCTCCGCCCTCAAGCGCGTCTGCGATCAGCTTGGACAGGTTGGTTTTGGCTTCGTGAACCGAGAACTGGGCCATGAATGCCTCCTTAGCTAAAAAGATAGCTAAGGGGTGCGTGGCCGGCAAGAGCCGTGGTCACGCCGCCAGATCGGCCACCAGTGCGTCGAGCAGCAGCGCGCCATCCGGCGTCGCCGCGAGCCGGCCGCCGGAGCGTTCCATCAAGAGCTTCTGCTCGATCAGGCTGGCGACACGCTTGGCGTTGAGCGCGCGCCCGGCGAGCGCCTTGAACACCTGCGGATCGATGCCCTCGACGAGGCGCAAGCCCATCAGGAGATATTCGTCGCCCTGCGCTTCTTCGGATAGGCGCTCGTCCTCGACCAGCGCGTGGCCTTCGGCCTCGACGCGTTCCAGCCAGACCTCCGGCCGCTTCTCGGTCGAATGCGCCATGCGGCCTTCCGCCGTCACCAGCCTGCCATGGGCGCCGGGGCCGATGCCGGCATATTCGCCATAATGCCAGTAGACGAGATTGTGTCGGCACTCGGCGCCGGGCCGCGCATGGTTCGATATCTCGTAGACCGGCAGGCCGTGCCTGGCCGTGATCTCCTGCGTCGTCTCGTAGAGCGCAGCGCCCGCATCATGATCGGGAATGGCGAGCTTGCCGGCGCGGAACAGCCGCTCGAACGCCGTGCCCGGCTCGATCGTGAGCTGGTAGAGCGAGAGATGCTCGGCCGCATGACTGATTGCCAGTTCCAGCTCGGCGCGCCACAGGGCGGGCGTCTGCAAGGGCGAGCGGGCATAGATCAGGTCGAAGGAATAGCGCTCGAAGTACTGGCGCGCGATCGCGACGGCGGCGAGCGCCTCCTCGGCCGAATGCATCCGGCCCAGCGCCTTGAGATCCGCATCGTTCAGCGCCTGCACGCCGAGCGAGACGCGATTGACGCCGGCCGCCCGGAAATCGCGGAAGCGCCCGGCCTCGACGCTGGTCGGGTTGGCTTCGAGCGAGACCTCGCAGTTCGGATCGACCGCCCAATGCTCGCCGATCGCATCGAGGATCGCGCCGACGGTCCGCCCTTCCATTAGCGAGGGCGTGCCGCCGCCGAAGAAGATCGAGGAGACCGTACGTCCGGGCGCCAGCGCGGCCCGATGCGCGATCTCGCGGCGGAAGGCGGCGATATAGCGCTGCTGGTCCGGCGGCTGCAGCCGGACATGGCTGTTGAAGTCGCAATAGGGGCATTTGGCCAGGCAGAACGGCCAATGCACATAGACGGCGAAGCCCGCATCCGCCGTCGGATGCAGGATTGAAGGCCGCGCGGCGAGGGCGGCCGGGGCGCTCACGCCGGCTTCCTCAGGCAGGCGGTGGCGAGCACATGGAAGGCGCGCGCACGATGCGACAGGCCGGGCGAGCCATCGGCCGGAATGCCGTGCTTCTCCTCGGCCGTCATTTCGCCGAAGGTCTTGTCATGGTCATCGGGCAGGAAGATCGGATCGTAGCCGAAGCCGCCGAGGCCACGCGCCTGCTCGGTCACGGTGCCGAAGACGCGGCCTTCGAACAGCTCCTGGTGCCCGTCAGGCCAGGCGATCACCAGCGCCGAGACGAAATGTGCCTTGCGCTTCTCCGGCGTGATGGCGCCGCGCTTGGCGAGCTCCATCTGCACGCGCCCGATCGCCGGGCCGAAATCCTTCCCCGGTCCGGCCCAGTTGGCCGAGAACAGGCCGGGCGCGCCGTCGAGCGCGTCGATGCAGATGCCGGAATCGTCGGAAAGCGCTGGCAAACCGCTGGCGCTCGCCGCGGCGACCGCCTTGATCGCCGCGTTTTCCGAGAACATGTAGCCATCCTCGACCGGCTCCGGCAGGCCGAGCTCCCCGGCCGAGACGAGCTCGATGCCATAGGGCGCCAGCAAGTCACGCATTTCGCGCAACTTGCCCTGGTTATGGGTCGCGATCACGACCTTGCCGGTGAGGAGGCGGTGCTCCGACATCTCTTTTTGTCCTCTGGAACCACGCCGTCATCCCGGGCTTGCCCCGGGATCCATCGAAAGGCGCCGCGCTCTACGATGGATCCCGGATCTCCGCTTCGCTGCGTCCGGGATGACGCTGTGCTCTATGACGGCAACTAGGCCACCGCCGCCTTCTGCAGCGTGACGAGCTTGGCGACGCCGCCCTTGGCGAGCTTGAGCAGCGCGAGCAGCTCCTCCTCGGAGAAGGGGGCGCCTTCGGCCGTGCCCTGCACCTCGACGATGCCGCCGGAGCCGGTGATGACGAAATTCGCGTCGGTCTGCGCGCCGGAATCCTCGACATAGTCGAGATCGATCACCGGATTGCCGGCAACGATGCCGCAGGAGATCGCGGCGACATGGTCCTTGAGCGGGTTCGTGCCCTTGAGCAGGCCGCGCCCTTCCATCCATTTCAGCGCGTCGTGCAGCGCGACCCAGGCGCCGGTGATCGAGGCCGTGCGCGTGCCGCCATCGGCCTGGAGCACGTCGCAATCGACGACGATCTGGCGCTCGCCGATCGCGGTGAGATCGACCACGGCGCGCAGCGAGCGGCCGATCAGGCGCTGGATTTCCTGCGTGCGGCCGGAGGGCTTGCCCGAGGTGACCTCGCGGCGCGTGCGCTCATGCGTGGCGCGCGGCAGCATCGAATATTCGGCGGTGACCCAGCCCTTGCCGGTGCCGCGCAGCCACGGCGGCCCCTTTTCCTCGACGGTCGCGGCGCAGAGCACCTTGGTTTCGCCGAACGTGACCATGCAGGAACCCTCGGCATAGCGCACCACGCCGCGTTCGAGCGTGACCTTGCGCATCTCGTCGGCGGCGCGTTTGGAGGGTCGCATGAATTGATCCTGTCTCTGGGGAAGTGGCGGCTTGTAGGCGCTTGCGCCGCGCACGGCAAGGCGCGGGCGAGGCACGAGCAAGGACGCCCCTTGATCCCCGCGCTTTGCATGACGACAATAGGACGAGAACGACGGTTCGCCTGAAAAAGGTTCATGAGCGCCCATACGCCCCGCCCCGAGACGATGAGCAGCCTGGTCGAGACCGACCAGCGCTCGCGCGAGATCTTTCGCCAGATCGTCGACGGCTATTTGACGACGGGTGAGCCGGTCGGCTCGCGCAACATTGCCCGCCTGCTGCCGATGGCGCTCTCGCCCGCGACGGTGCGCAATGTCATGACCGATCTCGAAATGGCCGGGCTGATCTACGCGCCACACACCTCCGCGGGGCGCCTGCCCACCGAACGGGGCCTGCGCTTCTTCGTCGATGCGATGATGGAGGTCGGCAACCTCACGGCCGATGAGCGCGCGCGCATCGAGGCCCAGATCAGGGTTGCCGCCAGCAACCGCAATCTCGACCAGACGCTGACCGAAGCCTCGGCGCTGCTGTCCGGCCTGTCGCGCGGCGCCGGCGTCGTCGTCACCACCAAGGCCGATGTCCGGCTGAAGCATATCGAGTTCGTCCGGCTCGATCCGGCCCGCGCTCTGGTCGTGCTCGTGTCCGAGGACGGCACGGTCGAGAACCGCCTGCTGGCGCTCCCGGCCGGCTTGCCGGCCTCGGCGCTGAGCGAGGCCGCGAACTTTCTCAACGCCCGTATCCTCGGCAAGACGCTTGCCGAACTGCGCGGCGAGATCGGCGGGCAGCGCGCCCTGATGGAGCGCGAGCTTGATGCGCTGACGGCCCGCCTCGTCGAAAGCGGCATCGCGACCCAGGCCGGCCCCGGCAGCGACCGCCATCTCATCGTGCGCGGCCAGGCCAACCTGCTCGACGATCTCCGCGCGCAGGAGGACCTCGAGCGCATCCGCATGCTCTTCGGCGATCTCGAGACACAGACCGACGTCATCGACCTGCTGACGCGGGCCGAGGATGGCGACGGCGTGCGCATCTTCATCGGCTCGGAGAACAAGCTGTTCTCGATGTCGGGCTCCTCGATGGTCGCCGCGCCCTTCCGCGACGCCGAGCAGCGCATCGTCGGCGTCGTCGGCATCATCGGCCCGACGCGCCTGAACTATGCCCGCATCGTGCCGATGGTCGATTACACCGCCAAGGTCGTCGGCCGCCTTCTGGACGGCAGCCGCTAGGCCGGCCTCAAGGCCCTGAGTTGGCTTTGCCGGCGGAAGCGGCTATCGAGCGGGCAAAGCAACACTTTTCCAGTCTAGGTGCGAGACCCATGTCCGAGCAGCTTCCCGACCGTCTTTCCGTCAATCCGGACAGCCCTTTCTACAATGAAGAGGTGTTGGCCCGCGATATCGGCATCCGCTTCAAGGGCGTCGAGAAGACCAATGTCGAGGAGTACTGCGTCTCCGAAGGCTGGGTGAAGGTCTCCGCCGGCAACGCCAAGGACCGTTTCGGCCGCCCGATGACGATCACGCTCAAGGGCCCGGTCGAGCCTTACATCCGCGGCAAGGTCGAGGGTTGAGCCCCTCCTGTCATTCCGGGGCTTCGCGTAGCGAAGAACCCGGAATCCACGACCGGGCGAGCGGCCAGCCGTTGGATCTCAAATGCCCCACCCAGTCGTGGTTTCCGGGTTCACGCCTGCGGCGTGCCCCGGAATGACAAGGGTGGTTCAAGCCAGGCTCTTGTAGAAGAACGTCGAGCCGCAATCGGCTCCGTCCGGCATCAGCGCATAGCGCGGGATGGTTCCGGCTTCGGTCCAGCCCAGCCGGTTGTAGAGCCGCCGCGCAGCGCCGTGCTCGTCGGTGTCGAGCACGAGGAGGTCGCGGCTCTTCTCACGCGCGATCGTCTCGGCCCGCTGCATCAGCGCCTCGCCGATGCCCTGCCGGCGGGCCCGCGAATGCACCAGCACCTTGGCGATCTCGGCCCGGTGCGGCTGGTTCGATTTGCCGATCAGGTGAAGCTGGGCCGTGCCGACGAGGCCGTCCTCGTTCCGCGCGGCCAGCAGGACGATCTGCCCGCCCGCGACGCCCGTCGCGACATCGCGCCAGAAGCGCTCGTAGTCGGCCGTCGTGTTCCAGTCCATGAAGCCGACCGAAGCACCGCTGGCGACGCTGTCGCGCAGGATTTCGGCCAGTGCCGGAACGGCCGCCTCGGCAGCCTTGGCGTCGAGCGTTTCGATGGCGACGGTGAAAGCGCGCGCATTCATGCGATATGTCCCGGGAAGGCGCCACTTTTCGCAGCGAGGATGACAGCGTAGCGGACGGGCGCGTCGCCCGGATTGCGGTAGACGATCGGGCCGCGCAGATGCATCTGCAGGCAGTCGCCCTCGGCAAGCTCGTGGCGGATACCTTCGACGGTCAGGTCCAGCCTCCCCCGCAGCACCCAGATCTGCTGGTCGAGCACTGGGGCACCGGTCGCGTTGTCGAGCCTGACCTCGGCACCGGCCGGCAACTCCACCTCGACGATCTCGAAGCCCGAGCCCGTCCCGCGCGGCGAGACGTTACGGCGCAGATAGCCGCTCGCCGGATCGCGCCAGACCGGCTGAGTCTTCAGGCGCGCCAGCGGCCCGCTTCCTGCATCCTCCTCCAGCAAGGCCGAGAGCGAGAGGCCGAGCCCGGAGCCGAGCCGGACCAGCAGGGCCGCCGTCGGGCTCGATTCGCCGCGCTCGACGCGCGAGATCATCGCCCGGCTGACGCCGCTGCGCTCGGCAAGCGCGTCGAGCGTCAGCCCCTGGCGCTGGCGGGCCGCCTTGAGGCGCTGCCCGAGCACGCGGTCGATCTCGGTGTCATGTTCAAACTCCATGAATGGAGAATAATTCTCAGATATTGGAATTTGCAAGCTGCATTTGCTATCGGCGTGAACCTCGTCGTCATCCAGGGCTTGACCCGGGATCCATCGGAGGGCTCCGGAGCTCAACGATGGATCCCGGATCTCCACTTCGCTCCGTCCGGGATGACGAAGTGATTCCAGGAAAAACGCCCCTGAGCGGTGCTCAACCGGGTCAACCGCTTGGCGCCAAGCGGCATCACTGCTATGGCGCGCGCATGAGCACCCGTTCCATCGACAATATCCGCAACTTCTCGATCGTTGCCCATATCGACCACGGCAAGTCGACGCTGGCCGACCGTCTGATCCAGCAGACCGGCACCGTCGCCGCCCGCGACATGAGCGACCAGATCCTCGACTCGATGGATATCGAGAAGGAGCGCGGCATCACCATCAAGGCGCAGACGGTGCGGCTCGACTACCGGGCCAAGGACGGCAAGGACTATGTCCTGAACCTGATGGACACCCCCGGCCATGTCGACTTCGCCTATGAGGTCTCGCGCTCGCTCGCGGCCTGCGAGGGTTCGCTCTTGGTCGTCGACGCCTCACAGGGCGTCGAGGCGCAGACGCTTGCCAACGTCTATCAGGCGCTCGACGCCAACCACGAGATCGTCACCGTCCTCAACAAGATCGACCTTCCGGCCGCCGAGCCGGAGCGGATCAAGCAGCAGATCGAGGACGTGATCGGGCTCGATGCCTCCGAAGCCGTGCCGATCTCGGCCAAGACCGGCCTCAATATCGAGGGCGTGCTGGAGGCGATCGTCGAGAAGCTGCCGGCCCCGATGGGCGATCCCGATGCGCCGCTCAAGTGCCTGCTGGTCGACTCATGGTACGACGCCTATCTCGGCGTCGTCGTGCTGGTGCGCGTCATCGACGGTGTGCTTAAGAAGGGCATGACGATCCGGATGATGCGGGCCAATGCCTCCTATGGCGTCGATCGCGTCGGCGTGTTCAAGCCCAAGATGACTGAGGTCAAGCAACTCGGCCCCGGCGAGGTCGGCTTCTTCACCGCCTCGATCAAGGAGGTCGCGGATACGGCCGTCGGCGACACCATCACCGACGAGAAGAAGCCGATCGCGGAACCGCTGCCGGGCTTCAAACCGGTGCAGCCGGTGGTGTTCTGCGGCATCTTCCCGGTCGATGCCGCAGATTTCGAGGTGCTGCGCGCCGCGATGAGCCGGTTGCGCCTGAACGACGCCTCGTTCTCCTATGAAATGGAGACTTCGGCCGCGCTCGGCTTCGGCTTCCGCTGCGGCTTCCTCGGGCTGCTGCATCTGGAGATCATCCAGGAGCGGCTGGAGCGCGAGTTCAACCTCAACCTGATCTCGACCGCGCCTTCGGTGGTCTACCACCTCAAGCTGCGCGACGGCACGACGCTCGAACTGCACAACCCGGCCGATATGCCGGACGTGATGAAGATCGAATTCATCGAGGAGCCCTGGATCAAGGCGACGATCTTCACGCCGGACGAATATCTCGGCTCCGTCCTGAAGCTCTGCCAGGACCGCCGCGGCATCCAGACCGACCTGTCCTATGTCGGCTCGCGCGCCAAGGTCGTCTACGACCTGCCACTGAACGAGGTGGTGTTCGACTTTTACGACCGGCTGAAGTCGATCTCGAAGGGCTATGCCTCCTTCGACTACGCGATCACCGATTATCGCGAGGGCGACCTCGTGCGCATGTCGATCCTGGTCAATGCCGAGCCCGTCGATGCGCTCTCGATGCTGGTCCATCGCTCGCGCGCCGATGCCCGTGGCCGCGCCATGTGCGAGAAGCTCAAGGAACTGATCCCGCCGCATATGTTCCAGATCCCGGTCCAGGCCGCGATCGGCGGCAAGATCATCGCCCGCGAGACCATCCGCGCGCTGCGCAAGGACGTCACCGCCAAGTGCTATGGCGGCGACGCGACCCGCAAGCGCAAGCTTCTGGAGAAGCAGAAGGAAGGCAAGAAGAAGATGCGGCAGTTCGGCAAGGTCGAAATCCCGCAGGAAGCCTTCATCGCCGCCCTCAAGATGGACGATTGAGCGGCGCAGCCGCGCGATTCTGAGTCACAACCCCTCTTGTCATTCCGGGGCTTCGCGAAGCGAAGAACCCGGAAGCCACGACTGGGTGAGCGGCTCGCAATGGCGCCTTGAATGTCTCACCCGGCCGTGGGTTCCGGGTTCGCGCCCATGGCGCGCCCCGGAATGACAAGGGTAGCGACCGCAAATTGAGTGCCTAGAGCGCCTCCGCACCGAGCTTCGCCTGCCAATGGGCGAGGCGCTCCTTCAGCACGCGGTCCAGCACATAGGCGATATCCTCGTCTTCCAGCCTTTCCAGCGCCTCGAAGCGGAAGGCCTCGGGGCCATGCGCGTTCCAGGCCGCCTGCAGCGAGCGCTGACGGTGGCTGCCATGGCGCAGCGTGAAGCGCAGCCGGTTCTCGATCGTCGAAAGATCGGGCGCCCGTCCGACCCATGTCAGGCCGGCCGCCTCGCAATGGAAGGCGAAGATGCCCGTTACCGTTTTCCGTTCCTTATAGGCGGCGGTCGCCGCCTTCCTGTCCGCGATCTGCATCGGTGCTGTCCATCTGTTCGATGGCTGCTCCAATAAGACCCGGATTTTAATAAGGCAAGATTTATATCCGGGTAATTTTTGAAGGGCCGCATTTCCGGATGAACAATCGTGGTGCCGGCGCGTTGTTTTAGGGAATCCACACTCGCATGAGGAGGTCCCGATGGACTGGAACCGCGTCGAAGGAAACTGGAAACAGCTCAAGGGCAAGGTGAAGGAGCAGTGGGGCAAGCTGACCGATGACGATCTCGACGTCATCGCCGGCAAGCGCGATCAGCTCGAAGGCAAGATTCAGGAGCGCTATGGCCTCGCCAAGGATAAGGCGACCAGCGATGTCGACGCCTGGTACGGCCGCCAGACCTGGCAGTGACCAGCCCGTCAATCGGCGGAGATGAAACAGGGAGCCCCGGCGTTCGCGCTGGGGCTCTTCGACGTTTGGGCGCCTTGATCGCTGGCGGCAACCGGCCGAGACTTGGGCGGTTCGAAGCGGGATGCCTGATGTTCGAGGATCTTTCGGGGAAGAGCGCTCTGGTGACGGGAGCCTCTGGCGGGCTGGGGTTGCATTTCGCCAAGCTCCTCGCGCGCCATGGCGCCGAGGTCACGCTCGCAGCCCGCCGGCAATCTGCATTGGATCAGGCCGGCGCAGAGATCGCCGCAGCCGGCGGTAACGCAAAGCATCTGGTGTTGGACGTGGCTGACGCCGCCTCGATCGCGAAAGCTCTTGCCGGACGGCATTTCGACATCCTGATCAACAATGCCGGTGTCAGCGGCGCCGGGCCGGCCGCCGATCTTTCCGAAGCGGATTGGGATGCGGTGCTCGACACCAATCTCAAGGGCGTCTTCCTCGTCGCCCAGGCCGTAGCGCGCGGCATGCGCGAAGCCGGCCGAGGCGGAAGCATCGTCAACATCGCCTCGATCCTCGGCCATCGCGTCGCCGGTGGCGTCAGCGCCTATGCGGCCTCGAAGGCGGGCGTGATCCAGTTGACCAAGGCGCTCGCGCTCGAATGGGCGCGAGACCGCCTCCGCGTCAACGCGCTCTGCCCCGGCTATATCGAGACCGACATCAACCGCGATTTCTTCGCGACCGAAGCCGGCTTGAACCTGATCAGGCGCATCCCGCAGCGAAGGCTCGGCCAACCGGAGGAACTGGACGGCGCCTTGCTGCTGCTTGCATCGAGCGCCGGCAGCTACATCACCGGCTCCACCATCGAGGTCGATGGCGGCCACCTCGTTTCGTCCTTGTGAGCACGCCCATGGATTTCGAGATTTCCCCCCGCATCGAGGATTATCGCGAGCGGATCGCCGTCTTCGTCGAACGCGAGATCCTGCCGCTCGAAGCGGACCGGGCCTCTTACGACGCTCACGGCAATATCGCGCTGCCCCTGCTCGATACCGTCAGGGCCAAGGCGCGTGCCGCGGGGCTCTGGTGCCTGCAGCTCAAGCCGGAGACAGGCGGCGTTGGCCTCGGCAAGATGGGCATGGCGGTTTGCTACGAGGAGATGAACCGCTCGATCTTCGGGCCGGTCGTCTTCAACTCGGCCGCGCCTGACGACGGCAACATGATGGTGCTGGAGGCGCTCGGCACGCCCGAGCAGAAGGAGCGCTGGCTGAAGCCGATCGTCGAAGGCAGGGTCCGCTCCGCCTTCGCCATGACCGAGCCGCATCCGGGCGGCGGTTCCGATCCCTCGATGATCCAGACCAGGGCCGAGCGTCGCGGCGACACGTATGTCGTCAGCGGCCGCAAATGGTTCATCACTGGTGCGGAGGAGGCGAAGCACTTCATCCTGGTCGCCCGCACCTCGGACGATCCGCGCAACGGCCTCACCGCCTTCCTCTTCCATGCCGACCAGCCGGGCTGGCGCATCCTCCGCCGCATCGAGATCATGGGGCCGGAGGAGCATGGCGGCCATTGCGAGATCGAGTTCGACGGCTTGGAAATCCCCGTCGAGAACGTGCTGGCAGGCGAAGGCAAGGGCATGAAGGTGACGCAGGTCCGTCTCGGGCCGGCGCGTCTGACCCATTGCATGCGCTGGCTTGGTCTCTCGAAGCGCTGCATCGAGATCGCACAGGCCTATGCCGCCGAGCGCTACGGCTTCGGCCAGCGCCTCGCCGATCGCGAGAGCATCCAGCTCAAGCTCGGTGACCTCGCCATGCGCATCGAGATCGGCCGCCTCTTGGTGATGAAGGCGGCCTGGGAGCTCGATCGCGGTGGCTTCGCCCGCAAGGAAGTCTCGATGGCCAAGGTCCAGGTCGCCAATGTCCTGCACGATGCTGCCGACGTCGCGATCCAGGTCAATGGCGCGCGCGGCTATTCCAAGGACACCGTGCTCGAATGGATCTATCGCTATGCCCGGCAGGCGCGATTGGTCGACGGCGCCGACGAGGTCCACAAGATGGTGCTGAACCGCTTCCTGACGCAGGAGGGCCGGGATTTCTGGCACTGGCCCGTGGCCGGGCAAGCGCAGGGCTGAGGCGATGGCAGCGCCCGCGCTCGCCGCTATCGATTTCGATCCGGCCGCCCTGACAAACCTTCTGCGTGCGCAGTTCGGCACCGGCGAACTCGTGCTCGAACGCATCGGCGGCGGCCAGTCCAACCCGACCTATTTCGTCGATTGGGGAGCGCGCCGCCTCGTCCTGCGCAAGCAGCCCAGCGGTCCGATCCTGCGCGGCGCCCATGCGATCGACCGCGAGTTTCGGGTGCTTGAGGCATTGTCACAGACGAATGTGCCGGTGCCGCGCGCGGTGCTCTTTCACGCCGATCCCGAGCCACTCGGCACGCCCTTCTACCTGATGGAGCGATTGGAGGGCCGCGTCTTCCACGATTGCGCCTTGCCGGGCCTGGAGCCGGCCGAGCGGCGAGGCCTCTATCTCGGCATGGCCGAGGCGCTGGCGAAGCTCCATGCGGTGCGGCCTGATGAGGTCGGCCTCGGCGATTTCGGCCGGCCGGGCAATTATTTCGAGCGCCAGATCGCGCGCTGGACCAGGCAGCTCCGGGAATCGTCCGGCGAACCGATCCCGGATCTGGACGCCGTTGCCGGCTGGCTGCCGGCGCATCTGCCTGCGGACGACGGCCATGTCTCGATCGCCCATGGCGATTTCCGGCTCGGCAACCTGCTGTTCCATCCCGAAAAGCCCGAGGTGATCGGCATTCTCGACTGGGAATTGTCGACGCTCGGCCATCCGCTCGCCGATCTCGGCTATTGCGCCATGCCCTGGCATACGGCGCCGGACGAATATGGCGGCATCCTCGGGCTCGACCGTGCCGCGCTGGGTATCCCGACCGAGGCCGAGTTCCTCGCGCATTACCATGTCCATGCCGTGCCGACGGCGCCGCTCCTGCGCTTCCATCGCGTCTTCGCGCTGTTTCGCTTCGCGGTGATCTTCGTCGGCATCGCCGACCGGGTTCGCTCAGGGACGGCTGCCGCGGCCAATGCGGCCGAGGTCGCGCCCCTGGCTCGGCGCTTCGCCTTACGGGCGCGTGAGGCGATGGAGGGGCCTGATCGCCTCGGTTGAATGCAAGACGACGACAGGATTCGCGATAGCAGTGACTTCGCTGCTCGATATTACTCTCAATGAATTCTAGAATAGACATAATTTAGATCGATTCAAAACAAGCAGAATTGCTTTGCCGTCCCAAGACGGGCTGTGTTAGCGCGAGGGCATCTTCCCCCGGCAGGATGCTCTTCCGATGCCCGCTCCCCTTTGGCTTGCCCGTCTGTCTTCCGCTGTCCTGTTCGGCGCGTCCGTGCTGTTTGCAGGCGCTGCCTCCGCCGAGACGATCGAGGTCACCGATCTCGCCGGCCGTGTCGTCAACGTCACGCGCGATCCCCAGAAGATCGTGCTCAGCGAGGGCCGCCAGCTCTATACGCTGGCGATGCTGGATCGCGAGGACCCGTTCAAGCGCGTCGTCGGCTGGGGCAACGATCTGATCGAGAACGATCCGGGCGCCTGGCAGAAATACCTCGCCAAGTTCCCGAAGGCCAAGGATGTCGCGAACATGGGCAACCCCTATGCCGCCGATGTCAGCATGGAGAAGATCGCCTCGCTCGGCACCGAGGTCTACATCCTCGACCTCTCCAACTACTTCAAGGCGCAGGAGACGGGCCTGCTCGCCAAGCTCGAGAAGGCTGGCATCACCACCGTCTTCGTCGATTTCCGCCAGGACCCGACCCAGAACGTGCTGCCGAGCGTGCAGCTTCTCGGCCGCATTCTCGGCCGGGAGAAGGAAGCTAACGCCTTCGCCGACTATTACATGCGCCAGACCCGCAGCATCTATGCCCGCGTCGGCGCGATCCCCGACAAGCAGAAGCCGATGGTCTTCGTCGAGCGCGCCGCCGGCCTGCTGCCCTGCTGCGCCACCTTCGGCCCGTTCAATTTCGGCCGCTTCATCGAGGAATCCGGTGGACGCAACTGGGGCAGCCAGTTCTTCACCGCCTTCCAGGCGCAGGCCGCGCAGGAGAAGGTGCTCGCCGACAACCCGGATATCTATTTCCTCACCGGTGCCAACTGGTACGGCAGCAATCCCGGCAGCAACGCGGTTGCCCTCGGCTATGACGCGACGCCGGAGCAGGTTCAGAAGCAATTGGTGGCGCTGATGAACCGGCCCGGCTTCCAGCAGCTCAAGGCCGTGCAGGGCAAGAAGGTCATGGCCTTCTACCATCAGTTCTACGACATGCCTTATTACTTCATCGCCGAGCTCGCCATGGCGAAGGAGTTCTATCCGGACCGCTTCAAGGACGTCGATCCGGAGGCGGTCTTCAAGGAATTCCACGAGAAATTCCTGCCGATCCCCTATTCCGGCGTGTTCTGGGCCAAGCTCCAGTGAAGGCGGCCTGAGCGACGATGGCCGCGACCCTGCCCATGACGGCAACAGCCACCGGGGACTATCGCCGGCGCAACGCGCGCCGGCTGAAGCTCGTCCTCCTCGGCGTCGTCGCACTCGCCGTCGCGCTGGCGCTCGACGTTTCGATCGGCCCCGGCAACCTGCCGCTCGGCGACGTCCTGCGCACCCTGGTCGATCCTCAATCGGCCACGCCCCGCCTTTCCGTCATCGTCTGGGATCTGCGCCTGCCGATCGCGCTGATGGCGATGGCGGTCGGCGCCATGCTGGGGCTCAGCGGCGCCGGCATGCAGACCATTCTCGCCAATCCCTTGGCCGATCCTTTCACGCTCGGCGTCTCCGCCGCCGCGACGGTCGGTGCCTCCGTGGCGATCGTCTTCGGCTGGAGCGTCATCCCCGGCGCCGGCCCCTATATCGTGACGGCCAATGCCTTCGTCTTCGCGCTGGCGGCCTCGCTGGTTTTGTTCTTCATGACCAAGCTGCGCGGCGTCAGTGCCGAGACCATGATTCTGGTCGGCATCGCCCTGCTCTTCACCTGCAACGCCGTTACCGCCCTGCTGCAATACCGCTCCAACGAGGTGCAGCTCACCCAGATCGTGTTCTGGACGCTGGGCAGCCTCGCCCGCGCGAGCTGGGAGAAGGTCGGCGTCGCCGCGCTCCTGATCGCGCTTGCCCTGCCGTTCTTCCTGATGCGCGGCTGGGCGCTGACGGCGCTCCGCCTCGGCGACGAGCGTGCCGAGAGCCTCGGCGTCCGCGTCGACCGCCTGCGGCTGGAAATCCTGGTCGCGACCTCGCTGCTCGCCGCCGTCTCGGTCTCCTTCGTCGGCGGCATCGGCTTCATCGGCCTCGTCGGCCCGCATATCGCGCGGCTGCTGGTCGGCGAGGACCAGCGCTTCTTCCTGCCGACCGCGACGATCGCCAGCGCCGTGCTGCTTTCGCTCGCCTCGACCGTCTCGAAGGTCATCACGCCGGGCGTGATCTATCCGATCGGCATCATCACGGCGCTGATCGGCGTGCCCTTCTTCATCAGCCTGGTGATGTCGATCCGCGGACGGGGAGTCTGAGCGATGGCGCTGCTGATCCGCGATCTCGACTTCCGCTATGGCACGACGCCGGTCCTGCAGGGGCTCGGCACGGAGGCCCTGCCACGCGGTGAACTCGCCGCCTTGGTCGGCCCCAACGGCTCCGGCAAGTCGACCCTGTTCCGCTGCGCCGCCGGCCTCTTGCGTCCCGAGCGCGGCATGGTGGCGCTCGACGGGCACGACCTCTCGGCACTCTCCCAGCGCGAGCGTGCCCGCAAGGTCTTCTATCTCGCGCAGGATACCGGCGCGCGCGTCGCGCTTTCGGTCTTCGACATCATCCTGCTCGCCCGCAAGAGCCTGCATCGCGGCTATGCACTGGCGGCCTCGCCCGAGGATACCCGTGCCGTCGAGGCGGTGATCGCGGAGCTCGGCCTTTCGCCTTTCGCCTCGCGCGATATCGCCACGCTTTCCGGCGGCCAGCGCCAGCTTGCGGCGATCGGCCAGGCGCTGGTGCGCGAGCCCGACGTCCTCCTGCTCGACGAACCGACCAGTGCGCTCGACGTGCGCCGCCAGCTCGACGTCATGGCGACGATCCGCGAGGCGACGCGCCGGCGCGACATCGTCACCGTCGTGGCGATCCACGATCTCTCGCTGGCGGCCCGCTTCGCCGACCGGGTGCTGGTGATGAATTCAGGGCGCATCGCGCAAGCGGGTGCCCCTGCGGATGTACTTGCGCATGAGGCGGTCTCGGAGACATATGCGGTCGGCGTGCATCTCGAGCGTTCGGCCCGGGGCACGCTTCTGGTCGAGCCCTATATCCAGGTTCACTGAAGTATTTTCGAGCGAAGTGGGTACTGGTTCGCGTCAAGAACCGAAGGTCCGCATCGGCGAATATGCGAGAAAGCAGAGTTCCTAGCGTCATGTCCGTACCTGCCTCGCATGACAATTTCACCCTGAAGGAAGAGATCCGCGCCTATTGGTCCGCGCGGGCCGAGAGTTTCGATCTCTCCTTCGGCCACGCGATCAAGTCGGATCGCGAACTGAAGGCCTTCCAGCGCCTGATCGGCGATTCCTTCGGCCCGCAGCCGCTCGACGTGCTCGACCTCGCCTGCGGCACCGGCGAGATCACGCGCGCCCTACTTTCGCTGAACCACCGCGTCACCGCGCTCGACTTCTCCGAGGCGATGCTGGAGCGCGCCCGTGCCAAGCACGGCAAGGCGGCCCGCTTCCGCCTCGGCGATGCCGAGCATCTGCTGGACGAGGACGCGAGCTACGATGCGGCGATCACCCGCCACCTCGTCTGGACCCTGACCGATCCGGAAGCCGCCCTCGCCGAATGGTTCCGTGTCCTGCGCCCCGGCGGCCGCTTGCTGGTCATCGATGGCGACTGGGTCAACCGCACGCGCTGGCAGGCGCTGGTCAATCGCTTCGGCACCTGGCTGCGCGAGAAGCGCGGCGCGGCCGTCCACCAGATCGACGCCGACACCCATGCCTCGATCACCAGCCGCTTCTATTTCAAGGACGGCCTGAGCCGTCAGCACCTCGAGGCAATGCTGACCGCCGCCGGCTTCGTCGACATCGTCCCGGCCGATTACCATCAGGTCGTGCGCGAGCAGCAGCGCGCCGCCCCCCTGCATGACGCGATCAGGCTGGCCTCCTCGACCCGTTTCGCCCTTCTTGCGAGCAAGCCTGCGGACGCCGGCGTTTCGCGCTAGAAGAGATCGATAGCCCGCTGCTCCCGGCGCGGGTTGCGAGACAGGAGCCAGCGATGAACGCCAAGCCGGATTGGGACGCCGCGCAATATCTGCGCTTCGAGGACGAGCGGACGCGGCCCTCGATCGACCTGCTCGCCCGCGTGCCGCTGAGCGCGCCGAAACGCTGCATCGATCTCGGCTGCGGCCCCGGAAATAGCACGGAACTGGTCGCCGCGCGCTATCCCGATGCCGTCAACGAAGGCCTCGATTCCTCGCCGGACATGCTGGAGAAGGCGCGTAAGCGCCTGCCGAACCTCTCCTTCGTCCTCGGCGACGTGAACACTTGGGCCGATGCGACGGGCTACGACGTGATCTTCGCCAATGCCGTGCTGCAATGGCTGCCGGACCATGCCGCGCTGTTCCCGCGCCTGGCGCGCTCGCTGACGTCAGGCGGCTGCCTTGCCGTGCAGATGCCGAACAATCTCGACGAGCCCTCGCATGTCGCGATGCGCGAGGTCGCGGCCGATGGCCCTTGGGCGGAGAAGCTCGCGAACGCCAAGGCCGAGCGCGCGACGATCGGCTCCTTCGGCGACTACCGGCGCTGGCTCGGTGAGACCGGCTGCCGCGTCGATATCTGGCAGACGACCTATGTCCATGCGTTGGCCAATCTCGAAGCGATCGCCGAGTGGTTCAAGAGCACCGGCCTGAAGCCCTATCTCGACCGCCTGTCGGTCGAGGAGCAGCAGGGCTTCATCGCCCGCTATCTCGAACGCATCGCGCCGCATTATCCCGTCGAGAGCGACGGGAAGGTGCTGCTGCGCTTCCCGCGCCTGTTCGTGGTTGCGGTGCGCGAGGGCTGATCAGCCCTTCGCGGCTTCAGCCTTCTTGGCGGCGACATGTTCCTCGTCGGAGGCTCCGGTGCGCCAGTAGCTGACGACGAGGCTCTGGTCGCGCTCGGGCCTGAGCATGCCGCGCGAAGCCACCCGGATCGCCTTGAACGCGGCGTGCTCAGCAGCAGCCCAGAGATAGGTCGCTGGGCCGTCCGCCGGCCAGTCGACCGTCGCGAAGGCATCCTGCAATAGCGGCAGGCTGCCCGGCGCGGCGTCCCCGCGATGCAGCCAGGCTAACACCACCCTGGGCGGGTGGCGCAGGGGCTGTTCCTCGCCAGCATCGGCGACTTCGATGAAGACCTGGCCCACGGCTTCGGCCGGCAGGTTCTCCAGCATCCGCGCCACGGCCGGCAAACCGGTCTCGTCGGCGAGGAAGACATAGCGCTCGGCCGGCTTGAGCCCGCGCCCGCCGGGGCCTGCCATGCCGATCCTGTCGCCGGCCTTGGCCCGGAAGGCGAAGGCCGAGCCGGGGCCGGCATCCTCATGCAGCACGAAATCGAGCGCGAGCGTGCCGGCAGTGACGTCGATCTCGCGGATCGTGTATTTGCGCACCAGCGGCCGGGTTTCGGCTGGCGAGGGCAGCAGCAGCCCGTCGTCGCCGACCATCGGCCAGCTCGGTTCGCTCACGCCGACTGGCGGGATGAACAGGCGCACATGCAGCGCGTCGATATGGTCGTAGCGCGCGAGATTTTCGCCCTTGAAGCGGATGCGGGCCATATGCGGCGTGATCCGCTCGACGGCGGTGACCGTCAGGATGCGGAATTCGGGCGGCAGGGCGGGGCCGGTGCCGTCGCCGGTCCAGCGCATCTCCGGCGTGGCGTCCTTCGGGGCGAATTCGATGACGTGGCTGGCGATGGCGCGCTTCATGCCGAGCAGGGTGGAGAGGTCGGGCGCCTCGACATGGACATCGAGCGCGGCTGTCGTGAGCTCGATCCGCGCGCGGCTGCCATCAAGCGCGATGATCGTTGTCCCGCCCTGCTCGGTGATGACGGCCTCATGCTCGACGAGATGTTCGCAGAGCGGCTTCAGGACATCAGCCGGGTTGGCGAGCGCGATCCGGGTCGAGGTGGCCAGCATGAGGGTCTCCGTCAAGGCTTAGGCTGCGCCGCGATCCAGAGCGTCCCGTCGAGCGGGATCGCCGAGAAGCGGGCGCCCTCGGCAAGCGTCGCGGCGGGGTCGATATCGGCGAAGCGCTCCGGGTGGAGCCATTTCGCGAGGACCTCGATCGCGACGACATGCAGCGGGGTATCGTTGAACAGGTGCCAGAAGCCGAAGGCGCGGCGTTTCTCGATGGCGCTGAGCATCCTGAGCGTCGGCGTGCCGAGGAGTTTGGCGAAGCTCGCGGCTGCGTCCGTCTCGCCGACGCCGAGGCCGAGCACGAGCCCGCCGAGCTTGGCGAGATGCGTGCCGCCGGTCGCGATATAGACGTCGGGATCGGCGCCGATGAGCTGTTCGAGCCCGATCTGCCCGGTTGCGCCCGGCAGCATCGCGGCGGCGATATTGCGCCCGCCCGCAGCGTCGATGAAGGCGTTGAACGTGCCTTGCCCGGCCGTCATGCAGCAATCGTAGCCGCCGGCATGGGCATGGATGAAGACGGAGGGGCGTTTCGCATCCGCGACCCGGCTCGCGATCCGCTTCATGCGGTTCTCGTAAAAGGCGATCAGCCGCTCGGCGTGTTCCTGGCGGCCGGTGAGGATGCCGAGCGCCCGGAGGCTCGGCACGGTGTCGCGCAGCGGCTCCAGGAAGAAATCGACGACTGCGACGGGAATGCCCGCCGCTTCCAGCTTCTCGACGAGATCGCCGGGGCCGCGGCGCGTGCCGGCGAGTGACTTGCTGAGCACGACGAGATCGGGCCCGAGCGCGATCGCTTGTTCCAGCGAGAAGCCGGCGGCCGTGCCGCCGTCGCCGACCAGCGGAAGTTCGTTGATGGCCGGGAAGCGCGCCCGGTAGCGGGCGAGCCCGTCGGGGTTCTGGCGTTCGAGATCGCTGCCCCAGCCGGCGAGGATGCTGACCGGGTCGGGATGGATCAGGCCGAGCGCGTTGAGCTGCCGCCCCTGCGCCAGCACGATGCGTTTCGCCGGGGCAGCGAGCTTGACGGTGCGGCCGAGCACATCGATCGCGACGACCGGGTCGGCAGCCAGGGCCGGCAGCACGGGCAGGCTCAGGCCGGCCAGGATCAGCGAACGTCTGTCGATCGTCATGCGGCAGCCGCCTTGTCCTGGGCCGTGCCGGCGAGCGCGAAGGCCACGCTGCGCGAGAGCATCGATGGGATCACCGAGACATGGTTCTCGCCGGGAAATTCGGTGAAGTCGCAGGCGACGTGGCCTGAGGCAGCCAGGCGCTCGGCCATCTCGGCGGCATTGTCGCGCATCCGCGCCTGCGCGAGCCGTTCGGCACGTTGCGGGGTGACGGCGAGCGTGGGGGCCTGCTCGTGGCTGCCGACCGTGATCAGAAGCCGCCCGGCAGGGCCGGAGCCGCCACGCCGGAAGGCTTCCTCGCTCGTAAGAATGGCGCGGTCCTGCCACCAGATCGAGGGGCTGCCGGCGACGAGGGACTCGAACAGGCCGGGCCGGGTGAACAAGGTGTGCAGCACGAACAGCCCGCCATAGGAATGGCCGGCAAGCGCGCGCCGTGCCGGATCGAGCGGAGCGATCTCGGCGACAGCCGGCAGCACCTCGTCGACGATCATGTCAAGAAAGCGATCGGCCCCGCCGGGGACCGGCAGCAGGTCGCGCTGGCGCCGCTCGGCATCGAAGGGCCGCTCATTGGGATAGCCGATCCCGATCACGACGGCAGGGCCGACACCGGTCGCCTCGGGACGTTGCGCCTGCAGGCGGGCGGCTGTGGCGGCCACCGGGAACAGGGCATGGCCGTCGACCAGCACGAGGCAGGGAAAGCCGCGTGCCGGAGCGGGGCAATCCGGCACGGAGATCAGCAGCCGGTAGCGCGACCCGTCCCGCGCCTCGAAGTCGCGCTGCCAGGCCTGCGGCAGCGTGACGGGAGCGAGGCCGATGTCGGGACGGTTTTCCGGCTGCATCGGCGACCTCACCAGCGATAGGACAGCGTCGCGAGGACCGTGCGGCGCAGGCCGAAGGAGCACTGCGTCGTGCCGTAGCAGCCGGAGATATACTCCTTGTCGAACAGGTTCTGGGCGTTGACCTGGACCTTCCAGCCCTTGAGCGCCGGGCTGGCCGCCGCCAGATCGTAGCTGATCGCGGCATCGACAAGCGTGTAGGCCGGCGTCGAGAAGGTGTTGCCGGGATCGCCGGCGCCGCCGCCGACATAACGCACGCCCGCGCCGAGACCGAGGCCCGAGAGCACGCCCGTCCGGAAGGTGTAATGTCCCCAGAGCGCGGCGGTGTGGCGCGGCACCACCGGCGGGCGCTTGCCGAGGTCGACGCCGCCACTCTTGGTCACCTCGGCATCGGTATAGGTATAGGCCGCGACGAGATCGAGATTGTCGAACACGGTCGCGCGCGCCTCGACCTCGACGCCGCGGGCGCGAATCTCGCCGGTCTGGATCTGGAAGGTCGGGTGAGCAAGGTCGGCCGTCGGAACGTTGGTCTGGGTCAACTGGTAGATCGAGGCCTGCAGGAAGGCCGTGGTGCCCGGCAGTTCGTATTTGAAGCCGGCCTCGTACTGCTCGCCTTCGGTCGGCTTGAACGGCGTGCCGCCGAAGGCCGTACCGGCTTGCGGCTCGAACGAGGTCGAGTAGCTGGCATAGGGCGCGAAGCCGTTGTCGAAATTGTACATCAGCGCGACGCGCCCGGTGCGCGCCGTATCGTCCTGCTTGGTCAGGATGCCGGTGCTCAGCGCGCGGGTGCGGGCCTCGGCCCGGTCGAAACGACCGCCGACGAGCAGCGAGAGGCGGTCGAGCTTGATCTGATCCTGCAGATAGATGCCGTACTGCGCGGTGGTCTGGGTGGTGCGCGGCACGGCCGGCAGCACGAAGGGCAGGCGCCCGTAGATCGGGTTGGTGAAGTCGAGCGACTGCACCGTGCCGCCGGCGCCGGTCGCGGCCTTGGCATCGGTCCAGTAGCCGTCGACGCCAAACAGGACCTTGTGGGTCAGCGGTCCGGTGCGGAAATCGGCCTGGATCTGGTTGTCGATGCCGGCCGTGCGGGCATGCTCGTTCGAGATCGTGGCCCGGCGCGTCAGCGTCTTCTGGTCGGCCGCGATGCCGCCGACCGCGACGGTGCGGTTGCGCGATTCCAGGTCGGAGATGCGGACGTTCTGGCGGAAGGTGAAGATGTCGTTGAAGCGGTGCTCGAAGGCATAGCCGAGATTGGCCTGGTTGCGGCTATAGCCCTCGAAACGCGGCTCGCCCGGGAAGAATTCGCTGCGGATGCGGCCGGCGCGGCTCGGCAGCACGGTGCCGACCGCCGGGATGAAGCCGTAGAAGCCGGTCTCCGGGTCGCGCTGGAACGAGGCCATCAGGGTGAAGCTCGTCGCGCCGTTCGGCCGGTAGGTCAGCGAGGGCGCGATGAAGATGCGCTCCTCGCGGGTATAGTCGACCTGCGTGTCGGCCGCCCGGCCGAGGCCGACGACGCGGTAGAGCCAGGTCTTCTGCGGATCGATCGGCCCGCCGAAATCGAAGGCCATCTGGGCGCGCTCATGGCTGCCGAACTGGAGCTGTACCTCGCCGTGGCGCTCCTCCTTCGGCCGCTTGCTGACCATGTTGACGATGCCGCCGGGCTTGACCTGCCCGAACACCACCGAGGACGGGCCGCGCAGCACCTCGACCCGCTCCAGCCCCCAGGACTCGTAGGTCGGTACCAAGAAGTTGATGCCGCGCTGGTAGCGCAGGCCGTCGAGATTGTTGACGAAGCCGGCCGTGCCGCCCGAGCCGCCGAAGCCGCGGATGAAGACGCTGTCATAGCGCCCCATCGAGAGGCGGGTCTCGCCGAGCACGCCAGCGGTGTAGCGCAGCGCCTGGCTGACATTCTGCGCACCCTGGTCGTCCATCTGGTCGCGGGTGACGACGGTGACCGACTGCGGCGTCTCCATGATCGGCGTGTCGGTCTTGGTCGCGGTGTCGCTGCGGCGCGCGACATAGCCGTTGACCGGGCCGCTGGCGCGCTCGCCCTGGACCTCGATCGTATCGAGGCCGATCGCGGTGCCCGCGGGCTGTGCCTGGGCGCCTTGTGCCAGCGCCGTGCCTGCTCCGCCGGCGACGAGCGCGGCCAATGCCACGCCGGCCTGCCACATTGCGCGATTGCTGCCGTTGATCCCGATCATGCCTATATTCCTGCCCCTGGCGCCTGCGCGCCCTCGTCTGCGGGGTTCTTTCAGGAAGGCTGCCAGGCCGGCAACGCGCTTGGCTTTCGATCGCGGCAGTATTTCTTTCGGTCGCGTTTCGAACGCGTCCAAGCAAGAACGGCAGGGCGGATTCAAGGCGTGAATCAGCGCAGGGCGCTGGGCGCGATGCCGAAACGCTTACGGAACAGCCCGGAAAAATGCGCCGGGCTGTAGCCGACCTGGAAAGCGGCGACCGCGACGCTGGCTTCCCCGCTCGCGATCAGCGCATAGGCTTGCTGCAGGCGCTGCTCCTGCAGGTACTCGAAGACGCTGGCGCCGAACTCGGTGCGGAACGCGGAGGTGAGCTTGGTCGGGTTGAGCCCGCTTTCGCGCGCGAGCTCCGCCAGGCTCAGAGGCTCCTGCAAGGTTTCGAGCAGGCGGTCGCGCGCGGCATGGACCTGCTCGCGCAGGCGCGGGCTGAGCCGGGCCGGGCGGACGGGCCGCTCTCCAAGCATGCGGTCGAGCACCAGCGCGCCGAGCTCCAGCGCCTTGCCGGCGAGGTAGAGCGGGCGCAGCGCTTCGCCGACCGGGCATTCCGCCATCTGCAGCGCGAGCGAGCGGATCGGCGCATCGGCCGGGCGCACCCAGAAGCCGGCATCGTCGGAGCAGGCGAGGCGCGCGGCCTTGGCGACATCCGCCCCGAACTCACGTGCGACGAAATCGAAATCGAACTGCATCAGCGCGCAGCGCAGCGCGCCATCGGCGAGGCCGGTGCGCTGCTGCATATGCTCGCCGCCATTGGCGGCGACGAGGACGGTCGGCCCGTCCAGCAGCACGGCCGGGCGATCGTCGAGCTCCAGCGCCTGCCGGCCTTCGAGCATGACAGCGACCTTCAAGCCCGGCCGCATCGGGCCGACGATCCGCTCGCCTTCCTGGATCAGGAAGGTGCCGGCGGAGAGCGAGAGATTGCGCGAGAACAGCTCCAGGCTCGTGGCAGATTTCTGTACGGGGCTGGAACTGGCGTGCATCATGACCTCTGATGAGAGGCGACGCTTACTCGGTTGCGGTGTAAAAATCAAATAATATCAATAATTTAAATAGATTCTAAGTTGGCATCGCAGGGCCGCGCCGTGACCGTTCAAAGATAAGGCGGCGTGCAGGCGCTGACCACGATGCAGCGTTCCGTCCCGATATTGCGGTAGCGATGCGGGATGCGGCTGTCGAAGAGATAGGCATCGCCCGGTTTCAGCACCTTGACCTGATCGCCGACGGTGATCTCGAGCTCGCCCGACAGCACCACCCCGCCCTCATGGGATTCGTGCTTGAGCATGGCGGCGCCGGTATCGGCGCCGGGATCGTAGGATTCGTGCAGGATCTGCAGGTTGTGGGCCTGGGCGTCGCCGACCTGGCGGAAGGACATCTGGCCGCGGCTCTCGCCGCCATTGACCTGGTGCAGGCGCGAGGTCAGGTCGAGCAGGTCCGAGGCCTCGAAGAACACCTTGTCCCGCGGCGTCCGTTCCTCGTCAAAAAAACTCACCATCGTCATCGGGATGCCGCCGAGAATCTTGCGCAGCGACGCGACAGAGGGACTGTTCCGGTTCTGCTCGATCAGCGAGATCAGGCTATGGGTCACGCCGGATCGCGCTGCGAGTTCGCGCTGGGAAAGCCCGGCTGCGACTCTGATTTCCTTCAGCCTTCCGCCGACGTCAAAGCTCATGGCCGTTCCATTTCCCTCTTCCGCGCGCCTTGTTTTTCCTGCGCGTCATGCAGGGGCCGGCTGCTCGGCGGCCCTTGCCATGTTCAATATTCTGAGCAATGCTGGCGGAAAGCCAATAAGAAAATAGTGTCATGGGGAACCGGCGGAGTGGCATAGTTTTCGCGTTCAAAGCTCACCGCCCAGACTAAATCCCCCATTCGATACGACAGGGCTGCATGAACGCGCGTCGTCGCGTGCATGGCACGGGAGATGCTTGCCGAAGACTATCGCCGCGCCAATGCCTCGTGACGAGAATTCAACAGGGAAAGCAGGGTAATCCGGGCCGATGACGCAAGCCGAGACCGTTTTGTTGAATGGCCGCATCTTCTGCGGCTTGGCGGAAGGCTTCGTCGAAGCCCTCGCGATCGGAGATGGCAAGGTGCTGGCGGCCGGCCCGGCCGCCGAGATCGTCGCCCTGCAGGGGCCCGCGACGAGGGTTGTCGACCTCGCCGGCCGCGTCGCGATTCCCGGCCTCAACGACGCGCATATGCATCTGCTGCCGCTCGGTCTCGCCATGAGCGAGGTCAATCTGCGCCCCGAGGAAGGCGTCAACAGCATCGACGAGATCCTGCGTCGCATCGCTGCTGCCGTTAAGGGCAAGAAGCCCGGCGAATGGGTCACCGGCCGCGGCTACGACCATAACGAACTCGCCGAGGCCCGCCACCCCACCGCCGAGGAGCTCGACCGCGTCGCGCCCGACAACCCCGTCTATATCAAGCGCACCTGCGGCCATGTCGGCGTCGTCAACGGCCGCGCCATGGCGGCGGCCGGCATCGGCCACAACACGCCGAGCCCCGATGGCGGCCTGATTGAACGCCGCGACAACAAGCTCACCGGCCTGCTGGCCGAAAGCGCGATGCGGCTGATCGTCCAGGCGATGCCGAAGCCGAGCCAGGCGGAGCTGAAGGCTGCGATCGAGAAGGCCGGTCACTACATGCTGGCGCAGGGCTTCACCAGCGTGATGGATGCCGGCGTCGGCATGGGCGCCGGCATGGCCGAGATCGAGGCTTACGAGGCGGTCGCGCGCGCCGGGACGCTGCCGGTCCGCACCTGGGTCTGCATCTACGGGAATGCGGATGGGATCGGTGACGAGGCCCACGCGGCCGGCTACCGTTTCGGCCGCGAAACCGGCCTCCTGCGCTACGGCGCGATGAAGGTCTTCGGCGACGGTAGTGCCGGCGGTCTGACCGCCGCGATGAGCGAGCCCTACCTCGTCGGCGATCCCGATAATCGCGGCATCTTCATCTATTCCGATTCCGACATGCATCGCTATCTCCGGCACTACCACGAGCTCGGCTACCAGCTCGCGATCCATGCCATCGGCGACGCGGCGATCGAGCAGGTGCTCTCCGGCATCGAGAAGGCCGACAGCCCCGAGCATCCGATCAGGGGCCGCCGCCATCGCATCGAGCATTGCGGCTTCCTGACCGACGGCCAGCTCGCCCGCATGGCCGCTGCCGGCATCGACCCGGTGCCGCAGCCGGCCTTCATCTACGAGTTCGGCGATCTCTATGTGATCAATCTCGGCGAGGAGCGCGCCGGCGCCTCCTATCCCATGCGCAAATGGCTCGATGGCGGCCTGCACGCTGCGGCGAGCTCGGACGCCCCGGTCTGCGCCACCGACCCGTTCAAGAACCTCTTCACGATGGTCACCCGCCAGACCAAGCGTCATACCGAGATCGGCGGCGCCGAGAAGCTGAGCATGGAGGAGGCGGTGCATGCCTATACCTTGCTCGGCGCCTATACCCAGTTCGCCGAGGACAAGCTCGGCCGGCTGGTGCCGGGCCAACTCGCCGATATCGCCGTGCTCTCGCACGACATCTTCGCGATCCCCGTTGGCGAGGTCGAGAACGACGTGCGCTGCGACCTGACCCTGCTCGGCGGCGAGGTCGTCTTCGACCGGCACGGTCAATTCACGGCTGCCGCGCAATAGGTCGGGGCCTCCGCGATGCTCAAACATACGCTGCAAAGGCTGCTGCTGGTCCTGCCGGTCCTGCTCGGCGTGCTGCTGATCGGCTTCCTGTTGATGCAGGTCGTGCCGACCGATCCCGCGCAGGTCCGCGCCGGGCCGACCGCGACGCAGGACGTCGTCCAGGCCATCCGCCAGGAGCTCGGGCTCGACCAGCCGCTCTGGAAGCAGTTCGCGATCTATATCGGGCGCCTCGCGCAGGGCGATCTCGGCGTCTCCATCATCAACAACGTCCCGGTGACGCAGGAGCTGGGCAACACCATCGGCCCGACGCTGGAGCTGATGCTGGCTTCGCTGGTCTGGGCGATCCCGCTCGGCATGTTCCTCGGCACCGTCGGCGCCTATTACCGGGGCTCGCTGATCGACCGCGCGATCATGGCGGTCTCGGTTGCCGGTGTGTCGCTGCCGGTCTTCTTCCTCGGCCTCGGGCTGATCTGGCTCTTCGGCTTCTACTATCCGATCCTGCCCTTCACCGGCCGCACCGGCCCGCTCTGGACCTGGGAGGGCATCCAGGGGATCATTCTGCCGGCGATCACGCTGGGCGGGGTCTTCGTCGGCCCGGTCGCGCGCATGACCCGCACCTCGGTGCTCGACGAGCTTGGCGCCGACCATGTCCGCACCGCCCGCGCCAAGGGGCTCAGTGAGAGCAGGGTCGTGCTCCGTCACACCTTGCGCAATGCGCTGGTCCCGGTCGTCACGCTGATCGGCCTGCAGATTGGCTTCCTGCTCGGCGGTGCCGTCGTCACCGAGACTGTGTTCTCGTGGCCGGGCATTGGCCGGCTCGCGGTCGGCGCCATCCTGTCGAGTGACCTGCCGATGGCGCAGGGCACGATCATCATGCTCTCGCTTGGCTTCATCCTGGTCAATCTCGCGGTGGATGTCCTCTATGCCGTGCTCGATCCGCGCGTGAGGGGCACCTGATGAGCTCTCCCATGAAGCTCGAACGCGATGCGTTCCAGCCAGGCGCCAGGACGGTCGAGGCCGCGGTGAGCGTCGCCGCGGCCGCGCCCGTCCGCCGCAAGACCGTGCTGCGGATGCTGCTGTCCGATGTCGGCTCCTGCGTCGCGCTGGCGCTCGTCGTCCTCGCCGTGCTCGGCGCGACCTTCGCCCCCTGGCTCGCGCCGACCGATCCCTTCGGCAACGATCTCGCCAACACGCTGAAGCCGCCGGGCGAGATGGGCCTGCTCGGCACCGACGGGCAGGGGCGCAGCATGATCACGCGCCTGCTCTTCGGCCTGCGCACGAGCTTGCTGATGGGCCTCGCCTCCGTCGCCTTCGGCTGCACGATCGGCGGCGTCATCGGCTTCGCTGCCGCCTATTATCCAAAGGCGTCAGGCGTGCTGATGCGCTTCATGGACGTCCTCCTGTCGTTCCCGGCGATCCTGTTCGGTCTCGCCATCGCCGCGATCTTCGGCCCGGGCCTGCCGGCGGTGATCATCGCGCTCTCGATCGCGACCGTACCGCTGATGGCGCGCGTGGTGCGCGGCTCGGCGCTGGTCGTGCTGCAACAGGGCTATATCGAGGCGGCTCGCTCGCTCGGCCTGAGCGACCTGCGCATCATCATTCGCTATGTCCTGCCGAATTGCCTCTCGGCGATCTTCGTCTTCGTCACCTTGCGCTTCGGCCAGGTCATCCTGCTCGGCGCGGCCCTGTCCTTCCTCGGGCTGGGCGCCCAGCCGCCGACGGCGGAACTCGGGGCCATGGCGGCGGATGGCCGCAACTTCCTGTTCTTCGCGCCGCATGTCTCGGTCCTGCCGAGCCTGGTGATCTTCGCGGTCGTGCTCGCCTTCAACGTGCTCGGCGATTCCCTGCGGGACGCCCTCGATCCGAAGCTGCGCAAATAGCAGTCGATATCAACCAAGAAGCGTCAAAAAGGGGATTTGTTCGATGCTGAAACTCTCAACTCTGCTTCTCGCCGGCGCGGCCGCCGCGTCTTTCGCGGCCGTGCCCGCGGTCGCCCAGCAGAAGGCGCCGCTCTCGATCCTGCGCGTCATCGATGCCGACAACTACGACCCGATCCGCACCACCGCGACCGCGGCGGCCGAGGTCATGTACATGCTGGCCGACACGCTGGTGACGGTCGATTTCGACATGAAGACGATCAAGCCCGGCCTCGCCGAGAGCTGGACGGTCTCGCCCGAAGGCACGACCTACACCTTCAAGATCCGCAAGGACGTGAAGTTCTGCGACGGCCGGCCGATGACGATCGACGACGTCGTCTACTCGCTGAAGCGCTGGACCGACCCGGCCAACAAGTCGCCGGTCTCCTTCCGCGGCGGCCCGGTCAAGGACATCCGCGCCGATGGCGATTCCACGCTGATCTATGAGCTCAAGGAGCCCTACAGCGATCTGATGTTCCAGCTCGCCCTGTCCTTTGCCTCGGTGGTCGACAAGGCGATCGTCGAGAAGCTCGGCCCCAATTTCGGCGTCCAGGGCTTCAACGGCACCGGCCCCTATTGCTGGTCGAAATGGACCCCGCGCCAGGAGCTCGTGCTCAAGAAGAACCCGCATTATTCGTGGGGCCCGCCGATCTACAAGGACCCGAAGCCGCAGATCGACGAGATCGTCTGGAAGGTCATCCCCGAGTCGAACACGCTGATGGCCGCGATCCAGGCCAAGCAGGCCGACGTGACCTATTACATGCCCTATATCGCGCTCGACACGATGCAGCGCATCCCCGGCATGACCGTGCAGCGGCAGGAGAACTACATCTACGACGTCTTCATGGGCTTCAAGGTCGACAAGCCCGTGGCGAGCGACAAGGCCATTCGCGAGGCCGCGAACATGGCGACCAACAAGGAGGCGATCGCCAAGGCGATCTTCTTCGGCAAGGGGCAGACCCTGCCTTCGCTGCTGAACCCTGCGGTGGTCGACTACGACAAGTCCTCGGCCGACAAGATGCCGAAATATGACCCGGCCGGCGCCGCCAAGCTGCTCGACGCGGCCGGCTGGAAGCCGGGCAGCGACGGCATTCGCGAGAAGGACGGCCAGAAGGCGACCTTCACCGTCTATGGAATCCGCAACGACTCGAACCCGCGGATTGCCGAGGCGATGCAGGCGGATCTGCGCAAGGTTGGCATCGACATGAAGATCCAGCTCTGGGACGCCACCGTCGCCTGGGGCAAGCTGGCGACGCAGGAATTCGACGCCTTCCTGATGTCCTATCCCTATGTGACGGCGACGGAGGCGATGAGCCTCTATTTCCGCAGCCAGCAGGCTCCGACCCCTAACCGGATGAACTGGAAGGACCCCAAGACCGACGAGCTGCTCAAGGCTGCGTCGATGGCCACCGATGCGGACAAGCGCAAGCAGGCCCTGGCCGAGGTCCAGACCCAGCTCACCGAGGCGAATGTCTGGGTGCCCCTGGTCTCGCAGCCGCTCTGGGTCGTCGCGACCGACCGCGTCGAAGGCGCGCGCGCCCACGGTCTCTACGGAGCGGGCCTCTACAAAGGGCTCGACCTCAAGCTGAAGCGCTGAGCTTTTCCAGCGCCGCGTGGCCCCAGGCCACGCGGCGCTTTTTTCTATGTCTGGCTAGCTAGGGAGGAAATGTCATGACGATCACGGTCATCAAGAACGCCGAAGTCGTTGTCGCCTGGGATGCGGAAGCATCTCGGCATGTCTATCTGCATGGCGCCGATGTCGCCTTCGAGGACGGCACGCTGCTTTATGTAGGACCCCGCTACGAAGGGCAGGCCGACGAGACCGTCGATGGCAGCGGGCGCATGGTCATGCCCGGCCTCGTCAATATCCACTCGCATCCCTCGAGCGAGGCGCTGAACAAGGGCTTCCTCGATGAACTCGGCTCACCCGCGCTCTACAATTCCTCGCTCTACGAGTTCATGCCGATCCTGCGGCCCGATGCCGAGACGGTGCCGGATTGCGTGCAGGTCGCCTATTCCGAACTGCTGCTTTCCGGCGTCACCACGCTCGCCGATCTCTCGGTCGCCCATCCCGGCTGGATCGATCTTGCCGCCAATAGCGGCCTGCGCGTCTGCGTCTCGCCGATGTTCCGCTCGGCCCGCTGGTACACGAAGAACGGCCATGTGGTCGAATATGAATGGGACGAGAAGGCTGGCGAGGCGGCCATGGAGACCGCCTTCGACGTTATCGAGCAGGCGCAGAAGCACCCGTCCGGCCGGCTCTTCGGCATGGTCTGCCCGGCGCAGATCGACACCTGCAGCGAAGGCCTGATCAAGGACAGCCATGCCGAAGCGAAGCGTCGCCGCCTGCCCTGGCAAATCCATGCGGCCCAGTCGACGGTCGAGTTCCACGAGATCACCCGCCGCCATGGCGTGACCCCGATCCAGTGGCTGGAGAAGCTCGGCGTGCTCGGCTCGACCAGCATCGTCGGCCACGGCATCTTCCTCGACGACTACCCGCGAGTCGGCTGGCACAGCCGCCGCGATCTCGCGCTCTTGGCCGAGACCGATACGATGGTCGCACATTGCCCTACGGTCTTCATGCGCCGCGGCATCGCGCTCGACGATTTCGGCCGCTATCGCCGCGCCGGCGTCCGCATCGGCATGGGCACCGACACCTACCCGCACAACATGCTCGAGGAGATGCGCCATGTCGGCTATGTCGCCCGCATGATGGCGGAGAACCCGCGCACGCTGACCACCACCGACATCTTCGAGGCCGCAACCACGGCCGGCGCCACCGCACTCGGCCGCGACGACATCGGGCGCCTGGAAGCCGGCTGCAAGGCCGACCTCGTCCTGGTCGACCTCAAGCATCCGATGATGCAGCCACGTCGCGACCCCATTCGCAGCATGGTCTATGCGGCCGCCGAACGCGCCGTCGACCGCGTCTATGTCGACGGCAAGCTCGTCGTCCGCGACGGCACCGTCCTGACCATGGACTATCCGGCTGCGGCTTTGCGCCTCCACGAAGGCCAGAAGCGGACGGAAGCGGCGGCGCCGGGCAATGACTGGATCAAGCGCCCTGTGACGGATTATTCGCCGCTGACCTTCCCGGTGAAGTGAGCCGCCGGATACCGGCATGAGCGGAAAATCGGCGATGCGCCCAACTCGGGGCGCATCGCTGCATCGTGAGGCCCCTGCGTCACGCCGCCCGCTTTCGGACGGCGCGATCCGGCGATAGGATGTGCCTATGTCGCAGGCAGACGAGACAGCGCAGACGGAGGCCGGCTCTTCGAGCCGTCTTGGCCTTATGCTGATCGGCGGAGGCTTCTTCGCCCTGTTCCTCACCGGCCTGCTGCTCTGGTGGCGCGAAGGCGACCGCCTCTTCACCGACGGTCTGATCGCCGCCATCGTCGCATGCTTCTAGGCATCGGTCCGAAGAGTGGGAACCGGTTTTCGGATCCTGCCGATGCCTGGAAAAATCGCTGTCTAGCGGCTGCTGCCGCCTGCCCGGGAATACCTGCGTGAACCGCCGTCTCGTCCTGCCCCTCGTCGTCTTCCTCGCCGGGGCGCTCGCGCTCGCCGCAGCCGCGATCCTGACCTTCTCGCCCGGCCGGCAGGGCGGCGGCGGCAGCGGCACGGCCAGCGTCGGCGGCCCGTTCACGCTGACGACGCAGGAGGGCAAGCCGTTCTCCGACACCGACCTGAAGGGTTCGCCCTTCCTGGTCTTCTTCGGTTTCACCCATTGCCCGGACATCTGCCCGACGAAACTGTTCGAGATTTCGGAGGCCCTGCGCGCGGCTGGGGACAGCGCCAAGGCGAAGGGCCTGAAGGCCCTGTTCATCACGGTCGATCCCGAGCGCGATACGCCCGACGTGATGAAGAGCTATCTCGGCTCCTTCGATCCGCGCATCGTCGGCCTGAGCGGCGATCGCCAGGCCATCGACGCCGTCATCAAGGCCTATCGCGCCTATTCGAAGAAGGTCCCGCTCAAGGATGGCGACTACACGATGGACCATACCGCGCTGGTCTATCTGATGGGCAAGGACGGCCAGTTCGTCGGCGCCTTCAATATCGAGCAGCCTCCGGCGCAGGCGGCGGCGGAATGGCTGCGCCACTCCTAGAGCAACCTCGCAGAAGCGGAATCCGCTGCGAGGAAGATCTGACGCTGGAGCAACCATCTAGAATGTTCCGGTAGGGCGTCGGCGCGCGAGCCCATGCTCGGTCTTGTTCCAGGCGAAGGGGCGCCTGAGATATTCGTAGAAGGCAATCCAGGCGGCGACCGAGATGAGCGCGTAATAGAGCGGGAGCAGGGGTACGAGCAGGAGCAGCCCCGGCGAACCACCGCGCAATGCGCCGACGATCGGCGGCACGAACAGGGCGATGCTGCCGAGCAGCCAGACACCGAGCGCGATGATCGAGGTCGCCGTGGCAAGCGTCCCCACCGGTTCGAACAGGGAGCCGTTCCAGCAGGCGATCAGGGCGGCGACGGCGAAGGCGGGATAGCCGAGGGCCGTCGCGACGGTGCCGAAGGCGAGCGACAGGAAGGCGAATGTCGCGGCCAGCCCCGCCTCGCGCGCCAGACGCACCGGCGCGCGCGAATGCGTCACCAGGGTCTGGATATAGCCCTTGATCCAGCGCGAACGTTGCTTGAGCCAGGCAGGAATCGAGACCGGCGCCTCCTCGCGCGTGTTGGAGGGCAGATCGCCGATCCGATAGCCGGCACGCACCAGCCGAAAGCCGAGATCGGCATCCTCGGTCACGTTCCAGGCGTCCCAGCCGCCCACAGCGCGCAGGGCTTCCGTCCGGAAATGGTTCGAGGTTCCGCCCAGCATGATCGGCAACTGGAACTGCAGCAGTCCGGGATTCAGAACTTCGAACAGCCCGGCATATTCCAGCGCGAACAAGGCAGGCAGCACGCCTTCGTCGTCATGGTCGATCACGAGCCTCGCCTGCAGGCAGCCGAGTTCCTTCGGGCCGCCGAGGAAGCGCGCCGCCGCCATCCGCAGTTGCTGCGGATCAGGAATATCCTCGGCATCGAAGATCGTGAAGAACGCGCCGCGCGCTTCGAGCAGGGCAAGGTTCAGCGCGCGCGGCTTGGTGCGCGGAAAGCCGGGCGGAACGACGGTCACGGAGAAATGCGGTGGCAGCGCCCTCTGCGCCAGCGCGTCGCGCATGGCCTGATCGTCGGTTTCGATCAGCAGGCGGATATCGAGCTTGGCCGGCGGATAGTCGAGCGCGCCGAGCGCATCGGTCAGTTGCGTGAGCACGGCAAGCTCGCGATAGAGCGGCACGGCGACCGTGTAGACGGGCAGGCGGGCATCGTCGATCCGCCAGCGATGGCTGCGCCAGAGATCTGGCGCCGAACGCTCGATCGAGGCCGCCAGCCGCAGCAGGATCAGGCCGAGGAAGAACGGGCCGAGCAGCAGCGCGAGCCCGAAGAAGGTTTCGAGCGGCGCGAAGGCGCCGCCGATCGCGGCAATCGCGACGCCCAGGCCGCCGGCGATCACCTGCCCCCGGCTCGCGCCGGTGCGGGCGCTGTCGCGCGCGAGCCCGGCGGAGTCGAGCCCGGCCGCGTGCTCGGCCAGCGCGCCGGCATTGCTGTGGCGCAGGGCGTCGGCGAAGCGGTGTGGGGTCGTCACCGCGATATCGTTGCGGTTGCGCGGCCCGGCCTCGATCATATGTCGCAGTGCCGGCCCCTCGGGCGCCAGGATGAAGCGGAAGCGCGCGTCGCCGTCGGTCGGGGCGATGCTCTGGCGCAGGATGGCTTCGTGCCTGCCGCCGGGTCTGAGTGGGGGAGGTTGCGCCACGAAGGCCAGTCCCATCTCGGCGGCCAGCGCCCTGTAAAAGCGGGTTTCGTCGATCAGGCCGCGTGCGATCGCTTCACGGAGCGGTTCGGTGCGGTTACGCCGGGATGCCGCGGCCACGCCTGCGAGGAATGAGGGCGGCAGGCCATGCCGGGTCAGGAAGGCGAGTTCGACCGGCAGGCCGGCTGAGCCGGGCCCGACCTCGATCGGACTGTCGTCGTTACCGCTGCCCCCCACTGGCCCCGGTCCCGCTCCACGCGACAATGCCCGGCGCGGCTGCGCCGGGAACAACCTATGCTGGTAGTTGACGTAGCGGGAGTCGAGGGGCCGCGCCTAGAACTTTGGACGAGGCCGGCCGCGTCAGCGCGCCGCCAGAATCTCCGCGACCTGCGGGATGTCCTTGTCGCCGCGGCCGGAGAGGTTGACCACCATCAGATGGTCCTTCGGCTTCTTCGGGGCGAGATCGGCGACGCGGGCGAGCGCATGCGCTGACTCCAGGGCCGGAATGATACCTTCCAACCTTGAGATGAGCTGGAACGCCTCGAGCGCCTCCTCGTCGGTGGCCGAGAGATAGGTCGCCCGGCCGACATCGTGCAGCCAGGAATGCTCCGGGCCGATGCCGGGATAGTCGAGCCCGGCCGAGATCGAATGGGCGTCCTTGATCTGCCCGTCATCGTCCATCAGCAGGAAGGTGCGGTTGCCGTGCAACACACCGGGGCGCCCGCCGGTGAGCGAGGCCGCATGCAGCCCGCTCGGGATGCCGTGGCCGGCGGCTTCCACACCGTAGATCTCGACGGAGGGATCGTCGAGGAAAGGGTGGAACAGCCCCATCGCGTTCGAGCCGCCGCCGATGCAGGCGACGAGCGAATCCGGCAGGCGGCCTTCGGCCTCCTGCATCTGCTCGCGGGTCTCCTTGCCGATGATCGACTGGAAATCGCGCACCATCGCCGGATAAGGATGGGGGCCGGCGACCGTGCCGATGCAGTAGAAGGTCGTCGCGACATTGGTCACCCAGTCGCGCAGCGCCTCGTTCATCGCGTCCTTCAGCGTCTTGGTACCGGATTCGACCGGTACGACGGTGGCGCCGAGCATCTGCATGCGGAAGACGTTGGGCGCCTGTCGGGCGACGTCGACCGCGCCCATGTAGACGATGCATTCGAGGCCATAGCGCGCGCAGAGCGTCGCGGTCGCGACGCCATGCTGACCGGCGCCGGTCTCGGCGATGATGCGCTTCTTGCCCATGCGCCGCGCCAGCAGGATCTGGCCGAGCACGTTGTTCACCTTGTGGGAGCCGGTATGGTTCAGCTCCTCGCGCTTCAGGTAGATCCTGGCGCCGTTGAAATGCTCCGTCAGCCGTTCCGCGAGATAGAGCGGCGAGGGCCGGCCGACATAATGCTTCAGGCCGCTGGTCATCTCGGCGTGGTAGGCCGGGTCGGCCTTGGCGGCGTTATAGGCCTCTTCCAGCTCCAGGATCAGCGGCATCAGCGTTTCCGCGACGAAGCGGCCGCCGAACAGGCCGAAGCGGCCGTTCTCGTCCGGGCCGTTGCGATAGCTGTTCGGGCTGGAGGGGGCGTTCATGCCGACAAACCTTCTTGCAGTGCCGCGGCGGCCTTGCGGGCCGATGCGATGAATTCCGCGATCCGGGCGGGGTCCTTGACCCCCGGCGCGCTTTCGACGCCCGATGAGACATCGACGCCCGCCGGCCTGGTGATCCCGATGGCTCCCACGACATTCGCCGGATCGAGCCCGCCCGATAGCATGAAGCGCTGCGAGGGGTCGAGACCGCCCAGCAGGCTCCAGTCGAAGGGTTTGCCATGCCCGCCGGGGAAGGCCGCATCCTTCGGCGGCTTGGCGTCGAGCAGGATGAGATCGGCGGCATCGCGATAGGTCGAGACGGCCTTGAGGTCGTCGGCCGTGGCGATGCCGAGCGCCTTCATCACCGGCCGGCTGACGGCACGGCGAAGCGCCGCGGTCCGCTCGGGCGTCTCGCGGCCATGGAACTGGAACCAGTCCGGCTCGAGAGCCTCGGCAAGCTCGGTCGCCTGCTGGTCGCTCCAGTCGACGACGAGCGCGACGACCTGCGTCTTGCCGCGCGCGATCCCGGCCAGTTCCCTGGCGCGCTCCAGCGTGACGTAGCGCGGGCTCTTCGGATGAAAGTTCAGCCCGATCATGTCCGCGCCGGCCGCGAGCGCAGCCTCCAGCGTCTCGGGGGTGGAGAGGCCGCAGATCTTGATCAGGAAGGGCGAACCATTGGACATGGCCCGGCGTTTAGCACGGTCTGTTCGCGCGTGCATGCCGTACTTGCGACATGATGTCGAAGGAAGCCATGCTTGCGCGGGGCGAAGAGAGGGGGCGTTGATTGATCCGGCTTGGCATGGGCAGGCGCGGGCTGGCGATCACGGCGGGGCTGCTCGCCGTTTCCGGCCTCGTCGTGGCGGCGTTCTACTATATCGGCCAGCCGCGGACCCTGCGCCTTGCGGTCGGGCCGCTCGGCTCCGAGGATGCCCGCATGGCTGCCGCCTTCGTGCAGGGCCTCAACCGCGACAAGGCCTCGGTACGCCTGCGCCTCGTCCTGACGGAGGGCTCTGAGGACAGCGCCAAGCGGATCGATGCCGGCCAGGCCGATCTCGCCATGCTGCGCGCCGATATCGCCATGCCCTCGACCGCCGACACGGTCCTGATCACGCGGCGGACCTTCCCCTTCTTCATCACCCGGGCCGACACGGCGATCGGCCGCATCGCCGAATTGCGCGGACGCAGGATCGGCGTGTCCCGCAATCCGGCCGGTAATCTCACCCTGCTGAAGCGGGTGCTGGCACAATACGAGGTCCGGCCCGAGGAGGTCGAGATCGTCGGCCTGAGTCAGGAGGAGATCGTGCCGGCGGCCAAGGAGAAGCGCATCGACGTCTTCTTCTCGATCAGCTCGGTCGGCTCCCACACCAATAATGACGGCCTGCGCCGCCTGCGCGAGGCGTGGGGTAACGATCCTGTGCTGATCCCGGTCCGCGAGGCCGATGCGCTGGCGGCCCATTACCGCGCGATCGAATCCGGCGAGATCGTGCGCGGGGCCTTGGGCGGCGACCCGCCGCGCCCGGCCGAGAGCCTGCAGACCATCTCGATCACCTCGCGCCTCGTCGCGGCGCAGAGCCTCGACGACAATCTCGTCGGCGAACTGACCAAGGATATCCTGGGCCTGCGTCTGACCTTGGCCTCGGAACTGCCGGCCGTGCAGGCGCTGGAGACGCCCTCGACCGACAAGGACGCGCCCCTGCCGGTCCATTCGGGCGCTGCCGCCTATATCGACGGCGAGCAGGAGACCTTCTTCGATCGCTATGGCGACTGGTTCTATATCGGCGCCATGGCGCTCTCGGCCGTGGGCACCGGCGGCGCCGCCTTGCTCGGCCGCGAGAGCGCCAACCGGCGCCGGCGCGCCATGTCGGGCCTCGACGAATTGCTGGAGCTGCTCAACGCCATCCGCTCTTGCGAAGATGAGGTGGAATTGATGCGGCTCGGCCGCGAGGCTGACCAGATCCTGACGCGCGTGCTCGCCGATTACGCCAAGGGCGATCTCGATACGGCTGCGCTCGCCGCCTACCGGCTTGCGATCGATCAGGTCGGCCGGGCGGTCGCCGAACGGCAGCGGGCGCTGGCCGAGACCTGAGCGCATTTACTTTTCGGCAGCGTCTGCGGTTGCCGAAAAGCCCGCCAGCGTTTATGTGCAGCGCAACGAATTCCAGATTCACGTGAAACAGGCTGCGCCGGCGGGGCATCGCTCCAGACCGGCTCGTGGCCTTGAAAGCAAGGCCCAGACCCGCATGTCCATGCGCAACATCGCCATTATCGCGCACGTCGACCATGGCAAGACCACGCTCGTCGACAAGCTCCTGCAGCAGTCCGGCACTTACCGCGACAACCAGCGCGTCATCGAGCGCGTGATGGATTCGAACGATCTCGAAAAGGAGCGCGGCATCACCATCCTGGCCAAGGCGACCTCGGTCGTCTGGAAGGATACGCGCATCAACATCGTCGACACCCCTGGCCACGCCGATTTCGGCGGCGAGGTCGAGCGCATCCTGAACATGGTCGACTCGGCCATCGTGCTGGTCGATGCGGCCGAGGGCCCGATGCCGCAGACCAAGTTCGTGGTCTCCAAGGCGCTGAAGCTCGGCCTTCGCCCGATCGTGGCGATCAACAAGGTCGACAAGCCCGACGCCCGCACCACCGAAGTCATCAACGAGGTCTTCGACCTCTTCGCCGCGCTCGACGCGACCGACGAGCAGCTCGATTTCCCGATCCTCTACGGTTCGGGCAAGCAGGGCTGGATGGCCCATTCGCCGGAAGGTCCGCAGGATAACGGCCTCGCGCCGATGTACGACCTCATCCTCTCCCACGTGCCGGAGCCCAAGGTCGAGGAAGGCCCGTTCCGCATGATCGGCACGCTGCTGGAGGCCAACCCCTATCTCGGCCGCATCATCACGGGCCGCGTCACCTCGGGCACGGCCAAGCCGAACCAGACCGTCAAGGTGCTCTCCGGCGACGGCTCGACCGTCGAGACCGGCCGCATTTCGAAGATCCTCGCCTTCCGCGGCCTCGAGCGCCAGCCGATCGAAGAGGCTGTCGCCGGCGACATCGTCTCGATCGCGGGCCTGGTGAAGGGGTCGGTCGCCGACACCTTCTGCGACCCCGCCGTCACCGACCCGATCGCGGCCCAGCCGATCGACCCGCCGACCGTGTCGATGACCTTCATGGTCAACGATTCCCCGCTCGCCGGCACCGAGGGTGACAAGGTCACCACCCGCGTCATCCGCGACCGCCTGTTCAAGGAGGCCGAGGGCAATGTCGCGCTGAAGATCGAGGAAGCTTCCGACAAGGACAGCTACATCGTCTCCGGCCGCGGTGAATTGCAGCTCGCGATCCTGATCGAGACCATGCGCCGCGAGGGCTTCGAGCTCGGCGTCTCCCGTCCGCGCGTCGTGCTGAAGCGCGGCGAGGACGGCCAGCTTCTGGAGCCGATCGAAGAGGTCGTGATCGACGTCGACGAGGAGCATTCCGGCGTCGTCGTGCAGAAGATGTCGGAGCGCAAGGCCGACATGCTGGAGATGCGTCCGTCCGGCGGCAATCGCCTGCGCCTCGTCTTCCACGCCCCGACCCGCGGCCTCATCGGCTACCAGGGCGAATTGCTGACCGACACGCGCGGCACCGCGATCATGAACCGGCTGTTCCATGACTATCTGCCCTACAAGGGCGAGATCGGCGGGCGCCGCAACGGCGTGCTGATCGCGATGGAGACCGGCGAGGCCGTGGCCTACGCGCTGTGGAACCTCGAAGACCGCGGCCCGATGATGATCGAGCCCGGCTGGAAGGTCTATCAGGGCATGATCGTCGGCGAGCACACCCGCGAGAACGATCTCGAGGTGAACGTGCTCAAGGGCAAGAAGCTCACCAACATCCGCACGACCTCGAAGGACGAGGCCGTTCGCCTGACCCCGCCGATCCGGATGACGCTGGAGCGTTCGCTGGCCTGGATCGACGACGACGAGCTCGTCGAGGTTACCCCGAAGTCGATCCGCCTGCGCAAGGGCATTCTGGACCCGAACGACCGCAAGCGCTCGCAGAAGCAGAAGGCCGAAGTAGCCTGAGCGGCTTGTCCGGCGCAGACGTCGAGATCCTCCTGCTCACCGGCCCCGCAGGGGTCGGCAAGTCGACCTTGTGCTGGGAGATCAGCGGGTTGCTGGCCGAGGCCGGCATCCCGCATGCGGCGATCGAGAGCGATGAGCTCGATCGCGTCTACCCCAAGCCCGGCGCGGAGGAGCTCGCTCCGCTCGCCCCCGGCGCGCGCGATGTCAGCCAGCTCAACCTGGCGGCGCTCTGGGCGACCTATCGCGCGCTCGGCCATCGGCGCCTGCTGATGTCCGGTGTCATGCTCCATCCCGCTTTCGACAGGCGCTGGATTCTTGCGGCCATTCCCGAAGCTCGCATCACCATTTTGCGCCTGCGCGCTGGTGACGAGGTCTTGCTCGCGCGTCTCGACCGACGCGAGCAGGGCGGCGGACGCGACGCGCAGATCGAGCGCAGCCTGCGCCAAGCCCGGCGCATGGCGGGCGAGGCGGCTGAGGACTACCTCGTCGTCGATACGGATGGGCAGTCGCCAGCGGAGCTGGCCCGCTTCGTCCTGGCCCGAACAGGCTGGCTGACACCAGCCTGAACCGCCAGCCCGTTCGGCTGCCGCGTGTCCGCCCTGCACCGGGCGCCATTGTCTCGCCGCACCGGCTCTGATCCTCTGCCGCCCTCTAGATCATCGTGTTGTCGCATCGGATCTTTCCGAAAAGTGGTGCCCACTTTTCGGTCCGATGCGAAAGGGGAAGGATCACCACCATGCAATTCCGCAATCTCGGCCGCTCTGGCCTGCGCGTCTCGCTCGTCGGGCTGGGCTGCAACAATTTCGGCGGCCGCATCGATCTCGACGCGACGCGCAAGGTCGTCGATGCCGCGATCGAGCATGGCATCACACTGTTCGACACGGCCGATATCTATGGCGAGCGCGGCGGCTCCGAGACGGCGCTCGGCGAAGTCCTGGGCGCGCGCCGCAAGCAGATCGTGCTCGCCAGTAAGTTCGGCATGGATATGGATGCCGAGGGCGTGAAGAAGGGCGGTTCGCGCCGCTACATCATGAACGCCGTCGAGGATTCGCTGCGGCGCCTCAAGACCGACTGGCTCGATCTCTACCAGCTCCACCGGCCGGACGCGCTGACCCCGATCGAGGAGACCTTGCGCGCCCTCGACGATCTCGTCCGCCAGGGCAAGGTCCGCTATGTCGGATGCTCGAACGTCGTCGCCTGGCAGGTCGCCGATGCGCATTGGACGGCGCGCGATCTCGGCATCCCCGGCTTCGCCTCGGCGCAGGACGAGTACAGCCTGCTGAAGCGCGGCGCCGAGAAGGACCTGATCCCGGCCATCGCCCATTACGGCATGGGCCTGCTGCCCTATTTCCCGCTCGCCAACGGCGCGCTCACCGGCAAGTACAAGCGTGGCGCGGCGATGCCGGAAGGCGCGCGCCTGACCAAGCTGCCGCAGCGCGCCGACGAGATCTTCAGCGCCGATAACTGGCGCCGGATCGAGGGCCTGACCGCCTTCGCCGAGCAGCGCGGCCATACCCTGGTCGAGCTCGCCTTCTCCTGGCTGGCGGCTCAAGCCGTCGTCTCCAGCGTGATTGCCGGCGCGACCAAGCCGGAGCAGGTCGCGGCCAACGTCAAGGCGGCGGACTGGGCGCTGAGCGCGGAAGACCTCGCCGAGATCGACAAGATCACCGCCTGAGCGAGCGGATCACAGGAAGGTCGCGATCTCCTCCAGCGGCTTCTTGCCGATGGCGGGAACGCGGCAATCCTCGTTGGGATAGCCGACGACGAGCAGGATCAGCGCCTTCTCGTTGTCGGGCCGCCCGCACAGCTCGTTGAGGAAGTTCATCGGGGCCGGCGTATGCGTCAGCGTCGCCAGCCCGGCATCATGCAGCGCCGCGATCAGGAATCCGGTCGCGATGCCCACCGATTCCGGCACGTAATAGTGCTTGATCCGATTGCCCTCGGCATCGACGCCCCAGCGCTGCGCGAAGATCGCGATCAGCCAGGGGGCGGTCTCCAGGAAGGGCTTCTGGTCATCCGTGCCGAGATGGGCGAGCGCGTCCAGCCATTCCTCGCCGGCGCGGCCGGCATAGAAGGCGCGCTCTTCCTCTTCCGCGCCCTCGCGGATCAGCTTCTTGCGCTGGGGGTCGCAGATGCAGACGAAGCTCCAGGGTTGCTGGTTGGCGCCGGACGGCGCCGTGCCGGCGACGCGCACCGCCGTCTCGATCAGTTCCCGCGGCACCGGCCTGTCCGAGAACTCGCGCACGGTGCGGCGCTTGCGCATGCGGGCGAGGAAGGCTTCCGCCCGGCCCTGCATCTCCGCTTCCGGGACACCCTCGAATACGAGGGGCATGGTGACATAGGGACTCACAGGCACTTCGCTCCTGACGCATTTTGGCCAGCTTGCTGCGAATCGCGGGCCGGATGCAATGGACCCGTTGCGCCGGCCCGCTTATGGTCCGCGCCATGAGCGAGAAAGCCACCACCGCCCCCGCCCTGAAGCCCGGCGACCATCTCTTCCTGGTCGACGGCTCGAATTTCATTTTCCGGGCCTATTTCCAGTCGATCAACCAGGACCGGAAATACAATGCCCGCTCGGACGGCTTGCCCTCCGGCGCGGTCCGGCTCTTCGCGACCAAGCTGTTCCAGTTCGTGCGCGAGGGCGTGCTCGGCGTCCGGCCGACCCATCTCGCCATCGTCTTCGACAAGTCGGAGAATTCGTTCCGCAAGGCGATCTACCCGGCCTACAAGGGGAACCGCTCCGAGCCGCCGGCCGATCTCATCCCCCAGTTCCCGCTGATGCGCGAGGCAGTGCGCGCCTTCGGCCTGATCCCGGTCGAGCAGGATGTCTACGAGGCCGACGACCTGATCGCGACCTATGCCAAGCAGGCCCGCGAGGCCGGCGCCGACGTGCTGATCGTCTCCGCCGACAAGGACCTGATGCAGCTCGTGAAGCCGGGCGTCGCCATGTACGATCCCGCCTCCGGCGACCAGAAGAAGGGCGCCGGCTTCCGCGCCGAACGCCGCATCGGCGAGCCCGAGGTCGTCGAGTATTTCGGCGTCATGCCGGACAAGGTCACCGACGTGCAGGCGCTTGCGGGCGATGCCACCGATAACGTGCCGGGCGCGCCGGGCATCGGCATCAAGACGGCCGCCCAGCTCATCGGCGAATATGGCGATCTCGAAACCCTGCTTGCGCGGGCCGGCGAGATCAAGCAGCCGAAGCGACGGGAGACGCTGACCAATCCCGAGGTGATCGAGAAGGTCCGCATCTCCCACAAGCTCGTCAGCCTCGTCGACGACGTGAAGGTCGAGACGCCACTGGAAAACCTGACGCTGGAGCAGCCCGATCCGGCCAGGCTCATCGCCTTCCTCAAGGCGATGGAGTTCACCACCATCACCAAGCGGGTCGCCGAGGCCTATGAGGCCGATGTCGGCGCCGTCGATGCCGACCCGGCCCTGGCTCCGGGGGGCGCCCGGGCGGCCGAGCTCAAGGCGCTCTATGCCGGCGCGGATGCGATGGAGGGTGCGGTCTCCGGCTCCGCTCCGGTTGCGCCTGCCGCCGCTGCCTCAGCCGCCCCCGGTGGCGAAGACGGCTGGCTGAAGCCGGCCGATCTCGCCGCCGCCCGCAAGAACGAGGCGATCGCTGGCAAGATCGACCGCTCGAAATATGAATGCGTGCGCACGCTCGCCGATCTCGAACGCTGGATCGGCTGGGCCTATGAAGCCGGCCATGTCGCGCTCGATACCGAGACCAACTCGCTCGACGCGATGCAGGCCGATCTGATCGGCGTCTCGCTTGCGGTTGCGCCGGGCCGCGCCTGCTATATCCCGCTCCAGCACCGCGGCGGCGATGGCGGGCTCTTCGACGAAGGCCTGCTCGAAGGCCAGATTCCGCTGGCGCAGGCGGTGGCGGCCCTGAAGCCGCTGCTCGCCGATGCCGGCGTGCTCAAGATCGGCCAGAACCTGAAATACGACCTGCTCATCCTGGAGCGTCACGGCCTTGCCGTGTCCGGGATCGAGGACACGATGCTGATCTCCTATGCGCTCGATGCCGGCACCAACAGCCACGGCATGGACAAGCTCTCGGAACTGCATCTCGGCCACGAGACGATTCCGTATGCGCAGGTCGCCGGCACCGGCAAGTCGCAGGTCACCTTCGACAAGGTGCCGCTCGACCGGGCGACCGACTACGCCGCCGAGGATGCCGATGTCACGCTCCGGCTCTGGCTCGCGCTGAAACCGCGCCTCGCCGCCGAGAAGAAGACGGCGGTCTACGAGGTGCTGGAGCGGCCGATGGTCGAGGTCCTCGCCAAGATGGAGCGCCGCGGCATCGCCATCGATCGGCAGATCCTTTCCCGTCTCTCCGGCGATTTCGCGCAGGGGCTCGCCCGGCTGGAGGACGAGATCTACGAGCTTGCCGGCGAGAAATTCACCATCGGCAGCCCCAAGCAGCTCGGCGACATCCTGTTCGGCAAGATGGGGTTGGAGGGCGCCAAGAAGACCGCGACCGGCCAATGGGCGACCGGCGCCGGCGTGCTGGAAGAGCTCGCCGAGCAGGGCCACGCGCTGCCCTCGAAAATCCTGGAATGGCGCCAGCTCGCCAAGCTGAAATCGACCTATACCGACTCGCTGCCGGGCTATGTGAATCCGCAGACCAACCGGGTCCACACCTCCTATGCGCTGGCGGCGACGACGACGGGCCGGCTCTCCTCGTCGGAGCCGAACCTGCAGAACATTCCGATCCGCACCGAGGCCGGTCGCAAGATCCGCACCGCCTTCGTGCCCGAGAAGGGCTACAAGCTCGTCTCGGCCGATTACAGCCAGATCGAACTGCGCCTGCTCGCCCATATCGCCGAGATTCCGCAGCTCCGGCAGGCTTTTGAGGATGGCATCGATATCCACGCGATGACGGCGTCCGAGATGTTCAGCGTGCCCGTGGAGGGCATGCCGAGCGAAGTGCGCCGCCGCGCCAAGGCGATCAATTTCGGCATCATCTATGGCATTTCGGCCTTCGGCCTCGCCAACCAGCTCGGTATCGGCCGCGAGGAGGCGAGCGCCTATATCCGCAAATATTTCGAGCGCTTCCCCGGCATTCGCGACTACATGGACCAGACCAAGACCCATGTCCGCGCCCATGGCCAGGTCACCACGATCTTCGGCCGCGTCTGCCACTTCCCGGCGGTCGCCTCGAAGAACCCGTCCGAGCGGGCCTTTGTCGAACGCCAGGCGATCAACGCCCCGATCCAGGGTTCGGCCGCCGACATCATCCGCCGGGCGATGACCCGCATGGACTCGGCGCTGGCCGCGAACCGGCTCAATGCCCGCATGCTCCTGCAGGTCCATGACGAGCTCGTCTTCGAGGTGCCGGAGGCCGAGGTCGAGAAGACCCTGCCGATCATCGATAAGGTGATGGTCGAGGCGCCGCATCCGGCCGTGCAGTTGCGCGTGCCGCTCGCGGTCGAGGCCCGCGCCGCCGGCAACTGGGACGAGGCTCACTGAGCGCCTCCGGCCGGCCGGAACCCGGCCGATCCTTCCGGCGTTGATCCCTCCGACGCGCCAAGGGGGGCGCGGTTCGCGCGTTGGAAGCATCCCATGCTCAGTTCATCGGCCTGGCGGCCGTTCCCGCGCTACATGGCGGAGCCGGAACCGGCGGAGGAAAGCGCCGAGGTCACGGCCCATGAGCACGACCTCATCGTCCGCTATGCCATCGTCGGCATCTTCGTCATCCTGGCCACGGCCTCGCTGGCGCTGACCAAGGTCATCGCCATGCCTGTCATGGCGGGCGTCATCTTCGGACTCGTGCTGGGGCCTCTGGTCGACCTGCTGGCGCGCCACCGGGTGCCGCAGCATGCGGCCGCCGCGCTCGTCGTTCTGCTCTTCATCGGTCTGCTCTTCGGCGCGGTCGCGATCCTCGCCGTGCCGGTCGCCGGCTGGAGCGACCAGGCGCCGGCAATGATGGCGGCCCTGCAAGGCAAGCTCGCTGGCGTCTTCGCCTTCATGGACGAGTTCAAGCGCGGCATCGCCTCGATCACCGGCAAGGGCGCCGAGCTCAGCGTTTCGCAGGGCAACCCGCTCTTCGATATCGCGTTGACCTCGTCCGCGGCGGCGGGCGGCATGCTGATCTTCGTCGCCACGGTCTATTTCTGGTTGGCGACGCGGCGCCATCTCAAGGCGCGGGTTCTCAGGCTCTGTCTGGGGCGGGGCGCGCGCCGCTCGGCCGGCTCCTTCTTCGAGGAGATCGAGGCGCGGGTCGCCCGTTATTTTGCGCTGGTGACCACGATCAACCTCGGCATGGGCGTCCTCACCATGACGATCGCCTGGCTTGCCGGCCTGCCCTTCCCGGTGTTCTGGGGCGCGCTCGCCTTCCTGCTCAATTATCTCGCCTTCATCGGCCCGATCATCGTCGCGATCCTGCTCCTGGCCGGTGCCCTGCTCGATGCGCCCTCGATCCTCTCCGCGCTCTGGCCGGCGACGGCCTATTACGTCCTGCACCTGATCGAGGGCAATGCGGTCACGCCGGTCTTCGTCGGCAACCGATTGACGATCTCGCCTTTCCTCGTCTTCATCTCCTTCATCTTCTGGCTTTGGCTCTGGGGGCCAGTCGGCGCGGTGCTTTCGACGCCGATCGTCATCGTCGCCATGGTGGCGCAGGAGGAATTTGGGCGCTATCGCCGTGAGAAAGCCAAGGCGGAAGCCGAAGAGGCCGAAAAGCCCGCCGCGGCCGAGGCCGCCTGAGCGGCGTTTCCGGAACAGAATCTCGGCGCGCGCGTTGCCCGATCGAGCGGTGGCCCTTGCGGCCACGGCGCCTCCTCCCCACCATCTCACTTCCATCAGCGACAGGATCTTACCGTCATGGCCACCACGACATCCGCGAAACGTCAGGTTGCCGCCGCTGCCAAGCGCGCCAAGGCCGAGGTCGAGGCCGGCGCCGAGGATGTCGCAGCCGAGGCCCGCCAGGCCGGCGCCCGTGCCAAGCGTCAGGCGAGCGCGCTGGAGGACACGCTGACCCGCAGCGCCGAGGATATCGCGGCCACCGTCAGCGAGCGCCTGCGCGCCGTCGGCGTCGACACCGACAAGATGGTCGATGTCGCCAAGGAGCAGGCCACCGAACTGCAGCAGTTGATCGAGGATGAGATCCGCGAGCGGCCTTTGCGTGCGCTCGGCATCGCGGCGGCGGTCGGCCTCTTCGTCGGCTTCCTGTCGGCGCGCTGATCATGTTCGGGGGGATCGGATCGTTCATCTCCTCGGAGGTTTCCGGGGTGGTGAGGCGCAATGTCACGGTCTACGGCCTGTTCGGCCTCGCAGCCTTGCTGATGCTGTGCGCCGGCGGCTATGCGCTGAACGCCCTGCATACCGTGCTGGTGCTGCGCTACGGCGCCGTCGCCGCGAGCCTCTGGATCGCCGGCGGCCTGTTCCTTGCTGGCCTGCTGGCGCTCGGCATGGCCGTCATCGTCAAGAACCGCCGTCGGCCGCCGCGCCCGGCCGCGACCGCGGCTCTGGCGGCCGCGCCGCTGGCGGCAAAGCTCATCGGCTCGCGCTTGAGCTGGCGCATGGCGGTGGCCGGCGGCATCGTCGTATTGGGCGCGATTCTGGGTCGCCAGATCGTCGCGGGCGGTTCGGATGACGATGGGGAAGCCTGATTCCGTGCCAAATGGCGGCATTTACGAGGCATGTCTTTTTACATAGGGATGTCGTCATGCGTCCCTTAACAAGACCTGCATGTCTGCTCAGGTGAGGCCTCGCAACCGCTTCCCGATGCCGGTTTTTCCGGTCTTCGGCTCGCGTCTTCGCTCGGCGACCACCACGATCATCGCGATCGGGGTGGTCGCGGTCGCAGTCGTGCTTGCCGCCTGGATCAACCAGCAGGCGCGGCAGACGGCGGACCGCGTGTCCCATGCGATCGAGATCCGCGAGCGGGCCGAACGTTTCCTCGGCCGGATGCGCGATGCCGAAACCGGGCAGCGCGGCTTCCTGCTGACCGGCGAGGCCGCCTATCTCGAACCGTTCACGGAAGGACGGGCTGCGGCAGGGCCCGAACTCGACATCCTGGCTGCTCTCGTCGACGCCGACCCCGTCCAGAAGGAACGTGTCGCGGCACTGCGTGCGGCGATGGGCGCCAAGTTCGCGGAGCTTGATCGAACGATTTCGCTGGAGCGGGCCGGCCGCCGGGCCGAAGCGTTGGCTCTCGTCCGCAGCGAGAGCGGCATCGCCGCGATGGATCAGTTGCGCGACACCGTCCAGGCGATCCAGCAGAGCGAGAACATCCGGCTGAGGTCGCTCTACAGCCGGGAGGAGCGCCGCCGCCTCTGGGGCAGCACCGGCATCGTCATCGCGCTTGCTGGCCTTGCCTTCGCCGCCTGGCAGCAATTGCGCCGCCGCCAGCGCCGCAGCAATGCGCTGGCGATCAGCAATGCCGAGCTCGAGCAGATCGTGGGCGAGCGTACACGCCAGCTCGAAAGCGAGCGCCTGCGCATCGAGGCCTTGCTGCGGGACGTCAATCACCGGGTCGGCAACAACCTCGCCATGGTCTCGGCGCTGCTCAACGTGCAGAGCCGTCAGGCCCGCGAGCCGGCGGTCAAGGCGGCGCTGGCGCAGGCGCAGTCGCGCATCCAGGCGATCGCGGCCGGCCAGAGGCGGCTGCGCCTCGACATAGAGACCGACGAGATCGATGCGCGGCCCTATATGGAGGACCTGCTCGCCGAGATCGGCAAGGCGGCCGAGGGCCGGCCGATCCGGATCGATCTCGACATGGAGGCGATCCGTCTCCCCGGCCGCGACGCCGTGTCTTTCGTGGTCATCGTGAACGAGCTCGTCACCAACGCGATCAAGCACGCCTTCCCCGATGGCATGGCGGGGCGGATCGCCATCCGCTTCGCGCCGGCGGATTACGAGGGCGAGCCGGCTCTGTCGATGTCGATCGAGGATGACGGCGTCGGCATGCCCGCGGAGGCGGCGAGCAAGGGCCTCGGCCAGACCGTGATCGCGAGCCTGCTGCGCAGCATGCGGGCGGTGATGACCTCCGAGCCGGTTCGTCCCGGGGAGGCCGGGCGTCCGGGCACGCGGGTGACGATCGTCTTTCCGAAGCGGGAAGCGCTGCCGGCTTCGGCCTGAAGCCGCGAATTCAGACCTGGGCCGTCTTCACGGCCGACGCGCCGATGGCGCTTTTGACGAAGGCCGCGACCTCGCGCGTGGAGAACGGCTTGCGCAGGAAGCGCACGCCGCGCAGCGTCACCGGCACCTCATGCGGAGCCGATCCCGAGACGAAGGCGAAGGGCGTTCCGGTTTCCTGGAGGGCGCTTGCGACATCGAAGGTCTTGCCGCCGACCACGTCGATGTCGAGCAGGGCGCAGGCAAGTTGCTTCGTCGTCATCCGCCGCGCTTCGGCCACGGATTCGACCACGATCAGCTCGACCCCGTCGCCGAGCTGGTCGGCCACGGCGCTTTCGATGTCCATCGCGATGAACGGGTCATCCTCGACGATGAGTACGCGGATATCAGCCATCGACCGGCTCTCTCACTCACTGCAATCTCTGTTACGCGATCTCAACGTGACAGGATTGGCGATGTTCCTGCTCTGGCGCCCCAGCATGGCGGAAAGCTTAGGATTTGAGTCGATTTTGAGCGGTCAAGGTTAGCAAAAGGTAATCTTGCCTCCCGTTCGGCGCGTCAGCGCCGCCGGCCGGGTTCGACGAGCGTCAATTCGAGCGCGGTGACGCCGATCGCGACATTGATGCCGCGATTGCCCTGGAGCGGCAGCGGCAGCAGGGTCGCTTCATTGTCCTTGCCGCCGGACAGCGCGTTGCCGGGGGTGGAGGGAGCGCTCGTGCTGCCGCTCTTGTAGGACCCGCCCAGCGCGCCCAGCGGCGCCCGCGCATAGGGACCATAGACGCGCCAGACCATGGTCGCTGTCCGGACAGCGCCGAGGTCCAGGCTGAAGCTCCTGACGATCCCGGTATATTGCTGCATCGGCCCGCGACGCGGCCTGAAGCGGCAGTCGGTCGGGCGCTGCGACTTGGCGATGGCGTTGAAATTGGTGCCGACGGTGCAGGATAGCCGCCCTGTCGGAGGGCCGCCGCTCTGCGCCGCGGCAGGCTCATGCATTCCTAGGACGCCGGCGAGGGCAAGGGCGGTTAGACAGGCTCGGTGATGCCCTCGGCTCATCGCGAATGCTCCTCGTGAACTGGCGGGACGAACGCCCCAAGAAACCCACAGTTCCGCGTTAGGGAACCGGGAGGAGTTTGTAGCGTTGGCTTTTCATCTTGGCATGGGAATGTCGATGTCCGTGAGTCGTCCTCTTGGGGAAACCCCAACAATAATCGATCCCGATCTCGTGATGGCGCTGCCGCCATTCTGGGAGCTCGAGGATCTCGTCGCCACGGGACTCGATCAGGCCGCCGCGCTGGCCGTGATGGCGGCGCGCCGCAACGGACCCCGGCTGGTCGGCGACCTCGCCTGGTCCGGTGACGAGCAGGGCTTCCTGCTGCGCTTCGATCCGGCAGATCGCTCCCACTAACGCTGATTGCTCCCTACTGACAGAAGCGGGACGCGCGCGAGCGTCGCTCCTGGGTGTCGACATGCAGGTGATTGGCATGGGCGGCGTCCGAACCGGGCCCCAGCGTCGTCATGAAGGCGCCGCAGGCCGATTGCCTGACGGCGTCGAGAAAACGGTTCTGAGCCAGGCCGCTCGGCTTCTCCACCACGATCTGTGATGCATTCTCAGCGCTGCCCAGCTTGAAGGCGAAGATATCCAGCGCCTGGCCGGTGGCGTGCTCGCTGATCGGCCCGGCCGAGGCCCGGTTGCGCCGTCGGCATTCATGTCCGCCACCCACGCGCAACGCTGCGAGATCCTGCTCGAAATGCCCGCGTGCCAGCGGCTGGACGCTGCGATCGAGCCAATCCGCCAGCGTCCGGACCATGGCGCAGCTCAGCAGGGGCGGCGGTTCGAAGGCTACGGTCGCGGCCCCGCCCGGCCCCCTGATGGCGAGAGCCTCGACACGGACCGGCTCGCTGACCCGACAGGCCGGATCGTGATCCTGCGGGGCAGGGTTGGCCGGCTTGAGCTTGTTGCCGGGGATGGCGGCAAGCGCCGTCAGGCAGGAACTCTGTTCGGCCGGTATCACCGCGCCCTCGGCCCTTGTTGGAGCGGGCGCTGCAGCGGGGGCAGGCACAGAGCTCCGCGGCTCGGCCTTTCCCGCTCCGTCCGGCATGGACGGTCGCAATTCGGGTGGTCGCGGCGGAGGGTGCTGCTTGGAGAACGGCGCGTTGACCGGAGCGGCCACGCCCAGGCTCGACACCAGGCACAGGCCGAGCGCGGCGAGCGTGGTCACAACGCTCCGCCCGGTCCGGCGTGATTTGCGGAGCGCCGGTGCTTGGGGCGGGCTGAGGCTGGGCGGAGAACCGGCTAGCTGTCCAGGGCAGAGGCGCTGGCGATCGTGATGCCGGTCAGGCCGGCGAGCGCCAGGGACAGGATTTCCGCGCTCGGCGCCCCCGGTTGCACGATTCCGGTGAACAATGCAGCTCCGATCGATAGTGCCGCGATAGCGGCCGAGAAGCAGGTCGTCGCCATGATCCACGCCCTCCCCAACTGCAAACGAAACTGTCATTCCACGCGGAACGCATCATCTCCGCACGGGTTCCCGATTGGCAAGAAAAAAGGCCCGCGGAGGTAAGCCGCGAGCCTTGATCGACTTCGAATGGAATCGAAGCGTCAGGCGGCCTTGCGGCCGGCGCGGCGGTCGAAGAACAGGGCCTGGCTGATCGCGGCCTTCACGGCCTCCGGCTGGAACGGCTTGGTGATCAGGAAGGCCGGCTCCGGGCGGTCTCCGGTGAGGAGCCGTTCGGGATAGGCGGTGATGAAGATCACCGGCACGTCGATCGAGGACAGGATCTCGTTGACCGCATCGAGGCCCGAGCTGCCATCGGCGAGCTGGATATCGGCGAGGACGAGGCCCGGCCGCTTCTTGGCGACGAGCGCGATCGCCTCTCGCTGCGTCCGGGCGACGCCGGTGACGCTGTGGCCGAGCTCCTCGACCATCGTCTCGATGTCGAGCGCGATGATCGGCTCGTCCTCGATGATCAGCACCTCGGTCGCGACCTGCTCGGCGATCTCCTGCCCGGCGGTCTGGATCAGGGACGACGCCTCGGCGGCGCTGATGTCCATCACCTTGGCGACATCGTCGATCGGGAAGCCCTCCACCGTCCGCAGCAGGAAGGCCTGGCGCGGACGCGGGGTGAGCGCCTCAAGATTGCGCTCGGCCGGCGCGCGCGACAGCTCGATCACAGGCGCTGCGGCATCGACGCTGGCCGAGGACCAGAGCTTCAGGAAGGTCCGGTACAGGCCGATGCGCGGATCGAGGTCGCGCGGGAATCCCGAGGGGTCGGCGACGAGGGCTTCGAGCATGGCGACGACATAGGCGTCACCGCTCGGCTGGCTTCCGCAGAGCGCCCGCGCGAAGCGGCGCAGATATGGAAGATGAGGCGCAATTTCTTTTGCAATCGACATGAACGCGTCCCTTTTAGCGTGCCGGAATAATGACTTAGGATGCGCTGGAAACAAGGAATTTATTTTTTCCGAACCGTGGAACCTTGTTGGGGGATGCCTGTTATTAAGGCGTATTGGTGTCGCCATCGCGACGTGGCTTCGGCATCGCCGGCGGAAAGTGGCAAGACCAGAGATGGTAGTATTTCGAGATGCGGGACCGGCTGGAAAAGCCGGCCCGGCGGTGGTGCGAGGGCTGACATGAGCAGGTTGGATGCAGCGATGACTGAGCCGGACGATCCCGACGAAGGTTTCGATCTGGTTCTGGACCCCAAGGTGCAGGAATCCATCGGCCGCTCCCTCAAGGCCCATTACGACGACATCGTGAACGCACCCGTGCCCGACAAGTTTCTCGTGCTGCTCGCGCAGCTTGAGGCGACCGAGCAGCGTGCAGCTGGAGTGTCGCGCGATGAGTCCCAGTGATACCGCGCCTGCCGGCCAGATTCAGGCACTGGCTCAGGAACGCAGGACCGAAGATTTCAAGGACGGGCTGATCCGCGAGATTCCCAATCTGCGAGCTTTTGCCGCCTCGCTCTCCGGCTCCATGCAACTGGCCGACGATCTGGTTCAGGACACGCTGCTGAAGGCCTGGGGCAATTCGGACAAGTTCGAACCTGGCACCAGCCTGCGCGCCTGGCTCTTCACCATCCTGCGCAACACCTATTACTCGCTGTACCGCAAGCGCGGCCGCGAGGTGCAGGACAGCGAGGGCACTTATGCCGAGCGCATGGCGACCCATGGCAACCAGGAAAGCCATCTCGATCTCGCCGATTTCCGCAAGGCGCTGGCGAAGCTTCCGGAAGAGCAGCGCGAAGTGCTGATCATGGTCGGCGCCACCGGCCTGTCCTATGAGGAGGCGGCGGAGATTTGCGGCGTCGCGATCGGCACGATCAAGAGCCGGGTCAATCGCGCCCGCACGAAACTCGCCGAGTTGCTCTCGATCGGCAGCGTCGATGATCTCGGGCCGGGCCGCACCAACGCGGCTGCGATGCAGAGAGTTGGTTCCGAACCCGTTGGCTCCTGATGCGTTTGCGGCGTTTCAGCACTGTCAGGACACGCCTGCTGGCTTTGCTGGTCGCGATCGCCATTCCCATCGCCTGTGCGTCGGCTTTTGCGGCTTATGCGACCTATCGGGCCGCGATCGTCGCGATCGAGGCGGCGCAGGCGCGCGCGGTCGATGATTTCGCGGTGCGCACCCGCGTCTGGTATCGCGGCATGTCGCGTGCCCTGCTTGCCTTCGGCACCACGGCGAGCGAGCTCGGCTTCGATATGCCGGGCTGCCGCGATGCCGGTGTCAAGGCGATGGAGCGGGCCGGAGGGTTCCGCGCCTTCTTCCTGCGGCAGGCGGATGGGCGGCTCTGCAGCGGGGCGGTCGATCCGGATCTGACGACCGATACGCTGAACGGTATCGCGGCCCAGCTCGCTGGGCGCGCGGCCGTCGCAATGTGGAACGGCGCCGATCTCGGCCGGATTCGCTATGATCAGGTCACCGCTGGCGGGCGGCGTTATCTTGCCATCCTCGCATCGGACCTCCCTGGCGGGAATGGCGGCTTGCAGCAGGCGCTCCTCCTCGTCGCTCCCGAGCTGCTCGAAAACGTCTTCGATCTCGGCGAGGACGGCCAGGTCCAGAACGTCGCGCTGATCGGGCGCGATGCCGGCGTCATCGCCAGCCGCGGCGACAACCGCGAGCTGTCCTGGCTGCCGCAGACGGAGCGGATGCCGGAAAAGCATATACGCTGGTCCGGGTTGAGCCGGGCGGGGGTGGACAGCGTCTTCGCCGCCCGCATGGTTGCCGAGCCGGATTTCTATATCGTCGCGAGCTTCGACGATCGTCCGGCCGAGGCTGCCCGGCAGCAATTCATCGTGCTGCTGCTCGCCCCGCTCCTCACGCTCGGCCTGCTCTGCCTCGTCTGCATGCGGGCGATCGAGAAGCATTGCCTGCGCTGGCTGCGTGGCATCGAGGCGGCCGCCCGGTCGCGCACTTCGACCAATCGGGTGCGGGCTTCGGTGGCGGACGGCATGCCGAGCGATATCCGCAGCGTCGCCGAGGCCTTCAACGGCATGGTCGAGGAGCAGGAGGTTCGCCAGCGTCGTCTCCAGACCGCGCTCGACGACAACCGTTTTCTGGTCCGCGAGCTGCATCACCGGGTCAAGAACAGCCTGCAGGTCGTGCAGAGCTACATCGGACTGAGCAAGCGCGACCATCGCGACGAGGCGCGGCTGGCTTTGGCCGATGCGGAGTGCCGCGTGCATGTGCTGTCGGCTGCGTACCGCTTCACGCTCGCCGATGGTGAGATGCAGCCGGTCCGCGTCGATCTCTTCCTCGACGATGTCGTGACGATGATCTCGAACCTGATCCGCAGCCGCGACCAGTGGGTCACGAGCCGGATCGAGACTGCCGCGACCCTCTCCGTCGATCGCATCATCCCGCTCGGCTTCCTGGTGGCGGACGTCGCCTCTCGCGCCCTGCGGGGCACGCCGGGCGTCCGGATCGTCATCGAGGTCCTCGATGTCGACGCCGCTGCGATCGAGGTCGGTCTCGCGGTCGACCGCGAGATCCAGCACAGCGCGCCGCCGCGGCTTTTCGCGGGGCTCCTGACGCAGATCGAGGCGGTGCAGACGCAGGAACCTCAAGGCCGCAGCCTTGGCCGCTGGCGGATCGGCCACGGCTCCTGAAACCTCGGGGCGCCCATAAAGAAAACGCGCCGCCATGCCGGACTTCCCGGATGGCGACGCGTTTCCTGTAGATGGGCTGATATTTACCGAACGATATGCGTGATCGGTCCACCGGCCATCGCCTGCTGCGACGGCGAGGCGATGGCGCGCTTGGCGGCGCTGCGCGAGCGATCGGCGTGGTCCACGGCGGCAAGCTGCAGGCTGTCGGTATAGCCGCGCTCGTTCGCGCCCTTTGCGACGGCGACTGTGGTCGAGCTTTGGTCGTCAGGCATCTGGAGTCCGGCCCCCAGGGTCATGGCCGAAACCGCCGTGCCCATCAGGCCGAAGAAGACGATGGCGCGCATGGCCGGCGCGAGGCTGGGCTTCGGCATGGTTGTCTCCAGGGCTGACCGGTCGATTGACCGGCTTTCGGGAGAGAAAACGCCGCAGATGCGGCTTGGGTTCCGAAAGCCTGCGAAGCGGTCGACCTTTCCTGCCGTTGCGGAACGGGAAGCGTTCTTGCTGCGTTGTCTTGAAGCCGGCTCCCTGCCGGCGATCGGGGGATCTGTGCAATCATGAATATCGCCACCCGGCCGGGGCGCCTCGGCACGCCATGCCTGGCCTGTCCCTTGCGGCTCAAGCCTGCCTTCCGGGACAAGACCGATGACGAGATTCGCTTTATCCAGACCATGAAGACCGACCATCGGCTGGTACGTGCCGGGCAGGATATCATTCATCCCGGCCAGGTGGATGCGGAGCTCTACACGCTCTTCTCGGGCTGGGCCTTCCGCTACAAATCCCTGCCGGACGGACGGCGCCAGATCCTGAATTTCCTCCTGCCCGGCGATCTCGTCGGCTTGCAGGCCTCGTTGCTCGCGGCCGCCGAGCACGGCATCGAGGCCCTCACCGATGCCGAGCTCTGCGTTTTCCCGCGCAAGCGCCTCTGGGATCTCTTCGAGAGGATGCCGACGCTGGCCTATGAAATCTCCTGGCTCGGCTCGCGCGAGGAGTGCATGGTCGACGACAACCTGACTTCGGTCGGGCAGCGCAACGCGGCCGAGCGCCTCGCGGCGCTGATCATCTCGCTCCATCACCGGGCCGATGCGCTCGGGCTCGTCACCAATGACAGCTTCGCCTTTCCGCTCTCGCAGCAGCAGATCGCCGATGCCCTAGGCCTGTCGCTCGTCCACACCAGCAAGACCTGGTCGCGCTTGCGCCGGGAAGGTCTGTTCTCGCTGGCGGCAGGCCGGATCACCTTGCTGAACCCGCGCCTGACGGCGCGGATGGCTGCGGCCTATGAGCAGATCACGGCGCCGCGACCGCTGATCTGACGGCTCCGTTTGCTGCGAATGTGGATTAAGGGCTTGGCGACAGCCGGCTCTTGACCCCATATGCCGCGCAGGTAACGTGATTTGTGTCAGACGCGTCGTCTCCGCGACGTTCAAGGGGTGTCATGTCTTCGACGATCCGCCATCGCCCACCGCGTGCAACTTCGCTGGCGGTCCGCCTCGGGCAGTCCCGCGTCGCGACGCGGATCGAGGGCGAGATGCGCGTCACTGCGGCCGATCTCGTCGATCGCGTTGCGGAGGCGAAGCTGAAAGTGACGGCGGTCCGCTACAAGGTCGAGGGCGAGGTCCGCAACACCGCCGAGAAATTCAAGAGTCGCGTCAGCGAGGCCAAGGCGAAGCTGGGCGACGAGGCGCGATTCATCAAGTCCTGGATCGACGACCCGCGCCGGACCGGCTCGGTCACGCCGTCGAGCCCGGCGCTCGCCAAGCGGATGGCGTCCTTCGTCGACCCCGAGCAGCCCGGCCCGGTGATCGAGATCGGTCCCGGAACTGGCCCGGTGACGGAAGCCCTGATCGAGCGTGGCATCGACGAAAGCCGGCTGATCCTCGTCGAGTACAGCCCCGAATTCTGCGAATTGCTCAGCAAGCGCTTCCCGCGGGCGACGATCGTGCAGGGTGATGCCTATGCCCTCTCGAAGACGCTCGACGGCCATCTCCACGAGAAGGCGATCGCGGTGGTCTCCAGCCTGCCGCTGTTCAACCGCCCGCCGGCCACACGCTCGGCCCTGGCGCGCGAGGCGTTCCCGCTGCTCGTGGAGGGCGCGCCCTTCATCCAGTTCACTTATTCGGTAATCTCGCCGATTCCGCGCAAGGGCTCGGGTCTCAAGGCCTTCGTGTCCGACTGGGTGCTCCGCAACATCCCGCCGGCACGCGTCTGGGTTTATCGCCAGATTCGTTGATTTTCGGCAGGGTTGCCGCTGCGTCATCCCGGTGGGCGCCGAATTTCCGGCCTTCCCACACCGAATCGTAAGACCTCGCTGTTAGGCAGCACTGGCGATCAGGTGCCGACCTGCCTGTTCGCCAGCGAGGAGCTGGAACAGCCGATGACTGCCGCAACCCTCCGTTACAGTTTGCCGCGTTGGCGCCTGACGCGCTGGCTGGCGGATGCTGGGCCGGATGTCCCGCCCGAGATTCGGGTCGCCCTGATCGCCAGCCTCTACGGTACCCTGCCGATCTTCGCGGGCGGCGTCATCAATTCGCTCGCGGTGTCGTTCCTGATCGCCTGGCGCATCCCGACGCTGCCCTTCATGCTCTGGTGTGCCTTCGAGGTCATCTGCTGCGGCATCCGCTTGGTCGTCCTGATCGTGGCGCGCCGCCGGGCCGCGCGGGGCGCCTCAACGCCGACCGATCTCTATCTCCTGCTCGGCGTTGCCTGGGCGGCCGGCATCGGCGCTGGCACCTTCCTCAGCCTGACCAGTGGCGACTGGGTGGCGGCGGCGCTGGCCTGCCTCTCGGCGGCCGCGATGGTCGGCGGCATCTGCTTCCGCAATTTCGCGGCGCCGCGCATGGCCGGCCTGATGATCGGCCTGACGCTGGGCCCCTGCGTGCTCGCGGCGCCCTTCCTCTCCGAACCGATCATGCTGATCACCTTCATGCAGATCCCGTTCTACCTCTTCAGCATGGCGGTCGCGGCCTATAAGCTGAATGCCATGCTGATCTCGACCATGCGGGCCGAGCGCGAGAACGCCTTCCACGCCCGGCACGACATGCTGACCGGGCTCTCGAACCGCACGGGCCTGGCCAAGGCCTTCGCGACCCGTTTCGAAAGCGAGACCGCGCCGCGCGGGCTCGCCCTGGTCTATCTCGATCTCGATGGCTTCAAGGCGGTCAACGACAATTACGGGCATATGGCCGGAGATGCCCTGCTCCAGCTCGTCGCCGAACGCTTGCGCGGCCTCGTCCGCAGCACCGATATCGCCGCGCGCATCGGCGGGGACGAATTCGTCGTTCTCTCCGAGCAGACCGAGCGGACCCAGCTTCAGCGCTTCGGCGAGCGCATCGTTCGCGAGATCTCGGAACCCTACGAGCTTGACAGCGGTCACCAGCTCAATATCGGCGCCTCCGTCGGCATCGCGCTCGCGCCGGAGCATGGCCGTGACATGAACAGCTTGATGACGGCGGCCGATGCCGCGCTCTATCAGGCGAAATCGCGCGGCAAGTCGCTCTGCGTCATCGCCGGGCAGCGCTCCGTCCTGGATGCACGCGCCGCAAGCGGGCGCCATCCGCGCTTGCAGTAAGGCGCGCTATTCGATCTCGCAGGCGTCGCTCGCCGGCGTCAGGCGCCAGAGCCCGTCATCGGGCTTCGCCGGGATCTTCACCGCGCCGTCGGCGATCTCCTCGGCATCGTAGGGGTTGGGGTTGGCGGTGATCCCGCCATTGCGGATATCGAGCGCGCCCTGTGGCCCGCTTTCCAGCCGCCAGCTCCCGGCATCCCATTCCGGCACGCAGCGCAGGCCCTTGCCCTGCGGCTTGCAGAAGCCACCGATCTGGTAGTCGAAGCGGTTCGCGGTCGTGCGCTGGCGCAGGTTGAAATAAAGCGCGACATAGAGCGCCGCATGCGGCTCCGCCTGCCAGTTGCCGGGTTTGTGGACGAGGCGGATTTTCGTGACCTTCTGCTGCGGGTTCGCCCTGAGATGGGCCTCGTCGTAAGCGCGCTCCCAGCAGGCGTCCCGCTGCGGAGGAAGCTCGCGTTCGAGCGGGCGGGCCATGGCCGGCAATGCGGCGACCAGCACAACGGAAACGACGGCAGCGCGGCGCATTCTGAAGGTCTCCGGGCTTCGGAATCTCAGATCATCGCAGTTTCGCCTCGGCCGCAACGGCTTTCGCCGAGCGCTTGACCGCAGGCGCAGCGTGAGGCTTGGCTGGCGGCCGGTGGAGAACGGTCGAGGCAGGACGCGTGACGGATATCGGGCGGCTGGTCCGCGACATCACCGAGGAGATGCGGGGCGCCGAGGAGCGCGGCGAGGTCGCGAGCTATATCCCGCCGCTCGCCCGCATCGATCCCCGCCAGTTCGGGCTCTGCGTCGTGACGGCCGATGGCGAGATACATGCCGCCGGCGACAGCGAGGAGCCCTTCTCGATCCAGAGCGTCTCGAAGGTCTTCGCCCTGACCCAGGCGCTCGGCAAGGTCGGCGACACGCTCTGGCGCCGGGTCGGGCGCGAGCCTTCCGGCACGCCGTTCAACTCGATCGTCCAGCTCGAGCGCGAGCAGGGCGTGCCGCGCAATCCCTTCATCAATGCCGGCGCCCTCGTCGTCGCCGATATCAATCTCGCAGGTCACGAGCCGCGCGTCGCCATCGGCGAGTTGCTGCGCTTCATGCGCTATCTCGCCGATGACGACACGATCATCATCGACGAGGCGGTGGCGCGGGCCGAACAGGCGACCGGTTTCCGCAACATCGCGCTGGCCAATTACATGAAGGCCTTCGGCAACATCACCCATCCGCCGGAACTGACGCTCGGCGTCTATTTCCACCAATGCGCCATCGCCATGACCTGCCGCCAGCTCGCCATGGCCGGGCGCTTCCTGATGCATGGCGGCTATTACGAGCCCCGCGGACCGCGCGTCGTCTCGGGGCAACGGGCGCGGCGCATCAACGCGCTGATGCTGACCTGCGGCCATTACGACGCCTCCGGCGATTTCGCCTTCCGCGTCGGCCTGCCCGGCAAATCCGGCGTCGGCGGCGGCATCCTCGCCATCGCGCCGGGCAAGGCCGCGATCGCGGTCTGGTCGCCCGGCCTCAACGCCAACGGCAATTCCCTGCTCGGCACGCTGGCGCTGGAGCGCCTGACCGAGGCGACGGGCTGGTCGGTCTTCGCGAGGTAGCGCAGCGACTAGCTGCGCAGGCCCGGTGCTTCCTGCCCGGTACGGGCGACGTACTCGGTATAGCCGCCGCCATAGGCGTGGACGCCGTCCGGCGTCAGCTCCAGCAGGCGGTTCGACAGCGCGGCGAGGAAATGCCGGTCGTGGCTGACGAAGAGCATCGTGCCCTCGTAGTTCGAGAGCGCGGTGATCAGCATTTCCTTGGTGGCGATGTCGAGATGGTTGGTCGGCTCGTCCAGCACCAGGAAATTCGGCGGATCGTAGAGCATCATCGCCATGACGAGCCGCGCCTTCTCGCCGCCCGAGAGCACGCGGCAGCGCTTCTCGACATCGTCGCCGGAGAAGCCGAAGCAGCCTGCCAGTGACCGGAGCGAGCCCTGCCCGGCCTGCGGAAAGCGGTCCTCCAGTGCCTCGAACACGGTGCGCTCGCCGTCGAGCACCTCCATGGCGTGCTGGGCGAAATAGCCCAGCTTGACGCTGGCGCCGATATTCACCGTCCCGGTGTCCGGCTCCGTCGTGCCGGTGACGAGCTTCAGCAGCGTCGACTTGCCGGCGCCGTTGACGCCGAGCACGCACCAGCGCTCCTTGCGCTGGATCTGGAAGTTCAGCCCGTCATAGATGCTGCGGCTGCCATAGGCCTTGTTGACGTTCTTGATGCTGACGACGTCGTCACCCGAGCGCGGCGCCGGCTGGAACTCGAAGGCGACGGTCTGGCGCCGCCGCGGCGGCTCGACGCGGTCGATCTTCTCCAGCTTCTTGACCCGGCTCTGCACCTGCGCGGCATGGGAGGCGCGCGCCTTGAAGCGTTCGATGAAGGCGATCTCCTTGGCCAGCATCGCCTGCTGGCGCTCGAACTGCGCCTGCATCTGCTTCTCGGCCAATGCGCGCTGCTGCTGGTAGAACTCGTAATCGCCGGAATAGCTGGTCAGCGCGCCGCCATCGATCTCGATGATCTTGCCGACGATGCGGTTCATGAACTCGCGGTCATGCGAGGTCATCAGCACGGCGCCGTCATAGTTCTTGAGGAAGGATTCCAGCCAGATCAGGCTTTCGAGATCGAGATGGTTCGACGGTTCGTCGAGCAGCATCGCATCGGGACGCATCAAGAGGATGCGGGCGAGCGCGACGCGCATCTTCCAGCCGCCGGAGAGGCCGCCGACATCGCCCTCCATCATCTCCTCGCTGAAGCCGAGGCCCGCAAGCACCTCGCGCGCGCGCCCGTCGAGCGCATAGCCGTCGAGCTCCTCGAAGCGCCCCTGCACCTCGCCATAGCGGGCGATGATCTCTTCCATCTCGTCGGCCCGGTCGGGATCGACCATGGCGGCTTCGAGCTCGGCGAGCTCGGCCGCGACCGTGCTGACCGGGCCTGCGCCATCCATCACCTCGGCGACGGCACTGCGCCCGGCCATCTCGCCGACATCCTGGCTGAAATAGCCGATGGTGATGCCGCGATCGGTCGAGACCACGCCTTCGTCGGGCGCCTCCTCGCCGGTGATCATCCGGAACAGCGTGGTCTTGCCGGCGCCGTTCGGCCCGACGAGGCCGACCTTCTCGCCCTTCAGAAGCCCTGCCGAGGCCTCGATGAAGACGATCTGCTTTCCGTTCTGCTTGCTGATGTTCTCGAGGCGGATCATGGAAATGGGGAACCTTGGCAGGGGAACGCCCATCACCGGCGCGGGTCGGCGATGGGAAGAACCGCGACGTCATCCCGGGCTTGCCCCGGGATCCATCGAAGGGCGCTGGCGCTCTACAATGGATCCCGGATCGGCGCCGCTTCGCGGCTTGTCCGGGATGACGGAAGGGTGGATGAATTGATCGGAGAGGGCTCTACGCGATGCCGGCGGCCAGGGGAAGGCCGTGAGCCGCTATCAGGCCGAAATGACGGCGCTGCGGGCATTGGCCGCGCTCAGGAGATCGGCCGGCGCGAGCGCGATCTGCAGGCCGCGCTGGCCGCCATTGACATAGACCAGCGCCTCGGAGGAGGCCGGCTCGTCGACGATCGTCGGCAGTTTGCGCTTCTGCCCGAAGGGGCTGACGCCGCCGACCTTGTAGCCGGTCAGGCGCTCGGCATCCGGCACCGGCATCATTGCCGCAGCCTTGCCGCCGAAAGCCGCCGCGACCTTCTTCATGCTGGCCTCGCGGTCGGAGGCGAGCACGATGCAGACCGGCTTGCCGTCGACCTGCGCGATCAAGGTCTTGAGCACGCGCTGGGGCGGCTCGCCCAGCGCCTCCGCTGCCTGCAACCCGACGCGCTCGGCAGTCGGATCGTAGCTGTAGCTATGCAGCTCGAAACGGATTCCGAGCTGCTTCAGCGCCAGCGTGGCGGGGGTCGTCTGGGCCATCGTCCCTGCGTCGCGACGATCAGATATCGACCGTCGCGTTCAGAGCGTTGGTCTGGATGAATTCGCGCCGCGGCTCGACGACATCGCCCATCAGCTTGACGAAGAGATCGTCGGCCTCGTCGTTCTGGTCGTTCTTGACGCGCAGCAGCGAACGCACGTCGCGGTCGAGTGTCGTCTCCCAGAGCTGGTCGGGGTTCATCTCGCCCAGGCCTTTGTAGCGCTGCAGCGAGACGCCCTTCTTGCCGATGGTCGAGACCGCGTCGAACAGGTCGCTCGGGCCGTTGACGGTGAAATCGTCGCCCTTGCGCGCGAGCACGCCGGGCTTGGCATAGGCCTCCTGCAACGAGCGTGCGGCGGCATCGAGCTTGCGGGCCTCGGCGCTGGCGAGCAGGCCGGCATCGATCGTTGCCGCCTGCTTCACGCCGCGGATCATCCGCGAGAAGACGAAGCCGCCCTCGCTGACCTTGCCTTCCCAGCCCCGCTCCAGATCATCCGAGATCGCATCGAGCCGGCGGGCGACATAGGCGGCAGCCTCGTTCGCCTTGGCCTCGTCATCCTCGCTGATCGGGTGCAGCACACCGGCGATCGCCATCTGCTCGACGACGCGGCGGTCATAGCGCGAATGGAGCTGCGCCAGCGCGTTGCGGACGTTGCGGGCTTCCTCGATCAGGGCGCGCAGATCCGCGCCGGCGCGCTCGACGCCCTCGCTGGTGCGGAAGGTCGCGCCGTCCACCGTCGAGTCGACCAGATATTCCTCCAGCGCCCGCTCGTCCTTGAGATAGACATGGCTCTTGCCGCGCGCCGCCTTGTAGAGCGGCGGCTGGGCGATGAAGAGATGGCCGGCATCGATCAGCTCCGGCATCTGCCGGTAGAAGAAGGTCAGCAGCAAGGTCCGGATATGGGCGCCGTCGACGTCGGCGTCGGTCATGATGATGATCTTGTGGTAGCGCAGCTTCGCCAGGTTGAAGCCGCCCTGATCGGCCTCGGCGCGGCCGATGCCGGCGCCGAGCGCCGTGATCAGCGTTCCCACCTGGTCCGACGAGAGCATCTTGTCGAAGCGCGCGCGCTCGACGTTCAGGATCTTGCCGCGCAGCGGCAGCACGGCCTGATATTCGCGGGCGCGGCCCTGCTTGGCGGAGCCGCCGGCCGAGTCACCCTCGACGATGAAGAGTTCGGACTTGGCGGGATCTCTCTCTTGGCAATCGGCCAATTTGCCCGGGAGTGACGCGATATCGAGCGCGCCCTTGCGGCGGGTGAGGTCGCGGGCCTTGCGGGCGGCCTCGCGGGCGGCGGCGGCTTCCGCCACCTTGCCGACGATGGTCTTGGCCTCGCCCGGATGCTCCTCCAGCCACTCGGACAGCGCCTGGTTGACGACGTTCTCGACGACGGGGCGGACTTCCGAGGAAACCAGCTTGTCCTTGGTCTGCGAGGAGAATTTCGGATCGGGAACCTTGACCGAGACGATCGCGGTCAGACCCTCGCGGCAATCGTCGCCGGTGAGCGAGACCTTCTCCTTCTTGGAGATGCCGGAGCTTTCGGCATAGCCGGTGATCTGGCGCGTCAGCGCGGCGCGGAAGCCGGCAAGATGGGTGCCGCCGTCGCGCTGCGGGATGTTGTTGGTGAAGCAGAGCACGTTCTCGTGGTAGCTGTCGTTCCACCACAGCGCGACATCGACGGTGATGCCGTCCTTTTCCGAGGTCAGCATGATCGGCTTCTCGATCACGGCCGACTTGGCGCGGTCGAGATAGCGCACGAAGGCCTCGACGCCGCCGTCATACATCAGCTCTTCGCGGACGATCTCGGCATGGCGCGCATCGGTCAGCACGATCCGCACGCCCGAATTCAGGAAGGCGAGCTCGCGCAGGCGGTGCTCCAGCGTCTTGTAGTCGAACTCCACCATGGTGAAGGTTTCCTGCGAAGGCAGGAAGGTCACCTCGGTGCCGCGCTTGTCGCCCTGCGGGCCGACGACGGCGAGCGGCGCGACCGCGTCGCCATGGCGGAATTCCATGTAGTGCTCGCTGCCGCCGCGCCAGATGCGCAGCTTCAGGGAGACCGAGAGCGCGTTGACGACGGAGACGCCGACGCCGTGCAGGCCGCCCGAGACCTTGTAGGAGTTCTGGTCGAACTTACCGCCGGCATGGAGCTGGGTCATGATGACCTCGGCCGCCGAGATACCTTCCTCGCTGTGGATATCGGTCGGGATGCCGCGCCCGTTATCGCTGACGGTGACCGATCCATCGGCATTCAGCGTCACCGTGACGAGGTCGGCATGGCCTGCCAGCGCCTCGTCGATTGCGTTGTCGACGACCTCGTAGACCATGTGATGCAGGCCCGAGCCGTCATCGGTGTCGCCGATATACATGCCGGGCCGCTTGCGTACCGCGTCCAGGCCCTTGAGAACCTTGATGGAATCGGCGCCGTAGTCGTCGGGCTGGGCGCTGAGGGCGGCGTCGGTCATGAAGTGGTTCCTGAGCGGGCGAGCACGCGCCCGCGATGATCCTGATTCGAGACGACAATATAGGGTGAGACGATGGCTTTTTCACGCGCCTACGCGTGCGTGCGCGTAGGGAGGTGGATTTTGCGGCCGCTCGCGGCGGTCGTCAGCCCCGGAATTCCGAGATCGCCTCGACGAAGGCCTCGCCGTACTGTGCGAGCTTGCGCTCGCCGACGCCTTCGATCGCGCGCATCTCGTCAAGCCCTAGCGGCCGCTCACGGGCCATCGCGATCAGGGTGCGGTCGGTGAAGATGATATAGGCCGCGACGCCCTCCTCGCGGGCGATCTGGAGCCTGAGCTTGCGCAGGTGCTCGAACAGGCCGGCCGTGCCCTCGTCGAGCCCGTCGGCCCGCGCCGCGTCGCGCTCGGAGCGGCGGGAGCGCCTCTCCGCGAAGGGGTCGGCCCGGAGCGCGATGCTCTCGCGGCCGAACAGGATGTCTTCGCCCTTCGGCGTCAGGCAGAAGCCGCCATGCTCGACGCTGGCTTCGGCGAGCGCACCCGCGGCGAAGAGCTTGCGCGTCAGCCCCATCCAGGCGGCCTTGGGCTTGTCGGCCCCGACGCCGAAGGTCTTCAGGCCATCATGGTTCTGGCGGCGGACGACCTCGGTCGTCGTCCCCGTCAGGATATCGGCGAGATGGCCGGCGCCGAAGCGCTCGCCCGAGCGGATCACGGCGGAAAGCAGTTTTCGCGCATCGAGCGTCGCGTCCTGCAGGGCCGGCGCCTCCGCGCTGCAGAGATCGCAGCGGAACGGCGCGTTGCCATGACGGCAGGGCGGCGTCTCCTCGCCGAAATAGGCGAGCAGCGCACTGCGCCGGCAGAGCGCGTTCTCGCAGAGATCGATCATCGCGTTGAGGCGCTTGTGCTCGATGCGCCGGCGCTCGTCGTCGATCTGTTTCTCGTCGATCTGGCGGCGCCGGAGCGACATGTCGTCGACGCCGTAGAGCGTCAGCGTATCCGCCGGCAGCCCGTCGCGCCCGGCGCGGCCGATCTCCTGATAGTAGCCCTCGATGGAGCCGGGCATGTCGGCATGGACGACGAAGCGCACATCCGGCTTGTTGATGCCCATGCCGAAGGCGATGGTGGCGCAGACGACGACGCCGTCCTCCTGCAGGAAGATGTCCTGGTTGCGGTTGCGCGTCTCCTGTTCGAGCCCGGCATGGTAGGGCAGGGCGTTCCAGCCCTTTTCGCTTAAGGCGCCGGCGAGGCGCTCGGTCTTGCTGCGCGAGGAGCAGTAGACGATGCCGGAGCCGTTGCGGTGCCGGCGCAGGAAATCGTCGATCTGCCGGCGCGGCTGCTCCTTCGGCGCGAAGGCGAGCTTCAGGTTCGGCCGGTCGAAGGAATGCACCACCATCCGCGGCGGCTGCGGGAAGAGCTGCTGGGCGATATCGGCCTGGGTCTGCCGGTCGGCGGTAGCGGTCAGCGCGGTGACAGGCACGCCGCCCAAAGCTTCTCGCGTCTTGGCGAGCAGGCGGTATTCCGGGCGGAAGTCGTGGCCCCATTGCGAGACGCAATGCGCTTCGTCGATCGCGAGCCGGGTCACGCCGAGGCGCTTCAGCCGGCCGACCAGCCCCTCGCCGGCCAAGCGCTCGGGCGAGACGAAAAGCAGCCTGAGATCGCCGGAATTCAACCGGTCCCAGGCCTGCGCCGCCTCGTCCTCGGTATTCATCGAGTTCAGCGAGGCGGCCGAAACGCCTGCCCGAACGAGCTGCCCGACCTGATCACGCATCAGCGCGATCAGTGGCGAGACGACCAGCGTGAGCCCGCCCGCGACCAGCGCGGGGAGCTGATAGCACATCGACTTGCCGGAGCCGGTCGGCATCACCGCGAAGACGTCCTCGCCATTGAGCGCGGCTGCGATCACTTCCCACTGGCCGGGGCGGAAATCGTCATAGCCCCAGACCGATTTGAGGATCGCGCGGGCGTCTGATTCGCGGGATGGCGACATGAGGAAGGGATGTGCCGCAGGCGGGCGCGCTTGGCCAGCTTTTCGAGCCGAAAGCCTGTGCCTAGACCCATATGGCGAGCAGATGGACCACGGCGGCAACCGCGAAAACCGCCGCGATCAGCTTGGACGGCCAGGGCTTGAGGTCGAACCAGATGAATTGCAGCGCAAGCCGCAGGCCCCAGAACGCGGCCCCCACGAGCGGCGGAACGGGATGCACGTTGCCCTGTCCGGCCAGCCAGATCAGGGCCGCGCCGTAGGACAGGAAGACGAAGATCAGCATCGCGTTGAGCGTCTGCGTGATCGCCGTGTTCAGGCTGCCGGAAGGCGCAAGCCGCTCCGGCCAGCCGAATAGCCGGTGGAACGCGGCATGGAACAGCGCGAAGCCGAGATCGATGAGCCCCGCCGCCAGAGCCAAGGCCGGTCAGCTCCGCGTCGCGATTGCGGCAGCCGCGCCCGCCATCACGCCGCCGGTCGTGCGGTTGATCCAGCGCATCGCGCGCGGGCTCGCGACGAGCCGCCGCGCCCGGTCGGCGGCATAGGCATAGGCCATCAGCGTGCCCGTGATGATCGGTGCGATCAGCGCCGCGACCTCGACGAAGGCCAGCGTGCTCATCGCGTTGAGATCGATGACCAGCGGCAGGATCGACAGGAAGAACACCATCACCTTGGGATTGCCGAGCGTCAGCGCGATGCCGCCGAGGAACAGGCGCAGGCCCTCGCCGCGCGCGGCGGGAGACGGCTTCGGCACCTCGGCCGGAGCCGTCCAGGCCTTGTAGGCGAGGAAAACGAGATAGGCGCAGCCGGCATATTTGATGGCGACGAAGACGCCGTGGAAGCTCTGCATGAGAACGCTGAGGCCCAGCGCGGTCAGCGTGAACCAGACGAGATCGCCCGCGACGATGCCGGCGAGGAAGGGCAAGGAGCGCCGGAAGCCCGAGGACAGCGAGCGCGCAACCAGTGCCGCGATGGCGGGGCCGGGCGAGGCGACGGCGAGGAAATACACGCCGGCGAACAGGGCAAGGCTGGAGATGTCCATGGAAAGCCTCCGAAACTGCCGGAGATTAGCAGGAACGCCGGCAGGCGTCCCATCGCAAGCCGTGGCCTGACCGATCAATCGAGCGGATCGATCCGCCCCGGCGTGACCGAAAAGCGCTGCGCGCCGGCCGGCAGGTCGCCGAACAGCGCGGCGTCGGCCCCGGTCATCCAGACCTGGCAGCCGAGCCCGGTCAGCCCCTCATAGAGCGCGCCGCGCCGGCGCGGATCGAGATGAGCGGCGATCTCGTCGAGCAGGACGAGCGGCGCGATCCCGCTCATCGCCGCGACCAGCCTGGCATGGGCGAGCACGACCCCGATCAAGAGCGCCTTCTGCTCGCCGGTCGAGCCCTGACCTGCAGGTATGTCCTTCGGCCCGTGCCGGACTTCGAGATCGGAGGCCTGTGGCCCGGTCAGCGTGCGCCCGGCGGCCCGGTCGCGATGGCGGCTCTGGCGCAGCAGGTCGCGATAGGCATCCTCGGCATCGACTGCCGGCAGGCGGGCGACCAGCGCGTCGATCTCGCCGGAGAGCGCGATATCGGCGAAGGGGAAAGGCGAGGCCTCGTCGCGCGTCTCGGCGATGATGGCGGAGAGCCGTGCCACGGTCTCGGCGCGCGCGGCGGCGACCGCGACGCCGAGCTCGGCGACCTCGCGCTCAACCGCGTCGAGCCATTGTCCCTGATTGGGGCTTTCTTCCAGGATGCGATTGCGTGAGCGCAAAGCCCGCTCCAGCGCGTTGGAGCGGGTGGCGTGGCTTGGATCGATCGCCAGCACCAATCGGTCGAGGAAGCGGCGCCGGTCGCCGGCCGCCCCCCGGAACAGCCCATCGAGATCGGGCGTCAGCCAGACCACGCGCAGATAATCGCTGAAGGCGAGTGCCGAGCCGACATTGGCGCTGTCGATCCGGGCAAGCCTTGGCCGGCGTCCTTCCGCATCGAGCGGCCCTAGCCCGATGCCGAGCCGGCCCGCCTCATCGGCAAGCGTGATCGAGGCGGCGAAGGACCCGTCGCCGCCCTGCCGCGCCATTGCCGTGATCTCGGCGCGGCGCAAGCCCCGCCCCGGCGTGAACAGCGAGAGCGCTTCGAGGATATTGGTCTTGCCGGCTCCGTTCTCGCCTGCGAGCGCAACGATTTGGCCCTCGACCGGGAGATCGAGGGCCTCGTAGGAACGGAAATCCTGCAGGATCAGGCGCGCGACGGCGGCCATGGAGCAGCCTGTTAGAACTTGCTGATTTCGGACGGAACCGCGCCGTCATCCCGGACAAGCTGCGAAGCAGCGCTGCTCCGGGATCCATCATGGAGCTCCGGAGCCCTTCGATGGATCCCGGGGCAAGCCCGGGATGACGGCATGGTTCCGAGAAAACTCAGCATGCCCTCAGACGCGCATCGGCATCAGCACATAGAGCGCGGAAGCCCCTTCGCGATCCTGGATCACGGTCGGCGATCCCGGATCGGCCAACTTCAGCAGAGCGGTATCGCCGTCGAGCTGAGCGGCGATATCCATCAGGTAGCGGGCGTTGAAGCCGATATCGAGCGGGCTCGCCTCGTAATCGACCTCGATCTCCTCGGTCGCCGAGCCCGAATCCGGGTTGGTGACGGAGAGCGTCATGCGCCCTTCGGCCATCGAGAGCTTCACGGCGCGACCGCGCTCGGACGAGATCGTCGAGACGCGGTCGACCGACGCGGCGAAATCGCCCTTGTCGACGGTGAGCCGCTTGTCGTTCCCGCTCGGGATGACGCGCTGATAGTCAGGGAAGGTGCCGTCGATCAGCTTCGAGGTCAGTACGACGCTGGCCGTGGCGACGCGGATCTTCGAACCGGAGAGCTCGACCGCAACCTCGCTCTCGCCGTCTTCCAGCAGCTTCTGGATTTCGGAGACGGCCTTGCGCGGCACGATCACACCGGGCATGCCGACCGAGCCCTGCGGAGCGGCGGTATCGACGCGGGCGAGCCGGTGGCCATCGGTCGCGACCGCGCGCAGCACCGGGCGGCCATCGACATCGATGGTGTGGAGATAAATGCCGTTGAGATAGTAGCGCGTCTCCTCGGTCGAGATCGCGAACTGGGTCTTGTCGATCAGGCGCTTGAGCTCGCCGGCCGGCAGCACGAAGCGATGGGCCATGTCGCCGGCGGTGATATCGGGGAAATCGCTTTCCGGCAGGGTCTGGAGCTGGAAGCGCGAGCGGCCGGAACGCAGCACGAGGCCGCTATCCCCGGTCGTCTCCAGCGAGACCTGAGCGCCGTCGGGCAGCTTGCGGACGATGTCGTAGAGGGTGTGGGCCGGAACGGTCGTGGCGCCGGGCTCGGGCGCATCCGCCGCGATCGTCTCCACCACCTCGATATCGAGATCGGTCGCCTTCAGCCTGAGCCCGTTCTCTGAGGCCGAGAGCAGCAGGTTCGACAGGATCGGAATCGTATTGCGGCGCTCCACCACGCGATGGACGTGGCCCAGCGACTTGAGCAGCGTGGAACGTTCGACCGTGACCTTCATGATTGTCTAGTCTTCTGGCGCTGGCCGCCCGCGCATCGCTGCGCGAGCCGAATGAGTGGCCGGCGACATTGCCGGACACCGGGCGGGGGCGCAAGGCCTGCCCCCTCCGGCAACCACAACCATTTGACAGCGGTGGTGAAACCCCGAAGGGCTCACTCCTGCAGCATGCGCTTCAGCAGGTCGACCTCGTCATGCAGCGAGCGATCCTCGCTGATCGCCTTCTCGATCTTGCGCACGGCGTGCAGCACGGTCGTGTGATCGCGCCCGCCGAAGCGGCGACCGATCTCGGGCAGCGAGCGCGGCGTCAGCGCCTTCGACAGATACATCGCGATCTGGCGCGGCTTTACCACCGCCGCGGTGCGGCGCTCCGAGAGGATATCGGCGCGGCTGACATTGTAGCGCGTCGCGACCAGCTTCTGGATGTCCTCGATCTTGACCCGGCGCGGCTCGCGGGTGCGGACGAGGTCGCGGATTGCCGCCTCCGCCGTCTCCAGCGTCACGAGCTGGCCCGACAGCGTCGCATGGGCGAGCAGGCGGTTGGCGGCGCCGTCGAGGTCGCGGCCATTGGTCGCGACGACGCGCGAGACATAGGCGACGACATCGGGGCTGACCTGGAAATTCGGATGCGCGGTCTGCAGCGCTTCCAATCGGCTGGAGAGGATCGTGGCGCGCAGCGTCTCGTCGAGCTCGCCGACTTCGACCACCAGCCCGCCGCCGAGCCGCGAGCGGATGCGCTCGTCGAGCGCTTCCAGTTCACCTGCGAGGCGATCGCCGGCAACGACGATCTGCTTGCCGGCATCGAGCAGTGCGTTGATCGTGTGGCCGAATTCCTGCTGGATCGACTTGCCCTGGATGAACTGCACGTCGTCGACGACGAGCAGGTCGATGCCGCGCAGCTTCTCCTTGAAGGCGAGCGCCGTCTGCGACTTCAGCGCGGCGACGAAGCCGTACATGAAGCGGTCGGCGGTGAAATAGGCGACGCGCTTGCCCTGGCGGCGCGCTTCCTGGGCGATCGCCTGCAGGAGATGCGTCTTGCCGAGGCCGACGCCGGCATGGAGATAGAGCGGATTATAGGGGCTCTGGCCCGCAGGCGCGGCGGCGATGCGCTCGGCTGCCGCGAAGGCGAGCTGGTTCGACTTGCCGACGACGAAGCTCTGGAAGCTCATGCGCCGGTCGAGCGCGGTGCCGCAGGCATCGACGAGGTCGCTTTCGCCGGCCTGGGGAAGGCTGACAGCGGCAGGGCGGCCGGCCTCGGTCGGGGCAGGGGCGGCGACAGTCGCCGGACGGCTGCGCAGCGCCTCGATCTGCGGCTGGGCGGCCGGATCGCGCGAGACGGTGCGGACCGAGAGCAGCACGCCGTTCGGCGCCGGCAATTCGGCCATGCAGTTGACCCGCAGACGCTCGGTATAATGCGCCTCGAGCCAGCTCTTCAGGAAGCGGGTAGGGACGGTCAGATAGGCCACGCCCTCGACGATGCCCGCGATCTCCAGCCGGCCGAACCAGCTCGAGAAGACATCCTCGCCGAGCTCCGCCCGCAGGCGCCGGCGCACGCGCTCCCATGCGTCTTGAATCGAAACCTCCCCGCCCTGGACCACGGCGGTCTCTTCCGCGGCGATCGTCACCACCACCGGCGTCGTCTCGACCATGTCCCCGAAATTCTGCCGCTCGAACATCAATGGCCCCGTTCTTTGAAAATGCGCGCACCCAGGGTTCGGCGGCCGCTTCCTGGCCTCCGTCCCGGCGCTGTTGTTCCGGTCAATATGGTTCCGGCCCCGACGGGCGCATCGCGCCGCTTCAGGCTCCGGTTCCGGTTCTGTTGATTACGCTTGGAAGGCTCGCCGAGGGACGACGCCACCCTTCATCTCGATCAAGAAAGACAAAGGGTCACATCCTCCAACCTCCATGGTCGCGAGCCAAAACGCTGATCATCTCTGGAAATCCCGCGGCGGTCATTGCTGTCCGCCCGGCGATGAGGGGGACCTTACAAGGCGCTCTCGACGGGCTGCAACACCCCTTTCAGCCGGCTTCCGAGACTCGCCGTGCGGCGGCTGTTCCTGACCATGGGGTAGTCCGCTGCAATTGGTTGGGGAACTTAAGATTTTCTTCATGCTCCCCCTTTCGGAGGCGACCGAATCTTTTTTTTCGAGCCCCCGGAAAGCCTGCCGCAGAGTCGCCGCGATTCCGTCTTCCAAAATCCTTTGCCCGCTAAGATGATGAAAAGTAACACCTTTTTATGAGCGGCCAAGTCCGCCCCAGAGGTCATTTTCGCGCCCTGAACGGCGCCTGAGAGTCAAGTCGGCAAAGCCGTGGAAAGCTTAGTAAAATGGCTTGAAGGCAGCTTTGTTTTGTTCATCCGGAGGCTGTGGCAGGGGTGCCACAGAGGCTCTTAAGCCAACGAAAAAGCCCGGCCTTGCGGCCGGGCTTTTCGTCGTCGAAACGCTTAGGGCTTTTGGCTCAGGAAGCCAGGGCGCCGATGCGATGAGCGAGGCGCGAGACCTTGCGCGAGGCGGTGTTCTTGTGAACCACGCCCTTCTGCGCGGCGCGCATGATTTCCGGCTGGGCGGCCTTCAGGGCCTCGGCGGCAACCGCCTTGTCACCGGAGGCGATCGCCTCCTCGACCTTGCGCAGGAAGGTGCGCATCCGCGAGCGGCGCGCCTTGTTGACCTCGGTGCGGCGGGCGATCTTGCGCGTAGCCTTCTTGGCCGACGTCGTATTGGCCATCGAAACGTCCTCGTCTCTTCATCGCGACCGGGCGCCTGGCGTCATTGCCGGCGGGGCTGGCCGCATCCTTGCTGGAAAAACGTGCGCGGCGGCCGAGCTTGCGCGGGCCGCCGCGAGTGGTGGGGCTATAGTCGCTTGCCGGCGCTACGTCAACGCCGGAATTGCCGTGAGGTCGCCGATCTCATGCCGACGGGGCGATAAAGCGCGCGAAGCTCGCCAGATCGACATTGCCGCCAGAAAGAATGACGCCGACGCGCTTGCCCTCGACCGGCACGGCGCCGGTGAAAGCGGCCGCCGCCGCGAGGCACCCGGTCGGCTCGACCACGAGCTTCATCCGCTCGGCGAAGAAGCGCATCGCGTCGACGAGCGCGTCGTCGCTGACCGTGACGATATCCTCGACCTCGCGCTGGATGATCGGGAAGGTCAGGTCGCCGAGGAAGGCGGTCTGTGCGCCGTCGGCGATGGTCTTGGGCACGCCGATCGCGACGATCTCGCCCTTGCGCAGGGATTGCTGGCCGTCATTGCCGGCCTCCGGCTCGACGCCGAAGACGCGGCAGCCCGGATTGAGCGCTTTCGCCACCAGTGCTGCGCCGGCCAGAAGGCCGCCGCCACCGAGCGGGACGAGCAGGATGTCGAGCGGGCCGGCATCCTCGATCAGCTCCTTGGTCGCGGTGCCCTGCCCGGCGATGACATGTGGGTGGTCGTAGGGCGGGATGATCGTCAGCCCGCGCTCGGCCGAGAGCTTGTTGCCGATCTCGAGCCGGTTCTCCTTATAGCGGTCATAACGCACGACCTGCCCACCATAGCCCTCGGTCGCCGCGACCTTCGCCGCCGGCGCATCGTTCGGCATGATGATCGTGGTCGGCACGCCCAGAAGCTGGCCGGCATAGGCGATGGCCTGCGCATGGTTGCCGGAGGAATAGGTGACGACGCCGGCCTTCTTCTGCTGCGGCGAGAGCGAGGCGATCGCGTTGTAGCCGCCGCGGAACTTGAAGGCGCCCATGCGCTGCAGGTTCTCGGGCTTGAAGACGAGGCTGGCATTGGTGCGCCGGTTGGCGGTGGCGGAGCTCATCGCGGGCGTGTGGTGGGCGATGCCCTTGAGGCGACCGGCCGCAGCCTCGACATCGGCATAGGTCGGGAGGGACGGTCCGGCTTGGGCGTTCATCGCGGGAAATCCTGCTGGCGAAAGACAGGAGCTATCTGCCAGCAGGAGGATCGTTTCATCAAGGCGGCGCCGCTCGACGCCGCCATGCGGCAGGCGATGGCCTCTTGCTCAGCTATTCTTGAAATCCGGCTTCCGCTTCTCGGCGAAGGCGGACATGCCTTCCTTCTGGTCGGCCGTGGCGAAGAGCGAGGAGAAGACGCGGCGTTCGAAGCGCAACCCCTCCTGAAGGGTCACCTCGAAGGCGCGCTCGACCGATTCCTTCGCCATCATCACGGAGGGCAGCGATTTCGATGCGATTGCCTCGGCCGCCTTCAGCGTCTCGGGCAGGAGATCGGCGAGCGGCACGACGCGGGCGACGAGGCCGGAACGCTCGGCTTCCTCGGCGCCCATCATGCGGCCGGTCAGGCACAGGTCCATCGCCTTGGCCTTGCCGACCGCCTTGGTCAGGCGCTGCGTGCCGCCGGCGCCGGGGATGACGCCGAGATTGATCTCGGGCTGGCCGAATTTGGCGTTGTCGGCGGCGATGATGAAGTCGCACATCATGGCGAGCTCGCAGCCGCCGCCGAGCGCGAAGCCCGCGACCGCGGCGACGATCGGCTTGCGCCGCCGGCCGATCCGGTCCCAGTCCTCGAACTTGTCGTCGAGATAGGTGCCGGGGAAGGTGCGGCTCTGCATTTCCTTGATGTCGGCGCCGGCGGCGAAGGCCTTTTCCGAACCGGTGAGGACGACGCAGCCGATCTGGGCGTCCTTCTCGAAGCCGTCGAGCGCCTGGTTGATCTCGCCGATGAGCTGGCCGTTCAGCGCGTTCAGCGCCTGCGGGCGGTTGAGCGTAATCAGCCCGACCTTGCCCTTCGTCTCGACGAGAATGGTCTCATAAGCCATGGCGGCCTCCCGGATGCTCCTGTGATGGCAGCTTTAGCGGGCGGCGCGAGGGCGGTCCATGCGCGTCGCACGCATCCGCGCATTCGCGCGGCCTCCCCGCCATGCAGCATGCTCCGGATGGCCGCCCCTCGGGGTGAGGTGGGACGAGGATAGGCATGGGTTGTCGGAGCGGGGATTAGTTTCCGGCAAGGTCGGTGTTCACCCCTTGCGGGCATTCCAGATCAAGCGTGCTATCCCTGCTTCAGCTGATCTCGTTTCCTGTCGAAGCGGCGGATCGGGCGGAAAGATAAGCGGCAATGCGCTCTGCTGCGCCGCGCGGGTCGCAGGCCTCGGTATCGATCAAAAGGTCTGGCTTGGGCATGGCCGCCAGGCTGTCGTCAAACTCGCTGCGCAATTTGCGCAACAAGTCGACGGAGCGGAGCTTTTCAAACTCCAGGCGGCTCGGAGCAACGATCCGGCGCTCCTGCTCTTCGGGCGAAACGGTAAGCTCGATGAACACCACGGAGCCGCCGAATGGCGCGACCGTTGCACGCACGCGCTCCGGGAAGCCGGTATCCACCGTTGCCTCAGGAGCGAATGTAAATATGAGCGACCGCCCGATCCGGGCTGCGGCGCTGAAGGTCTGAACCCAGAAGCTCTCACGCAACTGAATGAACGGTTCCGTGCCAAATGAGAATACCGCTCCCACAGCGTCGACGACCAGGTGATTGTGGAACAGGGCCAGGCCGGTGATTTTCGCAAGCTCGCGACTTACCGTGAGCTTGCCGGCTGCGGCGGGCCCATAAATAAAGATGATTTCCATGCTGCAAAGCTAACCAGTTCGCTGTCAGCCTTCCACCCTAAGCGGACTGGAAACCCTAGCGAACAGTCCGCTTCTGGCAACTCTCGCAATAAAACGTCGAGCGGCCCGACTGCACCAGCCGCTTCACCAGCTTGCCGCAGCCCGGCGTGACGCAGACCTCGCCCTCGCGGTCGTAGACCTTGAAACGGTGCTGGAAATAGCCGAGCGAGCCGTCGGCATGGGCGAAGTCGCGCAGCGTCGAGCCGCCGGCCGCGACCGCCTCCTCCAGCACCTCGCGGATGATGCGGGCGAGCTCATGGGCCTTCTCGCGCGGCCGCCCGGTCGGCGTCGCGATCGTGCCCGCTTCCGCCTCCGGATGAAGCCCGGCCCGGAACAGGGCCTCGCAGACATAGATATTGCCGAGGCCCGCCACGAGCCGCTGGTCGAGCAGCGCTGCCTTCAGGGGCGCGAACTTGCCGGCGAACAGCTTCGCCAGCGTCTCGCCGGACAATTCGTTGCCGAGCGGCTCGATGCCCATGCCCGCGAAATGCTTCGACGTCGCGAGTTCGGCGCGCGGCACGAGGTCCATGAAGCCGAAGCGGCGCACGTCATTATAAGTGACGCGCGCGCCCGTCCCCATCTCGAACACGACATGGTCATGGATCAGGTGCCGGCCGATCTCATTATAATAGGAGCCGGGCTCGGTCGGCTTCGTGCCCGGCGCCTCGACGATGAAGCGCCCGCTCATGCCGAGATGCATGATCAGCGCTTGGCCGTCGTCGAGATCGGCGATCAGGTATTTCGCCCGCCGCGACAGCGCCTCGATCCGTCGCCCGGTCAGGCGCTCGGCGAAGCGCTCCGGCAGGGGAAAGCGCAGGTTCGGCCGGCGGAGTTCGACGCGCTGGAAGCGCTCGCCCAGCATGGCGGGCTCCAGCCCGCGCCGGACGGCTTCGACCTCGGGTAGCTCCGGCATGTCAACGACCTCAAATAAAGCCTGCGTCGAGAGGGCCCGCGACAAGCCCGCCGCCTTTGGCTATTGATCGGCTCAAGCGAATACAAGACAGATTTGCACAGGGCCGGCCCGACCGTGACAGCAGCTTCCGACACCACCCATTTCGGCTTCGAGACGGTGAAGCTCGCCGAGAAGCAGGCGAAGGTCGACGACGTCTTCCACAAGGTCGCCAACCGCTACGACCTGATGAACGACCTGATGTCGGGCGGCCTGCACCGGGCCTGGAAGAGCGCGCTCTTGACTGCGATCAACCCGGCGAAGGATCGTCCCTTCCACCATCTCGACGTGGCCGGCGGCACGGGCGATGTCGCCTTCTCGGTGCTGGAAGCCGGCGGCCCTGAGACCGATGTCATCGTGCTCGACATCAATGCCGACATGCTCCGCGTCGGGCGCGAGCGCGCCGACAAGTGCTTCCCTGAGAATGATCGCATCCATTTCGTCCAGGGCAATGCCGAGGAACTCGGCCTGCCCGACAATCATTTCGACTGCTACACCATCGCCTTCGGCATCCGGAACGTGCCGCAGATCGACAGGGCGCTGGCCGAGGCCTATCGCGTGCTGAAGCGCGGCGGGCGTTTCCTCTGCCTCGAATTCAGCCATGTCGACGTGCCGCTGCTCGACAAGATCTACGAGACCTATTCCTTCAAGGTCATCCCGCTGATGGGCCGCATGGTCACCGGCGAGGCCGAGCCCTATCAGTATCTCGTCGAATCCATCCGCAAGTTCCCGAAGCCGCAGGCCTTCGCGGGGATGATCGAGGATGCCGGCTTCCGCCGCGCGAAGTTCACAGCCATGACCGGCGGCGTCGTGGCGCTGCATTCCGGCTGGAAGCTGTGAGTATCCCTGCTACCCCACCCATAGCCCTCATCCTGAGGAGCGCTCCGCAGGAGCGCGTCTCGAAGGATGGTCCAGTTCATTCCGGCGCCTCCTGGAGCATCCTTCGAGACGCGCCTGCGGCGCTCCTCAGGATGAGGGCTGCGCGCGGGGTTGCCGTGACCATGACGGCTATAATCGAATGATCTCTTCCTTCTTCCACATGCTGCGCGGCGCGCGCGTCGGCTTCGTGCTGGCGCGCGAGGGCGCATTGGCGCTGGTCGACCCCTCCGTGCTGCCGCCGCTGGCGCGCGGGCTGATCCGCGTCGGCAGGCTGATCGAGCGGCGTGGCGCCGGTTCTTCCGCGACCCGCCTCGCGGCGGCGATGACCCGGCTTGGTCCGTCCTATGTGAAGTTCGGCCAGTTCCTGGCGACGCGGCCCGATGTCGTCGGCATGAAGATCGCGCAGGACCTCTCCGCCCTGCAGGATCGTATGCCCGCCTTCCCGATGGCGGAAGCGCGCGCTATCGTCGAGGCCGCCCATGGCGTGAAGCTGGAGACGCTGTTTCCCGAATTCAGCGAGCCGGTCGCCGCCGCCTCCATCGCCCAGGTTCACCGTGCCCGGCTGAAGGACGGCCGCGAGGTCGCGGTGAAGATCCTGCGGCCGGGCATCCGCGACCGCTTCAACCGCGATCTCGCCGCGATGCGCTTCGGCGCCGAGACAGCCGAGGCGCGCTCGGCCGAGGCACGCCGCCTGCGCTTCACCGGCGTGGTCGAGACCCTGGCGCGTTCGGTCGCGATGGAGATGGACCTGCGGCTGGAAGCGGCCGCCCTCTCCGAATTCGCCGAGAATACCAAGGACGACGCCGATTTCCGCGTGCCGGAGCCGGATTGGCAGCTCACGGCGCGGGAGATGCTGGTCGACGAATGGATCGACGGCGTCCGTCTCTCCGATGTCGAGGGCCTGCGCGCCGCCGGGCACGACCTGCCGGAGCTGGCGCGCAAGATCATCCAGTCCTTCCTGAAGCATGCGATCCGCGACGGCTTCTTCCATGCCGACATGCATCCCGGAAATCTCTTCGTCGACGCGGAGGGGCGTCTCGTCGCGGTCGATGGCGGCATCATGGGCCGGCTCGGCCTGAAGGAGCGGCGCTTCCTCGCCGAAATCCTGCTCGGCTTCATCATCCGCGATTACGCCCGCGTTGCGCAGGTGCATTTCGAGGCCGGCTATGTCCCGGCCCATCACGACGTCGCCGATTTCGCCCAGGCGATCCGCGCCGTCGGCGAGCCGATCCACGACAAGCGCGCCGATCAGATCTCGATGGCCAAGGTCCTGACCCTGCTCTTCGAGATCACCGGCATGTTCGACATGGCGACGCGCACCGAGCTGGTCATGCTTCAGAAGACCATGGTGGTGGTCGAGGGCGTGGCGCGAACGCTCGATCCGCATCTCGACATGTGGGGCACGGCCGATCCGGTGGTGCGCGCCTGGATCACGCACAACCTCGGTCCGATCGGCCGGTTGGAGGAGGCCGGGCGCGGCGCGCGCTCCCTGCTCGGCTCGCTGGCCACCTTGCCCGACACGGTCGTCCGCGCCGAGCGCGTGCTCGGCCAGCTCGAGGATGCCTCGCGGCACGGTTTCTCGCTCGATGAGCGCAGCGTCGACGCGATCGGCCGCGCCGAAGCCCGGCGCAACCGCTGGGGCAATATCGCGCTCTGGGTGATCGCCGGGCTCTTGGCCTACGGCGTCTTCGGCTGAGGCAGCCTACCGGAACGGCGGCTCGTCGAAGCTGCGGAGCTTGCGCGAATGGATCGCCGAGCCCGTGACCTTCAGCTTCTCCAGCGCGTCGAGCCCGATGCGCAGGTGTTCGCCGACCGCCCGCTCATAGAAGGCGTTGGCCGCGCCGGGCAGCTTGATCTCGCCATGCAATGGCTTGTCGGAGACGCAGAGCAGCGTGCCGTAGGGGACGCGGAGCCGGTACCCTTGCGCCGCGATCGTGCCGGATTCCATGTCGACCGCGATGGCGCGAGACAGGTTGATCCGCCGCCGCTCCTTGGTCCATTGCAGTTCCCAGTTGCGGTCGTCCTGGGTCACGACCGTGCCGGTGCGCAGGCGCTGCTTAAGCCGGTCGCCCTTCTCGCCGGTGATGTCGGCGGCCGCCTGCTGCAAGGCGACCTGCACCTCGGCCAGCGCGGGAATCGGAATATCCGGCGGGACGAGATCGTCGAGGATGCGATCCTGCCGGAGATAGGCATGGGCCAGCACATAGTCGCCGATGATCTGGGTCTGGCGCAGGCCCCCGCAATGGCCGACCATCAGCCAGCAATTCGGCCGGAGCACCGCGAGATGGTCGGTGATGTTCTTCGCATTGGAGGGGCCGACGCCGATATTGACCAGCGTCACGCCCTCTCCGTTCTTGCGGATCAGGTGATAGGCCGGCATCTGGAAACGGTGCCAGGGCGCCGACATCACCCGCTCGGCGGCGGAGACGTCGATCCCGTCCTTGTCGATGCGGATGCCGCCTGGTGCGATCAGTGCCTCGGCCGTGCCGGCCTCGATCTCGGCCAGGCCGAGCCGGACGAACTGGTCGACATAGCGATGGTAGTTGGTCAATAGCACCCAGGGCTGCACGGCCCGCCAGTCGGTACCGGTGTAATGCACCAGCCGGCGCAGCGAGTAATCGACCCGCACCGCGTCGAACAGCGAGAGCGGGCGTGGCTCGCCCTCGATCAGCTCGTAGCTGCCGTCGGCGATCTCGTCGCCGACGAGCGCCAGAAGCGGCGTCGGGAAATAGCGCGCCAGTTCGGCGGCGGTTATCTTGCCGCGCCCCAGTTCGTCGCCGCCCTCGAGGGCGTAGGGGTAGGGGATCTCCTGGGTGCTGACGCCGGTCTCGATCGTCGCGCCATATTCGGCGACGAGCGGTTTGAGTTGGTCGAGCAGGTAGGCGCGGAACTCGGCCGGCTGGGTCACCGTGGTCGAGTAGATGCCGGGCACCGCGAATTTGGCATAGCCCCGCCGCGTCGCCTCCGGCAGCTTCGAGGGCTCGTAGGTCACGCGCAGCATCGGGTAGCGGTAGCGCTCCCGGTCGTCGGCGGTGGGCGCCTCGCCGGTATCGAAGAAGCGCTGCAGGTCACCGCGCAGCGCCGAGCGCGCCTCGTCATAGAGCCGTTCGAGCCGGTCCACGGCCGCTTCCGGTGTCGCTGCGGTCTCGAAGCTCATGAACCCTCCTCGTATCGCTCTGGTTCTAGCTGTCGGGTGCCGCTCCTGACAACAACCGGCGGTGTCTCGCGCCAGCTTGCTGCCGAGCCGATTGACAGGCAGGGGGAATGCGGTTAGTAAACCGATCAGTTAATTAACTCATCGGTTTCATACGATGTCGACGGACCCGCTCAGCCTGACCTTCGCAGCCCTCGCCGATCCGACGCGCCGCGCCATCCTGGCCCGGCTGTCGCAAGGCGAGAGTTCGGTGAAGGAGCTGGCCGAGCCCTTCGCGATGAGCCTGCCGGCGGTCTCCAAGCACCTGAAGGTGCTGGAGCGCGCTGGGCTGATCACGCGAGGAAAGGAAGCCCAGTGGCGGCCTTGTCGGCTCGATCCCGGCCCGCTGCAGGACGTCTCGGAATGGCTGGAGCATTACAGCCGTTTCTGGGACCAGAGCCTGGGGCGGCTGGACGAGATGCTCCGTGAGATCAAGGCGAAACCACCCGGTAAACCCGGCGTTTGACGCCCAAGGCCTGTTTTCAACTCAGTTTCAGGTGTTCGTCATGCTCAAGACCATTCTGCTCAGCCTGCTTGGCCTTGTCGCGACCGGTATCGTCGTCGTGCTGATCCTCGCCGCCCGCAAGCCCGACACGTTTCAGGTCACCCGCTCCATCGCGATCAATGCCACGCCGGAGCGGATCTATCCGCTGATCGCCGATTTCCGGGCCTGGAACGCCTGGTCGCCCTGGGAAAAGAAGGATCCGGCGATGAAGCGCACCTATGGCGGCCCCGAGACCGGGGTCGGCGCGACCTATGCCTGGGCCGGCGACAAGAATGTCGGCGAGGGCAGCATGCGCATCACCGAGGCCCAGGTGCCGGGCAAGCTCGGGCTCAAGCTCGATTTCCTCAAGCCCTTCGAGGCGCATAACGACGTCGTCTTCGCGCTGACGCCACAGAGCCAGGGTACGAACGTGACCTGGATTATGACCGGCCCGACCCCGTTCGCGGCCAAGATCATGCATGTCTTCATGGACATGGACCGCATGGTCGGTGGCGATTTCGAAGCCGGACTCAAGGCCATGAAGGCCGCGGCCGAGCGCACCGCCTGAGGCGGCGCACAGTTCCATGACCCCGAGAAAAACAACCCAAGAGGAGAGAAACCATGATGGGCGAACCGCAGAAGGAACATGAGTGGCTCCACCAGCTCGTCGGCGACTGGACCGCCGAGATGAACTGCTCGATGGGGCCGGACCAGCCGCCATCCTCATCGAAGGGCACCGAGAGCGTGCGCTCGCTCGGCGGGCTCTGGACGCTGGGCGAGGGGCAGGGCGAAGGGCCTGAGGGCAAGCCGGTCACCAGCCTGATGACGCTCGGCTTCGACCCGGCCAAGGGCCGCTTCGTCGGCAGCTTCGTCGCCTCGATGATGACGATGATGTGGACCTATGACGGCGCGCTCTCGGCCGACGGCAAGTCGCTGGTCCTCGACACCGAGGGGCCGAGCATGGCCGGCGACGGCTCGATGGCGAAATATCAGGACATCATCACCTTCCTATCGCCGGACCATCGTACCCTGACCTCGCGCGCCCTCGGGCCGGACGGCCAGTGGGCCGAGTTCATGGCTGCCCAGTACCACCGCAAGCGCTGAGCGCTGCCCACAAGCACGTAGGAGGACATGCGATGAAACTGTCGACCTATCTGATGTTCGAGGGCAATTGCCGCGAGGCCTTCACCCACTATCACAAGGTTCTGGGCGGCAAGATCCAGGCGATGATGGATCACAAGGGCACGCCGGCGGAGGAGCACGTTGCGCCGGAATGGCGGGACAAGATCCTGCATGCCTGCCTGGAGATCGAAGGCCAGTTGCTGATGGCCTCCGATGCGCCGCCCAATCAGAGTGACGGGCCGATGCGCTCGGTCTCCGTCAGCGTCGGCGTCGCGACCCCGGAGGACGCGGATCGCATCTTCGCGGGCCTGTCCGAGGGCGGCGCCAAGATCACCATGCCGATCGGCGAGACCTTCTGGTCGCCGCGCTTCGGCATGCTGACCGACCGCTTCGGCACGAACTGGATGATCGGCGCCGAGATGCCGGCGGATCAGGCGAATTGCGGCTGAGGCCCAGCGGACTTCTTGAGGAAACACGCCGTCATCCCGGGCTTGACCCGGGATCCATCGAAGGGCGTTGCGTCTTACGATGGATCCCGGATCGGCGCGGCTGCGCCGCTTGTCCGGGATGACGATGCGTTTCCGGGAAACAGGTCGCCCCTAAGACCGCCCGCCATCCACCGAGAGCACCTGTCCGCTGATCCAGCAGGCCTGTTCGCTCAGGAAGAACAGCGTCGCGCTGGCGATGTCCTCGGGCGTGCCGAGCCGGCGGGTGTGGATGCTCTCGACGAGCTTCTTCTGCCCTTCCGGCCCGTAGCTCTGCCATTGCCGTTCGCTCGCGGGGTTGGAGCGCACGAAACCCGGCGCCACCGAATTCACGGTGATGCCATGCGGGCCGAGCTCCCAGGCGAGCTGCTTCGTCAGCCCCACCAGCGCATGCTTGGCGCTGGCATAGGCCTGGATGCCGGTGAGGCTAGGCCTCAGGCCCGCGCCAGACGAGATCGTCACGATCCGCCCATAGCCCGCCTGCTTCATCGCGGGCGCGGCCGCCTGCGCCAGGAAGAAGGCGGCATCGACATTGGCGGCGAAGATCACCCGCCAGTCGTCCTCGGAAATCTCCTCGATCGCCCGGCCAACCTGCCCGCGCACGCCGCCAGCAGCATGGACGAGGAGGTCGAGTTGGCCATTGGCTGCCACGATCTCATGCACGAGCGCCTGCGCGGCCTCGGGCGAGCCGAGATCGGCGGCATGGCCGGCCGCTCCGATCTCCCGCGCCGTCGCCGCGACGCCGCCTGCATCGATATCGGCGAGATGGACGCGCGCGCCCGCTTCCGCCAGGGCGGCGGCGATGGCGCGCCCGATGCCCTGGGCGGCGCCGGTGACGAGCGCTACGCGGTTGTCGAAGCGGATCTGCATCGGTCGATCAACACTTTCAGCGTCTCGAAGGCCATCGGGCGGCGGCCGTCCTCGATGTCGTGGATCAGTGCGACCAGCGTCTCCAGCGCCGGCGTCGCGATGCCGACCTCGCGGCCGAGCGTGGCGATGACGCCGATCTGCGGGTCGACCTCGGTCTTGCGCTTGCGCACCGCGAGATCGCGCCAGATGCCGGAATGGGTCTTGGCCGTCTGCGAGGTGTAATGCGCCAGCCAGCGGATCGTCTCGACCTGGGGGCCATCCGGCCTGCCCGGCGCAAACACCATCGGATCGAACTCGCCGAAGCCGAGCGAGGTCACGCCGCGCTTGGCCGCAACCGCGCCAACCTCGCGGCCAAGCGTCAGCCAGACGGGCAGCCGCTCGGGATCAGCGAAGTTCGCCGACATCGAATCGTCGGTCAGCGCCGTCCCGAACAGCATCGCGCCATAGGCGAGCTTGCCCCAGAGATAGCCGAAAATGTTGTCGGTCAGGATCGCGTCAGGCTCGAACAGGGTCATAAGCCGATGCATCTCGGCGGCCCGTTCGCTGATCGTCCCATCGAGCTCGCCGACGACCGTCGCGCCGCGATTGCCGTAGAGGATTTCGCCGGGGCCCAGCCAATCGGCGCCGAAATTGACGAAGCAGCCCATCGTGCGTCGCTCGCCGACCGCCCTGGCGATGGCGAGTTCGTTCAGCCCGTTCTGGGCGGAGAGCACGAAGCCGTCGTCAGTCAGATGCGGCTTCAGCGCCACGAGCGCGGCTTCCGTCGCGCCGGCCTTCACGGCGAGCACGATGCGGCCGTAGCGGCCGGTCAGTTCAGCCGGCGTCGCTGCGGGAACGACCTGCGTGAACTCCGCGACCGGCCCGGAAATCGCGAGCCCCCTGGTCCGGCAGGCCTCGACATGCTCCTGGACGATATCGACCAGCAGGACCGGCACGCCGGCCCGCGCCCAGTAGGCGCCGAGCGTGCCGCCGATCGCGCCGGCGCCCCAGATCAGGATGGGTTCGCTCACGCCTGCCCCGCCAGCTCGACATGGTCATGCGTGGCGACATGGATCAGGCCATCCGCCGTCACCCATCCCCGATACATGCCTTCGGTGTTGTAGGGCGCGACGATCGCGCCATCGGAATCGACGGCGACGAGGCCCGCGCCGACCTTGTGCTCGGAGAGTTCTGCAAGGACCGCGTCCGTCGCGGCCTCCAGCGAGAGGCCCTTATAGGCGATCAGCGACGCGATCTCGTGGCCGACGCAGTAGCGAATGAAATACTCGCCCTTGCCGGTGCCCGAGACGGCGCAGCGCCCGTCGCGGGCATAGGTGCCGGCGCCGATGATCGGGGAATCGCCGACGCGGCCGACCGGCTTGTTGGTATAGCCGCCGGTCGAGGTCGCCGCGGCGAGATGGCCCTGCGCGTCGCAGGCGACGGCGCCGACCGTGCCGTGCTTCTCGGCCTCGCTCGCCTCGGCGGCGGTGCCGACGATCTCGCGCAGCTTCATCGAGGCCAGGTTCTTGCGTCGGCGCTCGGTCGAGAAATGTTCGTTCTCTACGGTATCGACGCCCTCGTGCTCGGCGAAATCATCGGCCGCGGGGCCGGCGAGCAGCAGCGGATCGCCGCGCAGCATCAGCGCCTTGGCGGCCACGATCGGATTGCGGATGCGCTTGGCGCCGCAGATCGCGCCGGCGGCCAGCGTCGCGCCGTCCATGATCGAGGCGTCGAGCTCATGCTCGCCCTCGGTGTTGAAGGCGGCGCCATGGCCGGCGTTGAAATGCGGGGAATCCTCCATCACCCGCACGGCCGCCTCGACGGCGTCGACGGCTGCGCCGCCCTTGCTCAGGATCGCCCAGCCGGCCCGCAATGCGCTGGCGAGGTCGGAGCGGGCCTGGGCCCACTCGGCTTCCGTCATCTCGGTCTTCGGCAAGGTGCCGCAGCCGCCATGGATGGCAAGCGCGAGGGTCATGTCGGTATCCTGTCAGGTCTTGAAACGTAGACCGCCATGGCCGGCCGGAGCGGGCCATGGCGTCGAAGGCGGCCCCGTTACTTCTTGGCGGGCTTGATGTCCATCGCCAGCGTGTCCTCGTCGACGCGCGGCGAGATCGTCACCTTGTCCTTCTGCATCGCCCAGGCCGAGCCGACGGCGGCGATCGGCAGGCGCGGCCGGTCCTTGGCGACGATCGCCGCGGCGTCGGACAGCATCGTGTTGCGTTTGGCCTCGTCCATCTCGACGGCCGCGTCCTCGATCAGCTTGTCGACCTCGGCATTCTTGTAGCCGAGCACGTTGAAGGCGCCGAGCTTCTTGGCCGGGTCGTTGGAGTGGACCACGGAGGACAGCGTATAGTTCGCCTCGCCCGTCAGGGTGCCCCAGCCGGACATAGACAGCGAGAAATCGCCGCGCGTGCGGGCCGGGAAGAACACGGCGCCGGGCTGGGCGTTGGCGTTCACCTCGATGCCGATGCGCGCCAGCATCTGCGCGATCGAGGTGCCGACCTGCCGGTCGCCGGGCAGGCGGTCATTGGTGAAGGCGAAGCCGACCTTGAAGCCGTTCGGGTAGCCGGCCTCCTCCATCAGCTTCTTTGCCTTGGCGAGATCCGGCTTGAGCGCCGGCAGGCTCTTGTTGAAGCCGGCGATGGTCGGCGTCACCAACTGGTTCGCGGGGGTGCCGAGCCCCTCCATCGCGATCTCCGCCAGCGCCGGGCGATCAATGGCGAGGTCGATCGCTTCGCGCACCTTCACGTCCTGCAGCGGGTTCTTCGGCAGGGCCGAGCCGTCCTTGGCGGTGAGCTGCGGGGTCTTGTCCCGCATGTCGAGCTCCATGTTGAAGAGATAGACGCTCTCGATCGTGGTGACGGCGAGCTTGGCGTCGCGCTTCAGCGTCGGCACGTCGGAAGCCGGTGCGCGCACGATGATGTCGACCTGGCCGGCCTTGAGCTGTGCGACGCGGGCGGCGTCGTTGGGCAGTTCCTTGCGCACGACCTTGGCCCAGGGCTCCTTGGCGCCCCAGTAGCCGTCGAACCGGTCGAGAACCATCTGGTCCTTCGGCGTCCAGGAGACGAACTTGTAGGGGCCGGTGCCCACCGCCGCCTTGCCGGAATTGAAGGCCTCGTTGGCATTGTCCTTGGTCAGGCCGGCGGCGGCCTTGTGCGAGACGATGAAGAGCCGGATGAAATCGTTCGGCAGGTTCGGCGCTGGCCCGTCGGTGATGATATGCACCGTCAGCGGGTCGACGATTTTCACCTCCTTGACGCGCCGGACATAGATCGTCGTCGGGTTCGGCCCGGCGACGACCGGGATGCGCTCGATCGAGAACTTGACGTCCTCGGCGGTGAAGTCCGAGCCGTCGTGAAACTTGACGCCGGGACGCAGCTTGAACTCCCAGACCGTCGGCTCCAGCGTCTTCCAGCTCAGTGCGAGGCGCGGCTCGATCTGGAGCTTGTCGCCCGACCAGGTCAGCGTGTCGAAGACATGCTTCAGCGCCTCGGCATGAGTGCCGGTCGCGGTGAAATGCGGATCGATCGATTCCGGTCCGGCGCGGACGCCGATGGTCAGCGTTTGGGCGAGCGCGCCGGTCGAGACGGTGGCGCCGAGCAGGGCGGCGAAGGCGGCTAGGCGGAAGGTCTGCGTGAGTTTCATGACGGTATCCCCTGTTTTCGTGGTTTTATCGTTATGATTGGAGTTCCTGAGGCCAGGCGGGCGAGGCAATGACGAGCTTGTCCATCAGCGCGCAGAGCTGGCGCTGCTCTTCCTCGCTGAGGCCGGCGAGCATCGTCGCCTGATGCTCGACCATCGGCACCATGGTCTCGTCGAAGATCTTGCGGCCGGCCGGCGTGAGATGGAGCACATAGCTGCGCAGGTCGGCCGGATCGGTCTCGCGCTTGAGCAGGCGTCGCTGAAGCAGTTTCTGCACGGCGCGCGAAAGCGTGTTCTTCGGCAGGCCGGAGGAGGCGACGATGTTCTTGGCGGCGACGCCTTCCTTCAGTCCCACGGCGTAGAGCGCGACGAATTCCGGGCGGACGAGCCCGTAGCGCGTCTCGATCCAGCGATAGACCGGGTCGTTGAAGCGGAACGCGACGAAGTTCAGCCGGAAGGACAGCCAGCAGGGATTGTCCCAGAGCTTGGTCACGGTCAGCGGGTCGAGCTCGGCGAGCGCAGCTTCGCGCTCGGGGTCGACGCGGGAAGGAAAGGTCGGCGCGCGTCGCATCGGGGAAATCTCTCGACCGATTTAGTTCCAAATGGAACTTGACGCTACCGGAGGCGAGAGTCAAGGATGGCTCCGGCGGGCGGCCAGCGCGGCCTGCCGGGATTGTCTACCGCTTGCCGCAACGAAGCAAGGATCGCGCCGTGCGTGTCGCCGACTTGAACTGGATGCAGATCGAGGCCCAGGCGAAGCGGGACGATCGCTGCGTCCTGCCGCTCGGCAGCGTCGAGCAGCACGCCTATTTGAGCCTTGCGACCGACGTGATCCTGTCCGAGCGCGTGGCGCAGGAGGCGGCCGAGCCGCTCGGCATCCCCGTTTTCCCGGTCCTGGCTTATGGGCTGACGCCGGGCTTCCTGAATTTCCCGGGCAGTATCTCGCTGAAGATGAGCACCTATGCGGCGCTCCTCGGCGACATCTTCGACGGCTTCTACCGCTCCGGTTTCCGCCGCATCATCCTGGTCAACGGCCATGGCGGCAATTCGCCGGCGCTGAACTTCGCCACCGAATGGCTGGATGCGCATCCCGATGCCAGCATCCGCCTGCACAACTGGTGGGCGGCGCCGCAATTCCAGGCGGCGGTCCAGGCGGTCGATCCGGCGGCCTCGCACGCCTCCTGGATGGAGAACTTCCCCTGGACCCGGCTCGCCGGCGTCGCCATGCCCGATACGCTGAAGCCTCCCTTCAACACCGCCGAATACCAGGCCGCGAGCCCAGCCAAGCGCCGGGAGATCCTCGGCGACGGCAATTTCCACGGCCTCTACCAGCGGCCCGACGAGGAGATGCTCGGGCTCTGGCAGGTCGGCGTCGAGGAGACGCGGGCCGTGATGGTGGAGAACTGGCCGTGAGGCCGCGTCGGAAACTCCAGCGATGCTAGGCCACGTCGCCATCCGGCTGGCGCAGGCGCTCGTCGTCATGCTCGTCATGTCGGTGCTGGTCTTCGTCGGCGTCTATGCGATCGGCAACCCGATCGACGTGCTGATCGGCCCCGATGTCAGCCAGGAGCTGCGCCTCCAGACCATCGCACAATACGGGCTCGACCGGCCGCTCTGGGAGCAGTACCTGACCTTCCTCGGCCGCGTGCTGCATGGCGATTTCGGCCGCTCCTTCGTCTTCGGCATGCCGGTGATGGACCTGATCCTGTCGCGCCTGCCGGCGACGCTGGAACTGACGCTGTTGGCGGTCTGCGGCGCGGCCCTGATCGGCATTCCCGCGGGAATCTATGCCGGTTACCGGCCCGATAGTGTCGCCTCGAAGCTGATCATGACGGTCTCGATCCTCGGATTCTCCGTGCCGACCTTCTGGATCGGCCTCGTGCTGATCATGGCCTTCGCCGTCGAATTGCAATGGCTGCCGGCCGGCGGGCGCGGCGAGACCGTCTCGATCTTCGGCGTCGAATGGAGCTTTCTCACGCTGAACGGCCTGAGCCATCTGCTTCTGCCGGCGCTGAACCTCGCCTTCTTCAAGCTTGCCCTGATGACGCGTCTCGCCCGGGCCGGAACGCGCGAGACCATGCTCTCCGACACCGTGAAATTCGCCCGCGCCGCCGGCCTCTCGGAATGGACCGTGCTGCGCCGCCATGTGCTCAGGCTGATCGCGATCCCGCTCGTCACCGTCTTCGGCCTCGAATTCGCCTCGACGCTCGCCTTCGCGGTGGTCACCGAGACGATCTTCTCCTGGCCCGGCATCGGCAAGCTGATCATCGATTCCATCCAGTCGCTCGACCGGCCGGTGATGGTCGCCTACCTGATGCTGGTCGCCTTCGTCTTCATCACCATCAATTTCCTCGTCGACCTCGCCTATGTCGGTCTCGATCCGCGGCTCAGGAAAGGAGGCGCGCGATGAAGGACGCCTCTCCCGTCGCCCGCTTCTGGGCCGAATTCCGTGAGAGCAGGACGGCAGTCATCGCGCTCGCCGTCGTCGTCCTGATCATCGGCATCGCCCTGCTCGCGCCGCTCGTCGCGCCGCAGAATCCCTACGACCTCGCCAATCTCTCGCTCTCCGATGCCCGCCGTCCGCCGGGCTTCGTCGGTGAGGGCGGCTACACCCATTGGCTTGGCACCGATGCGCAAGGTCGCGACCTGCTCTCGGCCATCCTCTATGGCCTGCGCATTTCCCTGCAGATGGGGCTGGTCGCCGGCGCCATCGCCTTCACGCTCGGCGTTGCGCTCGGCATTGGTGCCGCCTATGCCGGCGGAAGGCGCGAGGCCTTCATCATGCGCGTCATCGACCTGCAGCTCGCCTTTCCGGCGATCCTGCTGGCGCTGGTGCTCTCGGCTTTGCTGGGGCAGGGCAAGATGCAGCTCATCGCCGCGCTCGCCGCCGCGCAATACGCCTATTTCGCCCGCACGGCCCATGGCGCGGCCTCGGCCGAGCGCGGCAAGGACTATGTCGAGGCGGTGCTCTCGACGCCGTTGCCGGGCTGGCGCGTGGTACTGCGCCATATCTTCCCGAACTGCCTGCCGCCATTGATCGTGGTCGCGACTGTGCAAGTGGCGAACGCCATCGCGCTCGAGGCGACGCTCTCTTTCCTCGGCGTCGGCCTGCCGGTGACCGAGCCCTCGCTCGGCATGCTGATCGCCAACGGCTTCCAGTACATGCTCTCGGGCCGCTACTGGATTTCGATCTATCCGGGCATCGCGCTGATCGTGCTGATCGTCGCGCTCAACCTCGTCGGGGATCGCATCCGCGATCAGGTCAATCCGAGGCTGAAGCGATGAGGGGCTTCAAACATGCGAGCCCTCATCCTGAGGAGCCGCGTAGCGGCGTCTCGAAGGATGTTCCAGGAGGCTCGGGAACTATCTGGAGCATCCTTCGAGATGCGCCTGCGGCGCTCCTCAGGATGAGGGCTGAAAGATATCTGCAAGGGGCGCAGCGATGAGCGACGCGCCTCTCCTCGCCGTCACCGACCTCGCGACCCATTTCCACGCCCGTGCCGGGGTGGTTAAGGCGGTCGACGGCGTCTCCTTCGCGCTGAAGCGCGGCGAGGTCATGGGCCTCGTCGGCGAATCCGGCTCGGGCAAGAGCATCACCGGCTTCTCTATCATCGGGCTGATCGATCCGCCCGGCCGCATCGAGCCGGGCTCCTCGGTGAAGCTGGAAGGGCGTGAGATCGTCGGTCTCCCCCCGGCCGAACTGCGAAAAATCCGCGGCAAGCAGATCTCGATGGTCTTCCAGGACCCGATGATGACGCTGAACCCGATGCTGACCATCGGCACGCAGATCAGGCTCGCGCTGGAAGCGCATGAGACGGTCTCGGGCGCCGAGGCGCGCCGCCGCGCGGTGGCGGCACTGGCGCAGGTCCGCATTCCCGATGCCGAGGCGAAGGTCGATTTCTACCCGCATCAATTCTCCGGCGGCATGCGCCAGCGCGTCGCCATCGCGATCGCCCTGCTGCATCGACCGAAACTGATCATCTGCGACGAACCGACGACCGCGCTCGATGTCTCCGTGCAGGCGGAAATCCTCGCCGAGATGAAGGAACTCGTGGCCGAGCTCGGCACGGCGCTGATCTGGATCAGCCATGACCTCGCCGTCGTCGCCTCGCTCGCCGACCATGTCTGCGTCATGCGCCACGGCAGGATCGTCGAGGCCGGGCAGACGCTCGACGTGCTGACCCATCCGCAGCATCCCTATACGCAGTCGCTCCTCGATGCGCTGCCTTCGCGCTCCGAGCCAGGCAAGCTCTTGGCCGGTGGTGTCGGTTCCGATGTCTCCCCGCCGCCTCGGGCCATGAAACAGGCAGCCCCTGCCGTTGCCGACGCCGTCCACTATGTCCGCATCGAGCATGTCGCCAAGCGCTTCGCCGGGACGCCCGGCCTCTTCCGCAAGCTCGCCCAGAAGGCCGGCCTGTCGAAGGCGCCGTCTGCGGTGCAGGCGGTCGACGATGTCACGCTGGTGCTGAAGCGCGGCGAGGCGCTCGGCCTCGTCGGCGAATCCGGCTCCGGCAAGTCGACGCTCGGGCGCGTCGCGGCCGGCATCTATGCGCCCGACAGCGGCGCCGTCCGCATCGATGGTGCGCCGGTGATGAGCGCGGGCGAACAGCCGCACAAGGTCACGACGCGGGTCCAGACCATCTTCCAGGACCCCTTCGCCTCGCTCAACCCGCGCATGACGGTCGGCGACAGCATCGCTGAGGGGCCGTTGGCGCATGGGCTCGTCGAGCGCGCGCAGGCAAAGGATTACGTTCGGCAATGGCTCGCGGCGGTCGGGCTCAATCCCGATTTCGCGGATCGCTACCCGCATCAGTTCTCGGGCGGCCAGCGTCAGCGCGTCGCCATCGCCCGGGCGCTGGCGATGCAGCCGGATGTCGTGGTCTGTGACGAGCCGGTCGCCTCGCTCGACGTCTCGATCCAGGCGCAGATCATCAACCTGCTGATCAGGCTGCGGCAGGAATTGGATCTCACGCTGATCTTTATCTCGCACGACCTTTCGGTCGTCCGTCACCTCTGCGACCGCGTCGCCATCATGTATCGCGGCCGGATCGTCGAGAGCGGCCCGGCCGGCGAGGTCTACGACCGCCCGCAGCACGATTACACCAAGCGCCTGCTCGCCGCCGTGCCGGTGCTGCCGGGCGCCGTGACGACCTGAGGAGAGCCACCATGACCAGCCAGTCCGATGAACTCCTGCCCTGGCAATGGCCGGAAGAGGTCTGGCGCGGCAAGGTCGAGCAGGTCCGCGCCGGCCGAAACCTCAAGCCCGCCAAATGGAAGAACGGCGCGCGTTGCGCAGTTGCCCTCTCTTTCGACGTCGATCATGAGACCAACGAGTTGCGCGACGGCGGCAAGTCGGTCGGGCGCCTCTCCTGGGGGCAGTACGGCAACCGCGTCGGCGTGCCCAAGATCCTCGACCTGCTGAAGCGGCAGGACATTCCGGCGAGCTTCTTCGTGCCGGCCGTCACCGCCCTGCTTTACCCGGAGGAGCAGCGCCGCATCATCGGCGCCGGCCATGAGATCGGCCTCCATGGCTGGATTCACGAGGTCAACACGGCGGTGCCGCCCGCCAACGAGCGCGAACTGCACCTGCGCTCGGCCGATACGCTGGAGAAGGTCACCGGCATCCGGCCCGTCGGCATGCGCACGCCGTCCTGGGATTTCTCCGACGTGACGCTCTCGATCGAGCGCGAGCTCGGCCTGCTCTACGATTCCTCGCTCTTCGCCGATGACGACCCCTATGAGATCGTCGAGAAGGGCGAGCCGACCGGCATCGTCGAACTGCCGGTCGAATGGATCCGCGACGACGCACCCTATCTCAGCATGAACCGCTTCCAGGCGCTCCGCCCCTATACCTCGCCGGAAGCGGTCTTCGACATCTTCCGCCGCGAATTCGAGGGCGCCTATGCCGAGGGCGGGCTCTTCCTGCTGACCATGCACCCGCATGTCATCACCTATCGCTCGCGCTTCTGGATCCTCGAGGAGCTGGTTCGATTGGCCAGGGCGAAGGGCGACTGCTGGTTCGCGACCCATGCCGAGATCGCAGCCTATGTGAAGGCGCAGGCCGGTATCTGATCGTCTACCCGAGGGAACCGCTGCCCGATTCCTGCCGTTTTCGCTTCATCGGGGGTTCAGGCCGGAGGCGGCCTGATACCCGCACGTTGAAACAAACGACGGGAAAAGAAATGCGCACGAAACGCTGGTTGCTGGTCGGGACCGTCCTGCCGGCCCTCGTCCTTTCGCAAGCCGGGCAGGCCTTCGCCGAGGCCGGATACCAGGTCGCACAGGCCCCCGCCGCTGGAGACAAGGATGATCCGCGTGGGCCGAGGCGCCCGCAACCGCCATCGGGCGCGGAGCCGGGCCAGCGCAGCCCGGAACGGCCCGCCGCTCCGGCGGCCCCGGCTCAGCCGCAGGCCCCGCGTCCGCCGCAGATGCAGCCGGCCCCGGCCGCCCCACGGGCGCAACCTCCTGCCATGCCCACGCCGCCCGCCGAGCCGCCGGCCGCGCGTCCACAGCCGGAACGCCCCGCTGTGCCGCGTGAGGCACCCGCGCCTCGCGCCGCGCCGTCCCCGAGCGAGGCACCCGCAGCCCGCCCGACGCCGCCGCGCCCGCCGGCCGAGCCTACGGCTCCGACGCCGCCCCGCGCGGCGCCTCAGCCTGGCGCCGGCGCACCGCCAGCGGCCGCTCCGCGTGGCGGCCCAGCCGTTCCGCCCTCGGCTCAGCCCTCCCAGCCTCGTCCGCCGGGGACGCCGCCTGCCACGGCACCGAGCGCCCCGGCTCTGCCCGGCGCGGGTGCGCCGCCCTCCGCAGTTCCGCGCGGCGGCCCGGCTGTTCCGCCGTCGGCTGCACCTTCCCAACCACGCCCGCCGGGGACGCCGCCTGCCACGGCACCGAGCGCCCCGGCTCAGCCCGGCGCGGGTGCGCCGCCCTCCGCAGTTCCGCGCGGCGGCCCGGCTGTTCCGCCCTCGGCTGCACCTTCCCAACCACGCCCGCCGGGGACGCCGCCTGCCACGGCACCGAGCGCCCCGGCTCTGCCCGGCGCGGGTGCGCCGCCCTCCGCAGTTCCGCGCGGCGGCCCGGCTGTTCCGCCGTCGGCTGCACCTTCCCAACCACGCCCGCCGGGGACGCCGCCTGCCACGGCACCGAGCGCCCCCGCTCAGCCGGGTACCGGCGCGCCGCCATCAGCCGTTCCGCGTGGCGGCCCGGCCGTTCCGCCTTCGGCTCAGCCTTCCCAGCAGCGTCCGCCGGCCGACGCGCCCCAGCCCGGCGCTCCCGCTGCCCCCGCTCAGCCGGGGACGGCCGCTCCGACGCCGACCCCGCCCGCAGGCGCGGCTCCGGCCCAGCCCACGCGCCCCGCTCCGGGAACGCCTCCGGCTGGGGCGCCCGGCGCTCCGGCTCCGGCCCAGCCCGGTGCTGCGTCTCCGACTCCGCCGGCAGGCGCCGCGCCGGGCCAGCCGAACCGGCCCGCTCCCGGCATGCCGTCCGGCGGGGCCCCCGGCACGGCTCCGCAACCTGGCGCTGCCACTCCGGCGCAGCCCGGCGCGGCTCCGGGGCAGCCGCCTGCCGGACCTCCCGGCCAGCCGCCTCAGCGTGAAGGCCGCCGTGGCGGCATCTCGCCGGGCGTGGCCGGTGCGATCGGCCTCGGCGCCGGCGTCCTCGGCGGCATCATGGCGACGCAAGGGGCGCAGCGCTTCGAGGATATCCGCAGTCGCCGCGAGGAACGGCGCGAGGGTGACGTCACCGTCATCCGCGAGCCCGGCCGCACCATCATCCGCGACGATGACGGCCGTGCCATCATCCGCCGCGACGAGGACCAGCGCTTCCGTGATCTCGGCTGGCAGGGCCGTTCCGAGCGCCGCGGCGACGAGAACCGCACGGTCTTCGAGCGGCCGGACGGCACGCGCATCGTCACCGTCACGGACGAGGAGGGCCGGCTGATCCGCCGCACCCGCGTCGACCGCGACAACCGCGAGGTGATCATCATCGACAACACGCTGCGGGACCGTCCGGGGCGCTTCGCCGACGATGTCGTCGTGCTGCCGCCGCCGCCGCTGCCGATCCCGCGCGAGCGCTATATCGTCGACGCGGACCGGGCCGACGAGAACCTGATCTACGAGACGATCACGGCTCCGCCGATCGCCGCGATCCCGCGCCGCTACACGCTGGACGAGGTCCGCTACTCGCCGGACCTGCGCGCCCGCATGCGCAGCGTCGATATCGACACGATCAATTTCGACTCCGGCTCATGGCAGGTCGGGGCCGATCAGGGGCGCCGCCTCTCTGTGATCGCGGATTCGGTGAAGCGCGCCCTGCAGCGCTCGCCGAACGAGGTCTTCCTCGTCGAGGGTCACACCGACGCGGTCGGCGCCGATGTCGACAATCTCTCGCTCTCCGACCGGCGTGCCCAATCGGTCGCGGAGATCCTGACGCGCGACTTCCAGATTCCGCCGGAGAACCTGACGACCCAGGGCTATGGCGAGCAATATCTGAAGGTGAACACGCAGGAGGCCACACGCGAGAACCGGCGCGTCACGCTCCGGCGCATCACGCCGCTGCTGAGCGGCCAGAACCAGTAGCGATCGGGTCGAGCCGCTTTCCAGGCGGCACCGCTCTTCCGCAGGCGCAGGGAACAGTCGTTTCCTGCGCCTGTTTCGTTTCCGGAGGAATGGCCGAAGGGAGATGCCGTCATGAAAAAGTTTGTTCTGGTTCTGGCCGGATCACTGATCGCTAGCTCACCGGCAATTTTGCCCGGACAGGCGCAGACTGTTTCGCCTCCGACCAAGCAACGGGCGCCCGGCGTGCCGCTGGCGCCGCGATCGGGAGAGGCCGCCCGCCCGCCGGCGGCCAATAGCGCCGCGCCCCGCGACGAGAAGCGCGGCACCAGCGAGGACAAGGCGCAGACACCTGTCAGGCCTGACCGCGACCTGCCGATGCCGAAGCCGGTGCCTTCGATCATTGCACCTTGAGCGACCGGGTTGAGGATTTGGTAGGGTTGCCGGGCTAGGGTGCCCGCCATGAGCGACGCCGTTTCCCTCGCCACCAACATCCTGACGATGCAGGCAGCCTCGACGCAGCAGGCGCTCTCCATCGAGATGCTCAGGCAGAATGCGCAGGCCGAGCAGGGGCTCCTCGCCATGCTCCAGCAGAACGTCGAGCAGACGCAAGCGACGTTGCCGGCCGGGCAGGGCATGCTGGTCGACCGGACCGCCTGAGCCATTCCTTCCAATCCTATGGGAGCTTCGCTGAGCCCGTTGCCAAGCGGCGGCGCTGCGCCTAACCTCGTCTGCGTTCCGAGGGGTGCCCGAAAGGGCTGAGACGGCTTTCGAAGCCGAACCCATCGAACCTGATCCGGGTCATACCGGCGGAGGGACTGGAACGCGGCGCGGCCTTGGCCTGCACCCGCATCACAGCGCTTGAACCGCTTCGACGCCGGATCTCCTGACCTTTACCAAGGAGGAGATCCCCATGAATGCCCACACCAAACCTCAGAAGAACAGCGTCAAGACCGCGCCCAAATTCTCGGCCCCGACCGGCGTGACGACCGGGCCGATCATCGGCTCGCGCAAGATCTATGTCGCGGCGCCCGAGCATCCCGAGATGCGCGTGCCCTTCCGTGAGGTCGTACTGACGACCGATGCAGAGCCGCCGGTGCGCCTCTACGACCCTTCAGGCCCCTTCACCGAGACCGACGCGAAAATCGACCTCAACGCCGGCCTCGTCCAGCCGCGCCGCGCCTGGCTCGATGCGCGCGGCTTCGATGTGGTCGTGGGCCGTGCCGTCACCGCAGCCGATAACGGCAACATCTCGGCCGAGCAGCTCGTGCCCGCTTGCCCGGCAGAACGTCCGATCCTGCAAGCCAGGCCCGGCCAGCTCACGACGCAGTACGAATTCGCGAAGGCCGGTATCGTCACGCCCGAGATGATCTATGTCGCGCATCGCGAGAATCTCGGCCGCGCCGCCATGCTCGAAGGCGCGCGCGAGCGCCATGCCGATGGCGAGAGCTTCGGCGCCAATGTGCCGGAATTCGTCACGCCGGAATTCGTCCGCGAGGAGATCGCGCGCGGCCGCGCCATCATCCCGGCCAATATCAACCATCCCGAGCTGGAGCCGATGGCGATCGGCCGCAATTTCCTGGTCAAGATCAACGCCAATATCGGCAACTCCGCCGTCACCTCCGGCGCGGCCGAGGAGGTCGAGAAGCTGGTCTGGGCGATCCGTTGGGGCGCCGACACGGTGATGGACCTCTCCACCGGCCGCAACATCCACAATATCCGCTCCTGGATCCTCAGAAACTCGCCGGTCCCGATCGGCACGGTGCCGATCTATCAGGCGCTGGAGAAGGTCGGCGGCGATCCGATCAAGCTCGACTGGGAGGTGTTCAAGGACACGCTGATCGAGCAGGCCGAGCAGGGCGTCGACTATTTCACCATCCATGCCGGCGTGCGCCTGCCTTACGTTCCGCTGACCGCCAATCGCGTCACCGGCATCGTCTCGCGCGGCGGCTCGATCATGGCGCGCTGGTGCCTGGCGCATCACAAGGAGAGCTTCCTCTACGAGCGCTTCGACGAGATCTGCGGGATCATGCGGCGCTACGACGTCTCGTTCTCGCTCGGCGACGGCCTGCGTCCGGGTTCGATCGCCGATGCCAACGACCGGGCCCAGTTCGCCGAACTGGAGACCTTGGGCGAACTCACCAAGATCGCCTGGGACAAGGGCTGTCAGGTCATGATCGAGGGCCCCGGCCATGTGCCGATGCACAAGATCAAGGAGAACATGGACAAGCAATTGCGGGAATGCGGTGAGGCGCCCTTCTACACGCTTGGACCGCTGACCACCGACATCGCACCGGGCTATGACCATATCACCTCCGGCATCGGCGCGGCGATGATCGGCTGGTATGGCTGCGCCATGCTCTGCTACGTCACGCCGAAGGAGCATCTCGGCTTGCCCAATCGTGATGACGTCAAGACCGGCGTCATCACCTATCGGATCGCGGCGCACGCCGCCGATCTCGCCAAGGGTCATCCGGCCGCGAAGATCAGGGATGATGCGCTCTCTCGCGCCCGTTTCGACTTCCGCTGGGAGGACCAGTTCAACCTGGCGCTGGACCCCGACACGGCGCGCGAATTCCATGACGAGACGTTGCCGAAGGACGCCCACAAGGTCGCGCATTTCTGCTCGATGTGCGGTCCGAAATTCTGCTCGATGAAGATCACGCAGGACCTCCGCGCCGAGGTTCTGGCGATGAGCGACAACGAGAGGGCTAACCTCGAAGCGATGGCGCGCGATCAAGCAGCAGCGCAGATCGAAATCCAACAGCAGGGCATGGCCGCGAAGTCGAAGGAATTCCTCGACAAGGGCGGGAGTATCTATCTACCTGCTGCTGAATGAGCGGATTCAGCGAAAAGCTCGACGCAGGCAGCGTAGCATCGATCCTCGCGCGGGTGGCCAGGCGCCGCCCGCGCGTCCATTGCCTGACCAATACGGTGGCGCAGAACGTCACCGCCAACATGCTGCTCGCGATCGGGGCGGTGCCCTCGATGGCGAGCCATCCCGACGAGGTCGAGGCCGTCGCCGCAGGGGCGGGCGCGATCCTGATCAATCTCGGCACGCTCAGCCTCGAAGGCGAGCGCGCCATTCCGAAGCTGATCGGCGTCGCGCGGGAGCGCCGCATCCCGCTGGTGCTCGATCCGGTCTTCGTCGAGCTCTCGCCCTTGCGGCTGCGGCTGGTCGGCGACGTGCTGGCGCTGTTCGACGTGCTGGTGCGCGGCAATGCCACGGAAATGGCGACGCTGGAGCCGCTTTTCGCGCTCCGGAGGGACATCGTGCGCGTAACCACCGGCGCGGTCGACCGCATCGAGACGGAAGACCGCAGCCTGTCGGTCGCGCATGGTCATGAATTGATGAGCAAGGTCACCGGGCTCGGCTGCGCATCGAGCGCGCTGGTCGCGGCCTGCCGTGCTGTCGAGCCCGATCCGGTGATCGCGGCCGGGGCGGCGCTCACCGCCTATGGCATCGCCGGGGAGATCGCGGCCGAACGTGCGGCCGGTCCCGGCAGCTTCGCGATGCATCTCATCGATGCGCTGGCCGGGCTCGACGAGGCCGCGCTCGCGGCGCGTGCGGGATGACAGCGCCCTATGAGCGCGCTTTACGACGGTGCTCTGCCCGCTATTGCGTCGGCGACAGCGGTAGCGGCGCGGGCTTCGGGCGCGGCTTGGGCTTGGCGGCGGCTGGCTTCGGCTCGGTGTTGAGGCCGAGCCGGGCACGCAGCGAGGCGGCCCGCGCCTCGGTGATCCGGGCGCCGCAGAAACCGAACTGGCCCTCGCGCTGGAAATCCCGGCAGATCATCTCGCGCTCGGCCGAGAAGCCGGCCTGTTCGCGCGCGACCACGCGCTGTTCGACGGCGTCCGACTTGGCGGTCAGCGTCCGGTAGCCCTCGCGGACGGCGCGTTCTGCATTGCCCCGCGCCTTCTCGATCTCCTTGGCTTGTCCGGCGACCGTGCGCGCATCGGGCCCCCAAAGCCCGCGCGGGTCGATCCGGCATTGTGCGGCCTGGACGACGCAGGGCTCCGTCGGCTCGACCACGAGGAAGGCGCCGTCGAGCACGTCGAAGACGATCGGGCAGATCGGCGCTTCCAGCTTGTAGCGGGGAACGCCGGCCGGGCGCCCGAGCGCGGTGACGGGGAGGGGCGCGTCGCCGAAGGAGACGGCGCAGGGCTCGACCAGATTGACGCTCTGGAAGCCGTCGAGATTGAGCTTGAGGCCATAGCCCGTCGGTGTCTTCGAAAAGATCGCCTCGCCATGGTTGCCGTGGCGATGCAGCGCCTTGCCGAGGATGGCGTCCTCGCCGGCGACCTGGATGGCGGGCATGCTTGGCGGGCGTGGCGCCGCCGGCGCACCGGGCTGGGAGGGCGCGGCCTGCTGGGTTCCCGGCGCATTGAACGGCTGGGCACCCGGCAATTGCAGCGGTTGCGCATGCGCCGTCGACGCGGCTGCCGCGAGGGCCATCGAGGCGAGGATGAGGCGCATCGGTCTTGTCATGGCGGCCAGCGAAACCGGAACGGCCTTTCTGAATGAAGGCGCAGGCAGGCTGACGCAAGGGCGGGAAGGCCACACCCGGGCGGAAAGCGCGCTCCGGTGGCAAATCGGCCGGTGCTCCCGATTCTTAATCGGCTCGCCTGTCTTGCAAGGGGTGGAACACCCTCACTATATACGCCGCCAAGGGGCGGTTTAACCACCGTCAAACGTGGAATGCCGGTTTCGTTCGCCGCTGAAGCGGGGGCGATCCGGTCCATGGGCCGGCAGGCGGCGCGGAAAGCGTCGCAGGTCGGCGATCTGCTCAATCGAAAGGGATCCCATCCATGGGTAAAGTCATTGGTATCGACCTCGGCACGACCAATAGCTGCGTTGCAGTGATGGAAGGCTCGACGCCCAAGGTCATCGAGAATTCGGAAGGCGCGCGCACCACGCCTTCCATCGTCGCCATCACGGATGACGGCGAGCGCCTTGTCGGCCAGCCTGCCAAGCGCCAGGCCGTCACCAATCCGGAGCGTACCTTCTTCGCGATCAAGCGCCTCATCGGCCGGACCTTCGAGGACCCGATGACGCAGAAGGATCTGAAGTTGGTCCCCTACAAGATCGCGAAGGCCTCGAACGGCGACGCCTGGGTTGCCGCCGACGGCAAGGACTATTCGCCGTCGCAGATCTCGGCCTTCACGCTGACCAAGATGAAGGAGACTGCGGAGGCTTATCTCGGCCAGCCCGTCACCCAGGCCGTCATCACGGTTCCCGCGTATTTCAACGACGCCCAGCGTCAGGCCACCAAGGATGCCGGCAAGATCGCCGGCCTCGAGGTGCTGCGCATCATCAACGAGCCGACGGCGGCGGCGCTCGCCTATGGCCTCGAGAAGAAGTCTGCCGGCACCATCGCGGTCTATGATCTCGGCGGCGGCACCTTCGACGTCTCGATCCTCGAGATCGGCGACGGCGTCTTCGAGGTGAAGTCGACCAACGGCGACACCTTCCTCGGCGGCGAGGACTTCGACATGCGCCTCGTCGAGTATCTCGCCGACGAGTTCAAGCGCGAGCAGGGCATCGACCTCAAGAAGGACAAGCTCGCTCTCCAGCGCCTGAAGGAAGCGGCCGAGAAGGCCAAGATCGAGCTGTCGAGTGCGGCCCAGACCGAGATCAACCTGCCCTATATCACGGCGGATGCCTCCGGTCCGAAGCACCTCGCCATCAAGCTCTCGCGCGCCAAGTTCGAGAGCCTGGTCGACGACCTGATCCAGCGTACCATCGAGCCCTGCAAGAAGGCGCTCAAGGATGCCGGCCTGTCGGCGGGCCAGATCGACGAGGTCGTCCTCGTCGGCGGCATGACCCGGATGCCGAAGGTGCAGGAGGTCGTGAAGCAGTTCTTCGGCAAGGAGCCGCACAAGGGTGTGAATCCTGACGAGGTCGTCGCCATCGGCGCCGCGATCCAGGCCGGCGTCCTCCAGGGCGACGTCAAGGACGTGCTGCTGCTCGACGTGACCCCGCTCTCGCTCGGCATCGAGACGCTGGGCGGCGTGTTCACGCGCCTGATTGACCGCAACACCACGATCCCGACCAAGAAGAGCCAGGTCTTCTCCACTGCCGAGGACAACCAGAACGCGGTGACGATCCGGGTCTTCCAGGGCGAGCGCGAGATGGCGGCCGACAACAAGCTGCTCGGCCAGTTCGACCTGATGGGTATTCCGCCGGCGCCGCGCGGCATGCCGCAGATCGAGGTGACCTTCGACATCGACGCCAACGGCATCGTGTCCGTGACGGCGAAGGACAAGGCCACCAACAAGGAGCAGCAGATCAAGATCCAGGCTTCCGGCGGTCTCTCCGAGGCCGATATCCAGAAGATGGTGAAGGATGCCGAGGCCAACGCCGCCGAGGACAAGAAGCGCCGCGAGGTGGTCGAGGCCAAGAACCAGGGCGAGAGCCTCGTTCACTCGACCGAGAAGTCGCTGAAGGACTATGGCGACAAGGTTTCCGAGGCCGACAAGGGCGCGATCGAGACCGCCGTCGAGGCGCTCAAGACCGCGCTGACCGGCGACGATGCCGAGGCCATCACGGCCCGCACCAACGAGCTGATGCAGGCTTCGATGAAGCTGGGCGAGGCGATGTATGCGGCGAGCCAGGCCGAGGGCGCCACGGCCGAGGGCGAGCCGGCCGAGGAAGCCAAGAAGGACGACGTCATCGACGCCGACTTCAAGGACGTCTCGGACGACAAGAAGAAGAGCGCGTGATCGCGCGCTCGTAACGCAACCGACGTCATGGCCGGGCTTGACCCGGCCATCTCGTTCGGGAATGGCCTGCTGGACGGATGGCCGGGCTCGCTGCCCGGCCATGCCGCGTCAAAGCTGCGGGGACAGACATTTCGATGTCGAAGCGCGATTACTACGAGATCCTCGGCGTCAGCCGGACCGTGACGGAGGTCGAGCTCAAGACCTCCTTCCGCAAGCTCGCGATGCAGCATCATCCGGACAAGAATCCCGGCAACAAGGAAGCCGAGATCAAGTTCAAGGAAATCAACGAGGCCTATCAGATCCTGTCCGACGGCCAGAAGCGCTCGGCCTATGACCGCTTCGGCCACCAGGCCTTCGAGAATGGCGGCGGCGGTGGCCCCGGCGGCAATGCCGATTTCTCCGACTTCATGTCGGATATCTTCGATTCCTTCTTCGGCGATGCCCGCCGCGGCGGTGCGCGCGGCGCCAATGGCCGCGAGCGTGGCGCCGACCTGCGCTACAATCTCGAGATCGGACTGGAAGAGGCCTTCGCCGGCAAGAACGAATCGATCCGGGTGCCGACCTCGATCTCCTGCGAATCCTGCTCCGGCTCCGGCGCCAAGCCCGGCTCGAAATCACGCCAGTGCCCGACCTGCGGCGGTCATGGCCGTGTCCGCGCCAATCAGGGCTTCTTCTCGGTCGAGCGCACCTGCCCGACTTGCTCGGGCCGCGGCGAGGTCATCGACGACCCCTGCAAGAACTGCCAGGGCGCCGGACGCGTCACCCGCGAGCGCACGCTCTCGGTGAACATCCCGGCCGGCGTCGAGGATGGCACGCGCATCCGCCTCGCCGGCGAGGGCGAGGCTGGCCTGCGCGGCGGGCCTGCCGGCGATCTCTACATCTTCCTCTCGATCAAGCCGCACGCGATCTTCCAGCGCGACGGCGCCGACCTGTTCTGCCGCGTGCCGATCGGGCTGGTCTCGGCCGCGCTCGGCGGCGAGATCGAGGTGCCGACGCTGTCCGGCGAACAGGCGCGCGTGAAGATTCCCGAGGGCACCCAGACCGGCAAGCAGTTCCGTTTGAAGGCCAAGGGCATGAGCGTGCTGCGCTCGCGCGATGTCGGCGACCTCTACATCCAGGTCGTGGTCGAGACGCCGCAGAAGCTCACCGCACGCCAGCGCGAATTGCTGGAGGAGTTCGAGCGCGAGAGCTCGCACAACAACCACCCGGAGACGGCTGGCTTCTTCGGCCGGGTCAAGGATTTCCTCGGCGGTTTCGGCGGCACGGCCTGAGCAGCCATCCAACCAGACATGAAAAGGGCCGCCTTTCGGCGGCCCTTTTGCTTTTGAGGCGATGCCTCAGACCTTGTCGACGGCCTTCTTGACCGCGTCCTTGCCCTTGCCGAGCGCCTGCTGGGCTTCGCCCTTCAGCTCCTGCGCCTTGCCCTCGGCTTCCAGGCCGGGCTTGTTGAACGCCTTGCCGGCGGCCTGCTTGACGTTGCCGGCGGCCTCGTTGGCCATGCCCTTGATCTTGTCGGTCGTGCTGCCCATCGCGCTTAACTCCTGAAGAGATCGGCCCCCAGCCGTTTTCCGCTGAGAGAACCGGCATTTCAGGGAAAGGTTCCAGGCCTCAGGCTGTACCATCAGCCTGTGCAGCGAGGGCACGCAAAGCCTCGCCCGTCGCCGCATCGGCCGGGAAGAAGGTCTCCAGCGCCAGTTCCGACAAGGTGACGTCCACGGGCGTGCCGAACACGGTGGTCGTCGAGATCAGCGACAGCGTGGTCTCGCCGAGTTTCAACTGCATGGGCACGACGATCGCCGCTTCTGCCTCGGCGTCGTGTCGCCACCCCGTGTCGGGATGGGAATAGCTCATCAATTCGCCCAGCAGTTCGCCGAGCCTGGCATCGGCCGTCGCGCGCACCTGCTGGCGCAGTCTTGCCAGGAGATGGGCACGCCATTCCGCGAGATTGAGGATGAAGGGCGCGAGCCCCTGCGGATGCAGCGACAGGCGCAGCACATTGACGGGCGGCTTCAGCAGCTCCGCATCCGCAACGAGGCCGAGCAATCGCGTCACCGCGCCGTTATAGGCCAGCAGCGTCCAGTGCCGGTCGACGGCGACCGCCGGATAGGGCTCGTGTCCCCTGAGGATGAGGTCGATCGCGCTGCGGGCAGCGTCCAGCGACGGGTCCTCCAGCGATCGCTCGGGATATACAGGCGCATAGCCGGCCGCCAGCAAGAGCGCGTTGCGCTCCCGCAGGGGCACGGCGAGATGCTCGGCGAGCAGCAGGACCATCTCGCGGCTGGGCCGCGAGCGGCCGCTTTCGATGAAGCTCAGATGCTTCTGCGAGATCTCGGCTTCGAGCGCGAGATCGAGCTGGCTGAAGCGGCGGAGCTGGCGCCAGTCGCGCAGCAACGCGCCGATCGGAGGAGGCTGATGTGTGTTCATGGCGGAGAAGCTAGCGATCCCGGCGGGCCGTTCCAATTACCTCCCACTTAATCGACGGGCCGACGCGGTTCCGTCAGCATTCCCCTCATCGAAACGGGCTTGAGGCCCCAGACCGCCAAGGAGAATGCCATGTCGCTCATCCAGTCCTCGCCGCTGCTGCGCACCGCTCTCGCCCTCGACGCCGCCGCCTGCGCCGGCATGGGCCTCATTCTCGCCGCTGCGGCCGGTCCGCTCTCGGCTCCGCTCGGGTTCCCTGCTGAGTTCCTGCGCGGCGCCGGCCTCGTGCTGCTGCCTTGCGCAGCGCTGATCGCCTGGTTTGCCAGCCGCAAGGCCCTGCCGCGCCTGGCGGTCTATGCCGTGATCGGAGTCAATCTGCTCTGGGTCGCCGACAGCATCGCCATCCTCCTGATGGGCTGGTTCGCACCGACCGGGCTCGGCATCGCCTTCGTCCTGGCCCAGGCGGCCGCCGTGGCGATCGTGACCGAACTGGAAGTGATCGGCTTCAAGCGCTCGGGCGCGGCGCTCCCTTCCGGCGGCGCGGCGGCGCTTCTTTGAAAACCGTCATCTGACTGTCGCATGGGCTGACTAGCCGACGGGCCTCTGTCTTCGTCAGCGGTGAGATCCCATGCGCCAGCCTCTCGTCCTCGCGGCTCTCGCCGCCGTCCTTCTCAGCGGCACGGCCATGGCCGAGCCGCTCTTCAACCGGATCGCCACCTTCTCGGTGCCGCAGAACCTGCCGGCCGATCGCGATCCCAAGAAGAAGACCGTCTCCGAGATCATCGCCGCCAATGGCGACGGCACGCTGCTCGCCTATACCGATGCCGAGCAGAAGGCACTCGGGATCATCGACATCGCCGATCCCGCCAATCCCAGGCCCGCCGGTTTCGTGCCGCTGGAAGGCGAATCCACCTCGGTCATGATCCTCGGCGACAAGGCCTTCGTCGCGGTCGTCACCTCCGGCGACAATTTCAAGGAGCCGGCCGGCCATCTCGCCACCGTCGACCTCAAGACGAAGCAGGTCGTGGCCAAGTGCGACCTCGGCGGCCAGCCCGACTCGGTCACGCTGACCAAGGACAAGGGCAAGATCGTCATCGCCATCGAGAACGAGCGTGACGAGAAGCTCAACAAGGGCGCGCTGCCGCAGCTCCCTGCCGGCAACCTCACCCTGATCGGCATCAAGGATGGCGCCATCGACTGCGCCACCCGCCAGGTCGTCGATCTCACCGGCATCGCCGCCGTCGAGCCGACCGATCCGGAGCCGGAATTCGTCGACGTCAATCAGGATGGGCTCGTCGTGGTGACGCTGCAGGAGAACAACCACCTTGCCATCGTCGATTCAAAGACCGGCAAGGTCGTGACGCATTTCCCGGCCGGCTCGGTCGACCTGAAGAACATCGACAAGACCCGTGACGGCAAGATCAGCCCGACCGAGGAGCTGAAAGGCCTCGCCCGCGAGCCCGACGCCGTGCGCTGGCTCGACAATGACCGTTTCGTCACCGCCAATGAAGGCGACTGGAAGGGCGGCTCGCGCGGCTTCACCATCTTCCGCAAGGACGGCACGATCGAGTTCGATTCCGGCTCCGCTGTCGACCACATCGCCATGCGCCTCGGCCACTACCCCGAAAAGCGCTCGGCCGCGAAGGGCAGCGAGTCCGAGGGCATCGAGGTCGCGACCTACGGTAACGACCGCCTGATCTTCGTCGGGCTGGAACGCGCTTCGCTGGTGCTGGTCTACAAGGACGAGGGGGCGGGCAAGCCGCCGCGCTTCCTGCAGGCCCTGCCGACCGGCATCGGCCCTGAAGGCCTGCTCGCCATCCCGCAGCGCGATCTCTTCGTCTCCGCCTCCGAGACCGATGTCGGCGAGAAGGGCGGCGCGCGTTCGGCGGTGATGATCTATCGCCGCGCCGAGCAGGTTGCCGCCTATCCGACGATCCAGTCCGCCGACGAGAACGGCCTGCCGATCGGCTGGGGCGCACTCTCCGGCCTCGCGGCCGATCGCACAGCGCCCGGAAAGCTCTTCTCGATCACCGACAGCGCCTATACGCCCTCGCGCATTCTCGAGATCGACGCGGCGCAGAAGCCCGCGAAGATCACGGGCGCGCTCACCGTTACTAAGGACGATAAGCCGGCGTCCTACGACCTCGAGGGCATCGCGACCCGCGAGGGCGGCGGCTTCTGGCTGGCCTCCGAGGGCAATCCCGAGAAGAAGGACGCGGTGCTCGCCGATATCCTGCTGCGCGTCTCGGCCAAGGGCGAGGTCGAGGAAGAGATTCGCCTGCCGGAAGCGCTCGCCAAGCACGCGGTCCGCTTCGGTTTGGAAGGCGTGGCGGTGACGGGCACGGGCGCGGACGAGACCGTCTGGCTCGTCGTCCAGCGCGAGTGGAAGGACGATCCCAAGGGCAAGGCCAAACTCCTCTCCTACAAGCCGGCGACCAAGGAATGGGGCGTACTGCACTACCCGCTGTCGCAAGCCGCCGCGGGCTTCTGGATGGGGTTGTCGGAGTTGGTCGCGCTGGGTGACGACCGCTTCGCCGTGATCGAGCGCGACAACGGCTTCGGCGCCAAGGCGGTGAAGGCGCTCCAGACCTTCTCGGTCAAGGGCCTGAAGCCGGCGGCGATCGGCGCGGCGGAAATCCCGACCGTGACCAAGACCCTGCTGCGCGACCTGACGCCGGACCTGATGAAGGCCGGCGGCTACGGCCTCGACAAGGTCGAGGGCATGACGGTCGACAAGGCCGGCAATCTCTTTGTCGTGACCGACAATGACGGCGTCGACGATTCCTCGGGCGAGACCCAGTTCTTCGCCTTCGGTCCCTTGCCGCGCTGAGCATCGTCCAAAAGAAAAGCCCCGGATGCGGGTCGCATCCGGGGCAAGGCGCCTGGCTGTTTTGACTGGAGAGCCAGGTGGGAGGAGCGGTTACCAGCCGGCGAGCACGGCGCCCTTGAAGCGCTCGGCGACGAAGGCCTTGATCTCGGGCGTGTGGTAGCTTTCGACCAGCGCCTTGACCCAGGGCTTGTCCTTGTCGGCGCTGCGCACGGCGATCAGGTTGACATAGGGGCCCTTGGCGTCCTCGCGCAGGATGGCCGAGGCCGGGTCGATCTTGGCATCGACGGCATAGTTGGTGTTGATCGCGGCGGCAGCGACATCGGCCAGCGAGCGCGGGGTCTGGGCGGCCTCGATCTCGATGATCTTCAGCTTCTTCGGATTGCCGACGATATCGGCCGGGCTCGGCTTGAAGCCGACGCCGTCCTTCAGCTTGATCACGCCTTTGTCCTGCAGCAGCAGCAGCGAGCGGCCGCCATTGGTCGGGTCGTTCTGGATCGCGACGGTGGAGCCATCCGGCACCTGCGACCAGTCCTTGTACTTGGCCGAGTAGATGCCGAGCGGGAAGTTCACGGTCAGGCCGGCGCTCTCGATCTTGAAGCCGCGATCCTTCACCTGGTTGTCGAGATAGGGCTGGTTCTGGAAGGAATTGGCTTCCAGCTCGCCGGCATCGAGCGCCTGGTTCGGCACGACATAGTCGGAGAACTCGATGATCTTGAGTTCGATGCCCTTCTTGGCGAGGACGAGCTTCACCTTTTCCAGGATCTCGGCATGCGGGCCGGGCGAGACGCCGATGCGGATCACCTGGTTCTGCTGGGCGAGCGCCGGGACGGCGGCGAGCGTCAGGGCGAAGCCGGCCAGCAGCGCGGCGCGGCGATTGAGGAGGGTCGTCATGATGTCGTTTCCTTCGGTCGGATAGGGATGAGTTTCAAAGCGTCAGGCGTGACGCAGGCGCTTGTTGAGATGGCGGGCGAGCCGGTCGCCGATGCTTTGGACGAGCTGGACGAGGACGATGAGCACGGCGACGACCGCCGCCATCACGTCCGGCATGAAGCGCTGGTAGCCGTAGCGGATGCCGAGATCACCGAGCCCGCCGCCACCGACCGCGCCGACCATGGCGGAGAAGCCGATCAGGCTGACCAGGGCGAGCGTCAGGCCGAGCACAATCGCCGGCAGGGCCTCGGGCACCAGCACCTTGCGCACGATCTGCACGGGAGTGGCGCCCATGGCGCGGGCGGCCTCGACCAGCCCCTGGTCGACCTCGCGCACCGCACCCTCGATCAACCTTGCGATGAACGGCGTCGCCGCGACGGTGAGCGGCACGATCGCGGCACCGGTGCCGATCGAGGTGCCGGCGATCAGGCGGGTGAACGGGATGATCGCGACGACGAGGATGATGAAGGGCGTCGAGCGCGTGGCGTTGACCAGCGTGCCGAGCAGGAGATTGGCGGCCGGCGCCGCGAAGAGTTCGCCGCGCTTGCTGGTGGCGAGGAAGACGCCGAGCGGCAGGCCGAACAGGGTGCCGAGCCCGGCCGCGACCGCGACCATGGCGAGCGTGTCCAGCGTCGACTGGGCGATAAGGCGGACGATTTCAGGAGACATGGCCGATCACCTCCGCCTTGAGATCGAGGCTCCTGAGGGCGCCGAGCACGGCGTCGCTCTCCGGTGCCCGCGAGGGCACCGAGACCAGCAGGCTGCCGAAAGGCTGGCCGGCAATGGCGTCGATCCGCCCGGCCAGGATGTTGACGTCGACGCCGACGATGGCGCTGAGCCGGCTGATCACCGGGGCGGTCGCGTTCTCACCGAGGAAGGTGATGCGCAGCACGATATTGTCGCCGGGGCGGGCGTCCTTGCGGATGCGATGTGCGAGATGCTCGGGCAGTTCGACGCCGGTCACCGTCTCGACGAAGCTCGCTGTCGTCGGATGCTGCGGGTTGGTGAAGACCGAGAAGGTTTCGCCCTGCTCGACGATGCGCCCGCCCTCGATCACCGCGACGCGGTCGCAGATTTCCTTGATGACGGGGATCTCGTGGGTGATCAGCAGGATGGTGATGCCGAGCTCGCGATTGACTTGGCGGAGCAGGGCGAGGATCGAGCGCGTCGTCTCGGGGTCGAGCGCCGAGGTCGCCTCGTCGCAGAGCAGCACCTTCGGATCGGTGGCGAGCGCCCGGGCAATACCGACGCGCTGCTTCTGCCCGCCCGACAGCTCGGCCGGATAGCGCGCGCTCTTGTCGGACAGGCCGACCAGCGCGAGCAGCCGCTCGACCTTGGCAGTGATCTCGGCCTTGCCGGCGCCCGCGATCTCCAGTGGCAGCGCGACATTGTCGAAGACCGTGCGCGACGAGAGCAGGTTGAAATGCTGGAAGATCATGCCGATCCGTCGGCGCTGTTGGCGCCAGCCGGATTCGGTGAGGCCCGTGACATCCGTGCCTTCGATCAGGATACGGCCTTCGGTGGCGCGCTCCAGTCCGTTGACGAGGCGGATCAGCGTCGATTTGCCGGCGCCGGAGCGGCCGATCACGCCGAGGATGGTGCCGGCGGGCACGTCGAGATCGATCCCCGCGAGCGCGCCGACCGGCTGCTGGCCGCGGCGGCCCGGGTAGGTCTTGCCGACCTGCTCGAAGCGGATGGCCAGCTCGTGCAATGACAGGGGCAAGGAAACGGAAGTCACGCCGGCACCGAGCGTGCCGGGTTTGACGGGGGCGTTCATCATTTCCTCAGAAATGCGTGTGGCAGGACCAGTGGGCGATGCCGAGCTGCTCGATGGTCACGTCATGGACCGAACGGCGCTGGTCGTCCGCGGTCGCGGCGTCGAGCGGGTCGAAGGTGGCCGGAACGGCCCGGGCGAACCAGTTCGCGAGCCCACCCCAGAGAGTGGAGAGAAGCTGCATCGCCGCCTCACGAAGCCAGAAGCAGCGGCGCGCGCCGCTGCGAACGAAAGAGCCGGCGCGCGGCTGTCTCGGCGGCGCCGGGCGTGGCGAAGCGCTGCCCGTCCAGCGCCCGGAAGGCGGCGGAGGCCGAGACGAAGGTGAAGTCGCGCTCGTCGGCGCGGCGGCTCACGAGCCCGATCTGGGCCTCGCCGAGCTCGATGACATAGGCTTGCTGCGCCGGGCGGGCCCGGCTGGGAAGAGAATGAAGCTGGGACATGGAACTGCCTTTTGCCGCGCGGGCGGCGTTCGTCGAAACGATCGGATGGGAAGGGCCTCTCGGCCCTGCGATCTCAGCGTCGACAGCGGCAGGACATGCGACGGAAGCGGGATTGGCTTCGGCTCGCTTTCGCAATGGTCATGTCAGTCTCCTCGATCTGGAGCCCACGACCCAGTCGTGGCGCTTTAGCGTTTGGTGACGCGGCGCAAGCTGCTGCTCAAATCTCCGCGGCTCCCCGATTGCTCCGGGAGCACCTACAATCTGAGCGGAATCGTCCTCTTTGTCAATCGGATCGTTCTTTTAAAGAGACTCGCCGACGGAGATAAATATTCTCCGAGCGTCGTCGGTCGCCCGTCGGATGCGGCAATGCGCGGCTTGACGAAACCGCGGAAGCGGCGCCATTTGCCGCCATGCAGGCTCGCGCCGCCCTTCTCGATCGTCTTCGCCGTTCCGGGCTCGGAGCCTGGCTGGCGATGGCCTATGCGCTTTGCGTCATGGCCCTGGCGCTCGCACCGGCGCCGGCCATGGCGGCGTTCGGCGGTTCGGACGGCGTCGTGCTCTGTTCAGGCGCGCCGGTCCCTGACGAGGGCCAGCCGGTTCCGGCCGGCGGTCTCACCCACTGCAAGGGCTGCCCGCTCAATCCGGTGCTCGCCGGCCCGCCGGTCGAGACCGTGACGGGGCCGGGGCGTCTCGCCACGCGCCTGGTCTCGCCTGCGCTGCTGGCAGAAGGCTTGCCGCATCGTTTCGCGGCCGGGCTCGCGCAATCGCGCGCGCCGCCGTTGGGCTGAAACCTTCGCCCGCCCATCCGCATCCAATTCCAGCCTGTCCGCTCTGCCATGAGCGACGGCATCTCATCACGAGGCTGCGCCGGCAGCTCGTTCGCCCGGGATATCCATCATGAAGCTTTCTTACTCGCTCGCTGCAGCGGCTCTCCTGCTCTCGGCCGGCTTTGCCACCGCCCATGAATTCAAGGCCGGCCCGCTCAAGATCGGCCATCCCTGGTCGCGCGCCACGCCGGCCGGCGCCAAGGTCGGTGGCGGCTATCTCTCGATCGAGAATACCGGCACGGCCGCCGACCGGCTGGTCTCGGTCTCCGTACCCTTCGCGGCCCGAGCCGAGGTCCATGAGATGACGGTGAAGGACGGCATCATGACGATGCGGCCGATGGATCAGGGCGTTGAGGTGCCGCCGGGCGCCAAGGTCGAGTTCAAGCCCGGCGGCTACCACATCATGTTCATGGAGCTGAAGCAGCAGCTCAAGCAGGGCGAGATGATCAAGGGCACGCTGACCTTCGAGAAGGCCGGGACCGTCGATGTCGAGTTCAAGGTCGACTCGATCGCCGCCAAGGGCGGCGAGGGCGAGCACAAGGGGCATTGAGCCCCACGCTGATAGCCGTCATGGTCGGGCTTGTCCCGACCATCCACGTTTTCACTCGTCGAGTGCCGTGTTCAAGACGTGGATGCTCGCCACAAGGGCGAGCATGACGTTCCGATCGATCAGATCTTCGCGCGCGGATCGTGCTTGGCGATCCGCGACAGCAGGTAGTCCACCTCGGCCTTCGCGGCGGCGCTGAGCACCGAGCCCGGCTTGCGCTGGGCGTCGTGGGTCAGGATGCCGCGCTTCATCATCGTGTATTTGCGCACGGCGAGGCCGACGCCCTGCTGCTGCTCGTAGCGCATCAGCGGCAGATGCGCGTCGAAGATATCGTGCGCCTCGTCGCGCTTGCCGGCCTTCTGCAGACGGACCACGTCGATCAGCAGCTCCGGGAAGGCATAGCCGGTATTGGCGCCGTCGGCGCCGCGCTCCATCTCGAAATCGAGGAAGAGCCCGCCATTGCCTGTGACGATCGAGATCGGCCGCAGCGAGCCTTCCTTCTGGAACTTGCGCAGCGTCGAGATCTTCTCCAACCCCGGCCAGTCCTCGTGCTTCAGCATCACGCAGGAGGGGTTGTCCATGACGATCTTGCGGATGACCGCCGGCGTCATCACCACCGAGAGCGTCAGCGGATAGTCCTGGATGACGAAGGGGATGTCGCTGCCGATCGCCTCGACGGCCTGCGCGTAATAGCCGGTGATCTGGTCGTCGGTGCGGAGCGAAGGCGGCGGGGCGATCATCACGCCGCCGGCGCCGAGATCCATCACCTGACGCGCGAGCGAGCGCATCGCCGCGAAGCCGGGCGCCGAGACGCCGACGATGATCGGCTTGCCGCCCATCCGGGCGACGCAGCGCTTCACCAGCTCGACCGATTCCTCGGGCTCGAGCTTCGGCGCCTCGCCCATGATGCCGAGCACGGTGACGCCGTCGGAGCCGATGTCGTGGTAGAACTGGAACAGCCGGTCGGCCGAGGCCCAGTCGATGCTGCCATCCGGGTTGAACGGGGTCGGCGCGATCGGGAAGACGCCGGAAGCGTCGGGGGTGAGGCGCATGATGCGGTCCTTGTCCTGGAGCATCGGCCCGAAAAGTGGGGCGCGGTTTTCGGAAAAAGCCGATGCGAAATCAAAATCGGTCTGATCAGGCGATGCGGGTGCGGACGGTGCCGACGCCGGCGATCTCGCCTTCGAGCACGTCGCCCTTCTTCACGGCGGCGACGCCTTCCGGCGTGCCGGTGAAGATCAGGTCGCCCGGCTTCAGTTCGACGAGGCCCGAGAGATAGGCGATCGTCTCCTCGACATTCCAGATCTGCTTGGCGAGGTCGGAGGTCTGGCGCACGACGCCGTTGACGGTGAGCTCGATCTTGCCGGCGGAGGGATGGCCGGCATGGCTCGCCGGCACGATCTCGCCGATCGGGCCGGAGAGGTCGAAGCCTTTGGCCATGTCCCAGGGGCGCCCGGCCTTCTTGGCTGCGGCCTGCAGGTCGCGGCGGGTCATGTCGAGCCCGGCCGCATAGCCGTAGACATGGGCCAGCGCCTCGGATTCGGGGATGTCCTTGCCGCCGGTGCCGATCGCGACGACGAGCTCCATCTCGTGGTGGAGATCACTGGTCTTGCTGGGATAGGGCATGTCGGCGCCGTTGATCAGCAGCGCGTCGGCGGGTTTGGTGAAGAAGAACGGGTCCTCGCGATCGGGGTCATGGCCCATTTCGCGGGCATGCTCGGCATAGTTGCGCCCGACGCAGAAGATGCGTCGCACCGGGAAGGAGCCGCCGCCTGCGACCGGAACGGCCGTCACGGCCGGCGGGTCGATTACATAATTGCTCATACTGCTGCTCCCTCGCTTATAGGCTTGCGCCGTTCATGGGCGAGCGGCGCCCGGACCGCAAGCGGCTTCCCGCTGCGGCGGGCCTGCGCGGGAGGCATTGCGGCACGCTTTTCGCAAGCGCGGCACGGGTTGTGCGGCGCGTCGTTGCAAGTGAGACGATTTGCTCCTTACATTACCCCGCCGGGGGAACCGGCGAGCCTATGGAAGGAACGGCATGTGAGTACGGGAACCGTGAAATGGTTCAACGAGACCAAGGGTTACGGCTTCATCACCCCTGATGGCGGCGGCAATGACGTCTTCGTCCATATCAGCGCGGTGACACGGGCCGGCCTGCGCGGCCTGAACGAGGGGCAGAAGATCAGCTATGATCTCGAGCCGGATCGCAAGACCGGCAAGAACTCGGCGGTAAACCTGCAGACGACCTGAGCGTTTCCATGCGCTTTGCGGGAAGGCTATGGCGGCGCCTCTCCCGAGCCTAGGGCGGGCCGCTCTCGGTCCAGGTCGGACCGAGGCGGATTCCAGGCATGCCCGTCGCCGCAGGCGGCGGTGTGAAGGTGAAAGCATCGAGCCGAAAAGTGGAAGCCACTTTTCGGAAAACTCGATGAATGACAGCGATCCAGTGCCCTTCAGGCCCGGCCCGGCGCCGGATGGAACAGCCGGCCCCTCTCCACGATCAGCACGACGACGAGCGCCGCGATGCCGCAGAGCGCGAAGCCCAGCGTCAGCGGCACGACGGTGCCGTTGAAATGCTGGCCGATATAGAAGCCGAGCAGCGCGCCGATCACGGTGGTGACGAAGCCCTGCACCGAGGAGGCCGTGCCGGCGACATGGCCGAGTGGCTCCATCGCCATCGCCCCGAAATTCGGGCCGATCAGCCCGAAGCAGAACATGCAGCCACCCTGCAGGATCGCGAAGGTCCAGAGCGATTCATGGCCCGAGAGCGCCAGAAGCGCATGGCAAACGGCAAGCGCGATATAGCCGAGCAGCGCCCCGTGTGAGACGCGGCGCATGCCGAGCCGCACGACGATGCGCGAATTCACCAGCGAGGCCGCCGCCATGAACATCGCGATCAGCGCGAAGATGGTCGTGAACAGCTCAGGAGCGTGGAAGACGTCGACGAAGACCTGCTGCGCCGAATTGATGAAGCCGAACAGCCCGCCCAGCATGAAGGCCATCGCCAGCATGTAGCCGACGGCGATGCGATTGGTCAGCGTGGTGCGGAGGGCGGCAGCCACGCTGGCGGGGTCGATCGGCTTGCGGTCCTCCGGACGCTGGGTCTCGGGGAGCTTCAGCAAGACCCAGATCATCACCACCGCGCCGAAGACGGTCAGGATACCGAAGATCCAGCGCCAGGGCGCGACCCACAGGATCGCTTGGCCGAGCGAAGGCGCCAGGATCGGAACTGACAGGAAGACGATCATCGCGAGCGACATCACCCGCGCCATGTCGCGGCCGGAATAGCAATCGCGTACGATCGAGACGACCAGGACGCGTGTCGCCGCCGCGCCGACGCCCTGCAGCACGCGCGCCGCCATCAAGGCCTCGAAAGAGCCGGCGAAAGAACAGGCGATGCTGGCCACCACATAGACGGTGAGCCCGAAAAGCAGCACCGGCCGGCGCCCATAGCGGTCCGAGATCGTGCCGTAGACGATCTGCGAGACACCGAAGCCGAGCAGATAGGCCGTGATAATCCACTGGCGCTGGTTGTCCTGGGCGATGCCGAGCGCTTCCGACATCTCTGACAGGGCCGGCAGCATCACATCGACGGCGAGCGCATTCGTCGCCATCAGCGCGGCGGTGAGGCCCACGAAGGGGTAGAAGCCCATGCCGTGGCGCGGCCGGGCGATGGCGGACATGTCGTTCATGGCGATCGCGATATGTGCTGCAAGACCTGGCGGCTGCGGTCATCCGGCAGCGGCGGGCGAGAATTTGTCCGCAGGATTAGCTCTGCCGGCGGCGCGCGGCAACCGGTCCAGCCGGCCATGTGCCATGCGCCGGGCGCGTTTCCCGGCGCATGGCGGCATCCTCAGCCCTGCTTCTGCATCTCGGCCATCAGCGCATCGTCGATCTCGGCAGCGCGGCGTGCCGCCGGCCGCGCCGCGATGCGGGCGCCATAGGCCTCGAAGGCCGGCCGCTTCTCGATCGTGCCGAACTGCATCCCCCACAGGACTTGCGCGCCGACATAGACATCGGCGGCGCTGAAGCGGTCGCCGGTCAGGTACTCGCCGCGGCTCACGGCGTATTCCAGCGTGTCCATCGCGTCGGCATAGGTGCCGTAGCCGATGGAGCGCGCGCGGTCGGGCGGCACTTCCAGGCCGAAGGCCTTGCTGGCGACGGCGGCCTCGATCGGGCCGGCGGCGAAGAACATCCAGCGGTAATAGGGGCCGCGCAATCGGCTGCCCGGCTCCGGCGCGAGCCCGGCCTGCGGAAAGGCATCGGCCATATAGGCGCAGATCGCGGCGCATTCGGTCACGATGGTATCGCCATGGACCAGCGCCGGCACCTTGCCCATCGGGTTGATCGCCTTGTAGGCGGCGCTCTTCATCGGTGCGCCGAAGCCGACGATCTCGGCGCGATAGGGCTGGCCGATCTCCTCCATCATCCAGCGCGCGATGCGCCCGCGCGACATCGGGTTGGTATAGAGCACGAGTTCGTCTGCCATCGTCTTGTGCCTCCTTGATCGGCCGGGGATGCCCTTATCCTGTGGCATTGGCGTGACGCTGTCAGGAGCGTGCTTGCCTGACGCGCGCGGTCCGAACTGCTATCGTCGCCGCGAAACAGGACGAGGTTATGGACGAATCACGCATGGCGCGCAGCGTCTCCGTCAGCGACGGGCGGATGGCGATCGAGGGTCTGTCGACCCGCTATGTCCAGGATGCGGCGCGGCGCTTCCGGCTTTCGGCCTCGGGGTTGCGCTTTGTCGGCGGCTTTGAGAGCCGTGACGGCCGGCTTGAGGAGAGCAGGCGCTTCCTCGCCGAGGCGACGGTTGCCGATGGCGGCCTGCGCCGTGCCGGTTTCGAGGGTGAGGCCGGCACGATCGGGCTGACCCTGCGCCCGCTCTCGCAGGCCGGCGATCAGCCGCGCCTCCTGCTGATGCTGGGCTATCGCGACGAGAATGGCGAGGCGCTACCTTTCGCCGAGGCGTTCCTGGCACCCGCCGTGTTCGAGGCGCTGAAGGCTGATCTTCTCTCCGGGCTGGCGCAGGACATTTCGCTCGGCGCCACGACGAGCCTCTGGATTCGCGAGGACGATCGCGGGCGTCCGCATGGCGAGCCGCTCGACTGGTATCTCGGCCTCGATGCCGATGGCCGCTCGACCCAGCCCGCTCGCGGCTTCATCGAGACCATCGAATGGCGGCCGCGCCCGCTTCCGGCCATCGTCGAAGCGGCGCCGGCTCCCGATCCTGCGCCGCCTGCAGTCCATGAGGCCGAGGAGGACTGGGAAGTCAGCGCCGCCGATGAACTGGGCCGGATCAACTGGAGCTTCCGCCTGCTTCTGCTGATGCTGGCCTTCCTGCTGATCATCGTCGCGATGAAATAGGGCGGCTCAGGGCTGATCCTTGATCGCAACGGCTTCGAGCGACACCCTTGTCATTCCGGGGCGTGCCGAAGGCGCGAACCCGGAACCCACGACCGGGTGAGACATCAGGTGTTCGGTTGCCGGCAGCTCGCCCTGTCGTGGGTTCCGGGTTCTTCGCTTACGCGAAGCCCCGGAATGACAAGGGTTCTGGCCAGGACTAAGCCGGCAACCGTCTACGTCTCGTGGCGGCGGATGCGGCGGATCATCTCGTTCAGCGCCAGCAGCACCAGCGCCAGGATGAAGGGCAGGACGTAGTAGACCACCCGGAAGATCAGCAGCGCGCCCAGAACCTGCTCGTAGGGAAAGCGGTTGAGTGCGACCAGCATCGTCGCCTCGAACACGCCGAGCCCGCCCGGCGCGTGGCTGGCGATGCCGATCAGGCAGGCGAAGATATAGGCGGCGAGGAAGGTCGGGTATTCCAGGCCGTAGCCGCCGGGCAGCAATACGAAGAGCACGGCGGCGGCGGCGCAGACCTCGCAGGCGCCGAGCGCCATCTGGCCGAGCGTGGTGCCGAGACCCGGCAGATGCAGGTTCCAGCCACGCACGCGGATCGTGCGCTCGTCGGTCGCGATCCAGGCGAGATAGCCGAGGATACCGAGGCCCACGAGGCCGCCGACGACCTGGACGACGAGCGGCGAGGTCCGCGCCAGCATCGCGACCGCTCCCGAGGCATAGAACAGGCTGGCGCAGAGAATGGCGCCGAGCCCGAGCCAGAAGGTGATGCCGGCGATCACAGTCAGGCTCGCGACCTCGGAGGCCCTGACTCCCTTCGGCGAATAGATCCAGTAGCGCACCGTGCCGCCGGTCACGATCGGGAAGCCGAGCGTGAACGAGACCGAATAGCTGGTGAAGGAGCCGAGCGCGGTCGTGCGATAGGGAATCGAGAGGCCGAGCCGGCGCAGCGCGAGAGCGTCGTAGCCGGTGAGCAGCAGATAGCTCAGTGCGGTGAAGGCGACGGCGAGGCCGAGCTGGCGCAGGCTCGCATTCTCGAAGGCGCCGGCGAGCTGGCCTGGCTCCATCCCGCTGATGATGTGCCAGAGCACGACCAGCGAGGCGCCGAAGATGACCATGCTCGCCAGCGGGCCGAGCCACCACCAGCGACTGCGCTTGCGCAGGGGCATTCCGGGCTCATGCTGGCCGAAGGACATGCGCTCTCGGGGTTGCGCGCCGTTGCTGGAGGCGGCGGCGCGGTGGCGGGCAGGGCTCGGATGAACCCCGTCCGACAGATAGCGCCTCGGCGGCAATGCACAAGCCGTTGCGGCGAATAGGCCCCATGAGGGAGCCCGGATTCGGGCCGGCGGTGGCGGGGCTCAGGCCGTCTTGCGGAAGATGCGCAGCGTCTTGAAGCCCGCGACCTCCTCGACCGGCATCGCCTTCATCCAGTCCGGGATCAGGCGCTCCGCCACGTCGTAGGCATAGGAGCCCTTGTAGAACAGGATGTAGCCGCCCTTGTCCGTCTGGGCGGTGAAGAGGTCGATCACCTCGCGGTCGGTCAGCGCGCCATAGGCGTCGTTGGCCTCGCCGCGGAATTCGCCGGTATGGAACATCGTCACGATGTCGAAGCGCGGCAGCAGGCGGGCATTGCTGGTGTAGATGTCGCCGAAATAGGCGCTGTAGGTCTTGGTGACGTTCGGGTTGTCGGTCGCCAGCTTGATGAAGGACTCGTATTCCTGCGGCGAGGCGGTGATGCCCAGCACCGTGCTGTCGAGATGCGGCTCGGCGCAGCGCAGGCCGACATAATGATGCCCGCCGGTGCCGAAGTGATAGATGCGCTTGCCGCTGAGCTTCTCCTGCTCCAGCCATTCGACGAAATGCACGTCGCAGGGGCATTGCTCGATCTCGAGACCCCAGAACGCATCCCAGATATTCATCTTCACGGTGTTTCTCCTCTCCGAATGGTTTTCTCGTTGTGATGCCGCTCAGCGGGCTTCGCTGGCCGCGGCAAGGCGGGGCTCGGCGAAGCCCTCGCGCTCGACGATGCCGGCTACGCCCCTGATCCGGCGCAGCACGATGCGATGGCTGGCGCTCTCCGCCAGGCCGGGGCTCTGCCCGAAGGCGATGATGATCGCATCGGGCAGCGCCGCGCGCAGCTCGGTCAGCACGTCCAGCGCGGCATCGGTCTCCAGTGCGCTCGTCGCCTCGTCGAGCAGGACGATTGCGGGATCGGCCAGCTCGGTCCGGGCGAGTGCGAGGCGCTGCCGCTCGGCGCGGGTCAGGCTCCTGTTCCAGTCGTCCTCGCCGTCGAGCCGCGAGGTCAGGGTCGAAAGGCCGTAACGGCGCAGCACGCCAGCGATTTCCGGTGCCGGACGCGGCCGGTCGCCCTGCAGGAGATGCCGCAGGCCGATGCCCGGCAACTGCAGATGCTGAGGCACGGTCGCGACGCGGGCCCCCCGCGGCAGCACGATCGCGCCGTCGCCCTGTTGCCAGAGCCCGGCTATGGCCTGCATCAGGGCATTCTTGGCGAAGCCGGCATCGCCGGTGACATGGAGCACGGCTCCGGCCGGGAGCACGAAATTGATGTCCGCCGCGAGCGGGTGACCGGCGCCGTCATGCAGCGTCACGGCCTCCAGCCGCAGGCTGTCATGCGGGCCGTCCTCGATGGTGAGGCCCTGTGCCGGCGGCTCCTGCTCGACCTCTTCCAGCGCGTCGGCGAGCTCGTTGACGCGCCTTGCGGCGGCGAGCCATTCGGCGATGCGCATGAAATTGTCGAACAGCCAGTTGCAGGCGTTCTGCACGGCGACGAAGGCCGCGGCGACTTGAACGACGCCGCCCAGCGTCATCTCTCCGGCGAGATATTTCGGGGCCGCCAGCAGGAGCGGCACCACGGGTACCAGCGCGCTGCTGCCATTGGTGATCCAGGTCAGGCGCGCCCGCTGCGTGATCACGGAGAGCCAGCGCAGCACCAGCACGCCATGGCTCTGCGCCACCGCCTGCCGCTCGCCGGCCTCGGTGCGGGCGAGCGCGATCGCCTCGCCATGATCGCGGATGCGCATCAAGGCGAAGCGCAGGCCTGCCTCGCTTTCCGTGCGCTGGGCGATGAGCCCGGCAAGCCGCCGCCCGACGGCGGTCACCAGCAGAGTGACGATGACGGCATAGAGGATCGCGGCGAGCACGAGATAGGCGGGGATGGTGATCTCGCTCCCGCCCCAGCTCAGGCTCAGGCTGCCGCCGATCTCCCAGAGAATCTCGATGAACATCACGATGGTGATGACGGAAGAGAGCAGGCCCATCGCGAAATCGACGATCGGCTCCGTCGCCCAGCGGACATCGTCGGCGATCCGGTATTCCGGATTGGCCGGCTCCTTGCCGGAGAGGCTGAGCCGAAAGAAGCGCCGGTCGCCGACCCAGCCATCGACCAGCTTGGCGGTGAGCCAGCGCCGCCAATGCACCTGGAAGGTCTCGCGCGATTTCAGGATGAGGACGCCGAGCCCGGCGACCACCAGCACGATCACCGGGAACACCGCCATGGCGACGAGGGCGCTGTGGCCGTCCTTGCGCTCCAGCGCGTCGAAGAACCAGCCGTTCCAGCGGTTGACGGTGACATTGGCGAAGACGGTGAGGATGACGCCGGCCGCCAGCAGCAGCGTCCACAGCCAGGCGCAGCGCGCGGTCTCGCCGCGCCAGAAATCGCGGGTCAAACGCGCGAATCGCAGCGCGACCTGGCGATCTCCAGGCACGGTCGATGTCGCGCCTGGCGTCTCGTCGGGCGTCAGCACGGTTGCGAATGGTCCCCCAGGGCCGGTTTTCCGGTCTCCTCTGGGTCAAACCTGATCGGGCGAAAATGAACTCCACATGAACGGCAGGCGCCGCCGCCCTTGCGTGGGCGGCGGCGCCTCAAGTCCGGGGTCTTCGAGCCGCTGGTTCGTCAGCCGCCGATATTGAACGCGGCGAGCGCGGCCATGTTGACGATATCGGAATCCTTCGCGCCGAGCGGTACGATCTGGATCGGCTTGTCGAGGCCGACGATCAGCGGACCGATCACCGTCGCGCCGCCGAGTTCCTGCAGCAGCTTGGTCGAGATCGAGGCCGAGTGGAAGGCCGGCATGACCAGCACGTTCGCCGGCCCGGAGAGGCGGCAGAACGGATACTGGCTCATCACCTCGCGGTTGAGCGCGACATCCGCGGCCATCTCGCCGTCATACTCGAAATCGACGCGCTGGCCGTCGAGCAGCGCCACCGCCTCGCGCACCTTCTCCGAGCGCTCGCCGGCCGGGTGGCCGAAGCTGGAAAAGGCGAGCATCGCGACGCGCGGCTCGTAGCCGAGCCGGCGGCCGACACCGGCCGCCTCGATCGCGATCTCCGAGAGCTGCCGTGCGGTCGGCATCTCGGTGATCGCGGTATCCGCCACCAGCACGGTGCGGTCGCGCGAGATCACGACCGAGACGCCGATCACGCGGTGCCCCGGCTTCTCGTCGATGACGCGGCGGACCTCCTCCAGCGCGATCGAGTAGTTGCGGGTGACGCCGGTCACCATCGCATCGGCATCGCCCAGCGCCACCATCGCCGCGGCGAAATGGTTGCGGTCCTGGTTGATCAGGCGCTGGCAGTCGCGGAACAGGTAGCCCTGCCGCTGCAGCCGCTCGTAAAGATATTGCGCATAGACGCTGTTGCGGTGGGAGAGCCGGGCGTTCTGGATCGAGATGCCCTTGGCCTCGAGATCGACGCCGAGGAAGGTCGCGGCCTCCGAGATGCGATCCTCGCGGCCGACCAGAATGGCCTGGCCGAGCCCCTGCGCCACGAAGGAGGCGGCGGCGCGGATGACCTGCTCCTCCTCGCCCTCGGCGAAGACGACGCGCTTCGGATAGCGCCGGACGCGCTCGAAGATGCGGTTCAGCGTACCGGCGATCGGATCGCGTCGCGCCGAGAGCTGCGCCTTGTAGGCGGCGGTGTCGACGATCGGCTTGCCGGCGACGCCTGAATCCATCGCGGCCTTCGCGACGGCCATCGGCACGACATGGATCAGGCGCGGGTCGAACGGCACCGGAATGATGTAGTCCTTGCCGTAACGCGGCCGCGAGCCCTGATAGGCGGCCGCGACCTCGTCCGGCACGTCCTCGCGCGCCAGCATCGCCAGCGACTCGGCCGCCGCGATCTTCATCTCCATGTTGATCGTGGTGGCGCGCACGTCGAGCGCGCCACGGAAGATGAAGGGGAAGCCCAGCACGTTGTTGACCTGGTTCGGATAGTCCGAGCGGCCGGTCGCCATGATTGCGTCGTCGCGGATGGCATGGACCTCCTCCGGCGTGATCTCCGGATCGGGATTGGCCATGGCGAAGATAATCGGGTTCGGTGCCATCGAGGCGACCATCTCCGGCGTCACCGCGCCCTTTTGCGACAGGCCGAAGAAGGCGTCGGCCCCGTCCAGCGCCTGGGCCAGCGTGCGCCTGTCGGTGACCGCGGCATGGGCCGATTTCCACTGGTTCATGCCCTCGGTGCGGCCCTGGTAGATCACGCCCTTGGTGTCGCAGAGGATGACGTTGTCGGGCTTGAAGCCCATCGCCTTGAGCAATTCGATGCAGGCGATGGCGGCAGCACCGGCGCCGTTGATGACGAGCTTGGTCGTCTTGATGTCGCGCTCGGTGATATCGAGCGCGTTGATCAGGCCGGCGGCGGCGATGATCGCGGTGCCGTGCTGGTCGTCATGGAAGACCGGGATGTCCATCAATTCGCGCAGGCGCTGCTCGATGATGAAGCATTCCGGCGCCTTGATGTCCTCGAGATTGATGCCGCCGAAGGACGGGCCGAGATAGCGCACGGCCTCGATGAACTTGTCCGGGTCCTCGGTGTCGACCTCGAGGTCGATCGAGTCGACATCGGCGAAGCGCTTGAACAGGACCGACTTGCCCTCCATCACCGGCTTCGAGGCGAGCGCGCCGAGATTGCCGAGGCCGAGGATCGCGGTGCCGTTGGTGATCACGGCGACGAGGTTCGAGCGCGTCGTGTAGTCATAGGCGCGCGACGGGTCCTCCGCGATCGCCAGCACGGGCACGGCGACGCCCGGCGAGTAGGCGAGCGAGAGATCGCGCTGCGTCGCCATCGGCTTGGTCGGCACCACCTCCAGCTTGCCGGGCCGTCCCTGCGAATGGAACAGCAGGGCCTCCTGGTCGGTGAAGGTCGGGCGGGCGCGCTTGGTCGTTGGACGGTCGTTCATCGAAGCGTCTTTTCTTGTGCGTTTCCTCGAGGGGAACCGAACATAAGTCGGCGGCGCCCGAGATCACAAGCGGCGAGTGCTTCACAGAACTCTTGTCGATGAGGAGAGGTCTCGCGGGCGGTCAGGCCCGCGACGCAGAGCGCACGCTGCGCACGAAATCGGCGACGTAGCGGTCGAGCGCCTCGGCCTGCTCGTCGACCTTGCGGGCGGCGTCGGCGACATGGATCGCGGCATCGCCGGTGACGCGCGCCTCGACGCCGACGGCGCCGACATTGTTGGTGACGGCATCGGCACTGAGCGCGACGGCCTGCGCATCGGCGGCGATGGTCGAGGCGATGCCGGCCTGGCGGCTGACGACATCGGCGATCGCGCCCGAGGTCTTCTCGATCGTCGTCATCGTGCCCTCGATATGGGCGACGGCCTCGAAGGCGGTCGCGGCGGCGCCGCGGATATCGGCGAGGGTCTCGGCGATGTCGCGGGTCGCCTTCTGGGTCTGCTCGGCCAGCGTCTTGACCTCGCCCGCCACCACGGCGAAGCCGCGGCCGGCCACGCCGGCGCGCGCGGCTTCGATCGTCGCGTTGAGAGCGAGCAGGTTGGTACGGGCCGCGATCTCCTCGATGAAGTCGAGCACGGCACGGACCTTGTCGGCCGCTTCGGTCAGTCCGGCGACGTCGCTGCGCGTGCTGCGGACGTAGGATGCCGCCGCGCGCACCGTGTCGTCGGCATGGCTGGTCTGTCGGGTGAGCTCGCGGATCGAGGCTTCGATCTCCTCGGCCGCGACCGCGACGCTGCCGATGCGGCGCGAGGCGCTGTCGGCCTCCTGCGTCGCGCTTTCGGCGCGCAGCGTCGTCTTGTTGGCATTCTCGACCATCTGGCTCGCGGCGTCGCGCATGCCGTGCAGTGAAGCGCCGACATCGCCGAGCGCCTTTCCGACGGTCCGCTCCAGATCGCTCGCGAGGGCATCCAAAGTCGTCTTGCGTAGCGTCTCAATCTCGCTGCGGCGGGTCTCCAGCGTCTTTTCGGCGGTGATGTCGAGCAAGATTCCGTCCCAAACCAGCGTTCCGTCGCGCAGGCGCCGCTTGGTCGATTCGCTGCGCAGCCAGACGGTCTCGCCATCGGGCGCGTGATAGCGGCCCTCGAAACGCCAAAGCGTCTCGCTGTCCTGCTGCTCGCGCCGCTGCTGCTCGAAGCGGGCCCGGTCCTCGGGCACGAGCTTGCCAAGCCAGGTCTCGGGGTCGCGCTCGACCTCTTCCTTGGTGATGCCGAGAAGCTTGTCGATGGCGAAGGAGGCGAACTGATAGGTCAGCTTGCCGTCCGGCCGCACGATCCGCTGGTAGAGCGTGCCGGGCGCACGGTCGATCAGCGTGCGCAGGCGATAGGCGATCTCGCGGCGGTCATTGTCGTGGATCACGACGATGCCGGTGAGGATGATGCCGATCGTGCTGACCACGATCATGGCCGGGACGGCCTCGCGCAGGAAGCGCTCGCCGGCCTCGCCGGGTATGAAAGGCGTCGAAGCCAACAGACAGGCGGCATCGAGCGAGGCCAGCAGCAGCATGTCGCGCGCCATCAGCGGGCGCCGGCGCCGTGCCAGCCAGATCGAGAAGCCGATGCCGATCACCATGCGGATCGCGATGCCGCTGACGCCGGTCACCATGCCGACGCCGCCCATCATCACGCGCGTCACGAGCAAGGGCACGGCGGTGATGAGTGCCGCCACGGGGCCGCCGATCGGCCCCGCCAGGATGACGAAGGTATTGCGCGAATCGACGACGAGCCCGGGCTGGAGCTCGACCGGATTCGCCATGCTCACGAGCGCGCCAGCCGCGAACAGGAGGCCGACGGCGCAGGGGCGCAACCAGTCGCGCCCGGCCAGCCACGGGGCGATCACCGTCAGCAGCAACCCCGCGAACAGCAGGAAGAACAAGCTCTGGACGAGACTGATGATCAACAATGTCGGAACCTTAGGCCGAATCGGCTTCCCGACCTTGCTTTCAATTGTTGAAAGCCGTCCTAACGGATGGCCTTGGCGCTGCTTTTTGCTAGCGTGCCGGCCGATGCGCCACAGCTCCCCCACCGAAGCCGCCCCCATCGCCGTGCCGGCCGCCGCCGCCGACCGCGTCACGCCGATGATGGCGCAGTATGTCGAGATCAAAGCCGCCAATCCGGACTGCCTGCTCTTCTACCGGATGGGCGATTTCTACGAACTCTTCTTCAGGGATGCCGAGATCGCCTCGCGCACGCTCGGCATCGTTCTGACCAAGCGCGGCAAGCATCAGGGCGACGACATCCCGATGTGCGGCGTGCCGGTCGAGCGCGCCGACGATTATCTCCAGCGCCTGATCGCCGCCGGCCATCGCGTCGCCGTCTGCGAGCAGACCGAGGACCCGGCCGAGGCCAAGAAGCGCGGCAACAAGTCGGTGGTGAAGCGCGATGTCGTGCGCCTCGTCACGCCCGGCACCATCACCGAGGAGCGTCTGCTCGAACCGGGCCGTGCCAGCCTCCTCGTCGCGGTCGCGCGCCGCAAGACCGGCGAGGCGGCCTCGCTTTACGGGCTCGCCGCGATCGATATCTCGACCGGGCGTTTCACCGTGATGGAGACGCCGCAGGAGCGGCTCGGCATCGAGTTCTCGCGGCTGGAGCCGCGCGAGATCGTCTGCCCCGATGCGATCCATGACGATCCCGAGCTCAAGGAATTCTGGCGCGAGATCACGATCCCAGTGACGCCGCTGGCGCGCGACGGGCTCGACGCCGCGTCGGCCGAGCGGCGCCTGAAGGAATTCTTCGGCGTCGCGACGCTCGACGCCTTCGGCGCCTTCACCCGCGCCGAGATCGCGGCGGCCGGCGCGGCGCTGGCCTATGTCGAGCGCACCCAGCTCGGCGCCCGCCCGCCGCTCTCGGCCCCGGTGCGCGATGCCGGCTCGGCGACGATGCTGATCGACGCCGCAACCCGCGCCAATCTCGAACTGACGCGCACGCTCGGCGGCGAGCGCCAGGGCAGCCTGCTCGCCACGATCGACCGCACGGTGACGTCGGGCGGCGCGCGCCTCCTCGCCGAGCGCCTTGCCGGCCCGCTGACCGATCCCGCCGCCATCGCCGCGCGCCATGACGCGGTCGAATTGCTCGTCGCGGATGGCGGGCTGCGCGAAGATCTGCGCTCGGCCCTTGAGAAGGTGCCGGACGTCGCCCGCGCGCTGGCGCGCCTGTCGCTCGACCGCGGCGGTCCGCGCGATCTCGCGGCGCTCGGGGCCGGGCTCGATGCGGCCCGCGCGATCGCTGCCCTGCTGGTGCGGCGCGGCGAACTCCCTGCCGAGCTTTCCCGCGCCATGCGGGCTCTCGGCGAAAGCGATCCCGACCTGCCGGTGCGCCTCAATGCGACACTCGCCGACGAACTGCCGCTCAACCGTCGCGATGGACGATTCGTCCGCGAGGAGTTCGATCCGGCGCTCGACGAATTGCGCCTGCTCCAGATCGACTCGCGCAAGGTCATCGCCCAGTTGCAGGCGCGCTACGCGGCCGAGACAAACTGCCGGACCTTGCGCATCAAGCACAACGCCATGCTCGGCTATTTCGTCGAGGTGCCGCAGGCGATGGGCGAGGAATTCCTGCGCGATCCCTGGCGCGCGACCTTCGTGCATCGCCAGACGATGTCGGACGCGATGCGCTTCTCCTCGGTCGAGCTCGGCGAACTCGAAGCCAAGATCGCTTCCGCCGCCGATCGGGCGCTGAAGCTCGAACTCGCGATCTTCGCCGCGCTCAGCGAGGCCGTGCTGGCGCAGGCCGAGCCGATCAAGGCCGCTGCGCTGGCGCTGGCCGAGCTCGACGTTGCCGCCGCTCTGGCCGATCTCGCGACCCACGAGGGCTGGAGCCGTCCGCAGGTCGATGACGGCGTCGCCTTCACCATCGAGCGCGGCCGCCATCCCGTGGTCGAGGCCGCGCTGAAGCGCGACGGAAAACCCTTCGTCGCCAACGACACCGAGTTGTCGCCGCCCGGCACGGAGGCCAAGGGCCGACGCATCTGCCTGATCACCGGCCCGAACATGGCCGGTAAATCGACCTTCCTGCGCCAGAACGCCTTGATCGCGGTGCTCGCCCAGATGGGCTCATTCGTGCCGGCGACATCCGCGCATATCGGCATCGTCGACCGGCTGTTCTCGCGTGTCGGCGCGGCCGACGATCTCGCGCGCGGCCGTTCGACCTTCATGGTCGAGATGGTCGAGACGGCCGCGATCCTGAACCAGGCCGGCCCGCGCGCGCTCGTCATCCTCGACGAGATCGGGCGCGGCACCGCGACCTTCGACGGCCTCTCGATCGCCTGGGCCGCGATCGAGAACCTGCACGAGATCAACCGCTGCCGCAGCCTGTTCGCGACCCATTATCATGAGCTGACCGCGCTCGGAGACCGGCTCGACCGCGTCGCCAACGCGACGGTGCGCGTCACAGAATGGAAGGGCGAGGTCGTCTTCCTGCACGAGGTCGTGCCGGGCGCGGCCGATCGTTCCTACGGCATCCAGGTCGCCAAGCTCGCCGGCCTGCCGCCGGCCGTAGTCGAGCGGGCGCGCGCCATCCTCGGCGAACTCGAGAAGACCGAGCGCGAGAAGCCGGTGGCCTCGCTGGTCGACGATCTCCCGCTCTTTGCCGTGCCGCAGCGCAGGCCCGCGCCGGTCGTTCCCGAGGGCGAGCCGGACGGCTTGCGCGAAGCGCTTGCCGGGATCGACCCGGACGAGATGACCCCGCGCGAGGCGCTGGAAGCGCTTTATCGCCTGAAGGGAATCGCCTGAATTTCAGGCCCTACAAATGACGCCTGTCATCCCGGGTCTGCGCTGCGCTCCCCCCGGGATGACATCGCGTTTTGTAGATCGAGGCCCTACCCCAGCCGCTTGATGCTGGTGATCTCGCCGAAGCTCTTGGCACGGATGCGGTCACGCGCCTCGCGCAGAGGCTCGCGATAGACGCTCATCACATGCCCGCTGGCATGGAGGAGCGTGTGAGCGTCGGTCAGGATGCCGACATGCCCCTTCCAGAAGACGAGATCGCCACGCTGGAGCCCTGACAGGTCCTCGCGGAGTTCGAGTGCCCCGCCGAGCGTTGCCTCCATCATGTCGGAATCGCGTGGCGCGGTGATTCCGGCGGTCGCAAGGCTCAGCTGCGTCAGCCCGGAGCAGTCGAGTCCGAGGCTGGTCTTGCCGCCCCAGAGATAGGGTACGCCGACGAAGCGCTCGGCCACGGCGACGAAATCCGGCTCAAGCCGGTCGATCGGCGTGAGATGGGCAGCGAAGACATGGCCGCCATCGCTCAGAACAGCGAAATCGCCTTTGCTCTCGACCACCGCGACGCAGGCGCCGAGCGACAAAGCGATGAGCGGCGGCAGTTTGATCGAAGGGCCTGGGTAGACGAAGGTTCGCAAGCCAGCGACGCGATGCGTCGGCGCCGGCTGGTCCGGGCGCAAGGCATCGTCGGGGATGTAGCCGACATAGCCGTCGCCTGCGAGCTGCGCCCAGGCCCAGCCTTCCTCGCGCTCGTAGACCTCGACCAGTTCGCCGGCGAGCGCTTCGGTGTCGAGCGCGGCATCCGGGCGCGGTTCGCGCCGAACCGGGGCGGAGGCTGCGCAGACGCGCATCGGCTGCGGATCGGCGAAGCGGGCGGCCTCGACCTGTCCCGTCAGCGCGCGTGCGGCGAGGTCGGGGCGGAAGGCATGGATGCGGCGGTCGAGAATCGCGGTCATGGCGGCAATCTAGCGTGGCGGGAGGCGATCCGGGAGGGGCGTCAGCTTCCGCCGATCTCCTTGGCATGCTCGGTCACGAGGTCCGCCAGCCGCTCGACGGCGAGCGCCCCTGCGACGGTGCGCTGGATCACGACATTGCGGCGGTCCGCCTCGTCGCGCTTGCGCGTCAGCAGGCCGAGCTTGCCGAGCGTGTCGAGCGCCCGCGTGATCACCGGCTTGGTCACGCCGAGCTGCTTGGCGAGCCCGCGCACGGTATGCGGCGGCAATTCGAGATAGACCGTCAGCAGGATCGCGGTCTGGCGCGCCGAGAGATCGGCGTCATGGTCCCGCACCAGATCGAGATGCACCTGTCGCCACAGCTTGAGCGCTTGCGAAGGCCTGATCTCCAGGGGCATGAACGGGTCCAGATCGTTACGGACCCGTATCATTATCGCGGCGGCGGTTGTGCGCAATCGCCTTTGCGGAACAGGCTTAACCGCGAGGGTAAAGCATCGGCCCGAAAAGTGGCGGCCGGTTTTCGGGCGAGCCGATGCGGGATCAGAAGCGCTGCTTCACCAGCGCGTGGATCAATCGCGCAGCCTGACACTCTCCGCCCTCCGGCCGTCCCGGCTTGGCCGAGGGGTTCCAGGCATAGATGTCGAAATGCGCGTAGGACTTCGTCTTCTCGACGAAGCGGTTCAGGAACAGCGCCGCCGTGACGGAACCTGCCATGCCGCCGCTGGAGACATGGTTGACGTCGGCGATCTTGGACTCGAGCAGGCCGTCATAGGGCGGCCAGAGCGGCAGCCGCCAGACCGGGTCGTTCACGGCCATGCCGAGCCTGGCGATCTCGCCGGCGAGGTTCTCGTCATGCGTATAGAAGGGCGGCAGCTCCGGCCCGAGCGCGGTGCGGGCCGCCCCGGTCAGCGTCGCGAAATCGACCAGCAACTCCGGCGCCTCCTCGTCGGCCAGCGCCAGCGCATCGCCGAGGATGAGCCGGCCCTCGGCGTCGGTATTGCCGATCTCGACCGAAAGACCCTTGCGGCTCGCCAGCACGTCGCCGGGCCGGAATGCGTTTCCGGAGACCGAATTCTCGACTGCGGGCACCAGCAGGCGCAGTCTGACGGGCAGCTTCGCCAGCATGATCATCCGCGCTGCCGCGATCGCGGCAGCCGCGCCGCCCATGTCCTTCTTCATCAGGAGCATCGAGGCGTCGGGCTTGAGATTGAGACCGCCTGTATCGAAGGCGACGCCCTTGCCGACCAGCGTCACCTTCGGATGGGCCGGGTCGCCCCAGACGAGGTCGACGAGCCGCGGCGCCCGCGTCGAGGCGCGGCCGACCGCATGGATCATCGGGAAATTGCGGGCGATCAGGTCGTCGCCGACGATGCTGGTGACGGTCGCGCCGCATTCGGTGGCGAGCCCGCGGATGGCCGCCTCGATTTCGCCCGGCCCGAGCTCGTTGGCGGGCGTGTTCACGAGGTCGCGCGCCAGCATGGCGGATTCGGCGATCTGGCTGATCTCTTCGCCGTCGACGCTTTCGGGCAGCACCAGTCGGGCGCGCGCCGGGTTCGGCTTGCGATAGCGATCGAAGCGATAGCCTTGCAGCAGCCAGCTCAGCGCGGCCAGCGCCGGGTCGCCGATCTCGCCCGACAGCGCATAGTCTCCGGCCGGCAGCAGCGCGGCGAGGCGCCCGGCCGCGAAGGGATCGGGCCGGCGCCCGCTGGCGTCGATGCCGAGCAGCACCGCCACCAGCGCTCCCTGCGCATCCGGCAGCAGGCAATGCTGTCCGGCGCGAGCCGCAAAGCCCTGCGTCAGGGCGAAGCTCCGGTTGGCCGGGGAGAGCTGGTCCTGAAGCGCGGGCCAGGTGGCGGCCGAGACGACATGGACGGGAATGGCAGCGGCGGGGGCGGAGATCAGAAGACTATGCACGGAGCGCTGTTTCGGTTTCGGGCAGGGGCGTCGGGGAGGTGATTAAGAATGCATTAGGGTTAACGCTTTATCACCGGATCGACCAGACGAACCCATCCAGACGACCCGTTTTCGGGAGGCGATCCGGCCCATGTCTTCAGCCCGGCCCCATTCTTCAGCCCGCGAGCCCGTGCGGGCTCCCCGCCTCGGTCTCGGCATCGCCGTCTGCCTTGCGGCGCTCGCCCTGGCCGGCTGCCAGGGCCGCGGCGGCCTCGGCGACGTCACCGGCTCGATCGGCCGCAGCCAGGCGAGCGCGCCACGCACGGCGTCGGACTGGCAGGCCGACCGCGAAGCCTGGGCCAAGCGCTACGACGCCAACCCCAAGGATCGCGATGCCGCCTTCTATTACGCACGGGCACTGCGCAGCCTCGATCAGAACGCACAGGCTCTCGCCGTGCTCCAGAGCGCCGTCCTCGTCCATCAGGATGATCGCGAGCTGCTCGGCGCCTATGGCCGCGCGCTTGCCGATAACGGCCGTTTCCAGGAGGCGGACGACGTGCTGTCGCGGGCGCATTCGCCCGAGCGTCCGGATTGGCGCATCCTGTCGGCGCAAGGCACGGTCGCCGACCAGCTCGGCGACCACGACCGCGCCCAGCAGATCTACCAGTCGGCTCTGAAGCTTGCCCCGAACGAACCGACGATCATGTCGAATTACGGTCTCTCGCTCGCCCTGTCGCGCAAGCTGCCGGAGGCCGAGCGCATTCTGTCGGAGGCTGCGGCATCCGACCGGGCCGATGCCCGCGTGCGCCAGAATCTCGTGCTGGTCCTCGGCCTGCAGGGGCGCTTCGGCGAGGCCGAAAGCCTGGCCCGCCGCGACCAGAGCCCGGCCGAGGCTGCTGCCACGATCGCCTATCTCAAGCGCAGCGTCAGCCAGCAGAATAGCTGGGAGCTTCTCAAGGGCGGCAAGGGCCGGGCCCAGGCGCCGGCGAGGCAGCCGGCGGTCCAGGGCGCGCAGGGAACGGCCACGGAGGCCGCTGCCACCCCGCCCGGCTGAGACGGCATTTCGACGAAGCGGATCGCGGCAGAGCGCACTGAACCGAAGAAGGCCGGAGCCTCGGGCTCCGGCCTTCTTCGTCTGCGGAGCAGCGGCATTGGCCCGAGGGTTGAGCGCTGCTTTCGAGGGAAGCCGCTGCTCTCGAACTCAAGCATCGGCCCGAAAGGTGGAAGGCGGCTTTCGGAAAAGCCGATGCTAAAACAATGATCTAGCTGTGCCGCAGCCTCTATGACGGGTTCGGCCCCGGCGATCGCGCCGCTTTCACTTCCACTTGAAGACCTGCACCAGGGCGGGCGTCATGATGATGACGAACAGCACCGGCAGGAAGAACAGGATCATCGGTACCGTGAGCTTCGGCGGCAGCGCTGCCGCCTTCTTCTCGGCCGCCGACATGCGCTGATCGCGGCTTTCCTGGGCCAGCACGCGCAGGGCCGTGCCGAGCGGCGTGCCGTAGCGCTCGGCCTGGATCAGCGCCGTCGAGACCGATTTCACGCTTTCGAGGCCCGTGCGCAGCGCGAGGTTCTCGTAGGCGATGCGCCGGTCGGTCAGGTAGGAAAGCTCGGCGGTGCACAGGGCGAACTCCTCCGCCAGCGGAACCGACTGGTTGCCGACCTCGCCTGCGACCTTCCGGAAGGCATGCTCGATCGACATGCCGGATTCCACGCAGATCAGCAGCAGGTCGAGCGCGTCCGGAAAGGCCTGGCGCATCGAAACCTGTCGCTTGCTGGCCTGGTTCGACAGGAATATCTCCGGAGCCTTGATGCCGAGATAGGCGCCGCCGATGGCCATGCCGACCTTGACCACGAAGCTCTGGCCGAAACCATTGACGGCGAAGACGTAGAACAGCGTGAACAGGAACAGTCCGACCGGCGCCGCGAGGCGGAAGAACAGGAAGCCGACCTCGGCCTGCGGGCCGCGATAGCCCGCCATGGCGAGCTGCCTCTTGGCGTTCTCCGTGCCGAGCCAGTCGCCGAGCTTGAACCGGTCCACGATGCGCCGCATGTAGGCTTTCGGCTCCTGGCGCAGCGAGACCTTCTCGTTCTGCCGGTTGAGCCGCTCGCGTTCGCGGGCGCGGATTTTCTCGCGCTCCGTCGCGACGTTCTTCATGCGCTTCTGGAGATTGTTGCCCTCGGTCAGCGGGATCGCGATCGTCAGCACGGTCGCCGCCGCCGCGATCGCGGCGAGCAGGGCCAGCATGAACTGCGGATTGGTGACGCTGTTGGCGATTTGAGAGATCATCGTTCGCCTCAGATGTCGAAATTGATCATCTTTTTCATGACCAGGACGCCGATCAGCATCCACAGGCCGCTCGCGACCAGCGCGACCTTGCCGGCCTGGCTGAGCCAGAGAACCTCGATGTATTTCGGGGTCGTGAGCCAGACGAGGACCGCCACCACCGGCGGCAGCGAGCCGATGATCGCCGCAGAGGCCTTGGCCTCCATCGACACGGCCGCGATCTTGTCGCGCATCTTGCGCCGTTCGCGCAGCACGCGCGACAAATTCCCGAGTGTCTCGGAGAGGTTGCCGCCGGTTTTCTGCTGGATGGCGATGACGATCCCGAAGAAATTGGCCTCGGCGCAGGGCATGCGCTCGAATAGCTTGACGGTGGCTTCCGACAGCGGCAGGCCTAGAGCCTGAGCCTCGATGATCATCCGGAATTCCGTCTTCACCGGCTCCACGGCTTCGCTGGCGATGATGCGCAGGCAGTCGTTCACGGGCAGGCCGGCCTTGATGCCGCGCACGATCACGTCGAGCGCGTTCGGGAACTCCACTCCAAATTTCTTCAGGCGCTTGGCCTTGCAGCGCTTCAGGAACCAGGCTGGCAGGCCGAAGCCGCCGATGAAGAGGCCGGCCAGGCCGAGAATCCAGTTCCCGCTTGCGATCCACAGCACGAGCCCGAGCGCAACCGCGGCGCCTGCGCTGATCGCGTAGTATTTCTTGGGCGTCCAGCTCAGGCCCGCCTGGGCGATGCGCGTCTCGAGAGAGACCTTGTTGCGCGCATTCTCGCGGTTCTCGATCTCCTTCAGACTCTGCGCGATCTGGCCGCGCTTGTTGCGCGCCTGCGCCTCCCGGTCGATGCCGCGAGCGGTGCTCGGGCCGGCAAACTCCTTGCGCCGCTTCTCTGCGCGCTTTTCACCGCTCAGCGTCGGATAGAGCAGCGCGTAGACCACGCCGCCGACGGCGAGCATGGCCAGCAGGGCGACGGCGAGCATGCTCGTGTTCATGCCCGGTCTCCCTGCAAGAGCGTCCGGTCAGACCGCATTGCTGACGCCCGCTTCTTCGAGCTGGTCGAGGGCGGCGGCGAGGCGCTGGTCCTCGTTGAAATAGCGCGCGCGCTCCCAGAAGCGCGGCCGCCCGACGCCGGTGGCGCGGTGCCGGCCGACGAGCTTGCCGGCGGCGTCCTCGCCGACGATGTCGTAGAGCATCAGGTCCTGCGTCGTGATCACCTCGCCTTCCATGCCCATCACCTCCGTGATGTGGGTGATGCGGCGCGATCCGTCGCGCAGGCGCTGGGCCTGGATGATGATGTCGATCGACGAGCAGATCATCTCGCGCAGCGTCTTCGAGGGCAGCGAGAAGCCACCCATGGTGATCATCGATTCGATACGGCTCAGGCACTCGCGCGGCGAGTTGGCGTGGAGCGTGCCCATCGAGCCGTCATGGCCGGTGTTCATCGCCTGGAGCAGGTCGAAGGCCTCGGGTCCGCGCACCTCGCCGACGATGATGCGCTCGGGGCGCATGCGGAGGCAGTTCTTGACGAGATCGCGCATCGTCACCGCGCCCGTGCCTTCCAGGTTGGGCGGGCGGGTTTCGAGACGCACCACATGCGGCTGCTGGAGCTGGAGCTCGGCTGCGTCCTCGCAGGTGATGACCCGCTCGTCATGGTCGATGAAGTTCGTCAGGCAGTTCAGCAGCGTCGTCTTGCCCGAGCCCGTGCCGCCGGAGATGACGATGTTGCAGCGGACACGGCCGATGATCTTGAGGATCTCGGCACCCGGCGGCGAGATCGCGCCGAACTTGACGAGCTGGTCGAGCGTCAGCTTGTCCTTCTTGAATTTGCGGATGGTCAGCGCCGGGCCGTCGATGGCCAGCGGCGGTGCGATGACGTTGACGCGCGAGCCGTCGGCGAGGCGTGCGTCGCAGATCGGCGAGCTTTCGTCGACGCGCCGGCCGACCTGGCTGACGATGCGCTGGCAGATGTTCATCAACTGCGCGTTGTCGCGGAAGCGGATATTGGTGAGCTGGATCTTGCCGGCGGTTTCGATGAAGGTCCGGCCGGCGCCGTTGACCATGATGTCGGCGATATCGTCGCGGGCCAGCAGCGGCTCCAGCGGCCCGTAGCCGAGCACGTCGTTGCAGATGTCGTCGAGCAGTTCTTCCTGCTCGGCGATCGAGAGCACGACGTTCTTCAGCGAGATGATCTCGTTGATGATGTCGCGGATTTCCTCGCGCGCCGATTCGGCATCGAGCTTCGCGAGCTGCGACAGATCGATGGCCTCGATCAGCGCCCCGAAGATCATGCTCTTCATCTGGTAGTAGTCTTCGGAGCGCGGCGTCGTCTCGACCACCGGCGCGACCCTGCGCTCCTCCGTGACCGCGGGAGCGAGTTCGGGCTTGCGCGGCGCAGCCTGCACCGCCGCGGGCGCTCTCGCGTTCAGGTTGGGCGCGTGACCTGCGCCTGCGGATCGCTTGCCGAACATCTCGTCACTCTCCCGCCCGGTCCGGGCCGGTCTCTTGTCTGGCGTGCGGGCGTCTCCCCGTCATCGTCAGGTCCTGTTCCTCACGAGGCCTTGCGGCGCTTCAGCTTCGCGACGAACGGTTCGAGCAGGCTGCGCCGGCTCCGCTTCGCTTCGCCGCGCCCGGTCAGCGCGCTGGCGATCTGGGTGAAGGCTTCGGTCGCCTTGCTGCCGGCCTGCACCTCGGAGATCATCTGGCCGTTATTGGCGGCCGTGCCGAACAACTGGGCGTCGAACGGGATCGTGCTGAGCACGTCGATGCCGAGCGCCTTGGAAAACTCCCCGGCGTTGATCTCCGGCCGTTTGGGGACGCCCACGCGGTTGAGGACGAGCCGCGCGACGGCATCGTTGGGCCGCGACGCGCGCGAGAGGTCGACCAGGTTCTTGGCGTTGCGCAGGGAGGCGAGTTCGGGTTCGGCGACGATGACGATCTCGTCGGCGCCGAGCACCGTTCGCTTCACCCAGGCGTTCCACTGGTGCGGCACGTCGAGGATGATGCAGGGCACGCTGGCGCGCAGCAATTCGAGAAGCTGTTCGAGCGCGTCCTCGTCGAGGTCGACCGTCCGGTCCAGGATGGCCGGGGCGGCGAGCAGGGCGAGATTGTCGCTGCAGCGCGACAGCAGCCGGTCGAGCAGGTTGGAATCGAGGCGTTCGGGTGCGAACACCGCTTCCGCGATGCCTTGCGGCGGGTCCTGGTTGAAGTTGAGCCCGGCCGTGCCGAAGGCGATGTCGAGGTCGACCACCACCGTCGAGGCGTCGAGGTTGCGAGCGATCGCCCAGGAGATGTTATGGGCGACGGTCGAGGCGCCGACGCCGCCCTTGGCGCCCATCACCGCGATGACGCGGCCGAGGTTGCGGGCTTCCGGGGCGATGTAGAGCTCCGACAGCGTGCGCAGGACGTCGAGCGGTTCCAGCGGCGCGATCAGATATTCGCTGACGCCGCGGCGGATCAGGTCGCGATAGAGCTGGACGTCGTTGACATGGCCGATCACGACGACCTTGGTGCCGGGATCGCAGCTTTCGGACAGGGCTTCGAGATGCGAGACCAGCGTCGCCGCGTCGGCAACGGCTTCGAGCACGATGATGTTTGGCGTCGGTGCCGTGCGGAAGGTCTCGACGGCTGCCGCGGGGCCGCCCATCTGGACGCGGGCATGGGCTTTGTCCATGCGCCGGTCGGCGGTCGCGGCCTGCATGGTCGCGGCGACGGCCGGCGTTTCGCAGAAGGCCTGCAGCGTGATGCGCGGCAGCGGCGCGATGACCTCGTCGCTCGGCAGGTCGATCGCAGGGATGTCGTTGGTATCGGCCTGCATCAGTTCCCGCCTCCGACCGCCGAGTTGATCTGCGGGGTCTGCTGCCGGTACTGGGTCGATGGGTCCCGGCCTTCGCGGATCTTGGTGATGGCACCCATGCGCTTGACGATGTCGGGGCGGCCTTCGTCGCGCGCCCGGACGAGGTCGATCGGGTCGGCAACCTGCGCGGCGAGCGTCGCCTGCGACGAGCAGCCGAGATTCCAGTAGGGCGCATTCGAGGAGGAGAACTTGAAGTCGGAGGCGCCGATGTCGGACGGCCATTGCCCGCACTGATGCGCCACGCTCGCCTGGAGGGAGGCGAAGGTCAGGCGGATCGGCGAGGCCAGGCCGGGGTCCTGGACAGGGTAGCTGCGGACGCTGAGCACGGCCGGCGAGACGCCGCCGCGCGACAATGCCGTCCGGATGCCGCTGAGCGTGTCGTAGGCGGCGCGATCGCGGCGATCACCCGTCGGAACCTCAGCCACCAGGCCGCCCTTGCCGGAGAGGCGGAACTCGCGGGCGAAGCTCGCGACGTCCTCGGCCTGCCTTGCGTCGAGCCCGCCGCCGCTGCGCCCGACGAAGACATCGAGCGAGCGCGGCGCATCGCGCAGCACGATCGGGTGGCGTTCACGCACGTCGTCTGCCCCGTAGGCGAGCGTGTCGCCACCGGCCGTGCGGTTGGCGCAGCCGCCGAGCAGGGCGCCGAGCGCCAGCACGGCGGCGATCAGGCGCGGTCCTGTTGAGTCGATCCGGGAGGAAACCGTCATGGTCGGGTCATCCATCATCGTTGTCGCCGGGCGCTCAGTCGGCGATGAAGCCGACGCGACCCTTGTAGGCCTGGGGAACCGGGCCGCCGCCGCTGCCGTAGATCTTGTTCAGGCGGCCGAGCAGGATCGCCTGGGAGTCGTGGGTTTCGACGAAGCCGTCATCGGGCCGCTGTACCTCGTTCGGCTGCATCGGCTTGACGATATAGGGCGTCGCCGTGATCATCAGCTCGGTCTCCTCGCGCTGGTAGTCGCGCGACCGGAACAGCACGCCGATGATCGGCAGGTTCATCAGCCCGGGCAGGCCGTTGATCGAGGTCTTGGAGACGCGCTGGATCAGGCCGGCTGTGGCCAGCGTGCCGCCGGAGGGCAGCTCCACCGTCGTGTCGGATTTGCGCACGCGGAAGGCCGGGACCGTGACGGTAGGCTGGTTCCGGTCGCCCTGGAGCACGATCTGGTTCTCGAAATCGAGTTCGGTCACCTCGGTCGCGATACGCATGCTGATCTTGTTGGCCGAGAGCACGATCGGCGTGAAGTTCAGCGCGACGCCGATCGGCTTGTAGCTGACGCCGAGCGAGCAGACGGCCTTGGTCGGATCGCAGGTATAGCCGGTGGGAACCGGGACTTCGCCGCCGGCGGTGAATTTCGCGCTCTCGCCCGAGATTGCGGTCACCGTCGGCTCGGCCAGGACGCGTGCCATGCCGGCCCGTTCCAGCGCCCGCAGCGTGAAGTTCTGGGAGTTGCCGATGCCCGCTCCGATCGCGGAGGCTGACAGGGCCTGCGGCGAGAGCGAGAACGGGTTGTCGATCGTAGGCGTGACCGAGAACTTCCCGAGCTTCCACTCGCCGCTGGAATTGATGCCGAGCTGCTTGATCGCCTTGCGCGAGACTTCGGAGACCGTGACCTTCACCATCACCTGGTCGCGGTCGCGAATGGTCAGCGAGTTGATCACCGATCCGGTTCGCCAGGAGGAGGCGCCGCCGACGAAGGCCTTGGCGATGTCGACGGCCTGGGTCGCTTCGGACGCGTTCGGCACCGTGCCGACCAGCAGGATCGAATCGCCCGCCGGCTTGATCTCGATCAGCGAGTTTGGCAGCGCCGTGCGCAGCGTCTGCCTGAGCACGTTGAGATCGCGCCCGACATTGATGTCGAGCGCGGTGATCTGCTGGCCGTCACCATCCATGACGAACATCGAGGTATTGCCGTCGGCGATGCCGATCACGAAGAGCTTGCGCGCTGTCCGGACCACCGCATTGGCGACCTTCGGATTGGCGACGAAGACCTCCTTGGCATCGCGCGGCAGCTCGACGATCAGCGAACGGCCGATCGAGAGGTCCAGCTTGCGGGAGATCGCGTTCTCGCTCGAGCCGACATTCAGGACGGGGGCGGGGCCGCTGCCCGTGGTCTGGGCGCTGGCGTTGCCGGCAGCCAGGGCGAGCGCGAGGGCCGTTGCGAGGCGGAGGGAAGATCTGATCATGGCTTCACGCTCTTCGAGGTGACACCGTAGCGCACGAGCGTCAGGGAGTTGTCGGCTTGGGCGGGCGGCGTCGTTTCGCCGGCATCCTTGAGGCTGCGCAGGGCCAGGGAGAGCGTGCCGGTCTTCTGTGCCTGGACGAGTTTCTCGACCTCTCCCGGTTCGATTTCGAGGGTCGCCGTCTCGCCGACCACGACCTTCTCGCCGTTGCGCTCCTGTACGTTCTGACCGATGGCCAGGACGCGGATGTTGCGCAGGATGACCTCGCTGGCATAGCCCTCCTGGCCACCGCCCGATTCGCCGCGCGTGGTGGAGACCACGTCGACGCGGTCGTTCGGCAGGATGAAGCCGCCGGCGGTGTTGGCGCCGCGGCTGTCGGTCGAGATCGCGACGGCTCGCCTGCCCGAGGGCAGGACGGCAGAGAGGAAGCCGGTTCCGTCGGTCTTGATCAGCTTCTCGCGGCGGATCGGCTCGGCGCCGAGGGTGGCGTAGCGTGCCACCTGCCCGATGATCTCTTTTTCGGCCTCGGGCGTTTCGTCCTTGCGGATGATCCCGGCCGGCACGCTGGCCAGCGGCCAGTCGAGCCAGCGCAGGTCGTTCGCCGTCACCGTGTTGCCGACGGGGATGTCGGTCGCCGCGACCAGGACCGGAACGGTCGGCGCCTGTTCGACCTTCGCGACGGGGGCCGGCGCTTTGGGGCTCTGGACGAGCAGCGCTGCGCCCAGGCCGGCCGCCAGTGCGACCACGAGTATGATGATGCGTGCGGGACTCATGAACGAACGACCCTCAGCCAAGTGTGATTGGCTCTCGTTCCGGATCGTCGTTCTGAAACGTCAACTTATGGTTAACTGGACGTATATTTTTTGAAGACCGCTGCCGTTACGTCCCCGGCGCCCTTCAGACGCCGATCGCAGCATGCCAGATCGTGGTATCCGGCAGGACCAGCAGCGCGGCGAAGGCCAGTGCGATGCCGTAGGGTACGCCCTCATTGGCGGCATGCAGGCGACTGGCCCAGCCCCAGTTCTCGGCGAAGGCCGGCAGCGGGCGCGAGCGCAGCCGCAGGATGATGATGGTCAGGAGGCCGCCGAAGAAGGCCGCGATGAGCAGATAGGGCATCAACTGGTCGAAGCCGAACCAGAGTGCCGTTGCGGCCGCGAGCTTGGCATCGCCCCCGCCGATCCACCCGGCTGCGAAAAGGCCGAAGGAGACGACCAGGACCAGGGCCCCGGCAGCCAGATGCCAGCCGATCGCTGCCGGGCTCAGGCCGAGCAGGACGGCGCAGACCGCGAGACTGCCGACGAGGAACAGGCAGAGCCGGTTCGAGATCGTCATCGAGAGCAGATCGCTGGCCGCGGCATAGGCCATGGCGAAAGGAAACACGCCGAGCATGACGATCTGGGGCAGGGTCATGAGAGTTACTCCGCTACAGACGGGACAGTGCCGCAAACGCCTCACCAAACCCTTACGGTGATCGCATCAAACTCGGCATGAAAAGCAAAACGCCCCGGATTGACCGGGGCGTTTGTCGTTCAGCCGATCTCGCTTGCGGCGATCACAGAGCCTTGGCGGCTTCGGTGCCGAGGCGGGTGCCGATGTTCGTGAACAGCGTGCTGAGGTTGCCGCCGAGCATGCTGGCGGCGGCGATGATGCCAACCGCGATCAGGGCGGCGATCAGGCCGTACTCGATGGCGGTGGCGCCGGACTCGTCCTTGACGAAGCGAGCGAAAAGATTGGTCATGCTGAAACTCCTTTACACCACGGTTTGACGGCTGCCTGTGCTCTCAGGTGGCTTCGGTCAGCGACAGGAACGAAATTAGCCCGCCCATCTTGCTGATCGGTTAAACCGGTCGAAGAATTGGGCTGTTTCTTGCCGTGTTTTTTCTGTGGTTAACGCTCGATTTAACAGGCGCAAATTATCGATGATCTTGCAAATAGCGCCGCTGACGCGAGTTTTTCTCAGTTAACAAGGGGTTTAGTCGATCCTGTAAGGGCGATTTAGTTTCTCGAGGCGTGACGGTAATCGCTTGGTCGCGTCGTTATTCCGCTGCGGCATAGTGTGTTCGGCTGCATGAGATCGCTGTTCGCCGCGAGCTTAGGATTTGATTCATCATTTTGGGCTTCATTGAAGGGGTCGCAAAGCTTGAGGCGCCGCCATGTTGATCATTCGTGCTCCTGAAGGGCGCCGTCGGCTGACCCACTGGGTGGCCGCGACAGCTCTCGCGATCACCGTGGGCGGCACTGCCATCGCCGCGTCGCCACGTGCGAAATCCGAAAGCGTGATCGTCCTCGTCGACCACGCCAAGGTGGTTCGCCTGCCCGAGAAGGCTCAGACGGTCATCGTCGGCAATCCGGCCATCGCCGACGTGGCCGTGCAGCGTAACGGCGTGATGATCGTCACCGGAAAGAGTTTCGGCGTGACCAATCTGATCGCGCTGGATGCCAGCGGAACGCTCCTGGCGGAATCGATGGTGCGGGTCAGTGCGGACTCCGACGCGGTCCTGACGGTCCAGCGGGGCATGAATCGCGAAAGCTATGCCTGCAACCCGGATTGCCAGCCCTCGGTCCAGTTGGGCGATACACCGGACCATTTCACGGGTGCCGCCGGGCAGGCCGCAGCGCGCAATGCGCTCGCGACGGGCAGTGGACGGAACTAGGACGGCCTCTGCCGCCGAAGCCCCGTATCAGGTACGCGCGCGAGGCCGCATCCGCGTGGCGTTCATGATGAGCGAAAGCTTAACGTCGATTTCGGCTGGCCGGCGGCTGCCCTAACCGATCTGAAATTCTTTTGCCGTAGGGATTTCTGGCCTGGGCCGAAACTCGACGAGGCAAATGGATGTTCGAGCGCACGAAAAACATGCCTCTGCCGACTGGCGGGTCGCAACGCCGACGCCTTCGCTGCCTGCTGCTCCGGCGCTTCCGCCGTTCCCAGGATGGCGTCGCCGCGGTGGAGTTCGCCTTCGTCGCCGCGCCGTTCTTCGCCCTCATCTTCGCGATCATCGAGACGGCCTTGATGTTCTGGACCAACCAGGTCCTGGAGGAATCGCTGTCGCAGGTCTCCCGTTCGCTGGTCACGGGGCAGTCGAGGACCCTCTATACCGGAGCCACCGGCGCGGTGAACGCGAAGAAATTCCGGGACAACATCTGTGCCGTCGCGCCGATGAAGCTGATCGACTGCTCGAAGCTCTACGTCGATGTCAGGATCTATAACAGCTTCTCCGCCGCGAGCTCCGGATCGTCCAGCAGCAACCCGATTGCGGGCGGCAATCTGAACACCACCGGCTTCACCTATGTCCAGCCGCAGGGCAACGACATCGTCGTCGTGCGAGCCGTGCTCGACTACAGGCTTTTCCTGACGAGCTGGGCTTCCGTCGCGCTGGCCAATCTCGGCGAAGGCCGTCGCGGCATCGTCGTCAGCATGGCTTTCCGGGCCGAACCTTTCGTCACTTCGGGCGCGGCACCGGCGGCAGGGTCTTGATGGGAATGACGCGCATGCGGAAAAATGGGAACCTGCGCGCCTGGCGTCGCTTCGGCAGCGACCGGAAGGGCGTGGCGCTGGTCGAGTTCGCCATGCTCCTGCCAGTGATGCTCATCGCCTATGTGGGGATGACGGAGGTGGTGACGCTTGTGATGATCAACCGCAAGGTCACCCAGTTGACCTCGGCTCTCAGCGATCTCACGTCGCGGACCCAATCTGTTTCGCCGACCGACATCAAGAACATCTTCAGCGCCGCCGAGACGGTCATGATGCCGTATCAGGACGGCAAGCCCGTGATGGTCATCACCAGCCTCGTCGTTGATGCGGCGGGTGTCGCCCGGGTCTGCTGGAGCAGCAGCTCGGACAACGGCGCGCCGCTGGCGCGGGGGACCACGCAGGTTATTCCTGCAATCTATCGGACGCCGACCACGTCGGTCATCATGGCAAGTGCGAGCTACAAGCACACGCCGACCATCGGCTATGTCCTGACGGGGACGTACACGCTCGGCAACAGCCCGATCTACACGCGGCCGCGCAACGGGCTGCCTGCCGGCACCTTGAACATCGAGCAGGTGAAGCGAACCGACGCCAACGCCTGCCCGACCTTCTGAGCTGCGCGGCCGGGTTTGTTTGTCGCAGCCGCCCGGAACGCCTCCGGGCGTCGGGCTTCGCCTCGTCCATGTTCGCTTCCCGCAGAAGCTATGCCGCGGATCGAGGCCGGCTCTCAGCCGCGCAGCACCATCCGCCCGGTCTGGACCTCGTAGCCCAGAAGCTTGCTGAGGAAGGAGTTGCCCAGCAGGCTCATCGAGAGCGCGCCGGGCGGCAGCACGACGGCATCGACATTGCGCACCACGATATCGCCCAGCCGGATCTCCCGCAGCATCGCACGGAAGCCGGTGACGGTGCCGTTGGCAGTGCTGAGCCTGACCCTGTTGCGCGTCGAGAGGTCGTCGGTGATCCCGAGCGCGCGCGCGTCGGCGGCGGTCAGCGCGACGATGCTGGCGCCGGTATCGACCATCATCTTGATGCGGTAATTGTCGACCGAGGGATGCACGATATAGTGCCCGCGATAATCGGCCGCGACGGCGAGCGTCGTGGGCACGCGCGATCCGGGCGCCTTTTGCGGGCTTGCGGCGACCGCGACGGCAGGCGCTTCGTCCACCAGGCGCGGAGCGAGCCAGTGCGTGTAGGACAATGCCCCGATGGTCGCGGCACCAGCCACGCTCAACGCCCAGGCCAATGGTGATGTCGTCACGGCCCCCTCCGGTCCTGCCGGTGTTTGCAGGATGCGGAAGAGAGCCCTGACGAAGCGTGAACAGGTCGCACGCATTTGCGTGCAACCGGAATGTGAGAGCCGGAGGGCTGCCGACAGGCTTAATCCGGGCTTACCGGCCGGGCGCGCCGGCAAGCGTGGCGGCCAGCGCCGCGATCTCGGCGGCGCGGGGAATGCTCGGCTGAGCTCCGCGCCGCGTGCAGGCGAGCGAACCGGCGGCGAGACCGTCGCGCAGGGCCGCTGGCATGGTCTTGCCGGCCGCAAGCGCGGCCGCGAAGGCGCCGGTGAAGCTGTCTCCCGCCGCGACTGTATCGACGACGGCGACCTGCGGGGCTTCGAGCCGATGACGGGTGCCGTCGATCCAGGCGACGACACCGGCTGCTCCCAGCGTCGCGATCGTGGCAATGCGCCGCTCGCCGTCGAGCCGGCGCGCGATCGCATCCGGATCGCGATCCGGCCAGCCGAGTGCCTGTGCGAGCACCGTCGCCTCGTGCTCGTTGACGATCAGCATGTCGAGCTCGGCGAGCAGCGCGGCCGAGGGCGCCTCGGCGGGAGCGAGGTTGAGGATCACGCGTCCGCCGGCCCGCTTCATCGCGCGGGCGGCCTGCAGGCAGGCTTCCTCGGGAACCTCGCGTTGCAGAAGCAGGATATCCTCCGCCGCGAGCACGAGCTGCCGCAAGGCATCCGGCCGCACCGCGGCATTGGCACCGGCTGCGACGATGATCTGGTTGGCGCCCTCGCGATCCGTCGCGATGAAGGCGGCGCCGGTCGGCTCGTCGACATGTGCGACATGATCGAGATCGACGCCCTCAGTGGCGAGCAGGGCCAGCGCGGTATCGCTGAACCTGTCCCGCCCGGTCGCGCCGACGAGCACGACATCCGCGCCGGCACGGCGGGCCGCGAGCGCCTGGTTCGCACCCTTGCCTCCGGGATGCAGGGCATAGCCCGGCCCGAGCACGGTCTCGCCCGGTCCCGGCAGGCGCTCGACCGGCGTCACGAGGTCGATATTGATCGAGCCGAAGACGACGATCATGCCGGAAGATCGGCCGCGAGCCGCCGGATGCCGGCAACGAACGCCGCCTCGGGCGAGACGAGCTGGATGCTGTGTCCCCGTGCCCGCAGGCCGGCGCCATAGCTCTCGGCCAACGGGCCGTCCGCGACGAGATGGACCGTCTGGCCCTTGCCGAACAGGGCCTCTGCTCCGGCGATCTCCTGCCCGACCAGCAGCGCCGAGAGATAGGGCCCGACCGCGCCGCCCGCCATCCGGCCGGCGAGAACCTCGGTCCGGGCGGCGAAGGCAGTATTGAGCAGTCCACCCGCCCTGCCTGCGGCGGCACGGCCACGCGCGGCACCGTCCGCCGCATCCGCTTCCGAAGGCGCTTCGGCCAGCCGGGCGAGGATCGAATCATTGCGCAGCAGCCCGTAGATCTCGCCGGTCATGAAGCTGGCGAAGCGGGTGATGCGGCCCTGCCTGATCTCGGCCCATTTCGAGTGCGTACCGGGCAGGCAGGCGATGCCGTCGTCGAGGCCGAGCCCGACGATCAGGGTCTCCTCGCCGCGCATCACGTCGAAGGCGCCGTCGTCGCAGCTCAGGCCGGGCAGGATGGTCGCCGACGTCGCGGCATCGAGCTCGGCCCTGATCGCAGCGCCTGCGATCTCGGCCGGCGAAGCCGGGCAAGGGACATAGCGCGCCTCGATCCAGCCGTTGCGGCTGCCGACCATGCCGGCGAGCACGATTGCGGCATCGGGCGCCGCCTCGCGGAAATCGCCGGCGAGCTCGGCGAAGGCTTCAGGATAGCCGCCCGCCGGAACCGACTGGATGCCGCGATCGGCGATGCGCCGCTCCAGCACCTCACCCGTCTCCGAGATCAGGAAGGCGCGCGCGCGGGTCGTTCCCCAGTCGAGCGCGATCAGAGGTTTGGGCATGGCAGAATCCGAGGCGGCAACACATGGATGGACTGCTGCGTATCCGACCGGACAAGCGGCGATCCAGGCGCGCGACTGTCTCTGCCATGTCCGGTCCGGTCAAGAGCCGGGCCTGAGAAGCCTTGTGCAAGGTATGACTTCCCGGCAACCCTGCGGATCGCGATCACGCGGACGAATCGGACCAGCCGGATGCTCGAACTGCAAGCGGGCGGCCTCGACGCCGTCATCCATCCCGACAAGGGCGGCATCGTCTCGTCGCTGAGCTGGCGCGGGCCGGATGGGCGCCGCCATGACCTGCTCTATCCGCCCGCCGGGCGGCAGCCGGGCACGGCCTCGCCGAACTTCTTCGGGACCTGGGCACTGCTGCCCTTCGCCAACCGCGCCTTCGGCTGCGTCGTCGACGATGGCGAGCAACGCTTCCTCGTCCCGCAGAACGATCCGGGCGGGGCGATCCACGGCTTCGGCTGGCAGGCGGCCTGGGATGTGCTGGAGTATGACCGTGGTCATACCGTCCTCGAACACCGTCGTACCGAGGGCTCTGACCCCTACCGCTACCGGGCGCGGCAGGACGTCATCCTCGACGATGCCGGTATGACCATCCGGATGGCGATCACCAACGAGGCGCAGACGGCACTACCGTTCGGCATCGGCCACCATCCCTGGTTTCCCTGCGCCGCCGATACGCGCCTTGTCATGCGCAGCACGGGCGCGCTCATCTTCGGCGAAGCCTTCCGCGCGACCGGCCAGCAGGCCTTCGCCGATGGCGGCCCCTATGCCGAGGCCCATCCCTTCCGGGCGGAGACCGTGACCGCCTGGAGCTTCCTCGGCTGGGACGGCACGGCCCGGATCGAGACGCCCTCGACCAGCCTCGCCATCACGCTGACTGCTAGCGACAATCTCGACTGCCCGGTCGTCTGGGCACCGGCGGGCGCGGATTTCCTCTGCGTCGAGCCGCAGAGCCATGCGATCGGCGCACCGAGCGAGCCGCCGGCGCGCGCCGCAGCGCCGCTCAAGCGCCTGGCGCCGCGCGAGACGCTGGAAGGCTGGCTGAGGATCGCGCCCGAGGCGCTCTAGCGCTCAGCGCCAGCCGTAGCCGCTCGGGTAATAGGGCTGGTAGCCATAGGCGCCGGCCGGCAAGGCAGGGCGCAGCAGGATCTGGCCGCGCGCTGCTTCCCAATCGCCGCCGCGGCGCTGGGCGACGCTCGTCGCCTGGCTGTGCTGCTTTGCCTTGGCGATCTTATGCTTGGACGGCGCGGCTTTCGCGATCTTCTGCTTGGACGGGCCCGCCTTCGCGATCTTCGCCTTCGACGGCGATGAGGCCTTGGCGAAGCGCGAGAGATTGTCGGGCGCCGCGCCGTTGAGCGCGATCCGGGTCTGGCTGGAGCCATGCTTCTTCACCAGTGCGAAGAGCTTGGCAGCATTGGCCGGGTGCAGGCGGATGCAGCCATGCGAAGCGGGGCGGCCGAGCGCGCCGACGGCCGTCGTGCCATGGATCGCGTAGCCGCCGCGGAAGAACACGGAATGGGGCATCGCACCGCCGTATTTGCGCGAATACCAGTTCTTCTCGAGCCGGGTCGGCCGGTAGACGCCGTTGGGCGAGCGGAAGCCCTTGCGGCCGGACGAGATCTTCCAGTCGTAGACCTCGCCGTCGGTGGTGGTCACGGTCATGCGCTGGGCGGGGATATCGACCCTGACATCGACGCCGGCATGGGCGGCGCCGGCGAAGGCCGACAGGAAAAGAACGGCCAGGATGCCGAGAACGCCACGCATCACACTCACTCCGAAAGACGCTACTGCTGAATGAGGCGTTGTCGAGCTCTGGTGGCCGCCGCCCTTGACTCTAGGAAAGCGCCGACGGCCCCGGCTTGTAAAGCCGGAAGGCGGAACGTGGTTTCCGGTGGCTCAGATCATCGGCAGCGAGGCCGGCTTGCGACCGCGCGGAAAAGCCGCGTCGATCCGGGCGATTTCGGCTGCGGAGAGCGTCAGGCCCAGCGCGCCGGCATTATCCTCGACATGGGCGACCCGGCCGGCCTTCGGGATCGCGAAGACGCTGTCGCGCCGCGTCAGGAAGGCGAGCGCGACTTGCCGGGGCGTTGCGCCATGGCTTGCCGCGATCTCGGCCAGAGCCTTGCCCGGCGCGCTGTCGGCAGCCGGAAAATCGTCATGGCCGAAGGGGCTGTAGGCGGTAACGGCGACGCCGTTCTGCTCGCACCACGGGATCACCGCATGCTCGATCGCGCGCTCGCGCAGATGGTAGAGTACCTGGTTGCAGGCGATTCTGCCCTTGCCGGCGGCGGCGAGCGCCTCGTCGAGATCGTCCTCGTCGAAATTGCTGACGCCCCAGGAGAGGATCTTGCCCTCCTGCTTCAGCGTCTCGAAGGCGGCGAAGGTTTCTTCAAGGGGGTGCGGACCGCGCCAATGCAGCAGGTAGCAATCGAGCCGGTCTGTCCTGAGATGCTTCAGCGAGCGCTCGCAAGCGGCCTGCACGCCGCGCCGCGAGGCGTTATGCGGCAGCACCTTCGAGACCAGGAAGACCTCGTGGCGCCGGCCTGCGATGGCCTCGCCGATCAGGGCTTCCGAGCGGCCGTCGCCATACATCTCGGCGGTGTCGATATGGTTCAGTCCGAGGTCGAGCCCGCGACGGAAGGCGGCGATCGCCTCGCGCCGGTCGCCCTGCTCGCTATACCAGCTCCCCTGGCCGATCGACGGGACGAGCGGGCCCGAGGCCCCGAAGCGGCGCTGCATGAAGCTTCCTCCAGCTAATCGACTGTGATCTCGAAGCGCTCGTAGCGGATTTCGCCGTTGTCGTAGCGGATGCGCACGAGGAAACTGTCGGCCCCGCGATAGCCGCGTTTCGAGGTGTATTCGAAGGCGAGCGATGGCCCGACCTTGCCGTTGCAATGCCGGAAGGGCCCCGGCCCGTATTCGGCCTCGGCCTTACGGGTCGCCAGCCGGACCTTGCCGTGCCGGGGCGGTTCGGTCAGCACGCCGCTCGGGCGCGGAACCGGCCGGCAGCGCTCGTCCATGGTCATGAAGGTCTTCTGCAGGAAGGTGCGCTTGCCGGATGCGACCCGCTCCGTGCCTTCGACTTGCCCGGGCGCGGTTCCCTCGGTCGTGACGCAGCCACCGAGCATGCCGCAGAGCAGGGTGGCGCCGACGACGATCAATCCGGGAACGGGCATGGCTTTCTCCCGATGCTCTATGTCGGCGGCGTGCCGTTATCCGAGAGCACTTCGCCCGCGAGATAGAGCGAGCCGCAGATCAGGATGCGCGGCGGCACGGGCCAGTCGCGTGCCGCGATCGTTCGCAGAGCCTGCTCGACCGAACTGGAGACCTCGGCGACAAGACCGGCGCTGCGGGCGGCTTCGGCGACCTCCTCGGCCGGGCGCGCGGCCAGCGAATTATGGATCGGCACGGCATAGAGCCCCTGCGCCAGCCCCTTGAAATGGCGCAGCGTCGCGGCTGCGTCCTTGGTCGAGAGCAGGCCTGCGATCATCACCAGCGGCGCCGGGTTGCGATCATCGAGATCGGCCATGGCCTGGGCGAGCACGCGCCCGCCATCGGGGTTGTGGCCGCCGTCGAGCCAGAGCTCGGCGCGATCAGGCACGATCTCGGCCAGCGCGCCGCGCGACAGGCGCTGCAAGCGCGCCGGCCAGTCGGCATTGCGCAGGCCGTCCTCGAAGGCTTGCGTCGGCAGGGCGCCGTAGCCGGCGGCCCGCAACGCCGCGATCGCGGTGCCGGCATTGATATGCTGGTGCCGGCCGGACAAGCGCGGTAGCGGCAAGTCGAGCAGACCGTCATGATCCTCGTAGACCAGCCGCCCGCCGGCCTCGTGGACGTTGAAATCCTGCGCGCCGATCAGGATTCTCGAGGCGCCCGCGCGCTCGGCCGCGGCTTCCAGAACCGCGGTCGGCTCCGGCTCCTGCGGCGCGATCACGGCCGGCGCGCCGCGCTTGAAGATGCCGGCCTTCTCGCCGGCGATCTTGGTGACGGTGTCGCCGAGATATTCGGAATGATCGAGCGAGACCGGTGTCACCACCGTGCAGGCGGGATGGGCGATCACGTTCGTCGCGTCGAAGCGCCCGCCGAGCCCGACTTCCAGCAGCAGCACATCGGCGGGGTGTTCGGAGAAGAGCAGCAGGCCGGCGGCCGTGGTCATCTCGAAGAAGGTGATGGGATCGCCGGCATTGATCGCCTCGCAGCGTTCCAGCGCCTCGACCAGCTTGTCCTCGTCGACGAAACGCCCGCCGCCGGGCGCACCCAGCCGGATGCGCTCATGGAAGCGCACCAGATGCGGCGAGATATAGACATGGACGGAGAGGCCGGCCGCTTCGAGGATCGCCCGCATGAAGGCGATGGTCGAGCCCTTGCCGTTGGTACCGGCGACATGGATCACCGGCGGCAGCTTCTTCTGGGGGTCGCCGAGCTTTTCGAGCAGCGTGAGGATGCGGCCGAGCGAGAGATCGATCAGCTTGGGATGCAGCGCCATGAAGCGCGCGAGCAAGGCGTCGGAAGACCCCATGGCGTGACGGCCCCCAGCCGCGAACGAAAGCATTTTCGAGCGAAGTGGGTACCGGTTCGCGTGAAGAAAATGCGTCAAACTAGAAGATTAAAGCAGTTCCGCGATTCGGAGAAACGCGGAGCTGCTTTAACTCAGGCCGTCTTAGACTGCTTCGGCGACCGGACGTGCCGCTGCCGGTGCCTCTTCCTTCACGGACGGCTGCTTGGTCAGCAGGCGGCCGAGCCGGGCGAGCGTTTCCGGCAGGTCGCGGCGATGCACGACCATGTCGACCATGCCGTGATCCTTGAGATATTCCGAGCGCTGGAAGCCGTCGGGCAGCTTCTCGCGGATGGTCTGCTCGATCACGCGCGGGCCGGCGAAGCCGATCAGCGCGCCGGGCTCGGCGATATGGATGTCGCCCAGCATCGCGTAGGACGCGGTGACGCCGCCGGTCGTCGGATTGGTCAGCACGACGAGATAGGGCAGGCCGGCCGCGCGCAGGCGGCGAACCGCGACCGTCGTGCGCGGGAGCTGCATTAGCGAGAGGATGCCTTCCTGCATGCGCGCGCCGCCCGATGCCGCGAAGACGACATAGGGCGTCTTCTTGTCGAGCGCAGTCTCGGCGCCCTTCACGAAGGCTTCGCCGGCGGCCATGCCGAGCGAGCCGCCCATGAAGTGGAAATCCTGCACGGCCAGCGTCATCGGCAGGCCCTTGACCCGGCCATAGCCGATCTTGAAGGCGTCCTGCATGCCGGTCTTGGCGCGGGCGTCCTTCAGCCGGTCGACATAGCGCTTCTCGTCGCGGAACTTCAGCGGGTCGGCCGCGACCTCCGGCAGGGCGACGTCGAGCCACTTGCCGTCGTCGAAGGTCAGGCGCAGACGCTCCGGCGCGGTGACGCGCATATGGTGCTCGGAGCCGGGGATGACGTAGCCATTGGCCTCGACATCCTTGTGGAACACCATCTGCCCGGAATCGGGGCACTTGATCCAGAGGTTCTCCGGGCTCTCGCGCTTGAACAGCGTCTTGATGCGCGGCCGGACGACTTCGGAAATCCAGTTCATCGGATGAATCCCTGATGGGCTTGCGGCGCTTGCGCGCCGTCACGCCGAAAATGGGGTCGCGCCTGCCGGCGGGCAAGCAGCGCGACCATTTAACGAAACCGGGCTCAGGCCGCCTTGGCGACGGAGCGGATGCCCTGGGCGAGTTCGCTGACCAGCGAGGTGACAGCCGAAACCGTCTTTTCCGTGGCCTTGCCCTGATCATCGAGCGAAAGGCGGACGCGCTCGACAAGGGCCGAGCCGACGACGACGCCGTCCGCCCGCTTGGCGATGGTGGCGGCATCCTCGGCCGTCTTGACGCCGAAGCCGACCGCGACCGGCAGGTCGGTATGACGCTTGATCCGCGCGACGGCATCGCCGACCGCGCCGTAATCGGCGATGGCGCCGCCGGTCACGCCGGTGACCGAGACGTAATAGACGAAGCCGGAGGTGTTCTGCAGCACCTTGGGCAGGCGCTTGTCGTCGGTCGTCGGCGTCGCCAGGCGGATGAAGGAGACGCCGGCCTTCAGCGCCGGCAGGCAGAGTTCCTCGTCCTCTTCCGGCGGCAGGTCGACGACGATCAGGCCATCGATGCCGACGCGGCGGGCATCCGTCAGGAAGGCTTCGACGCCATAGGCCCAGATCGGGTTGTAATAGCCCATCAGCACGATCGGCGTGTCATGGCCGGCCTTGCGGAAGCTCTCGACCATGGCGAGCGTCTTGCGCAGGGTCTGGCCGGCCTTGAGCGCGCGCTGGCCGGCAAGCTGGACCGGGATGCCGTCCGCCATCGGGTCGGTGAAGGGCACGCCGAGCTCGATCACATCGGCGCCGGCTCCGGGCAGGGCTGCGAGGATCGCGCTGGAGGTCTCGAAATCGGGATCGCCGGCGGTGACGAAGGTCACGAGCGCCGCCCGGCCCTCGCGGGCGCAGGCCTGGAAGCGGTTCTGGATGCGGGTCTGGCCGGTCTCAGTCATGCCGCAGCGGTTAGCATGATGAGCGCCGGCTGGCGAGTGGCTTGCGCGTAGGGCGCACCTGCGCCACATCGGCCGGGCATGCGCGCCTTCGACACGCCACTTCCGATCGACGCCGTCCTCGGCGATCTCGCCGCCGCCCTGCGGGCGCGGCCGAACGCCGTTCTGGTCGCCCCGCCCGGCGCCGGCAAGACCACGCGCGTGCCGCTCGCCCTGCTCGACGAGCCCTGGACGCTGGCGCGCAAGCTGATCGTGCTCGAACCGCGCCGTCTCGCGGCGCGCGGCGCGGCGAACCGGATGGCGCAGACGCTGGGCGAGCGGGTCGGCGAGACGGTGGGCCTGCGCGTCCGCCTCGGCTCGAAGATCGGCCCGAAGACGCGCATCGAGGTCGTCACCGAAGGCGTCTTCGCTCGGATGATCCTCGACGATCCCGCGCTGGACGGCGTCGCCGCCGTGCTCTTCGACGAGTTCCACGAGCGCTCGCTCGATGCCGATTTCGGCCTGGCGCTGGCGCTCGATGCGCAGGGCGGCCTGCGCGATGATCTCCGCATCCTCGTGATGTCCGCGACGCTCGACGGCGCCCGCGTCGCAAAGCTGCTCGGCGATGCTCCGGTGATCGAGAGCGAGGGCCGCGCCTATCCCATCGAGACGCGCTATCGCGGCCGCGACCCGCTGAAGCGCATCGAGGATCAGGTCACCGAGACGGCCCTGCTGGCGCTGAACGAACAGCCGGGCTCGCAGCTCGTCTTCCTGCCCGGCCAGGGCGAGATCCGCCGCGTCGAGGAGCGCCTGCGCGAGAGATTGCGCGATCCGGCCGTCGAGATCGCGCCGCTTTACGGCGCACTCGACCAGCGCGAGCAGGACCGTGCCGTGCTGCCGGCCCCAGTGGGCAAGCGCAAGATCGTGCTCGCGACGGCGATCGCCGAGACATCGCTGACCATCGAGGGCGTGCGCGTCGTGATCGATTCCGGCCTCGCCCGCGTGCCGGTCTACGAGCCTGATATCGGCGTGACCCGACTGGAGACCCGTCGCGTCAGCCGCGCCGCCGCCGATCAGCGCCGGGGCCGCGCCGGCCGCACTGAACCGGGCGTGTGCTACCGGCTCTGGGAGGAGGCCGCGACCGGGGCGCTCGAAGCCTTTGCCCGACCGGAAGTCCTCTCGGCTGATCTCAGCCCGCTGCTGCTCGATTGCACCGCGTGGGGCGTGGGCGATCCGACGACGCTGTCCTTCCTGGACCCACCGCCCGCGCCTGCGCTCAAGGAGGCCCGTGCGCTATTGAGCAATATCGGCGCGCTCGATGGCGATGGCCGGATCACGCCTGATGGACGCGCCCTGCAGGCGCTGCCGCTGCCGCCACGGCTCGCCCGCATGGTGGTATCTGCCGCGCGCTTCGGACAGGCGGATGCGGCCGCTGACCTAGCCGCCGTGCTGGTCGAGCGCGGTCTCGGCGGCGATGCTATCGATCTCGCTGAGCGGTTGGAACGCTACGGCCGCGAGCGCGGCGGCCGGGCCGGCGACATGCGCCGCCTCGCCGAAGGCTGGGCACGCACCGCCGAGCGCAGCATCGGCAAGGATCGGGCCACGGCCGACGAAACCCTCTCTCCCGGCCTCTTGCTCGCCTTCGCATACCCTGACCGGATCGCGAAGGCCCGCGCGCCGGGTTCCGGCCAGTATCTCCTCGCCAATGGCAGGGGCGGCGCGCTTGAGCCGTCGCAGCGTCTGGCGCGCGAGCCCCACATCGTCGTCGCGGAGATGACCGGTTCGGCCCAGCAGGCCCGCATCATGGCCGCCGCCACGATCAGCGAAGCGGAGATCGTGACACTCGTCTCTCATGGCCTGGCACCCTTCAGCATCGCGGAACGCGAGGAAGCGAGCTTCGACCGCACGGCGCGCGCCCTGCGCGTTCGGGCCGTGCGCCGCTATGGCGCGCTTTCGCTGTCGGAACGGCCGCTATCGGTCGCGGATACGTCCGAAAATGCCGAGACGCTGGCCAAAGGGATAGCGGCTCTCGGCATCGACCTCCTGCCCTGGACCAAAGGACAGAGCCAGTTGCGCGAGCGCGCCGCTTTCCTGCGCAAGGCCGAGCCGGAGGCCGGTTGGCCCGACCTGTCCGATAAAGGCCTGTCGCAAGACCCGGAACTCTGGCTGGCGCCCCATCTCCTCGGCCGCGCCTCGCTTGCGGCCATCCAGCCTTTCGATCTCGATTCGGCGCTGGCGAGCCTTCTGCCCTGGGAGATGAAGCGCCGGCTCGATCAGGAGGCGCCGACCCATTTCACCGCGCCGACCGGCTCTGCGCTCGCGGTCGACTATGCCGCCGAGGCGGGGCCGACGATCTCCGTCAGGGTGCAGGAACTCTACGGCCTCGCGACGCATCCGGCCTTGGCCGGCGGGCGCGTGCCGCTCGTGCTGGAGCTGCTCTCGCCGGCGCATCGGCCGATCCAGGTCACACGCGACCTGCCGGGCTTCTGGCGCGGCTCCTGGGCTGCCGTGAAGTCCGAGATGAAGGGCCGCTATCCCCGCCATCTCTGGCCGGACGATCCCGCTGCGGCACTTCCGACGACGCGGGCGAAGCCGAGAGGGACCTGAAGCTAGTTCCCCATCCGGTCGCGCCATTGCCGCTCGCCGGCGAGGCAGGTCGCGATATTGCCGGACTGTGCCTTGTGGAAGGTCGCGTCGGCCGGGGCCTCGGCGATCTCGCGCAGCAGCTTCGTCTTCGTCGCCTCGACGAACTGGCTCTTGTCGCGGATCGGGATGACGAAGGCGCCGATGCCGGTGATGACGCAGTCGGTGTAGTAGGTGTCGAGATTGTCGATGTCGAAATAGCCGGCCTGTTTCAGCATTACCGGCAGGCCGTTGATGGCGATGCCCTTGGCGCCGGCATCGTCTCGCGCGGCGGTGACCGGGCGCCCGTCATTATTGGCGCCGTCTCCGGAGATGTCGATCACGCGGCGCATCGCCGCGACGTTCGACTGTTCGAGCAATTGCACGCCGAGATCGATCGCGCCCGAGATCGAGGTCCGTCGGCCGCGCCGCGTCGGCGCCTCGCCCAGCTCCTCGGCGAAGGCCATGGCCGCGGCCGGGCCGTCGATCACCTTCCAGGGCCGGACGATGTACTGGAAGCCGCCTCCGGCCCACTCGAAATAGGTCACGGCGATCTTGCCGAGCGCGCCCTTGTTGATGGCGTCGTGAAGCTGCTTCGAGCGGAAGGCCTCGATATAGCCGTTGCGCTGCAAGGCGAGCTCGTCGAGATCCATCGAATAGGAGACGTCGACCGCCAGCACGAGCGCGACATCGACCTCCTCGGGCGGAGCTGCCGCCGTCTGGGCGCGGGGCAGGGCGGGCTGCCAGAGCGCCGCCGCTGCCAGACATGAGAGACCGTACAGCCAACGCCGCATCGCCACCTCCGCCGCCGATTTGCGAAGGGAAGTGTGCGCCTGGTCGGGACGCGCGCCAAGCCGGAAAATCCGGCTAAGGGCGCCTGTTTCGATAGCAAATTCGCGAGCGGCCTTCTTAAGTCGCCCGTCGGCCCTCGACGATGCCGATCGCGGCGGCGGCCGCTTCTTCGACGGTGAGCGCCGAGGTGTCGAGCACGATCGCATCCTCCGCCGCCTTGAGCGGGGCGTCGCTGCGGCCGGAATCGCGGGCGTCGCGCCGGCGGATATCGGCGAGAATGCCGTCCAGCGTGACGGCTTCGCCGCGTCCGATCAGTTCCTTGTGGCGCCGTGCGGCCCGCACCTCCGGCGTCGCGGTGACGAAGAGCTTGGCCGGCGCCTCCGGGCAGATCACCGTGCCGATATCGCGTCCGTCGAGCACGGCGCCGCCGGCTTGCGCCGCGAAGCGACGCTGCCGGGTCAGCAGGCCGGCGCGCACGGCCGGCATGGCCGCGACCACGGAAGCCGCCTCGCCGATTTCGCGGCCGCGCAGGCGCTCCTCGGGAAAGGTAGTCTCGTCGAAGCTGCCGACGATCGCCTCGGCCGCCGCGGCGTCGTGGATGTCATGGCCGGCATCGAGCATGGCGCGCGCCACCATCCGGTAGAGCAGGCCGGTATCGAGATAGGGCAGGCCGTAATGCGCGGCGAGCCGGCGCGCGAGCGTGCCCTTGCCCGACGCGGCCGGGCCGTCCACGGCGATGACGAGCCGGCTGCTACGCGCCGCCGCGCTCATCCGATCTGGCCTCCGAGACTGTTCATCAGGGGCACAAAGCTCGGGAAGCTCGTCGCGATCATCGCGCCGTCATCGACCACGACGGGATTTCGAGTGGCCAACCCCATGACGAGGAAGCTCATCGCGATGCGGTGGTCGAGATGGGTCGCGATCGGCCCGCCGCCGCGCACCGGACCGCCGCCCGTGCCCTCGACGATCAGGTCATCGCCTTCGATCCAACAGGTCACGCCGGCAGCCTTCAGCCCGGCCTCGACCGCCGCGAGACGGTCGGATTCCTTGACGCGCAATTCCTGCAGGCCGCGCATCCGCGTCGTGCCCGTGGCGAAGGAGGCAGCCACGGCCAGCACCGGATATTCGTCGATCATCGCCGGCGCCCGCTCCGGCGGCACCGTCACGCCCTTGAGGCTGGAGGCGCGCACGCGCAGGTCGCAGACCGTCTCGCCGCCCTCGTTGGCCTCGCGCTCGACGGTGATGTCGGCGCCCATCTCGCGCAGCGTGGTCAGCAGCCCCGAGCGCAGCGGATTGGTCATCACGCTCTCGATCAGGATGTCGGAGCCCGGCACGATCAGCCCCGCCACCAGCGGGAAGGCGGCCGAGGACGGGTCCGCCGGCACGACGATCGGCGCCGCTTTCAGTTCCGGCTGGCCCTTCAGCACGATGCGCCGGCCATGCTCGCCCTCTTGCGTCACCGTGATCTCGGCGCCGAAATGCGCCAGCATCTTCTCGGTATGATCGCGTGTCGCTTCCGCCTCGATCACCGTGGTCTCGCCCGATGCAGCCAGCGCCGCCAGCAGCACGGCCGACTTGATCTGCGCCGAGGCGACGGGCGGGCGATAGGTGATCGGGATTGCCTCCTTCGGCCCGCGCAGGGTCAATGGCACGCGGCCGCCCTCCTGCTGCGAGACGACGGTGGTGCCCATCTGCTCGAGCGGATCGAGGATGCGACGCATCGGCCGCTTGCGGAGCGAGGCATCGCCATCGAAGGTCGTGGTGATCGGATGCGAGCCGCAGACGCCCATCATCAGGCGCGAGCCGGTGCCGGCATTGCCGAAATCCAGCACATCGGCCGGTTCGCGCAGGCCGCCGACGCCGACGCCCTGCACGCGCCAGGCACCCGCCCCGTCATGATGGACGATGGCGCCGAGCGCGCGGGCCGCGGCGGCGGTGCGCATCACGTCCTCGCCTTCGAGCAGGCCGGTGACCTTGGTCTCGCCGATCGCCAGCAGGCCGAAGATCATCGCCCGGTGCGAGATCGACTTGTCGCCGGGCACGCGGACGCGGCCCTTGAGCGGGCCGCCGGCACGGGCGGTGACGGGAACGGGTTCATGGTCGTGGGACACGGGTAGCGGTCTCTGCGGGCTGGCCGAAAGGGATGCAGGAAGGGCCGTAGCATGCCGGCGCGCGGCACGCCAAGGCGAGCGCGTGGCGGCGCGCCGAAACGTCGCTATGGGGGCTCGCGGAGCCGCTTTGCGCAAATCAACATTTGACAGCGCCGCTTCCCCCGACTAACGGACGCGCCTGCTTTTAAAAACATGATAGTTGAAGGTCCGACGCAGTGGCGAAACCGGAACTCGGAACGAAGCGCGTTTGCCCGGTCACGGGCCGCAAATTCTATGACCTGGACAAGGACCCGATCGTCTCGCCCTATACGGGCCAGGCTTATCCGCGGGCGATGTTCGAACCGCAGGCCAAAGCAGCGGCTGCTGCGGCGGCGGCGAAGCCTGAAGCCGACGAGGAAGACGAGACCGAGGCCGCCGATGGCGCCGTCGAGCTCGTCTCGCTCGACGAGGCCGATGCCGAGGCGTCCGAGAAGGACGCCGTCGTCACCAGCGAGGACGATATCGAGGTCGAGGATGTCGGCGGCGATGACGAGGACGACACCTTCCTCGAAGAGGATGAGGAAGGCGACGACGACGTCTCCGACCTGATCGATGGTGACATCGAAGGCGACGAGGACAACTGATCCACTGCCTCGAAAAAAGATGACGGCACGGCGACATTAAGCGCTTGTGTCTTCCGCCCGAGCCGCCTATAGAGCGCTTCGTCGCCGACAGGGCGGCCCGGACGGAACCGCCGAGGCGGCAAAAATTCGGTTGATGATCGGTCCCCAAGCCGGTCGTCGCGTGTGGGGCCATAGCTCAGTTGGGAGAGCGCTTGAATGGCATTCAAGAGGTCGGCGGTTCGATTCCGCCTGGCTCCACCAAATTTCTTCCTATGATGTTCGGATTTGCTCGAAGCCGGCCGTGACAGGTCGGCTTTTGTCGTTCTGGCCCTGCCCCTCGTCGCTCTTTCCTTGTCGCGACATCCGGAACAACAGCAGCCCATGGCAGCAGCCTGATTCGGATCGGTGCGCGTGATTCGCCCTCCTTCCTCGTCCGGGCTTGAATTTCCCGGAGGGATCGGCAGGCATGCGGAACGTGCCGCCGGGCAGGAGGCGCGATCGGGAGGATGACTGAAGCGATGCCGGACCTGAGCACCATCCTGCGGGAGCCGCGTTGCGACCTCGTCAAGGCGCCGACCCCGCTGCAGCGGCTCTCCGGCTTCGAGCGGAAGCTCGGGCGGCCCGGCCTCTTCATGAAGCGCGACGATCTGATGGAGATCGGGCTCGGCGGCAACAAGCTGCGCAGCCTCGAATTCTGGCTCGGCGCCGCACTTGGCGAGCGCGCCGACATCGTTATCGTCGCCGGCGGGGCGATGTCCAATCTCTGCCGCCTCACAGCCGCGGCGGCTTCGATGGCGGGGCTGGACTGCCTGATCATTCACAATGCCGAGGACAGCCCCGCGAATCGCGAGCGCTCCTTCCTGAACCGGTTGTTCGGCGCGGAAACCCGTTTCATCGGCCCGGTCGGCGAGGAGGAGCGCGGAGCGGCGATGAAGGCGGCGGCCACGGAGCTGACGCGGCAGGGGCGGGCGCCTTACATCGTCGGCGACGCCGTTCTCGGCGCGTTCGGTTACGTGCTGGCGGCCTGCGAACTGCACGAGCAGTCGCAGCGCGAAGCGACGCCTTTGCGCCACGTCTTCCTCGCGGGATCGATGGGGCCGACCGAGGCCGGCTTCATCTTCGGCAATGCTATGCTTGGCCACCCCTTCCAGATCCATCTCGTCAGCGTCGAATACGAGCAGGCCGAGCTGGAAGCGCGCATCCGCCGGATCTACGAGGGTATCGGTCAGCGGGCAGGACTGGCGGTCCGGGATCTCGGCGAAGCGCCGCTGCACTACCACATGGCCCATCTCGGCGGCGGCTGGGGCGTGCCGACCCCCGAATCGGAGACGGCCATCATCGCCTTCGCCCGCACCGAGGGCATCCTGGTCGAGCACGTCTATACGGCGAAGACCTGTGCCGGTTTCCTCGACCTGGTCGCGGATGGCACGATTCCGCCGGACGAGCCGGCCTGCATCATCCACACCGGCGGCACGGCCTCACTCTTCGCGCAGCGCGCGCTATTTCGGACGGTGAGCTGAGAGACCGAGGCCTGCGATCAAAAGCTTGAGCGCGGCCGGTAGGGCTGGGCGAGATCGCGCGCGTTGTTGAGGGCGAGCGCGAGCTCGGTGATGTGCAGGGCGAGCGCGCCCGAGAAACGCGGGGCCTCGCCGCGTCGGATCGCCTCGGCCTGATCCGCTACGCCGCGCATGAAATCGATCTGCGAGGGGTAGCCGGGCAGAGCCTTGCTCGATGGCGCTGCGGGATAGGTCAGCTTGCGCCCCGGAGCGGGCTTCCAGGGCAGTGCCCGCCCGAGTTTCGCCTCCGCCCGCGTCAGGATGCGTCCGAGCAGGGGCCGGGGCGCATCTGTCTCCTCGACATGGACTACCGAACGATTGTCCCAGAGGTCGCGCACGGTCAGCGAGCCCTTTTCGGCGAAGACCTGCAGTGAGCGGTCGCGCGGGGCGGCGAGTCCGTTGGTCAGTCGCGCGACGACCCCGGAGCGGAAGGTCAGGCAGGCCACCGAGAAATCCGGCGCCATCGTGATCTGTTCGGTGCCCGGCCCCTTGTCGGGGAAGGTCACGGCCGAGAAGGCGGTCAGGGTCTCGACCGGCCCGAACAGCGTCGCCAGCCAGGAGAGTGCGTAGCCGGCGTGTTCCAGCGTGCAGCCGATCTCGAATTCGTGCAGTCCCGGCCAGGGCGCACCCGAGCGCGAGCGCCAGCTTGCCCATTTGTCGCGGAAGACCGGGCCATCCTCCATCGCCGCATAGACCAGCCGTGGAGCACCGATCCGGCCGGAGCGCAGGGCATCCTCGACCAGGCGATGCGCGTCGCTGAGCCCGTTGGCGGGAGCTGTGGCAAGCGTCAGCCCGGCGTCGTCGGCCTGCGCGACCAGCAGCTCGGCCTGCGCCAAGCCCATCGCCAGCGGCTTCTCGCAATAGACATGCTTGCCGGCGGCGAGCGCGCGACTGGTGATCTCGTAATGGCTCTCCGGCGTCGTCAGGTTGACGACGATCTGCACGGCCGGGTCGGCGAGCAGGGCGTCGAGGTCGGGATAGGCCGTGACATTGTGAAAGGCGCGGAATGCTTCCAGCCGCGCGGCATCCCGATCCCAGACACCGGCAAGCGCGAGCGCCGGATGGTTCGCCAGCGTCGTCATGTAGTAGTCGGCGACGAACCCCGTGCCGACGAGCGCGATCTTCATGCCCGGTCCCATTCCATCGGCAGCAAGCCGATGGAATCGCCTCTATCAGGCAAGGGTGAAGATCGGCTTTCGCGAAAGCGAGACTTAAGCAGCGCCGATCGCGTTCGACGGCGTCTGCCGGTCGGTGATCTGCTGGCCGAACAGGCTGCCGGCCAGTTCAACCGCGAGACGGGCGGTCTGACCGCGATCGTCGAGGAAAGGGTTGAGCTCGACGATATCCATCGAGCGCACCAGCCCGGAATCGTGCAGCAGCTCCATCACCAGATGCGCCTCGCGATAGGTCGCGCCGCCCGGAACGGTGGTGCCGACGCCCGGCGCCAGCGGCGGATCGAGGAAGTCGACGTCGAAGGAGACATGCAGCACGCCGTTGGCAGCGCGCACCTTCTCGATGACCTGGCGGATCAGCACGCCGACGCCGTGCTCGTCGATGGCGCGCATGTCGGCGATGTCGACGCCGCGGGCCTTCACCGCCGCCTTCTCGAGCGGGTCGATCGAGCGGATGCCGAACAGGCTGAGCTGCTCATAGGCGATCGAGGCGCGCGGCTCCGTGCCGAGCAGGTCGTCGAGGCCGGCCTCGCCGCAGAGGAAGGCCGAGGACATGCCGTGCATGTTCCCGGAAGGCGAGATCGCCGGCATGTTGAAATCGGCATGCGCGTCGAGCCAGAGCACGAAGAGCTTGCGGCCCTGCTCCTGCCAGTGACGCGCGACGCCGTTGACCGAGCCCATCGACAGGCTGTGGTCGCCGCCGAGGAAGATCGGGGTGTCGCCGGAGCGGGCGAGTTCGTAGGCGCGGGCGCTGAGCGCGCGCATCCACGCGGCGATCTCGTTGTAGAAGCGGGCATTAGCTGGCGCCGGGCCGTCGACCGGGACGAGGTCGCGCGGGAGGATGTCGCCATGATCGCCGACCGCATAGCCGAGGCTTTCCAATACGCCGACGAGGCCGGCGGTGCGCAGGCCGGCCGGGCCCATCAGCGCGCCGCGGCGCGAGGCGCCGACCTCGATCGGGCAACCCAGCAGGGCGATGCGGCCCTGGGAAGCGGGGGCGGTCGCGGAGGAGGCGGTCATGCTGGCGATCCGTTCATGGGATTTCGGTGGGCGTCATGCGCCGATGCGCCGTCCATGGCGCATCGGCTCCCCCCTGTCGAGTGGCGCGCTGACGTAACCGGTTGATGTCAGCCGAGGCCGAGCACGCCGCGCAGCTTGGAGAGGTCCTCCGCCAGCGTGGTGATCATCGCGGCCAGCGCCTTGCGGTCGGCCTCGCTCAGCTTGTCATAGGTCTCGAAGCCGCCATCCCCAAGCTTGTACTTGGCCAGCGTCTTGTCGACGGTCGCGAAATTGGCGTCGATCTTCCCGGCCAGCGCCTTGTCTTCCTTGACGACGAGCGGGCGCAGCAGATCGACGATCTTCTTGGCGCCGTCGGCATTGGCCTGGAAGTCCCAGAGATCGGTATGGCTGTAGCGGTCCTCCTCGCCGGAGATCTTGGTCGCCGCGACCTCCTCGATGAGTGCGGCGGCGCCGCCGACCATCTTGTCCGGCGGAACCGTCAGGCCCTTGATGCGGCCCTGCAATTCGGTGACGTCGGCAAGCAGCCCGTCGGCGAAGGGGCTAAGCCCCTCGGTGCTGTTCTTGGCGAAAAGCCCGTATTCGATGCGGTGGAAGCCGGTGAATTCCGGATCCTCTTCCTTTTTCTCGTGGTCGTCGGCGCGCGAGTCGATCTTGCCGTCGAGATCGCTGAACAGTTCCGCGACCGGCTCGATCTTCTCGTAGGAGACGCGGGTCGGCGCGTAGAGCGCCTTGGCCTTGGCGAGATCGCCGGCCTTGACCGCATCGGTGAAGGTCTTGGTGTCCTTCACGAGCTGGTCGACACCTTGCGAGACATAGAGCTTGTACTCGGCGACCGGCGCCACAAGGTCGAGCGGCGAGGCGGCCCATGCCGAGCCGGCGGTCATAACGGCGATCAGGCTGGCACCGGCCAGCCCTGCGAAACGCAAGCGCATATCAATCTCCTGTCTTGCGGGGGGAAGTCGAGTTTGCCGCGGGCGCGATGCCGCGCGCGGCCCGGATCAGGCCGGCGCCGAGATAGCTCCCGGCCTCGGGCACGCCGGGCAGGGCGAAGAAATAGCCGCCGCCGACGGGCTTGATGTATTCCTCCAGCGGTTCGCCATCGAGCCGCCTCTGCACGGCGATGAAGCTGCGCTCGAGATCCTGCTGGAAGCAGATGAAGAGCAGGCCCATGTCGAGTTGGCCGGCGCGGGTGACGCCGTTGGAATAGTTGAACGGCCGGCGCAGCATGCGGCTGCCTTCGGTCTCCGGCCGGCGCGGATTGGCGAGCCGGATATGGGCGTCGAGCCTGGTGCGCTTGCCCTCTGGATCGTCGGCATAGACAGGCTCGTCATATTCTTGGCTGCCCCCGAAGGGCGCGCCGCTCGCCTTCTCCCGGCCCATGATCGCTTCCTGCTCACTGAGGGGCGTGCGGTCCCAGCGCTCGACGAAATTCCGGATGATCCTGACGACCTGGTAGCTGCCATTCGTGGCCCAGCCCGGCTCACTGGGGCTGGATTGCACCCAGACGAGATGATCCATCAGGGCGGTATCGGCGGCGTCGGGATTGGCGGTGCCGTCGCGAAAGCCGAGCAGGTTGCGGGCGCTTTCGGCCGGCTCGCCCAGTTTCGGCTTGAGGACGGGTACCGTGCCCTCCTGCTTCCAGCGTAGCAGGAGCAGGTCCGGTGCGTTCTTCAGGATGTCGCGCAGCGCATGGATGCTGGTATCGGCGGTGTTGGCGCAGAACTGCAGCAGCAGGTCGCCATGGCAGAGCGCGCCATCGAGCGCATCGTTGCGGAAGCGTTTCATCCGCTGGAGATGCTTGGGCTTGAGCGGCCCGAGCCCGAAACGCTCGTCGAAGAGCGAGGCGCCGAGCGCGACGGTGACGGTCAGGTTGTCGGGCGCGATGACGGGGCCGAGGATACCGCTGTCGGGTGGCGGGAAGCCGGGATCGGCGGTGGGGGCCGGCCCGCCCCGCATCAGGAAGGCGATGCGCGCGCTGAGCAGGCGGAAGAGCCGTTCCAACTCGTCGAGCGAGGTCGCGGTGACGTCGAAGGCGGCGACGAGGCCGGTCGCCGGGCGCGGCGTGACGATGCCGGATTGATGCGTGCCGTGGAAGGGCTGGCGCCGGGCGGTCGTGTCGCTTTCGGGTGCTGCCGCAGGGTTCTGGACCGGCTCGCCCGCCGCCTGGGCCAGCGAGGCTCCGCCGAGGGCCGCCGCGCCACCGGTAAGAAGCGAGCGCCGCGAGGGTGTGAAGGGATTGGTCGGCTTCATCATGACTTGCGCTCCGCTTCGGGCAAAGCGAGCGCCTTGCGCATGGCCACGAGGTCCTCGGCCAGCGCCCGCAGCGCTCCGCCCGGCTTGGCGTCGGCAGGCAGGGCCACGAGATCGGCCCGGACGCGCCCTGCCAGCGCGGGATCGACACGCGTCGTCAAAGGCAGCAGCAGCTTTGCGATATCGCGCGCGGCGGCGATGTCCTCGGGCGAGGCGGGCTCGCTGTCGGGCGACAGCAGGCTGATCGCGCCGGCGAGCATCGTGTCCGGCAGGATGGTGCGCTGGGCGAGCGCGGTGCGGAAGGTCTCGGCGGCGCGCTTGATCCCGGATGCTGCGTTGGCCCCATCGCCGGCGAGAGCCGTCTGCAGCGTGCCGAAAAGGCCGTCTAGCTCGGCATCGCCGGCCGTGGCCGGATGCAAGGCGGGGAGCAGCGCCGCGGCTTCGCGACGGGCCTTGCCTGCAGCCTGCGCATCGCCTCCGCCCTGGGCCTGATCGAGCGCGTCGACCGCCGCTCCCAGCGCAGCCGAGCGTTCGCTGAGGACGGCACGGTATTCGGCGGCGGGGCCGACCATGTCCATCAGGGTCAGGGTCGGGTGCGGCTGCGTCGTCGATGCCTGGACGATCAGGCGGCCGCGCGGGGCGCTGAGCAGGCCGCAGGTGATGGCGTATTCGCCGGGGTGGAGCTGCGTCGTCAGTCGGCGGGACTGGCCGGGCGCGATGTTCTCGCGCTCCTCCAGCACCATGACGCCGTCGAGGATTTCCCATTCCAGCACGCGCTCGCTGCGGTTGCTCACGACGAAGCTGGCCTTGCCTGCCGGGACGGTCAGGGTCGCCGGCTGGCAGGTTCGGTCAGTGATGGCGATGGCGAACTCGGTCGAACCGGCGGCGGCGCCGCGCTGCGCGCCGCTGCCGGCGGCATAGATGAAGGCGGAGGCGCCGCCGCAGACCAGCAGCAGCGTGGCGATGCCGGCGAGTTTCAGCCGCGGCGAGCTGCGTGATTCGAGGCGGGGCGCTGCGGCCGTTTGCTCCGGCCGGCCGCCAGCCAGGAACAGAACGAGCATCGGCACGAGGAAGGCGAGATAGGCGATGACCTCGCCGAGCGCCGCCCGCTCCTGATAGCCGAAGAAGCCGGAGAGAATCGCGCCGAGCGCACCGTCGGCCGGCAGCACCGCGCCGAGATCGTAGACGCCCTGCTGGAGATGGTTCCAGAGGCCGGCCTCGTGCAGGGAGCGCACGCCATTCGCCACCAGCCCGGCGGCGACGAACAGGATGAGGATGCCGGTCCAGCGGAAGAAGCTGCGCAGATTGAGCTTCACGCCGAGCGCATAGATGGCGTAGCCGATGATGGCAGCCAATCCGACGCCGAGCCCCGCTCCAACCGCAGGCGCCCAGCCGTTGTTTTGCTGGAAGATCGCGAGCAGGAAGAAGACGGATTCCAGCCCCTCGCGGACCACGGCGAGGAAGGCGAGCCCGACCAGCGCCAGCCCCTGATGGGCGCCGGCCAGCGCCGCATCGACGCCGGCCTGCAACTCGCCCTTGATCGAGCGCGCCGCTTTGCGCATCCAGAACACCATCGAGGTCAGCATCGCCGCCGCGATCAGGCCGATCACGGCCTCGAACAGTTCCTGCCCGCGCTGGGGCAATTCGCCGATGAAGATGTCGAGCGCCGCGCCGGCCGCGAGACTGGCCGCGAAGGCGAGGCCGACGCCGATCCAGAGCGCCGGCAACCACTCGCGCCGCCCGCTCCGGACCAGATAGCTCGCAACGATGCCGACGATCAGCGCGGCCTCGATGCCTTCGCGGAGCATGATGAGAAACGGTACGATCACGGCGAACCCGGCCCGGTTGCGCGTCGCGATCAGGCTATTCGCGGCGCAGACAGTGCGTGCCTAGGCAGCCGCAGCGCGGGGGTCAACCAAATCCTGGTAGTTTAGAATGATCGTAAACTATTGAATTCGTAGCCGATACTTGCAGAAGGCTCGATCGACGAGGTCGTTTTGCTTGCAAGCTGCTGCGATCGATGGACAGGCGAAGGAGTGCGGCGAAGCGTCACGGCGCCGCCGCGCCATGCGCTCAGCGTCGCTTGAGCAGGATCATCTTCTCCTGCGTCATGTCATGCATCGTATAGGGGATGCCGCCGGTGCCATAACCGGAGACGCGCCGGCCGGCGAAAGGCATCCAGTCGGTGCGGAAGGTCGTGGGGTCGTTGACCATCACGGCCGAGGCATCGAGCCGGTTCGCAGCCCGCATCGCGACATCGATGTCCTGCGCGAAGATGCTGGCCTGGAAGGCGACGGGCAGGGAGTTCGCCCGCGCGATCGCGTCGTCGAGCTTGCTGTAACGGTAGATCGCGACGACCGGCCCGAAGACCTCCTCGCTGGAGATGCGAGCCTCCGGATCGGGATCGATCAGCACGGTCGGCTCCAGCACCGTCTCCGACAGGCGCTCGCCGCCGGTTGCGAGCCGGGCGCCGCCCTTGATCGCCTCGTCGATCCAGGAAGCGACGCGGTCGGCCTCCTTCGGGATGATCAGCGGGCCGACTTCGGTGTCCTTCAGCGTGGGGTCGCCGGTGCGCAGCTTCTTCACCCGGGCGACGAGCCGCTCTGTGAAGTCGTTGATGATCGCGTCATGGACATAGATCCGCTGCGTCGACACGCAGACCTGGCCGGCATGGTAGTAGCCGCCCTTCACGATCGGCTCGATGATCCCGTCGAGATCGGCGCTCTTGTCGACGATCGCCGGGGCGACGCCGCCATGCTCCAGCGCCGAGCGGGCGCCATGGGCGAGCTTGGAATGCAGGTACCAGCCGACCTTGGCCGAGCCGATGAAGCTGAGGAAGGCGATGCGCGGATCGGTGGCGAATTTTTCCGCGAGCGCCGTCTCGAGTGGGACGAAGGTCTGGCACCAGGCCTCCGGCAGCCCGGCCTCATGCACCAGCTTGACGAAATCGATGCAGGAGAGCGGCGTCGTGCCGGCCGGCTTGACGATGACCGGGCAGCCGACCGCGATCGCCGGCGCGACCTGATGCACGATCAGGTTGAGCGGGTGGTTGAAGGCCGAGATCGCCGCGACGATGCCGATCGGCTCCTTGGTGGTGAAGGCCCAGCGATCGGCGGCGGCGGCCGAGAGTCCCATCGGGATCTCGCGCCCGGCGAAGTTCCGAAGTTCTTCGGCCGCGTTGTAGACGCCGTCGACCGCCCGGTTCGCCTCGACGATCGCGTCCGGCAGCGGCTTGCCGCCTTCGCGCGCGATCTGCATGGCGAAATGGTCGCGCCGCGCTTCGAGCAGGCCGGCGAGCTTGCGCAGGATCGCGATGCGCTGATGCGGTTTCAACCAGTTGTCGCGGTCCTTGAAGACGGCCTGCGCCGCCTGCAGCTTGCGTTCGAGCGCGGCCTCGTCATCGGTCTCGATCTCGGTGATCGGGGCGCGGTCATAGGCCTGAACAACCTGGAGCATGGGTCTTTCTCCTAGCAATGACGCGGGTCATCCCGGACAAGCCGCGTAGCGGCGCCGATCCGGGATCCATGCCTGAACCTCTCTCGGAAACGCTCCGGCATGGATCCCGGGTCTCCCTTCGGTCGCCCGAGATGACCCGCGGTGAGCGATGAGGCGTGGCTTACGCCAGATCGACGTCCGGCACCTTGTTCCGGAGTTCCTCGACGAGGACGCGGGTGTTTTCGGAATAGTCGATCGGGCAATCGACGAGATGGACGCCGCCGCCCTTGAAGGCGGCCTCCAGCGTCGGCACCAGCGCCTCGGCCGAGGTCACGCGCGAGCCCTTGGCGCCGTAGGCCTCGGCATAACGGACGAAATCCGGGTTGCCGAAGGTCATGCCGTAATCCGGGAATTTATCGACGGCCTGCTTCCAGCGGATCATGCCATAGGCGCCGTCATTGAGGACGAGCACGACGAGATTGAGCCCGAGCCGGACCGCCGTCTCCATCTCCTGCGAGTTCATCATGAAGCCGCCATCGCCGCAGACGGCCATGACGCGCCGCTCCGGATGCAGCATCGCCGCCATCATCGCCGAGGGCAGGCCTGCGCCCATCGTCGCCAGCGCATTGTCGAGCAGCAGCGTGTTGGCGACATGGGTGCGGTAGTTCCGCGCGAACCAGATCTTGTACATGCCGTTGTCGAGGCAGACCATGCCGTCCTCGGGCATCACCGCGCGCACGTCATGGACGAGCCGTTGCGGCGTCACCGGGAAGCGGTCCTCCTCGGCGCGGGCATTGATCTTGGCCAGGATCTTCTGGCGCAGCTCCAGCGTCTGCTTCTGCTCGGGCAGCTTGCTTTCCAGCCGGTCGGCGAGCCCGGTCATGGTGACGCCGATATCGCCGATCACCTCGGCATCGGGGTGGTAGACCTGCTCGACATTGGCCGACTGGAAGCCAAGATGAATCACCTTCGGCCCGCCGGCATTGCGCATCAGGAAGGGCGGCTTCTCGATCGTGTCGTGGCCGACCGCGATGATCAGATCGGCGGCCGCGACGGCCTCATGGACATAGTCGCCTTCGGAGAGCGCGGCGGTGCCGAGATAGAGGTTCGAGCCGCCGGTGACGGCGCCCTTGCCCATCTGCGTGTTGAAGAAGGGCAGGCCGATGCGGCGCACCGCGGCCGAGAGCGGCTCGACCAGCCGCGGCCGGTTGCCGGCGGCGCCGATCATCACCAGCGGGCGCTTCGCGGCGAGGATCATCTTGGCAGCGTGGTCGAGCGGCGCGGCCGGTGCGACCGGCCGGTCGAGCGCATGGACCGGAATCATCGGGATGTCCTCGACCTCCTCGGCCGCGATATCCTCGGGTAGTTCGAGATGGACCGGACCCGGCCGCTCCTCCATGGCGACGCGGAAGGCGTCCCGCACCACGGAGGGAATGCTGGCCGGGCTGACGATCTGGCGGGTCATCTTGGTCAGCGGGCGCATCGAGGCGACGACGTCGACGATCTGGAAGCGCGCCTGCTTGGCGGTCATGATCGCCTTCTGCCCGGTGAGCAGGATCATCGGCATCGCACCGAGATGGGCATAGGCCGCGCCGGTCGAGAAATTGAGCGCGCCGGGGCCGAGCGTCGCGATGCAGACGCCGGGGCGGCCGGTGAGGCGCCCATGCGTCGCGGCCATGAAGGCGGCGGCCTGCTCGTGCCGGGTCAGCACCAGCTCGATCTTCGATTTGCGCAGGGATTCGACGACGTCGAGATTTTCCTCGCCGGGAACGCCGAAGACGCGGTCGACGCCCTCGTTCTCAAGCGCCTCGACCAGAAGATCGGAACCCTTCTTCATCGCCCGTGCCTTTCGCGGAGGGAGCCTCGTCGGACGGCAAGGCTAGGCTCTCGACGTAGGAACGCAACCGGGGGCGTGTCAGGGCGCGCGGCGCATGGCAGTCCTGCCCGGCCGCGACTTGAAGCGAATGTGCCGAGGCCGGTTCAGGCCGCCTGCTTCAGCGCGATCTCGAAGGGTGAGAACGTCACCGCGCCGCCCTGGACCGTGACCAGCGTATTGCAGGGCAGGGCCTGCCAGCACTCGCGGGCGGCATCGACCGGCTCGGACGCGACGACGACGCTGTCGGGCCGCTCGCAGACATAGAGGCTCGGCGGCTTGCTGTCCGAGGACCAGCGGATCGCATGGATGCTGTCGCCATCGGCGAGCGCGGCGGCGCAGCGTAGCGGCTCGCGAATGCCGGCCTGCTCCATCAGCGCGAGCGCATCGGCGATCGCGGCGGCGAGCGCGTCGCCTGGCGCCATGCCTTCCGCCAGATGGGACAGGGCGAGCAGGAACAGTGCTTCGGAATCGGTCGTGCCGGCGCGGACGCTGTAGAGCTCGTCCGGGATCAGCGCCTCCAGCCGCCGGCGGATCGTGCCGTAGCCGCCGATCTGGCCGTTATGCATGAAGAGATAGCGGCCATGGACGAAGGGGTGGCAGTTCGCCCGCGTCGTCGCGGTGCCGGTCGCGGCGCGGACATGGGCGAAGAACAGATGCGAGCGCACCTGCCTGGCGATCGAGAGCAGATTCTCGTCGGACCAGGCGGGCCTGACCTCGCGGTACTGGCCGGGCTCCGGCCGCTCGCCATACCAGCCGACGCCGAAGCCGTCGCCATTGGTGCCGGTCTTGGCCTCCTCGGCATGGAGCGACTGATGGATCAGCGAATGGCAGGGCGAGGCGACGAAATCCTCTAGGAAGACGGGAACGCCGGAATAGGCGAGGAAGCGGCACATCGGCGCCTCGAATCGAGGTTGGAAGCGGGTTGGAGAATAATGTTCTGCGAAGATGAACGCGAACATAACGTTTCTTCGGCGCGCCGGCGAGCCGGACGCATGGCTGCAACTTCCTGCCGCGAAAACAGGCAGCCTCGACCCTTCGCCTTTCGTCCAATGGATAAGGCCCGCACCGTCTTGCGTGGCGCGCATCGCTCCTATACCGATCCAGCGCATAAACCGCGCATAATCACGAACCGGTTCGACATATCCGGTCTATGGCGCCTCTCGACGGGAGCGGGAATGTGAAGGGTCTCCTTGCCATCAGCCGGGTCATCGACGCGGTCAACGGCCAGATCGGCAAGAAAGTCGCCTGGCTGATCCTCGCGGCGGTAATCGTGGCGACGGTCAACGCGATCATCCGCAAGATCTTCAACGTCTCGTCGAATGCCTGGCTGGAACTGCAGTGGATGCTGTTCGGCGCGGTCTTCCTGATGTGCGCCTCCTGGACGATGCAGGTGAAGGAGCACATCCGCATCGACATCGTGAACGCCACGTTGCCGAAGCGCGTGCGGCAATGGATCGAGCTCATCGGCCATGTGCTCTTCCTGATGCCGTTCAGCCTGCTGATCGTCTACCATTCCTGGCCGTTCTTCATGCGCTCCTACGCGATCGACGAGCAGTCGCTCTCGGCCGGCGGCCTGCCGCAATGGCCGGCCAAGGGGCTCGTCGTCATCGGCTTCGTGATGCTGACCTTCCAGGGCGTCTCCGAGATTATCAAGCAGGTCGCGATCATGCGCGGCGATCTCGATGACGACGAGGCGGCGCTCGGCCATGCCGCGGCGGCCGAGGCGGAAGCCCAGCGCCTGCTCGACCAAGCCAAGGAACAGGGCCTCGCCTCGTGAGCGGCCCGCAAGAAGTCCGGAACCGTCCCATGCACGCTCATCGCCTCCCGCGGGTCGCCGGCCTGCTGCTCGCGCTCACGCTCCTCGCCTTCTTCGGCCTCCATACCGGCGACGCCTTCGCGGCGGGCGGCGGCATCGGCGATTTCCTGCGCGTCAACATGGCGCCGGTGATGTTCGCGGCGCTCGTCGTCTTCCTGCTGCTCGGCTACCCCGTCGCCTTCGCGCTCGCTGCCAACGGCCTGCTTTTCGCGCTGATCGGCATCGAACTCGGCCTGTTCCAGGAGAATTTCCTGCAGGCCCTGCCCGAGCGCATCTACGGCACGATGAACAACGACGTGCTGCTGGCCGTGCCGTTCTTCACCTTCATGGGCCTGATCCTCGAACGCTCCGGCATGGCCGAGGACCTGCTCGACACCATCGGCCAGCTCTTCGGGCCGATCCGCGGCGGCCTCGCCTATGCGGTGATCTTTGTCGGCGCGCTGCTTGCCGCCACGACCGGCGTCGTCGCCGCTTCCGTCATCTCGATGGGCCTGATCTCGCTGCCGATCATGCTGCGCTACGGCTATGACCGACGCCTGGCCTCGGGCGTCATCGCGGCCTCGGGCACGCTCGCCCAGATCATCCCGCCCTCGCTCGTCCTGATCGTGCTGGCCGACCAGCTCGGCCGTTCGGTCGGCGACATGTACGAGGGCGCCTTCATCCCGGGCCTGGTGCTTTCGGCGATGTATGCCGGCTACGTCTTCATCATAACCCTGATCGCGCCGGGCCGTGCGCCCGGCCTGCCGCCGGAGGCGCAGACCCTGCGCGACGCCGACGGCAAGACGCGGCGCCTGTCGCTGCTCGTCGTCGCGCTGATCTCGCTGGCGCTGGCCTATGGCTACATGAAGCTCTTCACCAAGCTGACCGCCGGCGCCGATTTCGTCATCCTGACGATGTCGCTGATGGTGGCGATCTCCTTCGTCATCGCGCTGGTCAACAAGTTCCTGAAGCTCAACCTGCTCTCGCGCATGGCCGAGCAGGTCGTCTTCGTGATGGTGCCGCCGCTGGCGCTGATCTTCCTGGTGCTCGGCACGATCTTCATCGGCGTTGCGACCCCGACGGAAGGCGGCGCGATGGGGGCAGCCGGCGCGATCCTGCTCGCCTATGGCAAGAAGCGCATGACCTTCGAGCTGCTGAAGCAGGCGACGGAATCGACCGCCAAGCTCTCGGCCTTCGTGCTCTTCATCCTGGTCGGCGCGCGCGTGTTCTCGCTGACCTTCTACGGCGTCAACGGCCATCTCTGGGTCGAGCATCTGCTGGTCGGCCTGCCTGGCGGCGCGACGGGCTTCCTGATCGTCGTCAACGTGATGGTCTTCCTGCTCGCCTTCTTCCTCGACTTCTTCGAGCTCGCCTTCATCATCGTGCCGCTCCTCGGCCCGGCGGCGGAGAAGCTCGGCATCGACCTGATTTGGTTCGGCGTCATCCTCGGCGTGAACATGCAGACCTCCTTCATGCACCCGCCCTTCGGCTTCGCCCTGTTCTTCTTGCGCTCGGTCGCGCCGAAGAATGCCTATCGGGACAAGGTCACCGGCAGGATGATGGAGCCGGTCACGACCGGGCAGATCTACTGGGGCGCCGTGCCCTTCGTGGTGATCCAGTGCATCATGGTCGCGCTCGTGGTGATCTTCCCGAGCATGGTGATGCACTACAAGGCCTCCGCCATTCAGCTCGACCAGAAGGCGATCGACAAACAGTTCGACTCGATCCAGATCCCCGGCCTCGGCGGTACGGGCCTGCCGGGCGGCTTCGACCTCAACGCGCCGCCGGTTATCGGCACACCGCCCAAGCCGTAAGGCGGACGGGGGCATGAGGGTTCGCGCCGGCAGGCTGATCGCGATGGCATCGCTCGCGCTCATGGCGGCGCCCGGCGCTGCCTTCGCGGCGGGCGATATCGGCGGCGCGAGCATGGGTGCCGGCTGGGCGCTGCCTTTCGCCGGCATGCTGCTCTCGATCGCGCTCGGTCCCGTGCTGTTCCCGCATCTCTGGGAGCATCACTACGGCAAGTTCGCCGCGTTCTGGGCCGCGCTCACGCTGGTGCCGCTTGTACTGCTGCGCGGGGCCGATCCGGCGCTGGGCGCGCTGCTGCATACCGGGCTGCTCGACTACATCCCCTTCATCATCCTGCTCTTCGCGCTCTTCACCATCGCGGGCGGCATCCTGATCTCGGGCAACCTGCACGGCACGCCGGCGACCAATACGGTGCTGCTGGCGATCGGCACGGTGCTGGCGAGCTTCGTCGGCACGACCGGCGCCTCGATCATCATGATCCGGCCGGTCCTGCGCGCGAACGACGACCGTCGCTTCAACGTCCATGTCGTCGTCTTCTTCATCTTCCTGGTCTCGAATATCGGGGGATCGCTGACCCCGCTTGGCGACCCGCCGCTCTTCCTCGGCTTCCTGCGCGGCGTCGATTTCTTCTGGACCACGACCCATCTGCTGCCCGAGACGGCCTTCGCCGTTATCGTACTGCTCGCCCTGTTCTATGCGCTCGACAGTTGGTTCTTCCGCAGGGAAGAGGGCGCGCCGAAGCTGAAGGACCCGACGCCGGACCGCGCCATCAGGCTCTGGGGCAAGGTCAATATCCTGCTGCTCGCTGGCGTCATCGCCGCGATCCTGATGTCGGCGAACTGGAAGCCGGGCGTCGCCTTCACTGTTTACGGCGTTCCGGTCGAGGGCCAGAACCTGCTGCGCGACGTCATCCTGCTCGTCCTCGCCGGCCTGTCGCTCAAGCTGACGCCCGGTCCGGTCCGGGCCGGCAACGAATTCTCCTGGGGGCCGATCAAGGAGGTCGCCAAGCTCTTCGCCGGCATCTTCATCTGCATCATCCCGGTGCTGGCGATGCTGCAGGCGGGCAAGGCGGGCGCTTTCGCGCCGTTGGTCGGGCTCGTCACCAATGCCGATGGCAGCGCCAATACGGTGGCCTATTTCTGGCTGACCGGCGCGCTTTCCTCCTTCCTCGACAATGCCCCGACTTATCTCGTCTTCTTCGAGCTGGCGGGCGGCGATCCCAAGGCGCTGATGACGACGGGCGCACTGACGCTGACAGCGATCTCGGCCGGCGCGGTCTTCATGGGCGCCAACAGCTATATCGGCAACGCCCCGAACTTCATGGTCTACGCCATCGCCAAGGACCGGAAGGTGAAGATGCCGTCGTTCTTCGGCTATATGCTCTGGTCGGGCGCGATCCTGATCCCGCTGTTCGTCGTCCAGACTTTCCTGTTCTTCCGGTAAAGCAGCGATGACACTTACGGCCGCCCGGCCGGCACGCCCTCGCGGACCTTCTCGGAGAAATGCGGGTCGTCCGGTGAAACGCTCCGCGCGCGTTCGCTGATACGGCCGAGGCGGGTGAGCTCGGCCAGCGGGATATCCTGCCGGATCGCGCCGGTGTCCCGGAGATAGCCCGGCAGATAGCCGGAGAGCAGCACGCGCGGGTCGGTCGGCAGTGGAAACCGCCAGCCCGGCGTCACTGTCCCGGCGAGGTGATAGACCACCGTCGTGCAATTGGTCGTCAGCGTATTGTACCAGCGCGGCTTGGCGGCGAGCGCGTTGATATCGGCGATATAGGCGAGCAACAGGCCGCGCGCCTGGGCGGGCGTGCCGCTGAGCCGGTAAAGGCGGACATCCTCCCCCCGCGCATGAGTCCGCAGCGCCACGATATCGCGCTCGTCGGAGGCGACATAGGCCATCTCGTAGCTGCGGAAGAAGCCGCCGAGCGCCGACCATTCCTCGCCCTTCTCGCGCCGGACTTCGATCGAGAAGGTCAACGGGACCGCATCGGTGAAGGTGAAGCTCACCAGGAGATGTGCGATCGCCTCGCCCGACCAGTAGCTCAGGAAGATATCGGCGCCGCTGAGCTTCGTCAGGTTGTAGCGCCGGGTCTCCCAGCGCTGGTCGTAATCAGTCTCAGTGCGCCAGCGGAAATCGCGGAGATTGGAGACGGTGATCGCCTCGCCCTCCCGCGCGACGGTCGGCAGCCGCGCAAGCTCCGGAATCCAGTCGCGGTCATGCGAGGGCTGGAGGCTATTCCACCAGCCGAGCAGGCCGACGAAGACCATGGCGAAGCCGAGCGAGAGGCGCGTATCGCTGGTCCAGATGCCGACGAGCCCGGCGAAGGCCGCGATGCCGAAGCCGACCGCGGCGACGGTCGCCGTCGTGCCCGAGAGGCGGAACAGCAGGAAGCCTGTGCCCCAGATAGCGGCACCAAGGATGATGAGGGTGAGGAGCAGTTTCAGCACAATGAAAAAGAGGCGGCCCATGGCCGCCTCTCGTAGCATAGTCCGGAGAGCTTGGCCTCAGGCCGCGAGCGAGCTCGTCGGCGCCGCCGCCTTCACGGCATCGTCGACATGGTCCTCGAACTTGGCGAAGTTCTTGGCGAACATCTCCGTGAGGTTCTTGGCCGTCTCGGCGAAGGCGGCCTTATCCTGCCAGGTCTTCACCGGATACAGGATGTGGGGCTCGACGCCGGGCACCGAAGTGGGAACGGCGAAACCGAAATAGGGATCGCGGCGGAAATCGGCGCGGTTCAACGAACCGTCGAGCGCCGACGAGAGCAGGCGGCGCGTCACGCGGATCGGCATGCGCCGGCCGGTGCCGTATTTGCCGCCGGTCCAGCCGGTGTTGACCAGCCAGCAATCGACATGGTGCTTGGCGATGAAGTCGCGCAGCAGGTTGGCATATTCCGACGGGTGCCGCGGCAGGAAGGGCGAGCCGAAGCAGGTCGAGAACTCCGGCTCGACGCCGGTGAGGCCGCGCTCGGTGCCGGCGACCTTGGCGGTGTAGCCGGAGAGGAAGTGATACATCGCCTCGGCCGGGGTCAGCTTGGCGATCGGCGGCATCACGCCGAAGGCGTCGGCGGTCAGCATCACGATGTTCTTCGGGATGCCGGCGCGGCCGGTGCGCGAGGCGTTCGGGATGAAGTCGAGCGGATAGGCCGAGCGGGTGTTCTCGGTCTTCGACTGGTCGTCGAAATCGACCTCGCGGGTGATTTCGTCCATGACGATGTTCTCGAGCACCGTGCCGAAGCGCAGCGAGGCTGCGTGGATCATCGGCTCGGCCTCGGCGGAGAGGCGGATCGTCTTGGCGTAGCAGCCGCCCTCGAAATTGAAGATGCCTTCCTTCGACCAGCCATGCTCGTCATCGCCGATCAAGGTGCGCTCGGGATCGGCCGAGAGCGTGGTCTTGCCGGTGCCGGAGAGGCCGAAGAAGATCGCGGAATCGTCCTTGGCGCCGACATTGGCCGAGCAGTGCATCGGCACCACGCCCTTGGTCGGCAGGACGTAGTTCAGATAGGTGAAGACCGATTTCTTCATCTCGCCGGCATAGGCCGAGCCGCCGATCAGGACGATCTTGCGGGTGAAGTCGATGGCGACGACGGTCTCGCTGCGGCAACCATGGCGCTTCGGATCCGCCTTGAAGCTCGGCAGATCGATGATCGTCATCTCCGGCACATAGGCGTTGATCTCGTCGCGCGGCGGGCGGATCAGCAGGTTGCGGATGAAGAGCGAGTGCCAGGCCATTTCGGTGAAGACGCGGGCCTTGACACGGTGGACGGGGTTGGCGCCGCCATAGAGGTCCTGCGCGAAGAGCTCCTTGCCTTCGGCATGCTTCAGGAAATCGCCGAGCAGCGTCTCGAAATGCTCAGGGCTCATCGCCTGGTTGTTCTCCCACCAGACGGTGTTCTCGGTCAGCGCGTCGCGCACCGTGAACTTGTCCTTGGGCGAGCGGCCGGTATGGGTGCCGGTATCGGCGCAGAGCGCGCCGCCGCGGGCAAGCCGGGATTCGCTCCGGTCCAGGGACGCCTCGTAGAGCTGTGGTGCCTCCAGGTTCCAGTGGACAGCCTTGAGCTTGCGGAAGCCGAAACCCTCGGCGCCATGGGCGGCGTTGAACTGACCGATATTGTCCACTGAATTCCTCCGGAGGCCGGCCATGCTGTCGTCGGCCCGTTGTCTTCACGAATGCGCCGGGGCCGGTGGCAGGGTCCAGGCGTCGAAGGCGAGGCCTTGGAGGCCACGATGGGTCTTTACGGCGATGCGGCCTTTCGCTCAAGTCGTTGAAAACGCCCGGCCTCCCGTTGCGGTTTTCTAAATCGATTGAATTTCAACCTGTGGTAAATGGCCGCGTGCCTGTATTCGGCCGCACCAGCCAGCGTTCGCGGGAGATCACGCCGCCTGGGCGCGCGCTTTGCCGGCGAGTTCCGCCAGGACGCGCCTCAGGCTGCCGGGCCCGTCCACCGAGGCCGGGAACGGCAGGCGCAGCGTCGCGCTGCCGAGCGCCAGGTCGAGCCCGTCCGGATCGAGCCCGATGGCGCGCCAGTCCCCGGGTTTCGCACCGAGCAGTTGCGTCGCGTAGAGGCCGATCGCGTCGGCATGGTCCTCGTTCATATGGGCGACGGCGCCCGCCTCGACCTCGGCCAGCGCGGCGGCATGAGCCGGGTCGCTCAAGAGGTCGGCCGGGGTCGGCGCGAAGGCGCGGGCGAAACCGCCATTCAGGCTGGCACCCTCGATGTCGAGCGCGAAGAAGGAGAAATCCGGAAAATCGGCATAGAGCGCCGATTTCGGCTGGCGCGCGAGATAGCGCCGGCGGATGCGCACGCCGTCCTCGCTCTCGCGCTCGATCCTGCGGGCGCGGACCTTGAGGGTGATCCGCGCATGGGCGAGCGGGTCGCCCTTGCCGCCGGGCGAGATCAGCAGCGAGGCGCGTGGATCGCCGGCGAGATTGCCGGTATGGGCGGCCAGTCCCGAGATCAGGATGATCGGCGTGCCCTGGATGTCGGTGGCGAACCCGACGAGGCTAGCCGAGGGGTGGCCGTCGGGGCCGAGCGTGGCCAGCGCGGCGGAGCGGGCCTCGCGCAGCAGGCTCCTGGCCTCCGCCCGTACGTCCTCGTCCATCGGCTGAATCACGTCCTTGGTGGCTTTGGCCATGGAACCCCACTCCGATTTCCGGCTTGTGATACGGGGTCATAGGCAAATCGCCACGCCCCGGCTAGATTGCCGCCATGCTTTGGCCCCTCTCGCGCGGGAGGGGAACCCCGTATTGCAACGAGAACAAGAGACGAAAGCCTTATGCCAACGATTGCGCTGGTCGACGACGACCGCAACATCCTGACATCGGTTTCGATCGCCCTCGAGGCCGAGGGCTATCGCATCATGACCTATACGGACGGTGCCTCGGCCCTCGATGGGCTGAAGCAGAACCCGCCGGATCTGGCGATCTTCGACATCAAGATGCCGCGCATGGACGGCATGGAGCTGCTGCGGCGGCTGCGTCAGAAATCCGATCTTCCGGTGATCTTCCTGACCTCGAAGGACGAGGAGATCGACGAGCTCTTCGGCCTGAAGATGGGCGCCGACGATTTCATCCGGAAGCCGTTCTCGCAGCGCCTGCTGGTCGAGCGCGTCAAGGCGATCCTGCGCCGGGCCGGCGCCAAGGACGCTACCGCCGCCCCCCGTGCCGAGGATGCCAAGGCGCTTGAGCGCGGCCTGCTGCGCATGGACCCGGAGCGCCATACCTGCACCTGGAAGGGCGAGCCGGTGACGCTCACCGTCACCGAGTTCCTGATCCTGCAGTCGCTGGCGCAGCGTCCCGGCGTGGTGAAGAGCCGCAACGCCCTGATGGACGCAGCCTATGATGACGAGGTCTATGTCGACGATCGCACCATCGACAGCCACATCAAGCGTCTGCGCAAGAAGTTCAATCAGGTCGATGCCGATTTCGACATGATCGAGACGCTTTACGGCGTGGGCTATCGCTTCAAGGAAACCTGAGGCAAGGAGGGCGGAGGCGCGCCGGATTCGCCGCCACCACCCTCCCGAGCGGAAGTAAGCCGCAGCCATGGCAACCATCGACAACGAGGCCAGAACGCCCGCGCCGCCCGCCGGCTGGCGCGCCGTGCTGCGTCGCCGTATCGGCATTGGCTGGAAGCGCATGGCGCGCGCGATCTCGCTGCGCGCCGCCTCCAGCCTGACGCGCCGCATCCTGGTTCTCAATCTCGGTGGCCTCGTCGCGCTGCTGATAGGCTTTCTCTATCTCAACCAGTTCCGCGAGGGGCTGATCGAGGCGCGTGTCCAGAGTCTCCTGACCCAGGGCGAGATCATCGCCGGCGCGATCGCCTCCTCGGCCACGGTCGAGATCGACACGATCACCATCGATCCCGACAAGCTGCTCCAGCTCCAGGCGGGCGAGAGCGCCGGCATTGCCGAGGACCCGCTCGATTTCTCGATCAATCCCGAGAAGGTGGCGCCGCTGCTGCGCCGGCTGGTGACGCCGACCAAGACCCGCGCGCGGGTCTACGACAAGGACGGCATGCTCACCATCGACTCGCGCAGCCTCTATTCGCGCGGCGACGTGCTGCGTCTCGACCTGCCGCGCGTCGGCGAGCCTGACGAGCCGCCGCTGCTGGAGCGCACCTGGAACATGCTGCGCAACCGGCTCGGCAAGGCCGATGTCCCGACCTATGACGATTTCGAGAATGCCAACGGCAAGTCCTATCCGGAGGTCGCGCGCGCCCTGAATGGCGCGCCGGCGAGCGTCGTGCGCGTCAACACCCGCGGCCAGACGATCGTCTCCGTCGCGGTGCCCGTGCAGCGCTTCCGCGCGGTGAAGGGCGCGCTGCTGCTCTCGACGCAAGGTGGTGACATCGACGCGGTGATCGCGGCCGAGCGCTTCGCGATCTTCCAGGTCTTCGCGGTTGCCGCCGGCGTGATGATCGTGCTCTCGATCCTGCTCGCCGGCACCATCGCCGAGCCGATCCGCAAGCTGGCGGATGCCGCCCAGCGTGTGCGGCGCGGCGTCAAGTCGCGCGAGCAGATCCCGGATTTCAGCAGCCGCCATGACGAGATCGGCCATTTGTCGGGCACGCTGCGCGACATGACCAAGGCCCTTTACAGCCGCATCGAGGCGATCGAGAGCTTCGCCGCCGATGTCGCGCATGAGCTGAAGAATCCGCTGACCTCGCTGCGCAGCGCCGTCGAGACCCTGCCGCGCGCCAGAACCGACGATGCCCGCGGCCGGTTGATGGCGGTGATCCAGCACGATGTCCGCCGGCTCGACCGCCTGATCTCGGATATTTCCGACGCCTCGCGGCTCGATGCCGAGTTGGCCCGCAACGATTCCGCGCCGGTCGATGTCGGCCAGGTCCTCGGCGCCGTGGTGACGATCCAGAACGAGACGCAGCGCGAGGGGCAGGCTCCGATCGAGTTGAGCAGCGATCGCCGCAACCAGCGGCTCGGCGACGATGCCTTCCTCGTGCTCGGCCACGATTCGCGCATCGGCCAGGTGCTGGTCAACCTGATCGACAACGCCCGCTCCTTCTCGCCGGCCGACAAGCCGGTGAAGGTCATGCTCTCGCGCGTCGCCAACGACGTGCTCGTCACCGTCGAGGACGAAGGTCCGGGCATCGAGCCGCACGCGCTGGAGCGCATCTTCGAGCGCTTCTACACCGACCGCCCGAATGAGGGCTTCGGCCAGAATTCCGGCCTCGGCCTCTCGATCTCGCGCCAGATCGTCGAGGCGCATCGCGGCTCGATCCGCGCCGAGAACAGGCTCGGCCCGGCCGGTCCGGATGGCGAGGCGCCGCGTCTCGGCGCCCGCTTCATCGTCTGCCTGCCGGCGGCCTATACCCATGCGACCTGACGCCGGGGCGGGCATGATGCCTGCGCGGGAACGAACCCGTATCCACGCGACCGTCATCGCCGTCGGCGAGGCGGGAATTCTGATCCGCGGTGCCTCCGGCAGCGGCAAGTCGACGCTTGCGCTCGCGCTGATCGCGCTGGCCTCGCAGACGGGCCGCTTCGCCCGGCTCGTCGCCGACGACCGGGTAGAGCTTGTGGCGGCCGGCGGGCGGCTGGTGGCACGCCCCGTCGCGCCTTTGGAGGGGATCGTCGAGCGGCGGGGTCTGGGGCTCACGCCGGAGCCTCATACCGGCGCGGCCGTGATCCGGCTCATCGTCGATCTGGCAGTCGAGGAGCCGGCGCGGATGCCCGAGCCCGAGGATCTCGTCGACAGTCTCGCCGGCATCGACCTCCCGCGCCTGCGCATGACGGGACGCGCCGGCGACGAGAGGCTTGCGTTGAACGCCTTGGATTTATTCACAGAGGCCGAGCGCTAACCACGAATTCGACAAGTTTGACGGCTGACGGCTTGCGCAGGCCGCGCTCCTGCCGCATAAACCGCGACCTTGTCCGGGCGCTTGTGGCGCTCTCCGGTGCTGGATTGAATGATCGGACTGGTCCTCGTGACGCATGGGCATTTGGCGACGGAGTTCCGCGCTGCGCTCGAACACGTCGTCGGCCCCCAAAAGAACCTCGCCACCATCGCCATCGCTCCCGATGACGACATGGAGAGCCGTCGCCGCGACATCATCGCGGCCGTCGAGCAGGTCCAGGCGGACGGCGGCGTCATCATCCTCACCGACATGTTCGGCGGCACGCCATCGAACCTGGCGATCTCGGTGATGGAGCCCGGCCGCATCGACGTCGTCGCCGGCGTGAACCTGCCGATGCTGATCAAGCTAGCCAGCGTGCGCGAGGAAAAGACCCTCGACGAAGCCGTCACCAGCGCGCAGGATGCGGGGCGAAAGTACATCACGGTCGCCAGCCGCGTGCTGGCCGGCAAGTAACCGCGCCGCGAGAGGGGCAGGATGGACGAAGACTGCGACTGCCCCGAAATCGAAATTCCCAACGGGGCCCTCTACGGCGAGTTCGAGATCGTCAACAAGAAGGGCTTGCACGCCCGCGCCACCGCGAAATTCGTGCAATGCGCCGCCCGCTACGAGGCCGACATCACGGTCAGCCGCTGCGGCGAGACGGTGGGCGCGACCTCGATCATGGGCGTCCTGACGCTCGGCGCCGGCATCGGCTCGACCATCACCATCGTCGCCAAGGGCGCGGAAGCGAAACCCGCGCTCGACGCCCTCGCGGCGCTGATCGCCGACAAGTTCGGCGAGGGAGAGTAAACCTGATACGGTTTACCGGTCGGCTCTGACCTTGAAATTCGATACCTCAACCTTTGCTGTGCAGGGTGCGAGCTAAGGCGGTTCGAGTGAAGGGGTGTCGATGGCCGAGCGGGTGGAGCAATTTGTTTATTCCGAGCACGCCAAAGAGATGCTGCGCGAACGCAGCATCGAGAGACGATGAAGACCCACTACGATACCGAGATTGACGCCCTCTACCTCCGGTTCGCCGATGGACCGGTGAGCGACAGCGAGGAAGTGCGTCCCGGCATCATCTTCGACTATGACGCAGATGGCAGGATCATTGCGGTCGAGATTCTGGATGCGACCGAGCACCTCGCGAGCGGGGCCGATTTGTCGAAGCTGGTTGCCGCTTGACCGCGTTTCGCGTCGGCTCAACTCGCATATAAAGACATCTTTATATCTTTGATTGCCTTTCGTTCCGGGCGCTGGTAGAGAGCGCGCCATCATTCAGGTTGAGCGATTGGAGCCCCCCGTGTCGGATTACATCGTCAAGGATATCTCGCTTGCGGATTACGGCCGCAAGGAAATCAACATGGCGCAGGACGAGATGCCGGGCCTGATGGCTGTCCGCGCCGAGCACAAGGGCAAGAACCCGCTCAAGGGCGCCCGCATCGCCGGCTGCCTGCACATGACCATCCAGACCGCGGTGCTGATCGAGACGCTCAAGGATCTCGGCGCCGACGTGCGCTGGTCGTCCTGCAACATCTTCTCGACCCAGGACCACGCTGCCGCCGCGATCGCCGCGTCCGGCACTCCCGTCTTTGCCATCAAGGGCGAGACACTGGAGGAGTACTGGGAGTACGTGCTGAAGACCGCGACCTGGGGCGACGGCGGCACGCCGAACATGATCCTCGACGATGGCGGCGACCTGACCATGCTGATCATCCTCGGCGCCGAGGCTGAAGCCGGCAAGGCCGAGTTCCTCGACAAGCCGGGCAACGAGGAAGAGACGATCTTCTTCGCGCTGATCAAGCGCCAGCTCAAGGCCAATCCGGGCTGGTTCACCAAGACCCGCGCCGCGATCAAGGGCGTCTCCGAGGAGACCACCACCGGCGTTCACCGCCTTTACGAACTGGCCAAGGCCAGCCGCCTGCCGTTCCCGGCGATCAACGTCAACGACTCGGTCACCAAGTCGAAATTCGACAACCTCTATGGCTGCCGCGAGTCGCTGGTCGACGCCATCCGCCGCGGTACCGATGTCATGATGTCGGGCAAGGTCGCGGTCGTCGCCGGCTATGGCGACGTCGGCAAGGGCTCGGCCGCCTCGCTGCGCCAGGCCGGCTGCCGCGTGCTCGTCACCGAGATCGACCCGATCTGCGCCCTGCAGGCGGCGATGGAAGGCTACGAGGTCGTGACCATGGAAGACGCTGCCCCGCGCGGCGACATCTTCTGCACGGCGACGGGCAATCTCGACGTCATCACCGTCGACCACATGCGCGCGATGAAGCACCGCGCCATCGTCTGCAATATCGGCCATTTCGACTCGGAAATTCAGGTCGCCGGCCTGAAGAACTTCAAGTGGGACAACGTCAAGCCGCAGGTCGACGAGATCGAGTTCCCCGATGGCAAGCGCATCATCCTGCTCTCGGAAGGCCGCCTCGTGAACCTCGGCAACGCCACGGGCCACCCGTCCTTCGTGATGTCCTGCTCGTTCTCGAACCAGACGCTCGCCCAGATCGAGCTCTGGAACCACCACGCGAACTACCAGAACAACGTCTACACCCTGCCGAAGCATCTCGACGAGAAGGTCGCCGCGCTCCACCTCGCCAAGGTAGGCGCCAAGCTCACCAAGCTCAACGACGCTCAGGCGAAATATATCGGCGTGCCGCAGGCCGGCCCGTTCAAGCCCGAGCACTACCGCTACTGACATCGCCCTCAGGCGCTGACGATCACAGGGCCCGGCATCCGCCGGGCCTTTTTTTATGGCTGTGCCTTCCGGGAATCACTGCTGACGACACTACAATTTGTGTCGACAAGGTGTGGGGCGTCTACTGATTGATATTCTCTGGCTTTAGGCCGGATTGTCCGGAAAATCGAACGATTTACCGGTCATTAAGCACTTCCTGACGGACTCCACCGATGATTAGAGTGGGACTGATTCGGCTGCCGCGATGCGCGGGCCGGGTCGAAAGCTCTGATGTGATTGGCGTGGTGGCGAGCGTGGATCGGCCCCTCCGGAGATGGCAGCCCTGCCAGCTCCCCCGGCTGATTCCGACGGGCCCGATGAACGAGGCGGCTCCTGCCGCCGGAGAGACGACGGAAGCGGAATGGCACGGGCGAGGCGACAGGGGCGAGATGGCGGCTGGCGTCCGCGCGCGATGTTGCCGGGGCTGGCGGCAGCCTCGGCTGCCGTCCCGACCATGGCCCGCAGCGAATGGCCCGTCCCCTTCGACACCATGAGTTCCGGCGGCTTGTCGCTGATCCTGGCGGGCCTGACCGTCTTCGCCACGACGACTTCGTTGATCTATGTGCGCGAGCGGACGCGCTGGCAGAAGCGCGAGGCCAAGCTTGCAGCCGACCTCGAGGCGGCACGCAGCCACCAGGAGCGGCTATCGATCCTGCTCGCGGCCGATCCGCAGGTGGTGGTGAGCTGGAAGGGCCGTGATGCCGAGCCCGTCTTCGAGGGCGACAGCGGCTTCCTCGGCGCGCCCGGTGCGGCGCTTGCGCTGGCCTATGGAAGCTGGGCGCCGCCGGCCGATGCCAAGCGCCTGGAGCTGGCGACCGATGCGCTGAAGCAGCGCGGCGAGGCATTCAACCTGACGCTGCGCAGCAAGGCAGGCCCCTTCATCGATATCGAGGGGCGCCCCGTCGCCGGGCGAGCGGTGATCCGCTTTCGCGAGGTGACGGGCGAGCGGGCCGAGGTCATGACCTTGCGCGGGGAGCTCGAGCGGGTGACGGCGGGCCATGCGGCCCTGTCCAGCCTGCTTGCCGGGCTGCCGCATCCGGCCTGGATGCGCAATGCCGATGGCCGCCTGACCTGGGTCAACGCCGCCTATGCCCGCGCCGTCGAGGCGGCCGACATGGCTGTCGTTACGAAGGGCGGGCTCGAACTGCTGGATCGCACCGAGCGCGATGCCGCCGCGCGGGCACGGCGCGAAGGCGCGACCTTCGCCCTGCGGGCGCCAGCCGTGGTCTCGGGCCAGCGGCGCACGCTCGACATCATGGAATTGCCGACCGCGACCGGCTATGCCGGCTTCGCCATCGACATGAGCGAGCTGGAGGCGATCCGCGCCGATCTCCAGCGCCAGATGGACGCCCATGTCCGCACGCTCGAACGCCTCAAAACCGCGGTCGCGGTCTTCGACGGTGCCCAGCGCCTCGTCTATCGCAATTCCGGCTTCGATGCGCTCTGGTCGCTGGAGGCGGGCTTCCTCGACGGCCAGCCGACCGATGGCGAGATCCTCGACAAGCTGCGCGCCGAGCGGCGCCTGCCCGAGCTCGGCGACTACCGGAGCTGGAAGGCGGCGGCGCAGGCGGCCTATACCGCGACGCGGGCCAGCGAGGACTGGTGGTACCTGCCGGACGGCCGCACGATCCATGTCGTCGCCAGCCCCAATCCGCAGGGCGGCGTCACCTATCTCTATGACGACGTCACCGAGCGCTTCACGCTGGAATCGCGCTTCAATGCCCTCTCCCGCACCCAGCGCGAGACGCTGGATTCATTGCGCGAAGGCGTCGCCGTGTTCGGCTCGGACGGGCGGCTGAAGCTCTCCAACCCGGCCTTCGCCCAGTCATGGCGCATCCAGGGCGGCGATCTCGCGGCGAGCGCGCCGCATATCGACGAGGTCATCAGGCTCTGCAAGCCGCTCTTCCCGCAGGACGAGGTGTGGAGCGAGTTGCACAGCGTCGTCACCGGCGTGCGCGATGCCCGCGAGGATTACAGCAGCCGCATCGAGCGGCGCGACGGCACGGTGCTCGACATGGCTGCCGCGCCTTTGCCGGACGGCGCGACGCTGATCTCCTTCGCCGATGTCACGGCAAGCGTGAATGTCGAGCGGGCGCTGACCGAGAAGAACGAGGCGCTGGAGACGATCTCGCGTTTGCGCGAGGATTTCGTCCACCACGTCTCCTACGAATTGCGTTCGCCGCTGACCAACATCATCGGTTTCGCGCAACTGCTCGGCACCGAGACGGTCGGCGCGCTCAATGAGAAGCAGCGCGACTACACCTCCCATATCGTGCGCTCGTCGGGCGCGCTGCTCGCCATCATCAACGACATCCTCGACCTCGCCACGATCGATAACGGCGCGCTGACGCTGGAGATTCAGGATGTCGATGTCGCCGATGCCATCGCGCAGGCGGCTTCAGGGCTGCAGGACCGGCTGACCGACAGCAAGCTCGAGCTCAAGGTCGAGATCGACGCCCGCACCGGCCCGCTGCGTGCCGACGGCAAGCGCCTGCGCCAGGTGCTCTTCAACCTCCTCTCCAACGCCATCGGCTTCTCCTCTCCCGGCCAGACCGTCACGGTGAATGCGACGCGCACCGGCGGCGACATCCGCATCACTGTCGCCGACCAGGGCCGCGGCATCCCGGCCGAGGTCGTGGAGAAGGTATTCGAGCGCTTCGAGAGCCATTCGCTCGGCTCCAGCCACCGCGGCGTGGGCCTCGGCCTCTCCATCGTCCGCTCGATCGTCGAGCTCCATGGCGGCCATGTCGAACTCGATTCCGCGCCCGGCCGCGGCACGCGGGTGACGGCCGTCTTCCCGGCACAGGGCGTGCCGCTCTCGGATGCCGCCGAATGACGGAAGAAGCCCGCAAGGCCGGCACGCACCGGCTTCTGCTGGCGGACGAGGCGGCGACGCTGCGCCTCGCCGCCGATATCGCTGCCATCCTGAAGCCCGGCGACATCGTCGCGCTCTCCGGCCATCTCGGCTCCGGCAAGTCGTTGCTGGCCCGCGCCATCTTGCGCGAGCTCGCTGATGATCCGGCCCTGGAAGCGCCGAGCCCGACCTTCACGCTGGTCCAGAGTTACGAGACCGGGCATGGCACGGTGCTGCATGCCGATCTCTATCGCGTACGCTCCCCCGACGAGCTCGACGATATCGGGTTGGTCGAGGATATCGATCGCCTGATCCTCCTGGTCGAATGGCCGGACCGTGCGGGCTCGCGCCTGCCCGCCGGGCGCCGCCTCGACATCGTGCTCGACGTCGACCCCGACAATCCCGAGACCGGCCGCATCGCCGACCTCTCGGGCGGCGTGCTCTGGAAGCAGCGTGTGGCCATCGCGGTCGCGTCGCGCCGGCTCGTCGATGCCGCCGGATGGGGCGAGGCCCGCCGCGACTTCATGCTCGGCGACGCCTCGACGCGCGCCTATGAGCGCCTGACCCGGCCGAACGGCGAGACGGCGGTGCTGATGATCTCGCCGCCGCGCCCGGACGGCCCGCCGATCCGTCTCGGCAAGCCCTATAGCGCGCTCGCCCATCTCGCCGAGAATGTCGAGGCCTTCGTCGCGATGGATCGCGGCCTGCGCTCGCTCGGCTACTCGGCGCCGGAGATCCTCGCCGAGGACCTCAACACCGGCCTGTTGGTGATCGAGAATCTCGGCAACGAGGGCGTGATCGACGCCGAGCGCCGGCCGGTCGCCGAGCGCTACGAGGCTGCGGCACGGCTGCTCGCCGACCTCCACCGCCACACCTTGCCCGCGATCCTGCCGGTGGCAGAGGGGCGCGACCACGCGATCCCCGAATATGACCGCCAGGCCATGGCGATCGAGACCGAATTGATCCTGGAATGGTATGCGCCGCATATCGCCGGTGTGACGTTGCCGGCCGTGACGCAGGCTGAGTTCGCCCGGATCTGGAGCAAGCTTTTCGACGAGATCCTGGCCCAGCCGGTGACCTGGACACTACGCGACTACCACTCGCCGAACCTGATCTGGCTCGAAGGACGCGAAGGCCATGCCAAGCTCGGCCTGATCGATTTCCAGGACGCGGTGCTCGGCCACCCTGCCTACGACCTCGCCTCGCTCGGCCAGGATGCGCGCGTCGACGTGCCGGCTTCGCTGGAACTCAGGCTGCTTGCGGCCTACGGCGCGGCGCGCCGGGCCGGCACGCCGGATTTCGATCTGGCCGATTTCGCCCGTGCCTATGCGATCCTCGGCGCGCAGCGCAACACCAAGATCGCCGGCATCTTCGCCCGCCTCGACAAGCGCGACGGCAAGCCGGACTACCTGAAGCACCTGCCGCGGATCGAGGGCTATCTGCGCCGCAATCTCGACCACCCCGCCCTCGAAGAGCTGAAGGCCTGGTATCAGGCGCATATGCCGAAGCTGTTCGAGACCGAAGCGGCAGATTAAGCTCAGACAGATCGACACGGAGATTCGCGTGACCACAACCGTTTCGCCGCCGATCCGCCGGGCGATCGTGCTGGCGGCCGGCCTCGGGCAGCGCATGCGCCCGATCACCGATACATTGCCCAAGCCGCTGGTGAAGATCGGCGGCAAGGCGATGCTCGACCATGCGCTCGACCGCCTCGCTGAGGCCGGCGTTGAGGAGGCGGTCGTCAATGTCCATCACCTCGCCGGGCAGGTCGAGGCGCATCTCGCCGGCCGGGCGCAGCCTCGCATCGTGATCTCCGACGAGCGGGGTGAACTGCTCGAGACCGGCGGCGGCGCCAAGAAGGCCCTGCCGTTGCTCGGCGACGGGCCGTTCTTCAGCGTCAACTCGGATTCGCTCTGGAGCGAGCGAGGCATCTCCAATTTCGGCGCGATGGCGGCAGCCTGGGACGGCGACAAGATGGACATGCTGTTGCTGCTGGCGGAGCGCGAGAGCAGCGTCGGCTTCAACGGCCCCGGCGATTTCTTGCGCGACGAAGCCGGCCGCCTGACGCGCCGTGGCGCGGCGGCGAGCACGCCTTACGTCTATGCCGGCATCGCGATCGTGACGCCGGACTTCTTCGCGGATACGCCGGCCTCGTTCTCGTTCAACCTGCTCTTCGACCGCGCCATCGCCCGCGGACGGCTCTTCGGCCATGTCCTCGAAGGTCGCTGGCTGCATGTCGACCGGCCGGAGGCGATTGCGCCGGCCGAGGCCGCTTTCGCTGCCACCCAGCCGGTCGATGCCTGAGATCAACCTGTTCAGCATCCCGGCCGGCGCGCCCTTCCTGGAGGTGCTGGCGCAGGCGATGCTGGATGGCCGGTTGGGGCCGGTCCATGACCCCGCCGATCCCGCCGCGATGGCGCGGACGACGCTCTACCTGCCGACGCGCCGCGCCGCCCGCGCTTTCGCCGCGATCCTCGCCGGCAAGCTCGGCGGCAAGCCGCTCCTCCTGCCGCGCATCGTCCCGCTCGGCGATGTCGACGAGGCCGAGACGGCGCTGATCGGTGCCGGAGCTTGGGCGCAGGAACGTGCCGCCCCGATCGCACCGCTCGAACGCCGCATGCTGCTGACGCGCCTGGTGGATGCCTGGGGCCGGACCGCCAATCGCAAACATCTCCGGCTCGACCCCGGCGAGCCGTCGCTGGTCCCGGCGACGCTGGCTGAAGCCTATGGGCTCGCCGGCGACCTCGCCTCCTTGCTCGACCAGATGCAGACGGAGGGAGTCTCGGTCGAGCGGCTGGCTTCGCTCGATGCTGCCCGTTTCGATCGCGTCTGGCAGCTCAATGCCGGCTTTCTCGCCATCCTCGGCGAGGCCTGGCCCGAGATTCTGACCGAGCGCGGCGCCTGCGACCCGGCCGCCTTCCGCAACCGCATGCTTGCGGCCGAGCGCGACAGACTGCTCGATGGCGGTGCCATAGGGCCGATCATCGCCGCCGGTTCGACCGGCACGGTGCCTGCGACGGCGCGCCTGCTCGCGGCCATCGCGTGCTTGCCGAACGGCGCCGTGGTCCTCCCCGCCATCGACCTCGGGCTGGAGCAGCGCGCCTGGGATGCGATCGCAAGGGAGCCCGCCCCCTCCCACCCTCAAGCGGCCTTGCATCATCTGATGGATGTGCTCGAAGCCGTCCGCGACGACGTCCGCGAACTCTCGCAGCCCGATGCTGCGAGCGGCGCGCGGGCGGCGCTGCTGCGCGAGGCGATGCTGCCGGCCTCGGTCACCGAACTCTGGTCCGATGTCGGCACGCGTGTTCCGGAAGCTATGGCGGCCGAGGGCTTCAAGGGCCTGCGCGTCGTCGAGGCCGCCGACGAGCGCGAGGAGGCACTGATCGTCGCCATTGCCCTGCGCGAGACGCTGGAACGGCCTGGCGCCCATGCCGCGCTGGTGACGCCCGATCGCGGTCTCGCCGAGCGCGTCGCCGTCGAACTGAAACGCTGGGGCGTCGAGGTCGACGATTCCGCCGGCCTGCCGCTCGGCCGCTGGCCGGCCGGTTCGCTGCTGCGCCTGATCCTGGAGGCGATGCTGGCGGAGATGGCGCCAGTCGCGCTCGTACCGCTGCTGGCCCATCCGCTCTGCCGGCTGGGCCTCGGCCGGGATGTGCTGGCACGGGGTGCCGCTGCGCTCGACATCGGGACATGGCGTGGCCTGACGGTCGGCCGCGGAATGCCGGGGCTGGAGGTTGCTCTCGGCAACTGGGAAGCGATTCGCGAGAGTGGCCACGTTCCGCGCCCGCGAAAGCGCTTGACGACGGAGGACCAAGCCGCAGCCGCCAAGGTGCTGCATGCGCTCGGAGCGGCCAGCGCCGCCTTGCGCGAAGCCTTCGCCGCCGAGACGCCGACGCTGGCGGCGGTCGTCACGGCGGCACGCATGGCCGTTACAGCCTTCAGCACGAACGAGGCGGGCACGCCGCTCGCCTTCGTCGGGCCGGATGGCGAGGCGCTCTCCGGACTCTTCGACGACCTGGCCGGCGCTGAAGCCGTCATGCCGCCGAACGGCACGGCGCGGGATTTCGTCGCCATCCTCGACGGCTTGCTGGCGGAGACCGTAGTCAAGCGTGCGGCGCCCGGCTATCCGCGCGTCGCGATCTGGGGCCTGCTCGAAGCGCGCCTGCTGGAGGCCGACCATGTCGTGCTCGGCGGCCTGAACGAGACCGTCTGGCCGCCGCAGACCACGACCGATTCCTTCATTAACCGGCCGATGCGGGCCGAGCTCGGCTTGTCGCCGCCGGAACGCCGCATCGGCCAGACCGCGCATGATTTCGTCATGGCGGCGCTGGCACCTGAGGTCACGCTGACGCGTCCGCGCAAGGCCGGCGAGTCCGAAACCATCGCCTCGCGCTTCTGGCAGCGGCTGCAGGCGGTGACGCCGCAGCCGGTATGGGCGAAGGCCGTGGAGGAAGGCGCGAAGCTGCGGGCCCTGGCCGGCGCGCTCAGCGCGCCCGCCGATGCGAAGCCGATCGGCCGCCCGGCACCGCGCCCGCCCCGCGATCTCCAGCCGCTTGCGCTCAGCGTCACCGAGGTCGAGACGCTCTATCGCGACCCCTACCAGATCCACGCCCGCAAGATCTTGAAGCTCGACGCGCTCGACGATCTCGTGGCGGACCCGACTGCGCAGGATCGGGGCAAGCTCCTGCACGGCATCGTCGAGGAGTTCACGAAAACCTACCCCGAAGGCCTGCCGGCCGACGCGCAGGGGCAACTGGTCGGGCTCGGCACCCGGCTCTTCCGCGCCTATGACGACGTGCCGGAGGTCAGGGCCTTCTGGTGGCCGCGCTTCCTGCTGACCGCGGGCCATTTCATCCGCTGGGACGAGCGGCGCCGCGGCGATATCGCCAAGATCGGCGTCGAGCTCTTCACGGCAGCGAGCTTCCCACTCGCCGATGGCAGCGAATTCCGCCTGAGCGGTAAGGCCGATCGCATCGAGCTGACGCGCAAGCCGTCGTTGCGCATCGTCGACTTCAAGACCGGCGCGCCGCCCTCCAAGAAGCAGGTCGAGAAGGGCTTTGCCCCGCAATTGACTCTGGAAGCCGATCTGGCGGCGCGCGCCGGCTTCAAGGGGCTCGCCGGCCCGCTACCGGTCGACGACGTGCTTTATGTCAAGCTGCATCACGATCCGAAGGGCTGGGCGACAAGCACGCCGCTGAAGTTCGACGACGACGAGCCGCTGGCCGATGTCGCCGCGCGGCATCTTCAGTACCTTCTGGAATATCTCGACCGCCTGCGATCCGGCCGCGAGCCCTTCGTTTCGCGCCGCGCGCCCGACTATATCCGCTATGCCAGCCCCTATGATCACCTGGCCCGCGTCAAGGAATGGTCGGCCGCGCCCGGTGGTGACGAGGGGGGCGAGGCATGAAGCCGGGCTGGATCGTCCCGCCACTGACCAACCAGCGCCAGGCGCAGGCTGCCGATCCCGGCCTTTCCGCCTGGGTCTCGGCCAATGCCGGCTCAGGCAAGACCCATGTGCTCGTCAACCGCGTGCTCAGGCTGCTGCTCGACGATGTCGCGCCCGGCCGGATGCTCTGCATCACCTATACGAAGGCCGCGGCCGCCAACATGGCGAACCGCATCTTCAAGGCGCTGAGCGCCTGGGCGACGCTCTCCGACGAGGCTCTTGCCAAGGCGTTGACCGATCTGACCGGCCGCTCCCCGACTCTGGCCGAGCGGGCCAAGGCCCGCCGCCTTTTCGCGCAGGCGCTGGAGACACCGGGCGGCCTGCGCATCGAGACGATCCACGCCTTCTGCACCCGCGTGCTGCAGGCGGCACCCTTCGAGGCCAATGTGCCGCCGCGCTTCGAGGTCGCCGACGATCTGGCCCAGGCCGAGATGCTGCGCGCGGCGCGGCGCGAACTGCTCGCCCTCGTCGCGGCCGAGCCGAACGGGCCGGAAGCACGCGCACTCGACCTGCTCGCGAGGCTCGCGGCGCAGGACTCGTTCGAGACCATGTTCCAGGAGGCTTTGCGCCAGCGCGCCCTGTTCAGCGACGAGAACGGCCGCGCCCGCGATGCCGGCGCGGTGACCGACGGCATCGCCGCTTTCCTCGACATCGCGCCCGACCTCTCGGCCGATGCGATCAGGGCGCGCTTCCGCGATGATCTGGCCTCGCTGCCGGGATTGCACGCCCTGATCGAGGCACTTCAGGCCGGCAGCGCCACCCGCCAGAATTTTGCGGCGAACCTGCGCACCCTGCTCGCCGGGCAGGACGATGGCGACCCCGTCGCTTTCTGCCGCCGTGGTTTCATCACCGAGGCCGGCACCATCAACGCCAATATCCGCGGCAAGGGCAAATCCGAATTCGACGGTGCCTTGCTGGCGACGTTGGAGAACCTCGCCACCTGCCTGCTCGGCGCCTCCGAGCAGTTGAACGCCGTCGCGATTCGCGATCGCAGCGCCGCGCTCGCACTTCTGGTGACGCGCATGCTCGCGTCCTACCAGCGCCAGAAGAGCCTGCGCTCGCTGCTCGATTATGACGACCTGATCGCGCGCACGCGTTCGCTGCTGGAGCGGGTCGAGGCCGCCTGGGTGCTCTACAAGCTCGATGCCGGCATCGATCACATCCTGCTCGACGAGGCGCAGGATACCGGCGAGGCGCAATGGGCGATCCTGCGCAAGCTCGCCGAGGAGTTCACGGGCGGAGGCGATCTCCGGGCGAAGCCGCGGACCATCTTCGTCGTCGGTGACGAGAAGCAGTCGATCTATGGCTTCCAGGGCGCTGCCCCCTCGGCCTTCGGTGAGGAGCGCCGGGCGCTTGGCAATCGCATCCGGGCGGCGGAGCAGGATTTCGAGGCGATCAGCCTCAACACCTCCTTCCGCTCGGCGCCGGACATCATGCGGGCGGTCGATGCCGTCTTCGCCCTGCCGGAGCATGCGCGCGGCCTCGTCTTCGACGGCGCGACGCGCCCGGAAATCCACGACACCGTCCGCCGCAGCGCACCCGGCACCGTCGATATCTGGCCGCTTGCCGCCGATGACACCGGCGAGCCGCCCGATGCCTGGACCACGCCGGTCGACGCGCCGGAGCGGCGCAGCGGCACGGTGAAGCTCGCCGAGCGCATCGCGGGGACCTTGCAGCGTTGGCATCGCGACCGCCGCGACGATCTCGGTCATCCCTTCGCGGCCGGCGACGTCATGATCCTGCTGCGCCAGCGCGGCGCGCTGTTCGAGGCGATCGTCAAGGCGCTCAAGGATGCCGGCGTCCCCGTCGCCGGCCGCGACAGGCTGACGCTCGCCGAGCATCCGGCGGTGGAGGATCTCGTCGTGCTCGGCCGCGCCCTGCTCCTGCCTGATGACGACCTGACGCTGGCGACCGCGCTCAAGACGCCGTTGATCGATCTCGACGACGACGACCTCCTGCGCCTCGCGCCCACCCGCAAGGGCTCGCTGCGTGCCGCCTTGCAGGAGGCCGCCGCAACCGAACCGCGCTATGCGGTTGCCGAGGCGAAGCTCGTGCGCTGGACGCAGCAGGCCGGGCGGCAGGGGCCGTTCCGCTTCATCGCCGATTTGCTCGGCCCCGGCGGCGGACGCAATCTCGCGCTCGCCCGGCTCGGCGCCGAGGCGGGCGACGCGCTCGACGCCTTCCTCAATGCCGCGCTCGACCACGAGCGTCGCTACGGCCCGTCGCTCGCCGGCTTCCTCCAGCATGTCGCCGGCAGCGCTGCCGATGTGAAGCGTGACCTCTCGGCCAGTGCCGGCGAGGTTCGCGTCATGACCGTGCATGGCTCGAAAGGGTTGGAGGCCAAGATCGTGATCCTCGCCGATCTCGGTGTCGAGCCGGGTGCGCGGCGCCTGCCGAAAATCCTGGCCGTGCCGACGCCGTCAGGCGATCTCGTGCCGCTCTGGCCTCCGGCCTCCGCAGAGGATGTCCAGGCCACTGCCGCGGCCAAGGCCGGGGTGGTCGCGCAGATGGTCGAGGAGCATCATCGCCTGCTCTATGTCGCGATGACCCGTGCGGAGGATCGACTGATCGTCTGCGGCGCTCAAGTCAAAGGCGAGGCACCGCCCGGAAGCTGGTATGCGATGATCGAGCAGGGCCTGATGCAGTCGGATGCTGGCCTGCAGCCGATCGGCGAGGGCGAAGACACCACGTTGCGCTTCATGGTCTCGCCCCCGTCATCGGCAGAAGAGGAAGCCGGCCGGTCGGAGGGTGAAACCACGCCCCGTACCGTGCCGGATTGGCTGGGCAAACGGGTCGTGCGCGAGGCCGAACCTCTGCCGCCGCTGAAGCCGTCGAGCGCGCTGACGGCCGCCGATGGCGACGAGCGGCCGGGCGATGGTCCTTTCCTTGCCGAAGCCGCGGCGGCCGGCCGATTGGCGCATCTCCTCCTCCAGGTCCTGCCGGGCGTGCCTGAGATGCGCCGCCTCGCCACGGCGGAAGCCCTTGCTGAAGCCCGCGGTGGTGCCCTGCGGACCGAGCGGCGCGCGACCATCGTCACTGATGCCCTGCAATTGCTGGCAGCCCCGGCGCTGGCCGGGCTCTTCGCCCCTGATGCGCTTGCGGAAGTGCCTGTTGCAGGCTCGATCCATTTGCCTGACGGTGAAGCCCGCACCGTCTCCGGGCGGATCGACCGCCTCGCCGTCACCCCCGACAGTGTCATCGTCGCGGACTTCAAGACCACGGCCCGGCCACCGCGGGCGGTCGATGCGATTCCGGTCACAACCATCGCACAGCTCGCCGCCTATGCCGCGCTGATGCGGGCGATCTATCCGGGACGAACGGTGCGGGCTCTGGCGATCTATACGGCAAGCCTGACCTGTTTCGAGCTGGATTCGAGCCGGCTTGATGCGGCGCTCGCCGGGCTGGCGGCCAATGAGGCTGCCGGCACCAGCGCGGGAGCGCCCACGCCATGAGATACGTGCCGCATTCCCTGTCCCTGCGCCCGCGCCTGTTGATCGCACTGTCTGCCGGGGCGGGGCTGAGCCTGCTGCTGCCCGGCGAATGGCGCTGGGCGACGCGGCTGCTGGTCGCCTGGGATGCCGGTGCGATCCTCTATCTCGCTCTGCTGGCGACGACGATGTTCACCGAGACGGTCGACGAGATCCGGGCGCGGGCGGAGCAGCAGGACGAGGGGGCCGTCGCCATCCTCGTCATCTCCTGCCTTGCGGCGAGCGCAAGTCTGGCCGCCATCGCGGTCCAGCTTGCCGGCATCGGGACCATTCCGGCCGGCGAACGCGGCATTCATCTCGCGCTCGGCGGCGTCACGATCCTGTGTTCCTGGGTACTGCTGCACGCCTTCTTCACGCTGCACTATGCCGGCATCTACTATCGCGGCGGCAAGGCCGAGCCCTGCCTTGATTTCCCCGGCAAGGGCGAGCCCGATTATGTCGATTTCCTGTATTTCTCCTACACGATCGGCTGCACCTCGCAGACCTCCGATGTCGGTGTGAGCACGCGCCAGGCGCGGGGCATCGTGCTCGCGCATTCGGTGCTGACCTTCATCTTCAACACCTCGATCCTGGCCATGGCGATCAATGTCGGGGCGAGCCTGGTCTCGGGCGGGTCGTGAGGCGCCGAATTCACTTCTGCCCTGCGGCGCATGCGCCTTGACCTAGGGGGGCGGCATTCATAGCTTCGCTGGCGAAGGGTGGCATTGCCTCCCATTGAAACCGAAAGGCGGCCAGTCATGGCAACGAGCAAGGTAACCGACGCGAGCTTCGAGGCCGATGTCCTCAAGTCGTCCGAGCCGGTCGTGGTGGATTTCTGGGCGGAATGGTGCGGCCCCTGCCGCATGATCGGCCCGGCGCTCGAGGAGATCGCGACCGAGCTCAACGGCAAGGTCAAGATCGTCAAGATGAATGTCGACGAGAATCAGCAGATCCCAGCCCAGTTCGGCATCCGCTCGATCCCGACCCTGATGCTGTTCAAGGACGGCAAGCTCGCCTCGCAGAAGGTCGGCGCCGCTCCCAAGAGCGATCTCTCGCGCTGGATTTCCGCCGCGGTCTGATTCGCTTGGCTCCAGGCATGAAAAAAGGCCCGCTTCCGATGAGGGAGCGGGCCTTTTCTGTTCAAGCCAGGTCTGAGTCTCAGCCCTTGCGGGACTCGATGGCGAAGGCGCCGGGGCCGGCGGTGGCGATGTAGAGGAAGATGAAGCTGAACAGCATCGCAGCCTCGCCGCCGTTCAGCAGCGGATAGAAGCCCTTCGAGCCATGCGCCATCCAGTAGGCGACGGCCATCAGGCCCGAGAGGACGAAGGCGGCCGGGCGTGTCAGGAAGCCGACGAGGACGAGCGTGCCGCCGACGATCTCCAGCACGCCGGCGATCCAGGGCAGCGACATCGCGGCCGGCATGCCCCAGGACGGCGGAGCCGGGAAGCCCAGTAGCTTCTGCGTGCCGTGCGAGATGAAGGTCAGCGCGGTGAAGATGCGGAGCAGACCGAGCGTGTACGGCGCGTAGCGGGACAGAGACTGCATGCAGGTATCCTTGATTCAGATGCCGGAAGGATGGATTGGTGTCCTTGCGGGTTCTAGGCGAGCGATCCGAGTTTGCGCAATATCCCGGTTGTTGACGATTCCGTTTGCGTGTTTGCAAGTTAGATCACGTTTGCGCGACGGGTCGAGGCCCTTCGCCGCATTGCACGCTTTACGAACCCTTAAAAGCGCCATGTTTGAATCCTGTGTGACCTGACCGCATTGCGAGGCGGCTTGGCGGCCGAAAACGGGGCAGGATGAACGACCGGATTGCACGAGGCGAGCGGCGCGAGCCCTCCTTTGGTTATGAGCGTGACGAGCGTCACGTGGACGGTGAGATGCGCCTTTCTCCAGACGATCGCCCGACCCGCTTCCGTAACGCCCCGGCCCAGCCCGAGCCGAGCCGGCAGCTCCGCAATCCGCCGAAGCGCGACAAGCGCGGCGGTGGCGGAGGAGGTGGGGGCAAGCGCCGCGGCCGGCGCGGCCGCCGCACATTTATGGGCGGCCTGTTCTACTGGACGATGGTGTTCGGCCTCTGGTGCCTCATCGGCGTCGGCGGTGTCGTCGCCTATCACGCCTCGCAATTGCCGCCGATCGACCAGCTTACCGTGCCGAAGCGGCCGCCGAACATCGCGATCCTCGCCGCCGACGGCTCGCTGCTCGCCAATCGCGGCGAGACCGGTGGGCGCACCGTCACCATCGGCGAGATACCGCCCTATCTGCCGCGCGCCTTCGTCGCGATCGAGGACCGGCGCTTCTACGAGCATTTCGGCATCGACCCGATCGGCATCACCCGCGCGCTCGTCACCAATCTGCGTGGGCGCGGCGTGGCGCAGGGCGGCTCGACGCTGACCCAGCAGCTCGCCAAGAACCTCTTCCTGACGCAGGAGCGCACGGCAGCCCGCAAGATCCAGGAGGCGATCCTGGCGCTCTGGCTGGAGCGCACCTACACCAAGGACCAGATCCTCGAACTTTACCTGAACCGCGTCTATTTCGGCTCGGGCGCCTATGGCGTCGAGGCTGCTGCGCAGCGCTATTTCAACAAGTCGGCGCGCTCGGTGACGATCGCGGAAGCGGCGATGCTCGCCGGTCTCGTTCAGGCCCCGTCCCGGCTCGCGCCCAACCGCAACCCCGATCTGGCCGAGAAGCGCGCCCAGCTCGTCATCGCCGCGATGGCCGATCAGGGCTTCATCACGCAGGCCGCCGCCAAGACCGCGCTGACGGCGCCGGCCGAGGTGCCGGAGCGGGTCGGCGCCGGTTCGGTCAACTATGCCGCCGACTATGTCATGGACGTGCTCGACGATTTCATCGGCGCGGTCGAGGGTGACGTTACCGTCCTGACCACGATCGATTCGAAGCTGCAGTCCTCGGCCGAGACGACGCTCGTCGATGCGCTGTCGGCGCAAGGCGCCAAGCTGAACGCGTCGCAGGGCGCGGTCGTTTCGCTCGCGCCCGACGGCGCCATCCGCGCGCTGATCGGCGGCCGTGATTATACCAAGAGCCAGTTCAACCGCGCCACGGCGGCGCGGCGACAGCCGGGCTCGTCCTTCAAGCCCTTCGTCTATCTGACCGCGCTCGAGAAGGGCATGACGCCCGACACCATCCGCGACGATGCGCCCGTCTCGATCAAGGGCTGGGAGCCGGAGAACTATTCGCGCAACTATCGCGGTCCGGTGACGCTCGCGACGGCGATGCAGAATTCGCTCAACACGGTCGCCGCCCGGCTGATCCAGGAGGTGACGCCCAGGGAGGTCATCCGCACGGCTCAGCGCCTCGGCATCAACTCGGCCCTCCAGCCGAACCTGTCGCTGGCGCTCGGCACATCGGAGGTGACGCCGCTGGAGTTGACGGCCGCCTATGCGACCTTCGCCAATGGCGGCCAGTCGGTACTGCCCTATGTCATCCGCGAGGTGCGCCAGACCAATGGCAAGGTCGTCTACGCCCGCAAGGCCGCGAACCTCGGCCCGGTCATCCAGCCGCAATATCTCGCCATGATCAACACCATGTTCAATGGCGTGATGAACGGCGGCACCGGCAGCAAGTTCAACATCCCGGGCTGGCAGGTCGGCGGCAAGTCCGGCACGACGCAGGATTACGGCGACGCCTGGTTCGTCGGCTTCACCGCCAGGCTCGTCACCGCCGTCTGGGTCGGCAACGACGACGCCTCGAAGATGAAGCGCGTCACCGGCGCGGGCCTGCCCGGCGAAATCTGGGGCAAGTACATGAAGACGGCCCATGCCGGTGCCCAGCCGATTCCGCTGCCGGGCGGCCTCTGGCAGGGCGCGCCGAAGACGATTGGTGACGGTGCGCCGATGGCCGATGCGCGCATCCCGGCCGCGCCGGCCCAGCCCCAGGGCGATAGCGGCTGGGTTCGCCCGGCGCCGCAGGAGAAGAATTTCTTCGAGCGGCTCTTCGGCGGCTGAGGCTTAGATCTTCGCTGCGCGAAGCATCCGATCGCGGACAGCAGCATCATGCAGAAGACGGGATGGCGCTTCGCAGCCTTCGGCTTTGGCGCCGGCCGGGGCGCCTACGTCCTCGAAATGGCACGCGTTCTCGACAAGGTCCCTGACGGTCCGATGCCGTCCGCGCCGGCTCCGGGGAGCCGGTGACTATGTCGCTTCATCTTACGCCGATCCGGCAAGGCCTAGCGTGAGTTCGGCTGACGCGCCGGGCTCGACCTTGCAGAGATCTGAGCGTTGAATCGGCATTTCTGTCTGGCCATCCCAAAATTGATTGCCGGAGCAAGACCTGAGGAGGTCGCGGGTCAGGGCCGCGACCTGGAAAGGGTGTCCAAAGCGGCTCGTAAGTAGTGGCCCTGAAATCGGGCTTTTGAGACCCTGCTTTGCTAATACGGTCTCAGAGAGAAAAAGCCTCTATCTTGAGCTCGTCTGAGCCGCTAGGAAGATTTCTGTATGGAGTGGTTCCCGCGAGCGCAGCTCCTTTTGTGAAGAGCGGATGGGGTTGTCGGATGACGCGGATAATCTGGGTCGACAATGCGAAGGCGATTGCGATCTATCTCGTCGTTCTGGGGCATTTCCATTATGATTATGCGCGATTGCCGTTCAAGGACCTGATCTACACATTTCACATGCCGGCTTTCCTCTTCGTCACGGGGTTTCTCCTCCCTGCGAGCTTTCCCGAGATGTCGCCGAAGCGGTTCTTCTCCCGCTACATTGGTCTTTATCTGCGCGGATACGCCTTCTTCTCGGTGATCGCCATCGGCATCTGGTGGGCGGCGCACGCCGCCAGCATCGGCAGCCTCCCCAGCCCCTGGCCCGCGATCGCGGGCTCGCTCTATGGCGTCGCGGGAACGGGTAGCTGGCTCGTCCACCATAACGCGCCGCTCTGGTATTTCACCTTCCTCGTCACATCGATGGTCCTGGCCTTCCTTCTGACCCGAATCCCGCTGGCTCTAGGTGCGGTCCTTGCTCTCGCCTGTGCAGCCTTCGGCTTTCTCTATTCCGGGCCACGGCTGCCCTGGAACCTGGAAATGGCGGGCATCGGCGCGACGTTCGTCCTTGCGGGCTATCTCTTCCGGCGGGTCTATGGAGGACCCGAGTCCCGGTTTGCGGCCCGGCTCAGCGCTCCCGTGAACTGGATCGCGGTTCCGGTCCTGCTGGCGCTCCTCGTCTGGCTGACGGGAGTGACCGGCCTGGTGAACCTCAATGGCGCGGAATTCGGCGATGGTCCGGGGCGCTTCTACCTCGCGGCCTTCACCGGCATAGCGCTTCTCGTCCTCGTTTCGGCGCTGCTGCCGGCAAGCCGTCTTGCGACGGCGATCTCTCTCGATACGCTGACGATCTTCGGGCTGCATTTCTATGTCGTGCTCGTCTTCGCACGCCTGCCCCATGCCAAGACAGGCTGGTTGGCGACGGCCGGTGCGGTCGTTTCCGCCGGTGTCGCGGTCCTGGCCTGTCTCGTCGCTGCCCGGGTCTTGAAGCCCGTGCTCGATCGGGTGGTGGCCCGCTGAGTAGCCGCGATGCGTCAAAGCGGCTCTTCGGCGGCTGATCAGCTCTTCGCCGTCCGGATGCCGCGCGATGCGCGGAACAGGACGAGCGCGGTCACACCCAATGCCGACATCACCAGCGGCAGGGGCAGTGCGGCGTTCTTCAAGAGGTGGCCGACCAGCAGCCCGACGCAGGCCGAGAGCAACATCTGGCAGAGCCCGTTGAAGGACGAGGCTGCGCCGGCGCGGTCCGGGAAGGGCATCATCGCCGAGGCCTGGGCCTGCGGCATGGTCAGCCCGACGCCGCAGGCATAGAGCGCCATCGGCACGACGACCGCGGCCGCCCCGCCGAAGCCTGTCAGCACGCCGACCAGCATCGCGAGCCCGCCGCCGGCCAGGCAGGCGACGCCTATGGCGATGACCCCGTCCATGCCGCGCCGCCCGACCAGCCGCTGCGCGATGATCGTGCCGGCGATATAGCCGAGCACGCCGAAGCCGAAGGAGAAGCCGTATGCGATCGGCGTCAGCCCGTAGACGCCGATCAGAACGAAGGACGAGCCGGAAATGAAGGCGAAGAGCCCGGCATAGGCCAGCGCCGTCAGCGCGACATAGACACGGAAGGCGCGGTTGTGCAGCAGCGTCCCGAAGCCCCGGAAGATACTGACGACGGAAAGCGGCTGCGGCGAGCGCACCCGCAGGGTCTCCGGCATCACGGTGACGATGACCACGGCCAGCGCCAGCCCGAAGACGAGCGAGGCGAGGAAGGTCGAGCGCCAGCCGAAGGCGACCTGCAGCACGCCGCCGATCACCGGCGCGATCGCCGGCACCAGCCCCATGATCATGCCCATGCGCGCGAGCTCGCGCCCGGCGCGCGGGCCGTCATAGAGGTCGCGCACCATGGCGCGGCCGAGCACGATCGGCCCGGACGCCCCGAGCGCCTGGAAGGCCCGCGCCAGCGTCAGCGCGCCGATCGAGGGCGCGAAGGCGCAGGCCAGCGTCGCCAGTCCGAACAGGGTGAGGCCTGCCAGCAGGATCGGTTTGCGACCCAGCCGGTCTGAGAGCGGCCCCCAGAAGATCTGTCCGGCGGCGAAGCCGAACAGGAAGGAGGAGAGCGTCGCCTGCGCGCCGGCGACATCGGTCTCCATCACCCGCGCGATCTCGGGGAGGGATGGCAGGTAGAAATCGGTCGAGAGGGGCCCCAGCGCCGTCAGCATGGCGAGGACGGCGGTCATCGCCAGCGTATCGGGACGAAGCTTCATGCAGGGCCTCCGCGCAGCCGGAAGGGCCGCGCTGCATGGCCCTGCTACGACGTCACCGCGTCATCCGGCAATGGCCCGTGCAGCCGGCCGGTCCTGCGTTTCGCCGTGATAGGCCGTCGCCCGCATCGAGGGACGCTCCGAGAACGCCTCGTACCAGCGTGTCAGTCGTGGCCGCCCGTTGCGGAAATCCGGGAGGTTGCGGAATTCGAGCCAGGCGAGCGCCGTGGCCAGCCCGATATGACCGATATGAGCAGGCTCGTCGAAGTTTTCGCTGCGCTCCAGCACGTCGAAGCTCTCCACGAGCTTGGCCGTCTGACCGTCCTGAAGAGGCGGGTAGCGCAGGTGTTCCGGCCGACGCAGCGTCTCCCAGCGCAAGGCGATGCCGGCATCGCAGAGCCCCTGCGCGATGGCATGCAGGCGCAGAGCCTGCCAGCGTGCCTTGCCCTCGGCCGGAATCAATCGGCGCCCGCCATGGAGCCCGTCGAGATAATCGCAGATCACCAGCGAATCGAAGATCGCCCCGGCTTCCGGCGTGATCAGCACCGGCACCTTGCCAAGCGGATTGACCGCGAAGATTTCGGGGTTGCGGTTGGTCGGGCTCGTCTCCTGATCGATGATCGCGAGCCGGTCGGCGATGCCGGCCTCATGCGCGAAGACGATGGTCTTGCGAGCGTAGGGAGAGTGGCTCTGCGAATGGAGCGCCAGGCGCTCGCTGGACGACGTGCTCACGCGACCTCCTCCGGCTTGAGCCCGACGAGCTCGGCATAACGCGCCGGGTCGGTCGCTCCCTCGGTATTGACCAGGAAGACGCGCGAGTTGCCGTCGAGCTTCAGCGCCGCACGGGTCTGCGGGTCGCGCAGGGCCGCGAGCAGCCCGGCGAGCCCGGCCGCGCCGCTTTCGCCTGCGACGATGGCGGGGTCTCCGGCGGTCGGCCGTGCCAGGCGGTTCATCGCCTCGACGGCATCGGAATCCTCGGCGGTCATGAAGGCATCGGCGGCGCGGTAGAGCACGCGCAGCGCCAGCGGCGAGGGATCGTAACATTCGAGCATCGCCATCACGGTCGGCGCGCCATGCGGAATCTTGCCGGGCTTGCCACGCTTCGCCGCCTCGAAGATGCAGGCGGCGCGCGACGGCTCGACCACCGTGAAGAACGGCCGCTCGGTGCCGAAGCTGGTCTGCATCTGCGCGGCGAGCGCGGCGGCGATGCCGCCGACGCCGGCCTGCACGAAGACATGCGTCGGCCGCTCCGGCATCTGCGCCAGCCCTTCGCGGGCAATGGCGGTATAGCCCTGCATGACCAGGCCGGGGATACGCTCATAGCCCTCCCAGGAGGTGTCGGAGACGATGGTCCAGCCGCGCTCGGTCGCGACGCGCGCCGCCTCGACCACGGAATCGTCGTAGGTGCCGTCGACGCGGACCATCTCGGCGCCGAAGCGGGCGATGGCCGCGACCCGCTCGTCGCTGACGCCGCTATGCACGAAGATCACGGCCTGGGCGCCGAGCAGTTGCGCCCCCTGCGCCACCGAGCGGCCATGGTTGCCGTCCGTCGCGCAGGCGAAGGTCATCCCGGCGGCGGCCTCGCGGACGGAGGGGTCGTTCATGTCGGCATCGCTGAGCTTACGCCCGAGCTTGTCGGACGCGGCTTCCAGCGCCAGCCGGATTACTGCATAGGCGCCGCCGAGCGCCTTGAAGCTGCCCAGCCCGAGTCGCTGGCCCTCGTCCTTGATGAAGAGCGCGCCGATGCCGAGCGCGGCGGCAAGCCCCGGCAGGCTGTGCAGCGGCGTCGGCACATGGTTCGGCCGCTGGGCCAGATGTGCCGCGATCGCATCGGCTCCGGCCGGCCCGAGCGTCTCGATATCCTCCGGGTGCAGGGCGGTGCGGTAATCCGGATGATGATTGAGCAGGAACATGGCGGCCTCGTCTGGCTGGGTTGTCCGAATGGATATTGCATCGCGGGCGAAAAAGGCGCTGGATTTGACCGCTGCGCTTGCAAGTTTCTTTCTCAGGATGAGGCATGGCCGAGCCGACCGCTCACGACCTCGACGCTTTCGACCGGGCGATCCTCGCCATCCTCCAGCAGGACAACACCACACCGCAGCGGGTGATTGGCGAGCGCGTCAACCTGTCGGCGCCGGCCGTGCAGCGCCGCATTCGCCGGATGGAGGCGACCGGTGTGATCAAGGCGAATGTCGCGGTGGTCGATCCCACCGCGCTCGGCCATCCGATCACTGTTTTCGTCGAGGTCGAATTGGTCAGCGAGACGGCGCCCGATATCGACGCGGCCAAGAGCGCCTTCCTCGCCGCGCCCGAAGTACAGCAATGCTACTACGTCACCGGCGAAGTCGATTTCATGCTGGTCGTGCTGGTGCCGAGCATGGCGGCCTATGAGGCGCTGACGCGGCGCCTGTTCTTCGCCAATCCCAACATCCGCAAGTTCCGCTCCTTCGTCGCGATGGACCGGGTCAAGACCGGGCTTGGCGTGCCGATCGCCTAGCCGCCCTGCGGCAGGGGCGGGGCCGCCATGGCCGGGCCGTCTTGTTCCGGCCGCTTCGATATGCGACCGCGGACGGACGTGACGAACGAGCCTGACGGGCCTTGCCGTGATCACCGTGAAAGCCACAGAACCGCCGGCCGGGACAGGCGATGCGCCGCAGGGCTGGCGCGCGCTCGTCCGCTCCAGCGAGATCGGCATCGTGGTTCTCGCTTGCCTGGTCGGTGTGCTGGCCGGGCTCGTCGTGCTGGCGATGTCCTTCACGACGCAGCTCCTGCATGAAATTATCTTCGGCCTCGCCCGTGGCCAGCACCTCTCGATCACGACGACGATCCCCGCCTGGCGGGCCATCGCCGGCCCGGTGCTCGGCGGCCTCGCCATCGGCTTTGCCTCCTGGCTGTTCTTCCGTCGCCGCAAGCAGCCGATCGATCCGATCGAGGCCAATGCGCTGCATGGCGGGCGCATGTCCTTCCGCGACAGCGTCTTCGTCGCGCTCCAGACCATGGGGTCCAGTGGTGCCGGCGCCTCTGTCGGACTCGAAGCCGGCTATACGCAGGCCGCGAGCGGGCTCGCCTCGCATATCGGCCGACGCCTGCGTCTGCGCCGGGCGGACATGCGCCTCATGGTCGGCTGTGCGGCCGGCGGCGCGATCGGCGCGGCCTTCGATGCGCCCCTGACCGGCGCCTTCTACGCTTTCGAACTGATCCTCGGCAGCTACTCGATCGCCGCCTTCGTGCCGGTGATGGCCGCGACCTTCATGGCGACCGTCACGCACAGCCTGCTCGCGCCCTCGCTGCTCGCGGTCGAGGTGCCGTCGATCGGCACGATCACCATGGCCAACCTGCCGCTGGTCGTCCTGCTTGGCGCCGCCTGCGGGCTCGTCGGCATCGTCGTGATGCGCGCCGCCGCCTTCGTGGAGGCCGGCTTCAGGCGCTCGCAAATTCCGACCTGGCTGCGGCCGGCCTTCGGCGGCCTCGTCGTCGGCGCGCTCGCGGTCTGGAACCCCTCGGTGTTTTCCGCTGGCCATGGCGCGATCAATCTCTATCTCAGCATGGAAGCCAGCCTGCTGCTCTTCGCGCTGGTGCTCATCGCCAAGGCTTTGGCCTCCTCGGTCTCGATTGGCTCCGGCTTCCGCGGCGGCCTGTTCTTCGCCTCGCTGCTGCTTGGCGTGCTGACCGGGCGCCTCTTCATCGGCGTGCTGACGCTCGTCTTCCCGAACCTCGCCGGACACGAGACGCTGTTTGCATTGGTGGGGATGAGCTCGCTCGCGGTCTCGATCGTCGGCGGCCCGATGACGATGACGCTGCTGGCGCTCGAGATGACCGGCGATCTCAAGCTGACGCTGGCCGTGGTCGGGGCCGCCGGCGCGGCCTCGCTCGTCACGCGCCGCCTCTTCGGCTTCTCCTTCGCGACCTGGCGCTTCCATCTGCGCGGCGAGAGCATCCGCGGCGCCCATGACGTCGGCTGGATGCGTGATCTCACGGCCGGCAGCATGATGCGCCTCGAGGTGCCGAAGATTGCCGCCGACGCCTCCATTGCCGAGGCGCGGCTGAAATACCCGCCGGGTTCGACCAGCTATCTCGTCGCGATCGGCCCCGGCGACGCCTATGCCGGCATGGTGCCGCCCGGCGCGCTCTACGAGCCGGACCCGGCTCTGGACGAGGAGGCTGCGGCCGAGCCCGCGCCGCGCACCGTGCGCCATCTCCTGCGCAACCCGAACCGGATGCTGCTCGCCGACATGTCGGTGCGTGACACGCTGAAGCTGTTCGAGGAGGCCGAAAGCGAGGCCTTGCCGGTCGTGGCGGATCGCGAGACCCGCCGCATCGTCGGCATCCTCAGCGAGGCGCACGCGATCAAGCGCTACAGCGATGAGGTCAGCCGCCGGAATCGCGAGCTGACGGGGGAGTAGTCCGAAGGCTCAGTCCGAACGCAGCGCGATGCTCGCGACGACACGCCAGTCCGCGATCGGCACGTCCTGCCCCGATGTCACGATGCCCACGCGGTCGAAGCGGATGGCGCGGCCGGCGAGGCGGGTGTTGATCTCGGCGATGGCCGCGGCCTTCGCCGCAGCCTCGACCTCCCCGTAGAGCAGCGAGACATGCGGCATGAAGCTGGCGAAGCCCTCGGGATCGAGCGCCTGCTTCAGCTTCGCCAGGGCCGGCGAGACCGCGAAACGGGCATAGAACGAGCGGAAATAGGCATCGCTCCCTTCAACGACGGAGACCGGTTCCGCAAACGCTTCGACTGCTCCGGCGGTCGCCGCGATGGCGCGTTGGAGTTCTGCAGGCGTCGTCTCGGTGTCGCCCTGCAATGTCAGATGCGGGGCGAAGAGAGGGGTGCGGAAACGGCCGGACAGATCTCCGACGATCCCGACCAGCAGCGCTTCGTCGGCAGGCGCCGGCATCAGCCAGAGAGAATGAATCCGCACTGTCATCCGCCTTTCACAAAGGTCTTGCATAGACTGCGCCCCGTGCGTAACGTTTATTTCAACTGAGCCGATTGTGGAAGAAATATTCCATTGTCAGGCGATAAGAGCAGAACTGGGGGAGTAGGCGCCTTGCAGCCGGAAACGCAAGCCAGAGCGGGGAGCGGCGCGGCCATCGGCGTGCGCGGTCTCAAGGTCGCCTATGGCGGCACCCGTGTGCTGCACGGCATCGATCTCGACTTCACGCCCGGCAGTTTCACCGCGCTTCTCGGTTCGTCCGGCTGCGGCAAGACTACGCTGCTGCGCTCGCTCTCCGGCTTCGTTCCGGTCGAGGACGGCTCGATCGTCGTCGGCGGCAAGGATGTCGCTGGCTTGCCGCCGGAAAAGCGCGGCATGGCCATGGTCTTCCAGTCCTATGCGCTCTGGCCGCATATGACCGTTCTCCAGAACATCGGCTACGGCCTCAAGCTGCGCGGCAGGTCCAAGGCCGAGATCGTCGCCAAGGTCGGCGAGATGCTGAATTTCCTCGGCCTTGCCGGCTATGAGGATCGCAAGGTCACGGCGCTCTCCGGCGGCCAGCGCCAGCGTGTCGCGCTCGGCCGGGCGCTCGCCATCGATCCCGGCATCCTGCTGCTCGATGAGCCGCTCTCCAATCTCGACGCCAAGATCCGCATGGTGATGCGTCACGAGATCCGCGCCATTCAGCAGCGGCTCGGCCTCACCGCCGTCCATGTCACCCATGACCGTGAGGAGGCCATGACCATGGCCGACCGGCTGGTCATCATGCAGGCCGGCCACATCGCCCAGGTCGGCACGCCCGAGGAGGTCTATGACCGCCCGGCCAGTGCTTTCGTCGCCAATTTCATGGGTGCCGAGAACGTGCTGCCGCTCAGCGTAAATCGCGGCGAGGGCCAGGCGTCCGTCACCTCCGGCGCAGCCCGCGCGACACTTGCCGGCGAAGCCGCCGCCGCCCTGCCGAACGGCGAGGCGCTTGCCTATTTCCGCGACGATGTCGCGAGCCTCGACGCGCATGACGCGGCGGCTGGCGACGGCGATCTCGTCGTGCCCGGCACCATCGCCGCGCGCGCCTATCCCGGTGGCATCTACCGCTACAAGGTCGAAGCCGCCGGCCGCCAGATTACGGTCGACGATGTCGCCCGTCACGAACTCGGAACGAAGGTCGGGCTGCGCATTCCGCTGCAGCGCCTCCACATCTTCCCGGCGACCGAGGCCGGGATTGCCGCCTGACAGGGAGTCAGACACATGCGCATCCTCACGCTTGCCTGCTCGCTCGCCGCGCTGATCGTGGCATCGCCGCTATCCGCGCAGACACTCAACGTCGCCTCCGCCGGCGACCAGAACATGGTCGACTACGTCAAGGATTATCTCGGGCCGATGTTCGAGAAGGCCAATCCCGGCGTGAAGGTCGTCTCGGTCGGCACCGGCCCGGGCGATTCCGGCTCGCAGAAGATCTACGAGAAGCTCGACGCCCAGAAGGGCGCGGCCACGACCGATTTCGACGTCGTCGTCATCCACCAGAAGGCCGCAGGCCAGATGGTCAAGGAAGGCCTGCTCAACAAGTACACGGGCAATGTCGAGACGGCGAAGCTCGCCACCGGCGACGCGGCGAAGAATTCTCTCGGCACCGATGTCGGGGGCTTCGTCATCCCGATGTTCCAGTCGCAGACCGCGCTCGCCTACAATGCCGACATGGTCAAGACGCCGCCGGCGACCTTCGCGGAACTCGCCGACTGGGCCAGGAAGAACCCGAAGCAGTTCGGCTATAACGGCATCAAGGGCGGCATGTCCGGTGTCTCCTTCGTCGCGGGTTGGGTCTATGCCTTCGGCGGCGACGCCGAGAAGCTGATGAAGGGCCCCTATGACGCGGCCACCAAGACGAGCTGGGACAAGGCCTTCGCCGACCTCAAGGAGTTCAACAAGAACGCCGTCATCACCCCCGGCAATGCCGGCACGCTCGACATGCTGAACCGGGGCGAGATCGCGATCGGCCCGGTCTGGGTCGACATGTTCTATTCCTGGCAGGCCGACGGCAAGCTGCCCCCGAACATGAAGCTCAAGCTCGTCTCGCCCGGCATGCCCGGCCAACCGATGTACTATGCCGTACCGGAGAAATCGGCCCAGAAGAAGCTGGCCGAGGCCTTCATCGCGCTCGCGACCTCGCCGCAGGTGCAGGCCGACGGCATCGTCAAGAAGTTCAACTGGTATCCGGGCATCGACGCCAAGAACCTCGAAGGCAAGCTCGACAAGGCCGCCTGGGACAAGCTCTTCACCGACGTCACCCCGGCCGAGCTCGCCCAGAACGGCAAGCCCTTCCCGATCGCGCCCTACTTCAACGACATCCTCGAGGGCTACGAGAAGAAGGTCGCGAACTGAGCCATTCGCTTCCGGGATGATGCGGGAATCTCCCCGTCATCCCAGACGCAGTGAAGCGGAGATCCGGGATCCATCCTGGAGCTCCGCAGTCCTTCGATGGATCCCGGATCGGCGCCGCTTCGCGGCTTGTCCGGGATGACGGCGCAGAGCTTCAGGAGCGGTCGCGCAGAATGTCCCTTTCCCAACGCAATCTCGCCCTGCTGCTGATCGCGCCCGGCCTCGCGCTCGTCGCGGCGCTGTTCCTCTATCCGCTCTGCTTCTCGCTGATCTCGGCCTTCACCGGCCCGCAAGGCGGCTTCTCGCTGCAGGCCTTCGGCAAGGCCTGGGAGCTCTACTCCGGCGACGTCGTCTTCACCGTCGTCATCGTGCTCGCTTCCTGCTTCTTCACCGGGCTTGCCGCCATCATCATCGCCGGCACGCTGACGCTCGGCGAGAACCGCTGGATCGTCGGCACGCTGAAGGCGCTCTATCGCTGGCCGCTCTTCATCCCTTTCATCGTCGCGGCGCAGTGCATGCGCACCTTCCTGGCCAAGAACGGCTTGATGAACAACAGCTTCGTCTCGCTCGGCCTGATCGAGCCGCTGCAGGCCGTGAGCTATCTGGACTGGCGCGGCATCATCGCGACCTTCGTCTGGAAGCAGACGCCCTTCGTCGCGCTGCTCTTGGCCGGCGCGCTCGCCTCACTCGACCGCGCCACGCTGGAAGCCGGCCGCAATCTCGGGGCATCGCGGATGCGCGTCCTCGTCGAGCTCGCCTTGCCGCAGGTGATGCCGCAGCTCCTCGTCGCGCTCGTCCTCTCCTTCGTGACGATGCTCTCGGTGCTCTCCGTGCCGATGATGGTCGCGGGCTCGCAGCCGACCATGCTGACCGTCGACATGGCCTTCCGCATCAACGCCTATGGCGACTACGCTACGGCCAATGCGCTCGGCGTCATCACCTATCTGATCTCGGCTGGCGCTGCGATCATCTATCTCAAGCGCGGCATGGCCAAGGAGAACACGCCATGATCCGCGTTGCCTCCGGCCTGCGCATGGTCCTTGCGGCCTTCGCGCTCGCGGCCTTCGCCTTCTTCCTGATCGGGCCGCTGGTCAACCTGGCGCTCTGGTCGGTCGCCGAGCGCTGGTACACGCCCTACAAGCTGCCGGTCGTCTACGGCACGCGCTACTGGGAGCAGGTCTTCCGCCCGACGGGCGACGCCATGGCTTCGCTCGCGACCTCGGTCTGGATTGCGGTGCTGACGGTGCTCCTCGCCCTCGCGCTCTCGATCCCCGCAGGCTACGCGCTGGCGCGGCTCAAGCTGCCGGCGCGCGCCTTCTTCATGGTGCTCTTCCTGCTGCCGCAGGCCTTCCCCTCCGTCGCGATCTACATCAACGTCGCCCGCGTCTTCTACAATATCGGCATCAACGGCACGGTCTTCGCCGTCGTCCTCGTCCATGCCGCGCATGGCCTCGTCTACTCCGTCTGGATCGCGGCAGCCGCCTTCGCCGCCGTGGACAAGGACCTGGAGCTCGCCGCGCGTAATATCGGGGCCTCGCCGCTGAAGACCTTCTTCTCGGTGACGCTGCCCTTGGCGGCGCCGGGCATCATCGCCAGCGGCATCTTCGTCTTCCTGGAATCGCTCGACGAGTTCACCGGCACCTTCTTCGTCGGCGTGCCGCAGGTCACGACCCTGCCGCTGCTGCTCTACAATGCGGCGATGGGCGGAAATTATCAGGTCGCCTCGATCACGGCGCTGATCCTGCTCGTGCCCTCGGTGCTGTTCATGCTGTTCATCGAGCGCTTCCTGCGGGCCGATGTGCTCGCCAAGGTCGGGGCCTGAGGCGAGGGCGGGCTTGCGCGCCCTCGGGCGATCCGCAACTCTGCCGCTCCCTCCTGCCTTGCGGACCTGTGATGACGAACGCTGCTGAACCCTCCCGGTCCGGGACGAAACCGGGTCCCGTTCCGCGCGGGCGTCCTTTCGCGGGCCTCACCCCCAGCCTGATCGGCTTCGGCGGCGCGCCGCTCGGCGATCTCTATGGTCACCTTGACGAGGTCACGGCGCAGGACACGGTCCGCACCGCGCTCGCGGCCGGTATCAATCTCGTCGACACCTCGCCGCTCTACGGACACGGCCTATCCGAACACCGCATCGGGGCCGCGCTGCGCAGCGTGCCGCGTGAAAGCGTCATCGTCTCGACCAAGGTCGGTCGCTGGATGCAGGCCGGCAAGTCGAAGCGCGACGGCTCGGGCTATGCCGGCGGCCTGCCGCATCCGGCGGTGATCGACTATTCCTATGACGGCGCGATGCGCTCCTTCGAGCAGTCGCTGCTCCGGCTCGGCACCGATCATATCGATATCCTGCTGATCCACGACGTCGATGTCTGGACCCATGGCGACCGGATGGAGCAGCGCTTCACCGAAGCCATGGACGGTGCCTATCGCGCACTGGAGAAGCTGCGCGCATCCGGCGCGGTCAAGGCGATCGGCGTCGGCGTCAACGAAGCCGAGATGTGCGTGCGCTTCGCCCGCGCAGGGGATTTCGACGTGATGATGCTGGCCGGCCGCTATTCGCTGCTGGAGCAAGGCGCGCTAACGGAATTCCTGCCGCTGGCACTGGAGAAGAAGATCGCGGTGATGCTCGCCGGCGTCTTCAATTCCGGCATCCTCGCGACGGGTGCCAGGCCCGGCGCCTTCTACAACTACAAGCCGGCGCCGCCCAAGGTGCTGGCGCGTGTCGCCCGGATCGAGGCGGTCTGCGCCAGCCATGGCGTCGCCCTGCCGCAAGCCGCGCTCGCCTTCTGTGCAGCTCATCCGGCTGTGGCGGCGATCGTGCTCGGCGCGGTGACGCCGCAGGAGGTCGCGCGCAATCTCGACCTCGTCGCGCGGCCGGTGCCGGCCGCGCTCTGGCGTGATCTGAAGGCTGAAGGCCTGCTCGCGGCCGAAGCGCCTGTCCCCGAAGCCTGAGCCTACTTCGTCGCCGCGCCGGTCGAGCCGAGATAGTCGACCGCGCAGGCGACATGCAGCTTCATCACCGCGATCGCCTCGTCGATGGTGACATGCTCCTCGTCGGTGCCCATGCTGATCGGCGATGGCCCGCAGATCAGGGCGGGGACGCCGCGCCAGCGCCAGTAGCGCGTATCGGTGCCGCCGAGGCTCGACACCGGCGGCGCGTCATGGCCGAGCAACTCGCGGATATTGCCGCGCAGGATATTGGCCATCTCGCTGAACGGATCGGTCAGACTCGCCGGATAGCTGTGGTCCTCGTTCACGACCATCTCGCAATCGGCCTCACGGGCGAGCGCTTCGAGATCGGCACGGATCGCGTCGCGGTCGGAGCCGATCGGGATGCGCATGTCCAGATGGGCGATGCAATGCGTCGGGATCTGCGTCGCCTTCTGGCCGCCCTGCAGGATGCCGATATTGACGGTGATGCGCCTTGCGACATCGCCCGCGCCCTTGCCCAGATTGAGATCGGCCGCCGCGGTCGTCTCGGCCGAGGTCAGCACCGCGTCGATCTCGGGCGGCAGTTCCGCGAGCTTGAGATGATAGCGGTCATAGATCGCGGTCACGAGCCGGCTCACATCCGCGATCGGGTTGCGCGCGCGGTGGGCATAGCCGCCATGGCCGCCGATGCTCTTCGCCGAAAGCGAGAAGCGCAGCGTGCCCTTCTCGGTGAAGCGCAGGTTGGCGAGGCCGCTGGGTTCGCCATTGAGGCAGCAATCAGCCTCCATCTCGTCGCCGAATTCGTCGAACAGGTACTTCGTGCCGTAGCGCCCGCCAGACTGCTCGTCCGACACCACGGTCAGCGACAGCGCGCCGTTGAGCTTTTCGCGATGCGGATAGAGCTGGCAGAAGGCCAGGATCGAGGCGAGCGTCCCGGTCTTCATGTCGGAGGCGCCGCGGCCCATGATCTTGCCGTCGACGATATCGGCGTCCCAGAGCTTCTCGTTGGTGACCGGGAAGATATCCATATGACCGTTGAGCATGAGATGGCGGCCGGGCTGGCCCGCCTCCCAGCGGCTGATGATGTTCGGCATCTCCGGCACAAAGGCCTCGGTGCGATGCGAGACGCCGGCCGCGTCGAGCAACTCGCGCACGAAGGCGGCAGCCTCGCGCGTATCGCCCGGCGGGTTGACGCTCCTGATACGTAGAAAGCGTCTGAGCAATGCGACGATCTCGTCGCGGCGTGCATCGATCGCCTGAAGCAGTTCGGCTTTCAGGGCAGCTTTATCCGTGGGCATGGTCGGTCTTCTGGGTCGGCGTTTCGAAGGACGATGAAAGGCGCTCAGGTCCGGGAGCGGAACGACATCGCGTGGGTGAGTTCGGTTTTCTCCAGCCGGGCGGCGACGCAATAGGCGGGGTTGAAGACATTGGCGATGTCGTAGCGCACCGCCTGTCCGAGCAGATGGCTCGCCTCGATCGGGTCGACGCCCAGGGCATCGCCGACCCAGCGCAGCAGTTCCGTCGTGGCGAATTGCAGGGGCTGGTCGAGCGGACGCCCGCTCGCGATCACCAGGAGGTCGGTTTCGGTCTCGCAGCGCGGCCAGCGCAGGTTCTGCTTCTTGACGAGCTTCACGGAGAATTCGACCTCGAACGAGGTCTCGACGCCGGTGCCGGCGATTTCGCCATCGCCCTGGCAGGCATGGCCGTCGCCGAGGAAGAACAGCGCGCCGTCGACGAAGACCGGGAAGGCGATGGTCGCGCCCGGCCCGAAAAGCCGGTAATCCATGTTGCCGCCATTGGCGCCGCTGGTCGCGGTCGAGATCGCCTGGCCGCGCTCAGGCGCGACGCCGAAGCAGCCCATCATCGGCGCGAGCGGGAAGCTCCAGTCCTTGATGCGGGCGGAGGGTTCCAGCAGCTTCACCGTGCCGGCCTGCGCATCAACAGCCCATTCGTAGCGCTCGCGCTTCGGCAGTTCGTGCAGCATTGCGGGGTCGAGCACGCCGGGCGCCAAGGGCGAATAGGTCCAGCCGGTCTTCCGGTTCGGCGTCATCCGCTCGATCGTGACGAGCAGCGCGTCGCCCGGCTCCGCGCCGGTGACGAAGAACGGACCGGTCATCGGGTTGCCGCGAGGGGCGTGCTGCTCACCATCGCCGCCGAAGCCTGCCGCATCGAGCGTGGTGGTGACGACGCTGTCGCCGCTGGCGATCTCCAGCACCGGCGGCAAGGTGGCGAGCACGTTCGAGTAGCTTGTCGGAACGAAGTGATGGCGCGCCATGGAAGCCTTCCTGAGCCGGGTCCGCGTCTGTCCTGCGGTGACCGTAGGAGCAAGCTCTCGGCTTGAGAAGCGTTCACGGACGAACAGGTGCCTTGCGTGGCGGTCGGCAGGTGCCGTCGCCAAGGCGCGTGCGTCTACATCGGGCCGGCCTCAGATGCGCTCGAAGTCGTAGTACTTCACGTACCAGGTGCTGGCGCAGAAGATGTCTTCCATGATCTTCGCCTTCAGCGCGGCGGCGTCGCGGTTGCGGGCGGCTTCGATGATCGCCTCGTGCTCGGCGAGGCCGGTGTGATGCAGCGACATGCCGTCCACCGTTCCGGTCAGGCTGGCATTGAGGATCGGACCCGCGCGCAGCCAGAGCGTCTTGATGAGCCGCGACAGAATCGGTGACTGGGCCCGGTCATAGATCGTGAAATGGAACTCCCGGTTCCAGGGCAGGATCTTCTCGGTGTCGCGGGCCATGACGGCTTCGGCCATCCCCGCGTTGGTATGGACGAGATAGTCGATATCGGCATCGGTCAGGTTGGCCGCGGCCTCCTCGGCGGCCATGCCTTCGAGGTTCATGCGGATCGCCGTGAGCTGCCGATAATCCTCGCGGCTCGTCTTCGGAATCCGCGCCGAGCGATTATGCAGCATCTCGATGGCGCCTTCGGCGGCGAGATTCTGCATGGCTTCGCGCACCGGCACCAGGCTGGTCTGGCTGACCTCCGCGATAGCGCTGATCTTCAGCACGTCTCCCGGCGCGTATTCGCCCCGCATGATCGCTTCGCAGAGCTGGTTATAGACCTGCTCGCGCAAGCTCACGGCGACGATCGGAGTCTTCAACGGCATCTGGATCCAACCTTCTTTTCAATTTTCATATATGATCGATGATCGATTGACAACGTGCCGAGCACCCCTATAGTCGCGATCCAAGAAAAGACGTCGAGGAACGCAATCACGAGGGGAGCACGATGTTCAGTCTGCGCAAGGTGGCGCTGGCCACAGGTTTTGCCTTGTCCATGGCAGGGGCGGCTTTCGCCCAGCAAGATCTCGTCCGTATCGGTGCAATCGCACCGCTATCGGGACCCGCTGCAAATCTTGGCATTTCGATGAAGCAGGCTTTCGAGATCGTCGCAAAGGAAGCCAATGCTGCCGGCGGCGTCGAGATCGACGGAAAGAAGCGCAATATCTCCTTCCTGTTCGAGGACAGCCAGGGCAAGCCGGAGCTCGGGCTCGCGGCAGCCCAGAAGCTGCTGACGCGCGACAATGTCGATGCGCTCTTCCACAGCCTCGTCGCCTCTTCGGTCGCTCTGGCCGTGATGGAGCTGGCACCGAGCTTCCCCGACAAGCTCTTTCTGAGCGGGCAGAACGTCTCGATCCAGATCGCACGGAAGATCGCTGCCGAGCCCAAGAAATACGCCAATGTCTGGAAGCCCGGCTGGAATTCGGATGCCTATGCCGCGACCGTCGCGGGCCTGCTCGCCTCGCTCGAAAAGGACGCCAAAGTCAATCTCGGCGGCAAGACCGTCGCCTTCATCGTCGAGGATACCGATTACGGCGCCTCGAACCAGGACGACATCCTGAAGCTGCTGACGGCGGCCGGCTGGAAGAGCGGCGGCACCGAGGTCGTGCCCGTCGGCAATTCGGATTTCTATCCGCAGCTCGCGAAGCTCTCCGCCAGCAAGCCCGATGTCGTGGTTTCCGTGTTCACGGCTGCCAATTCCGGCATCGCGCTGGTCAAGCAACTGAAGGAGCGCGGGCTGAAATCCCTGCATATCGCCGTGCCCTACGGCAATTATACCGAATTCATGGCCGGGTCCGGCAACGAGAAGAACGGCCTCCTGTCCGTGCCGCTGATCTACGACCCCGCCAACAACCCGTCACACCGGGCTTTTGCCGAACGGTTGCAGACCGAGCTCAACGTCAAGATCAGCCAGGACCATGCGCTGGGCTATTGCATCGGCAACGTCATGATCGACGCCATGAAGCGGGCCAAGACGCTCGATTTCGACAAGCTCAACGCGGCGATGGCGGCGACCGACTACAAATGCATGCTCGGCCGCTGGGTCTTCGATCCCAAGACCCATTCGCCGATGATGGGCTCCGAGTATCTCGCCCTTCCGGCCAGCCAGATCCAGGGCGGCGAACACCGCGCCATCTGGCCGGCGGCGGCTGCTACGGCGGCTTACCAGCCGCAATAGGCCCGACAGAGGCATCACCGCAGTGACAAGCCGCGCGGTTCTCCGCGCGGCACGGACCCCGCACGTGAAACAGGTGAGCTCAAGCGATGACGACCATCCTGCGCGTCGCCAACCTGACCAAGAGATTCGGTGGGTTGGTCGCCGTCAGCGACGCGAGTTTCGAGGTGTCCGCAGGCGAGATCCTGGGCCTGCTCGGCCCCAACGGCGCCGGCAAGACCACCCTGTTCAATACCGTCGCCGGGCTCTACCAGCCGACCGCCGGCCGCATCGAGTTCCTCGGGCGGGACATCAGCCGCAGCAAGCCACATCGCCGCGCCGCGCTCGGCCTGGCCCGGACCTTCCAGATCACGCAGCCTTTCGCCGAGCTGACCGTCGAGGAGAACGTCATGGTCGGCACGCTCGCCCGCTGCAACCGGATCGCCACGGCGCGCGAACTGGCGCAGCAGTACATCGGCTTCGTCGGACTGGAAGCCAAGCGCACGACGCTGGGCAAGCAGTTGAGCACCGGGCAGCGCAAGCGCCTGGAACTCGCCCGCGCGCTGGCCACCCAGCCCAAGCTGCTCCTGATGGACGAGGTCACCGGCGGTGTCGATCAGAGCGCGATCCCCGGCCTCGTCGAGCTTGTCGTGCGGCTGAAGCGCGAGGGCATGACGATCGTCATCATCGAGCACAACATGCGCGTGATCTCGCAGCTCGCTGACCGGCTGATGTTCCTCGACAACGGCAGGACGATCGTGACCGGTGCGCCGGCGGAGGTCGTCGGCCATCCTACGGTGCAGTCGCTCTATCTGGGGCGCAAGCATGCTTAAGGTCGAGAACCTCAACGTCCATTACGGCAGCACCCAGATCCTCTGGAACGTCTCGCTGCAGGTTGCGCCGGGCGAGATCGCCGCGATCATGGGTCCGAACGGGTCGGGCAAGAGCACGATTCTGAAGGCGATCATCGGCCTGGTGAAGGCGAGTTCCGGCGCGGTGACCCTCGATGGCGAGACGCTGCTCGGCGTGCCCACGCACGAAATGCTCGCCCGCCGCGTCGGCCTGATCATGGAGCGGCGCTGCCTTTTCCCGGCGATGAGCGTGATGGAGAACGTGCGCATGGGCGCCTTCCATCCCGTGGCGGCCGCCCAGTTCGACGCGAATCTCGCCTGGGTCCGGCAGCTCTTCCCGCTGATCGACGAGAAGGCGAACGCGGCGGCCGGTCAGCTCTCCGGCGGCCAGCAGCAGATGGTGGCCATCGCGCGCGGGCTGATGGGCGCGCCGCGCTACCTGATGATGGACGAGCCCTTCCTCGGCCTCTCGCCGAAGATCGTCGACCAGATCGCCGATGTGATGAGCGCCGTGAGGGATCGCGGAATCGCTGTGATCTTCAACGAGCAGAACGCACATCTGTCCTTCTCGCTGGCCGACCGGGGCTACCTGCTCGAAAGCGGCCGCATCGTCATCGAAGGCTCGGGGCTGGGCATGCTCGAGAACGAGACCATCCGGCAGGTCTATCTGGGGATGGAGACGGCGGGGCAGGCTGGAGATGGCCATGTCGTCTGAACTGTTCGTCACCCAGATCCTGAACGGCCTCGTCTCCGGCTCGATGTACGCCCTGATCGGCGCCGGCGTCGCGCTGATCTACGGCACGCAGCGCATCCTGAATTTCGCGCAGGGCGAGTTCTTCATGCTCGCGGCCTTCGGGCTCTTCGTCTTCTCGACGCAGTTTGGCCTGCCGCTGGTGGTGGCCGCCATCTGCGCGGTCGTACTCGTCACGGCTTTCTCGGCGCTGGTCTACCGCGCTGCGATCCAGCCGCTGATGAACCGCGAGGGCTGGGAGTTCTCGACCATCGCGGTGACGCTCGGCATCTCCGTCCTGCTGCAGAACATCGCCTTCCTGCTCTGGGGCGAGAAATACCAGACGGTTCCGTATTACCTCGACGGCAGCATCGGCTTTGCCGGCATCACCATGCCATTGCAGCGCGTGCTGGTCTTCCTGACCTGCGTCAGCGTCATCGTCTCGATGACGCTCTTCCTGAAATACTCCCGCACCGGCTGGGCGATCCGGGCGACGGCCCAGCAGCCGGACGCGGCCGCGGTCGTCGGCGTCCCGGTCCAGCGCATCCGCATGCTGACCTTCGCCATCGGCTGCGGGCTGGCCGCGATCGCCGCAGTCGTGCTCGCACCGATCTTCGCGGTCAATCCCTGGATCGGCGTGCCGCATCTGCTCAAGGGTTTCGTGGTGGTCATCATGGGCGGCATCGGCAGCTTTCCGGGCGCCATCCTCGCCGGCTTCGTGCTGGGGATCGTCGAGGCCATCGGCATCACGCTGACCTCGTCGGAATGGCGCGACGTGATCGCCTTCGCGACCGTGATCCTGGTGATCTGGCTGCGGCCGTCCGGCCTTCTGGGCAAGAGTTAGGAGCGGCCCGATGCGTGTCCCGAACTGGCCCGTCTTCCTGAGCGCGATGCTGGCGATCGCCCTGCTGCCGCTCGTCTTCCGCAATGGCTATGCGCTGCACGTCATGATCCTCGCGCTGATCTATGCGATCTTCGCGCAGGCCTGGAATCTCGTCACCGGCTTCGGCGGCATGAAGACCTTCGGCCACCACGCCTTCTTCGGCATGGGCGCCTATGGCTCCGCGCTGCTCTCCATCCATGCCGGGCTCAGCCCCTGGATCACAATCTGGATCGCCGCGCTCCTGACCAGCGTCGCCGGCGTGCTGATCGCCCTGCCGGTGCTCCGGATCAGGTCGGTGCCGCATATCGCGATCATCACGCTGGCCTTCGCCGAGATCGTCCGGATCATCGTCTCGAACCTGCGCGGCATCACACGCGGCGAACTCGGCCTGATCGGCATTCCCGGCTTCGATCCGCTGAACCTGCCGGTGATCGGCCTCGTCAGGTTCACGCCGGCCTACAAGCTCGGCTATTTCTACCTCGCCTGGCTGGTCTTCTTCGTGGTGACGGCGGGCATACTTCTCGCCCGCAACTCGGCCCATGGCATGCGCGTGATCGCGATGCGCGACGGCCAGGACGCGGCCGAGAGCCTGGGCGTCAACATCGCCGCCTACAAGATCGCCCTGTTCTTCATCAGCGCCTTCATCGTCGGCCTGATCGGCGCGTTCTATGCCCATTACATCATCGTGCTGACGCCCTCCTCGGTACTCGGCGTCGACATCATGGTGCTGGTCATCGCGATGGCACTCGTCGGCGGCATCGGCACGGTTGCCGGGCCGATCGTCGGCGCGGTCCTTCTTGTCGTCTCGGTCGAGCTGATGCGCGACCTCGGGCAGTACCGGATGCTGGTCTATGGCGGCCTGATCGTGCTGTCCGTCCTCTATTTCCCCAATGGCCTGGCTTCGCTGGCGGACCGTGTCCGGCAATGGCGCCGCGCCCCCGATCCCATCCTTCAACAGCAGGACAACCGGTCATGAACGCGGATATACGGACGGCCATTCTCGCTGCGGTCGACGCGGGTTTCGACGAACAGGTCAAGGTCACGCAGCGCCTCGTCGCCGCGCCCTCCTTCTGCTGCCGCGAGGCGCCGGCCCAGGAGGTCATGGCGGCCGAGCTCGGTGCCCGCGGCTACGATGTCGACAGTTGGACCTTTGCCGCCGCCGAGCTTGAGAACATGCCGGGCTATGGCCCCGCCGTGCTCGACTACGACCAGACCTTCAACGTCGTCGGCACACTGAACGCCGATAGCAGCCGCGGCCGGTCGCTGATCCTCAACGGGCATGTCGACGTCGTCCCGACCGGCGATCCCGAGGACTGGACCACCCCGCCCTTCGAGCCGCGCATCGCGAACGGCAAGCTCTATGGCCGCGGCAGCGGCGACATGAAGGCCGGCCTGCTGGCCGGCTTGTTCGGGGTCGAGGCCATCCGCAAGGCCGGCTTCGATCCGCTCGGGCGCATCCATGTCCAGTCCGTGGTCGACGAGGAATCCTCCGGCAACGGCACGCTAGCCTGCGTCGCCAGAGGCTACACCGCCGATGCAGCCCTCGTGCTGGAGCCGACCGCGGAGGACCTGATCACCACGCAGATCGGCATCGTCTGGTTTCATGTCCGCCTGCGCGGTACGCCGGCGCACGCCTCCGGCTTCCAGGGCCGGACGCCGAACGTCATCGAAAAGGCTTTCATCCTGATGGAAGCGCTGCGGAAGGTCGAAGACCGCTGCAACGCTCCGGAGAACCGGCATCCGGCCTATGCCGACCATCCCCATCCGATCCGGCTGAATATCGGCCAGATCGAGGGCGGCAACTGGCCGTCGAGTGCGCCGGGCTTCTGCACCTTCTCGGGCCGGCTCGCCGCCTATCCAGATCAGGATCCCGCCGAGGTGATGGCGGCGCTGACCGAAGCCATCGAGGCCGCGACGGCCGCTGACCCGTTTCTCAAGGCCAATCCCCCGCAGATCAGCTTCCGCGGCAACCGCTTCCCCGGCTTCCTGGCGCGGGGAATCGAGGTCGTGCGACCGGCGCTGGAGAACGCCCATCAGCAGGCCTTCGGCCGGCCGCTGCGCGAGACCGTCATCGCCTTCGGCTCCGATGCCCGCGTGCTCGGCCTGAATGCCGGCATCCCCTCGCTGGTCTACGGGCCGACCTCGGAAAACCTGCATGGCATCGACGAATGCGTCGATCTGGAAAGCCTGCGCCGGGTCACGAAGACCGTCGCGCTCTTCGTCGCCGACTGGTGCGGCATCGAACCGCGAAAGGGCCGCTGACATGACGAGCGCTTCAGCCGAGCGTCCTCCCGTCGCCGTGGTGGGAGCCGGGCTCATCGGCGTCGCCTGGGCGATCTGCTTCGCCCGGGCCGGCCATCCCGTGCATCTCAACGACCGCAATGACGAAATCCTCGCTGCCGCTCTGGAGGTGATCGCGGCCGCGCTCGACGACATGGCCGAGTTCGACCTGCTTTCGGGCCGCGCTCCAAAGCAGGTTCTGGCCCATATCCGGCCGAGCGCCGATCTCGCGAATGCCTTGGCCGGCGTCGCCCATGTCCAGGAATGCGCGCCGGAGACGATTCCCGACAAATCCGCGCTGTTCGAGCGCATGGGCGAACTGACCGGGCCTGAGACCGTGCTGGCAAGCTCCACCTCCGCCTTCGTGCCCTCGCTCTTCACCAGCGGCGTGCGCCATCGCGAGCGCTGCCTCGTCGCGCACCCGATCAACCCGCCCTATCTCGTCCCGCTGGTGCAACTCGTGCCGGCGCCCTGGACCGACCCGGCCGTCGTCGCGCGGACGGAGGGGCTGATGGTCGCGGCCGGCCAGTCGCCGATCGTGCTGAAGCGCGAGGCGGACGGATTCGTGGTCAACCGCCTGCAGGGCGCGCTGATCCATGAGGCGCTGCGCATCGTCGAGGAAGGCGTCGCCGGCCCCGGCGAGATCGATCTGGCGATCGCCAAGGGGCTCGGCCTGCGCTGGTCCTTCATGGGGCCGTTCGAGACCATGGAGCTCAACGCGCCGGCCGGCATCCGCGACTATGTCGAGCGCTATGGCGGGCTCTATCGCCGCATCATCGGCGTGGAGCATGCCGAGGCGCTCTGGACCGGCCGCGCCCTCGACGTGATCGAGGCCGATCGCATGGCCCGGCTCGACCGCGGCCGGATCGGCGAACGCCAGCGCTGGCGCGACAGACGCCTGATGGATCTCGTCGCAAGTCTCAGGGCCGCCGAGAAACGCACGCGGTGGTCGCCGGCCTGAACCCGGATTTCCGCGCCTTTCGCCCGCCACCGGCTGTGAAGAGACACCGAGCGCCGCCCTGTCAGACAGAGAGCCAAGATGGATACCTCCCGCAAGATCATCCTGACCTGCGCCGTCACCGGCGGCGCGCCGTTCAACCGGAAGCACCCCGCCATGCCGGTGACGCCCGCGCAGATCGCGGCAGCAGCTCTGGAGGCCGCCGCCGCCGGCGCGAGCGTTACCCATATCCATGTCCGCAATCCGCAGACCGGCGAGGGCAGCCGCGATCCGGCCCTGTTCAAGGAGGTGGTCGACCGCATCCGCGCGACCGGGACGGATATCGTCCTCAACCTGTCCTGCGGCATGGGCGCGGTCTTCCTGCCCGATCCCGAGGATGAAGGCCGGGCGCTGCCCGAGAGCGATGTCGCCTCGGCTGCGGACCGGATGCTGCACCTCGACAACCTGCCGGAGCTCGCCTCGCTCGACATCACCACCGGCAACCAGATCGAGGGGCAGACCGAGTTCGTCTATCTCAACACCACGCGCACCTTGCGGGCGATGGCGAAGCGCTTCGCAGCGCTCGGGGTCAAGCCGGAGCTGGAGGTGTTCTCCTCCGGCGATATCGAATTCGGCAAGCAATTGATCGCGGAAGGGCTGATCGAAGGGACGCCGCTGTTCCAGATGGTCACCGGCGTCAGATGGGGCGCTCCGAGCAATCCCGAGACGATCCTCTACCAGCGCGGCCTACTGCCGCCGGGCGCCGTCTGGGCCGCCTTCGGCATCGGGCGCAACCAGATGCCGATCGTGGCGCAGGCCGCCCTGATGGGTGGCAATGTCCGCGTCGGCCTCGAGGACAACCTCTATCTCTCGCGCGGCGTGTTCGCGACCAACGGGCAACTGGTGGAAAAGGCGCGCTGCATCCTGGAGAACATGGGCTATGCGATCGCTACGCCGGCCGAGACCCGCGAGATCCTCGGGCTGAGGCGGCGAGGGTGAGCGCTGCCGGGCGACACGGGCTGATTGCGCCGCTCGATGGCGTCGCGCCGGAGCTTCATGGTTCGAGCTTCATCGCTCCCGGCGCGGTTGTGATCGGTCGTGTTTCTATCGGCGCCGAGAGCTCGATCTGGTACGGTGCGGTGCTGCGGGGCGACGAGGAGGAGATCCGGATCGGCGACCGCAGCAACATCCAGGACGGCGTGGTGGTCCACAGCACCTGCGGGCAGGGACCGGTCATCATCGGGTCGGATGTCACGATCGGGCATCGCGCCGTGTTGCATGGCTGCCGGATCGGCGATGGAGCGATGGTCGGGATCGGCGCGATCGTGCTGGACGGCGCCGTGGTGGAGCCAGGCGCCATCGTCGCCGCCGGCGCCGTCGTGGCTCCGGGAAAGGTGGTTGGGTCGGGGATGCTGTGGGCCGGCTGCCCGGCGCGCGAGATGCGTACGATCAAGCCCGCGGAGCTCGCCTTCCTGCGCGGCAACCCGGCCCATTATGCCGGGCAGGCGGCTCGTCACAGGACGTTGATCGATTGCACGCGCCCCTCGGCGGGCAAGGCGTGCCCTGCCGTGTAGGCCTGCGGGGAGCACTTCGATCCGGCCGCCGACGTGAAAGGCTAAAGGCCGTCGCCATGCACGGCTCTCGAAGGCCAGCGATGTCGTGGGAAAATCAAGATGGACGTCGAGGCGCCCACGGCCGTGCGGCAGGCCGAGGTCGGCGCCGTGCGCATTATGATCGAGCGTAAGCAAGACAGGTTCGCCACCCGGCCCGAGGAGCTGGTCGCAGACGGCGCCTACGGCTCGGCCGAGAACCTGGCCTGGCGGGATGAGGGCGAACGCCCTCTAAGCGATCCACTCAGCCTCGATCAACAGCCGACACCGCACAGACTTCTTCAACACGATCGATCCACAGTTGCCGTTCGGAACCTCCGCTTTCCGGCATATCTGTTCGCCGTCTGACCTCAGGGCAGAACTTGGCGCAGGGCGAACATCTTGACTGCGGGTGGAGCTATCCGCCCAAGGGAAAGGCGGGCAAGATCCCGTAACGACTTAGCTGGCCGCCATGTCGAAAAAATTGGTAGGCCCCATCTGGCCGCCTTTTAGTACGATCTCTAGCCCGTCGAGATGCTGCGCCGTGCTGTGAGCCCGGCAGAGCGGTGCGCCTGCCACCATAGGTGCGCGATAGGACAGGCCCCAGATGTCGAGCGCCTCGATCGCCAGCGTCGAGGTGTCGCCGCCGGCGACGAGAAGCCGGGCGATGCGCGCTTCACGCATAACCTCGCGCAGCAACATACCCGTCGCCTCGGCCACAGCGCGCGGGCTTTTCGGCACGCCGTCCGGCGCCGCTGTAAGCAGCATCGTGTCGCCGGCTGCGAGCAGCGATAGCGCTTGCTTTCGCAAATTCTCGGCGTGGCTCGGTTCGGAGAGCAGCCTGGCGGGATCGATCGTCAACCGCGCGAAGCCGTTCGCCGCCTCGACCTGCGCCCGCGTCACGGGCGAGAGAGAACCGGCAAGCGCCAGGGCCGGCCCGGGTTGCCGGATGGCTGGCGCAGGCGTCGCAACGGCAAGTTGATTCTCGAGTTCGGCCGCCACATGGGCGACGGAACTCGCGCCAACGAACAGCATCGGCGCTTCGGCGAGCGGGGCGCGGCAGATTTGGGCGATAGAGACGAGGTCCTCGGCTCGCGACACGTCAAAGAGCACGATGCGCGAGCCCTGTCCGCGCAGGTGCGCGAGAGTGGAGGCGGCCTCGCCCTGCATTTCATGCGCGCGGTAGTCGATGAGACCGACTGGCGCTAGCCCCTGCTCTGCGAGATGGCGGCGCAGATCCGCCTCCGCCATCGGCGTCACCGGATGGCGGCTCATCGTCGGATGGCGGTCGATCCGATGAATCTCGCCGCCGGCGCCCGCCGCAGCGAAGAGATGGCCAAACAGGCAATAGCGCCCGAGATTCGGCTGGCCACCGATGATCGGCACCAGTTCATTCGGGAAATGCGGCTTGAGCGCCGCAACTGCCGCGCCGATGCTTCCGACATAGGGCGCGCTGTCGAAGGTCGAACAGCATTTGTAATGCATCAACTGCACGCCGAGCTCGGCAAAGAAACGCCCGGCCTCGTCCAGAATCGACGCTATCTCGGTCGATGGCATCGATCGTGTCGCACCGGCAATGCCGACCGCGTCGAGCGGCCCGGCCGCTGCGAGCTGTGCCGGCGTCGGCACGCCAAGGAAGAGCAGGGCACGGAAGCCACGCTCGGCGAGCGTCGCGAGCGTGTCGGTCGCGCCGGTGAAGTCATCTGCGAACCAGCCGTAATGCGGCCTTGGCCTTGTCATGGCGTCTCAGGCCGTCTTGGCGCCGAAGAAATCGAGCGCCTGCTGCAACTCGGGCAGCCTTCGCGCGGCCTCCGAGAGCGGCACACCGTTAGCGATGGCCTCCCAGGCCTGACGAATGCTGGTGACGCCAGCCGCCGGTCCACCGGGATGAGCCAGGATGCCGCCACCCGCCATGAAAAGCAGGTCGTCATGACCGATCGCATCCCAGGTCGGCTGAGCGGTCCCAGCCCATTGGCCGGAGGAGAAGGCAGGCAGCACACGGTCGTCGATGCTCTCCGCCAGCGGCGTCACGCAGTCACGTGCCGAGGCGACGACCTCCGCATCCTCCTGGGCGAACTTTCCCTGCACGCCATGGACATGCATGTGGTCGACCCCCGCCAGCCGCCATAGCACCTGATAGGCCTGAAACGAGATTCCGAGGAGAGGATGGCGCGAGAAGGCGCCGTAGCCGTTGCGGTGGCCGTGCAGGGCGAGATCGGTCGCGCGGCGCAGGGTTTCGATGGCTGAGAAGCCGCACCAGTTCAGGCTCGCCATGACGCAGGAGCCGCCCTCGCGGGCCACCAGGTCAGCATGGCGGCGCATCGCATCGGTCTCGTCAGTAATGTTGAACGCGACCATGACATGCTTTCCGGTACGGTCTCGATGGCGGCGGATCGCGTTCATCACCGCCGGCACGCGCTGCGCCAGCGGGGCATGGTCGGGATCGGCCGAAATCTCGTCGTCCTTGATGAAGTCGAGTCCCGCCTCGCAGAGCCTGGTCACGAGTTCAGCGGTTTGCGCCGGGCTAAGGCCGACATTTGGCTTGATGATCGAGCCGACCATCGGGCCGGCGGCGACGCCCGTCAGGGCGCGCGTGCCCGCGATGCCCTGCTTCGGTAGCGGGAAGCGGGTGCGGTAGCCGGCGGGCATGGCAATGTTTTCGAGGCGCAGCCCGGTCACCTCGCCGAGATCGAAGAGATTTCCGGCGACGATCGAAGCCAGCGTCGAAATATTGGCCCCGACATTGGCGACAGGGAAGGAGATGGCGATCCGGGCGCGGCGCCATGGCCCCTGCACGCCCTTGCGGGCGAGCCATGCGTTCGGCAGCGAAGGCTCGGCGGCGCTCTCCAGTTCCTCGATGCGGGTGACGACGGCGCGGGTGCGCGAGCGCAACTCGTCGGTCTCGCCGGCGACCCGCGTGAAGGTGCCGCTCGATTGCTCACCCGCCATGACCTCGGCGACCTTCGCCGGATCGAGCGGGGTCTCGACGAGATAGGTCGCTTCAAAACGGTCGTCGGTCATCGGCGTGTCTTTCAGGACGTCGTGCTCCGGCTCAACCCGAGCATTTCAGGACCAGAGGCGCTGATATGTGAGATGGCCGGGTCAAACCCGACCAAAACGCGCTTCACCCCTGTGGCTTCAGCCGGCCGCGGCGGCGAGCTTGTTCAGGTCCGGGAAGGGCCGCACCGGGTCCTTGCCGTCCCAAGTCTCGGAAGCCTCGCGGATCAGGCGGAACATCTCACCCTTGGGGCCGGCGACCTCGGAGAGCTCGATCACCGTGCCGGGGTGGTAGTGCGTGTCGAAATAGACGAAGCGCCCGCGCTCGCCGACCTCGCCTGACATCACCGGCTTGAAGCCCTCAGTGACGAGCCGCTCCAGGTCGGCGTCGTAATCCGAGGTCCAGTAGGCGACATGCTGCAGGCCGGTCAGCCCTGCATCGGTGAAGTCCTTGTACATGGACGGCACCGTGTTGCGGCACTGGATCAGTTCGATCTGGAGCGGGCCGGAATTGGCCAGCGCCACCGAATTATGCGGCTCGTAGGCCTCGCCCTTGTAGCGGTAGTTCCGGATCGGAACCTTCGGGTTGTAGAAGAACGGCCCGACGCCCAGCACGCGGCTCCAGTAATCCATCGCCGCCTCGATATCCGGGACGACATAGCCGGCCTGACGGATCTGGCCAAAGAAGCGGCTCATGGGCGTTGCTTTCTGATTATCGGGATCAAAGGAAGCCGATGGAGATCCACGGCACGGCAGCGACGACGAGAAGGCCGAGGAGCAGGGCGAGGATGTAGCCCCAGATGTATTTCAGGCCCTCGTCGGGGTTGATCTTGCTGATCGCGCAAGCGCCGTAATAACCGACGCCGAAAGGCGGGGCGAAGAGCCCGATGCCCATCGCGAAGATCACGACCATCGCGTAATGGACCTCATGCACGCCGACCTGCTTGGCGATCGGGAACACCAGCGGCCCGAAGAGCACGATGGCCGGGATGCCCTCGAGCACGCTGCCGAGGATCGTGAAGGCGACGATCGAGATGCCGAGGAAGCCCCAGGTTCCGCCGGGCACGGCAGCCATCGCCTGCGCCAGGTCGCGCGAGAAGCCGGATTGCGTCAGACCCCAGGCCATGGCCGTGGCGCAGCCTATGATGAAGATGATCGCGCCGGTTAGCGAGGCCGTCTCGACCAGCATCTTCGGCAGGCGCCGCCAGTCGAACTGGCGATAGAGCAGGATGCCGGCCAGCACCGCATAGGCGATGCCGATCGTCGAGACTTCCGTAGCGGTTGCCACACCCTCGACCACCGCGGCGCGGATGACGAAGGGAAGGGCGATCGCTGGCGCCGCGATCAGTGCGAGCTTGCCGATCTCCCGCCGGGAGAAGCGCTTGACGTTGCTGAGGTCCTCGCCCCGGCAGCGCCACCAGACGACGAAACAGAGCGCCACGCCCAGCACCACGGCCGGCAGCATGCCGCCGGTGAACAGCGCCGCAATCGAGACGCCCGTCACCGAGCCGATGGTGATCAGCACGATCGAGGGCGGGATTGTCTCGGTCTGCGCACCTGTCGCCGAGAGCAGGGCGACGAGGTCGCCGGGCTTGGCGCCGCGCTTCTGCATCTCCGGGAAGAGCACGGGCGCGATCGCGGCCATGTCGGCGATCTTCGAGCCCGAGATACCGGAGACCAGATACATCGCACCGACCAGCACATAGGACAGGCCGCCGCGGACATGGCCGAGAAGGCTCGCCAGGAACTGGATCATCGCCTTGGCCATGCCGGTCATCTCGATCAGCGCGCCGAGGAAGATGAAGAGCGGCACTGCGAGCAGGATGAGATGGCTCATGCCTTCGTCGAGCCGCCCGACCATGACCAGCATCGGCGTCGAGGTGGTGCAGGCGAGATAGCCGAAGGTGGCGAGCGCGAAGGAGAAGGCGATCGGCACGCCGGAGAAGACGTTGAGCGCGACGACGCCGACGAAGAAGACGATCAGGTTGAGCTTGCCGAGCGGCTTCAGCGCCGGGCCGACGAGCCAGAACAGCAGCACGAACAGCGCGGTGAGCCCGATCGCGAGCAGGGCGGGTTTTAGCGACGAAAAGCGCAGCAGGCGGCAGCCGGCCGCAACCAGCATCAGCCCGACGCCGACAGGGATCGCCGCCGCACGCCAGGCATTGCTGATCTCCAGCGCCGGCGTGACGATGAAGTTTTCTTCCTCCGCATATTCGACCGCATGCGGCATGATCATAAGGAGGAAGGCGATGGAGGCCGTGATCGCGAGCGCTTCCAGGAGCGCCCGCGTCTGCGGTGAGACGCGGGAGACCAGGCCGGTCATCCGCATATGCTCGCCGCGCCGGAGCGCGACGACGGCGCCGAGCATCGAGAGCCAGAGGAACAGGATCGAGGCGAGCTCGTCCGACCACACCAGCGGCGCATGGAAGACATAGCGCGCGGTCACGCCGGCCCCGAGGATGATGATCTCGACCAGCACCAGCACCGCCGCAATCGTCTCGACCAGGCCCCCGAGGGCGCGGTCGAGATGGCCGGCGATGCGGCCAAGCCCGTTGGCGGGCATGGCTGCAGCGGGAATGGTCGCGCTATGGGCATCCATCGGGGCGTTTCCTGTCTTATGCGTTGGGCGCCTTATAGGCCCGCCCGCATTCCTCAGGCCAGCTTGCCGACGGCGTCTTCGAGCAGGCTCCAGGCGTCCTTGCCGAAGCGCTCCTGCCACTCCTTGTAGAAGCCGGCCTCGCGCAGCTTGGCACGGAAGGAATCCGGGTCCGTCTTGTTGAAGGCGAGGCCCTTCGATTGCAGGTCGGCCTGAACGGTCTCGTTGAGCTTCTTGATGTCGCCGCGCTGGGCGACGCCGGCATCGTTGATCGCATTGGAGACGATCGACTGGATGTCGGGCGGCAGGCCGCGCCAGGCGCGCCCGTTGGCGATGAACCAGAACCCGTCCCAGATATGGTTTGAGACGGCGCAGCTCTTCTGCACCTCGAAGAGCTTGGCGACCTGGATGATCGGCAGCGGGTTTTCCTGCGCGTCGACGACCTTGGTCTGCAGCGCGGTATAGACCTCCGAGAACTGCAGGCTCGCGGGCGCGGCATCGAGCGCCTTGAACATCGAGATCGAGAGCGGGCTGACCGGCACGCGGATCTTGAGGCCGGCCATTTCCTTCGCCGACTCGATCGCCTTGCCCGAGGTGGTCATCTGGCGGAAGCCATTGTCCCACATCTTCTCGAAGGCAAAGAGGTTAACCTTCGAGATGGCCTCGCGGACATGCGCGCCGAGCTTGCCGTCCATCGCCTTCCAGACCTGATCGTAATCGGCGAAGGCGAAGCCGACCGCATTGATCGCGGCGACCGGAACCAGCGTCGCGATCACCAGCGCAGACGGCGTGAAGAAGGTGATGCCGCCGTTGCGGACCTGGCTCAGCATGTCGGTATCGCCGCCGAGCTGGTTATTCGGGAAGATCTTGATCTCGACCCTCCCGTTCGTCTCCTTCGCCACGCGCTCGGCCGCTTCCTGGGCGCGGATGTTGAGCGGATGGCTCAGTGGCAGGTTGTTGCCGTATTTGAGCTCGATCTCGGCCGCACGCGCGACCATGGGCGCGCCGATAACGGGCAATGCTGATGCGGCGGCAAAGCTGCGCAGGATCGTGCGGCGTGTGAGAACACTCATGATTCCCTCCCTGGGAAGCTGGGATCGATTGATCTCTCTTGGTCTTGTTGCGCCGACGATAGAAACCACGGATGATGGCCGTCAAACTCAATATTTGATGGCTTTTGATGGTTTCTGATCAGACCTTTCCGGCGGCTGAGCTGAGTGTGGAGCGCGGCGAGCAGTCCCGTCGTCGTGAGCTTGCGACGGTTACGGACGTCGCTCGCCTCGCCGGAGTCTCGACCGCCACCGTAGACAGGGTGCTAAACCGCAGACCGGGTGTCCGGCAGGTAACGGCCGAGCATGTGATGAAGGCGGCGGCCGAACTCGGCTATGTACTCGACGCCGCCTTGCCGGTCGGGGCGCTCAGGCCTCTGCGCCTCGTCTTCCTGCTGCCCTCGGGCAACAATCGCTTTCTGACGCGTCTGGGCCGGCTGGTCATCGATTCACAGGAACGCTTCGCCTCTTTCAATATGCGGGCAAGGGTCGACCATATCGACAGCTTCAAGCCTGAACTGCTCGCGCAGCACCTGCGGCATGTCGGGCGGGATGTCGAAGGGGTCGCCTTCATGGCGCTGGAGCACCCGACGGTTCGCGAGGCGGTGGATTGGCTGGCCGGGCGCGGCATTCCCGCCGTCACGCTGATCTCGGATATCGCCAACACCAAGCGCGTCGCCTATGTCGGTCTCGACAACCGCGCTGCCGGCCGAACCGCCGGGCAACTCATGGCCCGCTTTATCGGGCAAAAGCCGGCCAAGGTCGGCATGATCGCGGGCAGCCTGAGTTACCGCGCCCATGAGGAGCGCGAGATGGGTTTCCTTCACCTCTTCCACGAGCTCCACCCGGGGATCGAAGTGGTCGGTCTGCGCGAAGGTCATGACGAGGAAGCGCGCAATTATCGGCAAACCAAAATGCTCTTAGCGAAGCACCCCGATCTCGCCGGGATCTACAATATCGGAGGAGGCCCGGAGGGTATCGCGCGGGCGCTGAAAGAGGCGGGGCGGCAGGGCGAGGTCGTTTTCATCGGCCATGGGCTGACGCCGGAAACACGTGCGCTGCTCATCGACGGCATCATGGATGCGGTGATCAATCAGGATCCGCAGGCTGCGCTGATGGATTGCGTTGCCATCTTCGCCAATATCAGGGCGGGCCGCCAGCCCAGCGAGGGCACGGCAAGGCCGAACATCGAGATCGTGTTGCGGGAGAATTTGCCATGACGCCAGGCCATGCGCTGGCGGCTCGTCGCTTCTTGTTGAAAGACTTCAATGCAGCCAGTCCGATGGGCCGTTCCTGCGCGACAGACGTAGTGTGCCAGACCGTCCCTTCACGGTGCCACGACGCGGGCGATTTTAGGTCTGCTTCTCGGCGGCCCTCTTGCGCCTGCTCATGGCGCCCAGCGTCCCCACTCGTGTTACGCGAGTTTCCGACTCGAATGACATTAGTTTTTACAAAAAATCGCAACCCCGCGCCTAACTTTCATCGCCAGCCAAGCTAGTCTGGTCAAGGAAGGGAGACTCTTGACACGCGCCAAGTCCAAAATTTATAAAATATGAAAAATGGAGACCCCCAGATGAGGCTGGCTGGAATTCGCATCCACGTGCTGCATGCGTCGTTTGCCGCCATCTATGGCGGCATCGAGCATGTGCCGCCGAGCCTGCGGCGGCCGGCCGCCCATTTCCAGCGCATCGAACGCAGCGGCCAGTACTCGACGCTGATCGAAGCGGTCGGCGAGAACGGCGAGAGCGGCTGGGGCGAGGCTTTCGGCTTGCCGCATCCCGGCATGGCCTCTTCGCTGATCGAGGCGGTGATCGCGCCGGCCCTTGCCGGCATCGAGTTCGACGAGCCGGCGGCCGCACTGCACGACCTCAAGACCTATTTCTTCGCGCTCGGCCAGACGCGCGGTCCCGCCATGGAAGCGTTGAGCGGGGTTGATATCGCGCTCTGGGACCTCAAGGCACGCGCTGCCGGCCGCCCCCTGTGCCGACTGCTTGGAGCCGAGCCCGGCCCGGTCACCGCCTATGTCGGCTCGGTGCCCTTCTTGCCGAATCCGGGCGAATCCGCCGAACGGGCGGCTGCCTTCGCCGAACAGGGCTTCGATGGCGTCAAGCTCAAGGTCGGCCGTGGCGCGCAGACCGATGCGGCACATGTCGCCGCGCTGCGGCAGGCGCTCGGCGGCGACATGCCGATCATGCTGGACGCCAACGCGGCGTACGATGTCGACGAGGCCATCGCGGTCGCACGCGCGGTCGCGCCGCATGGCGTGGCATGGCTGGAGGAGCCGATCGCGCCCGATGACCCGCATGCGCTGGCCAGGGTGCGCAAGGCCTCGCCGGTGCCGATCGCGGCCGGCGAGAACGAGTTCGACATTACCCAGTTCACCCGCTTCGTCGAGGCTGGCGCCCTCGATATCGTGCAACCCAACATCACGCGGGCCGGCGGCATCACCGGCATGCTGGCGGTCGATGCGCTGTGTACGAAGCACGGGCTCGCACTGGCGCCGCACGGTGTCGGTTCCGCCATCGGCGTCTCGGCGGCGTTGCATGCCTGCCGCGCTGCCAAAAGCTTCACGCGGTATGAGGCGAACCGCTTGCTCAACCCGCTGCGGGACGAGCTGACGCAGGAGCCGCTGCGCTATGCGGACGGGGTCTTCACGGCGCTGGATCTGCCGGGCCACGGTGCCGTTCCGAAACGCGACCAGCTCGAAGCTTATGCGCTCGGCCCGGCTTCAGGGGGAGCGCGCCATGCAGCCGAGTGACAGCAACGTCTTCCTCGTCGATCCGCCGGAAGGCCCGGGCGAAACCGTCGCCGATGGCATCTATCGTCGCTTGATCGAGGCCATCCTGTTCGGCGATCTCGCCGCCAGTCGCCGGTTGATCCTGCAGGAGCTGGCCGATCGCTTCGAGGTCAGCCTGACGCCGGTGCGCGAGGCCCTGCAGCGGCTTGCAGCCGAGGGCTTCATCGAGGCGACGCCAAGGCGCGGCTACCGCATCCGCACGCCCTCGCCGCGGCATGTCGCCGAACTTTGGCAGGTTCGGCTCGGGCTCGAACTCAACGCGGGAGAGCTTGCGATCGCGGCGGTGATGCGGGGCGAAGCTGGCCCGTTCCTGCGTCGGCTCGAGGAGATCCAGCGCGCGCTCGATGCGCCGGGCGACCTGACGCATCGCCGGCATATCGAACTCAACGCCCTGTTTCATCAGACGCTGGTCGAGGCCTCCGGTAATCGCCTGCTCGCCACGATCTATCATGGCATCCAGATGCAGCTTCTCGGCGCCTGGGTGCAGCGCGGACTGGATGGCTGGCGGGCTCGCCTCGCCAGCGAGAGCGCCGAGCACACCGCCATCATCAATGCCCTGATCGGGCGCGACGCCACGGCGCTCGCCACCGCGATCAGGCTCCATCTCGGCCGCTCGCTGGACGGGGCGCTGCGCGATATCGCGGCCCAGGGCGAAGCGATCGCCGAAACGGACAAATCATAAGAACCAAACAGGGGAGAACGACCATGGTAAGCCGTTGGACGAGGCGCATGACGCTGCTCGGAGGCCTTGCGCTGGCCTCGCTCACTGCCGGCATCGCCAGCGCACAGGCGCAGACGATCCGGATGTGGACCTTCCTGAACCCGACCGGCAATGCGCCCCGCGAAAAGGCACTGGCCGAGATCATCACGGCGTTCGAGGCGGCCAATCCCGGCGCCAAGGTCGTGGTCGAGACGCAGGTCTGGGACCAGATGACGCCGAAATTCATGGCGGCTGCGCAGCAGGGCACGGCACCGGACATCGTCTGGGTGATCACCGACCTGCTCGGCGAGGCGATCAAGTCCGGCGCGCTCGCCGATCTCAAGTCGGTCTTCGTCGACAAATGGTCGTCCGACCAGCTCAAGGACAATGCCGGGCCCTATTGGGACCTCTGCAATGTCGGCGGCAAGCAGTACTGCCTCTTCACCTCGCGCAACTATATCGGCCTGTTCTACCGCCGCGACCTGTTCAAGGAAGCCGGCATCGACGCCGCCAGCCTGACGACATGGCCGGCCTTCACTGAGGCGGCCAAGAAGCTGACCGTCAAGGATTCCAGCGGTGCGGTCACCCGCTATGGCTTCGGCCAGGGCTGGAGCGAGAGCCAGCCCGATCCGCAGATCGTCACCTCCTATCTCCTGGCCAAGCAGGGCACGCTCTTCGACGAGAAGGGACGCGCCCGCTTCGCGACGCCTGCCGGCATCGAGGGGCTGACGATCCAGACCGATCTCGTGACGAAGCAGGAAGCCTCGTCGAAGCAGGCGACGACCTGGACCAGCGACGACGTCTATGAACAGTTCAGCGCCGGCCGGGCCGCGATGATCACCGGTGCGAGCGTCCGCTTCTCGACGCTTCAGGCCCGCATGGGTGCCGACAAGATCGGCTTCATGCTGGTCCCTGGCGTCGACGGCAAGCCGCACTCGCCCGCCGTCATGGCCGGCTGGGCGGTCGCCGCCTGGTCGAAGGGCAAGAATCTCGATCTGGCCGGCAAGTTCATGGATTTCATGAACGGACCGCAGGCCGACAAGCTCTGGGTCGAGAAGGGCGGCCAGACGCCGGCGCTGGCCTCGACACCGAAGGCGCTCGCGAGCTTCTTCGCCGATCCGGCCAACGAGTACCTCGCCATCGCCGGCAAGGGCTCCGCGAGCGCGGGCTGGCTGGCGCCGATCGATTTCGGCGTCGGCGGCTATCGCCAGGCGCTGAACAAGGCGGCGCAGGAGGTCGTGACCAACGGCGCGACGCCGCAGGCCGCGCTGGAGCGCGCCGAGCGCGACTTCAACCGCCGCAACGGCCGCTAGCCGGCTGCTCGGGGGCGGCGCAGGCCGCCGCTCCCGCAGGCTCGTATCAACCGACCGGGGCGAGATGCGCAGTTCCCTCAACAGCTATGGCTATATCGCGCCGGCTTTCGCGTTGCTCGGCCTCGTCCTGTTCGCGCCGGTCTTCTACGGCGGCTGGTTCAGCCTGCAACGCATCCAGTACGGCGCGCCGACAGGTTTCTCCGGCTTCGACAACTACGCGAAGCTTTTCGACGAGCCGGAACTGCTGGCGACGCTAGGCCGCACCTTCGTCCACACCGGCGCGTCGGTCGTCGTGACGATCGTCATCGCGCTGGCGCTCTCGGTCTGGATCAACCGGCTCGCGCCGCGCTTCGCCTTCGTCGCGCAGATGATCGTGATCGTGCCCTGGATCATCTCGACCGTCGTCGCCGCGCTGCTTTTCCGCTGGGTCTTCCTCAACGATATCGGGCTTGCCGCCTGGGCGCTGAAAGCCGTTGGCGTCACCGAGTTCCAGCCGCTGACGACACCGACCGGCGCCATGGCGCTGCTCGTCGCGATCTCGGTCTGGAAGCGCATCGGCTACGCCGTCATCATCCTGCTAGCTGGCCTCAAGGGTATCCCTGACGACTATACCGAGGCTGCCCGCATCGACGGGGCCAATGGCTGGCAGATCTTCCGCCGCATCACGCTGCCGCTCCTGAAGACGCCATTGCTCCTCGTCGCGATCGTGCTGACGCTGTCGAACATCAACACGGTCGAGACGCCGCTCGTCACCACCGGCGGCGGGCCGGGCGACGCCACGCGCGTGCTGGCGATCGAGGTCTATGAGCGCGCTTTCGTCAATTTCGACCTGGGGGGTGCCACTGCGCTGGCGCTGCTGATGTTCGCCGGCAATATCGCGCTGGTCATCGCCTATGTCCGCTTTACCAAGTGGAAGGCGTGATGAGCACGCTCGCCATTCCCACGGCAGCCAGGCGAGAGGTCGCCGCCCCGGGCCGGCCGCCGATCGATCGGTTCTGGGCGCTGCTGGTGCTGCTCCCCGTCGCGGCACTGATGCTGGTCAATCTGCTGCCTCTGTTCTGGGGCGTGCTGACCTCGATAAAGCCGGAAGCCGTCATCTTCGCGACGCCGCCGCAATTCGCCGGCTTCACGCCGACAAACGCGCATTACGAGCGCGTCTTCGCCGCCGGATTCGTCCAGAGCTTCACGATCAGCCTGGCCTATTCAGGCGCCGCGGTGGTGCTGGCGCTCGCGCTTGCGCTGCCGGCCGCCTATGCCTTCGACCGTTTCGAGTTCCCGTTCCGGCAGAGCCTGTTCCTGCTGATCGTCGCGAGCATCCCGCTTTCGCTCGGCGCCGCGGCCCTGCTGATCCCGAACTATGTCTATTTCGTTCGGCTCGGGCTGGTGAACACGCCCTTCGCCCTGCCGCTGATCTACGCCGCCCATCAGTTGCCGATGGCGATCTGGGTGGTGAAGGGCACGATCGAGGGCATCCCGCGCGAACTCGACGAAGCCGCCGTGATCGACGGCGCCAGCCGCTTCGGCATCCTGCGCCATGTCATGCTGCCGCTGGCCCGGCCGGCCTTGGGCGCGGCCGGCACGCTCGCCTTCGTCGGCTCCTGGAACGAATTCGTCGCCGGCTCCGTGATGGTCGATGCGCCCTGGCTGAGGCCGATCCAGCCATTGATCTATGGCTTCATCGGCTTCTTCGGCCGCGAATGGGGGCCGCTCACGGCTGCCGCCACCCTCGCCATCCTGCCCATCCTCGTCGTCTTCGCCCTGCTCGGCCGCCTGATCGTCTCCGGCCTGACCAAGGGCTCCGTGAAAGGCTAAAGCCGCATGCCGGAATCTTCTATCGCGAGCCTGCTCGCCGGGCGCGTCGCCCTCGTCACCGGCGCCGGGCGCGGGATTGGCGGCGCCATCGCCGATGCGCTGGCCGCGCGCGGTGCCGCTGTCGTCGTGAACGACATCGACGAGACGCTCGCCCGGCAGCGCGCGGCAGCGCTGGGTGATCGCGTGCTTGCTGCGCCGGGCGATGCATCTTCCGCTGCCGATGTCCGCCACGTCGTCGAGGCGGGCATCGCCGCCTTCGGGCGGATCGACATCCTCGTCAACAATGCCGGGCAGGACCGCGCCGTCCCGATCCTTGAGCTCGAGGAGGAGGAGTGGGACCGCTTCATGGCGGTGAATCTGAAGAGCGCCTTCCTGTTCTCGAAGGCCGTGCTGCCGGGGATGATCGAGCGAGGGCACGGCCGCATCGTCTGCATGTCGTCGATCGTCGCCCATCAGGGCGCGATGAATGGCGGCATCCACTACGCGACGACAAAGGCGGGGATGCTCGGCTTCGCGCGCACGCTCGCCCGCCAGATGGCGAAGACAGGTGTCACCGTGAATGCGATCGCGCCGGGCGTCGTCGATACCGACCTCATCCGCACACATATGAAACAGGAGATGCGTGAGAAGGTCACGCAGGCGATCCCGATGGGCCGGCTCGCCGACCCCGCCGAGATCGGCCGCGCTGTCGCCTTCCTGGTCTCGGACGATGCGTCCTACCTCACCGGGGCGACCCTCGACGTCAATGGCGGCTTCTGGATCGGCTGAGATGCACCTGACCCGACATATCGGCGCGGCCGAGGCGCATATCCTGATCGAGGCGGCCGCCGCGAAGGCCGAAGCCATGGGCGTGCCGCAGAACATCGCGGTGGTGGATGGTGCCGGCCATCTCGTCGCCTTCCGGCGCATGGACGGCGCCAAGTTCATGGCGATCGAGATCGCGATCAACAAGGCGTTCACGGCAGCGGGCGCCCGTCGCCCGACTGCAGCCATGTGGGAGGCCGCGCAGCCGGGCTCGCCGGGTTTCGGCGTCAACACCCAGCATCACGGCCGGGTGACGATCCTCGCCGGCGGATTGCCGCTCGCCCTGCCCGAGAGTGGTGAAGTGGTCGGCGCGATTGGCGTCAGCTCCGGCTCGACGGTGCAGGACGCCGAGGTCGCCGAGGCCGGCCTCGCCGCGTTTCTGGAGCATGTTGCCGGAACTGCTGCCGAATGAGCTTCGACTTCGCCATCGTCGGCGCCGGCAGCGCCGGGTGCGTGCTGGCGAGCCGGCTCTCGGAGGATCCGGGGACGAAGGTACTGCTGGTGGAAGCTGGGCGGGACGTGGAGCCGGGCAAGGAGCCGGCGGCGATCCTGGACATGTATCCGGGCCTCGCCGCCTTCGATCCGCGCAATCACTGGCCGGCGCTGATGGCGCGCACCCGCCCGCTGAGCCACAACGCGCCGGAACCCCGCCCCGCGCCCCGCCTCTATGAGCAGGCCCGGATCATGGGCGGCGGGTCGAGCATCAACGGGCAGGTCGCCAATCGCGGCACGCCCGAGGACTACGACGAATGGGAAGCGTCGGGCGCAGCGGGCTGGGGCTGGAACGATGTCCTGCCCTATTTCCGCAAGCTCGAACGCGATCTCGACTGTGCGGGACCTTTGCACGGGCAGGACGGCCCGATCCCGATCCACCGGATTCCGCGGGCGCTTTGGCCGGGCTTCTCGACCGCGACGGAAGAAGCGATCGTAGCGCTGGGCTATCCTCGCCTGAGCGATCAGAACGGCGAGTTCGGCGACGGCGTGTTTCCGATGACGCTCTCGAATGACGGCCAGCACCGCGTCTCTTCGGCCCGCGGCTACCTCACGGCCGAGGTGCGCCGCCGCCCCAACCTGACGATCATTACCGAGGCCGACGTCCAGGGCCTGCTCTGGGACGCGAACAAGGTCTCCGGGCTGCGCGTGCGGCGAGGTCCGGAAGTGCAGGAGATCGCCGTGCGGCAGGTGATCCTCAGCGCCGGCGCCCTGCAATCACCGGCGTTGCTGTTGCGCGAGGGCATCGGCGATGCGGCCGAACTGCGTGCGCTTGGTATCGAGCCGCGCCACCACCTGCCCGGTGTCGGGCGCAATCTGCAGGAGCATCCGGGCATTTCCGTCTCCGCCATGCTGAACCCGGCGGCGCGGCTGAAGAACACGACGCGCCGCCATATCCATCTCGGGCTGCGCTATTCGTCAGGCGTGGGATCGCAAGCATCCGACATGTTCATGATGGCCGCCGCCAAGTCCGCCTGGCACCCCTTGGGCGAGCGCATCGGGACCTTCATCGCCTGGATCAACAAGCCGGCCTCGCGCGGACGCGTCATGCTGGAGCGAAGCGGCCAAGCGATCGTCCCCGTCGCGAATTTTGATTTCCTCGCAGAGGCCTCGGACCGCGCCCGCCTCGCCGGTGCGGTACAGTTGATGGCGCGCCTCGCCGGGATGGAGCCGCTGGCCGGGCAGCTCACCGCGCCCGTGCCGTCGAGCTATGGCGGCTGGGCCAAGCGGCTCGGCCACCGCAATGCCCGCAACTACGCGATGACAGCGGGAGCCGGCCTGTTGCTCGATGCTCTGCCCTTCCTGCGAGAGTCGTTCGCCCACAGGATGATCGGCGGCGGCCGCTCGCTGGAGGCGCTCGTTGGCGACAGTGAGGCGCTTGAAGGCTATCTCGTCGAAAAGGCCTTCGGGCAGTGGCATCCCAGCGGCACCTGCCGCATGGGCGCGCCGCAGGATCGGGAGGCGGTGACCGACCCAAGCGACGCCTCGGTGTACGGAGTGGAGGGTTTGCGCGTGGTCGATGCCTCGATCATGCCGACGATCCCCCGCGCGAACCTCAACATCCCCACGATCATGCTGGCAGAGAAAATTGCGGATAGCATTCGTGCGCGCATCAATTGCTGAAGACGGGCTCGCGTCCTGGAGCCGTCCTCTCGGCATCCGTTACCGCGAACATTGCATCGGATAATCGGCGTCCGCTTGGGTCCGATGTTTGAATGCCTGCTTCTCTAATCGGGCAGATGGGTCAAGTCCGGATTGCAGGTCTGGGCCGGTATCTCGTTCACGCGGGTCAGCTTCTCTTCGCAGTCTGATGGCTTCTATCGAGCGAAGCCGCTGTACGCATGCATCGGAGTAGGTCTGGAGAGCCTTGCTATTGGTCGCGCTTTGAAGAGCAGCAGACATTTCGGCTTCATTCATCCCGTCGTCGCGTGGCACGATCCCGGCCCGGGATTGTTGAGCTGTGGTCAGGTCATGCCGCAGCCTCCGATCCCAGGCGGAACTCGGTACCACCGGCCCGCATGCGGTTCAGCACGGCAGCGATCTTGCGCGCGACCGCGACGATGGCGCGCGGGCGACCCTTCGTCTTCATGAGTTTGACGCCCCAGGCCTTCAAACTCGACCAGGTGATCGAGTGCATGAGCATGGCGTTCCCGGCCGCGTAGAGCGTGGCTCGAACATCGGCATCCCCGGCATGTGAGATCCGGCCGGGGTTGTTCGACGATGTCTCGGTCACGTTCGACGAGCGCACCCTGTTGCCGCAGAGGATCTCCCGCAACGGTCAAGAGGAGGACGTCGAGCGCCTGAGTGGCGGCATGCGCGAGCAGCTTTCGGTGCTCACCCGGCTCGCCTTCGCCCGGCTGCTCGCCCGCGACGGCCGGCCGGCGCCGGTCATCTTCGACGATGCGCTCGTCTATTCCGATGACGATCGCATCGAGAAAATGTTCGACGCGCTGCATCGCCAGTCGAGGGACCAGCAGATCATCGTCTTTTCCTGCAGGCAGCGCGCCTTCCAGAAGCTAGGCGGAAACACACTCGCGATGGTCGATTGGGAACCGTAGCGGCTGCGCATTCGATCATTCGCAATGTCCGGTTATAGGCGAGCCTTCAAGTTCAGCTAATGACGCATCGCATCCAGACCAGCGTCCGGCGCTCCCTTCGCGCCGCTGGCTTTGCCATAGCATAAGCGGTCACATATCCGTGAATCGCTCATTGGCAGACCGACGCTTTCCCAAGCGGCTTTGCGTGCCAAGATTCATGAAGTTCGCCTGAATCGGCGGATTTCGATGGGATATGTTCGATCTTTGCGGCTGCTGACGAAACGTGATCGGCCGATCAAGCCCATTGGCGGCGTGCCGCGTCTGAGTTTCAATCCGTTCCAATTCAAAATGGTCCGGCGCGCCATGCGGGCAAGCCGGAGCTTCCGGCGAGGCGCGTTGGCTCTCTCGCCGTCCTGATTGAACCGAACCGGGAGGGTTTACGGTGACGAAGCTGAATGTGAACGGCCGGGCGCTGGACGTCGCGGTTGACGGCGACACGCCTCTGCTCTGGGTCATTCGCGAACAGATCGGTCTTACAGGCACGAAATATGGTTGCGGTGTCGCACAGTGTGGCGCCTGCACGGTGCATATCGACGGCGTCGCCACGCGCTCCTGCGCATTGCCTGTCAGCGCTGTGACGGAAGAGCAGAAGATCGTCACGATCGAGGGACTGTCCCCGGACGGCACGCATCCGATCCAGCAGGCCTGGATCAAGCACGACGTGCCACAATGCGGCTTCTGCCAGAGCGGCATGATCATGACCGCGGCGGCGCTGCTGCAGGCCAATCCGAAGCCGACCGAGGCCGATATCGCCAGCGAGATGACCAATATCTGCCGCTGCGGCACCTATGTGCGCGTCAAGGCGGCCATTCTCGATGTCGCCGCCGGCGGCCAGTTGACCCGCGGTTGAGGGAGGAGGCGATCATGACTGTTTCGACGCAATCGCGCGACTTCCGTCCCTCACGCCGCCATGTCCTTGCCGGTTCAGCTGCTGCCGCCGGCGTCTTCAGCTTCGGCTTCTCGATACCGGCCCTGGCGCAGCAGGGCGGTGTTCCGGAAATCAACGCCTGGGTCGTCGTCCATCCGGACGACAAGGTGGTGATCCGCATCGCGCGCTCGGAAATGGGGCAGGGTACCTTGACCGGCCTCGCCCAGCTCGTTGCCGAGGAATTGAACTGTGACTGGGCGAAGGTCGCCACCGAATATCCGACACCGGGCCAGAACGTCGCTCGCAACCGGGTCTGGGGCAATTTCTCGACCGGCGGCAGCCGCGGCATCCGCGAGTCGCATGATTACGTCCGCAAGGGCGGTGCTGCGGCGCGCATGATGCTGATCCAGGCGGCTGCGAACGAATGGAAGGTGCCGGCGGCCGAGTGCAGCGCCGAGAAGAGCATTATCACGCATAAGGCATCCGGTCGCTCCGTCCGCTATGGCGAGGTCTCTGCCGCTGCTGCGAAGCTGGACGCGCCGAAGGACGTCCCGCTCAAGGATCCGAAGGACTGGACGATCGCCGGCAAGGCGCTGCCGCGCCTCGACACCGCCGACAAGACCAATGGCAAGAAGATCTACGGCATGGATTTCAAGCTGCCGGGGATGCTCAATGCCGCAATCAAGGATTGTCCTGTCTTCGGCGGCAAGGTGAAGAGCTTCGATGCCGCCAAGGTCAAGGGCATGCCGGGCGTCAAGCACGTCCTGCCGGTCGGCGACAGCGCCGTGACGGTGGTGGCCGAGACCTGGTGGCAGGCCAAGACCGCTCTCGACGCCCTGCCGATCGAATGGGACGAGGGGCCACATGCCCAGGTGTCCAGCGAAAGCATCGCCGCGTGGCTGAAGGAAGGGCTGGATGCGCCCGAGGCCGTGGTCGGCAATCAGAACGGCGACGCCAAGGCAGCGCTGGCGGGCGCCGCGCGTATCTATGAGGCGACCTATAGCTATCCGTTCCAGAACCACGCCTGCATGGAGGTGATGAACGCGACGGCTCTCTACACACCGGAAAAATGCGAAGTCTGGACGCCGACGCAGAATGGCGAGGCGGCGCTGGCCGCAACAGCCGAGGCTTCCGGTCTGCCGCTGGCCAAATGCGAGGCTTACAAGATCGACCTCGGCGGCGGGTTCGGCCGGCGCGGTGCGGTGCATGACTGGGTCCGGCAGGTCGTCGAGATCGCCAAGCAGATTCCCGGGACGCCGGTGAAGCTGATCTGGTCGCGCGAGGAGGATATGCTGCACGGGCGCTTCCACCCGATCACCCAGTGCAAGATGAAGGCGGCGCTCGACAAGGACGGTAATGTCACCGGGGTGCATATGCGCATTTCCGGCCAGTCGATCGTCGCGGGCATCTTCCCGCAGAATATCCAGAACGGGCGCGATCCGGCCGTCTTCCAGGGCCTGAACGCTCCGGGCCCCGAAGCCTCGATCGGCTATTCCTTTCCGAACCTGCTGATCGACCATGCCATGCGCAACCCGCATGTGCCGCCGGGTTTCTGGCGCGGGGTCAATCTCAACCAGAACACTGTCTATCTGGAGAGCTTCATCGACGAGATCGCGCATGAGACGGGCAAGGACCCGCTCGAACTCCGCCGCTCGCTGATGAAGAACCACCCCAAGCACCTCGCCGTGCTCAATGCGGCGGCGGAGCGCGCCGGCTGGGGCAAGCCGTTGCCGGCAGGGGTGTTCCGCGGCATCTGTCAGACCATGGGCTTCGGCTCCTATGTCGCGGCAGTGGCCGAAGTCTCCGTCGCCGATGACGGAAAACTCACGATCCACCGGATCGTCGCAGCGACGGATCCCGGCCACGCCGTCAACCCGGCGCAGATCGAGCGGCAGGTCGAAGGCTCCTTCGTCTATGGCCTCTCGGCCGCGCTCTATGGCGAGATCACGATCAAGGGCGGGCGCGTGGAGCAGGAGAATTTCGACACGTACGAGGTGATGCGCCTCGAGGCGATGCCGAAGGTCGAGACGGTGATCGTGCCGTCCGGCGGCTTCTGGGGCGGTGTCGGAGAGCCGACCATCGCGGTTGCCGCGCCCGCTGTGCTGAACGCGATTTTCGCGGCGACGGGCAAGCGCGTACGCTCGCTGCCGCTGAAGAATGCCGACCTCAAGAAGGCGTGAGCGTTTTGCGCGAAGGGCGGGGACGCTCGTCTTCGCCCTACTCGCAATGCAGGCCAGCGCTCTGGAGCCCTTTCGCATCGTCGAAGACACGATCCCCGCCCCGCTGGGCGGGAGGGTCGGGGACGCGGCGCGTGGCGCAGCGCTCGTGAGGGATCGCGAGCGCGGCAACTGTCTGATCTGCCATAATGGCGACGATCCGGCCGAACCCTTCCAAGGTTCGATCGGGCCGCCGCTAAGGGGCGTGGGAGCGAGGCTGGCCGCCGGGCAGATACGCTTGCGGCTGGTCGACATGTCGCGGCTGAATAGTGAGACGGTGATGCCGCCCTATTTCCGCATCGACAACATGCGAGACGTAGCGCCGGCCTATCGGGACCAGCCCGCGCTCTCGGCACAGGAGATCGAGGATGTCGTTTCCTATCTCACCTCGCTCAAGACCGAGTGAGGTGCTCAGCCGCCGGGACATGGTTGCCCTGGCTGCGGCCGGGCTGACGCTGGCCGCGCTTCCTGCGCCAGCTGGTGCAGCGGAGAGCGAGGCGCTGGAGGAACTCGTGCGGCGCGTCACGGACGGGGCAGCGCCGCTCGAAACAGGCGTGAGGCTCGAGATTCCCGCACTGGTCGAGAACGGCAACTCTGTCGATATCCGCATCGCGGTCGACAGCCCGATGACGGAGGCCGCACATGTGCGCTGGATTCACCTTATCGCCGACAGGAACCCGTTCCCCGACATGGCCCGCATCCATTTGTCGCCGCGCTCGGGCCTGGCAGAGGTCGCGACGACCTTGCGCCTCGCCCAGTCGCAGACGGTGGCCGCCGTCGTCGCCCATAGCGATGGACGCTACGCCATCGCCAAGGCGCCGGTGGTGGTGACGCTGAGCGCCTGCATCGATGGAGGCTGAGCCATGTTCAATGCCCGCATTACCGTGCCGCCACAGGCCAAGGCTGGCGAGGCCGTCGAGATCAAGGTGCTGATGCGCCATCCGATGGATCGCGGCGGCCAGTCCGACGGCAAGGGCGGCACCGTGCCGCGCAAAATCCTGAACCGCATGACCGCGACCTATGCTGGGGCGGAGATCTTCCGCTTCGACATGCATACCGGGGTCGCCGCCAATCCGTTCGTCTCCTTCAGGACGCGCGCGGTCGAGACCGGCGACATCGTTTTCGAATGGCGCGAGGATGGGGGCGCGATCTATACGCGAACCGCGCGCCTCACGGTGGTCTGAGCGAGCGCCTTGCGTCTTCCGGTCCTCCTTCTCGGTCTGCTGAGCGTTCTGGCCTCGGCAAGCGCCGATGAGATCGTGTCCGGCAGCACGTTCCTGTCACCGGACCTGCGGCGCCAGCAGGACGATCCAAACCGCAATCCAGCCTGGTTCTGGGTCGATCAGGGCAAAGAGCTTTTCGCTGAAAAGCCAGCGACCGGGCAAGCCTGCCTGGGCTGCCATGCAGATCCTGCGGCGAGCCTGCGCGGCGCCGCAACAAGCTACCCCCAGGTCGACGGGTCAAGCGGCAAGCTGCTCAACCTGGAAGGGCGGATCGAGCAATGCCGGGTCGAGCGCCAGCAGCAGCCCGCTTTCGGCTATGAGAGCGCAGAACTGCTGTCGCTCACCGCCTATGTCGCCTCGCTCTCGCGGGGGCAGCCGATGAGCGTGCGGACCGACGGGCCTGCACGTCCTTTCTACGAGGCCGGCCAGGCCTTCTACGAGCGCCGGCAGGGGCAGCTCAATCTCTCCTGCAAGCAGTGCCATGACGGGTTGGTCGGGCAGAAGCTGCGCGGCGACACGATCAGCCATGGTGCCGGCACGGGCTATCCGGCCTATCGCCTGGAGTGGAACAACGTCGGCTCGCTGCACCGCCGGCTGCGGGCCTGCTCCCTGGGTGTCCGGGCGACGCAGTTCGACTACGGCTCGCCCGAATATCTCGCGCTCGAACTCTATCTCGCCGGCAGGGCCAGCGGGCTGCCGGTCGAGACACCCGCCATGCGGCGGTAAGCTTGCCTAGAGCATCGGCCCGAGAAGTGGGTTGCGGTTTTCGGAGAAAGCCGATGCAAAATCAAAATCTTAGAACATAGGGCTGAATATCGTATTCAGCCCTATGTTCTAGAGCTTCTTGCCGTCCGAGCCGAACTGCTTGAGATAGGCGGTCAGGTCAGCGATTTCCTTGTCGTTCTTGATGCCGGCGAAGACCATCTTCGTGCCGGGCATCTTCGCCTTCGGGTCCTTGATGTACTCGGCGAAGCTGGCATCGTCCCAGGTGATGCCGGCGTTCTTGTTGGCTGGCGAATAACTATAGCCCTCGACGGTGCCGGACTGGCGCCCGAAAACCCCGTTCAACGCCGGGCCGATCACATTCTTTGCAGCCTCACCGACCTGATGGCAGGCCCGGCATTTGGCGAAGGATTTCTCACCCGCGGCGGCATCCTGGGCGCTGACCGATGTCGCGCCGAGCCATGTCGCAGCCAGCAGCGCGGTGGTTGCAGCGATGGTCTTCATCATCTCTCTCGTCTCCAATTCCAATAATTCGAGGATTTGGACCGGCCGGGCTTGCGCGGCATGCGGCGATGGCAGGTTCTCAGGTGAAGATGTCGGCGCTGATCGCCTCGTACCAGGCGACGTTCTCGGCCTGCGTCTGGCGGCGGACCTCGTCGCCTTCGCCAGGCTGGGAGATGAAGGTCTCCACCGCGGCGATGCGCCCGTCCTTGGGCTCGTAGCGACCGCCGACCTTGATGGCGTCGTCCGGGGCGACGAGGCTCCAGCAGGTATTGAAATAGCGCGCCGGAAAGGCCGGGCCGCCGACTAGCTCCGAGCAGACGATCATCGCCGCCACCTTGGCCTGGTTGTTGGCCGAGAAGGCGGATTTGGGCATGTCGCCGGCTATGCAGGCGTCGCCGAGTACGAAAATCGCTGGGTCGACAGTCGATTTCATCGTCGCCGGATCGATCGAGCAATAGCCGCCGGCAGGTGCCAGACCCGCCTCGCGTGCGATCGCGCCTGCCATCTGGGCGGGTATGACGTTGACGAAAGCGCAGTTCTCATAGGTCTCGAAGCCGGTGACTACGGTGCCTTTCGCCGGGTCGACCGACTTGATGCCGTCATGCACACGCGGGCCAAGCCACTCGATCATCGACCCATAGCGCTTCTCCCAATCGGGCATGAAGACACCCTGCTTGGAGAAGCTGTCCTTCGGGTCGAGGATCACGATTCGCGCCTTGGTTCGACCGGTCGTCTTGAGCACGTGGGCGAACATCGATGCGCGCTCATAGGGGCCGGGCGGGCACCGATAGGGATTCGGCGGGGCGATCATCACGATCGTTCCGCCATCGGGCACCGCATCGAGCTTCTCGCGGATCAGTTGCGTTTGCCGGCCCGGCTTCCAGCCATGCGGCATGACCTCCTCGGCAGCCTGAGACCAGCCCGGGACGGAATCGTATTTCAGGTCGATGCCCGGCGAGAGTACGAGGCGATCGTAAGGCAGCCGCGTGCCGTCGGCGAGCAAGACCGCCTTCGTGTCGCGGTCAATCTGGACGGCGCGCTGGCGTGCGAGCGTAATGCCATAGGTCGCCGTCAGCGCGTCATAGCGATGCAGAAGCTGCTCATAGCTCTTCAAGCCGCCGACATAGAGGTTGGAGTGAAAGCAGCTTTGATAAACCTCGCGCTCTTCGACGAGGGTTACAGCGATGGCGCCGCCGCTGTCGCGGGCAATGTATTTGGCGGCCGTCGCACCGCCCGGCCCGCCGCCGACCACGACCACGCGGGCTTTCGCTTGGCCGAGAACGGCAGTGATACCCAATGTCGCTGCGGCTAGAACGGCCCCGGAGCCAGCAACCAGATCACGGCGTGTCGGTCTCATCCGCAGCCTCCGCACGTTCATGGCTTCGGCGAAAGCGCGCCGAAATAGGCGGCGAGCGCGGTCATATCGTCAGGGCTGAGTTTCGCGGCGATGGCCTGCATAACCTGGCCGCCGCGCTCCTTGCGGCCATATGAGGCCAGCACGGCAGCGAATTGGTCTTCCGGCCAGCCGATAATGGCGGGAATGCCGCCGACGCTCTTTCCCGAAAGCTGATGGCAGGCTGTGCATTCAGCCGAAAGATAGCGCCCGAGCACCTCGTTCCCGGCCGCTTCAGCCGGCCCCCATCCGAGCACCAGCGTCACGCCTGCCAGCGCAAGGATGCGCAAGCTACGGCACGCGTTCGGCAGGCCATACCTGCCTGCGGCATGCGCACCGTAGCAGTCGGGGGCGGTCTGCTTCGACATCGGTCGCAGAGTCTCAGAAGCGCCCCGCGGGAGCTAGACCGTCATTGGACAAATTCCGATCAAGGCCGCCTCACGATCGCGTCAACACGAAATGTCTGCTTTCCGAACGGTGCCGAATATCCGCAATTGGCGGGTACCATTGAAAAAGACGCCATTGCTGCGGGTTTGAAGTCCTGATTCAGTTGCCCTCGTGGAGGCGGCGCGATGATGGGCGAACGACAGGTGGCGCAAGAGGCTCTGTTCTGCGAGTTCAGCCTGGAGCGCCACGTCCCGGCCGATCATTGGGTGCGCGCCATCGATCGTTTCGTCGATCTTTCGGAGATCCGCGCGCATCTGCGCCCCTTCTACAGCGAGATCGGCCGGCCCTCGATCGATCCGGATACTGCTCATCGGCTATTGTTTCGGCATCCGCTCCGAACGGCGCCTGTGCGATGACGTGTATCTGAATCTGGCCTATCGCTGGTTCTGCCGAACGGGCCACAGATCAGGGCCGCGTGACGGGAGAAGACGCTCGCCGGCAAATCGCCGCCCCCTGATCGCCTCGCTCGCAGGCCGGCTTTTTCAACGACATCGGCGCGAATCGGAGGTGCATTGCTAGCGAAGGACGGGAGCATCACCATCCAAGACGTTGCCGTGCAGGAGCGAACGTTGGGGTGATTGTTGGGGTGCCGGCCGTCAGACAGGTTCGATTTCTAATCAAATCATCTGCTTAGCGAGGGTAGAGTGGCGGACAGGGCGGGATTCGAACCCGCGATACGGTTTCCCGTATACACACTTTCCAGGCGTGCGCCTTCAACCACTCGGCCACCTGTCCGGCGCGCTGCTTATGACTGCCGGCCCACCATCTTTCAAGGGCCGAGATGCAGTGTTTTGCACAATCCCGGTAAATCGCGTGCGATCGGTTGCGATCTGCGGCCGGCAAGGCCACATCTGGACGCCGGGACGGTTGCGCAGACCGGTGGATGGCGGCGGGAGCTGGATGGTGCGGTTTCTTCTCCGGTTGATCGGTTACCTCTTCGTCGCGGCCGGCTTCGTCGCACTCGTGATCGACGGCGCCCGATCGATCGCCAATGCCGGGTTGCGCTTCACGCCGGTCGGCGAGGTGCTGAGCGCCGTCATCCATGAGCGCTATCAGCTTATCCAGCCGGCGATCGAGCGTAATCTCCATCCCTGGCTTTGGGACCCGCTGTTGCTGAGCCTGATGCGTGCCCCGGCCGCCGCCGCTGCGCTCCTGCTCGGCTTCGCGTTGCTCTGGCTGGGGCGGCGACCCGACGAGATTATCGGCATCGTCACGCGTCGGTGATGGCACGCCCGCGTTTCCGCCCCTGTCCGAACCGGGCCTGGACGCTTACATAGGCGTCGAGCTCGAACGAAACGGAGCCAATGATGTTCTCCCTGCGCAAGAAGACCGAGATTCCGTCCGCCGCCGAGGCACTGCCCGGCCGTGCCGCGGCGATCCCGACGGCCGAGTCCCATTTCGTCAATGGTCGCGCCCTGGCCGGCCCCTATCCCGAGGGAACCCGCAAGGCCGTTTTCGGCCTCGGTTGCTTCTGGGGTGCCGAGCGCAAGTTCTGGCAGAGCGGCGAAGGCATCTGGGTGACCGCCGTGGGCTATGCCGGCGGCTCGACGCCGAATCCGACCTACGAGGAGGTCTGCAGCGGCCTGACCGGGCATACCGAAATCGTTCTGGTCGTCTTCGATCCCGCCAGGATCGCCTATGAGGATCTGCTGAAGATCTTCTGGGAGAACCACGACCCGACCCAGGGCATGCGGCAGGGCGGCGATATCGGCACGCAATACCGCTCGGCGATCTATACCTATGACGCCGAGCAGCAGGCCGCCGCCGAGCATTCGCGCGAAGAGTATGGCAAGGCGCTGGCGGCCGGCGGCTACGGCCCGATCACGACCGAGATCCGCGAGGCGCCGACGCTCTATTTCGCCGAGGATTACCATCAGCAGTACCTGGCCAAGAACCCGGCTGGTTATTGCGGGTTGGGCGGCACCGGCGTCGCCTGTCAGATCGGCCTCGGCGTCGAGGCCTGACGCAACAGGGGAGGCAGCGCCTCCCCTTCTTTTTGCCTAACTGGTTCCTGATATGTTCTTGCGTTGCTGCCAAAGCTTCGCTAGCTTTCCCATGGGGTAGGGGAGCGGGGCCGACATGGTGGCGCGAGTCGCGACGGTGGCGTTCGAGGGCATCGAGGCGCGCGCCGTCGACGTGCAGGTCCAGATCGCGCCGGGCGGCGTCGCCTTCGTCTTGGTCGGGTTGCCCGACAAGGCCGTCGCCGAAAGCCGCGAGCGCGTCCGCGCCGCGCTCCTTGCTTCAGGGCTCGCGCTGCCTGCCAAGCGTGTCACCGTCAATCTCGCCCCGGCCGATCTGCCCAAGGAAGGCAGCCATTACGATCTGCCGATCGCGCTCGCCGTCATGGCTGCGATCGGGGCTATCCCTGCGGACGCCCTCTCCGGCTATGCCGTCCTCGGCGAACTTGCGCTCGATGGTTCGATCGCGCCGGTGGCCGGTGTCCTGCCGGCTGCGATCGCTGCCTATGCGAAAGGGCAGGGGCTGATCTGCCCGGCGGCGTCGGGGCCGGAAGCCGCCTGGGCGGCAGCCGATATCGATATCCTGGCGCCGCGCTCGCTGATCCAGCTCGCGAACCATTTCAAGGGCACGCAGGTCATGGCGAGGCCCGAGCCGGCGGTAGCGCGCCAGGCCGGTCCGCTGCCGGACCTTGCCGACGTCAAGGGCCAGGAAAGCGCCCGGCGCGTGCTCGAGATCGCGGCAGCCGGCGGCCACAATCTCCTTAGGTTGTGACCGATTTGTTGACGAGGCCCATGTCGGCGTCCGATTATGTGGGCATGCAGCCGATCGCCTATTCCTACATCCGGTTTTCTCGCCCCGAGCAACTTCGAGGCGACAGCCTTCGCCGCCAGCTCAAGAACGCCCGAGACTGGGCGGAGAAGCGGGGCGTCGTGCTCGACGACAGCCTCCGCGACCTCGGCGTCAGCGCATATCGTGGCCAGAACAGAACCGAAGGGGCGTTGGCCGGCTTCCTCGCGCTGGTCGAGAGCGGTCGAGTGGCAAAGGGGTCGTTCTTGCTCGTCGAGAGCCTCGACCGCCTGAGCCGTGAGGCGGTGATCGACGTCCTTCCGAGGTTCCTTGAGCTGATCAAGAGTGGCGTCGTCGTCGTGACGCTGATGGACGGGCAGGAATATTCCTCCAAGCGGCTCAAGGAGGACACCAGTCCGCTCTTCATCTCTCTGGTCATCATGACCCGCGCGCATGAGGAAAGCCGAACGAAGGCGAAGCGGCTATCCGAGGCCTGGACGAACAAGCGGGCGCAGGCTGCGGCGACGAAAGCGGTGGTTACGAGCCGCGTCCCGGCATGGCTCAAGGTCGTGAAGGATAAGGACGGCAAGCGCATCGTCCCGATTCCAGAGCGGGTGGAGATCATCCAAAGGATTTTCGCGAGGAGCATCGCCGGACAGGGGAAGTACGCGATCTGCCGCGATCTCAACCAGGAGAAGGTCCCGGCCTTCCGAGCGAAGAAGTGGCAGCCATCTTATGTTTCGAAGGTCATCTCGAACCGCGCGACGATCGGCGAGATGCAGGCTTGGTCCTTCGGTTCGGACGGCAAGCGCCGGCCCGTTGGCGATGCGATCCCCGATTACTATCCGGCTGCGGTGGACGAGCTGACTTGGCAGCGCGCGAACACCGCCAGGGAACGCCGTAACGATAGCGGCGGCCGTCACGGCGATACACGCGTGCCCATCCTGCGTGGGCTGGTACGGTGCAAGGTCTGCGGGGCGCGGATGTTGCACGTGAACAAGGGCCCCGGCCCAAAGGGCGGACGATATCTCTCCTGCTCGGATAGGCGGCGCGGGCTCGAATGTCTCAACGACCGAAACTGGGATCTGGAAGACGTCGAGGAAATCGTACTGAAGGCGATCGGCAGCGGCGAGCTCGCGAAGGTGGCAGAGCCGGAACCGATCGCGGAGGGTCCGACAGAGCAGGATCTCGAAGCCCGGATCGCCCGAGAGACGAAAGCTCGCAAGGCGCTTTTGGATTTGGTCGAGGAGGAGGACGAGGAAGCGAAGGTGCGCTACCGACAATGTGGAGAGCGCATCAAGGAGCTTCGCAAGCAGATCGCCGAGCTACGGCGTCATGACCGCAGAACCGCCTCCGAGCCGACCTGGGCTCAGCGCCAGGAGGCTTTCGCAGGCATCATGGCCGCTCTGGAGGAGGTCGGCGAGGAGAGCCGCGAGCTCAGAACTCGCCTGGCCGCCGAGGTCCGAGGGATCGTCGAGGTAGTGAAGCTGGGCGTCCATTCGATCACGATGACGCGGCGCACGCCGAAGGTCCTTGGCGGCAAGGCGGCGCCGTCCCGCTCGATCGAGGTATTCAACGATCACCCGGACCACATCGTGGAGATGCAGTTGTATGCGGAGGCGGTGGCGGAAAGGCAGGCCGCGGAGAGCACCATTCCCGAGCGCTGGAAGCGGAGCTGATATCACCGCGGCGAAGCGGTGCGCGGTATCCGCAATGGTCACAAAAGTCGACTAAACGGGACGTTATCGGCCGGCACGAAACCGCAATCCACCCACGAAAACGTGCGAAAACGCAGCGATCCAGGTATTTTAAAGGGTGTACCCGAATCGTGCATTCGGACGCACCCCTCGAAAACCCCGACGCCATCGGGGTTTTCGAGGGGTGCGTCGCGTGCGGTAACGAAATGGTCCCGCGATACGGCGGATCGATTCGCCGGAACCATCCCTACGCTGTCCCCGAACCGAGCGGCAGGCAAGAAAAAAGGGCCGGGGAGCGAACTCCCCGGCCCTTCGGAGCCGATCCATCATGCCGCCCGGTCTCGGGGCGGCGCCTCGTCCGTGCCCGCCATCGACTTGCGCTGACGGTCGAAGGCCTCCGCCGGCGATGGCGTCGGCCGCTCCCGACCGGCCTTGCTGTCGCGCCGCGACATGAAGTCCGCCCCGACCGCCGTGCCGTGGACGCCCAGGTGGCAGTAGTGGCGACGGATCGTCGACACGGAGACACCGACGAACAGCGCCGCGTCGTCGATCGAGCAGCCCCGGAGAGCCAGCTGCGTCACGGTCGTGTGGCGCAGCGTGTGGATCGTGATGCCCTTCCGGCCGATCCGCTTGGCGGCCCTGGCGAACTGCCGTTGCAGCGCGCCGTTGCTCGCCAGCTTCACGGAGCCGATCTCAGATCGCTCCTCGGAAAAGGCCTTGACGACGTGCGGGGCACGGCGCCGACGATCGGCATTTCGCCAGACGCGAGCGAGCGACAGCAGCGGATCGGGAAGAAGGACGGACGGACCTTCCTTGTTCGTCTTCAGCGGCTTGCCTCCCGGTGTCTCGACGGGCATCGAACGCCGGCCCGACCGGTGCAGGCGGCGGCGCTCGACGTCGAACCAGCCGAGCTCGTCGTCGGGCACCCAACCGAGGTTGCGGATCACCCCGTTCCGGCTGCCGGTGTAGTAGCCGATCGCGATCGCCCGCTGGAGGTTCAGGCCCCGCGCGGCCGCCGTCTCCCCGAAGTACGAGAAGCTGGCATCGACCACGTTGCGCAAGCGCGTCTCGCCCGTGGCCGGATCGACGAACGACTCGCGGAGCCAGCCGCCCTCGCCCTCCACCCAGACCCATCCGCGCCGCTTGCGGCCCGAGGCGTCCAGATAGTCGCGGATGCGGTGTCCGTCCCCTTGCGGGTCCCAGATCCACCCCCGGCGGGCCGCGACCAGGAGGCGAGTGAACTCCTCCTCGGTCAGGCAATCCTGCCGCGCTTCGGACCGTGGCAGCCGACCGGTGATCGCGCGAGCCTGGATGCCGTTGTCCGTGCAGTAGCGGTTCACGGCGGCGGCCATCTTGCGGATCTCCTGCGCAGCCGTGACCCTGGAGACCGGCTTGCCATGCCGACCGATCTGCTGCCGGCGCTTCTCCATGTAGTCCTTGCAGGACTTGCCGGAGATGTCACCGATGGTAGCGTTCGGGCCGAAATGGGCGCGGATGAGCTGGAGGTCGCGGAGTATCGTCTTGTAGTCGCTGTGACGATGGGGGCGGCCACGATCCCCGGGCTCGGAGGTGACAGCATACTCCAGGAAGATCTCCTCCAGGGGGATCTTCAACGGGTCGCGTTCCGCCTCCGCCTGCCGGACGTCGGCCTCGCGGGCCATCTCGGCCGCGGCCTTTACGACGGCTTCCGGTTCGTCGCCTCGAATGCCCAAGCTCCGCCACTTCCCGTCCTGATGATGGAAGTACCAGGTCCCGTGCTTGCCGCGTTCCTTGCGCAAGCGGTAGTAGGGCGCGGTCCTCGGGCGACCGAGCTTGACCGGCTGGCACGCGGCGGCTGCGACGCTCGCGCGCGCGGCCTCCGCCCGCGAGGCGGCGGCGATACGGGTCTTGCGATGGTGTTGCCGATCCTGATGCATCATGGGAACGATCCTTATCGAGATGGGCAGCGCCCGGCGTCGAGGTGGCGGCGCCGAAAGGCGCTCGCCGGCGAGGTCGGCCCGGCTCGCGCCGGGCCTTGGCCCCGGGCGTCAGCGACGTCCGGGGCGGGTCGTTCGAGATCCGCCTTCGCGAACCTGCGCGACGAGCGCGTCGAATGCGCTCGGCGGCCTCGCCGGCTCGGCCGTAGCCTCCCTGGGCGTCGCCTTGCCCGGGATCGGGCGGCAGACGCTCAGGGACAGCACCGACCGGCGCGTGGTGAGGATCTTCCCGGCGACAATCGTCACCGGCAGCGCGCCGTCCCGAACCGCGACCCTGAGCGAGTGGGTGCTCAAGGGGCCCGCCGGCCAGAACAGGGCGGCGGCTTCGGGCAGCGACATGAGTTCGTCCATGTCCCAGGCAGAGGGGTCCGGACGCGCCTGCACGCGGGCAGGGGCTGACATCGTATTCTCCTTCTCGGTTGGCCCCGGACGCGGCCGAGGCCGCGCCGCGGGCGCCGGGGTTCGACGAAGCCGACATGGCTCCGCCGGCGAGGCCGATGGCCTGCGGGGGGTGTGGTTGGGGATGGTTCGTCGCCCGCAACGGGATGGCGGGCGGTGGCGTCGACGCGTGGGCTCAAGCCCGACCGCGATGGGACGCGGGAGGCTTCAGCGCACGGTCTGGGATATGCAGCGTTTGACCATGGGAAGGCGGACCTCGATCGTAGGCGCACTCATGGCGCCGGGGGCGGAAGCTTCGTCCACTACGAGGAGGTCAGGATGGCCGGCGGATCGCACGGCCACGAACCGGCCGTTTATCCGAGGAGGCCGTCCAGCCGCTCGGCGGCAGACGATATGGTGGCGGTGCGGTTCATGCTCGCGAGGATCCACGGATTTCGCCGCGGCACAAGGGGGTTCCGGGCGATTTGGCACGGTCCTGCCAGCAATCTTAGGCAACGCGGTTTAAGGCAGCTCTACGGGATGGATCGAAGTTTCGGGATCATCCCTCCTGGCCTCCTTTCCTCGGATCGAGACGGGCGCCGAGCGGGAATGAAATCACCTTCGCCGGCGACGCGCCGAGCCTGACGACTCCCGCCTGGCTCTCGGCCTCGTCCATGGCGATCCTGGCGACCGCCTGATACGCGGCCGACACCGCCCGCCTGTAGGCGCCGGGCCCGAGCTCGGCCTGAACCGAGATCAGACGCGCGACGAGGGAGACGACCATGCTATCCATGGCGCACCCCCTTCCGACGCCGGGGCGCCGCGTCGGCGGCCTCGACGACGGCCGCGAAGGCGCCGCCGCCGAGATGTCTCCGCCTGAGCAGCTCCTCCACCACGGCATCGATCGCCTTCCTGTTCTGGCGCACCGCCAGGACGGCGCGTTCGTGCAGCGCCGCCAACGTCCGCGAGACTGTGGCGCGCAGCTCGGGATCGAACTGCATCATCTCCATGGCCCGGTCCGGCGCGCCCGCGTAGATCAGGTTGGGTCCGAGGCCGAAGGAGACCAGCATCGAGGCGATCTGGAGCGTGGCGATACCCAGGTCGCTATCGATAGATCCCCCGCATCCGACGCTTGCCTCGCCGAGGATCTCGACCTCGGCGGCCCGCCCCGCGAGCGTGCAGACGACGTCGAGCTCGATCTCGGCCTTCGTCGGCGACTTACCCAGGCGGCGACGCGTCAGAGTGTGCCCGGCCGCGTCGCCCCGCCCGACGATCGAGACCGCGCGAACGCAGCCCGGCGCGATCCGATGCGAGAGCACGGCATGGCCCGCTTCATGGACCGCGAGCAGCCGCCGTTCGTGCGGCGGAGCTTCGTCGGGCGGGGCGATGACGCCGACGAGGTCGTCGATGACCATGTCCCTCCCGGCGGCCCTCGCCGCGGCCCGGGCATCCTTGGCCCAGCCCATCGCCTGCGCTCCCGTCGCCTCGCCGGCGAGCTCGGCGATGGGCAGCAGGTCCTCGCCAGGCAGGTCGGAGCCCAGGTGCTGCCGCAGGATCGCCGCCAAGTCCTTCGGGCCGGGGGGATGGATGTGGATGATCCTGTTCAGCCGCCCGGGTCGGACGAGCGCCGGATCGACCCTGTCGCCGTAGTTCGTGGCCGCGATCACGATCAGCCGGCTGGCCGCGCCGGACGTCGCGCCGTCCAGGATCGTCAGTAGATTCGTGATCAGTGGAACCCAAAAATCCCTGTTTCGATCTCCTACCTGCGATCTGCTGGGCAGCGCGTCGATTTCATCCAAGAAGACGATGGCGGGTGAGCAGGCATTCGCCGCGGAAAATACCCGGTCGGCCTCCTTGATAACGCTATTGAGATAACCGTCGGTGGAGCTGAACCACGACGCCACGCTCGTTACCACCAAGGGTAGCCCGCACGACTTGGCGAGGGCCCGGACGTACGTGCTCTTGCCCAACCCAGGCTCGCTGGCCAGCAGGACGTTGCGGTCGATCGCCTCGAATGGAATGGCGCCGCGCTTCCATTCCTCGATGTCTCGGACCAGTCGCAGGCCCCACTCGCCGGCGGCGCCGTAGCCGTGCATGTCCTCTAGCCTTGGGACGTCTTCGAGGGTCGGGTCGACCACGCTCTGGTTCGCGGCGGCGGCTTCGAGGCGACGGATGCAGTCCTCGGCCGTCGAACCAACGCGGATGGCGGCGACGAGGTCGTAGAAATCGAGCCCGGTCGCAAGCCTCGGGGGCATCGCCATGGACCGTTCGCCGGTCGCGGTGGCGATCACGCGCGCCAGCACCTCGTTGCTCGGCGCGGAAACTACGACCCGGGCGTCGGCGGCGGTGATAAGCGAGGGCGGGAGCTGCCGCTCCGGCGCGACCGCGACGCCGACCACCGACTCCCCCTTGGCGAGCTTCCGCGCGCAAACGTCGGATGCAGGGCGCTTCTTGGCGTTGATATGAGGGACGAGGATCTCGTTCCATTCCCGCAGCGAACCGAGGGCTTCGACGGTGGGCTCGACCCAATCCGCGGAGGGGACCGTGACGATCAGCGCCAGGCTCGCCTCGTCGTCGATGCGCTCCATGAGTTCCGGCGGGATCGCAGCGTAAAGTGCCGCCTCGGCGAGGGTCTGGTGAGCGGGGGCGGTGGTGGGCTCGTCGCCCTCGATATCCGAGTAGTCGGGGATGAAGTCTTCGTTGGGCATGTCGGCCTCGCGAGCGGAGGCCGTCGCCGCGTATCAGCGGGCGTCCGTCCTCCGGGAATGGAAGGGATGCATAGGGGTGTCCTCGGGCCGCGCGTCGACGCCGCCCAGGGTGGGCGGTTTGGTCGGCGCGGCGGGGGTTATGGACTGGATCGGTAGGATCATCATGGGAGGCCTTGGCTTGAACACGGCCTCCCTCTCGCCGGCGGGGTCAGTCGCTGGCGGGGGGAGCCGGGAGACGGGGCCGCGATTTCGTCGCGAGCCGGTCGCATATGGACGGCATCAAGATCATCGCGAAACAGATAGGGAACAAACGTTGGAGCGGTCAAGGCGCCTCGGCGCGACTCCTGACATGATCCGTCTTATGGTTAACGGGAATCCTCATCGTCGACCGGGACTTCTGTCACGGTGTCGGCTGCCCTATCGTACACGACCTCGAACGTCCCGCGGCGATCCGTAATGCGACGACTCGGCGGGCCTTTCGCGACAAGCCGGGGATAGCCGGATCGATGATCGTCGCACTTAACTGCGAGCCATCCTGACTGGCCGAGGGTCGACCTCAAGCGGCCTTCCCGCCCGCACTCGTCGCAGGTGCATTCCGATCGCATCTCGGCCAGCAGGATCGCGTGCTCGATTGCGGCCTGGGTCGCCGACCCGACCGGAGAAAGGAATTCCGCGCGGAGCTCGCCAAACTTCTCCTTGATGTCGACGATCGCCAACTTGACCGGAACGGGCTCGTCGGCGAGCGCGTCGGCGATGCGGTCGAATAGGCGTGCGAGGACATCCGCCCAGCCGTCGCCGACCGCCATTTGAGGCATGGTGCCAGCGATCCAGCTGGCATGCTTCTGATAGATCTGGGCCTGCCAGTCAGGGGCAGGCGTCACCGGGCGCGACATGGGCACCTCCTTGAGGATGGATCGCCGGCAACGTCGCTCGGCGATCGGAAATGCTTGGATGAGCTAGGATGCGCCGCTGGGCGCAAGGTCAGCCCGCTATTCGCCCCGCGAGGACCGCCGCATGCAGGAACCCGCCGCAACCGCGAAGATTGCGAGCGCCGGGCATCCAGGACTGGGTGCGGACCATCGTCATGGGAGGTCAGATAGACGTTCGGTCAATCGCCGGCAACCTGAGCCGGCGATACGAACTCGGCCCAAATCGCCTGTGCGTTCCACTCGATCCGTTCAGTTCAAGCCTAGCGCCTTGAACGCCGCCGCTTTCGGGTCGCCGTAGAACACCGGGTCCACGTGCTCGGCTACGTCACCGGTTACCTCCAGGAAGCTGCGCTTGTTTTCGATCGGGATGAGGGCGCGCTTGCCGCCATTGTCCATGGCGACCTGGAGGGGCTCTACGAGCGACCTGACGCCCTTGATGTTCCCCTGGAGGCTGAGGTCTCCCATGACCAGCATCGCAGCCGTGACCGGCACCTTCTTGAGCGCCGAGATGCAGGCGACGAAGAAGGCGACGCCGAGTTCGGCGTCGACACGATTGCCGATCAGGTCGATGACCTCGACATGGAAGTCGGCGCCGTCGACCTCGCGAGCCAGCCCGAATTCTCCCTTCTTCGTCATCAGGTAGCTGAAGGCGCGGTTCACCGATTCCTTCATGGAACCGGAGACGCCTCCGGCAAGTCGAAGCCGGGCGTTCCCGACTGAGGTCGAGACCTCGATGCGATACATCCCGACCGTGCCGTCCGCGGCCACGCCGGCGCTGTAGACGCTGCCCGGCGCCAACGGATCGGAAGAGAACATGTTGCGGCCGCCCTGCTCGGGAACGCCGACGAAGCGTTCCTCGCCGCTCTCTCGATCCGTGTAGCTGAAGGAGACCTGGTAATACTCGAAGGAGCCCATCTTCTTGAGCTGCTCCTTCACCCGCCGACGTCCCTCCATCGCGAAATCGAGCAATTCGGCGATCTCCTCCTTCGTCGCGGCGCCGTGCGGATGGATGATCTTCATCAGCCCGGAGACCGTCTTGTTCACCGCCTTGCGGTCGCGGGCGTTCAGGTGACCGCCGTAGGAAAAGTGGCGTTCCGCGACCTCGGTGAAATTGTGCTTCCTGAGCTCGCGAAGCGCCTCGGCCAGGTAGTCGACCACGAAGCCGTAGTGGTCCGTGAACAGGTCGGCCCGCATCTTCGGGATCTCCCAGCCCGGAAGGTAGAAGTGTAGCCGGTCGATGAAGGCCATGTCATCGCGGATGACGGTCGGCATCGGCTCGAAGAGATGCCCCGACTGGACCATCACCTCGACGGGCTGATTGGTATTGCCGAACATAGCGATGCTGGCATCGCCGCTCGCCGCCTCCTGACCCCGCTGGAAGCTGCCGGACTCGCAGAAGGTCTTCATCGTCGTGATGACCTCCTTGGGCATCTTCTCCAGGTCGGCGACCTCGTCGAACCCGACGACGTCCCAGATCTGGACCATGCCCTTCTGGCGCCCGCCCATGTGACCGAAGAGGTTCGCCACCGTCGTCGGGCCGGTCAGCAACGACGAGTAGGGCGAGAATTCCTGGATGACGTAGCTCTTGCCCGTCCCGCGGGGGCCGAGCTCGACCATGTTGTAGTTCCGCTCCGCGAGGGGGATCAGGCGAACCAGGAACAGCATCTTCAGACGGCGATCCATTGAGCCTGGCTCGTAGCCCATGCTGCGAAGGACGAGGTCAATCCACTCATCGGTCGTGAACTCGCCGCGAACCGACCGATACTCCTCCAGGTCGAAGGCCGCGATCTGGATGGGGGTGAGCTTCTCGATCCAGAACGGGTTCTTGCCCTTGCCCTCTTCGTCGTAGCGGTATTTGAGGTCGAGCTGCGCCCAGATGCCGCCTGTCAGGAGCCGCTCGTAGCTGCGCACGTAGTCGGACGGCACGTGGATGAACTTGTGCCCGAACTTGGATGCCTCTGCCCAATAATCGGAATCGACGAGCCGCACCTTGACCTTGTCGATGAAGGCGTGCCGGCCGTTCTCCTTGACGCGGCTTTGGGCCTTCTGGGCCTCGTCGTCACGGATGTAGTTGTTGGCGAGCGTGTCGTTGACGACCTGGAGCCCCATCTGGATCGCCATCTCGTCGGACGAGGCGCAGTATTTCCCGAGGAGGAACTCCAGGACGAACACCGGCACGTTGGCGCCGACCTTGACCTTACGGACGAGGTCCTTGCGCACGACCTTGCCGGCGAAGAGCCGATTGGCCTTGTTGTCCAGTTCGTCGCGGATAGGGGCAGCGAACGCGTTCATGCCTAGACTCCAAGCCGGACCGGGAGGTCCTTCGACTGGTAGAGGACAGCGTCGGTCTCACCGTCAAGCACCTGCACGTTCAACGTCTTGACCTCCTCGTCGGTGAGCAAGAAGCCGACCGACACCGTCTTGCGAGGCTCCAGCCGGATCGTGCCGTCGGCGGCTTTCGGCATGTCGGCCATGCCGATAGTGGCGACCTGCCGGCCGGCGTGAACGGCCACGACGCGGATGGGCCGCTCGGCGGTGAACAAGGTCGTTCCGAGCGACACCCTGACCGTGAAGATGCGATTGGTGATCGCGGCGTCGTGCTGGACGTCGACCTGGTTCTTGGCGTTGGTGCCGGACTTGTCGGCCTTCAGGCGCACGGTCAGGACCGGAACGATCAACTCCTGAAGGCTGGCGCCGCCATGGTGATAGGCAAGGTCGCCGCCGGATCGGAAGACGCCCGTGCCGACCGGCAGGACGAAATCGAGATCGGACTGGTAGCCTAGCTTCGAAGCGGGGATACGGACCGTGCCGGGAGGCGTGGCGCCCCCGCGCCCGACCCAGCAGCGCCGATGGAGATCGACCTGCGCGCCGCCGGGCGCGTCGATGCGCATGCTCTCGTCGCGGTCATGGGCGAAGAAGAGGTGACCGTGGTCGGCCACGATGACGGCATGCTCCACGCCGGCGCCTGCGAGCTTGGTGAGGCAACGCGCCAAGTCCTCGATGACGCCCGCCATCATGCGGCGCGCGAACGAGGTCGCACCTTCGCCGGCCTCGTCGATCTCCTGCGAGCGGACCAGGATCACCGAGGCGCCGGCGATCTTGCCCGCCAGGACCTTCGTCGTCCCCTGAAGCACGTTGTCGAGGGTGAGGTCGACGGAGCCGGGCAGGCGGCCCTTAGCGAAGAGTTGGCGGGCCTTCAGGTCAGGCAGGAAGATGCCGTCGACTTCGGCGCCCAGCTTCCCGTTCCTGTCGACGACGGAGAAGGACGCCGCCGCACCGGGCTGAAGCGCCGCCATGCAGACGGGGGTGATGCTCGGAAGACTGGCCACGGCGTGGCGCAGCTTCTGCTCGGTCGCGACCTTGGCGATCCGGGCCGACAGCTCGACGCCCATCTCGTAGCGCATCGCATCGACGAGGATGTAGGCGACCGGCTTGGGGCTCCCCGCGACGCAGTCCGCGTAGACCCGGCTCTGGGGGATGACGCCCGGCACCACCCAGTCTGATTTCGCCAGGGCCTTCACGAAGCCCTCCGCCATGCGCGCGGCCGTCTCCTCGTAGACCTGTCGCACGATTCCGAGCGCCTGTTCGTCGATGTGCTCCTCGCAGCTCTGCACGACGGTTTCGAGTTCGCGCTGCGCCCTGTCGAGCCGGTGCCAGCCGTTGGCGTCGGTATAGCGATCGACCCAGATCTTCACCGTGCCGTTGGCCTTGGCGATCGTGCTTTGAACCTCGCCCGCGACGAGCCCCAGATCGGTCATCAAGCGGCATGCCTGCCAGACCGCGCTACGCTCCTGGGAGCGCTCGATCCAGAAGCTGCCTCGGCGCTCGTCGATGATGGCGCGAGCATCGGCAAAACGACGGGCGGCGATGAGCTTGAAGCAATGAGCGACGACCAGGAACTCCTCGATCTTGAAGGTGTCGATGGCTCCGAAGGCGTCACCCTCGATACCCAGGTCGTCGATCCCGAGTTCGCCTTGGACGAGGTTAGCGATGTCCTCGTAAATGTCGGCGTTGTCCTTCCGGAGCCTCTCGGCCACTGCCCGCACGGCATCAATCTGATCCCGCGACGTAGGCGCCGACACCCCCGGCAACGTGATCGTGGTCGACTTAGTGTCGAGCAGGAATTCGCTGCCGAGGATGTGGCGCTGCGTGACCGACCGAAGCCGCGCCAGGCTGGCGTCGTCAGGGAGGCTCAGCCCGACCTTCACTGCCAGAAGCTTGCGAAGCTCCGGAAAGGCGCCCTTGTCCTGGATGGCTTGATCGGCGTGGTCGCCGCGGACCCATCGAACGATGATGGCGATCGCGTCGGAGGTGTTGTCGAAGATGCCGCGAAGGATGGAGGCGCTCTCCCCTTCCGCGCTGGCCGAGGCGATCCTGGCCAGGTCGTCGTAGCTGACGGCGTCGGACTTGACGATCTCGTCGATCTGGACGTCGTTGAAGCGCTGCTTCAGCACGATCCTGGCCATCTGCTTCAACGCCGGCCGATAGAGATACCCCGCTTTCTCGACCTCCATCAGCAGCGAGCCCTGCTCGTCCCAGACTGTGTCCGGGACGTAGATTAGGGTGCGCGCGGGGTCGTCCCCACCGGTGGCCTCCTCGATGGTCAGCCTCGTCTCCAGGAACGATCCTGCGAAAGCCGTGAAATTGGCGGGGGTCTCGCCGAAGCGGATCTGCTCCAGTCGTCCACCGACGCTAGGGTCAGCGCCGGCCTCGGCGAAGAAGGGCTTCAGTTCGCCATGGCGATCGTAGAGCACCACGACCGTGTTGCTCTTGAGGTGCTGGGCTATCTGGTTCGCGATGAAGTCGTGGAGGGGATGCACGGTTTCTCCGATCAAGCCTTGCGCCGCGAGCGGCCACCGGCAGCCGCCGGCTCGGGAGCTTCAAGCAGCTCCTTCAGGGCAGCCTTGACGGCGTCGCTGGTGCGTTCCCGCACGATCTCGGCGATCGGACGCTTGGGCACGTCACGCTTCGCCCATTTACCGGATTCGGGCTCGAACCAGAACACGTCCTCCAGGCCGTGCGCGATCGCGAGGCTCCGGTCCTCAGCGCATTTAGGGATGACGCGCTCGGGCCACAGGTGCATGGCCTGATGGGACCAGTCATGCTTCCCAGCCTGGAGCTCCTCCCACCTCGTCCGCAACTCCTTCTGCCATTGCTTGTGATGACCGACCATTCTCCACAGCGGCGCCATCACCAGGACGGTGCCATCATTGAGATTCGGCTTCCACAACGGAGCGACCCGTTTCACCTCATCGGCCAGTTGCGTGAGTTCCTCGACGAGCTTTCCTTGGTTCTCTATCTCAAGGCGTTCGCTGGCCGACAAGTCGCGGCCGCGCTGAGAAAACCCGTCTAACGCGCGCGTCTCTTTCGCAATCTTGGGATCTAGGACATCTTGCTGGAGCCTAAAGAAGGTGTCGATATTTACTCCAGGCCCATACAGCCAAAAGCTGTAGCGTCCCGAAGAGGTCGCAAACTGCCAATAAATCGGCGCCTTGCGACGACTCTTCGAGTAACGCTTCAGGTGGAAAGGGAAAAAATCGCGCTGAAGCTGGCGACGCACATCCGGCATTACTGGATTGTCGACGCTCACAAGCACGTCCTCGACCAGCTGAGCTAAGTCATGAGGGTGACCGGGATCGTCGACCAGAAAGCCTGGATGCCGGTAGAACGGTTCAGACCCGTCAGGGAGCATGCCCGGGCTTTTCTCGGGCAGCGGATCGAACGGCGCAGGATGAGGAGGAATAGGACGTTCACCTGTCGCAAGACGCAAATCGAAGCGACCAAAGGCAACGCCAACGGCCCAACTCAACAACTCAGTATCTTGATCTACGGCAGGATCTGTTTCCTCATCATCTGTGTCGTCGATCGCAATTTCATTGCCGTCGAGATTATCTTTCTGGTCTGATACTGTAATTGATTGAAGTGTAGTTCGATCAATCTCTCCTATGCCATACAGTTCAAATGCAACACTGTCGATTTTGGCTTGGATATGCGCCAAATCTTCGTTCAGTGCGTGCAAATTCAGTCCTTCGACCTTGATCCGCAAGGCGGCGGGAAGCACGAAGGCGTGTGAGATTTCGGTGGTAGTATCGATAGTGCGCTTGATCGACCAAGCGTCCAGCGCCAGTTCAGCGAGCAACGCCTGCTGCTCGCTGTCGAGTTCTGGAACTGGAGTTTGCTGGATCAGACCAACTTCAAAAGATTGTGCCAGCTCCGCTCGCGCCAGTTGCACCGATACTAAAATATTGAAAGCTTGACTGGTTGCGATCGCACACAGGGCGAGCAATGCGTCAGGGTTGTCATCTTTAACAAACGCGGCCGGGCCTTTATCTGCAAATATGCAGCCTCTTGGCATAATCCGGAAGCTAAGGCCGTTGGTGCGCCTTGGCCAAGTAAGGCCTGGACGGCAGAAGAAATTCACTGCCGTATCTCGAAGCATCCAAATATTGGATCGAACACCGCCGTTTTCGTTAAGATTACTCTTAATCTCATCTCCGTCTTTTGACCAATTAACGAGAAGATAGACGTCTGCATAAATGGGTGAGTATGCACCGCCTTTGGCAAATCCGTACCAAGATTTTCCTTGTGTCTCCCACCAAACGCGGACAAATCTAAAGTCGCCTGCAGTGGCTAGACCCTGTTTCGCCGTTCTATAATCTGACTCCAGTGCCGGCATCCGCTCGAACAGATCGCGCACTGCTTGGCTAACCCAATATGCAAACGGTGCCCCTGGTACTGAGCGAAATGATTCTGGGGGCACATCGAATGCCCGTTCGTCGGATAAATTGGAACGGAGCGCGGCACAGCTGGCCAATAGATGGCTGGCTTTATCTTTTTCCGTCAGCAGACGTATAAAAGTTGTCATGCTCGTTTCTCTAGCACATACGCAGCGGCTTCAACGGCGGCGGCATCCATCACGCCGTGGCCCAAGTCAGCCATGACCTGCGGGTGCCCTAGTCCAAGCACCACGCCCTCTCGCCATTTCTGAAAGCTTGATAGGAAGAAGCAGGTTCTCGATGTAATAGCTCCGAGCTGCCCGCCGCGCCGCATGAGTTCCAGTCCGCGTTCCACGAAAATCGCCATTAAGTCATTCTTGCTGCGCGGATACGCCTTGCTGAGTTGGTCCTTAGCTCCCGTCGCCAGGGCACCAAACGGTGGGTTCATAACGACGACGTCGAAGATCTCCCGAGCCAAATCGATCGTCCGCAATCCCTGCAACGCATCCTCAGCAAACAGGCGGCCCTTGTAGGTCGAGCGCGCCTCCTTAGCGAAGAGTTTCAATGCATCCGTCAGACGCATTTCGGCCTGCTGCCAATTCGCCATGTCCTCCTTAGCGAACATCTCGCCGTGATCCTTGAAAACTTGTCGGATCAGCCTCGGCAATTCTTGCTCGGTGCGGAGAAGCACCCCCTGCTCGGGCAGTCCCTTCAACAGGGACAGCGTCTTCTCGAACAATTCGGCATCCAGCTCGTCAAGCCCATCCATGAAGCTCTTACGGAGGTCGAGCTCGGCTGGCGGAGGCACCGCCGCGACCACATGTCCATGCACGATGCGCGGGCGATCCTGGGCGATGACATTCGCGTCATGCCAAGCCCGCTGCGCCCGCAGCCAAAGGGCCAGGGAAGCGATCTGAGCCGCGCGCGGATCGATATCGACGCCGTAGATGTTGTTCTCGATGATCAGTCGGGGGACGTCACGCAGGAAGGCGGCGCTGTCGGCATAGCTCTCAGTCAGCGGCATCAGACCTGGGTGCCCGCCAGTCACCCTGTCGAGCGATCCGGCGCCATGGGTCTGTTCCCAGTCCCATGCCTCTCGATAGATCTCGTAGAACAGGTCGAAGGCGTAGAGCCCGAAATGCATGGAGCCGCACGCGGGATCGAGCAGCTTGATCGTGCGCGGATCACGCAGACGGCCAGCCGGCTCGGGCTTTTCGTCCGGCTTGGCCAAGAGATACTGGCATCGATCGCGCAGGCCCGTCTGAGCGCCCGTCCAGTTGAACCACAGCCTGCCCAACGTGTTGTCGACCAGGAATTCGACCACGTATCGAGGGGTGAAGAACTGGTTCCGGATCGCAAGCTCGCGGCTATCGCGCGGCGCTGGGGACTCATCGCGCATCTTCCGGCGCTCGTCGGTGGAGTTGAAATACTGGTAGACCCATCCGATCGTCTCGTCCTCGAACCAGACGCTCGCGAGCTCGGGCGCGTTGAGGATGTCGAGCAAGGTCTCGAAAGTCGCCCGCTTGGGCCACAGCGCCGACGCGGGATCACGCCTGTCGAACAGGACCTTCACCTCGGTGGAGAGCTCATCGAAGACGGATTCGAGATAGAGACGATACCCCTCGCCGTCCGGCAGCAGCCGAATACCAGGGAGAAGGCCAGTGAACTCAAGATAGCCGCTGGACTGGTCGCCGCGCGTCACGCACTCCAGAACGAGGTTGCGAGCCTCCAGGAGCTTGAGGGCGGCATATCGATTGAACGTCGTGAAGGCCGCATCACGGACATAGTCCTTCACCGCATCCACCGGCTTCATTCCGGCGGCCTGCTTGTGCTGGATCGCGGCCACGATACGAGGGCGGAGCAGCCGCTGGCGTTCGTTCAGGTGGATGCCGGGTTCGGGCGCGATCGCTCCATCGGGCATGACGTCGTAGGTGCCTTGGAGCTGCTCGTAGATGTCCTCCGTCAGCAGGGCCCTGGCCCGCTGCGTGGCGCTCTGGAGAAGGCTCCGCGTATCCTTCTCCATCAGACGCTCCAGGTCGCCACGACCTTCTTGCCGGCACCGATGAGGCGGGTGACCTCCTCACGGATGCCTTCGAGGGTCTGATCGAGCTGCTCCACGGTCTCGATGCCGTCCTGGAAGAAGTCGGCGACGTGAACGGTTGCCAAGCGCTCACCTTCGAGGATCTGATGCATGCGGGTGATGGCCGTCCGCAGCCGCCCTTCGCACGCATCGGCCTCCGACCGCAGATGATGGATCGTCTGGTTGTTGAAGTTGCGGTCGGCCCGAAGGCGCAAGGGGTTCGCGACCTCATCCTGCTGCGCCTCCGACAATCTCGGCCATTCGGCCCGGTGCGCGAGTCGCTCGATGGCCGCGACATAGGCCTTCACGCGGCCATCGAGCGCCTGATCGTAGCGTTTGCGGTATTCGCCATCGATCTCGGCCGAGATCTGCTCGATCCGATGGAGCTCCCTGTAGAATGTCTCGCGCTCCATCAGGTCCTGGAGCGTGTCGCCCTTGCCGGCCAACTCTTCGCCGAGATCGGCTTCGTGCACCAGAAGCGGCCAACGCACGCGCAAGCTTTCCCGAGCCCTCGCGAGCATCGAGACGCGAGCGTCGTCGAGCACCTTGTCGACCTCGCCGGCGTGCTGGATCGCCTCGCGTATGGCTGCGTGCGATGCGTTGAAGTCCAGGATCGCGTTGGTCTCGCTTCCGCGCCGGATCGCCTTCATCTGGTCGGCAGCCTGCTCGATCTTCTCGCGACCGGGCAGGCTGGATTCCCGGAGACGTCCAAGGACGCCCACGACCTTGTCCTCGGATTGCGTGATCGCCGCCTGGATCGCCTTGGCGACGACGGTTTCGGAGAGTTCCTTGATGACCTCGCCGAACGTCGACTTGAAGTTCTCGGCGGCGTGCGCGATCTCGACGAAGTCGACGCCCTTCTTCGGCCGGAACGTCGTCGCCCGGAAATGCGATGCGTTCTGGAACGCATCGCGCGCGGCCACGCTCGTCGCGTCGTCGATGCTCTGGCCCTTGTGTTGGGCCTCGATCTTGCCGGCCCTCAGCAGCGATAGAGCGAAGAGGCGAACGGCATCGAAATCCCAGCCGAACGGCGCGCGCCCGAACGCTTCCTCAAGCAGCCGCCCGAGGGCATTTTCGCCGTAACCGGCCTTTTCCTCGATCTGCCCGAGGAGCTCGGAGAGGGGCGAGCGATCCGCCTCGAAGACAGTCCGCCCGTTCTCCGTCTTGATCAGCTTCAGGTCGTTGAACACCGCGGGAAGCCCGTTGAGGTTATCGGCGGCCAGCAGGACCTCCAGCCCCTTCTGGAGATCCGCCCGTTTCGCGGATGCCTCGCGGAAGCGGTCGTAGACGTCGGGGAGCACGGCCTTCATGACCTCGACCGCGGCCTTGGCCACGTCGCTGGCGGTTCCGGGGCTCCGGTCGTTGCCGCGGAAGAAGATGGCGCCGGAGAGACAGGCGATCTTGAGATAGGCCTTGAGCTGGTCCGTATGGCGCCTCAGACGAGCTTTCTCCTCGGAGATCAGGTTGCTCTCGTCGACGGTCGTCGGCCCATGTCCGTGGTTGGTCACCATCTGGGAGGATCGATGGGCCTCCAACAGTTCCCTGCGGATCTCTCCCGTCAGCGTCGCGACCCAGAACACCGTGCCGGCTTCGGCCTGGCTTCGGATGCGGGCCTCGGCGGACATCTTCGCCGACTCCTCGGCGTCGCCGGCGATCTGGAGATTGAAGGCGATGTCGCCCTTGGCAAGCTCGTTGCCGGCGACGATCAAGCCCGCCTTGAAGGGCTTCGTGTCATACAGACTGAAGCTCGGCGCCGGCGCCCAGAACCCCGCGAGCGTGTCCGCTATCCACTTGTTGTCGCTGGACCGGCTTCCCGCGATGGCGGTTCTCCGCTGCTCCCAATCGTCCTCGGCGGGCGTGGGGATGCGGTAGCCGCCATCCCCCATGCGGATCACCAGCGCCGTCTCCAACGCCTTCAGGGCTTCCTTGACGGCAGCCAGTTCCGCGTCGCCGGTGATCGAGGGATGGAGCGCGGCCGCGATGTTCTCAGCGGTGCGATGGACGCTCTTCACGAACTGGAGCAGGCAGATCACCTTGGCGACGGCCTGCGCCAACCTGACGCCGGGAACGCGGTCGGGGACGGCCGTGATCTTCGCCCGGATGTCGGACGCGATGTTGCCCTCCACGAGGTCGTAGACCTGGTCCAGGCGCACCAGGTTGCCGATGGGCTGGCTGGCGATATCGATGGATTGGTGGATCAGCAGCTGCTGCGCCAACTTGATGATCGTGCGGTTGGCGCCGCCGACATGCTTGCTCGCGCCGCCTTGGGTGCGCAGACCCGACACGATCTGGATGATCAGATCGATCTGGTAGGGCAGCAGCGGATAGAGGTCGACGAACCGCTGCCGCGTCAGTTCCGGGAGGCTGATGTCTGCGGTGACCTTCGTGGCCTGGGCGAACCGGCCGCGATGGTCATCGAAGAGCTTTCCGAGGACCTGCTCGGCATTTGCGTTCTTGGACAGCACGCGCCGACTGGTGACCTCGGAGATATCGGATGGCTCCAGGTGAACCTGGGAGGGGAAGCGGTCCATCAGTCGGGCAAGCTCGATGCGCTTGTCGTCGAGGCCGCCGACCAGTTCGCTGAGCTTCTCCTGCGACGTGACGGCGATCCAATGCTTCCCGCGCCCGTGAACGCCAAGCTGTTGAACGATGGCCTGGAGATCGAGCATCTTCTGGACGTCGCGAGCGACGAACTGGCCGACTTCGTCGACGACGAAGATCATGGAGTGCCCCGGCTTGCGCCGATTCATGAGCTCCACGACACGCTTGGCGAACAGGCCGGCGTTGATGTCGGCCTTGGCGCGCGACTTCGCCCAGCTGTCCGGGACGGGATAGGTGGCAGGCTCCAGGACATGGAGCACGGCGCTCGCCTCGTTGATCGCGAAGGCGAGCATGCCCTTCGCCTTCGCCCATTCCTTCCCGTATTTCTCGCGATAGGCGGCCTCGAAATCGGCGAGGCGGCCTTGCTCCTCCAGCCCGATTTCCAGTTCGGCGAGATCGAGGTCCTTGGCGTATCCGAGGCTCTCCAGGAACAGCCGATACATGATCTCGGTCAGCATCTGGTTGCCGGTCCGGATGCCGCGGTCGGTCGAGACGTCGAAGATGACCGAGTGCGTCGGGATCTTCTCGTTGATCGTCTTCAGGACCACCTTGAGGCGGTTGTCGGTCACTCGCTTGGAGAAGAGATCCGCGGCGCGGGCGTTCCCGAGCTCCCTGTTGCCTATCGCGAGGCCCAGGTTCTTGGCGAAGCTCGACTTGCCGGACCCGAAGAAGCCCGAGATCCAGATGCCGATGCTGTCGGTCGGTTTCTGCGGCGCCGCCTGGTATTGCTCCAGGATGTCCACGTAATGAGTCTGGATCGCGTTCGTGACGACGTATTCGTCGATCTCCGAGCGAATGATATCGGCGTCGACCTGGTCGACCTTGATGACCTCCTCGATCTTCCGATTGATGTCGTTCGCGAAAAGCGTGCCGATGGTGCTCATGATCGATCCGGTCAGAAGATCTTGGGGCGATAGTTGTGCTCGGCCTGGAGCACGCCCATGAAACGGAGGCCGGCTGCGCCGTCGAGGTTGCCGGGGTAGAACAGGACGGTCGGGACGAAGACCTTCCCCTTGAGCTGTTCGAGCAAGGAGAAGGTCCGGTAGACCGGGAAAAGCGCGCCGGTGCGCGTGATGAAGACCACGTCCTTCGACGGATCGGCGGTTTCCGGCAGGCGCTCGGCGACCATGTCTACAAGGGGGCGGTATTCCTCCAGCACGTTGGCGATCGTCTGGATCGTCTCCGGCAGGCCGATCTCCCTTTCGACCTGGAACCAGTCCTCGGCCGGCCTCTGGGATTCCAGCGCCTCCTTCAGGCAGTCCCCGAGGGAGATGCGGGTCACGCGCTTGCCGCCGTTTTCCAGCCGCGTCGCCAGCAGCGTTACGGCCTTGCGCAGGGCGAATTCTTCCTCGGGATCGTAGCGGAAGATGGCATAGGGCATGTCGTGATAGGCGCTGATCTGCTTGCGCGGATCGCGGTCCTCCAGGATGGGCTGGAGCCGGTTGAGGCGCGATTGGAACTCGATCATGCGGCCACCGCTTCGGCGAACGCCAGGCTATTGGCGTAGGGCAAGGAAAGCTGGATCAGGCTGCCGGCGACCTGGTAGTCGACCTTGCGATACTGGTGCAGCCTCAGAAGGGTGTTGTGGACCTCGGACGGCGCCATGAACGCCGAGCGCCAGTAGCGGCTCTCGATCGCCTTCGCGGCGCTGCCTTCGATCTCGGCGATCAAGAGCAGATGGAACACGAACGCGCTGTCGCCCAGGCCGGGATGGGCGAGCGTCTTCAAAGACGAGGCGCCCGTTAGTAGCCCCAGGTCGTGGGCGGTCTTAAGAAGGTCCCGCGCCGTTCGGACGACGCCATATTCCGAGATCGTCTCCTTGCGCTCGCCGCGCCAGACAGCGGTGACGAACGGACGAACCTCCTCGGCGCGGATCTGATAGCGACCGCGCTCCCGCTCGTCGTGCAGCCATTCCAACACGAACATGCCGTAGGGCTGTTCGGTGAGGGTGATCCACAGGCGGTAGCAGTCGCGCCAGTCATGGAACGACATGCCGCTCTTCGACAGCTGGATGAGCGGGCGGATGGCGTCGACGTCGGCCAGTCGGGCCCGGATCGTCGAGCGAACCTCCTTCTCCCAGCCGGCCGTCCGGAACTGTCCGCCCAGGCCGCGTGCGAGATTGCGATCGACGGTGTCCTCGAAGTCCCACTGCGAGAACAAGGCGAACGTCTCCGCGACGAACGGGCCCTTCCTCAACAATCGCTGGGACCAAACTCTCGGCGGCCTCATAGGTCGGCAAGCCTCGCGTAAGGCACGACGAGCCCATCGCCACCCTTGTCGAAACCCAGGGCGAGCAGCGCAAGATCCCTGCGGGTCGAGGCGAACGTGCCGGGCAACGGAATGGAACGGCCCTCGATCGACCGACGCAGGTCCTTGGCGGCGGCCACGTCGCCGGCGTCGGCCAGGCCGAGCCGCTGCATCAGGGAGGCGAGGTCACGCTCCTGCGGAGCCGCTACGGCATCGAAGAACTCGGACCAGGAGGATGCGTCGTCGAGCCAGCCCTCCCGAGCCGCCTCCAGCCGCTCCTCGACGTCCTGAGGCAGCCGCCATAGGGTCGCGGACTTTGGCGGGTTGAAGTGCTCGTCGCAGCGATGCTTGGCGACAGCGAAGACGGCACGCGCCTGAGCGAAGGAATGGGTGCGCGGAAAGCCGCGCTTGAACACCATGGTGCCCGTAGAGGACAGCGCCTTGTTGGTGTTCCACCATTTCGCGCGATCCATCTCGCCGTGACGCGCGACGACGACGCGGGTCTTGAACAGCGTAGCCGCTTCGATCTGATCCATGGTCAAATCCATGACTCAGTTATTCCCATCGGGTTTGCGGAGACCCCGCTTCGCGAGCCAATCAGCGACGGCCTCGTTGGTGATTGCGGAAGCCGATGTCTCCAGATCGACGGCCGCCTTCTTCAGATCCTTGATAAGGTTGCCATCGAGGTGCAGCAGGATCTGACGCCGATCGTCGGGCGCGACTTGTGTCCGCAGTTTGTCGTCAGGCCGTGGCATCGATGTTCCGATAGGGTGATAGGTCGATTCATCCTTTCAGGTATTCTGGATTCGTAAAGGCCTATTCCTGGCTGCCGTCGTCATGGTTATTCGCGAAGCGGCACATACCCGTGCTGTCCGAAAACGCTGACGCCTAACCGATAACACCCCTGCAAAAGCGGAAAGCTCGCCGTGCCCGACAATGCCGATGCCAAAGATTTCCTCGACTATTACCTCGGTCGCGACGGCGACCCAGAATACGCAGTGCTCCTGGAGGGCGCGTGGGGATCGGGCAAAAGCTACTTCGTCGAAAGCTACTTCAGCGATCGCTTGAAGGTCGCGAAAGCCGAGAACGACGAGGCCAAGGATCCGCTCGTCCACGTGACCCTGTTCGGCATCCGGGAGCTCGCGGACATCACCACGCAGATGTTCGAGAAAGCCCATCCCAAGCTGGGTGGAAAGTGGGCGAAGGGGGCGACCTTCGTTGCATCGAAAGCGTTCGGCCTTATCGGCGCGAGCATTGACACGAAGGAAAGCGCCGGCCTCCTCCAAGATTGGGCCTTGAACCTGGAAGGCCGAGTGATCGTCTTCGACGACTTGGAGCGCTGTCCGCTGCCGCTGGTCGAAGTGATGGGTTACATCAACCAGTTCGTCGAGCATCGGAAGCTCCGCGTCATCGTCGTGGCGAGCGAGGACGACATCCCAGAGGCGCAGCGAGAAGAATACTTCCGCCGCAAGGAAAAGGCGATCGGGAAGACCATCCGCGTGGGGTCCGATCCGGCCGACGTCATCGCGAAGTTCGCGGAAACGTTGAAATCCGCGCATCTGACAAAGCTGGTCGAGGAGCACGGGCCGCAGATCCTGTCGACCGTATCTGCCAACGGCAAGCCGAACTTCAGGAGCGTCAGGGCGATCCTGATGGACTTTCAGCGCCTGCTGGACGTCGTTGCTTCGCTACGAACGACGAGCGACGATGTGAGGCTTGCCGTTCTTCTCTACATGTTGGCGACCGGGATCGAATACCGGGCCGGCGGTCTCGATCGTGCATCTCTGGCCGAACTCCAGTCCGTCATGCAGATCCGTTACGCCATCCCCAACGTCAGCTCGTCGACCAGCGAGCGAGAAAAGCTTTCGCGAAGGCTGCGCGAGTCCTACGTTCACGTATCCTGGAACGATCCCGTCATTCACCCTCGCCACATGGCCGAGCTTTTCGCAAGCGGTTCGGTGGACGTCGAAGCGATCGAGAAACATCTCCTGGCACACCCCGCCATCGTCGGCCCCGAGAAGCTACCAGCTTGGAGAAGGCTGTGGGGATGGTTCGACTTGGGCCATGCGGAATACCAGTCGGCCCGCGACGAACTCGCGAACGAGTTGCAAGGCAGGAAGCTGACGCATCCGGGCGAGATACTTCACGCCGCCGGGATCACCATCCGCCTGAGACGCTTCGGGGACGATCTGCTCGGGGCGCAAGCGCCCTTGGCATATTTCAGGAACTACCTCCGCGACGTCGAGGCGCAGGGCACGCTGCAGCCGGCGATCGGCCTCTTCGGCCCAATGGGAAAATCGTTCGGAGGACTGGTCTACAACGATCATGACAACCCGACCTTCGCGAAGGTGGAGGAGATGATCGAGAAGGCGAACCTACGCGCCCAAGACCGCCAGATGTCGCAGGAGGCCGGGATACTGGTGTCGCGGCTGCGGTCGGCCCCCCGGGATTCCGCGCCACTGATCGAATGGGACCGAGACGCGGGTCATTTCGGCGCCCTTCCGATATTGCATCATGTCCAGATCTCGGATTTCGCCGATTTGCTCCTCGTGGACGGAAAGCTCAACGATCATCTCTTGTCGGCCTTGGGGGAACGTTATCGGAGGAACGCTGAGCTAGACCGCGAATACGCATGGTTGAGGAGCCTCAGGTCCGAGCTGAACAGGCGGATCGCGAAGGTACCCGCTCCCCACCGGAAGCTTTGCGAGCTCAGGTCGAAATATGGGTTCGACCAGATTGACGATGCCGTGGCGCTGGCCAAGGCGGCCGCACCGAGGCTCGCGAAGCGGAGAGCGCACGCCAAGAAAGTGCAGACGTCACAGCACCAACCGGACGCTGCCTAGAGCTCGCGCCGCGTGGCGCTATTGAGCCCAGTCTCATAGCCGACCAGCTTCGCCACTCGGCGGCTGACGGCCCGCCAATGCCCGGCGGGTCGGCAATCGTCGACGAGCTTGCCGCGATCGACCTGGTGGGCTCGCCACTTCGCGACGCCATATGCTTGGACGCCGTGCTCCTCGATCAGCTCGGCGGCGTCCCGTTCGACAAGCGCCGCCGCCTCGCGCCGCCGATTTCGCCATGCCGCGAACCATGTCAGCCGCGGGAAAAATGAGTCACGCGGCCTGCTCGGTGAAGGAAGAGGCTTCGGCAATGGCCTGGAACTCCTCAAGGTATTCCGGACGGTGTTGCAGAAGGTAGCGGACTACTCGCGGGTTGCCGAGAAGCTTCGCGAGATAGCCTTTTACGACGGTCAGCTGGAGGTGTTCGCGGCCATAGTCGTCCTGGACCTCGGAGATCGATTCCTGAAGCCGGGCGAGCTCCCTCTCCATCCTGGCCATCGCCTCGGGGGTGACGCCCTTGACCTTCTTCGGCTTCGTGTCGCCGACCAGTTCGTTGGCGGGGGTACCGGCGAGGATCGCCGTGGCGTAGGCAACGGTCAGGTTGTTTGCGGCGACCAGCAGCTCGGCGGCCTCGATCTGACGCATCGGCTTCATCCGCTTGAGGATCTCGAAGACGGCCATCGGGCATGTCCTGTCCTTCAGCAGCGAGACAGCCTCCTGGCAGATGCCGTCGAGGAGCCGGACCTTCCGCTGGACGCTGTTGACGTGCAGGCTCAACGCACGGGCGATCTTCTCGTCGGGCACGCCCCGCGCGATCGCCTTCAGGATCATCGCGTGCTCCTGGACGGCGGAAAGACGGCTGATCCGTTTGTTGAACGTGAAGGCCTCGTCGTCGGTCGAGACCAGGCATTCGACGTGGGAGTTCCCCATGTCCTTCAGGATCTCGACGCGAAGGTGTCCGTCGAGCAGCAGGTAGCGATCGGGATCGCCGGAGATCCGCGAGATGACCGGCGGCTCGACCAAGCCGATCTCCATGACGGACGCACGGATCTGCTGGTATTTATGGCTCGCCTTCACCGTCGCCCGAGGCGGTCGGACCGGCAGCAGCGCCTCGATCGGCACTGAGACGCAGTCGGTCTCGAAGGCGATGATGGGCGGAGTTGCTTGGTCGGTCACGGTGCGCCTCCCCCGATGCGGGCTTCGAGATCCTTCGGCAAGGTGTCGAGCCGCTCGGCCCGCAGCAGCGTCAAGAAGTTTTCGTCCGCCCGAAGGGACTTCAGCGCCTCGACGACGAATAGGAGGCGGGTTTGGGTGACCGCCGCCTTCTTGACCAGCAGCCGCTGTCGATCGGCCTCCTGCTGGAACATGTGGATGAGGGCCTCGGAGGTTCGGACGCGGCTGAGCTTGCGCCCGAACGGCGTCTCGGACAGGTGCTTGCCGCGCCGGGTCCGCTGCTCGATCAGGCGGCGCATCTTGATCAGTTTCGGTCCGGTCAGCTTGCCCTCGGTGTAGGCCTCGGCGAGCAGCTGCTGGATGTTCTCGTCGTCGGCCTTGGCGATCTCCATCGCGACGGTGATCGGGATCAGTCCGGTATCGACGGCCTCGACGAGCCGCTGCTCACCCTTCTCGATGAGATGGGCCATCATGTGCACCCACTCGGCCGTCGTGCCGATCTTGTCGGCGATCTCCCGATCCGAGTAACCGCGTTTGCGCAGGGTCGCGACGTCCTGGAGCATGTCGATCGAGCGGTGCTGGCGACGGGCGCAGTTCTCCACCAGGCTCATGACCAGGCAGTCCTGCTCGGAGGCGTCGGTGACGATCGCCGGGATCTCGGTGTGGCCCAACTCCCGGAAGGCCTCGATGCGGCCTTGGCCGCAGGCGAGGCCGTAGGATGGCTGCCCGTCCGGGCCGACCATCGTGTTGACCTTGATCGGTCGCTTCAGGCCGACCGCACGGATGCTCTCGACGACGTCCAGGAACTTGCGCCGATTCCGGACGCGGGGGTTCAGGACGACGATGCGGTCGATCGGGATCATCCGCACCCTGGAATTCGCCGCTTGGGTCATGCCGCCTCCTCGAACCTGGCTCGCGCCGCTAACGAGAAAAGGAAATCCAGCGTCTCGAACCGATAGCCGTCCAGCGACAGGCCGTTGCTCTCGGCGAGCCTCAGGTTGGGCTCGGTCATGTCGAGGCGAGGGAGCAGGTAGTAGTCCAGCGGGCCGACGTTGCTTCGGTCCATGCGAACGGCCACCGTAATGTCCGGCGCGAGCCCGGCATCCAGCCGAATACGCCAGCGTGGCCTGCCCGCCGCGGTCTCGGCGCAGCGGGCGATGACCACCGAGGCGGTGAACTCTCCGTTCACGCGCAGCAGTCCGGTGTCGTGGTCGACGACCACCTCTCCCCCCGCGTCGCGCAACCCGTCGACCACGGTGGCGACGACGTCCGGGTGGAGGGCGCGGAGCCGCCTGTTGACGTCGATGTAGCGGTAGTCGCGCTCGGGGCTGTATCCGACGCGGCGGTAGGCCCGCAGTAGGCTGCCGAACCGGTTCCGATACACGCTGCTCGACGGCATCCCCTCGGTCTCGTCGATGACCAGGCTCGACAGGGCTCCCTGCTCGGTCAGGAGCGCCCTGAGGAGCTCCAGGAGTTCCTCGTCGGAGAGACGCCGCGTGCGCTCCTCGATGATCCTGGCCGCGCGATCGAAGTCCGCGAGGTCGACGAGCGGCACGAAGGCGCCACGCGCGCGCACCCATCGGTCCGGCGTGTTGACGACCCGCTTCTGCTTGAGCTTGAAAGAGACCCGGTTGAAGACGTTGTCGCCGATGTATTTCGGGTTGGTCAGGACCTGGTGGACCGTGCCCCGCGTCCAGGGGCGTCCGACGTCCGTGACGGTTCCTTCGAGGTTCAGGCGTGCCGCGATCTGAGCCTCTTGGACGCCGAGGTCGACGAACAGGCGATAGATGCGCCTGACGACCTCGACCTCTTCGGGCGGGCCGGGGATGAGGATCACGCGATCGGTCTGGAGGCTCTTGCGCTCGCCGATCGAGAGTTCGGACTTCGGGTCCCCGTTCTCGTCGATAAGCAGCCTGCGCAGGCCGTAGCCCGCCATGCCGCCTTGGCGAAAGCCCTTCTCGACGAGCCGGCATTGGCCCGCGAAGACCTTGACCGAGAGCTCGCGGCTGTATTCGCCCGCCATGACCCGCTTCACGGTCTTCAGCAGGTTGGAGCCGATGCTGCCGTCGTTCTCGAACTGCTCGGCGCAGTAGTGGACGACGATGTCGGCGCGCGAGCACAGGAACTCCAGGTGCGCGCCGTGGTCGGCGTTCTGGAAGCGGCCCCAGCGACTGACGTCGTAGACCAGGATCGCCCCGAAGTCGGCCTCGCCCCGCTCGACGTCGGACAGCAGCCGCTGGAAGGCGTCGCGCCCTTCCAGGTTCAGGCCGCTCTTCCCGGCGTCCTCGTAGACGCGGACGATCTCGATCTCGCGGGCCTCGGCGAAGCGTTTGATGCTGTCGAGCTGGTTCTCGGTGGAATAGCGCTGGTGGTCCGTGGACATCCGGACGTAGGCAGCCGCGCGCTTCGAACGCTCCGGGCCGATCCTGGCAATCCTAGACGATCCGTAAGCGCTCCTCACACGATGCAACTCCTACTCCTCGCCGTGAGAAGCCGGCGACCGGTCGCCGGCACTACAGCGCGGAGGCGATGGAATGTCCTTTCCGAAATCGGGCAACGTCTTTCCCAACGGGACGCGAAACGCCGGCGCCGAGGCGTCGTTCGCCAAGCTGGTGGCGACCGCCCTGCGAGCGTCGCTTCGCGGCCAAGCATCGGCGGTCAAGACAATCGCGAGGTGGACCGGCGCGAACGAGCGCACGGTCAAGAACTGGCTCGCCGGCGACCGCGCCCCCAGCGGGGATCATTTCCTCGGCCTCGCCGCGAACTGCCCCGGCGTGCTCGCGGCATTCCTCGCGGCGATCCACCGGAACGACTGTCTCGTCATGGCGGACATCGAGGAGGCCCGTGCCAAGGTCGCGGCGGCCCTGACGGCGTTGGAGGCGGTTCGGGCCGTTCAGCTGGAGGCGGCCACCCAGCCATCGGCCGGCGCGTGACCTAGCGAGCGAACGTCGGGATCGTCGGCAGGATCTCGCCGATCTCGCGTTGGAAATTGGCTTGCTGGCCAGTGCCGGGGAAACTGACCACGTGCAGCGGGCACGTCAGGCCCGCCCGGGCTCGCGCCTGCGCCAGAGGAGTGGCGATGGTCTTCGCGATCCCGACGATCGCAAGCGGTCGGCAGGCTGCAAGCCGCGAGGAGAGGCAAGGGACGGCGGCGAGGTTCCGCTCCGCTCGCTCCCGCGGCGCCAATCGGTTCACAGGCGTCAGGACGAGGTCGTCGAGATAGAGGCCTGCGTCCCGAAAGCGATCCAGGAAGGGGCGCGGCCCGGGCAGATACGGCGACAGCGCCTTCGACAGATACCGATGGACCTGGCTGTCGCCGGCGTAGAAGAACCTCCCGCCGGCGGGCGCCGACTCCCCGACGAAAAGGACGGAGATCCGATCCGGGCGATAGGCCGCGCGGAGGGCTTCCGCGTTGGCTGCGACGTCAGCGAGGTCTGGGAGGGGCATGGCCATGGACGAAGCATGGCCCGACGATATGAAGATGGGCCTTATCGGAGGTGTTCGAGCCGGCCATGCCCATCAAGGCGCCATTCACCATTCCGCGGCATCCTCCGCCCGGGAACGGGGTGCTGGAATGCCAACGAGATCTGAAGTCTGGGCGATCGCCGACAGGTTGCGGGCGAAGCCCGAGCGCGTATCGATACGCAGCGTTCGCGACGCCTTGCCCCGCGGCGGCTCCTACCGCGTCATCGGCGAGCACCTGGCCGCTTGGAAGGCAGAGCGGCATTACCAGCCGCGGCTCGAACTCGCGCAACTGCCGGAGGCGCTCCTGGAGGAACTGGCCAGCTTCGGGAAAAGGGTCTGGGAGGCGTCCATGCGCGAGGCGACCCGCCAGTTCGAGGCGGATCGAGATCGGCTGGAGGGGCTTCGCCTTCACGACCAGAAGCTGCGCGACGAGGCCCTGGCCGGCGCCGACGCGGCGGAGGGCCGGATCGCCGCCGCAGAAGCCAAGGCCGAACGGCTTGCCGCCGAGCTCGCCGCGGCGCGCGAGGAGGCGCGCGGCCTGCGGCGGAAGATGAGCGCGGTGAGGCCGACCGGAGCGGACGCGGAGGAAAGGCGCCGGGCCGAGCGAGCCCGCTCCCGGGCGTTCTGGGAGAAGGTGATGGGCGAGGCGCAGGCGGCGTTGGCCCGCATCCACGCCGCCGGAGGCGGCCTGACGCGGGACCAGATCTTCAAGAAGCTGTCGCGGGATCTGCGCGAAGAGGCGACCGCCACGGGTGAGGATCTGGGGGTGGCGAACCTGTCGAAGCGGCTGGACGAACGCGTCCTGCGCGGGAAGTTCTTCACGAAGAAAGATGGGGTGTATCGGCTCCGGCCTGCGGCTTAGATCTGCGCCTTCATCTGACAGGATTCCTATTGCCGGGTAGCGCGAGTCGGGTAACGCTACCCGTTATCCGTTACCTGCTTCACGATCGGGTCGAGCGGTATCCCAGCGGCGGGGACCCGCTGCCGGGAGGCGCTCATGGTGCGGCCTCTTGGAGCGATGCAGCCGATCGAAGGCTATTGCTGCATCGAGAGAGAGTGCCGGATCCGCCGCGAACGAAAAGCTCTGTTGTAGCCGTGAGTTAGGTGTTTTCGGTGGCGCGACTCAAAATAGGTCACGACATACTGATGAACGGCCCGCCCGGCGCCGGCAAATCGATGCTGGCGAGCCGGTTGCCCTCGATCCTGCCGCCGCTCTCGCCGCGCGAACTTCTCGAAGTCTCGATGGTGCTGTCCGTCGCCGGCCAGCTCGCCGAAGGCGCCCTGACCGACCGGCGGCCCTTCCGTGCGCCGCATCATTCGGCCTCGATGGCCGCGCTGGTCGGCGGCGGCTTGCAGGCGCGGCCGGGCGAAGTCTCGCTCGCCCATCACGGCGTGCTCTTCCTCGATGAAATGCCGGAGTTTCAGCCGCAGGCGCTCGATGCCCTACGCCAGCCGATGGAGACCGGCGACGTCCTGATCTCCCGGGCCAATCACCGCGTCGTCTATCCCGCTCGCTTCCAGCTCGTCGCCGCGATGAACCCGTGCCGCTGCGGCCGGGCGACCGAGCCCGGCTATGCCTGCCGTCGCCAGCCGAACGATCGCTGCATGGCGCAATATCAGGCGCGCGTTTCCGGCCCGCTGCTTGACCGGATCGACATCGCGATTGACGTGCCCGCGGTGACGGCGGCAGACCTCATCCTGCCCGCTGCCGGCGAGAGTTCGGCGACGGTCGCCGCCCGTGTCGCTGAGGCCCGCCAGATCCAGGCATCGCGCTTCGAGAGTCTCGGCCTCGGCCACGTCATGACCAATGCCGCCTGCCCGGTCCCGGTGATCGAGGACGTCGCGCGGCCGGACAATGCCGGGCTGGCATTGTTGCGCGATGCGGCAGAGGCCCTGCGCCTGACGGCGCGCGCCTATCACCGGGTGCTCAAGGTCGCGCGCACCCTCGCCGATCTCGACGGGGAGGCGAAGGTCGGCCGGCGCCATCTCGCAGAAGCGCTGTCCTATCGGGCGCGCGGGGAGGACCTCGTCCAGGCCGCCTGAGCGCTGCAGGGTTAACCGATCCTCGCGTTGGACTGGTCGAATTTGCGGCTTTCTCCGGCCGGTTTTTCAAGGCGGTCTGCGTAGATCGAAGGGCATGGCTTTTTCGATCTGGTCATGGTTCGCTCTTGGCTTTGCGGCGCTTCTTCTCCCGGCGGGAGGCGCTTTGCTGTGGCTGCTGCGTCAGCGTAGCGGCTTGCGCGGGCAGGTGGCCGGGCTGGCCCATGAGGTCGAGGCGCTCAACGACCGGCTTTGGAACCTCGCCGATAGCGAGGAGCGCTATCGCAGTCTGATCGAGGCTCAGGGCGACCTGATCGTCCGGCGCGATGGAGCGCGCGTCGTCTATGCCAACCGGGCCTATGCCGCGTTGTTCGGCGCCGGGGAGCAGGACCTCGTGGGCAGCGAGATGCTGCTGCCGCAGCTCGCGAGCCGGCCGGTTGCTCTGCTGGAGGGCGGGGCCCGCAGTTTCGACGAATGCCTGGCCACATATGAAGGCGAGCGCTGGATCTCCTGGGTCGAGACCGCCGTCCCCGGCGCCGGCGGGCGCACGCTGATCCAGCGCGTCGGCCGCGATATCTCGGCGCGCATCGCCGGGGAAGACGCGCTGGTCGAGGCGCGTGCGCGTGCCGAGGCCGCCAACGAGGCCAAATCGCGCTTCCTGGCGACCGTCAGCCACGAGTTCCGCACGCCGCTCAACGGCATCCTCGGCATGGCCGATCTCCTGACCGATACCGGCCCCGATGCCGAGCAGGCGACCTATGTCGCGGCCTTGCGTACCTCCGGCGAGGCTCTGCTGGCCTTGGTCGACGATATCCTCGACTTTGCCAAGGTCGAGGCCGGCAAGCTGGAGCTGGTCGAGGAGCCTTTTGATCCGGTTCAGCTCCTCGAAACCGTCGCGGAACTGATGGCGCCGCGCGCGCAGGCCAAGGGCATCGAGCTTGCGGCCCATATCGCGCCCGACCTGCCGGCGCGGCTGCTTGGTGACCGCGATCGCCTGCGCCAGATTCTGCTGAATCTGGTTGGTAATGCCGTGAAATTCACGGAAGCCGGTGGCGTCGGCCTCAGTCTCGGACAGGTGGACGACCGTCTTGAGATCACGGTTGCCGATACCGGTCCGGGCATCCCGGTTGATCGGCTCGACATCATCTTCGGCGAATTCGAGCAGCTCGATCACAGCGCTGCCGCGGGGCAGGCGGGCACCGGCCTCGGCCTTGCCATCGTCCGCCGCCTCGCACGCCTGATGGGCGGCGAAGTACGCGCCGAAAGCCGGTTTGGCGAGGGCGCGACCTTTCGCGTCTCCTTGCCGCGCGTGGTCGCGCGCGATGCGCCAGCGGCCCGCATTCCGCATTGGCCACAGCACCATGTGCTGCTCGTTTCGCCGGCGCCCTTCGCGGTGCGCTTCCTGGCGGAGACGATCCGCGCGACGGGGGCCTCGGTCTCCATCGCCGGCACGATCGAGGCGGCGCGGGCGAAGCTCGTCGGGGATCATCCGGTGACGGCCGTTCTGATCGACCATGCGCTGGGTGATGCGCCGGCAAAGGAATTGGCGGCGGCTGCGGGCGCGGTCGGCATTCGCGATTGCCTCATCCTGCTGTCGCCCCATGCTCGTCGGCAGTTCGGATCACCACAGGAGGCCGGCTTCTCCGGTTTCCTGATCAAGCCGGTGAGGACGCGCTCGCTCTATGAGCGCCTGGGCAACGGTTTGCCGCCGGGTCCAACGTCTGTCGGCAGCCCTGGCGAGCTTGCCGCGACGCCGCTGCGTCAGCCCGGCGCCGGCCTGACGGTGCTGGTCGCGGAAGACAACGAGATCAACGCCCTGCTCGCGACGCGGACGCTGGAGCGTTTCGGCTGCACGGCGATCTGGGCGCGTGACGGGCGCGAGGCGCTGAAGCGGGTCGAGGCCAGCTTTGCCGGCACGGCGCCGCCGCTGGCACTCGCTTTGCTCGACGTCCGCATGCCCAAGATGACGGGGCTCGATTGCGCCCGTGCGGTTCGCGCGCTGGAGCGCCGGCTGGGCCGTGCCGCCACGCTGCCGCTGGTGGCGGTCACCGCCAATGTCTCCGCCGCCGACCGGGCCGCGGCTTTCGCCGCCGGAATGGACGATTGCCTGGCGAAGCCGCTGGAGCGCGAGGCCCTGCTGCGCTGGCTGGAGCGCCTGTCGCAGGACCCCGCCGGCAGCCTGACGGCTTGACGACCGTCATTGCTCCGACGCAGTTTCGTCGCGAAGTTGTAAGATCAACGGAGCAAGCCTACCTCATGCCGGTAGCGGCAGGAGATAAGAGAAGCGATGGCACTGCACGTTTCTGGAACCAAGAACGCGCTGCCCAGCCGATTTTCAGCCGGCAATCCGTTCTCGCGCTTCGCCCCGTTGATATTGATGAAGGGTGGAGCCATGCGCCGGCCGGGCGCCGAGATCGATGAAACGCCCCCGCTATCGGGTACGTTGGGCCGAATCGGCTCGCTGGAGGTTCGCCTTGCGCGCGGTCCGCGCGAGATCTGGCGGGCGCAGCGCCTGCGCTATCGCGTCTTCTACCAGGAAATGTCGGCCAAGCCCGACGTGGTCTCGCGCATGTTCCGCCGCGATGCCGATCGCTTCGACAAGGCCTGCGACCACCTCCTCGTCATCGATCACGCTGCGCGCGGCCGTTTCGGCGGCATCAAGCCCAAGGTCGTCGGCACCTACCGCCTGATGCGCCAGAGTGCGGCCGAGCGGCTCGGCGGCTTCTACACCCAGGGCGAGTTCGATCTCGGCCCTATGCTGGCGCTTCATCCCGGCAGCCGCTTCCTCGAGCTCGGCCGCTCCTGCGTGCTGAAGCCCTATCGCACCAAGCGGACGGTCGAATTGCTCTGGTCCGGCATCTGGGCCTATCTCCAGCATCACCGCATCGACGCGATGTTCGGCTGTGCCTCCTTCGATGGCACCGATCCCGATGCGCTGGCGCTGCCCCTGAGCTTCCTGCATCACCACGCCCGCTCGGAAGGCGCATGGGCGGCGACCGCCCATGCCCAGCAATTCGTCGGCATGGACCGGCTGCCGCCGGAGATGATTGATGCCAAGCTCGCGCTCAAGCAATTGCCGCCGCTGATCAAAGGCTATCTGCGGCTCGGCGCCCGTTTCGGCACCGGCGCGGTCATCGACAGGCAGTTCGGCACGACCGATGTTCTGGTCGTGCTGCCGGTCTCCGCGATCGACAAGCGCTACGCCGATTATTATGGCGGCGAAGGCCCGCGCCACGCCGCCTGACTATTCGCCGGCTGCGGCCAGGGCGCGCAGCGCCTCGCGATAGGTTGGATAGCGGAAGGTATAGCCGAATTCACGCTTCACCAGCGCGTTCGAGACGCGCTTGCTCTCGCCATAGAAGCTCGCCGCCATCGGCGAGAGCCTGGCCTGCTCGAACGGGATTTCCGGCGGCGGCTCGAGGCCGGTCAGTTCCGCCGCGAAGGTGATCACATCCTGCGGCGGGCCGGGCTCGTCATCGGTGACGTTGTAGATCGCGCCCTGCCGCGGCTTTGCCAGCGAGGCCATCAGGACGCCGGCGATATCGTCGACATGGATGCGGTTGAACACCTGTCCCGGCTTGATCAGCCGGTTGGCCGTGCCGCTGCGCAGCTTGGTGAAGGCGTTGCGGCCGGGGCCGTAGATGCCGGACAGGCGGAAGATCTGCACGGGCTTGCCGCTGTCGCGGCCGAGCTGAAGCCAGGCCTCCTCGATCTCGACGCGCTGGCGGGTCCGCGCATTGGTCGGGGCCGCAGGCGTGGCCTCGTCGATCCAGGTGCCGCCCTGGTCGCCATAGACGCCGATCGTCGAGAGATAGCCGATCCAGCGCAGGTTCGGCGCCGCCATCAGCGCCGCGCGCAAGGGCCCGAGCGCTGGGTCGCCATCCTCCGTGGGTTGCACCGAGACCAGCACGGCATCGGCCTCCGCCGCCACCTTGGCGAGCGCCGACGAGACCGCGAAGCCGCCGAAGACCAGCGTCCGGATGCCCTCGCGGCTGAGTTCGGCGGCCTTCTCGGCCGAACGGACGGTGCCGGTCACCTCCCAGCCTCGCACCAGTGCGGCGCGCGCGAAGAACCCGGCCGAATAGCCGAGGCCGAGGATCAGGATGTTCATGCGGCGTCTTCCGTCTGGGGCATGAGCGCGTGCCACTCGGCGCGCACTTGCGGGTCGGGTTCATCCCGGAGCGCCGCGGCGGCGAGCGCTCGCGCGCGTTCGGCGTCGAGCCGCCCCAGCGCCCAGACCGCCATGGCGCGGACGAGAGTCGAGGGATCGGCGAGATGGGGCAGGGCGCTGTCGATCAGCGCGGGCCGCCCGCTATTGCCGATTGCGATCAGTACGTTGCGCAGGAAGCGGTCGCGCCCGGTGCGTTTCACCGGCGTGCCCGCGAAGAGTGTGCGGAAGGCGGGATCGTCGAGCCGGGCGAGCGCCGCGAGATCGAGCCCGTCGAGCTCGTCCTTGAGCGCCAGCCGCGTTTCCTGCGCGGTCGCGGCGAACTTGTTCCAGGGGCAGACCGCCAGGCAATCGTCGCAGCCGAAGACGCGGTTGCCGATGCCGGGTCGCAAGGCGGCGTCGATATGGCCGGCATGCTCGATGGTGAGATAGGCGATGCAGCGGCGCGCATCGAGCTGATAGGGAGCCGGGAAGGCATCGGTCGGGCAGATGTCGAGGCAGCGCCGGCAGGAGCCGCAATGGTCGCGCTCGGCCGCATCGGCCGGCAGTTCGGCAGTGGTGTAGATCGCGCCGAGCAAGAGCCAGGAGCCGTGCTCGCGCGAGACCAGGACGGTGTGCTTGCCCTGCCAGCCGAGCCCGGCCGCCTGCGCCAGGGGCTTCTCCATGACGGGCGCCGTGTCGACGAAAACCTTGACGTCGGCGCCGCCGCGCGCCGCAAGCAGCCCCGCGACGCTCTTCAGCTTGCCCTTGATGACGTCGTGGTAGTCGCGCCGTCTCGCATAGAGCGAGATCGCCGCCTTGTCGGGCTGGGCGAGCATGGCGAGCGGATCGCCCTCGCCGGCATAGTTCATGCCGAGCATGACGACGGAGCGGACCTCGCTCCAGAGTTGGCGCGGATCGGCGCGCTGCGCCTGGCGCTCCGCCATCCAGCCCATCTCGCCCTGATAGCCATGGGCGAGCCAGGCTTCGAGCCGCTCCGGCGCCTGCGGGATCGCATCGGCCCCGGCGACGCGCATCACCGCGAAGCCCTCGGTGAGCGCGCGTTCAGCAACGGCGCGCTTGAGCTTCCCGGCGTTCAAAAATCCAGATTGTCGTAATGAGCGCTCGGAGCCATGCCGGGTATGCGGTCGCTCAGGAGCGGCCGGAAGCTCGGCCTCGACTTGATCCTCGCATACCATGCGCGGGCCGCCTCATCCTCTTCCCAGGGCACGTCGCCGAGATAGTCGACGCAGGACAGATGCGCCGCCGCCGCGAGATCGGCATAGCTCAGCTCGGCGCCCGCGAGCCAGTTCCTCTTGGCCAGCAGCCAGGAGATATAACGCAGATGATAGCGCACATTGGCGCGCGCCGCGCGGATCGTGCTCATATCGGGCGAGCCGCCGCCCTCGTCGCGGCTCATGAAGCGCTTCATCACCTTCTCCAGCACGAGCGGGCCGGTGATTTCCTCATGGAACTTGAGGTTGAACCAGTCGAGCAGACGGCGCACCTCGACGCGCTCGCCCGGTCCTTCCGGCAGCAGGCGGCGATCGCCGAGCGCGAGGCCCCGCGTCTCGTCCAGATACTCGGAGATCGGCCCGGCCCCGGGCACGGCAAGCCCGTTCTGCTCCTGAAAGACCGGCGTCGTTCCCGCGGTGTTGAGCTCGATGAACTCCCGCCGGCGCTCCCAGACGCGTTCCTCGACCAGTTCGGCCTCCATGCCGAACTCGCTGAGCGCGAGGCGGATGAAACGCGAATGCGGGCATAGCGGGTAATGATAAAGGGTCGCCATGGCACTCATGAGGACTGTGAAGCAGGCAAAATGCGACGGAAGCAGGGCCGCCGGGCTTGCAGCGACCCGATAGGCGACAGTGGCTTGCTATAATCATGCCGGAAAAACGCCACAACCCGCCGCGATGCCGAAGCCGGCAATTTGCCGATGCTGCTTCGCGAAGTGGTAACCAATTTGCAAAGAGCTGGGCGTAAGCCGGCAGCGGGCGGACAACCGGGCCGGCTGATTCGCACGAGGATAGCCTTCCATGCAGAACCTGATCGAAGCCTTCATCCTCGGGATCGTCGAGGGGCTCACCGAATTCCTGCCGGTCTCCTCGACCGGGCATCTTCTGCTCCTCGGCCATTTCCTCGGCTTCGAATCCAACGGCAAGACCTTTGAGGTCCTGGTTCAGCTCGGCGCGATCCTCGCGATCACGCTGGTCTATTTCCGCCGCCTGCTCGATATCGTCCTGCGCATTCCCAGCGACCCCTCGGCCCGCCGCTTCGTCATCGGCGTGCTCATCGCCTTCCTGCCGGCGGCAGTGATCGGTGCGTTGCTGCACAGCTTCATCAAGACCGTGCTGTTCAACCCCTTCATCGTCTGCATCACGCTGATCGCCGGTGGCCTGATCCTGCTCGTCGTCGACGAGCTGGAACTGCAGGAGAAGCACACCGACGCCACCACCTTTCCGCTGCCGATGTATTTCAAGATCGGCCTGATCCAGTGCGTGGCGATGATTCCCGGCGTCTCGCGCTCGGGTTCGACCATCGTCGGCGCGATGCTGCTCGGCGCCAGCAAGCGCGCCGCGGCCGAGTTCTCCTTCTTCCTGGCGATGCCGACCATGGCCGGCGCTTTCGCCTACGACCTGTTCAGGAGCTACAAGTTCCTCACCTTCGACGACGGCGTCCTGATCGGCGTCGGCTTCGTCGCTGCCTTCGTTTCCGCCCTGATCGTGGTGCGCAGCTTCCTCGATTTCGTCGCCAGGCGCGGCTTCGCGCTCTTCGCCTGGTGGCGGATCATCGTCGGCATGGTCGGTCTCGCCGGCCTCTGGATCGTCGGCTGAGGGTCTGATCCCTACGCTGGCCGCGCCGGATCGTTGAGCGAATCGGCGAGCGTCGGTGTCCGGCTCGCCGCAAATTGCGGCAGCGAGGCCGTCTGCCGCTCGATCATGCGATGGACCACCGGCGGGTTCGGGCCGCTATGCAGCGCGCGGACCTGCTCGCCGATCTCGGCATCGGCCTGGGTGACGCGCTGGTTCTGCCGGACGTATTCGACCCAGGTCGGGCTGTCATAGCGCTCGATCCACAGCGTCGGGTCGGTCAGGTCGCGCAGCAGGGTCCAGTGCCGGGCGCCGTCGCGGCGCCGGATGCGCCGGCGCTCCGCCATCACCGTCAGGAAGGCGACGACGTCCTCGGGTTTGATGATGTATTCGATGGTGACGATGACCGGGCCGGAGCGCGGCTCGATATCGACCGCGACCTTGGGCTCGCGCCAGCGGCTGAGCGGGTCGAGATTGAGCTGCTCGAGCGGCGGCAGGCGGTAGCGCAGTCCGAGCGCGGCGCCGACCAGAAGGACGGCCGCAGACATCAACAGAGCTTTCTCGACGCCGAAATGCAGCGCCGAGCGACCCCAGGCCCAGCTTCCCATCGCCATGCCGCCGAAGGTCGCCATCTGGTACATCGCCAGCGCCCGGCCGACGACCCAGCGCGGCGCTGAGAGCTGCACCGTGGCGTTGAAGGTCGAGAGCGCCAGGACCCAGCAGGCGCCGCAGACGCACAGGCCCGCCATCGCCAGCCAGATCGTCTTGCTGAAGGCGATCAGCGTGACACCGCAGGCATAGGCGATGAAGGTCGAGCGCACGAGCGCTTCCGTGCTCATCGCCCGGCGCAGGCGCGCGCTCATGAAGGCGCCGGCCACCGCACCTGCCCCGAAGGCGCCGAGCAGCACGCCGTAGGTCAGCGGGCCGCCGCGCACGAGGTCGCGCGCGATAAGCGGCAAGAGCGCCAGGCCCACGATGGCGCCGAAGCCGTAGATGAAGGCGCGTAGCGTGACCGTGCGGATGTTCGGGGACATCGCGACATAACGGATGCCGGCGCTCATTGCGATGAACAGGGTCTCGCGCGGCAGCAGCCTCTCGACCTTGGGCGGCGACCAGCGCGCCAGCACGATCAGCAGCGGGATATAGCTGAAGGCGTTGATGATGAAGGCCGCGACCGCGCCGGCCGCCGCGACGATCGCGCCGCCGATCGCCGGGCCGACGCTGCGGGCGATGTTGAAGGCGACGCTGTTCAGCGTCACCGCCGCCGGCACGTCGCGGCGCGGGACCATGTCGCCGACCGAGGACTGCCAGGCCGGGTTGTTCAGCGCCGTGCCGCAGCCGATCAGGAAGGTGAAGGTCAGAAGCAGCCAGGGCGTGATCAGGCCGAACCAGGCGAAGACCGCGAGGCCGATCGAGACCGTCAGCATGAAGCCTTGCGCAATCAGCAGGATCTTGCGCCGGTCATAATTGTCGGCGATGGCCCCGGCCGCCAGCGAGAACAGCATCACCGGCAAGGTCGTCGAGGCCTGGACCAGCGCCACCATCTCGGCCGAGGGCGAGATCGAGGCCATCATCCAGGAGGCGCCGACGGCCTGGACGAGGCCGCCGAAATTCGAGACGAGGCTGGCGAACCAGACGGCGCGGAAGATCGGCTGTTGCAGCGGGACGAAGGGCGAAACCCGCGCCTGCGTAGGCTTGATGCCCTCCGAGGCGAGCTCGGCTTCTACGACATCGGCCGTGGGCTGGGCGTGCTGGTCGTCAGGCATGTCATAGGGTTAGAGCATGAGTGCTGGAGGGGGAAACCCTTTCCATCTGGAAGATGTCGAAACTTGGAAAGTTTTTCTCTCGGCCTGTTTCGGCATTCCCTGAGCCCTCATCCTGAGGAGCGCCGCAGGCGCGTCTCGAAGGATGTTCAGGAGGCTCCGGAACCATCTGGAGCATCCTTCGAGACGCTGCGTTCCGCGGCTCCTCAGGATGAGGGCTGGAGCCCCCGAACACTCTCTCACGCCGCGCGAGCGGTCGCCGTCTCNTTCAGGAGGCTCCGGAACCATCTGGAGCATCCTTCGAGACGCTGCGTTCCGCGGCTCCTCAGGATGAGGGCTGGAGCCCCCGAACACTCTCTCACGCCGCGCGAGCGGTCGCCGTCTCGCGCGCTTGTCGTGGCGGACGGGCTTTGCGGGCGCGCAGGCCATGGCCGAGTGCCACCACGAGACCGGCGAGTGCAACCCAATGCGCCGGGCGGATCGAGGCATAATCCTGATAGATCAGGATGTCGGCATTGGCCTGGAAGACCAGCCAGGCCGAGACGCCCGAGGTCGCCGCATACCAGCCGGCCTCCAGGCAGGCGGTGAGCAGCCCTGCGAGAAGCGCCAAGCCCGCGAGCACGGCTAAGGAAACCGGCAGCTTCCAGCGATACAGGCCGCGGTAGAGCATCAATAGCAGGAACAGACCGCTCATCAGCACGGGTTCGGTGACGTCGATCTTCGATTGCAGCGCGAAATGCAGCAGCGCCAAAATCGCGATCGGATAGACGAGATTGTGCAGGCGCTGCCAGTTCTTGCCGAGGCGGCGGATCATGCCGTCGGTCGAGGTCACGCCCTGCGCGACGAGGCCGATCAGCGCGACGAAGCCGATCGTCAGGTAGAAGCGCTTGACGATCTCCGAGACGATCAGCCCCCAGTCGAAGGCCATGTCGATGCAGTAGAGCGCCAGATGCCCGAGCGCATAGGCCATGACGCCGAGGCCGAGCATGCGGCGTATGCCGATCAGCTTGCCCCAGTCGAACAGGCGCCGGAACGGCGACACCGCGAGCGTGGCGATGAAGATCCTGACTGCCCAGGTCCCGGTCTGGTGGATCGCCTCCGTCCAGGGCTTCGAGCCGAGCTGATGCATCCAGGCGGCGTAGAGCAGCATGAGTGCCGGCACGAGCAGCAGCGCGAAGGCCAGCCCACGCAGGGCCGAGAACCGCCCCTGCCGGTCTGTCCAGGGCAGCCAGGTTTTTAAGCCGGTATTTGCGGGGCGGGTGCTCATGACCCCGGCATAAACGATGGGGTCCACCGCTGTCCTGCACATCTGGACACAAGGGCGTGAATGCGGTGTCCTGCCGGCCCTTTCAACCGGGTCCGATCATGGCTTCCAGCACTCCCATCGTCGTCTTCGACGTCGGCAACGTCCTGCTGCGCTGGGATGCGCGGCTGATCTACCGCTCGCTGATCCCAGAATCCGAGCGGCTCGACTGGTTCATGCAGAACATCTGCACAGGCGACTGGAACCTGGAGCAGGATCGCGGCCGCTCCTGGGAGGAGGGCGTGGCGCTGTTGGTCAAGCAGCATCCGGAATGGGAGCGCGAAATCCGCGCCTTCGACGAGAGCTGGCACGACAGCGTGCCCCATGCCATCGCCGACAGCGTCGCGGTGCTGGAGGAACTGAAGGGGCAGGGCGAGCAAGTCTACGCCATCACCAATTTCTCGCGCGAGAAATGGGCGGAATGCCTGATCCGCTTCCCGTTCCTGCAGAGCTTTGACGGCGTCGTCGTCTCCGCCCATGAGCGGATGCTGAAGCCGGAGCGCGCGATCTACGAGGTGCTGCTGGACCGTTACGGTCTGACGGCCGGCGATTGCATCTTCGTCGACGATAGCGAGAAGAACGTCGTGGGGGCCCGCGCCGCTGGCATGCGGGCCGTCCATTTCGTCGAGCCCATCGACCTGCGCGCCGAACTGCGCGGCCTGGGCGTCAGGCTCTGACGGGCAGAGCCTGACTGACGAGCGCGCCTGGATTCAGGCTGCGTTCTTGATCGCGACGCTCGGCACGAGACCGGCGGCATCGACGCCGCGGGCCTCGCCGACCAGCCTGGCGCCCGCCTTGGTCGCCAGGAAATCGGCGAGGACGGCGTCTTCCTGACGCACGAAGCCCTTCGCGGGCAGCTTGCCGGCAAGGAAGAGCTCGACCATGGCGACGCAGCCGGCGGCGGTGGTGAGCTGGATCGCGCCCAGATCGTCATTGCCGTCATAGCGCAGCACGACGCTCTCTTCCTCCAGGCGGCCGTTTCGCTCGCCGACACCGGTCACGAAGATCACGACCACGTCCTTGCGGGTGAAGGGCGCAGAATGCGTCAGGATGCGGCGCAGCGTCTCGCGGTCGTCGGCGAGGTCGAGATCGCGCAGCAGCAGCTTCATGATCTCGGCATGGCCGGGATAGCGCAGCGTCTTGTAGCTCATGTTGCGCACCTTGCCGGCGAGCGTCTCGGTCAGGGTGCCGAGCCCGCCCGAGGTGTTGAAGGCCTCGTAGGCGACGCCGTCGATCATCACGCTCTCAATGCCTTCCAGCGCCGGCACCAGGGTCGGCTGGCCGTCGAAGACGATCTCGCAGGGGTTGCAGTATTCGTTGATCAGGCCGTCGACCGACCAGGTCACGTTGTAGCGTAGCGCATTGGTCGGATAGAGCGGCAGCGCGCCGACGCGCATCTTGATCGCGCGGACGCTCTCGAAGCGCGCGGCCATGTCGGCGCCGAGAATGCAGATGAAGCCGGGCGCCAGGCCGCATTGCGGGACGAGCGCGACGTCGGAGGTCTCGCCGAGCTCCTTGATATAGGCGGTGGTGGCGACGTCCTCGGTGAGGTCGAAATAATGGGTCTTGGTCTCGGCCGCGACCTTGGCGATGCCCTTGTTCAGGAAATACGGGCAGGCGCTGACGACGATGTCGCGGTCCTTCAGGAAGACGCGCAGCGCGTCGAGATTGGAAGCATCGACGGTCTCGGTGGCGAAACGGCCACCGGCCGCGTGCTTGAGCTGGGTGGCGGAGGCGTCGGCCAGGGTCACCTGATGGCCCTGCTCGGCCAGCATGCCGGCGATGATGACGCCGATCTGGCCGGCGCCGAGCACGGCAATGCGCTTCTGGATGGTCATGTCGCGATCTCCTGGTGGGTGTCGGGTCGGCCAGGAGCCTCCCCCTCGACGCGGATTATCGCCGCAAGCCGCGCGGGCTTTAACGGGCAGATCGTCGGGAGATCGCGGTATGACGCTTCAATTCGATGGGAAATGAATGAAGGCGATGGGGAACGCCGAAGGTCTCGGCAGCGCCGCCGTCAGCGCTCGAACTTGCGGGCCAGAATCACCGAGGAGGTGGTTCGGCGCACGCCTTCCATTTCGGCGATCCAGTCGATGATCGTGTCGAGGTCGCTGGAGGTCTCGCACTCGATCTTGACGCAGAGGTCGAAATGCCCGCTCAGCGTGTGGCATTGCACGATTTCCGGTCGCTTCTTCAGCGCTGCGACCACGCCACCCTGCTGCTTCATCTCCAGCTCGATCATGATCAGCGCCGAGATCGTGGTCGCCGGCCGGCTCGCCTTGCCAAGGATCGTGGTGTAGCCGGCGATCACCCCGTCGCGTTCAAGCCGGCTCAGCCGCCCCTGCGCTGTCGCCCGCGAGACGCCGAGCTGCTTGGCGATCTCGGACAGGGGCAGGCGGGCATTCTCTGTGAGAATGCGGATGAGCTCGCGGTCCTTCGCGGCGTCGGACGGCCGTGCCATGTCGTCTCCGGTGATCTGGCGGGCCGTCATATAGCAGGGAAATGCGGCTGCTCCACAAGGGACCGCATCGCTGTTGCCGCGCAGCGATGGAGAAAAAACGCGCCCGAAAAGGGACATCTTGTCGTCCGAAGCATTGTTTCGCGCGCCGGAGGGGACTTGCCTCGGAGCGCAAATCGGAGTGGCATGCCGACCGGCGGCAGCACGCTTTGCCATGGAGAACGCCATGTTCAGGACTTTCATTCTCGCATCCGCATCGGCCCTCGCTTTCGCCTCTTTCTCCGTGGCGCCAGCCTCGGCGCTGACGATGAAGGAATGCAGCGCCAAGTATCAGGACGCCAAGAAGGCCAACACGCTGAAGGGCCAGAAGTGGAATGATTTCCGCAAGGCCCAGTGCGGCGATGACGACGCCAACGATGCCGATGCCGCGGCTGCAGTGCCGGAGACCGCCGCTCCCGCGACGACGACCGCTGCCGCTCCTGCCGCCAAGCCGGCCGGCAAGGCCAAGGCCGCCGTCTTCCCGAAGGCCGTTTCGCAGAAATATTCGAACGAGAGCGCCGGCAAGGCGCGCCTGAAAACCTGCGCCGATCAGTACAATGCCAACAAGGCGGCCAATGCCAATGGCGAGCTCAAGTGGATCGAGAAGGGCGGCGGCTACTGGAGCCAGTGCAACACCAAGCTGAAGAGCTGATCTTCAGCAGGTTTCTGTTTTGGAAACGCCGCGCTGAAAGGCGCGGCGTTTCATGTTTTGGGAGCCTGTTTCAGGCTCGCTGAAAGCCCATTGTCATTCCGGACAAGCCGCGTAGCGGCGCAGATCCGGAACCCACGACTGGGTGAGGCATCCATGCCGCGTTGCCGACGGCTCACCCGGTCGTGGGTTCCGGGTTCTTCGCTACGCGCAGCCCCGGAATGACAAGCGTGGGGCCCGAAACGGCTAAGGCCACCCGTCAACACCACCTATAGCGACTGCGACGGGCGCGATCCGGGGTCCGCCGGCCGCGACGGCGATGGCGTCGTCTGCCTTTGCCCCTTGCCGATCATCTCGCCGCGGGTGCGGATGACATGGGCGGTCACCACCTCCTGAACGCGCCTTTCCGCCGCGTCGCGCACGACGTTGCGGTTGGCCGGCCGGCCGTCCTCGGTCTCGATGATCTCGATCGTGGCATTGGTCAGCGCGTCGACATCGCTCTTGCAGAACAGCATCGCGGCCTTGGCGACGACCTCGGCCTTCTCGTCGGTCAGCAGCATCGGCGCGCCCTCGCGGCCGATGCAGGCCAGCATCTTGTTTCGGATCAGGTCGCGGGTCTTCTCCAGCAGCGCCTTCTTCTCTGCCCGCGCCGCGCGCTCCTGCTCCGTCGGCTGGGGAGTCTGCGCCTGGGCGGGTGCGCCGGGCGTGACGGGGCCGCGCACATTGGCGCTCTGCTTCACGCATTCGACGAGCGCCGGCAGCATCTCGCCGGTCGAGGTCAGCGCGAAGGTGTAGCGCGCGTCATTGGCGACCAGCTCCAGATAGCGCCCTTGCCGGAAGGCGTTGATCAAGGTGGATTGCGCCGGCATGGCAATGGTGACGAGCGTCGGCGACTTGATGTTGGCGGTGACGTCGATGGTCGAGCTGCGGTCGAACACGAGCCGGAGCTTCAGCGTCTCGCCGGTCCTGAGTTTCCAGTCCGGCTTCGAGAAGCCGAGCAGCCAGGAGAATTGCGCGGTGACAGAGGTCAGCATCGTGACGCCGCTTTTATAGCGGGCGCTGACGGCGCAATGCGAGAAGGCGCCGCTCTGGTCGTTGGTGAAGGTTCCGCCCGACCAGTTGCCGACGACGATCTTGCCGAAAGGGCCGGCGGCAGCGGCCGGCAGCGACAGAAGACAGCTCAGGGCGACGATCGCGGCCCGCATCCAATTTCCTCCGTTGATATCCCACCCCAAGGCTAGATCAGGATGGCAGCCGGGGGAAACCCGCTTTTTTCAGGCCGTCTCGGGCCGGAGTGGGCGCAACAGCATCGCGAGCAGGTCGCTCTGGCTGACGAGCCCGACCAGCCGCTCCTTGTCATCGACTACGATGACGGCGTGATGGCGACCGTCGGTGAGGGCGGCGATGAGGTCGACCGCAGGCTCCTCGGGGCGCGCGATCACAGCCGGAGACATCACGTCGCGGACACGCAGTCCGGGCAGGGTCAGTTCGCGCAGGCCGACCGTGCCGAGCAGCCGGTTCTCGCGGTCGACCACGGGCAGGGTCCGCACGCCATGGTCCAGCAGCAGGCGGCGGGCGGTCTCGATATCGTCGTGCTGATCGACCCGGATGAGGTCGCGCGACATGATGTCGGCGCAGCGCGGCAGATCGCTTGCGGGCGAGCGCGTGCAACTCGACGCGCCGCAGCAGCCGGTCGAGATCCTCGCGATCGATGTCGAAGGCCTCGCCGACATCGCGCAGCGCGGCGTCGATATCGGCTTCGGTGAAACCGACGCGCTGCGCCGAAGGCGGGTCCTTCGTGCCATGGCTGTTCGCCGGGATCTGCGCGCGATGCGGATAGCTGTGGCTGGAAAAACGATGGAAGGCGATGCCGAGCAGGGTCAGCACCAGCGCATTGAGCCCGACCGGAACGAAGGCGAAGCCGAGCCCATAGGTCGCGACGGCCGGCCCGCCGAGCGCGGCGGTCAGCGCCGCGGCCCCGCCCGGCGGATGCAGGCAGCGCAAGAGCGACATCGCCGCGATCGCGAGTGCGACCGCGCATCCGGCCGCGACCGCGGGCTCCGGCACGTAGCGGCTGACGAGGAGGCCGATCAGGGCGGAGACGGTGTTGCCGCCGACGATCGGCCAGGGCTGCGCCAGCGGGCTCGACGGGATCGCGAAGAGCAGCAGGGCTGACGCACCCATCGGTGCCACGAGAAGCGGCAGATGCGGATCGTTGCCGAGCATCAGGCCGCAGATCAGCCCGGTCGCGCCGACGCAGACGAGCGCGCCGAGGCACGCAACCAAACGATCGCGCCAGGTCGCGCCGGCCAGGATGGGCACGAAGAGCCGGAAGCGCGAACGGCGACTTGCCGGAGAAGGAGGAGAAACGGAACTCATCACGGCCGATTGGGCTGCTCAACTCTATGGCAGGCTCAATAGGCGGATCGCACTTGGCGGGGCAACGCTATTCTGCTGGGAAACCGGCCGCTTTTCTGCAGAAGGCAGAAACGTCTTTTCGAGCAGTGCAATTGGGGAATTTCGATCTAGCGAAGTCGCCCGGCCTGAACGGCCGGGCGACCTTGAGTGAAATCAATCGACGACGCGCACGGCGCCCTTGGCGGCGCTCGTCGTCGTCGCGGCATAGGCCTTCAGCGCGGTCGTGACCTTGCGCTTGCGCGGCGCGGCCGGCTTCCACGCATCCTTGCCCTTCGCTTCCATCGCGGCGCGGCGACGCGCCAGCTCCTCGTCGGAAACCTCGAGCGTGATGCTGCGATTGGGGATGTCGATCGCGATGACGTCGCCGCTTTCGACCAGGCCGATCGTGCCGCCTTCCGCCGCTTCCGGCGAGACATGGCCGATCGAGAGGCCCGACGAGCCGCCCGAGAAGCGCCCGTCCGTGATGAGCGCGCAGGCTTTGCCGAGGCCCTTCGACTTCAGGTAGCTCGTCGGATAGAGCATTTCCTGCATGCCCGGCCCGCCGCGCGGCCCCTCATACCGGATCAGCACGATATCGCCTGGCGCGACCTTGCGATTGAGGATGCCCTCGACCGCCGCGTCCTGGCTCTCGAAGATCACGGCCGGACCCGAGAACTTGAGGATCGAGGCATCGACGCCCGCCGTCTTCACGATGCAGCCGTCGAGCGCGATGTTGCCGAACAGCACGGCGAGGCCGCCGTCTTTCGAGTAAGCATGCTCGGCGCTGCGGATCACGCCCTTCTCGCGATCGGCATCGAGTTCGGCGAAGCGCCGGTCCTGGCTGAAGGCGGTCTGCGTCGGCACGCCGCCCGGCGCTGCGCTATAGAAGGAGCGCACCGCCTCGCTCTGGGTCTGGGTGATGTCCCAGCGCGCCAAGGCGTCCGCCATCGTCGCGCTGTGAACGGTCGGCAATGAGGTGTCGATCAGCCCGGCGCGGTCGAGTTCGCCGAGGATCGCCATGATGCCGCCGGCGCGATGGACGTCCTCCATATGCACGTCGGCGACGGCCGGCGCGACCTTGCACAGCACCGGCACGCGGCGCGACAGCCGGTCGATATCGGCCATGGTGAAGTCGATCTCGGCCTCATGCGCCGCCGCCAGCAGGTGCAGCACCGTGTTGGTCGAGCCGCCCATGGCGATATCGAGCGTCATCGCGTTCTCGAAGGCCTTGAACGAGCCGACTTGGCGCGGGAGCACGCTCTCGTCGTCCTGCTCGTAATAGCGGCGGGCGAGATCGACGATCAGGTGGCCGGCCTCTACGAAGAGGCGCTTGCGGTCTGCATGGGTGGCGAGCGTCGAGCCGTTGCCCGGCAGCGCGAGGCCGAGCGCCTCTGTCAGGCAGTTCATCGAATTTGCCGTGAACATGCCCGAGCAGGAGCCGCAGGTCGGGCAGGCGGAGCGCTCGATCACGTCGACCTGCTCATCCGTATATTTGTCGTCGGCGGCGGCGATCATCGCGTCGACGAGGTCGACCTTCTTCAGCACGCCTTCGGCGATGTACTTGCCGGCCTCCATCGGCCCACCCGAGACAAAGACGGTCGGGATGTTCAGGCGCATCGAGGCCATCAGCATGCCCGGCGTGATCTTGTCGCAATTCGAGATGCAGACCATCGCGTCGGCGCAATGCGCGTTGACCATGTATTCGACGCTGTCGGCGATAAGCTCGCGCGAGGGCAGGCTGTAGAGCATGCCGTCATGGCCCATCGCGATGCCGTCATCGACCGCGATCGTGTTGAACTCCTTGGCGACGCCGCCGGCCTTCTCGATCTCGCGCGCTACGAGCTGGCCAAGATCCTGGAGATGGACATGGCCCGGCACGAACTGGGTGAAGGAGTTCACCACCGCGATGATCGGCTTGCCGAAATCGCTGTCCTTCATGCCGGTGGCGCGCCACAGGCCGCGGGCGCCGGCCATGTTGCGGCCATGGGTGGAGGTGGCGGATCTCAAGCGAGGCATTGCTAAGCGTCTCCGGTCTCGGGCTCGAAATGTCCCGTTGGCGATACGCTATCGCCCACGCGCCCTGCGACAAAATTGAATTCTTCGATTTCCATGATCGGCGCCACGCATGGCGGCTCCTGGCCCTGCCTAGAGGACAGATGGTTTCCGAATTGCCATAACGGCTCCTGCTCGATGGTTATGAGGTGAGGACGCCGCGCCATGCTGCGCAATATCGACGTGGATCTGCTGCGCAGCTTCGTCACGGTCGCGGAGCTCAGGAGCTTCACGCGCGCGGCCGCCGCGCTGTTCCGCAGCCAGTCGACGGTCAGCACCCAGATCCGCCGACTGGAGGAACTGGCCGGCCAGACCCTGCTGCAACGCTCACCCCACGAGGTTCTTCTCACGCGCGCGGGCGAACAATTCTTGGGCTATGCCCGCCGCATTGTCGCGCTGCATGACGAGGCGCTCGACGTCATCAATGCGCAAAGCGTCAGTGGCCGGGTCCGGCTCGCGGTGATGGACGACTATGCCACCATCGTCCTGCCGGAGACGCTGGCGCGCTTCGCCCGCTCGCACCCGGATGTCGAGCTGGAAGTGACGACCGGCTTCACCCGCGATCTCCTGAACAGCCTCGGCGAGGAGTTCGACCTCGTGCTCGCGACCCAGAAGGCCGGGGACGGGCGCGGCGAGGTCCTGCGCAAGGAGCAGACAGCCTGGGCCTGCTCGGATCGCACCGCCTTCTCTGTGGAGGAGCCGTTGCAGCTCGCATTGCTGAAGGCGCCCAACATGTTTCGCGAATGGGCACTCGAGTCATTGAACGAAGCGGGCCTGCGCTGGCGCATCCTGTTCTCGTCGTCGAGCATCGGTGCCGTCGAGGCGATGGCGGCATCCGGAGTTGCGCTGACGGTGGTGAAGGCTGGGACGGCCCGCCCCGGCCTTCAGTTGCTGGGCGCCGAGCATGGCTTGCCGGCGCTGCCGTCCTCCGAGATCGCGCTGCATCTGGCGCCGGGGCGTGCATCGGCTGCTGTCGCGGCGCTGAGCACCTTCCTGGCGGAAGCCTTGAGCGACGCCGTGCCTCTGCCCTGAGGCCGCGTTTCGGGGCTTTTCTTCCGGCCTTGGAGCAGGGTGGTTTTGGGGAGCATGTGAAAGGGCCCCGGAAATTGCTCCGACAGCAGCCCATTCGAAGCCTCGGACTTATCCTTTCGTCTTAAGCCTCTGGATTTATTGCAGAACTCATTTTTGTCGAAAAACTTTCAAAAAGCGCGTTGACAGGAGAAAGGGGTCCCGCCTATAAACCGGCCATCGAGACGGCGCCGCCGCTGAGCGGCATCAGGCTGCCTCCCTCTTGCGCTCGGTCAGCTTCTCGATCTTCTTCTCGTTGATCGTGCTCTTGATGATGCGGTCGACATAGATGCCGGGGGTATGGATCGCCTCGGGATCGAGCGAGCCGACCGGGACGATCTCCTCGACCTCGGCCACGGTCACCTTGCCGGCGGTCGCCATGTTCGGATTGAAGTTCCGCGCGGTCTTCCGATAGACGAGATTGCCGGCGGTATCGGCCTTCCAGGCCTTGACGATGGCGACATCGGCGCGCAGCCAGGTCTCGCGGACATAAAGCTGGCCCTCGAATTCCTCGACCGGCTTGCCCTCGGCGACGACCGTGCCGACGCCAGTCTTGGTGTAGAAAGCCGGGATGCCCGCGCCGCCGGCGCGGATGCGCTCGGCCAGCGTGCCCTGCGGGTTCAGTTCCAGCTCCAGCTCGCCGGCTAGGTATTGCTGCTCGAACAGCTTGTTCTCGCCGACATAGGACGCGATCATCTTCTTGATCTGGCGGCTCTGCAGCAGCATCCACAGGCCGAAGCCGTCGGCGCCGGCATTGTTCGAGATCACCGTGATGTTCTTCACGCCGGAATCGCGGATCTGCGGGATCAGGCTCTCGGGGTTGCCCGACAGGCCGAAGCCGCCGGACATGATCGTCATCCCGTCGAAGAGCAGCCCTTCGAGCGCGGCCGCCGGGCCGTCATAGATCTTTCCTGTCATCATTCCTCCAGGGCGCGGCCCGCTGCCGCGACATGCGTTCTCGCCGGGACGAGGTAGGCAGCCCGGTTGTTCCGGCGCGATCAGAATACGATCGCCGGGGAATGTCCATGGCCGCGGTGACTTGTTCCGCAAATCAGTCGGGCCGGCCTACTGGTGGAAGGTCCAGAGCAGGCTTTCGCTGAGTTCCTTGAGGGCTTCCACCGCGTCCGGCCGCTCGCGCGCGACGGCGGCGATCAGGGCATCCGCCAGCGCGAAGACCGCGGTCGGCGAGTTTGGCAGCAGCCGGCTGCGGGCCGGGGCGAACAACGTGACATCGGCGACGGGGGCGAGCGGCGAGGTCGGGCTGTCGGTTAGGGCGAGCAGCGAGGCGCCCCGCTTTTTGGCGAAACTCGCGAGGTCGAGCGTGGCGCGGGAATAGCGCGGCACCGAGATCGCGACGATGAGATCGTCGGGCCTTGCCGACATCATGTGGCGGATGGCGCGCTCCGGACCGGTGCGCGAGGAGGCGAAGGTCACGTCGGCATCGAGATAGAGCGCGAGCCCATCCTCCAGGAAGGAGGCGACGTGGTGGCACGCGCCGGAAGCGGCGATGAAGACGCGCGGTGCCTTCAGCAGCAATTCGACGGCCTTGGTCACGGAGGCTTCGTCGAGCCCGTCGCGGGCAGCCTGGAGATTGGCGTTCTGGTCGGCGAGCGCGGCGGTGAAGGTCGCGAAGGTCGAGCCGGCGGCGGAGCGGGCGCCGGCGAAGCTGTCGACCGGGTCATGGGCGAACTTCAGGGCGGCGGAAAGCGCTCCGCGGAACTCGCCATAGCCGCCGTAGCCGAGTGCCCGGACGAAGCGCGTGACCGTCGCGTTGGAGGTACCGCTACCCTCCGCCAATCCCTCGATCGTCATGGTGGCCACGTCAAGCGGGTGCTGCAGCACGAAATCGGCGGCGCGGCGATGGCCGTTGCTCAGCGACGGGTAGATCTGGGCGATCCGATTGGAAAGATCCGTCGTCGGCTTCAGGCCCTGTGACATGCGCGGCTACCCGATTGACGTTCGAAAATTTTCATGTTTGCTACTAGACGAAAATAAAACTGTCAAAAGCGGTTTCAACCGGGAGCGGACCTGATCATGCGTAAACCCCTATTCCTCGCGGCTTTCGCGGCCGCCTGCCTTGCCGGCACGGCCGTCTCGGCGCAGACGCTGCGCATCGCTCTGTCATCCGAGCCGACCGCCGTCGATCCGCATTACCACGACCTCACCCCCAACAATGCGCTGGCCCAGCATATCTTCGACTCTCTGGTGCGCCAGGACGAGCAGCAGAAGCTGCATCCGAACCTCGCCATGTCCTGGGAGAACGACGGCAAGAACCGCTGGACCTTCAAGCTGCGCGACGGCGTGAAGTTCACCAACGGCAAGCCCTTCACCGCCGAGGACGTGGTCTTCACCTTCTGCCGCACGCTGAAGAACGAGACCAAGGTCTCGGATTCCTTCGCCGACATCACCGGCAATTTCGCCTCGGTCGAGACGCCGGATGCGCAGACGCTGGTGATCAACACGAAGGAGCCAGAGCCTCTGCTGCCGAACCTGCTCTCGGGGCTCAGCATTCTCTCGGCCTCGGTCGTCGAGCATGGCCCGATCAGCTACGACATCGCCAAGAATTGCGGCGTCACCGGCCCCTGGCCGACCGTAACCGGCTTCAATGACGGCACCCTCGCCGTCGGTACCGGCCCCTACAAGCTCAAGTCCTATGTGCGGGGCTCCGCGATCGAGCTCGAGCGCAACCCGACCTATTGGGGCAAGGCAGAGCCTTGGGCGACCGTGCGCTTCCTGCCGGTGACCAATGCCGGCCCGCGCCTCGCCGGGCTGCTCGCCGGCGATTACGACGTGATCGAGAACCCGGCCGCGCGCGATCTCGGCCGGATCAAGGACGACAAGCGCTTCGGCCATGTCATCACCCCCTCGACCCGCGTCGTCTATTTCCAGCTCGACGTCGCCCGCGACCAGAGCCCCTTCGTCAAGTCCGAGGATGGCAAGAACCCGCTGAAGGACCTGCGCGTCCGCAAGGCGATGTCGCTCGCCATCGACCGCGATGCCATCGTCAAGCGCATCATGGACGGCGCGGCGGAGCCGGCCTACCAGTACCTGCCGACCGGCATGTTCGGCACGCAGCCCAATCCACCGAAGCTGGCCTATGATCCGGCGCAGGCGAAGAAGCTGCTGGCCGAGGCCGGCTATGGCAAGGGCTTCCAGGTCACGCTCTCGACCACCAATGACCGCTATATCAACGACAGCCAGATCACCCAGGCCGTCGCGCAGTACCTGACCCAGGTCGGCATCAAGGCCGAGGTCGATGCGATGACCCGCGCGATCTATTTCCCGCGCCGCGCCAAGAAGGAATTCTCCGTCGCGATCGGCGGCTGGGGCTCCGGCACCGGCGAGGCGGCTTCCTTCCTGCGCCAGTGGCCGCCGACCCCGAACGAGGCCAAGACGATCGGCGGCTCGAACTATGGCGGCTACAAGAACGACCAGTTCGACAAGGTGATCCGCGAGGCGATCTCGACGCTCGACGACAACAAGCGTTCGCAGCTCCTGCAGGAAGCCGGCAAGATCGTCGTCGACGATTACGCCTTCATCCCGCTGCACTTCGAGAGCGGCATCTGGGCCTTCAAGTCCGAGCTCGACGTCAAGGGCCGCGCCGACCAGTTCATGCTGGCGATGTCGGTGAAGCCGAAAGCCAAGTAAGCCGCCGGCCGACAGGCCATCGACAAGCCGGGCCGCCTCTCGCAAGGCGGCCCGCGAACCATCGAGCGGAGCCGGTCGAGCATCATGACCGCCTATGTCCTGCAGCGACTGATCCAGAGCGTGCTCGTGCTGCTCGCGGTCTCGGTCGTGGTGTTCTTCGCCGTCTACGGCATCGGCGATCCCGTCGAATTGCTCGTCTCGCCCTCGGCCAGCGCGGCCGAGCGCGAGGCGCTGGTCCGGAGGCTCGGCCTCGACCTGCCTGTCTGGCAGCAATATTTCGTTTTCATGGGCAATGCGCTCAAGGGCGATCTCGGCCGCTCCTTCGTCCATGGCGTGCCGGCGATCGAGCTCATCCTCGGCCGCCTGCCGGCGACCTTCGAGCTCGTCCTGCTCTCGATGACGCTCGCCATCGTCACCGGCGTGCCGATTGGCCTCTATGCCGGGCTCGATCCGGACAGCCGGCCTTCGCGCATCATCATGGGCGGAACCATCCTCGGCTTTTCGCTGCCGAGCTTCTGGAAGGGCATGATGCTGATCCTGCTCTTCGCGGTGGTCCTGCGCTGGCTGCCGACGGCGGGGCGCGGTGAAACCGTTTCGCTCTTCGGCATCCAGACCAGCCTGCTGACCTGGGACGGGCTCACCCATCTCGCCCTGCCGGCGATCAACCTCGCCATTCCCCAGATCGCGCTGATGATCCGCCTCGTCGCGGCCGGTACGAGCGAGGCGATGACGCAGGATTATGTCAAATACGCCCGCGCCAAGGGCGTGAAGCCGCGCCGCGTCGTCGGCCGGCATGTGCTGCGCAACATCCTGATCCCGGTCGTCACCGTGGTCGGCATCGAATTCGGCAGCCTCGTCGCCTTCTCGACAATTACCGAGACGGTGTTCGCCTGGCCGGGCATGGGCAAGCTCCTGATCGACTCGGTCTACCAGCTCGATCGGCCGGTGGTCGTCGCCTATGTGCTGTTGGCGACGCTGCTCTTCGTCACCGTCAATTTCCTCGTCGACATCCTCTATGCCGCGCTCGACCCGCGCGTGAAGCTGACGGGAGAGATGGCATGAGCGCTCCCGCGAAAGCCCCGGCTGTCCCGGCCTATGCCGACACACCGCTGCGCGAAAAGGTGCTGCGCCGCATCCGCAACCGGCCGACGACACGCGGGGCCGCGATCCTGCTCGGCATCATGGTCGCGCTCGCCCTGCTTGCGCCCGTCATCGCACCGCAGAATCCGCATGACCTCGCCGCGCTTAGCGTAATGGACAACCGCCTGCCGCCGGGCGAGGCCGGCATGAACGGCCTGACCTACTGGCTCGGCACGGATTCGCAAGGCCGCGACATGTTGAGCGCGATCCTCTACGGGTTGCGCACCAGCCTGATGGTGGGTCTCACCGCGACGCTGGGCGCGCTGTTCATCGGCATCTCGGCCGGGCTAGTGGCGGCGCAGTTCGGTGGCGTTGTTGACGCGGTGATCATGCGCGTCGTCGACTTCATGCTCGGCTTTCCCTCGATCCTGATCGCGCTCGTGCTGCTCGCTTCGATCGGGCGCGGCGTCGACAAGGTCATCCTCGCCATCATCCTCGTGCAATGGGCGCAATATGCCCGGCTGATGCGTGCTTCCGCGCTGGTCGAGCGGCGCAAGGAATATATCGAGGCGGCCCTGAATTTCGGCCTGCCGACCCGGCACATCATGATCGCGCATCTGCTGCCGAATTCGGTTGGTTCGGTGCTGGTCGTGGCCTCGATCAGCATCGCCGGCGCGATCACGCTGGAGGCGACGCTGTCCTTCCTCGGCGTCGGCGTGCCGGTGACGCAACCCTCGCTCGGCCTGCTCATCGCCAACGGCTTCGAGTTCCTGCTTTCCGGCGAATACTGGATCGCGGTCTTCCCCGGCATCGCGCTGGTGCTGCTGATCGGCTCGCTCAACCTCGTCGGCGACCGGCTGCGCCGCAGCTTCAACGTGCGCTCATGAGTGATCCCCTGCTTGAAGTCCGCGGTCTGCGGACCGTCTTCCACGCGCTCGACGGCGCCTGGCCTGCCGTCGATGGCGTCGATCTCAGTGTCTCGCGCGGCGAGGTTCTGGGGCTGGTCGGCGAGTCCGGCTCCGGCAAGTCCGTGACCGGCTTCTCGCTGGTGCGCCTGATCGATCCGCCAGGCGAGATCGTGGCGGGCACGATCAGCTTCGGCGGCGAAGACCTGCGCGCCGCTTCGGAGGAGCGCCTGCGCGACCTGCGCGGCGACCGCATCGCCATGATCTTTCAGGACCCGCTGATGACGCTGAACCCGGTGCTCAGCATCGGCGAGCAGATGAGCGAAGCGATCCTGGAGCATCGCGACTGCAGCCGCGCGGAAGCGCTCAGTGAAGCCGCCAAGGCGCTCGCCCGCGTCGGCATTTCCTCCCCCGAAGCGCGGCTCAAGCAGTTCCCGCACGAGTTCTCCGGCGGCATGCGCCAGCGCGTCGCGATCGCGACCGCGCTGCTCAACGCACCCGATCTGATCATCGCGGACGAGCCGACGACGGCGCTCGACGTCACCATCCAGAGCCAGATCCTGTTCGAGGTGCAGAAGCTCGCCCGCGAGACCGGCACCGCGGTGCTCTGGATCACGCATGATCTCGCTGTCGTGGCCGAGCTCGCCGACCGGGTGGCGGTGATGTATGCCGGCCGCGTCGTCGAGATCGGGCCGGTCGACGCCGTGCTCGATGCACCGCGCCATCCCTATACGCTCGGCCTGCTCAATTCCTCGGCGGCCAATGTTCTGCCTGGCGAACGCCTGAACCAGATCGACGGCGTCGCCCCGCGCATCGACGCCCGCCCGAGCGGCTGCCCGTTCCGCCCGCGCTGCCCGCGCGTCCAGCCGGTCTGCGCCGAGCGCGACCCCGAGACGGTGGACGAGGGCGCCCGCAGCTTCCGCTGCCATAATCCGGTGCCGGTGGGAGAAGCGGCATGAGTGCTTCGACGACCGCCCATACCGGTGCCCCGATCATCGAGCTCAAGGGCATCACCAAGCATTTCCGCCGCAAGCCGACGCTGGCGGAACGCATCCTGATGGCGACCGGGCGGGGCAAGGCGCCGCCGGTGCTGCGCGCCGTCGACGGCATCGATCTCAGCGTCAAGCGCGGGGAAGTGCTCGGCCTCGTCGGCGAATCCGGTTGCGGCAAGTCCACGCTCGCCCGCGTCGTCACCGGCATCCTGAAGCCGACGACCGGCGAGGTGGTTTACGAGCAGCGGCCGGTCGCGGGTCTGAAGGGCAAGGAACGGCTCGATTTCCTGCTGAAGGTCCAGATGATCTTCCAGGACCCCTACGCCTCACTCGACCCTCGCATGAAGGTCAGCCGTATCGTCGGTGAGGCGCTCAGCGTCCACAAGCTCCTGCCCAAGGCGGAGATCGATGGTGCGGTCGACCAGGCGCTGAGCGAGGTCGGGCTCGATCTCGCCTATCGCGAGCGCTATCCGCACCAGTTCTCGGGCGGTCAGCGCCAGCGCATCGGCATTGCCCGGGCGCTTGCCGTGAAGCCGGACTTCCTGGTCTGCGACGAGCCGGTCTCGGCGCTCGACGTCTCGATCCAGGCGCAGGTCATCAACCTGTTCATGGATGTGCGCGCGCGCCATGGCCTGACCTATCTCTTCGTCAGCCACGATCTCGGTCTCGTCCGCCATATCAGCGACCGCGTCGCGATCATGTATCTCGGCCGTATCGTCGAGGTCGGCACGGCGGCGGAGATTTTTGCCGAGCCGGCGCATCCCTATAGCGCGGCGCTGATCGCGGCGATTCCCTCGGCAGCACGGCGCAAGCGCGCCTTCCAGCCGCTCAAGGGCGAATTGCCCTCGCCATTGGCGCCGCCGCCCGGCTGCCCGTTCCATCCGCGCTGCGAGCAGGCGATGCCGGTCTGTCGCGAGGTTCGGCCTGTTCTCACCGAGATCGCGCCGGGGCGCAGCGCCGCCTGCCATCTGCACACCAGCATCGGACCGAAAAGTGGAATCCACTTTTCGGAAAAATCCGATGCGATTCCAATAGAATAGGCCATCGTTGTCGCGTCCGATCGGACGCGCGATGATCTAGGCTCCGGAGGCCGCATGATCACGAAAACCCTGAACCCGCCGGTCGGGCGCAGCGCGCTGCCCTTCATCGACGTCAGCCATCCGGACAAGCCGCTGGAGGTGAATTTCTACCGCCCGGCGCGGCACCAGCCGAATGATCCAGTGATCGTCGTGCAGCATGGCATGCTGCGCAACGGCGACGACTACCGCGATTTCTGGATCGATGCGGCCGAGAAGCACAACCTGCTCATCGTCGCACCGACCTTCCCGAACGAGCCTTTCCCGAAGGCCGAGGGCTACAACAATGGCTTTGTCATCTCCGGTGAGGGCACGATCGCACCGCGCGCCGAGTGGCTCTATGCCGTGCCCGGGCGCGTGCTCGATGCGCTCCGTACCGCCGGCGTGATCGACAAGCCGGTCATCCGCATCTTCGGCCATTCGGCCGGCGGCCAGTTCGTCCACCGCATGCTGGCGACCGAAGGCGGCGCGCTGTTCGAGGCGGCGATGGCTTCCAATCCCGGCTGGTACACCCTGCCGACACCGGAGCGGAATTTTCCGGAAGGGCTCGGTGGGCTCGGGCTCGACAAGGCGGCGCTGACGCGCTGGCTCGCCTATCCGATGATCCTTTTCGCGGGTGACCGCGATATCGTCACCGATGACCCGAACCTGCCGGCCCAGCCCGAAGCTTTGGCACAAGGGCCACATCGCTATGGCCGCGCGCATTTCATGCTCGATTTCGGCAAAGCGGAAGCGGCTCGCCTCGGCGCGCCCTGCAACTGGCAACTGCTCACGGTTGCCGGCATCGGCCATGACGGCGCGGCGATGTCGCGCGCCGCTGCATCCTACTGGTTCGAGGGCCGCCGGATTCCGCCGGCCGAGGAACTCGGCAAGCAGGCCGCCCCGGTTCTCTGACAAGCCTCGAGCCGGCCTCGCCCAACTGGGGCGGGGCCTTTTTCGACGTCGCTCCGCTCCGGCCGTCTCTGCCGCTGGAATGGGCAACCTTGCCGTAATCTTCGCCCGCAATCTGCGCATGCCGGCCCGCTCCGATCCACGGAGCCGAATCGGCTGGCAGATGTGTCGGCGGCGAGGAGCCCCCGCAAGGAGCAATCGATGTCTCGTATCCTTCCTCTGGCCGGCCTCGGCCTGATGGCCCTGTTCGCGCTGCCGGCGCAGGCGGCCGACCGCGCCCGGCCACTGTCCCAGGAATGGCCGGCCTATTCGGCGCCGCGCGCCTATAACTGGAACGGCTTCTACGCCGGCGCGCATGCCGGCGGCGGCTTCGACCGCTTCAACGGCGTCAGCAAGAAGAGCCGCAACGAAATGCTGCTCGGCGGGCAGGTCGGCTACAACGTCCAGATGGGCACGATGCTGTTCGGTGTCGAAAGCGACCTCTCGATGAACGGCTTCGGCAAGGGCTCGAAGCGTGGCGGCGGCACCAGCGCCGACATGCGCTATGTCGGGACGCTGAAGGCCCGCGCCGGCGTCACCTTCGACCGCCTGCTGGTCTACGGCACCGGCGGTCTTGCCTATGGCAGTGTCAAGGCCAGCGACGGCCTCGTCTCCAAGACGCGCGGCAAGACCGGCTATGTCGTCGGCGCCGGCGCCGAATACGGCATCACCGACAATCTCTCCGCCAAGGTCGAGTACAACTATGTCTCACTCGGCAAGGACAACTTCCAGCTCGGCAACAGCCGCACGCGGGTCGGCGTCACCGAGCATCTGGTCAAGGCCGGCCTGAACTACCGGTTCTGATCGTGAAGTTTCGGGCCGGCCCGTCAGCCGGCCCGGTTCGGGTTGCGGTCTCGCGCGCGCGTCGCTGTCGCGCCGGCCGCAACCGGTCATGGGTGGAGCGTCATGTCTGGATTTGTCGCCCCTTCTCCGACATGACGTTCCATCCATGCATCACTACGGACGTGACATGCGCGCTTTGATTGTCGAGGACGAGCCGGAGCTCATGTCCTATCTCTCGCTCCTGCTCGGCAATGCGGGGATGGTCGTGGACCGCACGGATAGCGTGGAGACCGCGCTCGCCGCCCTGCGGACGGCGCCGTTCGACATCGCCGTGGTCGACCGGCGCCTGCCTGATGGCGATGGTCTGTCGATCGTGAAAGCCATGGCCACGGCCGAGAATCGCCCGGCGTTCCTGATGCTGACGGCGCGCGACGCCAAGCCCGACGTGATCGAGGGCCTGAACGGCGGTGCCGACGATTATCTGGTCAAGCCGTTCGAGCCGGGCGAGTTGATCGCGCGGGTGCGCGTTCTGGCGCGGCGCCGCCATCCGAAGCGCTCCCTCGTTCTCAGCGCCGGCAATCTTTCGCTCGACCTCGAAGGCCGCAATGCCTCGGTCGGGGCGGAGATGCTCGATCTGCGCCGGCGCGAGGGGCTGATCCTGGAAGCGCTGGTGCAGCGGACCGGCCGTGTCGTCACCCGCGACGTGCTGATCGAGGCGGTCTACGGCTTCGACGACCTGATCGAGTCGAACACGCTGGAAGCGCAGATCTCGCGGCTCCGGCGCAAGCTCCGCGATGCCGGCGCCGATGTGGAGATCACCTCGCTGCGCGGCATCGGCTACATCCTGAAGAAGGCGGAGCCGGCGCTGTAGCGCTGGGTTTGCCCACCCTTGTCATTCCGGGGCTTCGCGTAGCGAAGAACCCGGAACCCACGACTGGGTTGGTGGCTCGCAACCGAACTCTTGGCTTCTCACCTGGTCGTGGGTTCCGGGTTCGCGCCCGCGGCGCGCCCCGGAATGACAAGCGTGGTTCGAAGCGACCTGCTTATGCCAGCTACACCGTCCGAAAGGTCAGGCGGATCGTCGTGCCGCCGCCTTCGGTATCGCTGAGATCGAGCGCGCCGCCATGCGCGGCCATGATGTCGCGCACGATCGTCAGGCCGAGCCCGGCCCCGGTCGAGTGCGGCGACATCCGGTTGAACGGCTCGGTCACCTGCGCGCGCTTCGCGGCGGCGATCCCGATGCCGTCGTCGCTCACCTCCAGCACGCTCCCATCGATGACCTTGACCAGGATGGAGGAGCGCGCCTGCGCGTGGCGCAGCGCATTGTCGATGAGGTTGGCGAGCGCGGCGCGGGCCGTGGCTTCGTTGGCCGCGATCAGGACGTCCTGCGAGCCTTCTTCCTCCAGCGCGATGTCGATGCCGTTGCTGAGCACCAGCGGGGCGAGATCGGCGAGTACGTCGCGGGCCAGGGCGTTGAGGCGCAGCGGCTCGAAAGGCAGCTCGGTATTGTGCAGGCGGGCGAGCTGCAGCATCGAGGAAACGATGGTGGTGAGGCGGGTGACATCGATCGTCAGCGCAAGGCGCGCCGCCTCGTCGGGCAGCGAATCCACCTTTGTGCGCATGACCGCGAGCGGCGTGCGCAATTCATGCGCGACATTGTTCATGAAGCGCCGCTGCACCTCCATGTTGCCCGCGATCTGGTCGAGCGCCGAGTTCAGGGCCGTGGTCAGCGGCATCAATTCGACGGGCGTCTCCTCCGTCGGCAGCAGGCCGCGCGGCGCGCGGGGATCGATCCGGGCGGCGGCTTCGGCCGCGCTGCGCAGGCGGCTTGAGATATAGGAGACCGACATGGCGATGGCGGCTGCGATCATGATCCCGAACACGACCGAGATCGCCGCCGCGGAACCTGCGATGGCGCGCAGGAAATAGCCGAGGATCACGCCCCAGCCCGGCCGCCCGCCGCCGGTGGCGACGAGGATGCGGCTGCCATCCTGCTCGGCAACCTCGACCGAGAGCGCATTATCGCCGCCGACCCGCATCTGCGCGGCGATGGTCGGGCCGTCCAGCCGGATGTCGATCGGCAGGCCCGGCCGCAACTCTGGCGCATACTCGACGACCGAACGTCCATCCGAGACCAGATACCAGAGCAGCGGGCTGGCCTGCTCGATCTTGGCGAGGCCAGGCGATTTCTGGACCTGCAATGCGGCGGTGCCGGCGGGGCGCACGCTTTGCCGAATGATCTGGGAGGTGACATCGTTGCGCAGGACGCCCGGGTCCTCGGTGATGAAGGTGAAGGCGAGCACGGCCGCGATGAAGGCGACGAACAGGACGGTGCCGAGCAGCGTCAGCCGGATGGTCAGGGCACGCGAGAGCGAGGTCATCGCCGGGCATCCGTCCGCGGCCATGAGCGTTTCGACGCAGGGGATATCGAAACGGTTTCAACGTTGCGGGTCGTCACGGAGCCTCTGTGCGGGTATGGCTTCTCGGGCCGGGGGCGTCGCCCTGCCGGGCTCCGCATGGACCGTATCACCCTTGTCGTTCAATCCCCTCATGGATCGCCTGGCCTGATGCAAGCGCTGCGCGCCATGGCGGGAGGGTTGCGGCTGCGCGATCTGGCGGTGGCGGTCCTGCTCGCGATTGGACAGGCGCAAGAGCCGGCTGCCGCGCAGGGCGTTCCGTCGCGAGACGATATCCGGCCCGGCCAGTTGCCGACCGCTTCGCGCCATGACATCGCCCGGCTGGTCGATGGCGTGTTCAATGCCGCTTCCAAAACGGTCAGCGTGCCGATCGAGCGCTCGCTCGCGCTCTTCGGCGAGCCGAACGCCTATATCGTCGGCGGCGAGCTCAGCGGCTCCTTCGTGGTCGGCGGGCGGCATGGCAGCGGCGAATTGCGGTTCTCGGACGGGGTGCCGATGCCGGTGATCTGGACGGCGCTCTCGGTCGGCATCGGGCTCGGCGCCGATTACGGGCGGGTGATCATGCTGGTCTACGGGCTCGACCGGCAGGAGGATGTTTTCGGCACCTATGCCAGCCTCGGCGGCAGCGCCCATTTCCTCGCCGGAGCGAATGCGACGATCCTCGCCTCCAGCCGGGCCCGGATCGTGCTGATCTCGTCCGGCCTGGGCCTCAGGCTCTCGGGAGACCTTAGCCGGATTCGGATCGAGCCCGGCGGCGAGCCGGAGACGCTGCGCCCGCCCGCCGATATCTGCGGCGCGCCCGGCGGCTGCGCCCCGCCCGGCCGGCGCTGAAGGAAGGCTCAGGCTAGCGCTCCCGGCCGATATTGCGCTGCGCAGTGACATGGAGCTCGTCGAGGCGGGCCGAGATGTCCAGTGCGATCAGGCCGATCTCGCGGTCGTCGGCGGCCTTGCGCACATAGAGAGGCTCGGACCAGAGGACACAGCCGCGCCCGAAGGGCAGGGCGATGCTGGCATGGTCCCAGTTGTCGAGATCGACCCGCGCGCTGGTGACGGCAGCGAAGAGATAGATCGGGCGGCCGGTTGCGCGGGCAAGCTGCACAGCCCCTTTGCCGGCGATGCGCGACAGCTTGGGGACATCGGCCGTGAGCATCAGGCTCGTGCCCTGACGCAGGGCGTCGCGCATCTCGAAGAAGGCCGGGACGGAGCGCTTCGCCGCGATCTTGGCCGGGGTCTGCGTGCCCGATCCACGGATGCTGCGGAAGCCGGCGCGTTCGACGACCGAGCTTACGACCGATCCGTCGAAATGCAGCGAGGTCAGGACCGCAACGCGCGAGGCGCCCTCCAGCGCTGCGAGGCTCAGCATCTGCTGGCCGTGCCAGGTCAGGGCGATGAAGGGTTCGCAGTTGCGCTCCCAGGGCCGGGCGCCGGGGATGACCGGCTTGAAGCGCGTCGTCCGCCGGACCAGGTCGAGATAGGCATGCAGGGCGCGGCCGGCGAGCGCTGCCGACCGGTCTGGGCTGAAGAGCATCGTCCGATCTCCGCGATGAGAATCATCGGGAGTGGTCGGCGCGGCGGTTTGCTGGAACATTGCGCGGGCGCGACAGCGCCCACGAAGTGGCCCGGAAAGCCGCCCTTGTCAGTGCCGGCCGTGGCTGTGGTCGGTCTTCAGGCGCCTTTCGATGAAGCGGCTATAGGAGCCCATGCCGTAGCTGAACACGGCATAGACCAGCGCCGCGAAGATATAACCCTCCAGCACGGCGATGCCCTGCCAGACCGGATCGCGCATCGCCGAGCGCACCGTGTCGAGGAAGTCGAGCAGGCCGATGATGGTGACCAGCGTCGTGTCCTGGAAGAAGCCGATGAAGATGTTGACCAGCGGCGGGATCACGATCTTCAGCGCCTGCGGCAGCACGATCTTGCGCATCGACAGCCAGTAGCCGAGGCCGAGCGATGCCGCCGCCTCATGCTGGCCCTTCGGCACCGCCTGCAGGCCGCCGCGGACGGTCTCGGCGATATAGGCGCCGGCGAAGATGATGATCGCGACTTGCGCCCGCAACAATTTGTCGATGGTCACGCCATCCGGCATGAACAGCGGCAGCATGACCGAGGCCATGAACAGGATCGAGACCAGCGGCACGCCGCGCACCATCTCGATGAAGACGACGGCGATGACCTGGATCGCCGGCAGCTTCGAGGAGCGCGCCAGCGCCAGCAGCACGCCGAGGACGAAGCCGAAGGCGAGCCCGACCGAGGAGAGCATGAAGGAGAGCGGCAGGCCGCCCCAGTTCGTGGTGCTGACCACGCTGAGACCGAAGACCCCGCCATACATCAGCACGCCGCAGATGACGACGACGGCGAGCCAGAGCCAGAGCAGCCGGCGAGACCAGAAGCGCGGAATCATCGAATAGATCATCGCGCCGAGGAAAAGCAGCACCGCCAGAGCCGGCCGCCAGTGCTCGTCATAGGGGAAGAAGCCGAAGATCATGAAGCGCAGCTTCGCCGCCAGGAACGGCCAGCAGGCGCCGGCGCCGGCGGCGGCCTTGCAGGTCTGCGGTCCGCCCTCGACGATGGCGCGGGTGACGAGCCAGCCCCAGGCACCGGTGACGAGGCGGTAGATCAGCCAGAGGCAGGCGAAGGTGACGACGGCGTTGAAGGGCGTACCGATATAGGGCTTGAGCAGTGCATACCAACTGCTCGCGGGCCGTTTCGGCCGCTCGTCGGCGACGGATGCCAGGGTGCTGAGCTGGGCGGTGTCGGTCATCTCAACGCTCCACCAGCGCGACGCGGGCGTTGTACCAGTTCATCAGCATGGAGATCGTGATCGACATGCCGAGATAGACCAGCATGAAGATGGCGATGCCCTCGATCGCCTGCCCGGTCTGGTTCATCGTCGTGTTCGAGACCATGACGAGGTCGGGATAGCCGATGGCGATGGCGAGCGACGAGTTCTTGAAGGTCGAGAGATAGGAGCTGGTCAACGGCGGGATGATCACGCGCAAAGCCTGCGGCAGCACGACGAGCCGCATGGTCTGGCGGTCGTGCAGCCCGACCGCGCGCGCCGCCTCCCATTGGCCGCGTCCGACCGAGAGGATGCCGGCGCGCACGATCTCGGCGATGCCGGCGGAAGCCGAAAGGCCGAGCCCGACCAGAAGCGCCGTGAATTCCGGCGTGACCTGCAGGCCTCCGGTGATGCGGAAGCGACCTTTCTCCGGCCAGTTCACCGCCATCTCGGGCTGAAAGATCAGCATGGCGAGGAGGACCGGGACGACGAGCGCGGCAAGGACATAGGGCCAGGCCATGCGGCTCTGGCCGGTGGCGACGCGCTTGCGGCGGAAGGACGAGGCGACGAGGCAGGCCAGCACGATGCCGAGCACGACGCCGGCCAGCACGCCGGTATGGGCTGATGACCAGCGCAGCGAGGGCACGATCAGGCCGCCATTGCTGAGGAAGACATCGGGCAGGATCTGCCAGGCCTCGCGCACCGGCGGGAAGACCGCGACGATCAGCGCGTACCAGAGGAAGAGATAGAGCAGCAGCGGCACGTTGCGCAGCGCCTCGACATAGACCAGCGCGAGCGTCGAGAGCAGCGGATTGCGCGACAGCCGGGCGATGCCGACGGCGAGGCCGAGCACGCTCGAGAGGATGACGGCGAAGACCGAGACCCAGATCGTGTTGAGCAGACCGACCAGGATCGCGCGGCCATAGGTGTTGCCGGAATCGTAGGAGATGAAGGACTGGCTGATGACGAAGCCGGCGGGCCGGGAGAGATAATCGAAGCCGGTCGCGATGTTCTGCGCCGCCAGCTTCCGCGAGACGGTGCCGAAGAGATAGAGGCCGATGCCGACGACGAGCGCGACCGCGACGACCTGATAGAGCACGGCGCGGACGCGCACGTCGTAGAGCAGCCGCACCGGGCTGGAATCGGAGGTGGCCATCGGGCTGTTCCGGGCTGGGGACGCACCGGCCGCACAGGGGCGGCCGATGGTCTCAGGTCAATCGAGGGAACGCATGGCAGATCGCCCTCACGTCCCGCCGGACGCGGCAACAGCGATCCATGTGGTTATTGTCGCATCGGAGCGGGAAAGCGGAGGCCGCCTTCCCGCCCGAGGCGAAGGCCGGGATCACCGGAAAGGCGGGGAGTAGATCAGGCCGCCCTTGTTCCAGAGCTGGTTGGGGCCGCGGGTCAGGCCAAGCGGGGTCTTCTCGCCGAGATGACGCTCGAAGAGTTCGCCGTAATTGCCGAGCTGCTTGATCGCGTTATAGGCCCATTTGTTGTCGAGATTCAGCATCTTGCCGAGGTCGCCGTTGACGCCGAGCAGGCGCTGGACCTCGGGGTCCTTGCTCTTGAGCTGCTCGTCGATATTGCCCTTGGTGACCCCGTACTCCTCGGCCGCGATCAGGGCGTTGACCGTCCAGGAGACGATGTCGCGCCAGTTGCTGTCGTTCTGGCGGACGACGGGAGCGAGCGGCTCCTTCGAGATGGTCTCGGGCAGGATGACGTATTGCTTGGGATCGTTGGCGATGGCGCGCACCGAGGCCAGATCCGAGCGGTCGGTGGTGATGACGTCGCAGCGGCCGGAGAAGAAGGCGTTGCGCCACTCGTCCGGGTTCTCGAAGACGACTGCCTCGTACTTGATGTTGCGCGGCTTGAAGTAGTCCTCGAGGTTCTGCAGCGTCGTCGTGCCCGGCAGGATGCAGACGGCCGATTGCGAGAGCTCCGACGCGCTCTTCACGCCGAGCTTGGTCGAGACCATCAGGCCCTGACCGTCATAAAAGACGACCGGCGCGAAATCGAGGCCGAGCGAGGTATCGCGCGAGAAGGTCGCCGTGGTCTGGCGCGAGAGCAGGTCGACCTCGCCCGACTGCAGGCCCTGGAAGCGGACATTGGTGTTGAGCGGGACGAAATCGACCTTGTCCGGCGCGCCGAAGACGGCGGAGGAGACGGCGCGGCAAACGTCGGCGTCGAAGCCCTGGCGGACGCCCTTGTCGTCGGCATAGGAGAAGCCCGGGGCCGTCGGGGAGACGCCGCAGAGCACCTTGCCGCGCTTCCTGACGGCTTCGAGCGTGGCCTGCGCCGAGGCCGGCGCGGCATAGACGGACAAGGCCGCAGCGGCGAGGCCGAATGCGACCAGTTTACTGAACATCTTGGACATAGGCGTTTCCCCTTGTGCGCGCCTGTCATCGGCGCGTCGAAAGCGAGCCTATTGGGGCGTGATGGCGTCCGCAAGAGCGTTGCGCGCGTCCGCCACGCGGGATTTTCCATTCCTCGCGTCACAACACCTGCGCTTCGTCCGGCAGTGACGGCTTGCGCCCTTCGCGCTAGGCTTGGCTTGAAACCGGATGAAATCCTTGACACCGCGCCTCGCCCCTTTCCTGCTGTTGTGGGTTCCGCTGGCACTGGCCGGGCTGGGGCTTGGCGCTGCCGTCGAGTTCGTGCGCGCGGGCGATGCGCTCCAGCGCGAGGGGACGACGCTGCACCGCGTCGTCTCGCAGCGCGTCGAGCAGCATGACGCGCATCTGACCAGCCTGGCGGCCGTGCTCGCCAGCTCGAACGCGGAATCGGCGAGCTTCCGCGCGGTGATCGAGGCGATGCGGCGCTTCTATCCGCGCATCGTCGCCGTCGAATTGATCGAGACCGTCTCCGTGGGCGGCGTGCCTCCGAGCCTGGGCGATTTCGATCCGGCGGCGCTGTCCGCCCGTGTCGCCGCGCTGGCGCCGGGCCAGGCCGTCACGCTCGCCAGTCGCTCGGGGAGCCCGTTCTACGCCCTGGTGAAGCGCGTGCCCGATATCGGCCATGGGCCACGGGCGCTGGTCCTCGTCATCGATGCCCGGCTTCTGACCGAGCCGGAAGGCGGCTTGAGCGACAATGCCGCGTTGAAGCTGAGCGATGCCTCCGGGACGGCGATCGTCCAGCATGGCTCGCCACTGGCGCAAGCCACGCCGATCCCGGAACTCTCCTTCACGAAGGCCCTGGGCAGCCGGTCGCAGCCGCTGCTGCTGGAATTGACGCGGCGGCCGGCCCTGGCCGAACTGCTGCCGCCGGGTCTGCTGTTCGGCTGGCCGGTCGCTGCGGGCCTCGGCCTGTTCCTGCTGCTGGCGGTGCTGCGTGAGCGGCGCGCCAGCCGGCGGGCACGCGAGGCGGTGCGCCTGCACGAGCACGATGCCCGGCTCGCCCATGCGATGCGGGTCAACACGGTCGGCGAGATGGCCTCCGGCATCGCCCATGAGATCACGCAGCCACTGACTGCGATCCTGAGCCAGAGCCAGGCCGGCCTGCGGCTCGCACGATCAGGCGATGCGGCACCCGGCGATCTTGTCGGGGTGCTTGAGGCGAATGTCCGGCACGCACGCCGAGCCGGCGAGATTCTCGAACGATTGCGGACCTATGTGACGCGGCGCGAGCCGCAGCGGCAGCCGCATGACCTCAACCGGATCGTCCGCAATGTGGTCGAGCTCAGCCAGCGCGACCTGCAGGAGCGGGAGGTCACGCTCCGGCTGGAGCTGAGCGAGCCCGGGCCGCAGGCGCTGCTCGACCGGGTCTCGATTGAGCAGGTCGTGCATAATCTCGTCCGCAATGCCGCCGAGGCGGTCGAGGCCATGCCGGCCGGACGGCGCGAGATCGTCTTGGCCACGCGTCTCGTCGACGGCGAGGCGGAGATCGCCGTGACCGATGACGGGCCGGGCATCGCCGAGACCGATATGGCTCGCGTGTTCGAGCCGTTCTTCACCACCAAGAGCAGCGGCATGGGGCTCGGCCTGCCGCTTTGCGAGCGACTGGTGGAGGCGGCCGGCGGGCGGATCGCTGCGCGCAACGGGCCTGAACGCGGGGCGGTCTTCAGCGTGCGCTTTACGGCGCTGGCGAACGAACTCGGGATGGCGGCGGAATGAGGCCGGCAGCGCGGATCGTCTATCTGATCGACGACGATGCCGATGTGCGCGACGCGCTCGTCCTGCTGCTGCGCACCATGGGCTTCGCGCCGCGGCCCTTCTCCGGCGTGCAGCCGTTCCTCGACAGGCCCGACCCGCGCCAGGACGGCTGCCTCGTCGTGGATATCCGCATGCCCGGCACCTCCGGCCTGCAATTGCTGGAGCGCATGGCCAAGGAGGTCGGCGGCATGCCGACGGTGATGATCACCGGCCATGGCGACGTCGCCGCCTGCCGGCGCGCCTTCAAGGCCGGTGCGGTCGATTTCCTGACCAAACCGATCGACGAGCAGGTGCTTCTGGAGGCGGTCGAGGCGGCTTTCGCGGCGCTCGATCAGCGCAACCGGGCCGAGACCGCCCGCGCCGGCCGCGACGCACTCAAGGCGAAGCTGACGCAGCGCGAGCGTGAAATCCTCGATCTCGTGGCCGAGGGCCTGTCGACCAAGGAGATCGCGCGGGCGCTCGACGTTTCGCCGCGCACCGTCGAGACCCACCGTGCCAATATCGCCGGGAAGCTCGGGGCGGGCTCCGTCGCCGAGATGGTGCGCTTCGCGCTGGAGGGATAGGCGCGGGTCTCTCCGTAGGACTACGGAGGCGGCTCCGGCGCCGCACCGATCAAAACGCCTGACGGGACCGGCTAACTTGCGGCCATCGAGCTTATGGCTCGCCCCGCTCAAGTCCCGGAGAGATCATGACCAAGATCCGTTTCGCCGCCGCCGCCCTCGGGCTCGCGCTCGTTCCGGCCGCTGCCGGCGCCCAGGTCCTGCAGGAGCGCAACATGCCGCTCGCCATCGCCCAGGAAATCGCCCAGGCGACCGTCGAGGCCTGCGCCGCCAAGAACTTCAACGTCACCGCGACGGTCGTCGATCGTGCCGGCGTCACCCGCGCCGTCCTCCGCACCGACAAGGCCGGCCCGCACACCGTCGCGGCCAGCCGTGACAAGGCCTTCACCGCGGCCTCGGCCCGCAACGCCACCGGCGCGATCGCCGAGGGCGTCGAGAAGAACCCGGCCGCGCGCAACATGGCCGCGATCGAGGGCTTCCTGCTGCTCGGCGGCGGTGTCCCGGTCAAGGTCGGCGACGAGGTGATCGGCGCCGTCGGCGTCGGCGGCGCGCCGGGCGGCCATCTCGACGAGGAATGCGCCAATGTCGGCATCGAGAAGGTGAAGGCCAAGCTGCGCTGAGCCTGGGCCTGATCTGAAATGAGGCAGGCGGTTGCGGAAGCGGCCGCCTGCCTTTCGCCTATTCACAGGAAGGAGCGCCGTGATGGCGAGGATGCTGCTGATCGCCGTGGCCCTGGTCGCGGCCGCCCTGTTCGGCCGGGCCGTTGCGCAGACGCCGCCCGACGCGACCGAGCTCGCCGCCTATCGCGGCTTGCATGCCGCCGCCGCCGTTGGCGATATCGCAACGATCCGGCGCCTTGCGGACGCCGGCGAAAAGCTCGATCAGCGCGACAGCAACGGCCGCACGCCGCTGCATGTCGCCGCCTTCCGCGGCCAGGCGGAGGCGATCCGCGCGCTGATCGTGGCCGGAGCCGATTCCGGCCTGTTCGACAACCAGCGCTATGACGCGGTGACCATCGTCTCCGTAACCGATGACGTTCCGGCGCTGAAGGCCCTGCTGGCCTCGGGCGCCTCGGCGAAGCTCACCACCAGCCGCTATGATGGCACGGCGCTGATCGCCGCTGCGCATCTCGGCCATGACGGCATCGTCCGCGAATTGATCAAGGCCGGCGCGCCGCTCGACCATGTCAACAATCTCGGCTGGACCGCCCTGATCGAGGCGGTGATCCTCGGCGATGGCGGCAAGCGCCATGTCGAGACCGTGCGGGCCCTGCTCGCGGCCGGCGCCGATCGTAATCTCGCCGACAGGCAGGGCGCCACGCCATTGCAGCACGCCCGTTCGCGCGGATACGCCGCCATGGTGGCGTTGTTGGAGGCCGGCGCTCCTCGCTGAAACCAGCCTCCATGGCTCGTGCGTGGAACCTGCTGCCGGACCGTTTCGACCCCATGCAAAGCGGCCAAATAGTTTTGCCGGAATTGCTCTAGGCAGGCGGTTCGGTCGCGCCCATACGACGCTGGTCCATTCGCGGGGGCTTCATGACGATCGCCGGGCTGCTGCAGCCGTTCAGCACGGACCAGGTTTCGGCCTGCATCCTCGTCGTCTTCCTGACGGCGATCATGCGCGGCTATACCGGCTTCGGCTTCGCGCTCGTGGCCGTGCCGCTGCTCGCCCTGATCGCGGATCCCGTCACGGCCGTGCCGATGGTGCTGCTGCTCGAAGTGGCCGGCAGCCTGCAATTGCTGCCGGGCCTGTGGCGCTCGGCGCATCTGCGCTCCGTCCTGCTGCTCGTCGCCGGAGCGCTGCTGGCGACGCCGATCGGGCTTTATGGCCTCGCCGCGCTGCCGGCCGACGTGATGCGCCTCGTCATCGCGCTCGTCGTGCTGGCGACGACCTGCGCGCTTGCCGCCGGGCTGAAGGCGAACCACGAGCCGGGCGTGCCCGCGACCTTCGGCGTCGGCATCCTTTCCGGCCTGCTCAACGGCGCCGCCGCGATGAGCGGCCCGCCCGTCGTGCTGTTCTATCTCAACGCCCAGACGGCGATGCATGTCGGACGCGCCTCGATCGTCCTGTATTTCCTGCTGTCGGACACGGTTGCGATCGGCTTTGCGGGTGCATCCGGGTTGCTGGGCGCCTCGACGGCGCTGCTGGCGGCGGTGACCATCCCCGCGCTCTTCGTCGGACAGGTGATCGGGACGCGGCTGTTCCACTCGGCGTTGCAGCGCCATTACCGCATCGTTGCGATCGTGATCCTGCTCGCGGTCAGCGGCTTCGCCATCGTGCAATCGGTCCATGCGTTGTGGGGAAGCGCCAGCTAGGGCGCGTGCCGGCCGCTTGCATTTCAGGCCGGGCGGCTATCATACGCGCGTGGCCGGGCGGCCTTCCTGCGCCCGGCAGTCTGGCACGGACATGCGATGAGCTCTTCCGCTCCCGATACCGAGACCCTGACCCCGCGCCAGCGGCAGATCCTCGACCTCGTGCAGGATCTCGGCTTCACCACGATCGAGACATTGGCGGAGCGCTTCGGGGTGTCGGCCCAGACGGTCCGGCGCGAGATCATCCGCCTCCAGGCCGGCAATTTCCTGCAGCGCTTCCATGGCGGGGCGGGGCTCGCCTCCGGGGGCATCCGCTCGGCCTATGCCCAGAAACTCACCGTCTCGCCGCGCGGCAAGGAGCGGATCGGCGCAGCGGTGGCGCGGATCGTGCCACCCGGAGCCTCGGTCTTCCTCGATGTCGGCACCACGGTCGAGGCCGCCGCGCGGGCGCTGATCAACAAGCCAGGCCTCAGGGTGGTGACGGCGAGCGTCTCCGTCGCCCAGATCTTCTGCAGCCATGGCGTCTTCGACGTGGTGGTGACCGGCGGCACGACGCGCGGCGCCAACGGTTCGCTGGTCGGGCAGGCGGCGATCGCCAGTATCACGGGCTTCCGCTTCGACTACGCGATCATCGGCCTCGGCGGCTTCGACGATGACGGCGCGCCGATGGATTTCGATCTCGAGAAGATCGCCGTCCGGCAGGCCGCGATGAGCCGCGCGCGGCAGAGCCTGGCGCTCGCCGACCATACCAAGTTCGACCAGACCGGCACGGCCCGCGTCGCGCCGCCCGAGGCGCTCAGCCTCGTCGTCGTCGACGCCGAGCCCGGCTTGCGCCTGCGCGAAAGCTGGGAGCGCAGCGGCACGCGCTGGCTTGTCGCCTGACACTGCCGTTCGCCCGCCAAATCTTTAGCCGGCACCCTTGCGCCCGTGATCGCTTTTGATCAGGATGGAAGAAATCTTACACGAGCGCCGTCAGGGCGCCGCCGCTTCCAGGGAGGTTGCCATGCTGCGCGCCAAGATCGCGTCCCTTTGCCTGCTTGCTTTCGGGGTCGGGCTTGCCGGTCCCGTCCAGGCGCAGGATTGCGCCAATCGCGGGACGCTCGATGCCCGCTATTGCGACGCCAATCGCGACCTGCTCGCCGATACGCCTGCCGATGCGGCGAAGCAGAAGGACCCGGACACGCTGATCTTCTCCTACACGCCGGTGGAGGACCCGTCGGTCTACGAGAACGTCTTCGCCGATTTCCTCGCCCATCTCAGCAAGGCGACGGGCAAGAAGATCAAATGGTTCGGCGCTGAATCCTATGCCGCGCAGGTCGAGGCGATGCGCTCCGGCCGCCTCCATATCGCCGGTGTCGCCAGCGGGCCGACGCCCTTCGCGGTCAATCTCGCCGGCTTCGTGCCGATCGTCGCGATGGCCAAGAAGGACGATTCGATCGGCTATACGCTGCAATTGATCGTGCCTAAGGATTCGCCGATCAAGAGCATCGCCGATCTCAAGGGCAAGCGCGTCGCCCACGTCGCGCCGTCCTCGAATTCGGGCGACACCGCGCCACGCATCCTGTTCAAGGAGAAGGGTGTCGTGCCCGGCAAGGACTACGAGGTCCTCTATTCCGGCAAGCACGACAACTCGATCATGGGCGTGGTCAACAAGGATTATGACGCCGCGCCGGTCGCCTCCAGCGTGGTCGAGCGCATGGCCGATCGCGGCATGTTCAAGCGTGATGACATCCGTATCGTCTATGAATCCAGCCCGTTCCCGCGCACGGCTTTCGGCCTCGCCCATGACCTCAAGCCCGAGCTGCAGGCCAAGATCAAGCAGGCCTTCCTGAGCTTCGACTTCCTGAATTCGGCGCTCGCCAAGGAGTTCAAGGACACCAAGGGCTTCAAGGAACTGAGCTACAAGGACGCCTGGGGCGACATCATCCTGATCCAGAGGGATAGCGGCATCACCTATACCCAGGACGGCCTCTCGAAGCTGAAGGGCGATTGATGTCGGCTGTTTCTGGGGCTGCGGCCGGTGGCGCTCCGCTGCTGGCCGTCGCGGGGCTGACCAAGGTCTATCCGACCGGCAAGAAGGCATTGGGCGGCGTCGATGTCGTGATCGACCGGCCGCAGCTCGTCGCGGTGATCGGCTCGTCCGGCGCCGGCAAGAGCACTTTCATCCGCTGCATCAACCGGCTGGTCGAGCCGACGGCTGGCAGCGTCAGGCTCAACGGTGAGGATATCGTCGCGCTCGACCGCAAGGGCCTGCGCGCGGCGCGGCGCCGGATCGGCATGATCTTCCAGGAATACAACCTGGTCGAGCGGCTCAGCGTCATGCAGAACGTGCTCTCGGGGCGGCTCGGCTATACTGGGCTCTTCGCCTCGTTGCGCTACCGCTTCCCGCCCGAGGATATCCAGGCCGCCTTCGCGCTCCTCGACCGTGTCGGGCTCGACGGCTATCACAACCAGCGCGCGGATGCGCTCTCCGGCGGCCAGCGCCAGCGCGTCGGCATCGCGCGCGCCCTGATGCAGCGGCCGGACCTCTTGCTGCTCGACGAGCCGACAGCGAGCCTCGACCCCAAGACCTCGCGCCAGATCATGCGCCTCGTGCGCGAGCTCGTGGCGGAGCGCCAGACTCCGGCAATCATCAATATCCACGACGTCGCGCTCGCCCGCGCCCATGCCGACCGCATCATCGGCATGAAGGACGGGCTGATCGTGTTCGACGCCGAGGCCGCGGCCCTGACCGATGCGGCGCTGACCCGGATCTATGGCGAGGAAGACTGGTCGACCCCGCAGGACGATGACGACGAGGCTCCCGCCGTGCCGGCCGCCGCGACAGCACAGGTCGGCGCGCTGTCATGACGACGGCTGCCGCAGCTTATCCCACTCGCTGGCGGGCGCCGAGCATCTTCGGCAGCCCCGGCCGGCGGCTCGCCTTCTGGGCTCTTGTTGCCGCCTATCTGGTCTGGTCGCTCTCGACGCTCAATGTCGACACGGCCCGCATCCTCGCCGGCCTGCCGCGCGCCTGGACGATCCTGGCGCGGATGGTCCCGCCGGATTTCGGCCGCTGGGAGCTGCTGCTGACCGGCATGGTCGAGAGCGTGCAGATCGCCATTGCCGCGACGATCATCGGCGCGGTGCTGTCGATCCCGATCGGCATCGCGGCTTCGGCAAACCTCTCGCCGCGCCCGCTCTATCTGCTGGCGCGCGGCTTCATCGTCACCGGCCGGACCTTCCACGAGGTCATCATTGCGATCTTCTTCGTGAAACTGTTCGGTTTCGGCCCGGTCGCCGGGCTGCTGACGCTCGCCTTCTCCTCGGCGATCTTCCTCGGCAAGATGCTGGCCGAGGATATCGAGAACATGAAACCCGGCCCGGTCGAGGCGATCCGTGCCACCGGCGCGAGCTTCGGCCAGACCTTCTTCTACGCGGTCGTGCCGCAGGTCTTGGTCAAGACGCTGGGCGTGCTGATCTACCGGCTCGATTCCAATCTCCGGCACTCGACCGTGATCGGCATCGTCGGTGCCGGCGGCATCGGACAGACGCTCTCAGCCTCGTTCTCGCGCTATGATTTCGACTTCGCCAGCGCGATCCTGCTGACGATCGCGGTGATGGTCGCCTTCGGCGAATGGTTCAGCGACTGGGCCCGGCGGAGGCTGAGATGACCGCGCACCCGCTCCCGCAGGACCGCGCGCCGATGCGCCGCTATCCCGACCAGTGGGAACGCTATTCGCTGCGCGAGCGCATCGTGCAGTGGATCTGGCTCGGCGGTATCGCCATCGCTGCGGCCTGGTCGGTCTCGGCGCTCGACATCGAATGGGCCTTCTTCGCCGACGCGCATGAGCAGGCGGCCGACCTGATCTCGCGGATGTGGCCACCGCGCTGGTCCTATCTGCCGCGCATCGTCCAGCCGCTGATCGAGACGCTGCATATCGCGACGCTCGGCACGATGATCGCCATCGTCTTCGCGCTGCCGGTCGCCTTCCTCGCCGCGCGCAACACCACCTACAACCAGGCGACTTGGCTGATCGGCCGGGCCATGCTGGTCTTGTCGCGCTCGATCAATACGGTGATCTGGGGGCTGCTCTTCGTCGCGATCTTCGGGCCGGGACCGGTCGCCGGCATCTGCGCGGTTGCCGCCCGTTCCATCGGCTTCATCGCCAAGCTCGTCGCCGAGGCGATCGAGGAGGTCGATGCCGGCCAGATCGAGGCGGTGGAATCGACCGGAGCCAGCACCTTGCAGGTCTATGGTGTCGCCATCCTCCCGCAGATCCTGCCTGTGCTGATCGGCACCTCGATCTATCGCTGGGACATCAACGTGCGCGAGTCGAGCGTGCTCGGCTTCGTCGGCGCGGGCGGCATCGGGCTCCTGCTCTACGCCTCGATCAACCAGTTCGCCTGGTCGCAGGCGATCGTGATCCTGATCGCCATCCTCGGCATCGTCATCATCAGCGAGGCGCTCTCGGCCTATGTCCGCTCCCGCATTGTCTGAACCGCGGGGCGAGACCGCCTTTCCCGGCGGCCTCTCCGCGCTCGTCGACCGCTATGACGGCTTCCTGCTCGACCAATGGGGCGTGCTGCATGACGGCACGCGGCCCTATCCCGATGCGGTCGCCTGCCTCGAACGCCTGCGGGCTGCGGGCAAGGCCGTGATCATCCTGTCCAATTCCGGCCGGAGCGGCCGCGACAACGAGGCCGTGCTCGCCAGCATGGGCTTTCCCCGCGATCTCTATGATCGCGTCGCTTCGGCGGGTGACGATGCGCGCGAGGCGCTGCTGGAGCGTTCCGAGTCGGCCTATCGCGCTCTCGGCTCGCGCTGCCTGCTGCTGGCGCGGCCGGGCGAGGATCGTCTGGCGGCCGGGCTCGGCCTGACGCTGGTGGAGGCGCCGGAGGCGGCCGATTTCCTGTTCGTGATGAGCATGGACCCCGACACACAGTCGGTCGCAGGATGGAAACCGGTGCTGGAGCAGGCCTTGCGGCGCGGCCTGCCGATGGTCTGCGGCAATCCCGACCGCTACCGTGTCCATGCCGACGGCACGCTTCACGAAGCGCCGGGGCTGGCCGCGCTGATCTACGAGGAGATGGGCGGCACGGTGCATTACCACGGCAAGCCGCATCCGCGGATCTACCGGAGCTGCCTGCGCTATCTCGATCTCCCGGCCGAGCGCCTGCTCGCCATAGGGGATTCGCTGGAGCATGATGTCGCGGGCGCGGCGGGGGCTGGTATCGATGTGGCCTTCATCGCAGGCGGCATCCATCGCGGCGATCTCGACTGGAGCGGAGACGGCGAGGTTGATCCCGAGAGCTGCCGCCGGCTGTTCACGCGCGAGGGCCTGCAGCCGCGCTACGGCCTGTCCTGGTTCGCCTGGGGCTGATCCGAACACGCGGACGTCGATCGGGTTGACGCCGTTCGCATGAAAGCGCGTGGCGCGCGCTGCTTCCGCATCGCAAATTCTCCACGTCAGTCAGAGAAACCATCCTCTTGTAAAATTTCACAACATGTCTACGCTTCCCCTCAACGGGCGCCGATCAAGAGCGCCTTCGTGGAGGAAACCGGGAATGGCGCGCAACGCGGCCCAGCCCCAACAGGCCGAGACGGGCGAGGCGCCGGCGCCGAAGCGGCGCAATCGCGTCAACCTGTTCGAACTCGCCTATGAGCGCATCGAGGCGCTGCTGATCACCTGCGAGCTTCCGCCAGGCCGCCTGCTGTCGCTTCAGGACCTGCAGGATATGACCGGCTATGGCCGCACGCCGGTCCATCACGCCGTCAACCGGCTGGCGACGGACACCCTGATCGTCGTCCGTCCGCGCCATGGCCTTCAGATCGCGCCGATCGATCTGGCGCGGGAGCGTGTGTTGCTGCGCCTGCGGCGCGATCTCGAGCGCTTCGTCATCGGGCTCGCGGCGGAGAGGGCCGGGCCTTCCCATCGTAACCAGCTCCTGCATATCGAGCGCCTGTTGCGCGAGCGCCGGGACAGCCTGAGCCTCGCCGATTTCAACACGCTGGATCGCCGGATCGATGAAACGGTCCTGGCGGCCGCGGCAGAGCCCTTCCTCCAGCATACGCTGCGCCCGCTGCACACGATCTTCCGGCGCATCGGCTTCATCTATCACAGCGCGATGCCGCAGCGGGTGAGCCTGGCGGTGTCGATCGACCATCATATCGCGGTCCTGAACGCCATTGCGGCGCGGCGCGCGGATGAGGCCGTCGCGGCCTCGGACGCGCTGATCGGCTTCGTGGACGGCATGTTCGACGAACTGGAAGCGGCGATCGACCCGTCCCTGCTGGATTGCCGGGTCGAGCCGCTGCTGAAGACCTGACGGAAGGAACCACCGGACCATGCGCATTGTCTTCCACGGCGAGAACGCCGCTTCTTTCAGCCACGGTTTCGCTGAGCTGGTCGGCGACAAGGCCGAGATCAGCCTCCTGCCCGACCATCTCGAAGCCGGGGCGGATCAGCAAGCCTATGCCGAGGCCGAAGTGATCGTCGGCGTGAAGTTCGGTGCCGATCTGCCGCAGCCCGCCGGGCTCAAGCTGTTCCATGTGCCCGGCGCCGGCTACGACATGGTCGATCTTGTGGCGCTCCCGGCATCGGCCGCCGTCTGCAACTGCTTCGGGCACGAGCAGGCGATCGCCGAATACGTGATGGCGGCGCTGCTGACGCGCAACATCCCGCTCGCCGATGCCGACCGGCGCCTGCGGCAGGGCGACTGGGCTTATTGGGCCGGTGCGCCGGAACGCGTTCATGGCGAGATCGCCGGCCAGACTATCGGCCTCCTCGGCTTCGGCCATATCGGCAAGGCGATCGCGGCGCGGGCCAAGGCCTTCGAGATGAAGGTTCATGTCGCCAATCGCAGCGCGGTGCCGTCTTCTGCGCTGGTCGACCGCGCCTTCACGCTCGATGCGCTCGCGGAATTCTGCGCTTCGGTCGATGCCGTGGTCGTTTCCGTGCCGTTCACCGCGGAGACCAAGGGGATTGTCGGCACCGCCGCCTTCGCCGCGATGCGGCCGGGCGCCGTGGTGATCAATGTCGGGCGCGGCCCGACCATCGACGAGCAGGCCCTGTTCGACGCCCTGAAGGCCGGCCGGATCGGCGGGGCGATCATCGACACCTGGTACCGCTACCCCAGCGTTGGGGACAGCAATCCGCTGCCCGCAAATCTGCCTTTCCATGAGCTTTCAAACGTTTTAATGACGCCGCACATGTCCGGGTGGACCAGCGGCACGATCAGCCGCCGGCAGGGGGTCATTGCCGAGAACATCAAGCGCCGCTTCGCCGGCGAACCGCTCGTCAACGTCGTGCGCGCCAGCGCCTGACGCGCCCGGGGCAATCAGGTTCTTCAACAACCGGCCACAAGAAGCCGGGCCAAGACAAGCGGCGCCGCCGCATCAGAGGAGACATCAGGTGAAACTGCTCAAGCATCTCAAGATTGCCGGCATGGCTCTCGCGCTCGGCGCCGGCATGCTCGCCGCCGGCCAGGCCTCGGCCCAGTCGGTGACCGACATCATCAAGCGCGGCTCGGTGAAGATCGGCGTGCTGATCGGCGCGCCGCCCTACGGCTCGGTCGATTCTCAGGGCAATGCCATCGGCTACGATGCAGACGTCATCGCGCTCATCGGCAAGTATCTCGGCGTCAAGGTCGAGATGGTTCAGCTCACCCCGCCGGCCCGCATCCCGGCGCTGGAAGCCAACAAGGTCGACTTCCTCGTCGCCACGCTGGCGCCGACCCCGGAACGCGCCAAGGCGGTGATGTTCTCGATCCCGTACAGCGCCTTCCAGACCGGCGTCTATGCCAAGAAGGGCGTCGCCATCAAGACCTGGGCCGATCTCAAGGGCAAGAAGGTCGGCGTCAACCGCGGCTCCAGCGTCGAGCGCGAGTTCACCAATCGCGAGAAGGAACTGAACCTCACGATCCTGCGCTTCGAGGACGACGCCACCACGATGCAGGCGCTGTTCTCCGGCCAGGTCGAGGCCATCGCCGGCCCGGACGCGCAGGCCAACGCTGCCATGAAGGCGCGCGGCGAGACCGAGACCGAGCTCAAGTTCGTCTTCGGCGTGCAGCCGAACTCGATGACCATGCGCAAGGACGCCTATGAGCTGCGCCAGTGGCTCAACAACTTCATCTACTACGTCAAGCAGAACGGCGAGCTCGACGCCATCGCCCAGAAGTGGGTCGGCAGCCCGCTGCCGCCGCTCCCGACCTTCTGATCCGACGTCGCGATCGGATTTTCCGATCGGATCCGCTGATGTCCCGGCGCGCAAGCTGAGCGCGCCGGAGACCCCTCGTCGACCTTCCCGGACGAAGGAGCGCGCCTTTGCTCTTCCAAGACGTCTTTTCCAAATGGCCGATGATCCTGAACGGGGTCTGGCTCACGATCGTGCTGTCCTTCGTCGCGATCGCGCTCGGCCTCGTGCTGGCGACCGCGCTGACCGCGCTACGCAGCCTCGCGGGCGCATGGGCTGGCTATATCGTCGACGCCTATGTCGAGCTGATGCGCAACACGCCGTTCCTGGTGCAGCTCTTCATGATCTTCTTCGGGCTTCCCCAGATCGGCATCCGCCTCAACGGGCTCGAAGCCTCCCTGCTGGCGATGACGCTCAATCTCGCGGCCTATGCCACCGAGATCATCCGCGCCGGCGTCGACTCCATCCATAAATCGCAGATCGAGGCCGGGCTCGCGCTCGCCATGACCCGGTGGCAGGTACTGAAGCACGTCGTGCTGCAGCCGGCCTTCGCCCGGGTCTGGCCGGCGCTGTCGAGCCAGTTCGTGCTGATGATGCTGGCTTCCAGCATCTGCTCCTTCGTCTCGGTGCAAGAATTGTCGGGCACGGCGGCGATCATCGAGCAGGATACGTTCCGCTCGTTCGAGACCTACATCGTCGTCACCGTGCTCTATCTGGTGATGGCGCTCTCGTTCAAACTCTTCCTGAACTGGCTCGGCCGGAAGCTCTTCCCGCAGGTCTCGGGCCTCGCCCGCCTCACCGAAGCGCATGGGGAGGCCGCCTGATGCAGACCTTCGGTTGGCCAGAGGCCCTCTTCATCCTGCGCTCCGCCGGCTGGACGCTGGCGCTGACTGCGATCGCCTTCTTCATCGGGAGCATCATCGGGGGCGCCTTCGCGATCATGCGCCTGTCGCGGCTGCGCTGGTTGCGCCGCTTCGCATCCGGCTACATTCTGGTGATCCAGTCGATCCCGGTGCTCATGGTGCTGTTCATGAGCTATTACGGGCTCTCGGCGCTCGGCATTGAACTGCCGCCCTTCCTCGCGGCTTCGGCCTCGCTCTCGATCTATGTCTCGGCCTATCTCGCCGAGATCTGGCGCGGTTCGATCGAATCCGTGCCGCGCCAGCAATGGGAGGGCTCGGCCTCGCTGGCGCATACGACGGCGCAGACCTATCGCCATGTCATCCTGCCGCAGGCGGTGCGCATCTCGCTGCCGCCGACGGTCGGCTTCCTCGTCCAGCTCGTGAAGAATACCTCGATCGTGCAGGTCGTGGGCTTCGTCGACCTGATGCGCGCCGGCATGCTGGTCAACAACGCGACCTACCAGGCCTTCCAGATCTTCACGCTGGTCGGGGCGATCTATTTCGCGATCTGCTTCCCGCTCTCCCGGCTCAGCCGCCATCTCGAAAAGGTGATGAATGCCAGCCGTTCTCATTGAAGGCATCCACAAGCGCTTCGGCTCGCTGGAGGTGCTGAAAGGCGTCTCGCTCAGCGTGGATGCCGGGCAGGTCGTGGCGATCATCGGTCGCTCGGGCTCGGGCAAATCGACGCTCCTGCGCTGCATCAACGGTCTCGAGAGCTTCCATGCCGGGAAGATCGAGGTCGCCGGCCACACGATGACCCAGGACCCGACGAAGCTGCGCGAATTGCGCAAGGATGTCGGCATCGTCTTCCAGAGCTACAACCTGTTCCCGCATCTGACGGTGGGGCAGAACATCATGCTCTCGCCGCGCATCACCAAGAACGTGCCGCAGGCGCAGGCCCTGACGCTCGCCAAGGAGGTGCTGGCGCAGGTCGGCCTCTCCGAGAAGTTCGACAGCTACCCGGACAACCTCTCCGGCGGCCAGCAGCAGCGCGTCGCGATCGCCCGTTCACTGGCGATGCAGCCCAAGGTGATGCTGTTCGACGAGGTGACCTCGGCGCTCGATCCGGAACTGACCGGCGAAGTGCTGCTGGTGATGGAGAAGCTCGCCAAGGGCGGCATGACCATGCTGCTGGTGACGCACGAGATGAATTTCGCACGTACCGTGGCGGACACCACCGTCTTCATGCATCAGGGGCTGATCTGGGAGAGCGGACCGTCCAAGGAGCTCTTCGCCAATCCGCAGACGCCGGAGCTCGCCAATTTCGTCAAGGCGGGCGCTCACTGAGCGCCCGTTACTGACACGGCTCGCCCGGTCAGTAGACGGCCGTCGCCTCGACCTCGACCACGAATTCCGGCCGGCTGAAACCGGCGACGACGAGCAGCGTCGAGGCGGGCTTGACCGGGCAATCGGCCAGAGCCTCGTCGCGTGCCTTCATGTAAGCCGGCATGTACCGGCGGTCGGTGACGAAGGCGTTGAGGCGCACGACATTCGCCATCGACAAGCCGCCCTCGCGCAGGATCGCGGCGATGCTCTCGAAGCAGATGCGAGCCTGCTCGCCAGCATCCTCGGGGACGCTGCCGTCCGCGGCCACGCCGAGCTGGCCGGAGGTGACGAGAACGCCCTGCGCCGCCGCCTTCATGCCGTGGGAATACTGCCCGAAGGGCGGGGCGAGCGAAGCGGGCGTGAGCGGCTGTTTCATGAGCTGTTGATCCAGAGGCATATCGGGCGGCTAGTTACCATGCGGGCCGGGTATTAAGCGAGGTGAGCGGGAAGCGCTCGACCTCGCCGAGAAGCTCGACCAGCCGGTCGACGGCGAAATCCAGCGTCGCCTCGCCCTTCGCCGCGGTTGCAAGCGTGGCGTCGCCGCAGGCACCGGCTGGGTTGAGATCCTGCGCCTGCCAGCCCGGCTTGGCGCCGCCGCCGAGAGCGATATGGCGGAACCGATCGTCCCATTCCGTGGTTGCCGGGCGGAAATCCTGGGCCTTCTCCATCACGACATTGGGAGCGTCCAGCGCCAGCATGACCGAGGTCTCCATGTCACCGGCATGGATGCCATGACGCATCTCATGGTCGGAATAGAGCCCCTCTGGCATGCCGAGACCGAACCAGCTCACGCTGAAGACCAGCATGTTGTGCCGCACGCGCAGTTCGCGGGCGACGATGTCCATCGTGCTGATATTGCCGCCATGGCTGTTGAGCAGCACCATCTTGCGCACGCCGGATGCCGCAACGCAGGCGCCGATCTCGCACCACATGGTAATCAGCGTCGCGGCCGAATGGGTCAGCGTGCCCGGATAGCGCGCATGCTCGTTGCTCTTGCCGATCGACTGGCGCGGCAGGAACAGAACCGGGCTCTCCTCCGGCAGCTTGCGGGCGAGGCGCTCGACGACGCCGCCGACCACGGCGGCATCGACCGAGAGCGGCAGATGCGGACCGTGCTGCTCGGTGGCGCCGACCGGCAGGACGGCGATCAGCTTGCCGTGGTCGAGCTGCGAGAAGGCCTCGCTGGTATAGTCGGACCAGTAGCGTTTCACGGCTTTCTCCTCAGCGGGCGTAGAGCTTGTCGAGCCGCACCACGCGCCCGACCAGCCAGAGCGTCACGACGGTCGCGACGATCAGCAGGGCCGAGATGGCATGGGCGGTGGGTTCGAGCGTGGTCGCTTCCGAATAGATCCGGACCGGCAGCGTGGTCATGCGCGCGGTGGTCAGGAAGCTCGTGACGGTGACCTCGCCGAAGCTCATCAGGAAGCCGATGACGCCGGCCGCGAACAGGCCGGGCGCCAGCGCGGGCAGCGTCACCATCAGGAAGCGCCGGACCGGGCCGGCACCGAGGCTGTCCGCCGCCTCCTCCTGCGCCCGGTCGAGCGCCTGCACCGAGGTGGTGAGCAGCGCGATGACGAAGGGCAGGACGATGACGACATGGATGCCGACGAGGCCGAGGAAGGCGGGGATCGCGACATAGACCTGCAGCAGCTTGAGCATGCCGACGCCGATGACGATCTGCGGCAGCGAAAGCGGCAGGAGCCAGAAGGCGAGCAGCGCGCTGCGCCCCGCGAAAGGATAACGGGCAAGCGCGAAGGCGGCCGGCGTCGCCAGCGCCAGCGCGACCAGCACCGAGACCACGGCGAGCTGGAGCGAGACCAGGAAGGAGGCGGTATAGGAGCCGCCGAACAGAACCTGCTCGTACCATTTCCAGGTGAAGCCGCGGAAGCCGGCGGCTGTCGCCAGGGGCACGTCGTTGACGCTTTGGACGACGACGAGGCCGAGCGGCAGCAGCAGCAGACCGATGCTCGCCGTCAGCAGCAGCCGCGACAGGGTGGGGCCGAGCGTTTCGGCCAGCGTGACGAACCAGCCGGGCAGGGAGACGGGCTCGCCCGGCTTGCCAGCGCGCCAGGGCATTGCACGGTTGAGTCCCCATGTGCAGAGCCCGGCGAAGATCAGGCCGGTCAGGGTGACGACGATCGCCAGCGCCGAGGCGAGCGGAGCATTGAGATTGGCGACTGCCTCCTGCATCACCAGCATGCCGATGGTCATGACCTTCTTGCCGCCGAGCAGCGTCGCCGAGACATAGGCCGTGGTCGACATCAGGAAGACGATGACGGTGCCCGAACGCAGGCCGGGCAGGGAGAGCGGCAGGTCGACGGTGAGGAAGCGTATGGCTGGACCGGCGCCGAGGCTCTCGGCGGCCTCGTGGACGCGCGGCGAGGTACTCTGCATGGTGTCGTAGAGCGCAATCACCATGAAGGGCATGAAGACCTGTGCCAGTCCGACGACGACCGCGCCATGGGTGAACAGCATCCGGGTGGCGGTCGGCAGGCCGACGAGCCGGAGCGCGCTGTTGATCAGCCCGTCCGGCGAGAGCAGCAGCATGACGCCGAGCGAGCGCACCACGACATTGGTCAGGAGCGGAATGAGGATGACGGCGAAGGCGAGGGCGCGCCACTGCACCGGCATCCGCGCCAGCCAGTAGGCGAGGGGATAGCCGAGCACTGCCGAGATCGCCGTGGTGGCGAGGCCGATCAGGATGGTTTCGCTGAGAACCTGGAAGTAGAAGCCGTCCCCGGCGATCTCGGTGAACTGCGCCAGCGACAGCGGCTGGATCAACGGCGCGAACGGGTCGCCACCGGCCTGGAGCGAGAGCAGGATCACCACCGCCAGCGGAGCGGCGAAGGCGAGCAGCAACCAGAGCGTGACCGGCGCGGAGAGCGCCGGTCCTTTCCAGCCGGTCATCCGGCGATCTCGCGGTCGATCTTGCGCTGCCAGGCCGCGCGATTGGCGTTGATATAGGCCCAGTCGAAATCGACCATCTTGGCGATGTCGTCGCCGGCGAGCACCTTGCCCTTGAGGTCGGCGGGAATGGTGATGTTTCGCACGGTCGGCGAGTAGTAGATCTCGCGGGCGAAGGCGAGCATGCAGGGCTCGGACAGGTGGAGGTTGATCCACTCCTCGGCCAGGACCTGGTTGCGGGTGCCCTCGGTGATGCAGCCGACATTCATCGAGATGGCCTGGCCCTCGACGGGGTCGGCGATGACGATGTTGGGGTTCTTGGTCTCGGCATATTTGCGGGTGAAGGACGCGAATTCGACGCCGATATCGCAGATACCCTGGTCGAACATGTCGTAGAGCTGGACTTGGCTCGAATGGATCGCGGCGAAAGGTTTGAGCTGCTTCACCTTCTGGATCACCATGTCGAAATCCTTCTCGGTGCCGCCGAAGGTCCGCGCCGTCATCATCAGCGCGGCGATGCCTTCGGTGCCGAGACCTTCGGGCCAGCTCACGCGGCCTTTCCACTCGTCGTTCCAGATATCCTTCCAGGAGGTGACCGGCTTCTTCGCCTTGCGGCCGTCATAGACGATGGTGCAGGGATTGAAGGCCACGCCGTAGCCGCCGATCTTGGCGGGTTCGTAGAGATGCTCGTATTGCGGCACGGCCTTGCTCGGGGCCTGCGTGACCTTGGCCTGCAGCGCCTCGCGGCTTTCGTAGATGTTGAGATAGATCACGTCGAAGCTCGGCCGGCCGCGTTCGGCATAGGCACGGGCGCGCCGCTCCAGCGTGTTGCCGAGGACATAGCTGACCTTGCAGCCGTATTTTTCGACAAGCGGCTTCTCGACATGCTCGCGCACGATGCGCTCCTGCGCGCCGCCCCAGATGCCGACGACGAGCTCGTCGCCCTTCTTGGGCTGGGCGCGGACCGGCGTAATGAAATGCACGGGCGCGGCGAGGCCGGCGCCGAGCACCAGCTTGTTGAAGGTCCTGCGGGAAGGCGTCACGGCTGGCACTCCTGTCAGATGAAGGTGGCGCCGCCGGGCAGCGCGATGACGCTGCCGGGAGCGCCCACGGGCGGGGGCGGGATATCGGAAGGCAGGATCAGGCGGATGGTGCCGGCCTCGCTCGCGAGGTCGACCTCGAAGCTCTCGCCGAGATAGGCGACCGACGCGATCGTGCCGGAGACGCGCAAGGGGCCTTGCGGCTTGTCCGAGAGGCGCAGGCGCGAGGCGCGCAGGACGAGGCGCCCGACGCCGTTCGGGGCGAGCTCGCAGGTCAGCCCCGGCGCATGGAACAGGCCGTTCTTCGTGCTTCCCGCAATCACGGTGCGGGCACCGAGGAAGCTGGCCGAGAATTCCGAGGTCGGTGCGTCGCAGAGCTGGCGCGGCGTGCCGAGCTCGCGGATGACGCCTTTCTCCATTACCGCGACGCGGTCCGACATGGCCAGCGCCTCCTGCTGGTCATGGGTGACGAAGATGGTGGTGATACCCAGGCGCTGCTGCAGCGAGCGGATCTCGTTGCGCATGTCGGCGCGCAGGTTGGCGTCGAGATTGGAGAGAGGTTCGTCGAGCAGCAATACCTCGGGCTCTACCACGAGTGCGCGGGCGAGCGCGACGCGCTGCTGCTGGCCGCCGGAGAGCTGGGAGGGATAGCGCTCGGCGAAGCCACCGAGCCCGACCGTCTCCATCGCAGCCCGTGCCCGCTCGCGCCAAACCTGCTTCGGCAGGCGGCGCATCCTGAGGCCGAAGCCGATATTGTCGAGCACGGTCAGGTGAGGGAACAGCGCATAGGACTGGAAGACCACGCCGATATTGCGCTGGTAGGGCTTGCGATGCGTGATGTCGCGGCCGGCCAGCAGCACGCGACCGCCCGTCGTCGGCACGAAGCCGGCGATCATGCGCAGTGTCGTCGACTTGCCGCAGCCGGAGGGGCCGAGCAGGGAGAGAAGCTCGCCCTTGCCGATCTCAAGCGAGAGCCGGTCGACCGCGAGCGCGCCGCCATAGCTGGCGCTGAGGGAATCGAGTGTGAGGTAGCCGGAAGCGGCCGTCATCGGCCTGCCTCGTCACGGCCGGTTTCGATCAGCAGTTGGCTCGGCATGGTCCCCGTCCCGTCCGTGGCCATCTGGATGTCCAGATCCAGCCACTATGGAGCGTAGCCGGCACAACAGGAAGCTTATGGCGGATTATGGTCGGTATATCGCCAGGCTTATCCTGCGGGCATCGCCTCGCGGCGCGGCACCTCATAGGCGATGCCGTGCAAGGCGTGGTCGAAGCGCCTCGCCTCCTGCCGGATCAGGTTGCGCAGCCATTGGTTGGGCCGGCTGGCGTGAGCGCGCTCGTGCCATTGCATGTAGAGCTGCATCTCGCCGAACTCGCGTGGTGCAGGCACGACCGTGAGTTCGCCGAAACCCGCTGTCTCGGCGATGTAGTCGGCATAGGGCTTGGCGGTGCTGAAGACGAGATCGGTCCGGCGCAGCAATTGTGGAATCTGGGCGTATTCGGGCACGGTGACGCCGACGCGCCGGCGCAGGCCCAGTTGCGCCAGCGGCGCGTCGATCGGGCTGTAGGCGGCATTGGCGATAGGTGTCGGCGAGACATGGTCGTGCTTCATGTATTCGCCGAGATCGATCCGGGACAGGCGGGCGAGCGGATGGTCCTTCCGCATCACGCAGGCGATGCTGCAATGGAGCAGAGTGCTGGAGCGCAGATTGCCGGGTGGGGCGAGCCAGCTCCCGATGACGAGGTCGGTCCGTTCGCCGAGTTCGCCGGCAAGGTCCGTGCGCTCGGTCGGTGCGAAGAAGTCGACCGAGATGCCGGGCGCCTCGGCACGGATGCTGGCAACCACCGCCGGAATCAGGAAGGCGCCGAAACAATTCATGGTGGCGACGCGCAGGCGCAGTTCCGCGCTCGCGGGGTCGAAATCCCGGCCGGCTTCCGTGGCTTCGGTGAGCTGGCCGAGCACGGCTTCCAGCAATGCCTGGATTTCGCGGCCGCGCTCGGTCGTGACCCAGCGCTGGCCGGAGCGGACGAGGAGCGGGTCGCTGAACACGGCGCGCGCCCGCTTGAGGTTGAGGCTCACCGCCGGCTGGCTGTGGCCGAGCAGCGCCGCCACCCGCGAGACGTTGCGCTCCTTCAGCAGGAGATAGGTCGCGCGCAGCAGGCGGACATCGATATTCGGATCAAGGCCCTGATACATCGGGGGCGTTCCTTCCGGGCCGGCAAGCCCAGGCGGAACCTAGCGTCCGCCACGGCCCTGCGGAAGCCATGCAGGCGCCGGGGGCGCTCTGCTTCGGGCGGGAGCGGCGCAGCGCTTCAGAGCGTCTGCGTGACCTTGCGCAGATGCGGTGGGCGGTCGGGGTCGAGCCCACGTGCGGCCGCGAGCGCAGCGATGCCACCGTAGAAGGCGCGGGCCTGCAGCAGGGGCATCAGTGCGGCCGGGCTCTCGGCCGGCACAGGCAGGGCGATACCGGGAGCAGCGCCGGAACCGGCATAGGCGACCTCCACGCCGAGCGCGGCGAAGCTGCGCGCAACCGAGAGCGTGCTCTCGCTGCCTTCATCGGCCGGATCGAGCACCAGCGCCGGAAAGCCCGGCCCGACCAGTGCCATGGGCCCATGCAGCACCTCGGCGGCGCTGAAGGCTTCGGCATGGATGCGGCAGGTCTCCTTGAACTTCAGCGCCATCTCCTGGGCGATGCCGAGGCCCAGCCCACGGCCGATGACATAGAGGCTCGTCGCGTCCTTGAGGCGCAGCAGGAAGGGCGACCAGTCGCAGAGCCCGGCCTGCCTGAGGAGCTCGGGCGACCTCACCAGCGTATCCGCAAGGCCTCGCTCGCTGCTCCAGACCGCGGCGAGATGGAGGAGCGCGATGCCGGTGGCGAGGAAGCTCTTGGTCGCGGCGACGCTGGTCTCGGGACCGGCACCGAGCGGCAAGGCAACATCCACCAGTTCGGCCAGCGGCGATTGCATGTCGTTGATCAGGCCGATTGTCAGCGCGCCGCCGCGCTTGGCCGTTTCGGTCAGTTGCAGCGCATCGGGGCTGAGGCCGGATTGCGAGGCAGCGATGAAGACGGCTCCGGAGAGGTCGAGCTCCTCGCGATAGACCGAGGCGAGGCTGGGGCCGAGCGAGGCGACTGGCAGGCCGAGCGTCCGCTCCAGCAGATATTTGCCATAGGTCATGGCGTGGTCGGAGGAGCCGCGGGCACAGGTCGCGATGAAGGCGGGCCTGCGCCGGCGCAAGCGTTCGCCGAGCTCGACCATCGCGCCGGCATTGGCCGAGATCTGGCGGGCGGCGACGTCGGCAGCTTCCGCCGCCTCGCGGGTGAGAAGGGCTTCAGGCATCGATCCGGTCATGGCTGCACAGCAGGTCCCGGCTCATGGCATCGACATCGGCACGGTCGAGCCGCGTTCCGGCTCCGCCGACCGAACGCACGGAGAGAGTGCCGCAGACGACGCCTTCCGCCAAGGCCTGTTCGGGCGAGCGCGCTGCAAGCCAGGCGGCGAGGAATCCGGCATTGAAGGCATCGCCGGCTCCGGTCGTATCGATCACCGGTCCGCCTTCGGGCGCCGGTATGGAAAAGGCGGTGTTGCGCCGGAACAGGCGCGCGCCGTTGCCGCCGTCCTTGACCACCACGACAGGGAAGTGGCCGGCGAGGCGGCTGCCGGCTTCATCGAGATCGTCGCTACGCGCTATGGCGATCGCCTCGGCGGCGTTGGGCAGGAAGATATCGGCACCGGCAGCACGCTCGATCAGGTCTGGCCGGCGGATCCAGTCGTCGTCCCAACTCGGATCGAGCGAGACGGTGAGGCCGGCGCGCTTTGCCCTGCCGATCAGGTCAGGAACCTCGGCAAGCGTCGCGAATTCGGCGATGTGGAGATGGCGCGCGGCGGGGTCGGCGAGGGCCGCGTCGAGCGTGGCCGGGCGGGCGCTGCCGGCGCGCCGCGACAGGAAGGCGCGCTCGCCGTCCTGCACCATGACGACGGTTGGCTGCGGGCCGGCCTCAGGCGCATGTTCGAGCCAGCGAAGATCGACGCCGCTTTCCGCCAGCGCAGACGCCAGCGTGCCGGAAAGCGGGTCCGTGCCGATGCGGGCGAGCAGGCCGGCTCGCGTGCCGAGCGCAGCGAGATGGGCGGCCGTGATGAAGCCGCCGCCACCCGGCACGATCGCGACGGTTTCGGCGAAACGTTCCTCGCCGAGGCATGGCATCGCGTCGAGCCCTCGGAAGACGATGTCGCAGTAGAGCCGGCCGATGCTGAGGACGAGGTCGCGCCCGGCGCTCATAGGGCGCGCTCGGTCGCCGCATCGAACAGGCGAAGAGCGTCGATGCCGGCGCCAAGGCGGACCTCGTGGCTAACGACCGGCGGCGCCTTGGCCGAGGCCGAGGCGAGGATCAATCCATCGCCATGCTCGACATGGACGAAGGTTTCGGACCCCAGCGGCTCGACAACCGCGACCTTGCCGGTGAGGACGAGATCGGCGTTTTCGCCGGACGCGAGCACGCGCAGCTCCTGCGGGCGGACGCCGACCAGAACCTCCATGGGAAGCGGGGCCGGGCGGGACGGCAGGGCGATGGCATTGCCTGCCAGCTCCAGCGTCGGCTTTCCATCGACAATGCTCGTCTTGGCCGGCAGGATGTTCATCGTCGGAGAGCCGATGAAGCGGGCGGTGAAGACGTCGGCCGGCTTCTCGTAGAGCTCCATCGGCGCGCCGACCTGGAGGATGCGGCCGTCGCGCATCACCACGATGCGGTCGGCCAGCGTCATCGCCTCGACCTGGTCATGCGTGACGAAGACGATCGTGCGGCGGAGGCGCTGGTGCAGGCGCTTGATTTCCAGGCGCATCTGGGCGCGCAATTGCGCGTCGAGATTGGAGAGCGGCTCGTCGAACAGGAAGGCGGCGGGGTCGCGCACCATGGCGCGGCCGATGGCGACGCGCTGGCGCTGGCCACCCGACAATGCCGAGGGCTTGCGTTCGAGCAGCGGTTCCAAGCCGAGGATGCGAGCGGTCTCCTCGATCCGGCGGCGCTTCTCGGCCTTGTCGAGCTTCGCCGTATAGAGGCCGAAGCCGATATTCTCCGCGACGCTCATATGCGGGTAGATTGCGTAGTTCTGGAACACCATCGCGATGTTCCGCTCCTTCGGCTCCAGCCGGTTCACCGGCCGGTCGGCGATGGTGATGGTGCCGCCGTCGATCTCCTCCAGCCCCGCGATCATGCGTAGCGTCGTCGACTTGCCGCAGCCGGAAGGGCCGACGAAGACGACGAATTCGCCGTCTGCGATCGCGAGGTCGATGCCATGGACGACCTGCGTCTTGCCGTAGCGCTTGACCAGCCCCTGAAGCTCGATACCCGCCATCAGGCCGCTCCCATCAGATCCGCGAAGGCGGCGTCGAGTTCATGGCGCGCGGAAGCCTCGCGGGCAGCGGTGGCAGTCGCGGCGAGGCCGGCGGCCACCAGTACGCCGCGGTAACCGGCGAAGGCGGCGGCAAGGGCCTGCGGCCCCGGACCGCCGAAGCGCTCGCGCACCGCGACGAAATGCTCGGGCGAGACGGCCTCGGCAAAGGCGGCTTCGTTCAATTGCGGTTCGCGGCCGGCATGCTGGCGGAATGCCTTGCGGAAGGGGGCGTAGCCGTCGCGCGGCAGGTCGCCATCGGCGGCGACCACGGCGCGCGCGACATCGGCCGCGATCTCATGGGCGGTGCGGAAGGAGAGGCCTTCCGAACGGACCAGCGTATCGGCCAGCTCGGTGATGGTGATGCAGGAGCGGCGGATGTTCTCGGCGACGCGGCGCCCGTCGACCTGCAATGCCGGCAGCAGGGCGGCGAGCAGGCTCAGCACGCGCTCGCCCGTCGCGAAGGCCTGATAGCCGGCTTCGTTGGTTTCACTCTCGGCGTCGTTCATGTCTGTGAAGGGCGTGTTGTGGACGATGTCCCTGACCATCCGCGCGCGTGCCATCGCCTGCGATGACAGGTGGCGCAGATGCTCGATCGGCACCGGATTGCGCTTCTGCGGCATGATCGAAGAGATCTGCACGAAGGCATTGGGCACATAGAGCTGGCCGACCTCGAAAGCGGTCCAGACCTGCAGATCCTGGATCAGACGGCCGAGATGCAGGAAGACGAGCTCGACCGCGCTATAGGTCGCGGTGAGGTAGTCGATGGCGGCGATGCAGCCATAGGAATTCTGGAGGGGCGCCGCGAAGCCGAGCAGATGCGCGACGCGAGTACGGTCCAGCGGGAAGCCCGAGGTGGTGATCGCGGCGGCACCCATCGGCGACAGGTCGAGCAGGGCACGGGCCTGCACCAGGCGCTCATGGTCGCGCAGCATCACCTCGACCGCGGCAGAGAGGTAATGGCCGAAGGTGGTCGGCTGGGCCGGCTGCCCATGGGTATAGGCGACGATCAGCGTTGCCTTCTCGTGCTCGGCGAGGTCAAGGGTCGCGGTGATCAGTGCTCGCAGCAGGCCGGCCATATGGTCGAGCCGCGGCTTGAGCGCGAGCTTGAACAGGGTGTGGTCGATATCGTTGCGCGAGCGGCCGGTATGGAGGCGCCCGGCATCGTCGGCCGGCAGGCGCTTCTTCAGCTCGGCCTCGATCAGGAAGAAATAGTCCTCGACCGTGCCGTCATAGCTCAGCTTGGCCGGGTCGATCTCGGCATCGATCGCGTCGAGCGCCCGGGCGATGCGGCCGGCAGTCGCGCGGGGCAGGATTCCGGTCTCCGCGAGCATGACGAGATGGGCGCGGTCGATGGCGCGGAAGCTCTGGACGTGATGCGTCTTCGCCCCGTCGAAGAGCGGGCGCAGCACGGTCTCCTTGTAGACGGGATCGGGGAAAACGGACGTGTCGTTCGCGCGGGGATCGGTTTTCGTCATGGCAATCAGCCCTTGAGGCCGGCGAGGACCACGCCGCGCACGATATAGCGCTGGAGCAGCAGGAAGACGGTCAGCGTCGGCAGGGTCGCGAGCGCCGCGCCCGTCATGATCAATTCCCACTGGACCTGCGATTCCACCGCGAAGCTCGTGAGGCCGACCGGCAAGGTGTAGAGCTCCTTCGATGTCGTCACGATCAGCGGCCAGATGAAGGCAGTCCAGTTGCTGAGGAAGGTGAAGATCGCCAGCGCCGAGAGGGCCGGCGTCACCAGCGGCATGGCGATGCGCCAGAAGATCGCGAACTCGTTGAGGCCGTCGATGCGTGCGGCTTCGAGAAAGTCGTTCGGCACGGTCTCGAAGAACTGCTTCATGAGGAAGGTGCCGAAGGCCGTCATCATGCCGGGGAACATGATGCCCCAGTAGCTGTCGAGCCAACCGAAGTTCTTGGCCATGACATACCAGGGGATGACCAGCATCTCGGTCGGGATCATCAGCGTCGAGAGGATGGCGATAAAGACGAGGTAGCGGCCGCGGAACTGGAATTTCGCCAGGGTGTAGCCGACGAGGCTGTCGAAGAAGACGTTCGAGAGCGTGACTGCGACCGCGATGCCGAAGGAATTGGCGAACCAGCGCAGGAAGCGGCCGTCCGAAAGCACGGTCACGTAGTTGGCGAGCGTCGGATGGGCCGGGAAGAAGGCGAGATCGTAGATCTCGGAGGAATCCTTCAATGAGGTCGCGAACATGAAGGCGAGCGGCGTCACCATCAGCAGGCCGCCGCCGAAGAGCAGCAGCCAGGCGATGATGCGGCCGGGCTCGATACGCAGGGCCAGAGGGGAGGCGACGGCGCTCATCAGCGGTCCTTCAGCAGCCGGAGCTGCAGCAGCGAGACCACGAGCAGCACGAGGAAGAGCACGACGGTCTGGGCCGCGGCATAGCCCATGTCGAAGGAGGAGAACGCCGTCTGGTAGATCATCAGCACGAGCGGCTTGGTCGCGTTCAGTGGCCCGCCGGGGTCGCTGCTCGTCTGGCTGGTCATGTTGTAGACCTGATCGAAGATCCGCAGGAACCCGATCGAGGAGAAGACGACGAGGAAGACGATCGTCGGCTTGAGCAGCGGCAGGGTGATGCGCCGCAGGATCGTCCCGTTCGAGACGCCGTCGATACGGGCCGCCTCGTAATAGGTCGTCGGAATCGCGCGCAGACCCGCCATGAAGATCACGACCTGGAAGCCGAGCCCGGCCCAGATCGCCGGCGCGAGCACGGCGGGCAGCGATTGCGTGGTCGAGCGCAGGAAAGGCTGCTGGGCGATGCCGAGCCCGGCGAGCAGGTTGTTGAACAGGCCGATCGGGACCGGCTGGTAGAACCAGCGCCAGACCCAGGCCATCGCCGCGGCGGTCGTCAGGAAGGGCAGGAAATACAGCGCCCGGATCAAGCCGTGCAGGAAGCGCACCCGGTCGAGATGATAGGCGATGGTGAAGGCGAGCAGCAGGCTGATCGGCGTGCCCAGCAGCAGGTAGAGTGCGGTGTTGCGGAAGACCTGCCAGAACACGGGATCTGCCATCAGTCGTTTGAAATTGGCCAGTCCGATGAAGGAGGGCTTGGTCAGCAGGTTCCAGTTGGTTGTGGCGATCCAGAAGGCTTCCAGCGTCGGATAGAAGCGCACCACCGCATAGAACAGCACCGGCACGGCCAGGAAGGACCAGGCCCAGAGGACCTGCTTCTGGCGCATGCCGAGGCCCGACGGGAGGTGGGCGCCGGACCGTGCATCGACACGAGACGAAGAGGCGTTCATCGCGACAATCCGATCCGGCGCCCGGTCCACATCACTTCTTGTAGAAGCGGTCGAGGATGGGCTGCTCGGCCTTGGCGGCCTCGTCGAGCGCGGCCTTGGCGTCCTGGTTCTGCAGCAGCACGCGGTTGATCATGTCGAGCGAGACCTGGCGCTGGGCCAACTCGTCGACGAAGACCGTGGCGTGCGAATAGTTCAGCGCCTTGAGGAAGGGCCCGTAGACCGGGTGGTTCAGGTTCTTCTCGGTCTCGGCCGCTTCCTTGCGCGCCGGCAATTCGCCGACAGTCTCGAGCCAGAGCTGCATCGCCTCGGGCGTGGTGACGAAGGCGAGGAACTTCTTGGCCGCCTCCAGCTTCGGGCCGGTCGGCTTGGTGGTGATGGCGTTGACCCAGTAGCTGGCGAAATTCGCCGTCTTGCCATCGGCCGAGGCGGGGAGCTCGGCAACGCCCCATTCGAAGGCCTTGATGCCGCCGAAGGCGCCGAGGCGGAAGGAGCCGTCGATCGTCATCGCGGCGCGGCCGGCGCGGAAGGCTGCCTGGCCCTCGTCCATGAAGCCGACCTGGCCGACCTTGTGGGTCCGCTGGAGATCGGCATACCAGTTCAGCGACTTGGCGCCCGCCTCGCTGTTATAGGTCACGGTCTTGTTGTCGTCGCTATAGGGCGCGCCGCCGTTCTGGCGCAGAAGCGTCTCGCGCCACCAGTGATAGTCCTGGCCGGGGAAGTCGAGCGTGATACCGGCGGAGAGCATGTTGCCGGCGCCGTCGCGCTTGGTCGTCTTCTTGGCGAAGTCGAGCAGTTCGTCCACGGTCTTCGGCGGCTTGTTCGGGTCGAGCCCGGCCTCCTGGAAGAGCTTCTTGTTGTAGAACAGCGCGAGCGAGCGCACCGCCGTCGGCAGCGCGTAATACTCGCCGTCGCGCTTCATCGCCGAGACGATCGGGTAGAATTCCTTCTCGATCATGGCGGGTGGGAAGGCGTCGCGCGGCAGCGGCTGGATGAACTTGGCGCCGACAAAATTGTCGAGCCAGCCATAGAAGAGCTGCACGACATCCGGGCCCTGGCCGGCCGGCATCGCCGCGGCGATCTTGGTCTGGTAGTCGGCATAGGGGAAGGTCGTCTGCTTGACCTTGATGTTCGGGTTGGCGGCCTCGAAGCGCTTGATCAACTCGGTCATCGCCTTGACGCGCGCGTCGAAGACATACTGCCAGTATTCGATTTCGACGGTCTGCGCCTTCGCGCCGGCGACCGCGCCGACCGAGACCATCAGACCCAACAGCATCCCGCGTAAGCCGCGCATGACCCTCTCCCCTGATTTCGTTGTCCCCCATCCCTGTCGGTGAACGGCATTCGGGAGGCTTGCACGCATCGTCATCTCGCCGGCCCGCAACTGTCAATCTATTAATTCACTTGAGTTGGATTAATTGCCGGAGCAGGCTGTCCGCCCGTTCCTTCGCGACAGCCTATGCCGAACCGTCCCATCCCCCCGTCCCGCAGCGTCGCCGTCGGCACCAATCCCGAGCGGACGCGCAGCCATAACCGCCGGGTGGTGCTGGAAACCGTGCGCCAGCATGGGAGGTTGGGCCGCTCCGACATCGCGGTGTTGACCAAGCTTACGGCGCAGGCGGTCTCCAACATCGTCGCCGAACTGGTCGAGGAGGGCTTCCTCATCGAACTCGGCCGGCGCCGGACGGCGCGGGGCCAGCCGCCGGTCGAATTCGCCGTCAATCCCGAGGGCGGGATGACGGCGGGCATGGAAATCGCGGCCGATCACGTCACCACCGTCCTCGTCGACCTCGCCGGGCGGATCAGGGCGCAGCGCATCGCGCCTCTTGCGGATACGACTGTCGCGGGCGTGCAGAAGACAGCCGCGGCTGAGCTGGCAGCGGTCAGGCGCGAGGCCGGCCTGCCCAAGCGCCTGCTCGGCTGCGGCGTGGTAATGCCCGGCCCGTTCGAGATCGAGGGCATGAATTCGGTCGGCAACTCACCCTTGCCGGGCTGGGCCGGGCAGGATGCGGCGCAGTTGCTGCAGGACGCCCTGAACACGCCTGTGGTGATCGAGAACGACGCCAATGCGGCGGCGGTGGGCGAGCATCTCCACGGGCTCGGCCGCAACCTGCGCCATTTCTGCCAGATCTATTTCGGCGCGGGCCTGGGCCTCGGCGTCATTGTCGCCGGCCAGCCTTATCGCGGCGCCTTCGGAAATGCCGGTGAGATCGGCCATATTCCGGTCGTGCGCGACGGCCGCGCCTGCGCCTGCGGCGGGCATGGTTGCCTCGAACGCTACGCTTCCTTCCATGCGCTGGCGGAGACGTTGCGCGAGGCCGGGATCGGAGGCGCCGAGCCCGAGGAGATCGCGAGCCTGCACGCGCAGGGCCATCCCGCCCTTTCCGGCTGGATCGCGGAGGCGGCCGGACTGCTGGCGCCGGTCGTGACGATGCTGGAGAACCTGTTCGATCCCGAAACCGTCATCCTCGGCGGTGAGATGCCGGATACGGTGATCGACGCGCTGATCGCGGCGATGGCGCCGCTGCCGATTTCGGTGGCGAACCGGCCGGGGCGGGCGATCCCGCGCGTCCAGCGCGGCGGGACCGGGCGCCTGACGGCGGCACTCGGCGCCGCGGCGCTGCCACTGCTCGACACGATGACGCCGAAGCTCGATCGCGTGAGCCTCACGCCGGAAGCGTCAATCTCCGAGTAAGCGCGTCGGGCCGCCGTCAGTACGAGCGCGGCATGCCCAGTACATGCTCGGCGAGATAGGACAGGATCAGGTTCGTGGAGATCGGTGCGACCTGATAGAGCCGCGTCTCCCTGAACTTGCGCTCGACATCGTATTCCTCGGCAAAGCCGAAGCCGCCATGGGTCTGCACGCAGGCATTGGCCGCCTCGAAGGAGGCATCCGCCGCCAGCATCTTGGCCATGTTGGCCTCGGCGCCGGGATTGGCGCCGGCCTCGTATAGGCGGATCGCCTCGCGCACCATCAGTTCGGCTGCGCGCATGTTGGCGTAGGCCTTGGCGATCGGGAACTGGATGCCCTGGTTCTGGCCGATCGGGCGACCGAAGACATGGCGTTCCTTCGCGTAGGTCGAGGCCTTGTCGATGAACCACTTGGCGTCGCCGACGCATTCGGCGGCGATCAGGATGCGCTCGGCATTCATGCCGGAGAGGATGTAGCGGAAGCCCTTGCCCTCCTCGCCGACGAGGTTTTCGGCAGGGACCTTCACATTGTCGAAGAAGACCTCGGTGGTGGCGTGGTTCATCATCGTGCGGATCGGCCGGATGGTCAGGCCGTCCTTCAGTGCATCGCGCATGTCGAGGATGAAGACCGAAAGCCCGTCGGTGCGCTTGGCGACCTGATCGCGCGGCGTGGTGCGCGCGAGCAGCAGCATCAGGTCCGACTGGGCGGCGCGGCTCGTCCAGATCTTCTGGCCATTGACGACGTAATGGTCGCCCTCGCGGCGGGCGGTGGTCCTGAGCGCGGTGGTATCGGTGCCGCTGGTCGGCTCGGTGACGCCGAAGGCCTGAAGGCGTAGTTCGCCGGAGGCGATCTTCGGCAGGTAGCGTTGCTTCTGGTCCTCGGTGCCGTGGCGCAGTACGGTGCCCATCACATACATCTGGGCGTGGCAGGCCGCGCCGTTGCAGCCCTGACGCTGGATCTCCTCCATGATGACGGCCGCCGCCGAGAGCGCGAGGCCGGCCCCGCCATAGTCCTCGGGGATCAGCGCCGAGAGGAAGCCGCTTTCGGTCAGCGCCGCCACGAATTCGGCGGGGTAGGTCATCTCGCGGTCGAGCTTGCGCCAGTACTCGCCGGGAAAATCCGCGCAGAGCCTGGCGACGGCGTCGCGGATTTCGGAGTGGTCGGAAGCGTGCTGCATGCTGGTCTCAAGGCTGTCGTCAGGCGATGACCCTATGCCAGCGTTGGGAGGTTGGGCACCCATGTTCCCGCCTTCCCGGATGGCCGCAGGCGCGACTATGCGCCTGCGGCCCTGTCGTGCGCTGAAACAGATTAGCGCGAGGCGGTGACCACGATCTCGATCAGGGGGCCGCCGAGATCGGCGACGCCGACCGTGGCACGGGTCGGCATATCCTCGCCGAAGAAGCTGGTCCAGACGGCATCCATCTCCTTCTTCAGCTTGAGGTCGGTCACGAAGATCTGGGCTGCGACGATCGCCTTGCGGTCGAGCCCGACCTCGCCGAGATAGCCCTCGATCTTGCCGAGGATGTTCTGGGTCTGCGGGCCCATGCCCTGCGTGGTGTCGTCGGCGACGACGCCGCCGACGAAGGCGAGGTTTCCGGTCTCGACGACGCGGTTCTGGATCGGCGTGCGGATGGAGCGCTTGATGGCCATGGGTCTTCTCCTTCGGTTGAAAGTCAGTGGGTGGTGGTGAAGCGGGCGATGTCGAGGCCGTCGATCGGCACGTTCGAGCGGCCGGTCGCAATGATCTCGGCCATCACGGCGCCGGCGCCGGGGCCGAGCTGGAAGCCATGCGCCGAGAACCCGAACTGGTGGTAGGCGCCCTCATGTCTGGCGCTTTTGCCGAAGACGGGCAGGTCGTCCGGCATGCGGGCCTCGATGCCCGCCCAGGCGCGTACGACGGGCGCGCCGCGCATGATCGGGAAGAGGTCCCAGACCGTGCCCGCGCTGATCGCGAGCTTGCGCCAGTCGAGCAGGGTGACGTTCTCGTCGCGCAGGGGGGTGCCGAGATGGCCGCCGCCGATCAGCACCGTGCCGTTGTCGAACTGCTTGAACGAGAGCTTTCGCCCGCGCAGGATTACCACCGGCTTGATGAAGGCCGGCAATGGCGCTGTGATCATCAGCATCGGGGCGATGACCTCCAGCGGCACGGGCTCGCCGAGATCGCTGGCGATGCGGTCGGCCCAGGCGCCGGCGGCATTGACGATGCGGGGTGCGAGGAAGGCGCCGGCATCGGTGGTGACGCGCCAGTTCGAGCCGTCCTTCTCGACCTTCGTGACGCGAACGCCTTCGCGGATGGTCGCACCGAGGCTCTCGGCCTTGCGCTTGAAGGCCTGCGTCGCGCGCAAGGGAATCGCGGCGCCGTCGCGGCGCGAGATCACGCCGCCTGGGCAGGTCTCGGAGACGGCCGGGACGATCGCGCGCAGTTCCCTCGCGTCGATCATTTCCTCATGATGGAAGCCGCGGAGCGTCAGGTCGGCGACGCGGGCGCGGCAGCCTTCCAGATCGGCCTCGTCCTCGGCGACCAGCACCTGCCCGTCGCTGGTGAAGCCGCAATCGTCGTCGACAAGTTCGGCGATATCGTGCCAGAGCGCCATCGAGGCGTTGGACAGCGGGATCTCCGCAACATGACGGGCAAGCTGGCGCACGCCGCCGGCATTGACGCCGGAAGCGTGGCGGCCGGCATGATCCTTCTCGATCAGGATGACCGAGAGCCCGCGCATCGCACAATGCAGGGCGGTCGAACAGCCATGGATGCCGCCGCCGATGACGATGACATCGGCATTGCGACGGTCCCTCGTCATCGCACGACCGCCGTCACCGAGGCTTCGGTCTGTGGCAGCGCGGCGAGTTCGGCGAGCGTCACCGGCTTGATCGGCGGGCGCAGGCGGTAATAGCCGGTCTCAGCCGGGGTCGCGCCGCGTGTCTCGGCGATCAGCTCGACCACGGTCGGGCCGCAGAGGCGGCCCTGGCATGGCCCCATCCCGCAGCGCAGGAAGGCCTTCATCTGGTTGGGGCCGGTGACGCCGAGGCGCTTGGCGGCATCGCGGATCTGGCCGGCGGTGACCTCCTCGCAGCGGCAGACGATGGTCTCGTCCTTCGGTGGCGCCAGGAACTGCGGTGCCGGCTTGTAGAGCAGGTCGAGGAAGCGCCGGCCGCGCAGCTTCTTCTCCAGTTCGGCGCGGACCGGCCCCGCCTGCCGGTCGCGCTCGGCTTCGTTCAGCTTGCCGAGCCGCGATGCCGCGCCGAAGGCTGCGATCTCGCCGCGCAGAGCCGCGCTTTCCGCGCCGCCGATGCCGGCGCCGTCGCCGGCGATCGCGATGCCCGGTACGGTCGAGGCGAACCAGGCATCGACGCGTGGCACCCAGGCGTGTTGCTCAGCATCGAAATCATGGGCGCAGCCGGCCGCGTTGGAGAAGTTGACGCTGGGTATCACGCCTTGATGCAGCAGGAGGGTGTCGCAGGCGATGGTGCCGGTGCGGCCGTTCTGCTCGAATTGCACCGTCGCCAGCTTTCCGCCGCCGGTCGCGGTCAGGCTTGTCACGCCGGCGACGAAGCGCAGCTTGCGCCGCGCGGCCAGCATCAGCTTGAGGCCCTTGGCGAAATAGGGCGAGCGCAGGAAATCGGGGATGGCGCCGAGCGCCTTCGACCAGTTGCCTTTCTGGGTCGTGTCGAGCACGGCAGCGATCTGGCAGCCGGCGGCCGCGAGCTGACCTGCGAGCAGGTAGAGCAGGGGGCCGCAGCCGGCGATAACGGTGCGCCCCGAGGGAATCGCGCCGGCGGATTTCAGCGCGATCTGGGCGGCGCCCGCCGTCATCACGCCGGGCAGCGTCCAGCCCGGAATGGGGAAGGGACGCTCCTGCGCGCCGGTGGCGAGGATGACCTGTCGCGCGCTGATAATGCGGGCCTTGCCGTCGAGCGAGAGGCCGAGTTCGAATGTGCCGGGCGCGGTCTCGTCCGGACCGATCGACCAGACGGTGCAACGCGGCGCGTAAGTGGCTTGCGAGCGCTCGAAGCGTCCGACGATGTCGGCGCCACGCCAGTAGTCATCGCCGAGGATGGCGCGGTTCCTCACCGGCGTCGTGGTCACCGCGCGGTAGATCTGGCCGCCCGGTGCCGGGTTCTCGTCGGCGAGCAGGACGGAGAGGCCGAGCTCGGCGGCGCGAGCAGCGGCCGAGAGGCCGGCCGGGCCGGCGCCAACGATAACGAGGTCATAGCTCTCGGCGAGTTGTTCGATGCTGGCGATCGGAGTCATTCCGCGGCCTCCGTCAGATGGCGGCGGCCATGCTGGGTCTCGATGCGCATGCCCTCCGCGAGCGGAACGAGGCAGCCCTGCCGGTTGCCGATGCCGTCGATGACGACGAGGCAGTCGAAGCAGACGCCCATCAGGCAATAGGGCGCGCGCGGCGTATCCGAGACCGGGGTCTCGCGGCAGGCGGTGATGCCGTTGGTCAGCAGGGCGGCGGCGACCGTGTCGCCCGCCCGCGCCGTCATCGGCCGGCCGTCGAAGGTGAAGCTCAGCTCCCCGCTCGCAGCAAGGTCAGCTATGGGCCGGAACATGGAACCTCCGCGCGGTGAAGCTGGCGACGCTGTCGGGCAAGACGCCGGCAAGGATCGCCGGAGCGAGCGTCAGGGCATGATTGGCGGCGAGCGTCACACCGGAATGGCAGGTGACGACGAAGGCGCCGGGATGGGTCACGGACTGGTCGTAGATCGGGAAGCCGTCGGGGCTCATCACGCGCAAGGCCGACCAGGTGCGGACGACGTTGAGGCCGGCGAGGCGCGGGAACATCCTCACCGCCCGTTCCGCCATGGTCGTGAGGATTGGCTGGCCAACGACGGTGTCGAAGCCCCGATCCTCCTGGCTGTCGCCGATCATCACGCCGCCCTCGTCGGTCTGGCGGACCGTGACCATCGGGTTGTGCAGGAAAGGCTCGGTCTTCTCGGTGACGATGATCTGGCCCTTGCTGGGCTTCACCGGCGCGTCGAGCCCGACCATGGGCGCGAGCCGCGCATTGCCGAGACCGGCGCAGAGCACGATTTTGCCGGCGCGCATCTCGCCCCAGGGGCCGGTGATGGCGAAGCCGCCATCCCGGGGGACGATGCTCTCGACCGGGCTGTTCGGGCGGTAGTCGACGCCGCGCCGTACCGTCGCCTCGCGCAAAGCCCGGAACAGCTTCAACGAATTCACATGGCCGTCGAGCGGGGAATAGAGCGAGCCGACCACGTCCTTGCCGATCGCGGGCAGGCGCCGCTTCGTTTCGGCATGGTCGAGCACCTCATAGGGGAAATCGGTGAGCGGCCGGCTGTTATGGAGGCGGCGCATCGCGTCGACGCGCTTGTCGAGCTCGTCCTGCGAGAGGCAGAGCATGAAGCCGCCGGGCTGGCTATGGGCGACGTCGATGCCGGTCTCGCCTGCCAGCGACGCGGCCAACTCGTGCCAGGCATCGGCGGAGCGGCGCGACCAGAGCGCGTAGTCGGGCATGCCGAAGCCCTTGGACTGCACCCAGACCAGCGCGAAATTGCCGCGCGAGGCCCGCAACGCGGTGTCGCCCTCGTCGAGGATCGCGACCTTGGCGCCGTTGCGGGCGAGGCCGAGCGCGATGGCGCCGCCGACCACGCCGCCGCCGATCACGGCGACATCGGGTTCTCTGATGGTGGTGGACACTGGCGTCAGCCTTTTCCGGTTCCGACGAACAGCCGGTCGAGCCCGAACAGCCTGTCCAGCGCCATCAGCAGGATGGCGGTCAGGGCAATCAGGCAGGCGGAGACGGCTGCGATGAGCGGGTCGATATTGTCCTGGATGTAGAGGAACATCCGGACCGGGAGCGTGGTGGTGGCGGGCGAGGCGATGAAGACGGTCATCGTCACTTCGTCGAAGGAGTTGATCGCGGCGAGCAGCCAGCCCGAGACGACGCCGGGCAGGATCAGCGGCAGCGTCACGCGCCGGAAGACGACGGCCGGGCTTGCGCCGAGCGAGATCGCGGCGTGCTCGATGCGCCGGTCGATGCCGTAGGAGGCGGCGAGCACGAGCCGGAGCGCGAAGGGAAAGATCACGATGATATGGCTCAGCACCAGCCCGAGGAAGGTCCCGGAGAGGCCGATCTGCGTGAAGAAGCGCAGGAAGGCGATGCCTAGCACGACATGGGGGACCATCAGCGGCGACATGAACAAGGCGGTCATCGCCTCGCGCCCGGGGAAGCGGTAGCGGGCGATGGCGAGTGCGGCGGGAACGGCGAGCCCGATCGCGACGGTGGAGGAGAGTGCTGCGAGCCAGAGCGAGTCGCGGAAGGCGCGCAGGAACTCGGGATAATCCAGAATCGCCTTGAACCAGCGCAGGCTCCAGACCCGTCCCGGCAAGGAGAGATAGCCTTCCGGCGTGAAGGCGACGAGGCAGACCACGACCAGCGGCGCCAGCATGAAGACGACGAAGAGCGTGTGGAACAGGATGGCGAAGGGACCGTTGCGGCTCATTCGAACACCTGCGAATAGCGGCGCTCGACCAGCCGGTTTGTGCCGACGGTGAGGATGACCAGGGCGGCGAGCAGGAGCACGGCGACGGCGGCGCCGAGCGGCCAGTTCAGCGTATTCAGGAACTCGTCATAGGCGAGCGTCGCCGCGACCTTGAGCCGCCGGCCGCCGATGATCGCGGGGGAGGCGAAGGCGCTCGCCGCCAGCGCGAAGACGATGATCGAGCCCGAGAGGATGCCCGGCACGATCTGCGGCAGGATCACGCGGCGCCAGATGGTCAGGCGCGAGGCGCCGAGCGAGAGCGCGGCATTCTCGATCTGCGGATCGAGCCGCTGCAGCGAGGCCCAGACCGCGAGGATCATGAAGGGGATCAGCACATGGACGAGCGCGATCACCACGCCGGTCTCGGTGAACATGAATTCGAGCGGTTGGCCGATCAGGCCGAGCGCCATCAGCCCCCGGTTGACGAGGCCGTTCGAGCCCAGGAGTAGCGCCCAACCGAGCGTGCGGGCGACAACCGAGACCAGCAGCGGCCCGAGGATCGCGAGCAGGCAAATGCCGCGCCAGGCCGGAGACATGCGGTTCAGGATATAGGCCTCGGGCACGCCGATCAGGATGGCGAAAAGCGTCACCAGCACGGAGATGCGGAGCGTACGCAGGAAGACTTCGAGAAAATAGCTGTCACTGAAGATTTCGCGGAAATTCTTCAGCGTGAACTCGGCGACGATGCCCTTGTACTGGCCCCAATCGTAGAAGGCGAGAAGCACGGTCATGCCGAGCGGGATGATGACGAGGGCGAGGAAGACGGCGAGCGCCGGGCCGGTCAGCCAGTAGGGCGTCGCGCGGGCGGAGGCGTCCGGATTCATGAGCCCGAACCTTCTGCCAAAAGCGCGGCGTCGCCGGCGCCGAAGCTCAGCATCACGCTTTCACCTTCGCCGGGAACAGGCCTGCCGTCATTGTGTCGGATCAGGGTGACCGGGCCGGCGGCGCTTTCGGCCGTCAGCAGCCAATGCGCGCCCTGGAAGACGCGCGAGGTGATGAGCGCGGCGAAGCCCGGTGCGCCTTCCGTCGCGAAGCCGAGGCGTTCGGGACGGACCGCGATGCGCAACGCGCCCGAGGGGGCGCCGGCGAGCGGCACGGACAGGGTCTCGATCTTGACCTGACCGCTTCCGTCGCCGGTCGCGTTGAGGACATTGGTCTTGCCGAGGAAATTCGCGACGAAGGCGGTATCGGGCGCGCCATAGACAGCATCGGGCGCGCCGATCTGCTCGACGCGGCCCTTGTTCATCACGACGATCCGGTCGGACAGCGCCATCGCCTCGTGCTGGTCATGGGTGACGAGGATCGTGGTCGTGCCGATCGAGCGCTGGATCTGGCGCAACTCGCCCTGCATCTCCTCGCGCAATTTGGCGTCGAGATTGGAGAGGGGCTCGTCGAGCAGGAGCAGGGACGGCCTGATCACCAACGCACGAGCCAGCGCGACACGCTGCTGCTGCCCGCCCGACATGCGGCGGGGATAGCGCTCCTCGAAGCCCTTGAGCCCGACCAGCGCCATGGCCTCCAGCGTGCGCTTTTCGCGCTCGGCCTTCTCGATGCCGCGCATTTCGAGGCCGAAGGCGATGTTCTGCGCCACGGTCATATGCGGAAAGAGCGCATAGCTCTGGAAGACGATGCCGAGGCCGCGCTTGTTGGGGGCGACGCCGCCGAGATCGCCGCCATCGAGCAGGATGCGGCCGCGATCGACCGGCACGAAGCCGGCGATCATCTGCAATGTCGTGGTCTTGCCGCAGCCGGACGGGCCGAGCAGCGAGATGAACTCGCCGCGCGCGACCGAGAGGTCGAGCCCCTCGACGGCAACCGCCGTGCCGTAGGACTTGCCGAGGCCTTCGAGAACGAGATGGGACATGGGTTGTTTGCTGGTCTCGTTTGAGGGCGCGGAGACGCCTCCGTAATCCCGGGCTTGACCCGGGATCCATCGAAGGGCGTTGCACTCTACGATGGATCCCGGCGCTGCGGCCGGGATGACGAGAAGGTTCTTGCGGAAGGCGGAATGCCTTACCGCTCGACCTCGCGATTCCAGCGGCGGGTCCATTCCTCGCGCTTGGCGTTGGCGATGTCCCAATCGACCGCCTTGAGCGCCTTGACCTCGTCGCCATAGGGCAGGCCCTTCCGCTCTTCCGGGGTGAGCGTCACGGTCATGTTGGCGGGGCCGAAGCCGGCGCCGGTCGCCATGATCTTCTGGATGGCGGGCGAGAGCATGAACTGGATGAAGGCATTGGCCTCGGCCGCATTCTTCGAGCCCTCGACGGGGCAGGCAGCCGAGCCGAGCGCGAAACCGCCCTCCTTCGGATAGACGAACTCGACCGGGAAGCCGGTATCGGCGAAGGCCTTGACGCGGCCCGAACCCCAGACGCCGAGCACGGCCTGACCGCTCTGGAAAAGCTCGGTCATCTTCGCCGGCGAGGGCTCATACGCGACGATGTTCGGATTGATGTCCTTCTTGAAGGCCTCGAAGCCCGGCTCGATATTGTTCTCCCCGCCGCCGCCGATCTGGGCGAAGGCGATCAGCGCGTGCAGGCCATAGGTGTTGTTGATCGGCGGGCTGACGATCTTCTTGCCGTAGGTCTTCGATTTCAGGTCGTTCCACGAGGTCGGGGCCGGCCATTTGTTCTCGTCGAAGACCTTCTTGTTGTAGAACAGGCCGGTGCCGACGAGGCCGAGTCCCACGCCCTTGTTCGACTTGAACTTCATCACCGGCGCGACGTCCTTGTAGACGGGCCCGTCGGTCAGCGTGCCGCAGAAGCCGAGCGCCACGGCCTGATAGGCCGGGCCGTCATCGACGATCGCAACGTCGATCTGCTGGTTGCCTTTCTGCGCCTGCAGCTTGGCGAGCGTGTCGGTCGAATTGCCGGCGACGTATTCGATCTTGACGTTGGCCTGCTTCTCGAAGGCCGGAATGACCTCCTTGCGCATGGTCTGCTCGTAGGAGCCGCCGTAACCGGCGACGTAGATTGTCTTCTGCTGGGCGAAGGCGGTGGAGCCGGCGAGCGCAGTTCCGGCGACAAGAGCAAATGTGATGGCGAGTTTCATGGGATCCCCTCCTCGTTTTCGAGTGATGCCGTTAGGTTCGGGGCTGATCTGGAACTGGTCAAATCGAATGTTTCGTGCGAGCCATGCCGAAATGTTATGTCCGGCTTGAGGGGGCCGATCATGCTGAATCCACGCCAGATCGAGGCTTTCCGGACGGTGATCGTCACCGGCGGCATCACTGCGGCCGCGCAGGCGCTCAACGTCACGCAGCCGGCCGTGACACGCCTGATCCAGGACCTGCAATATGCGCTCGGCCTGCCGCTTTTCGTGAAGCGCGGGGCGCGGCTGGTGCCCACGAGCGAGGCGCTGTCGCTCTATCGTGAGGTCGAGCGCCAGTTCGTCGGGCTGGAGCGCATCGAGAATGCCGCGCGCAACCTGCGCGACGGACGGGCGGGTTCATTGCGCGTCGCGGCGCTGCCGGCCTTCAATGTCGGCTTTCTCCCGCGGGTCGTCGGCAGCTATCTCAAGCAGAAGCCTGACCTGGAGATCGCGATCTACGGCAGCATCTCGTCGCAGGTGGTGGACTGGGTGACGTCAGGCTTCTGTGAACTGGGCTTTGCGCAATTGCCGCTGGATTTCCCCGGCATCGACATCGAGATCCTGCCGGCGATGGCGCCGGTCGCCGTGCTGCCGACCGGGCATCGGCTCGCGGCCAAGGCCGTGCTGGCGCCGGAGGATTTCGTCGACGAGCCCTTCATCTCGCTCGAGCAATCGACGCAATTGCGCTACCGCATCGACGCCCTGTTCTCGGCTCATCGGGTTGCGCGTCAGACTCGCGTCGAGACGCCGCTGTCGATGATCGCCTGCGGGCTCGTGGCGGCCGGGGCAGGGCTTTCGGTGGTCGATCCGTTCACGGCCGAGGAGTATCGCGGCAAGGGCGTCGAGGTGCGCCCGCTCAGGCCGTCTGTCACCTACGACATCGCCATTATCTGGGGTGCTGGTCGATTCCGCTCCGCCGTCGCGCAGGATTTCGCGGAGACGGTCCGGACGGCGGCGCTCGATTTCGCCGGCACCGCGGTTGCGTGACAGGGCTGCGCAGAGACCGGGTCTAATCTCCGAACTGATGGATCCAGCCGGTCTGGCGGGCGATGCAGCGCTCGCGCTCGTAACCGGCGATCACGGTTTCCCGCGCGGCGCGGCGAAGAGGCCGCATCAGTCGCGTGTTCGCCAGCGCTTCCGCGATGCGTTCCGCCAGCACTTCGCCGTCATGGAAGGGGACGAGCAGGCCGTTGCTTCCGTCGCGGATCACCTCCTTCACCGGCTCGGTATCGGAGCCGATGACGAGGCAGCCGCAGGCCATGGCTTCCAGCAGCGACCAGGACAGCACGAAGGGCACGGTGAGATAGACATGGACGGCCGAGACCTGGAACAGCCGGATCAGGTTCTCATAGGGCAGCCAGGGGATATGGACGATCCGATCGCCGAGCCCGGTCTCCGCGCACATCGCCTCGCGCCAGCTATTGCCGTCGGAACGGGGGCGGCCATAGCCAGAGCCGTCGCCGCCGACCACGACGAAGAGAGCGTTGGGAACGCGTTCCGCAACAAGCGCCGCCGCCCGCATGAACTCGGGATAGCCGCGATAGGGGTCGAGATCGCGCGCGACGAAGGTCACCACTGGCATGCCCGGCATCAGAGCGCGACCATCGGGGAGGATGAAGGGAGCCCCCGGATCGGGCCGGCAGAAGCTGGTGTCGATGCCGTCATGGCAAACGGCGATGCGCTGGCGATAGGCGGCGGGATATTGCCGCCGCTGCCATTGCGTCGGCGCATAGGCGGCATCGAGCGTATCGAGCGCCAGATGCTGGGCGGCGTTGCGCATGCGCACACGCTGCCGGTCGGCCGCGGGAACCGGCTCGTCGACGCCGAAATCGAGGTCCGAGCCGCTGCTGCGGTAATAATATTCGCAATAGCCGATCAGCGCCGCATCGGGCAGCGCGTCACGGGCGAAGAGCATACCGCCCCAGCCGATATGACCGAGGACGACATCCGGCGGGTCGCTGCGCTTCAGGCGCTCCATCAGGCGCGCCACCGCCTCGCCGGTGCGCAGGTGATATTCGGTGGCCGCCAGGGCTGGATGCTGGGTCGCGGTCTCGTCGACGGAATAGACGAGCTGGTGCACGCCCGGCGCCTCCTGCGCCGGGCGTTCGGTGATCAGCGTGACCTCGACGCCCTCGGCGACGAGGCTGCCGATCAGAGCAGCGAATTGACCAGATCCTGCGCGATGAACGAATAGGACATGCATGATGCGAGCAGGACTCCGCCGTAGCGGAGCGCGTCGTTCCACCACTGTTCGAGTTGGCGCAGGGTTTCGTGCGTGGTGTTCAGGTCGGTCTCGCGGTTGCTTTCGAGCCGCTGGCCGAACTGGCTGGCCTCGTCGAGCAGGCGCAGCCGCTCGCACAGCATCTGGCCCTTGAGCGAGAGCGAGATACGGGCCTGCCGGCGATCACGCGGTGATGCCCCACGGTCGAGATAGCCGTTCTCGACCAGTTGCTTGAGATTATAGGATGCGTTCGAGCCGCCGTAATGCCCGCGGTCAAGCAGATCGCGGACCGCGATCTCGCCCTGTCCGATCGTCATCAGCACCATCACCTGCGAAGGCGAGATGTCGTCGATGCCGAGCTTGGCCAGTTCGAGCCGGAGATAGTCGAGGAAGCGCCGGCTGACCCGTTCGATCACCCGCGCCAGGTCAAAAGGGGAAATTCGGCGATCGGGGACCTCGTGGAGGGCCGCGGAACCATTCGCCGGATGGTGGCCGTTCATGGAACTGCCTGTGAATTGCTCGCCGCCGTGCAATTTGAAGTGCATTCCTTACCCCACCTGATTGAAAATTAAACAATCCATTCGGTTAGCCTCCATTTGTTTTCAAAAAGCCTATAGGCAAAGCACATGCCATCTACGTGAGCCAATAGATAAGATTGTAGTATTCTTGTGATAGGCATAAACTGTTTCGAAATTCAAAGTTTCTCATATTACGGCCTTATTTGCTTCGCTCTGAGTCGATGAGCTACGCTTCTAATCTGTCATAATCTTGACACTCCTTCCATGTCTCGTTGCCGGGCCGACGACGGGTTTTCACCCCCAGCCTTCTCGGACTCAACGCACCCTCATTCTCGGAGCCTTGCATGAAGGCTGTGACGCCGGCGCCCGACGCCCTGATCCGGAATCTCCAACGCTCGTTCGTCGGCGGCCTCAGCTACGCGGGCTTCCTCAGCCTGTGCGTGAACCTGCTGCTGCTGACCGTCCCGCTGTTCATGATGCAGGTGCAGGACCGCGTGATCGTCAGCCGCAGCCATGACACGCTGACGATGCTCCTGGTGATCGCAGTCGGAGCGCTGGTGCTCTACGGCACGATCGAGTTCATCCGCTCCCTGACCTTCCAGGCGATGGCGAGCATTTTCGCGCGCAAGCTCAATCTGCCGGCCTTGCAGGCGGCGGTGAGCTCATCGCTGGAAAAGGGCTCGGGCCAGGCGACACAGGCGATCCGCGATCTCAACGATATCCGCTTCTTCATCGCGAGTTCGGCGATCGCGACGCCGCTGGAGGCGGCCTGGTCGCCGATCTTCCTCGCCGTGCTCTTCGCCCTTCACCCGGTCTACGGGCTGGTCGGCCTCGCCTCGCTGATCATCCTGCTCCTGCTCGGCGCGCTCTCGGACATGCTGACCCGCCGGGTCATGAAGGAGGCGAACGAGGCCGGGGTCGCCAGCATCAACGAGGTCGGCGCCAGCCTGCGCCATGCCGAGACGATCGAGGCGATGGGCATGCTGCCGGCTCTGGCCAAGCGCTGGCGCGGGCAGCAGCTCGCGATGATCGAGCAGCTCGACATGGGAACGCGGCGCGGCAAGTTCATCGCCGCCGTGACGCGCTCGTCGCGGATGACGATGCAGCTCGCGGTCTATGCGACCGGCGCCATCCTGATCATCCGCAACGAGGTCACGGCGGGCACGCTGATGGCGGCGAGCATCCTGCTCGGCCGATTGCTGGCGCCGTTCGATTCGATGATCACCGACTGGCGGCAATGGGTGCTCGCCGCCGCCGCCTGGAAGCGCGTGCGCGAGCTCATGCTCGGCCGCAGCTCGCAGCGCCAGACCGTGCCGACGCCGCCCTGCGAGGGCGAGCTCGTGGTCGACCGCGTGATCTATGCGCCCTCCGGCCAGGAGCAGACGGTGATCAAGGGCATCTCGTTCTCGCTGCAGCCCGGCGAGGTGCTCGGCGTCGTCGGTCCGTCCGGCGCGGGTAAATCGACGCTGGCGCGCCTGCTCGTCGGCGTGCTCCGGCCGAATGTCGGAGGCGTCTATCTCGACGGGCACAGCACCTATCTGTGGGAGCGCGGCTCCTTCGGCGCGATGGTCGGCTATCTCCCGCAATCGGTCTCGCTGCTCAACGGCACGATCGCCGAGAACATTGCCCGCATGCGCGAGCCCGATCCTCATGCCATCCTGGAAGCGGCGCGTGTCGCCGGCGTACACGAATTGATCGGCCGCCTGCCGCTCGGCTACGACACCAATGTCGCCGACAGCGATTTCAACCTCTCCGGCGGCCAGCGCCAGCGCATCGGCCTGGCCCGGGCGCTCTACGGCGCGCCGCGGCTCATCGTGCTCGACGAACCCAACGCCAATCTCGACGCCGAAGGCGAGCAGAGTCTGATCCGGGCCATCGCGGCGGCGCGCGAGAGCGGCGCGATCGTCGTGCTGATCGCGCATCGCCCCTCGGTGATGCAGGTCGTCGACAAGCTGCTCGTGCTGCGTGAAGGCCGCGTCCAGCAATTCGGCCCGCGCGGCGAGATCGCCGGCATGATCACGCCCGGCGGGCGGGTCGAGATCGATCCGGCGGCCAAGGCTCCGGCCGCGCCCCCACAGGTTCGCGAGGTGAAGGCATGACCGGACGGTCCCTGATCAAGCGCCCCGAGCATTCGCTCACGATTCAGGCCGACGTCACCGATGTCCATGAAGAGCGCACGCCGAGCCTGCGCAATCTTGTGCTGGCCGGTGTCGCCGCGATCGGCGTCGGCTTCGGCGGCTTCGGCGCCTGGGCGGTGACGGCCCGGCTCGACAATGCCGCCGTGGCGCCGGGCCTCGTTGCGGTCGACAGCAAGCGCAAGACCGTGAGCCATCTCGAAGGTGGCATCCTCAAGACCCTGCTCAAGGCCGAAGGCGAGCGGGTCGCCAAGGGAGAGCCGCTCTTGCGATTGGAAGATGCGCGCCAGCGTGCGGAGCTGCAGCAATTGCAGGCCAAGCGCATCGGCCTGGAAGCCAAGCTCGCACGCCTGCGGGCGGAACAGACCGGCGCCGCTTCCATCGTCTTTCCCGCCGATATCGTACAGATGGAGTCGCCGATCGCGCGCGAGGTGCTGCGGGCCGAGCAGGGCCTGTTCAAGTCCCGTGCCCAGGTCCATGACGGCAAGGTCCATATCCAGCAGCGTGTCATCGAGCAGCACCAGGCCGAATCGGATGCGCTGAAGGCCCAGATCGATGCCACCACGCAGCAGCGTTCGCTGATCGACGAGGAGGTCAAGATCATGGCCGACCTCTACGAGAAGCGCTACGCCAAGCGCAGCCAGCTCGTCGAGCTCCAGACCAAGCAAAGCGAATTGTCGGGCAAAGCCGGCGAGCTCGCGGCGCGCAAGGCCAAGGCCGAGCAGGCGATGGCGGGCGCCAATCTCGAAATCCTCTCGATCAGCCTCGAACGGCAGAACGACATCGGCGGGGAGATACAGGAATCCCAGCTCATGCTCTCGGAAGTGACCGAGCGCATCGTGCAGGCCGAGGATGTTTTGCGCCGGCTGGTGGTGACCGCGCCGCAGGAAGGCATCGTCGCCAATATCCGGATGCGGACCGCCGGCAGCGTGATCGCGGCGGGCGAGGCGATCCTCGATATCGTGCCGGAGAACGAGCCGTTGATCGTCGAGGCCAAGGTCGACCCGCGCGATATCGATGCGGTGAAGATCGGGGCTGGCACCCGCGTGCGCCTGACGGCGTTCAACTCGCGCCTGCTGCCGCCTTTGCAGGCCAAGGTGAACTATGTCGCGCCGGATCAGCTCGTCGACGAGAAGACGGGCGCTCCCTATTTCGTGGTGCGGGCGGAGATCGATCCGGAGAGCCTCAAGGACTACAAGGTCACGCTGCATGCCGGCATGACCGCGGAGGTCATGATCGTCAACGGCGCGCGCCGGGCGGTCGACTATCTGCTCTCGCCGATCACCGACAGCTTCAACCGGGCGTTCCGCGAGGATTGAGCGGTCGTCGGCTGCGTGTCAGCCGCATGGCTCGCGCGTTTGGGTAATACTTCAAATTTGGAAGTATATTTTCCAGAATACAGATAAATTATTGATTGTAAAATAAAGGTCAAATCATGTTGCGTCGCAAAATGATCATAATAAATCTCTTGCTGCGTCGCGATCATTGAGCAATCTTCCCGCTGTCGAGCGGCAGCGTGATCTATCGATAGCTGTCGGAAACGTTCCTGGCTCTTTGCTTCGCGGCGTGTTGCGAACAGTCCAGGCCCATCAGATCGCTAAGGAGGTGCCGTATGGCGACGATCGAAGGAAGTGCATTCGACGACTTTTTGATTGGGAGTCGGTTCAGTGACGTGATTCTCGCCGGAGCCGGCGACGACATCGTCAAGGGCGGAGACCAGGTCGATTCGCTGTTCGGCGAGGAGGGCGACGACACCCTGTTCGGCGAGCGCGGCAACGATGCCCTGTTCGGCGGCGAGGGTAACGACACCCTGTTCGGCGGGCTCGACGACGATGTCCTGTCCGGCGACGAGGGCAATGACGCCCTGTTCGGCGGCGAGGGCAACGACATCCTCTCCGGCGGCGCCGGCGACGACATCCTGCGCGGCAATAACGGCGACGACGTCCTGGTCGGCGGCGAAGGCAACGACATCCTGCAAGGTGGTCCAGGCGACGACATCCTCCAGGGCGGCGCCGGCAATGACATCCTGCAGGGCGGCGAAGGTGCCGACATCCTCAACGGTGGCGAAGGCAACGACATCCTGCAAGGTGGCGCTGGCGACGACATGCTGTTCGGCGGTGCCGGCAACGACATGCTGCATGGCGGCGGCGGCGCCGATACCTTCGTGTTCGCCGGTGGCGGCGGCAACGACGTCGTGCTCGACTTCAATGCCGGCACGGACATGCTGCAGATCGCGTCCGACATCAACGGCACGGGCATCGGCTCGGCGGAAGACGTGGCCGCGCGTGCCACCACGGTCAACGGCAACACCGTTGTCGACCTCGGCAATGGCGACACGCTGACCCTGGTCGGCGTCAACGCCGACGACGTTCAGGCCGATCCGAACTCCTACTTCACGGTCGCCTGATCCTGATGCTGCCCCTCGTCCGGCCGCAGCGGCCGGACGAGGGGCTTGCAGCTCCCGGAGCGCATACGCCCCCGGAAAGTGTCCCCCCGCTTTCCGCAAGCGCTCCGGGATTCTCCATGCCGCAGGAACGCCCCAATGCTTTCTCTCGCGCCCGTCGCGATGGCGACCACACCGCCTGCCCAGCTCGAACTCCACCGCCTCGGCGGCTCGGTCTTCCTGCTCTGCTGGACGCTCGAGGCCTCGCCCTTCGGCAAGCCTGCGATCGCGCTCGCAGGTGGCGGCCGGCGCCTGCCCGCGGCTTCGATCTCGCTTGGCCTGCGCGACGGGCGCGAGCGGCTTGCCGTAGCCTTCCGCTCCTCCGGGCATGATAATGTCGTCGCGACCCTCAGCGATCACGGCCTGCAGGGCGAGGTGACGGCCGGCTTCGATCCGACGCTCGTCCATGGCCTTGCCGACCCGGCCGAGCTGCTCAAGGAGCTTGCTCCGCAGGCGCGCCTGACGCTCGCCAATGCGCTGGTTCGCGCCTGGCCACCGCTGTTCGGCCTCACCGCGATCCCGAACTACCTGTCCTTTCTGCGCCAGTTCCTGCTGACGCTCTTCCCCAAGCCGGTGGCGATGCAGCCGACCGCAGCGCTGGTCGACGGCCAGTGGCTGTTCGAGACGGCCGTGCCGGCCGATTTCGGCGCCATGCAGGGCGTCGTGCGCCTCGACGGCGCGGGTCTGACGCGCCTCGATCTCAAATCCCGCCTTGGCGCGGCCGACCGCAGTGGCAAGCGCGAGGTTCATCTCGTGCTCGATGCGCCGCTGAGCCGTGGCGGCGGGCTGCTCGTCCTGCAGGGCGAGCGCTCGCTCGTCCTGCGTGCGCTGCCCGGCCGGCAATCCGCGCCCTCTCTCGGCCGCTGGTGGGCGGGGAAGGCCGCGAGCCGCGACGGCCTGCGCAACTGGGTGGTCGAGCAGCTTGCCGGATTGTCCGAGCAGGGCCGCCTGCTCGCCATCGAGATGCAGCGGCGCGTGCCGCTCGCCGTGCAGCATGTCCGCCGCAGCGATGACCTGCCCGCCGCCGAACTCGATCTCGCCATCTGCAATCGGGCCGGGCTGCTGATCGGCGGCTGGTTGCGCGATCCCGACGATCTCTTGGAAGAGATGCTGCTCCATCGCGGCAATGGCGAGCCGATCGCGATGCTGCCGCGCTTGCAGCGCTTTCCCGTGCGCCTGCCGACCGGGGCCGATGGCGAGACGCGCGCCGCCACGGGCTTTGCCGGTTTCGCGGCCGATTATGCCGGCGGAGCGCCGGTGCTGCAGCCCCGCTGCGAAATCAAGCTGAAATCCGGGACGACGCTGACGCTGCGCCCTCCGGTACAGCCGGCCGACGCCGTGACGATCCGGGCGCGGGCGCTGGCGGCGATCCCGCCGCAATACCTGACCGCCGAGATGCTGGAGACGACGCTCGCGCCGGTGCTCGCCGCCTGTCAGGAGGATTTGCGCGACGGCCGGCCGGAACCCGTGGTCAAAACGTTCGGCCAGCCACCGGGGCGGCCGAAGGCCTCGGTCGTGATTCCGCTCTACCGGGTCTATGATTTCCTGCGCGTGCAGGTCGCAGCCTTCGCCGGCGACCGGTGGTTCGCGGAACATGCCGAGCTGATCTATGTGCTCGATTCACCCGAGCACGAGGCCGAGGTCGCGCATCTGCTCGGTGGCCTTCATCTCGCCTATGGCCTGCCGATGCGGCTCGTGGCGATGCGGCGCAATGGCGGCTTCTCGGCCGCCTGCAATGCCGGCGCCGCGCAGGCGCGTGGCGAGGTACTCGCCCTCGTCAATTCCGACGTGATCCCGTCGGGCAATGGCTGGCTCCCGGCGCTGATCGCCAGGCTCGACCGTGGCGCGCGGGTCGGCGCCGTCGGTCCGAAGCTGCTCTACGATGACGGCTCGCTGCAACACGCAGGCCTCTTCTTCAAGCGCGACAGCAGAGGCACCTGGCTCAACCATCATTACTTCAAGGGCATGCCCGGAAGCTATGCGCCGGCCAATATCGAACGGCCGGTGCCGGGCGTCACCGGCGCCTGCATCGTGATGGCGCGGGGGCTCTACGAGGAGCTCGGCGGCTTCGACGAGAGCTATGTCATCGGCGATTACGAGGACAGCGATCTCTGCCTCAAGATCAGGCGCGCCGGCTTCGGCATCCTCTATGTCCCGGATGTCGCGCTCTACCATCTCGAACGGCAGTCGATCGCGCGCAGCGTCGACTACACGCGCGGCGCCGCCTCCCAGCACAATGCCTGGCTGCAAAGCCAGCGGTGGGGCGCCCAGATCGAGGCGCTGATGCAGGCTTTCGCGACCTCCGCGCCGGAGCTTGCCCTGCCGGCGCCCGCCGTTCCCAGCGAACCCGACCTTGTTCCCCGCTTCGGCTTCAGGAGAGCGACCGCAGCATGACCGCCCTGAGACAGATCGCATCGGAGCCCGTTTCGACGGAGGTTTCCGCCGGGCCGGAGCTCGACTGGCTTCAGGCCTCGCTGCAGAGCAACCGCTTCATGCCGCATCCGCCGCCGGATTCAATCTTCGTCGGCGATGGCGATTATCGCGCCATCGGTGCCGAGTTCCTCGGCCATTTCATCCGCATCGGCCGGCTCAAGCCGCATGAGCGCGTCTTCGATATCGGCTGCGGCATCGGGCGCATGGCTGTGCCTTTGACGCAATATCTCGACCCCGAGCGTGGCAGCTATGACGGTGTCGATCCGGTGATGGAGGGTATCCTGTGGTGCGCCCAGACGATCACGCCGGCCTATCCGCGCTTCCGCTTCCAGCGGCTCGACATCGCCCATCCGCTCTATAATCCGGCCGGTTCGCTGCCGGGCATCGAGGTCCGCTTCGGCTTCGCCAATGGCAGCTTCGATTTCGTGACGATGACCTCGGTCGCGACGCATCTGCCGCCCGACGAACTGGTGGTTTACCTGCAGGAGGCCGCGCGCCTGCTGGCGCCGGGCGGGCGCCTCTTCCTCACCGCCTTCGCGATCGACGGCACCTCGACGGGGCAGGAGCGCCTCTCGTTCAAGCGCTGGCAGGACGGGCCGGGCTGGTACGCGATCGACGAGGCGCCGCTCGCGGCCGCCGGTATCGACAGCCGTTTCCTGCTGGAACAGGCGACGCAGGCGGGGCTGACTGTCGAGGCGCTCAGGCCCGGGCATTGGCGCGGCATCAGCGCGGCGCATTACCAGGACCTGCTGATCGCGACGAAACCGGGGAGCAAAGGTCCGGGAGGCGTGGCATGAGCCGGCGCATCCTCGTCGTCGCGCATAACCATCCCTCGCTTCATCCGGGTGGGACCGAGATCTTCGCGCATGACCTGTCGCAGGCCTATCGCGAGCAGGGCTGCGAGGTGCTGTTCCTCGGCGCGACCAACGCGATGCATCGCGGGCCGCATCCCGGCACGGCGCTGCAGGCGATCGGCGAGGACGTGGTGCTGTGGAGCCAGCATTACGACCGCTTCCACATGAGCCAGATCGACCATTACGGTACGTTGCAGGACCTTGCGACGCTGCTGGAGGAGTTCCGGCCGGACGTGATCCACGTCCATCATCTCGTGCTGATCGGCGCCGAGTTCCTGACGCTGGCGCGCCGTCTCCTGCCGCAGGCGGCGATCGTGATGACGCTGCACGACTATTATCCGATCTGCCATCATGACGGGCTGATGGTACGGCCCGGCGACCGCCAGCGCTGCAAGGGCTCTTCGCCCTCGGCCTGCCATGGCTGCTTCCCCGAGATCGGCTCCGACCGCTTCTTGCTGCGCGAGCGCTTCATCAAGACGCATCTGGCGGCTGTCGACCGCTTCGTCGCGCCGAGCCGCTTCCTGCGCCAGCGCTATGTCGACTGGGGCTTAGCCGGCGAGCGGATCGAGGTCATCGCCAATGCCCGCCCGGCCCAGGAGGCCGCGCCGCACCGGCCTGGCCAGGGCCGGCGCACCAGCTTCGGCTATTTCGGCAATCTCAATCCCTGGAAGGGCGTGTTGCCGCTATTGCAGGCGGCGCAATTGCTGCGCGCTTCCGGCGAAACCGAATTCTCCTTGCGCATCCATGGCGGCGCGCCGTTCCAGAGCGAGGCCTTCACGACCGCGCTCGACACCGCGCTCGCCGGCACCGAGGGGGTCGTGACCCCTTGCGGACCTTATTCCCGCGACGAGGTGCCGGGCCTGATGGCCGAGGTCGACTGGGTGGTGATGCCCTCGATCTGGTGGGAGAACGCGCCGCTCGTCATCCAGGAAGCGTTCCAGCATCGCCGCCCGCCGATCGTCAGCTCGATCGGCGGCATGGCCGAGATGGTGCGCGACGAGATCGACGGGCTGCATGTCCGGCCGGGCGACCCGGCCGCACTGGCCCGCACCCTTCGCCGGGCGATGGAGGAGGCCGGCCTCTGGCAGCGCCTCGTCCACGGCATCGCCGAGCAGCCGACGCTCGCCGGCTGCGCCGGCCGCCACCTCGCCCTCTTCGATGATCTCAAGCTCGCGGAGGCCGCATGACAACGGCTCAGTATCAGGACCAGGAGGTCCGTCGCCCCGATCAGGACAACGAGGTCCGCCTTCCCAACGTCAATCCCGCTCGCCTGAACGGACGGGTCGACGCCCTCGACGGCAGCCGCCTGCATGGCTGGATCTGGGATGAGGCCCGTCCCGACGAGGCGATCACGGTCAGGATTTCCCTGGATGGCAAGGTCGTCGCCGAGACCAAGGCCGACCAGAGCCGGATCGACCTGCGCCGCAACGGCATCGGCGACGGCAAGCATGCCTTCTCGATCGATCTCGACGAGGCGCTGGTCGCGGCCCGCGCCCGCCTGACGGTCGTCGGTGTCTCCGCGGCGACCGGCGTGGAGCTGGAACTGCGCCTGCCGGCAGCGGACGAACTCGCGGCGGAGGCGGCGATCGCGGTGCCGCTGGCGCGCTTCTTCGACAAGGTCGAGATGCTGATCGTGCTCAACCGGCGCGCGCAGCTCGCCCAGAAGGAACTCAACGAGAAGCTCGACCGCATCGCGGCGCGGCTCGAAGAGAACCACGCGCTGGCCGAGGCGACCAAGGCCGAGACCGAGAGCCAGAGCGAGATCGTCCGCCGGCTCGGCGAACTCGACGTCTTCCAGCTTCGCTTCGACGGCACGCTGCGCGCCTTCGATGATCGGCTGGCCGCCATCCGCAAGGAGGCGCAAGCGCCACTCCGGCAGGTCACCGTCATTCTCGGTTTTCTCTCGACGCTCGCCGCGGTGATGTCCTTCGTCACGCTCGCCGTCACCTTGTGGGGAGGCTGACCGATGAGCGAGGTCATCGTTCCCGAGAGGACAGCGATCGCGCAGGCGCCGACTGTCGCCTGGACGCCGCTCGGCGAGAACGCGATCCTCGTCCGCAGCACCTGCGACGCGATTCCGGCGAAGGTGCCGGTCGCGGTCGACGGCAATCCGCGCAACCGCGCCCAGACGATGGTGCTGAGCTGGCGCCGGCCCGGCGCCGAGCCCGCGTCGGCTACCGGCTTCCTCTGCCTGGCACCGGCGCCCAGCGTCGACAATAGCGGTACCGGCGCCTTGCTGATCGGCCGCCCCGGCCGGCCGCTGCGGCTGATCCTGGCGCCGAAGCCGCAGCCCCTGCAGACCTTCCTCTCCGAGCTCGCCGACGATGCCGGCCAGGCCTTCCCGAGCGTGGTCGATGGCCTGCTCGAAGTGCTGCTGACCGGGGCGCCGAATCCGCGCCGCCTGCGGGCGGTGGCGATGCTGCTTCAGACGGTCGCGCGGCCGGGCGGCTTCGTCGAGGTGATGGGCAAGCTCGGCGAAACGACGGGTGCGGGCGACGGCATCTTCCTGCAGGGCTGGACTTCCCATTTCGCGGCCGGCCGCGTGAAGCTCCTGATCTCGCATGGCGGACTGTCGCCGGCCCATCTCGAAACCGGGACCTTCGAGCGCGACGATCTCGGCGAGGGCGCGCGCGGCTTCTTCGGCCTGCTGGAGGATTGCCACGCCCAGCATCCCGGCGAGATCGAGCGGCTCTATTTCCGCGGCAACGATGGCTGGCGCGCGCTTGAGGTCTATGAGCGCTACGTCCTGATCGAGCCGATAACCGTGCCCGGCCATCTGCGCGACGGCCTGCAGCGCGGCACCGCTCCGCAGGCGACAGCCGACAAGCTCAAGCGCGCCTCGCAGCGCTTCGACGGGCGCGACACGGTCTGCCTGCTGGAGGAGCCGGTGCGCGCCGGCATCGACTCGGTGACGGTGGTCGAGGGCACCGGCGTGCTGATCATCGGCTGGCTGTTCGATCCCGAGCGCCGGGTCGGCGGCGTCACGCTGCGCAGCGGCAGCCAGTCCTGCGCCGTCGATCGCCTTTGGACCCGCGTGCAGCGCGCCGACGTGACGGCGGCCTTCATGGAAGATCCGCGTTTCGGGCCGGCGCTTGCCTCGCGCCGCAACAATCACGGCTTCATCGTCTTCGCGCCGAAGCTTCTGCCGGAAGCCGGCCAGCCGCTGCATCTCGCCTTCGAGGTTCAGGGGACCGGCCCCGCCTTCCTGCCGCTCGAACCGAACCGGGCTCCGGCGCGGCGGGCGCTGGAGCGCGTGCTCGGCCTGCTCGACGCGCGGTCCTCGACCGCCAGTGCAGTGGTCGAGCGCCAGATCGCGCCGGCCTTGCAGGCGGCCGAGATCGCGCCGCCGCGTGCCGCGGAGACGCTCGATGTCGGTACTTTCGATCCCGAGGCACCACTCGGCCTCGTGATCGGGCTCGATCACCGCCATCGCGAATTGTCGGCGCTGTTCGCATTGCTCGCGATGGACCCGGAAGCGCGGCCCCTGCCGATCGTGCTCGCGGCACCCTCAGAAAGCTTCGACCGCGTCGGCGCGGAAGCATGGCGGCTGGCCCGCTTCTATGGGCTCTCCATGCGCCTCGTCGCGGTGGAGGGTGTCGAAGATGCCTGCGATGCGCTGGAGGCGGGCGTGCGTGCCTGCCGCTTCAACACGGTCGCCCTGCTTTCCGGCGCCGCGCAAATCCGCATGCCCGGCTGGCTCGGGCGATTGGAACGGGCCTATCGGGCGCGGGGCGGCCAATGCGTCGCGAGCCCGACCCTGCTCTTCGAGGACGATTCCATCCGCTGGGCCGGCGCCTGGCTGGAAGGCGAGGGGACGAGCCGGCGGATCGCCAACCGTTTCGTCGGTTATCCCTTGGAGGCGGTCGGCAATCTCGGCCCGATGGAGGTCGCGGCCGGCGCCAGCGAATGCTGCGTCCTGTCGCGCGCCGCCTTCATCGAGGTCGGCGGCTTCGCGCGCAACTATTTCACCACGGCGGAGAAGGGGCTCGATCTCTGCCTCAAGCTCCGGATGGCGGGCTCGCCCTCGCTCTGGGTGCCCGATGTCGAGGTCTATGCGGTCGATGACGGCGAAACGGCTGCGCCCCATGCCGGCGCGCTCGCGCAGCTCGCCGACCGCACCAGCTTCGACCGGCGCTGGGCGCTCGCCATCTCCAACATGAAAGGCTGAGGATGCGGGTTCTCGTGATATCGCACGGCCATCCCTCGATGTCCCTGGGGGGCGCTGAGGTGGCGTCCTACAACCTGCACAAGGGCTTGCAGGCCGGCGAGGGCGTCGATTCCCATTTCCTCGCCCGTGTCGGCGCGCCGACGCCGCGCCATGCCGGCACGGCCTTGATGAGCCTGCGCCAGCGCGGCGGCGAACTGCTCTACTACGCCGAGGATTACGACCACTTCCTGATCTCGAACCGGGCGACGGAGGAGATCGAGCGCGATTTCGTGCGCGTGCTGAACGACCTGAAGCCCGACGTGGTGCATTTCCACCATTTCATCGGGCTCGGGCTCGAATGTCTGTTCGCGGTGCGCGATGCGCTGCCGGACGCGCTGATCGTGGTGACCTTCCACGAATATCTCTCGATCTGCCACCATCACGGCCAGATGGTGAAGACCGGCGCCTTCAAGCTCTGCTACCGGTCCTCGCCGACCGATTGCAACGCCTGCTTCCCTGACATCTCGCCGGCCCGCTTCCTCGCCCGCGAGACCTTCATCAAGGGCATGCTGGGGCTCGCCGATCATTTCGTCTCGCCGAGCCGTTTCCTCGTCGACCGCTATCTCGACTGGGGCCTCGCCGAGGAGCGTTTCTCGGTGATCGAGAACGGCATCGACGTGGCCGGTGTCGCGCCGCCGCGGCCTCTGCCCGAGGGCAAGGGGCGGCGCTCGCGCTTCGCCTATTTCGGGCAGCTCACGCCCTACAAGGGGGCCGACGTGCTGATCGACGCGGTAACGCGCATCCCCGAGGACGTCTGGGGCGAGGATTCGATCCTGCTGGTCTATGGCGGCAATCTGGAGCGCCAGCCGCAAGCCTATCAGGACAAGTTCGCCAAGCTGGTCGAGGCCGCCGGGCGGCGCGTGCGCTTCTGCGGTGCCTTCCAGAACCGCGAGATGCCGAACCTGATGCGCTCGGTCGACTGGATGGTGATGCCTTCGGTCTGGTGGGAAAACTCGCCGATCGTGATCCAGGAGGCGTTTTTCCACGGCCGGCCGATCCTGGCGAGCAATCTCGGCGGCATGGCCGAGAAGATCACCGACGAGGTCGACGGCCTGCATTTCCGGCCCGGCAGCCCGGAGGATCTCGTCGACTGCATGACGCGCGCGCTGACCGAGCCCGGCCTGTGGGATCGCCTGCGCGGCGGCATCAAGCGGCCGATGAGCCATCGCGAATGCGCCGGCACGCATCTCGACCTCTATCGCCGCCTCCTCGCCGAGCGCAGCAAGCCCGTTCCCGCGCGGCAGGACGCCGCCGCGATGATCGCCTGAAACCATAACGAGACAACAGGGGAGACCTGTCCATGGCCCGCATCCTCGTCATCAGTCCCTCCGGGGAGGTCTATGACCACGACAATGTCCGCTGGTATCGCCATGCCGATCTGCAGAGCCATATCGAGCACTACCACAATATCGGCGACGCCTTCGTCTTCGATTCCTCGCTGAAGCTGCTCAATTTCGAGAAGCTCGACGAACTGCCGATCGACCGCGTCGATGCCGCGATGATCGACCGGCTCAACGCCGAATACGATTACGTCTTCCTGCGCGGCTCCAACTATGTCCATGCGCAGATGAACTGGGCCAAGGCCGCCGAGGTGCTGCGCCGGCTCAAGCTGCCGGTGATCGCCTTCGGCATCGGCGCCCAGGCCCCGGTCAGCGGCAAGCTGGAATTGAGCGAGGACACCAAGACGGTGCTCAAGCTCATTTCGGATTCGACCGCCTCGCTCGGCGTGCGCGGCACCTACTCCGCGGAGGTGCTGAACGATCTCGGCATCAGGAATGTCCGCATCATCGGCTGTCCGACGGCGTTCCGGAACAACGATCCCAACCTCGCCATCCGTCTGCCGCCGCTCGAACAGATCAAGACGGTCGGCGTCACGCTGCGGCGCGAGGTCTCGAAGACCTATGCGCAGGACATCAAGCGCTACCTCACCTTCCACCGCTCGCTGGTGAAGGCGATGGCCGATCGCTTCGAGGTCACGCTGATGGCGCAGGGCGAGGTCGAGGAGAAGAAGCTCGCGCTCGGCACGCCCGAGCAGAAGGCGCAGGCGCTCGCCGCGCTGAAAGAGAACGAGTGGGCCAATAACTGGTATCTCGATGAGCAGGTCACCGGGCTCTACCAGAGCCGGATGTTCTATTCCGACATCGTCGCGGAGTACGAGCGGCTGGTGCGCGGGCTTGACCTCGTGCTCGGCTATCGCCTGCACGGCAACCTGATGGCGCTCGCGAACGGCACGCCCTCGATCTACTTCACCTATGACAGCCGCACGGTCGAGTTTGCGGATACGTTCAAGATCCCGAGCATCGACGTCTTCGCCGGCCAGGACTTCAAGCTGGAAGAGCATTGGGACCAGGCGCGCTTCGATCGCTTCAACGCAGCCTACGGGCAGGTCTACCGCGCGATGAGCGGCTTCCTCAGCGAGAACAGGATCGACCACAAGATGGTCAAGCCGGCTGCGGCTGCGCAGGAGGTGCCCGCGCAGGAACGGAAGGTGGCATGAGGCGCGCCCTTGCCCTGCGCGGGGCGCTGTCGGCTGCATGCTTGCTGCTGGCATTGCCCGCGATCGCGCAGGGCTACCGGCTCGAACTCGCGCCCGGCGCGCAGGAGGAGACGGTGGTTTCCTGGGCGCGCGAGCGCTGCGAGGAATGGGATCTGCCGGACGCGCCTTTGCGCGCCTTCCGCGACGACAAGGGCGAGGTCGTCGCCTTTGCCAGCCATTACCGCAGCCGCCCGCTGATCGGCCGCGACCTCACCTCGATCCGCAAGAGCTGCGCGGTCTCTTTCCAGGCGAAGAACAGCGCCGACCCGAGCCAGTTCAGCGACAAGAGCTGGATCGCTGCCACCTGGACCGATGACGGGCGCCATGTCCAGGCGCTGATCCATGCCGAGTACCATGCCGACAAGCATCCCGGTGCCTGCCGCTTCAAGGAGGCGATGAGCTGCTGGTACAATGTCGTCACCGCCGCCCAGTCCGATGATGGCGGGCGCAGCTTCAGGACCAGCGAGCCGCGCCCCCTCGTGGCGGCGCCGCCCTACAAGCAGGATGTCGGGCAGGGGCGACATCGCGGCTTCTTCAACCCCTCGAACATCGTCCAGAAGGACGGCGCCTGGTATGCGCTGATCGCGACCACCGGCGGCGAGGGCCAGAAGAACGGCGTCTGCCTGTTTCGCTCCACGGATATCAAGGACGCGACGGCGTGGCGCGCCTTCGACGGGCAGGATTTCACGATTCCGGCGGTCGATCCCTATCGCGACGATGTGAGCCAGGCGCGCCCATGCCAGCCGCTCAGGTACCTGCCGACCACGGTCGGCTCGGTCACCCGGCATGAGGCGAGCGGGCAATGGCTCGCGATCTTCCATCTCGGCCCCGATCCCGGGCAGGGCATCGTCGGCGGGCGCGTCGCCTATAGCTGGTCGAAGGACCTGTTGACCTGGTCTCCGCTGCAGACGCTCGTCACGCATCCGACGATGTGGAGCAAGGATTGCAGTGACCGCGACCGCTATGCCTACGGCGCCGTCGCCGACCCGGCCTCGCCCTCGCGCAATTTCGAGACCACGGGCGATCAGCCCTTTCTGTTCATGACCAAGATGCGTGTCGCCGACTGCAAGATCGGCCCGCAGCGCGATCTCGTCCGCATCAAAATCCGCATCGTGAAGGACACGCCATGAATGCGCCCGCTCATCCGCTTCCGGCCAGCCAGGCCGTGCAGACCATGAAAATCCTGCGCGCGACCACGCAGGAGGTCGTCGTCCTCGTCGCGCGTGAGCCCGGCGGAAGCTGGCCGTCGCTGCGCCTCATTCTCGACGGTCAGGACTACGCCACGATCAACCCGGGCGCGCTCGTCACCGGTGATGCGGCCGTGGCCGAGATCGCGATTCCGCTGCCGGCCTTGCCGGAGACGCGATTGCGTTCCATCGCGGTTGCGGATGCCCGTACCGGGGCGCTTGCCCCCGGCTCGGAGTTGCGCCCGGTTTCGAAGACCAAGGCCCTGCGAGCGTTGGTGATCTACCCGGCCGGCGAGGTCTACGACCATGACAAGGTGCGCTGGTATCGCGCGCCGATGGAGAAGCTGCTCAGCGATTACTTCAATATCGGCGACATGATCGTCTACGACTCGACGCTGAAGCTCCTCGATTACGCCCATCTGGAGCCGATGAAGATCATGTCGCCGACGGATGCCGATATCGCGCGCTATGCCAGCGATTTCGATTTCGTCTTCGTGCGCGGCTCGAACTTCATCCATGAGAGCATGGAGTGGTTCCGCGCCGTCGAGGTACTGGAGAAGGTCAAGCTGCCGGTCTACGCCATCGGCGTCGGCGCGCAGGCGAGCCAGAATCGCAGGATCGAACTCCCGGACGCCTCGAAGCGCTTCTGGTCGATCGTGGCCGAGCGCTCGGCCGCCATCGGCGTGCGCGGCGCCTTCAGCGCCGAGACGCTCCGGCAGAACGGCATCCGCAATGTCGAGGTGGTCGGCTGCCCCTCGATCTTCCGCACCCGCAACCGCGACCTCAAGATCCGCGTTCCCGATCAGCGCGAGATCCGCAAGGTCGCGTTCAGCCTGCGCCGCGAGGCCGACAAGAGCTACACCGCCGACCCGGAAGCCTATCTGCGCAATCAGAAGGCCGCGCTGCTCAAGGTCGATGCCCAGAGCGAGATGGTGATGTCCTCGCATGGCGAGCAGGAGGAGAAGGCCTTCTTCCTGCGCGACCCCGCCGCCAAGGAGAAAGCCGTCGCGGAGTTCACCCGCACCGGCTGGTGGAGCGGAGCGGACGATGCCGCGATGCGCCGGATCTACGAGAAGCAGCTCTTCTCGTTCTTCGATGTCGAGCATTACGACGCCTTCGCCCGCTCGCAGGACCTTGCCGTTGGCTATCGCGTCCATGGCGTGCTGCCGGCCGTGGCGCATGGCGTGCCCGGCGTGCTCGTCGCCTATGACACGCGCAGCCAGGAACTGGCGGAGACGCTGAAGATCCCGGTCGTGCCGGAGGCGGCCTTGGCCGAGGGCGGCTGGCGCGCGGTCTATCAGGAGGCGGCGCTGAACGGCCTCGCGAAGAGCTATGCCGGCTCCTACGACCGGATGCGCGGTTTCCTCGACCGGAACGGCATCCCTCACCGGATGTAAGGGCAATAGTATTCCGCATTTTCTTCACGCGAACCGGGGGCCACTTCGCTCGAAAATGCTTTGGTCCGGACCCATGAACGGCCCTCGCAAAGGCGCAAGGGCTTTCCGGCTATCGGCTTCCACGAACCAGGAGACGATCATGAAGATCGAATACGATGCTGGCACGGCCCTTTCGATCATGCGCGGCAACCCCGTGCGCGGCTGGACCTCGGGCAAGCCCGAGAAGATGGCCAGGGAGCGCCTGACCACGGGCGACTATGTCGCGGTGGAGCACAAGTCGAAGTTCAAGCTCGATCCGTCCGAACCGATCTTCACCATGGGCTCGTGCTTCGCGCGCGAGGTCGAGAACATCCTGATGGCGCGGGGCCTGCCGCTGCTGCTCGAAGGCCATGGCGTGCCGGCCGAGCATTTCGAGAGCTGGAACGAGGAGAGCGGGCGCGGCGGCGGGGCCGATCGCGGCCAGCTCAGCCGGGGCGCGCTGAACAAGTACTCGGTGCGCTCGATGACGCATGAGCTGAAGCGCGTCCTGATGGGCGAGAGCTACCCGGACGAGGGGCTGATCGAGCTTGCGCCCGGGCAATGGTTCGATCCGCAGGCCAGCGGCCTCAGGCTGCTCGATCGGGAGAGCGCCTTTGCCAACCGCAAGCGCCTCACCGCCGCGACGGCGCAGATCAGGCAGGCGCGGGTCTGCTTCTTCACGCTCGGCCTGACAGAGACCTGGCTCGACGCCGAGACCGGCATCGCCATGAACGCCCATCCCGGCCCGGTCTGGCTGCAGCGCATGCCGGAGCGCTTCCGCTTCGTCGACTACGGCTATGACGCGACGCTGGCGGATATGCTCGACATCATCGGGCTGATCCGCGAGCACTGCCACCCGGAGATGCGCTTCGTAGTGACAGTGTCGCCGGTGCCGTTCGGGGCGACCTTCAAGGATGCCGATGTCATCGTGGCCAACAGCGCCTCGAAATCGGTGCTGCGAGCGGTGGCGGAGGAATTGTTCCGCCGCTTCGATTTCGTCGACTACTTCCCGAGCTACGAGATCGTGCTCAACTCGCCGCGCGCGCTCGCCTTCCAGGACGATCAGCTCCATGTCGCGCGCGACATGGTCCAGCATGTGATGGAGACCTTCCAGAGCGCCTATCTCGCGCGGCAGGAGCAGCCGCAGGCGGCCTGAGCGCGCGGCGCCTGCCGGTCAGGGATCGCGCCCCAGCAGGGAGCGATGCCAGCTCAGCGAAAGCGTCCCGGCGAATTCGTCATCGGTCAGGCCGATGGCGAGGCCACGGGCGAAAACCTCGTGCAGGAGCTTGTCGACCATGGCGATGCAGCCCAGCGCCGTTGCGAGGCGCTGGGGTATCGGCTCCGCGGTCAATGAAGGCTGTTCGCGCTCCGCCGCCCGCAGGATGCGATGGGCCAGTGCAAGGTTCGCCTTGAGGCCTATCGCGGCGAACTCGTCGAGCTCGTCGGCGAGCTGCCCCTGACAGCGCATCAGGCCGATATTCCGGCGGTAGAGGTCGACATAGTAGAGATGCCCGACGACGAGGCGCTCGTAGAAGCTCTGGCCGGGCCGGCGCTGCGGTCGATTGGCGCGGATCGCCTCCATGAAGGCGGTCAGCACGTCATGCGCCACGCCGCGCTTGTCCTTCCAGTGCAGATAGAAGGTGCCGTGGGCGAAATCGGCGCGCTTGCAGATATCGGCGACCTTGAGGCCGCCGAAGCCTGAATCCTGGATCAGTTCCGCCGCCGCGATCATCAGTTTCCGGCGGGTCATTTCCGAACGCGACAGTTTCGGCGCGGCTTCCAGTTCGGCCCGCATCGCGTCCGGCAGGCTGAAGCCGGAGGTTGAGGTTCCCGTCCCGCCTGAACCAACGGCTGCACGGGCCGCCAGTTCAGCCGGAGCGATCGCTTCGTTCGCCTGTTTTGCGGATGGATGACCGCTTGACACGTCTCGTCTCCGATTCACATACTGACATTGATATCAGTTTCAGGATCGTGATGCACCCATCTCTAGCACATCGCGGCGCGAAAGGGTTGCAGGCCTCCGCAGGCGGGGCGCCGATCTCCTTTGCGGGGATCACGAAGCGCTATGGCCCGGTCGAGGCACTCCGCGAATTCTCGCTGGATATCGCGGGCGGAGAGTTCGTCACCTTCCTCGGCCCCTCCGGCTCGGGCAAGACGACGGCGCTCAACATCCTCGCCGGCTTCATCGAGCCCAGCGCCGGCGACGTGCTGATCGACGGCGTGTCGATCACCCGTTTGCCGACCGAGAAACGCAATGTCGGCATGGTCTTCCAGAGCTATTCGCTGTTCCCGCATATGGATGTGCGCGACAATGTTGCGTTTCCGCTGCGGATGCGCGGCGTGCCGAAGGCCGAGCGTCACGCGCGGGCCGAGCAGGCGCTGGCGATGGTCCGGCTCGCGGGCTTCGGCGGGCGCAAGCCGCATGAGTTGTCCGGCGGGCAGCGCCAGCGCGTCGCCTGCGCGCGGGCCATCGTGTTCGAGCCGCGCGTGCTGCTGATGGACGAGCCGCTCGGCGCGCTCGACCTCAAGCTGCGCGAGGCGATGCAGGACGAGATCAAGGAGGTGCAGCGCCGCATCGGCTGCACGGTGATCTATGTCACGCACGACCAGGGCGAGGCGCTCGCCATGTCCGACCGGATCGTGGTGATGAGCGAGGGGCGGATCGAGCAGATCGGAACGCCTGCTGCGGTCTATGACAGCCCCAGCAATGCCTTCGTCGCGCAATTTGTTGGCGAGACCAATTTCTTGGCCGCAGAGTTGGCAGGTGGGCGGCTCGCCTTCGCGGGAGCAGACGCCCCGGCCCCCGTGCGCCTGCCGGAAGGCTGGCGCGGGCGGGTGGCCTTGCGGCCGGAGCATTTCACACGGGTTTCGGAGGCCGGCAGTGCTCCGGTGCTCGCCGGGCGGATCGGCGATGTCGCCTTCCACGGCGGCAGCTATCGCTATGTCGTCGAGACCGAGAAAGCCGGGCGCGTGATCGTGCAGGAGCAGCGCCGTCATGGCGGCGACGGCCCGGTCGTCGGTGCGCCTGTGACGCTCGGATTCAGCCTGGAAAGGGCCGCGTTCCTCGACGGCTGACGATCGATTCCACAACGAGAACAACGGGAGGGAACGAACGATGACCGCAGTGACGAGACGTGACATGGGCCGCCTGGCGCTGGGCGGCGCGGCATTGACCGCATTGGGTACGGGCGCCCGCGCGCAAGCCGTGACGATCACCGTCAACGGTTCGGGCGGCAGCCTCGCCAAGTCGCTGGAGCGGATCTACGAGAAGCCGTTCACGGCCGAGACCGGCATCGGGGTCCGCGCCACTGCGCCCGTTTCGCTCGCCAAGCTCAAGGCGATGGTCGATACCGGCAACATGGAATGGGACCTGACCGAGATGGGCGGGGCCGATATGATCGAGGCCGTCAAGAACAACTGGTTGACCGAGATCGACTGGTCGATCGTCGATCCCGACAACAAGCTGCCGCCGATCGCCCGCCAGAAATACGGCATGGTCACCTCGACCTTCTCGACCGTGATCGCCTATCGCACCGACAAGTTCGGCGGCAAGGCGCCGAAGTCCTGGGCCGATTTCTGGGACGTGAAGAGCTTCCCGGGACCGCGCGCGTTGCAGGATTCGCCGGTGCAGAATCTCGAATTCGCGCTGCTCGCCGACGGTGTACCGGCCGACAAGCTCTATCCGCTCGATGTCGAGCGTGCCTTCAAGAAGCTCGACCAGATCAAGCGCAACGTCGCGGCCTGGTGGACGACCGGTGCCCAGCAGGTCCAGCTTCTCGTCGATGGCGAGGCGGTGATGGGCACGGTCTGGAACGGGCGCGTGCCGCCGCTGAAGAAGGAGGGCAAGCCGGTCGACATCATCTGGAACGGCGGCGCGCTCCAGCTCTCCTACTGGGCGGTGCCGAAGGGTGCCAAGCACCCGAAGGAAGCGATGCGCTACATGAAATCACGCCTCGATCCCGACAAGGGCGTCCAGCTCCTGCAGGACTCGCCCTATCCCGGCTTCGCGCCCGGCCTGATCGAGAAGGTCGATCCCGAACTCGCCAAGATCCTGCCCATCCATCCGGACAATGTCGCGGTCCAGTATTCGTTCAACCCGGAATACTGGAGCGAGCACCGGCCGAAGCTGACCGAGCGCTGGGCCGCCTGGCTGCTGAGCTGAGGAACAGGATCAGGGACAGGTAACGTGCTCAGGAAATCGCTGGTGGCGCCGCTTCTGGCTGCGCCGCTCCTGCTGCTCTTCGCGATCTTCTTCGTGGTCCCGTTCGTCGAGATCATGCGAATCTCGTTTGCGGGCAAGGGCGGCGCATGGACCGGAGTGACCTGGCTGATGTCCTCGCCGGTCTTTGTGCTGGTCTTCCTGAACACGTTGAAGCTCGCGCTGAGCGTGACGCTGATCTGCCTCGTCCTCGGCTATCCCGCCGCCTGCTTCATCGCCGGGCAGCCTGCCTCGCGGCGCGGCATCTATCTCGCGCTGGTGCTGCTGCCGTTCTGGACCAGCGTGCTCGTGCGCACCTACACATGGTCGCTGGTGCTCGGGCGCGAAGGGCTGCTCAACGCTTCGCTGATCTGGCTCGGGATCACCTCCGAGCCGCAGCGCTTCATGTTCACGCCGCTCGCCGTGCATCTCGGCATGGTGCAGATCCTGCTGCCGGTCGCGATCCTCACCCTTGTCGGCGTGATGACCGAGCTCGATGCGGGGCTGGTCCGGGCCGCGCGCGTGCTCGGCGCCTCGCCCTGGCGCGCCTTCTGGCATGTCTACCTGCCGATGACGAAGCCCGGCATCGTCGCCGCGGCGATGCTGCTCTTCATCCTCTCGCTCGGCTTCTACATCACGCCAGCGCTGCTCGGCGGGCCGCGGCACCGCACCATCGCAAACCTGATCGACCTCCAGGTCAACCAGATGAACGACTGGACTGCGGCCTCCGCCATGGCGCTCGTGCTGCTGGCGACGACGATCGCCGCGGTCGCGCTGCTGCGCTGGCTGGTGCCGGAGCGCAATCTCTACGGGGGGGCACGATGAGCCCCCGTATCGTCCGCATCGCGCTCGGCGTCTGGTTCTGCGCGATCGTCTTCTTCCTGCTGTTTCCGCTGGTCTTCCTGATCCCGCTCTCCTTCAACGAGTCGGAGATCCTGAGCTTTCCGCCGACGGCATGGTCGCTGCGCTGGTACCGCGTACTCTTCACCGATGCGTCCTGGAGCGGGGCGCTCTGGCTCAGCGTCAAGATCGGCGTGCTCGTGACGATCCTGTCGGTCGCCATCGGTACGGCAAGTGCGCTGGCGATCGTGCGCCACCGTTTGCCGGGAGCCGGGCTGCTCTACGGGCTGGCGATCGCGCCATTGATCGTACCGGGCATCGTGATCGCGCTCGGCATGTTCATGCTGTTCGCGCGGCTGAAATGGCTGGAGAGCCTGACCACGCTGGTCCTCGCCCATACGGTCGTGGCCGTGCCGTACGTGATCGTGGTGGTGAGCGCGGCCTTGCGCAATCTCGACGAGACGATCGAGCGCGCCGCCCGCGTGCTCGGTGCCGGGCCATGGCGGAGCTTCATGCTGGTGACATTGCCGGCGCTGCGACCCGCGATCCTGGCCGGGGCGATGTTCGCCTTCTTCGCCTCCTTCGACGATCTGATCATCACGCTCTTCGTCTCCGGGGCGATCGAGACCCTGCCGCTCCGGATCTGGAACGACCTCAATCTCAGGCTCGACCCGACCGTCGCCGCCGCCGCCTGCGTGATGGTGGCGATGTCGATGATCGGGCTCGGTATCGCGGAAATCGCACGCAGCGCCGGCTTGCGCCGGCTCAGGACGGAACAGGCCGATGGATAGGGAATTACAGGAAGCCGCCGAGCTGCGGGCGCTGATCGAGGCCGAGCCGTTCCCGCGCAATCTCGCGGCCTTCATCGATGCAAGCGCGGCCGAGATGGGCGATGCGCCGGCGGCGAATTTCTTCGAGGCGGGCATCGTCCTCAGTTATCGCGAGCTTGCCGAGAAGACGCGCTCGCTTGCGGCGGGGCTTGCGGCGCGCGGCATCGGCTTCGGGGACCGTGTCGGCGTCATGCTGCCGAACATCCCGGCCTTTCCGCTGACCTGGCTGGCGCTGGCGCGGATCGGCGCGATCATGGTGCCCGTCAATGTCCGCTATACCCCGCGCGAGGTCGCCTATGTGCTGAACGATAGCGGCGCCGGGACGATCGTGATCGATGCCAGCGTGCTCGCCGAGATCGGCGAGGCACCGGAGGTCAGGGATCTCGCGGCTTTCGCCAAGCCGATCGTCGTCGGCGGTGCGGGCGATTGGGAAGCGCTGGCCGCGACCCCGGCTCGGGACTTTGTGCCGGCGCGCACGCCCGAACTCGATGACCTCATCAACATCCAGTACACCTCGGGCACGACGGGCTTTCCCAAGGGCTGCATGCTCAGCCATCGCTACTGGCTGACGCTGGGGCGGGTCGCGGCGATGCGTGCCAACGGCATCGTCAAGCATGTCATCGCGGCCCAGCCCTTCTACTACATGGACCCGCAATGGCTGCTGCTGATGGCGATGCGCCTGAAGGGCACGCTCTTTGTCGCGGCCAAGGCCTCGGGCACCAATTTCCTCGACTGGGTCAGGCGCTACGGCATCGAATACTGCATCTTCCCGCAGATCGTCCTGAAACAGGCGCCGCGGCCGGATGACCGCGACATTCCGCTGAAGATGGTTTCGGTCTTCGGCCTGCGGAAGAACATGCATGCCGAGCTGGAGCAGCGCTTCAACGTGGTGGCGCGCGAGAGCTTCGGCATGACCGAGGTCGGCTCGGCCCTGTTCACGCCCTATGGCGCGACATCGATGGTCGGATCCGGCACCTGCGGCATCGCCTCGCCCTTTCGCGAGGCGACCATCCGCGACGAGGAGGGCAAGGAAGTGCCACCCGGCGAGATCGGCGAATTGTGGATCCGCGGTCCCGGCATCCTGCAGGGCTACTGGAACAAGCCCGAGGCCAATGCCGACAGTTTTCGCGAGGGCGGCTGGTTCCGCACCGGCGACCTGTTCCGGCGCGACGAGCGCGGCTTCCATACCATCGTCGGGCGGATCAAGGACATGATCCGCCGCTCCGGCGAGAACATCGCAGCGCGCGAGGTCGAGGCCGTCATGCTCGGCTGGCAGGATATCCTGGAGGCCGCCGTCATTCCCGTGCCCGACATCGACCGCGGGCAGGAGGTGAAAGCCTGCATCGTGCTGAAGCCGGGCGTCGCCGCCGATGCCTTCGATCTCGACGGCTTCTTCACGCATTGCAGCGCGCATCTCGCGCCGTTCAAGGTGCCGCGCTTCCTCGAATTTCGCGCGAGCCTGCCGAAAACCCCGTCCGAGAAGGTCGCCAAGCACGTCATCGTCGGCGAGCGCGAGGATTTGCGTGCCGGCGCCTATGACCGCCTGTCCCGCGGCTGGCTCGCCGGCTGAACCGTTTCCGTTTCGAGATATCCGCGCCGAAGGAGAACCGCCTTGCCTCTTCGCTACGAGAAGGATGGTGACGTCGCCGTCTTCACCATCGAGAACGGGTCGGTGAACCCGACCAATCCCGCCATCCACAAGGAGCTCTTCCTCGCGCTGAAGGATTTCCTGGCGGATACCTCGATCCGCTGCGGCATCCTGACTGGGGCGGGCGAGCGCGGCTTCTGCGCCGGCGACGACATCAAGACCCCTTACAAGCGCGGCACGACCTCGCGCGACGAGCTCGTCGACCATCTCTGGCCGCATAACGGCGAGGGTGAGACGCCGCATGACTTCTCCTGGTCGCGCGATGTGCTCGCGCTCGAGCGGTTCAAGCCGATCATCGGCGCGGTCAATGGTTGGTGCTTGGGGCAGGGCATGATCTACCTGCTCTCGCTGACGGATATCCGGATCGCCTCGACCAACGCGAAATTCGGCTTCCCCGAGGTGGCCTATGGCATGGGCGGGGCGGGCGGCACTTCGCGGCTCGGCCTGCAATTGCCGCATACCGTCGCGATGTGGATGCTTCTGACCGGCGAGCCGATGGAGGCGGAGGAGGCACTGTCGCATCGGCTGGTCAACAAGGTCGTCGCGCCGGATGCCCTGATGGCGACGGCCCGCGAGGTCGCCGCCAAGATTGCGCGCCATCCGCCGGAAGCCGTGCGCGTCGAGATGGAGGCCTATTATCGCGGACGCGAATTGTCGCGGGCCGATGCTCTGGCCTTCACCAAGCATCTCTACCGGGTGCAGCGCATGGGCCTGCGCGAGGAGCCGGTCCAGCCGGAGCGCTTCCTGTACCGGCAGGGCTGACGCGAGGGCGCGCTACTCGTAGCGCGCTTCCAGCCGGCGATCGATCCAGAGCGCAGCCAGCGTGCAGAGCGCGCCGGAGAGCAGATAGAGCCCGACCCAGGCGAGGCCGAAGCTGCTCGACAGGGTCAGCGCCACCAGCGGGGCGAAGCCGGCGCCGATCAGCCAGGCGAAGTCCGAGGTCAGGGCCGCGCCGGTATAGCGGTATTGCGGCTTGAAGCTCGAAGCGACCGCGCCGGCGGCCTGGCCATAGGCGAGGCCCAGCAGGCCGAAACCGATGATGACATAGATCGTCTGCCCGGCGAGGCTGTCGCCGAATAGCAGCGGCGCGACGATGCTGGACAGGCTGAACAGCGCGATCATGCCGCCGGAGAGCAGCAGCGTGTTGCGGCGGCCGATCTGGTCGGCGATCAGGCCGGAGGTGACGATGGCGCCTGCCCCGACCACGCCGCCAGCCCCCTGCACCAGCAGGAACTCGGAGACCGAGCGGTCGGTGAAGAGGTTGATCCAGCTCACCGGGAAGATCGTCACGAGGTGGAACAGCGCAAAGCTCGCCAGCGGCACGAAGGCGCCGAGGATGAGCGTGCGGCCATGGACGCGGACCAGCTCGACGATCGAGACCGGCATCAGTTCGCGGGTCTCCATCAACTGGGCGAATTCCTGGGTCGCGACCATGCGCAGGCGGGCGAAGAGCGCCACGACATTGATCGTAAGCGCGACGAAGAAGGGATAGCGCCAACCCCAGCCGAGGAAGTCCTGCTTGGAGAGCGCGCCCTCGAAATAGGCGAACAGCCCGGCGGCAAGGATGAAGCCGAAGGGTGCGCCGAGCTGCGGCAGCATCGCGTACCAGCCGCGGCGGTTAGGCGGGGCGTTGAGCGCGAGCAGGGATGACAGGCCGTCCCAGGCGCCGCCGAGCGCGATGCCCTGCAGCAGCCGGAAGCTGGCGAGGATGACGATCGACCAGATGCCGAGCGTGGCATAGCCAGGCAGGAAGGCGACGCCCGCCGTCGAGCCGCCGAGCAGGAAGAGCGCGGCGGTAAGCTTGGTCGCACGGCCGTAATGGCGGTCGATGGCGAAGAACAGCACCGAGCCGATCGGGCGGGTGATGAAGGCCAGCGCAAAGATGCCGAAGGAATAGATCGTGCCGGTGAGGCGGTCGGTGAAGGGGAAGACCAGCTCGGGGAAGACCAGCACGCAGCCCAGCCCGAAGACGAAGAAGTCGAAATACTCCGAGGTCCTGCCGATGATGACGCCGAGCGCGATATCGGCCGGCGAGACGTGGTCGCGGCCATGCGCGTCCGTCGGATGCCTCGATGAATGGTTCGCCGCGTCAGCGCTCATGACCGCGAATTCCTCGCTGGCAGACAGGTTGGCAGGCAGGCCGGCAGGACCGGGCTTGCCCGCACCTCATACAAATGGATACGGTGGATAGAAGCCACCCGTCAAACCGTCGCAACGGGACAGATTGCCCGATGTGCAGTACGGGAGAATGGGAATAGAGAACGGTGGTTCCCGGATCAGGGAGGTCTCGAGTCTCTTGAGAATCTTTCGAATTCTACAGATTTTGCCATTGTTTGCGCTGCTCGGCGGCTGCCAGATGGTGCTGCTCGGCCCCTCCGGCGATGTCGCCCTGCAGCAGCGCAACCTGCTGCTCGCCTCCACCGCGCTCATGCTGCTGGTCATCGTTCCCGTGATGGCGCTGACGATCTTTTTCGCTTGGCGCTACCGTGCCTCGGCCAAAGCAAGCTACGATCCCGACTGGAACCATTCGCTGCCGCTGGAGGTGGTGATCTGGTCGGTCCCGCTGCTGATCATCATCGTCATCGGCGCCATGACCTGGATGGGGACGCATCTGCTCGACCCCTATCGTCCGCTCAACCGCATCAGCGCCAGCAAGCCGATGGTCGAGGCGAAGGCCGGCGGCAACGGCGTCCGCAAGGAGCCGCTCGTCATCCAGGTCGTCGCGCTCGACTGGAAATGGCTGTTTCTCTACCCGGCGCAGGGTGTCGCCTCGCTCAACGAGGTGGTGGCGCCGGTCGACCAGCCGATCGAGTTCCGCATCACCTCCTCCTCGGTGATGAATTCGCTCTTCATCCCCGCACTGGCCGGCCAGATCTATGCGATGCCGGGCATGCAGACCAAGCTCAACGCCGTGATCAACTATGCCGGCGAGTTCGAGGGCTTCTCGGCCAATTACAGCGGCGCCGGCTTCTCCGACATGCGTTTCCGCTTCCGTGGGGTCGACGACAAGGCTTTCGGCGACTGGGTGCAGGGCGCGATCCGCAACGGCAGCACGCTGGGGCGCGAGGAATATCTCGTGCTGGAGCGGCCGAGCGAGCGCGAGGCAGTCCGCTATTTCCGCGACATCCCGTCCGATCTGTTCAGCGCCGTCCTCAACATGTGCGTCGACCGGGCCAAGATGTGTACGCGCGATATGATGGCGCTGGACGCCAGGGGCGGCGGCGGCAAGGAAGGTATCCATATCGTCGCGCAGCTCGAATACGACAAGAGCGTGCGCCGCGGCGGGCAACCGATGCCGCCACGCCCCTTCGTGACGGCGATCTGCACGCCGACCGACGTCTACGGCACCGCGGGCGTCACCGCCCGCGTCGCCAACTGAGGCGAGTGAGCGATGACCTATCCCGACTGGTGGAAGCTGATCTTCGGCCGCTTCACCCTCGAGGCGATTCCCTATCACGAGCCGATCCTGATCGGGACCTTCGCGGCCGTGCTTCTCGGCGGCCTCGCCCTCGTCGCTGTCGTCACCCGTTACAGGCTCTGGGGCTATCTCTGGCACGAGTGGTTCACCAGTGTGGACCACAAGAAGATCGGGATCATGTACATGATCCTCGGCGTCATCATGCTGCTGCGCGGCTTCGCCGATGCGCTGATGATGCGCGGCCAGCAGGCGATCGCCTTTGCCGGCAACGAGGGCTACCTGCCGCCGCATCATTACGACCAGATCTTCACGGCGCATGGCGTGATCATGATCTTCTTCGTGGCGATGCCCTTCGTCACCGGCCTGATGAATTATGTCGTGCCGCTGCAGATCGGCGCACGTGACGTCGCCTTCCCCTTCCTCAATAATTTCTCGTTCTGGATGACGGTCGGCGGCGCCGTGCTGGTGATGGCCTCGCTCTTCGTCGGCGAGTTCGCCAAGGTCGGCTGGCTTGCCTATCCGCCGCTCTCGGGGGCCGCCTATTCGCCCGGGGTGGGCATGGACTACTACCTCTGGGCCCTGCAGATCGCGGGCGTAGGCACGACGTTATCGGGCGTCAACCTGATCGCGACCATCGTGAAGATGCGCGCGCCCGGCATGGACATGATGAAGATGCCGGTCTTCACCTGGACGTCGCTCTGCACCAACGTGCTGATCGTCGCGACCTTCCCGATCCTGGCGGCGACGCTCGCCCTGCTGACGCTCGACCGCTATGTCGGCACCAATTTCTTCACGAACGATCTCGGCGGCAACCCGATGATGTACGTGAACCTGATCTGGATCTGGGGTCACCCGGAGGTCTACATCCTGATCCTGCCGATCTTCGGGGTCTATTCCGAGGTGGCCTCGACCTTCTGCGGCAAGCGCCTCTTCGGCTATGCCTCGATGGTCTATGCGACCGTGGTGATCACCATTCTGTCTTATCTCGTCTGGCTGCACCATTTCTTCACGATGGGCTCGGGCGCGAGCGTGAACTCGTTCTTCGGCATCACGACGATGATCATCTCGATCCCGACGGGGGCGAAGATCTTCAACTGGCTGTTCACGATGTATCGCGGGCGCATACGCTTCGAACTGCCGATGCTGTGGCTGCTTGCCTTCATGATCACCTTCGTCATCGGCGGCATGACCGGCGTGATGCTGGCGGTGCCGCCAGCCGATTTCGTGCTGCATAACAGCCTGTTCCTGATCGCCCATTTCCACAACGTCATCATCGGCGGCGTGGTCTTCGGCGTCTTCGCCGGCATCGCCTACTGGTTCCCCAAGGCCTTCGGCTTCAAGCTCGACAAGTTCTGGGGCCTGCTCTCGTTCTGGTTCTGGGTGATCGGCTTCTACGTCGCCTTCATGCCGCTCTATGTGCTCGGCCTGATGGGCGTGACGCGGCGTCTCAGCCGGTTCGAGGACCCGTCGCTGCAGATCTGGTTCGTGATCGCGGCTTTCGGCGCCGTGCTGATCGCCTTCGGCATCCTCTGCTTCCTCATCCAGATCGCCGTCAGCATCGTCAGGCGCGAGAAGCTCAGCGACGCGACCGGCGACCCGTGGGACGGGCGGACGCTGGAATGGTCGACCTCGTCGCCGCCACCGGCCTACAATTTCGCGTTCACGCCGATCGTGCATGACCTCGATGCCTGGGCCGACATGAAGAAGCGCGGCTACCGGCGCCCGCTCGGCGGCTTCAGGCCGATCCACATGCCCCGGAATACGGGTGCCGGCGTCATCATCGCCGGGCTCGCGACGGTCTGCGGCTTCGCGCTGATCTGGTACATCTGGTGGCTGGCGGCGCTGACCTTCGTCGGCGTCGTCGCGACCGCGATCGCGCATAGCTTCAATTACGACCGCGACTTCCATATTCCCGCCGACGATGTCGTGCGGGAGGAGGACGCGCGCAGCCGACAGCTCGGACGGGCCTGAGGGGCGATGATGGCCAAGGCGAAAGCACAGGCACAGGCCGCGAGCGTTCCGGCTTTCTACGTCACCGGGGACGAGCACGCCCATTCAGGCGGCTCGACCATGCTCGGCTTCTGGCTCTACCTGATGAGCGACTGCCTGATCTTCGCAGTCCTCTTCGCGACCTATGGCGTGCTCGGGCGCAATTACGCGGCGGGCCCATCCGGCGCCGACCTGTTCGATCTCAAGCTGGTTGCGGTCAACACGGCGATGCTGCTGTTCTCCTCGATCACCTATGGCTTCGCCATGTTGGCGATGGACAAGGGCAAGCAGGCGCTGATGCAGCGCTGGCTCGTCGTCACCGGCCTGTTCGGCCTCGCCTTCCTCGGGATCGAGCTCTACGAGTTCGCGCATCTCATCCGTGAAGGCGCCACGCCGATGCGCAGCGCCTTCCTGTCCTCCTTCTTCACGCTGGTGGGCACGCACGGCCTGCACGTCACCTTCGGCCTGATCTGGCTCGTCGTGCTGATGGTGCAGGTCTCGAAGCGAGGGCTGATCGAGGCCAATCGCCGGCGCCTTTTGTGCCTCTCGATGTTCTGGCACTTCCTCGACGTCATCTGGATCGGCGTCTTCACCTTCGTCTACCTGATGGGCGTGCTGAAATGAGCGGTAGCCAGAACCACGCCGAAACCCATGGTGCGCATGACGACCATGCTCCGCATGGCAGCCTGCGCGGCTATGTCACCGGCTTCCTGCTATCGGTCGTCCTGACCGCGATCCCGTTCTGGCTCGTGATGAACGACGTGCTGGGCAATGCGACGCTGACGGCGATCGTGATCATGGCCTTCGCCGCCGTGCAGATCGTCGTCCACATGGTCTATTTCCTGCATATGAACGGCCGCTCCGAAGGCGGCTGGAACATGATGGGGCTGATCTTCACCCTCGTCATCGTGGCGATCGTGCTCGCCGGCTCGCTCTGGGTGATGTTCCATCTCAATACGAACATGATGCCGGACATGCATAGAATGTAAGGCCGGGTCGATGCCGGTGGATGCGGGCGGGCGAACGCGTCGTGGCTTGGCCCGTTTCGCCTTCGCGACCGCTCTTGGCCTGTTCGCGCTGATCTTCGCAGGGCTCGGCTTCTGGCAGGTCGAACGCCGGAGCTGGAAGCTCGACCTGATCGCCCGCGTCGAGGGGCGGATCCATGCGACACCTGTCGCGGCGCCTGAGCCTGATGCCTGGACCGGCATCGGCCGTGCCAGCGAGTACCGCCGCGTGGCGTTGCAGGGGCGTTACCTGGATGCGCCGGAGACGCTGACCATGGCGGTGACCGAACGCGGGCCCGGTTTCTGGGTCCTGGCGCCGTTCCGCAGCGACGCCGGCTTCACCGTGCTGGTCAATCGCGGCTTCGTGCCGGAGGGGCAGCGCGGGGCGAGCGAGCGGCGTGCGGCAGGAACCGCGGACACGAAGGTGGTCGGCCTGCTGCGGCTGAGCGAGCCCGGCGGCGGCTTCCTTCGCAGCAATGATGCCGCGGCCGGCCGCTGGTATTCGCGAGATGTCGCCGCGATCGCGGGCGTGCGCAGCTTGGGTGCGGTCGCGCCCTATTTCGTCGATGCCGACGTCGCGTCCGAGCCTGGTCCCCTGCCGCAGGGCGGCATGACCCAGGTCAGCTTCCGCAACACGCATCTGATCTATGCGCTGACCTGGTTCTGCCTGGCCCTGATGAGCGCGGGCGCCGCGATCTTCCTGATCCGCCGGGGAGGGGATGAGGCGCCGTGAGGCTATCGCCGTGGTTGCTTCGCATCCTCCAACGCAATCAGGCGCCTAGAGGCGCCTGAGAACTGCTTGGGGACGGGCCTGCTCCGGCCGGCCGAAACGGCAGCCCGCCTACTTCGTCGACGTGCCGTAGGACTGCCAGCGCTTGAGGAATTCGTCGCGCTTGGCGGCGGCTTCCTCCTCGTCGATGGCGAAGACCTTGACGCTTTCCATGGCCGGCAGTTCGACATGCTTGGAGACGTCGATATCGCTGCGGCTCGGGCGGCGGAACGCGTTCTCCAGCAGAGCGATCTGGGCTTCCTTCGACAGCATCAGATCATAGGCCGCCTTGGCGGCGGCGCCGGCCGGGGCGCCCTTGACCAACACCTGGAATTCCGGCGTCAAGAACGTGCCCTCGGCCGGATAGAGCAGCGAGATCTCGCGCTGGCCGCCCGCGACATAGGCATAGGCGTTCGACTCGAAGGTGAGGCCCATGGCGTATTCGCCCTGGCCGACGGCGCGCAGAACCGTCGAGGCGGCGCTGGAGACGGTCAGGTTCGCGGCGAGCGCCTTGAGGCCGTCAGGGCCCATCAGCTTGTCGACGCCCCAGAGGATGGTGAAGGCGGTCGAGCTGTTGGCGGGGTCGGCGATGATGATCTTGCCCTTGAAGGCGGGGTCGACCAGGTCCTTCCAGGTCTTCGGCGCCGGCTTCCCGCCGAGCTGGTTCTTGTTGATCATCGCCACGACGAGATGGACGTTCGAGGCTGTCCAGAGGTTCTCCGGATGGCGCAGCGCCGCCGGAATGGCCGAGGCGTCCGGGGAGGCATAGGGCTCGAAGAGCTGCTTGAAGGCGCCGAGCGTGTTGGCGCTGGAGCTCCAGAAGATGTCGGCCTGCGGCTTGGCGGCCTCGGCCTCGATGCGGCGCAGCAGCTGGCCCGAGCCGCCGGTGATCGTGCTGATCTTCAGGTTGGGCTGCTTCTCCTTGGCAACGCCGAGTACGGCATCGACGGATTGCGCGTTGTTGGAGGTGTAGACCACGACGGTGCCCGAGGCGCTCTGCGCGAAGGCGGGCGCGGCGGCCATGCCGGCGAGGCCGGCGAGCATGGTGCGGCGGTCGATCAGGTGGTTCATGGTCGTTCCTTTCATTCCGCCTTCCCCTCTGGGCGCGGGCGGCAGGCGGCGCCGGCCCGGCCTTGTCTGGTTCGGTTCGTTCAGCTCTTCGACGAAAAAAGGTCGATCTTGAAGACGCGGGTCGCGACGATGATCGGGATCAGGATCACGGCGACCAGCACGAGGCCATAGGCCGAGGCCGGGGCCATCAGATTGGAGTCGATCAGCTTGTAGATCTGGATCGGCATGGTCTCGCGGCCGCCGGAATAGACGATGATCGAAGCCGAAAGCTCGGCGACCGTGGTCGTCCAGGTCAGCACGGCCGCGGCGGCGACGGCCGGCAGCATCAAGGGCAGAACGACCTTGAAGAAGGTCGAGACCGGCGGCACGCCGAGGCTGATCGAGGCCTCCTCGATCGAGTTCGGGATGTTGTAGAGCGTCGAGGACGCGTTGCGGATGCCGAAGGGCAGGCGGCGCACGATATAGGCGAGCACGATGATGCTGGCCGTGCCGGTGAGCGGCAGGAAGCCGGTGTTGAACGACATGATCAGGCCGATGCCGATGATCGTGCCGGACAAGGCCAGCGGCAGCGCCGTCAGGTAGTCGAGCGCAGGAGTGAGGATGTTGCGCTTCTTGACGATCAGGTAGCTGACGATGGCCGAGAAGGTAATGCCGATCGCGGTCGCGACGGCCGAATAGAGCAGTGTGTTGATCACCGGATCGGGTGCGATCTTCACAAGCCGCTCGACATGGGCCGTCGTCCATTCGCCCCAGCGCATCACCGGGCCGCGCGAGACGGTGAAGGCGCCGATCACGATCGAGCCCAGCGGCAGCAGCGAGACGATGACGAGGAGCCCGGCGGCGAGCCCGATGACGAGGCCGGGCAGGCCGCGCAGCTTCTCAGGCCGCGCGCCGCGCCCTTGGGTGACCTCGTGGCGGCCGCGCGAGACGATCCAGCGCTGGACGAAGAGCACGATCATGACAAGCGCGATCGAGACGGTGGCGAGCGTCGACTGCATCACCGGATCGGAGCCGCCCTCGGCGACGGCGGCCTGATAGGTCAGGACCGAGAGCAGCGGCACGCGGCTGCCGAGGATGGTGGCGGTCGCGAAATTGCCGACGACCAGCGTGAAGACCAAGAGGGCACTCGCCAGAATCGAAGGAAGCACCACCGGCAGCATCACGTTGAGGCGCGAGCGGGCAGGCGCGGTGCCGAGGCTCTGTGCGGCCTCCTCGAGCTGGACGTCGAAGCCGCGGATGGCGGCGAGCGTGCCGATATAGATGTAGGTGTAATAGGTGAAGGTCATCACCGTGATCAGGCCGGGCCAGCCATAGAAGCTCGGCATGTCGATGCCTCGCGCGCCTAACCAGCGGGTGATGAAGCCGTTATTGCCGAGCATCATCAGCCAGGTCTGGGCTGCGATGACCTCGGGGATGACGAGCGTTACCAGCGGCAGCACCGCGACGATGCCCTTGCCGGGAAAGTCGAAGCGCGCGGTGAAATAGGCGAGCGGCACGCCGATCAGCGTTGTGGTCAGCGTCACTGCGATGCCGAGTACGATGGTGTTGACGATGGCCGCGAAATATTTGGGATCGCCGGCCAGGGTCACCCAGCCGTTGCGGCCTCCGCTGCCGATCGAGCCGGTCAGGACGTTCAGCAGCGGATAGAGCAGGAAGACGGCCAGGATCGCCAGCGCCAGCGCGGAGAACCAGAACCAGATCGAGCTGAACTGGCGGGTCATGACGCGAGCACCAGCGTGCGGGCGGGGTCGAAGCCGAGGCCCACAGTCGCGCCGGGCTCGAAACGGTCATGCGCGCCGCTCTGCAGGTCGACCGCGAGCATGCGGCCGCTATCGAGCGCGACCTTGTAGCTGGTCTTGCCGCCGAGATACTGGCGATGCGCGATCCGGCCGGGCAGCGTGCCGGCCATGCCGGGCTCAGCCAGCAGGATATCCTCGGGGCGGGCGACCAGCGTCGCTTTGCCAGCCGCGATGGCGGCGGGCGCGCGGGCCGTGATCGCGGCGCCGTCAAGCGCGATGGTCGCGGTCTCGCCGGCGTGCCGGGCAGCGGTCTCGATTGCGATGATGTTGGCGCCGCCGACGAAATCGGCGACATAGCCGGTGCGCGGCTCGCGATAGATCTGAGCGGGGGTGCCCACCTGCTCGAGCCGGCCCTGGTTCATCACGCCGATCCGGTCGGACATGGCGAGCGCCTCTTCCCGGTCATGCGTGACGAAGACCGTGGTGATCTTTGCCTCGCGCTGGAGCTCGACGATGGTCTCGCGCACCTGCAGTCGGAGCTTGGCGTCGAGATTGGAGAGCGGCTCGTCCATCAGCAGCACCTTCGGCTGGATGACGAGGGCGCGGGCGAGCGCGACGCGCTGGCGCTGGCCGCCGGAGAGGGCGGCCGGATGACGGCCGCCGAGATGGCCGAGGCCGACGCGTTCCAGCGCCGCCTGAACCTTGGGCTTGATCGCGCTTTCAGCCAGCTTGCGGGCGCGCAGGCCATAGGCGACGTTGTCGAAGACGGTCTTGTCGGGAAAGAGCGCGTAGTCCTGGAAGCACATGCCGATATCGCGCTTGTGCGGCGGCAGATGCGTGACCTCGGTGCCGCCGAAGCGCATACGCCCCCGCTCGGCCGGGACGAAGCCGGCAATGGTGCGCAGGAGCGTGGTCTTGCCGCAGCCGGACGGGCCGAGCAGCGTGAAGAACGTGCCTGGCTCGATCGTCAGCGCGAGCCCGTCGATGACGCGCTGGCCGCCATAGGAGACGGCCAGATCCTCGATCGCGATACCCATGGCATTCCCCTCTCAACTGAAGCTCCGGCGGATCGGCGCCGTCTCGGAGCGGGTGTTCTGTAGTCGGCTTAGCGGTTCATGGCGGTCTCGACCAGCCGCAGCATCTCGCGGTGGCGGGCCGGGTCGCCGGCCGCCATTATGCGCTTGCCCGTGTCGCGAGTGATCGGCTGCCCTTCCCAATCAGTGATGACGCCGCCGGCGCCTTCGATGATCGGGCGGAAAGGCGCGAAATCCCACAGCTTCAGTCGCGTGTCGAAGGCTGCATCGGTGCGTCCACTCGCGAGCAGGCCAAAGCTCATGCAGGCGCCGCCCCAGATGCGCCACGCGGTCGCGGCGCGCATGGCGTCGAGCGCCGGGGTCTCTTCCGCGTCGAAGAAATCGGGATTGCTGGCCGAGAGAATGGCTTCCACGAGCGCGCCACAGACGCGGGTGCGGCAGGGACGGCCGTTATGCGTGGTCGGGCGGCCCTTGACCCCGATCCAGCGATCGCCGGTGACCGGGTGGTCGATGATCCCCAGGATCGGCTCGCCTTCCTTCATCAGGGCGATCAGGGAGCCGTAGACCGGCAGGCCAGCAATGAAGGCGGCGGTGCCGTCGATGGGATCGAGTACCCAGACCAGATCGGCGTCGCCATCGGAGGGAGCCTCCTCCTCGCCGATGATACCGTGGCTGGGAAAGCGGTCGGCGAGCATCTCGCGCATGCGCCGCTCGATGCGGGCATCGAGCGCGGTGACGAAGCTCTTATCCGGTTTGACCTCGACATCGGGGCGGGCAGTCGCGCCCTCGCGCAGGATCGTGCCGCTCTCTGCGGCAAGGCGGAGGGCGAAAGCCAGCCATTCGTTCTGATCGTTCCCGGCGCGCATTCGCCATCCCCGCTTACTCTGGAAGGTGGCTTAGCAGCTGTGGATATATGTGGCAATGTGTATTTATGTGCAGTTCGTCAAGGCTCTGGTTGTGCGCCGCCGCGCGCGATGCCATGAGCGTTACGGAGGAGGCGATGGCAGATGTGGCAAGGCGATCGAAAGCAGCGCATCGGCGCGCTTCTCGAGACATTCGGCAGCGTGTCGGTCGAGCGGCTGGCGCAGGAGTTCGATGTTTCGCACGAGTCGATCCGCCGCGATCTCGTCGCCCTAGAGCGGGACGGCCGATTGAGGCGCGTCCACGGTGGTGCGGTCAGCCTGCCTGCGGAGCAGGACGCTTCCTACGGTGCCCGTTCCACGGTCCGGCTGCAGGAAAAGCGCGCGATCGCGCTGGCCGCGCTGACGCTGATCAAAAGCGGCCAGACGCTGTTCCTCGATGGGGGAACCACGACGGCGGCTCTGGCCGAGGAATTGAAGAGCGTCCCCGAGCTCAACATTCTCACGAATTCGCTCCAGGTCGCGACGAGCATGGCCTCGACCCAGCACAGGACAGGCAGCCGCGTCTTCCTGCTCGGCGGCGCCATCGTGCATGAGCCGCCGGAGACCGGCGGCGCGTCGACGATCAACGACATCTATCGCTTCAAGGCAGACCTGGCGCTGCTGTCGCCCTTCGGCGTGGACGTGGATGGCGCGGCGACCAATTTCTTCGAGCATACCGCTGAGATCGCCCGGGCGATGGTCGCCAATTCGGCGAGCGTCATCCTGATCGCCGACCACTCCAAGATCGGCGTCACGAGCCGCGTCCGCTTCTGCGAGCTGGACCGGGTGTCGGCCATCGTGACCGACAAGAAGGCGCGGAGATTGCCGGCGCTCGCCGCGCTGTCGAATGTCGTCGGGCGCGTCATCGTCGCCGATGGCTAGAGCATTCGACCGAAAGGCGCTCCGCTGAGCGGAGCGGGCAGCCGAGGTCCCTTACACCACGACGAAGCCGTGGGCGAAGGGGTCGCGGTCGTCGATGAAGATGGTGTTGTAGCCGGTCATCCGCGCCCAGCCGGCGATGGAAGGGATGATCGCAGGGCGATTGGCGACGGTGACGGCGGCCTCGACGCGGCCCTTGAACAGCGAGCCGATGATCGATTCATGCACGAACTCGTCGCCGACCGCGAGCTTCCCCTTGGCGGCGAGCTGGGCCATGCGGGCGGAGGTGCCGGTGCCGCAGGGCGAGCGGTCGATTGCCTTGTCGCCGTAGAACACGGCGTTGCGGGCATGGGCCTCCGGCTTCGTCGCCTTGCCGGTCCACTGGATATGGCTGAGCCCCTGGATCTCGGGGTGCTCGGGATGGACGAACTCGTATTTCTTGTTCAGTGCGGCGCGCAGCTTCGGCGACCAGCCGATCAGTTCGCCGGCAGTGTGGTCGGCCATATCCCGAAAATTCTTCTGCGGCTCGACGATGGCATAGAAGTTGCCGCCATAGGCGACGTCGACGACGATCTCGCCGAGGCCTTCGACCTCCGCCGTCAAGCCTTCCGCATAGAGGAAGCCCGGCACGTTGGTCAGGCGGACCTCCTCGACGAAGCGGCCTTCCTGGCGATAGCTGATATCGACCTTGCCGGCGGGCGCTTCGATCGAGAGCTTGCCCGGCTCGCGCGGGGTGATCAGCCCGTTCTCGATACCCATGGTGATGGTGCCGATGGTGCCGTGGCCGCACATCGGCAGGCAGCCCGAGGTTTCGATGAAGAGCACGGCGACGTCGCAATCGGGGCGGGTCGGCGGATAGAGGATCGAGCCCGACATCATGTCGTGCCCGCGCGGCTCGAACATCAGGCCGGTGCGGATCCAGTCGAACTCGCGCAGGAAATGCGCGCGCTTCTCCAGCATGTTGGCGCCTTCGAGCCGCGGGCCTCCGCCGGAGACGAGGCGCACCGGATTGCCGCAGGTGTGGCCGTCGATGCAGGAGAAGGTGTGGCTGGCCATGGTCCGACTCTCAGAAGCGCTGCGGTGAGAAGGAAGCGATGTCGATGACTGGGGACTGATCGGTCAAGAGGTCGGCGACCAGCCGGGCAGTGCCGGCCGATTGCGTCAGGCCGAGATGGCCATGGCCGAAAGCATATACGACGCGCGGCGTCGCGCGCGCCCGGCCGATCGCCGGCAGGCTGTCGGGGAGAGAGGGGCGAAAACCCATCCATTGCACGCCGTTATCGGGCTTGAGCCCGGGCAGGAAGGCGCGGGCCTTGGCCAGCATCGCCTCCGAGCGGCGGAAATTCGGGGCTAAGTCGAGCCCGCCGAGCTCGACGGCGCCACCGACGCGGATGCCGATCGAGAGCCGGCTGACGACGAAGCCATGGCCGCCGAAGGTGACCTGCGTGCGCAGATCGAAGGCATCAGGCGGCAGCGTGGTGTTGTAGCCGCGTTCGGTTTCGAGCGGGATGCGCTCACCCAAGCTGCGGGCAATACGGTGGGAGAAGGCGCCGGCCGCCAGCACGACCTGCGCCGCCTGCCGCTTCTGGCCGCCACGGGCATGGATCGCAATGCCGCCGTCGACAGGCGCGAGGCCTTCGACCTCCAGCCGTTCGATCGTGCCGCCGCGGGCGCGGAATTGATCGGCAAGCGCGACCGTGTAGCCTTGGGGATCGGCGATCGAGTACCAGCCGGGGGTGAAGGTACCGTGGGTGAAGCGCTGCGCGAGACCGGGCTGGATCTCGGCCATGCCGGCGGCGTCGAGATGGCGGAATGCGATGCCGTGCTCCGCGCGGGCCTGCCAGCCGGGCAGGGAGGCCTTCAGCTCGGCCTCGCTCTCATACACCTGGAGATTGCCGTCCTTGCGCAGCATGGCGAAGGTGCCGGTTTCGTGCAGGAAGGGTTCCAGCTCCGCCTTGGACAGGTCCATCAGCGCCGTCTGTGCCGCGGTGGAATGCGCGACGCGGGCGGGCGAGCAGGCGCGCCAGAAGCGGAACATCCAGGGCACGATCCGGAGCGCATAGGCCGGCGGCACCGAAAGCGGCCCAAGCGGGTCGAGCAGCCATTTCGGCGCCTTGCGCAGGATACCGGGCGAGGCGAGCGGCAGGATGTCGGTGAAGGCGAAGGCGCCGGCATTGCCGGCGGAGGCGCCCGCCGCTGGCCCGGCCCTGTCCAGCACAACGACGGACAGGCCGCGCCCCTGCGCCGCGATCGCGGTGGAGAGGCCGACCACGCCGGCGCCTATGACGATGACATCGGGATTGGCCATCAGCGGGTGCGTTTCGCGAATGCGTATTGCGGTTCCGGCCCGTGCCGATGACCGGCCGGGGATGTCAGCATGGAGCTTGCTCCCGCGCGACGGAAGGGCTTCCGCCGCGCGGGGTGCATGATCAGGCCGCCTGCTTGCGGACGACGTTCGTCTTGGACCAGTCGGCATACCAGGCATCGAACAGCTTGAGCTGGGCCTCGGCATAGCCGCGCTGGCTGTCGCTCAGCGCATCGGTCTCGTTGAAGTGCAGCGCGTATTCCGCGTCGCCCTTCAGCACCATCATGTGCTTGAAGTACAGGACGAGGTCCGGGCCCGCATCGAAGGAGGAGAGCACGGCCAGCGCCTGCTCCAGTTCCTGAGCCTGGCGGCGGGCCGTGGCGTCGCCGGCGGCCGCGGCCACCGAGAGGTGGCAGAGATGGAGCACTTCCTTCGGCAGGACGTTGCCGATGCCGGTGATCGCGCCGGTCGCGCCGCAATTGACGTAGCCATGGACGACGGTGGTGTCGATGCCGATCATCAGCGAGACGGCGTCATCGCGGCTGGTGATGTTCTCGGCCGCATAGCGCATGTCGTCGGCGCCGCCGAATTCCTTGAAGCCGACAAGGTTCGGATGCTCGGCGCGCAGCGCGAAGAACAGCTCGGCGCGGGTGGCGAAGCCGTAATAGGGGCTGTTGTAGATCACCGCCGGCAGGCCAGGCGCGGCGGTCAGGATCGCCTTGAAATGCGCCTTCTGGGCGGCGATGACCGAACCGCGCGAGAGGACGCGCGGGATCACCATCAGGCCCTTGGCGCCGACCTTCTGGGCATGGGCGGCGTGCGCCACGGCGGAGGCGGTGTTGACCGCGCCGGTGCCGACGATGACCGGGATGCCGGCCTTCACCAGGCGCTCGACGCCTTCCATGCGCTGGGCATCGCTCAGAAGCGGCCAGTCACCCATCGAGCCGCAATAGACCACTGCGGACATGCCGGCGGCGATCAGTTCCTTGCCCTTGCGCACCAGCCCGTCGAAGTCGGGCGTGCGGTCGGCGTTGCAAGGGGTCATCAGCGCGGGGATCACGCCGGAGAAAATCTGGGCCTTCATCTCGCTCTCCTTCTGGCTGTCGTTCCTGCGGAGACCTCGCCGCCAGAGCCGATCGGATCGCGTTACCATCCGATCGGACGTGCTCTAGCGTCGCGCCCCTTCCTAGTGTCTTATAGTCATTTGCATATTATTTGTCGACAAGAATTACGCAGCAAAGTTCAAAGTGAGATGTCCAGTCGCTCTTCCCCGATCATAAGCTTTTGAATCTGCTGGACGATCTGTTCGGCATGCGCCTTGCCGAGACGGTCGGACAGCGCGATGTCGCGGGCCACGATCGCGGCGATCATCGCCTCGTGCTCGTCGACGAACTGCTGCGGCAGCCGGTCGTCGTAGGACTGGTAATAGAGGCGCAGGAAGCGCCGGCCCTCGTCGAGGAGGCGGCTGAACAGGCCGTTGAAATACGGGTTGCGCCCGGCCTCCGCGATCGCGGCGTGGAAGGCGGCGTTGGTCGCGATCATCGCCAGGGCATCCTGCGCCTTCACCGCGGCGGCGAATTCCGCCTGCCGGGCGCGGATCGCCTCGAGGTCTTCCGGGCGGCGGTTCTGGGCGGCGAGCTGTGTCGTCACCCGGTACATCAGCGTCAGCGCGTCGAAGAACGGCGACATGTTGAGGAAGTCGAGATTGGCCACCATCGTCGAGCGGTTCGGCAGCGTGTCGATCAGGCCCTCGCCTGCCAGCCGCACCAGCGCTTCGCGGATCGGAGTGCGCGACATGCTGAAGCGCTCTGCGAGCTGGACTTCGTCGATCGGGCTCCCCGGCGGCAGGACGAGATCGAGGATTTCGTCACGCAGCAGATCGTAGACGAATTTCACGCCCGAGCCGCGCTTTCGCTCCGGAACGGCGGCGGCCTTGGTCTTGGTGGCTTTCATCGGGAATCCTCTTGTCGACAAGAGGAATACGGGCGGCGCGACGCTGGATCAATCGGTTATCGGGACGGCGGTGACGATCTTCGCCCGTTCGCCTTCGACCGGGAGGATTGCAGCGAGGCCATCGACCGGAATGCAAGGCTTCGTGGCTCGACCGCGAGCACAGGTTGGTGGGGTGTAGGCGCCGGCATGCGGCCGGAAGCCATTGCAGCGCAGGACAACGATCTTCAGATTGATTCCGCTGCTGTGTCGCGTGACCTGCGATCACTCGCGTCGCCAACGACATCATCGCACGCATTCGGATGGGCGAGTTTGGTACGGACTCGCATCTGGCGACGGAAGCGCTGTCCAAGCGCTTCGAGGTCTCGCGTTCGCCGGTCAGCCGCTGATCCCGCATGTCCTCGGCGGGCTTCTCAGCAGCCGATCACCTTGAACTCGACGCGGCGGTCGAGCGCGTCGCTGGCGTCGTCCTTGCCGGTTCCGACGAGGTTCTCGCGGAAGCCGCGGCCGCTGGCGATCATGCGGCCGCGATTGTCGGGGGCGCCGGTCAGCAGCAGGTCCATGACGAATTGCGCCCGCAGGGCGGAAAGCCGGTCGTTCACCTGCGGCAGGCCGGTATGCGAGGTGTGGCCGACGATCTCCAGGCAGGCGCCCTTCTGGCGCGAGCGTGTCGCGATCTGGCTCAGCCACATCGGATAGGGATCGGTGATCTGGCGGTCGTCGACGAATTGCGTCGTGCCGGGCTTGAACAGCAATTTCACCATCAGGCGGTCGGACGCGAGGCCGTAATCGATCAGGTCGCCGAAGGCGTCGACCATGTCCTCGCGCCGCGCGAGCTTGCTGGCGGCGAGATAGGTGCCGATCCTGACGCGGTGCTGCTCGCCGCCCGGCAGCTTGCGCGCCGTCCGGTAGAAGGCGAGCGCTTCGCGGAAATGCTGGGTCTCATAGGCGAGGATGCCGTCATTGATCAGCGCATTGGCGGTGAGCTTCTCGATATAGACGGGGTCGATCGGGTCGCCGAGCTTCGTGCCCTGGCAGACCTTGATATAGGACTCCGTCGCCTGATCCTTCGCCCAGAGCGGCGAGTCCCGGTAATAGGGCGTGGGCGTCGTGTCGACGCCTTCGATGCGGGCGCGCGAGACACCCTTGGAGACGACGCTGTTGGACTTGAGGTCGGCCAGGGTCAGGCAGATCCGGTAGGCGTCCCGCGGGCCGTCGGCCGCGCCCTGGTTGTTAACGGCGGTGAAGGTGCCGACCAGCACCACCGGCTTGCTCGCGAGCGCCTCGCTGTCGAAAGGCAGGACGTTGAAGCGCGGGTAGTTCGTGCGGACGAGCTCCATCAATGTCGCCTGCATCGAGCGCGTCGCGGTCGACTGCGCGCCCGAGGCGGCATCGATCAGGGGGTCGATGACCAGCTCGACCTTGTCCCCGGACACCGACGCCTTGCTGAAGAGGTCGTCGGCAGCCTTGCGCAGTGCTTCGGCAAAGGGAATGGGGGTCGGTGGAGGCGGCGCGGTCTGCGCGCCGGCCGAGGTGGCGCTCGCCAACAGGGCGAGGCCGATCATCGCGATCTTGAAGCGGACCAGGCCCGTCATGCCTCACCTCTCCAGCTTTTGCCGGGGCTCCCGGCTACGGCGTTTGCATCAGCGGCATTGCCGCAATTGTTCCCGCCCTGCCGGCGTCAGCTCGCCGAGCTGCGCTCGCATCAGCAGTTCGGCGCATTCGCCGGAGGCACGGCCTCGCGGCGCGGCTTCCGGCGGACGCGCGGCGGTGCCCGGCAGCGCGACGGGCTGCGTCGAGCGATTGGGCATCGCAGGGGCGCCGAGCCGCGCCGCCATGGCCTGCTCGACGTTCCGGCGCTCCTCGGCCAGGCGCTGCTTTTCCGTCTCGATCGCGGCAAGCTCGGATTCCCGCCGGGCGAGCTCGTCGGCGAGACGGGCCCGCTCGGCCTTGTCCTGCGCGCGCGGCGGAGTGGGGGCGGGGGCGACCGTGACAGGAGCCGAGCCCGGAGCCGGCACGGGGGGCGGGACGCCTACGGCATCGCCGATATCCTTGCGGGCGAGATTGTCGGCAGCCTGCCGTCTGCCCTGTTCCGCCCGTTCGAGACGCTGGAGCAGGGCGCGCTCGCGCTCGGCGAATTCGCGCACCAGCTTGTCGCGCTCGCTCGAGACCGATGAGCGGCGTTCGAGCAGGTCGAGCCGCGTGCGCGCGTCGATGACGAAGAAGCTCTGCGGATAGCGCTGGATGAAGGTCTGGAGTGCCGTGGCGTCGTCGCTGGCGCGGATGCGGCGCCAGACATCGGCGTCGGTCTCCTCGCGGTTGAGGTAGAAATCGCCGAGCAGGGAGAGCGAGAGCTCCGGCGTCTGCTTGCCGGCGGTGGTATCGTAGACGCTCTTCTGCACGCGGCGGAACAGTGCGGCGACTTCGAGGCCGGGCTGGTCGATCTCGCGCACCAGGGCCGCGGTGAAGGGGCTGTTGCGGCCGGCGCCGTCTGCTGCGACGTCGTTCGCCTGCGTGGCATAGGCGATGACCATGCCTTGCGCGCGCTGGACCGGAGCAAGGCCCGAGCCTACCGAGAAGCCGCGGGTCGCCTGCCGCTTGGCGAGCAAGCCGACGAAGGGGTTGTTGCGGCAAGCGTCGAGCACCATGATCTTGACGCCCCGGGCGTAGTTCAGGGCGTTGACGACGTCGTTGAGCCGGGTCGTCTCGTACTGGACGCCGACCTCGTCCTCGACCTTCGCCTCTACGGGTACGAGATAGTTCTCGCCGTTGAACTGGAAGCCGTGGCCGGCGTAATAGAACATCGCGGCATCCGCATCCTGCGCCAGCCGGGCGAAACGTGTGAGCGCTGAATCCATGCCGCGCTTGTCGAGATCGATGCCGTCGACGACCTCGAAGCCGACCTTGCGCAGAGCGGCTACCATGTCGCGCGCGTCGTTCACGGTGTTGGGCAGCACGGGGGCGTTGCGGTAACTGGAATTGCCGATGACCAGCGCGACGCGGCGCTCAGGCGGCGTCTCGGCCAGGGCGAGGCCTGACAGCAGCAGGAGGAACAGGCCGCAGAGTCGCGCGACGAGGGTCATGAGTCACGTTCCTAAAGGCTGCCGGCAGCCTCTACGTCATGCTAATGCATGACCCCGACCATCTCCAGAACAAAGCATAGTCCTCACCGAAACGGTATGGCGTTTTGCTTGAAGGCGCCAGGCGGCGCTGGTAGCCTCCATCCCATCTTCGCGTGAAAGGAAGACGCTGATGCTTCGCATTGCGCCGGCGCTTCTCCTGTTGGGTCTGGCCTTGGGGATCTCGTTGGCCGACGCCTCCGCGCAGGAGCGCGCCCGGCAGCGCAGCCCGGCCCCCGCAACGGCCCGTCTTTCCTTCATCGGCCTCGCCGACAAGGCGCAGGTTCCCGCCAAGCTCACGGTGCGTTTCGCGATCTCCGGCATGGAGGTCGTGCCCGCCGGCCAGGTCGCGCGCAATGGCGGGCATCACCACCTGCTGATCGACACCGAACTGCCGCCGCTCGACCAGCCGATTCCCAGCGATTTCAACCATATCCATTTCGGCGGGGGCCAGACCGAGGCCGAGATCGCGCTGGCGCCGGGCAAGCACACGCTGCAACTGCTCTTCGCCGACCACAACCATGTGCCACATGACCCGCCGATCGTGTCCGAGCGCATCACGGTCGAGGTACCGGCGACACCGGCCGAAAAGCCGCGCTCGGCCGCGGCGCCCGGCGCGCGCGTCTTCTTCACGGATCTGCAGGATGGCGCGACCATCCCCAGCCGCGCGAAGATCCGCTTCGGGACGGAGGGTATCACGGTGACGCCGGCCGGGACGGTGAGCCAGAATGGCGGCCACCATCATCTGCTCGTCGATACCGAGCTGCCGGCGCTCGACCGCGAGATCCCCAGCGACTTCAACCACCTGCATTTCGGGCGCGGCCAGACCGAGGTCGAGCTCTCGCTGCCGCCCGGCGAGCACACGCTGCAATTGCTGTTGGGCGATCACGAGCATGTCCCGCACGATCCGCCTGTGGTCTCGCCGCGTATCCGGGTTCGGGTGGTCGGCGAGGCGCAGGCCTCGGTTGCAGCGCCTCCACCGCCAAATGCTTATGGCGCCGGCCGCGCGCGCACGGCGTCGCCCAATGATGCGGCGGTCTATTTCGTCTATCCGCGGGACGGAGACCGGATCTACCCGACATCGACGATCCGCTTCGGCCTGCGCAACATGGGCGTGGCGCCGGCCGGCGTCGCCAAGCCGAATACCGGCCATCACCACCTGCTGGTCGACACCGAGCCGCCAGCCTTCGGCGAGCCGATTCCGGCCGATCTCAATCATATCCATCTCGGCGGCGGCCAGACCGAATTAAAGCTGACATTGCCGAACGGGCGGCACACGCTGCAGCTCCTTCTCGCGGACGAGAACCATGTGCCGCATGATCCGCCGGTGATCTCGGAGCGCATCACGGTGATCGTGGCGCCGGGCGGGCCGAATGCGAGGAGGCGCCGGTGATATCGCGAGCGCGCATCGCAGCAGCCGGCCTTTTCGCACTGGCGATCTGGCATGCTGCCCTTCCGGAAGCCGCGGCGCAGACGCCGACGCGTCAGCCGGCTCCGCCGGGGGCACAGGTCTATTTCCACTATCCGATCGATGGCCTGAGCGTGCCCGAACGCTTCACCGTGCGCATCGGCCTGCGCGGCATGGGCGTCGCGCCGGCCGGCATCAACCATGCGCGGACCGGCCACCATCACCTGCTGATCGACACCGATCCAGGCCCGCCCGACCAGCCGATTCCCTCCGACTACAACAACATCCATCTCGGCAATGGCCAGACCGAGGTGGTTGTGACGCTGCCCAAGGGCCGGCACACGCTGCAATTGCTGCTCGGCGACCACACTCATACGCCGCATAATCCGCCCGTGATGTCGCCGAAGATCACGGTCAATGTCCGCTAACTGGAGAGGCTTCCGTCCGTCGATGACCTGGCTGCGCGTCCTGATCGCTCTGGTCCTGCTGCCGCTGCTGGCTGTCTCCGGCCGGGCCCAGCAGCCGGGCGAGGCTGCGCGGATCGCCCTCGTCATCGCCAACGAGACCTATCCGGAGGCGGCGATCGCAGGCGCCGCTCAGCAAGGGCGTGCTGTTGCCGAGACCTTGACTGCTGGCGGTTTCGATGTCGTCGCCGTCGAGAATGCCGACCGCAATGCGCTGCGTCAGGCGATCGCGGGCTTCGCCAGCAAGCTCAGACGTGGCGCGCAGGTCGTGGTGTTCTACAGCGGCCACACCATGCAGCAGCGCAACCGCAATTTCCTGCTGCCGGTGCAGAACGGAGCCGAAGGAGCCGTCGATCTCGACGAGATCGTCGATCCCCTGATCATCGCAAGGCCAGCAAGCGCCCTGATCTTCCTCGATGCCGGCCGCGACAATCCCTGGCAAGAGAAGGTGAAAGGGCTGCTGCCGCTAGAACCGATGGAAGGCATTTCCGTGTTGTTCCCGACGGCTCCCGGGAAGGCGCTGCCGAATGGCCCCGATCGTGCCGGCGAGGCTTGGCTCAAGGCGATCCGGACGCCGGGGCTGGAGATGGCGCAGGCGCTGAAGCAGGTGCGCGACACGGTCTCGCGCGAGAGCCGGCGCAGCCGGCAGGTCTGGCTTTCGGCGGAGCCGCCCAAGGGGCTCGTCGTCACGCCTGTCGCCCGGCCGGTTGCCGTCGCGCAAACCAGCCGCGCCGTCATTCCGCCGCCGCAGACGCCCGGCGCGACCCAGGATGCCGCTTACGATCTCGCTTTCTGGGAATCGATCCGCAACAGCCGGAGCGCAGCAGAGTACCGCGCCTATCTCGATGCCTATCCAAACGGGCGCTTTGCCTCGCTCGCCCGCACGCGTGAGCAGGAGTATCGTGCGAGCCCAGCGGTCCCCGCTCCCACTGCTGTTGCGGTCGCGACTCCACCAGCAGCGGCCCAGCCGGTCGCCGGCGCGCCGCAGCGCGACTGCACCGGCTGCCCCGAACTGGTCGCGATCCCCGCCGGCAATTTCCAGATGGGCTCGAACGATCTCTACGAGTTTGAGAAGCCGGTCCACCCGGTGAGCGTCCGCGGCTTCTATCTCGGCGCGCGCGAGGTGACCTTCGAGGAATGGGATCTCTGCATCGACCAGGGCGGGTGCAATCACCGGCCCGACGATCGCGGGCTCGGCCGCGGAAAGCGGCCGGTCACCGACATCCACTGGAACGATGCCAATGCCTATCTCGCCTGGCTCTCGGCCAAATCCGGCAAAGCCTATCGCCTGCCGACCGAAAGCGAATGGGAATATGCCGCCCGCGCCGGGACCACGACGACCTATCCCTGGGGCCAGACCCTGGTGAAGGAGCGGGCCAATTGCCTCGGCTGCAACGACCAGAAGCGCGGCAGCGCCGTCGCGGCCGGACAGTTCCCGGCCAATGCCTTCGGGCTCTACGACATGGCCGGCAATGCGGCCGAATGGGTCGCCGATTGCTGGAGCGAGAATTATCGCAGCGCGCCCCGCGACGGCAGCGCCTATACGGTCGGTGGCTGCCGCGAGCGTGTGCTGCGCGGCGGCTCGTTCAACAACGATCCGCGCTATCTGCGCTCGGCTGCGCGCTTCAAATACGAGGCCGATGTGCGCTTCTACACCAACGGATTCCGCGTCGCGCGCGATCGCTAGAGCGGCGGTTCCTCCCAAAACCGCAAGGCCGGCATGCGCGCCGGCTGCCTTGAAGCCAGCCCCTTCCCCCCGGCAATAAGGACCGGGAATCAATCAGGAAGGGGAGGCCCGCATGGCCAAGGAATTCACCGGCAAGCGCGTGATCGTGATGGGTGGCAGCCGTGGCATCGGCCGCTCGATCGCGCTCGGCTTCGCCGCGGGCGGGGCGGCGGTCTCGATCTGCGCGCGCAGCGCCGGGCCGCTGGAGGCGACGCGCAAGGAGATCGAGGCACTCGGTGTCACAGCCCACGCGGGAACTGTCGATCTCGCCGATGCCGGCCAGATCGAGGCTTATGTGCCGGAGGCCGTGAAGGCGCTGGGCGGTCTCGACATCCTCGTCAACAACGCCTCCGGCTTCGGCCAGACCGACGACGAGGACGGTTGGGCCGCCTCGCTCAGCGTCGACATGATGGCGGTGGTGCGCGGCAGCCATGCGGCGATCCCGCATCTCCAGCCGGGCTCGTCTATCGTCAATATCTCGTCGATCTCGGCTTTGCGGGCGTCCTCGCGCTCGGCGCCCTATGGCGCGATCAAGGCGGCGGTGATGCACTATACCGGCAGCCAGGCGAAGATGCTGGCGCGCAAGGGCATCCGGGTGAACTGCGTCGCGCCGGGCTCGATCGAGTTCCCCGGCGGCTCCTGGGAGAACCGGAAGACTTCCAACCCCGAGCTCTACAACGCGACGCTGGCATCGATCGCTTTCGGGCGCATGGGCAAGCCCGAAGAGGTCGCCGAGGTCGTCCTCTTCCTGGCCTCGGCCAAGGCGAGCTGGGTCACCGGCCAGAGCATCGTCGTCGATGGCGGCCAGCTCGTCGGGCCGTAAGCCTGATGAGAACTGCCGGGCCTCGGCTGCAGTAGCCCAGGTATCGGCGGCCTACGCAGCGTTGGCCTGGTCTTTGCCCTCGAAGCTCGCCATCGCGGCGGCGACGCCGCCGCTGCGATGCGGCACGCCGGCCGCCGACAGGCCGAGCTCGACGCCGGAGAGCGCGCCGAGCAGGCTGAGCTCGTTGCACTCGCCGAGATGGCCGATGCGGAAGACCTTGCCGGCGACCTTGCCGAGGCCCGAGCCGAGCGAGATGTTGTAGTTCTCCAGCGCGACCTTGCGGAAGCGGTCGGCATCATGGCTCGGCGGCATCAGCACGGCGGTGAGGACCGGCGAATGCTCGGCCGGGTTCTGGCAGAGCACCTCGAGCCCCCACGCCTTGACCGCGGCGCGGCAGGCTGCCGCGAGGCGCTGATGCCGGGAGAAGACGTTGGCGAGCCCTTCCTCCTGCAGCATCGCGAGCGCTTCCTTGAGCCCGTAGAGCAGGTTCGTCGCGGGCGTGTAGGGGAAGAAGCCGTTGGCGTTGATCTTCACCATTTCCTGCCAGTCCCAATAGGAGCGCGGCAGTGTGTTGGTCTTTGATGCCGCGAGCGCCTTCTCCGAGATCGCGTTGAAGCCGAGGCCGGGCGGCAGCATCAGCCCCTTCTGCGAGCCGGAGACGGTGACGTCGACCTGCCATTCGTCGTGGCGATAGTCGACCGAGGCGAGCGAGGAGATGGTGTCGACCATGAACAGGGCCGGGTGACCGGCGGCGTCGATCGCCTTGCGGATCTCTGCGATGCGGCTGGTCGCGCCGGTCGAGGTCTCGTTATGGACGACCATGACGGCCTTGATCCGGCGGGCCTTGTCCTCGGCGAGCCTCGCCTCTATCGCGGCGGGGTCGGCGCCATGGCGCCAGTCGCCGGGGATGAACTCGACCTCGATGCCGAAGCGCGTGGCGATCTGCTTCCAGAGCGTGGCGAAATGGCCGGTCTCGGCCATCAGGACAGTGTCTCCGGGGGAGAGCGTGTTGACGATCGCAGCCTCCCAGGCGCCCGTGCCGGAAGAGGGATAGATCACGACCGGCTGCTTCGTCTGGAAGACCGCCTTGCTGCCTTCCAGAACGTGCCTGCCGAGCGCGGCGAATTCGGCGCTGCGGTGGTCGATGATCGGCATCGCGATCGCACGCAGGATGCGGTCCGGGATCGGGCTCGGGCCGGGAATGTGCAGAAAGTGACGACCCTGCATGGTGTTGTTACCCTCGTTCGGCATTCGGCCTGCGGCAAGCGACGCGCTGTTGCTGGCTTCATCTTGCCTTCGCTTTTTTGAAGATCAAACCCCGCAAGCCTCCCCGGTCGTGCCGGGGTGCCATGCGTGAACGGTCACGTGGGGCCCCTTGTCGAGCCGGCCTTCATCCTGCTCTTCTGGGAGCGGTGGACGCCCTGATCGCGGGCGTCATCCAAAATGGCAGAGGCTGCGGAATGAACCAGACGGCGCTTTCCCGTTCGCATAGCCGCAATCTCGGCTTCGAGCGCCGGCTGGCCCAGGCGCTGGAAGGCGAGGTCCGCTTCGATGCCTTCACCCGCGGCCGCTACGCCACCGACGCCTCGATCTACCAGATCCTGCCGCAGGGCGTGGCCTTTCCGAAGAGCGAGGCCGATATCGGGGCGGCGCTGACGATCGCGGCCGAGCATGGCGTGCCGGTGATCGCGCGCGGCGGCGGCACCTCGCAGAACGGCCAGCCGATCGGCGACGGGCTGGTGCTCGACCTGAGCCGGCATTTCAACGCGATCCGCGATTACGACCCGCAAGCACGTACCGTCTCGGTCGCGCCCGGCCTCGTGCTGGAGGCGCTGAACACGCGGCTCAGGAAGGACGGGCTGTTCTTTCCCGTGGAGCCTTCGACGGCGAGCCGTTGCACGATCGGCGGCATGGCAGGCAATAATTCGTCGGGCGCGCGCTCGCTGCGCTACGGCAAGATGGTCGACAATGTCCTCGCCCTGAAGGCGATGTTCCATGATGGCGAGCCCTTCGCGCTGGGCGAAGGCGCCGTCAGCGACAATGCCTCGCCGCGCACCCGCGACCTGATGACCAAAATGATGGCGCTGGCGGATGAGCATCGCGCGGCGATCGAGGCGATCTTCCCGAAGGTGCAGCGGCGCGTCGGCGGCTACAATCTCGACGAGCTGATCGTGCCGCGGCCGAACCTGTCGCATCTCCTCGTCGGCTCGGAAGGCACGCTCGCGATCACCACGGAAGCGACGCTGAAGCTGTCGCCGCTGCCGCAGCATCGCGTCATGGGAGTCTGTCATTTCCCCAATTTCCGCGCCGCGATGGAGACGACGCAACATATCGTTGCGCTCGGCCCGGTCGCGGTCGAGCTCGTCGACAACAACGTGCTGGTCCTCGGCGCCGATATCCCGCTCTTCGTGCGCACGCTCGCCGACATCACCAGGGGCCAGCCGAACTGCCTGCTGCTGGTCGAGTTCGCCGGCGATGATCTGGCCGATCTCAAGCGCGACCTGAAGCGGCTCGACCAGTGCATGGCCGATTTCGGCTTCCCCGAGGCGGTGGTCGAGGTGATCGAGCCCGCCCGGCAGAAGCCGGTCTGGGACGTGCGCGAAGCCTGTCTCAACATCATGATGTCGATGAAAGGCGACGGGAAGCCGGTCTCCTTCATCGAGGATTGCGCGGTGCCGCTGGAGCATCTCGCCGACTATACCGACGCGGTGACGGCGGTGTTCGAGAAACACGGCACGCGCGGCACCTGGTATGCGCATGCCTCGGTCGGCTGCCTGCATGTGCGTCCGATCCTGAACATGAAGACGGAAGCCGGCGTGAAGGCGATGCGCGGCATTGCCGAGGAGGCCAGCGAACTCGTCCGCCGCTTCAAGGGCTCGTTCTCGGGCGAGCACGGCGACGGCATCTCGCGCTCGGATTTCGTCGAGCCGATGTTCGGGGGACCGCTTACCCGCGCCTTCGAGGCAGTGAAGGACGGGTTCGACCCCGACAACAGGCTCAATCCCGGCAAGATCGTCCGTTCCTACCATATGGACGACCGCGACTTGATGCGCTTCGCGCCGGGCTATGCCACGCCGGTTCCCGCACACACCGTGCTCGACTGGTCCGATTGGGGCGGCTTCGGCGGCGCGGTCGAGATGTGCAACAACAATGGCACCTGCCGGAAGATGGCGGGCGGGACGATGTGTCCATCCTGGCGTGCGACGCAAGACGAGCAACATGTGACGCGCGGCCGGGCCAATACGCTCCGGCTGGCGATCTCCGGACAGCTCGGCCCCGATGCCTTCACCGCGCCGGAGATGAAGGAGACGCTTGATCTCTGCGTCTCCTGCAAGGGCTGCAAGCGCGACTGCCCGACCGGCGTCGACATGGCCCGGATGAAGGTCGAGTTCCTGCATCATTACCATGCGAAGCACGGCTTGCCGCTGAAGGAGCGTCTGATCGCCTTTCTGCCGCGCTATGCGCCCTTCGCCGCGAAGCTCGCGCCGCTGATGAACCTGCGTGACCGGATTCCGCTGCTGGCGAAGCTCAGCGAGCACTGGCTCGGCTTCTCGGCCCGGCGCTCGCTTCCGGTCTGGCGCAAGCCCTGGCGCGAGGCGGCTGCCCCTGCCGACGCTTCTGCGGTCAAAGGCGACGGCCGCGACATCGTGCTCTTCGGCGACACGTTCAACCGCTATTTCGAGCGCGAGAATCTAGAAGCGGCCGAACGCGTTCTGGAGGCTGGCGGCTATCGCCTGCACCGTGTTGCAGCGAAGGACGGAGGTCGGCCGCTATGCTGCGGACGCACCTTCCTCTCGGCCGGACTGGTCGATGAGGCGCGGGCCGAGGCGCGGCGGACGGTCGATGCGCTGGCGCCCTTCGTGGCGAAGGGTGCGCGAATCGTCGGGCTCGAACCTTCCTGCCTGATGAGTTTTCGCGATGAGTTCGCGGCGCTGCTGCCCAAGGCTGAGGTCGAGCCCCTGGCGAAATCGGCGCTGCTGATCGAGGAATTGCTGGCAGGCGACATGGAGGCGGGCAGAACGACGCTCCCGCTTGGCGATCAGGGCGGCCGCGTCGCGCATCTGCACGGACATTGCCACCAGAAGGCGTTCGACGCGATGGGGGCGGTGGAGAAGACGCTGCGGGCGGTGCCGGGCCTGGAGGTCAAGCCGATCGAGTCGAGCTGCTGCGGCATGTCCGGCGCCTTCGGCTATGGCGCCAGGACGATCGACGTTTCGCTGGCGATGGGCGAGCTCTCGCTCTTGCCCGCGGTGCGCAAGGCCGGTGCCGACGATTTCGTGGTCGCCGATGGCACGAGCTGCCGCCACCAGATCCATGATGGCGCGCAGCGCGAGGCCGTGCATGTCGTGCGGGTGCTGGATTGGGCGCTCAGGCCATGAAGAAGGCTGCCGCCATCCCGAGCCCGATCAATGTGATGAAGATGCGCAGTGCGCGCATGTTGGTGATGCGCCGCGCCAGATGCGCCCCGACGAAGCCGCCGAGCGCACAGGACACGCCGAGCACGAGCGCAGAGCGCCAGTCGATCAGCCCGGCGACGGAATAGGTCGCGACGGAAACCGCCGAGAGAACCGCCGACATCAGGCTCTTCAGCCCATTCATCTCGTGCAGGTTGGTCAGCCCGACGAAGCCGAAGGCCGCGAGCAGCATGATGCCGAGGCCGCCATTGAAATAGCCGCCATAGATCGAGACGGCCAGCAACAGCAGCAGGGCCGGCAGCTTCGGCAGCCCGCCACCATTGCGCAGCACGCGGCTTACGAGGGCCGGGCCGGCGGCGAAGATCAGGGTCGCACCGAGCAGCAGCCAGGGCACCAGCGCCGAGAAGGTCTCCTTCGACGTGACCAGCAGCAGGAGCGCGCCGAGCAGCCCGCCCAGCGCGGCCATCGCGATCGTCCAGGCTAGGCTGATCGGCCCGCTGGCGCGGATATCCTTCCGGAAGCCCCAGGCGCCGCCGATATAGCCGGGGAGCGCGGCAAGCGTCGCCGTGGCATTCGCCATGATCGGCGGCACCCCGATCCAGACCAGAGCGGGAAACGAGATGAACGTCCCGCCGCCGGCGACGGAGTTCAACGCGCCGGCAAGCAGGCCAGCGACGACAAGAACGATGCTCGATTCCATGGGGCCTCCCCGCTCGCGCCTGGATTGCCCAAATCGGACAGCTCCGCAACCCGGTCTAGAGGCCGGCGCGTGCGCCGGCCGCTTCGCCGAGCTCTGACGGCTGCGTCAGGCGGCTCCGGTGCCGCCGAAGACCATGCGGCCGCGATGGAAGGTCGCGCTGCGCTCCGGCAAACGAGCTACGGCCTCGGCCGAGCAGCTCGCCGGGACCAGCGTGAAATCGGCGGAGTCGCCGGCCTTGGGCCAGGCCCGTTCGCCCTTGTCGGTGAGCGGGAGCACGCCGCCGGTCGCGATCGCCAGCGCGCGGGACAGGCGGAACTCGTCGCTGCCGCGATAGAGCTGCGCGTAGAGATTTGCCTTTTCCAGCATGTCGGCGCGGCCGAAGGGCGACCAGTGGTCGGTGACGCTGTCGGTGCCGGTCATCACGAAGACGCCCTTCGCGCTGAGTTGCGGCAGCGGCATCGTCGAGGCGCCGAGCGGCACCGTCGAGGCGACGCTCATGCCTTGCGCGGCCATGCGCGTGGCGGCTTCGTCGAGGGCGCCCGGCGACATCGTGGCCAGTGCGAAGCCGTGGCTGATCGTGACCTTGCCGCGCAAGGCCGGGTTCTTCTCGACGGTGGCGATCATATACTGGATCGCGGCGACGCCGGCCGGGCTCGATTCGTGCAGGTGGATGTCGACGCCGGTATCGGTGTCGAGCGCGATCTGGAACATCGCGTCGAGCGACTTCTCCGTCGCGCCGTCGACATTGGTCGGGTCGAGCCCGCCGACATAGGCGACGCCCATGCTCATCGCCTCGCGCATCAGCTTGTCGACCTTCGAGAGCAGCAGGCCATGCTGCGGGAAGGCGACGATCTCGCAAGAGAAGTCGTCGCGATGCTTCTCCAGGGCGCGCTTCAGGTTCTCCAGGCTCTTCAGCCCGCTGACCGGGTCGATATTGCAGTGGCTGCGAGCGACCGTGGTGCCCTTGGAATGGAGCAGGGCGATGAGCTGCTCGGCATGCGCTTGCGAGTCCGGCAGCAATTGCGGGAGCAGCTTCTCCTCGCGGGCGATCATGTCGAGGATGGTTTTGCCCTGCCGCGGCAGCGGCGCCTGCCAGGCGCGGCCGTAGAAGGTCTTGTCGAGATGGATGTGCATGTCGCGCATCGCGGGCAGGGCGAGCTGGCCATGAGCCTCATAGCTCGGCACGCCTGCGGGCAGCGTGGCGTCGGCCGCATGGATCGCGGCGATCTTGCCGGCCTTGATCTCGAGGGTGTGGAGGCCCGAGCGCGTGCCCGTCACGACCTCGCCGTCATAGACGAAGCCTTCCTCGAGCCGGACATTGCTCAGGAGATAGTGCTGCTCGGTCGGAGCGCGCATGCCGGTCTTGGCCACAGGCTTGGCGGAAGCGGACTGGGCCGCGGCCGGCTGCGCCTTGGCAGCCCCGCCGGGAAGGCCCGCCATCACGGCGCAGGCGGTGGCGAGGCCACCCGTCCGGCCGATGAATGAACGCCTGCTCTGATGATGTGCCAGTTCCATGGTCGCCGCCTCCTTGTGACTGTTGCGGACGCCATAAGCCCGAACCCGGTCTTTTGGCAGCGATATTTGGCAATGCTGGCGATTGCGACTGGCAATGCTGGCGGCCTTCACGGCTCCAGATGACAATAGGCGATGAGCCGCTCGGCCAGAATCGCGGTCGCGACCGGGGCGTCGTCGCGGTGATAGAGCGCGAGCTCGAAATCGGTGATCTCGGCGAAGCCCTCGGCCGCGCCGAGAACCCTGTGACCGGGCAGGCGGCAGCTCGCGGGCAGAAGGGTCATGCCGAGCCCTGCGGCAGAGGCGGCGGCCAGCGCGGCAAGGCTGCCGCTGCAATAGCCGATGCGCCAGCGCATGCCGAGGGCATCGACGGCCTGGCACAGCTCATCGCGATAGAGCCCGCCGAGCGGAAACATCGCAAGCGATATGGGCGCGCGTTCGATCGCCGGATGCGCCAGACTGTCGAGCCAGAGCAGGGGCTCGCGCCTTGCGGCACGGGGCGGCTGCCCGCGCCGCTGCTTCACCAGCACGAGGTCGAGTTCCTCGCGCTCATAGGCGCTGCGCAGATCGGCGCTCAGGCCGCTGCTGACATCGAGCCTGAGATGCGGATGCTGCCGGCCGAAATCGGCGAGCAGGTCGATGGTCGGCACGGCGAAATCCTCGGGCATGCCCAGCCGCAGCACGCCGTCCCGCCAGACGTCGGTCAGCGCGTCATGCGCCTCCTCGTTGAGGGCGATGATCCGGCGCGCATAACTCAGCAGCCGCTCGCCCTCCTCGGTGAGCTGGACCTGATGCGAGGAGCGTTCCAGCAACGGGCAGCCGAGCAGGTCCTCCAGGCGCTTGACCTGCAGGCTGACGGTGGATTGCGAAAGCGAGACGCGGTCCGCTCCGCGCGTGAAACTCAGGGTTTCGCAGACCGCGACGAAGCTGATCAGCACCTGCGGGTTGAACATCGGATAGCGATTCATGCGCTCGTCGCTCCGGGATCGCCGCGAACTCCGTGATTATCCCGACAGGCGGTGCTGCTGCAACGAATGCGCTAGGCGTTCCAGTCGATTACGGCGCGGCCGCTGGTGAGATCCGTCACCAGCCGTGCGATGTCATCGGCTTCGGCCTTCGGGACGGAGACCGACAGCACGGCACCGGCATCGGTGAAAGCCTGGTCGCCGATCGTCACGCCGGGCAGCGCGCCGAGCCGCGCTCCCACGAGCGCCAGATCGCCGAAGCCGCAAGTGATCGCGGCCGAGATCGTCTCGATCAGTGGCAGCTTCTCGGCCTCGCGCAGGCACTGGGCGGCGCTGCCGCCATAAGCCCGGATCAATCCGCCGCTGCCCAGCAGGACGCCACCGAACCAGCGCGTGACGACCACGACGACACCGTCGAGCCCTTGCCCGTCGATGGCCGCGAGGATCGGCTTGCCGGCGGTGCCGCTCGGCTCGCCATCGTCGTTGAAGCGATAGTTCTGCCCGAAGCGCCAGGCCCAGCAATTGTGATTGGCCGCCGGATCGGACTGCGCGGCGATGAAATTCCTGGCCGCCGCCTCGCCGGCAACCGGACCGGCGACCGCGATGAAGCGGCTCTTCTTGATCTCCTGCCGGATTGTCGTGACCCCGACGAGGGTAAGGCGTGCGACCATGGGCTCCTGTAACACGCTCCGCTCGCAGGGGAAGCGGGGCCGAAGCTCAAGCGAAAACGCCCGGGATGTCTCGATGGACGGACCGGGCGCCCCTGGAACATGTCTGGCTTGATCGCGGAGAATCGCGTCTGCTGATCTTGCCTAGGACGGAAATGGCCGATCGATGACGCTCGCCCTGCTCAGACGTGCGCTTGAACCCATGACGGTGACGGCCATCGCCGGCACGCCCGAGACCGATGTGCTGGTGGCACAGATCCGTTCGGAGCCCTATCGCGGCGCGCTCACGGTGCTGCCAGATGCGAGCGGTCTTGCAGCGCTGCCGCCCTCCGACCTCCTCATCGCTCCGGCTGCGGTCGCGGAACAGGTGCTGGCGGCGGCGGCCGGGCGCGGATATGCCGGTCTCCTCGTGCCCGGCGGCGCTGCGGCCGATGCCGAGCGGCTGCGGAAAGCAGCGCGAGCCGCGGGCTTGCGCCTGATCGGGCCGTCCTCGCTCGGCCTCGCCGCGCCCCGTCTCGGCCTCAATGCGACGGCCGTTCCGGTGCATCTCGCGTCGGGCTCGCTGACTTTGATCGCGCAATCCAATTCGGTGGCGGCCGGCATTCTCGCCTGGGCGGCCGGGCGCGGGATCGGCTTCGCGGGGGCGGTGGTCCTGGGCGAGGGCGCCGATATCGATATCGCCGATTGCCTCGATCATTTCGGCGCCGACCCGGCAACCCGGACGATCCTGCTGGCAATCGACGACGTCAGCGATGCCGCGCGCTTCCTCTCGTCGGCCCGCGCCGCTGCACGGCTGAAACCCGTGCTGGTCCTGAGGCCGCCGCGTCTCGAGCCACCCTGGCCGGCCCTGACGCATTCGGCGTTGATCGTCACCAGCGACGCCGCGCATGATGCCGCCTTCCACCGGGCCGGCTTGCTCCGGGTCAGCGATCTCGACGAGCTCTTCGCTGCCGCCGAGACGCTCGGACGGGCGCGCGCCGCCGATGCCGGCCGGCTGGCGATCGTCAGCAATGGCGAAGGGCTTGCGGCCCTGGCCGCCGCCCGATTGCGACAAGTGGGCGGCGCGGACCGCCAGCTCAGGGAGCCCGTGATCGTTCGGACGGCGCAGGATTATCGCGAGGCCGCTGTTCGCCTGCTGGCCGAGAGCGACGTCGACGCCGTCCTGGCACTCAATGCCCCGCTCGCGCCGGACGATGCCGCCGATTGCGCGCGCGCCCTGGCTAAGGCGCGCTCGACCGGGCCGGCATCCAAGCCGGTGCTGGCGGTCTGGGTCGGCGGCGGCGAGGAGATGGCGGGGATTTTCGCGGCCGCCGGCATCCCGTCTTTCGCGACGGAGCAGGACGCGATCCTCGGCTTCCAGCACCTGACGCGACATGCCCGCCTGCTCAAGGAATTGATGGCGACGCCGCCCGTGCTCGACGAAGACGATCAGCCGGATTTCGACGCCGCCACCGCGCTGGTCGAGCGGGCGATCGCGCAGGGCCGAGCCTGGCTCGAACCGGACGAGGTGGCGCTGCTCCTTGCCCTGTTCGGGATTCCGGCAATCGGCCTCGTCATCGCGGCGGATGCGGAGGCTGCCGCCGAAGCTGCGAGGGCGCAGTTCGCGGGGGGCCGCACCGTCGCCCTCAAGATCGTCTCGTCCGACATCGCGCATAAATCGGATGTCGGCGGCGTCGAACTCGACCTCGCCAACGAGGGTGCTGTCAGGGAAGCCGCCGCCCGGATGGCCGAGCGCCTCCGGGAGTTGCGGCCTGACGCGCGTCTGGCGGGTTTCATGGTGCAGCCGATGGCGCACCGCGCCAAGGCGCGCGAATTGATCGCCGGCTTTTCCGTCGATCCCTGCTTCGGCCCGGTCATCGTCTTCGGGCGCGGCGGCACCGCTGCCGAGCTGATCGCCGATACGCATGTGGCGCTGCCGCCGCTCGACCTCGCGTCGGCCGAGGGCCTGATCGCCAGGACGCGGGTTTCCCGCATCCTGGCCGCCTATCGTGACGTGCCCGCAGCGGACCGGCGCGCGATCGCCGCCGTGCTGGTGGCGCTCGGCAATATCGCCTCGGCGCTGCCGCAGATCCGCGCGATGGACCTCAACCCGATTCTCGCCGATGCCAATGGCGCCATCGCGGTCGATGCGCGCGTCGTGCTGGAGCCGGACCCGGCGCGCCGCCGCCGCCCGGCGATCCGGCCCTATCCCGGCAACTGGACCTCGCAGCTCGCGCTCGGTGAGAAGCGCTTCCTCATCCGCCCGATGAAGCCGGAGGACGAGGTCCTGATCGGCGCGATGCTGTCCCGGGTCACGGCGGAAGACCTGCGCCTGCGCTTCTTCGCGCCGCTGAAATCGTTCAGCCACGCCTTCCTCGCGCGCCTGACCCAGCTCGACTATGCCCGGGAGATCGCCTTCATCGCGATCGAAGAGGGCAGTGGCGATGCGGCCGGCGCAGTTCGCCTGCATGCCGACCCCGGCCATGTCGAGGCCGAGTATGCGATCCTCCTGCGCTCCGACCTCAAGGGCATCGGGCTCGGCCGCGCGCTGATGAAGCTGATCATCGATTGGGCCAAGGCCGAGACGCTGCAGCGCGTCCATAGCCAGGTCCTGGCGGAGAATGGACCGATGCTGGCGCTCTGTCGCGACCTGGGCTTCGAGATCACGCTCGACCCCGATGATATCTCCGTCAGGCGCGTCGCGCTCGACCTGAGCAAGGCCGGCGGCAAGGAGCCGGCAAAGCGCCGACGGCGTTGATAGCGGGACGGATGGGCCAGCCGGGGATGCCGGCCGGCCCGTGCCGAAGGCCAGTTCTATGACGGGCTGTTGGGGCGCTGCGCGACAGTGCGCCGACGGCGTCGGCGGTCGCTGCCGACAAGGTCCAGCCGAGATGGCCGTGGCCCGTGTTGTAGAACACCCGCGGATTGCGGCCGGGCATGACGCGCGGAACCATGTCCGGCATCATCGGCCTCAACCCCGCCCAGGGGACCACCTGCCTCGTACTCGTCTTCGGGAACTGCTCGCGGCACCAGGCGATCGGGGGCTCGATGAGCGCGGCCCGGATATCCTTGTTGTAGCCGTTGAACTCCGCCGTGCCGGCGACGCGGAAGCGCGTCGTGCCCAAGCGGCTGGTGACGATCTTGGCCTGATCGTCGAGCAGGCTCGTCCAGCGCGCGGCATCCTTCGCGGTCCCTCAAAAAGACGCTTGGCTTAAACTTCACTCAAAGGCCTGGCTCGGCGAGCGGAAGGTCCGAGCCTGAGCGCGAGCGCTCGGGCCCGCCCTTTCGCGCCGATCAGCGCGAGCGCGGATCGAGAGCGTCCCTCAGGCCGTCGCCCAGCAGGTTGAACGACAGGACCGTCGCGAAAATGGCGATGCCCGGCCAGAGCGCCATCCAGGGCGCGTTGCTGAGGAAGCGCTGCGCCGAGTTCAGCATCGAGCCCCAGGATGGCGCCGGCGGCTGAAGGCCGAGGCCGAGGAAGGACATGCTGGCTTCCGCGATGATCGCCATCGCGATGGTCAGCGTCGCCTGGACCATGAGCTGCGGCAGGATGTTGGGCAGGATATGCCGCGCTGCGACGCGCCATTGCGGATTGCCCATGGCACGCGCCGCCTCGACATAGTCCTCGCCCTTGATCGACAGGACCTGGCCGCGCGTCAGGCGAATGAAGAACGGCGTGGCGGTGATGCCGATCGCCAGCATCGCATTCGTCAGGCTCGGCCCCAGGAAGGCGGCGAGCGCGATCGCGAGGATGAGGAACGGGCAGGCGAGCATCGCATCCGTGAAGCGGCTGATGAAGCCGTCGACGAAGCCGCCGAGGAAGCCTGCGGCGAGCCCGAGCGGCACGCCGATGGCCATGGCGATGCCGACCGAGGTCAGGCCTGCCATCAGGGAGGCGCGGGCGCCCCAGATGATGCGGGACAGGATATCGCGGCCGGCTTCGTCGGTCCCGAACCAATGCGCAACGGAGGGAGCCTTGCGTACGGCCGTCCAGCTCTGGGCGGTTGGGTCATAGGGCGCGAGCAGCGGCGCGAAGATGGCTACGGATACCATGAACAGCACGACCGCGAGCCCGACCAGCGCGCTCTTGCGCTTCGCCAGGCGCTGCCAGAGCGGGTCGCGGAAGAGATTGGTCAAGGGATTGGCCGAAGGGGTGATTTTCGTCATCGTCGACACGGGTGTCAGCTTCTCAGTCTCGGGTTGACGAGGATGTATCCGATGTCGGCCAGCAGATTGAGGATGATGTAGAACAGCGAGGTCACGAGCACGACGCCCTGCACCACCGGATAGTCGCGGGTGAAGACCGCATCGACGATCAGCTTGCCGAAGCCCGGGATCGTGAAGATCTGCTCGGTCAGCACCGCGCCGGACAGAAGCGCGCCGAATTCCAGCGCACCCAGCGTGATGATCGGCGTCAGCGCGTTTCGCATCGCGTGCTTGAGCACGACGGTACGTTCGTTGAGCCCCTTGGCGCGTGCGGTACGGACATAGTCGCTGCTGAGGGCCTGGAGCATCGCCCCACGGGTATGGCGCATGATGACGCCGGCGATCCCGGTGCCGAGCACGAAGGCGGGCATGATCGTGGTGGCGAGGTTCATCCTCAGGTCTTCCCAGGGGCTGACGAAGCCGGAAGCCGGCAGCCAGCCGAGATAGACCGAGAAGAACAGGATCAGCATGATGCCGAGCCAGAAGTTTGGCACCGAAATGCCGGCGAGCGACGCGATATTGGTCGCGTAGTCGATCGTGCTGTTATGGCGCAGTGCCGAGATCACGCCGGCCGCGATGCCGACCACGAGCGCGATGCAGATGCCCATCACCGCGAGCTGCAGCGTCACCGGCAGCTTGAGCAGGATCAGCTCGAGCACGGGGCGGTTATGGCGCATGGATTCGCCGAGATCGCCCGTCGCCACGCCCTTCAGCCAGTAGAGGTACTGGACGATCAGCGGCTGATCGAGATGATACTGGGCGCGGATGGCGGCGAGCGTCGCTTCGTCCGGATTCTCGCCGGCGAGCACCAGTGCGGGATCGCCCGGCAGGAGATGCTGCAGCGAAAAGATGATGATCGACAGCAGCAGGACTGTCGGCACGAGCTGCGCGAGGCGGCGGGCGATCAATGTCGTCATGGTTCAAGCGCCCGTCCTGCTCAGGCCCGGAGGAGCGACCGTGGCTTCGGGAGCCGGTCGCAGCTTTTTCGAGCGTTGGCAGAGGCATTTCACGGATAAGTCGATGTGCGGGCAGCCCCGGGCGCGGATGCGCCCGGAATCTGGATGGATCGGGGACGAGCTGTTCATCGCGGCCCCGATGCCGGCTTACTTCTTGCGGCTGACATTAGTCAGGCGGATGATGCCGTCCGGCGCCGGCTTGAAGCCGGTGAGCGCCGAGTTGTGCGCGAAGATCCATTGCGAGTGGTAGAGATAGACGATCGGCAGGTCCTTGAGCAGGATCGCGGTCGCCTTGGCGTATTCGGCCTTGCGCGCCTCGACGTCGCCGAGCGAGCGGGCCTTCGCCAGGATCGCGTCGAGCTGCTCGTTGCAATACTTGGCGTCGTTCGTCGCGGCGCCGCAGGAGAGCATCGGCGTGACGTTGAGGTCGGGGTCGACACGGCCGCTCCAGCCGACGAGATGGGCCTGGAACTTGCCCTGGCGGGCGATGTCGAGCAGCGTCATCAATTCGGTCGGCTTGATCGAGACCTTGATGCCGATCTCCTGCACCATCGCCTGGATGAGCTGGGCGACCTGCTGGCGCTCGGCATCGGTGGGGACCAGCAGTTCGAGATCGACCGACTTCACGCCAGCCTCGGCCATCTTCTTCTTGGCGGCGGCGAGGTCACGGGCCGGGACCGGGAAGGTCTTGTCGTAGAACGGGCTGGACGGCGGGAACGGCTGGTTGCCGGTGCTGGCCTGGCCGTCGAAGACGACATTGCTGATCGCCTGGCGATCGATCGCGAGGCTGAAGGCTTCGCGGATCGCGGCCTTCTTGCCGGCGTCGAGATTGGCGCCGTCGCCGCCGATACTGAAGGTGATGCCGTAATAGCCGAGGCCGACCACGGGATCGACAGCGAGCGCCTTGTCCTTCTTGACCGCTTCGACGTCGGTTGCGGCCAGGCGCTCGATCAAGTCGAGCTGGCCGGAGCGCAGGTTGAGCAGGCGGACGTTGGAATCCGGCATACCGCGATAGATCAGGCGGTCGAATTGATATTTCGCCGCATCATAATATTGCGGGAACTTCTCGAGGACGATGCGGTCCTGGACAATGCGCTCCAGGAATTTGTAGGGGCCGGAGCAGACCGGCGCATCGGTGAACTTGTCACCGAGCTTGGCGCCCGCCGCCGGGCTGATGATCATGCCGGCGCGATCGCTGAGCGCGGCGAGCAGCGGAACCGACGGCTCCTTGAGGTTGATCTTGACGGTCGTTGCATCGACGGCCTCGACGGTCTTGATCGCGCTGATCTCGGCCTTGCGGCGCGAGATGCCGGAGGTGAGCGCACGCTCCAGATTGTACTTGATCGACGCGGCGTCCACCGGCGTGCCGTCATGGAAGACGGCGTCCTTGCGCAGCTTCAGCGTCAGCACGGTGCTGTCCGGACTCCATTCCCAGCTTTCCGCGAGCATTGGGATGATTTTGCCGGTGTCGTCGATGTCGACGATCTTGTCGCAAAGCGACTGCAGGACATGGCGGCCGACGAAGCTCCAGTTGGAGACAGGGTCGAGCGTATCCGGATCGTCCTGCAGGCCGATCTTCAGAACGGATTGAGCGGTGGCGGGAGCCGCCGTTACCGCGAGGTTGCCGAGGGCAAGGGCCGCGGCGAGAGCGAGCAATGCTGGTTTCATCGGTATTCCCCTCTTCTGTCCTTATGTGCCGACTGCGCGATCAGCGGGCGACCGCGTAACCCTGGACGCCGCGTGGATTGGCGCCGGCCTTGATGAGCTGCACGTCCCCGTCCATCTCGCGCGCGACCGCCGAGAGACGCCCTTCCGACCAGGCGTCGCCGACCGTGATCTTGTGCCCCCGCGCCGCCAGGTCCTCGCGAACCGCCTCCGGGAAGCGGGATTCGAGCGTCACGGCGCCGTAGCTGATCTCGCGCGGCCAGAAGGATGAGGCGAGATGGTCGGTGTGGAAGGATGGAGCATCGATCGCTTCCTGCAGATTCATGCCCTTGTGCAGATGGCGCAGCAGCATGATGAGCTGCCACTGGTCCTGCTGGTCGCCGCCGGGCGTGCCGAAGGCCATGTAGGGCTTGCCGTCGCGATAGACGGTGGATGGCGTCAGGGTCGTGCGCGGCCGCTTCGACGGCGCCAGGGTCGAGTTCAGCCCCTCTTCTAGCCAGAACATCTGCGCGCGCGTGGTCAGGCTGAAGCCGAGGCCGGGAATGACGGGGCTCGACTGGAACCAGCCGCCCGACGGCGTCGCCGAGACCATGTTGCCCCAGCGATCGACGGCGCTCACCTGCACGGTGTCGCCGCGCTGCGCGCCTTCGCGGGTCAATGCCGGCTCGCCCTGCCTGTCGTTCGGCAGCTTGGCCTCGCGGACGGTCGGCTCGCCGCCGCCGAGGCCAGGCTGCGCGATGGTGCCGACCTTGCGCAGCGGCGGCAGGTTTGGATTGCGGCCATCGGGTGTGCCGGGCAGCACCTCCATCGACGCCGCTCCCGTGATCAGCGCGCGCCGGATGTCGGCATAGCCGGAGGAGAGCAGCGCCTTGATCGGCACGTCGGAATTGTCGCCATACCAGGAATCGCGATCGGCCATCGCGAGCTTGGTCGCCTCGACGACGAGATGGACGAAATCGGCGCTCATCGGGTCGAGATCGGCGATATCGGTGCCCTTGAGGATCTGCAACATCTGCAGCAGCACGGGGCCTTGCGACCACGGCCCGCATTTGAAGACCTCGTAGTCGCCATAGGTCACGGAGACCGGCTTCTCGACCACCGGCTGGTAATCGGCCATGTCCTGGGCGGTGATCAGGCCCTTGTGATGGCGGCCCGAGACGTCCCAGACCTCCTCCGTCGCGCAGAACTTCTCGATCCGCTCGGCGACCGGCCCGCGATACCAGAAGTCGAGAGCCGCATTGATGCGTGCCTCCCGGTTCTTGCCGGATTTCGCGTGATCCAGAATCTGCTGGTAGAGCGCCGCGATCTGCGGATTGCGGAACAGCTTGCCGGACTGGGGCGCGACGCCGCCGGGCAAGTACAGCTCAGCCGAGCTCGGCCAGTGGGTTTCGAAAAGCTCGCGCATTTCGCCGATCGTCCGGGCGATGCGCGGCACCAGCGGATGGCCGGTACGGGCGTAGTAGATCGCCGGTGCGAGCACGTCCTCGAGTTCGGCCGTGCCGTAGTCGCGCAGCAGGGTCAGCCAGGCGCCGAAGGCGCCGGGGATGCAGGCGGCGAGCAGGCCGGTGCCCGGAATGATGTCGAGGCCGAGGCCCTTGAAATAGGCGACGGTCGCCCCGGACGGCGAGGGGCCCTGGCCGGAGATCACGATCGGCGTCTCGGCGCCGGCCGGCGTGACGATGATCGGCACTTCGCCGGCAGGGCCGTTGAGATGCGGCTCGACGATCTGGAGGACGAAGCCGGTGGCGACCGCCGCGTCGAAAGCCGTGTGCCCCTTTTCCAGGATGGACATGCCGACGGTCGAAGCCAGCCAGTGGGTCGAGGACACCGCCCCGAATGTGCCCCTGAGTTCCGGTCGCGTCGTGAATGTCATGGCAGTTCCTCAATTCCAGCCGTTTGCAGCCACCTGAGAAGGGTGCCGGAAAGGCTGGATGTCGCGCGAGAGTGTAGGCAGGCCTCGGGAAGGCGTGCCGCATCACAGATGCGGCGGCACCTTTTTGTATATTATTTGTCCACAATGCAATAGGATTGTGTAATCTTCAGACGCGATCGCGATGGTGGTCTCTGGATTGGTCGACGTGTGAGCAGAGGAGCGATCGATGTCGGAGATATCCGCCGCCACCCGGAAAAGTCGCAGCGATTTCATCGCTGAACAGCTCGAAGAGGCTGTCATCAACGGCGCGTTTCCTGCCGGCGCACGGCTCGACGAAGCATCGATCGCCCTGCAGTTCGGCGTCTCGCGCACACCTGTCCGCGAGGCATTGCATATCCTGTGCGGGCGAGGATGGGCTGAGCGCGAACCCTTCAAGGGCGTGGTCGTGACGCAGATCTCGGCGGAGCGCATCGACGAGATGTTCGAGGCGATGGCCGAGCTTGAAGCGACATGCGGCCGGCTGGCCTCGCATCGGATGACGATGAGCGAACGCGGCGAACTCGAAAGTCTGCACCGCCGGATGAACGTGCTCGCCGAAGAGGGCGACAACGACACCTACAACGACCTCAACACGCGGTTCCACAACCTGCTTTTCCAGGGCAGCCACAACAGCGACCTGATCGCCGTCGCCCAGACCCTCCGATTGAAACTGGCGCCGTTCCGCAAGTTCCAGCTCAAGGACAAGGGGCGGATCAAGCAGTCCTGCCGCGAGCACCAGCGGATCGTCGATGCGATTCTGGATCAGGACGCCAAGGCCGCCGAAAGCGCGCTGCGCCGCCATCTCGTCTCGGCAGCGCAGGAAGTCCTGAGCCGGCGGCAGCGGCAGGAAGACGAAACCGTCGCTGCAACCACCTCCTGAAAGGAAATACGACATGTCCGATGCGGCCGACGTGGATGCCATCCGCACAATGATCGCCACCATGCAGGCGGCCTGGAACCGCGGCGACTTCCATGGCTACATGGCGGGCTTCGCCAATCCCGATGTCGTCTTCGTCTCGCGCGGGCGCATCCAGAAGGACTGGCAGGCGACGCTCGACCATTACATCGCCGATTATGGCGGCGCGCCCGGTTCGCAAGGGCAGCTCGCCTTCACGAATATCCGCGTCGAGATGCTGGCGCCGGATGCCGCCCAACTGATCAGCGATTACAGGCTGGTGCGCGCCGCCGGCAACCAGACCGGCGTCAACACGCGCCTGATGCGCAAGCGCGACAACAAGTGGGTCATCGCGCTCAATCACGTCTCCCAGATCGAGGATCGCGACAGCAAGGGTTGACGGGCGGCGGAGCGCGCGGCGGGGTCTCAGCCATCGCCGCTCCTGCCGGCCAATGGCACGGACACCCTGAAAGTCGCACCATTCGGACCTTTCTGCCGGCGAGGCATGATCAGGGCCGCACCGACCGGTCGTGGCGGCAAGTCCTTGCTTGCCCTCGATGGTGGTCGAGATCGCTCGTTTCCTGATGATGACAACATTTATCCAACCGCAGGTTGGAATAACCTCGCGAATCACTTGTACTGGAGGTTGCAAGTATGCGCGGGTGCCTCAGCGCGCTCCGTCGGCGAGAGTAACCGCTCGTTAACCGGCGTTAACCGATGGTGAAGACATGACGATGCTGTACCGACATCGGCACGCGTGCCTATGAGGGCCTTGAGCTTCATCGATCGGATGTCTTCCAACAGGCTCCGTGGCTTGTTCCGGCCTCTCGCGGGGGTGCTCGCGGCATGCGGGCTGCCTCTCGTCTTCGCGGGCTGCGGCGAGCAGCGGTTGTCGAGCGATGAACTCGTGTCGGCCTCGCGCGCGATCACCGTCGACGTGGGCCGCGCCCTGGCGTTGCCTCCTTCCGGCAGCCTGCCTGTGACCGGTGTCATCCAGAGAACCTATGAGAACGCCGTCTCGCAGACAGTCTCCCTGGCAACCCGTGGCCGGACGCCGGGAGAGAACGCGATCCATGTCGCTTTCTTCACGGCCGCGGATGTTCCCGAGGCTGCCGGCGTCGAGGGCAACCTGCTGAAGGATCCCGGCATCGACGACTTCGCCATCGGCAAGGAGATGGAGGAGCGTCTTCCCGGTGTCGCGATGGCGCCCTCCGCCGTGTTTGTCCAGAACGGTTACGGTCCATTCGGCTATGCCGTCGGTCGCGGCACCGGCGGCGAGGCCTGCCTCTACGCCTGGCAAAGACTGGCGGGCAAGGACAGTCTCTTTCGCCCGAAATCGGGCATGATCTCGGTGCGCCTGCGCGTCTGCGACCCCGCCATGACCGAGGCCTCGCTTCTGCGCCTGGCCTATGACTACGCGTTCAACGTCAAGCTGAAGCGCCCCGGCTGGAATCCGATCGGCGATGCGCCCGCGCCGGCGCCTGAACTCGGCCAGGCCGGCGCCCCGATCTATCCACAGGCGCCCCAGTCTTCCTTTGGCGAGGCCCCACAGCGCCCGCAAGCCGTCCGTCCGCGGCCGGAGCGCCGGCGCAGCGCGGTGCCCGCGGAGCCGCAGGCCTCCGATCCGATCCCGACCAAGCCGCTTGAAGGATACCCCACCGTCCCGCCGCCGCCCGCGCCCTGAACCAACCCGGATTGCCGAGAGCCCGATGCGAACAGCGAGCTACGTCATCTTCTGGGCCGTCACTGCGATGGTCGTTATCGCGCTGGTCGCCTTGCCGATCAGCCTGCAGGCGCATCTGATCGCCGGAGCCATCGTGGTGGGCGCGATGATGGTGCTGAAGTTCCTGCGGCCCTACGGCGTCTGGCGCCTGATCGCGCTCGGCTTGGGCACCGCGATGGTGCTGCGCTACGTCTACTGGCGCACGACCAGCACCTTGCCGCCAGTCAACCAGCTCGAGGATTTCATCCCGGGGCTGATCGTCTACCTCGCCGAACTCTACAATATCGGCATGCTGGGCCTCAGCCTCTTCGTCGTGGCGATGCCGCTGCCGAAGCGCAAGACGCCGCCAATCGATCTCGCTAACGCACCGACGGTCGACGTCTTCGTGCCGACCTACAACGAAGAGCCCGAGATGCTCGCGACGACGCTCGCGGCGGCGCTGGCGATGGACTACCCGGCAGGGCGCCTGAACATCTTCCTGCTCGACGACGGCGGCACCGACGAGAAATGCAACGCCGACGACTTCGCCGCGGCCAGCGCCGCCCGCGAGCGCCGCGCGACGCTGACGAAGCTCTGCGAAGGGCTCGGCGTCACCTATCTCACACGCGAGCGCAATCTCAGCGCCAAGGCCGGCAATCTCAACAACGGCATCGCCAACTCGCAGGGTGAACTGATCGTCGTCTTCGACGCCGACCATGCCCCGGCCCGCAGCTTCCTGACCGAGACGATCGGTTATTTCGGGCAGGACCCAAAACTCTTCCTGGTCCAGACCCCGCATTTCTTCATCAATCCGGACCCGCTGGAGCGCAATCTCCAGACCTTCCGCTCGATGCCGTCCGAGAACGAGATGTTCTACGGCATCATCCAGCGCGGCCTCGACAAATGGGACGCCTCGTTCTTCTGCGGCTCGGCCGCCGTACTCCGGCGCGCGGCGCTTGAAACCACCAACGGCTTCTCCGGACGCAGCATCACCGAGGATGCGGAGACCGCGATCACGCTGCACGCCACCGGCTGGCACAGCGTCTATGTCGACAAGCCGTTGATCGCGGGGCTTCAGCCGGCGACCTTCACCAGCTTCATCGGCCAGCGCTCGCGCTGGGCACAGGGCATGATGCAGATCCTCATGTTCCACCGCCCGATGTTCAAGCGCGGCCTCTCGCTGCCGCAGCGGCTCTGTTACTCCTCGTCGGCGCTGTTCTGGCTCTTCCCCTTCGCGCGCCTGACCTTCCTGGTCGCGCCCCTGTTCTACCTGTTCTTCGGCCTGGAGATCTTCACCGCCTCCGGCGCGGAGTTCATCGCCTATGTGCTGAGCTACATGGTCGTGAACCTGATGATGCAGAACTACCTCTATGGCCGCTATCGCTGGCCGTGGATCTCGGAGCTCTACGAGTTCATCCAGTCGGTCTACCTGCTGCCGGCCGTGGTCTCGGTGCTCATCAACCCGACCAAGCCGACCTTCAAGGTCACGGCCAAGAACGAATCCCTCGAGACAAGGCGCGTCTCCGAACTCGGCCGGCCGTTCTTCATCATCTTCGCCGTGCTCACGCTCGGCCTCGTCGCCACCTATTGGCGCATCATCACGGAGCCCTACAACGCCGACATCACTTTTGTCGTGGGGCTCTGGAACATCCTCAACCTGCTGATGGCCGGCTGCGCGCTCGGCGTGGTCTCGGAGCGGCCGGAAGGGCGCGGCGCGCGGCGCTTCGCCGTGAAGCGCCGCGGCGAGATCGCAATCGACGGGCGCAAGGCCCGGATCGTCACCGAAAACGTCTCCGTCGATGGCATCGCCGTCCGCGTGATGGCGAAGGAATTCGACAGGCTGCCGGTCGGTTCGATCGGGGAGATCACCGTCGAGACCACGATCGACATGCCCCGGGGCGCCCTGCCTGTGCGCGTCCGCCGGCTCGTGCCCGACGAAAAGGGATTGCTGCTGGGCTGCAGCTACGAGCCGACGGAGCCGGTGCATAGCCGCATCATCGCCGATCTCGCCTTTTCCGATGCCGAGAACTGGAGCCGGTTTCAGAAGGCACGGCGCCACAATCCCGGTGTGATCTATGGGACGCTGCGCTTCCTGCGCCTCGCCATTTTCCAGACGAGCCGGGGGCTGTCCTATCTCTTCGGTCTCTACCGCCTGTCCCGCTCGACCACCCGGCCGGGAGCAGCGGAATGAAGCGCCTTCGCTTCCCGGCCCGTCTCGCCGCGATCGCATCCTGCGCGCTGTTTGTCGGCTCGCCGATTCCGGCGCAGGAGCCTCCGCCCGTCCAGCCCGGCCCGGCGCCCTTCATGATTGCGCCGCCTGCGCCGACCCCCGCAAGCCCTGTGCCTCCCGCGACGCCGGCTTCGGTTCCGGTGCCTGAGACCAGCCCGACGCCAGCCTCGGCCCTGCTGTTCAAGCCGCTGTTGCCGGCGGCGCGCGTCACGCTGGAAGGCGAGAGCGATGTCCGCAGTTGGGCATTCTACCTGACGCAGGACGAGGCGGCGGCCGATCTGAATCTCGACGTGGCTTTCCAGAACGCCCTCGTGGTGATGCCGGAAGCCTCGCGATTGACGGTGCGCATCAATGGCGAGCGCGTCAGCGAGATGCCGATCGCCTCCTCCGACCGCCTGAAGCGCAGCTCCATCGCCTTGCGCAAGGGCCTGCTCCGGACCGGGCAGAATACGATCAGCTTCGAGGCTATGCAGCGCCATCGCATCGATTGCACGGTCGGCTCGACCTATGAGCTCTGGACGCGCATCGACGGTGCCGGCACGCGCCTGGCTTTCAGGAATGCGAGCGCCCGGCCCTTCGCCCTGCGAAGCCTCGACGATCTGCCGGCCATCGGCGCCGATGAAGGCGGGCTGACGACGATCGCCATCGTCGCGCCCGGCGCCGGGCGCGCGAGCGCCGCGAACAGCATCCTCGCCGTCGCCCAGGCGCTGGCATTGCGCGGGCGCTACGGGCAGGTCGCGGTCAGCGTGACCGAGCAACTGCCCGCCCGCACCCGGCCGGGCACGCTGACCGTCGCGCTCGGCACGAGTGAGGAGATGCGCGCGCTGCTCGGGGCACTGACGGCCGATGCGGGCGGCCGCAGCTTCGTCGGCTTCGTCCCGAATCCCCAGAAAAGCACCGATCTCCTGCTCGTCACCGGCGAAGGCTGGCCCGATCTCGAAGCCCTCATCGCCAAGTTCCTGACCGCGCCCGTTGCCCGGCCGGCCAACATCAACCGCAAGACCATGGAGACCGCGAGCTGGCACGTGCCGGACGCGCCCTTCATCTCGGACAAGCAGGCGATCCGCTTCTCCGAGCTCGGCATTCCCACCCAGGAATCGACCGGGCGGCGCATGCGGGTGCGCGCCATCGTCGCGATGCCCGGCGATTTCTACGCCAATGCCTATGGCGAGGCGACGCTCTATCTCGACGGCGCCTATTCGCAGGAGGTCCTGCCGGGCGACAGCCGTATCGAGGTCTTCGTCAACGGCAACGTCGCGGCAACCGTGCCGCTGAATGCGACGACAGGTGGGTTGCTCCAGCAGTTCCCGATCACGGTCCCGCTGCGGCATTTCCGGCCGGGGATCAACGAGATCTGGATCGAGGCGGTGACGCTGGCCAAGTCCGATCTCGCCTGCGGCCCGGGCGCGACCCTGGCCGGCAAGAGCCGCTTCGCCCTGTTCGACACCACCGTCCTCTCGATCCCGAACTTCGCCAAGATCGGCGTCAGTCCCAATCTCGGGGCCGTCGCCGGCACCGGCTTCCCCTATTCGGTCGCCTCCCGCGTCGCGCTGGTCATGGGCCGCCAGGACAATGCCAATCTCAGCGCGGCCGCCACCCTGCTCGCGCGCATTGCCCGCAATGCCAGCCGCCCGCTTGCCGTCGATCTCCTCGCCGGGACAGCGGCCGTGGGCGACAGGCCGGCACTGATCGTCGGCGCCGCCGGCCAGATGCCGGCCGGCCTGCTGCCGCGGATCGGCATCGCCGACAATGTCCGCGCCACCTGGCCGCAGCGCGCCGATGCCGTGGTGGTGACGCCGGATGCCGAGGGCGCGGCCGTCTTCGACGCCGTCATCAACCGCCTGCAGGGTCGGGAGGCCACGCCCGAAGCCTCCGGCGGCGACGCGCCGACGACCGAAGCGATCCGCGATCGCTGGCGCAGCTCGCTCGGCGGCCCGCTGGCACGCTATTTCATCGGCTTCGACCAATGGCTCCAGCGCACCTTCGATCTTTCCTTCGCGCAATTGCGGGCCCCGTCGCGCGCGCCCTCTCTCTACGAACCGGCGGAGGGGACGGAGCTGATCGCAGCCCAGGCCGCCGATCCCGACACGCGACAGGTCTGGACCGCCTTCATCGCGCGCCGCGACGAGACCTTGCAGAGCGCCGTCAGCCGCATCGTCTCGCCTGGAAACTGGGCGGGCATGGCCGGCAAGATCACGGCCTTCCGCGGCGCCCAGGAGGCGCATGTCATCTCAGCCGACAGCACCTCCTTCGTCATGACGCGGCCCTTCAACCTCGCGAATATGCGGCTCGTCTTCGCCAACTGGATGTCCAGCAATATCGGCATCTACGCGCTGGCGCTGCTGATCGCCTGCATCGGGCTCGGCATTGGAACCTCCCTGATGCTCGGGCGGTTGGGTCGGCGATCATGAGATGGACGCTGGCAGCGATGGTCGCGACCTTCCTCGGCCTGGCGCCGGACGTGCGCGCGGCCGTGCCGGCTGATGCCTGGGCGCTCTATCGGCAGAAATTCGTCACGGCGGAAGGGCGGGTCGTCGACGATCTCAACGGCGGCATCAGCCATAGCGAAAGCCAGGGCTACGGCCTGCTGCTGGCCTGCCTCGCCGACGATCGCGCCACCTTCGCCAGCATCTTCGCCTTCACCCGTACCGAGCTTCTGATCCGCGACGACGGGCTCGCGGCCTGGCGCTGGGACCCGAAGGCGAGCCCGCATGTCACCGACATTAACAATGCCAGCGACGGGGACCTGCTGATCGCAGATGCCCTCGCTTGCGCAGGCAGGCGCTGGAACATGCCGGCCCACAGCGCCGCCGCGCGCCAGATCGCGACCTCGCTCGCAAAGGTCGCGTTGCGGCAGCACACCGGCCAGACCTGGCTCATGCCGGGCGCTGTCGGCTTCTCGGAAAAGGACCGGGCCGACGGGCCGGTGATCAATCCGTCCTATTGGGTCTTTGAAGCCTTCCCGACCTTGGCGAAGCTGACCGGGGACCAGCGCTGGATGCAGGTCCAGGCCAGCGGCCTGAAGCTGCTCGACGATCTAGCCAAGCGGAAGATGCCGGCGCCGGAATGGCTCTCGATCAAGGCCGAGCCGAAGCCTGCGGAAGGTTTTCCACCCCAGTTCGGCTACAACGCCATCCGCATCCCGCTCTACCTGCTGCGCGCCGGGCTTGGCGACAAGGCACGGCTCGCCCCGTTCCGCCAGGTTTGGGCCGGTGGCACGGCGGTGGTCGATGTCGCCAGCGGCAAGCCGGTCGAGCCCTTGCAGGACGCGGGTTACCGCATCCTTTCCGCGGCCATGGCCTGCGCGCTCGACGGCACGCCGATCCCGGCCGAGCTCAAGGCCTTCCAACCCACCGCCTATTACCCGTCGACGCTGCATCTCCTGTCCCTCTCGATGCTGGGCGAGAGGTATCCGCAATGCCTGTGAAGCCTATCCTCATCGCTGCCGCCGTCTCGGGCCTCGCCTTCTACGCCCTTGGACGGTACGGCCATGACACGGTCTCGCGCGAACCCGCGCCGGCGATGATCCAGCCTGCCTTGGCGCAGGGGCCGCAACGGCCGCCGCAAGCTCTGGCCGAGGTCGCCCCGGCGCCGGTCGAGCCGGGGCAGAGCGGCGCACCGAACCGCCCGGCAACGACCCAGCCAACGCCGCCGAAAGTCGATGAAGCCGCCTTGCGTTATTTCGCGGCACAGGGCGATACCCGCCGCTACGAGGCGGAGCTCGCCCGGCTCAGGGCGCTCTATCCGGAATGGAAGCCTCCGACCGACCTCACCTCGCAGGGCCAGGCCGGCGACCCCGAGCTGGAGCGGATGTGGCGGCTCTTCGCCGAGGGCAAATACGGCGAGGTCCGTGCCGCGATCGCCCAGCGCGGCAGCGCCGATCCGAACTGGCGCGCGCCGGCCGATCTAGCCGCCCAGCTCGACACCACCGAAGCGCGGCAGCGCCTCGTCAACGCCTCGAACGCACGGCAATGGGAGCAGGTCATCCGGCTGGGTACCGAGACGCCGGCCATGCTGACCTGCGCCAGCGTCGATGCGCTCTGGCGCGTCGCCGAGGCCTTCATCCAGACCGGCAAGCCCGAGCGTGCGCGCGATGCCTATGCCTATGTCCTGACCAATTGCGCCAATCCGGCCGAGCGTACCGGCACGATGCAGAAGGCGCTCGCCACCCTGCCGGAAAACCTCGTCGAAGTCTTGCTGTCGCAGGAACAACAGAACGAGTTCGCGAGCATCCGCGACGAGATCGCGAGGCGCCATATCGGCAAGGCCGCCGACGATCAGACGCAGAAGGCGACGCCTGCCGAAATCCAGCGCATCGAGGCTCTGGCCAATGCGGCCTCGACGCCCGACGACGCCATCCTGCTCGGCTTCTACACGCTCCACCATGACGAGCCGGCCAAGGCCGCTGCCTGGTTCCAGACGGCGCTCGCGCGCAATGGCGGCGCCAAGGCGGCCGAGGGAGCTGTGCTCGCCTTGGGCGAGACCAGGAAATACCAGGAGGCCGAAACGCTCGGCGCGCAGTGGCTCGAAGCCGGCCCGGCCAATCGCAAGGCCTATCTCGACGCCATCACCGCGCTGCTCACCCAGGAGCCGCCACCGCGCCTGGACCGCGCCGTGATCGAGCGCATCGTGAAAGCCGTGGGGCAGGATAAATACGCAGCCGGCGCCGGGGCGCTCGGCTGGTATGCCTATAATGCCGGACAGATCGGCCCGGCGGGAACCTGGTTCGAAACGGCGCTCTCCTGGGATCGTGGCAATGAGCCGGCGGCTTACGGGCTGGCCCTGGTCCGCGAACGCCTGCGCGATCGGGTGGGCTTGCGCACCCTCGTTGCAGAATGGGGCAGCCGTTCGCAGAGGATCGCGGAGGTCCTCAATCCCCGGCGCGCGCGGGCGGCTCCCACAGCCGAGCAGCAGCGCAAAACACGTCAGACGCCAGCGGCGGAATCGGCCGATCGCCGACCAACACCCATCGTCAGGGCCGGCCGCGACGAGCCGATCGCACGTGATGCTGCCTCGGCTCCGGAGCCCGCGAGACGGTCGGACGCTCCCCGTGCAACTGGTGGCAATTGCGGAGGCGGTGGCTCAGGCGCCGCCGCCTTGCAGCGGGGCTGGTGCCTCCTCAATCTCAAGCGGCCGGTCGCGGCAGCCCAGGCTTTCGAAGCCGCGCGGCGCGACGGCAATGCGCAGGTCTCCTCCGATGCCGCTGCAGGTCTGGCTTATGCCAAGATGCAGCAGGGACTGACGACCGAAGCGACCGTAGCTGCCAGCGCCGCCAACCTGCCGCCGGCGCGCCGCAAGGAGCTGTCCACGCTGCTCCTCGCCGAACAATTCTATGCCCAGTATGACGCCAAGGATTTCAACGGCGCGCTCATCACCTTGTCGCAGCGCCGCCGCCTGGCGCCCGAGACGACCGACCTGATGCTGATGCGCGGGTGGTCCTATTACAATCTCGGCCGATACGGGGACGCCTCGCATATCTTCGAGACGCTGTACAAGGTCAACAAGTCGCCCGAGGCCCTGTCCGGCCTGACGGCGATCCGGGATGTCACCAAGCTCAACGCCCAGTGATCAGGACGCCCTGCGAAGCTCCGTGCCGACGATCGCTTATGGCGCTGGCACGGCCGCAGGGGACATGCGGAAAAGCCCCCCTGGTTTCGATCAGCGGGCTGATGTGGCGCCCCGGATGATGTCGACCGGGTTGAGCCGGGCCGGCACGTATCCGGCGGTGTTGGCCGAGACCAAAGCGAAACCGGCGGCGATCAGATAGTGCGATGATCCGAGACCAGTTTCTGGACCGCCGGACGGTAGAGTTTCCGGCCTTCGATCACGACGACAGGCTGGGTAAGCGGAGGAACATCCTTGCGGCGGATGCGGACTTGGAACTTGCCTCGATGTTTGCGGATCGTGGCCATGATTTCCCTCAGTGGTGCCAGATTGGGACCAAGCAAGAGAAATCACTGATACTCGGGGAGGGCCTGAGATCTACTAAATTAGCAATCTCAACGGTTTAGATTTGGCGCGCCCGACACGATTCGAACGTGTGACCTTTGCCTTCGGAGGGCAACGCTCTATCCAGCTGAGCTACGGGCGCTAACCGTGCAGGCTGGATAGCCGATCCCCGCCGCTTCGGCAATGCGGGATTTTGGATGAGGCGATGAGATTTCCGCGCTGGATATGGCTCTGTTGTGCCGATCGCCGCTCAGGGAGCTCGACAGGATATCAGGATACCTGGTCCATCAAAGGGTTCCGAAGATCCCGCGCTCCGCCTGGATCCGCCTTCGGTAGGCAACGCTCTCTCAGGCGCCGGCAGGATACTGAGTTTATCCGGCGCATGCGGACTTGGCACGAGACCTACTGCTGTGATCCGCTCGCGCTCAGGACACGCGCTACATTCGCCGACGTCGAGAAGACCGCGCGCCGCGGCCGATCGCTCTGCCACGACCCGCCTTCGGGCTTCAGTCGAAAAGCCTGCGCACGACGGCGGTGGTCACTCCCAATGTCGCGACTTGCGCAAAGGCTCTGACATAGTTGCCGGCATAGAAGCCCCGGATCATCTCGATGCGCGTCTTCAGCTCCTCGTCGAACTTGATCGCGAAACCATTCGCCAGCTTGCGAACGATCGTGCCGCGGACAGCGCGCCCGCCGATCGTGCAGATGACGGCCGTGCCCAGCGGTGCAGGAGGTTCGCCGCGCAGCCCAGCCCCGGTGATGGAAATGTCCGTCAGCCGCAGGATCAGGCTTTGCCCGGCACATTCGAGCATGACCGCCTCGTCCGTCGCGAAGCGCTCCGCCTTGCGGCGGCGTGGCTGTTCGATGCAGACGAAGCATACGATGATGAGGACAACGAGATTATACCAGCTCCAGGCGAAGGCCAGGCCTCCCGAAGTCAGGCTGTCGCCGCGCACATGGATCGCGAAGGCGTAGACCAGCCCTGCCAGGGTGAGGAGAATGATGCTGCCGTAGATCTTGACGAGCGGCCATTCGATGAAGCGCTGGCCCCGGTCGCCGCCTTTCGCTGTGACCTTGAATTTCTGGTTCCGGGGTCGCAACAGCCCGGTGAAGACCGCTTTCAGGATTGCCGGGGCCGCGATGAACTGGGACACGTCGGTCATGAAGACCAGCGAGCGACCGCGCGAAATCCAGCTCATGGTGACCGAGTGCCACAGGAAGAACGGCAGGAAATAGCCGAGCAGGTCGTAGAGATCGGCATCGACGGTATGGATGCCGAACAGCAGGTAGCCGACCGGGACGAGCAGTCCGAGCAGCTTCGCGATATAGACCGCAGTCCAGTTGAGGAATGTGTCCACCAATGACAGGCGGTCGATGAAGGTGAGGCTCGATGTGCGCGAGAATGGGCCGCTGCGCCCGCGCGTGATCTGCATGAAGCCCAGGCACCAGCGGCCGCGCTGCGTGATGTATTCCTTGAGGCCTTCGGGAGCGAGCCCGAGCGTGAGCGGCTCGTTCAGATAGGCGGTGGTGAAGCCTGTCTCCTTCAGCCGCAGTGTCAGCAGATAGTCTTCCGTGACGGAATCGGTCGGAAAGCCGCCGATCCGCATCAGCGGCTCGAAGCGTATGACCGACGAGGTGCCGCAGCAGAACGCCGCGCCCCAGGCATCCTTCGAGGCGAGCACGACATCGAAGAAGAAGCGCTGCTCGTCCGGCCAGACATGGGCGGCGGCGAGATTGGTCTGGATCGGGTCGGGGTTGATGAAATGCTGCGGCGTCTGCACCAGACCGACGCCGGGATCCCGGAACAGGCACAGCGCTCGCGACAGGAAATCCGGGAGCGGGACAAAATCCGCGTCCAGGATCGAGATGAACGCCGGAGGATCCGGCAGGGTCGCCAGATGCGCCAGAGCGTGATTGATGTTGCCGGCCTTGGCATGGCTGTTGTCCGGCCGGGTCAGATAGCGGCAACCCAGGCGCTGCGACAGCTCCTCGAGCCACGGCCGGCGCCCGTCGTCGAGCACCCAGACGCGGTAATTGCCGTGATTCATCCCGGTCGCGCCGATCATGGTGCGCTCGAGGATCGCCTCTTCCTCGTTGTAGGTGCAGATCAGGACGTCGACCAGCGGCGGCTCCAGGCTCGCGAGCCAAGCCTTGTTCGCCTCGACGTCTGTCGAACGGTTCCGTGTCCGGCACAGGAAGATCGAGGCCAGGATCGCCGCCAATAGCGACGCCGCTTCCGCTGCGAGGAAAATGCTGCCCGCCGCGAAATCGGCGGTCCAGCCGATCGGCGGCAGCGTCGACGTCACCCGCCAGTGGAAATAGCGCAGCAGCAGCAAGAGCCCGACGCCGACCATAAGCATACGCGATGGCGTCTGGTCATGCCTCAGCAACGGCGTGAGCATGACGGCAAGCCCGGCTGCGGCGAGGCCAGGCGCAAGCGCAGTCAGGAGATCTTGCGTCACGGAGCGGAAACCTGCTCGCCGAACACGACGCGGCCGGTGCGTCCCACGGCACAGACCTGTCCGGTGCCGAGGTCAGGCACGGAAACCGTAACCCGGTACGGTTCCTTGCTCAGCGCGGCGGGTTCGATCGCAAGATTCGCCGCTGCGGTGGCACGGCCAGTCAGGTTGACGACCTTGCCTTGCAGATCAGTGCCGCCATCGGCCGGAACGAAGCGGGCGGAGCTGCCGACCGAGAGGCGGTTATAGACGGATTCCGTGACATTCGCCGTCACGACCGCCGTCGAGCAATCGATCAACCGGGCGAGGTCCTGGCCGACGCGAACCTGTTCGCCGGGGGAGACCATGGCCTCCCAGATGCGTCCGGTGACCGGTAGCGTCATGGCGACGTCCGACTGGGCCTGATGGCGCGCACGTGTCGTGGCGAGCGCGGCTTCCAGCTGTTTCGTTTCCGCATCGAGGCCCGTCAGTTCCGAGCTGAGATCGGCGATGCGCTGGCGCATCTCGTCGCCGCGCTGCACCGAGCTCGGCCGGTCGTTGTAGCTGTCGCCGAGGAAGATGCGGTTGCGCGCGGCTGCAAGCTCGACGGTCGCGGCCGTGAGCCGATGGCGCGTCGAGGTTTCGGTCCCTGTCGCGATTGCGACCTCGCGCGACAGGCGGTCGAACTCTGCGGCCGTGACGTTCCCGGTCCGCGCCAATGTTTCGGCCCGGCCATAGGCGGCCGTCGCCTCCTCGCGTCTGGCGACGGCGACGCCGATCTGGCTTTCGAGCTCGGCCGCACGGGCGGTCAACTGCTCGATCCTGCCCAGCCTGAACGCCTCGGCCTGCCGGTCGAGATCAGCCTCGGCGCTCTGCGCACTTGCGAGCTTGCTGCTCATCGTCACCCGCTGGCTCGCCAGCCTGCCGAGGGCCTGCTCCAGCTCGTCGAGCCGGCCGCGATCAGCTCGCGGATTGACGATGCGGAGCAAGGTCGAGCCTTGCGCAAGAGCATCGGACGTTGCCAGTGCCGCCGTCGATGCGACGACCTCGCCCGCGATGGGCGAGCGCAGCGTCATCAGCCGTGCGTTGACTACGGCCTCGACGCTGGAGGTCTGAAGCAGCGTGCGCAACGGCACCAGCCCAAAAACGGCGACAACGGCCGCCCCCAGCATAACCTTTCCAGCTCGCCGGACGGCAGGCGTCAGCGCAGGCCGCCTGGCCGGCTGCTGCGCAACGCTTCCCGCCTCGGGCTTGGGTTCGCCGCCGTCGACATATTGTTTCAGTCTGCTCTGCAGGGCGCGGGCGTCCTGAGGCTCCGGACCACCGACAGACGTAACCGGAGAAGCAGCGTCGCGAGCCGCCGCCGCAGCTTGACGCGCTTTCGCGTTGCCGGCTTCAAAGCTTCTGGATTCCTTGGAGCGAAGACCTTGATGCGCCATCTGCTACGTCCCTGTTAGCGAACGGGACGATCGAGCAGAGCGCTTTCTGGAACCTTAAATCTGGGTCCCTAGCCAAACGAACGCAAGAATGAGGGAAACAAGAGATGAAGCGGTTCAGGCGGAATTGTTGAAGATATCATTAACCTAGCGCAGCTCGACAAGCTTGCTCGGCCCCTCAACCGCTCGTCGATCTCGAAGGAGCGGACGCTTGCATCGCGAAGTCGTGGAATAGTCGGTGTGGCACAATCCCCAAATTCAGAGGGGGTATGATCTCCGACACTGTCTGGCTCAACGGCCGTGGCGTGATTGTGCCGATGTTGATCGCTCGCTGCCTCGCATCGACGAAACTTTGAGTAATAGATTGAAATATAAGATATATTTTGAGGCGCTCTAAGCTGCGATTCCCCGCTTCGGAGGGCAACGCTCTATCCAGCTGAGCTACGGGCGCTAACCGTGCAGGCTGGACAGCCGATCCCCGCCGCTTCGGCAATGCGGGATTTTGGATGAGACGCAGTTCTCCGAAGGCAAAGGTCACACGTTCGAATCGTGTCGGGCGCGCCGCGGCTGTGGCAGGGCCGCCACGCAGGGATGGACAGCCTGTGCCTGCTGTCTATCCTCTTCATCCGTTTAGCAACATCGCGGGCCTCCCATGCGCACAGCCGAGTTTGCAGTTCAGGCTCCTTCTCCAACGACTTTGCCGGTCTTCGGAGCTTTCACTCGCTTTCCCGTTCGACGAATCTACTGCATCGGCCGCAACTATGTCGCGCATGTCCGCGAGATGGGCGGCAACGAAACGCGCGATTTTCCCTTGATCTTCCAAAAGCCAGCCGATGCAGTTGTGCAGGACGCTGGCGTCGTTCCCTACCCCCCGATGACCGATGATTTCCATTTCGAGCTGGAACTCCTGGTCGCGATGAAGTCAGGAGGCTACGATATCCGTCAGGAGTCCGCGCTTTCGCATGTTTATGGCTACGGCATCTGCCTGGATATGACCCGCAGGCGCCTGTTGGATACGCCGGCCGGTCCCGGCCTCCCGTGGGAGCTGAAAAAGTCCTTCGATCACTCGGCGCCCTGTGGATCGATCCATCCGGTCGAGCAGGTAGGGCATCCGGCGAGCGGCCGCATCAGGCTTGAGGTCGATGGCCGAGTTAAGCAGGATTCTGACCTTTCTCTGATGATCTGGCGCACGCCCGAGATCATTGCGACCTTGTCGAAATACTATGCGCTCGAGGCGGGCGATCTGATCATGACAGGAACTCCGCACGGTGTCGGTCCTGCTCTTCCGGGCAATGTCTTGGTCGGCACGATCGAGGGCCTCGGGAGCTTGACGGTAACCATCGGCGATAAGTCGAATAAGCCCAACTAATCCCTTCGACCGCAGATTGCTTCGCGTTAGCGCGCTTCGGCAATGCGGGATTTTGGAGGAAGCGCGATTCTTCGCGGGCTAGCGGCACTTGCTCGCATCGTCTCGCGCGTCGCGCGGTCGCGGCTCAGGCCACTGCTACTGAACGCCCATAGTGGGCGGGCACGAAGCCAACAGCCAGGCTCAGGCATGTGCGCCTACGCCCACGCCGCGACTGTCGGGAAACCGACGAGAATGGCCATTTCAGGGTGTGAACCCGACTTGGGAATCCGTCGTTAAAGCCTTAGTTACCATGCTGATCGCGCCCGGCGCCATCGCGTTCCTGCTGCTGTTGTCGATCGTCTTCGTCATCGCGCTTGTCCGGGCCAGCCGGAGAGCGCCCGAGGTGCCGGCCCAAGGCGCCTTGGCGATGCCGGGTTTTGCTTTTCCAGAGCACCGGCGGACTATCCTATTCGGTCTGATGCTCTGGATCTTTGTTTTTGCATCGCTTTGCCGGAAAGCCGCGTCACACCTGCCGGGCCGATGACTTGGGGTCTTCAGTCGGCCCACTTGCCGTCGCGGGCGACGATGCGACCGCTCTTCACCACCAGCGCGCGCTTCGGCCGGTCCACGACGATCTGGGCCAGGTTCTCGCCCTCAATCAGGACGAGGCTGCCCTCGCAGCCGATCTCCAGGCCGTGGCCCTGCAGGTCGAGCAGCTCGGCGCCCCGGCGCGTTCCCATGTCGAGGCATTCGACCAGTTTGCCGTCGGTCCGGCTGCCGGTCCGGTAGGCGAGCAGCCAGCAGCGCTCCAGCATGTCGCCATTGCCGTGCGGATTCCAGGTGTCGCGCAGCGAATCCGAGGCGATGGCGCATTTCACGCCGCGCCGCGCCAGCTCGAACATCGGCGGAAACACATTGGCTCCGGGGACGGACGAGATGATGCCGATCCGCGCTTCGACGACCATGTCGATCATGCGCTCGACCTTGTCGCGCTGGGAATCGCCCAGGCAGAACGCGTGGCTGACGACGACACGCCCCTGCATGCCGAGCGCTTTGGTCCGCTCCACGATCAGGCCCATCTCGAACAGGCCGAGGTCGCCGGCCTCGTGCAGATGGATGTCGATCTTGGCGCCCTTGCGGCTGGCGATGTCGAAGATCGTGTCGAGATGACCCTTCGGGTCCCCGTCGATGCCGCCGGGGTCGATGCCACCGATCACCGAGGCGCCTTCGTCGAGCGCCGCTTCCATCAGATCGGACGTGCCCGGATCGATCATCATGCCGGTCTGCGGGAAGGCGACGAGCTCCAGCCCGACGGCGTGTTTCGTCTTCTCCCAGGCCGCGAGCACACCATGCAGGTTGTCGAGCTTGTACTCGGTCGAGATGTCGATATGGCTGCGGATATGCGTCGAGCCCATCGCGACGCACTGGCGCATGAGATTGCCGGCCCGCTCGGGCACGCCCCAGGGCAGGTTCCGGCGAATCTCGACCTCGTTGTCGATCATCTCGCGCAGGGTGCGGGGAACGTTGATGCCGTGCCAGGGCAGGCCCCAGAGGATCTTGTCCAGATGCACATGCGGCTCGATGAAGGGAGCGATGGCGATGGCATTGGCGCCGTCATGGACCTGCATCCCGGGCTCGCGCGGCAGATTGGGCGCGACCGCGGCGATCCGGCCATTCCGGATCAGGATATCCGACGTGGCCTTCGCGTCGGGGCGGACGTTAGTGACGAGCAGGTCGGTCATTACGGCTCCTGGTTTACGACGTGGCTGTCTGTCGTGCGGATTGCGGGTATGGCTGCTCGCCATACCGGTGTAGCTCGCCCGCGCGCGCGCCGCAGCCGCGCTTCGGAGCATAGGTGCATCTCCGTTTCATGCGCATCGGCGCAACAGACGCATGCCCCGCGTCTCGGTCCACGCTGTTAGCAATGGTTGCAGGGTCCAATGCCGCACTGAGGAAGCGCTTCCATCTCGGTTCGCGCCAATGCGCACAACGCCCGGTTCGTAACAACGACGGGCGGAGCGGCGCTATCGCTGCCTGAGCCGAGCACGGAAACGCGCCGCGCCGTATGCGACAAGCTAGACGACCGGCCCCTGCCTCGTTGGCGCGGTCGACGCATCTCCGTGTCTACCGAACTCGGCCCGGTTCCCGCTCTGCTTCCTCGCGCAAGAGACTCAGGAACGCTTCTGCCTCTCGCGACACGGTCCTGCGGCGTGTCAGCACCCCGATCTGCCGATGGAAGGTGTCTTCACCCAGATTGAAGATGGTCACACGCTCCGTCGTCTCCGCGTCATCAGGATGCGGGATCAGCGCTACGCCCATGCCTTCGGCGACGAGAGCTATCATCGTGTCGAGAAAGTTGATCCAGATGTTCTCGGAGACGGCCGTGCGCGTGCTTTCGAGGAAGGCATCGATCTGCCGCCCACTGACTGTCGAGTGGTCGTAGCGTAGCAGCGGCAGCCTGCTCAGAGCCTCTCGCCAGTCGGCCGCTTGCAACTCGCTCGGCGCAATCAGCACGAAGGGCTTTGACAGCAAGGGGTGCCAAGAAACGTTGCTCAGCAGCTCGCCGGAAGGCTGAATGACGACGGCAAGGTCAAGCTCTTCGCGCTCGACCTGACCTAGCAGGTCATCTTCACCTCGTGTCGACCGTAGCGTGACGCCCGGGAAGCGACGGTGAAAGGCGAGCATGGATCGAGCGATCAGGCCCGAGTGAAGCGAGGCGATCGTTCCGACACGCAAGGTCGTCCGCACCGTAGAGACGGCATGGCGCCCCCGCATCTCCGCCACGATAGACATCAACTGGTCAGCCAACGGAATGAGATCCTGCCCCGCCGCATTGATTGTCGCGGAGCGACCGGTGCGGAAGAAGAGTCGGTGACCGACGAAATCCTCGAGCCGTTTGATCTGCTCGCTCACGGCGGATTGGGTCAGCCCGAGGCGCCGCCCGGCTTCCGTAAAGGTGCCGTAGCGCGCGGCAGCCAGAAAAGTGTCGATCTCGCGCAGCATGGTCGTTCCTTTATCGGGCCACTCAGCAAATTCCATTCCGAGTATCGAATTTGGCGATGCTCAGGCCAATGATTATTCGTTTTCGCAGCGCAGCACTGCATGTTTAGCTCCCTTTATAAACAAAGGGGAACCGTAATGAATCGTTGGATGTCGGCTATCTTCGGTGGTGTCACGGCTCTGACTCTCGGGCTGAATCAGCCCGCTGCCCATGCCCAGGAATCCCGGCTCGAAACCATCGTGAAACGCGATAAGGTGATCGTCGCCGTTTCGAGCACGGCCCGCCCGAACGGCTTCGTCGACGAGGCGGGCAAGTTAACGGGCTTCGAGGTCGAGTTTGCTCGGCTCATGGCGAAGGCTTTGGTCGGCGACGCCAACAAGGTCGAGCTGATGACCACGACGGTGGACGGCCGCTTTCCGGCTGTGTTGTCGGGCAGAGCGGATTTCGGCATCTCGACGGCGACGATCTATCCGGACCGCGCAGTGCGCCTGGCCTTCACGCGCCCTTATATCGATTCCAGCACGCTCGTCGTGGTGCCCAAGGCCTCCCCGATCAAGACGCTGGCCGATCTCGACAATGCCAACGTCGTCTTCGGCTCGACCAACAGCGCCGCCATGGTCGACCGCGCCAAGCGCTACGCGCCCAAGGCCCAGGCTGTCTTCTTCGACACCGATAGCGCTGCGGCGTTGGCGTTGAAGAGCGGGCGCTCCGCGGCCTGGCAAGCCGATTCCGCCGCCGCCAATTACTTCGTCGGCCAGAACCAGGCCGATTTCCGGCTGCTGGAAGGCTCGCTCGGTACGATCAACAACAACGCGATCTTCATGAAGCCCGGGGACTTCCAGCTCTGGCTGGCGCTCGACACCATCGTACGCGAATACGTCAATGGCTCGCGGTATGGCGAGTATCAAGCGCTCTACAAGACCTGGTTCGGCAAGGATGCGCCACCGCAGCGCCCCTTCAACCAGAACTGAACCGTCAGTTAGGGCGAGCCGCCGTGGACTTCGCTTTCATCAGAACGAACGCCCCCCTCCTGATGGAGGGGGCTGTGATGACCCTCGCGCTGGCGGCGCTGGCGCTGATCGGCGCAACGTTCGGCGGCGTCGTCGTCGCCGCGCTCACGACGAGCCGCTTCAGTGTGCTGCGCGGGGTCGGCCGGGGCTTCGTGGAGCTGATGCGGAACACGCCGATCCTCGTGCAGATCTTCGTGCTGTACTTCGGAATGCCGACGCTGGGCCTGCGGCTCTCGGCGTTCTCCTCCGCCGTGCTGGCGCTTTCGCTCCAGAACAGCGCCTATATCGGCGAGATCTATCGCGCCGGTCTCGAATCCGTGCATATGCGCCAACGCGAAGCGGCGCTGGCGCTCGGCATGCTGCCACGCACCGCGCTTTGGACGATCATCGCGCCTCAGGCTTTCCGACGGATCGTGCCGCCGCTCGGCAATCAGCTCATCATCATCGTCAAGGACACCTCGGTCGCTTCGACGATCGCCGTCGCCGAGCTGACGCAGGCCGGCAAGCTGCTGCTCGATCGCAGCGCGGCGCCTTACGAGACCTTCGCGACGGTGGCCCTGTTCTACCTCGCCATCAGTGCCGCGATCGCCGGCATCCTGAAGCTCGTCGCGCTTCGCCTACCGGTGAGGGTGTGATGATGCTCAGCGCCGCACTCACTGCCGCGGTGACCTATCTCGGGCAGGGAGCGGTCGTCACGATCGGGTTGTCTCTTGCGACAATCCTGGTCGCTGCCGCTGCCGGCCTGCCGCTTGCTGTGATCGGCCTTTATGCCTGGGCTCCCTTGCGCTGGCTCGCGGCGCTGTATGGGCTCGTGATCCGCGGCGTTCCGCTTCTGGTCCTTCTCGTCGGCAGCTATTTCAGCTTGCCCTATCTCGGCTTCGACCTGCCGCTGCATTTCGTCGTGATCCTCGTCGGCGGCCTCTATTTCGCGGCTTACGCGGCCGAGGTGTTCCGGGCAGCGCTCGCCGCGGTTCCAAAACAGCAGTGGGATGCCGGGAGAGCCCTCGGCATGCGCCGGCTCCAGCTCTTCACCATCGTCATCCTCCCCCAGGCACGACGCTTGAGCATCGCTCCCTTCGTCAATGTCGCGCTCGTCGTGGTGAAGAACACCTCGCTGGTTTCGGCGATTGGCGGCTGGGAACTTGTGGCCGCTGGCCGCGAGATCGGCGAGCGCACGATGGAGATCCTCCCCGCTTATCTCGCGGTCGCCGCCTTCTACTTCGTGATCTGCTTCACGCTCTCGCGGATCGGTCGCCACATCGAACAGAGAACCCGCCATGGTTGATCGTCAGAACCCTTCGGAACCGGCGCCGCTCGTCATCGTCGATCATGTCGGCAAATCCTTCGGCGCGATCGAGGTGTTGAAAGACATAACCCTCACGGTCCAGAGCGGGGAGGTGCTGTCGCTCATCGGCCCCAGCGGCTCCGGCAAGACCACGCTGCTGCGCTGCGTGAACTACCTCGAAACCTATGAGCGCGGGCTGATCACCATCGCCGGTGAGAGCGTCGGGGTGCGCATCGCGCCGGATGGCGGCCGGCGCCGCAAGCCCGACCGCGAGATTGCAGCGCTACGCGCGCAGGTCGGGATGGTGTTCCAGCACTACAATCTCTTTCCGCATCTGAGCGTGCTGGACAATCTGACCGTCGCCCCGCGCCGGGTGCGCGGGGAGGCGACAGCGCCCGTGCGCGAGCGGGCACTCGCCCTGCTGGCGCGCGTCGGCCTCGCCGACAAGCGCGACCGCTACCCGTCGGAGCTCTCGGGCGGACAGCAGCAGCGCGTCGCGATCGCGCGCGCGCTGACGATGCAGCCCAAGATGCTGCTGCTCGACGAGGTGACGTCCGCGCTCGATCCGGAATTGGTCGGCGAGGTGCTCGACGTGATCGGCTCACTCGCGGCCGACGGCATGACCATGATGATCGTCACCCATGAAATGCAGTTCGCGCGGGAGGTATCGAGCAGGGTCGCATTTATGGCGGATGGCCTGCTGATCGAGAGCGGTCCGCCCGGCGAGATTTTCGGGGCGCCCAAGCATGAGCGACTCCGGGCTTTCATGCAGCGCTACCGCGCCGGCAACCGCCTCTGACCCCATTTCACGGACGGATCATTGTTATGGATTCAGTTGAATTGCGCCCGACATGGTGCGAGATCGATCTCGCCGCCATCACGCACAACCTCACGCAGATGCGCGGTCTGCTCGGCCCTGACGTAGCAATCTATATCTGCCTCAAGGGCGATGCGAACGGCTGCGGGGCCGTGGAGATCGCAAAGCGTGCCGCCGCACAAGCAGCGGGTTTCGCGTTCGGTAACATCGACAGCGCCATCGCCTGTCGGAGAGCCGGTGTTTCCAATCCGATCCTGCTGTATCCGACCTGCCTGCCGGAGATCGCGCCGCTGCTGGAGCGCGAGCATCTGATGCCCACTCTGTCCACGCTGGCGGATGTCGAGTCGTGGGATGGGGCGGCGCAGCAGCGCCTGCCTGTGTTCCTGAAGATCGACGCGGGCGGCTTTCGGGCCGGCGCCTTGCCGCATCATGCTGCCGAGATGGCCCGCGCTATCGTCGCGAGCCGCCGCCTCGAGCTGGCAGGCATCTATGGCCACCCGATGACGAGCTACGGTTTCGATGACGAGGCTTACACGGTTGCCCAGTTGGGAGCTTTCCGGCAGGCACTAGCGGCCATCGACGAAGCCGGCATTCCGGTGCCGATACGGATGGTTTCGAGTTCGGCCATTCTCCTGGGGTATCCGGAAGCCGACTTCAACGCGGTTGACCCGGGCCGGCTTGTGCTCGGCCTTTCGTTCCCCGCGGCTGCCGAACGTCAGGCGACTTGGCAGCCGGCGCTGGTCGGCCTGAAGAGCAGGCTTGTCATGGTCAAGTCTCTCGCCGAGACCGGGGGGGTCCCGCCCGCGCCCTTCATACGGCTGAAGCCGGACATGCGGTTGGGCCTGATCCCTTTCGGCTGGAGCGACGGTTATCCCAAGCGGATGCCAAAGGATGCGATGGCTCTGATCAGAGGGCGCCGGGCACCTCTGATCGCTCCGACGCATTCTGAGCTTATACGGGTCGATCTGACGGACATCCCGGAAGCCGAAGTCGGCGACGAGGTGGTTCTGCTCGGACGGTCAGGCGATGTCGAAATCAGCCTTGCGGAATTAGCGAAGCAGTGGGGCGTCTCGACATACGACCTTTCCCCTGCGATCGGGAAGACGTTGCCACATCGGTACATCTGACCGAGATCGCCTTGAGCGGCCCGGGCCGACGCGACCTGACGTTGAAAGGTCTGAATTTGCTGCGGGAGGCTGAGGCAGCCTTATAGTGATACCTCGTTGGGCAGTCGATCAATCCATGCGCCTGTCATGACGAGCTCAGAAATATTCCCTCCTGAAGCTATCTCTAACAATATCCAGATACTTCAGTGCCTTCTCATTCCCATGCCTTGAGAACACAACATATCGATAAGTGGCCCCTGGGCGAAATGGGATGAATGCAAGGTCTAGCCCTAGCGTCGCGTACTGCTTTGCAGTGAATTCGTTATCGACCGATACGCAAAGGCCATTTGCGATGTACATCGCGCCCAACCCCACGGAATCGACATAAATATTGGCTGAGGAGGCGTTTCGCCGCCTATTGGAAACGCTCGACCCCAGAGGGTTGGCTGCATATTCGCGCTCGATCGACAGCAATTTCTGGCTGGCGAGATCCTCCTCGGTGATGAAATCCTTGTGGGAAAGCGGGTGGCCGGCGCTCATGATGCAGACGCTCCGGATTTCGGCGATCACCTGCCAATAAAAAAACCGCTCGTCGAGCGGCAGGCGGGAGATGCCCAGATCGGCCTCGCCGGTCAGCAGACTATGGGCGATCTGATCATATCGCTCTGCTTTGACGTGAAGCTCCAAAGTCCTGTCGGCACGATCCAATTCCAGAGCAAGCTTCGGGATGAAGCTCAAGCAAGTGATATGCGGCGCGCTTATCGTCAGAGTGTTTCGCGTCGCCGAGAACGAGTCCAGGATTTCGTCCTCGATATGCTGCAATGTTTCAAAGTACCGGTCGATGCGATTGTAGATTTCAATTGCGTTCGTCGTCGGAATTAGGCCGCGACCGTCTCGCACGAAAAGCTTCTCGCCGACCGCATCCTCGAACTGTTTGAGATGCTGGCTGACCGCCGACTGGGTCACGCCCAGCGCCTTTGCCGCACGCCTCGTCGAACCGGCCCTGATGATCTCGCGAAAGATCTGTGCCGGCCTCAGCCCGATCGATCCGGCCAGTCGGGCGATATCCTTCATCTTTCTTTCCTGGAGCCGGAGGGCACATTGCGATGAGGGATATTAGCAGAACTAATCTGCCTTGCAGAAACTTAATAAATTGACCCGTTCAGCCACCTCTTCGATTGTTCGTCACAGAGAGTTCCACAGGACCTCTGCGGCATAGCATCCCGCTTCGCCCGGCTTCTGCAACGACGTGGGAGCGCCAATAAAAATGAGGGGTATCGTCTTGAAACACCTGTCTTTTCTTCGCATCCGGCTTGCCTTGGCTGCGAGCGCCCTTGCCGGCCTCGCTACCCTGTCTCAGCCCGTCGCCGCCCAAACGTTGCGGGTCGCGACCTCGTATAAGCTGATGACTCTCGATCCCCATTATGCAGATCTGAACGAGAACAATTCCCTCCTGTCGCATGTCTACGAGCGCCTGGTGAACCAGGACAGCCAGCTCGATCCGCAGCCGGGCCTCGCGACCTCGTGGAAGCGCCTTTCGGACACGCGATGGGAATTCAAGCTGCGCGAAGGAGTCCGCTTTCATGACGGCTCACCCTTCACCGCGCGGGACGTGATCTACTCGCTCACGCGTATCCGGGATTTCCTGACGCCGCCGAGCGGCGGCTACCGGTCCTATGCGAAGGCGATGAAATCCATCACGGCGCCGGACCCGTTGACCGTCGTCATCGAAACGAACACCGATTCCCCGACGCTGCCGCTTTCGCTGGCCGCGATCTTCATCATGCCGCACAAGGCGGACGGGTTCGCCTCAACCGATGAATTGAATGCCGCGGCACGGCCAATTGGGACCGGACCCTACAGGTTCCAGAACTGGCAGTCCGGTGAAACTTTCCGCCTGACGCGGAACGACGGGTACTGGGGCGGGACACCGGCATGGGCCGAGGTGACCTTCAGGGTAATCGAGAGCCCTGCCGCGCGCGTCGCCGCGCTGACGACGGCCGATGTCGATGTTGCCGACTATGTTCCGGCGCGAGACGTTCCCGGCCTCAAGCAGCGCGGCCTCAAGATCGAGAGCACCAGTGCCGCGCGCTCGAACTTCCTCCAGTTCGACATCGAACGGGAAACCGCTCCCGGCGTGACCGACAAATCCGGCAATCCGATCAAGAACCCCTTCCGCGACAAGCGCGTACGCCAGGCTCTCTCCATGGCCACCGACCGCCCCTTCATCGTGGAGAAAATTCTTCTTGGATACGGCACTGCGGCCACTCAGATATTTCCGGGCGGCCTGTCCGGAACCTCTCCGAATCTCAAGGTCGCCGCTCCTGACTACGGCGCCGCGAAAGCCTTGCTGGCCGAGGCCGGCTTTCCCGACGGGTTCAACGTCGTGCTGGCCGGGCCTGCGGGGCGTTATCCCGGCGACAGCGAGTCACTTCAAGCGATCACGCAGAACTGGGCGCGGATCGGTGTGCGCGCCCAGCCGGCCGTCGCTCCGTTCTCGGTTTTCGCCACGCAGCGGGCCAAGGGCGAGTATCCTGTCTGGTACGGCGGCTGTTCGGGCGATGCTGTGTCGTTCTGCCTGGATGCGCTGCTTGCATCCCCGAATGTCGAGTTGGGTACGGGCTCGTTGAACTACGGCAAATACTCCAATCCGCAATTCGACGCGAAGCTGGCGACGGCGAAGACGATCGAGGAAGGGCCGGCGCGCAGCGCCGCACTCGCGGCCGCGACGGAGTTCGTCATGGCCGACTATCCGATGCTGCCGCTCTACCATTTTAGCCTGATCACCGGGCATGGGCAGAAGGTGCGCTCCTATGCCGTGCATCCACGCGGATGGACGACCGCCATGCAGGCCGTCCCCGCGGGACAGTGAGGGCACGGCCATGACGAGCGCCATCGTCGGAAGGCTGTCGCAGGCCTTCCTCGTCCTCCTCGCCCTGTCGGTGATCGGTTTTGCCGGAATCCACAGCGTCGGCAATCCCGTCTACAACGTCGTCAATATCGAGACGGCCACCGCCGAGGACATCCGCAACGCGACCATCGCGCTCGGCCTCGATCAGCCGCTCTGGTGGCAATATTACCGCTTCATGAGCAACGTTCTCGCCGGCAACTTCGGGACGTCCTACATATATCACCTGCCGGCTTTCGCGCTGGTCATGAGCAAGCTGCCCGCGACGCTCGAACTCGCGACGATAGCCATGCTGATCGCCGCGCCCTGCGGCACCCTGCTCGGCCTGCTGGCAGGCCGCCGGCAGGGCGGATGGATCGATCGCGCGGTCCTCAAGACGAGCGTGTTCGCGCTCAGCATCCCGTCCTTCTGGCTGAGCATGATGCTGATCCTTCTCGGCGCTGTTGCGATGGGCTGGTTTCCGGCAAGCGGGCGCGGATCGACCGTCCTGCTGATGGGCCAGGAATGGAGCTTCCCGACGCTGAACGGGCTGCGCCACCTGGCGCTCCCCGCCCTGACACTCGCGATCCCCAATGTCGCATTGATCGCGCGGCTGGCACGGGCGGGAACGATCGAGGTCGAGAAACAGGATTTCGTGCGGTTCTGCCGGGCGAAGGGCCTCTCATCCGGGCGCATCCTGTTCAGGCACACCTTGCCGAACATCAGCATCCCGATCGTCACGATGATCGGGATGCAGTTCGGCGGGATGCTCGCCTTCGCGGTGATCGTGGAGACCATCTTCGCCTGGCCGGGCATCGGCAAGCTGCTGATCGACTCCATCCAGTTGCTCGACCGCCCGGTCGTGATGGCAACCCTGACCTTCGTCTCGGTCGTCTTCATCGGACTGAACGCCCTGGTCGACCTGTTCTACGCCGTGCTCGACCCGCGCGTGCGCCTGTCGTGATGAAAGCTGTAATCATGCGCGCTCTTTGGAAGCGCCCGGAACGAAGGCGCGTCGGCCTCGCCAAGCTCGTGCTCGCCGCTTATGCCCTGCTGGCGCTCGCCGCGCCCGCCATCGTTCCCCAGAACCCCTACGACCCCCTGCAGATCTTCGGATGGGAGGCGTCATCGCCACCTGGCACCGCGAGCGGCGGCGGCTATGTCTATCTTCTGGGAACAGACGGCCTCGGGCGCGATATCGTCAGCACCATCCTCTACGGTCTGCGCATCAGCCTCGTCGTCGCCGTCACCAGCACCGCGATCGCGGCCCTGATCGGCGTCACGGTCGGTGTCAGCGCAGCCTATTTCGGCAAATGGGTCGACGCCGTGATGATGCGCATCGTCGATCTCCAGCTCAGCCTTCCGACCATCCTCGTGGCCCTGATCGCCATCGTCACGCTCGGCCCGGGTATCGATCGCATCATCCTCGCGATTATCATCGTGCAATGGGCGACCTATGCGCGGATCGCGCGCGGCGTCGCCCTAAGCGAGATCGGAAAGCCCTACCTCGATGCGACACGGCTGCTGCGTCTGCCCAACGGGCGGATCATCTTCCGGCATCTCCTGCCCAACAGCATCGCGCCGGCGATCACGCTGATCCCGATCGAGCTCGGGCATGCGGTCGCCCTCGAAGCGACCCTGTCCTTCCTCGGCCTGGGCGTGCCGATCGACAAGCCCTCGCTCGGCTCGACGGTGGCGAACGGCTTTCAGTACCTGCTGACCGGCCAGTACTGGATCAGCCTGTTTCCCGGCCTGGCGCTGTTCGGCCTGATCGCAAGCATCAACTTCGTAGGCGAAGACGTCCGGCGCAACCTGGATCCGAGGAGCCGTTCCCATGACGCATGATCGCGCGCCGCCAACGCTGCTCACCGTCCGGAACCTCACCCTCAAGCATCGCGGCACGACGGCGATCCTGCATGACGTAAGCCTCGACCTGCACCGCGGCGAAGTTCTCGGCCTCATCGGCGAGTCCGGAGCAGGCAAGTCGACCCTCGGTAACGCCATCCTCGGCCTGCTGCCGGTCGAGTTCGAACGGACAGGCGGCACGATCCTGTTCGAGGGAGAAGCGCTCCACGCTTCGGACGGGCGCCAGTGGGAGCGGATCAGGGGGCGCAGGATATCCGCGATCTTCCAGGATCATACCGCATCGCTCGATCCTCTGATGGCGATCGGCCCTCAGCTCGAAGAAACGATCCTGGCCACCAACGACGGGATCTCGCGTCAGGATGCGCGCGTTCGCGTCATCGACCTGCTGACCCGCGTCGGCATTCCAGAAGCGAACGAGCGCTATCACAGCTACCCGCATCAGTTCTCCGGCGGGCAACGTCAGCGCGTCGTCATCGCGATCGCGCTTGCCGGATCTCCCGACATCATTATCGCGGACGAGCCGACCTCCGCCCTCGACGCAACAGTCCAGAAGCAGATCCTTAATCTCCTGCGCGAGCTCGTCGATGAAATCGGGGTGGCCATCATCCTCGTCACGCACGACATGGGCGTCGTCTCGGATATCACGGACCGTGTCGTCGTGATGCGCCACGGGAGGGTCGTGGAGCAGGGGGTGACGTCCTCGCTCCTGGATGCACCCAGAGAGACGTACACCCAGAGCCTGCTCGCAGCGGTGCCGCGATTGCGTCTGTCCGCCCCCGGAACACGCCAGGAAAGCCTCGATGGTTTGGGAGGTCCGCCGTCTACCCAGATGCAGGAAGCCTCGGGCGCGCGGCCGCTTCTCGTCGCAAGCGGAGTCGGGAAGACCTTCTCCGGGCGCTCGCTCACATGGTTTCGCAAGGGAAGCGCGAAGCCGGCGCTGCAGGATGTCACGGTCCAACTGGAGCATGGCGCAATCACCGGTATCGTTGGGGAAAGCGGTAGCGGGAAGAGCACGATGGGCCGGATCATCGCGGGCCTGGAAACCGCGGGCAACGGCACGCTCGACATCGAAGGCACAGCTTTCGACATCGCGCGTTCCGGCTCGCGCAGCGGGTTGCTGGGCAAGGTACAGATGATCTTCCAGGATCCTGCTGTCTCGCTGAATCCACGCATGTCGGTCGGCGAGACGCTGCGGGAAAGCGTCCGCTTCGGCACTGCCCGGCCCGGGAGCCAACGCCCGGACGTGGCCGCGATGATGGACCGGCTCGGGCTGGCACGCAGCTTCCTCGACCGATACCCGCATCAGCTATCAGGCGGGCAGAAGCAGCGCATCTGCATCGCGCGCGCGCTCCTCGCCAGCCCACGGATCATCGTCGCGGACGAGCCGACTTCCGCGCTCGACGTCTCGGTGCAGGCGGAGATCGTCAAGCTGCTGAGGGAGAATGTGGCCGATCAGGGCATCGCGATGCTCTTCATCTCCCACGATCTCGCGCTCGTGCAGGAGCTCTGCAGCGAGATCTACATATTCAAGGACGGAAAGGTGGAGGATGAGGGCCCTGCGGATTTCATCTTCGCGCAGTCCAGAAATCCCTACACCCGAAGTCTGATCGACGCGCGTCCCCGGCGTTTCACGCAATGACGCGGCAATAGCTCCGGAACGCAGCCGCAACAGCGCTCCGGGCATCCGTTCAACCCCACCCCGTTCACGCTGCGACGTGCCGCGGCGCAGGAGAGGCTTTGCCATGACCAACACGTTCACGATCGCCGTCACCGGGCAGTCGCTCATCAAGCGCGACATCCGCGGCGTGGATAAGCCCGGATTTCAAGGCGTCCGCGAGGTGCTCGGACGCGCCGATCTGCGCTTTACCAATTTCGAGAGCACCATCCTCGGCGCCCATGGCGGCTGGCCGCTGAAGGGGCGCTTCTTCGGATGCAGCCAGCCCGTCGTTCTCGGTGCGCTCCAGGACCTCGGCTTCCAGGCTCTCTCGTTGTCCAATAACCACGCCTTCGACCTCGGACCGGCCGGCATTCTGTCGACACTGGAGGAGGTCGACAAACGCGGCTTCCTTCATGCCGGTATCGGGCGCAACCACACGCTGGCCGGCCGGGCGGCCAAGGGAGAGTTCGCCGGGCGAAAGGTGGCGCTCATCGCCATGGATGGCGGGCCGGGGCCGGATTTCATGTATGCCGCCGATTCCGCGGATGGCCGCCCCGAACGCCCGGGCGTCAATCGCCTGAAGCTGGGCAAGGTCATCGATGTCGATGCCGAGGCTTTCGAGCAGTTGCGCATGATCCGCGACAAGGTCGGCTACACGCTGATGGATCTCGGCAATGACAGCCAGCCGGACGACCGGCCGGAGGTCGATCTCGAAACCGAGATCAGCATCGCGCGGGCCATCTTCCGGCGCTCGGACGGGTTCGGCCGGCGCGTCAAGGTCGATGCCGCAGACATCGCCCGAAACACAGCGGCCATTACGGCGGCGGCCGAAGAGGGATACCTGGTCATAGCCTATCTGCATCACCACCACTGGGCGTCGGACTGGTACCAGGTGCCTGACTGGGTCGGGGCCGTCGCTAAGACGTGCATCGATGCCGGCGCGGCCATGTTCGTCAGCCATGGCGCGCCGGTTCTCCAGCCCATCGAGATCTACAAGGGCCGGCCGATCTTCTACAGCCTGGGCAACTTCATCTTCCACGTCCGCTCGGAGAAGTCGCCGTGGATGGCGCGGGAAGTGTGGGAGAGCGTCATCGGGCTCTGCTCCTTCGGCGAGGACGGCGAACTTGCCGGCCTGTCCTTCCATCCGGTCGTGGTCGGCGGCAGTGAAAGCGCGAGCAGCGACATCCTGGAGCAGCGGCTGGTGCCCGAGCTCGCTGACGACGCCGATGCGGACCGGATCCTGAGGCGCTTCAGGGATCATTCGGCGAAGCTCGGCATACGGATCGACATCGAGAACGGTGTCGGCACGCTTCGTCTGTGAGCGGCGCGCATCCGGCGGTCGTCAGCAGCCTCAATATTCTGTCGCGGGGAGAAGCCTGCCTTGAGTTCCGATTGCTTGCTGCTTGTCCAGGTAGGCACGCCTCCCGACGATATTCGCGGCCCGCTGGGTGACTTTCCCCTCTGGTTCCATCGCGCTCTGCGGCAGCCCGGCGAAACGCTGCAAGTCGTCCGTGTCTTCGAGGGGGAGCATTTGCCTCCCCCCGAAACCGTTCGCGGCGCGATCATCACAGGATCGTGGCACATGGTGACGGAGCTCCTGCCATGGAGCGAGGCGGCCGCGCATTGGATACGCGACGCCATGGCGATCGAGCTGCCGCTCTTCGGCGTCTGCTACGGCCATCAGTTGATGGCCCATGCTCTCGGGGGGCGCGTGGATTATCACCCTGACGGACGTGAAATCGGCACGCAGACGATCCGTCTGCTGGCAGGGGCGGAGGATGATCCCCTCCTCAAGGCGATGCCTGTTCGGTTCTCGGCGCATCTGACACATATGCAGACGATCATCGACCTGCCGACCTGTGCATGCGCTCTCGCAGTTTCAGATCACGACCGGCATCAGATTGTTCGCTACGGATCAAATGCAATCTCGACGCAGTTCCATCCTGAATTCACGCCGGAGATTTGCGCAGCCATTATTCGCCTGCGCACCGAAACGCTGCGCGACGAAGGCCGAGACCCGACCTCGTTGCTTGCTGCAATCGATGATGCACCTGAGCCAGCCCGGCTACTCCGCAGGTTTGCCATGCCGGTCTTGAGATCGTTATAGGCCCCTGGGGCCAACGGTTCCTCGGCTCTGCGGCCGACATGGTCGATATCTTCTAGACGCGCCATAAGCGAATATTGAGCGACTGCCCGGCAGCGGACAGTCCTCGCCCCTATTCGGGACGGCAACTCGCGATCCGTTGCCAACATTGGTTCGTGACTGGCTTTCAGGTGCGCGTTGAAGTGAATCTTTGGGCCTCAGATCGGCACAAGCAGCGATGCCAGCTCAAGCCGATTTGGCCGGTCAGGTTCGGCGAGCTGCATGCAACCGATGCCTATGACCGAAGCTTCGCCATCAAGTGCATCAGTCAGAAGATCAAACTTCGAAAGCATCTCGGCATCCGACAACGGTTCCATCCGATCGCCGCGAGCGACTGTATCTGCTGAGGCCAGTATTTGCCCGGACTTCAGCGTGATATGCAGGCGCGCCACTCTTTCGGCCGGGAAACGCCGAGACAATAGAGGCGCTTCGACAAGCCGGACCCGGCTCAGAAGATCGCCGATGGTAGGGTCAGCCAAGCCGTCCGGGCCGATTTCGGCTGCGCCAAGCCGTCCGCGAACCAGGTAGGCGGCGACCGGAAAGCCGATGGCGTACTGGGCGGCCTCGGTGGTGGTCGGCAATTGCGCTCCCAGGCGCACAGCTTCGTGGAAGGTCTCGACCTCGACGCTGTCGATATCAGCCGCCGCGAACGCATGTTCCGCCATCAGGCGGCTCGCTGCCTCGATCGCGGGCTGCGCCCAGCGGCAAACCGGCCAAGGCTTGAAGTACTGGTCGAGGATGAGCCAGCGTTCTCCCAGGTCCGCCCAGACCTGCGCCTGGTCCGGCGCCTCCATGGTGATGGCCGGAGCGCCGGTGAAGCCGTCCCGTGCCAGGTAAGCCGCGCTAACGCCCGCAAGCGCTCCCCATCCAGAGCCGTCCTTCACCATCGTCGGGTGGTCGATGCAGCGCATCATTTGGCTGCGCGGGCCGTGATACTCGGCGATCCCGAGAGCATGGCGCGTCTGCTTGGGCCCAAGGCCGAGCAGACGCGCGGTGACGGCTGCGCAGCCGAGCGCGTTCCAGGCTCCGGAGGTATGGTAATCGCAGGCGCTGGCGTGCAGGGCGATGCCGGCGCGTGTCGCGATCTCGTAGCCCAGCACAAGGCTGGTCAACAGAGCTTCTCCATCGAGGCTGTCGCCATCCAGCAGGCCTTCGGCATCCGCAACCGCCAGGATGGTCGGGAGGATGGCGACACCGGCATGGCCCTTGGTCAGGGCGTGGCCGTCATGGGCATCGAAGGAATCGATCGTCGTCGCGCCGGCAAATGCCGCCCCCGAGGCGCTGGCCCTGCGCCCGTCGAACAGGAGACGGGCTCCCTTGCGGCCGCTCCCGAGATGGTCGACGGCGAAATCATGAGCGATCCGCGACAGCTCGGTCCGGCGCCCGCTCGCTGCGACGCCGATCAGGTCGAGCAGGCAGCGCCGGGCCTGATGACGCACCTCGGCCGGCAATTGGGCAAAGCTGAGCCGGTGAATGAAATCGATCGGATCGGTCATGGAGCAGGGCCCTCGCCCTTTGAGATGTTTGCCAACAGGGCGCGCACCAGCGCGGGATCGCTGTCGCGCACTGTGGGCAGCCGGCGCCGGGCCACTTCGCCCTCTGCCTGCTCCAATGACGCGATGATGAGTTCCGGTGCGGCGCCCGCGCGCGCGATTTCGCGCCCGGAGGCATCGAGAATGCGTGAGCCGCCCCAGAACGCGACGTCGCCGCGGCTGCCACAATGATTGGCGAAGAGCGTCGGCAAGCCATAGGTCAGAGCCGTGTGTGCGAGATTGACGATCCAGCCGCTTGGATTGTCGAAGCCGTCGCCCACCGCTCCGAGCGCCGAGGCGGCCGGCAGCAGCAGCAGGTTGATGCCGGACAAGGCAGCGAGCCAGGGCAAGGCGGGATTCCAGGCATCGGCACAGATCAGTGTGGCTGCGCGCCAGCCGCGCTCCAGCACGGTCGGCGCAAGAGCATTTCCGCGTGCGTAGACGCGGTCCTCCCGCAGGGCGCCGTAGCCGGGCAGGTTCAGCTTTCGGTGGACCGCCAGCACCTTGCCGTCGTGGAACAGGCCCTGCGCATTGAAGAAGCGGCCGTCCCGGTCGCGCTCGATAAAGCCGGCGGAGATCGTGATCCCGCGCGCAGCCTTGGCGAGGCCGAGCAATTCCTGCGAGCCCTGCTCCAGCGCGAGCGCCTCGCAATCGGGCGCGGACAGGTAATCCGTCAGCGACAGCTCGGGGAAGAGCAGCAGTTCGACCCCGGCCTCGCGGGCGGCCGCTATCGTCGACAGATGCATGGCGAGATTGGCCGGCACATCCCCCGGTTCGCAGCGGATCTGGGCAACGGCGACTTTCAGCGACGGCATGGCGGCTCTCGGGCGGAGCCGGAAGCGCGCTGCGCTTCCGGCATGTCGGGCCGGCTTCAGACCAGCGATTGCGCCTTGAGGAAGCCGGCCGCGACGTCCTCGACGGTCTTCTTGTCGACATCGACCGAGGCGTTGAGCTTGGCCATGGTCGCGTCGTCGAGCTTGGCGGAGAGCCCGTTCAGGATCTCGGCGAGCTTCGGGTTCTTGTCCAGCGTCTCCTTGCGGATGACCGGCGTCATCGCATAGGTCGGGAAATAGCCCTTGGTGTCGGTCAGGATGACGAAATCGAAGGCCGGGACGCGCCCGTCCGTCGCGAAGACGAGGCCGACATCGACCTGGGAATCACGCAGTGCCTGATAGACCAGGCCGGTATCCATGCGTACGACGTTCTCGCGCCCGAACTCGAAGCCATAGGCCTTCTGCAGCGGGACGAGTCCGTCCGGGCGGGCGTAGAACTCGGCATTGCAGCCGAACTTCAGGCCCTCGCCGCCCTTGGCCTTGCTGGCGAGGTCGTCCAGCGTCTTGATGCCCTTGGCGTCGGCGTCCTTCTTGCGCATCGCGAGCGCATAGGTGTTGTTGGCCTTCGAGGGGTTCAGCCAGACAAGGCCCTTCGCGGCGTCGAGTTCCTTGACCTTGGCATAGGTCGCGTTGGCATCGAGCTTGTCGGTGACCTTGTTGAAGGTGATCAACGAGGTGCCGGTATATTCCCAGTAGACGTCGATCTGCCCGGCTTCCTGCGCCTGGCGCAGCGGCGCCGTGCCGAGGCCGGCGCGCTTGTCGACCGTGAAGCCCTTGGCCTTGAGCAACTGCGTCGTCATCTCCGCCATGAGCTGTTGCTCGGTGAAGTTCTTGCCGCCGACGACGACGGTCTGCGCCTGCGCGGCGAGCGGCAGGGCCGCGAAGGCCAGCGCGGCGGAAGCGAGGCGGAGGAAACTGCGCTTGAGCATGGTCGTAATCCTCTTTTCTGGTTGAACGGATCGCTGCTCAGCGCAGCGGGTTGACGCCTCGCGGAACCAGCCAGAACTGGATCTGGCCGATCAGGAAATCGACGAGCACGGCGAGCAGCGCGGTCGGAATCGCGCCGGCGAGCAGCATGCTCGGCTCCATCAGGTCGATGCCGGTGAAGATCAGTTCGCCCAGCCCTCCGCCGCCGATCAGGAAGGCCAGCGGCACGGTGCCGATATTGATGGCGAAGGCAGTGCGGACGCCCGCCAGCATCACAAAGACGGCGTTGGGCAGTTCGACGCGCCGCAGAATCTGGCCGGGCGTCATGCCCATGCCCCGCGCGGCTTCGATCAGATGCTGCGGCACGGAGCGCAGGCCGGCGATGGTGTTGAGCACGATCGGCAGCAGCGTCAGCACGAACAGCGCGAAGACCGCCGGCGGCGAGCCGATGCCGAGGAAGGACATCGATATCGCCAGCAGCGCCAGCGTCGGGATGGTGGTGCCGAGATTGACGATCTGCGTCACGGCATCCGCGAAGATCTCGAAGCGCGGGCGGGTCAGGACGATGCCGAGGGGGGTGCCGACGACGAGCGCTATCGCGCCCGACATCGCCGCCAGCGCGAGATGCTGGCGGATGAGATAGGTGACGTCGCCGGAATGGCTGAGGATCGCGGGAATGGTGCCGCGCGCCTGCAGCCAGGCGCCGAGCGCGAAGGCGCCGAAGACCACGAGCCAGCGAAGCGTTCCGGCGAGGCCCGCGCGCGCCATCTCAGCTTTCCCGATAGGTCGCGCCGAGCACCTGGGTGATGCTCTTCTGGGTGATGTAGCCCTTGTAGAAGCCGTCGTCGTCGACGCAGGCGAGCCAGGTCACGCCATGGGTGAACATCTGCGAAACGGCGGTGCGCAGGTCATCGCGGATGTTGACGACGCCCGGCAGCGGCTCCTGATGCTCGCCGACCGTGCCTTTGCGCTCGCGCGCCTCTTCGAGCCGGATGACGCCGCGCGCCCTGCCTCGCGGGCCAACCATCACGACCGAGACATGGCCGTGCTCCTCCATCAGCCTGACGGCGGTATCGAGCGTGTCTTCCGCGCGGACGCGCGGAGGATCGGCCATCATCGCATCCGCGACGCGGATCAGGCGCAGCCGCTTCAGCGTGCGGTCCGAACCGACGAATTCCGAGACGAAGGCATCCACCGGATGGGCGAGGATGTTGTCGGGCGTGTCGTACTGGATCAACTTGCCGTCGCGGAAGATCGCGATGCGGCTCGCCATCTTCACGGCCTCGTCGATGTCGTGGCTGACGAAGACGATGGTCTTCTTCAGCTCCGCCTGCAGCTTCATGAACTCGTCCTGGATCACCTCGCGGTTGATCGGGTCGATGGCGCCGAAAGGCTCGTCCATGAGCAGAACCGGCGGGTCGGCGGCGAGAGCGCGCACCACGCCGACGCGCTGCTGCTGCCCGCCGGAGAGTTGCTTGGGATAGCGCTTGAGGAAGACGGACGGGTCGAGATTGACCATGTCGAGCAGTTCGGCCGCGCGCTTGCGCGACTTCGCCGTCGGCCAGCCCAGCAGGTCCGGCACGACGCAGATGTTCTCCTCGATCGTCATGTTGGGAAACAGGCCGATCTGCTGGATGACGTAGCCGATGGAGCGGCGCAGCGTGACCTCGTCGACACCCGCCGTATCCTTGCCATCGACATAGATCTTGCCGGATGTCGGCGGGATCAGCCGGTTGATCATCTTCATCGTCGTGGTCTTGCCGCAGCCCGAGGGGCCGAGCAGGACGCAGACGGCGCCGGCCGGCACCTCCATGTCGATGCGGTCGACGGCGACCATCGTCCCGAAATGCTTGGAGACCTGCTCGAGACGGATCATTTCAGCTTCAATCCCGGCGAGGTGAGGACGCGCTGCGCGAAGAGCAGGCCGTAATCGGCGATGATCGCGAGCAGGCTGACCGCGATGGCGCCGGTCAGGAGCTGGCGGATATCGGTCTGCGAGATGCCACGCGATATGAAGGTTCCGAGCCCGCCGGCGCCGATATAGGTCGCGATCGCAGCGATCGCGATATTGAGCACGACGGCGCTGCGCACTCCGTTGAGGATGACCGGCAGGGCCAGTGGCAGCTCGACCCGGCGCAGCCGCTCCAGCGTCGTCATGCCCATGCCGCGTGCCGCCTCGCGCAGGGCCGGGTCGACATTCATGATCGCCGTGTAGGTGTTCCGGATGATCGGCAGTTGCGCATAGAGGATCAGCGCGATCACCGCCGGCAGGTAGCCGATGCCGTGGCCGATCGTCGACAGGAGTGGAATCAGGATGCCGAACAGCGCGATCGAGGGGATCGTGATGATGATCGAGGCGATGTAGAGGACGAGATCGGCCGCGCGCCTGCTCTGCGTGATCGCGATGCCGGTCGGCACGCCGGTCATGATCGCGACGCCGACCGAGACGCCGACAAGCCAGACATGCTCGAGCATCCGCTGCCCGATCACGGTGAGATTCGCCATGATGAAGGCGATCGTCTCCACTGCCATCCCCTGTCGACGGTTATCCGCCTTGTCCGGGAAGTGTCGATCAGAACCGTTCCAAGCTCGGGCCGGGAAAGCGACATCGCATGTCGCGCTTGCGACGCCGCATCACGAGATATCCCCGCCGTTTCAGAGAGGCGGCGGCGGCGCCGCCTCTTCGGCGGTTGCCGGACGCCCGCGCAACTGGCTCGGCCGCAGGCCCTGCAGCTTCTTGAACCAATGGGCGAAATGGGAGGTCGAGGTGAAGCCTGCCGCGATCGCGACTTCCAGGATCGGTCTGTCGGAATAGAGCAGCAGCTCACGCGCACGGTCGATCCGCAGCGACAGGTAATAGCGTGCAGGCGAAGTCTGGAGGTAGCGCAGGAAAAGCCGTTCGAGCTGGCGCGGGCTCATGCCGACCGTCTCCGCGATGTCGGCGATCGAGATGGTGTCCTCGACATGGCGCTGCATGAGGCGCACCGCGCTGCGTACGGCAGGCGGCAGGTTCGACAGGCGCTCCAGCCGGCCACCGCTCTGGTTGTCGCGGTCATCACGGATGCGATCGTGATGGAACTGGTTGGCGACGCGCCGGGCAAGGTCGGCGCCGTGGCGCTCCGTGATGAGATGCAGCATCAGGTCCATGGCTGCCGTGCCGCCGGAACAGGTCATCCGGTCGCGGTCGATTTCATAGAGCTTGTCGGTGCAGATCAGGCCGGGGAACTCCTCCTGAAAGGCCGGGCGGTTTTCCCAGTGGATCGTCGAGCGATAACCGTCGAGCAGGCCGGCGCGCGCCAGCAGATAGGTCCCTGTCGAGAGCGAACCGACACGGATGCCGTAGCGGACCGCCTTGCGCAGAACCGCAAGATAGCGCCGCTCGTCGACCGACTGGATGCGCAGGCCGCCGCAGACGAAGAAATAATGCGAGCCGGCCAGCGCGCTTTCCGCAGCTTCGGTCGGGATCGGAATGCCGTTCGAGGCGGCGAGAACGCCTCCGTCCAGGCTCGCCAGCCGCCAGCGCCAGGCCTCGCGGTCGATCAACCTGTTGAGGGAGCGCAGCGGTTCGATCGCCGAGGCGACGCTCATCATCGAGAAGCCTTCGACGAGCAGTAGGGTGACGATCTGCGTGCCGGCCGGCGCCTCGCTCATGGGCTCGATCTCCTCGCTTGCATGATCCAATCTGGAGTCGATCCAAGGAAGCGGATTTCCGACATTGTTGCAATGAAAGCGACGCCGGTTCGTCGCAAAGCTTGTCAGCAAAGTCGCAATATTCCGGTCCTCGCCGGGCAGGGTGGCCCACAATCGCGATCCTCCGTCCGCAGGGTCCTCCGCCGATGATCGATCGCGACCGCATCCGACAGCTTCTGGCCGAGCGCCGCGAGGGCTTCAGCCTGCCGCAGGCCTTCTATGTCGATCCGGCGATGCACGAGACCGATATCAAGGCGGTATTCGAGACGGATTGGCTGTTCGCCTGCAATGCCTGCGAGATCAGGAAGCCCGGCGACTACCTGACGCTGGCGATCGGCGAAAATCCGGTCGTCATCCTCAGGGACCGCGACGGGCAGGTCCGCGCCTTCCACAATAGCTGCCGCCATCGCGGCTCGCGGATCTGCGGCCATGAGAAAGGCCGCGCCAACCGCCTCGTCTGCCCCTATCACCAATGGGTCTACGAGCTCGATGGTTCGCTCATCAACGCGCGTCAGATGCCGGCCGATTTCGACCGCTCGGAGCACGGTCTGAAGCCCGTCCATGTCGAGGTGATCTGCGGCATGGTCTATATCTGCCTGGCCGACGATCCGCCGGACCTGACGCGGTTTCGGGAGGCGGTGACGCCCTATATCGCGCCGCATATGCCGGAGCGCACCAAGGTCGCCTTCGAGATGACGCTGATCGAGGATGCGAACTGGAAACTCGTCATCGAGAACAACCGCGAGTGCTATCACTGCGCCGGCAACCATCCGGAACTGCTGGTGACGCTGGTCGAGTTCGCACTGCCGAACGACCCGCGCGGCCCGGCGGAGTTCAAGGCGTTGATGGATCGCAAGACGGCGAAATGGGACGCGCTCGGCCTCCCCCACCAGCCGGCTGACGGAGGGGAGGAGTTCCGCTGCATCCGCCTGCCGTTCCATGAAGGCGCGGTGTCCTTCACGATGGATGGCGGCCCGGCCTGCAGGAAGCTGCTTGCCGATTTCACCGAGCCGGACCTCGGCTCCGTCCGCATGTTCCGCGTCCCCAACAACTGGAACCACTTCCTGGCGGATCACATCATCCATTTCCGGGTCTTGCCGCTCTCGCAGGACAAGACCGCGGTAAGGACGACCTGGCTGGTACACGAGGACGCGGTCGAGGGCGTCGATTACGACATCGACCGCCTGACCGAGGTCTGGATCGCGACCAACGCGCAGGATGCGGAACTCGCGGCAGTGAACCATGCCGGCATCCGCTCCATGGGTTACCAGCCCGGCCCCTATGCGCCGTCCGAGTTCATGCTGACCAACTTCACCAACTGGTATGCCGGCAAGATGGCGGCCTATGCCGGCAGCCCGACGCCGATCAGGCTCGCGGCGGAATGACGGCCGACATCCTCGAAGCGGCCGATCGCTCCTCGCCATCGCGTGATCTGCTGCAATTGACCGTGGTCGAGATTCGCGACGAGACGCGCGACATCAAGACATTCGTCTTTTGCCCGGAAGGCGGCGTTCCCGCCTATTCGGCCGGACAGTCGATGACGCTGAAGCTCGAACTCGGCGGCGAGACGCTGTTCCGGACATTTTCCCTCGCGTCGGCCCCGGATGCGAGCGGCACCTTGGCGATGACGATCAAGGCTCATGCCAAGGGGCGTGCGACCCGCTGGCTGCACGACGAACTCAAGGTCGGCGCGAAACTCGAAGCCCGGTCGCCGAAAGGGCGCTTCACCATCGAGGGCCGCCGGACGGACAGGCTGGCGCTGATCTCGGCCGGATCGGGCGCCAGCCCGTTGATGGCGATGCTGCGTCATCTCGCGACCATGGCCCCCGATACCGACATCCACTGGCTTCATGCCGCCCGCATGCCCGGCGATGTGCTTTTCGCCCAAGAACTCGCTGCATTGCAGGCGCGGATGCCGCGCCTCAGGGTCTCGATTCTGGTCAGCCGGCCGGAGCCGGGCTGGTTCGGCTTCAGCGGCCGGTTGGGCCGGCGGCTGGTCTCGGTCGCACTGCCGGATTTCGGACGCCGCGAAGTGTTCTGTTGCGGCCCCGCCGGCTTCATGGAGGAGGCCCGGCTGATCCATGCCGCCGAGGGCGGTGCCCGGGACATGTTCCATGTCGAGCATTTCGGCGCGATCGTGCCGGCTTCACCGCCGCCGGCCCCGGTCGATGCGCCGGCGCAGGGCTATGCAGTCACCTTCGGCGACAAGCAGTTCACTGCCCAGTCCGGGGAGACGCTGCTGCAGGCAGCGACGCGCCAGACCATCGTCATTCCCTGCGGCTGCGCCTCGGGCATGTGCGGTACCTGCCGGGTCAGCCTCGTCGAAGGATCGGTCGACATGCAGCACGATGGCGGCATTTCGCCGGAAGAGGAGGCGCAAGGCTATATCCTCGCCTGCTCCTCGCGCCCGCGTTCGGATGTGACGATTGCCCTGTGAGGCGTTTCCGTCGTGCTCGCCCCTTGTGGCGGGCATCCGCGTCTCGAACACGGCACATGATCCGTGAAGCGAAGACATGGATGGTCGGGCCATGCCCGACCATGACGGCCTGACCGTTCGGCTCTCAGGCCGCGAGCGCCTCAGTTGCCGCCGTCACCTGCCAACCCTGCAATTCCCGCCAGTTCGGCTCCAGCTCGGCGAAGCGCGAGAGCTTGAAGGTCGAGATATCGGCGAAGCTGCAGGCCCCGTCGAGCACGAGGTCGCGGATCGCATGACCGCTCGCCGGGGACAGGCCGAAGCCGACGCTCGACAGCGTCGCGACGACGACATTCGCCTGCGAATCGAGCCGGTCGATCACCGGGCGCCCGTCCGGCGTGTTCTCGATCACGCCGGCCCAGGAGCGGATGATGCGTGCATGGGCAGCCTTCGGCAGAAGTTCCGCGAGACGGCGACCCATATGCAGCATCAGCGGCGTCGTCGGCTTGGCCGGCGTGCCCTGCTCCGCCATGGCGAGCCACTCATGCGGCCCGCCGCCATAGGCCAGATTGCCGCGCAGCGTCTGGCGGCCATAAAGGCCGCAGCCGTCGACCCCGCCGAGCGGCATCAGCGGCAGCGGCTCGGTCACGATCATCTCGCAGCGGGCCGACTGCACCGGCACCTCCTGCCCGAGCATGGCCGAAAGGCGCCCGGTCTGCGGACCGGCCGCCAGAACGAGGCTGTCGCATCCGATCGGGCCGCGATCGGTCTCGACGGCGGTCACCCGGTCGCCCTCGCAGCGGAAGCCGGTAACGGTCGTATGCTGGAGCACGCGCCCGCCATGGTCCTGCATCGCCCAGGCGTAGCCCTGCACAGTGCGATGCGGATTAGCATGGCCGCCGAACTTGTAGTGGTAGCCACCGACGATGGTGTCACCGGCCAGAGGCACCATCTCCTTGGCCTGCTTGACGTCGAGCACCTCGGACGCGAAGCCCTGCCGCTCGGCGTTCCGCAATGCGCGACCATAGAGCATCATCTGGTGCTCGCTGGCGGCGAGGCGCACCCGCCCGCCGCTGAACTCGGTCGGGTATCCCAGCAGTTCGTCCATGATCGGCCACAGCCGCTGCTCTTCGGCAAAGAGCGGCGAGTGATGGTGAGAACAGCCGCCACCGTTGCGGCCCGAAGCCTCCCAGCCGATCATGCCCTTCTCGATGACCAGTACGTCGACGCCGTCGCGCGCCAGCCACCAGCCGGCGGAAAGGCCCGTGACGCCGCCGCCGACGATGACGACGGACGCTCCCTTGATCTCGCTCATGATCGCTCTCACTCGCTTGCGACAGGGCCGGTCGCATCATTGGTCGCGACGGTGTAGCGCTCCGGCACCTCCCAGAACGGGACCCATTGCGCATGCATGCCGAACCAGGTGTCCCAATGCTCCGCCTGTTCCGGCGCTTCGGGCACATGCATCGTCATCGATAGGGGCATCGGCCGCGTCGGAGCGCGGTAGCCCGCAAGCGGGATGGCGGAAAGGGGCTGCGCCGCGCCGAGCGCCAACAGTGCCGAGACCTGCTCGCGGCAACGACGGCCCTGGCACGGCCCCATGCCGGCCCGCGTCAGCCGCTTGACCTGATCGGGGTTGGGCGGCCCTTTCCCGAGCAGCGCGGAGAGCGAGCGGTCGTTACGGCGCTCGTTCTGCCAGTCGAGATAGCGCGGCGGACGGATTTCGAGGACCTCGCGGGCCGTGACCTCCTCGCACTGGCAGACATGGAACTCGGCACGCGCCTCGACGACGCTGGCCCGGACCCAGGCCAGGCGATAGGCGGAGATGTCGTATTCCGGCGAAGGCGGCGCCTCGGCTCGCCCCTCTGCCGCCGCCCTGCCGAGCGCGGCGACGGCGCGTGCGGACTCCGCCTCGGCGATCGCGCGGTCACGCGTCTTGGCCGCCCAGATGCCGGCGCAGTCGCCGACCGCGTAGACATTGGCGATGCTGGTGCGCTGGCTGGCGTCGAGGATCGGCGCATAGCCGCCGCGCTCGGGCTGGAACGCGACCTTGCAGCCGGCAGCATCGATGAGGTCGATCACGGGCGTGGCCCCGACCGCGAGCACGATGCCGTCGCAGGCGATCCGGCGCTCGTCGGATACCGGGTGGCCCTCGTGGTCGAGCGCCGCGACGAGAGCCGCCTCGACGGCCTCGCGCCCGGAGGCCTCGCGTACGACATGGCTCGTCAGGATCTCGGTCCCGCCGTCGCGCAGGCTCGCCAGCAGTGCCGCATCGCCGACGGCTTCGCGCGCCTGCTCGACGACCGCCGCAATCTCGACGCCGGTCTCGCGCAGGGCCAGCGCCGTGGTCAGCGCCTCCGTGCCGGAGCCGAGAACGACGACCCGACGCGGGCCGAGCGCGCCATACCGCGTGGCGAGGCTGAGCGCCGCGGTTGCGCCTATCACGCCGGGCTTCTCCCAGCCGGGGAAGCCGAGCCCCATGTCGCGCCTGCCGCAGGCGAGGATGACGTGCTCGGCCTCGACCAGAAAGCTGCGTTCATCATCGGCCAGCCCGGCGACCAGCCCCGGCATCCAGCCCAGCGCGGCGCCGTTGGCATAGAGCCCCCAGCAGGCCGTGCCGAGGCGCACGTCGATGCCGGCCTCGAAGGCCTCCTCGATCCGTGGCTCGGAAGCGACGAACGCCTCCATCATCGCGTTGCGGTTGCGGGCATTGGCGGCCATGCCCTGTCCAAAGTGCAGCGGCACCTCGTCGCCCATCGTCTTGATGGACACCGGGTTCTCGTCGACGAGCAGCACACCGAAGCCGCGGGCGGCTGCCCCGATAGCCGCTTCAAGCCCGGCTGCGCCGCCGCCTATGACGAGCACATCCACCTTTTCGTCGATGACCAGCGGCTTGCCGGTGACGGATTTCGGGTCTGAGGCCGGACTGTTCATGAGGCTCGCTCTCGAATGACGGGAGGCATTCTTGGGCTCATGGACCGCATTGGCCGGCTGGTTTGCGACATCGGCCGGCCGGGACGCGACATGTCGCGTCAGAGCACCTGGTCCAGGAAGGCGCGGGTGCGGGCCTCGCGCGGCGCGCCGAAGAATTCGGCCGGCGGCGCATGCTCGACGATCACGCCGCCATCGGTGAAATAGACGCGGTCCGCGACTTCGCGGGCGAAGCCCATCTCATGAGTAACGAGGATGCAGGTCATGCCCTCGGCCGCGAGATCGCGGATGGCGACGAGCACCTCCTTCTTGGTCTCCGGGTCGAGCGCCGCGGTGACCTCGTCGAACAGCATCACCTTCGGGTTCATCGCGAGCGAGCGGGCGATCGCGACGCGCTGCTGCTGGCCGCCCGAGAGTTCGCCGGGATAGGCGTCGTGCTTGTGCGACAGGCCGACCTTGGCGAGCAGCCGCTTGGCCCGCTCCTCGACCTCGGCCCGGTCCTGCTTCAGCACATGGATGGGCGCCATCATCACGTTCTGCAGCGCCGTCTTGTGCGGAAACAGGTTGTATTGCTGGAAGACGATGCCGACGTCCCGGCGCAGCGCGAGCTTGTCGAGCGCGGGATCGTTGACCTGCCGGCCGGCGACGGTGATCGAGCCCTTGCTGATCGGCACCAGCGCGTTGATGCAGCGCAGCAGCGTGGACTTGCCCGAGCCGGACGGGCCGATGATGCAGACGGTCTCGCCACGGCGGATGGTGAGGCTGACATCCTTGAGGACCGGGAAGGCGCCGAACGCCTTCTCGACGCCTTCGACGACGACGACGGGCTCGCCGAGTTGATGCCTGGCGACCATGGTCATCCCTTCACGTTGAAGCGGCGTTCGAGCGCCATGGTGAGGCGCGCGATCGGGTAGCAATAGGCGAAGAACATCAGCAGGAGCAGCAGGTACATCGGCAGCATCAGCTCGGGCCGGCTCTCGGCGACGAGGGCGGCGCGCGTCACCGTCAGCCCGTCCTGGATGCCGACGACCGAGATCAGCGTCGTCGCCATGGTCAGGATGGCATAGAGATTCATCCAGGGCGGGATCATCCGCTTGAAGGCCTGCGGCAGGATGATCATCCACATCGTTTGGCGGCGGCTGAAGGCCAGGGATTCGGCGGATTCCCACTGGCCCGAGGGGATCGAGCGGATGCCACCGCGCACGATCTCGGAGACATTCGCCGCGACGGGAAGCGCCAGCCCGATGATCGCCTTGATCCAGGCCGGGAACGCGATGGAGATCGGCCCAAGCCTGATCTCGAAGGGCAGCAGGAACATCGCGTAGAACAGCAGGACGAGCCAGGGCGCGTTGCGGAAGAACTGCGTCGCGGCCCAGGCCGGCTTGCGCAGGGCCGCGGAGGGCGAGACCTGGCCGATACCGAACAGCACGCCGACGGCCGTTCCCAGCGCCATCGACAGGAAGCTGATCAGGAGGTTGAAGAGGAAACCCTGGAAGATCAGCGGCGCCCAGCGCCACAGGATCGTGACGGCGCTGTCGCGCGTGGCCGGCCCGGTCGCCTGCGCCAGGGCGAGCGACCCCGCAAAGACGATCGCGGCGCCGGCAATGAGGCCGGCACTCAGCAGCAGCGGGGCCGCCAGCCCGCTCGGCGCGATCGGCCCGGCACGGAACGGCTTCAGGACCGGAAGGTCTGTGGCGCCCACCCTCATGGCATGTAGCCCGGAATGCGCATGGCCTTCTCCCAGCGGTGCATGATCCAGACCAGCACACCGACGAGCAGCACATAGACGACGAGCAGGACATTCATCATCTCGCGGACATTGAACATCTCAGACCAGATCTGCGAGGCCGCATAAAGCAGCTCGGGCACGCCGATCGCGTAGGCGAGCGTGGTGGTCTTCACGAGGTTGACGAGGTTGTTGTTCAACGCGGGCAGGCAGATGCGAAAGGCGAGCGGCAGCACGATCTGGCGCCAGAGCTGGAACCGCGTGTAACCGAGGGATTCCGCCGCCTCGACCATCGTCTCGGGAACGGCCTCGATGCCGGCTCGGAAGATCTCGACATTGAAGGCCCCGGCGAAAAGAGAGAAGGCGATGATGGCCCAGCCCGTGCCGCTGATCAGCGGAGATTGGCCGCCGAAACCATCCGAAACCGTCGGCAGCACGCCGCCGACGGCAAAGTAGAAGAACGAGAGCTGAACGAGCGGCGGGGTGTTGCGGAAGAATTGGACGTAGGTCCGCACGAGAAGTCGGCCGAGCCGCGAGCCGCTGCCGGCGATCCAGACGCCGATGAGCCCGATCGCGAGCGAAGCCAGGATCGAGGCGACGCAGATATAGGTCGTCGTCCACAGGCCCGTGAGGAAGCGCGAGCGGTCGAAGGCATCGTAGAAGATCGAGAAATTGAGCCCCTGCGTGTCGTTCAGGCGCTCGAAGAAGGCTGCGATCATTTGGGACATCTCGGGGAGGATTGGAGCGTCATGGCCGGGCTTGGCCGGGCCATCTCGAAAACCAGAAATCTCCGGTCATGAGATTCCCGGGTCGAGACCACGCCTCGCCCGGGAATGACGAGCCGTCCCTTACGAGCCGCCCTTCAGCTTCTTGTTGGTCTCGATCAGGTAGGGGCTCTGCTTGATGCCCCACTTGCTCTCGAGCGCCAGCAGCTTGCCGCTCTTGTGCCATTCGACCGACATGTCCTTCAGCAGCTTGCCGAAAGCGCCGTCGAGATCGTCGAGCCGCACGGCCACGGCCCAGAGCTGCGGGTCTTCCGAGTTGAGCGGCATCTCGTAATTGGCCCATTTCGGATCTCCGCCCGAGAGCGTCGAAACGATGAGCGTGTCGTCGAAGAGGAAGGCGACGCAGTTATTGCCCTGCAGCGCGTTGAGACCGTCCGGCACCGAGGGGAAGACGACGAGCTCAGGCGAATAGACCTGTGAGACGCGGCGATTGTAATAAGCGCCCTGCACGGCGCAGACCTTGCGGCCCTTCAGGTCTTCCCACTTCTTGAGGCCGGCGCTCTTCGGCGCGAGCACATTGGTCGCGCCGGCATAGTAGTTCGGCTCGATCATGCCGATCTGCTTGCGCCGCTCGGCGGTGTCGCCCAACGTCGCGATCATCAGGTCGATGCGCCCTTGACGAAGGAACTCGATGCGATTGGCGGCGATGACCGGGATCATCTCGAGCTTGACGCCGATCTTGTCGGCAACCTCCTGAGCGAGGTCGATCTCGAGCCCGACGATCTTGCCTGACGGATCGAGGAAGCCCCAGGGCTTGTAGTCGTTCTTGACGCCGACGGTGAGAACGCCCTTCTCCTTGATCTTGGCCAGGGTGTCCTGAGCGAAGGCAGGCGCCGCGGCGAGCGTCGCGGCGAATGCCAAAGCGAGAGCGGTGAGTTTCTTCATCGGTCGCGATCCCCTGTGTTTTATTTGAACCCTTAGAGTTCCGGCGGATCGGTCTGCGTAATTGATCGCATGCGACGCGTTCTTGACGTTTAGCGTCGAGTGATCGCGTCGCGCGTCAGCCGCTCGGACCTTGGGGAATGGCCGAAACGCCCGCTATAGCTGCGGGAGAAATGACTCGCGCTGGCGAAGCCGCATGCCAGCGCGACTTCGAGGATCGAAAGGCTGGTCTGACGCAGCAGGTCACGCGCGCGATCGATGCGCAGAAGCATGTAATGCTCGCCGAGCGACCTCCCGAGATGCTGGCGGAACAGGCGTTCGAGCTGCCGCAGGGAGACATTGGCGAGCCTCGCCAGGTCCTCGCGTGCCTCAGGATGTTCGATGGTCTGCTCCATGCGGCTGATGACGCGCAGCAAGGGTGCGTGCGCGATGCCCAGCCGCTCGCGCAAAGGCATGCGTTGCGGACCAGCGCCTTCGCGGACATGGGTCTGAAGGAACCATTCGCTGACGGCGAGCGCGAGTTCGCTGCCATGCTCGCGTGCGATCACGCCATGCAGCATGTCGAGCGGAGCGGTGCCGCCGCTGCAGGTCAGGCGATCACGATCGATCTCGTAGAGCGAGCGGCGCAGATCAAGGTCCGGATATTCTTCAAGGAAGGCCGGCGCATGTTCCCAGTGAAGTGTAAAGCGATAGCCAGTCAGCACGTTTGCGCGGGCCAGCAGGTAGGCTCCCCCCGAAATGCCGCCGATCCGCACGCCACGCCGCGCTAGCTGGCGCAGCCAGGCAAACGTGGGCTGATGGTGAAACAGCGCGGGATTGCCGCCCGCACAGACGAACAGATAATCGAGCCGCAGATCGGCGCCGACACTCGCATCGGCCGCGATGGCGACGCCGTTCGAGGCCGAGGCCGGCGCTCCATCGATCGAGACATGGCTCCAGCGATAAAGTTGCCGACCCGAAAGCCGATTGGCCGCCCGCAGCGGCTCGATCGCCGAGGCATAGGGCAGCAGCGCAAAATCCGGGATCAACAGGAAGCCGACATGAGCCGGGGCGCTGTCGTCGCTCGCAGGCAATCTCATGTCGCTGTCGTGCATGTCACGGAGCCTATGTCGTTCAATCTCCAGATGACAAGCCCGTCCGGATCCTTCGATGCGCTATTCAGTCTTCTCGCTGCTCACTCAGGCCCTGCAAGGGCACAAGGGTTGGACGCCGGCCTGGCGCGATCCCGCGCCGAAGCCGGAATATGACGTCGTCATCATCGGCGGCGGCGGGCATGGCCTCGCCACGGCGCATTACCTCGCCAGCCGGCACAACATCACCAATGTCGCGGTGCTGGAGAAAGGCTATCTCGGCTCCGGCAATGTCGGGCGCAACACCACGATCATCCGGTCGAACTATCTCCTGCCAGGCAACACGCCTTTCTACGAACTCTCCATGAAGCTCTGGGAAGGGCTCGAGGAGGACCTGAACTACAACGCCATGGTCAGCCAGCGCGGCGTGATCAATCTCTACCACTCCGATGCGCAGCGGGACGCCTTTGCCCGGCGCGGCAACGCGATGCGGCTCGCAGGCGTCGATTCCGAACTGCTCGGCCGCGAGGAGGTGAGGGCGATGCTGCCCTATCTCGACCACGACAATGCCCGCTTCCCGATCCACGGCGGACTCTTGCAGCGCCGCGGCGGCAGCGCCCGGCATGATGCGGTCGCCTGGGGCTATGCCCGCGCCGCCGATAGCCGCGGCGTCGACATGATCCAGAATTGCGAGGTTACCGGCATTACCATGGTCGGCGGGCGTGCCGTCGGCGTCGAGACGTCGCGCGGTCCGATCCGTGCCAAGAAGGTCGCGATGGCGGTGGCCGGTAATTCATCCCGGGTGGCGGCCATGGCGGGCCTGCGGCTGCCGATCGAAAGCCACGTGCTCCAGGCCTTCGTATCGGAAGGGCTCAAGCCCCTGATCGACACCGTCGTCACCTTCGGCGCGGGCCACTTCTACATCAGCCAGTCGGACAAGGGCGGGCTCGTCTTCGGCGGCGATATCGACGGCTACAACTCCTATGCCCAGCGCGGAAACCTGCCCGTCATCGAGGACGTCATGGAATCGGCGATGGCGCTCTGGCCGGGCCTCGGCCGGGTGCGCATGCTGCGCCACTGGGGCGGGGTCATGGACATGTCGATGGATGGCTCGCCGATCATCGACTTAACGCCCGTAGACGGGCTCTACCTCAATTCCGGCTGGTGCTATGGCGGCTTCAAGGCGACGCCGGCCTCCGGCTTCTGCTTCGCCCATCTGATCGCGACGGGAGAGCCGCATCCGGTCGCGACTGCCTATCGGCTCGATCGCTTCGCCACCGGGCGCCTGATCGACGAGAAGGGCGCCGGCGCCCAGCCCAACCTGCACTGACCGCGCGCTGCCGAGGACCTTTCCATGCGCATTAACTGCCCCCATTGCGGCGCGCGCGACGCCCAGGAATTCAGCTATCTCGGCGCGGCCGACCCGCAGCGCCCGAACGGCCTCGCGGCCACAGAGGCGGCGATGACCGACTACGTCTATCTGCGCGACAATCCGGCCGGGGTGAATCGCGAGCTCTGGTATCACGGGGCCGGCTGCCATTCCTGGCTGGTCGTGACGCGCGATACCCGCACCCACGCGATCACGGCCGCCGAGCCGGCAAAGGTGCGCAAGGCAGGAGCAGCGGCATGAGCGGGCAGCCTTTCCGCCTCGCCTCCGGCGGCCTGATCAATCGCGCCAGGACGCTGAGCTTCAGCTTCGACGGCAAGCCGTACCGGGGGCATGCCGGCGACACGCTGGCCTCGGCCTTGCTCGCCAACGGCGTCCGGCTCGTCGGCCGCTCCTTCAAGTATCACCGGCCGCGCGGCATTCTCTCGGCCGGGCCGGAGGAGCCCAACGCCCTCGTGGAGCTGCGCTCGGGCGCACGTCGCGAACCCAATACGCGGGCCACGGTGGTCGAGCTGTTCGACGGGCTCGACGCTGCGAGCCAGAACCGCTGGCCCTCGCTCGCCTTCGACCTGCTCTCGATCAACGGTCTATTCTCGCCGGCGCTCGTGGCGGGCTTCTACTACAAGACCTTCATGTGGCCGGCGGCTTTCTGGGAGAAGCTCTACGAGCCGATCATCCGCCGCGCTGCGGGGCTGGGTCGTGCCGCCGGAGCCGAAGATCCCGACCATTACGAAAAGGCCTTCGCCTTCTGCGACCTGCTGGTGATCGGCGGCGGTCCTGCGGGGCTCGCCGCGGCGCTGGCGGCAGGGCGCAGTGGTGCCCGCGTCATCCTCTGCGACGAGGATTTTCGCCTGGGCGGGCGGCTGCTTGCCGAAAAGCGCGAGATTGCCGGCAAGCCGGCCAGCGAATGGCTGGCCTCGACGCTGGCCGAACTCGAAAGCATGCCCCAGGTGCGGATCATGTCCCGCACGACCGTCTTCGGGCTCTATGACCATGGCATCTATGGCGCGGTCGAGCGCGTCGGCGACCATCTGCCCGAGCCGGCAGCCCATGAGCCGCGCCAGCGCGGCTGGCGCATCTATGCCCAACGCGCGGTCCTGGCCGCGGGCGCGCTGGAGCGGCCGATCGTCTTCCCCGGCAACGACACGCCCGGCGTCATGCTCGCCGGCGCGGCGCGCGCTTATGTCAATCGCTACGGCGTTTTGCCGGGACGCGAGACTGTGCTGTTCACCGCCGGCGACGATGGCTGGGCGACCGCGCGCGACATCGCCGCTGCCGGCGGAAAGGTCGCGGCGATCGTCGATAGCCGCGTGGATGGCGACCCTGCACGCAAGGCGCTGGCCGAGAAGCTCGGTGCGCGGCTGTTTGCGGGCGGCGTCATCGAGAATGCGCGCGGGGGCCGCCAGCTCAGGGGCGTCACCATCCGCGATGCTTCCGGTGGTACGACGGCGGTCGACTGCGACCTGCTGGCGGTCTCCAACGGCTGGAACCCGACCCTGCACCTGACTTCGCATCAGAACGGCAAGCCGGCTTGGGATGAGGCTCAGCAATGCTTCGTGCCGGGCGCCTTGCCGGCGGGTCTCTCCGTCGCCGGCAGCGCGGCCGGCCATTTCACCCTGGCACAGGCGCTGGACGATGGTGCAAGGCTTGGCCGGGAGGCTGCCATCGAAGCAGGGCTGTCCCCTGCCGGCGCAGAGCCCGTCCCGGCGACCGATCCCGAGGCGGCAGGGCTGCAGCCGGTCTGGCGCGTGAAGGGCGCGAAGGGCAAGGCCTTCGTCGATTACCAGAACGATGTGACCGACAAGGATGTCGAGCTTGCGGCCCGCGAGGGTTTCCGTCCGGTCGAACATCTCAAGCGCTATACGACGCTCGGCATGGCGACCGACCAGGGCAAGACCTCGAATCTCGGCGGCCTCGCCATCATGGCCGAGCAGACGGGCAAGACGATCCCGCAGACGGGGACGACGACGTTCCGGCCGCCCTATACGCCGGTCGCGATCGGCGCGCTCGCCGGCCATCACCGCGGCAAGGATTTCAAGCCGGTTCGCCTGGCGCCGACCCATGCCTGGTCGCGCGAGCAAGGCGCGGTCTTCGTCGAGACCGGCCAGTGGCTGCGGGCACAGTATTACCCGAGGCCCGGCGAGAATGACTGGCTGACGACGGTCAATCGCGAGGTCCTGGCCGTTCGCGCCGGCGTCGGCATCTGCGATGTCTCGACGCTGGGCAAGATCGACATCCAGGGCGCAGACGCGGCCGAATTCCTCGAGCGCGTCTATACAAACGGCTGGAAGGCCCTGCCGGTCGGCAAGGCGCGCTATGGCCTGATGCTGCGCGAGGACGGCTTCGTCATGGACGACGGCACGACCTCCCGCCTCGGCGAGCAGCATTTCCTGATGACCACCACCACCGCCAATGCCGGCAAGGTGATGCAGCATCTGGAATTCTGCCATCAGGTGCTCTGGCCGGAGCTCGACGTGCGGATGGTCTCTGTTTCCGAGCAATGGGCGCAGGTTTCCATCGCCGGCCCGAAGGCCCGCGAGACACTGCGTGAAGTCGTGGATCCCGCACATGACATCTCGAACGAAGCCTTCCCCTACCTCGCGGCGCGAGCCATCACTGTCGGCGGCGGCATCCCGGCACGGCTGTTCCGGATCTCCTTCTCGGGCGAACTGGCCTATGAGCTGGCCGTTCCCGCGGACTACGGCGACGCGATGGCGCGCGCGCTGATGCAGGCGGGCGAGCGCTTCAACATCACGCCCTACGGCACCGAGGCGCTCGGCGTGATGCGCATCGAGAAGGGCCATGTCGCCGGCAACGAGCTCAACGGCCAGACCACGGCGCGCGATCTCGGCCTCGGCAAGATGATGTCGACGAAGAAGGACTTCATAGGCCGCCTGATGGCCGGCCGGCAGGCTCTGATCGAGAAGGACCGTCCGTCCTTCGTGGGGTTAAGGCCGGTCGACCCGACGCACCGCCTGCGCGCCGGTGCGCATTTCATCGGCATCGGCAAGGCGCCGATCATGGAGAATGACGAAGGCTACATGACCTCGGTCGCCTATTCCCCGCACCTGAACCACTGGATGGGTCTTGGCCTGATCCGTGGCGGCGCCGGCCGCATCGGCGATCGCGTGCGCGCCTATGATCCCGTTCGCAACGGCGACGTGGTCGTCGAGATCTGCTCACCCGTCTTCGTCGATCCCGAAGGGAGCCATCTCCATGGCTGAGACCGCGACCTCATGGGGGCCACGCGGCGCCTGGGCCGGCATCGCGCAGCCGGGTTCGTTCGGCGCGCAAGGTGAGACCGGCGTCGTCGCGACCCTGCTCGACAGCTTCGGCCTCGCGACCGTGATCGCGGCACCGGATGGCTCGGCGGCATTGTCGCGAACCTTTGAAGCGAGACTGGGCCTCGCCCTGCCGGCAACGCCGCGAATCGCCCGGGGTCCGGCTCACGACATCATCTGGGCCGGCCCAGATCAGTGGTTGCTTCGGGCCATCTCGCGCGATGGCTTTGCCGGGCTTCTCGATGAACTCTCTGCCCATGCCGCCGTGAGTGACCAGAGCGACGCGCGCGCCGCACTCAGGCTGGCGGGGCCGCGGGTTCGCGACGTGCTGGCCAAGGGCGTGATGCTCGATCTGCATCCCGCTGCCTTTGCCGTGGGTGACGTGGCGCTGACCAATGTCGCCTATGTCGGCATCCATCTCTGGCGGCTGGAGGACACCTCCGAAGGGCCGGCTTTCGAGATCACGGTCCCGCGCAGCATGGCGGGAAGCTTCTGGTCCTGGTTCGTCGCCTCGGCGAGCGAATTCGGCTGTCGCGTGGCATCGGGCCGAGGTTGACGGCGGCGCACGCGCGCTGCCGATCCATCTGCCCTCCCGCTACTGCTTCTGTCAGGGACCCGCTCCGGCGGGCCGATCGTCCATGTCCAACGCTCCGCTGATCCTGGCCCTGTCCTGCCCGGACCGCCCCGGCATCGTCGCCGCCGTATCGACACTGCTCGCCGAGGCAGGCTGCAACATCCGCGATGCCCAGCAATTCGACGACAGCGAAACCGGGCAGTTCTTCATGCGTGTCGTCTTCGACCGCCTGGACGGGACCCGCAGCGCTGCCGAGATCCGCGGCCTCGTCGACGAGATGGCATTGCGCTTCAAGATGACGGTCTCGCTTCGTGACGCCACCGCCCGGAAGCGTGTCTTGCTGCTGGTCTCGAAGTTCGACCATTGCCTCGCCGATCTGATCTACCGCTGGCGCATCGGCGAACTGGCGATGGACATCAGCGGCATCGTCTCCAATCATGGCCGTGAGCACATCGCCTCGACCGATCTCGGCGACCTGCCTTTTCATCATATGCCGATCAACCGGCAGACCAAGATGGAGCAGGAGGCCGAACTCTGGCGCCTGATCCAGGAGACGCAGACCGATTTCGTCGTGCTTGCGCGCTACATGCAGGTCCTGTCCGACGCTCTCTCGGCCAAGCTCTCGGGGCGCTGCATCAACATTCACCATTCCTTCCTGCCCGGCTTCAAGGGCGCCAAGCCCTATCATCAGGCCCACGAACGTGGCGTCAAACTGATCGGGGCGACAGCGCATTACGTGACATCGGATCTCGACGAGGGGCCGATCATCGAGCAGGACGTCGAACGCATTTCCCACCGCGACACACCCGATGACCTCGTCCGCAAGGGCCGCGATATCGAACGGCGAGTACTGGCCCGCGCGGTACGTTATCACCTCGAAGATCGGGTGCTGCTCAACGGCAAGAAGGCCGTCGTCTTCACCGACTGATCAAAGTTGACGTCATCATCGCTACCGCCTCGATGGATAGCAGGCATCCCCAGGCAGAGAACTGGTCAAGACCCATGCGCAAGGCGCCTGTCTTGCTTCTTTTTTGTCGGCTTTGCTTCTTGAAGCGCCGAGCCGGAATCCCGTCATCCCTTAGCAGCTTGAACAATCACCTCGACCTTTCTTTCGCTCGCGTCGCGAGGTGACACCGGCGTCGGTGGATATCGCATCATGCCGCCCTCGCCGACTGATCCACGATGATTGTTAGTGGACGGTTGGCCTCGACGACAGCGCGGGCGGCGTAGCTGGTCTGGTTTGCGCAGCCGCCCGTGCGGTCATGGCGGGGATGAAGACCTCCGGGGCGGGAGGCTTGTATTCGAGCGAACCATGCGGGCGCACGGTATTGAAGTGCTGCCGCCCGCTTTCGACGATGATCTTTGCCTCGGGGAGGCTGTAGAATATCTCGCCGCCGAGGAGTTCGTCGCGCAGCCGGGCGTTCTCGGCCTCAAGCTCCTTCACCCGCTTCACCTGGTCTGACTTCAGGCTGCCGAACTCACGACGCCAGCGGCAGTAGTTTACCTCCGTCACGCCGATCGAGCGGATCGCGTCTGCAACAGACTGCCACGGCGAGACCAGCACATCGACCTGGCGCAGCTTCGCGACGATCTCTGCGGGCTTGTGGCGCTTCTTTGGCGTCTCGGCCCTCCTGTCTGCCAAAAGACATACTTCAGGATGGACCTATTCAACGGGGGTGAATCAGGCGTGAGCGCCATTGCGTGAAGGCGGACGCTAGGATTTTTCTTTGCGCTCGATCAGGCAAACGGCGTCGCGGCTCCGGCAGCGGCGCCGTTCTTGCGTGGTGGAAGGTTTCGCTTGAAATCGAGTCTTTCGGCCCAAGGTCGCATCATGTCTGACTGAAAGTCGGATTATGTGCGAGTAAGTCGCATCAATTACGGCTTACGAGATGAATGGCGCGCCCGAAAGGACACCTATTGCGTGCGTTGCAACCTTAATGCAACCTATTCTTTTGATTGCGAGATTCCAGATCAGGGGTAGCGTTTCGGCTCTCACAGGAGCGGAACGGTCAGTTGATGCGACCGAAGGGTGAAGCGAGGTCGTGATCGAGGATGCCGCGTTTTGGACTGGTGCCGTTCACGAGATTGGGCGTGAAGGGCGGCACGTTCCGGTTCCGGCTCCAGCTTCCTGCCGATGTGTTCGAGGCTCTGGTCGCCGCCGGTACGGCGGGTGCAAGACGGACCGTGACCTTCTCGCTGAAGACGCGCGATCCAATGACGGCCAGAGGTCGAGCCCTGCGTGCTGCGGCGGATGTCGGCGACATGATCGTCGCCGTCCGAGCGGGGCTGAACATTCCCTGGCAGCTTGATCCGGCAGCGTATCAGCAGGATCGCGGTGCTGCACTTCCTCTGCGATCGCAGCCCGCTGTCGTCTCCACGGAGACCGCGAAGTCGAAGAAGCTGATGACGCTTCGCCGCGTGTACGAGGAGGTCTATCTGCCGCGCCGCCAGGAGCGGAAGGGTGTGCCGCCGCGACGGCGATCCCGGCTCGACATGGAGAAGGCGATCACCCGCTTCGCGGCTTCGACCGGCGACATCGCGATCGGCAGCATCACGAAGAAGATGGCCGAGCAGTTCGTCCGGTCGCTGAAGCTCGGCTCGGTCGCCACGGTCAAGAAGACCGTCACCTGCCTCTCGACGATCTGCAACGCGGCGGTCGCGGCCAGCCTGATCTCCAGCAACCCATTCCGGGGGCTCGGCCCGGATCGCACGGCGATCGTCGCGGCGCGCCGCAGCTACAGCCGGTTCGACCTCGACCAACTCGCCCGGTTCTTCCGACAGACGGAGACCGAGGACGGCGCGGTGCTGTGGCTGCCCCGACTGCTGCTTCTGACCGGGGCTCGCTTGGAGGAGATGGCCCAGCTTCGCGCCTCCTGGTTCGTCCGGCGCGACGGCGTCGAGGTGATCGACCTGCACGATGCGAGGGTGAAGAGCGCACACAACAGGCGCTACATCCCACTGCACCGCGATCTTCTCGACCTCGGCATCCTCGATCTCGTGCAGCAATCGTCGGACCGGCTCTTCCCCGAACTCAAGTACCGGGCTTCGGCAGAGCGTTGGAGCGGGTCGATCAGCACGCGCCTCAACCGTGAGATCGACGCGGCGCTCGGCGCGGATCGGAGGCTGACGGTCCATTCGCTGCGCAAGACCTTCGAGCACGCTGCCTATGTGATCGGGGTCCCAAAACCCAGCATCAACGCGATCACCGGCCACAAGCCGGGCGACATCTCGGAAGAGCACTATCTTCTGCTGAAGGACGACGTGCCGCTGTTGAAGCAGCACATCGACAGGCTGGAGTTCCCGTTCCTGCGTAAGCAGTGAGGGTCGCGCGAGGGGCGCTTTTTGACTGACTCCTGTGCGCGAGAGGGGTGGTCACCATGGCCTGCATGATGCCGACGCTCTGCCACATCGTGCTGGTAAGGAGGTCCCATGCCGCGCAAGCGCCCTGGTCGTCCAAGCTCGATCGCCCGCTACCTGCTCGTCGAACGATGGCGCGGCAGCGTCGGCTCGCACTACGGGGGCTCTGCCAACGTCGAGCCTCACTCGGCTCATCTGCACTTCCACGGCCAACTCGACGAGCCGCTGCGAGGCATCAGCGTTGCTCAGCTTCAGATCGGTTCCGATCCCGAGTGGGAGAGCAGCACGCATGCTGGGATGCTCATCGGCATCAAGCCCGTCGTCCAGTTCGTGATCTCGGTGCCGCCGTTCCAGTTCGAGCGGCTCTGGCAACTGGCTCCCGCCTGCCGCTCGATCCATCTCGCCTTCACGGAGCCCTATCGCAACAGCGCGACCGTTAAGGGCTGGTACGCCTCGACCAATCTGCCCGACGAGGATGAGTAAAGCTCGTCTCACATGGTCAGGGCCTTCTGCGCCGTCTCAGAATCGTCTCACACAAATCGGTTGCCAGTTTGAGAATGCGTGAGAGGCTTAAGTCTTAAGTTCGTGTGAGACGAGGTGACGATGGCAGGCATACTTGTAGGCGTAGCCCGGACAAGCACGTTTGAGCAGCAGGCCGGGCTTGAAGCCCAGGAGCGCGATCTGAAGGCGGCTGGTGCCGAGAAGGTGTTCAGCGAGCAGGTGTCCTCAGTTGGTAAGCGCGAGAAGCTGGAAGCGGCCATCGAGTTCTGCCGGGCAGGTGACACGCTGGTCGTCACCCGTGTTGACCGACTCTCTCGCGGCGTAGCCGATCTCCTGAGCATCATTGAACGTTTAGAGAAGAAGGGCGTCGCGCTTCGCATCTTGTCGTTCGGCGGAGGCACACTCGACACATCGAACGCCACTTCAAAGCTAATCCTGACCGTGCTTGCTGCCACGGCATCCTGGGAACGATCGGTCATGCTTGAGCGCCAGCTTGAAGGCATCGCCAAGGCCAAGGCTGCGGGCAAATACAAGGGCCGCGCGCCGACCGCCCGAAGGCAGGCCGACACGGTCCGCGCTCTCCATGCCGAGGGAGCAAAGGTCGCCGAGATCGTCAGGCAGGTCGGGATCAGCCGGGCCAGCGTCTATCGATGCCTGGGCCAGAACGCCGCTGTCACGTAGGCGAGTTCTGACCGCCAGTTCTGCGAGACCGTCGCCAGCAGAATCCCGGACGATCACGCCCACATCAGCAGCGTCGCGGAAACGACCGTTATTGCGAGGGGCGGGTTCGAGGACATAGCGCGGTCGGAAACAGATGGTTCCGACCACGCTCGCCGCCATCCTCGGGGATCGTCGCCAGCCCCGTATTTACAGGGAGTTGCGATGACCGTTGGGAGAGCGTCGGGGAGAGGGTTTTTGGAACAGGGGGCGAGAGGGAGTGTGGGACGGGAGGGGATTTCGCCAGAGCGCTCGCTCATCGCGGGGCGAGACGCGGCAGCGAGCGCATAAATTTTTACAGAATCAATTGACGATCGAGCATTGATGCCGCATATATGCAGCATCGATGCTCGATGGAGATTGTCCATGTCGCCTTCAGCTACTCAGACTTCAAATGTCATTGCTCGCCTGCGCTCCGAGTTGGGCGTGACCCAAGGCTCGATCGCTCAAAGCTCGGGTGTGGATCAGAGCCGTATCTCGCGGATCGAGAAGGGGGAGGTTGTCGCTCCTGCTGAGATTGAGAGAGTTCTCGATGCATTGACCGATCTCGGCTCGGAGCATGCAGGGGAATATAAGAAGTTCGCCACGCGTGAATGGAATCACGTTGAGCCGCCATCTTTCTGGAACGCTCAACGAAGCTACCTTGAGCAGGCAGAAGAGACGTTGGAGGTTATCGCCGACTTCCTCGCCGACGAAGGTCACCCCTGGCCGCTTCGGCGGCAGATGGAGCGTCGTCGGGACGACCTCGTGAAGGCGTCCAGTTTTCTAACGCGCCTCTCTCACAACGTTGCCTTTATCGGCGACATCGGCGTCGGCAAGTCAACCGCACTGAGCTTCTTGTTCGACTTGCTAGTGCCGCCCTCTCCAACGGAAAAGGTGGCAATCAATCGCGTTGTTCTGGAAACGGGTGCTGGTGGCACGACCATCTGCGAAGTGCACGTTAAGCGTGGCCCCGAGTTCGGAATCTCCCTCTTGCCTATGAGCGATGGGGAGCTTCGGCAGCTTGTTGACGATCTCTGCGCGGCTAAGTGGCAGGCGGTCTCTGGAAGCCACAAGGATGGCGTGACCGGCAACGGAACGGGTGAAAGCGTGGGCGTTAGCCGTGAGGCCGAGCGCGCGGTTCGAAATATGTCGGGACTCGTCCGTCGTCGTGAGATCGTCGAGGGCAAGCCGGTCTGGCACGATCCCCTTATCGATGTTGCCCGAGCTTGTTCCAGCGAAGACGAGTTCCGCGCGCGCGTCCTCGACCTTATGCAGTTGCCTGAGAGAACTCAGCGCGAACTCTGGTACGACAGTGCGACACGCAAAAATCCAATGGAATGGGTCGCCGAAACCTTTAGAATGGTGAATAATGGCCGTCTCAAGGAAGTTTCCCTGCCCAGGAGCATTGATTTGCTTGTCCCCGATTTCGGGCGAAGCTTCGGCGAATTTGAGATTACCGTCATTGATACTAAGGGGGTGGACGACGTAGCTGTTCGGGAAGACCTTGATTTGCGACTTCGCGACCCGCGCACAACGATCGTTTTCTGCTCGCGCTTCAACGATGCGCCCGGCACAAGTGCACGTGCGTTGCTACAGCATATGCGCCAGACCTTCTCCGAGCGAGTAGACACCGGAAAAGTCTCGATCCTGGCGCTACCTCGTGCTGGAGAAGCTCGCGCCATGAAGGATGACATGGGGGAACAAGCGCTCACTGACAGCGAAGGCTACGCCTTTAAGAGCCTTCAAGTCACGGGTGAGTTGGCTTCGGACGATTTGGCGGGCGTGCCGATGCTCTTTTTCAACGTAGAGGCGGATGAACCAATCGAGGTCCGCGACGCCATTTTTGGGCAGTTGAGCAGAATGCGGCAGACGGTGGCAGAGCGCCTTCTCGACCTATGCGCAGCGGTGGAAGAACTGATCGAGAATAGCGAAGTCCAGGCTCTCAATGCTGCGATCGAGGAGGTCGCCAGCAAGCTCAACTCCTTTCTTCAGGAGCATCGGCGGATAGGTGCACGCGAGCGCCTTGCCCATACGGATGCAATCTCCACGATTCGAAACGTCAGGTATGCTTCGACACTGTGGGCAGCGACGCGCCGCAATGGCGAATACTCCGGGCTGAACGTTGTACATCAGATCGGTGTCGGAGCAGCGCGTGATGGTCGGGCGCGTTGCGCGCGCTGGTTTAATTCTCTCGATGATTTCCTTGTTGTGTTGAAGAGCGATCCGGGCCTCGCTCTCGCTGAGAAGACAATTGAGCAGATCAGACAAAGCGCTGCGGCGACGAAAGCGACCTTCCTGGACAACGTTCAGCGAGCGGCCATGGAGGTCTATCACGGACCGTTGACTAACTCGCAGGTTTGGTCGCAGGCGGCCTCGGAATGGGGCCAGGGAGCAGGTTTCAAGGGCCGCGTAGCCGACCGGCTTGAGGCTTGGTTCAACGGCAGCGCGGAGCTTAAGGACCGCCTTGAGGAGATCGTGGGCGTGCTGTGGGATACCCACGTGATCTCTCCGCTTCTCCATCTCTCGGAGGAAAACGCTCCCGAGACCCCTGTGACGCAAGCAATCGCAGGGAAATAACGTAGTCCCGTTCTCGTCGCGAGCGATCGCATAGCGATCTTCGATGTATCTGGCTCAGCCAGCTAGGCTATATATCATCCTTTCGCCGATAAGGACCCGGTCACGGCGCTCGCTGTGGTCGGGGCTTGGCAGCAGATTTGAGACGAGACATGGGTTCAATTTCGAACGCACTATCTAGTCATGCGCAAGCTCGCCTCCAGCAACGCGCAGTTCCACCGCTTATTGTTGATCTACTGGAGCGCTTCGGCTCCTCCAGTGCCTGCGGGCACGGCGCGGAGCGCTACTGCTTTGACAAGCCCGCGATAAGGCGTCTGCGCCAGCATCTCGGGGGCAAGCGCAGCCTCAAGGTGATCGAGCGCTGGCTCGGTGTTTATGCCGTCGTCGGCGACAACGGACGCCTCGTCACTGTTGGCCATCAAACCGCGCGCTTCTCGCGCCCCTGAGCTTAACGCAGCGGTCAGATTATGGATCAGAACGGCTTTCCCTCTCATGGCCCAATCTCTTGTGCTCGCTGCATCGCTCCCGATCAAAGGGTTGCTGAAGTTGGTCGCTGGCGGGTTGTCAACGATCCCGGAGCATGGGGATCGTCGGACCCGCTGGTGCTAATTCTGGGCTTCTCGAAGGGCTTCACCCAGGCCGACGCTTACGCACAGGGAGACTTCGACGCGGTGCCGTTCAAGGGCATGCGTCCACGTTTGACGGCAGCGCTTCGAGCGGTCGGTGTCCTTGCCGCAGCAGAAGCGGTCGAAGAGCGGATGCGACATCAGGAGCAGGACTTCGCGTTTGGTTCCCTGGTGCGGTGCAGCCTGTCGCGGCGGGTAGAAGAGTACGACCATCCGAGCGCAACCTACTCCTGCACCGGGTCTGTGATGCCACTCGCTTTTCGTGAAGAAATCTCACGGGTCGTGCGAGCGTGCGCGGAAACGTATCTCGGCAATCTACCGCGCAGGCTTCGCCTCGTACTAATGTTGGGTACGACAGATTCCTATATCGATAGCTGCCGCAACCTCGTGCGCGCGCTTCATCCGACAAGCTTCAAAGCGATCAACTCTGTCAGCTACGCCTCACGAGGAGTGACGTTCTGCCATATCAGTCACCCGTCGCCACTCAACGGCCACCATTCGAACTGGCTGGCGGGCAGCAGCGCGACAAAGCCTGGACGCAAGCGAGAAGAAGCGATCGAAGCTGTTCGGCAGGCCGGTTTGGGAGATGAGCACCTTGGCTAACTTCTGGCTGTTTCAGGCCATTCCTCAGCGCTTTGACTTCGACGGGTTTCTTCGAAGCTCATCAACTGAATGCGACTGGCTGGCTGCGCAGCATCGAAAAGATATGCGCGTCGGTGATGGCGTTGTTCTTTGGCGCGGAAAGGGCGCAAACCCTGTCGGGGCTGGCGCGGTCGGGTGGGCGCGTATATCCAGCTTGCCATCGCTCAGAGCAGATACGTCACCAGCGGCATCGTATTGGGTCGATAGATCAGAGGCGGCAGCACCCGAATACAGGGTTCGCCTCCAGATGGTCGAAACTCGTCCAGGAAAGCCTCTACACTACAATATCTTGAAGCATGATGCGGCTCTCAAGGACATGGGCATATTCAAGCAACGTCAGGGTTCAAATTTTTGGCTTCATCCCAGTGAGGTTGAGCGTCTCGCCGAACTGTGGAGCCGATAGGTCTGGGTCTCATGGCAACGGCCAGTGATCTCACACCAGCATCGGCAGCGGTTCTACATTATTGGCAATGATAGGCACGGCAAACGCCGCGACGATCACCGGCTCGATCGAAATCTTCACCGGCTGGTATCGTCCGGCAGCATCGCTGCGCTGGAACGGCGAGATGGATTGTGCCGCCCGATAGACCTCGGTTCGGACGGCCTCGATCGCAATTGGCCGCAGACGAACATCTCCGTGATGCCGCAGCGCGGAAACAAACTCGTGCGCGGTGATCGAGCCGAGTTCGACGAGGCCGTGCAAACCGATGCCGGTCCACCATGCCCAGAGGCCAACGCTCTTCCACCATCGGCTGTGGCGTCGTTGATAGCCGAAGGAATTGTGGAGGCTCCTCCGCAGTTGGCTAAATGCGGACGCGTCAGCAATCGAGCAGGTGATCTGCAAGGAGTGAAGTTGGCGAGGATCATGCGCCTGGATGCGGCGGGCGATCCTGAGAGAGTATCGCCAGCAGCACGTCTCGCAGAGGATCGAAGCGCATCGCGAAGACGAGTGGCACATACGGGTCATAGGCTATTTAGGATCGGCCCGGCTCTCGCTCGCAGATGCGTTTTTCAACGAGCGATTTTAATTTCGACTCCTGAGCAGGCCATTCGGTATTCAAGTTCCATTGCAACACCAATGGATATTCCGAATGTCACGTATCAAGACAGGTCGCATCGAGACCAAAGCAAAGATTTATATTGGCACCCGCATCAGCACGAGCGGCATGTTGAAGACAGATATTTTTCATCAGTCCGATTTGACCAACTCTTACCTTCCTGTTCCCGTGACCTGGGACGGCTGGCCCGCCAATCTTCATTTCTGGAGTTGGCGTAGCCGGAAGACGCCGTTCAATCGGGTCGCCACCGACCTGATCAAACATCCTGGCTTCACCGTTCAGGGCGATGCGATCGTCATCACCCAGATCGAGCGCTGGCATCAATTTCGGGTGGAAGGCGACTTGAATGATGCGCGCGAGATGATCGATCATCTCGGCATGAAGGAAGGTGTTCAGGTCGTGTTCAAGCCTTCGGGCCGCCACAAGACTCACCAGTACATCTACGTGAAGTCAGACAACGACGCCTTTGCGGTTCGGCTGGCTATCTGAACAGTCTCAGTGGCGCGCGCAGGCGCGCCACTTCTATAAATACGAGATGAGACGCATCGAAACGAGCGGCGGCGCGGAACGTCTCCGCGCAGAACGGCTTGCCAAGCACCCCCACGCAGTAGAGCAGCGCGGCCTCATGTGCCACGATCTCGGCTACGATCGCTTCCGCGCCGAGCTTGACGAACGGCGGCACTGGATCGAGCAACATCGCTCGGCTTCATTTGACTTCGACACTCTGCCGGATGACGCAGGGCGAGTGTATTTCTTTGCAGACCCGGACGACGCTTTCCACTTCAAGATGCGTTTCGGATCGCGGGTGTTTCCTCCGGTTGAAGCTCGCTGAGCGGCGAGCCGCTCTTCGACTTGACCTTCGCGATCCGGCCTCGCGCGATCTCGATATAGTCTGCCTGCTGCTCGCAGCCGACGAAGCTGAAGCCTTGCTGAAGCGCCGCGACGCCGGTCGAGCCGGAGCCCATGAAAGGGTCTAAGACCGTTCCGCTGGGCGGAGTTACGAGCCGGACGAGGTATCGCATCAAATCGTTGGGCTTGACGGTGGGATGGCTGTTTCCAGGACCTCGATCGTATTTCGACGCCTTGGCCGAATAGAAGTATCTGCCCCAGGACTCATCGATGCCGTCATGAATCACGTTGGCGGGCCAGCGTCCCTTCCTGTGCGTAGTCGGACCTCCCAATGTTGTTGGTAGTCCGACGCCTTCCAGAGCGACTGAGGAACCGCGCTTTCGACCGGCTCGTCCCATCTCGATCACCTCGTCGGTCGGTACGCGGCAAGCGTCAATATTGATCGAACCCGTCCGAAAACGGAGCACGTTCGCCGCAACGCTGCTCTCGCGGATGGGCCTCCGGGCAACCAAAATTGGCTCATAAGCTGGTTTGAGCGCCGTGCCCTGTCCTTGATGCTCGCCTTTGAGGTTGTGGGACTTCGGAAAGCCCGACCCGAACAGCCACATGATTTGATCGCGTATCTCGAACCCCGCATCTTCGATGGCGACCGCAAGACGGTGAAACGTTCTCGTTCCGCCGAATGCGACGAGATGGCCGCCCGGCTTCAGGACGGCGTGCACAGCACGCCATGTATCGACATCGAACGCGATGTCACCTCCGTCCCAAGTCTGCTGCATGAAGCCCGAGGCCAGTGTGCGATACGGATTGGCGGAGCCCGGCTCGCCGCCGCTCAGCGGTGCTGCTTGCTTCCTGCCTAACCGGCGCGAAATCGAAGATAGATGGTACGGTGGATCGGTCACGATCGCGTCGAACATCATTCCCTGCTGGACGAAGCTCCGCATGAGATCACGGCAATCACCGTGAAGCAGGCGGGCTGTCGCTGCGGGCAACGGAATGGGTGTGGCTTCGATCGCGACATCGATCAGCGACAACGACAAACTGAGCGCATCCATCGCCGCGACCAGGGTCGCGACGTTTCCCTCGCCACGCTCGACGCGTACCAGCGCTGGCTTCGAAACTCGGGCCAGGGCGCAGAGACGTTCCTGTGACAGCGCTGCGCGTTTCCGCGATCGAGCGATCGATCGGCCAAGCTCGACCTCGGGAAGCTGGTCGGCGAAACGGTGACCCAGGATGGTGAGAACGGCGATCAATGAGGATAGCGAGCCACGCCCGGCTTCCAAGTTCGCCAGGGTGACCCGACTGATTCCGGCATCCATAGCGAGCGCGCTTCGAGTCATGCGGCGATGCTGTCGCGCGCGGACAAGTTCCTTGCCGAGCATGGCCGTAGCGGCTTCGAAATTGTACAGGTTCATGAACTGGAAGTCGTGATTCTAGGAAGGGAACAGACCGCGATTCTGGCAAGGAATCGTGACTGTCAACCTAACGGTCACTTCGTTGGTCCTGTCGTCGAAGGCCGCTTTGGTGTTACCGAGATCGGCCGGGTGGCGGCAACGTTTGGGAACGCGGAACCATGCGGGAAGCTTGAGGGGCTGAGGTAGTTGGACAATATCCCCATGGGGCGCTTCGTCGTCCTCGACTTCGAGACCACGGGTCTCAGCCCGGCCCTGGGAGCGCGCGTGATCGAGGTTTCGGCCCGCGAGATCATCGATGGTAGGGCTGGTCAGGAGTTTTCGACACTGGTCAATCCCGGCGTCCGCGTACCTGCTGAGGTCACGCAGATCACCGGCATCACGACGGCGATGCTGGGCGGCGCGCCGAGGTCCTCCACCGTGATGCACACGTTGGCCGACTTTATCGGGGCATCGCCTATCGTGGCCCACAATGCAGGATTTGACCGCAAGTTTTTAGAGTATGAGGCGCAGGAGTTCCTCGACGGGCGACAAATTCTGACGCTGTGCACCTTGCTGCTCGCCCGGCGCGTGTTTCCGGGCCGAGCGAGCTACAGGCTCGGCGACATCGTGCGGGAGGTCGGGATCAACGTTCCTGGGCAACTCCACCGGGCCAGTGCAGACACCTGGGTGACCACCCACCTGTTCGCGCGAATATGCGCGGACGCCCGCTCACGCTGTACCGCTCAGCACTTCGATCATGACGTGCTGCACCGGCTCCAGCGCGTTCGCATCGATGCCGCGCATGAGTGGCTGGCCGCTGTTGGGGGCTCCCGCGCGGCGATCAATCTTCATTGAAGTCGTTAGGCCGAGGCGCGCTGCGCGGCTATGGCGTCGAAGACACTCTCCGCCGTTTTAAAGCGCCTCTCGGCATCCGCCTTCACCGAAGGAGGGTGCCGATCTGGATGCAACTTGGCCCGATAAGCGCGACGCGCAGCCGCGACGAGCCACTCCGGGGCATGCTCGCAGAGGCCAACGCGCCCGTGTAGAGCCGCAGCTTTGCTGGCGTCGGCATCGGGGCTCTTTCTGTTTGCCGCAGCACGAAGCTGCTCGACCTCGGCCCTCAGGGCCTCCACCTGCGTTTCCGCCTCCGCCACCATGCTTTCGAGCGCCGCGACGTAGTGGTGGTCGATGGCCCTGCTCTTGGACCGTGGCGAGATGGTACGACGTTCGATCGAAACCGAGATCAGCCACAGCGCAGCGATCGCGATGACGATCAGCAGGAAGTAGGCGAACAAGTTCACCCAGGGTAGCGACATGATCGAGCCGAGGGCGGCGAGGACGAGGAAAGCCCGCACGGATCAGGCCGCCTCGCTACACTGGATTTCCTGCTCCAGATCATTCAGGAGCGCATGAAGATCGGCATCACCGTCCGCATCATCCGCCTCTTCGCGTCGCACGTCCCAAGCAAAAGGCGTAGTGTGATCGATCAGCTTATGCAGCGCCTCCTCCTCGACGGTGGGATGCGCCAGCGACTGGTACAGAATCCCATAGTGATCCAGCTTGAACTGGACTGCGGCAGCCAGTTCGGGGCTCACACGCCTGTTTCGGGGAGCCCGCAAATCTTCACAGACCCACTTGCTATCCGCGCCAGTGGTGAGCCGCAGAAGTTCGAAGGCAGCCGGTTCGCCGAAGCCAACTACCTCGTAGATTAGCCTCTCGCCGAGAAAGGTATAGGACTGCCGTTGCCCAGCACAGTTCCGCAGGCGACGACCCAACGAAGTCAATTCTACCCCAAGGCAAAGCCGAAAATCGGGATCGCTTGCCGGAATCGGAGGATCGAAAGGGAGCCGAACTTGCCTCCCAATCCAGCCCTGTGCCCATTCGCCCATTCCGACCCCTTTCGTTCCGACGTTCAGTTTGTCGAGGCTCGCCCGGATCGAACTTGGCGTTGCGCCGCAGAAGTCGCGGATCATGGTAGCGAACTGATTCAGGGCTCGAACTTCCGCAGATTTTGCTTTTTCGACCACCGCACGATGGACGAGAGCGTCATCGAGACCGGCGACCACGGCGATTTGCTCGGCGGTAACGCGGCCCGGCAATTGCCCCAGGACCTTGGCGCGCTGCCTATGACGAGGATTGGAGAACAGGTCGAACGCGGCGCGGTACGTTTCCTTGGTGCCTTGCGGATCGCAGCCGAGCCGAGACAGCAGGCCAAGGAAGCCGTTTGGGCATTGCCCGTAGACGCACTCGATCACTTGCCGAGGTTTGAGCAAAATCAGGGCACGGGCTGTTCTTTCGAGTTCGCCGAGGCATTCGGTGCCAATCAAAACGTTCGGCGCGCGCTCTGCGATCCGGTCAATGAACAATTGCGATTGGTCGAGACCGCACTCGACGCAGAATGCGTGGAAGACTTGTCGCGAGAGAGCGCTACTATACAATAATCTAAGTAGGAAATTCGGGTGTGCGGACTCAAGTCTTGCGGCTACATCGAGAGCATATCCCAGCACAGGACGAGGAAGATGAGGCTGCCGTTCGACTAGTTCCAATGATTTGCTCCGCGTTCAGTCGAGCAAGCCTCTCACCAATTTAAAAATTGTCGAACGAATCCTCAGCGCCGTGCGCCGACATCATCTCCCGAGCGTTAATATGCCTCCATCCATTCCCGCAGCTTCGTCCATCGGCGCTTCCCGCCAGCCGTAACCGCCATGGCCAGGGCACGTTTCTGGCCAATGGTCACGCCCAGCCTGTGCCGAGGACAGGGTCCAGTTCACGTCAGGACGTGCGGGGCCGAAGTCTCAACCTTCTGCCACCCGAGGAGATGCTCATTGCGGTCGAGCCATCCCTTCCGATCCTGCCAATCAGGGATGATGGTCGCGACCAAGACCCAGAAGGCCGTGTCGTGATTGCGATGCTGGAGATGGCACAACTCGTGGACGACGGCGTATTCGAGAACGGTCTTCGGCGCGAACACCAACTGCCAATTCAGGTTGACGATCCGATCCTGGCCGCAACTGCCCCAGAGATGCTTCTGGTCCTTGATGCGCACGTCCCTGGGCTTCAGGCCGTTCGGAGAACCGTGCTTGGCGACGAAGGCCGCTACATCCTCGCGCAGGCGCTTCTTCAGCCAGAGGCGCAACCCCGTCTCGATCAAGCTGTCGGCAGATTTCGGATTGATGCTGCGTGGCACGCTAACGATGAAGCCATTGCGAAAGGCGACCTCGACTAGGGTGCCATCGGTCGGCTCAACCCGTAGCTTCGCCATCCTGCCGCGATAAGGGATTTTCGCGCCGGTCGTGAAGTGGGCAATGGTGGGCGCGCTCTGCACCTTTGCCGACATCCGCCGCGTCTCGCTCACAAGCCAAGCGCGTCGGCGTTGGAGGACCCCGGCTATCTGTTCATCGGTGGCAGTGTCGGGCACGACCAGGATGACGCTGCTCGGCGAAACCGTGAGGCGCGCCTGCTTCGCCGTGGCCGAGCGCCGCAGCGTGTAGCTGATCTCCGTGTCGCCGACCCACAACACTGGCATCGTCAGCCTGCCACAAAGTGCTTCAGCGCGAACTCCTCGACGGCGACCGGCAGGTCCTTCAGGTTGGAAAGTCCATGTTCGTGCGCCATTCCGCGCACGGCCTGCCGCAGTGTTTTGCGCAGACCGTCCTTCTGCGGCCAGCCGCGCGGGGCTGTGTCTCCGTCCGTGTAGAGAACGACGATCTGGGCCGCCAAATCCTCGGCTCCGCCTTCCGCGCCGTACGAGCGCAGGATTTGCAGCACGCCATAGGCTCCGGCGGAGAGCCCGCTGCTTTCGTGCGCCCTGTCCTCGGCCTGGATATCTCTGGCGAGCTTCTCCGCCATGTGGAGTTTCGCGCCCCAGGACAGTTGCGCATCGTCCAAGCGTTCAAGCAGTTCGCGCAGGCGCTCGGAAAACTTCTCGAACTGGTGAGGATTGGCCTCGATCCGCTCGGTCACGGTCCGGCGCAGTTCCGTCGTCTTGCGGATCGCGGCGGTCTTGAGGTCGGGCTCGGTCATGCCCTCGACCTTGAAGTCCTCCCAGAATTCGGGATCGGTGATATGGCGCAACTTGACTGTGACGGTGAGGCCGGTCGCATCGAGATGCTCGGCCAGCATCTGGCGGATTTTCTGGCTGTAGTCGCGCTGGTCGAACGCCTCGCGCTTCTCGAACACCTGGGTCGCGTACCGGAGGAACGTCGCCACCCATTTCAGGTCGTCCGTGAATTCCAGCACGCTGGGATCGGGGCTGACGGCCTCATAGGCAGCGATAAACCCCCGCGCCTTGGCCTTGAACGCGAACCACTCGTCCTCCGAGCCCAGAACATCGATGAACGCGTCGAACTCGGCCTTCCACTCCTCCCGGCTCTTGCCGTCGCCTTTCCGCTTCAGCGGCTTCAGCACGGCCATCACGACGGCATGGGCGGCCCGCAACTGGCTGCGCAGGTCGTCGAGATTGCGCATAGCGTTGGCGACATCGTCGGCCCGGTATGAGGCCAGGGCCTCATCGAGCTTCGACGAGACGCCGATATAGTCCACAATCAGGCCGTTGCGCTTCTTTGAGTCCGCGACACGGTTGGTCCGGGCGATCGCCTGAAGCAGGCCATGCTCCTTCAGCGGCTTATCAAGGTACATGACGGACTCGATCGGGCAGTCGAAGCCGGTCAGCAGCTTGTCGCAGACGATCAGGAATTCGGGCTGAACGCCCTTCTTGCCGAAGGCAAGTTTTGCCTCGGTCTCGGCGACACGGTCGAGATAATGCCGCTGAAGATCGTCGCGAATGGCCTGGATATGCGGGTCTTCGCTCGGCTTGGCGTCTTCCTGCGAGGGCGAGTAGACGCAGGCCGACATGGCTGTCGCGCGCCGCTGCGCCTCGTCTGCCGGAACCCCCGCCTTGATCAGGTCCCGCTCGATGACCCTGTCGAGGGCGCGCTTGTAGAGCACCACGGCTTCGCGATCGATGGCGACAATCTGGGCCTTGAAGCCGTCCGGCTGGGCATACGCCTTGAAATGGGTCCAGATGTCGTAGGCGATCAAGTCGATGCGTTCGGGGTGCTTGATGAGGTCGGCGATCTTGACGCCCTTGCGCTTCACCTCGCTCAAGGCATCGTCGTCGAGTTCGGCGAACCATTGATCGAACAGTACGTCGAGCTTGGCCTCGTCCATCCGCCAGTCGATCTTCCGACCGGTGTAGTAGATCGGGACCGTGGCCCCATCCGCGACAGCGTCGTCGATCCCGTATTTGTCGAGATACCCCTCCCCGGCGACGCCGAAGTTGGCGTAGGTGTCCTTATCGTCTTTCTTGATCGGCGTGCCAGTGAAGCCGAAGAACCGTGCGTCGGGCAGGGTCTTCCGCAAATACGCCCCGAGGTCCTTCTCCTGGGTGCGGTGGCACTCGTCCACCATGACCACCCAATTCGCGGAGTTCGGAATGGGCGTTTCCGAGCCCTGGAACTTGAAGATATCCCAAGCGCACGCGCGCGCTCGATCATGCGATAGGCGAGCGAGTCGATGGCCTCCTCCAGGAAGCATATGCAGTCCACCGGCACGCCGATGGGCCGCAGCGCTGCCTCGATGCGATCCCACTCCGCATAGACCTCAGCGATCTTGAGCTTCCGTGACAGCGTCGGCATCACGCGCCCCTCCGACCGAAGGTGCCCGAGCGCTCCAGCTTCTTGATGATGCCGCCGATCTCGCCGCGACGCTCCCTCGGCGAGGTCGAGAACATCACCTCGTGCTGGAGCTTCGCCTTGACCTCGTGCGGTTCGAGCCCAGCCCGCCAGAGCGCCGCGCCCAGGACGAAGAAGTTGTGGTGGCCCATTCCGCTCGGCGTCGAACGCCACGCCTCGATCGCCCGCCCGACCTTCTCGTCCTGGCGTCCGGCCGCGCTCTGGCGATGATCCTGCGCCAACTGCTCGCGGAGCATCTGGAGCCTCGTCGGTGGTGACGCTGTCGGCGCAGGGTTTGGCAGCACGATCGAGGAGTTGGTCAGCGGCAGGATCGGGCCGATCTCAGGCTCCGGCTTCCACTTGCCGATGACGTGGTCGAGCCAGTCATGGACGGAGAGCGGACCGCGACACGGATCGCGCACACCGAAGTCAGTAAAAAACGACCCCTTCGGATGCCGGGCCTGACAGGGCAGGTAGAACATCGAGTTCGCCGTGAACTTGCTCTCGTCGAAGCCGTGGCAGGGCTTGCCCTTCAGGCGCGCGTCCTTCTCCAGCTTCCGCTGGCCCCAATATCCAGCCCGCTCCAGGACGCCGACGATCTCCGCGATGATCAGCTTGTGCACCTCGACCGACATCGCGCATGTCGTCGGGATGAACACGCGCCAGCGGGGCTTCTCGGGCGTCGAAGACGCCGTGTTCCAGACCACGACCCTGAGATGCGGGAAGAGGTCGGCGAAGGCGGCATAGGTCAGGTCGCCGCCATCATTGTCGAGCCAGATGCCGCGCAGATAGGTGACATTGGCGAGCCCGCGCGCGGTCTCGCCCGACCGGGTCGCGTCGAAGCTGGCAGGCGCGAACAGGCCCGCGTCCTCCTTCGCCACCACGTCCTGGTGGAGCCGACGCAGTTCGGCGACGAAGGCGTCGTCATCCTGGTAGTCGATCTGGCTGAGCGGCGTTTTGTCGTAGATCGTCGCGAAGGCCGTGCCGCTGAGAGGCGATATCGGTGTAACGTAATCCCTTTCTATAGAAGCAATATCGTTACAGCCGAACTCGCTCGGATCGAGATCGGGATACCCGTTCATGGCGAAGTCGGTCCCGTTGAGCCGGTCGAGTTCCGCGAGCAGGGCCTTGTGCTTCTCGGCCCGGCAGGACTTGGTCCTCTCGCTGCCGCTCTTGTGCTGGCGAGGCCGCCCGGCCTTGCCCTTGCGCGGCACCACGTCCAGGCCGGGTAGCTGCGCGACCGTCGCGCCGGGGAAGAGATCGGCGAGCCATTCGGCGGTGTCGCGATCCATCACCACGACCTGCTTCGGGGCCGCATCCGCCGGGTTGCGGATCGAGGAGCGCATCACCGCCTGATAGACCGCCGTCCGATAATGGGCGGTGCGGACCTCGTCACCATCGATCCCAAGCTCGGCCAGGAAGCGGAAGTGCTGCGGCGGCGGGTTCAGCGCCGAGATCACCACGATGTTGTGGAAGCCCTGGAACTGGTTCAGGCCATGCGGCGTGTTCGGCAGCCGCTGCGCTCCGGCGACGCCGAAGATGTTGTCCTTCACGTCCTTGTTGCCCATCCAGAGGAAGGGCACGTCCCCGAACTGGTCCAGGACCGCGATCCCGATTTTGTCGCCGAGCTTGATCGAGCCGCCAACGCCATCTTCGACCAGCTTGTCGCGGTAGCGCTTCGACCACGCCTCGTCGCAGGCATAAAAGATCGTGATCCGCTCGCCGTGCTCATGCCGGGTGTAGCGGAGATCGCGAAGCAGACGCCCCTTCACCGGCAGCATCTTGCAGCGCTGAGCCTCGAACAGCTTGAACGCCATGGTCTCCTGGATGCAGGCCGAGGCCAGGATCACCCGCTTGAAGCCCGCAAAGATGGTCGGCTTCAGCACCGCGTAGGTGTTGAGGGTGCTGTCGGTCTTCTCCCCCCGGATCAGCCGGGCGTACTGCCTTTGATCGACATGGACCTGCCAGTGCTCGGAGACGAGGCGGCGCGCCAGGGGCTGGAGCTTCTTCAGCACCACGTCGCCACGCCTGTTGTCGGCGATCTTGCCGATGACCTTCGCCGCGTCCTCGTCCCGGCACTTCAGCCGGGGATAGGCCGGACCGCGAACCTCCAGAGCGAGGTGATCCGTGATCAGCGAATGGGTGACGGGAAGCTCGTAGGGGTCGAACACATCGACCGCCGGGACCTCGTCGAACAGCAGCACCCAATCGCCGGGCCGATGCACGTAGGGCAACCTGACGAACGCCTCGTGCGTGATGAACACGATCTCGCCCTGGTCGGGCTTGGCCTGCCTCAGGTGCTGCACAATCGCGCCGACTACAAAGCCGGAGCCCCTGCCGCCGTGGAAGCGTGTCACCGGATAGCTCGGTCCGATCTGCTCAAGCTCGTCTGCAACGGTCTTGTCGATGAGGTCCTTCGTCGGCTGGACGATGAGGGTCTTCAGACCCTTCCGGGCAAGGCGGTCGGCATAGCGCACAAAGGCACGCGTCTTGCCCGCCCCCGCCAGGGCGTTCAGGTAATGGATGGACATAAAACAACGATCCTAAAATAAAACCCGCGAGGGGTGGCGGCACCTCGCGGGTTCAGTGGTCAAGGATCGTTGGCGACACGCACGAACTAAGGTCGGGCGGCAATTGCCCGACAGGTATATTTAGCGCCGCCACGACACTCGACCCCGCCAGGGACCTGAAGCGGCAACCCGCTCTGTCCATACTTATCCATGAAGCGGCTTCGTCCTGGCAATAAACTTCGTTCAACGCTCAAGCGCGGCATCACCCATCACGAGGCCAACGCCTCGCCCGGTTGACCAGAGCCCATTGCGTCGCGCCCTCGCGCCCGCCATAACCCGTTGAACTTGCTCGCTCAGCAAGGAGGAAGGCAGGCGTCGATCGATTTCGGGCGCGCCATTTTCTTCCTGCCAAACGTCCTCCAAGTGTTTGAGCGGCAAGCGGTTTTCACCGTTTGACCGTACTTGGAGCTTGAAGCTCGATGAGCTTCATCCACCGATGTTTCACTTCCAGGGTGTAGCCAGAGCCGTATCGGTGACCGACCCCTTGGGTTGTCCAGCCGCCGATTGCATCAACGATATCCGCCGGGCACTCGGCAACGCGCAGCCGATCGCGGAGACTGTGTCTGAAGGAGTGGACGACGCAGCCTTCGGGCAGTCGAGAACGCAGCCACTTGTTGAGAGAAGCGCTCGCCGAGTTGGCATTCACGTCGGTCAACGTCGCGTATCGCGGGAATAGCAGTCTGCCGTGCGCGCTACCGGCAAGCCGCCGGGCTGCCGCTAATGATGCGCCGACAAGGGGCACACTCCTCGTGCTCGATGCTGTTTTGAGCGAACGCCAAGGATGGGGTTTGAGGGCGACATGCGGAACGCTCGCATGAAGCTTCAAATCTTCCTTCACCAGCCCCAGAGCTTCAGCCAACCGTAGGCCGGTGTCGCTGATCAGTGCGATCAGCAGGCGGTTGTCGTCATCAATATCCAAGCAAGTGTTCTGCACAGAGCGAATCACGTTGCTGGGGATTGGGGGGCGAACCGTTCTGGTCCCAACCTCGGGGATGAAGGTGCCGGAGAACGGGTTGGCACAAGCCAGCCCGTGTTCTGAGATCGCCAGATTCACCGACGCTCGGACCGTCGCGAAGACCCGCTTGATCGAGCTTGTCGTCAGCTTCTTGGCGATAAGGAAGTCGCGGAAACGGCCCGCGTCTGAACGGTTGAGTTCGACGATCGAGGCATTGCCGAGGCTTTCGACCACATAGCGGAGATGACGGTCGGCATAGGCTTTGAAGCCCTTGCCTTTCCCTGACCCTTTCAGCCGACGATAGAGATCGCCTGCTTCGGACAGTGTCACAGACGGTCCGGCTTCCATGGTCGGCTTCGATGTGGGGCGGAACGACGAAGCGGCGACGGGCCGCAGGACACCTTCGAGCAGCATATGCGCCCAGACCGTCTCCAACTGTGAAGACAGCGCCTGGGCGGATTTCCTCGCCTGCGGGAGCGAGCGCGTGTGCAGGCAGGTGACTATGCGGGGCTTATCGAAGCGAGCTTGGAGCGACTTTGGAACCCTCCGCGTGAAGTAAAAAACTCCGCGCTTCGTGAAGGTATAAATCGCATTTTGGTCTACCACTTGGTACACTCCAAGTACGGTCAAACGGTGAAAACCGCTTGCCGCTCAAACACTTGGAGGACGTTTGGCAGGAAGAAAATGGCGCGCCCGAAAGGATTCGAACCTCTGACCCTCAGATTCGTAGTCTGATGCTCTATCCAGCTGAGCTACGGGCGCGTCTCAGAGCGTCATGACGCGTTGCGTCCGGCCTGATGACGGGGGAGATAGCCGGTCCGTTTTGTCTTGGCAACCCTCAAAATCGAGAAGTCATCGAATTGTTGTGAGCGCGTACGGAGACGACTCCGGCCGACGCCGTAGAAGCCGGGTATCGATCTGTCGCCCCGGCGCGACGATCAACGCGCATCCCGGCTCGGCCGGGATGCGCGCGCTGCAAGCGGCCGCCTCGGACGGCCTTGTCGATGCCGGTAGTGCCGGATCAGCGCGTCGCGCGTCGCGTCGCACGCACGACTGAGGGGCCGGAGACGGCGCCGGCAGCGCCGCCGACGACTGCGCCCACCGGGCCGGCCACGACCGCGCCGGTTCCGGCGCCGACGGCAGCGCCGCCGATACGTTGTTCCACCGTGTTGCCGCAGGCGCCGAGCATCAGCGTCATGGCGAGGGTCGAGAGAAGCAGGGGCAGGCGCATGGATGGTCTCCGTGTGAGCGAGGATCTAAACGCCATTCTGTCGCTCAGGTTCCCATGGTGCAAAAGCGGATTTCCTGCGGAGCGGATCGCGATCCCACTTGCGATCCACGGAAAAATCCGTATACAGCCGGCATCGCATCAGTCGCACCATTGCATGGGCGGGGAGAACCGTTGAGGTTCGCGTCGCAGACTGAAGGTTTTTGACCGGCCCATCTCACACGGGCGGGCCGATGGAGTTGAGACGATGAAGATCCGTAATTCGCTGAAGTCGCTGCGTGCGCGTCATCGCGACAACCAGCTCGTGCGCCGCAAGGGCCGCGTCTACATCATCAACAAGGTCCAGAAGCGCTTCAAGGCGCGTCAGGGCTGAGACGTCGCGCGGCTCCTGCCGCGCGGGTGCCTCTGTTGGGATTTTGAAGAGCGGGACGCCGATGGCGTGCCCGCTCTTTGCGTTGCGCGCTCGCCCGGCTGTGATTTGACGGGGCGGCGGCTCGGGCTAGAGTTGCGGGCATGATCCGTTTTCGCATCGCGCCTGCCGTCTTCGCGCTGCTGCTGGGCTTGGCCGGCCCGCTCGCGGTTGGTGAGGCCTTCGCCCAGCCCGTGCCGCCGTCGCGGCCGGGCACCGTCGCGCCCGATGACAAGGCCGACAATCCGGTCACGCCCAGCACGCCCCAGCGCAGCCCGGCTGCGACGCTGGAGCGGCTGTTCCAGCGCCTGCACGATGCCGCCACGCAGGAAGAGGCCGAGGGCGTCGCCCGGCTGATCCAGCGGCGCTGGGCCCGCTCCGGCTCCGACACGGCGGACCTGCTGATGACCCGTGCCCAGCAGGCGCTGAAGGACAAGCAGAACGAGCTCGCGATCGAACTGCTCGACCGCGTCATCAGCCTGCAGCCGGACTGGGCGGAGGCCTGGAACCAGCGCGCCAATGCGCTTTATCTGATGGGCGATTCGATCCGCTCGATGCTCGATATCGGCGAGACGCTGAAGCGTGAGCCGCGCCATTACGGCGCGATGATGGGGCTCGGCATGATCCTGCGCCAGCAGGGCGACGACAAGGCCGCGATGAAGGCCTTCCGCAAGGCGCTGGATATCTATCCGCAGTTCGATGCGGTGAAGAAGGCCGTCGATTCGCTGAAGACGGATGTCGACGGCCGCGACGCCTGAGTACCGGAAATCTCGGCCGTCATGCGCGGGCTTGGCCCGAGCATCTCATTCCGGGAGGGGGCTTCTCGACGAGGCCTGACCTGAAGAGATTCTCGGGTCTGCGCTGCGCTTCGCCCTCGAATGACGTTCCGGCCTCACGCCTTCTCGACATGCTCCTGTGCGACGAAGGCGATGCGGACCATGTTGGTCGCGCCCGGCGTCCCGAAGGGCACGCCCGCGACGACGATGATCCGGTCGCCGAGCTTGGCGTAATGCTCGCGCACCGCGAATTTGCAGGCGCGGAAGGCCATGTCGTCGGCGTCGCTGGCATCCTTGGTGACGATGGCATGGACACCCCAGACCAGCGTCAGGCGCCGCGCCGTGGCGCGGTTGGGGGTCAGCGCGATCACCGTCGAGTTCGGGCGCTCGCGGGCGATGCGGAAGGCGGTCGAGCCCGACGAGGTCCAGGCGCAGATCGCCTTGAGGTTCAGCGTCTCGGCGATCTCGTGGGACGCCTTGGCGATGGCGTCGGCGCCGGTGGCCTCGGGCTCGTTGCGCTGCGATTCGAGGATCGAGCGGTAGACCGCGTCGTTCTCGACCTCCTCGGCGATGCGGTTCATCATCGTCACCGCCTCGACCGGGTACTGGCCGGCGGCGCTCTCGGCCGAGAGCATGACGGCGTCGGCGCCTTCGAAGACGGCTGTGGCGACGTCGGAGACTTCGGCGCGGGTCGGCACCGGGCTGGTGATCATGCTCTCGAGCATCTGGGTCGCGACGACGACCGGCTTGCCCTTGAGGCGGGCCATGCGGGTCAGGCGCTTCTGCGTGCCCGGCACCTTCTCCAGGGGCATCTCGACGCCGAGATCGCCGCGGGCGACCATGATCGCGTCGGAGGCTTCGATGATCTCCTCCATCCGCGCCACGGCCTGCGGCTTCTCGATCTTGGCGAGCGCCAGCGCGCGGCCGCGCACGATCTTGCGCAATTCCGCCATATCCTCGGGCCGCTGCACGAAGGAGAGCGCGATCCAGTCGACACCGACCTCGGCCGCGACCTCGGCATCGGTGCGATCCTTGTCGGTCATGGCGGAGACGGCGATGGTGGTGTCGGGCAGGCTGACGCCCTTGCGCGAGGAGAGGCGCCCGCCAACCAGAACCTTGGTCATCGCTTCCTTCGGGGAAGCCTTCTCGACGACGAGGCGCAGTTTGCCGTCGTCGAGGATGAGGTGGTGGCCGGGCTCGAGGGCGCTCAGAATCTCGGGATGGGGGAGGTGGACGCGCTTGGCATCGCCGGGGGCGGGATCGGAATCGAGCGTAAATCGCGCGCCCTTTTCCAGCATCACGCCGCCGTCGCCGCCGAACTGGCCGACGCGCAGCTTCGGGCCCTGCAGGTCGGCGAGGATGCCGACCGGACGACGGAACTTGCCCTCCAGCCCGCGCAGCATCGCGACCTTTTCGCTGAGCGTCTCGCGCTGGGTATGGCTCATGTTGATGCGGAAGACGTCGACGCCGGCGGCGAACAGCTTTGCGCACATCTCCTCGGTCGCGGAGGCGGGCCCCAGGGTGGCGATGATCTTGATCCGGCGTTCGCGCTTCATTGTTCTTGCCCAGCGGCCGACAAGCCCGTATGGCCCCGGCCGCACCCTTTCGCTCGTTCTGGAGCGCGGTCAGCCCGTCGCCGGGGCCTCGCTTCCGTTTCTTGTCCGCAAGGTCGGTTGACCCTGCGTCGGTCGTCTACCTTATGCCGAGACTTTCGCCCGGCGTAAGCCGGTCAGGGCCTGGGAGCCGTGCCGCCGCTCGTGTCGGTGAGCTGGATCGTCCAGCTCTTCTGCTCACCGGTATCGACCTCGAAGAAGCCGGCGCGGTCATAACCGCGGGCAAGGCAATCCTCGATGCCCCGGATCGTGAACTCCTTGTTGCGCACGCACATGACCGATTTGCCGGTCCACTCGCCGCCCTTGTCGTAATCGACGGCGTGAACGTAGTAGAAGCGCGCCGCCAGCGTGCCGCGCAGCAATGTCTCGCAGCCGCGCGGACTGATGTTCCACCAGCCTTCGGTGATCCAGCCCTGCGCGTCGCGATAGCCGATCGACACGCCGATGCGGCTCGACGTGGTGTTGCACATGCGCAGGTCCGCCTTCGCCGGCGCCACGCCTCCGAGGAATGCGGCGGCGAAGAAGGCGAGGGGGAGGATCGTTCGAGGAGAGCCCGGCATTCTCACGGTTCGATCAGGATCACGCGGCAGTCGTTGACATTGGTCAGCGTCGGTCCCGGCTGCAGCAAATCGCCAAGCGCTTCGAAGAAGCCGGTCGAATCGTTGTCGGCGAGGGATCGGGCGGGATCAAGGCCGATCTCGGCGGCGCGGGTCAAAGTCTGGGGATCGACAAGCGCGCCGGCCGGGTCTGTCGCCTCGCCGCCGCCGCCATCGGTGCCGTCGGTATCGCCGGAGAGCGCGACGATGCCGGGCTCGCCTGCGAGTGCGATCGCCAGCGCCAGCGCATATTCCTGGTTGGGGCCGCCGCGGCCGGAGCCGAGCAGGGTCACGGTGAGCTCGCCGCCGGAGAGGATCGCCGCGCGCTTGCCTTCGCGCTTCAGGCGCCGGGCGAGATCGGCATGAGCGGCAGCGACATCGCGTGCCTCGCCTTCGAGATCGGCGCCGAGGTCATGCACAGCATAGCCGGCGGCTTCCGCAACGGCACGGGCCGCCGCCAGCGCGTCGGCCGGGCGGGCGATGATGCGGTACTCGCTATTGGCGAAGGCGGGGTGGCCGGGCTTCGGCGTCTCGTTGCCGGGATCGTCCAGAAGCGCGCGGGCGGCAGGCGGCAGGTCGAGCCCGTAGCGGGCGACGATGGCGCGGGCTTCCGCTGTCGTGCTGGGATCGGCGACGGTCGGGCCTGAGGCGATCGCGGTGGGCTCGTCGCCGGGGACGTCGGAAATGGCCAACGTCAGCAGTCGCGCCGGGGCGGCGGCCAATGCGAGCCGGCCGCCCTTGATCCGCGAGAGCCGCTTGCGGACGACATTCATCTCGCCGATCGGCGCGCCGGAGCGCAGCAGCGCCTTGTTGACCGCCTGCTTCTCGGCAAGTGCGAGGCCGCCGGCCGGGGCGACCCAATTGGCCGAGCCGCCGCCCGAGAGCAGGACGAGCACGAGGTCGTCAGCCGTCGCGGAGGCCGCCAGCGCCAGCGCCCGCTCGGCGCTGTCGATGCTGCCCTGGTCGGGAACGGGGTGGCCGGCCGCGACCATCGGGATGTGCCGGGTGGGGGCGGTATAGCCGTGGCGGGCGACGGCATGCCCGAGGAGGCGTTCCGGCGGAAAGCCCTGGTCGAGATAATGCGCCTCGGCCAGCGCGGTCATGCTGCCGGCGGCCTTGCCGGCTGCGAGCAGGATCAGGTGCCCGGTCGCGGGCGGCGCGGGCAGATGCTGCGGCAGGCTGCCGGCAGGATGGGCACGGGCGACGGCGGCATCGAAAATCGCGCGGGCGGTTGCGCGCATTGTTCCGATTTCGGCGGTGGAATGAGGCACGCCGCGCGGCTCCCTTGCGTCCCGGCCGCTTCGCGGCTCGCTCCTTGTCCCTGTTGTAGGGTGACTTGGATACGCCGTCATCCATCGCCTGCCGGTCTAGTCATACTTTTCGGGAGAATTGTGCGGCCGGCATCGGCAAGGCGTTCGGCGATGCGGCATCAGGACTGTTGAGGGCGGCCGGCCATCGGCCAGTTCGGTCTTGACGGGCGCCCCTCATCCGGGCGAACGCTGCCCGCCAATTTCGTACCCGAGAAGGTTATCAGATGGACGATCCGGTTGCTGGCGACCAGCTCAAGAGCATCGTCGAGCGCATCGAGCGGCTCGAGGAAGAGAAGAAGACGATCGCCGACGATATCAAGGAGGTCTATGCCGAGGCCAAGGGCACCGGCTACGACGTCAAGGTGCTGCGCAAGGTCGTGGCGCTGCGCAAGCGCGACCTCGACGAGCGCAAGGAAGAGGAAGCGATCCTCGACCTCTACCTGCAGGCGGTGGGCGAGACCGCGTAAGCGGTTTTCCACGCGGACATGAAAAAACCCCGCATCGGTTTCCCGATGCGGGGTTTTTCGTTGGACAGGAGACTCAACGGCCTCCGGCTGGAGGCCCGCGTCGGGCCTTGCCCGGTCTCTGTCAAGCGTGGGTGCGGAAGCGGATCTCGTCGTCGATGAAGGTCTTTTCCGCGAAGCCGGCCTCGTTGGCGCCGAAAGGCATCTGGGCGGTGAGCTTCCAGGACGACGGAATGTTCCATGCCTTGGCAGCCTCCGCGTCGACGAGCGGATGATAGTGCTGGAGGCTTGCGCCGATGCCGGCATCGGCCAGCGCGGTCCAAACCGCCAACTGCGCCATGCCGGTCGAATGTTCCGACCAGATCGGGAAGTTGTGCGCATAGAGCGGGAAGCTCGTCTGGAGGGCCTGCACGGGCTCCTGATCCTCGTAGAACAGTACCGTTCCGGCGCCGCTTGCGAAACTATCGATCTTCTTGCTCGTGCCCTCGAAATCGGCCGCGGGCACGACCGCGCGAAGCGCCTCCTTGGTGATGTTCCAGAACTTGTCGCTCTCCTTCCCGAACAGGATGACCGCGCGGGAGCTCTGCGAATTGAAACTGGAAGGCGACAGGCGGATCGCCTCGCGGATCAGGCCATCCACCTGGGCTTCGGAAACCGGCAACGTCTTGCCGAGTGCGTATTGCGTGCGGCGCTTCTTGAGTTTGTCGAGCATGGCGTCCTCATCCTTGAATGCGGTTCGCCCGGCAGGACGACCGGGCGGGCTCGTTTCTCGAAGCCCGGCTCCGGATCCCCCACCGGCGAAAGCAGGGTTGATCTTTGATGAGGGAGAGGTAGCGGTTCACTTCCTGCACCAGAACCCTCATAATGGGAACCAAACTGTTGCTGTGGGAGGAACGCCGATGGCGGAGCTCGACGATATCCGGAGCTTCATCGCCGTGGTCGAGGCCGGTGGCTTCGGCCGCGCCGCGCAGACGCTGGGGCTGGCGAAGTCGATCGTCAGCCGGCGGGTGAGCCGGCTGGAGGAGGAACTCGGCACGCGCCTGCTCAGCCGCACGACGCGGGGCGTCGCCGCGACCGAGGCCGGGCTCGAGTTCAAGGCGCGCAGCGAGCGCATCCTGGCGGAGCTGGAGGAGGCGCGGGAGGCGGTGGCGCAGAGGGCCGGCGGTGTCGCCGGGCGCCTGCGATTGGCCATGCCGATGACCTTCGGCAACCGGCATGTCGCGCCATTGCTCGGCGAGCTCGCGCAGATGTATCCACGGCTCGAAATAGACGTGCAGGCAAGCGACCGCTATGTCGACCTGATCGGCGAGCGCTTCGACGCCGCGATCCGGATCGGTTCGCTCAAGGATTCCAGCCTGATCGCCCGGAAGATCGCGCCGGTCCACGCGACCGTCGTGGGCAGCCCGGCCTATTTCGAGCGGCGCGGACGCCCGGCCATTCCCGCCGATCTCAACGACCATGACTGCCTGCTCTATAGCGGCACGAACGATCAGGACTGGGTGTTCCGCACGGGCAAGCGCTGGATCACGGTCAGACCGCCCGGCCGGATGCAGTCCGACAGCGGCGACACGCTGCTCTCATGGGCCGTGGCGGGGCTGGGGCTCGCGGTTCTACCGACCTTCATCGCCTCGGACGCGATCCGCTCCGGCGCGGTCGAGCCGATCCTGCTGGATTATCCGATGCCGACGCGGGCGCTCCATGTCGTGCGCCCGCCCGGCGCCTATGTGCCGGGCAAGGTCCGGGTGCTGATCGACCTGCTGGTCGAGCGCTTCGGCGGAACGCCCTATTGGGACCCCTGCCAGATGGCCGCGCATGAACGAGGCCGAGGCTCGACGAGCCGTTGAGCGCCCAGCTCACGCCCACCCCGAAGCCTGAGCATCAAGCGGCGTGATCCTGCGCATCACGTGAATTCGCGTGGCTTTGCGGCCTGGCTTCGGCACTCTCCCGCCGTCTTGAAACGGAGGTCGCGATGCTACTCGTGGGAATGCTGGATAGCCCCTATGTCCGCCGTGCGGCGATCACCGGGACCTTGCTGGAGGTGCCGTTCGAGCATCGCTCGGTCTCGGTGTTCCGGCACATGGCCGAATTCCAGGCGATCAACCCGCTGATCAAGGCGCCGACGCTGGTCACGGATGACGGCATCGCCATCAGCGAATCCCTGCTGATTATCCAGCATTTCGAGGATGTCGCGGGACGTTCGCTACGCCCGCTCGAAGGCGTGGCGCGGCGGCGCGATCTGGCGCTGACCGGTATCGGCATCGTCGCCGCCGACAAAGCGGTCTCGATCGAATACGAGCGCAAGCGGCCCGAGGCGCAGCGCTACACGCCCTGGCAGGAGCGCATCGTCGCCCAGTTGCATGTCGCGCTCGACCTGCTCGATGCGGCGGCGAAGGAGGGCGAATTGACCGCAGGACCGGAACTCCTGCCGAGCGATATCGCTGCCGCCATCGCCTGGGGCTTCTGCCGTTTCGTGATCCCGGAATTCGCGCCGGAGGAGCGCTGGCCGGCTCTGGCCGGACAGGCGCGCGCCTGCGAGGCGCTCGACGTGTTCAAGGCCTGGCCGATAGACCGGGAATAAGCTCAGTTCTGGACGAAATTCGTCGGCAGCGGACGGACAGCCGGGCCGGAGAAGGTGCCGGGCTTGGCGTCGACCGGGTCGGCATGGCTGAAGCCGAGTGCCGCGGCCGGGCTCGGGCCGGCGATCGGCGCACCCGACGGGCCGGCGGCCCTGGCGCGGGCGGTCGCGACATTGACCGGTTTGCCCGGCGTGCTTGCGGTGCGCGAGACGGCGGCGAACAGGGAGTTCAGGCCGCCGCGATCCATCTCGGCGGTATCCTCGGGCTCTTCCGGGACCGGAACGGAGCGCTGCGTCACGGTCGCGAAGCTGACGCCGCCTTCGCGCGGGCGCACCGGCGGCAGCGAGGCGGTGACAAGGCGCCCTTCGCTGGCCTGGGCGAGAGCCTCCGGAGCGCTGGTGCCACGCAGCGAGGCGATCGCGGCGTCGGCGAGAGCGGTCGGCCGCATCGGCGGCAGCGGGGCGTTAATCGGCTGGCCCGCGACGACGATCTCGCTCGGGCTGGCAACCTCGCCGGGGCGGCGTGGCGGCAGGGAGGCGAGCACCAGCTTCTGCTCGGGCTGAGGCGCGAAGGCGAGCGCGCCGCCGGCCGCGGGCAGCGCGGCGATCTGGACGGGCGCGCCGTCATCCGCGGGCAGTGACAGGCCACGCGGACGCGCCAGCGGCAGTGGCGCGTCGATCAGTTGCGGCCGGATCTCCTGCGGGCCACGCTGGGGCGCGGCGGCTGCCACCTGAGCCGGGGCCTGCGGGGCGGGAGCGGGTTGCGGCGGAGCGGCATTGACCTGCGGCGCCAAACGTTCCGAGCGCTCGCGCGTCAGCGCGCGCATGGCAGGCTCGGCCTGTTGTTGCTGTCCCAGGACGACGGCGAGGCGGCCGCCATCCGGCGAATTCGCATCGCCATAGGCGTTGGTGTTGGCATAGGCCATGACCGTCGGCTGCTGGCGCGGCGCGGCGCGGCGGCCGCGCGCGGCCGGGCGGGCATCGGCCTCCTCGTCGTCGCCGCCGAAGAGCGACGCCCAGAGGCTCTTGCGGCCCGACGCCATGACGGCGCCCTCGTCGAGCTCGGCGGTGGCATAGCCGGCGACGGCGCCGCCGCCGGACAGGATTTCCGCCTTGGCGAGCTCATAGCCGCCGAGTGGCTGGCCGTCGGCCGGCAGATGCACGGTTTTCTCGTCGGGAAAGAGCCGCACGAGCTGGTCACGCGTCATGCGCGGCCAGGAGCGGACCGAGCCGACATCGAGATGCACGAAGGGCGTATGCGCGTTCGGATAGAAGCCGACGCCGCCGCGCTGAAGCCGCATGCCGATTTCGCGGATGCGGGCGGTCGGCGTATCCGGCAGGTAGAAATCCATTGCCTTGCCGAGCATGTGCTGGCTGTTCTTGGCGACGGCCCGCGACCGGCGACGCAGCATCGCGTTGGTGCCGGGGGCGCGATAGGAGGAAACGACGTGGAAGGGCTGGTCGGAGCCGAGCTGGCGCTGGACCTCCCAGACGACGTCGAAGAGCCGCGGGTCCATGCGGGTCGGCTCGTCAGTGCGCCAGTCGCGCAGGGCCCAGTTCAGTTTCTCCAGCGCAGCGCCGTCGTAGCGGCCGTCACGCTTGAAGGTGACGGTCGTATCTTCCTTCGTATGCATGTGCCGGATGGTGATGGTGCGGGTATCGCCGTTGGCGGCGGCATTCTGCGTGCCGCGGATACCGACCAGCGATGCCACCAGAGCCAGGCCGAGCGCCAGCGCCTTTCGCGCGGTCGGCTTGATGCCGGACGGCGCGCATCCTGCAAGCGTGGCGATTGTCCTGCCCAATCTGTCTGACCCGTCTCGGTGCCCCCGCCGAAGCGGTGCGATAAACGTGAACGAACAGTTGCGGAGAAGCGTTAACGTCTCGTTAGCGAGCCGGCAATCGCGACGCCGAGAATTTCTTCCGGAAGGGGGCTAAAGTCGGATCATGGCGAAAAGGTGCCCATGGGTGAGGGCCCCGTTCAGCCGCCCTGCTGCTCCAGAGCCTGCCGGACCAGCCTGTGGAAACCATAGACATCGTCGAAGCGGGTGATCTGCCCGTCATCGCCGACAACGATGGTGTTGTAGACGAGGTGGATCGGCAGAGGCTGCGGCAGGTTGATGCGGCGCTCGCCCGAGCCGATCAGGCGCTTCAGTCGCTCATGCGACCATTCCGGGCCGAGCACCTGGTCTGCCAGCGCGAAGGGATTCTCGACGCGGACGCAGCCATGGCTGAGCGCGCGGCGCTCTCCGGCGAAGAGGCGGCGATTCGGGGTGTCGTGCAGGTAGACGGCATGCTCGTTCGGGAACATGAACTTGATCCAGCCGAGCGCGTTGCGCTCGCCCGGGGGCTGGCGCACCGAGATGCCGCCGCCCTTGGTCCGGGTCACGACATAGCCGCGCTTGGCGGCATATTCCGGATCGGCCGCGAGACCGGGCAGGAACTCCTTCTTCAGGATCGAGGGCGGCACGTACCAGGACGGGTTGACGACGACGTGGTCCATCTTGTGCGAGAAGATGGGTGTGGCCGAATCCGGCTTGCCGATGATGGCGCGGGTCTCGTACACGACCTTGCCGGAGCGCATGACGCGCACGCGCATCTCCGGGATGTTGGCGATGATATGGTCGGTGCCGAGGTCGGGCGGCAGCCAGCGCCAGCGCTCCATCTGCGCGACGATATCCTCCTCGCCGCGCGCACTCGCGGGTTTGCCGAGCGCGGCCAGCGTGCGCTCGCTCAGGATGCCGTTGGCGGGCAGGCCGGCTTTCTTCTGGAAATCGGTCAGGGCCAGCGCGGTTGAGCGGTCGAAGACGGGCTCTTCGCTCGGGCCCAGGCCGAGGCGGGCGCGCACCAGCGGGACGCGCTCGTCACGCATGCCGAGCTTGAGCGGCGGGCCGGCGGGGATGCGCACCAGCGGCGTGTCGTCGAGATGCTCGCGCATCTCCGCCAGCTTGGCCTTGAGGCGGCGATAGCCTTCATGCGGCGGATTGTAGGCCGCGAGCACGGCGCCGGCGTCATTGGCACCGGCAAGCTCCGAGAGCACCTCGGTCGCGGAGGGCAGGTAGAGCGTCGGAGTGATCAGCTTCGAGAGCTGGCGCGGGTTGAGCCGGCCGCCCCGCGCGTCGCGGGCATAGAGCACGGCGATGGCCGAGAGGCGGATATCGGCCTCGGCGAGCTTGGCCTTGTCGCTCGCCTCGAAGGCGGGCAGGCCATAGTCGTTCGGGCGCAGGCCATCCTCGGCCGCACGGCCGAGCTGCGTCGCGATGTGCTTGCCGGCCTCGTTCCAGCCTTTGGCGCCAACCCAGAACGGGCGGTTCTCATTGGCCTTGTAGGCGGCGGCGATCTCGTTGCGCTCGCGCTCGCCGAGGCGGCGCAGCATCAGGGCTTCGGGCAAGGCGGCGGCGATCGCGGCGGAGAACTCGGAGCCCGGCGGCAATTCGACGGCGACCTTCGGCACATCCGGCAACGGCACCAGTGGCTCGACGGTGCGCAGCGGCCCGCCTTGCGGGGCGATCTCGACCGGTTCCGGTGATTTGACGACAGGGGTCAGGGCCGGGTCGGCCGCCGGCATCTCGACGGCGGGAATATCGAGCGTGACTGCTTCCTCGGTGGTGTCGAGGGGGGCGGCTGCATCCTGCTTCGTCGGGTCCTGCGGGCGGCTGCCGGGCGTCACCGTGCCTGTGGCGATCTCGGCATCGGCGGAGGGGATAGCGGCGGTCGCTGCCTGCGCGGCGGGAGCTTGCGGCGCCACATCGGGCAGCCTGAGCTCCGGCTGCTCGGGCAGCGGGATGCCGAGTGTCGCATCGGTGTTGAGAGGGGTCTCGGCGCTAAGCGGGAGGCATCCCAGGATGATGGCCAGGGCGGATGCCGAGGTCAGTTTCGCCCATTGGCGAGGACGCATGGTCGCTATCCCGATTGCTGCCGAACCCCGCCATTCCTGCGTGACTCGGCTGGTTGAGACAAGATGCGGCGGCGCAACAGACCGCCTCATTTCGATTGGTCGCGGTTCAGGCCGCGTCGGTTTCATCGCCGTTCGATTCGCTCTCGATCAGCCCGTAATCCTTGAGCTTGCGGTAGAGCGTCGAACGGCCGATGCCGAGCTTGCGCGAGACCTCGGACATGTGGCCGCGGTAATGCGCGAGCGCGAAGGTGATGATCTCGCGTTCGAGATCGTCGAGCTTGCGCATGTCGGAGCCAGTGACGAGATCGAGCGCGTTGGGATCGCGCACCGGCATCTGGATGATGCGCGGCGGCGGCTCGCCTTGCGCATCGGGGCGTGCGAGCGGGGCAGGGGCCGGCGGAATGCGGACCTCGTAGCCGTCCATCTGCGCGGCGATCTGCGGGAATTCGGTGGTGTCGAGCTCGGGGCCATCAGCCAGGACCACGGCGCGGAAGACCGCGTTCTCGAGCTGGCGGACATTGCCCGGCCAGTCATAGCCGGTGATCAGGGCCGCGGCCTCGGCGGTGAGCCCGGTAAGCTTGCGGCCCTCCTCGGCGGCGAAGCGGGCGAGGAAACCACGCGCGAGATCGGCGATGTCCTCGCGGCGCTGGCGCAAGGGCGGCAGCGTGATCGGGAAGACGTTGAGGCGGTAGTAGAGGTCCTCGCGGAACTCGCCGCGCTTCACCTGGTCGAGCAGGCTCTTGTTGGTGGCCGAGATCAGGCGGATGTCGACGCGCACCGATTTCTTGCCGCCGACGGGGTCGACCTCGCCCTCCTGAATGGCGCGCAGCAACTTGACCTGCGCATCGAGCGGCAATTCGCCGACCTCGTCAAGGAAGAGCGTGCCGCCATTGGCCTCGACGAACTTGCCGAGATGGCGCTCGGTCGCGCCGGTGAAGGCGCCCTTCTCATGGCCGAACAGGATGGATTCGACGAGATTATGCGGGATCGCACCGCAATTCACGGTGACGAAAGGCTTGCCCTTGCGGTCGCTGGAGCCCTGGATCGCGCGCGCCAAAACCTCCTTGCCGACGCCCGACTCGCCCTCGATCAAGATCGGGATGTTCGATTTCGCCGCACGCTCGGCCAGGCGCACGACGCGGGCCATGTCGGGACTCTTGGTCGCGAGGTCGCGGAAGCCGAGCGTGTTCGAGGCGCGGCGCTTGATGTGGCGCAGTTCATGTTCGAGCGCGCCGAGCTTCAGCGCATTGCGCAGCGAGACCTGCAGACGCTCGGCGCCGACCGGCTTGACCACGAAATCGACGGCGCCCGCTCGCATAGCAGTGACCACGGTCTCGATCGAGCCGTTGGCGGTCTGGACGATGACGGGAATCTCGATGCCGCGTTCGCGCAACGCCGCGAGCACGCCCATGCCGTCAAGACCGGGCATGTTGAGATCGAGCACGACCGCGCTGAAGCGCTCGCCCTCCGGTACTCCGAGCAGGGCCAGTGCCGCATCGCCGTTCTCGGCGCTGGCGACATCATAGCCGAAGCGCTTCAGCATGGCGTCGAGCAGGCGGCGCTGGACGGGGTCGTCATCGACGATGAGGACGGTGTCGGTCATGGCACCTCGAAAGCCCGTGCAACATGAAAGAAATCTTGGACGCAGGCGGAATCACCTGTTCCGTTCTGGGGCATGGTCGGCCAGAAGGGTTAAGCGGGGTTTAAGCTGCGGCCGAAGGCAGCGGTGCGACCGCCGTTGATCGCTTGGCCTGTGCCGGCCTAAGGATAGGGCTGGTTTCAGTTCGCAGAGGTATCGAGCGAATGGGTTTTCATGACACCGTCCTGCGTTCCGCCGCCAAGGCGGGGGCGGCAAAATCGGTCCAGACCACCGACGATCTGCCGGAATGGGACCTGACCCATCTTTATCCCGGCACCGAATCACCGGAGTTCAAGGGCGATCTCGAACGCGGCCTCGTGGAAGCGCAGGCGCTGGCCGGCAGCTATCGCGGCAAGCTCGCGGAACTCGCGGCAGCATCCGACGGCAGCCAGACGCTGGCGGCCGCGGTGAAGAGCTATGAAGGCCTCAGCGATCTGCTCGGCCGGATCGGCGCCTATGCCGGCCTAGTCTATTCCGGGGACACCACCGATCCGCAGCGCGCCAAGTTCTATGGCGACACGCAGGACAAGCTGAACGCCGCGATCACCGAACTCCTGTTCTTCGAGCTCGAACTGAACCGGATCGAGCCGAACCTGCTGGCGAAGGTCGCTGCCCAGGCGCCGCTATCGCACTGGAAGCCGTGGCTGGAGGACCTGGCCAAGGACAAGCCGCACCAACTCGACGACCGGATCGAGGCGCTGTTCCACGAGAAGTCGATGACGGGTTCTGCCGCCTGGAACCGGCTCTTCGACGAGACAATCGCCTCGCTCCGCTTCACCGTCGATGGCGAGGAGCTGACGCTCGAACTCACGCTCAACAAGCTGCAGGACAGCGATGGCGAAGTGCGCCGCAAGGCGGCGGAAGCGCTGAGCACGGTGTTCCGCAAGGAGCTCCGCATCTTCGCGCTGATCACCAATACGCTGGCCAAGGACAAGGAAATCTCCGACCGCTGGCGGAAATTCGAGGATGTCGCGGATTCCCGGCATCTCGCCAACCGGGTCGAGCGAGAAGTGGTCGATGCTCTCGTCGCTGCCGTGCGCGAAGCCTATCCGCGCCTGTCGCATCGCTATTACCGGCTGAAGGCGAAGTGGTTCGGCCGCGAGGAGCTGGACTTCTGGGATCGCAACGCGCCGCTGCCTCAGGTCGAGCAGCGCACGATTCCCTGGACCGAGGCGCGCGAGACCGTGCTCTCGGCCTATGGCGCCTTCTCGCCGGAGATGGCGGCGATCGCCAAGCGCTTCTTCGACGAGCGCTGGATCGACGCGCCGCCGCGTCCGGGCAAGGCGCCGGGTGCCTTCGCGCACCCCACGGTGCCGTCCGCGCATCCGTATGTGCTGCTGAACTACCAGGGCAAGCCGCGCGACGTGATGACATTGGCGCATGAGCTCGGCCATGGCGTGCATCAGGTGCTGGCGGCGCCGAACGGAGCCTTGATGGCGCCGACGCCGCTGACGCTGGCCGAGACGGCGAGCGTCTTCGGGGAGATGCTGACCTTCCGCAAGCTGCTCGACTCGACCAATGACAAGAAGCAGCGCAAGGCGATGCTGGCGGCCAAGGTCGAAGACATGATCAACACAGTGGTGCGCCAGATCGCCTTCTATACCTTCGAGCGCAAGGTCCATGAAGCCCGCCGCGAGGGCGAGCTGACGCCGGAAGCGCTCTGCGAGATCTGGATGAGCGTGCAGGCGGAGAGCCTCGGCCCGGCGATCCGGCTGTCGGCAGGGTATGAGCCCTATTGGTGCTACATCCCGCACTTCATCCATTCGCCTTTCTACGTCTATGCCTATGCCTTCGGAGATTGTCTGGTGAACTCGCTCTACGGCGTCTACCAGAACGCCGCCGAGGGCTTCCAGGAGCGCTATTTTGCGCTGCTCTCGGCCGGTGGCAGCAAGCCTTATGGCGAATTGCTGGCGCCCTTCGGCCTCGACGCGAAGGACCCGGGCTTCTGGCAGATCGGCCTTCGGATGATCGAGGGCATGATCATCGAGCTGGAAGGGATGGAGTGAGGGCGGGAACTGCCGCCGCCATAGCCGTCTAGCACGGGTCATCCCGGACAAGCGGCGATAGCGGCGCCGATCCGGAATCCACGCCTGAACCGTTCCGGCATGGACCCCGGATCTTCGCTTCGCTGCGCCCGGGATGACCGTCGTGGTGTGGCGAAGACCTAGAACTGCACCCTCAAGCCCACCAGCGAGACATTCGCGGTGTAGTCCGAGCCCTGCGCGGTCGAGTTCAGGCGCTCATGGGTGAAACTCGCGCGCACGGCGAAGGTACGCGTCAGCTTGTATTCGAGCCGCGCGCCGACATTGGTGTAGTCCTCGCGCAGGCCCTGGCCGTCATATTCGGTGCGGCTGAAATTGGTGAAGCCGGTGACGGTGAGGTTGCGGCGCAAGGCATGCGCCACTTCCAGCGTCGCGCGCCGCACCGTGGTGCCCGAGGAGCCGGCGATCGTGGTGTCGCCGAGCTCGGCGCCGCCGCGCAGCGTCACCGTGGTCAATGGCGTCGGCGACCACAGTACCGCCGCATCGCCGACGAAGCCGCGCAGGTTCTTCAGGCGCGTGTCGTCGTATTTCCGGTCCTGATAGCCGCCCGAGACCTCGCCGGTGAGCTGCTGGCTGATCTCGAAGGTCGAGCCGATCCGCCCGGTCACGCCGTTCGAGGAACGCATATAACCGCTGGAATCGCTCTTCTCGTCGAAATCGCGCTGGTCGATCTCGGCCTGGACGAAGGGTTTGAAGCCGGGCGTGACCTCATAAGCGGCGCGCAGACGCAGGCCGTACTGCGTCATGTTGCGGTCTTTCTGCGAGAGCACCGCGCCGTTCGACAGGCGGGCATCCTCGTAGTCGCTGCGGTCGACCGAGCCGCGCAGCGTCAGTTGCAACCGGTTGATGTCGTGGGTGACGCCGGCGGAGGCGCCATACTGGTAGATCTGCGGGCGGCCGGTGACGGCGGCGCTCAAGTCGGGTGAGCCCGGGCGCTGCGTGTCGAGCTTGACCCGTGATTCCAGGAGGATGCGGGTGTCGCGCGTCGCATCGAGCCGCAGGTCGAGATTGCCCTCGGCATCGGGGCGCGAAGCGTCCTTGGCGCGGAAGAATTCGAGATAGCCGCCGCGCAACTGACCCTTGAGCTCATGGACGTTCCAGTCGGACTGGATCGCCAGCTCGCCCTCGTGCCGGCTATAGGCTGAACCCTTTGCTCCAGGTGTCGATGTGCGTTGCGGATTGGTGTCGTAGCCGATCGAGTTGGTGATCGCCGGGCGCAAGGTTATCGAGCCGATCCGGATGCCGAGCGCGGCGTAAGGGTCTTCCTCGCTCGCCGGGCGACGCCGGGGCGGCGGCGGAGCGGGAGGGGGAGGCGGCGGCAGCACGGTGACGGCGGGTTGCGGCGGCCGGAACTGGCGCTGGGTGACGCCGCGAAGCGCCGGCGCCTGAATGGACTGGCTGGCGCGGGGAGGCTGGCGTCCCGAGACGGCCGAGCCCTGACGCTGGATCATGCCCGCCGGATCGCGAACAGCTTCCGGCTCGGCGGTGGCCGGTGTGAGGGCTGGCTGCGGGGCCGCGGGCTGCTGGGCAACGTAAGCCGGCGTGCCGGTCCTGAGATTGCCGCGCGGCATCTGCTGCGCCTGCGCTGCCGTATGGGCGAGCGCGAGCCCGGCCAGGGCCGTGCCGGACAGAAGCAGGGTCGTCACGCGGCCGGACACGGGCGTCGCAGGGCTCCAGAGGGCGGGGCGCGTCGATGGCGCGCTTGGTTAATGGAGTTAGAACGAACAGGGTTAAGGAGCCGTCAACGCTGTCTGGGCGTGTCGGCAGATGGTGGAAATGGCCGGCGTCGCCGTGCTACAGCGCCGGCCATGACAGCCGATATCCGCGACTCCGCCCTCCGCACCATCGCCACCGAGCGCGCCGGGCTCGACGCGCTCCACGACGCGCTGGCGAATGGATTGGGCGGGCCTTTCGCCGAGGCGATCGCGATGATCCGCGCCTCGAACGGGCGTGTGATCGTCTCCGGCATGGGCAAGTCCGGCCATGTCGGACGCAAGCTCACGGCGACGCTGGCTTCGACCGGCACGCCCGCGCATTTCGTCCATCCCGCCGAAGCGAGCCATGGCGATCTCGGCATGGTCCGGCCTGAGGATGTGGTGATTGCCTTGTCCTGGTCCGGCGAGGCGGTCGAGCTTGCCGCGCTCGTCGGCTATACCCGCCGCTTCCGTGTCGGGCTGATCGCGATCACCGCCAATGCCGAGAGCACGCTGGGCAAGGAAGCGGATATCGCGCTGGTCCTGCCCAAGGCGACGGAGGCCTGTCCGAACGGGCTCGCGCCGACGACCTCGACGACGATGCAGATGGCGCTTGGCGATGCGCTGGCCGTGGCGCTGCTGGAAGCACGCGGCTTCTCGCGGCAGGACTTCTTCGTCTACCACCCCGGCGGCAAGCTTGGCGCCCAGCTCAAGACCGTCGAGAGCATCATGCATCGCGGCGCCGACCTGCCGCTGATCGGGCTCGACACGCTGCTGCCCGATGTCATCGCGATGATCTCGGACAAGGGTTTCGGCTGTGCCGTGGTCATGGACCTGGATGGCAAGCTCGCCGGCGTCGTCACGGACGGCGACCTGCGCCGCAAGACGGCGATGGGCGGCGGCATCTCGCTCCGGGCGCGCGACATCATGTCGGCAAATCCGCGCCGCGTCGGTCTCGATACGCTCGCGGTCGAGGCGCTGGAGCTGGTCAACCGCAGCCGGATCACGGCGTTGATCGTGGTCGACGGCGAAGACCGCCCGGCCGGACTCGTCCATGTCCACGACCTCTTGGCGATGGGCGTTGCCTGATCGCGGGCGGCACGTCGCCAAACGCAACGCAGCTCCAGCTCCCCGCGTTTCATCACTTGCCGAGGGTATGCTGCTCTCCTATCTAAAGCTCCAGAAGCTATAGCTCTTGGAGGCTGTCATGACTGCTGCCGGCAAACTCGAACGCGTGATGCCCATCGGTGCGCTCGCCGATCGCACCGGGGTGAAGGTCGAGACCATCCGTTATTACGAGCAGGTCGGGCTCCTGCCGCCGCCTGAGCGTTCCGAGGGTAACCAGCGCCGCTATGGCCGGCGTCATGCCGAGCGGCTCGCCTTCATCAAGCATGCGCGCGATCTTGGCTTCGCGGTCGAGAACATCCGTACATTATTGAAGCTTTCCGACACGACCGGCATGGCCTGCGACGAGGCGCATGCGATCTCGGTCGCTCATCTCGACGAGGTCCGCGACAAGATCGCGAAACTGCGCTCGCTGGAGAAGGAGCTGGAGCGGATCGCGACCACCTGCTCGGGCGGTGTCGCGGCTTGTGATTGCGCCATCATCGAGGCGTTGGCCGATCATCGGCATTGCGACCAACTCCGTCATTGAGCGGTGCGGCAGGTCGGAAATCTGCTTTGCCCCTCGTCTCCGGGGTGAAAAGGCTTAAATAGGGTTTCTGCCGGGTGGCGTTGAGCACTGCCTGGCCACGCCAATCGGGAGGCCGCGATGACGACATGGCCCATGCCGCCGGGGAACGGACACCGAAAAGGGAACAAAACCCGATTCTGCCGGAGTCAGCGATTCGGCCCCGCTTCGTTCCAGACTCGTTCTTGCATGGTCGGCTTCTAAAACCTGCATCAACCCCGTCCACGCTCCCGCCCGCATGGGCGGGCGAGATGATCGGCTCTTTCGCCTTGCTTCCTTTTCGTTCGCTGCCGCCCGCCGCCCGCGCCAATAGCGTCACGGCCGTGCTGGGCCCGACCAATACCGGCAAGACCCATCTCGCCATCGAGCGCATGATCGCCCATCCCACCGGGATGATCGGCTTGCCGCTCCGCCTGCTCGCGCGCGAAGTCTACCAGCGCGTCGTCGACAAAGTCGGGCCGCAATCCGTCGCCCTCGTCACCGGCGAGGAGAAGATCAAGCCGGAGCGGCCGCGCTTCTGGGTCTGCACGGTCGAGGCCATGCCGCGCGACCTCGCGGTCGATTTCGTCGCGATCGACGAGATCCAGCTCGCTTCCGATCTCGACCGCGGCCATGTCTTCACCGATCGTCTGCTGAACCGGCGCGGCCGGGCCGAAACCATGCTGATCGGCGCCGCGACGATGAAGCCGCTGATCGAGCAACTCATGCCGGGCGTGAATGTCGTCACCCGTCCGCGTCTGTCGCAACTCACCTTCGCCGGTGACCGCAAGATCACGCGCCTCGCGCCGCGCTCGGCCATCGTCGCCTTCTCGGTCGAGGAGGTCTATGCGATCGCCGAGCTGATCCGCCGGCAGAAGGGCGGGGCGGCCGTGGTGCTGGGGGCGCTTTCGCCACGCACGCGCAACGCGCAGGTCGAGATCTACCAGTCCGGCGATGTCGATTATCTCGTCGCCACCGACGCGATCGGCATGGGGCTCAATCTCGACGTCAACCACATCGCCTTCGCCGCCGACAAGAAGTTCGACGGGCACCATTACCGCAAGCTCAACCCGGCCGAGTTCGGCCAGATCGCCGGGCGCGCCGGGCGGCATCTGCGCGACGGTACTTTCGGCACCAGCGGGCGCTGCCCGCCTTTCGACGCCGAGCTGGTCGAGTCGATCGAGAATCACCGCTTCGAGCCGATCCGCCAGATGCAGTGGCGCAATTCCGATCTCGACCTGCGTTCGGTCGGCGGCCTGCTGGACACGTTGAACCTTCAGCCATCCGAGCAGGGGCTGACGCGGGCGCTGATCGCCGAGGACATGACGACGCTGGAAGTACTGGCGCGGGACCCGGATATCGCGAAGCTCGCGCAGGGACGCGCCGCGGTGGAGCGGCTCTGGGAGGTCTGCGGGCTGCCGGATTATCGCAAGATATCGCCGATGCAGCATGCCGATCTCGCGACGACCCTGTATCTGCGATTGATGCGTCATGGCCGGCTCGACAGCGACTGGTATCAGGCGCAGCTTGCCGCGCTCGACCGCACCGATGGCGAGATCGATACGCTCTCGGCGCGGATCGCGCAGGTCCGGACCTGGACCTATGTCGCGAACCGTCCTGACTGGTTGCCTGATCCAGAGCATTGGCAGGGCATGGCTCGTCTTGTAGAGGACAAGCTGTCAGACGCTCTGCACGAGCGGCTGACCCATAGATTTGTCGATCGGCGCACCAGCGTGTTGATGCGCCGCTTGCGGGAGAATGCGATGTTGGAGGCTGAGGTCACCGCGACGGGCGACGTGCTCGTCGAGGGCCAGCATGTGGGGATGCTGCAGGGCTTCCGCTTCACGGCGGATCCAAAGGCCGGCGGTTCCGAGGTCAAGGCCCTGAACCTGGCGGCGATGAAGGCGCTCGGCTCCGAGATCGAGGCCCGTGCAGCGCGCGTCGTGCTCGCGGGCGACGATGCCTTCGTGCTGTCGCATGACGGGCTGGTGCGCTGGACCGGCGAGCCGGTGGCGCGCCTGACGGCCGGCGAGAAGGTTCTGGAGCCGCGCCTGCGCCTGCTCGTGGAAGAGCATCTCAATGGCCCGGCGCGCGAGCAGGTCGAGGGCCGGCTCAATCTTTGGCTGAAGAATCACATCACCAAGCTGCTCGGCGCCGTGCAGATTCTCGAAGCGGCCGAGAACGTCACCGGCATCGCGCGCGGCATCGCCTATCAGGCGGCCGAGGCGCTCGGCGTGCTCGAACGCTCCAAGGTCGGCGAAGAGATGAAGGCGCTCGATCAGGAAGGCCGTGCCGCGCTGCGTCAGCTCGGCATCCGTTTCGGCGCTTTCCACATCTACATGCCCGCGCTGCTGAAGCCCGCGCCGCGGGCGCTCGCCGCCCAGCTCTGGGCGCTGAAGCATGGCGGGCCTGAGACGGCCGGGCTCGACGACATCGCCCATCTCGCAGCGTCCGGCCGGACCTCCTTCCCGGTCGACAAGGCCGTGCCGAAGGGGCTCTACCGCGCCGCCGGCTACCGCGTCTGCGGCGAGCGGGCCGTGCGCGTCGACATCCTCGAACGCCTCGCCGATCTCATCCGCCCAGCGATCGCCTATCGTCCCGGCGTCACGCAGGGCACGCCGCCGGTTGGCGCCGCCGATCAGGACGGCTTCGTCGCCACCGGCGCGATGACCTCGCTCGTCGGCTGCGCGGGCGAGGATTTCGCTTCGATCCTGCGTTCGCTCGGCTATGTCTCGGTCAAGCGCCCGGGACCGGCGATCACCGTGCCGCTGGCGCCGCCCCCGGCCGCGACCGAGCCGGCACAGCCGGTCGTGGCTGCTGAGGCGGAGGCCGCTCCGGCAGAGGATGAAGCCGTCGAGGCCACCACTGCTGCGGAAGGCCCAAGCGAGCCTGCGGTCGCGCTCAACGCGGATGGTCTGACTGAGGGCGAGACTGTCGTCGTCGAGGCGCCGGCCGTTGAGACGGCGGATACGCCGATCCTGACCGAGGCGGAACTGGATGCGGCGCGCGAGCCCGTGCCTGCCGACGCCATGGTCGCGCTCCCGGCTGCCGCTGCCGAGGAGGCGACGTCCGTTGAAACCGTTGCCGAGGAAGCTCCTGCTGCCGAGGCCGCACCTGCCGAGCCCGAGTTGATCGAGGTCTGGCGGCCGCATCGCCATCAGGGCGGGCGCCGTCCCGAGCATGGCAATCCGCGTGGCCGCCGCGAGGGCGGCGAGCGCCGCGAAGGTGGCGAGCGTCGTGGCGGCGACCGGCCGCAGCGCGAAGGCCGCCCCGGTGGTCCACGTCGCGATGGACGGCCAGACAACCGGCCGGCGGCTGCCGCCGGCGAGGGCGCTCCGGCGCCGCGCCAGGATCCGCGTCCGCGGCAGGACGAGCGACCGCGTCGCGACGATCGGCCGCAGCGCCAGGATCGCCCCGAGGGCAATCGTGGTCCGCGTCCCGATTTCAAGCGCGATGGCCGCCCGGGCGGTCCGCGCCGCGACGAGCGGGGTGGAGCCGAGCGCTTCCAGCAGGCGCCGCGTCCGCGCCCGGCCAATCGCGAGCCGGACCCGGATTCGCCCTTCGCCAAGCTCGCGGCCCTCAAGGCCCAGCTCGAAGGCAGCAAGAACTGACGCTGTTGCCATTCCGCGTTTCTCCGAACCGCGGAATGGCAACAGCTCCTCGTGTTATCGCATGTTCGCTGACGCGGACCTTCGGTTCTTCACGCGAACCGGTGCCGACTTCGTTTGAAAATGCTTCAGGGAGGAGCGGGCCGTTTGCAGGACGATCGTCAGCGCCTCGACAAATGGCTCTGGTTCGCGCGCTTCGCCCGCAACCGCCCGATGGCCGTGCGCCTGGTGGAGGACGGTCATGTTCGTGTCGAGGGCCGCCGATGCGATAACCCGGCTCAGGGCATCAAGCTCGGGGCTGTACTGACGCTCGCCTTGCCGCACGCGACCATCGTGATCAGGGTCCTCGGCTTCGCCGAGAGGCGCGGCTCCTTCACGGTCGCCCAGCAGCTCTACGAGCGGCTCGACGGTGGCAGCGGCGATGCGTCGCTTGCGGAGGCCGGGGACGGGGATTAAATCCGCGCCCTGTCAGCCGACGGGCGCCGCAAGCGGGCCGGGGAATGAAATCTTCTCCACGGCGCCTCCCGAATGACAGATCGTTCTGCAAGAGATCACGAAAACGACCTTGAAACCTGCGCCGGGCAAGGGTTTATGGGGCTGTTTAGAAGTGTTGGAAGGGCCGACCCATGACCTATGTGGTCACCGAGAACTGCATCAAGTGCAAGTACATGGATTGCGTCGAGGTCTGCCCGGTCGACTGCTTCTATGAAGGCGAGAACATGCTCGTCATCCATCCCGACGAGTGCATCGATTGCGGCGTCTGCGAGCCGGAATGCCCGGCCGAGGCGATCAAGCCCGACACCGAGCCCGGCCTCGAAAGCTGGCTTCAGCTCAACGGCAAGTTCGCCGCAAGCTGGCCCAACATCACCCAGAAGAAGGACCCGCCGGCCGATGCCAAGGCGTTCGACGGGGTGGCCGGCAAGCTCGAGATGCTCTCGCCGGAACCGGGCGAAGGCGATTGATTCAGGCCGGTCTTTTCCGGCCGCGCTGCATTAACCACGACCTCGCCATGCCGCCGCAGGGGAGCGCCGTCCGGCGTTTACCTTTGATTCGGCGTGTTTTTTGTGCTACAAGCTAGCCTTAGTCGAAGTCGTTCCGCATGCCCCTGCGAGATTCCAGCAATCGGGGCGCCCCCAGAGATCAAAGACCATGAAAGGCCGGCTTCGACGCCGGGCTTTGATTGTCGTTCTCGCCGGGGCCCAATGAAACAATCGACTAGGGAGCGTGAGGCGGTGCGTTTTCACAGCGTCGCATCAGGCGGAAAGTCTCCTGCCGGCCGGCCGGGGACCAGATCATCACGTGCTCGCGTCGAGCGGGCCGGTCAGGAGTCGTAACGGCATGTCCACTGCGAAGAAAGCTGTTGTGCGCCAGGGTTTCAAGACGGGCGAGTACGTCGTCTATCCGTCCCATGGTGTCGGTCAGATCACGGCGATCGAAGAGCAGGAAGTCGCGGGTTTCAAGCTGGAACTGTTCGTTGTCAGCTTCGCCAAAGACAAGATGACGTTGCGTGTCCCCACCGCCAAGGCTGCCAGCGTCGGCCTGCGCAAGCTCGCCGATGCCGACTCCGTCGCCAAGGCGCTGACCACGCTCACCGGCCGCGCCCGCGTTAAGCGCACCATGTGGTCGCGCCGTGCTCAGGAATACGAAGCCAAGATCAATTCCGGCGATCTCGTCGCCATCGCCGAGGTCGTGCGCGATCTCTACCGTTCCGAGGCCCAGCCCGAGCAGTCCTATTCCGAGCGCCAGCTCTATGAGGCTGCCCTCGACCGCATGACCCGCGAGATCGCTGTCGTCGACGACGTCACCGAGACCGAGGCGCTCAAGAAGATCGAGGGCCAGCTCGCCAAGTCGCCGCGCCGTGCCGGCAAGGCCGAGGCTGAAGCCGAGGCGGACATGGAAGGCGACAACGACGATCTGGCGGAAGAGGCCGCCTGAGCGGTTTCGCCCCTCTATCGTTTCGAGAAACCCGGCGGGCGACCGCCGGGTTTTTTGTTGGGTCAAGCTCGGAGAATGACGCCTTTTTCCTCAGGCCGTTCCCGTTCCCGCCTTGAGGAAAGCCACCGTCTTCGCCCAGGCCTGCTTGGCCGTAGCCGCGTTGTAGCGCTCGGCGCTGGTGTCGTTCATGAAGGCATGGTCGACATCGGGATAGACGATCGCCTCGTACTGGACATTGGCGGCCTTCAGCGCCTTCTCGTAATCCGGCAGCATCTGCACGAGGCGGGTGTCGCGCGAGGCCTGCTGGATCAGCAGGCGGGCCTTGATCTGCGGCACCTTGGCGAGATCCGGCGAGCGCCCGTAGAAGACGACGCCGGCCGCGAGCTCGGGGACGGAGACCGCGAGATCGTTGACCGAGCCGCCGCCCCAGCAGAAGCCGACTGCGCCGGTGCGCCCGGTCGCATCCGGGCGCGCGGCCAGGTATTTCAGCGCCGTGCGGCCCTGGGTGACGACCGTCTCGACGGAAAGCTGCGGGAAGAGCGCGCGGGCGGCGTCCGGATCGCTCGGTGTGCTGCCGAGCGGGGTCAGGAAATCGAGCCCGAGCGCGGTGAAGCCCTCCAGCGCCATGCGGCGGGTGATGTCCTCGATATGCGGATTGAGACCGCGGTTCTCGTGGATGACAAGGACGCCGCCGCGCTTCGCCTCCGCCTTGGGCGTGACGAGATAGCCCTTCAGCGCGACGCCATCGACGGCCTGATCGAACCGGCTCGCGGTGATGCGGGCATCGTCCGGCGCGACCTGCTGGGCGTGGGCGTAGTTGGGCTCCAGCAGGGCGAGTGCGGCTTCGGCCGCCGCCGCGGTACCGGCGATGGCGAGGAGCCGGTTCATGAAGACGCGGCGGTCGAGCGGCTTATGCGTGTATTCGTCATAGAGTTCGACGATCCGGCGATCGAGCGCCATGCGTGCCTCCCCTGGTCGTGGCTTTCCGCGATCATAGCGCGGGGCGCGAGCGATGAAGGAGGGGCGTGAGACGGACTCGCGGCCTTGTGAAAGGCAGGACTACTCGGCGACGACTTTGTAACGCTGGCCGGGCGTCAGCGAGGCGTTGCGGTCGAGCCCGTTGAGGAGCTGGAAGAGCTCGCCCGGCCGATCCTGCTCGGGCATGCGCTCGGCCATGCTGGCGACGCTGTCACCGGCTTCGGCTGCGACCAGCCGGATCTGCATGGGCCGGACGGCCTGCGCCTCGGCCGGCGTCATCACCCGGAAGCTGTCAGTGACGCTGCGCATCTGCCGCTCCGGGTCGCTGCCGCCGCGCGCGGCCAGGATGAAGCGGTAGACCCGCTCGCCGATCTGCACGGCGGCAAGTCTGAAGGTCCAGTCGGTGCCGCGGCCATTGGCGCGGACGGCAGGCTGGCCGGCGATCTCGCTCTTCTCGATGCCGGTGGTCTCGACACCTTCGATCCAGCCGGCGGAGACATAGGATTCCAGCGTCTGGCCGCTCTTCAGCGTGACGGAATCGAAGCGCAGGGCCTGCGTGCCATTGGCGCTGACGCCGATGACCATGTCCTGCGCGGCTTCCAGGCTGAAGCCGTCCGGCGCGCTGAAGCCGATGCGCAGCGCGCTGTTGATGTATCGACGGCCCCGGACGACGCCGTCGCGCGGGTCGTCGCCATAGGCCAGGCCCTCGATCGCATTGAGCCAGCGATTGGCATCGCGCTCGCCGATGCCGGGCGCGCCGATCTGGCGGGCGGCGGCGGTGACGGCGGCGATGCGCTCCGGCGTCTGCGGATGGCTGGAGAGGATGTCGAGCCGCTTGTCGTCGGCGCTCTGGTTCTGGCCGCTGTTGCGGAAGGCGGTGTTGCGGCCGAGCGTGGCAAGGAAGCGGCTGGCTCCATAGGGATCGTAGCCGGCGCGCGAGATGTTGCGGACGCTGATCTGGTCGGCGGTGAGTTCCTGCTGGCGCGAAAACTTGGCGAGCGAGAGCTTCGAGCCGGCGCTCACGGCCGCGCCGCGGGTCGGGTCTTTCAACACCTGCGAGACGACCTGGCTGACCAGCGCGGATTCCGCTTCCTTCTCGGCGCGCTCGACGGCGTGCTGCGCCGTGACATGGGCGATCTCATGCGCCAGCACGGACGCGATTTCCGAGGTATCGTTGGCCAAGGCGAGCAGGCCGCGCGTGACATAGAGCCGGCCATTGGGCAGCGCGAAGGCGTTGACCAACGGCGAGTTCAGGATGGTGATCTCGTAATGGCCGATCTGGCCTTCACCGGCCTTGGCGAGGCGCTGCACGACCTCGTCGAGGGCGGCGCGGGCCCGCGCCGCACGGTACTCGCCGCCGAAGGCTGCGAGCAGGCGCTGGTGTTCCTGGTCGGAGGCGCGCTGGACCGTGCTGATGCGCGGCGCGATCTCGTTCTCGGAGGTGGAGCTTGCCGGCAGGATCGGACTTTGATCGCCGAGGCAGCCGACGAGCAGCAAACCCGGCAGCGCGATGGCTGCCAGCCGCTTCGAAAGTCGCGAAAGCGATGCTCGCGGGAGCTGCTGCATATCCTCAGTCGATCAGTTCCAGCGCGGTCCGGGATGAAACCTCCAGCAGGAGGCCATCGCGCCCGGACAGGACACCATAGGCGCGCAGCCGTTTACCGCCGAGATGGCTCGCGGTCCAGCCGGCACTCTTGAGTTCGCGCCAGAGGCTGCGCGACAGGGCGATCGAGGCAGCCTCCTTGGGGCGGCGGGAGAAATTCAGATAGGTCCGCTGGGAGCGCTCGCCGACCGAGGCGATCCGGCCTTCCAGCATGACGTATCGCCCCTCCTGCGCCTTTACCGCGGCGAGATCATGGCCATCGACCGCCGCCTGGGGCGAAACTTGCGGGCGAGATGTTACCGTTTTCTGAACGGGCTCGTTCTGCGGCGTCTCGCATGTGGATGCGCCGGATTCAGGCATGGGCAGGGCGGCTCCCTGCCGCAGCAACAATTGCGCGAGATCCTGCGTAGCTACGGCCGGTGATGCGGGCGGGACCAGCAGGCGCGCGGGCAGGCGGCCCCAGCGGTCGGGTTCTCCGGCGATGACGAGGCCGAGCGGGCGGCCGAGGAAGCCGCGCAGCGCTGCGTCGAAGCGGGAGACCTCCTCGGCGCTCTGGCGCGGCGCGAGGCCGACGAGCCGCAAGCGGCGGCCATCGCCCAGAACCGGGTCGCCGGCAGGATCGAGCCCGGAAAGCTGCACCGTCGTGGAGGTTTCCGAATCGGGCGCGCAGCCGGACGCGGCCCATGCCGGCGCGATCGGCAGGGCGGCGCATGTGACGATGGCAAGAATGGACTTCACCCGCATCGCGATTATGCTACACGGAGTTTCGTGCGTCCCGGTAGCTCAGCAGGATAGAGCAACGGTTTCCTAAACCGTAGGTCAGGGGTTCGAATCCCTTCCGGGACGCCATTCTAAGCAACGGATAGCGGCCAACATCCGCGATACTGCTGGCAGCGCTGCCGCGATGGCACCGCTCAGGACCGGCGCGACAGGGTGCCGACGACGATCACGACGGTTGCCATCATGCAACTGACGACGATCAGCGACGTCGAGAGCGAAAGCGCCGTCATCACCCCGCTCACCACGATCACGCCGACCGCATTCGCCGTCCGCAGCAAGGCGAAGACTTCCGCACGTCTCTTCGGTGGTGCGAGCGTGTCGAGGACGAGGGAATAATAGGTGCCGAGCGGCGCGAGGACCGCACCGATCAGGACGGCGCCGATGACGGTCACGATCATCGAAATCTGAAGCGCCGCCAGGATTGCTCCCGACGTCATGATCGCCAACTGGATCAGGACGGCCCGACGGCTCGCCATGCGGTTCCGGATGCTGACCCAGATGCCACCCGCAACCGAAGCGACACAGAGCGGGACGGTGAACAGGATGGCCAATGTCGGCGCGTAGCCGAAATGCAGGGCCAGCGCGACGGCGCCGATCTCCAACGCGGCCACCGTCGCTCCGCCTGCCGCCGCGCACATGAGCCAAAGCAGGATCGGTGGGCTGATGATCGACGCGTCCGGAGCATGCACGTCGTCGGGAGAGGCTCCGGGCCGTACGGTCGGAAGCAAGAGTGCGGGGATCACCCCGAGAACCGCGATGGCCAGCACCGCGAAGACGGGCGAGATGGTGCCCAGCCCGGAGGCCGCCACGGGCGCCAGGACGAATGTGGTCTCGTTGAGCGTCGCCGCGATCCCGAGCGCGCGGGGAAGCTTCGACGCCGGTGCGAGCTCGTTGAGGATCGTCCGCAGATATCCGGCGGCCGCGCCATTCACCAGTCCCGCCAGTGCCGACGCCGCAACCAGCCAGATGACGGGGGCTGCATAATGCGCGAGCAGGGCGAGCGTCCCGAGCGCGATCGCCCTGAAGACCACCAGCAGCCGCAGGAACGTCGTGGGCGGGAAGCCTCGGCCCGAGCGCGTGATCGGGATGGCGCCGATCACCTGAGCGAGCGTCATCGACAGGATCATGGCCGCGCCGGAGCTGGTGTCGCCGGTGAGCGCCAGAGCGACCAGCGCGAAGGCGACCGGTCCCGCCGCCTGCGGAACCGTCATGGTCGCAGAGGAGATGAACCACCGGATCAGCGGCGCTGCGTTGATCGTGCTGGTCGAGGATGTCGTCATCAGCCGGCCCGAAGGAAAAAGGGCCGGGCCGTTCCCGGACATTCTGTATCCCGTGACGGGATCGAGGACGTTACCTCGTGACAAGCGCTTTAGCGTTCGCGTGCGCGACTGGCAAGCTGACGGTCTGAAGCGATAGCAGCGGCTTTCCCGGTCAATCCCCGAACTCCTTGCTGCTGCGGAAGAAGCGTGGCCGCCGCGTCAGCCTCCTGAAATCGGTGGCCAGCGGCGCGGTCGATGTTCTAAGCACGGGGCATGGAGACCGTCTCGCCGCACGAACTCTTCACCCATATCCGCATCGTGCTCGGCATGGTCATCGGCCTGGGCATCACGCGGATGCTGGCCGGTCTCGCCGGCTTCATCCAGCATCCCGGCCGCCACCGCGTCTCGCTGCTCCACATGCTCTGGGTCGGTTCGATCCTGCTCGAGCTCGTGCTGTTCTGGTGGTGGGAGTTCGGACTGTCGCGAATCCCGGCCTGGAGCTTCGGCGTCTATCTCTTCCTGATCGGCTACGCCGTCGTGCTCTATCTGATCTCGGCGCTGCTCTTCCCGGACAACATCGCCGAATATGCCGGCTATGAGGATTTCTTCATCCGGCGCCGGCGCTGGTTCTTCGGTCTGCTGGCGGCCGCCTTCCTGCTCGACGTGGTCGATACCCTGATCAAGGGCACCGAGCACTGGACCCAGCTCAGCGGCGACTATCTCGTGCAGGTGCCGATCGGGCTGGCTTTGTGTCTCGTGGCTTATCTCTCGGCGCGGCGCAGCGTGCATATCGCGCTCGCCAGCGTGCATATCCTCTACCAGTGCTACTGGATCGTGCGGGTGGTCTACACGATGGGCTGACGCAGGCTCAGCCCTTCCTGACGGCTCCGCTCGCGAACGGGGCGAAATGCCGGACGACCTGCCGGTAGACGCCCTGCTTGAAAGGGATGATCAGTTCCGGCGTCTCGTCGAGCCTGGCCCAGCGCCAGGCGTCGAACTCGGCCTTGTGGCCACCGGTGGGTGTCAGAATGTTGATCTCGTCATCCGAGCCGGTGAGGCGGAAGGCGAACCATTTCTGCGCCTGGCCGCGCCAGCGGCCCTTCCAGGCTTCCTTGCCGATATCGACGGGCAGGTCGTAGGAGAGCCAGCCCGGCGCCTCGCCGAGGAGCTCGACCGAGGTGACGTTGGTTTCCTCGGCGAGCTCGCGGCGAGCGGCTTCCAGCGGTGTCTCGCCCTCGTCGATGCCGCCTTGCGGCATCTGCCATGCATGACCCGGCGCGACATGCTCGCGCTTGGTCTTGTCGGCGCGACGGCCGACGAAGACGAGGCCCTCCGTGTTGAACAGGGCCAAGCCCACGCAGGGGCGATAGCCTTCGGGGGCCGTGTCGGTCATTGCAGCGATCCGGTGGACTTGATCGATCCGGTGCTCTTGGGCGAGCGGAAGCCGCGGGCGGCGCTCACGGGAACGATCGCGATCTTCTTGGCTTCGAGCGACTGCGCCCAGCGGTTGATCCGCTCGATCGAGACGGGCAGGGCGCTGGCGGCGGCGACGACGATGCCCTGTTCGCGGGCGAGGTTTTCGAGCGCGGCCAGCTCCTTGTCGATCGCGTCGGCGCGGGTCACGCCGTCGATGATACGGTCGATCTTCAGAGAGGGGATGCGAGCGCGGTCGGCCGAGCCGGCGAGCAGGCTGCGTGCCGAGGAGCCGTCGTCGACGACCATCAGGCCGCGGCCGGCAAGCTCGCGCAGAACAGGCGAGAGGGCGCTTTCGTCCGCGGTGAAGCGGCCGCCGAGGAAATTGACGATGCCGACATAGCCGGTGAAGCGGCCGAGCGCCCAATGCAGCTTGTCGATATTGTCCGGTGCCTTCGGGCCGGTCAGCAGCGTGTGCGGACCGGGATCGTTGTCGGGATAGTCGAAGGGCTCCATCGGCAATTGCAGGAAGACCTCGTGGCCTTCGCTGCGGGCGCGCTGGACGGTGCGTTCGAGCTCCGTGCCGTAGGGTGCGAAGGCGAGCGAGACAGGCGCAGGCAGCTTCGCGATGGCATCGGCCGTGCCGCTCTGGCTGATGCCGAGGCCGCCGACGAGCAGCGCGATCCGGCCCGCCGGTTTCGCCATGGGCTCGGTGCCGAGCGGGCGGGCATAGATCTTGGCAGGGGTCGCGCCGTCGGGTCCCGTTTTCGGCAGCAGGCCGTAGCGCGAGCGCTCGACCAGCCGATTGTCGGGCGCCGTTGCGAGCGTGATCGTGCCGGCGGCGTCGGGAATGGTGATGACGATGGCCTCGGGCGCCTCTTCACCGGCACGCACCACGGTCACCCCCGCGCTGTTCTCGAGCTGGGCGGCGCTGGCCGTCCCGCGTGGCGCGGCAGCGGCCGGATCGACCGGAGCAGGAATCGAAGCGACGGGGGCAGCGCGTTTTTCGATCGCGGCCACGACCATCGGCTCGCCGCCATCGGGGTCGCGTCGCAGTGCGACCGTCAGCACGAGCCCGATAACAGCCACGCCGACACAGCCGGCTGCCGCCGTCGCGAGCCAGCGTCCCCAGGGCCTGCCAGAGGCCGCCGGGCGATCCTTGCCGAGCGGTCGATTGAGCTCCGTCAGCGGCGTATCGGCCGTGAGAGGCCGTCCTCGAGGTTGCGACGCGGACCCGAATCACCAGCCCGCGCGCTAGTCTTGGCGCCTAAGAAGCCCGGCGTCGAGCCCGCAGGCTCAGTTCGGCTGCTTGGGCGCCTCGGGCGTGGCGGGAGCGGCAGGCTTCTCGGCCGGCTTTTCCGTGACGGCTGCGGCACCCGTCTTGACGCCGCGGAGCTGGTTCAGCGCGGCGATGAGCTGGGTGTCCTTGGTCGCATCGGCGGGAACATAGGAGCTGGAGCCGGACTGCTCCTCGCCCTCGCCGGCCTTGAGATGGCCTTTGAGCGCGGCTTCGCCCTTGTTCTCGACGAGCTTGTCCTTGATCTCCTGCGGAATCTCCTGCTGGACCTCGATATCCGGCGTGATGCCCTTGGCCTGGATCGAGTTGCCCGACGGGGTGTAGTAGCGCGCGGTGGTCAGGCGCAGGCCGCCATTCGAGCCGAGCGGGATCACGGTCTGGACCGAGCCCTTGCCGAAGGAGCGCGTGCCCATCACGGTCGCGCGCTTGTGGTCCTGCAGGGCGCCGGCGACGATCTCGGCCGCGGAGGCGGACGAGCCGTTGATCAGCACCACGACCGGCTTGCCCTTGGTCAGGTCGCCCGACTTGGCGTTGAAGACCTGGGTCTCCTCGGCATTGCGGCCGCGCGTCGAAACGATCTTGCCGCGATCGAGGAAGGCATCGGAAACCAGGACCGACTGGTCGAGGCGGCCGCCGCGGTTGTTGCGGAGGTCGATGACGAAGCCCTTGAGCTTGTCCGCGCCGATCTCGCTCGTAATCTTCTCGATCGCCTTGCGCAGGCCGTCATAGGTCTGCTCGGAGAAGGTGCCGATGCGGATATAGCCGATATCGCTCTCGACTCGTTCCTCGACGGCGGGGACGACGATGGTCGAGCGGGTCAGGGTGAATTCAAGCGGCTCGGTCTTGCCGGGGCGGTCGATCTTCAGCGTGACCTGGGTGTTGATCAGGCCGCGCATCTTCTCGACGGCCTGGGTCAGGGACAGACCCTTCACCTCGGCGCCGTCGATCTGGCGGATGATGTCGTTGGCGAGGATGCCGGCCTTGGAGGCGGGCGTGTCGCGGATCGGCTTGGCGACCTTGAGCACGCCGTCCTCCATCGTCACCTCGATGCCGAGGCCGCCGAACTGGCCGCGCATGTCGGTGTCCATGTCGCGGAAGGACTTGGAGTCGAGATAGGAGGAATGCGGGTCGAGCGAGGAGACCATGCCGTTGATGGCAGCCTCGATCAGCTTCTGCTCGTCGGGCTTGTCGACATAGTCGGTTCGGATCTTCTCGAAGATGTCGCCGAACAGGTTCAGGCTGCGATAGACCTCCGCCGAGGCGGCGACGGCGCTGGTCGACGAGAGCAGCCGGGTCTGGGTGGCCAGTCCGGTCAGGCCCGCGCCCATGATGGCGCCGGCGAGAACGAGGGAAACCTTGCGCATCATCCGCGAACCTTTTCGCCTTGCGATTTCGTCCACCACGGCGTCGGATCGATCGAGACGCCGTCTTTCCTGAATTCGATATACAGAACCGGCTGCCCGGTTCCCACCCCTACCGTCGTCGCGGCAGCTTCCGACGTTTCGCCCATCGTCGCAACCGGTTCTCCGGCCAGCACGAACTGATTGAGCGCGACATCGATCCGCTGCATGCCGGCCAGCAAGATGTAGTACCCCCCGCCGGCGTTCAGGATCAAGAGTTGTCCGAACGAACGAAACGGCCCCGCATAAACCACCCAAGCGTCGGAAGGCGCCGAAACTAGGGCGTTGGCGCGGGTTTCCAACGAAATCCCGCGAATCGTGCCGCCGGCACCGTCCGGATCGCCGAAACCACGCAATCGTGATCCGGCTACCGGCAGGGAAAGCAGGCCCTTGGCCTCGGCGAAGGCGATCTTGGGGGCGAGCCGCGCCGGGTCCTTGAAGGCCAGCGCCGTCATGCGCTCGCGCTGCTCGCGCGTTTCCTGCTCGATCGCCTGGCGGGCGGCATCGGCTGCCTTGTTGGCGACGGAGATCTCCTTCTCGATCTTTTCGACGAAATCCCGCATCGAGCGGGCCTGGCCGGCGAGTTCCTTGCCGAGAGCGGCCTGCTGCTCGACATCCTTGGCGGCGCTGGCCTCGCGTTCGCGCCTTGCCTCGACCAGCGAAGCCAGGCGTTGGCGTTCGCCTGCTATCTGCTCCATCTCCGTGCCGATCTTGCCTTTTTCGGTGGCGATGCCGTCGCGCAGGCGGACGAGTTCGGCGAGGTCGGTGCCTAGAATCTCGACCTCCTGCCGGAGATCGGGCACGACCGCGCCGAGCAGCATCGAGGCGCGCACGGCTTCCAGGATATCCTCGGGGCGCACCAGCACGGCGGGCGGCGGCCGACGGCCGATGCGCTGCAGTGCGGCCAGCACCTCGGCGATCAGGTTGCGCCGGCCCTCGAGCGAGCGGCGAATCGCGGTTTCGCTGGATTGCAGCAGGCCGAGCCGGGTTTCCAGAGCACCCAGCCGCTCCTCGGCCGCCTGGGTGCGCGCGGCGGTGTCGAGCAGTGCCTTGTTCAGCGCGGCGCGGTCGGCCCGGATCGTCGCGATTTCCTTCTCCAGCGCGGCGCGGGCCTCGGTATTGCCGGCGAGGCGCTGCTCGATCGCCTTGAGCTCGCTCTCGCGCGCCTGTTTCTCTACGAGCTTCTGCATCGCCTCGCGTTGAAGCGCTTCCGGATCGGGCTGGGGCGTCTGGGCGAATGCGCCGGACGATGTCGCCAGCAGGGCGGCAAGGCACAGGCCGCGCAGTCCGGGGCGAATCAGCAAGCTCATACGCGATGATAGGGGTGGCCGGAGATGATCGTCATCGCGCGATAGAGTTGTTCGAGTACGAGCGCCCGCACGATCTGGTGCGGGATGGTCAGGGCGCCGAAGGCGAGCGTGATGTCGGCCTTGTCGCGGATCTCCTCGCTCAATCCATCGGCGCCGCCGATGATCAGGCTGGCATGGCCGGTGCCGGAATCGCGGGCGGTTGCGAGGCGGGTGGCGAAGGCCTCGCTGCCGAGTGCGCGTCCGCGTTCGTCCAGCGCGATGATCAGGCCGGGCTGAGCCTTCGCGAGGATGGCCTGAGCCTCCTCGCGCTTGCGCTCCTCCGGGCGCCGGCCCCGACCCTCGGCGATTTCGAGGATGTCGGGACCGCTGAAGCCGATGCCGCGGCCGAGCGCGACGCCACGCTCACGATAGCGCTCGCAGAGGTCGCGTTCCGGCCCGTCCTTGAGCCGGCCGACGGCGATGACCGCGAGCCGCATGCGAAGCGAACGTCAGTTGTCGAGGCGTTCGTTCGGCCGGTCGGTGCCCCACATCTTCTCGAGATTGTAGAACTGGCGCACTTCGGGCCGGAAGACGTGGATGATGATGTCGCCGGTATCGAGCAGAACCCAGTCGCAAGCCGGCATGCCCTCGACCTGCGGCGACGGCTTTCCGGAATTCTTGATGGCTTCGATCAGGGCTTCGGCGATCGCGGCGACATGGCGGTTGACGTTGCCCGACGCGATGATCATCGCATCCGCCAGCGAGGTCTTGCCCACGAGGTCGATCACCGTGATGTCCTCGGCCTTCATGTCCTCGAGGACACGCTGGGCGAGGGCGATGCTGTCGGCAGAAGGATTCTCCGCGACGGCAGCCTGGGGAAGCGGCTTCGGCTCGGCTTCACCAAGGGTTTGACGGGTCAGTGACGTATCCTCTCGATCCTGATGCGCATTGGGCGCGATGGGTCCAAAATAAGCCGGAAGGCGCGGGAGTTCAATCGCGGCCGGCCTGTTTGCGCAGCATCGTCGAGGATAGCGTCGAGCGCTTGCCGTGCAGGAAAACCCAGGCCGGAGGCTTCATGCGCGGCAGGCTCGCGGCCCGGCTTTCGGGCAGGCGCCAGCGCGACAGCCAGTTGGCGGCGGGCGAGGCCATGGCGCTGTGGGTCGATCCCGGCCGGTCGATGATCGCGATCGGCATCATCCGGGCGATGGTGCGCCATTCGTTCCAGCGGTGGAAGCCAGCGAGATTGTCGGAGCCCATGATCCAGACGAAGTTTACGCCCGGACAGCGGCGCTTCAGCGCGCGCAACGTGTCGGCAGTGTAGCGGGTGCGCAGCATTGCCTCGACGCCGGTAACGTCGATGCGGGCACGGCCGGCAACGCCTTCGGCCTGGCGGATGCGCTCGGCCAGCGAGGGCAGCCTGGCATTGTCCTTCAGCGGGTTGCCGGGCGTGACCAGCCACCAGACGCGGTCGAGCTGGAGGCGGCGCAGGGCGGTGAGGCTCGTGAGCCGGTGCCCGTCATGGGCCGGGTTGAAGCTGCCGCCGAACAGGCCGATGCGCAGCCCGGGTGCGAAGGTGGGCAGCCGGGACGGCAGGCGCGCAAACTCGCTCGTCATGCGCCGGGCTTCGCCTCAGGGCCGGGTCTGGCCCGCGCCATGGACGCGGTACTTGAAGGAGCAGAGCTGCTCGACGCTGACGGGGCCGCGCGCATGCATGCGGCCGGTGGCGATGCCGATCTCGGCGCCGAAACCGAACTCGCCGCCATCGGCGAACTGGGTCGAGGCGTTGTGGATGACGATGGCGGAATCGACCTCGGCGAGGAAGCGGGCGGCGGCGGCCTCGTCGGCGGTGACGATGGCATCGGTGTGGTGCGAGCCGTAGCGTTCGATGTGGTCGATCGCGGCGTCGAGGCCGGGCACCGTCCTCACCGCGATGATCCGGTCGAGATATTCGGTCGCCCAGTCCACTTCGGTGGCAGTGCTCACACGCGCATCGACGGCGCGGGCCGCTTCATCGCCGCGCACGGCGCAGCCGGCTTCGAGCAGGGCGGTGACCAGCGGGGCGAGATGCGTGCCGGCGCAGGCCTCGTCGACAAGCAAGGTCTCGGCCGCGCCGCAGACGCCGGTGCGGCGGAGCTTGGCGTTGAGCAGGATCTCGCGCGCCATGGCGAGATCGGCCTTCGCATCGACATAGACGTGGCAGTTGCCGTCGAGATGGGCGAAGACCGGCACGCGCGCCTCGCTCTGGACGCGGGCCACGAGGCTCTTGCCGCCGCGCGGCACGACGACGTCGATATTGCCGTTGAGCCCGGAAAGGATTTCGCCGACCGCGGCGCGGTCGCGCGTCGGCACGAGCTGGATCGCGTCGCCGGGCAGGCCGGCGGCCTCCAGGCCCTCGCGCATCGCGGTGGCGATCTCGGTCGAGGAACGGAAGGAATCGGAGCCGGCGCGCAGGATCGCGGCATTGCCGCTCTTCAAACAGAGAGCGCCGGCATCGGCCGTGACGTTCGGCCGGCTCTCGAAGATCACGGCGATGACGCCGAGCGGGGTCGCGACGCGCTCGAAGCGCAGGCCGTTCGGCCGGGTCCATTCCGCCAGCACGCGGCCAAGCGGATCCGGCAGCTCGGCAACCTCGGCGACGGCGTCGGCGATAGCGGCGAGGCGTTTCTCGTCGAGGGCGAGGCGGTCGATGAAGGAGCCGCTCAGGCCCGCCGCTTTGCCGTCGATGAGATCCTGCGCGTTGGCCGCCAGGATTTTTGCGCTGCGGGCGCGCAGCGCATCGGCCATGGCGAGGAGGGCGGCGTTGCGCTGCTGGGCCGGGCTGAGCGCGACCTTGCGTGCGGCCGCACGGGAGCGCCGGCCGATATCCTGCATGACGCCGCCGATATCGGTGGCCTCGTTCGTCGCGATGATGCGCAATGCGCTGTCGCCGGTCATCTCGTTCCAGCCCAAGGTTTGCCGGCGATGGCCGGCCCGTGAGAAAGCTTAGCCTAGCCCGAGCGCCATGTCGTCCCGGTGGATCATCTCGGCGCGGCCGGGATAGCCGAGCACGGTCTCGATATCGCGCGAGGCCTTGCCGAGCACCAAGGCGGCCTCGGAGGCGTCGTAGGCGACGAGGCCGCGGCCGAGCAATTGCCCCTCGGGGTCGCGGATCAGCACGGCATCGCCGCGCGCGAACTCGCCCTCGATCCGGGTGACGCCGACCGGCAGCAGGCTCGCGCCGCCGCGGAGCGCACGGGCCGCGCCGGCATCGAGATGCAGCGTGCCGCGCGGCTCCAGCGAGCCGGCGATCCAGGTCTTGCGGGCGGTGGCGGGCGTCGAGGCGGTGAGGAACCAGGTGCAGCGACCGCCCTCGGCGACGCTGGCCAGCGGGTTCTTGGCGCGCCCGTCGGCGATCAGCATATGGGTGCCGCCGGCCGCCGCGATCTTGCCGGCCTCGATCTTGGTGCGCATGCCGCCGCGCGAGAGCTCGGAGGCCGCGCCACCGGCCATGGCGTCGATCTCCGGCGTGATGCGCTCCACCACTGGAATATGCCGCGCGCTCGGATCCTTGGCGGGCGGGGCCGTATAGAGGCCGTCGATATCCGAGAACAGCACCAGCAGGTCGGCGCCGGCCATGGTCGCGACGCGGGCGGCGAGCCGGTCATTGTCGCCATAGCGGATCTCGGTGGTGGCGACCGTGTCGTTCTCGTTGATGACGGGGATGGCGCGCAGGTCGAGCAGGCGGCCGAGCGTCGCGCGCGCGTTGAGGTAGCGGCGCCGCTGCTCGGTATCGGCCAGCGTCAGCAGCACTTGCCCGGCGGTGAGGCCATGGGCGCCGAGCGCTTCGGCCCAGTTGCGGGCGAGCGCGATCTGGCCGACGGCGGCGGCGGCCTGGCTCTCCTCCAGGCGCAAGGGGCCGGAGGGCAGGCCGAGCACGGTGCGCCCGAGCGCGATCGCGCCGGAGGAGACGACGAGCACGTCGGCACCGCGCTGGTGCAGGTCGGCGAGATCCTCGGCCAGCGCCGCGAGCCAGGCATGGCGCAGGCGGCCGCGGCCGCGGTCAACCAGCAGGCTGGAGCCGACCTTGACAACGATGCGGCGGAAATCGGAGAGCTGGGGCGTCTTCACGGGGAGCACGACGTTGTTGCTGCAGTCGTCCTGCCTGTTGGGGAAAATGCCGCGCTTGTAAAGCATAGAGCTGCTTTTCTCGCCCCAAAGTCGCCCGTCATGGGTGGTTTGCATTGACAGGGCAGGGCAGGCTGCCCATATGCAGACCCCGGCCCGCCCGCCTGATGGGTGCCGATCCTGCCGTTCTCATGCGTTTGAAGCGTGCAGTATGCAGGACCTGCCGCCTGATAAGCGCTGGAAGCGGGGCTGCCGCGCGTCGATTTCGATACCAATCCGGCCGGATCTGGATTATCTCGCCCGCGCAGGCCGATGAACGCCCGTAACAACCCGAGAGAAGATCACCCTTGAAGAACCCGAACGACCGCAGCTTTACCGACCGCCAGTCCAATTCCGCCAATGCCAAGAAGGCGCTGCTCGAGCGTTTCCAGGCCCGGCCGAAGGCCGACGACCCGGTGATGGTGCAGCGACGCGAGGAGCGGGAAGCCATCGCCCAGGCTCGCGCCGAGCGCGAAGCCGAGAAGGCGAAGATCCGGGCCGAGAAGGAGCGCCTGGAAGCGATCGAGCGTGCGCGCATCGAGGAAGAGAAGCGCCAGGAAGAGATCGCCCGCGAAGCCGCCCGGAAGGCCGAGCAGGCCAAGCGCGACGCCGAGCGTCCGCGCAAGGTGCTGCTGGAAGCCGTGCAGTACATGCAGATGCGCACGGCCGGCAAGCGCCGCTGAAGCCTTTGCAGTTCGGCCTGTACAGGCCGGACGCCAGGAATTTCCGCATATCCTTGGAATGCGATTTGGGGCGCTGCGAGCGCCCCTTTTCATATCCGCTTAACCGCGATGACAGCGCTTGCCCCGGCCGACGGCTGAATTTCGGGCAAAAAACTCCTATCCGTTTCGTATCCAGCTATCGGCAAATCCGGATGTGCGGATTAATGTGCGCGTCGGGTTGAACCTTTTCCCCGCTCGCCGCGACAACCGGATGCGAGCCGGGATGCCTGGCCTTCGAGGGGCAATGCATACGGAATCGGACGAGGATCTCGTCAAACGGATCGCCTCTGGCGACCGGCTCGCGATGAAGGTGCTGTTTTCGCGGCATCAGGTGCGGGTCTACCGTTTCGTGCTGCGGCTCGTCCGCGACGAGACGCTTGCCGAGGATGTGATCAGTGACGTGTTCATGGATCTGTGGCGACAGGCGGATCGGTTCGAGGCTCGTGCCTCGGTCTCGACCTGGCTGCTCGCCATCGCCCGGAACAAGGCCTGGTCGCTGCTGCGCAAGCGCCGCGATGCCGAGCTGGACGAGGATTATGCCGAAAGCCTCGAAGACGATGCGGACGGCCCCGAAGTGGTGCTGCAGAAGCAGGACAAGGGTCTCGCCATCCGGGCCTGCCTCGAACGCCTCTCGGCCGAGCATCGCGAGGTCATCGACCTCGTCTACTACCACGAGACTTCCGTCGAGGAGGTCTCGCGGATCGTCGGGATCCCCGAGAACACCGTCAAGACCCGGCTTTTCCACGCCCGCAAGAAGCTGGGCGAAATGCTCAAGGCAGCCGGCATCGACCGGGGCTGGCCGTAAGGTTTTCGTTTTTAAGAGGCGCGGCCCTGCCGCCCAGGGAGTGGCGTGATGAACGACAGCATCGCCAGCGATCCGAAGCGCCGCGAGCTCGAGGAGCTGCTGCCCTTCTATGCCAATGGCCGGATCTCGGACGCCGACAAGCGCCGCGTCGAGACCGCGCTCGCCGTCGATGCCGAGCTGTCCGCCCGGCTCGATCTGATCCGCGACGACATGGCCGAGACGGTCCTGCTCAACGAGAGCCTCGGGGCGGCGTCGCCGCGAGCCCTCGAAAAGCTGATGGCCGGCATCGAGGCCGAAGCCCGTCCGGTGCCTCTTCTAGCCCGAGCCCAGGAGAACAGCCGCGGGCTGCTCGGGTGGCTCGGCGGGCTTCTGGCTGCGCAGACGCCGCGCCGACTGGCCTATGCCAGCGCCGCCGCGCTCGCGCTGATCGTTCTGCAGGGCGTCGCGATCACCGGCCTTGCGCTGCGCGATGGCGGCCCGGGCTTCCAGACCGCCTCGGCCCCCGGTGCCCGGCCGTCGGAAAGCTATGTGCTGCTGAGCTTCTCGCCGGAGGCGAGGGCCGGCGAGATCGCCTCCTTCTTCAAGCGCTTCGATGCCTCGGTGGTCGACGGCCCGCGCGCCAACGGCTTCTTCAAGGTCCGCGTTGGCGATGCTTCCCTCTCTTCCGCCCAGCTCGATGCGATCGCGGCGCGGATGAAGGGCGAGAGCGCCATCGTCAGCTTCGTCGCGCCGGCGCCGTGATCCGGCTGGCGCGGTTCTTGGGCGCCATGGCATGATGTCGTCGTCGCAGGAGGGTCAGGCCATGCTGCCGTCCCCGTTCGCCCGCCGGAAATCCACGCTTCGGTGCCTCGTCGGCGCCGGCCTTGTCGCATGCGCGCTTGCGCTCGCGCCGGGGCTGGCCTTCGCGCAGCCCGCGGGCGGAACCGGCGACGGCAAGCGTATCGCGCCGACGACGAGCCCGCAGCAACCCTCAGCCGGCGGTACCAACCGCTCGATGCGCGTGCCGCCCGGCTCCTGGCTGCAGCCACGGACCCAGCGCAGCATCGTGCCGGCCATGGACGAGAACCGCTTCGTGCCCGACGAGGTGCTGTTCGAGCTCGCGCCCAATGTCGAGGCCGAAGCCGTTCTGCGCCGTTATGGCGCGACATTGATCGCCAGCCAGCGCTTCGAGCTCGCCGGTGTCACCATCATCCGGGCGAAGCTCGAGGCCGGGCGCGATCTGCGCGCCGTGCTGACCGCTATGGCCGACGACACCAGCATCGCCGGGGCACAACCGAATTTCCTCTTCGAACTGCAACAGGATTCGCTCTCCGGCCCCGGCACGCCGGCCGGTGCGTCCACCGCATCGTCGGACGCGAGCACGCCTGCGCCGACCCAGGGCCTGCGGCTGGCCGACCCCGCGACGGCGGCGCGCGGCAACGCGGCGGTGCGGCGCATCCTGCCGCCGCAATATGTGGTCGAGAAGCTGCGTCTCAGCGAAGCGCGCAAGCTGGCGCAGGGGCGCAATATCCGGGTCGGCCTGATCGATTCCGGCGTCGACATGGAGCATCCCGAGATCCGGGGCTCGGTCCTCGGCTATCTCGATGCCGTCGACGGGCTGGCGACGCCGCATGCGCACGGCACCTCGATGGCGACGGCGATCGTCGCCCATGGCGAACTGCAGGGCATTGCCCCGGCCGCCCGCCTGATCGTCGCCCGTGCGTTCGGCGGCCCGCAGGCGGCTTCCGCCAACGGCAAGTCGTTCCAGATCCTCACCGCGCTCGAATGGATCGTCCAGCAGCGTGCCAAGGTGATCAATCTGAGCTTCGCCGGCCCGCAGGATCGCCTGCTCTCCAAGGCGCTGGCCGGCGCGAAGGAGCGCGGTATCATCACCGTCGCCGCCGCCGGCAATGGCGGCGCCCGCTCGGCGCCGCTGTATCCCGGTGCCGATCCCAGCGTGATCGCGGTGACCGCGACCGATGCCGAGGACAAGGTCTTCAGCGATGCCAATCGCGGCTCCTACGTCGCGATCGCGGCGCCGGGCGTCGACGTGCTGACGGCGGAGCCCGGCGGACGCTATGCCTTCACCTCCGGCACCTCGATCGCCGCCGCCCATGTCACGGCGCTGGTCGCGCTCCTGCTCGAAAAGCAGCCGGAGCTCGATACCGACAGCGCGCGCCGGGTGCTTGCCGAAAGCGCGACCGATCTCGGTTCGCGCGGGCGGGACCCGGTCTATGGTGCGGGCCGGATCGACCCGCCTGCGGCGCTCGCCCGCGTGCTGCCGGTCGCGACGGCGCGGCCCTGAGGGGCAAGCGGGCTTGACCTTCGCCCTCGCATCGGCCTGATGGCGCGATGCCGCGCCCGAAACTCCTTTTCGTCGCCACCGAGGACTGGTTCTTCGCCTCGCATTTCCTGCCGATGGCGCGGGCCGCGCGCGAGCTCGGCTTCGACGTCGCGGTGATCGCGCGCGAACGCAACCACCGGCATGTGATCGAGGCGACAGGCGCCCGCCTGATCGGGCTGGAGGCGGAGCGGCGCAGCCTCGATCCGCGGGCGCTGTTCAAGCAGGTCGCGGCGCTGAAGCGCCTGATCGCGGCGGAGAAGCCCGACATCCTGCACTGCATCGCGCTGAAGCCGATCGCGCTCGCCGGGCTCGCGGGCAAGCTGGCCGGGGTCGAGCGCCGCGTCTATGCGCTGACCGGGCTTGGCTTCCTCGGCGCGAAGCAGGGCGCGCTCGCCGCGATGGCGCGCTTCGCGGCGATCACCTGGCTGCGCGGCGCCATCGACGGGCCACAGGTCCGCTTCCTGTTCGAGAATCCCGACGATCCGGTGACGCTCGGGCTCGATCCCCAGGACGCCGCGAAGGTCGCGATCGTCGGCGGGGCCGGCGTCGACCCGCTGATCCTGATGCCCTCGCCAATGCCGGCGGCGCCGCCGCTCAAAGTCGCGCTGGTCGCGCGCATGCTCTGGTCGAAGGGTGTCGATCTCGCCGTCGAGGCGGTGAGGCTAGCGCGGGCCGAGGGCGCCAAGGTCTCGCTGACCATCCATGGCGCGCCGGACCCGTCCAATCCCAAGGCAATCCCCGAGGCGACGCTGAAGGAATGGGCGGCGCGGCCGGGCATCACCTGGGCCGGGCCGACGCGCGACATCGAGGGTGTCTGGAAGGCGCATCATCTCTGCGTCCTGCCCTCGCGCGGCGGCGAGGGGCTGCCGCGTACGATCCTGGAAGCTGCGGCTTGCGGACGGGCGATCCTGACCACGGATGTGCCGGGCTGCCGCAGCTTCGTCCGCGACGGACAGGACGGCATGGTCGTTCCGGCCGATGATGCGGCGGCGCTGGCCCGGGCGCTCGTCGCCCTCGCCGGAGCGCCGCGCCTCGCGGAGCGCATGGGCGAGAGCGCGCGTGCGCGCCTGCTCGACGGTCATACCGAGCGCGACGTGATGAACGGCGTGAAGGCACTCTATCTCGGCCTGCTCGGCCGCGCCGCGCCCGAGGCCGCGGCATGAGCGGCGAGGCCGTCCTCGACCGCGAGGTCTTTATCCGCACGCATACGCGGCTGCTGCCGGTGCCGCATGCGCCGGAGATTTTGCTGCATGTCGCCGAAGAGGCGACGGAGCTCTGGCAGAAGACCGAGGACGAGCTCGCCGTGATCGGCCTGCCGCCGCCATTCTGGGCCTTCGCCTGGGCCGGCGGGCAGGCGCTGGCGCGCTATCTGCTCGACCATCCGCAGATTGTCGCGGGTCGGCGGATGCTGGATTTCGCCTCCGGTTCGGGGCTTGTGGCGATCGCGGCGGCGAAGGTTGGCGCTACGTCGGTCGAAGCCTGCGATATCGATGCTTTCGCAGCGGCGGCGATCGGCATCAATGCCGCAGCCAACGGGATCGCGGTGACACCGCGTTGCGATGATCTGATCGGCCGCGACGAAGGCTGGGACGTCGTCTGTGCCGGCGATGTCTGCTACGAGCGCGAGATGGCCGAGCGTGTCATCGACTGGCTGTCCGGGCTGTCGGTGCGGGGCGCGACGGTGCTGATCGGCGATCCCGGCCGCAGCTATCTGCCGCGCAAAAGGCTGGAAGCGCTCGCGACCTACGAGGTGCCGGTGACGCGCGCACTGGAGGATGCCGAGATCAAGCGCAGTTCGGTCTGGCGGCTCGCCGGGTAGGCGCGCCGCCAATCGGGGTTAATCAGGCCGCGCGTCGCCGAGCCGCGCTCATGGTGGCGGCGGCTCCGCCCTGCTCGGTCCGGAAGGCCGCGACCAGCCGGTTGAGCTGATCGATCTGGTCAAGCAGGACGCGTGCCGAGGCGGCGCTTTCCTCGGCGAGAGCCGCGTTCTGCTGGGTGATCTCGTCCATATGGCTGACGGTCTGGCTCATCTCGTCGATGCCGTTGGCCTGCTCGCTGGAAGCGGATGCGATCTCCTCGACGGTGCTTGAGACCTTGGCGGAGGCTGCGACGATGCGGTCCAGCGTCTCGCCGGCCTGGCGAACGAGCCTGACGCCCTCGGCGACTTCCGCGTCCGAGGAGGAGATCAGGCCGGTGATGTCCTTGGCGGCGCCGGCCGAGCGCTGGGCCAGTGCCCGGACCTCGGCGGCGACGACGGCGAAGCCGCGCCCGGCATCGCCGGCTCGGGCGGCCTCGACCGCGGCATTGAGCGCCAGCAGGTTGGTCTGGAAGGCGATGCCGTCGATCACGTCGGTGATCTCCGAGATGCGCTTCGAGCCGCCCTCGATCCGCGCCATCGCCTCGACGGCTTCGCGGACGATATCGCCGCCGGTGCGTGCGACATTGGCGGCTTCGTCGGCCAGCGAGACGGATTCGCGCGAGGCCTGGGTCGAGGTCTTGACGGAAGCCGCGAGCTGTTCGGTCGTCGCCGCGCTCTCCTCAAGGGCCGAGGCCTGCTGTTCTGTGCGCATCGAGAGATCCTGCGCGCCGGTGCTGATCTCCTGCGAGGAGGAGGCGATCGCTGCGGACGTCGCCTTGATCGTGCCGACCATCTCCTGGAGACGCGCCATCGCGCCATTGAAATGATCGCGGATCTCCGAATATTCGGCCGGGATCTCGGCGCTCATGCGATAGGTCAGGTCGCCCTCGGCGAGCGCTGCCATGCTCTGGCTGACGCAGGCGATGGCCTGGTCGCGCTCGGCCGCCTTGGCCTGTTCGAGGGCACGGGCCTCGGCCTCGGCCTTGAGCCGGGCTTCCTCGGAGGCTTCGAGATAGACGGTGATGGCGTAATCCATGTCGAGCAGCGCCGCCTTGACGATGGCGCCGATCTCGGCGGAACGCTCGACCGCGCCGGGCATGCGCTTGCCCAGCGCGTTTTTCGGCCAGCGGGCCTCCAGCACGCCGGCAAGCAGCTTCTCGAGGATCAGCGCGTAGCCGCCGATATACCAGCGTGGCTCCAGGCCGATGCGGGCATGGACCTTGCCGACCTGGGTGACGGCGCCGATGTAGTTCTCGTCGAACTTGCCGGTGGCGATGCCGCCCCAATGCCTGGCCTGACGCTGCTTGGCGCCTTCGATATGCTGTTCGTTGCTGAAGAACGCCTTGGTTTCCGGGAAGGCGCGCAACTGCGCGTAGAAGGCGTCGAGCGCGCCGGGAACGGCCGTTCCCAAGGCGTCGCCGACATCGCGGATGCGCGCCTGCGCCTCCGGGCCGAGCTGCATGAAGGCAAGCCGCTTGCCGAGATGATCTGTTGCCGACATCAGGAGGTCCCCAGCCTCGGGCGGAAACTGCTCCCGCCGGAGGCCGACCATGGGCCAACAAGATTAACAACCTATGAGAGCATGTATTGATCTGGGTCAATTTCTACAGGGGTGGCGCGTACTATGCGTCATGACCGGCGCGACCGAGAGGCCTTTCGGGGCAAAAATATTTGCGATTTCAAATGAATACAGCGCCCGAAACGCTTATTCGTAGCGCTCCAGGAAACCTTCGACGGAAAGGTGCCGGAAATCATCGAGGGCGGCCCGCAGCCTGACGTGATCCCAGTCCCACCAGGCGAGATTCTGCAACCTGGTCGCGATTTCTTCAGCGAATCGTCGCCGGACTGGCCTGGCCGGATTGCCTGCGACGATGGTGTAGGGCGCGACATCCTTGGTGACGACGGCGCCACCCGCGACCACCGCGCCGGTGCCGATCGAGCGGCCGGCGAGCACGATTGCACCATGGCCGATCCAGACGTCATGCCCGATGGTGACGGCATGCGCCCGGCGCCAGTCGAAGAAGGCCTCGTCATCCTCGGCATCGTCGAAATAGGCCGCGGCGCGATAGGTGAAATGCGACTGGCTGGCGCGGTGCATCGGATGGTTGCCGGGATTGATCCGGGTCATCGCCGCGATCGAGCAGAATTTGCCGATTGTCGTGTAAATGACATTCGCGTCGTTCACGACATAGGAGTAGTCCCCCATCGTCGACTCGGCGAAGATGGTGCGCGCGCCGATCGCGGTGTAGCGGCCGAGCGTCGCCTGCCTCACCTGGGCAGTCGGGTCGATCAGCGGTTCGAGTCCCAGCTTCTTAGCGGCCATGTCCTCATCCTCTTCCGATATCGCGATCCCCGCAGCGGCGGGTGTGCTCGTTCTCGTGGTCGGTCCTTCCGGGGCGGGGAAGGACACGCTGATGGAGGCGGCGCGGGCGGGCCTTTCTGGCAATCCCGGCTATCGCTTCGCCCGCCGCCTGATCACCCGGCCGGCGATGGCCGGCGCCGAGGACCACGATTCCTGCGACGAGGCCGGCTTCCGCGCGATCAAGGCCGATGGCGGGCTGGCACTGAGCTGGCAGGCGCATGGTCTGAGCTACGGCATTCCGGCGTCGGAGCTTTCCGGTATCGGCGCGGGCGCCGTGGTGATCGTCAATGTCTCGCGCGCTGCGATCGCTGTGGCCGAGCAATTGGCGGAGCGCGTCGTGGTGCTCAACATTACCGCCCCGATCGCGGTATTGGCGCAACGGCTGGCGGCACGCGGGCGCGAGAGCGAGGCCGATATCGCGGCCCGGCTGAAGCGCGAGGCGCCGCTGACGGCGGAGCGCGCCGAGATCGTCACCATCCTGAACGACCGCAGCGTCGCCGAGGCCGCCGATGAGCTTCTGGCCGTCCTGCGCGCGCTCGGACGACATCGCTCCTAGCCGAACGAATAGGAATCGAGCAGGCGGAAGCGGCCGGCGCGATCGCCCTGCCGGAACAGTGCGAAGCGGTCGATCCTGACCGGGCCAGACGGGGCGGCCGCGGCATAGGCCGTTTCGAGCGCCTGCTTCACCGGTCCCGCATGCTCGGCCGGCAACGAACCGGTCAGCGTCATGTGGAAACGGAAGGCGTCGCCGACATAGGGGTAGCCATAGGCTTCGAGATAGGCGTGCTGCGCGGGGGTCAGCGGGCTTTTCAGGCGCCGGGCCTTGTCGGCTTCGGAGAGCGGCGCGCGGAACAGCTCGAAGGCCTGCACCGTGGCGAAGGCAAAGCGTTGCAAGGCCTCGCTCGGCTCGGACGGCGTCAGCGCCACGAAGGAGCCGAGTGCGGTGATGCTCAGGCCTGTCAGTTCGACGGCATCGAGCCCGGCGGCATGGTTGCGGGCGAAGGCGCGCAACTGCTCCTCGCTGCGGCCGTCGGCGAGCTCGAAGGGGGCCTTCAGCGTGGCATGAAAGCCGTAGCGGCGCGGCTCCTCGGTGAAACTCGGCCAAGTGGCCGGATCGCATCCCGGCGGGACCATGAAAGGCAGGTCCTCACCGGTCAGCGCGTCATAGCCCAGAGTCGCGCTGCCGAAGCGCCAGAGCGCGCTGTCGGCGGCGGGGGCGTAATAGACGGCGTAGCGCGGCTTGCTCAAAATGCGCGCTCGCCCTGCGACCAGACGGCGGCGATGACCGGCGTCGCGCCCAGTACCTTGAAACGAACGAGATCGGCGCGCAGGCCGGTCTTGAGATGGCCGCGATCCCGGAGGCCGAGGATATCGGCGACCTTCCAGGTGACCATGCCCATCGCTTCCGGCAGTGCGATGCCATGGTCGGCATTGAGCTTGACCACGGCCTGGAGCAGGCTCGCCGGCACGTAATCCGAGGAGAGGCCATCGAGCAGGCCCTTCTCGGCCAGCTCGGAGACCGAGACACCGCCGGAATGCGAGCCGCCGCGCACGACGTTCGGCGCGCCGGCGACCGTGGCGAGGCCGGCCTGCTTGGCGGCGGCGGCGGCTTCGACCGTGGTCGGGAATTCCGAGATCACCGCGCCTGAAGCGACGCCTTCCTCGACATGTTCGGGGATCGTGTCGTCATGGGTGGCGAGCGGGATGCCGCGTGCGCGGAAGATGTCGACCACGGCCTGCCAGTTCTTCGCCACGTTGGCAGCGCCTTCGCGCTGGCGCACCTCGACGTCCGCCTCGAATTCCGCGACCGTCTTGCCGTTGCCGACGGCATAGGTCTTGAGGTGCTGGAGATCGCGCCACTGGCGCTGGCCGGGCGTGTGGTCCATCAGCGAGACGAGCTGGACCAGTTCGTCGTCCTGATAGGGGGCAATGTCTTCAAGCAGGCCCGGGCTCGTCAGCTCGCAGCGCATGTGGATGCGGTGGTCGATGCGGAAGACGTTCTCGCGCTTGCCATAGGCCAGCGACTTCATCACGTCGGAGAAGATGTCCTTGCGGTAGTCCTTGGCGGAGAAGGGCGTGCCGGCGCAGACCGCGTCATAGACGGTGGTGACGCCGGCAGCCGCCATCTGTGCGTCATGGACCAGCGCCGCCGCGAGCCCGTTCGGCCAGAAGACCTTCGGGCGCGGCATGAAATGCTTTTCCATGTTGTCGGTGTGCATCTCGACGAGGCCGGGCGCGACATAGTCGCCGCCTACATCGATGGCGCCCGGCAGTGACGACTTGCCCTGGTCGACGGCGGTGATGCCGCTCGCGTCGAAGGCGATGGTGCCGGTGACGACCTCGTTCTCGAGGATCAGCTTGGCATTGGTGAGAACGGTCTGCATCGTCAGGCCTTCCGGAAAGCGGTGATGTCGAGATAGCGCGTCGCGACGCGTTCGCGAACCGCCTCGTCATGGAAAATTCCAACGATGGCGGAGCCGGCGGCGCGCGCCTCGGCGATGAGATCGACGACGACGTCGCGGTTGGCGGCATCGAGCGAGGCGGTCGGCTCGTCGATCAGCATGATCGCGGAGGGATCGACGAAGGAGCGGGCGATGTTGACGCGCTGCTGCTCGCCGCCGGAGAAGGTTGCGGGGGCGAGGTTCCACAGCCGCTCCGGCAGATTGAGCCGGGCGAGCATGGCCTTGGCGCGCTCGGTCGCCGTGTCAGGTGTGGCGCCGCGTGCCAGCAAGGGGTCGCGCACGATATCGAGCGTCGAGACGCGCGGGATGACGCGCAGGAACTGCGAGACGAAGCCGAGCGTGCGGCGGCGGATGTCGAGCACGGTGCGCGGGACGGCGGCGACGATGTCGACGGGGCGGCCGGCATGGGTGATGCGGATAGCGCCGCTCGTAGGCCTGTAGTTGCCGTAGAGGATGCGCAGCAGGCTCGACTTGCCGGCGCCGGACGCGCCGGCCAGCACCAGCGCCTCGCCGGCCTCGACGTGGAAATTGACGTTGTCGAAGACGGGCAGACACGCTCCGCCCTGGTTGTGCAGGGTGAAGGTCTTGGCGACGTTCTCGACCTGAATCATCGTGGTCATGGGGTCAGTGCCTTGTGCCGGCGAGGTGACGAGGGTGTGACGCGAGATCACACACTCAGCACCGCCGAGGTGAGAAGCTGCGTATAGGCGTGTTGGGGATCATCGAGGACCTGGTCGGTCAGGCCCTGCTCGACGACGCGGCCGTCCTTCATCACCATCAGGCGGTCGGTCAGGAGGCGCGCCACCGCGAGGTCATGGGTGACGATGATCGCGGCGAGGCCGAGGTCGCGCACCAGCACGCGCAACAGGTCGAGCAGGCGGGCCTGCACGGAGACGTCGAGGCCGCCGGTCGGCTCGTCCATGAAGACGAGGCGCGGCTCGGAGACCAGCACGCGGGCGATCTGCAGGCGCTGCTGCATGCCGCCGGAGAACTGGCGCGGCCGGTCGTCGATGCGGGCGCCGGCGATCTCGACGCGGCTGAGCCAGTCGAGCGCGCGCTCGCGGATCTGGCCGTAATGCCGGTCTCCGCGGTCCATCAGCCGCTCGCCGACATTGCCGCCGGCGGTGACGTCCATGCGCAGGCCGTCGCGCGGGTTCTGGTGGACGATGCCCCAGGCGGTCCGCATCAGGCGGCGGCGCTCCTGCTCGGAGACCGAGTAGATATCGAGCGGTTCGCTTCCGCCCCTGAACAGCACCTCGCCCGCGTCGGGCTTGTCGATGCCGGCGAGGCAGCGCAACAGGGTCGACTTGCCCGAGCCGGATTCGCCGACGATGCCGAGCACCTCGCCCGGCCAGAGATCGAAGGAGACATCGGCGCAGCCGATACGCTCGCCATAGAAGCGGCTAACGCCGTCGACGGAGAGCAGGGGGGCGGGTTCGAGCGCGATCTCGGCCGCTGCGACATGCAGGGTCATGGGGTGGTCTCCTCGACCAGGCCGCTCGTGGCCGCGTCACCCAGCATCGTGCCGCGATGGCCTTCCGCCCGGCGGGTCTCGCAATAATGGCTGTCGGAGCAGACGAACATGCGCCCGCCCTGGTCGTCGATCACGACCTCGTCGAGATAGCTGTCGTCCGCGCCGCACAAACCGCAGGGCTGCGTCCAGCTCTGGATGCGGAAGGGGTGGTCCTCGAAATCGAGGCTGCGCACGCTGGTATAGGGCGGCAGCGCGTAGATGCGCTTCTCGCGACCGGCGCCGAACAATTGCAGCGACGGCGACATGTGCATCTTCGGATTGTCGAATTTCGGGATCGGCGAGGGCGCCATCACGTAGCGGTCGTTGACCATGACCGGGTAGTCATAGGTCTTGGTGATCTCGCCATAGCGCGCGATGTCCTCGTAGAGCTTGACCTGCATCAGCCCGTATTCGGCCCAGGCGTGCATCTTGCGGGTCTCGGCCTCGCGCGGCTCCAGACGGCGCAGCGGCTCGGGCATCGGCACCTGATAGACCATGACCTGGCCGGGCTTCAGTGGCGCTTCCGGAATGCGGTGGCGGGTCTGGATGATCGTCGCCTCGTCCGTCGCCTCGCAGGTGCGGGCGTCGGCGGTGCGCTCGAAGAACCTGCGGATCGAGACGGCATTCGTGGTGTCGTCGGCGCCCTGGTCGATCACCTTGAGCGTATCGGCCGGGCCGATGATCGCGGCGGTGATCTGGATACCGCCGGTGCCCCAGCCACGGGCCAAGGGCATTTCGCGGGAGCCGAACGGCACCTGATAACCGGGTACCGCGACGGCCTTGAGCAAGGCGCGGCGGATCATCCGCTTGGTCTGCTCGTCGAGATAAGCGTAGTTGTAAGCCGGCTTGCTATCGTCCGCCGGCATCTGATGGATCGTCATTCCGCAGCCTCCGGCAGCTTGGCCTGCTCGCTTGCGAGCCGTTCTTCCCGCTCCTTGCGGATGCGGCGGATCAGTTCGAGTTCGCCCTGGAAATCGACATAGTGCGGCAGCTTCAGATGCTCGACGAAGCCGGCCGCCTCGACATTGTCGGCGTGATAGAGGACGAATTCGTCCTGCTGCGCCGGGTAGTTCGTCGCCTCGCCTAAATCGCGCGCCTTCAGGGCGCGGTCGACCAGCGACATCGACATCGCCTTGCGCTCGCTATGGCCGAAGACGAGGCCGTAGCCACGGGTGAATTGCGGCGGCACCTCTTTCGAGCCCTGGAACTGGTTGACCATCTGGCATTCGGTCAGGGTGACGTCGCCGAGATCAACGGCGAAGCCGAGCTCCTCCGGCACGAACTCGACCGCGACCTCGCCGACGCGGACCTCACCGACGAAGGGATGCGTGCCGCCGAAGCCGCGCTGCACGGAATAGCCGAGGCCGAGCAGGAAGCCCTCGTCGCCACGCGCCATGGATTGCAGGCGCACATCGCGATCGGCCGGGAAGGAAACGGGATCGCGGGTGAGGTCGAAGGGGCGCGGATCGCCTTCCGGTGGCTCCTCGGCTTCCATAAGCCCCTCGGCGCCGAGAATGTCGGGCACGCGCGGCATGGTGGCGTCGAGCGGGGCAGTGGCCGTGCGAGGCGCGGCTTCGCCAGCTTCGTCCATCAGGGCGAAGTCGAAGAGGCGATGGGTGTAGTCATAGGTCGGGCCGAGCACCTGCCCACCGGGCAGGTCCTTGTAGGTCGCCGAGACGCGGCGGCGGATCGCCGTCGCGGCCGTGTCGAGCGGCTCGGACGAGCCAAAGCGCGGCAGCGTGGTGCGATAGGCGCGCATCAGGAAGGCCGCTTCGATGACGTCGCCTTGCGATTGCTTAAGCGCCAGCGCAGCGAGGTCCTGATCGTAGAGCGAGCCCTCGTTCATCACGCGGGCGCAGGCCAGAGCCTGCTGCTCGCGGATCTGGGCTACGGAGATTTCCGGCACTGCTGGGTCGCCGCGGCGCGCCTCGGCAACGAGATCATGCGTGGCGAGGATGGCGGCTTCGCCGCCTTTGACAGCAACGTACATCAGCAAGCCTCCTCAACTTGTGTCGAGCGCGGCAGGCCGATCAGGCCCTCGCCATGAGCGAACAAGACATCGACGCCGAGCGGGTAGAGTGCGCCGTTCTCGCGCAACTCATCGATGAAGCCGGCGCGCAGGCCTTGCGGCGCGATATTGCGCGAGCCGAGGATGCCGGGGCCGGCGAGGGTGAAGGCAGGGCCACCTTCCAGCGCGGCTGCCTGCACGATCACGGTGGTCGAACGATCCGGGAACTGGTCCGTGCCGAGATTGAAGGCGGAGAGCTTGGGCTGATCGGCTGCACCATCGATGACCGCGAAGGCGGCCTCAGTGGGATCGTCGACGAGAGCGGCGGCGCAATGGAAGCGCAGCCAGGCGCCGGCTGGGCCGTTGCGCAGGGCTTCCGGCAGCCAAACCGGGGTCTCGTAATCGGCGAGCGTCAGCAGGGCGGTGGCCGTCGCGGTCGCCAGACCTTCCGGCGGCGCGATCTCGCCCGCGACCTGTTGCAACGTGCCGGGTTCGGAGAGCGCTGCGAGCAGGGCGCGGAAGGCGGCCTGCGACTGGAAGACCGGATCTGAGAAGCCGGGAGCGATCATGGTTTCAGCCGACATCAGGAACCCCGGACCAGTGTGAAGAAATCGACCTTGGTCGCCGCCGCCTTGCGCGAGGCGAGGTCGCGGGCCGATGCCTGCTGCGCGGCGAGTGTCGCGATACCCCGATGCAGGCCGCTGCCCTCGGCCTCGTCCTGGAGGCGGGCGTCGAGCAGTGCGGCGAGCCGCGCTTTCCGGCCGTCGCGGCCGAGCGCATAGGAGAAGCCCATCCGTCCGTTGGAGAGGCGTACGACGCAGCGCGTCACGGTGGCTTCGCCGAGATTGAAGCGGCGTCCGGCGCCGCCGGCGCGGCCCTCGACCATCACGGTGCCGGTCTCCGGCGCCTTGAGCAGGTCGTGGTCCGGCGGATCGCCGAGCAGGGTTTCGATCTCGCTGCGGGAGGCACGCGCCAGCGTCGCCATCCAGCTTTGCCTCGAGGTTTTTGGAGTCATCGGCGCGGGCTCGCTGGTCAGTTCCGAATGTCTAGACTATGCTAGGGGAGTTGATGGCAAAGGTCTATACTTTTTGAGCGACAATTCGATGACGGATACCGCACTTGCGGAGCGCGACAGCGGAACAGCCTGGCGGCGTATCGCCGACGAGCTGGCGCAGGCGATAGGGCGCGGCGAATACAAGCTCGGCGACACATTGCCGGCCTCGGTCGCGCTTGCGGAGCGTTACGGCGTGCATCGCCATACGGTGCGGCAGGCCTTTCGGCATCTGGCGGATCAGGGCCTGGTGACGGTCTCACGCGGGCGCGGCACGCAGGTAACGGCTCCACGCTTGCCTTATCCGATCGGCCGGCGCGTCAGCATGCGCACCAACATGGGCAAGCTCGGCATCACCGGCACGAGCCGCATGCTCTCGGCCGAGGTGGTCGTCGGCGAGGCGGCTGCCTGCACGGCACTCAAGCTGAAGGCCGGGACGCCGCTTTGGTGCGTGCAGGGTGTCAGCATGGCGGACGGCGTGCCGATGGGGACGGGCACGCATTGGCTCTCGGTCGAGCGCTTTCCCGATTTCGACAAGGCCTATCGCGAGGCCGGCGGATCGATCACGGCAGCCTTCAAGGTCTACGGCATCACGGATTACGTCCGCCTGTCGACGCGCCTGACGGCGCGGCTTGCCGACGAAAGCGAGGCGGAGCTTTTGGAGATTGCGCCCGAAGCGGCCGTGATGATCTCGACGGCGGTCGATGCGTTGCCGGACCTGACACCGGTGCATCTCGTGAGCAGCGTCTTTGCCGCCGAGCGCGTGGAGATGGTGATCGAGCCGTTCGGGGAAACGCCCTCTCCTTGAGCGGAGAGGGACGCTTCAGCTCGCCCGGCGGCCGATGATCGCGAAGCGCAGCTTGCTCGACAGGAAGTCGATGGCGGAGACCGCGGCGAGGACCAGCAGGATCAGGAAGGAGACCTGCTGCCATTCCAGCGTCCGGATCGTCTCGGCGAGATAGAGGCCGATGCCGCCGGCGCCGACGATGCCGATGATGGTCGAGGAGCGCGTGTTCGACTCGATGAAATAGAGCACCTGGCTCGCGATCACCGGCAGCACCTGCGGCAGGAGGCCGAAGCGGATCTCATGGGCCTTGCCGCCACCGACGGAGGATACGCCCTCGACCGGCTTGCGGTCGGCCGCCTCGATCGCTTCCGAATAGAGCTTGCCGAAGGCGCCGAGATCGCTGGTCATGATCGCGAGCATGCCGGCGAAGGGGCCGAGACCCACGACATTCACCCAGATCAGCGCCCAGATCAGGGCATCGACACCGCGCACCGTGTCGAGCGAGCGGCGGGCGAGGAAATGCACGATGCGGTTGGCGACGACGTTGCGCGCCGCGATGAAGCCGAGGGGCAGGGCGAGGATGGCGGCGAGGATCGTGCCGAGGAAGGCGATGGCGATGGTCTCGAACAGCGCCTTCACGAAGATGACGGCGCGCGCCCAGGAGCCGGGATCGGGCGGCAGCATCAGCATGACGAAGGTGCCGAGATTGCCGAAGCCCGCAATGATCTTCCAGAGCGAGGTTTCGAGCGTCGTCAGCCCGTAGACGAAGAAGCCGGCGAGCGCGGCAATGGTGCCGATGGTCGCGAGCTTCGTCCTGAACGAGCCGCGGATGGCGGCATCGTGGCGGCGCAGGATGTCGGCGCGCTCGGCCGTCGAGAGGGCGAGGCTCATCGGCCATGCTCCAGGCTGAGGAGGGCGTGGCGCAGCCGCTCGGTGGCATAGTCGATCAGCATGACCGCCACGATGATCAGCAGCAGGATGGCGCTGACATCGGTGAAATAGAACTTGCGGATGGCCTCGATCAGGTCCTGGCCGATGCCGCCGGCGCCGACGAAACCCATGATCGAGGCGCCGCGGACATTGATCTCGAAGCGCAGCAGCGCGTAGCTGGCGAAATTGGAGAGCACCTGCGGCACGACGGCGAAGCGCACGATCTGCCACCAGCTTCCGCCGGAAGCGGTGACACCGTCGACCGGCTTCAGGTCGATGTTCTCGACGACCTCGGAGAAGAGCTTGCCGAGCGCACCCATGGTGTGGATCGCGATGGCGAGCACGCCGGGCAGCGGGCCGAGGCCAAAGGCGATGACGAAGATCAACGCGAAGACGATCTCGGGAACGGTGCGGCAGAATTCGAGATAGCGGCGTACCGCGAAGCGCAGCCAGGAGGCGCGGCCGAGATTGGCGGCGGCGGCGAAGCAGAACAGGAAGGCGCCGGCAACGCCGAGGATCGTGCCGACATAGGCGATCAGCACGGTCTGCCAGAGCAGCTTCAGCCAGCCCTTGAGGCCCCAGTACCATTCGGAGAGATCTGCGCCGAGGCTGGAGAGGCGCAGCGTCGGCAGCGTCTCGTAGATATATTTCGGGAAGCGGTGGATGTTCTCGAAGAACTTGGCGAGATCGACCTCCGCCCCGCGTGCGGACAAAAGCACGCAGGCGATGAAGACGGCGATGCCGATCATAGCCTGCCGGCGCTTTGCGGATGAAGCCTGCCGATAGGCCTCGGCATGGGCCCGGATGGCCGGGTCGTTGCTGTCGATCGCGAGGGTCATGGGGAGGCGCTTCCGAGGGGTCGCGGGATCGGCGAGCGCGACCCCGGACAAGAGTGCCATTCCCGGGCGAAGCGAAGCGCAGGCCCGGGAATCTCGATCAGGAGATGCCCGGGGCAAGCCCGGGCATGACGGCTTGCTGAATTACGACGACTTCTTCTTGCGGAGGTCGTCGACGAACTTGTTCAGCTCGATGATCGGGTCATAAGCCTTGTTGTCGACGGCGACGAGCGGGCCCTGCTTGCCTTCATAGATCTTGTCGAAGGCGGCCTTGTCCTTGGTGGCGAGGTTCAGGACCGCGTCGCGGATCTTGGCCTTCAGCTCTTCCGGCATGTCGGTGAGATAGGCCATCGGCGAGTTCACGATCTGCTCGGACTTGAAGATGATCCGGAAATCCTCGGCCTTGGCCATGTTCTTGCGGGCCATGCGCTGCAGGTTCGATTCCTGCTCGTCGTTCCACCAATTGGCGGCGATGTCGACGGTGCCCTGCTGGAGCGCGATGATCGCGTTCTCATGGCTGCCGGTATAGACGACCTTCGAGAAGAAGCTTTCCGGCTCGATCTTCATGCCGTTCAGCGCGAAGCGCGGGACGTTGTTGCCGGAGGTCGAGTTCGGGTCGACGAGGCCGAGATTCTTGCCCTTGAGGTCCTCGACCTTCTGATAAGGCGAGTCCTTCTTCACGTAGAAGACCGAGTGATAGCCCTTGGTGCCGTCGAGATTGGTCTCGATGGCGAAGGCATCGACCTTGGCGCCGGTCATGCGGGCGCGGGCGAAGGAAGAGGGGCCGTAGGAGGCGATGTGGATGTTGCCGGTGCGCTGGCCCTCGATGATCGCAGCGTAGTCGTTGGCGATGCGCAGGGTCACCTTGGTGCCGAGTTCCTTGGCGAGATACTGCACGAAGGGGGTGTAGCGCTCGGTGACGCCGGAGGCGTTCTCGGAGGGGATGATCGCGAAGACGATCTCGGGATATTTCGCCTTCCAGTCCTGGGCGAAAGCCGGGGCCGCGGCGAGCGCCAGGCCGGCGACGGCGAGCGAGAGTGTATGACGACGGGTCAGCATCGATGTGCTCCTGGTTGTAGTCGTAGGCGGGATGGTCTTCTCGCGGCGACGGCCCTTGGCCGGTCCGGCGATCTCGGGGAGTCAGGCGATCTTCTGGCGGGCGCGCTTCGCCTCGGAGGCGGCGATGGCGTCGAGCGCGTCCAGCGCCTCGGCGCCGGCATCCTTGGCCTCGATGCCGTAGAGTTCGGCGGCGATCTCGCGGGTCAGCGCCTGCGGCACGTCGTCGAACACGACCTTGCCGGCGGACATGCCGATCAGGCGGTCACAGTATTTCGCGGCTATGTCGAGGTCGTGCAGGTTGCACATCACCGTGATGCCGTCCTCGCGATTGATGCGGAACAGCGCGTCCATCACGACCTGGGTGTTGCGCGGGTCGAGCGAAGCGATCGGCTCGTCGGCGAGGATGATGCGCGGCTCCTGGACGAGGGCACGCGCAATGGCGACGCGCTGCTGCTGACCGCCGGACAGGGTCTCGGCGCGCTGAGCCAGCAGATGCCCCATATCGAGGCGCTCAAGTGCAGCGATGGCGCGGATCTTGTCGTCCTCGGAGAAGCTCTTGACCAGCGTCAGCGCAGCCGAGCGATGGTTCAGGCGGCCGAGCAGGACATTGGTCAGCACATCGAGGCGGCCGACGAGGTTGAATTGCTGGAAGATCATCGCCGTGTCGCGGCGCCAGCGGCGCAGCGAGGCACCCTTCAGAGCGGTGACGTCCTGCTCCTCGCAGATGATCTGGCCGGAGGTCGGCTCGGTCAGGCGGTTCAGCATGCGCAGCAGCGTCGACTTGCCGGCGCCGGAAGGACCGATGACACCGACCATCTCTCCCTTCGGGACGGTCAGGGTGACGGAGTCGACCGCGTTCCTGTCGCCAAAGCGCTTGGTCAGGCCTTCGATGCGGAGCATGAACTGGTTCTCGGACTCGATACGGGCATGAGCGCGTCCCCGTCCGGCCAAGGCCAGAGGGTCAGGCGTCTCGATCGCGGCGAGCCCTAACGACCGCGGATGACAGCCACATGACGGCCTGCCAAGGCTCCGAAAGGAGCCATTTGCCGCCTCAGGAGCCGGTCAACGTTTCGTGAGGTCTCCAGAATGCGCTTGGACGTTTCCCGGCTTACCGGCAGGATGAACGTGGATGTTTGTGTGCGGCGGAGACGCCCGTGACGGTGGGCTTCTTATCGGCAAGCATCTTGCATCGATGCCTGTGAGGCCGGATCGATGCGGCATCGGCGCAAAAACCGCTGTTTTTGTGCCGCTGTGGCACGCCGGCATCTTAGCAACGCCTTTCGTTCCATTTAAGACCAATGGGCGGCAACGGAGCCTCCAGCCTGATGAAGCGGTTCGTTCTTCTTGTTCTCGTCGCTGCCATCGCGGGCGGCGGCTATTATGCCTACCGCAACCAGCGCGCCGGCGCGCAGCAGGCACAGGCCAGCGCGGTCTCGGGGCCGCGCGCCATTCCGGTCGAGGTCGCCTCCATCGAGATCGCGACCGTGAGCGAGGAGGTCGAGGCGCTCGGCACGCTGGCCGCCGATGAATCCGTCGTCATCGCGCCTGAAATCGCCGGCCGTGTCGTCTTCCTCGGCTTCAAGGAGGGCGAGCGCGTCAAGGCCGGTCAGGAACTGGTCAAGCTCGATACGGCGATCCTCGATGCAGAGCTCAAGCAGGCGATGGCCGATCTGGGCCTCGCTCGCGACACGAACGAGCGCCTGCGCTCGCTGGTCTCGCGCGGCTCCGGTACCCAGGTCGCTCTCGACGAATCCGCCGCGAAGCTCGCCTCCAGCGAGGCTCGTGTCCAGCTCGCCAAGGCCAAGCTCGCCCAGTCGACCATCGTGGCGCCGTTCAACGGCGTCGTCGGCCTGCGCTCCGTCGGCGTCGGCGATTATGTCTCGGTCGGCAAACCGCTGATCGTGCTGACCAGCATCGACCCGATCAAGATCGATTTCCGCGTGCCCGAGATTTATCTCAGCCGCCTCAAGACCGGCCAGCCCGTGCAGATGCGCGTCGATGCGGTGCCGGATCGGAAATTCCAGGGCCATATCTATGCGATCGACCCGGTGGTCGACGTCAACGGCCGGGCGATCCGCCTGCGCGCCAACATCCCGAATGCCGATCTCGCCCTGAAGCCCGGCCTGTTCGCCCGGCTCGCCATCACCGTCGACCAGCGCGAGAACGCGATCCTGGTTCCGGAGATGGCGGTCGTGCCCGATGCGGTCGGCAAGATGGTCTATGTCGTCGAGAAGGGTAAGGCGAAGAAGGTTTCAGTCGAACTGGGCAAGCGCCTGCCGGGCAAGGTCGAGATCGTCAGCGGGCTGAAGCCCGACATGCAGGTCATCACCGCCGGCCAGATGCGGCTGCGCGATGGCGCGATCATCGCGATCAAGGACAAGGTCGTCCAGACGAGCCAGCTCTGAGGGCTGACGCATGAGCCTCTTCGAACTTTTCGTCCGCCGGCCCGTCCTCTCGACGGTGCTGAGCCTGCTTGTGATCCTGATCGGCATCGTCTCCTACGGCCGCCTGACGATCCGCGAATATCCCAATATCGACGAGCCGATCGTCTCGGTCCGCACCGATTATCGCGGCGCCTCGGCCGAGATCATCGAGACGCAGGTCACGCAGATCCTGGAGAACTCGATCGCCGGCATCGAGGGCATCGAGATCCTGTCCTCGACCAGCCGCCAGGAGCGCAGCTTCATCCAGGTGCGCTTCCGCCCGGACGTGGACCCCGATGTCGCGGCTTCCGACGTGCGCGACCGCGTCAGCCGCGTGCGCAGCCGCATGCCGGACGAGATCGACGAGCCGGTCATCGCCAAGGTCGAGGCAGACTCGCAGCCGATTCTCTATCTCTCGCTGACCAGCTCGCGGCACGGGCCGCTCGAACTGACCGATTTCGCCGACCGCTTCATCTCGGACCGCGTCCAGAACGTCACCGGCGTGGCGGAAGTCCGCATCCTCGGCCAGCGCCAGTACGCGATGCGGATCTGGCTCGATCGGGCTCGCATGTCGGCCTACAGCGTCAGCGTCCAGGAGGTCGAGGCCGCGGTCCGGGCGCAGAACATCGAGATTCCGTCGGGCCGCATCGAGAGCAACGACCGCGAATTCACGGTGCTATCGCAGACCAGCATGACCACGCCGGCGGAATTCCGCGAGATCGTCGTCAAGGACGCCAACGGCTTCCCGGTCAAGGTCAAGGACATCGCCAAGGTCGAGCTCGCTGCGCGCGAGGAGCGCAACGCCGCCTGGTTCAAGGGCACGCCTTCGGTCACGATCGGCATCGTCAAGCAGGCGACGGCGAACCCGCTCGACGTCTCCGCCGGCATCGAGGAGGCGTTGCCAGGCATCATCGAGGACCTGCCGGAAGGCATGTCGATCGCCAAATCCTATGACAGCTCGGTCTTCATCGACCGTTCGATCAAGGCGGTCTACCAGACGATCATCGAGGCGATCGTACTGGTCGTGCTGATCATCTTCATCTTCCTGCGCTCGGTCCGCGCGACCCTGATCCCACTGGTGACGATCCCGGTCTCGCTGATCGGCTCGTTTGCGCTGATGTACGCATTCGGCTTCACCGTGAACACGCTGACGCTGCTCTCGATGGTGCTTGCCATCGGCCTCGTCGTCGACGACGCCATCGTCGTGCTGGAGAATGTCCACCGCCATATCGAGGACGGCATGCAGCCGACCCCGGCGGCGATCCGCGGCATCAACGAGATCGCCTTCGCCGTTGTGGCGATGACCCTGACGCTGGTCGCGGTCTATGCGCCGATGGCCTTCTCGACCGGCCGTACCGGCAAGCTCTTCATCGAGTTCGCGCTGACCCTGGCCGGCGCCGTGCTGGTCTCCGGCTTCGTCGCGCTGACGCTGACGCCGATGATGTGCGCCAAGCTGCTGCGCCATCACGAGAAGCATAACTGGCTCTACAATGTGCTGGAGCGCGGTTTCGAGGGGCTGTCGCGCGGCTACAAGGCGTCGCTGCGCGCTGCGCTCACGGTGCGCCCGCTCGTTGTCCTGCTCGCGCTCGGCGTTGCCGGCAGCGGCTATTTCTTCTTCACGAATCTGCGCGCCGAGCTGGCGCCTGTCGAGGACCGCGGCACGATCAATGCGATCGGCGTGTCGCCGGAAGGCGCGACCTTGTCCTTCACAGCCGATTATGCCCGGCAGGTCGAAAATTATTTCAAGAACATCCAGGAGGTCGACACCTATCTCGTCATCGTCGGCTTCCCCGACGTGACGCGCGCGATCGGCTTCGCCCGCCTCAAGCCCTGGGAAGAGCGCCAGCGCAAGCAGCAGGATCTCGTCGCCGAGATCAACAAGGGGCTATCGCAGATCCCCGGCATCCGTCTGTTCGCGACCAACCCGGCTTCGCTCGGCCAGGGCCAGGCGAACAGCAAGCCGGTCGAGTTCGTGCTGCGCTCGTCCGAGCCGTATACGCAGATCAAGTCCTATGTCGATCAGCTCATCGCCGAGGTTTCGAACTCGCCTGTCCTGACCAATGTCGAGACCAACCTCATCCTCGACAAGCCGCAGATCAAGGTCTCGATCGACCGGCAGCGCGCCGCCGATCTCGGCGTCAATGTCGACATCATCGGCCGGACCATGGAGACGCTGCTCGGCGGCCGGCAGGTCACCCGCTTCAACATGAACAGCAAGCAGTACGACGTCGTGCTGCAGGTCGAGGGCGCCGAGCGCAACACGCCGCAGGCGTTGCAATCGATCTACCTGATGGGCCGCGGCGGCGCCGTGGTGCAGCTCTCCAGCCTGGTCAAGGTCGAGGAGACGGTCGCGCCGAAGGAGCTCGTGCGCTTCAACCAGCTCCGCTCGGCGACGGTCACCGCGATTCCCGCGCCCGGCTATTCGCTCGGCGATGCGCTCAAGGTCATGGAGGACGGCGCGGCGCGTGTCCTGCCGAATTCAGTGCAGGTCGATTATTCCGGCCAGAGCCGCGAGTTCAAGCAGTCGGGCGCCAGCATATTCATCGTCTTCCTGCTGGCGCTGGGCTTCATCTACCTGGTGCTGGCGGCGCAGTTCGAAAGCTTCGTCGATCCCGTGGTGATCATGGTCTCGGTGCCGCTTTCGCTGACCGGCGCGCTCGCGGCGCTCTACTACACCGGCGGGACGATGAACGTGTACAGCCAGATCGGCCTGATCACGCTGGTCGGCCTGATCACCAAGCACGGCATCCTGATCCTGGAGTTCACCAACCAGCTCCGCGAGGAGGGCCGCGAGATGATCGACGCCCTCGTCGAGGCGGCGGAGCTGCGCCTGCGCCCGATCCTGATGACGACGGGCGCGATGGTGCTCGGCGCCGTGCCGCTCGCCATCGCCAAGGGCGCCGGCGCGGAAAGCCGCTCGCAGATCGGCTGGGTCATCGTCGGCGGCATGACCTTCGGCACGCTGCTGACGCTCTATGTGGTGCCTGTCGCCTACAGCTACCTCGCCCGCAAGATCCACGGCTCGCGCCATGCTCCGCATGAGGAAGGGCACGGCGCGCATGGGGCACATCCGGCCCCGGCGGAGTAAACGGCTCTCGTTGTCATCCCGTGCGCGCTGCAGCGTGCAACGCTGCGGCGCAGACACGGGACCATGTAACGAGAGGGCGCCTTCTCCTGCGGGATGACGCGGTGGGAAGCGAGCGCTACTGCAGCCTCACCGAGACGCTCTCGCTCGCGCCGGTCGCATCGATCACCGATATCCGCATGAAACCCTTGCCGGGCGGCTGCCATTGCGTCTCGCGGCGGCGCTGCGGCTCGGTGACCGGCGTGCCGTCGACCAGCCAGGTATAGGGTGGGGAGCCGCCGGCGGCCTTGAGGTTGAGCCGGCTGTTGCCGTCGAGCGCGGCGGCGGAGAGGTCGATGCGGGCGCCGTCCGGCGGGAAGGCGAGCTTCAGCGCAGGCGTCGTCATCGCCGTCACGGTCTTGGGCACGTCCTGCCGGAGATGCCGCAGTGGTGGCGGCAGATGGCCTGTGCTGGCGACGATCGCGTCGGCCGGCTGCGGGAAGGGGCGCGGGTCGATGCCGAGCCGGGCGAAGGCGTCGAACAGGATCGGCGCGGCGACCGTGCGCCCGACCAATCCGGGCACTGCGCCGTTATCGGCGCGACCAACCCAGATGCCGATCGTATGCTTGCGATCGAAGCCGACGGCCCAGGCGTCGCGATAGCCGTATGAAGTGCCGGTCTTGTAGGCGATGCGCCCGGGCACCGCGTTGAGCGGCGGCGGCGCCCCGAGCAGGGTGTCGGCGATATACCAGGCTGCGACGGGATCGACGAGGCGGGGCGCCGGGCCGGTTTGTGTCGTCTGCGTCCGGAAGCGCAGTGGCAGCATCTCACCGCCGCGAGCCAACCCGACATAGGCGCGGGTCAGATCCTGCAAGGTGATGCCGAGTCCGCCGAGACCCACTGCAAGGCCGGGCGCGCCGCTGTCCCTGGGCATGGCGATGGCGACGCCGGCATCGCGCAGGCGCGAGAGGAAGCGTTGCGGGCCGAGCGCCGAGAGCAGTTCGACGGCGGGCACATTGAGCGAGAGCTGAAGCGCTTTCCGCGCACTGACCATGCCCTGGAAGGTCATGTCGAAATTCTCGGGGATATAGATGCCGTAGCGCGCCGGCCGGTCCTCCAGCATCGTCTCGGGATGGGCGATGCCGTTGTCGAAGGCGAGCGCATAGATGAAGGGCTTCAGCGCCGAACCCGGCGAGCGCAGCGCCCGTGTCAGGTCGAGCGCACCGGCCCGCTCCGTCGCGAAATAATCGACACCACCGACCGAGGCGCGGATCTCGCCGGTCTCGTTGTCGACGGCGAGGATCGCGATCGAGACCTGGGGGCTGAGGCCGAGGCTGCGCTCGCGGGCGAGCCCTTCGAGCGCGGCCTGCAGGCGTGCATCGAGCGACAGCTTCTGCACACGCTCGGCCGGTGCCTCGGCAACAGCCTGTTCGGCGATATGGGGGCTGAGATTCGGGAAGGGGCGGCGCGCGGTCGGGATCGGTTCGCTGTGGGCGGCGGCGACCTCGTCACGGGTGGCGAGGCCGGCCTGCTCGACCCGTTCCAGCACGCGTTCGCGCGCCTTGCGGGCGGCTTCGACGAAGCGATCCGGTCGACGTGTCTCGGGCGATTGCGGCAGGGCGACGAGGAGCGCTGCCTCGGCGGTCGAGAGCCGCTTCGGCTCCTTGCCGAAATAGGCGAAGCTCGCCGCGCGCACGCCTTCGAGATTGCCGCCGAAGGGCGCGAGCGTGAGGTAGAGGTCGAGAATGCGGGCTTTGTCGAAGCGGCGTTCGAGCTCGACGGCGCGCACGGCCTGGCGGAGCTTGGCGCCTAGCGTGCGCTCCTCGCGCGGTTCGAGCAGGCGTGCGACCTGCATGGTCAGGGTCGAGCCGCCGGAGACGACGCGGCCGTTCCCGAGCATCTGGCCGGCAGCGCGCAGTATGCCCAGCGGATCGATGCCGCGATGACTATCGAAACGCTTGTCCTCGAAGGCCTTGAGCATGGCGAGATAGCGCGGGTCGACATCCTCTGATGTGAGGGGGAGCTTCCAGCGCCCGTCTGCGGTCAGGAAGGGTCGCAGCAGTTTCCCCTCGCGATCGAGCACCACCGTCGAGCGATCGGTCGCGGCCGCGAGGTCGAGCGGGGGGAGGGAGCGGGCGAAGAGGGCGAGGGCGGTTGTCGCCGCGATTGCCGAGACGGTCAGGACGCCGGCTGCGATCTTCAGTTTGCGAAAGCGGCCGGTGTGGGCCGTCATGCTCGGGCTTGCCCCGAGCATCTCCTGATCTAGATTCTCGGACCTGCGCTGCGCTTCGCCCGAGAATGACGGCCCTGTTTGCCCGCTCTCGTTCATCTCACCGCGCCGAGGTGATCTCCACCGCGCCGAAGCCCGTGCGGCCGAAGCGATCCGGCCGGTACATGTCCTCGATCACGGCGGCAGGCGAGACATAGCGGCCGGGCGAGACGGCCCGCGCCATATAGGCGACGGTGTAGGAGAGCTTGTCGTTGCGCGAGCCCGAGCGCTCGAAGGCGGCGACGAAGCGGTCGTCGCGCGATTCCGTATGCACCGGGTAGACCTCCTGCTTCAGCCAGTCGAGCCCCGCGACCGAGGCACCTTCGGTCAGGTTGGCATTCTCGATCTCCAGCCCGGCCGGAACGGGGTCGACCAGCAGCAGGCGGCCGTAGCGCGGCGCGGCCTCCGTGACGGTCAGCGCTACGACATAGCGCTCGTTCTGGCGCAGGCGGGCCGGATCGGCCTTCTCGCCCTTCATCGTGTAGATGACGCGTTCCAGCCCGAAGCCCTGGTTCAGCGCAGGCTCCGGTGCGGTCGGGATGCCGGCGACGGTAATGACCGCCTGGGCATTGCCGGCGCCGGGATTGACGATGGTCAGGGACTTCGCCTCCAGCGCCTCGGCCGAGAGCGTGCGGTAGAGCGCGCCCTTGCGGGCCGTGCCGTCGACGGTCAGCGCCATGCCCTCGGCATCCTTGGCCATGGCCTGCGCCGCCAGCACCATCCACATCTGCTCCTGCGTCGAGGTATAGCTGTAGCGGGCGCTGTTGCGGGTTGCGTCGACGATCGAGACGGCGCGCGAGATATCGGCGCGCTCGCCATTACCTTCGGCGATCAGGGCGAGCACACCGGCGCTGTCGCGCAGGCGGGAGCCGTAATCGGGACGAGAGAAGCCGTCATCGCTCGCCTGCTGGAGCAGGCCGAGCGCGCTGCCGAAGGCGGCACGGCCGCGGCCGCGATCGCCCAGCGCCGAGAGCGCGGCGCCGATCTGGGCGCGGGCGAGCGGCGTCGCGAAATCGCCGAGCTTGTTGTCGGCGAGATAGCGCAGGTCGCCCATAACCGGCCGGCCGTTGCGGGCGAGCACATAGAGCGCATAGGCAATGCCGGCCGCTTCCTCCTTGTTGATCTCGCTGGTGTTGACGACCTGATTGCGCAGGCGGTCGAGCGCGAGATTGAAGGCGATCTGCGGCACGGCGAACTGTTTCTCGCGAGCCCGCGTCAGGAAATCCGTGACGAAGGCGTCGAGCCAGAGATCGTCGCCGCCGACACCCCAGAGGCCGAAGGAGCCGTTGCCGCCCTGGCGGGCGAGCACGCGCTCGATCGCGTTGACGACACGCTCGTCGGCCTTGTCGTCGAGCGCGAGCTGTTCCAGCGAGGCGAGCTGGTTGACCGCCAACAGCGGCAGGGCGCGCGAGACGGTCTGCTCGGTGCAGCCATAGGGGTAGCGATCGAGCGCCTTGAGCAGGGCGGGCACGTCGAGCGAGCCGAAGGGCGAGACCGTCACCGAGACCTGCCCGGAGTTCGGCACAAGATCTGCCAACAGGTCCGACGAAACGGTGATCGCCCCGCCATTGCCGGGGATGGCGCGGACGATGCGGCGCGCGATTGTCGCGGCCGAGGGCTGCACGCGCACGGCGAGGTTCTGCACCGTGCCGATGCCGTTGGGACCGGAGACGCGCACGTCGAACTCGGCGCGGCCGAGGCCGGCGGCGGTAACGGGGATCGTCATCTGCGTCTTGGCGCCGGCACCCATCTGCATGGTGCGGCGGGTGGCGTCGGCGGCGACCAGAACCGGGCCCTTCACGTCGAGATCGACGGTATAGGCGCCGGCGGGACCCTCGACATTGTCGACCTGGAGATGGAAGCGCGACTGGTCGCCGATGGAGAGGAAGCGCGGCAGCGTCGCCTGGGCGACGATCTGGTCGCGCACGATCACGTCGGCGCTGGCCTGGCCGGTGCGGCCGGAAGACCAGGCGACGCCCATGACGCGGACCGAGCCGTTGAAGGCCGGCAGGTCGAAATCGATCTTCGCTGTGCCGTCGGCCCCGACCTTGACCACGCCGGAATAGCGGGCGAGCGGTTCCTGCGTCGGCTTCTCGCCGTCCATCTTGGGCGCAGCGTCGCCACCGGTGCGGATCGCGCCGCGGGTGCCCTGCATGCCGTCGATCAGATAGCCGTAGAGATCGCGCAGGTCATGGCCGAGCTGGCGCTGGCCGAAGAAGAACTGGCTCGGGTCCGGGCTCTCGTAGCGGGTGAGGTTGAGGATGCCGATATCCACGGCGGCCAGCGTGACATAGGCCTCCTCGCCGGCCTTCATGCCGGTGACCTTGACCGGGAGCGAGAGCGTGGTGAGCGGGCGGACCAGTTTGGGTGCGCCGAGATCGAGCGCCAACGTGCGCGTCTCCTTGCCGATCTGGAACCAGGAGAGGCCGATGGCGCGGCCGGGCAGGCGCTTGGCGGCGGCGTCCATCGGGCGATGGGCGAGCACGACGAGATAGGCGCTGGCGCCCCATTCCGCCTTCACCGGAATGCTGGCCGAGGTGCCGCCCTCCGTGATGTCGACAGTGCGGATATCCGCGACCTTGTCGGTGATGACGGCGAGCGTCGCCTTGCCGGCGAAGCGCGGCGACAAGCGGATCTGCAGACTCTCGCCATCGGCATAGGACGCCTTGTCCAGCGCGACATCGAGCACATCCGGCGTGTCGGCCGTCTTGTCGCTTTCGTAGCCGACGCTGAAGGAGACCGAGGTTTCGGCCGCCTCAACGCCGTCCGAGGTCACGTCGAGCCGGTAATTGCCCCATTCGACGGGGGCGGCGATCTTGGCGCCGGCCGCTTCCGCCACCGCGACCTCGCCATCGGCGACGCGGCGGGTGGTCTTGACGCCCTCATAGTTCCAGCGGCCGTCCTGGAAGAACCACTGGTAGTTGCGGCGTACCTTGGACAAAACCCATTTGACGCCCGGCCGGGCGAGGCGTTTGCCGTCGCCGGTCGCCATTATGACCTCGAATGTCGCGGTCTGGCCGTTGCCGAGATCGCCGTCGCGGAACAGCTTCTTCACGCCGATGGCGGCGCCCTTAGGCACGATCGGCATCGTGACCGAGCGGGCGATGGCGCGTCCGCCGGGCTCGCCGACGCGCACGGTCATCTCGACCTCGAGCGGGCGGTTGGTGTCGGCCTGTTGCACGGGATTGGAGATCGTCGCCTTGCCGGCGGCGTCGGTCGTGGTGCTCTCCTCGAACTCGCTCTGGACCGGCTCGAAAGCCTCGTCGGTGAGGCCGACCTGATAGTCCTTGAAGCCGGGGATGGCGCTGGCGTCCGCAGCGCGGATCGTCATCGATCCGGTGACGTCGAGCTCGGAGCCCGGTGCGCCGTAGAGATAGCGGGCGTTGACGTCGAGCTCGGCGGGCTGGCCGGCCTGAAGCAGCGGCGCTTTCGGCGTCAGCGTCAGCTCCAGCCGTTCGGGCACATAGTCCTCGACGAGGAAGGAGGTCTCCCCGATCGCCTGTCCCTTCGGATCGGAATAGGCGAGGACGCGCCAGGTGCCGGTCGCCGAGCCGGAGACGAGCTGGATCGAATGGGCGCGGCCGCCCGCGCCCTGATCCTCGACCTGCCGGCGACGGTATTCGACGCCATCGGGGCGCTTGACGACGATGGTCAGCGGCAGGCCGGTCACGGCGGCGCCCTTGGCATCGCGCAGCAGCGAGGTGAGATAGACCGTCTCGCCGGAGCGATAGACGCCGCGCTCGGTATAGAGATAGGCGTCGAGCCCGGCGGGCGCGACGCGGCCCTTCACGCCGCGATCGGAGAGGTCGAAGGCGGTCTGCTTAAGATCGAGGAAGCCGTAATCCTCGGCGAGCGAGGCGGTGACGAGGCCGGGCGCGTTGCCGCCCTGGCCCTTGCCCAGTCCGGCATCGAAGCGGGCATAGCCGTTGCCATCGGTCTTGGCGGTGCCGAGCACCTCATTGTTGCGGGCGATCAGGCGCAGTTCCGCATTGGCGATGGGCTTGGCATCGGCCAGCGAGCGGGCGAGCACATGCACGCCGTCCGGGCCGGTGAAGGAGGTCAGGCCGAGATCGGAGACGACGAACCACTGCGTCGCCCGCGTCGAGCCGTCATCGTAGGAATCGCCATCATCGCTGGGCGCTGCCGCTGCCGGCCCGCCCGAAGGCTTGGCGAACATCACGTAGACGCCGGGCTTGAGGCTGCCGACCGCTTCGGTCACCGGGAAGGCGGTGATGACGTCCTGGTTCAGCTCGGACTTCACATCCATCGTGCCGGTCCAGACGGTCTGGCCCTTGTCACTGGAGATCTGGCGGGCGGAATAGGAGCCGATCTGACTGAGGAAATCCTCGGAATGGACCGAGTTGATCAGGTTGCGGTCGCCGATCCGCATGACCTCGAGATCGAGCTTGCCGGAATTGACCGAGACGACCGGAATGCCCTGCTGGCCGGTGCGCGGCAGCACGTAGTTCTTGCCGGTGAAGCGCACGGAGGGCGTGCGGTCGCGGACATAGATCTCGTAGTCGGCCGATTTCAGCAGGGTTTCGTCGGGAATCGCCGAGGGCACGCCCTGGCGGATGACGATGGCATAGCGCTCGCCATGCTTGAGGCCATCGACGCAGATCTGGCGATCCTCGGCGCTGACGGCGAAGTCGCCCTTGCCGCCGGAAATCGCAACATAAGGCGCGAAATCGACGCTGCCCCGTGCGAGGGCTTCGGAAAACACGAAACAGGCGCGCGGGCTCGCAGCGTCGGAATCGATCTTGTTGGAGATGAGGCGGAAGCCGCGCTTTTCGCGCAGGCTCTCATAGGAGCTCTGCAGCGCGGCATTGGCGGCGAGATCGAGGCTGAGCCGATAGGTGGTCAGCGCCGGGCGCCAGAGCTCGTTCTTCTCGAATGTGCGGGCGAGCACGCCGAGCGAGGCCGCTTCGTCATTGCGGTTGGTCGAGCGCTGATAGGCGAGATAGGCGGCGGCGACGGCGCGCTCGCGCAATTCCCAGCGCTCACGATAGTCGCGCGGTTCGATCGCGTTGGCGGCGCGCGCCATCAGGCGCCAGCCGGCGGCATTGGCGGAATCGGCGACGATCGCGGCATTGGCCTGGGGCAGGGCGGAGCGGGCATCGCCGCGGCCGAGCGCGATCTCTCCGGCGCGGATGGCGTCCGCCGCGGAGCGATTGCCGGACGCGACCTCGCGCTTCAGCCGCTCTTCCAGGCGCTGGCCATCTGCGAGCAGGTCGTTGCGCACATAGGCCTTCTGGGCGAGGGCAGGCACTGCCACGAAGGTCAGCGAGAGGGCGAGCGCGAGACGGGAAAGCAGGGTCATCGTCGGTCCTCTTCGTCGATCGGCCCGGCCAGGATCGCCGGACATGGCTTCAGGCCGATGACGGCGTGAGACGGGGCCGGCAGGCTATCACCGTGCCGCGTTCGTTCAAGTCATGCGAATGCAGGGTGCGCTGGGGCGGCGGGTGCCGTTACGGGAGTCGTTCGCCATGGTTGCGGTGCGGCGCGATCTGACGCTCAATGCAGCCATTTCGCCCGTTCTCGAGGACGAGACCCATGCCGCGCGCCCCTTTCCACCCGCTGCGAATCACGTTGCTTCGCAGCGTGACGCTCTCGCTCGCGCTGCTGTCGGCGCCGCTTGTCTCTGCGCAGGCGCCCGCGCCGGGCCCTTCACCCCAGATGGCGGCGGCGCAGGCGGGTTTCGAGGCGCTGCCCGAAGCCGAGCGCAAGGCGATCCAGAACGACCTGATCTGGGCCGGGCAGTTCAACGGTGCGGTGTCGGGTTCCTATGGGCCGCTGACCTTCCGGGCGATCAACGCCTTCAAGGGCGCGCGGGGCCCGGCCGACGGGCTGCTGCCGCCGGCCGAGCGGGCGGCGCTTGCCAGGGCGGCGCAGGCGGCGCGCGATACGGCCGGGTTCAAGGTGCTGGCCGACGACAAGAGCGGCGTGCAGATCGGCATTCCCATGAAGCTCCTGCCGAAGCGCGAGGCGCTGCCTGCCGGCGGCAGCCGCTGGCAGAGCGCCGACCAGAAGGTCACGCTCGACACCTCGACCACGCCGCCCGGCGGCGAGGACCTCGCGGCGATCTACGAGAAGGCGATCGCGGTCAATCCGAACAGCCCGCGCAAGATCACCTACAAGCTGCTGCGACCGGATTTCTTCGTCGTCACCGGCGAGACGCCGACCGGGCGCTTCTACCGCCGGCTCTCGGCCGGGCCGCAGGGCCTGCGCGGCTTCTCGATCGGCTATGACAAGGCGCTGGCGCCGACCGTCGACAAGCTGGTCATCGCGATCGCCGCGAGCTTCGAGCCCTTCCCGACCGGGGCGGTTCCGGCCCAGCCTTCGGCGGTCGCTGGCGCCGCTACCACTCCGTCCTCGGGACTGTCGTCGCTGCTTGCGCCTGCCGCGCGCAGCAATGAGCGCTATGGCGTTGCCCTGGCGCTGAACGAGCGGGTGGCCTTGAGCGCTGGGGCTGCGGTCGATAACTGCCGCAGCCTGCGCGTCGGCAATCGCAACGCGAAGCTGCGCCTGAAGGACGATGCCAGCGGGCTTGCCTTGCTCGACCTGGAAGGCGCGGGCGCATCGAAACCGCCGGGCCTGCGCAGCGAGGCGGCGAACGCCTCCGACGCGCTAGTGCTGGTGGCCTACGGCAACGATGGCGGTAAGCGGGCTGCCGTCGCATTGCCCGGGCTGGGCGTGCAGGCCGGCGGCAAGCTGGCGCTCAGTGCGCCGCTCCAGCCGGGGCAGGCGGGTGCGCCGGCCTTCGACCGGCAGGGCCGGCTCGTCGGGGTTGTCACCGACAACCCTTCCGACAAGGTCCTGATCGCCGGCGTCGCGCCGCAGCGCAGCTATGCCTTCGCCGACACGGCCGCGATCCAGGCTATGCTCGGCAAGGCGGGAGTGTCGTTGCCGGCGGCAGCGGCGGGCACGGAGCTCAGCACCGGTGCGGTGGTCGAGCGGGTTTCCGGCGCGGTCCAGCCGATCGTCTGCGGGCTGTAGCCTCGGCCAAAATGAGAGGTTGTCACTGGCCGTGTGATCGGCTCAGATGACATCCGTCGGATCAAGGGAGCCCCGTCGCTGACGAGGAGCGCCCGGACACTAAATCGATTTAACGGGAGGAATTGGGGAATGAGCGATTTCATCGACAGGCGAACTGTGCTCAAGGGCGCGGCCGCGGCCGGCGCGAGCCTGATCGCGGCGCCCGCCATAGCGCAGGCGAACTATCCCTCGCGGCCGATCACCATGGTCTGCCCGTGGGGTGCCGGTGGCGGCACGGACGCGACCGCGCGCATCGTCGCACAGCTTCTGGAGAAGGACCTCGGCCAGCCGGTCAACGTGGTCAACCGCACGGGTGGCTCGGGCGTGGTCGGTCATTCGGCCATCGCGACGGCGGCGCCGGACGGCTACAATATCGGCATGCTGACGGTCGAGATCGCCATGATGCATCATCAGGGCCTGACCGACCTGAAATCGACGAGCTATACCTCGCTCGCGCTGATGAACGAGGACCCCCCGGGCGTGCAGGTCTCGACCGCCGGCCCCTACAAGGACATCAAGGCGCTGGCCGACGCGATCAAGGCCGCCCCTCCCGGCAAGCTCAAGGCCTCTGGCACCGGCCAGGGTGGCATCTGGCATCTCGCCCTGATCGGCTGGCTCGTCGCCATGGGCCTGAAGCCCGATCACGTCGCCTGGGTGCCGTCGAACGGCGCGGCGCCCGGCATGCAGGATCTGGCGGCCGGCGGCATCGATATCGTGACCTGCTCGGTACCGGAAGCGCGCGCCATGATCGATGCGGGCAAGGCCAAGTCGCTGGCGATCATGGCGAGCGCGCGCAACCCGCAGTTCAAGGACGTGCCGACGCTCAACGAAACGCTCGGCATCAACTACTCGATCGGCGCCTGGCGCGGCATCGGGGCGCCGAAGGGCCTGCCGCCCGAGATCGCGGCGAAGCTCACGGCGTCGCTGAAGAAGGCCTTCGACTCGAAGGACTATCAGGACTTCATGAATGCGCGCGGCTTCGGCATGAAGTTCGCGGACGGGAAGGGCTTCGCCGACTTCATGGCGGCTAGCGACACCTCCATGGCCTCCGCCATGAAGGCAGCAGGCCTCGCCAAGGGCTGAACGGCCGGACACGCTGAGCGCCGGGAGCAACAGCAGCATCGTAGATGCTGCTGTTCTTTGCTGGGCATCGACTTCTCCGAGAACCGGATTCCACTTCTCGGGTCGATGCCGAAGCTCCCGGCGTTTTCGTCTCGTCATGATCTGATCGTCCAGGGAGGTTGCGCCCTTGCAACTATCCGACCGCATTACCGGTTCAGCGCTCGCCGCGCTTGGAGCCGTCGCTTTCTTCTACGGCTCGAAATTGCCGCCGGTGCCCGGCCAGCAGGTCGGCCCCTCCGCCTTTCCGATGGTCGTCGGGGCCGGGCTCGTCATCTGCGGCAGCTTGATCGTTTTCGGGATCGGCCGCCATTTCGAGGAGGTCGCCGAGGCTGACGTGGTCAGCCACGCGACGCCGGAAGAGCTCGTGCCGTTGCCGGCCTGGCGCAACTGGCTGGCGCTGCTGCCGCCGGCCTTGCTTGCCTTTTACGCGATGGCTTCGGAGACGCTGGGCTTCCTGCCGACGACGGCGATCATGGTGCTGCTGTGCAGTCTCGCCTTCGGCGCGAAGCCGAAACTCGCCGTGCCGCTCGCGATCATTGCGCCCTTCATTATCAACCTGATCTTCCTGAAGCTGCTGCGGGTGCCGCTGCCCGGCGGCATCCTGCCGTTCCCCTGGTGAGCGAGGCCTGACGATGGATACCGTCATCAAGGCCTTCGGGCTGGTTTTCCAATTCGACGTGATGATCGCCATCGTGGCGTCGGCCTTCTACGGGCTGACCGTCGGCGCGCTGCCCGGCCTTTCCGCGACCATGGCGACGGCGCTGCTCGTGCCGGTCACCTTCTATCTCTCGCCGATCGCGGCGATCGCGACGATCATCACCGCATCCGCCATGGCGATCTTCTCCGGTGATATTCCGGGCTGTTTGCTGCGCATTCCCGGCACGCCGGCCTCGGCCGCCTATACCGACGAGGCCTATGCGATGACCCGCAAGGGCCAGGCGGAGACGGCGCTCGGCATCTGCCTGTGGTTCTCGGCGCTGGGCGGCATTGCCGGCACGCTCTCGCTGATGCTGATCGCACCACTCTTGGCCGAGATGGCCTTGTCCTTCTCGACCTACGAGAATTTCTGGCTCGCGATGCTCGGCCTGATGTGCTCGACGCTGGTGGCGCGCTCCTCGCCGATCAAGGCGATCGCGGCGATGCTGCTCGGCCTCCTCATCACCTGCATCGGCATCGACAATCCCGGCGGCGTCCCGCGGTTCACCTTCGGATCGACCAATCTCCTGGGCGGCATCGAGGTCATCCCGGCGCTGGTCGGCGTCTTCGCGCTGGCGGAGGTGATGCGTTCGCTGACCGAGCGGGATCCGCCCAAGATCGAAAACCGCAAGCTCGGCTCGATCCTGAAGGGGCAGTGGAAGCTCACCAAGGAATATCCGAAGCAGCAGACGCGCGGGAACATCGTCGGCATCATCATCGGCGTGCTGCCCGGAGCCGGCGCCGACATGGCGGCCTGGGTCAGCTATGCCATGGCCAAGCGCTTCTCGAAGACGCCGGAGAAGTTCGGCACCGGCCATCCGGAAGGGCTGATCGAGGCCGGTGCCTCCAACAACGCCTCGCTCGCCTCGGGCTGGGTGCCGGCGCTGCTCTTCGGCATCCCCGGCGACACGATCACCGCGATCGCGATCGGCGTGCTCTACATGAAGGGGCTGAATCCGGGGCCGACGCTGTTCACCAGTCAGGCCGAGAGCATGTACGCGCTCTACATCATCTTCATCCTCGGCAACATCATCATGATCCCCTTCGGCATCATCATGATCCGGCTGGCGAGCAAGGTGGTCGGCGCGCCGCGCTCGGCGGTGATGCCGGTGATCATGATCTTCTGCGCGGTCGGCGCCTTCGCGACAGCGGGCAACAACCTGTTCGCGGTCTGGTGCGTCGCCTTCTTCGGCGTGTTCGGCTTCGTGATGGAGAAGAACGGCTATCCCGTCGCGGCGATGGTGCTCGGCATCGTCATGGGCACGATGGTGGAACAGAACTTCGTGACCTCGCTGATCAAGTCGGACGGCTCGGTGCTGCCCTTCTTCGACCGGCCGGTCTCGTCGGTTCTGGCGGCGATGACCTTCGCGGCGCTGCTCTGGCCGGTCTTCTCCTGGACGCGCGACTGGCTGAAGGGCCGCAGGCGGGTGGCGGCGGCCTGAGGGGCCGCCACGCTTCACTTCTTCAGGAAGGCCATGAAGGCGGCCATGGCCTCCGGCGATTTCAGGCGCTCGCCGAAATGGCGGGCCTCGGTCGCAATGGTCTCAGCCACGGCCTGGGCCGAGCCGCGCTTCAGCAACATCTTGGTCAGGGCGAGCGATTCCGGCGGCAGCGCGGCAAGCGCCTTCGCCTTGGCGAGACCGGCTTCCAGCGCGGTGCCGTCCTCGGTGACGGCGTTGACGAGGCCGGCTGCGGCCGCCGTCTCGGCATTGAAGGCCTCGCCCAGCATCAGTAGTTCCGCCGCCTTCTTCGAGCCGGCGACCAGCGGCAGCAGATAGCTCGATCCGCCTTCGGGGCAGAGGCCGAGCGTCACGAAGGGCAGGCGGAAGGTAGCCGAGCGGGCCGCGAAGGCGAGGTCGCAATGCAGCAGCATCGTCGTGCCGATCCCGACCGCGAAGCCCTCGACCGCCGCGACGATCGGCTTTTTCGCCGTCGAGATCGCCTCGAGGAAATCGATGGCGACGCGGGTGCCCTCGCCGGCCGCGACGGCGATGGCGAAATCCTTGATGTCGTTGCCGCTGGTGAAGGTGCCGCCGGCGCCGGTCAGCAGGATGGCGCGCACGGAGGCATCAGTCTCGGCGGCGGCGATCGCGGCGATCAGCCCGGCATAGCTCGCGCGGTCGAGCGCGTTCTTGCGGTCGGGCCGGTTCATGGTGACCTGCACCACGCCGGCCGCGACGGTTTCGCTCAGCACTTCGCTCATCGGTCCGCTCCTGATTGTGCAGCCGGGATGGCATGGGCCTTCTGCGAGGGTCAAGCGAGGCCGGATGCGCCTTTCGTCGCCGCCCGGCGCTTGACATCGCGCGGCCCGGATTCTCCCTTGCCTGCCCAGACGCCTTCGCTGCCTCGGCTTGCGAGTCGGGCGCAAGACAGGGATTGCGGAGACGTCGATGACGAAGGTTCAGCTTGAGGTTCGCGGCAAGGTCGCGATCGCCACCATCGACAACCCGCCAGTGAATGCGCTGGGCGCGGCCGTGCGCGAGGGGTTGGCGAGTGCCATCAAGGCAGCCAATGCCGATGCCGCCGTCGCTGCGATCGTCATCGCCTCCGCCGGCAAGGCCTTCATCGCCGGCGCCGATATCAGCGAATTCGGCAAGCCGCCGGCCCCGCCGAGCCTGCCGGATGTGCTCGACGCGATCGAGAATTCGCCAAAGCCGGTCGTCGCGGCGATCCAGGGCGTGGCGCTGGGCGGCGGACTGGAGGTCGCGCTCGCCTGCCATGGCCGCGTCGCGCTGGCGGCTGCCAGGCTCGGCCTGCCCGAGATCAAGCTCGGACTCATTCCTGGTGCCGGCGGCACGCAGCGCCTGCCGCGCCTGATCGGGGCGGCCAAGGCCTTTCCGATGATGCTCTCGGGCGAGCCGATCTCGGCTGGCAAAGCGCTCGAATACGGGCTCGTCGACGAGGTCGTCTCCAGCGATATCGTCGCTGCCGCGAGCCGGCTGGCCGAGGCGCTGGCGGCGGAAGGGCGCCGCCCGGTCACGAGCGCAGCGACCGGCGAACTGACCGAGGCCGACCGCGAGGCTTTCGAGGCGCAGGCCAAGGATGCCGTGAAGAAAGCCGAGGGCATGCCGAACGTCGCGGCGCTGGTCGAGGCCATCAGCGCGAACTTTACGCTGCCTTTCACCGAGGGCGCGGCCGTCGAGCGCAGGCTCTTCCTGTCGCTGCTCGTCGACGAGCGCTCGAAGGCGCTGCGCCATGTCTTCTTCGCCGAGCGCGAGGTCGCCAAGGTGCCGGGCATCGGGCCGGAGGTAAAGCCGCGCGAGATCGCCAGTGCTGCCGTGATCGGCGCCGGCACGATGGGCGGCGGCATCGCGATGTGCTTCGCCAATGCCGGTATCCCGGTAACGCTGATCGAGACTGCGCAGGCTGCGCTCGACAACGGCGTCAACCGCATTGGCGCGATCTATGACATCTCGGTGTCGCGGGGATCGTTGACGCCGGAGGCGAAGGCCGGGCGCATGGCGCTGATCAAGCCGGCGGTCGGGCTCGCGGCTGCGGCCGGCGCGGATATCGTCGTCGAGGCCGCCTTCGAGGAGATGGGCGTCAAGCAGCAGATCTTCGGCGAGCTCGACAAGGTGGCGAAGCCCGGCGCGATCCTCGCCAGCAACACCTCCTATCTCGACGTGCCCACGATCGCGGCGGCGACGAAGCGTCCGCAGGACGTGATCGGCATGCATTTCTTCAGCCCGGCCAATGTCATGAAGCTCCTGGAGATCGTCCGGCCGAAGGGCTCGGCCGACGATGCGATCGCAACCGCCGTCGTGCTCGGCCGCAAGCTCGGCAAGGTGCCGGTGGTGGTCGGCAACGGCTTCGGCTTCGTCGGCAATCGCATGCTGGAGCAGCGCACCCGCGCCGCCGAGCGCCTGTTGGTCGCCGGCGCCCTGCCGCATGAGGTCGATGCGGCGCTGGTCGGCTTCGGCTTCAAGATGGGCCCCTTCGCCATGGCCGATCTCGCCGGGAACGATATCGGCTGGCGCTCGCGCAAGGCGCGCGGGCTGAAGGCCGCCGTGGCCGATGCGATCTGCGAGGCCGGCTGGTTCGGCCAGAAGACCGGGCGCGGCTATTACATCTATCCGCAAGGCGCGCGCGCCGGGCAGCGCTGCCCCGAGGTCGAGGCGCTGATCGCCCGCATCTCCGCAGAGCAGGGCGTGACGCGGCGTTCATTCACGCAGGAAGAAATCCTCGCCCGCCTGCTCGACCCGATGGTGAACGAGGGCGCGCGCATCCTGGAAGAGGGAATCGCGGCGCGGCCGGGCGACATCGATATCGTCTGGATCAACGGCTATAACTGGCCAGCCTGGCGCGGCGGGCCGATGTTCTGGGCCGACAGCGTCGGGCTCGACGTCATCGTGAAGCGGCTGGAAGCCTTGGCGGCGGAGATCGGCGACAAGGCGCTGGAGCCGGCGCCGCTGCTCAGGCGCCTGGCGTCCGAGGGCAGGGGTTTCGCCAGCCTGAAGGGGTGAGGCGGCGCACTGTCATTGCGGTGAGCCAAAAGCGCTCTATCCTCGCCTGATCGACAACCATCCGAGGAGAGCCGCTTGGCTTCGGGGCTGTTTGCGCTGCTGGACGACGTCGCCGGCATCGCCAAGATCGCGGCGTCCTCGGTCGACGATGTCGTGGCGCAGGCCGGCAAGGCCGGAGCGAAAGCTGCCGGCGTCGTCATCGACGATGCCGCGGTGACGCCGCGCTATGCCGTCGGCTTCGCGGCGGCGCGCGAGTTACCGATCATCTGGCGGATCGCGATGGGCTCGCTGCGCAACAAGCTGCTCATCCTGTTGCCGGGCGCGCTCGTGCTGGCGCTGATCGCGCCCTGGGCGATCACGCCGCTCTTGATGGCGGGCGGTGTCTTTCTTTGCTTCGAGGGTGCCGAGAAGCTGCTGGAACTGGTGATGCCGCATGGCGCCCATGGCGACAGCAAGGCCGGCGAGGCGACCGGCGATCCGGCGGCGCTCGAACAGCAGAAGATCGCCGGTGCGGTGAAAACGGATTTCATCCTCTCGGCCGAGATCATGGCGATCACGCTCGCCGGCGTTTCCGACCAGTCCTTCTGGATGAAGGCGTCCGTGCTCGCCATCGTCGGCATCGGCATTACCGTGGTGGTCTACGGCGTCGTGGCGCTGATCGTGAAGGCCGACGATGCAGGCATGGCGCTCGCCGCCAACCAGCGGCCGGCGGCGAGCCTGCTCGGGTTGAGGCGGCCGGACGCCGGAAAGGCGGGGGCATTCGATCGCGCGCTGTCCTGGCTGACGCAGCCCTTCGGACGCGGCCTCGTCGTCGCCATGCCGCATTTCCTCAACCTGCTCGGCGTGGTCGGCACGGCCGCGATGCTCTGGGTCGGCGGCGGCATCATCATCCATGGGCTGGAAGAATATGGCCTCAAGGGTCTCGGCCATGGCGTGCAGGATCTCGCTGCCGCGGCCGGACGCGCGCTGCCGGCGGCTCTCGCCGGCGCCGGGGAGTGGCTGGCCGGAGCGGGGCTTGCGGCCGTGTTCGGAGTGATCGTCGGCGGCCTCACCATCGTCGCGATGCGCTGGCTGGTCGGGCCTCTGATCAGGCTGTTCCGGAGGGATGCAGCGGCGCAGACGCGCGCCTGACGTCGCTTAATCCAGCCAGGTGGTGAAGCCCTCGACCGGCTCGCGCTCGGGTACGAGGCGATTGGCCGGCGCATCGGGATCGGCCTTGCCGATGGCGATGCCGCAGACCACGACCTCGTCCTCGGGAATCGCGAGCTCGCGCCGGACGATCGGGTGGAACTGCGCGAAGATCGCCTGCGGGCAGGAATCGAGGCCATGGCCCTGCGCGGCGATCAGCAGGGTCTGGATGAACATGCCGAGATCGAGCCAGGAGCCGATCTCCAGGTCGCGGTCGATGGTCAGCATCAGCGCGACCGGCGCATCGAAGAAGCGCAGGTTCGCAGCGGTCTGACGCTTCATGCCCTCGGTATCACCCCTGACCACGCCGAGCAGGCTGTAGAGATCCCAGCCCACCTTGCGGCGGCGGGCTAGATAGGGCTCGCGGAACTGGGCGGGATAGTAGCGGTACTCTTCCACGCCCGGCCGCTCGCCGGCTTCGACAGCAGCGAGCAGCGCGGCTTCGAGACGCGCGCGCGTCTGCGGGCCGATCACCCTGAGCTTCCAGGGCTGCATATTGGTGCCGGAAGGCGCCTGCGCGGCAAGATCGATCAGGCGGTGGACGAGGGCGGGCTCGACCGGGTCGGGCCGGAAGGCGCGGATGGCGCGGCGCGCGCGGATCGCACGCTCGATGGCTTGGTCAGGCGTCATCTCGTCGATCATGCTCCGCGTCTCCGCGATGCGGAAGTCTGGCAGAGCCGATGGCGCTGCGCCATAGCCGATCGCCAGCGCTCAAGCCGGCAGGATGCGCCCGCGATTGAGGATGTTGCCGGGGTCGAGCGTCCGCTTCAGCGTCGTCATCAGCGCGAGTTCGGCATCCGAGCGGCTCATGCCGAGATAGGGCCGCTTCAGCACGCCGACGCCATGTTCGGCCGAGATGCTGCCCTGCTTTTCCCGGACCAATTCGTAGACGATCTCGGCGAAGCCGGAGAGGTCGCCGGTCTCGTCGTGCAGCGAGAGATGCAGGTTGCTGTCGGCGAGATGGCCGAAGACGATCGGGAAGGCGGTATGGCTGCGGGCCTTGACCCGCTGGCGCAGCAGCGCGACGGCATCGGCCATGGCGCCCAAGGGAATGCTGACGTCGAAATGAACGCCCGGCGGCAGGTCGCGATAGAACTCGTAATTCGCCTCGCGATAGGCCCAGAAGCGCTGCCGGTCGCGGCCGGACTGCGCGATCAGGGCATCGTCCAGCAGGCCTTCCTCCGCCAGCTCGGCAAGAGCTTCGGCGAAGACCTCCTCGCCCGTGCTGCCCGGGCCCATCGCGGCCTCGATGACGAGAACGAGTTCGGGCTCTCCGGCAAAGGGAACGGGCAGGCCGCCCTGTTCGGTCGCGGCCTTCATGTATTCCGACCACATCGCCTCGAAGGCGAGCAGGCCGCCGCCGAGCCGGGCTTCGAGACGGTTGAGCGCCGCGAGTGCATTGGCGACGCTGCCGGCGGCGCAGAGCGCGGTCTGCGTGCCGGTCACCGCCGGCTGGAGCGCTAGCAGCACGCGGGTGACGACGCCGAGCGTGCCCTCGCTGCCGATGAAGAGCTGTGTCCAGTCATAGCCGGCATTGTTCTTCACCACCTTCTTGAGGTGGCTGACGATGCGTCCGTCGGCCATCACCGCCTCAAGCCCGAGCACGTTGCGGCGGGTCATGCCGTAGCGCAGCACCTGCACGCCGCCGGCGTTGGTGGCGACATTGCCGCCGATGGTGCAGGTCCCGCGCGCGCCGAGATCGACGCCATAGAGGAAGCCGGCAGCCGCCGCCTTCTCCTGCACGACAGCGAGCGGCGTGCCGGCGAGCACGGTCATCGTCCGCGTCACCGGATCGATCTCCTCGACGCCGGTCATCCTTTCGAGCGAGAGCGCGATCTCGCCGGCTTGCGGCGCGGCGCCGCCGGTGAGGCCCGTCATACCACCCTGAACGACGACGGGGAGTGCATGCCGAGAGCAGATCGCCAGCACTGCGGCGACCTCCTCGGTCGTCCGCGGCATGACGAGGAGGGCGGGCAGGCCCTCTTCGGTCTTGGAGGCATCCTTGCGGTTGCGGGCGGGGATCGCCTCGCCATTGCGCAGGCCACTGGCCCCGACCACATCCGCCAGCGCCGCAAGCGCATCGTCGGGAATGGTCATGGCAGGCTCCGTCGGCTCGTCAGTCGGCTTTGCGCGCCGCGAGGAAGGCGGCATGTTCTTTGACCAGATCGCCGGCCAGCGCCTTGGCGATCAGGGCGCGGGTGTTGGGCAGGCCGTAGATCGCCGCGAAGGAGCCGAAGCGCGGGCCCTGATCCTCGCCGAACATCACCTGATAGATCGCCTTCCACCAGTCGCCGGAGACACCCGGCCGTTCCGGCGTCGCGTTCTTGGCGGTGAGGTTCTGGTAGCGGGGAATCGCGCGGGCGACGTCGAGCGCCGTGTCCTGCACCATCTCGGGCGTCGGATCGGCCGGCAGGGCGGCCAAGGCGGCGTCGAGCTTGGAAAAGGCGTCGCGCTCGACCTCGTCGGCCGGGCGGTAGCTTTTCGCCGGCTTCACGAAGTCGCGGAAATAGGCGATGGCGTAGCCGACCAGCGCATCGAGGCGCGGATGCGTCTCGGGCGACATGCCTGGCGCATAGCGCTGGAGGAAGCCCCAGAGCACCGCCTTGTCCTCGGAATTCGCGACGGCGACGAGGTTCATCAGCAGGCCGAAGGTGACCTGCGTCCTGACCGCATTGTCGCCTTCGCCCGAGGCGATGACCTCAGGCGCCGGCGGGTTGCCGGCGTGGATGTGCCATACCGGGTTGCCGAGGCGGTTCTTCCAGTCCTGCTTCTCGTAGCCGCCGAGGAACTGAAGGTACTCGTCGACCGCGCGCGGGATCACGTCGAAATGGAGCTTCTTGGCCTCGCGCGGGCGCTGGAACATGTAGAGTGCCAGGCTCTCCGGCGGGCCATAGGTCAGCCATTCCTCGATCGTCAGGCCGTTGCCCTTCGACTTCGAGATCTTCTGGCCCTGCTCGTCGAGGAAGAGTTCGTAGTTGAAGCCTTCCGGCGGGGTGCCGTCGAGCGCACGCGCGATCTGCGAGGAAACCTTGACCGAGTCGATCAGGTCCTTGCCGGCCATCTCGTAATCGACGCCGAGCGCGACCCAGCGCATCGCCCAGTCCGGCTTCCACTGCAGCTTCACATGGCCGCCGGTGACCGGGGAGACGAAGCGCTCCTTCGTCTCGGGATCGGTCCAGGCGATGGTGCCGGCCTCGACATCGACCTCGTCGATCGGCACCTGCATCACGATGCGGGTCTTCGGGTGGATCGGCAGGAAGGGCGAATAGGTCGCGGCCCGCTCCTCGCGCAAAGTCGGCAGCATGATCTTCATCATGGCGTCGTAGCGGGCGAGCATCTTGAGCAGCGTGGCGTCGAACTCGCCGGCGCGGTACGAGTCGGTCGAGGACTTGAACTCGTAATCGAAGCCGAAGCTGTCGAGGAAGGCGCAGAGCCGCGCATTGTTGTGGCGGCCGAACGAGTCATGCGTGCCGAACGGGTCCGGCACCTCGGTCAAGGGCTTGCCGAGATTGGCGGCGAGCAATTCCTTGTTCGGCACGTTGTCCGGCACCTTGCGCAGGCCGTCCAGGTCGTCGGAGAAGGCGACGAGCCGGGTCGGGATGGTGTTCCCGGTCAGCACCTGGAAGGCGTGGCGGACCATCGAGGTGCGCGCGACTTCGCCGAAAGTGCCGATATGCGGCAGGCCCGAGGGGCCGTAGCCGGTCTCGAAGATCACCGATTTCTTGCCGGATTTCTCGATGCGGGCCACGAGCTTGCGCGCCTCCTCGAACGGCCAGGCGGCCGAACGCTGGGCGGCGTCAACGAGGGCTGCGTCGAAGGCGGGCATGAGGGGCGGTGTCCTCTCCTGAGTGAGAAAGCGATATCGCTTATGCGAAGAAGGGCTTTCGCAGATTGCGAAGGCCGCCGTCAATGCGAGAAGGCGCCTGAAATGCGGCAAACGAGGGTGCGGCCCTCGCGCAAAGCGCCTTGCCGGCTTGCTGTGGCGGTATAGGTTCGCATTCGTCTTTTTTCAGTTCGACCATGCCTTTGAAAGGATGCCGCCTTGGACCGCGACCTGCTCGACAAGCTGACCGCCTGGCGACGACATCTCCACGCCCATCCCGAACTCGGGCGCGAGGAGAAGATGACCAGCGCCTTCGTGCAGGAGAAGCTCACCGAGCTCGGCGTGCCCTTCGTCGCCAATGTCGGCGGCTACGGCGTGGTGGCGACGCTGACGAAGGGGGCGTCCGAGCGCACGGTCGGCCTGCGCGCCGACATGGACGCGCTGCCGATCCAGGAGGTCAACGATCTCCCCTACAAGTCGAAGACGGCGAATGTAATGCATGCCTGCGGCCATGACGGCCACACCACCTCGCTGCTCGGTGCGGCGGCGCTGCTCAAGGCCGATGACGGCTGGAGCGGCACGGTCCAGTTCGTCTTCCAGCCTGCGGAAGAGGGCACGGGCGGCGCGCTCGCGATGCTCGCGGACGGCGTGCTGGAGCGCTTCCCGATGGAGCGCGTCTTCGCGTTGCATAATTGGCCGGGGCTGGAGGCCGGCACCGTCGCGGTGCATCGCGGGCCGGTGATGTCGGAGGCCGGGCGCTTCAAGATCACGCTCACCGGCAAGGCCGGCCACGCGGCCCTGCCCGAGCAGACCCACGATCCGATCGTGGCGATGGGGCATCTCATCGTCGCCCTGCAGACGATCGTCTCGCGCAATGTCGACCCGATGGAATCGGCGGTGGTCTCGATCGGCCAGGTGCATGGCGGGCTCGCCTCCAACCAGATTCCGACCAATGTCTTTATCGAAGGCACCTTCCGGACCTTCGTGCCGGCCGTGCGCGACCGTCTGCTGGCGCGCCTCCAGGGCATCGCCGAGAACATCGCGGCGACCTTCGAGATGACGGCGGCGGTCGAATTCAACTATGGCGTCGCCACGATCAATACGGCTCCGGAGGAGGACATGGCCGCCGCTGCCGGCGAGGCCGCGGGTTTGCCCGTCCGGCGCGACATGAAGGCGAGCACGACCGGCGAGGATTTCGCCTATTTCCTGGAGAAGCGCCCGGGCTGCTACATCTGGATGGGCAACGGCCCGGTGGTGGAAGGCGGCGTCCTGCACAACGATCGCTACAACTTCAATGACGCGATCCTGCCTGCCGCTTCCGGTTGGTTTGCTGCGGTGGCGAAGCAGGCCCTGGCCAGCAACGCGCCGTGAGATTGGGTTGCCTTGTCATTCCGGGGCTTCGCGCAGCGAAGAACCCGGAAACCACGACTGGGTGAGCGGCCGGCAACCGGGTATCAGATGTTCCACCCCGTCGTGGGTTCCGGGTTCGCGCCTGCGGCGCACCCCGGAATGACAAAGGTATGGCTCGGTCAGTAAGGGCTGACCGGGAAGAAGCGTAGATAGAGGCGGGCGTAAGTCCCGTCGTCCCAGAGGCCCTGCAGCGCGTAATCGATGGCGCGCTTCAGGGCGGGGTCGTCCTTGCGCAGCAGGAAGGCGACGCCCTCGCCGAAATAGCGGCTTTCCAGATAGGGACCGCCGGAGAAGGCGAACTCGCCGCCGCTGCCGCCGAGCGCCAGGGACAACGCCACGCCGTCGCCGAAGACATATTCCGCCTCGCCGCTGCGGAGCGCTGCCACCGCGGCGTTGAGATTGGCACTCTCGCGGCGCTGAACGAAAGGCATGAGCTGTTCGAGGAAGGCCTGGTGGGCTGTGCCGGAAACGACCGCGACGCGTCGCCCCTGCAGGGCCGTTCCGTCGAGCGTCGCGCGGGCGTTGCCGCGCGTGGTCATGAAGCGGGCGGGCGCACGGAAATAGAGATGGCTCGCGGCGAAGCGCTCGCGCAGGGCCGGAGTCAGGTTCATCGCCGCCGCAAGCACATCACCGCGGCCTTCGGCCAGCGAGTCGGCCAGCGTATCGAAGCGGCGCGGCTGGATCGTGCAGGTCCAGGCCAGCTTGTCGCAGACGGCACGGGCGAGCTCGACCGAGAAGCCGGTCAGCGCGCCGTCCGGCCCGGCGAAATGAAAGGGCGGATAGTCGTCATCGGCGAGAAAGCGCACGACGCGCGGCGGGCCGGGCTCCGGCCGGTCGAGCCGGATGCGCTGGTCCCAGAGATTGGGAATGGCGATGCGCGGCGGCTCCTGCGCCAGGGCCGTGGCGGCGGTGAGAAGCGAGACGGCGAGGACGAGCGCGCGAAGCATCGCACCTATGTGGCTTCGGATGCCGATGCGGATCAAGGCCTCGCCGCCATGCCCGGGCTTGACCCGAGCACGGCGGAGAAAACTCAGCCGAGGCTCGCTGCCGTTGCCTTCGCGCCCTTGTCGAGGAGCGAGGCGAGATGGGCGACCACCGGTTTTGTAAACCGACTATCGCCCGGCAGGTCGGTTCCGAAGATGGCCTCGATGCCGGTGAGAGCCTCGGCCAGTGCCTTGGCGTCCCGCCCGGCGGTCTCCGTGCGGCGCTTCAATTCCGCCACCAGCGGATCGCGCACGTCGATGGCGCCGCCCTTCTCGTCGGTGCCGGTGACGTAGCGCATCCAGGCAGCGACGCCGAGCGCGAGATGGTCGATTCCGGCGCCTGCCTTCAACCGCTCGCGGATAGTCCCGAGCAGGCGCTGCGGCAGCTTCTGCGAGCCGTCCATGGCGATCTGCCAGGTGCGGTGGCGGATCGCCGGGTTCTGGAAGCGAGTGAGCAGCGCCTTGGCGTAATCCGCGAGCACGACGCCCTGCGGCGCCGGCACGGTCGGGATGATCTCGGCCCAGAGTCCCCCAAGGAAGCGGGCGAGGACGGGGTCGCCGCTGGCCTCGGCGACCGTCTCGTGGCCGGCGAGATAGCCGAGATAGGCGAGCGAGGAATGCGCGCCGTTGAGCATCCGGAGCTTCATGAACTCGAAGGGCGCGACCTCGGAGACCATCTGCGCGCCAACTTCGTGCCAATCCGGGCGGCCGGCAGCGAAGACATCCTCGATCGCCCATTGCCGGAAGGGCTCGCCGATGACGGGAGCCGCATCCTCGGCGCCGATCAGCCGGGCGACCTCGGCGATGTCGGCTTCGGTCGTGGCAGGCACGATGCGGTCGACCATGGTCGCCGGGAAGGCGCCGTTGGCCTCGATCCAGGCGGCGAGCTTGTCGTCGGTCAGCGCCGCGAGATCGCGGACGAGGCCGCGCAGGACATGGCCGTTGGAGGGGAGGTTGTCGCAGCAGAGCGCGGTGAAGGGGCCGAGGCCTGCATCACGGCGGGCCTTCAGGCCGGCGACGAGGATGCCGACGGCCGAGCGCGGTGCGTGGGGATTGGCGAGGTCATGGACGATATCGGGATGATCGGCCTTGAGCCTCCCGGTCGCCGGATCGTGGCAATAGCCCTTCTCGGTGACGGTCAGCGAGACGATGCGGGTCTCGGGCGCGGCGAGCCGGGCGATCAGCGCTGACGGGCTTTCGGGCGCGACGAGCACGTCGAGAACGGAGCCGATGACACGCAGTTCCGGCCCGGCCGGGGCGAGCTTGAGCAGCGTGTAGAGCCCATCCTGTGGCTTCAGCCGGTCGCGCTGGTCGGGGCGCTGGAGGCTGGCGCCGGTGATGCCCCAGGCGCCGAAGCGCTTCTCCAGCGCGTCCTCGGTGTACTCGGCGAGATGGCCGCGGGCGAAGGCGCCGAGGCCGAGATGGACGATGCCGGGCTTGAGCGCGGCGCGGTCATAGGCCGGGCGGCGGACGGAAGCCGGCAGGCCGGCGAGAGCGGAAGCGGAGAGGCGGGTCACAGCTTGTAGGCCTCCTTGGCGAGGCGATAGGCGAGGTCATAGGCGACCTCGGCCGCCTCGTCCTCTTCCAGCCGGTGCTCGGCGACGAGCTTGGCGAGATAGGCGCAATCGACGCGGCGCGCGACATCGTGGCGGGCGGGGATCGAGAGATAGGCGCGGGTATCGTCGTTGAAGCCGACGGTATTGTAGAAGCCGGCCGTCTCGGTCGTCAGCTCGCGGAAGCGCAGCATCGCCTCCGGCGCATCGAGGAACCACCAGCCTGGCCCGAGCCGCAGCGCCGGGTAATGGCCTGCGAGGGGGGCGAGTTCGCGCGAATAGGTGGTCTCGTCCAGCGTGAAGGCGATGACCGTGAGATTGCGCTCGTTGCCGACCGCATCGAGCAGCGGCTTCAGCGCCTCCACGTAATTCGTCTCGGTCGGGATATCGCAGCCCATGTCGCGGCCGAAATGCTCGAACAGCGCCGCGTTGTGGTTGCGATGGGAGCCCGGATGGATCTGCAGGACGAGCCCGTCGTCGAGGCTCATCTTGGCCATCTCGGTCAGCATCTGGCCGCGAAAGAGGTCGGCATCCTTGGCCGAGACCTTGCCTTTCAGGATCCTGGCGTAGAGCTTCTCGGCCTCCGCATCCGAAAGATTGGCGGTGCGGGCCGTGGCATGGCCATGGTCGGAGGAGGTGGCGCCGCGCTCCTTGAAATAGGCGCGCCGCTTGCGATGGGCGGCGAGATAGCCGGTCCAGGAACCGATATCCTCCCCGGTCAATTCGCCGAATCTGTCGAGATTGTCGGCGAAGCCCTCGAACTCGGGATCGACGACGCTGTCGGGGCGGTAGGCTGTGACGACCTTGCCGCTCCAGCCGGATTCGCGGACCATGTCGTGCCAGCGCAGATCGTCGAGCGCCCCCTCGGTCGTGCTGATCGCCTCGATGTTGAAGCGCTCGAACAGGGCCCGCGGGCGCAGTTCCGGTTCTTCCAGCTTCGCGGCGATCCTGTCGTAGATCTTGTCGGCGTTTTCCGGCGTCAGGCGCTCGTTGATGCCGAAGACGGTCGAGGTGGCATGCTCGAACCAGAGCCGCGTCGGCGTGCCCCGGAACAGGTGCCAGTGATCCGCGAAGAGCTTCCAGATTTTGCGCGGATCTGTCTCGACCTCGCCGCCATCCTTTCTGTTGATGCCGAGATCTTCCAGCCGGACGCCCTGCGAATAGAGCATGCGGAAGATATAGTGGTCCGGCTTGACGAAGAGGGTCGCCGGATCGGGAAAGGCATTGTCCTCGGCATACCAGCGCGGGTCGGTATGGCCATGGGGCGAAATGATCGGCAGGTCGCGGACCGTGGCGAAGAGCCGGCGCGCGATGCCGCGCGTTACCGGATCGGCGGGAAAGAGGCGATCGTCGTGCAGCAGCATGGGCATCTCCATCGGTCGCCCCGATCTCTAGAGCCGGCTGCGACGGGGGTCAATCGCCTGGTATACTAGTGCGCCAGATGCCGTTTCATACCCAGCGGGGATTGCGTTGGAAGCGGGCTTGCGTTCGCCGGGTTTCCCGCGCCATCCTCGCGCCGCAACGGCACCGGAGCGATGGACATGATGACGCGGCGTGAACTCCTCGCAGGGGCGGGACTGGCAGCGCTGGCGGCGCAGCTTCCCGTCGTCGCGCTGGCCCAGGCGAAGGACAGCGTGACCATCGCCCAGACGCTGGAGCCGCCGACATTGGACCCGACCTCCGGCGCCGCGCAGGCGATCCGCGAAGTGACGCTGCAGAACATCTTCGAGGGGCTGGTCAAGATCGACCGGACCGGCAAGCTGCAACCCTGCCTCGCCGAGAGCTGGCAGATCGCCGACGATAACGTCACCTACCGCTTCAAGCTGCGACAGGGCGCCAAGTTCCACGACGACACGCCCTTTACGTCCGAGCAGGTGAAGTTCTCGTTCGAGCGGGCGGTCGCGGCCGATTCCACCAACGCCCAGCGCCAGCTCTTCACGCCGATCGCCGAGATCACGACACCTGACCCGGCGACCGTGGTGATCAAGCTGAAGCAGCCGACGGCGAATTTTCTGTTCGGCCTCGCCTGGGGCGATGCGGTGATCGTGGCGCCGGCCACGGCTGCCAACAACAAGACCAATCCGGTCGGCACCGGCCCGTTCAAGTTCGTGCGCTGGAACCGCGGCGACCGGCTCGAACTCGCCCGCAACGACAGCTACTGGGGCGAGAAGCCGGCGCTGGCCAAGGCGGTCTTCCGGTTCATGTCCGATCCGCAGGCGCAGGTCGCGGCGCTCCGGGCGGGCGACGTGGATGCCCACACCAATCTCTCGGCGCCGGAGGCCGTGCCGCAGCTCAAGGCCGATCCCAAGCTCAAGGTCACGATCGGCGGCACCGAGGGCGAGACCGTGCTCGGCATCAACAATGCCAAGCCGCCCTTCGACAACCTGAAGGTGCGTCAGGCGATCGCCCATGCGCTCGACCGCAAGACGATCGCGCTCGGCGTCTACGGCTTCGACGTCAACCTGATCGGCAGCCATTTCTCGCCGCTGCACCCGGCCTATGTCGACCTGACCGGCACCTATCCCTACGATCCCGCCAAGGCCAAGGCGCTGCTGGCCGAGGCCGGCTTCCCGAATGGCTTCAACTGCACGCTGAAGCTGCCGCCGCCCTCCTATGCCCGCCGCTCCGGCGAGATCGTGGCGGCGCTGCTCGCGCAGGTCGGCATCAATGCGGCGATCGAGCCGCTGGAATTCCCGCAATGGCTGGAGCGCGTCTTCCGCAACAAGGATTACGATCTCAGCATCATCGCCCATACCGAGCCGCTCGACATCGATATCTATGCCCGTGACGGCTACTACTTCCAGTACAAGGACCCGTCGTTCAAGGAGCTGATCGCCAAGATCGCGGTGACCCTGCCGGAAGCCGAGCGCAACGAGCTCTACAAGCAGGCGCAGCGCAAGCTGGCTCAGGACGCGGTCAACGGCTTCCTGTTCATCCTGCCCAAGATCACGGTGGCGAACGCCGCGCTCGAGGGCATGTGGACCGATTGGCCGCTACCGGTGACGCCGCTGGCGGAACTGCGCTGGCGGTGAGCTCACCGTCGTGGACCCAACCGGGTCATCCCGGGCGACCGAAGGGAGACCCGGGATCCATGCCTGAACCTGTCTCGGGAGCGTTCCGGCATGGATCCCGGATCGGCGCGGCTTCGCCGCTTGTCCGGGATGACCGCATGGATAGGGCCACGGCGTGATCGGCTATATCCTGCGCCGGCTCGTCGCGCTGGGCCTGACCCTGCTCGCGGCGGCGCTGGTGATCTTCGTCGTGCTCGAAATCCTGCCGGGCGACCCGGCGGCGGTGACGCTCGGCCTCAATGCCGCGCCCGAAGCGCTGGCGGCCTTGCGCACCGAGATGGGGCTCGACAAGCCGGCCGCGCTGCGCTTCTTCATCTGGCTCGGCGGGCTCGTCACGGGCGATCTCGGCCAGAGCTATACCTACCGCGTGCCGGTGCTGCAACTCATCACCGAGCGTATGGCGGTGACCTTGCCGCTGGCGCTGATGGCGATCGCGCTGGCCATGGCGATCGGCATCCCGCTCGGCATGCTCGCAGCCTCGCGCCATGGCAGGCTGGCCGATGCCGGTGTCATGGCGTTCGCGCAGGCCGGGCTCGCCATCCCCAATTTCTGGTTTGGCCTCCTGCTCGTGCTGGTCTTCGCAGTCGGCCTCGGCTGGCTGCCGGCCGGTGGCTTTCCGGGCTGGCAAGCGGGGATCGGCGTCTCGCTCAAAGCCCTGCTGATGCCGGCCTTGGCGCTCGCCCTGCCGCAGGCGGCGATCATCGCGCGGGTGACGCGCTCCTCCATGCTCGACACGCTGCAGGAGGATTTCGTCCGCACCGCCCGCGCCAAGGGCCTGAGCGAAGGCACGACGATGCGCCGGCATGCGCTGCGCAACGCGCTGATCCCGGTCGTCACCATCCTCGGCCTTCAGTTCTCGGTGCTGATCGCGGGCGCGATCATCATCGAGAACGTCTTCGCGCTGCCGGGGCTGGGGCGGTTGGTCTTTCAGGCCATCGCCCAGCATGACCTGATCGTGGTCAAGGACCTCGTCATGCTCTTCGCGGGACTGGCGATCCTGATCAATTTCGCGGTCGAACTGCTCTACGGGCTGCTCGACCCGCGCCTGAGGCAAGCATGAGCGCGGTTGAGGACAAGGCGCCGGGCGGCAAGCGGCACTGGTGGCTCGCGCCCTCCTTCGTGATCGGCGTGGGGCTGGCCGTGCTCGTCGTCGCTGCGGCGCTCATCTCCTATGTCTGGACGCCCTACCAGCCGACGCAGATGATGATCCTGAACCGGCTCAAGGGCCCGTCCGCCTTGAACTGGTTCGGCACCGACCAGTTCGGCCGCGACGTTTTCTCGATGATCATGGTCGGCGCGCGCAATTCGCTGGCCGTGGGTTTGGGTGCTGTCGGCATCGGCATGGTCGTCGGGACGACGCTGGGGCTCGCGGCTTCTGTCCGGCGCGATGGCCTCCTCGACCATGCAATCATGCGCACGGCCGACTTCACCCATGCCTTCCCGGCCGTGCTCACCGCGATCATGATGACCGCGATCGTCGGCCCCGGCATGCTCAACGCGGTCGTCGCCATCGCCGTGCTGAACCTGCCCTATTTCGCCCGGCTCGCGCGCGGCGCGGCTCTGCAGGTCTGGGCGCAGGATTTCATCCAGGCAGCGCGGGCGGCCGGTTTGAACAACCGGCAGATCACCTTGCGCCATGTCCTGCCCAACATTGCCGGTATCCTGGTGGTGCAGGCGACGATCCAGTTCGCGCTGGCGGTGCTGGCCGAGGCGGGCCTGTCCTATCTCGGACTGGGCACCCAGCCGCCGAACCCGTCCTGGGGGCGGATGCTCAACGAAGCCCAGACCTTCATGGCGGCGCAGCCCTGGCTCGCGATCTTCCCGGGCGCGGCGATCGCCTTGACCGTGCTGGGCTTCAACCTGCTCGGCGACGGCCTGCGCGATGCGGTCGATCCGCGGCTGCGGCGGGCCCGGTAGTCTCTTCAGAACAAGGCGGTCGGGGCGAACTGGGCAAGCGCCATCAACGCGATGCCGGCGATGCCGAGCAGGCCGCCGGTGACCGCGAGCAGGCTGACGCCGGTGATGATCGCGGCGGACGAGATCACGATCGCGATCTGGATCAGGCCCGAGGCGATGTCAAACTTGTCGTCGCGGGCGGCGGCGATGTCGCGCTGAGCTTCGGCCGCCTTGGCGCGGGCGGCGAGCTCCTTGCGGCCCTCGTTGGTCTCCGGTTCGGAATCATAGCGCGCGGCGGTCTGCTTCCAGCTCTCGATGCGCTTAGTCAGGCGCTGCCGGGCGGCCTCGTCGGTGACGCCGGCAAGCTCGACCTCCAGCGCCTCGGTGGCGGTGCGAACCGTCGTGCCGCGGATCGTCTTGGCCTGGAAGAAGGCCCAGAGATTGGAGGCCTCGATATTCTTGGCGACGGCCTCCTGCTCGGCGTTCTTGCCGCCGATCTCGGAGAAGGCGAGGGTGAGCGCGAGCAGCGCGATCAGCAAGGCGATGCGCTTGTTGCCGCCCTCGGGCATTTCGACGGAACCGGACACGAATCACCTCGTAGCGCCATGGTGGCGGCGCTGTTTAAGGCTTTCCGCTCGGGCAGCAAGAGGGCAGGGTGGCCTCAGCGCCCGGCGCGCGGATGGGCGGCGTCATAGGCCGCCATCAGGCGGGCCGAATCGATGCGGGTGTAGATCTGCGTCGTCGAGAGCGAGGCGTGGCCGAGCAGTTCCTGGATGGCGCGCAGGTCGCCGCCGCGCCCCAACAGATGCGTCGCGAAGGAGTGGCGCAGGGCATGCGGCGTGGCCGATGAAGGCAGGCCGAGCGCGCCGCGCAAGCCCTCGACCGCGAGCTGGATGATGCGCGGCGAGAGCGGCCCGCCCTTGGCGCCGACGAAGAGCGGGCCTTCCGGCGGCAGGCGCCAGGGACAGAGCTTGAGATATTCGGCGATGGCGGTGATCACGACGGGCAGCACCGGCACCATCCGCGTCTTGCTGCCCTTGCCGATGACAGTCAGCGTATCGCCGGCCTGAAGCGGCGCCTGGGTGCGGGCAAGCGAGAGTGCCTCCGAGATGCGCAGGCCGCTACCATAGAGCAGGCCGAGCACGGCGGCGTCGCGAGCCAGTATCCATTGCTCGCGTTCTTCGCCCGCGCGGGTGTCGGCCTGGGTGACGGCGCGGGCGGCCGAGGGTTCGAGCGGGCGCGGCAGCGACTTGCCGAGGCGCGGACCCCGCGTCGCGGCGAAGGCTGCGGCAGTAAGCTTGCCCTGGCGCTCGCCGAAACGGGCGAAGGAGCGCAAAGCCGCGAGCTGGCGCATCAAAGTGCGGTTGCCGACATTGTCGCGGCGGCGCTGGCCGAGGAAGGCGCGCAGGTCGACCGGCTTCAGCGCCGCGATGTCGGAAAGCGAGGGCGCACCGCCGAGATGCTCGGTGAGAAAGACGTGGAACTGGCCGAGATCGCGGGAATAGGCCTCAAGCGTCTTCGGCGAGAGGCGCCGCTCGGCCGAGAGGTGCGAAAGCCAGTCGCGCCGGAAGGAGTCGAAGTCGGTCATGCGGGTAGCATGGCGCTCCTGCCTTAACACCAGCCGAATCGATGCTAGACACTGGCTTGGGAAACACGCCGTCGTCCCGGACAAGCCGCGTCAGCGGTGCCGATCCGGGATCCATGCCTGAACCGTTCCGGCATGGATCCCGGGTCTCCCTCCGGTCGCCCGGGATGACACGGCCTTATTTGTAAAGATGGCGCAGTTCGACCTGATCAACGACAGTATGAGCGAAGAGGCGCCGGCCGGCACGGTCGACGTGCTGATCCCGCTCGGGCTCGACCAGGCCTATAGCTATGCCGTGCCGGCCGGGCTCGTGCTGAAACCCGGCGATGTCGTGCAGGTGCCCCTCGGGCCGCGCGAGACCGTCGGCGTCGTCTGGGATGTCGGTAGCGGGCGTGGCGGCAATCTCAAGAAGGTCACCGAAAAATACGACATGCCGCCGCTCGATCCGGCGCTGCGCAAGCTCGTCGACTGGGTGGCCTGGTATACGCTGGCGCCGAAGGGCTCCGTGCTGGCCTTGGCCCTGCGGCGGCAGCCCGACGATACGCCCGAGCGGCCTAAACTTGGCGTCAGGCTGGCGGGCCCACCGCCGGGGCGAATGACGCCAGCGCGGGCGCGGGCCATCGCTGCGGCCGAAGGCGGGCTGCTGATCGCGAAATCGGCGCTGGCGGAGGCGGCCTCGGTCAGCGCGGCCGTGATCGATTCCCTCGTCGATGCCGGCACCTTCATCATCGAGCCCCTGCCGCGCGAGGCGATCGCAGCCTTGCCCGATCCCGACCATGCCGTGCCGGAACTCTCGGACGGGCAGGGCGAAGTCGCGCAGGCGCTGGTCAGGTCGGTGCAGGCGAAGGCGTTCGGCGTTTCGTTGCTCGAAGGCGTCACGGGCTCCGGCAAGACCGAGGTCTATTTCGAGGCCGTCGCGGAGGCGATCCGGCTCGGCCGCCAGAGCCTGATCCTGATGCCGGAGATCGCGCTGACCGCGCAGTTCATCGACCGCTTCGAGGCCCGCTTCGGTGTCAGGCCCGGCTTGTGGCACTCGGCCGTGACCGGCCGCAAGCGCGAGCGCCTGCAGGCGGCTATCGCATCAGGCGAGGCCAAGGTCGTGGCCGGCGCCCGTTCGGCGCTGTTCCTGCCCTATAGCGATCTCGGTCTCATCATCGTCGATGAGGAACATGAGAGCGCCTATAAGCAGGAGGACGGCGTCTCCTATCATGCGCGCGACATGGCGGTGGTACGAGGCCGGATCGAGAACGCGCCGGTGGTTCTCGCTTCCGCGACACCCTCGCTGGAGACCCGCGTCAATGCCGAGCGTGGGCGCTATGTCCATCTCAAGCTGCCGGAGCGCTTCGGCGGGCGCGAGTTGCCGCAGCTCGGCCTCGTCGACCTGCGCCGCGACAAGCCGGAACGGGGGCGCTGGCTTTCGGGCGCGCTGATCAAGGCAGTCGAGGCCAACCTGGAGGCCAGGGAGCAGTCGCTGCTCTTCCTCAACCGGCGTGGCTATGCGCCGCTGACGCTATGCCGGGACTGCGGTCATCGCTTCCAGTGCCCGAACTGTTCGGCCTGGCTGGTCGATCATCGTTTCCGGCGGGCGCTGGTCTGCCATCATTGCGGCCATGTCGAGCGCCGGCCGCATGAATGCCCGGCCTGCCACAAGCCCGAGAGCCTGATCGCCTGCGGGCCGGGGGTGGAGCGGCTGGCCGAGGAGGTCGCGACGCTTTTTCCACAGGCGCGCTCGATCGTGCTCTCCAGCGACTTTCCGGGAGGGACGGAGAGGCTGAAGCAGGAATTGATGGCGGTGGCTGAAGGCGAGTTCGATATCGTCATCGGCACGCAGCTCGTGGCGAAGGGCCATAATTTCCCGGGAATGACGCTGGTCGGGGTGATCGATGCCGATCTCGGGCTGACTTCCGGCGATCCGCGCGCGGCGGAGCGAACCTTCCAGGCGCTGCGACAGGTGACGGGCCGCGCGGGGCGGGGCGAAAAGCCGGGCCGCGCCCTGCTTCAGACGCATGACCCCGAGCATCCCGTGCTGAAAGCTCTGATCTCGGGCGATCCGGAGCGGTTTTATGCCGCAGAGGAGGCCTCGCGGGAGGCGGCGGGCCTGCCGCCCTTCGGCCGACTGGCGGCGCTGATCGTCTCGGCCAACAGCCAGGCGGAGGCCGAGAGCCATGCGCGGGCTCTGGCGCGCTCGGCCGAGGCCGGCGACGGAATCATGGTGCTGGGGCCGGCGGAAGCGCCCCTGGCGGTGCTGCGGGGGCGCCATCGCATGCGCCTGATCGTCAAGACGGCGCGCGAGATCAACCTGCAGGATTACCTGCGCGGCTGGCTGAAACGGGCGCCCAGGCCCAAGGGCTCGGTCCGGGTCGCGGTCGATGTCGATCCGCAAAGCTTCCTTTGAAGAGCTGAAAGGCGCGGCAAAATCGCCGCTTATGATGGGCAATCAGCGATTGCGCGGCCCGGAACCACATGCTATCGCACCGCCACATTTCGGTCGCGAAGTCGTCTTGCCGGCTTCGCGCCTATGATACTCGCAGCGTCGGGACCATGCACTCCACCTTCGTCTTGAAGGTCGCCGGTGCGGTTCCTTGAAACGAGAGACGGGAAGCGTGGCTGAAGGCGGATCGCAGGGGACATTGGTGTCGGGCGTAGCTCAGCGCTATGCCACCGCTTTGTTCGAGCTGGCTGAGGAGGCGGGTGCGATCGACACCGTCGCGGCGGCTCTGGATAGCTTCAACGGCCTGCTCGCCGAGAGCGAGGACCTCCGCCGCCTGATCGAGAGCCCGGCCTTCACCGCCGAGGAGCAGGTCGCGGCGATCAAGGCCGTGCTCGAGAAGGCCGGTATCACCGGCCTCGCCGCCAATTTCATCGGCTTCGTCGCCAGCAAGCGCCGTCTCTTCGCGCTGCCGGGCATGATCGCCGGCTACAAGCGTCTGGTCGCCGAGGCCAAGGGCATCGTCTCCGCCGAGGTGACGGTCGCCGAGGAGCCCACGGCCAAGCGCGTCGACGAGATCCGCGCGGCGCTGAAGGGCGTCGCCGGCAAGGATGTCGACGTCTCGATCAAGATCGACCCGGCCCTGATCGGCGGGCTCATCGTCAAGATGGGCTCCCGCATGGTCGACGCCTCGCTGAAAACCAAACTCAACTCAATTCGTCTTGCCATGAAAGAGGTCGGCTGATGGACATCCGCCCCGCTGAAATCTCCGCCATCCTGAAGGCCCAGATTTCGAACTTCGGCTCGGAAGCTTCGGTCACCGAAGTCGGCCAGGTTCTCTCCGTCGGCGACGGCATCGCCCGCGTCTACGGCCTCGACAAGGTCCAGGCCGGTGAGATGGTCGAGTTCGAATCCGGCGTGCGCGGCATGGCGCTCAACCTCGAGAGCGACAATGTCGGCGTCGTGATCTTCGGTTCCGACCGTGACATCAAGGAAGGCCAGACCGTCAAGCGCACCGGCGCCATCGTCGACGTTCCCGTCGGCAAGGAGCTGCTCGGCCGCGTCGTCGACGCTCTCGGCAACCCGATCGACGGCAAGGGCCCGATCAAGGCCAAGGCCCGCGCCCGCGTCGACGTCAAGGCGCCCGGCATCATCCCGCGCAAGTCGGTGCATGAGCCGATGGCGACCGGCCTCAAGGCGGTCGACGCCCTGATCCCGATCGGCCGTGGCCAGCGCGAGCTGATTATCGGCGACCGCCAGACCGGCAAGACCGCCGTGGCGCTCGACACGATCCTGAACCAGAAGCCGCTGAACGTCGAAGGCGCCCCGGAGAGCCAGAAGCTCTACTGCGTTTACGTCGCCGTCGGCCAGAAGCGTTCGACCGTCGCCCAGCTCGTGAAGGTGCTCGAGGAGCGCGGCGCGCTGGAGTACTCGATCGTCGTGGCGGCCACCGCCTCCGACCCGGCCCCGATGCAGTTCCTGGCGCCGTTCGCCGGATGCTCGATGGGCGAGTTCTTCCGCGACAACGGCATGCACGCCGTCATCATCTATGACGACCTGTCGAAGCAGGCCGTCGCTTACCGCCAGATGTCGCTGCTGCTGCGCCGCCCGCCGGGCCGCGAGGCCTATCCGGGCGACGTGTTCTATCTTCACTCCCGCTTGCTCGAGCGCGCGGCGAAGATGGGCGAGGCCGCCGGCCTTGGCTCGCTGACGGCGCTGCCGGTCATCGAGACGCAGGCGAACGACGTGTCTGCCTACATCCCGACCAACGTGATCTCGATCACCGACGGCCAGATCTTCCTTGAGACGGACCTGTTCTATCAGGGCATCCGCCCGGCGGTGAACGTCGGCCTCTCGGTGTCGCGCGTCGGTTCGTCGGCGCAGACCAAGGCCACCAAGAAGGTCGCCGGCAAGATCAAGGGCGAACTCGCCCAGTATCGCGAGATGGCCGCCTTCGCCCAGTTCGGTTCGGACCTCGACGCGGTCACGCAGCGCCTGCTCAACCGCGGTGCCCGCCTGACCGAGCTCCTGAAGCAGCCGCAGTTCTCGCCGCTGAAGATGGAAGAGCAGGTCGTCGTGATCTATGCCGGCGTGAACGGCTATCTCGACGCGCTGCCGGTCAGCAAGGTCCGCGCCTTCGAGGACGGCCTGCTCGCGCTGGTTCGCGGCAAGCATGCCGACATGCTGAACGAGATCGGCTCGTCCAAGGACCTGTCGGACGCCAACGCCGCCAAGCTCAAGGACATCGTCGCGGGCTTCGCGAAGTCCTTCGCCTGATCATCATTGCCGGCGCGGCCGAGTTCTCAGCTCCGCCGCGCTGCTTCTCTGGATTGCTTCGTTGCCGCGCCTGCCGTGGCTGACGAGTAGGGGATCAAGATCGGATGCCGTCCCTTAAGGACCTACGCAATCGCATCGCTTCGGTGAAGTCGACGCAGAAGATCACCAAGGCCATGCAGATGGTTGCGGCTGCGAAGCTGCGCCGGGCGCAGACGGCCGCCGAGGCCGCGCGGCCCTATGCCGAGCGCATGGAGACGGTGCTGTCGAACCTCGCTTCCGGCGTGTCCGGTTCGAGCGCGCCGCGCCTGATCGCCGGCACGGGCTCCGACAAGGTGCATCTGCTGCTGGTGCTGACCGCCGAGCGCGGCCTGTGCGGTGCCTTCAACTCCTCGATCGCGCGCCTCGCCCGCGACAAGGCGAATGCGCTGAAGGCCGAGGGTAAGACGGTCAAGATCATCTGCGTCGGCAAGAAGGGCTACGATATCCTGCGGCGCCAGTTCGCGGCGGAGATCATCGAGTTCATCGACCTGCGCGAATTCAAGCAGGTCGGCTTCGCCAATGCGGAGGCGATCGCCCAGAACGTGCTGGCCCGCTTCGGCAACGGCGAGTTCGACGTCGCGACGCTGTTCTTCTCGCGCTTCCGCTCGGTGATCGCCCAGATCCCGACCGCGCAGCGCATCATCCCGGCTGAAATCCCCGAAGGGACGAAGCAGACCGACGCCGTCTACGATTACGAGCCGGACGAGGGCGAGATTCTGGAAGCGCTGCTGCCGCGCAACCTGACCGTCCAGGTCCTGCGCGGGCTGCTCGAGAACGCCGCCTCCGAACAGGGCGCGCGCATGTCGGCGATGGATTCCGCCACGCGCAACGCCGGCGAGATGATCAAGAAGCAGACGCAGATCTACAACCGCTCACGCCAGGCGATGATCACGAAGGAACTGATCGAGATCATCTCTGGCGCGGAAGCGCTCTAACCGCCTAATCTTCGCCGGTGGAGAGATCCACCGGCTGCCGTCACATCCGAATGCGCTAGTCCCGAGGTTCCGCCATGGCCAAAGCCGCTACCAAGACCACCAAGAAGACCGCCGAGAAGCCCGCCAACACCGGCACCGGCCGCGTTGCCCAGGTCATCGGCGCCGTCGTCGACGTGCAGTTCGACGGCGCCCTGCCGGAGATCCTGAACGCGCTCGAGACCGACAACCTCGGCAACCGCCTCGTCCTCGAGGTCGCCCAGCATCTCGGCGAGAACACCGTCCGCACCATCGCGATGGACTCGACCGAAGGTCTGGTCCGTGGCCAGTCGGTCACCGATACCGGCGCCCCGATCGCGGTTCCGGTCGGTGACGAGACGCTTGGCCGCATCATGAACGTCATCGGCGAGCCGGTCGACGAAGCCGGCCCGATCCTGACCTCCGCCACCCGCGGCATCCACCAGCCGGCCCCGGCCTATTCCGAGCAGTCGACCGAGGCGCAGATCCTCGTCACCGGCATCAAGGTCGTCGACCTGCTGGCGCCTTACGCCAAGGGCGGCAAGGTCGGCCTGTTCGGCGGCGCCGGCGTCGGCAAGACCGTGCTGATCATGGAACTGATCAACAACGTCGCGAAGGCCCACGGCGGCTACTCGGTGTTCGCCGGTGTCGGCGAGCGGACCCGCGAGGGCAACGATCTCTACCACGAGATGATCGAGTCCAACGTCAACAAGAACCCCAAGGAGAACAACGGCTCGACCGCTGGCTCCAAGTGCGCCCTGGTCTACGGCCAGATGAACGAGCCTCCGGGTGCCCGCATGCGCGTCGCTCTCGCCGGCCTGACCATCGCCGAGGACTTCCGCGACAAGGGCCAGGACGTTCTGTTCTTCGTCGACAACATCTTCCGCTTCACGCAGGCCGGCTCGGAAGTGTCCGCGCTGCTCGGCCGTATTCCTTCGGCGGTGGGCTATCAGCCGACGCTGGCGACCGACATGGGCAACCTGCAGGAGCGCATCACCACCACGAACAAGGGCTCGATCACCTCGGTGCAGGCGATCTACGTCCCGGCGGACGATCTGACCGACCCGGCGCCCGCGACCTCGTTCGCCCACTTGGACGCCCGTACCGTTCTGTCGCGTTCGATCGCGGAAAAGGGCATCTATCCGGCGGTCGACCCGCTCGACTCGACCTCGCGCATGCTCTCGGCCGATATCGTCGGCGACGAGCACTACGATGTCGCGACCCGCGTCCAGCAGACCCTGCAGCGCTACAAGTCGCTGCAGGACATCATCGCGATCCTGGGCATGGACGAGCTCTCGGAAGACGACAAGCTGACCGTGGCGCGCGCCCGCAAGATCGAACGCTTCATGTCGCAGCCGTTCTTCGTCGCGGAAGTCTTCACCGGCTCGCCCGGCAAGCTCGTCCCGCTCGAGGACACGATCAAGGGCTTCAAGGGCCTGGTCGAGGGCAAGTACGACCACCTGCCGGAAGCGGCCTTCTACATGGTCGGCTCGATCGACGAAGCCGTCGAGAAGGCTCAGCGCCTGGCCGCCGAGGCCGCGTAAGCTTCGCGCATTCTTCCTTTCGGGCGGCTTCGGCCGCCCGGAACCATGCCCGGCATGGATTGTTGAAAGATCTGGCATGGCCCCCGGCGCTGTCCGGCGATCGGGGTGACGTCGGAGGAAAAGACAGGCGATGGCCACCTTCAAGTTCGAACTCGTCTCGCCGGAGCGCATCCTGTTCTCGGGCGATGTCGTCAGCGTCATCGTCCCCTCGGTCGAGGGCGAGATGACCGTGCTCGCGGGGCATGCGCCGCTGGTCGCGACGCTCAAGGCCGGGATCGTCTTCGTTCAGACGACCGAGAGCAACGGCAAGGAATTCTTCGTCAACGGTGGTCTTGTCGAGATCAACCAGGCTTCGACGACGATCCTGGCGGAGCAGGGCCGCTTCCTCGAGGATGTCGACACCGCCGTGCTCGACGCCGAGATCCTGACTGCCGAGACCCGTCTCGCCGGCTCGCATAACGACGACGAGAAGAAGCGCCTGCACGACACGCTGGTGCAGTTGCGCGAGTTCAAGCACGTCTTCGAGCAGCGCAAGGCGGCGTGATCTGCCGTTGAGCTTCGAGAATTTGGAAAGGGCCGCGCGAGCGGCCCTTTTTCGTGAGCGGCCGACACTCGCGCCATGCTCGGGCTCGACCCCAGCATCTCTGGAATTGGAGGCGCTTCATGCCGCGTGAGATTCTCGGGTCTGCGCTTCGCTTCGCCCCGAGAATGACGTGCTCTGCATTCAAGCCTCGGCGAAAGCCGCGAAGGCCTGCACCACCTTTTCGTAGACCGGCCGCTTGAACGGCACGACCAGCCCCGGCATCTCCGCCAGCGGATGCCAGCGCCATTCGCTGAACTCTGGCGGCTCGTCGCCATTGGGCTTGCCGATATCCATCGCCTCTTCGCTGCCGATGAAGCGGAAGGCGACCCAGCGCTGGCGCTGGCCGCGGAAAGCGGCGAGCTTGTGCCAGGGACCGTCATAGGGCGGGAAATCGTAGCTCCACCATTCATCGGTGACGGTCAGAAGATCGGCCTGCGTGACGCCGGTCTCCTCCGCCAGTTCGCGGCGGGCGGCGGCGACGATGTCCTCGTCGGGATCGATGCCGCCTTGCGGCATCTGCCAGTCGAAGCCGGGCAGGACGATCTCGGGGCCGGCGCTATGCGAGCGGCCGGCGAAGACGAGGCCCTGCGCATTGAACAGGGCGATGCCGACATTGGGACGGTAGGGGAGGCTCATGACGCAAGCATAGGGTGGCGTCGCGCGAAGCGGAACCGGTAGCGGATCAATCGCTCGGCTTTGGAACGACGCAGGCGAGAAGGCCTGGGAAGCGCTGCTCGATATCGTCGCGGCGCAGCGCGTTCATCCGGGTCACGCCCTCGTTGCGGGTGCGGATCAGCCCGGCCTCGCGCAGCACACGGAAATGATGCGAGACGCTCGACTTCGGCCGGTCGCCCTCCAGCGCCTGGCAGCTCTGCTCGCCCTCGACCGCGAGCCGGCGCACGACCTCCAGCCGGAACGGGTCGCTCAGCGCATGGAAGACGTCTTCGAGCGCGATCTCTTCGGAGGTGGGCAGGCGGGCATGGCGCATGGGTTGCAATCTATCACAGGGTTTTGAACTTGCCAAAGTTCGAGAAATATCGAACTATCGAAACATAGAAACCCACCCGTGTGGAGCCGCATCATGCCTGGCCTGTTCGATCCCTTCAGCCTGAAAGACGTCACCCTTCGCAACCGTATCGTCGCCTCGCCGATGTGTCAGTACATGGCCCAGGATGGCGTCGCCAATGACTGGCACCGGGCGCATCTCGCCGGGCTGGCGCGCGGCGGCACCGGCCTCGTCGTCATCGAGGCGACCGGCGTCTCGCCGGAAGGACGGATCACGCCCGGCTGCCTCGGCCTCTGGAACGATGGGCAGGCTGAGGCGCTGGCGCCGATCGTTGCCGAGATGCGCAAGGCCGGCGCGGTCACCGGCATCCAGATCGGCCATGCCGGGCGCAAGGCCAGCGCCAACCTGCCCTGGGAAGGCGACGATCATATCCCGGCCAATGACGAGCGCGGCTGGGAGACGATTGCGCCTTCGGCCGTTGCACATGGCGGGGGACTGCCGCGCGTACCGCGCGCGATGACCACTGCCGATATAGCGCGCGTGCGCGGTGATTTCGTCGCGGCTGCCGAACGCGCTCGCGACATCGGCATCGAGTGGTTGAAGCTGCATTTCGCGCACGGCTATCTCGCGCAGAACTTTCTCTCGCCGCATGCCAACAAGCGCGACGATGCCTATGGCGGCAGCTTCGAGAACCGCAGCCGCTTCCTGATCGAGACGCTGGTGGCCGTCCGCAAGGTCTGGCCGGAGAACCGGCCGCTCTCGGCCCGGCTCGGCGTGATCGAATATGACGGGCGCGACGAGGAGACGCTCGCCGAGGCGATCGAGCTGGTGAAGCGCTTCAAGGCGGAAGGGCTCGACTTCATCGATGTCAGCGTCGGCTTCTCGACCAATGAGGCGAAGATTCCGTGGGGGCCTGCCTTCCTGGCGCCGGTCGCCGAGCGGGTGCGCCGCGAGGCCGGCCTGCCAGCCTCGACGAGCTGGTACATCAGCAAGCCCGAGCAGGCCGACGCGCTGGTGCGCGAGGGCAAGGTCGATCTGGTGACGCTGGGCCGGCCGCTATTGGCCGATCCGCACTGGCCCTATGCCGCGGCGCATGCCCTCGGCGTCGAGAACCCGGCCTGGGCGACCCTGCCGCCGCCCTATGCGCATTGGCTGGCGCGTTACCGGGCCGCCTGAGGGCTTCATCCGAAAACCGAACGATCCGACGAGGGGCCTTTGCGGCCCCTCGTTCGTTTGCAGGAGGGGCTGAGGTTGATTCGCTGTAGGATGGGCCGGCCCCCCAGCGTGATGGGAGGACCAAGGGCCGGCTGCGGTCAGAAATCGTAACGGAACTTCCATCGTGTTGACGGCATTTCAACATCTTATGATGTCAGGAAGACTGAACGCACGGATGTGTCGTGCCGAAACCAGCCAGGCGCCCGGAGGCTAGACATGCCGATCGCTTCGCCCTCTCGTTCCTCGATGCCGAGCCGGCGCGGGTTCGGACAATTGGCGGCAGGAGCTGCATTGGCCTGCTTCGCCGGGGGCGGGACGGCTCATGCGGAGGGAAACACCGCCATCCGCTTTGCGCTGGATCGCCGTTTCGACGCGCTGACGGCGCCTTTCCTGGCGGCGCAGGACAAGGGCTATTTCGGCGCCGAGGGGCTCGATGTCGTGATCGAGCCGGGCAATGGCGCACGCGCCATGCTGCAGCGCATGGCGGCCGGTGTGCAGGATGCCGGCTTCGGCGACATCAATGCTCTCATCCGTTTCCGCGACGAGAATCCAGGCGCTGATCTCAAGGCGGTGATGATCGTCCATGACCGGCCGGGCTATGCCCTGATCGGCCGCAAGAGCCGGGGGATAACCACCGCGCCGGCGAGCCTCGAAGGGCGCAAGCTCGGCACGGCCGCCATCGATGCCAGCTTCGCGCAATGGCCGCTTTTCAAGAGCCTCAACAAGATCGACGACAGCAAGATCAGGATCGAGACGATCGGCCTGCCGGTGCGCGAGCCGATGCTGGCCTCCGGCGAGATCGATGCACTCTTCGCCTTCGGTCCTTCCACCGCCGTCTCGCTTCGGGCGCGTGGCGTGCCCGGCGACGATATCGTGCTGATGGAAATGGCAGAGCATGGCCTCCTGCTCTATGGCAGCGCGGTGATCGTGTCTGGCAAGCTGATCGCAAGCAAGCCGGATGCCGTGCGTGGGCTCGTGCGCGCCGTGATGCGCGGCATCCGCGATGTCGCGGTCAATCCGGGCGTCGGCGCGCAATTCGTCCTGCGCCGCAACGAGAGCGCACAGGCCGAAGTCGAGCGCGACAGGCTCGCCGCAGTGATCGAGCGCAACGTGCTGACGTCTTATGTGCGCGCGCATGGTCTTGGCGGGATCGATCGGGAGCGCTGGGCGAAGGCACTGGACCAACTCGCTTTGGCCGGCGCGTTCCGCGACAAGGCAAGGGCAGGCGACGCCTTCACGGATGCCTATCTGCCGCCGGCAAGCGAACGCATGTTCTGAGCGCATCGTTACGCTGGGAGATGATACGCAAGACGCGGGTGACAGGGGGGAACGGCCTGCCTATCGTGCCGCGCCTCCCACCGGACACCCATCTTGATCCTGCCAGACCTGACCGATTACGCCGCGTTGCGCGAGGGCTTTCGCTGGCGCATTCCTAATCGCTACAACATCGCCGTCGACGTCTGCGATCGCTGGGCCACGATCGAGCCTGGCCGTCCGGCGATCATCGAGGTCTCGCAGGACTGGCAGGTGACGCCCGTCAGCTTCGGCTGGTTGCGCGAGCATTCGAACCGGCTTGCCAATGCGCTGCGGGCGCGCGGCGTCGGCCGGGGCGACCGCATCGCCATCCTGCTGCCGCAGGGGCGGGCGGTGCTGACGGCGCATCTCGCCGCCTACAAGCTTGGCGCCATCGCGGTGCCGCTGGCTGCCCTGTTCGGCGTCGATGCCCTGGCTTATCGATTGACCGACTCCGCTGCGAAGGTCGTGGTGACCAATGCCGCCGGTCTCGCGAAGCTTGGTGAGATCACGCAGCCGCTGCCGGAGCTGGCCCTGCGCATTTCCACCGACGGCGCCGATGGCGCGGCAGAGTGTTGGGACACACTGCTGGCGGGTGGCAACCCGGATTTCACCCCGGTCGATACCACGCCGGACGATCCGGCATTGATGATCTACACCTCGGGCACCACGGGCAATCCGAAGGGCGCTCTGCACGGCCATCGCGTGCTGCCCGGTCATCTGCCGGGCGTGCAGATGCCGCATGAGTTCATGCCGCGGCCGGGCGATCTCGCCTGGACGCCTGCCGACTGGGCCTGGGCTGGCGGGCTGCTCAACATGCTGTTGCCGGCGCTGCATTTCGGCGTCGCAGTGGTGGCGCGGCCGGTGACGCGGTTCGAGCCGGAGGAGGCCTACCGGCTGATCCAGGATCTTGGCATCCGCAATGCCTTCGTGCCGCCGACCGCACTCCGGATGATGCGCGGCGCCGGCAGCCCGCAAGGGCGCTGGAAGCTGAATTTGCGTACGGTCGCTGCGGCTGGCGAGGCGCTCGGCGCCGAGACGCTGGAATGGGGGCGCGAGGCTCTCGGGCTGACCATTAACGAGGCCTACGGCCAGACGGAGTGCAATCTCGTGCTGGCGTCGAGCGCGGCGCTCGGCGTCAGCCGTCCCGGCGCGATCGGCAAGGCGGTGCCGGGCCATGAGGTCGCGATCATCCGACCGAACGGCACGACCTGCGCGCCCGGCGAGGAGGGACAGATCGCCGTGCGCCGGCCCGATCCGGTGATGTTCCTGGAATATTGGCGCAACCCGGAAGCGACGGCGGCGAAATTCGTCGGCGACTGGATGACGACCGGCGACGAGGGCGTCGAGGATGAGGACGGCTATGTCCGCTTCATCGGCCGCGACGACGACGTGATCACCTCATCGGGCTATCGCATCGGGCCCGGCGAGATCGAGGATTGCCTGCTGCGCCATCCGGCGGTGGCGCTGGCCGCTGCCGTCGGCAAGCCCGATCCGCTGCGCACCGAGATCGTTAAGGCCTTCGTCGTGCTGAAGCCCGGGTATGACGGTTCGCATAACCTGGTTGCGGAGCTTCAGGGCTTCGTGCGGGCGCGGCTGTCCGCCCATGAGTATCCGCGCGAGATCGCCTTCCGGGACGAGCTGCCTCTGACGACGACCGGCAAGATCATCCGTCGATTGCTGCGGGCCGAGGCCTGAACAGCGCGCGCGCGAGACGTTCGCGCATGCGTATCGCCAGGTCGGCCGGCCGGTGCATGCGCTGCTGCGGGCGCCGGGTCAGGCTGATCGTGCCGAAGGCTTGGTCGCGGGCGCCGAACAGCGGCAGGCCGCCGGGCAACAGGATCTGCCGGGAGGGCTGTGCCTTGCGCATCATCGCAAGCAGCATCGGCAGAGGCTCCAGCGCCGCATAGGCCTCGTCGCCGACACCGTGATAGAGCCAGCAGGAGCTACCTTTTCCAAGGGTGAGCGCGGCTGCGATCGGCCGGTCGTCGAGCACCAGCACGGCGATGCGGCAGAGCTTCTGCCGGCCGAGATCGCGGCTCATGCTGCGCAGGAAGCCGACCTCGCGCGTGTTCTGCAAGGTCGCCTTGCCGGCCCGGCCGCGCGAGCCGGTAGCTTCGAGCGCGAGCAGGATCTCGACGGCATCGCGCCGGTCCGCCCGGTTCATGGCCTCGGCGAGGATCAGGCGGCCCTTGTCCCGCAAGGTCTCCTCCGAGGCGGCGATCCGCGCGGTCGGAGGCAGTTCGAGCCGGCGCCCGACGAGGGGCTGCCAGCCCAGGGCCACGCCATGGCCGTCGGCGACGCGGGCGAGCGTGGTGGCAAAAGCGCCGGTCAGGTCGATCCCTGACAGGGAGAACGCTTCGGCGCCATGGCTGCGCGCGCGCCAGCCACGCAGGAAGGCGGCGAGCGCGGGGACGGCGAAGGTGCGGTCGAGCAGCGGCGTGCCGTTCAGCAGGCGCGGATCGGCAAAGCCCTCCAGCGTGTCGGGGGCGAGGAGATGGCGGCGCGTCCGGCAGGGAACGAGCCCTACGAGGCGGCGTCGCTCCGAGGCCGGGTCGCCCTGCCAGAGCAGCATGAGCTGGGTATCGCGGAAGGAGACGAGATGCTGCGCGGCGGCGAGCGCGAAGCCCGGCTCGAGGCAAGGATTGGCTTCCAGCGCGCGGTCGGCGAGATCGCTCCATTCCGGACGGATGGTGTCGCAGGCGCCGAGCGAGCGCAGCTCGCTATGGATGGTCGAGTTCGGAGGGGGAAGCGGGATCGGTGGCCGGTTCGCCGCCGCGATGCCGTCGGTCGCCGCAAGAGCCGTGATCGTGCTCATCTGCCCGCACCCTTCCTGGATCGTTCCGACGCATGGCTGTGTCGGAATGGCAAGGCGCGCCGGCGCGCCTTGCCACTCGCAGGGCTGGGTTCAAGAAACGGGCCGACAGGTCAGGCGGGCTGCGGCTGCTCAGACATCTGACCAAGGAAGGCGGACCAGAGCTTGCGCACCGTGTCCTGCTCGATATCCCTCACGATCAGGACGAGGCGGGAGCGGTGGTCCGCATCCGGCCAGGCGTCGAGCTGGATCGGCGGGTGCAGGATCTGCTGGACGGCATGGACCAGCAGCGGCCGGCCGGGCTCGCCGGCGATGTCCACCAGCCCCTTGAGCCGCAGCAGGCGTGGACCATGGATCGAGCGCAGCAGGGACCAGAACAGGTCGAAGGTGGTGCGGGCGACCGGCTGCTCCGCGGTCAGGACGAAGGCGCGTATCGAGGCGTCGTGGCGGTTGACGTCATGCGGGTCCTGGCCATGGGTATGGTCGTGTCCGTGGTGGTGGTCGTGATCATGGTGGTGGTGCCCGGGCAGCGCGTCCTCGGCCAGCCAGTGGCGTAGCGCCTGTGGCTGCTTCGCGAGATCGTAGAGGCCGGCGCCGATCAGGTCGTTGGCGGGTGCGTTTGGCGCGAGGATGGCGATGCCGGGATTGAGATTGCCGAGCCGTTCGTGCAGGGCGGCGATGGCTTCCGGGGCGGCGAGGTCGGTTTTCGTCAGCACCAGCCGGTCGGCGGCGACAACCTGCCGGCGCGCTTCCTCATGGGCATCGAGCGTCGCCATGCCGTTGACGGCGTCGACCAGCGTGACGACGCCATCGAGCGGGAAGCGCATCGCGAGATAGGGGTGGTTGATCAGGACGTTCAGGATCGGCGCGGGGTCGGCAAGGCCGGTCGTCTCGATGACGAGGCGCGAGAAGGGAGCAATGCGGCCATTGTCGCGGCCGCGCAGCAGGTCCTCCAGCGTGACGATGAGGTCGTCGCGGATGGTGCAGCAGAGGCAGCCGGATTCGAGGAGGATCATGTTCTCCTCGACCCCTTCGATCATCAGGTGGTCGAGGCCGATCTCGCCGAACTCGTTGACGAGGACGAGCGTGCCGGCCAGCGCGGGGTCCTTCAGCAGGCGGTTCAGCAAGGTGGTCTTGCCGGCGCCGAGGAAGCCGGTCAGCAGCGTGAGTGGCACGGGGAGGGGGCGGGCAGGGTCGCCAGACATGGTCGCGGAGCCTCGAGAACATCGGACTTATCCGATGTCCTATCAATCGGATCGATCATCTTCTCCGCCAACGAAGGGCGCGGGATGATCTAGGCAGGCACGGTGCCCCGCCTCGTTTGTTCTAATATTACATTAGTGGCGATGGCGGCGATGACAAGAGCGCAGCCGGCATATTGCAGAGGGCCGAGACGCTCGGCGAGAACGAAGGCGGCGATGATGACGGCGAAGACCGGCTCGGCGCAGAAGGCGAGGCCGGCGGGGCCGGGCGCGATGCGGGCCAGCGCCAGGATCTGGAAGAGGAAGCCGACGACATAGCCGCCATAGGTGATGGCGACCGCGATGGGGGCCAGCATGAAGGTCTGCGGCGGGAGGAAGCCGCCGGTGACGAGCAGCACCAGCGCCGTCACAGGCAGGATGACGACATGCGACCAGAACAGCTTGGGCAAGGTCGGCGTCTCGGCGCAGCGGGCGGCTGCGAAGAACTGCGCGGCCGCACTGACGCTCGCGAGCATGGCGAGGGCGAGGCCGCGCGGATCAAGCCCGTGCAGGTCAGGCCCGACGACGAGGGCGATGCCGAGGAAAGCAGCGAGCGCGACCGCCAGCCGGTCGATCCGGAAGGGGGCCGGGGTCAGCAAGGGCTCGGCCAGCACGATCAGGACCGGGAAGGTATAGAACACCACCGCCGCGACAGAGACCGGAACGAAGGCAACCGAGGAGAGATAGCCGATGCCGACCAGCGCTGTCGCCAGGCCGAAGAGCAGGACCGGCTGTCGCTCGCTGCGCTTCAGCGCAATCGAGGCGCGCCAGAAGAACGCGGCGCCGCCGACGAGGACGAGCATCAGAAGGACGCGGTAGAAGACGAGGAGTGGCCCGCTGAGGCCTGCCTGTCCGGCGATCTGGGCGCTGACGATATTGGTGCCGAAAGCGGCGGCCGAAGCCAGCGCCAGGAACAGGCCCTGGCGTGCGTCGGTTCGGTCGCGGTCAGAGCGCCCCAGATCCAATCAGGCCTCAGGCGTCGTTGGCGGGCTTGGCCTTGGCTCCGGCCGCGGGCTTTCCGGCCGGCGGCTTCACGGCGGCCTGGGAGGGCTTCGGCTTAGCCGGAACGGTCCGGGCCGGCGGGGTCTTGAGCGGCTGTGTCTTTGCCGGCTGGGTCTTGGCGGCCTGTGCCTTGTCGGGCTGGGCATTGCGCGCAGCCGGCTTGATGCCCGCGGCTGCGCCGGGGCGCAGGCTAGCTGCATTGGCGGCGCCGGGCTGCACGGAGCCTTGCAGACGCAGCGGGCCGCCCTCGAAGGCATCGGTCGAAGGTTGCACTGGCGCGCTCGCAGGGGCGAAGGCAGTGGTGCCGCGCGGGATCGCGCCATTGCTCGAGGCGGTGCGGCGGGCCGGCGGCACGACGAGGCCGGCAGCGACGGGGGCCTCCGGCTCGATGGTCGGCGTGCCGCGCGCGACGCGCGAGCTCGGCTGAGTCGTCGCGTTGGCCGCGAGCGGGGCGGAGGCCGAGCCGGGGCTGCGGCCAAAGGAGACCTGTACCGGGACGGTCTCGGCACGGGGGCCGAGCACGATGCGTCCACGCGGTGAGCGGGTCGCGACCGAGCCGGACGCCTGCGGGGCCGACTGGGCGTTGAAGATGGCGAAGCGCCCGCCATCGGGGGAATTGGCGTCGCCGGTGGACATGCCGGCCGCGATCGGGCCCGAGATGTCGGCATCATCGGCGAGAGCGACGCCGCCGCCGCGATTGCGGACTTCGTCGCAGATATTGGGCGCGCGGGTGCCGCTGGGCGGCATCGAGGCGACGTTGTAGCCGGTGCCGCCCCAGGCGGCGAAGCCTTCGTCGAGGAGCTGGGCCGCCTTCACGGTGCGGTCGGTGCCCGAGGTCGAGCCAAGCACGACGGCGATCAGCGTGCGTCCGCCGCGGCTCGCCGTCGCGACGACATTGAAGCCGGAGGCGCAGGTGAAGCCGGTCTTCATGCCACCGATGCCGGAATAGCGCCCGACCAGCCCGTTGGTGTTGGGCATGATCTGCTTGCCGAGCTGCACGGCCGAGGTGCCCCAGTAATCGGAATACTGCGAGAAATCACGCATCAGCGCCATGGCGAGCACGGCGAGGTCGCGGGCACTGGTCTGCTGGTCGGGATGGTCCCAGCCATTGGGATTGACGAAGCGGGTGTCGCGCATGCCGAGGCGCTGCGCCTCCGCGTTCATCATGGCGACGAAGCTCGGGACGTCGCCGCCGACGCCTTCGGCCACGACATAGGCGATGTCGTTGGCCGATTTCACCATCATGATGCGCAGCGCGTTGTCGAGCGTGATCTCCGACCCCGGCTTGGCATAAACCTTCACGCGCGGCTGGCTGGCGGCGAGCTTCGAGACCGGGATCGCCGTCTCCAGGCCGAGACGCCCCTCCCGCACCGCCTTCAGCGCGAGATAGATCGTCATCATCTTGGTGGTCGAGGCCGGGCGCCAGGCCTGGTTCGCGTTCTCGCTCGACAGCACGGCGCCGCTGGAGGCATCGACGACGAGGCTGGTGCCGGCATAGGCCGGCCCCGACAGGACGGCACCGAGAACAAGGGCGGCTGCGAGGCGGGAAGCGATCATCGGGCGGGTCTGAACCTGTCTTGCTCGAAGCGGGCGGGTGGTATCTTGCGGATAGCGACGGCGCAGGGTTCAACGCGACGCATGCGGCAATTTCGAGACGGCCGCCACAATCGCCCGCCCGTGAATGCATACCTACCCCTTGCGGAGCGATTTGCCTAGCTGCGGCGGCCGGTCCACAAGCGACGGGTTCCTTCGCTTTTCTAGGGCTTGTCGCGTGGCTTTCGGCCTTCTCTGGATACCGGCGACCATCGCCGCCTCGCTCCTGCAGACCGCACGCAACCTGGCGCAGCGATCGCTCACCGAGACTATCGGTGTGGTCGGCGCCACGCAGGTACGCTTTCTGTTCGGCCTGCCCTTCGCCATGCTGTTCCTGGCGCTGGCCTGCCTCGGGCTGCAACGCCTGCCGCCGGCGATCGGCATGGCTTCGCTCGGCTACACGCTCTGGGGCGCATTGACGCAGATCGCAGCCACCGCCCTGATGCTGGCGGCGATGCGCGAGCGTTCCTTCGCGGTGACCACCGCCTATACCAAGACCGAGCCGGTGCAGGTCGCGCTGTTCGGCGCCCTGCTGCTCGGCGATGCGCTGACGCCGATGAAGTTCCTGGCGATCGCCATCGCGACGGCGGGCGTGATCGTCGTCTCTTGGAAGCCCGGCGAGAAACTGACCCGCGCCGGCCTGCGCCCAGCCGTGCTCGGCATCGTTTCCGGCGCCTTCTTCGCGCTCTCGGCGATCGGCTTCCGTGGCGGCATCCAGGCGCTGCCGGAGGGCGAGTTCCTGATCCGCGCCTCGACCATCCTCGTGCTCGGTCTCGGGCTCCAGACCCTGCTGCTGGTGATCTATATGCTCATTGCCGACCGGCAGGCGCTGATCCTCAGCCTGAAGAGCTGGCGCCGCTCGCTCTCGGCGGGCTTCCTCGGCGCCGCCGCCTCGCAGTTCTGGTTCATCGGCTTTTCGCTCACCACCGCCGCCAATGTCCGCACGCTGGCGCTGATCGAGGTGCCATTGGCGCAGATCGCCTCGCGCAAGTTGTTCGCGGAGGGGACGAGCCGGCGCGAGATGCTGGGCATGGCGATGATCGTCGGCGGGGTCGGGCTGCTGCTCTCGCTGGCGTTGCGATGAGCGTGTGGGGCGGCTAGTGCTGGAGGCAGAAGCCCTGACAGCCGATCGGCGCACGGCCACCATGCGCGGATGCCGGCTTGCCGGGTGGCACAAGGCTGCCAAAATAACGTGTAGCTGCACAGTAAGGGAGATTTCGCCATGAGCGCTGCGATCGTCGGCTGGGCCCATACACCGTTCGGCAAGCAGGATGCCGAGACCGTCGAAAGCCTGATCGTGCGGGTGGCGACCGAAGCCCTCGTCGATGCCGGCATTACTGCTGACGATGTCGACGAGATCGTGCTCGGCCATTACAACGCCGGCTTCTCGGCCCAGGACTTCACCGCGTCGCTGGTACTGCAGGCCGATCCGGCGCTGCGCTTCAAGCCGACGACCCGGGTCGAGAACGCCTGCGCCACCGGTACGGCCGCCGTACATCAGGGCGTCCGCGCGATCCGGGCGGGTGATGCCAAGGTCGTGCTCGTCGTCGGCGTCGAGCAGATGACCAAGACACCCGGCCCCGAGATCGGCAAGAACCTGCTCAAGGCTTCCTATCTCCCGGAGGACAGCGAGGTGCAGGGCGGTTTCGCCGGCGTCTTCGGCAAGATCGCGGCTGCCTATTTTCAGCGCCATGGCGACCAGTCCGACGCGCTCGCGATGATCGCGGCGAAGAACCACAAGAACGGAGTCGCCAACCCCTACGCGCAGATGCGCAAGGATCTCGGCTACGCCTTCTGCCGCGAGGAGAGCGAGAAGAACCCCTATGTCGCCGGCCCGCTGAAGCGCACCGACTGCTCGCTGGTCTCGGATGGCGCCGCGGCGCTGGTGCTGGCCGACGAGGAAACCGCCCTCAGGATGCGCCGGGCCGTCGGCTTCCGCGGCATGGCCCATGTCCAGGATTTCCTGCCGATGTCGAAGCGCGACATCCTGAAATTCGAGGGCGGCGTGCTCGCCTGGAAGAAGGCGCTGGCCAAGGCGAACGTGACGCTCGACGACCTCTCCTTCGTCGAGACGCATGACTGCTTCACCGTCGCCGAGCTGATCGAATACGAGGCGATGGGCCTGACCAAGGAAGGCGACGGGGCGCGGGCCATCAAGGAAGGCTGGACGCAGAAGGACGGCAAGCTGCCGGTCAACGTCTCCGGCGGCCTCAAGGCAAAGGGCCACCCGATCGGTGCGACCGGCGTCTCGATGCATGTGCTCTCGGCCATGCAGCTCGCCGGCGAAGCGCCGGAAGGCATGCAGCTCGACAGCCCGCGCCTGGGCGGCATCTTCAACATGGGCGGAGCGGCGGTCGCCAACTACGTCTCCGTGCTCGAACGGATCAAGTGAGGCGGGCTGCCCGGGCGGATAACGCCCGGGCTCCGGTCTTGCGAACGGGGGCTTTGCCGAAGTGCAGGCCGCCAAGCGAAAGCGACGCTTCGTGACGAGCTTCGTCGTCCTGCTGCTGGCCTATATCCTGAGCCAGTTCTTCCGTGCGTTCCTGGCCGTCATTTCAGGCGATCTGACACGGGATCTTGGCCTCGATCAGGGCCAGCTCGGCAGCCTGCAGGCCGCCTGGCTGATTGCCTTCGCGCTTACGCAATTCCCGGTCGGCTATGCGCTCGACCGGATCGGCCCGCGGCGGACGCTGGCCGGTTTCCTTCTGGTCGCCTTCGCCGGGACGGTGATCTTCGGCCTGTCGCGCAACTATCTCACTGCGCTGACGGCGCTGGCGCTGATCGGCATCGGCTGCGCGCCGATCCTGATGTCCGGCTTCTATCTGGCCGCGCGGCTCTATTCGCCCCGGCATTTCGCGACGATGTCGTCCTTCCTGATCGGTTTCGGCTCCATCGGCGATCCCCTGAGCGGCGCGCCGCTCGCCTATTTCCTGTCGGCCTATGGCTGGCGTGCGACCGTGTTCGGCCTGTCCGGGATCGTGGCGTTCATAGCCTTGCTCGTGATGCTGCTGCTGAAGGACCCGCCGCCGCTGCCCGACGCGCCGGAGCGGCATGTCTCGCTGCTGGGCGGGATCAGGCAGATCGTGGCGAAGCGGCCGCTCTGGCTGATCTTCCCCATCACCTTCGTGAGCTATGGCGTCACGATCTCGATCCGCGGCCTGTGGATCGCGCCCTATCTTCAGACGGTATATGGTTTCGATCTCGCGGCGACGAGCTATGTGGCCATGGCCATGGGAGGCGTCATCGCGGCCGGAGCGCTGCTGGTGCTGCCGCTCTATCGGCGGATCGGCGCCAAGCCCACGGTGATCGCCTGTGCCGTGGCCGTGATCCTGGCCTGTTTCGCGCTGGCTTTGTGGGGCGAGGCATCGTCCCGTCTTGCGGTCGGCCTTCTCCTCGCCATCGGCCTGTTCGGCGTCACCTATGCCGTGGTTATGGCGCATGCACGCGCTTTCATGTCGGCTCAGGAGATCGGCCGCGGCGTCACCTTCATGAATTTCGTCTTCATGGGCGGCGCGGGGGTGATGCAATGGCTGTCTGGCCGGCTGGTGAATGCTCTCGACGGGCATGGCTATGGGGCACAGGCCACGTTCGGCTGGCTGTTCGTCTTCATGGGCGCCATGCTCGCTGTGGCGCTGGCGATCTATATCGCTGCGCCAGCGGAGCCGAAGGCTGCCGCTTCCGCGCCGGCCTAGAGCATTTTCGGCGAACACGGGTTCGCCTCGAAAGCTCTGATCTTCTGTTTTCACGCAATCCTGGACGCGAAACCGCTTCGCACCTTTGCTGGAATTGCTCTCGCTCAGCCTTCGCCCGGCGCCTTCGCGGCGATCGCCAGGGCGTGGACGCGATCGGCCAGTTCCTGCGCCAGAGCGGCATTGACGAGGCGATGGCGTTCGAGCCGGCTCTTGCCAGCGAAGGCCTCCGACACGATATCGACCCTGAAGTGAGTCTCGCCGCCTTCGCGCCAGCCGCCATGGCCCTGATGCTGGTGCGATTCATCGATGACCCTGAGCGCCTGTGGCGCAAAGGCCTCGGTCAGCTTTTGCGTGATTCTTTCACTGATTGAGGTCATGATCGCGCCACCGTTGCCATGATTGTTCTGTCGGTTCGGCGGTGCGTTGCATCGCACTTGCCGGCCCACTCCCTGCGTCTCATAACCCGTCGACGATGAACATCAACTCACGCCTCTTCGACAGCATCAGGATCGGCGCTTCCGAGGCGGAGGCGCCGGTGGAGAGCGACGCGCCGCGTTGCGACCATCCCGGCTGCACGCGCGGGGGAGAATTCCGCGCGCCGAAGGGCCGTGGCCGCGAGGGCCAGTTCTTCCTGTTCTGCATGGATCATGTGAAGGCCTATAACGCGACCTATAACTATTTCGCCGGGATGGATGACGAGGCGCTGGCCGCCTACGCCAAGCAGGAGGAGATAGGTCACCGGCCGACCTGGAAGCTCGGCGTCAACTCCAAGGCGGCGCGGATGTCGCAGCGCGGGCGGAAGGCGAATGGCGAGGCCAGCGCCGACATGCACGACGCCTTCAACCTGTTCGGCGCGCGCAACAAGCAGCAGGCAGCCCAGCCTGAATCGCGCGTCGGCATCGTCGCGCGCAAGGCGCTGGACACGCTCGGCCTCGACGACACGGCGGATTCCGCTGCGATCAAGGCGCGCTACAAGGAGCTGGTGAAGCGCTTTCATCCCGACGCCAATGGCGGCGACCGCTCGCGCGAGGGCACGCTTCAGGAGATTCTGAAGGCGTATCAGCAGCTCAAAAGCGTGGGGATGGTCTGAAGCGCGTCATCCCGTGCGCATTGGGGCACGCAGTGCTGCGACGCAGACACGGGACCGCGTGGCGAGAAGGCGCCTTTTCCGGGCGACGATCCCGTGTCTGCGCAGCGGCGTTTCACGCCGCAGCGCGCACGGGATGACCGCGATTCAGTTGTCTTTTGCCGCCAATCCCGCGACATCGGCGATGATGCCGTCCAGCGCGAAATCCTTGGGCGTATAGACCCGGGCCACGCCCATGTTGCGCAGGGCGTTCTCGTCATCGGGCGGGATGATGCCGCCGACCACCACGGGCACGTCCATGCCGGCGACGCGCAGGCGAGCCGTGACGTCGCGTACCAGCGGCAGATGCGAGCCCGACAGGATCGAGAGCCCGATGATGTCCGCCTGCTGATCGCGGGCCTCGCTGACGATCTCCTCCGGCGTCTGGCGGATGCCGCCATAGCTGACGCTCATCCCGGCATCGCGGGCGCGCACGGCGATCTGCTCGGCGCCGTTCGAGTGGCCGTCGAGTCCAGGCTTGCCGACGAGGAAGCGCGGCGCCCGGCCGAGGCGCTCGGTCGCCTTCTCGACGGCTGCCTTGGCCGTGGCGAGGCCGGTCGCGTCGCCGAGCTTCGTCGTGTCGACGCCGGTCGGAGCACGATACTCGCCGAAGATTTCGCGCAGGGTTTGTGCCCATTCGCCGGTGGTGACGCCGGCCTTGGCGCAGGCGATCGAGGCCGGCATGACGTTACGGTTTTCGCGGGCGCTGCTGGCGAGCTCGGCGAGCGCGGTCTCGGCCGCCTTCGCGTCGCGAGCCGAGCGCCAGGCCTTGAGCCGCGCGATCGCCTCGGTCTCGACCGAATCCGGCACGGTGACGACGGCGCCGTCGCCGGCCGAGAGCGGGGAGGGCTCGCTGTTGGTGAACTTGTTGACGCCGACGACGACCTGCTCGCCGCGCTCGATCGCCTCGATGCGACGGGCGCCATTCTCGACCAGCGCCTGCTTCATGTAACCGCTCTCGACGGCGGCGAGCGCGCCGCCCATGTCGTCGATCTTGGCGAGTTCCTCCAGCGCGGCTGCTTTCAGCGCCGCGACCTTTGCATCGACCACGGTCGATCCGTCGAAGATGTCGCCGAATTCGAGAAGGTCGGTCTCATAGGCCAGCACCTGCTGCATGCGCAGCGACCATTGTTGGTCGAAGGGGCGCGGCAGGCCGAGCGCCTCGTTCCAGGCCGGAAGTTGCACGGCCCGCGCGCGAGCCTTCTTCGAGAGCGTCACCGCCAGCATTTCGATCAGGATGCGGTAGACGTTGTTCTCGGGCTGCGGCTCGGTCAGCCCCAGTGAATTGACCTGCACGCCATAGCGGAAGCGCCGCATCGCCTCGTCGGCAATGCCATAGCGGCCGAGCGTGATCTCGTCCCAGAGCTCGACGAAAGCCCGCATCTTGCAGAGCTCGGTGACGAAGCGCATCCCTGCATTCACGAAGAAGGAGATGCGGCCGACCGTGCCGGGGAATTCCTCCGCCGAGACCTCGGGCCGGGCGCGGATGGAATCGAGCAGGGCGATGGCTGTCGCCAGCGCGAAGGAGAGTTCCTGCACCGGCGAGGCGCCGGCCTCCTGCAGGTGATAGGAGCAGACATTGGTCGGGTTCCATTTCGGCAATTCGCTGGCCGTGAACACGACGATGTCGGTGGTGAGCTGCATCGAGGGGCGCGGCGGGAAGACATAGGTCCCACGCGACAGGTACTCTTTCACGAGGTCGTTCTGGGTCGTGCCCTGTAGCAGCCTGCGGTCGGCGCCCTGTTCGTCGGCGACGGCGATGTAAAGCGAGAGCAGCCAGGCCGCCGTCGCGTTGATCGTCATCGAGGTGTTCATCTGCGCTAGCGGAATCTGGTCGAACAGCGCCCGCATGTCGCCGAGATGGGAGATCGGCACGCCGACCTTGCCGACTTCGCCGCGCGCCAGAACATGGTCGGGGTCGTAGCCTGTCTGCGTCGGCAGATCGAAGGCGACGGAGAGGCCGGTCTGGCCCTTGGCGAGATTGGTCCGGTAGAGCTTGTTGGATTCCGCCGCGTCGGAATGGCCCGCATAGGTCCGGAAGATCCACGGCTTGTCGCGCTGAGCCGTTTCCCGGCCGCCTCGTTCCGTCGCGGTCATGGCGTCTCCCCGTATTGCAGAGCAATCTGAATGTTGCACTGCGGCGAAGATAACGCCAGAGCTTCGGCGATGTCCCGTGCGACGATAGGCTGACGCGATTTTTCGTTCAGCCCTCATCTCGAGGTGCCGCAAGGCCTTCGTCTCGAAGGATGCTTCATGAGCCATCTGGATCATCCCGAGACGCCGCTGACGCGGTACCTCAGGATGAGGGCCATGGAATGTCTGGCGAGGTGCGCGCGCTCAGCGTGAGCGCGACGAGAGGCTGCCGCGGATATCCGCCGTCGACAGCAGCGCCACGCGGCGGTCGTCCCTGGGCGGCGCGACGAAGGCGCGCAGGGGCGCCTTGGGCAGGTCGAGATCGAGCGGCCGGCCGGGCGGCAGCGGCGCGTTCTTGATCAGCGTCACGATCGGGCTTTCGAGCGTGGGCAGCTTCGGCGCGGGCGCCTCGGGTGCGAAGGCGAGCGGGGCCGAGGCGAAGGAGCTCGCCGTGGTGGCCGACGAAGACGCTGTCGTGAGCGGAATGGCGGTGGTGGAGGCCGAGGCGAGCTGGATCGTCGGCTCCTCGATGCGGCGGCGCTCGGGACGTTCGCCCTTGACGTAGAAGGCATTGCCGCCGGCTACCGTTACGTAGCGCATGTTCTTGTAGCCGAAGCGCAGGCCGGCCATGTGGAAGTACTTGGCCGCGCCGACCGCGTCATTGCGACGGCCGTTGAGAATGTCTTCCGCGATGGCTTCGATCTTCGGCAGGACTTTATCCGTCATCGGGCGGGTCAGCACGCCGGCGGCGAACTGGCGGGGAGCGCCGACCACGCCGCAGATCGTCTCCGGATATTTGGCGGATTCGACCCGGTTCATCACGACCGTGCCGACGCCGAGCAGGCCCGACTCGCTCGACCGGTTCGATTCGAAATACATCGCGCGGACGAGGCATTCCTTCTCGCGCGGATCGGACTTGGCCAGCGCGACCGCGAGCTTGCGGGCCTTGGCGGGTTCCTTCACGGCAGGAGCTGCCGCTGCGGAGGTCGAGGCCGTCTCGACGGTGGACATGCTGCAGGCGCCGAGAGCAGGGGCCGCCAGCGCAATCAGAAGCGGGATCGCCTTGCTGCCATGCCGGGATTTCTCACCGGAGAAAAGACCATGCGCAGCGATCGCGATCCGCTTCATGTGGCAATCTCCAGAGTTCCGGACCCATGGTCGCCGAGGGCGGCGAACCGGGATTGCCGGCAAGGAACCGCGAATTCCTTAACAGAAAGTTAATCCGAGACGGAAGGGGGAAGGGCGCATAGGCGACCCCTCCGCGTCTCCCCGAGGGAGATGCCTGGCTGACAGCGCCTTGTTCCAAAACGGAAAAGGCTGTGGTGCCGCACCGAAAATTTTCCTCCGGGCGGCCTCGCACAAGCTGTCAAAACCGTCATGTCGGCACCGGCGAAAGTCGCTGCGAGCGCGGTTTCGTGATCAGAACCGGCGAAGGCGGGTATCAGTTCCCCGAACCCGGCAGGCGTGGCAGCGGCAGGAAGTCGATGCCTTCCTCATGGAGCATCTGGGCATCGTCCGGCGTTGCCTCGCCATAGATCGCGCGCTCTTCCGCCTCGCCGTGATGGATCTTCAGGGCCTCGTCCGCGAAGCGCCTGCCGACATGCTCGGCATTCTCGCTGACATGGCGGTGCAGCGCAGCCACCACCTCGCGGAAGGCCTTTTCCTTCTCGCTCATCAGAGCGACCGGCGCAGGCGCCGCTGCCGCGGGGGCGGAAGCTTCCGGCGCCGGCTGCGGCGCCTTCGGGCCGAGATCGCTGCGGGCGACATTGGGTGCCATGATCGCGCGCTCGACCTTCGCGCTGTTGCAGATCGGACAGGTGACGAAGTCGCGCTTCACCTGATCCTCGAAGCCGGCCGAGGAGGCGAACCAGCTTTCGAATTCATGGGCGCTGTCGCAGATGAGGGCGTAACGGATCATGGCGTCATAGATGGTGGCGCGGGGCCATCAAGGCAAATGGATCCGCCAAGGGGTGTCAGGCCGCCAGGAGCTTGTCGAGCTCGCCACGGGCATCGAGGGCATGGATGTCGTCGGAGCCGCCGACATGCTGTTCGCCGATGAAGATCTGCGGAACCGAGGTGCGCCCGCCGGCTCGCGCCGTCATTGCCTGGCGCAGCTCCGGGTTGCCATCGACATCGATCTCGGTGAAGGCCACCCCCTTGCGCGTCAGCAGCGCCTTGGCCGCCTTGCAATAGGGGCACCAGGCAGTGGTGTAGATCGTGACCGGCGGCATCAGGAAGCGTCTCTCGTTGCGATGCCCCTCATGTAGTGATTTCCCGGCCATCCGTCACGACCCGTGCGAAGGTCAGCACGTCGACGGCGCTCGCATGGGCTCTCAGCAGGGCGCGCGCCGCGGCATTGACCGTCGCACCCGTGGTCAGCACGTCGTCGACCAGCAGGATGCGCCGGCCTTCGACGAGGCTGCGCATCGCTGCCGACACGTGGAAAGCGCCCTGCAGGTTCTCGGCGCGCTGGGCGCGCGTCAGCCCGACCTGCTGCCGTGTCCGCCTGATTCGCGTCAGGGCCGTGGTGGCAAGCGGCAGGCCGGTTTCGCGGGAGACGGCCCGGGCCAGGGCTGCGGCCTGATTGAAACGCCGGCGCCAGAGACGGGTGCGATGGAGTGGCACGGGCAGGACGAGTCCGGCATCGGCGATGAGTTCGCGTCCCGCCTGCACCATCATTCGGCCGAGGGTCAGCGACAGCTCTACGCGGTCACCATATTTCAGGCGATGGACCAGTTCGCGCGCCGTGCCGTCGAAGCGGCAGACGGCCCGGGCCCGTGCAAAGACCGGTGGGTCGGCGATCGCGGCCGGCGAGAGCAGGCCCGTGCCAAGGTCGACGGGAAACGGCGTGCCCAAGCGCTCGCAATAGGGGCGCTCGATGAACCCGATGCCGCGCCAGCAGGCCGGGCACAGCGCCTGCGCCTCGCCGGTGGCTGCCTGGCAGGCTATGCAGGTTGGCGGGTAGACGATGCCGACAAGTCCGCGCAGGCTGGTGCGCAGCGACAGGCGAAGGCGTGCCGCGGTTTCATGCAGAAGGGCCGTGGCCGATCGCGAGATCCCGGCTGCGCCGACCGCGGGCAGGGCGCGCCCGGAGCCGGGCCCGGCCTCATCATCCGGCCCGTCGATCCGCCATTCGGGCATGGTGGTCGTTATCCGATCGCCGCAAGCAGCCGAGCGCGTGTCGGCCAAGACCGCGCCAGCATCGGGCTTCCTGCAGCGAAGGGCAACCTGGGATCAGCCGCCAGATCCAGGCCATCCGAGGGCGTGGCTCGTCTTCGAGCAGCATCTGCCGCATCCGTTTGAGACAGTGCCTAGGCGCTTTTGGCCGCATCGCGCGGGTCAGCAGGGTCCTTGCCAGCATTGCTCACAACAGGTGTCTCCATGGATTTATCGAAGATCTGCACGGCTTTCCGCGAGGCTTGGCGCCGTCCGGACATCTTTATGCAGGCGCCGTGCAAAAAGCTGTTGCGGCGGCGCGGTTGTCCGACTACATAGGCGCCCTCGGCCAGCGCTGCTCCCTTCGTCTAGCGGTCTAGGACGTCGCCCTCTCACGGCGAAAACAGGGGTTCGAGTCCCCTAGGGAGCGCCATTTTTGCCGGAAATCCTTGAATTTTCAGCGTTTTTATGCGAGATTTGGCCTCGCTGCGACGGCTGGTAGGAATTCTGGTAAGAATCCTGGTTAGAATCCGGCGCTCTGGAGGTGCCGGATGGGCCGCATCAACGCCAACGGAAATCCGTTTCTCGTCGAACGCGCCGAAGGCGGTTTCACCTATTTCCGCAACATCCCGCCTGCGCTTCGGGCTGCTGCAGCGGGAGAGGTCGCGTTGCCATGGACGGGCGAGCGACGTGCGGTTGGCGGACGCGCCACGATCAAGATCGCGCTGGGCACGCGTGACATCGCCCTCGCGCGCAAGCGCTGGTTCGACATTCATCCGCAAGTCGAGGACATTATCGAGGTCGCGCGCCTTCGGCAGGTCCGATCGAAGCGTCCCGAAACGCCCCGCGCGGTGACTGGCCTGTCCCCGTCGGATATCGAGACGATGGCGAAGCGGTACTACCAGCAGATTCTGAGCCGCGATGATGACGAGGTGTTGAGGGACGACACGCTCGCCGACCAGACGGAGATCGTCTTGGAGGAGGCTGGCTGGTCGAAGGACGATCCTGGTGCCGTCCGGGCGGCCCGGCGAGAAGCGCATGAGCGTGAACTCGGAGTGCTGGCGCGCGGTCTGGAGGACATGAAAACCGTGGACTACGACGGCTCGTCTCTCGTTCCGAGGCTCGCCTCGCTGACCGCCGACGGGCATTCGGAGGCCAGCGCACGCGCGATCAAGCAGATGCTCGACGATGCTGTCGGAGAGAACGAGATCGACGCCGTTCTCGCCGAAAACGGCGTCACCATCCCGCGCGTGCATCCGGATCGCCGACGGCTTGTCCTTGCCCTCTTAAGGTCAGGCATGGAAGCCCATCAGGACGTGCTCGCGCGACTGGATGGCAAGCCCGTCCAGACACCGGTTCCGATCGCGCCTCTGAAGCTTCCAGACCCAGACGAAGGTTCGAAGTTGCGGGATGCCTACAAGGCTTGGAAAGTTCAGCAGAAGCCCGCCGACAAGACGGCAGAGGAATATGGCGTCTATGTCGAGCGTTTCATCGCCATCAACGGAAATCTGTCGATCCGCTCGATCACGAAGAAGCACGTTCTTGCCTATCGCGACGGGTTGAGCCTCTTCCCGCGGAATGTGCCGGCCGATCTCCGGGAGGCCAATGTCGAAGCCATCCAGGAATGGGCGGCGAAGAAACGGGCGAAGCTCTTGTCGCGGAGCACGATCAACGACAAAGCAATTGGTGCGATTTCCGCGATCCTCGCTGTCGCGCTGAATCACGATGAAATCCCATCTAACCCCTGCGCTGGGACAAAATTCAAGCTCAAGGAAGGCGAGATCATTGAGCGTCAGCCCTATGCCGATCGAGATTTAGAGAAGCTCTTGCTTTCGGCCGTCTTTGCGAAAGGGAAGCGATATTCAGCGGGCGGAGGTGAGGCACAGAAGTGGCTGCCATTGATCTCGATGTACAGCGGAGCCCGATTGGAAGAGATCGGCCAGCTGAGGACAGCCGATATCCGCAGCCAAGACGGAATCCACTACTTCGACATGGAGACGATCGACGACACGCCTGGCCAGGAGACGCATCGGAAGACCAAGTCATCCCGGCGCAAGGTCCCCGTCCACCAGCGTCTGATCGAGCTCGGGTTGTTGACTTACGTTGCTGCGCAACGGAAGGCCGGGGCGGTTCGGCTCTTTCCCTTGCTGACTCCCTATCGCGGGAAGATCACGCACGGGTTCAGCAAGTGGTGGGGACGCTACGCGCGAAAGTTTGTACCTGTGGAAGAAAACAAGACCTTTCACAGCTTTCGTCATCGCGTCACCGATCAGTTCCGCAACCAGGCCAAGCCGCTCTATGCAGTCATGCAAGAGGTGCTCGGCCACGATGTGTCTGATACAACAAGCGGCTATGGGGCGGGCTTCGATCTGCCGACGCTTGATTCCGCGGTTCAGGCGTTGAATTATGGACCAAAGATCGACGCATTGTTGAAAGCGATCAGCCCCATGCGAATTGTGACCTAGCTGTTACCAACTTGGGTCGAGCGCGGCATCTTGTTTGAGGTGCCGGCTGAACCCTTGAACGCCTGCCCGAACCCCTGCGCCCTGGACTTCCACCCCGCGGTCGCCTGCCGCCCCGGCGCGACGACATGGTCATGGATGATGCGCTCGGCGATGCGGATGAGGCGGTCGGCATCGAAGCCCTTCGGGCGAAAGACGTAGAACTCCTGCGCCTGGCTCGCGCGCATGATCGCGCCGAAGCCGTAGGCCGTGGCGCGCATCGCCTCTTCCGGCGCGATGCCGATCAGCCGGCAGTGCGCCTGGCCGGCCTGGCTCCCAAGCCAGGGATTGAGCGCGGCGTTGCGCATGCGAGCGTGAAGGCGCTTGTCGAACTCGCGGATCGAGAGGTCGGCCGGAAGCCGGACCGCGAGGCAGCGCTCGGCGAGCACGACGGGCGATCCATCGAGAGGCTTGCTGTTCGGCAGGATGTGCTGCCCCATCCAGTTGTCGTACCCGAGATCGCTGCAGGGGTAGCCGTCGGCGCTGGTGGTGAGTGCGCCATAGCGATCGGCGTTGAGCTCGCGGAAGCGGTCTCGCAGATGGACCTGCGCGGTGACCGAGACCTTGTGGAGCGGCATCCTGAGGCGGCGGGCGAGGCCAAGCAGGCCGGTCCCGACCGTCGGCATGCTGTGGTCCTCGCCGCAGCCGGCGACATACATGAAGACGAGCTTGCCCGGCTGATAGGCCGCGAGGAAACGCGTTCCGTTGAAGGCATCGTTGGCGAGAGGCAGCAGCGTCTTCCCGCCGATCCGCGGCCATTGCGTCGGGAACCATTGGGTGATGGCGCCGGCCGAGCCATCCGGCAAGAGCCGGCTGCCGATCGGGCGCTTCGAACGGATGGCGGGCGTGGTCCTGGTCTTCATGATCCTGATCTTTCTGTCGTCTCGGGCTTCCCGGGGGCATTCCCGTTCTCACCCTCACCCCCGCTCCCCTTCGTCCTTGCGCTTTGGCGTGATGAACCCGATCGGCCTCCTCGCGCCCTCTTTCCCGCCGATGAGAACCTGCTCGGCCTGACGGATGTCGGCGATGTCGAGATCGCGCCGCCCGGCCTCGCAGGCGAAGCCCATGGCGATGGGCCAGAGGCGCGAGAGCGTGCGCGGGTTGTGGCCGGCGATGGCCTTGAACAGCGCCGCCCCGGGTTCGGCGAAGCTTTGTCCGACGCGCAGGTTGGCCTCGTGGAAGAGGCTTTTCTGGATCGCCAGCATCTCATCGGGCTTCAGCGCGACCTGGAACACGATTAGACGGTCGACGATGCTGGGCGAGAGCGGCGAGAGGCTGTTGGCGGTGGCGAACCAGAAGATGTGGTCGGCGCGGATCGGCAGATCGAGAAACTCGTCGACGAAGCGGGCGGCGTTCTCGCGCTCGAGGAGCGAGTGCAGGACGTTCTCCGGTGTCTCGCTCGGGTTGATCGGCGAGGCTTTTTCGATCTCGTCGATGACGATCAGCGGGGAGGCATGGCTGCCCTCGATGAGGAGTTTGGCGACCTTGCCCGGCCCCGACGACCGCCAGACCGGGGTCAGCCCGGAGAAGGCCGAGCCGCGGTCGGTCATCAGGTTCATCGCGATGACCTCGGAAGGGACGCCCAGCGCCTCGGCGAGCTTGCGGGCATAGAAGGTCTTGCCCGTTCCCGGCGGTCCGACCACGACGGCTGGATCGAGCCGCAGCGGCGTGCCGGTCGCAGCGCTCAACCCCGCCGCCCGGACGATCCAGGCCGTGACCTCGCTGAAGTGCGGACAGATCGCGTCCAGGCCCGCGATGCGCGCGATCATGACCGCGTCCGGGATGACGAGCTTGCGCCAGGGACCCCGCTCATCTCCTTGCATCCGGGTCCAGAGCCTGATCTGGCGGGCGTCGCCGGCATCCTCGCCCTTGCCGCTCTCGGCGGGATCGCCGACGAAGCCATCGCCCTGGCCGAGACGGCGGGCGAGGCGCTCGGCATCGTAGATCTCGATCGTGGGGCCCAAGGTCGCCGCCGCGGCCTCGCCGACCGGGGCCGGCTCCTGCGCCTGCGGGAGGGCTGCCCTGCCGTCGGGGCGCTGCCGGCGCAGGTGGCCGAGCAGGGCGCGGTTCTCATGGTCGCGCCAGCTCTGCCCGAAGGCGGCCTCGACGTCCTCGGACGGGTCAGGCATTTTGCTGCTCATGACCCGCCTCACAGCTCGACGCCGCCGAGGACGGTCACGAAGGGCGGTCCCTGCCGGGCGATCCTGCGGCCGACGCCGAGTGCGATCTCGACCAGCGCCCGCATCGCATCGGGATCGGCGGCGCGCTCCGAGACGAGCCGCTCCACCTCCATCTTCACGATCAGGTCGTCGGAGCTGCGCGCCGGCCACAGCCCGATCCGGCAGAGGCGGGCATAGGCAAGGATCAGCGCCCCGCGGCGGGCACCGTACCAGAAGGGGGCGGGCGGTTCGGCCTGCGACCAGGTCTCGATGGTCGCGAACAGGGTCCTTGCCTCGTCGAGCAGGAGAGCGAGATCGGGGGGATCGTCGAACCAGGCTTCGAGCGCCGGTCCATGCTCGAGGTGATAGACCTCGGTTCCGCCGGCATCGCTGTCGCCGGGCCGCGGCAGCACGGCGCCGCTGAAGCGCAGAGCAGCCTCCTGCATGCCGGGCGGGATGCGCGCGCCGATGACGGGACGCGGATGGTGGTCGGCGAAGGGCCGCAGCAGTGCCCCCTTCATCAGTGCAGGATCGTGGACGCCGTCGCCGAAGCGATACTGCTCGCCCCGCTCCTTGGCGAGCATGGTCCTGGCGAAATGGTCCTCGGGCGAAGCCGGAGGCACCAGCAGCATCGCGATCTCGCCGGCATGGGCAAGGAGCGCGAGCGCATTGCCGATATCGACCAGATGCTCCAAGACCGAGGGATCGGCTTCGGCGAGCGCCAGGAACCTCTGATACTCCCGGGCATGCACAAGCGCCCTTCCGCGCAGGTCGAGGAGCGGCGGCAGCCGCTCGAGCAGCGCGGCATGGCGCTCCAACGCGTCCGGCATCTCCGGCAGGAGCCAATCGAGCGCGGCGAGTTCGTCGAGAACGGGCTTGCTGTCCGTCTCGAAGACGAGATCACGCAGAGACGGTGCGGTGTTATCGGTCATGGTCTGATTGAGTCCCGAGGGGTCGGCCTGTCCGCCCTTTCCCCTCCCTCCTCGCCATGACGAAAGGCGCGACGAGAACGTCGCGCCTTCTGCTGCCCCGAACATGTCGAGCCCCTGCCCGGCGCCGGTCAGTCGCGCGGCGGCACGATCTCTCCGAGCTCGCTCGCCCAGGAGACGGCCGCGCGCATGGGATCGGGATCGTGGTCGCGCGGCCCGATGAGATCGAGCGCGGCGGCCTTGATCGCAACCTCCTCCGCATCGCGGGCCGGCCAGAGTCCGATCCGGGCGAGGCGCGCATAGGCGAGCAGTTCGGCACCGCGGATCGGATCGACCAAGAGAGCGGGATTGGAGATCTTGGTCTGCATCCGGCGCCAGACGTCGATCTGGCCGAGCCACTCGCGCGCACCGTCGAGCAGGTCGCGGGGATCGGCGCCGGTCGCTTGCCAGAGCGCCAGAGAGCTCGACAGCGCGAGCGGATAGACCGCGGCTTCTCGCGGGCGGGCATCGAGACCGCTTGGCGCGGCCGGCGGCAGCTTGGCGGGGCTCATCCCCGCTTCGCTCAGGGCGACAAATTCGCCACCGCACATCCGCATCGCCCGGTTGTGGACGGCAGCGTTCCCCGATCGCTTGGCCTGCGCGCGGATCGCGCGGCGCAATCCAACGAGCGCCCGATAGTCCGCATCGGTCCGATGTGCGATCAGGACGGTGGCGACATTGGCCGTGTTGATCAGGAGTGCGAGCGCCCTGGCGCTGTCGCGGACCTCATCGCTCGCGCCGAGTAGGCCCTCATGAACCTGGCTGAGAAGACGACCGAGTTCAGCCGTGTGGAACTGCGCCCGAGCCCGGATCGGCAACAGCGACGGACGGTCTCGCCAGACGCTAGCGGCCCGCCGCACGACCGATCCGTCGACGTCGGCAAGAAGCTCGAGCGCCTCGAGCTCATCGACCACGGGGACCAGCGGCATGGCGGGAGCGGCTGCGCTATCGCGCGCGCCGGCGTCGTTTTCAGGGATGGAGATCATGGCCGAAGCCTCTTTTCCTTAGGGGTGAACTGCTTTCCGCAGCGCCTCCCTCCGCTTCACCTCCAACCGGCTCGCCGTTTAACGCAAAAGGGGCGGCGCCTTTCGGCGCCGCCCCTTCCACCTCGAACTGGCTCCCAGTCGGGCAACTAAGAGTCGTCAGATCACGCGGATCCCACCTGCTGTTTCACGCTGCATCCGCCGAAGCTCTTTCAGCCGCTCGGCCATCAGTCCGGCGAGCATGACGATGTCGCGCAGGCGCGGTTCACTCAGCCGCGCCATCTGCTCTGCGACGAGCGGCCGGACCGTCTGGTCATCGGGCGCGAGCGCCGCGATCAGGCAAGCGCGCGCCAGGTCGGCCGTCGCCAGCAGGGTCGCTCCCGCATCCGCGCGCCGGAGCCGGTCGAGCGCCTCCATGTCGAGATCTCCCTGCGCGATCGCGGCTGCGAACCGATCGGCATCGTCCAGTTGCAGCGCGGCGCGCGCGATGAGCGAGCGCGACGGGGCCAGCGACCGGACGAAGGCGGCAAGGCTCAAGCCCTGTTCGAGGCCGAGCATGGCCGGGCGCTGATCAAGCCCTTCACCCGTCGCGGGAACGGCGGGAGCCGCCAGTTCGGTCGCGATCGCATCGGGAAGGATCGTCCCGTCATGAGCGAAGGCCTGCCGTGCGGCCTCGGCAAGGCCCACATCGCCGCCGCCAGCGGTTATGATGTCGTTGAGAACCCGCTGGCGGATTGCGATGTCGGCTGGCGTGCGCGGCGGGAGCAGCGCGACGGCGAGCGTCGAGGCGGCATTCAGCAGCGACAGGCCGATCAGCATGTCGAGGAAGGCCGCGACCTGCATCCGGTCGGAGGTGCCGGCGAGTTCCAGGAAGCGGCCAATCTCATCGGCATAGCCGATGGCGCGCGCGGCGATTTCGCAGACCGAGACGGGTTCGGCAGCCAGGGCCGCGTAGCCCTTTTCCGGGCCGGCTGCGAGCGACAGCCGACCGGCAAGGCCGGCAAGGTCGTCGATCACGGGCCGGAGCGGCAGTTCGAGCTCGATGTCGGCGAGCGAGAGAGCGGAGGTGGTCTTCATAGTCCGACGTTCCAATTCATCAGGGGTGACAGCCACGTGGCTGCGCCTGTTCCTCCATCCCCCGAGACTTAAGGCGTCCGCCGGCGGGCGCCCCGTTCCTCGAATGCATTCGATCCGCTCTTCCGGGGCCAGCGCGAAGCTGGCCCGACCGCAAGCCGGCCTGAACCCGATCAAAACCGTTTGGCTCAAGTTTCCCGCGGAGACACGGCCGCGACCGCCTGCCCGGCGAGGCTTCGCGCCACGTCAGGAAGGTCCAGCGCGTCGAGCAACGCGATGGCATCGGCGCATCGTGCGAGATGCTGCTTGTCGGCCATTAACTGTCTCGCAGCCGTCGCGGCACGCACACTTGCGGACGGCGCCAAATCAATGGTGCCGTCCCACGCGCGACCTTCGCCGTGGCTGCCATGGCTGACCATGCAAAGCGTCAGGGACAAGACACTGACGACTGTTACAGGCGAAATGGAAACAGCCTTCCCAGCCGCCGTCACGTGAAGTGCCACGCGAACCGACCCATGGTCCTCGGGCGTATAGTCGGCCGACAGGCACCAGGAGATCTCCTCTCCGGCAGCACGCTCGCGGCGGACACCTGGATCCGTTGCCAAGATCTGGGCGATCTCGGACGTGGACACCTTGTCAAGGAACGGCTGTCGTCCGGCCGCGACACGTTCGGCTCGTGCCTGCCGGGAGCTGGGGAAGAACCGCGGCCCCGCAACGATCAGCTCGGCTGCATCGATCATCCGCTCCTGATCGAGCGCGAACGGCCGGGGATTCAGAAGCGGGAGAGGCCTGAACTGGGTTTCGACGCGACAATCTGCAAAGGGCCGGCCCAGGTCGTGTTCGAGCACCTTCGCTAGCGCGGTCTGCGCGCTTCGAACGAGGTCGTTCGCGAAACTGGGCACGAGCGCGGCATCGGGAGCGAACAGTCCTCCGGCAGCAATCGGCCGATCCCCGGGTTCCCGCATGACGAACTCGAACGGGATCAGCGCTGCGACGCTTGAATGTGTGTCGCCCGCCGAACGGTTCGGGCCGGCATCCATGGCGGCCTGGGCCTGGCCGGAGACTGGGTCCGGCAGCATCGAGGCCGAGCCAACGCCTGGGCTGCCGCATTCTTGATTCTGTCGCTGCATCGTTTCCTCCATCAATCGCTGGGTGCTCTCGGTGCGCAGCCGGACTGCGGGCCATCCCTGCAGGCTCGGCAGGGAGTTTCCTCAGGGGGTTGCGCACGATCTCCACATGCTGTCCTGACGGCGGATTCCTCCTTAAGCTTTTCGCTCCAAAAATGAGCGACTGCGATACGTTTATGAAACAGCAGCGCTGATTTGTTCGTTGGACTCCCGCGCCGAGACCATTCGGCTTTGGATAGGCAGGGGCGATCCGGCCGAATGGAGCCGGGGGCAATGCCGGCGCGGTTCGCCGGTCACCGATCGGGCTCGTTTTCCTGATCTGGTGGTCGACCGCCCGGAGGGCGGGACCGAGCGTTCGACTGTCGCTGGATGTCGCGCGGCGAGGATGTGGCTTGCGGAGGCCCGGCGTCGGCTTTGGGCGGCCCACCGAACACCTTCTCCGCATCCGCCCGCAGGATGTCGGTGCTTGTCCGCTCTCTGACGGTCAAGCGATCAGCATCGATGCCCGGAATGCTGATCGACCTGCTCCGGCGCGGATCGGGTGGGGGCGACGAGAGACCCGGCTTGGTCGCGATCGGCGCGCGATCGAGCGAAGGCTTCTTGTGTTCGACGGCGTCGCCTATCTCACCGGCTCGGGACGGTATCGGTTTGGGCTTGAAGAGCGACAAAAGAGCAGCAATCCGCCCTGCGGCTGGCTTGCCTTTGTTCGCAATTTGTTTGCCAGCATCCGTTCGCGGTTGCTGACCGGCTACGCCCGCAGCGATCTGACGCTCGGTGTTGCGAGACGCTGTCCCGAGAATCTCGACGTCGGAAACGTGTCTTGGAGTGATCAGCGATGGATCCAGGCGGTCGGCGATGCGTGCGCGCAGGGCGTCTACCACCGAGGGGTTTTCTCCGTCCGTATCCGTATCCACTGCCCGAGCCGGCTCTCGCATCAACGGGATATCATTCAAGCCGGGGGGCCTTACCCCATTCGTCAGTTCCTGCACGGGCTCATGGCGATCATGCGTTTGTGGTTCTGACAGCAAGGATGGGTTTGCCACCTGCGCCGTTGCGCGCGAAATGGCCTCGATTGCCGCCGTGCGCCGGATCTCGATCTTGTGGCGACGGACGCCGGTCGATTCCGGCTCGTCGTCGTCGAGCGCAAAGGGGAGCGTTTCGAACGACGGGACGGATGCCGGCCGCGAGACAACCGCCCTTTTCAATTCACGCGGGTCGATTGTTTCGGAGTTTTCCGGGAGGATCGGTGTGGGGCCGCCGCGATTCAGCGTGTCGCTCCCCGCGATTCGTTGATCGCGGACGACGTCGGGGCCAGCGGCGCTTTCGCGGGTGAGAAATGCGTCGTTTGCCTTCCCAAACCCGGCGGCATTCCGCCGGGCCAGTTCTATCAGAAAGGCTTTCCGGCGCTTCACGCCGATGGAGACATCCGTCTCGGCCGCCTCGAAGGCGCCGACGCCGAGCCGCGCTGAATTCAGCAGGTCGGCTGCCTTGCGTTGGCGAATGTCACGCGCCTGGCTCCACGCCGCGCGCGAAATGGCCTCGATCGTCGCGCGCTGGATCGCGATCTTGCGGCGACGGACGCCGGTCGATTCCGGTTCGTCGTCGTCGAGCATGAAGGGGCGCGTTTCGAACGGCGCCATGGAGACCTGTCGCGCGACAGCCGCCTTTGTCGGTTCACACAGGTCGCTCCTGGCGGAGTTGTCCGTGATGGCGAGTGCATGACTGCTGCGGTTCAGCGTGTCGCTTCCCGCGGTCCGTTGATCGCGAACGACGTCGTGGCTAGCGGCCCTTTCGCGGGTGAGAAATGCGTCGTTTGCCTTCTCAAGCCCGGCGGCATTCCGCCGGGCCAGTTCGATCAGGAAGGCCTTCCGGCGCTTCACGCCCATGGAGACATCCGTCTCGGCCGCCTCGGAGGCGCCGACACCGAGCCGCGCCGAATTCAGCAGGTCGGCAGCCTTGCGTTGGCGCATGTCACGCGCCCGGCTCCACGCCGCGCGCGCCATGGGATTATAGGCCCAAAGGCCCGCCTGATTGCGAACGAAGGCGCGGGCCTGGCGTACCGATTTCGTCAGGAATAGCACCGCTGCCTGAACGAGGCGGTGTTCGGATACCGCGCCCCGGCGCCTGAGGGCTAAGTCAGCCCAGCGCGACCATGGCAAACGGGTCGGCAGCAGCTCGAGTGCAAATCCGCTGCGGCGATGTCCGAAGATATGGCCTCGCACCACGCGCCCGCCGAACCACTGGCGGCAGGTCTCCAACAGCGGCAGCTGATCGAGGCGCGTCTGTTCAGCATTCGACAGGGACAACGGTGTTGGCAGTCCGCGTCGAGCCGGTTCGATCGGGGTGGCCAAACTCGGCCCGGTCTTGCCAAACCGACCGGTGATATCGTCATCCGACGCCTTCCGAAGCAGAATCCGGGAGTCGGCCCGCGCTTGTTGCATGCTTTCCTTAAATGCGGCCACCGGGTCATCGGCCCGCAGCCAGGCCATCGCATCTACGATGAAGTCGCTGGGGTTGACCTTCAGAATCTGGCTGTCGGCTTCCTGCCGGATCCTGGCGATCACGCGAGCCATGTCCTGATGTGAAAGCGGTCGCGCTGTCTGTTCGCCATGCTCATCCGCGCCGCGAAAGCCGCCGCGGCGCGAGATCCCTGCCGCGTTCGATCCTCCGCGCGGGAGAATGCGGCTTCCGTCGACATGAAGCGACAGGCTCGTGCGATGCCGCGTGCAGGCGACGTAAATGTCTGACGACCGCATCGGCGAAAGATTGACGACAACCGCGCGATCCACCGTCTGACCCTGCGCGGCGTAGTTCGTGCAGGCATAGGCATGCTGCATATGAATAGTGCTGCTGCCGCCTTCGGCGTCCTTGACGGCGAGAGCGCTCGCTCGGGTCGCCATCACGATGGGCCTGCCGTTGTCATCGAGCCGGTCGAGTTCGAAGGTCAGATGCGGATCGCTACCGTCATCCACCGAAAGGATCGTTGCCACGTCGGAATTGAAGATGTCGGCCGGCGCCAGACGTATGCGTCGCCCAAACGTGACGCGATCTCCGACACGAAGCTCGAGCTCCCGTGGATGCTTCTCCGACCCACGGCCTCTCGCCTCGATGGTGATCGCCTCCGGGCCGAGATGCCCTCTTCCGATCAGGGCGAGGCGCACAAGCCGGTTGAGCTCATGCACGTCCTCGTTGCGAATTGTGATGAGCAGTTGCTGGGCCAATTCCTTCGTCGTCCACGAAGGGCCGACGGGGATCGCTGCATCGAGATAGGCGGCGATGGATGCCTCCAACGTCGCGCTCCGATCCCGATGAACAGCGATTTCACCAGCATCGTGATAGAACTGCAATCCAGCGGCGCCTTTGCCTGAGGCAAATGCTAATGAGGCGTCCCGCATCCATGATGTTGTTTGTCGCCGGATCTCGTCGAGACGATGCGACCCGAGCAGCTTGATCAGGGCCCGCATCGGTGCGCCTCGCTGAACCGGCTGGAGCTGGCGTGTGTCGCCGGTGAGAATCAGCTTGGCGCCGGCGACCGTCGCGGCGGCGACCAGGATTTGAAGGTCCTGAGATCCGGCCATGCCGGCCTCGTCGACCACGATGACCGTTCGGTGATCGATCACCTCTGTTCCAGCCTGGATCGCATGGATGAGGGGGTCGAGCGCCTGAGCGTCCGCGACCGGAACATGAGACTCCTGGCCCGCCAACCGCGCGGCTTTCCAGGCCGGTGCCGCGATCAGGACGCGGCGTTGATCCGCTTCGAGGATCCGTCGAAGCAGCTTCAGGACAAAAGTCTTGCCGGTTCCCGCGGCGCCTTCGGCAATGCAGACGCCATCCCGGTTGAGCATATGGCGCACGGCGGAACGTTGCTCGACGCTGGCCGAACTGCTCGTCAGAACCGACGCGATGGCGGATTGGGGCGGAGGGGTCCACTGTCCCCGTGCCGACATGGCGGCTTTGAGCAGCGCGTACTCCTCTCGAATGGATTCCGGCGCCAGGAAGCGTTGGGTCTCGTAGGAGACGCGCGGCAGCGCGATGAGCTCGGCTTCCTTGGTTCGCGCCTGCTCGACGATTTCGGCGGCGCTGAACCGTGTCTGGCGCGTCTGCGCTTCGATGCGAAGGATGTCGGCGCGGGTCGCGATCAGTTGCTTCTCGCGAAATGCTTCGTGGCTGAGCCGCACATGGTCCACGACCGGATTGCCGCGACCGGGTTCGACCCGGCGCGTGCGCCGACCTGCCGATTCCCGTTCGACCTGCGACCAGATCATGTCGATGTCGAAACCAATGCCCGCGAGTTCGGCGAGCCAAGCTTGCTGCAGTTGAGTGAGCGGTGTCGTATCGTCCTTGTTCTTTCGGGTGTTACGGGCTGCGTAATCGGACGCCTCCCGGTGATCGGTACTTGTCAGGCCCTTGGCGGCAAGGTCCTCCACGACCGCGGCGCGCCGCTGGCTGAACAACTTCGTGGCGGTTTCAGGTACACCCGGAATGTCGATACCGGGACCGGACGAGGACAGCTCCGTCTCGATGCCGAGCCGCTCCCGCAGCCTGCCCGTGAGCTCGGCGCGATAGAGGGCCGAGCAGGCATTCTTGAAAATCAGCAGGTCTCTGTTCTCGATGGCGCCGACCCCGCCGTCGTCCCGCAGGCAGAGATTGAACAGGACGGCGTGACTATGCAGCTGCGGATGCGTGTCGCGATTAGTCAGATGGCGGTAGACGGCGACACAGCTCTCCGCGGCCGGCTTCCGAATGCGTCCTTGAGCGCCACGTCGATTGAGGATGAAGCCCTCGCGGGCCATCAGCCGCAATGTCGCCTCGACCGCCTCGTCATGGATGGCCAGCATCTGGTCGCGGCGGTGCGAGCTCGAAAGCAACGCCAGCACAGAATACGCCTTTTCGGGAGAAAAGGTCAGGTCGTAGGCCACGACATGCGTCGGCGCGTCTGGGTCCGCTTGACGTTTGCCGCGGCGAACGCGCCCGGTTGCGACCGGCTCGATGAAGACTACTCCTGTCCGCAGATCGCGTCCTTGTCCCAGGCACTCGACGATGGCGAAGCTCGCCGGCGCGCCGTCGCGGAAGGTTCCGAACGGTCCAGCGTCACGATCTTGTTCGACCCCTGTCGGCCCGACGAGGCGCAGCAGGGTTCCCAGCGAGCCCCCGCGCTGTTCGTAATAGCCGAGACCAAGATCCTGGCGATCCTCACCGACCTTAGCCTCCTTCACGCGATAGTAGTCGATCGAGGTCACCGTCTTGATGGTGATCATCGCCGGCTCCGTCGGTGATCGAGAAGATGGCTCGCGATCGACTGGATTTGATCGTCGACTGTCGCGGCGCGTTCCAGCAGCGTCTCGACCGCTTGCACCAGATGCTGCTCGCGCAAGGCCGTCTCGACGACTTCGGCAGGTGAGCACCTCCGCAACTTCGCCAGTCGCTGGACGAAATCATAGGCCTCGCAGCTCACGGCGATCCGCAGTTCCCGCCTCGATCGGGAGCCTGCCGAGTCGGGTTTGAGGTTTCCCAAAGACTTACCCCTCGTCTTGCCGGCCAGCCTGCACCCTCGGTGCGTAGGGTGTGAGGCTCAAAGCGCAGTGCGGCGAATGCCGGCCACGCGGTCATGACTTCTTAATCGTCTGACGTCATTCTATATCAGGCATAGATTAACGAGGAGACAAAGATGACGACGAAGACCGACGAGGCGGCGATTCCGATCATCCGCCGCAAGGTGCTGGAGCAGGCGATCGCAGAGCTGCTGACCGAGCCTTCGCCTGCGCTTCTGGAAGGCAAGATCCTGAAGGAGTACGGCGCGCAGCTGCATCAACTGAGGGAGCAGGGCTACTCCGCGCACGATGTCGCGCAACGTTACATCGAGAGGCTCGACGGTGCATCGGTCAGGCTGAAGAAGAAGATCGTGCAGATCTTCGAGCGCTTGTTCAACGACTTCGACAACGGTGTGTGGCGGCCGGTTTCGACCGCACCCAAAGACACCAAGAAACAGCCGGGACCGGCTGGCGAGGCCGACGCAGCACGCCGCGAAGCCGAAGCGGAGGCTCAAACCCGCGTCACGGAAGGCGACACCAAGTCTGGTGACACCAAGGAGCCGGATGATGGCTCTCTCGATCTCGAAACGATCGAGGCACAGTTGAGACACCGATCGCAGCAGCGCGACGACAGTGCAGATGCTTTGCCATCCGCCGGTCAGGACGGCGCAAGGTGACGAGGTACCTGCACCAGCTCGACGCCGATCGCTTGCGCATGGCCGGCCGCGCGCAATTCGTCGAGCATCTCCAGCGCCGTCGCGCGCTCGTCCGTGTTGGTCGTGCAATAGACGGCGCGATAACCGAGCGCGCAATAGCCCATCAGAGCGATCATGGTCTGGGTCGTCAGTGTCGTCCGCCGCGCGACATCGCCCCGCGCAGCCGAGATCGAAACCAGCACGATCTCGCCTTTGTCGTCGAAGGCGAGATGCAGAAGCGGCGTCCGCTGCAAGGCCGCCAATGGGCCTGGAATCCGCAGCCGCGTGCGCGGGCCTGCGCGCCATCCCTTGGCCGACCAGATCGCTACAGCGCCGGGATGCCGCTCGACGATCATGATTTCGACGGCTCCAGCGACGGCGATCTGCCATTCGCTGTCGCTCATAGGAGCACCGAGCACAGGTTGGCCGCTGGCCCGGCCTTGTCGTTCGAGCTCGCGCAAGCCAGACAGTCCAATGTCGCCATCGGCGACACGACGTGCCGCCGCAAGGGCTCCGACGCGGTCGCGCCTGGCCCAGCTTGCGAGAACCAGCACCGAATCGATCGGGGCGCGCTGCAAGTCGCGGCCAAGATCCCGATCGCCTATCTCGACATCGCAGACAAACCGAGCGGCTCGCACGAGGCGCTGCACGACCTGCATCTTGCCTCCGACCTTGACCGCGAAAGACCGATACGCCGCCTCGCTCGCCCCGCCGGACGCTTCGAGATGGCGCATCGCCGCCTGGGCATAGTCGAACCAGGTCTCGGCCGTCGCCACGATCCGGCTTCCCGGCGGCTTCAATGGCTCGCGTTTGTCGACAGGCCTGATCATCTCGAGGAGACCTACCATGGCTAGCGGTATGCACAACGGCGACAGCCAACCTGATCCACGCTTGACGTCGCTCGACGGCCTGGTTGGCTCCGACGAAACACGGGAAGCGGGCCGCAAAACGCGCCGAGAGCGCCTGCAGGCCAGCGAGGACGAGCCTGACGACCTCACCGATCACGAGTTGCGCCTCAAGCTTTCCGATATGGCGGGTCAGATCTACCTGCGAGGCTGGCATCGCAATGTCGCCATGCTGACACCCGCGGAATCGACCGTCATCGCGGCGGTCATCATGGGGCTTGCGACCTCGGAGCCAGCCTTGCGGATCTACGATGATGTACTCGAGGGCAATGCTGACACGATCGCTACGCTCGTCGATACGATCGACAAGACCGCAGAAGCCATGAAGCAAAAGATGGAGGCGGCGGATCGCACCTATCACCAGAATGAAGCGAACGCTTGGGCGAGTAACGGGCGCGAGGCCTGACGGACGCCGGGCCCATGGTGCCCGGCGCATACCCTGCGCGCGTTCCAGCCATCCTGTTGCCGAGATACTGGGTCGGAGTTCTTCTAGCGACCCGGAACGAGCAGGCCGATAGCGGCCTGCTCTTCGATGGCACGCGACAGATCCTTAAGTCCCAGGCGATCAAGATATCGCATGACACGGGCGACCTCGCCCGAACGGCGCGGATCGGCCAAAAGCTGGCTTTGGGCCTCGGCAGCCCGTCCAGTTGCCGATGACGATGCGGCGAATGTGCCATCCCGGTGCGCCGACATTCCTGTCTCGCGATTGTAGTTGTTGCATCGCAGGAGCACGCAGAGCACCGCCATGATCGTGGTGGGCGACAGCGCAACCGCATCGTCATCCGCCGTGACATGGAGCGCCACCCGAGCGCCGGCCTTATGGCCGGGAAAATGCGCCGACAAAAACGTCCACCCGATCGCCTTCCTCGCCGCGCGGCTCAGGCGCACGTTCGGGTCCGTCTTGAGGATGTCGGCAACGTAGGCGTCGGCCACATCGCCACGGAGCGCACGCCGCGCAATAGCCCTCTCCCCTGTCACCGAGGGCGCCTCTCGCAAGATCGGCAAACCTGACACGATGAACTCGGCCGCATAGGTCATCCAATCCTCCCGGCGAAAGGCGAAAACCGGAGGATCGGGCAATGGCAACGGCCTGTCCTCAATCCTAACCGAACAGCCGAATGACGGCTGGTCCCGATGCCCGAAGGTGAAACTGATGACTTTGGCGGCATGGAGCGCCAGTTCCCGCGCATAAGCCTGGCCTTGGCGTCGGGATGGGGCGAAAAGCGTCCCCGACGCCACCGGGCGGCCGCCGGGCCGATGCGCGATCGCGTAAGCATACGGTTTCAGCGCCTCGGCGGACCGACGGGCAGCACGACGTTCGCTGGCAATGTCCGTCGCGGCAATCGCCGCCGCGCTGGAAACCTTACCGCGCCTTCGAAGTGCCGGCTCGATTGGTCTTACGGCATAGCCGCTTCCTAAATGCTGTTGCTGCTCGCGCATGCTCTGGCTCCGTTGAACGGCGAGCTCGCAATGCCAAGCCCGCAATGAGATGTCCGAACGTCGTCGCGCAAGCGCTCCAACCCTTGGAGATGCTCTGTCACACCGGTCGGACAACGCCACCTTGAGATCGCCCGTGCAGATGCCGCGTTAAGGTTTCCGATCCAAAAATGAGCGACGGCGATACGCCGATGAAACAGCCGGAGACGCCAGTGACCGCGGTCGATGACGCAAACACGCCTTTCGACAGCTTGGTTTGGGACGATCTGCGCTTGTTCGTCGCCTTGGCCGACGAAGGCAGTTTAAGACGCGCAGCGGCACGGGCCGGTGTCAGCAGCACCACCGTTCTGCGCCGGGTCGCGGCGCTCGAGGCCATGTGCAAAGGGCGGCTTCTCGACCGCAATCCGGAAGGCGCCAGACCGACACTGCTGGGACAGCAGGTCCTCGACATCGCGCGGACCATGCAAGGTCCGGTTGCCGATCTGGAGCGCCTGATCGCAGGTCATCGCGGCGAACGACGCTGGGTCTCGATCACGGTCACGCAAGGCCTGGGCGTCAATTGGCTGATCCCCAACGCCGCCTCTTTCCAAGCCGAACATCCGATGATCGGTGTCGACTTTCGGATCTCGAACACCGTCGCGGACATTTTGCGGTTCGACAGCGACCTGGCAATCCAGATGACGCCGCCCACGGCCGCCGACGTCGTTGCGATCAAACTCGGGCGCATGCATTTCGAGCTATTCGCAAGCCGCGATTATCTTGAGGCTCACGGCCGACCGACCACGGTCGAGGCGCTGCGCAACCACCGTTTCATCGAACAGTGGGATGGTCACGTCAGCAATGGACACCTCGTCAATCTGCTCGGCCCGGTTCGCGCGATCCAGGTCGTGATCAAGGTCCAGGGGTCCGCCGGCGCCATCGCAGCGATCGAGCGGGGCCTTGGGATCGGAGCGCTGCCGAACTACAGCGTCGCGTTCGGCAATCAGGTCGTCCCCCTGGGGCTGCCCGTCACGGCCCACCGCGATATCTGGCTGACGTATCGGCGCGAGGCACGTGAAAGCCCCGCTGTCTCCGCGACAATCTTGTGGCTGAAAGCCCTTTTCGACAGCCGGACATGGCCGTGGTTCAAGGACACATTCGCCTCGGCGGCGGTGCTACCTCCGCTATCAGGTCCGATGCCAGAGTAGCTGCGTGTTTCGAGCAGAAGATGCTGAGGATTGCCAGCTTGTGGTCCAGACGTGACAGCAGCGCCCACGAAGACGCTGCCCTAGGTTTCGTCGCATGACAGGGCAACCATCAGACGCTCCGGACAGTCTTGTCTATTCCGTCGCAAACAGGGCCGCGATACGCACCCCGAGCCCGAGCGCGATGATGCCCACCTCGTCGATAAGAGCCTGAGAGGTTGCCGCCTCGATCGTGGCAAGCCGCTTTGCTGCGACGCCGGTTCGGCCCGCGAGATCGTCGATCGACAGGCCGCGCTCGTCGCGCAGGCGCCGCAAGTTGTGCGCGAGGAGCAGCGCCGCCGGCAAGGGTTCAGATGGGTTCATGTGGGGTTCCCTTTCCAGATGGATCGGGAGAGCCCTTTTTCCATTATCGCCGGCTCGAAGCCGGTCGCTCAACTCTTCGGCTTGCGTCCTGCTTTCAAGGGCTGCGGTGCGGTGTCGTCCAGCCCTGGCTCTGCAAACATCTGCGCGATCGGGACGCCTAGCGTCAGTGCGAGCTTCTCGACGATGCCGATCGAGGGGTTCTCGATACGCCGCTCCAGCCGGCCGACATAGGTCCGGTCGATACCGCTATCGAACGCCAGCTTCTCCTGCGACAGACCGCGCTCGACCCGCAGCCGTCTCATGTTCCAGGCAAGGAGTTCGCGCGCGTCCACCCGCCGATGTCGACCGCAGCAAGGTTGATTTATCCACGGTAATTAGACCCATTATTAAACCTGACTCGTCTTTCGGTCGGTGCACGAGCATCGCGCGACGCCGGATTCAGCGGCGGTTAAATCTGATGTCTATAAGCCTATATTTATATCGGCCGAACGATGGCGCCTGAGGATAGATCCACATGACCCGGCAACTCCTGTCCCGCTTCCTGATCGCCGCGAGCCTTTGCCTGGTCGCAACAGCGTCGCAAGCCTTCCCGGACGCCGGCCTGCGCTTTCGAGACGACGGCTCCGCGTCCCAGGCCAAGGCGTTGCAGCAGCGTCTCAAGGAGCTCGGCGGCGAGCGCGGTGCCGACACACCTGCCCAAGCCACCCGTCTATCTGGTGAGGTTGCGCGCGTGATCGGGCTTCTCGACCTGTCGCACCCGGCGATCCCCAAATCCGCGAATGTCTGTTCCGAGTTGCTCGGGCCCTGGTACTCGGCCGGACCGCCGTTGCTGGACACCAACGCAGCGCAGGTCGACGGCCGCGCGCGCGCGGCGCGCGGCCTGACCATCGACTGCTGGAAAGCGGTCAACACGCATCTTCTGGCCAACAAGGATGCGATCGTGGCCGGTATGCTCGAGGCGATCGCGGGCTGGACGGCGAAGGAGCCGATCGGCACGGCAAGGGGCTGGTGCGCCGGCTACGGCGCGCAGGACAACTGGTGGCCGCTGCGCAGCTTCTATCCGGATGACCTGATCAACGCCGTCATCGCCGGCTGCACGGCCCGCGCCGAGAGGGTGCTGGCCAAGGCAGCCGAGACCCGGGTCCTGGCTGCCATTGCCGCAGCCGAGCGCACCGACCGGACGCTGGAGGCGATGGTCGCGGCCAAATGGCTGCCGATGCCCGATCTGCGGATCGGCGATCCCGGCTTGGCCCGCAGCATGAAGGAACGCTACGAGGCCGCCGTCCTGCCGATCCGCCGGCAGGTCACCGACGAGATCGTGGACAAGCTCGAGGAGGCCTATGGCAGCAAGGTCGTTGCTGACAAGCTGGTCCGCACGGCGCGCCAGGCTTGCAACGAGGTCTGGTCGAAGACCCTGTTCTCCGGCCAGGACGACGGCATGCGTGCCATCGACGCCTCCTGCAAGAGCATGGAAGCCGCTTTTGTGCAGCGCGCCTGCAAAAGCGCGCTCGAGAAGGCCGGCATCGAGACGTTCGGTGGGCCGAAGCTGATGGTAGTGCCGCGCGCCAATGGCAGTCTCGGCCCCGTCGACTACAACGCCGTGGTCTGCGCCGCCGCGATCGACGGCTTTACCGTCACGGCCAAGACCTCCTGGTTCGGCTCGCCCTCGATCACGATCGGGCCGGCACGGGGCGGCGCCTCAGCAACCATGAAGCTGCGCAAGGTGACCCGCGAGGGGGGCGTCGAGATCTGGGCGATCGGTGACCTCGAAGGCAGGATCCCGCTGACCACCACCTTGGATCTGCTCGGCTGCCTGGCGACGACGCTCGACCGCAACGATCCGACGCCGGTCGTCCGGGGGCTCGGCTTCGCGACCGGCGCCGTCGTGACGCTCGCCGACCTGATGAGCGGCAGCAGCCTGACCACCTTTGCTTGCCGCGACGCCAAGCTGCGCTGGCTGGAGAACGCATCATGATGCGCTCTCCCCTCTTCTTCATCAGTATTCTGGCGATGTCGGTTTGCATGCTGGCCGGCATCGGCCAAGCTGCGGCCGAGGCCACCGAGCACTTCGCTGATCCGCAGGGCGCGCTTGGCGTTGCACGGGGACCTGCGGCAGCGGAGGTTCGCGCGGCGCTGACCGCCAGGACGCAAGACTGCACCAGCACGGAGTTCAAGCCGACCCGCTGCGCGCTCGCCGACAACGCGCTCAATGCCGATATCCACTATGGCGCGACGCATAGGGATCGCAGATGGGCCTTCGTCTCCGTGCGCTGGCAATCCGATCCGACCGGCAATGCCGTCGAGGCCAAGGGGCTGGTGTTCGTCGCGAAGAATGGTTCGGGATTTCGCCTGTTCGGCCAGATCGATCTGGTGGGCGACAGCGTAAGCGATGTCGTCTTCGAATCCGGGCGAATCACCTACGCCACCAACTATCTGCGGGCGGTTGATTCTCGCAGCAATCCGACCGGCCGACGCCGCTACGAGATCCCGCTGCGAGCGAACGGGATCGGCCCTGTGGAGATCCAGCGGACGGGCTTTGGCGCTGCCACATCAGTTCAATCACCGCCGCAACCGGATGAGGCGCTTCAGCTCGTCAAACGGCTCTACGGGGCGGGAGAAGACTATGCGGCGATCTTCGGCGGGAACGCTGCGGCGAGCAACATGCTCTCCCCCGGTCTCGCGAAGGTCGTCCGTGAAGCGACGTCCCTGTCGCGGCGCTGCCCGATTTATGATGGCGATCCGCGCCTCGGTGGCGCGCAGGGCGCCGGCGGTCCGACCCGAATGCGCTACGACGTCGAAGCGGGCCGGAATGCTGTCGATCGGCGGGCGATCATGGTCACCGCCGCGCAAGCGGAGGCTCCGAAAGTGGTCTCGCGCACGCGCATTGTGCTGATCTCGACGCCAGGAGGCTGGCGCATCGACGATCTGGTGAGCGAGGGCATGCCCGGATACAGGGCCGCGCTCGCGGCAGCGAGCGCCCGATGCCGGTCAGCACGGGTGCGCTGAAGGCGATATGTCAGGCGGCTTCAATTGGTGCGACAACAGGCAAGCCGGCGGAACAGGCAAAAGGCAGCGCCAATGAAGACGCTGCCCTCTGGTGATCATGCCGGTTGACCGTCTCTCAGACGAGCTCGCTCCAGTCGAAGACCAGGTCGTCGCGGGCATCGACCGGCAGCGACTTGATCCAGGCGGCATCCGCTGTGACGTGCCGGATCGCCGCCAGCATGTGGATGGGATCACCGATCTCGCCGCGCAGGTTGACCAGCGTGACGACCTCCTTCTTGATCGCGAGCGCCGACCGGTTGTGCACCGGCCAGATCATGACCTGCGCAGCGGCGAGGTAGCCGGCGATCCGCGCCCCTTCCGCCGCAACCATCAGCTCGCTGGCGTTCTCGGGGCCGCGTTGCGCCAGCGCGACCAGGCGGTCGCTGGTCTCGAACATCTTGCGTGCTCGCTGCAGCAGATGTTCGAGATCGGGCGCGGCCTTGGCAAAGCCGACCCAGTTGCCGATCTGCGTGTGGGCGAAGGCTGGCGGTCCCCCGCGCAACGGCAGGCCGGCGATGAGGTCCCAGCGCGCCACCGGCCAGGCTGCGAGCCCACGGCTGTCGCCCTGCGGCGCGGTGGGGCNCCCGCGCAACGGCAGGCCGGCGATGAGGTCCCAGCGCGCCACCGGCCAGGCTGCGAGCCCACGGCTGTCGCCCTGCGGCGCGGTGGGGCCCAGTGGCAGCATCAGCTCGGGTACTGCGAAGGCGGCGCGCTTCCAGCGCAGCCGACGCGCATGGGGCGCCTCCATCGACGAGACGTAGTCCTTCTCGTGCCGGTGATGCAGGGCCCCGGTCCGCTCGGCGAGCGCGAGCTTCGCCTCGGCCTGATCGAGGTCGTCGGCCGGCCAGGTCGCAACCAGCGCGACGAGACTGAGGGCCATGATCTGCAGGCCGGCGCAGGCGAACTCGTATTGGTCGTCGCCCAGCTCCTTGCTACGTCCGAGACGGAACTTCTCGTTCTGGAGGGCCTTGGCATGGCGCGCCGCCGCCTTCAGGTCGATCGGCTGGCGCCGGAAGGCGACGAGCTCATCGACGCTGGGATCGTCGCTCGCGATCACACGCGTTACGAGCGCGATCGGATCGTGGAGCGCGGTGTCGCTCGGCTCATCCACCGGGCTGCCGGTGCGCGGCGCGAGTGAGCGCTCACCATCCTGATGTTTCTTGGTCATGTCGGGACCTTTCATTGGGGTTACGACCATCTGGTCGCGTTTCCCCCCGCTCCCGGAATCGAAAGAGGCGTCCGATCAGGACGCCTCCGTCATCTGCTGTGCGGGTCGTGCCGTCGCTCAGACGATCGGGATCCAGTCCGCGTCCAGTTCGAGCGTCGCGCCGAGCCTGAACCCCTTCGCGATCCAGTTCGCCTGCGAGACGACATGACGGATCGCCGCTGAATGCCGTTCGAGATGCCGTCGAGCAGGCCGGTGAGCTGACTGGAGCGATCGCTCAGCGAGGCGGCGGTGAAATAGTTGACGGGGTTGTCGATCGCGGAATTGACCTTCCGGCCGGTGGCGAGGCGGTTCTGGATCACGCCTTGCTGGGCCGTCGTCTGCTGCAGCGTCAGCAGGTTGTTGCGGACACCGTTGGAAAGGATCGTGCTGGCCATCTTCGGTCCCCTGAACGCGCGACTGCGGCGCGATGCAACCTGATTTCAGGGGGGATCATCACTCGTTAAGGATAATAAAAAGTTAATCGCGGAAAGGGCGGGGTTACCGTCCAAACGAAAAGCGGCGGAGCCGAAGCTCCGCCGCCCTTTGACTTCGACCCGCGTTCTGCGGGCTGTTCCGCGTTCTGCGGAGCGAAGATCAGAACAGACGCAGGACGCCCTGATCGGCCTGGTTCGCCAGCGAGAGCGCCGTCTGGGCGAGCTGCTGACGAGTCTGCAGCGCGAGCAGGGAGGCGGCCTCGGCGTTGACGTCGGCATTGGTCAGGTTGTCGGCGCCGGTGGTCAGAACGCTCGCCATGTCCTTTGTGAAGTCCTGGCGAGTCTCGGCGACCGAAAGGTTGGCACCGAAGGTCGAAGCCAGCGACTTGAGCGAGGTCAGGGCGCCGGTCAGCGACTTGGTAGCGGCATCCAGATCGGCATCGTTCTGGAAGTTGGTGGTCCCGGCGACCTGGGCGTTGCCGGCCTTGACGATACCAAGGTTGTCCGAGTTCAGCTGCGTGCCCTGGACGTCCAGCTTGGTCTGGTTCTTGCCGGTCTTCTCGTTGAAGGTGATCGAGAGCCGGTCACCGCCGAGCAGGTTGATGCCGTTGAAGCCGGAGTCCTTGGCCAGGTCGTCGATCTTGGTACGCAGATCGTTGAACTGGTCGATCAGGTTGGAACGCACCGAGGAGGTGACGGACTGGCCCTTGATCGCGGTGGCGGCGACGGCGTCGCCGGGGACGAAGCCCAGCGCAGCGTTGCTGGTGCCGGTTCCGGCTGCGGTGATCGCCGCAGCATCGGCAAGCGCAACGTCCGCGGCGGAGGCCGAGGCCGGGTCGGCCTTGCCGAAGCCGAATTCGAGAGCTTCCGAGCCGTTGCCCTTGACGTTGAGCTGGCCCTTCTCGTCGACGAAGGCGGTGCCGACGCCGGACTTGTTGATCTCGTTGACGACGTCACGGATCGTCACGTTCGTGCTGTCGAACGCGGCGGTGTAGGTCGTGGAGCCGGACTTCAGCGAGATCGCGAAGCGGGTGCCGTTCGCGCCGGCCACGATGCCGCGGTCGCCGGAGTTCGTGGCGGTCGCAGCGTCGGCCGTGCCGTTCGTGGCGGTGGCAGGAGCAACAATCGCATCGGTGTCGAGCAGGCTCTTGTCGAGCGCGATGTCCTTCAGGCTCTTGCTGGTGGCGACGACTTCCGCCTGGGTGGCGAGGGCCGCGCCGGCCTTGGTCGGGCGGTTCTGAGCCGCGTCGGCCTGAGCCTGCTTGATGGTCGACTGGAGCGAGCCGACGAGCTTGGTGATGCCGTCGATGCCCTTGGAGGCGGCCTGGATGGTCTGAATGCCGTTCGAGATGCCGTCGAGCAGGCCGGTGAGCTGGCTCGAACGATCATTCAGCGAGGCGGCGGTGAAGAAGTTGACGGGGTTGTCGATCGCGGAGTTGACCCGCTTGCCGGTCGCGAGACGGTTCTGGATCGCCAGAGCCTGAGACTGGGTCGACTGCAGCGACGCCAGGTTGTTGCGCACGCCGGAGGAGAGAGAGACGGCCATTTGTGTTTACCTTCTGGTATGGAGCCTTCTGGCGCCCAGGCCGTTCTGGCCAGGACGGGGCGACCCTGCTGCGCCAGCCCGTAACAACAGGTAAATTTCAGCCGGCGAATTGAAGTGAACCGGTGGCTTGTCCGCGCATGGTTAAGCAGGCGCTAACGTTTGCGGCATGGGCGGATGCGCAGTGATGGCGACCTGAAAGCAGGCCGAAACGCAAACCGCCCGCGCAGGGCGGGCGGTTTGCAGATCCGGTGAAGAGCAGGAGCGCCTGTCAGGCGGTCCGCTCGATCTGGTGAGGAAGCTCCTCGGTTTCCCGCGCCCGCTCGCTGAGCTCGCGCGAGTAGGCGCGCAGTTTCAGGAGCGTCTCGTCCGGCAATTGCGATATGGTCTCGCCGGTCTGCAGGTCCTTCTTCTGGAGCACGATCGCGCGGGTCTGCGGATCGATGACCAGCTTGCGCTCGACCGTCTCGTCGGTCGCGCGGGCGGCCTCGCGGCTGTTCTGAGCATTGGCGCGGGCGCGGCGCTCGCCATCGGCGCGGCTCTGGGCGTCGCGCGTCTCGGCGCGAACCTCGACATTGACGGCCGAGCCGGCAGAGGCGGATTGCACGGTCTTTTCAGGGGGAAGGTCCACGGCGACGCTGCCGGCCTGGGCCGTAACGTCTGAGCGGGTGACGGGCGGGGCGGCCGTCACGGCCGCGAGCCTGGGTGCGTTGCCAAAATCCATGTCCACTCCTTCTGGAGTCGTTCACGGCGCCGTCGCGCCGCTCTCGTCCGGTGTCGGGAACAGGACGCGGCTACCCGACAGTGCGGAGATTGGCAGAAAAGATTGAATCCGACGTCAAGAAATTAGGTAAATCTTTAGGGTTTCCGACGCAGCAGCGGCGTAAACCCTTTATATACCAAAGGCCTGGCGGCGGCGATCATCAGGCCGGAACCGGCTGCCCTATCGGCAGATCGCTCACAGCCGGCGCGAGACGACCAGCGGCCCTGAATTGGGGCGGGCGAAGACGCCGGCACCGACCGTCGCCGACGGGCCGTAGCCATTGGCGCGCATCGGCTTGTTGGCGTCGGCGGCGAGATCGCGCACGACCGATTCCGAGACGGCGCGGGCTGTCGCCAGGACGATCTGGTTGGTCTCGATCAGGCCCTGGAAGGCGTTGTGAGCGTCCTTCAGCCGCTTGACCTGATCCGGCACGAAGCGGGCGAGCGCCACGGCGTTCAACTTCACCTGCTCGACGCCGCGCATGTAGATGCCGGCGAGTTCGGTCTTGCGCGGCTCGCGGGTCATCGCCTCCGGCAAGCGACCGGCGCGGACGAGCTCGGTCTCCTCGCCGACGAGATGCGAGAGCGCACCGAGGGCCTCCAGCACGGCCTCGACCAGGGCGCGGGCGCTCAGCGCATCGGCGATGCGCGGGCGCTCGTCGAGTATAGGCTTAGCGGCCAGCATTCTGAACCCCGCCCGCGGCCTGTTCCTGGAGATTGATCAGGTCGCGCATGATCTGGTTGGAGAGGCCGATGCCACCGGCCTTCTGGATTTGCTGGGCGTATTGCTGGGTGAGCTGCGAGCGCCAGATGCCGCCGCCGGTGCCGTTCTCGCCGAGCGGGCCCTCGCCAGTTTCCCCGGCGAAGAGCTTCTCCGTCATCTGCTCGAGGAACATGGTCTCGAACTCGTCGGCCTGCTTCTTCGCCTTGGCCTTGGCGGGGTCGAGCGCATCCGCAATGCCGCTGGCGACCTTGCCGGCGACGCCGAGGGCGAGGTTCGCGGCGGGAAGCGCGAGTGCAACAGTCATCACATCACCTCGATTTCGGCCTGCAGCGCGCCTGCCGACTTGATGGCCTGGAGAATGGAGATCAGGTCGCGCGGGCCGATCCCGAGCGCGTTGAGGCCGTCGACCAGTTCGGCCAGCGTCACGCTCTCGCGGACGAGGGCGAGCTTGTTGCCGCCGCCCGTATCGACCTTGACGTTGGTGCGCGGTGTCACGACCGTCTGGCCGCGGGAGAGGGGCTCGGGCTGCGAGACCTGCGGCTGCTCGCTGATCGTGACGGTGAGGTTGCCCTGCGCCACGGCGACCGTGGAGACGCGGACATCCTTGCCCATGACGATGATGCCGGAGCGCTCGTCGATGACGATGCGGGCAAGCTGGTCGGGCTCGACGCGCAATTGCTCGATATCGGTGAGCAGCTTGATCATGTTGCCCTTGAAGCGGGCGGGAATCTGCAGGACCACGGTCGAAGGGTCGGTCGGCTCGGCCGAATCGCCGCCAACGAATTCGTTGATCGCGGCGGCCATGCGGCGCGCGGTGGTCAGGTCGGGATTGCGCAGCGACAGGCGCAGCGTCTGAAGCTTGTTCAGCGCGAAGTCGATCTCGCGCTCGACCACGCCGCCATTGGCGATGCGGCCGACCGTCGGCACGCCGCGGGTGATCTTGCTGGCGTCGCCCTCGGCCGAGAAGCCGGAGATCGCGACCGGACCCTGCGACACCGCGTAGACCTCGCCATCGGCGCCGAGCAGCGGCGTGACCAGAAGCGTGCCGCCTTGCAGCGACTTGGCATCGCCCATCGCCGAGACGGTGACGTCGACGCGGGTGCCCTGCGTCGAGAAGGGCGGCAGGTTGGCGGTCACCATCACGGCGGCGACGTTGGCGGTGCGCATGTTGGCGCCGCGGGTGTTGACGCCGAGGCGCTCCAGCATGGCCTGCAGCGACTGCTTGGTGAAGGGCGTGTTGTTGAGCGTGTCGCCGGTGCCGTTGAGGCCGACGACGATGCCGTAGCCGAGCAACTGGTTGGTGCGCACGCCCTCGACCGAGGCGAGGTCCTTGATGCGCGAAAGCGCGAACACCGGCTGCGACGACAGGCCGACGACCACGGCCAGCATCGCGGCCAGCGGCTTCAGCAGCGTCTTCAGGGCGGGGTTGCGGAACATGCGTCTGGCACCAGCGGGCGGTTGAACTCGTCTTGGACCTTGCGAGGGTCATGCCAAACCGCTCGAATTTGAAAAGCCTTGTTTGTCAGTCCTTTGCAGTTCGGTGCGATGGTTGGGAGGCTCTCGCAGAGCCTGCGTTTCCTGCCGGGGCGGCAGTTTCTGCCGGGCAGTTTACCGGCTGTTAACCGTCTTCCGACAAGGTTTCATTAACCCTTGAAGAGGCCGCCGATGATCAGGATCGACCAGCGCGCGCCCGTCTCGAATGCCGGCCCGGCCAGTTCCGCGAGGCGCTCGAGCGGCGCGGCCTTCACGCTTCCGACGCAGGAATCCGCGACCGCGGCCCGCAGCAGTGGCGTCAGCGCTGCCGGTCCGCTCGATACCTTGCTCGCCGTCCAGGCGCAGGAGGATACGCAGGATCGCAAGCGCCGGCAGGCACGGCGCGGGCATGACCTGCTCGATGGGCTCGACCGGCTGAAGGCGGCCCTACTTGCAGGGCGGGTGCTGCCCTCCGAGCTGGAGCGACTGCGCACGACGCTGTCGCTTCGCCGCGAGACGACGGACGATCCGCGGCTCGACGAGGTTCTGGCCCATATCGAACTGCGCGCTGCGGTCGAGCTCGCGAAGCTGAAGCGCTGAGGCGCTCGTCTACCGGATGAACTGATCGACATATTCCGCGCCGAGCCCGTTCTGGGCGTAATGCGCGCGGCATTTGTCTATGCGGGTGAAGACGTCGTCATAGCCGAGGCATTTGCCGTCCGGGTCGACATAGATCATCGCGCCGTTCACCTGGAACATGGTGATCATCTCCTCGACATCGGGGTCGACCACCAGCGTATGGGTCTCGCCCGGCGCCTCGTAGACATAGGAGCCCTCGGTCGCAACCCAGTCATGCTCCAGGTAGCGCCACTTGCCCTTCAGCACATAGCCATGGACCGGCAGCGGGTGGCGGTGACGCGAGAGCACGCCGGCGCGGCGGACCTTGAGCAGGTTCATCCAGTAGCCGCGCGAGGTGCAGAGGAGGAGGGGGCGGAACCAGACATTGTCGTCGACCGGCACCCAGACGCGCTCGTCGGTCGGGATCACGTTGGGGACGATCAATTCCGGCGGCGATTCCTTCGGCTGGGGATGGCGGTAGGGCGTCCAGCGCTCCTCCTGACTGGCCGCGACGGGCATCGGGCTCGTCGTGTTCATGGCGTCTCTCCCATGCTGATGTTCTGATTCAATGCGCGTGCAAACTGATTCAGGTTTCCGGTCCAAGTCTTTGGACCGGAATCGCTTTCCTAGACGGCGAGATAGCCGCCATCGACCGGCAGGATCGCGCCGGTGACGAACTGGGCGGCATCCGAAAGCAGGAAGGCGATGGCCCCGCCGACATCGCCGGGCTTGCCCCAGCGACCCATCGGCGTGCGCGCGAGGATCGGCGCCGAGCGCTCGGCATCCTCCACCAATGGCCGGGTCAGCTCCGTCTCGATCCAGCCTGGCGCCACGGCGTTGACGCGGATGCCGTCCTGCGCCCAGGCGGCGCCGAGCGATTTTGTGAGCTGGCCGATGCCGCCCTTCGAGGCCGCATAGCCCGGCGCGAAGGGCGAGCCGTGGAAGGTCAGCATCGAGGCGATGTTGACGATGGCGCCGCCGCTCTTGTCCGCGCCCTTGGCCGCGAGCTTGTCCTTCGCCGCGAGGCACATCCGCATCGTGCCGTTGAGATTGACCTCGATGGTCAGGCGGAAGGCGTCGATCTCGAATTCCTTGCCGCCGCGCTGGATCATGCCGGCGCAGTTCACCAGCGCGTCCAGACGCGGGCAGGTGGCGACGATGGCCGCGACCTCCGCATCGCGGGTGACGTCGAGCCGTGCATGGCGGATGGCGGGATGGGCGGGCGCCGCCGCGACCTCCTCCTCGGTCAGGCCGGTGGCGAGTACGTCGTAGCCTGCCTGGGCCAGGGCGAGGGCGGCGCCGGCGCCGATGCCGCGCGTGCCGCCGGTGACGAGAGCGAATTTGGTCGAGGTCGCGTGTGTCATGGGCGGAAGGCTAGAGCGGCCCGCGCCCACGTGGAAGTCAGGATGATGCAGGCCGCCATGCGATTGCAGCCGTGCCGGTCAGTTCCACTTGTACTTCAGGGAGAGCATGGCTCGGCCACGCGTCTCGAAATCGCTGGCGACGAGCGGCACCTTGCGTGCCAGCGTCAGGTCGAAGGAGGTCTGCCAGGGCAGGTCAGCGAGCTTGGCGAGATCGACCGAGAGCTTCATCTCCGGCGTCATCGCGGTGTGGATACCGTCGCCCGGCGCGAAGACGTAAGTCCCACCCATGGTGAGCTGCGAGGTCAGGGTCAGGTGCGGGAACAGCTCCTGCCGGTAGCCGATCAGCGCCTCGCCGATCTGCTCGGGATTGCCGTAGAGCGCGCTGCCGCCGCCGGTGGCAAGGCCCCAGATGAAGCCGTTGCCCGCGCCGGCCGGCTGGGCAAGACGCCAGCGCAATTCGGCGTTCCGGGTTGCGCCGACGCTTGCAGGATCGGAGAGCGTGGTCGAGAGCGAGAAGGCGTCCCGCCCGAGCTTGAAGCCGACGGAGCGATCCTGGTCCGCACTCATCGTGCTCTGGCGTGCGGCAAAGCCCTTGCGGATGATGTCGACCGGGATCGGCGCCCGCGCCCGCAGATGGGCACCGGATGTCGCGGCAACCCGGCCGAGCGCGGCGAGGCCGGGATCGAAGACGATGGCGTCGGGCTCGCTCGTGGCAAGCGCCGGCATCTCGTCGGCATCGGGATCGATCAGCGCGCCGCGCGGGATCGGCAACGGCGTGGCGGGCTGCTCCTCGGCGGCGATCGGCGCGGAGGCGAGGGCGGGGCTCAATGCCGCGGCGAGAATGAGCATGGCCGGCGCGAGGCCGGGCCGGCAATCGAGAATGAAACGAAACACGTCGTTCGTCCTGTCGCTTGACGAGCGGCAGGACAGGCTAGGCGCGGAAGGTGCCGATTTTGCGGCAGCGCAGCATAATCATTGTTGCATAAGATTGCCCGAAAGCCGCGCTTCCCCCGCCGCGCGTAACCCGCTAGGAAGCGACCCAGCCGGAAACGGTGGCCGAAAGGCGCGGTTTCGGATCGTTCTATCTGGAGAGAACAGGGGTCATCGCATGAGCAAGATCAAGGTCGCCAACCCGGTCGTCGACATGGACGGCGACGAGATGACCCGGATCATCTGGCAGAAGATCAAGGACACCCTGATCTTCCCGTATCTGGATCTCGAGCTCGACTATTACGACCTCTCGGTCGAGAACCGCGACGCGACCAACGACCAGGTCACGATCGACGCCGCCAATGCCACCAAGAAGCATGGCGTCGCGGTCAAGTGCGCGACCATCACGCCGGACGAGGGCCGCGTGAAGGAGTTCAACCTCAAGGAAATGTGGAAGTCGCCGAACGGCACGATCCGCAACATCCTCGGCGGCGTGATCTTCCGCGAGCCGATCATCTGCAAGAACGTGCCGCGCCTCGTGCCGGGCTGGACACAGCCGATCGTCATCGGCCGCCACGCCTTCGGCGACCAGTACCGCGCGACCGACTTCAAGTTCCCGGGCAAGGGCACGCTCTCGATCAAGTTCGTCGGCGAGGACGGCAAGGTCATCGAGAAGGAGGTCTTCAAGGCTCCCGAGGCCGGCGTCGCCATGGCGATGTACAATCTTGACGACTCGATCCGCGACTTCGCCCGCGCGTCGCTGAACTACGGCCTGATCCGCAAGTATCCGGTCTATCTCTCGACCAAGAACACCATCCTCAAGACCTATGACGGCCGCTTCAAGGATATCTTCGAGGAGATCTACCAGGCCGAGTTCAAGGCCGAGTTCGACAAGCTGGGCATCACCTACGAGCACCGCCTCATCGACGACATGGTCGCTTCGGCGATGAAGTGGTCGGGCGGCTATGTCTGGGCCTGCAAGAACTACGATGGCGACGTGCAGTCCGACACCGTGGCGCAGGGCTTCGGCTCGCTCGGCCTGATGACCTCGGTGCTGATGACGCCGGACGGCAAGACCGTCGAGGCCGAGGCCGCGCACGGCACGGTGACCCGCCACTATCGCGAGCACCAGAAGGGCAAGGAGACCTCGACGAACTCGATCGCCTCGATCTTCGCCTGGACCCGTGGCCTCAGCCACCGCGCCAAGCTCGACAACAATGCCGAGCTCGCCAAGTTCGCGGCGCTGCTGGAGAAGGTCACGGTCGACACCGTCGAAGCCGGCGACATGACCAAGGACCTCGCCCTGCTGGTCGGCGCCGAGCAGAAGTGGCTCTCGACCACCGGCTTCCTCGAGAAGGTCAGCGAGAACATGCGCAAGGCGATGGCCGCGTGATCTCAGGCGCATCATAGCGTGGAACAAGAAGCCCGGCCGAAAGGCCGGGCTTTTTCGTGCGCAGCGCTCTCCTGCGGCGATCAGGGTTTCCGGGCTACGATGTAGGGGCGCCAGTGCTGGCCCTTGGTCGCATGGTTCTCGACGTCCAGAACCTGAAAGCCCGCCACAGACACAAGCTCCTTCAGCTCCGCCGCGCGGAAGACAGCAGCATAGGGCGCAAGCCGGAGCGCCCGCATGACGGGCAGGGCGGCGTATCCGACGAGCGGATTCATGTCCCCGATGCAGGGGGTCTTCGAGATGAGCAGCCCACCCTCGGCGAGCAGGCAGCGGATGCGTTCCAGCGTGCCGGGCAGATCACGAACCAGGTGCAGGTAGCTGAAGCCAAGAACGGCATCGAAACGCGCCTCGGGTGCGAGCGCTTCCGCAGTGGCGACGCGGAAGCTCAACCCCGGGATCGCAGCGGTCGCCTGTTTCTGCTCGGCGATCGCGATCATGCCGGTCGAGATATCGGTCGCGAGATAGCTTTGTACGTGGCCGGCTAGCCTGAGCGCTGTCGACCCAGTGCCGCAGCCGAGTTCCAGCACCCGGTCTTGCGGTTTCAGCAGCTCACGCGTCCGCTCCAGCGTGCGTTCGTAGCCGGCCTCGTCCGCGATGGCGCTGCGCGCATATCGGCCGGATGTCCGATCCCAGAAGCGGGCATCGCTCACGCTGCTCATCGTTCGGTACTCCCCAAAGCAGGGCCGATATAGGCGGGGAAGATTGCGGGAGTTTTACGTGGAGCGGCCTGCAGAAGGCAGTTCACTCCACCTTCACGGCTCGTCGCGCCAGAATCCGATGCTCCGCCAGCGGCGCATGCAGGATGTAGCGCAGTTCGTAGATGCCCGGCTGGTCCGGTGCCTCCAGCGTCGCCTCGACATTCTCCGCCGGGAAGAAGCGCGGGCCGTCAGCGTCGGCCGGCGCGTCCGGCTTTACCAGCATCACGCGGTCCTGCTCGCCATTGGGGCCGATGCCGCGCACCGGCAGGCCCTGGCCGCGGCCGACGCGCTCCGGCGCGGCCAGAGTCGCGCTGGGCTCGGTCGTCGTGAAGGGCTGGCGCAGCAGGATAACGGGCGCGCCGTTCTTCTCCACGGTCATGCGTAGTTCGTAAGCGCCGACGGCGCCCGGGGTCGGCAGGGCCGGCACCGTGTTCCTCGGCTCGACGACGACGATCGCCTTGTCAGCCGGGTCGTCCGGACGGGCTATCGCGAGGCGGGCGCTCTGCGGCGGATTGCTCAGGAAGACGCTGAGCGGCGCGCCGGCGACGATGGTCCGCGCGGCGGAGAGGGTGGGGGCGTCGCTGCGGCGCGGGACGGGTTTCGTCTGTGCGGTTGTCAGCGCCGGCAGGAGCAGGGCGGCGAGCCCGATCAGGGAACGGCGTTTCACGTTCATCCTCTCGCCAGCGTCCGGATGCGTTCGGCAAGCTGGGGGTGGCGTGTGGTGAGCGCCCGGAAATCGACGGGGTCGAGCACCAGAAGCTTGGACGGAGCCGTCGCCACCGCCGCTTGCGGGCAGGGCGAGTGGCTTGCGATGGCGATATCATCGAGCTGGAGTTCGCCGAAAAAATGGCCTTCGTCGAGCCGGTCGCGGCTATTGGCGAGCGCCACCTCGACCTCGCCGCTGGCGATGAAATAAAGGGCCCGGCCGGGCTCGCCCTGATGCATGATGATGGCGCCGTTGCGCACCGTCTGGGCCCGCAGGAACTGCATCACGGCGGCGATCTCGCTGGCATCGAGCCCGCCGAAGAGCGGCACCCGCGCGATCATGCTCCAGGTGACCACGAATTCGCGCCGATGGATCTCCTGCGCGAAGGCTGTCGCGACGATGCCGACCGGCAAGGCGAGCATGATGAGCCCAAGCACGGCGGTGACGGCCGCGACTGCCTTGCCCGCCGCGGTGATCGGAAAGACATCGCCATAGCCGACCGTGGTCAGGGTGATGATCGCCCACCACATCGCGTCGGGGATGGTGCCGAACTTGTCGGGCTGGGCCTCGTGCTCGACGAGATGCATGGCGCTAGCCGCCACCAGCATCACGCCCATCAGGATGACGAAGCAGGCGAGCAGCGCCTTGCGCTCCGAAGCCAGCGCGGCAGCAAGCGAAGCCATGCCGGGCGAATAGCGGCCGAGCTTGAAGAAGCGCAGCAGACGCAGCAGCAGCAGAACCCGGACCTCGCCGAAGCCGAACAGGCCGGCGGCGAGCGGCAGGATCGCGAGCAGGTCGATGATGGCCGGGAAAGAGCCGAGATAGGCGAGCCGCGCGCGTGTCGCGCGGAGTCCCCGATAGCGGGCATGCTCGGGCGCGATCCAGATGCGGATGGCGTATTCGACCGTGAAGACCGCGAGCGAGACGCGCTCCAGCAGGTCGAAACCGGGGCCGAAGCGGGCGGCGAGCGTGGGGACCGATTCCAGCACGATCGCAAGCACGTTGGCACAGATCAGTGCGACCAGCGCCCGGTGGATCACGGTGGCGACGAGATCGTCGCCGGCACCGTGATCGAACCACAGGTGAACCTGCCACCGCCAGCCCCGTCGAGGCGTGGCGGCGGCCATGTCGCTGTCAGCCCATCGCGGCCGCGACGGCATCGAGCGCGGCTTGCGCCTTGCTGCCGTCCGGCCCGCCGGCCTGCGCCATGTCGCGGCGTCCGCCGCCGCCCTTGCCGCCGAGCTGCTCGGAGGCGACGCGCACCAGGGCTACCGCATCGAAGCGTTCGGTCAGGTCCGGCGTGACGCCGACGACGACGCCTGCCTTGCCGTCATCGGCGACGCCGACGATGGCGACGACGCCAGAGCCGACGCGGGCCTTGGCCTCGTCGGCGAGGCTCTTCAGGTCCTTCATCTCGATGCCGGTGACGGCACGCGCCAGCAGCTTGGCGCCCGCGATCTCCTGGATCGGGTCCTCGGCCGCGCCGGCGCCGCCCATGGCGAGCTTCTTTCGGGCTTCGGTGAGTTCGCGATCGAGCTTGCGGCGCTCCTCGATCAGCGCGGCCAGGCGGTTTCCGGCCTCGGCGGCGGGAACCTTGAGCAGGCTCGCGAGACCGTCGAGCAGGCGCGATTCCTCGTTGAGGCGCAGGCGCGCGCCAGTGCCGGTCATCGCTTCGAGACGGCGCACGCCGGCCGCGACGGCGCCTTCGCCGACGATGCTGACGAGGCCGATATCGCCGGTGCGCGAGGCATGGGTGCCGCCGCAGAGCTCGACCGAATAGGCGCGGCCGGCCGGGTTCTTGCCCATCGCGACGACGCGGACCTCGTCGCCGTATTTCTCGCCGAACAGGGCCCGTGCGCCGGAGGCGATCGCCTCGTCGACGCTCATGAGGCGGGTCGTGACCGGCTCGTTCTGGAGGATGATCGCGTTGGCGATCTCCTCGACCTCGCGCAGCTCCTCGGCGCTGATGGGCTTGGGATGCGAGAAGTCAAAGCGCAGCCGGTCGGCCGAGACCAGCGAGCCCTTCTGCGCGACATGGTCGCCGAGGACGAGGCGCAACGCCTCGTGCAGCAGATGCGTCGCCGAGTGGTTGGCGCGGATCGCGGAGCGACGCTCGTGATCGACGACGAGCTCGACGGCGGCGCCAAGCTTCAATTCGCCCTCCTTGACGGTGACGCTGTGGGCGAAGACATCGCCGAGCTTCTTCTGGACGTCGGAGACCTCGACCAGCGTGCCCGGCGCCTTGACCACACCGGAATCGCCGACCTGGCCGCCGGATTCGCCATAGAACGGCGTCTGGTTGACCAGCATGAAGCCGCTCTCGCCGGCCTTCAGGGACTGGACCTCCGCATTGTCGCGGATCAGCGCGGTGACGACGCCCTCGGCCGTCCTGGTGTCGTAGCCGAGGAATTCGGTCGCTCCGACCTTGTCGCGCAGCGGGAACCAGAGCGTCTCGGTCGCGGCCTCGCCGGAGCCGGACCAGGCGGCGCGCGCCTTGGCCTTCTGCTGCTGCATGGCGGCATCGAAGCCCTCGACATCGACCGTGATCTCGCGGGCGCGCAAGGCGTCCTGCGTCAGGTCGAGCGGGAAGCCATAGGTGTCGTAGAGCGTGAAGGCGACGTCGCCCTTGAGGCTCTGGCCGGCGGTGAGGTTCTTCGAGGCGTCGTCGAGCAGGGTGAGGCCGCGCGCCAGCGTGGTGCGGAAACGGGTTTCCTCCAGCTTCAGCGTCTCGGTGATCAGAGCCTCGGCGCGCAGCAGTTCGGGATAGGCGCGGCCCATCTCGCGGGTCAGCGCCGGCACGAGCTTGTAGAGCAGCGGCTCCTTGGCGCCGAGGAGCTGCGCATGGCGCATGCCGCGGCGCATGATCCGGCGCAGCACGTAGCCGCGGCCTTCGTTCGAGGGCAGCACGCCATCGGCGATCAGGAAGGCGGAGCAGCGCAGATGGTCGGCGATGACGCGGTGACTCGCCTTCATCGGGCCGTCCGGATCGACCGAGGTCAGGTCGGCGATCGCTGTGATCAGGGCGCGGAAGAGGTCGATATTGTAGTTGTCATGCGTGCCCTGGAGCACGGCCGCGATGCGCTCCAGCCCCATGCCGGTATCGATCGAGGGGCGGGGCAGGCTAGTGCGGATGCCGCCGGCAGCTTCCTCGTATTGCATGAATACGAGGTTCCAGATCTCGATGAAGCGGTCGCCGTCCTGCTCGGCCGAGCCGGGCGGGCCGCCCCAGATATGGTCGCCATGGTCGTAGAAGATCTCGGAGCAGGGGCCGCAGGGGCCGGTATCGCCCATCCGCCAGAAATTGTCCGAGGTGGGGATGCGGATGATCTTGTCGTCGGTCAGGCCGGCGATCTTCTTCCAGAGCGCGTGCGCCTCGTCGTCCTCGGAATAGACGGTGACCGTCAGCTTGTCCTTGGGCAGGCCGAACTCGCGGGTAACCAGCGTCCAGGCGTGGTTGATCGCCTGTTCCTTGAAATAATCGCCGAAGGAGAAGTTCCCCAGCATCTCGAAGAAGGTGTGGTGGCGGGCGGTGTAGCCGACATTGTCGAGGTCGTTGTGCTTGCCGCCGGCGCGGACGCATTTCTGGGCGGTGGTGGCGCGCGAATAGGGGCGCTTCTCCTGGCCGGTAAAGACGTTCTTGAACTGCACCATGCCCGAATTGGCGAACATCAGCGTCGGGTCGTTGCGCGGCACGAGCGGGCTCGACGGCACGATCTCGTGGCCCTGGGACTTGAAGTAGTCGAGGAAGGTCGACCGGATATCGTTGACGCCGCTCATCGCTCTTTTGCGCTCTGATCTGGGGCAGGAGGCCGGGCGCGCCCGGCGGGAAGGTCCGGTTCTAGTCAGGCCGCTCGCCGCTGTCCAGAAAGCTCGTTGCAGCGCACAGCCCGCAAGGCCTTATCGGCAAACGAAAACGGGCGACCCGAAGGCCGCCCGCGCATTCGTCCCGGATCGGGAGGCCGTCTCAGGCTTCGCCTTCGTCGAGATCGTCCGCGGTCGGGTCCGCCTGATCGAGGATGCGGTCGGCGACGAGGCCGGAATTCTGGCGGATCGTGGCCTCGATCTTGGCTGCGACGTCGGGATTGGTCTTGAGGAAGGTCTTGGCGTTCTCGCGGCCCTGGCCGAGGCGCTGGCTGTCGAAGGAGAACCAGGCGCCGGCCTTCTCGACCATGCCGGCCTTGACGCCGAGATCGATCAGTTCGCCGACCTTCGAGATGCCCTCGCCGAACATGATGTCGAACTCGACCTGCTTGAAGGGTGGCGCGACCTTGTTCTTGACGACCTTGACGCGGACCTGGTTGCCGGTCGCCTCGTCGCGCTCCTTCAGCGTCGAGACGCGGCGGATGTCGAGGCGCACCGATGCGTAGAATTTCAGAGCGTTGCCGCCGGTGGTGGTCTCCGGCGAGCCGTACATCACGCCGATCTTCATGCGGATCTGGTTGATGAAGATGACCATGCAGTTCGAGCGCGAGATCGAGGCGGTGAGCTTGCGCAGGGCCTGGCTCATCAGGCGGGCCTGGAGGCCCGGCTGGACATCGCCCATCTCGCCCTCGATCTCGGCACGGGGCGTCAGCGCCGCGACGGAGTCCACCACGAGCACGTCGATCGCGCCGGAGCGGACGAGGGTGTCGGTGATCTCCAGCGCCTGCTCGCCGGTATCGGGCTGCGAGATCAGCAGGTCGTCGAGATTGACGCCGAGCTTGCGGGCATAGACCGGGTCGAGCGCGTGCTCGGCATCGACGAAGGCGCAGACGCCGCCCTTCTTCTGGGCTTCGGCGATGGTGTGCAGCGCGAGCGTGGTCTTGCCCGAGGATTCCGGCCCGTAGATCTCGATGACGCGGCCCTTGGGCAGGCCGCCGACGCCGAGCGCGATGTCGAGGCCGAGCGAACCGGTCGAAATCGTCTCGATCTCGATCGCCTGCGGATTCTTGCCGAGCCGCATGATCGAACCCTTGCCGAAGGCGCGTTCGATCTGGGAGAGCGCCGCATCGAGCGCCTTGGCCTTGTCCATCGAGGAGCCTTCCACGAGTTTGAGATTCGCCTGATTCACGTTTCGGGCTCCTTATGGCAGGGCGAGGGGGACATCTCAATGCGTCTTGACATGAGAATGGTCACGCTTTGTTCCTGCTATCAAGTTCTTTTTTTGTTCTCGGTGTCAGTTTTTGTCAGGAGAGGTGTCAGCAGCTGTCACGAGATGGCGGCACGTGACGGGAAATGGTGCCCGGGGCGGGCGCCGCCGGCCTTCAGCCCATCGCCGCCTTCACGGTCTCAACGAGCTGCTTCATCGTGAAGGGCTTGGGCAGGAAGTGGAATTCCTCGCCTTCCGGAAGGTTCTTGCGGAAGGCCTCCTCGGCATAGCCGGAGACGAAGACGACCTTGGTGTTCGGGTTGCGCTTGCGCAATTCGCCGAGCAGCGTCGGGCCGTCCATCTCCGGCATCACCACGTCGGAGACGACGAGGTCGATCTTGCCGTCGTTCTGCAGGAAGAGATCGAGCGCCTCGACGCCGGATGCCGCCTCGTGGACGGTATAGCCGCGAGAGACCAGCATGCGGGCGTTCAGCGCGCGCACCGCGTCCTCGTCCTCGACCAGCAGGATGACGCCGGCGCCGGTATGGTCTGCTGCGAGTTTCTTCGGCGCCTCCTTGGCGGCGGCTTCGGCAGCGATCTCCTCCTGGCTCGGGACATGGCGCGGCAGGAAGATCTGGAAGGCCGTGCCCTTGCCGATGGTCGAGTCGACGAAGACGTAGCCGCCGGTCTGCTTGACGATGCCGTAAACCATCGAGAGGCCGAGGCCCGTGCCCTTGCCGACTTCCTTGGTGGTGAAGAAGGGCTCGAAGATCTTGTCGAGATGCTCTTGCGGGATGCCGGTGCCGGTGTCCTCGACCTCCAGCAACACGTAATCGTCTGTGGGCAGTGCCTCGTGGCCGAAGGAGGCGCAGTCCTCGCGGGCGACGTTGCGGGTGCGGACCGCGAGCTTGCCCCCATCCGGCATGGCATCGCGGGCGTTGACGGCGAGGTTGACGATGACCTGCTCGAGCTGGCCGAGATCGGCCTTGACCGGCCAGAGATCGCGGCCCTGGCGGACATCGAGCGTGACCTTGTCGGCGACGACGCGCTTCAGCATCAACGAGAGATCGGAAAGCACCTCGCCAAGCTCCAGCACCTGCGGGCGCAGGGTCTGGCGGCGCGAGAAGGCGAGCAATTGCCGCACCAGCGCCGCGGCGCGGTAGGCGTTCTGCTTGATCTGCATGATGTCCGGGAAGGACGGATCGGTCGGCCGGTGGCTCGCGAGCAGGAACTCGGAGGCGTTGATGATGACTTGCAGCACGTTGTTGAAATCGTGCGCGATGCCGCCGGCGAGCTGGCCGACCGCCTGCATCTTGCCGGCCTGGTCCATGTTGTCGCGCAGCTTGCGCTCGGCCGTGGTTTCCAGCGCGTAGACGATGGCGCGCTCGCCGTCGCCGCCTTCGGTGCCGGCGACGGGGGTGAGGTAGAGCTTGGCGGAGCGGCCGTCCTCGCCGGCGAGCGCGAGGTCGAGCGGGGCGCCGCCCGAGCGCCCGGCCACGACCTCGGCGAGCGCTGCATCGAGGCCGGCGCCAGAGGCAACGAGATCGTGGATGGTGCGCGGCCGCAGGCCCGCCGGGATCAGGCGGGCGAAAGCGGCGTTGGAATGCAGGATCGCGCCGGTGTCATCGACAGTGGCGATCGCCATCGGCGTCGAATGGAAGAAGCGGGCGAAGCGCACCTCGGCATCGCTGCCGCCATCGGCGCCGGCTTCGCCGGCCGTGCGGTTGAGGACGAGGGTGCGCGAGGGGCCGGCCCGGCCGTCCTGCCCGAAGGCGACCTGATGATGCAGGCGCACGGGCAGGGGGGCACCGTTGCGGCGTTTCAGGTCGACATCGAGCACTTCGACGCGGACGTCGCCGGGCTGGCCGCGGATCGCCTGGATCAGGGCGGCGGCCGAGGGGGTGCAGACATCGTCGAGATGCAAACCGCCGGAACCGAAGCGGGCGAGGTCGAAATCGAGCCAGCCGGAGAGCGTGGCATTGAGATAGGAGATCTCGCCGTCGGCATCGATCGAGATGAAGCCGGCCGGAGCGTGGTCGAGATAGTCGATCGCGTGCTGGAGCTCCTGGAAGGCGTTCTCCTGGCGCTCGCGTTCGGGCGTGATGTCGGAAACCGACCAGATCGTCGCGGTCGTGGCCTCCCTGCGGACGGGAGAGACGCGGACGCGGTACCAGCCGACTTCGCCGCGTCCGTTCAGGGCAGGTTCCAGGCGTACTTCCTCGACAAGGCGGCGATGTTCGCGGGCGGCGGTGGCGAGCCGATAGATCGCCTCGGAGACTTCGGCACGGCCGGTCAGCAGGCGGCCGACCGGCTTCAGGTCGTTGGCGCCGGTGGCGCCAGCGAGCGCGAGATAGGCTTCGTTGGCGTAGACGACCTCGTTTTCGCTCTCGGTGACGACGATGCCGTCATCGGCGCGGTCGACGATCGCCTTGGTCAAGTCGTTGCGGGAGGCGCGGCCGGAAAACTGGACGAGACCGATCGCGAAGGCGAAGAGGCCGAAGACGCCGACAACCGAGAGCAGGGCGAGCAGGCCGAGGATCAGCGGCTGCGCCCATTCATTGGCGAGGAACCCGAGCGCGATCGCCGCGCCGACGAGCAGGGCCGCGACGAACAGGATGATCCCGATATGGCCGGGCTTGTCCGAGCGATCGATCGTGTTGGTCGCCGTGCTTCCGCTCATTGCGGTGGAGTCCGTTCCCTTGCGGCCGCGCGGAAACCGGGCGGCCAAGCTTCCTTCGCATCCGTCCCGAGTTAGGCGCGGCGACCCTTCAGGCGCAAGACGTATCCGATGACTTCGGCGACAGCCTGATAGTGTTCGACAGGAATTTCTTCGTCGATGTCGACCGTGGCGTAGAGCGCGCGTGCCAGAGGCGGATTTTCGACGATCGGCACGCGGTGCTCGCCGGCGACCTCGCGGATCTTCAGGGCCATCGCGTCGACGCCCTTGGCGAGGCACAAGGGCGCCGCCATGCCGGGCTCGTATTGCAGCGCGACGGCGAAGTGGGTCGGGTTGGTGATGATGACGGTCGCCTTCGGTACCGCCGCCATCATGCGCTTGCGGACGCGGCTGGCGCGGATCTGGCGCAACTTCGCCTTGACCTCGGGATTGCCTTCCGAGTTCTTGAACTCGTCCTTCATCTCCTGCTTGGTCATCTTCTGGCGCTGGTACCAGGAGAAGCGCTGCCAGCCGAAATCGCCGATGGCGATGATGGCGAAGAGGGCAAGCACCGCGCCCATCAACTGGATCGCGAGCGAAAGCGTCGCCGGCATCAAGGCCTCGACATTCATCTGCGCGAAGACTTCGAGCCGGTCGCGCTGGCCCCAGAGCGTGTACCAGATCACGATGCCGATCAGGGCCGTCTTGGCGAGGCCCTTGGCGAAATTGACCCAGGCCTCCTTGCCGAACAGCCGCTTGACGCCGGCCATCGGCGATATCCGGTTGAACTTCGGCATCAGCGGCTCGAACGTCCAGAGCGGCTTGTGCTGGAGCAGGGCACCGACGAGGCCCGCACAGAGGATGAAGGCGAAGGGCAGGCCCAGCGCCATGAAGCCTGTGAACACGCCGCGCTGCGTCACCTGCATGAAGGAGGCGCCGTCGGAGGGGACCTGATGCGCGTTCATCAGGAAGGAGCGCAAGGACAGCATCGCCTCGCGCGCCGACCAGCCGGCAGCCACCATCAGGGCGAGCGTGAAGCCGCAGAGCACGAAGAAGGTCCCGATCTCCTGCGATTTGGGGACGTCGCCTTTCTCGGTGGCTTCGTCCAGCTTTCGCTGGGTCGGGTCTTCTGTTCTGTCTTCGTTTTCGGTTTCCTCGGACATGGCTTCCTCAGCCGGTGAACTGACGGAGGAAGGCGCCGAGATCGTCGATGAAGACGCTCATCATCACGCCGAGCACGACGAGCAGGACGAGCATGCCGCCCAAGATCGAGGCCGGCACGGCGAGGAAGAAGACCTGCAATTGCGGCATCATCCGCGCGAGCACGCCGATGCCGAGATTGAAGAGCAGGCCGAAGATGAGGAAGGGCGCGGAAATCTGGATGGCGAGCGCGAAACCACGCGCCGTCGAGCGGATCGCCAGCGCCATCGTGTCGGTGAGGTCGACGGCCCCGCCCGGCGGCAGCAGGCGGTAGCTCTCATGGATCGCGGCGATGGCGATGTGGTGCAGGTCCGTGGTCAGGATCAGCGTGATGCCGAGCATCGTCAGGAAATTGCCGATCGAGGGGTTCTGCATGCCGCCGGTCGGATCGACCGTCATGGCGAAGCCGAGCCCCAAGGTCTGGGCGATCAGCGTGCCGGCGGTCTGCAGGCAGGCCATGACCAGCCGGGCACAGAGCCCGATGACGAGGCCGATCAGCAATTCCCCGATCAGCAGCGCGACGACGCCCGAGACATCACCGGGCACGCGCAGGGAGGGGCGAGCGATCGGCACGATCATCAAGGCGATGAAGAAGGCGAGCGACAGCCGCGCCCGCGAGAAGATGAAGCGCTCGCCGATGCCGGGCATGAGCATGACGAGCGTGCCGACCCGCGCGAAGACGAGCACGAAAATGGCGCTGATCTCGGGCAGGATCGCGATCTGCATCGTGCCGCGGGCACCTTCACGCCAGGATGGGTGCCGCGGAGCCGCGCCGGCAAGGGCCGGCAGCAGGCGCGACGGGATCATCCGCCCGTGGCGATTCGGGCGGCGATTCGCCCCATATAACCCGCCAGCGCGTCTCCCATGAAAGGAAGAAACAGCAGCAGTGCCGCGAAGACGGCGACGATCTTCGGCACGAAGACCAGCGTCTGCTCCTGGATCTGGGTCAGCGCCTGGATCAGCGAGACGATGAGGCCGACGACGAGCGCGATCACCATCAGCGGCCCGCCGACCTTGAGGAAGACGACGATGCCGTCGCGGGCGATGTCGAGAATGGCTCCGGAAGTCATGGCTTTACCTTGCTCGCAACGATCGTTGTTCGAGCCCTCGTCCTGAGGAGCGCCCTTGGGCGCGTCTCGAACGACGCTCCAGAGTGCGCTGGACCATCCTTCGAGACGCCGCTTCGCGGCTCCTCAGGATGAGGGCTGCGGATGGTGATCAGACCGGCATCCGCATGATTTCTTCATAGGCCGCGATGACGCGGTCACGCACGGCGACGAGCGTCTCGATCGCGGCCTCGCTCTCGGCCACCGCCGTCACGACATTGACGATGTCGGCCCGGCCGCCGGCGACGCTCGCCGTCTGGACATCGGCCTTGCGACCGGCATCGGCGGTGGCGTCGAGCGCCTTGCCGAGCAGCGCGGAGAAATCCGGTCCGCCCGCTTCCGCGCCGCCCGTGGCGAGCGGCTTGCGCATCAGATTGCCGGCACCCATCCCCTGGATGGAGGCGTAGGCGCCCGCGGCGAAACCCGGAGTGGCCATGATGGTCTAGTCCCCTTCTGGAGCCGCGCTCAGGCGCGCAGGATATCGATGGTGCGCTGGATCATCCGGCGCGTCGAAGAGATCAGGTTGAGATTGGCTTCGTAGCTGCGCTGGGCCTCGCGCATGTCGACCATCTCGACCAACGAGTTGACGTTCGGCATCTGGACGTTGCCGTTGGCATCGGCCGCCGGGTTGCCGGGCTCGTGCTTGGTCTTGAAGGCGCTGGGGTCGCGCTGGACCTTGCCGAGCGCGACGAGCTGGGCGTCGAGCGTGCGGTCCATATGGCGCTGGAATGTCGGGACCTTGCGGCGATAGGGCTCGGCCCCGGCGCGCTCCGGACCCGAATCGGCGTTGGCGATGTTCTCGGAGATGATGCGCATGCGCCCGGACTGGCTGCGCAGGCCGGAAGCGGCAACGGCGATGCTCTTGATCAGGTCCATGATCAGCGGCCTTTCCCGATCGCGATCTTCATCAGGCCTAGGCCCTTGCTGTAGAGCGAGGCGGCGAGCTGATAGTCGGACTGGTTCTGCGCGACCTTGAGCATCTCGTCCTCGAGATTGACCGCGTTGCCGTTTGGCGTGGTCTCGAAGCGCGGGGCACCGGTACCGTCGAAGCCGCCATTGGCGGTGTTCAGGCTCATATGGCCGGCGCTGGTGCGGGCAACCGCGACGCCGGCGCGCGTCGGATCGGCGCTCGGCGGCTTCAGGTCGACCGGGCGGAAGCCGGGGCTGTCGGCATTGGCGACGTTCTCGGCGAGGATCTTCTGGCGCGATTGCTGGTAATGCATGCGCGTCTTCAGCGCCTGCATCAGGCCGCCGCCGACGCTGAATCCGTCGTTCGCCATGGCTCCAGCTCCCCGTTTGCGTAGCCGGCGAGGTCGGTCTACCCGGCAAATCCTGCCGGGTGCATGGTTAATATCCGGTTAAAGGGGCGGGTTTTCGTGGGTGTGATTAACCACGCGTTCACCATGTTTCCCGATAGCGAAAGCGTTATGCTATAGCCAAGGTGTTGAAACATGGACGGGACTTAACGGCCGTCCGGGCCGCCGTCGCGTTAAGAGGCAGACCTTGCAGAGCTTGTTCGGATTGGAACTCTCGACCGCGCAGAAGGTGATCGTCGCCTCTGTCGTCATTCTCGTGCTCCTCGCGCTGCTCGGCCTGTTCGTGCGGCAGATCCAGGGCGGGCGGCTCCGGCTGCGCGGCCAGGCCAGCGGGCGGCAGCGTCAGCCCCGTCTCGGCGTCGTCGATACCTACGACCTCGACCGCCAGCGCCAGCTCGTTCTGATCCGGCGCGACAATATCGAGCATCTGCTGATGATCGGCGGCGCCTCGGACGTCGTGGTCGAGACGAACATCCTGCGCAGCGGAGGCCGCGCCGCGACCCCGGCCTATGCCGAATCCGTCGCCACCGATCGGCCGCTGCCGCCGTTCGAGACATTGGTTCCGCCGAGCGAACCCGCCTTGCGGGCAGGGGACGATGCGCGCCGCGCCGGCTATGCGCCGGAAGGGCCGGAGCTGCTTCCGCCGCTGCCGACCCGGCCCGTTTCGGTGCCGGTCGAGACGCCGGTAACGACGGCTGCGGCCACGGCCGCGACGGCCGGTGTCGCCGCAGCTCTCGGCGTCGCAGCCGCGGCCGAGGCGGTTGCCGCCCCTGCCAAGCCTGCCGCTCCGGCCATGTCGGTGCCTCCGGTCACCACCGGGCCGGCGCCGAGCTTCGCCCGCGAGCATGCGCCACAGCCGGCGGTGAGCGCCGGTGAGCTCGACGACATGACGCGCCAGCTCGAAGAGGCGCTGAAGCGGCCGTTCTCGGCCGTGCGTCCCGCCAATCTCGGGGCCGAGACGCCGCCCGCAAGCCCTGCGCCCGCCGTGGAGCCACCGGCCCCGGCCGCGAAGTTCTCTCCCGCGCCTGTCGTCGAGGAGGATGCTGCTCCGGTCAAAACGATTACTCCCGTCATCGAGCCTCCGGCTCCCGAGCCCGAGATCGTGCCGGAGCCGGAACCCGAGCCCGAACCGGCAGCGCCGGCTCCTGTCGCCGCAGCACCTCGCCAGAAGCCGATTCCGAGCGATGTCGAGGCCGAGCTCGCCGCGGCGCTCGGGCTGTCGCTGGACCGCCCGCTGGCGAAGGCGCCCGAGCCCCAGGCTTTCGAAGCGAAGCCGGCCGAGATTCAGCACCCTGAGCCGCCACCGGCCACCGAGGATGCGCCCGTCATCGAGGAGACGGTGATGGATGCGGTCGTCGAGGAGCCCGCTCCGGTCGAGAGCCCGAAGCCGCAGCCCGAGCCCGAAAAGCCGGCCGAGCCGGCCGCGAAGGAAATCGATCCCTTCTCGGTCGACGCGATCGAAGCCGAGTTTGCCCGCCTGCTCGGCCGCGACCCCAAGGCCAAGTCCTGAGCGGACGGAGGCCTGGGGTGAAAGGTTGAGGGCCGAGCGCCCTTAGCATGACGCCATCAACAGGATTGTCGGCCATCCGGCCGTATTGACGCCGCGCATCGGTTGCGCGGCGTTTTCGCGTGGCTAGCCTCGTTGGCGCCCGGTCGGTTGAGTCGGGCTGTGGCGGCGCGCGTGAAGGTCATCGGCAGACGAGCGAGAGCAATTCGAGGCGGGCGTGTCCTGGTGGCCGCTGCATTGCTGCTCGCGTTGCAGGCCGTGCCGGCGCTGCCGCAGACGCTGTCGCTCGATCTCGGGCAGGGCGGGGGCGTGGCGGAGCGGGCGCTCCAGCTCATCGCCGTCATCACGGTCCTGTCGCTGGCCCCATCGATCCTGATCATGGTGACGTCGTTCACCCGGATCGTGGTGGTGCTGTCGCTGCTGCGCTCGGCTCTGGGCACGCAGACTACCCCGCCCAATACCGTTATTCTCGGATTGGCGCTATTCCTGACCGGCTTCGTGATGGCACCGACCTTGCGCGAGGCCTACACGACGGCCGTGCAGCCGCTGATCGCCGGGCAGATCCAGCCGCAGGAGGCCTATAACCGCGGCGTCGTGCCGTTCAAGACCTTCATGCTCAAGCATGTCCGCGAGAAGGACCTGGCGCTGTTTCTCGACATGTCGCAGGGGCCGCGCCCGCAGACGCCGCAGGATGTCGGCGTCGAGGTGCTGATCCCCGCCTTCATGATCTCGGAATTGCGCCGGGCCTTCGAGATCGGCTTCCTGCTGTTCGTGCCCTTCCTGATCATAGACCTTGTCGTGGCCTCGATCCTGATGTCGGTGGGCATGATGATGCTCCCCCCGGTGACGGTGTCACTGCCGTTCAAGCTGATCTTCTTCGTGCTGGTCGATGGCTGGGGACTGGTCGCGGGATCGCTGGTGAAGAGCTACGGCAGCGGGTGATCCGCCGCGAAATCGCGAATCCCGCCAGCAGGATAGGCGCGGCGCCTCAGATCATGATTCCGGATCGGGAGCGCCTTGGCTTCGCGCCGAAGAGCGGCCTTCCTGACCGACTTCAGCCTACGATTACGCGGCCGCGCTGGATGCGCAGGCTGAGCGTGCCATTCTTAAGCGCCAGCGCCTTCTCGCCGAAGACGCCGCGGCGCCAGCCGTGCAGGGCCGGGACCTCGGCGAGATCATCGGAGGCGATGGCGTCGAGATCGTCGCTGGAGGCGATGATCTTGGGCGCGACGCGCTCGGCATCCGCCACCGCCTTGAGCAGGACCTTGAGCAGGTCGAGCACCGCGGCATTGGTCGGCCGGCCACGCTCGCGCTCCAGCCGGGGCAGGGTCTTGGGGTCGAGGGCCGCGGCACGCTCGATCGCTGCCAGGACCTCGGCACCGTTGCGCGAGCGCTCGAAGCCGTTGGGGACGGAGCGCAATTCGGCGAGAGCCTCGACCGAACGCGGGCCGCGCTGGACGATGTCCATCAGCGCGTCATCCTTGAGCACGCGCTGGCGCGGGACGTCGCGGGTCTGGGCTTCGCGCTCGCGCCAGGCAGCGATCTCCATCAGGTTCGGCAGTTCGCGCGGCTTGCGGATGCGGCCCTTGAGGCGCTGCCAGGCATTCTCGGGCTTGACCTCGTAGGTCGCCGGCGAGGTCAGCACGGACATCTCCTCGGCGACCCAGCTTTCGCGGCCGCTGGCATCGAGATCGGCCTTCAGGGCGAGGTAGATGTCGCGCAGATGGGTGACGTCCGATTCGGCATAGGCGAGCTGCGCTTCCGTCAGCGGGCGGCGCGACCAGTCGGTGAAGCGCGAGGACTTGTCGATGCGCGCCTTGGCGAGGTCGTTGGCGAGCTGCTCGTAGCCGACCGAGTCGCCATAGCCGCAGACCATGGCAGCGACCTGCGTGTCGAAAAGCGGAGTCGGCAGCACGCGCCCGAGCAGCCAGACGATTTCCAGGTCCTGCCGCGCAGCGTGAAAGACCTTGACGACGTTCTCGTTGACCATCAGCCCGAAGAAGGGGGCGAGATCGAGATCGGGCGCGAGCGGGTCGACCAGCACGGCCTCGTCCGGCGAGGCGATCTGGATCAGGCAGAGTTTCGGGTAATAGGTGGTCTCGCGCAGGAACTCGGTGTCGACCGTGACGAAGGGATGGGTCGCGAGGCGGTCGCAGGCGGCGGAGAGCGCGGCGGTATCGGAAATCAGATGCATGATCCCGTCGTCTTAGCAGAGAGAGCCGCAGGATGTCGCGGGCGTTCTTGACATTTCGGGCGCGCGCGTGTGCTTAGCCGCAAGCTGCGGCTGGTCTTACACACCGGCCTCCGACGCATTTCCGAAAGACCGATCCCGTGACCCTGCATCGCTATCGTTCCCATACCTGTGGCGCGCTCCGTGACAGCGACATCGGCCAGAATGTCCGCCTCTCCGGCTGGTGCCATCGCATCCGCGACCATGGCGGCGTGCTCTTCATCGACCTGCGCGATCATTACGGCATGACGCAGGTGGTGATCGATCCTGATTCGCCGGCCTTTACTGAGGCCGAGACACTGCGCTCGGAATGGGTCGTGCGCATCGACGGCAAGGTCAAGGCGCGTCTCGCCGGCACCGAAAACGCCAACCTGCCGACCGGCGCGGTCGAGGTCTTCGCGACGGCGATCGAGGTGCTCGGTCCTTCGGCCGAACTGCCGCTGCCGGTCTTCGGCGATCTCGAATATCCCGAGGATACGCGTCTCAAATACCGCTTCCTCGATCTGCGTCGCGAGAAGCTGCACAACAACATCATGCTGCGCACCAAGGTCATCGACTCGATGCGCCGCCGCATGAAGGACTCGGGCTTTTCCGAGTTCCAGACGCCGATCCTGACGGCGTCCTCGCCGGAAGGCGCGCGCGACTTCCTGGTGCCGAGCCGCCTGCATGCCGGCAAGTTCTATGCGCTGCCGCAGGCGCCGCAGCAGTACAAGCAGCTCCTGATGATGGCGGGCTTCGACCGGTACTTCCAGATCGCGCCCTGCTTCCGCGACGAGGACCCGCGCGCCGACCGTCTGCCGGGCGAGTTCTACCAGCTCGACGTCGAGATGAGCTTCGTCGAGCAGGAAGACGTGTTCGCGACGATGGAGCCGGTCATCACCGGCGTGTTCGAGGAATTCGCCGAGGGCCGCAGCGTCCAGAAGAACTGGCCACGCATTCCCTATGCCGAGGCGATCGCAAAATATGGCTCCGACAAGCCGGACCTGCGCAACCCGCTCGTCATGCAGGACGTGTCCGAGCATTTCCGCGGCTCGGGCTTCAAGGTCTTCGCGCGCATCCTGGAAGGCGAGAAGAACCGCGTCTGGGCGATCCCTGCGCCGGGCGGCGGTTCGCGCGCCTTCTGCGACCGGATGAACTCCTGGGCGCAGGGCGAGGGCCAGCCCGGCCTCGGCTATCTGATGGTCAAGGAAGACGGCGAGGGTCAGGGGCCGATCGCCAACAATATCGGGCCGGAGCGGGTCGCAGCCATCATCAAGCAGATGGGCTTGAAGGGTGGCGATGCCTGCTTCTTCGTCGCGGGCGATCCGGACAAGTTCTACAAGTTCGCCGGCAGCGCCCGGAACAAGGTCGGCCAGGAGCTCAACCTGATCGACGAGAACACCTTCGCGTTCGCCTGGATCGTCGACTTCCCGATGTTCGAGTACAACGAGGACGAGAAGAAGGTCGATTTCTCGCATAACCCCTTCTCGATGCCGCAGGGCGGCCTGAAGGCGCTCAACGAGGAAGACCCGCTCTCGCTCAAGGCGTTCCAGTACGACATCGCCTGCAACGGCTTCGAGTTGGCCTCCGGCGGCATCCGCAACCACCGCCCCGAAGCGATGGTGAAGGCCTTCGAGATCGCCGGCTATGGCGAGGAGACGGTGATCGAGCGCTTCGGCGGCATGTATCGTGCGTTCCAGTATGGTGCCCCACCGCATGGCGGCATGGCGGCTGGCGTGGACCGCATCATCATGCTGCTGGCGCGCGCGACGAACCTGCGCGAGGTCGCGCTGTTCCCGATGAACCAGCAGGCCGTCGACCTGCTGATGGGGGCACCGGCCGAGGCGACGCCGAAGCAGCTTCGCGAGGCGCATCTGCGGATCAACGCCCCCGAGAAGAACGGCTGACGACCATGGCTTCGCTGCCGATCGGGCGGGCGCTGTCGCTCGCCTGCCTCCTGACGCCGCTGCTCGGCGCCTGCGTCGCCCATGGCGAGAGCAGCACCGGCCGGGCCTCGGCGCTGGCGACGACGGTGTCGCGCGCCATCACCTGCAAGGCGGGTTCGCCGCAGCGCACGACTCTCGACCGTTTCCTCGCGGCCGAGAAGGCACGCGGCGCCGACGATCAGCAGATCGCGGCGGCGCGCGCGGCCTATGTCGGCGTTTCGGAGGCCGAGATGGTCAACCAGGGCGTGCGGCCGCAAGCCTGCACGGCCGAGGAGCGGGCGGAACTCAGGGCCCGGATGGGCCGCATCCGCGCCGGGGATTTCGACAGGCTCTGAGCTGCTCCGTGCCGATCTCTTCGATCCTGAAACCTGCCGCAGCGGCGAGCTTGTCTGCGGCGCTTGCCGCCTGTTCGGTCGCCGGGCCCGTGCCGGGAACGGTGGAATATGCCGCAGCGACCGTCTCGCGCGCCTATGATTGCGGCGTGCCTGTCGATCGCAGCCGCATCATCGCGCGGCTTGACCGACAGGATCGGCAGCGCTTCGTTGCGGCCAGTGCCGGCTATGCCGTGAAGTCCTACAAGGCGCCGCATCGCTGCGAGGCGAGCGAGCGCGAGTGGATCAAGGGCGAGATCGGCGCGCTCGTGCGGCACTGAAATCGCTTGCTTCCGGCCTCCCGACATGGCCACAAGGCGGCAATGCCCGCCGCCGCCATCACCGCCATCGTCGTCAGCTACGACAGCGCCGAGGTTCTGCCCGCCTGCCTCGATGCGCTGGCCGGGGAGGGCGTACCCGCCATCGTCGTCGACAATGCCAGCCGCGACGATAGCCGCGCGATCGCGGAGGCAAGGGGCGCCAGGGTGATCGCGAATGCCCGCAACGAGGGCTATGGCCGGGCCAACACGATCGGCGTCGCAGCAGCCGAGACGCCCTATGTACTGATCGTCAATCCGGACCTGGAACTCGGACGCGGCGCAGCGGCGGCGCTGCTGGCAGCGGCCGAGCGCTATCCCGATGCCGGGATGCTGGCGCCGCGCATCGTCGAACCCTCAGGCCGCGTCTTCCTGCAGCCGCGCTCGCTGCTGTCTCCTGCTCATCTCAATCGCTCCGGCACGATGGCAATCCCGGACGGCGATGCCTGCCTGCCGTTCCTGTCGGGGGCCTGCCTGCTGATCCGGCGTGAGCTGTTCGTCGCGCTCGGCGGCTTCGATCCGGCGATCTTCCTGTTCTACGAGGATGACGACCTCTGCCGGAGGATGCGCGATGCCGGCCATGCGCTCGTCCATGTCCATGGCGCCGAAGCGCGCCACGGCCGTGGCCGCTCGACGGCGCCGTCGCCGCACCTCCGCTTCAAGGCGCGCTGGCACCTGGCCTGGTCCGAGCACTATATCGCCCGGAAATACGGGCTCGCCGGGCCGGGACCGATCCGGATGCTGGAGAATATCGGCAAGGCTATGGGCTATGGGCTGCTGCTGAAGCGCGAGAAGATGTTCGCGCATGCGGGCTCAGCCGCCGGCGCCCGCGCCTGGCGGCGCGGCGAAACGGCGCTCGATCACGAAGGACTGGGGGAGATGCCTTGAGCTGGACACGGCCCACGGTCGCGGAGGCGCTGGCCAATCCGCACAATAATTTCGGTCTCCTCCGGCTGGTCATGGCGCTTGCCGTCGTCGTGTCGCATGCCTTCAGCGTCACCGACGGGAAGGTCCAGCAGGAGCCTTGGTTCCAGACCACCGGGTTCACGCTGGGCGAGCATGCCGTCAACGGCTTCTTCGCGATCTCCGGCTTCCTGGTGACCATGAGCTTCATGCGCCGCGGCTGGCGCGACTATGTCGTGGCGCGTCTGCTCAGGATCGCGCCGGGGCTGATCGCGGCGACGCTCGTCGTTGCGCTGGCGCTCGGCGCCCTTATGACGACGCTCGATGCTTCCGCCTATTTCCGCGACCCGGGACTGTGGCATTTCATTTCGCGGACGCTGACCACGTTCAAGAGCGCCGCCGCTCTGCCGGGCGTCTTCGAAAACAACCCGTTCCGGTTCCCGCTCGGAACGGTGTGGACGCTGAAATACGAGACACTGTGTTATCTCGGCGTGCTGATCGCCGGGCTCGCCGGGCTTCTGGCCCGGCCGCGCATCGCGCTGGCGGTGATGGTGGGGCTGACGATCGCGGTCGTCCTGCGCGAGGTGCTGACGCCGCTCGGGCCCAAGGGCACGGAGACGGTGTTCCGCCTGCCGCTGATCTTCCTCGCCGGCGGCGTGATCTATCTCTATCGCGACAAGGTGCCGCTCTCGCTGCCGCTGCTGGCGCTGGCGCTCGCGGCGCTGGTGCCCTTGTCCTTCACCCCGCTCTACAAGGCGGCGCTCTATCTCGTAACCGCCTGGGGCATCCTGGTGCTGGCTCTGGCGCCCGCGCTGACGCAGCGCTCGACCGAGCCGCCGGCCGATCTCTCCTATGGGGTCTATCTCTATGGCTGGCCGATGCAGCAGGCCTTGCACGCGCTCTATCCGTCGCTCGGCGCGTTGATACTGCTCTGGCCGTCGCTGGCCGTGACCCTCATCGTCGCGGCGCTGTCCTGGTACCTGATCGAGAAGCCGGCGCTGGGGCTCAAGCGCCGATTGATGGGCGCTTCCTGAGCGCTTCCAGCAGGTCGTCGACCCGCTCGGACAGCAGCAGCGGAATCAGCGGCGCGATCTCGGCGCGGGGGCGGTTCCACCATGCGGTTTCGACGAGCGCTGCGATCCGGGCCTCGTCGAAGCGCAGCCGGACGATGCGTGCGGGATTGCCGGCAACGATCGCATAGGGGGGCACGTCGCGCGTGACGACCGCGCGCGCCGCGACCACGGCGCCATGCCCGATCGTGACGCCCGACATGATCACGCATTGCGAGCCAAGCCAGACATCGTGGCCGATGACGACGTCGCCGCGCGACGTGTGATGATCCGATCGTGCTCCGGCCTCGGGCCAGAGACCGGGCAGGGCCGGGAAGGGATAGGTCGTCGCCCAGTCGAGGCGGTGATTGCCGCCGAGCAGGATCTCGACCTGTTCAGCGATCGAGCCGTACCGCCCGATCACGAGTCGGGCGCCGCTTTCCGGAAAGCGGATCTTGGGGCGGCCATAGGTATAGGCGCCGATCGTGAACTGTCCCGGCCGCCTTGCGATGAGCTTCGCGAGGTGCAGCCGGGTCTGGTTGTGCGGGTTCAGGCGCTTGCGCAGCCAGCCGCGGGGGACCGGCGCCAGGCCCGCCCACCACGCCTGGACGGCTGACGGGCGCCAGTCGCGATCCTCGGGCGCGATCGCGCCCTCATCAGCGGGCTGCATTTTCTTCACGCGAACCGGTTTCCACTTCGCTCGAAAATGCTCAGCTCACTGGGCATCGGCCTTGAGGTCGATCTTCTCGAAGATCTCCGTTGGCTCCGTCATGGTGATGACGTCGGCGAGGCCGAGCCCCGTCGCCGACTTGGCGCTGGCCTGGACCGTGAGCGTGCCGGGCTTGGCGACGAAGCGGGAGGCGGCGGCGGCCACGCTCTTGGCCCCGTCGGACGGCCCCAGGACGGCCGCCAATCCGAGGCTCGCGACCATCGTGAACTGCTGGCGGACGTCCTCGACCTTGCGCTTGGACTTGCGCGCCTCGTTCTCGATCAGCTTCTCGACCAGGCCGTAGTTCTGCAGCTTGACCTGCAGGTTGCGGGCGGTCGCGCCGAGGGCTGCGACCTGGGCCAGCGCGAGATCGCTGGCGAACAGATCCTTGGTGACGTTGCCGAGCGTGCCGGAGGCCTCGATCTGGGCCAGGCCGGCGCCGCCGAAGGAGAGCGTGCGGATGGCGATCTCGTTCTTCGCGGCTTCCCAGGCGAGGTCGAGCTTGGCCGAGAGATCGAGCGAGCGGATGCCCATCGCGATCATGTCCTTGGCGGCGGGATGGCCGGTCGACTCGGAAATCGGGGTCACGAGCTTGTCGATCGTGACGGCGAGGCTGGTCGGGATGCCGTTGAGCTGCTCGCCCGCCTTGATCTCGAAGGTGCCGAGCGAGATCTTGACCGGCTCCTTGCCGGTGATGATCGCTGGCGCGTCGATCGAGATGCCGGCGAGACGCACCGTGCCGAGCGTCGGGATGAAGCGGCGGAAATCGAACTCGTCGATCGGCTTGTCGGGCTCGGCCAGCGCCGCGCGCAGTTCGCGGATGACGGAGCCGAAGGCGAAGCCGGAATAGCCGATCGAATCGATGCCGCCCTTGGCCTCGCCGGAGCGGAACTGGAGGCCTTCCATGGCGAAGCCGGATTTCGCCGGGGTGCTCTCGCCGAAAGCCATGCGCGCAATGCGCATGTCGACAGCGTCCGCCTTGACGCCGGCCTTCGGCGGCGGGCTGACATTCATGACGAGGTCGCGGGTTTCGCCGCTGCCGTATTCGAACATGTCGAAGAGGGCGAGCACGGAGAGGCCGAGCTGCCGTTCCGCCTCGGTCTTTGTCGGCGACTTGTCGGCATCGGCGGGCTTCTTGCCGCCCTGCTTGCGCTCGACCTCCTCGCTGGCCGCCGCGAGGCGGGACATCACGTCGAGCAGCGGCTCGGGACCGACCTTGGCGGCGAAGCCGCGCGCCGTCGTCTTGCCGAGCGACATCTTGCCGGCCTTGCCCATGTCGAGGCTGTAGCCGTCCTGCTCGAAATTGCCGATGACGGGCAGCATCGCCTCATTGGCGCCGGGGCCGGCCTTCTCGGTCAGGACGCGCGTGATCTGGCGCAGGTCGAACGCGTCGAAGGCGGTGCGCTTCAATTCGCCCTTCATCGGGCCGGTCGTCGCGCCGTCGGCCGTGATGCTGCCGCTGGCCGATTCGCCGCGGCCGATCTTGCCCTCGCGGATATCGGTCAGGCGGATGTCGCGATAGATCGTGGTCTGCTTCTGGTCGCCGACCGTCTGCACCAGCGAAAGCTCCGGCGCGCTGATCTCGGCGGCGTTCAGGCGTGCGGCCCGGGCGGCGGCCGGCTCGGCCACCCCGCTGAACAGGGCGAGGAAGGCATCCTTCTCCAGCGTCGAGCCCTTGATCGTGACCTTCGGCGCGTTGATCACGAGCTTGCCGAGGTCGATCTTGACGTTGTCGAGCTGGAAATCGGCAGCCCAGGCCGAAGACGCGAAGGTCATCAGGATGGCGGCCAGGGCCGTGCCGGCAAGATGCGTCGTCCGACGAGGGCGGGCAGCGATCATGGATGTCTCCTACTTCCTTAGGCCGGCGAAACTGCCGCAAGCGGATGGCGAAAGATAGTCGTCAGCCGGAGCGGCCTGGCATCCCGCATTCATATGATGACGAAAGGCTTGACCGAAAGGCGGCGAACGCGGCCATCTGCCGAAGATTTGCCATCGGCCGCTTCTACAGCCCAAAGGGTCATGGCCGCCACGGAGTCCAACGCGATGCATGTCGTCAGAACCGCTCTCGCCGCCCTTGCGCTGGCGCTGATCGCATTGGCCCCGGCCGGGCTGCAGGCGCAGGGCCAGCCGGCTGCGGCGGCGGGGCTCGAATCGCTGATCATCGTCAGCGGCGGCACGCGCCACGCCTTCCAGGTCGAGGTCATGCGCACGCCGGACCAGCGGGCGAAGGGCCTGATGTTCCGCAACTACATGCCCACCGATCGCGGCATGCTGTTCGATTTCGCCGCGACCGAGCCCGTGGCGATGTGGATGCAGAATACCTATATCTCCCTCGACATGCTGTTCATCCGCGCCGACGGCACGATCGCGCGGATCGCCGAGCGCACCGAGCCGCTCTCGACGCGCACGATTCCCTCGGGCGAGCCGGTGCTGTCGGTGCTGGAGATCAATGGCGGCGTCAGCAAGCAGCTCGGCATCAAGCCGGGGGACAAGGTCGAGCACGCGCTGTTCAAGCGGTGAGGGCTACGTCGCTGCACAGGCGGGATGCCGTATGACGGCTTTCGCTTGCGGGCGCGGCCTGTGGCATGATAGCGAACCGCAACGTTTGGAATGCCTCGTCGGGGTATAGCGCAGCCCGGTAGCGCATCTGCTTTGGGAGCAGAGGGTCCCAGGTTCGAATCCTGGTGCCCCGACCATCATCTCAAGCGTGTATATGAAGCGGTTCGCGTCGCGAACTGCACTGGTTTGGTGACGGCAGAGCGCTTTCATGACCGCACGCATCTATCGCCCGGCCCGCACGGCCATGCAGTCCGGCACGGCCAAGACCGAGCGCTGGCTGCTTGAGTACGAGCCGGAGGCGCCGCGCCAGATCGAGCCGCTGATGGGCTGGACCTCGTCCTCCGACATGAAGAGCCAGCTCAAGCTCTGGTTCGACAGCGAGGCTGAGGCCGTCGCCTATGCCACGCGCAACGGCATCGCCTATCGCGTCGAGCAGCCGAACGAGGCCAAGCGCCGCACGGTGTCCTATTCCGACAATTTCAAGTTCACCCGCGTCGGTCAGTGGACGCATTGAAGCCGACAGGCGAGGGGCTTCCTTCGCTTTCGGGCCCGTAGCTCAGATGGATAGAGCAGCAGCCTTCTAAGCTGCTGGTCGCAGGTTCGAATCCTGCCGGGCTCGCCATTTTCCCTGCTGCAGCAAGCAGAATCAGCATTCGCCGCAGCGGATGTTGCTGAGCGGCCTGATGGTCGAGCCCGGGCTTGCCGTTCCTCGGGCCGGAGGCGGCCACGTTTTCGCCCGCCTGATGGCTCAGCCTCTCCGGCATGCGGAAAACAATCGTCATCACACTCGCCTTGCTCTCCGCCGGTTGCGCCGGCCAGAGCGATCGTCGCTCGCAGGATGAAGCCAATTGCGACAGCTACGGCTTCGCCCGCGGAACGGATGGCTACGCGAACTGCCTGATGACGGCAGATCGGGACTGGAAGCGCGATCAGGACAGACGCGCGGAGCGCTCCGGCAGAGCGATCTACCCGGAGTAACGCGGCCCATCCGGCCGTTCCCTAGACAATACGAAGAGCCGCGCAGCAGTCTGCGCCTAGAGCAACGCGCGCTCGTCGCGGCCCAGCAGGCGGAAGGCGAGATAGATCGCCGTGCCGCTGAGCACGAGCAGGATCGTCGAGAGCGAGGCCGCCGTGCCGTAGTCGCCGTCGTTGATCGCGATGTAGATCTTGACCGGCATCGTGATCGTTCCGCCGACATAGAGCACGAGCGACGAGGAGAGCTCGTTGACCGCCGTCACGAAGGACAGCATCGCGCCGGCGACGATGCCGGGCAGGATCAGGGGAATCGTGACTTTCATGAAAGCATGGAACGGGCTGTAGCCGAGCGAGATCGCGGCTTCCTCCATGCTCGGCCCGACCTGTCGCAGTGCCGCCGCCGAGGAGCGGACCGCATAGGGCAGGCGGCGGATGAAGACTGAGAGGATGATGATCGCCGCCGTGCCGGTCATCACCAGCGGCGGCGTATTGAAGGCGGCGATGAAGGCGACGCCGACGACGATGCCCGGCATGACATAGGGCACCATCAGCGTGGCATCGAGCAGCGAGCTGTGAGCATTGTTGCGCCTTGCGACCAGGCAGCCGATCAGCGTGCCGATCACCACGATCAGCAGCACGGAGGCGCCGGAGAAGACGAGCGAATTGCGCACGACGTCGCCGAGCGTGGCAATGATGCGGGTATAGCTTTCGAGGCCGAAACCGGGCTGGAAGACCGGCCCGTTCGTCTTCCTGATCGAGTAGATCGCCGCGATGATCGCCGGCATCGCGCCGCCGAGCGCGATGAAATAGACGGCAGCATGGGCCGCGATATTGGCGAAGCCGCGGAGCTGGATCTTCTCGGGACGGTTGATCAGGTTGCTGTGATAGACGTTGCGCCGCGACATGTAGCGCTGGATGAAGACGAAGATCATCGACATCAGGATCAGGACGAGGCTGAGCGTCGTCGCCATGCCGAGATTGGAGCCGATCTCGGCGGAATAGGCGGTATAGGCCTCGGTCGCCAGCACGTTGAAGCCGCGCCCCAGGAGGCGCGGCGTGCCGAAATCGGCGATGGCGTGGATCAGCGCGAGCAGGCCGCCGGCCGAGAGCGCCGGCAGGACCAGCGGGAAGGAGATCTTCAGCACGCGCTGGAACGGCGTCAGCCCGAGATTCTCCGCAGCCTCCTCGAGCGAGCGGTTGATATTGGCGAGCGCGCCCGAGGTCAGCAGATAGACGTAAGGATAGAACTTGAAGGCGAAGACGATGAGGATGCCCCAGACGCCGTAGATCGGCGGCATGAAGATGCCCCAGTCCATCAATGTCTGCCGGACGATGCCGCCGGAACCGAACAGCACGATCCAGGAATAGGCGCCGATGAAGGGCGGCGAGACCAGTGCCAGGATCGCCATCATCGAGACGAAGCGACCGCCCGCGATGCGGATGCGGGCCATGCAGAAGGCCATGACCGAGCCGAGCAGGAGCGCGCCCGCAAGCCCGCCGAAGCCGACGATCAGCGTGTTGACCAGCGCGTTGAAGTAACGCGTGCTGGTGAACAGCCTCTGCCAGTTGGCCAGGGTGAGCGCACCGCTCTCGTCGCGAAAGCTGGAGACCAGCACAAGGCCGAGCGGGATGAGCAGCAGCACGATCAGAATCGTCCAGGCTCCAACGGCGACGAGCGTCCAGAAATCCGGGCGCCAGCCGCGGCGCCCGGCCGGGGAGGCGACCGCGCTCATGCCGCAAGCTCCGTCGCGACGCGCCGCCCGCCGCTATCGAAGGCATGCAGATCGGCCCGGTCGAAGCCGAGCCGGATTTCCCGACCGGCTTCGATCGCGAGGTCCGGGGGAGGTGCCGCGATCTGCGCGACGAGCCGGTGCCCCTGCGCCTGTACCGTGAGATGAGCCTCGCGGCCGAGATAGGTGAAATGCTCGACAAGGCCGGTGAAATCGGCGGCTCGGGGCTCGGCCGCGTCCGCTTCGGCGAGACGCAGGCGCTCCGGCCGCAAAGCCCATTGCGCCACGCCCGACACGTCCGGCAGGCCGAAGGAGGAGGGTGAGAGCAGGTTCATCGTCCCGACGAAGGAAGCGACGAAGCGCGTTGCCGGCCGGCCATAGATCTGCTGGGGCGTGCCGATCTGCTCGATCGAGCCGCCATCCATCACGCAGATCCGGTCGGAAATGGCGAGCGCCTCTTCCTGATCGTGGGTGACGTAGATCGCGGCGATGCCGATCGTGCGCTGGATGTCGCGGATCTCGTCGCGCAGGTCGAGCCTGAGCTTGGCATCGAGATTGGAGAGCGGCTCGTCCATCAGCAGGAGGCGCGGCTTGACCACCATCGCCCGGGCGATGCCGATGCGCTGCTGCTGGCCGCCCGAGAGCGCGGCCGGCAAACGCTCGGAGAGAGCCGAGAGACGGACCGTCGCCAGAGCCTCGGCGACCCGGTCGCGAATCTCGGAGGTGGCGACCTTGCGCGCCTTGAGGCCGAAGGCGACGTTCTCGGCGACGGTGAGATGCGGGAAGATCGCATAGTCCTGAAAGACCATGCCGATATCGCGCCTGTGCGGCGGCACGGCGAGCAGATCGGTGCCGGCGAGCGAGACCTTGCCCTCCGACAGTTGCGAGAAGCCGGCTATCGAGCGCAACAGGGTCGTCTTGCCGCAGCCGGACGGGCCGAGCAGTGTGAAGAACTCCCCCTGTGCGACGGTGAAGGAGACGCCGTTCAGCGCCGTTGTGGCTCCGTAGCGCTTGATCGCGCCTTCGACAGTCAAATAAGCCATGCCGGCAAAGAATCTCCGCTCTCCCGTAGCGGCCCCTAGTTGCGCATGGCCGCGATTGGACGGCAAGATGGCTGATCATCGTCGGCAGAGATCGACGCCCTGGGAGAGGACCGGAACATCATGACGTCGCGCAATATCTGGGTCGGCCGCATCCTGCTGGCGGCGGGGCTGTTCGGCGTAGCGGGAGCGGCCGTCGCTGCCGACAACAAGGTCGTGCTCTACACCGCCCACAAATCTTCCATCGTGCAGAAGATGATCCCGCTCTTCGAGGCCGAGACCGGCATCAAGGCCGAGGTCGTGCAGCTCGGCTCCGGCGACGTCTTTCGCCGCGCCCGCGCGGAGGCTGCCGCACCGAAGGCCGACGTGATCTGGAGCGTCACAGGCTCGCTCTTGGGCGAGAACGCCGATCTGCTCACGCCCTATGCGCCGAAGGATCAGGCCGCCATCGACGAGCGCTTCGTCAGCAGCCCGGCCTGGACGCCCTACACGACCGTCATCTACGTGCTGATGGTCAATAAGCGCATGGTCAAGGATGCCGACATCCCGAAGAACTGGGCCGAGCTCTCCGATCCGAAATGGAAGGGCAAGGTCGCCTCGGCCCGCGTCGACAATTCCGGCTCCGCCTTCCAGCAGATGACGACGGTGCTGACCGCCGGCGGCGACAAGGGCTGGGACGTCTATGGCAAGCTCGCCAAGAACTTCGTCTTCTCCGACAGCTCCGGCGCCGTCCCGCGCTTCGTCGCCGATGGCGAGGCGCCGCTCGGCCTGACGCTCGAGGACAACGCGCTCGAGTATGTCGCCGGCGGCGCTCCGGTGAAGATTGCCTATGTCGAGGACGGCACCACGACCTCGCCTGACGGCGTCGCCATGCTGAAGGGCGCGCCCAATCCGGAGCCGGCGAAGCGCTTCATCGACTGGGCCTTGTCCAAGAAGACGCAGGAGGCGCTGGTCAAGGAAGCCGGCCGCCGCTCGGTGCGCAAGGATGTCGCCGCACCCGGCGAGGTGAAGCCGCTTTCCGAACTGACCCTGGTCAAGCTCAAGTCGGTCGAGGAGCTCGGCGGTACCAAGGCGCTGATCGAGAAGTGGCGCCAGGTGACCGGCAACTGACAAAGGCTAAGGGCACGCGCTGACCGCCGGATGCGACGACGACCATGCAGATCGAATGCTTCAGCCTCGGCAAGCGCTTCGCCACGCCAGAGGAGAACGAGGACAGCGTCGTCATCCTGCCTGGCCGCGGCTATGCCGTGATCGATGGGGTGACCGATCGCAGCGGGCGCCGCTTCGGCGCCATGCGAGCCGGGCGCTTCGCCTCCGGCCTGGTGGCGACGGAGGTTTCCCGCTTTCTGCTCAATGAGGACCTCAGCGTTCGCGGCGGGCCGGAGCGCGTGCGCCGGCTCGTCGAGGCCCTGGGCGAGGCGCTGCGGGCGGGCTATGCGGCGCACGGCCTGCTGGATAAGGCGTCGGCCGATCCTGCCGCCCGGATCGGCTGCACGCTGGCGCTGGGCTACCATGACGGGCCGGCGCTGCAACTGGTCTCGGTCGGCGATTCCGGTATCAGGCTGGGAGGGGTAGCGCTGGGCACGATCCGCCATGTCGAGGCCAAGCCGCTCGACCGCGTGACGGCTTTGATCCGGCGCGAATGCTGGGCGCATCTCGGCAGGCTGCGGGCCGATCCGCTGCCTCAGCGCGCGATCTCGGACGATGCGGTCTGGAACGGCTTGCGCGAACCGCCGCCCGGGCTGGGCGCCGAGGCCTGCGCAATGATCAGGGCGCACGTGCTGCGGCTCTGCGAGGAGGAGATGCCGGGAATCGCGCAGGCCGAGATCGAACGGCTGGTCGATAGCGGCATCAGCGGCCAGCGCGCCTTCTCCAATCACCCCACCAGCGATCTCGGCTATGGCGTGCTCGATGGATTCGCCGTCGCCGAGCGGCATGTCTTCACGGCGGATTACCCTGCCGCCGCGGTCGCGCGGCTTGAGCTGTTCAGCGACGGCTACTTCGCCGAGCCGGAGGCTTTCGGCGTGGCGGCCTGGGAAGCCAGCTTCGCCGAGGTCGAGCGAATCGACCCCGACAAGATCGGCCCCTATGCCAGCGTGAAAGGCTCAGGCCCCGACAGTTGGACCGACGACCGGACCTATCTCGGAATCGCGTTCGATCGCTGAGGTCAGTCTTCCCGGCCCCAGTTCCGCAACTTGCGAATCGTGGCCGCAGGGTCGCGCGGGCGCAGCCTCCACAGGTTCCTGATCAGGCTGACGAGCGCGAACAGCGCGAAGCTCGGCAGCGCGAGGACGATCGGCACCGTCAGCAGGCCCATGGCGCAGCCGCCGGAATCGCCGACGCCGCATTTCGGGTCGAAGATCATCAATCCGAAGACCCAGACGAGCCCCGCCAGTGGACCGGTGACAAGGCCGATCAGGCCCGCCAGCAATGCTTTCGTCAGCAGGCGTGCCATGCCGAGCCTTCCCCGTTTCCGGCGAGCATAGCCCGGCTCTCCCGCGACGGAACAGGCCGCGTCCTGCCTCGTTGTAGGGACGGGGGCAGATGCGGAGAACACCGATGCTGCGGTTCGTCGCAATCACCGCCCTTGCGGCGGCTCTTTCATCGCCGGCCTTCGCGGAGCCCGGCTTCGTTCGGACGGTCAGCCTGCCGGTGTTGGGCTCCTCCGCCGGGCTCGGTCCGAAGGCGGCCTGCGAGTTGCCGGCTCGCCTGTCTGCAGCGGAGCCCGTCGCGATCCCCGATCATGCCATGACCTTGTCACCGCGCATGCTGCAGGCGATCCGCGTCGACAATGATGCGTCCATCGACTGAAGAGGGCGCCGCTTCGGCATTCCAAGGTCTTCATCCCGATCGTGGAGATCGGCTTTGCGGCCTCGGCGCTTGCCGACCTGCGCCCGGCAGCGTAAACCCCGCGCGGCACCGCCTTGATGGTGCCTAAATGGCCCGCCATCGGGCGGCAGCCGGCATTCTGGACAGATGCGGCCGGCAGCCGCGGGGATGAATGATGTTTTCGCTTACGCCAGCGATCGACCGCCTCAAGGACGCGGCTTCGGCCAGCCATTTGCGGGCCTGCATCTTCCTGCTGCTCCTGTCGCTCGCCGCCTTCCTGCCAGGCTACAGCACGCTCCAGCCGCTCGACCGCGACGAGCCGCGCTTCGCCCAGGCGAGCAAGCAGATGCTGGAGACCGGCGATTTCGTCGATATCCGCTTCCAGGACGAGGCCCGCCACAAGAAGCCGGTCGGCATCTACTGGCTGCAAAGCGCGGCCGTGAAGGCCGGTGAGGCCATCGGCGTACCCGAAGCGCGCACGCAGATCTGGCTCTATCGCATTCCCTCGCTCATCGGCGCGACCGCGACCGTGCTCCTGACCTATTGGGCGCTGCTCGCCTTCCTCCCGCCCCCGCTGGCCTTGTTGGGCGGCGCGCTGATGGCTGCCGCGGTGCTGCTCGGTGTCGAGGCGCGCATCGCCAAGACGGATGCGCTGCTCGCAGCCTGTGCCGTTGCTACGATGGGCGCGCTGGCCCGGACCTGGCTCGACTGGACGCGCTCGCTCGCCTTCGTGCCGGATCGACGCAACTGGCTGGTGTTCTGGGGCGCGACCGCGATCGGACTCCTGATCAAGGGACCGATCGTGCCGATGGTCTGGGGCCTCGCCATCCTCGTGCTGAGTGCAAGCCAGCGCTCCTTCCGCTGGCTGAAGCCGCTGCGCTTCGGGGCAGGGCTCTTGCTCTGCCTCGTCGTTACGCTGCCCTGGTTCGCGGCGATCATGATCAAGACCGGCGGCAGCTTCTTCGCCGACAGCGTCGGCCAGGACATGCTTGGCAAGGTTTCCGAAGGGCAGGAGAAGCATTGGGGGCCGCCGGGGCTCTATCTCATCGTCTTCTTCGCGACCTACTGGCCGGCGGCTGCCTTCGCAGCGATGGCGGTGCCCTTCGCCTGGGTGCGGCGCAAGGAGCCGCAGATCCTGTTCCTGATCGCCTGGATGGTGCCATCATGGCTGGTCTTCGAGGCGGTGCCGACCAAGCTACCGCATTACGTGCTGCCGCTCTATCCGGCGATCACCGCGCTGCTGCTGCTCGCCGTGCTCAATGGCGGCATCAACCGCTACCGGCGCGGCGCGGTGCTCACCGCCTGCCTCGTCGTCATCGTGCCGCTGGCGCTGATGGGGGTGATCCTGTTCGGCAACTGGACGCTCGACCGTGCGGTGCCGTGGCTCGCGCTGCCCTTCTTCGCGCTTGTCCTGCTGGCCGGCATCAGTGTCGTCGCGGCCTTCCGGCGCCTCGACTTCGAGGGAGCGCTGTGGCGCTGCGTGCCGGCGAGCCTGCTGCTGACGATTGCGGTCTATCCCTTTGCCATCGAGAGCCTGCGCTCGCTGAAGCTGTCGCCGCGCCTGGCGGAGACGGTGAAGGCCGCGGGCTGCGCCGATCCGGCCGTGCTGACGCTGGGCTATCGCGAGCCGAGCCTGGTCTTCCTGACCGGCACCAAGCTCGCGATGGCCGCGAGCGGCACCGACGCGGCGGCCTTCCTCAACCAGCCCGGCTGCCGCGTCGCCTTCGTCGAGCGCCGCTTCGCCGAGGATTTCAAGAGCGCGCTGGCGGGGCAGAACGTCAAGCCGCGGCTCGTGACCACGATCAACGGCTTCAACCTCAATGGCGGGCGCAGGCTGGAGATCGCCGTCTTCGCCAACTCGCCGAACTGAGGCGCCAACGCTCGAAGCCTCCTGCGCGAAGCCCTTGCCCTCTCGGCCAAGCTGACGCAGTTTGCGGACCGTTTTTCCGGATGATCATCCTTTGACCGAAACTTCCTCCCATCCGCTGCTCAGCGTCGTCGTGCCGGTGCGAAACGAGCAGGGCAATATCGCGCCGCTCGTCGCCGATATCGAGAAGGCCTGTGCGGCGATCGGCCCGTTCGAGGTCGTCTATGTCAATGACGGTTCGACCGACGGCACGGCGGCAGCGCTGGCCGAACTGGCCGCGACGCGGCCCTGGTTGCGCGTCGTCACCCATGCCCAGTCCTGCGGCCAGAGCGCCGCCGTGCGCAGTGGCGTGCGCCATGCCCGCTCGGCCATCGTCGCGACGCTCGACGGCGACGGCCAGAACGATCCCGCCTTCCTGCCCGAGATGGTCGAGGTCTTGCAGAAAGCCGGGCTCCAGGCCGGGATGGTCCAGGGGCAGCGCGTCGGCCGCAAGGATACCGGCTTCAAGCGGTGGCAGTCGAAGATAGCCAATGGCGTGCGCGTGCGCGTCCTCAATGACGATACGCGCGACACCGGCTGCGGACTGAAATGCTTCCGCCGCGAGGCTTATCTTGCCCTGCCGTATTTCGATGCGCTGCACCGCTTCATGCCGGCGCTGATGGCGCGCGAAGGCCACAAGGTGCTGCATGTCGACGTGCGCGACCGGCCGCGGCTGACCGGCGTCTCGAATTACGGCTTCTTCGACCGGCTCTGGGTCGGTATCCTCGATCTCGCCGGGGTTTGGTGGCTGATCCGGCGGCGCAAGCGCGTGCCCCGGATCGTCTCGGAGACGATGTGATGCTCATCGACCTGCAGCAGACCATCGGCAATTATTTTCACGATGTCTTCGTCAACAATGTCGATTGGTGGGTCCTGCTCGGCGTCGTCGCGCAGGGGCTCTTCACGATGCGCTTCGTGGTGCAGTGGTGGGCGAGCGAGAAGGCCCAGCGCTCGGTCGTGCCGATGACCTTCTGGTGGTTCTCGATCGGCGGCGGCGCGCTGCTGCTGATGTATGCGCTCTACCGGCGCGACCCGGTCTTCATCCTCGGCCAGGGCTTCGGCGTCTTCGTCTATATCCGCAACCTGCAATTCGTTCTGCGGGCCAAGGCGCGCGGCGAGGACACGAATTCCGGGCCGGGGTAGAACTGGCCCGTTATTCTCGGGCGAGCATGCACCCATAGCAATCAAGGGCGCGGGGGACTCTTTCCTTACAGGAGAGGGAATCCCGCGGTTATTGCTCGTGTCTTCGGCTGCTGGAGTGCCGTCAATCAACTCCGCGACGGCGCAGCCGGCTCGGCCGCCGCGCCGTCGGCGGGCGAGGGCAGTTTGTCGGCGGCGGGTGCCTGCGGCCTGCGCATCGCGGCCGAATAGGCCGGGTAGCGCTCGCGATAGGCCTTCAGGAAATCGGAGAGCGTGTCGGCATTGGCGGCGGCGCGGGCCATCTCGCGGATATCCGAGGCGCGCGTCCGGTCGGCCCCGGTGATGAAGGCGAATGTCCGGGCATCGGCACCGCGCGCCATTTTCGGGGCGAACTTGCTGCGCAGCCGGTCGAGCGACAGGTTCTCGCCCGCCATTACATAGGAGACGCCGGCGCGCATCGCGTCGGCGCGCTCGCTGTCACTGAGCGTGCCATCGCCGCGCCAGCTTTCGCCGAGCAGACGCTCATAGGCCTCGCCAGCCTCGCGCCAGCGGCGCCCGGTCCAGTAGATGTCGGCGCGCAGCCGGTCGATCTCGGGCCCCTGCTGCGCTTCCAGCATCTCGAGCGCCTGGTCGGTGCGCGAGAGGTCCGACAGCGCCTTGGCCTCCAGCAGCAGGCGCGCGCGCCTGATGTCGGCCGGCAATTCGACCAGCCGGGTCGTGTTGAGTGCGCGGACCGCGTCGGCCGGCTTGCCGTTCATCAGCTCGATCATGGCGAGCCTTGCCGCGACCGTGGAGCGCGCCGCGCCACTGAGACGCCGGTCCATCTGGTATTTCAGGATCTCGGAGGCCTGATCGAGCAGGTCGAGCTCGACCAGCCTGTCGGCGAGGAGGCGGGTGATCTCGTCGCCGCGCCGGCCGATCGGCAGGAATTCCTTGAAGTCGTAGAACAGCGCCAGCGCCTCGATGCGCGACAGCTTGCCGAGCCCGCTGCCGCTGAACAACTCGGCGAAGCGTTGTGCCGTCTCGTCATGCATGCGCCGGGTCAGCGGATCCTCGGTGAAGTTCTCGTTGGCGCGACGCGCGACCATGAAGGCATCGCGCCAGCGCTGCTGGTCGGCATAGAGCCGGCCGAGCTCGGCCAGGGCCTCGATCTCCAGGCGTCCGCCGCGCCAGATCACGGAGACCGTCTCCAGCCGGGCAATGGCTTCCTCGGGCTTGATGTCGGTGCGCTTCTCGGCAGCGGCGAGCTTGACCGCGCGCAATTGCGCTTCCGCCGCGATCGGGCGGCTCTTGGCCTCGAAAAGCCGCTTGTAGCCGTTCATAGCCGCTTCCGGGCGGCCGCCGATATCGTCGAGCCGGGCCTGGAGCAAGGCGAGGTGCTCCTCGTCGAAGCTGCCGCGCGGCATGTCGGCCAGAGCCTGAATCTGGCGCTCGGCGACGGCGATATCCTGCTGGGCGAGCGCTGTGCGCGCCATCGCCTCGCGGAACAAGCCCTGGAGATGGGGCGGGTAACGGTCGATCACGGCCTCGGCCCGGCGAAAGCCGGCGAGCGCCTGGGCATTCCGATCAAGGCGCTGCTCGACCAGGGCGCGCCAAAGCCCGGCCTCGGCATCGTCCTTGATCGGGTCGGCATCGAAGGCGGCCAGCGCCTGCTGGTCGCGATACATGCCGGCCGCGATCACGCCCTTGAGGAAGAGCGCCTCGCGGTTGCCGCGCATTTTCATGTCGTCGGCGAGCATGGCGTTGAGCGGGCCGGCCGCCTCGGGCATCAAGCCGTTGGCGGCATAGAAGCGGGCCAGCGCCAGCCGGGCCTCGGACTTGCGGCCGCGCGAGGCGTCGGTGACGTCGAGCATCAGGGCGTGGGCGCGCTCGCGCGGATTGCCGAGGCGCAGCTTGGCCCAGACATCGCCGTCGAGCAGCGGTGCGGCTTCCTGCTTCGCGACCTTCTCCTCGGCCTTGCGGTCGGGTTCGCCGATATCGAGCGAGACATTGAGCCCGCCGCTGCGACCGATGCGGACCCGTTCCGTGCCGGCGCGGACGACGACATCGTCGGCATGTGGCTGCACGGCGAGCCCCTGTGCCGTTGGAAGCAGGCCGAACTCGACGAACTGGTAGGGCTTCGGCGTCAGCCGGGTCGGGCCGGTCGCCGTCGCGACGGCGACGGGCAGGCCCGCGGGGCCGGATTCGAGCCAGTGGATACCGGTCAGGCCTGCGAGCGGCACGGCAACGATGGTCTGGCCGCTCTCATCCATGCTGCGCTGGGGCTCGACCGGGGCGGCCGGCCGGCCGGCCTCCTCGCCGAGGTCGAGCGACCATGTCGGGCCGTTGTCGAAGAGGCGCGTCAGCGGCTGGCCGGCGAGCCTCAGCTTCACCAGCGTGACCTTGCCCTCGCGGGTGACGGTGCTGTCCTCGATCAGCTTGGGCATCAACCCTGCGAGCTTCGCGGGATCGATGGTGTCGCGGGTGTCGAAGACCAGCGTCATCACGCCGGCATCGAGAAAGGCGGCGGCGCCGGTCGGGCGGGTGAAACGGAAACTGAGGCGCTTGCCGTCGGCGGTGATGGCGACGGGGCCCGGCGGCACCTCGGGCGCAGCCGGTGCTGCGGCGGCCGCCTGGGCGGGTGGCGTGGCCGGCTGGGCGACCGGCGCGGGTTTTGCGCCAGGTTCGGCCGGTGGCGTCGCGACCGGGGCAGGGGGCGCCGGCGCCGCCGGCTTGCCGAGATCGACGAGCGAGAGCGCTTCCTGCTTCACGGGGCGGAGCAGGTCGACGACCAGCCCGGTCTCGTCGTTGAAACTGCGGACCTGCCAATCCTTGGGCAGGGTCAGGTTCAGGCTCAGCGCCTCCTTGCCGGCGTCCAGCCCGGTGAGGGCGATATCGCTTGGCAGGGCGCTGCGGACGGCGCTGGCCTCGACATTCATCGGCCGGTCGAAGACCAGCTTCAACGTGCCGTCCGACAGGTCGGTGGTCAGCTTCGTCTCGGCTGGCGCCGAGAAGATCAGGCGCTCCAATGTCGGCAAGCTGGCCGAGGTCATCGTCAGCATCGCGGGCGCGCGCGCCGGCCGGCGCGCGGCTTCCTTCGCGCGGGCTTCGGCAAGGCGCAGGCGCTCGGTGAGCTCGGCCATGGCTTCCGCCGGCGGCCCGGGCATGACGCCGGACCAATTCTGCGGCAAGAGGTCGATGAAGGCCTTGTCGCCGGCTTCGATCAGGTTGGCCTTGTAGGCTTGCGTCAGCGCGAAGCGCATGCCGCGGCCATCGGGGTCGACACGGGCGACCGAGACATAGTTTGGCAACTCGCGGGCAATGCGCGCGACATCTACCTGAACCTCGCCGCCGAAAACGACGATCAGCACGCCGTTTGAAACGCGGATGCGGGTCTGGACAGGCTCGTCGAAGGTGAGGGACAGGCGGCCGAAGCCGGCCGGCATGGCCTCGCCACGCAGGCTCGCGCCGGCCGCGAAGGCAGGCGTCTCCAGGCCGGCGGCGAGCGCGAGAGCGGCCAGCCCGATACCGAAGGCGAGGGAGCGCGACAGACGCAAACCGTGATACTCGACCCAACGCGACACTGGGCCTCGCCATGTCGAAAGGACGTGGTGGCCCTCGGGCACGCTAGCGCGTCAACCATAATGGCGTGTTAACGCTCGCGCTCTGCGGGCTGCAATGACCGCTGAGGTTTCCAGATTCGAAGCAGCTATCGGAACGGCTCTACTCCAGCGGGCGCGGGCCACGCCGGGCTGTCCGAAGCGCGCGTCTCTAGCATTCGCTGCATGTGGCAGGATTGTAACCTACGGGTGGAGGCGGCCCGCCATATGACCCACCGCCATATGACCCGCCGCGATATCCCCCGCCGCCGTATCTTGGATAGCCGCCGTAGCCATGGCCGCCTCCATAAACGGGAGCCTGGACGACCGGGGCAACCGGCGAATCGCAATCGTACTCATCGCAGTATGAGCCTGAGTAGGCGTAGGGGCGCTGATCGGCGCAGCCCGCCGCAAGCGTCCCGAGCAGCAAAACCGAAGCAATAGCTGTGATCCGCATGGACGTTTCCTCCTGCCGCGATCATCCGCCGCCGGACCTGAACGATTGCTGACCATCCCGAGTTGCACGCCGCCTCGTGACCTTTCGATCCGGATCGCCGCGAATGCTTGCAAGGCGCAGGCCGCGCAGCCGGCTTCGATCGATCGCGCTCGCGGCCCGGCTGCCTTCGTCCTGCCGGGCCGAAAGGGATAGCCGGATCAGCGCTGCGGCGCGGGCGCGATCGCCGGGAGCTCGTTGCCGGGCAGGGGGGCTTCGTTGGCCACGCGCTCGACGGTCGCGCCGCGCCCGCTGGTCGCCAGTGCGACGGTGAGCTTCTCGGCCCGATCGGGCGCCATTGCCGCCAGCACTTCCGACATCTTGCGCGGGTTCATCTGCTGGACGACGGGCACAAGCACGTCGAGGCCAAGGCGGTCGAAGACGCGCGCGGCATCCTTCGGCTTCATCGATTCGTACATGATGACGAGGTTTTTGATCGCCTTCGCCTCGTCGGCGGAGGCCTTGGCGGCCGGGCTGACCTTCTCTTCCAGAGTCTTGAGGTCGCCGACACGGCCGTCGAGCTTCTTTTCGGCGGAGTTGAGCAGGCGCTCGCGCATTTCGAGTTCGCGCATCCGGCCTTCCAGTTCCTCGCGGCGCTCGCCGAGGCGTTCCAGGATCGCCTTCTCGGCTGGCGATATCGGCTGGACCGAGCCGTTCATGATGCCGGCCTTGTTGTTGGGGTTGGCGGCGCGGGCGGATTCGGCCTTGGCCTCGGCTTCCTTCTTGTCAGGATCCTTCTTCGGGTCGGGCGCGGGCACGGAGCCGGTCGTCTCGGGATCGAAGAGGTAGGGCGCGGTCTTGTTCGCGTTCTTGGCGGCGGCCTGCGCGAACAGCGGCGCGGCGGCCGGAATGTGGCCAGGGACGGGCTCCGCCGTCCAGGCGAGCAGCTTCAGCGCCAGGAGACCCATGGCGCCGAGAATCACTGCCGGCAGGAGGCGAGGCCGTTCGATCACGCAGCCTGTTCCTCGAGGCGGCGGGCGGCGCGGGCGCGGATGGCGGCGGCGGACTGGGCCGCGCTCTCAAGGCGCGAGACCGGTGCCGGCGCGGGCGGCGCCTCGACCGGTGCCGCCTTGGCGCCGACCAGGGTTGCGGCGCTGACGATCTGCCCGATGCGTTCCATCACCGCCTGGCCGGCCTCGACCTGGGCCGCGAGATCGGCGGCATAGCGCTCCGCGGTGCGCAGACGCTCCTCCAGGGTGCGGTCGCAATCGCCGAGCGTCGACTTGAGGCCGGCGATGGCGCGCTCGGCATTGTCGGTCGCGGTGATCAGCGCGCCGACGGTCTGGCGCATCCCGGCCTCGTCCGCCTTCAGGCGCTCGATGCGCTTGGTCAGGACGAAGCAGGTGATGATGGTGGCGACGAGGAGACAGGCGACAAGCACTTCGGCGATGAGATTGAGCGTCATGGCATACCTATCAGGTGGTGGCGCCGAGATGGCTGGCGAGGCTGTCGAAGGCGGCGAGCGTCGTCTTGGAGCGGCGCAGCGGGTTCACCACCTGCACCGCGATCTTGTCGTCGACCCGGCCGATCCGGCCTTCGGTGACGACGAAGTCGCCGCAGCGCAGCGAGACGATCGAATCCGGCCGCGCGTCGAACATCAGCGTGTCGCCGATCTCCAGCTTCATGACGCGCTTCAGCGGCATCTGCGTCTCATGGAGCACGCAGGTGACGTCGACATCGGCCTGCCAGACCTCGGTCGCGAGATGGTTCTCCCAGATCGGATCGCGCCCGAGCTTCTCACCCATGAAGCTTTCGAGCAGCAATTCACGGATCGGCTCGATCGTGGCATAGGGCAGCAGGATGTGCAGCGCGCCGCCGCGGCCTTCCATGTCGAATTTCAGCTCGACGCGGATCGCGGCGTTGGCCGGGCGGGAGATCGAGACGAAGCGCGGGTTGGACTCGACGCGGTCGACGGTGAAGCTCACGGGCGAGAGCGGCTTGAAGGCGGCCTCGGCATCACCCAGGACCAGCTCGATGACGCGGCGGACCATGCGGTTTTCGATGGAGGTGAAGGGGCGGCCGTCGATGCGCGGGGCCGGCTGCCCGCGCTTGCCGCCGAACATCGCGTCGAGGACGGAGTAGATCAGCGAGGACTCGATGGTGATGAGGCCGAAATTGTCCCATTCCTCGGCCTTGAACACCGAGAGCAGCGCCGGCTGCGAGATCGAGTTGATGTAGTCGCCGAAGCGCACCGAGCGGATGCTCTCAAGCGTGACCTCGACATTGTCCGTGAAGAAATTGCGCAGGCTGGTCGAGAGCAGGCGCACCAGACGCTCGAAGATGATCTCGAGCATCGGCAGGCGCTCATAGGCGACCGAGCCGGAATCGACGATCGCCTGGATGCCGTTGCGGGACGTGCCGTCGTCGCCGCTGGAGAAACCGAGCATCGTGTCGATTTCGTCTTGCGACATCAGGCGATCGGTACCGCCTTCCTGTTCGCCGTCGTCCTCGATGATGTCGGGCATCGTCGCCCAGCCGGCCGCCATCCCTTCCGGGGTCAGCGGCTCGTCGCTCGGCTTGTTGTTGTCGCGTTCGGTGCTCATCTCTGCGCCGCCATTCCGGTCCGGTCCACGAGGGCCATCGGCTTGCTCACTGCACCAGCAGTTCCTTGAACAGCACGGCGTCGACCTTGGCCGGATAGACCGTCAGGTTGACGCGACGCAGCAGTTCTTCCTTGAGCCGATACATGCCGGCCGAGCCTTCGAGATCGGAGGGGCGCAATTCGCGCATGAAGACCTGGAAGGCATCCTCGACGCGCGGCAGCAGCGGCTTGACCTGGTCGGCCGCCTTCGCATCGGCGATCTCCAGCGCGACCTTGAGCTTCATGACCGGCTGGCGATCCTGCTGACCGCCATTGGACATGCTGATCATCATGTCCTTCATGTCGAGGAAGGCGACGGGATTCTTGGCCTTGGCCGCGGCTTCCGCAGCCGCGATCTGCTCGGGCGAGGGCTTCTTCAGGAAGAACCAGCCGCCGCCGCCGGCCGCCGCCAGCAGCACGACGCCGCCGATGATCATGAAGAGCTTCTTCTTGCTCTTCGGCGCTTCTTCGCCAGAAGCGCCTTCCTCTGCCGTCTTGGCTTTCTTCGCCATCTCGTCACGCGCCCCGGGCCGTCGAGCCGCCTTCTGCCGCCCATGGAGCCACCTTCCCCAATTACGGTTAACGCGTCGTTAAGGGCGGCAGAATTTGCCGGGCGTTTCTTGCCGCTCCAGCATCCTGTTCCGGGTCGCGGCGGGGGGTTATCCGCGTGTGTATCTAATAATATCAGTAGCTTAGAGAGGTTAACCATCCTGGCACGTCGCTTGCCAGTATTGGGCCGTGGCGACTGCGCTGGGGAGCGTCGAGGTCGCCGCGGGACATGATCGGGAGTTAAGCCGTGGAGAACGCGCTTCTCATCGGCCTGTCGCGTCAGGTGGCTCTGGCGCGCGAGCTGGACGTCATCGCCAACAACATGGCGAATGTCGGGACCAATGGATTCAAGGCGCGCAGCGCGCGCTTCAACGAATTCCTCATGCCTGTGGCGAAGGCCGATGCCTTCAAGCCGGCCGACCGGCCGCTGTCCTATGTCATCGACAAGGGGACCCCGCTCGATCTGTCGCAGGGCACGATCGAGATGACCGGCAACCCGCTCGACGTCGCGCTGAAGGGCGACAACTACCTCGTCGTGCAGACGCCGAACGGCGAGCGCTACACCCGCGCCGGCTCCCTCAATATCGACCGGCAGGGCCGGCTCGTCACCCAGACCGGCCTGCCGGTGCTGGGCGATGGCGGACCGATCGCCTTCGGTTCCAGCGAACATTCGATGCGCATCGCGGCTGATGGCACCGTGAGCAGCGACCAGGGCACGCGCGGCAAGCTGCGCCAGGTCCGTTTCGCCGATCCGCGGGCGCTGGCGAGCGAAGGCTCCAACCTGTTCTCCTCGACCACGCCCCCGCAGGCCGCCGGCCTGGAAGCGCGGCTGGAGCCCGGTGCGATCGAGCGCTCCAACGTCAAGGCCGTGGTCGAATTGACCCGCCTGATGGAGGTGCAGCGCAACTACCAGAGCGTCGCCAACATGATGAGCAAATCCGACGAACTGCGCAGCCGGGCGATTTCGCGCCTGGCCGACCAGCAAGCCTGATAGCGGAGAGGAGCACGCACCATGCGCGCCATGCAGACAGCCGCGACCGGCATGATGGCCCAGGAGATGAACGTCCAGGTCATCTCCAACAACATCGCCAACGTCCGGACCACCGGCTACAAGCGCCAGCAGATCCATTTCCAGGATCTGCTCTACGAGAACTTCCGGCGCGCCGGTTCGGCCACCTCGGACCAGAACACGCAGGCGCCTGCCGGCACCTTCATCGGCTCCGGCGTCAAGACGGTCTCGACCGGCCGCGTCATGACGCAGGGCAATATCAGCCCGACGGAGAAGCCCTACGATCTCGCAATCCGCGGCGAGGGCTTCTTCCGCATCCGCATGCCGGACGGCCGCACCACCTATAGCCGCGACGGCTCCTTCGATCTCGACGCGCAGGGCCAGCTCGTCACCCGCGACGGCTATCAGGTCGAGCCCGGCATCACCGTGCCGAACAATGCTTCCAGCGTCAGCATCAACGCGCAAGGCATCGTCGAGGCGATGGTGCCCGGGCAGACCGCCCCGCAGCAGCTCGGCCAGATCCAGCTCGTGCGCTTCGTCAACAAGGTCGGCCTCGAGTCGATCGGCGACAACCTCTATGTCGAGACGGCGGCCTCGGGCCAGCCGATCGACGGCTTCGGCGGCGGCGAGGGCTTCGGCACGCTGCAGCAGAACTATCTCGAAGAAGGGAATGTCCAAGCGGTGACGGAGCTCTCCTCCCTCATCGCCGCGCAGCGCGCCTACGAGATGAATTCCAAGGTCATCACCGCCGCCGACCAGATGATGTCGGCGACGACCCAGATGTTCCGCGGCTGAGGGCGCCATCATGATCCGCCTCTCCCTCATCGCCTTGCTGCTCTCCGGCGCCGCCGCGCTCGCCGCGCCGCCGCAGGGCGAGCCTGCGCCGGTCGCGATGGCTTCGGCGGTTGCGGCTCCCGCTGCCGCGCTGCCCTCCAGGCTGCAACTGCGCCCGGAGATCAACCTCGCGCGCGACCTCGTCACCTTCGGCGACCTCATTCCGGGCCTTTCCGGCGAGGCTGCCGCGACGGCGGCTTTCCGGGCGCCAGCGCTCGGCGAGACCGGCACGATCCAGGTCGCACGCATCGTCGAGGCCGCCCGTGCCGCCGGCATCGTCCGCGAGGCGGGCGATCTCCAGAGCCAGGGTTTCGCCCAGGTCGTGGTGACGCGCGCCGCCCGCCGCATCACCGCCATGGATCTCGAAGCGGCCGTGAAGACCGGTCTGCAGGAGCGTTTCGGCGTCGATGCCCGCATCTTCGCGCTGGCGATCGATGGCGGGGCGCCGAGCGTCGCTGTCGAGCCCGAGCTGACCGGCGACGTCGCCGTGGTCGATCTCTCCTTCGATGCCCGCTCGCGGAGGCTGCAGGCCCGGCTCGCCGTGCCCGGCAGCACGGCGATGCGCCTGAAGCCGCTGCGCATCTCCGGCCAGCTCGTCGAGACCATGGAGGTCGTGGTGCCCAAGCGCCTGATCGCCCGCGGCGAGACGCTGGGCAAGGACGACGTCACCGTCGAGCGTCGCCCGCGCGACGGGCAGGGCAGCGAGATCATCGGCGATGTCCGCTCCGCCATCGACAAGGTCGCTCGCCGTGCCCTGCTCGCCGGCGTGGCGCTGCGCGGCAGCGACGTCCAGCGCGAGGAGATCGTCGGCAAGGGCGACCTCGTCACCATCGTCTACGAGGCGCCGGGCCTGCTGATCACGCTGCGCGGCAAGGCCACCGAGGCCGGCGCGATGGGCGATGTCGTCTCCGTCACCAATCCCCAGTCCAAGCGCGTGCTGCAGGGCAAGGTCAGCGGTCCCGGACGGGTTTCCGTCCAGCCTTCCGCCGCCGGCCGCGTCGCCAGCGCTCAGTGAGTTCCGTGGAAACCGCCATGTACGCCAACCGTCTCGCCAAGCTTTCCGGGCTTCTGCTGCTGACCGCCTCGCTCGGCGCCTGCGGCATGGGCGACCGCCTCGCCAATGTCGGCCAGGCGCCGACGCTCTCGCCGATCGAGGACCCGACGGCGGCCAAGGGCTACAAGCCGGTGCAGATGCCGATGCCGGAGGTGGCGCACGCCTCGTACGCGCCGAACTCGCTCTGGCGCACCGGCTCGCGCGCCTTCTTCAAGGACCAGCGCGCCCGCAATGTCGGCGATCTCGTCACCGTCAAGGTCAAGGTCACCGACCGCGCCCAGCTCAACAACACGACCAAGCGCAGCCGCAAGAACGGCGAGGATCTCGGCGCCGAGAACGCCTTCGGCTTCGAGAACAAGCTCGACGGCTACCTGCCCAACGGTGCCAAGGCCTCCTCGCTGCTGAAGCTCGAATCCGACGGCTCCAGCGAGGGTGCTGGCTCGGTCAACCGCTCCGAAACCTTGGCGACCAATGTCGCTGCGGTCGTCACCCAGAACCTGCCCAACGGCAATCTGGTGATCGAGGGCAAGCAGGAGATCCGGGTCAACTTCGAGGTGCGTGAGCTGATCGTCGCCGGCGTGATCCGGCCCGAGGACATCGAATCCGACAACACGATCGAGTCGACCAAGATCGCCCAGGCCCGCATCGCCTATGGCGGCCGCGGCCAGATCACCGATGTCCAGCAGCCGCGCTACGGCCAGCAGGTGATGGACATCCTCCTACCTTTCTGAGCCGCACGAACGGCCCACACGAAATTCCGAACGGCGCGGAACGCTCCCCCCTTGTCTCCGTGCCGGACGGACGGCGGTCTCTCCCGAGCCGCCACCATCCCGGCCGCCCGCCACGCTCCCCAAGCTTTCCAAGGTTGGCGGCCCGAAGCCCCGCGTTCTCCCGACGCGGGGCTTTCTCATGGCGTCCTGAAAGGCGCCGCTCGCGCGGGTATCCGCATTCCAGCGTTCGGCTCTTCCTGAAGGCCGGCAATGACATCGCCCGACTAGTTGACCTTCCGGCATCCTTGGGCTGTGATGATAGGGCGTCTGCTGTCGCGACAAGGCTTTGGGGGAGCCGTGCAGCAGTTCTGCCTAAGTCTCCCGCGAGAGGAGTACCGTCATGACGGCAGCCGTTCATCCTGCTGCTCCGCATGCGCTCCCGTCCTTCATCACCGCGCCAGGGGATACGGATACCCTGACAGTCGTTGCAGCCGTCGTTCTCATCGGAGCGGTCCTGGGCGTGGGCCTGCTTTTCCTGCGCCTTCACACCTTGCCCGAGCGCATGGCGCATAAGTCGCACAAGCTCCAGTTCGAGATCGTGGCTGTGCTCGGCCTGCTCGCGCTGTTCACGAGTATCCATCTGTTCTGGGTGGCCGGGCTGCTGCTCGCCCTGATCGACCTTCCCGATATTTCCGGAACGTTCGGCCGGATGGCGAACGCGCTGGAGACGATTGCCGGCAAGGCCCCGGACGATAGCGAGGAGTTGGCCGCGCCACCGGCAAAGGCAGAGGTCGCCGGGCCGCCCAAGGCCCCTCCGGAAAGCCCGCCGCGCGCCGCTGCCGGGATGGCCGAGGAGAAGGGTCATGCTTGAGCTTCTCGTCTGCGCGCTGTTCACCATCCTTCCCGACTATCTCTATCGCCGTTTCGCGCAGGGCAAGCGCTTTGGCCACGAGATCACGCTGTTCTCGGTCTGGTTCGAACTGCGCTGGGGCATCGTCACCTGCGTCATGCTGACGGTCGGCCTCATCACGGTGATCTTCTACAATCACCCGTCGACGACGAGTGCGACGGTGTTCTTCCGGACGGTTCCGATCGTCCCGGAGGTCAATGGCCGCGTCGCCGAGGTCCATGTCGGCGTCAGTCAGGCGGTCGCCAAGGGCGACCTGCTGTTCACGCTGGACAACAAGACCCAGACCGCGGCCGTCGAGGCGTCGCGCCGCAAGGTCGCCGAGGCGGATGCCGCGATCGCCGTCGCGAAGGCGGACATCCTCGCCAACGAAGGCAAGATCCAGGAGGCCAGGAGTTCCCTGCAGCAGGCTCTGGATGAACTGCGCACCAAGACCGAGCTGCAGCGACGCAATGAGAACGTCGTCGCCGCCCGCGAGATCGAGCGGCTCGAGAACATCGTCGCGGGGCGCGAGGCCGCTGTTTCCTCGGCGACGGCCGCAAGGGATGCCGAGCAGACCAGGATCGCCACGTTGCTTCCTGCCCAGCGCGCCAGCGCCGAGGCCGCGCTCGGCCAGGCCGAAGTCGAGCTTCAGAAGACGGTGGTGCGGGCCGGCTTCAACGGGCGGGTGGAGCAGTTCACGCTGCGGGTCGGCGATGTCGTCAACCCGTTCATGCGACCGGCCGGCATCCTCATCCCGGAGGAGGCGGGTCGCGGACGGCTTCTGGCCGGATTCAACCAGATCGAGGCACAGGTGATGAAGGTCGGCATGGTCGCCGAAGTCACCTGCATCTCGAAGCCCTGGGTGATCATCCCGATGGTGGTGACCGGCGTGCAGGACTTCATCGCCGCGGGCCAGGTCAGGAGCGGCGAACAACTGCTCGATGCACAGCAGGTGGTCCGCCCCGGAACCATCCTGGTCTTGCTGGAGCCGCTCTATCAGGGCGGGCTCGACGGCGTGACGCCCGGCAGTAGCTGCGTTGCCAATGCCTATAGCAACAACCAGGATATCATCGCGGCGAAGGAGACCGGCACGTTGCGCCGTATCGCGCTCCACGCCGTCGATGCGACCGGCCTGGTTCACGCGGTGCTGCTGCGCATCCAGGCGCTGGTGCTGCCGGTCAAGACCCTCGTCTTCGGCGGGCACTGAGGGCGAGAGGCACCGCATCGGCGTTGCAGGGCCTCTTCATCGCCTCCCGGCCGACGCCATCAATGACCTGCCGCGAGCTTTCCGTCGCTCTTGTCGTGGACGGCGAGACGCTCGACCATCGTCGCGGTCGCCTGGTTCATGCCGACGATCTCGACGGAGATCTCGTGATGCCGGAACTTGAGCACGACGCGATCGAGGGCATTGATCGCGGTGATATCCCAGAAATGCGCGGCGCTCAGGTCGATCACGACCTTCCTTACCTCCTCTTCGCGGAAGTCGAAGGCGGCATGGAAAGCCTCGGCGGTGGCGAAGAAAATCTGCCCGCCGACACGATAGACACGCTCGTCGCCGGCGCGCTCGGAGGCGACGGCGAAGAACCGTGTCACCTTGTGGGCGAAGAACAGCCCGCTCAGGACCACGCCGAAGAGCGCGCCCTTGGCGAGGTCATGCGTGGCGACGACGACCGCGACGGTGCCCAGCATGACGATGCTGGAGCTTTTGGGGTGGATCAGCAGCGCCTTCACAGAACGCCATTGGAAGGTGTTGATCGAGACCATGATCATCACCGCGACCAGCGCGGCCATCGGAATCTGGGCGACATAGGGCCCGAGTACGACGATCAGGAACAGCAGGAAGCCGCCGGCCCACAGGGTAGAAAGGCGGCCACGCCCACCCGATGAGACGTTGATCACGGATTGCCCGATCATCGCGCAGCCCGCCATGCCGCCGAAGCAGCCGGCAACAATGTTGGCGAGGCCCTGGCCGGCGCATTCGCGGTTCTTGTCGGATGTCGTGTCGGTCATCTCGTCGACGATCGCCGCTGTCATCAGGCTTTCGAGCAGGCCGACCATGGCAAGCGTCAGGGCATAGGGCGTGATGATCTTCAGCGTCTCCAGAGTGAGCGGCACCTGTGGCAGCGCGAAGATGGGCAGCTCGCTCGGCAGCGCGCCCATGTCGCCGACCGTGCGGATACCGAGGCCGAAATACATCGAGATCGCGGTCATCACCACGATCGTGACGAGCGGCGAAGGGATGGCCCGGGTCAACCGCGGCAGCAGGTAGATGATCGCCAGCCCCGCCGCGGTCATCGCGTAGACGATCGGACCGCGCCCGAGGAGCTCGGGCATCTGGGCGAGGAAGATCAGAATTGCGAGCGCATTGACGAAGCCGGTCACGACGGAGCGCGAGACGAAGCGCATCAGGTTGCCGAGCTTCAGGATGGCGGCGACGATCTGGAAGAGGCCGGTGAGGAGCGTCGCCGCCAGCAGGTATTCGAGGCCGTGCTGCTTCACCAGCGTGGTCATCACCAGCGCCATGGCGCCGGTCGCAGCCGAGATCATGGCCGGACGCCCGCCGGCGATTGCGGTGATGACGGCGATGCAGAAGGAGGCATAGAGCCCCACCTTCGGATCGACACCAGCGATGATCGAGAAGGCGATGGCTTCCGGGATCAGGGCGAGCGCGACGACGGTACCGGCGAGAAGCTCGCGCGTGATATTCGGAGCCCATTCGCTCCGCAGATGAGATCGGGTCATGACAAAGGCTTCCCGGCCCGGGAGGGCAAAAGCCTCCGGGCAAATCAGAATCGGCCGCGGTCAAGCGGCAGCGAAGATGGGAAACCGGCCTCTAGGGCGGGCTCGGGCGCGTGCGAAGGAACCGGATGAGCGCGATCATGCCGCGTGAATAGCAAACTCCCGCTACGGTGCAACAACGCAAGGCGTGCAGGGGGCATGCGGATTTCGGCAGGTCGCGCGCTGCCGGTCCGTTGCCGTCGCGTTCAGTCTCCACGGCATTCCGTAAGCTCGCCATTCGCGACCTTATGCGTATGGCATCGTGGTTCGGCGCGCGCGCAGGCCGAGGCCGCGAGCATCAGAAGCAGGCCGAGGGTCAGATTCCGCCACATCGTCAAACCCATCTGAGGTTTCCAGCAAACTCTAGTCTTCGAATCGGCCGGCGGAGTCGCGGTTGCGCTCGTATCGATTCCTCAGCGGAAAGGGTGGGAGCCAGGATTCGCGGCGGATGGTCCAGAGCTCGTAGGTCGGCACGAACTGGTCCGGCGCATCCAGCGAGCCGAGGTTGATCTCGACCTCGTCTTTGCTGCGCCCGAAGACCGGCGAGCCGCAGCGGGGGCAGAAGAAGCGGCCGTCATAGCCACGGGCTTCGCCCTCGATCGTCACCGCGTCCTCGGGGAAGATCGCCGAGGCATGAAAGAGGGCGCCGTGATATTTGCGGCAATCCAGGCAATGGCAGATGCCGACCCGATAAGGGCGCCCCGATGCCACGAACCGGATATCGCCGCACCGGCATCCGCCCGTGAAACGGTCCATGTTGCGTCTCCCTCCAACTGGCGGTCGTCGCCCGGAGGTTAGAGCAGGCTGCATGCCGGCGACAGCGCAGCGCTCAGGCCGCGTCTCCACGCAAAAGGCCCCGGGTCTGCGGACGCGGGGCCTTTCAAAAAGTCGGGCAGGTTCGCCGCTGCTCAATCGTCGCGGAAGACGCGCTCGTTGCGCTCGTGGCGTTCCTGCGCTTCCAGCGAGAGCGTCGCGATCGGGCGGGCTTCCAGGCGCTTCAGCGAGATCGGTTCGCCGGTCTCCTCGCAATAGCCGTAGGAACCGTCGTCGATCCGCGAGATGGCGGCGTCGATCTTGGCGATCAGCTTGCGTTGACGGTCGCGGGCGCGCAATTCGATCGCGCGGTCGGTTTCTGAGGAAGCCCGGTCGGCGATGTCCGGGTGATTCTCGCTCTCCTTCTGCAGGGTGACCAGGGTCTCCTTGGCCTCCCGCAGGATCTCGTCCTTCCAGACGATGAGCTTGCCGCGGAAATACTCGCGTTGACGATCGTTCATGAACGGCTCGTCATCGCTCGGTTTGTAATCCGCCTCGAGGATGATCTGCTTCGACATGGGCGCGCTCTCTCATTTGTCGGCTCACGCACCCATCGGCTTTGCCGCGGGAGGGGAGCCGATTTGGCGCCCTTATAGCGATCCGTTTCAACTGGAACAATCGCTTCCGACAGGGCTTCAACGGCTTCGTGAAAATGCGCGATCCAGCGCGGTTTTTCGGCGAAAATGACCGATCTCACGTCAATTCAGCTTGCCGATGGCCTCGGCGATGTCGGCTTCGACCATCCGGGCGATCGGCTGGCGATAATGACTATGGTCGAAGAAGAGGCTGGGATCGCGCAGTTCGGGCCTGTCGACTCGCCAATCGACCAGCGCCGTGCGCGGGCGCCGGGCCGCCAGATCGGCGAAAGCCTTGCGGCAGGCAGCGTCGGCCGCGGCATCGCGGGTGCCGGGCTTGGACAGGGCGGTGGCATAGACGGGAGGACGCAGCAGAATCAGCGCCGTCTCGGGCGCCGCCTTCATCAGCTCTTCCAGCCCCGTCGCCGCCGGGAAGGGGCCGTCGACATTGCCGCCGCCTGCCTCGATCGGCTTCTGCAGCCGGGCGATGATCTCCGGGTCGGTGCCGTAGCCCTGCACGCCGTAACCCGCTTCGTAGTCCCAGTAGCCGTCGGGGCGGGCGCGCTCGGCCTTGCGCGAAGTCAGATAGGAGATGCGGCGCGGCAGTTCCTCCAGCAGGTCGAAGCGCATCAGCCCGCCGACATAGTCGGAGAGGCTGCGGCTCAGCAGCCAGAAGGGGAAGGGCTTTTCATTGGGCAGGGCCGGGTTCGCCGTACACCAGTAATTATCGATGCCGACCACGATCGCCTTCGGCGGTGCCGTGAGATGATGGCGCAAGAACCAGTCGATCGTGGCGAAGGTCTCGCGAGGCTGGGTCGCAGGCGCGATCAGCGAGACGAAGGGGATGCCGGTCCGGGCGCGCAATTCCTCGGGCGAGATCAATTGGACATGCGAATTGCCGAAGATTGCGCCGGTGAAATTCGGGTCGCGGCCGCGGCTCGCCAGCGCCGTGCGCGGCCCCTGCGGGCGCACGCCCTCCTTGAGCTTCAGCGGCGAGCGGCCGGAATCATAGGGGTCGATCAGGAAGGCGGCCGTGAGGAAGGCGGCCGCGATCAGCGCCGCCGTGCCGAGAAAGGCGCCGGTGAAGCCCGTCCACTTCGCCGCCCGAGCGGCCTGCTCAGAACTGGAAGTAGATGAACTCATAATTGGCGTCTTCGCCGATCTTCAGCAGGATGATGACGAACAGGAGCCCGCACAAAATCGCGAGCCAGCGGGCCGGCGGCAATTTGTGGACGAGGTTCCAGGCGGTGGGGCCGATGATGGCGAAGGCGGCGGCCGGCAGCAGGGCGCGCCATTTGAAGCCGGTGCCGATGGGCGCAAAGCCGAACAGGCCCTTGTAGATCGCGAGCGCGGCCTGGAAATTCGTGGCCCGGAACAGCACCCAGCACAAAGCCACGAACAGGAAGGTCAGCAGCCAGCCGAGCGCCGCCGGCATCGGCAGCTTGGTCCGGCGCCAGAACAGCGCGACGATCAGCGCCAGCCCATGCGCCACGCCCCAGGCGACGAAGGTGAGGCCAGCGCCATGCCAGAGCCCGCCCAGCGCCATGGTGGCGAAGAGCGCCCAAATCTGCGTCGGGAGGCCGGCGCGCGAGCCGCCGAGCGGGATGTAGAGATAGTCGCGCAGGAAGCGCGACAGCGTCATGTGCCAGCGGCGCCAGAAGTCCTGGATCGAGAGCGAGCGATAGGGCGCCTCGAAATTCTGCGGCAGCACGACGCCGAAGAGCAGGGCGAGGCCCAGCGCCATGTCGGTATAGCCGGAGAAGTCGAAATAGATCTGGAAGGTGAAGGCAAGCGTCGCCTGCCAGGCTTCCGCCAGGCTGATGACCTTGCCAGCCGCGGCCGCAGCGAAGACCGGGTTGGCGTACTCCGCCAAGGGATCGCCGATCAGCACCTTCTTGGCGAGGCCGAAAGTCAGCAGCATCAGCCCGCGCGCGATCCGCTCGGCCGCGTCGGGGCGCTGGTAGGGCCGCTCGTCGAGCTGGTGCATGATCTCGCGCCAGCGCACCAGCGGGCCGGCGAGCACCTGCGGGAAGAAGGCGATGTATAGCGCGTAGCGGACGAGATCATAGCGCGGCGCCTGCCCGCGCCTGAGATCCGTCAGGTACATGATGTGGTGGAAGGTGAAGAAGGAGATGCCGAGCGGCAGCGCGATGTCGAATTTCGGCGCCGGCAATCCGGGAATCATTCCAGCGAGATCGGCGAAGAAGTTGAAGTACTTGAACACCGCGAGCACCGCGAGGTTCAGGACGATCGCAAGCGTGATCAGCGCGCCCGACTTCGTCTTCTGGAAGGCTTCGGCGATCAGCCAGTTCAGCCCGATCGAGAGCGCCAGCAACGGCAGGAAGCGCCAGTCCCAATAGCCGTAGAAGGCGAAGGACAGCACGACCAGCACGGGCAGCCGCAGGCTCGGCGCAAAGCGCTCCGCACCCCAGTGAAGGGCGAGCGCGAGCGGCAGGAAGGCGAGCAGGAAGGCGAAGGAGTTGAAGAGCATCGGCGGGGGCGGATCAAAGGATGGCTGCCGCCTTAGACTATTATCGTCGGCGAGTCATGTCGGGGCGGGCGCAAGACGGTGAAGGGTATGCACCTGCGCTTCAGCCCTAATCGGGAGGAGGCGCGCAAGCGGCGTCTCGAAGGATGAGGGTTCGCAAAGGAGATGCGAGCCGCCGCCTATCGGGAGAGGGACGGTCCACGGAAGTGTTATCGAAGCGATTTCAATCAATCGATTGATTGAAATCTGCGGCGATGTTATGGAGAGGGTATGAAAGCCACTTCAGACAGCGATGCAGGGACACGCGAGGCGCTGATCCGGGCCGGGCTCGACCTGTTCGGCCGGCACGGCTTCGAGGCGAGCTCGATCCGCGAGATCGCGCAGGCGGCCGGTGTCAACAGCGCCGGCATCGCCTATCATTTCGGCGGCAAGGACGGCCTGCGCCGGGCTTGTGCCGAAGCGGTCGTCGCGACGATGAAGCAGCGGGTCTTCGGCGCCGCTGCGGCGATGCCGCCGCTTGACGGGCTGGCGCCGGAGATGGCGGCGGAGCTGCTGCTCGGCATCGTCGGTCGCGTCACCGCCTTCGCCGCGCAGGCGCCGGAAAGCGAAACCATCGCCCGCTTCGTCGTCCGCGAGATGATGGAGCCGACCGCCGCCTTCGAGACGCTCTACGAGGGGCTGGTCGGGCCGGTCCATGGCCAGCTCTGCCGGCTCTGGGCGGCGGCAACCGGTATGGAGCCGGAGGCGGAGGCCACCAGGCTCGCGGTCTTCGCGACGATCGGGCAGGTCATCTATTTCCGGCTGGCACGGCCGGCCGTGATGCGGCGCATGGGCTGGAGCGCCATCGACGCGGCTGAGAGCGAGGCGATCGCCGGTGTCATCCGCGCCAATCTCCGCGCCAGCATCGCCAGCATGCGGGAGGGACGGTCATGATCCTCGGCTTCCTCTGTTCCTTCGGGCTGATCGCCGGGAGCTTCTCCGCCTGCGGTGGCTATACCGTCCGGATCGCCGGCTATGTCGAAGGCGAGTACGTGCGGCTCGGCCCGATCGACACCGCCCGGATCGAGCATATCGATATCCGTCGCGGCGATCGCGTCGAGGCCGGCAAGGTCGTCGCCGGGTTGGAAACGACGGACGCGGAGAACGCGGTTCGGGAAAGCGAAGCCCGGCTGGTTCAGGCGCAGGCGCAGCTTGACAACCTGCGCAGCGGCAAGCGGCCGGAGGAGATTGCCGTGATCGAGGCCAATCTCGCCTCGGCCAAGGCGCAGCAGCGCGAGGCCGAGCGGGCCCTGGAGCGCCGGCAGGATCTGCTGCGGCGCGGCGTTTCGACCCAGGCCGATTTCGACCAGGCGGAGACGGCGCGCGATGTCGCTGCCGCGAGCGTCCGCCAGAATGCCGCCAATCTCGATGTCGCGCGCCTGCCGGCACGTCCTGACGAGATCAAGGCGAGCGAGAACGCGGTCGAGCAGGCCAAGGCCGCCCTGGCGCAGGCGCGCTGGCGGCTGTCGCAGCGCCAGCTCGTCGCGCCTTCGGCCGGACGTGTCAGCGACGTGATCCGCCGGGTGGGCGAGCTCGCCGGGCCGAGCGCGCCGGTGCTGCTGATGCTGCCCGACGGTGCCGCCAAGCTCATGCTCTATGTACCTGAGGTGCGAATCTCCGGCGTGACGACCGGAATGAAGCTCGATGTCCGCTGCGACGGTTGTGCGCCCGGGCTGACGGCAACCGTGACCTACGTCTCGCCCGAGCCCGAATTCACGCCGCCGGTGATCTATTCGGCGCAGACGCGGCAGAAGCTGGTCTATCTGGTCGAGGCGCGGCCGGATGGCGGGCCGCAATCGGCCTTGCAGCCCGGCCAGATCGTCGACGTGACGCTCAGGAGCCAGCGGTGAGCGCGCCGCTCGCCATCGACGTGCATGGCATGACCAAGCGCTTCGGCAAGCGCACGGTGGTCGACAATGTCGACCTCGCGGTCGCGACCGGCGAGATCGTCGGCTTTCTCGGCCCCAACGGCTCGGGCAAGACCACGACGATCCGGATGATCTGCGGCTTGCTCAAGCCTGATGCCGGCGAGGGCACCGTGCTCGGGCTGGATGTCCGCACCCAGAGCGCCGCGATCAAGCGCCAGGTCGGCTACATGACCCAGCGCTTCTCCTTCTACGAAGACCTGACCATCGCCGAGAACCTGACCTTCGTGGCTAGGCTCTACGAGCTTGATCCGGTCGACGAGGCGGTGGCGAAGACGCTGGACGGTCTGGGCTTGACCTCCCGCAAGGACCAACTCGCCGGTACGCTCTCGGGCGGCTGGAAGCAGCGCTTGGCGCTCGCCGCCTGCATCATGCACCAGCCGAAGCTGCTGCTGCTCGACGAGCCGACAGCCGGCGTCGACCCCAAGGCGCGGCGCGAGTTCTGGGACGAGATCCATCGCCTCGCCGGTGACGGGCTGACCGTGCTGGTCTCGACCCACTACATGGACGAGGCCGAGCGTTGCCATCGCATCGGCTACATCGCCTATGGCCGGATGCTGGCGACGGGAACCGTCGAGGAGGTCGTGAAGGGCTCCGGGCTCGTCACCTATGTCGTCCATGGTGCGCTGAAGCCGGCCCAGATCCGGGCGCTGGAGGCGGCCGATGGCGTCGAGCAGGTCGCGCCCTTCGGCGCGACGCTGCATGTCGTCGGCACCGACCGCGGCAAGCTGGAAGCGGCGCTCGAACCGCTGAAGAGCGAGGCCGGCGTCAAGGTCGAGCCGGGCGAGACCAGCCTAGAGGACGTCTTCATCAAGTTCATGACCGGCGCGCAGGAGCGGGCGGCATGATCGGCCTGTTCTCGCCCCGCCGGCTTGGCGCGATGCTGGCCAAGGAATTCGTGCAGATGCGGCGGGACCGCATCACCTTCGCGATGATGCTGGCGGTGCCGATCGTCCAGCTCCTGCTCTTCGGCTATGCCATCAACAACGATCCGCGCGGCCTGCCGGCGGCCATCCTGGCGCTCGGGCAGGATCGCTATACCCGCGCCGTGGTCTCGGCTTTGGAGGTCTCGAACTATTATCGCTTCGGCGAGCGTCCGCAGAGCGCGGCCGAGGCCGAGAGCCTGATGGCGAAGGGCGAGATCTCCTTCCTCGTCACGATTCCCAGCGATTTCGGCGCGCGTGTCGAGCGGGCGGACGAGCCGCGCATATTGGTCGAGGCTGATGCGACCGATCCGGCCGCGGCGAGCGGAGCGGTCTCGGCGCTCGGCACGATCGCGAGCCGCGCCTTGCAGCGGGCGCAGGGGCGCGAGCCGGTGACCGATCCGGCCGGCGCCGGCGGCGACAGCCTCTCCTTCGTCATCCACAGGCGCTACAACCCGGAGAACATCACCCAGTACAACATCGTGCCCGGTCTGCTCGGCGTCATCCTGCAGATGACCATGGTGATGATGACGGCGATGGCGCTGACCCGCGAGATCGAGCGTGGCACGATGGAGAACCTCCTCGCCATGCCGGCGACGGCAGGCGAGATCATGCTTGGCAAGGTGCTGCCCTATCTGGCCGTCGGCGCCGTGCAGGTGCTGATCGTGCTGGGGGCGGCCAAGCTGCTCTTCGCCGTGCCGTTCCTCGGCGGGCTCGGGCTTCTGCTTACCTGCGTGCTGGTCTTCGTGCTGGCGCTGGTGCTGCTCGGCTACACGATCTCGACGGTGGCGCGCACGCAGCTCCAGGCGATGCAGCTCACCTTCTTCTTCTTCCTGCCCTCGCTGATGCTGTCGGGCTTCATGTTCCCCTTCGCGGGCATGCCGGGCTGGGCGCAGACCTTGGGCGAACTCTTCCCGCTGACGCATTTCCTGCGGATTATCCGGGCGATCATGCTGAAGGGCGCGGGCTTGAGCGATATCGGCGACGAGGTGTTTTATCTCGGCCTGTTCGTGCCGGTTTATGCGGGGCTGGCGCTGATGCGGTTCCGGAGCACGCTGGACTGAAGCGGGCGCCGACCATCGGTCGCCGTGCGCCCTTGTCCTTCCGGGGCGTGCCGAAGGCGAAGCCCCGGAATGACAAGTTCTGCGGAGTTCAGAGCGGAATGTTGTCGTGCTTGCGCCAGGGCCGCTCGACGCTCTTGGTGCGGAGCATGGCGAGCGCCCGCGCAATGCGGCGGCGAGTCGAGTGCGGCATGATGACTTCGTCGATATAGCCGCGCTCGGCCGCGACGAAGGGAGACATGAAGCGGTCCTCGTATTCCTTGGTCTGGCGCGCGATGGTCTCGGCATCGCCGCCGCGGAAGATGATCTCGACCGCGCCCTTGGCGCCCATCACCGCGATCTGCGCCGTCGGCCAGGCATAATTCACGTCGGCGCCGATATGCTTCGAGGCCATTACGTCATAGGCGCCGCCGAAGGCTTTTCGCGTGATGATCGTGACCAACGGCACCGTGCATTCGCTGTAGGCGAAGAGCAGCTTGGCGCCGTGTTTGATCAGGCCGCCATATTCCTGTGCCGTACCGGGCAGGAAGCCGGGGACGTCGACGAGCGAGATGATCGGGATCTCGAAGGCGTCGCAATAGCGCACGAAGCGGGCGGCCTTGCGTGAGGCATCCGAGTCGAGCACGCCGGCCAGCACCATCGGCTGGTTGGCGACGATGCCGACGGTGCGGCCCTCGATCCGGCCGAAGCCGGTGACGATGTTGCCGGCGTAAGCCGCCTGGATCTCGAAGAAGTCGCCCTCGTCGACCGTCTTCAGGATCAGCTCCTTGATGTCGTAGGGCTTGTTCGGATTGTCCGGCACCAGCGTGTCGAGACTCATGTCGACGCGGTCGGGCACGTCGAAGCTCGGCCATTCCGGCACGCCGGCGGTATTGTTCGCCGGCAGGAAGTCGAGCAGGCGGCGGACCTGCAGGAGCGCCTCGACATCGTTCTCGAAGGAGCCGTCGGCGACCGAGGACTTGGAGGTATGGACCTTGGCGCCGCCGAGCTCCTCGGAGGTCACGGTCTCGTTGGTGACGGTCTTCACCACCTCCGGGCCGGTCACGAACATGTAGGAGGTGTCGCGGACCATGAAGATGAAATCGGTCATCGCCGGGGAGTAGACGTCGCCGCCGGCGCAGGGGCCCATGATCACCGAGATCTGGGGAATGACGCCCGACGCCTGCACGTTCCGCTTGAAGACCTCGCCATAGCCGCCGAGCGCCGCGACGCCCTCCTGGATGCGGGCGCCGCCGGCATCGAACAGGCCGACGATGGGCGCGCGCATCTTCAGCGCCATGTCCTGGATCTTGATGATCTTCTGGGCGTGGGTCTCGGAAAGCGAGCCGCCGAACACCGTGAAGTCCTTGGAGAAGACGAAGACGGTGCGGCCGTTGACCGTGCCCCAGCCAGTGACGACGCCGTCGCCGGGGATCTTCTCGGCCTTGTCCATGCCGAAATCGACGGCCCGGTGCTGCACGAACATGTCGAACTCCTCGAAGGAGCCCTTGTCGAGCAGGAGTTCGATGCGTTCGCGGGCGGTGAGCTTGCCCTTCTTGTGCTGCGCCTCGATGCGGCGCTCGCCGCCGCCCTTGCGGGCGCCCTCGCGGCGGGTTTCGAGCTGTTCGAGGATGTCCTTCATGGCGGCAGGCTCCCAGCCGGAAATCACGTCTCGAAAGCCGGCTTAAGCGGGCATCGCGCATGAGTCCATTACGACGTTTGCGGAAGCCGGAACCGCAATCATGCGGAATGCGGGAGAGTACGGCCGATGCGATCAGCCGTCTCCGTGGCCTACCCCTTCAGGAGCAGGAGCACCGCAGCGTCGAATTCACGGCGGCGGATGATACGGCGCTCGGCCGCTTCCTCGTCCTGTCCCCAGATCCCGATCTGGTAGTCTTCGTCGAGATGGGCGGCATCCCAGGCGGCGTCCGGATCGATCTGCCCGTTCGCCAGCGCCAGCGTGAGAATGGCCGAGCCGGTCAGCGTCATGACGTTATGGGCGCCGGCGAGCGCGAGCGGAGCGGGGACATTCGCGACGTGGCGGGCGACGGCGGCGAGGGTTTCCTCCGGCTGCTGCGCGAAGACGATGCCTTCCGCCAGCAGGAAGCGGGCGCCGATCAGCGCCTCGATATCGCCGAGGATCGGCTGCCAAACCTGGTTCTGCCGTTCGACCAGCGCCTCGGGCTCGCCGGCCCGGTAGCAGAGCGCATCGGAGCCGGCATAGCGGACGATCTCGGCGCGCACGGCCTCCTGCTGGTCCTCGACACCATCGAGCGCCGAATTGACGAGCCGGGTCAGCGGCATCTGCGCGGGGTCGATCCGCTCGCTCTGCGCCTGCCATTCAGCCGCGAGGGCCTCGGCCACGGGGCGTGAGGTCACCGCGAGCTGTTTGCGGGCCGGGGTCCGCGCCGTCTTGCCGTCGAGGGCGACATGGAAGAGCCCGTCTCGCTCCAGCACGCCGGCCTCCTTGTAGAAGCGGGCGGGCAGGGGATTGCGCATCGCCTGCTGGGCGGCGGCGACAGGGTCCGGCTGGCTGGCGCCGGGCGAACCGAAGCGGGCGAGGAAATCGTCGGTGGACATGGCTTCGCCATAGCGCATTCGCGCCCGGCAGGGAAACCGGCCTTCAGGCCGCGCGGATGCGGTCCAGGAACTGCGCCACCTCCGTGTCGAGATGCACCGACTGGCGCGAGAGCTTGTCGGCGGATTCGGCGACATGGCCTGCCGCCTCGTCGGTTTCCGCGGCGATGCGGCTGACGATGTCGATATGGCCGGCGGCGAAGACGGTCTCGTCGGCAGCGCGCCGGATGATCTGGGCGATGCCGGCTGCGGCCGCGTTCTGCTGCTCGACGACCGTCGCGACATTGCCGGAGATCTGGTTGAGCGAACCGACCGTCGCGTTCATGGCGTCGATCGCGTCGATCGCTTCCGTGCTGGATTCGCGGATGGCGCCGATCTGGTTCTGGATCTCCTCGGTGGCGCGCCAGGTCTGGTTGGCCAGCGACTTGATCTCCTGGGCGACGACGGTGAAGCCGCCGCCGGAATGGCCGAGGCGCGCGGCCTCGATCGAGGCGTTCAGCGCCAGCAGGTTGGTATGCTTGGCGATGGTCGAGATCGCGCCGGTGATGTCGCCGACCTGGCCGGCCTTGCGCGACAATTCGCCGACGGTGTCGAGCACGGCGCGGGCCTGCCGCGTGGTCTCGCCCACGACCCGCGTGGTTTCCGCGACCTGGCGGTCGACCTCGGCGAAGGAATGCGCGAGCTCCGCCGTGCCCTGTGTCACCGCGACGACGTTGGAGGAGGTCTGGCGCGAGGATTGCGAGGCGGCGCTGGAGCGCTCGGAGACTTCGAGCGCGCCGGTCTTCATCTGCTGCGAGGCGATGCGCAGGGATTGCACGGAGGCGATGACGTCGCGGGCGATGCCGGCGATCTCGCGCTCGAAATCGTCGGCGACGGCGTGCAGCACCTGGCGGCGGACCAGGGCGCTCCTTTCGGTTGTTTCGGCCAGATCGCGCCTGGCCTTGTCCGCCGCGGCGCGGGCGTTGTCGGCCTCGTGGCGCTCGCGCTCCGAGATTTCGAGGGACTGGCGCAACGACCAGACCAGCCAGCTCAACGCGACCGACTGCACGGCGACGATCGTGCCGTGCAGCAGCACCCGGTCGATCTGGTTGCCGTTGAGAAAGACGCCGCTCGGCAGCAGCAGGCTGAAGGCGAGGTGATGCAGGACGATGGCCAGGGTTGCCGGAATGAAGATCCGCCAGTCCAGCCAGCCGACGAGCACCGCCAGCATCGCGAAGAAATACATATGCATGTCGGACTGATAGGGGTGTCCGGCGAAGGCATAGACCAGCAGCATGACCTGGCCCATGGTCGCGATGCTGGAAACCTGACGTGTGACCCAGCCGGTGCGATCGATGCGCCAGATCAGTGTTGCGAGCGCGGCCAGCGCAAAGCCGGCCAGGACGATCGCGGGGCTGTACAGCGGCGAGGACGAGGGTGTCCCGACCGCCAGAACGGCAGCGTTCGCCCAGAGGATCGCGATCAGGAAACGGGAAAAGCGCTCGCGAAAGCGGAGGACGGCGCTCATCGGCTGCTTCCCGTGCAAAGCCGGGCAAAGGCCGCATCGATGACGAGCCAGGCGCCTGCGCCATAGAGGGCCGAGACGAAGCCGTCACGCTCCCCCATGGTGAAGGCGACGGCCGAGCCGGAATCGATCTGCAGGAGGCTTCCGCTCGCATCGGTGACGGCACGTGCCATATCGGCCGTGCCGGTCCCGGCGGGGAAAAAGGCGGCAATCGGTCGCCCCGGCACAGGCCAGGCTGCAATCAGGAGCGCAGCTACCGCCATCGCGACGCTGCAGACCAGGCCGAAGCCGATCTCGCGCATAGGGTCCCCCCGGTTGTCCGATCATGAAACGGAAACCTAAGCGGGCAGGTTACGGAGGTCGGCTTTATGCTTGGTAAATTGCTTCGTTAACGTTGCGGTATCTCGTCGGGATAGGCTCAGGTCCCGAAGCGATCCCGCCAGGCTGGCCTGGCGCCGTCGAAGGGCAGGGCGGTCGCGGCGTGGACGCCGCGCGCCACCGCACGGGCGAGCACATCGGCCGCCGTGGCGCAGAGCTCGGTCATCGCGAAGGCGTCCGAGGGGGCGCCGCTATAGCCGGTCGCCGCGGCGAAGACGATGTCGCCATCCAGCGGCGCATGCGCGGGACGCAAGGCACGCGCGAGGCCGTCATGAGCGGCAAGCGCGAGCCGGCGGGCCTGCGACTTGGTGAGAACTGCATCGGTCGCGACGAGGGCGATCGTGGTGTTCTGGCCGGTGCCGCCCTTGAAGCGAAGGGCGGTGTCGGCAGGGGTGATGGACGCAGGCCAGCCCAGGCCGCCGAATTCGCTGCCGTGCTCATAGGGCGCTGCCCAGAAATGTGGGCCGTCGCCGATCGTGGCGCTGCCGACGGCATTGACCGCGACGAGCGCGCCGACGATCTGCCCGGTCGCCGCCCGCGCGCTGGCTGAGCCGAGGCCGCCTTTCAGGGTGGCGGTGGTCGCGCCGTAGCCGGCGCCGGCCGTTCCGAGCGCGAAGCTGGCAGACGCTGCGGCGGCAGCCTCGGCGCCAAGCCGGGCATAGGGCGTCTCGGCCTTGCCGCGGGCCCAGGGCTTCTCGCCGCCATTCATCAGGTCGAACAGGATCGCCTGTGGGACGATCGGCACGCGGAAGGAGCCGACCGGAAAGCCGCGCCCCTCATGCGCGAGCCAGCGCATCGCGCCGTCTGCGGCGCCGAGCCCCCAGGCCGAGCCGCCGGAGAGCACGATGGCGTCGACATGCTCGACGGTCATTTCCGGGTCGAGCAGGGAGGTGTCGCGTGTCCCCGGCGCGCCGCCGAGCACGGCAGCGGAGGCGATCGTCGGACGGTCGAAGATAGTGACGGTGACGCCTGTCGCTGCCGCCGCGTCATGCGCCTGGCCGACGAGCAGGCCGCGGACGTCGGTGATGAGGTTTTGCATGGGCAACCCGCCGGCGAACCGAATCGCCTCGAAGGCGTTGTCGCTACATTACGATCTTTTCATGCGCAGGCCATTGCCGGGTCAGGCCTGCGGGATCAGGTTCAGGCTATCGCCAATCGGCTTCGAGACCCGCTGCGCGACGCTTCGACAGGACTGCTCCAAGGAGATTGCCCCGTGAAACCCATTGCCCTCATCGCCGCATCCTCGATCGCGATGCTCGCCGGCAGCTTTGCCCTGGCGCAGCCGCAGCCGGTGCCGCCCGCAGGCGGCGGCGACCAGAAGCAGGAACGCAGCGAAAGCCGCGAACAGCGCCGCGACGAATGGCGCGAGCGCCGGGCCGAGCGCGCCAAGGAGCGGATGGAGGAGCGCTTGTCCAAGGTGCGCGCCGATCTCAAGCTCAGGCCGGAGCAGACGGCTCTCTTCGACAAGGTCGAGGGATTGATCAAGCAGCGCAGTTCCGAGCGCGGCGAGCGCTTGCAAACGATGCGCGAACGGCGCGAGGCGCTGCGCCATGCCGACCTGATGGAGCGGCTCGACGCCACCGCCAACCGGCAGGGCGAGCGGGCGGCCCGCTCCAAGGAACTGGCCGATGCCGTGCGCCCGCTCTGGACGACGCTCAGCGACGAGCAGAAGACCGTGCTGCGCCGCTCGGTGCGCGAGGCCATGGCGGAAGGGCGAGAGCGCTTCCGCGAGATGCGCGCCTGGCGCGGCGGCTGGAATGACAACGACCGGGGCGACCGCTGGGAGCGCGGCGATCGTGGCGACCGCGGTGGAAGCCGGCACTGGCAGGGTCGCGACGACCAGAACGAGGATTGAGGCCGGGGCTCAGCCGGGCTTCAGCTCCATGGTTGAAAAGAGCCGCGTCCGGGTTCGGGCGCGGCTCTTCGCTTATGGTTTGCAGGTGCCGGCCTTCAGGTGCCGACCGCGTCCGAGACGCATTTCTTGGTGAAGCTGTTCTTGGCGGCGCCGGCCAGTTTCCTGTCGGCGGCCTGCTTGTCGCACGCGGCGCCCGCGTCCTTCTCGCATTTGGTCAGGAAGCTGGTCTTCGCCGCGCCGGCCAGTTTCTTGTCCGTCGCCTGAAGGTTGCAGCTTTGCGCCTGGGCGGCGCCGGCCATGCAGCACACGGCGAACGCGGTCAGCAGAAGTCTTGTCATGCGAATCTCCTCTCCGGGGAGATGACGCTACGCTACCGCGCTGCCGGGAGATACGGGGTAGAGTGATGCCGCCCCGCTTTCGCCAAAATCCCTAACACACGGAATTTGCATGGGATTCAGGCATTTACCATATCCATTCAGTTTGGATTCACGGCTCGCCATTTACGCTTTGTCAGTGATTGCGATGCGAAAGGTGAACCATGAAGCAGACATGGTCATGCTGGGCGATGCGGGCCTTCATCGGGTCCGTCTTCATCGTCTGCCTGTTCGGGCCCTATGCGCTGTCGATCCTGATCGGCTGCTTGGGGGTAGGCTGCTACTTCTTCCGCAATGAGGTCGGTTCGCATCTCTGAGTCGCTGCCCGGCGAGCCTCGCTCCGAAAGGCCGCTTTTCGCCGCCCTGCCGCACGACGCATTCTACCTGATCCGGCGCAGGTGACAGGTCTTCACCTTGCCGCCGCGGCCATCCGAGCGCCAGGCGCAACCTGAGCGGGCTGGCGTGCGGTCGTAGAGATAGATCTGCGCGCGCCGCTTGCGATTGAAGCTCTGATTCGAAAAATCGTGCCCGCCGACCCGGACATTGCGTCCGAAACGGACCTCTGCGGTCGCAGCCGACGACAGCGTGAGGCTTATACCCGTCGCCATCATGACCAGGCCGGCGAGCACGACCAGCGTGCCGGACATCGCCTTCAGCGTGGCCATGTGATTCTCCCGATCGCTGCAGACGACATTCACTGTCGATAGCAGACCGTCCGCAGAACGAAAAAGGGGACGGCCCGAAGGCCATCCCCTGAATGTCGTCCCGGCCTTGAAAGGCAGAGGGCGTTGCCGCCGATCAGCGCGAGTAGAACTCGATGACCAGGTTCGGCTCCATCTGCACCGCATAGGGCACGTCCGACAGGGTCGGGGTGCGGGTGTAGGTGGCCGTGGACTTGCCGTGGTCGGCGTCGATGTAATCCGGCACGTCGCGCTCGGCCAGCGTGGCCGACTCGATGACGATGGCGAGCTGGCGCGAGCTCTCCTTGACCGCGATCACGTCGCCCGGCTTCACCTGGTAGGAGGCGATGTTGACGCGCTTGCCGTTCACGGTGATGTGGCCGTGGTTGACGAACTGGCGGGCCGCGAAGACGGTCGGCACGAACTTGGCGCGGTAGATCACCGCGTCCAGACGACGCTCGAGCAGGCCGATCAGGTTCTCGCCCGAGTCGCCCTTCAGGCGGATGGCCTCGGCGTAGTAGCGGCGGAACTGCTTCTCGGAGATCGAGCCGTAGTAGCCCTTCAGCTTCTGCTTGGCGCGGAGCTGCGTGCCGAAGTCGGACGGCTTGCCCTTGCGGCGCTGGCCGTGCTGGCCGGGGCCGTATTCACGACGGTTGACCGGGGACTTCGGGCGGCCCCAGATGTTCTGACCGAGGCGGCGGTCAATCTTGTACTTCGCCTCATGGCGCTTCGACATGTCGCGTGTCCTCTCAGGTTCGCGAGTTGAGGACCGCGCCCTCCTGTTCCCTTGCGGGACGACAGATCCAGCTTCCGAAGAAGAGCGGATCACGGGTGCGGAAAAAGCCACGCGGCCCCGTGAGGAGCCGCGCGACGAGAGGGCGTATGACGGAAAGCCGGCTTCGAGTCAATTCCGGGACGGCGAAAAGCCGCTCTCAGCGCCAGTAGCCATAAGGCCGATAATCATAGTGGCGGCGCGGACGGTGCTTGTACCAGCCATAATGGTTGCCGAGATGCCGGCGCGGGCCGCGGCGGTCGAAGCCGTGATGTCCGTGGCCTTGTTCCAGCGATGGGACTTGGCCTGCCCTTCGATGTGGGTGCCAGCGCCCGCAAAGGCGAAGCCGATGGCAGGTGCGAACAGCAATGGCAGCTTTCTCATAAACGTTCGCTCCTTGCGATGTGCGCCATCGCAGGGAACGGTGGATCTGCGGCAGGTTTCGTCAGTTTGTCAGCGGCATGGGCTCGATCGCGACCTGGGCCAGGCCGTAGCCCGCCAGCGCGATCCGCAACGGGCCGCTCAGGCCGGCGCCGGAGGTGAAGACTGCGGTGGCGTCGGGGCAGGGCACGCTGGCCGGATCAGACGGGCCGAGCAATTGCATGACGCGCCGCGCGATCGCGGGGGCGGGATCGAGCCATTCGACCGGCCAGGGCGCCAGGCGCCTCATGCGCTCCAGCAGCAGCGGATAATGCGTGCAGGAGAGGGTGACGACATCGGTGCGGCGGCCATTGGCCTCGACGAAGCAAGGGGCGATCTCGGCCAGCAGTGCGTCGTCGTCGACCGGCTCGCCTCTCAGCGCCTGCTCGGCGAGGCCGGCCAAGCGCGTCGAGCCGACGAGCGTCACGTCGCAATGCGCAGCGTAGCTCTCGATCAGTTCACGCGTGTAGACGCGGGCCACGGTGCCGGGCGTCGCCAGCACGGAGATCATGCCGCTGCGGGTCGCGGCCGCGGCCGGCTTGATCGCGGGCACGGTGCCGACGAAGGGAATCGCGAAGCGCGCCCGCAAGGACGGCAGGACCAGCGTCGAAGCGGTGTTGCAGGCGATCACGACCAGGTCGGGGTGGAAGCGCGCGATCAGGCGCTCCGTCACCGCGAGGATGCGGATTGCGAGCTCGTCCTCGCCGAGGCGGCCATAGGGAAAGCCGGCATCGTCGGCAGCATAGACGATGTGGGCGCCGGGGCAGGCCTGGGTGGTGCGCGAGAGCACGGTGAGGCCGCCGAGGCCGGAATCGAAGACGAGAATGGTCGGCTGGGAGCGGGGGATCGCGAGGGGGCGGTGGCCCGTGCCGGCGAGGAGATCGACTTGCATGATGATGCCGCGGAATTCCAAAGCATGACTCCGCCAGAGACGGGTTAAGGGACGGTCAATGCGGCGTTCAGCGGCTGTGTCGAATTTAGTTGACTCCGTCCACTAAATCGAATGGCATCGCGGACCACTCGGCAAAACCGCGGCGCGGTTTTGTGCCCGGACATGCTCTCGCTGGAGGCGCGCCATGGAAACCACCGAGACAGCGGTAGCTGCCATCCGCCGCTTCAACCGCTTCCATACGCGTTGGGTCGGGGCGCTCGGGGGCAGCCTGCACGGCTCGGGTCTCGCGCTTGCCGAGGCGCGCGTGCTGTACGAGCTGGCGCAGCGCGACGACTGGCAAGCGGCCGAGATGGCCAAGACGCTCGATCTCGATCCGGCCTATCTCTCGCGCATCCTCAAGCGCTTTACGGGGCAGGGCTGGCTCGAGCGCAGCCGCTCGGCCGCCGATGGCCGGGCCTGGCGCCTGCGATTGACCGCCAAAGGCAGGGCCGCCTTTCAGCCGCTCGACATGGCCTCCAGCACGCAGGCGGGAGCGATCCTGCAACGGCTGGCGCCGGTCGAGCAGGCCCGCCTCGTCGATGCGCTCGCCGATACCGAGCGGCTTCTATCGGGCGATGTTCGCGATCGCGCCGCGCCGATCATCCGCGAGCACCGGGCCGGCGACATGGGCTGGGTGATCGCCGCCCATGGCCGGCTCTACGCTGAAGACTATGGCTGGGACCTGCATTTCGAGGCGCTGGTCGCGGAGATCGCCGCGAGATTCCTGCGCGAATTCAAGCCCGGCCGCGAGCGCTGCTTCATCGCCGAGTTCGATGGCCAGCCTGTCGGCTCGGCCTTCGTCGTGCAGGAGGACGAGAGGACCGCGAAGCTCCGGCTCGTGATCGTCGAGAAGCGGGCGCATGGGCTGGGGCTGGGCAAGCGGCTGGTCCGCGAGGCGATCGGTTTCGCGCGCGCCGCCGGTTACGAGCGCATGGTGCTCTGGACCAACGACATCCTGCATGCGGCGCGCGGGATCTATGTCGGCGAGGGCTTCCGGCTGATGGCAGAGGAGAAGCATCACTCCTTCGGCAAGGACCTCGTCGGGCAGAACTGGGAACTGGCCTTGCGGCCGAGCGCGGGCTGAGGCCTGTCAGGCCTTCAGGCGCGCGATCGCCGCTGCTGCCGCGCGCCCGGCGAGCGTCGCGCCGCCGACCGTCATGGCGCCGCCGCCGGCCGTCGCCTCGCCGGCGATGAAGAGCCGGTTGCCGATCGGCCGGGCGAGAGCGTCGCGCGCCGCCTCATGGCCGGGGTCGCAGATCGAATAGGAGCCGCGGGCGAAGGGATCGGTCCACCAGGCCGGGAAGGAGACCTGTTTAACAGCCTTGCGGAAGTCCGAGCCGACCATCTTGACCAGCAGGTCGACGAGATGGGCCCGGGCCTCCTCGGTGCCTGCCTCGGAGAGCTTGCGGGCATAGTCGCCGCCGCAATAGCCGATGACGATATCCTGGCCGCCGGGGAACATGTCGAGATTCATCATACGCTCGGGTGCGGCGGCTTCGAGGAAACTCGTACCCGGCGTGATGCCGAATCGATCGCCCTCGACCTTGAGCGCGATCTTGGTGAGCGCCCCCATATGCAGGCCGGCAAGGGCGTCGCGTGTCGCGGCCGGCAGTTCCGGGATGAAGCGGATCGTACCGGCCTTCAGAACGCCGACCGGCACCGTGACGATGCAGGCATTGGCGCGCAGCGTTCCCGAGCGGGTGGTGACGGTCACGCCCGGCCCGTCCCAGCGGATCGTCTCGACCGGCTCGTTCAGACGGATATCGAGCCCGGCAGCCGAGCGCGCGACGAGATTGCCGTAGCCCGACGGGACGATGAGATCGTCCCCTGACCACAGGCGCTGATAGTCGCGCGCCGAGATGCGGCTCGATTCCTCGCCGATCGAGAGCAGCAAGCCGGAGGCGGCGATGGGCGCGAGCTCCGGGCCGAGATCGCCCAGCAATTCGGCGATCGACATGTCGCGCTGCGTGAGATCGACCGTCTCCAGACGGCGGTCGATCTGGCCGAAGGCACTCCGGCGGCGATTGCGGTCGGAATCCGCCATCGGCTTGCCGTCGGCGAAGACCTTGAAGCCGCTGCCCCAGGCTTCGGCGGGCGTGGCGATGCCGAGATCGCGGGCGATTTGGACCCAGGGGTTACGCTCCGCCCAGTGGATGAACATCGCGCCGGCATCGTAGGCGGGGCCGAGCGAGGCGTCGGTGAAGGCGCGCCCGCCGACGCGCCCACGCGCTTCGAGCACGACGGCACGCCTTCCGGCGGCTTGGAGGGCCTGGGCGGCTGCAATGCCGGCGGCGCCGGCCCCGATCACGACGACATCCACATCGGTCGCGGCGGCCGCGCGGCCGGCGATGGCGAAGCTCGCGGCCATGGCGCCCGTTCCCGTCAAGATCGTCCGGCGGTCTAGCATCTCTGGAATCCCATGATGCTCCGCATGTTGGAGCCTTGCCCTCGCATTGCAACGGCAAGCTGACGGCAGAGCGGCAAGGCGCGATCACGAGATCGGGAGCCCCGCAGGGCCGTCAGGCGAGGTCGAGTGGCGTCAGCTTAGAACGATGCGATCAATTATTATTCTTTAGATGAATTCTACCATTGTGATCTTCCTGCATCGGAAGATGTCCTTCATGTGGCAGGTGATTGACAGTTATCGAGTCGATCCATATCCGAATACTGTCTTATCGGGCGGATAAGATCTTGTTTGTATTAATTTAAAACTGCGAAGCGCGGCGGCCCCGGTCCGCAGCGTTCAGAAGGACGGGTCAAGGCCATGGGGACGTATTCCGGCAGATTGCGCGAAGGGGTCGCGCTCGGCAGCTTGATGGTGGTGGTGCTGCTGCTCGCATCGCCCGCCATCGCGCAGCAGCAGAGCCGGACTCGCGCCGCGCCTGCTGCACAGGCCGCCGAGGCCCCGGTCGTCCTCGATCAGATCAACGTGCAGGGCGAAGGGCAGCCGGGCGGAGCGCTGCTGGGCGGACCGACCACGACGCGCACGACGCGCGAGGAACTCGACCGCCAGCAGATCCAGAGCGTCGCGGACCTGTCGCAGCGGCTCGAAGCCGGCATCTCCTTCAACCGGGTGAACGGCTCGGTGAACATCCGCGGCCTGGACGGCGCGCGCGTGCTGACCACGGTCGACGGCATCCGCCAGCCCTTCATCCAGGACAACCGCATCGACCGCAGCATCGGCACGGCCTTCGACTTCGACGCGCTCTCGACGCTCGACCTGCTGCGCGGCGGCAGCGGCAGCAGCACGCTCGGCTCGGGCTCGCTCGGCGGCGCGCTGGCGGTGCGTACCCTCGATCCCGAAGACCTTATCCGTCCAGGCAAGACGATCGGCGGTCTCGCGAAGACCGGGTTCGACACGACCGACAAGGCCTGGTTTGGCAGCGGCGCGGTGGCCGGGCGGTTCCACAATACCTGGGTGCTGCTGCAGGGCGGCTTCCGGAAGGGGAACGAGACCGATAGCCGCGGCTCGAATCCGACGATCGGCGCGGCTCGCACCGAGCCGAACCCGGCTGATTTCAATCAGTACAGCTTCCTCGCCAAGGTCCATCAGTATGTGAACGAGGCGCATCGTTTCGGGCTGACCGGCGAGATCTTCAAGCGCGACGAGAAGATCCAGACGCGGACCAACGCGGTCTCGCTCACCGGCAACTACCGCCCCGGCGCGCACCAGACCCAGGAAGACGTGGAGCGCAAGCGCGTTTCGCTGACCTATGACTACAAGCAGCCAGGCGGCTTCATCGACGAGGCGCATGCCAATCTCTACTGGCAGGGCGTCACGCGGAACTCGATCCTCAACGCCTATCGCTACACGAGCGTGGTCGGCCCCTATGCCCGCAACAACGAGGTCGAGGAGAAGTCCTTCGGCTTCAACGGGCACCTGATCAAGAGCTTCATCACCGGGCCCGTCTCGCACAAGCTCACGCTCGGCACGGAACTGCGCGCATCGACGCTCGACCAGTATTCGGCGGGATTGGATAGCTGTCGCCGCCCCTATACGGGCGCGTTCACCGCCTGCAACAACCTGCACACCAACCAGTCCGACACGCCGCGGGTCGAGGGCAACATGATGGCGTTCTACGCGCATCATCAGCTCGGCTTCCTCGATGACACGCTTCGCCTGACGCCCGGCGTCCGCTTCGACCGATATGAGGAAAATCCGAAGGGGACCGCAGCCTATCTCAGGAGCTCGTCCTTCGCGGGGATGCCGGCCGCGTCCAGCGACGACGCCTGGTCGCCGCGCGTGCGGCTGGAATACGACATCATCAAGAACGCGCCGATTGTGAAGGACGTCACTTTGTTCGCGCAGTGGTCGAAGGGCTTCCGGGCTCCGACCGCCAGCGAGCTCTATGCGAATTTCGGCGCGGTCGGCACCTATCTGCGCAGCGGCAATCCCGATCTGCGTCCGGAAACCAGCAACGGCATCGATGTCGGCTTCCGCTTCGGCGACAAGGCGTTCGGCGGTTCGGTGACCTTCTTCCACACGAACTACCGCAACTTCATCGAGACGGTGCAGATCGCGCCTCCGGGCGGACTCTATCCGCAGGGCGGCATCACCAGCTACCAGAACGTGGCGCGCGTCGAGATTTCCGGCGTCGAGGCGAACATGCAGTATGCGTTCGCACCGAACTGGCTGGTGCGCGGCTCCTTTGCCTATACCGACGGCAAGAACAAGATCACCGGCATCGGTCTCAACTCGATCCCGCCGGTGCAGGGCATCCTCGCGATCGCCTATGGCAACGAGAATTGGGGCGGCGAGCTGTCGACGAAGCTGGCCGGCGGCCGCAAGAGCGTCGCCACGACCGGCTCGACACAGGGCTTCCAGGCTCCGGGCTATGCGATCTTCAACGCCATGGCCTGGTGGCGCCCGATGCCGCAGATCGCAGACCTTGAATTGCAGGTCGGCGTCTACAATATCTTCGACAGGAAATACTGGGATGCCGTGACGGTGCCGACCGGTGTTCTGGCTCAGGCCCGCGACTATTACAGCGAGCCGGGCCGCACCGTGAAGGCGACGCTGAAGTATCAGTTCTGACCGGGCGTTTCGAGACCCCCCGACCAGACGAGCCGGCCCTTCGGGGTCGGCTTTTTTTATCCTTCGGCGCCGTCCGCCTCATCCGCTTGCCGCGCGAGCAGCCGCGCCTTCTTCGGCCCCTCGACCAGCGACTTGAAGACGCCGCGCAGCGTCCGGGCTTCCTGTTCGGTCATGTCGAGCCGATGCAGAACGTCGCGGAGATTGGCAGTCATCACCGGTTTTTTGCCCGGGGGGAAGAAGCCGCAGAGATCGAGCTCGCCCTCGAGATAGTCGAACATCGACAGGATCATCTCGCGCTTGGCCGGCGGCGAAGGATTGTTCTCGCGGAAGGGCGGCTCGCCATTGGTCGTCTTGAACCATTCATAGCCGTTGAGCAGCACGGCCTGGGCGAGGTTCAGCGAGGCGAAGGCGGGATTGACCGGGAAGGTCAGGATCGCATCGGCGAGACTGATCTCCTCATTGGTCAGGCCGATGCGCTCGCGCCCGAACAGGATGCCGACGCGTTCGCCGGAGCCGATACGGCCGGCCATTTCCGGCATCGCTTCGGCCGGGGTCAGCACGCGCTTCATCTGGCCGCGCTCGCGGGCGGTCGTTGCGAGCACATGGTTGAGATCGGCGATGGCCTCGGCGGCGGTGTCAAAGAGCCGGGCGTTCTCCAGGATATGGGTGGCGCCGGAGGCGGCCGCGGTCGCGCCCTTCTTGAGGCCGCCGCCGCTCGGCCAGCCGTCGCGCGGAGCGACGAGGCGCATCTCGGAGAGGCCGAAATTCGCCATGGCGCGGGCGCACATGCCGATATTCTCGGCGAGCTGCGGCTCGACCAGGATGACGATGGGGGCAGGGGCCTGGACGGCCGGGCGGGTGCGGTCGGTGCCGGAACCGGTCATGGGAAATCAGGTCTTGTCTTTGCGGTGAGGCTTGCTTCGCGCCCGAGAGGGCCGGGTGCGTTGGGCAAGCTCATACGTCATGCTCGCCCTTGTGGCGAGCATCTGCGTCTTGATCCACGTCCGACAAGCAAAGACGTGGATGGTCGGGACAAGCCCGACCATGACGATCTCCGAGCTGGTCAGCCCGCGGCCTTCTCGACCGCCCGCAGCACGCGCAGCGTGTTGCCGCCGGCGAGCTTGGTCAGGTTCTCCTCCGACCAGCCGCGGCGGATCAGCTCGGCGATCACCGACGGGAAGGTCGTGGTGTCCTCGAGCCCGTCCGGATTGACCCAGCCGAAGAAGTCCGAGCCGATGCCGATGTGGTCGTGGCCGATGCGCCTGGCGAGGTACTCGACATGGTCGCAATACTCGGGAAGCGTCGCCTTCGGACGCGGGCCGGACTTGGCGGCGATCTCGGCCTCGACCTTGTCATGGTCGACGCCTTCGGGGCTCTTGCCGTACTGGTCCTTGGCCGGGCGATGCCAGTCGCGCGAGGCCTGGCTGATGAAGTCCGGCACAAAAGTCGCCATCACGACGCCGCCATTGCCGGCGACGCGGTCGAGCACGTCGTCGGGGACGTTGCGCGGGTGGTCGCAGAGCGTGAAGGCGTTGGAATGCGACCAGACCAGCGGGGCGCTGGAGACGTCGAGCGCGTCATGCATCACCTTCGGCGCGACATGGGCGAGGTCGATGACCATGCCGAGCTTGTTCATCCGGCGCAACACGTCCTTGCCGAAGGCGGTGAGGCCGTTATGGCGCGGGGCGTCGGTGGCGGAATCGCACCAGTCGGTGGTGTCGTTGTGGCAGAGCGTCATCAGGCGGACGCCGAGATCGTAATAGGCGTCGAGCGAGTCGAGTTCGCCATCGACCGCAGAGCCGTTCTCGATGGTCATGAACAGGGCGATGCGCCCTTCGGCCTTGGCGGCCTCGACATCGGCGGCGGAGAGGCCGGGCCGGAAGACGTCGGCATGGCGCTTGAGGATGTCGCGCATCAGCGCGATCTGGGCGAGCGCGAAGCCTGCGGGTCTGGGATGGTTCGGCGGGACATAGGCCGCGAAGAACTGCGCCGCCATCTTGCCGGCCTGCATGCGCGGGATATCGGTGTCGCCCTCGGCGTGGACCTTGTCGAGGCCGTAGGCGGCGACATCGCCCTTCGCCTTGGCGTCCTTGCGCATGACATAGGGCAGATCGTTATGGCCGTCGATCAGCGGGACGCGATCGAGCAGTGCGAGCGCGGCGGCGTAGGCATTGTCCTGGACGGGCGGTTTGGCGAGGGCCATGGCGAGGTCTCGGTCGGGAATCGGGAGCCGGATCGTGGCAGGGTGCGGGCCATGAGGCGAGGGGGCCGGACGCAGGTCGGTCATCCCGCACGTAAAGGTGTCATCCCGCACGCGCGGCGGCACGTCATTGCTGCTGCGCAGATCCCGTGTCTGCGCAGCAGCGTTGCACGCTGCGGCGCGCACGGGATGACAATTGCTCTATGAAAAGCGCGCCGGCGCGAACGGCGCCGGGTCGACGAAGACCTTCTGGCCCGTGACCATCTCCGCGATCATGCGGCCGGTCACGGCGGCGAGCGTCAGGCCGTGATGGGCGTGGCCGAAGGAGAACCACAGGCCCTTGTGCTTCGGCGCCGGGCCGATGATCGGCATCATGTCCGGCGTGCAGGGCCGGCGGCCGAGCCAGGGCTCGGCATCGACGCGCTCGCCGAGCGGAAAGAGCTTCTTGGCGATCGGCTCGGCGCGGGCGAGCTGCACCGGAGTCTTCGGCGCGTCGCGGTCTGCGAATTCGGCGCCGGTGGTCAGGCGAATGCCCTGCAGCATGGGGGCGAGGAAATAGCCGCGCTCGGTGTCGAGCACCGGGTGGTTGAGCACGGCGTTGCCCTGCGGCTTGTAATGCATGTGATAGCCGCGCTTGACCGCGAGCGGCAGACGGTAACCCAGCTTGTTGCTGAGCACGTCGGCCCAGGGGCCGAGCGCCACGACGACATCCTTGGCTTCGGCCGTGGTGCCGTCGGCGAGGGTGACGGTCCAGCCGGCGCCGTTCTGCTGGAGCGTGCCGGCATCGCCGATGGCGAGCCGGCCGCCGAGTTTCTCGAACAGCGCGACATAGGCCTTGGACAGGCCGAGCGGGTCGACGACGGTCGTCGGGTCGGTCCAGTGCAGGCCGCCGATCAGGCTGCCATGGTCGAGATGCGGCTCCTCGGCCTTGAGCGTCGCCATGTCGAGCGCGCGGTAGTTCAAGCCGAACTCACGGTTCCAGCGTTCGGCTTCGGCGAGGCGCTCGTCCCGCTGCTGCTCAGTGCGGAACACCTTCATCCAGCCGTCGCGGCGCAGCAGGTTGGTGGCTCCGGCCTCCTGCGCGAGCGCGTCGTGCTCGGTGACGCAATGCTCGATCAGCTTGGCGTATTTATGCGCGATCGCTTCGTGATGCGAGGCGCGCGAATGCATCCAGTACGAGAACAGGAAGGGCGCGAGCTTCGGGATCGCGCTCCAGTGATAGTGCGCGTCGATGGTGTTGTTCATCGCGTAGCGGATGAGCGCACCGAAATCATGCGGGAAGCCGTAGGGATAGACGCCCTCGCGCTGGATCAGACCGGCATTGCCGTAGCTGGTTTCCTCGCCCGGCGCGCGACGGTCGACCAGCAACGTGGCGCGTCCGGCCTTCTGGAGATGAAGCGCGACCGAAATGCCGACGACACCGGCGCCGAGAACGATCGTATCCACCTTCATGACCTGCTCCTGCCAACCCCTTTTCCCTGAAAATACCGGTTTGCGGGAGCTTGTCAGCGGTACGACCGTATTTTGCGCGGAATAGCGTAATCTTTCGCAGTTTGTGCGTCAATTTTCCTGGATTGGCCGCCCTGCTCGCCTCTCGGTTATGCGGTGCGCAATTTTATGCCGGCGCAGGACCGGCCCGCATCGCCGGCAGGTGACGCTGCGCCTGCCTTCAGCCAGTGTGCGTCTGTTTCGAGAGCGATTCCAGAGCCCAAGCCGATGCATCCCGCTGCCTTCCTCGCTGCCGCGCTTGCGTGGCTCGGCCGCCATGGCACGCAAGGCTTCGCGCTCTCGATCTTCCTCGGCCTCGCGCTGCCGCAATTCTCGGCGATGGCGCGGCCGGCACTGCCTATCACGATCTTCTGCTTCACCACGGTCGTGTTCATGCGGCTCGACATGAGCGTGACGCTCGGGCTGCTGCGGCGCCCGGCCAAGCTCGCGGCGAGCTGTGCCTGGCTGATCGTGGGCCCGGTGCTGCTGATCGGCGGGGCGCTGCTGCTGGTCGGGCGCGAGAACCTCGATCCCGGCATCGTGCTGGGGCTGGCGATCATGGGGGCGGCGCCGCCGATCATGTCCTCGCCGGCGGTCGCGATCCTCTACGGCTTCGAGCCCTCGCTGATCATCGCCAGCGTCATCCTGACCACGATCGTGAGCCCGATCGTCGCACCGATCCTGGTTGAGTTGCTCGCAGGTGCCGCGGTGCCGCTCGACCGCTGGGCGCTGACGCTGAGGCTCCTGATCTTCATCGGCGGCGGCATGGCGGTGGCGGCTGCGATCCGGTTCTGGCTCGGCCTTGCCCGGATCAAGGCCATGAAGGCCAATCTCGATGGCTTCGGCGTGCTGATGTACTTCATCTTCGCGATCGCGGCGATGGACGGCGTGACCAAGGCCGCGCTCGACAATCCCCGGCTCGTGCTGTTCGTGCTCGGATGCGTCTTCGCGGTTTCGGCTGCCGGATTGGCATCGAGCTGGCTGGTGCTGCGGCTGCTGCCGGCCTCCGAGCGCTTCATGATCGGCTACGGCACCGGGCAGCGGAACATGGGTCTGCTGGTCGCTGCTCTGGGGGCAGGGGTCTCGCCGACCACCTTCCTCTATTTCGCGCTGGCGCAGTTCCCGATCTACCTGCTGCCCTGGTTGCTTGGCGGCATTGCCGCCCGGATTCGGCGCCGGGAGGCTGCTGACGGGCGTTGACGCTGGGGCTTGCGAGGCTTTCCCCGTCGCAGGAGAGCCGTGCCATGATCACACTCTATTCCGGGCCGTTGAGCCTGTTCTCTCGCAAGGTCGAGATCGCGCTGACCGAGAAGGGCCTGGCCTTCCAGCGCATCATGGTGCCGTTCAACCAGACGACGGGCTATGACCCTCGCCATCCGGAGGTGCTGGCGCTCAATCCGAAGCGTCAGGTGCCGGTGCTGACCGATTGCGGGCTCGTGCTCTACGATTCCACGGTGATCAACGAATATCTCGACGAGGCCTATCCCGAGCCGAAGCTGATGCCGGACTCGCCGGTCGATCGGGCCCGCTGCCGGCTCGACGAGCTCTATGGCGACGAGATCCTGTTCCAGGCCCTAAAGCCGCTGATGCACCGTACGGAGCCGCCTTCGCCGGATCGCGACCGCCGCATTGCGCAGGAGGCCGATGCGCTGATCGCCGAGGAGGGGCTGCTGCGCCATTACGACGTGCTGGAGCAGAAGCTGGCGGGGCGTCCGTTCTTCGGTGGCCGGTTGTCGATGGCGGATATCGCGCTGTTCATGAGCATGCTTTTCATCCGCCGGCTCGGCGGGCCCTCGCTCGACGGCTATCCGGGGCTGGCGGAGTGGTATGCGCGCCTGAAGCTGCGCCCGGCCTTCGCGCAGGTCGTGGCGGAGATGGCGGAAGCGGACCGCAGGCTGTCCTTTCCGGTGAAATTGCGCTCCGCGTGATTGCAGCGTCAGGGGCATGGCGTTAAACCCCCGGGCATGACCCGTCCCATCCGCATCGCCCCCTCGATCCTCTCGGCCGATTTCGCCAAACTCGGCGAGGAGGTGCGCGCGGTCGACGCTGCCGGTGCCGACTGGATCCATTGCGACGTGATGGACGGGCATTTCGTGCCGAATATCACCTTCGGTCCCGATGTGCTCAAGGCGATCCGCCCGCATACCCAGAAGTTCTTCGACGTGCATCTGATGATCGCGCCCGTCGACCCCTATGTCGAAGCCTTCGCCAAGGCCGGTGCCGACCTGATCTCCTTCCATGTCGAGGCCGGTCCGCATCCGCACCGCACGCTCCAGGCCATCAAGGCGCAGGGCAAGCAGGCCGGCATCGTGCTCAATCCCGGCACGCCGGCGAGCGCCGCCGAAGCCCTGATCGAGGATGTCGACCTGATCCTGCTGATGACGGTCAATCCGGGCTTCGGCGGGCAGAGCTTCATCCGTTCGGTGGTCGAGAAGGTTGCGCAGGTGAAGGCGCTGATCGGCGACCGGCCGATCACGCTCGAGATCGACGGCGGGGTGACGCCCGAGACGGCGCCGCTGGTCGTCAAGGCCGGCGCCGATACGCTGGTCGCCGGCTCGGCCGTGTTCAAGGGCGGGCCTTCGGCCTATGCCGGCAATATCGAAGCGATCCGTGGGGCGGCCGAAGCCGCGCGCGGGTCGTGGGTTTGATGGTATCGCAGCCCTCATCCTGAGGAGCCGCGAAGCGGCGTCTCGAAGGATGCTCCAGAGTGCGCTGGATCATCCTTCGAGACGCGCTCTTTCAGAGCGCTCCTCAGGATGAGGGCTCATTGGGTGACAAGGACGAGACGATGATCCCGCGCTATTCCCGCCCCGAGATGGTTGCCATCTGGGAGCCGCAGACCCGGTTCCGCATCTGGTTCGAGATCGAGGCGCATGCGACCGACAAGCTCGCGGAGCTCGGCGTGGTGCCGAAGGAAGCTGCCGCGACGATCTGGGCCAAGGCCAAGGACGCCGTCTTCGACGTCGAGCGCATCGACGAGATCGAGCGCGTCACCAAGCATGACGTCATCGCCTTCCTGACGCATCTGGCCGAGATCGTCGGGCCGGAGGCGCGCTTCGTTCACCAGGGCATGACCTCGTCGGACATCCTCGACACCACGCTCTCGGTCCAGCTCGCGCGCGCCACCGATCTTCTGATCGCCGATGTCGATGCGCTGCTCGCAGCGATCAAGCGCCGTGCCTTCGAGCACAAGCTCACCCCGACCATCGGCCGCTCGCACGGCATCCATGCCGAGCCGGTGACCTTCGGGCTCAAGCTCGCGCAGGCCTATGCCGAGTTCGACCGCTGCCGCGCCCGCCTCGTCGCCGCCCGGGCGGAAATCGCGACCTGCGCGATCTCGGGCGCCGTCGGCACCTTCGCCAATATCGATCCGCAGGTCGAAGCCTATGTCGCGGAGAAGATGGGTCTCACCGTCGAGCCGGTCTCGACCCAGGTGATCCCGCGCGACCGTCACGCGATGTATTTCGCCACACTTGGCGTCGTCGCCTCCTGCATCGAGCGGCTCGCGACCGAGATCCGCCACCTGCAGCGCACCGAGGTCTACGAGGCGGAAGAGTATTTCTCGCCGGGCCAGAAGGGCTCCTCGGCGATGCCGCACAAGCGCAACCCGGTCCTGACCGAGAACCTGACCGGTCTGTCCCGTCTCGTCCGCGGCATGGTCACGCCGGCGCTTGAGAACGTCGCCCTCTGGCACGAGCGCGACATTTCGCATTCCTCGGTCGAGCGCATGATCGGCCCCGATGCCACCGTGACGCTCGATTTCGCCTTGGCGCGCCTTACCGGGGTTGTCGACAAGCTGCTGGTCTACCCGCAGAACATGCGCAAGAACCTCGACCGTCTCGGCGGCCTGCATAACTCGCAGCGCGTTCTGCTGGCCCTGACGCAGGCCGGCGCCAGCCGCGAGGACAGCTACGCCATGGTCCAGCGCAACGCGATGCGCACCTGGGAGCATGGCGAGGACTTCCTGACCAATCTGATGGCCGACAAGGACGTCGCCGAGAAGCTCTCCGCTTCCGAGCTCAAGGCGATGTTCGACGAGGGCTATCACTTCAAGCATGTCGACACGATCTTCCACCGGGTGTTCGGGGAAAGCTGATCGATGCGCTGGCGTTCGATGCTGCAGCGTATGGGTGGTTGGCTCAGCCAGCCGCCCGCGCATGTGCCGAACCTACCAGCACCCGACGAATATCGGGTCTTCACGAAAGCTCATGATCGCGAGATTCGTCTCGAAGACTTGGATGCCGCCTTGGGGCCGATGGATGTGGCCCAACACCGCGAGTTCGAAGCCAGCAAGCAAGCCTGCTCTATTGGGCTGAAGGAGTGGCAGGCCGAGGCAAACATCAGAGCGTTGCTCTGGCGCAATCAGCTAGCTGAAATTATTTCTGACGTTGATCGCCGCAACGCAGCCGTGTGTATTTTACTCGACCTGTCCGGCTCGATGCGCGGCCAGAAAATGATGATGGTAGTAGGGGCGCTGGGTGTGTTTGGCGTCGTGCCGCAGGCGTTCGGCATGCAATGCGAGATTCTTGGCTTTACAACGCTGGGATGGCGCGGCGGCCGGAGTAGAGAAGATTGGGTGAAGGCTGGGAAACCTCGATGGCCCGGCCGCCTCAACGATCTACTGCACCTCGTCGTTGCTGATGCTGATGTGCGGGATAGCGCTCGCCTCGCCAATTTCTCGCTATTGCTGCGTCCAGATCTTCTCAAAGAGAATATCGATGGCGAGGCGGTCGAGTGGGCATGCTCTCGCCTAATGGCTCGACAGGTTGAGCGGCGTGCTCTGATCGTCATTTCTGATGGGGCGCCGGTCGACGATGCAACACTCTCGGCCAATGAACCGGATATTCTGAGCGATCACCTTCAAGAGATTATGGAGATTGTTCGAGAGCGCTCCGAGATCGAGGTTTTTGGAATCGGGATCGACTACAGCCCTGCGCAATACTATCCGACGTCGCAGGTTGCGGCGACGCCGGATGAATTATTGGATGCGCTTTTCCGCACTTTGCTGAACTTCCTTAAGTCCAAGCGTCCCAAAGAGGGCAATGCTCCGCTTGTGGATCAGCTAGATGAAGATGGAGAGCAAAGCAGTAAACCCGCAAAAATTCTGCGTGAAACATGAAATCCTCCGACGTCGATATCCTCATCATTCCCGGCTGGTCGGGCTCCGGGCCCGACCATTGGCAGAGCCGCTGGGAAACCCGGCTCAAGACGGCGCGCCGCGTCGAGCAGGCGGATTGGTACAAGCCCTCGCGCCATGTCTGGGCCGATGAGATCGTGAAGGCCGTGCGCAGCGCCACACGCCCCGTCGTGCTGGTCGGGCACTCGGCCGGCTGCAGTGCGATCGCCTTCGCCGCCGAGCATCTGCATCCCGGTGAGGTTGCCGGCGCCTTCCTGGTCGCGCCAGCTTCCGAGAAGGCGAAGGGCGCGGTGCCCGGCATCGGGCCGGATTTCATCGCGCATCGGCGCGAGAAGCTGCCATTCCCCTCCGTGCTGATCGCCAGCGCGACCGATCCCTATTGCACGCAGGACGAGGCGAAGGAATTGGCCGAAGTCTGGGGTTCCGAATTCGTCGATGCCGGCGATAGCGGCCACCTCAACAGCGAATCCGGGCATGGCCCCTGGCCTGACGGTCTCTTGCGTTTCGCGGGCTTTCTCAAGAGCTTGAGCGTCGTTCCGCAGACATTGAGTCAGTAGGCGGGCGGCAGTCCGCACTCTGCTTTCGGGGGCTTGCTTGACTGAAATCGACGTTCAGGACCGGCAGGTCGAGACAGGCCGAGGTCTGCTGTTCGCTCGTAGCTGGGGGAGTCTGGACGACTCGATCGCTCCGATCCTGCTGTTTCACGATTCCCTCGGAAGTGTCGAATTATGGCGCGGCTTTCCGGAAAAGCTGGCCGTCGCGACCGGTCGGCGCGTCATCGCCTATGACCGGCTCGGTTTTGGGCGCTCCGACCCGTTTCAGGGCAGGCTCGCCATCGATTTTGTTCTGGAGGAGGCGCGTCAGATCGTTCCTCTCCTTCAGCGGCAACTCGGCTTCTCCTCCTTCATCGCCTGCGGCCATAGCGTCGGGGGCGGGATGGCCGTCGAAACCGCGGCGTATCTCCAGGAGGATTGCGTGGGACTGATCACGATGGGCGCGCAGGCCTTCGTCGACGACCGCATCCGCGACGGGATCAGGGTGGCGCAGGCCGAGTTCGCCAAGCCCGAGAATCTCGTGCGCCTCAGCCGGTACCATCGCGATCCGGCTTGGGTCGTCGATGCCTGGATCGGGACCTGGCTCGACCCTGCCTTCGCAGGCTTTTCGCTCGACGAGGCGCTCGCGCAGGTCGACTGCCCGGTTCTGGCGGTCCACGGGCGGGACGACGAATACGGCTCCGTCGATCATGCCAGGCGCATCGCAGCGGGGCGGGGAGAGGTGGCGATCCTAGACGGCATCGGCCATGTCCCGCATCGTGAGGACCCGGACAGGCTGGTCGGCCTGCTCGATACCTTCATCCGCGAGGCTGTGTTTCGCGGCTAAAATGGACGAGGGCCGACCGCCGGTAGCCGTCGAACGGTTGGAACAACCTAAATTTGCATGTGTTGTCTCCCGAACCAGTAGGGAGCATTCCCATGCCGCAGGCACAACGACGACCGGATGGCGATGGCGACGGGTACGACGAGCATGTCGAGGCACTGGAGCGGGCCAGCGGCCATCTGATCGAGGCGCGCCGCGAGGCTGATCGGGCGCAGGCGCCGAGCCTGCGGATGTTCGTCAACATGGCTTTGATCGAGGCCGCCAACCTGCTGGCGCGATTCGGAGGGCGCGGGCGAGACGGTCGCTGACTGCCTGTAAGCCATCGACTCTCCCAATGAAAAAGCCCGCCCCGGACTATCCGAAGCGGGCTCTTGATCTAGGGAGTCGGATCAGCCGTCGAGATCAATTCTCGACATAGGTGATCTTGCCGTCCGCACCCTTCTTCCAGGTGTAGACGGTGTAGTCCGGACGGGTGATGTCGCCCTTCTTGTCGAAGCCGATATCGCCGATCACGGTCTTGACCGGTTGGCCGCCATGCAGCGCGGCGGCGATCTTCTTGGGATCGACCGAGTTCGCGCGCTTGGCGCCTTCGGCCATGATCTGGACCGCGGCGTAGCTGTAGAGCGTATAGGCTTCCGGCTTGAAGTTGCGGGCCTCGAACTTCTTGAGGACGGCGGCCGCCTCCGGGCGCTTCTGCGGGTCCGGCGGGAAGGTCATCAGCGTGCCTTCGACGCCGGGTCCACCGATCGTGGCGAATTCGTCGGTGGTGATGCCGTCACCCGAGACGAGCACGGTCTTCAGGCCCTGGTCGCGCATCTGGCGCACGATCAGGCCGCCTTCGGTGTGCAGGCCGCCCCAGTAGAGGTAGTCGGCGCCGGAGGCCTTGATCTTCGAGACGAGCGCCGAGAAATCCTTCTCGCCGGCGTTGACGCCTTCGTAGAGCACTTCCTTGACGCCACCCGCGTTGAGACCCTTCTTGGTCTCGTCCGCAAGGCCCTGGCCATAGGTCGTCTTGTCGTGGACGACGGCGATCTTCTTGTCCTTGAAGTTCTTGATCAGATACGCCGAAGCGACGCCGCCCTGCTGGTCGTCACGGCCGCAGGTGCGGAAGGTGTTCCACAGGCCGCGCTCGGTGATCTTCGGGTTCGTGGCCGAAGGCGAGATCATCAGGATGCCGTTCTCGGCATAGACTTCGGAGGCCGGCATGGTGACGCCGGAGTTGAAGTGGCCGAGCACCCATTTCACGCCGTCGCCGACGAACTTGTTGGCGACCGAGACGCCCTGCTTCGGATCGGAGACGTCGTCGCCGACCGAGATCGTGATCTTCTGGCCGAGGACGCCGCCGGCGGCGTTGATGTCCTCGACGGCCTGCTCGGCGCCGTTCTTGAGCTGCGCGCCGAACGCGGCGTTCGGGCCGGTGATCGGGCCGCCGACACCTAGCTTGATCTGCGCATTGGCCATGCCGGAGAAGGCAAGGACCGCGCCGAGCGCAATGCCGCCCAACAGCAGTTTCTTCATGTGATGCAACTCCCCTGTATTGATTGATCAACGGGCTGGACGGGCCGCCCGTCTCGGCGCGTTATGGCCACCGTGAGCCGCAGTCTTGCGCTTTTCCGATGGTCTGTCACGCGACAAGCTCTTCAGACTTTCAGAGTAGTTCAGGCCGAATTTCGACGCCCGCCCGCGCCTTCCAGCCGAAGGGGCCGGCGCGCTCGAACAGCCAGTGATATTGCCGCGTCATCTGCTTGGCGCGGGTGTAGCGCCACCCGGCATAGCCGAAGGCGATCAGCAGGATCGTGTCGACGATGTAATAGTGCAGCGTCAGCAGCGTCGCCTGGAACAGGGCGAAATGGATGAAGCGCACGAACAGGCCGAGCACCAGCATATAGACGAGGAGCTGCCAGTTCGGCCGCCAGGTCAAGGCGATGGCGCGGCCGGCCATCCAGGCGAGCCAGCCGCCCATGATGACGGTGACCAGCAGGAACAGCCAGATCGTCGGTTCTTCGTAGAGGATGCCCTGCATCGTCAGTGCCTCCCGCCTTCGAGATAAGCTGCCCGCACCTGCGGATTGGCAAGCAGCTCCTTGCCGGTGCCGCTCATCGTGATGACGCCGTTGACCATCACGTAGCCGCGATGGGCGAGCTTGAGGGCATGGAAGGCGTTCTGCTCGACGAGGAAGACGGTCAGCCCTTGCGTCTTGTTGAGCTCGCGGATTGCCTCGAAGATCTGCTTCACGATCAGGGGTGCGAGGCCCAGCGAAGGCTCGTCGAGCAGCAGGAGCTTCGGGCGCGCCATCAGGGCGCGCGCGATCGCCACCATCTGCTGCTCGCCGCCCGAGAGCGTGCCGCCGCGCTGCTGCAGGCGCTCCTTGATGCGGGGGAAGAGCACGCAGATCTTTTCGAGATCCTCGTCGAAATGCTCGAAATTGCGGACGGCGGCGCCCATCTGCAGGTTCTCGAACACCGTCATGCGCGGGAAGATGCGGCGTCCTTCGGGGGACTGCGCTATCCCAAGGCGGGCGATCTCGTGGCTCGGCATGCGCGTGATGTCGCGGCCCTCATAGGTGACCGAGCCTTCGCGGGCCTGCGGATTGCCGAAGATCGTCATCATCAGCGTGGATTTGCCGGCGCCGTTGGCGCCGATCATGGTGACGATCTCGCCGGCATTGACGTCGATATCGACACCTTTCAGCGCGATGATCTTGCCGTAATAGGTCTTCACGCCGCGGACGGCGAGCAGGGGCTGGGCTGCAGTCACGAGATGCCGACCTCCGCTTCGACCTCTTCGACCTCCTCGTCATCGACGCCGAGATAGGCGGCGATGACCTTCGGGTCGGCCTGTACCTCGGCCGGCGTGCCGTCGGCGATCTTGGTGCCGTAGTCGAGGACCACGACGTGGTCCGAGATTTCCATGACGACCGACATGTCGTGCTCGATCAGCAGCAGCGCCGTGCCCAGGTCCTTGCGGATCGAGAGGAGCAGCGTGTTGAGGTCTAGGCTCTCGCGCGGGTTGAGGCCCGCGGCCGGCTCGTCCAGGCAGAGCAGGACGGGGTCGGTACACATGGCCCGTGCGATCTCCAGCCGGCGCTGATCGCCATAAGGCAGGTCGGCCGCGGGATCGTCGGCGCGATGCGTGAGGTTGATCTTGTCGAGCCAGAACTTGGCCTTCTCGATCGCTTCCTTCTCGCGGGCCTTGTAGCCGCCGATACCGAGCACGCCGAGGAAGGTGAAGCCGGATGCGGCCATCAGCGGGTTGTGCTGGGCGACCAGCAGGTTTTCCAGCACCGTCATGCCGCCGAACAGGCGGATGTTCTGGAAGGTGCGGGCGACCTTGGCCTTCCACGAGATGCGGAAGTCCGGCATGCGCTCGAGCAGGTAGCTCGAACCATCGTCATGGTTGAGCGAAACCATGCCCTGCGTCGGCTTGTAGAAGCCGGTGATGCAGTTGAACACCGTGGTCTTGCCGGCGCCGTTGGGGCCGATCAGCGCGGTGATCTCGCCCTTGCGGGCCTGGAAGGAGAGGGCGTTGACGGCGGTGAGGCCGCCGAAGCGCATGGTGACCTGCTCCACCTCCAGCAGGGCACGGCCCTGCGGGGTGAGCTGGGGAGCGTTGGTGGCCATCAGCCGTGCCCCTCTTGAACCATGTCGGCGGAGATCGCCTTCTTCTCCTTGAGGAAGGCGGTGGGTTCGCGGGTCGAGATCAGGCCGCGCGGCTTCCAGATCATAATCACCACCATGGCGAAGCCGAAGATCAGCATGCGGTACTTCGTCGGGTCGAAGTCGTTGCCGAAGATCTGCTTCATCCATTCGAGTTCGCGCAGGAGCTCGGTGCCACCGATCATCGCGATCGCCGCGATGGCGCAGCCCCAGAGCGAGCCCATGCCGCCGAGCACCACGATGGCGAGGATCACGGCCGATTCCATGAAGACGAAGGATTCAGGCGAAATGAAACCCTGCCGTGCCGAGAAGAAGGCGCCGGCGAAGCCGCCGAACATGGCGCCGATCGAGAAGGCGGTGAGCTTGGTGTTGGTGGTGTTGATGCCGAGCGAGCGGCAGGCGATCTCGTCCTCGCGCAGAGCCTCCCAGGCGCGCCCGACCGGCAGGCGGCGCAGGCGCAGCGTGACGAAGGCAGTCAGCAGCGCCAGGCACAGGATGAGATAATAGAGGAAGATCGTTCGGTAGAGCGGCGTGAACTCCAGACCGAAGACGGCGGCGAAACCATTATCCGCCGCCGTGAAGGGAATGCCGAAGAAGGTGGGGCGCGGAATGCCGGAAATGCCGGCATAGCCGTTCGAGAACTCCGTCCAGTTGATCAGGACGAGGCGGATGATCTCGCCGAAGGCCAGCGTCACGATGGCGAGATAGTCGCCGCGCAGACGCAGCACCGGGAAGCCGAGCAGCATGCCCCAGAAGGCGGCGAGGATGCCGGCGAGCGGCAGCAGCAGCCAGAAGGACAGGCCGAAATTCTTGGCCAGCAGCGCGTAGGAATAGGCGCCGACGGCATAGAAGGCGACGTAGCCGAGATCGAGCAGGCCGGCGAGGCCGACGACGATGTTCAGGCCCCAGCCGAGCATCACGTAGATCAGGATCTGGACGCCGAAATTGTCGATCCACTTGAGCGCGCCGCCCCAGCCGGCCAAGCCGATCGCGATTGCCGGGAAGGTGACAAGGAAACCCAGTCCGAACAGCGAGAAGATGCGGGAGTTGCGCTGGAAGAAAGCGATCGTGCCGTGCGGCAGGAGGCGCACGGTGGCCTTGCCTTCGTCTTTGCTCTGCTTGCGCAGAGCGACCAGGAAGCGGCCGACGAAGACAATGGCGACGGCCCAGGCGACGGCATCCCAGCGCGGGTCTAGCACCAGGACATTGTCCATGTTCTGGCGCGTACCCCAGGCGATGATCGGGATGCAGAGGCCCAGCGTGACGAGGGCGGCGAAGCCGGCCTCCTTGAAGGCCGCCTTCAGGTCGCGGCCGGGAGCGGCCGGGTTTGCGGTCGGGTTGTTCGCCATGAGCTCAGACCTTCTCGACTTCCGGGCGCCCAAGCAGGCCGGAGGGCATGAAGACCAGCACGATCGCCAGGATCGTGAAGGCGGCGACGTCCTTGTAGTCGATCGTGAAATAGGCCGACCACATCACCTCGATCAGGCCGATCAGCAGGCCGCCGATGACCGCGCCGGGCAAGGAGCCGATGCCGCCGAGCACCGCCGCGGTGAAGGCCTTGACGCCGGGCGTGAAGCCGTCGGCGAAGTTCACGACGCCGTAGAGCACGAGATACATCACGCCTGCCACCGCCGCGAGCGCAGCGCCCATGACGAAGGTGATCGAGATCGTGCGGTCGACGTCGATGCCGAGCAGCGCCGCCATCTTGCGGTCCTGCTCGCAGGCGCGCTGGGCGCGGCCGAGCGGCGTCTTCTGCACGATGTACCAGAAGGCCGCGAGCAGCACCGCCGTCGTCAGGATGATGACGATCTGCTTGTAGGAAATCTGGACCGAATAGGTCGTGCTCTCGATCAGGGTGATCGACTTGTTGAGCAGCGGCGGGATCGACTTGTTGCGCGGGCCCTGCACGACCTGCACGAAGTTCATCAGGAAGATCGACATGCCGATGGCCGAGATCAGCGGCGCCAGGCGGAAGGAGCCGCGCAGCGGCCGGTAGGCCACCCGCTCGATCGTCCAGTTCCACAGCGAGGTGAAGAACATCGCCAGCCCCAGCACCACGATCAGCGCCAGCATGACCATGCCGGCGCCGGTGCCGACCACCGCCGTGATCAGCATGAAGAAGATCAGCGCGATGAAGGCGGAGAGCATGAAGATGTCGCCATGGGCGAAGTTCACCATGCCGATGATGCCGAACACCATCGTGTAGCCGATGGCGATGAGACCGTAGATCGATCCCAGTGTCAGCCCGTTGATGAGCTGCTGCAGGAAGACTTCCATGAAAACGCCGACCCCTCGAACCAGCTCCCGTTCTCGTCACCGGCATGACACCGGCGCATGCGGGATGCGATTGCCGTGCAGAGCTACCAACGGCTCGTGCTGGGGACAATCGCTCCGCGCCAAATTTCTGTCAAAAGCAATTACGAACGAAACGGCGCGAAAATGTGCAGAATACTCTGCGGGACAGTGGGCATTTTGCGCATGATGATTGCGTTGCGGGCTGTGAAAACTTGGCTGGACCGCATTTCCTGCCATCGGGGCGATGATGATCTGCCATGCGCCTGAGGGCGGGTTATCCAAAAGACGAATACGAAAAGTCGATCGTCGGATCGGAAAAACGCATGGCAGGGCACCGCGTCGCCGTGCGGTTCGGCAGTGCCTGCTAGGCCTTCTCCGTCACGGCAACGAGAGTTCCTTGAGGGCTCCGGGCTGCTTCACCTCGATCTCGACGAAGGCGATCGGGTGGTCGGAGCCGTTCATGACGTCGTGGCGGATGCCGGCCGGGCGCATATAGGCCTGGCCCTGCGCCAGCGGCACGTACGAGACATCGGTGCCGTTGTGGATTCGCAGCGTTCCGGCGGTCAGCATGATGACGAAATAGGGCCAGCCATGCTCGTGCCAGCCGGTCACGGCGCCGGGCTCGAAATCCCAGCGGGTGATCCGGATCGTCTCGTCGTCCTGCTGGACGGTCGGCGTGGCGGGAATCGTGCAGGCGAAGGCCATCGGGAGCTCCTTGGTCGGAACGCCGGCCCGCTTCGTTCGCCGGCGGCACCGATCAGGCTCCGGCCCGGCCGCCGGCAGCCGACATCACCCGAGCCTGATCGATCGGCCTGGCGATATCAAGCTGCAGCGCCCGCTTCGAGGACGGCCCGTTAACGGAAGCGGGAGGGCCATCTGCTATTATCCGACGGCGTGTCGGAGCGAGCCGCCGGCCGTGCCATGGCTGGCGCCGGCGCTTTCTAGTCTCTACATGGACTGCTGTTCCGCCGGAGCCGGGACATCGAACCGATCGAGCCGATGACGAAGACCGTTCACCCCTTGCCGCCACTGGACCATCCGGACGCTCATGTCTTCCGCGATGCCATGGCGCAGGTCGCAAGCGCCGTGCATGTCGTGACCACCGACGGGCCAGGCGGGCGCATTGGGCTGACGGCGACGGCCGTCGCCTCCGTTTCCGATTCGCCGCCGACGGTTCTCGCCTGCATCGCGCGGGGCAGCCGCACGCTGGCGGCGATCGAGGCGAGCGGAGTCTTTTGCATCAACACCTTGCCGGAACAGCTCGTCGATCTCGCGGAGATCTTCGCCAGCCGGCGGGGCATCGAGGGCGAGGCGCGCTTCGAGACGGCCCGCTGGGGAACGCTCGCCACCGGGGCGCCGGTCCTGCTCGACGCGATCTCGGCCTTCGACTGCCGGCTGGTCGCGACGCATGACGTCGCCAGTCATCGCATCGTGATCGGCGAGGTCGCGGGCCTCGGCGGTGCAGGGCGCGGGGCGGGGCTGATCTATCGCCATCGCCGCTTCAGCGCGGCCTAGAAGCGGCTTCTGCATCAACGGTTGTCATTCCGGGGCGCGCCGAAGGTGCGAACCCGGAACCCACGACCGGGTGGGACACAACGTGTTCGGTAGCCGGCGGCTCACCCGGTCGTGGGTTCCGGGTTCTTCGCTGCGCGAAGTCCCGGAATGACAAAGTGGTTGTGACCGGGATCGAACAGCCGCTAAACCGTCGTGATCCGCCCCTCTGCCGAGATCGTGACCGTGCGACTGGCGAGCGCCTTCTGATCGGCCGCGGGCAGGCGGAATGCCGGCGGCGTCGGCCAGCCCATCTCGCGGGCGACGACGAGGCCTAGCAGCAGGATCGCATCCGGCGCATCCATCAGCAGGGCTGTGGGCGCCTTGCCGGCATGGACCAGCTCCAGCAGCACGGCCGAGGCGGAGGACGAGCCGATCGTGCCGGGCAAGGCGAGAATCCGGCCGGCGACGGTCTGTCCGCGCTCGGGATGGCGGGCATCGATGATCGCGCCACTCGTCGGATCGACGCCGCCCCAGAAGCTGATCGGGGCGGTGAGAGCCAGGCATGCGCCGGTGACGGCGTCGCCGGGCAGAAGGATTTCCGTTTTCAGCTCCATGCGCGCGGTTCCCTGACGAGCCGGCCGGCGACGGCGCTCTCGACGCATTCCGCGAGCGAGCCATAGCTCACGGCGTAGCCGGTATTGCCCGGTGCGTAATGGGCGAACTTGCCGGAATTGGTCATCAGAACCGCGCCCTCGAGCTCAGGCAGGATCGGGGTGACGACAACACAGGTGTCGACCACGAAGACGACGCCGGCCGCCTCCAGAGCGCTGCGCCTTCCCTGCGCTTCCAGCGGGCCGACGACATGGCGGCCGGTATTGGCGTAGAGCGGCACTTTCAGCCGGCGCCCGGCCATGAGGCCTTCGAGTTCGTCGATCTCGGCCAGCGACAGATGAGGCGAGCCGATGGCGACGGCATCGACGCGATCCGTCGATCCGGCCGTCGAGAGGCGGGCGAGGGCGGTGGCGATGTCGGCGGGCGTCAGCGTGATCGTTTCGCGGGGCGGGAGCCCTTCAAGTGCCGCGGTGCTGTCCGGCGCCTCGGGTGTCACGCCCGCGACATGGAAGAGCCCAACGCCTCCGGCGGACGCTGCCGCCGCGCCAAGCGCCTTGAGCCGGTCTTCGGTGGTGCAGCCTTGCAGGCCTTCGATGACGGCGACGTCGCTGCCGGCGCGGCGGCCGAGGATGGTGCCGAGCACGGGATAGAACACGTCCGAGGAGCGGAGCTCGCGGGAGAGATTGCTCACGTCGATCAGCAGTGTCGCGACCCGATTTTCCGGGCGATGCAGGCCATAGTCAGGCGCGCGGCCGGCGATGGCGCAAGCGATGTCAAGGAAATCGCCGTAGCGGTTGGTCCGGGCGCCCAGCACCGAATTGCAGAACACGACCGCATTGGATTCGCCCCAGGCGACATCGCTGCCCCGCGCTGGGCGGTGGCCGGCCTGATAGGGCGCGCAGGTCCAGCTCGGCTCGCAGCCCATCGCCTCATAGGCCCGCATCATGCGCCGGGCCATGTCGCGCTCATGCGGCGGCAGACGGATCGCGGCGCAGCCGGCCGGGGCCAGCGAGCCGACATTCAGGCTGGCGCGCACGCCGACGCGGGCGCCGCCCGCGACCAGCTTCTCGGCGAAAAGCGTGCCGGAATCGCCATGATAGAGCGCGCCGTCGATATGAGCCGAGGCGACCCGGATCAGGCGCGGCGCACCCATCAGGCGGGCGGCCTCGGCCACGATCCGCATCGCCATGGCCGCGCCTTCGCCGGCAGTGCCGCCTGCGATCGCGCGTTCGTCTTGGGTGAGTTCCAGCATCGGTCCTCCCGGATGGGCGAAGGCTCCATGCCGGGCGCCTCTTGTGCAGGCGGGGGCTTTGCGACCATGGATAGGGAACTGGATAACCTTTGAACCGTGCCGGCCGCAATCGTCCGTGCCGCGGTGAGCTGATGCGGGAGACACGCCATGGCGATGACGATGAACGGCGAGGCGACGCTGCCGGCCGCCAAGGAGGTGGTCTGGGCCAAGCTCAACGATCCGGAGGTGCTGAAGGCCTGCATCCCCGGCTGCGAGCAGCTCACCAAGGACGACGACACGCATCTCTCGGCCGTGGTGAAGGTCAAGCTCGGCCCGGTGAAGGCGACCTTCAAGGGCAAGGTCGAGCTCAGCGAGCTCGATCCGCCGAACGGCTACCGCATCTCGGGCGAGGGCGAGGGCGGCATCGCCGGCTTCGCCAAGGGTGGCGCCAGGGTGATGCTGTCGGATGCCGAGGGCGGCCAGACCCTGCTGCGCTACGAGGTCGAGGCGCAGGTCGGTGGCAAGCTGATGCAGCTAGGCTCGCGCCTGATCGATTCGGTCTCGAAGAAACTGGCCGACGAGTTCTTCGCCAATTTCGCCAAGGCGGTGAGCGAAGGCTGAGGCCGCCGCTCAGGAGGCTTCGCGCAGCGCAGCCAGCGCCTGGGTCACGGCCGCTTCGGCAGCGCCGACCTGGAGCGCGATATTGGCGGCGGCGGCGTTGGCTCGCTCCAGCGCCGTCTGGGTCATGTCCAGGCTGCCGTTGACGGCATTGGCGCTTTCGATGGCCTCGTCCGATGAGTCCGCGACCATGGCGGCATCATGCGCGATCGTGGCAGTGACCGCGCTCTGCTGGGTGACCGCTTCCGAAATCGCCTCGGAATCGAGGCGGATCGCGTCGACCGTGGCAGCGATCGCCGCCGCATGGGTGCCACAGGCCTCGGCGCTCGCTGCGAGCTCGGCGATCTGGCCGGCGATGTCCTGCGTAGCGCTCGCCGTCTGGGTCGCCAGCGACTTCACCTCAGCTGCGACGACGGCAAAGCCGCGCCCGGCCTCGCCGGCGCGGGCGGCCTCGATCGTGGCGTTGAGCGCCAGAAGGTTGGTCTGTGCGGCGATGTCGGCGATCATGCCGACGACCTTGCCGATGCTGCCGGTCGCTTCGCGCAAGCGGACGACCGCTTCGTTCATCTCACTGGCGTCGAGCACCGCCTGCTGCGTGATGGACAGGCTCTGCCGGGCGCGCTGACCGATATCGGCGATATTGGCCGACATCTCCTCGGTCGCGGCGGCGGTCTGGAGCGACTTCTCGCGCACGATGACGGAGGCGCTGGCGACCTTCCCGACGGTATCCTTGATGAAGCTGGTGGTCCGGCCTGTCTCGTCTGCCGTTGCGACGAACTGGTCGACCGCATCGCTGATCGTGTCGTCGAGATTGGCGATACGGGTTCTTAGCTTGACTGCGGCCTCGTCGAGCGTGGCCGTGCGGCGGCGGGCGTCGTTCGCTTCGATCTCCTGGCTGATCGTCATCGCCGTGTTGACGTCGTAGGTCAGGATTCGCTCGATGATGAAGAGGTCCGCGGCGAATTTCGCGGGCGAGACGAGCGAGCGCTTGCGGTTGGCGAGGCAGATTTCGCGCACCAGCGAGAAGGCGATCGAGGCGCGGGCTCGGCTGCGGACACTGGCCCGCCGTTCGAGCTGGCAAAGCTGATCCATCGAGGCGAGATAGGCTGCGTCGAAGGCGCCCGTGAACAGCAGGCGGAAATGGCTCGCCTCGGCGGGGTAGAGCGCTTCGGCCACGGGCAAGACCGTATCGCGAAGCGGCGGGTGGATGATGAAGGCCCGATCGAAATCGGCCTGGACCAGTCCCTCTATCAAGCGATCGACGAGCGGCCGGTAGCGCTGCAGGCGCTCGCGCTGCGCCTCTCCATAGCCGATCGCCCTCAGGCGACGCTGAATCTGGTCCATGATCAGAGACACGGAGTCGCTCATGTGGGATGGCCTGCCACGCGAAGGATTGTGACGTCGGCTCATTAAGATTTCGCCAATATGCGCCACAGGAAGACCAGGGCGGCGAAATCTCCCGGAATTCGGCGAAAATCGCGGCTTTCGGAAGGCCTCGTTCCGCTTGACCCCGGAAAAATGCGGGTCCACATTCATTTTTGAGCTGTTCCAAGGAAAGCCTGCCTGATGAGGCCGGCCACTTCCTGGGCTTCAGCGCGGCCCGATCCCGGGGAGGGGACGGACCGGCTTCAGAGACGGGTCACAGGAGATATGCTCATGGCCACTGTTTCGCTGACGGTGAACGGCAAAGCCGTCACCGCCAACATCGACCCGCGCACCCTTCTGGTGCAGTTCCTGCGAGAGAACCTGCGGCTGACCGGGACCCATGTCGGCTGCGACACCAGCCAGTGTGGCGCCTGCCTCGTGCATCTCGACGGCAAGGCGGTGAAATCCTGCACGACCCTTGCCGCGTCTGTGGACGGCGCTTCCGTGACGACGATCGAGGGGCTCGCCAACGGCGACACGCTGCATCCGATGCAGGAGGCCTTTCGCGAGCATCACGGTCTGCAATGCGGCTTCTGCACGCCGGGCATGATCATGTCCGCGGTCGACATGGTGAACCGCCGCGGCAACGACCTCGACGAGAAGACGATCCGCGAGGATCTCGACGGCAATATCTGCCGCTGCACCGGCTACCACAACATCGTCAAGGCGATCGCCGCCGGGGCCGAGGCCATGGGCAAGGCGGGAACGCCGGCCCGCCAGGCCGCCGAATGAGGCAGTCGTCCGCGCTCTGCTGCGCGGGCTCTTCATCCTTCATGCGTTCCATGCAGTGAGGCGCCCGGCAGAGGCGCCGTGCGAGGAGGGAACACCATGTCCGCCACCGGAATCGGCGCCGCAGTCCGCCGCAAGGAAGATCACCGTTTCATCACCGGCCAGGGCCGCTACACCGACGACGTCAACTGGCCGGGCCAGGCCCATGCCTATTTCCTGCGCTCGCCGCATGCCCATGCCAAGATCAAGTCGATCGACATCAAGGCCGCCGCCGGCATGCCGGGCGTGCTCGGCATCTTCACCGGGGACGATCTCGCCACCGACAAGATCGGCGGTTTGATATGTGGTTGGATGATCCACAACAAGGACGGCTCGCCGATGCGCGCCGGTCCGCACCCGGCGCTGGCGCAGGGCAAGGTGCGCTATGTCGGCGACCATGTCGCCGTGGTGGTGGCCGAGACGCTGGCCCAGGCGCGCGACGCGGCCGAGGCCATCGCGGTTGATTACCAGGAGCTTCCGGCGGTGGTCGATACCGCCAAGGCGATCGGCGCCAAGAGCGTGGTCCATGACGAGGCGCCGGATAACAGCGTGTTCAACTGGCATCTCGGCGACAAGGATGCGACCGAGAAGGCCTTCAAGGCTGCCAGGCACGTCACCAAGATCGACCTCGTCAACAACCGGCTCGTGCCGAACGCGATGGAGCCGCGCGCGGCCGTCGGCGATTACGACGCGGGTGACGGCATCTTCACGCTCTATACCACCAGCCAGAACCCGCATGTGGCGCGGCTCGTGCTCTCGGCCTTCATCGGCATCGCGCCGGAGAACAAGCTCCGGGTGATCGCGCCGGATGTCGGCGGCGGCTTCGGCTCCAAGATATTCATCTATGCCGAGGAGACGGTCTGCGTCTGGGCGGCGAAGAAGGTCGGGCGGCCGGTCAAATGGACGGCTGACCGGACGGAGGCCTTCCTCTCCGACGCGCATGGCCGCGACCATGTCACCCATGCGGAGCTGGCGACCGATGCGGAGGGCAAGATCCTCGGCATGAAGGTCAAGACCACGGCCAATCTCGGCGCCTATCTCTCGACCTTCTCGTCCTCGGTGCCGACCTATCTCTACGCGCCGTTGCTGTCCGGCCAGTACGACATCCCGGCGATCTATTGCGAGGTCGACGCGGTCTACACCAACACCGCGCCGGTCGATGCCTACCGCGGCGCCGGGCGGCCGGAGGCGACCTTCGTGGTCGAGCGTCTGGTCGAGGTGACGGCCCGCCAGCTCGGCAAGGACCCGGCCAAGTTCCGGATGCAGAACTACATCAGGAAGTTCCCGCACCAGACGCCGGTCATCATGATGTACGATGCCGGCAATTACGGCGCCTCCATGAAGAAGGCGCTGGAGATGATCGACTACAAGGGGCTTGGCAAGCGCAAGCGCGACTCGGCCCGTGCCGGCAAGCTGCGCGGCATCGGCTTCTCCTCCTATATCGAGGCCTGCGGCATCGCGCCGTCGGCCGCGGTGGGCTCGCTCGGTGCCGGCGTCGGCCTTTGGGAATCGGCCGAGGTCCGGGTCAATCCGGTCGGCACGGTCGAGGTTCTCACCGGCTCGCATAGCCACGGCCAAGGCCATGAGACGACCTTCGCGCAGCTCGTCAGCGACCGGCTCGGTATTCCCATCGACAATGTCTCGATCATCCATGGCGACACCGACAAGGTGCAGATGGGCATGGGCACCTATGGCTCGCGCTCGGGCGCGGTCGGCATGTCCGCGATCTTCAAGGCCATCGACAAGGTGATCGCCAAGGGCAAGAAGGTCGCTGCCCATGTGCTGGAGGCCGACGAGGCCGATATCGATTTCGCGGACGGGCATTTCTCGGTGAAGGGCACCGATCGCAAGCTCGATTTCGGCTCCTGCGCGCTGCAGGCCTATGTCGCGCACAAGTTCAACGGGCAGGAGCTGGAGCCGGGGCTGAAGGAGGGGGCGTTCTACGACCCGACCAACTTCACCTTCCCGGCCGGCGTCCATATCTGCGAGGTCGAGATCGATCCCGAAACCGGGGTGACGAAGATCGAGCGCTGGGCCGCCGTCGACGATTTCGGCAATGTCATCAACCCGATGATCGTCGAGGGGCAGGTCCATGGCGGCATCGCCCAGGGCGTCGGTCAGGCGCTCTTGGAAGGCGCCCGCTACAATGCCGACGGCCAGCTCGTGACGGCGAGCTTCATGGACTACACCATGCCGCGCGCCGACGACCTGCCATCCTTCGATGTCGGCATGACCGTGACGCCGTGCCCGTCGAACCCGCTGGGTATCAAGGGCTGCGGCGAGGCCGGCGCCATTGCCTCGCCGCCCGCCGTCATCAACGCCATCACCGATGCGCTCGGCCACGAGGACATCGCGATGCCGGCCACGCCGCAGGCGGTGTGGCGCGCGGCGCAGAAGTCGATCAGCCGCCAGGCGGCCGAGTGAGCTGAAAGGACAGGTCCATGTACGCTTTCACCTATCACAAACCCACGAGCGCCCGGCAGGCGGCGACGCTGCTCGCCAAGAAGGAGGATTCCAAGCTCCTGGCCGGCGGCCACACCCTGCTGCCGACGATGAAGCAGCGGCTGGCCTCGCCGACCGCGCTGGTCGATCTCGGCGCCTGCGCCGACCTGAAAGGCATCAGCCGCAAGGGCCGCAATCTCGTCATCGGTGCGATGACGACCCATGGCGAGGTCGCGAACTCGGCCGAGGTTCAGGAGGCGATCCCCGCGCTCGCCTTCCTCGCCGGAAGCATCGGCGATCCCGCCGTGCGCCATCGCGGCACGATCGGCGGCTCGGTCGCCAATAACGACCCGGCGGCGGATTATCCGGCGGCCCTGCTGGCGCTCGGCGCCACCGTCGTCACAAACAAGCGCAAGCTGACGGCGGAGGAGTTCTTCACCGGGCTCTACGAGACCGCGCTGGACGAGGGCGAGATCATCACCAAGGTCTCGTTCCCGCTGGTCTCGAAGGCGGGCTATGCCAAGTTCCGCAACCCGGCCTCGCGCTATGCCATGGTCGGCGTCTTCGTCGCCAAGCGCGGCAGCGAGATACGCGTCACGGTGACCGGGGCGGGCGAGGGCGGCGTCTTCCGCTGGCCGGAGGCGGAAGCCGCGCTGAAGGCGCGCTTCGCGCCGAAATCGCTGGACGGGCTGAAGCACACGGCCAAGGGCATCAATGGCGACATCCATGCCGATGCCGAATACCGCGCCCATCTGATCGGCGTGATGGCCAAGCAGGCCGTGGCGCAGGCGACGGGGAAGTAAGCGAAGCGCTTTGACTTCGCGCGCGTCATGGCCGGGCTTGACCCGGCCATCTCGTTCAGGACCTTACTTGCCTTCGAACAAGGGATGTCCGGGATATGCCCGGGCATGACGCGAGCCGCCATGTCTTCTCCTCTGCCTTCCTCCATCGACGCCACGCTCGCGCTGCTTCAATCGCAGGGCTATGTCGCTGACCGCGCGCTCGCGACGGTACTGTTTCTGGCTCTCCGGATGAAGCGGCCACTCCTGCTGGAAGGCGAGGCCGGTACGGGTAAGACCGAGATCGCGAAGGTGCTGGCAGCGGGGCTCGGCCGGCGGTTGATCCGGTTGCAATGCTATGAGGGGCTCGATCTCGCCTCCGCCGTCTACGAATGGAACTATGCCGGGCAGATGATGGCGATCCGGCTGGCGGAAGCCGGCGGCGTCGCCGACGATCGCGACCGGCTGGAAGGCGACATCTTCTCCGAGAAATATCTGGTGAAGCGGCCGCTGTTGCAGGCGCTGGAGCCGCAGGAGGGTGGGGCGCCGATCCTGCTGATCGACGAGCTCGACCGCACCGACGAAGCCTTCGAGGCCTTCCTGCTCGAGGTGCTGGCCGATGCGCAGGTGACGATCCCCGAGCTTGGCACGATCCGGGCGGCCGAGCCGCCCATCGTGATCCTGACCTCGAACCGCACCCGCGAGATCCATGACGCGCTGAAGCGCCGCTGTCTCTATCACTGGGTCGGCTATCCTGATGCTACGCGCGAACTCGCGATCCTGAAGGCGAAGGTGCCGGAGGCGCCGGCCAAGCTCTCGAAGCAGCTCGTCGCCTTCGTGCAGGCGATCCGCAAGGAAGAGCTGTTCAAGGCGCCGGGCGTCGCCGAGACGCTGGACTGGGCGACGGCGCTGGTCGAGTTGGACGCCGTCGCGCTCGATCCGGCCATCGTTTCGGATACGCTGGGGGCGCTGCTGAAGTATCAGGACGATATCCAGGCGATGCAGGGCTCGCAGGTGAAGGAGCTTCTGGATCGGGCCAAGGCGGAGGCGGGGCGCTAGTCTCTGCCCCGCGAAGCGAGAGGGTGCTGCCATGAACGCCGACATCAAGGCCGTCGAGGCGACGGTCCGGACCTATCTCGACGGGCTCTACGAGGGCGATGCCGAGAAGCTCGTCCATGTCTTCCATCCGACCAGCGCGCTGACCACGGCGCGCGACGATGGTGCGATCCAGATCGTCCAGCGCGACGCCTGGCTCGACGCCGTGCGCAACCGTCCGGCGCCGCAGGCGGCCGGGATGCAGCGCGACGACCATATCCTGACGATCGACCTCGTCGGGCCGACGCTCGCGCTGGTCAAGGTCAAGTGCCAGATGCCGCCGCGCTATTTCACCGACCTGCTCTCGCTCTTGAAGATCGAGAGCCGCTGGCAGATCGTCCAGAAGGTGTTCATGACGGAGACGCGGGGTTGAGTTCATCCTCAGCCCTCATCCTGAGGAGACCCGAAGGGCCGTCTCGAAGGATGGTCCAGATGGTTCCGGAGCCTCCTGAACCATCCTTCGAGACGCCGCGTGCCGCGGCTCCTCAGGATGAGGGCTGTGGGGTTGGGCAGCCGTGAGCGGCAAGCTTGCCGAGAACGTCGCCTATTTCGCCCGTGCCCTGCGCGCGGCGGGGCTGTCGGTCGGGCCGGGTGCCGTGGTCGAGGCGATCGCGGCGCTGGGCGACGGTGCGCTCGGCGGGCGCGACGATGTGTACTGGGCGCTGCATGCGATCTTCGTGAAGAAGCATGAGGATAGCCCGGTCTACGATCAGGCTTTCCGCTTGTTCTGGCGCCGGCGCAACCTGATCGAGAAGATCATGGCGCAGATGTCGCCGGTTTCGCCCCGCGCCGACAGCCAGCCGGAGAAGGCCGAAGCCGGGGCGCTGCGGGTCGCGGAAGCCTTCGCGCCGCCGCCGCGCGAGGACGAGCCGCCGAAGGAGCTGACCGAGCTGACGGCACGGCTCACCGTATCCGATCGCGAGATGCTGAAATCGCGCGATTTCGCCCAGATGAGCGCGGCCGAGATAGCGCGGGCCAAGCATTTGATCGCCGAGCTGAGATTGCCCGACGACAGCATCGTGACCCGCCGCTTCCGGCCGGCGCATCGCGGCACGCGTATCGATCCGCGCCGGACCTTCCGCCAGTCGCTGCGCGGCGGCGGCGCCTCGATCGATCTCGCTTTCCGCGAGCGGCGCGAGGTGCATCCACCCATCGTAGCGCTGGTCGATATCTCCGGCTCGATGGCCGAATATTCGCGCATCTTCCTGCATTTCCTGCATGCGCTGACCGAGAAGCGCCGGCGCGTGCATTCCTTCGTCTTCGGCACGCGCCTGACCAATGTTACGCGGATGCTCAGGGCACGCGACCCGGACGAGGCGCTCGCGCTGGCCGGCAAGGCCGCGCCGGACTGGGAGGGCGGGACGCGCATCGCCACGGCGCTGCACGACTTCAACCGCGTCTGGTCGCGGCGCGTGCTGGCGGGCGGGGCGATCGTGCTGCTCTTCACCGACGGGCTGGAGCGGCATCTCGATGACAGCCTGGGTTTCGAGATGGACCGCCTGCATCGCTCCTGTCGGCAATTGGTCTGGCTGAACCCGCTCCTGCGCTACGACGCCTTCGCGGCGCGGGCCAGCGGCATCCGGGCGATGCTGCCGCATGTCGACTCGTTCCGGCCGATCCATAATCTCGCGGCGATGGCCGATCTCTGCGCCGCGCTGTCGCTGGATGCAGGGCGGGAGAGCGATCCGCGCCTGTGGTTGAAGAAGGCCGGTTGAGGCATGATGTCTGGTGCCAGATTCAGGCGTAAGGTGACATCATGATCAGCACCGAAACCGACATCCTGCGCGCCGCCGAGGATTGGGCGCGCGGCGGCCGCGGCGTCGCCATCGCGACCGTGGTCGAGACCTGGGGCTCGGCGCCGCGGCCCGTTGGCTCGCATCTCGTCATCGACGGGGAGGGGAATTTCCTCGGCTCGGTCTCGGGTGGCTGCGTCGAGGGCGCTGTGGTGGCGGAGGCCGCCGACGTGATCGCCGATGGCAAGGCGCGCATGCTGGAGTTCGGCGTCGCCGACGAGACGGCCTGGCAGGTGGGCTTGTCCTGCGGCGGGCGTATCAAGGTCTATGTCGAGAAGGTGAACTGAGATGGCTTCCTGGGAAACCCTCGTCGCCTTCGCGACGGTGACCATCCTCGTCGCCTATTTTCCGGGGCCGGCGCTGCTCTATACCGCCGCCCAGACGATCAGCCATGGCCGCAAGGCCGGGCTGATGGCGATGCTCGGCATCCATCTCGGCTGCTACCTGCATGTCTTCGCCGCCGCCTTCGGGCTTTCGGCCGTGTTCAAGCATGTGCCGGAACTCTACATGGCCGTGAAGATCGCCGGCGCGCTCTACCTGATCTGGATCGGCATCGGCATGATCCGCTCCCGCCTGGGCTCGCCCGGCCAGCCGGTCGCCCCGCCCAAGACGGTGAAGCGCGCGCTGCTCGATTCCTTCATCGTCGAGGTGCTGAACCCGAAGGTCGCGCTGTTCTTCATCGCGCTCCTGCCGCAGTTCGTCGATCCCGCCGCTTCGCTGCCGGTCTGGGCGCAGTTCCTGATCCTCGGCATGGTCGTGAATTTCGCCTTCTCCTCGGCCGATCTCGTCACCGTCTTCGGCGCCTCGCTGGTCGTCGGCGCGATGAAGAAGACCAGGGCGAGCTTTGCCTTCGGGCGCTGGATCGGCGGCTCGCTGATGATTGCGCTGGGCCTGAAGCTCGCGACGGACAGGGGCTGAGCCGTGGAGCTTTCGACCCTCGCTGCGCTCAACGAAGAGCGGCAGGCGCGCCGCGCCGCCGTGCTGGTGAGCGATCTCGCCGGTGGTACCCAGAGACTGGTGAAGCAGGCTGAGATCGCCGCCGATCCGCTGGCGGAATTGCTGGAGCGGCAATTGCGCTCCGGCAAGAGCGGCATGGTCGAGGCTGATGGGGCATCCTATTTCCTGACCGTGCAGGCGCCGCATCCGCGCGTGGTCGTGACTGGCGCCGTCCATATCTCGCAGGCGATGGCGCCGATGGCGAAAGCGCTCGATCTCGACCTCGTGGTGGTCGATCCGCGCACCGCCTTCGCCACGCCCGAGCGTTTTCCGGAGGTGACGCTGCTGGCCGAATGGCCGGAGGAAGCGCTTCCGCGGATCGGGCTCGATGCCTACACCGCCTTCGTCGCGCTGACCCATGATCCGAAGATCGACGATCCCGGGCTTGTCGCGGCCCTGCGCTCGGACTGCTTCTATGTCGGCGCGCTCGGCAGCCGTAAGACCCATGGCCGGCGGTTGGAGCGATTGACGGAAGCCGGCTTCGACGAGACGGCGACGGGGCGCATCCATGCGCCGATCGGGCTCGATATCGGCGCGGTCTCGCCGGCCGAGATCGCGCTCGCGATCCTCGCCGAGATCGTCGCGACGTTGCGTGGCCCACGCCGCAAGCCTGCCTGAGGATAGACAATGCAGTTCGGACCTGTCGCCATTGCGGATGCCGTCGGCTGCATCGCGGCGCATACCATCCGCGCCGACGGGACCATCGTGAAGAAGGGCGCGGCCATCACGGCCGAGCTTGCTGCGAAGCTCAAGGCGGCTGGCGTAACCGAAATCGTCGCGGTCCGGCTGGAACCCGGCGATATCGACGAGAATGCTGCGGCGGCGCGATTGGCCGAGCGGATGACCGGCGATGCGATCATGGCTGAATCGCCCTTCACCGGACGGGTCAACATGTTTGCGATGCAGGCGGGTGTGCTGAGCATCGATGTCGCGGCGATCGATGCCTTCAACGCCGTGGACGAGGCAATCACGGTCGCGACCCTGCCGGCGCTGAAGGCGGTCGTGGCGGGCGAACTCGTCGCCACCGTCAAGATCATTCCCTATGCCGTGCCGCAGGCGCTGGTGGAGCAGGCGCTCGATGCGCTCGGCAGCATGCCGCCGGTCTCGGTTGCGTCCTATCGCCCATCGAGCGTCGCAGTGATCTCGACGCTGCTGCCGGGGCTGAAACCGAGCGTGGTCGACAAGACGCTAAGGATCATGCGCGACCGGCTGGAGCCGGCAGAGGCGGTGCTGGCGGCCGATCGGCGCGTCCGGCACGAAGCCGAGCCGCTCGCCGCGGCCATTGCCGAGCAGGCGGCGGGGGAGGCCGATATCATCGTCATCTTCGGCGCCTCCGCCATCACCGACAGGCGCGACGTGATCCCGCAGGCGCTGGTCGAAGCCGGCGGCGAGGTCGAGCACCTCGGCATGCCGGTCGATCCCGGCAACCTGCTGATGCTCGGCCGCATTGCCGGCAAGCCGGTGATCGGCGCTCCCGGTTGCGCCCGTTCGCCCAAGGAGAACAGCTTCGACTGGGTACTGCAGCGTCATCTGGCGGGCATTCCGGTCGGGCGCGGCGATGCCCAGAAGATGGGAGTCGGCGGCCTGCTGATGGAGATCGTCTCGCGGCCACAGCCACGTACTCCGGGCTCGGCCGGGAGCGGCCTGCTGGCGGGGATCGTGCTGGCGGCGGGGCAGTCGACGCGGATGGGCGCGGAGAACAAGCTGCTGCAACCGCTGCGTGGCAAGCCGATCCTCCGCCATGCCGTCGAGGCACAACTGGAAGCGGGCCTCGGTCCCGTGATCGTCGTGACCGGCCACCAGCCTGCGGAGGTCGAGGCGGTGCTGTCGGAACTACCTGTACAGCTCGTGCATAATCCCGACTATGCCTCCGGCCTCGCCGGCTCGCTCAAGGCCGGCGTGGCAGCGCTGCCGCCTGCGATCGCTGCGGCCGTGATCTCGCTCGGCGACATGCCGAATGTCACGCCCGCGGTCATCGAGCGCCTGGCGGAGGCGTATCGCGCGCGGCCCGAGGCGCTCGCGGCCGTGCCGACGCTGTTCGGCCAGCGCGGCAATCCGGTGCTGCTGGCGCGGGCGATCTTCCCGGCCGTGTCGCTGCTGAGCGGCGATCGCGGTGCGCGGCGATTGCTCGACGAGGCCGGGGAGCGTGTCGTCGACGTTCCCTTCGAGGACCCTGCCATCGCCATCGATGTCGATACGCCGGAGGCCCTGCGAGCGCTGCGGGGCTGATCGTCTCTCAACGCTGCCAGTGCAGTCCGACCGTGCCGTAATAGGCGGAGGGGCGGTCGCTGGTCTGCTGAAAGCCACCGGACACGCGCCACTCCAGCCCGAGGAAACGCAGGCCGGTGAGATGCAGGCCGAGCCGGTATTTGCGGTAGTCGCGGTCGCCATAGGCTTCGATTTCGGGGCCGATATAGAAGCCCGTCGGCATCTGCCAGCCCGGCGCGACGCGCGCCCAGAGGCGTCCGTTCAGCGAAGAAACATAGCCATTGGCCTGGATCATCGTTCCGGGCGTCGGAACGATCCAGAGATCGGCCTGCACCCGGACTCCGTAGCGGGTGGCGATGACGGAGGGGCCGAAGGCTTCGACCCGCTGCTCGGTTTCGGCATCCGAGCCGGCATAGAGCGCGATAAAGCTGCTGCCGATGCGCCATTCATAGCCAAGCAGCGCCTGCGCCTCGCTCTTGTAGGTGATGCCGTGCGGCTGGCGGCGGCGGGTCTGCTCCTGTGATCCGCCGGCCTTGACGAAGAGGCGGAAACCGCTTTCCGCGAGGCCTCCGCCGATGGCGCGCTTCATCCCGACGGAAAGGAAGGTCTTGGTCGGCCCGGCCTCCATCGAGCCGAAGATCACCATCGAGATCGGGCTGCGCTCGGCTTCCTCCTCCTCGGCACTCGCGCCGCAGATCGGGGCGGCGGCGACGATCATCGCCAGCCCGGCCAGTCCGGCCTTGCCCACACGGTACGCCACGCAAGCCCCCACGCCCGCTATTGCACAGGCGGCCCTCTCCGGCGGCCTGCCTCGAGATTGCAGCAGTTTGGCAGTAGGCTGGCAAGCCTTTGTTAACCAGGCGGGAGCAGGCTCGATCTGTCCGGCAAAGCTTTCGGCCCGCAGCAGGGGGGAGGTGGCGATGGTTTCGACCGATTTCATCCGGCAGCTCGAAGGCTACGGGCTGACCACGGCGACGATCCTCTACCGAATGCCGGATCACCTCAGCGTCCTGCAAACCTATATCTGGCAGCAATACGATCTGGCGCCGCGCTTCCCTGTGCTCCAGGACTTCCTGGCGTTCTGGAAGCGCGAGCTGGAAGGCCCGCTTCATTCGATCACGGTCGCGCATTCGCGCCTGATCCGGCCAGCGGAAATCCGCAATGTGAATGGCGTCTTCACCCTCCAATGAGCGCTCCGCCCGCCCGCCGGCCCCGAGCCTGGGGCATTGAAAACCTGCGTCCGGCTCGCTTGTTGGCGAGTGTCTGGGCGTGCTAGGCGGGCGTTTCCGCTTCGGCACGGCCTGCTCCTTTGTCATCTCCTCTGCGTACATCCGGACTTCTGACGGCGCTGGCGGGCCTGCCCGGGGAGCGCCTCGCCGTCGGCACGATCGTCGCCGCGCTGGAGGACCGGGCCTATGCGTTGCTGGTCGTGCTGCTCGGCCTGCCGAACTGCCTGCCGATGCCGCCGCCGATCCCGCTGGTCTGCGGGCTGGTGCTCGCCTTCGTCGCGGTGCAGATGCTGACGGGGCGGCGGATGCCCTGGCTGCCGCAGGCGCTGCTCGCGCGCAGCATCGGCAAGCCGGAGCTCAACCGGGCGGTGGCGCGGGCGCTGCCGGCGCTCACCTGGCTGGAGCGCTTTTCGCAGCCGCGCCTGACCATGCTGGGCAGCGCCTGGGCGATCCCGGTTCTGGGGCTGGTAATCCTGATCCTGGCGCTCGGCCTGATCGTTGCCGCGCCCTTCATCGGCCAGATCCCGCTCGGGCTCTCGGTCTGCCTCGTCGGGCTCGGCCTTGTCGAGCGCGACGGCGTGCTGATCATCATCGGAGCGGTGATCGGGGCTATCGGCCTGCTGCTCAGCGCGGGTTTCGCCTACGCGATCTTCAGCGGCATCCACGAGCTGTTCTTCTAGAGGTCCGCCGCCCGTCCGGCTCGTGGGTCGTCAGGCGGCAGCGAGGATTTCGGCAAAGGGATTGTCGAGGCCGAGCAGGCGGTCGATCTCGGTCGCGGGTACGGCCTTGGAGAACAGGAAGCCCTGCAATTCGTGGCAGCCGATCGCCTGCAGGAAGCGGTGCTGCTCGGCGGTCTCGACGCCCTCGGCGCAGACGCGCAGGCCGAGCGCCCGCCCGAGATGGGCCATTGAATGGACCAGGATCGCCGACTCGCCCGTCGCTTCCATGTATTCGAGGAAGGAGCGGTCGATCTTGATCTTGTCGAAGGCGAAGCGGCGCAGATAGATCAAGCTCGAATAGCCGGTGCCGAAATCGTCAAGCGCGAGGCCGACGCCATGGGCGCGGATGTCCATCATGGCGGCTTCGGCGGCGTCGGCATCCTCGATCAGCACGCCCTCGGTCAGTTCGAGCTCGAGCTGGGCCGGGTCGAAATCCGTTTCCGCGATGGTGCGGATGACGTTGGCGACGAAGTCCTTGTGGCGGAACTGTATCGGCGAGACGTTGACGGCTAGGCGGATGCCTTTCCAGCGTCTGGCCTCGGTGCAGGCCCGCCGCAGCACCCATTCGCTCAGCGGCACGATCAGGCCGCGTTCCTCGGCGATGGCGATGAAATCCGAGGGCGGGATCATGCCATGGGCCGGGTGCTGCCAGCGCACCAGCGCTTCGACGCCGACGATGGTGGAGCCGTCGACGGAGACCTGCGGCTGGTAGTGCAGCATGAGCTGGTCGTTATCGATGGCATGGCGCAGATCGTCCTCGACCATGCGCTTGAGCTGCATCGAGCGGTTCATCTGCGATTCGAAGAAAGCGTAGCGGTTGCGGCCGCTATTCTTGGCTTCGTAGAGCGCGGTGTCGGCGAGTTTGAGCAGGGCCTCGCGGCTGGTGCCGTCGCGGGGCGCCATGGCGATGCCGATCGAGGAGCCGATGGTCACTTCGGCGCCGGTGATGGTGAAGGGCTCGGTGAGGCTGGCGAGAATGCGCTCGCCGAGCGCCGCGCAGCCGGCCGGCGTCGCCGAATGGGTCTGGATGATGCCGAACTCGTCGCCGCCGAGCCGGGCGACCGTGTCGCCGACCTGGACCGCGCCGGAAAGGCGAACGGCGACCTGGCGGATCAATTCGTCGCCGGCGGTGTGGCCATAGGTGTCGTTGACGGCTTTGAAGCGATCGAGATCGATCAGCAGCACGGCGAGGCTGGGGCCGTCATCATCCTGGATATGGGCCAGAGTCTGGTCGAGCGTCAGGTCGAAGCTGCGGCGGTTCGGCAGCAGCGAGAGTTCGTCCTGTCCGGCGAGGCGCTGGATCTGGCGCTCGCGCAATTCGATCTGCTCGGCCGAGGCGCGCAGGCGCTGGACGACGAAGACGAAGATCGCCGAGAACAGCAGGGCGACCGCGATGAGCGCCCAGAGGAAGCGGCGCAGCATCACGTCGCCCGGGCGGGCCGGCGACCAGGTCAGCCAAGCGCCGATCTTGCCGTCGGCAGCACGCAGCCCAAGCTTCGACAGCGCGTCAGTGGGCTGGGTGGTCGTGAGCTGGATGTCGGTGACGCGGTTGCGCTCCGCCAGCTCGGAGAGCAAGGCGCTCGACAGGTGCCGATAGGCGATGAAGGACAGCGGCGCCGAGCCGTTTTCGGAGGTGAAGGAGGCGATCCGGGAGAGGTCGATCGCCGTCAGAATCAGGGTCTCGTCGCCATCGGTGACGATCGTCGAGCGTGCCGCGCCGAACTGGGGCGTGACTTCATCGCCGATGAGGGTGGCGACGAAGGAATTTCTCGCGCCGCGCTGCAGGGCCTCGATATGATGCGGGCCGCTGCTCTTGGCATGATCCGCGGCGGCCGGGTTTTCGGCCCATGCCAGCACGGTTTCGCCGGTTCCGCTGATAAAGGCACCGTCGAAATCCATCAGTTGCCCGCTCAGGCGCTTCAGCGCGGCCTGCAGCGTGGCGGTCGCACCGGATTGCTGCAGGGCTTCAGGCAGGTCGCCGGCGGCGACAAGCCGTTCCAGCCTCAGTTCGTTCAGCTTGATCTGGGCGTTGACGGCGGCCTCGATGCGCTCGCCCTGGCGCTGGGCCTCCAGGCGATTGGCTTCGCGGGTGATCGCGACGACAACGCCGATCCCGGCGGCCATCAGCAGCAGGAAGGCGCAGCCCAGCGTCACCACGGTGCTCGCGAACATGCGAGCGGAGGAACCCGCATTCGTCATCTTCGCGGCATTGAATGCAGGCATTATCCGTCCAGGAATGGTCTTCGTGTTGCGACTTAAGGCCTGAATTATTGACATCCCGTTGCCTGAGAACGGGTTTTCAGGCGCTTAAGTCCCCGAAGGCGCATAGGGTGGGCGTGGAATGGCCATATGGGCGGCCCTGAGCGCAGCCGACCAGCGCTCGCGCAGATCGTGGAAATAGGGCTCGCCCGCTTCGATCCGGCGGTTGAGCTCGAAATCGTCGGCATCGCGCCGCATCACGATCAGGTCGATCGGCAGGCCGACGCCGAGATTCGAGCGCATGGTCGAATCCATCGAGATCAGCCCGACCTTCAAGGCGTCGTAGAGATGGGTCTTGTAGGTGACGGCGCGATCGAGGATCGGCTTGCCGTATTTGTGCTCGCCAATCTGCAGGAACGGCGAATCGATGCCGCATTCGATGAAGTTGCCGGCGCTGTAGATCATGAACAGCCGCATCGGCTGTCCCTTGATCTGGCCGCCGAAGAGCATGCCGATCTCGAACTTCACGCCGGCATCCTCCAGCGCCGCGCCGTCGATGTCGCGGACATGTCGGATGCAGCGGCCGACGAGCTGGGCGGCCCGGAACATCGAGCTCACGCTCTGCAGGGTGTCGAGCTCGCCGGTCTCGGGATTCGGCAGCCCTTCATGGAGAAAGCTCACCACCGACTGGGTGATCGAGAGATTCCCGGCCGTCATCAGGCCGAAATTGCGCTCGCCCGGCCAGTTGAAGACATGGAGCTTGCGGAAGGTCGAGATGTCGTCGAGCCCGGCATTGGTGCGGGTATCGGCGATCATGACGAGCCCATCCTGCACGAGGATTCCGGCGCAATAGGTCACGGGTTCAGTCCCTGTCTTCTTGCCCTGACTTCCCGGCCATCCTCGCCGGAAGGGGCGGCTATTGATTGGCGAAGCGGCCTTCGGCCTCGCGGGCACTGACGAGGACGTTGAGGTTCTCGCCTTCGCCGCCCTGGCGCGAGCCGCGAACCGGTGCGGCGTCCGCGTAGTCGAGCCCTATCGCAACACGCACATGCGTGTCGATCGGGCAGAGCGCATTGGCGCAGTCGAAACCGATCCAGCCATAGTCGTCGAGATGGACTTCGGCCCAGGCATGGGCGCCGTTGCCATGCGGCAGGCTGTCGGATTCTGCGACATAGCCGGAGACATAGCGGGCCGGCAGGCCGAGATGCCGGGCGCAGGCCATGAAGACATGGGCGACGTCCTGCGCGATCGCTTCGCGTGCCGCAAAGGCAGCGGCTGCGCCGACGCCGCTGCGTCCGCTGGCCTCGACGCAGTCCATGCGGTCGCCGACCGCTGCCATCAGTGCATGCATCCGCGAGAGCGGCGTGCCGGCGCCGGCCGTGACCTCCTCGGCGAAGCTGCGCAGGGCCTCGTCCTGCTCGGTGAGAAGCGTGTCGCGGCAATAGACCTCGCAAGGCACGCGCTCCAGCCCGCCGCGAACGGCGCCGGCGAGGTCGATCGTCTCGATCAGCCCATCGATGCGGATGGCGAGCGAGGAGATCGGGCCGTCTGCGTAGAATGAATGCACGATATTGCCATGGGCATCCTGCGAGGCGCGCAGGCGCCCGTCGACATTCGGCTCGATGCGCCAGGACATGACGTGCTGGCCGTCATGATCGCGCGGCGTCAAGCGCAGGATCTGCGTGATGTGGCGTGCCGGCTCGGCATAATCGTAGCCGATCGTATGGGAAATCCTGATCCGCATAATCCAGTCCGGGGCAGGGTTACGGCAGTCGCGCCGCGAACGCAGGCGAATGGCTCATTGCAGATATTGCTCGAAGATGGTGTTGCCGAGGCGGTTGTTCTCGGTGATGAACTCCTCGATGAACTCGTGCAGCCCGTGCTCGAAGACATCATCGATGCGGGTGTTGCTGAGATTCGCCAGCGTCTTGCGGGCCTGGCGCTGGGCCGGACCCTGGCGGCCATAGGCATCGCCTAGCGCGTCGAGGAAGCGGGAGATGTTCTCGTAGCAGGCGGCGAGCGAACGCGGCATGCGCCGGTTCAACACCAGAAGATCGGCGACGAGGATCGGCTTCACCGCCTCGCGATAGACCCAGTGATAGGCGGTCAGCGCCGAGACCTCGCGCAGCACCGTGGTCCACTGGAAATAGTCGAGCGAGCCGCCGACCTGCTCGTCGGCCGGCAGCAGCACATGGTATTTCACGTCGAGGATGCGGGCGGTGTTGTCGGCGCGTTCGAGATAGACGCCGAGCCGCGAGAACCAGTAGCTGTCGTCGCGCAGCATGGTTCGGTAGGCAGAGCCGTCGAAGACCAGCGAGACGTTCTTCACCCAATCGAGAAAGCGGGCGAATTCCTCGCGGTCCATGCGCTTCTTCTCGAAGCGCTGCAACTCCAGCCAGGCGCCGTTCAGCGCATCCCACATCTCCGAGGTCAGCGCGGTGCGCACGGCCCGCGCATTCGAGCGCGCCTGGGCCAGGCAGTTGCGGATCGAGGACGGGTTGTCCGGGCTGAAGGTCAGGAAGTCGCAGACATTGCGTTCATTGGCCTCGCCATAGGCCTTGGCGAAAGCCTCCTCGCAGCCGGCGGTGAGAACCGCGCTCTGCCATTCCGTGCCGGCGCCGCCATAGGTGGTCGGCAGGTTGGTCAGGCGCGTCGTCGCGTCGAGGATGCGGGCGAGATATTCGGCCCGCTCAACATAGCGGGAAACCCAGTACAGGCTGTCTGCGGTACGCGAAAGCATGGTCAGCGTGTGCCTTTCCGCGGGATGGCAGGCTGTTGCGAGAGAAGAGCAGGCGAGGACGTGGCCGGGATGCTCATGCGTCGAGCACCCAGGTGTCCTTGGTGCCGCCGCCCTGGCTGGAATTGACGACGAGCGAGCCCTCCTTGAGCGCGACGCGGGTCAGGCCGCCGGGCACGCAGGAGATACCGTTGGCGCCGGAAAGCACATAGGGGCGCAGGTCGACATGGCGTGGCGCCACGCCGGAAGCGACGAAGGTCGGGCAGGTCGAGAGAGCGAGTGTCGGCTGGGCGATGAAGCCCTCGGGTTGTGCCTTGAGCTTGCGCCGGAAGGTCTCGATCTGGGCCTTGTTGGCATGCGGGCCGACGAGCATGCCGTAGCCGCCCGAGCCGTTGACCTCCTTGACGACGAGCTTCTCCAGATTGTCGAGCACATAGGCATTGGCCTCGGGCTCGCGGCAGCGGAAGGTCGGGACGTTCTTCAGGATCGGCTCCTCGCCGGTGAAGAACTTCACGATCTCCGGCATGTAGCTGTAGACCGCCTTGTCGTCGGCGACGCCGGTGCCGACCGCGTTCGCCAGCGTGACGTTGCCGGCCTTGTAGGCGCCGATGATGCCGGGGACGCCGAGCACGGAGTCGCTGCGGAAGGCGAGGGGGTCGATGAAGTCGTCGTCGATGCGCCGGTAGATCACGTCGACGCGCTTCGGCCCCTGGGTCGTGCGCATGTAGACGATGTCGTCCTTCACGAGCAGGTCCGAGCCCTCGACCAGTTCGACGCCGAGCTTGTCGGCCAGGAACGAGTGCTCGTAGAAGGCCGAGTTGTACTGGCCGGGCGTCAGCAGGCAGATTGTCGGATCGGAGGAGGCGCTGCGCGGCGCGACCGAGCGCAGGGTCGCGAGCAACTGGTCGGGATAGTTGTCGACCGGCGCGACGCGATGAGTCGAGAACAGCTCCGGGAAGAGGCGCAGCATCACCTCGCGGTTCTCCATCATGTAGGAGACGCCGGAGGGCGTGCGGGCATTGTCCTCGAGGACATAGAAGGTATCGGCGTCGACGCGCACCACATCGATGCCGGCGATGTGGCAATAGATGTCGTGCGGAACCTTGAAATCGACCATTTCGAGCTGGTAGCAGGCGTTCCGATAGACCAGATCGGGCGGGATGATGCCGGCCTTCAGGCATTCCTTGGGGCCGTAGACATCGGCCAGGAACATGTTGAGGGCGGTGACGCGCTGGCGCAGGCCGGCTTCCAGCTTGGTCCATTCCGGCTTGGTCAGCACGCGCGGGATGATGTCGAAGGGGATCAGGCGCTCGGTCGATTCCTCGTCGCCATAGACCGCGAAGGTGATGCCGATGCGGCGGAAGAACAGCTCGGCCTGGCTTCGCCTCAATGCCAGCGTCTCGGGCGGCGCTTCCTTCAGCCAGCGATCCAGAGCCTCGTAGGCGGGCCTCAGCTCGGCTCCCGAACCGGTCATTTCATCGAATGCGACCATGCAGCCCTCTTCCCCGTTGAGGCCAGCCTATGCGCATTCGCTGGCGTTCGGGAAGAGGGAGAATATCCATGTAACTCATCAAATCTGCCTTTTTCACGGGCAGTATTGATCAGATAGAGTTTGCTTTGGATAATATCGGCAAAGATGATCCGGCTCGCTGAATGCGACGGTTCTTCCATCCTGCCGCGCGCTGCGGCTATGCCCTTGCTATTCTTGGACCGAAATCGTGCGGCCGTCCAGCCAGAGGCGGAGGGCCACCGCATTGTTCCGGTGTTCGTCCTTCGCCGCATAGAGCAGGACGACCGGGCCCTTCTTCCGCTCGGCGGCCAAAGCGGCGAGAGCCGCCTGCGCCGAGGGGCTGCCGAGCTCGGTCGCGTAGGCGGCGCAGAACTCGTCCCAGCGGTCGGGATGGCCGTGGAATTCGTGGCGCAGCGCGTCGCTGGGCGCGAGATCCTTGAGCCAGAGATCGGTCCGGTCCTTCGCGATGCCACGCGGCCAGAGCCGGTCGACGAGGACACGCGTGCCGTCGCCGGGGGCAGGGGCATCGTAGATGCGCTTCACCGTCAGGTTCGTCATCAGATCAGCCCCAGGCTGCGGAAGCTGGCATGGCCGTCGCGGCCGACGATGATGTGGTCATGGATGGCGATGCCCAGAGGCTTGGCGATGTCGACGAGCTCGCGTGTCATCCGCATGTCGGCGCCCGATGGCGTGGGGTCGCCCGAGGGGTGGTTGTGGACGAGGATGATCGCGGAGGCCGAGAGTTCGAGCGCCCGTCGCATCACCTCGCGCGGATAGACCGGGGTGTGGTCGACCGTGCCGGTCTGCTGAACCTCGTCAGCGATCAGGATGTTCTTCTTGTCGAGGAAGAGGATGCGGAACTGCTCGCGCTCGGCGAAGGCCATCGCCATACGGCAATAGTCGAGCACCGAAGACCATGAGGAGAGCACCGGCCGCTTGCCGACCGCGCCCTTGGCCATGCGCTTGAGCGCGGCTTCCACGATCTTGAGGTCGAGCGCGACGCTTTCGCTGACGCCGTCGATTTCGGTAAGCCGTGCTGCGGGGGCGCCCAAGACCTCCGCAAAGGAGCCGAAACGCTGGATCAGTTCCTTGGCGAGCGGTTTGACGTCGCGCCGGGGAATCGAGCGGAAGAGCAGCAGCTCCAGCAATTCGTAGTCAGGCAGCGTCTCGGCGCCCGCCTCCTCGAAGCGGCTGCGCAGGCGCTCGCGATGCCCGTGATAATGCGGCACCTCGGCAGAGGCGGCAGGCGAGGTCGCCTTGCGCGATCCCTTGCCTGTCCCCTTGCCGATGCCGGCGCTCATTTCGCGAGCGGATTGCCGAGGCCGGCGGGTGAGAGCGTGAAGATCTCGCAGCCCTGCTCGGTGACGCCGATCTGATGTTCGAACTGGGCCGAGAGCGAGCCGTCTTTTGTTACCGCGGTCCAACCGTCTTTCTTGACCCGAACGCCCGGCTTGCCGAGATTGATCATCGGCTCGATGGTGAACACCATGCCGGGCTTGAGCAGGATGCCTTCTCCGGGGCTGCCGTAATGCAGGATGTTCGGGGAATCGTGGAAGAGCTGCCCGATGCCGTGACCGCAGAAGTCGCGCACAACCGAGCAGCGCTCGTTTTCGGCATAGCGCTGGATAGCAAAGCCGATATCGCCGGTGGTGGCGCCGGGTCGAACCGCCTTAATTCCACGTTGCAGGCTTTCGTAGGCCACCGAGACTAGGCGAGATGCAAAAGGTTTCAAGTCGCCAACTGCAAACATTCGGCTCGAGTCACCGTGCCATCCATCCACAATTAGCGTGTAGTCAATATTCACGACATCCCCAACTCTTAACGGCTTATCGTTGGGAATTCCGTGGCAAACAACATCGTTGATCGAGGTGCAGATCGACTTGGTGTAGCCGCGATAGAACAAGGTCGCCGGATAGGCGCCGTTGTCCATGGCGAACTGGAAGGCGAGGTCGTCGAGGCGCTGGGTCGTGACCCCGGGCTTGACGTAGGAGCCGAGCATGTCGAGGCCCGCGGCGGTCAGCCGGCCGGCCTTGTGCATGGCGGCAAAGGCCTCGGGGCCGTGAATCTTGATGGCGGGCTCGCGCGAGCGCGAGCGGCCGATGGTATCTTCGAAGGTCATTGCGCGCGGAAAACTCCTCGCCTCATATCTATTGCGTTTGATGGCGCACGCAAGCCGGTCGTGAGCGGGGCGCGGCTGCAGCGCCTGCGCTGTCGCAGGTCAGCAATGCGCCTGTAATCGTTGTGGTGGCGTTGGCGGAATTGTAACGTTTTTGAGGCAAAGTGCCGCTGAACCTTTCGTCTGCCCCGGACCGATTCCCTTAGGACACATGAAAGCGTCTGTTTCTTCTCCGCTCGCCGATGCTTCGGACCCGACGCTGAGCGCGCTCGACCAGCTCTCGCTCGACCTCGCGATGGCGCGAGGCGTCGACGAGGTCATGGGCGTGGTGGGCCGCAATGCCCGCGGACTGACGGGCGCGGACGGCATCAGCTTCATCCTGCGCGACAACGGCCGCTGCTACTATGCCGACGAGGATGCCATCGCGCCGCTCTGGAAAGGACAGCGCTTCCCGATGGAGCGCTGCATTTCCGGCTGGGCGATGCAGCATGGCGAGGTCGTCGTCATCGAGGATATCGACCACGACGAGCGCATTCCCCACGAGGCCTACCAGCCGACCTTCGTGCGCAGCCTGGTAATGGTGCCCGTACGGCAGGACGATCCCGTCGCCGCGATCGGCGCCTATTGGGCGCATCGCCACCGGCCGGCGCCGGAGGTGGTGCGGGCGCTCCGGCGGATAGCCAACAGCGCCGCGGTCGCCATGACCAATATCGCGCTGGTGAACTCGCTGTCGGCAGCGCTGGAGGAGGCCGAACGGGCCAAGGATGCCGTCATTCTGGCCATGGCCTCGCTCGCGGAGACGCGCGACAATGAGACGGCCAATCATGTCCGGCGCACCCAGCATTATCTGCGGGTTCTGGCCGAGGGGGCGCGGGAGCGCGGGCTTTTCGTGGGAGAGCTCGGCGACGCGACGCTCGACCTGCTGTTCAAGTCGGCGCCGCTGCACGATATCGGCAAGGTCGGCATTCCCGACAGTATCCTGCTCAAGCCCGGCCCGCTCGACGAGGGCGAGCGTGCGACGATGCAGACCCATGCCGAACTCGGGCGCATCGCCATCGGCAATGCCGAGCGCTATCTCGGCGGCTCCAGCTCCTTCCTGCGGCTCGCCAAGGAGATCGCCCACACCCATCACGAGCGCTGGGACGGAACCGGCTATCCGCAAGGGCTTGCCGGCGAGGCCATCCCGCTCTCCGGGCGCCTGATGGCGATCGTCGACGTCTATGACGCGCTGGTCTCGAAGCGGGTCTACAAGGAGGCGATGACGCATGATGCGGCCGTCGCCGTGGTGACGAGAGAGCGCGGCCGGCAGTTCGACCCACGACTTGTCGACGTCTTCCAGGAGATCGCGCCCCGGTTCGGCGAGATCCACACCCGCTTCGCCGACGGCGGGTGATCCCGGGCCGCCGCGCATCCGACGACTGGCGCACGGGCGCGGCGAGGTGTATCAGGCTGGCGCAATGGCCATCATCGAACAGAATCCGGCGGAAGAGCGGCCTTTCGGCACCTTCGCGCCGAAAGCCTATCTCGCCCGCATCATCGCCCGGACGCGCGGGGCCTCCGACAGCTTCCTCGGGCGCAAGATCGCCTATGCGCTGCGGCGCCTCGGCCTGCGCGCGCTCGACGGTGCGCCGGTCGACATCGAGTCGCTGGGCGCGAAGATGCGCCTCTATCCGGACGGCAATGTCTGCGAGAAGCGCGTGCTGTTCACGCCGCAATATTTCGACGCGGTCGAGCGCGGACTGCTGGCGTCGCGGCTGCGCGAGGGCTTCACCTTCATCGATATCGGCGCGAACATCGGCGCCTATTCGCTCTTCGTCGCGGCCCGGGCCGGGCGGGGCGCGCGCATCCTCGCGGTCGAGCCGCAGCCCGAGATCTTCGCGCGGCTGGCCTTCAATATCGCGCAGAACCCGTTCGGAACCGTCAAGGCGGTGGCTTGCGCGCTTGCCGACAAGCCGGGCGAATTGACCCTGTTCATCGATCCGACCAATCGCGGGGAATCGAGCGTCCGCATCCTCAATTCGAGCGCCGGGGCCTCGGTCAAGGTGCCGGCCATGACGCTGCTCTCGCTGGTCGAGGGCGAGGGCTACGATCGCATCGATGCGATCAAGCTCGATGTCGAGGGTGCCGAGGACCTGATTCTCGAACCATTCCTGCGCGATGCGCCGCCGTCGCTATGGCCGGGCTTCGTGATCATCGAGGATTCGCGCCAGCGCTGGCAGACCGACCTGGCCGGCCTGCTCGAGCGCAACGGCTACAAGCTCGTCGCCCAGACACGGCTCAATCTGGTGTTCGAACGCAAGCCGGCCTGAGCGCGCCTGCGGCGCATGGCCGGGGCGCCCCTGCGGGTGCTTGAGCGCGTCGCACGGAACGCCTAGCTCTTGTGCGACAGTCAGGAGCGCCGCATGTCCTCGAACGAAACCGGTTCCGCCACCATCGTCACGGCCGCGATCCTGGTGATTGGCGACGAGATCCTGTCCGGGCGGACCAAGGACAAGAATATCGGCTACATCGCCGAATACCTCACCAATATCGGCGTCGACCTGCGCGAGGTCCGCGTCGTCCCGGATGTTGCCGAGGAGATCGTTGCTGCGCTCAATGCGCTGCGCGGCCGCTACACCTATGTCTTCACGACCGGTGGAATCGGGCCGACCCATGACGACATCACGGCCGATGCGGTCGCCGCCGCGTTCGGCGTAACGATCGACCATGATCCGCGTGCCGTCGCGATGCTGTCGGAACGGTTCTCGCCTGCGGAGCTCAACGAGGCCCGGATGCGGATGGCGCGCATCCCCGCGGGGGCCGATCTGGTCGCGAACGCGATCTCGAAGGCGCCGGGCTTTAACATCGGTAACGTTTACGTGATGGCCGGTGTGCCCGCGATCATGCAGGCGATGCTCGACGTCATCGGCCCGACCTTGCGGACAGGCGCGAAAATGTTGTCGGACACGGTGCAGACCGGGCTGCGCGAGGGCGATATCGGCGGCCCGCTGGCCGAGATCGCCAAGGCCCATCCAGCGGTTTCGATCGGCTCCTATCCATTCTGGTCGGAGACCGGGCCTGACACCAATATCGTCGTCAGGTCGCGCGACCCAGAGAAACTGCTCGCGGCAATGGCTGCGGTGAAATCCATGGTTGCTTTTGAAAAGCAGAATTCGGCCAATACAAAATAAAAAATACAACTTTTGCGATTTTTATACAACTTTACTGAGAATTTTTGTTTCTTATTTCAGAAAATTGATCTTTGGACGGTTCCCTGTCGTATATCTTAACGGCTTTATACCGTCTTTATGTGATTTTTCTACTAAAAGTTGAGTCGCAATCTAGGCGGCAACCATTCATAAACCGGTTGATGCGATATTTGAGGCGTGGCCGGACAGCATTCGGCTTCTCCTGTCGCGCTTCCGCGTCGCGGGCGCCCAAAAACGGCTTTCAGGACGGTGCTGGCCCGATGAAACCTCATGGGCGGGCTGCGCCGAGGGGGATCGCAGATGCCGCTCTTTTCCGGCCTTTTCTCGAATCGGCACGCCGCGGGTCAACTCGACGCGATCAACCGATCGCAGGCGCGGATCGAGTTCGATCTCGACGGCAAGATAATGGACGCCAACGAAAATTTCTTGTCGGCGATGGGCTACACGCTCGCCGAAGTGAAGGGGCAGCATCACAGCCTGTTCGTGACGCCCGAGGAGAAGGCAAGCCCGGCCTACAAGCAGTTCTGGGCCGACCTCGGCCGCGGCGAGTTCTCGCGCGGGCAATATCTGCGCATCGGCAAGGGCGGCAAGGAGATCTGGATCCAGGCTAGCTACAACCCGATCCTGGGAGCTGGCGGCAAGCCGGTCGGGGTCATCAAATACGCTTTCGACGTCACCGAGCAGAAGAACCGCCTGGCCGATCTCGAAGGGCAGCGCGCCGCGATCGACAAGGCGCAGGCCGTGATCGAGTTCGACCTGACCGGCAAGATCCTGAACGCGAACCAGAATTTCCTCAGCGTGCTCGGCTATTCGCTCTCCGAGATCGTCGGGCAGCACCACCGCATGTTCGTCGATCCCGCCGAGCGCGATACGCCGGCTTACCGCGCCTTCTGGGAGCGGCTGGGCAGGGGCGAATACGATGCCGGCCAGTATCGGCGCATCGGCAAGGGCGGCAAGGAGATCTGGATCCAGGCGAGCTACAACCCGATCCTCGATGCGCAGGGGCGGCCCTACAAGGTTGTCAAGTTCGCCTCCGACATCACTGCGACCTTCAAGGGCAAGCAGCTCGAAGCGGCCGTGCAGGAGACGAGCGCCGTGATCGACCGGGCCAAGGGCAAGGACCTGACCGGCCGCGTGCCGCTCGACGGCAAGAGCGGGGAGGTCGCTACGCTCTGCGCGGGCGTCAACGATCTGCTGGATACACTGGCGGAGGTGGTCGGCACGGTGCGCGACATCTCCGTCCGCATCGACAACGCCTCGCTCAAGATCACTTCGGACAGCCAGCAACTGGCCGAGCGGACCGAAGCCAATGCCGCAAGCCTGCAGCAGACCGCGGCGACGACCGAGGAGCTTGCCGCATCGGTGAAGCACAGCGCCGGCAATTCTAAGATGGCGGTCCAGCTTGGCAACGAGGCGAGCGAGGTCGCGGCCCGCGGCGGCGCCATCGTCACCGAGGCGGTTGCGGCGATGGGGCGCATCGAGCAGGCCTCGTCGGGGATTTCCGAGATCATCTCGATGATCGACGAAATCGCCTTCCAGACCAATCTGCTGGCTCTGAACGCCGCGGTCGAGGCGGCGCGGGCCGGCGATGCCGGGCGCGGCTTCGCCGTGGTGGCGACGGAGGTGCGTGCGCTGGCTGCCCGCTGCAGCGAATCCGCAAATGGCGTCAAGACGTTGATCGCGAATTCTGCGCAGCAGATTCAAGCCGGCGTCGGGCTGGTCAAGGATGCCGGGACGACGCTCGGCGAGATCGTCGGCGCGGCTTCCAAGGTCGCTTCGACCGTCAGCGAGATCTCGCAGGCGACGACCGAGCAGGCCAATGGCATCGACGAGATGGCCCGAACCGTCGCGCATATGGACGAGATCACGCAGCAGAATTCGCTGCTCGCCGAACAGAGCGCCAAGGTCGCCCGCGATCTCCAGCAGGAGACCGCGGCGCTCAGCACGATGGTCTCGGCCTTCCAGCTCGGCGGCGAAGGGCACAGACCGATGCCGCAGCTCGTCCATTCGGCTCCTGCGGCTCCACGGGCGACGGCGCCGGTGATGCGGGGCCGGCGCGTTGCCGGCGGCGGCACGGCCGATGGCTGGGCGGAATTCTGAGGCGGGTTATCGACGCTCGGTTGGGGATGTTCGGCGCGTGCCTCTTGTCAGGCGCGCGCCGATAGGCTTTTCGGTCTGAAACCGGCGCCTTCTCGCGTCGGGCCAAGTCCGGAGCGCTGTCCATGGCCGAACCGTCCTCGAACAAGGCTTTCCCGGTTTCCTGGGATCAGTTCCATCGCGATGCCCGCGCGCTGGCGTGGCGTCTTGCCGAGAAGGGCCCCTTCGAGGCGATGGTCTGCATCACCCGCGGCGGCTTGGTGCCGGCAGCGATCATCTGCCGCGAGCTCGGCCTGCGCATGATCGAGACGGTCTGCGTCGCGAGCTATCACGACTACAAGAACCAGACCGAGCTCAAGGTGCTCAAGGACGTCGCGCCGAACATCAAGGCGATCGGCGACGGCAAGGGCAAGGGCGTGCTGGTGGTCGACGATCTCACCGATACCGGCAAGACGGCCCGCGTCGTGCGCGAGATGCTGCCGAACGCCCATTTCGCCACGGTCTATGCCAAGCCGGCCGGCGTGCCGACGGTCGATACCTTCATCACCGAAGTCAGCCAGGACACCTGGATCTATTTCCCCTGGGATATGGGGCTCTCCTATGTCGAGCCGATCGCCAAGGGGCACAAGGGCTGAGAGGCCGCGTTCAGCCCACCGAGGGCGAGCGGAAGGCAACCAGCATGCCGGTGACGACGATTGCCATGCCGACGAGCTCGGTGGTGGAGGGCACTTCCGCCAGCAGAAGGGCGCTGGCGGCGGCGGTTGCGATCGGGACCAGCGGCAGGAACAGCGTCGCCCTGGCTGCACCCAGGGTCTCGACCGAGCGCGCATAGAGATAGAGCGCGACGACGCCGACCAGCACGCCCTGGTAGAGCGCCTGCAGCAGAAGCTCCGCGAAGGGCGCCCGGGCCATATGGATCGGCAGCAGCAGCGCCACGATCACGAGCAGCGGCACCGAGAGGATGCATGAGGCCGCGGTGACCTCGAGCGAGCTCACGCCCCAGCGCCGGGCGAGCAGGCCGAAGATCGCCCAGAGGAAAGCGATCAGGACGAAGAGCAGGTCGCCGATCCAGGCATCGGGCCGGGACGGTGCCAGCGCGAGCGCATCGCGCGAGAAGATGCCGATGCCGAGCACGATGATGCCGAGGCCGATGAGCCGCATCCGCCCGGCGCGCTCGCCGGTGACGAGGAAGATCAGCAAGGCCGTGAAGACCGGAATCAGCCCGGGCGAGATGATCGAGGAGTGCAGCGCCGGCGCGAACGAAGCTCCGGCGACGAGGATCAGGCTGTAGAGCGGCCCGATCAGCAGCGCCATCACCCAGGCGCGCGGCCAGCCGAGCGAGCCGACCGGAAAGGGGCGCATGTGCCGGAGTGCCCAGGGCAGCAGCACGGCGGCGGCCGAGACGAAGCGCAGGATCGTGACATCGGCCGGCGTCAGGTCGATCAGCATAGCGTGCCGCGATACGACCGACTGGACGCCCCAGATCAGCGCGGTCAGCAGGCCGCAGAGAATGCCGAGCCATTGTGCGCGGGAGGTCATGACGGTGCGGCTTTCGGCAGGGCGACGCGGGCGGCGAGGTTTCAAGGCGCTGCTATGCCCGCGCCGTGCCCGGCCAGCAACCCGCTGCGGGAGCGAGGCCGGGATGCTTTTGGAACAAGCAATGCTGCTTGCGCTGGGCGCTATCCGCCGTCCGCGAGATGATCGCCGGTCAGCAGTTTCTCCGTATGGGTGCGGATGTCCTGCGGCCATGTCCGGCTGTGTTCGGCGAAACGCTCGTCATCTCCGGCGAAGAGGGCACGCGAGGCTTCCTCGAAGCCTTCGCGGTCGCCCGCCATGGTTGCGATGAAAGCATAGGCGGCGGCTTGCGCAGCGCGTGTCCGGCTGCGACCTCCATCCGCCTTGCGGGCCTCGTCGACGAGCCGGCGCAGGGCTTGCGAGGCTCCGCCCGGTTGCAGGGCGAGCCAGCCCCAATGGCGCGGCAGCAAGGTCACCTCGCGGGCGACGACGCCGAGTTTTGGTCGCCCCCGGCCTCGTGGCGCGTCATCGCTTGCCGCCGCAGCGTTATCGCGAGACGTATAGCGTGCCGCGATCTCGGCTTCGCTCCCGCGCAGGTCGAGGTCGACGACCTTTCCCGTCGCATCGTCGAAGACGAGAATCGCGGCGGCTGGGTCGGCTGTCAGTACAGCCCTCACGGCCAGTGCCACGGTCGCAAGCGGGCCGCCGGCGATGCGTGTTGCGTCATGGAAGGCTGTATGGGGCGTAGGCTCGGACATGGGGCTCCTCGAATGCGGGATTATTATCCGGACGAATTCGTTATTGCAATATGATCCGGGTAAAATATTTAGCCTGGCGCCGGCCGACGCCTCGTCCGCGAAAGAGGCCGAGTGCCGGCCCGGCTTTGAAACCGGCGCCGATCTCACTAGTTTAACCGGTAGAGGAAACGCCGACGGGAGACGCGCCAGACATGGCCGCCACCAGCTTCGACGCCGCGGGCGCGCGGATCACCATCTTCCGCGCCCTGCTTCAGACCATCGCCCGTCACGGCAAGGGCCGGATCGCGCTCGAAGATCCGGAGCGCCAGCCGATCACCTACGGTCGGCTCGTGCTCGGCGCGCTGGTATTGGGGCGCAAGCTCGCTGCGCTGACGGCGCCCAAGGAGCAGGTCGGCGTGCTTCTGCCCAACATGCAGGGCATGGCGGTGACGCTGTTTTCGCTCTTTGCCTATGGCCGCGTGCCGGCGCTGCTGAACTTCACGGCCGGCGTCCGCAACCTGCGCGCGGCGGCCGAGCTGGCCGAGCTCAAGACCATCGTCACTTCGCGCCGCTTCGTCGACCAGGGCAAGCTCGACGACGAGATCGCAGCGCTCGGCGAGGGACGTCGCGTCGTCTATCTGGAAGATGTCCGCAAGGAGATCACCAGCTTCGACAAGGCGCTCGGTGCCATGCAGAGCCTCGCGCCGGGGCTCGTCCATCGCGCCCATGAGGCGCAGCCCGACGATATCGCGGTCGTCCTCTTCACCTCCGGAACCGAGGGCAAGCCCAAGGGCGTGGCGCTGAGCCATGCCAATATCGTCTCTAACGCCAGGCAGGTCTTCGCCCATGCGGCCGGCGCGATCTCCGAGCGGGACGTGTTCATGAATCCGCTGCCGGCCTTCCATTCCTTCGGGCTGACGGCCGGGCTGATGGTGCCGCTGCTGCACGGCATGAAAGTCGTGCTCTATCCGAGCCCGCTGCACTACAAGCAGGTGCCGAAGCTGATCGGCGACATGAAGGCGACCTTCCTGCTCGCCACCGATACGTTCCTTCAGGGTTACGCGCGCGCTGCGGAAAAGGACGATCTCGACAGCGTGCGCTATGTCGTGGCCGGCGCCGAGCGCGTAAAAGCCGAGACCAAGCGGATGTGGGAGCCCTACGGCACCACCATCCTCGAAGGCTATGGCTGCACGGAGTGCTCGCCGGTGCTTGCCGTCAACACGCCGGCCGCGACCCGGGAGGGAACGGTCGGCAAGCTCCTGCCCGGCATCGAGGCCAAGCTGGAGCCGGTCGAGGGCATCCATGAGGGCGGCCGGCTCACCGTGCGCGGGCCGAACGTCATGGCCGGCTATCTCGACCCCGAGCAGCCCGGCCGGATCATCCCGCCGGAAGGCGGCTGGCATGATACCGGCGATATCGTCGTGATCGAGGACGGCTTCATCGCGATCCGCGGCCGGGCCAAGCGCTTCGCCAAGCTCGGCGGCGAGATGGTCTCGCTCGCGGCGGTCGAGACCATGGTCGCCAAGGTCTGGCCGGACCAGAACCATGTCGTCGTCTCGCTGCCCGACCCGCGCAAGGGCGAGCAGCTAGTGCTGGTCACCGAGACGCCGCATGCCGACCGCGCCGCGCTGCAGGAGGCGGCGAAGCAGCAGGGCTTTCCGGAACTTTGGGTTCCACGCGCGATTCTGGTGACGCAGGCCATCCCGGTGCTGGGAAACGGCAAGATCGACTACGGTTCGACGCGGGAGCTCGCGGCATCGCGGAGGTCGCTGCTGTGAGGCCGCTCCGCTGCCTTATGGCCACAATCGTAATCCTATTGCGCCGGATGATGATTCCGGGTTCCGCTCTGGCGCTGCTGCGCGTCGCCACTCTCGCTCCCGCCCTGTCGCTGACCGGCCCCTCCGATCTGGCGGCACAAGCACAGGCCGCGCTCTATGTGCGCCGCGACGAATGCGTCGAGGCGGGCAAGCTGACGGCGGAGCAATGCGAGTTCGCCTATCGCAACGCCCGTGCCGAGTTCGAGCAGGCGGCGCCGCGCTATGGCTCGCGCGCGGCCTGCGAGCGCAACCACAAGCGCTGCGGCGCGCAGATGATCTCGGCCGGCGGCTGGGAATCCTTCGGCAAGGGCGGTGCGAGCTATGTTCCGCGCTTCGTCGGCTTGCGCGTCACCGGCGAGGGCGCGGCGCGCCGGGCGGTGCCGGTGGTCGAGGGCACGGCCAAGGTCGCTTTCGCCGGGCGTCCGGTGACGGAATTGCAGGACAAGGTCTCCGGGCGGCGCGGCATCATCGGGCAGGCCAGCAGCGCCGGGCGCGGCGCGCATGGCCAGACCGGGCAGGGCGCTACGCCCTATATCAAGCGCGGTGACCGCGACGATACGGTGCGCGTGCCCATGGAGGAGAAGGTGATCGGCTCGGATGTGAAGCCCGGCCTCTATGTCGATCCCGACGGGGTCGAGTGGTACAAGCCCGCCCGCCGGCGTTGAGCGACAGCGCGGCTGGAGCGCGATCCGTGAGGCTTGCGCCGGCTGCGCCTGCCGGCTATCGCTGTGCGGCTCGCGGACGTGGCGAAACTGGTAGACGCACGAGACTTAAAATCTTGCGCCTTCAAAGGCTTGCGGGTTCGAGTCCCGCCGTCCGCACCATCCGGCCCCTGGTGATTCCGACTTGCGGGATCGTGCGATTCCGATCGGTCAGGCCTTCCTGAAGATCACGCTCAGATTGTTTGCGGGCATCTCGATCACCTCCGGCGCGCCGAAGCCATTGATCGTGCCGAGCGCTGTAACAGCTTCGAGATCGCGCAGGCCCCAGGCCGGGTCGCGCCCGCGCAGGCTATCGTCGAAAGCCGCGTTGCTCGGCTCCAGCGGCCGGTCCGGGCGCTTATAGGGGCCGTAGAGATAGAGCGGCTGTCCCTGCTTCAACAGCCGGCCGGCATGTTTGAACAATCCCTCGGCCGCGGCCCAGGGCGCGATATGGATCATGTTGATGCAGAGGATGGCGTCGGCGGTTTCGATAGGCCAATCCGACGCCCTGGCATCGACGACCAGCGGTGGGAGAATGTTGCCGAGGCCGGATTCCGCCGTCCAGGCCGCGATGCTGGCGACCGCGTCCGGTGAGGGGTCGCTCGGCTGGAAGCTCAGGCCGGGCAGGGCGCCGGCGAAATGCACGGCATGCTCGCCCGAGCCGGAGGCGATCTCCAGCACGATCCCGGACGAGGGCAGGATATTGGCCAGGACGGCGAGGATCGCATCGCGATTGCGCTGCGCCGAAGGCGCGCGCAGGCGAGGGTCGGCACCGGCCTGTGCCTCGGTGGTCGGCTGCCAGAAATTGGGTTTGCTCATCATCCGCTCACAAATCTTTCGTCCGGCCCATCGCGTTGGGGCCATGATCCGCTATAAGGGGCGAGGAAGCGGGCCGCCATATGTCGTGGCTTCGCAGCAAGCAGGCTGGTTTTGTTAACCGAAATCCTGATCGTCGTGGCGCTGACGATCGTCAATGGACTCCTCGCCATGTCGGAACTCGCCGTGGTTTCGTCGCGCACGGCGCGCCTCAAGGTTCTCAGCGATCAGGGCAGCAAGGGCGCCGCAACCGCGATGCGCCTCGCGGAAGATCCCGGTCGCTTTCTCTCCACCGTTCAGATCGGAATCACGCTCGTCGGCGTGCTCTCGGGCGCCTTCTCCGGCGCCACGCTCGGCGCGCGCCTGTCGGAATGGCTGGGCACGCATGGTTTCTCGCCATCGGTATCGGATACGCTCGGCGTCGGCGCCGTCGTCGTCGCGATCACCTATCTCTCGCTGATCCTCGGCGAACTCGTTCCGAAACAGGTTGCGCTACGCGATCCCGAGCGGGTGGCGGCGCGGGTCGCTCCGGCGATGTCGCTGCTCTCGAAGGTCGGCGCGCCTGTGGTGTTCCTGCTCGATATCTCCGGCAAGGCGGTGCTGCGCCTGCTCGGTCAGAAGGGCGAATCCGAGGAGAGAGTCACCGAGGAGGAGGTGCGCACCATCATCGCCGAGGCGGAGACCGCGGGCGTGCTGGAGCGTGACGAGCGCGAGATGATCGCGGGCGTGATGCGCCTCGCCGACCGCTCGGCCAGGGCGTTGATGACGCCGCGCCGCGAGGTCGAGGTGATCGATCTCGAGGACAGCGCCGAGGAAATCCGCGAGCAATTGCGCGCGACGCGCCGCTCGCGCCTGCCGGTGCAGGATGGCGAGGCTGATGCGATTGTCGGCGTTATCCTCGTCAAGGACCTGATCGAGTTCCTTCAGACCGGCGAGGTGCAGGACCTGCGCGCGTTGGTGCAGGAGGCCCCGATCGTGATGGATACGGCCGACTCGCTGCATGTGCTGCGCGAAATCCGCTCCAGCCGCGTGCATATGGCGCTGGTCTTCGACGAGTACGGCCATTTCGAGGGCATCATCACGCCGGGCGACGTGCTGGAGGCGATCATCGGCGTCTTCCAGGAGGAAGAGGAGGGCGAGCCGGCCATCGTGACCCGCGCCGACGGCTCCTATCTCGTCGCCGGCTGGATGCAGGTCGACGAGTTCTCGCACGAGCTCGGCATCCCGATCCCGCGCGATGCCGATTTCCAGACGGTCGCCGGCTTCATCCTGGCCGAGATGAACCATCTGCCGAATGTCGGCGAAAGCTTCGACAAGGGGCATTGGCGCTTCGAGGTGGTCGATCTCGATGGCCGCCGCATCGACAAGATCCTGGTCAGCCGGATCGAGTGAGCTGCTGCCGGCGTTGACGCCGGCGGAGCCTGCATGGTCTATTGGGTGCCAAGGGGTTCCATCGCGACGACCCCGTGAGGCTTCGGCCCAATGTTCGCGTCCAACTTCCTCGCTTCAGGATGGACGCAAGCCATGTCTTCCAACGAACAGATCACGGTCGCCCAGCTCTTACGGCTGGTCGGCCTTCCCGATGCGCCGGCGATCATCGATGTCCGCATCGACGAGGATGTCGCTGCGGATCCCGTCTTCCTGCCGGGCTCGGTTCGCCGCGACTATCGTACTGTCGCCGATTGGGGCGCTGATTTCGTCGGACAGCGCCGCGTGGTGGTGGTCTGCCATCGCGGCCTCAAGCTCAGCGAAGGCGTCGCCGCCTGGCTGCGCCATCTCGGCATCCCCGCGGAAGCCCTTGAGGGTGGGCATCAGGCCTGGCGCCAGGCCGCGGGGATGCTGTTCTCGCCGGAGCATCTGCCGCGGCCGGGAGCGTCAGGCGGCAGCGTCTGGGTGACACGAGCGCGGCCGAAGGTCGATCGCATCGCCTGTCCCTGGCTCATCCGGCGCTTCATCGACCGGCGGGCCGTGTTCCTCTTCGTCGCGCCGTCCGAGGTCGAGGCGGTGGCCGATCGCTTCGGCGCCACGCCCTTCGATATCGACGGCGTGTTCTGGAGCCATCGCGGGCTGCTCTGCACCTTCGACACGATGATCGCGGAGTTCCGGCTGGCGTCGCCGGCGCTCGACCGATTGGCGCGGATCGTGCGAGCGGCGGATACCGCGACGCTGGAGGCCGAGCCGCAAGCCGCCGGCCTGCTCGCGGCTTCGCTCGGGCTGTCGCGCATGTACAAGCACGATCTCGAGCAGCTCGAGGCCGGCATGCTGCTCTACGACGCCTTCTATCGCTGGTGCCGCGATGCCGGCGAGGAAACCCATAACTGGCCCGTGCCGAAGCCGGCCGGGGAGGCGCAGCGATGAGCGTCGCGGAAACGGAGGTCGCCATGGCGGTGCAGCCGACGGAGCGATTGCCAACGCTCGGCGAGGCGACACGCATCTGGGCGAAGATCGGTTTCCTGTCCTTCGGCGGGCCGGCCGGCCAGATCGCGCTGATGCACAAGGAGCTGGTCGAGGAGCGCCGCTGGATCGGCGAAGAGCGGTTCCTGCATGCGCTGAACTACTGCATGCTCCTGCCGGGGCCGGAGGCACAGCAGCTAGCCGTCTATATCGGCTGGCTGATGCACCGGACGATCGGGGGGCTGATCGCGGGGCTGCTCTTCATCCTGCCGGGCGCGCTTGTGATGCTTGGCTTGAGCATCCTCTATGTCACCTGGCGTCATGTCCCGCTGATCGACGGGGTGTTCTTCGGCGTGAAGGCGGCGGTGCTATCCATCGTCATCGAGGCCGGCCTGAGGATCAGCCGCCGGGCGCTGAAGACCGATGCGATGGTGGGCGTCGCTGTCGCGGCCTTCGCCGGCATCTTCCTGTTCAAGCTGCCGTTTCCGCTCATCGTGCTGCTGGCGGGGCTCGCGGGCTGGTTCGGCAACCGCATCAGGCCCGGCTGGTTCGGCAAGGCGAATGCGAATGGCGCTGCGGATACCGCGGACGAGGGGCTTCTAGACGGGCTGCTCGCGCGAGGTGAGCTCGCCCATGTGAAGCCCTCGGCGAACCGGGCCGTGAAGATACTCGTGGTCTGGCTGCCGCTTTGGCTCGGGCCTGTGGCGCTGCTCTGGCTGGTTGCCGGCTCGGCCAGCGTCTGGACGCAGATCGGCGGCTTCTTCAGCGCGATGGCGGTCGTGACCTTCGGCGGCGCCTATGCGGCTCTGGCTTATGTCGCGCAGGCGGCGGTCGACGGCTTCGGCTGGCTTGCGCCCGGCGAGATGCTCGACGGGCTGGGCCTCGCCGAGACGACGCCGGGGCCGCTCATCCTCGTGCTCGAATTCGTCGGCTTCCTCGCCGCGTTCCGGACGCCGGGCAGCCTGCCGCCGCTCGTCGCCGGCGGGTTCGGGGCACTGCTGACGGTCTGGGTGACATTCGCGCCCTGCTTCCTCTGGATTTTCCTCGGAGCGCCCTATGTCGAGGCCTTGCGTGGCAACCGGGCGATTTCGGCGGCGCTCGGTGCGATCACCGCCGCCGTGGTCGGCGTCATCGCCAATCTCGCGCTCTGGTTCGGGCTGCATGTCCTCTTCCGCGAGGTCTACAGCCTGTCCTTCCTCGGCATGAGCCCGGAAGTGCCCGTCCTAACGTCGCTGGACTGGCGCGCGGCGCTGTTGGCCGCAGCGGCGGCCGTCGCGCTGCTGCGCTTCAAGCTCGGAATGATGCCGGTCCTGGCGATCTGTGCTGTCGCCGGCATCGTCCTGAAAGGCGGGTTCTGAACTTCAGCTTTGCATCGGCCTTTCCGAAAACCGCATTCCACTTTTCGGGCCGATGCTTCAGCGCCGCGGCTCTTCCGGCTCGATGATGCGGTATTCGGCGTCGATGACCTCGACGCGGTCCGGCTGGCGCGGCTGATTGGCGAAAGGATTGGCGGGGTCGATGCCCGCCGCCTTCAGCTTGGCCTTGAGGCGCCAGACCGCGATCGCGCCGACGACCAGCACGACCGGGATCAGGATGAGTGCCAGGCTCGCGGCCAGCACAAAAAGTGCGACGCCGACGGTGAGGCTCGCCGCCATGGCGAGCCAGGCCTGCCAGCGCGGCATGGCGCGGGTGCGGCCGCTGAGCTGCTCGTAGAGATTCACGCGGATCATAGGATGTCGGTTCCTTCCCTCGGGACAGAGATAGGAACCGATTGCGGCTTTGACGAGGTCAGGCCGCATCCTGCCAGTCATAGAGCCAGCCATAGCGGCTGCGCAGGCCGTCCGGCCCTAGCCGTTTCAGCGCGAAATCGCGGGCGATGCTGAGCGGCCAGCTCATATGGTAATTGCGGCCGTTACCCCGGCTTTCCTCCTGCACGCGGGCGACGCGCTGGGCGCGGGCAGCGGCATAGGCGGCGAAGGCCATGGGCACCCCGTCGGCACCCTCGCGGCTGAGGGTCTCGGCGAGCAGGCGGGCGAGCACGGCCGCGTCCTCGATAGCGAGCGAGGCGCCTTGCGCGAGGAAGGGCAGGATCGGGTGGGCGGCATCGCCGATCAGCGCGACCCGGCCCCTGGCCATGGCGGCGGGCTTGCGATCGAACAGCGACCAGACCTGCCAGCCCTCGGCGGCGCCGGTGAGCTCGCGCAGGGCCAAGGACGCTCCGGCGAGATGCTCGGTGACGACGTTGCGGTCACCGTCGCGAGACCAGCCCTCGCGGGCTTCCTTCGCCTGGCGCACGACGACGATGTTGATCTCCTTGCCGCCAGCCACCGGATAATGCACGGCATGCCGGCCGGAGCCCATATGCAGCGTCACACGCGGCTTGTCGCCGGCGCGGGCCGGCACGACGGCGCGCCAGGCCTCGTAGCCGGTGAAGACGGGCTGGGAGGCATCGCCGGTCAGATCGCGGACGCGCGACCACAGGCCGTCGGCACCGATCAGGCCAAGCGCCGAGAGCGTCCCACCGACACCGTCGCGCGCAGCGAGACCGACCGTGACGCCGTCGGCACTCTGGCTGACCTCGTCGACGCTGCGGCCGACCATCAGGCGGATATTCGGCATCGCGCGGGCGGCGTCGAGCAGCAGGGTGTGCAGATCGTTGCGCTTCATCATGCGGAACGGCGTCGGCATGCGCTCGGGACTGGAGGGCATCTCCAGCACCTGTGAACCATCGGCCCAACGCCGGATCATCAGGCCGTGCGAGGTCACGCTGATGCGCTTCAGTGGCAGGGCGAGATCGAGCGCATCGAGCACGCGGCCGGAATTGGAGGTGACCTGCAGGCCGGCTCCGGTCTCGCCGAAGCCGGTGCGCTTCTCGACGACGGTCGCGGCGATGCCGCGCCGCGCCAGCGAGAGGGCCATGGTCAGGCCGCCGATGCCGGCGCCGGCGATGACGAAATGAGGAGCGGACACGGGATGGACGCCTTCAATGACAGAGCTGGAAGACGAGGCGCGGATGCCCCTCAGAACCCGCGCGCCCAGTGCAATTGACGAGCCTCAGGCCGCCTTGGCCGAATCCGTGTAGGCGCATTCCGGCGGGATGCAGGCGGCGCCCTTCAGCGACGGCTCGTATTTGAACAGCGTCGAGCAATAGGGGCAGATGATCTCGTGGTCCGCGCCCATGTCGAGGAAGACATGCGGATGGTCGAAGGGCGGCTTGGCGCCGATGCACATGAACTCGTGCGCGCCGACCTGGATGACGGGGACGCCGAGGTCGTTGTGGAAATGCGGGATGCCGGTGGCGGCCATGATCGTCGCTCTTCGAAAGCCTGAAATTCGGCCGCAACCTATCGCGTGAGCCGATCTAACGCCAGTGCGCGATTTTGCATCAGCGCCCGTCGCGCAGGCAGCTCTGTGCCAGCTCGGCCATCCGCGCGCTTTCCTGCGGCGAAAGCAGGTTGTCGAGCGTCTTCTGCCAGAGCTTTTCGCGCTTGAGGCCGTCGACGGTGCAGGCGCAGACCATTCGGCAGACCTGTTCGGGAACATTGGGGCCGGCGCAGCTCCGCTGACATTCGGTCCGGAAGGCGCGCTCCTCCGGCGGCGGCGGGGCGATGACCTGAGTCGCCAGCATCAGCGCGCCGATCAAGAGCGGCTGGTGGACGAGATAGACCAGCAGGCTGTGGCGCCCGCCCCAGGCGATGGCGCGGGTCGCCTTGTTCCCCGGCCGCCAACCGGCGAGCGCGGAGCCGGTCAGACGCGGCAGGATGAGGCGGGCCAGCACGATGCCGCTCAAGACGCAACCGAACCACGGAAAGACCGGCACGAAATCCGCGGTCTTGATCGCTGCGCGGGAGAAGCCGAGCCAGGCCGCCCAGGGCTGGTCGAGGAGCGGATGGGCTAGGAAGGAGGGCAGCGCGAAGGCGATGGCCGCCGCCACTGCCGCCACCACGGTCGGCAGGCGCAGGAAGGGCAGGGCGAGCAGGCTCGCGACCGCGATATGGTGGAGGATGCCGAAGAAGATGAAATCGCCAGGCATGGCGAACCAGGTGCCGAGCGTGACCAGCGCGGCTGCGCCCGCGACCATGGCGAGGCGCTTGAGATAGGTGGTGTGATCGAGTCCCTTGCGCGTCGCGAGGACGAGGCTGAAGCCGACGATGGTCAGGAAGCTCCCGGCGATGCCGCGCGCGAATAATCGCCAGCCGGGCTCGGTGGCGATATCGGTCTCGATCAGCCTGAACATCGAGAGATCATAGGCGAAATGGTATACGATCATCGCCAGCAGCGCGACGCCGCGGGCGATGTCGACGATGGCGAGGCGTGACGATTCGCGTGGCGCGGACTGGGTCATGAGCCATCGTTCATCATGGTGGGCGCTCATAAGCAAGTCGCGCCATGGCGGGTACCCAAAGCTCCCCGGTCATGGCAGGGAAAGGTGACTGTTCCGATCTTGCGATCCGAGACCCGCATGCAGAGCTTTTCTTCCGACGGCGTGAAGATCGCCTTCATCGACATGGCGCCGACCAGCGACGAGCCGAAGCACCGCACCGTCGTGCTGGTCCACGGCTTCGCCTCGTCGCATGTGATCAACTGGGTCAACACCCAGTGGACGAAGACGCTGACCCATGCCGGCTACCGCGTCGTCGCGCTCGACGATCGCGGTCATGGTGAGAGCGAGAAGCTCTACGACCCCGCCGCCTATTCCTCGCAGGTCATGGCCGAGGACGTGCGCCGGCTGATGGACCATCTCGACATCCCGCGCGCGGCGCTGATGGGCTATTCGATGGGCGCGCGCATCTCCGCCCATCTGGCGCTGGCGCATCCGCGCCGGCTGGAGGCCTTGCTGCTCGGCGGGCTCGGCATCCATCTGGTCGAGGGCGTCGGGCTGCCGCTCGGCATCGCCGATGCGATGGAGGCGCCGTCGCTCGATGTGCTGACCGATCCGATGCAGCGGATGTTCCGCGCCTTCGCCGAGCAGACCAAGAGCGATCTCAAGGCGCTGGCCGCCTGCATCCGCGGTTCGCGCCAGACGCTGACCGCAGAGCAGGTCGGACAGATTTCGGTGCCGACCCTGATCAGCGTTGGTACCAAGGATGATGTGTCCGGCTCCGGCCCGGAGCTGGCGAAGCTCATTCCGGGCGCCGAGGCCTTCGACATCGTCGGGCGCGACCACAATCTCGCGGTTGGCGACAAGAGCCATAAGCAGGCCGTCCTCGACTTCCTCGCGCGTTTGTGAGAACCTCGGAGGTGAATAGAGGCAATCCGGAAAAGCGGGCGACGCCAATGTGTTGTCGATCTTCCCTGAAATTCTGATTCCGCTGCCTCGCTTTTCGATTCAACTTCGGTTCGGCCAGAGCTTTTGATGCGGACGCCTGCTTCGGGCTAGGCTGTCCTTTCGCCGAACCACCTTTTTCGGAGAATGACCATGCCGTCAGGGCGCTCCGTCGTGGAAGCACGCGACTTCGCCACCGGGCTTGACCGGGTCGATCCCGCCTGGTCCCGCCTGCGGACAGAAGCCGAGGCCGCGGTTGCCGCCGAGCCGGCGCTCGGCACGCTGATCGTCGCTTCCGTGCTCAACCAGCCGAGCTTCGAGGCCTCAGTCGCGCATCGCGTCGCGGCACGGCTCGGCCATCCCGCCGTGACGGCCGACCTGATCGAGCAGGGTTTTGCCGAGGCGATGGCCCATGACGAGACGATCGGTGCCGGCATGCGCGCCGACGTGATGGCCGTGCTCGACCGCGACCCCGCCTGCTACCGCGTGCTGGAGCCGGTGCTGTTCTTCAAGGGCTTCCATGCGCTGCAATGTCATCGTCTGGCGCATTGGCTCTGGGAGCGCGACCGTCGCGATTTCGCGCTCTACCTGCAGGCGCGCTCCTCCGAGGTCTTCCAGACCGACATCAATCCGGCGGCGCGGATCGGCAAAGGCATCTTCCTGGACCATGCTACGGGCCTCGTCGTCGGCGAGACCGCCGTCATCGAAGACGATGTCTCGATGCTTCACAGCGTCACGCTGGGCGGCACCGGCAAGCAGGGCGGCGACCGCCATCCGAAGATCCGCAAGGGCGTGCTGATCGGCGCCGGCGCCAAGATTCTCGGCAATATCGAGGTCGGCCAGTGCAGCCGCATCGCGGCCGGCTCGGTCGTGCTCCAGCCCGTGCCGCGCAACAAGACCGTGGCGGGCGTGCCGGCCAAGGTGGTCGGGGAGGCCGGCTGTGCCGAGCCCTCGCGCTCGATGGATCAGACGCTCGCCGGCGATTGCGGCGCCTATATCTGACGCACTCAGCCGGCCGAGCCGGCGAGCCAGCCCATGATCTCGGCCCGGCGCGGATGCGCGCCGGTTGCCGTTGCCGGGGCCAGCGTCAGGAGGTCCGGCATCGGCATGGCCTGCGCGAAGGGCGCAACAAGCCTGCCGGCCGCGAGATGCGCGCCGACCAGGCTCATCCGTCCCATCAGCACGCCTGATCCCGACAGGCAGGCATCCAGCGCCAGGCTGTAGAGCGAGAAGGCCGGGCCACGATTCGGATCGACCTTGGTGCCGGGCACGGCGAAAGCGAGCCAGCGCGCCCAGTCACTGCGCCAGACCGCGTCGTGCAGCAAGGTCTGCGCGGCGAGATCGGCTGGCGAAGACAGTTTCGCAGCCAGAGACGGCGCGCAGACCGGCAGGATCGCGTCGGCTCCGAGCTGGAGCCCACCGCCGGTCGGCGGGCCCTCCCGGTAGAACAGTGAGAGATCACAGGGATCGCGCTGCGGATCGGGCGGTTCTTCCATCGCTGCAATCGAAACCTGCAGGTCGGGGAACGCCGCCTGCAATGCCGGCAGGCGCGGCGAGAGCCAGAGCTGGGCGATGCAGGGCAGGGCGGCGATGGCGAGCGGCCGATGCGGCTGGGCCTCTCGCAGGGCCTGCACCGCCTGTCCCAGCATGTCGAAGCCGCGGGTCAGGCGCGGCAAGGCTTCGCGCGCGGCCTCAGTCAGGGCGACACCCTGCGGCAGGCGGCGGAAGACCGCGAAACCCAGTGTCGCTTCGAGCTGCCTGATCTGCTGGGTGACGGCGCCGGCCGTGACACCGATCTCGTCGGCCGCCTTGGCGAAGCTCTCCAGCCGTGCCGCGGCCTCGAAGGCACGCAAGGCATTGAGCGAGGGCAGGCGCGGGCGCGGCGGCTTGACCGGCAAGGCGAAACTCCAGATTGAGGCTGAGAATTCCTAAGTCTGCGAGCGATGAATACTCGTTTGCACACGGGCCGGCAAACCGCTGTTATGACGGCAACGAGGGATTGGTCGGTTCGGGAGACAGGCAACATGACGGCACTGGGCAGGCGCGACTGGGTTCCGCAAGCTAGCGAGGATTACGTACTCAAGATTGCCGGTGAGACGGCGAGCCAGCCGCTCGACGCGATCGCGGCGCGGATCGATGCGCTTGCGAGCGAGAACCGGACGATCCACGAGCGCGACTGCGTCAATCTCAACCCCGCCACCAATGTCATGAACCCGAAGGCCGAGGCGCTGCTCTCGGCGGGGATCGGGGCGCGGCCCTCGCTCGGCTATCCCGGTGACAAATACGAGATGGGGCTGGAGGCGATCGAGCAGATCGAGATCATCGCCGCCGAGCTCGCGGCCGAGGTGTTCGGCGCGAAATATGCCGAAATCCGTGTGCCCTCCGGCGCGATCGCAAACCTCTACGCCTTCATGATCGCGGCCAAGGCCGGTGACTGCATCATCGCGCCGCCCGGCGAGATCGGCGGCCATGTCACCCATCACGGCGCGGGCGCGGCCGGGCTCTACGGCATCGTCACCCATCCGGCGCCGATCGATCCGGTGCGTTACACCGTCGATATCGAGAAGCTGCGGGCCGATGCGCTGCGCCTCAAGCCGAAGCTGATCTCGATCGGCGGTAGCCTCAATCTCTTCCCGCACCCGATCCGCGAGATACGCGCCATCGCCGACGAGGTCGGCGCGATCGTGCTGTTCGATGCGGCACATATGTCCGGCATGATCGCCGGCCATGGCTGGCAGCAGCCTTTGGAGGAGGGTGCCCATCTGATGACGATGAGCACCTACAAGAGCCTGGGCGGACCGCCTTCCGGCCTGATCGTGACCAACGATGCCGAGATTGCCAAGAGGCTCGACGCCATCGCTTATCCCGGCCTCACCGCCAATTTCGACGCGGCGAAATCGGCTTCGCTGGCTGTCTCGCTGCTCGACTGGAAGGCGCATGGCCGCGCCTATGCGCAGGAAATGGCGAAGACGGCCAAGGCTTTGGCCGAAGCGCTCAGCGAGCGGCAGGTGCCGGTCTTCGCCCGCGACCGGGGCGTGACCACTTCACATCAGTTCGCGATCGAGGCCGCGGCCTATGGCGGCGGGCAGGCGGCGGCGAAGAAGCTGCGCACTGTCAACATCCTGTCCTGCGGCATCGGCCTGCCGCTGCCGGCGGTGGAAGGCGATGTGAACGGCCTCAGGCTCGGCACGCCGGAGATCGTGCGCTTCGGCATGACGGCAGCGGATATGCCGGAACTCGCCGGCTATATCGCCGAGGGGCTGAACGGCTCGCGCCCTGCCGAAGCGGTGGCGAAGGACGTGACGGCCTTCCGCGGCCGGTTCCGGACGCTGCATTTCATGCGCTAGGAATCGTTGCCCGGCGCGAAGAAGCAGAGCAACTCGCCTGAGTCGTCGATGCAGAGATGCCAGCGGCCGTCCGGCGATTGCTTGGCCTTGTCCTGCGGGATTTCGAGCGTCAGCGGCTTCTTGCGCTCGCTCGACCACATCGGGTGCTTGCCGGGGGCGATCGTGACGACGAAGCCGCCGGTGACTTCCCGCACGGCTTCCGCCTCGATCGGCGAGCAATCGGAATCGAGGCAGCAATAAAACGGGTAATCCCAGCCGCTCGGCGCCTGATGGGCGAGCGCGACCGTCGCTCCTGAAGTCAGGACAGCAGCGATCATCGAGGCAAGAACACGCATCGGCCAACCCTCGGAAGAGAGGCTGCGACCGGAAGGCGGCGAATGCGTGGCGAAGCCCCCGGGGCGTTCGAGCGGAACGGGCTAAGCGCCCGATCCGCCGCCGTAGCGCTCCTCCATCTCCGCGCGCATGGCGTCTGCGCCGAGCAGGCGCGAGCCCGCCATCCTGACCGAGCGCACCTTGGCTCCATCCCGCTCCAGCGCGACCGTTTCGCCGGGGCTGTGGAAGCCGGAAGCGCGGACGATCCGACCGGTGTCGGGCGCTTCGACGGTGATCTCGGCGGCATCGAGGAAGGGCGTCAGCAGGGCGGGGGCTGCGCAGAGCACGCGGTCGGCGACGGGCACGAGATCGGTCGCGCCCCAGAGCGTCCACCAGCGCCCGCTCCAGTCGCGCGTTTCGGCGGAGGGGCCGCCGCGCTCGGCGAAGAGCTTCAGGATATGGACGACGCCGTCGAGCCAGGGATGGGCGAGGCCGTCGATGGCATTGGTCAGGACAGAGATCGTCAGGCCCTGCTTGGGGATGATGGCGGTGCGGGTGATGAAGCCCTGGAAGCCGCCGGAATGGCCGACCCAGCGCCAGTCGCCCTCGCCACCGGAGATGGTGCCGAGCCCGTAATGGCGGCCGAGGCTGGATTCGTCGTCCGGCCAGAGCCGGCGCGTCATCTCGCGGCGGCTCTTGGCCGAGAGGATGCTGCGTTCCGCATGGGGCGAGAGCTGCGCGAAATAGCGGGCGAGATCGGCGGCCGTGCCGACGAAGCCGGTGGCGGATGCCATCGCATGGCAGTGATTATCGGCCGGGATGATTGCGCGCCTGCCGAGCAATTGCCGGCCGGTATGACCCTTAGCCATCGGGCGCTGGCCCCAAAGACCGATATCGGCCGCGGTTTCGGTGAGGCCGACCTTTGTGACGACCTCTCTGGTGATCCAGTCGTTGTAGTCCTGCCCGGTCACGGCCTCGATGACGAGGCCGAGCAGGGCAAAGCCGTGATTCGAGTATTTGAAGCGCTGCGAGCCGGGGAGGACCGGCGGCTTCGCGAGATCGGCGAGCAGTTCCGCCTTGCTGCAGAAGGGCTTGCGGTCGAGGAACTGACCGGCATCGGGGCCGTCGCGCGTCAGGCCGGCGCTGTTGGAGAGCACCTGGCCGACGGTGACCTTGGCGACCTCCGGATGCAGCCCGTCGATCAGGCTGCCGACCTCGTCGTCGAGACGCAGGCGGCCCTCGTCGACGAGGCGCATGATGCCGGCCGAGGTGAAGCTCTTGGAATGGGAGGCGATGCGGAAGCCGTGGCGCGGCGTCAGCGCTTCGCCGGTGGCAAGGTTCGCGCTGCCGAAGGCGGCCTCCAGCACGATCTCGCCGCCATCCGCGATCGCGACCGCGCAGCCCGGCTGGTCATGGTGGCGGCGCTGGAAATCGAGCCAGGACGCGACATAATCGAGGGCGGGAGCAAGCCACGGCTTCATGATCTCAGGTCCGTCACGGTTCCGGAAGATCATGAGCATGGCACGATTCCGCCGGGGGCCGACAACCACCGGATGGATGAGGCCTGCCATGTCCGCAGTGGCTGCTTTCGCTTGCCCTTCGTGGCCTGTCGTGGCATCGCTCCCGGCCAATTCGAAAGGACCCAGGACCGTGGACAAGACAGAACTCGCCAAGCTGGAAGGCTATCTTCGCCGTACCTTCAACAACCACGCGATCAGCGTGCGCGCCCGGATGAAGAAGACCGACTCGGCCGAGGTCTATCTGGGCGAGGAGTTCATCGGCATCATCCATGTCGACGACGAGGATGGCGACCGCTCGTTCAATTTCACCATGGCGATCCTCGACGTCGATCTCGAGGATTGAGGCGCTTCGCGCCAGCGTTTGGGAGGAAGCCTTTTCCGGCTTCCTCGACGCGTCAGCGGATCAGCCCGTCGAGCGTCCGCCTGACGCCACCGAGCATCACCGCCCAGTCGGCGATGATGGCGCGCGGGAAGCGGATGTTCACGTCCATGCCGCGATGCTGGAAGGTGATGCGGCAGGGCTCTTCGAGGCCGGCGCCGGTCTCGATCGGACAGCGCGCGGCGAAGCCCTTTCCGTCGGGGACGGAGACGTAGAACTCGTCCTGCTCGAAGGGCGAGCCCTTGCGGAAGCCGCGCACCACGAGGCCGCCGGGATTCGACCAGACGGTCGGCGTCAGGAAGCGGGCATAGGTCGCGAGCTGCCTGGCCGGTTCGTTGACCCGGTCGGGCGGGCTCAGCGTGATCAGCAGTCGCTTGCGGTTCTCCGCCACGGCCGGGCCGAGGCTCGGCCAATCCAGGCGAAGGCGGACCATGCCGACGAGCCGGCTCGTATCGCCATCGTCATCGATGCCGGTCAGATCCTTCGGAATCATCAGCGCGACATCGCCGACGCGGGCCGGCTGCGGAGCTGCCACGGGTTCATCGCGGCGATGAGTGAGATAGACGGCCAGCGCCGTCGCCAGCGCGCCCGCCGTCAGGATCAGCAGCATCGCTTTCAGCAAGGCCCCGTCGGCGCGCGGCAGCGGGGCGGCCTGCTGCTGCAGGCGCATGCGCACCATCGAGGTCAGATGGGCGGCCTGGTGGCCGGGCCGGTGATAGGGCAGCGATGCGGTCATTCCAGTGCCTTGCGATCAAGTCGCATCCACTGAATCACCGATGGCTTAATGCGGCGTAAACCATAACCGCGCCGGTACGGTTAACCATCGGTTAAATCTGTCCTTCACAGTTCGTAAACCATGCGGCAGGCTCCGGTGTCGCTCTGTCGAGAGTTTGCGTCCGTGACCATCGAGCCTTCGGCCGTCGAGGCCCTGCAATCCCTATTGATGGGCTTTGCCTTCGCCGGGCTGCTGGCGAGCGCATTCGAGCTGTTCACGGAGCGGCGCGCCGATTTCAAGCTGCTGCAAGCGGGTGGTCTCACCGCGGTCGCCAGCGTGCCGGTGGTGATCTTCAGTGCTCCCGTTCTGATCCTGCGCAACACGATGCAGGGCCGGGAAAGCGACGGTCGGCCGTTCTCCTTCCTGATGCTCGCGAGCCTGACCGCCGGTATCTGGAGTCTGGTCTCGGGTCGAGTCGTGCTCGACCTGCTGTATCTGCTCGGCGCTTGACGACAGGCGTGGCCCGCCTGCAATCCTGAGGGCTCGAACCGTCAGGACAAGCCGATGCCCCTTTATGCGCTCGATGGAACAAGGCCGGACACCGCGAAGGCCGGAGACTGGTGGCTGGCGCCCGATGCGCATGTCATCGGCCGGGTCCGGCTCGCGGCCGGAGTCGGGATCTGGTTCGGCGCCGTGCTGCGCGGCGACAACGAGTGGATCAAGATCGGCGCGGGCAGCAATATCCAAGAAGGTTGCGTGCTCCATACCGATATGGGCTTTCCGCTGACGGTCGGGGCGAATTGCACGATCGGCCACCGGGCTATCCTGCATGGCTGCACGATCGGCGAGAACAGCCTCGTCGGGATGGGCGCGACGGTGCTCAACGGCGCCAAGATCGGCCGCAACTGCCTCGTCGGCGCCAATGCGCTGGTGACCGAAGGCAAGGAATTCCCCGACAATTCGCTGATCGTCGGCTCGCCGGCCCGCGCGGTGCGGACCCTGGACGAGAAGGCGGCTGAAGGGATCACCGCCTCGGCGAAGGCTTATGTCCAGCGCTGGCGGCAGTTTGCAGCCGGGCTCGAACGGCTCGACTGAAGCCGGAAACGAAGCGGGCCGGCTGCCCGCGAAGGCAAGCCGGCCCTTGGCGAAACCCGATCCCTTGGGGACGGGTGGGTGGGGACGTGACCGAGCCTCGCCGTCCTCCTTACCGCAGCCCGAATACGGCAGCGGCAGTCTTCATCAACGCTGTACCGAGGCGACCGTCGGGGTCTGCGCGCCGCCGAGCGAGGTCCAGCCCGTGCGATATTGCGACTCGCGCTTGACGTAGACGTAGCCGGTCTGGCTCCAGGGCAGGATCGCGTTGCGCTTGTTGTCGAGGGCGAAATCGCCACGATCGGTGCGGATCATCAGCACGGCGTGGCCGGCATTCTCCTCGTCGATCACGACGGTGACCAGCATGGCGCGGCGCGGCAGGCCGGCTTCGGCCAGGCGCTTGCGCTTCAGCAGGACATAGTCCTCGCAATCGCCCTTGCCGTCCGTCGGGATATCCCAGCGGTCGACGACGCCCCAATGGTCCTCGTCGGTGATCGCTTCGATCTCGCGATTGGCGTTGTTATTGACCGCGACGATCGTCTTCCAGATCTTCGAGTTCAGTTCGATCCGCTCGGGCTCGCGAGTGTCGACGCGGCATTCAGACGGCATGCGCTTGCAGAAATCGACCCAAGCATAAGGCGCGCGGGCGTCGCCCGACGCTTCGGCCGGAAGGCTCGCGACCGGAATGCCGGCCGAACCCTGCGCCTGAGCCGTGCCTGCGCCGGTCATCATGACCATGGCGGCGAGAGCGGTACCAATCAGATTGCGATGAAGTGAAAACATGTCGTCCCCTTTCTGTCCCGGGGATGACGATGTGCGGCAGCGGATGGATTCGAGCTGAAATGGAAACGTACAAATTTATGTATTCGGCCTTTGGAGCGACCAAGTAAATGTCAGCCTCAATCTTGTTGGAAAGCGGAAGTAACGATTTGCATCGATGGTAAAACCAATCGTTAACCGTTAATTGTTCGTTGTACGGCAAGGGCTGATTAACCTACGCATTCCTTACTGCGTGGAGGTGGCCGGAGGGGAGGCTGTGGGCAGCGGAAACGCTGCGGCGGCGTGGGCGATTGGAACGTTGGCGGGCGATGGGCGATTGTTCCCGATCGAACCAAGCAGGAGGCCGCCTTCGCGATGAGCACACTGACCATCTGGACTTATGACTGGGTTCCCGAAGGCCCACGCGGCTTCGTGCGTGATCTGCGGTTGCGCTGGGCCTGCGAGGAGGCGGGGCTCGCTTATGACGTCCGCACGATTCCGTTTGACGGCCGCGAGACAAACCATCTCGCCCGCCAGCCCTTCGGTCAGGTTCCGTTCCTGGACGATGGCGCGCTGAAGCTGTTCGAGAGCGGGGCAGGGCTTTTGCACCTGGCGCGGAAGAGCGAGGCGCTGATGCCGCTCGATCCGGCTGGAGAAGCGGAAACGCTGCAATGGACGCTGGCCGCGCTCAACTCGATCGAGATGGTCAGCGTGCCCTGGTGGTTCCTGACCGTGACCGGCGCCGCCGAGAATCCATTGACAGGGTGGCTGGGCATGCGCCTCGGCCAGCTTGAACAGGTGCTGAGCGAGCGCGAATGGCTCGCGGCCGGCCGCTTCACCGTCGCGGATCTGCTGATGGCGGATGTGCTGCGGGTCGAGAAGGTGCGTGCCTTCGGTGATCGCCCGGCAAGCGAGGCCTATGTCGCCCGCATCACCGATCGCCCGGCCTTCAGCAAGGCGCAGGCCGATCAGATCGCCTTGTTCAAGACGGCGGACGGGAAGCGGAGCGCTGCGATGTGATGTCGAGAAGGATGAGGCCCGCGATGGCGGGCGTCAGAGCTCCAGGTTCTCGTCGAGCAGGTCGGCCGAGAGCGGGAAGCGGAATTCGGCGGCATAGCCGCCGTCGAAGCGACGCACGACACGGGCCGGGGTCGTGCCCAAGCGAACCGGCGTGTTGATCGGCAGGTCGAGATCGCTGGAGAAGGCGGTGCCCGACAGCGAGATATCGATGATGCGCACGATATGCTCGACGCCGTCATCCATCACCAGGGTCGAGCGCGGATTGCGCGGCACGATGCGCTCGTGGCGCCGGTCCTCGGGCAGGCCGAGCTCCTCGCGATTGGCGAGCCAGGTCAGTTGCGCCGTGAATTTCTCGCGCTTGCGGCTGGTCGCGGTGATCGTCATCGCGAAGCCTTCGGCCGTGGTGCGGACGCAGGTACCCTCGATGCGGCCGAGATGCTCGAGATAGACGATGACGCGCTCGCCGGGCCTGGCCTTGGCCGGCGCTGCGAGATGAACGCCGCCGGGCGAGATATCGATCGACTGGCAGGGGTATTCCATGCGGTTCGGCAGCATGTAGCGGCCCAACAACACCACTTTCATACGGTAATGCCGCCTGCGCTCGGCAGGGTAGGCAGCCGCACGGGGCGTTTTGAGCGCGCTCAACATCAATAACCGACCTAGATTCCTTGATAATCCTAGGCCGGTTTCGGTTAACGTATCGTTCCGATCAAGCCCGCCCGCCCGGTAATACCACGAGACGGGGCGGTTCAACACGGCGCTGCGCGGCGGGTGGGCGTGCGGCTGCCGCGGGCCAGAGCATCCTGAGCGAGATCATCCGCATCGATTCGATCGTGTCGAGGCCGAGCCAGTCCGGCGACAACGCGGGCGAGAGCGCGCCCAGGACGCGGGCATGGGTGCGGCCCCGATAGCGCAGCGGCAGCAGCAGCAATTCGAGATAGATCGGCGTGCCGGTCACCGATTTGCCGGAGAGACCGGCGACCGCGCCTGCGCTCTCGTCCATGACGGTCTGGACGAGGCGGCGCATGTCGCCCTGGGCCTCGACATCGGCCCAGAGCGCGGAGAAGGCGCGCCCGCGGAGTTCCTGGCCGATCAGGGCGCAGAGCCGCGTCCCCGCGAGCCGGAAGACCGGGCCGATCGGCTCGTTCTCCAGCACGAAGGTATCGGCAAGGGCATGCCGCAAGGCGCCGGGCTCGATCTCGCCGCGCTCCGGCGCAGCCCGGTCGCCGCGCAACCCGTCCCAATATTCGAAAACCAGACGTGTGCTCGCGTTCTTCATCCTGTGCCCATATCGCCCGTCTGTCTCTCCCTGGAGCGGTCCGGCGTCCGAAGACGGTGCGGATCCGTTCGAAAGGAGGACGAATCAATCTCTTGGAAGACCGCTGACGCATTCGCCGTGCCGTCTTGCCACCCCGTGCTGAGTCGGGGGAGGCGGCAGGGGCGTTAGGGTTAATCAAGTCTTACGATTGTGGATGATCGTTAAAATGCGCATGAATCGCTCCGGAATTCGCGGATGGCGACGGCCTTTCGCAGAACGAGGTGGAGGGGGGCGTGAGCCAGCCGTCCGGCATGACCGGGCGGCCTCACAGCCGGCGAAAAAGGGGACGGCGCGAGCTGCTCCCCTTTTTCGTTGAATCCCGGAGCGCCGGCCGCTTGCGCCGCGCCGGCGCTTCGGCAAGTGTGACGGCCGCATGGCTTCCCAATATTCTCCCCCGCCGGGGCGCGAGCCCGTCTTCAACCTGCCTTCCGTCGTGGTCTGGCTGCTGGCGGTCCTGGTCCTGATCCAGGCTGGCCGCGCGCTGCTGTCCGACTATGGCGACTACGAGCTGATGTCCTGGTTCGCCTTCGTGCCGGCGCGCCTGACGCTCTGGCTCTCGCCGGGCCGCATCGACGATGTTGTGGGCGCGATGGCGCAGGCCACGGCCGGACAGGACGTGGCCGAGCGTCTGCAGCTCGTCAGGATCCTGCTCGCGGATGGCGGCGTCCGGCTCTGGACCGTCCTGACCTACGGCTTCCTGCACGGCTCCTGGCTGCATCTCGTCTCCAACGCTGTCTGGCTCGCGGCTTTCGGCAGCCCGGTCGCGCGGCGGCTCGGGCCGGGGCGCTTCCTCAATCTGATGGCTCTGGCCACCATCGGCGGCGCGTTGCTGCACTGGTGGTCGCGCGATCTGGACGTGCTGCCGCTGGTCGGCGCCTCCGCCGGCATCTCGGGCGCGACGGCGGCGGCGGTCCGCTTCGTCTTCGCGCCGGGCCTGCGCTTCGGCGAGCTCGGCGACGATGCGGTGGTGCGGGCTATCCCCGCCGAGCCGCTCGGCCAGCTCTGGCGCAACTCGCGCGCGCTGCTGTTCATCGCGATCTGGTTCGTGACGAACATCCTGTTCGGTGCGGGGCTTGTGCCGATCTTCGGCGAAGAGACCAGCATCGCCTGGGAGGCTCATATCGGCGGCTTCGTCGTCGGGCTTCTGCTGTTTCCGCTGCTCGATCGCGGGCAAAAGGCACGCTGACGCCGGCGGTCGGCCCGTATCCAACGCTCTTTAGAACCGTTTCGGAAACCTTGCCTGCGCCAAGGTCTTCGCCCACACTCGCCTCATTGCGAAGCACTTCCCGAGCCGGCCCGGCATGAAGAGTTTTGCCGGCCCTCGCGAAGTTCCAGCGAAACCGCGCGCCGGCGACGGCGCGCCTGCGAGGAGGAACGGTCCATGAATGTCGAGCAGTTGCTGAGCGGCAAGGGGCACGATGTGATCTCGGTGCAGCCGCATCGGACGCTGGCCGAGGCGATCCGGACTCTCAGCGAGAAGCGCATCGGCGCCGTGGTGGTCATGGGAGCGGACGGAGCGCTGGTCGGCATTCTGTCCGAGCGCGACATCATCCGGGCTCTGGGCGAACTGGGTGCCGGCGCGCTTGAGAGCGCGGTCTCGCGCTCAATGACCTCGAAGGTCGTGACCTGCCGGCCGCAGACCAGCGTCGACGAGCTGATGGAGATCATGACGACCGGCCGTTTCCGTCACGTGCCTGTGGTCGAGAACGGCCGCGTCACCGGCCTCGTCTCGATCGGCGACGTGGTGAAGCACCGGGTCGCAGCGATCGAGGCCGAGAGCCAGGCGATGCGCGACTACATCGCGATGGCCTGACGGGATGCAAAAGCCCTGGAGGGCGTCAGCTCTCCGGCGCGATATGATTGGCGGCGACGAGCGCGGCGATGTCGTCGAGCGACCGCCGCGCCGCCTGCCGCCCGAGTTCGATGGTCTCGCCGGCGCGGTGGAAATCGAACAGGCCGATGCGGCCAAGCTTGGGGCCGATCATCACGTCGGGCGGATCGCCAGCCAATCGCGAGCGCGAGATGCGGTCCTGCGTGATGTTGAAGGCATCGATCATCACGCCAGCGAGGCCGGGGCGGTTCTCGGCCGGGCGGCCGACGATGTTGCGGACGCGCTTGGCCGCGCCGCTGATCCCGTCATACCAGCGTGGCTCCGGCTCGATCCGTAATTCCGGCACGAGCGGGTCGGGATCGGAGCTCTGGTCCTGGATGGTGGTGCCGCGGCCGGTGAGGTCGCTGTTGAGGTTGACGCAGATCACGACATCGGCGCCGAGCGCGCGCGCCGCCGTGACCGGAACCGGATTGACCAGCGCACCATCCATCAGCCAGCGCCCCCCGAGCTTCACGGGGTCGAAGATGCCGGGCAGGGCATAGGAAGCGGTCAGCGCCTCGACCAGCGGGCCATGGGTCAGCCAGATCTCATGGCCGAAGCCGAGCTCGGTCGCGACGGCGACGAAGCGGTGGTTCAGATCCTCGATCCGGAGGCCGTTCAGGTGCTGTTCGAGCAGGCGCTTCAGGCGTCCGCCGGAGATAAGGCCGGCGCCGCCGATATGGAAATCCATCAAGCCGACGATGCGGCGCTTGGTCATGCTGGTGGCGAACTCGCTGAGCTCGGGTAATTTGCCGGCGGCGAGGCAGCCGCCGACCACGGCGCCGATCGAGGTTCCGGCGATGACATCGGGCGCGAAGCCGGCTTCGATCAGCACTTCCAGCGCGCCGATATGGGCCCAGCCGCGGGCCGCGCCGCCGCCGAGCGCGAGGCCGATCTTCGGCCTGACCAGGGCAGGCTGCCCCTCGATCGGGCGCATATCGTTCATTACGGCACCACCTCCGCCGAGACCAAAGGCTCGCCGCGCGACACCATCCCACCGCATGGGCTCGTCCCTCCGTGGATCAAGAGGGTGTCAGAAGCCGATGAGCGAAAGATGAACGGCCAGCCTTTGGCGATTATCGCCTGTATTTGACGGATCCGTGAAGGCCTGCCGGCGGCATCGCCGATGCGTGCCGGGTTCAGCCCCGTCAGTCGCAAACGATCAGCGGCTTGCCCGCCTCGCCTCGCAGCGGCTGCACCCGGTAGAAGCAGGAACAGCGCCCGGTATGGCAGCAGCCGCCGTCCCCGGCGACCTTCACCTTGATCCAGAGCGCGTCCTGGTCGCAATCGACCCGCATCTCGACGATGGTCTGGATCTGGCCGGAGGTCGCGCCCTTGTGCCAGAGTTCCTTGCGGGAGCGCGACCAGTACCAGGCCTCACCCGTCTCGATCGAGCGCTTGAGCGCCTCGGCATTCATGTGGGCGACCATCAGCACCGCGCCGCTATCGGCCTCGGTCGCGACGACGGTGACGAGGCCGTTCGCGTCGAAGCGGGGGCTGAGCACCGTGCCCTCCTCGAGGACGTGCTTGTCAGGCGCGGTGGGGAAAAGGCTCATCTCGGCTCCGGTTAAAGGCGGTCACTATGACGCGCCTTGTAATGAGAGTGCCAGGAGCGGCTAACGGAGCCGCCAAGTGGTGCAGACAGCTATCGCAGACCCGTGGTCGGAACCACCCTTGTCATTCCGGGGCTTCGCGCAGCGAAGAGCCCGGAACCCACGACCGGGCGAGCGGCTGACAACCCGGCATAAAATGTCTCACCCGGTCGTGGGTTCCGGGTTCGCGCCTGCGGCGCACCCCGGAATGACAAGAGCGGAGCGAAACCCGCGTGACCAAGCGTCAACAGCGCCTAAAGCCCCGGCGACTTCACCATCGTGAAGAAGCGGACCTGCTCGGCCGGGTCGTCGCGAAACACGCCGCGATATTGCGTGGTCATCGTCGAGGAGCCCTGCTTCTGCACGCCGCGCATCGACATGCACATATGCTCGGCCTCGACGAGGATGGCGATGCCGCGCGGCTCCAGCGCTTCCTCGATCACATCGGCGATCTGGGCCGTCATCGTCTCCTGCGTCTGGAGACGACGGGCATAGACATCGACGATGCGGGCGAGCTTCGACAGGCCGACCACACCCTTCGACGGGTAGTAGCCGATATGCGCCTTGCCGACGAAGGGCACCATGTGATGCTCGCAATGCGAATAGAACGGGATGTCGCGGACGAGGACCATGTCGCGATAGCCTTCGACCTCCTCGAACACGCGGTCGAGGATATGGTGCGGGTCCTCGGCATAGCCCTTATAGAATTCCTTGTAGGCCTTCGCGACGCGACGCGGCGTGTCCGTCAGGCCTTCGCGGGAGGGATCGTCGCCCGCCCAGAGCAGGAGCGTGCGGACAGCAGCCTCGGCCTCTTCCTGCGTGGGCTTGCGGACCAGAAACTTGTCAGCGGAGGGGCCAACGGCCCCCTCGACGGACAAGGACTTAACCACAGGGATCATGTGGTGCCTCCCGTTGGGACGATGAAGGCCTCGCAAGCCGCCCTTTCGGGGCCGCGGCAGCGAAGCCGGTGCGACAAGTTTGATGCCTCGCGGCGGAAGAGGTTCCCATGCCCTCCCGTTTTGCGACGATCAACCCTATATTGGATCTGCGTGCCGGTCATTCCAGACCGGCGAGAGATCGAGCCATGCTGGACGACGTCTACAACAAGCGCATCCTCTCGCTTGCCGCCAACATCCCCCTGCTGCAGCGCCTGCCGTCGCCCGATGCGACGGCGCGCGCGCATTCGAAGCTATGCGGCTCGACCGTGACAGTCGATGTCACCATGGTGGGGGATGTCGTCACCGGCTTCGGCCATGAGGTGAAGGCTTGCGCGCTGGGGCAGGCCTCGTCCTCGATCATGGCGCGCCATGTCGTCGGCTCGACGGCTGCGGAATTGCGCGCGGTGCGCGAGCAGGCCCACGCCATCCTGAAGGACAATGCCGCGCCGCCGGAGGGGAAGTGGGACGACCTTGCCGTGCTGGTGCCGGTGCGCGACTTCAAGGCGCGCCATGCCTCGACGATGCTGACCTTCGACGCGGTGGTCGATGCGATCGACCAGATCGAAGCCAAGCGGCGCGAGGCGGCAGCCTAGAGCCCGCTCACTTCACGCCGAAGGCGGTGCGGATTTCCGGGACGGTCTCGTCGTAACGCACCTTGAAGGCCCGGTCCGCGAGCAGGGCCTTGGCGACGGCGCGCCCGACCTTGTCGCCGGCGACGAGGTCGCTGGGGTAGTGGAAGCCGCAGATGAGACGGCTCTCGCCATAGCTCTTCACCCGCTCTTCCAGCTTGTCCGAGAGCTCGGGGGCCGCCGCTTTCAGGAGTTCGGCATAGAGCGCCGCCGTGGCGGCATGGCCGGACGGGAAGGAGGTGCCCTCCGGGCGGGCACCGGGGCAGGGCTTGATGCGGACCTTGGCCCAGACGGAGAAGGGCCGCTGGCGGCTGGTGAGGCGGTGGACGCTCTTCAGGAGGATGCCGAGCTCGACCTGCGCCTCGCGGAAGAGCAGCCGGACCTCGCGATGCGTGCCATCGATATAGCCGGTGTCCATGCCGTTCAGGAAGTTGACCAGCGCGACGCGCTGGTCGGCGATGGCGGCCTGCTCACGCTCTGGCGTGCGGTTCAGCGCGATCTGCTGCACCTGCTCGAACTCGGCCTTGCCCTCGGGGCTGTTCTGCGCCGGCGGCAGGCCGATGATCTTGGCGATGTCGAGCTTGGCACCGTCGAGCCAGAGCAGGTAAGGCCGTTGCTGGGCCGAGGCTGGCATGGCGAGGCCGAGGCCCACGGCCAGCCCGGCACCGAGCAGGGCCTTGCGAATGAGGGCTTGGCGAAAGCGAGCGGCGCGCATCATGTGTCCGGTATCGAGCAAGGGAAGCGGTTCTGGTTGTGGCTGAACGAAACGAAGCAGACGATCTATTCCAGCGTCTCTTTGTTAAGCAAAGATTTTCGCTGCTGCGAAGCGTCGCGCTTTTCCCCAGAAAGACCGCACATTTTGCCATCCGCGGCTATCAACTGAGCCTTTCCATGCTGGTCGGGCGGCATTGCCGGCACTGGCCGAGCTGCTCGGCCTATACCGACGAGGCGATCCTGCGCTACGGGCTGTGGCGCGGCGGCTGGGTCGGTTTCGCCCGTATCTGCCGCTGCAATCCATGGGGCACGAGCGGCGTCGACATCGTCTGCGAGGCATTGCCGCCCGCGGCGAGGTGGTATAGGCCATGGTCCTATGGCCGCTGGCGCGGGACAAACGTGCCGGCGGCTTTCGATTCCGACGCCGAACCGACTGCGGGCGACGGGACGTAAACCTCACATTCGCAGCCGGTCTGACTTACGGGGTCCGTATCCCCGAGTGAGCAGGAGCACGATCGATGACGATCTCCCTGACATTTCCCGATGGCGCCAAGCGCGAATTCCCCTCCGGCATCACCGGAGTCGAGATCGCCAAGGGCATCTCTCCCTCCCTCCTGAAGCGCACCGTCGCGATGGCGCTCGACGGCACTGTCGTCGACCTCGCCGACCCGATCACTGCTGACGCGAAGATCGAGCTTCTGAACCGGGAAGACCCGCGTTCGCTGGAGCTGATCCGGCACGACACCGCCCACGTCCTCGCCGAGGCCGTGCAGGAGCTGTTTCCCGGCACGCAGGTGACGATCGGCCCGGTGATCGAGAACGGGTTCTTCTACGATTTCGCCCGCAACGAGCCCTTCACTCCGGAGGACTTTCCGGCGATCGAGAAGAAGATGCGCGAGATTATCGCGCGCGACAAATCCTTCACCAAGGAGGTCTGGAGCCGCGACAAGGCCAAGGATTTCTTTGCCGCCAAGGGCGAGGCCTACAAGGTCGAGCTGGTCGATGCGATCCCCGCCGACCAGACGCTGAAGATGTATGCTCAAGGAGCGTGGATCGACCTCTGCCGCGGCCCGCACATGACTTCGGTCGGCAAGGTCGGCAACGCCTTCAAGCTGATGAAGACGGCCGGCGCCTATTGGCGCGGTGACTCCAACAACGCGATGCTGACCCGCATCTACGGTACGGCCTTCGCCAAGCAGGAAGAGCTCGACGCCTATCTCAAGCAGCTCGAGGAGGCGGAGAAGCGCGACCACCGCAAGCTCGGCCGGGAGATGGACCTGTTCCATTTCCAGGAGGAGGGGCCGGGCGTCGTGTTCTGGCACTCCAAGGGCTGGCGCCTGTTCCAGGAGATCATCGCCTATATGCGCCGGCGCCTCGCCGCCGACTACGAGGAGGTGAATGCGCCGCAGATCCTCGACAAGTCGCTCTGGGAGACCTCGGGCCACTGGGGCTGGTACCAGGACAACATGTTCGCGGTGAAGTCGGCCTCGGCCTTCGAGAACCCGGCCGATGCCGAGCGCGACCATCGCGTCTTCGCGCTGAAGCCCATGAACTGCCCGGGCCATGTCCAGATCTTCAAGCATGGTCTGAAGAGCTATCGCGATCTGCCGATCCGGCTTGCCGAATTCGGCAATGTCCATCGCTACGAGCCGTCCGGCGCGCTGCATGGGCTGATGCGCGTGCGCGGCTTCACGCAGGATGATGCGCATATCTTCTGCACGGAAGAGCAGCTCGCGGCCGAGTGCCTGAAGATCAACGACCTGATCCTGTCGGTCTACGAGGATTTCGGCTTCACCGAGGAGCTCGTGATCAAGCTCTCGACGCGGCCCGAGAAGCGCGTCGGCTCCGATGCGGTCTGGGACCATGCCGAGCAGGTGATGACCGGCGTGCTGGAGCGGATCGCCAAGCAGTCCGGCAACCGGATCAAGACCGAGATCAATCCGGGCGAGGGTGCCTTCTACGGGCCGAAGTTCGAGTATGTCCTGCGCGACGCCATCGGCCGCGATTGGCAATGCGGCACGACGCAGGTCGACTTCAACCTGCCGGAGCGGTTCGGGGCCTTCTATATCGGCGCCGACGGCGAGAAGAAGCAGCCGGTCATGGTCCACCGCGCCATCTGCGGCTCGCTGGAGCGCTTCACCGGCATCCTGATCGAGCACCATGCCGGGCATTTCCCGCTCTGGCTGGCGCCGGAGCAGATCGTGGTCTGCCCGATCACCTCGGAGGCTGACGCCTATGCCGAGGACGTGACGATGGCCCTGATGGGTGCGGGTCTGCGCGCTCGCGCCGATCTGCGCAACGAGAAGATCTCGTACAAGGTGCGCGAGCATTCTCTGGCCAAGGTTCCGGTCATCCTCGCCGTCGGCAAGCGCGAGGCCGAGGAGAGGACGGTGACGGTCCGCCGCCTCGGCAGCCAGGCGCAGACGGTGATGACCCTCGACGAGGCTCTCGCGGCGCTGGGCCAGGAGGCGCTTGCGCCTGATCTGGCGCGCAAGAAGGCTGTGAAGGCGGGCTGACGACCTGGCGCCCAACGGTTGTCATTCCGGGGCGCGCGTCAGCGCGAACCCGGAACCCACGACCGGGTGAACTGCTCGTGACGGGTATCGGATGTTTCACCCAGCCGTGGGTTCCGGGTTCTTCGCTTCGCGAAGCCCCGGAATGACAGCCGTTTTTTGCTCGCCCCTAGCGAATCCCGGCCCTGCCGTGGCAGATTGCCGGCAATGCTGACAGGCTCCTATCGCAAGCGGCTCGAAGCCGATCTTCCCCGCTGGGTCGCAGAGGGCTGGCTCAGCGCCGAAAATGCCGGCGCGATCCGGCGCTCGGTCGCGCGCGAGCAGGGCGGCATCCGCCTGCCGGCCGTAATCGGCCTGCTCGGCGGTCTGCTGATTGCGGCGAGTGTCGCCGCCTTCGTGGCGGCGGGCTGGGAGGCCATCCCGCGCCTCGTCAAGCTCGGCATGATCCTCGCGGCGATCGCTATCTTTATCGCCTATGCCTTCCGGCTGGAGCGGCAAGGTTCGCCGCGCGGCGCCGATGCCGCCGTGACCTGCGGCGTGCTGATCTTCGGTGCAGGCTTGGCACTGGTCGGGCAGATGTACCATCTCCCCGCGGACTGGCCGGGCGGGGCCCTGCTGGTCGCGCTCGGCGGCCTGATCGCCGCCGTCCTGATGCGCTCGAACGGCGCGCTGGCGATCGCGCTGATCGCGATCTGCGCCTGGAGCGGCGGGCGCTGGGAGGAGGCGCGCAGCGGCGCCCATCTCGGCTTCTTCATCCTCTATCTGCCGGCGCTGTGGCTCTCGCTGTCGCGCGACAACCGGCTGGTCCATCATCTCGTCGTGCTGGCGGCTGCGGCCTGGCTCGCGATGGCGCCGGGCTACGGCCTGTTCGACCGTTTCGACTACGGACTCCTGGCCTATGGGCTGGCGCTCGCCGTGTTCTATGTGGCGCTGGGCGCGCTGGCGCTCGACCGGGGGCTGCCGTCGGTGCTGACCGCCTGCCTGCCATGGGGGCTGCTCGGGCTGGTTCTCGTGCTGAACACGGAGTTGATCCGCATCCTCGATCGCGATGAGGCGCGGGCAGGTCACGCCTTCCGCTTCGTCTTCCTGGCCTATGCCATCGCGCTTCCGGTCGTCGCCTGCCTGGCGGGCTTCGCGAAGGAGCGGCGCTTCGCCTGGCCGCTGGCCGCCGGGCTCGCCTTCGCATTGCTGGTGCCTGCCGTGTTCTGGACCGGCATCGTCACGGCCATGGCCGGCAAGATCATCGTCGCGAGCCTCGTTCTGCTGGCTGCGACGGCGCTGTTGGTGGCCGGTTCTGTCGGCGGTATCCGGCGGCTGGTACTGGCGGGCTCTGTCCTGTTCGGCGTGGCGATCCTGATCCTGCTCTGGCAGACGATCGGTACATTGCTCGACCAGTCGCTGTTTTTCCTGGTCGCGGGCGCGACCCTGCTGGCGATCGCGTCCGGCGCCCGGCGCCTCTTCGCCCGTCTCAACCCGCCTGAGAAGGAAGCCGCCTGATGCGCGCGCTTTCGGCCGATAGCCTCGTTGCGAAGGTGCCGTTGCCCTGGCGCGCGCTCGCAACCGCGCTGCTGCTGGGGCTCGTCCTGCTCGCGCTGGTCGAGCAGCGGGCGCGCATCCTGCGGGGCGGCACCGAGATCCGGCTGCGGAGTGTGCCGGTCGATCCGCGCGATCTCTTCCGTGGCGATTACGTCGTGCTGAGCTATCCGATCAGCACGGTGGAGACCGATGCCGCCGGCAAGGCCGAGTTCGAGCGCGGCGAGCGGGTCTATGTCAGCCTCGGCCGCGACGAGCAGGGCTTCGCCAAGGCGACCGGCGTCACGCGCGACTGGCCGAAGGCCGGCGACGGCACTGTCGTGATCGCCGGGCGCGTCACCGCGACCTCGGCCTGCGCCACCAATGCGAACGGTGATGTCGATTGCAGCGGCCGGCGCAACCGCCTGCGCATCGCCTATGGGCTGGAGAGCTATTTCGTGCCGCAGGGCGAGGGCAAGGCGATCGAGACGACCGACAAGGCCCGGATCGAGGTCGTGGCCGCCGTTTCGCCCTCCGGAGAGGCCGCGATCAAGCGCTTACTGATCGACGGCAAGCCGGTCTACGCCGAACCGCCCTATTGAGGCACGCCGGCCGCTGGCGCCGCCGCGCTGCGACCTCTTGAAAGCGCGAGCCATCCCGGACGCAGCGAAGCGGAGATCCGGGATCCATGCCTGAACCTTCATCAGAAGCGCTCCGGCATGAATCCCGGTTCAAGCCCGGGATGACTCGCGTGTTTTCCTTGAGCCTCATTGGGCCCGGGAGGCACTCGGCATCACATTGCCGTGTCGGCGCCGCTTCGTCTCAACCCTGCCGCAAAGCCGCTGATGATCCGCCACACGCGCTTGTGACAACACGCCGCGTGACGCGAATCCTCAGGAGTTATATGAACGGCAGATGAACAGGTTCGACAACGAACGTTCATCTTGAGAGCGGCGAGCCGGGAACATGCATCGGCCCACCAGCGTTTCGACCCTGAATTCCGGCCTGCTGAAGGACTTGCGTCCCGTGTCCTCCCATTCTTCCTTCAGGCGCTTCCTGCTTCTCGGCCGACCGGCCGTGGACGCGGTGCTGGCCGCGCCGGGGCGGGATGCGCGGATCGACGTGATCCGTGGGATCGCCCTGCTGATCATCTTCATCAACCACATGCCGGGGAACGTGGTCTCGGCCTATATGCCGCATAATTTCGGTTTCTCGGATGCAGCCGACATCTTCGTGCTGCTGGCCGGCGTCTCGGCGACGCTGGCCTATGGCGGGCTGATCGAGCAGCGCGGCTTCGCGGTCGCAGGGTTGAAGCTCGGCGCGCGGCTCTGGACGCTCTACATCGCCCATCTCGCGGTGTTCATCATCGTCTGCGGCGTCGTCGCCACGGCGGTGACCCGGACGCAGAACCCGCTCTATATCGAGGCCATCAATATCCAGCCCTTCTTCCGCGACACGGTCGAGGCGCTGATCGGCGCGCTGACGCTGACCTACCAGCCGTCCTATCTCGATATCCTGCCGCTCTATATCGTGCTGCTCGCGCTGTTTCCGGTGATCTACTACGCGGCGCGCCTGAGCCCGCTGCTGACGCTGGCTTGTTCGCTGGCGATCTGGCAGGCGGCGCTCGCCTTCGAGCTCAACCTGCCCAACGGCAGCGCGGGCGTCTGGTTCTTCAATCCGTTCGCCTGGCAGGTGGTCTTCACGCTCGGCGTCGTTATCGGCCGGGCGACGCAGTTCGGCATCCGCGCGCCGCGCCTGATCTGGCTCGATCTCGCGGCCGTCGCCTTCATCATCTTCGCCTGGGTGGTGAAGACCTCGAGCGGCAATCCGACCGGTATCGTCTCGCTGAACGACTGGTTCGATTCCGTTCAGCTTGGCTCGGACAAGACCAATCTGGCCTGGACCCGCATCCTGCATATCGCCGCGCTGGCCTGGCTGGCGATCCGCTGGCTGCCGGCCGGCACCGCGCTGGCGAAGGCCGCGCCTGGCCGCATGCTCGCCCATGCCGGGCAGAATTCGCTCCATGTCTTCTGCGTGGGCATCGTGCTGTCGATCATCGGACAGATACTGCTCGCGGAAACATCCTTCGATCTGGGCGTTCAGTTGCTGATATGCGCTGGTGGCGCTACAATTCTGACAGGGTTAGGGATTTTCCTGTCGTGGTACCGTTCGATCACGAAACGCGGCGCAAGCGCCGAGTCTGCCCCGGCCCGTGGCGCGCCGCCGCGGCCGTCCTTCTCCTCGCGCTGAATTCGGAAGCGAGCGGGGCGCCGATGCCGCCGCCGCCCGATACCCGCTGCCGCGCAGAAGCGGCCAAGGCTGCCTTCCAGCCGAGTTTGCCGGCCGCGCGCAAGGCGCTCCAGGAAACCGGCCGCCTGACCGTCGTGGCGTTGGGCTCCTCGGCCACGGCCGGCTCAGGCGCCAGCGCCGACGACAAGAGCTATCCGTCCGTCCTGCAGGCCGAACTGCGCCGGCGCCTGCCGGGTGCCGAGGTCAGGGTCGTCAACAAGGGTGTCGGTGGCCAGTCGGCCTATGACATGCTGCTGCGCATGCAGGCCGATGTCATCGACGAGAAGCCGGCGATCGTGATCTGGCAGACCGTCATCAACGACGCCATCCGCGATATCGGGGAGGACAAGCTCGGCAAGATCCTGCGCAAGGGGGTCGGCAAGGCCCGCGGGGCGGGGATCGAGATGATTCTGATGGACCTGCCCTGGCTGCCGCGCGAAGGGCGCTATCCGCATTACGACGATTACCGCGCCGTGCTGACGAAGACGGCGCAGGACCAGGGCATCTCGCTGTTCCCGCGCTATGCGATGATGAAGGGCTGGTCGAATTCGCGCCAGTTCACGCCGGAGGAGCTTGTGGGCATGGATGGTCTGCATCTCGTCGATGCCGGCTATCGCTGCCTGGCGCTGCGGCTGGCTGACGGGATCGTCGCCGGGATCGGGCCCGTCAGGATCGAGACGGCCGGTAAGGGTGCAAGGCCGACGAACTGAGGGCGGTCAACCCGCCGCTACTTCGCCAAAACCTCGATATCGCGGTCGCTGCCTGACTCGACCTTGAAGTCGCGGGAATAGACCTGTCCCTCCTGCCGGGCGATCAGGACATAGTCGCCTTCCGCCAGGATGACTTGCGGGAAGGCGCCGATCGCCTCGCGGATGACGTCGCCGCCTGGCGTCAGCACGCTGAAGGCGGTGCCGGCGAAGGCTTCGCCGCCGGTATTGGCGACGAGCTTCAGGGTCACCTTGGCAGCGCGGTGATGCAGCGTCGCATCCGTGACCTTGCCGGTCTCGACCTTCACGTCGGCGCGCTGGATCGCGTTGGAATCGCCGTAGGTCGAGACGACGTGATACGTGCCCTCCGGCAGGCGGATGACCTCGCCCGCCTTGGCGCCACTGGTGATCAGGCGGCCTTCGGAGTTGCCCTGCAGGGGCACGAAGACCGAGAAGGAGAGCAGCGGAGCCGGGATCGGCGCATCGCCGATCGAGCCCGCCAGCGAGAGCGCCCCGGCGCTGATCTGGACCTGATCCCGCAAACCTTGCTGGCCGAGGCTGACGCGCTTGGTGCCGCTGGCGAAGCCATAGCCGGCATGGATGATGTAGTTGCCCGCCGGCAGCGAGAAGGCCGGCTCCGGCTCCGAGGAACGCGCGACGATCCGCGGCGAGGCGCCGTCGGCGGTTTCGCTGAGGACGCGCCAGTTCAACCCGGAGCGGATCGGCTTGCGGTCGGCGGCGAACTGGGCGGAGACGGAGAGCCGCGCCAATCCGTTCGGCGCGACCGGCTGGCCCTGCATGGGGGCAGGGGGTGGAGCGTCCGCTCCCGGGCCGGGATCGACAGCCTGGGCACCGGCGAGGTCCGGCGCAAGCAGGACGGCCATGGCGAATGCCACTGCGACAAAGCCGCGAGCTTTAAACCCCTCCAATTCAAGCATGCTTTTCGTCCTCGGCGGCTCTGCGGCGATGTATGAGCAGCTCCGCTTGTCCTCATCATGGCGAAGGAATAGGTCAATTCCAAAGCCACTGTCCGGATGTTTCATGACCGATACGCTCTCTCTGCTCAAGCTGCGTCGCTCCGTGCCGCCGCAGTTCCTCACCGCGCCCGGTCCCGATGGCGCCCAGCTCGACGAACTCCTCGCCATCGCCGCGCGCGTGCCCGACCACGGCAAGCTCGCGCCCTGGCGCTTCATCGTCTTCAAGGGCGCGGCCCGCGAGGAGGCGGCCGAGATCGTTGCACGCATCTTCCGCGAGAAGAATCCGCAGGCGAGCGAGGACCAGGTCGAATTCGAGCGCAAGCGCCTGCTGCATGCCCCCGTCATCGTCGCCGTGGTCTCGCGGGCGCGGGAGCATGCCAAGATCCCGCTCTGGGAGCAGGAGCTTTCGGCCGGCGCGGTCTGCATGAACATGCTCGTCGCCGCCTATGCCATGGGCTATGCCGGCTCCTGGCTGACCAACTGGTTCTCGTTCGACCGGCAGGTGCTGAGCGCCTTCGGCTTGGCGGATGACGAGAGGATGGCCGGCTTCGTCCATCTGGGCACCCCGACCGCGCCAATCACCGATCGCGACCGGCCGGTGATGACCGATATCGTCAGCTATTACGGGACCTGACGCGATGATCTATTCGGCTACGAAGGACGATCTCGGCTTCGCGCATGATCCGTTCAAGGCGATCGTCGCGCCGCGGCCGATCGGCTGGATCACGGCGCTGAGCGCCAGGGGCGAGGTCAATCTCTCGCCCTACAGCTTCTTCAACGCGATCTCGTCGCGGCCGAACATCGTGATGTTCTCCTCGGAGAACAAGAAGGACGCCGTCGCCTTCATCGAGGAGACCGGCGAGTTCACCTGCTCGCTGGTGACCAAGGCGCTGGCGCATCCGATGAACCTGACCTCCGCGCCATTGCCGCGTGGCGAGAGCGAGTACGCCCATGCCGGGCTGGAGATGGCGGCGTCGCGTTTCGTCAAGCCGCCGCGCGTCGCGGGCACGCCGGCCGCGCTCGAATGCAAGCTGCTCTCGATCCAGCAATTGCAGGACCTCGACGGCAACGCCGTGCCACGCTGGATGGTACTGGGGCAGGTCGTCGGAACCTTCGTCGACGACGCCTATGTCAAGGACGGGCGCTTCGACACGGCCGGCGCCAACCCGATCGCGCGCTGCGGCTATGCCGATTATGCCGAGGTGACGAGTCTGTTCTCGATCACGCGCCCGCCGGGCGGGTAGGGGTTCTCAACCCTGCGGCAAGGGGCCCACGGCGCTGTAATCGCCGAATTCCGCCAGCGCCTTGTCGATCGCCTCGGCATCGAGGCTCACGCCGGCCGGCAGGATGAGGCGCGGCGGATCGAGCGTCACCGTAGTGCCGGGCGCGAGCGCCGTCGCGGCGCGCTGGACGCGCGAGGCGCAGCCGCCGCAATGCATGCCTGAAACCTCGAAAACCTGAGTCATTCGAATCGCCTCCGGCCGTTCATTCAGCCAGTTTGCGAGCTCGCGCGACGAGCCGCTGTGCCTTGATCATATGGGGACGATCCAGCATTTCGCCATCGAGCCCGATCACGCCGGCACCGGGATTGGCCTCGAACAGGGCGATGATCTGCCGGGCCTTGGCGAGCGCCGCCGGCGAGGGCGCGAAAATCTCGTTGATCGGAGCGACCTGCGCCGGGTGGATCGCCATCTTGCCGGTGAAGCCGTCGCGGCGTGAGGCGAGGCACTCGGCGCGGAAAGCGGCATCGTCGCGGAAATTGGTGAAGACCGTGTCGATCGCGTCGACCTGCGCCGTCGTCGCGCCGAACAGGGTGAGCGCGCGGGCGAGGCGGTAGGGATCGGCATAGGAGCCGTCCTCCAGCCGGTTGGTCTCGGCGCCGAGATCGGCCGAGAGGTCTTCCGCGCCCCAGGTCAGCGCCATCAGGCGATGCGAGGAGCGGCTGTAGCTGCCGAGCCCGAAGATGCCCTTGGCGTTCTCGGTGGTGATCGGCAGGATTCGCGTCATGCCATCGGGCAGGTCGGCCTCGGCCTCACGCACCGCGATCTTGGCGGCGAGATGGCCGACATCGGTGCCGCCCTCGGATTTGGGCAGCATGATCGCGTCGGGCGCGCCCGGCATGACCGCGTCGAGATCGGCATCGCTCATCCCGGTTGTCAGGCCGTTGATGCGCACGATCAGCAGCGGGCGTTTCGGCAGGGCGCGGGCGGATTCGATGAAGGCGCGGGTGATCTCGCGCGCCTGCGGCTTGGCATCGAGCGCGACGGAATCCTCAAGGTCGAGGATCAGCGCATCAGCGCCGCACTCCAGGCCCTTCTGCTGCTTCTTCGGGCTGTCGCCCGGCACGAACAGGAGCGAACGCATGGATCAGACCGCGACGGTGTCGGGAGCCGGGCGCTTGCGCATGAACGCCTGGCGGCGGCACTGGGCGACCAGCGTGCCATCCTGCTTGTAGGCCTTGTGTACGAACTCGACGATGCCGGCATCGGGCCGTGAGCGCGACTCGCGCTTGGCGGCGATCTCGCTGGTGCAGTTGACCGTGTCGCCCTCGAAGAGCGGGGCGGGGAAGAGCACGTCGGTCATGCCGAGATTGCCGATGGTGGTGCCGACCGTGGTGTCGTTGACGGAGATGCCGATCATCAGGCCGAGCGTGAACAGCGAGTTCATCAGCGGCTTGCCCCACTCGGTCTCGGTCGCACAGAAATGCGCATCGATATGAAGGGGTTGCGGGTTCAGCGTCATGTTGGAGAACAGCATGTTGTCCATCTGCGTGACGGTGCGGGTCAGGCCGTGCTCGATGACCGCGCCGACCTGGAAATCCTCGAAATAGATTCCGCCACGCTTGTGACGCACCAGTTCCGCCATCGACGCCTCCGTCTTCATCAGGCCGGCTGCCGAGCCGGAACCAGAAGTCGTAAAGGGCCGCCTCTTGGGAGGGAAGCGGAAAGCGCGGGCGGCCTTCGGCGTGAGCCGGTCTTAACGGTTCGCTTACCATAATGGAGGCAATTTCGGACAAGGCCCTCGCAATGCGCGTGGGGCCGTCGCCGAAGGTCTCGATGTTCCTCTTCACCACGCCGCAGAGCCAGAGCCGCGAAACGCAGCCAGCGAACCCGGTCGTCAGCGCCATCCGCCAGGGCGCAGAGCGGACGGGGGCGGGGTTCGACTATCTGCTCAAGACGGCGCAGCGCGAATCCTCGCTGGAGCCGACGGCCAAGGCGAGCACATCGAGCGCCACGGGGCTGTTCCAGTTCATCGAGCAGACCTGGCTCGCCATGGTCAAGCAGGAGGGGCCGAAGCAAGGCCTCTCGCAATATGCCGACGCGATCACCGAGAATGGCGGGCGCCTCAGCGTCGCCGATCCGGCGGCGCGCGAGAAGATCCTGCAATTGCGCAACGATCCGCAGGTCGCGGCCGTGATGGCCGGCGCGCTCACCCAGAAGAATCGCGACCAGCTCGCTGGCAGCCTCGGCCGCCAGCCGCAGGCCGGCGAGCTCTATATGGCACATGTGCTCGGGGCGCGCGGCGCTTCCGACCTGATCCGCGCGGCTGCGAGCGATCCAAGCCGTGTCGCGGCGCGGGATTTCCCGGAGGCGGCTGCCGCCAACCGCGGCATCTTCTACGACAAGGCCGGCCGCGCGCGCAGCGTGCAGGAGGTCTATGGCGTGCTGGCGGCGAGCCATGCCAGCACGCAGGTCGCAGCCAATGTGGCGCAGAACGCGCAATCCGGGCAAGCCGGGCAGGGCGATATCCCGGTCGCGGAGATCGCTGCGGCGCTGCGGCCGGAGCGCGCCAAGGGGCTTGTCGGCCTGTTCTCGACCGGCGGCTCGCGCGATCCGGTCTCGAAGGCCGTCGCCAATCTCTGGACGACACCGCCGCGCGGCGGCACGCGCATGGCCTCGCTCGAGGGCGGCGAACGCTATTTCCCGCGCTCCGGACAAACCGAAACCACGATGTCGGATGCCAATCAGGTCGCAGGCGCGGCATCCGTCGGGGCCGCGGCCAAGGCGGTCAATGCGCCGCTGCCGCCATCGCGGCCGAGCGATCTGTCGGTGCCTGATGTTGCGACCTCGCAGCCAGCGGCCAAGCGCCGCAGCGGGCCGCTCGACCTGTCTTCCTTCATGATCCAGCGGAGCGGGGCATGATCGTTCGGCGCTTTCTGCTCTGGGCCCGGACCGCACCGGCGGAGGCCCGCGCGAGCGGTGCCGCCAGTCTGGCGGCGTCCTATCTCGGCTCCGGCATGTCCGATGAGGACCGGCACGAGGCCGAGACGGCCCTGATGGCCTTGATCGATGACCCCTCGCCATTGGTGCGCCGGGCGATCGCCGAGGAGATGGCGCCGTCGATGCGCACGCCGCGCAATCTCGCTCTCAGCCTGATCGCCGACCAGAGCGAGGTCGCCGCGCTCGTCCTGGCGCATTCGCCGGTCCTGACCGAGGCCGATCTGGTCGATGCCGCCGCGATCGGCGATACGCTCGCCCAGAAGGCCATCGCCATGCGCCGCTGCCTGCCGCTCGGCGTCTGTGCCGCGCTCGCCGAAGTCGGCTGCGCGGAGGCGCTCGTTACGCTCGCCGGCAACCGCACGGCCGAGATCCCCGATTTCTCGCTCGAACGCATGATCGAGCGCCATGGCGACAGCGGCGCCCTGCGCGAGGCCCTGCTCGAGCGCGCCGACCTGCCGGGCGGTCTGAGGCAAGCCATCGCGGCCAAGGTCTCCGACACGTTGGCGAATTTCGTCGCGGGTTGCGGCTGGCTGACGCCGGAGCGCAGCGCGCGGCTCGCGCGTGAATCGACCGAGCGGGTCGCGGTTGCGCTTGCCGCCGGCGGCGAAGCCAGCGATGCGCCGGCGATCGTCGAGGTGCTCAGGGTGACCGGGCGCCTGACCTCGGGGTTGATGCTGCGTTCGCTGCTCAGCGGCGAGCCGGCCCTGGCCGAGGCTGCCTTCGTCGCGCTGTCCGGCCTGCCGGAAGAGCGCGTCGCGGCCCTGTTGCGCGACAAGCGCGGCGCGGGGCTCAAGGCGCTCTGTCGCAAGGCCGGGCTGCCGGCTTCGCTGGAGCCGGCCTTCTCCGCCGCCATCCTCGCCCTCAATGCGCGCGGCTTCGACCGCGGTGGAACCGACACCGGCCTCGACCGCGGCCTGTTGCGTGCCGTGCTGATCGCTTGCGAGCGATCGGAAGGGCCTGAGGCTGACGGTTTGATGGGCATGCTGCGCCGGATGGATGCGGAAGCCGCCCGCGAGGAAGCGCGCAGCCTGGCGGATTCGCTGGCGGACGATGCCGCGCTCGCGCTGCTGGTCGAGGCCGATCCGTCCTTCCTGATCGAGCTCGCCGAGAGCGATCTGCGCGACGCGGCCTAGTCGGTTCTTAATACCCGAACTGCTCGCGCAGGATGCGCTCGTCGAGGCTGTGGCCGGGATCATGCAGCATGACGAGATCGACATCGCGGTCGATCTCGATCGCGACGGAGCTGACCTCGTCGATCTGCGTGTGATCGGCAACGGCGCTGACCGGACGCTTCTCGGCTTCCAGGACCTCGATGAAGACCTTGGCATGGTCCGGCAGCAGCGCGCCGCGCCAGCGTCGCGGCCGGAAGGCCGAGATCGGCGTCAGCGCCAGCAGCGGCGCGTCGAGCGGCAGGATCGGGCCGTTGGCCGAAAGATTATAGGCGGTGGAACCGGCCGGCGTCGCCAGCAGCAGGCCGTCGGCGATCAATTCGGACAGGCGCACCTGGCCGTCGACGGAGATGCGCAGCTTCGCCGCCTGGTAGGAGCGGCGCAGCAATGAGACCTCGTTGATCGCCTTGGCCTGCACTGTGGCTCCGTTGCGGTCGGTCGCCTGCATCGAGAGCGGATGCACGATGCTGCGCTGGGCCGCATCGAGCCGCTTCGTCAGGCCGCGCTCCTTGAACTCGTTCATCAGGAAGCCGACCGAGCCGCGATTCATGCCGTAGATCGGCTTGCCGGTGCCCAGGAAGCGGTGGAGCGTCTGCAGCATCAGACCGTCGCCGCCGAGCGCGACCACGACATCGGCCTCGGCCGGAACGGCATTGCCATAGCGCTCGACCAGCTTGTCGAGCGCCGCCTGCGCTTCAGGAGTGTCGCTGGCGACGAAGGAGATCGCGCCGAATCGTTCGGTCATAGCGTGTCCTGGACGGCAGGCCCTACGGTATCCGGGGCAGGCTTAACACGATCGAATGGCGGGCGGCGACCCTGCGGCCACGATAAAGCCCGGTCGACGAAAAGGCCGGGCTTTCGCCCGGCCTCGATGCGAGCCGACGGGGAGATGGCGCTCAGAGCGCCGTGCTCCACTGCACCGGCACCATCTCGAAGCCGTTGCCGCTCTTGGCGATGTGCCCGGTCGCGGGGAACGGGGCGTGATAGAAAGCAACCTGCATGCGCTCGGCCGAGACCATGTCGAGCAGCTTGCGCCGCGTCGCCGCCGCCTGGGGGCCGTCCATGTCGAAGACCGCCGACCAGTCGGGATTGCGCACGAACAGGGCGGGATGATTGGTCGTGTCGGACATGATCATCAACTTGCCGTTGCCGGAGCTGAGCGCGAAGACCGTATGGCCGGGCGTATGGCCGGGGGCGGCGATCGGCGTCAGGCCGGGCAGGAGCTCCTTGCCCGGCTCGAACTGCTTCACATCCTTGGCCACGGGGCCGAAGACGCGGCGCACGCCGGCGAAGGCGCCCTTCATGCCATCGGGCGCGGCGTTCATCTTGGCGTCGTCCATCCAGAAGGCCCATTCGGCCGCCGGCACCATCACCTCGGCATTGGGGAACACGGCGGTGCCGTCCTTTAGCCGGAAGCCGTTGATATGGTCGCCGTGGAAATGGCTGAAGACGACGCTGGAGACATCCTTCGGGTCGAGGCCGGCCGCTTTGAAATTCGCCATCCAGGTGCCGGAGGTCGGGGCGCCCGAATCGCCGTTGCCGGTGTCGATCAGGGTGAGCTTGCCGCCCTGCTGGATTGCCAGCGTGGTGAAGGTGATGTTGAGCGCATCCTGCGGCAGGAAGGCCTGCTCCATCGCTTTCTTGACGTCGGCGAGCTCGGCATTGCGGACGAAGCCTTCGAGCGGGCGCTTGCCGAAGCCGTCGTTGATCGCGGTCAGCGTGATGTCGCCGACCTTGTAGCGGTAAAAACCGGGAGCCTGGTTCACGGGAACTCCTTGTGCCTGGGCCTTGCTGATGTCGGGCAGATCGAATGTCGCAGCGGCAACGAGCGCGCCGGCGCCGACAAGGGCCGCACGGCGCGAGAATTCTGTGTCCTGCATGGTCTGGTCTCCCCTCGGGTGATTGGCAGACTAGCGACGGCCATCCTGCTTTCAACCGCAAGGGCTTGCCGGAAGGTCAAGTTTCCGTGAGGCCCGATTCCGGTGCGGCCGGCTCGCGCCGCGCCAGCGCGCGCAGCATCGCGGCGCAGAGGGCGAGCGAACCCATGACGCCCTGGCCGGAGCAGTCGGCGACGAGCGCCTGGAAGGCCAGGCTCTCCTCGTTCGCGAGACATTGCAGGCTCCAGTTCCAGCCGGGGGCCTTCTGCCGCAGCAGCGACACGGCGATATCGATATCCGCGCTGACGGTGCCGAGCGTCTTCCAGAAGGAGCCATGCTGGTAGATGCCGCCGGCCGGCGTGCGGCGGTTGACCAGCTGAGCCGGCTTGCGCCGGACGACGAAGCCCAAAGCCTCGTAGATATCGGCATCGAGCTCGCGATTGGGCTTGCTGGAAGCCTCGCATCGGGCTGCGAGCGTCAGAAGGTGAGACCGGTCGTCCATTCGGGTCCGTAAAAAGAGAGAGATCCGTGCGAGGCGATGCCGGCATCGCAAGCTGCGACTTCTACCGATGATCGCGGCTGCCGGCCAGTCATGGAATGACGAGACCGGCCGGCGCTTGCCTCAAGGGCCGACGACCACCCCGCGGGCATGGCCGCCCGGCACGCGGCAGGAGCAGCCTATCCCCAGCGGCGCTGGCTCATAGAGCGTGCAGGTCTTCACCGGCGTGCTGCATTGCCCGCCTTCGGCGGCCGGCACAGCCTCATAGGCCGGATAGACCGGGTAGGTGGGATAGACGGGGTAGGCCGGATAGGTCGCGATCGCTCCGAGTGTCGCTGCCGCAGCCAGACCCGTGCCCCAGTAGGGATAACCGCCGCGATATCCGCGATAGGGATAATGGCCGGCGCGGCGCCAGCCCCAGCCGCTGCCATGCCATCCGGCACGGATATTCTGGCGATAGGCTGGGAATGCCGGCCGCATTCCGTGCGGCCTCATGCCGATGCCGCGGGCAGGGAAGCCGCCATGCCTGAAGCCGGCGCCCCCAAAATGGGGTTGGGCCGATGCCGCAAGACCGCTGGGCAAAACGAGACCGCTGGCCAAAAGCAGCGGCGCGACGGAAGCCGTGACGAGAAGAAAGCGACGCACGCGAACCTCCCTGGATGAACCGGGGTTTCGCCCCACGAAGAAACGTGGCGCAGGGCGCGAGGTTCCGCCCGGCGGCTATCTCAATCGTCGAACCGCATCTTGCTCTTGCAGCGATAGCCGACGAAGCACGCTTGGGTGTCGGCGCTTGGCGCGAAGGCCGGGTCGGTTACTTCATTCACCAGACAGAAGCTGCGATCGCGCACGAAGCGGTCATAGGTGTAGCCGCCGGTTCCGAGAACAATGGCACCGTTGACCTGGACATCGCGCTGGCTTGCTGCGCAGGGGCGCGAAACGGTCGAGGGGCGTGTTTGCGCGGCTGCGATTCCCGCCGGGAGCAGAAGGGCAAGTGCGATGACAATGGCTTTCATGGAAGCCTCCGGAGCTTGGCAAAACAGGTAACTGTTCGGCTCGTCAAACGTTCCCGGAGAGGCCCGTCTGTCAAGGCGGTTTCGGTGTGATCCCGCCACTGGGTGTGCATGGCGCCGCCTCATTCTGGCCTTGGCGCCCGTCTTGTTTTGGCCCGCGCCGATTCACCCTGGAGAGATCCGTCCATGAAATTCGCGTTGATCGCCGTGCTCGGCACCCTCGTCGCGCTGCCTGTGGCGGCACAGCAGCAAATGCCCCAGCGCAAGCCAGGACTATGGGAAACCAAATCGACGGGTAACGAGGGCGAAACCACCGCCAAGCAATGCGTCGGTCCCGGTACCGATCAGTCGATCGTCGGTGGCCTGGCCGCCGGCGCCTGCTCGAAGATGCTGGTGACCAAGACCGCCACGGGCTACGCGGTGGAGACGGAATGCACGATCGGCCAGATCAAGGCTTCCGGCAACAGCGTCATCACCGGCGATTTCCAGACCTCCGTCCGCACCGAGGGCACGACCAAGATCAGCGGCATGCCCGGTCAGCCCGCGCCGGTGGAGCGCAAGCTCGTGGTCGAGGCGAAGCGCCTCGGCGACTGCGCGCCCGGCCAGAAGCCGGGCGACATCATCATGCCGGACGGAAAGGTGATCTCGATGCCTCCGGCGAAGCCTGCGCCGTAAGCGCGGCCAGGGACGGATAGGACGATATCGGGAAGAGCCGGTCGCGCGGGCGTGGAGGCTCCCGATGGACGTGGTGCCGGCGGAGAGGATCGAACTCCCGACCTTCGGTTTACAAAACCGCTGCACTACCGCTGTGCTACGCCGGCGCCATCGCACCCGGCCTCGCGGCCGGGGGCAGTCGTCGGGCGGAAGGTCCTCCGACGATGCGGTTAGCGGTTACCAGCCGATGGCGGCGAGGGCAAGCATCTCGGCTGCATGAAATAGACATGTCTCCGTTCCATGAAAAAGCCCCGGCCGTGAGGCCGGGGCTCGTTCGTCAGACTGGCTGCTTCAGCTCAGTTCTCGTAGGTCATGATGTCGCGATCCTTGGTCTCGGGCACCAGCAGCAAGCCGATCACGAAGGTCGCGAGGGCAAAGACGATCGGGTACCAGAGACCGTAGAAGATGTCGCCCGTGCCGGCCACCATGGCGAAGGAGGTGGCGGGCAGCAGGCCACCGAACCAGCCGTTGCCGATATGGTAGGGCAGCGACATGCCGGTGTAGCGGATGCGGGTCGGGAAGAGCTCGACCAGCGCCGCCGCGATCGGTCCGTAGACCATCGTGACGTAGATGATCAGCACCGTCAGGATCGCGATCACCGTCAGCGACTGGCCGCCGAAGAGCGCGCCGAAGAAGCCGGTCTTGACGATGCGAGCGTCGCCGGCAGCCGGGTAGCCGGCGGCGATGGCTTCCTTGGCGATGTTCGCAGCGAAGCTGGCGTCGATGGCGACGTCCTTGCCGTTGACCACGACCTTGGCGGCGGTGCCCGCCGGGGCCGGAGTCTGGGTGTAGACGATGGCCTGCGTCGCCAACGTGCGGCGGGCGATGTCGCAAGGCTGGGTGAAGGTGCGCACGCCGACCGGATCGAAGACCGAGCCGCAGGTGGCGGGATCGGCGACGACCTGCACCTTGACGTTGTCATGGGCAGCAGCGAGGCCGGGGTTTGCCGCCTTGGTCAGCGCGCCGAACAGCGGGAAGTAGGTCAGCGCGGCGATCAGGCAGCCGGCCAGGATGATCGGCTTGCGGCCGATCCTGTCCGAGAGCGAGCCGAAGAAGATGAAGCCGCCCGTGCCGATGATCAGCGCCCAGGCGATCAGCACGTTCGCCGAGTAGAGATCGACCTTGAGGATGCTCTGGATGAAGAACAACGCGTAGAACTGGCCGGTATACCAGACGACCGCCTGGCCCATGGTCAGGCCGAACAGGGCGATCAGAGCGATCTTGGCGTTCTTCCACTGGCCAAAGGCCTCGGAGAGCGGCGCCTTCGAGCCGGTGCCCTCTTCCTTCATCTTCTTGAAGGCCGGCGATTCCTGCATCTGGAGACGAATCCAGACCGAGATGCCGAGCAGGAAGATCGAGAGCAGGAAGGGAATGCGCCAGCCCCAGGCTGCGAACTCGGCCTCGCCCATGTTGACGCGGATGACCAGGATGACGATGAGCGACAGCAAGAGGCCGAGCGTCGCCGTGGTCTGGATCCACGAGGTGTAGAAGCCGCGACGGCCGACGGGAGCGTGCTCGGCGACATAGACCGCCGCGCCGCCGTACTCGCCGCCGAGCGCGAGGCCCTGGAGCATGCGCAGCACGATCAGGATGACCGGGGCGATCCAGCCGATGGAGTTGTAGCTGGGCAGCAGGCCGACCAGGAAGGTCGAGGCGCCCATGATCACGATCGTGACCAGGAAGGTGTATTTGCGGCCGATGAGGTCACCGAGCCGGCCGAAGAAGAGCGCGCCGAACGGGCGGACGAGGAAGCCTGCGGCGAAGGCCAGCAGCGCGAAGATCGCGCGGGTGTTGGCGTCGAACGCTGAGAAGAAGTGCGCGCCGATCATGACGGCGAGTGAACCGTAGAGATAGAAGTCGTACCACTCGAACACCGTGCCGAGCGACGAGGCCAGAATGACCTTCCGTTCCTCCTTGGTCATCGGGCGGGGCGCGGCCCTCGTCCCCGATGCTTGCGATGCCATGCTCATGGCGCTTATCTCCCCTGTAGAAGCCCTGAAGCCGGGGTGGCCCGGCAACCTCGTTTCGCGCGGTTCGCGTTCTGAATGACGGTGGCCGCGCGGCCGGATGGCGGGTGAGTCCCGTCATTCCAGCTCGCTTCAAAGGATTGCGCGCGGATTGTCGCAGGGGCAATCAGGCACTTGGTCTTGCACCGTTCGTCTATGAGACTATCGGTGAAGAGCCGCTACGCGGGTGGTGGCGTACTGGCAGCGTGTCGGCAGAGGGTGTCATCCCGCACGTGCTGCGGCACGTCGTGCTGCTGCGCAGATGCGGGATCGTCCGCAGGAAAAGGCGCCTTCTCGTTGCACGATCACGTGTCTGCGGCGCATCGCTGCGCGCTGCACCGAGACGGGATGAGACCGCGCTCGGGGAGGGCGAATGATCGTCTATCTCCGCCGCTCCGTGGCGGATACGCTCAGCGGCGGCTGGCCGCGTAGAGCGCGATCGCGGTGGCGTTCGAGACGTTGAGGCTGGTGATCGTGCCGGGCACCTCGAGCCGCGCGACATGGTCGCAGAGCTCGCGCGAGCGCTGGCGCAGGCCCTTGCCCTCGGCGCCCATCACCATCACCAGCGGGCGGCGCAACGCGACGTCATCGAGGGCGACATCGCCATCCGAATCGAAGCCGACGCGCAGGAAGCCGCGCTTGCCCAGCGTCTCCAGGGCGTCGCCGAGATTGCGCACGGCGATCAGCGGCACATGCTCCAGCGCGCCCGAGGCGGATTTGGCGAGCACCCCGGTCGCGGCCGGGGAATGGCGGATCGTGACGATCACCGCTGCCGCGGCAAAGGCGGCGGCCGAACGCAGGATGGCGCCGACATTGTGCGGATCGGTGATCTGGTCGAGCGCGAGCACGACGGCGTCGTCCGGCAGGCTGTCGAGATCGGGCGAGGGCAGGGGATCGCAGACGAGGTAGAGGCCCTGATGCACCGAATCAGGTGTCAGCAGGCGGTCGATCTCGGAGGGGCGTACGATCTCGGCCTGGAGCGGCAAAGGATCGATTTGCTCCTGCAGGCGGCGCAGGCCATTCTCGGTGGCGAGCAGGCGCCTGTGGCGGCGCTGCGGATTCTTCAGCGCCTCGACGACCGGATGCACGCCGTAGAGCACGGCCTCGTCGATATCGCCCGGCCGGTGCGGTGGCGGACCGTCGCTACGGCGGGCGCCCTGTCTGCCCCCAGCGGGCCTGGCATGTTTCGGGCGGAACGGCGGAGCCATCGCTCTCTCCAGTGATTGCCGGATTGCCGTGCCACGGCGCGACGCGCTTGGCCAGCGCGAACCGGCCTTTAGCCAACACATCCACGCGGAAAGGACGCATGATGCCAGACGAGACCGACCGATTGATCGTGATCACCGGGGGGCCGGGAGCGGGCAAGACGAGCCTGATCGAGGCGCTGGCGGCGGGCGGCCATGCAGTGCGGCCCGAGGCCGGGCGCGCGATCATCCGCGACCAGCAGGCGATCGGCGGCAGGGGACTGCCCTGGGTCGATCCCGCCCTGTTCGCCGGGCTGATGCTGGCGGCCGACATGCACGGCCATGCCGAGGCCGCTGCGGCGGGGGAACGCGTCTTTTTCGACCGCGGCATTCCTGATATCGCGGGATATCTGGCGCTCTGCGGCTTGCCGATTCCCGAACATGTCGAGCGGGCGGCCCAGTCGTTGCGCTACAACCGCATGGTCTTCATCGCGCCGCCCTGGCGCGAGATCTTCAGCCAGGACGCCGAGCGCAAGCAGGATTTCGCCGAGGCGGGGCGCACCTATGCGGCGATGGCTGCAACCTATCCCCGCTACGGCTATGCGCTCGTCGAACTGCCCCGTGCGAGCGTCGCCGAGCGGGTCAGCTTTTTGCTCGACCGGTTGCGCGCCTCGAAGTGAGCGGTTTTCCGGGATGGCTCGTGGCGCCTTCACAACGAATTCGCATCATCGGTCTTTTTGCCGTTGACAGGGCGCGGCCCGGTCACCATAAGTCCGGCCGCGCCTACCGGTCGTCGCGAAAGTGACATATCGGTGGCCCTGGGCTCACAGAGCCGATCAAGGGCGCAGGCGGGGGAATGTCCCGAGCGGCAAAGGGGGCGGACTGTAAATCCGCTGGCTATGCCTTCGCAGGTTCGAGTCCTGCTTCCCCCACCACTTCCGATCAGAACTGCGAACCGGGACGCGACCGGCGGCTTGGCTTCGCAAGTTACTTTCAAAATTGCCGTTTTTGCCGATAACGCGGATTTTCCGGGTTCGACGATGATGGCGCCGACGATTGCACTGAGCCAGACTTTGCGGCCCTCGACCGATCCATTGGAGAGCCGCTCGATCAGAGCCTGCTGAAACTTTTCCACGACCTGCGCATCGAACATGGACTGGTCGACGAAATTGACCCGGGCGCGCTTAAACGCGTCCTGAGCGTTATCCCGCTTCTTCCGGATGTCCTTCACGCGGCCTTGGAGCGGGGGCTCGGCGGCATCGAGAATGCCGGATTCGATTGCAAGGTAGAGATTCTGGAGCGCCTTCTCCGCTTCGACGGCCTCGTGCTGCAGTTGGGCGATGCGGCGATGGACCGTTCCTGTTTCGAAGCTCTACGTTGGTGCAGGGCGGCCAGAATTCCGGCAATCCCATCAGGAGTCATGAACCATGCGACGAGTTCGCTCATCACCCGGTTTTCGGCGGCGTCGCGAGAGATAGCCTTAAGCTTGCACGTACCGGCGCCATTGTTGATGGCTGAGGCGCACTTGTAATAGCGGTAGACCGTGCCGTTCGAAGACAGGCATGCTGTTCAGCGAGCCGTTCGGCCGTGCTTTTATGGTATCGGAAGCGCTCCTCGGATCTCGCCAGACCCGCTACTTGAAAAGCTGGTGATGAACAATCAGCTCCCTGGTCAGATCGACGATCGCCTGTAGATTCGGCCCCAGTTGTGCGATCTGGTAGCAGAGCGAGACCTCGTGCGCTCCTATGGTCGGCGTGACGGGGATGGTCACCATCCTGCCCTGTGCAAGTTCGTCGGCCACCACGCGGACCGGGACGAGGCCGATCGCGAAGCCGCTCCGGATCATCAATATCGTGACCGATAAGCTGTCGCAGGTGCTGACCCGCTCGGGAACGACGCCAGCGCGCGCGAACCAGTTTGTCATGGTGGTGTGGAGGCGCGCGGTCTGTGGGCTGACGATGAGGTGGTGCGCCGCGATCTGGGCCGGCGTCAACGGCCCGGACGGGAGTTCTATATCGCCGCTTGCCATCCAGGCGAGCTCGTTCCGGCCGACCGGCACGCGATGGACATGGCTCGCGACGCCAGCCTCCGAGATGACGGCGAGGTCGAGCTGGTGATCGTTCAGCAGGCCGCTGACCTTGCTGGTGTCGCCGACGATGACGGATGTCTTCAGTTTCGGGTAATGCCGTTCGAGCCTGCGCATCAGGTCGGTCAGGCACACCAGGCCGAAGCTCTCGTTGACTCCGATGCGCAGGAGCCCGAGCAACGGGTCACGGCGCTTGAAGCGCATGATCATATCGTCCGCATTCTCTAGCAGCCGGTCGGCGTGTTCCAGCAGCGCATGGCCGTCTGAGCTCAGTGAAACGCGCGGCCCGTTGCGGATGAAGAGCTCGACGCCGAGGGTGTGCTCCAGATCCTTTATGCGTTGGGAGATGCTCGGTTGCGTGATGCCGACATGTTTCGCAGCGGCGTGGAAGCTGCCGAGACGGGCGACGCGCTCGAACGCGCGGACCTGCGAAAGGGTAATGCTCATGATAGTCTCAGGTTATCATAAGTCCCATAAACAATCGATTTTTTAAGCGGCTTTCAAGCTGTTATCGATGGTCCCAACGGCGAAGCACGGTTCTCGGTCATAGACATCCGGGCTCCGTGAACGATGCGCCTGTAGCGGGATCGGACTTCTCACGGCCGATGCCCGCGCGTGGAGGATCGACGCAAGGCGCGCGAGCGCCGGTGTCGGGGAGTGCAGGCACGATGGCCAGGATACCGATCGATGAGGGGGAGCTCCATTACGAGCTTTCCGGTAGGGAAGACGGTTATCCCGTCCTACTGTTCGCGCCGGGCTTCCTGAGCTCCCGGATCGAACGCTGGCGATCCAATCCCGCCAAGCCCGGCGTGCCGCAAGCCTGGCGCGACCCCATCCCGGTGCTCGAGCCGCATTTCCGAGTTATTGCCCTCGATGTTCGCAATGCCGGGGCGTCCTGGGCCGAGGTCGGTCCCGACTATGGGTGGGCATCCTATACGGCCGATCATCTCCGCTTGCTGAAGCATCTCGGCGTCGACCGTTGTCACGTCATGGGGGGCTGTATCGGCGTCTCGTTTGCGCTGGCGCTCGAACAAGCCGCCCCTGGAACGGTATCGGCGCAGGTCCTGCAAAATCCCATCGGTCTGTCCGACACCAACCGCGACGCGGTCGATGACGAGGTCCGGCAATGGATGGAGAAGCTGGTACAGCGGCCGGGAGTCGAGCCGGCGCTGCTGCAAGCCGCAGCCCGGAACATGTTCGCGACCGACTTCATCTTCAGCGTGACGCGCGAGTTCACGGGGCGCTGCGGCGTGCCGTCTCTTCTCATGCCAGGCGACGACACCATGCACCCGGCTTCCGTGTCGGCCGATCTCGAACGGCTGACGAAGGCGGAGGTCATCGCTCCCTGGAAAGGCGAGGGGTATCGGGACGCCGCCATGAATCGCACGCGCGACTTTCTGCTCGCGCATGCGCCGTGAGGGGCGAAGTGGTGGACCTCTTGGCCGGATAAGGCGCTGCGGCGGGTCATCGAGGGTCGAAGTAACGAAAAGAAGGCCGGCGATCGCCGGGAGAGGGCATGGGGGATAACAGCCAGGACGGCACCGCAGAGGCATGGGGAGCTGAAGAGCGGACCTGGAACATGCAGGTTCAGGAGCAGCTCGCGCTTTTGCCTGCCGCGCTGCGCAGCATGGATCGCGCGCTCATCAAGGCGACGGAGGTGGTGCTCGTAGGGGCTGGCGTGCTGTTCACCCTCTTGATCGCCTATGACGTGGTCGCGCGCTACGCCTTTGGCGCCTCATCGCTTTTCGTCAGTGCTGCCGCCAAGTTCCTGCTCTTGTGGTTCTTCCTGCTCGGCGCCGGGCTCGCCCTGCGGCAAGGCAGCCATGTCGGTTTCGAACTGGTCGCGAAGAGCCTGCCATTCCGGACCTATCGCGTCGTTCGAGTCGTCGCCCAACTCGTCGCGCTCGGCTTTTTCGCCCAGATGCTGTGGAGCGGCGTCGTCTCGCTCGGGCCAGCGGCCCGTCAGAACGACCCGGCGCTGAATCTCAGCCTGTTCTGGGCCTTCCTCGCCATGCCGGTGGGCTTCACGCTGCTGATCTACCATCAGCTCGTCCTGATGCTGCTGGACCGTTTCGCACCATCGGAGCGCGCCGCTCCATGATGCTGCCAGTCGTCGGAATTCTTTTCCTGCTGACCCTGCTGATCGGCATGCCGGTCGCCTTCGGCATGGGTTTCGCCACCTCCACCTTCATGCTCTTCTGGGAGGGGATGGAGCCGACCATCCTGACGCGAAGATTCTACTCCTCGCTGGGCTCCTTTCCACTTCTCGCAATTCCTCTGTTCACAATGCTCGGCATACTCGCCGATCGCGCAGGCATGCTGCCGCGCATGGTCGTGTGGCTCCAGATGCTGCTGGGGCGCTGGCGGGGAGGCATGGCGTATCTCAACGTCCTGCAGTCGCTGGTCTTCGCCGGTGCCGGCGGCACCGCGGTCTCGGACATCGCCAGCACGGGGCGGGTACAGATCCAGCTGATGGTGCGTGCCGGCTATCCGGTGATGTACAGCGCGGCGCTCACGGCGGCGACTGCGGTCATCGGGCCGATCATTCCGCCGAGCCTGGCGATGATCATCTATGCGATGTCGGTCGGCAACGTCTCGGTGGGCTCGCTCTTTATCGCGGCGATCATCCCCGGCCTGCTGTTCACGGCCGGCTTCATGGTGATGACCTGGTACACGACGCGCCGCCATGGATACGGAACGGTCACGGAGCGCCCGCCGTTTCGCGAATTGGTACGTCAAACCATCGCGGTCGTTCCGTTGCTGCTCCTGCCCGTGATCATCGTGGGCGGCATCGTGCTGGGTATTTTCACCGTCACGGAGTCGGCGGGGGTAGGCGTGGTCTACACGCTGCTCATCGGCTTCCTGTCCAAGCCGCGTCTTCGATTTCGCGACATCTACGATGCCGTCGTCTACAGCGCGATGATCAGCTCGGTCGTAGGGATGCTGCTTGCGACGGGCGCACTGATCTCGTGGCTTTTCACCTTCGAGGGCGTCACGCAAACGCTCGCGGACCTGCTTACCGCGTTCACTGACAGCCCGACGGTCTTCCTGCTGCTGGTCGTCGCCGCGTTGCTGGTGCTCGGCATGGTGATGGATGCCGTGCCGATCATGGTGGCGGTTGCGCCGCTCCTGGCGCCGATCGCCGCGCAGTACGGCGTTCCCGACGTTCAGTTCGGACTGATCTTCGTGGTCGCCTCGATGGTCGGCATCGTCCATCCGCCCGCCGGCGTGATCCTGTTCATGACGGCGAGCCTCATGAACATCTCGGTCGAGCGGCTGTCGCTGGCGATCCTGCCATTCGTCTTCTGGCTCGTGCTCGTCGTCCTGCTGATGGTGTTCGTCCCTGGCCTGACGACGTGGCTGCCGGAGGTCGTCCGGTCCTGACCGTTCCAATCAAACAAGGCGCAGCGGGAGGAAGATATGGTGGATAGAAAGATGCCGAAGGGGGCGGGCGGGATCGGCCGCCGCGACGCCCTGAAACTCGGCGCCGCCGCAGGCGCGGGCCTGCTCGGCCTGTCGATGCCAGCGATCGGTCAGTCGCCGAGGCGGCTGCGCTTCGGACACACGGCTCCGCCGAATGCCGTCTACAGCGAGGCGATCAAGCGGTTCGGCGACGAGCTTGCGCGGCTGTCCTCCAACAAGCTGCGCCTGCAGGGCTTCCCGAGCTCGCAGCTCGGGCCGATCTCGGAGATGCTTCAGTCCGTGCAGGCAGGCTCGCTCGATTTCAGCATGGCTGTGCCGGCCTGGTACTCCAGCTTCGTCAAGGAGATGAACGTCTTCGCGCTGCCCTATCTCGTGGGTTCGCAGGAGAAGCTGCGCACCGCGCTCGACGGTGAGATCGGCGCCGAGATCGCGCGGATGACCGAGGCGGCCGGCCTCAGGGTCTTCGGCTACTGGTTCATGGGCCAGCGCCACATCGTCAACCGCGTGAGGGCGGTTCACAAGCCGGCGGACACGACCGGGCTCAAGCTGCGCGTCATCAACAACGAGGTTCACATGGCGACCTTCAAGGCGCTCGGTGCGAGCCCCGTCGCGATGGACCCATCCGAACTCTACCTCGCGTTGCAGCAAGGCGTCGTCGACGGGTTCGAGTTCCCGCTGCCGGACCTCATCGACCAGAAGCTGCACGAGGTCGCGCCCTTCGTCTCGCTCGACGCACACACCACCGACTTCTTCCTCGTCGCGATGAGCCCGGCGACCTGGAAATCCTTCTCGCCCGAGGAACAGGCCATGGTCGGCCAGGCGATGAAGAGCGCCATGGACTGGCAATGGGAGGCGCAGCCGAAAGATATCGCGCGGGCGCGCGCAGCGCTCGAGAAGGCGGTGAAGGTGAACGACATCTCGCCGGACAACCTCGCGCTGTTCGTCAAGGCGACGGAGCCGGTCTACGCGCAGTTCGCGCCGAAGATCGGCCAAGCCTGGCTCGACAAGTGTACGGCTGCCCTCAGAGGGGCGTAGCCGCGAAGCGGGCGCTCGCTCGGCCGATCAGGATTGAAAGGAACCACATGACGATCAGGGCCGCCGTCATCGACGACTGGCAGGGCGCGGCGAGGTCGAGCGCCGACTGGAGCACGCTCGCCGGGCGCGCCGAGATAACCTTCTTCGAGGATGCGCTGCCGGACGAGGACACCGCCGCCGCGAGGCTGGCCGACTTCGATATCGTGCTGTCGATGCGCGAGCGTACGCCGTTTCCCGCCAGCCTGATCGCGCGCCTGCCGAAGTTGCGTATGCTGAGCGTGACCGGCGCACGCAACAAGTCTGTCGATCTTTCGGCGCTTGCCGAACGCGGGATCGTCGTGACGCGGACCGAGGCCGGCGAGGATGGCTCGGCCACGGCCGAACTCGCGCTGCTGCTGATGCTGGAAGGCGCTCGCCGGGTCGCCGCCGGCGATGCCGCCATCCGAGCCGGGCGCTTCCAGGCCGGCATAGCGCCGGGCTTCGTCCTGCGCGGCAAGACGCTGGGTCTGGTCGGCCTCGGGAAGCTCGGCTCGCGGGTGGCAGGCTATGGCAAGGCGCTCGGGATGACGGTCCTGGCCTGGAGCCCGAACCTAACGCAGGAACGGGCGGAGGCAGGCGGTGCGATCTTCGCCGAAAAGGACGAGCTGCTGCGGCGTGCCGACATCGTCAGCCTGCACATGGTGCTGGCGCCGGCGACGCGGGGTATCATCGGCGCGCGCGAGATCGCACTGCTCAAGCCGGGCGCGGTCATCGTCAATACATCGCGCGGGCCACTCATCGAAGAGGCGGCTCTGCTCGAGGCGCTGGGCGCCGGCCGGATCGTTGCAGCGCTCGACGTCTACGATCAAGAGCCGCTGCCGCGAGGCCACCCGCTACTCGACGCGCCCAACACCATCCTGTCGCCGCATCTCGGCTACTGCGTGCGCGAGAATTTCTCGGTGTTCTACCGGCAATCGATCGAGAACGTCCTCGCCTTTCTAGACGGCACACCGATCCGCCCACTGACCGACGGCGCTTGAGCCCTTCCCAGCATTCCTTCCGTCCCCGGGGATCCCGAGATGAACGATATGAACCATGGCAGATTGCGGTTGCGCCCCAATGCGGTGAAGCGGGCGGCGGCATCCGGCACCACGATCCGAGGCTGTCATATGACCTTCGCCGCGCCGCCGGTGATCGAGATCCTCGCCTCGCTCGACCTCGACTTCATCTATATCGACGGCGAGCACGGTGCGTTCGATCTCAAGGATGTCGAGATCGCCTGCCTCGCCGCCGAGCGCCACGACCTCGTGCCCATCGCCCGCGTGCCGGACCGAACGGCTGCCACGATCACCCGCTTCCTCGATCGGGGCGTGCGCGGCATCGTGGTGCCGCATGTCGACTCTGTCGCCGACGCGCAGGAGGCGCTGGACGCCATCTATTTCTCGCCGCGCGGCAGCCGCTCCTTCGGCGGCGGCAGGCCCTATTACCTCGCCATCGATGATCTGCCGCGACATCTTGCCGACGTCAACGAAGACATCTCGGTGGGCATCATGATCGAGAGCGTGGCCGGGCTCGAGGCGGCCCACGAGATCGCGGCGCTGCCCGGCGTCGACTATCTCAGCTTCGGCCTCAACGATCTCGCGCAGGCCCTCGGCTATCCCGGCGAGCCCGCCCATGCGGAGGTCCAGCGACAGGTGGCGCAGGCCTCGGAGCGAATCCGGGGGGCCGGCAAGCGCATTCGCGAGGACTTCATGAAGGTCGCCTGGATCAATCAGGTGCTGCTGACGGGCATGCGCGAGCTGATGGCCCGCCCGATCACGCTTCCCTATTGAGGGGCGGGGACATGCGGGCATCGACCTTGCCGAAGGTCAAATGCGGGACCGACCTCGCATTCGGGCTGTTCCTGCTCGCCGCGGGGCTGACGGCGCTCTGGCTGACCAGTGAACTGCGGCCGGGCATCGCCATGCGGATGGGGCCGGGATATGTGCCGCGTCTGCTGGGCTGGCTGTCGGTCGGCTTCGGCGCTGTCATCGCGACCCGCGGCCTGCTGGTCGAGGGGCCGGGCCTGACGGCCTGGGCTATGCGGCCGCTGATCGCGGTCTCGGTCGCGGTCTTCGTCTTCATGGGCGTCGAGCGCATCGGGTTGGTCGCAGCGGTGGTTGCGGTCACGCTCGTCGCCTGCCTCGGCGACAGGACGACGAACTGGAAGCATGCGCTGGTCCTCGCCATCGGGCTCGCCGCCTTCACCGGGCTGACCTTCGTCAAGGCCCTCGGATTGCCGATGCCGCTCTGGCCGGCGCTTGGCTTCTAGAGGCAGGACATGCTCGACGTCTTCCCACAGTTTCTAGGTGGCCTCGGCATCGCGATGATGCCGACCAATCTGCTCTACTGCTTCATCGGCGCGCTGATCGGTACGCTGATCGGCGTGCTGCCCGGGCTCGGGCCTGTCGCAACCGTGGCGATGCTGCTGCCTGTGACCTTCTACCTGCCGCCGGTCTCGGCGCTGATCATGCTCGCAGGCATCTATTACGGCGCGCAGTATGGTGGTTCGACCACGGCGATCCTGGTCAATCTGCCGGGCGAGAACTCGGCGGTCGTGACCTGCCTCGACGGCTACCAGATGGCGCGCCGGGGCAGGGCTGGGCCGGCGCTCGCCGTCGCGGCGCTGGTCTCGCTGACTGCCGGCGTGTTTGCGACCTTCTTCATCGCGCTGTTCGCCCCGCCGCTGGCGAAGGTCGCGCTGATGTTCGGACCGGCAGAGTATTTCTCGCTGATGGTACTCGGGCTGATCGCGGCAATCGTGTTGGCGCAAGGCTCGATCATCTCGGCACTGGGCATGATCGTCTTCGGTCTTCTGCTTTCGATGGTCGGCACCGACGTGAATTCGGGTGTGCCGCGCATGACTCTCGGGATTCCTGAACTCAACGACGGAATCGGCTTCGTTCCGCTGGCGATGGGCCTCTTTGCCGTCGGCGAGATCGTCAAGAATCTCGAGAACCCCGAGAATCGGGTGCTCGTCAGCGAGAAGATCGGCAGGCTCTGGCCGTCGCGCGACGATTTCCGGCGCTCGGCCCCTGCAGCGCTGCGCGGCACGGCGCTCGGCTCACTGCTCGGCCTCCTGCCGGGCGGCGGCGCGATGCTGTCGGCCTTTGCCGCCTACACGCTCGAGAAGAAGCTGTCCAAAGAGCCGCAGCGTTTCGGCAAGGGCGCAGTCGAAGGCGTGGCCGCTCCCGAAAGCGCCAATAATGCCGGAGCGCAGACTTCATTCATCCCATTGCTGACCCTCGGCATACCGGCCAACCCGGTGATCGCGCTGATGGCCGGCGCGATGATGATCCACGGCATCCAGCCGGGTCCGCAGGTCATGACGCAAAACCCGGACCTGTTCTGGGGCCTGATCGCGTCCATGCTGATCGGCAACGTCATGCTGGTGATCATCAACCTGCCGCTGATCCGCGTCTGGGTCGCGTTGCTGAAGATTCCTTATCAGCTGTTCTTCCCGGCGATCCTGATCTTCTGCTGCATCGGCGTCTACTCGCTGAACAATTCCGTGTTCGAGGTCGGGCTCCTCGTGGTGTTCGGCGTCGTCGGCTACGCGTTCCTGAAATGGGGCTGCGAGCCCGCGCCGCTTTTGCTGGCCTTCGTGCTCGGGCCTTTGATGGAAGAGAACCTGCGCCGCGCGATGCTGCTGTCGAAGGGGGACCCCGCGACCTTCGTCACCAGCCCGATCTCGGCGGTGCTTCTAGCGATCGCTGCTGCATTGCTGGTGATGGTCGTGATGCCGGCTTTCCGCAAGACGAGAGAGGAGGCGTTCACTGAAGCGCCCTGACAAGGCGCAACCCTGGCGGCCGCCGGCTGCACAGGTCGTTTTGCACGACAGAGTGCAAAGCCAACAAAAATTTCGATCTTGAAACGATGGGAGGAAGAAGATGTATCGCAGGACATTGCTCTTAGCAGCAGCCGCTCTGGCGCTCGGGCTTTCCGGAAGCGCGCAGGCTCAGAACTGGCCGACACAGCCGATCACCATCGTCGTCGGGTTCCAGCCCGGCGGTGTCGCCGACGCCCTGCCGCGCGTCATGCAGGAATACCTGCAGGCCGAGTTCGGCCAGCCGATCGTGGTCGAAAACCGTCCCGGCTCCGCCGGCGCTATTGCCATGGCTGCCGTGGCTAAGGGCAATGCGAACCATACGCTCGGCGTTCAGACGCTGCAGAATCTGATCCTGCCTTCTGTCAGCAGCAACGCAATCTACGATCCACGCAAGGATTTCCGTGGCATCAGCGTGATGGCCTCCATCCCCAATATCCTCGCGGTGCATCCCGATGTGCCGGCCAAGACAGTACCCGAGCTCATCGCCTATGCGCGCGCCAATCCCGGCAAGCTGAACTGGGGCTCGGCCGGCATGGCGACGGCGCCGCATCTCATGCTCGAGGTGCTCAAGCGCGACGCGAAGCTCGATATCGAGCATGTGCCCTATGCTGGCATCAACCAGGCTTATGTCGACCTGCTCGCGGGCCGTATCCAGGCCATCCTCGGACCCTATGGCTCGATAAAGCCGCATCTGCCCCAGTTGCGGGCACTGGCGGTCAGCACCCCGGAGCGCAGCGCCTTCGTGCCGGACCTGCCGCCCATGAGCGAGGCTTCCGGGCTGAAGGATTTCGCGCTGACCGAATGGTACAGTCTGATCGCGCCGGCAAAGATGTCGGACGAGGTCGCCGCGCGCATCGGGACGGCCGTGAACAAGTTCCTGAAGAGCGACAAGTTCAAGGAGTTCGCGACCAATCGCGGCCTGACGGTGGTCGCCAGCGAGCCGGCCGCGGCGCAGACCTATCTGATGAAAGAGTTCGACGCGATGGCCGCCGTCGTGAAGTCGGCCAACGTCAAGCTCGACTGAGAGCGGTGTCCTAGAGCTGCGTGGCGTTGATGGCTGGAACTCCCAACGCCATCAACGCTCGTGCCGGCCATGGCCGGATGGCCCCGAGGGGCGATCCTGCCCGGGCAAATCAGACGACGGCCGAAAGGCCGCCGTCGATGTTGATCGCCACGCCTGTGACGTAGCTCGCCCTCGCAGAGGCCAGAAAGGCGATGACGTCGCCGGCTTCGGCGCCGTCACCGACGCGGCCCAGCGGAATGCCACGCTGCGTCGCTTCCTTGGCGTAAAGCCCGTCCAAGGCCGCGGCGTCTGAAATATTGGCCGAGCGGCTGAAGCGCCGCTCGTGCTGGCCGCTCCGGATGAAGCCGATGCAAACGGTGTTGACCAGTATGTTGTCGGCGGCGAGGTCCTTTGACAGCCCCTTCGTGAAGGCGATGCCGGCGGCTCGCGCGATGCTGGTGGGCATCTTGCCGGCGCCGGGCGTACGGCCGTCGAGATTGGTGACGTTGACGATGCGTCCGCCGCCGCGCGCGCGCATATGCGGAATCACCTCGCGTGCGAGCGCGATCGCGGCCCAGAGCTTCAGGTCGAAATCGGCACGCCAGTCCTGATCCGTGACCTGCTCGAAAGGCTTGGCCATCGAGACGCCGGCGTTGTTGACGAGAATGTCGACCCGACCGAAGGCTTCATGTGCCGCCGACACGATGCGGGATGCGGCGTCCGGCGTCGTGATGTCGATCGGGATGGGAAGAGCTTCACCCGCTCCCTCGCTCGCGATGGCCGTTGCCGCCTGTTCGAGGATTTCCCGGCGGCGACCGACAATCACGACCTTGCCTCCCTCCGCCGCGATCCGCGAGGCGGCGGCATAGCCGATGCCTTCGCCGCCGCCCGTGATGATGGCGACCTTTCCTGCAAGACCCAGATCCATGGCGTGCCCCTTTCGGTTGTCACACTTCGCTGTCGACCTTCAGCGCCCGCAACGATCGAAGCGAGGAGAGGGCGATTGCCGCAGCCGCCAGCGCAAGCAGGCCGAGCGCAAGCGGCCGTTCGGCGAAGATGCCGAACTCGCCGCCGGACATCTCGAGCGATTGCCGCAGCGCCCGCTCCATCAGCGGCGTCAGGACCAGCGTCAGGACGAGCGGCGCGACAGGGATGTCGAACTTCTTGAGCGCGTAGCCGAGAATGCCGAAGCCGAGCATGACCCAGATATCGAAGACGCTGTTGTTGATCGAGTAGACCCCGATCACGCAGAAAACGACGATGACCATGACGAGAATCGGGTAGGGGACGCGCAGCAGCCTGACCCAGAGCGGGATCAACGGCAGGTTCAGCACGAGCAACATCGCATTGCCGACGACGAGACTTGCGATCACCGCCCAGACAAATTGAGGATGCTCGGTGAAAAGCGTCGGGCCGGGGATCAAGCCGTTGACCATGAAGGCGCCCATGAGGACCGCGATCGTCGGCGAGCTCGGTATTCCCAGGGTGAACAGTGGTATCAGCGCCGCATTGGCGTAGGAGTTGTTCGCCGTTTCCGGGCCGGCCACCCCCTGGATCATGCCGGTGCCGAATTTCTCGGGCGTCTTCGAGATGCGCTTCTCGACCGCATAGGACAGGAAGGTGGGGATCATCGAGCCCAGACCCGGGATCAGGCCCAGGAAGAAGCCGATGAAGGTGCCGCGCGCGATCGGCCCCGCGGAGTCCCTAGTATCCTGCCGCGAGAGATAGAGCGAGCCGACCCGCGAGGCGAAGACGTTCTTCGTCTTTGCCTCGACATTCGAGAGGATCTCGCCGAGGCCGAACAGCCCCATCACCACAGCAACGATGCTGAAGCCGTCGAACAGCTCGGGCCAGCCGAAGGTGAAGCGGTTCGTCCCCATAACCGGATCTATGCCGACCTGGGCGATCAGCATGCCGAGCACGGCGGCGATCAGCGCGCGAACCATCGATTGGCTGGCCAGAGCCGTCACCAGAGCGAGACCGACGACGAGCAGCGCGAAAATCTCGGGCGGCCCGAAGGTCAGCGCGAGCCGGGTCAGCGGCAGCGCCAGCACGACGAGCCCGGCCGTCGCGACGAGCCCGCCGATGAACGAGCCGATCGCAGCGACGGCAAGAGCCGGGCCGGCTCGTCCCGCTCGCGCCATCTGATAGCCGTCGAGACAGGTGACGGCCGAGGCCGCCTCGCCCGGCGTATTGACCAGAACCGAGGTGATCGTGCCGCCGTACATTGCGCCGTAATAGATCGCCGCCAGCATGATGATCGAGCCCGTCGGGTCGAGCGCAGAGGTGACTGGGATCAGGATGGCGGTGCCCGCTGCTGGGCCGATTCCAGGCAGCACGCCAACCATCGTGCCGAGCAGGCAGCCCAGAAAAGCAAAGCCGAGATTGCTCGGTTGCAGCACTGTGGCGAAGCCGCCGAGGAGAAGCGAAAGAGTGTCCACGCGCGCAGCCCGATCGTCAGTTGAAGAGCGTGCCGGCGGGAAGCTGCACTCCCAGCCAATGGGTGAAGACGAAATAGACGCCGAAACTTCCCGCCAGCGCCGTGGCCAGCAAGGGGAGCGGCTTCCGGACGCCGAGGGCGAGCAGCAACATCAGATTGACGACCAGCATGGTGGGGCCGAAGCCTGCTTGGTTGAGCCCGGCCGCCGCCAGCGCGACCGCTCCGAGCACGACCAGTACCCGCCGGAAGCCGCCCTCTGCCGGCCAGAAATCCTCCGGTAATGCCCGCGGCGACTCGGTGAACGCCTGGATCAGCATGACCGCGCCGAGCAGCAGCAGAATCATCGACAGCCAATATGGGAAGAACCCCGGGCCCGGGCCGAGCGATGTCATATAAGGCATCTGCATCGAGGCATGGAGCAAAGCTGCAGCCCCTGCCATCACGATGCAGCCACCCGTCTGAAACAGCCGTCTGGTCGTCATCAATCCCTCCCGCCGCGGTCCACCCTGGCGTTGGCGGGCCGGCTTTGCCGGCCCGCTGTCGGGCAGTGCAGTCTTGGTGCTTTACTTGCCTTGCTTCTTAGCCTCGTCGATCAACGGCTTGAACCGCGCGTCGACAGCATCCCAGAACTTCCCATAGTCCTTGCTGTCGAGATACTTGACCGTGTTCCCGAGCTCCAGCATCCGCGCCTTCAGGGCTGGGTCCTGGGTGATTTTCGCCATGGCTGCGTTGACGCGGTCGATGATCGGCTGAGGGGTTCCGGCCGGAGCGGCGAGGCCGATGTCGGAGCCGATGGGTGCGACTTCAAACCCGGCCTCCTTGGTCGTCGGCACGTCGGGGATCAGCTCGGACCGGGTCTCGTCCATGACGGCGATGATGCGAATGCTGCCCGCCTTGTGCTGCGTGAGGAGCTCGCCGATCGAGTTGAAGCCGACGTCAATATGGCCGCCGAGGACGGCCGTGAGCTGCGGGCCGCCGCCCTGGAAGTTGACGGTGGCCATCCGCACGCCGGCACCCTGCTGGAAGGCGATATTGGCGAAATGGCCGGACGACATGAACCCTGTCGTGCCGCTGCGCACCTTGCCCGGCGCGGCCTTGGCGGCCTCCACAAGGTCTTTCAGCGACTTGTAAGGGCTGTCACCCTTCACCACGATGCCGAACGGTGCGCCGTAATAGAGGGCGATCGGCGTCAGGCTGTCGCGCTTGAAGGAGGATTGGCGCTCGGCGTCGAGATAGATGCTGGCGGCCGTCGGCAGGACGACCCAGGTCAGCGTATGGCCGTCCTTGCGCGCGTTGGCCCCCTCGGTGTGCCCGATCTGCATCGAGGCTCCGGGCTTGTTGACGACCTCGACCGGCACGCCGAGCTCCTTCTCGAGAAGCGGGGCGGCGACGCGCGCGGCCGTATCCGTTCCACCCCCCGCCGTCGACGGCACGATGGTCACGATCGGACGCCCCTTGATCGGGAAATCCTGGGCCTGCGCGCCGGTGGCGAGAACCAGTCCGGCCGCGAGTGACAAGGCGATCTTCAATGGCATGGTGTCCTCCCTGGTGTGCTTGTTTTTTTGTTGACGAGGTCGCGAAAGCGCGGCTCCGCGCTCAGGATTGCGCAGGCAACCTGCGGAACTTCTTCAGTGAATTGAGGCGTTTGGGAAGCGGCTGGCCCGGAAAGAGGGAAGGCCAGGACGAGACGGTGACCTCACCGACATAGAGGTCGCCATGCGAGTCGACCGCGATTGCATGCGGAGAGGTGAATTGCGCCGAGCCGGTGCCGGGTCCTCCTTGGCTATCCAGCCGGCCGATGCGTTCGCCTTCGGAAGACAGGATCGTGACGCGTGGGCCGAGGTTGGGCGTGTCGCGGTTGACCGCCATATAGGGCGCGATCTCGCCAACGAAGCAGTGAGGGCAGGGGCCCGGCGTCATGTAGAGCGCGCTCGGGCGATGAAGATTGTTCCACTGTCCCTGATAGCGCCCGTCGCCGTCGAAAATCTGGATGCGGTGGTTCTCGCGGTCGGCCACGTAGAGTAGCCCGTCCTCGTCCGTGACGATGTTGTGCGGCAGGTTGAACTGCCCCTTGTCCGACCCCGGCGCGCCCCATGTCGAGAGGTGCCGGCCATCGGGCGCGAACTTATGGACGGCGGCGTTGCCGTAGCCGTCCGTCACGAAAATCTCACCGTTCTTGCCGAGCGCCGTGTGGGTGCAGCGGTTGAACGGGCGGCAGCTCATCGGCTGTGCGGGTTGGTTCGGCACGCCGATCCGCATCAGGAGCTTTCCCTCCAGCGTGCATTTGCAGACGGTGTGCGTACCCTCGTCGGTGCAGTAGATCGCGCCGTCGCGCGCGATGTTGACGCCGTGAGCCTTGGTGAAGAGGTCGTGGCCCCATGTCGAGACGACGCTGCCTTCGCGGTCGAACACGACCATCGGATGCTCACCGCGGTTGAAGACGTAGACACGGTCGCGCTCATCGATCGCGATGCCCGCGACTTCTCCGAGCACGATGTCGGCGGGCGGCTTCGCCCAACCGTCGAGCGGCTCGAACTGGAACGCGCCGTCACCCAAAACTGCAGACATCATCGTTTCCTCGGATCACCGTCGATGTTCGGCGGCGTATTTCTCATTTGATAGGATTTGATCTCGTTCAATGAGATGTGTCAATTCCGTTCGGGGAAAATACTTCGCTTCTCGGCGACGGGAAGCTTCGCTAGAAGAGTTCGCATGAGCGAGACGACCGATATCGGCGCGATTTCCCGCGTGTTGCGGCTGATAAGCCTGCTGTCGGACCATCCGAACCTGTCCGCCAAGGAGGCCGCCGCGAATCTGGGCTGGCCATTCAGCACGACACACCGCCTGTTGCGACGACTGCTTGAAGCGGAATTCGCGGCCCAGACGCGGAAGGGCGCCTTCACGCCGGGGCCGGAGCTGTTTCGCATTGCCGGCCGGCTCGGAGGGCAGGAGCCGCTGCTCCGGATCGCGCAGCCGCTGCTCGAAACACTCGCCCAGCGCTTCGGCGAGACGGCACTGCTGACGGTGCTGGAACGACGTGCGCTCCAGATGTACATCGCCACGTCCGCCGCGCCGCCGGACCCGATGCGCTATTTCATCGAGCTCAATCGCGCGTCGCCTCTGGTCTGGGGAGCATTGGGGCGGGTGCTGCTGGCGAACCTGTCAGACGAGGAGATCGAGAGGGCGGTTGCCTGCCCCAACCCACCCGATGTGAAAGGCGCGCCGCTTGATCCGGACGGCTTGTGGTCGCACATCGCGGAAATCCGGTCCTCCGGATTTGCGACTACCCATTCGCACCGGACGCTCAACTCGATCGGCATCGCCGTGCCGTTCTTCAATTTCAGCCAGGAGCCTGTCGGCAGTATCGGCTTTCAGGTTCCTGCCTTCCGCTATTCCGAAGGGCACCTTCCGGAAATCGTGGCGGCGCTCAAGGAGGCGGCCGCCGTGATCTCCCAGCAGGCGCGGGCGCGCGTCGACGCCTGAATCCGCTGCTCAGGCGGCGAGCTCGAGGATCGTGCGCACATCCTTAGGCGTGATGTCGCCCCGCTCTCCGAGTGCGGTCTGGCCGGCTTTTTCGAGATGCGCGACGATGGCGTCCGGCGTCGCCTCCATCGGAGCAATCGCGGCGAACCGCACCGGGCATCCCATGCGACTAAAGAACTCCTCAGTCCTCGTGATCGCCTCTTCAGCCGCCGATGCGGCATCGGGTTCTTCTATGCCCCAGACGTTGCGGGCGTAGCGGAGAAGCATCTCCTGCTTATCCCGGCTTTTGTAGCGCAGCAGCGCGGGCATGACGAGGGTGAGCGTGCGGGCGTGATCGAGTCCGCAGACGGCGGTGATGGCATGGCCGATCATGTGGGTCGACCAATCCTGCTGCACGCCGGCGCCGATCAGGCCGTTCAGGGCCTGGTTGGCTGCCCACAGGATGGTTTCTCGGGCTTCGTGATCGTTTTTCTCGACCAGCCGCGGGCCCCATTCGATCAGCGTGCGCAGCAAGGTCTCGCTGAAGCCGAACTGCACCGGCGTGTTCGCTGGAATGGTGAGGTATTGCTCGACCACATGGGTGAAGGCGTCGACGACGCCGTTCTCAAGCTGGCGACGGTCGAGGGTCGCCATGAAGTTCGGGTCGAGCACCGCGAAACGCGGCCGGGCGTCTTCGTTCGCGAAAGGCAGTTTCATCTGCTTGCTTCGATGGCTGATGACGGAGACCGGATTGCTTTCGGAGCCGGTGGCCGGCAACGTCAGGATAGCGCCGACCGGCAGGACGCTTCTGGCCGGGTTTCCGGCTGCCAGGTAATCCCAGGCATCGACATCGTGCAGCGAGACGATCGTCGCCAGGAACTTGCCGGCATCGACGACTGATCCGCCGCCGACGGCTAGCACGAATTCCACGCCTTCGGTCCTGCATAGCTCGGCTGCCTCGAGGATGGTCTCGTAGACCGGATTGGCCTCGATCCCGCCGAACTCCACGACATGGCATTCCGACAGGGCGGCGATAGCCTGCTCATAGGCGCCGTTGCGCTTGATGCTGCCGCCGCCGAAGAGGAACAGGACGCGGGTGCCTGGCGGAATGATATGCCCGATCTCGGCGACCTGCCGCTGGCCGAACAGAATTTCGGTGGGGTTGCGCAGACGGAACGCCGGCATGTGACCTCCCTCATTGTACTTTGCGGTTGAGACTATATCCATTTGCATCTCATTGAAAGGCATGCAACTCTCATTCAGTAAGATGAGCGAGAAGCCGCCCGCTTATGAACGAGGCGGCATCCGTGGGAGCGGACAACACAGGCATGTCAGAGACGAAGCACTCCGGTCTCGGTACGAGGGCGCCGTCGCCTGCCGTCGCCTTTCTGCTCGACGCGCATCGAGCGGCGACACGCCCGCCTGGCATGCCCCCAACATTGGCGCCTTCAGACGTCGCGCAGGCGCTGCGGATTCAGGCGGAGCTGGTCGATGCGCTCGGCGAACCGGTCGCCGGCTGGAAAGTCTCGCTCACCGGCGAGCCGATGCGTGCGCCCATCCTGCGCAGCCGCTTGCACACCTCGCCGGTGGAGCTGCCGAGCAACGGGCTTGCTCCCTTCGGCATCGAGGCCGAGATCGCCTTCCGGTTCGAACGGTCGCTGCCGCCGCGCGAGGAAGCGTACAGCTTCGCCGAATTCGTTGAGAGCGTGGTGGCCCTGCCGGCGATCGAGGTCGTCAGCAGCCGCTTCGCCGATTACGGCGCTGCCCCGCCGCTCGAGCGCCTGTGCGACCTGATGTCGAATGGCGGGCTTGTGGTCGGAGAGCCCGTGGTCGATTGGGCGGCGCTCGATTTCGCGCGGTTGCCGGTTCGCCTCATGCGCAATGGCGGGATCGTGCTCGAACGCGAGGGCGGACATCCGCAGAGTGATCCCTGCGGTTGGGGATTGGCGCTGGTCAACGCATTGCGCCGCGGCATGGGCGTGCCGGAAGGGCTGGTCGTTACGACCGGCAGCTTCACGGGGATCGTCTTCGGGGCGCCGGGCGAAGCGTACCGTGCGGAGTTCGCCGGCTTCGCGCCGGTCTCTCTGCAGTTTTCCTGAACGGCGTTCGAAGCGAGAAGACGCTCAGAGACGCCTGGCAAGGGGAAACCGATGAAGAAGGTCATGAACGCGCCGGATGCCTTCGTCGACGAGATGCTCGACGGATTGTGCGCGGCTCATCCGGCTCTGGCCCGCTCAGGGCCAGGCGGGCGCGTCGTCCATCGGAGTGCGGGCAAGGTCGAGGGCCGTGTCGGCGTGGTCTCCGGCGGTGGGTCGGGGCATCTGCCGCTCTTCACCGGCTATGTCGGTGAAGGCTTGCTCGATAGCTGCGCGATCGGCGACGTGTTCGCCGGCCCTTCCGTGGCTGCCTGCAAAGCGGCGATCGAGGTGGCTGATGGTGGGCGTGGCGTCCTCTGCCTGTTCGGCAACTATGGTGGCGACAAGATGAACTTCGCGATGGCTGCCGAAATGGTCGAGCCCGCGATCAAGACGCACACGGTGCTCGGCACCGACGACATCGCCAGTGCGGGCGCAGACGAAAGGCAGAAGCGCCGTGGCGTCGCCGGCATCGTCTACGCCTACAAGATCGCCGGCGCCAAGGCGGCCGAAGGTGCCACGTTGGAGGAGGTTGCCGATGCCGCCCGCTCGGCCGTCGAAAACTGCCGCACAATCGGCATTGCGCTGTCGCCCTGCCTGGTCCCGGGCTCTGCGGCGCCGAGCTTCAGTCTCGGCGAGGACGAGATGGAGATGGGCATGGGCATCCACGGCGAGCCCGGCATCTGGCGGGCTCCGCTGAAGGCGGTCGATCACATCGTCGACGAGATGATCGAGCGCCTGATCGCCGACGGGGCCGGTGGGGAGCGTGTCTCGGTGCTGGTGAATGGCCTGGGTGCGACGCCGCTCGAGGAACAGTTCATCGTCTATCGCCGCGTCGCCCGCAATCTTGCCGAAGCCGGCATGACCATCGTCGCGCCGCTCGTGGGAAACTTCACGACCTCGATGGAGATGGCGGGATTGTCGATCAGCATCCTGACATTGGACAGGGGGCGGGAGGCGCTGCTGAAAGCGCCGGCGTCCTGCCCTTTCTGGAGAGTATGACGATGGCAATGGACGTTGCTTCTGTCGCCAAGGCGCTCGAGCGTGCCGTCGTCGGCCTGCGTCAGGTGGAACAGGAGCTCAACGTCGCCGACGGTCATCTCGGAGATGGCGACACGGGGGGTATGCTGCGTCGCCTGTTCGAACGGATCGCTCAGGATGCGCCCACCGAAGCACCGGATCTCGGCGCCTACTTTGGCGCCGTCGCGGGGACGGCCGCAGGTGCGACCGGATCGAGCCTTGGGACGCTCGTCGCACTTGGGCTTTCGACCATGGCCCGTCGCCTGGCCGGGCAGAGCGAGAGCTCTTACGCCACACTCGGTGACCATCTGCTTGCCGCGGTGGAGAAGATGCAAGCCGCCGGAGGAGCGAGCTTGGGCGACAAGACTGTGCTCGACGCTCTGGAAGCTGTCGCGAACGCGATCAAGGGGGAAGACGACCCCGCAACGCTCGGCACGAAGGCAGTCGTGGCAGCGCAATCTGCGCTCGATGCGTTCCGGCCGCTTCGGTGCAAGGTCGGACGGGCACGCATCTATGGCGAGAAGAGCGTTGGCCTGGATGATCCGGGGATGTTGGCCGTCGCGCGGCTGACCGACCATCTGTCGCGCTCCTAACATCAGCGCGACGGCCTCACGCTCCCGATCCGCGGATACAACTAGGCTACGATCATGGCTGATCGGGAAGAGCCGCAAGCCTTGTTCATCAACGATTTTCAGCGGCAGACCGGCCTGATCGGGCACCATGGTCAATGCTCCCGCTTGGAAGTAGAGCAGGATGCCAACTATCTTATATAACAATCTCAATTACATATATGTTCTCGGATTTGTCCGGCCCGGCCCACCACTATCCTTCCACGATCCCGATTTTCCTGCCGGTTTGCCTGTGCCGCGTCATGCGGTGCGGGAACGGCCCCGCGTTTGCAGCCTCCGAAGCTGCCATCCCGCAGCGGGCCGGGGGACGCTGACCTTTGCATGCGTCGAGTGCAGGCAAGCCGAGACGGTCGCCGTGACCGCCTCGGCCCTTGTCGGTCGGGTTCAGCCCTTCACGAAGGCGAGCAGGTCGGCATTGAGCGTCTCGGCATGCGTGGTCAGCATGCCGTGCGGATAGCCGGGGTAGACCTTGAGCGTGCCGTTCCTCAGATGCTTGATCGATTCGTGCGCGGAGGCGCCGATCGGTACGATCTGATCGTCGTCGCCATGGGCCACGAGCGTCGGCACGCCGATCGCCTTGAGGTCCCCGGTCTGGTCGGTCTCGGAGAAGGCCTTGATGCCGTCGTAATGGGCCTTGGCGCTGCCCATCATGCCCTGGCGCCACCAGTTCCAGATCACGCCCTGGTCGACCTTCGCGCCCGGCCGGTTATAGCCGTAGAACGGGCCGGTTGGCACATCCAGGAAGAACTGCGCGCGATTGTCGGCGAGCGCCTTGCGGAAGCCATCGAAGACCCCGATCGGCAGGCCGCCGGGATTGCCGGCCGTCTTGACCATCAGCGGCGGCACGGCCGAGACCAGCACCGCCTTGGCGACGCGACCCTGCGGCTCGCCATGTTTCGCGACATAGCGCGCGACCTGGCCGCCGCCGGTCGAATGGCCGATATGGACGGAATTCCTGAGGTCGAGATGCTCGACCACGGCGGAGGCATCGGTGGCGTAATGATCCATGTCATGGCCGTCCCAGACCTGGGCCGAGCGGCCATGGCCGCGCCGGTCGCTGGCGACGACGCGATAGCCCTTGGCCAGGAAGAACAGCATCTGGGCATCCCAGTCGTCGCTGCTCAGCGGCCAGCCATGGTGGAACATGATCGGCTGGGCGTCCTTCGGCCCCCAATCCTTGTAGAAGATCTCGACGCCGTCCTTGGTCGTGACGAATGACATGATCGGTGTCCTTCCTGAGCGCTGAACAGGGGCTTCGCGTCGATGAGACCGAAGCTTGGAGGGGCGCCGTTCCAACTCGTCATGCTCGCCCTCGTGGCGAGCATCCACGGTTTGAACGCCACATCGCATGAAGGAACACGTGAATGGTCGGGGCAAGCCCGACCATGACGGGAGCGTCGTGTTCTTGGGTTCCGGGTTCTTCGCTTACGCGAAGCTCCGGAATGACAGGGGTGGAGTTTCAGGGGGAGCGCCCGAGCGCCTACCGGGCAACCTCGCTCATCACCAACCGCTTGGTGCGATCGCTGTTGATGATCAGGCGATCATTCGCGATGCGGACGGTGAAGAGCCAGGGCAGCACCCAGGGGCAGACGCGCCACTGGTCGTGAACCTGCGTGCTGACGGGATGGGCGAAGAAGAAGTCGTCGCCATGGGCGACGAGCTTCACGCGCTGGCTACCCTCGGGCGAGGCCAGGGTGAGATGCAATTCCGGGCCGGCCTTGCGGGTCTCGCCGCGGAAGGCGCCGGATTCTGCCGTGAAGCGCCTGCCGGCGAACCGATCGATCGGAGTCGCGGTCGGCACGATCGGAACGAAGCGGCGGGTCCGGCCGAAGCGTGTCGCCGAGAGTGCGCCGCCGGTTTCCAGCTTCAGCGCGAAAGCCGGGATCGAGGCCTGCGGCTGCCAGCTTCCGTCGCCAACGGGCAGGAGCGGCGCGCCGCCCATGTTCATCACCAGATAGGGCTGGCCCTGCCGCAACTCGATCTGGAAGGCGTCGTCGCCGGCTCCGTCGCGATAGGTGCCGGTGGGGAGGTCGAATGCCTGCTCGCGCTTTTCGTTGCCGGCGCCCAGCAGATCGCGCGCGATCGAGCGGGCCAGCACATAGGGCGCGCAGTCGTCGTGGTTGGCGAGCAGGACGATGCCGAGATCGGCCTCCTTGAAGCGGACCGACTCGGAACGCGCCCCGGCGATCCAGCCGCCATGGCCGACCGCCTCGCCGAGAGCGCCATTGTCGCGCACCAGCCCGTAGCCATAGGGCGAGGGCACGCCGTTGATCGTCACGCCGGCATCCTCCATGCGCGCGATCATTGCGGCGTCGCCGATCTTCGGCTGGCGCAGGTTCTGCTGCCAGATGACCATGTCGTGGAGTGTCGAGACCATGCCGCCTTCGCCGCCGATGGCGATGCCCCAGGCAGCCTTCAGCCAGTTGCCGTCCGGCCCGCGGCGGTGATGCCCGGCGAGCCGCGGCAGGATCACGTCGTCGCGGGGCATCAGCGCGGTGTCGTGCATGCCGAGCGGGCCGGTGATGCGCTCCTTCAGGAGGTCGTTGAAGCTGAGCCCCGAGACCTTTTCCAGGATTTCGGAAAGCAGCAGAAAGTTGCTGTTGCTGTAGAGCAGGTCGTAACCCGGCTCGAAATTGAGTTCGCTCTGCCGGCCGACCACATTGCAGGCATATTGGCGCGAGGAGGGCGCGAGGATCGGCACGCCCCCGATCGTCATCATCTCCAGGATGTCGCGCAGGCCCGAGGTGTTCGAGGCGAGATGGTGCAGGGTGATCGTCCGGCCGTAATCGGGCAGCCAGGGCAGGTGAATGCGGACGTCGTCCTGAAGCGAGAGACGGCCCTCGCGCTCCAGCGCCAGCAGCAGCCAGGTGGTGAACTGCTTGCTCTGCGAGGCGATGCGCACCACCGAGCGGCTGGACAGCGGGATGCCGTTGGCCAGATCGGCCATGCCATAGGCGGCCTCGTGCGCGACTTCGCCGCCTGAGAGCACGGCGATCATCACCCCCGGCGAGGTCTCGCTGTTCCAGGCCGCGACATGCGGGGCGACACGGGCGGCGATCGTGGCGGGATCGAGGGCGAGGGAGGCGCGGGGCATGGCAGGCTTTTAGGCTTGAGGCTGATGTGGAAGCGCCGCGCTTCCCGGGGAAACGCGGCGCTCGAGGCTTAGCGCTTGATCTCGACGTTCCAGAACGCCGGCCAGGGCGACGGGGTGAAGCCCATGAGGCCCGGCGATACCGCCGAGAGTGCGCTGAAATTGCCGATCTTGACGATGGGAGCCTGCTCGAAGATCAGCTTCTGCAATTCGACCCAGTGCTTGACGCGGACGTCCTGGCTGGTCGCGCTGTTGAAGGCATCGAGTGCCTTTTCCTTCTCCGGCGTATCCCACCAGCCGCCGGCGGTCTTCGACAGAATGAAGTTCAGCGCGGGTTCCGGCAGGAAGGGGCTGTGGGTGATGAAGACTTCCCAGAGCTCGGGCTTCTTGTTGCGCTGGATCATCGTCGCCCAGTCGCTGACCTGGAGATCGACCTTGAAGCCGGCCTGCTCCAGATAGACCTGCGCGACTTGCGCCATCTTGTAGTGAAACTCGTACTGGCGGCTGGTCAGGATGCGGATCGGCTCGCCCTTGTAGCCGGCTTCCTTGAGCAGGGCGCCCGCCTTCTTCTCGTCGGCGATGTTGTAATTGCCCTTCACGCCGACATCGCTGCGCCAGGCATAGCCTTCCGGATACATCGCGCCGTCGGCGGCATAGAACTTCTGGTCGCCGAAGCCGGCGGCCAGCATATCCGTTTCGCTGAGGGCCGCCTGGACCGCCTTGCGGATCTTCTCGTTCTTGAGTGGGCCTTCCTTGTTGTTCATCACGAAGATCGGCCAGCCGAAATTGTTCAGCAGGGCGGGCTTCGCCTTGCCCTTCTCCAGCCGCGGGAAGGCCTCGACGGGCAGGGAGTCGACATAGTCGAACTGGCCGGCGATGGCGGCCTCGACGCGGGTGTTGGCGTCTGGCACCGGGACGAAACGAATCTCGTCGAACTTGGCGATGCGGGCGCCGCCGAAACCGTCTGCCTTCTCGCTGCGCGGCTTGTAACCATCGAAGCGGACAAGCTGAACATACTGGTCCGGCTTGTGCTCCTTGAGCTTGTAGGGGCCGGTGCCGATGACTTCCTTGAGCGGCGTCGCCAGAGCCTCGGCCGGCATGATCGCGGCGGCGGAGTTGTTGAAGGCGAGCAGCGAGAGCAGCGGCGCATAGGGCTGGCTGAGGGTCAGGGTGACCTCGTTCGGTCCGGTCGCGGCGACCGACTTGACGTAGGTCGCGGTCTGCTTGCCGCGCGAGGCGACCTCCATCCAGCGCTTCAGCGAGGCGACGACGTCCTGGGCGGTCATGTCGCGGCCGTTATGGAACTTGATGCCCTGGCGGAGCGCGATCTTGTAGATCGTGCCGTCGGCACTGATGGTCGGCATCGTCTCGGCCAGCAGCGGCGTGACGTTCCACTTGCTGTCGAAGGTGAACAGCGTCTCGAAGACATGCTGCGAGATCATGCCCACGAGGTCGGTCGCGCTGATGCCCGGATCGAGCGAGGCGGGCTCACCGATTACCGCGACATTGACGATGCCGCCGGCCTGCTGGGCGGCGCTTGGCGAGATAGACGAAAGCGAGATCGACGCGGCGACCCCCACGAGAGCCAGGAATTTCCTCATTGCCGTTTTATTCCGCTATTATGATATATAGGCCATAATAACAAAACATCCGGGTCTCAGGCTGTCAAGCGATGGCGCCGGTGGTTTCGGGCAAAGTGCTGCTGTTTCGATTCCGGCCGTCTTTCAATGATAGTACGATCGATGTGGCAGGCTATTGCAGCGCCTTGAAGATCAGTGCGGTATTGAGGCCGCCGAAGGCGAAGGAATTCGACATCGCGATCGGGATCGGCATCGGCCGGGCCCGGTTCGGCACGCAGTCGATGTCGCAGTCCGGGTCGGGCGCGTCGAAATTGGCGGTCGGCGGGGCCATGCCGTTCTCGATCGCCATGATCGTCGCGATCGCCTCGAAGGCGCCGGCGGCGCCGAGCGCATGGCCGGTCACACCCTTGATCGAGGAGGTCGGCGGCACGGGCCGATCACCGAAAAGCCGTTTCAGCGCCTGCGTCTCGGCCCGGTCATTGGCGCGCGTGCCGGTGCCGTGGGCGTTGACATAGGCGAGATCGCCGGCATCGAGACCGGCATCGGCCAGCGCCAGGGCCATGGCTCGTGTCATGCCGTCGACATTGGGCGCGACGATGTCACCCGCATCGGCGCTGAAGCCGAAGCCGGCGGCCTCGATCGTGGGTGCGAGGCCCCGGCCGCGCGCATGCGCCTCGGTCTCCAGTACGATGATGCCAGCGCCTTCTCCGAGCATGAGGCCGTCGCGCCCGGCCGCGAAGGGCCGGCAGGCGGTGCGCGACATGATCTTCATCGCATCCCAGGCGAGCAGCGTCCCGGCCGAGAGCGGGGCTTCCGTGCCGCCGGCGATGACGATGTCGGCGAGGCCTGCGCGCAGGAACTGCATGGCCGTGCCGATGGCGTGGCTGGAGGACGCGCAGGCGCTCGACGTCACGAAACAGGGCCCGGTCGCGCCTGTCGCCATCGAGACCCAGCTTGCCGACGAGCTCACCATGACCTTGGCCACAGTCATCGGGTGAGGGCGCTTGTTCTGGGTATAGAGTCGGGAATACTGATCATCGGTGCTGCATTGCCCGCCGGCAGAGTTGCCGAGGATGACGCCGACGCGCTCGGGGCGGGGCAGGCCGGTGCCGAGGTCGGCGGCGGCCAGAGCCTGGCGCGCCGCGGCAACGGCGAACAGCGCGTTGCGATCACAGGCCGAGGGCGACAGGCCGAGCCCTTCCATGAAGCCCTGGTTCCGCACCTCCGCCACGCGGATGCTCTTGCCGGGCTGCGTCGAGGCTTCCCCGAAATCTCCGTTTCCTGCCAGCAGGGCCTGCCAGAAGCTATCGGTATCGCTGCCGGCTGGGGAGACGATGCCGAGACCCGAGACGACGATCCGCGTCATGCCACCTGCTTCTTGGCGAGCAGCTTGGCGACCTCGTTGCAGAGCTGGCCGATCGTCTTCACATCGTTGATATCGTTGTTGGCGTTGTAGTCGATCTCGATGCCGAAATGATCTTCGAGCTTGAAGATGATTTCGACGAAATCATAGGAGTTGAAACCGGTATCCTCCAGCAAGGTCTCCGGACCCCAGGCGACGTCGGCAAGCTTTCCGCGATCGCGCGACGGGTTCTCCGCGATGACCTGCTTGAGCATCCCGATCAGAAAATCGACCGTGATCGTCTGTGCCTCACTCGACATGGCAGAGTGCTATCCTCGTTCGCAACGGCTGCCACACCCTTGCTTGAGTTCAGCCGGGCCGTAAACCACTTATCGGCCGGGAAGCATGGTCGCGCAGCATGGCTGCCCGGTCTCGGTCGCGGCTTGTCGCGCACGACATGACGCGCTCTCGCGCTCTCTCGAACGGTGGACGTGCGTCAGGGCGGTTTGCGGCGTGACATTGTTCCAGGGCCTTCATGGCCGATGACGAAGCCGAGCTGTTTCGCCAGGGCTGGAGCAGGCAGCACGACCGCGGCGGCTGCCGCCCGGCTTCCTTCATTTGAACGATGACGCGGCGCAGATACGCAAAGGGCGGGGCCGCGAGCGGCCCCGCCCTTTGCGGGCAGTCACATTGGAGCGGTGTGCTCAGAAGCGATAGCTCACGCCGGCACGGCCGCTGTGATAGCGCGGCTCCTGGGTGCCGCTGAAGCCGGGGAAGGCCCGCTGCGAGTCGTTCTGCATGTGCTCGAACTGGGTGAAGCGGTATTCGACGCGGGCCGACAGCGACTGCGTGAAAGCGTATTCGATACCGCCGCCGACCGTATAGCCGGTCGCCGTCTTGCTGAAGCTCTCGGAGGTGCCCGGCCAGTTCCAGTAGGTGCTCTTGATGTCGGCGACGGCGAGACCGCCGGTCGCGTAGAGCAGCGCCGGTCCGATCGCATAGCCGAGGCGCAGGCGCAGCGAGCCTTGCGTATCGATCTCCGTCCGGCCGCGGCCGCCAGGATTGAACGGTGCGACCGGCGGGTCGGTGAAGCCGCCCTTGACCTTGCCGAACTCGATGTCGCCTTCGACACCGGCGACGAATGCGCCGAACTGGTAGTTTGCGCCGACATGGGCGCCGCCGATGAAGCCATCCGGCTCGAAGCGGTTCTTCAGGCCGACATAGCCCATCGTCGCGGTGAGGAATTCCTTGGTGGTGTCGACGCCCCAGCTATAGCCGGCCTGGCCGCCGACATAGAAGCCGGTCCAGGTCATCGCCGGCGGCATCATCATCGGCGGCGGACCCTTGCGGGTGCTCGGCAGGTCGGCGGCCATCGCGCCGGACGACGCGCTCAGAAGCGTTGCTGCGAGAAGGAAATGGCGGAAGCCACGCATATCGACTGGCCCTCAGATCGCGGACGAGCCGGAGAATCCGGCATCCCTAACTGGCTCTTTCCTGCCACAAATATGGTTAAGGCTTCCTTATCGGCAGGTCCCGACGCGTAAATCGGATGTCATGTCGCCAGTGCCGACCGCTGGACGGAGTGAAGCTGCCGAAGCCGGCGATGCCGAAATCTCAGGCTGCCGCGATCGGGAGCGCTTCCCGCAGGGCTTTCGCCTGCTCCGCCATATCGCGCGCGCCTTGAAGCGTCTGCTCGGCCGCGGCGTTCAGTTCCCCTGCTTCGTTGCCGAGGCTGCGCAGGGCGTCCGCCATCGTGCCGACGCCGGCCGCCGTCTCGGTCATGCGCGTGATGATGGCGAGCGTCGCCTCCCGCTGGCTCGTGGCGGCGGCGTCGACCACATGGGCGAGCTCCTCGAGCTCGTTGATGGAATCGGCGATGGTCGCGACAGCCTCGACGGCCTCGCGGCTGGCCGACTGCATCGCCTGGATCTGGTTGCGCGCGTCGATCGTGGTCGCGCTGGTCTGGGCGGACAGTGCCTTCACCTCGCTGGCGACGACGGCGAAACCTCGCCCCGCCGAGCCTGCGCGCGCCGCCTCGATCGTCGCGTTGAGGGCGAGCAGGTTGGTCTGGCGGGCGATGTCGCTGATCACGTCGATCAGTGCGCCGATCCGGTGCGAGGCCTGGGTGAGATTGGTGATCGTCCGATTGGCGTTGCGGGCGTTGTCGACCGCCTCGGCTGCGATCTGGCGGGTCTGGGCCACCTGCGAGTTCATGTTGGCGGAGGTCTCGATCAGGGTATCGGCCGCCCTTGAGGCGGAATCCATTTCGTTCTCGACGGTGAGGACGGCCGTGCCGGTCTGCTGTGCCCGCTCGCTGATCGACGCGGCGCGGCCGATGACCGCGCCGATGTCGAATCGCAGCCGTTCGGAGGCCTGCGCGAGCCGGCGCATCCGGTCTCCGGTTTCGGCGTCGAGAGCCGGTGACCGCACAAGGTCGTGAGCTGCAGTCTCGTCGGTCCGGTTCTGCGCCGCACGCTCTTCGGCTCGCCGGCTTTCGGCCAACCGGTAATGCTCGACGGCATTGCGCAACGGAGCGAGCCAGCCCGGCACCGTATCGCTGGAAAGGCCCGTGCGCGCCTGCCCTGACAGCTCTTCCGCCATGGCTGTCGCCGCGTTGCGCAGCGCGCTTGCCGCGCGGATCAGCGCGACGATGCCGGCGATGGCGATCAGGATCGACGCCCCATGCAGCCAGAGGCCGGCGGCGGGGACGACCAGCCCGCCGAGATTGCACAAGCTGCCCAGCGTCAGAATTGCGAAACTGGAGCGGAGCGGGTGCTTGGACAAGCGGGCATCACCATACTTGCGGCATCGGCCGCGCCTTGTGGCATCCCGCCTGTCACGTCTGCTGCGGGAGCAGTGGGTCTGCAGAACGCCAGGAAAGCCTGTAATCCGCGCCCATTAAGAATCCCCTTCCGTTGCGTGGGGGAGCGTTCTTCAGGGCGCGAAGGTCCAGCCTGCCGGAAAGTAAGCGAGCCCGGCGGTGCGTGGCGCCCTGGGCGAGGGACATGCGCGTTCTCCCTTTCTTTGCGACTGCGGCGGCGCAAATACCGACAAGGATACGAGTCGCATATTCTATCTATCTTTCAGTAACCATTCGGCGGATTTCATAGTTAACATCGATGAAAACTGTGATTTTTGAGGCGATGAACCGAAATTTAATCCCTGTCTGCGTATTCGTCGAAGCAGTCGGCAAATAATGCCGCAAGCATACCAACAGGCTCGGGGTTCAAACGATGATCACGGACGAGAAGCTGCCGGGTGCGGCGCTGACAGGAAGCATGCGCGATTTCCGGGTGCCGGGCGGTGCCGACCTGGAGCGGCGCGTCGGCAATTTCTTCAAGTGGCAGAACCTGCGGCGCCAGAACGGCCTCTGGCCGTTCTCCCGGGCGACCGATTTCGGGCCGCGCACCGAAGTCCTTGCCACCGACGATCGCGGCATCAACATGGAAGGCGTGAACTTCGCCTCGCAGGACTATCTCAGCATGTCCTCGCATCCCGCCGTCAAGGAGACGGCGCTGGCGGCGATCGAGCGCTACGGCGTCCATAGTGCCGGCTCGGCCGCGCTCGTCGGCAACACCACGCATTCGGTCGCGCTGGAGCGCAAGATCGCCGACTTCCTGCAGATGGAAGATTGCCTGCTCTATCCGACGGGTTGGGGCGCCGGCTACGGCGTGATCCGCGGCTTGGTGCGCTCCTCCGACCATATCGTCATGGACGCGCTGGCCCATACCTGCCTGCAGGAAGGCGCCAACGCCGCCACCCGCAACATCTACCTGTTCCGCCATCTCGATCTCGCCCATTGCCGGCGCTGGCTGGAGAAGATTCGCTCCACCGATACCGAGAACGGCATCATGGTGGTGACCGAGGGCCTGTTCTCGATGGACTCCGACACGCCCGACATCGCGGCGATGCAGGAGCTCTGCAACGAATTCAACGCCACGCTGATGGTCGACGTCGCCCATGACCTGGGTGCGCTCGGACCGGGCGGTCGCGGCCATATCGGCGCGCAGGACATGCTCGGCAAGGTCGACATCGTGATGGGCTCGTTCTCGAAGACCTTCGCCTCGAATGGCGGCTTCGTCGCGGTCAAGGAGCGGCCGGTCAAGGAATACCTGCGCTTCTACAGCCCGACCACGACGTTCTCGAATGCGATGTCGCCGGTCAATGCCGCGATCGTCCTCAAGGCCTTCGAGATCATCGAGACCGACGAAGGCCAGGTCCTGCGTGACGAGCTGATGGCCAATGTCCTGGAGCTGCGGCGCCAGGTCCGTGAAGCCGGGCTCGATTACTATGGCGATCCTTCGGCCATCGTCGCGGTGAAGATGGGCTCGGAAGGCCTCGCGCGCCTGGTCAGCCGGGAGCTGCCGGAACTCGGCCTGCTCGCCAACCTCGTCGAGTATCCCGCCGTCGGCAAGGGTGCTGCGCGCTTCCGCATGCAGGTCATGGCGAAGCACACCCGCCAGAACGTCACCGACGCGGTGCAGCGCATCGTGGCCGCCAGGGCCAAGGCCGAGATCGCGCTCGCGACGATGGAAGCCGGTCGTCCGGCTCTGCGGGCGGTGGCTTGAGCGATGCCGGCACGGATGTGCCGGGACCCTTGAAGGCCCGGGGCATGACCTACCGTAAGAGTCATTCAACTTTTACGTCTTATGCTCCGGTCAGAGCCTGCGCTCTACGATTGAGGACTGGATATCTATGAGCCCGAGCCAGAAGGCGAGCGCCATCAGCATTTCGTTGCCGGACAGCCAGGAGGGCGGGCGGGCGAGCCCGGCCTCGCCGGGGCGGATTCTTCTGGTCGACGATGTCCTCGACAACCGCATCGTGCTGGGACGCAGGCTGCAACGGCGCGGCTACGAGATCGTCGAGGCCGATTGCGGCGAAGCCGCGCTGGGACTCCTGGCGCGGGAGAGCTTCGATCTCGTGCTCCTCGACGTGATGATGCCCGGCATCAGCGGGCTGGCCGTCGTCAGCGAGATCCGCAAGACCCTGACGTCCCAGCAATTGCCGGTCATCATGGTCACCGCCAAGTCGCTGACCGACGACGTCGTCGAGGCCCTGCAATGCGGCGCCGACGACTACATCACCAAGCCGGTCGATTTCGAGGTCGCCCATGCCCGCATCGTCGTGCAGGTCAACCGCAAGCGCGCCGCCGACACGCTGGAGCAATGCGTCAGGGATCGCACCGCCGCGCTGTCTGAAGCCACGACGCAAATGACCCGCGAGGTCGAGCAGAAGCGCCAGTCGACGCTGCGCGCCGAATTCCTCTCACGCCATGACAGCCTGACCAAGCTGATGAACCGCGCCGCCTTCCTGGAGGCAGCGACGGCCGCCAGCGATGCGCATGCCGCCGGCGGGGCGCCCTACGACATCCTTTTCCTCGATCTCGACCGCTTCAAGATCATCAACGACACCTTCGGCCACGCGGTCGGAGACCTCGCCCTCAAGGGGCTGGCCGAGCGGCTGGAGGCGATCATCTCGCCCAAGGACGCACTCGCCCGCTTCGGCGGCGACGAGTTCCTCGTGCTCCACCCTTGCGGGCCGGGAGACGAGCCGACGGCGACGCTGGCCGAGCGCATCATTCGCAAGCTGACCGAGCCGCTCGTCGTCGACAGCCACGAGGTTGCCGTCGGCGTCAGCGTCGGCATCGCCGCGCCGGCCGGCATGCACGAGCCGGCCGAGACCACGATCGGCCATGCCGACATCGCGATGTACCGCGCCAAGAAGGATGGCGGCGACCGGTTCCGCGTGTTCGATCCGGAGCTCGCCGAGGCGTCGCGCCGCCGCTCCGAGCTCGAACGCGACCTGCGCGTCGCGCTCAAAAGCGGACAGTTCAACATCGTCTACCAGCCGGTCGTCGAGCTTCGGGACCACACGATCAGCGGCTTCGAGGCCCTGTTGCGCTGGAACCACCCCAAGCGCGGTGCGGTCTCGCCGGCGGAGTTCATTCCGATCGCCGAGGAGACCGGCGTCATCGTCCAGATCGGCGAATGGGTCCTGCGCCAGGCCTGCGCCACGGCGATGACCTGGCCGAACGACGCCAAGGTCGCGGTCAACCTCTCGGCGATCCAGTTCGAGCGCAGCTCCGTCGTCGCGATCGTGATGAGCGCGCTCGCCGCGTCCGGCCTCGCGCCCCAGCGTCTCGAACTCGAGATCACGGAATCTCTCATCCTGCTCAGCGCGCCGCATACGCTGGAAGCGCTCCGCCAGTTGCGCAAGCTCGGCGTGCGGATCGTCATGGATGATTTCGGCACCGGCTATTCCAGCCTGAGCTACCTGCGCGATTTCGAGTTCGACAAAATCAAGGTCGACCAATCCTTCATCCGCTCGCTGCCGACCGACGAGGGGACCCGTGCCATTGTCGCCTCGATCGCCAAGCTCGCCCATACGCTGGGCGTCGCCACCACGGCCGAAGGCGTCGAGACCGAGGAGCAGCTTCAGCATGTCAGGACGAATGGCATCGGCCTCGTCCAGGGCTTCTTCTTCGGCAAGCCGATCTCGGCCACGGAAATCGATGGCGTCTTTGAAGCCCTCGACGGCAACGGCAACGCGGCCGGCTTTCCGGTCAGCTTCTGAAGGGCTCCCTGACTTTCGAGGTGTACGGACAAGTTCGATAACGAGAACGACCCCGCGCCGGTCAGCACCGGAGCGGGGTTCGCGTTTCCGATCGCGCTTGTCTCAGAACTTGTAGGTCAGGCCGGTGTGTACGACCGTGGGATCGAGCGTGACCGTTGCCTTGATCGGGACGGGGCCCATGTAACCTTGCGTCTTCGCGCGCAGGTAGACCTTCTTGACGTCGACGAAGAAGCCCCAGTTGCTGTCCAGCATGTAGTTGAAGCCGACCTGGCCGGTGAAGCCTAGGGCGTGATCGGTCTTGAGGCCGGTCACGACATGATCCCGGTTCTTGAAGATAACCATGAGCGCCGGGCCGGCGCCGACATAGGGCTGAAAGCGGCCGAGGCCGGTGAAATGGTACTGCGCGGTCAGGGCCATCGGGCCGCCATCGACCTTGCCGAGCGTGCCGAGGCCGGTGAGCGAGCCGCGCGCCTCGACCTTGTTCAGGGGGGGGTAGCCGGCCGCGAGGCCGATCGCGAAATTCGGCGTGAAATTGTAGCCCGCCTCGATCGCGAAGGTATAGGCATTGGGAACGCGGACATCGGCGCCCGGGATCGGGAAGCCGGCGGCGCTCATCTTCGCGCCCTCGGAATAGAACAGCCCGGCCGGGCCGGCATGCAGGAAGAAGCGCTTGAAGGCCGGTTCCTGGAATGCGGGGGGCGGCGCATCGACGGGCCCCTGCAGCAGGTCGGCGGCTTGCGCACCAAAGGTGCCTGTGAGGCCAGCGAGCGCAGCCACGGCAACGAGAGGGAGGCGCATCTGGTCGATCCTGTGACGGCGAGGAACCTCGATCATCGAGGTCTCCCGTTGATATTCTATTAGCCTTAACGAAAGGTTAGTCGCGCGTCGGTCGGTGAAGATCGCTTCATCAACAGGAAACTTCCTCATCGGAAGCGGCGGCCGGGAGAGCGCCTGGCCCGGCCATGCGTTTTGCCGCCAAAGCGCGGGGTGCGCGTGCCTGGCGCGGCCCTGCGATCGTGTGAGCTGCGGGCTTTCTTCCTTGCCTTGTCGTGCCTGCTTCAGGCGAACCGGTCCCGCCCCGGGAGCGGCGTCGAAGGACGGGGGCCTCAGGCCCGGCTCAGGCAGTTTTGGATCTTGCCCACCAGCCGCGGCAGGTCGACCGGCTTGGTGTCGAAATCCGCGCAACCCACCGCAACGCTGCGTGCCTGGTCGCTGGCCAGCGCATGCGCCGTCAGGGCGATCACGGGAATCCGCGCCGTGGAGGGCGAGGCCTTGATCTGCTGCGTCGCTTCCCAGCCGTCCATGTCGCCGAGCGCGACGTCCATGAGAATCAGGTCGGGCGTCTCGCTCCTGGCCATGGCCACGCCGCTCGGGCCGTCGGGGGCGCAGAGCACGGTGAAGCCCTGCCTTTGCAGGCGCCGGCTCAGCATGTCCCGGTTCATCTCGTTGTCTTCGACGAGCAGGATTTTAGGCATGGGCAATGGTCGACCGTGATGTGGACATGGAGCGAGGGGAGGCGGAGGCGCGCACCGCGTTCGGAAGGATGAGCGTGAAGGTGCAGCCGCTGCCGGGGCGGTTCTCAACGGAAATCTCGCCACCGGAGAGCCTTGCGATCTTCTGGCACAAGGCAAGGCCGAGGCGGGCGCCGCCATACTTGCTGCCGTTCGCATCGCCGGTATCGGTGAACTGCTCGAACAGCACCGGGAGCAGCTCGGGGTCGATGCCGCCGCCGGTATCCTCGACCGTCACGGTGAGGTCGCCCCGCGTGGATCTCGCGGCGACGAGATCGATCCGGCCGTTGCGCGTGAACTTGATGGCGTTGACCAGCAGTTCCGCCAGAATCTGTCGGAGCTTGGCGCGGTCGGCCGTGAACTGGATGGGTGCCAGCACGGTGTCGACGACGATCTCGGTGCCGTTGTCGCGCGCTCGCAGCCGGAAATCCGCCGCGACGGCCTCGACGATATCAGCCGGGTCGATCGCTTCCAGATGGAGCTCCATCCTGCCGGCCTCGATCTTGGCGAGATCGAGGATCTCGTTGACCAGCTTCAGCAGCAGATGGCCGGAGCTCTGGATCCGGCTCAGGTCCTCGACCGCCTCCTCGTCACCTTCCTCGCGAACCTCCTCCAGCAGGATTTCGCTATAGCCGATGACCGCGTTGAGCGGGGTGCGCAGCTCGTGGCTCATCTTGGCCAAGAATTCCGTCCGGGCGGCGCCGGCGCGCTCGGTCGCCTCGATCGCCTCGCGCAGCTCGGTCGCGGTCTGGAGGTGGCCCTGCATCGCAGTTTCCAGCTCGGTCTGCGAGGCGAGGAGGCGGGCATAGAACAGGGCCATCATGGCCACGTACAGCGAGGCGGCGATGGTCGAGATCAGGCCCAGCCCTTCGCGCGCCGAGACGTCCAGGCGGCTCGGCATCCCGCCGCCGAGAAACCAGATCGCTCCGAAAACGGCGAAATTGGCGGCGAACATGCTGAGCGCGATCGAGCGCAGCCTCGGCTCCTCGCCGATATAGAACAGCGCCAGGAGCGGGATCGTCAGGACCCAGGGCAATGTCGGGGAGGTGACGCCGCCATAGAAATAGCAGCTCCAGAGGATGCAGAAATTCAGGTTCTGGATCGAGGCCAGCGCCAGCGTATTGTAGTGCCCCCAGGCCCGCAGCACGAAAGGAAAGATCCAGAAGGCGGAGATCGACAGTGCCAAGACCAGGACGGGAAACCCGGGATCCCGGTCAAAGACATAAAGGGCGAGCGGAACAGTATTGCCGATGAAAGGCCCGAAGATGTGGCTGATGAGGAACATCCGCACTTGCTTGAGCTTCTGGCGGTCCTGAGCGATCGCGGCCGGGATGAACCAGTCGACGAGGTCGCTCAACATCGTCCCGAGGCGGTTTGCGCCTTGTGCCATCGACGTGAAATCCCGGATACCTGAGAAGAGGCGGAGAATGCGGAAACAACCGGCTGGATTGATCATGCGAACCCGTTCCGCATGAAAGCAATGTCAATCGCGCAAAGGCATTAAAGCGGCGTGAATCTCGGTTGTTGCAAGCGATTGACGCTGAGTCTGATTGTTAACGACCTCCTCCTATCCTCGAAGTGGAAACACGCGTCCCGCACGCCGCATCGACATCAAGGCACGCAACAGGATGATGAAGTTTATCGACTGGTTCCTTCCGGACGCGGCGAAATTCGACCGCGCGGAGCAGGGCCTCGCCCGCAACTTCGTCTTCACTCATCTGTTCGGCCCGCTGCTGAGCCAGCCGATCGGCGTCTTCCTCTACCTGACCGACCCCGATCCCGGCTTCGCCTGCTGGACGATCATCATCTGCACCTGGCTGTTCTGGCTGCTTCCCTTCGTGCTGAAGCTGACAGAGCGGCTGCAACTGGCGGCGCTGATCTCGGTTGAGCTTCTCGCCTTCACCGCCTTGTTCGGCGCCTTCCATTACGGTGGCGTCAGCTCGCCCTTCCTGCCCTGGCTGATCATCAGCCTGCTGCTCGGCTTCTTCTATCTGCACGACCGGCCGCTGCTGGTGCTCGGCCTGTTCGCATCGAACATCCTGACCTTCTCGGCCGCCTACATGGTCTACGGCTTCCCGACCCATGTTCCGCTCGACAAGCTGCAGAAGGTCGGCTGGATCTCGATCCTGGCCGCGGCGGTCTACATGTCCTGGATGGCCGCCTACTACGCCAGCATCACTTCGAAACGCTCCGAGATCGAGCGCGAGACCGAGCGCCATCGCGAGACCGCGCAGCGCCTCCAGGCTGCCAAGGAGGCGGCCGACGAGGCGACGCATCTGAAGTCGATCTTCGTCGCCAAGATGAGCCATGAATTGCGCACGCCGCTCAATGCCGTGATCGGTTATAGCGAGATGCTGCTGGAGAGCTTCGAGGACCAGGGCCGCAGCGAAAGCAAGATCGCCGACCTGCAGCGCATCAACGCGGCCGGAAAGCATCTTTTGGCGCTGGTCGCCGACGTGCTCGACATGTCGCGGATCGAGACGCAGAGCGACAAGTTCAAGATCACGAGCTTCGATGTCGACTGGCTGGCGAAGGATGTCGTCTCGACGGCCAAGCATCTGGTCGAGGAGAACGGGAGCAAGCTCACCCTGACCGCGATCGGCAAGCTGGGAACGATGCAGTCCGATCCAACCAAGATCCGGCAGGTCATCCTCAACCTGCTCGGCAACGCCGCCAAGTTCACGGCGAACGGCTCCGTCACGCTGGCGGTGCGGCGGGAGGTGAAGCCGGGCGGCGACTGGATCGAGTTCCAGGTCCGCGACACCGGCATCGGCATCGCGCCGGAGGGGCTTGCCCGGCTTTTCCAGAATTTCGGCCAGGCCACCGCCGGGATCGCCGGGCAGTATGGCGGTACCGGTCTCGGGCTTTCGATCAGCCAGAAGCTCTGCGTGCTGATGGGCGGCAGCATTTCGGTGACGAGCGATCTCGGCAAGGGCTCCTGCTTTATCGTGCGCCTGCCGGCCGCCGCCCGGGCCGTGAGCGAGACCCGCCAACCGGAGACCGCCGTCGCCGCCGCGCCCAAGGTGGCGGCGGCCTGATCCGGTCGGGGCCGGCTCAGCCCCGCGCCGCTTCCTTTCCGGCCTTGCCCGCCCGTAGCGAGGCGATGACCGTCCAGCCGATGATGCCGATCGTGATCGCGGCCAGCACCGCGGCGATCGGCCGGTCGACCAGGCCGATCAAGCGGCCGTCGGACTTGATCATCGAGTTGATGAAGTATTCCTCCAGCAACGGGCCGAGCACGACGCCGAGGATCACCGGTGCGACCGGGAAATCGTTCTCCTCCAGCACGAAGGCGAGCACACCGAAGGCGAGCATGACTCCGATGTCGAAGATCGAGTTGTTGATCGCGTAGGAGCCGACGATCGCGAAGAGCAGGATGATCGGCATCAGGACGCGCCGGGGCACCGAAAGCACCCGCGTCGCGATCTTGATGATCGCCCAGCCGAGCGGCAGCATCAGCAGGTTGGCGATCACGAAGACCAGGAAGAGCGCATAGACGTTCTCGGGGTTGTTGACGAAGATCGTCGGCCCCGGCGCCATATTCTTCATCATCAGCACGCCGATGGCGATGGCGGTGATCGAATCGCCGGGAATGCCGAAGACCAGTGCCGGGATCCAGGCGCCGGCGAGCGAGGAGTTGTTGGAGGCGCCGGCCTCGATCAGCCCCTCGGGATGGCCGGTGCCGAATTTCTCGGGCTCCTTCGAGAAGCGCTTGCTCATCGCGTAGGACATCCAGGCGGCCATGTCGGCGCCGCTGCCCGGCTGGATGCCGATGACCGTGCCGAGTGCGCTGCCGCGGATGAGCTGCCAGGGATATTGCTTGGTCAGCCGCCACATGTTCGCGAAGATCGGGCCGATCTTCTTGACCACGACCTGCGGCGCGCGGCTGTCCGAGATCATGTGGCGCATCACCTCCGAGCAGGCGAACATGCCGACCATCATCGGAATCAGCGAAACGCCGCCGAGCATCTCGGTCGAATCGAAGGTGAAGCGCGGCTGGCCGGCCGGATTGTTCATGCCGATCATCGCGATCATCAGGCCGATGAGCAGCGAGATGCAGGCTTTCAGCGGCGTCGAGGAGCCGATGAAGACGGCGCCGCCGAGGCCGAGCATGACGATCCAGAAGAACTCGACCGAGCCGAAGCCGAGCGCGAAATCGGCAATGGCGGGGGAGGCGACCATCATCACCGCCGTGCCGAACAACCCGCCGAGCACCGAGAACCACAGGCCGATGCCGAGCGCGAGCTCGGGCTTGCCCTGCAGGGTCATCTTGTAGGAATCGTCGACATAGGCCGCCGAGGCCGGCGTGCCGGGAATGCGCAGCAGGCAGCCGGGAATGTCGCCGGAAAAGATCGCCATGGTCGAGGTCGTGACGATGGCGGCGATGGCCGGCACCGGCGGCATGAAGAAGGTCAGCGGCACCAGCAGCGCAGTCGCCATCGTGGCGGAGAGGCCGGGGATGCAGCCGACGACGAGGCCGTAGATCGCCGAGGCGGTGATGACGAAGAGCACATAGGGATCGAGCACCATCCCCAGCGCGGTCACATAGGCGTCGAGCATGGCGTCACCAGCGGAACGGTTCGAGCGGTCCCCAGGGCAGTTGCACGCCGAGGCCGAGATAGAAGATCGAGTGGATAACGAGCGCGGTCGCGAGCGCGAGACCGACGGCGTGAAGCGGTTTCGTGCCACCCACGACGAAGAGCACGACGAGGATCGCCGCCGCCGTGATCAGGAAGCCGAGAGGCTCGGCGCAGAGCATGTAGAAGACGACCGCTGCCGGAACGAGCAGCAGGCGCAGCACCGCCGTGCCGCTGCGGGCCCAGTCGGCGCGGCCGACCAGCGGGCCGGCATCGGTGGCGCGGGCGCCGTTCACCGCAAGGATCGCCGCGCAGAGCGCCAGCAATCCGGCGAGGATCAGCGGGAAGGCCGAGGGGCCGAGCGGCTGCTCGGACGGATTGGGCAGATTCCACGAGGCGAAGGCCACGAGGCCTGCCAAGGCGAGGACGACGAGCCCCGCGAAGAGATCGTTGAACTTCATGATGCGTCCGATGTTGCGGCGGCGGAGGGCGCGGCGGCGGCTGCCGCGCCCTCCGATCAGGTGGCGATCGGCCTTCCGTCTACTGGCGCAGACGCAGGCCGAGCGCGCCCATGATCTCGCCGTTGTTCTTGTGCTGGGTCGCGAGGAAGGTGCCGAAGGCCGGACCCTTGGCGAAGGCGTAACCGAAGCCGCGCTCCGCGAGGAAGTTCTTGTAAGCGTCGGAATTCGCGACCTTGTCCGTGGCTTCGACGAGGCGCGCGGTCACGTCCGCGGGCAGGCCGGCGGGAGCGGCGAGGCCGCGCCAGGTGCCGCCCTCATACTCCTTGCCGATCGCCTGCTTGACGGTGGGCACCTTCGGGAAGGCCGAGATCACGTCCTTCGACATCACGGCGAGCGCCTTGACGCGGCCGGCGTCGAACATCGCCTTGCCTTCCGGCAGCGAGGACGGGACGATCTGGACGCCGCCCGAGGCCAATTCTTGGAAACCGGGCGCGGCGCCCTGGCTCGGCACCACCGTGACGCTCTTCGGGTTGATGCCCTCGAGCTGGAGCAGGCCGGCGAAGGCGAGGTGATAGGCCGCGCCGGCAGCCATACCGGAGAGCTTGTAATGGCCGACGGGCTGCTTCCTGATGTCGTCGAGCGCGGCGCGCAGGTCGCCCCAGGGCGAGTTCGCGGCGACATTGAAGGCGGCCGAGTCGAAATTCACCAGCGCCAGCGGCGTCAGCTTCTCATAGGTGAAGGGCGCCGTGTTCGACCAGTAATAGGTCGTGACCTCGGCCGTCGCGAGGCCGATCGTGTAGCCGTCCGGCTTGGCGTTGACGATCTCGGTATGGCCGACCACGCCGCCGCCGCCCGTGCGGTTGACGACGTTTACCGGCTTGCCGAGTTCCTTCTCGAGACCTGCCGCCAGGATGCGCGCGACCGCGTCCGTGCCACCACCGGCGGCCCAGGGCACGACCAGGGTGATTGGCCGTTCGGGCCAGGCGGCGAAGGCGGGGAAGGCGAGCGCCGCGACCGTGGCGGCCAGCAGCATCGTTCTGATCTTCATGACGTTTCTCCCGGTTCTGATTTTCTTGGTTTTTCTCCACCCGCGAGCATCGGGCTGGAAAGCATGTGGCCGCGCGTGTAGCCGAGCACCTGTCGCATCGCCTCGCGCGCCCGGTCGGCATCGCCGGCCGCGATCGCATCGAGCACGGCCGCGTGGTTCGCCAGGTTTCCGGCGAAGACATCGACGGTGAAGTCGAACATGGCGCTGAGGATCGCTTCGATCGCGCCACGGAAGCTGCGCAGGATCGGGTTGTTGGTCGCGTCGAGGATCGCGAGATGGAAGCGCTTGTCGGCGGCGATCGCCGCCTGCGGGCTGTTCTGATCGGCCTCCATCGCGACGAAAGCGGCGCGGATGCGGGCGAGGTCTTCGGATGTGGCGCGCACGGCTGCGAGCGCCGCCGCTTCCGGCTCGATGATCGCGCGGGTCTCTTCCAGCGCGAGCAGCAAATTGCGGTCGAGGCCATCCTCGCTGCGCATCCAGCCGAGCACGTCGGGGTCGAGCAAGGTCCATTCGTGGAGTGGGCGCACCTGCGTGCCATGGCGTGGCCGCACGCTGAGGAGGCCCTTGGCGGTCAGGATCTTGACGGCTTCGCGGACGACGCTGCGGCCGGCGCCATAGCGCTCCGCCAGCTCGAATTCCGGCGGCAGCACCGTTCCGGAGACGATTTCGCCCCGCACGATCGCGGCTCCGAGAGCTTGGACCATCGCCCCGATCTTGCCTGGCTTGCTGCGCTTCTGCATGTCCCGCGCCCTTCCGCGACAGCGAGATTGTCATGGTCGGCGCTTGCGCGCAACCATTCATCTGATGTTTAACATCAGATCATTGAGAAGCTGGGGAAAGCGACCATGACGACAGGCTTCACCGGGATCCACGCGATCCTCTATGCGCTGTTCGATGCCGGGGAGCGTCTCGACCGGCAGGCGATGCGGCGACAGGTGGAGATTTGCCTGGGCCTCGGCGTCCACGGTATCGCCGCGCTCGGGCTCGCGACCGAGGTCTCGAAGCTCACCGTCGCCGAGCGGCGGACCGTGATGGAATGGGCGTCGGAGGATCTCGCCGGGCGCAAGCCGCTGGCCTTCACGATCTACGGCTCCTCGGTCGGCGAGCAGATCGAACAGGTGAGGGCGGCCGAAGCGGTGAAGGCCGATTGGGTCATCCTTCAGCCGCCGATGGTCGGAAGCTTCGGCGCCGCCGAGTATATCCGCTTCTTCGGGCGGGTCGCGGAGGCGACGAGCCTGCCCGTCGCGATCCAGAACGCGCCGGCCTATATGGGGCGGGGCCTGTCGGCCGGCGATATCCGCGATCTCGTCGCGCAGCATCCGAACATCGCGCTGGTGAAGGGCGAGGCACCGGCAACGGATATCGCACAACTGATCGAAACCACCGAGAACCGCTTGCCGATCATGAACGGGCGCGGCGGGATCGAGCTGATCGAGAACCTGCGCGCCGGCTGCGTCGGCATGGTCCTGGCGCCCGACGTGATCGACTTCATGGTCCACGCCTATGAGAGCTTCAAGGCCGGGGATGAGGCGGCGGCCGAACTCGCCTATCGCGACGCTCTGCCGGCTATCGTCTTCATCATGCAGTCGCTGGAGAGCCTGATCTGCTACGGCAAGCGCGTCTTCGGCGCGCGGGCGGGCATCGCGATCCACGATCGCGCGCCGGCCATGCGGCCGACGGCCTTTGGCGAAGCGCTCGTGCAGCAGCACGTCGCGAAGCTTGGGCGCTTTTCAGGGCGCGCGCCTGATGGGCGCGGCGGCCACCTGCGCCCGGTTTGAGCGGACGGCGTCAGACCTGCCGCAGCCCGCGATAGCGCGCGAAGACGTTCTGGCGGCCAGCCGAAAAGATCATGACCTCGTAGGTATCCGGTTGCTGCCCGGCGACTTCCATGCCGGGTGAGCCGACAGGCATGCCTGAGACCGCGAGGCCCGTCGCCTTGGGGCGCTCGGCGAGCAGGCGCTTGATCGCCTCGGCCGGGACATGGCCCTCCACGACATAGCCGCCGATCTCGGCGGTGTGGCAGGAGGCCAGGGGATCGGGCACGCCGAGCCGCGCCTTCAGCGGTGCGACATCGGGCACCTCGACGACCTCGACCGGGAAGCCCGCTGCCTTCACATGCGCCACCCAGTTGCCGCAACAGCCGCAGTTGGGATCGCGCGTGACGATCATCTTCGGGAGCGTCTCGGCGGCCAGCGCCGATTGCGACAAGGCTAGGGCCGCCGCGGCTTGCGTCGCGCCCGTGAGGAGCATGCGGCGGGACGGGAGTCGTTGGATCGTCAAGAGGGCCTCCTTGGCCGTGATGTCAGCGGGTGGGGACCGAGCTGGGCGTGTAGCCCGCCGCGCTGACGAGCGCGCCGATGCTGGCGAAATCGCCGCCGCCCTGCACCGTGACCAGCTTGGAAGCAGGGTCCGCGGTGACGGTGGCGCCCGGAAAGGCGCCCTTGATGGCCTGTTCGATCCTGCCGGCGCAGTGGCCGCAGGTCATGTCGTCGACCCGGAGGCTGACGGCGTCGGAGGAAGCTTGCGTTGCCGCCGAGGCGGCGGTCGAATGCGGGTGGCAAGAGCACATGGCGTGTCGTTCCTGACTGTCGATGAATGCATCCTGCGCCTTCCCATAATGGTAAGGTCAAGCCCGTTGCGGCTATTCTCGCTCTTGCCTCCGGATTTGCATCTGCGGCTTTGCGTCGCCCGCCGATAAGGCACGAAGGGTGCGGGAGGCGCTCGGCTGCCTGCGGTCGCGGCAGGCAGAGCGCATCGCACTGGATTCCCGGCTCCGGGGGCGGCATGCTTCCCGGAAGCTCGAACAGCAGCGAGGAGAGGCTCCCTTGGACATCACACGCGCCGGATCGCGGCCCTCCGGCAAGGGCCCCTCGGACTGGTTCACCGGAGCGGTTCGCATCGACCCGCTCTGCAATTCCCATGCGGCCGAGCGCGTCCAGGGCGCGAGCGTCACCTTCGAGCCCGGCGCCCGCACGGCATGGCATACGCATCCGCTCGGGCAGACGGTGATCGTGACGGCGGGGCTCGGCCGTGCGCAATGCTGGGGTGGACCGATCATGGAAATCCGGCCCGGCGACGTCGTCTGGTTTCCACCCGGCGAGAAGCACTGGCACGGAGCCTCTCCGGCCACCGCGATGACGCATATCGCGATCCAGGAGGTTCAGGACGGCAAGGTCGTCGACTGGATGGAGCAGGTCTCCGACACCCAGTACGGCGGTTAACGATGTGAGCCGGTGCTTGCCGGCCCGCTGGGGAAGGCGTGCATCTGACGCTTTTATTTTGTCGCGAATTGGATCATTGATAGCGCTGTGAGTTTAATGCCTGCGTAACCTTACGAGAGAGTTCATGCGGCCCGAGCGCGTGCGACGGTTCCCAGCGCCTGTTCAGGCTCCCAGCCTCGGCCGCCGGCTGCAGGCGGCGAACGACAACGAGCCCGAGATCAGGGATAGCGTCGCCAGCATCCTGATCGGGCGTTCCCTGATCGTCGGCGCGGCGCTGCTGGCCGTGGCCATCGTTGCCGGGTGGAGCCTCTGGCTCGGCCGCACGCTCTGGCGTCACTTCGTCTGATCCGGAGCGGGCGGTCCGGCACCTCCGTGAAGCGTTGACGCTGCGGCAAGGATCGTTAAAATTTATCGTATCGCATTCGACGGCCAGCAGAGGACCGCTGGCCGTCGAATGCGCTGCGCCCCGGTCGCATCGGGACGCCAACCCGTGTCCATGCTGGGGCGATCGTGCAGTCGAGCATCATCCACCGCCAGATCGGCAGCCGCGCCGCTCCCGAGCGGGTGGGCGAGATCGCCGGAATCGCCGGCCTCCTGCGCGACTGCGCCGAAGGGGAGCGCAGGGTCTTCCTGTTCGGCGGGGACAGCCGGGCGATCTACACGCTGCGGGAACAGGTCGCGGCGGTTTTCCCGACGGTTCGGATCGCCGGCATCTGCGATGCCGATTTTGCCGGGCCGATCGATCGCGCGGTTCTCGACCATATCGCTGCAGCGAAGGCCGATGTGATCGTGACCGATCTCCCGGAGACGCGCTTCCGGCTGTTCTGCGCGCAATGCGCCGCGATGGGAATCTACGGAAAGCGGATCAACCTGCCGGGAAGCTTCGCCGATTTCGCCTTCGGCCCGGCGAAGGGCTTCCTCGGCCTCTCCGTTCCGGCTCGGCTGCGCCGGATCGGCGCCGCGGCGAGGGCCGGCCTGCGCTTCACCCGTCTTGTTCTCAGGCAGGGCCTGAGCCGGTCCGGGGCCGGGCATGCGCTCCCGGGTCCGCCCCGGCGCGGCGGCCGGGGCTGATCATGCAGAGCTCAGCGCGCGTTGGAAAAAGCCTTCCGGCTCAGAACGGTCCGGAACAGGATCGTAATGTCCAGCCAGAATGACCAGTTGTCGATATACCAATGGTCATAGGCGACGCGCCTGGCCATCTTGTCGTCGGTATCGGTCTCGCCGCGCAGGCCGTTGACCTGCGCCCAGCCGGTGATGCCGGGCTTCACGTTATGGCGGCGGGCATAGTTGGCGATCTTGCGCTCGAACTCGACATCATGCGCCAGCGCGTGAGGGCGCGGGCCGACGAGCGACATATGGCCGGCGAGAACGTTGAGGAATTGCGGCAGTTCATCGAGATTGTAGCGCCGCAGCAGATGGCCGAGGCGCGTGATCCGGGGATCGTTGCGCTTGGCCTGGACGACGACCTGGCCGTCATCGGTCGTGGTCATCGTGCGGAACTTGAAGATCCGGAAAGCCTGCTGGTTGAAACCATAGCGCCGCTGGCGGAAGAGCACCGGGCCGGGCGAATCGAGCCGGATCAACGCCGCGATCAGCAGAAGGAGCGGCAGGGTCAGGACGATGCCGCAGGAGGCGGCCACGATGTCGAAGGCCCGCTTGAGAGCGATCTCGGCCGCCGATAACGGCTGGCGCGTCAGGCGCAGGCTCGACAGGGTTCCGGTATGGACGACATGCGTCCCGCTGAAGCGCTCCATGATCGGTTCGGGCGCGAGATGGATCGCGACCGGCAGGTTCATGAAGGCATCGACGCAAGCGGAGATGGTGTCCTGCTCGGCCCAGGGAAGAGCGATGAAGACGGCATCCGGCCGCTTCGCCCGGCAATTCGCCACGGCGGCGGCCAGATCGGCAGCCAGGGCAGCCGGGTCGGCTTTGCCCGACGCTTTCAGGAAGGCGACGTCGGTGACCGCGAAGCCCATGTGCCAGGGCTTGTGCCGCGACACGAAGGACATGATGTTCGCTTCGCGCCCGATCAGGAAGGCGCGCTCGGCGGTGATGCGGCCGGCGCGGCTGCCGGCCGCGACCAGCCTGACGACCACCGAGCGGGAGAGGGCGATGACCGGGATGCCGGACAGATAGGTCGCGACGATGACCGCCCGCGAATAATTGTCGGCGACCTTGGCGAGGAACAGCAGGGCCAGGAAGGCGACCATGGTGATGTTCCACACGGCGAAGGCGGAGCCCATCTGCCCCCGCGTCGAGAGATAGTTCCCGATCTGATAGCGGCCGCGCATCAAGTTGACGAAGACGAACAGCGTCGCGAGCATCGCCGCCAGCTCCGGCGTGGAGCGATCGACGCCGAGCCGGCCGTTCGCGCCGAGGTAATACGCGAGCGAGACCGTGTAGACGAGCGCAGCGATCATGGCAGCGTCGCTCGCCGCCGTGAGAGGGCCGAGCCAGAGGCGCCAGAGTCCCGATCGATTCTCGGGCAGGGCCTGCGGCATGCCGCTCAGATCGTTGACGCTCATCTCTTCCCCCAAGGCGGCTGGCGCATGTTCCGTTGCGGCACATCGCGCCGGCGCCGGATCATCCTGGGGAGCAGAGTGGCAAGCCGCGTGCCGGCACCGTCTGGGTCAATTCGGCGCGGCGGAGGGCCTTCGGGGCTGAGAAAAGGGACGCTTTCGGGGGCAGGCGTGAACCGGTGTTGTGCCGGGATGAGTCAGGCAGGCTTGCGGAAGCGCTGGATCATCAGCTCGAACCAGACGGCGAAGCCGCTTCCCAGCACGGCGCCGGCGATCTTCACCATGGCGTCGCGGGGCATGCCGTGGCGCGTGGCCTCCCAGGTCTGCAGCCATTCCAGCCCGATCGCGACGACGACGATGCCGGCCAGGACCAGCCAGCGCCCGCGCGGATAGGCGAAGGCCAGCGCCGCGCCCGCAGCGAAATAGGACAGGAATCGCTCGGCATTGGCGCTCAGCATCGGCACATGGGGCCGTGCCTCGATCGGCGAGAGCGTGGCAGCGACGATCACCAGCACGACGGCCCAGCCGAGGAGCACGGCGAGGCGGCGCAGCTTTTCAAGCGACAGATTCAAGACCGGACTCCGAGCAATCGGCGAGGCGTGCAGGCAAGATACGGACCAGCGCCGGCGAAATCGCACGAGAGCGGGACGGAAGCCGCCCTTATGACGATGCAAAAACGACGAAGCAATGGCGGTAACGAGAGTTTTCGCTGCAACCGACGAAGTTTCTTGTCATCGTCGGCGGCCCAGTCATCCTGCCGGGTGACGGAGCGTTCGTTCCAAGACTGGCGTGCCGGCATACCGGCCGATGGGAGAGATGATGACCGATGTCCTTGCAGCGCCTCCGGCGGCGCGGATCGCACGCGGCGGGAAGGCGATCTACGGCGTTCCCCTGGGCATCCTGATGCTGGAAGCCCGTTTCCCGCGGATCCCCGGCGACATGGGCAATGGCGCGACCTGGCCGTTCCCGGTGCTGTATCGCGTGGTCGGCGGCGCCAGCCCCGAGAAGGTCGTGCTCAAGGGAGCTGCCGGCCTGCTGCCGGATTTCATCGAGGCGGCGCGCGATCTCGTCCGGCTCGGCGCCGAGGCGATCACCACCAATTGCGGCTTCCTCTCGCTGTTCCAGCGCGAGCTTGCGGCTGCCGTCGGCGTGCCGGTCGCGACCTCCTCGCTGATGCAGGTGCCCTGGGTGCAGGCGACGCTGCCGCCCGGCAAAAGGGTCGGCGTGGTCACGGTCTCGGCGGGGTCGCTGACGCCGAAGCATCTGGAGGCAGCCGGGGTGCCGCTCGACACGCCCGTCACTGGTACCGAGAACGGCCGCGAGTTCTTCCGCGTGCTGATCAAGGCCGAGAAGGACGACATGGATGTCGATCTCGCTCGGCAGGATGTGGTGCAGGCGGCGCTCGATCTCGTCGCCCGCCATCCGGAGGTCGGCGCGATCGTGCTCGAATGCACGAACATGCCGCCCTATGCGGCGGATGTGCAGGCGGCGACCGGGCTGCCGGTTCACGATATCTATTCGCTGATCAACTGGTTCCACGCCGGCCTGAGGCCGCGCCACTTCGGCTGACCCGAAAGGCTGAGTTATCCCCGGTGGGCTGGACCGGCTGCATCATCGCCTCGCGGCAGCCAAGCGCTGCGTTTCCTTCCGCGAGGCCCCATGACCGACACGCCCCGTCTTTCGCTGCCGCTGCTCGCCGCCGGGCAGGCGCAGAAGCACGTCACCCATAACGACGCCCTGGTCCGTCTCGACGGGCTGATCCATCTCACGGTCGACAGCCGAACGCAGACAGCGCCGCCGGCTTCGCCGACCGAGCTCTCCGCTTATATCGTGCCGGCCGGCGGCAGCGGCGCCTTCACGGGCCGCACCGATCAGGTCGCGCTGTTCGAGGATGGCGGCTGGATCTTCCTCGTGCCGCGCGCCGGCTGGCAGGCCTGGGTGATCGACGAGGAGGAGCACAATCTCTGGACCGGGACGGAATGGCGCCGCGGCAGCCCGCTCAGCAGCCTCGGCGCCGAGCGCTGGGGCGTGAATGCGACGGCGGACACGACCAACCGTCTCGCGGTGTCCTCGGATGCCAGCTTGTTCAATCATGCCGGCAGCGACCACCGATTGAAGATCAACAAGAACGCCGCCGGCAGTACCGCGAGCTTGCTGTTCCAAAGCAACTGGTCGGGCCGGGCCGAGTTCGGCCTCGCCGGCGACGACGACTTCCGGGTCAAGGTCAGCGCCGACGGCTCGACGTGGCATGATGCACTGGCGATCGACCGGGCATCTGGCAGCATCGCCTTGCCGGCTTCGCCCTGGGCCACGGGAGCCAATCTGCTGGTCAATGGCGATATGGCGATCAATCAACGCGGCTTTGCCGGTGGCGCGCTCGCTGCCGGTGCCTATGGCTTCGATCGCTGGAAGGCGGAGACAGGCGGTGCGAATCTCTCGCTCAGCGGATTCACCATCACCTTGACCTCCGGGGCCATCATTCAGCCGGTCGAGCCGGCGCTTTGGGGGCTCGCTTCCTTCGCCGGGCTGCCGTTGACGCTTTCAGTCGAGGATCTCGCTGGCGGCAGCCTCGCCGTGACGATCGGCAGCCAGTCCGGCACGGTCACGGCGGGGACGGGGCGTCGCTCGCTGACGCTGACGCCTGCTGTCGGCGATACCGGCGTGCTGCAGGTCCGATTGTCGCCGAGCGCGGGGGCGGTCAGCTTCGCGCGGATCAAGCTGGAGCGCGGGGCGCTTGCCACGATCTGGACGGCGCGTCCGCTTTCCGTCGAGCAGATTCTGTGCCGGCGCTACTATCTGAAACAGGACGGGCAGGTGCTGATCGATGCCTATCAGGCGTTGGCGACGGCGAGCCGGCAGAGCCTCACCCTGCCAGTGCCGATGCGTACGACCCCAAGCGCGAGCTTTTCCGTCTCGCTGGAGATCAACGTGCAGGGTACCGACAGGGGCGTGGTCGCGCAATCGCCCGAGCGGGCCTACGCCTATGTCACCGCGCTGGCGCTCGGCCGGGTGAGGGCGGCTTTCGACGCGATCGCCTTCGACGCGGAGCTGTGAGGTTCACTCGCTGACGAGCTTGCGGGCGCGCAGCAGGGCCAGCAGCCCTTCGTCGCGGCGCTCCTCGAGCTGCGCGATCGTGCGCCCCGCGGCTTCCTCGGCGATGCCCTCGATGATCTTGTGCTGGACGTCCGCATCGAGCGAGGGCGTGCCGAGCGATTGCCAGCGCCGCACCTGGCTCGGCCCGAGATGGGCGAGGTAGCCGGCGATGCCGCCTTCGCCGCCGCCGAGATGATAGGTCATGTGCGGACCCATCAGGGCCCAGCGCAGGCCGGGGCCGTTGCAGAGCGCGGCATCGATCTCGGCGACGCTGGCGACGCCCTGCTCGACCAGATGGACGGCCTCGCGATAGAGCGCCGAGGCCAGCCGGTTGGCGACATGGCCGGGCATCTCGCGCTGGAGGATGACCGGGCGCCGGTCGAGGCTGCGATAGAAGGCGGCGGCGCGCGCGACGATCGTTTCGTCTTCGCCGACAATCTCGACCAGCGGCACGAGATGCGGCGGGTTGAAGGGATGAGCGACTATCACCCGGCGCTTGTCGCTGCAATCGGCGACGATCGCGCTGCGCAAGAGAGCCGAGGTGCTGCTTGCGATGATCACTTCGGGTGGCAGTGCAGCATCGAGCCGGGCGAGGAGCGCGCGCTTGGCGTTTTCGTTTTCCGGGCCGTTCTCCTGAACGAAATCAACCTCTTGCAAGGCCTCGTCGAGATTGCTCGTGAATTGGTACTGACCGGTATTGGCCAAGCCGAGCTCGGCGAGCTGGTTCCGCGCCCGCTCGACGGCGTGGCGGAACTTCTCCTCCGCGCCGGGCGCTGGATCATAGGCCGAGACGTTCAGGCCATGGCCCATGGCAAGCGCTGCCCATGAGCTGCCGATGAGCCCGGCGCCGATGACGGCGATGCGCTCGATGTCGCGGATGTCCTGCATCAGTGGATCTCGGGTTCGGGCACCTTCGCCGTCCCTTCCAGATAATCGAAATCGCAGCCCTTGTCGGCCTGGCGGATATGGGCTGCCGACATCTTGCCCCAGCCGCGGGGATAGTCGCGATCCGGCGGCGTCCAGACGGCGAGGCGGGCGGCGATCTCGGCCTCGGTGAGATCGACCGAGATGCTGCGGGCCTCGACATCGACGCTGATGATGTCGCCGGTCTGCACCGCCGCGAGCGGGCCCTTGATATAGGCCTCCGGTGCGACATGCAGGATGCAGGCACCGTAGCTCGTGCCGGACATGCGGGCGTCCGAGATGCGCAGCATGTCGCGCACGCCCTGCTTCAGGAGTTTCTTCGGGATCGGCAGCATGCCCCATTCCGGCATGCCGGGACCGCCGACCGGGCCGCAATTCTTCAGGACCATGATGTGATCGGCGGTGACGTCGAGATTCTCGTCGTTCACGGCCTGCATCATCGCATCGTAGTGCTCGAAGACGAGCGCCGGCCCGGAATGCCTGAGCAGGCGCGGCTCGGCGGCCGAAGGCTTGATGACGCAGCCGTCGGGCGCGAGATTGCCCTTGAGCACGGCGAGCCCGTTCGCGGTCGATACGGGCTTGTCGAGCGGGCGGATGACGTTGTCGTCATAGACCTGGGCGAGCGCGATGGTCTCGGCGATCGGCTTGCCGGTTACGGTCATCGCATCGGTGTGGAGCTTGCTTTCGAGCTGCTTCAGCAGGGCAGGCAGCCCACCGGCATAGAAGAAATCCTCCATCAGGAAATCGCCGGAGGGGCGCAGGTTCGCAACGACGGGCACGTTGCGCGAGAAGGCATCGAAATCATCCGGCGTCAGCGGCACGCCGGCACGGCCGGCCATGGCGACGAGATGTATGATCGCGTTGGTCGAGCCGGCGACGGCCATATGCACCGTCAGCGCGTTCTCGAAGCTCTTGCGGGTCAGGATCTGGTCGGGCGTCAGGTCTTCCCAGACCATCTCGACGATCCGCTTGCCTGCGGCGGCGGCCATGCGCGGATGAGCGGCGTCGGCAGCGGGGATGGCGGAGGCGCCGGGCAAAGTGAGGCCCAGCACCTCGGCATGGCTCATCATCGTTGCGGCCGTGCCCATCACCATGCAGGTGCCATAGGAGCGGGCGATGCCGCTCTCCATGTCCTTCCATTCACTATCGGTGATGTTGCCGGCTTCCTTCTCGGCCCAGTATTTCCAGACATCGGCGCCCGAACCCAGCACCTTGCCGGCCCAGTTGCCGCGCAGCATCGGCCCGGCCGGCACGAAAATGAAGGGCAGGCCGGCGCTGCAGGCGCCCATGATCAGGGCCGGCGTGGACTTGTCGCAGCCGCCGAGCAGGACGGCGCCGTCGAGCGGGTGGGAGCGGATCGATTCCTCGGTCTCCATCGCCAGGAAGTTGCGATAGAGCATAGTCGTAGGCTTCTGATATTGCTCGGAAACCGACATGACGGGGATTTCGATCGGGAAGCCGCCGGCAGCCCAGACAGCGCGCTTCACCGCTTCCGCGCGATCGCGCAGATGGGTGTGGCAGGGATTGATCTCGGACCAGGTGTTGATGATGCCGATGACCGGCTTGCCCATGAACTCCTGATGGCCGAAGCCCATCTGCAGCGCCCGCGAGCGATGCCCGAAGGAGCGCAGGTCGCTCGCCCCGAACCAGCGCCAGCTACGCAGGGTCTCGGGCGTCTTGCGGGGGCGGGCGGACATGGGCGTTCCCTCGGTGTTCTTTATTGATTCAACGGTTTGTCATTCCGGGGCGGCCCGCAGGGTCGAACCCGGAACCTACGACTGGGTGAAACGACTTCCGCTTGATGAAGGGCTCGCCCAGTCGTGGGTTCCGGGTTCATCGCTTCGCGATGCCCCGGAATGACAAAGTTACTCCGCCGCGGCGCGCTGGCCACCCCAACTCGACACGATGCCGCGTAATTCCGTGCGCTCGGCTTCGTTCAGCTCGGGCAGGCCGGGGAGGCGGACCGGGCCGACATCGGTGCCGAGCAGGCCCAAAGCCTCCTTCACCACCGTGACATTGGCGCCGTTGCCGTATTTGGTGCGCAGCTTCTCGAAGCCGGCGATGGCGTCGACCTCGCGGCGGGCGGTATTGTAATCGCCGGCCTCCAGGGCCCGCCAGACTGCGAGCGAACGTTCCGGCGCGACGTTGATCAGGCCGGACGTGAAGCCGCGGGCGCCGAGCGCATAGAAGGGCGCGGCCCAGCCCTCGGCGAGGCCGCAGATCCAGTTGGCCGAAGAGCCTTCCGTCTCGCGCACGCAATCGGCGAGCAGCATCATGTTGTTGGAGGCGAATTTCACGCCGGCGACGTTCGGGTGGGTCGCGACGCGGATCAGGTCCTTCACGCCGATCGCATCCGAGCGGATATAGGCGACGAGCGGGATCGTCAGCGCCTCGGCGATGGCGAGGATGTAGTCGGCCTGCGATTGCGGGGCGGCGAAGGGGTCGAGCGGGTGATGCACCATTGCGGCATCGCAGCCGGCCTTGGCCGCGAGCCTGCCGGTCGCGACGGCCTCGCGCAGGGAGCGGCCGATGCCGGCCGTGACGAGTGCCTTGCCGGCGGCGGCTTCGGCGGCGGTGGCATGGGAGCGCTCCACTTCGGCCGTCGTCATCGGGTAGAACTCGCCCGTATTGCCGGCCGAGACGATGTTGTGGATGCCGGCTTCCGCGATGCGCCGGACGATCCGGCCCGTCAGAGCCCAGTCGGCCTCGCCATCCGCTTTCCAGGCGGTGACATGGACGCCGGAAATGCCGCGCAGCGCGCGGCGGACCTTGTCATTCGTCATAGTCCAGTCCCTCCGCATCCGCGCCGAAGACCAGTCTGACATGGGCCTTCGCCGAGCGGACGATGTGACGACGCATCCTGAGTTCGGCGCGCGCGGGATCGCGCGCCAGGAGCGCCTCGTAGATGTCTCGGTGTTCCTCGAAGCCGCGGCGGCGCTCGTCCGGTTCGGAATGCAGGGCGATGCGCTGGGCATGGTCGTACATGCGCTGGCCATCGAGGCGGCGCTCCAGATAGGTGCAGCCGGAGATGCGATGGATCGCCCGGTGATAAGCCTCGTTCAGCGCGACGAGGTCTTCGAGATCACCATGCTCGGTCGCGTGTTCCATCTCGGCGATCAGCTTGCCGAGCTCGGCCGAGCCGTTCTCGGTCAGGTGATTGGCGGCGATATGGGCCATGACGCTTTCGAGCGCCGCGCGGCCGAGGGCCATCTCCAGCGCCTGTCGCGGAGAGAATTCGACGAAGACGCCACGGCGCGCTTCCGTTCGGACCAATCCCTCGCTTTCGAGCTTGCGGATCGCGTCCTTCACCGGGGTCGTGCTGACGCCGAGCATCTCGGCGAGATGGCGCTCGTTCAGGCGCTCGCCATTGCGGAAGCGACCGGCGACGATCGCACGGCGCAGGCGCTCATGGACATGCTCGCGCAGCGAACGCAGCAGATCGGGCGCAACGGGTTCGACGGCAGGCTGCAACATGGTTCTTCCGGGGCGCGTTGCCGGGGCCGTTTCACCACGACCGCCGACCCGAGCGCCATGACCACCAAACAGCACAAAGCCGTTCGTCCAGCAATCTGAAATTTCAGATTTCAAGATTGCGATCCTGTGTTATCGATCGGGGTAAGCACCCGGCATGAGGTGCAGGCGGAATGGTCCGCGATGGGGAGACGAACCGATGAGCATTACGCGCAGAACCATCATCGCCGCCGCCTGCCTGGCTGCGGCAGGGCCCGCCTTGGCGCAGGGCGATTATCCCGGCAGCAAGGTTGTCACCATCGTCGTGCCCTTCGCGGCTGGCGGCACCACGGACCTGCTCGGGCGCATCCTGGCCGACCGGCTAGGCCAGCGGCTCGGCGGCAAGTTCATCGTCGAGAACCGGCCGGGCGCCGGCGGCAATACCGGCGTCGCCGCGGTCGCGCGGGCGCCGGCCGACGGCTACACGCTGACCATGGGCACGGTGTCGAGCCATGCGATCAACCCGGCCGTCTATGCCAAGCTGCCCTTCGACCACATCAAGGATTTCGCGCCGATCTCACAGGTGGCGAGCGTGCCCAACATCCTGATGGTCAATATCGACCTGCCGGCAAAGAGTGTGCCGGAGCTGATCGACCTGCTGAAGAAGAATCCCGGCAAGTACTCGTTCGGCTCGTCGGGGGCGGGCACCTCGACCCATATGGCGGCCGAATTGTTCAAGGTCTCGACCGGTACCGACATGGTGCATGTGCCCTACCGGTCGAGCGGGCAGGTGACGCAGGACCTGCTCTCCGGTCAAATCCAGATCACCTTCGACAACATCACCATCGCCTGGCCGCATGTGCAGGACGGCAAGATCCGCGCACTCGCCACCGCGACGCCGAAGCGGCTCGAAGTGGCCAAGGACCTGCCGGCGCTGTCGGAGTTCATCCCGGGCTACGATGCCAGTTCCTGGCACGGCTTCTTCGCGCCGTCCGGCGTGCCGAAGGAGATCGTCGCCAAGCTCTCGACCGAGACGCAGGCGATCATGCGGGAGCCGGCGGTGATCGAGCAGCTCAAGAAGCTCGGCGTCGACCCGGTCGGGTCGAGCCAGGAGCAGTTCGCCGCCCATATCGCCTCAGAGACCAAGCGCTGGGCGGAGGTTGCTCAGAAGGCGAATGTGAAGATCGAGTGATCATCTCGACCGTCATGCTCGCCGTTGTAGCGAGCATCCACGTCTCGGGCACCGCTTCGCATGAAGGAAGACGTGGATGGTCGGGACAAGCCCGACCATGACGGAGAGGTTTCGGCGGTGAGGCCCTGTCAGCGCTGCCCGGCGAAAGCCTTGGCCAGCGCGTCGGCATGCTTGGTCATGAGGCCGAGATCGGAACCGACGGCGACGAAGCGATAGCCCCATTCGATATAGCGGCGCGCATCGGGCTCGGACGGCGTCAGGATGCCGGCCGGCTTGCCGATCGCGGTCAGGCGCTTCACCGCATCCTGGATCGCGGCCTGGACCTCGGGATGGCCGGGGTTGCCGATATGGCCGAGCGAGGCCGAGAGATCGGCCGGGCCAATGAAGACGCCGTCGACGCCATCGACCGAGGCGATCTCCTCGATGCGGGCCAGCGCCTCGCCCGTTTCCACCTGCACGAGCACGCAGATCTCGCCGTCGGCGCGCTTGAGATAGTCAGGTACGCGCCCGTAATGGCTGCCGCGGCCGCTGACCGTGATGCCGCGGATGCCGGCGGGCGGATAGCGGCAGGCGGCGACGGCCTTGCGCGCTTCCTCGGCATTCTGGACGAACGGCACGAGCACGGCCTGAACGCCGATATCGAGCAGGCGCTTGAGCAGCACGGCATCGTTCCAGGCCGGGCGGACGATCGGGGTCGCGGTGCCGCCCTTCAGCGCCTGCAACTGGGCGAGGACGTCGGGCGGCTCGTTGGGAGAATGCTCGGTATCGACCAGGATCCAGTCGAAGCCGCTCTGGCTGATGATCTCGGAGACGATCGGGCTGCACAGGCTGCTCCACAATCCGATCTGGAGTTCGCCGCGCTTCAGCGCGGCCTTGAAGGCGTTGGCGGGCAGATCCACGGCGTTCCCCTCGGGCGAATGAATTGGCGGCGTTACTCCGTTGGCCGAAGCCACCGGGAGCACGCTGCCTTGGTTAGATCATACGGAACGGACGAGCGAACCTGACGGCAGGAGATGGCGGGGTTGCGGTTCTGGTGGCGCCGGGCGCTTTGCGAGGGCCGAATCGCTGCTAGGTTGCACAGCCCTGGAGACAACCACCTGATGACTACCCCCATGCTCACCGAAGAGATCGCCCAGCGTTTTGCCCGCATCGCGCTCGGCCATGTCCGTCGCGAGTATCCCAACAAGCCGGACCATACACTGGCCGGCCCGCAGGATGCGCAGACGCCGAGCCAGCTCCATCCGGTGTTCTATGGCAGCTATGACTGGCATTCCTGCGTGCATAGCTACTGGATGCTGGCGCGGCTGCTCAGGCGCCATCCGACGATGGAGGCGGCTGCCGATATCGTCGCGCTGTTCGATGCACAGCTTGTTCCGGAGAAAGTTGCGGTCGAATGCGCCTATCTGACCCAGCCGACGGCGCGCGGCTTCAAGCGGCCTTATGGCTGGGGCTGGCTGCTCAAGCTCGCATCCGAGCTGAAGGGGCTCGACGACGGGCGCTGGGGCCGGGCGCTGGAGCCGCTTGCCGAAGCCTTCGCCCAGCGTTTCCGCGATTTCCTGCCGATCGTGACCTATCCGGTCCGGGTCGGCACGCATTTCAACACCGCCTTCGGTCTGCGGATGGCGGCGGATTATGCAGATGCGACCGGGGATCGCGCTTTCGTGGCCCTGCTGCGCGAGACGGCGCTGCGCTGGTATGGGGCCGATGAGGATTGCCCGGCCTGGGGCGAGCCGAGCGGCGACGATTTCCAGTCCTCGGCCTTGATCGAGGCGGAATGCATGCGCCGCCTGCTGCCGGCGGACCAGTTCTTGCCCTGGTTCGAGCGCTTCCTGCCGCGCATCGCGCAGAGCCAGCCTGCAATCCTGTTCAAACCAGCGACCGTGACCGACCGGACCGACGGCAAGATCGCGCATCTCGACGGGCTCAATCTCAGCCGCGCCTGGTGCTGGAGCGCGCTGGGTGCGGCGCTGCCGGAGTGGGATGTGCGGCGCCCGGTCATCGCGGACGCTGCTAGGTTGCATCTCGAAACCGGGCTGCCGCATATCGCCGGCGACTATATGGGCGAGCACTGGCTTGCGAGTTTCGCCGTGCTCGCGATCGAGGAGAGATAGGCTCGTCACGAGATCTGCTGCAGATCTATCTGCGGCGTCAGTATTTGGGCAGGCCGGGAGGGTTGGTCTCGGAGCGCTCGACCGCTTCCTCCTCGATGCCCCAGCGGGCCAGCGCCTGCCGGTACTTGCCCGACTTGATCAGGTTGTTGGTGGCGAGCGTCAGGGCATCGACGAGGCCGCTGCCCTTGCGGGTGGTGATCGCGACGTCGGATTTCAGCGGCCAGCCGGCGCTGAGCGTGCCAATGCGCTTGATGTCCTTGTCGCGGGCCGCGATGAAGACGAGCTGGGCGTGGGGCTGCACGACGACATCGACCCGACCGCCGCGCAAGGCGACGAGACGAGCGGCTTCGTCGTCGAAGAGCTGCAGTTCGAGTGGCTTCAGGCCGGAAGCGACGTTCTGCTTGCTCCATTCCAGCAGGATGCGCTCCTGATTGGTGCCGCCGCCGACGCTGAAGCTCAAGCCGGCCGCATCCTTCGGCTCCTTGATGCCGGTCACCTTGCTGTCGGCCTTGACGAAGAAGCCGTGCAGGCCAAGGCGATAGGTCGAGAAGTCGAATTTCTCCTTGCGCTGCTCGGTGACGCCGACATTGGAGATGACGGCGTCGTATTTCCCGGAGGTCAGGCCGAGCGGCCAGTCGGCCCAGGCCAGCGGGACGAGGTTGAGCTTCAGGCCGAGGCTGTCGGCGATGAGCTGGGCGAAGTCGGGGTCGGCGCCGATCACGGTCTTGGCGTCCGTGGCGTAGGTCGTGAGCGGCGGCCCGCCGGGGCTGATGCCGACGGTGAAGAGGCCGGGCTCGACGAATTTGAAACCCTTGGGCACGGCGGCGATGGCGGCCGGGTCCTTCTCGGCGCGGATGCGGCCGGATTGTTCGGGGCCGAGGTCGAAGGGAGCCTGGGCGAGGGCGGGCAGGCTCACGGCGCCAAACGCGCCGACGAGCAGCGACAGGAGAGTCCGTCGCGGGATCATGATGGTCTCCAGTTCTTGAGAGTTTCGACGGTCAAGCGAGGCGCTCACGCCTTCGGCAGGCCGGGCGGGTTGGTGCGGGATTCCTCAATCGCCTCGGCCGAGAGGTTCCAGCGGGCCAGAACCTTGGCGTAGGTGCCGTTCCTGATCTGGGTATTGAGCGCCTGGGTGATCGCTTCGGCGAGGCCGGCGCCCTTGCGGGTCGTGACCGCGATCTCGGCGAGGATCGGCCAGCCGCCAGAGAAATTGCCGGCGAGCCGGGTCTTGTTCTCGCGCGCGGCCTTGTAGCTCAGCAGGGCGTTGGGGCCGAGATAGGCGTCGGCTATTCTAACGCGAGATAGAGCACGACGTCGTCGTCGTAATACTGGATGTCGACAGGCTTCAGCCCGTCCTTGAGATTGGCCTCGTTCCAGCGCAGCAGGATCTGCTCCTGGTTGGTGCCGGCGCCGACGATGATCTTGAGGCCGGCGACGTCGCGGGGCTCGCGAATGTCGATCTCGTTGCCCTTCTTCACGTAGAAGCCGAGCAGATCCTTGCGATAGGTCGAGAAGTCGAACTTCTCCTTGCGCTGCTCGGTGACGGTGACGTTGGAGATCACCGCGTCGAACTTGCCGGAGGTGACGCCGAGCGGCCAATCGGCCCAGGCGGTCGGGACGACCTCCAGCTTGCGGCCGAGCGCGTCGGCGATGAGCTGCGCGATATCGGGCTCCGCGCCGATGATCGTCTTGGTGTCATCGGCATAGCCGCCGAAGGGGAAGCGCCCGGTATTGTTGGCGACGGTGAAGACGCCGTCCTTCGCGAATTTGGCGTCCTTCGCGATGAGCTTGATCGCCTGTTCATCGATCTGCGCGCGGGGGCGGCCCGGCTGCTCGGGCGAGAGGTCGATGCCCTGCTGGGCAAAGACGCGGCCGGGCAGGATGGCGGCCGAGGCGGCGCCGGCGAGGAGGCTGAGCGAATTGCGTCGCGTGATCATGGTCGATTTCCTTGTGAAGCGTGGCGGGGAATTCAGAGCACCTTGGCGAGGAATTCGCGGGTGCGGCTGTGACTGGGATTGCCGAGCACGTCGGCCGGGGCGCCGCTTTCGACGATGCTGCCTGCCTCCATGAAGACGACCTGGTCGGCGACTTCGCGGGCGAAGCCGATCTCATGGGTGACGATGACCAGCGTCGTGCCCGAGCGGGCGAGCTCCTTGATGACGTCGAGGACTTCGCCGACGAGCTCGGGGTCGAGCGCCGAGGTCGGCTCGTCGAAGAGCAGGACTTTTGGTTTGAGGGCGAGCGCTCGGGCGATGGCGACGCGCTGCTGCTGGCCGCCGGAGAGCTGGCGCGGATAGGCGTTCGCCTTCTCGGCCAGGCCGACGCGGGCGAGCAGTTCCTGCGCCTCGGCAAAAGCCTGCTCGCGAGAGAGGCCGCGCACGGTCACCGGCGCCTCGGCGATGTTCTCGATCGCGGTCAGGTGCGGGAAGAGATTGAAGTTCTGGAAGACCATGCCGACATCGACGCGCCGGGCCAGAATATCCTTCTCCTTCAGCTCGTAGAGCGTCTCGCCGTCCTGCCGGTAGCCGATCAGCTCGCCGTCGATGGCGATGAAGCCTTCGTCGACGCGCTCCAGATGATTGATCGAGCGCAGCAGGGTCGACTTGCCGGAGCCGGACTGGCCGATGATCGCGGTGACGCCGCCGGGGCGCAGCGACAGGCTGACATCGTCGAGCACCTTGAGCGGGCCAAAACTCTTCGAGACATGGCTGATCCGGATCTCGCCGCCGCTGCGTGGCGAGAGCGTGGCGAGCGAGGCCGTGCGCGGTGCGGTGGGGGCATGTGTAGGGGCGGTGAAGCCGACGCGGTTCCGGCCGAGCCAGCGCCGGGCCGTGTCGATCGCCGAGGGCGGCGGGTTGCGCAGGGCGCCCCGGGCATAGTGACGCTCGATATGGCGCTGGAAGAAGGAGAGGACGCTGAGAATGACGAGGTACCAGACCGTCGCCACCATCAGCAGCGGGATCACCTCGAGATTGCGCCGGTAGATGACCTGGATGGTGTAGAACAGCTCCGGCAGGGCCAGGATGTAGACCTGGCTTGTGCCCTTCGCGAGGCTGATGATCTCGTTGAAGGCGGTCGGCAGAATCGAGCGCATCGCCTGCGGCAGCACGATCCGCGAGACCTGGCGGTGCTTCGGCAGCCCGAGCGCGGCCGCGGCCTCATGCTGGCCCTGGTCGACGGCGAGGATGCCGCCACGCACGATCTCGGAGGAGAAGGCGGCGGCGTTCAGTGTCAGGCCCAGCACGGCGGCGAGGAAGGGCGTGATGAGCTGCGTCGTCTGCCAGGAGCCGAGGCTGATATCGGTGAAGGGGATGCCGAGCCAGATCGTGCTGTAGAGATAGCCGAGATTGTTCAGGATCAGCAGCAGCACGATCAGCGGGATCGAGCGGAAGAGCCAGACATAGCCCCAGGACAGCGAGGCGAGCAGTGGCGAGCCGGAAACTCGCGCCAGCGCCAGCACCGTGCCGAGCAGGAAGCCGAAGACCGTGCCGAGCAGGGTCAGGAACAACGTGCGGCCGAGCCCGACCAGCACAGGCTCGGCGAAGAACCACTCCGCGAAGACGTCCCAGCCCCAGCGCGGGTTGGAGAGCACCGAATTCAGGACCGCGAAGATCACGACGGCGGCGAAGACGGTGCCGATGGTCCGTCCCGGATAGCGGGCGGGGACGATGCGATAGCGGCTGAAATCGCGGTGCGGGGCTGGATTCTGGGCGTGCGTGGGCAAGCCCGCGAAATCGCTGGCGAGGGTCATGGCTGGCTCTTCTTGTTATGGGAGAGGGAGAAGCGGCCCGGTCAGGCGGCGCTGCGGGCGGCGTGGCTGTCCGGCGGGCGCGGCAGCGAGGCCGGGAGCGCGGAGAGCTCCTTCTCGAAGGGCAGCTTCCGATAGAACTCTGGATCGGCCGAGACGTCGAAGAGCGGCGTGTAGCCGGTCTCCAGATAGAGCCCCCTGGCCTCGGGCTGGCGGAAGCCGGTGGTCAGGTAGATCTTGCCATAGCCCTGCCGGACGGCCTGCGCCTCGACCTCGGCGACGATGCGGCGGGCAAGGCCCTGACGACGGAAATCGCTATGGGTCCAGATGCGCTTCATCTCGGCCGTGCGTTCGTCGAAGCGCTTGAAGGCGCCGCCGGCGATGGGCCGGCCGTCGCGCAGCAACAGCACGAAATTGCCGTCCGGCGGGGCGAAAAGCTCGGCCGGATAGCGGCTCATCTCGGCGCCGGGCGGCTCGCCGAACTGGCTGCCATAGCGCGTGGCGTATTCCCAGGTGAGTTGCTCGACCAGGGGCTGGGCGAGGGGATGAAGCGGGGTCGTGTAGAAGAATTCGTCGGCCATGGCGTGAGCCTTTCCGTGCGGGAATTGCGGGGCGCGGGCTCAGCTCGCGCGGCGGGCCGGGGCGGCATCCGGTGCGGTCGCGTAGCGGCTCTCGCGGCGGGGGAGGCCGAGATGGTCGCGCAGGGTCGTGCCCGGCAGGTTGCGGTCGTAGACGCCGCGCTCCTCCAGCACCGGGATCACCAGCTCGACGAAATCGTCGAGGCCCTGGCCGATCACCGGGAAGCCGAGCACGAAGCCGTCGGCCGCCTGCGCCTCGACGCGCTCGATCAGCCTGCCGGCGATCTCCTCGGCCGAGCCGATGAGGTCGGTGCGGGGCGTCGCGGCTTCCAGTGCCGCCTCGCGCAGCGTCTGGCGCTTCAGGACGGCGTTGCGCTTGATACGGTCGGTGGTCGAGCGGAAGCTGTTCTTGCCGATGTCGCCGAGGTCGGGGAAAGGCGCATCGAGCGGATAGGCGCTGAAGTCGTGGTGGTCGAAATAGCGGCCGATATAGGCCAGCGCGTCCTCGATCGAGACGAGGTTGCGGATCGCCTGATACTTCTCCTCGGCCTCGGCCGCGGTGCGCCCGACGATCGGCCCGGCTCCGGGAAAGAGCTTCACGTCGTCGACGCTGCGGCCATGGGCGACGGCGCTGGTCTTGATCGCGCGGTAGAGCGCCTGCGCCTCTTCCAGAGGGACATGATTGGCGAAGACCGCGTCGGCATGGCGGCCGGCGAGCCCGATGCCCGCTTCCGAGGCGCCGGCCTGGAACAGCACCGGCTGGCCCTGCTGCGAGCGCTGGATGTTGAGCGGGCCTTCGACCTGGAAGAAGCGGCCCTTGTGGTTCAGCGTATGCAGCTTGTCGCGATCGAAGAAGCGGCTGGCCTCGCGGTCGCGGATGAAGGCATCGTCGTCCCAGGAATCCCAGAGGCCCTTGGCGATATCGAGATATTCCTGCGCGATCTCGTAGCGGAGCGAATGCTCGGGATGCGGGCGGCTGTAGTTGCGGCCGGAGCCTTCCAGCGGCGAGGTCACAGCGTTCCAGCCCGCCCGGCCGCCCGAGATCAGGTCGAGCGAGGCGAATTGACGGGCGATCGTGTAGGGGTCGCTATAGGAGGTCGAGACCGTGCCGACGAGGCCGAGCTTCTTCGTCACTGTCGCGAGCGCCGAGAGGATGGTCAGCGGCTCGAAGCGGTTGAGGAAATGCGGGATCGACTTCTCGTTGATATAGAGCCCGTCCGCGACGAAGGCGAAGGCGATGCCGTTCTCCTCGGCCTTGCGGGCGTTGCGGATGAAGAAATCGAGATTGACGCTGGCATCGGCCGGGTTGCTCGGGTGGCGCCAGGCGTTCATGTGGCTGCCGGCGCCCTGGAGCATCAGGCCGAAGGTGAGGCGGGTGCGGGACATGGGATCAAGTCCTTTCGACAGAGGAGATCAGGCCGCCAGCGCCGGCCTCTCGCCGGCGAGCAGCGTCAGGGAGGCGAGGCGCCGGCTGGTCAGGGCGGTCGGCGTGTCGATGACGAATTCGGCGATGCCGAAGCGGGCATGCAGCCCGTCGAGTTCGCGCCGGACCTGCTCGGGCGTCCCGGCAAGGATGTGCGGCTTGCGGATCTCGGTGCTGTAGGAGGCCGCGCCGGCCTGGCGGGCATACTCGGCCGCCTGCTCCTCGCTGCCGAGATTGAGGTTCTGGCCGTTGTCGAGGGTCAGACGGACGACGCGGTGGTCCTCCGTCAGGTTCTGCGCCTCTTCGGCCGTCTCGGCGGCGAAGGCGGCCACCGCAAGCAGCAGGGGCGCCGTGCCGCCGGCCTTGGCATAGGCGTTCAGGCTCTCGTCGATCGCCTTGGGATCGCCGTTGTGATGGCCGGCAAAGACGAAGTGCCAGCCGCGCTCGCCCGCCTGCCGGGCGCTGTCCGGGCTCGCGCCGAGCAGGAAGCGCTCCGGCGTCACAGGCGGAACGGGCAGGGCGCGGGCCTTGTCCCGCGGGCCGTCCGTCACTGCCGGCGGCACGAGGAAGCCGTCGAGCTCGTCCAGCAAAGCCTCGAAGGACGGCGCGCGGGCCGGATCGTGCAATACGCGCAGCGCCTTGGTCGAGAGTGGCAGGCCGCCGGGCGCCTTGCCGATGCCGAGATCGACGCGGCCGGGCGCGAGCGAGGCCAGCAGGTTGAAGGTCTCTGCGACCTTGTAGGGGCTGTGATGCGGCAAGAGGACGCCGCCTGAGCCGATGCGGATGCGCTGCGTGCGGGCCAGCAGATAGGCGGCGAACACTTCCGGTGCGGGGCTGACGAGGCCGGGGAAGTCATGGTGTTCGGCCAGCCAGAAGCGGTGGTAGCCGAGGCGCTCCGCCGCCTGGGCGAGGCTCACCGTGCGCTGCAATGCGGCGCCGGCGGTTTCGCCCTCGATGAGCGGGGTCTTGTCGAGAAGGCTCAGTGCGTAGGTCATGGGTTTTGCTGCCGTTGGAGATGTCAGGCGGAGCGGAGGCCGAGCGCGGTCGTCGCCTCCTCGGCCATCCAGCCGAGTCGCTCGTAATCGCCGCGCCAGTAGAGGAGGGCGGCGTCGTTGCTGCCGAGCCGGATCTCGCGCACCCGGCCGATGACGATGGCGTGAGAGTGCCGCTCGATCAGCTCTTCCAGCTCGCAGTCGAGCGCGGCCAGCGCGCCTTCCAGGAGAGGCGTCCCGGTGCGGCCCTCGCTCCATTCCGCCTCGGCATAACGGGCCGGGCCCTTCTCGCCGCCGCGTCCGGCAAAGCGGTCCGCGACCTGCTTCTGCGTGGCGCTGAGGAAGTTCACGCCGAAGCTGCGATGGCGCGCGAGAACGGGATAGGTCGAGGAGGAGAGGTTGAGCCCGAACATCACGGTCGGAGGCTCGGCCGAGAGTGCGGAGAGCGAGGTCACGGTCAGGCCGGTGCGATCCTCGTCGCCTCCGGTGGTGATCACGGAGACGCCGCCGGCGAGGTGGCGCAAGGCTGTGCGGAAATCGCCGCGCGTGGCCGGACCGGCGGGGGCGCGGGGCGAAGTCGAGGATGCAAGGGACAGGACCGCCATGGGAACCTCTGATTCAGGCCGTTCGGATTCGTGAGGACGGGGCGCCGACCGGTGGCGCGCCGCAGGCTGCCGCGAGGGGGACGAGGCAAGCGTCCTCCATCGCCGGAAGAACCGGCGTTGCGTGCAGTCGCGTTGGAAAGATTTCAGGCGCTCAGGACGCCCGATATCCTGTCAGGAACATCGGTCCCAAAGAACCGGAACAGGGTTTTCTGAATTCGTGCATGTCGTCACCGACGCGTCTCCGTATCTCGGAGCCCACGAATTTCGTCGTGGTGCTTTTAGCATTGTTGACGCGGTGCAAGCTGCTCCAGCAAATCCCGCGAAGGAGCGATGCGAACACCGCCCGATACTGTCCATTCTTTCCGGCTGATGCTTCGCGGTCAATGAAACAGCTTTTCAAAGATCGCGCTGGCCGGAGGCGGAAGCGCCACCATGGCGACACGCGCTGGAAGAAATCCGCTCGCGCGCCCAAGCAGGCGTCCCGGGCGTCGCTCACCGCCGCGAAGAGCGGGCTGCCGCGCGGCGCGGGCCGGGCGGCATGTCCGGCAAGCAATAAGGGGACCATCCGGGGGATCGATCGCATTTGCTGCGTCGTGTTTGCGTTATGTCAAAGACGGTCGCGGAATGGCGGTGCAATGCGGTCCCTGACATGGACAGCACCCGGCAATCCATATTCTCATCAGTCGATCTCTCAACAGGGGCCGGTGCGATATGCGCTCGGCTGAAGGGGTAGGAGATGACGACCGAGACCGCGAAGACCGGCGGCCCGGAGGCCGCGACCGAGAAGCCGACGAGGCGCGCCGAGCTCACCGCCTTCCTCATCCTGGCCGTGCTGATCTGGCCGGTCCTGTCGGTCGGTATCGTCGGCGGCTACGGCTTCCTTGTCTGGATGTCCCAGCTCGTCCTCGGCCCGCCCGGGCCTCCACGTTGAGGAGGCAGGCATGGGCGAGAATGCCATCGATTTCGGACGACGCCGCTTCCTGACCGGCCGCCCGGTGCAGCCGCAGCCGGAAGGCGTGCGGCCGCCATGGTCGCGCGCGGCTTCGGTCGCAGCGGCCTGCACCGGCTGCGGCGACTGCGTGCCGGCCTGTCCGCAGCAAATCATCGCGCTCGACGCCGGGGGCCGGCCGGCTCTGAGCTTCGCCGCAAGCGAGTGCAGCTTCTGCGGCGCCTGCGCGGAAGCCTGCCCCGAGCAGGTCTTCGATCGTCTGCTGCCGGCCTTCGCGCATGTCGCGGCGGTTGGCTCCGATTGCTTCGCCAGGCGCGGCATCGTCTGCCAGAGCTGCGGCGATGCCTGCCCGGAAAGCGCGATCCGCTTCCGGGCCCGCCTCGGCGGCCCGGCCCTGCCGGAGATTGCAAGCGACCGCTGCAATGGCTGCGGCGCCTGCATCGCCGCCTGCCCGGCGCAGGCTATCGCGGTCGGCGCGCGCCCGGCGGAGGCTGCCCATGCCTGAGCGTTCCCGCCCGCGCTTCCACCATATATCGAGCGCCGTCGTCTCGGCCCTGCCGGCCAAGGTCGAGGCCGTACTCGCCAGCATCGCGGAGCTTCCCGAGACCGAGATCCATCGGGTCGAGAACGGCAAGATCGTGATCGTGTTGGAAGGTTCCAGCACCGGCGTGATCGGCGACCGGCTCGCCGCCATCAGCCTGATCGACGGCGTGCTCTCGGCCAACATGGTGTTCGAGCAGATCGAAGACCTCGAAACCCTCGACGACCCCGGAGTAATCCCATGACCCTGTCCCGTCGCGAGATGTTGAAGGCGCAGGCGGCCGGCGTCGCTGCGCTCGCCGCCAATATGAGCGTGCCAGCCGAGGCCCAGCCTGTGATGGGAGGCGTCGACAGCCTGCAGATCAAGTGGTCGAAGGCGCCGTGCCGCTTCTGCGGCACCGGCTGCGGCGTCATGGTCGGCGTCAAGGAAGGCAAGGTCATCGCCACCCATGGCGACATGAAGGCCGACGTCAATCGCGGCCTGAACTGCATCAAGGGCTATTTCCTCTCCAAGATCATGTACGGCAACGACCGGCTGACCCAGCCGCTGCTGCGCAAGAAGAACGGCGTCTACGCCAAGGACGGCGAGTTCACGCCGGTCTCCTGGGACGAGGCCTTCGACACCATGGCCGCCAAGGCCAAGGCGACGCTCAAGGCGAAGGGGCCGACCGCGCTCGGCATGTTCGGCTCCGGCCAGTGGACGATCTTCGAGGGCTATGCCGCGACCAAGCTGATGCGGGCCGGTTTCCGCTCCAACAATCTCGATCCGAACGCCCGCCACTGCATGGCCTCGGCTGCCTATGCCTTCATGCGGACCTTCGGCATGGACGAGCCGATGGGCTGCTACGACGATTTCGAGCATGCCGACGCCTTCGTGCTCTGGGGCTCGAACATGGCGGAGATGCACCCCATCCTGTGGACGCGGGTGACGGATCGCCGGCTCGGCCAGCCGCATGTGAAGGTCGCGGTGCTCTCGACCTATACCCACCGCAGCTCGGACCTGGCCGACATCCCGATCGTGTTCAAGCCGGGCACGGACCTCGCGATCCTCAACTACATCGCCAACCACATCATCACGACCGGGCGGGTGAACAAGGACTTCGTCGGCAAGCATACCACCTTCGTGAAGGGCGCGACCGATATCGGCTACGGCCTGCGCCCCGACGATCCGCGCGAGGTCAAGGCGCGCAAGGCGGAGGATGTCACGGCGACGACGCCGATCGATTTCGAGGCCTATGCCGCCTTCGTGAAGGACTACACGCTGGAGAAGGTCTCGGCCCTGACCGGCGTCGAGCCCGGCTTCCTGCAGCAGCTCGCCGAGCTCTATGCCGATCCCAAGCGCAAGGTCACATCGTTCTGGACGATGGGCTTCAACCAGCATGTGCGTGGCGTCTGGGCAAATCAGCTCGTCTACAACCTGCATCTGCTGACGGGTAAGATCTCGGAGCCCGGCAACAGCCCGTTCTCGCTGACCGGCCAGCCCTCGGCCTGCGGCACGGCGCGCGAGGTTGGCACCTTCGCCCACCGCCTGCCGGCCGACATGACGGTGACCAATCCCGAGCACCGCAAGCATGCCGAGGAGATCTGGCGCATTCCGCACGGGATCATCCCGGAAAAGCCCGGCTACCACGCCGTCGAGCAGGACCGGATGCTCAAGGACGGCAAGCTCAATTTCTACTGGATCCAGGTCAACAACAACCTGCAGGCCTCGCCGAACAACACCAACGAGGCCTATCCAGGCTATCGCAACCCCGACAATTTCATCGTCGTCTCGGATGCCTATCCGACTGTCACGGCGATGGCGGCCGACCTGATCCTGCCGGCCGCGATGTGGGTCGAGAAGGAGGGCGCCTACGGCAATGCCGAGCGGCGTACCCATGTCTGGCACCAGCTCGTCAATGCGCCGGGGGACGCCCGTTCCGATCTCTGGCAGCTCATGGAGTTCTCGAAGCGCTTCACCACCGACGAGGTCTGGCCGGCGGAGATCCTCGACGCCAACCCGAACTACAAGGGCAAGACCCTGTTCGACGTGCTCTATCGCAACGGCAATGTCGACAAGTTCGATGTCTCCGAAATCGATCCGAGCTATGAGAACCGGGAGGCGAAGGCCTTCGGCTTCTACGTCCAGAAAGGGCTTTTCGAGGAGTATGCCGCTTTCGGCCGCGGCCATGGCCATGATCTCGGACCCTACGATCTCTATCATCAGGTGCGCGGACTGCGCTGGCCGGTGGTCGACGGCAAGGAGACGCTCTGGCGCTATCGCGAGGGGCTCGACCCCTATGTGAAGCCGGGCAAGGGCGTCGAGTTCTACGGCAACAAGGACGGCAAGGCCCGGATCATCGCGGTGCCCTACGAGCCGCCGGCGGAATCGCCCGACAACGAGTACGATCTCTGGCTCGTCACCGGCCGCGTGCTGGAACACTGGCATTCCGGCTCGATGACCATGCGCGTGCCCGAGCTTTACAAGGCCTTTCCCGGCGCGCGCTGCTTCATGCATCCGGAAGATGCCCGCAAGCGCGGGCTCAACCAGGGTGCCGAGATCACCGTGATCTCGCGCCGCGGCGAAATGCGCACCCGCGTCGAGACGCGCGGCCGCAACCGCATGCCGCCCGGAGTGGTCTTCGTGCCCTGGTTCGACGCCAGCCAGCTCATCAACAAGACGACGCTCGACGCCACCGATCCCATCTCCAAGCAGACGGATTTCAAGAAATGCGCGGTCAAGATCGTTCCGGTCTCGGGCTGATGCGCTCGCGGACCTTGCTCGGGGCTGTCCTTGCGGCCGGTCTCGTCCTCGCCTTCGGCGCCGCCGTCTCGCAGGAGGGCGCGCCGGTGAAGATCGTGCCGCGCCTGACCGGCACCGCCGATCCGATGGCGCTCGAGCGCGTGCCGGCGCTCGGCCGCCCGGTCGTCGACGATGTCAGGCGGATGCGGAACTATCCGGAGCAGCCGCCGGTGATCCCGCATGCGATCGACGGCTACCAGCTCACCCTCAACACCAACCGCTGCATGGACTGCCACAAGCGCGAATTCACGGAAGGCTCGGGCGCGCCGATGATCAGCGTGACCCATTTCCAGGACCGCGATGGGCAGGTGCTCTCCGACGTGACGCCGCGGCGCTATTTCTGCACCGCCTGCCATGTCCAGCAGACCGATGTCGCGCCCCTGGTCCCGAACCGCTTCCAGGACGCCAAAGACATCGGCCGGAAGCCCTGAGGCGCGTGCATCATGGCCAGGCTCAAATCCTTCATTCTCTGGTGCTGGGGCGTCGCCGTCAGTTTCTGGCGCATCATCAGCCGCCCGAGCGCCTATCTGCCGCTCGGCGTGCTGACGCTCGGCGGCTTCGTCGGCGGCGTGCTGTTCTGGGGCGGCTTCAACACGGCGTTGGAGGTCACCAACACCGAGAAGTTCTGCACCTCCTGTCACGAGATGCGCGACAACGTCTATCAGGAGCTGCAATCGACGATCCATTTCTCGAATCGCTCGGGCGTGCGCGCGACCTGCCCGGATTGCCATGTCCCACATAACTGGACCGACAAGATCGCCCGCAAGATGCAGGCGTCGAAGGAGGTCTGGGGCAAGATCTTCGGCACGATCTCGACGCGCGAGAAGTTCCTCAACATGCGGCTCGAACTGGCCAAGCACGAATGGTCGCGATTGAAGGCGAACGACTCGCTGGAATGCCGCAACTGCCATTCCTCGGTGGCGATGGACTTCACCAAGCAGACCCGCCGGGCTGCCGAGATCCATGGCCGCTTCCTGACCACCGGCGAGAAGACCTGCATCGACTGCCACAAGGGCATCGCCCATCTGTTGCCGGATATGACCGGAATCGAGCCAGGCTGGAAGGATGCGCCGGAGTTGCAGGGCAAGGGCAGCGCCTCCTGGCACGGGCCGGAGCGTGCAGTGCGGACCTATCTCGCCGAAATCGAGACGCGGTGAGGGGCTGCCGGCTGCAACTGTCTTTGTCATTCCGGGGCTTCGCGCAGCGAAGAACCCGGAAGCCCCGACTGGGCGGGCGGCCTGCAAACGGGCTGGGAATCGCTTACCAGTCTTAGGTTCCGGGTTTGCGCGCCCGGCGTGGGACGAGCGATGATCGCGGCATTCACGATCGCGGCGGCGCCGAGCGCATTCTGCCCGAGGGGGATGGGCTGGATGCGGGAGGCTCTCCGGTGCAGAAGGAGCCTGAACGATCGACGCTCCGGAGCGAAATGCCATGACCGCCGGTGAAGCCGCGCCCGACCTGCCCTTCGTCCGGGATGCGGACGGCTCCTTCGTGCTCGATGCAGCGCGCCTGGCGAAGCGCTTCGGCTGGTCGGCGGAGGAATTGCGCGACCTCATGCGCCGCGGACTGGTGACGAGCCGGGTCGAGCGCGGGGAGGCGGACGACGAAGGCCGCTGGCGCCTCTCCGTGCGCTGCGGCAATCGCTGCTGGCAGGCCATCGTGCTGCCCGACGGAAGCGTTGCCGAGGAACAACTGGACTTCCTGCCCGCCCCCGGCCGCCGCGGACGGATCTGAACGAGCGCCGTTCGGGTGCGGCATGTCCGGAGCGCGGGCCTGCCGGGCGGGGGGCTGATGTACATTTCCGGGTACCGTCCCGATAATGCGCTTTCAGCGGCGCGACTCGCTCCAGCGGCCCGCGCTTTCCTCCCGCGCTGTCTCGATGAGGGAACGATGCGTCTTATCCATCTCGGCCCGGCCACGATTCTCCTTGCGGCGCTGGGCGGCTGCGCATCCCGCGAGCCGGCTGAATTTTCGGAAGCGCCGGTGGTCCAGAGCATGACCATCCAGCCGCAGCAGCGCAGCTATCTCGATCCCGGCCCGGCGCCCGCCCGCCTGAGCGGCCCCGGCTATGCGCGCGACAGCGGGACGAGTTTTGCCGGGCGCTCCGACAGCTTCGGCAGCAGCGTGCTGCCTTCCTTCTGAGGCGGCAGGACATCCGGGCCGCTCGCATGAACGGCCGCCGCTTTGGGCGGCGACCGGATCACTCGGGAAGCCGCAGCCCGGCGAGGAAGGTGACGACCGTCAGGGTTTCTTCCGGCTGGGCCTGGCACTGGCGCTCGACGACCTCGAGGATTTCTCCATCTCCGTATTTCGACAGCCGGGAGGGGGAGGTCTGGCGCATGGCGTCGACCACCCAGCGGCCGATCAGGTTGTGCATCTCCGCATCGGTGCTCCTGCGCTTCATCCAGGCTTCGCAGGTGATGTAATCCTGCAGGAATTCGCCCTGGCGAAGCACTTCGCTCGTCGCCGCTGCCGGACCGGCCAGAAACCAAAGCGCCGCCCACGCCCCCAGACGCATCATCTCCCCACCCCGTTCCGTTTCCGCCGCCGCCCGGCCGCTCCATCTTTCAGGTCCGCCGGTTCTGGCTCGACAGCCCCGTCCCGCCTTATCTCGCGCTGTCGCGGACGCGCATGGCGGGAAAGGGCCCTGGAGGTCCGGTCGTGCATCTGCGAAGGGAGCGGTAGTTCATCGAGCATAGCGAGCTTCGCCTGCACGGCAACACTCAAATCCCTTCGCCAGGCGTTGTTGCCGATGGCTTCGACGATAGCTCGCTTCTGCAATATAGAGACAGAAGTAATTTTGAATAGTTCTCAATTGTGCCGCTGTGTAGCTTGCCCGCGCCGAGAATGCCCGGTTCTCATGGGCTCTTCTTCCATAAGCGGGCGTCGTGCGGCGTTTGCGCCATAGGGCCAGAGTAAGAACGGCTCTGTCCGGCCGGGTGCGCGCCCTGCGTGTCGAGTGCAGCGAAAAGATGCGCGTTCGGCTTGAGCGCAGGCCTCCGATTCAACCGCGGTTAACCGCCACGGCGGAAGATCGCCCCGATCGGACAGGGCTATCGCGAGGGGGAGATGGTCAGGACCTGCGACATCGCCACCGCATATCGTTCGCGCCGCCGCGTGCAGCCTGTGATTGCAGCGCTCGCCGCCATGCTCGCATTCGCGGGCTGCGCCGCGCTGGCCCAGACGCGCCCGGAAGAGCCGATCAAGCTGCAGATCATCGGCGGGCTCGCCGGCGTCACCCAATACACCAAGATCGAGCAGCCCTTCTGGCAATCGGAGATCGCGGCGCTGTCGAAAGGGCGCGTCAGCGCGACGATCCGGCCGCTCGATGCCGGCGGTCTGCGCAACCAGGAAATGCTCCAACTGATGCGGCTCGGGGTGATGTCGTTCGGCACGGCGCTCTTGAGCGCGGTGGCCGGCGACGAGCCGGAGCTGAGCGCCGTCGACCTGCCTGTGCTGAACCCCGATGTCGCCACCTTGCGGCGGACGGTCGCCGCGTTCCGGGAGCATCTGCGCAGCGTGCTGCGCGAGCGCTACGACATCGAGCTTCTCGGCATCTACGCCTATCCGGCGCAGGTTCTGTTCTGCACCAAGCCGTTCAAGGGGCTCGACGACCTCGCCGGCCGGAAGGTGCGAACCTCTTCGGTCGGGCAGTCCGAGCTGATGGCGGCGATGGGAGCCGTGCCGGTGATCCTGCCCTTTGCCGAGATCGTGGCGGCGCTGCGCGACGGTGTCGCCGATTGCGCGATTACCGGCACGTTGAGCGGCTACGAGATCGGCCTGCCGCGCGTGGCCGTCGCCGTCCATGCCTTCGCGCTGAGTTGGGGCGTCTCTATCTTCGGGGCGAACGGGACCTATTGGGACGCGCTTCCCGCCGATGCGCGCGACATCATCCGGCAAGGCGTGGGCCGACTCGAGGAGCGGATCTGGTCGCAGGCGGAAGCCGATACGCAGCGCGGCCTTGCCTGCAATGCCGGTACGGAAACCTGCTCCGGCAAGCCCGAGCGGCCGATGACGGTGGTGCCGGCCCTGCCGGCGGACGCGACGCGCCGGCGCCTCCTCGCCGAGGTCGTCCTCCCGCGCTGGTTCGAGCGCTGCGGCCAGGACTGCGTCTCGGCCTGGAACACCTATCTCAAGCCGCTCCACGCCATCGAGCCCCGGTCGCCGTGACTCGCCGTCCCCTCGATGAGGATCAATGATCAAGCGCCTCAAACTCATGGTGGTCGCGGGGACCGTCGCCATCCTGGCGGTGGCGGCTTTCGGTGCCTCGAATCTGGTTCGCCAGAGGGAGGAGGCCGCCTGGCGTGCCGCCGAGCAGTCCCTCGAAGGTGCAGCAGTCGCCGTCGAGAATGCGTTCGACCGGCAATTGCTGCAGGTCGATGGGGCGCTGGCGAGCTTTGCGACCCTGTTCGATGTCGCGCAGATCGGGCCCGGGCAGCGCGACGCCGCCAGCCGCCTGTTGCGGGGCCTCAATTTCCAGACGATGGCATTTCGGGATCTGCTGCTGGTCGGGCCGGACGGCAGCATCGTGGCCTCCGCCAAGGCGAGCGGCGCGCGCCATCCGCTGCCGCTCGACGTGGCGATGGTCGGGCGTTCACCGACGAACCTGATCGGACCGCTCCGCAACGCCGTCACCGGCGACTGGGCGCTCTATGTCGCACGCCGGATCCCGGCCTGGCACGGCATCGTCCCCGTTGCGGAGGTTCCGCTGCACACGTTGATGAAACTGCTGGGGGAGGCGGGTGTCAGCCCCGGAACGCAGATTTCTCTCGAACGTGCCAACGGCCAGGTCGTCGCGACGCTGCCGCATGACGAATTGCTGATCGGCAAGTCCCGCGCCGTGGCGCTGCCCGAGCGGGCGGTGAACGGCAAGGCCTTCATGATCGGAGATCGAAACAGCGAGGCCAGCAGCCTCAACGTGGTCAGAACCTCGCTCTATGGCGATATCCGGGTCGTCCTGAGCGTTAAGAGCGGCGTGCTCCTGGCGGATTGGCGCCATGACCGCGACAGGACGCTGACGGCGGCCGGCATCGCCGTGATGCTGCTGAGCGCCTTTGCCGGAGCCATCCTGCTGGCCATCCACCAGCGCGAACGGGCGGATGCCGAGCGGACGCGGTCCTCGGCGGTCCTCGACGACGCGATCGAGGCCATGTCGGACGGCTTCGTGATGTGGGACAGGGACGACCGGCTGGTGACGTGCAACCAGCGCTATCGCGAGCTCTATGCCCTGAGCGCTCCCTTCATGGCCGCCGGGGCGCATTTCGAGGACATCATCCGCAAGGGCGCCGAGCTCGGCCAATATCCCCAGGCGACCGGCGATGTCGACGCGTTCGTGAAGGACGTCGCCGCCTGGCATCGGCAAGGCCGCGGCTCGATCGAGCGCCTGCTGCCGGATGGCCGCTGGCTGCTCATCACCGAGAGGCGAATGCGGGATGGCGGCATCGTCGGAATTCGTACGGATATCACGGCGCTCAAGGGGGCGCTCGCGGATCTCGCCACCGCCAACACGCGCGCGAACGAAGCGGCCGAAGAGGCGCGACAGCAGAACGTGGCCCTGCTCGAACAGGAAAGCCGCATCCGCTTCCTGGCGCATCACGACGACCTGACGAGCCTGCAGAACCGCTTCGCCTTTCGTGGCCAGATCGCGAAGTCGCTGTTGCGGAAGGGCGACGAGCCGGCATCGGTCGCGCTGCTCTTCCTCGATCTCGATCACTTCAAGGACGTCAACGACACGCTCGGGCACCCCGTCGGCGACTTGCTGCTGCTCTCGGTCGCGGAACGCCTGGCGACCTGCGTGCGGGATAGCGACTGCGTCGCCCGGCTGGGCGGGGACGAGTTCGCGGTCCTCAGCCTCGGCCAGGAGCAGCCGAGGCAGGCCGAGGCGCTGGCCGCGCGCATTATCGAGGTCCTGAGCCAGCCCTATTTCATCCAGGAGCGAACGATCTCGATCTCGGCGAGCATCGGCATCGCCGTCGCGGAAGGGCCGGATTTCGACGCGGACCTGCTGCTGAAACAGGCGGACCTCGCGCTCTACGAGGCCAAGGCGCAGGGCCGCGGCGTCTGCTGCGTGTTCACCGCTGCGATGGACGAGCAATTGCGCGCCCGCCTCGCCCTGGAGGTGGATTTGCGCAAGGCGATCGAGGAGCGGCAGTTCGAATTGTCCTACCAGCCGATCTTCGACCTGAAATCCAGCAAGCTCTGCGGCTTCGAGGCGTTGCTGCGCTGGCACCATCCCGAGCGGGGGCTGGTCAAGCCGGCGGATTTCGTGCCGCTCGCCGAGGAGACGCGATTGATCGTCGATCTCGGCGAATGGGTCATTCGGCAGGCTTGCACAGATGCGGCCCGGTTGCCGGGCGATCTGCGCATCGCCGTCAATCTGTCGCCGGTGCAACTGATCTTCGGCGACACGGTCGCGGCCGTGCGCGATATCCTCGCCGTGACCGGGCTCGATCCGGCGCGCCTCGAGCTGGAAATCACCGAGACGGCGCTGCTCGCCAACGACAACCGTAGTCTCGGAACGCTGAGGAGCCTCAAGGAACTCGGGGTCCGCATCGTCCTCGACGATTTCGGCACCGGCTATTCCAGCCTCAGCCATCTCAGGCTCTTCCCGCTCGACAAGGTCAAGATCGACCGCTCCTTCGTGCGCGACATGACCGCCCATTCCGACAGCGCTGCCATCGTCACGGCGGTTGCGGCTCTCGCGGCCGAGCTCGGCATGGCGACCACGGCGGAGGGCATCGAGACCCAGGACCAGCTCGACGCCGTCGATCGCGCCGGCTGCACGGAAGCCCAGGGCTATCTCCTGGGAAAACCGCAGCCGATCCTGCAGGCGGTCCACACGACCCTGTTCAGGCGCTCCAGCCGGAGCCGCGGCGGGCCGCGGGGCGGGCGTGCGCTCGATTCGTCCGACACGCTGTAGCCTTCGGGCGCGTGCCGGGCAGGCCCACGCAGCCACGCCCGGCATGATCGACGGGAAAGTCGTACATTCAGGAGGGAAGAAGTGGAGCGGGTACCGGGAATCGAACCCGGGTATTCAGCTTGGAAGGCTGCTGCTCTACCATTGAGCTACACCCGCATCGGGCGCCAAATTCCCCATCGGACCCACTGGTGTCAAGGGGCGCGATCAGGTTGTTCGCCTGATGTGGCCGTTGACGTGACGGGCGAGCCGTCAGAGCGGCATTGCCGCTCCGTCAGAAGCCGAAGTTCACGCCGGCCTTGAGGATATCGCCAGAGGTGCGCGCGCGCATCGTGGCAAATTCTCCGGGGGCCTGCCGGGTGACTTCCCCGAGCGTCAGTTGCGCGCGCCCGAGGTCGTAGCGCATATAGTCCAGTCTGACCGAGATGCCTGGTGTGATCGCGTATTCGACGCCGCCGCCCAAGGCCCAGCCACCGGCCATCTCCGAACGCGACGCCAGATATGTCGGGTTGTTGGCGGGGATGGGCGTGATCGAGCCGCTCTGCTCGACGCGGCCATAGGCATAGCCGCCGGTCCCGTAGACCAGCAGGTTGCCGAAGGCGAGGCCGGCGCGCGCCCGCACCGTGCCGAGCATCGAAAGCCTGTTTTCGCTTTGCGTCGTGACCTGCACGCCGAACGGATTCACGGACGAGATGTCCCTGCCGCCGAGGCGCGTGGCAGAAAGATCGGTTTCCGCGCCGATCACGACCGGGCCGATCTGATAGTTGAATCCGAACTGCGCGCCGCCGACGGCACCGTTTCCGTCGGGCGAGAGACGGGGGGCCACGTTGCCGGCGCCAATCGAGGTGCGGATCGAGTTCGTGGGGCCGTAGCCGTCGACGATCGTGCGGCTGCTTTGCCGGCCAGCGCCGATCGAGCCGCCAACATAGAAGCCGGTCCAGCGCGGACGATCCGGCCACCCCACCGGCAGGACCGGCTCCGGCGCAGGCTGCGGCTCCGCGGCGCTGGTCCGAGGAGCAGGCGCAGCCGGCATCGCCTGGGTCTGCCGCGGCATACCCGACTGGGCCGGAGAGACGCCGCGCGGCGTATAGTCGGCGCGGCGCGAGCGGGGCTGCTGGACGGCCGGGCAGACCGGGCAGGTCTGCGCGACCTGGATGCGGTTGCGGCTGGGCGCGGTCGCAGCCAGCCGCAGGGCCGCGGCGGTATGATCCGACACCGGATAGAGGCGAGCATAGAGCCTGAAGGATTCGGCATCACCGGCGAGTACCGCCTCGGCCCAGGCCCGCTCGTCGGTGCGCTGGGCGAGGATACGGTTCAGACGCAGCGCATTCTGGTCCTCGGGGTTGAGGCTGAGCGCGTTGCCGTAGATGTCGCTGCGGTCCCAGGCGATCGCGGTGCGGGCCGCATCGGCCGGCGTCATGCTGCGCAAGGAGGCGAGCGTCGGGCGCGCCGACAGGGGCACGTTGCCGGCGGTCGCGGACTGCGCCGCGGGGGCGCCGGCCGGGCGCTGGAAGAAGCTGAACTCGGTGATCAGCGAGGAGGTGTCCCAGGGGATCTGGGCGCCGTTGGTGGAATCGTAGACGGCGAGCCGGATGCGCCGGAAGATCTGCTCGACGGCGAGACCCGGCTCGCGTGCCTCGCGCAGGAAGGCGGTGGTGAAGGGGCTGTTGACACCGGTACCGTCCGCCGCGGTGGAGCCTGGGGAGGTCGCGAAGGCGACGAAGGTGCCGCTGTTGGAGTCGATGCGGGCCAGACCGGCTTCGCTGTTGATACCTTCATTGGCGCCGTCGACGATCTGCAGGGCGAGACCACGGGCGGTCGTGCGGTCCGCAAAGGGGTTGTTGCGGCAGGCGTCGATGATCGCGATCTTGGACTTGGCGCCGGCGCCGTCGAGCCGCCTCAGGATATCGCTCAGCGAGAGGGATTGATCGGCAATGCTGGTTGCGATCTGTGGGCGGATATCGGTCGGCAGGATGTAGTTGGCGCCGTCGAGCTGCACGGCATGGCCGGCATAATAGACCAGCGCCGTGGTGTCTGGGCCGCTGCGGCGGACCTTGTCGACGAAGACGTCGAGCGCGCCGCGCAGGCCGGCGAGCGACATGTCGAGGGCCGGCGTGATATCGAAGCCGGCCTCCTGCAGCATGGCGCGCGTGGCATTGGCGTCGTTCAGCGCATTGGGCAGCTTGGTGACATTGGCATAGGCGCCATTGCCGACGACGAAGGCGAAGCGCTTCTGGGCAAGGGCGGGCGTGGCACCAATGCTCAGCGCTGCCAGGGCCACCGTCCAGGCGGCGATGAGATACGCATAGGCCCGGGCATGTAAACGCATGCTGCTTCCCCTGTGCGAGAAGAACGACTCGCTCGACCTTGTCTGACGCCCGCGATTCGAACGGGCATCCGCCATATGATGGAGGTTCCCAGAAAGCCGCTGGTGGAAGCAACATCAAATCGACATGGAAAAGCCACGCTCGGGCTGGGCTGGTGAAGACTTGATTCTCCAGATTCTGCGCTGGGTTAGCCGCGGCAGCCACAGCGATGATTCAAGTATAATCGGGCGGGTGTGACTTAATTGCCAGCGCATCCGGGCTTTTCCCGGCACGCACCGAAGGGCACTCTCGGGAACCGCTCCTTCAAATGAATGAGGCGTTCGGGCGGCGCTTCGGCTGGAATGATGCGGACGGAGTGGGGCGGAAGCGGCCATGACGAGCGATCCTGCCATCAATCCCTATGATGCCGTGGCCTATCCCGGCCATTCCTTCTCGCAGACCCATCCCTCGCGGCTGGCGACCATCGCCCATTTCCACGGCATGGCGCCGGCGCTGCCGAGCGCGATGCGCGTGCTCGAACTGGGCTGCGGGCGCGGCGGCAATCTCATCCCGATGGCGGCGCAATATCCCGGCAGTCGTTTCCTCGGCATCGACCTCAGCGGCGACTCGATCCGCCAGGCGAGCGCCAACGCCGCCGAGCTCGGCCTCGCCAATCTTGCCTTCGAGCAGCGCGACATCCTCACGGTGGGGGAGGAGATCGGCACCTTCGACTACATCATCGTCCACGGCGTCTATTCCTGGGTGCCGGATGTCGTGCGCGAGCGGATCATCGAGCTGTTTGGGCAGTTGCTGGCGCCCCACGGCGTCGCCTATGTCAGCTACAACGCGCTTCCCGGCTGCCGCCTGCGCGATCTCGCCCGCGACGTCATGCTCTTCGCCGTCAAGGATATCGAAGACCCGCGTGAGCGGGTCCGGGTCGCCCGCGCGTCTCTGAAAGAGATCGCCGAGGGCAGCGATCCCGACAGCTTCCATGGTGCGGCGCTGCGGCAGCGCCTCAAGCAGGTCGACGAACTGCCCGACAACGTCCTCTATCACGACGATCTCAATCCAAGTGCGCGCGCCTTCGCGTTGCACGAGGTGCTCGCGGTCGCCAAGCAAAACGGCCTGCAGTTCCTGGCCGAGGCCTCGTTTCCGAATTTGTATGGCGCCGCCAAGGGGCCGGCCCAGCAGATGCTCGACAGGATGCCATTGGAACAGATGGCCCTGCGCGAGCAGACGCTCGACCTGCTGATCGGCCGGGCCTTCCGCGAGACGCTTTTGTGCCGGGCGGATATCCCGCTCAGCCGTGGCGTGCGGTCGGGCTCGCTCAGGCCCTATCATCTCGCGGCCAACGCGCGACTGGCGCCGGCCATGAGCGGCGAGAAGCCCGGAGTGCAGCGCTTCAGCTTCGACGAGGGCGTGCAGCTCGCCGTCGATTTGCCGCTCGGCAAGGCGGCGCTCGCCATTCTCAGCACGCTCTGGCCGGCGAGCATCCCCTGGGACGAGCTGGTCGAACGTTCGTGCCGGGACGCGGCGGGTGAGCTGGGGCCGGACCGGGCGCATGAGATCGCCCGGCTGGATGAAGCCCTGATCGCGATCTTCAAGGCCGGGTTGCTCGACATTCGCCTGGAGGCACCGCCGCTGACGACGGCGATCAGCGAGAAGCCCGCCGCCAGCGAGATCGCGCGCTGGCAGGCCTCGACTTCCGCCGAGGTCACCGATCTGCGTCACCGAACGGTGCAGCTCGACGGCGTTGTCGTGCGCAAATTCGTCAGCCTGCTCGATGGCTCGCGCGACCAGCGCATGCTGCTCGACGCGATGAACGCCTTCCTCGACCAGACCCGCGCCGCCGGCATCACCGTGCCCGGACTGCCGGAGCGGGCGACGGCGGAGGAGGTGGCGATGCACCTGCAAGATGTCGCGCGCCTCGGGCTGCTGCGGGCGTGACGATTGTGAAGCGCCCGTGCCCGGCGTAACCTTGCGGCAGGGGGCGATGGAGCGCGGGCCAGCGGAATGAGCGAGCGCTTCCGGCAATTCCAGGTGCTGTTTCCGGAGGAGGATTGCCTCGCAGCGCTGATGCGCCTGCGCCATGGCGGGACGCGCATGACGTGCTCCGCCTGCGGCCGGCCGGCGCAGTTCGAGCCGCGCCCCAAGCTGCGCGGCTTCGCCTGCCAACACTGCAACTACATGATCCATCCTGCGGCCGGGACGCCGCTCGAAAGCCGGCGCACCCCACTTCAGCTCTGGTTCTACGCGTTGAAGGCGGTGTCGGAGCAACCCGGCAAGGCCGCCGTCAGCGCGATCGCGCGCGACGCGAGCGTGCCGCAGATGATGGCTCAGCGTCTTGCCGATGATCTGACGGCGCTTGCGGGGAAGGGCGATGCCGGCTGGCTGGACAGGTTGCGGAGTCTGGTGACGGGCAAGCAGGAGGAAGCTGCGGCGCCGGCGGCTGCCGCACCGCTGCCTCCGGCGGCATCGCCTGCTCAGGCGCCGCAGGCGTCCGCTCCCGTGCGAAGGCCGCCGGTGGAGCCGCCACGCGCTGCTCCGGTCCAGCCTGCTGTTTCCACTCCTCCGCCGCGGGTTGCACCTCTGGCGTTTACTCCGGCGACCGGCCCGCAAGCGCTTTCCGCGAAGCCTGCGGATGCGGCCGGCTCGGTTGATGCGCGGCCGAAGAAGACCGCTTCCGGCCGCAAGGCGATCGCGGCAGTGGCGGTCGGCGTGGCCTGTCTGACGGCCGCCGTGCTCGGTCTCGCCTATGCCCGGCTTCAGCAGCAGGAGCGCCCGCAGCCGGAGCGGGGCATCGAGATTGCGGCCGTCGAGGCACCGGCGCTGAGGGACGCACCGGCCCGACCCTCGCTGATCCTGTCCTCGGTCGAGCAGGATCTGGAGGGCGCGCGGCAGGCGGCCCAGTTTGCCCTCGACAACGACCCCACACTGGCAGCGATCAAGCCGCAGGAAGACGCGCCGACCCAGCAGGTGCCGGTCAACCAGTTGCAGTTGCCGTCCAACATCCTGCTGGTGCCGCCGAAGATGCAGGGTGGGCCGCCGCCGGGACCGGTCTCAGCCAGTGGCGCGCCGCAGCCGCCGCCGCAAATCTCCAGCGGCGATCCCGACCAGATCCTGACCTTCGGGCCGATCAAGATCCGCCGCCATCTCGTCGACCTGATCGTACGGGCGAGCAAGGTCGTCGGGGCCGACCCGACCCTGCTGATGGCTGTGGCCGACAAGGAATCCTCGTTCTCGACGGCGGTGAAGGCGCAGACCTCCTCGGCGACCGGGCTGTACCAGTTCATCGAGCAGACCTGGCTCGGCGTGATCTACGAGTTCGGGACGAAGCATGGGCTCGCTGCCGATGTGAAGCTGATCGGCCGGTCCGGGCGACAATTCGTCGTGACCGATGCTTCGCAGCGCCAGCGCATCCTCGACATGCGGCGCGAGCCCTACATCTCGGCGCTGCTCGCGGCGGAGATGCTGAAGCGCGACACACTCCGGCTTGAACGAGCGCTGGGCCGCCATCTCACCGGCGGCGAGATCTACCTGATCCATTTCCTTGGGCCCGATGCGGCGCAGACCTTCATCGAGACGATGGAAGAGACGCCGGGCGTCAAGGCGGCGGAACTCCTGCCCAGGCCCGCGCAAGCCAACCGGCCGATCTTCTACGCGGGTTCCGGCGACGAAACCAAGGTGCTCACGGTCTCCGAGGTCCACAAGAAGTTCAACGACATGATCAAGGTCAGGCTCGACCGCTACAGCGCGGTCAGGCCGGGACAAGGGGCCGGCATCGCTCGGCCACAACCGAAGAAATGACGTTCTGACGCGGTGCGCGAACCCGCGCGCGGCATCCGCTCTTCGAGAGCAACGAAAGGAGAAAGCCCATGCCGGCCAACCGTTTCGAACAGGTCGACGAACCGCCGACCGATGCGATCACGCTCAGGCTGTCGGAGCGCGGCGGGGAGGCTTTCGGGCATGTGCTCTGCCCGGCCGATCTTGCCGGCGGGCAACTGGTCAATGATTTCGTCAGCGACGAACTCGCGGCGAAGGATGCCTTCCGGACCGCGATCCGCCTCGCCAACGAGATCCGGGCGCCGATCGTGGTCGAGGACAAGGCCGGGATCTGGCAGGACGAATGGGGCGTGCTGTATCGCGAGGATTGAGGGGCGCCAATGCCGTCGTGATCGGACACCACCTGAGCATCTCCTCCGCACGTTGTCATTCCGGCGCGCGCCGCAGGCGCGAACCCGGAACCCACGGCTTGGCCGGACCTTCTCTCCCGGTTTGGGTGACTCACCCGGTCGTGGGTTCCGGGTTCTTCGCTGCGCGAAGCCCGAAATGACAACGGTATGGCTCGAAGCGCTTACGCCCGAGGCATAAGTCTCACTCGATCCGGAAATACTTGATCCCCAGGCCGAGCTTACCGCTCTGGCGAGCGAGGTCGAGCTTGAGATTGGCGAAGAACTCGCTCGCAGGCGAAGGATTCGGTCCCGAAAGCGCTGGCAGGGCTTCCTTGGTGACCAGCGCGAGCACGATCTGCGGGCGCGCGGCGCCGCCGGTCGATTCGAGCTTGAGGTTGAAGGTCACCTTGCCGCCCTCCCGTTTCATGAAGCTCGCGAGGTTGTAGACGAGCCCGTCGTCGCCGATCAGCACGACGTCGAGATTCTGGCCGCCGCCGGCCTCGACCGAACCGTTGAGGATCTCGCCGCTCTTCATGTTGAAGGCGCCGATCTGGATCTTCGGGCTGCGGTCGATGCCGATGCCGGGCCGGCGCAGGAAATCGACCATCCGGCATTGCGCATCGGTCATCGGCCGCAGATGGATCTGCGCCTCGAAGCCCTGCGCCGCCTTGAAGGCGGAGTCGAAGGCGACGAAGGGCGCCGACGAACTGCCGAAGCCTTCCAGCGTCGCCTTGCGGTCGCCGATCTCCAGCGGCCAGAGGAAGAAGCAGGAGCCGCCGTCATAGTCGCGGACATAGCGCTCGATCCGCTCGACCGGCGTGCGCGGCTCGGGTTCCGGGACGATGGCCGTGCTCTGCGGCGGCGGGACGCTCTGGCTGACCGGAGGCGTCGGGATGACGACGGCGACCGGCGGCGGCTCGGGCGGCTTGACCTCGACGGCCGGGGGCGGCTTGACGGGTTCGGAAGCAGGCGGGCGTGCCGGCGCCTGCTGGGGCGGCTCGACATTGACGGCGACCTGCGAGCCGGGCGCGGGGCGCAGCGGCCGCGGCGTCTGGGGTGGAGGCGTTTGCGGTTGTGCGACCGGAGGTTGCGCCGCTTCAGGCTGAATCGGCGGAGCGGGAGCGGGCTTTTCGGCTGCCGGCGTCGCGGGCACGGATGGCTGCGCCGGGGCTTCCGAGAGGGCGGGCGGGACGCTCGCCGCAGGCGGCTGTGCCGCAGGTGCCTCGGCCAGCGCGGGCGGCGCGCTTGCCGAGGTCCCGGATGAGCCAGCCGACGGCGACTCCGAGAGCGGCGGTGGAGTATTGTTCGCCACCCGGGTCGTCTGGCCGCCGCCGAGCGTTGTCCAGGCATAGAAGCCGCCGCCTGCCAGCAGGGCAAGCACGGCGATGCCGGCGACGAGCGGCAGGGGCGAGCGGGTCGGCTTGTCCGCCGTCATATGGCCGGTCGGTGCCTTGGCGGCAGCCTTCTTGCCCGACGCTGGCGCTGTCCAGGTGGCGACCTCTGCCATATCGGCTGGGCGGTCCTTCGGATCGGGCGCCAGCATGCGCGCAAGCAGAGGCCGGACGCGCGCATCGACGCCGGAAAGATCGGGCAGGCGGCGGCGCTTGTCGATGATGTCGACCTGAGAGCCGCCCATGTCGATGGCGCGGCCGGTCAGGGCCTGGGCCAGCACCAGCGCGAAGGAATACATGTCCGAGCGGCCGGAGACCTCGCCGCCATAGAGGCCGAGCTGCTCGGGCGAGACGTAGTTGTATTTCCCCGCGAAGCCGGAGCCGATCACCGTGCCTTCGCCGAGGATACTGGAGCGGGCGATGCCGAAATCGATGATCTTGGCGCGGGAGGGGTCGCCGCCCGGCAGGATGATGTTGTCGGGCGAGATGTCGCGATGGATGATGCCGAGCCGGTGCGCGGCATGGAGGCCCGGTCCCACGCGCTGGCGCAGGATATCGGCCTCCCCGACGCTGAGCGGCCCCTGCTGGATGCGCTCGGACAGCGGCTGGCCATCGACGAATTCCATCGCGAGATAGGGCGTCTCGCTCACCGGATCGATGGCGAAGACGTAGTAGCGGACGATGGCCTCGTTATAGAGATTGTGCAGCGCCGCCGCCTCGCGCCGGAACAGGGCGAGCACGGCGTCGTCGCGGGCCATGTCGGGGCGGATCATCTTGATCGCCACGGCGTCGCCGGTCTGGATTGCGCGGCCCTTGTAGACCTCGCCCATGCCGCCGACGGCAATCAGGCTCTCGATCTCGTAGATGCCGTTGAGCTTCGTGCCGATGCGGGCATTGGCGCGGGGCGCGAAGACGGTGCGCTCGGAGTCGTCGCTCATGGCGTTGTGCTTCCTCGCATGGACCGGTTCGGCATCCAGCGTGTCCTTTCGCTCGTCCCCTGTCGATAGCGCACGATGACGACGGTGACGTTGTCGCGCGCGCCGCGCTCCAGCGTCAGCGCCAGCAGGGCGTCGCAAGCCTCCTGCGCGCCACCGGTTTCGACGGCCGCCAGGATTTCGGTGTCGGCGATGTGTTCGGTCAGCCCGTCAGAGCAGAGCAGGAAGGTGTCACCATCGGCGATCTCGCCGTTTTCGAGGTCGAGTTCGGGCGTCTCGTGGACGCCGATCGCGTGGGTGATGACGTGCCGGCGCGGCGAGCGCTTCGCCTCCTCGGCCGTGAGGAGGCCGCGATCGACCATGTCCTGGACCTCGGTATGGTCGCGCGAGACCTGCGCGATCCGGCCGCTGCGGATCAGGTAGATGCGGCTGTCGCCCGACCAGAGGCAGGCGAAATGGCGCTGGTGGATCAGCAGGCAGACCAATGTCGCGCCCATGGTCGCGCCGCGCTTGTCGATCTCGGCGCGCAGATCGTCATTGGCCTTGAGCACCCCGGCTTCGAGCATGGCGAGCAGATCGGGCGCGGAGCCTGCAGCACCTACCGCCTCCAGCGCGGCGACCACGGTCGCGCTGGCGAGCGCGCCGTTCTCGTGCCCGCCCATGCCGTCGGCGACGGCCCAGAGGCCGATCTCCGGCCGCAGGATGAAATTGTCCTCGTTGGCCGTGCGGACCTTGCCGGTATGGCTGATGCAGCCGGTCTCGAAATCCGGGCTCTTGCGCGGGGCGTCGTTCATGGCATCGCCCTCATGGTCCGGCGCGCTCGGGCGCGAGATGGCCGTCGAAACGACCGGTGAGCAGGCCGGCAAAGAGATAGGGATCGGGCAAGGCGTGGCCGGTCAGGGCCAGCGGCTCGAAATTCGGGCCACCGACCGTCCAGAGATAGCACGCATGGGCATAGGCGCGGGCATGGTCTTCGACGCGCAGGGCCGCCAGCCGTTCCGGGAAACCGGAGGCGATCGCCGCGCTGACGATGGTGCCGTCCGAGAGGCGGACCATGTCCTGTGGCGGCGCGGCGAGGTGATGGTCGTTCGGGACGGGCAGGGCGCCCAGGCGCTGCGCCACAGCCTCGTAGCTCGCCTGCGGCTCCAGCGCCTGCAGCAGGAAGTCCTCGATCGCCTCGAACCAATTGTCCTGCGGGTCGAGCTCCGGCGGCGGGATCGCGGCGCCCGGGCTTGCTGCTGCGAAGACGGTCAGCGGGAAATAGCGGCCGACGCCGTCGACGGAGGGCATGAAGGCGCCGGCCACCGTCTGCCCGCCATGGGCGCCGCCCAGCCAGAAGCGCCAGATCGGGGCGTTGAGATAGGCCTCCTGCCAGCGGTTGCCGAGTTCCAGCCGGCTCGCCGTCAGGCCGCCCTGCAGCCATTTCTCGTAAGCCCCGAGGAAGCCGGAGGGAGCGTTCAGCGCGATGAAGTCGCGCTTGGCGGGGAGCTTGCCGAAGAGGCCGCAGCTCAAGGCTCAGATCCCGGTGGGGCAGCGGATTTCCCGCAGCGCCGGCAGGATCAAGGGGTTCTTGAGCGAGCCGACGCCGAAGGAATAGCCGACCTGCCGGCCGCCGGCATTCAGGTTGAAGCCGACATTGTCGCCCTGCTTCAGCACCGAGCCGGCATCGAGCAGGCGGAAGAAGGACCAGGTGCCGTCCTTCTCGAAGAGCTTGGCCTCGCCGCCCTGTCCTCCGCCGCCTTGTTGGCCGGAGGAGAAGAAGCCGCCGCTGAACATGCCGCCGGAAGAGTTGCCGCCGCCACCGCCGAGCGTCAGCGTCACCGCCGTCTTGCCGACGCCGCCGCCCGGCCACATCACCGGGGTCGGCGTGTTGACGCCCTGCTGGCTCGTCACGGTGAAGCCGTTGATCTCCAGCTTGGCATTGGCGGCATCGGCGGAGAGTGCGGTCGGCGTCACCACCATCTGGAAGGAGGGCAGGTTGCCGCCGGTCGGGAAGAAGGCTTCCTTGATCTCGTTGGCGCGCTGGAATTCGCGCAGCGTCGTCGGCGAGAGCGCGCGCGCCACGCGGCTGTCGACGCGCCAGTTCCATTGCGGCTTGGAGGTGTCGACGAAGGGTTCCAGCCGCTCCTTGTAGAACTTGTCCATGATCTGGCCGGGCGCGAAGAGCCGGGCGAAATCGGCGAGCGGCACGTCGCGGGTGCTGGCCTTGGTGAAGGGGTAGCGGTTGTTCATCACCTCGGTGCAGACGCGCGTGACCTGCTCGGCCAAAGCCTGCCGCAACAGGGCGACGGTCGCGCCGGTGGCATCGCCCTCGAAATCGTTGACCGCCTGGATCACCATGCCGTCGAAAGGCGCGGGATAGCGCGAGGAATTGGCGCGCAAGGTCGCGATCAAGGGCACGAGCGCGGCATTCGCCGCAGCCGATTGCGCCGGATTGGTCGCGGCCGTCGCGAGGTTCTGGTTGATCTCCGAGAAGGTCTGGAGGAGCTGGTCGACGGGCCGGCGGCCGAGATCGCCGTCGACGAGGACGTGGAAGGGCTTGAACTGGCTCTCGATATCGGCGCCGAGCGCGGTATCGGCCCCGCCGCCTGCGAGGATGCGGTCGACGCCCGGAGCCGCGAGCGGGAGGTTGGTGCCGAGACGGCTCAGCGCATTGCTGGCGCGCCGGGCCAGCGTATCGGCGGCGGCTTGCGTTGCTGCCTGGGCGACCGCCTTTCTGGCGTCGGGGCGTTCCTTGGTGAGTTGGGTCTCGTCGCGGAGCGCCTCCAGCACCTGCTTGAAGGGCGAGGTGGCAGCGCTGATCGCGCTGAGCGCGACATAGCGCGGCTTGTCGGCATTGAGCGGGCGAAGCTTCAGGCGCTTCAGCATGCGCTGCCAGCTCGCGGCATAGTCGCGGCTGTAGAGCTTCATCAGGTCCGGAAAGAGCGTGGCGTATTGGGCCGTGATCGCCTGCTGGTCGAGGTTTTCGCCGAGCACCCAGCGTTCGCGCTCGATCTGGTCGCCGATATCGCCGAGCTTGGCGATGAAGGCGTTCTGGAAGCCGTCATAGGTGTAGAAATAAGGCACGCGGATCTGGTCGAGATCCTCGCCTGTCACGCCCTCGAAGACGAGGCGCACGTCGGAGCCGCCGCGCTGCGAGATGACCCAGTCCTTCTGGCTCTCGCTGCGGGATTGCGTGCGCAGGAGTTCATAGGCGCGCTCGGCGATGCTGAGGCGGCGCAAGGTGCGCTGGCTCTGCTCGATCAGCGACTGATTGAGCTTGACGATAGGCTCGCCCGTTCCGTCGTCGAGGTCGAGCATCGCGGCGAGGTGCTCTTCCAGCGCCTCGCGGCCCTTGGCATTGGCCGGGCCGGGAAAGAGGTTCTCGGCCCAGTCCAACCGCATCCAGGAGGTCACGAGCTCGCGGTCCAGCTTCGCCTGGCCACCGACCATCATGTAGACCTTCAGCGCCTCGTAGACGAAGCCGGGGTTGTTGGCGTTGGCCTCGAGCTGCTCTTCCAGCCGGAAGATGATGCGCGAACGCAGCATCCGCTCCAATGCCTGCTGGTAGGTAATCTCGGTCGCGTTCTGCAGACGGTCGCGCTGGCTGAGCCCGAAGGTGGCAAGCGTCGGCGTCGGCTCGGTCTTCGTCGCGTAGCCCGCCGGCATGTTGCGGAGCTTGTGCAGCAGCGGCAGCACGCGGCTGAAGTTTCGATCGGAGATCGTGGTCTCCTGTAAGACGGGTGCGGCGGCGCTGCGATAATCCGAGAGCCCGTAATTGGTCGCGGTGATCAGGTCGCTGTTGCGCGAGAAGCTCGTCCACCACAGGCCGAGCGCGGCGAGTGACAGGAGGCCTACCGTAGCGAAGCCGGCGATACGGAGCGCGGTCGTGCGGCGGGCGGCACCAAGATCGGTCGAGACCCAGCCGGATTCGCCGATCACCACCTTCTGGACCAGCTCGGTCAGGAAATAGCTCTTGCCCTTGCCGGAGAAGGAGGCCGCGCCGGCATGATCCGAGCCGAAATTGCGCGAGAGCGCGCCGATCAACTGGTCGATCGGGGTGCCTTCCTGAGTGCCCGAGGTGAAGTAGAAGCCGCGCAGCGTCGCATTGGCGTGGTAGCGCGTCGGCTCGAAGACGCGGGTCAGGAAATCGACGATGGAGCGCTTCAGCGTCGCCATCTGGCTGGGGAAGCCGAAGATCTGGGCGCGCGCCGTCGGGTTATGCTCGTCCTGCAAACGGTCGGGCAGGCGCTCGTTCAATCGCTCGATCAGCGCGTCATATTCCGGCGGCACGTCGCCGATCATGTTGCGAGTCTTGTCGGCGGTTTGAAAGGTATGGCCCCAGACCATGCGCCGCTGCGGCTCGGTCAACTGGCCGAAGAACTCGTTGAAGCCGGCGATCAGGTCGGCCTTGGTGAAGACGGCATAGACCGGGAAATCGACCTTCAGCCGCTCGTGCAGTTCGAGCAGGCGGGCGCGGATCGCGTCGGCATGGGCGGCGATCTCTTCGGGCGAGGAGGTCAGCAGGTCCTCGACGCTGATCGCGACGAGCACGCCGTTGATCGGCTGGCGCGGACGGTTGGTCTTGAGCAGGTCGAGGAAGGAAAACCAGCTCGACTTCTCGGCCTTGGTGTCGGTGTCCTGCGTGGTGTAGCGGCCGGCGGTGTCGATCAGCACCGCATCCTCGGCAAACCACCAGTCGCAATAGCGCGTGCCGCCTGAGCCGGCGACGGCGGCCGGCGTCGCGCCGCGCGCCAGCGGGAATTTCAGCCCGGAATTGACCAGAGCGGTGGTCTTGCCCGCGCCGGGCGGGCCGATGATGACATACCAGGGCAGGTCGTAGAGATAGTCGCCGCCCTTGCCGCGCGCGCTCTTCAACGTTGAGAGTGCATCCTTCATCGCGCTGGACAGCGCGGCGCCGTCGCCGGTCGTCTCCTCCTTCTCCAGCGCTTCGGTGAGTGCCGCGGTCGCCTTGCGGCGGCGGATGACGATGACGGCGATCCAGGTGAACGCGCCGAGCAGGAGCAGCACGGCGATGGGCAGGCGGATCCAGACCGATTCGAACGGCCGGACCTCGCCGAAGGCGACGAAGGGGCCGCCGAACCAGATCAGCGCGGCGAGCGCGAGCGCGCCGATCAGGATCGCGACGATGCGGAGCCAGGTGGCGAGATTCATGGCTTCGCCCTCCTAGTTCTGACGCTGGATCAGGATCTCGACGCGCCGGTTCTGGGCGCGTCCATCGGCGGTGTTGTTGGGCGCGATCGGGGCATCGGCGCCCTTGCCCTCGGTGGCGATCCGGTCCGGCTTGCTGAGCTTGGTCTGGAGCACGTCGCCGACGGCCTTAGCGCGCGCCTGCGACAAGGCGAGGTTGGACGGGAAGCGGGCGGTGCGGATCGGCACGTTGTCGCTGTGGCCGACAACCTTGATGGCGCCGCCCTCCTGTTCCAGCACCGCGGCGATGCGCTCGATCAGGGGCTGGAACTCGGCACGCACGGCTGCCTGGCCGGGCTCGAACAGGGTGATGCCGACGAGGCGGACGATGACGACGTTCGGCGTCACCAGACACACGATCGGCGGCTGCACGGCGGCGCAGACCTTGGGCGGCTGGGGCGGCGGCGGGAGCGGCGGCGGCGGGGCGGAAAAGACCTTGCGCATGATGCCGATCTCGCCCTTGGGATGAACCGAGAGCAGGGCTGTCGAGGCTGCCTCGGCATTGCCGGCGAGCAGCGCGCGGAAGACGAAATAGACGCCGAGCAGCGCGACCGCCGCGATCGCCGCCACCGACCAGACAGGCAGCTTGAAGCCGGCGACAGCCTGCGCGATCGCCTGTCCGCGCCAGCGCGGCGAAAGCTCGGGATCGGGCTGCTTCACCCGGCGCAGCGTCTCGAACAGATTGCGCTGGATCATCTGGAGATTGTTGGCGCCGCCGGCCGAGGTGCGGTGGATGCCCTGGAAGCCCAGCGCCAGACAGGCATGCATCAGTTCGAGCAGGTCGTAATTGACCGATGGATCGGCCTTGGCCTTGTCGAGCATCTCGAAGAAGCGGACACCGCCGATGCGCTCGCCGAAGAAGCGCGAGAGCATGCTGTACTGCGTCCAGACATGGCGGTCGTCGCCGGGGATGTTCTGGACGATATCGTCCGCCGTGGCGGCGATGACGTATTTCGCGGTCTGCGCGGTCTCGGCCGAGACGCCGGCAGCACGGACCTCATGCTCGAAGGCCTCGATCGTCTCGCCAACCTGGCCGAGGAGCTGCGCGAAGGGGGCGTTTGAGAGATTGGCGCGCATCCGCCCGAGCAGCAGCAGGAGCGGGCCGGCCGCGCGCAGCAGCGGATTGGCGTTCGGCGTCAGGAGCTGGTCGCGACGCGGCAGGGACTGGCCACCACCGGCCGGTGGTGGCGGAGCCTGCTGGCGCTGCGGGATCGGCGCTGGCTGAGACATCCATTCGTCGCCGGTGCCGGGCACGCCGGGCGAGGGCACTTGCGGCGGCTGATAGGGCTGGGGCGCCTGTGGCGCGGCCGGAGTCGGGGCAGCGGGAGCGGGTGGCAGGGGCGCGCGGCGCCCGCCGGGGTTCGGCCTGATGATCGTCCGCTCGGAGCGGCCGAACGGATCGGACGAACCGTCGTTGCTCATCGCCTGCCCTCCAGAACGGCCCAGAGCTCGAGTTCGAGATCGGGCCAGTCACCGGAAAAATGCATGCCGATCGAACTCGCCGTCGAGAATTCCGGCCAGAGCGGCGAGGTGCGGTCGAGATAGAAGTATACATGATCCGTGAGCGCGCGGATCTGCGGCGGCGGCGTCGGCAGGTGGACGAGATTGATGCCCGGCAGATGGGCATGGACGATCTCGTTCATCTTGGTGTTGGGGCCGATCTTGAAAAGCTGCGGGAACTGCGCCTGGATCTCGGTCAGCGGGCGGCGCGCCGCGACTTCCAGCACCAGCGTCGCGTTGCGCACGAGGCTGCGGTCGCGGATCGTCGACATGAAGGCGTTCTGCGCCCGCTCGACGATCTCCAGCCGGATCGCCCGGCGGCCGAGATTGGCCGAGAGGAAGTCCTGGATGTCGCGCACCACCGGGGCGAAGCAGTTCTCCAGGTCGTCATGGTCATAGGCCGGGTAGTCGCGGGCGCGGCGCTCGGCCGTGGTGAAGGTCGCAAGCTCGCCGGCGAGCGCCAGGAAGGCCGTGAACAGCCGCTCGGGATGGACGAAGCGCGAGCGGCGCATGTGCTTGAGCACGGGAATATTGCGGTTGAGGAGCTGTAGCACGAAATAATCAGCGCTCTGCAGGCCGCCGCCAGCCGTCGGATCGGCGGCGTAGCGGGCGAGCTCCTCCAGCTTGTTGTCGATCCAGCCGATGACGCGGTCGAGCCAGCCCTCGATCACCGGATAGGCCGAGCAGACCAGCACCGGCGGCGCGAATTTCTCGTCGAACAGGATGGCGCGATCGCGTACTTCGAGGATGCGGCCCAGAGCTAAGCCCACATAGCCGGCCTTCGAGGTCTTGCGCAGCTCAAGCGTCAGGCGCGGATGGGCGACGTCGATCTCTTCTTCCGTCCGCAGCGAGGCGGTGGAATCGATCAGCATCTCGTTCGCCGGGACATAGCGGCTGGCCGAGCCGTTCAGCGTGTCCTCGACCTCCCGCGTATTGGCGGCGGCAAGCGGCAGCGAGAGCCAGACGATCTGGCCCGCGGCGTTCTCCGGTACCTCGATCGCGGCGGGCAGGGGGCTGTTGTCGGGCAGTGCGAAAGGCGTGCCGTCCGGCATCACGCCGACGGCGCGGCGCAGGCCGATGCGGCTCTGCTGGGCGAGATCGCGATCGATCTCCAGCACCGAGAAGCCCCATGGATAGGGCGTGACGTTGCGGACGCGGCTTTCCAGCAGGTTTTCGAGATAGCGGTCGCTCTGCTGGAAATGATGCGGCCTGAGAAACAGTCCTTCCGACCAGACGACCTTGCTGTACCACGACATTCCGGTCTCGCTCACTCGAAGGCAGGCTGGGCGAGCTTATACGGGTCCTCCCCAAGCGTCACCAAACGAATGCTAGCGCTCTCCGCGCGCGCCGCCATCATTGACTTGAAGGATGCGGCGGGATGATTTTCGCGGCAGTCCTGAGAAGAACGAGTCCGTTCGAGCAGGGGAGGCCCGCATGCCCAAGGGACCGGCCGCACGCGTGACTGACCCCGTAATCCATCCGCTGCCGCCGATCCTGCAACCGGGACCGGGCAGCCCGAACGTGCTGATCGGCACCCTCATGGCCTGGCGCGGAGTGCCTGCCGCGGCCGCGGCCGCCATGCAGGCGGCGAAGCAGGTCTCCGATGCCGCGCTGCAAGTGGCTCAGGCCGCCACCGTCGCCGCGGCCGGCACGCCGGGAGCACCGGCCGCCATCGCCGCCGAGGAAACCGCCAAGAACGCGGCTGCCGCCAGCATGGGCTCGATGATCACAGGCGCGGCAGGCGGCGCCGATATCCATATCTGCCTGACGCCGCTCGGGCCGTTGCCGCTGCCGACACATGGGCCCGGTGTCGTCATCGACGGCTCGCAGACCGTGCTGATCAACAACTTGCCGGCCTGCCGGATGGGCGACACGATCCTGGAGGCGCTCGGTCCGCCCAACAAGATCGCGATGGGCCTGCCGACCGTGATCATCGGCGGCTGATCGCAAGTTGATTCAGGAAACCGACGGAAGCCGCTGACGCGGAATCGTTTTTCTCGCTGCGGGGTATGATGGCGAAGAGCAGGCGGACGGTCCCGGATCGGGCGGAGGCGAAGATCGAGCGCTTCCGCCACAAGATGGTGCAGCGCCTGTCCTCGGATCAGAGGCGGGCGAAGAACCATGGGCTCGCCCGCAACGGGCGTGTGGCGGAAACGCTGTGCTTCATGGCGCTGATCCGCGATCCGGCGCGGCGCAGGCGGCCGATCCTGCCGGTGCCGAACGTGAGCTGCACGGCGGCGGTGCGCCAGTTCTTCCGGGCCGACGATGGCGAGCAGGCGGCGCATCTCCTGCCCGGCCAGATCTCGATCGACGGCGCCTTTCCCTGGCTGTTCCTGGCCGGGCCGGCGGCGCGGCAGCTCGAAAACCTCTTCGGCTATGTCGAGCCGCTGCGGGCCGACTACAACAAGGCCGATTCCGCCGCTGAGGCGAACGGGCTGACCGATGCCTTCGCCGATGCCTGCCGGAGAGTGCTGACCAGCAAGGGCGAACCTGCTGCCGATATCGTCGCGGCCTATGAGCAGGTCTGGCAGCCGGGTGCGCTCGCCGCCTTTGCTGCAGCCGAGGCGCAGAAGCGCAGCAAGCCGACCCCGCCGCCGATCGAGCGCGGCGTCGGCATGGAATACGGCATGATCCTGAATTTCGAGGAGCGGATGGCCGCCTTCGAGGACGAATCGATATGGGCGACCTACGAACAGCTCAGCATCCTCGGCTATTACAAGGCTGCGATGGACGAGACGCCGCGACAGCTCGAGCCGCGTGCGATCCGAGAGATACTGACGCTGCCGCCGGCTTGACCGGGCGGGAAGGGCGGGCCAAGTCGGCCCTTCCATTTCTCCCGCGACAGGATGCAAGCCCATGACCATCGAACGTATCGGACTGGCCGCCCGCTATTGCGACGCCGCCATCTTCAACGGCATCGTCTTCCTCGCCGGCCATGTCGCGGAGAAGACCGAGGGCGCCTCGCTGACCGAGCAGACCGAGGAGGTGCTGGCGCTATTGGAGGATACGCTGGCGCAGGCCGGCAGCCGCAAGGAGCGCATCCTCAGCGTCCAGATCTTCCTCACCGACATCGGCAAGATCGGCGAGATGAACGCGGTCTGGGACAAGTGGGTGGCGAAGGGCCATTCGCCGGCGCGGGCGACCGTCGAGGCGAAGCTCGCTTCGCCCGGCTACGCCATCGAGATCACGGCGGTGGCCGCGAAGGGTTGACGGCCAGCACCTCATTCTCGGGCGGAACGAAGCGTAGACCCGAGAATCTCGTGCAGAATTGGGTGCCCTCTCGTCCTGAGATGCCCGGGTCAAGCCCGGGCATGACCGCGACGCGCCGTCACTTCCCGCCGCGGTCGTAGCATTCGGCGAAATAGATCATGAAGGCGTCGACGAGGCCGTTCTCGTAAGGGGCGGTCTTGGCGTCCCAGCGCGCGACATAGGCCTCCCACATCTTCGCCTTGCGCGAGCCGATCAGGCCACTGATGCCGCCATCCTGCGCCGTCGCCTCGTTGATCGCCTGCGGATCGAGATCCTCGACCAGCATCTTCAGCGCATGTTGCATGGCCGAATAGGTCTTGATCTGGTGCGCCTTGAGGTCGCGAAAACTTTCGTCGAAGGCGCGCCTGGCATCGAGATAGCCGCTGCGCGGCTGGCCGAAGATCAGTTGCAGGGCATCGTCGACCGTCGGCGAGAATTTCAGCGGGTTGTTGTCCTGCGCCTGGATCATCGTCTGGCTGGTGCTGCGGGCGATGCGCTTGGTCTCCGCGCGGGCGGCGAGCAGCCCTTTCAGCTCCTCGGCGATCAGCCGCATCAGCCCGCCAAGCTGCTCGGCGAAGGCACCGGGGTCCTGCGTCGCCAGCGCCTGCGGCGAGACGCCGGCGCCCTTGGCGAAGCGCTGCATGAACTCGCCCATCGAGATCGGCGCGGGTGCGGCGGCTTGAGGCGCGGGCTCAGCCGGAAAGGGCGGGGCCGGTGGCGGCGTGAAGGCCGGCGCCGGTGTGATGGGAGATTCCTCCGGAAGTTCAGGCGCGATTGGTTCGGCGGCGGGCTCGTCCCACGGGCTGGCGCTGGCCGGGCTGCTCGCCGACGGGCGGCGCGGGGTCGGAATCGGCGCGACCGGCTCCTCCGGCGGAAGTGGCTGTGGCTGCAACGGCGCCCAGGCGAATTCGTCAGTCCGTGCGGCAGGTGTCGACCAGTCTTGCGCAGGCGGCGGTGCCGGTGACGCGTTCGGCGCGGGGATATCGGCCGCCCAGTCGATGAAGCCGGCATGGACCGGCCTGGCATGGTTCGGCGGCATCAGGTCGCGGCGCGGAATCGGCGGCGCGGCCTCCTCGCTCGGTGCCCAGAGCGAGTCCGGCTGCGCGGCGTAGGGCGGCGGCGCGGCGGCTGCGCCGGAAGCTTGACCGGCTTCGTCGTCGATGGCGACGGCGATGATGTAATGGCCGATCTCGAGCCGGTCGCCGTTCTGGAGCCGGTAGGGCGATTGCACGCGATGCTCGCCACCATTGACGAAGGTGCCGTTGGTCGAGATGTCGCGCAGCCACCAGCCGCCGTCGCGGAAGCGGATCTCGCAATGCCGGCCGGAGACGGCGCGCGAGGGATCGGGCAAGGCCCAGTCGAGATGCTGGTCGCGGCCGATATCGAGGCCACGCCCGCCGCTGGCGGTCACGCTGAGCGGGCCGCCATCGGGCAGCGAGGTTTCGTTCTCGATCGTCAGTGTCAGCGCCATCGCGGACGTCCCGTTCCGGTTCGCAGGCGAGGATCAGCGCTTGCCAGCATCGTCTTCAGCCAAACGAATGCATGCTTCGACGCAGGCGCGCAATGCGCCGTCGCGCTCGCGGGCCGGCAGGCGGTTGATCGCATTGAGCACGGCGATGCGGGCCATCTTGGCGGTGAGGTCCGGCGGCGTCGGTATGGGATGGCTCTCCGACATGCTGCCGCCGGAATACCCGGCCGCCCAGGCGACGAAGGTGCCGGGCCTTGCGCTGTCGCCGACCTGAGCCAGCCGCAGCGCCGCGAAGCGGGTCTTGTCGCCGGGCTCGCGCACCCAGGCTTCTGCGGCATCGAGGCCGGGGTCCTGCGTGCCGGGCGGCTGCGTCGCGCGCACCGCCTGCAGCGCCCACCACACCGTCTCGCGCCGCGGCAGGAGAAAGGCACAGAAGCCGGCCGCTTCCATCGGCGCCGGGCCCCTGACGAGGCGGCCGAGAAAAGCCAGCGGCGGTTCGGTGGTCGGCGCCATCGTCACGGCCTGATGGGCCGCTGGATAGGTCTCGAACACTTCGCGGGCGGTGCTGAAGCGCAGGCGTGACATGGAGGCTCCGGCCGTTCGGTCGTGATCGGTCTATGTGGTCAGTTGATGTTCACCATCGACGCCTTGATGGTGAGGATGCCATCGCTCTTCACCTCCGTCAGCGCCTGGCTATGGATCGTGATCTTCGGCGATTTGATCTCGATGCTGCCGGGCGTCATCTTGATCGTGCTCTCGCCGACCTTGAGATTGATCTCCCGGAGTGCCTCGATATCGAGCTTGCCGTTCTGGACGTCGAGCTTGTCGTCGCCCTTCTTCAGCGTGGTCTCGCGCGAATAGCCCGCCCCGTCGTAGCGCTCGCCGATATCGCGGGTCTCGATGTTGTTGACGGTGATCTTGTGGTCCTTCTCGGTCCGGATCTCCAGGACCTCCTGGTCCTTGCGATCCTCGAACTTGATCTCGTTATAGGTGTCGGAAAAGCCGGCTCCATCCGTCGATTCCGATTTGAGGCCGGACTGGGTCTTGTTCGCCGGCAAGTCGTAGGGCGGCTTGTGCTGGTCGTTGACGACGGCGCCGACGACGAGCGGCAGGTCCGGATTGCCCTCGATGTACTCGACGATCACCTCCTGGCCGATGCGGGGAATGATCTGTCCGCCCCAGCCCTTGCCGGCCCACATCTGCGCGACGCGGGTGCGGCAGGAGGTCGAGCCGTCCTCGCGGTCCCAGTGAAAGCGCAGCCAGATGCGGCCGTACTCGTCGACGTCGATATCGCCTTCCTCGCCCTTGTTCTTCTCGCCGACGACCTTGGCGGTGTGCGGCCCGTAGACGGTGGGGCGGGGCGTCACGAGGGGCGCACGGAAGCGCTTGTCGCTTTTCTGGAGCTCGTAGGAGCCGTGATAGAGCGCCTCGTCCCGGCGCCCGGACGAGCGATAGCTCTGGATGCCGTAGGCATGGGTCGCGCGGACGACGATGTACTCGCTGTTCTCGGCGCCGGTCGGATGGTCGATCAGCTTCATCAGCGCGCCGGGATAGAGGCTCGCGGCATCGCCGCCGGCATAGCGGCGGTCGTCCTGCGCCTGCTCGGCCTGCGCCATGACGCGGGCGAAATGCTCCCCCTGGTCGCGCTTGGTGTAGGCGGCGGGGTAGTCGTAGGCCTCGTAGGATTTCGCTTTCGGGAAGCCTTCCTCGGCCCGGGCGGTGAGATCGGATTCCGATTTCTCGAAATCATAATCCTTGAGCTCGAACTTGCCGGTGCGCAGGCGGCGGATCGTCGACCAGTGGGTCAGGTGCTCGACGGCGCTGCGCGGAAAGCGGTTGCCCTGGGGCACGAAGGCATAGCCCGAGGCGTCGCCCTGGAAGCTCGGCTCGGCCGCGGCCTGGACCTGATCATGGGCGGAGCGGGAATCGCAGAGCACGAGCTTGTGGTCGCCGTCGCTGTGCTTGAAATAGTAGTAGATGCCGTATTGCTCCATCAGCCGCAGCACGAAATCGAGATCTGTCTCGCGGTACTGGACGCAGTAGTCGATCGGCTGAAGCGTCTCGCTGGTGCGGTCGTCGAAACTCGCAGAGCCCTCCTTCTTGAAGATCTCCTTGATGATGTCCAAGGCGGTCTTGTTCTTGAAGATCCGGCAGTCGGCGCGCTGCGAGAGCAGCCAGAGCCAGGGCTTGAGCGTGAAGCGATAGATATAGAGATCGTCCTGCTTGCCGAGCCATTGCGCGTCGACCAGCGTGCCGTTCAAGACGCGCTCGCTCTTGTTCTTGAGCGTGAACTTGATCGCGCATTTCTCGCTCATGATGCTTTGCAGATCGGCATTCTCAGTCTTGCTGGCTGCCTCGATATTATAAGTAAATAATTCACTCAAAGCTTCGCTGGCTTCGAACTTTATAATAGTAAATTCGTCTTTCCCCTTTGGTGTAGAGAAAGACGCAGTGCTATTGTCTTGCCTAAGAGCGGATGGCATCAACTGAACCTTTCGATTCGTGCTGCTATTTTTATCTTGACGTAGGTGATTTCTGGAGTCATCCTTTCATCCCTAAGTCATCAATTGCCAGACGGCGAAACCCAGTGGGAGTGTTACCATGCGCAAGCAGCCCGGCCTCACTGCCTTTGTCGCCCTGACCGGCGCTTTGGTTCTCACCATGGCGAACGGGGCAGGGGCGCAGACCTACAAGGCGGACGACATCGTCAAGCATTTCGGGCCGGCGGTTGCGCCCAAGCCCGCCATCACGCGCGGGTTGTGCGTCGGCACGGAAGCCGAATGCGCCAAGGCCGGGCAGGTGGTCGAGCCGGCCAAGCCGGTCAGCGCCTTCGACCTCGTCGTGAAGTTCAAGTACAATTCCGACGAGCTGGAGCCCGAGGCCAGGCTCAATCTCGACGAGTTCGCCAAGGCCCTGAAGACGCCGCAGCTCGCCAAGCAGACCTTCATGGTCGAGGGGCATACGGACGCCGCCGGCAGCGCCGCCTACAATCTCAACCTGTCGCAGCGTCGTGCCCAGGCCGTGGTGCGCTACCTCGGCGGGCATGGCGTCAAGGCTTCCAATCTGGTGGCCAAGGGCTATGGGCAGAGCAAGCCGATCGCGGCCGATCCCTTGTCCGGCGACAACCGCCGGGTCGAGACCCGCCTGCGCACCGAGTGACGCGTAGCAAGAAACGGCCGAGGCGACCCCGGCCGTGGCCGGGCCGCCGCTTCTGTCTGAGCATTTTCGAGCGAAGTGGATGCCGGTTCGCGTGAAGAAAATGCGATGATGCAGAGATTTGGAGCATTCCAGCGCTGCGAAGAAGCGTGGAAATGCTCTAGCGGGGATAGCGATGGCGGACCTGAATTTCGCCGAACTGACGAAGCCGGTCTCGGCTGACGAGCCCTGCGGGCCGGATCTCGAAGACGATCTCGATTTCATGAATGCGACGGCGCGGCTCGAGGTCGCGCTGCCGGCCTCGTATTTCCGCCGCGACGACGACGGGCGGCAGATCGCCTTCGACCGGACGAGCATCGAATTTCCCGCCGCCTTCGCCGAACTCGGCAAGCTGCTGGAGCGCTCGCGCGATCTCCGGCTCTTCGTGCTCGCGGCGAAGCTGACGATCCTCAATCGCGACGTCCCCGGATTCACTGCCAGCCTCTCAGCCATGGCCGATCTCCTCGGTGCCCATTGGGAGGAGATGCATCCCCGCGCGATGGATGGCGATTTCGTGATGCGCGAAGTCGCCCTGCAGGGGCTCGATGAACTGGCGACGGTCGTGCTGCCGCTGCAGCATGCGCCGCTCTTCGTGAGCCGCCGCATCGGGCCGTTCATGTTCCGCAGCCAGCTTGTTGCGAGCGGTGAGACCAAGCTGGTCGAGGGCGAGCAGCATCCCGATGCGAGCGCGATCCAGGCGGCCCTGGGCGATGTCGAGGCCGACGACCTGGTCGCGGTGCTCGGCCGGGTGAACGCGGCGCGCGATGCGCTCGCACGCCTGCGGACGATCTGGCTGGAGAAGGTGGGTGTCGATCATCCCCTCGGCTTTCCGCGCCTGGCGACATTGCTGGACCAGATCGCCACCTTCCTCGATGCCGCGGTCGCGCGGCGTGTCCCCGGCCATCAGGCGTCGGGGCCCGAGCCGGCTGCGACCGGCCCGCAGGGCCCGGCAGCGAACACCGCAACCTTCAGTCCCGGCAGCCTTTCGAGCATCCTCCATGTGAAGGATACGCTGGCTGCCTGCCTCGGCTACTTTCGCAAAACCGAGCCTTCGAGCCCGGCCGTCCTGCTGATCGGGCAGGCGCAGCAGTTGATCGGAAAGTCGTTGATCGAGGTCATCCAGATCATGTTCCCCGACCAGGTCGACAGGGCGGTCTTCGAGATCGGCGACCAGCGCCGGTTCCGTTTGCCGCTCGAGCGGCTGCCGGCGCCTGACGGCTACGAGGCGGAGAGCGAATACGAAGCCGAGAGCGACGCGGATGACAGCTACGGCGACAGCACGGACGAGGCCGGGGACGGCTACGACGGCGATGCCGAGGCGAGCGAGGACGCTTCCGACGGAAGCGATGGCGAGGAGGTTGTGGCGAAGGCCGCTGAAGAGGCCGTTTCCGCGCCGAGCCCCGTGTCCTCGACGATCGTGATCGGCAGCCGCACGGATGCGGTCAACGCGATGAGGGCGGTCGCCGCCTTCTATCGCCAGGCCGAGCCGTCGCACCCGACGCCGCTCCTGATGGACAAGGCCTGTGCGCTGGCGCAGCATGATTTCATGTCGCTTCTCGGCAACATCCTGCCAGATGTCGTGCCGGAGCCGGGGAGCGACAGCTAGGGAAGTTTTTCGTCATCGCCTTGAACCTCCCGTCACACTCACGCGACTATATCGATGACGGGTGAAAACGGATAGGATGTCACGTTACGTCGGCGTGGCACGAATGCAGAGGGGCACGTCACATGGCCGGAGATTCTGGACAGAAGTTCATCCGCCGCAACAGGCCGCCTCGGGTCCACATCACCTATGAGGACCCGTACAACGCGGAGCAGAAGGTCGAGTTGCCCTTCGTCATGGGCGTCATGGCCGATCTTTCGGGCAATGCCTCGGCGATCGAGAAGTCCGAGATATCGCAGCGCAAGTTCCTCGACTTCGACATGGACAATTTCGATCAGCGCATGGCCGCGATCGAGCCGGCCGTGTCCTTCAACGTGCCCAACAAGCTGGGCGAGGACAGCAACGAGAAGCTCTCGGTGGCGTTGAAGTTCTCGAAATTCGAGGATTTCAATCCGGCCGCCATCGCCCGCCAGATTCCGGCGACGGCGAAGCTCCTGGAGGCGCGCGAACAGCTCGCCAACCTCCTGCGCTACATGGACGGCAAGATGGCCGCCAGCGATCAGATCAAGGCGCTGCTGGCCGACCCCCAGCTTATGGCGGCGCTGAAGGACAAGCTCGGCAAGGCCGAGCCTTCCGAAGACAAGACGGCGAACTGAGGGCAGGGCGCAGGCCCGGCTCCCGGAGCAGCAGGCGAAGGAGCGCAGGCCGCTCTTTCGCAGGAGCGAAGCTCCGGACGATCCGAAAGCGATCCCGTCCACCTGGGACGGGGCAGGGCCTGCAGGCGGTTAAGCGAGCGAGGCGGCAATGGCAGCGGAAGCACAAACCCAACAGCCCGGCGGGGCAGCAGTCGAGACGCGCGAAGTCGACGATTTCTCGTCGATCCTGAAGCAGAGTTTCAAGCCGAAGACGGAACGCGCGGCGACAGAGGTCGAGAACGCGGTCGCGACCCTGGTCAATCAGGCGCTGGCGGACCAGACCCTGATCAAGGGCGACGTCATCGACACGATCGAGGAGATGATCGCCCGGCTCGACGCCAAGCTGACCGAGCAGATGAACGAGGTGCTGCACGCACCCGAATACCAGAAGATCGAAAGCGCCTGGCGCGGTCTCAACTATCTCGTCTTCAACTCGGAGACGGATGCGCAGTTGAAGATCAAGGTGATGAATGTCTCCAAGGGCGAGCTTTACCGCAATCTCAAGACCTATCCCGGCGCGCGCTGGGACCAGAGCCCGCTGTTCAAGCAGGTCTACGAGCAGGAATTCGGCCAGCTCGGCGGCCAGCCCTTCGGCTGCCTGGTCGGCGACTATCATTTCAGCCATGTCCCGACCGACGTGCAGCTCCTGCGCGACCTGTCGAAGGTGGCGGCGGCGGCGCATGCGCCCTTCTTCGCCGGGGCCGATCCGACGCTGATGGGCATGGATACCTGGACGGAGCTGTCGAACCCGCGCGATCTCGGCAAGGTCTTCGACACGCCGGATTACGCGGCCTGGAAGGGCCTGCGCGACGCCGCCGACTCCCGCTATGTCGGCCTGTGCCTGCCGCGCGTCCTGGCCCGGGTGCCCTATGGCGCCAAGTCCGAGCCGGTCGAGGAATTCGCCTTCGAGGAGGATACCGACGGGCACAAGGGCGAGAAATACGCCTGGATGAACGCGGCCTATGCGATGGCGGTCAACATCAACCGCGCCTTCAAGGAATATGGCTGGTGCACACGTATCCGCGGCGTCCAGTCGGGCGGCGAGGTGCTGAACCTGCCGACCCACACCTTCCCGACGGATGATGGCGGCGTCGATCTGAAATGCCCGACCGAGATCGCGATCAGCGACCGGCGCGAGGCGGAGCTGGCGAAATCCGGCCTGATCCCGCTGATCCATCGCAAGAACACCGACAAGGCTGCCTTCATCGGCGCCCAGTCGCTCTACAAGCCCAAGGCCTTCTCGGGGCCGGACGGCGTGGCAGCCACCGCATCGGACAACCTGTCGTCGCGGCTGCCCTACATGTTCGCGGTCTCGCGCTTCGCGCATTACCTGAAGTGCATGGTTCGCGACAAGATCGGCTCCTACAAGGAAAAGGAGCCGCTGCGCCGCTGGCTGCAGGAGTGGATCACCGACTATGTCGACGGCGATCCACTCAATTCCAGCGAAGAGACGAAGGCGCGGCGCCCGCTCTCCGATGCGCGCATCGATGTCTTCGAGGACGAGGAGAACCCTGGCTACTACTCGGCCAAGTTCTATCTGCGGCCGCACTTCCAGCTCGAAGGCATGGATATCGGCCTGAGCCTGGTCTCGCGACTACCAGCTCCCAAGCAGTAACCGTCACCTGACCCGCAGGTGACGGCGACAACGAGGATCTTCGACGCGCCGGCCGTGTGAGGGCGGCGCGAAAGAAGAAGTGCGTCCACAGCGGGCCCGCATCCGCGCGCCCCAGCAATCCCTACCCTGGAGGTAAAAATGGCTAGCGACTTCCTGCTCGAGATCGACGGTATCAAGGGCGAAAGCAAGGATTCCAAGCACAAGGATACGATCGAGGTCGATTCCTTTTCCTGGGGCGTCAACAATGCGGGCTCGCATGCGTCCAACGCCGGCGGCGGCGCGGGCAAGGCGAGCTTCCAGGACATCCACTTCACGTCCTCGGTCGGCAAGGCCTCGACCAATCTGGCGCTGTTCTGCGCCACCGGCAAGCACATCAAGAAGGCCGTGCTCTTCGTCCGCAAGCAGGGCGACAAGCAGCAGGACTACTACACGCTGACGCTGGAGGACCTGCTGGTGTCGAGCTACCAGTCCGGCGATGCCGCCGGCGGGTCGAGCATCCCGACCGACCAGTTCTCGCTGAACTACGCCAAGATCAAATACGAGTACAAGCCGCAGAAGGCCGATGGCTCGCTCGATGCGGCGCTGACCATGTCGTATGACATCAAGACCAAGGAAGCCAAGTAAGACGAAGCGTATCGGCTCCGGCACCGCGCCGGAGCCGATACCTTGCCGGCAGCGTGGCAGACCATGGTCGATCCCGTCTCGAAGAAGCGGCTCAGGCCGCCCTTGATGTTCGCATTCCGGGAGGCGCATCTGGAGAAGGATGCGAAGACCGCGCTCGACCTGAGGGACGAGGGCGGTGAACGCGTGATCGCGCCCCGCCGTGCCGCGCCCCGCGCAGCCATCACCGAACAGAAGTTGCGCCGCGAGATCGCGCTCGACCTCGATGCTCTCGTCAACACCATCAATCTCGGCTCCTGCCTCGATCTCTCGGGGCTCGAGCATGTGCGCCGCTCGGTGCTCAATCACGGCTTTCCGGATCTCACGCGGCTCTCGATCGACGAGCATCGCGTCGACGCCATCCGCGAGGATCTCGCCGATGTGCTGGTCGGCTATGAGCCGCGCCTGATCCGCAAGTCGGTCGCGGTCGAGCGCGACGACAGCCTCGATCCGGCCGAGCTGAAGGTCCGTTTTCTCGTGCGCGCCGATCTGAATTGCGAACCGCTGAATATTCCGGTCCAATTCGTCGCCGATCTCGAACTCGATACCGGCAAGATCGCGATCAAGGGGCGCTGACGCGATGAACCAGGAGTTTCTCGACCTCTACAACCAGGAACTCCGGCTCTTCATGGAGCACAGCAAGGAGTTCGCGGAGGAATATCCGGGCATCGCCGAGCGGCTCGGCGGGCTTGCCGGCGAGCGCATGGATCCGATGGTCGGCGGTTTGCTGGAGGGCGCGGCCTTCCTCGCCGCCCGCGTCCAGCTCAAGCTCAAGCACGAGTTCCCGGAATTCACCAACAACCTGATCGAGCAACTGCTGCCGAATTACCTGGCGCCGACGCCCTCGGCGTTGCTCGCCGGCATAGTGCCGACCTATTCCGATCCGGCGCTGCGCGAGGGCATGCGGATCGCGCGCGGTTCCTATATCGACGCGACCTATCTGGAGCGCGAGCGCCGGGTCGCCTGCCGCTATCGCCTCGGCGGCGACGTCACGCTCTGGCCCTTCGAGATCACCGCCGCCGAATATATCCCGGCGCCGGGGCCGTTGCAGGCGCTCGGCCTGCGCACCGGCCCGCGGGCGTTGTCCGGGCTGCGCATCTCGCTCACGCATCGGATGATGGCCGACCGGGAGCAGGAGCCTTCCGCGGCGCAAGCATTGAAGAACCCGGCGAGCTGGTTCGCCGGCTGCCGCACCCGCGAGTTGCCGTTCCATCTGCTCGGCAGCGAAGCCGACGCGGTCGCGCTCTACGAGCAATTGTTCTCGAACTGCGTCGGCATCCATTTCCGCCATCTCGACGAATTCGGCGATCCCGTGGTGACGCCGGGGGATGACTGCCGCATCGAACAGATCGGGTTCGAGGAGGACGAGGCGCTGCTGCCGGCCGATACCCGCGTCTTCCGCGGCTTCGACCTGCTGCGCGAACTGTTCTGGTTTCCGCGCAAGTTCCTCGGCTTCCGGCTGGAGGGGCTTGGCCGCATCATGCCGAAGCTCAAGGCCAAGTCGGTCGACATCATCTTCGTCTTCGACGAGTCGAACACGCGGCTCCCTGCCGCAGTGCGTAAGGAGATGTTCGCGCTCTATGCGGCGCCGGCGATCAACCTGTTCGAGAAGACGACGGACCGTATTCCGGTCAAGACGAACCAGCACGAGTTCCATGTCGTGCCGGACCGCAGCCGCGCGCTCGACTACGAGCCGCACAGCATCCTGTCGGTCCATGCGCATTATGTCGGCGGACGCGAGAAGCAGCCGGTCCACCCGCTCTATTCCTCGCCAGAGGGCGCCTCGCCGACGCAGGGGCTGCACTATACGCAGCGCCGTCTGCCGCGGCGCCGCTCCTCGGCCGAGCGCCGGCAGGGCAGGGCCTCCGACTATACGGGCACGGAGATGTTCATCTCGCTGGTCGAGCCGGCGGGCGTCTCGGATACCGCCTCTGTGGCCGAGCTCAGCGTGCGGGCGCTCTGCTCGAACCGGCACCTGACCGAGCATCTGCCGACCGGGCAGGGCGGCGCCGATTTCCGCCTCATCGACAATGTTTCGCTCGACATCGCCTGCCTGGCCGGGCCGACGCCGCCGCGCGAGCCGGTCGTCTCCCAGCTCAAGCTGCGTTCGGAGACCGCGAGCACCGGCGTCGTGACCTGGCGGCTGGTCAACCTGATCAGCCTCAACCATCTCGGCCTCGTCCAGCGCGGCGCGGGCGAGAACGGCGAGGCGCTGCGGGAGCTGCTGTCGCTGTTCGCCGATCTCGCCGACAGTGCTACGGAGCGGCGCATCCGTGGCATCAAGGGCGTCGACAGCCGCGCCGTCGTGCGCCGATTCCCGCAGCGGGCGGGGACGGGCGCGGCGCGCGGGCTCGAAATCACCGTGCTGCTCGACGAGAAGGCCTTCGAGGGCTCCGGCGTCTTCCTGCTTGGGGCGGTGCTCGACCGCTTCTTCGCCGAATACGCGGCGATGAACCATTTCACCCAGACGGTGATCCGCACCGTCGAGCGCGGCGAGGTCATGCGCTTTCCGCCGCGCGCCGGTGCGAGGCGCATCCTGTGAGCGAGGACGCCGCCACCCCGCTGGAGAAGGCGCCGAACTATCAGGCGCAGCTCGAGGCCGAGCCCTGGCGCTTCGATTTCTATGCGGCGATGCGCCGACTGGAGCGCAGCTTCCTGGATCGACCGCGCGTCGGCGACGTCGCCTCCCGGCGCGACGAATATGTCGCGCTGGGCGAGCAGCCCTATCTCGACTTCCCGGCATCGAGCATCGCGGCAGCCGATCGCGACGGGCAGGGGCGGATGCGGCTCTTCGTCAAGTTCCTCGGCCTGCTCGGGCCGCAGGGGCCGCTGCCGCTGGCGACGACCGAGGAGAGCTATCACTGGACACTGGTGCGCGACGACGCGTTCCCGCGCTTCCTCGACATCTTCAACCACCGCTTCCTGCAACTGTTCTACCGGGCCTGGGCGGATTCGCGGCCGGTCGCGCAGCATGACCGGCCCGATCTCGACCGCTTCGCCGCCTATATCGGCAGCATGATCGGGGTGGGCTCGAAGCCCTATCTCAAGCGCGACTCGGTGCCTGATGCCGAGAAGCTCGCCCATGCCGGCCTGATCGGCGCGCAGGCGAAATCGGCCTCGCGGCTGCGGCGCTTCCTCTCCGGCCTGTTCAAGGCCGACATCGAGATCGAGCAGTTCACCGGCATGTGGCTGGTCTTCGATCCGGCCGACCGGACACGGCTCGGCGGCTCGCATTGCTCGCTCGGCAGCGACGCTCTGCTGGGCGGCAGCGTCTACAGCGTCGAGGACAAGTTCCGCGTCAAGATCGTCGCCCGCGATCTCGAACAGTTCGAGCGCTTCCTGCCGGATGGCGACCGCTGCGAGCCTCTGGCCGATGCGGTGTTCTTCCATCTCGGCGAGCAGTTCGAGTGGGATGTCGAACTCGCCTTGCCGGTCGGCGAGGTCAAGCCGGTCCGGCTCGGCCAGTCCGGCCATCTCGGCTGGACGAGCTGGATGGCGCCGAACTGGAATGTCGAGGAGGGCGCGCTACGCCGCGACGCCCGATTCCATCCCGCCGAAAGCCTGCGACTGAAACGAAGCCGCGCTGCGGCCACCGGATATTGAAGGGGACGACCATGGCCGATATCAGCCTCGAAGCCGTCACAGGCAAGCTCAACCGGGTCGGCTACGACACCTTCCTGCAGGCGCTCCGGCAGGCGAAGGGGGCGGGGAACCGCAATGTCGAACTGGCGCATTGGCTGCTGCAGATCCTGCAGGGCACGTCGAACGACCTGACCCTGACCGCGGACCATTACAAGCTCGACCGCGCCAAGATGCTGATGGAGCTCGGCGGCGTGGTCGAGGGCTTCCGCCGCAACGAGACGGAGATGCCGGGCATCGCCAACCACATCGTCGATATCCTCGACCGTGGCTGGCACTACGCGACCCTGTTCTTCGGGGAGACGCAGATCAGGACCGGCCACCTGCTGGTCGCGGCACTGAAATCGACGGAACTCCGCCGCGTGCTGACCGGGCTCTCCAAGGAATTCTCCAAGATCTCGGTCGAGGAACTGGCCGCAGGCTACGGCAAGATCTGGGAAAGCTCCGAGGAAGAAAACCTCCGGCCGATGGACGGCTCGGGCCTGCGTGCGGCAGGCACGCCCGGTGCCGAACAGGCCGAGGGCGCGAAGGGCACGACCGCACTCGACCGCTTCTCGCAGGACCTCACCGTCAAGGCCCGCTCCGGCACGATGGACCCGATCCTCGGCCGCGATGACGAGATCCGGCAGGTCATCGACGTGCTGATGCGCCGGCGTCAGAACAACCCGATCCTCACCGGCGAGGCCGGCGTCGGCAAGACCGCGATCGCGGAGGGTTTCGCCCAGCGCGTCGCTTCCGGCGACGTGCCGCCGCCGCTCCGGGGTGTACGCGTCTGCGCGCTCGATATCGGCCTGATGCAGGCGGGCGCCTCGATGAAGGGTGAGTTCGAGCAGCGACTGCGCTCGGTGATCGACGAGGTGCAGTCCTCGCCGACGCCGGTGATCCTGTTCATCGACGAAGCGCATACGCTGATCGGCGCCGGCGGGCAGGCCGGCACGGGCGATGCCGCGAACCTGCTGAAGCCGGCGCTGGCACGCGGCACGCTGCGCACGATCGCGGCGACGACCTGGTCGGAATACCGCCAGTATTTCGAGAAGGACCCGGCGCTGACCCGGCGCTTCCAGCCGGTGCAGGTCGACGAGCCCGATGTGGCGCGCTGCTGCACCATGCTGCGCGGGCTGATCGGCCCGATGGAGAAGCACCACAAGGTCCGCATCTCGGACGCGGCGATCGTTGCGGCGGTCTCGCTGTCGCATCGCTATATCCCGGCGCGGCAATTGCCCGACAAGGCGGTGAGCCTGCTCGACACGGCCTGCGCCCGTGTCGCCATCAGCCAGAGCGCGACGCCGGCCGCGATCGAGGATGCCCGCGTCGCCATCTCGTCGCTGGAGCAGGAAAAGGCGGCGCTGACGGCGGATGCCGATCTCGGCACGGACGCTACCAAGCGCCTCGGCGAGATCGAAGCCGAAATCAGTGACCGTCAGGAGAAGCTTTCAGGCCTCGAAGGCGCCTGGGCGGGCGAGCTCGCGATCGTCGAGGAGATCAAGGCGCTGCGGACGAAGCTCAGCGAGAAGGCGACGGGTGGGGAGGGGAAGGCAGCAGCCGCCCAGCCTGATGCGAGCACGGAGGAGGCTCCGGCCGAAGCGGAGGCTCCTGCATCCGAGTCCGCTGCAGATCCCGAAGAATCGCGCGCGGCACTCAATGCCAAATTCGCGGCACTGAGCGAGATCGATCCGGCCAACCGGATGATCTACGCCCATGTCGACGAGCAATCCGTCGCCTCGGTCGTCTCGGACTGGACCGGCATCCCGGTCGGCCGAATGGTCAAGGACGAGATCGAGACCGTGCTCAACCTAGCCGAGACGCTGAACAAGCGCGTCGTCGGGCAGGGCCACGGCATCGGCATGATCGCCAAGCGCATCGAGACCAACCGCGCCAGGCTCGACAATCCCAACAAGCCGATCGGCGTGTTCATGCTCTGCGGCCCGTCCGGCGTCGGCAAGACCGAGACGGCGTTGGCCTTGGCGGAATCCCTCTATGGCGGCGAGCAGAACGTCATCACCATCAACATGAGCGAGTTCCAGGAGGCGCATACCGTCTCGACGCTGAAGGGGGCGCCTCCCGGCTATGTCGGCTATGGCGAGGGCGGGCGCTTGACCGAAGCGGTCAGGCGCAAGCCCTATTCGGTGGTGCTGCTCGACGAGGTCGAGAAGGCGCACCCGGATGTCCATGAGCTGTTCTTCCAGGTTTTCGACAAGGGCCAGATGGAGGACGGCACCGGCCGGCGCATCGATTTCAAGAACACGCTGATTATCCTGACCTCGAATGTCGGCACCGACGAGATCATGAGCATGTCGGCGAACGGCGCCGCCAAGCCTGATCCGGAGGCGATGGCGGTGTCGCTCCGGCCGGCACTGCTCAAGGTCTTCCCGCCGGCGCTGATCGGGCGGCTCGTGACGATCCCGTATTATCCGCTGTCCTCGGACATGCTGGCGGGAATCGTCAGGCTCCAGCTCGGGCGCATCGGCAAGCGCCTGGCCGAGAACCACAAGGCGGCGTTCGTCTATGACGACGCGGTGGTCGAGCACATCGTCGGCCAGTGCAACGACCCGGATTCGGGCGGGCGCATGATCGACAACATCATCACCAACTCGATGCTGCCGGCGCTCTCGCGTGCGATCCTTAACCTGCAACTGGAGAAGAAGCCGCTGACAGAGGCGAAGGTCGCGGTTGAGGACGGTCAGTTCGCCTACCAGGTGGCGTGAGCCGCCTGCCCGATCCTTAAGTTGGCATCGGCTTCTCCCGAAAACCGCGTTCCACTTTTCGGGCCGATGCACGAGCGAGGAAGACGCCCATGGTGCCGGATCCGAGCAACCCGACCGATGTCGCCAACGCCTCGCCATCGCCGGCGGATTGGGTCGACCGCTACTGGAATGTCCCGGTGGGCGACACCACGGTGTCGATCAACAAATACATGATCGGCATCCACAATGCCGATGCCGGGGCGACCAAGCGCAACCTCGTCATGCAGGAGGCGGCGAAGCGAAAGCTTTCCGTCGACAAGAAGGCGTTCAACCGCGCCAGCATGGGCAAGGTCAGTCCCGACGATTGCGGGCACATCCTCAATCTCGCGCTCGATACCGGCAAGGCGACGGAAAGCACGATCCAGGCCTGGGCCGACCAGAGCCTCGGCGTCGACTGCACGGGCTTCGTCGTCGCCTATTACAGCGAGCTGAGCCGGATCAGCCTCGACAAGTATTCTGGCGGGGCGAGCTGCCCGTTCCTCGTCGGCGCAGCCAAGAAGGGCAAGCCGCCCGGGCTGCCCAGTGCCCTGATCTGGGATTTCGACGAGGTCAGGACCGGCGACATGGTCGTCTGGATGACCGACAAGATGCTGGAAACCCGCAAGCCCGGCCATATCGCACTGGTGTCCTACACCAACGTCATTCCGGACGCGTTGCTGATTGCCCATTCGAACGGCGCCAATGACGGCTCCGGCCATTTTGGCCCGAAGCACGGCCGGCTCGGTTGGGACGAGGTCAAGAGCGGCGGCAACGGCAAGTACATACAGGTCGATGGCACCGGCAAGATCATCGTCGTGCGGCCGCCGGCCTGGATCGCCTGAGCGGAGCTAGACCGCCTCCGCTATCGCCTCTCGCTGCATGAAATCGTCGAGTGCCTCGCTCTCGGGTTTGGAAAGCCGTAGCCCCAGCTTGCCGCGGCGCCAGAGCACGTCCTGCGCCCGGCGCGCCCATTCCGCCTTCATCAGATAGCGAACCTCGCGCTCGTAGAGATCGGCGCCGAAATGCCGACCGAGGTCGGTCAGGTTCCTCGCACCGCCGAGGATGTCGCGGGCGCGGGTGCCATAGGCGCGGGCGAGCCGTTTTGCGGTGCGAAGTTCGAGCCAGGGACGGGCGGCGGCGATCTCGCCGACCAGCTTGTCGAAGCCGCCAACCGGGAAATCGCCGCCGGGCAGGGCGCCGGCAACGGTCCATTCGGCGCGGGCGGCCCAGGGCACGAGCGGCGCGAGCCTGGCGATCGCGGCCTCGGCGAGGCGGCGATAGGTCGTGATCTTGCCGCCGAAGACGGAGAGCAGCGGCGCTTCGCCCTCGGGCGCATCGAGCGTCAGCACGTAGTCGCGCGTCGCTTCCTGCGCCTTCGAGGCGCCATCATCGTAGAGCGGGCGCACGCCCGAATAGGTCCAGACCACCGAGTCCGGCGTGACGGGCTGGCGGAAATACTCGCTCGCGGCGGCACAGAGATAGGCGATCTCGTCCGGTGTCGCGACGACCTCGGCGGGGTCGCCGTGATAGTCGCGGTCGGTCGTGCCGATCAGCGTGAAGTCCTGCTCATAGGGAATCGCGAAGATGATGCGCCCGTCGGCGTTCTGGAAGATGTAGCAGCGATCGTGCTCGTACAGTTTCGGCACGACGATATGGCTGCCCTGGACCATGCGGACGCCGGCCCTGGCATTGGTGTGGATCACGCCGTTCAGGACATCGCCGACCCAGGGGCCGGCGGCATTGACGAGCGTGCGTGCCCAGGTCATCTGGCGGCCGTGGGGGCCGTCCGTGTCGAGCTGCCAGAGGCCGTTCTCGCGCCGCGCCGCGGTGACGCGGGTGCGGGTGTGGATCGCGGCGCCACGCACGGCGGCATCCATCGCGTTCAGCACGACGAGACGCGCGTCCTCGACCCAGCAATCGGAATATTCGAAGGCCTTTGCCTTGTCGTCCTTGAGTGGCTTGCCGACGGCGTCATGGGCAAGGTCGAGCGTGCGCGTCGCCGGCAGGAGCTTGCGGCCGCCGATATGGTCGTAGAGGAACAGGCCGAGCCGGAGCAGCCATGCGGGGCGCAGGCCCTTGTGATGCGGCAGCACGAAGCGGAGCGGGCGGATGATATGCGGCGCGATGGCCCAGAGCCGCTCGCGCTCCATCAGCGCCTCGCGCACCAGCCGGAACTTGTAGTGCTCGAGATAGCGCAGGCCACCATGGATCAGCTTGGTCGAACGCGAGGAGGTGGCGCTGGCGAGATCATCCTTCTCGAATAGGACGACCGAGGCGCCGCGCCCGGCTGCGTCGCGGGCGATACCTGCGCCATTGATGCCGCCGCCGATCACGGCGAGGTCGTAGGGAGTGGCGGGGGCGGTGCCGAAGCCGGCTAAAGGAGAGGTCGTTTCGGAAGCCATGCGCATCTTCTGGAAGGCTGGAAAGGCTGATCGATGGCGCCATCCAATCCCGGCCGGGACGACGCGGCAAGCCCCGCTCCTGCGGTCAATTCAAGGGTGATGTCAATTCGTGCGGCTTGACGGGAAGGGCACGAGGCCGGAACAGGGCATACGGGCAGGGCATGACGGCAGGATGAGCCAACCGGTGGATCGCGAGCGCGGGAGGCGTTTCCCGGAACGGGCGGAGGCTGCCTTCCGCACGGTGCTGGAATGCGTCGGCGCGGCGATCCTGGCAGCGCTGTTCCTCGTGGTCATGGCAGCCGTCCTGCAGCGTTATCTGTTCGGCGGCGGCTTCGTCTGGTCGGACGAACTCGCGATCTGGCTGCATCTGGCGCTGATCGCGGTCGGTGCGTCGCTCGCGGTCACCGGCACGCTGGCGATGCGGCTCGATGTGCTGGTACGACTGTTGCCGACGATTCCACGACGGATTGCGGCCGTGCTCGCCGATGCCATCGCTTTCTATGGCGCGCTGGTGCTGGCGGCCGGAGGAGCCAATGTCGCGGCGCTCGTTGGCGGACACTCGACCGTGCTCGGCCTGCCGGAGGCCTTGCGCTTCGCCGTCTTCGCCTGCGGTGGCGGGCTGACGATTCTGGCGCTGTTCCTGCGAGCTGGAATCGAACGCGGCTGGGCCGGTGCGTTGGCGACGCTGATGCTCGGCGGCTGTCTCTACGGGTTGGCGCAGCTCTCCTTCGATCTGTTTCCGACGCCGAGCCTGGTCGCGGCGCTCGTCGCGGGGGCGGGGCTACTGCTTGGTGCTCCCTTGCCCTTCGCGCTTCTGGCCGGTGTATCGCTGACCGGGCCGTTCGGCGGGTTGATGCCGGAGCCGGCGATCGTCCAGACCATGGTCGGCGGCGTCGGGAAGTTCCTGCTGCTGGCGATTCCGTTCTTCCTGCTGGCCGGCGAACTGCTGACCGCAGGCGGGCTCGCCGAGCGCCTGATCCGCTTTGCCGCGACATTGGTCGGGCATTGGCGGGCGGGGCTCGCGCAGACGGCGCTGGTCGCGAGCGTGCTGTTCTCGGGAGCGTCGGGCTCCTCGGTCGCGAACGCCGCCTTCGGGGCCAAGGTGATGGCGCCGACGCTGGTGGCGCGGGGCTATCCGCCGGCCAATGCGGCGGCGATCGTCGCGGGCGTCTCGATGCTCGACAACATCATCCCGCCCTCGATCGCCTTCCTGATCCTGGCGAGCGCAACCAATCTCTCCGTCGGCTCGTTGCTTGTGGGCGGCTTCGTGGCGGGCGGCGTGCTGGCACTGGCCCTGGCGATCGGCATTCATCTCAGCGTCCGTGGCGTCGTCGATGCCGCGCCCAAGGCGAGCATGGCCGAGCGGGGCAGGGCGCTGATCGGCGCCATTCCGGCGATCGGGCTCGGCATCGTCGTGGTCGTCGGCATCCGTTTCGGCGTGGTGACGGTCACGGAGGCGTCGGCGCTCGCCGTCGCCTATGCCGTGATCGCCTGCCTCGCGCTGCGCAGCCTGAATGCGCGCGGCGTGCTGGCCGCCTTGCGCAAATCGGCGGCGGAGGCGGCTGCGATCGGCCTGCTGATCGGTGCGTCCGCGCCCTTCGCTTTCCTGCTCGCGGTCGATCGCGTCTCCGAGCAGATGGCCGGGCTCGTGACCGCGTTCGGCGCCGGGCCCTATGCGGTAATGCTGCTCGCCAATCTCGTGTTGCTGGTCGCCGGACTCTTCCTCGATATCGGCGCGGCGATCCTGCTGCTGGCGCCGCTGCTGCTGCCGGTCGCGGTGGCGGCGGGACTCGATCCGATCCAGTTCGGCGTGGTGCTGGTCGTCAACCTGATGATTCATGGGCTGACGCCGCCGCTTGGCATCCTCGTCTATGTCGTCAGCGGCATCATGCGCGTGCCGGCGGGCGCGGTTTTCCGGGCCGTCCTGCCGCTGCTCGGCGTGCTGCTGGCGGCGCTCATGGTGCTGTCGCTGGGCATGGCTGCGTGGCCCGCGCTTGCGCCTTGGCTCAAGGCGCTGTTCTGATGCGTCTTCCTTCGCCCGGCGCCCGCGCCGTTCCATCGCCTTCGCCGTGAGCCGGCCCCGGACTTGATGCCGATATGATTTTCACCGACATCGCGACGCGGACCTACAATCACGGCTGGCGGCTCGACCCTATCATCCGCAGCCTGCTCGACACCGATTTCTACAAGCTCCTGATGCTGCAGATGATCCGGGCCTTCCACCCGGACGTGCAGGTCACCTTCTCGCTGATCAACCGCTCGAAGCATATCCGGCTCGCGGACATCGTCGACGAGGGTGAGCTTCGGGCGCAACTCGACCATGCCCGCTCGCTGCGTTTCACCAAAAACGAACTGATCTGGCTGTCGGGCAACAGCTTCTACGGCAAGACCCAGATGTTCTCGCCGGATTTCATGGCTTGGCTCGCCGATTTTCAGTTGCCCGATTACGACCTGCGCAAGGTCGACGGCCAGTACGAACTGCATTTCGAGGGCCCCTGGACCCACAGCACGATGTGGGAGGTGCCGGCGCTGGCGATCATCAACGAGCTCCGGGCGCGCCGCGTCATGCTCGGCCAGAAGCGCTTCTCGCTCGACGTGCTCTATGCCCGCGCCAAGGCCAAGATGTGGGACAAGGTCGAGCGGCTGCAGAAGCTGCCGAACCTCAAACTTTCCGATTTCGGCACGCGCCGGCGCCACGGCCATCTCTGGCAGCGCTGGTGCGTCGAAGCGCTGAAGGAAGGTCTGGGCTCAGCCTTCACCGGCACCTCGAACGTATTGCTGGCGATGGATGCCGATCTGGAGGCCATCGGCACCAACGCGCATGAACTGCCGATGGTGCTGGCGGCGCTGGCCGAAACGGACGAGGACCTGCTGCGTGCGCCCTATCGCGTGCTCGACGAGTGGCGCCAGGTCTATGGAGGCAACCTGCTGATCGCGCTGCCCGACGCCTTCGGCTCGCAGAGCTTCCTGCGCCATGCGCCCGACTGGGTCGCCGACTGGACCGGTTTCCGCCCCGACAGCGCGCCGCCGATCCCGGCCGGCGAGACGATCATGGCCTGGTGGCGCGAGCATGGACGCGATCCGCGCGACAAGATGCTGGTCTTCTCCGACGGGCTCGATGTCGAGGCGATCGAACGCGTCTACCACCATTTCGACGGCAAGGTCCGCATGGCCTTCGGCTGGGGCACGGACCTGACCAACGACCTCGTCGGCTGCTCGCCGGACGGCTCGCGCGCGCTCGATCCGATCTCGCTGGTCTGCAAGGTCACCAAGGCGAACGGGCGCCCGGCCGTGAAGCTCTCGGACAATCCCGAGAAGGTCTCGGGCGATCCCGAAACGGTGAAGCGCTACCGGCGGGTGTTCGGCGTTTCCTGACGTTGCGTCAGCGAAATATGTTGCCATTATGTTCTTGCCGCGCCATCATGCTTGCGGGCTGGGGGGCTCGACATGATGCGCTTGCTGATTTTGGTGTTTGCCATATTCGTGATGTGGCCGGCTTCATCGAACGCTGAAACGGCGGATTGTGCTGGGTGTGGCGTACCTCACCGCGACGCCGCCGCGTTCAAGAACTCGCTGTTACTCACCGTCAAGAACCGAAGCTTCGTCGTGGCTGTCGCTGAAAAGGCCCGTGGGCAATCGCAGCCTATGCCGGGACTCGTTCATGCGGATCTAGGGGGCGATATCTCGGTCGTCGTCGTTGAAGATCGTAAGAATACGTCTCGCTACGTCATGAGCGGTGAAGGAAAGCGTTTCGGGCTCAGCGACCAGGATATGATGAATGTTGGGCGGGAAAACCTGAGGCGCAGGGTCGCGCGCTTGCAGATCGAGGAGCATGGGCCCGTCAGGACCCTGTCCTTTGAGGCGGACTACAATGCAGCGCTGCTGCTGCTCCCCGAGGTCTGGTCCGCGATCCCGAATCTCCCCGACGGCCTGGTCGTCGCGGTGCCGGCGCGCGATATCGTCGCCTTCGGTGATGGAGCCGATCCGGAGGCGCTCGCGGCCCTGCGCCGGATCGCTCGAACGTCGAGCGATGGCTATCCGGTGACCACCTACCTGCTGCAGCGCGTCCGGGGGCGCTGGATGGTGAAGAATTAGCGCGGGCTTCTTCTCTTGACGTCCCAGGAGGCCAATGGGATCGGGCAGCTTGCATCCCGCCTCAAAACCTCTTAATGCGACCGCGTTTCTGGGCCCGAAGGGCCGCCTTCGAGGACAAGGGTGTCATGGCCAAAGAGAAGTTTGCGCGCAACAAGCCGCACTGCAACATTGGAACGATTGGTCACGTCGACCATGGCAAGACGTCTCTGACGGCTGCGATCACGAAGGTCCTGGCGGAGTCGGGCGGTGCGTCGTTCACGGCGTATGACCAGATCGACAAGGCGCCGGAAGAGAAGGCCCGCGGCATCACGATCTCGACGGCCCATGTCGAACTTCAACGGCGCCGACAGCTTCGCCATCACCGTCACCGACTCGTCCGGCGCCACGCTCGTCGTCCCGGTCAGCTTCACGGTCGCACCCGTCGACGATCCGCCGGTCGGCTCCGATCTCGCGATCTCGCTGCCGGAGGACGGCAGCTTCGCCGGCACGCTTCCTGCGGCGACCGATCCCGAGGGGCAGCCCGTCAGCTATGCGCTAGGCCGGCCATCCGGATTCGGCACGGCGACCGTCAACCCGGATGGCAGCTTCAGCTATGTTCCAGCCGCCAATTTCTCTGGCACGGACAGCTTCACGTATCTGGTCTCGGATGGGACGAGCGTCTCTGCTTACACGGTTATCGTCACGGTCACCGCCGTCAACGATGCTCCGGTCGCCAACAACGATGCCGTCGCCATCCCGCAGAATGCGCAAGCAATCCTGCCCGTGCTCGCCAATGACGTCGATGTCGATGGAGACCCGCTCACCATCGTCGCGGCCGAAGCCGGTATCGGCACCGTCTCGATCAACTCTGATGGCACCCTGACCTACACACCGCCCAACGGCTTCGTCGGGGTCGCGACCATCACCTATACGATCTCGGACGGAAAGCGCGGCCTGGCGACGGGCCAGGTTCTGGTCTCGGTCCTGCCCGAAACCGCAACCGTGCCTTCGGGCGGGCAGCGCCCACCGGCCACGCAACCAACGACGCAGCCTCCGTTCCCGCTGCAGACCGACGGCGAAACCTTCATTCTCGATGCTGTTGGCAGGATCGCCGATCTCGGCGGCATCTCCACCTCGCTGACGGCGCATGGGCCGATCCTTTCGGCGCTGAACGACATCTCACCGCTCGACGGCTTGGCCGGAAAATCGCTGGTGATCGGGCGCTCGCTGCCGGGTGTCGATCCGCGCGGCGAGACCAGCCTAGACCGCTATCTTCGCCATGACGCCGAACGCCGCGCGATCGACCGCACACTGCCCGAGGTACAGGGCTTCAGCCGCTCGATGGAACTTCGCCCGCAATCAGGCGACGATGCACAACGGGGCGAATTGACGGTGCAGTCGGTGCTTCGCGGCCGCACGATCACGCTCGAGTTCACCAGCCGCTTTGCCGAAGCTGATCAGCGCGCGACCGAATACCGTGTGCTGCTGGCTGATGGTCGGCCATTGCCGGGCTGGCTGGTGCGCGCCGGGAAGGACATGGTGGTCGGCGACATGCCCATCGATCTCGACGAGGTCCGGTTGAAGATCGTCGCGCTCCTCGTTGACGGAGGCTCGGCCGAGCGAAACATTATTGTCGATCTGTCGACCAGCGAGATCCGGCCGGCACCGGATCAGCAGGGCTGGACGCGTCCGCCACTTTTTCAGGAAAGGTTCGGCTTGCCTGCGGAGTTGACGCAATCCCAGATCGCGTTCCTGGCGGAGGCGCTGCGTCACGACGACCTCAACAGCAACCGGTAACACTTCCCGCATAGCGGCCGTGCATCGCGCCGGGCCGGGAGGCACCCACCCGCGCAATCGGCGAAAGGCAAGGTCCGGCTACCGCCTGCCGCCTTCATCGCACTGCCGATATGCAGACCTTCGCAATGTCGGCAAAGGGCCATCTATGCCCGCATAGACCACGGTGGCCATCGATGCGGCGTGACACCGAGTTACCACCCTGTCTCGCGTGGCGGGTAGCTTGGCGTTGATCTGCCGGATAGCCGTTCGGTCAATGGATTCAGAGCTAGGATTTTTGACGCCACACCGCTTCAAAGAGATCAGATCAGCAACGTAAAGACAAAAAGCCGCCCGTCTGGATGGTTCTTTTCAGATTACAATCGCCCGCGATGCAACTCGATAATCGAACTGCAGATGGTGAGCCCCATACCCATTCCGTGCTCTTTCATTGTGAAGAACGGATCGAGCATTTTTCTACCCGCTCGACGGCGTTTCCGGGATCGATATGTTCGGATCAGTGGCTGGATCGACGTGGCGCATCTGCGGTTTCGATCCCGCCTTGTGGAGGCAAGCGGCCCCAGCGTGCTCGCGCGCTTCGTGATCTCCCAGCATGCATCGATCAAGTCCGAACGGGGCCGCGAACCTGACCTTGCCGGGCCGCGCCGCCGCAAGCCTGCCGAGCGGTGCTACAGTTGTCTCATCGGCAATCGGCTTCACCACGCCTGGGATCAGCCCCGTCCGAAGCTTCAGACGTCTGGCTCAGGCTGAGGCGTCATTCACGGCTGCGAGACGATGCGTCCCCGCAGCAGCCCGAACACGGCGAGTAGGAAAAGCCCAGCCGAGGCCAGCGCATTCCAGCCCGCCAGCGACAGGCCAAGGAAGCGCCAGGCCGCTTCCGAGCAGGCGACGATCCGCGTCGTCTGGAGCTGCTTCATGAAATCCTGCATGCCGGCCGCAGCCGGGGCCGCTCCGCCGCAATCGTTCGGCCCCATGAACCAGCCCCATTCGACGCCGGCATGATAGAAGCCGAGTCCGGTGCTCCAGGCCATCAAACCGGCAAGGCCGAGCAGGACCAGCCATTGCAGCCGTGGCGAGCGCGCCAGCACCAGCCCCGCCAGAGCCAATCCGATCGCAGCGTAATGCGGCATGCGCTGTTCGAGGCAGAGCTTGCAGGGGCTCAGATGCAGAACGAGTTCGAAGAACCAGGCCCCGGCGATCAGCGCCAGGCTCGCGATGCCGATGAGGCCGATCAGTTGCCGCGGACTCGGCAGGCGGCGCGTGGCGGAAGCAGTGGCAAGGGAAGCGGTCATGGCGGGCTCAGCAAGAGAAAAGCTGGCCCGACCCTGCGATGAGCTTGAGGCCGAAATAAAGCAGGATCAGCAAGGCAGCACCCAGCAGGGCGATCACTTTCAGGCGACGTTCGATGAAGTGGCGGATCGTGTCGCCATAGCGCCTGAGCAGGAAGGCGAGCGCGAAGAAGCGCGCGCCACGAGCCAGCACGCAGGAGATGACGAAGAAGGTCAGGCCGATATGGACGGCGCCGGCCAGGATCGTCACCACCTTGATCGGCGGCAGATGCGCGAGGCCCGAGGTCGTCAGCAGGATCAGCGTCGTATCCGGCCCGGCGCAGGCCTTGAGCGCCTCGAACGCGCCGAGCTTGCCGTAGAAGGCGAGAACCGGCTTCGCCAGCGCCTCGAAGGCATAATAGCCCAGCGCATAGCCGGCGATGCCGCCGAGCACCGAGAACAGCGTCGCGACGAAGGCCAGTCGGTACGCCCGCTGCGGCCGGGCGAGCGCCATCGGCACGAACAGGACATCGGCCGGGATCAGGAAGAACGAGCTCTCGACGAAGGCGACGATCGCCAGCCAGAGCTCCGCCCGCGGCCGGGCGGCGAGCGACATCGTCCATTCGTAGAGGCGCTTGAGCATGGCGCGCTCTAGAGCATGCGGTCGCCGGCGAGGCAACGGCTTCCGCGTCTACGGAAGGGGTGTTTCCGCATCATCACGCCCGCCTTTCGGGACGGACAGCGCAACGCCTGCGGATCATCCGCCGAAACCTGCAGGAATAGCCGCACCGGCGATTGACCGGCATCCGCCGATCGCTATAGTCCGCCCCGCCTGAATGGGCCCCTGTGGCGGAATTGGTAGACGCGCTCGACTCAAAATCGAGTTCCGCAAGGAGTGCTGGTTCGATCCCGGCCAGGGGCACCATTCGCCGCTCTCGCGGCATCTCCCGCATTGTTGGACCACGCGACGAGGAACGATCGTCTCCCTGCAGGTCGTCCATGCCGGAAAATCAGGCCTTCCAGACGAAAATCATGACATAAGATTCCGGAATCACGCTCGGAAACCACGCCGGCGGCCAGGAGCAGACGTCGGAATGAGCCGAGTCATGGATGTGCGGAAATCCGCGGCAGGCGCCGGGCCGTTTGCGCCTCTCAGGAATGTCACGTTCCGGGCGATCTGGCTCGCCGGGCTGATTTCCGGGCTGGGGTGGCTGATCCAGACGATCGCCATGAGCTGGCTGATGGCCACCATCACGCCATCCAGCGTCATGGTCGCGCTGGTTCAGGCCGCGACCAACCTGCCCGCCTTCATCCTGTCGATCTTCGCCGGCGCCATCGTCGACAATTTCAACCGCCGCAAGGTGATGCTGGCAGCCCGCACCCTGATGACCGTGACAGCCGCGGCGCTGACGATCCTCGTCGCGCTCGGCATGATCAATCCCTGGGTCATCCTGTTCTTCAGCTTTCTCGCGGGCTGCGGCATCGCCTTCAACGATCCAGCCTGGCAGGCCTCGGTCGGCGATATCGTCGACCGCAAGGATCTCGCGGCGGCGGTGACGCTGACCTCGGTCGGCTTCAACACCGTGCGCAGCGTCGGGCCGGCCCTCGGCGGCATCATCCTGGCGACCTTCGGCCCACTGACGGCCTTCTGCCTCTACACGCTTGGCCATCTCGCGCCGCTGGCCGTCGTCTGGCGCTCGCGCTGGAAGGTGCCGGTACCCCGCCTGCCGCCCGAAGCCATGCTGACGGCGATCTCCGACGGTATCCGCTTCACCTCCCTGTCCTCCGAGATCAAGACGGCGCTCGGGCGCGGCTTCCTGTTCGGTTTCGCGGGCATCGCCATTCTCGCCTTGCTGCCGCTGGTGGTTCGCGACCAGCTAAAGCAGGGCGCGATCGCCTATGGCACCCTGATGGCGGGCTTCGGCGCGGGAGCGCTGATGGCCGGCCTCGCCTCGACGACGCTGCGGCGCAAGCTCTCGGACGAGCAGATGCTGAAGCTGGCCTGCACGGCCTGCGCGACCTGCACGCTCTGCCTTTCGCTGACTCAAAACCCGGCTCTCGCGGCCGTCGCGCTGATGCTCGGCGGCGCCGGCTGGGTCCTGGGCTGGTCGGGCCTGAGCATCAGCGTGCAATGGGCGAGCCCGCGCTGGGTCGTCGGCCGGACGATCTCGCTCTATTACGCCCTGACCTCGCTCGGGCTCGCTGCCGGAAGCTGGCTCTGGGGCATGGTCACCGAAAGCTATTCCCTGAGCTTCGCCTTGCAGGCGTCGACGGCGGCCTCTCTCGGCGTCGCCCTTCTCGGCTTTCTCCTGCCGATCCATCAGCGCAAGGACTCCGACGTCTCGACGCCCGACAACTTCGAGGCGCCGTCGCTGGGCCTCGATCTGAAGCCGCGCAGCGGGCCGATCGCGGTCAAGATCGAATACCGCATCGCTCCCGACCAGGTCGAAGCCTTCCTCGCCCTGATGCTGCAACGCCGGCGCGCGCAGGGGCGCAACGGCGCCCGCCGCTGGATTCTGACGCGCAATCTGCACGACATCACGGTGTGGACCGAGAGCTTCCGCACACCGACATGGCACGACTATCTGCGCTTCAACTACCGCCGGACTGCGGTCGACAGGGCGCTGAACGACAGCCTTGTCGATCTGCATCAGGGGGATGGCGCGCCGGAGGTGACCCTCTCGATCGAACGCCCCACCGCCGTGCCGCGAAAGCCCGGCATCTTCCGGTCCGACACGCCTCACGGCTGAAGCCTGCGCGTCCGCAGGTCGCACCGAATTCCTATAAAATTCCTATTCCGCGACGCAGCCGGCCGTCTCGAACGGCTATGCCGCCGGCACGATAATCCACGCCATGGTCGATGCGCCTGCGCCATCGCCTTCCGCGGGAAGGCGGGCTCGTGCGCATCGGCCCATTGGTAACGCCCGGTCGAAAGGACCACGGCAATGGATATCGCCATGCTCGCGCTCACATTCGGCTTCTTCGCGGCAGCCCTCGCCTATGTCTCGGCCTGCAGCGCGCTCTGAAGGAGCCTCCCGTGTTCGTCGATTATCTCCTCGGTGGTGCAGTGACTGCGGTCCTGCTCGCCTACCTCACCTATGCGCTGCTGCGCCCCGAACGCTTCTGAGCGCCGGCGCGAGCTGAGAAAGCCCTTCCATGACACTCTATGGCTGGATCCAGATCCTCGTCTTCTGCGCGATCGTGCTCGCCTTGGTGAAGCCGCTCGGCAGCTACATGACGCGCGTCTTCAAGGGCGAGCGCACCGTCCTCTCACCCATCCTCGCCCCGGTCGAGCGCGGGCTCTATGCGCTCGCCGGCACTCACGAGCGCGAGGAGCAGCACTGGAGCGGCTATGCCGTCGCGCTGCTGCTGTTCAACCTCGCCGGGCTGCTGCTGCTCTACGGGCTGCAGCGCTTTCAGGGCCTGCTGCCGCTGAACCCGGACGGCATGAGTGCGGTCGCGCCCGATCTCGCCTTCAACACGGCGGTGAGCTTCGTCACCAACACCAACTGGCAGGGTTATGGCGGCGAAAGCACCCTATCCTACCTGACGCAGATGCTTGGCCTGACCGTGCAGAACTTCGTCTCGGCCGCGACCGGCATCGCCATCGCCGTCGCGCTGATCCGCGGCTTCGCCCGCGCTTCGGCCAAGTCTGTCGGCAGCTTCTGGGTCGACCTGACCCGCGCGACACTCTACGTCCTGCTGCCGCTCTGCATCCTGCTGACGCTGGCCTATGTCGCGCTCGGCGTCCCGCAGACGCTCGACCCGTCCGTGACGGCGACAACACTCGAAGGTGCCCAGCAGATCATCGCGCGCGGGCCGGTCGCCTCCCAGCTCGCCATCAAGATGCTCGGCACCAATGGCGGCGGCTTCTTCAACGCTAACTCGGCCCATCCCTTCGAGAACCCCGACGCCATCTCGAACCTGATCCAGATGGTCTCGATCTTCGCCATCGGCGCCTCGCTGACCAATGTCTTCGGCCGGATGGTCGGCAACGAGCGCCAGGGCTGGGCGATCCTCTCGGCCATGGGCGCCCTGTTCATCGCCGGCGTCGCGATCTGCTACTGGGCCGAGGCTGCCGGCAATCCGCTGGTCCAGTCTCTCGGCCTTCAGGGCGGCAATCTCGAAGGCAAGGAGATGCGCTTCGGCATCCCGCTTTCGGCTCTCTTCGCCGTCGTCACCACCGCCGCCTCCTGCGGCGCGGTCAACGCCATGCATGGCAGCTTTACCGCCCTCGGCGGCATGATCCCGCTGATCAACATGGAGCTCGGCGAGGTCATCGTCGGCGGCGTGGGCGCCGGCTTCTACGGCATCGTGCTCTTCGTCGTGCTGGCGATCTTCGTCGCAGGCCTGATGGTCGGCCGCACGCCCGAGTACCTCGGCAAGAAGATCGAGGCGCGCGAGGTCAAGATGGCGATGCTCGCCATCCTCTGCCTGCCGGCCGGCATGCTGGTCTTCACCGCGATCGCGGTGGTGCTGCCCGGTGCGGTGGCGTCGGCCGGCAACAGCGGCCCACACGGCTTCTCCGAGATCCTCTACGCCTATACCTCGGCGGCGGCGAACAATGGCTCGGCCTTCGCCAGCCTCTCGGCCAACACGCTCTGGTACAACGTGACGCTCGGCATCACGATGCTCGTCGGCCGCTTCCTCGTCATCATTCCGGCGCTCGCCATCGCCGGGTCGCTCGCCACGAAGAAATCTGTGCCCGCTTCCGCCGGTACTTTCCCGACCGACGGCCCGCTCTTCGTCGGCCTGCTCGTCGGCGTGATCCTGATCGTCGGCGGCCTGACCTTCTTCCCTGCCCTCGCTGTCGGCCCGATCGTCGAGCATCTCGCGATGCTCGCGGGCCAGAGCTTCTGAGGAGGCCAAAATGGCAAGCTGCCTGCGCCAAATGCGCCGCGACGCCGTCCACCGCGACGCCGCCTTGCGGGAAACGGACAGGGCGCCCCCGCGCCCTGCCACAATCATCCTCGGCCTGACGGTCGCGCTGTTCCTCGTCCTGCTGCTCGTCCGCGCGCTCGCCGGCCTCGTCGCCGCCTGAGCCGGACCTTACACCCTTCCGCTGGAGCCTCTTATGAGCCCGTCCAAATCCGCGAGCCTGATCGACGCCCGGATCCTGCTGCCGGCCCTCGCCGACGCCTTGCGCAAGCTCGACCCGCGCAGCCTCGCCCGCAACCCGGTGATGTTCGTCGTCGCCGTTGTCTCCGCGCTCACCACCATCCTCTTCCTCAAGGACCTCGCCACGGGAGGCGCCAATCTCGGCTTCTCCTTCCAGATCGTGCTCTGGCTCTGGTTCACCGTGCTCTTCGCCAATTTCGCCGAAGCGGTGGCCGAGGGTCGCGGCAAGGCCCAGGCCGACTCGCTGCGCAAGACCCGCTCCGAGACCGAAGCCAAGCTCCTCTCGGGCGATGATCGCAGCCAGTTCCGGCTCGTGCCCGGCACCTCGCTCAAGGTCGGCGACGTCGTGCTGGTCGAGGCCGGCGACATCATCCCCTCCGACGGCGAGGTCATCGAAGGCGTCGCCTCGGTCAACGAGGCCGCGATCACCGGCGAATCCGCCCCCGTCATCCGCGAATCCGGCGGCGACCGCTCGGCCGTGACCGGCGGCACGCAGGTGCTCTCCGACTGGATTCGCGTGCGCATCACGGCCGCGGCAGGCTCGACCTTCATCGACCGCATGATCGCGCTGGTCGAGGGCGCCGAGCGCCAGAAGACCCCGAACGAGATCGCGCTCAACATCCTGCTCGCCGGCATGACGCTGATCTTCGTGCTCGCGACCGTGACGATCCCGAGCTTCGCCACCTATGCCGGCGGCTATATCCCTGTAGTCGTGCTGGTCGCGCTCTTCGTCACGCTGATCCCGACCACGATCGGCGCGCTGCTCTCGGCCATCGGCATCGCCGGCATGGACCGGCTGGTGCGCTTCAACGTGCTCGCCATGTCCGGCCGCGCCGTCGAGGCCGCCGGCGACGTTGATACGCTGCTGCTCGACAAGACCGGCACGATCACGCTCGGCAACCGCCAGGCGACCGAGTTCCGCCCCGTGCGCGGCGTCGGGGAGCAGGAGCTGGCGGACGCAGCCCAAATCGCCTCGCTCGCCGACGAGACACCGGAAGGCCGCTCGATCGTCGTGCTCGCCAAGGAAAAATACGCCATCCGCGCCCGCGACATGGGGAGCCTGCACGCGACCTTCGTGCCCTTCACCGCGCAAAGCCGGATGAGCGGCGTCGATCTCGAGGGATCGCAGATCCGCAAGGGCGCGGTCGATGCCGTGCTGAAATATGTCGAGGGTGCCGGCACCAAGGCCGTGCGTGAAGTCCAGGCCATCGCCGCCGAGATTGCCAAGGCCGGCGGCACGCCGCTCGCGGTCGCCCGCGACGGGCGCCTGCTCGGCGTCATCCACCTCAAGGACATCGTCAAGGGCGGCATCCGCGAGCGCTTCACGGAGCTGCGCCGCATGGGCATCCGCACGGTGATGATCACCGGCGACAACCCGATGACCGCCGCCGCCATCGCAGCCGAAGCCGGCGTCGACGATTTCCTCGCCCAGGCCACGCCCGAGAACAAGCTCGCGCTGATCCGCGAGGAACAGGCCAAGGGCAAGCTCGTCGCCATGTGCGGCGACGGCACCAACGATGCGCCCGCCCTCGCCCAGGCCGATGTCGGCGTCGCCATGAACACCGGCACGGTCGCGGCCCGCGAGGCCGGCAACATGGTCGATCTCGACTCGGACCCGACCAAGCTCATCGAGATCGTCGAGATCGGCAAGCAGCTCCTGATGACGCGTGGCGCCCTGACGACCTTCTCGATCGCCAACGACGTCGCCAAGTATTTCGCAATCATCCCGGCGATGTTCCTGGCCTTCTATCCGCAACTCGGCGCCCTCAACATCATGGGTTTGCAGACGCCGCAGAGCGCCATCCTCTCCGCGATCATCTTCAACGCGCTGATCATCGTCGCGCTGATCCCGCTCGCGCTGAAGGGCGTGAAATACCGCGCCGTCGGCGCCGGCGCTCTGCTCAGCCGCAACCTCACCGTCTACGGGCTCGGCGGCCTCGTCGTCCCCTTCATCGGCATCAAGGCCATCGACATGGCCATCACCGCCATCGGCCTCGTCTGAGGAATTCGACCATGCTCAAGCAGATCCGCCCCGCCCTCGTGATGATCGTCGCGCTGACCGTCATCACCGGCCTCGCCTACCCGCTCGCCATGACCGGCATCGCCCAGGCCGTCTTCCCGCGCCAGGCCAATGGCAGCCTGATCGAGAAGGACGGCAAGATCATCGGCTCCAGCCTGATCGGCCAGAACTTCACCAGCGAGCGCTATTTCCACGGCCGCCCCTCGGCAACGGTGGGGGCCGACCCGAACGACAGCACGAAGGCCGTGGACGCGCCCTATAACGCCGCCAATTCCGGCGGCTCCAATCTCGGCCCGACCAGCCAGAAGCTGATCGACCGGATCAAGGCCGAGATCGAGAGGCTCAAGGCCGAGAACCCCGACGCGCCCGTGCCGATGGAGCTGGTCACGACCTCAGGCAGCGGGCTCGACCCGCATGTTTCGCCCGAGGCCGCCTATTTCCAGATCGCGCGCGTCGCCCGAGCGCGGAATGCCGATCCGGCGACGCTGAAGGCACTGGTCGATACCCATGTCGAGCGGCGCAAGCTCGGCTTCATCGGCGAGCCCGTCGTCAACGTGCTCGCGCTGAACCTTGCTCTCGACGGCGCCGCCCAGCGCTGACACAAAGACCCCGGCGACGCGCGAGGCGCCGCCGCTTTCCCTAGCGGACCCGCATGACCATCGCCGATAGCCATCGCGAGACGAGAGGCAGGCCCTCGCCGGAGGCGCTGCTGGCCAGCGCCCGGCGCGAGGGCCGCGGGCGCCTGAAGATCTTCCTCGGCGCGGCGCCCGGCGTCGGCAAGACCTACGAGATGCTGACCTCCGGGCGCGCCCGCCGGGCCGAGGGGATCGACGTCGTGATCGGCATCGTCGAGACCCATGGCCGCAGCGAAACCCAAGCGCTGGTCGACGGCTTCGAGATCGTCCCGCGCCGGCTCGTCGACTACAAGGGCCGCACGCTCGACGAGATGGACCTCGACGCTATCCTGGCGCGGTGCCCCGCACTCGTCCTCGTCGACGAGCTTGCCCATACCAACGTTCCCGGCAGCCGCCATCCCAAGCGCTATCTCGATGTCGAGGAGCTGCTCTCGCGCGGCATCGACGTCTACACGACGCTCAACATCCAGCATGTCGAGAGCCTGAACGACGTCGTCGCGCAGATCACCCGCATCCGCGTGCGCGAGACCGTGCCGGACTCGATCGTCGACCGCGCCGACGATATCGAGATCATCGACCTGACCCCGGCCGACCTGATCAAGCGACTCGAAGAGGGCAAGGTTTATCTCGGCAAGACCGCCAAGCGCGCCGTCGCCAACTATTTCTCGCCGGGCAACCTGACCGCCCTGCGCGAACTCGCCTTGCGCCGCACCGCGCAGCGGGTCGACGACCAGCTCCTCAGCCATATGCAGGAGCACGCGATCTCCGGCCCCTGGGCGGCAGGCGAGCGCATCCTGGTCTGCATCGACGACAGCGCCGGGGCGCCCGCACTGATCCGCCACGCCAAGCGGCAGGCCGATCGCCTGCGCGCGCCCTGGAGCGCGCTCCATGTCGAGACACCCCAGGCCGCGGCCCTGCCCGAAGCGGCCAAGACGCGGATCGCCAATGCACTCCGGCTCGCGGCACAGCTCGGCGCCGAGGCGATCACATTGCCCGGACAGGACGTGGCGGGCGAGATCCTGCGCCATGCCGCCAGCGGCAACGTCACCCAGATCATCGTCGGCAAGCCAGCCAAGCCGCGCTGGCGCGAATGGCTGCGGCCGTCGGTTTCGCATGAGCTGATTAGTCGCGCCGGCGATATCGGCATCCATGTCGTCGCCTTGCGCGAGCAGCCGCCGGAGACCGATGTCGGTGTCTCGGCCACCGGCAAGCCCGGCTTTTCGCCTAAGCCCTATCTCGCGGCAGCCGCCTATGTCGCGGTGGCGCTGGGCGCGGCCGAATTGCTCAGCCAGATCATGGACCTGCGCAATATAGCGCTGGTCTTCCTCACCGCAGTGCTCGTCTCGGCCGTCACGGCGGGGCTGTGGCCGGCCCTCTTCGCCTCGCTGCTGAGCGCGCTCGCCCTGAATTTCTTCTTCATTTCGCCGCTCTACACGCTGACGATCAGCGATCCGGAAAACGTCGTCGCGCTCGGCTTCTTCCTGCTCGTCGCGCTGATCGCCTCGAACCTCACCGCCCGCGTCCAGCGCCAGGCCAATGCCGCCCGCCAGCGCGCCCGCACTACCGAGGATCTCTATCTCTTCTCGAAGAAGCTCGCCGGCACCGGCACGCTCGACGACGTGCTCTGGGCCAGCGCCTTCCAGATCGCCTCGATGCTGCGCGTGCGCGTCGTCATCCTGATGCCGGACGAGGGCACGCTTTCCGTCCGCGCCGGCTATCCACCCGACGATACGCTGGTCGATGCCGATATCGCCGCCGCGCGCTGGGCCTGGGAGCATGATCGTCCGGCCGGGCGCGGCGCCGATACCTTGCCCGGCGCCAAGCGGCTCTACCTGCCCTTGCGCACCGGCCGCACCGCCATCGGCGTGATCGGCCTCGACGACGACAAGGAAGGGCCGCTATTAACGCCGGAGCAGCAGCGACTGCTCGATGCGCTGGCCGACCAGGCGGCCGTCGCCATCGAACGCATCCAGCTCGTCGCCGATGTCGACCGGGCGAAACTCGCGGCCGAGGCCGACCGTCTGCGCTCGGCCCTGCTGACCTCGATCTCGCATGACCTGAAGACGCCATTGGCCTCGATCATTGGCGCGGCCGGTACCTTGCGCGACTACCGCAGCGCCTTGCCGGAAGGGGATCGCACCGCCCTGCTCGCGACCGTGATCGACGAATCCGAGCGCCTCAACCGCTTCATCGCCAATCTCCTCGACATGACCCGGATCGAATCCGGCGCGATGGAGCCGAACGCGGCGCTGGTCGATGTCGCCGACGTCGTCGGCAGCGCCTTGCGCCGCGCCGCGAAGATCACCGCTGGCCATAGCGTCGAGACCGCCATGCCGGGCGACCTGCCGATGCTCCGGCTCGATCCTGTCCTGTTCGAGCAGGTGCTGTTCAACTTGCTCGACAACGCCGCGAAATATGCCCCCGCCAGCAGCGCCATCGCCATCCGTGCCCGGCAGGAAAGCCGCGAGGTGCTGGTGACGGTGACCGACGAGGGACCGGGTCTGCCGCCTGCAGATCTCGAACGCGTCTTCGACAGCTTCTATCGGGTGCGGAAGGGCGATCAGGTCCGCGCCGGAACCGGGCTCGGCCTCGCCATCTGCCGCGGCTTCGTCGAGGCGATGGGCGGCACGATCACGGCGGCCAACCGGACAGACCGCAGCGGCGCGGTCTTCACCATCCGCATGCCGGCCGACGCCCAACCCAAGCCATTGGAACCACAGTCATGACGGCGACGGACATCAAGGTGCTGGTCGTGGATGACGAGCCGGCAATCCGCCGCCTGCTGCGCGTCGGCCTCTCGACCGAGGGCTATGTCATCCGCGAGGCTGCAACGGCGCGCGAAGCAATCGAGCGCATGGCCGAGGACCTGCCAGATCTCGTCATACTCGATCTCGGCCTGCCCGACCTCTCCGGGCAGGAGTTGCTGCAGAAATGGCGCGCGGAGGCACTCACCCTGCCGATCGTCATCCTGTCGAGCCGCACCGACGAGGCCGGCATCGTCGAGGCCTTGGAGAACGGCGCCGACGATTATGTCACCAAGCCCTTCGGCATGAAGGAACTGGCGGCTCGCCTGCGCGTGGCGCTGCGCCACAAGCTTCAGCAGCAGGGCGAGAAGCCGATCTTCCAGACCGGCGAGCTCTCGGTCGATCTGGTCAAGCGCATCGTCAGGCTGGGCGATCAGGAGGTGAAGCTCTCGCCCAAGGAATACGACATCCTGCGCATCCTCGTGCAGCATGCCGGCAAGGTGCTGACCCATCAGCACCTGATGAAGCAGGTCTGGGGCGCCTCGGCCGATGTCCAGTATCTGCGCGTCTATGTCCGGCAGCTCCGCCAGAAGATCGAGCGCATCCCCGACCAGCCGCAATACATCACCACCGAGACCGGCGTCGGCTACCGCCTGCGCGAAGCCGAGTGAGACCCGCCGCAAGGCGCGAACTGATCCATGATCCCAGCAGACATCATCCGCCCGCGCTCGATCGTCAGGCTGGCCGCCGCGGACAAGCCCGCCCTCTTCCGCGCGCTCGCGAAAAAGGCGGCCGAGCAGCTCGCCTTGCCCGAAGCCGCGCTCCTCGACGCGCTCACCCGTCGCGAGGCGCTGGGCTCCACCGGCGTCGGCGGCGGGTTGGCGATGCCGCATGCGCCGGTCGAGGGCCTGCCTGAGCCTTTCGGCCTGCTGGCACGGCTGGAGAAACCCGTCGCCTATGAGGCGATTGACGGCGCGCCGGTCGATCTCGTCTGTCTGGTCCTGACGCCGATGAATGGCGGCAAGGGCCGCATCGACGCGCTGGCCTGCATCGCCAGGCGCCTGCGCCCGGCCGAGATTCGCGAGCGCATCCGCAAGGCCGCGGGCGGCGAGGACATCTACGCGCTGCTGCTCGACGAGAGCTGATCGGCCTTCGGGATCGGCGTCGGCTTGGCCGCAAAAATCCCCGGCAGGCAGCCGGCCGGGAAGCCTGCACCGCGCGACAGGACGAATTCGTCCCGCGCGAACAGCTCCGCCAGCCAATCGACGAAGACGCGCACCTTGTTGCTGAGATGGCGGTTCGGCGGATAGACGATGTGCAGCGGTTTTGGCGCCGCGCACCAGTCCAGCAGCAACGGCACGAGCCGCCCGTCCGCGATCGGCACGCGGGCCATGAAGGTCGGCAACTGCATGATGCCATGGCTCGCGAGCCCGGCCGCGAGGTAACCCATGCCGTCATTGAGCGCAACCGTGTAACGCCCGGAGACCTCGATCGTTTCCGTGCGGTTCTGATAGACCATGGACATGACACGCCCGCCGAGCGCCGGCCGATAGGCGACGATCTGGTGCCCGTCCTCGATATCGCGCGGATGCACCGGCGTGCCGAAACGGGCGAGATAGTCCGGCGTCGCGCAGGTGATGAGCTGCATCTCGCCGATCCGCCTTGCGATCAGGCTCTGGTCGGCGATCTCGCCCGCCCGCACAGCACAGTCCAGATTCTCGCCGATCAGGTCGGCCGGCCGGTCGCTCAGGCCGAGATCGAGCTGGATATCGGGATAGCGTGCGTGGAACTCGTGCAGCGCCGGGATGATCACCGAGATCGCCAGCGAGGAACTGCAATCGACCCTGAGCCGCCCGCTCGGCCGCGCCTGCGCCAGCGTGAGACTGGCATCGAGTTCCGAAAGTTCGTCAAGCAGGCGCAGCGCCCGCTCGTAATAGGCGGCGCCGTCCATGGTCACGGTCACGCGCCGCGTCGTCCGGTTCAGGAGCTTGGCGCGCAGATGCGCTTCGAGCTGCTGGATCAGCTTGGTGACGGTCGGCTTCGGCATGTCGAGGAGATCGGCCGCGCGCGTGAAAGTCCCGGTCTCGACGACCCGCACGAAGGCCCGCATCGCGGCAAGCTGGTCCATACACCCTCAGATTGTTTCCATGTGTGAATAATGAATGAGCGAATAGCGCATTTATTCCGAAAATCCGATTCACTATCTCATGATGCACCGCAACAGCGAGGGTGAGCCATGCCAGCGATCGCCGCGCAGAAACTACAACCGGTCCTCACCGTCTTCTGGCGGGAGGAAACCCTGAGCGCCCGTGGAGAGACCTTCACCGGCCGCCTCTACGTGCCCGCCGAGGTTCCGGACAATGCCGGGCTCGTGCTGCATCTGCATGGCGGCCACTTCAACAGCGGCTCGCCGGCCGAAGGTCAGGCCGTCGCCACGGCTTTGACAGAGGCGGGCGCGGTCGTGTTTTCGCTCTCCTATCCGCTCGCGCCGGTGCAGCGCTTCCCCGAGACGCTGGAGCGCATCTATGCAGCACTCGAGGCTCTTGCCAGGGGGCGCAACCGTTGGGCGACGCGCGGCGCGCCGCTCTACATCGCCGGCGAGGAAGCCGGCGGCAATCTCGCTGCGGCACTTGCCATGATGGCGCGTGATCGCGGCGGCCCGGCGCTCGCCGGCCAGATCCTGTTCTCGCCGATGCTCGATGCCTGCCTCGGCACCGCCTCCTTACGCGATGTCCAGGCCGGCCCGGTCGGCTGCCGCTGGGCCGATGGCTGGGCCGATTATCTCGGCACGCCCGAGCGCGCCGCCCACCCCTATGCTGCCCCGCTCCAGGCGACACGCCTCGCCGGCCTGCCGCCGGCTTTGCTGATCAGCGGGGAGGACGACCCGATGCGCGACGAAGCCGCGCAATACGCCGATCGTCTCGGACAGGCCGGCATCGCCGTCCGCCATGTCGAGTTCACCGCGCCGACCCGTTGGCCGCAGGCCTATGCGGACGCGGCGGAGGAAGGCTCCTGTCTCTGCAAGAGCTGCGGCGAGATCGCAGCTTTCTATGAACGGACCGCGCCCTCGTAGCGGCCCGCCCCTTTCCGAACACCCCAAGCATTTCCAAGGAAGGACCGAACCCATGATTCCGGGAACGAACCGTCGCGGCCTGTTGGCCGGCCTCACAGCCTCCGTCGCATTGACCGCCATCACGGTCTTCGCATTGTCCGGCACCCGCGCGCAGGGCGACACCGCGCCGGCGGCCCCGCCCGCCGTCCCCGTCTCCGTCGCGACCGTCGAGGCGCGCGAGATCGTGCCCTGGGCCGAGTTCTCCGGCCGGCTTGAGGCGATCGAGCGCGTCGAACTGCGCTCGCGAGTCGCCGGCGTGGTCGAGGCCGTGCATTTCCGCGAGGGCAATCTCGTGAAGCAGGGCGACCTGCTCGTCAGCATCGACCAGGCGCCCTATCTCGCCGATCTCCAGCGGGCCGAGGCTCAGGTGCAGGGCGCGAAGGCCCGGGTCGCCCTTGCCGAGAGCGAGAACGAACGCGGCCAGCAATTGCTGGCGACGCGCAACCTTTCCCAGCGCGACGTCGATACCCGCGTCAACAACCTGCGGGAGGCGCAGGCCAATCTCCAGGCCGCCGAGGCCGCCCGCCGCACGGCGCAGCTCAACCTCGACTACACCCAGATCCGCGCCCCGATCAGCGGCCGCATCGGCCGGCTCGACGTCACCATCGGCAACCTGATCGCGGCCGGCGGGCAGGTCCTGACCTCGCTGCTCTCGGTCGACCCGATCTATGCCGCCTTCAATGCCGACGAGCGCAGCGTGCTCGATGCATTGGCCTCGCTGCCGGACGGCTCGCGGGCGCTGGAGCAGATCCCGGTCCGGCTCACCACCGCGACGGCGCAGGTTGCGCAGTTCAGCGGCAAGCTGCATTTCGTCGATAACGGCATCGACGGCGCCAGCGGCACGGTCCGGGTGCGCGCCCGGCTCGACAACCCCGATGGCAAGCTGATGCCCGGCCAGTTCGTCCGGGTCCAGCTCGGCCAGGCCAAGGCCGAGCAGCAACTCGTCATCAACGAGCGTGCCGTCGGCACCGACCAGAACAAGAAGTTCGTCTTCGTCGTCGGCGACGACGCCAAGGCGGCCTGGCGCGAGGTCTCGCTCGGCGCCGCCCATGACGGCCTGCGCGTCGTCACCGCCGGCCTGAAGCCCGGCGAGCGCATCGTCGTCAACGGGCTCCAGCGCGTGCGGCCCGGCGCGACAGTCGCGCCCGAGCCGGTGCCGATGGCCGAGAAAAGCGAACTGAAGAAGCCCGCGACCGAACTCGCGCAACGCTGACCGACACGACCCGCCACGGATGCCGCCAGGGCGGGTCCGTGGTCGCAGGTCCAATAAGCCGCTCGAAAGGGGGCGCACAATGAACCTCTCGAAATTCTTCATCGACCGGCCGATCTTCGCGGCGGTCCTCTCTGTCCTCATCTTCCTGGCAGGGCTGCTTTCGATCAGGGCCCTGCCGATCTCGGAATACCCCGAGGTTGTCCCGCCGACGGTCGTCGTGCGCGCGCAATACCCGGGCGCCAGCCCGCGCGTGATCGCCGAGACGGTGGCGACGCCGATCGAGGAGCAGATCAACGGCGTCGAGGGCATGCTCTACATGTCGAGCCAGGCGACGACCGACGGCGTCATGACGCTGAACGTCACCTTCCGCCTCGGCACCGACCCGGACAAGGCCCAGCAGCTCGTGCAGAACCGCGTCAGCCAGGCCGAGCCGCGCCTGCCGGAGGAGGTGCGCCGGCTCGGCGTCACCACGGTCAAGAGTTCGCCGGACCTGACGATGGTGGTTCACATCACCTCGCCGAACGGCCGCTACGATATGACCTATCTGCGCAATTACGCGGTGCTGAACGTCAAGGACCGGCTCGCCCGCATCGACGGCGTCGGTCAGGTCCAGCTCTTCGGCTCGGGCGACTACTCGATGCGCGTCTGGCTCGACCCGCAGAAGGTCGCCGAGCACGGCCTCTCGCCCGGCGATGTCGTGCGCGAGATCCGCGCCCAGAACGTCCAGGCCGCGGCCGGCGTCATCGGCGCCTCGCCGAATGCGCCGGGCCTCGACCTCCAGCTTTCGGTGAACGCGCAGGGCCGCCTCCAGAACGAGGAGCAGTTCGGCGAGATCATCGTCAAGACCGCAGCCGACGGCGCGGTCGTCCGGCTGAAGGACATCTCCCGCATCGAGCTCGGCGCCGCCGACTATGCGCTGCGCTCGCTGCTCAACGGCAAGTCGGCAGTCGCCGTGCCGGTCTTCCAGGCGCCGGGCTCGAACGCCATCGCGATCGCCGACCGCGTCCAGGAGACGATGCGCGAGATCAAGCAGAACATGCCCGAGGGCGTGGACTATTCGATCGTCTACGACACCACCCAGTTCGTGCGCGCCTCGATCAAGGCGGTGATCTCGACCCTGCTGGAGGCCGTCGCGCTCGTCGTGCTCGTCGTCATCGTCTTCCTGCAGACCTGGCGTGCCTCGATCATCCCGCTCGTCGCCGTGCCCGTCTCGGTCGTCGGCACCTTCGCGGTGATGTATCTGCTAGGCTTCTCGATCAATGCGCTCAGCCTGTTCGGGCTGGTGCTCGCCATCGGCATCGTCGTCGACGACGCGATCGTCGTGGTCGAGAATGTCGAGCGCAATATCGAGAACGGCCTCTCGCCGCGCGAGGCGACCTACAAGGCGATGCGCGAGGTCTCCGGCCCGATCATCGCGATCGCGCTGGTGCTGGTCGCGGTCTTCGTGCCGCTGGCATTCATCTCGGGCCTGACCGGGCAGTTCTACCGCCAGTTCGCGCTGACCATCGCGATCTCGACGGTGATCTCGGCGATCAACTCTCTGACGCTGTCGCCGGCGCTGGCCGCGCTGCTGCTGAAGGGCCATCACGCTCCGAAGGACGCGCTGACCCGGGTCATGGATAAGCTGTTCGGCTGGTTCTTCCGCGCCTTCAACCGCTTCTTCAACCGCTCGTCCGAGGCCTATGGCGGCGGCGTGCGCCGGGTGATCTCGCATCGCGCGCTGATGCTCGCGGTCTATGTCGTCATGCTCGGCGCAACCGGCGTGCTGTTCAAGGCGGTGCCGTCCGGCTTCGTGCCCGGTCAGGACAAGCAGTATCTCGTCGGCTTCGCGCAGTTGCCTGATGCCGCGACCCTCGATCGGACGGAGGATGTCATCCGCCGCATGGACGAGATCGCGCTGAAGCATCCGGGCGTCGAGAACGCCATCTCCTTCCCCGGCCTCTCGATCAACGGTTTCACCAACTCGTCGAATTCCGGCATCGTCTTCGTCGGCCTGAAGCCCTTCGACCAGCGCAAGGACCCGTCCTTGAGCGGCAATGCCATCGCGATGCAGCTCAACAAGGAATTCGGCGGGATCAAGGAGGCCTTCATCGCGATGTTCCCGCCGCCGCCCGTGCAGGGCCTCGGCACGATCGGCGGCTTCAAGCTGCAGATCGAGGATCGCGCCGGCCTGGGCTATGCCGCGCTCGACGAGGCAACCAAGGCCTTCATGGCCAAGGCCGCGCAGGCGCCGGAGATCGCCGGCATGTTCTCGAGCTTCCAGGTCAACGTTCCCCAGCTCTATGCCGATATCGATCGCACCAAGGCCCGCCAGCTCGGCGTGCCCGTGACGGAGGTGTTCGACACGCTGCAGACCTATCTCGGCTCGACCTATGTCAACGACTTCAACCGCTTCGGCCGCACCTACACCGTGCGCGTCCAGGCCGATGCGCCCTTCCGTGCCCAGCCGGAGCATATCGGCCAGCTCAAGGTGCGCTCGACCTCCGGCGAGATGATCCCGCTCAGCGCGGTGCTCAACGTGCGCACCGATTCCGGGCCGGAACGCGCCATGCGCTATAACGGCTTCCTCTCGGCCGACATCAATGCCGGCGCCGCGCCGGGCTTCTCCTCGGGACAGGCGCAGGAGGCGGTGGAGCGCATCGCGAAGGAGACCCTGCCCAAGGGCTTCGCCTTTGAATGGACCGAGCTGACCTATCAGGAGATCCTCGCCGGCAACTCGGCGGTGATCGTCTTCCCGGTGGCGATCCTGCTCGTCTTCCTGGTGCTGGCCGCCCAGTACGAGAGCATGACCCTGCCGATCGCGATCCTGCTGATCATCCCGATGGGCCTGCTCGCGGCGCTGACCGGCGTCTGGCTCTCGGGCGGAGACAACAACGTCTTCACCCAGATCGGCCTTGTCGTGCTCGTCGGGCTATCCGCCAAGAACGCCATCCTGATCGTCGAATTCGCCAGAGAACTCGAATTCGAGGGCAGGACGCCGGTCCAGGCCGCAATCGAGGCCAGCCGCCTGCGCCTGCGTCCGATCCTGATGACCTCGCTCGCCTTCGTCATGGGCGTGGTGCCTCTGGTGATCTCGACCGGGGCCGGCGCCGAGATGCGGCAGGCCATGGGCATCGCGGTCTTCGCCGGCATGATCGGCGTCACCGCCTTCGGCATTTTCCTGACGCCGGTCTTCTACGTGCTGATGCGCAAGCTCGCGGGCAACCGCCCGCTCGCCCGCCATGATATCGAACAGCCGGTCTTGCAGGCTGCCGAGTAAGGTGAAGAGTCCGCCTCGGCCACCCGGCCGGGGCGGGTTTCATTCCCCCGAGCCCTCATCCTGAGGAGCGCCGCAGGCGCGTCTCGAAGGATGCTCCAGGAGGCTCCGGAGACAACTGGAGCATCCTTCGAGACGCCGCTAACGCGGCTCCTCAGGATGAGGGCTCACAGGGGCAAGCTGTCTCAGCGATAGCGCCGCTGCACGGTGAGATGGGCGATCATGGTGAGCAGGATCGTCGCGGTCATCAGGATGAAGGAGATCGCGCCGCCGAAGGGCCAGTTGTTCTGCTGCGCGAACTGGCCATAGACCAGCGGTCCCATCATCTGGAATTTCGGCCCGCCCAGCAGCACCGGCGTGGCATAGGCGTTCATCGCCAGGATGAAGGTCAGGATCGTGCCGGCGAGGATGCCCGGCAGCGCCAGCGGCCAGAGCACACGCCGGAACATCGCGGCAGGGCCGGCGCCGAGGCTGAAGGCCGCCTCCTCGACATTGCGTGGGATGCCCTCGATCACGCTCTGCAGCGTCAGCACCATGAAGGGCAGGTTGACCGCGATGATGCCGATCAGCACGGCATTCTCGGTATACATGATCTCCAGCGGTTGATCGATCAGCCCTAACCCCATCAGCGAGGCGTTGAGCGCGCCCTTGCTGCCGAACAGCGTCATCCAGCCGGCAGCACGCACAGCATTGCCGACGAAGAGCGGCAGCACGACAGCTATGACCATCAGGTTCTTGAAGCGGCTTTGCGTGCGCGCCAGCACATAGGCCAGCGGAAAGCCCAAGATCAGACAGGCCAGCGTGCAGATCACTGCGACACGGACCGTACGGACGAGCACATTGAGGTAATAGGCGTCGGTGAAGAACTTGACGTAGTTCTCGATCACCAGCGCATCGACCATGAACTGGCCGGGCACGAACTTGTTGAGCGAGTAGCGGAACAGGATCGTGAGCGGCCCGATCAGCATGAGCGCGACGAAGAGCGTCGCCGGCATGACGAGCAGGCCGGCGAGTCTGGTGCGGGCGCCGGCGACGGCTTCGGGAGCGGCGCTCATGAGCTCCTCCCCTTGAAGGCGCCAATGGCATGGTTCGACCGTTCGCCAGCGCGAGCCGGATGATCAGGCTTTCGAGAACCGGCGCGCAGCGGACATCGGTCCGTGAGCACCGGAAGCGCAGAAAGCCGCGTCAGGCGGCCGCGGTAGTAGAACGGACGAGCCATGTCAGCCCTTGAAGACCTTGTCCCACCATTCCTTCATCGCCGAGTCGTTCTTGGCGAGGAAGGCGTAGTCGAGATCCTTCAGCGTCTTCTCTTCCTCGGGCGTGAAGCCGATGCGCTTGTGCAGAGCCGGATCGACATTGAGGCCGGTGACGGTGCCGTTATAGCCCATGTCGACGGCGAAGGCCTCCTGCGGCGCCTTGGCCAGCATCGCGTCCATATAGGCGTACGCATTGTCCTTGTTCGGCGCGTTCTTCTGGATCACGAAGCCCGAGACATAGGTCGGGATGCCCTCGATCGGCGAGACCGCCTCGCAGGGGATGCCGGCATTCTGCCACTGCACCACGCGCGCCTTCCAGATCGCGCTGATGCCGACTTCCTCGTTCTTCATCGCCTGGGCGAAGGCCTCGTTGGTCGGGTAGACGCGCGCGCCGGCCTTCTTGACGGCGAGCAGGACCTCCTTGGCCTTCTCGATGTCGTTCATGTCCTTGCCGTCCGTCGCCGCCATCGAGGCTGCGATGAAGATCGACTGGTACTGGATGTCGATGAAACCGATCTTCGAGCCCCATTTCGGGTCGAGCCAGTCCTTGAAGCCTTTCGGCGCCGGCGAGATGATCTTGGGATTGTAGATGACGACGTTGCCCGAATAGATATGCCCCATGCCATAGGGGTACTTCATCGTCGGCAGCAGGTTCTTGGCGTTGGGCAGCTTGGAATAGTCGATCTGCTCGAGCACGCCGGCCTCGTTCATCTCGAACATGTTGGCGGCGGAGAGACCCTGGATATCGACCGTGCCGCGCGGCAGGCGGCGTTCGGCGACCATCTTGGCGCGGCGCGGCGCGTCGCCGGCCTGGTCCTGCACCACTTCGAGGCCCTTGGGCTTGAGGATCGGGTCCTCGATGTTCTTGGTCAGCAGCCGTGCGTAGTCGCCGCCCCAGGTGCCGACGACGACGCGCCCGCCCGATTGGGCGAAGGCCGGCATGCCGGTCGCAGTAGCGAGTGCTGCCGCGCCCGCACCTTTCAGAAGATCCCGCCTGTCGAATGAAGCCATGGTATTCCCCTCGTTTCTGGACGCCGATTGGGAGCTTTCACGCCCCTTGCGGATAGACGAGCCCGGCGCTTTCGGCCCAGCCTATCGTGATGGTTTCGCCGACATGCGGCTCGGCGAGCCCGACCTTGTTCGGGATCTGCAGGAGCATGCGGTCCTGCTCGTTGAGCGCGACCTGCACGTCGAGCAGCGCGCCGAGATAGGAGGCATGCTCGATCCGCGCCGTAAAGCGGTTGGGCAAACCGTCCGCCTCGCTGCCGACCGCGATCCGCTCGGGCCGCAGCGCCAGCGTCGCCTGCCCCGAGCCCGCAGCGGCGGAGCAGGCGATGTCGAGGCCGCCCTCGGTGCGGAAGCGGCCTTGCCCCGTGACCTGCCCTTCGATGAAGGCACTGCGCCCGATGAAGCCGGCTACAAAGCGATCGGCCGGCTTCTCGTAGAGCTCGCGCTGGGTGCCGATCTGGCGCACCTGCCCCTTTTCCATGACGACGAGACGGTCTGCCATCGTCAGCGCCTCCTCCTGGTCATGGGTCACCATGATCGTGGTCAGGCCGAGCTTCTGCTGCAATTCGCGGATCTCGATCCGGACTTCGAGCCGCAGCTTGGCGTCGAGATTGGAGAGCGGCTCGTCAAGCAGGAGCACCTGCGGTTCCATCGCCAGCGCGCGGGCAAGCGCGACGCGCTGCTGCTGGCCGCCGGAGAGCTGACGCGGATAGCGCTCGTCGAAGCCGCCAAGCCGCACCAGCCGGAGCGCCTCGGCGACGCGCGGGCCCCGCTCGGCCTGCGGCACCTTGTGCATTTCCAGACCGAAGGCGACGTTCTGCGCGACCGTCATATGCGGGAACAGCGCATAGCTCTGAAAGACCAGCCCGCAATGACGCTTCCACGGCGGCAGGTTGGTGACGTCCTGCTCGCCGATGGTGATCCCGCCGGAGGTCGGCGCGATGAAGCCGGCGACCATGCGCAGCGTCGTCGTCTTGCCGCAGCCGGAGGGGCCGAGAAGCACGAGGAACTCGCCATCGGCGACGGCGATGTCCACATCGTCGACGACCGTCAGCGCACCATAGGTCTTCTTCAGATGCGAGATAGAGAGCCGCGCCATCCGTTCACACCACCCGGCTCAGTTTGACATAGCGATCGGTCACGATCATCGCGACGCAGATCAGGATGATCTGGATGAGCGAAGCCGCGGCCACCGTCGGATCGATCTTCCATTCGAGATATTGGAGGATCGCGATCGGCAGCGTCGTCCGGCCCGGCCCGACCAGGAACAGGCTCATCTCGAGATTGCCGAACGAGGTCACGAAGCTGAACAGCGAGGCCGCGACGATGCCGGGCCGGATGCTCGGCAGCGTCACCCTCCAGAAGGTGGTGACCGGGCCGGCACCCAGATTCTGCGCAGCCTCCTCGATCGAACGATCGAAGCCGGCAAGGCTCGCCGTGACCAATCGCACCACCCAGGGGATCACGACGAGCGTATGCGCGGCGACGAGGCCGGCAAGCGAGCCCATCACCGGCCATTGCGTGGCGATCTCGACCTCGATCTGGAAGACATAGGTCGCGGTGCCCAGCACGATGCCAGGCATCACCAGCGGCAAGAGCAGGAGCGTGCTGATACCGCCCCCCAGCGGGATGCGATGGCGCACCAATGCGAGGCTCGCCGGCACACCCAGCAGAAGGCCGATCAGCGTCGATGCAATGGCGACCTGGAGGCTCAGCGAGAAGCCGTCGATGAAGGATTTGTTGTTCGCCGCCCCCGCGAACCATTTCAGCGAATAGCCCTCCGGCGGGAAGGACGGGATCTCCTGCCGGAAGAAGGCGAGCCAGGTCACGAAGATCAACGGAAGCAGAATGAAGCCGAGCGAGAGCGCGGCTGCACCGTTCAGGGCGTAGCGCCCGAATCGCTGCGAACCGGCGCTCACCCGTCTTGTCCCTGATGGCAGGCCGTTCCCTGCCTTATGTCGTCCGCTCTGAAGGCCAAGACCGTTCCCTCGTTTGAGCGGCAGTGTGCGACGCCACTTACAAACATTGAAGCCTGTATTTCGGTCTGATCATGCCCTGTTGACGGGCAGGGCTCAGTGCAGCGTGTTCTTGTGGAAGGCGCCGCCCTTCATGATCGCAGCGAGATGCTTGCCCTGCTCCTGGAACAGCGCGAGGTCCTTCAGCGGGTCGCCATCGACGAGGATCAGGTCGGCGAAGGCGCCGGTCTGCACCGTGCCGACCTTGCCTTCCATGCGCAGGATCTGGGCCCCAACCGTCGTCGCCGAGCGGATGATCTCCAGCGGCGACAGCACTTCGCGGCGCAGCAGGAACTCGCGCGACTGCTCGCTCTGCAACTGGCCGAGCAGGTCCGAGCCATAGGCGACCGGCACGCCGGCGCGCTTGCAGATCTCGAGGGAGCGCAGGCCGCCATCGATGACGAGGTCGTTCTTGGCCAGCATGTCGCCGGTCATGCCGAACTCGGCCGCCCGCTCCTTCATAGCGTAATAGGCGACGAGATTGGCGGTGAGGAACATATTGTTCTCGGCCATCAGCTTGGCCGAGGCGTCGTCGATCAGGTTGCCGTGCTCGATCGCGCGCACGCCGCATTGCGCAGCCCGTGTGATCGCCTCCGGCGTATAGGCATGGGCGCAGACATAGCGGCCGAAGGCCTTCGCCTCCTCGACCGCGGCCTTCACCTCGTCGACGCTGAACTGCATCGAATCCAGGGGGTCATAGGGGCTGGCGACGCCGCCCGACATCATGATCTTGATATGGTCGGCGCCGAGCCGCATCTGCTCGCGCACCGACTTGCGCACCGAAGAGACGCCGTCGGAGACGTTCATCGTATAGGCCATGGCGTTGCAGCAATGGCAGCGCGCGCCGAAATCGGTGCGCCGGCGCGGGTCGCTATGGCCGCCGGTCGGGCCGATCGCGGCGCCCGCGATGAACAGGCGCGGCCCTGCGACATCGCCCTTCTCGACCGCTTCCTTGATGCCCCAGTCGGCGCCGCCGGTATCGCGCACGCTGGTGAAGCCGCGGTCGAGCATGCCCTTCATCAATCGGACAGCGCGCGCCGTCATCAGCGTCAGCGGCATGCTCTCCATCGTCCGGATATAGACCTCGGACAGGAAGACATGGACATGGCTGTCGATCAGCCCGGGCATCAGCGTGCGGCCGCCGCAATCGATGACATCGGCCTTGGCGAGCTTCAGCGGCTTGTCGGAGAGTTCGCGGATGGTGTCGCCTTCGACGACGAGCTCGTAGCCCTGTCGGAGCTCACCGAAACCGGGTTCGAGCAAAGCGAAGTTCTTGAAATGCAGCATCGTCATCACCGCCTCCGAACATGCCTGCCGGGAAGCACCCGGCTCCGGACGGAGCATGATATGCACGCAACATCCAACTTGTCGACAGCGTAGAATCGTTTGGGTGCCTGTTTGGAGAACGTCCTTCCTCGGCAGCAAATCCGCAGGGCTGCCCCATCGTGAGCGGCGTTGCGCCACCGGCCGATGGCAGGTTCACTGCGGCTCGACATGGAGATTCGTACGCGCATGCCGGGACCATTGGACGGGATCAAGATCGTCGACCTGACCACGGTCATCGCCGGCCCCTATGCGACGCAGATGCTTGGCGACATGGGCGCCGATGTCCTCAAGGTCGAGCCACCGGGCGGCGACATCATGCGCGCTCCCGGCCCCGCCCGCACGCCTGGCATGGGCGCGGCCTTCCTCAACTGCAACCGCAACAAGCGCAGCATCGCGCTCGACATGAAATCGGCGGAGGACCTCGCCCATCTGCGCGAACTCATCGCCGATGCCGACATCTTCATCCACAACATGCGGATGGAAGCGGCTCGCCGCTACGGGCTCGACCCGGAAACGCTGCTCGCCCGGCATCCGCGCCTGATCTACTGCGCCATCGTCGGCTTCGGGCTGGACGGGCCCTATCGCGACCGCCCGGCCTATGACGACGTCATCCAGGCCGCCTCCGGCTGGGCAGCGCTGGCGCAGCGCACCGGCGATGCGCCGGCCTACGCCCCCACCATCGTCGCCGACAAGACGACCGCCCTCTTCGCCGTCGGCGCCATCAATGCCGCGCTCTATCATCGGGCCGTCTCAGGCGAAGGCCAGGCAATCGAGGTCCCGATGTTCGAGGCGATGGTCTCCTTCCTCGCCGTCGAGCATCTCGGCGGGCTGAGTTTCGAGCCCGCACTTGGCTCTAGCGGGTATTCACGCGTTCTATCGCGGCATCGCCGGCCCTATCGGACGGCCGACGGCTTCATCGCGGCGATGCCCTACACAGCGGCGCATTGGCAGGCGCTTTTCAGCGCCGCCGGCCGCGAGGACTGGGCGGCGGAGCCGGCGCTCAGCGACGGCGCCGCGCGCGCCGCGATGATCGACACGCTCTACGAGCGCCTGGCGGAATGCCTGTCGCATCGCTCCTCTGCCGACTGGCTCGCGATCCTCGACCGGATCGACGTGCCCTGCTCGGCCGTCAACACGCTCGACGACCTGCTGGACGACCCGCATCTCAGGGCGACTGGTTTCTTCGAGACCGTCGAACATCCCGAGGAAGGGCGCCTGGTCGCAGCGAAGCCCCCGATCCGCTTCAGCAGGACGCCTTGCGCCATCACACGCCAGGCTCCTAGCCGGCCCCGTTAAGCACAAGGCGGCACCGGCGCCACAGGGCATCGCGATCTGACCGGCGCGCCCTTGCTGTGAACGCTGCGGAATGCGAGAACGCCGGGCAGTGCGAACAAGGGCCGACCGCGCCGGAATGGAAGCACTGTTTCTCCATTCATCCGCTTGCAGGCCAAACGGCATATCTGCTTTTGACTTCAAACCGATGAGACATCGTTCGCTCCTGACCCACGCTGCATGGCCATCGCCCGATCGGACGATCGGCGACGCCTCGCGGCCGGATCAAGGATTGTGAGGACTCGCTTGCGCATTCTCCTGCTGAATCCCAACACCATGCCGGAGATGACGGCGCTGGTCGCGCGCGTGGTCCAGGCCTACCTGCCGGCACGGACCGAGCTCGTACCGGTCACCGGCCGCTTCGGTGCGCATTACATCGCCAGCCGCAGCGCCGGCGTCATCGCCGCCCATGCCGCGCTCGAGGCCTTCGCCGAGCATGGTGGGGATTGTGACGGCGTCTATCTCGCCTGCTTCGGCGATCCCGGCCTGCTCGCCCTCAAGGAGATGGCCCGGGTTCCGGTGATCGGCATGGCGGAAGCCAGCAGCCGCTATGCCGCGGAACAGGCCGAGCGCTTCGCCATCGTCACCGGCGGCGAGCGCTGGGGGCCGATGCTGCACGAATTCGTCGGCTCGATCGGGCTGGGCAACCGCCTCGCCGCGGTCGAGACGGTGGCTCCCACCGGCGCCGACATCGCCCGCGACCCCGACGGCTCTATCGCCATGCTCGCGGAAGCCTGCCGCAGGGTCGCCAAGCGCGACGGTGCCGGCGCGGTCATCCTCGGCGGCGCCGGGCTTGCGGGGCTCGCGCCCCGCGTCCAGCCGCATGTCGACGTGCCCGTGATCTGCTCGGCCGAGGCCGGCATCCGCATGCTGCTGGCCGAACTCGATCAGCCGCGCCCGAAGCCGCTGGAAGGCGACCTCGCCCTACCGGCGCCGGTCGCCAGCACCGGGCTTTCCGCAGGCCTGTCCCGATTGCTGGCACAGCCCTGAGCGGAGCTGGTCAGCCCTTGCCGTCGAGCGAAGCGCCGTTCAGGCCCGCGATCCAGTCCGAGAGCATCGGGACATAGTCATCGCCCTTGCCGCTGGCGACGGCGGCGGCGTAGCTGTTCTTCACGGCATTGCCGATCGGATTGGCGACGCCGGCCTCGTTGGCGACGCTCTCCAGATAGCGGACGTCCTTCAGCGCGTTGCTTAGGGTAAACCTGTGGGCGTTGCGGTCGCGCTCCAGCACATAGGTCATGAAGGTCTGGTAGAAGCCGCAATCCATGCGGCTGCCGCGGATGACGCTGTCGAAGACCTGCGGCGTGATACCGATCTTCTGGCCCAGCGTCAGCGCCTCCGCATAGATCGCGGCATAGCCCAGCGACAGGAAGTTGTTGATCAGCTTCATCTTGTGGCCGTCACCGACCGGGCCGAGATGCACGATCTTCTGCGCCCAGGCCTCGCAGGCCGGCCTGATCCGGGCGAACACCTCCGGTGAGGCCCCGATCATCGCCGAGAGCTGCCCCAATGCCGCCTGCGCCGGCGTTCCACCGAGCGGTGCGTCCGCCATATCCAGGCCTTTGGCTTCCAGCTCGGCCGCGAGCTTCACCGTCACCGTGGGATCGGAGGTCGAGCAATCGACGATCACCGTGCCCGGCTTCGCCCCGGCGATGATGCCGTTCTCGCCCTTCAGAACGGCCTCGACCTGGGCCGAGCCGGTCACGCACAGGAAGATGATCTCGGCGCGCGCCGCAAGCTCCTTCGGCGTCTTCGCCTCGACGGCGCCGGCCGCGACCAGCTCCTCGACCGGCTTGCGGTTGCGGTGCCCCATCACGGTGAGCGGGAAGCCCTTGTCCACGAGATTGCGGGCCATGCCCTGCCCCATCAGGCCGACGCCGATGAAGCCGACGGACTCTTTGCGTGCGCTCATCTTCAAATTCTCCCGCTGATATGGTTGAGATGGAGCCGGAAGTCGGCGAAATGGCCCGACAGGCAGCCGGCCGCGAGGCCCGCGCCCAGTATGGACGAGTCATGACCGCCAGCGACCCGCCCGGGCCCCGCCAGCCCAAAAGCCCGATGCCCGCCGGCCGCAGCCGCGTCACGCTGCAGGTCATCGCCGAGCGTCTTTCGGTCTCGACAGCGACGGTGTCCCTGGCATTGCGCGGCTCCCAGCTCGTGGCGGAAGCGACCCGCAACCGCGTGCGCGAGATCGCCCGCGAGATGGGCTACAGCTACAATCGCAGCGCCGCATCGCTGCGCACGGACCGCACCAACATCATCGGCGTCGGCTTCCATGACATCACCAATCCGTATTTCGCCGAGTTGCTGGCGGCGATCGAGGAGACAGCGGCCCGTCACGATCGCTCGATCCTGCTCGGCACCTATTCCGAGAACCTGGACCGGCAGCAGCGCGTGCTGAGCACGTTGGCCGAATACCGGCCGGACGGCATGGTGCTCTGCCCTGCCGGCGCCAGCACGGCGGAGAACCTGATGCCGCTCGTCGAGGCCGGTATCCCGATCGTCCAGCTCTCGCGCGAGATTCCCGAGCTCGAGCTCGATTTCGTCGGCTCCGACGACCGCCACGGCACCAATCTCGCGATGGAGCACCTGATCGGGCTCGGCCATCGCCGCATCGCCTTCCTTTGCGCCAACGAGAACATCTCGACCGGGCGTAACCGCTATGCCGGCTATCGCGAGGCGCTCACCCGCCATGGCCTGCCCTTCGACCCTGCCCTGGTGCATTTCGACTACGGCACCCGCGAGAACGGGCTCAAGGGCATCCAGCAGGTCCTCGACGCCCATGACCCGCCGACGGCCGCCGCCTGCATGAACGACCTCGCGGCCTTCGGCGCGATGCTCGGCCTGCGCCATCGCGGGCTGGAGGCCGGCAGCGATTTCTCGATCGTCGGCTGCGACGACGTGAAGGAGGCGGCGCAGTGGTTCCCCGCGCTCACCACCGTCTACAATTTCCAGAACGAGATGGGCGCCAAATCGGCAGAGTTCCTGCTGAACCGCATCGCCGATCCGACCGCGCCGACGCAGCGCCTCCTGCTGACGCCAGCCCTCCACATCCGCGGGACGACCTGCCCGCCGCCGCGCTGAGGCAGCGTCAGGCATCGTTCGCTGGCTTGGCGTTGAGCGCGCGATAGGCCCGCACCACCTGCGAATCGTCGCGCCCGCCATGGCCGAGGCCCGATGCCGACAGGAACATCTGGTGCGCGGCCGCAGCCAGCGGCAGGGCCGTCTTCGCCGCGCGCCCGGCATCGAGCACGATGCCCAGGTCCTTGACGAAGATGTCGACGGCGCTCGCCACCACCGGATCGGGCTCGTGCATACGCGGCCCGCGATCCCTGAGCATCCAGGAAGAGGCGGCCGAGCCGCCCATGATCTCGAAGAGCAGGCGCCCGTCGATGCCAGCCTTCTCGGCCAGCGACAGAGCCTCGGCCGCGACCGCGATATGCACGCCGGCGAGGAGCTGGTTGACGGTCTTCACCGTCGCGCCCTGCCCGGCCCTCTCGCCGACATGGAAGACCTTGTCACCGAGCGCGTCGAGCACCGGCTTCGCCCGCGCGAAGCTGTCCTGGGGGGCGCCGACCATGATGGTCAGCGTCGCGTTGCGCGCGCCGTTGACGCCGCCCGAAACCGGCGCGTCGATGAAATGCCGCCCGGTCTTCGTCACCTCGGCCGCAATCGCCTCCGCCTCGCCCGGCGGGCAGGTCGCCATCAGGATGACGGTGGCACCCGGCGCCAACGCCTCGAGCGCCCCGGCCTCGAACAGCACCGCGCGCGCCTGGGCGGCATTGACGACCATCAGCACCAGCGCCTCGGCACCTGACGCCGCCGCCTTCGCGCTAGCTGCCGCATGCCCACCGGCCGCGGCGAGCGCATCGCGCGCCGCCTCGCGCATGTCGAAGCCGGTGACGCGAAACTGCTTCTTCACGAGGTTCTCGGCCATCGGCGCGCCCATGGCGCCGAGCCCGACGAAGGCGATACTGGAAATCGGTTGAGCGGACATGGCAGGAGGCACTCTTTGAACGAAAGCGGGCACGGCTCTCGCCATGCCCCCAATGGATAGTGCCGGCCGCGAAGGCCCGCACCGAAGCCTGATCACTCCTTCACCGCGCCCGTCATGGACGCGACGTAGTAATCGACGAAGAAGGAATAGAGGATCGCGACCGGGATCGAGCCGAGCAGCGCGCCGGCCATCAGCGAGCCCCAGTGATAGACGTCGCCCTCGACGAGCTGGGTCAGGACCGCGACCGGAACCGTCTTCTTCTCCGCCGACTGGATGAAGGCGAGCGCATAGATGAACTCGTTCCAGGACAGGGTGAAGGCGAAGATGCCGGCCGAGATCAGTCCGGGCATGGCGAGCGGCAGGGTGATCCGCCACAGCGTCTGAAGCCGCGTCGCCCCGTCGATCATCGCGCACTCTTCGAGCTCATACGGGATCGACTTGAAATAGCCGATCAGGAGCCAGGTGCAGAACGGGATCAGGAAGGTCGGGTAGGTCAGGATCAGCGCCAGCGGCGAGTCGAACAGACCGAACTGGAAGATCAGCGTCGCCAGCGGAATGAACAGGATCGAAGGCGGCACGAGATAGGCGAGATAGATCGCCAGACCCACATATTGCGAGCCCTTGAAGCGCAGGCGCTGGATCGCATAGGCGGCAAGCACGCTGGAGAACAGCGACAGCGCCGTCGCCACCGCCGCGACCATCATCGTGGTCCACAGCCATTGCGGATAGTCGGTCTGGAAAAGCAGCTTGTTGATGTTCTCCAGCGTCGGCGACTTCACCCAGAACGGGTTGTTGTTCTTGTAGTCGAGCAGTTCGCCGTTCGGTTTGATCGCCGTGATCGCCATCCAGTAGAACGGGAACAGCAGCACGAGCACGAAGACCGAGAGCGGCAGATAGAGCGTGATGAAGCGCCGCGGGCCGGACGACCAGTCGATGACGCCTTCCCGTTCCTTGTCCGTGAGTTGCGGGCGTGTGGCCAGGGTCTGATCAGTCATTGTCTTCCCCCTGCTGCCACTTGCGCCGGGACAGGCCGTAATAGCTGAACAGTGTCGCCATCACGAGGAACGGGATCATCGCCACCGCGATCGCCGCGCCCTCGCCGAGCTGGCCGCCGGGAATGCCGCGCTGGAAGGCGAGGGTCGCCATCAGATGCGTGGCGTTGACCGGACCACCGCGGGTGATCGCATAGACGAGCTGGAAATCGGTGAAGGTGAACAGCACCGAGAAGGTCAGCACCACCGCCAGGATCGGCATCAGCATCGGCAGCGTGACATGCCGGAAGCGCTGCCAGGAATTGGCGCCGTCGAGCATCGCCGCCTCATAGAGCGAGGGCGAGATCGTCTGCAGGCCCGCCAGCAGGCTGATCGCGACGAACGGAATGCCGCGCCAGATATTGGCGGCCATCAGCGAGAACCGCGCCGCCCAGGGCTGGCCGAGGAAGTCGATATAGGTATCGCGCCAGCCGAGCACGTCGACCAGCACATAGGAGATGATCGAGAACTGCGGATCGTAAATCCACCAGAAGGCGATCGCCGAAAGCACGGTCGGCACGATCCAGGGGATCAGGATGATCGCCCGGAGCAGCGACTTGAACGGCAGATGATTGTTGAGCAGCAGCGCCAGCCACAGGCCGAGCGCGAATTTCCCGAACGTCGCCACGCCCGTATAGAGCAGCGTGTTCCAGACCGAGGTGATGAACACCCGGTCATGCCAGAGCGACTCGAAGTTCTCGAAGCCGATGAAGATGCCCGGCCTGCCGATGCGCGTATCGGTGAAGGCGAGCCAGATCCCCAAGCCCAACGGGTAGCTGAGGAAGACCAGCAGGAAGCCCGCCGCCGGCAGCAGGCACAGGAAGATCAGGAACGGCTTGTTGTCGAACAGTCGCACCAGCCAGCTTTGCTGCAGGTTGTAGACGGTTCGCGATTCGGCGGCAGCTACGGCCATGGCGCCCTCGCGTTGGGGTCGACAGCGGCATCGGGCCGAAACGTGGAAGCCACGTCCCGGACAAGTCCGATGCGATTTTGCGTCGGCCGCCGGGCCAACCGGCGGCCGCTTGTCTCCGGATCAGCGCAGGGTGCGCATCAGGTCCGGTAGTAGCGCTTGGCGCGGCGCTCGGCTTCCTTGGCAGCCTCTTCCGGCGTCGCCTGGCCGGCGCAGACGGACGCGACCATCTGGACGACCACATATTCGGCGTTCACGGTGCCGGCGGCCTCGTTGATCGAGCCCTTGTAGCCGCTCCAGAGCGCACGTTCCCAGGTATCGCGATAGATCAGGATCTTGGGATCGCTCGACCAGACCTTGCTGTCGGCATAGCCCTTGAGCGGCTGCGCCCAGTATCCCGAAGAGCCGGTCAGCCACTTGTCGTAGTTCTCGCGCTCCATCATGAAGCGCAGATAGGCCAGCGCGGCTTTCGGGAACTTGGTGTGCTTGAACGCCATGGCGTTGATGATCAGCGCCGGCTCCGAGGGACGCCCGAGCGGGCCGACCGGCATCATGGCATGGTTCAGGTCCTTGCCGATCGCCGCCGTCTTCTCGTCCTTCGAGTTCTTGATCGAGAAGTAGAGCGACACGCCGTTCTGGGTGACCGAGATTTCGCCGGCCGACAGCGCCTTGTTGTTGCTGATGTCTAGCCAGGACAGCGTGCCCGGAATGAAGGTCTCGTAGAGCGCCTTGGCGTATTTCAGCGCCTCGATCGTCTCCTTCGAGTTGATCGTGACCTTGTTGTTCTCGTCGACCATATGGCCGCCATGGGTCCAGACCAGCCAGTTGCAGAAGGCGTTGCCGTCGCCGACAGCGTTGCCGAGCGCGAAGCCGGCCGGATGGTTCTGCTCCTTGAGCTTGCGGCAGAGCTTGAGGAAGCCGTCCAGGTCCTTCGGAAAGGCGTCGAAGCCCGCTTCCTTGACATGGGATTCACGATAGACCGCCGGCGCGCCGGAGGCGCCCATCGGGATCGAGACCCACTGGTTGGTCTTGTCCTTCTTGCCGTACTTCTCGGCGATCGGGTACCAGCCGCCGTTCTTCTTGCCGAGATCATCGGCCAGCGCGGTGAGGTCGATCAGCTTGTCCGAGAAGATATGCGGGTCATCGGCCCAGCCGACGACGATATCGGGGCCGGCGCCGGTATTGGCGGTCACCGCTGTCTGCGGCCGCAGGTCCTCCCAGCCGGCATAGTCGACCTTGACCTGCACGCCCGTCGCCTTGGTGAAGGCGGCGGTGTTCTCGTCGAAGATCTGCTGGTCGAGATCGACGAATTTGGTGGGGCGCAGGACGCGTAAGCTCGCGCCCTTCTCGATATCGGCCTGCGCAAAGGCCGAGGTGAGCGGCAAGGTCGCGCCCGCCGCGAGGCCGGCGCCGCCGATCAGAACGTCTCTTCTTGAAATGCTCATGGAAACCGTCTCCTCCGTTGGCGGCAGCGGCCTGCATGGGACCACCGTCCTGCATGATTGGTGGGCGTTGACAGCAATCATCCGTCGCCCTGCCTTGCAGGGCGGCGAATTTCTTTGAGCCGGGCCGATCAGGCGTGAAACAGGCCGATCGGGAAAGCCGCTTCTGAACTCCGTATCCAGAACGCGCGCAATACAGCCGGGCCGCATCGCGCCGGCTGGCACATGCCCTAGATCCGCTTGCCGGTGGCGGCGTCGAAGAGATGGGTGACGCTGGTATCGGGCGTGATGCCGATCGTCTCGCCGGGCTTGGCCGAGATGCGCTCGCGGAAGATGCAGGTCAGGTCCTGCCCGCCGCAGCGGACGACGACCTGCGTCTCCGAACCCATCGGCTCCACGACCGCGACCTCGGCCTTCAGGCCGTTTGGATCCAGCCGGATATGCTCGGGCCGGATGCCCAGCACCGCCGACAATCCGTCCGAACCGACCGGATGCTTGCCGATCGGCCAGACCGTGCCCCCCTCGGTCTCGAAGCCGTCGCCGACGATCTTGCCCTTGAGCAGGTTCATCGAGGGGGAGCCGATGAAGGCCGCGACGAAGAGATTGGCAGGGTTGTCGTAGAGATCGAGCGGGGCGCCCATCTGCTCGACGATGCCGTCATGCATCACGACGATCTTGTCGGCCATGGTCATGGCCTCGATCTGGTCGTGCGTGACATAGACCGTGGTGGTCTTCAGGCGCTGGTGCAGTTCCTTGATCTCGGTGCGCATCTGCACGCGCAATTTGGCATCGAGGTTGGAGAGCGGCTCGTCGAACAGGAAGACCTGCGGATCGCGCACGATCGCCCGACCCATCGCGACGCGCTGGCGCTGGCCGCCCGAGAGCTGTCGCGGGTAGCGGTCGAGCAGCTTGGTCAGACCGAGGATCTGCGCGGCCTTGTTGACGCGCTCGTCGATCTCGCTCTTCGGCGCCTTCCGGAGCTTCATCGAGAAGGCCATGTTGTCGGCGACCGTCATATGCGGATAGAGCGCATAGTTCTGGAACACCATGGCGATGTCGCGCTCCTTCGGCGGAACGTCGTTCACCACCCTGGGCCCGATCCGGATCTCGCCGCCCGAGATGTTCTCGAGCCCGGCGATCATGCGCAGCAGCGTTGACTTCCCGCAGCCCGAAGGCCCGACCAGGATGACGAACTCGCCGTCGTTGATGTCGATATCGACGCCGTGAATGACCTGCGTCGACCCGTAGGCCTTGCGCACATCGGCGATCTGGACTGAGGCCATGCCGTCCTTCCCTGCTTTCCGTTCCCTGGTCGCTCCGCCCATCATGCAGGCGGCTCACGACCACAATCGGTTTCTTGTGACCGAATGATGAAAGAGTTATCGCCTGTTCCCGGCGATTGTCTCCGTTCCAATCTGCGATAAAGTCATACGATAGAAGCGGCCCTGTCAAGCGCCGCCACAGCCTTCGCAATGCCGCAAATTCAGGCTGGCCGGAGGCGCCCGAGGGAGGGGCACCAGCGATGCGGGTACGCGACTTCTCGCGGCCGACGACGCTCAATCCGGACCGGCTTTTCGGCCAGGTCGCCCAGAAGCTCGCCGTCGCGATCATCACCGGCCGCGTCCGGGCGGGCGAGGTCCTGCCGAACGAGGACGATCTGCGCTCTGAGATCTCGGTCTCGCGCACGGCCTATCGCGAGGCGGTCAAGATCCTGACGGCCAAGGGCCTGGTCGAGGCCCGCCCGAAAAGCGGCACGAGGGCCGCACCGCGCGAGCGCTGGAACTTGCTCGATCCGGACGTGCTGTCCTGGCATTTCGAGGCCGATCCGAACGAGAAATTCATCCGCGATCTCTTCGAGTTGCGCCGTTTCGTCGAGCCCAGCGCGGCCCGCCTCGCCGCGCAGCGCCGGACCTCGGCCGACATTGCGCGCATCGAAGCCGCCTATCGTGGCATGGCCGATGGCGCGCCCTATGCCGAGAGCACGATCCGGGCCGATCTCGCCTTCCACGAAGCGATCTTCGCCGCCTGCCAGAACGCCGCGCTGCAATGCCTCTCCAGCGCGGTCATCGCCACGCTGCAATGGTCATTGCTGCTCAAGACCGGCGACGAGGCCGCCTATATCGAATCCTTGCCCGATCACGAACATGTCCTGCTCGCCATCATCGACCGCGACGGCGACCTTGCTTCGGCCCGCATGGCCGGCCTCGTGATCGACAGCCTGAACACCACGCTCGCCTCGCTTGGCACGCATGTCGCCACGGAGACTGGGAAAATCGCCAGAATAAAGCATACTAAATGAGCGCCTCGCTCAATCGACGGGGCGTGATCGGATAGCGCTCATGCGACGACGGGGCTAGGCCGCTCCGGCAGGTCGCGTCATTCCATTTTAATCGATTCAGACAAGCCGAATCAACGACCTTCGCCACCACAGACGGACAGCTCGACAATGACAGCCTCCACCAAGCCCGAAATCGTCCAGACCGGCCCGCTGATGGCCTATGCCGCCGACCAGCTCAAGGCGCGCTTCACCGTCCATGAATTGTGGAAGGCGGCCGATCGCGCCGCCCTGCTGCGCGAGGTCGCCGATCGCGTCCGCGGCGTCGCCGCCGGCGGCGGGCATAGCCGCGTCGATGGCGCGCTGTTCGACGCACTGCCCAAGCTCGAGGTCATCTCCAGCTTCGGCGTCGGCTACGACCATGTCGACGCGGCCGAGGCCGGCAAGCGCGGCCTCGTCGTCACCAACACGCCCGACGTCCTGACCGACGAGGTTGCCGATCTCGCGCTCGGCCTGCTGATCGCCACCGTCCGCCAGCTCCCGCAGGTCGACCGCTACCTGCGCGAAGGCAAGTGGCTGCAGGGCAATTACCCGCTCACCACCTCGCTGCGCGGCCGCAAGGTCGGCATCGTCGGCCTCGGCCGCATCGGCAAGGCCGTGGCGCAGCGCGTCGAGGCCTTCGGCCTGCCGGTGGTCTATCACGGCCGCTCGCGCCAGCCCGACGTGTCCTATCCCTATTACCCCTCGCTGGTCGACATGGCCGCCGATGTCGATACGCTGATCTCCGTCGCACCGGGCGGTGCCTCGACCCATCACATCATCAATGCCGAGGTACTGAAGGCGCTGGGTCCCAACGGCATCCTGGTCAATGTCGGCCGCGGCACCGTGGTCGACGAGCAGGCCCTGATCAAGGCGCTCAACGACAGGACCATCCTCTCCGCCGGCCTCGACGTCTTCGAGGACGAGCCGCGCGTGCCCGCCGAGCTGATCGCGATCGAGCATGCCGTGCTGCTGCCTCATGTCGGCTCGGCCTCGGTCCATACCCGCGAGGCGATGGGCCAGCTTCTGGTCGACAACATGGTTTCATGGTTCGATGGCAAGGGCCCGCTGACGCCCGTGTCGGAGACACCATGGAAAAAGGCCTGATCCATCGGCTGCTGCCGCTGCTGATCCTCGCCGCCGGTGCGCTGCCGGCGGCTGCCCAGACGGCGCCGCTGCCACGCGGCGCCGACAAGGCACCGGATGCGATCCGCCGCTGGCTCGGTGCCTGGGACCTCGCCCTCGCCGATGCGTCGAGAAGCTGCACCATCACGCTGGGCGCGGAAGCTGCCGGCAACCGGCGCCAGTTGCGCTTCCCCGCCACCTGCCGGCGCGCATTGCCCGTCCTCGACACGGCCGCATCCTGGACGCTGAACGGCAGCGGGCAGCCCCAGATCATGGATGCCGGCGGCAAGGAACTCGTCGGCTTCCAGAGCGGCACGCCCGAAACCGGGCTCGACGGCAAGGGCAGCGATGGCAAGGCCTACAAGCTGGCCTCGCGCGACCACCCGCGCGTTGCGCCGCGAAGCCCGCAGAATGCGGCGGCGACCGCGGCCCAGCGCATCACCGTCGTCGATCCCGCAACGGCGCCGGCGCCCGACAGCGTGCCGGGGCGCTATGTCCTGATGCGCCAGCAGAACCGCGAGGCCTGCCGCCTCGTGCTCTCGCCCGCAGCCGCCGATGGTCGCCATCCCGCCGCCTTCGAGGGCCTGTGCCCGGATACCGGGCTGACCATCTTCGATCCCGTCGGCTGGCGTTATGCCGGCGGCCGCCTGACGCTCGTCGCGCGCCGGGGCCACGGCACCGACCTCGTCTTCGAGAACGGTCAGTGGCGCAAGGACCCCGCGGTCGGCGCGCCGCTCCTGATGCGCAAACTCACGCAATAACACGCATGGCGGGCTCAGCCGGCCATGCGGTTCGCCTGGTTACTCAGCCGCAGCCGGGCTCAGCACGCCCCGGCGGATCTGATCTTCCTCGATCGATTCGAAGAGCGCGCGGAAATTGCCCTCGCCAAAGCCGTCATCGCCCTTGCGCTGGATGAACTCGAAGAAGATCGGCCCGACCACGGTGGCAGAGAATATCTGAAGCAGCACCTTGCTCATCCGGCCCTGCTTCTCGCCGAGCGCGACCGCGCCCTCGCCGTCGATCAGGATGCCGTTCTCCTTCAATCGCGCGACCGGCTCGCCATGGTTCGGCACGCGGGCATCGACCTTCTCGTAATAGGTCGCGGGCGGTGACGGCATGAAGGGCAGGCCATTGCCGCGCAAGGCCTCGACGCTGGCATAGATGTCGCGCGAGCCCATCGCGACATGCTGGATGCCCTCGCCCTTGTATTGGCGCAGGTATTCCTCGATCTGGCTCTTGTCGTCGAGCGACTCGTTGATGGGAATGCGAATCTTGCCGCAAGGCGAGGTCAGCGCCCGCGAGATCAGGCCGGTCAGCTTGCCCTCGATGTTGAAGAAGCGGATTTCGCGGAAATTGAACAGGTTGCCGTACCAGCCGGCCCAATGGTCCATGCGGCCGCGGATGACGTTATGGGTGAGGTGGTCGAGATAATAGAGCCCGGCCTGCTCCGGATGGGGATCGCGCTCGCCGAGCCATTCGAAATCGACGTCCCAGATCGAGCCCTTCTCGCCGTAGCGATCGACGAAGTAGAGCAGCGACCCGCCGATGCCGCGCACGGCGGGTATGGCGAGCTCGCCCGGCCCGATCGCACTCTCATAGGGTTCGGCGCCGAGCGACACTGCCCGCTCGAAAGCATGCTTGGCATCGACGACACGGAAGGCCATGGCGCAGGCGCAGGGACCGTGCTCGGCCGCGAAGGCCTGGGCGAAGGAATCGGGCTCGGCATTGACGACGAAATTGACGTCACCCTGCCGGTAGAGCGTCACCTGCTTCGAGCGGTGGCGAGCGACCTTGGTGAAGCCCATCGTCTCGAACAGCGCGCCGAGCTTCTCCGGCTCGGGATGGGCGAACTCGACGAACTCGAAACCGTCGGTTCCCATCGGGTTGGCGGCCGAAATCGCGGGCGGGGCGGCATCGTGCGGAAACGGACCCATGGGCATTCCTCCTGTCTGCTCTCGTCGGGATCACCCATGATCACGCAAACTGGAGGCGTGTTGCGTGCAAACTTGATTGAATTTGAATTTTCTATGCATGATCCGCGCATCGAAATGTAGAGTGACGCACCATATGGCCACGCTTGACGCACTCGACTGGCGCCTGCTTGACGCGCTCCAGAACGATGCCTCTCTCACCAATGCGGCTTTGGCCGAAACGGTTGGCCTCTCGGCCAGCCAGGTCTCGCGCCGCCGTCAACGGCTGGAGCAGGAGGGCGTCATCCGCGGCTATCGCGCGGCGCTTGAGCCCTCCGCCGTCGGCCTCGGTGTCATCGTCTTCATCCATGTCGCGCTCGACACGCATACGCGCGACAACGCCCGACGCTTCCGTGACCTCGTGCGCCTGACGCCCGCGATCCTCGAGGCCCATGCCCTCACCGGTGAAGCGGATTACCTGTTGAAGGTCGCGGTGGGCGACCTCAAGGCGCTGGCACGGCTGGTCAACGAAATCCTGATGCCCCACGAAAGCGTCGCCCGCGTCCGCTCCGAGATCGCGCTGGAAACGTTGAAGGAGCCGGGCGTGCTGCCGCTGCCGATGACATAAGCCTGCTGCTATGCAAACTGGCGCCTTGGTCACGCCGTTTTCATGCGGCTGATCGATCCCGACTGCGCGGCAGGAGCGCCGCCAACAGGAGAAACCTAGATGTTCAATGCCAAATCCCTGCTCGACGCCCTGATCAGCGCCGGCAGCCAGGCGGGCGCACAGGCAGGGCAGCAAGGCGGAATCGGCGGCATGCTCGGCGGGCTGGCCGATCAGGTCCAGCGTTCGGGTGGGCTCGGCGGTCTGGCAGGCCAGATCCTCACCCAGGCGACGCAAGGCCTTGGCGACGCGGCGCGCCAGACCGGCGTGCAGCAGGGCGCCGGCGATGCGCTCGGCCGGGTCACCGGCGGCCGGACCCCGGACCAATTGATCGAGCAGGCCAAGGGCGTGTTCAGCAGCAACCCGGCCCTGGCGACGGCAGTGCTCGGTGGCCTCGGCGCGCTCGTCTTCGGAACCTCGACCGGCCGCTCGGTTGCCGGCTCGGCGGCCAAGCTAGGCGGCCTCGCCCTGATCGGCGGCCTCGCCTACAAGGCCTATCAGAACTACCAGGCCGGCAAGCCGCTGCTCAATGCCGCCCAGCCTCAGGACGTTCTGCCGGCCCCGGCCGGAACCGGCTTCGAGCCGCAGGCCGCGACCGAGGCCACCGCCCTCATCTTCATCCGTGCGATGATCGCGGCAGCGGCTGCCGACGGCCATATCGACGATGAAGAGCAGCGCGCCATCCTCGGCGGCCTGAAGGAAGCCGGCCTCGATCAGGAGGCGCATGAATGGCTGGCGAAGGAGATGGCTAAGCCCGCTTCGATCGACGCGCTGGTCGAGGCGGCCGAAAGTCCCGAACTCGCCGCGCAGATCTATACGGCGGCGCGCATCGCCATCAATCCGGACAATGCCGCCGAGAAGGACTTCCTGGCGGGCCTCGCCGGCGCGCTCGGCCTTGATGCCGAACTCGTCGCCAATATCGACGCCGCCGCCAGCGCCGCCAAGGTCTGACGGCCTCGGCCGGCGCCCGATCGCGGCGCCGGCCGCCTCGGGCTTTCGCGGAACGCGGAAGCCCGATGTTAAGCATGGCTTTGAAATCACAGCCGGTTTCGACGCCCTATGCACCGGCGCTTAGGAGTTGCCCGCCGATAACCGCCGCGCCGGCTGAACCGGCAGTCGGGTTCCGCAGTGCGGAGGCCGACGCATGTCTTGGAGGAGACGGGCCGAACCATGTCTGTGACCGCGATGATCCGGGCGATGCGGCCGCACCACTGGCTCAAGAACGGCTTGGTCTTCGTCCCAATCCTGCTCAATCATGATGCCTTCGATCTGCACGCGCTCTGGCTCGGCCTGGTCGCCTTCGTCGCCTTCAGCCTGATCGCCTCCGCAGTCTATCTCCTCAACGACATCAAAGATGTCGAAGCCGACCGGCGCCATCCGACCAAATGCAAACGCCCGCTCGCCGCCGGCGAGATCACGGCGGCACAGGCCTATGCCGCCGTACCGGTGCTGCTGATCGCCGCCTTTTCACTGGTGCCGCTGGTGCCGCAGCCGAAGAACTTCCTGCTCGCGCTGCTGGCCTATCTCTTCCTGGCCCTGGCCTATCTGCTCTTCCTCAAGCGCAAGCTTCTGGTCGACGTGCTCGGCCTCGCCGCCATGCACACCCTGCGCATCCTCGCCGGCAATGCCGCTGCGGCGATCCCCGTCTCATCCTGGCTGCTCGCCTTCGCGATGTTCCTGTTCCTCAGCCTGGCCCTGGTGAAGCGCTATGCCGAACTGCGCCTGACCCAGGACCAGTCCGGCCTGAAGAAGGCGGGCCGAGGATATCAGGCCGAGGATATCGAGGCGCTGTCCCAGCTCGGCATGGCCTCGGGCTGCACCTGCGCGCTGATCATGGCGCTCTATGTCGACAGCGCCAATGTGAAGCAGCTCTACAGCCAGCCGAAGCTGATCTGGCTGATCTGCCCGATCATCCTCTACCAGATGGCCCGGATCTGGTTCCTGGCCCGCCGCGGCCATATGCCGGATGATCCGCTGGTCTTCATGATCCGCGACTGGCGCAGCCAGTTCATGGGGCTTTTGGTGGTCCTGATAATGGTCGCTGCGACCTTCGTGCCGTGACCGCGCCGCTCTCGGACTATCGCTCCTGGGGCGGATTGGCAGCCCGCGGCAGCACGATCGTCGATGCCCGCGACTGGCTGGATGCACCGCATCGCCCGCGTCGCCCCCTCCTCGCCTATGGCAATGGCCGTTCCTATGGCGATTCCTGCCTGAACGACGGCGGCACGCTGATCGATGCGCGCGGCCTCGACGAGATCCTCGCCTTCGACCGCGAGACCGGCCTGATCACCTGCGGTGCCGGGCTCATGCTCGACCGCCTGCTGGATGTCGTGGTGCCGGCAGGCTGGTTTCCACCGGTGACACCCGGCACCGCCTTCGTCACCGTAGGCGGCGCGCTCGCCAACGACGTTCACGGCAAGAACCACCACAGCGCCGGCACTTTCGGCTGCCATGTCCGCGCCTTCGAGCTGATGCGCTCGGACGGGCAGCGCCTGATCTGCGCGCCGGACCTCAACGGCGAGCTTTTTGCGGCCACGATCGGCGGCTTCGGCCTGACCGGGCTGGTGACGCAGGTGACCTTGCAATTGATACCGATCGCCTCCGCAGAGATGGCGCAGGAGGTCCTGCCCTTCGACAATCTGGCTGGCTTCTTCGAGATCGCCGCCGCCTCCGATGCCACGCATGACTATACCGTCGCCTGGATCGACTCGCTCGCCAGCGGCCGCAATTTCGGCCGCGGTGTCTTCTTCAGGGCCAACCACGCGCCCACCTCCGACGAGCCCCCGCCGCGCCAGGCGCGCTCCCTGCCCTTTCCGCTGAAGCCGCCATTTCCGTTGATCAACCGCCTGACGCTCGGTGCCTTCAACTGGCTCTACCGCAACAGCCAACCGCGCGACGGCCGCGATCGCCGCGTGCCCTATCGCCCGTTCTTCTACCCGCTCGACCGCATCCATGACTGGAACCGCGCCTATGGCCCGAAAGGCCTGCGGCAGTTCCAATGCGCCGTCCCGCCGGAGAACGCCGCCGCGACCGTCGCCGAGATGCTCAGGCAGACACTTGCTGCCGGCGAGGCCTCCTTCCTGACGGTGCTGAAGCTCTTCGGCGACAAGCCCTCGCCCGGCCTGATGTCCTTCCCGATGCCGGGCGCGACGCTGACGCTGGACTTCCCCAATCGCGGCGAACGGACCGAACGATTGCTGGCGCGGCTCGATGCCCTCGCGATCGCTGCCGGTGGCCGGGTCAATCCGTACAAGGATGCACGCATGTCATCCGCGACCTTCGCGGCCTCTTTCCCGCGCTGGCGCGACTTCGCTGCTCATGTCGACCCGGGCTTCTCTTCCGACTTCTGGCGGCGGGTTACCGCGCAATAGACGCGGGCTGCGACATCACAGCCCGGTGAGGCACGCGCGGCGACGGTTCCCCGACAGGCGGCCCGCTGCTAGCTGCGGCTGATGACTGCCACGGGAAACGATCAGCCGGCACCGCGCCGCAACACCACTCCTTCGCCGACGCGCCGCGAAGCGCTTGCCCTGACCCTGCTCCCGCCCTTTGTGGCGACGCCGGCCGTGGCCCGGCAATCGCCACGCTTCGCCGGCCCGAGCTCGCAATTCGTCCAGATCGATCCGCCGGAAGAGGCCGGCTCCCTCGTTCTCACCGATCTCGCCGGCAAGACCCGGCCGCTTTCCGCTTATCGCGGCAAGGCGGTCCTGCTGAATTTCTGGGCGAGCTGGTGCCCACCCTGCCGGCGTGAGTTGCCGATCCTGCGGCGGCTCCAGACAACGGCGGCGCGCGAGCCCTTCGTCGTCGTGCCCGTCTCGCTCGACAAATCGGTGGCGACCGTCAGGACCTATCTCGACAGGCTCGGCCTCGCCGATCTCGCGACCTTCATCGATGCCGAAGGAGTGGTGGCCTCGGGACCGAAATCGGCCAAGCCCACGCCCTTCCCGCTCTACGGCATGCCGATGACCTACCTGCTCGATCGCGAGGCCCGCAGCGTCGGCTATCTCGTCGGCGAGGCCGACTGGACCAGCCCGGAAGGCCTCGAGCTGCTGCGCTTCTACGGGCGTGCGGCGAGCTGATCGCACCGGTGTTCCAGAGCGTTTCAAACCGCCCTGAAAAAATCTCGCTTCGCCTTTGAACCTGTCCGCCCCTCCCTGCAACCAATGAGCATGAAGAGCGAAACCTTCGCTCTCGCAGAGATTGGGAGACGAGCATGACGACGTTCCGCAAGACCGTGACCGCGACCCTCGCGGCCCTCACCCTGGCCACCACCTTCGCGGCTTCCAGCGCCGAGGCGCGCCCGCGCTGGGGTTACGGCTACGGGCATCGGGGCTGGGGTGTCGGAGCCGGCGTGGTCGGCGCTCTCGCCGCGGGCGCCATCATCGCCGGCGCCACCCGCCCCGCTTATGGCTACGGCTACTACGCCGCCCCCGTCCGCTCCTGCGACATGGTCGAGCGCTTCGACCGCTGGGGCAACGTGATCGGCTACCGCCGGGTGTGCGGCTACTACTGAGCTTTTCTGGAAGACCCCTGTTTCGAGACCCCTGACTCAAAAGGCCGGCTTACGCCGGCCTCTTTTTGTTCAAGGAGCAGCAGCGACGTCAGGAACCCGCGCTCAGCCCGATATGGGCCGCGGCCTCGTCCCGGATCCATCTTCGGAACGCCGCGATCGCCGGTCGGTGCGCCGAAGCCTCCGGGCAGACCAGATAATACTGGTGCGGCCCCCTGACCTGATCCGGAAACGGCCGGATCAGACGGCCGGCATCGAGATAGTCCCCGATCAGGACATTGGTGGCGAGCGCCACGCCTTGTCCCGAGGCTGCCGCCTGCAGGGCCAGGAAGGTGTGCGAGAAACGCGGTCCCCGGGTCGCATCGACACCGCTCACACCGACCGCCGCCAGCCAGCGCGGCCAGGTGACGAAATCGGGAATGCCTTCCGGAATCTCGTGTAGCAGGATGTGGTGGCGCAGATCCGCCGGCTCGCGCAGCGGCCGCTCGGGATCGTCGAGCAGCGCCGCGCTGCAGACGGGGAAGAAATTCTCCTCCATCAGCAGGTCGCTCTGCAGGCCTGGATAGCCGCCGCTGCCGGAGCGGATGGCGATATCGACATTCTCGCGGGCGAAATCGGTCAGGCTTACCGAAACCTCGACCCGCACCTCCAGATGCGGCGCGCGCTCCTTCAGATGCCCCAGCCGGGGGATCAGCCAGTTCAGGGCGAAGCTCGGCAAGGTGCTGACGGTGATGACATTCGGCGTCTCCGGCCGCAGGGCCCGCGCCGTGGCTTCGTTGAGCTGGTCGAGCACCTGCGAGATCGTCGCAGCATAGCGCTCGCCAATCTCTGTCAGGGCGACGCCCTTGCTCGGCAGCCGAATGAAGAGCGGGCGCCTGAGCCAGCTCTCGAGCGAGCGGACATGCTGGCCGACGGCACTGGCCGTGACCGCGAGCTCGTCCCCGGCCTTCTCGAAATTGCGATGCCGGGCAGCCGCCTCGAAGGCACGCAGGGAAGCCAGGGGCGGGAGGTGGCGGCGGCTCATGTCAGGCCAAGTACAGCTTGGGCAGTGCGAAGAACTTCGCATTTGCTTCGATCCTGAGCAAGGCGCAAATCAATCGACAGTTAGATCACTCGTGAGGCGCGCCATGTTCGCCAGCCATGCCATAGCCGGACTTTCTTTCTCCGCTCCCCGCCGCAACAGCCGCGTGCTGGGATTGCTGCTACAGCTCGAAGCCTGGCTCGATGCCCGGAGCAGCGCCCGCGCACTCTACGCGATGGATGACCGGGGCCTGTCGGATCTCGGCCTGTCGCGCAGCGATGTCGAGCGCGTCAATGCGGACGCGACGCATCCGGCCAGCAACGCCTGAGCCGAGCGGAACAGGGTCGAATGAAAAAGAGCCGGCGGTCTATGGCGACCGCCGGCTCTTTCATTGTGTCGGCAACCTGCCGCTTCAGCCCTTGGCAGCGGCGACCTTGCGCAGATAGCCGGTGACGATGCCGGTGACGCCGCGCGACAGGATGTCCTCGAACGCCGCGAGGAACTGGTCGCACTGCTCGCGCGTGACGATCAAGGGCGGCTCCAGCCGGATGACGTTGCGGTTGTACTCGGTGAAGGCGACGAGCACGTCGTGTTCCTTCAGGAGCAGCGCACCGACGAAGCCGCAGAGCGAACCCTTCAGCTTGTCGTCCAGCAGCGCCACCATGTGCTTCAACCCGAAGGGCATGGTCTCGCTGATGTCCTGGAACTCGACGCCGATCATCAGGCCGCGCCCGCGGATTTCCTTGAGCAGGGTCGGATACTTGGCGCGCAGGCCATTCAGCTTCTCGATCAGGTAGTCGCCCTGGCGCTGGGCGTTGCCCATCAGGTCCTCGTCATAGAGGACGTTGAGGGCCTCGATCGACGAGACGCAGGCCTCGCCCATGCCGCCGAAAGTCGCCTGCGCATGGATCAGCGCGCTCTTCGGCTTGCCATAGGCCTTCATGTAGATTTCGCGCCGCGCGATCATCGCGCCCATCGCCGCCTTCGATCCGCCGAGCGCCTTGGCGAGCGCGGTGACGTCTGGCACCGCGCCGTCGCGCTCGAAGGCGAAGAACTGGCCGGTCCGGCCGAGCCCGCACTGCACCTCGTCGGCGACCCAGAGCACGCCGTGCTTGTCGCAGAGCGCGCGCAGTTCGCGCCAGAAGCCTTCCGGGGCCTCGACGATGCCGCCGCCGCCCTGGATCGTCTCCATCACGACGATGCCGATCGAGGGGTCGCTCTCGAGTGCCTGCCGGACCGCGGCGATGTCGCCGAACGGCACCTTGACCCGGTTCTCGACCAGCTTGAACTGCGACTGGTAGAGCGTCGAATCCGTGACCGAGAGCACGCCCTTGGTCTTGCCGTGGAAGGAGTTCGCGGCATGCAGGATCTTGGACTTCTCCGGCCCCTGCGCCTGCTCGGCGACCTTCAGCGCCGCCTCCATCGCCTCCGAGCCGGTCGAGCCGAGGAAGACCATGTCGAGATCGCCCGGCGCGATGGTGGCGAGGTTCTTCGCCAGCGCCGAGGCATATTGCGACATGAAGGCCATGCAGATCTCATGGCGGTTCTCGTCCTGGAACTTCTGCCGGGCCGCGACGATGCGCGGATGGTTGTGGCCGAAGGCGACCGAGCAGAAGCCGCCGAAGAAATCGAGGATCTTGCGGCCGTCCTTGGTGATGTAGTGCATGCCCTCGGCGCGGTCGACGAGGATCTTGTCGAAGCCGAGCAGCTTCAGGAAGTGAAGCTGGCCGGGGTTGATATGGGCCGCGAAAAGCTCCTTCACCTGCGCGGCGTCGAGCTGCTTGGCGGCTTCCACGCTGATGAGCTGGGGCCGGGCATTGGTCACGGCGACGTCCTCATTCCTGAAGGCGGGCATGCTCATGCGGCGAGGCTCCTCTCAGCTGTTTTAAGGCCATCCTTGGCCTTGCGGTATTCGGTATAGGCGGCGAGCAGCATGTCCTCGTCGCGATGTTGCGGCGCCCAGCCGAGCTCGCGCTTGGCCTTGGAGGTGTCGAGGATGCAGATCTCGTCGGCGATCTTGTACTGCTCGGGGTCCATGATCGGCAGGTTGATCGCGTCCAGCGTGTCGAGCGTGAGCTTCACCAGCGAGGCCGGCGTCGGCAGCAGGATCGACTTCGAGCCGGCATGCTTGATGAGATCACCCAGCAGCTTCTTCACCGGCGGCGGATCGTCGGAGCCGAGATTATAGGCCTCGTTCGGGAAGCCTGCCTTCCAGGCTGCGATGCAGGCGCTGGCGCAGTCGAAGACCGAGATGAACTGATAGGGGTTCTTGCCCGAGCCGATCATCGGCACCGGCAGGTTCATGTCGATCAGCTTGAACAGTTTGACGAGGATGCCGAGACGGCCCGGCCCGATGATCAGGCGCGGCCGGAAGATCGGGATGCGGAAGCCCTTGGCGCGGTACTCGTCGGCGAGGCGTTCGGTCGCGAGCTTGCTCTCGCCGTACTCGCCGAGCGGATGGGCCGGATGCGTCTCGTCCTGCGGCACCGTCACCGAATGGCCGTAGATCATGTCGGTGGTGAAATGGACGAGCCGGTTGGCACCGTTCTTTTCCATCCACGACAGGATGTTCTGCGTGCCGTGATAGTTCACCGGCCAGAAGAACTCGTGCCGCTCGGCCCGCGTCACGATCGGCGAGAGCATCTTGGCCGAAAGGTTGTAGACGAGGTCCTCGGGCGCCAGCGGAATGCTGTCCACGCTCTCGGCCTTGGTCACGTCGACCGTCAGGAACGGCACCGTGGCGTAATGAGCATGGCCGCTCTGGTGGATGTCAGCGACCAGAACCTGCTCGCCCATGGCGGAGAGGTCGGCCGCCAGATGCGAGCCGACGAAGCCGTCGCCCCCGATGATGATGTGCTTCATCGCGTCACCTCCGGTCGATAGGCAGGCGCGGATCGCGGTTGCGCACCGGCACCGGGACCGGCTGCGGCGCCACCGGCGGCTCGAACAGGGCGCCGAGGCGCAGGAACAGGCGTACGATCAGGTCCATGATCTCCCTCAGCTTTGTGCAATGAAGATGGTGCCCAGCACGATGAAGCCGATGCCGGCGATACGCATCGCGCTCAGATCCTCGTGGAAGACGAAATAGGCGTAAGCCGCGACCACGACATAGGCGAGGCTCAGGAACGGGTAGGCATAGCTGATCTGCACCTTGGAGAGCACGATCAGGTGCGAGGCCATGCTGATGACGAAAGTACACAGGCCCGCGAAGACGAAGGGATTGAAGACGACACGGAAGACAGTGGCAATCAAACCGTCGCCGGCGACGTCGAGCGAGCCGACACCGGTCATGCCGCGCTTCAGCATCAGTTGCGCGGCGGCGTTGGTCAGCACCGTGAACAGGATCAAAGGAAGATAGGCGTTCATCGTGGCGCTTGCCGGCTCCGCATGGCTTCGTCGCCATCGGAATGGGGTCGAAAATACTTCAAATGCCTTAGGGGCCGGCGCCGACTTGCTCGTAGCGTTAAGCGGACCCTGCCGCGATCGATGAAAATCGCGAGCGATCCTTCCTGCCAGCAATGGGCCGGCGGCAGGCTAGGCTCGCTCGCGATCAATGGAGCGGATGCTGATCATGCCCCTTCCCAACCGCGTCAAACCCGATGGCACGCTCTTCGCCAACCCGGCGCGCGGCACCTTCTACGGCAATCGCGGCGGTCGCTTCCACGATCCCATGGCGCATGAGCTTCCCGCCCGCATCCAGGCGACGCGGCAATGGCTCTGCTGTGTCCTCTCCTTCAAGGGGCGCAAGCGCAAGGTCTGGGGCAACGGCTATACCGAACTGTTCTTCTGCGACGAGGTGACGGCGTTCGCGGCCGGACACCGCCCCTGCATGGAATGCAGGCGCCAGGATGCGCTGGCCTATCGCGCGGCACTGGTGCAGGGCCTCGGCCTCCCCGAGACGCCGCTCTTCCCGGAGATCGATCGCATCCTCGATGCCGACCGCCTGGACGGCCGAATGAAGCGCATCCATCGCCTGCCGGCCGAGCAATTGCCCGATGGCGCCATGTTGCTTTCCGACGACGGAACGGATTTCCTGGCGCTGCGGGGAGCGTCTGCCCTGCTCTGGTCGCCCGGTGGTTATGTCGAGCGACGCAAGCGTCCAGCGGGAACGGTGACCGTCCTCACGCCGCCTGCCAGCATCGCAGCCATGCAGCACGGCTACCGCCCGCAATGGCATCCGAGCGCCGAGGCGTTCGACGCGGCCTGACGCCTTGGCGGGCAGGAACTTTCCCCCGCGCACCAGCGTTGCCGCAGCATCATCGTTCCAAACGGGGGCTTCAAATGCGTTCCATCATCCTCTGGCTTGTAGGCGTTCCGATTCCGGTCATCATCCTGCTGTGGTTCTTCATGAAGTAGCGTGCGGTTGCGTCGCGTGGAGAAGGCCGGGCCCAGCGCCCGGCCTTTTCGTTTCGCGGCGCTTCCCGCCATGAACTGACAGGCGATCATGCTTTTCCCGCATGACCCCGCCATCGCAACCCAGCACCGGCTCCCCTATATGCCGCCCATGTCAGACACGACCTCGCCGATCATCTCGGTCTCCGGCCTCTCCAAGACCTATGCTTCAGGCTTCAGCGCGCTGAAATCGGTCGACCTCACGATCAGGCGCGGCGAGATCTTCGCCCTGCTCGGCCCCAACGGCGCCGGAAAGACGACGCTGATCAGCATCATCTGCGGCCTCGTCCGGCCGAGCACCGGCACGGTCACCGCCGATGGCCACGATATCCTCGTGGACTATCGCGCCGCCCGTTCGGCGATCGGGCTCGTGCCGCAGGAGTTGACGACGGACGCCTTCGAGACAGTGTGGTCCACGGTGAATTTCAGCCGTGGCCTGTTCGGCAAGCCGCGCGACCCCGCCCTGATCGAGCGTATCCTCAAGGACCTCTCGCTCTGGGAGAAGAAGGACAGCCAGATCCGCATGCTCTCGGGCGGCATGAAGCGGCGCGTCATGATCGCCAAGGCGCTCTCGCACGAGCCGCGCATCCTCTTCCTCGACGAGCCCACCGCCGGCGTCGATGTCGAGCTCAGGCAGGACATGTGGCGAATGGTGCGCCGGCTGCGCGACGACGGCGTCACCATCATCCTGACCACCCACTATATCGAGGAAGCCGAGGAGATGGCCGACCGCGTCGGCGTCATCTCCAAGGGCGAGATCATTCTGGTGGAAGAGAAAGCCGAGCTGATGCGCAAGCTCGGCAAGAAGCAGCTCTCGCTCCAGCTCCAGCAGCCGATCACAGCGATCCCCGAGCCTCTGGCGAGCTTCGACCTCAAGCTCTCGGCCGCCGGCGACGAGATCGTCTACACCTATGACACGCAGGCCGAGCGCACCGGCATCACCACCTTGCTGCAGGGCCTGGCCGAGGCCGGTATCCGCTTCCGCGACCTCAGCACCAGCCAGAGCTCGCTCGAGGACATTTTCGTGAGCCTGGTCAAGGAGCGCCGCTGATGACAGGTCTCAATCTCCACGCGATCGCCGCGATCTACCGCTTCGAGATGAACCGTACCTGGCGCACCCCGCTCCAGAGCATCGTCTCGCCCGTGCTCTCGACCTCGCTCTATTTCATCGTCTTCGGGGGCGCGATCGGCTCGCGCATGCAATCGGTCGAGGGCGTGCCCTATGGCGCATTCATCGTGCCCGGCCTGATCATGCTCTCGCTGCTGACGCAGAGCATCGCCAATGCCTCCTTCGCGATCTATTTTCCGAAATTCACCGGCACGATCTACGAATTGCTCTCCGCGCCCGTCGCCTGGTGGGAGGCGGTGATCGCCTATGTCGGCGCCGCCGCGACCAAGTCGATCCTGCTCGGGCTCATCATTCTGCTGACCGCCGCCTTCTTCGTGCCGCTGCGGATCGAGCATCCCGCGATGATGCTGCTCTTCCTCGTGCTGACGGCGACGACCTTCAGCCTGTTCGGCTTCATCATCGGCATCTGGGCCGACGGTTTCGAGAAATTGCAGGTCATTCCGCTCTTGATCGTGACGCCGCTGGCCTTCCTTGGCGGCTCGTTCTACTCAATCTCGATGCTGCCGCCCTTCTGGCAGACGGTGACGCTGTTCAATCCCGTGGTCTACCTGATCAGCGGCTTCCGCTGGAGCTTCTACGGACTCGCCGATGTCAGCCTTGGCGTCAGCCTCGGCATGACGCTCATCTTCCTCGTCGCCTGCATCGCGACCGTCGGCTGGATCTTCAAGACGGGTTACCGGCTCAAGAACTGAGCCGATAACCGCTGTCATCCGTCAGGAGCCGGAACGGGTCGCCTGCCAGTCGAGCTTGGCGCCGGCAGCCTCGCTGCTGCCGGTCATGCGGTCGTTCTCGGCGCGCCCGGTATAGCTGCGCCCGCCGGCCATGAAGCTGATCTCGCCGCCCTTCATGCGCGCATCCGAAATCGGCTGCGCCTTGCCCGCGACCGTCAGCGTTCCCGACAGCTTCTGGAAGCTCTGCGTCAGCTTGAGTTCGCCATCGCCGAGGCGCCAGGTGCCCGCGACCTTGGCCGGGACGACCCAATGATAGGCGCGGCAATAGCTCGAGCAATTTTCGGCGACGATCGCGGTCTCGTCCGGCTCCCAGTCATCCATCATGAAGGTGTTGGAGACGACGCGTGTCCCCGGCTTCATGTCGAGGATCGTCGGCCGCAGCTTGAGATTGAGCTCCGGCAGCAGGAACAGCGTCAGCACCGTCGCGTCCGAGAAGTTGGTCTCGAAGATGTCGCCCTCGACGAAGCGCGCCCGCTCGGTCACGCCCTCGGCCTGGGCTGTCCGCTGGGAGAGCTTCACCATGTCGGGATTGTACTCGATGCCGAGCGCGCGCACGCCGCGCTTGGCCGCCGAGATGACGGTGCGCCCGTCGCCCGATCCGAGATCGACGAGGTAGTCGTCCTTCGTCAGCTTGGCCATCTCGAACATGCGATCGATCAGGGCCTGCTGCGTCGGCACCCAAACGACGTCCTTGCCGGCCTGGCCGGAGCGCGGAACGTAGTCGGGGACGGCACTCGGGTCCTTCGTCGCCTGGACCGGTTGGGCCTGGACGGCGAACGGCGCGAGCAGGCCGATGACGCAAGCAGCAGTGAGGGCGCGAACGATCTTCATCATGTCTCTCCTGTCGAACGGTCGTTACTTGAGCGAGGCGGGTGCGGCATCTGCGGGCAATGCGGCCTTGGGCTCTCTGCGGCGGAACAGCAGCAGCGGCAGCCCGGCCAGCACCACGGCGAGGCCGACGAGAGCGCCCTTGCCGGTATAGGCAAGGCTGGCATGCAGCATGTAGGCGCAAGCCAGGCAGAACAGGATCGGCGTCAGCGGATAGAGCGGCACCCTGAAAGGCAGCGCCCGGCCGGGCTCCCGCCAGCGCAGGATCGGCAGGGCGAGCCCCACCAGCAGCAGGAAGGCCCAGAACACCGGCGCGCTGTAATCGACCATGGCCTGGAAGCCGTCGCGGCTCGCCGCGCCGAGTCCGACGAGCAGCAGGGCCACGGCGCCTTGCAGCAGCAGGCCGTTGGCCGGAGCCCGCCCGCGCTCGTCCCATTCGCCGACGCGCGGCAGCAGGGTGAGGTCCCGCGCCATCGCGAAATAGACGCGTGCCCCGGTGAAGATCGTGGCGTTCAGGGTCGAAAGCGCCGCAACGACGATCGCGAGGCTGACGATCAGCGCTCCAGGTGCGCCCGCGACGCGTCGCATCATGTCGGCCGCGACGGCCTCCGAGTTGCGCAGACCGTCGAGGCCGAGAATCGCGAGCAACGCCAGATTGGCGAGCACATAGATGGCGATCAGAATCAGCGTTCCGATCGTCAGGACCTTCACCATGTTGCGGGCGGGATCCTTGAGTTCCCCCGAGAGATAGGCCGCTTCCGACCAGCCGCCATAGGTCAGCAGCACAAAAACCATCGCGAGCCCGATCGCGGCCGATGCCGGCGCAGGCGAGGCCGTCTGCGGCGGGGCTTCTCCGCCTCCGAACAAGCCGAGCAGAATGATCGCCCCGAGCGCGCCGACCTCGATGAAGGTCATGACGATCTGCATCCTCTTGCTCTGGGTCGTGCCGATGACGTTGAGCGCGGTCAGGGCGACGATGGAGAGCGCTGCATAAATCGCTGGCCCCATCGGCCCGATCGGCACGATCTGTGCCGCGTAGTCGCCCAGCACGAAGGCAACGGCCGCGATCGCACCGGTCTGGATCACGGTCCCGCGCGCCCAGCCGAACAGCATCGCGACCGGCCGGCCATAGGCGCGAGTCAGGAAGTGATACTCCCCGCCCGTATGGGGATCGGCGGCAGCGAGCTCGGCATAGCAGAGCGCGCCGATCAGCGTGACGATGCCGCCCGCGACCCAGATGCCGATGAAGGCGGCCTCGCTTCCGACATTGGCCGCCACGATCGCCGGCGTCTTGAAGATCCCGATCCCGACGACGATGCCGACCATGATCGTCACAGCATCGAAAACGGACAGGGTCGGTTGCGGCTCGGCCTTCGCGGCTGCGGGCATTCAGTCCCCCTAGTTTGGTGAGAGTCGTACGACGGAAGTCGGACGGGAGAATGCGGCGGGAATGACGGTTGTTCCGCTCACAAACCAGTCGGCAATGCTCACGGAGCCGTGAGCGCGGCGTGATCGAGCGAGTTATCCGGTGCGGAAGGCAAGAACGATTGACTTCCTCCGCCTCATCCTGTCTTCACACCCGCCATGACCGATCTTTCGACCCTTGAAGCGTCCGCGGCCTCCGCCGCGCCGCATGCGCGCCGGCGCACCTTCGCCATCATCTCGCACCCGGACGCGGGCAAGACGACGCTGACCGAGAAGCTGCTCTATTTCGGCGGCGCCATTCAGCTCGCCGGCGAGGTGCGCGCCAAGCAGGGCCGGCGCCAGACCTCCTCGGACTGGATGAAGATCGAGCGCCAGCGCGGCATCTCGGTCGTCACTTCGGTGATGACCTTCGAGTACGGGGGGCACGTCTTCAACCTGCTCGATACGCCGGGCCACGAGGACTTCTCGGAAGACACCTATCGGACGCTCACCGCCGTCGACGCCGCCGTCATGGTGATCGACGCCGCCAAGGGCATCGAGGACCGTACCAAGAAGCTGTTCGAGGTCTGCCGCCTCCGCGACATCCCGATCGTCACCTTCATCAACAAGGTCGATCGCGAGACGCGCGACCCCTTCGACCTGATCAACGAGATCGAGACCACGCTGGCGCTCGACGTCGCGCCGATGACCTGGCCGGTCGGCCGCGGCCGTGAATTTGTCGGCACATACGATCTCAAGGCCAATACCTTCCGCCGCAACCAGAAGGGCGACGAGCGCGCCGAGGACCGCCAGGTCTCCGGCTGGGACGATCCACTCTTCGACGAGCTCCTGCCGCATGGCGCCGCCGAGACCTGGCGCGAGGAGGTCTTCCTCGCCGCCGAAGGCCTGAAGCCCTTCGATCTCCAGGCTTTCCGCGAGGGCCATCTGACGCCGCTCTATTTCGGCGCGGCCTTGCGCGATTACGGCGTGCGCGACCTGATCGATGCGCTCGGCGCCTATGCCCCGAGCCCGCGCGCGCAACTCGCCGACAAGCGCCCGATCGAGGCGGACGAGCCGAAGATGACCGGCTTCGTCTTCAAGATCCAGGCGAACATGGACCCGAACCACCGCGACCGCATCGCCTTCATGCGCATCTGCTCGGGCAAGCTGTCGCGCGGCATGAAGGCCAAGCTCGTCCGCACCGGCAAGCCGATGCCGCTTAACGCGCCGCAATTCTTCTTCGCCCGCGACCGCTCGATCGCGGAGGAGGCCTTCGCCGGCGACATCGTCGGCCTGCCCAACCACGGTACCCTGCGCATCGGCGACACGCTGACCGAGGGCGAGGACATCGTCTTCAAGGGCGTGCCGAGCTTCGCGCCCGAGATCCTGCGCCGCGTCAAGCTGAAGGACGCGATGAAGGCCAAGAAGCTGCGCGAGGCACTGCAGCAGATGGCCGAGGAAGGCGTCGTCCAGCTCTTTCTGCCGCATGACGGCGCGCCCGCCATTGTCGGCGTCGTCGGCGCGCTTCAGCTCGACGTACTCAAGGAACGCATGGACGCCGAATACTCGCTTCCGGTCGATTTCGAGCCTTGCCAGTTCTCGATCGCGCGCTGGGTCTCCTCGGAGGACAAGGTCGCGCTGCAGAAATTCGTCGGGTTGAAACCCTCGGCCATGGCCGACGATCTCGACGGCGACCCGGTCTTCATGGCATCGAGCCAGTTCACACTGAAATACGATGCCGAGCGCGCACCCGACATCACCTTCTCGGACGTGAAGGACTACCAGAAGGTCACGAAGGCCTGAAGCTGTGCTGGGCTAACGTTCCTCCGCGAATCCCAGCGGGATTGCCGAGGTCGATTTCAGCTCCTCCATCGCGAACATCGAGGTCACGTCGCTGAGGTCGATGCGCGAGATCAGCTTCTTGTAGAGCGTGTCATAGGCGGCAATGTCCGAGACGCAGGCCTTGAGCAGATAGTCGATCTCGCCGCTCATCCGGTAGAAATCGACGATCTCCGGCAGGTCCTGCACCGCCGTATGGAAGCGCTCCAGCCATTCCATCGAATGCCGCGCGGTTCTCACCGCGATGAAGACCGTGACCCCGGCCTTGAGCTTGTCGCGGTCGAGCAGGGCGACGCGGCGCTTGATGTAGCCGCCCTCCTCCAGCTTCTGCACCCGCCGCCAGCAGGGCGAGGACGACAGCCCCACCGCCTCGGCAAGTTCGGCGAGCGGCAGGCTGGCATCCTCCTGCAGGCGCGCCAGGATGCGCAGATCGAAAGCATCCAGCTTGGCCATTGCACCTCGAAGAAATCGAAATCGGCTTCCTTCGTGAAGAATGAAGCGGAGAAAAAATTCCAAGCATCATTCCACAAGAGGCAATCAATTCCAATCGGGGATGAAAATTCTCCATCTCCGCAAACCACTGCCCGCGTTCGGCGCATATCATTCCCAAACAGTTTCAAGAGGGAAATGGCATGCAGGGTTTTCTCAGCGAGGAGCGGCGCGGGGCCGTGTTGCGCAATCTGCGGACCGATGCGGGTACGCTGACGCGCGACTACCTGAGCGCCGCCCGCGAAGTGCTGCAGGAGCTCGTCGCCATGCCCGACCTGATCCAGCGCCTGCCGCTGGAGCGCAAGGCCGGCTGCTACAGCCGCAACCTCCTCGCCGGCGACGAGAATGTCAGCGTCTGGGCGATCGTCTGGGGCGCGGGCTCGGCGACCTCGATCCACGACCATCATTGTTCCTGCTGCTTCGGCGTCGTCTCGGGCACGGTCACCGAGACCTGGTATCGCGCGATCGACGCCAATCGCGCCGTGCAGACCGAGGAGCAGGAGCGCCAGCCGGGCTATGTCGCCTGCATGCTGCCTTCGGGCCCGAATATCCACCGCATGCGCAATTCCGGACCGGGCGAGGCGATCTCGATCCATATTTACGGCTTCGACCACGAGGTCCACGCCTCCTCGATCGAGACCGAGTACACCGCCGTCAGCGGCTGACTGCTTCCCGCAGGGTATTTTATCCCCGGCTTCGCGACAGCGGCGATGATGCCCTCCTCATCGGGAGGGCATTTTCATGTCGATGCGCGCCATCGGAACCTGGGTCGGTCTCGACAGAGCGGCCGAGCCGGGTTTGACCGTCACCCGCGAGCGCCTGCTGCGCCTCGCGCCTTCCGCCAATGCGACGATCGTCACAGGCATTGCCGGGCGCTTCGATGATCTGGCGGATGATCACGACGTCACCACCCGGCTGCGCCTCTGCCATTTCCTGGCACAGGCGGCGCACGAGACCGACGGCTTCCGCACGCTCGAAGAATATGGCGGCCCCGCCTATTTCATCCGCTACGAAGGCCGGCGCGATCTCGGCAACACGCAGGCCGGCGACGGCATCCGCTATCACGGCCGTGGCATCTTCCAACTCACCGGCCGGGCCAATTACCGCCGCTTCGGTCAGTTGCTCGGCATCGACCTGGAGGCCGAGCCCGAGCGGGCGAAGGAGCCGGAGACCTCACTGCGCGTCGCCTTCGCCTACTGGGCCGAGCGTGCCATCAACACCGCCGCCGACGCTGACGATGGCGAGCGCGTGACGAAGCTCATCAATGGCGGCAGCAACGGTCTGGCGGAGCGCGCTCGCTTTCTCGCGAAGGCGAAGGGGATCTGGCTTTGAGGGTCCTCACCCAGCCAGCCGGCCTTTCGTCACGACCTGCCCGGAAAAAGTTCCATGAGAAGCGGGAATGTCCGCTGGTGCCGACCGCATATCTGGAGCAGGCACAGCGCCTTGCGAAGCGTCCGGGTGTTGCCCATCATCGGATCATGACGACGCTGCCTCAGACCTCGACCGATCATCGTCCGCCGCTCTGGGCGGCGCTTGCGATTGCGATCCTTCCGGTCGTGGCCGCCTCGGTCGCCGGCAGCGCAACGACCGTGCCGCAAATCCCGACCTGGTATGCCGGGCTGGTCAAACCGCCGTTCAACCCGCCGAACTGGATTTTCGCGCCGGTCTGGACCGCGCTCTATGCGCTGATGGCGCTGGCCGCATTCCGCATCCTGCGCCTGCCGGTCGGAACGCCCGGCCGCCGGCGCGCGCTGCTGGTCTATCACCTGCAGCTTCTGTTCAATATCGGCTGGTCCTTCGCCTTCTTCGGCGCCAACAGCCCGCTCGCGGGCATCGCGGTCATCTTGCCGCTGCTCGTCCTGATCGCGGCGACGATCGCAGCCTTCAGGCCGCTCGATCGGCTCGCCTCGAATCTGCTCTGGCCCTATCTCGCCTGGGTCGCCTTCGCGACGCTGCTAAACGCCTCGATCTGGTGGCTCAACCGATAGTATCCGAGCTCACCCGATCGAGCGCTCGATCACCTTCATCACGGTCGCGCGCAGCTCCGCGATTGTGAAGGGCTTGGCCATCACCTCGGCGACGATCGACTCGAGGCTTTTCGCCCGCTCGCGCTGCTCGGCATAGCCGGTCATCAGCATGATCGTCAGCTCCGGGAACTGCTGCTTGGCGGCGAGCGCCAGCGCGATGCCGTCCATCAGGGGCATGCGGATATCGGTCAGCAGCAGGTCGAACCGCCCCTGCTCGGCGTCGAGGATGTCGAGCGCCTCGGCCCCGTCGGAGGCGATGAGGCAGCTATGTCCGTCGAGGCTCAAGCCCCGCGCGACCAACTGGCGCAGCGGCTCCTCGTCATCGACGACCAGAATACGCGACATGAATGCTCCTCAGATGCCGGGCAAGCCGGCCTGATCATCGGTTTCGACCACGCCGACATAGGGCAGTTGCCGGTACGAATGGGCGACGTCCATGCCGTAGCCGACCACGAAATAGTCGGGGCATTCGAAGCCGACATAATCCGCCTGGATGTTGACAGCCCGCTTATGCGGCTTCTCCAGCAGCACGGCGGTCGACACTTTCGCGGCCCCGCGCGCGGCCAGCAGGTCCTTGGCGAAGGCCAGCGTCCGGCCGGACTCGAGGATGTCGTCGACCAGCAGCACGTCGCGGCCGCGCACCTCGCTCTGCACGTCGCGCAGGATTTCGACCTGGCCCGAGGAAACGGTTCCCGAGAGATAGCTCGACAGGTGGATGAACTCGACCTGCGGCGAGAGTCCGGTGCGGTGCATCGCCCGGATCAGGTCGGCAGCGAACATGAAGCTGCCCTTCAGGACGGCAACGACGAGCAGATCCTTCGGATTGCTGCCCGCGATGGCCTGCGCCATCTCCTCGTTGCGCCGCGCTATCGTCGCCTCGTCGTAGAGAACCCTGATACGCCGTTCCGGCATGATGACTCCGTTTCGATACCCGGCCGCAACTGGCCTTGCGCGCTTCAGGCGCGCCGAAGGCCGATGCAGGCGATGATCCGTGAAAACCGTCCGGCTGCTGGTCCGGCACGGTCGACAGGCCCCTGTCCTAGCAGCCTCAGCGCTTGCTGGCGAGATTGGCCGCAGTCGCAACCGAGGTGAAGCGCACCCGGACCGACTGCCCCTGCTCCGGCGGCGAAGCCAGCCGCGCCCGGAAGCGGACGAGTTCCGCAGGCTCCAGGCTCGCCCGCGGCGGATCGGTCGTCCAGGTGTAGAGCGTCGCACCGCCCGCATCCTTGACCGCGACCTCGATCAGCGGCACCGCCGTCTTGCTCTTGGTGACATTGGTGACGTCGCCCTCGACGATGAGGAAGCGATTCTGGCCGTCGGCGACGACACCGCTCTCGATCGCGCTGAGGCTGAGCCCGCGGACGTTCACCGGCATCCCCAGCCTGTCGAACAGACCGGCCAGTTGCGGGGCGGCACGAACCGCCGCCTCACGCTGCCAGACGACGCCGGCAAGCAGGACGAGACCTGCGAGGGCCGCAGCCAACGGCCGTCCGGCTCCGCCACGCCGCAGGAACGCACCGGACGCCTTGCTCGGCTTGGCCGGACGCTTGCCGCCGCGGCGCTTCGGCATGGCGGCTACGGGCGCAGGTGTCTCGACGGCAGGCGGCTCCTCAGGGGCGTCCTGCCCGCCCGCTTCAGCGGCAACGGCCGTGATCTCGGCATCGATCGCAGCGGCGCGCTCCAGCTCCTCGGCGAGCAGCGCCTGGGTCTCTGCCTCGCTGGGGGGCTCCGGGAAGGCGGCAGGCTCGACATGCCAGGACGTCTTGCAGTTGGCGCAACGCACCTTGCGCCCTTCCGGCCCCAGTTTGGCCGCGTCGAGTTCGTACTGGCTCGCGCAGGATGGGCAGACGATCAGCATGGCTGCGAGCCAACTCCTTCAAGACGGTTGCCGCAAGTACATCGGCGCATCGACAGATCGCCGCATGACAGCGGCCAATGCGCGCGTTTCCATTGGCGCGATTTATGGTTAACGCCCCGTGAAGAATCTCTGGGGCAGATTGGTCGCATCACGGTCTTTCCGCGCGCGATGGCTTGCGGTGTAGGATCGGATGCGGATTCGCAAAAGACTGGTTCAGCGAGGAAGACCGCTTGGTTCGGTTCGAGAATGTCGGCCTGCGTTACGGCATGGGCCCGGAGGTGCTGAAGGACATCAACTTCAGCATCGAGCCGCGCTCGTTCCAGTATCTGACCGGCCCCTCCGGCGCCGGCAAGACGACGCTGATGCGCCTGATCCTGATGGCGCTGAAGCCGACGCGCGGACTGGTCAACCTGTTCGGCCAGGATGTCTCGCGGCTCGACTCGGACACGCTCACCGCCTTCCGCCGCCGCATGGGCGTCGTCTTCCAGGATTTCCGCCTGCTCGACCATCTCACGGTCTACGAGAATGTCGCACTGCCATTGCGCGTCCTCGGCAAGGAGGAGGCGAGCTATCGCGCCGAGGTCGTCGAGTTGCTGCGCTGGGTCGGGCTCGGCGAGCGCATGCATGCCGTGCCTCCGGTGCTCTCCGGCGGCGAGAAGCAGCGCGCGGCCATCGCCCGCGCCCTGATCAGCCGGCCCGAACTGCTGCTCGCCGACGAGCCGACCGGCAATGTCGATCCCGGCCTCGGCCGGCGCCTGCTGCGGCTGTTCATGGAGCTGCAATCGCTCGGCACCGCCGTCGTGATCGCGACCCACGACCTCAATCTGATGGATATCTACGACGCCCCGCGTCTCGTGCTGGCCGACGGACACCTGCATGTCGACGCCTGAAACCCACGACCGGGAATCCGAGCGGCAGCCGCGCGGCCTGCCCGCCAATCTCCGGCGGGACCAGCCGCTCGTCCCCGTCGACAATGTCGCCGGCCGCGCCCTGATGGCGGTAATCGCGATCCTGACCTTCCTCGCTTCGCTCAGCGCCGGCGCCGCGATGCTGGCCGCGCGCGCCTCCGACCAATGGCGCGGCGCCATCTCCAACGAGATGACGATCCAGGTCCGTCCCGATTCGCGTCGCAAGATCGACGACGACGTAGCCCGCGCCGTCATGCTGGCGAGCGGATTGAAGGAGGTCGAGAGCGTCCGGGCAGTGCCCAAGGCCGAGTCGGACAAGCTGCTCGAACCCTGGCTCGGCACGGGGCTCGATCTCGTCGAGCTGCCGGTGCCGCGCCTGATCGTGCTGAAGCTGAAGACGGACGCTCCTCCCGACCTCGCCGGCTTCGGCGCGACGCTGCGCCGCGAAATCCCGACCGCGACGCTCGACGACCACCGGCTCTGGGTCCGGCGCCTCTCCGCCATGGCAGGCACCATCATCGCCTCCGGCTTCGCGATCGTGCTGCTGGTGCTGACCGCAGCGGCGCTCGCGGTCGCCTTCGCCACGCGCGGCGCCATGGCCGGCAGCCGCGACAGCGTCGAAGTGCTGCATTTCGTCGGAGCCAACGACGACTTCATCGCCCGCGAGTTCCAGAGCCGCTTCATCCGGCTCGGCCTGCGCGGCGGGCTCTTCGGCGGGCTCGCCGCGATCGCCACGATCGGCGTGCTCGGCTTCCTCGCCTCGCGGTGGAGCGCCACACCCGAAGCCGAGCAACTGCAGGCCCTGTTCGGCGCCTTCGAGATCGGCTGGACCGGCTATGGCGCCGTCATCCTCGTCGCCCTGGTCGTCGCGATCATCGCCGGCCTGGTTTCGCGCTTCACCGTGCGCCACCACCTGAGGATGCTCGCATGAGCATTCCTCTGGCTGCACGGCGTCAACCAAGCCTTAACCCTTGCGGCGGGGCCGGACGTAGGTCCGCCGCCGTTATGCCCGATTGGCGCGCTAGGACGACGGCGTCATGGCCATGATCGGCAGCACAGACGACCATCTCACGATGGCCCAATCCGATTCCGCGTCCCGGAGTGGCAAGCCTGCCCGGTCGATCTCGCTGCGCCGCATCCTCGGACTGGCAGCAGCGGCCCTTGCCGGCATCGGTCTGCTGCTTCTCGGCATCGGCTATGTCCGCTTCATCGGGATGATCGACGCACGCGAACCGGCGAACACCCCGCGCACCGATGCGATCGTCGTCGTCACCGGCGGGGCCCAGCGCGTCGGCGATGCCATGGGCCTGCTCGGGGCCGAGCGCGGGCAGCGGCTGCTGATCAGCGGCGTCAACGAGAAGACCGGCCGCGAGGAACTCGCCAAGCTGAACCCGGCCTCGCGCGATCTGCTCGCCTGCTGCGTCGATCTCGACTACCGCGCCCGCAACACCATCGGCAACGCCATCGAGGCGCGGCGCTGGGTCCGCCGCCACGGCTTCGACTCCCTGCTCGTTGTAACCTCGAACTATCACATGCCGCGCACGCTCGCCGAGTTCGCGCATGCGATGCCCGGCGTCAAGCTCGTCGCCCACCCGGTCGTCACCGACCATATCGATACCTCCGGCTGGTGGAGCCGTTGGTCGGTCGTCAAGATCCTTGTGCCTGAATACGCGAAATACCTGGTCGCACGCCTGCGCAGCCTCGTCGAACGCGACCCGGAAACCTCCCGTCTTTCGGTCATCATCGGCGGCCGCAAGCCGGTTTCGCCGAAACCTGCCGATACGCTCGGCCCCGCCGCCGAGAAGCGCACGCACCTGCTGGGCCAGCATCGTCAAGAAGGTTGACGCCGAAACGGCAAGGCGACGCTTGACCGGGAGGGCATCTCGGGCTCATTGCGCAGCATGCTCGTCCTGCGCTCGCTCACCTTCAACGTCCTGTTCTATGCAAATCTCGTCCTCTGGCTGATCTTCGCCGTCCTGCCCGCGATGCTTCTGCCCCGGCGAATGCTGCTGGCGGTTGCGATCGGCTGGTCGCATTCCTCGCTCTGGCTGATGCGCGTCGTCGCCGGCACGCGCTGCGAGATCACCGGCATCGAGAACATCCCGCAGGGCGGCCTGATGGTCGGCGCCAAGCATCAGTCCTTCCTGGAGACCTTCGCGCTGGTCACGGTCTTCCGGAACCCGGTCTTCATCCTGAAGCGTGAGTTGACCTGGATCCCGGTCTTCGGCTGGGCCCTGACCAAGCTGCGGATGATCCCGGTCAATCGCGGCGCCCGGGCCCGCGCGCTTTCCGACGTGACCCGCCGCGCCAAGGTCGAGCTCGGCCAGAACGGCCGCCAGCTCCTGATCTTCCCGGAAGGCACCCGCCGCCCTGCGGGCGCGCCGCCCGCCTACAAGTTCGGCGTCGCCCATCTCTATGGCGAACTCGGCGTTCCCTGCGTGCCGGTCGCGCTGAATTCCGGACTCTACTGGCCGCGCCGCAAGTTCCTGCGCCGCCCCGGCACCGTCCGGATCGAGATCCTGCCGGCGATCGAGCCGGGGCTCGACAAGGTCTCGTTCCAGAACCTTCTGCAGGAGCGCATCGAGACTGCGAGCGACCGGCTCCTGGCGCAGGGCCGCGCCGAACTCGCCGCGCGTGGAATGGACCCGCTCGCCGGCTCCTGACAGACCCTGACAGCATAGATCCGACCAAGGCGCGGTTTCCGTTCCGGCCCCGCTTGACTTATCCCCATGTCGTTCCCATTTTGTTCCTATCACAGGAGGAACGGACATGGCCGCTCTCGCCTATCGCTACACCCCCGATCTGTTCGACGAGGCGCCGGCCGCCCGCGAAATGCCGCTGCGCAGCACCGCCGCGCTCAGCGAACGCCGCTTCACCGCCTGGCGCGGCCGTTCCGGCCGGCGCTATGTCGCATCGGTCTTCGCCGTCGACGACACGCATGCTCTGAGCTTCACCGATGCGGTGCTGCTCGCTGTCTCCGCCGACCGGCGCATCATCGCCGCCCGCGATTCCGGCCCCTTCGGAATCGAGGCCGCGCTCGGCCGCTGGCAGCGTTCGATCATGGCCGCCGGCGCCTGCGAGATCCATGTCCACCTGCTCGCCGAAGACGGGATGAGCCGCCGCGCCGCCCTGCTCGACCTGATGCCGGAAGCGAATCCGGAGGCGTGATCAGCCCGCCAGCGGCGGATGCGGCGCACCGAGGCCCGGCGCCAGTTGCTGGGCCAGTTCGGCCAGCACGGGGTCGAAGATGCCCATCTTGCGCAGATGCTCCTGCGTCTGCAGCACATAGTCCGGATTCTCGCCGGACTGGCCTCTGCCCTCCCGCACGAGCTTGAGCAACTGCTCGGCCGGCAGCTTGCCGGCATATTGCAGGTGGTTGCGATCGGCGACATAGACGATGCCGCGCACCTGCCGGCCGTCCTCCAGTTTCAGCGCGACATGGCGCTCGAGATAGACCGAGGTCGCCTGTTCGCGCGCCCGCAGGTAGTCCACCGTCTCCTGCGCCTGCCCGGCCGCGACACGGAAGGCGAGGCCGCGGCAGACCCCGCCGCGATCCAGCCCCAGCACCAGCCCCGGCCGCTCCGGCGTGCCGCGATGCACATGCGAGAACACGCAGAGCGAGCGATGATAGCCGTGGAGGCGCGCCTGCACGCTCTCCTCGAAGGCGAAGCCCGGCCGCCAGATCAGCGAGCCATAGCCGAAGACCCAGAGATCGGTCGCGCCGAATTCGGTCGTCATCCTCGTCCCATAATTTGGCCGCGCCGGCCTGCTTGCTTGAGCATCAGACCGAAAAGCGGTACCCGCCTTTCGAGCAAATCCAGTGCCACGACAATGCGATAGACCGCCCGCGAGAGCGATCCGGGCGATCTAGCGATCCGCCCGCCCCTGCGCAAGGAATGCCTGCCGCATGACCGATCCCCTTCCGACGCGCCGCCGCAGCCGCTTCTGGCTCTACGGGCCCTTCATGCTGCTCGCCGTCCTCGCCGCCGCCTGGTCCGCCTTCTGGTTCTATGCGCGCGGCCGGATCGCGACCGAGATCGACACCGCGTTGGCCCGGGAGGTCGAGCGCGGCCGCACCTGGACCTGCACCAACCGCAGCATTGGCGGCTTCCCCTTCCGCATCGAACTGCGCTGCAGTGCGCTGAGCCTGACCTCGACGCGCTGGGGCGATGCGGTCCGCGTCGAAACGGGCCCCGCGGTCGTGGTCGGCCAGATCTATTCGCCCGGTCTCGTCATCCTGGAGGCATCGAGCCCGGCGAAGGTCACGCTGCCCGAAGGCCGCGTGCTCGACCTGACCTGGAAGAATCTCGATGCCAGCTTCGCCTGGCGCAGCCCGGAGCGTTTCGCGCTCGTCGCCAGCGAGCCGCGCGGCGTGCTGACGACGCCCGGCCTCAGCACCGAGAACTGGGGCGCGGCCACACTGGAAGCGCATTTGCGCCGCAACCCGACCCGCCCCGCAACCGATCAGGCCGTCGACATTGCCATCGCCGCCAAGGGCACGATCCTGCCGCCGATCGATGCGCTGCTCGGCAACACGGACACCGGCGAGATCGACCTGCAGGCGACGCTCACCCAGGCCGAGAACTTCCGCAAGGGCTTCAACCCCGATGCGCTCGAAGGCTGGCGCGCCGCCAACGGCTCCTTCGAACTGACCCGCCTCGTCTCGACCAAGGGCAAGGCCCGCGTCGACGGCAGCGGCCAGCTCGTCCTCGACCCGCTGCGCCGCGTCGCCGGTGATCTCCAGCTCGCCGCAGCCGGCATCGAGCAGATCGGCGGCCTGCGCATCGGCAACCTGCTCGGCGGCCTCGGCGGTTTCCTCGGCGGGCGCGGCAACAACGCCGGCACGCCTCAGGGCCTCACCACCCTGCCGCCGGTCTCGCTGCGCGAAGGCCGGGTTTTCATCGGTCCCTTCCGCCTGCCGCTCCAGCCGCTGCCGCCGCTGTACTGACAAACGAAAAGGGGCGCCTCACGGCGCCCCTCGAACCTTCTTGAAACCCAGAAACCGGATCAGGCCGCCGGCAGCGCCGCACGCGGCGCCTCGATGCGGGTGATCGCCTTCTTCACGGCTTCCTGCACCTTCTCGAAGGCGCGGACCTCGATCTGGCGGACGCGCTCGCGCGACACGCCGAACTCCTCGGAGAGCTGCTCCAGGGTGATCGGGTCCTCGGCCAGACGGCGCGCCTCGAAGATGCGGCGCTCGCGCGGATTGAGCACCTCCAGCGCCTCGCGCAGCGCCGAGTGGCGGTTATCCGCCTCCTCGGAATCGGCAAGGCGGCGCTCCTGGCTTTCCGAATCGTCGACCAGCCAGTCCTGCCACTCGCCTTCGCCATCCTCGCGCAGCGGCGTGTTGAGCGAAGCGTCGCCGCCGAGGCGGCGGTTCATATCGACCACGTCCTGCTCGTTGACGCCGAGCTTGGTCGCGATCTGCTGGACCTGGTCCGGGCGCAGATCACCCTCGCCCAAAGCCGAAATCTTGCTCTTGGCCTTGCGCAGGTTGAAGAACAGCTTCTTCTGGTTGGCCGTGGTGCCCATCTTCACCAGGGACCACGAGCGCAGGATGTATTCCTGGATCGAGGCCTTGATCCACCACATCGCATAGGTGGCGAGGCGAAAACCCTTCTCGGGCTCGAAACGCTTCACCGCCTGCATCAGGCCGACATTGCCTTCCGACACGACCTCGCCGATCGGCAGGCCGTAGCCGCGATAGCCCATGGCGATCTTGGCAACGAGGCGCAGGTGAGACGTGACGAGCTGGTGCGCCGCATCGCGGTCGCCATGCTCGCGCCAGCGCTTGGCCAGCATGTATTCCTGGCTCGGTTCCAGCATCGGGAACTTACGGATTTCATCGAGATAACGTGACAATCCGCCTTCGGCGGACAGGACGGGCAGCGAAGCACTCGCCATGCTCGTTCTCCTCATCGAGGCCCCCGCTTGGCGGCAGGCCCTCCGCGCGATCAACCTTCGCGCAGGCTTCGGATTCGGCAATACGATCCAACGCGGGAACCTGTCATCGGTTCGGTTGGAACGCTCGCTTGCGGCGCCCCCTTGGCCATCCGCATCCGAACAACACCAGTATATGCGAACTCACTCTGGCGGAAAGGTGGCAAAACCGCCGGTTTCGCTCACAGCCGCGCGAGCGCGGCTTGCAGATTCGCAAAATCCTCGGGCGGCTCGGACTCAAACAGCATCTCTTCGCCGCTGGCGGGATGCTCGAATCCGAGGATCGCCGCATGCAACGCCTGCCGGCCCAGCGTAGCCAACGCGGCCTGCGCATCGGCGGGCAAGCGCACCGCCTTCGTGGCGAAGCCCGAGCCGTAGAGCTGGTCGCCCAGCAGCGGATGGCCGATATGGCTCATATGCACGCGGATCTGGTGCGTGCGCCCCGTCTCAAGCCGACATTCGATCAGGCTCGCGAGAGGCTCGGTTTCGTCGAGCCCCTTCAGCAGCGGCGGATAGCGCTCGAGCAGTTCGATATGGGTGATCGCCTCGCGCCCGCGCCCTTCCTTCACCACGGTCATCTTCTCGCGGTTGCGGGTCGAACGCTCGATCGGCGCGTCGATCGTGCCCTCGCGCAGGCGCGGCACGCCCCAGGCGATGGCGAGATAGGCGCGTTGCAACGGCCCGGTGCGGCCATGGTCGGCGAATTGCTTGGCGAGCTTCTGATGCGCCCGGTCGTTCTTGGCGACGACGAGCAGCCCGCTCGTATCCTTGTCGAGCCGATGAACGATGCCGGGCCGCCGGACGCCACCGATGCCGGACAGGCTCTCGCCGCAATGGGCGATCAGCGCATTGACCAGTGTGCCGTCCTCATGCCCGCCCGCCGGATGGACGACGAGCCCTGCCGGCTTGTCGATCACGATCAGGTGCTCGTCCTCGTAGACGACGTCGAGCGGGATATCCTGCCCCACCGGATCGGCCGGCTTGGCCGCCGGCATGACCAGGGCGATCGTGTCGCCTTCGACCACCTTGCGGCTGCCATCGCTGAAGACGGCGCCGTTGAGGCTGACCCCGCCCTCCTTGATGACCTGTTGCAGCCGTGCGCGCGAAATCTCGCCGGCAAGCAGGGCCAGCGCCTTGTCCAGGCGCTGGCCGGCCTGCTCGGGACCGACCGTGAGGGTGACGGCGGCATTGGGATCGAGAACGGAAGTCATGGCGCCGCTATAAGGCGCATGGCCGCCGGCCGCACGCATTTTCAGCTCAGCCGAACAGCCTGAAGCCGCTCTTCTTCGGCTCCGGCGGCGGTGGCTCCTCCGGCCCCGGATCATCGGGCGCGTGCGAGACCGGGAAGATCACCGGCTTGGGCGGCACCGTCTCGCGCGCGGCAGCAGGCTTGCTCTCGGCCGGCTTCGCCTCGACGGGCTTGGCTTCAGCCGGCTTCGCAGGTTCCGCAACCGCCTCCACCGGCTTCGGCTCGACGGCCGGCTTCGGCTCCTCCTTCGGGACCGGCGGCGCAGCGGCCACGACGGGCTCTGGCTTGGGTTCTTCCTTCGGTGCAGCCGCGGGTGGAGGGGGCGGAGGAGGCGGCGCAACCGCTGCGGGTTCGATCGTCGTTACGCTCTCGGCCTTCACCTCGATCAGCTTGGTCGAATCGTCGAGATCGGCCAGCACGTCGTCGACGGCTTGAGCCCGGTTGCCGAGCGTAGCCGGCGGCACGGTCCAGACGAAGGCGTCGAGCCGGCCGGTGATCGGCGAAACCGGCATCCAGTGATCGGAGACCAGCCCGTCCGCCACCCAGGCGGCGTCGCGCGGTGCCCGCGTCGCCCGCGCCAGCCATTCGCGCACGCGGCCGGCAGCGCCGTGCTCGGCATCCTCCAGCTCGGCCATCAACAGGCAGGCACGCACCGAGGCGCCGCCGGCCAGCAAAGGCTTAAGCGTCTCGCGTGCCTTCTGGAACTCGCGCGCCTGGATCGCGGCGCCGGTCAGCGCCAGCACGCTTTCCGGATCGGAAGGGCGCAGCTTCGTCAGGGTCGTCGCCCGGGCAAGGCGATCGAGCGCGCTGTCGCCCGGCCGCGCATCGAGATAGGCGGCGGCGATGTCGGGATGGGGCGCATCCTTCCAGGCGGCTTCCAGCAGCTTCGACGCCTTGCGGACATCGCTCCGCTCGGCAAGCATCCGGCCCGCCAGAGCGGCAGCCGGCGTCAGCGACGGCGCGAGCTTCACGGCCTCAAGTGCGGCGGCGAGCGCTCTTTCCGGTTCGTTGTCGCGCGCCTGCAAGGCCTCGGCCGCGAGCAGCACGGCGCGCTGACGGCGTGCCTCGGCCTTGTCGGCCAGGCGCAATGCCGCCCGACGCTCGACGGCGGTGCGGGCCGCCGGCCAATCGCCGGCCTGCGTGTGGAAATCGAGCAGCGCGTCATTGGCCCAGGCCAGCGAAGGCGAACGGCGGACGGCATCATCCGCGAAAGCCCGCGCGGCGGTGACATCGCCACGCCGCTTGGCCTCGACGAAGAGGCCGCGCAGGCCGAGCACGCGCGTCTCGGATTTATCCAGCATCGCCTTGAAGGCGGCCTCGGCCAACGCCCGGTCGCCGCTCAACTGCGCGGTCTGCGCCTCCAGCAGCAGGGTCAAAGGCTCGCCCGGCACGAAGCGGCGCGCCTCGCCGGTATAGCGCCCGGCCGCAATGGGATCGCCCGCGCCGATCGCGACCATGCCGCGCGACACGGCCTCGAAGCCGCGCGCCCGGCGCCGCGCCCGGGAGGACATGCTGAAGGCCGAAGGCAGGCCGAAGACGAAGCGGAAGATCGCCCAGACCAGCAGGACGAGAAAGGCGAGCGCGACGACGCCGATCGCCGCCAGCGCTACGCTCGTCTCGATGCGATAGCCCTGCCAGAGCACGGAAACCTCGCCCGGCCGGTCGGCGAGCCAGACGGCGCCGAAGGCAAGGCAGGCGAAGACGGCGAGGTAGACGAGAACGCGAACCATGAACCCTCAACCCTCCGTCAGCCGGCCACGCCGAGCGCCGCGACCGCATCCTGCGCAATTTTGGCGATCGCCGCATCCGCCGCGGCACGCTTCTGCAGATCGGCACCGAACTCCGCACTGGCACGGCGCGCCGGCTCGGGCAACTGGCCCCAAAGCGCCGTAGCCTTGACGATATCGCCGGCAGCGATGGCGCCTTCGATCCGGATCGGCAACGTCGCGGGATCGGTCGAGCCGCTATCGCCGACCGGGCGCACCGTGACGACGCGGCTCGCCAGCGCCAGCAGCTTGTCGCTCCAGCTCTCGGAAGCCGGCATCACCTCGCGCTGGAACATCGCGCCATGCTTGCGGAAGCCCGCCTGCAGGGTCTCGCGCGTCGGCGCGCCGCCCGTAGCGACGGCCGCCAGAGCGGCGACATCCGCCTGCGCCACGCCGCTTTTCGTCAGCGCCGCGATATCGCCGGCGAAAGGACGCCCGCCGGCAAGCGCACGCTGCACCCGCTCGGCCAGAACGATCCGCGCCGCCGCCATCGCTTCGGGGCTCGCTCCGGATGCAGCCTTCGCCTGTGTCTCGACAGTCCCGAGCCGCCCGGCGATCTGGTCGAGGCGCTGACCGATGGCGGTCGCCGCCGCCTCGGCCCTCTGGGCCTGCGCGGTGAGAGCGCTCGTATCCGGCGCCTGCGCATTCCCCAGCGAAGCGAGCTTCGCCGTCACCGCCTGCAATTCGGAACCGGCCTTCGCCGCCGCTTCCGTCGCAGCGGCCGCCTTGCGGTCAGCCGCGGCAGCACCAGCCTGCAAGCTCTCGATCCGGCTGCGCAATTCGGCAATCGCCTCGGTATTTCCCGACGGGCCCGACCTGGTCAGGGCATAGCTGACGAGCGCCCCGCCGATCACGCCACCGACGAGCCCGGCCGCAGCCACCGCAAGCCAGGGTGTGCGGGTCGGAATCTCGCGTTCGGCGGACGGGCGCAGCGGCTCGACCGGCGGCGGCGAGAATTCCTGCGGCAGCGCTTCGGTCGGTGCGAGCGCTTCCGGGGAAGGTGTCGCGGCTTCCGTATTCTCAACGGTTTCCGACGAGACCGCCTTCAGCTCGACGGTCGGCGGCGTGCGTTGCAGGCTGCCGCGCGGTTCCGGTCGGGCCGCATCTAACAGATGTTCGCGCGCCGAGACCTGCTGGAGCGCCGCCAGCATCCCGGCTTCCTCCGGATGCTCGGCGACCAGGATCGTGCTGGCGCCGGCCGAGATCAGCGGCGAGGCGACATCGGCCGAAAGCGCGACATGGGTGAGCTCGAGCGCCTCGTCGGCCACATTGGCGGCCTGCGCCAGCGCGATGAAGGTCCGCGCCCCGCGCGCCGAGTAGTGCAGCGCCGCACCGCCGCCGCCATGCCGCAAAGCAGCCTGCGTATCCTCGGGCAGGACCGAAACCGGCTCGGCCGCATAGGCGGTCCAGAGCGTCACCTCGTAGCCGGCTTCGCGCAGGCGGTCCGGCACATCCTCCTTGCGGTCGCGCCCGACGATCATCAGGAGCTTCGCCGGGGTCGGAAGGGTCCGCGTGATCAACTCGATCAGGTCGTTGCGGTCGCCATCGGCGCTGCGGGTGTCGTCGAGCCCGGCCTCGCGCACCTTCGCCGCAGTCCGGCTCCCGACCGTGAAGACCGGCAGGTCCCGCCAGCTCGCAGGGCCATCGGCCAGCGCCGGCACGCCGTTGCCGCTGGTCAGCACAAGCGCGTCGAAGGCGCCCTCAGGTGCGGCCTCCGAAAGGCGGACAACCTCGAAGAGCGGCGCGACCACCGGCTCGAAGCCGTGCTCGGCGATGGCGCGCGCGGTCCGCTCGGCATCGGGGCGGGGACGAAAAACGAAGACGCGCATTCACAGCTCCTGACAAAACCGGCGGCGACCGCAGGACGATCCGCGAACCGTGCAGCATTCCGCGATCACGCTGCATTGAGGCGGAACAATGATCCTGCCCATGCCGTCTCCTTTTTCCGTTCCTGCCGTCGTGGCCGCCAAGGCGCATGTTGCGACGCGCCTCTTGGCCTTGCGCCCCCTCGCGCACTATACGAAGGAATTGCCGGCACGGAACCGCCGGACGGCACTTCTGGATCCTGATCCCTCATTCCGCGAGACAAGTCGACCGATCATGCGTGTACTGGGGATAGAGACGACCTGCGACGAAACGGCAGCCGCGATCGTCTCCGTCGAGCGTTCCGGCGAGAGCAAGATCCTGTCGAACGAGGTGCTGAGCCAGATCGCCGCACATGCCGCCTATGGCGGCGTGGTGCCGGAGATCGCGGCCCGCGCCCATGTCGAGGCGATCGACCGCATCATCGCCCGCGCCTTCGCCAATGCCGAATTGAGGCCGGACGATATCGACGCCGTCGCGGCAGCCGCCGGCCCCGGCCTCGTCGGCGGCGTCATGGTCGGCCTCACGGCCGGCAAGGCGATCGCGCTCGCCACCGGAAAGCCCTTCATCGCGATCAACCATCTCGAGGCGCATGCCCTGACGGCGCGCCTCACCGACGATCTCGCCTTTCCCTATCTGCTGCTGCTCGTCTCCGGCGGGCACACCCAGCTCCTCGCCGTGCGTGGCGTCGGCGATTATCTCAAGCTCGGCGGCACCATCGACGATGCTGTCGGCGAGGCCTTCGACAAGATCGCCAAGATGCTGGCCCTGCCCTATCCCGGCGGCCCCTCGGTCGAGCGTGAGGCCGCCAAGGGTGACCCCGAGCGCTTCGATTTCCCGCGCCCGATGCAGGGCAGGCCGAGCCCGGATTTCTCGCTCTCCGGCCTCAAGACCGCCGTACGCCTCGTCGCCGAGCGAATCGCGCCACTCTCGGACAATGACGTCGCCGATCTCTGCGCCTCCTTCCAGGCGGCCGTCGTAGACGTGATGGTCGACCGCACCCGCGCCGGCCTGCGCGCCTGCCGCGAAGCCGGCATCACACCCTCGACGCTGGTCGTCGCCGGCGGCGTCGCCGCCAATCAGGCGATCCGCAGCGGGCTCAGTCGCCTCGCGACCGAGGCCGGCCTGCCCATGGTCGCCCCGCCGCTGGCGCTCTGCGGCGACAATGGCGCGATGATCGCCTGGGCCGGGCTGGAACGTCTCAGGCTCGGTCTTGTCGACGACATGAGCGCCGTCGCCCGCCCGCGCTGGCCGCTCGACGAACTCTCGGTCGCGCCCTCGACCGCCGCATGAGCCCTCGCGTCGCCTATCGCAGCATCGGCGTCGTCGGCGCCGGCGCCTACGGAACCGCGCTGGCGCTGGCCGCAGCCCGCGCCGGACGCGAAGTCCGGCTCTGGGCGCGCGATGCCCAGACCATCGCAGCCATCGAACAGACGCGGCAGGCGCCGAAGCTCCCTGGCATCGACCTGCCTCAGGCCATCGGCGCAACAAGCTCTCTCGACGCTCTCTCCGATTGCGATGCCCTGATCGTCGCTGTGCCGACGCAGGCCTTGCGCTCAGCCTGTGAAGGGTTGGCCGGAGCCTTGCCGCCGCGCGTGCCGGTGATCTCCGCCGCCAAGGGTATCGAGCAGACGAGTGGCCGCTTCGCGACCGAGATCATCGAGCAGGCCTGGCCAGGCACGGCCGCCGCGATCCTTTCCGGCCCGAGCTTCGCCGCCGATATCGGGCGCGGGCTCCCCACCGCCGTGACGCTCGCGGCGGGCGATCCCGCTCTGGCGCAGGCGCTGGCCGAGGCGCTGAGCTCGCCGGCCTTCCGTATCTACCATTCCGTCGACATCCGTGGCGTCGAGATCGGCGGCGCGGCCAAGAACGTGCTCGCCATCGCGGCCGGCATCGCGGTCGGGCTCGGGCTTGGCGAGAGTGCCCGCGCCGCGCTGGTCGCGCGCGGCTTCGCCGAACTGCGCCGCTTCGGCGAGGCTTATGGCGCCGATCCCGAGACGCTGATGGGCCTGTCCGGTCTCGGCGACGTCGTGCTGAGCTGCGCCTCGCCGCAATCGCGCAATTTCTCCTATGGTCTGGCGCTGGGCCAGGGCCGGAGCCCGGACGAAGCTGCCGGCGGCAAGCTGGCCGAGGGCGCCTTCACGGCCTCCGTCCTCGTCGAAATGGCGCGGGCAAAACAGATCGAAACACCGATCGCCGAGGCCGTGGCCGCGATCATCACCGGCGATGTCGGCGTGCGCGATGCGGTCGCTGCATTGCTGGCCCGGCCGATCCGGGCGGAGTGAGGGAGGAGAGCATGGCGGGAGACTGGTCCGACCTGACGAAGCGCGTCGCGCGCGGCATCGCCGAGGTCAAGAAGACGACGGGCTCGGAGCTCGTCGCCGAGAGCGGCCCCGTGCCATTGGCCGGCCGCATCGCGAGCCCGGTGATCCAGCATCGCAAGCGCCGGACCGAGGGCACTCATCGCTTCGTGCTGATCCTGCCCTTCGGCGAGGGCGAGGTCCGCGTCGAGCTCGACCCCAAGGATTACGCCGCGCTGACCCGTGAGATGGTGCGGTTCTGGAACGAACAGGGCGAGGCGGCCTCGCAGCCGCCGGTGCCGCTCAAGGAGGACGAGACCTGATGGCTCACTGGCTGATCAAATCCGAACCATCCGTCTGGTCCTGGGACGACCAGGTCAAGGCCGGCGCGAAGGGCACGCATTGGGACGGGGTGAAGAACCACACCGCCAAGCTCAACCTGATGGCGATGAAGCAGGGCGACCAGGTCTTCTTCTACCACTCCAACGAGGGGCTCGAGGTCGTCGGCATCGTCGAGGTCATCAAGGAAGCCTATAACTGGATCCCCGGCGAACCCTGGGTCCTCGTCGACTTCAAGGCGGTGAAGCCCTTGCCCAAGCCGGTCACGCTCGCTGCGGTCAAGGCCGAGCCGACACTCGCCAAGATGGCGCTGGTCACCTCTTTCCGTCTCTCGGTCCAGCCGGTGACGGACGCGGAATGGGACATCGTCTGCAAGATGGGCGGGCTCTGAACGCTCATACACGATAATAGCGCGCGAAAGGCAGGTATCCCGCCAGCGCGCGCGGCCGATACGGCAGCATCTCATCGAGAACTGGCACGCTGGCCGCCTGCAGACGCGGCTCGACGGCATCAGCCATCCGCACCGGCTGCGGCTGGAAATCGTGCAGCACGAACGCCTCCCGCGTGCCCTCGCTCCAGGGCAGCCGGGAGGTCTTGCGCTCGTCATGCTGGCGGCCGAGTGCATCCGGCCGCAATCCCGCGATCAGCCCCGGCTCGACGACGAGCGGATGCGCGATCGCCTGCGCCTCGGCGATCATCCAGCCGAGCGATAGATCGGACAGCCCCATCTTCAAGCCGTAGCCGCCGCCGATATCGGTATGCACGCCGGCAAACCAGACCTGCCTGATCTGCCCGGATGGCGCCTGCCGCTCGTCCCAGAGCTCGGGTGCGAAGACCTGCCGGTTCTCGTCGATAGCCAGCACGTGGCGGCCATGGGCGACCTGCCGGTTGAGAATCGCATCGTGGAACTTGTGGCGGCCCGGCAGGCTACCGATCCCCGGAAACCCAAGCGCCCTGACGGTATCCCAGACGCCGATGAAGAAGGGCGGCACCGGCTGCGTGCCATGGCGCTGGCGGAATGCCGCCGCAGCCTCGGCCCGCGCGTTGGCGTCCTTGATCATGTAGACGTCCTTGACCGCACTCGTGGCCAAGGCTCTGACCTCCTCCGCCTTGATCGCGTCGCTGAATCCGTCCCACCGCGTCACATCAGCAAAACCGCCCGGTACGCCGCAGAGCGCCAGCACCCCGCCGAGGCTGCGGACGGTATAGGCGCCGCGGCTGAAGCCGAACAGGAAGACCCGGTCGCCCGGCCTGTACGCGCAGAGCAGTGCCGCATAGCAGTCGATGATGTTGTCGGTGATGCCGTAGCCGGTCGCTTGCGCCAGCAGATCCTTGAAGCGCCGGAACGGCCCGCGAATCTCGCCCTCGTCCGGATTGGAGCCGAGGCCGGGATCGTAGAAGCAGATCTGCCCGGCGCCGCCCGCCTCGCGCGTCGCCATGAACAGGCGATAGACATTCGTCCAGTTGATCGGGTTGGCGCCGCCGGCCTGCCCCGTTCCATCCGAGAAAATGCCGATATTGCGCGCCATGTGGCCTCCCAGAGGCCTATCCTACCATTGGATGAGGCCAACTGGGGATGTTTTGGCGCCTCGCCATGCCCCGAACGCCGGTCCCTGCCACGAAAGTGCGATGCACAATGGGTTGCCGCGCCGCGCGCGCATCCTATGATGCGTCGAAATCGAAGAAGCGATGTCCGCCGCGCCCATCCATGAGGCGGACCAGCGCAACACAGACGGCCCAAGTCTGGGGAGACGCCCGAATGTCCGAGATCATCTACGACGTCCCGACCTCCTGGGCGAAAAAGGCCTGGGCGACCGACGCCAAGTACAAGAAGATGTACGCGGCCTCGATCAAGGACCCCGACAAGTTCTGGGGCGAGCATGGGCAGCGGATCGACTGGTTCAAGCCCTATACCAAGGTCAGGAACGCCAGCTACAAGCCGGGCAAGGTCTCGATCAAATGGTTCGAGGACGGCACGACCAACGTCGCCCATAACTGCATCGACCGGCATCTCGCGACCCGCGCCAAGCAGACGGCGATCATCTGGGAAGGCGACGACCCCTCCGAGTCGAAGAAGATCACCTACGGCCAGCTCTATACCGAGGTCTGCAAGTTTGCGAACGTCCTCAAGGCCAACGGCGTCAAGAAGGGCGATCGCGTCACCATCTATCTGCCGATGATCCCGGAGGCGGCCTATGCGATGCTGGCCTGCGCCCGCATCGGCGCCGTCCATTCGGTGGTGTTCGGCGGCTTCTCGCCGGATTCGCTGGCGAGCCGCATCGAGGATTCCGATTCGAAGATCGTGATCACCGCCGATGAAGGCTTGCGCGGCGGCCGCGCCGTCCCGCTCAAGAAGAATGTCGACACCGCCGACGACAAGGTGAAGGGCGGCATCGGCACCGTCATCGTCGTCAAGCGTACCGGCGGCAATGTCACCATGAAGGACGGCCGCGACCTCTGGTATCATGACGAGGCCGCCAAGGTCTCCGGCCATTGCCCGCCGGCCGAGATGAAGGCGGAAGACCCGCTCTTCCTGCTCTACACCTCGGGCTCGACCGGCAAGCCGAAGGGCGTGCTGCATACCAGCGCCGGCTATCTCGTCTACGCCTCGATCACCCACCAGTATGTCTTCGACTACCATGACGGCGACATCTACTGGTGTACGGCCGATGTCGGCTGGGTGACCGGCCACAGCTACATCCTCTACGGGCCGCTCGCCAACGGCGCGACCACGCTTATGTTCGAGGGCATCCCGACCTATCCGACGATCTCGCGCTTCTGGGAGGTCATCGACAAGCACAAGGTCAACACCTTCTACACGGCGCCGACCGCGATCCGCTCGCTGATGGGCGCGGGCGAGGAACCGGTGAAGAAGACCAAGCGCAAGTCGCTGCGCCTGCTCGGCTCGGTCGGCGAACCGATCAATCCGGAAGCCTGGGAGTGGTATCACCGCGTCGTCGGCGAGCGCCGCTGCCCGATCGTCGACACCTGGTGGCAGACCGAGACCGGCGGCATCCTGATCTCGCCGCTGCCCGGCGCAACGCAACTCAAGCCGGGCTCGGCGACGCGCCCCTTCTTCGGCGTGAAGCCCGAGATCGTCGATGCCGAGGGCAAGGTCCTTGAAGGCGCCTGCGAGGGCAATCTCGTCATCGCCGAGAGTTGGCCCGGCCAGATGCGCACGGTCTATGGCGACCATAAGCGCTTCGAGGAAACCTATTTCGCGACCTATCCGAACAAGTACTTCACCGGCGACGGCTGCCGGCGCGATGCCGACGGCTATTACTGGATCACCGGCCGCGTCGACGACGTCATCAACGTCTCCGGCCACCGCATGGGCACGGCCGAGGTCGAATCGGCGCTCGTCGCGCATCCGTCCGTCTCGGAGGCTGCGGTCGTCGGCTATCCCCACGACATCAAGGGCCAGGGCATCTATGCCTATGTCACGCTGATGACCGGTGAGGAACCGACCGACACCTTGCGCAAGGACCTCGTAGCCTATGTCCGCAAGGAGATCGGCCCGATCGCCTCGCCGGACCTGATCCAGTTCGCGCCGGGCCTGCCCAAGACCCGCTCCGGCAAGATCATGCGCCGCATCCTGCGCAAGATCGCCGAGGACGAGTACGGCGCGCTCGGCGACACCTCGACGCTCGCCGATCCCGCCGTGGTCGACGATCTCGTCGCCAACCGCCAGAACAAGCGCAAGGCGGGCTGAGCCGCCAAGCCGCTGCCCATTCGGCTGGAGATTGGAAATGGCCTGCTCGCATCTGCGCGCAGGCCATTTTCGTGGGATTGAGCCCCGAAACCAGGAACCGGAACAGATATCGAGGGTTCGCAACGCTGCAGGCCTGCGCTAGACCATGCTCATGCCGCGTTCATCGCGTTCCTGATAATGACGCTACGTTCGGCTGACCGAGATCGGAGCCCGCGCCTGATGACGACGATCAAGACCGCATCGACCGCCACCCTGGCGCGCGCCGCCGCCTTGCTGCCTCTGCTGGCGCTGACGGCCTGCGCCGGCTCGCAGCGCTTCAGCGGGCCGGTGATGAACCAGCCCTCCTACAGCCAGCCCCTGCCCTCCGCGCCGCCGGTGAGCTCGGCGCCGATCACCTCGGAGCCCCTGCCGCCGCCCGGCGGCTATCCCGCAGCGCCACCCCAGGCCGGTGGCTATCCTGTCGCCGGGGCCCCGCAGGGCGGCGCCCTGCCCCCACAGCAGGATCCGTTCTTCGACCCCAATGCCGGTGGCGCGCCGCAAGGCCAGGGCTTGCCGCCGACCGGCCAGCCGACGCAGGACCCGGGCCTGCGCGGCAGCAGCAACCAGGTCGCCGGCCTCGGCTCGGCCCCGACGGCTGCACCGCGCCCCTCGGCCAGCCGCGACAGCGTCGTCGGCGGCTGGACGGCCCGCGAAGCGACCGGCGGCACCTGCCGCGTGCAATTATCGAGCACGCCGACGCTCGATCTCTACCGCGCGTCCTCGTCCGGCTGCGCCAACAGGGACCTGCAGAAGATCTCGGCCTGGGATTTCCGCGATGGCGAGGTCTATCTCTACCAGCAGGGCGGCACGGTCGCGGCCCGGCTGCGCAGCTCCGGCTCCGGCGCGCTTGACGGCGCGGTGACCAAGTCAGGCGCCTCGCTGTCGATGAACCGGTAGGCCGACGCGTTCAGGCACCCGACCGAATAGAAAAAGCGCTTCCGCGTTTCGAGAACGCGGAAAAGACCCTGACAACTGGACGCTCTCAGGCTCCGAAGGTTCGGGCCAGCAATGTGCTCGGCCAGAAGCTCTTCTGGATCGACAGCGCCATCGTCGCGAGGCCCTTGGCGTTGTCGAGCGCCTCGTCGAGAATCGTGAAGGGCGTCGGCGCGCCGGTCGCGATCACGCCCTCCACATCGGCATAGCCGCCGACGAGATCGGCCTCGAACTTGGCCGCGAGCCGGCGCATCGCCATGTTTTCCGGCAGGCAGGTCAGATAGAGCGTCCGGACACCGCGATTGCGCGCCGCGGTGATCAATCGCCCGAACAATTGCGAACCGACGCCGCGCCGGCGCCAGGGCGCCTCGACGCTGAAGGCCGCCTCGCCGGTCAGGGCGATGATGTCGTCGAGGCCGCGCAGCTCGGCTGCGCCGCGTACCGCCCCGTCGACCACATAGCCATAGACCAGCCCGCCGACGCCGAAGGTCGTCCTGGCATAGTTCTCCAGGAAGGCGTCATTCACCACCGTGCCGAAACGCTGATGACGCGTGACGGGGTCGAGCCTGAGCAGATGCTCTCTGAAAAGATCGCGTTCGGTCGGCCATAACCGCCGGATCACGCCATCGTCGGCCTTCCTGCCGGATTGTCGCGAATGGACCAAATTATCATCTCCTGAGCTGCGCAAGTGCCGCGCTAACCGACCAGGAGGCGTTATCTTCCCTAACTCGCTCATCACATCGTATGACACGGGCACGATTGCAAGGGCGTGATCCGCGGCATTTTCGCCGGCCCAACGATAAAATAGCCAGAGAATCCAGCCCCAACATGCACGGCATGCATGGCATCAGCGGAAGATAACCTTAGGAACGGCCGGCGAAAAAACCACTATTGCGCCGTAAAATCACGTGCAATAATTTCGCATTGACCCCGATGACGGCGCGTCCGGCATGAGCTAAGTTGCGTGCTCCCGGTCACTCATATTTGAAGCTCCATGTTCGATCGTCGCAAGCCTCCGGCTGCCCAGCCTTTCGTCACCCACGAAAACATCGAAGCCAAGGTCAAGTGGTTCGACCCCGAGAAGGGGTTCGGTTTCGCATCGCCCTCTGATGGTTCGGGCGATGTCTTCCTGCATGTCTCGGCCATCGGCCCGCTGGATCAGCAGGACCTGCTGCCCGGCGCCACGATCGTTGCCGATCTCGGCGAAGGTCGCCGCGGCCTCCAGGTCGTCGCGGTCCATGAGATCGACGCATCGACAGCCTCGCAGACCGCGCCGGCTCCCCGCGCCTTCTCGCCCCGTCCTCCGCGCGATGATTTCGGCGGCGGTGGTGGCTATGGCGACCGGGATCGTGGCGGCTACGGTGGCGACCGCGGCGGCTACGGCGATCGTGATCGCGGCGGCTTCGGCGGCGGCGATCGCGGCCCGCGCGGCGGCGGCTTCCAGGATCGCAACAGCGGCCCGGTCGAAGGCCCCTACGATGGTGCCGTGAAGTTCTTCAACTCGGATCGCGGCTTCGGCTTCATCGCTCCCGACAAGGGCGGGCCGGACGTGTTCCTGCACGTCTCGTCGCTGGGCCGCAGCGGCCTGCAGCCGCCGATGGACGGGCAGCGCGTGCGCTTCTCGATCCGCACCGGCCGCAAGGGCCCGGAAGCGGCCGACGTCAGCTTCATCTGACGCTCCGCAGCTTCGCCGAAATAACAAAGGCCCGCCAATCCGGCGGGCCTTTTCCTTTGGGACAGCATGGTCTACGGAAGGCGCGCCGCCGAAGCGACGCGCCTCGGGCACGACTCAATGGTCGTGGTCGTCGCCTTCCAGGCCGCCGATATGCTTCTGGGTGTAGAGCTCGATGCCAACGCGCGCGATCAGGTCGAGCTGGGTCTCGAGGAAGTCGATATGGCCTTCCTCGTCCTTCATCAGGGCCTTGAACAGGTCCTCGGACGGGAAATCGCCGACCTCGCGGCAATACTTGGCCGCTTCCTGATAGAGCGAACGGGCCTCGATCTCGGCCTTGAGGTCACACTCGATCACTTCCTTGACGGTCTCGCCGATACGGAGCTGGTCGAGCGTCTGCAGATTCGGGAAGCCCTCGAGGAAGAGGATGCGGTCGACGAAGCGATCGGCATGGACCATCTCCTCGATCGATTCCTTCTTCCAGGTCTTGGCCATCTCCTTCAGGCCCCAGTTGTCCAGCATGCGGTAGTGCAGCCAGTACTGGTTGATGGCGGTGAGCTCCGAGCGCAGCCCCTTGTTGAGATACTCGATGACCTTCTTGTCGCCCTTCATCGGATGAACTCCGCAATCCACATTAGAATGATCCTAATGTAGACACGGACTGGCCGGAAGTGAAGGGGAAAAAATGCGGTCTCGGTGCTTTTGATCGAATCGGATGGAAAGCGCCGGCCTCAGGCCGCCACGCTCTCCTCGGCGAGCTCGATCCCATCGAGCATGCGCCCGACCGAGACATGCACGGCGCACTCGACCTCGCGGCTGGCGCAGCTACCGCATTGCGTAGCGCAGACCGCGCGGGCCTCCGCCAGCAGCGCCCGAACTTCACGCGCGCAACGCCCGCAATCCGGGCTGCAGCCCAGGCAGTCATAGACCTCGCCGGCCGTCCGGGGACCGCTGCCGTCGGCAGCGATAGTCCCCTTGATCTGGCCGCAGGACAGGACGTTGCAGGAGCAGACGATCACGCGTGGTGGCCCACCACCCGCTTGGTCTCGATTTCCTCGCCATCGGCGCTGCGCAGACGGACGATGACCTCGACCGAGGAGATCACCATGCCTTCGGGAGCATCCGGCAGGCCGGCGACCTGGATCATCGAGCCCGGGATATCGGTGACGGTCTCGTCGTCCTCGTTATAGAAATGGTGATGCTCCGACACGTTGGTGTCGAAGAAGGTCTTCGGGCCGGAGACAGAAACCTGGCGCAGCAGGCCGGCTTCGGAGAACTGGCGCAGCGTGTTGTAGACGGTCGCGAGCGAGAGCGGCTCGCGCGCCCGCAGCGCTTCCTCATAGAGCATCTCGGCGCTGACATGGCGGTCGCCCTTGGCGAAGAGCAGCCAGCCCAGCGCCATTCGCTGGCGCGTCGGACGCAGACCCGCCGTCCGCAGCCGCGCCTTCACGGCACTGATCGGGCAGCTCGTCGGGTTTTTCTGCGGCCACGGGATATGATCGGCCGCCACCGGCCTGTGATCGTGATCCTTGCTCGCCAGAACGCTCATTGTAACGCCTTCCACACGCCGAACCTCGGCAGCGTAGTTTAGAAATCCTCTAAACTACTGATATTATTGTCATATTTGGCAAAACAGCGACCAAATGTCAATCTTCTGAGCTGCGACATCGGGCAGCGCCCACAGCACATCGGCGTGATCGTTGCGCCGGTACTGCGCGGTGGACGCATGGCCCGGTGCGCTCGCCGCGGCGATCTGCGGGCCTGGAGAAGCTGGCGGGCTTTCCCGGAAGCGGCCTAGTGGCCGCCGCCTCCGCCGCCGCCAGCAGGCTTGGGCGGCTTGCGCAGGAACAGCGACAGCAGGACCAGGCTGCCGAAGATCATGGTCAGGCCGAGGAAGACGTCGCCGAAGGCCATGACCAGCGCCTGCTTGTGGACGCGCTGGTTCAGCAACGCCAGCGCCATCTGCTGCGCGGCATCGCCGAAATCGCCGAATCGCTGCGCGGTGTTGGCAAGCGCCTCCTCCGCCACCTGCCGCCCGGCGACGACCATCTCGTGCAGACGGGTAATGTGCAGGTCGGTGCGCGTGTTCAACATCGTGTTGATGATCGCGAGCCCGACGGCGCCGCCGAGATTGCGCGTCAGGTTGTAGAGACCCGACGCATTCTTGAGCTGCTGCGGCGGCAGCGACCCCAGCGCGATATTGTTGATCGGCACCATGCACAGCATCAGCGAGCAGCCCCGCAGGATCTGCGGCCAAAGCAACTCGTAGAAATCCCAATCCGAGGTGATGCCGGAAGCAAGCCAGGTTCCGAGCGCGAAGCCGCTGAAGCCGATCATCATCATGATCCGCGGGTCGAGCCTGGCCGAGAGCCGCCCGGCGAAAGGCGCCGTGAAGAACATGCACAGGCCGGTGACGAACATCGTCTCGCCGATCATCAGCGCGTCATAACCGCGAATGCGCCCGAGATAGACCGGGTAGAGATAGGTCAGCCCGTAGAGGCCGATACCCATTGTGAAGGAGAACAGCGAGCCGAAGGCGAAGTTGCGGTTTCTGAACGCATAGAGATCGACAAGCGGATCGTCGCGCGTCAGCGCCCGCCAGAAGAACAGCACCGCGCCGACGACCATGACGACCGTGAAGAACAGGATCTCGTGGCTCTGGAACCAGTCGAGCCGCGTCCCCTCCTCCAGCACATATTCGAGGCTGCCGAGGAAGGCGGCCATGGCGGCGAGGCCCAGCCAGTCGAAGCGCTTGATCAGGCTGTGGTCGGGCTTGTCGAAATCGATCAGCGTCCAGGCCGCGATCGTCACCGCGATGCCGGGCACGACATTGACCAGGAAGAGCCAGTGCCAGGAAAAGGCATTGCTGAGATAACCGCCGACGGTGGGCCCGATCGTCGGCGCCAGCGTCGCGACGAGACCGATCAGGGGTGAGACGATCGGCCGCTTCGACGGCGGGAAGATCGTGAAGGCCGCGGCGAAGACGCCGGGAATCATGCCGCCGCCGATGAAACCCTGCACCGCCCGCCACAGGATCATCTCGTTGATCGAGTTGGCCTGGGCGCAGAGCACGCTGGCAATGGTGAACCCCGCCGCCGCGATCGAGAAGAATAGGCGCGTCGACAGCGCCCGGCTGAGATAGCCGGAAAGCGGGATCATGATGACTTCGGCGATGAGATAAGCTGTCTGGACCCAGGCGATCTCGTCCGAGGAGGCGGAGAGGCCGGCCTGGATCTCTGCGAGCGAAGCCGACACGATCTGGATGTCGAGGATCGCCATGAACATGCCGAACACCATCGCCATGAAGGCGAGGATGCGACGGAGCGGGATGGCATCTTCGGCGGGTTTGGCGCCGGCGCCCGGAGTCAGGGTCGCAGTGGCCATGACGGCCTGCCTTTCATCGGGGTGTCGTCCCGTGTACGCTGCGGCACGAAGTGCTGCTGCGCAGACACGGGACCGTCATCAGAAAAAGGCGCCCTCACAACGGCGGGAGCCAGTAGCAACTCGTCCTGCGGCCCCGCATCTGCGCAGCAGCACTTTGTGCCGCAGCGCGTGCGGGATGACCCGCTTCATCAGTGCCGCTTGATCAGCGCTGCGCGGCCGGCCGCGGATCGATCGACACGACCACCGACATGCCCGGGCGCAGCACATGCTTCGCCGTAGACGCCGGATCGAGCGCGATCCGCACCGGCACGCGCTGCACGATCTTGGTGAAGTTGCCGGTCGCGTTGTCGGGCGGCAGCAGCGTGAAGACCGAGCCCGTCCCGCCGGCGATGCCGCTGACCGTGCCGTGGAAGACCTGCCCCGGCAGCGCATCGACGGTGATGCTCGCCTTGTCGCCGGTCTTCAGCGGCCCGACCTGGGTCTCCTTGAAATTGGCGTCGACATAGACCTGGTCGAGCGGGACGATCGACATCAGGCGCTTGCCGGCCCCGACGAGGTCGCCGATCTGGACATTGGTATTGGCGACGATGCCGTCGATCGGCGCGGCGATCTTCATGAAGGAGAGATCGCGCTCCGCCTTCTGCTCGGCGACCTTCAGCTCGTCGATCTGGCGGGCGGCCTCGATGCGCTGCGCTTCCAGCACCTTGATATTGGCCTGGGCCTGCACGACGCCGGCCTTGGCGCTCGCCAGCGAAGCAATCGCCTGGTCGCGTGCCGCAGTCGCGGCATCCAGCGTTGCCTGCGAACCGTAGGACTTGGCGGCAAGGCTATTGGCGCGGTCGAAATCCGCGGCCGTGCGCGTCACCGCCGCCTCGGCCGAGTTCTGCTGGGCCTGCGCCTGCAACTGGGCGGCTCGCGCCGCCTCGACCTGGCTGTCGATGCGGGCGAGCGTCGCCTGCGCTGTCGCGCTCTTGGCACGGGCGCTGTCGAGTGCGATCCGCCAGTCGCCGTCATCGAGCGCGACCAGCGGCTGCCCGGCCTTGACCTCCTGGTTCTGGCGCACCGAGACGGTGGCGATATTCGCAGAGAGCTTGGCTGAAATGGTCGCCATCTCGGCGCCGACATAGGCGTCGTCGGTCGAGACGATGAAGCGGCCATTGCGCCACCAGTCGACGCCATACCAGAGCCCGGCGCCAACAACAGCGGCTGCCACGACGAGCAGCGCGCCGCGCTTCAGCGGGCTCTTGCCGGATTTGGCCTTGCCCTCGGCCGCTTCGGGCGAAGCGCTCTTCGCCTGCGCGTCGCGGGCGGTGGCGGGTTCGGCCGGCTGGGCGGTTTCGGCCGTGGCGTCGACCAGCTTCAGCCGGTCGCGGCGCTGTTCGGTAACGGTTTCAGCAGACATTGGGCGTCCTGCATATCAATTCGAACCAATCGGTTCGATTGCGCTTGAAATAGCGCGGCGCATGATGCATATCAAGTCAAATCGAACCGAGTGGTTCGATTATTTTTGCACGCGAGCGCGGAACCGTTCCTCCGCCGGGAAATGATGTCCAGGACCTCCGAAGTCAGCCCCAGGACCCGGGCGCGCAATCACCGCGTCGCGGGCACCGATCCGGACAAGCGGCGGCAGATTCTCGACGGCGCCCATCAGGTCTTCATCACCCGCGGCTTCGACGCGGCCAGCATGAGCGACATCGCCACGGCCGCGAACGTCTCGAAGAGCACGCTCTATGTCTATTTCGAGGACAAGGAGCACCTCTTCGTCGCCCTGATCGAGCGCGAGCGCGAGACGCAGAAGCGCGGCGCCTTCGAGGCCCTCGCCGAGGATTCCGATCCGGTCCGGGCGCTCGGCAATTTCGGCCAGTGCCTTGTGCGCATGATCAATGCCGAGTTCGCCGTCAGCGCCCATCGCGTCGTCATCGGCGTCGCCGAGCGAATGCCGGATCTCGGCCGCGGCTTCTACGAGAACGGCCCGATGCAGGGCGCCAAGCTCATTGCAGCCTATCTCGACCGCATGGTCGCCGAGGGCAGGCTCGCGATCGCTGACACGAACCTCGCAGCCGTCCAGTTCATCGATCTCTGCCAGTCGACACTGACCCGCCCGCGCCTGTTCAACGCCGTGCGCACGCCGCCCAGCGAGGACGAGATCCGCCGTGTCGTCGGCGAGGCGATCACGATGTTCATGGCGCGCTACGGCGTAAAGCCGCAGGGCTGAGGCCCGGCGCCGTCAGCCGGCGACCTGCCTGGCCCGGATGCGCTCGCGATGCGCCGTATAGAGCCCCGACGCCGCGATGATCGCCGCGCCGACATAGGTCCAGATATCGGGGATCGCGGCGAAGACCAGATAGCCGAAGATCGAGGACCAGAGCAGTTGGGAATAGGCGAAGGGCGCCAGCAGCGAGGCATCCGCATAGCGGAAGGCCTGGATCAGGAAGATATGCCCGATCGTCGAGATGCCGCCGATGAAGACGCCGATCAGGATCGTCTTGAGATCGAGTGCCTGCCAGTAGAACGGTACGGCCAGTGAAAGCAGGACGAAACCGATCGTGGCGGAATAGGCCAGCGTCACCACCGGGATCTCGGTGCGGCTCATCATCCGCGTCATGATCAGCGAAAACGCCCAGAAGAATGACGAGCCGAGAACGAAGAACGACGCGGCATGAAAGCCGTCGCCACCTGGACGCACCACGACGATCACGCCGATCAGTCCCACGATCGTGGCGAGCCAGCGCCGCCAGCCGACCGTTTCGGCCAGGATCGGGATGGAAAGCGCCGTCACGAAGAGCGGCGAAACGAAGGAGGTGGCGGTCGCGTCCGCCATCGGCAGGTCGTGCAGCCCGGCCACGAACAGGATCGAGGAGACGGTGACGCCCAGGGCACGCAGCACCTGCAGGCCGGGCCGGCGTGTGCTCATTCTGCGGAAGCCGCCGGTGAAGGCGATGGTGACGAGCATGATCGCAGCGAAGGTGCCGTAGCGCATCCAGGTGATCTGGAGTGCCGGCAAGCTGGTCGCGAGATATTTGGAGGCGATGTCGCCGCTGCACATGAAAATCGACGAGAGCAGCAGCAGCGCGATGCCGCGCGCGGAATTGTCGATACGCAGCGGCCTGCCTTCCTGCGGAGGCACGACTGGCGTTTCAGGGAGGGGAGCGTTGGGGTTGGGCAAGGGCTAAGGTTCGCACACGGGTAATGCGCAAGCCTTAGCCTTTTTGCCCGGCATAGCCACACGCAAAGACGGCCGCCCGCCCATGCGCGTGGACATTATCGGTGACCCTGCCCGGTTTTCGGACAGGACCGGCGGTGCAAGTTGCCTCAGGCGGCCTGCTTGCGCGGCTGGATCAGCTTGCGGTTGACCAGCACCTCGGCGATCTGCACCGCGTTCAGCGCCGCGCCCTTGCGCAGGTTGTCGGAGACGCACCAGAAGGCGAGGCCATTCTCGACGGTCGCGTCCTCGCGGATGCGCGAGATATAGGTCGCGTCCTCGCCGGCCGCCTCATGCGGGGTGATGTAGCCGCCCGGCTCGTGCTTGTCGATCACCAGGATGCCCGGCGCCGTGCGCAGAACCTCGCGCGCCTCCTCGGCGGTGATCGGCTTCTCGCACTCGATGTTGACGCTCTCGGAATGGCCGATGAAGACCGGCACGCGCACGCAGGTCGCGGTCAGCTTGATCTTCTTGTCGAGGATCTTCTTGGTCTCGACAACCATCTTCCACTCTTCCTTGGTGAAGCCGTCTTCCATGAAGACGTCGATATGCGGAATGAGGTTGAAGGAGATGCGCTTCGGAAACTTCTTGGTGGTGACCTCGCCGGCCGAGAACACGGCGCGGGTCTGGTTGAACAATTCGTCCATGCCTTCCTTGCCGGCGCCGGACACCGACTGGTAGGTCGAGACGACGACGCGCTTGATGCCGAACTTGTCGTGCAGCGGCTTCAGCGCGACGACGAGTTGCGCGGTCGAGCAGTTCGGATTGGCGATGATGTTCATCTTGGTGAAGCCGGCGGCGGCGGCGGCATTCACCTCCGGCACGATCAGCGGCACGTCCGGATGCATGCGGAAGGCCGAGGAATTGTCGATCACGACGCAGCCCTGCGCACCGATCTTCGGCGACCAGGCCTTCGAGACGTCGCCGCCCGCCGACATCAGGCAGATATCGGTGTCGGAGAAGTCGTAATGCTCCAGGGCCTTGCACTTCAGCGTCTTGTCGCCGAAGGAAACCTCGGTGCCGACCGAACGGGAGGAGGCGAGCGCCACGACCTCGCCGACGGGGAAGGCGCGCTCGGCGAGAATGTCCAGCATCTCGCGGCCTACATTGCCGGTGGCTCCGACGATTGCGACCTTGAAGCTCATGATGTGATCCTTTGCGGATAAGGCGGTCCGGGTCTCCCTTTGGGGGCCGCCCCGCACCGGTCTCGGGCGGGTTCGGCGATCTCTCCCCGCCGGGGGGAGATGGACCCGGAACCGAGGCGAAGCGTCAGCGCGACAGGCCGGTTTTCCCGGTCGTCGTTTTGGTCGTGAGTTTCGTCGTCGTCAGACGGACAGTCACAGAGCCAATCCCGAAGGGCTGAAAACTTCGCAAGGCGGCGCAACCTTGCGCCACGCCCTGTCAGAACACCGGGAACGGCGAAAAGTCAATCTCCTCCTCATAGTCGCAGCCCGGCCGCGCATTAACCGTGCTCGTTGACCTCCTGTTCACGCTGCCGGCCGATCGCGCCCTCTCGGTAACCCGACAGCGACTCCGCCGGTTCAGCCTGCCCGCCTGAGTGAGGAATGCGCGGCCCCTGTTTCGCCGTGCGGGAGTAGCGGGTTGCGTTTGCGTTCGGACGAAATGACGACACGGCTCCGACCTTTGCTGCGGCAGTTGCAGCAGGGCATAGCGCGCGCCGCGCCCCAGTGCCGCAGCATCTGGGCGCGCGCCGTCGCCATTGATCTCGTCCCGTTTCTCATCACCAGCGCCGATCGGATCGAAGCGGCTTTCCGGATCGCCGGCCGCGCCGGCCGCCGCCTCATGCCGCGCCGCGGCCTCGGCCTGCCGGGTGCGCTGGCCTGGCGCGTCGGCGCCGCGCTCGGCGGCATCAGCCTGACGGCCGCCATCGTCACCAGCCTTTCGGGGAATGGCGAAGGCCAGCCCCAGCTCGCCAGCCTCGCATCGCCCGTCGCAGCCGCCACGACCCAGAACGCAGCTCTCAACCGCAAGCCTCTGGCGGCGACGGAAGCGGACTGGGTGGCGGTCACCCGCCCGATCGCGATCTTCAATCTCGAAGCGCCCGAGTTCGGCCGGGCAGCTCCCACGGTCGAGGCCCGCCGCAGCCAGGACGGCAGCCGGCGCGAGGATGTGCTGAGCTTCGGCGATTTCGCCGGATCCGGTTCGCATCTCTCGTTGCGCCTGCTGACGGGGGATCACGCCTCCGCCAATCCCGCTTCCTTCACGGTCGCGCTCGTTCACGCGGCGGCTCTTCGCAGCCTCGCAGTCGAACGCGGCAGCACGCCTTCGACGATCGAGACCCGCTTCGGCCCGCTCGAAACCGCCGATATCGTCCTCGGCGACGGCGCCGGGAGCCGCGCCTGCCTCGCCTTCCGCACGGTCGGCCCCGATGCCCCCTTCGCGATGAGCGGTTGGTGGTGCGCCGGCGCCAGGCCCAGCGACCGCAAGCAATTGACCTGCCTGATCGACCGGCTCGATCTCGCCAATGCCGGCGCCGAGCCCGAATTGCGCGCGGCTTTCGCCCGCAGCGAGCTCCAGCGCCAGCCAGGCTGCGCCACACCCCGCCTCTCCGCCACAGGCCGCAAGGTCTCCTGGCTCGACGCCGACGGCACGATGCCGGCCCTGCGCATGAAGACCGCGACGGGCGAGCCGACGCCCGAGCCGCGACCGCGTCGCATGAAAAAGCCCCGTCGCGAGCGCTAACAAAGTTGTTAACGACGCGGTGCTAGTCTTTGCGCCGGTTTTTCGATGCTTACATCGAGTGGATCGATCCGCTCCCGGAGATTGCCGTCATGATGTCGTTCAAGCGCGTTGCCGCCATCCTCGCCGTCGCCGTGACGGCATCGACTGTCATGGCCAGCATCGCCGAAGCCCAGAACCGCCGCGGCCCGCTGCGCGTCACAGTGCAGAAGCGCAGCTATCTCGATGCCGGCAATGTCGTGCCGGTCGGCTCGATGAACCGCTATGCCAGCCAGCACATGTCGGCCTCGCCGGTCTATGTGAACACCGGCGACCTCTATGGCGAGGGCACCCTGCCTGGTCGCATCGGCGCGGGCGCAAACCCGTTCGCGAATACGTTCGCGACGCCGCGGTTCTGAGAAGCGCATTCCTAAAGGGCGCCATTTGAAGGGCTTCTGTCATCCCGTGCGCGCTGCAGCGTGAAACGCTGCTGCGCAGACACGGGACCGTTCTCAGGAAAAGGCGCCTTCTCGTCGCGCGATCCCGCATCTGCGCAGCAGCACTGCGTGCCGCAGCGCGTGCGGGAAGACACCCTTCATTGAAGCGCGCCTCTTCATATCGCGCGCCTTACTCCGGCAACGCCTTGAGATAACGCACCGGCCGCCCCGGCGCCGCCGCGTTCGCCGCATGTACGATCGCGTTCGCGTCGATACCGAAATGCCGGTAGAGATCGGCGACCGTACCGGTCTGGCCGAAATGCTCGACGCCGAGCGCCTTCTGCTTGTGGCCATGGACGCTGCCGAGCCAGGCCAGCGTCGCCGGATGCCCGTCCAGCACCGAGACGATGCCGCAATCGCGCGAGAGCTCGCCAAGCAGCCGCTCGACATGGCTCGTCGCGGCATGGTTGCCGCGCTGGCGTGCCCGCTCCGCCGCCTGCCAGCCGGCATTGAGCCGGTCGGCCGAGGTGATCGCCAGCAGGCCGACATCGCGCCGGTCCTCGGAGAGTAGCCCGACCGCCTCGATCGCCTCCGGCGCCACCGCGCCGGTATAGGCGATCACGACCGAGGCATTCGGGCCGGGCTTCCTGAGCCAATAGGCCCCGTCGATGATGGCACGCTCCAGTTCCGGCGTCATCGCGCGGCTGGGCTGCTCGACCTGCCGCGTCGAGAGGCGCAGATAGACCGATCCGCCGGTCTCGTCGCGCAGCCAGGTCCGCTCGTCGGGATCGCCCTCGCCGTCGCGCTGCATGTAGTCGAAGGACCAGCGCATCATCACCGCGAGCTCGTCGACGAAGGCCGGCTCGAAGGAGCACAACCCGTCCTGGCTCATGCCGATCAACGGCGTCGCGATCGACTGGTGCGCCCCGCCCTCCGGTGCCAGCGTCACGCCGGACGGCGTCGCCACCACCATGAAACGCGCATCCTGGTAGCAGGCATAGTTCAGCGCATCGAGCCCGCGCGAGATGAAGGGGTCGTAGAGCGTGCCGATCGGAATCAGACGCTCGCCGAAGATCGAATGCGACAGGCCCAGCGCCGAGAGATTGATGAACAGGTTCATCTCGGCGATGCCGAGCTCGACATGCTGCCCCTTCGGCGAGAACTCCCATTTCTGCATCGAGGGGATGCGCTCGTCCTTGAAGGTGTCGGCCATCGACGCCTTGGCGAACAGCCCGCGCCGATTGACCCAAGGTCCGAGATTGGTCGAGACGGTGACGTCCGGCGCCGTCGTCACGATGCGATCGGCCAGCGGCCCGCCGGTCTTGGCGAGATCATCCAGCACCTTGCCGAAACCCATCTGCGTCGACATCGACGGCTGGATGCCAGCCTCCAGCTTCGCCGGAACCGGCAGCTTGGCGGCCGAGAAGCGCCGGCGCCCCTGCGAGAAGAACGGAACCTTGTCGAGGAAGGCCCGCATCTCGCTCTCGGACAGGCCGAGGCCCTCGAACAGATCCCATTCATGGCCGGGGCGGACCCCGTTCGCCTTGCGGAAGCCGTCGAGCTGCTCCTTGGTCATCAGGCCGGCATGGTTGTCCTTGTGCCCGGCGATCGGCAGGCCGAAGCCCTTCACCGTATAGGCGAGGAAGCAGACCGGCCGGTCGTGATCGATCGCCTCGAAGGCTTCGAGGATCGACGGCAGGTCGTGGCCACCGAGATTGCACATCAGCTTCGAGAGCTCGGCATCCGAGCGCTTCTCGATCAGCGTGGTCACCGGCCCCTGATCGCCGAGATCGTCCATCAGCCGCTTGCGCCAGGCCGCGCCGCCCTGGAAGGTCAGGGCCGAATAGAGCTGGTTCGGGCAGGAATCGATCCATGCCTTCAGCCGCTCGCCGCCCTTCTCCTTGAACGCCGCCTGCTGCAAGGAGCCGTATTTCAGCGTGACCACGTCCCAGCCGAAATTGCGGAACATCGTCTCGAAACGGTCGTAGAGCCCCTCGCGGATGACGGCGTCGAGCGACTGGCGGTTATAGTCGATGATCCACCAGGTATTGCGCAGGCCGTGCTTCCAGCCCTCCATCAGGGCCTCGAAGATATTGCCCTCGTCGAGCTCCGCATCGCCGATCAGCGAGACCATGCGGCCTTCGGGCCGATCCTTCGCCCAGCCATGCGCCTTCACGTAATCCTGCGTCAGCGAGGAAAACAGCGTCTGCGCGACACCCAAGCCCACCGAGCCGGTCGAGAAATCGACATCGTCGATATCCTTGGTGCGCGAGGGATAGCTCTGCGCGCCCTTGTAGCCGCGGAAATTCTCGAGTTTTTCGCGCGTCTGCAGCCCCATCAGATAGTTGATGGCATGGAAGATCGGCGACGCATGCGGCTTCACCGCGACCCGGTCCTGAGGCTTCAGCGCGGCCATGTAGAGCGCCGTCATGATCGTGGCGAGCGAGGCTGAGGAGGCCTGGTGCCCACCCACCTTCATCCCGTCCTCGTTCTGGCGGATATGGTTAGCGTTATGGATCGTCCACGAAGCCAACCAGAGGATCTTCTTCTCCAGCTCGGCGAGAAACGGCAGGCGCGGATCTGTTGTCATGGATTTCGGCTCGAACTCCCCAGTACTGCCGATCATGCACGGAAGCACTGGCAGAACGAGCCAAATTTCTGTGTAGCACCGGTCAACTTTGGCGGTTTCCGCTACCGCGCCGCAACCGGGCGCGAAAAACCACCAATCAAGCGCTCACCCGCTTGCCGGCTACTTATCGATCTGCGCGATGCGGTCGAGCGCCGCGCCGAAGCCGCCCAGCGACACGTTGAACGAGACCGGCTCGTTATTGGACAGGTTCAACGCCGCGACCGTCAGGGCCTTGCCCGCCTTCATCGCATCGGTCGCGACCGTCGGGAACGAGATCGGCAGCAGGCAGCCCTGTGCCATGCAGGTCGAGAAACGCAGGCCCTGGCCGAGGTCTTTGTCGTCGAGCCTGAGCACCGCGCCGTTCTCCAGCTTCATACCGAACGGGAACAGGATCGTGCCCTCGGCCCGCCCATTCTTCGGCGCGCGCAACTCGATCGCGAAGACGCGCTGGCCCGTCTGGCTATTGCCCTGCGACTGCAGGAGCACGCAGAGCCGCTGTCCGTCAGCGATCCGGCAGTCGACGGTCCAGTCGCCATAGGTTTCGTTGATCGCGCTCGCGCCATTCGGCAACGTGGCGGCCGAAGTGGCCGGTTGGCTGACGCTGGGGGCAGCCGGAGCCTGCCCGACAGGTTGCGCCGGCTTGGCGGCGGGCTTCGGGGCCGGGCGCGGCGCGGGACGCTGCGGCGCGGCCGGGGCCGGCGGCGCGGCCGGATCCTCCTGCGCCCGGAGCGCAGGCGCAGCCAGGCAGCCGATGGCAAGAGCGGCGGCGAGCGAGGCGATACGGAGGGAATGATGTTTCATGTCAGCGCTATCGAATGAAGATGTGGCCCGCCCTATCGCAGAAACCTTCCCGGAGAGAAAGCGCGAAATCATGACTTGTTTGAAATAAATCGATGCCCTCATCAGAGGTCGCGCGATTTCGATAATAGAATGATTTCAAGTCGAAAGTATTAGACCTAACGCGCCTTTGCTCAAGGCGTGGCATTGAAGCCGGATATCGCAATGTCGAATTCGCAGGCCATGACAGACCCCTGTCGCAAACGCAGGTTGACCCTGCCCTCGGCTCGCTTGTGAGCCCTTCGCACGCCATGCCAGAAACCGTCACGGAATTGGGCCGAACGACCCGCGCAGGAGGAAGCTTCCATGAGCAACAGCAAGGATGTCTGGCGTCGGATCGACGACAAGGCCCCGGCCTATTTCGGGCTCTCCGACCGCATCTGGCACATGCCCGAGCTGAACTATCAGGAAGTCCGCTCGGCAGCCGAGCATGGCGCCATGCTGGCGAGCGAGGGCTTTCGCGTGACGACCGGCGTCGCCGGCATTCCGACCGCAGTCGTCGGTGAGGCCGGCGAAGGCGGCCCGGTCATCGCGATCATGGGCGAGTTCGACGCGCTGCCGGGCCTGAGCCAGGAGGCCGGCAACGCGACCGAGACCCCGGTCGAGAAGGGCGGCAACGGCCATGGCTGCGGCCATAACATGCTGGGCTCGGCCTCGCTGCTCGCCGCCGCTGCGGTGAAAGACTATCTCGCCGCCAACGGGCTCAAGGGCCGCGTGCGCTATTACGGCTGCCCTGCGGAGGAAGGCGGCTCGGCCAAGGGCTTCATGGTGCGCGCCGGCGCCTTCGACGATGTCGATATCGCCCTGTGCTGGCACCCGGCCTCGTTCAACGGCGTCAACCGCGCCTTCTCGCTGGCCTGCGTCGAGATCGAGTTCACCTTCTCGGGCCGCGCCTCGCATGCCGCGGCCGCGCCGCATCTCGGCCGCTCGGCGCTCGATGCGGTCGAACTGATGCATATCGGCGTGAACTATATGCGCGAGCACATGCCCTCGACGGCGCGCGTGCATTACGCGGTCATCAATGCCGGCGGCATCGCCCCGAATGTCGTCCAGGCGACCGCGACGACGCGCCAGTTGATCCGCGCCGCGACCCTCTCCGAGATGTGGGAACTCGTCGCCCGTGTGAAGAAGATCGCCGAGGGCGCAGCCCTGATGAGCGAGACCACCGTCGCGATCAAGCAGCTCTCGGGCGATGCCAATCTCGTCGGCAACCGCCCGCTCGAAGAGACGATGCAGGCCAATCTGCTGGAGCTGGGCGGCCCCGGCTTCGACGCCGCCGACCATGCCTTCGCCGCCAAGTTCCAGAAGACGCTGAGCCCGCAGGACATCGCCGCCGCCTATGGTCGCTTCGACCTGAAGCCGAAGGACGGCGAGGCGCTGAGCGACGAGATCTACCCGCTCGGCGCCGGCAACGACACCTCCGTGGGCTCGACCGATGTCGGCACGGTGAGCTGGGTCGTCCCAACCGTGCAGTGCCGCACCGCCTGCTACGCCATCGGCACGCCCGGCCATTCCTGGCAGCTCGTCGCACAGGGTCTGGCGCCGGCCGCCCACAAGGGCCTCGCTCTCGCCGCCAAGGCCATGGCCGGCGTCGCCTCGGACGTGCTGAGCGACCCTGCTTTGCTCAAGGCGGCCAAGGACGAGTTCGCGGCCTTCCGCGCCAGGAACCCCTTCGCCAACCCGATCACCGACGATGTTGAGCCGCCGCTCGACATGGCAGCCCATTGATCGGGCGAACCAGAAACAACACGGCTTGATAGCCGGCCGGGCGCGGGGGCAGAACGTTCACGTCCGGCCGATTTGTTTGGAAAATGGCGTTAGCCGCGCTGCGGCCCGGACAACTCGACGCGGATTGTCGGCCGGGTCGCCTTGAACTCGGCGACGGCAGCCGAAGTCAGGTCCGAAACCGAGTCGGAGACATTCGACATCAGGCGCAGGATGATCCGCCCCAGCCGGTCGCGGGCCTCGGACTCCAGCTCGGTATCGAGCCTGTCATCATGCCCGATCGCAGCCCAGGCCCTGGCCTGGACGGCTTCTGCAACGAGCAATCCCTGAGAGTTCAGGACGCCGGGAAAGCGGAAATTCGAATTAGGCATCGGCGATTCAAACATGGCTGGCCAACGGATATAGGGCGGCCTCGGTTCCCGGCAAGGCGGAGAGAAAATCCGCAGCCGGACGAGCCGCGCCCTCACCTTCGAAATTCCGTGTGACGAGCGCGCTACGAAACCGGGCGCAGCGGCGAAATAAACACAAAGTCCAATTTGGACTTGTTGTCCAAATTTGCCTTGACCCGGCCCTTTCCCGCCTGCACAGATGACCGGAACAGCCTTGCCGCCCCGGCGGCAAGCGACAGGCCGCAAGGCAGGAGGCTCGCGTGAAGTTCGACATTTTCCAGATGGAGCGGAACCAGACGCTCTTCGAGAACGACGTCGAGATCAACCTCACCGAGAGCGGCGTCCATCCCTGGTCGATCGAAGACATTCTGGGCGAACAGGCCGCCCGCGACCTGTTGAAGCAGCCGCTCGGCTATGGCTGGACCGATGGCCGGCCCGATCTGCGCGCGAACATAGCATCCTGGTATCCCGGCGCGAGCGCCACGAACGTGCTCGTCACCAACGGCTCCTCCGAGGCGACGATGATCGCCCTGATGGCGCTGTTCGAGCCCGGCGACGCGCTGGTCTTCGCCCTGCCGAACTTCATGCAGATCGACGGTCTCGGCCGTGCGCTCGGCTTCGACATCCGTCGGCTCGAACTCTCCGGCGACACCGACTGGCAGATCGATCCGGCTCACCTCGCCAAGGTCGCTGCCGGCGCCAAGGCGATTGCCGTGACCAACCCGGCCAATCCCACCGGAAGCGTGCTCTCGGCCGCAAGCCGCGCCGCCCTCATTGAGGCGGCGAAGCGTAACGATGCCTGGCTGATGGTCGACGAAATCTATCGCGGCGGCGAGATCGACGGCGCCGAGACGGAGACGCTCTGGGGCAGCTATCCCAAGGTCGTCGTCGCCTCGAGCCTGTCGAAATCCTTCGCTTGCCCCGGCCTGCGCCTCGGCTGGATCGTCGCTCCCGCCGAGGTCGTCGCGTCCGCGGCCGAACGGCAGGACTACACCACGATCGGCAGCGGCATCCTCAGCCAGATCCTCGCGGAAGAAGTGATGCGCCCGGAAACGCGCGGCCGCCTGCTCGCGCGCGGCCGGGATTTGCTGCGCAGCAATGCCGATCTCGTCGCGCAATGGATGGCGCAGCATAACGACTGGTCGTGGCGACGCCCGCAGGCCGGCGGCATGGCCTTCCTGCGCTATCCGCTCGACATGCCCTCGGAGGCCTTTTCGCAGAAGCTGCGCGAGGAGGAGAGCGTCTTCGTCGTCGCCGGAAGCTGGTTCGGCATCGAGAACCACATCCGCATCGGCATCGGCGTCCCGACCGAGGTGCTGAGGGACGGGCTGGCGCGGATGGATCGGTTCCTGGCGCGGCACAAGGGCTGAAGCACTTTGGGAAGGGCGGCGCTACGCGTCGCCTCGGCGCCCGATCCCGTCCAGCACCACCCGCGCGATCGCGATATCCTGCACCGCGATCCCCGTGAGGTCCGCGATGGTGATGTCGTCATCTGAGCGCCGCGCCGGCACGTCGCCGGCCAGCACGGCCCCAAGCTCGACGCAATCGCCCGCATCGATCAGCCCGACCGCAGCGGCAGCAGCGAACTCGCCATGGTCGAGGCTCTGCTCCAGCGAATCCGCGATGCGGGTATCGGCGAGCGCCACCAATGCCGTATCCAGCTCTTGCTTCCCCGGAGCATCGGCGCCGAGCGCGGTGATATGCGTCCCCGGCTTGACCCAATCGTCGCGGATGATCGGCTGGGCCGCCGGTGTCACCGTGATCAGCGCATCCGATTGCGCACACAGCGCCTCCAGCTCCGCCACCGGCTCGACGGTGATGCCCTCGCCTTCGAGGTCGCGCCTCAACACCGCCAGCTTCTCCGGCGAGCGCGCCCACACCGCGAAAAGCGGCTCCCGCTCGCGCAGCAGATGCGCGGCGGCACGAATCTGGAACCGCGCCTGCGTCCCGGCGCCCACGATCCCGATCCGGCGCGCATCGGCCCGCATCCCGGCCCGCGTCGCGATGGCACCGGCCAGCGCGGTCCTCAGATCGGTCAGCCAGCCCTCGTCGCGCAGCATCGCGACCACCGCGCCGGTCTCGGCCGAGAGCGCGATCATCATACCGCTCGTCGTCGGCAGGCCCTTGGCCGGGTTGTCGTAGAACCCCGTCGCAATCTTCACGACGAAGATCGGATCCCCAGCGATATGGCCGAACTTGATATGGCAGTCGCCGTTATGAGCGGGGAAGCCGAGATAGCCGACAGGCGGCATCTGCACCTTGCCGGCGGCGGCGGCCTTGAACCCCTCCTCCAGCGCGACGAAGGCCCGGTCGAGATCGACAGCGGCCTCGATCTCCGCACGCGACAGGTCAAGCATCCGGGGTCTCGTTGGCCTGGTTGAGGTAGTTGTAGACGGTCGCGCGGGCGAGCCCGAGGATGCGCGAGATATAGGCGGCTGCATTGCGGCCACCGAAGGCGCCGTTGGCGGCAAGGTCCGCCACCAGCTCGCGCTTCTCGGCGCGGCTGAGGCTGGTTACGGCAAGCCCGCGACTTTGCGTCCATTGCTGCACGAACTCGTTGATCCGCTCGTGCCAGTCTTCCTTGAACAGCGCCTGGGGCTTCTCGACGCCGGCCGGCACCGTCGCCAAGGCGGACAAGGTCTGCATCAGCGCATGAAACTGCGAGACATCGACATTGATGCAGAGTACGCCGATCGCCTTTGCTCCGGCCGAGAGCACGATGCTGATCGATTTCAGCCGCCGGCCGTCCCAGTTCACCTTCTCATAGGGGCCGATGATCGTCTCGTCCGGATCGAAGCCGATCTCGTCGAGCAGAGACGGCTCGCCCAACACGCGCTGCGAGAAATTGCCGGCGATATGCACGACGCTCTGCGTACCGAGATCGTGCAGCACGACCTCGGCATGCGGCCGGAACAGCAGCGCCACCGCATCGCAGACAGGCAAGTAAGGGGCGAGTTCCGGCGTCATGCCCGCTCCGTCAGCGCGGTTGCGACTTGAGATAGTCGCTCAGGCGCTCCAGACCCGCCGAGAGATGATCGCCGGGCGCGCCGATACCGATGCGGATATAGCCATCCATCCCGTACACATCGCCCGGCAGCAGCATGATCCCGCGCTCCTCACGCAGACGATGGACGAGCTCGGTCGAATTCATCGAGTGACTGTATTTGATGAAGGCCATGCCGCCGGCCTTGGGCGGCACGAAGGAGAAGAACTCGTCATTCGCCTTCACCCAGTTCGTCAGCAGTGCGAGGTTCTCTCGCAGGATGGTCTTGCTGCGCTGCAGGATTTCGGCGCGCTTCGCCGGCTGGATGACGATCCGGGCGATATGCTCGCTCAGCGCGCTCGTCGTGATCGAGGTGTAATCCTTGTTCTGCCAGGCCATGTAGATGTCCCTGGCCGGCCCGACCAACCAGCCGATACGCAGGCCGGGCAGCGCCATCGCCTTGGAGAGCCCGCTGGTGATGATCGCCTTCTCGTAGAGATCGGCGAAGCTGGGCGGCTCGTCGGTTTCGAGCTCGGCGCCCTTGTAGACCTCGTCGGCATGGAGATAGCAGCCCTGCGCGCGGGCGATTTCGACCAGCGCGTCCATCGTCTCCCGCGAGAGCAGGCTGCCGGTCGGGTTGTTCGGGTTGCAGATCGTCATCAGCTTGGTGCGCGGCGTGATCGCCCGGCGGACCTCGTCGAGATCGGGCGTCCAGCCCAGCTCCTCGCGCAGCTTCACTTCCTTGACGGTGGCGCCGATCGCCCGCGCCCAGCCCCAGATCTGCAGGTAGTTCGGCACGAAGACGACGATCTCGTCGCCCGGCTCGATCAGCGACATCACCATCAGGAAATTGGCTTCGGCCGAGCCGTTGGTGACGATCACCTCGTCCGAGGTCCGGTTGCAATAGAGCTTGGCGATGTCCTCGCGCAGTTCGACCGCGCCATTGGTCCAGCCGTAACCGAGCTCGACCTCCATCAGCTTGGCGCGCTGCTCGGCGCTGAGCAGTTCGTTCAGCGAGTAGGGATGGACGCCGCTATCGGAGAGATTGAACTCGACGGTGTTCTCGTAGAGCGACTGGATGCGCTCCAGGGTGAATTCTTCGATCTTCATGCTGCCCGTCCCGCGCCGGCCGATCCGCCGCATCTGCCTGCGAGTATGATGGGCATTATTTGGACGTCAAGGTCGATTTTGGAATTTACAGTCCAAACCGTGATTGCTATCCCTTGGTGGCGACGTCACAGCCGCTCCCGGAGAGCCCCATCATGTCCGACCAGAACCCCGGTGCCAACAAGATGTGGGGCGGGCGCTTCACCACCGCGCCGGCCGATGTGATGCGCAAGATCAACCCCTCGATCGGTTTCGACTATCGGCTTTACCGGCAGGACATCGCCGCATCCAAGACCCACGCCGCGATGCTGGCCCGCCAGGGCATCATCGCCGGCGCCGACAACGAGCGCATCCAGGCCGGGCTCGACCAGATCCGCGGCGAGATCGATCGCGGCGAACTCCAGTTCAGCATCGATCTTGAGGACATCCACATGAACGTGGAAGCACGCCTCAAGGAGATCATCGGCGAGCCCGCAGGACGCCTGCATACCGCCCGCAGCCGCAACGACCAGGCCGTCACCGATGTCCGCCTCTGGATGCGCGACGCGATCGATGCTCTCGACGGCACCATCCGCGACTTGCAGCAGGCGCTGATCGCGCGCGCAAGCGAGCATGCCGAGACCATTATGCCGGGCTTCACCCATATGCAGGTCGCCCAGCCCGTGACCTTTGGCCATCACCTGATGGCGTATGTCGAGATGTTCGGCCGCGACCGCGAGCGTCTGGCCGGCGCCCGCCAGCGCACCAACGTCTCGCCACTCGGCGCCGCCGCGCTCGCCGGCACGGCCTTCCCGATCGACCGGCAGTTCACGGCGGCCGAGCTCGGCTTCGCCCGGCCGACCGAGAACTCGATGGATTCGGTCGGCGCGCGCGACCATATCTGCGAACTCCTGTTCTGCTGCTCGATGCTGGCCGTGCATCTCTCGCGCCTCAACGAGGAGATCACGCTCTGGTGCAGCGACGGCTTCCGCTTCATCGCGCTGTCGGACGCTTTCACCACCGGCTCCTCGATCATGCCGCAGAAGCGCAACCCGGACGCCGCCGAGCTGGTGCGTGGCAAGACCGGCCGCGTCGTCGGCTCGCTCACCGCCATGCTGGTGATGGTGAAGGGCCTGCCCATGACCTTCATGAAGGACATGCAGGAGGACAAGGAGCCGATGTTCGACGCGCTGGAGACCGTCGAGCTCTGCGTCGCGGCCACCACCGGCATGGTCCGCGACCTGACCGTGCGCCCCGAGGGCATGCGCGCCTTCCTCGATCGCGGCTTCCCGACCGCGACCGACCTCGCCGACTGGTTGGTGCGCGAGGCCGGCATCCCCTTCCGCGACGCCCATCACATCACGGCCCGCATCGTCGCGCTGGCCGAGGCCAGGGGCTGCACCCTGCAGGCGCTCGATCTCGACGCCATGCGCTCGGTCGATGCGCGCATAGATAAAACGGTCTTCGCGGTGCTGGCGCCGGAGCACTCCGTCCGCAGCCGCCGCAGCTATGGCGGCACAGCTCCCGATACGGTGCGCGAGGCTATCGAGCGGGCAAAGCAGCGCTGGTTGTCCGACAAGCCGGTCCAAGCCTAGTTGTCATTCCGGGGCTTCGCACAGCGAAGAACCCGGAACCCACGACTGGGCGAACGGCCAGCAACACGGCATGGAATGTCTCACCCGGTCGTGGGTTCCGGGCTCGCGCCTTCGGCACGCCCCGGAATGACAAGCGCCCTCGCCCAGCGCATCCCAACAGCGGCCGCCCCGCAAACTTTGCGGGAGCAAACCGGCCACCTTTCTGGCTATGGATGACGGCGTCGGTCGATTCGATCGACCTGAGGAAACGAGCGCGAAGCCGCAGCAGCTTCGCGACGGGGGAGAGATGATGGAACACGTCTGGTTGCGTGAGGTGGCCGAGCAGTTCGGCATCGCTGGCGGGCTGCGGCAGCTCGGCGGCGAATACGACCTCAACTTCCGCGGCCGGACCAGCGAGGGCGACGTCATCGTCAAGGCGATGCGCCCGCAGGGTGAGTCCGCCCTCGTTGACCAGCAATGCGCCGCGATCAGTCACGCCCTCGCCGCCGATCCGACACTCCCGCTGCCACGCCTCCTCCCCGCCGAAGGCAAGCGCTTCTGGCAGGAGGTCGCGGATGCTCAGGGCCAGCAGCGCATGGTCTGGGTCCAGCGCGCCTTCCCCGGCATTCCGATGGGCGAAGCCGGGCCGCAGCCGCCCGCCGTTCTCGCCGAACTCGGCGCACTGACAGCGCGTCTCGATCTCGCACTGCGCGACTTCAAGGTGACTGCCGCGCCGGATGCCGCAAAATGGGATCTGACCGAGGCCGGCTGGATCAAGCCGCATCTCGACGTGCTGGAAGGTTCGCGCCGCACGCTGGTGGCGGGGATCGTCGCGGCCTTCGAGGCCCTCAAGCCCGCGCTCGACACGCTGCCGCGCCAGACCATCCATAACGACCTCAACGACTTCAACATCCTCGTCCAGCCGAGCCTCGGCGAGCCTGCCCGGATCAGCGGCCTGATCGATTTTGGCGACATGACCAATGGTCCGCGCGTCTGCGAGATCGCCATCGCCGCAGCTTACGCCATCCTCGACCACGAGACGCCGGAAGCAGCGCTCGCGGCCTTCGTCGCCGGCTATCACGGCGTCTCGCCCCTGAGCACCGAGGAGATCGGCCTGATCTGGCCGCTCGTCCGGATGCGCCTCGCCGTCAGCGTCGTGAACTCGACGATCGAGGCCAAGGGCCGCCCGAACGACCCCTATGTCACGATCTCGCAGGCCCCGGCCTGGCGGCTCCTCGAAAACCCCGCCATCGACGGCGAGCTGATGGGCGCGCGCCTGCGCAATGCCTGCGGCCTGCCCGTCACCGATGCCGCCGGCCGCATCGCGAGCTGGATCGCCGCGCAGCGGGGCAGCTTCGCCCCCGTGCTCGGCCGGGCGCTCGATGGCCTGCCGGTGGGCTCGCTCGGCGTCGCCGAAGCCACGATCCCGCAGAACCCGTTCGACCTGCGCGCCGACGAGGCCCGCAATCTCGGCACCGGGCTCGGCATCACCCAGGAATGGTGGCTCGGCCAGTATGGCGAGCCGCGTCTGGTCTATACCGACAAGGCCTTCCGCAAGGGCCGCTGGCTCGCATCCAATCGCCGCACAATCCATATGGCGGTCGATGTCTTCGGACCGGCGGGCGAACCGGTGTGCGCGCCTCTCGCCGGCAAGGTCGCGCTGGCGGAGAACCGCAAGGGTCATCTCGACTATGGCGGCGTCGTCATCCTCGAACACCGCACGCCCGAGGGCGACGTCTTCCATACGCTCTACGGCCATCTTGCCGCCGATGGCGCAGCCAAGCTGAAGCCAGGCCAGGAGATCGCGGCCGGCGAGGCCTTCGCCAAACTCGGCCCGGCCGAGGAGAATGGCGGCTGGGAGCCCCATCTGCATTTCCAGCTCGCGCTGACGCTGGACGGCATGGGCCATGATTGGCCGGGCGTCGCCGATCCCGACGACTGGGCGCTCTGGCAGGCGATCTGCCCGAACCCTGCCGCCCTGCTCAACCTGCCCGACGAGGTCGTCGCCTATCAGGCGATCGACGAGGCCGCGCTGCTGGCCGAGCGCAAGGCCCGGCTCAGTGCCAATCTCAAGCTCAGTTACAAGCAGCCGGTCACCTTCCTGCGCGGTTGGCGCCACCATCTCTTCGACGCGATGGGCCGGCCCTATCTCGACGCCTATAACAACGTTCCCCATGTCGGCCACGCCCATCCGCGCATCCGCAAGGTCGCGATGGACCAGCTGGCGCGGATGAACTCCAACACGCGCTACCTGCACCCAGCACCGATGGCGCTGGCGGAACGCCTGACGGCAAAGCTGCCCAAGGAGCTGGAGGTCTGCTTCTTCGTCAATTCCGGCTCGGAGGCGAACGAACTGGCTTTGCGCCTCGCCCGCGCGGCCAGCGGCGGCTACGACATCGTCACGCCCGATCACGGCTATCACGGCAACACCACCGGCGCGATCGACATCTCCGCCTACAAATTCAACAAGCCGAACATGGGCGGCCGCAAGCCCTGGGTACAGCTCGTCGACGTCGCCGACGATTATCGCGGCCGCTTCCGCCGCGACGATGCCGACCGGGCGCTGCACTACGCCGAGCAGGTCGATGGCGCGCTCGCTGCCATCGCTGAACGTGGCGGCAAGGTCGCGGGCTTCATCGCCGAGACCTTCCCGAGCGTCGGCGGCCAGATCATCCCGCCGCCCGGCTATCTCGCGGCGGTCTACGAGCGCATCCGCGCCGCAGGCGGCATCTGCATCGCCGATGAGGTTCAGACCGGGCTCGGCCGCCTCGGCGACTATTATTTCGGCTTCGAGCAGCAGGGCGTGCGGCCAGACATCGTCGTGCTCGGCAAGCCGCTCGGCAACGGCCACCCGATCGGCGCCGTCATCACCACCCGCGCCATCGCCGAGCGCTTCGCCGAAGGACCGGAATATTTCTCGACATTCGGCGGCTCGAACCTCTCCTGCCGCATTGCCTCGGAAGTGCTGGATATCGTCGAGGAGGAAGGACTTTCGGCCAATGCCAAGGCGATGGGCGACAAGCTGCTCGCCGGCATGCGCGAACTCGCCGAGCAATACCCTTGCGTCGGCGACGTGCGTGGCATCGGCCTCTTCCTCGGGCTGGAGCTGGTCACGGATCGCGAAACGCTGGAGCCCGCGACCGATGCGGCGGCCCATGTCATGAACCGCCTGCGCGAGATGCGCATCCTCGTCGGGCGCGAGGGGCCGGCTGACAACATCCTGAAGATCCGTCCACCGCTGACGATCGGCGCCGACGATGTCGAGATGATCCTCGACCGGCTGAAGATCTGCCTGCGCGAAGTCGAGGCCGCGCGCTAGCGCGGCTGCCACTGCGTCCTCATGTCCCGGCCCGCTTCTGGCGCGGCCGGAGCCGCCATGCCATCCTGCCATGGGCGCGGAGGAGCAGCGATGGAGCTGAAATGGCTGGAGGACATGCTGAGCCTGTCGACCACGCTCAGCTTCTCGCGCGCCGCCCGTGAGCGCAACATCACGCAATCGGCTCTGAGCCGCCGGGTCAAGCAACTCGAGGATTGGCTCGGCTCGCCGCTCTTCGATCGCAGCAGCTATCCGATCCGCCTCACCGAGGCGGGCCGGACCTTCCTGCCGCGGGCGCAGGAAATCCTGAGGCAAATTCAGGTCGCGCGGCAGGAATTGCGTCAACAGCACGAGGATGCCGCGGAAACGCTCATCTTCTCCACGCTGAACACCCTGTCGCTGACGTATTTCCCCGGCCTCATCCGCCGCATGGAAGAGACGCTCGGCCCCCTGAAGACGCGATTCTGCGACCAGCGCTCCTCCTTCGACGGCAATGTCGCATTGCTCAATCGGGGCGACTGCGATTTCCTGCTGACCTATGCGCACGACTCCGTAATGCCGGAGCTCGATCCCGAGCTTTTCATCTATCGCCGCCTCGGCAGCGAGCGGGCGATCCCCGTCTCGATCGCCGACGGCAATGGCGAACCCGTCCATGCCTTCCGCTGCGGCGACGCGCCGGTGCGGCTGTTGAGCTATGGCAGCTCGACCTTCTTCGCGCGGCGGCTCGCCCTGCTCTTCGCCGAGCGGCCGACACCCCTTGTGACCGTCTACGAGAACCCGATGTCGGTCGGTCTCAAGGCCATGGTCCTGGCCGGACGCGGCGTCGCCTGGGTGCCGGAGAGCCTGGTGATCGAGGAATTGCGCAGCGGCCAGCTCGTGCCGGCCGCCGATACCTCCTGGTACGTCTCCGCCGAAATCCGGCTCTATCGGGCCAGGCAGCAGGGCCGCCTCCCCGTCGAGCAATTCTGGGCGGCCGTCAGCGAGAGCAGCCGGGCGACCAGGCCGGAAAGCCCTGCCCGCGCGCCCGTGTCGGCGATAGCGTGATCTGCTCTCACCCGGGCTGGCGGGCTTCGAGGATCAGGCGCAGCAGGCGGCCGAAGGCGAAGCGGCTGACCTCCGTGCCCTTGATGTCGGTGTTGACGCGGTGGACGATCACGAGGTCGAGCGACGGGATGACCAGGCAATACTGCCCGCCGACGCCCTGCGCGCTATAGCTGCCGGCCGGCAGCACGACGCCGGGGAAGCCCGCACCCGAACGCTCCGTCCACCACATGTAACCATAGCCGCCGCGCGGCCCGGCATCGGAGAGCGGCAAAACGCTGGTGGCGACCCAGTTGGCCGGGATGACCTGCTCATCCTGCCAGCGGCCCTGGCGCAGGAACATCAGGCCGAAGCGGGCGAGGTCGCGCGTCGACATCCGGAACGGATAGGCCGGATGAACGGAGCAATCGTCCGGCTCCAGCCAGCCGTCGCGGCGCTCGCCGTCGAGGCGGAAATCCTCCATGCCGAGCGGGCGGCCGATCCGCGCCAGGAAATCGTCGTGGATGCCGGCGCCGGTCAGCGCGGTGAAGATCGTGCCCAGCGCATTGAAGTCCCAGTTGTTATACAACCAGAAGGCGCCCGGCGGCTGCGAATGGCGCGGCGGCTTGATCGACTTCATCCAGGGGGATTCGTAGCCGGCCGGGTGGAAGATGCCGGAGCGCGCCGTCAGCAGATCGTAGATCGTCGCGGCCTTCTCCTGCTCGCTCAGTCCTTCCTTGTCGTCGATGCCGAGATCGGCGAGCGTCCGCGACATGTCGATCCGGCCGGCCTCCTCATGGATGCCGATCAGGGCGCTGAGGAAGCTCTTGCGGACGGAATGGCACTGGTAGCGATGGGCGAGGTCGCCGCGGCTCACCACCACGCGCCCGCCCTGCACGATCATCAGCGTCGCCGTCGAAATGGTGTCGGCATAGCGCCAGGCCCGGTCGAGCCCCTCGCGCGACCAGCCGGCCGTCTCCGGCGCGACGCTCTCCCAGTCCTTCGCCGGCCAATGCTCCGCACCCCGGGCTTTACCCATCATTCCCGCCTCATCCATCCCATGATCCTCCGCAGCCCGTCCGCCTACGCGATCGGGCGATAGCCGACGCTCGCTTCGAGGAACTCGCGCGTATAGGGCTCATGCGCCCGTCCGGCCCGAACATCCGCCGCGCTCATCTCCTCGAGGATGCGGCCCTCGCTCATCATCGCGACGCGCTCGCAGAGATGCGTCACCACCGCGAGATCATGGCTGACCATGAGATAGGTGAGGTCGCGGTCGCGCCTGAGCTGCTTCAGCAGATTGAGGATTTCCGCCTGCACGGAGACGTCGAGCGCCGAGGTCGGCTCGTCCAGCAGCAGCAGTTCCGGCTCGATGATGAGCGCACGCGCGATCGCGACGCGCTGGCGCTGCCCGCCCGAAAGCTCGTGCGGGAAGCGGTAGCGGAAGGACGGCCCGAGGCCGACGGCGGTCAGGATCTCGTCGATGCGCTCCTGCGGCCGGTCGAAGCCGTGGATCTTCAGCGGCTCGGCCAGCACATTCTGCACCATCTTGCGCGGATGCAGCGAGGCATAGGGGTCCTGGAACACCATCTGTACGCGCCGGAAGAAGGCCTTGTCGCGCTTGTGCGGCACCTCGCGGTCATGGAAAGCGATCGAACCGCCATACTCGCTGTTGAGGCCGGCAAGCGCGCGCAGCACCGTCGACTTGCCGCAGCCGGATTCGCCGATCAGCCCGAAGGCCTCGCCATGCCCAAGCGTGAACGAGACGTCGTCTACGGCCTTCAGGGCCGAGGCGCCCCGGCCGAAAATGACCGAGAGATGGCTGACCGTCAGCGCGGCCGGGCGGTTCGCCGCCGGTGTCGTGTCGACAGCACTCATGCCCGGCTCCCGCTCTGCAGGGTCGGCCCGTCCAGCCAGGCCGGATCGCGGCTCGGCACCTGCAGCATGTCGGCCTGCCGGTCGAGACGCGGCAGGCTGTCGAGCAGCGCGCGCGTGTAGGGATGGCGCGCATTGCGCAGTTCGCGCGCCGGGATGTCCTCCATGATGCGGCCGGCATACATCACAAGCACGCGGTCGCAGAAATCCGCCACGAGATTGAGATCGTGGCTGATGAAGATCAGCCCGGCGCCGCGCCGCGTCACCAGTTCGTCGAGGATGCTCAGCACCTGCCGCCGGATCGTGACGTCGAGCGCCGAGGTCGGCTCGTCCGCTATGATCAGGTCCGGCTCCGGGATCAGCATCATCGCGATCATGATGCGCTGGCCCATGCCGCCCGAGACCTCGTGCGGGAAGAGCTTGAAGACGCGCGCGGGGTCGCGGATCTTCACGGCCTCCAGCATGGCGAGCGCTTTGGCTTCCGCCTCCTTGCCGCCGACCTTGTGGTGCAGCCGGTAGGCCTCGGTGATCTGCTCGCCGACCCGCATCAGCGGATTGAGCGAGAATTTCGGGTCCTGCAGGATCATCGAGATGCGGTTGCCGCGGATGCTGCGCATCTGGCGCTCGCTGGCGGCGAGCAGGTCGATCCCGTCGAAGGAGAGCTTCCTGGCGGCGATCGTCGCCGCCTTCGGCGTCAGCTTCAGGATCGTGCGCCCGGTCAGCGACTTGCCGGAGCCGGATTCGCCGACGATGCCGACCTTCTCGCGGCCGACGCTGAAGGAGATGCCGCGCACCGCCTGAACCGAGCGATGCGCGCCCTTGAAGGTGACGGAGAGGTCCTCGACCTCCAGCAGCGGCTTATCCATGACGCGGATCCAGGATATCGCGCAGGCCGTCGCCGAACAGGTTGAAGGCCAGGCTGGTGATCAGGATGGCGAGGCCGGGAATGCCGGCGATCCAGCCATTGGTCAGGATGAACTCGCGGCCCGAGGCCAGCATCGCGCCCCATTCCGGGCTCGGCGGCTGCGCGCCCAGGCCGAGGAAGCCGAGACCGGCCGCCGTCAGGATGATCGACGCCATGCTGAGCGTGATACGCACCACGACGGAGGGGATGCACATCGGCACGACATGGCCGAGGATGATCCTAAGCGGCGACGCGCCCTGCAGGCGGACCGCCGCGATATAGTCGGACTTGCGGATCGACAGCGTCTCGGCTCGCGCCAGGCGCGCGATCGGCGGCCAGGCGGCGAGCGCGATCGCGATGATCGCATGGTCGATGCTGGGCCCCAGCGCCGCGACGAAGGCGAGCGCCAGCACGAGGCTCGGGAAAGCCAGGAAGATGTCGACGATGCGCATCAGCACGGTATCGACCCAGCCGCCGAGATAGCCGGAGGTGGTGCCGACGATCAGTCCGAGCGGCGCCGCGATCACCGCCGTCAGCATGGCGATGTAGAGCGTGATCCGCGCGCCGAAGACCAGCCGGCTGAAGATGTCGCGGCCGAGTTCGTCGGTGCCGAACCAATGCGCGCCGGAGGGCCTTTGCAGGCGCTTCGTCAGGTCCTGTGCGTAGATGTCATGCGTCGCGACCAGCGGCGCGAACAGCGCCACCAGCACGATCAGCACGATGACGGCGAGGCCGAACATGGCGGCGGGGTTGGCCCTGAGCCGCCACCATTTCAGCGAGAGTTGCTGCATCCGCGCCTGGAAGGGCGAGGACGGGACGGGCGCCGCGAGCCAGGCCTTGAGGCCTCGCCCGTTGGCCTGGTCGATGGGTTGGGGTGCCATGGCCATGTCTCAGCGGGTCCGTGGGTCGAAGACCCGGTAGAGCAGGTCGCACAACAGGTTGAGCGTGACGAAGATGACGCCGACGAGCAGCGTGCAGCCGACGACGGCATTCATGTCGCCGGCGAGCAGCGCATTGGTCAGGTAGCGGCCGAAGCCGGGCCAGGCGAAGACCGTCTCGGTCAGCACCGCGCCTTCGAGCAGGAAGGCGTAGGAGAGCGCGACCACGGTCACCACCTGCACGGCGATGTTGCGAAAGGCATGGCCCCAGACCGTGCGCGCCCAGGACAGGCCCTTCACCCGCGCCGTCACCACGTATTCCTGGCCGAGCTGCTCCATCATGAAGCTGCGGGTCATGCGGCTGATATAGGCGAGCGAGCTGAAGGCCAGGATCGAGGCCGGCAGGATGATGTGCGACACGGCGTTGACGAACATGTCCCAGTTGCCGGCGAGCAGGCTGTCGATCAGCAGGAAGCCGGTGACGGGTTCGAGGTCGAACTCATAGGTGAAGTCGATGCGGCCCGGCCCGCCGACCCAGCCCAGCGTCGCGTAGAACAGCACGAGCCCCATCAGGCCGAGCCAGAAATTCGGTGCGGAATAGCCGATCAGGCCGACGACCCGGACGATCTGGTCGAGCCAGGAGCCGCGATACATCGCCGAGAGCACGCCGAGCGGAATGCCGAAGCTGGTGCCGATCACGATCGCCACGCTGGCGAGTTCGATCGTCGCCGGGAAGACGCGGGCGATATCGGCCATCACCGGCTTGCCGGTGGTCAGCGCCATCCCGAAATCGAGCTGCAGCACGCCCCAGAGATAGCGGCCGAACTGGATGTAGAGCGGCTGGTCGAGACCGAGCTGCTTGTACATCGCCTGATAGGCTTCCTGGGTCACGTTGTCGCCGAGCACGGCGACGACGGGATCGAGCGGCAGCAGGCGGCCGATGAAGAAGGTCAACGCCGCCAGCCCGAGCAGGGTGACGGCGAAGGAGACGAGCGTTCGGCCGGAAGCCTTGAGCCAGGACGGAAGGATGGTCCGTCCTGGATCGGAGCTCAGGCCGGGTGCCGCGGTGGCGGTCCGGGACATGGCGATGGCCTTGCTTGCAGATGGCCTTACTTGGCAGCGCGCTCGTAATAGGTGCGGAAGCCGTTCCAGGTCCACGACTTCAGGTCCTTGCGCACGCCGGCGACGCTGTTCATCTGGAACATGAAGGCCATCGGTCCCTTGGCCATCACCTCCTTCTGGATCGTGGCGTAAAGCGCGTCGCGCTTGGCCGTGTCGGGCTCCAGCAGGGCCGCGTCGATCTGTTTGTTCAGCTCGAGGTCCTGATAGGCCGAGCGCCAGCTCGGATACTGGGTCTGCTTGGCTTCCAGCCGGTTGTCGGGGTTGAAGACGAGGCGGGACGCATTGCCATGAGCATCCGGCACGCCGGTCTGCCAGGCGAGCATCGCCGACTGGTATTCACGCCCGCGCACCTTGCTGAAGAGCTGGGCATTCGCCATCCGCTCCAGCGAGAGCTTGACCCCGATCTTGGCGGCGTTCTGCTGCACGCTCTGGGCGATCGGGTTGGCATGCGGCAGCGTGCCGAACAGCACGCTCGCCTCGAAGCCGTTGGCATAGCCGGCTTCGGTCAGGAGCTGCTTGGCCTTGTCGAGATCGAGCTTGAAGGGCTGCCCTTCCTTCTCGTCCAGCGCGCCGACGGCGCCGAGCTGGGCGAAGCTGGCGCGCGGCACGCCGAGATGGGTCATGACCGTCTTGCCGAGGCCCTCATAATCGATCAGGTAGCGCATCGCGAGGCGCACCTTCTCCTTGGAGAACGGACCGTCCGCGACGTTGAAGCCCCAGTAGAACAACTGCGGCCGCAGCACCTTCTCGATCGCGATATCCTTCGATCCTTCGAGGTCCCGCAGATCCTCGGGGGTCAGGTCGCGCGCTACGTCGACATCGCCCTGGCTGAGCAGCAGGCGCTGGGTGCCGGGCTCGGCGACATGGCGGATCAGCACGCGCTTCAGGGCCGGCGCCTTGCCCCAGTAGTTCTCGTTCGCCTCCAGCACGATCGACTCGCCGGCATTCCAGCGCGTCAGCTTGTAGGGGCCGACGCAGGCCGTGCGGGTCGCGAGATACTTGTTGCCGAGATCGCTGCCCTGCTCGTTCGCCATCAGGGTCTTCTTGTCCATGATCATGGACACCCGGTTGGCGCCGATCGCCTGCAGAACCAGCGTCGTCGGATAGGGCTTGTCGAGCTTGAGCGTGACCGTGTCGTTACCCGCGACGATGGTCTGCTCGACATTGTCCTTGGTGAAGCCGTACTCGGTCAACGTCGCGGCATTGCCGAAGTTCAGCTTGACGACGCGGTGCATCGACCAGGCGACGTCCTCGGCCGTGACCGGGTTTCCGGACGGGAACTTCGCGCCCTTCTGCAGGTGGAAGGTGATCTCCTTGCGGTCCGGCGAGACGTCCCAGCGCGAGGCGAAGCTCGGCACGACCTTGCGCTCGTCGGCCGGATCGAAATCGACCAGCGTGTCGCAGGTGTTCTGCAGGACCTCGTTGGTGACGACCTCGCCGACCTGGGCGGGATCGAAGGTGCTGATCGCGTCGATGTTCCAGGCCATCACCAGCGCGTTCTTCGGCGTCGCCGCGATGGCGGCGCCCGCACCCGCGCAGAGGGCGGCGGCTGCAGCCGCCGAGAGAAGCCTGCTCCCGGCGAGGCGTCGCTTGGTTCCGGTCTCGTGATTCTGGTTGGCCATGATCTCTGTCCCGCTCTTTGGTTTGTTGTTTGATTGAAAACGTATCGGCCGGCTGGAGCAACCGTTCATGCTGCTCCCGTGTACCCGGTTCAGGCGGCCTGGGGCCGCGGCTTGATCGGCGGCTTCACCTCGGCCGGGATCGGGCAGACATAGGGCGTCTGCGTCACCCGCTCCTGATGGTCCTTCTTGGCCCGCGCCAGCAGCGTCTCGTCGCTGATCACGTCGACAGCCGTCGCCGCCATGATCTTGGCGGCATGGACCATGCCCTTGTGCGCGGCCGGCGCCTTGCCCTGCGCCGTTATCTGCCAGGAATGGCCGGGTGTGCCGATCGCATGGGTCGCGACCCTGGCCTGGATGGTCGGCACCTTCCAGCTCACGTCGGCGACATCGGTCGAGCCGATCATCGGCACGCCGCGCGTGCCTTGCGGCACGACGAAATCGCAGAGCGGCGTGTCCTCGCGCGGGGGGATGCCGGTGCGGCGATAGTCGTTGAGGATATCGGCCGGGCCGAGCGTAGCCTGGATCTTGGCCGCATAGGCCTTGTCGGCTGCGTCGAAGGGTACGGGGCCGAGCCGGTCGATGTTCTTGAACATCGCGTCTTCTAGCGGCGTGTTGCCGAGCATGTTGGAGACCGCGCTCATGATCGAGATCGAGACCGTGGTCTCGGTCATCAAAGCGGCGCCCTCGGCGATCTTCTTCACGCGCTCGTTGAGCTCCAGCATACCGGCGAGGTCGCGCGCCCGGATGGCGTAGCGCACCTTGGCCGAGGCCTGCACGACGTTCGGCGCGATGCCGCCGGCATCGAGATAGGCATAGTGGATGCGAGCGTCGGACGGCGCATGCTCGCGCATGTAGTTGACGCCGACATTCATCAACTCCACCGCATCGAGCGCCGAGCGGCCGAGATGGGGCGCGGCGGCCGCATGCGAGGCGCGACCTGTGAACTGGAAATCCATCCGGGTATTGGCGAGCGAGAGCGCATCGTCGACCTTGGTCATCGAGGCCGGATGCCAGGAGATCGCGACATCGACATCGTCGAACGCGCCTGCGCGGACCATGAAGGCCTTGGCGGCGCCGCCCTCTTCCGCGGGGCAGCCGAAATAGCGCACGCGCCCCGGCCGGCCGGTTTTGGCGAGCCAGTCCTTCACCGCGGTCGCCGCCAGCAGCGCGGCCGAGCCCAGCATGTTGTGGCCACAGCCATGGCCGTGGCCGCCGGCCTCGACCGGCTTCGGCTCGGCGATATTCGCCTCCTGGCTCAGGCCCGGCAGCGCGTCGTACTCGCCGAGGATCGCGATGACCGGGCCGCCCTCGCCCGCCTCGCCCATCACCGCGGTCGGGATGCCAGCGACGTTCTCGGTGATGCGGAAGCCCTGCTCCTTGAGCATGGCGATATGCTCGGCGACCGAGCCATATTCGGTATAGGCGATCTCGGGCATGCCCCAGACGCGGTCGCTCAGCGCCTCGAAAGGCTGCCGCTTCGCATCGACCAGCTCCCAGATGATCTCGGAATTCTGCATGGGTCGGTCCTCTTTCAGAGATGCTCTCGCAGGAAACGGGCCACGCCGCCGAAGACGGTGCGCCGGTTCTCGATCCGGGCGAAGCCATGGCCCTCATGCGGGATTCGCACGTATTCGACCGGACGGCCGAGGCCGCGCAGCACCGAATAGACCATCTCGCTCTCGCCCGGCGGCACGCGCGGATCGTCGAAGCCCTGCGCGACGAAGAGCGGCACGCGGATCTGGTCGAGCTTGTGGATCGGCGAGAAGCGGATCAGGTTCTCGCGGTCGGCAACCGGATCGCCATATTCCACCGCGCGCAGATAGCGCCGCCACGGCCCGGTCGTCTCCAGCAGCGTCAGGAAATTGGCGATGCCGTAGAACTCGATCCCGACCTTCCACAAATCCGGCTGCTCGGTCAGCGCCGCCAGCACCATGAAGCCGCCATAGGAACGGCCGTAGACCGCGACGCGGTCATCGTTCACGTCGGATTGCTCCCGCAGCCACAGCCTGACCGCCTTGAGATCGGCGACGCTGTCCATGCGCAGATGCTTGTCGTCGAGATGATGGTAGCTGCGGCCATAGCCGGTCGAGCCGCGCACGTTGGGCGCAATCACCATGATGCCCTGGCTCAGGAAGAACTGCAGATCGGCCCGGAAGATCGGGGTCCACTGCGCTTCAGGCCCGCCATGTACGACGACGACTGCCGGATAGCCGCCTTCCGGCGCCTTGCCACGCGGCCGATAGACGAAGAACGGCACCTCGAGCCCGTCGAAGCTCTTGGTATTCGCGACCGTCGGCTCGACGAATCCAGCGGGATCGAGCCCCGCCTTCGAGGCATCGGTCAGGCGCTTGACCTGCTTCGTAGCGATGTCGAAGCGCCAGATATCCGGCGACGAAGTCGAGCCGTCGAGCGGGAAGACGAGCCCCGAACCATCCGGCAGCCAGGCGACGGAGCCGACCGAGCCGGCGGGAAAACCCTCGACCTCGAACTCTGCCCCGCCGGCGATCTCGCGCACGAAGATGCGATTCCAGCCGCGATCATTCGCGACATAGGCCAGGCGGTTCTGGTCCGGCGCGAGCGCCACCGCCTCGATATCCTGCCCGTCGCGTTCGACGATCCAGCTCAGCGTGCCGTCAGCCGCCGACCGGAACGCCACGCTGAGGAACTCGCGGCCCTGGTCGGTGATCGAGAAGAAGCCGCTGCCGTCCTTCTTCATCCGGTTCGCGGCATAGCGGGCGCGGCCCTCATGCGGCAGCAGCGCCTCGCGCGCCCCGCTTTCGAGATCGAGCCGATAGAGGTCCTGATCGTTCATCGCATGGGTCGCGTCGGCGACCAGCAGCGAGCGTCCGTCGGGGAAGAAGGCCACCGCCTCGCGATAGCCGCTGCCCTCGAAGACGCGCCGCGCCGCGCGCGTCGCCATGTCCATCACATAGATGTCCATATGCTCGCGGTCGCGCGCGTTAGAGGCGAAGGCGATGCGCTGCCCGTCCGGCGCCCAGCAGCCCCAGACATGGACCACGGTCGGATCGTCCGTCAGCGGCTGCGGCACGCCCGAGGCGCCCGGCACGAGCCAGAGCTGGTGGCGCTCGTCGCCGCCGCAATCCATCGTGAACAGGAGGTCGCGGCTCTTCGGGTTGAAGGCGATCGACCCCACCGGCTCAGGCATGTCGGTCAGGCGCCAGGGCGCCCCGCCGGCAAGCGGCCGGAGCCAGATCTGGTGCGTGCCGCTCTCGTCGCTGAGATAGGCGAGAAGCTCGCCATCCGGCGCCACCGCCGGGCTCTTGGCGCTGCGGATTTCGAGATAGGGCTCGATGCCCAGGCGGATCTGGCTGGCAGCTTCGTACATGGTCGTTCCTTCAGGCCGCGAGGGCCAGCATCGAATCGCGCAGGCGGTCGGTCGCATCGCGCAAAGCGTGAGACAGTGCAGGCGCGCTCGGCGTCGCCGCGTGATTGGCTTCGGTCACGATGGTAAAGCGGGCCTCGGGCCAGGCGGTCTTCAGCTTCCAGGCCGTACACATCGGCGTCACGATGTCGTAGCGCCCCTGCACGATCTCGGCCGGCAGATGCCGGATGCGCGAGACGTCGCGCAGCAACTGGCCGGGGTCGAGGAAGGCGCCGTTGACGCAGTAATGCGTGAAGATGCGGGCGAGCGCGAGCGCGGCATCCGGCTCGGTCAGCGCCGCGACATGCTCGGCATCGGGCAGGAAGGTCTGCGTCTTTCCCGAGAAGGTGCGCAGGGCGACGGCAGCCGCCAGTTGCTGCTCGCGATCAGGGCCGGTGAGGCGGCGGTAATAGGCGCCGAGCAGGTCGCCGCGCTCCGCCTCCGGCACGAAAGCGGCAAAAGTCTCCCAGTGGTCCGGGAAGATCGTGCGCGAGCCGTGGAACCACCAGTCGATCTCGGCGCGCTCGGCCATGAAGATGCCGTGCAGACGGAAGCCGAGGCAGCGCTCGGGAGGGGCCTGCCCATAGGCGAGGCCGAGGCAGCTCCCCCAGGAACCGCCGGTGACGAGCCAGCGCTCGATGCCGAGATGCTCGCGGATGCGCTCCAGATCGGCGATCAGCGTCTGGGTGGTATTGCCCGCGAGTTCGGCCAGAGGGCTGGAGCGCCCCGCCCCTCGCTGGTCGAAGGTCACGATCCGGAAGGCGGACGGGTCGAAGGTCTTGCGCTGGGCTGGCTTGGTGCCGCCACCCGGCCCGCCATGCAGGAAAACGACGGGAATGCCGTCGGGATTGCCGCTCAGGTCGATATGGAGCTCATGCCCGTCGCCGACCGGCAGGCGCAGGGACTGGTAGGGTTCAACTGCCTCGTAGAGGGCGTTCTGGTCGTCTGACACACCGGGCTCCGCCGAACCGGAGCGTCATGACGCTCCCTTGAGACCGGCAGGATGGCACGCCCGAAGCGCCACTGGCTAATGCATTCGCGGCGCATTGTTATGACAATACGGAATAGAATGGCGCACTCCGACGCCTCCATCCCGATCCTGCCTGAAATGCCGTGTCCGTCGCAACGCCCGCGTTTGACGTATGGCTAAGTTGCTGTATACAGCTCTATAGCTCGACGACAGTCGAGAACGGGAGAAGATCGGGATGGCTTTCAGCATCGTTCGTGCGGCCCTTGCCGCGGCAACCCTCAGCCTGGTCGCACCAGTGGCGCAAGCCGGCCCGGTACTCGACAAGGTCAAGGAAGACGGCAAGATCATCTGCCTGGTGAACCCGAACTCGCCGGGCTTCTCGGTCCCCGACAGCGCCGGGCGCTTCCAGGGCTTCAATGTCGAGTTCTGCCGCATGGCCGCGGTCGCGATTTTCGGCGACGCCGGCAAGGCCGAGCTGCGCGGCATCGGTTTCTCCGACAGCCTGAAGGCGATCATCAGCGGCAGCGCCCATATCGCCTCGCGCGGCATCACCGCGACCGGCACGCGCGATGCCGATCCCGGCGTCTCCTTCGTCACCACCACCTTCTATGACGGCCAGGGCTTCATGGTGCCCAAGAGCCTCGGCATGACCAAACTCGCCGACTTGTCGGGCGCGACCGTCTGCGCCGAGGAGGGCTCGACCACCCTGCTCTATCTCGCCGACTGGTTCGGCGAAGCGAAGCTGCCCTACAAGGTCGAGAACATCGCCGACAAGACCGCCCGGCTCCAGGCCTTCTTTTCCGGCAAATGCGACGCCGTCGCGAGTTCGGTCTCGGCGCTGGCTGCCGACCGCCTGCTGGCGCCGAAGCCGGACGATTACGTGCTGGTTCCGCAGCGCTCGGCGACCGAGCCGCTGGCGCTCGTCTCCCGCCCCGATACCGAGCTGGAGAAGACCCTGTTCTGGGGCGTGCAGATCATGGTCGCCGCCGAAGAATTCGGCCTGACCTCCGCGAATGTCGAGGCCAAGCTCGCGGCGCTCAAGGACCTGCCGGTCGACGCCCAGCGCCTGATCGCGCCGAACGGCCCGACCGCCGACATGGCCAAGAAGCTGGGCCTGCGCCCGGACTGGGCCTTCCAGATCATCAAGCAGGTCGGCAATTACGGCGAGGTCTTCGAGAAGCATATCGGCAAGGCCTCCCCGCTGGCGATGGACCGCGCCCAGTCGCCAAACCGCCTCGCCCGCGACGGCGGCCTGATCCTCTCCTATCCGGTTCGGTGAAGCCCTCGACCGGGATGCCTGAACCGAGCCCTTCCGGAGCGATCCGGGAGGGCTTTCGTTTCGGGAAACCGCAACACGGCAGGCCTTCCGCAGTGGACAATCCCCGCCCCGATCCGCTTCATGAACGCGATGAGCACGCATCTCCCGATGGCGGGACTGCCGGGCGGAGGGGCGCATGGCTGAAGGGATTGCCTGGGTCGAACCGCCGGGCCTTGCCGCGGCGGTCGGCATGCTGCCGCTGCCGGGGCTCGTGATCGCCAAGCGCGGCGAGCGCTATGTCGATGGATCCCTGCAGCACGAGGTTCTCGACGCCCTCGCCGCACGGCAGACCAGCCTGCTGGTGATCCTGCTCGACGATGACGAATGCGAGCCGGACGAAATCGACGATCTGGCCAACGCAGCCGAATCCCGATCGATCGCCTTGCTCCGCGCACCGATCGCCGATTTCTCCGCGCCGGACCAGCGGCTCGACTGGCCGGCCCTGATCGAGCACCTCGCCGGAGACCTCAGGCAAGGACGCCGGATCGCCTTCTGCTGCCTCGCAGGCTATGGCCGCTCGGGCATGATGGCGGCGCGGCTGCTGATCGCCACCGGCTCGATGCCGGAGGATGCCATTACGGCCGTCCGGACGGCTCGGCCCGGCGCTATCGAAAGCGAAGAGCAGGCCGCCTATTTGCTGTCCTGCGCACCGTAGCGCGCTAGCATCCGCTCAAGATGGGCTGCATGCAGCCGGAACAACTCAGGCGCCGACAGAGCAGTCGCCTTGCCGGCAACGGCCGCGATCTCCTCGACCAGCAGCGCATGCATCGCCGCGGGTTCCCGTTTCAGCCAACCGATCCAGGTGCGGGCGGTGCGGAAGAAGATGGTGTCGTCCATCTGCCGAAGCGCCTCGTCGCCGATCAGCGCGTTGCGGACCTCGTGATGCGTCCGCCAGACATCCCAGGCCTCTTTCAATGAGGAATCCGGCTTGAGCAGCCCGGCCAGCGCCTGCAAGCGGGCATAGTCGGAGCCGAGCGTCGAGGGCAGTTGCAGCGGGATCAGGTCGGCGATCAGGCGCGTCAGCCCGATGCGGAAGCGCAGCATGTCGGCCGATTGCGGGCCGACATAGGAAACGATCGTGCCGACGCCATTGCGGGTCTCGGCGAGCTGCTCGTAGACGAGCCGCTGCAGCACCTGCCGGATCGGCGTGCGGCTGACGCGGAACTCCGTCGCCAGCGCCGTCTCGTGGATGACGTGGCCCTCGTCGTATTCGCGCAGGCAGATGCGGTCGCGCACGATCTCGAAGATCACGTCGTTGCGCGAGCGGACCAACTGGCGAAGCTGGCGCGTATCCGAACCGGCGATATCGACCGTCATCGTCTCTCTTCCTGCCCGCCTTGTGCTTAGAGCATCGCTTGAGCGGCTGGCCACTTCTTTTGTCGAAAGTCGGCTTTAGTGCGCCGTGACGGCGCCATGGCCGAGGCGCCGCGCCCGCTCGGAGATCAGCCAGCAGCAGATGAAATAGAACAGGCCGATCGCCAGGTTCGCCTCCAGCGAATAGGCCTGCCATTGCGGATCGGCATAGGCCATGCGCGCCGTCGAGAGCAGGTCGTGCATGCCGACGATCGCGACGAGCGAGGTATCCTTGAAGCTGCCGATGATCGAATTGGTGATGCCGGGGATCGCCGTGCGCAACGCCTGCGGCAGCACGATCAGCCGGATGCGCTGCACCGACGAGAGGCCGAGGCTCGCCGCAGCCTCGGTCTGGCCCTTCGGCAGGGATTGCAGGCCGGCCCGTACGTCCTCGGCGAAATAGGCGGCATAGAACAGGGTCAGCACGATCAGGATCGCCGCAACCGGCTCGATCGCCGCGCCGCGCGACAGAAGCAGTGGCAGGATGAAGATGCCGGCAAACAGCACCGCGACCATCGGGATCGCCCTGACAGCCTCGATATAGCCGACGGCGAACAGCGACAGCCCGCGCTGGCCCGACCAGCGCGCCAAAGCGAGCACGACGCCAAGCGGAAAGGCCGCCGCCATGCTGAAAGCCGAGAGGAACAGGATCAGCGGCAAGCCGTTCCAGCGATGCGATTCCACCACCGGAAGGCCAACGACGCCGCCCCGCAGCAGCAGATAGGCGCAAGCGCCGGACACGAGGACGAGCACTGCCCGGCCAGCGACGCCGATCGGCGCCTTGGCGAAAGCGAGGATCGCCGCGATCATCACGGCACTCGCGAGATAGGCGCGCCAGCGCTCGGGCTCGGGATAGGTCCCGGTCAGGACGAGATGGACCTTCTCGCGCAGGAAGGCCCAGCAGGCGCCGCTCGCCGCCGCGCATTCGGTCCGGCTACCGGAGAAGGGCACGGCATCGACCACGCCCCAGCTCAGCGCCTTCGCGACGAAAGCCACGACGCCGTACAGCACGAGGCCGGTAAGCAGCGTATTCCACCAGCTTGAAAACAGGTTCGACCGCAGCCAGCGGACGGCCATGACGAGACGACGGCTCTGCGGCGGTCCGGCGACGGGGACTGTCTCGGCGAGCGCGGACATCTCAACGCCCCCTGATGCGGAAGACATGGTTGCACCAGTTGACCCCGGCCGAGATCATGAGGTTCGCGATCAGGAAGAACAGCGCGACCAGCGTCATCAGTTCGATGGGCCGGAAAGTCTGGTTCACCGAAGTGCTGACCACGCTGAGCAGGTCGGAATAGCCGATCGCGAGCGCGATCGAGGTGTTCTTCAGCAGGTTGGAATACTGGTTGCCGAGCGGCGGCGTGATGATGCGCAGCGCCTGCGGCAGCACGATCAGGCGCATCGTGCGCAGCCGGCTCAGACCCAGCGCCAGCGCCGCCTCGTGCTGGCCGCGCGAGGTCGCGAGTATACCGCCCTCGACGATCGCGCCGATCTGCCCGCCATGATAGACCGAGAGCGCCAGGACGAGCGCGGCGAATTGCAGCGACAACCCGATGCCGCCGCTGACATTGAAGCCGGTGAGCTTCGGCACCGACCAGCCGATCTCCACCAGCCCCGACAGGGCGAGCCCGGCATAGAGCGTGAACCCCGCCAACAGCACCGGCAGGGCGACAGCCCGGCGCTGCCCGGTCGCGTCCTGATGCCGGTTGACGGCGCGCGCCCAGAACACCCAGCCGGCGAGCCAGAGGCAGGTTGCGAGCGCCAGCGCAAGCCCGCCATGCCCGATCACCGGCGCTGGCAGGGCGAGCCCGCGATTGCTCAGCATCGCGCCGAAGGGGCCGGTCCAGGCCGCCTTGATATGCGGCAGACCGCGGACCAGCGCGACATAGAGCGCGATCACGATGAGCAACTTTGGCAGGTTGCGCAGCAATTCGACATAGAGCCGCGCAAGGTTGCGCACGAGCCAGTTCGAACTGGTCATGGCGATGCCGACGACAAGGCCGATGGCGCTCGCCAGCACCAGCGTCACCGACGCGGCGGCAAGCGTATTCAGGATGCCGACAAGCAGCACATAGGCATAGGTATCGCGGGGCGAATAACCGATCAGGCTCTCGCTGACATCGAAGCCTGCCTGCTGCCAGAGGAAGGAGAAATCGATCTCCATCCCGGCCGCTGCCAGATTGGCCGAGACGTTCCGTGCGCCCAGCACGCCCGCACCGAAAAGCCCGAGCAGGACGACGAGCGGCCAGACCAACCCTTCCAGACGCTTGCGCAAAGGCGCACTCGGAGGCGGCGGACTCGGCGGCTTGAGCTTGCCAGCTGCAAAGGCCTGGCCGCCCGGCGCCGTGCCGACAGTGCTGGCTGGATCTTGGGTGGACAGCATGATGATATAGCTGTACACAGCTATATCATCATGTCAATCAGCGAGCCTCTGACCTGCCCGTACGACGCGGATATCGTTTCGCGTGAACACGATGCGACGGGTAGACTGCCCCGCCGATCCGCCCTCTGGAGAATTGTTTGCACAACCCGCCGCCTTCCGTTTCCCGCCTCGCCCTGCCCGGCTTCGCTGGCGCGCTTCTGCTCGGCCCCTGCCCCGGCCGGCGCAAGGAAGCGCTCGATGAGGCCTCATTGCAGGCGGTGCTGACGGAGGACCTGTCGCGACTCACGGAGATGGGCGCGAACGGCCTGCTGAGCCTCGTCGAAGCCAAGGAATTGCCGGGTGGCCTCGACGGCTTCGCCACTGCCGTCCGTGCAGTCAAGATGGAATGGACCCATCTCCCGATCCCCGATTACGGCGTGCCGGATGCGGTCTTCATGACCGGCTGGCGCAGGCTCGATCTGGCGCGCCGCCTGCGCGAAGGCGAGAGCTGGGCGATCCATTGCCGCGCCGGCCTCGGCCGCACCGGCACCATCGCGGCTCTCTTGCTAGTCGAGAGCGGGATGAGCGCGGCGGATGCGGTCGCGCACATCCGTCGCGAGCATGATGCGGCCGCGGTCGAGACCGAGGCTCAGGAAAAATTCCTGATCACGCAGCAACAGGGCGCGCTCCGGACTGCCATTGCCCGAAACGCGCCCTGAACCCGCATCGCTATGACACGGCCGAGACGGTGATGCGACCCTTGATGTTCCGGCGGAAGCGGCAGCAATAATCGATCGCTTCAGCCGTCTGGAGTGTCACCCGGCCGGTCTTCCTGGCGATGGCATGATCGGCCCCTCCTCGCCGCATCGGATGGCTGAGCCCGCAAAAGGTTCCCGATGATCGACGGCAAGACAAGCCGGCATGCCGGCGTTTGCAGCGGCGGCAAACCTGCTTAGGCTGCACCCGACGATTAAGCCGAATCCGACAAAGGATAAAAAGCCGTGCCGATGCCGACCCAACCGACCGCCGCGGACGAAACACGATCGCCGATGCCGTGATGGAGGATCGCGTCAACGCCTTCGTGCCCGGCCCGCGCATCCGCATTCCCGGCCGGCAAGGCGGCCCACTCGACGGCTTGACCTTCGCGGTGAAAGACCTGTTCGACGTCGCGGGCACGCCGACCGGCGGCGGCAACCATGACTGGGCCAGGACCAACCCCATCCCGGAGCACCATGCCTGGGCGGTGCAGACCGTGCTCGATGCCGGCGCCGAACTTGTCGGCAAGACCATCACCGACGAGGTCTCGCTCGGCATCCTCGGCGAGAATGCCTTCGACGGCACGCCGCTGAACACGGCTGCGCCCGACCGCGTGCCGGGTGGCTCCTCCTCCGGCTCGGCCGCGGCCGTCGCCGCCGGGCTCTGCGACACCGCGCTCGGCACCGATACCGGCGGCTCGATGCGCGTGCCCGGCAGCTTCTGCGGGCTCTACAGCATCCGCCCGACCCATGGCCGGCTCGACCTCACCGGGCTGATGCCGCAGGCGCCGAGCTCGGACACGGCCGGCTGGTTCACCCGCGACGCCGCGACCTTCGCGCGCGTCGGCACGGTACTGCTCGGCGAGGCGCCCGGCCCGCTGCCGACGAGGCTCATCGTCGCGGTCGACGCCTTCGGCTTCGCCGATCCGGAGGTCGCCGACGCACTGCAGCCGATGGTCGAGCGGCTCGCCCGCGTGCTGGGCGCGACGCCGCGCGACGAGATCATGGCGCCGCAGGGCCTCTCCGTCTGGGCGCGGGCGCAGCGCAGCCTGCAGCCGGTCGAGGCCTGGCAGACCTTCCGTCCCTGGATCGAGCGGGACAATCCGCGCATGGCCTTCACTGTCGCGGCCGGACTGATCGCCGGCTCGCAGGTTCCGGTATCCGAGCAGAACTGGGCCGCGCTGATGCGCGAGGAAGCCCGCGCAAGGCTGCGCTATCTGCTGCCGCCCGGCACCATCCTGTGCCTGCCGACGACGCCCTTCCCAGCCCCCGTGCGCGGATTGCCCATGCCGGTTCTCAGGCCAATGCGCGACCGCATCACCAGCCTCTGCGCGCAGGGTGGCCTCACCGGCCATCCGCAGGTCAACCTGCCCGGAGCGTTGGTCGATGGCGCCCCCGTCGGCTTGTCCATCATCGGCGGGCGCGGCACCGATGCCAGCCTGATCGCCGTCGCACAGGCCATGGAGGCCGCATCATGACTGACCTGACCCCGAACATCCCCGACGTGGTGGCCGAGATCAGCGCCCGGTTCGAGGCTTACGAGCAGGCGCTGATCGACAAGAATGTCGACGTGCTGGACGCCGCCTTCTGGAACAGCCCCTACACGATCCGCTACGCGCTGCACGAGAACGGCTATGGCTTCCAGGAGATCCACGGCCACCGCGTCGCCCGCCCGCCGGGGCCGGGCATCAAGGAGAAGCGGATTCGTCTGGAGATCCTGACCCTGGGACGCGACATCGCCACCGTGAACCTGGAGTTCAAGGTACGCGGGCGCGACGTCATCGGCCGACAGAGCCAGAGCTGGGTGCGCTTTCCCGATCTGGGCTGGAAGGTGGTCTCAGCCCATGTCTCGACGATGGAGGGACCGCGCCTCTGGTAGGCAGGGCCCGAAACCTCAGCGCTTGCGGACGAACTCCGTCCGCAGCACGAGCCCCTTGATCGTGTCATGGCGGCAGTCGATCTCCTCGACATTCTCCGTGAGGCGGATCGAACGGATCACCGTGCCCTGCTTCAGGGTCTGGTTGGCGCCCTTCACCTTGAGGTCCTTGACCAGCACGACGGAATCGCCGTCGGCGAGCACATTGCCGGCGGCGTCGCGCACCACCGGGGCGGCGGCTGCCGCGGCGGCCTGCTTCACGTCCGAGGCCGGGCGCCATTCACCGGTCGCTTCGTCATAGATGTAGTCGTCGTCGGACATGTCTTTCCCGTCTTGCGGCCGGGCGCTCGCCATCGGCCCGTTCCGGCGGGGTTACACGATGCCCGGCGGCTTCGACAACTCTGCGCCTAGACCGTACCCAGCGGCCTCTCGGCCATCTCGGACGCGATGGCTTCGTCGATCGGGGTCTCGTAAGTCATCAGCATATAGCCGAGCACCGAGTAGAAACCGACCGTCGCGATCAGGTCGAACACCGCCTCGCGCCCGATCGCCGCCGCGAGCTCCGCTTCGAGCTCAAACGACAGGCGCTTGTTGTCGAAGAGCGCATCGACCGCCCGGACGATCATGCCGTCCTCGCCCTCCGGCTCGCCGCGTAGCGCCGCAATGCGCTGATCGCTCATGCCGAGCACCCGCGCCCGGCTGACATGATGCGCCCATTCATAGGGCGAGCCCATCCGGTGCGCCGCGCGCAGGATCACCACTTCCGAACGCACCGGCCCGAGCGCGCTGTCCTTGACGACATGCTGGCGCAAGGGAGCCCAGGCCTTCAGCAGGGCCGGATGATGCGCCATCGTCCGATAGACATTGAGCGCGCCGGCAAAGCCGGTCTTCATCTCGGCGATGGCCTCGGGCCAATCGGCATCGCTGATCGGCGGGCAGGGAGAGGTTGTCATCGGAGGTCTCGCAAAGGTCAGGGCGCCAGGTACTTGGCGTAGAGGGAAGGCGCCCGGTCGGCCCAGATGCCCGTGAAGCTGCGATAGCGCGCGACCTCGGCGAGGTCGATCTCGATCCGCAGCACGTCCTCGCGATCATGGTCGAGCGCGCCGAGCACGCGGCCATCCGGCGCCACTGCGCAGGAGCGACCGAAGAAGCGCTGCCCGCCCCGGCTGCCGCTGCGATTGCAGCTCAGGAAGAAGACGCCGTTCTCGGTCGCGCGCGTATAGGCGCGGTGGATGAAGAGCCCTTCGTCCGTCACCGCGGCATTCTCGGCCCCGAAGGAGGCCCAGACGGAGGTGACGATGCTCGCGCCCTGCAGGGCGAGGATGCGGGTGATCTCGGGGAAGCGGATATCGTAGCAGACCTGCATGCCGAGCCGTGTCCCGAAGACGGGATAGGTCTCGATGCTGTCGCCGCCGGTAAAGAACAGCTTCTCGTTCTGCCACTGGTGGATCTTGGTGTAGTCGCCGATCACGCCCTCCGGCCCGATCAGGACCGAGGCATTGCGCATCACGCCGGCACGCAGGCGATCTCGAAGCCCGAGCCCGATGACCAGATGTACGCGATGCTTCGCCGCGAGCGCGACGAGCGCCCTGATCTCCTCGCCATCCGGCGCCGCGCAGGCCTCGTAGAGCGCCGCCCCGAAATGCGGGACATCGCTGATCACAGCCCCACCAGGCACCAGCGGTTCGACATAGCCGGTATTGGCGAGTTCTGGGAACAGGATGAGCTGCGCGCCCTTTGCTGCCTCGCCTGCGACGAACTCGTGGATGCGCCGGAAATTCTCGGCCGGCGCCAGGGACTGGACGTCCATTTGGACGAGGCTGGCCGAGATCATGCGGTGGCTCCAGCGATGCGCATCGTCAGCCCTTCACCGCCGCGTCGATGGCACCCGCGATCCGCTCGACGATCAGGTCGATCTCTTCGGGGCTGATGATGTAGGGCGGCGCCAGCAGCACATGATCACCGAGGCGCCCGTCGATCGTGCCACCCATCGGATAGCTCAGCAGGCCGCGCGCCATCGCTTCCTTCTTGATCCGGGCATGGATCTTCAGCGCCGGGTCGAAGGGCGCCTTCGTCTCCTTGTCGGCGACGATCTCGATGCCGCGGAACAGCCCGCGCCCACGGATATCGCCGACATGGGGGTGCTGGCCGAGCCGCGCATCGAGCCCGGCCTGCAGGCGCAAGCCCATCAGGCGGACATTCTCCAGCATCTCCGGCTGCGAGATCAATTCGACGACCTTGAGCGCCGCCGCCGCCGCCATCGGGTGGCAGATATAGGTATGGCCGTGCTGGAACAGCCCGGAGCCTTCGGCGAAGGCGCGGTAGATCTTGTCAGACAGCATCACCGCGCCGATCGGCTGGTAGCCGCCGCCGAGCCCCTTGGCGATGGTGACGAGGTCGGGCGAGATGCCCTCCTGCTCGCAGGCGAAGAGCGTGCCGGTGCGACCCATGCCGCACATCACCTCGTCGAGGATCAGCAGGACTCCATACTTGTCGCAGATACGGCGGATGCGGGCGAAATAATCCGCGACCGGGCCGACGGCGCCGAGCGTCGCGCCGACCACCGGCTCGGCGATGAAGGCGATGACCTGATCCGCGCCGAGTTCAAGGATCTTGACTTCGAGTTCGTCGGCGAGACGGGCGGCATAGGTTTCCGGCGTCTCGCCGTCTTTCTGGTCGCGATAGGCGTAGCAGGGCGAGACATGGTGGGTTTCAGGCAGGATCGGCTGGAACTGCGCCCGCCGCCAGGCGTTCCCGCCGGCCGCCAGCGCCCCCAGCGTGTTGCCGTGATAGCTCTGCCGGCGCGCGATGAAATGGCGGCGCTGCGGCTGGCCGAGCTCGACGAAATACTGCCGCGCCATCTTCATCGCGGCCTCGACGGCCTCGGAGCCGCCCGAGACGAGATAGACGTAGTCGAGCCCGTCCGGCGCCAGCGCGACCAATCGCTCGGCCAGCTCCTCGGCGACATCGGTGGTGAAGAAGGAGGTGTGCGCGTAGGCGATGCGGTCCATCTGCGCGCGCATCGCGGCCATGACCTCGGGGTGGCCGTGGCCAAGGCAGGAGACGGCGGCGCCCCCCGAACCGTCGACATAGCTACGCCCGTCCTGGTCGGTGATATAGACGCCCCGCCCCGCGACGGCTTGCGGCAGACGGCCGCCGATCGAGCGATGGAGAATCCTGGTCATCTCGGCTCCCCGGATTGGCGTGGGCACACCACATCGGGCGGCGCTGATACCAGCACGGTAGGCGACGGACCGATCCGGACACAAGCCGGTGCGTCTTCGATACGGCGACCTGCGCCGTCGTATCGAAACACTCATCCCGGCCTGAAAGCCCTCCACCTCGAAAGGACGGAGGGACTGTGGTCAAACCGCTCAGGCCACCTGCTTAAGCGCGCCGCGCAGCGTATCGACCATCTCGCCGATCTGATCTTCCTCGACGATCAGCGGTGGCGACAGCGCGATGATGTCGCCGGTCACGCGGATCAGCAGCCCCTTCTCGAAGCAGTCGACGAAGACCTCATAGGCGCGGGCGCCGGGCGCGCCATCACGCGACGCGAGCTCGATGCCGGCGACGAGGCCGAGATTGCGGATGTCGATGACATGCGGGGCATCGCGTAGCGAATGCATCGCGTTCTCCCAGGCCGAGGCCAGCGTCGCCGCCCGCGTCAGCAGCCCCTCGGCCGCATAGATGTCGAGCGTGGCGAGGCCCGCCGCGCAGGCAACGGGATGACCGGAATAGGTGTAGCCGTGGAACAGCTCGATCATCCCCTCCGGCCCGTGCATCAGGCCGTCATGCACCCTGCGGCTGGCGAAGACCGCGCCCATCGGCACCGCGCCGTTGGTCAGGCCCTTGGCCGTGGTCATCAGGTCCGGCATCACCCCGAAATAATCGGCGGCGAAGGGCGTGCCGAGGCGGCCGAACCCGGTGATGACCTCGTCGAAGATCAGCAGGATGCCGTGCTTCGTCGCAATCTCGCGCAGGCGCTGCAGATAGCCCTTCGGCGGCAGCAGCACGCCGGTGGAGCCGGCCATCGGCTCGACGATGACGGCCGCGATCGTTTCCGCGCCATGCAAAGCGACCAGCCGCTCGAGATCGTCGGCAAGCTCCGCGCCATGCTCGGGCAGGCCACGGGTGAAGGCGTTGCGGGCGGGATTATGGGTGTGGCGCAGGTGGTCGGTGCCCGGCAACTGCGGGAAGACGCGGCGGTTGTTGACGAGGCCGCCGACCGAGATGCCGCCGAAGCCGACGCCGTGATAGCCGCGCTCGCGTCCGATCAGGCGGGTCCGCGTGCCCTGGCCGATGGCGCGCTGATAGGCGACCGCGATCTTGAGCGCGGTATCGACCGATTCAGAACCCGAGCCGGTGAAGAACACGCGGTCGAGCTTGTTCGCGCCCTCGCCCGGGGCGATGGCGGCGAGCCGCTCGGCGAAATCGAACACGATGGGGTGGCCCATCTGGAAGGCCGGCGCGAAATCGAGCTCGGCGATCTGGTGCGACACGGCCTCGCTGATCTGCCGGCGGCCATGGCCGGCATTGCAGCACCATAGGCCCGCCGTGCCGTCCATGACCTTGCGGCCATCCTCGGTGGCGTAATGCATGCCGCTGGCGCTGGCGAGCAGGCGCGGCGCCTGCTTGAACTGCCGGTTCGCGGTGAACGGCATCCAGAAGGCATCGAGCGAACGGGCGTTCTGCAGCGCGGACGGCTTGGTGTTGACGGTCATGACGGTCTCCCTTGGTGGCCCGTCAGTGCTCATGTTTTCGCCAGCGCAACAAGTCTGTTTCAAGATCAGCCTAATTCCTTGAAAAACCTGGATCGATCTCGATATCGTTCAAGATCGAGAACAGCAGGAACAGGCCCGCGATGAGTATCGATGTCGGAGCACGGCTCAGATATGTCCGGATGCAGCGCGGTCTGTCGCAGCGCGCGCTCGCCAAGCAGGCCGGCGTGACCAATTCCTCGATCTCGCTGATCGAGGCCAACGAGGTGAATCCCTCGGTCGGCGTGCTCAAGCGCATCCTCGACGGCCTTCCGATCAGCCTCTCGGAGTTCTTCGCCTTCGAACCGGAGAAGCCGCGCCAGGTGTTCTACCAGGCCGAGGAGCTGGTCGAGATCGGCAAAGGCGGCATCTCCTTCCGCCAGGTCGGCGAGAACCTGTTCGGTCGGGCGCTCCAGATCATCAAGGAGCGCTACGAGCCCGGCGCCGATACCGGCCGCGTGATGCTGAACCACGAGGGCGAGGAAGGCGGCGTCGTCATCAGCGGCCGAATGGAACTGACCGTCGGCGAGGAGCGCCGCATTCTCGGCCCCGGCGACGCCTATTATTTCGAGAGCAACCGCCCGCATCGGTTCCGCTGCGTCGGCCCGGTTCCCTGTGAGATGGTCAGCGCCTGCACCCCGCCGACCTTCTAGGCGTGCGGCGCTCGGGAATAACAGCTTCAAACCACCCTTGTCATTCCGGGGCTTCGCGCAGCGAAGAACCCGGAACCCAAGACTGGGCAAGCCCCCTCTCAACCGGACGCCGGATGCCCCACCTAGTCGTGGATTCCGGGTTTGCGCCTACGGTGCACCCCGGAATGACAGAAGGGCGCGCGGCGTCGCCTCATTCGATTCCTGCATGATAATAATTGGATGATTTAATTTGAAAATCCGCGCTACGGCCCCATCATACCGCCAAACAATATAACAATTCCGGGGCACAATACTTCGACTCCTATTGACGATGCCTATCCCGTCGACAGTCGAAGCTGCCGGCGTATGGCCTCGAAATCCCGATCGAAGTCAAACCAACCTCCCCGGCAACACCAGGGACGAAACATGAATAGGCGCGATTTCCTGAAGCTCGCCGCGCAGTCGGCTGTCTTTACGCAGTTGGCTCCGTTCTTTACTGCGCCGGCACATGCGGCCGACAAGAAGGAACTCCGCTACATTCCCGAGGCGGACCTGAACATCCTCGATCCGGTCTGGAGCACCTCGACCATCGTGCAGGTCTATGGCCATCTGGTGTTCGACACGCTCTACGGCTTCGACAAGGACTATAATGTCCACCCGCAGATGGCTGAGGGTCACACCATCTCGGACGACAAGCTGCAATGGACGATCAAGCTGCGCGACGGCCTGCAGTTCCATGACGGAACGCCCGTTCTCGCCAAGGATTGCGTCGCCAGCATCAATCGCTGGGGAAAGCGCGACTTCATGGGCGCGGCCCTGCTCGGGGTCGTCGACACGATGACCGCCGTCGACGACCGCACGCTCCAGTTCAAGCTCAAGAAGCCGTTCCCGCTGCTGCCGATGACGCTGGCCACCAGCGGCTCGAACATGCCGGCGATCATGCCCGAGCGCATCGCCATGACCTCGCCGACCGAGCAGATCCGCGAGAGCATCGGCTCCGGCCCCTATCGTTTCGCCAAGGAGCAATGGGTCTCCGGCTCCAAGGCCGTCTTCGAGAAATTCGCCGGCTACAAGCCGCGGACCGACTCGTTCCCGCCGACCTATACCGCCGGCCCGAAGATCGCGCATTTCGAGCGGATCGTCTGGAACATCATCCCGGATGCCTCGACCGCCGCGGCCGCCCTCCAGGCCGGCGAGATCGACATGATCGAGATGGTCGGCGCCGATTTCCTGCCCGTGCTCAAGGCCGATCCCAATATCCGCCTGCTGCCGCGCACGACGCCGAATTTCGCGGTGATGCGCTTCAACCATCTCCAGCCGCCGTTCAACAACCCCGTAATCCGGCGCGCGCTGCTGAAGGCCTTCGATCAGCGGGCGATCATGTCCGGCACCTTCGGCGAGGAGAACGTGGCGTTCTGGCAGTCCGGCGTCGGCTTCTTCAGCCCGGATTCGCCGATGACGACCACAATCGGCCTGGAGGCCTTCACCAGCCCCCGCGACATCAAGAAGGCGGCCGAGGAGATCAAGGCCGCCGGCTATAACGGCGAGCGCGTCGTCGTGCTCGATCCCGTCGACTATCCCTGGACGCATCCCTGCACGCTGCTGGCCGCCGACACGCTGAAGAAGGTCGGCCTCAACGTCGACATCCAGGCGATGGACTGGGGCACGCTGATGCAGCGCCGTCTCAGCAAGGAGCCTGCAGACAAGGGCGGCTGGAACGTCTTCCTCACCGCACTCTCCGGCATGAGCAACTTCAACCCCGTCGGCCATATCGGCCTGCGCGGCAACGGCAACGAGGCCTGGGTCGGCTGGCCGACGGCGCCGCGCCTGGAGGAACTGCGCCAGCAATGGCTCGATGCGCCCGACGTCGCCACGCAGAAGAAGATCTGCGAGGAGATCCAGAAGCAGGCGCTGATCGACGTGCCTTATATCCCGCTCGGCGGCTTCGCCACCGTCAGCGGCTACCGGAGCAACGTCACGGATATCCAGCTCCAGCGGCCGCTCTTCTTCACGATGACCGCCAAGGGCTGAGGCACAGCCCCATGCTCTCCCATATCGCACGCCGGCTGCTCGCAGCGCTGCCGGTCATGACCTTCGTCGCCTTGTTCGTCTTCGGCCTGCTCTATCTCGCGCCGGGTGATCCCGCCGCGATCATGGCCGGGGACCAGGCGACGGCGGCCGACATCGCCCGCATCCGCATCGCGCTGAAGCTCGACGACCCGTTCCCGATCCGCTTCGGGAACTGGGTCTGGAGCCTGCTGCAGGGCGATCTCGGCCTCTCGCTCTTCACCAACCAGCCGGTCGCCGCGATGATCGCGCAGCGCCTGGAGCCGACCTATCTGCTGATGCTGATGACCCTGGTCATCTCGGTCGCCATGGCCCTGCCGATCGGCGTGATCGCCGCCTGGAAGCACAACACGACGAGCGACCGCGCCGTCATGGTCTTCGCCGTGCTCAGCTTCTCGCTGCCCTCCTTCGTCGTGGGCTACCTGCTGGCCTTCGTCTTCGGCCTGCAACTGCGCTGGCTGCCGGTGCAGGGCTATGTGCCGATGTCGAACGGCCTCTGGCCGGCCGTGCGCAGCCTGCTCCTGCCGGCGATCGCGCTGGGCAGCGTCTATATCGGCCTGCTCGCCCGCATCACCCGCGCCACCATGCTGGAGGTGCTGGAGCAGGACTATGTCCGCACCGCCCGCGCCAAGGGCGTCGAGGATCGCAAGGTCCTGTTCAAGCACGCGCTGAAGAACTGCTCCGTACCGATCATCACCACCATCGGCAGCGGCGTCGCGCTTCTGATCGGCGGCGCCATCGTCACCGAGACCGTCTTCGCCATCCCCGGGCTCGGGCGCCTCACCGTCGATGCCATCCTGCGCCGCGACTACCCCGTCATCCAGGGCGTCATCCTGCTGTTCAGCTTCATGTACGTGCTCGTGAACCTGCTGGTCGACATGCTCTACACCGTCTTCGATCCGAGGATCCGCTATTGACCGCCATCACCTCCGACGCCGCGCCGCGTGGCGCCGGGCAGAGCCGGTTCGGGCGGCTCGCCCGCAATCCGAGCATCGCCTGCGGCGCTGCTGTCCTCGCCCTGCTCGTGCTGATCGCGCTGCTTGCGCCCTGGCTCGGCACGCGCGACCCGACGGCGATTTCGGCCTTCGACCGCGCCAAGCTGCCGTCCGCGACCTTCTGGTTCGGCACCGACATGCTCGGCCGCGACCTTTATTCCCGCGTGCTCTACGGCACGCGCGTCTCGCTCATCGTCGGCTTCTCGGTGGCGATCGGCGCGACCATCCTCGGCGTGCTGATCGGCGTCTTCGCGGGCTTCCTGCCGCGCTTCGACGCCTTCGTCATGCGGGTCATGGACGGGCTGATGGCGATCCCCTCGATCCTGCTCGCCATCGCGCTGATCGCGCTCAACCGCGCCTCGATCTGGAACGTGATCCTGGCGGTCACCATCGCCGAGACGCCGCGCGTCGTGCGCCTGATCCGCGGCGTCGTGCTCTTCCTGCGCGAGGAGCCCTATGTCGAGGCGGCGCGCTCCTGCGGCGCCAGCGTGCCCTGGCTCGTCTTCCGCCACATCCTGCCCAACACCTTCGCACCGATCGCGGTCCAGGCGACCTATATCTGCGCGGTCGCGATCCTGGCGGAAGCGGCTCTCTCCTTCATCGGCGCCGGCGTGCCGCCGTCCACCCCGTCCTGGGGCAACATCATGGCCGAGGGCCGGGCACTCTGGCAGATCAAGCCCTACATCATCTTCTTCCCCGCGCTGTTCCTCTCGATCACCGTGCTTGCCATCAACATGCTCGGCGACGGCTTGCGCGACGCCCTCGACCCACGCCTGCGCAAGCGGGTGTGACACCTGAATGCCTCCACGGGGAGCCAAGCTCGGTAAGCCCCACTCACCGTGGATAACTTGCCCCGCCGCGCGACACCGGCGGGGCGCCTTTTATGCCGACGGCATTGGCCTGCTGGCTCTATGATCCGGCAGGCCAAAGCCGTCATCGACGTTGAGAAGCCGGCCTCGCCGGTCTGGAAGAAGGAGACGCCTCGTGACCGATACCCTCTTGATCCGGAATGTCCGCCCGGCCGGCGGTGCGTCGACGGATGTGCTGGTCCGCGACGGGCGCATCGACGCGATCGGCGCCGGCGCGACCGGAAGCGACACGATCTTCGATGCCGGCGGCCGGCTGATGATCCCCGGCCTCGTCGAGGCCCATACCCATCTCGACAAGAGCTTCTGGGGCATGGGCTGGCACAGGCACACCGCCGGCCCCGCCCTGATCGACAAGATCGAGACCGAGCGCCGCAACCGCCGCGAGTTCGGCATCGATGCCGACCGCCAGTCCGGCCGCCTCGTCGCCCAGATGGTCAAGCTCGGGACCACCCATATCCGCAGCCATGTCGACGTCGACACGGAAGTCGGCCTCGCCGGCATCGAAGGCGTCATGGCGATGCGCGAGCGCCTCAAGGACGTGATCGACGTCGAGATCGTCGCCTTCGCCCAATCCGGCATGCTGATCCGGCCGGGCACGCTCGAACTGCTCGACCAGGCGATGGCGATGGGTGCCGATGTCGTCGGCGGCCTCGATCCCTGCACGCTCGACCGCGACCCCAAGGGCCATCTCGACGCGATCTTCGGCCTCGCCGAGAAATACGGCCGCCCTCTCGACATCCACCTGCACGAGCGCGGCGAAGTCGGCGCCTTCTCGATGGAGCTCATCATCGAGCGCACCCGCGCGCTCGGCATGCAGGGCAAGGTCGCGATCAGCCACGCCTTTTGCCTGGGCATGCCCGATGCCGATTACGTCCGCCGCCTGATAGACGCGCTGGCCAAGGAGCGCGTCACGCTGGTCACCACCGCGCCGGCCGCCTCGCCGGCCCCATCGGTCATGGCCTGCCTCAAGGCCGGCGTCGTCATCGCCGGCGGCTCGGACGGCGTGCGCGATAGCTGGAACCCCTATGGCATGGGCGACATGCTGGAGCGCGCGACGCTCGTCGGCCTGCGCAACAATTTCCGCCGCGACGAAGAGATGGAGCTGGCGCTCGACGTCTGCACCTACAAGGGCGCCGAGGTGATGGGCATCGAGAACTACGGCCTCGATGTCGGCTGCACCGCCGATTTCGTGATCCTGCCCGGCGAGACCATCTGTGAGGCGATCGTCGAGCGCCCGGCCGACCGCACCGTCGTCAAGCGCGGCAGGATCGTCACCCGCCATGGCGAACTGACCCAGCCGATCGCCTGACGAAGCGATCCCGGATCATCGGCGGCGTCGCGAGGCTTCAGGCTTCGCGGCGCCGTTTTCGTTTGCGTCCTCATTTCGCGCAGGGGCGCATGAAAAAGGGCCGCCGGTCATCCAGGCGGCCCTCTTCAATTCTGCCGACAAAGGCTGGTCCTTGTCCTCGGAAACACCTCGTCATCCCGGGCTTGCCCCGGGATCCATCGAAGGGCTCCGGAACTCTACGATGGATCCCGGATCGGCGCTGCTACGCAGCTTGTCCGGGATGACGCCGTGGTTCCGAGGAGAACACTGCAAGCATTGGAGAGGCCTCAGGCCGCCGCCGCGAACGCCTCGTCGGAGACGATCTGTGTGCCGGCTTCGCCGCGCAGCGCCGCGACCGCATCCTCGATGCATGCGATGATGCAGCGCCGGCCGCCGCCTTCCAGAAACTGGACGGCCGCGTCGATCTTCGGCCCCATGCTGCCGGGCGGGAAATGCCCCTCCGCATGCAGGCGCTTGATCTCGGAGAGGCTGACGCGATCGAGGAAGCGCTGCTCCGGCTTGCCGAAATGCACGGCCACACGCGGCACGGCGGTCAGGATGATCATGTCCGGGATGTCGAGCAGGTTCGCCATCTTGGCGGTGGTGCGATCCTTGTCGATCACGGCCTCGACGCCGCGGCTCTGGCCATTGGGCTGGCGCACCACGGGCACGCCGCCGCCGCCGCCCGCGATCACGACCGCGCCCTTGTCGGCCAGCGTCTGCACGAGGTCGAAATCGACGATGTGCTGCGGCAGCGGCGAAGGTACGACATGCCGGTAGCCGCGCCCGGAATCCTCCTTCATCAGCCAGCCCATCTCCTCGCTGAGGGCCTTGGCCTCCTCCTCGGTGTAGAAATAGCCGATCGGCTTGGACGGGTTCTGGAAGGCCGGATCGTTCGGGTCGACCTCGACCTGGGTCAGGACACAGGTCACCTCGCGCGGATTGCCCTTGGCGCGCAGCGCGTTCTCCAGCGCCTGCGTCAGCAGATAGGCGATGCCGCCCTGGCTATGGGCGACGCAGATATCGAGCGGCATCGGTGCGACGCGATGGCGGGCAATGGCGTGGCGCAGCAGCATCTTGCCGACGACCGGGCCATTGCCATGGGTGATGATGAGCTGCGAGCCGAGCTCCATCAGCGGCAGCAGGGCGGCGCCGGTCTCGGCGGCGAGCTTCTCCTGCTCCTCCGCCGTGCCGCGGATGCCTTCGGGATGGATGGCGTTGCCGCCGATGGCGATGATCAGGCGATCCGGAACGGCGTCGTGCGAAGTCATGAATCCTCCTCCCACGCGCCGGCCGGCAGGTCGCGACGCATGCTGAAATTGTTCGTTGGTGTGGAACGCGAGCCGTTTGGGGCGGCCCGCGGCAGTCTTCAGCCCGCGACGCCCTCCTGGCGCGCGAAGGCCAGCAGAGCCTTCTCGAAAGCCTCCATCGGCGGGTAGGTGATGCCGGCGCCGATCATGCCGATGCCGGCTTCCTTGTGGGCGATCGCGGTGTTGATGACGGGCATGATGCCGGTCTGCAGCACCTTGCGCATGTCGATGCCGGTCGGCACGCCCTTGAAGTTGAGCAGGGGCACCGTGACGTTCGGGTTCTCGGCCGTGGTGATCTCGGCCATCCGGACCGAGAAGCCGATGGCCTCGTCGACCGTGCCGCCGACCAGCGGCACGATGGCCGGCGCCGCCGCCATGGCGAAGCCGCCGATGCCATAGGTCTCGGTGATCGCGCTGTCGCCGATATCGAGCCCGGAATCCTCCGGCTTGTAGCCGGCGAACATCGGGCCGATGACCTTCTGCGCCGGGCCGGTGAACCAGGTGAAGCCAGGCACGCCGCTGATGCGGATGCCGAATTCGACGCCGTTGCGGCACATCGTCGTCAGGATCGTCGAATGCGGCACGTCATGGGCGGCATCGAGCGCGCATTTGCACATCGCCATCCAGGTCGGGCCGGAGAAATAGTCGCTGCTGGCGACGAAATCGAAGACCTCGCGCTTCTGGGCCGTCGTGAACGACGTCTCCAGGATGAAGGGCGCGAGCTTCTGGATCAGGATGGTCGTGCCGGCCACGTTGCGGTTATGGCACTCGTCGCCCATGTGCAGCGCCTGCGAGAGCAGCAGGCGCAGGTCGATCTCGCCGGCGATCTGCATGGCTTCGCGCAGGATCGGGCCGAGCACGTCGCGCATCCAGTTCAGCCGGGCGATGACGGTCTCGTCATTGGCGCCCATGCGCAGGATCTTGGAGAGCTGCTCGCTGAGATTGGTGTAGGCGACGTTGCCATAGGTCTTGTTCTTGACGATGTGCATGAACATCGAGGCCGAGGTCACGCCCGCCATCGAGCCCACGCAGTTATGCTCGTGACAAGGCGAGAAGGTGATCTCGCCCGACGCCGCGAGCGCCGCCGCCTCCTCAAGGTTCTTGGCCAGGCCCTCGAAGACCAGCGCACCGGTGACCGCGCCCTTCATCGGGCCGGACATCCGCTCCCAGGTGATCGGGGGGCCGGCATGCAGGATGGTCTTCTTGGTCATGCCGGGCACGACGTCGAGCGCCGGGCCGAAGCCGACCAGCACGGGCTGCGACTTCAGGATGCGCTCGACGGCCTCCTCATTGGCCTTCTCGATGCGTGCCGCGATCTCAGGACGCGCCAGGGCTTCGAGCGCGTCGATCAGCTCGGGCTTGCCACCGGCCGGCGGGCGCCAGTCGAGATGGACGGCGCTGCCGCCCTGCTTCTCGATGTCGTCCTTGAACATTTCGAGGCCGACATTGATGACGCTGACCTTGCTGAACAGGTCGTTGATGCTGGACATGATCAGTTCTCCTTGGAGACGAAACCGCGCGCCAGCAGACCGGCATTGGTGCAGCTGCTGGCGATGGTGACGCCGACTTCCGAAAGCTTGGCCGTCTGCTCGGCGAGCGACTGGCTGTCGAGATCCGTGCCGAGGACATAGCCGAGGATCTCGAGGTGACGGCCCTCGGCGGCCGCGATCTGCTTGGCCTCGACGAGGGCGGGGATCATCACGCCGGCCGGGTCTTCATGGGCGCCGTAGCCGAGGATGAAGTCGAGCACGATGACGCCGACCGAGGGGTCGCGCGCCTCCTGCACCAATCGCGCGAGGCGCTGGGAGGGATCGATCATCGGGTGCGGCCGGCCGCGGGTGAAGTCGTCGTCGCCGAAATCGATGAAGGTATGCTCGATGCTGGTGGAGACGTCCTTCAGCTTGCGCGCCGGGTCCTTGGCGATGTTGCTGTAGACGTTGTCGTAGCTTTCCTTGGCGATCAGCATCATCTCCTCGCAGAGCGTGCCGCCGCAAAGCAAGGCGCGGATATAGCGCTGCTCGGGCTTCAGCTTGGCACGGGTCTCGGCGATCAATGGCAGGTTGAGCGCCCGCTTGTTGATCTCCTCTTCCTTCTTCCCGCCGATGATGACCGCCTTGAGTGCGGCCTCCTTGGTGGTCTTGCCGAATTGCAGGCCGGCCTTGGTGACGGCCTCCTCGGAGCCGCCGAGCAGGCAGGCGACGACCGGCTTGCCGCAGGAAGCGGCCGCCGCCAGCACCTTGTCCTGCACCGACTTCGCCGGAGGCTTGGAGACCAGCACGATCACCTCGGTCGCCGGGTCGCGGGCGAGCGCGTTGATGCCGTCGATCATCATGATGCCGCCGACCTTCTCGTTGAGGTCGCGCCCGCCAGTGCCGATGATCTGGGTGATGCCGCCGCCGAAATCATGGATGCGGGCCGCGACCTCCTGGCTGCCGGTGCCGGAGGCGCCGACGATGCCGATATTGCCAGCGCGCACCGCGTTGGCGAAGCACAGGCCGACACCGCCGATATAGGCGGTGCCACAATCCGGCCCCATCATCAGCAGGCCCTTGTCATGGGCGAGCGTCTTGAGGGCGACCTCATCCTCGATCGAGACGTTGTCGCTGAACATCATCACATGCAGGCCGCTCTCCAGCGCGCGGCGCGCCTCGCGGGAGGCGAACTCGCCGGCGACCGCGATGATCGCGAGATTGGCGCCGGGCACATGCGCGACGACGGACTCGATCGTCGCGTAGTTCATCTTGCGGCCGGTCTCGTTGCCGCCCTTCTGCTTGAACAATTCGTCGATCTCGACCAGCGCCTTCTCGGCAATCTCGTCGGACGCCGAGCGCACCACGATCATCAGGTCGCCGCTCTGGGCCTCCGCCGCTTCCGGCGTCAGCATGCCGACATTCTGGAGCACTTCCTTGTTCATGGCGGTGCCCATGCCGATCATCGCCTGCTCGACGCCTGCGACGGCATTGGCCCGCCCGGTCACCGACATCAGCGAGACCGAGTCGAAATAGGTGTTCCGCTTAATGGCGGTCTTGATGGCCATGATCCCATTCTCCATTGTCAATGAGCGACGCCAGCCCACGGGTGACGCCGAAAGCGATCTCGGTCCCGGATGAGGAGCCGATCGCGAGAACCTGTGCGAGTGCCTGCGCGGAGGGTTCCGCCGTCGCGCTGCCGAGCGCGATGATCAGACGCGCGACCCGCTCCCGGACCTCGCCACGTGCCGCCTTGGCGATCGCGGCGTAGGCGATCGGATTGGTCGCGGTCTTGGCGAGCCTTATCACGCCGAGCGCGAAGGCATCGCTGCCGGGGTCGGCCTGCCGCCGGAAGAGCGCCCGGGCCGCCAGCAGCCCGGTGAGGAAATCGTCGCCCGAAGGCGTCAATCCCGGCCCGAGTCCAAGCAGCCGGCCGGCATGGCCCAGCGCCGCGTCGGTATCGCCACGACCCAGCGCGAGCGCGAGCCCATCCGCACCTTCGTGCAGCATCCGGGTCGTCAGCCGCGCGACCTCGGTATCGGCCATGCCCTCGATGAAGCCGCCGGGCGTGCCGTCGCGCCAGATCTCCGCCTCGACTTCCGCCAGCCGACGGCGCAGCAGGCCGGTTGCGCAATGCGTGTCCGGCAGCGGCGTGCGCCAGACGGCCGCCCCAGTGACATCCACCATTGCCTTGCCGGCGATGGCGAGGCTGCCGCCTGCGGCCCTGACACTGTCGCCCTGACAGATGCCCAGGGCGAGGAAATCATCGGCCGCGACGACCAGCGAATTCGGACCGTCATCGAGATCACCAGTGACGAGCGTGTGCAGGTCGCCGCAGCACAGGCAGGCGATGTTGACTGCCCGGCGGAAGGCGCTGTGGACCACGCCTGCGAAAGCGATGCCGTTCACGCGCGCAAGGAAGGCGCCGTCTCCGGACCTGGCCTGCATCGTGACATGCGCGCGCATCGGGGCGGGACCGGCCATGCTTAGCTGGCGCGTGCGGCCGGGGGCCGCTCCGCAGCCGCAAGCTCGGCCTGCGCCTCGGCTTCGCGGCCGAGCAGGCGGAGCGACTGCGCCTTATGCTGGCGGTAGAGCGGATTGCCGGGATCGGACGCGATGGCGATCTCGATCGCGCTGATCGCCTCCTCGTGCCGGCCGAGCGAGCGCAGGCTGTTGCCCTTGTGGAAGGCGAAGTCGTAGCGACCGGGATCGAGCGCCAGCAGTTCGTCCATCACCGCGACGGCCGCCTCGTGGCGGCCGAGTTCACGCAGATAGTTCGACTTGTGATAGCGCAGGAACTGCGCCTCCGGCTTCTTCGCGATCCCCGCGTCGAAGGCCGCCAGCGCCGCTTCCGGCTGCTTCATCGCCCGCCAGGCATAGGCGATGTAGAAATGGAACTCGACCGCGTCGGGCGTCGCGGCCAGCACCGCCTCGAAGACGCGGATCGCGTCCTCGTTGCGCCCGAGCTCGTAGAGGTAATAGCCCTTGTAATAGCTGAGATCGGCATCGCCCTGATGCTGCGCGAGCGCGGCCTCGACGAGGGCGAGCCCCTCCTCGTAGCGCTCGGCCTTCTCGGCCAGCTTCGCCTGCCGGATCACCCCTGCGCCCGGCCCGGACGCGGCACCTTCACCGCGGAAGATCTTCAGGACCCGCTCCTGGCCGAGCGCCTGCGCATGCACCAGCGAGGACTTGCCGTCGCGGTCGTTGAGATGCTGATCCGCACCCGCCTCGACCAGCGCCTCGGCCACGTCGCCATAAAGCCTGCCGCCATCGCCGAGAATCACGGCTTCGAGCAGGGCCGACCAGCCGAGATCATTGGCGCGGTTCACCGGGATGCCTGCGGCGAGGCAGACCCGCACCGTGCGCAAAAAGCCCTTCTCGCTCGACGGCAGCAGCGGCGTGCCGCCGAAGCGGTTGACGCTGTTGCGATCGGCGCCCGAGGCGATGGCGAGCTTGAGGATTTCGTTGAAGCCGTTCGCCCCGGCGCAGAGATAGGGCGAGAGCATGGTGATGTCGCGGGCATTGACGTCGCTGCCGGCCGCGATCAGGCGCCGCGCCAGCGGCAGGTTGTTCTTCTGGGTCGCCGCCATCAGCGCGGTCCGGCCGGTCTCGTCCTTGGCATCCACCTTCACGCCCTCCGCGAGGAGGCGCTCGATGGCGGCCATGTCGCCCATGTCGGCGGCGGCGATCAGAGGCGGGTTGGTGGACGGGGCGTTCATCGGGTCTTCCTGTCGATCGGTGGGGCAGCGCCGGGGGCGACGCTGCGGAGGGCATGAAGGGAAACGGCGAGGCGAGCCCATCCACTGCGAGTGGACTCGCCTCGCAGGCTCATGCCTTGCTGGCCGCCGGCTTCATGTCGCTGGCCGAACCGGAGCCGGTCTGGATCGAGCGATCCGCCTCGCGCAGGTTGAGGTAGTGCTTGAGCACGAAGACACCGGCAATCATGCAATAGGCATAGACCAGCGGCATGGCGTGCGGCTGGGCGAAGCCGACGGCCGGCGCGTGGATCACGCCGAACAGCGTCAGGAAGCCGCCGACCAGCGCCGCGACCGCGCCGCGCATCGGCTTGTCGGTGATCGCGAAGATCGTGATGCAGCCCCAGGTCATGCTGCTGAGCGGCGCGCCGTTCCCGAGATTGGACAGGCCCTGATAGTAGACGCCCTTCTTGGCGAGCGCCTCGACGCCGACGGTCTTGGCCGCGGTGCCGGCGGCCGACAGCGTGTTGTTGGCCAGCGTCAGCGCCCAGTTGGCGATCCACGGGAACATCGTGACGAAGATCACCGGCACTTCGTCGCGCGGCGACTCGCGCACCACCTGATTAGCCGTGACGATGCCGATATAGACGAGGATCGGAACGACCGCGACCATCGGAATCAAGGCCAGCAGGAAAGCGCCCAGGCCGAACAGCGAGAGCACGAACATGCTCAGGCCGGTGAAGAAGGTGTAGCCGGTACCGGCCCCGATCGATTTCCAGCCGGCATGGCCGATATAGACGGTGACCGGGAACGGATTGCCGAAGAAGGCGCCGAGCGTCGAGGACAGGCCATTGGCCATCATCACCTGGCGCGTCGGGTAGGGGTCGCCGGCGGCATGCGCGCTCTCGATGTTCTCGAGGTCGAACACGTAATTGGCGAGACCCAGCGGCACGGCCGAGGCGAGATAGGGCAGCGCATGCGGCAGCCCGTTGAGGAAGCTCGAGATGTGCAGCGTCGGCGGGTTGAAGCCGAAGGTCGACAGCGAGTTCTTGATCTCGGCCGGGCTCTGCAGGCCGAAGATCCAGGCGAGCGCCGTGCCGGCCGCGAGCAGCAGAAAGCCGGTCGGCACCTTCGGGAAGATCGGCTTCTTCCCGAACCAGTTCAGGAAGATCAGCGCCAGCACGACGAAAGCGACGGTCGGCGTCTCGAAGGACTGCAGCATCGGGTTCATCGCGAGCAGCAGCAGGCCGAGGCCCGCAAGGCAGGACAGCAGCACCGTGCGCGGGATCGTCTTGCGGATGGTCTCGCCCAGGAAGGAGCCGCCGACGAGGATCATCGCCTCGACGAAGCACCAGACCAGCGCGATCTGCAGCGCGAACTCGGCATCCTTGGTCTGGAGATAGACCGGCAGGATGACGAGGAAGGTCACTGTGAAGATCGACGGCGCGCTCGGGCCGGAAGGCAGCGCGGTCACGTCCGTGCGGCCGGTTTCCTTGACGAGCTTGTAGGCGAAATAAGTGTACCACAGGCTTGCGGCGAAGACGGCGAGGCCGAAGGCCGGGGCGATGCGCCCGTAGACCATCTCCTTGGGGAAGCCGACGACGAAGAGCAGCAGGCCGATCATCGTCAGAAGATTGGTCAGGTTGTTGGCCAGCAGGCCGAAATAGCCGCCCCAGTCGCCTTTTCGCCAGATAAAGGATCTATCCATCGGTTTTCCCCATCCTCGCGGGCGCGCTCCAGCGGCGCGGCTCCCAGCAGTCGAACGATCTTCTTTTGAGGGGAGCCTAGTGAGCCGGCGAGCGGGGAACCATTGCCAAGCCGCCTAAATTGACCGGTCATTTTTTATCCTCAGCGGATAAAAATTGAACCGTTCTAACCCTGTTTTGCTTGCGAGCGCCGTCCTTTCGCGACTACAGCGATGAGGCGGAGCAGCCGCCGGGGAGCGCAGGCATGGCCCATCAACTGAAGATTTCCGAGCTGCTCCAGTTCGCGCCCTTCAAGCAGGCCCGCCTGATCTGCGGCGAGGAAGGCCTCTCCAACCCCGTCCGCGGCGTCAACGTCATCGAGGCGCCCGACGTCACCGACTGGGTGCAGCCCGGTGACGTCCTGCTCACCAATTTCTATTCGCTCGATCGCCTGCGCCCGCTCGATGCCTTCATCGAGAAGGTCGCCGCCCGCAAGCTCAGCGCCCTGATCGTCAAGACCGGCCTCTTCGTGCAGGAGGTCCCGGAAGAGATCGTCGAGGCCGCGCGCAGGCATCGCCTGCCCGTCATCGAGATTCCCCGCAGCGTGCTCTACCGGACCATCGTCCTGTGCATCTCTGAACATCTCCTCAGCGAACGCCTCGGCGTGCTCGAACGCTTCAAGGAGATCAGCGACCACTTCCTCAGCGCCTCCCTGGCGAACCAGGGCGCCTTCCGCATCCTGAAATCGCTGGAGACCTTCATCGGCAATCCGGTCGGTCTCTATGACGAGAAGCTGCAATGCCTCGCCGGCACCACCGGCAGCTCCGTCAGCCTCGTCCCGCCCGAAGGTCATCACGAAGACGCGCCCTACTACGTCCAGACCATCGTCACCCCTGAAGCCGATGACCGCATCTGCAACCGCTACGTCTTTTCCGTCCGCGTCGGCGACGAGGTCAGGCTCTATCTCACCGTCCTCGAACTGCACGGCGCACTGGAAGACGTCCAGTCCATCGCCATCGAGAGCGCGATCAACGCGCTGGCGCTCGATTTCCTGCGACAGCAGGCGGTGATCGAGGTCGAGAAGCAGTTCCGCTTCGACCTGATCGGCGATCTGCTCGGCGGCAGCGCCCTGCCCTCCAGCGAATTGCACCGGCGCGCCGGCCTGATCCAGTGGGACCTGAGGCGAAAACACGCCGTCGCCGTGCTCGGCCTGAAGGCTCCGCCGAAATCATCCGACGAGGGCAAGAACCTCGAGCGCCTGTCCCAGCTTCTCACCGGCGTGATCGACAATGCCCATGCCCAGATCCGGGGCGGCCATATCGTGCTCTTCTGGCCGGCCGGCGAGGGCCGCGAATGGCGCACGCAATTCCAACGCCGCTTCGCCGAACTGAGCGCGCTCTGGTCGCGGACCGAGGAGCGCGCCACCCTGCGGGCAGGCATCGGCGAGGTCGCGGCCGATGTCGAGGGTCTGCCCCGAAGCTACAGCCAGGCGCTCGACGCGCTCAATATCGGCATCCGCGCCCGGTTCGAGAAGAATCTCGTCTTCTTCCACGAGCTTGGCATCTACCGCATGCTCTGCCGGCTCGCCCCGCAGCACGAACTCAGGGAGATGGTCCCGCCCGCGCTGCAGCGGCTGGTCGCGGTCAGGACGCGGGCCCGCGCCGATCTCGTCGAGACGCTGGAAGCCTATATCGCCTGCAACGGCAATGCGCTGGAAACCTCGCGGCGCCTCGATGTCCATCCGAAGACGGTCCTCTACCGGCTGGACAAGATCAGGTCCGAGGCCGGGATCGATCTCGACGATGCCGAGGAGATGCTGATGGTCCAGATCGGCCTCAAGATCCTGAAAATGGAGGACGTGGCGGCGGCTTGAAACAGCGGATTCCTTCTCCGAACGCCCGGAAACTTGGAATTCCCTGCGATTGACCACGCGCGGAATTACCGGAATGCTCGCAAATATCGGAGCGATCCGGTCGCGGGATTTGTCGGAGCAGCTTGCGCCGCGTCAACAACGCTAAAAGCACCACGCGGTAACGTGGGCTCCCAAGATGGAGACACGGGTGTGGTCTATGCTCTGATCATCAACAGTCTGCTGCGGCTATCCGCTTTCCTGCGCTGGACGCGAACCGGCTAGCAGCCGGCTCAGAACAAGCGAGCGAGCGGCTACGCCACGTCGTAGCAATGGGTGCCCGCGCGAAGCTCCACATATTTCCGGCGGGTATCCGCGGTGTTTGGCATGCCGGTATCCTGCAGCCATGCGAGGAACTCGGCCGGCTTGATCGTGACGATCTCCAGTGCCCGCCCCCGCGCCAGCCAGACATTCATCACCGCCACCGCATTGCGATGCCAGGTCTCGTAATCCGCAGGCATCTGGTCGCGATCATGGGCAAGCTCCCAGAGCTGCGTGAAGTCCTCGCGCTCATACCACGGCATGGCGACCGTGTACGCGTCGACTGTCGGTTTCACGTTGAGCGCCGATCGTCCGCGCGCGGCGCGGAAACTGAGAATGCTAACCGCCCGATAGGGGGTAGTCGGCCTGAGTGGGAGTAGGCGCCGGGAACGCCTGGAAGTCAATCGCAGGGCATTCTTCGTTCGATGCGATCATTACATTCCACGCCGCTTCCGCCGCCAGGGCCACCGCTTCGACGCGCCGATGGTCGTGGCTCTGCGCACGGGTACGGCCTTGAAGATCAGGGCAACGGCCGGTGGCGGGACGGCAGCCCCTTTTTCCACCTCGCTTCAGGGCTTCGCGACCGCCCTCGATCGTGCCGCCATGCTGTCGCGGTGAGGCTCCGCCGTCGTCAAGCCGCTCCGGGTCGCCACCCGATCGCCTCGATTTCGGCCGCGGTCGGCAGATCGGCGCCCCGGCGCGTTACCGTGATCGCCGCGGCTGCGGCGGCATAGGCCAGCAAATCGGCAAGGGCTTCGCGATCGAGCGCCGCGATCGCTTCCGGACTGAGCCGGCCGGTATGCGCGAGCCGGGCAAGCAAGGCGGCGTGGAATGTATCGCCGGCGCCGACCGTGTCCTGCACCGCGACCTTTCGGCCCGGCACGGAAACCTGGCCTGCAGCGGAAAAGGCGGTCGCGCCCCGCTCGCCCTGCGTTACCACGACGAGTTGGGCTCCCAGATCGAGCCAATGGGAGGCGGCTTCGGCGACGGTGAGCTGCCCGTCCCAGGCGATCCGGATATCCTCGTCGCTGGCCTTGATGAGGGTCGCCGCACGATAGAAGCGTTCGGCTGCCGGATGCCAGCCGGCCATGTCGCCGATCGCGCTCGGGCGCAGATTGGGGTCGACGCTGATGACACGCCGGCCGCGTTCACGTTCGGCCAGCGCCGCAAAGGCCGAGCCGACGGGCTCCACCGCCATCGTATAGGAGCCGAAGCTCAGCGCCCGGATCGCGTCCGGCAGGATGGCCGGCAGATCGGCTGCGGCAAGCGAACGGTCGGCCGCACCTTCGCCATGGAAGGCATAGCCGGGATGGCCGTCCCTGTCGGTCGTCACGACCGAGATCGTGGTGAGCCGGTCCGTCCGGACGAGATAGCGATCGTCGACCCCTTCGCGCGCCAGCAGATCGGCGAGCATGGCGCCGAAGCCGTCGCGCGAGATACCACCGAGCAAAGCCGACTCGACACCGAGTCGTGCCAGGCCGATCGCGACATTGAAGGGCGAGCCGCCGGCCACGATCCGCGCCGGCATCTCGCCGCCCTGGCCGGCTTCGGCGAACAGATCGACCAATGCTTCGCCGCAGACCAGGATCATGAGGACCGACCTTTGCTGTTCGCCTGCGCATGGGCGCTTGCCCCGGAAACTATCGGACGAACTGCGCCGCTCCAACACGATAACGACCGGGCAGGAGGCCGCCACCTGCCTCATGCAGCACGGCTGGTGGTGGCATCCGATGCCTACGATGACGCACCGGCCGCCGTCCGCAAGACGGAGAAGACGGCCTTCCGGCCCGGCGCGATCCGGCCATGGCTGCCGGAGAGGCCGAGATAGGCCGCAGGAGCCGTGCTCGCCATCGCAAGCGCCTCGGCCAGGGTCGCGCCGCCATGGCGGTGCGCGTTGAGGATCGCGGTGTTCATGGCGAGATGGGCGCCAGCCAGCCGGCCCTCGGCATTGACCAACCGCCCCTCGCTGACATGGATCGTCTCGCCGAACAGCTCGAAGGCATCGCGCTCCGCACCGATCGTCGCCATGGCGTCGGTCACCAGCACCATCCGCTCGGGCCCTATGGCCCGAAACGCGGCTTGGAAGGAGGGCCAGGCGACATGGTGGCCGTCGGCGATGATGCCGGCGGCAAGCCCGAGATCCGACATCGCCGCACCCACCACGCCGGGCTCGCGCGAGCCGAGCTGCGACATCGCGTTGAACAGATGCGTGACGCCGGAAAGCCCTTCGGCATGGGCGCGCGCCATATCCGACGCGGTGGCGTTGGTATGACCGGCGCAGACCCTGACGCCACGTTCGACCAAAGCACGGATGAAGCCCGGTGGAACGATTTCGGGCGCAAGCGTCACCAGCGTCACGCCGGTCGGCCCCAGCGCGGCAAGCAGGTCGACATCCGACGGCTCCGGCCGCAGCATGTTGGCGAGCGGATGGGCGCCGTTGCGTTCGGGGTTGATGAAGGGGCCTTCGATGTGAATCCCGAGGGCGCCGGGCACGCCCTGAGCGATCGCTTCGCGCGCCGCAGAGATCGCACGGGCAATGTCGGTGCGGCTGGCGCTGATCAGCGTCGGCAGCAGGAAGCGGGTGCCGAAGCGGGCATGGGCGGCTGAGATCGTGGCGATGCCCTCGACGGTCAGGCTGTCGTTCAGCATGACGCCGCCGCCGCCATTGACCTGGATATCGATGAAGCCGGGAGACAGGACGGCGTCCTCGGGCAGGTCCTCGACCACGCAGTCGGCTGTGGCATCGGCCGGAAGGATCGCGCTGACGACGCCGTCCTCGGCGACGACGAGCCGATCGCTCAGGATCTCAGCGCCATCGAACAGGCGTTTCGTGCGCCAGGCTTGCCGGGCGGCCGCCATCAGAGCGTCTCCGTGACCTTGAGCAGGCCGGGCGGGCTGTCGACATTGCGGCCGAGGCGGGCGGCTTCCGCTTCGAGCGCGCGATAGACCGGCACCAGCAGGGCAATGGCATCGAGCGCCGGTTCGCCCGTTCCGAGACCCGGCAGTCCCGGCTGCGACCCTGAGCCCGAGAAAACCGGGCTGCCCTGCCGGCCAAGCGTCGCCAGCGCATCCTCGATGCTGTCGGAGACCGCGCCGCCGGCATTGAGCCCGAGGATCGGATGCTCGCTGCGGATCGCCGCCTTCGGCCCGTGCAGGACCTCGGCGGCGCTGTAGGCGAGCACCGGCACGCCCAATATCTCGGCAGCCTTGAGAGCCGCCTCGCGGGCAGGTCCGAGGCTCAGCCCGCGCCCGATCACGAAGCCGGCGGGCGCGACGGACAAGCGACGCGCCCAGGGCGACCAGTCCAGCGCCAGCGCCTGTGCCAGCCGCTCCGGCGCGGTTCCCGCCAAGGCGATGAGCGCCTTGTCCTCGGCGAGGGCGCCGATCAGCAGCAGGCCGGCCAGCATGGTGTTCACCACCGTCTTGGTCGCGGCAACGGCAAGTTCAGGTCCGGCGGCGATCGGAATGACATGGCGGCAGGCACGGGCGGCGGGCGAATTCGCGTCGTTGACGATGGCGATGGTCTGCGCACCGGCCGCAGTCGCCTGCTCGGCCGCGGCGACAAGATCAGGACTGCGGCCGGATTGCGAGATCAGGATGTAGAGCGCCTCCCCGAGGCGAGGGCTCGCGCCATAGCGCGTCACCACCGAGGGCGCAGCAGGCGCAGCGCTGAGGCCGAGCCGGGTCTCGATCAGGTAGCGGAGATAGGTGCCGGCATGGCCGGAACTGCCGCGGCCGCTGACCACCGCATGGCTGACACGCCGCATGTCGAGCGCTGCCGCGACCTGCTCGATCACCTCCCGCCCCTCGTCCAGCAGACGTGCTGCGGCCTGCGGGATTTCCGCGACCTCGCGCGACATGCGCGAGGTCGGCTGGTCGGAATGGTTCATGGTTGCGGCCCCATGGCCTCACCCTTCAGGGTCGCGACGAAATCGTAGCGGTCGCCGCGATAGGCGGAGACTGTGAACTCGACCGGCTTGCCGTTGGCGAGGAAGGCGCGCCGCTCGATCCGCAGCAGCGCGCTGCCGGCCGGCACGCCGAGATGCCTGGCCTCTTCGGCGGTCGCGAGGCCGGCATGGATGCGCTGCACGCCGTGGGCCGGCACGGCGCCGCGCTGCGCAAGCGCGGCATAGAGCGACATCTCGACGAGATCCGGCGACGGCAGGATGCTGGCGGGCACGACCGCGCATTCGATCGCGAGTGGCTCGCCATCGGCGGTCCGGACGCGGGTGAGCCGCACGACGCCGTCACTCGGACCCAGCCCCAGCGCCATCGATTCCTGCGGCTTCGGCCGCGTCAGCTCGCGCGAGAGCCAGACCGAGCCGGGCCGGCCGCCGCGGTTCTCGATATCGGTCGAGAAGCTCGCCAGCACCGAAAGCGGCTGCTCGATGCGCGAGGCAACGAAGGTGCCCGAGCCGTGCCGGCGCGAGAGCGTGCCGCTGCGGATGAGCTCATCGATGGCGTTGCGCACGGTGACGCGCGCATAGCCGGTGAGCTGCGCCAGGTCGCGCTCCGAGGGCACGGCATCGCCCGGCTGAAAGACGTCGCTCTCGATCAGCCGGGACAAGGCGCCGGCGAGCCGGAGATAGCGCGGTGTCGGGTCGTCGCCGGCCAAGGCTTGCAGGATCGCCTGCTGCTTGGCCGGCATCGCTTCGAGCGTCGTCCCGGAGGCGGCCTCACGCGGGCGCCGCGAGCCACGTCCGGGCGAGGCCTCGCTCACGGCGCCGCCCTGGATGCGGTCGGGGCAGCGCCCGCCGAACCAGTGCCGAGCTCGACGAGGGCGAGGCGCAGATTGCCGCGATGGCGGGCGAGCAGGGTCTCGGCCAAGGCGACATCGGCGCCGCTGGCAAGCAGAGTGGCACGCTTGACGTCACCATGGACGCGGTCGAGATGCCGCGCTGCGGCCTCCATGCCGCAACCGGTAATGGTATCCACCATCTCGGCGGCACGGTGCCTGAGCTTGGCGTTGGTCACCCGCATATGGACCATCAGTCCGCGATAGACCCGACCCAGCCGGATCATCAGCAGGGTCGAGAACAGGTTGAGCACGATCTTCTGGGCGGTGCCGGCCTTCATCCGGGTCGAGCCGGCGACGACTTCCTCACCTGTCTCGATCAGGATGCCGAGATCGGCGGTGCGCAGCAGGGCCGAGCCGCGATTATTGGCGACGCCGACCGTCAGCGCCCCGCGTGACTTGGCCTCGCCGATCGCCGCGAGCGTGTAGGGCGTACGGCCGCTGGCGGCGAGGCCGATGACGACATCGTTGGAACCGATCTCGGCGCTGCGCATCGCCTCGGTGCCGTCATCGACCGAATCCTCGGCATTCTCGACCGCGTGCAGGATCGCCTCGTCGCCGCCGGCGATGGCGAAGCCGAGACGCTCCGCCGGCCAGTCGAAGGTCGGGGTCAGTTCCGCGCCGTCCTGGACGCCGATGCGCCCGGAGGTCCCGGCGCCGGCATAGATCAGGCGCCCGCCTGCTTCGAGCCTGGGCACCGCGGCGGCGACGGCCTCCGCGATCGCCGGCAGTGAGGTCGCGATCGCCGCGACCGCGGCGAGCTGGCCCTCGTAGAGCGCCTTCAGGATATCGAGATCGCCCCAGGCATCGAGATCCTGAAAGCGTGCGCTGACATCTTCCGTCGCCATGAACTGCCTCTTGTGACCAGACCAAATTAAGTCCACTTTAGCCCAGTAGCAAGCCGGAAGCGGACAGGGAAGCCATGTCGCAGCCAGAACCGCAGATTTCCCGTCCCGCCCGCGCCGCCCGGTTCACGGCTTCCGTCCCGCCCTTCCTGCTCGGTCTTACCGGCATCGCCCTTTTGACGGCCATGGACGGAGTCGTGAAGGAGCTTTCGCCACGCTACAGCGCCCTGCACCTGACCTTCCTGCGCTTTGCAGTGACGGCGGCGATGGGCGCCCTGCTGTTCCTCGCCCTGCGCGCCCCGCTGCCGGATCGCGGCGTCATCACCGGCAATCTGCTGCGCGGCGTCATGGTCGCCCTCTCGACGCTCGGCTTCTTCTACGGGCTCGCGGTGCTGCCGCTGGCGGAGGTCTTCATCATCTCCTTCATCGCGCCGCTGCTGGTCGCGCTGATCGCCATTCCGCTGCTGGGCGAACGACCGAAGCCGATGGTCTATCTCGCGCTGGCGCTCGGCTTCGCCGGCGTCATGGTCACGGCCGGGGGTTTCAAGCTCGCGACGATCGCGCCGGAGCGGGCGCTCGGGATCGCCGCCGTACTCGGTTGCGCCGTGGCCTATGCGCTCTCCATCGTGCTGCTGCGCCAGCGGGCGAAGCGCGGCGATCCGCCACTGACGATCGCGCTGTTCCAGTCGGCTATTCCCGCGGCGATCCTCGCCCTGCCGGCCGCACTGTTCTGGGCGCCGATCGCATCGGCCGATTGGCCGGCCTTCATCCTGATCGGCGCCTTGGGCCTTGCGGGCCATGTCGCGCTGGCGCTGGCCTTCGCGCGAGGCGAGGCGAGCCGCCTGGTCGCGGTCGAATATACCGGGCTGATCTGGGCGATCCTGATCGGCCTCGTCTTCTTCTCGGAAATGCCGACGCCACAGGCCATGCTCGGCGCCGCCCTGATCATCGGCGCCTGCTGGCTGCTGCGGCGTTAGCCCGGCAGATTCAGCCGCCCGCCCGTCAGGGGCTGCGGCACGCCGGTCGTGCCGGGCAGGCTGAGCGGCAGTCCCTTCACCGAGCGGATCGCGAGGTAGCCGAAGGTCTGCGCCTCGATGACATCGCCGGCCCAGCCGGCCGCCTCGACCGGCTCGACCGGCACGCCGAGACGCTCGTGCAGGCAGCGCATGAAATGGCCGTTGAGGCGGCCGCCGCCGGTGACAAGCCAGCGCCGCGGCGCCTTCGGCACGTGCCGGAGGGCATCGACCACGCTTTCCACCGTGAAGGCCGCGAGCGTCGCGGCGCCATCCGCATCGGAGAGGGCTTCGACCACCTGGGCGCGGCGGTGGAAATCATTGCGGTCCAGAGACTTGGGCGCCGGCCGGTCGAAATAGGGATTGACCATGAACTCAGCGACGAGGTCCTCGCGGACCTTGCCGCTCGCCGCCAGCGTGCCGTCGGCATCATAGGTCTTGCCGAGGCGGCGCAGGACGAAATCGTCGAGGATGGCGCTGGCCGGGCCGGTGTCGAAAGCGATGACCTCGTCGCCGTCGATATAGGTGACGTTGCCGACGCCGCCGAGGTTCAGCACCATCACCGGCTGCTCAAGCCCCTGGGCGAGCGCGCGGTGATAGAGCGGCGCGAACGGCGCGCCCTCCCCGCCGGCCTCGACATCGGCATGGCGGAAGCGGTCGACCGTCGGGATGCCGAGGGTCTTGGCCACGGCCGGGCCGTCGATGAGCTGACGGGTGAAGCGGATCTCGGGGCGGTGATAGACGGTCTGGCCATGCAGACCGACGAGATCGACGCTCTCGGGCTTGATGCCTTGCTCGGACATGAAGCGCCTGACCGCGTCGAGATGGGCGGCGGTCACGGCGGCTTCGAGCTCGACCAGCGGCTCGGTCACCGCGCGCTCGGCCTCGGCGACCAGGGCCTGCAACTGGCGCCGGATTTCGGGCGGGTAGGGGTAGCCGGCGCCCGCGCCGAAGCTGAGCCGCTCGCGCCCGTCGCTCTCGACGATCGAGACGTCGATCGCATCCATCGAGGTGCCGCTGATCACGCCGATCGCGGTCAATACCGGCTTGTCGAGGTCACGCATCATCATTTCGCCCCTGCAAACCCTCGAAGTCGCTGCTTCGAGGCTTGCACCGGCTCTAGGCGATCGGCTAAGCCTTGTCCAGATTGGTCCGTAAGTGGTCCATATGCGATCGGGTTCATACGAGCGTCGGAACAGGCGCCGTCATCAAAATCAGGAGGGGTGTCATGCTTCGTATCGTGAAACAGGGTCCGGGCCTGCGTCGTGCCCTGCGTTGTGGCGTTGCCGCAGCCACCTTCGCGCTGCTCGCGGGTGCGGCCTCGGCCCAGACGCTGGAGGTTGCCGTCGAGGCTTCGCCCGCCGGGCTCGATCCGCATATCGTGACGGCCTTCGCTTCCTCGCAGATCGTGCTCGGCCCGATCTACGAGGGTCTGACCGCGCTCGACAAGGACCTCAACATCATCCCGGGCCTCGCCCAGTCCTGGACCGCCTCGGCCGACGGCAAGACGGTGACTTTCAAGCTGCGCTCCGGCGTCACATTCCATGACGGCAAGCCGATGGAGGCGGAGGATGTCGCTTCGTCGCTGCGCCGCGTGCTGTCGAAGGATGTCGGCTCGCCGCTCGCCAGCCGCCTCTCCGCAATGGAGAGCGCGACAGCGGTTGATGCGACAACACTTGAGCTGAAGCTCAAGGAGCCCTCCGCGCCGCTGCTCGCTTCGCTCACCGGCATCGCCATCGTGCCGCGCGGTCTCGAAGGCAACAAGGATGCGCTGCAACGTGCCCCCATGGGCACCGGCCCGTTCAAGTTCGAGGAATGGCAGCCGAACGGCTTCATCCGCCTCGCCAAGCATGCCGGCTACTGGAACACCGCCGAGGTCAAGCTCGCGGGTGTGAAGTTCAACTTCGTGCCGGAGGCCGCGACGCGCCAGGTCGGTATCGGCAACGGCCAGTTCGCGCTGCTGCCGCATGTCGACGCGGCGACCGCGCTCCAGCTCAAGGGCAAGCCGAATATCGCGATGCAGGAGACGACGGAGCTCGCCTACACGCTGATCGGCATGAACACCTCGAAGCCGCCCTTCGACAACGTGAAGGTGCGCGAAGCCCTGAACTACGCGCTGAACCGCAAGGAGATCATCGACGCCGCGCTGTTCGGCAGCGGTGCCCCGGCGGCTCCGCTCCCGGCCGTGCTGAAGGACTGGGCCGTCGATGTGAAGGACCTGCCCTGCTACACCTATGACCCGGCCAAGGCGCAGGCGCTGCTCAAGGAGGCAGGCGTCGCGACGCCGGTTACGGTGAGCATGACGGTGCTGCCGCGCCAGGACATCCGCGACATCGCGCAGGTGGTGCAGCAGCAGCTCGGCAAGGCCGGCTTCAAGGTCGAGCTGAAGAATCCAGAGCTCGGCCAGTTCGTGCAGGACTGGCGCAACTCGAATTTCGACCTCTTCGCCTCGACCAATGCCGGCAGCATCGAGCCGGACGACTATTTCTACCGCGCCTTCCGCACCGGCGGCTCGACCAACGTCTTCAAGTACAGCAACCCGGAGCTCGACACGCTGCTCGACAAGGGCCGCGCGACGCTGGACAAGCCGGCGCGCCAGGCCGCCTATCGCGACGCGCAGAAGATCCTGGGCTGCACCGGGCCTGCGGCGCATATCGCCTATCCCACGCTGTTCAGCGCGGTGCGCAGCAACCTTCAGGGCTACGACATCTACGCCAACCGCTCGCTGGTCTCGCTCGGCCGCGCAAGCCTGCGATAACTGGAGTAAGGTCGAGGCATGCTCCGTCACCTGCTGCAGCGCGGCCTCGACCTCCTGATCGTGCTGTTCGGGATCTCCGTGATCGTCTTCCTGATGATCCGGCTGATCCCGGGCGACGCGGTGGCGATCATGCTCGGCGCCAATACCGAGGTGACGCCCGAGCGTATCGCTGCGATGCGCGGCTCGCTCGGTCTCGACCGGCCCTTGCTGGAGCAATACTGGGTCTGGCTCAGTCGCGCCGTCCAGGGTGATTTCGGCACCTCGATCTGGACGGGCCGGCCGGTGATGCAGGAGATCGCCGCCCAGATCTGGCCGACGCTTCAGCTCACCCTGTTCTCGCTCGTGCTCGGGGCCGGGCTCGCGATCCCGGTCGGCTGCCTGATGGCGCATTGGCGCGGCGGGCGGGCCGATCTCGTGCTGCGCGTCGGCGCCATTGCCGGCCTGACCATCCCCTCTTTCTGGCTCGGCATCGTCATGCTGATCACGGTCGCGACGCTGGCGCCGAGCTTCGCCTCGCTCGGCTATGTGCCCTTCAGCGAAGACCCGCTCGGCAATCTCCAGCGGCTGCTGCTGCCGGCGATCGCGCTGGCGCTGCCGATCCTGGCCAATCTCTCGCGGCTGGTGCGCACCGCGATGCTCGATGCGCTCGGCCAGGACTATATCCGCACCGCGCGCGCCAAGGGGTTGGGGGAAAGGGCCGTGCTCTACCGGCATGCCCTGCGCAACGCGCTGATCCCCTTCGTCACCAGCGTCGGCATCATGACCGGCTATCTGCTCGGCGGCGCGATCGTGGTCGAGCAGGTCTTCTCGATCCCCGGCCTCGGCCGCCTGATCCTCGGCGCCATCGCCGAGCGCAACTATCCGCTGATCCAGGCCACGATCCTCGTCGTCACGGTCGGCTTCGTACTGGTCAACGCGCTCGTCGATTTCGCCTATGCATTGATCGACCCAAGGCTCAGGACCGCGTCATGAGCCAGAGCCGCCGCATCGCCATCGCCGCCGGCATCTTCGTCGCCGTGCAGATCATGCTGGCGCTCGGCGCGCCCCTGGTCGCGCCCTATGACCCGCTGGCGCAGGACATCGTCGCCCGGATGAAGGGGCCGAGCCTCGCGCATTGGCTCGGCACCGACCATCTCGGCCGCGATATCTTCTCGCGCATCCTCTACGGCTACCGCACGGCGCTGATTGCCTGCGGCATCGCGGTCGGGCTCGCGCTTGTCATCGGCGGCAGCCTCGGCCTGCTCGCCGCCTTCTATCGCGGCTGGTGGGACCGCATCATCATGCGGGCGATGGACATCATCTTCGCCTTCCCGGTGATGCTGCTGGCGATCGGCATCATCGCCATGCTCGGCCCGCGCACGGAAAGCGCCGCGATCGCCATCGCCGTGGTCTATGTACCGATCTTCGCGCGCTTGATCCGGGGGCCGGCCATGGTGCTGGTCGAGAGCGATTTCGTCGCCGGCATCCGCTCGATCGGCGCGACGGATCTGCGGATCATGCTGCGCCATATCCTGCCCAATCTTGCCTCGGTCATCCTGGTGCAGAGCTCGCTCCTGCTCTCGGCCGCGATCCTGGTCGAGGCCTCGCTCTCCTTCCTTGGGCTCGGCACCCAGCCGCCGACGCCCTCGCTCGGCCTGATGCTGGCGGAGGGGCGCAATTTCGTACTGCTCTCGCCCTGGAATGCGATCTTCGCCGGATTCGGCATCCTCCTGCTCTCGCTCGGCTTCAACCTGCTCGGCGACGCCTTGCGCGACGAGCTCGATCCGCGGCTCCGGGGCCAGTCGTGATCATCCGCCGGGCGGTCGCGAACGATATCGCGCCGGCCGCTGCGCTGATGATGCGAGCCTATGGAACGCATTTCCGGCCGATCATCGGCGACGCCGCGCTCGACTTCGACCAGACTCATTTCGAGGCGCGCTTTGCCCGCGAGTTGGAGGCATTGACCGTCCTCGAAGCGGACGGCGTGCGCGGCGTGCTGCTGGTCAAGGATGGGCATATCGCCATGCTCTTCGCGGCCGAGACCGGCCAGGGCCATGGCGCCGCGCTGCTGGCTTATGCCGAGGCCCATGGCGCCCGGTCGCTGGAAGTGTTCGCGGCGAATGAAGGCGCGCGGCGCTTCTATGAGCGGGCCGGCTGGCAGGTCGCTGATGACTACGAGCGGGAATTCGCCGGGGCGCAACATCGCTTCCTGCGCTATGAGAAGCTGATGACACCCCAACAGCACGCCAGCCCTCATCCTGAGGAGGCCCGCAGGGCCGTCTCGAAGGGTGGTCCAGATGTCTCCGGAGCCTCCTGGAACATCCTTCGAGACGCCGCTCACGCGGCTCCTCAGGATGAGGGCTGGCGTTGTGGAGCGGGCCTTCAAGATGAGGGCTCGCATCGGTCAAAGGAGACCCGCTGATGGACAAACTCCTGATCCGCGGCGGCCAGAGGCTGTCCGGCACGGTCGAGATCCGCGGCGCGAAGAATGCGGCGCTGCCGGCCTTTGCCGCCTCGCTGCTCTCCGACAAGCCGCTGACCCTGCGCAATCTGCCGGATGTCGTCGACGTCAAGACGATGCAAACCCTGCTCGAAGGCTATGGCGTCGGCTTCTCGGGCCGGGCCGCCGATGCGCTGACGCTCGATGCCGCCAAGGCGGGACCGCGCGAGACGAGCTACGACACCGTTCGCAAGATGCGCGCGACCATCCTTGTCCTCGGGCCGCTGGTGGCGCGCTTCGGCGAGGCGCGCGTCTCCTTGCCGGGCGGCTGCGCCATCGGGGCCCGGCCGGTCGACCTGCATATCAAGGCGCTCGAAGCGCTCGGTGCCGAGATCAGCGTGGCCGGCGGCTATATCGAAGCGAAGGCGCCACGAGGCCTCAGCGGCGCGCGGATCGTCTTTCCCTTCTCGTCGGTCGGCGCGACCGAGACCGCGCTCATGGCGGCGAGCCTCGCCAGGGGCGAAACCGAGATCGTCAACGCTGCCAAGGAGCCGGAGGTGCTCGATCTCGCCCGCTGCCTCACGGCGATGGGCGTCAGGATCGAGGGTATCGGCAGCCACCGCCTGCTGGTTCAGGGCGCGCAGAACCTCTCCCCCGCCACCCATGAGATCGTCGCCGACCGGATCGAGGCCGGCACCTATGCGGTCGCCGCCGCGATCACCGGCGGCGAGCTGGAACTGGTCGGCGCGCGGCTCGAGCATCTCGCGGCCGTCGGCGAGGCGCTGGAGGCGGCCGGCGTCCGCCTCTGGCCGAGCGATCGCGGGCTGATGGTGACGCGCCCCGGCCGTCTCACCGGCATCGACATCATGACTCAGGCCTATCCCGGCTTCTCGACCGATCTGCAGGCGCAGTTCATGGCGCTGATGAGCGTGGCGGACGGCACCTCGCTGATCCGCGAGACGGTGTTCGAGAACCGCTTCATGCATGTGCCGGAGCTGGTCCGGCTCGGCGCCGACATCACGTTGAAGGGCACCAGCGCGACCGTGCGCGGGGTCGCCAGCCTGAAGGCGGCGCCGGTGATGGCGACCGACCTACGCGCCTCGGTCAGCCTCGTGCTGGCCGGCCTCGTCGCCGAGGGCGAGACCGTGGTCAGCCGCATCTACCATCTCGACCGCGGCTATGAGGCGCTCGACCGCAAGCTCAAGCGCTGCGGCGCCGATATCGAACGGGTCCCGGCATGAGCACGCCAGGCGATCTCTATCTCGGCGTCGATGGCGGCGGCACCGGCTGCCGCTGCCGACTCGAAACCGCCGCCGGCGAAGTGTTGGGCTCCGGCATCGCCGGCCCGGCCTCGCTTCGGCTCGGGCTTGAAACCTCGCTTGCTTCGGTCATGCAGGCGGCGCGTGGCGCCATCGCTGAAGCCGGGCTGACAGAAGCCGATTTCGCGCGGGTCCATGCCGGCATCTGCCTTGCCGGCATCGGACGGAAGGGCATGCAGCAGGCGCTCGCCGCCTGGAAAACTCCCTTCGCAAAAACGGTCTTCGAGAGTGACGGCTTGGCCGCCTGCCTCGGCGCGCATGGCGGCGAAGATGGCGGCATCGTCATCATCGGCACCGGCTCGATCGGGCTCGCGCGGGTGAACGGCGAGGAGCTCCGGATCGGCGGCTACGGCTTTCCGGTCGGCGACGAGGGCAGCGGCGCGGATCTTGGCCTCGCCGCCATCCGCGTCTCGCTGCGCGCCCATGACGGACGTGAGCCGGCGACGCGTTTCACCGGGGACGTGCTGGCGCGCTTCGAGGGCGATCCCTTCGAGGTGATCGCCTGGATGGACAAGGCCCATGCCACCGATTACGCGACGCTGGCGCCGCTCGTGCTGCGCCATGCCGATCTCGGCGATTCCCATGCCCGCATGATCATGCAGAACGCTGCCGCGATGATCGACGCGATGGTGCGCACGCTGTTCGAGCGCAACGTGCCGCGGGTGGCACTGATCGGCGGCCTGTCCTCGGCGATGGAAGCCTGGCTGGCGCCCGATGTCCGGCGACGGCTGACGCATGTGAAGAGCGATGCGATCGCCGGGGCGCTCTCGCTGGTGCGGCCGAAGGCTTAAGGAGCAGCGCCGGCGCCTTCGGGGACAATGTCGCGCCAGCCGTGGCGCAGGGCGCGGCTTGCCATGTCGAAGGCGAAATAGCAGCCTCCACCGGCGATGGGCTGGCCGTTCTGGCGCGAAATCGGCTCGCCCTGGAGATCGCTGAGCAGCAAGGTGCCGACGCCGCCATGGGCGAAGATCACGAGATCGCCGCTTCCGCGTCGCGCCGCGATGCAGGCCGCGACGCCAGCCTTGATCCGCGCCTGCGCATCCCGCGCCGTCTCCCAGCCGAGAACGCTCGTATCCGGCTGCCCGAAGAACTGATCGACGATCTCCCAGAAGCGCGGCGGTGCGACATAACCGGTAGCCGAGCGGTCGTTCTCGCGCAGATCCTCGCGCGCCCCGAACGGCAGGCCGCGGGCACGCTGGAAGGCTTCTGCGCAATCCATCGCCTTGCGCTCGTCGCTGGTGAAGACGTCGGTGACATCTGCCAGTTCCGTCCGCTGGCAGAAGGCTTCGATGCGCGTCCAGCCGATAGACGACAGCCCCCATTCCGGCACGGGAACCTGCGGATCGACGACGACCTCCGGGTGGGTGACGAAATAGACGATCGGCATGCTGGTCCTTTTCTCGGCTGATCATCTGCGGAACCACGCCATCATCCCGGACAAGCAGCGCCGATCCGGGATCCATCGTAAAGCCCCATAGCTTTTCGACCGATCCCCTGCTCCCCCGCCTGCGCCATCGCCGCCATGAAGGCCGGGCCGTGCAAGGGATTGTCGGCCCGCGCCTGGCAGGAAGCCGCAAGGCTGCGAGGCGGGATCAGGGTTCCGGCAGAGGATGTCATTTCACCGCTCCGGCGGTCATGCCGCGGATGAACTGGCGCGACATCAGGATGTAGACGATGGTCAGCGGCAGGGCCGCGATGGTCAGGCCGGCGAAGAGCATGCCCCAGTCGGTGGTGTATTCGCCCATGAAGACCGAGAGACCCTGTGGCAGGGTCTTGCGCGCATCGGTCTGGATGAAGACCAGCGGGAAGAAGAAGTCGTTCCAGGTCGGCACCGCGTTCTGGATCGCGGCGATCACCATCGGCGGGATCGAAAGCGGCAGCATGATCGAGAACATGATCCGGGGCTCGGAGGCGCCGTCGATGCGCGCAGCCTCTTCCAGCTCGACCGGCAGCGTGCGCAGGAAGCCGGTCATGATGAAGATCGTCGAGGGCAGGCCCATCGCCGTGTAGATCAGGATCAGGCCGAGCCGGGTGTCGAGCAAACCGAAATCGCGCATCTGCAGGAAGAGCGGGATCACCGCGAGCTTCAGCGGCAGCATCAGCCCGGCGAGGAAGAACATGAAGATCGCCGAGTTGCCGGGAAAGCTGTATCGCGCCAGGCCATAGGCGCCCATCGTGCCAAGGATCAGCGTCAGCAGGATCGAAGTTCCCGTGATGACGACTGAGTTGACGAAATAGCCGGGAAGGCTGGTTTCGCCCCAGATCCGCACGAAATTCTCGACATAGGTGAAATCCGGCGGCGCGAAGGGTGCGTCGAAGATCTCCGCCGTGGTCTTGAAGGCCGAGAAGACCATGATGACGATCGGATAGAGCATCAGCACGGTGTTGCCGATCAGGAGCGCTGCGGCGATCAGGCTCCCAGCGCTGCTCCGCGGGAAGAGCGGATCATTGGTTGCAGCGTGGGACATCACAGCGCGATCTCCCGCTTGCGCAGGTACTGGGTGATGACGGTCGCGACCGCCGCGATGAACAGGAACATCAGCACGGCCAGCGCATTGCCATGGCCGAAATCCTGGATCCCTGCGGTCTGGTTGCCGAAGGCCGTGCGGTAGAAATACAGGCCGAGAACGTCGGTCGAGCCATAGGGCGAGCCGTCCAGCCCAGCCATGATGTAGGGCAGCTCGAACCAGTTGAAGGCGCCGATGAAGAGCAGCGTCAGCGTGATCGTGGTCGAGGGCGTCACCAGCGGCCAGACCACGCGGGTCAGCATCTGCCAGCCATTGCAACCGTCGAGCTTGGCCGCCTCGAGGATTTCGCGCGGGATGCGCTGCATGCCGGCGAGATAGACGAGCGCGGGAAAGCCGACCCAGTGCCATGCATTGGCAAGCACCAGCGCTGGCAGGGCAGTCGTCTCCTGCCCGAGCCAGGGCTGGCGCCAGCCGCCCAGCCCGACCATGTCGAGCAATTGGTTGATCAGCCCGAAATTCGGGTCGAGGAACAGCTTCCACAGGAAGCCGACCAGCACGGTCGACAGGATGACAGGCATGAAGATCGCGACACGGTGGAAGCGGAAGCCGAACGGCTCGCGATAGATGAACCAGGCGAGCAGGAAGCCGACGCTGTTCTGCACCACGAACAGCGCGAAGAAGACGAAGAGGTTGTGGCGGAAGGCGCGCCAGGTCAGCGCCGCGAAGTGATCGCCGAACAGCACGTCGGCGAAGTTCTTCAAGCCCACGAACTCGCCCTGCGCCATGCCATCCCAACGATAGAAGGCGGCGCTGAGCGCCGAGAGCAGCGGCCAGACCACGAAGGTCAGCATCATCGCCAGTGGCGGCAGGATCAGGAAGGCGATCCAGGCCGCACGCCTGCGCTTCTCGCGGTTTCGGTAATCCGTCTGCATCGGCTCTGCCCTTGGGATGCGCCGGGAGCGAGTGGCGGCAGCACGAGGCCAGCGCTCACAGCCGCAGGCCGGCCGTGAGCGTCGGGCGAGCGCCGCCGCTGTCGCGCTTACTTCTTGAAGGGCGCGTAATAGGTCGCGATGCCCTTGGTGATCTCGGCGCCGATCTCGGCCGGCGTCGCCTTGCCGGCGAGCATCTTCTGCACGCCCGATTGCAGCAGCACCGAGCCGGTCGGCTCCTGATAGCGGAAATTGACCAGCATGATGTAGGACATCGCGCTCTGGTTCAGCGTCGCGACCTCCTTCAGCAGCGGGTTCTCGAAGGCGACGCCCTTGATCGGCGAGATGTTCTGCAATTCGTTCGAGAAGGCGGTACCGAATTCCGGCGTGCCGACGAAGCGCAGGAACTTCAGCGCCGCGTCCCGCTTCTTCGACGCCGCATTGATGGCGTAGCCGCCATCATAATAGAGGGCGACCAGCTTGGGATCGCCGGCCTTGGCCACGGGCGAGGGGAAGAGGCCAAGCTTAAGCTTGGGGTTCTGGCGCAGGAAATTGGCGATCTCGAACGAGCCACCGGCGAACATCGCCGCCCGCCCGGCGGCGAAGAGCTGCTGCGACGCCGCATAGTCGACGCCAGAGAAATTCGGCGCAAAATAGTCCTTGATCTCGTTGAGCTTGGTCAGCGCGCCGACGAAGCGGGCATCGGTGAAATCGGCCTTGCCGGCCATCACGTCCTGCTCGAATTGCACCCCGATCTGCGAGGAGAGCAGCGCGCCGACGATGGTCTCGTTTTGCCAGGCCGTCGCCGTGCCGTTGCCGAACGGATTGATGCCCTTGTCCTTCAGCGTCTTGGAGACGCTGACGAGTTCGTCCCAGGTGTTCGGCGGCGTGACGCCGGCCTTCTCGAACAGCTCCTTGTTGTAGATGATGAGCATCGTCTGCGAGGCCAGCGGCACGGCATAGAGCTTGCCGTCGGCCCGCATCGTCTCGGCAGCGATCGCCGAATCCGGGAAATTGGCGAACTCGGGCACCGTCGTCTTGTCGAGCGGCACGAGATAGTCGGGCTTGCCGACGCCGAGCGTGCCATAGGCGCGCACCTGCACGACATCCGGGCCGGTGCCTCCGGCGAGCGCCGTCGACAGCACCGTGTTGTAGTTTGCCGCCTCGAAAGCCTCGAACTTCACGTTGATATCGGGGTGGTGCTTGCGGAAGGCGGCGATCAGCTTGGCATAGGCGGCCTTGTCCTCCTGGCGCCAACTCCACACGGTGATGTCTTCCGCCTGCGCCTGAACCGGCGCCGCGAAGGCCGTCGCGGCGGCGAACAGCGCCAGCGCCAGCTTTCCAAGCGTCCGCCTGACGATGGGTTTGGTCTGGATTCCGGCCAACATAGTCACTCTCCCTGGTTGTTCCGGTCGTCTTATGACGGCTTTTCGCTGTGGTTGTCGCGCAGAGGCGGCGTCACCAGCAGCGCGGTGGCATCGTCGTGGATCTTGACGCGCCGGAAGCGCTCCGCCAGCGGATCATCGCTTTCGAGCTGGCGTAACTCGGCGATGGCCCCCGCCGCGCCGCGGCGCGAGACGGTATCCATCAGCCCCGCCTCGTCGCAATGGGCGACGACATCGACGAGACGCATGAAGCCATCGGACGCGAGCAGGACGGTCGCCTCCGGTGAGATCTCCGCCGAGAACAGGCGCAGGCCCGCCCGCCAGCTCAGGCCGGGATTGATCGCCCAGTAACCACCTTGGCGATTGAGCGAGCGCCGGTTCCGCAGAATCTGCGCCAACGCCTTCGGCGAGATCACCTCGCCGGGAAGATGTCCGTCGGCCGTCGCCGCCGCGATGGTCCGCGCTTCGAAGGGGCTGCTCGACGGGTCGGTCCAGCGCTCGACCCGATCGCCGTCCTGGATCAGGATCGAGACGTCGCCGATCACCGCGCCTTCGATGCGGCAGGCATCGCCGTCGCGCCGCAGGCGGATGAGGCCGAGCACGGCGGAAGGCCCCTCGCCCGCCTCCCGCTCCGGATGGCCCTCGCCCAGCGCCGCATAGTCCTGCCGCAACTGCCGTTCGAGCCCTTCGGCCCAGGTCGCAAAGGCCAAGTCTTCGGGCGGGTCCGCCTTCAGAAGTGCATCGACCCGGCGGGCGAGCCAGGCCCCCTCCGATTCTTCGGTGGTCCGGGCGGCGCCGGAAAAGAAGGCCGAGCCGTCGATGATCCAGGCGCAGGAACCGGCGGCGCCGGACATGTCCTCGTTAAAGGCGGCACTGCCCTTCTCGCTGGCCTGCGAGAGTACGCACCAGCCCGATCCGGCCTTGCCGGCAGCCGGCGCGTAGTGGTCGGTCGACACTGTAACGCACCCCTCGCCTTGCACCGTTTCGGACACTCCCATCTGCCGCGCCTTACATGAGCCGCGATCGTCATATAGACCAATATAGAACCAGTTGGATCGACACAAGCCGGAATCTGGCGCGGCGACAACCGCGACCGGAAACGGGAGGACACCGGATCATTGGGAAGAGGCCGCCGACTGTGGCTCGGAGCGGCGTTTCCGGCGGAGGATCGCCTAGCCGCCGCGCTTCCGGGCAAGGGAGCCGCGCACCCATTCTTGAAGCGCGCGGTGCTCGAACAGGGCGTAAGTCGCGAGATAAGTACCCCCGCCGAGACCACAGAGGGCGATCAGGCCGACGAGCCCGTCGGGCTTCGGCAGGGCTGCGAGCACGGCAGCCATCGCCAGACAGGCCGCCCCGGTCACGAAGACGGCACGACCGGTCAGCAACGGGCCGTGCTGCCGCGCGACCAGAACGAAGGCCAGGACCGTCGCCAGCATGGCGGCGACCAGGCAACCGATCAGGGCGCCCTGGATGCCGTAAAGCAGCGCGCCGGCCCCGCAAAGCAGCACGGTGGCAACGGCCTCGACGCCATCGAGCGCCGTCATCAAGCGCGACCGATCGGTCAATTGCAGGAGCTCGTCGAGATAGTGATTGCGGAAGGCCCGCACGGCGCCGGCCAACATGGCCACGGGCAGGATCGCCGCCGTCATCTCCTGATAGGCCGGCGCGGTCAGGAGTCGCGCGACCGGTTCGGCGACGAAGGCGAGCCCGATCGTCGCGGGCGCCAGCAAGGCAAGCAGGATCGGCCCGCCGATCAGCAACTGGTTCACGCCTGCTGCGATCCCTTCGCTCCGCGCCCGGCTGGCCGCCATAGGGAACAGCGCCGCCGTCCCCAGCACGGAGAGCTGGGTCGCGATGCGCTGGCCGATGCCCCAACCGACATGGATCAAGCCGACGGCCGCCGCACCGAACACCAGATCGGTGACGAAGCGCATGCTCTGCATCGAACCCCAGGCCAGGCCCGCGCCCATCGCGGTGAAGACGCCATAGCGGAAGGCCCGTTGCAGGGTGGGATAATCGATGCCGCCGCGGATCCGGCGATAGTCGAGCTTCAGCCCCAGGGGCAGGGCTGCGAGGAGATGACCGAGCGCCATGGCGAGGAAGGCGACCGTCAGATTGGCGCCGAACAGGGCGAAGCCGACGAGGCTCAAGCCGAGGCTCAGGCTCGGCGCAGCCATCTGCGCGAAGGCATGCAGCCCGATCTGCTGCTGCGCCCGGGCCCGCACGCTCCCATGCACGACGAGCGCGCGCATGATTCCGGCCAGTGCCGCGCTGAGCACAAGACCCGGCTCCACCGGCCCGTCCGCCAGAGCGATGGTGAAGCCCGCGACCAGCAGGGCCTGCGCGACCCCGGCCATGGCGATCACGCCGATCTCGGTGCGATCCTGCCGCGCGCGCAGGGCCGGATCATGCTCGTCGAGGTAGCGCAGCACATATTGCGACCACCAGGACAGCGTCGCGATCTGGGCGAGATCCTGCAGCGCCACCACCAGCGCATAGAGGCCGAGATCGGCCGGCGCCAGCCAATGGGTCAGCACCACGATGGTGGCGAGCTGGATCAGCGGGCCGAGCGTCCCGGCCGGCATGTAGAGCAGCGTCTTGCGGAAGAACGTCACCGGGCGCCTGCCTGCTTCTCCTAGGAGACGCCGAACAGGACGAGCTCGGAATAGGCGTAGTCGAGCCTGTCATGGTCGACCTCGCCACGCCAGAAGCGCTGCCGTCCGGGCCGGAAGACGGCGCCCCGCGGGCAATCCTCGCGATAGGCGTCGATCGACAGGAACAGGATGCCGTGTCCGGCGAGAAAGCGCGTCACCGTCGGCAGGTTGCGGATCACCGCCTTGCGGCTCCCGGCGAAGATCAACTGCGCGAAACGCACACCCTTGCGCCGGATCGGGCGGAAGAGCAGCGGGCAGGTACCGGCGTCTTCGCACAGCACGGCGGCGATCAGCCCGTCCCGCTCATGCCATTCCAGCATGCCGGCCTCAGCCGGGCCGAGCAGCGCGGCGGCTTGAGCGAAGAGCAGCACCCTCGCGCCGCGCCGGGCCGGCAGCGCGGCCCAGGGCAGGATGCCGGCGAGGATCATGCCGTTGCTCCAAGGCTCCAGACCGACAGCCGCATTCATCCGGTAGATCGACTCGGACGCGGTGAGATCGGTGACCAGCCCATCGCTCTCCGCAACGATGGCGCGCAGCATCGGGACGGCGCGCCAGCGATGCGCCGGCTGGATGTACCAGCTCGACAGGTTGACCACCGGATAGAGCGTGCCGTCAGGCCGGCTGCGCGTGCTGCGCAGCGTCAGCATGACGCCGACGGCCTGCCCGCCCGCCTCAAGGAAATAGCCGAGATTGTCGTCCTGCAGCGCCTCCTGCCGATCGAGCCCCTTCTCCCAGAAGGCGCGGCTGGTCGCGGGAAAGCCCTCCATCAGCAGCGCCACGGCCTCGTCGCGCCGCGACGGCCCGAACGGAGACAGGAAGCGCGGACGCGTACTGACAGCCGTCGCAACCTCGGGCCGGACTTCCGCAAAAGTTTCCGCGCTCGTATCCCGCATCACGCCGGCTGCTGGCTTGCCAACGCCTCGAGCTGGGCGAGGGTGTCGATCTGCGTGATGTCGAAATCGGCATCGGCCAGATCGAGTCCATGATCGCGTTCGAGCAGCGCGAGAAGCTCAGCCGCGGCGAGGGAATCGAGCCGTCCGCTCAGGAACAGCGACTCGGTCTCGCCGACAGGGCCGGCATGTCCGGCCTCGGCAAGCAATGCGATGACGGTTCGGCGCAGGCCTTGCGTATCGGCTTTCACAGATCCTCCTTCGTCAGGAAACGGGGTCGGCAGAGCGGGTGGCCGCGGATGGGGCCGGAGCGGAACGGGCATCCTGATCGAGCCGGCGCGCGAGCGCGCCGCGATCGATCTTGCCGTTGATGTTACGCGGCAGTTCCGGGCACGTGACGATGCGGCCGGGCACGAGATAACGCGGCAGCCGGCGCACCAGATCCTGCCGGATCGCCTCGACATCGCCATGGCCGCCACCGACGAAGGCGACGAGCCCGTCGGCCGAGCCATGGGCGACCGGCCAGGCGACGGTCGCGACCAGCTCCGTGCCGGCGGCCCGGCGCAGATGCGTATCGATCTCCTCCAGCTCGACCCGGTTGCCCTTGAGCTTCACCTGATTGTCGACCCGGCCGAGATGGTGGAAGACGCCGTCCGCGTCCATGCGCCCGAGATCGCCGGTCAGGTACCAGCGCTCGCCGCGGATGGTGCGGAAGCGATCGGCCGTCAGCTCCGGCAGGCCGAAATAGCCGATGCCGAGCTGCGGCCCCGCCAGCGCGATCTCGCCGGCCTCGCCCGGCGCGACCGGCTGCTGCCGCGGGTCGAGAATGGCCACTTTCATCGTCGGATAAGGCCGGCCGATGGCTAGGATATCGCGCCCTTCGGTCACGAGCGGCGGCTCCGTCAATGGCTGGCGCAGGCCGATCACGGTCGCCTCGGTCGGCCCGTAGATGTTCTCGACGACGCCATTGGGCGTCGCAAGCGCCCAGGCCTGCGCGGCCGAGACCGGCAACGGCTCGCCGCAGAAGATCGACAGCCGCAGGCTCGGAAAGATGCCCGGCTTGAGCGCCCCGTTCTGCCGCATCAGCGCGATCACCGTCGGCACCGACATCCAGGCCGTGAGTTCCTGGCCGCGGATGAAGCGCGCCGGAGCGAGCATTTCGAGCTGCGACATCACATGCAGCGAGGCCCCGGCGCGCAGGCACAGGAACAGGTTATGGACCGAGAGATCGAAGGTGACGTCGCAGGCCTCGCCGATCCGGTCGGCTGGCCCATACTGCGTCCAGGGCTCGCTCTGTTCGAGATAATGGGCGAGCGAACCGGCCGAGATCATCACGCCTTTCGGCAGTCCGGTCGTGCCGGAGGTGAAGATGATATAGCCGGTATCGCCGGAAGCGACGGGAGCCGGCTCGTCGAGAGGCGCGGCCGTCGTCACATCGCGCGGGATCACGGATTGCCCCGGCCGGACGGGTGCAAGTGCGCGCCCGGGCGGGATCACGACGAGATCGGGGGCATGGGCGAGAACCTCCGGCATCAGGAGGCCGAGGCCGTTCTCGTCGACGACCAGGGCATCGAGCCGCAATTGGCCGAACAGGGCGATCAGGCGCTCGGCCGGCCATTTGAGGTTGAGCGGGACATAGGCGCTGCCGGCCCAGCAGGCCGCGAGAATGCCGATATAGGCCTCGATGCTGCGCGTGCCGAGAATGCCGATGCGACGAGACTGGCGGCGTTCTGCGAGCAGCCCGGCCAGCTCCGTCACCTGTCGCGCGAGCGCGCCATAGCTGAGCGCGGTTCCTCCGGCATGGAGAGCCAATGCCTCAGGACATTGTTCCGCCTGCCGCGCCAGTCCACGCGCCAGATTGAAACAGCCCGCCACTCCTTCCTCCCACCGAAATCGAAATGCGAATAGAATGTCCCTATGTTGGTGCAAGCGCGCCAGCAAAGCAATCGAGTCGAGGGTGAGTTCAATAGAGGGCACCTCGCACGGGGATCTTATTCTTCAAGATACAACAATAAACTGAATTAATCTCCGGACGCCGGGAAAGCCCTGCCGTAAAGCTCCGCTTCACCCTCGGCCGGCGCAGTTCGTGACGCCGCCGGTGATCGGTGGCCCTTGTCACCATCTTGCCGACACCGACGGCAAGGAGCCAGCTTCGCCAATGCCGGGCCGAGCGCCAGACCTCGACGGTCGGCGGATGGCAGCTTCGCCAGTGCCGCACGATCTGCTCGCGCCTGGCGAACCAGACCGACGGCCAGCTCATCATCTCGGCTGGCCCGCCTGCCCTTCCCGATAGAGCGTGTCGAACGTGTCGCGCAGATGGGTGAAGAACAGGTCGGATTCGGCGAACCCGTTACTGGTCGCGAAGCGCATGTCGTTAGCGTCGAGCGCAAGACCCGGGAGGATCAGGGCTGGTCGATCAGTCGATCCCGGACCGCCAGCATGTCCGCGCAGACCGCTTCCAGATCGTCGACGCGAAACCCCTGTGCGAGAGCCGGGAGCTGCTGGGCGAGCCGATCGCCCAGGATGCCGGTGAAGCGGGCGGTTCCATCGGCCGCGACGACGAGGCCGTTGGCTTCTTCGAACGAGGCGTTCCAGCCGATAGCTTCGGCTTCGCTGATCGCAGCCGGTAGATCGAGAGTAAGCCGGCCCCTCTCCAGGCTGACGGGATAGCCCCCGGGCAATCCGTTCGGTCCGGGGACATGGCCGCGCCAAGGCTTGCCTGCCGCGATCGCCAGCAACATCGGGACGCCGCTCGCGCCGGAGATCTCGATCACAGGCTCGGGCGTGAGCTGGATATCGGCGAAGCGCGCGTAGACATCGGCGACTTCCTCGCCATCGAGCCAGACGCGCGGGGCACGTCCGGCGCGCTCATGCGGACGGCGGCGCCAGGCGGCAAGGTTCTGGTAATGGGCGAGAACCTTGAGCTCGGCACCGGCGGGCGCCGCAGCCGAGCCGGCGAAGACGTTGGACAGGATCGCGACATTGCCCATGCCGCAGGAAACATCGTGTCCCATCGCGCGGATCATGCCGTTGACCACGTCGGGAAAACTGCAATTGACCAGCGTCACCGGCTTGCCGGCACGCGTGATGGCGGCGGCGACGCGGGAGCTGATCAGCGCCTGGAAGACCGCTGTCGCGCTCAGGCCGCCTTCGGCGACGAGACGCGTCCAGGCGTTGCCGCTCTGGGCGATGACCTGCGAGGTCTGGATCGAGGCAGCCTGAACGAGGATGCGCGGGTCTGTCACCGCCAGCAGTTCGTCGGAGGCGTCCGGCGCCAGCAGATCTATGGCATGGGTCGTGAAGCGCGCCCTGGCACCGAACAGCGCGGCGCGGGCATTGGCGGCGGTACGGAGCCAGTTCAGCCGTTCGAGATTGCGCCCGGCGATGACGACTTCCACCGGCTCGCGCGCGGTCGCGGCGATGTCGAAGGCGATGCGCGCGGCAAAGCCGCCGGTGCCGGAGATCAGGATATCGCAGCCGGCCATCTCAGCGTCCCATCGCGGCCCTGTCCCAGCAATCGTCGAGCCGGGGCGAGAGCTTGTGCTTCATGATGCGCTGGCTCGCCGTGCGCTCGAACTCGTCGACCAGGGCGATGTAGCGCGGGTTCTGGTAGGGCGCGAGGCGCTGGCCGAGCCAGCCGGACAGGGCCTGCGGATCGACGATCGCGCCGTGGCGCGGCTTGACGAAGAGCTTGATGTCCTGCTCGCCGATATCGGCGGCAACGCCGATCATCGCGCAGTCCTCGACGGCTTCGTGCTCGGCCGCGACATGCTCGACCTCCCAGGCCGAGACGTTTTCGCCCCGGCAGCGCACGCTGTCGGTCATGCGGCCGTGGAAAGAGAGGTTGCCGTCGGCGTCGAAGGAACCGAGATCGCCGGTATGGAGGGCCCCGCCGCGCAGGGCCTTCGCGGTCGCCTCGGGGTTGTCGAGATAGCCGGGGAAGATCGCGCCGGGGATGCTGGTCTCGACCACGATCTCGCCGCGCTCGCCCGCCGCAACCGGCTTACCCTCGCCATCGAGCAGCCTGACGGTGAACCAGGGCATCGGCTGCCCGACAGAGCCGACCACGCCGCTGGTGTTGCAGGTCGTCAAGCTGGAGGCTTCGGTCATGCCGTAGCATTCGCGGATCTCGACGCCGAAGCGGTCACGGAACTGCGGCCAGATATCGGCCGGGCAGCCGCCGCCCCAGGCGATGCGCACGCCATGCTGCCGGTCGAGCGCGGAAGGCGGCTGCTTCAGCAGGATCTGCAGGATGCCGCCGAGATAATGGATATGGGTCGCGCCCTCTTCGCGGACCTGCGCCCAGAAGCGGCTGGCGCTGAAGCGCTCGACCATGGCCAGCGTCACGTCGCGGATCATCGGCAGCGGCAGGAGCTGGGCGCCGCCGATATGATAGAGCGGCTCCCAGACGAAGAAGACCTCGCCGGGCTTGGCATCGGAGAGATAGAGCACGCTCTCGGCCGCCAGCCGCAGCATGCGGTGCGAGACGATCACACCCTTCGGCCGCCCTGTCGTGCCGGAGGTGTACATGATCGCGAAGACGGCATCCGCTGCAGGGGCCGGCTCGCCGAAGCCGGTGGTCCCGGCGAGCACCGCATCGAGATCGCCGCCCGGCGCATGAAGCAAGACCGGCAGAGCCGAATCCGGCCCCATCGCCTCGGCGATCTGCGGTGCGAGCTCTATATCGGCGACGACGAGGCGCGGGCTGGAATGCGTCAGGAGATAGTTCAGCCCCTCGCCGCGCTGCTGGGCATTGACCGGTACCCAGGCGACGCCGGCCCGGGCCAGTCCGAAGACCACGGCGATGGTCGCGATCGAATTGCGCATCATCACGGCGACGCGGTCGCCCGCGACGATGCCGCGCGCCCGAAGATGCGCCGCAAAGGCGGCCGAGCGTTGCTCGAGCTCGCCATAGCTCAGCGGCTCGCCGTTGAAGCGGGCATAGACGCGATCCGGCTCGGCGGCGGCGCGCGCGGTCAGAAGGCTTGCGAAGCCGTCTTTGTCTGGGGAGGTCATGGTTGCGCTTCGGTCGTCAGGATCTGGAAGAAGAGGAGGAGCGGAAGCGTTCGGCCAACAGCAGCATCACCGTCACCACTACGAAGACGACGACCGAGACCGCCGCCAGTGTCGGGTTGAGCTGCAGGATCATGTCGTCCCACATCTGCTTCGGCAGGGTCGTCTTGACGCCGCCCGAGACGAAGATCGCGATGGTCAATTCGTCGAAGGAGGTGATGAAGGCGAAGAGGAAGGCCGCGACGAGCCCCCCCTTCACCAGCGGGATCGTCACGCCCGTCAGGGTGCGGACGCGGTTGGCACCGAGCGTCGCCGCCGCCTGGTCGAGCCGCTGGTCGTAGGTCTTGAGCACGGCCGCGATGGTGACCAGCGTGAACGGGATCGCCAGCACGGTATGGCCGATGATCAGGCCGAGATCGGTGGCGACGAGCCCGATGCGGGCGAAGAGGTAGAACAGCCCGACCGCGATGACGATGCGCGGCACGATCATCGGCGCGAGGAAGAAGGCGAAGATCAATCCGCTCCAGCGCGTCCGGCTATGGGCCAGCGCCAGCGCCGCGAAGCCACCGATCGCGGTCGCCGCCAAAGCGGTGGCGAAGGCGACCATGAAGGAGCGAAGCGTCGCCTGCAGCCAGAGCGGCGACTCGAAATAGGTGCGGAACCAACTGACGCCGTAGCCGGGCGGCGGGAATTCGAGGAACTGCGAGGAGGTGAAGGCGAGCGGGATAACCAGCAGCGTCGGCAGCACGAGGAAGCCGATGACGAGCCAGCAGAAGCCCGGCAGCAGCGCTTCGCAGACGCGCTTGCCCAGCACGCGTTGCGCCACGGCCGCGACGCGCCCGGCGATATCGCCGACGACACCGAGGATGGCGAGGCCGAGATCGCGGATCCGTCCGGCCCCGGCCTGCGCCGAGCCGCCGGCGATAGTCGAGATGCCGAAGAGCCGGTCGTAGATCCAGCAGGAGACCAGCGCAGCCGCCAGCATCATCGCCGCGAGCGCCCCGGCGAAGGACCAGTTCAGCAGCTCCTGCACCTGGGTGATGATAAGCTGGGCCAGCATCGTCTCCTGCCGCCCGCCAAGGAAGGCGGGAACGATGAAGAAGCCGAGCGAGGAGATGAAGACCAGCAGCCCCGCCGCCGCGACGCCCGGAAGCGAGAGCTTGAAATAGACCAGCCAGAAGGCCCGCGCCGGCGCGGCGCCGAGCGTCTGCGCGGCCTGCACGAGGCGGCGGTCGATGCCGGTCATCACCGGCAGCATGGTCATCACCGCGAGGGGCACCATGGCGTGGACCATGCCGACCATCACGCCGAACATGTTGTGCAGCAGCGGCAGCGGCTGGTCGACCAGGCCGGAGCCGGTCGCCAGCGAATTGATGATGCCGCTGCGGCCGAGCACGATCATCCAGGCGAAGGTCTTGACGAGATAGCTCGTCCAGAACGGCACCATGACGAAGAGCAGCATCCGGCCACGGAACATGTCGGGCAGGCGCGCCAGCCAATAGGCCAGCGGGTAGCCGATCAGCAGCGACCAGAGCGCCGTCCAGCCGGCGATGCGGAAGGTGATGCCGAGCACGCGCAGATAGACGTCGGTCGCGGCGATGCGCTGATAGGCGCCTGCCGAGAAGCCGCCGGTCTCGGAATCGACGAGGCTGAGGCCGAGCAGTTGCGCCACCGGCCAGGCGAAGAAGATCGCGAGAAACGCCAGGCCGGGCACCGCCAGCCAGAGCGGGCCGAACTTCAGTTTGCCCCGGCGCGCCGGAGCCCTGCCTGCCGCGACCGCGCTCATGCGACCAGCACCGCCTTGTCGCGGGCCCAGCCGGCGACGATGGCCTGGTCGATCGCCGGCACCGGATCGTCCGGCCCCAGCCGCAGCACGAGCGGGCTGCCATCGCCGAGCGCGGCGATGACGCGCGTCTCCGAGCCGGCATAGACGATCTCGCTGACGCGGCCGCGCACGGCATTGCCGTCGCGCTCGCCGAGATGGAGGTTTTCAGGCCGGATGACGAGGGCGGCGTCCTTGCTCTGGCAATTCGCGCCGCTCGGCAGGGCGAAGCGGCCATGCGGCGTGTCGAGCGCGCCATTGCCGTCCCAGCTTCCGCGGAAGATGTTGGAGATGCCGATGAAATCGGCGGCAAAGGCCGTGCGCGGTCGCTCGTAGATCTCGCGCGGCGTGCCGAGTTGTTCGATCTTGGCGTGGTTCATCAGGCAGATGCGGTCGGACATCGCGAGCGCTTCTTCCTGATCATGCGTGACATAGACGATGGTGGCGCCGCTCTCGCGGTGCAGGCGCTTGATCTCGATCTGCATATGCTCGCGCAGCTTCTTGTCGAGGGCGCCGAGCGGCTCGTCCATCAGGATGATCGAGGGCTGGTAGACGAAGCAGCGCGCCAGCGCGACGCGCTGCTGCTGGCCGCCGGACAATTCGCGCGGGAAGCGCCCGGCGAGATGGCCAAGATGGACCATGTCGAGCGTGGACGCGACCCGGCCGGCGATCTCGGCCGAGGGGCGCCCGCGCATCTTGAGCGGAAAGGCGATGTTCTCCGCGACCGTCAGGTGCGGGAACAGCGCGTAATGCTGGAAGACGAGACCGATATCGCGCTGATGGACCGGCATGTTCGACTGGTCGCGCCCGTCGATCACCACCCGGCCCTCGCTGGCCTCGACCAGACCGCAGATGAGCTGAAGCAGCGTCGTCTTGCCGGAGCCCGAAGGCCCCAGCAAGGTGAGGAACTCGCCCTCGGCGACGCTGAGCGAACTCGGCTCGAGGGCCGTGGTCGCGCCATAGCGCTTGCCAAGTCCTTCGATGACAAGCTTCCCTGCGACGACGAGCTCGGCCGATTTCGGCTGGTTCGCGGTCATTCCGGCACCCGTCCCCATTGCCGTCAGGTCAGGAGCCAGGCGTTGAAGCGCTCGGTGACCTTCGAGCGGTTCGCGCTCCACCAGTCTTCGTTGGCGATCGCCATCTGCTTCAGGTTCTCCGGCGAGGTGGGCAGCACCTTGGCGCGCTCGGCGGGGATCGTCTGATAAGCGTCGAGATTGGTCGGACCGTAGGCCAGCGCTTCGGTGAACACGGCCTGCGCCTTCGGGTCGGAACAGAAGCGGATGAACTGCCGGGCGACATCCGCCTTCGGCCCGCCCTTGGGCAGGCCCCAGCCCTCGATCGAGTAGAGCCCCTGGTTCCAGACGATCTTGGCCGGCGTGCCACCATCGATCGCGGCCTGCAGGCGGGCGTTCCAGCCCGGCAGCATGTCGACCTCGCCGCTCTGCAGGAGCTGGGTCGACTGCGCGCCGCCTGTCCACCAGACCGCGACATGCGGCTTGATCTTGTCGAGCACCTTGAAGGCGCGGTCGATATCGAGCGGGTAGAGCTTGTCGAGCGGCACGCCATCGGCAAGCAGCGCCTGCTCGATGGTGTCGATCGGGTTCTTGCGCAGCGCGCGCCGGCCGGGGAACTTCTCGACATTGAAGAAGTCGGTCCAGCTCGCCGGCGCGTTCTTCACGCGGTCGGTGCGGTAGGCGAAGACGGTCGAGTAGACGTCCGTGCCCATGAACTCGGGCGAGATCGCCTGCGGCATCAGCTTCGGCACGTCGGCATGCGCGAAGCCGATCGGATCGAGCAGGCCCTGACCCTTCAGGATGTCGCGGGCCGAGAGCGTCAGCGTGCAGACGTCCCAGGTATAGGATTTGGTCTCGACCATCGCCTTGAACTGGGCGGTGGGCTCGGCCTCGCGGGCGACGTTGACGACCTTGTTGCCGGTCGCCTTCTCGAAGGGATCGTAGAAGGCCTTGCGGAAGGCCGGTCCGAACGGGCCGCCGGGATCGGCGACCGTGATCTGGGTCGCGGCGCGCGCCGTGCCCGTCAGGTAGGGCGCGGCGACGGCGCCGGCAGCGACGCCGCCAGCGAGTTGCAGCAGGGTGCGTCGGGTCGGTTTCGTGGTCAGGCTCGTCATCGTCTACTCCCCTTTCAAGCGGTTTTCCGCATTTCCCCGTGGGTGATCGGATGGTCGGTTGCTGTGGTCAGGCCGTCTTTCGCGCCGCGCGCTTGGCGAGGAAGGCTTCCATCATCCGCGCCGGCTCGCCGGTGGCGTAGGCGGCGCGCTGATTGCGGATGCCGGCCGCGAGACATTCGCGGAAGCTCTCCTCGGTGATCTCGCGGAAGCGGGCCTTGTTGAGGCGCATGGCGACCGGCGGCTTGCCGGCAAGCTCCTCGGCCAGCGCGAGCGAGGCCTGCATCACCTGCTCCTTCGGCACGATCCGGTTGATCAGGCCGATGCGGAAGCACTCGTCGGCATCCATCATCCGGCCGGTCAGGGTCAGGTCGATGGTGCGGGCGACCCCGATCATCTCCTTCATGATCCAGGGGCCGGTGACCGAGGCGATGCCGGAATTGATCTCGGGCTGGCCCATGGTGACGCCGGCATGGCCGACGCGCAGGTCGCAGAGCAGTGCGACCTGGAAGGCGGAGCCCGCCGCGACGCCGTTCAGCGCCGCGATCAGCGGCTTCGAAAGCGAGCGCATGCGGTCATAGAGACGCTCCCATTCGCCCATCCACAGTTCGGCGCGGTCCGGATCGAAGGTCTTGGTCTCGTTCAGGTCCTGGCCGGCGCCGAAGGCGCGCTCGCCCGCACCCGTCAGGATGATCGCGCGGACGGCCTCGTTCGCCTCCATCTCGTCGAAACAGGCCACCAGCCGCTCGCGCATCGGCGCGTTCCAGGCGTTCAGGATCTCGGGGCGGTTGAGCGTGATGATGCCGACCGCGCCACGCACCTCGACCAGAACAGAGTCTTTCATAGCGCTCTCCGATGGATATTTATTGCAATGCGATAATTTCTATTGAAAATATTACGGAGGCGGCTCACCTTGTCAAGGCCGTTCCTCGCAGCCATTGATCGCGCCAAGGAGAGCAGGCCCGATGACGATGCCCGAAGAGAGACAGACCGGCCGCAGGCGCGCGGCCGCGCCGGCCGACCAGGCGCCCCGCAAGGACGACGCGCTGATGGTCAATTCGGTGGAGAAGGCCTTTCGCGTGCTCTCGGCCTTCGGTCGCCAGCACCAGACGCTGAACCTGTCGCAGGTCGCATCTGAAACGGGGATGGATGTCAGCGCCGCCCAGCGCTTCACCCATACGCTCACCAAGCTCGGATACCTGCGCAAGGACGCACAGACCAAGCGCTTCGAGCTGACGGCGAAGACGCTCGATCTCGGCTACCATTTCGTCCGCAGCAGCCGGTTGCTCGACCGGGCGATGCCTTATCTCATGCATCTCAGCAAGGAGACCGAGGAGACGGTGAACCTGACCGTGCGCGAGGAGACCGAGATCATCTTCGTCTCGCGCTTCCTCAGCCGGCACGTCCTCAACACCGACGTCATCATCGGCACGCGCATGCCCGCCTATGCCACGGCGCCGGGCATCGCCATGCTGTCGCGCCTGCCCGAGGACGAGGCGATGGCGATCATCGACGCCTCCGACCGCCGCGTCTACACGCCCTCCACGACCTGGCAGCGCGAGGCTCTGCGCGAAAAGCTGCGCCGGTCGGCGGCGCAGGGCTACGCCACGGCCTTCGAGGAAGTCTATATCGGCGACGCCTCGATCGCCGCCGTGGTGGTCGACCATCACGGCCGCCCGGAGGCCGCCGTCAACATCGCGACCTCGACCTCGCGCTATAGCCATGAGGAGGTCGTCTCGCGCTTCTCCTCGCTGGTCATCGCCGCCGCTCACGCCATCTCGCGCGTCTGAGAAAGCGGCACCGGAGGTCTTGACAGAACGAAATACGACTTATCAAAATCCACGAACTTATATCGCATTGCAATATATCTGAGATCAAATGGAACGTTCCCAGGCGCAGTTCCGCCGCGTGGCATTCCGGGGCGGAGCGGCGGTGACCCTCAGCTTCGATGGCGTGCCGATCCACGCGACCGGCGGTGACAGCGTTCTCGCCGCACTGCTGGAGAACGGCGCCCTCGTCCGCCGGCTGGAATTCGGGGCCGCGCCGCGCGCCGGCTTCTGCCTGATGGGCGCCTGCCAGGATTGTTGGGTCTGGAGCGCGGCCGGCGGCCGGATCAGGGCCTGCACCACGCCTGTTAGCGAAGGCATGGAGCTCTTCGCCGAACCGCAGGGCATGGTACCTGCCCATGGCTGAGATCGTCATCATCGGCGCCGGCCCGGCCGGGATCAGCGCCGCGGAGCTGCTGGTTGCGAACGGGCTGAAGCCCATCCTGATCGATGAAGGCGCCCGCGCCGGCGGACAGGGCTATCGCCGGCCAGCCGATGACCTCGCTCTCGACATGGCCAGGCTGATGGGCTCCGAGGCTGGTCGATACGCCGCCCTGCATGCCCGCTTCGCCGCCCTGCAGCCCCGGATCGACTACCGGCCCCAGACATTGGTCTGGGCGATCGACGGCAAGCGCCTGCATCTGCTGCGCGACGGCCGGGCCGAGACGCTCGATTGCGAAAGGCTGCTGATCGCCAGCGGGGCGATGGACCGGATCGCGCCTCTGCCGGGCTGGACGACGCCCGGCGTCTTCACGCTCGGCGGAGCGCAGGTCGCGCTCAAGGACCAGGGCTGCCTGATCGGCAGCCGCGTCGCCTTCCTCGGCTCCTCGCCATTGCTGACGCTGGCAGCAAAGCAATACCGCGCCATGGGTGCCGAGATCGCCGTAATCGCCGATACGACGCCATTCTCCGCCAAGCTCGCCGCGATGCCGGCCCTGCTCGGCGCGCCGCGCACGCTATTGCGCGGGCTCTGGTACATGGCGTCGGCCCTGCGCGCGGGCATCCCGATGCTGCATGGCGTGACACCGGTCGCCGTCGAAGGAGACGGCCGCGTCGAGGCTCTCGTCCTGCGTGACGGCAGCGGACGGGAACGGCGGTTTGCCTGCGACGCAATCGCGCTCGGCTATGGCCTGAAGCCCGAGACGCAGCTCGCCGATCTCGCTGGGGCAGCCTTCGCCTATGATCCGGATTTCCGCTTGTTCCTGCCGAAGATCGACGGCTTCGGCCGGGCACGGCCGGGGCTCTACCTCGCCGGCGACGGCGTGCGGATAGGCGGCGCCGATGCGGCCGAGGTGAGCGGGACGCTCGCCGCCCATGCCATCCTCTCCGATCTCGGCCGGGCGCAGGACATTGTGATCAGGCCGCTGGCGCGGCGTGTCACCCGGCTGCGCGATTTCCAGCGCGGATTGGCCCGCGCCTTCATCTGGCCGAAGGAGCAGATCGCCGCCCTCCCCGCTTCCGTCACGCTCTGCCGCTGCGAGAACGTCTCCATCGGCGAGGTGCGCACCGCCATGGCGAAGGCGCTCGGCCCCGTCGAGGTCAACCGCGTCAAGGCGATGACCCGCTGCGGCATGGGCCGCTGCCAGGGCCGCGTCTGCGGGCCGGCCCTGCAGGAGATCGTCGCGACGGGAACAGGACAAGGCGGAGAAGCCGCCGGCCGCCTGCGCGGGCAGGCACCGGTCAAGCCGATCGCGCTCGCCGCTGCGGAAGAACCGGCATGAGCACGCAAACGACCGACGTCGCGATCGTCGGCGGCGGATTGATCGGGGCCTGGACCGCCTTCTTCCTCGCAAAGCGCGGCCAGCGTGTGACGCTGATCGAGAAGGGCGTCGTCGGAGAACAGTCGAGCGGCGTCAATTTCGGCAATCTGCGCCTGCAGGGCCGCTTTCCCGGCCAGTACCCGCTGTCGCTGCGCTCGCAGGCGCTGTGGGAGGATTTCGAGGCGCTGATCGGCGAGGATTGCGAGTTCGAACAGACCGGCCATCTCTACCTCGCCTATGACGAAGAGGAGCACACGAAGCTCGAAGGCTATGCAAAGGTCTCCGAAGCCTATGGGCTCGCGATCGAACGGGTCGGCCCCGCCGATCTGCGCCGTCGCTGGCCCTGGCTCAGCGAGCGCGCCGTCGCCGCAACCTTCTCTGCCCGCGATGCCACCGCCAATCCAAGGCTGGCTACTCCGGCCGTGGCACGAGCGGCTGCGAGACAGGGCGCCACCATCCTGGAAAACACACGCGTCACGGCCGTCGAGCGCTCCGGCGACGGCTTTTCGCTGACGCTGGCCGACGGCAACCGGATAAGCTCCGGCGCTCTGGTCAACTGTGCCGGGGCCTGGGCGCTGGAAATCGCGGAGCGCTTCGGCGAGACCGCGCCGGTCTTCCCGGCCGGGCCGCCGCAATTCGTGACCGAGCCGTTCCCCTACCGGATCGAACCCTCGGTACAGGCGATCGACGGCTCGGTGATCTTCCGCCAGATTCCGCGCGGCAACATCATCCTCGCCGGCTACCCGCGCACGGCGGCCGATCCGCAGGCGAACCACGCCCCGGTGCCGCCCGCCAAGACGCTCGCAGCGATGCGGGCGCTCGCCCGTGTCGCGCCGATGCTGGCGCAATGCCATGTCATCCGCGTCTGGTCCGGCATCGAGGCCTATCTGCCGGACATGATCCCGGTGATCGGCCGCAGCGGAACGACGCCCGGTCTGTTCCATGCCTTCGGTTTCTGCGGCCACGGCTTCCAGATCGGCCCCGGCGTCGGCCTTTGCCTCAGCGAAATGATCCTCGACGGCGAAACGCAGACGCCGCTAGAGCCCTTCGCGATCACCCGTTTCCGCGCGGCCGCAACCGTGAGCGAAAAGTTTCTGCGGGAATTCGACAGCGCTCCGAAGCGGGCATAGCCGAGCCGAGCAATCGATTCATCCGGGCAGCGCGGTCCGGTCTCGCCCGGGCGTCAAAAGCTGCGCTCGACGAAGAGCTGCGCCGAGCTCTGGCGGCCGTTGAGGCTCGCGGCGCGCGCATTTCCGGCAAGGTCGAGCTTTTGCCAGGCGAGCGAGCCTTCCAGGCCGAGCCGCAGCCCATCGATCGGTGCCCAGATCAGATTCGCCGCCACGCGGTCGATCTGGATCCTGCCCGCCAGCCCGGATGGATTCGGCACCGAAAGCCGGTAGCGGCTGATATAGGCGTTGCTCGACCACTCATCCGTCCATTCGCGCCCGATCGCGATCACACCGGTCCAGCCGCGCATCGTGAGGTCGCTGGTCAGGACTGAAAAAGCGGTGCGCTGGTCGAGCCGCGAGCCGAGATAGGGAGCGGCGTTGACCGCGCCGGCAATCTGGGCCGTCAGCGTCAGCGGCCGGTCCAGCACAGTCCGCTCCCAGGTCGCGCCAAGGATGGCGGCCCGGCCGAGGCGGTGGGCGCCGCCGGCGCCCGGCACGTCCCGCACCGCGACGCCGCCATGCAGCGTCAGCCCATCCTGTTCATAGAGCAGGCGCACGACACCGTCCGGGAAGCGGCTTCCCGCCGGCACCACCGTGCGCCGGTCGACCGCGGTGTCCTCGGCCGAAAGCGACAGGCCGAGCCCGTCGGTCAATTGCCGCTCATAGCCGATCAGCGCGACGGTGCGGCTTGGAATGCGCCCGATGAAGGCGAAGTCGCCGCCGGTCCAGAAATCGAAGCGCGAGCCTGCCAGCCCGAAGGCGAAGGCCCCGAAGGTGACGCTGGCTTCGCTCATGGTGAGCTCGCTGCCGCCCTCGCTATTGGTGTCCACGGAGAACTCGAAGGCGCTCGCCAGATAGCGGCCGTCGGCGAGCGTCTGCCCGGTCTCGATCCGGAAGCTGCTGCTCAGGGGAAAGCTGGACGCATTCTGCGGCACCTGCCCTGTTGCCCGCGCCAGCGCATTCGCCTTGTAATCGTCGCGCTGGATACCGGCATTGACCGTGCCCGAGATCGCGATGCAGGTGTTGGAGAGGGGCGCGATGAAGCCGCGGGGGCTGTCATCGGCTCCGTCCTCGCCTTCCTCCTCCTCGTCATCGTCGTGGGGGGGCCCCGCCNGATCGCGATGCAGGTGTTGGAGAGGGGCGCGATGAAGCCGCGGGGGCTGTCATCGGCTCCGTCCTCGCCTTCCTCCTCCTCGTCATCGTCGTCGCTTGCCGCAGCGGGCTTCGATGCGGCAAGCGACGAAAAGACCGGTGCCGGATCGGGAGGGGTGATCGTGCAACTGCGCAGGAACAGCGGCGGCTTGCTCGCGGCCTCTGCCGGGCTGCCGGCAAGCAGAGCAACGCAGAGGGCGGCAAGCGCCGGGATGGCGACCCGGAAGACCGATAAGGACTGCCAAAGGCCATGGCCGCCGAGCGCGCTGCGTTTCCCGATGGCCATGGCTTGCGTGGTTCAGCGCAGCGGCGGGGCGTAGAGGATGCCGCCCATGCTCCAGAGCTGGTTGAGGCCGCGCGGGATGCCGAGCTTCGAGCCGGTGCCGAGATTGCGCTCGTAGATCTCGGCATAGTTGCCGCCGGCCTTGACGGCCCGGACCGCCCAGTCGGCATCGAGGCCGAGCGCCTTGCCGAAACCGCCCTCAGCACCGATGAAGCGGCGCGCATCCGGCTTCTGGGATCTGAGCGCCTCGTCGAGATTGGCGCTGGAGATGCCGAGCTCCTCGGCATTGACTAGCGCGAAACCCACCCATTTCACCAGGGTGAACCAGGGAAAGTCGTCGCTGCGCACCACCGGCCCGAGCGGCTCCTTCGAGATCACGTCCGGCAGCACGATCGCCTCGGCCGGCTTCGCCAGCCTGAGCCGGTCGCCATGCAGCGCCGACTGGTCGCGGGTCAGCACGTCGCACTGCCCGCCCTCGAAGGCGGCGAAGGCTTCGGCCGCACTCGGATAGACCTTTTCCTCGTAGGTCATGGAGTTGGCCTTGAAGAAATCGGCGAGGTTGAGCTGCGTGGTGGTGCCGGCCTCGACGCAGATATTCGCCTTGTCGAGCGAGAGCGCCGTGTCGACCTTGAGCGCGCGCTTCGCCAGGAAGCCCTGGCCGTCATGATAGGTGATACCGGCGAAGGCGAGGCCCAGCTCGGCCTCGCGGCCGAGCGTCCAGGTCGAGTTGCGCGCCAGCAGGTCGACCTTGCCGCCCTTCAGCGCATCGAAGCGCTGGCTTGCGGAGAGCGGCGTGAAGGCGACCTTGCCCGCGTCGCCGAGCACGACCGCGGCAACGGCGCGGCAGAGATCGACATCGAAGCCGCGCCAGTTCCCCTGCGCGTCCTTCTCGGAGAAGCCGGCGACGCCCTCGCTGACACCGCATTGCAGCGTGCCGCGCTGCTTGACGCTGTCGAGCGTGCCGGCGCCGGCCGGAAGGGCGAGGCTGACGAAGGCGGCGAGACCGAGACCGCTGCGGCAAAACCAGTTGGCCTTCGACATATCTGTCCGTTCCTTTTGCAGGTCGGCGGAGGTTGCGGAGGCGGTCACAGCGTCGCCTTGTGGCGGATCACGACCTTGGTGCCGATCGGCACGCGCTCGTAGAGATCGGCGATGTCGCCATTGGCAAGCCGGAAGCAGCCCGACGAGACCGCCTGGCCGATCGTCTCGGGCTGGTTGGTGCCGTGGATGCGGAACACGGTCGAGCCGAGATAGAGCGCCCGCGCGCCCATCGGATTGCCCGGACCGCCGGCCATGAAGCGCGGCAGATAGGGCTGGCGCTGCAGCATTTCCGGCGGCGGGCGCCAGTCCGGCCATTCTGCCTTGCGGCTGACCTGGACCTGGCCGGACCAGGTGAAGCCCTCGCGGCCGACACCGATCCCGTAGCGCAGCGCGCGGCCATTGCCCTGCACCACGTAGAGGAAGCGCTCGGCCGAATGGATCACCACCGTGCCCGGCGCCTCGTTCGAGCGGAAGAGCACCATCTGGCGGGCGTAGGGCCCCTCGGTGATTGTGGCGTCCTCGGTCGAGACGCGGCCCGGCTCCTCGCCGATCTCCATCGTCTCATCGACCGCCGCCGGCGGGCGCGGCTGCGCTACCGCCGCGCCGGGCAGCGCGAGAAGCGGCACGAGCCCTAGTCCTGAGACGACGAGGCCGCGCAGCGTGCTTCGGATGGTCGGGTTCATCGCATCGCCTCCGTTCAGGCGCACCGGCTATAGATGAAGGTGCCGTAGCGGGCGTTGGCGTCGGCATCGACGAAGCGCGCTACGATCTCCTTCGGCGTCACCGAGAGCAGCTCGCGGTCCTGCGGATCGCCGGCCGGGGCCTCGAAGCCGAGATAGGTCTTGCCACCGGCGCCCGCCTTCAGCCTGAGCTCGTAGAGCTTGGGATCATCCGCGACATGCATCATCACCCCGTCGCCGGCGCCCTTGGCGATGACATAGGGCTGCCTGCACTGGCTCCGCGCCTCGGTTTCCGTGCGCTTGCGGTCCTTCTCCGTATGGAAGGAGGCCACGCCCCAGCGCCCGATCAGCGCCTCGCGCGAGACATTAGCAGGGGCCGGCGCGCTCGCCGCGCCGGCGCTGGCAATCGGCGGCAGGCTTTCGCCGCCGCCGCAGCCCGCGAGGACCAGGGGCAAGATGAGGCCGCAAGCCAGCGTGGCAAGGGCCGGGCGCTGCGCGCTGCGCGGCTCGACAGGGCTGCGTATCATCTTTCCTCCGGGATGCGTGGTCGGTGAAGCCTCGGGGCATGAGAAACGAGGAGTCGGCGGGCCCCCCGGCCGCCACGAGGGCAGCCTGAATGACCAGTGACCAGCTCGTCAATGGGGGGCGGCGCGATCGCCGCGTCGGTGAGCGTTGCAGCGGCTCCCGCATGCGCGGAAGCCTCGCCATCACGATCGGTGAAGCTTCGCCGGAAACGCTCTAGGTCCTCGACCGGGTGTCGAGAAGATCGCGTATCGTGTCACCGATGAAGCTGAACGCGAGCGACAGCGACAGAATGGCGAGGCCCGGCCCCGCCGCGATCCACCAATTGTAGAAACTGGTTGCGCCCTCCGCGACCATCTGGCCCCATTCCGGCGTCGGCGGCCGCGCGCCCAGGCCGATGAAGCTGAGCCCCGCCACCAGCAGGATGATCTGGCTGAGATCGGCCGTGGCATTGACCAGGATCGGCGTCCAGCACAGCGGCAGCACATGGCCGAACAGGACGCGCCGCCGCGACGCGCCGATCGCCACCGCCGCCTCGACATGCTCCAGCGAGCGCACAGCGAGAACCTGGGCCCGCATCAGCCGCGCATAGATCGGCCACCAGACCACGACCATGGCGATGCCGGCATTGAGCAGCCCCGGCCCGAGCGTGGCGGCAACCGCCATGGCGAGCAGCATGGCCGGAAACGACAGCGTGATATCGGCGAGGCGCATCAGGACTGCGTCCGCAAGCCCCCCGACATAGCCGGCAAAAGCCCCGATCGCACAGCCGATGGCGACGGCCACGACGAGCACGCCCACCGCGATCGGCAGCGAGAAGCGGACGCCATAGAGCGTGCGGATCAGGACGTCGCGCCCCAGGGCGTCGGTGCCGAGCCAATGGGCCATGCTCGGCGGCTGCAACCGGCGCCCCGCCAGCGCCACCGGATCATAGGGCGTCCAGAGATCGATCGTCGCCGCGACGAGAATCCAGGCGGCGACGACGACCAGGGCCCAGAGCAAGGTCCAGCGGGCAGCGCCGCCGGGCGCGATCCTGCGGAAGAGCCGGCGCCAGCCGGTCCGCTTTGCGGGGGCCGAAGGCTCGGTCGCGGCCGTCATCGGCGGTCCCGCAAACGCGGATCGGCGAACGCATAGGCGATGTCGGTGACGAGGTTCGTGATCAGGAAGGCCACGCCGCCGACGATGGTGACCCCGATGATCGCCGGATGGTCGAGCGTCCGCGCCGCCTCGACCGCGTAGGAACCGATGCCCGGCCAGGCGAAGATCGTCTCCGTCAGGACTGCGCCCGTGATCAAATAGGCGAAGGTGAAGCCGAGGATGGTCAGGGTCGGCATCAGGGCATTGCGCAGCGCATGGATCGCCAGCACGCGCACCTCGCCTGCCCCCTTGGCCCGGGCCACCAGAATGTAATCCTGCGTCAGCACCTCGATGAGGCTGGCGCGCACGAGGCGGGCGACGATCCCGACCACCGTCCAGCCGAGCATCAAGGCGGGGAGCACGAGATGGGCCAGCGCATCGCGCAATTTGGCGCCGTCCCCCGCTATCAGCGCGTCAATCGTGAAGAAGCCGGTCACGAAGGGCGGCGGCAGCGAACGGGTGTCGAGGCGCCCCGGTCCGGGAGCCCAGCCGAGCGTGGCGAAAAAGATGAAGAGCGCGATCAGCCCGAGCCAGAACATCGGCACCGAGGAACCGACAAGCGCGAAGATCCGGATGCCGGTGTCGGCGGCCCGGTCCTTCATCTTGGCCGCCACCAGGCCGAGAACCGTACCGACACCCCCACCGACCAGAACCGCGGCGATGACCAGTTCGAGCGTCGCGGGCAATCGCTGCGCTAGGTCGGAGGCGACCGGCTGGCGCGTGCGGAAGGATGTCCCCATGTCGCCGCGCGCGAGGTTGCCGACATAGACGAGATAGCGTTCGGCAAGGGGGCGATCGAGCCCCCAGCGCTCCTTGGCGGCCGCGACCACGACGGGATTGTTCATCTGCCGCTCGCCGATCAGCGCGGCGAGCGGATCGCCCTTGGTCACCTGCGTCAGGAAAAAGGCGACCGTAATGATGCCGAGCAGGAGAAACGGCATCATCGCCAGTCGCTGCAATGCCACCTTGAGCATGGGCTCTCCCGGCGGGCGGACGCTATTGGCGCTCGATCTGGCTGAGGTCCAGATTGCAGCAGGCGCTGTAGCGCACCCCGGTCACGCCCTTTCGTGCGGCGAGGATCAGATCGGGGCTGACCACCGGAATGATGACCTTGTCGCCGATCATCTCAAGCGCGATCTCGCGAAAGATCTTGTCGCTGTCGGCCGGGCCGGCGGCAAGCGCCTTCTTCAGAAGCTCGCCCTCCTTGGCATTGATGACGCCGTCCACCTTCGTGGCATGCGCGCGCTTCGACCAGGAGCTTCCCTCCATCATCGAGAAGAACTGGACGTATTGCACCGTGCCGAAATAGTCCGGCGCGTAATACGAGGCGGTGATCGGGATGCCCTCGCTGGCGACGCGCTCGCGCCAGACCGCGAAGGTAATGGGCTCCAGCTCCAGCTTGATGCCGACGCGGCCGAGATCCTGCTGCAGCTTCTGCATCATCAGCGAGAGGTCGACGCCGTAGGAATTCACCCCCGGAAAAGCCGCCTTCATCGTGAAGCCGTTGGGCTGCCCGGCCTCGGCGAGCTTCGCCTTGGCAAGGGCGAGGTCCTGCTTCGGCACCGGCAGATCATGGTTGCCGGGAAAGCCGTTCGGGATCGCGACGGGCTGGAGCTTGCCCTTGCCGCCGACGGTGAACTCGATCAGCCCCTGATAGTCGATCGCGGCCGCGATCGCCTCCCGGACCGGCTTGGTCAGGGGCACCGTATTGGCCTTGGCGCCGACGCCGAGCGCCAGATAGATGAAATTGTAGCTCGGCACCGAACCCAGCACGAGGTTGGGGTCCTTGCTCGAGGCGGCCGTGTCGGAATCGATCTGCATCGCGACATCGGCGGCCCCGGCCTGCAGGGCCTGGAGCTGCGCCACCGCGTCGGGCACCTGCTTGACGATGACCTCCGGAGTCTTAGCCGGCGTGCCCCAGAACTTCTCGTTGGCGACGAGGCGCAGCTGGTCGCCGTTGCGATAGAGCGCGAGCTTGTAGGGGCCGCTGCCGGCGGAGTTGGCGAAGAACCAGGCATCGGCCTGGTCGGCGCTGCTGGCGTTCTCGCCGCTCTTGGCGCCATTCGCCTCGGCGAGTTTGCGGTTGATGATGCCGGCATAGGGCGAGGCCAGCATCTGGAGGAATTCCGAATTGGCCTGGGCGGTCCGCAGCACGACGGTCTTGTCGTCGGGGGTCTCCACCGCGCTCAGCGCGTCCATCAGGAAGGAGGCGTCCGCCTTCATGTGCTTTAGCCGCATCAGCGACCAGGCGACATCGGCCGACGTGACCGGCGTACCATCGGCAAACACCGCATTGGGCGCGATCTTGAAGGAGAAGCGCGTCTGGTCGGGGCTGACCTCCCACGCGGTCGCGAGATGAGGCACCAGCGTCTTGTTGTCGGGCGCGAGCGTGACCAGCGTCTGGTAGGCGGCCGAGAGATAGATCTGGCAGGTGTCACAGAAGGACCGGGCCGGATCGAGCGAGACGATGTCCATGTTGCGCGCGACCACGAGCGGGCGCGTATCGGCCGCCCGAAGCGGCTCCGTCAGGGCCGCCAGCGACAGCGCGGCGGCGCCCAGCGCCAGGGATGTCCTCAGCCAGCTTGCCTGCATCTCAAAACCCTCCCGCTCTTGTTTTTTACACCCTCGGACCCGGCATCGCCCGCCCCGCACGGACCGCTCCGCGCGGCCTCTCCAAAGCGACACGAAAGCTCTTGCCAAGTCAATCTTACTATATGATATATCAAATCATGGAGGACAGCCATGACCGATGTCAAGAACTCCGCTGACGCGGCCCTTCGCGACCGCGCCCTGCGCGTCGTCCCGGGCGGCATGTGGGGGCATCTTCACGCCAATCGCCTGCCCGAGGGCTACCCGCAATTCTTCGCACGGGCGGAAGGCTGCCGCCTGTGGGATGTCGATGGCCGCTCCTATCTCGATTTCATGTGCAGCTGGGGGCCGAACCTGCTCGGCCATCACCATCCCGAGGTCGAGGCTGCGGCCGAACGACAGGCGCGACTCGGCGACTGCATGAACGGCCCGGCTGAGGCCATGGTCGAGCTCGCGGAACTGCTCGTCGACACGGTCGCGCATGCCGACTGGGCGCAGTTCCAGAAGAACGGCACCGACGCGACCACGACCTGCGCGACGATCGCACGCGCCGCGACCGGCCGGCGCAAGCTGCTCGTGGCGCGGGGCGCCTATCACGGCGCGGTGCCGTGGTGCTCGCCCTCGGTCATCGGCGTCACCGAGGAGGACCGCGCCCATATCCTCTATTACGAGTTCAACGATGCCCAGAGCCTGGCCATGGCGGCCGATGAAGCCGGAGACGATCTCGCCGGCGTGATCGTCTCGGCCTATCGCCACGATCTCGCGCGCGACCAGGAACTGCCGACGCGCACCTTCGCCGAGGCGGCCCGCGCCGCCTGCGACGCCAAGGGCGCCGCGCTGATCCTCGACGAAGTCAGGGCCGGCTTCCGGCTCCATCTCGCCGGAAGCTGGGAGCCGCTCGGCGTGCGTCCCGATCTCGCCGCCTGGAGCAAGGCGATCGCCAATGGCCATCCGCTGGCTGCCGTCACGGGCCGCGAATGGCTGCGCAAGGCCGCATCCCAGGTTTTCGTCACCGGATCGTTCTGGTGCGGGGCCGTGCCGATGGCAGCGGGAATCGCGACCTTGACGGTGTTGCGGCGCGGCGAGGTGATCGACCGGCTGGACGCCATGGGCCGGCGCCTGCGGGATGGGCTCGACGCGCTCGCGGCACGCCACGGAGTCGGATTGCGCCAGAGCGGTCCGGTCCAGATGCCGCTGTTCCTGTTCGAGGACGACGCGGATTTCGCCAAGGGCAATCTGTTCAGCCAGACCGCGCTGACGCGCGGCGTCTATTTTCACCCGCGCCACAACATGTTCCTCTCGGCTGCCCATGGCGAGGCCGAGATCGAAGAGGCGCTGGCCGCCGCCGATGCCGGACTCGCGGCCGTGGCCGCGCGGAACCGGGCGGCGGCGTAAGGCTCGGGCGGCGGTCGCGCCATGCAGCCCATCACCGGCAGGACCCGCATCCTCTTCATCCTGGGCGATCCGGTGGCTCACATCATCGGCTCCTCCCTGCTCAACGAGCATTTTGCGAGCCGCGGCATCGATGCTGCGGTCTCGCCGCTGCATGTCGCGCCGCAGGACCTGCCGGTCCTGATCGGAACGCTCAGGACGCTGCGGAACGTCGCCGGGTTCGGTGTCACGATCCCGCATAAGATCGCTGTGATCGACCTGCTGGACTCGGTCGGCGAGCGCGGGCGGCTGGTCGGCGCCGTCAATTTCGTCCGCCGCAACGCCGACGGAACGCTACATGGCGACAATGTCGACGGCCTCGGCTTCATCGGCGGCCTTCTTGAGGCGGGCGTCACCGTCAAGGACGCGCGTATCCTGCAAGCCGGCGCGGGCGGGGCCGGGCGCGCGATCGCCTTTGCGCTGGCCGAGGCCGGCGCCGCAGCGCTCACCATCGTGAACCGCTCCCCGGAGAAGGCACAGGCGCTGGCCGCCGCTGTTGCCAAGGCCTATCCCGGCTGCCGCGTCATCGCGGGGGATGGCGATGCTGCCGCCTGCGACATCGCCGTCAATGCCACCTCGCTCGGCATGCGCGAGAGCGATCCACTGCCTTTCGATGTAGGCCGGTTGCCGCCGACCGCCGTCGCGGCCGAGGTCGTGATGACGCCGCCCGTCACGCCGTTCCTCGCCGCCGCCGCGGCGCGCGGCTGCCGCACCGTGCCGGGCCGGGCGATGCTGCTCGCCCAGCTCCGGGCCGCTTCGAACCTGGTCGGGCTGGGCTGACGGATTCCTCAGAAGCTCCTGCTCATCAATCCTCGAAGCCGGCGAAGGGCGCCGGATCGAGGAAGCGACGCAGGACATTGCCCGTGACCCGGCTGACCGAGTTGTCATAGCCGTCGCAGGTCAGCGCGCAGGCCCAGGCGATCGAGCCCGTCGCGAACACCGCCCCGCCGGCCGCCGTCGGGAAGAAGGCGAGATCGGCCCGCACCAGCGCGTTCTGGTCGCCCATTACGCCGCGATGGAGCGTCCGCAATTCCTCCAGGGTCGGGACGCCGCCATAGTCGAGCCGGTCGGCCGTCGCGAGCCGCAGGATCTGCGGCGACGAGCCCAGGGAGGGCTCGATGCGGTCAACCTCCAGCCCGGCGGCCCCGCCCCCGCGCAGGCCGAAATCGCCGAGCGGCTGCGTGAGGTCGATGCCCTCGACCAGCCAGCTCACACGCGGATCGCGCGCATCCTCCAGCCATTCATAGGGGTAGGAGCGGGTGAAGACCTGGGCGTCGAAGCCGACGCCGACGAGCCGCTGCGGCGGCCGCCCATGCGTGCGCCAGAGCCCGGAGGGCTCGCCGGTGAAGGAGAGGCCGTTCTCGCCCGCCTCCCCCTCCCAGGTGCGCAGGCCGTTCATGCCGCGGCGGATCTCCAACTGGTGCGGCTCGCTCGGGTGCCAGGCGATGCGCCAGTAGAAGCCATTGCCGCCTAGATAGATGTGCCGTCCGCCGCCGCGCTGATAGGCATCGAAGGCCTCGATCATGTTGAGGCTGTAATATTCCGGATGCGACGGCGTGATCACGCAGGCATAGGCCTCGAGCAGTTGCGCGCCGTGCCGGTCGATGTCGCAATCGGTGATGACGTCGTAGTCGAAGCCGAGCGCCTCGAGCCAGTCGATGATATGCGTGTCGTTGACGTAGTTGAAGGTGTTGCCGAGCGGGCGCATGTTCAGGATCGGCCGCTTCGCGGTCGAATAGCACCAGCCGCTGCCGTCGCTATGCGTGTCGTAGGTCGATAAGCCCAGTTCGCGATGCTCCTGGATATAGGCATCGTCGCGCGACAGCGCGATCACCCCTTCCAGCATCGCCTCGGCATGGACCTGGTCGAGCCGCAGCGCGCTGTTGGCATAGGCCAGATAGGTCGCCGTCGACGCGACGAGGGCGAGCCGGGCCTTCGCCTGCCCCGGCGGCGTACGGACGAAGAAGGAGACATAGCTCTCGACCGGATCGTCGCTGCCCTCGCGCGCCGTCAGCTTCAGCGCATAGAAGCCGCTGCGCCAGCCCTGCGGCACGCTCAGCGTCAGGTCGGGCGTCCAGCCGCAATCGGCCATGTCGTCGCGGTGGAAATGGATCGCGCCATAGAGTTCGGGCCGCTCCCGCCATTGCACCACGGAGCCGTCCCAGTTCGCGCCGCTCATCGCGCGCATCGGCATGTGGCGCAGCCGGCCGTCGAGCCGATTGGTCGAGACGTCGCGCACGCTATCGCCCGCCATCTCACGCGAAAAATCCCAGGCGCCGACCAGCGCCGGATCGGCCGGTGAGGGCGCGAGCATCTCGCAGGCGCGGCGCATGGCGTCTTCCGGCAGGACCTCGCGGAACAGGCGAGGCCGGTCGATCTTGCCGTCGTAATGGGCGCCGGTGAGCGGATCGGCACCGCCCTCCAGCGCTTGCGCCGCGAAGACCAGCGCCGTGTCGGTGGGCCAGGCCAGTGCAGCAGGCGCTCTGCCCTCGCGGGTGCCGCTGCGGTCGCGTCCGGCCTGTGGATCGAGGCTGCGCTGGGTCAGGCCGATTCGTCCCGTCGCGGCATCGTAGCTGGCGGTGACGAACAACCATTCCCGCTCGATCGCCGGCTTGGCGGAGCGCGCTTCCGCGCCGCCGGCCGCGCCCGCGACCGCAAAGACGAGATGGCCGCTCTCGTCCAGGCCGAGCCGCCAGCCCTGGGCAAGATCGCCGCGCCAGCGCGACAGGATGGTCTGGGCGCCGTCGAGCGGAGCGGTCGGCCAGATGAAGCAGCCCACGGAGAAGCTTGCCGGCGCGAGAGCGGGCCTGTCGGCGATGATCGCTGCTGAGCCCGGATGGATCGGCTGGTCGCGCAGGGCGACCGGCCCGTCGATCGCGGTTCCCGGCTCGCTCAGCTTGAGGCCCGGCCCGTCCGGATCGGGATCGGCGCAGCGCACCCGGACGATCCTCGCCTGCGCCTGCTTCAGGCTCGGGCTCGACAGATGGAAGGAGACGGTTTCGCCCGGCGAGACGACGAGCGGCCAGGCATAGCCGAGGACGGCGGTGGTATCTCTCATGAGGAGCGGCCCTTCAGTCCAGCTTCTGCCCGGTCAGCGCTTCCCAGCGGATGGCGAAGACGGCCCATTCGGCCTCCGCCAGGCTGGTGAACACCCGATTGGGAAAGGTCTCGATCGAGGCACCGCGCCGCCCCGGCAGACGGGCCAGTATCCAGCGGCGGCCCGGATCGAGGGTGATCAGGACATGGCGCTTGCCGACTCCGGTCCAGCGCATCCGGTGCAGCAGGCGCTGCAGGTCGTGGCTATGCGGGCCACGGGGCCGCGCCCGCATCTCATCGACCAGATCCTGACGGGATGGATCGACGGGCCAGTGCGCGGCGTCGGAATAGTTTACGAGCATCGGCTTTGAAACCTCGGCATGGTGGCCGGCGTCGCGAGAACGGCGCCGGCCGATGGCGCGTGCGGCCTATTTGGTCAGCCAGGTCACCCAGCGCTCGCGCAGGGCGTTCCGGTTGGCGGCGATCCAGTCGTAATCCGCGATGACGAGCCGCGACCAGTTCTCGGGCCAGGACGGGCGGAAGCGGCGCTCCTCGGGCGGCACCAGATTCGGCGCCTCGCGATTATTGGAGTCGAAGGAGACCTTTTCGCTGAAAGCGACATGCTCCTTGCCGTCCTGCACGAAGAAATCGAGGAACTTGATGCCGTTGGCGACATTGGGACTGCCCTTGAGCACGGCCCAGTTGCCGACGTCGCGGATCGCCTGATTCCAGGTGAAGTCGAAATCGCCGCTCTTGGCGAGCGGCACCGAGCGGCTGGAATAGACCATCATCATCACGGCATCGCCGCCGCGCATGATCTGCATCGCGTTGTCGCCGCTCTTCCACCAGGCCGCGACCTGCGGCTTCAGGGCGTCGAGCTTCTTGTAGGCCCGGTCGATATCCAGCGGAAACGCCTTGTCCGGCGCGACGCCATCGGCGAGCAGGGCCGCCAGCGGCACCCACCATTCGCGGTCGCCGGTATCCGGCAGGGAGCGCGGCCCCGGGAATTTCTGGACGTCGAAGAAATCGGCCCAGGATTGCGGCCCGCCATTCGGAAACGCCTTCTTGCTCCAGGTCAGCGCCATGCCGCCGGCCGTGCGGATGATACCGCGCGGAAAGCAGGCATTCGGCAGGGCATTGGCGACGATTCCGGGCAGGCCGGCGCAATCGATCGGCTCAAGGATGTCGGCATGCTGGATCAGGTCGGGCGGCGTCGCGGTGACGACATCGAACGGGATGTTGCCGCTGCGTTGGCCGGCGCGGGCGCGCGCCCATTGATCCGGCAATTCGATCGGGACGGAGCGGACCTTGATCCCGGTCTGCGCCTCGAAGCGCTTGTAGAAATGCTCCTGCAGGCTGCGTTCCATCAGCCCGCCGGTAGTGGCGACGATCACCTCCTGGGACTGGGCGAGCGCCCGGCCGCCGACCGCCAGGGTCGTCGCACCAAGTGCTCCTGCCAGGACTTTACGCCGGGTCACATGGCGCCGGGTCGTCGAGATCTTGCTGTCGGTGGTCATCGCGAGGCTCCCCTTGTTTGGCCTTCGGAATGCGGGTCGGTGGTCAGGAACTGGGCGGGTTGGTCCGGGTGCGGCGGTCGAGCCGGCTCTTGACGAGATGGCTGCCGACCAGGGCCGCGACGGTGAGCAGCGTCAGCATCGTCGCCACGGCGGCGAGTGTGGGCGAGACGTTGTAGTCGATGTCCTCGAACATCTTCCGCGGCAGGGTCTTGCGATCGAGATTGGAGATGAAGAACGACACCACCGCCTCGTCGAAGGAGATGATGAAGGCGAAGAGCGCGGCCGAAACGACGCCGGGCGCGATCAGCGGCAAGGTGACATGCCGGAAGGTGCGGAACGGCCCCGCGCCGCAGGACAGGGCCGCCCGCTCGAGATCGACGTCGAAACGATAGAGGGCCGCCAGAACGGTGAAGACCACGAAGGGCAAGGCGAGGATGGTGTGAGCCATCGCGAAGCCGAGCAGCGTCCCCGTCAGGCGCAACTGCTCGAAGACGAGGAACATCGCGACCGCGAGCGCGATATGCGGCACGATGACGGGGCCGATGACGAGCAGTTCGACGAGGCCCTTGCCCGGCAGGCGGCCGCGCACCAGCGCCAGCGCCAGCATCGTCCCGATGACGGTCGCGGCCAGCGTCGCGATGACGCCCGCCTCCAGGCTGAACAGCGTCGCGTTGATCCAGTCGGCATCGCCGAAATACTCGCGATACCAGCGCAACGAAAAGCCGGCAGGCGGAAAACGCAGATAGCGCTCGGGCCCGACCGACATCGGCGCGATCACCAGCGTTGGCAGCAGCAGGAAGACCGTGACCGCATAGGCGGCGGCGCCGAGCGTCGCGCGGCCGACATTGCGGGACGGCGCGTTGCGGGCCGGGGCGCTCATGCCGACCCCACGAAGCGGTCGAGCCGCACCGCCCGCTTGAAGATGAGCACCAGCAGCAGGACGAAGGCGAGCAGAACTCCGACCAGCGCGCCGGCAAAGGACCAGTCCAGCATCTCCCGCACCTGCTGGGAGACGAGCGTGGCGATCATCATCTGACGGGGGCCGCCGACCAGGGCCGGCGTGACGAAGAAGCCGAGCGCGAGCAGGAACACCATCAGGCAGCCCGAGGTCACGCCCGGCAGCGAGAGCGGAAAGATCACCTCGCGGAAGGTCGCCCATTCGGAGGCGCCCAGCATCTGCGCGGCACGGCCGTAATCCTCAGGGATGCCGCGCAGCGCCGAATAGATCGGCAATACCATGAAGGGCAGCAAGACATGGCTCATCGCGAGCACGACCGCGCCTTCGGTGTAGAGCAGCGTCAGGGGCTGATCGATGATGCCGGAACCGATCAGGAGCTGGTTGACGACGCCGTTCTTCTGCAACAGCACCATCCAGGCATAGGTGCGCACCAGGACCGAGGTCCAGAGCGGCAGCAGCACGGATGCGACGAGAACCGCGAGCTTGAGCCCGCTGCTGCGCGCCATGACCCAGGCCAGCGGCCAGGCCAGGATCAGCGTCAGGACGGTGACAGCGGCGGCGATCCGCAAGGTGCGCAGCATGACGCGCAGATAGACCGGCTCCGTCAGGGCACGCTGGTAATGGGTCAGGGTCGGCGCCGGCAGGAACAGGCTCTCATGCAGCAGCGAGGCCAGCGGCAGGATGAAGGTGACCAGCGCGAGCACGAGGAACGGCGCGGCAAGGGCCAGGCTCGCCGCCGTGCTGTAATGGCGCCCGCCGAGCAGCCAGGCCTTCGGACGCGCCGTCATGGCGCCCCCTCGAAGACGCGCGCATCGGCAGCCGACCAGCGCAACCCCACGGACTCGCCAATCGTCGGCACGGATGCGCCAGCCGGCAGGCGCAGTTTCAGGACCTGCCGCTCCGGTGTCGCCAGCAGCAATGTCGTAGCGTTGCCGACATAGATCGCTTCCTGCACACGAGCAGCGAGCAACCCTTCACCTGCCCCGGTCAGGACAAGCCGCTCCGGCCTGACGGCGACGCGAACCGCGGCTCCGGGCGCGACATCACGAACCGCGGTCGCGGGAACAGCGTGCCTCTCACCCAGTCCGACGGTAATCTCCGCTCCCGCGGCTGCCGCCGCGCGCGCGGTCCCGGCGATGAAATTGGTCTCGCCGATGAAGCCGGCGACGAAGGCGCTTTGCGGCGCCTCATAGAGCGCATGAGGCGTACCGATCTGCTGCAGCCGGCCATGGTCCAGCACGGCGACGCGGTCGGCCATCGTCAGCGCCTCGGTCTGGTCATGCGTCACGAAGACGACGGTGACCCCGATCTCGCGCTGCAGATGCTTGGTCTCGATCTGCATCTCCTCGCGCAGATTCTTGTCGAGGGCGGAGAGCGGCTCGTCCATCAGGAGCACGCGCGGCTTGTAGACGATGGCCCGGGCGATCGCGACGCGCTGCTGCTGGCCGCCGGAAAGCTGCGAAGGCTTGCGCTCGCCGAAGCCCTCCAGCCTGACGGTCGCGAGCGCCTGGCGCGCCCTGTCCTCGCGCTCGGCGCGGCCGACGCCGCGCATCTTGAGCGGAAAGGCGATGTTCTCGAGCACGCTCATATGCGGGAAGAGCGTATATTTCTGGAAAACCATGCCGAGATTGCGCCGGCTCGGCGGCGTCCAGGTCACATCCTCGCCGCCGACGAGAATACGGCCCTCGTCGGGATATTCGAAGCCTGCGATCGCCATAAGGATCGTCGTCTTGCCCGATCCGGACGGCCCGAGCAGCGCAAGGAACTCGCCCGGCTCCACGGCAAGCGAGACGCGATCGACTGCGGTGACGGCCCCGAACCGCTTGACGGCGTCACGGACCTCGATCCCAACCGAGTGGCTGAACGCGTCGACTGCCCGCAACACCGTTCCCCTTCATTTTGATGTAGGTTATTTGATATATCGAACTTGGCAAGCCGGTTTTCCGACCAGTGCCACGCAGCGTCGGAACACGCCTGAGTTGCGCGTTTCACGGCCCGGCGATTTGCTTTATGGCTGATTCGGCGAGCTTTAGGCCTCGTGAAGGACAGGACAGCGTGACGGGCGCCGAAGACAATTTTCTACAGGGCGGCATGATCGAGCCGGTGGCGCGCGATAGCCTGACCCGCATCGTCTACAACAATCTGCGCGTCGCGCTGATGGAGGGCCGGTTCTGGCCGGGCCACCGCTTCAAGATCCGCGATCTCGCCGCCTCGATGCACGTCTCGGAGACGCCGATCCGCGAGGCGCTGATGCAGCTTGTCCGCGCGCGGGCGCTGGAGCTGATCGACGGCCGCTCGATCATCGTCGCGCATATGTCGCTGCCGCAATATCTCGAACTGCGGCAGATCCGGCTGTTCCTCGAAGGGCTGGCGGCCGAGAGCGCGACGCCGAAGATCGGCGAGAAGGGCATCGCGCAGATGACGGCGCTGCACGACGAGCTGGCGCTGGCCGAGGAGGAAGGCCGCTGGTCGGATGCGGTGCGCGCCAACTGGCGCTTCCACCACCGCCTCTACGAGGCGGCCGAGATGCCTGAGCTCCTCGCCATCCTCGACGATATCTGGATGCGCAACGGGCCGCTGCTCAACTACCACTACCCGCATGCGCGCCCGACCTATCCGGGCCCGCACGAGCATTTACGCATCCTCGAACGCCTGCAGCAGCGCGACGCGGCCGGCGTGCGCGAGGCCGTCCAGACGGACATGATCCAGGGCGGGCTCAAGCTGGTCGAGCTGCTGAAGGCTGGCGGCGATACCCGGAATATGAGCCGAGAGGGCGGCGCTCAGCCCCCTTCCCGCTCCCGTGCCTCGCGGTAGGAGCGAACGATCGCGGCCGCGGTCAAGCCGTAGTGCTCGAACAGGTAGGGCGTCGTCCCGCCTTCGGCGAAGACGTCGCGAACGCCGACCCGGGCGAAACCGGTCCTGACGCCCCGCTCCATCAGCAATTCGGCCACGGCGCTGCCGAGGCCGCCGATGATCGAGTGGTTCTCGGCCGTGACCACCGCCCTGAGGCCGGTAGCAAGCTCGGCGATCCCGGGATCGAGCGGCTTCAGCGTCGGCACGTCCGCGACGCCGACGGCGATGCCCTCCGCGGCGAGGAGATCGGCGGCCAGCAAGGCCTGCTCGACCATGAGGCCGCAGGCGAGGATGAGCCCCTCGCCCGGCTTGCGCAGCAGGCGCAGCTTGCCGAGCGGTATCACCCCTTCCTGTTCGATCATGCCGGTCTCGGTCCCATCGGCGCGTTTCAGCCGCAGATAGACCGGCCCGTCATGAGCGGCGGCGGCGCGGACCGCGGCGGGCACCTCGGCGGCGTTGCTCGGCTCGATCACCGTCATATTGGGCAAGGCCCGCATCAGCGCGATGTCGTCGATCGCCTGATGCGAGACGCCGAGCATCGTCGTCAGCCCTGGGATCACGCCGACAATCTTCACGTTCAGGTTGGGATAGGCGACCTGCATCGCGATCTGGTCGTAGCAGCGCCGCGTCGCGAAGACGCAGAAGGAATGCACGAACGGGATCTCGCCGCTCCGCGCCATGCCGCCGGCGAGGCCGACCATGTTGGCCTCGGCGATTCCGACCTGATGAAAGCGCGCCGGCAGCGCGTCGCGGAAGAGGTCCGTCTCGGTCGAAAGGGTCAGGTCGGCGGTCAGGCAGACGATGCGTGGATCGCGCCGCGCCAGATCGAGCAGCGTCTCGCCATAGAACTTGCGGTTGGGGGCGGCCGCGGCGCCCCGCTGGTTGAAATCCTGAACCGTCAACCCGTCTGTCGTGATGCTCGTCATGCTGCATCCTCGCTGGAAAGAGCAGCCAGCGCGGCGGCGGCCACATCGGCAGGCAGTTTCAGGTTATGCGCCAGGATGCCTTCCAATGCCGGCACGCCCTTGCCGGGAAGCGTGCGGACGACGAGGCAGGTCGGCTTGCCGGCGGTCGTCCGCGCTCCGTCAAGTGCTGCCAGCAGCGCCGGAATGTCATGGCCATCGACGTTGTGCTGCGCCCAGCCGAAGCTCGCGAACTTGCCGGCGATCGGCTCCAGCTTGACCACCTGGTCGACATGCCCCTCGACCTGCATGCGGTTGTCGTCGATCAACAGGCAGATATTGTCGAGGCCGAGGCTGCCGGCGAGCAGCGCCGCCTCCCAGACCTGTCCCTCCTGCAGCTCGCCATCGCCGAGAACAACGTAGACGCGCGCGCCATCACCCCGCCGGCGCGCGGCCAGCGCCATGCCGATTCCGACCGAAAGCCCCTGGCCGAGCGAACCGCAGGTCGCCTCGATCACGGTACCCAGGCGCTCGGAGGCATTGACCTCGAAGGGTGAGCCATCCTTGCAGTAATCGGGGAGGCCCTCCGCCGGGACGAGCCCGCGCTCGGCCAGCGTGGCGTAGAAGATCGCCGTGTTATGCGCCGTCGAGAGCAGCAGGCGGTCGCGCGAGATCCAGTCCGGATCGGCCGGGTCGAGCCGAAGCTCCGCGAAGTAGAGCACGGTGAAGAGATCCGCCGCGCCGAGCCCCTGCTGCACGTAGCCCTGCCCGGTCGGCGCCACCAACTCGATGACCTTGCGCCTGAGCCGCAGGGCGATTTCGGAAAGTTCGCGGGGATCGCGAATGCGCCGTTCCGGCTGGCGATCGGCGACAGCGCTCATTGGCCCCGCTCCTTCATGGCAACCTCCCGATGGGCTCGTCTCGGCCCGTGGACGCAATCGACTATATGATATATTCAGATTGCGTCCAGAGCCGGCGGACGAAACGAAACGACCGGCCTATCCGATTTGAACGATCGACAGGTGCTCGATCTGTCCGGCTCGCGATGCGGGCCGAACAGGGAAGGTGCCGGGGGAGAAGGCGCTCATGAACCTCGTCTTCGGCGCGGTCGCCGACGATCTGACCGGCGGCCTCGAACTGGCCGCGATGATTGTCGCAGCGGGCGTCCCTTGTGCCTTTGCAACGGAACCGCTTGACGCGCTGGAGCATCCCGCGATCGTTATCGGCAGGCGCACGCGCGTCGCCGATCCCGCGGTGGCGGTCGCCGATATCCGCAGGACCGGCACCTGGCTCAAGGAACAAGGCGCACGGCAGATCTTCTTCAAGTACTGCGCCACCTTCGACTCGACCCCCGCCGGCAATATCGGCAATTGCGCCGATGTTCTGCGCGAATTGACCGGGAGCAAGCTGACCGCCTTCTGCCCTTCCTTTCCCGAAGCCGGCCGGCGCGTCTTCCAGGGGCATCTCTTCGCCGACGATCGATTGATCTCGGAATCGCCGAAGCGTTACGATCCCCTGACGCCGATGACCGATCCGGACCTCGTGCGGGTACTCAGGCAGCAGACCGCGACGCCGGTCGGGCTCATTCCGCAGCAGGTCGTGCGCGCCGGGCTGGAGGCAATGAAGCGCCATTGCGACGGGCTGGTCGCCGGTGGGACGGGCTTCGCGCTCGCCGATGCAGCGGTGCCGGAAGACCTCGCCGCACTGGCGGCGCTGACGGTGGATTGGCCGCTGATGACCGGCAATTCCTCGGTCGCCGCCTACTACCCGCCGCTCTGGCGCGAACGCGGGCTCGTCGCGGCCGAACCCAGCGCTCCCGGACTTCCGCCCGTTCCGGGTCCGGCCGTCGTGCTGGCCGGCAGTTGCGCCGACAGGACGAGACGCCAGCTCAAGATTTTCGGCGAGCAGCGCCCTCTCCTGATGCTGGATCTCGCGGATGGCGATGCCGACCGGATCGTGGCCGAGGCGCTTGCCTGGGGGCTGTCGCGCCTGGACAGCGGGCCTATCGCGATCGCGACCTCCGCCGGCCCGGAGGCCGTCGCAGCAGCGCAGGCTCGCCTGGGCCAGCGTGTGGCTGCTTCGCTGGCCGAGGAGATCCTGTCCCGGCTGGCCGAGGCGTTCCAGGAAGCCGGCACGACGCGCTTTCTCATCTGCGGCGGCGAAACCTCGGGGGCCGTGCTCGATCGGCTCGGCATCCGGACTTTGCAGGTCGGCGCCTATCGCGCTCCGGGTGTCTCGCAGGCTTTGGCCGACGGAGCAAAGCCCCTCGCCTTCTGCCTGAAATCCGGCAAGCTCGGCCCGGAGGACATGCTGCTGCCGATGCTGGCCAGCATGGAGCAGGGTGAACGGCGATGAGCAGCTCCGCGATGCAGGAGAGCGAAGCCCGCGCCGAGCTCTGCCGGATCTACCGCAACATCGAGAGCGCGGGTCTCAGCCTCGGCAATGCCGGCAATATCAGCATCCGCTGGGGCGAGCACATGCTGATCAGCCCGACCGGCGCCGACGGCGCGACGGTCGCCCCCGACGATTTCGTTCTGACGCAGTTCGACGGCACGGCCCTCTCGCAGGGCGTCCCGTCGAGCGAATGGGCGATCCATGGCGGCCTCTATGCTGAAGGACTGGCGCAGGCGGTGATCCATGCCCATCCCGATTCTTGCGTAGCCCTGTCCTGCCTGCGCCGGCCAATCCCCCCTTTCCACTACATGATCGCCTCCTTCGGCGGGCATGAGGTGCCCTGCGCACCCTATGCCCCCTTCGGCACGACCGCCCTGGCCGATGGCGTCGTCGCGACCCTGAAGACCGGATACAGCGCCTGCCTCATGGCCAATCACGGCGTGGTCTGCCTCGGCTCGACCCTGGCGCAGGCCTTCGCACGCACCGTCAAGCTGGAGATGCTGGCACGGCAATATCGTCTTGCGCGCCAGGCCGGCGAGATCGTGCATCTGACGCCGGACGAGATGGACATCGTGCTCGCGCGCTATGCCGATTACGGTCGCGCCCGCCTGGCGAATAGCTGAACGATCGAGGATACGGCATGATCATTGTTACCGGCGGAACCCACGGCATCGGCCGGGCCTGCGTCGAGCGGCTGGCGCCGCGCGGCGTCGTCTTCACGGGCCGCGACCGTGAGGCCGGCGAAGCGCTAGCGGCAGCCACACCCGGCGCGCATTTCGTCGAGGGCGACGTGACGCGCGAGGCGGATTGTCGCCGCGCCGTCGAGGCCGCGCTCGATCTCGGTGGCGGACGCCTGCACGGCCTCGTCAACAATGCCGGCCTCGGACGGCGCATGGATTTCGCGCAGGCGGAGATCGCGGATTGGGATGCCGTGATGAACGCCAATGCCCGCAGCGCCTTCCTGTTCACGCGCCATGCGCTGGCAGGGTTGCGGGCGGGCAAGGGCGCCGTTGTCAACGTGGCGTCCGTGGCGGGCCGGGCCGGCGAGGAAGGCCTTGCGCTCTACTGCGCCTCGAAGGCAGCGGTGATCGCCATGACCCAGGCGCTGGCGCTCGAATATGGCGCGGAGGTTCGCTTCAACGCCATTTGCCCCGGCCAGATCGCGACGCGGATGATGGACAAGGTGCTGGCCGACCCGCTCAGGCTGGAGCAGCTCGAACTGCGCATTCCGGCAGGCCGGCTCGGCACGCCGGACGAGGTCGCGGATGTCGCGGCCTGGCTCCTGTCCGATGCATCGAGCTATGTGAACGGGGCCGTCCTGACCGTCGATGGCGGCGAAACGGCGGGCTTGCGCACCCCGCGCCTGCCGAAGAGTGCTGCGGCAGGCTGACCGGGGGCTGCGGTTCTCAAGCCGGGACGAGGTCCTGCGAGGCCACGGCCTCTGCGGCGACCCTGTCCCAGCTATAGAGCATCGGCACCATCGCGCAGTCGCTCCAGGGCGCATTCTGGTCGGCATAATGCGGGCTGGCCGGATGCCCGGAGACCCCGTGGAAGACGACCCAGCGGCTGTTATCCCAATTGCCGACATCGAAGACGTAGCGCGACAAGGCGCCATAGGTCGCCTGCGGCCCGGCCGATGGAACGAGCCCGTTCGCGAGCACGGTGTCGCCATCGCCGCCGATGGGACGGGACACCGGATCGAGCAGCGTCGCCCAGGCCGGGAACTGCGCGGAGAGCGGATGCGTGAAGCGCGGCCGATGCTCTTCGCCCCAGCCGCGCCCGGTCAGGTTCTGCGCTGCGACCGACAGGGCTTCCGACAAGGCCTCGTTCCAGCTCCAGCCCTTCAGCATCCCGGCATCGTCGTCGCGCAACAGGCTCGGCACGGCCCACCAGACCTGCCCCTGCGGCGAAACGCCGGGCGGAACCGCCGCGAACGGATGCGCTATCGCCTGCTCCAGCCCGCTGCGGGCCGTCACCAGCCTCGTCAGCGCCCTGCGGAACGTATTATAGGCAGTGGCTGCCTTCGAGCCCGCATCCATGCGACCGTCCCAGCCGATGAGGGCCTGCCTCAGCTCTTCGGCAGGGAAGCTATCGCGGGCGCCAAGCGCTTCAAGCCTCGCGCGCAGCAACCCGACATGGGGTGACAGCGTATCGGCATGGATCGTAGCAGCATCGTCGACCGCGAAAGCGGGATTGGCGACCAGGCGCTCCATGATCCGTTCGGCGCGATAGGGCGGATGGCAATCGGTGCAGAGATAATCGGGATTATCATCGGCCACGACGCGGTTATTCGCCGTGACGATGAGGCCGCCCGGCGGATCGATGACGCGCGGCATCGCCTCATGCGGAATCCAGCCTTGCCACTCATGCTCCCCGGACCAGCCCGGCACCGGCAGCCAGCCGTTCTCGCGCGGGCGGGACGGAACGCGGGCGCGGACCAGATGGCCGATCGAGCCCGCGACATCCCCGGCGACGAGATTATGGTCGATCAGCCCCCAGCCGCGCGTCGCGTCGTAGAGTTGCGCCACGGTCGATGCGCCCGGCATCCGCGTCAGGCAATCGAAGGACAGATCGGTCTCGGCGAACTGGACCGAGCGCAGGGTGATGGCCGCTCCCTCGCGCGGGTCGCCGGCGATGACGGGGCCATGGCGCGTCTCGACGATGTCGAACTCGCGATCGTCACCACCCCGGACCGCGATACGGTCCCGGCGCCAGGCTACGGGCTCGAAATCGTCGCCGAACCGCGCAGTGCGCCCCTCCCCGGCGAATTGCTCAAGATAGAGATCGTGAATGTCCATGAAGGCATGGGTGACGCAGTAGGCGACCTTGCCGTTATGCGCGAAATGCGGGAAGCCCGGCACGCCCGGCACGGTCAGGCCGATCATGTCGAACCGGTCGCAAGCCAGATGATGCTGCGCATACATGCCGGGGATTTCGAAGACGCGATGCGGATCGCCGGCGAGGATCGGCCGGCCCGTCGCCGTGCGGCCCGGAGCGACCGCCCAGTTGTTGCTGCCGCCGCCGGCGGCGTCGGAGGCATCGCCACCCATCGCTTTCAGGAGCGCATCGACCGCGGGCCTCAGGACCGCGAGATCCGCCTCGAACCGATGTGCCTCGGCGCCCGGCGGGATGCAGAGCAGGTCAAGGCCGCCATCGTCATAGCGCAGCTTCAGCGCATTCGCGGCCCCGACCACCGGCAGCGCCAGCATCCGCCAGAGCTTGAACCAGACCGAGCCCATCAAGAGCCCCAGCCGCCGCATCACGGCGATGCTGTGCCAGGGTTCCCAAGGCTCCGGCTCGGCGCCCAGCAGGCCGTATTCGATGGGCAAAGGAGCACCGGAAGCCAGGAATGCGTTCACACCGGCGACATAGGCCCGCAGCATGTCCTTGGCCTCGGCACCCAAAGCTTCGAAATCGCGCCGGCAGACTTTTTCCATGCCGAGCCGGCGCACGAGGATATCGGCCTCGGCAGCCTCGGCGCCGAGCCATTCGGCCGCGCGTCCCAGCGCCTTGCGACGCGTCAGCTCCATCTGGAAAAGGCGGTCCTGCGCATGAACGAAGCCCAGCGCCCGATAGGCATCGGCCTCGCCCGCGGCCTTGATATGCGGGATGCCCCAGCCATCGCGCTGGACACGGACCGGCGCGCCCAATCCGGGAATGGAGAGGCTGCCGGAAAGCGGCGGCAATGCCGCCTGCAAGGCTTCACGATCGGTCTTGGCCGCCATGTTCATTCCTTGTCGAGACCTCGTATCCTGCCGGAACCGGGCGCACTCACGCGTCGAGCGTGAGCTGCCAGAAGATCGGGAAGCTGGACTGGACGATGTTCTTGAGGCGCAGGCGATAGCCCGCCGGCCGGCTGAACTGGCCCCACATCACGGAGGGCGTGTCCTTGTAGGCCTCGACCTGGATTTCGGCGGCGATGCGTCTGCGCGTGGTCGGGTCAGGCGCGTTCGCATAGGCCGCGAGCTTCTCGGTGATGACGGCGTCGCAGCTCCAGCCCGCATAGTTCACGCAGTTGTTGCCGATGTAGAAATGCGTCAGCGGCGACATCATGTCGATGCCGTTGGCGTAGACCGGGAAGATGCTCCAGCCGTCCTTCTTGCCCCGCCGGGCGAGCACCGTGCCCCAGTCCATCACCTGCTCGTCCACGGTGAATCCGGCCTTGCGCATGTTGCTGGCCAGAACCGCGCCCGCCGTCTGCGAGATCGACCCGGCAACCGTCAGGAAGACCACAGGCTCGCCCTTGTAGGCGGTCTTCTTCAGGGCGGCGCCGGCCTCTGCGATCGCAAGCTTGGCGCCGCTTGCCCCGTCCGCGGAGCTGAAAGGCGCGTCGCACATGAAGAAGGAGGGGCAGTTCTTGATCACGTAACGATCGGGAATGCCGATCGCCTGCAGAACCTCCGTCTGGTCGACGAGCTTCCAGAGAACCTCGCGGACAGCCTTGTCGGCGAAAGGCCCGGTCGCGTGGTTGAGCCTGAAATTGCCCTGGAACATGTCGAGACCCGTCAGAGCCATGACCTTCAGGCCCTGTGTCTTTTCAAGCTTCTCGAGCCAGTCGAACGGCAGGTACTGCATGTAATCGATTTCGCCGGCGACCAGCGCGGTGGCCGCCGTCGCATCGTCCGGCATGGTCTTGAGGACCACCTCGTCGACATTGACGACCTTGCCGCCGGCCAGGAAATCCGGCTTTTCGGCGCGCGGCTTGTATTGGGCGAAGCGCTCGAGAACCATGCGGTCGCCGGCGCGCCAGGCATCCGCTTTGAAGCGGAACGGACCGGAACCGACGATCTCCTTGATGCGCTCCTCGCCGGCCGGAATGATCCTTTCCGGCATCATCGCCGGGATCGGCGCATTGGGCTTGCCGAGCACATCGAGCATCAGCGGGAACGGCTCGCGCAGGGCGATCGTGAAGCTGCGTTCGTCACGCGCTTCGATCGCGGTCACCGCCGCCAGCAGCATCTTGCCCAGCGCATCGCCCTTGGCCCAGCGCTTGAGTGAGGCGACGCAGTCCGAGGCCTTGACCGGCGCTCCGTCATGCCAGCTCAGGCCGTCGCGCAAGATGAAGGTCCAGGCAAGGCCGTCCGGAGCGGTTTCGAACCGATCGACCATCTGAGGCCGGATCGTCCCGGCCGTGTCCATCGCGAACAGCGTATCGAAGACATGGTACGCGAAGGTCCGCGTGATGGCGGCCGTGGTCGCATGCGGATCGAGGATCACGACCTCCGACTCGAGGACGGCGGTCAGGGATCGCGGCGCGGCGCGCGCCAACTCAGGCAGCGAAACAGCCGCGACCGACGCTGCGCTTCCGATCAGAAAACTGCGCTTGCTGAATCCGTGCCGCGACATGAGCTCTCTCCCAAGCAAATCTGAGGCATTCTTGTAAATATACGATATATCATATTGACTATGTCAATCTTTTTCATGATGACTTCGCCGCCGAGCCGGCCCGCCCAAGCATAGCCCGCTGTCGAGGAACCCGCTCGGCGCAAACGCTCGCCGGGCCCCGAAGCCAAAGCGGTCTGTCAGACACGCGCCGCTTCAACTCAGGTCGTGGATATGCGCCTTCGATGGAGCGGAGAGTGATCCGCACCCGCCGACTTGCCTGACCGCCTCTTCCTTGAACTCCGGTGCAAACCTCTGCGAACTCATGACCAACCTCCTATGCTCAAAGGATAGGTCGGCGGTGTCTAACGGACCGGGCGCAGTCCAGACGCGCGTCGAGGCACAGGAGAACTCCTCGGGCAGTCCGAAGAGGTGGACGTTCGGCGGCCTTCAATTCGGGCGCGAGAGAAGCCCGCCGAGGACATGCGGGATCAGCCCGCCTGACTTGAGCAAAGCGATCTCCAGCGAAGTCTCGATCGCCGCGCGCAAGGTAATCGCGACGCCCTCGCCGGAGGGGCGCGTGATCGTCAGCGGCACAGCGCAGCGCGGCGCCAGCCGATCCGGGCGAAGGTCGATCGCGAAGAGATCGGCCGAGCCTATGGCCAACGTATCGGGATGGGCTCCTTCCGGCAGCAGGAGCGGCAGGATGCCCATGCCGATCAGGTTGGTGCGATGGATGCGCTCGATGCTCGCCGCAATCACGGCACGCACGCCGAGCAGCGCCACCGCCTTGGCCGCCCAGTCCCGCGACGAGCCCATGCCATAGCGTTCGCCCGCTACGAGCACCAGCGGCGTCCCCTCGCCGGCATAGCGATCGGCCGCTTCGGTCAGTGGCATGATCTCGCCGGAGGGCTCGTGCCGGGTGAAGCCAGCCGGCGCATCGACCGGCAGCAGGCGGTTGACCGCCATCCGGTTGGTGAAGGCGCCGCGGATCATCACCTCGAAATTGCCGCGCCGCGAGGCGAAGACGTTGAGATCGGCCGGATCGCCGCCTTCAGCGATGATGTGCCGGCCGGCGGCGCTGTCCGGACGGATCTGGTTGGCCGGTGAGATATGGTCGGTGGTGACGTCGTCGCCCAGCACCAGCAGCGGCCGGGCATGCCCTTCGGCCGAAGGCAGCCCTTGCGGCCGGACGAAGGGCGGCTTGCGCAGGTAGGTCGAGCCAGAATCCCAAGGGAAACGCGGCCCATCGGGCGCATCGAGATCGACCCAGAGCGGGCGCATCGCAGCCTCGCGATAGGCCGCATCGAAGTCGGCCACGTTCCAGCCTGTCGCCACGGCCTCGTCGATCTCCGCGCCCGTCGGCCAGATCTCGCTGAGCATAACGGGTTTGCTCGCTGCATCGAATCCCAGCGGCTCGCGCGTGATGTCGATATCGACCGTGCCCGCGAGCGCAAAGGCGATGACCAGCGGCGGCGAGGCCAGGAAGCCGTTTTCGAGATCGGGATGGACCCGGCCCGGAAAATTGCGGTTGCCGGAGAGCACCGCGACCGGACGAAAGTCATCGCGACCGAGCTCATCCCTGACGACATCGAGCAGCGCCCCGGAATTGCCGATGCAGGTCGTGCAGCCATAGCCGACAATGCCGAAGCCGAGACCTTCCAGTTCGTCGAGCAGACCGGCGCGGCGCAGGAAGCGCTCGGCCGTCGGCGATCCCGGCGCCAGCGAGGTCTTGACGTAATCCGGCGGCTGCAAGCCGCGGGCGCGGGCCTTGCGCGCAAGGATGCCGGCCGCAGCCAGCATGCCGGCATCGGAGGTATTGGTGCAGCTCGTGATCGCCGCGATTACGACGGCACCATCGGGAAGAACCCCTTCACGCGCAGATGCCAGAGCCGGCGTGAAGGCCGAGCGGGTTGAGCCGGCAGGCAATCGATCCTGCGGGCGACGCGGCCCTGCCACGCTGGCCTCGATCGCGTCGAGATCGATGGTGATCCTGCGCGTGAAGCGTGGCTCCGCCGCCGGATCGAACCAGAGCCCGCTCGCCCGAGCATAGGCCGCGACAAGGGCGCAGTCCTCGGGCGATCGTCCGATCCGGGCGAGATAGGCCAGCGCGCTGTCGTCGATCGGGAAATACCCGGTCGAAGCCCCGTATTCCGGTGCCATATTGGCGATCGCCGCGCGCTCCCCGACCGCGAGCGTCGATACGCCCGGGCCGAAGAACTCGACGAAATCGCCGGTGACGCCGATAGCGCGTAACGCTCGCGTCACTTCCAGCGCGAGATCGGTCGCAAGCACGCCGTCGCGCAGCCGGCCGATGAGCTTCACGCCGATCACATCGGGAATACGCAGGACGACGGGGACGCCGAACAGGGCGCCCTCCGCCTCAAGCCCGCCGACGCCCCAGCCGAGCACGCCGAGCCCGTTGACCATCGGCGTATGGCTGTCGGTTCCCAGCAGCGCATCCGGGAAGGCGCGGCGCTCGCCCTGATGCGCGTCATTGACGACGATCCGCGACAGCCGCTCCAGGTTGATCGTGTGCATGATACCCGATCCCGGCGGATGCACCCGGATGCCCGGCATGGCCGATGACGCCCATTTCATCAGGCGGTAACGCTCGGCATTGCGCGAAAATTCCTTCTCCAGGTTGCGCTGGAAGGCGTCCGGCCGGCCGAAGACATCGACGCCCGAGGAATGGTCCGTCGAGACGTCGACCGGGATGCGCGGCATCAGCAGGTCGGGGTCGCGGCCGTTCTCGGCGAGCACGTCGCGCATCGCCGCGATGTCGACCAGCGCCGGCCCGCACGTCGTGTCATGCATCATGATCCGGTTCGGCAGAAACGGGATCTCGACGAGGCTGGAACCTTCGCCGAGCCAGTCGCGGAAGGCCTGCGGTAAATGTCCCGTGTCATCCGCAGAGGCCGAACGCATCGCGTTCTCGAACAGTATCCGCAGCACATGCGGCAGGCGTCGGAATTCCGCCCCCAGAAGCGACTCGACATCGAGGCGGTGAAAGCGCTCGCCGGCCGCCTCAAAGGAGATCCATTCGGCTTTGTCGTTTCGTATCACGAGTTCAACCAGGCTCTGGAGCCCGCCTTGTTTAGATATCGACTTGGCGCCCTATCCCGTCCGGGCACTCAATCAAGCGACGATAGTCAGGCTTCCAGCAGGCGCCGCAATTTTCGGACAGCAGCATCGGGGGAGGAAAGCACTGGCCGCGCGGTCAGTGCGCGACAGGCCTCGCCTGCACGCGATGTTGAGAAATGCGCCAGGAGGATCGCGTCGCGTTCACCGAGCGCCGCCACGCCTTCAGCCACGCGCCGGTTATGCCTGTCGGCATCGCCGGCTCGTAGCGCCTCGATCGCACCGGTAGCGAGCCAGGATGTCAATCGCGCGCCAGGCTTCGCCCTTGCCGCTTCCTCGGCAAATTCCTGCTCCATCATCGCGACGGCCGGGCTGAAGGTGGCGATCATTCCGAGATTGCCGCCATGCCCGAGAGCTTCCTCGAACATCGCCTCGTTCGGCTTCAGGACCGGCACGGGGAACAGGCGCGCCGCCTCCTCGATCGCGGGTCCAAAGGCGGAGCAGGTGTAGAGAACCGCCTTGGCGCCGGTCGAAAGACCATATTGCCCGAGCGCCACGATGCGGCGCGAGAGGTCGTCGGTCAGCGTGCCCGCAGCCGCCCGATCGAGCGCCAGACCATCATCGAGGATGCCGACCGGATCGGCCTCCGGCCAGATCGCTCGAAAGGATTGGGCGATCGGATCGACGGCGACAGGCGTCGCATGGACGAGCGCGATGCGGATGCGGTCGGACATCAAGACCTCAGGGATTATAGAGCCAGATGGCGGAGGCCGGAATCCGGCAATGCGCGACTGCTGCGCTCAGCGGCTCGTGCCCCTGAGCCCGCAGGCGCAAGTCGCCGCGCTTCAAGCGATACTCCCATTTCTCGCCGAGATAGATGCAGCCTTCAACATCGAAAGGCGCACTGTCGGCGCTCGGCTCCGGCGAGACGGAAATCGCCTCCATGCGGATCACCGCGCGCACGGCATCGGGATCGGCCGGCGCCGCCCGGTCCTTCCAGATGCCCGGCAGCGACAAGCCGGCGCAATCGATCGCGGCATCGCCTCCGGGAGCCCCGACAAGCCGGCCACTCAGCACATTGTTCGTGCCCATGAAATCGGCTGCATAGAAGGTCTCGGGCCGCCCGTAGATTTCAAGCGGCGTGCCGGACTGGACGATGCTGCCACCCTTCAGCAGCAGGACCTGGTCGGCGATGGCCAGCGCCTCGGCTTGGTCATGCGTGACCATGATCGCGCAGATCTTGAGATCGAGGATCAGCTTGCGGATCCAGAACCGTGCCTCCTCGCGCAGCTTAGCGTCGAGATTGGACAATGGTTCGTCGAGCAGCAGCACCTTGGGCTCGTAGACCAGCGCCCGGCAGATCGCGACGCGCTGCTGCTGGCCGCCCGAGAGCTGGTCGGGGTAGCGCGCCGCGAGATGCGCGAGCCCGAGCTTTTCCAGGATCGCCTCGACCTTCGTTTTGATCTCGCTCTGAGAGGCTCTCCGCAGTTTCAGTCCGTAGGCCACGTTCTCGTACACGGTGCGGTGCGGCCAGAGCGCATAGGATTGGAAGACCAAGCCGATCTGCCGCTGCTCGGGAGGAAGCGCGATCCCGGACTTGTCATCGAGAACCGGCGTCCCACCAATTTTGATGAAGCCAATCTCCGGCTGCTCCAGCCCGGCGATGCAGCGCAGCAGCGTGGTCTTGCCGCTACCGGAGGCGCCGAGCAGCGCGACGATCCGACCTTTCTCCGCCGTGAAGCTCGCGCCAGAGAGGATCTGTAGGCCGCCCAGCCATTTCTGGACGTTGTCGACGACGAGGTCAGTCATGGATCTTGGCTCCCAGCCGCATGGCCAATGTCAGGCCGATTGCGGTCAGCAGAATTGAAATGAAGGAGAGCGCGGCGATCTGGTCCATCGCGCCGGAGGTCAGGAGCGACACCATCAGCGAGCCGATCACCTCGGTGCCTGCGCTCATCAGATAGACGCCGGTGGCGTACTCACGCAGGAAGACGATCATGATCATCGCCCAGGCACCGGCGAGGCCTGGCCGCACGAGTGGGATGACCACGTCCCGCCAGGTACGGAAGGTCGTGGCGCCGGCGGTGCGCGCCGATTCCTCAAGCTCCGGCGCGACCTGCAACAGCGTCGCCTGGATAATGCGCAGGCCATAGGACAGGCCGACGATGATATAGGCGATCAGCAGGCTGAACAGCGTCGTGCGCAGCGGCACGAGGAACGGCACGAACAGGAACAGCCAGAAGAAGGCGAGGCCGACGATCAGCCCCGGCAGTGCGCGCGGGATCAGCACCGAGTAGTCGAGCAGCGTGCCAGTCTTTCCGTGGTTGCGATGCCCTGCCAAGCCAACCAGCAGATAGAACGCGACGGCGAATGCGCCACCTACCGCGGCAAGCAAAATCGTATTGATGATGCCGCGCGACAGGCTCGGCAATTCGAACACCCGCTGGAAGTTCGCGAGCGTCAGTTGCTCCGACAGCTTCACTCCCTCGCCCCAGTTCTCCACGAAGGCGCGCAAGACAATTCCGCCCACCGGCAAAACCACCGAGACCAGCAGCCAGAGCCCGATAATCGATAGGGCGACCACCTGTCCCGTGCTGCCGAGCTTGAGGAGATTGGTGCGCGCGCCCTTGCCGCCCACGGCCGCGAAACGGCGGGCATGGCGCAGGAGCCGGCGCTGGATGAAGACCAGCGGCAAGGTGATCAGGATCAGGAACACCGTCACCGCCGCCATGACCTGATAGGTCGGCGCGCCGAAGATCGTGTTGACCTTGTAAATATAAGTGGTGAGCACGAGGATGCCGTTCGGGTCCCCCAGAACGAGCGGGATACCGAAGGTCTCGAAGCCCAGCAGCAGGTTCAGCGCTGCACTGAAAACCAGCGCCGGCAGCACCATCGGCAGCGTTACGTCGAGCGAGACGCGCCAGATGCTGGCGCCCGCCGTCCGGGCTGCCTCCTCAAGATCGCTCGGCAGTCGACGCATCGCCGAGGCGACATAGAGATAGACTGTTGGGACATGGCTCAGGCCTCCGATCAGGATAATGCCCGGCAGCGTGTAGATGCTCCACGGCGCCACACCGAACACGTTCCGAAATGCGATGGTGACAAAGCCGGAGGGCCCGACCGCGACCGTGTAGCCAAAGGCCAGTACGATCGAGGACAGGAACATCGGCACCAGCACCAGCGGCTCTAGCCAGCCGCGCCCCTTGAGGTCGGTGCGCGTGATCAGGAACGCGAGCAAGCCGCCGAGCGGCACGGCCACAGCGACCATGCCGACCGCGTAGAGCGTCGTCGTCCATAGGGCCCGGTAGAACTCGGGATCCGAGAGGATAAACTCGTAAGCCTCCAGGCTCAGGCGCGCCGTCTCGTCGAAAAACGGCGCGCTCAGAAAGCTCTGGTAGATGATGAGCGCGGCCGGGGCCGCAACCATCACGAACAGGGCCAGAATGACCGAGGCCCGGTAACGGGGTGCTTGAGCTGAAAGAGACATCGGATCCCTCGGGAACTGCGCGGCTCAGCCGCGCAGCGCTTCCTTCCAGCGGCGGAAGAAATCGGCTCGGTTCTTCGGCTCGGTCGCCTCGAGGAGCGCTGTCGTAACCGGGATCGGCTTGAGATTGCCGTTGGCCATCTCGGTCAGCTTGGTCAGATTGAGACCGGAGGTCACGTCGGTGCGGATCGAAGGAGCCCCGACAGAAGCCAAGGCAGATTGCCCCGAGTTGGCCAGCAGGAAATCGAGGAAGACACGCGCGGCGTTGGGATGCGGCGCGCCCTTCGAGATATTGGCGACGCGCGAGAACGCGGCGGTGTGGTCCGAAGTCAGGATGTAGCCGAGAGCCGGGTTCTTCGCAGCCCATTCGATTGCGTAGGATGCGATGATGTTGAAGGCGAGCCAGTGTTCGCCCGAGACGATCTTCTCGCGCATCGCGCCCGAGCTTCCGTAGGTCTTGCCCTCGGTCGCACCGAAGGCCTTCACCAGCTCAAACGTGTCCGGCATGGTCTTGGCGTCGTTGCTGAAGAAGAGGAAGCCGGTGCCGCTCTTCTCGGGATCGAAGGTCGCGAGCTTGCCCTTCAGCGCGTCCTTGTTGTCCCGCATGAAAGCCAGGAGCTCAGCCCTGGTTTTCGGCAGCTTCATCGAAGCGAGCTGGGCCTTGTTATAGAGGATGCCAACCGGCTCGACCGTCGTGCCGTAGAGCGTGTCGTTGAAATTGGCCCAGCCCGGCAGATGGCTCGTCTCGGGTGATTTGTAGGCCTCGGCCAATCCCTTCTGGACGAGGACCATCTGCAGGTCCATCGCCGAGGTCCAGACCACGTCGGAGCCGACCTGCTTGGCCGCGGCTTCCGAGATGATGCGGTTATAGGCGCCGTTGGTGCCGAGGTCGTTATAGTCGACGCGAATGCCGGGATAGGCCTTCTGGAACGCCTCGACGATCGGGCGGCCCTGCACGTCGTCGGTCGAGGTGTAGATCGATACGACGCCCTCGGCCTTCGCCTTCTCCACCAGAGCCTTGTAGTCGGCTGGGTAACCTGCTGGCACCTCTTGGGCTCGGACCGGCAGGCCAATCCCCAGCGCGGTCGCGCTAGCAGCCGAGGCAAGCACGAATTGACGACGATTGATCATTGCGATCCTCCCATTGGTTTTAGTTGTGAGGAAAGCCTAATCGCCATCATTGGTTTTATCAAGCCGTAAAACCACGTCCGTTCATGGCGCGCCGCTACACCGGCACGTGGGCTTGAGTAATTGGCCCTCTGGCCGATCGCAGCAAGCGAGTCGGAAAAGCGGATCGCTGAAATTCAGCCTGTCGCGGTAGCTGCGCAGCGGAGTGCGACTCAGCCCGGAAGCAGCACCATTCCTGGTTGCGGCGAAGTCATTAACACGCGCAAAAACTACATCGCCAGGTCGAGCCGATGACTGCCCTCTTCAAGCCGCGCGTCCAGCATCTCCAGCACGTGGGTGTACGACAGGAGACTTGGATGCGAGGGCACCGCTGAGGTGACGACGCATCAGATGGGCCGCTTCCAGATTGTCGCCCTTGGCAAGGAGGTCGAGAATCTGGAGGTGCTCGGAGCTCTGCACTGCAATCCGCTCCGGATTGACCTTCAACCGGTACTCGGCCAATCGGCGTAGCTGGTTGGCTCGCTCCAGCGCATAAAAGAACATCGGATTTCCCGACATTCTGATGATGCCTTCGTGAAATTCCGCGCCAGCGGCTGTCATGGCAGCAGGAGCCAACCCTTCCAGGTTCCCAGAAGCCAGTCTCTCCTGCGTCCGACGCAACGAGGCGGCAATCGCCTTGTCGAACCTGAAGCTGGGCTCCAAAAGAGCCGCAGGCTCGATCACGGCGCGAAACCGATAGATTTCTTCGAAAGCCTCCGCCGTTTTGGCAACCTGGCGCAACTTCCAGCCATAACCTGGCTTCGGCTCGGCCCAGCCCTCTCGCGCCGCGCGAGACAGAAGATCCTGAGCCTGGGAGCGAGTCAGATTGTAGCGGTCGCGGATCGCCTGCTCGGTCTGTTCCGCGCCGATCCGATCCTTCAGCCAATCCTCCGCCAGCTGGTAGTAAGGGTCGCTGTCAGGCGTACCTATGGGCTCGATAGCGCGCTGCACGCTGCCCTTCGCGCTCGGCAGCACGAAAAACCCGCGGTTACGGCGATTTTCAAGGAAGCCCTGATCGGAGAGCAGCGCGAGAGCCTCCCGCACGGGAGAGCGCGAGACCTCGAAACGCTTGGCGAGAGCTTCGGTCGCCAGATGCGAACCTGTGCTGAACTCGCCCATGCCGATACGCGCGATAATGTCGTTAGCGATGCGGAGGGCGAGAGGACTATGGGTCATGACTGGCGCCGTTCAAACTCCGTGAGTGATTACAGGTCATAGCCGGCCTGGCAAATCCACCATGGCGCCTTGACCTAAAATTGGTTTTATAACATGGAATAGCCAATACAAGTGCCATTGAAGCGCCAAAGGAATGTCATGATGAAAATTCTCGTCCTGCCCTGCGACGGCATCGGCCCCGAGATCGTCTCCGCATCCATGGCGGTGCTGGAGGTCGCGAGCGACCGCTTCGGCCTCGGCCTCACCTTCGAATATGACGATGTCGGCTTCAAGAGCCTGGAGAAGCACGGCACGACCCTGCGCGAGAGCGTGCTCGACCGCGCTCGCAACGAGTTCGACGGCGTGATCCTCGGCACCCAGTCCCACGCAGACTACCCGGCCCCCGAGAAGGGCGGGCGCAACGTCTCCGCCGGCTTCCGCATCGGCCTCGACCTCTATGCCAATGTCCGCCCTGCCCGCACGCGCCCCTTCATCGAGTCGAACATGAAGCCCGGCAAGACCATGGATCTCGTCATCATGCGCGAAGCGACCGAGGGCTTCTATCCCGACCGCAACATGCATCTCGGCTGGGCTGAATTGATGCCCTCGCCGGACATGGCGATCTCGCTTCGCAAGATCACGGCGCATTGCTCGAACCGCATCGCCCGGCGCGCCTTCGAGCTCGCAGCCAAGCGCCGCAAGAAGGTGACCGCGGTCCACAAGGTCAACAGCTTCCACCAGACTGACGGCCTCTTCCTGCGCGAGGTCCGCAAGGTCGCCGCCGAGTTTCCGGATGTGCAGCTCGACGACCTCCTGATCGATGCCTCGACCGCTCATCTCGTCCGCAATCCCGAGCGCTTCGACGTGATCTGCGCCACGAATTTCTATGGCGACATCATCTCGGACCTCGCCAGCGAGCTCTCCGGCAGCCTCGGCCTCGCCGGCTCGATGATGGCGAGCGACACCCATTGCTGCGCCCAGGCGCAGCACGGCTCGGCCCCCGATATCCAGAATCAGGACAAGGCCAACCCAGTCTCGATGATCCTGTCCTGCGGGATGCTGTTGCAGTGGCTCGGCGAAAAGCGGAAACTGCCCGCCTTCGAGCAGGCTTTCCATGCGATCGACAAGGCTATCGACATCGTGCTGACCGACCCCGCCTCGCGCACCCCCGATCTCGGCGGCAAGACCGGCACCAAGCGCTTCGGCACGCTCGTCGCCGAGACCCTGCGGACGGCGTGAATATGCGCGAAGAGGCCAAACGCATCGAACGGATGATTGGGGCTGCGCCCGACGCGGTTCGCCGGGTGCTCTCGCGCCATGGCGAACTGCGGGCCGGCATCAACCTGTCGAACTTCCTGCTGGTTTCCAGCCGTACCGCAGACGGCGGTCCGGCAGGCGTCTCGCCGGACATGGCGGCGATCCTGGCTGAATGCCTCGGCCTGCCACTCCGATACGTCCCTTATCCATCACCCGGCCCGCTCGCAGATGCGGCCGAGCGTGATGAGTGGGACGTCGCTCTGGTCGGCGCCGAGCCGCAGCGCGCCGCGGTCATCGATTTCACGCCGGCCTATACCGAGATCGAAGCCACCTATCTGGTCCAGCCGGGCTCGTCTCTGCAATCGGTGGCGGAGGTTGACCAAAAAGGACGGCGCATCGCGGTGGCCGCGCGCACAGCCTATGGCCTCTGGCTGGAACGCAACGTGGAGGGAGCCGAACTCGTAATGGGAGAAGGGTTCGATGGAGCCTATAGGCAGTTCGTCGACCGGAAGCTCGATGCTCTCGCGGGGCTCAGGCCGAAGCTGATCGAGGACGAAAAAGCGTTGCCGGGATCGCGCATTCTCCCCGGCCGCTTCATGGCGGTCCAGCAGGCGCTCGGCACGCCGAAGGCATCCGGCAGCGCGATCGACTATTTACGTGCCTTCGTTGCCACCGCCATTCGGACTGGCCTCGTCGGCAAGCTGATTGCGAAGCACAAGGTCGAAGGTCTATCGGTGGCGCATCCAGCCTCCTGACTGCTCCGCCGTCAGTAGCTGCCGACCTTTTTTCCGAGCGCCGGCAGCCGCTTAGCTATGCGCCAGGAGTGCAAATCGGTATCCCGCCCACTAGCAGACGTTGATCCGCTTCTGTCGGACGTCTGCCCCGCGCGGGCCGTCGAACTCACGCTGGCTGACTTGCCTCAGATCATTCGGTCTCCAGCAACAGGTGACCAGGCGCGACTTCGGTGTAGAGCGACGGCGCAGCGACATGGTCGGCGGGATGAATGGGCGAGCGCAGTACCGGGTGGCCCGTCAGGCTGTGCGCCGACCGGCGTGCGGGGTCGGCGATCGGGACCGCCGCCAGCAGCGTCCGGGTATAGGGGTGCTGCGGATTCTCGAAGATCGCGGCGCGCGGGCCGATCTCGACGATCCGGCCGAGATACATCACCGCGACCCGATGGCTGATCCGCTCCACGACCGACATGTCGTGGCTGATGAACAGGCATGCGATTCCCAGATCCGCCTGCAGCTCCATCAGAAGGTTCAGCACCTGCGCCTGCACCGAGACGTCGAGCGCGGATACCGCCTCGTCGGCGACGATGAGCTTCGGCTCGAGCGCCAGCGCGCGGGCAATGGCGATGCGCTGGCGCTGGCCGCCCGACAGCTCGTGGGGGTAGAAATCTATGAAGGAGGCGGGCAGTCGCACGCGCTCGAACAGCTCCGTCACACGCCTGTGCAGGGCCTGCCCCGATAGCTGGTCATAATTGCGCAGCGGCTCCGCCACCTGATCGAACAGGCGCATCCGCGGATTGAGGCTGGCATAGGGATCCTGGAAGATCATCTGCATCTTGCGGCGCAGCGCGTGCATGCCCTGCGTCGACTGAGCCAGCACGTCCTCCCCGTCCAGTATCACCTCGCCGGATAGCGGCTGCGTCAGGCGCAGGATCGAGCGACCGCAGGTCGACTTGCCGCAGCCGGACTCGCCGACCAGGCTCAGCGTCTGGCCGGGATCGATGGTGAAGCTGACATCCTCGACCGCATGGACATTGGCGATCGTGCGGCGCAGCAGCCCTTTCCTGACCGGGAAGCGGGTGCGGAGGTGGCGTACCTCCAGAAGCGGCCTGGCCTCGGCTCGCGGCGGCGGCACGGCGCGCGCGGCCGCCGGGACAAGCCCTTCGCCGGTCGCGATACCGCGCATCGGCGCCGGCTGGGTCGTGCCGCGCATCTCGCCGAGCCTCGGCACCGCAGCCAGCAGCGCGCGCGTATAGGGATGACGAGGAGCGGAGAAGATCGCCTCCACCGGGCCCTCCTCGACCTTGTCGCCACGATACATCACCACGACCCGGTCGGCCATCTGCGCGACCACGGCCATGTCGTGGGTGATGAACAGCACGGCCGTCCCCGTCTCGCGCTTCAGCTTGTCGATCAGGGCGAGGATCTCGGCCTGGATCGTGACGTCGAGCGCCGTGGTCGGCTCGTCGCAGATCAGCAGGCGCGGCTCGCAGGCCATCGCCATCGCGATAACGACGCGCTGGCGCATGCCGCCCGACAGCTCGTGCGGATACTGCTTCAGGCGGCGCTCGGGCTCGCTGATCTGCATCTGCGTCAGCAGGTCGAGCGCACGGGCGCGCGCGGCAGCCGCCGGGATGCGCCGGTGGGTCAGGATCACTTCGGTGAGCTGGCGCTCGATCGTGAAGACCGGGTTCAGCGCGGTCATGGGCTCCTGGAAGACCATGCCGATCTGGCCGCCACGGATCGCGCGCATCGTAGACTGGTCGGCCTGGACGAGGTCGATCATGCGCCCGTCGACCTGCCGGAAGCGCAGCTCCCCTTCCGCGATCCGGCCGCCACCAAATTCGACGAGCCGCATCAGCGACAGTGCCGAGACCGATTTGCCCGAACCGGATTCGCCGACAACGCAGACGCACTCGCCGCGGGTGATGTCGAAGCTGACGTCGCGCACGCCGACAACGGGGCCGGAATGGGTCTCGAACTCGACGCGCAGCCCGGCAATCGACACGAGCGGCGTCGCGCTGGATGCCTGCGGATCAAGGGACGTATCGTACATCGAACCTCCCCGGGCACGCGCCCGGCCATCCCCTCGGCCTGCAGGCGGCGCACAGCGGAGGCGAACATCCAGCTCCGTGCGGGCCCGTTCCGAAAAAGTATTGTTTGTTACATATTGACTGTCAGACCGCATCTTTGCAATCTATTTTACATAATCCGGCGATCGAGACAGGTGCCATCAGGATGGGTCAGGACCTCATATGCCGCGCCACCGGCGGGCGCCACCGCCGGCACCCCGCCGCGTGCGGCTAAGGCCTCCAGATGCTCCACTACACGCTGCGCCGGCTCCTGGTGGCGATCCCCACGCTGCTGCTGATCAGCCTTGTCATCTTCCTGCTGCTCGGCCTCGCACCTGGCGACCCGATGGCGCAACTGCCGCTGACGATTCCGCCCGAGGTGAAGGAGAAGATGCGCGCGTCGCTTGGCCTCGGCGACCCCTTGTTGGTACGCTATTTCCTATGGCTCAAGCAGTTCTTCTGGGTCGAGCCGCTGCATGTCCTCGACATGCTGTTCGGGTGGAACCTCGCGGGCGAAAGCCAGCGCGTGATGTCGTGGCAGTCGCGTGCGCCCGTCGCCGACATCATCGCGCAAAGACTGCCGCAGACGCTTTGGGTCGTCGGTCTCGCCTATGTGGTGGGGACCGCCATCGCGTTGCCGATCGGCATCCTGTCGGCCTACCGCCAGCATAGCTGGTTCGATCAGCTCGGCACCTTCCTGTCGATGATCGGCTTCTCGGTGCCGACGTTCTTTACCGGCGTGCTGCTGATCGTGATCTTCTCGGTCGAACTGGGCTGGTTTCCCTCGCTCTACGATACGACGTTGCGGGTGACGAACTGGGACAGCTTTCTGGCGCAGGTGCGCCAGATGGTTCTGCCGGTCATGGTGCTCGCGCTCTACAATGCCAGCCAGATCAGCCGGTTCATGCGGGCCTCGATGCTCGACAATCTGCGGCAGGACTATGTCCGCACCGCTCGCGCCAACGGGCTGAGCGAGCGGGTGGTTGTCCTGGTCCATGTGCTGCGCAACTCGATGATCCCGGTCGTGACGGTGATCGCGATGGGCGTGCCGCATATTTTCGGCGGCGCCATCATCACCGAGCAGGTCTTCAAGGTGAACGGGATCGGCGAATTGCTGATCTCGTCGATCCAGGCCAACGATGTACCGATGGTCCAAACCCTGACCTTCATCTTCGCGGTGCTGATCGTGCTGTTCAACCTGATGGCCGACATCCTGTACGGCATTCTCGATCCGAGGATCCGCTATGACTGAGGCCGCCGCGACTGCCCCCCGCCAGCGCTCCAGCCATGCGCGCGATGTCTGGCGCCGGTTCCGCAAGCATCGCGGCGCGATGATCGGCACGGTGATCCTCGGCGCGATCCTGCTGGCGATCATCGCCGGCCCCTGGCTGTGGCAGCTCGATCCGACCGCCATTTCCATGCGGCTGCGCAACCGGGGGCCGTCGCTGGCTCATCCGCTCGGCACCGATCATCTCGGGCGCGACATGCTGGCGCGCCTGATCGCGGGCGGGCGGGTCTCGCTCACGGTTGGAATGACCGCGATGGGGCTTTCGCTGCTGCTGGGGACGCTGGTGGGCGTCTGTGCGGGCTTCCTGCGCGGGCTCGATGGTATCCTGATGCGGCTGACCGACCTCTTCCTCGCGCTCCCCCTGCTGCCGCTGCTCCTCGTCATGTCGATGCTGTTCCGCGAGCCGTTGTCGCAATGGCTCGGCGCCGAGACCGGAATCTTCCTGCTGATCGTCACGGCCATCGGCGGAACGAGCTGGATGCACACCGCGCGCCTCGTCCGTGGGGAGGTCCTCACTCTGAAGGAGCGCGAATTCGTCCTGGCCGCCCGGTCGGTGGGCACGCGCAACGGCAAGATGATCCTGCGCCACATCCTGCCCAATGTGCTGTCGCCGATCCTGGTTTCGGCGACGCTCGGAATCGCCGGCGCAATCATCACCGAAAGCTCGCTGTCCTTCCTCGGACTCGGCTTCCCGCCGGATTTCCCGACCTGGGGCCGCTTGCTCTATGACGCGGTCGACCAGATTCAACTTTATCCGATGCGGGTGATCCTGCCCGGCATCGCGATCTCGTTGACGGTGCTGTCGGTCAACTATATCGGCGACGGCCTGCGCGACGCGATGGACCCACGGGCAAGGTCGCGCTGAACCGATCGCGTCGCCAATCGGCGCTCAGCGCTCGATCCGGTCCCGCAATTGATTGAACGGACCTCGGCAGAGCTGCACCATCCGCCCCAGCAAGGCGCCGGCGACGACCTTTGGCGGTTGGCGCTGGGGCCACCAGTCGAGCCCCGTGGCGGGATTCTCCAATGTCCGGGCGAAGGCGAAGGACAGCGCCGCCGAGGTCGGCACGCCACGGCCCGACCAGCCCGACAGCGCCCAGAGCCCGTCGTCGAGCTTCTGGATCGAGGGCGTCTGGTCGAGCGCCATGCTGATCGTGCCTGTCCACATGAATTCCCAGTCCAGCCCCGCGAGCACGGGCCAGATCCGCGCCAGCCGGCGGGTCATGAAGCCAGCCGTGTAGTCGAAGCGGCTGCCGCGGCCGGGCTCCTGCAGGCCGCCAGTGATGATCCGCCCGGACGCATCGATGCGGAAGAACATCGGGTCATGATGGGTGTCACCGAAATTCATGCCCGAGGGCATGACGGCCGCGCGCTCCTCTTCCGTCAGCGGGCGGCTCGCAACGGCATAGCTCGTCAGCGGGAAGAAGCCCTGCGTCACCGCTCCGGGAACCGCCGCCGTCGAATAGGCGTCGGTCGTCAAACCGACGGCCTTGGCGCGGATTTCGCCCTCGGGTGTACGAACACTCCAGCGACCGCCGTCGCGCGAGAAGCCGGTCATCGGGCTGTCGGTGAAAACCTCGACCCCGAGCGACAGCGCCAGGCGCGCCAGTTCGCGGGCATAGCCGAGCGGATTGACATGTCCTCCTTCGCGATGGACCCAGCCGCCCTGGAAGGCGCGCGTGCTGGTCAGTTCGGCGACCTCGTCGGCATCGAGGTAGCGCTCGGTCTTGCCGTAGCCTGCGTATTTCGCCTGCGCCGCGCGGGTGGCTGCCAGCGTCCGGTGATTATAGGCCGCACTGAGCGTACCCTTCTGGATCGCCTCGCAACGCAGGTCGTGCCGTGCGATCCGGTCGAAAACCCGTGCCCCGGCCTGGGCCAGCAGATCGATGCCCTTCTTCGGCAGGATCGCGGGGTCGAGATAGCGAAAGACCGGGATGCACTGGCCGTGGTTGCGCCCAGAGCCGCCGGCACCGATTCCCCGCGCCTCGACCACCGCGACCCGCGCCCCGGCCTCGGCAAGCTCGATCGCGGTCAGCAGGCCGCCATAGCCGCCGCCGACCAGCAGCATGTCGACCTCGCGCGTGCCGGCGAGGCGCCCGGTCTCCGGGGCTGCAACGGCGGTCAGTGCATAGGGCGGTTCGGCTGAAAACGGGGTCATGCGGCGACTCCCTGATCGATGGCGGCAGTCAAGGCGCCGGCAAGGCGGCTGGCCCAGCGGGCTCGGTCCGGCCCGGTCTCCAGAAGATCGTTCGTCACCTCAAAGCCGCAGGCCGGAAGGCCCGTGCCATAGCTGTGCCAATCGACCGTGTAGACGCCACTCCGACCGGAGTAGGGCTGGTTGTCCCCAAGCACGAGGCCCTTTTCCGCGCCGATATGGCCGAGCAGATGGCGCGACAGCGTGTCGTCGTCATGCCAGATCGTGCCACCGTCCCAGGGGCGATGCAGGCCGTCGAAGACGCGGGTGCAACTGTGCAGCGCGAAGAAGAACGGGCGCTCATGGCGGGTGGTCTGGCGCGCCCAGATCTCGGCCAGTAACCGGTGATAGGGCCAGAAGACGGCATCCTGCCGCTCCTCCCGCTCGGCCGCCGACAAGGCTGCGTTGAGCGTGATGGGCGTGCCTTCCAGCGCCACGGGGATCGAGCGGGGGTCGTCGACCCAGCGGTTCACGTCGATGACGAGGCGGCTGACGTCGCAGAGAACGATCGGCACGTCGATCCGGGCGGCGAGGTCATGGGCGAGCTCCGCGACGCCGAGATCGCAGAAATAGTGACTTTCATGCCAGGCGGGCGCGAGCCCGAGATCGCCGAGGCCCGGCGGGATCGAGCGGCCGGCATGATCGACCGCGATCAACCCGGGCAAGCGACCTTGCGGGTTCAGCACGATCGGCGGATTGGCACGCATGGACGGTCAGCTTTCCTTGGCAGGCGGCTCGGCCGCGCCGAGCTTGCGCAGCTCTTCGATCCGGGCGAGCCGGTCGCGGCTCCAGTCTCGGCAACGCTGGCTGACCGCGGCGACGATTGCCTCGATCTGGGCGGTGGCGACGACACGTGAGCCGAAGGGCGAGGTCGAGGCGTCGGGCGATGTCAGCACGGCGTCTGCATATTCCGCGATGGGCGAGCGCCAGATGTCCGTGAACAGACAGATCCGGGCGCCGCTTTGCCGCACGCCGCGCGCGAACGTCAGAAGCTCGCTCTGGTAACGGCGGTAGTCGAAGATCACGAAGATGTCCTGCGGGCCTGCATCGACCAGCGTGTCGTAGGCGAAGCCCAGCATGAGCGGGGTGAAGGCGACACCGGGCCGCAATTGGCCGAGCTGCGTCGCCAGGCGCTGCGCGAGATTCTGGCTGTAGCGGCCGCCCAGCAGCTTGATCGTCGCCCGCGGAGAGACCAGCAGGTCGACGATCGCGTCGAATTCCGCCGGCATGGCCTGCGCGGCCGCAAGCTGCAGCGCCTCCGCCTGCATCAGCAGGGTGCGCTGGTAGACATGTTCCGGCGGCTCCGCAGCCGTCTCGGAACGGATGTTATTCAGCGGCGAGCCGAGCTGGCGCTCGACATCGGCGATGGCCGCGGCCTGGAAATCGGCGAAGCGCGAGAAGCCGATCTTGGAGAGGAAGCGCAGCACGGTCGGCGCGCTCACCGAGGCCTGTTTCGCGAGAACCTCGACCGTCGCCAGCGCACGCGTCGGATAGCCTTCGAGCAGGGTCGAGGCGACCTTGCGCTCCGCCGTCGAGCGGGCTTCGCTGCGAATCCTGTCGAAAAGGGGCGGCGCGGACATTCCTGTATTCTTTATTACATATTGACTCAATTCAGGCATCTTGCACAGTATGTTACAACAATCAATGCACCCGCCCGGAAGCCGGAGCCGAAGGAACCGGGGCCAGCGACAGGAGAAGACGGAATGAGCATGGCCAAGTTCCTGACCGCAGCCGCGCTTGCGCTGCTGCCCCTCCCCGCGCAGGCCCAGCGGGGGGCGGATGGGGATCTCAAGATCCTCTACTGGCAGGCCGCCTCGACGCTGAACCCCTATTTGTCCGGGATCGGCAAGGAGGTCGACGCGGCGGCGCTCATCGTCGAGCCGCTCGCACGCTTCGATCCGCAGGGTACGCTGGTGCCGCTGCTGGCGGCGGAGATCCCGACCAGGGAAAATGGCGGCATCTCAGCCGACACGACGATGATCACCTGGAAGCTGCGGCCCGGCGTAAAATGGGCCGATGGCAGCGCCTTCACGGCCAAGGACGTGCTCTTCACCTGGAAATACTGCACGGCGCCGGGCGCGGGCTGTGCCGCCTCGAACTCCTTCGACGGCATCAAGGACATCGTCGCCAAGGACGACCTGACGATCGAGATCCAGTTCGCGCAGCCGACGCCCTACCCTTACGTGCCGTTCGTCAGTTCGACGACGCCGGTGCTGCAGGAAGCGCAGTTCAAGGACTGCATGGGCGCCAAGATCGCCTCCTGCACCACGCAGAACTTCGCACCGATCGGCACCGGCCCCTACAAGGTCAAGGAGTTCAAGCCGAACGACGTCGTCATCTACACGATGAACACCGCCTATCGCGAAGCCGGCAAGCCGCATTTCTCCGGCGTAACGATCAAGGGCGGCGGCGACCCGATGTCCTCGGCGCGGGCCGTCTTCGAGACGGGAGAAACCGACTACGCCTGGAATCTGATGCTGGCACCCGACGTCATGGCCAAGCTGACCTCCACAGGCAAGGCACGGACGGTGACGGCCCACGGCACGATGGTCGAATTCCTGTTCCTCAACCTGACCGATCCATCCTCGGATCTGGGCGACAAGCGCTCGACCGTGGCGGGCGGCCCGAACAAGATCCTGAGCGACATCCGCGTGCGCAAGGCGCTCTCTCTCGCCATCGATCGCGCCGAGATCGCCGAGGTTCTCTATGGGGACCAGGGCAAGGCGACCTGCAATGTCGTGCCGGCGCCCGCCCAGTATGTCTCGACCGCCAATGATAGCTGCCTGAAGCCTAATGTCGCGGCGGCCAAGGCCCTGCTGGACGAGGCCGGCTGGAAGCCCGGCGCCGACGGGGTCCGCGAGAAGGGCGGACAGAAACTGCGGCTGTCCTTCCTGACCTCTACCAGCGGCGTCCGTCAGGACACCCAGGCCATGCTGAAGGAGTATTGGAAGACTCTCGGCGTCGCCGTCGACCTGCGCAATGTCAGCGCATCTGTGTTCTTCGGCGGCGATGCCGGCAATCCGGATACGCGGCAGAAATTCTATGCCGATATCGAGATGTACACCGACAACTCGAAGGGCCTCGACCAGGAACCCTACCTGAACAAATGGACCTGCGCGGCGATCCCCTCCCCGGCCACGCAATGGCAGGGCAGCAACATGCCGCGTTACTGCTCGCAGGACTACGACAACCTGTCGAAGACGGTTCGGAAGACCGACGGGATCACGGAGCGCGCCGATCTGGCGCGCAAGATGAACGACATGCTGGTGCAGTCCTACTCCGTCATCCCGCTCGTTCACCGCGGCAATATCTCGGGCGCGACGAAGTCGCTCGCCGGCGTCGCGATGAACCCCTGGGACAGCGAGCTCTGGGACGTCGGCAACTGGTCGCGTTCAAAGTAGGGCGATCGGCCATTCCGCGGCTCGGGCGGCAGAGCCCGAGCCGCATTTTGATGCGCGTTGCCCCGGTAGCCCTGAGCGCAGCGCTACCCATTACCAGATTTTCCTAGAGCATCTGACGTTCGAAACGACCCGGCCCGCCGACGACCACAGTGCTTATACTCGGCTGGTGAGCTAAGCGGTTCGGCGGCGAATATTGCCTCATCCGCCTGAGTCATCGGTCGTTTTTGCTGTATCGAACGATGCCGCCTCGAGCCCCACGCGCTTGCGGACTGCTCAAGCCGGTTAAGCTCCGCAGGCAGCTCGCGCTTGTGACCAAGTCGCAGGGCGCGCTGAATGCCGTCTATCCGCGCGCCTTCGACATCTCGCAGAACACGCGAACGAGCACGTCCGGCACCATCGAGCTGTATGCCCGGCTCCAGAAGTCGACGCGCGGCATGGGCTGCTCCGCCAATACGCTGCTGGGGGTGACCGAGACCGTCAACCAGACGCTGGCCACCACGCCCGGTCCGGCCGGATCCGCCGAGGCTGCGCTCCTCCTGCTCTCGCAGGGCATGGCGTCTGTTACGTTGCGTGGAGAAGAACTGAACTCGGTCATGGAGCAGGCGCCCCACCTCGCCCAGTTGATCGCGGACGGCATGGGCATCCCCATCGGCTCGCTCTAGACCTATGCCGAGCACGGCAAGATCACGACCAAGGTCATCATCGACGCGGCAAGGTCCCAGCGGAAGGGAACCGACGACGACTCCGCCAAGATCGCCACGACGGCGGGCCAGGGCTTCACCGTCATCGGCAACGCCATGGTCGGGCGGATCAGGCCTCCGGAAAACTTCGTAACCGCCGTCCCGGTCTTTGAAGATCACCGAGGATAAGCACGGTCAACGCAGCGTCAGCAGCCTCGAGAAGCTGATCAGAAGCGCCTTGCCGCGGCCGCGATCAGCCGCCTTGAAGGGCAGAAGGGAAACAACGACCCAAACCCAAACGGGTGAATGTCCCAAACCGGCCAAATCGCCGAAAATCAGGGATGCAAAGCAATGGCTTGCGAAACGAGACTCGGCGGCGAATGGCGCTCCCTAGGGGATACGCACCTATAACAACAATAAATAAACAAAATCAAATACTTACAAGTTATCTTGATTTCAATTCATACCATCATTCCTACCATAATTCATACCATAAGGTAGCTACTCATTTTTGGGGCGTTGAACGTCCTCCGATCAAAGGCCACTGCTCGTACAGCCGCAGCGAACGGGTATTGATCGAGCTTATGATCATTACCGCAGCAATAGGGTCGCGGATGCGAGCGGCGCACTCATGGTAGAGCCCGAGGTTGCGCTGATCTTCTTGCAGGGCGTGGAAGCCCTGCTCGTATTCCAGCAAGATAGCTGGGCATGGGCCTTGATCAGCCGGATCGGACGAGGGCCGGATCCCGAGAAAAGCTTACCAATCTCGTCCGCCGCGAGATCGAGATAGCTTGCCGGATCGATGGCGAGGTCCGCCGCCACCCAGGACGTTGAAGGCCCGCTTTCGGACGGTGCGATGACATCGGCGTCCGCCGCTGAGCTTGGCCTTAACCCGACTCGGATACCGTCGCGTTCCTGGCAATCCAATTCGCAGAGGCATAACAAGCCAAGGCTTGGATGCAAATAAGCCATTGATCGGCTCGACACGGGAACTTTCGCTTGAGACGAACGGTTTTTCATCCGCAATCCCTGCTCTGATGCGAGGCTGACGACATGGCGCCGCGCGCAATCTGGAAAGGCGTCTTCAAGGTCGCCGAAGTCACCTGCCCGGTGGCACTCTACACTGCCGCCTCAACCGGCGAGCGCATCTCCTTCCACACTCTGAATCGCAAGACCGGCAACCGAGTGCATCGCCAGTTCATCGATGAGGTCACCGGGAAGCCGGTCGAGAAGGATGATCAGGTCAAGGGCTACGATCGCGGCGATGGCGACTACATCGTGCTCGAGCCGGAGGAGATCGCCGAGGCCACGCCAGAAAGCGACAAGGTCCTCGACGTCGCGACCTTCCTGCCCTGCGACGAGATCGACGACCTGTTCTTCGACCGACCCTATTACGTGACGCCGAGCACGCCGATCGCGACCGAGGCCTTCATCCTGATCCGCGACGTCATGGCGAGCCGCAAGACAGCAGCCCTGGCGCGGACCGTGATCTTCCGGCGGATGCGCTCGATCCTGATACGGCCGCATGAAACCGGCTTGATCGCGACGACGCTCAATTTCGACTACGAGGTCCGCCCGGCGGAAAGCGCCTTCGACGACATCCCGAAGCTAAAGATCGAAGGCGAGATGTTGGAACTCGCCGAGCACATCATCCGCACCAAAGCTGGCCGCTTCGACCCCAAGGCTTTCGACGACCGCTACGAGACTGCGCTGGCAGAACTGGTCAAGGCGAAGATCGAAGGACGCAAGATCAAGCCGGTGAAGCGGCCGGAGCCGGCGAAGGTGGTCAATCTTCTCGATGCTCTCAGACAGAGCGCCAAGAGCAGTCAAGGCGATGGCAAATCGGCTGACAAACCCGCCAAGAAGCGAAAATCCGCCCGCAAGACGGCCGCGAAGACCGAACCACAGCGGAAGGCGAGCTGATCACTTCCGCGGTTCGAGGCTGCGCTTGAGCGCATCCATGATGCTGATGACATTGCCCTCGCTGGCGGCAGGCTTGGTTTTCCGGGCCGGCTTGCGGCCTTTCTGCTTGGCCTTGATGAGATCGAGCAGTTCGTCCTGGACAGGGTCCTGCGCAAGCTCCGGCGACCAGTCCTTCGTGCGCGAGGTGATCAGCTTCTCCATGAGCGCGCGCATGTTGGGCTCGCACTTCGCCTTCCTGATATCAGCGAAATAATCCTTCTCGTCGCGGACCTCGTCGCCATAGCGCAAGGTCCATAACACAATGCCCCTGTCGCGCGGCTCCAACAGGACGGCCCGCTCGCGCCGGTAAAGCACGACGCGGGAGATGCCAACCGTCTTCGTCGCCTTCATCGCCTCGCGGATGACCGAAAACGCCTCGTCGCCGATCTTGCCGTCCGGCACGAGGTAATGCGGCGTGTCGTACCAGATCCAGCCGACGGAGGAGCGCGGCGCGAACAGCTCGATATCGATCGTGCGCGTGCTCTCCAGCGCGACGGCGTCGAGCTCGTCATCCTCGAGCATGACGTAGTCGTCATCCCCCTTGGGGTAGCCCTTGACCTCGTCGGCATCGGCGACCGGCTTGCCGGTGACGGCGTCGACGAAGCGGCTCTGGATGCGGTGCCCTGTCTTGCGGTTGAGCGTGTGAAAGCGGACCTTCTCGCTTTCGGAGCGCGCTGGCGTCATCGCGACGGGGCAAGTCACGAGCGAGAGTTTGAGATAGCCTTTCCAGAATGTTCGCTGCGCCATGGAAGCCTCTCCCATCGGACGCGAAACGCATCGACGGCCGATCCGTTCCGATGCTGCGAAGCGCCAGTGCCAGTCAGGAGCGGCCGAGCTTTTTGATCGCCTCCGCCAAGGGCCGCTCGGCTTCGTCATAATCCGCCCAGGCCTTGCTTGCCGCCAGCAGCTTCGGAACTGTGCGGATGGTATAGCGGGCGGGATCTAGGCCCGTTTTCACCTGCGGCCAGGTCAACGGCATCGAGGCATGCGCTCCCGGTCGGGCGCGGGGCGACAAGGGTGCGACCGCCGTCGCCATACGGTCGTTGCGGAGATAATCGAGGAAGATGCGCCCCTGGCGCAGGCGCTTGGCCATGTTGACGACATAAAGCTCGGGCTCGGCGGCAGCGATCTCCGCGCAGACGCGGCGCGCGAAATCCTTGGCTGCCGGCCAGTCCGGGCCGCCCCGGCGGGGCTTTTCCAGCGGCGTCACGACATGCAGCCCCTTGCCGCCGGTGGTCTTGCAGAAACTGACGAGGCCGAGAGCATCAAGCCGCTCCTTCATCGTCTTGGCCGCCGCGATCACGGCGTCGAAAGGAACGCCCGGTCCAGGATCGAGATCGAAGACCAGCCGCCCGGGAATTTCCGGCTCCCCCGGCCGGCAGTTCCATGGATGCAGCTCGATCCCGCCGATCTGGGCGGTTGCGATCAAAGCCTCGATCCGGTCGATCTGGAGATAGGATTTCTTGTCGCCGGATATCTTCGCGAGTTCGAACAGGCTCGACGTGCCGAGGCCGGCATGGCGCTGGAAGAAGACCTCGCCCTCGATCCCATCGGGTGCCCGCAATAGCGAACAGGGCCGGCCCTGGATATGCGGCAGCAGCCAGGGCCCGACGGCTTCGAAATAGTGTGCGAGGTCGAGCTTCGTGACGGGCTTGCCATCCTCGGCATCGGGCCAGAGCGGCTTGTCGGGCTTGGACAGGGGCACGCCCAGGATATCGATCCGTCCGCCACGTCGCGGCGCGGGCTTGGGCGGTTCTGTTTTCTCTGGTGGCGCCGGCAAATCGGTCTCGACCTCCGCCGCCGGCTTGTCCTCTCGCAAGTCTTTGAAGGCGGCCTGCCGAACCATGCCGTCCCCGGTCCAGCCGGCAAATTCGATCTCGGCGACGAGGACGGGCTCGACCCAATGCACCCCCGGAGCTCGCCGGGGCGCGCCCTTACCGGTGAAGGGGGAGGTCTTGGCCTCGCGTTCTTTCAGGTGCGGCAGCAGCTTCTCGACCGTGGCCGCGCCATAGCCCGTGCCGACCCGGCCGATATAGATGAAATGCGGACCGCGATGGACGCCGACAAGCAGCGAGCGGAATTTACCGGCCGTGGTCGCCCAGCCGCCGATGACGACCTCATGGCCCGCACGGCATTTCGCCTTGGTCCAGCTATCGCTGCGCCCGGAAACATAAGGCACGTCGCCGCGCTTCGAGACGATGCCTTCGAGCGAGAGGCGGCAGGCGGATTTCAGAACGGCGTCGCCGCCGGTTTCGAAATGCTCGACATAGCGCAAGGTGACGCTATCGGCCGCGTCGTCCAGCAGCGCCTCCAGCCTTTGCTTGCGGGCGAGAAGAGGTTGCTCGCGCCAATCCTCACCGTCGAGGAACAGCAAATCGAAGGCGAAGAAGACGAGGTTTTCGGTTTGCTCCTCGGATAGCGCCGCCTGCAAAGCGGCGAAATCCGGCGCGCCACGGTCGTCGAGCGCGACGATCTCGCCGTCGATGACGCAGTCCGGCAGGCCCTTGAACGCCTTGGCCACGGCCCCGAACCTCTTCGTCCAGTCGAGCCCCTTGCGCGTCTTCAATGTGACCTTGCCGGCAGCAACACGCGCCTGGATGCGATAGCCGTCGAATTTGATCTCATGGACCCAGCCGCTGCCCGCCGGCGGCCGCTCGACGCTCCGGCAGAGCTGAGGTGCGATGAAATCCGGCAGGTCGGCCGCTGCAGCGCGGCGCGCTTTCGGGGTTCGGCTTGCAGCACTGGCTTGTGCCGGCTTGCCGTCGCGCGCCTGCGCCGCCAGGCCCTGTTTGTTGTCCCAGACGGCATCGGCCTCGACGGCCTGCTCGCCCATCAGGAAAGGCTTGGGCGACCGGCCGCGCCCGGCCGCGATCGCCTTCATCGTCCGACCTGAGGCCACCGAGGCATCGGTTTTCAGGACCGCATCACCATCGGAATCGACCGCGTGGTCGTCGCGATGCTTGATCAGGAGCCAGTTGGTGCGCTTGCCGCCGTCGCGGTCATGCTTCATGCGCACCAGTACGAAGCTACCCTGCAGCCGCTTGCCATCTAGCGTGAACTTGAGGTCGCCCTTTTCGAGCTGACGCTGGGCGCTGAGCTTGCCCTCCGGCTTCCAGTAGCCACGATCCCAAAGCTGGACGGTGCCGCCGCCATATTGGCCCTTCGGGATCGTCCCTTCGAAATCGCCATAGGCGAGCGGGTGGTCTTCGACCTCGACGGCGAGGCGCTTGTCGCCGGGGTCAAGCGACGGCCCCCTGGTCACGGCCCAGGACTTGAAGACCCCGTCCAGCTCCAGGCGCAGGTCGTAATGCAGCCGCGTCGCATCATGCTTCTGGATGACGAAGCGCAGCCGGTTTGAAGGAGCCACCGCGATCGCGTCGCTCGGCTCCTTCGTCTTCTCGAAATCGCGCTTGGCGCGATAGGCTTGCAGCTTGCCGGCCAAGGGCCTGCCCTCGTCTTGGGGTTGGCTCAGATGATCGGCCGGCCGCCGGTGACCGCGATGGTCGCGCCCGAGACATAGCTGGAGAGCGGATCGGCCAGCATGACATAGGCCGTCGCCAGTTCGGCTGGCTGGCCGGGGCGCTGCATCGGGACCTGCTTGCCGAATTGGCTGACGCTCTCAGGCGGCAGGGTCGACGGAATCAAAGGCGTCCAGATCGGCCCCGGCGCGACCGCATTGGCGCGGATATCCTTGTCGGCGAGCAGTTGTGCGAGCCCGCCGGTGAAATTCTGGATGGCGCCCTTGGTCGCCGCATAGGCGAGCAGGCTTGGATTCGGCTTGTCCGCGTTCACCGAGGCCGTGTTGATGATGCAGGAGCCCGGCTTCATATGGGGAACGGCGGCCTTCGTCAGGTAGAACATCGCGTGGATGTTTACCGCGAAGGTAAGCTGCCATTCTTCGTCCGAAATCTCGTCGATGGTGTCGAAGCTCGCCTGATGCGCGGCGTTGTTGACGAGGATGTCGATGCAGCCGAACTCATCGAGGGCCCGCCTGACGATGGCACGGCAATGGGCGGGGTGCTGGATATCGCCGGGCATCAGCACAGCCTTCTGCCCGGCCTTCGTAATCCAGTCGGCCGTCTCGGCCGCATCCTCGTCCTCGTTGAGATAGGAGACCAGAACATCCGCCCCCTCGCGCGCGAAGGCGATGGCGACGGCCCTGCCGATGCCGCTGTCGCCGCCGGTGATGACGGCGCGCTTGCCCCTGAGCCTCCCCGAGCCGACATAGCTCGTCTCGCCATGATCGGGCCGCGGCGTCATCGCGGCGGTCTTGCCCGGCATGGGCTGTCGCTGTTCCGGGAAGGGTGGCTCGAAACGCGCGGTCATGGCGACTCTCCTGCTTGCGGAAGCCGGTCGAGCCTCCGTCCGGTGTTGTCAGTGCTTGGAGGCGTGCTCCGGTTTGCCCTCGCGCTTGGTCGAAGCCATCTTCTCCAGCTCGGTCTCGCTCATCGATTTCTCCATCGATTTCGAGGCGCCCTTGAGCTCGCTCTTCTTCATGTCGCCGCGCTTGGCCGCCAATGCGGCGCCCGCGGCCTTCTGCTGTGCGGCTGATTTTGCAGGCATGGTCTCCTCCTTCACTGGGATGAACGGGTGACGGCCTCGATCTTGTTGCCGTCTGGATCGAACACGAACGCCCCGAAATAATGGGCGTCGTATTCGGAACGCAGGCCAGGCGGCCCGGCATCATGGCCGCCATGGGCGAGTGCGGTGCGGTGGAAGGTCTCGACGAGCTCGCGCCGGCCGACCGCGAACGCGACATGCATGCCGTTGCCGCGCGTCGCCGGGCGGCCATCGAGCGGAGTCTCGATGCTGAACAGGATGCTCGCCACGCCGTAATCGGCCGAGTGCTCGTCGTTGTGCAGCAGCCGCAAGCCGATGCAGCCGAGGACATTGTCGTAGAAGGCTCGGGCACGCGCGATATCGTTGGTACCGACGGAGACGTGGTCGATCATCGCCCCGCTCCATCGCGAGCGGCCAGCACGTCATGGAACTCCGGGTGCCGATGCGCCCAGTCAGCGACGAAGCTGCAGGCGGGCACGAGGCGCTGCCCGCGCTCACGCGCCAGGCGGAAGACTCCCTCGACAAGGCGCTCGCCGATGCCGCGTCCGCGAAAGGCCGCGGGCACCTCGGTATGGGAGACGACCAGGTAGTCGTCGAGCCTGCGATAAACGGCAAAGGCCTCGCCGCCCGGAAAACTCATGACGAAGCGATTTTCGGCCGGATGATCGGCGATCGCCCATTTCGGTTGGTCGAGCACCTGCATGGCCTTTCCTATCTCGATGGGGCTGATAGCGAGTCGAACACGCCGGCCGGCAGCAGGTTCCCGCTCGCCGGCTCGAACTGCGCGAGGTCGAGCAGCTCGCGCAGGCGAAGAATCTCGAAACGACGGTGGCGCACCGCCGCTGTCTGTTCCAAAAGTTTCGGCTCTCATTCGCCGACACCCGCCGCAGGCTTGTCGTCCGGCTTTACCCGCGGCTTGTCGGCGTCTCCGGTGTCCTTCTCGGGATCGGGATCAATTGAGACCTTCGTGGTGGCGTCCTTGCCCTGATCGCCTTGGATCGATTTGACGCGTTGCTGCTCTTCAGGGCTGAGCTTGTTGCCATCGCCGTCACGCATGGGTGCCTCGCATCTGGAATGCCCCCCGAGGTGAACGGGCTTCCGCCCCAGCGGTTCCGGTCTCACTCGCTGCTCGGCGCGATTTTCTCCGTTTGCTGCGGTTAGGAACCAATCCGCTCCGACGACTGTTTGCCTGTCACTTTCGCTCATCAGCAGGAGGGGCTCATGGACAGCATCATTTACCTCGTCGGTCTCGTGGTGGTCATCATGGCCATCCTGTCGTTCCTCGGCCTTCGATAGGAGTTCGCCATGTCCATGTCTGGAACGGACGTCGTCGTCGCCCCCGTCACCGTCAACAAGGAGAATCGCTCCTATGTACAATGGGGACCGATCATCGGCGGCGCGGTGATCGCGACCGCCATCTCCACCATCATGACGGTTTTCGGCTCGGCGATCGGCCTGTCGATGGTCTCCGCCGATTTCGAGAAGAGTTCGAGCGCGACCGCCCTGGCGATTGCCGGTGCCCTCTGGGCGCTCTGGGTCATGGTATCCGCGACGGTGGCGGGAGGCTACCTCGCCGGGCGCATGCGCCAGCCGAGCTTCGATGCCAATGGCGAAGAGCGAAAGGTGCGCGACGCAACGCATGGCCTGCTCGTCTGGGCGACCGGAGCGCTTCTGATCACCATCGTCGCGACATCCTCGCTCTTCAGTGCGGCAAAGACGGCGGCCAGCGGCGTGGCCAGCGCAAGCTCCGGGGTAGCCACCCTGGTTTCCCAGAACGTCGATCCAATGGCGATGGCGCTGGACAACATCATGCGCGCCAACGGCCAGCAGCCGCCGACCGCCCAGGAACGCGATGAAGCCTCCCGGATCTTCGTCAGCGCCCTCGCGAATGGCAGGATCGAACAGGGTGATCGGGACTATCTCGCCTCGCGACTGGCCGCCCGCTCCGGGATCAGCGAGCAGGATGCGCAGAAGCGGATCGACGACGCCTATGCGCGGATTTCGCAGGCCAAGGAGACCGCCAAGCAAGCGGCCGAGCGTGCCCGCAAGACCGCGGTACTGACGGCGTTCCTGACGGCCGCAGCACTGCTCGTTGGCGCCGCGGCGGCCTCGTGGGCCGCCACATTGGGCGGGGAACATCGGGACGAGAACCTCCGGGTCGAACCGACCCTCTGAACGGCTCCTCGATCAGGCAAGCCACCCTCGGCCCGCCGCGGCGGGCCGAGTCTTTTCATCTCACCCGAACGGATCGCAGCGCGTCGGCGTTTCTCCAGCATCACGATCGGAAAGGACATGCGATGAATGAGGAGCAACCCAAGAGAAAGGGCAGCACGAACGGCCCGACGGAACCCAATCAGCGGCCGCCCGAGCGACGCGAAGGCCCTGCGAAAGAGGCTGTGAAAGGACCGGCTGTGATTTCGGAGGGGAATGCCACACAGCGGGAGCGCGACGATCGCCGGAAACGAGAAAGGTAAGATCGAGGCCGGTCGGTAAGGCCGGCTTCGCGTAGCGGAGAGGGCCTCGACCTCCAGCGACATGATGATGGCGAGCGCGTTATTCCGCGGCTTCGGACCTGTGCTGCTTCGCTTCTGCCGCGGGAACCAGCAGCTTCGCCCGATTGCCCTCGATCGCGACGATCAGCCCGATATCGAGATAGTAGTGCGTGCCTCCGGATGACGGGTCTGACTTCTTGAGCTTGAGGAGCGTTCCGGACACCGCGTCGACCGTGCCGACATGCACGCCGTCCGAACCCACGATCTCACGACCTTCTCGAACCTGTTCGATGAATCATGGCGATCTCCTTTGCTGGAATCGCGGCCCCTCCATCGCGGCTCTCCGAGCAATGACGGTCCGCTCCCTTCGAAACCGGCCCTTTGCCGCGTAGATCAGGAGAGCTGTGGCCGTGAAAAGGCCGCGAGCCCCTTGCCGTCGATGACTTCGATCCGCGCCCGCGACGAGCGGATCAGACGCTCACCTTCGAGAACATGGAGCGCGACCGTCACGCCGGAGCGGCGCACGCCCAGCGTATGGGCGAGATCGTGATGAGTGATCGGAATGATGTCGCTCGCCAGGGTCTCGCCGCAGCGGGTGATCCAATGCGCAACGCGCCGCTCCAGCGACAGCGCCACCGTGCGAGCCGCTTCATCGAGATATCGGCCAGCAGCCCGCAGGGCATGGAACATCAGCCGCTCGCGCAATCCGCCATCCTCGCGCAGGAGACGCCGCAAGGTTTGAGGAGCGACGCAGATGAAACTGCCGGATTTCAGAACCTTCGCGGACATGTCTGCGAACTCCGGAGCGAAGAGCTTCTGGATGCCGATCGCATCGCCACGACTACCGAAGCCGATCTGGAACCTCGCCTGCCCGCGCTGGAGCACCAGGGTCGCAATACCGTCGATCGGGAAATAGATTGCGTCGGCGAGCGGAAGCTCCGCGCCGGCCTCGAAGCGGATACGCCGGGCAACCGGCCCCAGCAACTCATCCAGGCTTCGTTGCCGCGTATCGTCAATCTCGGCGTTTCGGGGGCTTTCCCGATAGCGAGCATTCATGGGCGCCTCCGTTGGGAAGCGGCAGCGTCACCTGAACCAGACCCGATGGCACTAACATGGGTTAGATGACGAGAACCGCGCGGCTGCTCATCCCGGCCGCCCTCGCGATGGCTGATCAACGCAGCGCGAAACGAATAGGTTCAGTCGTCCCGGTCGAAGCTTTCGGAAAGATCGAGACGCAACGCATAGACGGTCTTTCCGTCGCGGTTGCGGACCGATACGCTGATCGGCCGGCTGCCGCCATCATCGGTATAGTCCCGGATCATGTCGCGGACCGCCCGCCGGGCTTCGGCACAGGCGCGGTTATAGGAGGCGAACTCAGTCCCGATGCCATCCCGGACGTCGAGCATCCCGTCAAAGGTATCGATGAAATAGCGTGTCATGGTGCAGCTCCTGCACCTGTCTTGCGCCTCAGCGCGGTTCCTGGGTCAGGTTCAGATAAGTCTTGTCGAAGTCGCCCAGAGCGACCAACCGATCGAAGTCAATGATTTCGACCTGTTCGCCATTCCAGTCAACCACGCCGAGCCCGCGCAGCTCCTGGAGCGTCCGGTTCACGTGCACGGCCGACAGCCCGACGACATCCGCCAACTCGGCTTGCGTGAGGCGGAAGGGAAAGCTGTGGCCCGATACCAGGCCGACGATCTCCATCCGGGTCCAGAGCTCGCAAAAAAGATGAGCCATATGCTGCATGGCCGTGCTGCGGCCGAGACAGGCGATCCAGGCGCGCTGGATGGCGCCGTCGATTGTTGTCATCAGCCAGAACAGGCGCCCAAGATGCGGAGAGGCATCGATGATGCGCCGGATTTCGGCATGGGGCACGAAAATGGCGGCAACCTCGGTCAGGGCGACGACAGCGTGGTCCATCCGCTTGAGCACGAAGCTATGCAGATCCACGAAATCGCCGGCGACGTGCAGGGCGCTGATCTGCCGCTTGCCCTCGGCCGTGACCATCTCGCGACCGGAAATGCCCTGGACCATCAGGCAGCTTTCGCCGGGCTGCGTCTTGGCCCGCACGATCTCCTGCCCGCGCCGGAAGCCCTGGACGCGCAGTTGTGCTGATGACAGCAACGCCAGCTCGTCGGGCGACAACCGGTCGCGCCGCTCCAAGGTTCGAATAAACGGTCGCAGCCTGTTCATCGCACTTCCAATTCGGCGAATTCCGGCGGCGTGAACGACGCTGCCGTGAATCTCCGTATGGACGCAAAAAGCCGGCTGGGGATTTACCTATGTTAGTGGATGGCGCCGTCTTCACAGGTGTCGGAAGGCGCACCGGAGCGGCTGCGAACGAAACCGGCGCGGGCGCGTTGCCGGGGAACGAGCACCTGTGGGAGCGCCGTTTCATGCGAAAGGAAGATCGGCAGGACAAGAAGGTCCGGATCGGGCTGTCCGGCTGGACCTATGCGCCCTGGCGCGGGCATTTCTACCCGAAAGGGCTGGTGCAGAAGCGCGAGCTTTCCTACGCAGCCGATCAGTTCCCGGCGCTGGAGGTCAACGGTACCTTCTATGGCCTGCAGAAGCCCGAGGTTTTCGGGCGCTGGAAAGAGGCTGTGCCCGACGACTTCGTCTTTGCGATCAAGGGCTCGCGCTACATTACCCATGTGCTGCGGCTCCGGGATGTCGAGACGCCGCTGAGCAATTTCCTGGCATCCGGCCTGCTCCGCCTCGGCTCCAAGCTCGGGCCGCTGCTCTGGCAGTTTCCGCCGAGCTTTCGTTTCGATGCCGCGCTCATGGAAAAGTTTCTGAAGCTGCTTCCCAAAGATACGCAGGAAGCCGCTACACGCGCCAAGCGGCACGACGAGCATCTTGATGGCCGGGCCTGGGTCGAAACCGATAAGAAGCGCCCGCTACGGCATGCGGTCGAGATTCGACATGACAGCTTTCGCGATCCCGCTTTCATCGATCTGCTGCGCCGCTATGGAATCGCGCTCGTCTGCGCCGACACAGCCGACTGGCCGTTGCTGATGGATCTGACCGCCGACTTTGCCTATTGCCGGCTACACGGCTCCAAGGAGCTCTATCGGTCTCGTTATGACGAAGCTGACCTGGAGCGCTGGGCTGCGCGCATTCGTGCCTGGCGTTCAGGGCAACCGATGCGGGACGGCGATTTCGCCGCAGATCAGAAGAGCGCCACCGATCAGCCACGCGACATCTACCTGTTCTTCGACAACACCGACAAGCGACATGCACCGCAGGACGCGGCTGTCTTGATGCGCATGCTCGGCATCGCCTGGCCCGAAGCGGCAAAGCCCAAGGCAGCATAACGGGCTTCAGTCGCCGGCTCCGTGCAGAAGCCGGTGCGCCGCCGGGTCACTAAGCTGCGCCAGGGCGAATGTCAGCGCGGCCTGCACGGCAAGATGCGCCAACGCCGCCGGCGCAAGTTGCCCGAATTCACAATGGAGGCTCGAAGCATTCCCGGCCGCGGCGAGGCCGACGAACACCCGCCCGATGGGATTGCCATCCTCGTCGGGCTCGGCACCGGTAACCCCGGTGATCGCCAGCGCCAGATCGGCACCGCCGCGCTCAAGCGCGCCCCTGGCCATCGCCTCGGCGACATCGGCATGAACGGCCGTGCATGCGGCGAGCAGCCCCGGCGATACGCCGACCAACTGGGTTTTCGTAGACTTGGTGTAGGTGACGAAGCCGCCTGCCAGGACGGCGGCCGCTCCAACCGCTCGCGACAGGCGATGCGCGAGCATCCCGGCTGTGCAGGATTCGGCTGTGACCAAGCGAAGTCCACGGTTTGCCGCCAGCCCGATGAGCCGATCGGCCAGTGTTTCGATCTCCTCGAACCGAGCGTCACTACCTGTTCAAGATTGATGCTCTCTGACATAGCGATGGTCCGTATGGCGGCCGGCATAGTCGCGGTCGATCTCGTCGATCAGCCGATCGCCGCCATCCCGGTCGACCTTTCGCAGGATCGCATCGAGCTTGGCCTCCATGCGGTCGTCGCCCTCCTTCGATTGTGGCGAGCCGACATGCAGGAGCATCGCGAGCCCGGCGACCTGCCAGATCAACTGCAGAAATTCGGACTGCCAGTTCTCCAGTGTGTCCCGCATCATCTCGATAAAATAGCCGTTGAACTCGGCGTTTTGGCCAAGAGCACCCTGTTCCTGCGCGTAGGCGAACCAGCCGAAAATCCAGTGGCCGACAAGGCTGATCAGGAAAAAGCCGCCCGTGACCCAGACAAAGCCGTAGCGCGACCAGATCGTGCGTCCCATCTCGCATTCCTTGCCTGCGGCAAACCGCCTGGCCGCTTGCCGTACCCTCCCTGCCGACAACGTGCCGCATCGCCGGCAGGGTGGCACCCAGCCTTAAGGCCAGATGCCGGCAATGGTTACGCCGCCTGCTTGTTGACGGAGGTCATGCCGAGCTTCGTGAGAAGCTGATCGGTCTTCTCCTCCTCAGTGAGCGTCTGATCGAGGAGCTTGACGGCATCCTTCAGCCCAAGTTGCTGCGCCCAGGCCTTGAGCGTGCCGTAGCGTGCGATCTCGTAATGCTCGACGGCCTGGGCCGCGGCGACTAGGCCGGCATCAAGGGCCGGGCTGCCTTCGAATTCCTCGATGATGCCCTTGCCTTCCTCGATGATTCCGAGAATGGCGTCGCAAGTCTTGCCACGCGGCGCCTTGCCGATGGCCTCGAAGATTTCGGTCAGGCGCTCGACATGGCCCTCGGTCTGCTCGCGATGAGTCTCGAAGGCCTGCTTGAGCTCCGGCGCGTTCGCTGCCTTCGCCATCTTCGGCAGCGCCTTCAGGATCTGCTTTTCAGCGTAATAGATGTCCTTCAGCGTATCGAGGAAGAGATCGTCGAGGGTTTTCGGTTCGCTCGGCATGATGGTCTCCTGATCCATGAATTGCGGACGAAGCCCCGCCTTGCGGCGGGGCCCGAAGCGAGGCTGCTAGACGACCGGCGGCCGATAAGGCGCCGCGGTCTCGTCGAAGCGCGACCAGCCGCCAGCGCGGTATTCGGCGAGCCTCTCGTCGCGATTGATGGGTGTCGCGCCATCGAGAATGGCCTGGACGGCGGGGACATCTTCGTCGGCGGTCCGCACCGAGACGACCGTTCCACCACGCCGCACCGTCTCCGCATAGTAATTGGCATCTTCCTCGCTATGTCCGGCACTGGTGAAGGCACCGATCAGGCCACCGGCTGCCCCGCCGGCAACGGCGCCGGCCGCTGTCGCAGCGAGCCAGCCGGCTGCGACCACGGGGCCGATACCGGGAATGGCGATCATGCCGATGCCGGCGAGCAGGCCGGCTGCGCCGCCGAGAGCCGCACCGATGCCGGCGCCCTCCCCGGCATTGCTGTCGTCGACCGACGCATGGCGGCCGACCACGCTGATATCAGCGGAACTCACGCCTTCGGCTTCCAGCGCTTCCACGACGGAGCGGGCGGTTTCGTAGCTGTCATAGGAACGGGTGAGTGTCTGGGTCATCTCGCTCTTCCTTTCGATTACTGGCGGGTGATGTTGCCGCGATAGTCGACGCTGACATTGACCTGGGCGCCGCCATGCGTGGCCATCCCCCGCCAGACGCCGTTGTCATCCTTCTTCAGGCCGGTGACCTGCGAATAGCCGTTGGCTTCGAGGCGGCTTTTCGCCTGGCCTTCGGTGAAGCTGTTCGCGCCAGGCAGCGGTGCATTCTTGTCCGCTTCCGCACCGGGCGCCGGCTTCGGCGAGGTCGTGGAGGTCTGCGCGAACGCGCCGAACGAGGTCATCGCTGCCAGAAGCGACGTGAGCACGAGCTTTCTCATCATGATGTCCCTGAATGGAGAGCGGCTGGCGCCGCGGGATGCTCAATCGAACATCATCGCGAGCAATTCTGTTCCGGCCTGGCGCAGCAGGTCAGCATGGCCACGCTCCTAATGCATTGATTTGCAACGAGAAACCAGCGCTCATCCGAGCCGGCGCGCTAGATATGTTCACTGATGGTTTTGTACGCTCGCGTACATCATCCAAATCCCAGGAACGGGGGCGGAACACAATGGTTGTGGCCCTCGCCCTATGGAGGGCCATGGCAGGGTCGATCTCCGGCCCATCATATCCTCCGAAACCGGGGAGCGACGGGTTCTCTCCAATCACGCGCGCTAGCTGCGGCGCCACTAACATATGATAACGAAACTTGACTGGCGCGGACCTACAAAAATCCATGCCGTTCAGTTTCGCATCACCTGAGGATCTGGTTCGTCTTGAGCGCGCGCTTGAACGAGCATGGGCGATCGTCGAGGCAAGACACGGCCACGATCCGCTGAAAGCCCCGGGTGAGAGGGAGCGGCTCGCCTACATCGTCGCAACGCTGTGGCGCCAGGGTGAGCAGGAAGATATTCCAGCCAAGGCGGCGGAACAGTTCCAGACGACCGCTCCGCTTCTGCCGCCGCTCAGAACACCAAATAACGAGCCGTCTCCATAAGGAGGTCGCCTACGCCAATGTATTCCAATCCAATCGCATGGTGACCGCTGGCCCGCAGGGAACTGCATCATGCTGTCTTCTGTTGTGATGGGAGACTGGGGGTTAATCGGGAGATTGACCTATGAAGAAGACCGTACTTGCTGCTGCTGTCGTGCTAACCTCGACGATGGCATTCGCCCAGAATCCTGAAGGCGCACGTGGGGGCGCTGCGGCGGGCGCCGCGACTGGCGCGGTTGGCGGAGCGATTGTGGGTGGTCCGGTCGGAGCCGTAGTGGGCGGCGTTGGAGGCGCCGTCGTCGGGGGCATCGCCGGCGACGCCACACCTCGTTTCAAGACCTATGTCCAAGCCCACGAAGTGCCGTCGTACACCTATCGCGAGGACGTGCGCGTCGGTGCGGTGCTCCCTGAGAGCGGGGTGACGTATCGCGAAGTCCCGACCGAGTTCGGTTCGCACGGCTATCGCTATACCGTGGTGAACGATCGGACTGTCATCGTCGAGCCGAAGACGCGCAAGATCATTCAGGTCATCGAATAACGACGCCGGATTCACGGCTCAAGCTCATCATGTGAACCCCGTCGGAGATCCCGGCGGGGTTCTTCTGTGCTGGATGCGATGGAAGTCAGCGGGCAGAACGTGGAGGACGAAGCGGCGGAGGGGGCTAGTGCGCCGTCAGCGTCATGATCTTGTGCCAGATCTTCCCGGGTGAGCGAGCCTGATAATCCTTCCAGCGATCGTGATCCCCGACCGCCCATATCGACGAGGCGGCTGTTGGCGATGGCGACGCGGTGGGGATAGCGGGTGAGGGTGAGATAAACCCGAAAGGCCTCGGCGCCATCGAAAGGGCGGTGGCGTAGAGGACCTAGTTTGCCCGCCAAGACGGCACCAGCATGGCGGGAAGGCGTCGGCTTCGGCGAGTAGAGCGAGGTCGCTATGGGGGGCAAGCCGCTCAGACACATGCAAAGCGGCAAGACCTGTGAGGGGAAGGCTGCTTAACAGGCGCGAGAGCACGCACGGGCAAGACGAAGCCGGGTCGGAGGAAATTCAGCGCGCGCCGTCCGGTTACAGGCCGCTACCGGCACGATCGTCTGGAGATGGTGAGTTATCGCCGATCACCATGCGCACAATATGTCGGTGAAGCCGATGTCCTTGCCGTCGTCAGAGGACGCTAGATGCACTATTAATACGGATCGCCATATAGCATTGAACCATACGAACTCGATCCCTGTTCGACGACGGGGAAACCGTTCGTTCAACGGGTGGATAACGACCGACATAAAAACAGGCTCCAGCTCGTATTGCGCATGAAGGAACACTCTGGCCAAGAAGGACGTTACTTAGTCTAAACCGGAGGGTGCGATGCGAACTCGCCTGATTATCCTGGCCACATCTATCGCCCTGATTGGCGGGGCGGCAGCTCAGGCGATCCATCCACCGACAAGAGAGGGCTTCGGCGCCAAGCCGGATTCCGCTGAATCACAACGGGAGCGCATCCCGGAGCCTCCCGGCGCAAATCGGCCTGAAGCTCAGGGCGGGGCCAATTCCCAGCAGAACCGCGAATACGGGAAAGAAACCCAGCCGCGGAAGAAGGGGCTCGAAGAAGGGCTACCTCGCGGCGCTGCTCCATAGTCCCGACCAGGTTCCCCGGCTAGAACTGGATCTTGTTCGCGTCCATCTCGATCACGACAACCAAGCCTGGCGGTAGCCAGGCGAAATGGGTTTGCGCGCCCAGCTGAGACCTCAGTGCTCGATCGACAAGTTCGCTGCCAAAACCTCGCTTCAGCGGCTCGCCGACCACCAGCGGCCCACCAGTTTCCGCCCAGCGCAGAATGACGGTCTCGCCCGATATGCGTGCATCGATTTCGACCGACCCTGCTGGACTCGACAGGGCACCGTGCTTGACTGCATTCGTCGCCAGCTCGTGAAGAACCAGAGCGATTGCCGTTGAGGCGGAACGGCCGACCTCGATGTGATCTCCAGCGACCGTCATGCGTGGGTTTAAACCAGAGTTATATGGCGCCACCAGCCTGCCCATGAGGTCCAGCAGATTGTCCGCTGGCCTTTTGCCGCTCTGATCGAGAACGATGCCGTGGGCTCGGTTCAAGGCTCGAATTCGTCCAACGATCTCCTCCGCAAATTTTGCGGATGCAGGCTCCGCGCGCGCCGCCATCGAGATCAGGCTGCCGATCACCGCGAAGATGTTTCCGATGCGGTGCTGCAATTCGCGGGCGATCAGCTCTCGCTGTTCTTCGGCAATACGCCGCGCTGTGATGTCGATATGCGCACCGACCAGCTTGATCGGCTTGCCCAGTTCATCGCGCTGGATTTCAGCCTTGGCAAGGATCCAACGAATTTCGCCGTCGGAAGGTCGGATGATCCGGTATTCCGCCTCGTACTCCGTGTCGGCGCCAAAGACGCTTCGATGAAACTGACTGACGACGCGATCCCGGTCTTCCGGATGGATGCGCGCAACCCAAGCCTCATGAGTTTCGTTTGCGGCTTCCGGCGGTAGCCCATGAACAACAAGATACTCAGGCGATCGGCTGTTCCGAAATGCCCCTTCCCGCAGGTCGACTTCAAGGCCGCCGATCTGTCCAATGCGCTGGACGCGAGCGAGTTCTTCCTCGCGCGAGCGTAGCTGCTTTAGTGCCTCGTTGAGCGGCAAGTTTCGGCCCCCAGCCTGACCGCGGAACTATCAGAACAACGATACGTGCATAGGGGCATCTGGTTCCTCGCCGTCGTCATCTTTTTCACGCCCGGTGCAGCAATGTTAGCGATCCGGCGGGAAGTCATTGTCGCTCCATTGTCGGCTCCGACGATGCCGTCATCCAGATTCCACCACCGAGCGAGAGAGCTGCCAAACGCCCGTATGCGAGCTTCAAAAAGGCCCCTTTGTGTCGATCGTGAATTGAAAAGGGAGATGCCGGTTCAGCCGCGGCCTCTATCACCGGGTCGTCTCCGAGGTACCCATACGTGTTCAAGGCCTCGACCGGGAGCAGCCGGTACATCCGCGGCTCGCTCTCCGGTCGAAGGCGAAAGAAGCGAGCCGGCAGGCTGGGGGAATGATGCGCCGGCTCGCTTCTGGTGGTCATCTTGGCAGAGGGTCCACCGCTATCGTCGATGGGTGCAACGACGTAGCAGCTCTTAAACAGGCTCGTGCATCTTGAGTTCCGGCAGATCAAAAATAGTTCGCCGCCGCGCATCACCGCTGCCAGTAGCGCTCCCATGCTCGCTCGGCCAACTCCTCCTCATCGTAGGAAGCATGAGCAAGCGATGCGATGATGAACACAAGACGGGCGTGCTCGCGTTCGCGATCCTCCTCGATGACCAGCCGCTTGATACGACTCCAGGCTATTTCGAAGGCGCCCTGAGCGCGGGCGATGTCGGCGGGGTCGCTGAAGGACGAGAAAGGCATATCGAACTCGGCTAGGCACAACATGCAACCTAGCCGGGCATCAGGGACTCTCAATATCAAATGTTAATGCCCGGCGTCGCGGAATTGCAGGTCGCACGGAAATCCGAGCAGCTTACAACAGAAGCTTTGGCAAGACGTATCCGAGGAATGCGAATGCCAAGATTCCTGCAACCAGGATGAGAACGGCTGCAAGACGATTGAGCTTGGAGCGGGATGCATCCGCCTGCACGAGCAACTTCAGCAACCCGCGCACGGGGCCGATCCGGCGAGGAGCCAGGTAGGCGCCTTCGGCGTCATCGGCGCTCGCGACCCTCTTCATCTCGTCGACGGCAGCCATGCGGACCTCGTAGCGGTTCTCGGGCGGCCGCGGAGACCGTTCCCTCCATTCAATGGAGTCGCGAACGGTCCGTAGGCGGTTTCGTTCCTGCGATCGCTGTCGTCATTCATCGCGATCCCCGGAACGAACCCCGGACTGTCCGGTTCAAGAGCCATGTCCCACCTGACAATCCGTAACGAGCAGGACCTCCAAGCGGCTCTGCGGCGCGCACAGGACCTCATCGGCTGTATGGGCAGCGACAAGGAGCACGAGCTTGCCGAGCTGGAGGAAGCTCTTGACCTTTATGCCTGCTTGCTATGGGCGGAGGCTCATATCGCAAATGACAACAAGCCGAGCGATTGATCCTGCTGGCCTCTAGCGCCCCTGCAGAGTGAAGCCTCGGAAATCGACATAAGCGACGGCTTGAATTCTGCCTGAGCCTTTTCACGAGCCGCCTCGGCACGGGCCGGATCGATCGGGTCGATTGCAAAGGGCATGGCTTCCCTCGGCGCGGCGGCGCCTTCGATCCTCAGTCGTTCATGCCGCCAGCAGGCATCGCCCTTCTGAGCTCCCCTCCCCGCGATCCGGCCCTTGGCGACGATGGGCTGATGCGGACTTTGGGCCGATACGACATCTCCGGGCGCTCGCCGCCGCCCGACGGAACAGACATCCAAAAGGAACTTCGGGCAATGCTCTCTGTTTTGCTTGGAACCGTGCCGCTGGGGGATCCATACGGCGCTACCTCCCAACGAGATCGATGTCTCGCGTGCGCTGTCCAATGCTCTGGAGCGCCTGATGCCCGACACCGTCTCCGATTTCGTTTGGGCCCGACTCCACCAATGGGGTGTCAGACGCGTCTACGGTTATCCGGGCGATGGTATCGGTGGATTGATCTCCGCCCTGCAGAGGCGCGAAAAGGATATCGAGTTCGTCCAGGCTCGGCATGAGGAAATGGCGAGCCTGATGGCGTCGGGCGAGACGCGCTTCACGGGAAAGGTCGCGGTCTGCATCGCGACCTCGGGGCCCGGCGCGGGACACCTTCTCAACGGTCTTTATGATGCGCGGCTCGATCACCGGCCGGTTGTCGCGCTGGTCGGACAACAGGCTCGCTCGGCGATCGGCTCGCATTATCAGCAGGACCTCGATTTGCAATCGCTCTTCAAGGATGTTGCTGGCGCCTATGTCGAGACCGCATCCGTGCCGGCGCAGGTACCGCATCTGATCGATCGCGCGTTCCGGATCGCGCAGGCAGAGCGGCGCGTGACCTGCGTCATTCTGCCAAACGACCTCCAGCTCGAAGCCATGGAAGAGCCGGCTCGGGAGCACGGCATGACGCATTCCGGTGTCGGCATCGACATCTCCCCGGTGGTTCCTGCCGAGCCGGCGCTGCAGCGTGCGGCCGATGTGCTCAATGCAGGCGAAAAGGTCGCAATCCTGGTCGGAGCCGGCGCGCTCGGCGCGACCGATGCCGTGCTCGCCACCGCCGAGAAGCTGAAAGCGGGAGTTGCAAAGGCGCTGCTGGGGAAAGCTGTGGTGCCGGACGATGTATCGTTCTGCACCGGCTCGATCGGGCTGCTCGGCACAAAGGCCAGTTGGGACTTGATGCAGGACTGCGACACGCTGCTGATGGTCGGTTCGGGCTTTCCATACACCGAGTTTCTGCCGAAGCCGGGACAAGCCCGCGGTGTCCAGATCGACATCGACGCAGGCATGCTGGGCCTCCGGTATCCGATGGAGGTCAATCTCATCGGTGACGCGGCGGCAACGCTGCAAGCTCTCCTCCCGCTGCTGAAGCCAAAGGCGGGGGGCGAATGGCGAGCGACGATCGAGGCGAATGTCAGCGAAGCCTGGCAGGAAGCCAGGGACAGCGCGCTGGTCGAAGCCTCGCCGATCAATCCGCAGCGTGTTGCATCGGAGTTATCGGACCGCCTGCCTGACCACTGCATCGTCACCGCCGACAGTGGGACGACCACCGTTTGGTACGCCCGGCATCTCCGATTCCGGCGTGGGATGATGGGGTCCGCTTCCGGCACTCTCGCTACGATGGGCTGTGCCGTTCCCTATGCCATCGCCGCCAAGTTCGCGCACCCTGATCGGCCTGCGATTGCGCTGGCGGGCGATGGCGCCATGCAGATGAACGGCATGTCCGAGCTGGTGACCATCGCCAAATATTGGAAGCGATGGTCCGATCCGCGCTTGATCGTCATGGTGCTGAACAACCGCGAATTGGCCTATGTGACCTGGGAAGAGCGCATTCAAGCCGGCGATCCGAAATGGCCGACAAGCCAGGATCTCCCGGACATCCCCTACGCCGATATCGCGAAGCTCATGGGACTGGGCGGTCGCCGCGTTGACGATCCCGAGCAGGTCGGTCCGGCCTGGGACGAGGCACTCTCGGCCGATCGACCCTTCGTTCTGGACATCGTGACCGACCCGAACGTCCCGCCGCTGCCGCCCCATATCACCTTCGCTCAGGCACGAGGCTTCGCCGGCGCCTTGGCTAGCGGGGACCCCGAGGCCGGCAATGTGGTGACGAGCACCGCTCGCTCCCTCCTCGCAACGCTTCTGCCATCACGGAATGGCCGCTGAAACATGGCTGCAAGCCGTTGTAATCACCAGCCTTAAACAAAGATTGGATCTGCAGATGTCGCTCACGATCCTGGCTCTCAATTGCACCCTGAAGCCTGATGGCACGTCCTCGACCCAGCGCATCCTGGAACTGGCTTTGGGGGAGTTTCCGGACGACTGCGAGCGCGAGATCGTTCGTGTCGCCGCACTCGACATCAAGCCAGGCGTTTCTTCGGATGAAGGCGATGGCGACGACTGGCCCGCGCTCAGACGCAAGATCGACGCTTGCGACATTCTCCTGATCGGCAGCCCTATCTGGCTGGGGCAGCCGTCAAGCGTGGCCAAACGCGTACTGGAACGCATGGATGCCTTTCTCGACGAAGCGGATGATCAGAACCGAACGCCTGCCTATGGCAAGGTCGCAGCCATCGCCGTCGTCGGGAACGAGGACGGAGCCCATCACGTCTCCGCCGAAATCGGCCAGGCATTGTTCGATGTCGGGTTCACGATCGCCGCGGGAGGCCCGACCTACTGGGTCGGCGAAGCGATGGGCAGCGTGAATTTCGTCGACCTCGATCAGGTTCCCGAAACGACAGCGAAGACCAACCGCATGCTCGCCCGCAATGCGGCCCATCTTGCCGGGTTGCTCAAGCGGCATGCCTATCCCGGCTATTGAGCGCGACCTCGCGACCTTCACTCCAGGAGCCGGGCTCGCCGCTCGCGCCATGTCGCGGAGGTCTGCGGCTTCACGAAGACCGAGACGATGTCCGAGCGGCGTTTTCGGAGCTTTGTTTCGATGCGCTCGACGCAATCCTCGATATCGGCGGTGGAGCGATCGTCCTTGAATTCAAGGCTCAGAGCCACGACGATCTGGTCCGGGCCAAGATGAACCGTGATCATGCCGTTGACCCGCTCGACATCGGGATCGCCATCGATGGCCGCTCTGATCTCCTCCTGCACCTGCGGCAGCGCAGCTTCTCCAATGAGCAGGGCCTTGCTCTCCCGCGCCAGGAGTATCGCCGTGGCGGCAAGGATGATGCCGATCAGGATCGAGGCGACCCCGTCGAGCTCGGGGCGCTCGAAATAGGCTGCTGCGGTGATGCCGATGAAGGCGATGAGCAGGCCCAATAGGGCTGCCGTATCCTCGAACAGCACCGTGAAGACGCTGGGATCCTTGCTTTGCCGCACGGCCGCGAAATAGCTCAGGGTACCCTTGGCGGCCTTGAACTCTTTCAACGCGACCCGCCAGGAATAGCCCTCGAACAGAGCCGAGAGGCCGAGCACCACATAGTTCGCGGTTAGGCTCGTCGCAGGATGTGGCGAGATGACATGGGCGATGCCTTCATAGAGCGAGACGCCTGCGCCGACAGCGAAGACCAGCAGCGCAACGATGAAGCTCCAGAAATAGAGTTCGCGGCCGTGCCCGAAGGGATGTGTGAGATCAGGCGGTCGGGCCGCCCGGTGCAGCCCGTAAAGCAGAAGTGCGCCATTGCCGGTGTCGACGAGGGAATGGATTCCTTCCGACAGCATGGCCGAGCTACCCGTCCAGGCTGCAGCGATGAACTTCGTCGCTGCGATCAGGAGATTTCCAACCAGCGCCGCATAGATGACCGTTCGTGATCCCGCATGCGCCGCCATTGGTTCTCTCCGCCTGGGCGCAACGAGCAATGCCCACGGGAGTTCCGGTACGGCTATGGCGTGCTTAGTCGGTGGACTTTCCGTTGGTGCTGTCGCGAGCGGATGAGGCCCTCTTACAGAAATCCTCGCGGATGAGGGCGAGGTCCTTCTCGTCGAGCTCCTCGAGGTCGAGCAATTCTTCGCGGGCACCTTCAAATCGCAGAATAAGCTCGTCGAGCTTGATCTGCATCGCAGCCGTGTCGCGGTTCTGGCTATTCTGGATGATGAAGACCATCAGGAAGGTGATGATCGTCGTGGAGGTGTTGATGACGAGCTGCCAGGTGTCGTTGAAGCCGAATATCGGTCCTGACGCAGCCCAGATCACGATCAGAGTCACGGCACCGAAGAAGGTGATCGGCTTGCCGGTCCAGGACGCGACCGACTGGGCCATACGCGTGAACAAGGAAGCCTTGTTGCCCTTGTGAATGATATGATCGTAGCTCGACATGACGCACCTCGGTCCCGCATTGCCTTCGCCCCGGCAAAGCCCTGAACCGCCCGGCCATTCGCGAGTTCCACGAGAGATAAGATCGAGGAGCCTTGCAGCGATCGAACTGGTTCGGCGCGCTGGCTGCTGGCAGCGATCTCATGATCTGGATTAACGGATGGGCGGCGAACTCAGTGACGTTCGGATCATGGAGGGGGACGATGGTCGGGGTGCAATCGTATCGTTTCCCTTTGATGCCGCATTCGTCGAGCGCTTCCGCATGGCATTTCCGCGCGCTCGCTGGAGCGACCGGCATCGGGCCTGGCGACTGCCGGGCACGACGGCCGCTCGACGCGTCACGCGTTGGCTTGACCGTGAACTCCCGGCAACGTTCACCAATGCCGATGAGCGCGGGCGGGATTCCTTCTCTTTCGAGCCCATCGTCAGCCCCTATCTTAGTACCGATAGCGAAATCATCGTTAGGACGCCCTATTCGCGCACCGTGGTCGCGGAATTGCGGGCCGTGCCCTGGGCTTGGTGGCATGGTGAGGACAAGGCCTGGCACATCCCCTTCCGATCCGTCGACGCGCTGCGTGAGCGACGGGCTGTTATCGAAGCGGCAGCTCAGCGCAACGAGCCAGAGGCGCGGAAGATGCGAAGCGCCGCTGCGAAATCCGCTCCCGAATATGAAGGCGCCAAAGCCAGGACGAACGAGCGGCGGCGGCAGCGTTATCCCGTTCCCGCCACCGCTTTGCCTCCGTTGGACAGGGTCCTGATGTCCCATGAGGGACCGCTCGTGGTTATGGACGTCACCGGTGAGATCGTGCCAGCCGAGATCGCCCGACAGCACTATCCTTGGGGCGAGCTCCGGCGCGACGACCTGATCTGGGCACTATGGCGCCGCCCCACGCATGATGAGCTGATCAAGGCTTGGCCAGCTCGTCACCAGCCCGCCGCCGATGATTTCGCACAAGGTTGGTGGCAGCCGACTCTTTCCGAACTGCGCGATGCCAGAAGGGCCGCCCGCTCTCTCGAACGCGCTCTGGAGACGCGCAAGCAAGGGCGTTCTACCCCGGGCAAGGGAGCTAGAGATCGGAGCCCATGAGAATAGCGACCTTCAACATCAATGGCATCAATGGTCGCCTTCCCGTCCTCCTCCGGTGGTTGAGCGAGACCCAGCCGGACATCGCCTGCCTGCAGGAGCTGAAGGCTACGCAGGACAGGTTTCCGGAATCAGCGATCCGAGACGCCGGCTACGGCTGCATCTGGGCGGGCCAGAAGAGTTGGAACGGCGTCGCCATCCTGGCACGCGGCAGCGATCCCATCGAGACCCGCCGCAGCCTGCCCGGCCATGCGGGCGACCAACAGAGCCGTTATATCGAAGCCGCCGTGCAAGGCGTGCTGATCGGTTGTCTCTACCTTCCGAACGGAAATCCGGCGCCAGGCCCGAAACTCGCGTACAAGCTGGACTGGCTCGCACGCCTCGCAGACCACGCCGCAGAGCTACTGGCGCATCGCGTTCCGGTCGCGCTCATTGGTGACTTCAATGTCATTCCGACCGAGCGAGACGTCTACAAGCCCGAGCGCTGGCTGGGCGATGCTCTATTTCGTCCCGAGGTCCGGCGCGCCTTCGAGGCGCTTCTCGCGCAAGGCTGGACGGACGCATTGCGCAAGCTTCACCCCGAAGACCGCATCTACACATTCTGGGATTATTTCAGAAACGCATGGGGACGCGATGCCGGCCTACGCCTTGACCATCTGCTTCTGAGCCCGGATCTGGTCGCGCGTCTGGAAGCGGCGGGTGTCGATCGCCACGTGCGTGGCTGGGACAAGGCCAGCGACCATGCCCCCGCCTGGATTCGACTCGCGGCCATAGCGCTGCAGTAGCGAGGGGTATCCTACCGACGTCGGAATTTCGCCTCGTTGTCTTTTTCGCAGCCTCCATCCGGCCTCTCCCATCCGAAGACGCTTCGGCCGCCGTACTCCGGCGAGCGTCGGCGCTCCTCGGCGACATACTCGACGAGCGTCGGACCTGTCGCACTCTGTTCCAGCCGGCGACTCTCGCCGTCCAGCCGCGCGATCGCGGCAAGGCGATCCTCCTGACCGAGCTTCGCCCGGTCGACGGCCGAACGAAGGACACCGATCGTCTGATCATAGACCTTGGTCGGTACGGCGAAGGGCTGGCGATCCTTGCCGCCATGCGCGAGCGAAAAGCGCGCGGGATCACTGAAACGGCATGGCGCACCATGCAGCACTTCCGCGACCATCGCGAGAGAGCGTACGGTACGAGCACCAATGCCGGGCACGAGCAGAAGCTCGGAAAAATCGCTCGGGCCCCGGTCGGCCGCGGCGGCAAGCGCACCATGAAGGCGGCGCGCCATGACGTCTTTGGGCTTCACATCATGATGCGAAGGCATCACGAGATGCGGCAGGGTTAGTTGCGGAGCCACTTGATCGGCGCAAGCGCGCTTCGGTTGGAGCGCAGCTAGCTCTCTGACGATCGCATCAGGCCCTTCGTCGCGAAGCATCGCGACCTGCGCCGTACGGGCACGATCCGCGCGTGCATCCGTCAGGTTGACGATATTACCGGTGCTACGGCCCTCGATCGCCGCATGAGGCGCCTCGACGAAGCTGCCGAGCCCCTCGGAATGCCAGTGATAACGCCGCGCCATCCCGCCATCGCCATTCATGCCCTGCTGCACGACCGTCCAGTGCCCGTCATCCGTCACGAAGAAGCCGTGCAGGTAGAGGTCGAAGCCGTCCTGCACCGCGGCGCTGTCGACCTTCGCGACGAGCCGGCTCGCCTGAGCCAGCGCCGCTCCGTCGAACCCGACCTTCCCACCGATCTGCTCCAGCTCCGCCGGGGTGCGGCGGGACTGGTTGCCGCGTCCGCCGCAGACATGGAGCCCGAGCTCGCCGGCGAGCGGCGTCAGGCCGCGCTTCAAAGCCCCGATCACGCTGGTCGTGATGCCCGAGGAGTGCCAGTCCATTCCCATGATCGCGCCGAAGGACTGGAACCAGAAGGGATGCGCGAGCCGCCGGAGTAACTCGTCGCGACCGTAGTGCTGGATGATCGCCTCGCAGATCACGCTGCCCAGCCTGGCCATGCGCTCGCCCAGCCAGGGCGGAACGCGGCCGTAATGCAGGGGAAGATCAGCGCTGCCTGATCGGCGTGTCATGAAGTTCCGGAACAAATAAAGAACGATCAGTCGGTATAGGCTCTCGCAGGCTCTCGCGCCAGCCTGAATTCAGCCCGACGGCTTCGATGGGGCAAGCAACCGGTGCCCTTGAACAATCTGCAGGTGGTGGAACAGCGAGGCCGCTCGGGCGTCCTGACTCTGGAGCCCAGAGGGCGATGACGATCCATTTGAGTGGATACCACCAGCATGGCCAATGGCAATCGCGAAGCTCTCAACGACCAGATCGCTCTCCTGCGCCGGCAGGTTTCGGATTTGACCCAACTCGCGGCAGCCGCCTCCGGAGCCGCGCAGGAAGAAAACCTGCAGGAGCAGATCAACGCCAAGCAGGACCATCTCAACGAGCTCCTGAAGCTGCGTGGCGATGTGGGCTAGCGATACGATCGCGATCGAAGACGGTTCCACTCCCTGCTGGCCATGCTGGCGGGCAGGGGCCGATGAGCGACTGCTGATGCGAAACCCGCCGGGTTTAGGTAGGATGGCTCATCCGCAGCGGAGACATCGTCCGCATGGATAAGCCGATCGCACATCGCCAAGGTTTCCCCGACAGCTTCACGGCAAGCTTGGTCGCGCTCATGCCCGCGGCGGTCTATACTTGCGATGCTGCCGGTCGCCTCACCTTTTTCAACCGGAAAGCCGTCGAGATCTGGGGACGCGAGCCGCCGCTTGGGGACGATCAGGAACGATATTGCGGTTCGTTTCGCATGTGGACGCCGGACGGCCACCTGCTGAGGCATGAGGACTGCCCCATGGCGGATGCGCTGCGGGATGGCCGAGCGGGGCGCGATCCGGAGGTGGTGATCGAGCAGCCGGACGGCACGCGCCTGATCGCCAACGTGAATATTGACCCGATCTTTGACGATGCCGGCAACATAACGGGCGCAATCAACGTCTTCGTGGACGTTACGGATCGCAAGCGCAACGAGGCGCTGCTGGCGAGCCAGCGAGAGGCTCTCGAATGCGCCTTGAACGGAGAGCCTCTCACGGCATCATTAGGCATTTTGGGAGGTGCGGTAACAGCTCAGTACGGTTGCGGCACCCGCTTCGCGTTTTATCTCGCTAATGACGAGAGAACGTCGCTCCGGCACGTCGTCGGCATGTCGGAGGACTATGCCGCGGCCGTGGATGGCTTCCTGATCGGGCAGGATTCGCTCGCCAGCAGCCTTGCAACTGCCACAGGCGAAGCAGTTCTGACGACCGATGTCGAGGAGGAGGTGTGCTCGGAGCCATGGCGCGAGATGGCCCGTCGCTTCCAGTATCGCGGCTGCTGGAGCTTTCCGATCCATTCCCGCAAAGGGGAATTTGTCGGCACGTTCGCTCTTTACTGGCCGCAGCCGGCAAAAGCGGGCTCCTCGGATATCGAGGTTGCGAACCTCGTCACCAACACGGCCGGCATCATCATCGGCCGCGACCTCGAAGCGAGGTATCGCAGGGCTGCCGAAGCGTCGCTTCGCGAAAGCGAGGAGCGCTTCCAGCAGCTAGGCGCCTCTTCCTCGGATGCCATCTGGGTCAGAAATGCCCATAGCTGGGACTTTGAATATGTCAGCCCGGCAGTGCAGACGATCTTTGGCGTCACCCCGCAGGCGGTGCTAGCCGACGCCAGGCTGCTCAACGCCCTGATCATCCCTGAAGAACGTGATGAAGCTTCGAGGAATGTCGAGCGCGTCAGCGCTGGCGAGGTCGTCGTCCAGGAATACCGTATTCAGCGGGCGGGCGACCTCGCGTTTCGCTGGATCCGAAGCACCGGATTTCCGCTTTGCGGTGGCGACGGTGACATCCAGCGCATCGGGTCGATCGCGCAGGACATCACTGAAGCGAAACTCGCGGCCGGACACCAAGCCACTCTGCTCGCCGAGCTTCAGCACCGCGTGCGCAATGTCCTGGCCATCGTGCGTTCGGTCACTGTGCGAACCGGAGAACGAGCCTCAAGTGTGCAGGATTACGCCGATATCCTATCTGGCCGGCTCCTGGCTCTGGCGCGGGTCCAGGCCCTCCTCACACGCGGCGCCAATCTCAGCGTGAATATCAGAGATGTCGTTCATGACGAGGTCAGCGTGCAGGCACAGCACGAGGGGCAGTATTGGATCGAAGGGCCGGACATTTCCCTCTCTCCCAAAGCGGCGGAGATCTTGACGCTGGCGGTTCATGAGCTCGGCACCAACGCGATGAAGTACGGCGCCCTGTCCGTAGCCGACGGGAGGGTCAAGGTGGAATGGGCCACCTTCGTCAAGCGCGGCATCCCCTGGCTCCGCTTCGTATGGACGGAAAGCGGATCAGCCGCAGCGCCAATTGCCGCGGCAACAGTGCCGCGACGACGAGGATTTGGCCGCGAGCTGATCGAAGCTCGCGTACCCTACGAACTAGGCGGGCAGGGGAGCGTTGTCATCGAAGCAGGCAAAGCCCAGTGCCACCTGGAGTTCCCGCTGGCTGACGGTGCGAGCGTCTTCGAGACGGGAGCGCCGCAGAGATTGACCGTATTTGGAGGAGCACTCGACATGACGGGGGCACCGGATCTCCACGGCTACCACATTCTGATCGTGGAGGACGAGTACATCGCCACCGATACCGCGCGCGCACTTCAGGGGGCCGGCGCGACGGTTATCGGTCCTTGCGGAAACGAAGTGGCGGCTCAGGCGGAATTGGCCATGCAAACGCCGGATGCCGTGGTCCTTGATATCAATCTCGGTCATGGTGCGTCGTTCAAGCTCGCCGAGCATCTGCAGGAAAACGGCATTCCCTTCGTTTTTGTCACCGGCTACGACGCCGATATCATTCCTCCCGACTTCGCAGGCGTCGAGAGGCTGGTGAAACCGCTGCAACTTCGGCAAGTCGTGGAAGCGATTTCGCGCTTGCTGCAGGCAACGGTCTGACGCACCAAAACAACGATCGCCGTTGCAGGCTTCGCCCTCGGCGCAGAGAAACAAAATGCTTGGAGTTTCCACGGGACTGTCGACGCTGAACGCATTCGAACTCGCCCCTAGACTCATCGGCATGGAGCTTCTGGTCGAGGGCGTGGGTGGGACGATCGTTGAAACCGAAGCCTATCTCGCCAACGACCCCGCCTCGCATAGCTTCCGCGGGCCGACCAGAACCAACGCGGCAATGTTCGGCCCCGCTTGGCATGCTTACGTCTACCGGTCCTATGGCATTCACTGGTGTTTCAACGTCGTGGCGACCGGCAATGGCGCCGTGCTGATCCGGGCGCTGGAGCCGCGACATGGCATCGAGGTTATGCAGGCTCGCCGCGGCGCGATGATCCAGCTTTGCAATGGCCCGGGCCGGCTGACGCAGGCGCTCGGCTTGTCCGGCATTCATGACGGGAAGAGCCTCGACCTGCCTCCGTTCGCCCTCATCGAGCGTCCTTGCGAGCCCGGGATCATCTGTGGCCCCCGGATCGGGATCTCGAAGGCCGCCGATTATCCCTGGCGCTTTGGGCTTGGTGGCTCACGCTTCCTGAGCCGACCGTTCGCTCCAATGAAGGGCTAGGTTTATCGCTTCGGCCTTACCAGGCGTTTCAACCGCGCGATATTCGTCTTAACCCATTCTCTCCGTGGCGCCTTGAGGCGCCCGGCGGGGATTCGCTCGACGATATAGCGCCGTTCGATACTGATCTTTGCCGGCGCGATCATCCGGGACGCGTCCTCTATCGCCGCATCGAAAGCGCGGTGAGCATCTTCCAGATCGCGGAAATCGCCGATCAAGGTCGAAGCAGGGAGCTGCGCCGATTGACCGGCGATCAGGAGCATATTGGACCAACCACGTGCAAAGGCAGCTTCCACGAAGCGCGCGCGAGGCTCCCCGGGCGTCGTCTCGATGTCGAAGGTCGCAATAAAATGCTTCATATTGCAGGTCTGCCTGACCGGGATACGTCTAGCGCTTTTCGCTATGTTCAAGTGTCAAGGCATTCCGCGCGGCTCTCGCAGCTTTGCTCATCTCCCGCAATTGCTGCATCAGAACGGGACCTTCGATCTGGCTAGAGTTGTATCCCTCTTCCTGAAGTCTTCGCCGAAGTTCCCGGATTTTCTGGAAACCGCCTGTTCTCGCCAGCTCGAAAGCACGCTCGAGTACCGTTTTCATCATCATTCCTGCGCCTTGATACGCAAACTAGGCTATGCTCCAGCTCTTCCAGCGCATTAACGTATGTTACCGGCTTCGGAGCCGCTCGCTTGAGGTCATATGTGTCCGCAGCTGGAACCGATCTCATCGATGGAACGTTGAGCAGGCGGAATTCACAGTAGTGCTCGTCGCATCGGCGAGCAAAGGGCTGGAAGCCCACAAAACCCCGCCGGCAACCCGGCGGGGTTTTGATGTGCGCGTGCTCCTCGCCTAATCCCCGCACCGCGACAGTATCGTCCCGTCCGGCAAGGCGAAACGGCACCCATCTTCATAATGAACCGGGGTTCCGTCCTCCAACGTGTAGGACGTCAATGGAGAGCCCGGCCAGTCGCGCCAGACGATGACATGATACACCGTGCCATCCTCATCCCGGCACCGCTCTGTGTAGAGCGCACGCTTGACGGGGCTCGGGCGTCGCGCCGGACCAGGCTCCCTCCAGATTGCGACCATGGCGGCACCTCACGCAACGCATCGATTACGCCGTCAACCCGCCGCGCCGAAGCCGAGTTCCACTTCGTTCGAGTGCTCTTCTAACGCAGCGGTCGGCAAAACGCGTCCGGTCACAGCCAGGTATCGGTCGCTGGAATGCATGACCGCAACCACGAGGTAGCTACCGTCCTCGCATTCGAGATTCAGCAAACCAAGCAAGGCTGCCGGGTCGAGGTCGCCGGTGTTGCAGAGCAAATAGCCGCCGCGCGTGTCGCCGAAATCGTTGCTGAACTGAAAACTGATGGGAAGCCTGCGGCCATCGCGCAGGATCAAAGAGCCTTTTCCGCTATGCATGACAGGTCTCCGACTGGGCAGCGTCAATGCGCACCGCCAGCGGTCATTTCCAAGGATCGGCATGGAGACAACTGCCTGACCATTGACGCGCATTCACAGGCGGAGCGCACTAACATACGCTAGCCGAGCCCACACTCCGGCCACAGCGCTACGCTGGAGGTTTCCCGAGGCCGCTTTCCTGGGGCAATTCCGATGCTGACTTAGCCGCGATGCGCCCCACGATCAGATCGACGAGTTGCCGGACGCTGCGGCAGGCTTTCATCTCGTCATCTGGAACCATGTCGCAATCGAACTCCCGTTCGACCGCGTTCCCGATCAAGGTGAGGTCGTCCAGCGACAGCCCGAGATCGGCTTCCAGCGATGCGCCAGGATCGAGCCGCTCGGGATGAACGAGACCTTCGGTCGCAATGATCTCGACGAGGCGTTTGACGAGAACCGCTTCGTCCGCGCTGAGATCGCCCATCTCAGCCTCGGCTAGTGCAACGCGTCGGCATTGGATCGCTCCCACACCAGTATGGCTTTGACCAATGCGGCAAGCTCCATGGCTTCGGCGGTCCCTTCCGGGTAATCGGACAACAGGCGCGCCCGCTCCGCCGCCGCCGCGTATTGCTCACGATCTTCGATTGCGACCGGGCGCCCGCGCCGAGCGCTCCGCTTGCCTCCTGCGATAGTCGGCTCGATCGTCATGACGGGACCTCCTCTGTGCACCCCGGCGCAACCTGCTTCGAGGCCGCATGGTTCCCCGTCATCCTCGCGGCTAGCATCGACTTCGCAATATTCAGCCCACCAGCGGCTTCCCGCCATTCTGGACTGCGCGCTCGGCCTCAGGCGTGAGTTGAACTCCGGTGCCCTCGCGCCGGGCGAGCCGCTGGGCCGCCTCCATCGTCACGCCAATGTCACTCATGGGTCCCACCGGTCACGTCCGGAGCGACCTAATTCGTTCCCATCCGAAGTACGGGCAGCGTTTGAGCTATTCACAGGCTTCCGGATCCCGACAGGTGGGAACGCCGGACTATTCCGCATGTTCCCTGGTCCCCGTGCATTCCAGACGTGTCAGGCCAAGCCTTGATGTGGCCACCGCATTACGAGATCGTGCCCATGCGGATTCCAGCCTGGGACTTTCCTTTGTCAGCTCTTTCTCGCGAGACCTCTGTTCATTACGAGCCCGACGAGCAGGTCGAGCGCATCAAGGCGGAGGTGGTGCGCAAGCTCACCTACTCGCTCGGGAAAAGCCCGGCGGTCGCGCAGCCCCATGACTGGCTGACAGCAGCGATCCTCGCGGCTCGCGATCACGTCATCGATGTCTGGCAGAAATCGACCCGGGAGAGCTACGCCACTGGCAGGAAGCGCGTCTATTATCTCTCCCTGGAGTTTTTGATCGGACGCTCGCTCGCCGACGCGCTGAACAATCTCGGTCTGACCGGCTCCATGGCCCAGGCGCTTCGCGAGCTCGGCGTCGACCTTGCCGGGATCGAGAATCTCGAACCTGACGCCGCCCTGGGCAATGGCGGCCTGGGCCGCCTCGCCGCCTGCTACATGGAAGCTATGGCCGCGACCGGCGTGCCGGCGCTCGGCTACGGCATCCGCTACGATCACGGTCTGTTCAAGCAGCGCATCGATGGCGGACGGCAGATCGAGGTTCCCGAGGACTGGCTGTCCTTCCGCAATCCTTGGGAGTTCGAACGACGCGAGAGCGCCTACAAGATCGGCTTCGGCGGCACCGTGGCTGCGGGCGGAAAGCCCGGGCAGGTGTTCTGGGCGCCGGAGGAGACCATCTTCGCCGTCGCTTATGATACGCCTGTCGTCGGGTGGCAGGGGCGCGACGCCAACACCTTGCGGCTCTGGCGCGCAAGGGCGATGCATCCCCTGTCGCTGGATGCCTTCAATCAAGGCGATCTGGTCGGGGCTGTCGCCGAGCGCAACCGCGCCGAAGCGATCTCGAAGGTGCTCTATCCCAACGACTCGACCCCGGTCGGGCAGGAATTGCGCCTGCGACAGGAGTTCTTCTTCACCTCCGCCTCGCTTCAGGATCTGGTCCGACGCCACCATCGTCAGTTCGGAACGCTAAACAACCTCGCAGAAAAGGCCGCAATCCAACTCAACGACACCCATCCCTCGCTTGCGGTCGCAGAGCTCATGCGGTTGCTGATCGATGAGCATGAGGTCGAATGGGAGCGAGCCTGGGAGATCACGACGGCGACGATCTCCTACACCAACCACACGCTGCTGCCGGAAGCGCTGGAGACCTGGCCGGTCGCCCTGATGGAGCGGCTCCTGCCGCGCCATATGCAGATCATCTTCGGCATCAATGCCCGCTTCCTTGACGGCGTCCGCCGCGACGCGCCCGATGCCGACCTCTCCGCGCTTTCACTGATCGACGAATATCACGGGCGACGGGTCCGGATGGCGCATCTCGCCTTTGTCGGCTCGCACAAGGTCAATGGCGTCTCCGCGCTCCATTCCAACCTGATGAAGGAAACGGTGTTCGCACCACTGCATCATGTCTTCCCGGACCGGATCACGAATGTCACCAACGGCATCACGCCGCGCCGCTGGCTTCTCAACGCGAATCCGGGTCTGACGAACCTCCTCAAGGAAACTTGCGGGGAGAGGGTCACGGATGATGTCGGGTTGATCCGCCAGTTCGGCACACACGCCGACGACACGATAGTCCATGACCGGCTGGCAGCGATCCGGCGCGAGAACAAGCTCAGGCTCGCGACAATCATCCGTCAGGACTGCGGCGTCATCGTCGATCCAGCCGCTCTCTTCGACGTGCAGATCAAGCGCATCCACGAATACAAGCGCCAATTGCTCAACATCCTCGAGACGATCGCGCTCTACGACGCCATTCGATCCGAGCCCTATCGCGACTGGGCTCCGCGCGTGAAGATATTCGCCGGTAAGGCCGCGTCGAACTACGTGACCGCAAAATCGATCATCAACCTCATCAATGATGTCGCCGCCGTGGTGAACAACGACATCACGACGCGAGACCGGCTCAAAGTGGTGTTCCTGCCGAACTATAATGTCAGCCTCGCCGAGACGATCATCCCGTCCGCCGATCTGTCCGAACAGATATCGACGGCCGGCATGGAGGCGTCCGGCACCGGCAATATGAAATTCGCGCTAAACGGAGCCATCACCATCGGCACGCTCGACGGCGCCAATATCGAGATCGGCGAGCGTGTCGGGGCCGACAATATCGCAATCTTCGGCTTGACGGCGGAAGAGGTCGAGGCGGCGCGACGCGATCCCCGCCCGAGCGCCGACATCATCCATGCCTCGGCTCATCTCGAAGGCGTGCTCGATGCGGTCGCCGGCGGCGCCTACTCCCCCCGCGATCGCGACCGCTATGCCGGGCTCGTGGAAGGCCTCCTCGCCAACGACTGGTTCATGGTGCTCAACGATTTCGAGAGCTACCGCCTCACCCAGCGGCGGATCGACAGCCTGTGGGCGGATCAGGCGCGGTGGTGGCACATGTCCGTGAACAATACGGCCCATTGCGCCTGGTTCAGCGCCGACCGCGCCATCCGCGAATATGCGCAGCGTATCTGGAATCTGCCCGCCGCGGCACCGGGAGAAGGCTGAGGCGTTGGCTCCGATGCAGCGGATCATTCCCTGCGCGCGCCCGCTAAGCATCGGTGCGTCCCTTGTGGACGACGGAGTCTGCTTCGCAGTCTTCTCGCGCCACGGCACCCGCGTCTTCGTCTGCCTTTTCGACGAGGCCGGCGAGACGGAGCTGGCATCGCTGCCGCTGCCTTGCCGTGATGGCGACATCCATTATGGCTTGCTGGAGGGTGCCGGCGCGGGGATGCGCTACGGCCTGCGCGTCGAGGGGCCATGGCAGCCCGAGCGGGGCCATCGGTTCGACCCGACGAAGCTGCTCGTCGACCCCTATGCGACGCTGATCGATCGCCCCTTCCTCTGGAATCCGGCGCTCGCCCGCCATGGCGCGGAAACAGCGGCGCTCGTGCCGCGCTGCATCGTGCAGCCCCTCCCCGTCCCCGGCGAGGTCCGGGCTTCCGAAGCGACGCCGCCGACCTTCCTCTACGAGCTCGGCGTCCGATCCTTCAGCATGCGCCACCCGGCCGTCCCGCCGCCCTTGCGGGGAACACTTGTCGCCCTGCGTGAACCATCCGTCATCGCGCATCTGCAGAGGCTCGGCGTCAGCCATGTCGAGCTGATGCCGGTCGCAGCCTGGATGGACGAGCGCCACTTGCCGCCGCTCGGGCTCGCCAATGCTTGGGGCTACAATCCCGTTAACTTCTTCGCGCTCGACCCGCGGCTCGCGCCTGGCGGGCCGGTCGATCTTGCAGCACTCTGCGCAGCCTATGCCGAGGCAGGCATCGGCGTGATCCTCGACATCGTGCTGAACCACACAGCCGAAAGCGATGAATTCGGCGGCACGGTCAGCCTGCGCGGCCTAGACAATGCCGTCTATTACCGCCATGCCGCCGACGATCCCGCCCGCCTCGTCAACGATACCGGCTGCGGCCATACGCTGGCGCTCAATCGCGCTCCGGTGCTGCGTCTGGCGATGGACGCAATGCGGCACTGGCTGCGCCTCGGCATCGCCGGCTTCCGCTTCGATCTCGGCACGGTGATGGGACGCACAGAGACCGGATTTACGCCCGATGCACCGCTTTTCGGCGCCATCCTGCAGGATCCGGAACTCGCGCACGCCATCCTGATCGCCGAGCCCTGGGATATCGGCCCTGGCGGCTATCGCCTCGGCGATTTCCCCGCTCCTTTCGCCGAATGGAACGGGCGCTATCGCGACGACATTCGCCGTTACTGGCGCGGCGATGCCGGGATGGCCGGCGCGCTGGCGACGCGGTTGGCCGGCTCGTCGGACCTCTTCGCCAACAAACATCGCGGCCCGCAAGCCAGCATCAATTTCATCGCCGCCCATGACGGCTTCACGCTGCGCGACCTCGTCTCTTACGAGCGCAAGCACAACGAGGCCAATGGCGAGGAGAACCGCGATGGCCACAATGACAGCCATAGCTGGAACGGCGGCATCGAAGGCCCAACGCGCGACGCATCGATCGAAGCCGCGCGCGGTCGCGACGTCCGCGCGCTGCTCGCGACACTCTTCCTGTCGCGCGGTATTCCGATGTTGACGGCGGGCGACGAGTTCGGGCGGACCCAGCACGGCAACAACAATGCCTACGCACAGGACAATCCGACCTCCTGGCTGGACTGGGAGCGGGCCGACGATGAACTGACCGCCCTGGTCGCGGCGCTCGCCGCACTGCGTCGTCGGCACCCGCTTCTAGCCGCCGATACCTTTCTGACCGGCACGGGAGAGCCGCCGGATGCGCGCTGGCTGAAAGCCGACGCGACAGCGATCGCCGATCAGGACTGGGCCGGTCTCGATGCCTTCTGCTTGCTGCTGCACGGCGCCACAGAGAGCCTGCTGATCGCGCTCAACCGTAGTATGCATGCGGCCGCGATGACGCTTCCCGCCGGCCGATGGGAGCAGATATTCACCTCCGACGGCCGAATGGAGGGCATGCTGCCCGCCCGCAGCGTCACACTGTGGCGGAAAGTCTGATCACATCAGCATGATCAAGGACCGCGGCGAAAGTGAGATTTCCTGGTCCGCCTTCAGTCCCTTGCGGCCCTCGTCCGAATTCGGGCCGGTCTCCGTATCCAGCACGACCGACCACGAACCGGACTTCACCCGCGGCGGTATCTTGAACACGACCTCGCCGTCAAAGGCGTTGAACAGGATCAGGGCCTCGTCGCCGCCGGCCTCGACATCCGGCATATGCATCAGCAGGCCAATCGCGAGCACGCCGGGATCGTCCCAGTGCTCTTCCTGTTGATCGCCTCCAGCCGGGTTGACCCAGCGCAGCAGGCAGCCGTCGCGGAAGGACGCCCGCCTAAAGATCGGGTGCTCGTTGCGCAAGGCGATGACGCGCTGGACGAAGCCGGCGAGCGCCTCGTCGCGCCGCGTGATCTCGTCCCAGCGCATCCAGGCAGTCTCGTTGTCCTGGGCGTAGACATTGTTGTTGCCGCGGTTGGAATGACCGTGCTCGTCGCCGGCAAGCAGCATCGGCGTGCCATGGGACAAGAGCAGCGTCGCCAGCAGATTGCGCTTCTGCCGCTGACGCACCGCAAGGATGCCTTCGTCCTCAGTCGATCCCTCGGCGCCGTGGTTGAAGGACAGGTTATGGCCGTGGCCGTCCTTGTTATCCTCGCCGTTCGCCTCGTTGTGCTTGTCGTTGTAGGAGACGAGGTCCGCTAGGGTGAAGCCGTCATGAGCGGTGATGAAGTTCACGCTGGCCCAGGGCCGGCGGCCGCGCTGGTCATAGACATCGCCCGATCCGGTGATGCGGGCAGCGAGGTCGCGGATGATGCCCACTTCGCCCTTCCAATAGGCACGGATCGTGTCGCGGTACTTGTCGTTCCACTCGGCCCAGCCTGGCGGGAAGCCGCCGACCTGATAGCCGCCTGGCCCGATATCCCAGGGCTCGCCAACAAGCTTGACCTTGCGCAGGACGGGGTCTTGCCCAATCGCGTCGAAGAAGCCGCCGCGTGGATCGAAGCCGTGCGGCTCACGGCCAAGAATGGTGCCGAGGTCAAAGCGGAAGCCATCGACCTCCATCACCTCGACCCAGTAGCGCAGCGAGTCCATCACCATCTGGAGCACGCGCGGATGGGACGTATTGACCGTATTCCCGGTACCGGTGTCGTTGACATAGTAGCGCGGCTCGCCCGGCATCGTCCGGTAATAGGAGAAGTTGTCGATCCCCTTGAACGACAGCGTCGGGCCGAGCTCGTTCCCCTCGGCCGTGTGGTTGTAGACGACGTCCAGGACGACCTCGAGCCCCGCATCGTGGAAGCGGCGGACCATGTCGCGGAACGAGGAAAGGCCGGCCCGCCCGAGATAGCGCTGCATCGGCGCGAAAAAGCCGATCGTGTTGTAGCCCCAGTAGTTGGACAGGCCCTTGGCGACGAGGTGATGGTCGTCGAGATAGGCATGCACGGGCAGGAGCTCGACGGTGCTGACTCCAAGGCTCTTGATGTAGTCGATCACGGCCGGCTCGGCGAGGCCGTCGAAGGTGCCGCGGCGGGCTTCGGGCACAGCTGGGTGCAGTTGCGTGAAGCCGCGCACATGCGTCTCGTAGAAGATGGTCCGGTCCCAGCCGAGACCGGGCGCGCCGGGACGCTGCGGATCGGCTTGCCAGTCCACAACAACGCATTTCGGCATGTAGGACGCGCTGTCGAGTTCGCTGAAGCTGAGATCGCGGTCTTCCCCGGCACCAATCTCGTAGCCGTAATGCGCATCGTTCCAGTCGACCGCTCCTGAAAACTCCCGCGCATACGGATCCAGCAGAAGCTTGTTCGGGTTGAAGCGATGCCCCTCCTCCGGGGCGAACCGGCCATGGACGCGATAGCCGTAGCGCTGCCCTGGCCCCACGCCCGGCAGGTAGCCGTGGAAGATCTCGTCCGTGTATTCCGGCAAAGTGATGCGCGCAGTCTCGTTCTCTCCACTCTCGTCGAACAGGCACAACTCGACGCGCTCGGCATGAGCCGAGAACAGGGCGAAGTTGGTTCCCTCGCCATCGAACACAGCGCCGAGTTCGGAAGCCCGGCCGGCCTTGATCTCAAAACCCGCCATGTCTTGCTCCCGCCATGTCACAGCACCTTCGTGTCCAGCGTGCAGAAAGGACTATCGTCGCTGCGAGGCTGCCTCGCTTCCGTCGCGATGGCAGCAACGTGCTGCAGCAACAGCAGTTCCGGACCGCTGGCCCCGATCTTGCCTGAAATATTTCGCTGCGAGGCAGGAACTCGGGGATCGGCGGACCTGTTGTGCTTCGCGGGATGCCAAGGGCGTGACGATGACAAATGTTTTGAAGCTGGCTGAAATCGCAGGCGCCCCCGCTACGTCAGGCCACGCTTTGCATTATGCCCCCGCCGTCAAGGACGACATCGCCGACCAGCCATCACCGATCGCCGCGACCACAAAACTGCTGTTCGTGACGTCCGAGATGGGCGACTTCATCAAGGCCGGCGGCCTTGGCGAGGTCTCGACGGCGCTGCCCCGCCAACTTCGCAAGTTCTGCGAGGTGCGCGTCCTGCTGCCCGGCTTTCGCCAGGTCCGCAAGGCCAAACCCGCCATGGACGTCGTCCGGCAGATGCCACGCGTCGCCGGCCTGCCGCCATGGTCGCTCGGCCGTTTCACCACGAGCGACGGCCTGATCGTCTACACCGTGCTTTGCGACGAGCTCTATGATCGCGACGGCTCGCCCTATGGGCCCTTCGGCGGAGGCGATTTCGGTGACAACGATGTCCGCTTCGGGCGGCTCTCGCTCGCCGCCGCAGAGATCGCCGCCGGCGAGGCCGACCCGAACTGGAAGCCGGACGTCGTCCATGTCAACGACTGGCCGTCTGCTCTCGCGCCCGGCTACATGCGCTGGAAGGGGCTGGAGACGCCCTCGATCCTGACGATCCACAATCTCGCTTATCAGGGCCTGTATCATCCGCAGCGCATGCGGCTGCTGGGCATTCCCGATCAAGCTTTCGACATCAACGGCTCAGAATTTCACGGCAAAATCTCGTTCCTGAAGAGCGGCATCTTCTATGGCTCGCATGTCACCACCGTTAGCGAGACCTATGCCAACGAGATCACCACGGCCGAGCACGGCTGCGGCCTCGATGGTCTCCTCAAGACGCGAATGGGGGAAGGCAGGTTGACCGGCATCGTCAACGGCATCGACGACAGCTGGAATGCGCTGATCGAAGGCGGCCGCTCCGGAGACCAGATCATCCGGCAGTGGAAGCGGCGGAACGCCGCAGACATTCGCCGGACATTCGACCTGCCGGAGTCGCGGGGCCCGCTCTTCTCGATCGTCTCCCGTCTGGTCCATCAGAAGGGCATAGATCTATCGTTGGAGGCTGCCGAGACGATCGTGGCGCAGGGCGGCCAGCTCGTTGTGACGGGACGCGGCGAGCCGCGCATCGAGGAAGCCGTCGAGAAGCTGGCGCGCCGATATCCCCGCGCCGTCGCTGCGCGGATCGGCTTCGACGACGGCGAAGCCCGCCGTCTGTTCGCCGCCAGCGATTTCCTGCTGATGCCCTCGCGCTTCGAGCCATGCGGTCTCAGTCAGATGTATGCGCAGCGCTCCGGCGCGCTGCCGATCGCCTATCGGACGGGCGGCCTGGTCGATACGATCGAAGACGGATTGTCGGGCTTCCTGTTCTCCAATCTGACGGGCGCCGGCTTGACTGGGGCCGTCGCCCGCGCGCTCGAAGCCTTCCGCTCCAAGCGCGCGTTCCGGCAGATGCGGGACCATGCCATGGCGAAGCGCTTCGACTGGCGCCGGCCCAGCTTCCGCTATGCAGATGTCTATGCCCGCGCGCTCGCCGCCTGATCATGGTGATCAGGCCGAACACGACGCACGCAGCATCTTCGGCAGGACAGCACTCAGCCCTTGGCCTTCGGGGCGGATTTCCGCGCGCCCGCATTCCCGGTCGCCGCCTTCTTGACCGGAACCGTCGCCTTCGGCTTGTCGTCCACGGTCGCCGAAACCCTGCCCTTGGCAGGCTTCCCTGCCTTGCCGGTTTTACCGGTGCTGGCCGTGACCCGCTCCTCGGCGAGGCGCCAGTGCTCGGCATCGCGGCCCTCGGGCTTACCTTCGGCTTCCCAGATCGCGTAGGCGGTATCGCGGACGATCTGTTCCCGGCTCATCATCTATCTCCTCGAAAGGCGGCTGAAGCACGCTGGATGAACTGCATGCCGTATAGTTGGTTCCGACAGATGATCTCGCATGTTCGCGATGGCGGCGAAGCGGAACGCGGAGCCCTTCTGTTGCGTTGCATCATGGCCGATTCCGCAGCCCGGGCGAAACGCCTCTCGTTCTCGGAATAGCCCGCTTATGCGCCAGTCTGCATCTTCTCTGCCCGCCTTGGCCCAGCATGATCTGGTGTTGCTGGAGGAAGGGCGCCATCCCGACCCCTTCGCCGTTCTCGGCCGACATGGCTTCGCCGGCGGCAGCTTCGTGCGCGCCTTCCTGCCCGGCTGCAACTATGCCGAACTCGTCACCGGAGAGGGTGAGGAGCGCAACGCGGTGCCGATGGTCACGAACGGTGACGGCGTCTTCCAGGCGCCTGCGCCGGCCGATATCCCCTACCGCCTCCGCATCTCCTGGCCGGATGGCATCGTCGAGGCGGCTGACCCCTATGCCTTCGGTCTGTCGCTGTCCGAGGACGATATCTATCTCTTCGCCGAGGGGCGGCATTTCGACCTCGGGACACGGCTCGGCGCGAATCCGCGCAGCTTCGACGGCATCGACGGCGTGCTTTTCGCCGTCTGGGCGCCCAATGCCTCCCAGGTGGCCGTTGTCGGCAATTTCAACGGCTGGGACGTCCGCCGCCACCCTATGCGCCGCCGGCTCGGACCGGGTATCTGGGAGCTGTTCATTCCCGGCATCGGCCCGGGCGCCGTTTACAAATACGCGATCACCGGGTCGAACGGCGAAAAGCTCCCCTGGAAGGCCGACCCGCTTGGCCGCCGGCACGAGGAACCGCCGCGCACCGGCTCGATCGTCTCCGCCGCCCCCGATTTCGAATGGGACGACGCCGGATGGCTGAAGAGACGCGAGCGGGCCAATCCGATGGCGGAGCCGCTCGCCATCTACGAGGTTCATGTCGGCTCATGGCTCAGGACGGAATGGGGCAGGATGGGCAGTTGGGAAGAGGCCTGCGACAGGCTGATCCCCTATCTCGAATACATGGGCTTCAGCCATGTCGAGCTCCTGCCGATCACCGAGCATCCCTTCGGCGGCTCATGGGGCTATCAGCCGCTCGGCCTCTTCGCTCCGACCGCGAGGCTCGGACCGCCCGAATCCTTCGCCCGCTTCGTCGACCGCTGCCATGCCGCCGGCATCGGCGTGATCCTGGACTGGGTGCCGGCCCATTTCCCCTCGGACGAGCATGGCCTCGCCCGCTTCGACGGCACGGCTCTCTACGAGCATGAGGACCCTCGCCAGGGCTTCCATCGCGACTGGAACACGCTGATCTACAATGTCGGCCGGCGCGAGGTCCGCGGCTTCCTGATCGCATCGGCGCTATGGTGGTTGGAGACTTTCCATCTCGATGGCCTGCGCGTCGATGCGGTCGCTTCCATGCTTTATCGAGACTACAGCCGCGAGCCTGGAGAATGGGTGCCGAACCATCTCGGCGGTCGCGAGAACCTAGAGGCGATCTCCTTCTTCCAGGAACTCAACACCCTGGTCGGCGCACGCGGGCGCGGCGCCATCACGATCGCAGAGGAATCGACGGCCTGGCCTGGCGTCACCGCGCCGGTCCATCACGGCGGACTCGGCTTCCATTTCAAATGGAACATGGGCTGGATGCACGACACCCTGCGCTATTTCGTGCGGGACCCGATCCATCGCGGCTATCACGGCGACGACGTCACCTTCGGATTGATCTACGCCTTCTCCGAGAACTTCGTCCTGCCGATCTCGCATGATGAAGTGGTCCACGGCAAAGGCTCGCTCATCTCCCGGATGCCCGGCGACGACTGGCAGCGTTTCGCCAATCTGCGGCTGTGCCTCTCCTTGATGTGGACCCATCCGGGCAAGAAGCTGCTCTTCATGGGCTGCGAGTTCGGCCAGGAGGAAGAATGGAATGTCGATGCGCCCTTCCCCTGGCCTGCCGACGACGACGTTCGCCGACGCGGCACAATGCAGCTCGTGCGCGATCTCAATGCCGTCTATCGCGGACACCCCGCGCTTCACCGCCTCGACCATCAGGCGGAAGGTTTCGGCTGGGTGATCGCGGACGATCAGGCCAACGCCGTCTTCGCCTTCACGCGCTCGGCCGGCGACGGCAGGCCCCCGCTGCTGGTGATCGCAAACATGACGCCGGTGCCGCGCCACGACTATCGCGTCGGCGTCGCAGCCGCGGGGCTTTGGGCAGAGCGGCTCAATAGCGATGCCGAAATCTACGGAGGTTCCGGGCTCGGCAATGGCGGTCAGGCTGCGACGACGCCCCTCGCTTCCCACGGGCAAGCACAATCGCTTTCGCTGACCCTTCCGCCGCTCGCTCTTCTGGTGCTGGAGCATGCCGGAGCGGGCGAATGACCGACGACATCTTGCGCCAGCTCGCTGCCCGCGCCGGCATCGCGCCCGAATGGACCGACCAGACCGGCGCCTTGCGACAAGTCTCGCCGGACAGTCTGCGCGCGATCCTGCTCGCGCTCGGCCTGCCCAGCGACACCACCGGAGCTCTGCGCAATTCGCTCGCCGCCGTCGAGGCGCTTCCGCTATCGGGCTCCGCGCGTTTCCTGACCGCCCGCGTGGGGCAGCCGATTGACCTGCCCGCGACCGGCAATGACGCCGGCGAATTCGAAGCCGAACTGGAGAACGGCACTCGCCGCATTCTCAAGGCAGAACGAGCGAGCGATCGCCTCGTTCTGCCGGCCTTCGACGCGCCCGGCTATCACACCCTCCATGTTGGCGAAGAGGCTATCACGCTCGCCGTCGCCCCGGCGCGCTGCGTCACCTTTGCCGATCTGTCGGGAGGCCGGACGGGCTGGGGTCTGGCCGCGCAGATCTATTCCCTGCGCAGCGACGGCGACGGCGGGATCGGCAATTTCGCCGGCGTGGCCGCGCTCGGCCGGGCGACGGCCCGTCTCGGCGCCGATACCCTGGCGATCAGTCCGGTCCATGCCCTCTATGGCGCCCTGCCCGGTCAGTTCAGCCCCTACTCGCCCTCGACCCGGCTCTTCTACAACCCGCTCCATGCCGATCCCGCCGCAGCTCTGCCCGACGCCCTGATCCGCGACGTCATCTCGCGCGAGGGATTGGCGGCAGAGATGGAGCGGCTCTCCGGCCTCGACCGGATCGACTGGCTCGCCGCGACGCCGCTCCGGCACCGCTTCCTGCGTGCGCTCTTCGATCGGCTGGACCAAGCCGGAGAAAGCCGGGCCGCCTTCGAACGCCATGCCGCGGAAGCCTCGCCGCTGCTGCGCTCCCACGCGATCTTCGAAGTCCTGCACGCGGCCGAGCTCGCGCGCGATCCCACGTTGCGCTCCTGGCGGAACTGGCAGCCCAGCTATCGCGATCCGGACAGTCCACAGGTGGCGGCTTTCGCAGAAGCCCATGCCGACGACGTCCGCTACCAGCTCTTCCTGCAATGGCTGACGAGTCTGTCCTATGGCGACGCCCAGCGCGCCTGCCGGGAGTCCGGCATGACCGTCGGGCTCATCGCCGATCTCGCCATCGGCATGGACGGCGCCGGCAGCCACGCCTGGAGCCGTCAGGACGAGATCCTGCACGGGCTGAGCATCGGAGCGCCGCCGGACTATTACGCGGCCGATGGCCAGAACTGGGCGCTGACCACCTTCTCACCGCGCGGTCTCGCGGCCAGCGGCTATGCGCCCTTCATCGAGACCTTGCGGGCTAGCCTGCGTCATGTCGGCGGGATCCGGATCGACCACGTCATGGGGATGAGCCGGCTCTGGCTGGTCCCGGAAGGCGCTGGCGCGCTCGACGGCGCCTATGTCAGCTTTCCCTCCGAGACGCTGTTCCGCCTGATCGCGCTCGAATCGTGGCGCCATCGCGCCATCGTCATCGGCGAAGATCTCGGCACCCTGCCCTATGGCTTCCGCGACGACCTGCGCGAGCAGGGCGTGGCGGGGCTGCGCGTCCTGCGCTTCGAACGTTCCCAGTATGGCTATATCGGGCCATCGGATTGGGATCGCGATGCGGTGGCTCTGACCAGCACCCATGACCTCGTGCCGACTGCCGGCTGGTGGGCGGGTTCCGATCTCGACGCGCCGGGTGAGACAGGCGAAGCTGAGAATGTCAGGGCCTGGGATCGCGGCGTGCTCTGGGGCGCATTCAGGGATGCCGGGTTGGCGGAAGGCGAGCGGCCGCCGCCGGAGGATACCGCCCCTGTCGTCGATGCAGCGATCCGCTATGTCGCGGCGACGCCCTGCACCCTGAAGATCGTGCCGATCGAGGATGCCCTCGGCCTGCGAGTACAGCCCAATGTCCCCGGCACGACTGTCGAGAAGCCGAACTGGCGCCACCGTCTGGAAGGCAACGCCGCCCGGGTGCTCGATGGCGAGGGTCTCCGCGACCGATTGGCGCCGCTGGGAGACAACCGCTCAAATTGATCATTCAGGCGTGAGACGGCCTGACGACACCTGGCGGCCGCCGAGACAGATCCAGCGTTTCCGTAACGCAGCGGTAATGCTCGATAGCATCGCGCAAGGCAGCGCTCTCGATCTCGTCTGAGGAGCCGGGCGTGCATGCGCCCAGCATCTTCAGGCGGGATTGCGCGCGCAGCATGTCGATCGGGGAACGGATCGGAGCAACTTGCATGGTTCACCTCCGGCGGCTGAACGCGCCTCGATATGCCGGGTTCCGCAGACGAGCTGCGATGTTCCGACGCATCCTTTTCTGAGCGCTGGGCGTGATCGCTAGGCTGCGAAACCCAAAGCCTCGAAAGCGCGTTGGATCGGCGGCGGCTGCTCGGATCGGCCGGCGGAAACGGGGGTATCGTGACGCAGGCCTATTCGGTGCTGGCGACCTATCGGCTGCAGTTCCACAAAGACTTTCCCTTCGCGCGCGGCGCGGCGCTGGCCGGATACCTGCGCAGGCTCGGGATCAGCCATGCCTATGCTTCGCCGATCCTGGCCGCCCGCGCCGGCTCGCTGCATGGCTACGACGTCATCAGCTATGACGAGGTCAACCCGGAGCTCGGTGGGATGGACGGGTTCCTGTCTATGGCCGAGGCGCTTCGCGCCGAAGGGATCGGCATCGTCCTCGACATCGTGCCGAACCATGTCGCCGTCGGCGGCGACGACAATGCGATGTGGCTCGACCTGCTCAAGAACGGGCGCGGCAGTCGCTATGCAGACTGGTTCGACATCGACTTCGACGATGCCGATCCGCTACTCGACGGACGGATCCACGCGCCTTTCCTCGGGGAACCCTTCGAGGAGGCACTTGCCGCTGGGAAGATCATGCTGGAGGAGGATCCCCAGAGGAGTGGTTTCGCCCTGCGCTATGGCGAGCATCTCTTTCCGATCCGGCCGGAGGATGACGCCGAGCTGCGCGGTTACTTCCCAGAGGCCCGGCGCGATCCTGACGCCCTGCGTGCTCTGATCGAACGACAGCATTTTCATCTGGACTACTGGCGCAATGCCGGCGACCGGCTCAACTGGCGTCGCTTCTTCGATATCACCCAGCTTGCCGGCATGCGGATGGAGCAACGGGACGCGTTCGAGGCGGCCCATCGCCTTGCCTTCTCGCTTTACGAAGGGGGCTGGATCGACGGCCTGCGTATCGATCATGTCGACGGCTTGGCCGATCCTGCCGGCTATTGCAGGGCTCTGCGAGCCCGTCTCTCGGCGCTGGCACCGCGACGCCCGGACTGGGCTGCACCCGGTCCAGCCTGGATCGTGGTCGAGAAAATCCTGGCATCCGGCGAGGCACTTCCCTCGGACTGGCAAACCGATGGAACGACGGGCTACGACTTCATGGATCAGGCCAGCGCGGTTCTGCATGCAGCAGATGAAGAGAACAGGCTCGGCCTGTTCTGGTCAGAGCTCAGCGGCCGGCCCGCGAACTTCGACGACGAGGAAATCGCGGCACGCCGCGAGATGCTGGACCATGCTTTCGACGGGCAGCTTGAAGCGATTACGGGCCGCCTGATGATGCTTTCCCAGGCTGCAGGCCGCGAGGCCGACATCCCTCGCGGCGCGATGAAGCGGGCCCTCGCAGCTATCACCTGCCACATGCGTTGCTATCGCACCTATCTGACCGGCGGCTGCGCCCCGGAAGATCCCGGTTCCGGCTTCAACGAGGCTGTGGCCGCCGCACGCGCGCAACCGCAGGCCGAGCTGCTCGCGATCGACTTCATCGAGGCCGTTTTGACCGGAATGGAGATGACTTTAGAACCGCGTGCCAGGCGCGCGGTGATCCGGCGCTTCAACCAGCTGACCTCGCCGCTCGCCGCCCGCAGCGTCGAGGATACGGCCTTCTATCGTTATGGACGGCTGCTCTCTCGCAACGATGTCGGCTTCGATGCTGCGCGGTTGACACTGCCCGTCGAAGAATTCCATCGGGCGATGGCCGAGCGGGCTCATCTCCAGCCTGCCGCCATGCTCGCCTTGTCGACGCACGATCACAAGCGCGGCGCCGACGTCCGCGCCCGCCTCGCGACGATCAGCCGGGACCCGCAGTCCTGGATGGACGAGGTGCAAGGCTGGTTTGCAATCAACGCGACGATCCGGCCGGACGGCTTGGACCGGGGCGACGAATACATGCTCTACCAAATGCTCATCGGCACATGGCCGGCTAATGGGATCGCCGGTGACTACGCCGACCGCATCGGTGGGTGGTGGCGCAAGGCCTTGCGCGAGGCAAAGCTGCGCACCGGCTGGGCCGCGCCCAATCAGGCCTATGAACAGCTCGCCGAGGATTTCCTGCATGCCCTCCTGGACCCGCGCGGCAACCGGGGCTTCCACGATACGCTCAAGCGCTATCTCGCGCAGATCGGCCCGGCCGGCGCTCTCAATGGTCTCGCGCAGACCGTTCTCCAGTGCACCGCTCCAGGCGTCCCGGATATCTACCAGGGCAGCGAGTTCTGGGACCTGAGCATGGTCGACCCGGACAACCGGCACCCCGTGGACTTCGCGGTGCGTGAGTCGGCGCTATTGCAGGGCATCGATGAAGATCGCCTCCGCGCCGCCTGGAAAGACGGCTGGATCAAGCAATATCTTCTGCACCGGCTCCTGACTGCATGGCGGCGCCATCCCGCATTGTTCAAGCGCGGCAGCTATCACCCTCTTTCCGTGAGAGGGCCAAGGGCCGGCGACGCGATCGCATTCTGCCGCGAAACAGAGGAAGCGGTGCTCGCGGTCGTCTTGCCGATCGGCTGTGCAGCGGCGGATGTCGATGAAGCGCTTTCTCTGCGCGGGGAACGGTGGGGCGATACCGGCGTCACATTGCCGGCTTCGGCCTCGCACTGGGAGCCGCTCCTCGGGCCACCGGCTTCGGAGAGACAGGTAAAGCTCGCGGATCGGGGGCTCGGCTGCCGCGTGCTGCTGGGCCATCGCTGAGCAGGTAACCGCCCTACGACAGGAAGGCGCGGAACGACCTGGGCCCGAGGCGCAGGCCGTCCGCTCCATTTTCCACCTCGCCCAGAGCGAAGATCGCCGCGCCGTCCGCCAGGCCACCGGCCACAGCATCGTCGCCGAAATTCGCCATGAGCGTCAAAATCCCTCCACCAAGGGCCCAGGACGCCCGAACGGCGGCCGGGCCTAGCACTGCTGCGCCCAGGCTGCGGCAGTCGTCGAGATGAGGGACGATCCGGTCGCGCCTGAGCATGATGAGCTGCCGGTAGAACGCGTTCCATTCGACGCTATCATCGGCGGCGACGGGCTTGCTGGCAGCAAAGGTTGCCGCGGAATTGGGATCGAAAAGCGGTCGCTCCCCTTCTGGATCGAGATGAGCGAATTCGCGCCTGCGACCTTCCCTGACAGCTTGGGCGAGCTCCTCGTGATGATCGGTGAAATACAGGAAGGGAGCGCGGCTACCCTCCTCTTCGCCCATAAAGATCAGCGGAATCTGTGGGGTCAGCAGCAGCAGCGCGACGGCGACCCTGACCGCGGCCGGATCGGCCAGGGCCAGCAGGCGTTCGCCGAAGAGGCGGTTGCCGATCTGGTCATGGTTCTGCAGGCAGTTGACGAAGCGATCGGGCGTCAAATGTGCGCTTGACCGCCCGCGCGGCTCGCCGCTGAAAGAAGCGATCTCACCCTGGAACGCGAAGCCTTCCGCCAGCACGCGCGCAAGATGGCGGGCCGGTTCGGCGGCGAAGCTGCCGTAATAGGTGCTGGCCTCGCCCGTCAGCAGGACATGAACGGCGTGATGGAAATCGTCGTTCCACTGCGCGTCGAAATGCGAAAGCAGCCGGGAGTCGTTGGCGTCGTTCTCGACAACGAGCTGGATATCGCGCTCCGCCGGAATGGCATTACGGACCTCCCGTCCGAACTCCATGAGGAAATCGAGCGAGGGGATGGCATGGACGGCGTCGAGCCGCAGCCCATCGAACCGGTACTCGTCCAGCCATTGGATCGCGCAGGCGATGAAATAAGCGCGGACCTCCGGGCGATCGAAGTCGATCGCCGCACCCCATGGCGTATGGCTGCCGGGGTGGAAGAATTGCGGCGCATAAGCGTGCAGATAGCAGCCATCCGGGCCGAAATGATTGAAAACAACGTCGAGATGGATCGCAAGGCCGAGTTCATGCGCCTGATCGACCAGTCGCTTCAATTCGCTGGGAGATCCGTATGCGGCGGCGGGCGCGAAAGGTAGAACGCCGTCATAACCCCATGACCGCTCGCCCGGGAAATCGGCGATGGGCATGAGCTCGACGGCCGTGACGCCCAATTGGGCCAGACGCGGCAATTCCGCGGCTATCCCTGCGAAGCCGCCGGCAAGGCCGGGATGAATTTCGTATAGTACAGTCTCACGCCAAGGCCTGCCGCACCAGCCGCCGCAGCGCCAGGAATAAGCCGAGTCAGTAAGGACGCTCCAGCCATGAACCCCGCCCTTCTGCTGGCGCGAGGCGGGGTCCGGGAAGGTCAGCCCGTCCGGAGAGCGATAGCGGTAACGGGTTCCGAACGGCAGATCGGCGCGGTGCTCGAACCAGCCGCCGCCGGTCGCGGCCATCGGAAGGCTAACCGGTTCTCCGTCGATGTCGATCGAAACCGTCGCGAGCGCGGGCGCCCATAACCTGAACGTCGCAGCCGAGCCAGTCCTCCAGGCACCGAAGCGAACCGTCTCCATCATCGACACGCATCGCGTCGGGGACGCTGGTATCTGCACGACATGCCTATTCCTGCCGTCACCATCTGTTGTGCGGGTCGCAAACCGGCAACGCACCTCCGAGGTTCCGGCCTTTTCTCGTAATTTGTACGCATTGGAACATTCGGCGCGGGACAAAGGGAACGCCTGCGGCGCCGTCCCGTTTTGTGGGAATACGCAACCCCAAAACGGGAGATGACGATGGGTTGGTTTTCAAAGGACATCGCAACGATGGACGACCTCTTCGTCCACACGCTTCAGGACATCTATTATGCGGAGAACCAGATCAGGAAGTCGCTTCCCGACATGATCGCGAAGGCGACGAACTCCGAGCTGAAAAGCGGATTCGAAATGCATCTTCGTCAGACCGACGGGCATATCGACCGGCTGAAACAGGTCTTTCGCCTGCACGGCGCGGAGGAAAAGGGGGTCACCTGCCCCGCGATCGACGGCATCCTCGAAGAAGCCAGCGATATCGCCGGAGACGTGGCCGACAAGCAGGTGCTGGATGCCGCATTGATCGCCGCCGCGCAGGCCGTCGAGCATTACGAGATCACGCGCTACGGCACCCTCGTCGCTTGGGCCAAGCAACTCGGCCGCGAGGATTGCGCCTCCCTTCTCCAGCAGACGCTCGACGAGGAGGACGCCACCGACAAGAAGCTGTCGAAGCTCGCCCTCAGCGGCGTCAACCGAAAAGCGGCCTGAGCGAGCCGACAACGACCACGCCACTGTACGGCTCCGTACAGTGGCGGAACGCTCATGCCATTCGATCGTTTTACGCTGATGGCGGAGCATCATGACTTTTTTCTAAGAAAGCTCAGTCTCGGCATCGAGCTGTCGCCGGAAGATCGTGCGGCGCTGGTCGGGCTTTGCACGCCAGCTCGGCGGGTCGAGCCGCGGACTGATCTCGCAGACGAGGGCAGCCCACGCGGCGGTCTCATCCTGGTTCTGAGCGGCTGGGCCTGCCGCTATCGCGTTCTGGCAAATGGCAATCGCCAAATCACGGGCCTCCTGCTTCCAGGCGATTTTTCTCAGCCTTTCGGCATCACGCCGCAGAGATGGTCCTGCTCGCTGATGGCTCTGACGCCAGCTACGGTCTGCGAGCTTTCGCCGCGAGCGCTACGCTCTCTTGCCCTGGCTCACCCAACCATCGAGGATGCCCTTTGGCTTGACCTTTATCTTGAGCGTGACCTCGCCAGCGAACTTATCGTCAGTCTCGGCCGGCGCAGTGCGAGCGAACGCCTCGCCTGCATGCTGTGCGAGATTTACTCCAGATTGAAAGCCGTCGGGTTGGTCGATGAACGGAGTTTCGACCTGCCGGTCACACAAGCCGATCTGGCGGACCTGCTGGGATTATCGGCCGTCCACATCAATAGGTCGCTCATGGATTTGCGTCGGCGCCGGCTCATCACTTGGCATGGTCGTCGCTTCGAAATCCTACGCCTGCGCGAACTGCTCGATCTTGCCCAGGTCGAACCGGTTTATTCTGCTTCCTTGTTGTCCGGGACCCCGGAGGTAGCTCATGGATGAGCGGGTCCTGCAAGAAGAAATTCAGCGGTTGCGCGTCGACAACAGACGCCTCCGTCGCCTGCTGGAAGCTGCCAACGCGCCGGCCGAGCTACGCCACCGTATGCGCTCGACCATCGCACTGTTGCTGCAGGTCATCAGGCAGTCGGCCCATCGCGCAACGAGCATCGACAGCTACGTTGCGCATCTCGCTGAGCGCGTCGAAGCCATCTCCCGAGCTCAGGCTGCTGCCGACGATCAGGGCTCGATCGACCTGCATTCGCTCCTGTCGGAGGAGCTGACCCGGTTTCGTGTACTGGAAGGAGAGCGGCTGGAGCTCTCAGGGCCCACCGTGCGCTTCAATGCCCGGCCAGGACAGAGCATCGCTCTTGCGTTTCATGAACTCGCGCTCAATGCCATCGAACACGGCCCCTTGGGCTTGGATGACGGAAGACTCCGTATCCGATGGCATTTCGAAGACAAATCACAGCACCACGAGCTTGTGCTGGAATGGCGGGAAAGCGGTGCTGAATCATGTCCTTCGTCGGAGGCAGGTTTCGGAACACAGACTTTGACAGCAATGCTGTTTCACGAACTCGGGGCGCAGACCTCGCTATTCCATCATGAGCGCGGCACATCCTGCACGATCCGAATTCCATGGAACGAGAGACTGGGCTCGGTTCTCGACGAACAGCTCGTGCCGCTGTTCCGTTGATCGCCGCGACCGGCGATCCGGCGCATCACGCGCCGCTCACGCAAAGCGTATTTCGGCCGCTTAACGGTAATTGTGCCAATGGCCTTCAAGCATCAGCTTGGCGCTGTAGATAGCCTTGCCGCTGGTGTCGCGCACGGAAACTGTGAAAGTCCTGTGATCTCCATTCGGCAGCTCGTCCCTCGCCATGTCGGGCAGGGCGTCGAGCGCGGCCCTCCGTGCTGCCTCCGCATCGGGGAACTCCTGCCCAACGTTGTCGATGAGCGGTCGCTGCCCGTCGGATGTGTCGATGAAGTAGCGTGGCATGGTGCGGGTCCTGATCGGGCAAGCCCCGTCGAAACGGCCCCGCTTGCCAGCCGGTTCCATCACACCGCCACAGCCCTAGTGACACGGCCTTTTGCATCACAGGTTAATGACATCGCCGAAATCCCGCGAAAATTCGCACTGCTCTAACCTGGGTAAAGGCGGATGGCGCCCGACAAGGACAGGCTCAAGCAGGAGGCCATGCCATGCAGAGCCCGACCGATCGCCTCGACCCAACGTTTTCCCTAGATGCCATCGTCACGCCGGAGCAGTTTCGCGACGCACTGTCACGCCTCAGGGGGCTGGAAATCGAAGGAGAGAATTCTCCACGAAGCCGCGAGCGGGCCGCGCTTGAAATCGGCATATGCCGCTATCTCGCCAATTGCGAGCTACGCGTCAGAAACTGACGACTCCTTGGTGCGCTCGCAGACAGATCGCCCACCAGCCGAACTTTCTGCTGCGATGCCTGTTTGCCGATCGCGGCGCGCATCGCTTCGCGCGCTCCGCTGCAAGCGTTTGAAAAGGAAACGACCATGAAGGGACGAGCTCTCGCAGTCGAACTCGGCAGCCGCTATCCCGGTCAGGATTGGATGGCGCAGCTCTGCGAACGTTCGAAGGAGCCCCGCGACAAGGTGGAGTGGCATCTTCAGGAGGATATGGACTTGCCGGAGCAGATCGCCGAGGCAGGCCGGCAGATGCTCGAGAAGGAATCGAAGTTGCCTTCCGGCAAGCTCGATATCGACGATCTTCCGATGGCTGGCGTGCCGGAATTTCTCGGCAAACTGCACAAGGATTGAAGCAAAGGGCTTTTATCCCGACTTCGATCCCTTGGTATCGCGCTCACGCCCGTGACCTTCGCCTTGCGTCGCGTCGCCCGATCCTGAGAGCACCACCGGGTTGGCACTGACCAGGCCGCCTGCGTTCGGATCGGCTTCCGTCGGAGCGAACTGGCCTTTCGCATCGCGTTGCGCGGCCTTTCCCGTCTTCGCCTGCTGATCCAGCTTCTCGTCCAGCTTGTTTTTCCCGCGTGTGAGCATTGCGTGTCCTCGCTTTGTGAAGTGGCTCCGGACCATCAAAGCCACCATCTTCAACCCCGCGGGCGACCGATGGTTTCCGATCCACAGCCCGGCCGCCAGGAAACGTTCGGCACAGCACGGTCGGAAGCTGAGCGCGGGCGCCGCCATCCGGTTCCACGTGGGAACTGGCCGCAGGGCTCGCGAGTTTCGGCGCCAAATCAACCGACTGATGGAATGAGAATGAGCCTGCCCACATCCGCCGGGCCCGACGATGCCGCGCCCGATCTCTTCCGCCCGCTGCAAGCTCGGGATTTCCTGAACCCGCCGATCCTGCTGGCCGGTGTCGTCGATAACCTGATGTATGCCTTCTTCCGGGATCGTCTGATGACGGCGCCGCTGGAAGGCGTCGTCGTCATCGAGCTCAGCACCTTGGGAGGCGACCCAGAGGTGGCTCGGATGATGGGAGAGGATATTCGGTTCCACAGCGAGCAGGAGCCGAACCGGCGCTTCGTTTTCCTCGGCAAGGCTGCGATCTACTCGGCCGGCGCCACATTCATGAGCTTCTTCGCCCGCCCGAACCGTTACCTGACGCGCGGCACACGGCTCATGATCCACGAGCGCAAGTTGCAGGCCAATGTCATCCTCGACGGTCCTCTGACCATGTGCATCGCCAACCTCAAAGCGAAGCTCAACGAGATCGAGCATTCGATCCAGATCCAGAACGAAGGCTTCCAGAACCTCATCGCCGGTTCGTCGGTCAGCATGGAGCAGGTGCTCAAGCTGGCGCCCGAGAACTGGTATATCGAGGCCAACGAGGCCATGAATCTCGGCCTCATCGAAGGCGTCATCTGAGAAGCGGGCACTGGCGCCGTGCCCGATCGCAACCCCGTTACATCGCCGCCCTTAAATAGATCTGCGAGCGTACGGTTCGACATATCGGCGCGATCAGTGCGTTAGCGCACCGAGCTCCAGAGCCCGCGAACATCTTCGAGCCTCCATCCGTTCGTCTCCCGAGCCTTCGGGTTCTCCCTGCACCGAACAATTGGAGGTTTGCCATGGCAAACAACAACGACCAGCGCGGCTTCGGCTCCATGGACGAGGACAAGCAACGCGATATCGCGTCGAAGGGCGGCCAGAGCGTGCCGGCCGAGAAGCGCAGCTTCTCGCAGGATCACGACCTCGCCTCCGAGGCCGGCCGCAAGGGTGGCGAAAGCAGCGGCGGCGATCGTCAGCAGCAGGCGAGCGGCAACGACCGCGGCCAGCAAGGCGGCGATGGCAACCGCGGCGGTTCCAGCAACTTCGCCAATGATCGCGAACGCGCCTCCGAGGCCGGCCGCAAGGGCGGTCAGAGCTGATCTGGCTATGGCTGTCCCGCTTTCGGGCGGGACAGCCAGTTCCATCTCCGTCGGGAGGGTACCGTGAAGGCTCTGGTTTGGCATGGAAAGAACGACATACGCTGCGAGGCGGTGCCTGATCCTGCGATCGAGCACCCGCGCGATGCCATCATCAAGGTGACGGCCTGCGCCATCTGCGGTTCCGATCTTCACATCTTCGACGGCGTCATCCCGCAGATGAAAAGCGGAGACGTGATCGGCCATGAGACGATGGGCGAGGTCGTCGAAGTCGGCTCCGAGAACAGCAAGCTGAAGGTTGGTGACCGCGTCGTCGTGCCGTTCACGATCTCCTGCGGCGAATGCTTTTTCTGCAAGCGCGGCTATTTCTCCGCCTGCGAGCGCTCGAACCCCGACCGGGAAAAGGCCGCCAAGCTCTGGGGCAATTCACCGGCTGGGCTGTTCGGCTACTCGCATCTGCTCGGCGGCTATTCGGGCGGCCAGGCGGAATATCTGCGTGTGCCCTATGCCGATATCGGCCCCCTCAAGGTTCCGTCAGGTCTCTCCGACGAGCAGGTCCTGTTCCTATCCGACATCTTCCCGACCGGATACATGGCAGCCGAGTTCTGCGATATCCAAGGCGGCGAGACCATCGCGATCTGGGGCTGCGGGCCGGTCGGACAATTCGCGATCAAAAGCGCCTTCCTGCTCGGCGCCGAGCGGGTGATCGCCATCGACACGGTGCCTGAGCGCCTCGAACTGGCGCGCCGGAGCGGCGCGCTCACGCTCGATTTCATGAGTGAGGATATCTACGAACGCATCATGGAGCTGACCGCCGGGCGCGGCGCCGATGCCTGCATCGATGCTGTCGGCACCGAGCCGGAAACCATGGCAAGCGCGGATTCGATCCTCGACCGGATCAAGGTCGCGACCTTCATGGGCACGGACAGGCCGCATGTGCTGCGCCAGGCTATCCACTGCTGCCGCAATTTCGGCGTCGTCTCGATCGTCGGCGTCTATGGCGGCTTTCTCGACAAGATACCGATGGGATCGGCGATCAATCGCGGCCTGACCTTCCGCATGGCCCAGACGCCGGTTCAGCACTACATGCCGAAGCTGCTCCAGCTGATCGAGGACGGGAAGATCGACCCCGGCTTTGTCATCACGCACCGGGCTTCGCTTCAGGAAGGCCCCGAGCTCTACAAGACATTTCGCGCCAAGCAGGACGGCTGCATCAAGGCCATCATGACCCCGTGAAAGGAGCATTCCATGGGACAGGCAACGCCAACGACCAAGCTCGCCGTGGTCACCGGCGCCTCCTCGGGCATCGGCTATGAACTCGCCTTGCAATGTGCCGGGCAAGGCTTCGACCTCGTTATCGCAGCCGACGAGGCGGAGATCCACCAGGCCGGCGACAAGTTGCGCCGGATGGGCGTGGCCGTGGAGGCTGTCGAAGCCAATCTCGCGACGACCGAAGGCTGCGACAAGCTCTACGCCGCCCTTCGGGGTCGCGCCGTCGATGCCTTGCTCGCCAATGCAGGGCGGGGCCTCGGCCGTGCCTTCGTCGATCAGGACTGGCAGGATATCCGCTATGTCATCGACACGAACGTCACCGGCACCGTCTATCTGATCCAGAAGATCGCCCGCGACATGCGCGATCGCGGTGCCGGCCGCATTTTGATCACCGGCTCGATCGCCGGCTTCATGCCGGGTACTTTCCAGGCCGTCTATAACGGCACGAAGGCGTTCCTCGATTCCTTCTCCTTTGCGATCCGTGCCGAACTTGCCGAGACCGGCGTGACCGTCACCTGCCTGATGCCGGGCGCGACGGAAACCGAGTTCTTCGAGCGCGCCGACATGCTCGACACCAAGGTCGGCACCGATGTGAAGGACGACCCTGCCGAGGTCGCGAAGACCGGGTTCGACGCGATGATGGCGGGAGAAGGCGATGTCGTCAGCGGCTGGTACAACAAGCTTCAGTCCGCGATCGCGAATGTGACTCCGGCCAGCGTCCTGGCCGAGCAGCACCGCAAGATGGCCGCTCCCGGCACCGCGAAGCGCTGAACGGGACAAGAGCGCGAGGAGCGAACAATGTCTGCAAGCCAGAAGACAGAGACCGATTTCGACCGAGCCCGCGAGCGGGTCGAGGGCCACCTGTCTGATCGGGATGGAAAGGGCGACAAGCTGACACCGCCGGATGGTCCGCACGCCACGGAAGGGGCGACGGATAAGGCAAAGACCCCGGGAAGCGGCGCGCTGTCATCGTCTCGTCCGCGTGATGACATCGAGACAGGCACAGGTTGAGACAGGCCTTGTCTCCGCTCCTGCCTGTCGATGGCGACGATCTTTTACTGTCGTAGTGCCGGCAGCTTTTGAAGGTCGGTACGACTCTTCGGCCCATCGCGCCGATCGACTTGACCAGACTGACGCTCGCGAAGCGTATCGGCGTGATAGAAGTTGAAGCCCACGAAGATCGCTACGATCATCGCCGCAATGACGGCGACGATCATCAAGGCGGCTCTACCAGCCTTCCGAGGCGGCGGCGTGTGATTCTCGGTCATGCAGGCCCGCCTTCGAGAGATGCGGTCATCTTGATCGAACGCCGGCCGGCCGAGCACGTTCCCTCGCTCCAGAATCCGTTGCCTTCAAAGAAATCCGTTGCCCCTCCCCACGGCCGGCCTATTCGCGGGAACCGGGTCACTTGGATGGTGTTCTAAGATCGCCGGCCACGTTGGCTTGGTCACACAGCCTTTGAGAACGAACCGGCACGCAATTGATGCCCCTCCCTTTCAAGCCAGCATGCCCATGACGCTCCGACGGCACCCTCTCGTCATCGCGCTCATCTCGGCCGTTCTGGGTATCGTGGGCTGTCTCGTCGTCGGCAACCTGCTGCCGGAGCCGCAGGAGCTGAAGCAACCGCTACCCCATCACCTTGCCTCGTCGGATCGTCAGCTCAGGACGTCGATGGGCGCCCTCTTCGGCTCGAACTACGTGCCCGGCAACAAGGTCGAGACGCTGGTCAACGGGATCAGAATCTTCCCCGCGATGCTGACAGCCATTCGCGAGGCGCGGCAGACGATCAGCTTCGAGACCTATATCTACTGGCGCGGCGCCATTGCCGAGGAGTTTGCCGATGCCCTTTCGGCAAAGGCACGGGATGGATTGAGCGTAAAGGTGCTGCTCGACTGGGTCGGCAGCCTGCCGATGGACGAGCAGCTCATCCAGCGGATGCAAGACGCCGGCGTCGAGGTCGTCCGGTTCCGCCCGGTCACCTGGTACACGCTCGACCGGGTCAACAACCGCACCCATCGGAAGCTGCTTGTCGTCGACGGGCGTGTGGGTTTCACCGGCGGCGTCGGCATCGCCGATGAATGGAACGGCGATGCGCGCACGCCAAACGAATGGCGCGACACTCACTATCGCATCGAAGGGCCGGCCGTGGCGGAATTCCAGGCCGCCTTTGCCGAGCACTGGATCGAGGCGACCGGGGAGCTGCTCCTGGGCGACCGCTTCTTTCCGGAGATCGCCCCGGCAGGCGACCACGCCGCGCAGGTCGTCGTCAGCTCGACCCATCAGCGCAATACCCTGCATCTCATGCTGATGACCGCGCTCGCCGCCGCGCAGAAGAGCATTCGCATCGCGACGCCCTATTTCGTTCCCGACGACCTGACGCGCCAGCAGCTTCTCGAAGCCCGCAAGCGCGGCGTCGAGATCGAGATCATCGTGCCGGGGCCCCGCACGGATGCGCGTATCGTCAGGAAGGCGTCGCGACACCTCTGGGGCGACCTGCTCCAGGCCGGCGTGAAGATCAGCGAGTATCAGCCGACCTTCTTTCACTGCAAGCTCGTCATCGTCGACGATGTCTGGGCCTCCGTCGGCTCGACGAATATCGACGACCGCGCCCTCAGGCTGAACGACGAAGCCAACATCAACCTGTTCGATCGGGACTTCGCCAGAACCCAGACGGCCTTGTTCGACAAGGATGCCGCAGCCTCCCGCCCCTATACCTTCTCGGACTGGCAAAGCCGTTCACCCAGCGAGAAATTCTCGGACTGGCTCTCCAGCCTCGCTCGATCGCAGATCTGACATGGTGCATGACTTCATTCGTTGAGCATCAGCGCGCTGTCACGCTTCCTCGGAAGGCACAACCCAGCCAGCAAGCACACCGCCGTGCCAAGAGGCCGGCAGCTCCAACAACCGATCCATGCCGAAATCAGAATCGGGAGCTTTCATAACGCTGCGGCTCATATAGCATTTGATGCAGCGCGAGACGGCACGATCTCATATCTGCGAGACGTCATCCGACGTGGCAGGAAACGAATGGACAAGCAGCACTATCTGGAACGGCTCGTTCTCAAGCTGGAAACCCATGTCCCCCTACCCCCGGCCGAGCGGGAGAAACTGCTGCAACTGCCGCTCACCTTGAAGCGCCTGGAAGCCAATCACGACATTGTCCGCGAAGGAGAACTCACGCAGCAGTGTTGCCTCGTCGCCGAAGGGCTGGTCTGTCGCTACAAGATCGTTGGCGACGGTGCGCGGCAGATATTGTCGCTCCACCTTCCCGGCGACATTCCGGACATCCACTCTCTCCTGATCGAGCGCATGGATCATTGCCTGGGAACGCTGACGCCGGCGGTGGTCGGTCTCATCCCGCACGAAGCGGTCAGGTCTCTTACGCGGGCTTCCTATCGGATATCGGAAGCGTTCTGGCGCGAAACGCTCATCGAAGCCTCGATTTATCGTGAGTGGATGGTCGGTATCGGGCGCCGCGCGGCGCCGAGCCGGATCGCCCATCTGCTCTGCGAGTTCATCACCAAGATGACGGCGATCGGCTTGTCCGACGGCGTGACCTGCAATTTGCCTTTGACACAGCCTGAGATCGCCGACGCGCTCGGCCTGTCGACGGTTCACATGAACAAGAAGCTCCGGGAAATCCGGGAAGCCAGACTTGTTCGGATCAGGGCCAATCGACTGACGGTTCTGGACTGGAAAGGCCTTTGCAGTTTGGCTGAGTTCGATCCGGATTATTTGCATCTCCAACCCGGCGCCGCCAAAATCAAAGACGATTGAGGAACAGGTTTGCCTTGGCTGCATTAGGCAGGCATGCCCAGCTATTTCTTTCACACGCGCGATGGACAGAAGCTCGAAATCGACGAGGAGGGTACGGATTTACCCGACGACCAAAGCGCGCGAAATGCCGCGAAGGAACTGCTGGCGGCCCTGAATCGCGAAAAGCTGCCCAACGGTGATCACATGTCCCTTTCGGTCACCGTGCAGAACGCCGACGGCGTGGACATCTACGTTGCGAACTTGCGCCTCGATGGCGCCTCCGCTGACATTCCGCCCGGTCCGAAGATCAGGAAGCCGGATCGATAAAACGGGCTGGCGGCGGCTTCATGCTGATGCTTCGCTGAGGCAGTCGACCGCATCGCAGACTGCGGCCATGCACAGGGAGGAGCGAGGCGCAATAGCATTTGTTATTGCTCCCAGAGCTTTGATCGTTGCAGAGAGGTGCGTCTCTCCAGCTGGTTCCGTGCATGCCTATCTCCCAGGCGTTCTTCCGACGCTCGAACGCCCTGCTTTTGGCCATAGGCATTGCAGTGCTGGTCGCCATCGTGGCGACGTCCCTGTGGCTCACGAGCGCGAGTGAACGCTATTTCGGCGAGGTGACGGCTGCCCGCGCTGTGCGGAGCGCCGCCGCCGATCTTCTCTCGCTCGTGCAGGATGCGGAGACCGGCCAGCGTGGTTTCCTGCTCACCCGGGACGAGACCTATCTGGAGCCCTATAATGTCGCGGTTTCCAGGCTGACCGACCAGCGCGCGAAGCTGGAACGCGCCGCCGCCAAGCTGCGCGAGGTAGGCCCGCTGCTTCAGCGCGTGACGAGCGAGCTCGACCAGAAGATGGCCGAACTGGCAGCAACGGTCGAGGCGACGCGCAGAGGCGACATCGAGACGGCCGTGCAAATGGTTCGCAGCGGAACCGGCAAGCGGCTCATGGACGAGTTGCGGACCGATCTGAACGCTATTCTGGCCAATTCCGAAGCGGAGCTGAGGGAAGCGATCGACGCGCAGCTCACCGCCTCGACGCGGCTGCGCTGGACGACGATCATCGGCGCGATCCTGATCCTCGCCATGGCCGGCGCGGCGAGCTGGACGATCATCAGCTATACCCGTGAACTCGTCGCGGCACGTCGCGAGGTCGAAACGCTGAATGTCGGGCTTGAAGAACGCGTGCGCGAACGAACGGACGCCCTCGTCAAGGCGAACGAGGAGGTCCAGCGCTTCGCTTATATCGTGACGCATGATCTGCGCGCGCCGTTGGTGAACATCATGGGCTTCACCAGCGAACTCGAGGCGATGTTCAAACCGATCGACGCGTACGTGGCCGCTGGGCCGACTGCTAGCCCGGAGCAGAAGGCTGCGGCCGAGGAGGCTCTGCGGGTCGATGTGGCCGAGGCGATCGGCTTCATCCGCTCGTCGACGCGCAAGATGGACGGTCTCATCAACGCAATCCTCAAGATCTCCCGCGAAGGCCGGCGCGAATTGCGGGTGGAGACCGTCGACCTGACCGGGCTCATCGAGACGGCCGCAGCGGCGGTCCACCATCAGGCCAGCGCGGAGGAAGGCGGTGGGATCGCGCTCGACTCGCAGGTTCCGCGTATCGTCAGCGATCGCCTGTCGCTTGACCAGATCATGGGCAATCTCCTCGACAATGCGATCAAATACCGGGCGCCCGACCGCCCGGTCCAGATTGCCGTCCGCACGCGCCGGGAGCGCCGTGGCTGGGTGAAGATCGAGATCGAGGACAATGGCCGCGGCATTGCGGCGACGGACCACGAGCGCATCTTCGAGCTGTTCCGGCGCTCGGGCGCGCAGAACACGGCGGGCGAGGGCATCGGCCTCGCCCATGTCCGCACGATGGTCCGCAATCTCGGCGGTGACATCGCCGTGCGCTCAGAACTTGGAAAGGGCACGACCTTTACCGTGACCCTGCCCCCCGACCTCGCGGCCTACAGACGGAGTGCTGAAGCGTGACCAATGGAAAGCCCGTCTCGATCATCATGATCGAGGATGATGAAGGCCATGCCCGCCTCATCGAAAAGAACATCCGCCGCGCCGGCGTCAGCAACGAGATCATCCCCTTCGCCAACGGCACGGATGCACTGAACTATCTGTTCGGCTCCGATGGTTCCGGCGCCGTCAGCGCCGGCCGCCAGCTCCTGATCCTGCTCGACCTCAACCTGCCGGATATGGGTGGCGTGGACATCCTCGAGAAGGTGAAGGCGAACACGCATACCAAGCGCTCGCCGGTGGTCGTGCTCACCACGACCGACGACAGCCGCGAAATCCAGCGCTGCTACGATCTCGGCGCTAATGTCTATATCACCAAGCCCGTGGACTATGACGGCTTCGCCAACGCGATCCGCCAGCTCGGGCTGTTCTTCTCCGTGATCCAGGTCCCGGAAACACCATGACCGGCTTGCGTGGCCGCCGCTGATGCCGAACCGGCCGATCAACGTCCTCTATATCGACGACGACGCCACGCTGGGGCGCCTCGTGCAGCGCATGCTCGCGCGCCACAACTATGTCGTGGAGCATGTCGAAACCGCCGATGCGGGGCTCGCGCGCGCAGAAGCGGGCGGGATCGACGTCGTCATCCTCGACCATGATCTCGGGACGGCGTCCGGGCTCGATGTCCTTTCGGTGCTGTCCAAAGACGCGGCGTCTCCCGCGGTCATCTATGTGACCGCGTCATCGGAGCTGTCGATCGCGGTGACCGCGCTCAAGGCCGGCGCCATGGACTATGTCGTCAAGACGATCGGCGAGGATTTCGAGATCCTGCTGCGGGCGGCTCTGGAGCATGCCGTAGTCAAGACGCGGCTGACCCGCGCCCGTGAACAGGCCGAGCAGGAAGTCCGGGCCGCACGTGACCGTGCCGTGACGCTGCTGGCCGAGGTCAACCACCGGGTGGCCAACAGCCTTTCGCTGGTCGGCTCGCTCGTCCGGATGCAAGCCAATTCGGTCGAGGACCCCGGCGCCAAGGCGGCCCTCGCCGAAACGCAGGCGCGCATTACCGCGATCGGCAACCTGCATCGCAGCCTCTACACCTCGGATGATGTCCGCGCTGTCGATCTCGCCGGCTATCTCCGCTCCCTGCTCGATGAGTTCGCCCAGTCACTGGCCGGCTCCGGCCAGATGCCGGCGATCCGCTTCGAGACCGTGCCCGTGCCCGTGCCGGCGAAAACCGACAAGGCGATCTCGATAGGACTGATCGCAACCGAACTCGTCACCAACGCACTGAAATACGCCTACCCGAAAGGCCAGGGCGAAGTCCGGGTCAGCCTGTCTCGCGAGGGCGATATCGTCACGCTCAAGGTCGTCGATGACGGGATCGGCTGGACCGGAACCGGCACGATCAGGGGCACCGGCCTCGGCAGCAAGATCGTGCGTGCGATGGCGAAGAGCCTCGCCACCGAACTGCGCTACACGGATACGGGCGGACGCGGCACGCACGCCGTCATGGAACTGTCCTTCGCCGGCCTGGCACCTCCGGCGTCCGAAGCGGCCTGAACCGCGCCGGACGCTCATAAGTTACGCGACGCCTGGAAGCCTGCGCAGCGCTGCCTCCAGCGAAGCAAGATTGTAGGGCTTGCGGAGTGTCGTCGCCTCAGCGACGCCGAGAATAGCAAGATCGTCATAGCCGGTCGCGAAGAGGAAGGGGACACCGAGCTCGCGCAGGCGATTGCCGATCGGCTCCGAGGTTTCCGAGCCGAGATTGACGTCGAGGATGGCGAAATCCGGCACCGTCCGGCCCAGGAACGACAGGGCCTCGGAGACACTCGCGCAGACCTCGACCTGGCTCGCCCCCAGCGTCGCCAGCATGTCCTCGCAATCCATGGCGATGATGAACTGGTCCTCGACCATCAGCACGCGCCTGCCTTCCAGTGGCCGGCCAGGCTTGCCCTTTACCGGCACGGGGACCTCTTCAGGAGACGCCGCATCCTCCGTCCAGCGGACGAATTTGGCGGGAATGCAGAGCTTCGCCGTGATGCCCTCGGGCTCGAAGGACAAGTCGCTGCGGCCGCCGAGATCGTAGGGAATGCTGCGATCGATCAGGATGCTGCCGAAGCCCTGACGCGATGGCGGCGCGACCGGCGGGCCACCGCGTTCCTGCCAGAGGATCTCGCAATCGCCCCCGGCACCGATCCGGAGCGGTTCCTCAACCAGTTCACCTCCTGGGAAATCGCCACCAAGGAGAACAAGTGGCTGGGCCGCAACGTCTCGCGCTACTCGGACCCGGCTGCTGACGAGGCCTACAAGGCCGCCCAGAAGGAGCTCGACCCGGCCAAGCGCGCCGCGTTCCTGATCAAGGTCAACGACATCTTCTGCGAGGCCAACGTCATCCTGCCGATCCTGTCGCGGACCCGCATCGCGGCTTCGCTGAACAACCTGTCGCACGACCACAGCGGCTGGGACGTCGATAGCTGGAACATCGCGGCCTGGTATCGTAGCTAAGCCCGATCCTCCGTCAGGGCAGCACGCTGCCTTGACGGAAGACGAACGCGCCGGCCCGCCCTTGCCGCCTCACCAGCCGCAGGGGCGGGCCGAGCGTCATCAACACCAGTCCGCGGCCATGCCGTGCGTACAGAGACTATTTCATGGCGACATATCTCATCAGGCGGCTCTTGATCGCCATTCCAAGCCTTCTCGGCATCAGCGTGATCCTGTTCACGATCCTGGCGCTGGCACCGGGCGACCCGTTTTCGGAAATGGCGACGAATCCGAACGTTCCGCCTGAAGTGCGCGAGGCTCTGCGCGCCAGCTTCGGCCTCAACGACCCGATCATGGTGCGCTATCTGCGCTGGCTGTCGAACATGGCGCAGGGCGACTGGGGCTTCTCCTTCGCCAGCCGCATCAATGTCGACGACCTGATCCTGCAACGCCTGCCGACGACGCTATTCGTCGTGGGATCATCGCAGATCCTGGCACTGTGCGTCGCCTTGCCGGTCGGCATCTACGCGGCGACCCGGCCCTATTCGGTCTTCGACCAGATCGCCAACACGCTCGCCTTCGTCGGCTTCTCCCTGCCGACCTTCTTCACCGGCCTGCTCTTCATCCTGGTCTTCTCGGTCACGCTCGACTGGTTCCCCTTCGTCTACCGTTCCGACATCGCCGCCACCGGCTGGCGCTGGTACTGGGAGATGTTCCGCCAGGCGATCATGCCGATCACCGTGCTCGGCCTGTTCCAGGCCGCCTCCTACACGCGCTATGTCCGCTCGGCCGTGCTCGACGTCATCCGGCTCGACTACGTCACCACGGCGCGCGCCAAGGGCCTGAGCGAGAAGCGGGTCACGCTGCGGCATATCACGCGCAATGCGCTGATTCCGGTCGTCACGCTGGTCGCCCTGCAGATGCCCGCCGTGTTCGGCGGCGCGCTTGTGACCGAGCAGATCTTTCGCGTTCCGGGCATCGGATCGCTGCTCATCGACGCGATCCTCGCCAACGACACGCCGGTCATCATGTCCGTGACCTTCGTGTTCTCCTGCCTGGTCGTCTTCTTCAACCTCATCGCGGATATTCTTTATGGCTGGCTCGACCCTCGCATCTCCTTCAGCTAATCCGGCTGCAGGCGCTGCCGTGAGCCAGGTCTCGGTCTCGCCCGGGCGTGAGACCTGGCGTCGCTTCCGGCGCCACCGTCTCGCCATGGCGAGCACCGTGGTGCTCGGCCTGCTCGTGCTGAGCGTCATCGTCGGGCCCTGGCTGTGGCCGGTGGCGATCAACGACATCGATTTCTCGGCGCAGCTCCAGGGCCCGTCCTGGTCGCATCCGCTCGGCACCGACGATCTCGGCCAGGATATCATGGCCCGCATGATGTATGGCGGGCGGATCTCGCTCGCCGTCGGCCTCGCGGCGATGGTGGTGGCGACGATCGTCGGCGTGCTGATCGGCGCGCTAGCCGGCATGTCGCGCAAATATGCCGACCCGATCCTGATGTGGGTGACGGACCTGTTCCTGTCGCTGCCGCAGCTCCCGCTGCTGCTGCTGATCATCTATCTCTTCCGCGAGCAGCTCAAAGCCGTGTTCGGCGTCGAGGGCGGCGTCTTCGTGCTGATCGTCATCGTCATCGGCGGCCTGCGCTGGATGCCGGTGGCACGTCTGGTGCGCGCCCAGTTCCTCTCGCTGCGCGAGAAGGAATTCGTCGAGGCCGCCCGTGCCCAGGGCGCGACCAAGATGCGCCAGATGTTCCGGCACATCCTGCCGAACGCGCTGGGGCCGGTTATCGTCGCCTCGACGATCGAGGTGTCCTCGGCGATCATCGCCGAATCGACGCTCTCCTTCCTCGGCCTCGGCTTCCCACCGGACATCCCGACATGGGGCCGCCTGCTGTTCGACGCCAAGGACCAGCTCGACACCGCGCCGCACTGGGCCCTGTTCCCAGGCGCCGCAATCTTCCTTACCGTGCTCTCGATCAACTTCATCGGCGACGGCCTGCGCGATGCGCTCGACCCGCGTCGCGTCATCTGATCCCAGGGAAGGGCTAGACATGACCTCACCGATCCTGACCGTATCGAACCTCACCACCTCCTTCCGCGTGGAAGGCCAGTGGAAGTCGGTCGTCCGCAACCTCTCGTTCGACATCAAGCCGAAGGAGACGCTGGCCGTCGTCGGCGAGTCCGGCTCCGGCAAGAGCGTGACCGCGCTGTCGATCATGCGCCTGACCCCGCCGCAGTCGAGCAAGATCGAGGGCTCCATCAAGCTCAACGGCAAGGAACTCCTGACCCTGCCGGATTCGGATATGCGCCATATCCGCGGCAACGAGATCGCGATGATCTTCCAGGAGCCGATGACCTCGCTCAACCCGGTGCTGACCATCGGCTTCCAGATCGCGGAAGCCCTGATCCTGCATCGCGGCCTGTCGCGTTCGGAGGCCGAGGCCGAGACCATCCGCCTGCTCGAGAAGGTCCGCATCCCCGCGGCGAAGTCCCGCTTCCACGAGTATCCGCACCGCTTCTCGGGCGGCATGCGCCAGCGCGTGATGATCGCGATGGCGCTGGCCTGCAAGCCGAAGCTCCTGATCGCCGACGAGCCGACCACCGCGCTCGACGTGACCATCCAGGCGCAGACGCTGGAGCTGATCAAGACGCTGCAGGACGAGGAGGGCATGTCCGTCCTCTTCATCACCCACGACATGGGCGTCGTCGCCGAGATCGCCGACCGCACGGTCGTGATGTACAATGGCGACGAGGTCGAGACCGGCGCGACCGAGGACATCTTCGCCAGCCCGAAGAAGCCCTACACCAAGGCGCTGATCTCCGCCGTGCCGCGGCTCGGCTCGATGATCGGCAAGGGGCGCCCGATGCGCTTCCCGGTCGTCGACCGCAATACCGGCGAGTCCGACGTCCCGGTCGAGGTTCCCGATACCGTCAAGGCGGCCGAACGCCCGGTGCTCGAAGTCGCCGGCCTGACGACGCGCTTCGAGATCCGCGGTGGCCTGCTCTCCGCGGTCAAGGGCCGGGTCCATGCGGTCGAGAACGTCTCCTTCAGCCTGATGGCCGGCGAGACGCTGGCGCTGGTCGGCGAATCCGGCTGCGGCAAGTCGACGACCGGCCGCTCCGTGATGCGCCTGATCGAGCCGCTCGCGGGCTCGGTGCTGCTCGACGGCGTCGATGTGCTGAAGCTCAACCAGCATGACTTGCGCGAGCAGCGCAAGCGCATGCAGATGATCTTCCAGGACCCCTTCGCCTCGCTGAACCCGCGCATGAACGTGGGCACGGCCGTGGCCGAGCCGCTGCTGATTAACAACCTCGCCAGCCGCTCGGAAGCGCGCGACAAGGTCGCCGACCTGCTCAAGCGCGTCGGCCTGCAGCCGGAAATGGCGAACCGCTTCCCGCACGAGTTCTCGGGCGGCCAGCGCCAGCGCATCTGCATCGCACGTGCGCTCGCGGTCGAACCGCGCCTGATCGTGGCGGACGAGGCGGTCTCGGCGCTCGACGTCTCGGTGAAGGCGCAGGTGGTGAACCTGATGCTCGACCTGCAGGCCCGCATGGGCCTGGGCTATCTCTTCATCTCGCATGACATGGCGGTGGTGGAGCGCGTCAGTCATCGCGTCGCGGTGATGTATCTCGGCGAGATCGTCGAGATCGGCCCGCGCGAGGCGATCTTCCAGAACCCGCAGCACCCCTACACCAAGCGCCTGCTAGCAGCGGTGCCGATCGCCGATCCGGCCCGGCGCCTGCAGAAGCGCCCGGTCTCGAACGACGAGATCAAGAGCCCGGTCCGACCGGCCGACTACGTCCCGCCGGTGCGCCAGTACCGCGAGGTCTCGCCGGGCCATGCCGTGATGATCTGGGGCGAGGAATGGGAGAAGAAGGGCCCGGCCGCGATCGCGGCCTGAGCCTGAGCACACCTGAAACGATCAGCCCGCGGTACCAGCCGCGGGTTTTTTCTTGTCAGAGCGACCGAATGCCGGCCGGCGTCGGATGCGGCGAGGCGCCTCTCCGCGAGCGGTGAGGTTCATTGCGGATTCCGGTCGGGCTCGGCCTGCGCCTCAAGCGGCCGAAGCTGCTGGGCCGCTACCTGCCTTACGGCCCTGGTCATGACGTCGAGCAGTTGCGTGTTCAGCCGCGTGCGCTGCCAGTTCAACGGCACCGCGACCCGATGGAGAGGCTGCAATTCGACCAGGCGCCCCTGCGCGAACAGGGGCGCGGCCATGCTGATCGGCACCATCGACCAGCCCAGGCCGGCAAGCGTCAATTCAAGCATCCCGTGCGTCGAGGGAGCCCAATGCGTCGGCGGCAAGATGGCCTCGCCATGGGCGTCCCGCATCCAGCGGAACTGCAATTCGTCGCGCCGGTCGAAGCGCAGCATGGGCGCCGATCGCAATGCCCGGCCATCGACCCCATTCGCGAATTGCTCGGCATGGAAGGCGGGGCTTGCCACGGCAGCGTAGTCCAGGGCACCCAGTGGATGGATCCTGCAACCGGCCACCGGCGCGAGATCGGCGCTGACGGCGGCCACCACCTCGCCGGTCCGCAGTCTTTCGGCCGTATGCGCTTCGTCGTCCAGGACCAATTCGAGCAGCGCGCCGCTTGCAGCCGTGAATTGCGCGGCGGCGTGCGGGAACCATGTGGCGAGGCTGTCGGAATTGACGGCGACCCGCAGCGTCGGCTTTTCATCCCCCGGCCCGACCAAGCCCTGAAACTCGCCGGACATGTCGGCCTCCAGCAGCCTGACGCGATCGAGATGGGCGCAGAGCCTGGCACCGCTCGGGGTCGGCAGGCACGGCGCCCCGCGGGTCAGCAACGCGACCCCAAGACGCTCTTCCAATCCTTTGACGCGCTGGGAGACCGCAGAAGGCGTGACGCCGAGAACAGCGGCCGCCTTGTCGAAGCTGCCCTCGCGCAGAACCGCTGCGACGGCAGCGAGCGCCGCATAATCCAGCATTAGCCGTCCTAATTCTGATTTAGCTATTTTAGTTAGACTACTCTCCTCCGCTGCCGCATCAAGCGGCCATGGACTCAGCTTTCCTCTCGGCCGCCCTGAAGGGCTTCATGCTATCCGCGGGCCTGATCATGGCGATCGGCGCGCAAAACATGTTCGTGCTCAGGCAAGGACTCAAGCGCGAGCATGTCTGGCCCATCGTGATGTTCTGTGCGGCAGCCGACGCCATGCTGATCGTCGCCGGCGTCAACGGGCTGGGCGCGCTGCTTTCGGCGGTACCCGGTCTTTCGATGGCGTTGAGCCTTGGCGGGGCCGCTTTCCTGAGCTGGTACGGCTACGGCGCCCTGCGTCGCTCCATGGCCCCGTCGAGCCTGATCGTCGATCACCAGGCCGGCATCTCGCTCACGACGGCTCTCGCCAGCACGGCCGCATTCACCTTCCTCAACCCGCATGTCTATATCGACACGGTCATGCTGATGGGCACGATCGGGAGCAGCATCCCCGCGGACGAGAGGCCGTGGTTCGTCATGGGGGCCGCATCGGCCAGCTTCGCCTGGTTTGCATCGCTCGGTTTCGGAGCGCGTTTCCTGGCCCCGCTCTTCGCGCAGCCGATCACCTGGCGAATGCTCGATCTGCTGATTGCCCTGATGATGGCGGCGCTCGCCGTCAGCCTCCTGCGGGACGCCTTGATCGGCTGATCCAGCCTGCACGCGCTGCCCGCGATGGGGCAGAAGCGGAAATGCCTCAGGCGTAAGCGACCCAACCTCGAAAAGCGAAGCCTACGTAGAAGAGACGGGTGCCACTGAAGCCCGCCTCGCGCAGCAAGTGTTCATCGGCGCCGGGAGATAGAATCGGCAGACGCTCGGCGATTCCCGCGCGCGCGGCATTTGCCTGCGCGGGATCAACACCCGACGTGATCGAGAACGCAGCAGAACGCGACAGCCAGAGCTCAAGCTCGCCTTCGGGGATGCTGTAATGGGCGGCGACGAGTGGAGCGCCGCGCTTCAAGCGACGCCGCACCTGTTCGAGGGTGCGCAGCCGCTCCTCGCGCTCGATGAAGTGAAGGGTCAGGATGCAGGTTGCGCCATCGAACGGGCCTTCTGGTGCGCTATGGACGAAACCCTCGTGAAACCGCGTCCGACCGGCGTGATCGCCGAGGGTGGTCCGAGCAAGGTCGAGCATTGCAGCGGCGGGATCCACCCCGACGAACGACCATTTGGGCTGTCCTTCGGAGAACAGCTTGAGTTCAAGGCCGCCACCAGCACCGACAACCAACACATGGGCGTCTGCCGGAGCGCGTTCCGCGAGGAGGAGCATGGCCATTCGCTGCATGTCAGCATAGCCTGGCACCAGGCGAGGCGGGTTCTCAGCATAGCGGGCAACAGCTTGCGGGTCGGAGAACGCAGTCATCGCAATGCCATAGCGTAACACATCCCGCGCCGTATAGGCCTGCCCAAGACCTCCAGCAGGCAATGGAGGCACCCGGCTTCAGACCAGCGTCTCGCGACTCCGAGAAACTCGTCGTGAAATCCCCCGGCGCGGCGCCCGACCGTTCTATCAGATCGAACAGAGCGATCGAAACAATGCGATAGACAGCATATTCCTTCTCCGACTAGGTCAGCGGAGAAGAAGGTTCTCCTATGACCACGCACGCTCCAGCCCCCACGCCCGCGCCGTCCAGCTCCCTCCTGCGGAGCGCGGGCCGCATCCTGCCGGGCCTCGCCCTCTGCGCCGCCATCAGCGCGCTGGCTTTCGTGCTGGAACATCTCGAAGCCTTCGCCACGGGCCGCGCCTGGCTGGAGGCCCTGGTGCTGGCAATCCTGATCGGCACCGCCATCCGCTCGGTCTGGACGCCTTCCGAGCGCTGGCGCCCGGGCATCACCTTCTCGGCGAAGATGGTCCTGGAAATCGCCGTCGTGCTGCTCGGCGCGTCCCTGAACATGGCAATGATCGTCGCAGCCGGGCCGGCATTGCTCGCCGGAATTGCGGCAGTCGTGGCGATGGCGCTCGTCTTCAGCTTCCTGATCGGCCGGGCGCTCGGGCTGCCGAAACGCATGGCGGTCCTCGTCGCCTGCGGCAATTCGATCTGCGGCAATTCCGCCATCGCCGCCGTCGCGCCGGTCATCGGCGCGGACGGCAAGGATGTCGCCTCCTCCATCGCCTTCACCGCGGTTCTGGGTGTGCTGGTCGTGCTCGGGCTGCCCCTGCTCGTCCCGCTGCTGCGCCTGAGCGAGACGCAATACGGCGTTCTCGCCGGGCTCACGGTCTATGCCGTGCCGCAGGTCCTGGCCGCGACGGCGCCGGTTGCCGCGGCAAGCGTCCAGATCGGCACTCTCGTCAAGCTCGTCCGCGTCCTCATGCTGGGACCGGTCGTGCTGATCCTTTCCATCCTCGGGCACCGGTTGCGGGAAGATACGGATGCGGTCGGCGTCAGGCCGGCATCGCGACGCCTGGCCGTCAACAAGCTCGTGCCCTGGTTCATCATCGCATTTTTGGGCATGGCGGCGCTGCGCAGCCACGGCCTCATCCCGGAGACCGCCCTTGCCCCCATCGCCAAGACCGCGACCGTCCTCACCATCATCTCGATGGCGGCGCTCGGCCTCGGGGTCGATATCCGCGTCGTCGCTCGCGCCGGCGGTCGGGTCACCGCCGCGGTCACCCTGTCCCTGATCGTCCTGACCGCCGTCAGCCTCGGCCTGATTCGCCTGCTCGGCATCGCCTGAGCGCGCGTGGCGAGCCGCCCCCGGGATCAGCCCCGGTGCGGCCCCTCAATCCGGAATGCGCTCCCAATCCTTGAGCCAGGGTGCGGCCGAGGCGTCGCTCGGCGCGCGCCAGTCGCCGCGCGGCGAGAGCGAGCCGCCGGACGAGACCTTCGGGCCGTTCGGCACGGCCGAACGCTTGAACTGACTGGTCTCGAAGAAGCGGCGGATGAAGACGCCGAGCCAGCGCTTGATCACGGTCAAGTCGTAGGCGACGCGCTTGCCCGCTTCCATGTTCGGAGGCCAGTCCCCGGCGGAAGCGTCGCGCCAGGCATGTTCGGAGAGGAAGGCGATCTTGCTGGGCCTGAAGCCATAGCGCGTCGTGTAGAACAGGTTGAAATCCTGCAGCGCGTAAGGGCCGACGAAATCCTCGGTCTTCTGCGCGGGCTTGTCGCCATCGCCGGGCACCAGCTCGGGCGAGATCTCGGTCGCGAGGATGTCGAGCATCACGTCCGAGGCTTCGGCGCCGAAACGGCCGGACTGGGCGACCCAGCGGATCAGGTGCTGGATCAGCGTCTTCGGCACCGAGCCGTTGACGTTGTAATGCGACATGTGATCGCCGACGCCATAGGTACACCAGCCGAGCGCCAATTCCGACAGGTCGCCGGTGCCCATCACCAGGCCATTATGCCGGTTGGCGAGGCGGAAGAGCACCGAGGTGCGCGCGCCGGCCTGCACGTTCTCAAACGTAATATCGTAGACGGGCTCGCCCTTGGCGAAGGGATGGCCGATATCGACCAGCATCTGCCGGCAGGCCGGCGTCATGTCGATCTCCTCGGCGCTGACGCCGAGCGCCCGCATCAGGCGCCAGGCATTGTCCTTGGTGTCCTTGCTCGTCGCGAAAGCCGGCAGCGTATAGGCGAGGATGTTCTCGCGGGGCAGGCCGAGCGCGTCGAAGGTATGGGCGGCGACGATCAGGGCCTGCGTCGAATCGAGGCCGCCGGAGACGCCGATCACGACCTTGTCGAGCCGCGTGCTCTCCAGCCGCTTGCGCAGGCCGTGCGACTGGATGTTGTAGGCCTCGAAGCAGAGCTCGTTCAAGCGCGCATCGTCATTCGGCACGAAGGGGAAGCGATCGATTTCGCGGGCAAGGCCGAGATCGCTCTCGCGATCGGGCTCCAACGCGAACCCGATGCGGCGGAAGCCGAGCCGGTCGCGGTTGAGGTCGGCGCTGTCGCCGAAGGTGTTCTGGCGGATGCGGTCCATCGCCAGCCGTTCGAGATCGATATCGGCGAGGATGAGCTGCGGCTCGGCGGCGAAGCGCTCGGCCTCGGCGAGCAGCGCGCCGTTCTCGTAGATCATCGCCTGGCCGTCCCAAGCGAGATCGGTGGTCGACTCGCCGGTGCCGGCAGCGGAATAGGCGTAAGCCGCGATGCAGCGGCCCGAATGCGCCTTGCAAAGCGCATGGCGCCAGTCGGACTTGCCGATCGTGACGTTCGAGGCCGAGAGATTGAGCAGCAGCGTCGCGCCGGCGAGCGCCGCATAGGACGAGGGCGGGATCGGCGTCCAGACATCCTCGCAGATCTCCATATGGACGGTGAGATCGGGGATATCGCTCGCGGTCAGCAGGATGTCGGTGCCGAAAGGCACCTCCTGTCCGCAGAGCTCGACATAGAGCGCTCCGGCCCGCTCGCCCGAGGCGAACTGGCGGCGCTCGTAGAACTCGCGATAGTTCGGCAGATAGGTCTTGGGCACGGCGGCGAGAATGCGGCCGCGATGGATCGCCACGGCGCAGTTGAACAGCCGCCCCTCGACACGCAAGGGCGCGCCGACGACCGCGACGCAGCGCAGGCTGCGGCTTTCCGCGACGAGCTTCGCGAGAGCATCCTGCACCGCATCGAGCAAGGCGTTCTGCTGCAACAGGTCGTCGATCGCATAGGCGCTGATGCCGAGCTCCGGGAACAGGCAGAGCGAGGCGCCGCCTTCGTCGGCGCGTTGCAGCATCTCGAGGGTCTCGGCCAAGTTGAAGGCCGGGTCGGCCACCTTGAGCCGTGGCGCAGCGCAGGCGATGCGAACGAGACCATGCGCGTGGATGTTGCGGAAACTCATTCAGCCCTCTCGCGGCAAGCCTGCTCGGCAATCTCCGGCCGAGCAAGGCATGCATCATCATATGCGGCCCGGGCCCCGGCAGCCATGCCGCGCCGCGCAGGCCTGCATATATGAACTGCGCTCGACCTTCAGCAGGGAACCGTTCAGAATCGCATGCGTATCTTCCGTGCTGAAGGAGACATACCCATGCGTTCTTTCCTGCGGAACATGGCCCTGGCCGCATTCGCGCTCTGGGCTTCACAGGCGAATGCCCTGCCCGTCCCCGCGATGCAGGCCGATTCCGGGGTCACGCAGGTCCAACTGCAATGCACCGCCGCGAGCTGCATCGATCCGCGCACCGGCGTCTATACGCAATCGACCTGCGACCGCTATGGCTGCCGGCCGATCAGCGGCCCCGTCGGGCGCATCGGCGGCCCCGCCTATGGCGCGCCGCCACCGCGCTACCGGGATCGCGGCGGCTATGGAGGCGGAGGTTATGGCGGGGGCTATGGTGGCGGAGGCGGCTTCGACTGCAACGCCAACCGCTGCATCGACGGCAACGGGCGCGTCTGGGAGAGCACCTGCAACCGCCGCGGATGCCGGCCTCTCCGCCCTGCCCGCGGATCGCGCTGGTAGATCCCGCTTCCTGCCGTGACGGGTTATGCCGCAAGGGCGGCGGCAAAGACCGACGCGATACCATCGAGCCTGCGCGCATAATCCTCGGCGCTCGGGGCCGTCCCGAGCTTCGCTCCCGCAGCGGCGAAGAGCATGCCGGCCGTCCAATCCTCGATGCTGGTCGACAAACGCGACAAGGTGATCTCGCCCCGATCTTCGGCCTGGCGGAGCAGCTCGCGGGCGAACCGCGTGAAGATCTGCTCGAAGGCCTGCAGCTCGCGCGTCGCGATCGTGTTCATCACCGCCTTCAGCTCGACGAGATGCTCGCCGGTGCCGAAGCTGGCATAGGCCAGCCCGTGATGGGCGTGGAGCAGCGCGGCGAGCCGCTTCGGAAACGACCCCGGAGCCGCCACGACCTCACGGCAACGTGCCTCGACGCGGCGCCCGAGCAGATCCAGCATCGAGCGGAAGACGTCGTCCTTGCCTTTGAAATGCAGGTATAGCGTCGCCTTGGCGAGCCCCGCTTCCCTGGCGATGTCGTCCATGGAGCTGCGCTTGTAGCCGTAGCGGGCGAAGAGGCGCAACGCCGCATCGGCGATCTGGTCGGCGCGAACCATCGCATCATCGACGGGAGAGCTGGAATTTTCGCTTCTGTCGGCCATTGCAGCGTCAGTAGTCTTGACAAAATCCAAACTGCGCGCGACCATCCTAGTTAGACTCAAAACGTCTAATTAGTCCAGTCGCGCGACCCAGGGCTACGGATTCATCGCCCGCCATCTGGTATGTCAGATCGGGCCATCGAGGGCGAGCCCTCGATCCGCACCATGGTGCCGCGCTGCGTCATGCCAGCATCGGAGGCAACCATGGTCTCTCTCAAGGTCAACGGGACGACGCACACCGTCGATGCCGACGACGACACGCCCCTGCTCTGGGCGATCCGCGACAATCTCGGCCTCACCGGCACCAAGTTCGGCTGCGGCGTCGCGCAATGCGGCGCCTGTACCGTCTTCATCGACGGCCAGCCGCTGCGCGCCTGCGTGACGCCGGTCTCGGCCGTCGGCACCGGCGAGATCACCACAATCGAAGGCCTCGCCGGCAAGGAGGCGGACGCCGTCCAGGCGGCCTGGATCGCCCGCGACGTGCCGCAATGCGGCTATTGCCAGTCCGGCCAGGTGATGAGCGCCATCGCGCTCCTGAAGGAAAACCGGAAGCCGACCGACCGCGATATCGACCTCGCGATGAACGGCAATATCTGCCGCTGCGCCACTTACGTCCGCATCCGCGCCGCGATCCATGACGCGGCCCGCGCGCTGGAGATCTGAGCCATGACCGCGCATGATCCAAAGCTCTCCCGCCGTTCCCTGCTGACGGGCGCCGGCGCCCTCGTCATCGGCTTCAACCTGCCGCGGAACGCCCGCGCCCAGTCCGGCGCCGCCGCCGGCTATCGGCCGGGCGGCAATGACAGCTTCGCGCCGAATGCCTTCATCCGCGTCGCGCCGGACGACACCGTGACCGTCATCGTCAAGCATATCGAATTCGGCCAGGGACCGTTCACGGGGCTTGCGACGCTCGCCGCCGAGGAGATGGACGCCGCCTGGAGCCAGATGCGGGCCGAGCACGCCATCGCCGACGTCAAGCTCTACGCCAATCTCGCGCTCGGCGTGCAGGGCACCGGCGGCTCGACCGCCATCGCCAATAGCTGGGAGCAGATGCGCAAGGCCGGCGCCGCGGCGCGTACCATGCTCGTCCAGGCCGCAGCCGACGCCTGGAAGGTCCCCGCTGCCGAGATCAAGGTCGAGGCCGGCGTGATCAGCCATGCCTCCGGCAAACAGGGCCGCTTCGGCGAATTCGCCGAGGCCGCCGCCAAGCTGCCCGTGCCCGAGAACCCACCGCTGAAGCCAGCCTCGGCCTACAAGCTGATCGGCAAGGACGGCGCGGTGAAGCGGCTCGACAGCGCCGACAAGACGCGCGGCAAGGCGCAGTTCACCATCGACATCCACACGCCGAACATGCTGACCGTCGTCGTTGCCCGCTCGCCGCGCTTCGGCGGCAAGGTCGCGAGCTTCGATGCCGCCGCTACGCTCAAGGTCAGGGGCGTGGTCGACGTCAAGCAGATCGGCTCCGGCGTCGCGGTCTATGCCACCGGCATGTGGCCGGCGCTGAAGGGCCGCGAGGTCCTCAAGGTCACCTGGGACGACAGCGAGGCGGAGAAGCGCGGCAGCGCCGAGCTGATCGCCGAATACCGCAAGCTCGCCCGCCAGCCCGGCACCGTCGCCGGCAGCCATGGCGATGCCGAGGCCGCGCTCGCCAAGGCCGACAAGGTCATCGAGGCTGAGTTCGTCTTCCCCTATCTCGCCCATGCGCCGATGGAGCCGCTCGACGGCTATCTGGAATGGGACGGTACCCAGGCGCTCGCCCGCTTCGGCAGCCAGTTCCAGACCACAGAGCACCAGACCATTGCCACCATCCTCGGCCTGCCGCCGGAGAAGGTCAGGCTCGAGACCATGCTGGCCGGCGGCAGCTTCGGTCGGCGTGCCCAGGTCAGCCAGCATGTCGCGGCCGAGCTCGCCATGGCCGCCAAGGCGATCGGCCCGAACCGTCCGGTCAAGGTCGTCTGGACCCGCGAGGACGATCTCGCCGGCGGCTATTACCGCCCGCTCTTCGTGCATCGCCTGCGGGGCGCGGTGAAGGACGGCAAGATCGCGGCCTGGTCGAACACGCTGGTCGGCCAATCCTTCTTCCTCGGCACGCCCTTCGAGGCGTTGGTGGTGAAGAACGGCATCGATGCGACCTCTGTCGAGGGTGCCAACAAGATCTTCTACGAGGTGCCGGATTTCCGCTGCGACGTGCATAATCCCAAAGTCGGTGTGCCGACCTTGTGGTGGCGCTCCGTCGGCCACACCCATACCGGCTATGCCGTCGAATGCTTCATCGACGAGCTCCTGCAGGCGGCTGGCCAGGACCCGCTGCAGGGCCGGCTCGCATTGATGGGCGACAAGCACCCGCGCGCCGCCGCCGTGCTCAAGGCCGTCGGCGAAATGGCGAACTGGAAAGGTTCCGCGCCGGTCGATGGCCGGGCCCGCGGCGTCGCGGTGGTCGAAAGCTTCAACTCCTTCGTCGCCCAGATCGCCGAGGTCTCGATGGGGCCGGAGGGCGAGCCGAAGGTCCATAAGGTCTGGTGCGCGGTGGATTGCGGCGTCGCCGTCAACCCCGACATCATCCGCGCCCAGATGGAGGGCGGCATCGGCTTCGGCCTCGGCCACGCCCTCTACGGCCAGATCACGCTCGATGGCGGCCGGCCGGTCCAGACCAATTTCCACGAGTATCGCTCGCTGCGCATCCACGAGATGCCGGAGGTCGAGGTCAGGATCATCGCCTCGACGGAGAAGCCGACCGGCGTCGGCGAGCCCGGCGTGCCGCCGATCGGCCCCGCCGTCGCTAATGCGCTCGCGGCGCTCGGCCATGGCCGGCCCCGCCAGTTGCCGATGCAGGGAGGCTCGGTCTGATGAAAAGGAACCTGTTCCTCTCCGCCGGGGCGGCGCTCGCGGTCTGCCTCGCCGGCAGCGCCCTGACGCTGGCGCAGAACGCTCCCCAGCCCGGCGGTGCAAGCCTGCGCCCCGCATCGAGCTTCTCGTCCATCGCCAACCAGCGCGACCGCTCGGTCGCGCTCTTCACCGAGATGGGCAAGGTGCTGACCCATCCGCGCTGCATGAACTGCCATCCGGCGACGGAGCGGCCGCGTCAGGGCGATCTGCGCAAGCTGCACGAGCCCGTCGTCGTGCGCGGCAGGGATGGCCGCGGCGCGACCGGCCTGCCATGCACGACATGCCACGGCAAACAGAACTTCGACCCGGCGGGCGTTCCCGGCGACGGGCACTGGGCGCTGGCCCCGGCCTCGATGGCCTGGGAAGGCAAGACGATCGGTCAGATCTGCGAGCAGTTGAAGGACCTGAACCGTAATGGCAGCCGCGATGTCCCCGCGCTGATCAAGCACGTCACCACCGACACGCTCGTGCTCTGGGGCTGGAACCCCGGCAAGGGGCGCCAGCCCGCGCCGGGCACGGCAGCCGAGTTCGGCGCACTGATGCAGGCCTGGGCCGATAGCGGCGCAGCCTGCCCGGCATAGGATGGGCGGAGGCTCGATCCAGTTGCCGAGATCGACAAGCGACGCCCTGCCATGCCGGGGCGGCGCGACGCATGACCGCTTCCGCGATCATGCAGTCATCGTCGATCGCTCCGGCTTTGCTCCAGCGCCATGGCCCGAGATCGGCTGGATCGGGGCCAGGCGCTATGGATGCAGCCGATCAGGAGCGCCTCAGCGCTTCCACGGCTTCTCGCTGATCTCTCCGGTACGAGGATCGATCCGCAGCTTTTGCGCGACGCCGTCCTTGTAGGCCTTTGCTTCCCAACGCATGCTGTCGGCCTCGATCGAGGCGACGGGCGCATAGCCGGCATCCGTCAGCGACCGGTAGACCTTGTCCATCGGGATCCAGTCGGGACCTGGCCTGTCATCCGCCATCGCGCTGGTGAGCGAACCCGCCAGGAGGGCGGCGGCGAGAACGAGGGTTGCTGGTTTCATATCTGACCTCTCTTGGTTGAGACGCCGTTCTTCTGCCAGACTGCTCCCTCGCCTCGCTGACGACACCTGTCAGCGTTTCGTCAGCTTCCCGCTGCTATGGCGCACGAACATGGTCCGTCTCCTCCTCCTGCTTCTGCTGCTCTCGGGCGCGTTGTCCACATCCGCCGCCGCTCTCGACCAGAACCGCGCCCGGGCTGCGATGGAACGCGGCGAGATCCGGCCGCTCGATCAGGTCCTGGCGACGGCGCGCGCGGCCATTCCCGGCGACGTGGTGGCGCTCGACCTCAAGGACAAGAAGGGCCGCTGGTACTACAAGCTCAAGATCCTGACGCCCGCGGGCAAGCGGCTGGCGATGCGCGTCGATGCCCAATCCCTGCAGATCCTGAAGCAGGAAGAAGACGACGACGATGACGACGATTGAGCCGCGCTCATGCGTATCCTGATCGCGGAGGACGAGAGCGCCATCGCGGCGGATATCAAGGCCGGCGTCGAGCGGGCCGGCTATGTGGCCGATGTCGTCGGCGACGGCGAGGCGGCCTGGTTCCAGGCAGAGGTCGAGAGCTATGACGCCATGGTGCTTGATCTCGGCCTGCCGCGCCTCGACGGCCTGAGCGTGCTGCGCCGGCTACGCGCCGCGAACGTCACCTTGCCCGTGCTGATCCTCACGGCGCGCGACGGCTGGCGCGAGCGCGTCGACGGGATCGATGCCGGCGCGGACGATTACCTGGTGAAACCGTTCCGCATGGAGGAATTGCAGGCGCGCCTCCGGGCGATCCTGCGCCGCGCCGCCGGTCATGCCTCCCCGATCCTCAGGGCCGGCCCGATCGAGCTGGACACGCGGACGCGCGACGTGACGGTCGAGGGGCAGCAGGTCGCCCTCACCGCACTGGAATATCGCCTCGTCTCGTTTCTCCTGCACCGGCAGGGGCGGTTCGTCAGCCAGGGCGACCTGATCGAGCATCTCTACGATGCGGCCAGCGAGCGGGACGTGAACGCCCTCGAAGCGGTGCTGACACGCCTGCGCCGCAAGATCGGGCCCGGCGTGATCGAGACGCGCCGGGGCCACGGCTATATCATCGCAACCGACGGCCCGGCCGAGGACCCGTGATCCGCAGCTCCCTGCGCCTGAGGCTCGCAATCGCCGCCTCCGTGCTGGTGGCCCTGGCGCTGGCGCTGGCGGGCATCGGGCTCGTGGTGATCTTCGACCGCGTTCTCGACGAACGCGCCGCCGACGAACTGGACCGCTCGGCGAAATTCCTCACCGGGCAGATCGCGCTCTCGCCGACCGGCGCACTGACGATCGGCACCGAGTTGCCCGACCCGCGCTTCGCGACCCCCTATGGCGGCCAGTACTGGCAGGTCGAGGCCGCGGATGGGCGGGAGTTGCGGTCCCGCTCGCTTTGGGACGCCCGCCTCGATCGCGATGCGCTGGCAGCCGCGCCGGCCGCTCCGCTCGGCTTCGCTCTAGCCGGCCCCGACGGGCAGCGGCTGATCGCGGTGACGCGGCGCTTCGCGATCGACCGGGGCGGCCACGAGACGCGGCTTGCCGTCACCGTCGCGATGGACCGCCGCGATCTCGAAAGCGCACGCGCCAACTATGTCGGCCTTCTCGTTCCCTCGCTCGTCGCGCTCGGCCTGGTCCTGGCAATGGCTATGTGGCTGTTCGTCGCCCGCGCGCTGGTTCCGTTCAGGACACTACGGCTTGAGCTGAAGGCGGTGCAAGATGGACAGCGCTCCGCCCTGCCCGGCCATTTTCCCACCGAGGTTCAGCCTCTCGTCGACGGGCTGAACCGGCTCATCCAGATGCAGGAAACGGCATTGGCGCGAGCCCGCGCGCAGGCGGGCGACATGGCGCACGGGCTGAAGACGCCGTTGGCCGTGCTCGAATCGCTCGCCCGCAACGTCGCACCACAGGACCCGGAGCTCGCGCAGGCGATCGAGGGGCAGGCCCTCGCCATGGGGCGACAGGTCGAGCGTTCGCTGGCCCGCGCGCGTGCCGCGGCCGCTCAGCGGCTGGCCCGGCAGTCCTGCCTGGTGGCGCCGATCGTGGAAAAGCTGGTCGTCGCCTTGCGCCGCCTTCCGGAAGCCGATTCCCTGCGCTGGGAGGTCTCGCTTCCCGAAGAGCTCTGTTACCCCTGCGAGGACGGCGATCTCACCGAGCTTCTCGGAAACCTGCTCGACAATGCCCGCAAATGGGCGCACCGGACCGTCGCCGTTACCGGCGGCCGTTCAGCGGAAGGCCTGATGCAGCTTTCGGTCGAGGATGACGGTCCGGGCATGAGCGAGACGGCCATGTCCCGCGTCGCGCGCGGTCGACGCTGGGACGAAACCGTCACGGGCACGGGCTTCGGCCTGGCGATCGCCGCCGAATTGGCGGAGGAGACGGGTGGGGAGCTCACGCTCCAGCGCTCGGCGCTGGGCGGGCTGCGCGTCGCGCTGCGCTGGGGCCAGGATGGCTCCATCGCCGCATGAAGAACGCGAGCAGGGCTGGCCTCGCCGATGCAGGACAGGCGCAGGCCATCTCGCTTCGCCATGACCTGCGAATACTCGCCGGATCGCTGGCTCGACAAAGGATCGCAACCCGGCTTTCGCTGGCGACTGCGCCGCCAGCGTTTTTCAACACGCATGCGTTGCTTCGGTGCGCTTGCAGTGTACGCTGGTTGACATCTTTCTAAGGCAGCGGCAAAGCCACCCGCATCTTTGCTTGCCGCGTCCAGCGCGCCTTCTCACGCAGAAAGCCGGTCATGTCTTCATCGCCGACAGCGTCGTCCGTTTCCGACAGGTCCGCGAATCTGCGCGATCAGCTCGCGCGCATCGCCACGAAAGACTACCGGGTCGGCATCATCGGCCTCGGCTATGTCGGCATCCCGCTGGCCCTGACCGCCTGCAAGGCCGGCTTCCCGGTCGTCGGCTTCGACATCGACGCCAAGCGCGTCGCGCAGATCAACCGCGGCGAGAGCTTCATCAAGCATATCCCGACCGAGGCCATCGCCGCCGCGATCAAGGAAGACCGCTTCCGCGCCACCACCGATTTCGACGAATTGCGCGACGTCGACGCCATCATCATCGCCGTGCCGACGCCGCTGACCAAGCATCGCGAACCGGACCTGAGCTATGTCGAGGCGACGGCCCGCGCGATCGCACCGCGCCTGCGCAAGGGCCATCTCGTCGTGCTGGAATCGACGACCTGGCCCGGCACGACCGACGAGATCATGCGCCCGATCTTCGAGAAGACCGGTCTGAAGAGCGGCGTCGACTTCTACCTCGCCTTCTCGCCCGAGCGCGAGGACCCCGGCAACCCGGATTTCGGCACCTCGACCATCCCGAAGGTCGTCGGCGGCGACGGGGCCGACGCGCTGGAACTCGCCAACGCGGTCTATGGCGCGCTCGTGGTCAAGACCGTGCCGGTCTCCTCCTCTGCGACGGCCGAGGCCGTCAAGCTGACCGAGAACATCTTCCGGGCCGTCAACATCGCGCTCGTGAACGAGCTGAAGGTGATCTACGGCAAGATGGGGATCGACGTCTGGGAGGTGATCGACGCCGCCAAGACCAAGCCCTTCGGCTTCATGCCGTTCTATCCGGGCCCCGGCCTCGGCGGGCACTGCATCCCGATCGACCCGTTCTACCTGACCTGGAAGGCGCGGGAGTTCGACGTTACCACCCGCTTCATCGAGCTCGCCGGGCAGATCAACACGGCCATGCCGCATTGGGTGGTCGACCGCGTCGCCGAGGCGCTCGACCGTCAGCAGGGCCGTGGCCTGAGCAAGGCGAAGATCCTGGTGATGGGCATCGCCTACAAGAAGAACATCGACGACATGCGCGAGAGCCCCTCGCTGCGCCTGATCGAACTGCTCGAGGAGCGCGGCGCCAAGGCCGACTACCACGACCCGCATGTGCCGGTGATCCCGCCGACCCGCGAGCATGCCAACCTGACCGGCCGCGCCTCGGTCGCGCTTTCACCCGAGACGATCAAGGGCTATGACGCCATCCTGATCGCGACGGACCATGACGCTGTCGACTACAAGGCGCTCGTCGCTGCGGCCCGTCTCGTCGTCGACACGCGCAATGCCTGCGCCAAGGCCGGCCTGACCGGCGACAACATCGTCAAGGCCTGAGCCGAGACGCCCCGGGAAACGCCAGAGACCACATCATGACGTCATTCGCACTGATCGGTGCCGCCGGCTATATCGCGCCGCGCCATATGAAGGCCATCAAGGCCGTGGGCGGCGATCTGAAGGTCGCCTTCGATCCCAACGATTCCGTCGGGATCATGGACAGCCATTTCCCGCAGGCGCATTTCTTCACCGAGTTCGAGCGCTTCGACCGCCATGTCGACAAGCTGCGCCGCCGCCAGGAGCGCATCGATTATGTCTCCATCTGCTCGCCGAACTACCTGCACGACGCCCATATCCGCTTCGGCCTGCGTGCCGGCAGCGACGTGATCTGCGAGAAGCCGCTCGTCCTCAATCCCTGGAATATCGACGGGCTGGCCGAGGTCGAGCGCGACTCCGGCCGCAAGATCAACACCATCCTGCAATTGCGCCTGCATCCGGCGATCATCGCCCTGCGCGATCGCATCGCCGCCTCGAACAAGCGCCATGCGGTCGACCTGACCTACATCACCTCGCGCGGGCGCTGGTATCACGCCTCCTGGAAGGGCGAGGACGCCAAATCCGGCGGCGTCGCCACCAATATCGGCGTGCATTTCTTCGACATGCTCGCCTTCGTCTTCGGTCCGCTGCAGTCGCAGACCGCGAACCTGCGCGAGGGTGCGCGCGCCGGCGGCCTGCTCTCCTACGAAAAGGCCGATGTGCGCTGGTTCCTCTCGGTCGATGCCGAAGACCTGCCGGACAGCGTGAAGGGCCAGAAGACGACCTTCCGGTCGATCACCGTCGACGGCGAGGAAATCGAGTTCTCGGACGGCTTCACCGACCTGCATACCCGCAGCTACGAGGAGATCCTCGCCGGCCGCGGCTACGGGCTCGACGACGTGCGCTTCTCGATCGAGGTCGTCTCGCAGTTCCGCAACACCCCCGTCGTGACCGCCGGCGAAAAACACCCCTTCGTCGCCAAGCACCTCAAGGGCTGAACGATGGCCGGCGCGTCGCAGATGCGGGAAGACCCGCGCTTTCCCGGCGCGCTGATCCATGAAAGCGCCTATGTCGACGAGGGCGCGACGCTCGGCGCCGGCAGCAAGATCTGGCATTTCGTGCATGTGCTGGGCCAGACCACGATCGGGCGCGACTGCGTGCTCGGCCAGAACGTGATGGCCGGGCCACGCGTGACGATCGGCGACGGCTGCAAGATCCAGAACAACGTCGCGCTCTACGACGGTGTCGAGCTGGAGGCGGACGTGTTCTGCGGCCCGTCCTGCGTCTTCACGAACGTCAACAACCCTCGCGCCTTCATGAACCGCAAGGCCGAGTTCCGCCGCACGCTCGTGAAGCGCGGCGCGAGCATCGGCGCCAACGCGACCATCGTCTGCGGGCATACGCTCGGCGCTTATTGCTTCATCGCCGCCGGCGCGGTGGTGACGAAGGACGTGCCGGATTATGCTTTGATGGCTGGCGTACCGGCGCGCCGCATCGGCTGGATGAGCAAGGCCGGCGAGAAGCTCGGGGCGGAACTGACCTGCCCGCTGACCGGAACGCGCTATCGGGAAACCGGCCCGGAGCAGCTTGAGGAGATTGCCTGATGAGCGAGCGTCCCGTGATCGAGTTCATCGACCTCAAGGCCCAGCGCCAGCATATCGGCAAGGCGATGGACGAGGCGATTCTCAAGGTCGTCCATGACGGCAACTACATCCTCGGCGAACAGGTCCAGCAGTTCGAGGCCGGGCTCGCGGCCTTCTGCGGGGCCAAGCACGCGATCGGCGTCGCCAACGGCACGGATGCGCTGATCCTCGTGCTCGAAGCGCTCGGCATCGGCCCCGGCGATGCCGTGATCTGCCCGAGCTTCACCTTCGCCGCGACCGCCGAGGTCGTTGCCTGGATGGGTGCGACCCCCGTCTTCGCCGAGATCGACGAAGCCACCTACAATATCGACCCGAAGAGCCTCGGAGCCACGCTCGAAACCGCGAAGCAGCACAAGCTCAACCCGCGCGCCCTGATCAGCGTCGATCTGTTCGGCCAGGCTTGCGACTACGAGCCGATCGAAGCCTTCTGCAAGCAGAACGGCCTCGTCCTGATCTCGGATTCGGCGCAGGGCTATGGGGCGCGCTACAAGGGCCGCGTCGCCGGCGCGATCGGCGATTTCGCGACGACCAGCTTCTTCCCGGCGAAGCCCCTCGGCTGCTATGGCGATGGCGGCGCGATCCTGACCGACAGCGACGAGCACGCCGCACTGCTGATGTCGCTGCGCTTCCACGGCAAGGGCTCGTACAAATACGACAATGTCCGCGTCGGCGTGAACTCGCGGCTCGACACCATCCAGGCCGCGGTGCTGATCGAGAAGCTCAAGATCTATGCCGAGGAAATCGAGAAACGGCAGGTCGTGGCGGCCCGCTACACCGCCGCACTCAAGGACGTCGTGGTCACCCCCCATGTCATGGCGGATTGCGTCTCGACCTGGGCCCAGTACACGATCCGCGTCGATGCCGACCGCCGCGACGCCTTTCAGGCTGCACTGAAGGCCAAGGGCGTGCCGACGACCGTCTACTACCCGAAGCCGCTGCACCAGCAGACCGCCTACAAGCATTATCCCGTCGCGGGGAATGGTCTGCCGATCTCCGAGCGCGTCGCGCAGGAGGTGGTCGCGCTGCCGATGCACCCCTATCTCGACGAATCGACGCAGGATTACATCATCGCACAGGTTCTGGAGGCTCTGGCCGCACCGGCGGCCGCGGTGGCATGAGCCGGCAGAAGCGGCTGGCTTATCTGGCGCTGGAAAACCCGCGGCCCGGCCAGGCTGCGCATACGCATGTCCACGCCATCATCGGCGAGCTGAGATCACTCGGCTGGGACGTGACCCTCTTCACCGCCGCGAAGAGCGGCGCCTCCGGCCGGGCCTCGTTCCCGGTGCGGCTCATGTCGCAGCTCGCCGCGCAAGCCTCCCTGCTGATGAAGGCGGCACGTTACCGCGTCGTCTTCGTGAGAGGGCATTGCATGGCGGCGCCGGCCGCGCTCATCCTGCGGCTTCTCGGCAAGACCGTCGTCCACGAGATCAACGGCACCACGCGCGATATCGTCGTCACCTATCCGGCCCTGCGACGGCTCTATCCGGTTTTCGCCTGGCTCGACCGCATCCAGCACAAGACGGCGGATCATCTTTTCGCGGTGACGGAAGCGCTCGCCCGCTGGGCCAGCGATCATGCCGGGCATGACCGGGTTTCGGTGGTGACGAATGCCGCCGATACCGCGCTTTTCAATCCACAGGGCCCGAAAACCTCCTTCGATCGGCCCTATGTCGTCTTTGTCGGCGGCCTGGTGCGCTGGCACGGCATCCAGACGATGCTCGCGGCGATCGACCACCCGTCATGGCCCGACGGCGTCCGGCTGGTCATCGCCGGAGACGGCGTCGAAGCTCCCGCCGTGAAGGCCGCCCGGTCGGACCGTCTTACCTATCTCGGCAGGCAGGAGCAGGACGCCCTTCCGTCGCTGTACCGGGGGGCGCTGGCCAGCCTCGTCACGATCGAGAATCCCGAGGGGCGCTCCGATTACGGCGTCATGCCGCTCAAGCTGTTCGAATCGATGGCCTGCGGCGTCACCGTCATCGCCAGCGACCTGAAGGGACAGGCGGAGCTCGTGCGCTCCACCGGTTGCGGGCTGGTCATTCCCCCGCAAGACCTGGCGGCGCTTGCGGAAGCCGTCGCGCGCCTCGCCGCCGATCCGTCCGCAGCCGCGGCGATGGGCGAACGCGGTGCGACCGAAGCGCTTGCTCACCATTCATGGGCGGCGCGTGCCGCGGCGATCGATAGCGTTCTCGGGCAGATCGAGGGCGCGCGATGACAGCCGGGGACCGCCGTCGCTCGGTCGGTATCCTGACCCACACGGCCATTGCCGACGACCCGCGGGTTCGTCGGCAGGTGGAGGCCTTCAGCAAGGCCGGCTGGCGTGTCCTCGCGTTCGGCGCCAAGGGAGGGCGTGCCGCGCCGCCGGCAGGCGAGCTGCTGGAAGCGCATCTGCCGTCCTACGACCGTACGTTCCGAAGCCGGTTGCGGCGGCTCGTGCGCCTCGGCCGCCTACAGGTGCAGCCATGGGCGCCGGAGGCCGTCTTCTGGAATCTTCCGGAAAACTACGGTGCCATCCTCGACCTCGCCGAGCCCTATCGCCCGGATCTCTGGCTGGCGAACGACTGGACCATGCTGCCTCTCGCGACGCGGCTGGCCGAGAGGGATCGCATCCCGTTCATCTACGACACGCATGAATTCGCCTCGGACGAATTCCCCGAGAACTGGAAATGGCGCACCTTCATGCGCCCGCTGGTCAGCAAGATCGAAGCGGCCGGCATTGCCCGGGCCGCGGAGATCACCTGCGTCTCCGACGGCATCGCCGACAGGCTGGCGGCCGTCTACGGGCTGGCGCGCCGCCCTGTGGTGGTCCGCAACGTGCCCCGCTACGAGGAAATGCCGTTCCGGCCGTGCGGCGAGTGCATCAAGGTGCTCTATCATGGCCTGGTGATGCCGAACCGCGGGCTGGAGGCCCTGATCGGTTCCGTCGCGCTCTGGCGCGACGAGTTCGAGCTAACGATCCGCGGGCCGGGCAGCGACACCTATCTCGCCGAGCTTCGTCGCCTTGCCGAGGCCGGCGGCGTGACGCAGCGGGTCCATTTCGATCCGCCCGTGCCGTTCACGGACCTGGTTCGGGCGGCGTCGGCATATGATATCGGCATCTTCGTGCTCTCGCCGCATTCGCACCAGAACCGCTACGTACTGCCCAACAAGCTGTTCGAATACACGATGGCGGGGCTTTGCGTCTGCGTCTCGGATCTTCCGGAAATGGCGGCGGTGATCGCCCATTATGGCCAGGGCCGCCTGATCGCAGGCCTCTCCACCACCGACATCGCTACGGTCGTCAACGGACTCGACCGCTCCGCCGTGGAGGAGCACAAACGCCGCGCGCTCGTCGCCGCCCGGGAATTGAGCTGGGAGCACGAAGAGCGGCGCATGATGGAGATTGCGGACGCCCTGACGGCCTAGCCGGCTTCGCTTGAAGAGCGCGGACGCACCGTATAGAAGCTGCCGACTGCGCGGCGCCTTCGTCGCTGCGGCGGCGGAAAAGCAAGCGGAACAGGACGATGTGCGGAATCTGGGCCTCGCTTGGCCTGTCTCCCGACAAGCGGGCGATCGACCTCGTGGCTCACCGAGGCCCTGACGGCGACGGCTGGGAAGAGATCGCGACGCAGGCTGGCCCGCTCGCGCTCGGGCATCGCCGCCTCGCCATCATCGCCCCAGATGCCAGCGGCCTCCAGCCGATGACCTATGATGACCGCTACGTCATCGTCTTCAACGGCGAGATCTACAATTACCGCGAATTGCGCGACGAATTGACTGCGCTTGGGCGCAGCATCCGGACCAAGACCGATACGGAGGTCCTGCTCGCAGCCTATGCCCAATGGGGAGAGGCCTGCCTCTCCCGGTGCAACGGCATGTTCGCCTTCGTGCTTTTCGACAAGCAGGCGCAGCGGCTGTTCATCGCGCGTGACCGCTTCGGCGTGAAGCCGCTGTATTACTGGGTCTCGCCCAAGGGCGTCGCCTTCGCCTCCGAGATCAAGCAGTTCACCGCAGTCGAAGGTTTCCAGGCCCGGCGCGACGAGCGCGGCGCTTGGGACTTCCTCGTCTCCGGCGTGTTCGACCATCGCCGGGAGACGATGTTCGCGGGCGTCCAGCAACTGCGCGGCGGGGAATATCTCTCGATCGATCTCGCAGCATGGCGGCCCGGCGGCGTTCCCGCCCCCCACCGCTGGTACGAGCTGCCGCGGCCGGACTCGCTCGCGCTGCCGATGGAGGAGGCCTCGGCCCGTTTCCTCGACCTCATGCGCGATTCGGTGCGCCTGCGCCTCAGGGCGGACGTTCCGGTCGGGACCTGCCTGTCGGGCGGCCTCGATTCATCGACGATCGTCTGCCTGATGAGCGAGCTGATCGCGGACGATCCGAATGCGCGGCAGCACAGCTTCACCTGCGCCTTCGATACGCCCGGCCTCGACGAATGGACCTATGCCAAGGCGGTCAACGAGCAGTGCGGCACGACCAGCCATGTCGTCTCGCCGAGCGCCGAAGATCTCTGGTCGGCGATCGATGCCATGATCTGGCATCAGGACGAGCCCTTCGGCTCGACCTCGATCTTCGCGCAATGGTCGGTCTTCGCCGAGGCCCACAAGGCCGGCGTGACGGTCATGCTCGATGGCCAGGGGGCGGACGAGCAGCTCGCGGGCTACCATCCGATGTTCGGCGCCGCTCTCGCGGGCCATCTCAAGAAGCTGCGCCTCCAGCGCTTCGTCAGCGAGATCAAGGCCATCCGCCGCCGGCACGGAACCTCGATGGAACGGCTGACCGGGCTCGTGCTCGCCAGCCTGCTGCCGCGCGGCTGGTTCACGCCGATCCTGAGGCTGACGGGCCGCTCGCCCGCGCCGGCCTGGCTCAATACCGGCTTCTCCGCCGCGAACGAGGGTGATCTCCTGGGGTCGCTGCGCGTGCCCCGGACGGGAGACGCCTCGCCGCTCGGTTCGCTTTGCGCCCATCAATTGACCACGACGAGCGTCCCGATGCTCTTGCATTTCGAGGATCGCAACTCGATGGCCCATGCCATCGAGGCGCGCGTGCCGTTCCTGGATTACCGGCTGGCGGAGCTGACCATCGGTCTCGGCGAGGCGCACAAGCTCGTCGATGGCGAGACCAAGGCGATTCTGCGCCGCGCGATGGAGCCGATCCTGCCCGCGAAGGTCACCAACCGGCAGGACAAGCTGGGTTTCCCGACCCCCGAGGAGGTCTGGTTCAAGGGCCCGTTGCGCGAGCGCATCCTCGCCGCGGCCGACGAGACGGTCGAGGCGTATCCGACAATCTTCGATGCGGACCAGGTCCGGCGCTATGCCCGCGACATGCTCGACGGCCGGGTGCCGTTCTCCTTCGCGCTCTGGCGCATCATCTGCTTCGGGCGCTGGGGCCAGCGCTTCGGCGTCGCGGCTTGAAGGCGCAGGTTCATGACACTGGCCCGTAAAGTCGGAGATTTCCTGCTGGCGCCGTGGCAACTGGTCTTCCGGCACCGGGCGATCCTGACCACGACGTCGCTGATCGAATTGCGCATGATGTATGCGGGATCGGTGCTCGGGCTGGCCTGGGTGATCCTGGCGCCGCTGCTGCTGCTCGCCATCTACACGCTGACCTATGCCTATATCTTCCAGGTCCGCGTCCCCGGCCTGACCACGGCGGATTACATCGCCCATGTCTCGGCGGGGCTGATCGCCTTCCTCTCCTTCGCGGGAGCGCTGGCCGGCGGCTCGGTCTCGGTGATCCGCAACAAGCAGATGCTGACCAGTACCGTCTTCCCCCCTGAGCTTCTCCCGGTCAGGGCGGTGATCGTCACGCTGCCGCCGCTTCTCGTCGGCGGGCTGGTGATCGCCGCGGGCGCGATGCTCTACGGCTCGGCCGGCAGCAGCGTGCTCGCGCTCCCGGTCGTCATGCTGCTCCAGTTCATGTTCACCTGCGGCATCGTCTGGGTGCTGGCGCTGGTGACCCTGGTGCTGCGGGACATCCAGCATCTCATCCAGTATCTCGTGATCATCCTGCTGATCGTGACGCCGATCGGCTACGTGCTGGAAATGGTCCCGCCGCGGCTGGCGCTGCTGACCTATCTCAATCCGCTGGCCTATTTCGTCCTGTCCTATCAGGAGATCCTCGTGCGCGGCGCCCTTCCGACAGGCAAGCTCGCGACGGCCATGGTCCTCTCGTCGATCCTGTCGTTCTCGGGCGGTTTCTGGCTGTTCCAGCGCGCCAAGCTGGCATTCTACGACTATGCCTGACGCAAGCCCGGCCTTGCGCTTCTCGAATGTCGGCAAGACGTTCCCGCTCTACGAGACGCCGGGGCAGCGGGCGCTGGACGCCTTCGGATTCTACCGGCTGCTGCCGCGCGCGCTGCGGCCGCAGTTCCCCTCCTTCGACGCCCTCGCCGATATCAGCTTCTCGGTCAGCAAGGGGGAGCGTGTCGGCGTCATCGGCCGCAACGGCGCCGGCAAGACAAGCCTGCTGAAGCTCGTCACCGACAATTTCAAACCGAGCCGTGGCGCGATCGAGCGGAACGGAACCGTCCACAGCCTCATGCAGACTGGGATCGGCTTCTCGAACGAGATGACGGGGCGGGAGAACATCCACGCCGCCCTCGCCTATAACGGGCTGCCGGAGAGCGAGATGCTCCGCGTCGTCGACGAGATCATCGATTTCTGCGAGCTCGGCGACCATCTCGACCAGCCGCTCAAGACCTATTCGCTCGGCATGGGCTCGCGGCTGCAATTCGCGGTCGCCACGGCGGTCGACCCCGATATCCTGATCATCGACGAGATCCTCGGCGCGGGCGACGTCTATTTCACCCATAAATCCGCCGCCCGGATGAAGGGCTTCGTCGAGCGCGGCGCCACGATGCTGATCGTCTCGCATTCGATGCAGCAGATCCTGGAATTCTGCGATCGTGTGATCTGGCTGGATCGCGGGCGCCTCGTCATGGACGGGCCGGCGCTCGAGGTGATCGACGCCTACGAGGTCTATCTGGAGCGGCTGTCGCGGCTCGGCATCAGCAGCGAAGACCCGCAGTCGCGCTTCGAGCCCCCGGCCTCGTCCGGCGAGATGAAGACCCGGCTCGGCGACGGCCGCGACGTCTACCGCTGGCCGGGCAAGAAGGGGGTCAAGATCGACAGCCTGAGCCTGGAGAACGAGCTCGGGCCGACGGACAAGTTCCGGCCCGGCGAGCCGCTGAAGGTCAGCCTCTCGATCGTGGCGGAAGAAGGCGGCGACTATATCTGCCGCTATGTGATCACGCTCTGGACCGCGGCCGGACGGCGGGTGGGCAGGATCGAGAACGACGTCGACCGCTTCACCCTGGCGGCCGGCGAGCGCCGCAGCATCCGCTTCGAGACGCCGGCGCAGGCGCTGACCCGCGGGCGCTATTTCGTGTCGTTTTCCGTTTACGACGTCGACAAGCACGGCTCGGCCGCAACCCAGGAGGCCCGGTACGACGTGCTGGCGCATGCGCTCGATTTCGAGGTCGTGCCCCCGGGCGGCGATGACGATTTTCTGATACGGCATCCCCTGCAGGTCTCACTCGCTCGACCCGCACGACATTAAGGTTCAAGAAGCACTATGATCCCGGTTTTCGTTCGCCGCTATTTTTCAGCAGACCAACGCCGCTGGCCTCTCGCGCTCAAGCTCTCGTCGCGCCTGAACGATTTCGGCGTCAAGATGGTCGCGCTGAGCCGCGAGCTCATGAACGCCATCTATGCGGATGATCGCGGACTGAACGACCGCGATCCCGTCGTGCGCCTGCGCGGCCTCAACGCCGCGATCAACGACACGCTTCGCCGGCAGGCGCAGGAATATAAGAGCTATACCTATTTCAACGGCTATCCCTATCAGGGCCTCGGGCTCCTGAACGTGTTCGGAGACCGGCTCGCCGATCCGCGCTTCGACGAATACGAGCTGAGGAAATTCATCAGCGAAAAGGACAACGTCCTCGACATCGGCTGCTCCTGCGGCTTCATCGCGCTGATGGCGGCCTATCGGACCGGGTGCCGCGCCCATGGCATCGACATCAACCCCTATATGATCGAGATCGGCCGGCTCTGCGCCGACCACCTGAATGTCGGCGGCCTCGTCTCGCTGGAGGCCGTCCGCATTCAGGAATACGCGGCCAAGGAGCCGTTCACCGTCGTCCTGTCCTTCGCGACGCACTGGACCGACGACGAGAATTACCGCGTGTCGATCCGCGACCATATGGAGCGGATGCATTCCTATCTCGCGCCGGGCGGGCTGCTTCTGTTCGAAACCCATGCGGCTGACCCCGGCCAGGCCGATTTCTACGCAGCGATGGAAACCGTGCGCGACCTGTTCTCGTGGGACGGCGTCTTCAAGAAGACGGAATCCGGCCTGCGCGAGTTCTACGTGATGAGAAAGATCTGACAGGCACGGATCGTGGAACGCCGCCTCCTGCAAGCGCTGCGCCGCTTCTTCGGAAGGCCGGGCCATGGCGTCGATGTCGATTTCTACGCATCGAGCTGGATCGACGAGATCTGGGTCCGCAGCACGATCGCGGCCTGCCTCGCCCGCGGGCTCAAGCTGCGGCTGGTCCTGTCGGGCGGACCGGGCGCGGCGCCGCCGGCGCTCAGGGAGCGCTATGCCGCGCTTGAGGTTCCGCTGATCGAAGCCTCGAATATCGAAGAGCTGCACAAGCTCCGGATGCGGCTGGTCGTCACCGCGTCGAGCGGCATTCCCAGGGCGTTCTTCGGGCCGTCCCTGCGGCGGCTCGTTCACATGCCGCATTCTCTGGTCAGCCTGCACATGATCTATCCGGGCGATGCGTTCGACAATTACGACGTGCTGTTCGCGGCCGGCCCGCATCATGTCCGCGAGTGGAGCCTGATCCGGGCGCGCCACGGCCTGCCGCCGGGGCTGTCCATGGATGTCGGCTACGGAAAGATGGACCCGCTCGCCGATGTGCTCCGGGAGGCGGGACCCCCGCAGCCGCAACGGCATGTGCTTCTGGCGCCGTCCTGGGGCGAGGCCAATCTGTTGCGCAGCATGGGTCCGCAGCTCGTGGCCGGACTTCTGGCGGAAGGCCTGCAGGTCACCCTGCGGCCCCATCCGAGCTTCTTCCTCAAGCAGGAGCCGGAACTAGCCGCGACGCTGGAAGCTGCGGCCGGCAACCCCCGCTTCGTCCTGGAAACCTCGACCGATATCGTCCAGACCGCGATGCTGAGCGCGGATGTCCTGGTGACCGATTATTCCGGCATCGCCTTTGAATACGCCGCATTGAGGCATCGGCCGACGGTCTTCGTCGACCTGCCCAAGAAGGTGCTGAACCCGGATTGGCAGGAAATCGCGTCCGAACCGGTCGAAATCGCGTTGCGCGCGCGGCTTGGGACCATCGCCGGCTGCACTCTCGGCGATACACTGCAGGCTATCCTCGCGGCGATCGACGCGCCTCGCCCGCCGGATGCCATTGCCGCCGTCGTGCCCGATTTCCTCTATGAACAAGCCCATGTCGGCGAGCGCGCCGCGACCAGCCTGATCGCCTTGATGAAGGACCTCAGATGACCTCACCGCGTGCCGTCATCCTCGCCGCCGGCTTCGGTTCGCGGCTCAGGCCTCTCACCGATACCGCCCCGAAATGCCTGACCCCCCTGGCCGGCGAGAGCCTGCTGTCGCGCCAGTTGCGGACGCTCGCCGCGGAAGGGATCGACGACATCTCGATCGTCGCGGGTCATCTCGCGGACCGGATCGCGTTTCCGGGGCTCAAGAAGGTCCTGAACCCGGATTACGAGCGCACCAACATGGTGTCGTCGCTCTTCTGTGCCCGGCATCTCCTCGACGGGTCGCGCGACCTGCTGATCTGCTACGGCGACATCGTCTATCAACGCACGGTCCTGGCGTCGCTGCTCGCGGTCGATGCCCCCGTCGCCGTGGCTGTCGACCGCGGCTGGCGCGATCTGTGGGGCCTGCGCATGGACGACCCGCTCTCGGATGCCGAGACGCTGAAGATCGGCCCCGAGGGCCAGCTCGTCGAGCTCGGCCGCAAGCCGCGGAGCTATGACGAGATTGAAGGCCAGTATATCGGCCTGATAAAGATCAGGGCCGATGCCCAGCGCGGCATCGTCGATCTCTACGACAAGCTCGACCCCGCCGGCCCGCATGACGGCCGGGACAAGGCGAACATGTTCATGACGTCCTTCGTGCAAGCGATGATCGATGCCGGCATCACGGTGCGTCCGGGCTTCTTCAACCGCGGCTGGCTGGAAATCGACAGCCTGGCCGATTACGAGGCCTATAACGGCCTCGCGCAGAGCGGCGAATTGCTGGCCTTCTATGATGATCGCCTCTGAAGGGCCCGTGGTCGCAGCCGGCACCCCGGAGGCGCTGCGGGAGATGCTCGCGGCGGCGCTTAAGTCGCTCGCATCGCCCGAACAGCCCGCGACCGAGCGGATCGTCCTCGATCCCGCCCTGCTGGCGGCCGACGATGCGGCCGCCGCCGTGCTGGAACGATTGTCGCGGAAGGTCGAGGTTGGCCGCAGGCTTTTGGCTGCCTATATCGACGGCTTCGGCAAGCCCGTGGATGACAGGCCGGTGCGGGCGGAGGTGTCGACCTATCTCGCCTGCCTGTTCGTGTTCGCCGGCCTCGCACGCGGCGACTGGAAGTTTCTGAACACCGCCATGAAAATGCAGGACGGTATTCTCATCGACAGGCCCATCACCCTTCCCGCCGCCTTCGAGAGCGCCCTGCGCATCTCCCTCGGCGAAGCCCCGTGATGCAGACCGTCGATCTCGGAATCGTCGCGGACCGCTTCTGTTCGACGTCGCGCACCTACCTGACCTATCTCAGGGCCGCGGGCTATCGGGTCCGGCTCGTGCTGCTGACCGATTTCACCGGCCCTGTCCGGCACAGGCAAGGCCTGCGCGGGCAGTTCGACCGGCTCGTCGCGCCACTCGTGAAACAGCGCCGCAGGCTGCCCGACCGGCATTTCGACGACGGTTTCCGGGCGCTCTGCGAGGCCATGCAGGCCGTGGTTCCGCACCCGGTCGACTATTTCGGCGCCTTCGACTGGTCAGAATATGCCGAACAGGTCCTGCCCTTCGTCGCCGAGGATTATGACGACAAGGACCTGCACGAGCGGCTGACGAAGGCCGGCATGCCCGTCTGGCTCTACACCAATGGCGGACGGGTTCCGCCCGCGCTGCTCGACCGGCCGGACTTCAGGATGATCCATATCCACCCCGGCGTGGTCCCGCATGTGCGGGGGTCGGACGGGCTGTTCTGGTCGCTCTTGACGCGCGGCCGGCCGGGCATGAGCTGCTTCTACATGAACCCCGGCATCGATACCGGCTCGATCATCCGCACACGGGAGTTCGAACGGCCGGTCATGCCGTTCCTGAAGGAGGCGATCGAGCAGCGTCCGGATGTCGTCTATTCGGCACTGCTCTACGCCTATGACCCGCATCTGCGCGCCCAGCTTCTCGCCGATGTCGTCGCTGCCTGCGGTGGCCGGGACCTCGCCTCGCTGCCGAACACGCCGCAGGATCCCGAGAGCGGACGGAATTTCTACTGGATGCATGCCCGCCTGCAGCGCAAGGCGATGCGCCTTCTCAGCGATGGGACACTATGAAGCCGCGCGTCATCATTCTCGGCGCCGGCCGGCCCTTTCACGGCGAGAGCCACAGCTCGCTGAGGGCGGTGAGCCGGCGCGGCAACGTGCTCGACTGGCTGCTCTCGACCCTGGCGCCGCTCGGCGACGACGTCCATTTCGTCGGCGGATACGCCGTTACAGACATCATGGAGCGGTTCCCGCAACTGCACTATGCCATCAATCCGGACTGGGAACGTTCGGGCAGCATCCGCTCGCTCGCTGAAGCCGGGCTGGGCGCGGGCCAGGATGTCTATATCAGCTATGCCGACATCCTGTTCCGGCCGGATCTTGTCGAAGCGCTGAGCAGCACCGCTTCGCCGGAGCGGGTCGGGCTCGCCGTGGATTCGTCGCGCCGGACGGCGCGCCGCACCAGCCGCGAGGTCGTCCTGTTCGGCCCGGACGGCCAGCCATCCGCCTTCGGGCGGGCCGCCGAGATCGACAGGGCGGAGCATGACGTGGTCGGCTTCGTCAGGATACCAGCGTCGCGCGTCGAGGCCGCCGCCGATGCGCTCGCAAGCACGCTGGCGAAAGACCCGAGGGCGCATCTCGCCGCCTGGCTGGAGACGCTGCGCGAACGCGGCGAGGCTTTCAGCTTCCACGACGCGTCGGGCCATTGGACCGATCTGGACAGCGAGGCCGTGCTCGCGCGCTTCATCTTCGGCACCAAGGCCGAAACGCTGTCACGGCTCGCGAAGGTCATCACCAAAGCCCGGATCGCGCCGCAGGCGACCTTCTCCGTCGCGGACTGGCGCCGAGACCAAGCCGCGATCGCGGCACGCGTCCTGGCGGAGCTGCCCTCCGGCAGCCTCGCCGTCCGCTCCAGCGCCCGCAACGAGGACGGCTTCAACGAAAGCAATGCGGGCAAGTTCCAGTCGGAGCTGAATGTCGGCTTCGATGAAGCCAGCCTCGCCGCGGCTGTCGCGCGCGTGATCGGCTCCTATGACGGTGGCGACGAGCATCAGGTCCTCGTCCAGCCGATGATCCGCGGCGTCGCGCGCAGCGGCGTGGCCTTCACCCGGACGCTCGGCGTCGGCGCGCCCTACCGCGTCATCAACGCCTCCGAAGGCAGCCGCACCGATATCGTGACCAGCGGCATGCGCGGGGAAAGCAGGGTCATCTACCTCCACCGGGGCTCGACCGAGCTGCCGCCCGATGCCCACCCGTCCCTCGCCAGCCTGGTCGACGCGCTCGATGAGATCGAGCGCCTGACCGAACTGGACACGCTCGATGTCGAGTTCGCCATCGATGGCGACGACGTCTGCCATATCCTCCAGGTGCGCCCGCTCGTCATGGAGCAGGAGCGGACCGGCGACACGGACGCGCTCATCGCCCGCGAGATCGCCTATGCGCAACAGGCCTTCGGCGAGGGCCAGGCGCCGATGCCCGGCATCGTCGGCGATGCCACGGTCTTCGGGATCATGCCGGACTGGAACCCGGCCGAGCTGATCGGAATCACGCCGGCGCCGCTGGCCGAGAGCCTGTACCGTCATCTCATCACCGACGAGACCTGGGCGGTCCAGCGAGCCGAGTTCGGCTATCGCGACCTCAGGCACCAGCCGCTCATCCGGCTTTTCGCGGGACATCCTTATGTCGATGTCCGCGCGAGCCTGAACAGCTTCATCCCCGCCGCCCTTCCCGAGACCGTCGCCCGCCGGATCGTCGAGGCGGGCATCGCCCGGCTGCGCCGGGAACCGCATCTGCACGACAAGCTGGAATTCGGCATCACCCTGACCTGCTTCGACTTCGCGTTCGAGTCCTGGCGGGAGCGTTTGAATGAGGCAGGGCTCAGCCGCGCGGAGACCGACGACTACCGGGCGGCGCTGATCGCGATCACGCACCATGCCTTCGCACGCTGCGAAAGCTCCTGGGCCCGCCTCGACAGCTATGCCGCGATGCAGGAGCGGCTCCTGGCGGCGGACGGCGCCCTGTTCAGCCGGCTCCGCGCCAGCCTATATGTCTGCCGCCGGACGGGAACGCTGCTCTTCGCGCATCTCGCGCGTTGCGGCTTCGTCGCGATGTCGCTCCTCAAGACGGCAGTCGAGACGGGCCTGATCTCGGCGACCCGCATGAGCGAGTTCCTCGGCTCCATCAGGACGGTCGGCCACCGCCTGCCGGAAGATGCCTGGCAGGTCCGCAAGGGCGCACTCGCCTGGGATGCGTTCGTCGCCCGTTACGGGCATCTCCGCCCGGGCACCTACGACATCGGCGCTCCATCCTATGGCGAGACGCCGGAGGAATATCTGCGCCCGCTCGTCGACAACGCGCAGGAGCCCTCGCATTCGTCCTTCGCCTGGTCGGCGGACGAAGCCCGCAACTGGCAGAAGGCCATGCAGGCGGCCTCGCTCCCGGAGGAGATCGACGAGATCGACCGCTTTCTGCGCCGTTCCATCGAAGGGCGGGAGGAAGCCAAATTCATCTTCTCCCGCAGCGTCTGCGCCGCCTTGAACGATATCGCCGCCTGGGCGGAGGCTGCCGGCATCGCGCGCTCCGATGCCGCTTACCTCACCATCGGCGACATCCTCGATATCGGCTCCGGCTCGATCGGGCCGGATATCGAGCGTCTCCGGCGGCGGATCGCCACCGCCAGGGACAGGGTGCGGCTGGTGCAATCGATGCGGCTGCCGCCGCTATTGACGCAGGCACGCGACTTCCAGTCCTTCGTCATGCCCGAGGTCGAGCCGAATTTCGTCACGATGGGCAAGGTGACGGCGCGCGTGGTGCCCGTCGCCAGCCTGGTGAAGGACGATGCGCTCAATGGCGCCATCGCCCTTATCGAGAACGCCGATCCCGGCTATGACTGGCTGTTCGGGCGCAAGCTCGCGGGCTTCGTCACGACCTATGGCGGCGCGAATTCGCATATGGCCATCCGCGCGGCCGAATTCGGGCTCCCGGCCGCGATCGGCGTCGGCGAGGTCAAGATGGACGCGCTGGCGAAGGCCGAAATCGTCGAGCTCGACTGTGCGGCGCGGCGCATCATGGTTCTGAGGTAATCGATGCTGGTCGCGCTCAGTCAACGGACCTGCGAGGAGCAGCGCTACAAGGAGCGCCGGGACTGCCTCGACCAGGAATGGGCGCGGCTGCTCGGCCGCCTCGGCTGCCAGATGGTCGCCTTGCCCAATGCGGCGACGGAGCCCCTTGCCTTGCTCGAACGGCTTCAGCCCGATGCGCTGATCCTGACCGGCGGCAGCGACCCGCTGCCGGAAAGCGCGCCGGATGCGGAGCGCAACAGGCTGGAAGAAGCCGCGCTGGACTGGGCGGAGCGGCACGGGTGTGCCGTCGTCGGCATCTGCAGGGGCATGCAGGCGATCAACCAGCGCCTCGGCGGGCAGGTTCGGCCAGTGGAAGGACATGTCGCCGCAAGCCACAAGGTCTCGACCGCCGGTGGCGGCTCCTTCCTGGTCAACAGCTTCCACGATTTCGGCATCGGCCGCGCGGATCTTGCGGCAGAGCTCGAGCCGATCCTGTGGGGGAGCGACGATACGGTCGAGGCCGCCTCCCACCGTGCCCGTCCGCTCACCTGCCTGATGTGGCATCCCGAAAGGACGATCGCCGAGCCGGAGCGTCAGCAGCGGCTGCTCAAGGCGATCCTGTCCGGACAGCCCTTGAAGGTCGCGCTCGGATGACACTCCCCTCTCCGCTCCCCGAGCAGCCGGCCCTGTCGTTCTCGGGCGTCGCCAAGCTCTACAAGATGTATGCCTCGCCGCTGCAGGTCGCGGTCGACCAGCTCGGCCTGCGTCGCCTGCCCTTTCGCAAGCGCCCGGAGATTCCGGTCTTCTCCGCGCTCAGGGGCCTGAACCTGTCGATCCGCCGCGGCGAGCGGGTCGGCATCGTCGGGCGCAACGGCTCCGGCAAGACGACGATGCTCAAGCTGGCGACGGGTGCCGTCGCGCCGAGCGAAGGCGCGGTCGAGAGGAACGGGACCGTCCAGGCTCTGATGAGCGTGGCGGGCGGGTTCCATCCCGACCTGACCGGCTTCCAGAACATCGAAGCCGCCTTGTCCCAGAGCGGGCTGACCGGCCGGCGCCTGAAGGACGCCATCGCGGACGTGGTCGCCTTCACGGAGCTGGGCCTGCATATCAACCAGCCCTTCGGCGTCTACTCGCTGGGCATGCAGGCACGGACCCAGTTCGCGGTGGCGACGGCCATACAGCCCGACATTCTCGTGATCGACGAGGTGCTGGGCGCGGGAGACGGCTATTTCGCGGTCAAGTCGGCGAACCGGATGCGAGGGCTGGTCGATAGCGGCTGCACGATCCTGCTCGTGTCCCACGACGCCACGCAGATCCTGCAATATTGCGAGCGCGTCATCTGGCTGCGCGAGGGACGGGTCCATCAGGATGGCCCGGCCGAGGCTGTGCTTGCGGCCTACCAGGCCGAGATGGAGGACATCGCCGCGGCCCATGGCGGCGCAACCGCCCGGATCGAGGAAGCGACCGATCCTTTCAGCCTCCCGGCCAGCCTCGACACCGAATTCGTGGCCGAGGCCATCCGCGTGGCGGAACGGGTGGAGGGCGAGCCGGTCCCCATCACACGGGCCAACGGGCAAGCGGTCATGTCCTATCCAGGCAAGCCGGGGCTGCGCATAGCCGGGATCGAGATGCGCGCGTCCCCGGCACGAATGACCGGCCTCGTCGTCGGCGACGAGCTGGAACTGACGGTGCGGCTTTCCAGCACTACCGGCGGCAGCTTCGCGATCACGCCGCAATTGCGGATATACTCGCTCTCCGGCGAGCGCTTTGCCTCTGCCGCAGGAGAGCTCATCGAGCTGGGCGATCTTCCGGCCGGCTCGGAGGCAACCTTCCGCATGGTGCTCGGCCCGCTTCTTCTCGGCGCGCAGCATTATCTGCTTTCGCTGGCGATCGAGGATGCATCCCCCCCACTCGGCGCTGCCGCCGAGCGCTACGATCTCTGGTCGCGCTTCGGCTGCCTGAACTACGCACCGAGCAATGATTCCGATCCGCCTCTCGTGCATATGAACGGAATATGGCATTACCCGGATCGGCCGCCCGAAGACGCCCGCCTCGCGGCGCGCCAGTGAACGATAGGATCCCCCCGTGATCTGCCTTTCCTGCCAATCGGACGATCTGCTTGCGCTGAACACCTACAAACGGAACTGGTTCCTGTGCCACGCCTGCGGCGACGCCTTTCCGCAGCAGAAGGACCGGTACTCGCTGACATTTCTGCCCGACCCCCATCTGAAGAAGATGAAGGAGGACGAGGCGTCGATGTATGATTACTTCATCCACCAAGACCATATCGACTACTCGATCGGCACGGCCGGCGACTTCCTGCGCCAGCATGCCGAACCGAACCGCATCGCCTTCTACGGCAAGCGCGTGCTCGACATCAGCGGCGGCAACGGACATTTCCTGATGGAGATCGCCAAGCTCGGCGCCGAGGTGACCCTGACGGAAATCAATCAGCCGACCATCGACTATGCGAAGGCCACGCATGGCATCGATGTCCGCCTCTTCAATTTCAACAGCCACAGCATCCAGGCCGAGGTTCCCAAGACGTTCGATATCGTGATGGCGCGCGCCGCGATCATGTTCTGCCAGGACCTGGGGAAATTCGCGCAGGATACCCGCGAGATCCTCGCCGATGACGGATTGCTGATCGTCAACCACAGCGTCATCCCGACGCTCGGCGTGATGCTGCGGGTCCAGCTCGACGAGTTCAGCTATTTCCGCCTGCGTCAGCCGGAAAGCGTGATCCGCACCTTCGAGAAGGCCGGCTACGTCCTGCAGAGCCGTGCCGACGAGACCGATCCGAGCCTGTATGTCTATGACCACGATCTGAATCGCTACTGGACCCTGGCACGTTATCGGCACGAGCAGCCGGCGATGCGGCGCTTGGTGTCGGCAGAGCGTAGCGGCAAAGCGTGCTATGCTTTCCGTGCCCGAGACAGACGGAGATCGACGATGATCTTCCGGAAACTTCCTAACGCGTGAGAAGAGAATGTGCGGCTTGGTCGCGGTCCTGACCCCGGGACCGCTGGATACATCCATCCTCGTCCGGATGCGTGACCGCCTCGTCCATCGCGGCCCCGACGGCGCCGGGCATTGGATGGAGCGCGTCGGCGACGGCACCGTCGGGATGGGCCATCGCCGGCTGTCGATCATCGACCTGTCAAATGCCGCGACGCAGCCCATGCTCGCCGCGGACGGCCGGATCGCGATCGTCTTCAACGGCGAGATCTTCAACTACATCGAGCTGCGCGAGGAACTGCGGGCGGCCGGAGCGACATTCCGGACCGCGTCCGACACCGAAGTGCTGGTCCAGGCCTATCTGGTCTGGGGCGAGGATTGCCTGCGGCGCCTCAACGGCCAGTTCGCCTTCGTGATCTGGGACGGAAGGCGCAACGAGGCCTTCGTCGCGCGTGACCGCTACGGCGAGAAGCCGCTCTACTATGCCGCGATCGCCGGCGGCGGGCTCGCGCTCGGCTCGGAGATGAAGGCGCTGTTCGCGCATCCGGGCGTGGCGGTCGAGCTCGACCAGGATCGCCTCAACATCTTCACCGGCGGGCGGGCGGATTATGCCAGCGCCGAGACGCTGTTTCGCGGCGTCAGCCAGCTCGAGGCGGCGCATGCGATGGTCGTCTCCGCGGATGGCCGGATTCGCCGCTCCTGGCGCTATTGGCTGCCTGATTTCGGCGATGTCCGCCCGATCCGCCCGGCTGACGCCGCCGCGGAATTCCGCGAGCGTCTGACGTACGGGGTCCGGCTTCGCCTGCGCTCCGATGTCCAGGTCGGCGCCTGCCTGTCGGGTGGCCTGGATTCATCCTCGCTCGTCGGTCTCATGGCCGGACAGAACGTCGCGCGGGAAGGCCAGCTCCTCCATACGATCTCGGCCCGGTTCAGCGACGATCCGACGCTGAGCGAGGGAGCCCATATCGACAGTGTGCTGCGCTATTGCGGCGCCGCCGGCCTCGGGATCGAGCCGGATCCGCTGCGGCTGATGGAGGAATCCCGCGCGCTGCACTGGCACCAGGAGATGCCGTTCCTGTCGGCCTCCGCCTATCTCGAATGGTGCGTGCATCGGGCCGCGCGCGAAAGCGGCCTGACGGTCATGATCGACGGCCAGGGCGCGGACGAGCTGCTCGGCGGCTATCAGTTCTATTTCGGCGTCAAGCAGATCGACTGGCTGAACACCGGCCGCTGGTTCGAGCTGACGAAGCAGACATATCTGCATCGCCAGCATCTGGTTCGCGAGGCGCGGAAGTACACCGATGCCGGCCGCCGGTTCAACGCCGATGCGGCCGGGTCAATCCTCGACATGCTCAAGCGCGGCATTGCAGACAAGTTTCGCATGGCTCGCGGAGAGCCGTCTCGGCTGGAGCCGCAGCTCGCACGCCGCGTCGGAACCCCCGATCCCGCTAACGGCCGCTTCTTCCGGGCCTATCTCGCCGACGGCATGCTCCACGACATGCTGCCGAACCAGCTCGTCATGTCGGACCGCAACGCCATGGCGTTCGGCATCGAGGCCCGCTTCCCGTTCCTCGACCACGAGCTCGTCGACTGGTGCAGCCATCTTCCGGACGAGGTCCTCATCCGGAACGGCTGGCAGAAATGGCCGCTGCGCCAGGCGATGGACGGCGTCATCCCCCGGGACGTGCAGTGGCGCGGCGACAAGGTCGGCTTTGCCGCGCCCCAGGACAGATGGCTGCGCGGCCCGCTGAAGGACTGGGCCCATGAGCTGCTGTTCGCCGGCCCCATCGTGGACCAGGCGACCTATGATCGCGGCGCGATCGAGGCCGCATGGCAGCGGCATCAGGCCGGCGCCGACGTTTCATGGGATCTGTGGCGCTGGATCAGCGCGAGCGAGTGGCTGAGGCTCGGCCGCGACGGCGCCTGGCGCGACGGCCTCGACAACGACAATGCGCCGGCCGGCGCTTCCTTGCAGGCTGCCTGCGCATGATCACGATCATCGACTACAAGATGGGCAATCTCGGCTCGATCCTGAACATGTTCAGGCGCCTGGGCATCGAGGCCAGCCTGACCGACAGGCACGAGGATATCGCGAAGGCCGACAAGCTGCTGCTGCCGGGCGTCGGCAACTTCTCCCGCTGCGCCGGCAATGTCGCCCAGATGGAGTTGCGTTCCCTGATCCGCGACAAGATCCTGAAGGATGCAACGCCGCTTCTGGGCATCTGCATGGGCATGCAACTGCTTGCCGATGACAGCGAAGAAGGCCCCGGCGAAGGCCTCGGGCTGATCAAGGGCGGCAGCGTCAAGTTCCGCTTCGAGCCCGGCGAAGCCGGGCAGAAGCCGCCGACCGTCCCTCATATGGGATGGAACCATGTCGCGACGGCCAAGGAGCACCCGGTTCTGGCGGGGCTCGAGATGCCCCGCTTCTATTTCGTGCATTCCTACTGGGTCGATTGCGCCTCGCGCCAGGATGTCCTGCTGGAATCCTCCTATGGCGGCTGCCGCTTCAATGCCGGCATCGCCAAGGACACGGTCGTCGGCGTTCAGTTCCACCCCGAGAAGAGCCATCGGTACGGCATGCAGCTCCTGTCCAATTTTGCAGCATGGCGGCCCTGATGTCCGATCCGACCGGGCTGCCGCCCCTTCAGCTCCCACCGATGCGGCCGCGCGTCATCCCGGTCCTGCTGATCAAGGACGGGCTTCTGTACAAGCCCCAGGGCTTCCGCGCGCCGCGCTATGTCGGCGATCCGCGCGTGGCGGTGAAGATCTTCAACGACAAGGGCGCCGATGAGCTCGTCCTGCTCGACATGAGCGCGACGCCCCAGCGCCGCGAACCGGATTACGCGCTGATCGAGGAGATCGTCAGCGAGAGCTTCATGCCGATCGGCTATGGCGGCGGCATCCGCTCGGTCGAGCACGCCGCGCGGCTTGCCTCGCTCGGCGTCGAGAAGGCGATCGTCAATACGGCGGCGGTCGAGAATCCCGCCCTGATCGAGGAAATCTCCGCCCTCCTCGGCGCCTCCAGCACCGTGGTCTGCATCGACGCCAAGCGCAATCTGCTGGGGAGCTACAAGGCCTTTACGCAGAACGGCACGCGCGCGACCGGCCAGGACCCGCTGGCGATCGCCCGGGAATGCGTGCGCCGCGGCGCCGGCGAGATCATCATCCAGGACATGAAGCGCGAGGGCTCGCTCGCGGGCTACAATCTCCCGCTGATCAAGGCGCTCGCCGATGCGGTCGACGTGCCGGTAGTCGCGCTCGGCGGTGCGGGCAAGCCGGACGATTTCAGGGCAGCGGTCGAGGCGGGCGCCGCCGCGGCCGCAGCCGGCAGCATGTTCGTCTTCCAGGGAACGCATCGGGCGGTGCTGATCACCTACCCAACGCAAAACGTGCTGGACGAGGTGTTCAGGCTCGGCTGATCGCGGTCTCGTAGAGGCCGACCAGCCGGGAGCGCTCGACATCCCAGTTGAGCTCCCCCGCCGCGGCCAAGCTGCGCTGCTTCAGCCTATCGATTCCGGCAGCGTCGAGACCGTTCACGGCAGCCGCGATCGCCTCCGGCGTCAGGCTTTCGGTCAGGACCCCGAAGCCGTGACGGTCGACGAGGGCTCTCATGTCCGGCAGGTCCGACACGATCAGCGCCAATCCCGCCTGCACGTACTCGAAGAACTTGTTCGGCAGCGCATAGAGATTGTGCTTCGAGCTGGGCGGCAGCGTGACGATCCCGATATCGGCCTCCGTCGCCCGTGCGACGAGCTCGACCATGGGCACCGGCGGATCGAGCCGCACCCGGTCGCGGATCTTCAGCCGGTCGATCGTCTGCTCTATCATGTCGAGGTAGCTTCGCTCCCCGGGGCCGCGCAGCACGAATTCGAATTCAGGCCGCCAGAGCGGGACGCTCTCCAGGCATTCCTCGATGCCGCGATTCGGCGCCAGGATACCGTGGAACAGGACGGAGCAGCGACTGCCGACCGCCCGAAACGGCACGTCGTGCCGATCGGGCACGTTCCTGATCTCCTGCAGGGGCTCAGGCAGCCCGTAGATGCGTGCGATATCCGTGCCGATACCGGCCGAAACCGCCGTCCTAACCTTGGCGCGGGCCAGCCCCGCACCCTCGACCGCGCGAACCAAGGGCACCCGGGTCAGCTTCCAGGCCAATCTATGGCCATATTCTTCGAGTGCATATTCGTGGGTGTCGTATCCGACGATGCCGCCATGCCGCTCCGCCAGCGCCATCGCGACCGGCAACATGTGCCAATCGTTGGCCAGATAGACCGCCGCCTTCACGTCGAGAGCCGCGGCATAGAGTGGAGCGATATGCGGACGCCGCAGGTAGTAGTCGACGGCCTGGCCCGGGGCCAGCCGGAACGAGGCCAGCCTAGCGTATTCCGGCAGCTTCAACACGCGCAAAGCCAGGCGCCAGCAGGGCTGGGCGATCCGGCGCAGTGCGCCCGGCAGGCGCGCCGCCAGCGCCCGGGCCCCGGCCGGCCCCGCAGAAGCAGCACCCTGCGGCCCGCGGCCGGGGGAAGCGGAGCCGGGCGTCAGGATGGTCCAGGACGGCGCCGGCGAGGCCCCACCATCCAGCCCCACGGCCGTCACCAGCCAGCCTGCATCCGCAAAGGCATCGCCCTGGCGCCTCACGCGCGGATCGTCCGCGATAGCGGACAGCGACAGAATGCAGATGGAACGCTCGGCCATAATCGGAAGGAAGCTGGGAGACCCGGAACTTTGACATGGCCGATTTTCTCCGCCATGTCACGCGCACAGCGCGCTCAGATGTATGGACAATACCCGTGACGAAAACGTCGACTTATGTTCGCGAAACGGCGATCAACGCTCTCGACAGGTTTTTCGCGTCTCATGTGAACCGTTCAATCGGCGAGAATTATAAGCCCCCGCGCCAGCGGCCGGGCGAACAATCTTCGACGCGCTATCAGATCTGCTCCCGATGCATCATGGATACGTCGGATCCCGAGATTTCGTTTGACGAAAACGGTATCTGCAACCACTGCCTCTCCTACGACGCCACGATCGAGCAATACGTCAAGCGCGGACCGGAGGGCTGGGCCGAGCTGGAAGCGATCGCGCAGCGCATCCGCGAGGAGGGCCGCGGCAAGAAATACGATTGCATCATCGGTCTCAGCGGCGGCGTCGATTCGACCTACGTCGCCTATGTCGTGGTGAAGAAGCTCGGGCTTCGTCCGCTCGCCATCCATCTCGACAATGGCTGGAATACCGAGATCGCGGTCAGCAACATCGAGAACGTCGTCACGAAGCTCGGCATCGACCTCTATACCGAGGTGCTGAACTGGGAGGAATTCCGCGGCCTGCAGGCCGCCTTCGTCCGCTCGGGCGTTCCCGACTGCGAGATTCCGACCGACCACGCGATCACCGCCGTGCTCTATCGCGTGGCCATGGAGCAGGGTGTCCGCTTCATCATGGGCGGCTCCAACTATGCGACGGAGCAGATGGTTCCGCGCACATGGTCGGACGGGCATTCGGACTGGCGCTATATCCGCACCATCGGGGAAAAGTTCGGAGCCGGCCCGCTTCGCACCTATCCGCACTACACGTTCTTCGACTACGCCGTGCTCTGGCCAGCGATCAAGCACATGGAAATGGTCTATGTGCTCAACTACTTCGAATACAACAAGTTCGAGGCTCTCGACCTGATGAAGTCGGAGCTCGGCTGGGTCTCGTATGGCGACAAGCACCACGAGTCGATCTACACGCGCTTCTACCAGACGCAGTATCTCTTCACGAAGTTCGGCGCCGACAAGCGCCGGCCGCATCTGTCCTGCCTGATCAACGACCATCGCATGACGCGCGACGAGGCGCTTGCCGCGATTCAGAAGCCGCCCATCGCCGAGGAACAGGCCAAGATCGACCGGCAATTCGTGCTGAAGAAGCTCGGCATCTCGGACGCGGAATACGAAGATCTCCTGAAGAAGCCCCCCATCTCGCTGTGGGATTTCGACACCGACACGAAGTATCGGCCGCGCTACTACTATCCGGCTCTCCGGCTGGCGAAGGTCGCGCAAAACCCCGTCGTGAGCTTCAAGGGATGGTTCGTCCCGCGCGCACGCGGCGTTGCACGGCGGATCCGACGCAAACTCGGTGGGGCATGACGCAGCAACCGCCTTCCGAGCGTTCCGGCGCTGCGGGCATGTCTCTTGCCGCAGAACCCAACGCTCGGCCCCGCCGGGTCTGCATCATCTCGCTGACATCGGTGGTCCAGGAGCCCCGGGTCCTGCGTCAGATCCGGGCCTTCCTGGAAAAAGGCTGGCAGGTGACCGTGGTCGGGTACGGCCGCGGCAAGCCGATCCCCGATAACTGGGACTTCGTCGAGGCCGATCTCAGCCTCCTGCCGGATAGTTCCGGCCGCGTGAGGCCGCCGGAAACCCGCAGGATCCGGCATATGATCCTGTCGGATCCTCTGGCCGCCGCGCGCCGCATCTCGGAAATTCTCCTCGTCCATGCCAAGCGGGCCGTGCCGAAGCTGCGCGTGAGGCTGCCCCTCACCTCCCCAAGAGCCCGGCCCTGGTCATGGCGCGAGGCGCGAAAGCATTTCTATCGCGACAAGGCGACGCGGAACCTGAAAAGGCATCTGATCGCGAAAATTCCGCCGTGCGACCTCGTCATAGCGCATGACTATTTCACCTATATCCTGGCGGATGACGTCGCAAAGCGCCGCGGTGCGAGGCTCGGCCTCGATTGTCACGAATACGCGCTCCAGCAATATGATTACGAGAACAACCCTGATCGTAACGCCCGGAATGAGTGGCTGACGGTCACCCGGCCCTATGTCGATGCGTTGCAGCGCCATTATTTCAAGAGCGCGGACGTCGTCAGCACCGTCTGCGACGGGATCGCGGACCTCCTGGCCGCAGATTACGAGCTCGCGCAGCGCCCGATCGTCGTCAGATCGACGCCCTTCTTCGAGAAAATGCCGTTCAGGCCCTGCGGCGAGACGATCGAGATCGTCTATCACGGGCTGATCACCCCCACCCGCAATCTCGATGTCGCCGTGCGCGCACTGGTCCTGTGCCGCGAAGAATTCCGGCTGACGATGCGCGGGCCTGCCGATCCGAACTACGATCGGAAATTGCTGGACCTCGCGAAGCAGCTCGGCGTGGCGCATCGGTTCACGATCGCGCCTCCTGTCCCGTTCGCGGACCTCGTCGCATCGGCCAACCAGGCCGATATCGGCTATTTCGCCTTCGACGTCTTTTCCAATCAGCGGAAATACACGCTCCCGAACAAGTTCTTCGAGTACATCATGTCGGGCCTGGCCCTGGTCGTGATGGATGTCCCGGAGCTTTCAAAAATCATCCGCGAGCACAAGAACGGCCGGCTCGTCGCCACGTTCGATGCCGAATCGGTCGCCAATGCGATCAACAGCCTGACGCGCCGCGACATCGAGGAGATGAAGAGGAACTCGCTGAAGGCTGCCGAGAGCCTTTGCTGGGAGGCCGAGCAGAAGGTTTTCGTCGAGGGCTACCGGATATCCTGAGCTCACGGGATCCCGGCCGCCGGGCGAAGCCGGGTCATCATCACCGCCAACGCACTGTGCGTTTTCGCCTGCTGCCACGCCAGCCGGCCTATGCCAGATTGCTCCGTCACTGCCGAAGCAACGGGCAGGCCTGCAACGGAACGCTGGAAACGCCATGCCCGATACCGCATCGACCGCGCGTCGCCTGATCGGCTCGTTCGACTATGTCGTCATCGGGGCGGGCTCGGCCGGCTGCATCGTCGCCAACCGGCTGGCGGCCAATCCGAAGAACAGGGTGCTGGTGCTCGAAGCCGGCGGCATGGACGACTGGGTCTGGTTCCACATCCCGGTCGGCTATCTCTTCGCCATCGGCAATCCCCGCGCCGACTGGTTGTTCCAGACCGAGCCGCAGGCCGGGCTCGGCGGGCGGGCGCTGGCCTATCCGCGCGGCAAGGTCGTCGGCGGCTCCTCGGCGATCAACGCCATGGTCTATATGCGCGGCCAGGCCGCCGACTATGACGGCTGGCGCCAGCGCGGCCTGGCCGGCTGGGGCTGGGACGACGTCCTGCCCTATTTCCTGCGGCATGAGGACCATATGGCGCCGCCACCGGGCGGGCTGCACAAGGCCGGCGGTGAATGGCGCGTCGAGCATCCGCGCGTGCGCTGGGCGATCCTCGATGCGATCCGGGACGCGGCGGAAGCCGCGGGCATCGCCAAGATCCTGGATTTCAACACCGGCGACAATGAAGGCTCGTCCTATTTCCAGGTGAACCAGCGGCGGGGCCGGCGTTTGAGCGCCTATCGCGCCTTCCTGAAACCGATGCTCGAACGGCACAACCACGACAATCTCAGGCTGGAGACGGGCGTCCATGTCGAGCGCATCCTGTTCGAGAACGGCCGGGCGAAGGCCGTCGAATTCACCCATGCCCTGGGTACGGCGAGCGAGGAGAGGCTGAAGGTCGAGATCAACGGCGAGGTCGTGCTCTCGGCCGGGGCCGTCGCCTCGCCGCTCCTGCTGGAACGCTCCGGCATCGGCAGCGGGTCGCGACTGCAGGGCTTCGGCATCGAGACGCTGGTCGATGCGCCCGGCGTCGGCGAGAACCTGCAGGACCATCTCCAGATCCGGCCGATCTACAAGGTCCATGGCGTCAAGACGCTGAATAGCGACTACGCCAAGCTCTGGCGCCGGCCGCTGATGGCGCTGGAATGGGCCGCCTTACGCACGGGACCGCTGACGATGGCGCCTTCGCAGGTCGGCGCCTTCGCCAAGTCCTCCCAGCAATACGCCACCGCAAACCTGCAATATCATTTCCAGCCGCTCTCGCTCGATAGCTGGGGCTCGGGGCTCCACCCGTTCGACGCCTTCACCGCGAGCGTCTGCAATCTCAGGCCGTCGAGCCGCGGCAGCGTGCATCTGCGCTCGGCCGACCCGCGCGACAATCCGGTCATCTCGCCGAATTATTTCGATACGGAGGAGGACCGGCAGGTCGCGATCGACGCGATGAAGCTGACGCGCCGGATCGTGGCGCAGGCACCGCTCGCCCGCTTCCGCCCGGAAGAGCACATGCCGGGCGATGCCGCCCAATCGGACGAAGCCCTGCTGGAAGCCGCCGCCAAGCTCGGCACCACGATCTTCCACCCCGTCGGCACGGCGCGGATGGGCAGCGACGACGATCCGGGCGCGGTTCTCGACGGGCGGCTCAGGGTGCGCGGCGTCGAGGGCCTGCGCGTCATCGACGCTTCGGTGATGCCGACGATCACCTCCGGCAACACCGCCAATCCGACGATGATGATCGCCGAGAAGGGCGTGGCGATGCTGAAGGAAGACGCGCGCCGCTAACGCCTGCCGCGCCGGGCGGCTTTGAATTGCCGCAAACCGCAATCTATGAATCGGATCGCGATGCCCGACGATCTTCCGCCCTCGCCTGCGCCGGAGCGCGCTCCGTTCACCCGCGGATTGCTCGCGGTCCTGCGCGCCGTCATCACCGTCTTCGTCATCCTCGACGAGTTCCTGCGGCCGCTCTACCGGCCGCTGCTGCGCCGGCTCGCGGAGCTGCGCATCATGCGCCGGCTGGAGGAGCGTGTCGCGTCGCTGCCGCGCGCCCTCGTTCTGCTGGCGCTGGCGATCCCCTTCGCCATCGCCGAGCCCTTGAAGCTGTTTGGCCTGCTGCTCTTCGCACGCGGGCAGTTCTGGGCCGGCCTGGTGGTGACCGCCTTCGCGCATCTGACGAGCTTCGTCTTCGTCGAGCGCATCTACCATGCCGGGCGCGACAAGCTGCTGAGCTATCGCTGGTTCGCCTGGTTCATGGGGCAGGTGGTGCGCGTGCGTGATCGCGTGCTCGGCTGGGTCCGCGCCACGGCCGCCTATGCGATGGCGATGCGGACGCGCGACGCCGTGCGCCACTGGTGGCGGACGATGCGGGCCTGAATTCAGGCCCGGCGGCGCGCCAGCAGCATGAGCGAGCCGGCGGCAAGCGCAGAAAAACCGATCAGCAGCACCGTCGAGAGCATGACGCCGCCCCGCTCCAGCGAGACGGCGAAGACGAGCGGCGCCGCCGCCTTGATGACAAGGCCGGGCGCCGAGAGCTTGCCCATGGTCGCACCGAAGCCGACCGGACCGAAGAGCTGGAGCGGCACGGTGCCGCGTACGATCGAACTCAGCCCCATGCTGATGCCGAAGGCGATGGCGAAGAGCCCGGCGACGACCGGCATCGAGCCGCCGATCAGGAGCAACACCAGACCGAGCGGCATGAGCCAGGCCGAGACCCAGGCCGTGGTCACCGGCGAGAGGCTGCGGCCGAACAGCATCTCGGCGAGGCGTCCGGCGACCTGCGACGGGCCGAGCATCGCGCCGATGCCGACCGCGACGGCCGCGCTGAGCCCAAAGCCCTGCAGCAGCGCCAGCATATGAACGGCCATGGCCGAGACGACGAAGCCCTGGAGCGAGAAGGCCAGCGCCAGCAGCAGGAAAGCACGGCGGCGCGCATCGCCATGGAGATAAGCCAGCTCCGGCTCCCGCGGGGCTGGCACTGCCGCATCTGCGGCCTGCGCGACGACCGGCCGCTTCACCCGCCCAGGCAGGAAAAACAGGTGCAAGGGCAGGCAAACCAGGATCTGCGAGAGGCCGTAGAGCCGATAAACGCCGCGCCAGTCGAACATCCCGAGCAGGCTCGAGGTCAGCGGCCAGAACAAGGTCGAGGCGAAGCCGCCGATCAGGGTGAGTTGGCTGATGGCGCGGCGCGCCTGACTGCCGCGCGCCTGAGTCAGCGCGGCGAAGGCGGCATCGTAGAACACGGCCGTGGTCACCGCCTGCAAGGCGACCATCGCGAAGGTATAGCTGACGATGCCGCGCGCCTCCGCCAGCGCGAACAGCGAGAGGCCGGCCAGCGCCGAACCGATCGTCATCACCAGCCGGGTGCCATAGCGGTCGATCAGGCTGCCGGTGACGGGCGCGACCGCGCCACCCAGCAAAAGGCCGATCGCGAAACCGCCGAAGGTCCACTCCGGAGCCCAGCCGAAATCGGCGGTCATGCGCGGCGCCAGCACGGTGAAGGCGTAGAACAGCGTGCCGTAGCCGAAGACCTGGGTGATCCCGAGCGCGGGGATCAGCGAAGGGCCGCCCGGCCGGAACAATCTGGGCGAAGCCATCGCCGCCACCTGCTGCCGCTCAGACGATCTGGTTGCGCAGGCCCGCTTCGCCGCGTCCGAGACGATCCAGATTATCGAGAAGGATATCGATCACGTTGCCCTCATAGGCACGGGTCTCGCCAGCGCTGTGCGGCGTGACGATGACTTGCGGCATGCGCCAGAAGGGCGAGTTCGACGGAAGCGGCTCCTCATGGAAGCAATCGAGCCCGGCGCCGGCGATGCCGCCGTTGCCGAGCGCGTCGAGCAGGGCCATCTCGTCGACGACGCGGCCGCGCGCGACGTTGATCAGGTAAGCGGAAGGCTTCATCGCGCCGAGAATGCGGGCATCGATCAGCCCTTCCGTCTCCGGCGTCAACGGGCAGGTCAGCGCGACGAAATCGGCCTGCGCCACCGTCTGGGCCAGCTTGTCCGGATGGACGACCGCCTCGACATGCGGCTGCGGCTCGGCGCTGCGGCGCACGCCGATGACGCGCATGTCGAAGGCGCTCGCGAGCTTCGCAAGTCTCAGGCCGATGCGGCCGAGCCCGACGATGACCAGCGTCTTGCCGCCGAGTTCATCCTCGCGCAGCGCGCGGTCCCCGATCATCGGGCGCCAGACCTGCTTCGCCTGGTTGTCTCGGGCGAAATGGATCTGGCGGGTCAGCGCCAGGATCAGCGAGATCGCATGCTCGGCCACCGCCCGCTCATTGCCGCCCTGGGCGCTGGCGAGGCGCACGCCCGCGGCGCCGATCGCGGGCTTGTCGAACTGGTCGGTGCCCGCGCTGATCGACTGGATGAAGTGCAGCTTCGGCAGGCGCGGCAGCAGGTCGTTGCGCCAGAGGCCGGAAACGACGAGCACATCGGCTTCCGGCGCGCGTTCGCGCAATTCGTCCAGGCTGCGGACCTCGAAGCTTTTCGCGGCGCGGCCGCGCGTCAGGAACTCGTCGCGGAGCTGATAAGCGGCATGTGCGAAGCCGATCGTCAGGTCGCCTTCCGGCGGCAGGAATGCCATGTGTCGTCTCTCCCCGATTCCTTCTTGGCTGGACGTTAGCGGGCGCGCCCGCTCCTGTCCCCGCATTGGCCGCATGCAAGCTTCACGCTGGCGGCGATGCTTCCCGGGTATCGAGGGCGAGCGCAGCGCGCAGGCGCGACCATCCGGCCTCGTCGCCCGGCAGGCCGAAGCGCAGGCGATCCGGCGCGTTCTGGAAGCGCCGGACATAGATGCCGTGGCGGCCGAGACGGGCGAAAAGAGCCGACGCAACCGGCGTTTCAAGCAGGCGGAACAGAGTCGTACCGCCAACGATTCGGCCATGGGGCGCCAGCAAGGCATCGAGGCGGGCGGCATCGCGGGCACGCTCCCGCCCGGTCTCGGCGAGCCAATTGGCATCCGACAACGCCTGCGCGCCGACATGGAGCGCGGGACCGGCAACCGACCAGGGACCGAGTGCCGCCTTGAGTCGCGCCATCTGGTGGGGCGCGCCGATGGCGAAGCCAAGCCGCAGGCCGGCGAGGCCATAGGTCTTGCCAAAGGAGCGCAGCACGATCGCCCCAACAGGCAGATCCGGCACGATGGTGGCCTCCGGCGTGAAATCGGCAAAGGCCTCGTCGACGACGAGAAACCCGCCATTGGCGGCACAATGCGCGGCGAGCCTTGTGAGCTCGGCCTGCGACAGCACGCGCCCGTCCGGATTGTTCGGGTTGACCACGACGACGGTCGTGGCTTCCTCGGCAGGCGTGGCGGTTTCGGTGACGGCATAGCCCGCCTTGCGCCAGGCATGGCCGTGCTCGGCATAGGTCGGGCCGAGGATCGCCACCGGCCCCGCTGGAGACAGACGCGGCAGCAGTTCGATCAGGATCTGCGTTCCGGGCGCCGCGACCATGTCTGCGTGGGCCGGGACCCGATAGGCTTTCCGGGCCGCTGCTATCAGCGCCGCCTCGTCATCGGCACCGGGAAGGCGCGCCCAGAGGCTTAACGGCAGCGCCGGAAGCGGATAGGGGATCGGGTTGATCCCGGTGGAGAGATCGATCCAGGGCTGCGGCGCCTCCGGAAAGAGGGCGCGGGCCGTGGCGAGATCGCCGCCATGCCAGATACCGTCCTCAGCCACGACCCCGTCCGCGCCCCGCATGAATCTCTCCGCCAGCCTGCCGCTGCTCGTGCTCGCGCTGACCATCGAGGCGGTGTTCGGCTATCCCCAGCGCTTCTATGCCGCAATCGGCCATCCCGTCACCTGGATCGGCCGATTGATCGGCTGGCTCGATCGCGGGCTGAACCGGGAAACTGCCTCTTTCGCGCAGCGAAAGGCGATGGGCGTGCTGGCGCTCGTGCTGCTGTTCGCCGCCGTCATCGCGCTGTCGGCGCTGGTCCAGCGCCTGTGCCTCGCCCTCGGGCCGTTCGGCCTGATCCCGCTGGCCTTCCTCGCCTCGACGCTGATCGCCCAGCGCAGCCTCTACGAACATGTCGCCCGCGTCGCCGAGGAGTTGGAGCGGGACGGGCTCGACGGCGGGCGGCGCGCCGTTTCGATGATCGTCGGGCGTAATCCGCAGACGCTGGACGAAGCCGGCGTGTCGCGCGCCGCCATCGAAAGCCTCGCCGAGAATTTTTCGGACGGCATCGTCGCGCCCGCCTTCTGGCTGGGTGTTGGCGGCTTTCCCGGCATCGCTGCCTATAAAGCGATCAACACGGCCGATTCGATGATCGGCCACCGCACGCCGCGCCATCTCGCGTTCGGCTGGGCAGCGGCGCGGCTCGATGACCTCGTCAACCTGCCGGCCTCGCGATTGACGGCCCTGCTGCTGATCGTGTCGGCGGCGCTCGACCGATCGGCGGATGCCCGCGGAGCCTGGAAAGCCGTTCGGCGCGATGCCGGCAAGCACGGCTCGCCCAATGCCGGCTGGCCGGAAGCCGCGATGGCCGGAGCGCTCGGCCTCAGGCTCGCCGGACCGCGCGTCTATGGCGAGACCCGCGTCGAGGATCACTGGATGGGAGATGGTCGCGCCGAGGCCAGTGCAGCCGATATCCGCCGGGCGCTCACGCTGTACAAGCGCTCCTGCGGGTTGCTCTGGGGATTGGCGGCGCTATTGGCGGCTGTGGCACTGCGCTGAGGCTCAGTTCGGCACCGGCACGGCCCGCCGCGCGATCGCCTGCAAATCCGCCCCCTGCGGCAGCGAGCCGAAATGGCCGGACCAGCCGCCGGCCAATCGCGAGGCGACATAGGCGTCCGCGACCGCGTGCGGCGCGTGGCGGATCAACAGCGAGGCCGACAGGCCGAGCGCCATGCGCTCGACGAAGCGACGCGCCAGATGCTCGTGCCTGAGCACATCGACAATATCGGTCTCCAGCTCAGTCAGGAAGGCATCGTAGCGCGAATCGCTGCCGCGGGCGGCCCGCAACTCATCGAGCAAAGCCGGTACGCAATCGGGATAGCGGCGGATCGAGCGGAGCACGTCGAGGCAGACGACATTGCCCGTGCCCTCCCAGATGCCGTTGAGCGGCGCCTCGCGATAGAGCCGCGCCATCAGGTGGTCCTCGATGAAACCGTTGCCGCCATGGCATTCGAGCGCCTCGACCACGACCGGGGTGGCGCGCTTGCAGTTCCAGTATTTGGCGATCGGCGCGCCGATGCGGCCGATCAGCTTCTCCGCCTCGCTCGCCTCCTCCCGGTCGAGCGCATGGACGAAGCGGAAGGCGAGCCAGGCGGAGGCTTCGACCTCAAGCGCGAGGTCGGCGATCACGTTCGTCATGATCGGCTGGTCGATCAGCGCCTTCTGGAAGGCGCGGCGATGCGCCGTGTGATGCGCGGCTTGCGCCACCGCATGTCGCATCAGCCCGGCCGAGCCGACGGCGAAATCGAGCCGCGTATAGTGGTTCATCTCCAGCCCGGCGCGGATGCCGTGACCGGGCTCGCCGATCAGATGGGCGATCACACCGCGGAATTCGACCTCGGACGAAGCGTTCGACTTGTTGCCGCACTTGTCCTTGAGCCGCTGGATCTGCAGGCGATTGCGCGAACCGTCCGGCAACCAGCCGGGCACGACGAAGCAGGAGACGCCCTCTTCCGTGCGTGCCAGCGTCAAGAAGACGTCGGAATGCGGGACGGAGAAGAACCATTTATGGCCGGTGAGGGAATATGTGCCGTCGGCATTGCGCGTCGCGACCGTCTGGGTCTGGCGCAGGTCCGAGCCGCCCTGCTTCTCGGTCATCGCCATGCCGACCGTGCCGCCGCGCTTCTGCGCCGCCGGCAGCGGACGCCCATCATAGTCGGAGGAGGTGATCAGCTTGCCGAATTCGGCCCAGCGGGCGGGGTCGTGCTGCAGAACGGGGATCGCCGAATAGGTCATGCCGAGCGGGCAGCAGATGCCGTTCTCGCCCTGGTTCCAGAGATAGGAGACCGCCGCGCGCGCCACCTGCGCGCCTTGGCGCGGCTTCGTCCAGCATAGCGAATGGAACTCGTCTCGCATGGCGAGCCCCATCAATTCATGCCAGGCAGGGTGGAACTCGATCTGGTCGACGCGCCGGCCCCAGCGATCGTGCGTGCGCAGTTCCGGCAGGCTGCGATTGGCCTGCCGGGCCAGGTCCTGCACGCGCCGCGAACCGACATGGCCGCCGACAACGCTCGCCTGCTCGCGGAACCAGCCGGCACCGAAGGCATCGAGGATACGGCCAAGCGCCGGGTCGGCGGCGAAGGCGTCATAATCCGCCAGCGCCGGGGCCTGGTTCAGCACCTCATGGGTGTCGTAGCCGTAAGCGTCGAGCGTGGTCATGCGGCGCGCCCTTCACGAGAAACCAGTGCGGTGAGGGAGAGATCGGCAAGGGCGGCTGCGATCTCGCGACCACGCTCGGGCGTGGTTGTCCGCTCCGGCGAAAGTGGGCCGATCAATGCCTCCATGAAGCCGCCGACGATCATCGCGGCGGCGGCATCAGGATCGACCGGGCGGAAGGCGCGCAGCGCTTCACCTTCGATGACGAGCGCGCGAAAAATGCCGGCGATCTCGCGGCGATAATCCAGCCGCGTCGCATCGACGGCCGGATCGGCAGGCTCCGCGATCATCGACCAGGCGAGCCGGCGATTGGCGAAGGCGCGGCGCGCGAAGGCCTCGACCGCGGCGGTCAGGCGCTCCGCAACGGGCGCGTCGCTCGCGGCGATCTCGCGCAGCACGGCAAGTTCGCGCGTCGACACGGCCGCGACGATCTCCGCCATCAGCTCGGCCTTGGAGGCGAAATAGGAATAGACGCTGCCGGTCGAGACGCCGCTGGCCGATGCCACCGCCGCAATCGAGGTCTCATGGAAGCCGACCTCCGAGACGATACCGCGCGCAGCGGCGAGAATCGCCTCGCGCTTCCCTGCCTTGCGCGGTTGCTTCTGCCGAGTGCCAACCATACGCGACCTCGAAATTGAATTTGAATTCGGATTCAATTTGAAGAGATGGATTGCAGCCGTCAAGGGGCGGCGGCTTGGGGTGCGTGGCGAAGCAGGGCAGCCGGGGTCTCAGGTCGCCGACAGCATGTTCCCGCGAGCCCTGTTGTCAGGATGGGAGCCAGTCCGGCACTCAGGAAGGCGGCGCCTCACCCGTTCCGGCCGCTCTGCGGCCAGCCCAGCGCTCGACCGAATGGTCGATGGCGAGCAGGACGAGGGCAAGAAGCGTGGCCGACGCCACGATCGCATAGTCACCGAGCCCAGCGGCGCAACCGAGCGCAGCGGTGACCCATATCGCCGCGGCCGTGGTCAGGCCTGTCGGCGTCGAATGGCCCCGGCGCAGCACGATGACGCCGGCGCCGAGAAAGCCGATTCCGGTCAGAAGCCCCTGGACGACGCGGCTCGCGGCGTCGGCCTCGCTCGGCTCGCTAAAGATCGTCGCGGCAGCGGCCGTGCCCAACCCGACCAGCCCGAAGGTGCGGATCCCGGCCGCGCGCTGCTTGTTGGTCCGCTCCCAGCCCACGACGATGCCGGCGGCCATGCCGGCCAGCAACCTGGCAAGCAGATCCAATTGTCCCCACAGAAAATCACTCATGGCCCACCCCCGAAAACGATGATCGAGGGCATGAACGCATGAGAGCCGCCTGCGTTCGTTCTCTGGCAAACAAGCAGCAGCCGGCGATGCGGCCTGCTAGAACTCGATCCCCTGCTGTGCCTTCACGCCGGCAGCAAAGTGGTGCTTCACCAGCGTCATCTCGGTAACGAGGTCGGCGGCCCCGATCAATTCCGGCTTGGCGTTGCGGCCGGTCACGACGACGTGCAGATCAGGGCGACGGGCAGCCAGCGTCGAGACCACGTCGGCGAGCGGCAAATAATCGTAGCGCAGGGCGATGTTGAGTTCGTCCAGCACCAGCAGGCGAATCTCCGGATCGGCCATCAACTCCCTGGCCTTGGCGAAGGCGCGCTCGGCGGCGGCGATGTCGCGGGCCTTGTCCTGCGTCTCCCAGGTGAAGCCCTCGCCCATGCTGTGCCAGCTCACCTGATCGCCGAAGGCTTCCAATGCCTTGCGCTCCCCGGTCGACCAGGCGCCCTTGATGAACTGCACCACGCCGATGCGCCAGCCATGGCCGAGCGCGCGCAGAATCAAGCCGAAGGCCGCCGTCGACTTGCCCTTGCCGGGGCCCGTGTTGACGATGAGCAACCCCTTTTCGAGCGTCTTGGAGGCGACTTCGGCGTCCTGAACCGCCTTGCGCTTCTCCATCTTCGCCTTGTGGCGGGCGGCGTCTTCGGTATCCGTCATCATTTCACTCGCATCGGCAGTCCAGCGACCATGAAGACCACGCTGGCCGCCCGCGCCGCAAGCGCCTGATGGAGACGCCCGGCCTCGTCGCGGAAGCGGCGAGCCAGCGCATTCTCCGGCACGATGCCGAGCCCGACCTCGTTGCCGACCAGCACCAGCGGCGCCGAGACGCGCTCGCAGGCGGCGATCAGGGCTTCGCGGGCTGCGGCCGTATCGTGTTCCGCGAGGATGAGATTGGTCAGCCAGAGCGTCAGGCAATCGACGAGGACCGCGCGCCCCTCCGGTTGGGCGGCGATGACTTCGGGCAGGTCGAGTGGCGCATCGACCGTCTGCCAGCCGGCCGGACGGCGCGCGCGGTGCTCGGCGATGCGCTCGCGCATCTCGTCGTCATAGGCCTGTGCCGTCGCGATATAGCTCCAGGGCGCCGGCTGGGCCTCGACCAGCGCCTCGGCATGGCGGCTCTTGCCGGAGCGGGCACCGCCGAGGACGAGGGTGAGATGGGGAATTTCGTTCGGCATCGCGGAAGCAGGGTTCAAAGGACCATCCTGCATTGCACAGCGGCACGGCGAAGGCTAATGATCGTCGCTGACGGTGCCTCCGCGAGGAGGTGAAAAGGGAACGCGGTGCGAGACCGCGGCTGCCCCCGCAACTGTAAGCGGATGTCCTTCGCCATCGGCCACTGGAGCGCTCGCTCCGGGAAGGCGGCAAGGGACGCGAAGTCCGCGAGCCAGGAGACCTGCCGTCGACCCGCAGAGATCCAACCGGCTGCCGGCGGGGCGGCCACGGAGAACGCTTATGAACACCGTTTCGGTTTCCACCCCCACACTCAGCGTTTCGGACCGCGTCAAGGCGGTTGCCGCTGCGCTCGTGATCGGCGTCGCGCTGATCTACACGACCGGCTTCGCGGCCTCGACGAACCTCCACAACGCCGCGCACGACAGCCGTCACGGCCTCGCCTTTCCCTGCCACTGAGGGAAAGCCATCATGGTCACGCGTGTTCTCACGGTCAGCATCCTGGCCGGGCTTCTGGCTGGCTTGATCGTCGCCGCCCTGCAGCATGTCACCACCACCCCGCTGATCCTCAAGGCCGAGACCTATGAGACGGCGCTCGCGCTGAAGGCGCCGACTCTCGCCGCCTTCGACGGCGAGGCGAAACTCATCCTCGCGCATGGCCCGGCCGGCGACGCGCCCGGCCAAGACCATGCCGAATGGAAGCCGCAGGACGGCCTCCAGCGCACGCTCTTCACCGGCGCGGTGACGATCGCGACCGCGATCGGCTTCGCGGCTTTGCTGCTCGCCGGCATGATCGCGGCCGGCGACCGGATCGAGCAGCGCACCGCCCTCGTCTGGGGCGCCTGCGGCTTCCTGGCGTTGGGGCTCGCGCCGGCGATGGGGCTGGCTCCGGAACTACCAGGCGCGGCCTCGGCTGCGCTGGGACAGCGCCAGTTCTGGTGGCTCTGGACCGCCATCGCGACCGCGGCCGGGCTCTTCCTGTTCCTGCGCTTCGATCAGCCCTGGCTGAAGCTCGTCGCCATCGTCGTGATCCTGCTGCCGCATGTCGTCGGCGCTCCGCTACCGGCCCCACCGGAGAGCAAGGTTCCGGCGGAGGTCGCCGCCCATTTCGCCTCGCTCTCGCTCGGCATCCAGGCCGCGCTCTGGCTCGTCACCGCCTTCATGGTCGGCGTGCTCTGGCCCTGGGCGAGCCGCCGGGCCTCTGAAGCCTGAGGCAAGCCAATGTCCGAGGGCGACCTCACCATCCATGTCTGCACGGCCTGCCGCCGTGCCCGCGCCGATCTCCCGGAGGGTTACGACCAGCCGGGGCTGGCGCTGGCCGAACGTCTCGCCGAACAGCTCAAAGCCAAGGGCAGCACGATCCCCGTGCTGCCCGTCGAGTGCCTCTGCGTCTGCAAGCGGCCCTGCACCATCGCGCTCACGGCCGATGGCAAATGGACCTATCTGATCGGCGACCTCGACACCGACACCCATCTCGACGAGATCGTCGGCGCCGCGGAGGCCTATGCCGCCAGCGCCAACGGCATCGTTCCCTGGAAAGAGCGGCCGCAGTCCTTCCGCAAGGGCGTGGTCGCGCGCGTGCCGCCTTTGCCGGCGCGCCAGCAAGGATGACATCATGAACACTCCGCAGACCACGAACCTGGGCAAGACGCCCTGCACGATCATCACCGGCTTCCTCGGCGCCGGAAAGACAACGCTGGTGCGCCATCTCCTCGAGAATGCGCAGGGCAAGAGACTCGCCGTGCTCGTCAACGAATTCGGCGATCTCGGCTTCGACGGCGAGTTCCTCAAGGGCTGCGGCATCGCCGGCTGCAGCGACGAGGACGTGGTCGAGCTGCCGAATGGCTGCATCTGCTGCACGGTCGCCGATGATTTCGTGCCGGCGCTCGAGAAGCTGCTGAACCGGCCGAATCCGCCCGAGCATATCCTGATCGAGACCTCCGGCCTCGCTCTGCCGAAGCCGCTCGTCACCGCCTTCAACTGGCCGGCGATCCGCTCGCGCGTCACCGTCGACGGCGTCATCGCCGTGGTCGACGGCCCGGCGGTGGCCGAAGGCCAGTTCGCCGATGATCCGGAAGCGCTCGCGGCGCAGAAGGCGGCCGATGCCTCGGTCGACCACGACAACCCGCTGGAAGAGGTGTTCGAGGACCAGATTCTCTGCGCCGACCTGATCCTGCTCAACAAGAGCGACCTCGTCGACGAAGCCGACCGCGCGCGGGTCAAGGCCGAGATCGCCGAGCATCTGCCCAAGGCGATCAAGATCGTAGAGACCGCCCATGGCAAGGTCGAGCCGACGCTGATCGTCGGCCTCGGCGCTGCCGCCGAGAACGATCTCGCCGCCCGCCCCTCGCATCATGGCGAGGGTGAGCATGATCACGACCATGACGATTTCGACTCGGTCGCCGTGCCGCTGCCTGCCGGTCTCTCCCCCGAGGAGCTCACGGCGCGCGTCGCCAAGGCCGCTGAGGCCGAGGGCGTGCTACGGCTCAAGGGCTTCACCGCCGTGCCGGGCAAGCCGATGCGCCTCGTCGTGCAGGGCGTCGGCCGCCGCGTCGGGCATCATTTCGACCGGGCCTGGGGCGCGAGCGAGCCGCGCGATGGGCGCCTGACCGTGATCGGACTCAAAGGCTTCGACCTCAAGGCCGTGGAAGCGGCCCTCGCGGGGGCGTAACCTCAACCGATGCATCTCCTCCCGACCAGCGAGATCAGGCTCGACGACGGCGAGGACGCCGTCGATCTCGCCCTGCCGCCGGGAGACGTGCTCGTCCTGTCCTTCACCGACAGCGACCTCTCGGCGCTGGCGGTGGCGGCAGGTGACAGCAATCTGTCGGTGCGGCTCGCGCCGCTCCGGCGGTTGAAGCACCCGCTCTCGGTCGATTTCCTGATCGAGAAGACGGCGGCGCAATCCCGCTTCGTGCTGGTGCGCTGCCTCGGCGGGCTCGATTACTGGCGCTACGGCATCGAGCAGTTCGGCGCGGCCTGCCGTAAGCGCGGCATTCCGCTCGCGATCCTGCCCGGCGACGAGCGCGACGATCCGCGGCTCGGCGAGCACGCGAGCGTCCCGGCGGAGTTCGCGGCGCAGCTTCTGGCCTATTTTCAGGCCGGCGGCGGCGTCGAGAACATGCGGTGGTTGCTGCGGCGGATCGCAGGTTATCTGGCACAGACCGCTGAAACCCTGGACCTGGCGCCCCTCCCGCTGCCGTCCTTCTTCGCGCTCGGCAGCAATGGCGATCCGTTGCCATGGCACGATGCGCTGTCCGCCTTGCCCGCCCACCGCCCGCTCGTCCCGATCCTGCTTTACCGCTCCGGCGTTGCAGCCGGCGACATGGCCATGGGTGAAGCCATTTCCGCCGCCCTCACTGCTGCGCGCGGCCTCACCCCGCTCCCCCTCGCGCTGACCAGCCTGAAGGACCCTGCCGTCACGGCCGAGTTCGCAGCGTTGATCGCGGCGCGCAAGCCGGCCCTGATCGTCACCACCACCGCCTTCTCCGCCCGCGAAGGCGCGGATTTCGTGCTCGACGGCGCCGATTGTCCGATCCTGCAGGCGGTGCCGGTCGGCTCCCAACGCGAAGCTTGGGAGGCTTCCCCGCGCGGACTCTCCGCCGCCGACCTCGCCATGCAGGTCGCGCTACCGGAATTCGACGGGCGCATCGGGGCCAGCCCCGTGGCCTTCAAGGCGGAAGAGACCGATCCCACGACCGGTCTCACCATCCGTCGGCTCGTGCCCGATCCAGACGGCATCGCCGCACTCGCCGATCTCGTCGCCGGCTGGATCGCGCTCGCCCGCAAGCCCGCTGCAGAGCGCCGGCTCGCGCTGGTGATGTCGGACTATCCCGCACGCGGCGGTCGCGCCGGCTTCGCCGTCGGGCTCGACACGCCGGCGAGCGTGATGGAGATCCGGGAATTGCTGGCGGAGGCGGGGTATGAGGTTGGCTCTGCAACCTCCTCCGTCATCCCGGGCTTGCCCCGGGATCCATGCCGGAGTGCTTCCGATCGAGGTTCAGGAATGGATCCCGGATCGGCGTCGCTGACGCGGCTTGCTCGGGATGAGGAGGAGGGAATGACAGAGGGGGCCTTGCTGATGGCCTCGCTCACCACGGCCCCGACGAGCCTGAGCATTCCGCTCGCGACCTACCGCAACTGGCTCGCGACCATCCCCGCCGTAGCGCGCGATGCCCTCATCGGCAGCCACGGCCTCCCGGAAACCGATACCGCGTGCGGCGACGGCGCCTTCCGGTTCCGTGTCATGCGCTTCGGCAAGCTGACCGTCGCTCTCCAGCCGCCACGCGATACGACACCCGACCGCAAGGCGCGTTATCACGATCCCGACGCGCCGCCGGGCCATGGCTATCTCGCCTTCTATCTGGCGCTGCGCCAAGTCGAAGCCATCGACGCTCTGATCCACTTGGGCACGCATGGCACGATGGAATGGCTGCCGGGCAAGGCGGTCGCGCTTTCGGCCGGCTGCTGGCCGCGTCTCGCTGTCGGTGGGGTGCCCGTGGTCTACCCCTATGTCGTCGACGATCCCGGCGAAGCCGCTCCGGCCAAGCGCCGGCTTTCGGCCGTCACGCTCGGTCATCTGCCGCCACCTCTGGCCGAGACGGAAGCCGCCGGCGAAACCGCCCTGCTGCGAGACCTGGTCGAGGAATTCTCGCAGGCGCAAGTGCTCGATCCGCGCCGCGCCGATATCGTCGCCAGCGAAATCCGGGCGCGGGCCGAGGCGAGCGGGCTTGCCGCCTCCTGCGGGGTCGCCGCCGATACGGACATGAACGAGGCGCTGACGCTTCTCGACGCCCATCTCTGCGACATCGCCGAACTGCCCTTCCGCGATGGGTTGCATATCTTCGGGCGCTCGGAGATCGACCCAGCCTCGGCCCGCAACGAGCGGGAGAACCTTCTCGCCGCCCTCGACGGCCGCTTCGTCCCGCCCGGCCCGGCCGGCTCGCCGCATCGCGGCCGGCCGGATGTGCTGCCGACCGGGCGCAATCTCTCGACGCTCGATCCGCGCGCCATCCCGACGCGCGCCGCCACCCGACTGGGCCAACTGGCGGCGCAGGCAGTGGTGTCGCGCCATCTCCAGGATCATGGCGACTATCCCCGCCGGATCGTCATGGACCTCTGGGCCTCGCCGACGCTGCGCTCGGGCGGCGAGGACATCGCCCATGCATTGGCGCTGATGGGCGTCGAGCCTATCTGGGACAATGCCTCGACCCGCGTCACCGGCTTCAGCATCATTCCGCAGCCGAAGCTTGCCTTCCCGCGCCTCGACGTGACCGTGCGCATTTCCGGCACCTTCCGCGACACCTTCCCCGGGCAGATCGCCCTGATCGACCAGGCGGCACGCGCCGTCGCCGCACTGGAAGAGCCGGACGACTGGAACGAGCCCGCCGCCGCCCGCCGCCGCGGCGCGCACGGCGCCCGCATCTTCGGGGCCGCGCCCGGACGCTATGGCGCGGCAATGGCCGACCGCGCCCTCGACGGCGACTGGGCCGAGCGCGCGGAACTGGGCGCAGCCTATCTGGCAGCTTCGGACCATGCCTATGGCGGGCCGGAGGGCGCAGCCTCGACCGATGCCGGCTTTGCCGATCGCATTCGCGCCTCCGACGCCTTCATCCATGTCAGCGACACGGCCGGACGCGACATTCTCGAGGCCAGCAGCGCTGCGGACGTGATCGGCGGGCTCGCGGCGGCGGCGAAGGCGCTCGGCGCCGATCCCGCGCTCTACAGCCTCGACAGCTCGAACCCGGAAGCGCCGAAGGCGCGAACGCTGGCCGAGGACATCGCCCGTATCGTCCATGGCCGATTGACGCATCCGCGCTGGATCGCCGGACAGCTCGCCCATGGCTGGCGTGGCGCGGCGGAACTGGCCGAGGCGGTCGATACGCTCTTCGTCTTCGCAGCCAGCACGGATGCCGTCGCGGATGGCTTGTTCGATGCCGTGTTCCAAGCCTATTGCGCCGATCCGCAGGTCTGGGCCGCGCTGGAAGTTGCCAATGCTCCGGCCGCCGCCTCGATCCGCTCGCGATTGGCCGAAGCCGCACGACGCGGACTCTGGACCAGCCGGCGGAATTCGGTCGGCGCCTTCCTGGCCCGGGAGGCGGCGGAATGAGCGCGCTTCCCCGAGAGGCCTTGAGGCGCGGCTGGTGCCCAAGCACGCTCAGGCCGATGGAGACCGGCGACGGCTGGCTGGTGCGGCTGCATCCGCCCGGCGCGAAGCTGACACCGGCGCAATTGCGGCGCATCGCGGCGCTGGCTGCCGCGCATGGCAACGGGCTGATCGAGATTTCCGCCCGCGCCAACCTGCAAATTCGCGGCGTGACGCCCGAGAGCCATCCAAAGCTGGTCGAGCGCCTGCTGGTCGAGCATCTCGTCGACGAGCATGCGGGCGACGGACCACAGCGCGTGACGCTGGTCTCGCCGCTGGCGGGGCGAGACCCGACCAGCCTGATCGACGCCGCCGCACTGGCCGAACAGATCGAGCAGCGCGCCCGCGTGCTTCCCGGCCTGCCGGCCAAGCTCTGCATCGTCGTCGATGATGGCGGCGCGCAGGCCCTCGGCGGCTTTGCCGGCGATCTCCGGTTGATCGGGCTCGATGGCGGGCGTGTGGCCCTCTGCCTTGGCGATCGCCTCTGGCACGGCCCGATTCCGGTCATCGACACCACGATAGCAGTGGAAACGATCCTTCGTGGTTTCGCAGCGCTGCGAGCCGCGGCTCCCGATCGCATCCGCCGCTTGCGCGACCTGTCGCCCGAAGCCTTGGCGAACCTGAGTTCTCTGCCCGACGCCAACGCTCCGACATCACGTATGCCGCCCAGGCGCGCCGGTCTGTTCGCTCTGGACGGTGACCGTTTCGCCGCGCTCATCGGCCTGCCTTTCGGGCGCTGCGATGCCGCCGAGCTCGACAGGCTCGGCGCCACGGTTGAGACGAGCGCAGCCGATATCCGGCTTTCGCCCTGGCGCGGGCTCGCCTTCCGCGATCTTGATCGCACCGAAGCCGGGAGCCTGCTCGCTCTCGCCGACGATCTCGGGCTAATCACGGGCGACGACGATCCGCGGCTTTCGGTGCAAGCCTGCGCCGGCAGCCCCGCCTGCTCGCGCGCCGAAGCGCCGACCATGGCGGATGCGGCCAAACTCGCCGAAGCTGCCGCCGACCTGCTGGCGCAAGGCGCGACCCTGCATGTCTCCGGCTGCGTCAAGGCCTGCGCCCATCCGGTGGCGGCCGATCTCACGCTGGTCGGGCGCGGCGGCTTGTACGACGTCGTCATGGGCGGGACGACGCGGGACAATCCGGTCGCGACGCTTGACCTTTCGGCGCTGCTCACGCGATTGCAGCCCGGAGAAGATATTCACGCCCGGCTGACGGCCGCGCGTTCGACGGGATCGCAGGGTTGAGCAAGGCATACGACTATATCCAGGACGGCGCGGCGATCTATGAGCGCTCCTTCGCCATCATCCGCGCCGAGGCCGACCTTGCCCGCTTCAGCGGCGCGGCCGAGCGCGTCGTCGTCCGCATGATCCATGCCTGTGGGATGACCGACCTGCCCAGAGATGTCGACATGTCCGCAGGCTTCGCCGATACGGCGCGGGCAGCGCTGCAAGCCGGCGCACCGATCCTCTGCGACGCAAAAATGGTCGCCAATGGCGTGACCCGCGCGCGCCTGCCGGCGAATAACGAGGTTCTCTGCACGCTCGACGATCCGCAGGTTCCGGCACTGGCAGCGCAAATGGGCACGACCCGCTCTGCCGCCGCAATGGAGCTCTGGAAGCCCCGGCTCGCCGGCGCCATCGTCGTGATCGGCAACGCACCGACCTCGCTGTTCCGCCTGCTCGAAATGCTCGATGCCGGCGCGCCCAAGCCGGCTGCCGTGATCGGCATCCCCGTCGGCTTCGTCGGCGCGGCGGAATCGAAAGAGGCGCTGGCCAAGGACGGGCGCGTGCCCTTCGTCGTCGTGCATGGACGCCGCGGCGGCTCGGCCATGGCAGCCGCAGCCGTCAATGCGCTGGCGCAGGACAAGGAATAGGCGATGAGCGGGACGCAGAAGACCCTGCTCTACGGCGTCGGGCTCGGGCCCGGCGCACCGGACCTGATGACCGTCAGGGCGCGCGAGATCATCACAACGGCCGACCGTCTCGTGCATTTCTGCAAGCGCGGACGGCGCGGCAATGCCCGCAGCACGGCGGATGCGATCATCGCGCCCGAGCCGGCCCGCGAGATCGAGCTCGCCTTCCCGGTGACGATCGAGGCCAGCGTCGGAGAGCCCGATTACGACGGGCCGATCGCAGCCTTCTACGAGGAAGCGGCAGAGCGGCTGGCCGTCGAGATGCAGGCCGGGCATACGCTCGCCGTGCTCTGCGACGGCGATCCCTTCTTCTACGGCTCCTTCATGCATCTGTGGCGGCGGCTCAGCCACCGCTTCCCGACCGAGGTCGTCCCCGGCGTCACCGGCATGACCGGGGCGTGGGGCGAGGCCGGCGCGCCGATCACCTGGGGCGACGACGTCATGACCGTGCTGCCCGGCACGCTGCCGGAAGCGGAATTGGCGCGGCGCCTTGCAGATACCGACGCCGCCGTGATCATGAAGCTTGGCCGCAACCTGCCGAAGGTGCGGCGTGCGCTCGTGGCCGCCGGGCTGGAAGGGCGCGCGATCTATGTCGAGCGCGCCACGATGACGCGGCAGGTCGTAGCTCGGCTCGCCGACAAGGCCGATGACGAGGCGCCCTATTTCGCGATGGTGCTGGTGCCCGGCGAGGGGCGGCGCCTGTGACCGGCTCGCTCACCATCGTCGGACTCGGCCCGGGCAAGGCGGACTGGATCACGCCAGCCGCACAGGCCGCGCTCGATGCCGCGAGCGATATCGTCGGCTACGGCCCCTATGTCGACCGGGTACCGGAGCGCGCGGGACTGAACAAGCACGCCACGGACAATCGCGTCGAGGTCGAGCGCGCCTCGCATGCGCTGCAACTGGCGGCGGAGGGCCGCAAGGTCGCGGTCGTGTCCGGCGGCGATCCCGGCGTCTTCGCCATGGCGGCGGCTGTGTTCGAGGCGCTGGAAGCCGGTCCGACCGAATGGCGGGTACTTCCGATCACGGTCGAACCCGGCATAACCGCGATGCTGGCGGCGGCGGCACGGGCCGGCGCCCCGCTCGGCGGGGATTTCTGCGCGATCTCGCTCTCGGACAATCTCAAGCCCTGGGACGTCGTGACGGCGCGGCTCGAAGCGATGCTCGCCGCGGATCTGGTGATCTGCCTCTACAATCCGATCTCGAAGGCCCGGCCCTGGCAGCTCGGCAAGGCATTGGAACTCGCGGCCGAGCAGCGCGACGCGACGACGCCGGTGCTCTTCGCCCGCGCCGTCGGGCGGCCGGACGAAAGCCTGCGCATCCTGACGCTGGCTGAAGCCGCCGCAGTTGCGGGTACGGCAGATATGGCAACGCTGGTCATGATCGGGGCATCGAGCACGCGCCTGATCGTGCGCGAGGGCGCAGCCCCTTACGTCTACACGCCGCGTTCGGTCGCGAAGATGCCCTGCGCCACCAGCCAGGGCAGGACCTGATCGATATGGTCGACGGTCTCGACAGCGGGCTTGGGCGGGCGCTCCACCATTACCACCGGCAGGGCAAGCCGGCGTGCCGCCACGAGCTTGCCGACCGTCGCGGGACCGCCCGAATTCTTGCTGACGAGGATCTCGACGCCCTCGCGGCGCATCAGATCCTCCTCGTCGTCGACATCGAACGGCCCGCGCTGCTGGATGACATCGACATGCGGCACCGGCAGGCGGTCTCCGATCGGCTCGATGGCGCGGACGAGATAGCGGTGCTGGGGCGCGTCGGCGAAGGCTGGCAATTCGAGCCGGCCGACTGTGAGGAAGACGCGCCGCGGCGCGTCGCCCAGCGCTTGCGCGGCAGCCTCGATATCGGGCACGGATTTCCAGCGATCGCCGGCGCGCGGCTTCCAGGAATCGCGGCGGATGGCCAACAGCGGCACGCCCTCCGCCTTGCAGGCATGCTCGGCATGGAAGGGCATGATCGCGGCGAAGGGATGGGTCGCGTCGACGACGGCGACGATGCCTTCCTCGACCAAATAGCGCCTGAGACCCTCGACACCACCAAAGCCGCCGGTACGAACCGGCAGATTGGTCGGGCGGGGATCGACGGTGTGGCCCGCCAGCGAGATAATGGCGCGGATATCGGGAGCCTGATCAGCCAGGTGCTGGTCAAGCGCAGCAGCTTCGCTCGTTCCGCCAAGGATGAGGACGGTCATGTCACCAGTTTTGCGTGAATCGGATGTTCTGTCGAGCCGCGAGACGCCGGCGCCCTGGCTTGCGCTGATCGGTCTCGGCGAGGACGGGGCCTCCGGGCTCTGCCGTGAGGCCTTGGCAACGCTGAACGAGGCCGAGATCGTCTTCGGCGGCGAGCGGCATATTGCGCTGGTCGGCACGGTGCCGGGCGAATTGCGACCGTGGCCGCAGCCCTTCCGCAACGCGCTGCCGCAGATTTTGAAGGAGCGCGGCCGCAAGGTCTGCGTGCTCGCGACCAGCGACCCGTTCCATTACGGCATCGGCAACAGCATCAGCCGGGCAATCCCGGCCGAGGAGATGCGGATCATCCCGCAGCTCTCCTCCTTCTCGATGGCCTGCACGCGGATGCGCTGGCCGCAGGAGGAATGCGCGCTGGTCTCGCTGCATGGCCGCACGCTCTACCGGATCGTGCCGCATCTCCAGCCTGAAGCCCGCATTCTCGCCCTCTCCTGGGACGAAACGACGCCGCGCGCCGTCGCCGAACTTCTGACCGCGCGTGGCATGGGCGCGAGCCGCATCGTGGTGATGGAATCGCTCGGCGGTCCGCAGGAGCGCATCCGCGCATGCCGCGCCGACGCTTTCGACCTGAACGACATCGTGCCGCTCAACCTGATCGCGGTCGAGGTCGCGGCGACCCGCGATTCACGCATCCTGCCGCTGGCGCCGGGTCTCGACGAGGAGTGGTTCGCCCATGACGGGCAGATCACCAAGTCGGAAATCCGCGCGATCACGATCTCGGCACTGGCCCCGCGCGGCGGCGAACTGCTCTGGGATGTCGGAGCGGGCTCCGGCTCGGTCGCGGTGGAATGGTGCCAGCGCCATCTGCGCAACCGGGCTGTCGCCTTCGAGGCCAAGCCGGAACGGGCCGAGCGCATCAAGCGCAACAAGCTCGAGCTCGGCGGGCTCTCGGTCGAAGTCATCGGCGAGGCGCCGGCCGGCTTCGTCGGGCGCGAGGCGCCGGATGCGGTCTTCATCGGCGGTGGCCTGACCGAAGAAGGCCTGTTCGACGCCGCCTGGGCGGCGCTGAAGCCGGGCGGTCGGCTCGTCGCCAACGTCGTGACGATCGAGGGCGAGGCCAAGCTTGCGGCCCTCCATGCCGAGCACGGCGGTTCCCTGCGCCGCATTTCGATCGACCGGCTCGCGCCCGTCGGCGGCAAGCATGGCTGGCGCCCGGCGATGCCGGTGACGCAGTGGCGGGTCGAGAAGCCTTGAGCACGAGCCGCCTCGTCGCCGGCATCGGCATCCGGCCCGGCACGGACGCCGCCGATATCCTCGCCTGCCTCGACCAGGCGCTGGCGAGCGCCGGGCTTGCGGGTGCGCCTACGCCGCGTTTCGCCACGCTGGCGAGCCGCGTGGCCGAGGCCGGCATGGTCGCTGCCGCGACCGAACGCGCGGCCGAACTCGTCGCCATCCCCGACGAGGCCCTGAAAGGCTTCGAGGCCGCTTGCGCGACGCGCTCGACCCGGATCGCCGCGCTCTATGGCGTCGGTTCGGTGGCGGAGGCTGCGGCGCTGGCCGCGGCGGGTCCGGGCGGCGAACTGGTTCAGCCCCGGATCGCAACCGCGCGCGTCACCTGCGCGCTCGCCAGAAGCCTCGCATGACCATCCATTTCATCGGCGCCGGCCCCGGCGCGCCCGATCTCATCACGCTGCGCGGGCGCGACCTGATCGCCGCTTCGCCCGTCTGCCTCTATGCGGGGTCGCTGATCCCCAAGGCGATGCTCGACTGGTGCCCGCCCGGTGCGCGGATCGTCGACACCGCTCCGCTCGATCTCGATGCGATCATCGCCGAGATGGAGGCAGCGCATCGCGCCGGACAGGACGTGGCGCGATTGCATTCCGGCGATCTCTCGATCTGGAGCGCCTGCGGGGAGCAGATGCGGCGGCTCGACCGAACAGGCATTCCCTATACGGTGACGCCGGGCGTTCCGGCCTTCGCCGCCGCCGCCGCGGTGCTGAAGCGCGAGCTGACCTTGCCGGGCGTGGCGCAATCGCTGGTGCTGACGCGCACCTCCGGCCGCGCCTCGGCCATGCCCGACAAGGAAAAGCTCGCGACCTTCGCTGCTTCCGGCGCGACGCTCGCGATCCATCTCTCGATCCATGTGGTCGAGCAGGTGGTGGCGGAGCTGACGCCGTTCTACGGTCCCGATTGCCCGGTCGCCGTGGTGTTCCGCGCGACATGGCCGGACGAGACGGTGCTGCAAGGCAGGCTCACCGATATCGCCGGGAAGGTTCGTGCGAGCGCACTTGAGCGTACCGCACTGATCCTGATCGGGCCGGCGCTGGCGGCCGATGATTTCGGCGAAAGCGCGCTCTATTCGATCGACTACGACCGCCGCTTCCGGCCGCGAGGCGGGCGATGACAGCGCGTGGGCTCCTCATCGCCGCGCCGCGTTCCGGTTCCGGCAAGACCACGATCACGTTGGGGCTGCAACGCGCCCTGACGCGGCGCGGCCTCACCGTGCGCGGCTTGAAATGCGGGCCGGATTATATCGACCCGGCCTTCCATGCCGCGGCGACCGGGGCGCCCAGCGCCAATCTCGACAGCTATGCCATGACGGACGGGCTGCTCGGGCGGATCGCCGGCGAAGCGGCCGATGGCGCCGATATCGTCATCGCAGAGGGCTCGATGGGGCTGTTCGATGCCGTGCCGGGCGAGGTTGGGCATACGGGCGCCAGCGCCGATATCGCGGCGCTGGCCGGCTGGCCCGTCGTGCTCGTCATCGATGTCTCCGGTGCGGCGCAATCGGCGGCGGCGGTCGCGCTCGGCTGCAAGCTCTACGATCCTCGCATCCGCGTCGCTGGCGTGATCCTGAACAAGGTCGCGAGCGCCCGCCATGAGCGGCTGGTGCGGCAAGGCATGGAGCGTGTCGGCCTGCCCGTGCTCGGCGCCCTGCCGCGCGAGGCGAGCCTGATCCTGCCCGAACGCCATCTCGGGCTGGTCCAGGCCGGCGAAACCGCAGATCTCCATGCGCGACTTGATGCCCTGGCGGAAGCCGTCTCAAACGCCGTCGATCTCGATGCCGTCATGGCCGCAACCGGCGCCACGACGCTTCCGGTAACGACTGGCAATGCGCCCCCGCCCCTGCCCGCGCCGGGCCGGCGGATCGCCATCGCACGTGATGCCGCCTTCTCCTTCGTCTATCCGCATGTCGAGGCTGGCTGGCGCGCGGCGGGCGCGGAACTCGTGCCGTTCTCGCCGCTCAAGGATGAAGCACCGCCCAAGGATTGCGACGCCTGCTGGCTGCCGGGTGGCTATCCCGAACTGCATGCCGGCACGATCGCTGCAGCCGACCGCTTCCTCGGCGGCCTGCGCAGGTTCGCCGAGACCCGGCCGGTGCATGGCGAGTGCGGAGGCTACATGGTGCTCGGGCGCAGCCTGACCGATGCCGACGGTGTCACCCATGCCATGGCCGGCCTGCTCTCGGTCGAGACTTCCTTTGCGAAGAGGAAGATGAACCTGGGCTATCGCCGGGCAGTGCTTGAAGCGGACGGCCCATTGGGGCCGGCCGACTCGGCGCTCACCGGACATGAATTCCACTACGCCAGCATCATCGCGCAGGGAGACGATCCGCCCTTCGCGACCGTCACGGATCCGCATGGCTCGGCGCCCGTTCCTGCCGGAAGCCGACGCGGACTGGTGACAGGCTCGTTCTTCCACGCGATCGCGACGGCAGGCCCGGCGTGAGCCAGGCGCCGGTCTTCGACGCGGTTTTCGCCCGGCAGTTCGAGGAATTGCTGCGCTGGCGGCGCGATGTCCGGCGATTCAGGCGCGAGGCGGTCCCCGCCGCATTGATCGAGACCCTGCTGGCTCAGACCAGGCTCTCCCCTTCCGTCGGGCACGCGCAGCCCTGGCGTTGGCTCGCCGTTTCGGAGCCGGCGCAACGCGCGGCCGTGCAGGAAAGCTTCAGCCGCTGCAATGCGGATGCGCTCGCCGCCTACGAGGGCGAGCGCGCCGCGCTCTATGCCCGCCTGAAGCTCGAAGGACTGCGGGAAGCCCCGGTGCAATTCGCCGTGTTCTGCGATCATGGCACCGCGCGCGGCCATGGGCTCGGCCGCCAGACAATGCCCGAGATGCTGGATTATTCGGTGGTCGCGGCGATCACGCAATTCTGGCTGTCGGCGCGCGTTCGCGGGCTCGGCGTCGGCTGGGTCTCGATCCTCGATCCCGGCGAGATCGCCGAGGTTCTCAAGACCCAGCCGGACTGGAAGCTCGTCGCCTATCTCTGCGTCGGCTGGCCGGAGGAGGATTGCGACGTGCCCGAGCTGGTCAGGGCGGGTTGGGAGCGCGGCTGAGCCCAAGGCCGGCAAGGTCTCGCCGCAGACCGAAGGAGGTCAGCACCGCCAGCAGGGCGAGCAGCGCGACGAGCCAGGCTGCACCGGTCCAGCCGATGCCGGAGATCACCAGACCGACCACGGCCGGCCCCAGCACCTGGCCGAGATTGCTGCCCTGCATCAGGAGGCCGATGCTCGCCGGGACCAGATTCGGACGCGAGGCGAGCGAGGCCGCGGTCGAGAGCAGGGTCGCGGGGATGAAGCCCCCCGCCGTCGCGAACAGGATGCCGGCCAGGAAGGCGCCGGCCGGCGGCAGGAGCGGCAGGAAGACGAAGACAGCAGCCAGCCCCATCGCGACACTCGCGCCGACGAGGACCACGAGCCGCGACACCCCGCGAGCGAGCAAAGCGCCGGCGATCAGATTGCCGACGATGTTGCCGGCGGTCGCGAGCCCGCTCAACAGACCTGCGACGGCGAGCGAGCTGTGCATCCGCTCGATCAGCAGCACGGGCAGGAAGCTGAGCACCGCGAAGAACATCATGGCGTAGAGCGCGAAACATAAAGCCAGGAGCAACGGTCCGCGCGTCCGGAACATATTCCCGGCATCGGAAGCTAGCTGCCGCCACGATACGCTTGCACCCGCCGCGGCGGCCGGCACTCTCACGGCGACGGCCATGCCGGCTGTGAGTGCGAAGCCCGCTCCCGCCAGCCAGATCGCACGCCAGCCACCGAAGAGCGGCCCGAGCAGCATCGCCAGCGCCATGCCAGCCGGCATGAAGCAGCTCCACAGCGCCATCGCGATCTCGCGGTCGCGCTCGCCGACGCAGCGGCGCAGCAAAGCCGGGCCGGCGACGCTGACCATAAGGAAGCCCGACCCCTCGATAATGCGGCAAGCGAGGAGAGGTCCGAGGCCGGAGGTAGCAGCGCCCAACGCACTGCCAAGCGCGAGCATGACGAGCCCGAGCAGCAGGATACGGCGGTCGCCGAAGCGCGTCGCCAGCGCGCCGACCGGCACGCCGCCGAACAGGCCGAGCACGGCGAAGATCGAACTGACCCAGCCGAGGACGGCGAGATCGCGCCCGGTCTCGACCTGCAGCAGCGGAATCGCGATCGCCGCCTTGCCGATCTGCAGCGATGCGGCGATGCCGGCCGTGACGACCAGCATAACCACCCACCAGTCGGTGCGGGCCGTCACCGTGCTTCCGGCGGTCTTATCGATCTTGTGCAAGCTGCATCACCTCGTTGCCGCCTCGTGATGCACCTTCGCTCCAATCGATAAAAGTGAGATAATTTGCATCGAGTTGATCTATTACATCGATCATGCTCGACAATCTCTCCCTCGACCAGATGCGCATGTTCCTCGCGGTCTGCGATAGCGGCAGCTTCCGTGCGGCGGCGAAAAGGCTTGGTCGCGTGCAGTCGGCGGTCAGTCATGCCATCGCCAGGCTTGAGGACGAGCTCGGCGTCACGCTCTTCGACCGCTCGGGCCACCGGCCAGTGCCGACGCCGGAAGGCCGCGCCCTGCTCGCCAATGTGCGCGACGTGCTGCTGCGCGTCGATGCCATGCGGGCGCGGGCTCGCGGATTGCGAGAGGGTGTCGAACTCGAACTGTCGCTGACCATCGACGTGCTGTTCCCGCCCTTGCTGGTCGGTGCGGCGCTGGCCGAGATGAGCCTGACCTACCCGTCCGTCGCGATCCGGCTCTCGGCCGAGGCCCTGGGCGGCCCGATCACGGCGCTTCTGGAAGAACGCAGCCAGGTCTCGGTCATCGTCGGCGAAAGCTTCCGCGATCCGCGCATCGCGATCGCGGCACTGACCTCGATCGAGATGATCGCGGTGGCGGCGCCGCCCCATCCGCTGGGGCAAGCGAGCAGGCGGGTGCTCGATGCGGCCGCGCTCGCCGACCATCTCCAGATCGTGCAGTTCGACCGCTCGCCACTGACCGACCAGCGCGATATCGGCGTGATCTCGCCGCGGACCTGCCGCGTCGGCGGGCAGGACATCAAGCACGCCATGATCCGCGCGGGACTGGGCTGGGGCCGGCTGCCGGGCTGGCTTGCAGCGGATGATCTCGCCAGCGGCCGGCTGGTGCGGGTCGAGACGGGCGTGCTCGGCCGGCGCGGCGGGCTTCCGGCCGAAGCCTATCTCGGGCACCGGCTGGACGCGCCGCTCGGACCGGCCGCGCGTAGCTTCGCGGCGACGCTGACGCGGCTTTGCGCCGAGCCATAGCTTCGGCGCCGAAAGGAAAAGGGCCGGCCCTTGAGGCCGACCTTTCGAATCATGAGAGCGGCGAGCGATCCGTCAGCGGCGGAAGCCGCCGCCAATCGCGCCACCGAGTACGCCACCGACGATCCCGCCGAAGATCGCTGCGCCAGCGCTGTCACCGGAGTCGCCTTCACGCGTCCGGACGCGGCCCTGATAGCCGGTGCTGGTCGTGCCGCGGCGCGGCGTCGCGGTCGTGGTGCCCTGGTAGGCCTGGCCGCGTTCGCGGGCGATGTCACGCCGATACATCTCGTCGCCTTCATAGGACGTGACGTTGCGGGTGGCGGCCTTGCCTTCGCCGGCCGTCTTGGCGCTGCGCTTCTTCTCGGCGGCAGCTTTCTCCTCGGCGAGCACGGCCTGATAGGCGGCCTCGCTCTGGGCACGCAGCGCACTGACCTGCATCGCGGTCAGGAAGCCCGTCTCCGGGATGCTGCGCGACTTCTGCCAGGCCTGGATAGCCTTGCGATGGCTCGGGCTGAAGGTCGCCGCGGCCTTGCCGGGCTGGAAGCCGCTGACGCGCAGGCGGGTCTGCACCTCGCGCCGGCCGACATTGTCCAGCTTCATCGCGGTCTCGGTCTGCGCCGTGCCGATTTCCTTCTTGAGCGCCTCGTCATTAACGCCGGGAGGCGTGGCAAGGAAGCCGCTCGCCGGCTTCGAGGCATCGAGGCTGGCGAGGCGGTTGCGGGCGAAGGTCGCGAACTGACCCGAAGGGAAGGCGTCGAGATAGGCGCGGTAGTCGGCGGCCGAGTTGCCGCGCTCGGCGACTTCCCAGGTCTTGATGTCGATCTGGGTGCGATCGAGCGAGGGGGCTGCCGGCATTGCCGGCATCGGCACGGCGGCGTCGATGGTCTTGGTCGCGGCCACGCCCGGATCGACCGCGGCGAGCTTCAGAGTCGGGTTGAGCTTGAACTCGCCGATGATCGAGGAATTGGTCCAGGGCTTCTGCTTCTTGCCGGTGCTCTCCCAGACATCGGCGCGCACGCGGTCCATCACCGTCGTGATCGACACCTCGGGCGTCTCGATATGCTTGAGCAGCGCGCTGGTGAAGGGGCTGTTGGTGTCGCGCTCGCCATCCATGGCGGTGGCGCGTGGATCGGTGGCGAAGGCGATCAGGATGCCGGAGGCCGACTGTGTCTCGATCGCTGTCAGGCCGCGGGTGACGGCGCGGGATTTCGCCGCGAGCTGGGCGGCGAAGGGATTGTCGCGGCAGGCGTCGAGGATGACGATGTTGACGCGCTCGTCGCGCTGCATCTGGCGCAGCACGAGCTGGACGTTCACGGCCCGGAAATCAAGGTCGGCTTCAGACCGCAGCGAGGCGTCGACGGGGATCAGGTAGTTCTCGTCGCCGACGGCGATGCCGTGGCCGGCATAATAGACGAGGCCGGCCTTGGCGCCGTCGAGCTTCTGCGCGAATTCGCGCACGATGCCCGTCATCTCGTCCATCTTGAGATTGTAGCCCTCGACGACGTCGAAGCCGAGGCGCTTGAGCGCGGCCGAGATGCCCTTGGCATCGCGCTCCGGATTGGATAGCGGCGGCACGGCCGTATAGATGCTGTTGCCGATGACGAGCGCGACCCGCCGCTCGGGCACGGCCGCGGAGGAAGGCGAGGCCAGCGCCACTGCTGAGAGCACCAGCGCAAAGGCGACAGCCATTCGGGCACGGAACCCCGGAACCAGAGACGCGAAGTTCACGACAACCTCCCCAATTCGGCAATCGGCTGCCCGCCAGCAACGGTCGGTGCAGCGCAGATTCAGAAACACGGCGGCAATATGGACGAAAGATGGCCGTCTTTTACCGCAACACGCTCCGCTGGTAAACCGGAACGTCTCTTCGTCGCGCGAACCAGGACATCGGTTCAAATTCTTTCCGGGATCACGCGCCGGACCGCGACCATCGGGCCGGCACCAAGACACTCGCGTCCTCTATTCGCATGAGATGCAGGACATAAGACGAAGGGATGAGTGCGCGTCTGCCAAGACCGCTTTGAAACCCGCCAGCGTTGACTTATGCCCGGAGCGCGGTGCAGCATGACATGCAAGGGGAACCGCTTAAAAAAGAAAGATAAAGCTGATGAAGGCTGGCAACCAGCATGTCTGAGGATACTATTCTTTCGACATCAGGCCTTACAAAAGAATTTGCCGGCTTTACAGCTGTAAACGGCGTCGACCTTAGCGTGCGCCGCGGGTCTATTCACGCTCTGATCGGGCCGAACGGAGCCGGCAAGACGACCTGCTTCAATCTGTTGACCAAGTTCCTCGCACCCACGCGCGGCGCGATCGTCTATAACGGCCGCGACATCACCCGCGAGAAGCCGGCGGAGATCGCCCGGCTCGGGCTGGTGCGCTCCTTCCAGATTTCGGCTGTGTTCCCGCAGCTCTCGGTACTGACCAATGTCCGCATCGCGCTGCAGCGGCGCAAGCGCGGCGATTCGTTCGATTTCTGGCGCTCGGAGCGCTCGCTCAAGGAACTCGATGCCGAAGCTGCGGCCCTGGTCGACGCCGTCGGCCTGACCCCGTTCCTCGGGTTGACCGCCGGCGAGCTCAGCTACGGCCGCAAGCGCGCGCTGGAGATCGCGACGACGCTGGCGCTCGACCCCGAGATGCTACTGCTCGACGAGCCGATGGCCGGCATGGGCCGCGAGGATGTCGACCGCATCGCGGCGCTGATCCGCAAGATCTCGGCCAACCGCACCATCCTGATGGTCGAGCATAATCTCTCGGTCGTCGCCTCGCTCTCGGACCGCATCACCGTGCTGGCGCGCGGGCAGGTGCTGGCGGAGGGCGATTACGCCACCGTCTCGAAGGACCCGCGCGTGGTCGAGGCCTATATCGGCTCGGGAGGCGGACATGGCCACCACTGAGGCCCTTAAGATGCCGACCGCTGCCGCCGGCACCGCCCCGCTGCTCAAGGTGCGCGGGCTCGAGGCCTGGTATGGCGAGAGCCATGTCCTTCACGGCATCGATTTCGACGTCTCGCCCGGCGAAGTGGTGACGCTGCTCGGCCGCAACGGCGCCGGCAAGACCACAACGCTGAAATCGATCATGGGCGTGCTCGGCAAACGCAAGGGCTCGGTCGTGCTTGAAGGCAAGGAGACGATCGCCCTGCCCTCGCGCGCCATTGCAAGGCTCGGCATCGGCTTCGTGCCGGAGGAGCGCGGCATCTATTCCTCGCTTTCGGTCGAGGAGAACCTGATGCTGCCGCCGCAGGTGCGTCCCGGCGGGCTCTCGCTCGACGCGATCTTCACGCTCTTCCCCAACATCAAGGAGCGGCTGAAGAGCCAGGGCACGAAGCTGTCGGGCGGCGAGCAGCAGATGCTGGCGATCGGCCGCATCCTGCGCACCGGCGCGCATCTGCTCCTGCTCGACGAGCCGACCGAGGGCCTCGCCCCCGTCATCATCGAGCAGATCGGCCGCACCATCGCGAAGCTGAAGCAGGACGGCTTCACCATCATCCTGGTCGAGCAGAACTTCCGCTTCGCCCAGACGGTCGCCGACCGACACTACGTGGTCGAGCAAGGCAAGGTGATCGACATGATCCCGAATGCCGCGCTCGACGCCAATATCGACAAGCTGCATCGCTATCTCGGCGTCTGAAGCAGCGCGACCCACCAGAACAGCGCCGGCCCCAGCCGGTATCGACAGAGGGAGAACGATCATGAAGCTGAAGACGATCCTCGCGACCACCGCGCTCGCAACCCTGATGGCGGCTCCTGCCATCGCCCAGCAGATCACGGTCAAGGCCGGCGTGCTGAACGACCGCTCCGGCCTCTATGCCGACCTTGCCGGCGAAGGCTCGGTGATCGCGGCGCGCATGGCGGTCGAGGACTTCAAGGCGGCAGAGAAGGGCATCAAGGTCGAGATCGTCTCGGCCGACCACCAGAACAAGCCGGATGTCGGCTCGACCATCACCCGGCAGTGGTACGACCAGGATGGCGTCGACGTGATCCTCGACGTGCCGACCTCCTCGGTCGCGCTGGCGGTGAGCCAGATCACCAAGGAGAAGAACAAGGTCCATATCAACTCGGGCGCCGGCACCTCGGACCTCACCGGCAAGGCCTGCAGCCCCAACACGATCCACTGGACCTACGACACCTACGCGCTGGCTCAGGGCACCGGCGGCGCCATGGTGAAGGCCGGCGGCGATAGCTGGTTCTTCATGACCGCGGACTACGCCTTCGGTCACGCGCTGGAGCGCGATGCGACCGCGACCATCACCAAGGCCGGCGGCAAGGTCGTGGGCTCGGTGAAGACGCCCTTCCCCGGCACCGACTTCTCGTCCTTCCTGCTCCAGGCGCAGGCCTCGAAGGCCAAGGTCATCGGCCTCGCCAATGCCGGCAGCGACACCACCAACGCGATCAAGCAGGCGGGCGAGTTCGGTATCGTCGCCGGCGGCCAGAAGCTCGCGGGGCTCCTGGTTTTCATCAGCGACGTGAATGCGCTCGGCCTGCAGGCGGCGCAGGGCCTCGTCCTGACCGAGTCCTTCTACTGGGATCGCGACGACGGCACCCGCGCCTGGTCGGACCGCTTCGCCAAGCTCAATGGCGGCAAGAAGCCGACCATGGTCCAGGCCGGCGTCTATTCCGGGCTGCTGCACTATCTGAAGGCGGTCGAGGCGACCAAGAGCAAGGATTCGGCCACCGTCGTCGCCAAGATGAAGGAACTGCCGACGGACGATCCGCTCTTCGGCAAGGGCTCGATCCGCCCCAACGGCCGCAAGATGCACGACATGTATCTCTACGAGGTCAAGAAGCCTTCGGAATCGAAGGGCCCGTGGGATTACTACAAGCAGGTCTCGGTGCTCCCGGCAGAGCAGGCCTTCCAGCCGCTGGCCGAGACGGGCTGCTCGCTCGTCAAGTGACGCGCGGCTGAACGCCGCCCAGACGTCCTCCGCCGTCATCCCGGGCGACCTTAGGTCGGCCCGGGATCCATCGGAGTGCTCCGGAACTCTGCGATGGATCCCGGCCCTGCGCTTCGCTTGGCCGGGATGACGAAGAGGTTCAAGAGCCCACCCCACATGATGATCTGAGCCCCGCATGTTCGAACTTCTCGGAGTCCCGCCGCAGGCGCTGTTCGGTCAGGTCCTTCTCGGCCTGATCAACGGCTCGTTCTATGCCATCCTCAGCCTCGGGCTGGCGGTGATCTTCGGACTGCTCAACATCATCAACTTCACGCATGGCGCGCAGTACATGATGGGCGCCTTCGTCGCCTGGATGTGCCTGAACTATCTCGGCCTCAACTACTGGGCGGCGCTGCTGCTGGCGCCGATCATCGTCGGCGCGACCGGCGTCGCGGTCGAACGGCTGCTGCTGAAGCGCATCGCCCATCTCGACCATCTCTACGGTTTGCTGCTGACCTTCGGCCTCGCACTGATCATCCAGGGCGTCTTCCGCAACCAGTACGGCTCCTCCGGCCTGCCCTATGCCATCCCGCCGCAGCTCACCGGTGGGCAGAATCTCGGCTTCATGTTCCTGCCGAACTACCGGGCCTGGGTGATCGTCGCCTCGCTCGTCGTCTGCCTCGGCACCTGGTTCCTGATCGAGAAGACCAAGCTCGGCGCCTATCTGCGTGCCGCGACCGAGAACCCGACCCTGACCCAGGCCTTCGGCATCAACGTGCCGCTCCTGGTGACGCTGACCTACGGCTTCGGCGTCGCGCTTGCCGCCTTCGCCGGCGTGCTCGCCGCGCCGATCTATTCGGTCAATCCCAACATGGGCGGCGACCTGATCATCGTCGTCTTCGCGGTCGTCGTGATCGGCGGCATGGGCTCGATCATGGGCGCGATCGTCACCGGGTTCTCGCTCGGGCTGATCGAGGGCCTGACCAAGGTGTTCTACCCGGAAGGCGCCGCGACCGTGATCTTCGTCATCATGGTGCTGGTGCTGCTGGTGAAGCCCGCCGGCCTGTTCGGCCGCGCAGCCTGACGACGCGAGAAGGACAAGGACATGACCGATCTCGCTTCCGCCGAAGCTCCCGCCGCCGGCCTCACACTCGCCGAGACCGACGACAGCACGGCGCGCCTGCACCGCAACCTGTTCATCGCGATCGCCGCGGTGCTCGTGGTGGCACCCTTCGTCGCCTATCCCGTCTTCGTGATGAAGGTGCTCTGCTTCGCGCTATTCGCGCTCGCCTTCAATCTTCTGCTCGGCTATGGCGGCCTGCTCTCCTTCGGCCATGCCGCCTATTTCGGCATGGCGAGCTATGTCTCGGCCTACACCGCCAAGAACTGGGGCCTGACGCCGGAGCTCGCGATCCTGTTCGGCACCGCCGTCGGCGCCGTGCTCGGCCTCGTTTTCGGTTCGCTCGCCATCCGCCGCCAAGGCATCTACTTCGCCATGATCACGCTGGCGCTCGCCCAGATGGTGTTCTTCTTCTCGCTGCAGACGCCGCGCTTCACCGGCGGCGAGGACGGCATCCAGGCCGTGCCGCGCGGCAAGTTCCTCGGCCTGATCAGCCTCGCCGACGACCGGGCGCTTTACTGGCTCGTCGCCGCCATTTTCATGGGCGGGCTGCTGCTGATCTACCGCGTCATCCACTCGCCCTTCGGCCAGGTCTGCAAGGCGATCCGCGACAACGAGCCCCGCGCGATCTCGCTCGGCTATCGCGCCAACCAGTACAAGCTGATGGTCTTCGTGCTCTCGGCGACGCTCGCAGGGCTGGCCGGCGCGACCAAGGCGATCGTCTTCCAGCTCGCCTCGCTCACCGACGTCTACTGGACGATGTCCGGCGAGGTCGTGCTGATGACGCTGGTCGGCGGGCTCGGCACCGTCTTCGGCCCGATCGTCGGCGCCATCGTCATCGTCGCGATGCAGAACTATCTCGCGACGCTCGGCGCCTGGGTCACGGTCGTGCAGGGCGTGATCTTCGTGCTCTGCGTGCTGCTCTTCCGCGAAGGCATCGTCGGCGTCATCTCGAAGGCGATCAAGAAGCCGCTCTGAGAGCGGCTTCGATCTAGCGGATCAGCTTCGAGACCGTCCGGAACTGCGGATGCTCGGCGCTGCGCAGCCATTCAAACAGCACCATCTCGGTGGTGACGATCTCGGCGCCATGGCTCGCCATGCGCTGCAACGCGATCTCGCGCGATTGCGGCACGCGCGAGCCGATCGCATCGGCAACCACCACGACGCGGCGGCGATGCTCGAGCAGGGTCAACACGGTCTGGCCGACACAGACATGCGCCTCGCAGCCGCAGACCACCAGTTCGCGATCTCCCGCCACGGCCTCCAGGAAGGCGGGCTCCGCGCAAGCGTCGAAACTCATCTTGGTGATGGCCGGCGCGACCTCCGCCAGGGCCGGCACTGTCGCGCCGAGTCCGCGCGGATATTGCTCGGTGAGGACGGCGGGCACGCCGAGCAGGCGCGCTGCGTCGGCAAGGCGCCCGGCATTGAGCAGGACCGTCTCGCCGTCATGGATCGCCGGCATCAGCTTCGCCTGGAAGTCGATGACCACCAGCATGGCATGTTTCGCGGCGAGCAGCGGCATGATCGGCCTTTCCTTCTGGCGCCGTCAGGGAGCCTTGTTAGCGCTTCGCGGCGCCGCTCCGTCAACCGGCATGGCATCTCTTCGGACGAGCTTGGCTTGACTTGCCTAACGGCAGTCAACATGCAGACAACATGGACGGCAAACCGATCGTTCCCTTCGCGACGACGCTGCATGTGCGCGACCATTGCCTGTGCCTGTATGTGCAGCGCGCGGCGCGGGCGCTGGCGCGCCGTTTCGACGAGGCGCTGCGGCCGCTCGGGCTGACCAATGGCCAGTTCTCGCTGATGATGGCCCTGAACCGCCCGGTACCGGCGACGTTCGGACCGGTGGCCGAGCTTCTGGCGATGGACCGCACGACCCTCACCGCCGCGCTGAAGCCACTGCAGCGACGCGGCCTGGTGAATATCGCGGTCGATCCGGCCGATCGTCGCGGCCGCTTGCTGACGCTGACGGAAGACGGCATGGCGCTGCTCGCTTCGGCTGTGCCGATCTGGCAGCGGACGCATGAGGCCATCGAGGCCACCATGCCTGATGCTGCGCCGGAAACCTTGCGCAAGACACTGCGCAGCCTGGGCTGAGCTGCGGCAGCCTGTCCCGCCCGCGCCGCAGAGCCGCCCCGCCAACGTGTCTCTGGCGCATGGCGCACCACGCGACTACCCTCCGGCTATTCCGTAGACGCAAGCAAGAACACAGTTCATGGACAAGCGGCTCGACATTCCAGCCCAGGCCGCGGCCATGACGCCCGCGGATATTCGGTCGGTCCTGATCGGCGTCATGCTGGCGATGTTCCTCGCCGCGCTCGACCAGACCATCGTCGCGACCGCGCTGCCGACGATCGGCCGCGATCTCAACGACGTCACGCATCTCTCGTGGATCGTCACGATCTATCTGCTGGCCTCGACGGCGGTGACGCCGCTCTACGGCAAGCTAGCCGATATCCATGGACGGCGGGTGACGCTGCTCGCCGGCATCGTCGTCTTCGTGATCGGCTCGATCGCCTGCGCGCTGGCGCCCTCGCTCTGGCTGCTCGTCCTCGCGCGCTTCGTGCAGGGGCTCGGCGGCGGCGGATTGATCGCGCTGGCCCAGACCATCGTCGGCGACATGGTGCCGCCCAAGGAACGCGGGCGCTATCAGGTCTATTTCGCCAGCGTCTTCATGTCCTCCTCACTGCTCGGCCCGGTGCTCGGCGGCTTCCTCGCGGAAAAGCTGCACTGGTCGGTGATCTTCTGGATCAACCTGCCGCTCGGGCTCGGCGCCTACTGGATGTCGAATGCGGCGCTGAAGCGGCTGCCGCGCCATGAGCGGCCGCACAAGCTCGACGTGCTCGGCGCGATCCTGATGACGCTGGCGACGGTGTCGCTGCTGCTCGCCCTGTCCTGGGGCGGCACGGCCTATCCCTGGCGGTCCCTGCCGATCGCCAGCCTCGTCGCGGCCTCGCTCGTACTCTGGATGCTGTTCGCCTGGCGCCTACGCCGGGCGGCCGAGCCGTTGATCCCGCTCGACCTCTTCGGCAACGGCGTTGTCAGGCGCGGGACGGTGGCGGCCGGCTTCGGCATGGGCACCTTCATCGGCCTCACCATCTATCTGCCGCTCTATTTCGAGACGGTGATGGGCCTGAGCGCCACCCAATCCGGCCTCGGCCTGCTGCCCTTGACCTGCGGCACCGTCATCGGCGCGACCAGCTCCGGCCGGGCGATGTCGCAGCTCACCCATTACAAGCGCGTGCCATTGGCCGGGCTCTTCGTCGCGATGACGGGTACAGCCGTGCTCGCCGCCTTTTCCGGCCGGATCCCGCTCCTGCCCTTCAGCGTCATCCTCGCCGTGGTCAGCATCGGCTTCGGCACGCTGCTGCCCGTCGCGACCGTGTCGATCCAGAATGCCGTGCAGGCGCATCAGCTCGGCACGGTGACGGCGGTGGCCAATTTCTTCCGCCAGATCGGCGGGGCACTGATCGTCGCGGTGTTCGGCGCGATCGTGCTCGGCGGCGTCGGGAGCGCGGGCGCACAGCTCTCGCCCGAGGCACTGAAGCTCGGCACCGTCGACCGCGAGACCATGGTCGTGCTGTTCCGCTATGTCTTCGGCGCCGCGAGCCTCGGCTTCGCGCTCGCCTGGCTGTCGCTGGCGCGGATGCAGGAACTGCCGCTGCGTGGCCGCGCCGTCGAGGCGGCCAAGGCGATCGGCGGCGAGTAAGCGCTGGCTTCCGAAATGCCCGGGCCAAGCCCGGGCATGACGTGAAGCGACCGAGCTATCAGTCGCGCAGAAGCTCGTTGATGCCGGTCTTGGAGCGCGTCTGCGCATCGACCGTCTTGACGATGACGGCGCAGGAGAGCGCCGGGCCCGGCGTGCCATCCGGGAAGGGTTTTCCGGGCAGCGAGCCCGGCACGACCACCGAATAGGGCGGCACCTTGCCGACATGGACCTGGCCGGTGGCGCGGTCGACGATCTTGGTCGAGGCCGAGATGAAGACGCCCATCGAGAGCACCGAGCCCTCACCGACGATCACGCCCTCGACCACCTCGGAGCGGGCGCCGATGAAGCAGTTATCCTCGATGATGGTCGGGTTGGCCTGCAGCGGCTCCAGCACGCCGCCGATGCCGACGCCGCCCGAGAGATGCACGTTCTTGCCGATCTGCGCGCAGGAGCCGACCGTCGCCCAGGTATCGACCATGGTGCCTGTGTCGACATAGGCGCCGATATTGACGAAGGACGGCATCAGCACGACGCCCGAGGCGATGAAGGAGCCCTTGCGTGCCGCAGCCGGCGGCACGACGCGGAAGCCGGCGGCGCGGAAGCGGTTCTCGCCCCAGCCCTCGAACTTCGAGGGCACCTTGTCCCAGAACACGGCCTCGCCCGGACCATTCGCCATGATGACGTTGTCGGCGAGGCGGAAGGAAAGCAGCACCGCCTTCTTCAGCCACTGATGGACGATCCAATCCGCGCCCTGCTTCTCGGCGACGCGGGCCTGGCCGGCATCGAGCATCTCGATGGCCTGCTCGACCGCCTCGCGCACGGCGCCTTTGGTCTGGACGCCGATCTCGGCCCGGTTTTCCCAGGCGGCGTCGATGGTCTGGTTGAGATCGGCGAGGGACATCAGGTGGCTCCGGCGCTTCCAGAAAGATCGGGGCGAGCGATGGCGGATGCAGGCGGCTGCGTCAAGCCGGACGGCGGCGCAGCAGGTAGGTATCCATGATCCAGCCATGCCGGGCGCGGGCCGCGGCCCTGACCTCGGCGATCTCGGGGGCGAGCTCGGCGAGCGGGCCTGCGCGCAGGATTTCGTCGGGCGTGCCGAGATAGGCGCCCCACCAGATATCGAGCCCGGCGGGATCGATCTTGCCGAAGGTCTGCTCGCCGTCGAGCATGACGACCACGCTGTCCTGATCGGCGGGGAAGCCCGCCGCCAGCCGGCGGCCGGTGGTGATCAGGATCGGCGCGCCGATCGTGTTGAGGGGTATGCGGTGGCGCGCGGCCAGGACCTGGACGCTGCTGATGCCGGGATAGACCTGCCAATCGAGGTCGAGGCCGGAGGCGGCAACGCGCTCCATGATGCGCAAGGTGGAATCATAGAGAGCGGGGTCGCCCCAGACGAGCAGCGCGCCGGTCTGGCCTTCCCGCAATTCCGCCTCGAACAGGGTGCGGTAGCGCGCGGCGATGCGCTCGTGCCAGTCGTCGACGACGCCGTGATAGTCGCTGCCGGCCTCGGCCCGGCGCGGGATTTCGACCGGAACCGTGCGGTAGTTCGCGTTGCGGATGAAGCGGGCGCAGATCGCCTCGCGCAGGGCCCGAAGCGCAGCCTTCTCCTCGCCCTTGTCGGGGATGAACAGGATATCGGCGCGGTTCAACGCCGCGATCGCCTCGATCGTCATGTGGTCGGGATTGCCGGCCCCGATGCCGATGATGAGAATGTTGCGCATGCCGCCCCGCCGTTGGCGGCGGCTTAGCACGGCCGGCGCACGGAACGCGAGATCAGGCCCGGCCGAGCACGGCCATGCTGGCGAGATCGGGCTGCAATGCAGGCGTCGCGTTCAGGGCCAGCGCCGCCTGAAGCGCCTCCAGATCCGCCTGGAGGCGCGGATGCCAGCCGCAAGGGCATGGCTGGTCACCGCAATGAGCATCCGCCACCTCTCTGTAGACAGAACCGACCGCTGCCGCCGCCAGCTCGATCAGGGCGAGCGGCGGGAGGCGAGTATCGCGGAGCGCGGCGCAAAAGGCTGTCATGACCGCTTCCCGGATCTCGGTACGGGCGGTCTCCAGCGATTCGGCGCTCCCCGGATCAGGCTGCACGTTCGATGCCCTTGATGGCGGCATGGAGGCGGTGCTGTGGCCCCTGAATGGGTTTGGGTCCCTGCTCAGGCAAGGTGACCGCAAGCAGCTCCACGAGGCGCTGCATATGCGGCGGCAGCGCGGCATCGGCGTCGAGATCGCCCGGCCCCTTGGCCAATGCGAGCGCCCGGCGCAATTCAGGCCGGCTCGCGCCGGTGCGAACGATCTCGCGAATGATGATCTCGTCGATGCGGCCGATCGCGGCTGCGACATCGACCTCGGTGACTCCACCCATTCGACCCCTCCGTCGGCTGATTCACTGATCGCGAGGGAGAGATAGGCGCACCGATGATTCTATGCAAGATATTGTTATTACTACATAAATAGAACTATTTTAAGGTAACGGGCCACTCTCGTCCGCGAGCGTGACCGCATCGTGACGGCGCCCTGCGCCTAGAGGTCGCGGACGATCTCCAGACGGGCGCCATGCGCTAGGCCTTCGTCCAGGCGGGCATCCTCCGGGCCGTAGAAGGAGACGGCATAGGCGCCCTGCCCGCGGCGGACGAGGTGCTCACTGAGGCTGGCCGCGGCGGGACCGCGCGGCTCCGTCAGGGACAGTGTCTGCCGGGCGATGCGGAACTGAACGATGCCGAAGCCGAGGCCGGGAACACCGCCCAGCGCGACCGACTCCTGCCCGAGCAGGGCGCGATAGCGCGCGATCGAAGTCGCAAGGTCCTGCACCGCCACGGTGATGCCGGCGACCCCGGTCACGCCATTGGCATGGCGGCGGACCGGTCCCTCGGGAACGCGCAGGCTGCGGGCGGTGACATCGGTGCAGAGGAAGGGGATGTCGGGCTCGGGCGGGCGGGCCGAGCGCCACGCGATGCTGGTGCCGTCGGGCTTGAGCCGGCCGCCATCGATCGGGCCGTCCATGACGATGCCGGCGGCCCGCGCACGGGCGAGATCGGCGTCGAGATCATCCGGCAGCACGGCATAGTCTACGAGGCCAGGACCGGCACGGTCGAGCACCTGCCACCAGCGATATCCGGGCAGCGGACGCGGGAAGGCGATGATTTCGAGATAGGCACCATCCTCGAACACGACCAGCGCATTGCGCGAGCCGCGCGGATGCTCGCCGCCCGGCAGCACGGTGAAGCCGAGCGTCGTGTAGTCGCGGATGGCGGCGTCGAGATCGGCGACGGCGATGACGATATGGTCGATCGAAAGCGGCATGGTCATCGTCCTTGATGCTGGCTTCACGCGCTCTGCGCGATGGCTTCGATGCCCGACATGCCGCCGAGCTGCGGCGCAAAACTCTCCCAGACCTTGCGCGCGCCGTCCTGCCAGCCCTGGCGGTTCTCGGCCGGTATCACCTTGCCGCCTTCGGCCGTGGCGCGCGCCATCGAGGCTTCCTCGTCGGCCCGCATCAATTCGTCGAAATGGGCGATGCCTTCACGGACCGCTGCCGTCAGCGCCTCGCGATCCTGTTGCGTCAGCGCCTTCCAGAAGGGCGCCGCGAACATCACGACGCCGCTCGCCCAGATATGGCCGGTCTCGATCAGCACCGGCACGACCTCGTGCAGGCGGAAACCGACATAGGCCGACTTGGTCAGGTCCATGCAGTCGACCACGCCGGTCTTCAGCGCGTTATAGGTCTCGGGGATCGGGATCGGCGTGGGATGGGCGCCGAAGCCCGACCAGAGCGCGGTGTGCAGCGGGCTCTGGATCACGCGGATGCGCTTGCCCTTGACCGACGCGGGGGTGGTCAGCGGCTCCTTCGCCAGGAGGTGGCGGGCACCATAGTTGATGAAGCCCGGCACGACGAAGCCCTGCGCCTCGTAGAGTCTCCTGAGCTCAGTGCCGAGCGGCCCGGCCAGGGCCCGCGCGAGATGGTCGCGGTCGCGGAACAGGAAAGGCAAGTCGAGAATCTGCCCGGTCGGAACCCAACTCGAAAGCGAGGACACCGTCGAGAGGGCCGCCTGGATCGAGCCGAGGCGGAGGCCCTCGGCCACCTCCTTCTCGCCGCCGAGCGCGGCATTGGGCACGATCCGAAGGTCGAAACGTCCGGGCGCCGTGCGGTTGAGGATCTCGGCGATGTGCCGCCAGATCCTCGTCTCCGGCTTGTCCTCGCCCAAAAGCGAGGCGACGGTCACGGGTCGGCCGGCGGCGAATGCCAGACTGCCCTTCAGGATGGCGGGCGTCGTGAGCGAACCGGCGGCGAACTGACGGCGGGTGATCAGCAAGACTTGCCTCCTTCGGCATCGCTAGCGGAATCGCGCGAAACGCGCCCCGCTGCAAGAGGCCGACGCATCTGAAGACATGCGACGCATCCGGAAAGCGCAGTGGATTTCGCCAGCGCCGATCGGTTATCGGGACAGGAGCCGCCGATGGAGACGATGATGAGCGAGACCCATGAGATTGCCTCCGACCGGCTGCTTGCGACCGTGGGGGCACAAGGCGGCGAACTGATCGCGCTCTCCGATGCGAACGGGCCTGCGCTCTGGAATGGCGGGCCGGACTGGCCACGCCATGCGCCGGTGCTGTTTCCGATCGTCGGGCGGCTGACTGACGACACGCTGATCCATCAAGGACGCTCCTATCGCCTGACCCAGCACGGCTTCGCACGCGACAGCCTGTTCACCTGGGTCGAGCGCACAAGGGACCGGGCAGTGCTGGAACTCCGGGAGAGCCCGGAGACGCTGGCGATCTATCCGTTCCGGTTCGTGTTGCAGATGATCTACGCGGTCGCGGGCGATACGCTGACCGTGACCTCGCGGGTGAGCAATCCGGCCGATGTCCCGCTGATCTGCGGCGTCGGCGCGCATCCAGCCTTCCTCTGGCCGTTGAGCGAGGGTGTCGCGAAGGAAGCGCATCGCCTGACCTTCCCGCAACCCGAGCCGGGCCAGGGACTCGGCGTCGAGGCCGGCCTGCTCACCGCACCGATTCCCCTGCCCTTCGCGGGGACGGACCTGCCGCTCGACGGCAGCCTGTTCGTCAACGACGCGATCGTGATCCCGGATACGGCGAACCGCTCGGTGCGCTTCGCCGCGCTGGATGCATCAGGGCGGGAGAGCCGCGCCCTGACAGTGAGCTGGGAAGGCTACAAGGACCTCGGCATCTGGTCGAAGCCAACAGGCGCACCGTTCCTCTGCATCGAGCCCTGGTACGGCATGGCGAGCCCTGCCGGCTGGCAGGGCGACATCGCGGAGAAGCCCGGCATCCTCAAATTGGCGCCGGGCGAGAGCCGCGATTTCGTATGGCGCGCGACGCTTTAGCGCCTCACTTCTTCTCGACGTTCCAGAACAGCATCACCGGTGCCGCCAACACGCCGGAGACATTGGTGCGCCTTGCATAGGGCTGATCGTACTGACCGAGCACGCGATAGGGCTGCATCTCGGCGAGACGCTTGTGCAAGGCCTCAAGCGCAAGCTTGCGGCCGGCATCGTCGGGCGCATCGATGAAGGCGCCGCGCAGCTTCTCGGCTTCCGCATCGCAGGGCCAGCCCGACCAAGCGCGCTCGCATGCCATGTTGGTGCCGATATTGGTCAGCGGCGACTGCATCGTCGCGCCTGACGCCGTCGTGACGAAGAGGTTCCAACCGCCCTGCTCGGACGTACCCTTGTTCTGCTGGCGCGTGGTGACGGTGCCCCAATCGGCGACCTGCAGATCGATATTGAAACCGACCTTCCTGAGCGAGGCGGCCGCGACCTCCGCCATGCGGCCGATCGGCGCAATATCGTTGCTGGTCGAAAGCACGAGCTTCTCGCCCTTGTAGCCACTCTCCTTCAGCAGCGCGCGCGCCTTGTCGAGATCGGGCTTGGCGTAGCCTTCCGTGCCTGCTTCCGTGCCGTTCGGGCCGCCACAGATGAAATAGGAGGCACAGCGCTTCCACCATTCCTCGTCGCCGAAGCCGGCCGAGAGGAAATCGGCCTGGTCGGTGGCATAGGCGAGAGCCAGACGCGCCTTCGGGTTGTCGAAGGGCGGGTGGAGATGGTTCGGCCGCAGCATCGCCTGATTGGCGAGGTTGGCGTAGCGGTCGACCTTGACCTGGCTGTTGGTCGCGATGACCGGGATCAGGTCCTGGCTCGGCTGCTCCCAGATGTCGATCTCGCCGGTCTGGAGCGCAGCAGCAGCGGTCGCGGCATCCGGCATGATCTGCCACTCGACGCGGTCGACCTTGACGACGCGCCCGCCGGCGAGCCCGTCGGCCGGCTCGGAGCGCGGGACATAGTCTGGATTGCGGTCGTAGACGACCTTCGAGCCGCTGCGCCATTCCTCGCGGTTGAACTTGAACGGGCCGGAGCCGATCGTCTCGGTGATCGGCTTCATCGGGTCGGATTTGGCGTCGGACTCGCGCATGATCACCGGGATCTGGCCGACCGCCGAGCCGAGCGCGAAGGGCACCAGCGCCATCGGCCGCTTCAGCTTGAGGCGGAAGGTGGCATCGTCCACCGCCTCCATGCCGTCGGTATATTCCGCAAGCTTGCCGCCGATCGTGTCGCGCTTCATCCAGCGGCCGAGCGAGGCGATGACGTCCCTGGTCGTCACCGGCTGGCCATCATGGAATTTCAGGCCGGGGCGGAGCTTGAAGGTCCAGGTCAGCTTGTCGGCCGAGGTCTCGAAGCTCTCGACCATCTGCGGCTTCGGCTGGAGGTTCGAATCCCAGGCGAAGAGCGTCTCGTAGATCATCAGCCCATGCATGCGGGTGATGACGATGGAGGCGGCGACCGGATCGAGCGTCTTGAGGTCCGCATGCGGCGCGACGCGCAGGACGCGATTCGAGGCCGGCTGCGACTGCGAAGAGGCCGGCAGCGGCAGGAACGCTGCCGCCGATAGCAGCAGCGCGGCGGTGAAACGGGACAGTTGCATCAGGCGTTCTCCTCCTTCGTCACCGGCCCTGCGGCACCGCCCCTCCGCGGAGCCGCCTCAGCCGGCGCGTTTCATGCTCGTTTCATCTGCAAGATCCTTGCCCGGTGGCCGGCCACCCGCAAGCTTCCTTCCGCATCGAGCCAGAGGCAGGGGCGCGCAAGCCAGGGGCCGTGCTGGTGGCGAGCAAGCGCGCGGCCGTTCGGCAGCGGCGTCAGTTGCGAGACCGTTCCGCCGGAAGGCCAGGGCAGCAGTGCAGTGCCGTCGGCCCGAATCTCGATCTCCGTGCCGAAATGCGGGTCGCGCCAGCGCCCGATCAAGCGCGCATCAAGCGGGGTATCGGCCGGCACCCGCGCGAGCGAGCGCCGCACGCCGCCGATCAGGCCGGTGAGACGGTCCTGCCCTTCCTGTTTCAGGCGGATGTCGAGATAGGCCGGCAAGCTGCGCAGACCGCCGTCGCCATCGGTGATCAGACGCTCGAAGCCGCCCATGTAGCTGATCGAATCCGCAGCGAGCTCGGCCCAGAACGGCCCCTCGTCGCTGGCGAACAGGCCGACCGGCGCGTTTGCGATCGTCGGCAGCTCCTGTTCGAGCAGGGTCGCCAGCACGGTCAGGGCTGGCCAGAGCGCCTCTTCCTCGCGATTGCTCAGCACGACGACGCCGACGCCATGGGCCGGCGACATCCAGAAATGGTTGCGGTAGCCGGCGAGCGAACCGCCATGGCCGACGATCGTGGTCTCGCCGAGCCGGCTGGCGACGAGGCCGAGCCGATAGACGCTTTCGCTACCGTCAGCGAAATGGCGCGGCGCGGTCAGGCGCTCCAGCATGCCGGCGAGCGGGCCGCGCCCCGCCAGCAGGGCCGAAGCCCAGCCGGCGAGATCGGCGGCGGAACCCACGAGTCCGCCCGATGCGGAGAAATGCGGGCCGTTATGGCCGCGCCGCCAGTCCGTCCCGTCATTCCAGTAGCCGGTGGCGAGGCCGGGGACGATCTCCGAGCCGTCATAGGGCAGACGGAAGGCAAGGCCGAGCTCACCGGAGAGTTCCGCGACGGTGTCCTTGTAGGGCTTGCCGGTGACCTGCTCGAGGATGCGCTGGCCAAGCCGCCAGCCGGTGTTGGAGTAGGCCATCTCAGTGCCGGGCTCGGCACTCAGCGAGGGCAAGCGGCAGGCGAGCGCAAAGACCTCTTCCGCGCTCAATGTCGCGGTGAAGGGCAAGCCCTGCTGCCAGAAGCACTCCATCATGTCCGGCAGGGCACCGGTCATGTCGAGGGCACGACCGAACTCGACCGCGGCGAGCGGCGCCGGCAGGTCCTTCAGCCAATGGCCGAGCGGGGCATCGAGCGGGATGCCGGCGCGGAGCAACGCGACCGCCAGGACATGCTTGCTGATCGAAGCGAAGCGGTTCGGCGTCTGCGGCGTGAAGGGCACGCCGTATTCGATGCTGGCGAGGCCGCCGGCAAAGCTCTCGCGCACGCCGTCGCGGTCGAAGAGCACGACGGCGCCGCCCGGCCCCGCCGCGCGCTGCCAGCTCGCAACGATTTCCTGCGCGCGGGTCGCGGCGCGGGTCCAGTTCACGGTCATGTCACGCTCCCTCAAGCCTGCGGGCGGGCTTCGCCGAGCAGATTGCGCAGCGCCCGCATGAAGACGCGCGCGCCGGGGCCGATCGCATCGTCCGGGAAATCGAAATCCGGGTTGTGCAGATGCGCGGTCTCGCCCGAGCCGAGCAGGAACATCGCAGATTTGGAGCGGCGCCCGAACAGGCCGAAATCCTCCGAGCCGCGCGAGGGCGGCGTCGGACCATGCGGCACCTTCTCCTCGTCCATCGCCCGGCGCAGCATCGCGACGGCCTCCGGCTCGTTCTCGCAGTGGTGGAAGATGTCGTGATAGCTGATCTCGACGGTCAAACGACCGGCCTCGGCAGCCTCGCGGGCCAGCGTCTCGGCGGCTTCGCAGAGCGCGCCCATCTGCGCGTCGTTGACGGTGCGCAGCGTCGCCCAGAGCTCGCCATGGCCCGGCGCGATGCCGAAGGCCTGCTCGCCGATCTCGACATGAGTCACGGTCACCAGCCGGAAGTTGGCGTCGAGCGGGCCGCCCGGTCCGAGCGCGGTCAGCGTCGGGATCAGCGTCGCGATGGCCGGGGCCGGCGAGCGGCCATGCTCCGGCGTCGAGGCATGCGAGGTTTCGCCGGTCAGGATGATCTTGATGCCGCGCGAGGCGCAGTTGGCGGCGCCTTCCGAGATGCGGGCATGGCCGACCGGCACACCCGGGCGGTTATGCAGGGAGAAGGCGTAATCCGGCACGATCTCCTCGAATTTCGGATCGGCCATCACGGCGGCAGCGCCAGCGCCGGTCTCCTCGGCCGGCTGGAACAGCAGGATGGCACGGCCCTTCTTCGGCGGATTGCGCTGCAAGCCGCGCGCCAGGCCGGCGAGGATGGTCATATGGCCGTCATGGCCGCAGAGATGGCCCTTGCCGGGGATTTCGGAGCGGTGGTCGCTGTCGGAAAGCTCCTCGATCGGCAGCGCATCGAGCTCGGCGCGGATCAGAACCGTCGGGCCGGGCTCGACGCCCTCGTAGATCGCGGCGACCCCATGGCCGCCGAGTTCGGTGACGATACGATCCGGCCCGGTCGGCTTGAGGAATTCGACGATGGTCGCAGCCGTCTCGCGTTCCTCGCCGGAGATTTCAGGACGGCGATGCAGCCGATGCCGGAGATCGACGAGATCGACCATGTCGCTGTTGGTCAAGAACACGGATAAAGCCTCCCAGGCGCAGGAATGGCCGGCGGATCACCGGCTCTTGCCCGGAAAGGTTCGACACTTCAGCCGCTTCGGCAACCCGCGTCATCGCCGGGGGCGGCATGCGCGAAGACCGGGTCAGTTGCCGAGCTCGGCCTCGACCTCGGCGTCGAAGGCCTGAGCCAGCATGGCGCGGCAGGCCTCAGCCTGCTGGCGCGCCGAATCCAGCGCGATATGGGGGAGAATCTCGGCGAGATCGCGCAGGGCGAAATCGACGGCCGACATCAGGCCGAGCACCGGCTCGGCGGCGGCAGCCGGCTGTTGCGGCAAGCGGAACGCAATGACCTGACCCATAGGCATACTCACGCTGAAAGCGAATCGGCCTTCAGTGTGCGGGGCGAGCCTTCAGAAAGTGGTTAACGGCGGAATTGCGGCAGTGCGCCTGACTCAACCATAGCCGTGCAGGCTGGCGCCATGGCGCTTCAGCCAGGCTTCCGCCTCCTCAGTATGGGGGCAGAGCTTGTGGGTCAGCGCCCAGAAGCGGTGCGAGTGGTTCATCTCCTTGAGGTGGGCCACCTCATGGGCCGCGAGATAATCGAGCACCGGGGACGGCGCCAGGATCAGGCGCCATGAGAAGCTGAGGTCCCTTTGAGAGGAGCAGGAGCCCCAGCGGCTCGTGGTGTCGCGGATGGTGATCTTGCGGGCGGAGATGCCAAGCGTCGCGGTGTGGCGGCGGACCGCCTTCTCGATATCCTCGAGCGCGAGCTTCCGCAGGAAATCCCTGACCCGGCGCGCGACATGTGCGGCATCGCCGGCCACTGCGATGACCGGCGCGCCGTCGGCATCGCGTGTCGCCTGCGTCAGCCCACGCGCTTTCGACCAGTGGACGATGCGATGCGGCACACCACGCAGGGGAATGCTCTGGCCGGGCTCGAAGGGCACCGGGCGCGGGCGCTTGGCCATCCGCGCCGCGATCCAGCCGCCATGGTTCTCGGCGAAGGTGCGGCCCGCCGCGAAATCGGCCCTCTCGGGCAGGGTCAGCGTGATCTCGCCGGTCGCCTGCGAGACGCGCAACGTCATCCGCCGCGCGGCGGCGCGGCGCTTGACCAGAACGGCATAGCGCGTGCCGGCATGCACGACCTCGATCCGGTCGGGGTCCGGCTGGCGCCTGAACAGGGAGATGCGCATCGCCCGCGATTGTGCGGGATTCGCGGGCGATACGAAAGAGCCTTAGCCGACGACCTTGAGCGCCTTGCGCTGCTCCTTGGCGCTGTCGTCGCGGCGCTCCTTGGCCGCTTCCATGTCGAGGCTGACCATGAAGTCGGAGATGCGCGGCTGGATCTCGGCGCGGAAGCGCGAGCCGTTGAAGACGCCGTAATGGCCGACCTTCGGCTGGAGATAATGGACACGCTTGTCGGCGGGGATGTTGACGCAGAGATCATGCGCGGCCTGGGTCTGGCCGACGCCGGAGATGTCGTCCATCTCGCCTTCGACCGTCATCAGCGCGACGCGGCGGATCGCAGTGAGATCGACCGGCTTGTCGCGGTGCATCATCTCTCCCTTGGGCAGGGCATGCTGAACGAAGACGGTGTCGACGGTCTGGAGATAGAACTCGGCGGTCAGGTCCATCACCGCGAGGTACTCGTCGTAGAAATCGCGATGCTTCTCGGCGGAATCGCCGTCACCACTGACGAGATGCTTGAACATGTCGTAATGGGCGGTGACGTGGCGGTCGATATTCATCGCCATGAAACCCGAGAGCTGCATGAAGCCGGGATAGACCTGCCGGAAGGCGCCGAGGCTCGGGAACGGCACGACGGTGATGCAGTTGCGGCGGAACCAGTCCGTGCCGCGCTCCATCGCGAGCTGGTTGACGGCGGTCGGCGAGCGGCGGGTGTCGATCGGGCCACCCATCAGCGTCATCGAGCGCGGCGCGCACGGGTCGGATTCGGCCTCCATGCGGGCGATCGCGGCGATGACCGGCACCGACGGCTGGCAGATCGCCATGACATGGGTGTCCGGCCCCAGCATCTGGAGCATGCCGATGACGTAATCGATGTAATCGTCGAGGTCGAAACGGCCCTCGGAAAGCGGCACGAGGCGGGCATCGACCCAATCGGTGATGTAGACCTCATGGCCGGGCAGGAAAGCCTCGACCGTGCCGCGCAGCAGCGTGGCGTAATGGCCCGACATCGGCGCGACCAGCAGCACCTTCGGCTGTGGCTTGCGGCGGCTGGATGGAATCTTGCGGTCGAAATAGACCAGCTTGCAGAAGGGGCGCTCCCAGACGACACGCTCCTCCACGGCGACCTTGACGCCGTTGATCGTGGTCTCGTCGAGGCCGAAGGCCGGCTTGCCGTAGCGGCGCGTCATGCGCTCGAACAATTCGCAGGACGCAGCGACGCTGCGGCCGAGCGGCGTATAGGTCAGCGGATTGGCCGGGTTCTTGAAGGCCAGATGCATCGCATCCGAAACCCCACGCATCGGGCTCACCATCATGTGAACCGCTTCGTAGGCATGGTAGGCGAACGACATGGCAGCCCCGTACATACGATTGAACGTCCTTCCGGCGTCGCAACATGCGATGATGCGACGCAGCATCGCACCTTACGTTGATTTTGTTCTCATTCAACCCGGCTAAAGGATAAGATTTTCCTGCTATGATCGTCGCGCGTCCTATCTGACGCGATAACGATGATCTATCTCATTGTTATTGCATCGGATTGATCCGAAAAGTGGACTCCACTTCTCGGTCCGATGCCAATGTGGATGAGGCAGGCCAAACAACCGGTCGGCGCCGTTCAGGAGATCCCCAAAACGTGAGCTTTCCGGACCTTTCCGCCCCGGCTCTGGCCCGTTCCAGCCGCCATTTGCGCCTCGATACGCTGGTCCGTCTGCGCTGGCTCGCCATCGCCGGGCAGAGCCTCGCCGTTGCCGGTGTGCATTTCGGCCTCGGCTTTCCCCTGCCCTTCGGCTGGTGCTTCAGCGTCATCGCGGTCTCCGCCTGGCTCAATGTCGCGCTGCGCATCCGCTTTCCGCTGAGCCACCGCCTCAACGACAGGGCGGCGACGGCCCTGCTCGGCTTCGACATCGCCCAGCTCGCAGCTCTGCTCTACATGACCGGCGGGCTGCAGAATCCGTTCGCGATCCTGTTCCTGGCGCCGGTGATGATCTCGGCGACGGCCCTGCCGCCGCAGCGCACGCTGGTGCTTGGCCTGCTCGCGATGGGGCTCGCAACCCTGCTCAGCCGCTATCACCTGCCCTTGCCCTGGGCCGGGGACGATCGGCCGGTGCTGCCGGCCTTCTACCAGCTCGGCAACTGGGCAGCCCTCGTGCTCGGCCTCGCCTTCACCGGCATCTATGCCTGGCGCGTCGCCAAGGAGGCGCGCGACCTCTCCGACGCACTCGCCGCCACCGAGCTTGTTCTGGCGCGCGAGCAGCATCTGTCGCAGCTCGACGGCCTAGCCGCCGCGGCCGCCCATGAACTCGGCACGCCGCTCGGCACGATCGCGCTGGTCGCGCGCGAACTGACCCGCCTCGCCCCCCCCGAGGGCGAGATGGCCGAGGACATCGCCTTGCTGCGCGAACAGGTCGAACGCTGCCGCGGCATCCTCGGCAAATTGTCGAGTCTTCAGGACGAGGATGCCGGCCCGCTCGGCCAGCTCACCTTGCGCCTGCTGATCGAGGAAGCGGCCGGGCCGCAGCGGCCCTTCGGCACGCCCTTCGAGATCACCATGGCCGGCGAGAAGCCGGAGCCGGTCTGCCGCCGCAATCCCGGCATGATCTACGGCCTCGGCAATATCGTCGACAATGCCGTCGATTTCGCGCGCTCAACGGTGACGATCGCAGCGGAGTGGAGCCACAATCAGGTCGTGCTGGTGATTGCCGATGACGGGCCTGGCTTCCCCCCCAATGTACTGATGCGGGCAGGCGATCCCTATCTCTCACGCGGCTCCGGCGAAGGCCGCGCCGGCGGGGGTCTCGGGCTCGGGCTCTTCATCGCCAAGACGCTGCTCGAGCGAGGCGGCGCAACCCTGGAATTCTCGAACCGGCCGGTGCCGGCAAGCGGCGCCTCGATCCGGATCACCTGGTCCCGCGATGACTTCGAGGCCGATCTGCCTGTCGATGGGGGTACACAGGGCGAGAGATCCGCCTTACATGAGCCTGGTTGAGCAGCCGCGACCGGTCTGCCAACACACTGAAACCATTATGCGCGCGAGCCGCAGCGCGTGGAGAAGCGGCAAGGAGAAGACGATGCAGGATTCCGCGAGCGACACCGACAGGCCCGGCCCCGCCGCCGACATGTCCCTTTTGCTGGTCGATGACGACAAGCCGTTCCTGACCCGCCTCGCCCGCGCCATGGAAGGCCGCGGCTACGCCGTTCGCATCGCCGACAGCGTTGCAGCTGGCATGGCAGCCGTCGAGGAGTCGGCACCGGCCTTCGCGGTAATCGACCTGCGCCTCGGCGACGGCAACGGCCTCGACGTGATCGCCCGCCTGAAGGAGCGCCGCCCCGATGCGCGCGGCGTGGTCCTGACCGGCTATGGCAACATCGCGACCGCCGTCAGCGCCGTGAAGCTCGGCGCCTTCGACTTCCTGGCCAAGCCGGCCGATGCCGACGAGATCCATGCCGCGCTCGCAGCCCAGCGCGATGCCCGCCCGCAGCCGCCCGAAAACCCGATGTCGGCCGACCGGGTGCGCTGGGAGCATATCCAACGCGTCTACGAACTGTGCAGCCGCAATGTCTCGGAGACGGCACGCCGCCTCGGCATGCATCGCCGCACCTTGCAGCGCATTCTCGCCAAGCGCGCTCCGCGCTGATCCAACAGAAATGCAAAAAAGCCCGCCGGACATGACGTCCGGCGGGCTTTTTCTTGGTTGCAAGCGTATGCGGCTCAGGTCGCGCAGGCGGGAACGATCCGGGCCGCGCGCCGCTCGAGGGACACCGCGACGACGGCAAGGCCGAGCGCCAGCAGCGGAACCACAGCGGCGACCGGCGCGATAGCGCCATAGCCGAGACCCTGCGTGATCACCGCGCCGCCAAGCCAGGCGCCGAAGGCGTTGCCGAGGTTGAAAGCGGCGATGTTCAGGCTGGAGGCCAGGCCCTGCCCCGCGCCGCCGGCCTGCTGCAACACCCACATCTGCAGCGGCGCGACCGTGGCGAAGGCCGCGGCGCCGAGCACGAAGGCTGCGGCGACGGCGCCGATCTGGCTGTGGAAGGCGAAACCCGAGGCGAACATCGCGACGGTCAGCAGTGCGATCGAACCGATCAGCGCCGGGGCGAGCCTGCGATCGGCCCAGCGCCCGCCGAGCAGGTTGCCGACGACGAGGCCACCGCCGAAGACCAGCAGGATCGGCGAGACCGCGGCCTCGCTGAAGCCGGCAAGCTGGACGAGGATCGGCTGGATGAAGGTGAAGACCGCAAAGATGCCGCCGAAGCCGAGAACGGTCATGATCAGGCCGAGCTGAACCTGCGGCCGCGCCAGCACCTTGAACTCCTCGGCGAGCGAGCCGGGCACCACGCGCTCGCGATCCGCCGGCACGAAGACCGCGAGGACGATCAGGGCGACGAGGCCGATCGCGGTCACTGCCCAGAAGGTCGAGCGCCAGCCGAAGGCGAGGCCGAGCCAGGAGCCGAAGGGCACGCCGAGCAAAGTCGCGAGCGTCAGGCCGGTGAACATCAGGGCGATGGCCGAGGCCTTGCGCTCCGGTGCGACGAGGCTGGTCGCGACCAGCGAGCCGACGCCGAAGAAGGTGCCATGCGCCAGCGCGGTGACGATGCGCGCTGCCATCAGCCAGCCGAAGCCGGGGCTCAGCGCCGCCGCGAGATTGCCGAGGGTGAAGATCGCCATCAGCACGAGCAAGGTCGTCTTGCGCGGCAGGGAACGGGTCGCGATCGTCAGGATGGGCGCGCCGACGAAGACGCCGAGCGCATAGCCGGTCATCAGCAGGCCGGCGAGCGGGACGCTGATGCCGAGATCGGCGGAGACCTGCAGGAGCAGGCCCATGATGACGAATTCAGTGACGCCGATGCCGAAGGCACCGACGGTGAGAGCATAAAGGGCAATGGGCATCGCGTGCCTCCGGGGGACTTGTTCGGGCCCGGAGATAGCGCCGCCCACGCTTGTGAATTAGACTGCGTGAAAGACCAGCAATTGTGAGATCAATTCACGATGCCGCGCAGCGAGATCAACCGATCCGGGGAGATGGAGGTGTTTGCCCGCGTCGTCGAGCTCGGCGGGTTCTCGCCGGCCGCTCGCGCACTCAGGATGACACCGTCTGCCGTCAGCAAGCTTATCACCCGGCTGGAGGCGCGGCTCGGCGTCAGGCTGATCGTGCGCTCGACCCGCAAATTCATGCTCACCGAGGAAGGCACGACCTTCCATGAGCGGACATTGCGCGTGCTGGCCGATCTCGACGAGGCCGAGCGGGCGGTCGCCGCCTGCCAGATCCCACGCGGGCGGCTCAGGGTGAACGCCAATGTCGCCTTCGGCTGGCATTTTCTGCTGCCGGTGGCGCCCCGCTTCATGGCGGCGCATCCCGGAATCCAGCTCGACATCTCGATCACCGATGCGGTGATCGATCTCGTCGACGAGCGCGCCGATGTCGCGATCCGGGTCGGCCCGCTCAAATCCTCCCAGCTCGTCGCGCGCAAGCTCGGCGAAAGCGTCTCGGCCATCGTCGCCTCGCCGGATTACCTGGCTGCGCGTGGCGCGCCGGATCATCCCGAAAAACTCGCCGGCTGCGATCTCATCACCTTCAACTTCGCCCGGCACCGCGATACATGGCCCTTCGTCATCGACGGGCAGCGCGCCTTCCTGCCGGCCCATGGACGCGTCACGGTCGGCGATGGCGAGAGCGCGCGGCGCCTGGCGCTGGCGGGACAGGGGCTGACGCGGCTCTCGCTCTTCCATATCGCCGACGACATCGCCGCGGGCCGGCTCGTCCCGGTGCTGGAGGATTTCAATCCCGGCGATGTCGAGGACATCCATGCCGTCTATGTCGGCCACGGCGGCAAATTGCCGGCACGGGTGCGCGCTTTCATCGATTTCCTGGTCGACGAGATCGATCTGCGCCGGTTCGCAGCGATGCCGAAAGCGGCGATAACCGAAGCCTGTGAGGCGGTCGTATCAGGCTGAGGCGTCAGGGTCCTCGATCAGCGCGAGCCGGCTGGAAGCCAGCCGCGCCAGCGCGATGGTCAGCATCTTGCGCCGCGCCGCGCTCAGGGGATGCCGCGGCGGCTCGCGCAGCAATTCGCCGCCATAGGCATCGGCGACGATCAGGCCGACATCGTCGGGCAGGATCTCGCGCGGGAATTCCGGGGCGACCGCGAAGAGGAAGCCATCGCAATAATCGCGATAATCCGGCCACTTGCCGTCGACGCGGTAGTCGGCGATGCCGGACTTAACCTCGACGACCCAGAGCTCGCCCGAGGGCGAAAGCGCGACGACGTCGCCACGCCGGCCATTGGCGAAGGTCATCTCCTTGACGATGGCATAGCCGCGCTCGCGCAGATGACGTGCCGCGCCGCGACAGACGATGCGCGTGATATCGGGCCGTGCCGGCGGCGGGTTCAGAACAGAATCCGAGAGAGACATGCTTACATGTTCCCTCTTTGTTTCCAAAAATGCAAGCTGACCTCAGCCAGGCAGGCAGCCATCCGTGCCGGCGCCGCAGACCAGCGCGCAGATTGTTTCGCCGCCGGATAGCGGAACGCGCCCGGACTGGAGCGCAGCAATCGCCGCCGCGCCGGACAGGTCGGCGGCAATGCCGAATTCGAACCAGAGCGATTTCGCCGCCTGCTCCATCTCGGCATCGGTGATCAGCACGATCTCGTCGACATTGCGCGCCGTCGCCTCATAGATCGCTTGGTCGGTCTGGCGGCAGGACATCGTGGCGACGCGGGTCTCCAGCCTGTCGAGCGCGACGAGGCGGCCGGCGGCGAGACAGGCATGCAGCGTCGGCGAGCCCACGGGCTCGATACCGATGATCCGCGTCTGCGGGCGCAGGGCCTTCACCGCCGTCGAGAGGCCGGTGATCAATCCACCGCCACCGATCGCGACGAGGATGACGTCGACATCAGGCATGTCGTCGAGAATATCGAGGCCGAGCGTGCCCTGCCCGGCCACAACGACCGGATCGCTGAACGGATGGGCATAGGTCGCGCCGGTCTTGCTGGAATGAGCGAGCGCGGCGGCATTGGCATCGTCCCAGATCGCGCCGACGATATGGACGTCGGCGCCCCAGTCGCGCAGCTTGGCGATCTTGTCCGGCGCCGCGTTGGACGGCAGGAAGATCGTGGCGCTGACGCCGAGCACATGGGCCGAGCGGGCGATGGCGAGGCCGTGATTGCCGCCGGATGCCGTGACCACCCCGCGCGCCAGCTCGTCCTTCGACAGGGTCAGGAGCCGGTTCATCGCGCCGCGCGCCTTGAAGGAGCCAGCCGCCTGCAGCAATTCTAGCTTCAGCGTGACATCGCCGCCGAAATCGCTGCCGCGCGTCCTGGCATAGGGCAGCGTAGGGGTTTTCCGGATGTGGGGCGCGATGCGCTGGCGGGCGGCGCGGATATCGTCGAGCGCGATCATCACAGGGTCCCGCGATAGGGCGCAGCCACGATGAGGCAGCAATTGCCCGGCTTGACGCGGCCCGGCTGGCGGCGGCCGTAGAGGATGCCGTCGGCGGCGTAATACAGCGTCTCGGGCGGGCGCGTCGGGTCCCAGGTGCAGTGGATGCGTCCCGCCGGCTCGCCGGCGCTGACCTTGGTGCCATTGGCGTGGAAAGGCTCGAAGATGCCGTCCGCCGTCGCGTAGACGTAAGCGGAGATGCCGGGCAGTTCGAGTATCTGGCCCTCGGCCCGCCGGGGCTCGGGTTTTTCGCGGACGACGACGCCGAGATGGTCGAGCACATTGGCGACGCCGCGCCGGCAGACTGCGAGCGCCTCCAGCGAGACCGTGCCGGCGCCGGCCATCTCCGTGCCGACCGTGACGAGCCCGGCCCGGCAGGCGGCGGCCGTCGCGGTGCGAGGCTCGCCGAGATTGCTGATGACGACCATCATCGGCGCGTCGAAGGCCTGGACGGCCGCGACATTGCGCTTGTGCAGGGCCGGATCGTCGGTCGGCTCGACGATGGCGCTCGGGATGATATCGAGCGAGGAGCCGCCGGAATGCAGATCGAGGAAAGCGTCGCCGACCGGCAGGATATGGTCGCTGACGAAAGCCGAGATCTGCTGGGTGATGGTGCCACGCGGATCGCCCGGGAAGGTGCGGTTGAAGTTCAGCCCATCGACCGGTGAAGTGCGTTGACCGGCCATGACCGCATGGACGTTGTTCGCCGGCATCAGGATGAGCCGACCCTGGACGCGGCCGGGATCGAGATCGCGGATCAGGTCGCAGATCGTGATCGGCCCCTCGTATTCGTCGCCATGGTTGCCGCCTTCCATGATCACGGTCGGGCCGGTGCCGTTCTTGATCACTGCGACCGGCACGCGGGTTGCGCCCCAGGCATCGTCATGCGGCGAATGCGGGATCATCAGGAAGCCGGTCTGCTTGCCCTCGCGATCGAGATCGACGGTGAGGAAGGCGCTGGACGGGCGCGGGGTCGGCTTGGGGCGCGCGGCGCTGGCTGTGCTCATGGGGTCACGCAGGGTGCAGGGCAGGGATCGGCGCCGCAGGCGGGCCGTTGAGAAGCGTGGAAAAGCCGGGCGCAGCAATGCGCCCAGCAGGAAGCGCTACGACGTCACAGCGTCGGCAGCGGGTCCATCGGCATGTCCAGGTACTTCCGGTGCAGCCGGTCGAGTTCGCCGTTCATCGAGTTGAAGAAGATGAAGCCGTCGAGCCAGCGCACGAGATTGTGCTGGTCCATCTGCACGCCCATATGGGCAGGGCTGCGGCGGATGACGAACTTGCGCTCGAATTCCTTGCTCGGGTTCTGCTTGGCCAGCGCCTGCGCCACGATCGAGTTGGTGGCGAGGAGATCGGCCTGGCCGGTGATGTAGGCGGCGGCGGCCGTGGCGTCGTCTTCCGTGCGCATCAGGCTGGCCTTCGGTGCGGCGGCCGAGATGGCGAGTTCCTGCGTCGTGCCCTTGGCGGCGGCGACGCGGGCCGAGCCGATCGTCTCCGGGCTCGATACCGTCGAGCTCTTCGCGCCGTAGACCGCGAGGAAGGTGTTGGCATAGGGCGCCGTGAACTGGATCTGCTTGGCGCGCTCCGGCGTCAGGCCCATCACCGAGATGACGATGTCGACCTTGTCGGTCATCAGGAAGGGAATGCGGTTGGCGCCGGTGATCTGCTGCATCTCCAGCTTCACGCCGAGGCCCTTGGCGACCATCTCGGCCATCTCGATGTCGAAACCGATCGCCTTGCGATCGGCATCCTGCGAGCCGAAGGGCGGCGCGTCGAGCGGCACGCCGATGCGAACCACGCCCTTGGACAGGATGTCCTGGAGCTTGTCGGCCTTGGCCTCGGCGGCGCCGAAGGCGGCGATGGCCAGGGCGGCCAGCCCCGCCACGAAAGATCTGCCTGCGAACAGTGAACGCATCGTCTTTTCTCCCCTCGTTGATATCGTTGGCATTCAGCCTCAGTGCAGGACCGCGCTGAGGAAGGTCTGGAGTTCCGGCGTCTTCGGTTCGGCCAGGACGGCTGCGGCCGGGCCCTGCTCGTGAATGCGCCCCTCATGCATGAAGACGACGCGCGAGCCGAAGCGGCGGGCAAAGCCCATCTCGTGGGTCACGAGGATCATGGTCATGCCCTCTTTCGCCACGGATTCGAGGACCTTGAGAACTTCCCCGGTGAGCTCCGGATCGAGCGCGGAGGTGACCTCGTCGAACAGCATCAGCTTCGGCCGCATGGCGAGCGAGCGGGCGATGGCGACGCGCTGCTGCTGGCCACCGGAGAGCTGCGAGGGATAGGCGTCGAGCTTGTCCTCCAGCCCGACGCGGGCGAGCACTTCGCGCGCTACTTCGCGGGCGGCCTGCGGCGCCTGCTTCTTCACGACGCGCGGGGCGAGCGTGATGTTGTCGCAGACCGAAAGATGCGGAAACAGGTTGAAGCTCTGGAAGACGATGCCGACCTCCTGGCGCAACTTGCGCAGATTGGTCGCGGGGTCGCTGACCTGCGTGCCGTCGACGCGGATCAGGCCGGCCTGGATCGGCTCCAGCCCGTTGATGCAGCGAAGCATCGTGCTCTTGCCCGAGCCGGAGCGGCCGATCACGGCGACGACCTCGCCCTTCGCGATATCGAGCGTGACGTCCTTCAGCACCTGGACCGAGCCGTAGCTCTTGTTGATCCCATGGATTTCAACGAGCGACATCGAGCTTCCGCTCGATCGAGCGGCTCCATTGCGAGAGGGGGAAGCACATCGCGAAATAGATCGCAGCGACGGTGATGTAGACGGCGAAGGGCTTGTAGGTGCCGGCTGCCGTAAGCTGGCCCTCGCGTGTCAGTTCGACGAAGCCGATCACCGCAGCGAGCGAAGTGTTCTTGATGAGCTGAACGAGGAAGCCGACCGTCGGCGGGATCGCGACGCGGATCGATTGCGGCACGATGACATGGCGCAACTGCTCTCCGAGCGAGAGGCCAAGCGAGGCGCCGGCCTCCCATTGCGTCTTCGCGATCGAGACCAGCGCGCCGCGCCAGATCTCGCCCAGAAAGGCGCTGCCATAGACCGAGAAGGCCGTCGCCGCCGCGAGCCATGGATTGACCGAGATGCCGGTGAGCGGCAAGCCGAAGAAGATCACGAAGAGCCAGACCAGCAGCGGCGTGCCCTGGACGATGTGGATATAGGCGGCCGCGAGCCAGCGCAGCGGCGCGAAGGGCAGGATGCGGGCGATGGCGATGACGATGCCGATCAGCGATGCCCCGATGAAGGCGGTCGCGGTCAGCGCCAGCGTCCAGCGCGCCGCCGCGATCAGGTACATCACATCGATGAGGCCGAATTCGCGGATCATCGCCTGACGAACGCCCAGTAATAGAGACCCGCGAACAGGCCGCGGAAGGCGAAGGCGAGCCCGAGATAGAGCACGCCGATGACGGTGTAGACCTCGAAATCGCGGAAGGTGCGCGACTGCACGATCGAGGCCACATGGAACAGGTCCTCGACCGAGATCTGCGAGACGACGCTGGTCGCCAGCATCAAGAGCACGAACTGGCTGGCGAGCGCCGGGAACATCGCCTTCAGCGCCGGAAACATCACGACATAGCGGAAGACCTGCAGGCCGGAGAGCCCGAGCGAATGGCCGGCCTCGACCTGCGCTTTCGGCACGGCTTCCAGCCCGGCGCGGACGATCTCGGTGGTATAGGCGCCGAGATTGACGACCAGCGCGATGATCGCGGCGGTGAGCCCGTCGAGCCTGACGCCGAATGTCGGCAGGCCGAAGAAGATCAGGAAGAGCTGCACAAGCAGCGGGGTGTTGCGGATCACCTCGACATAGGTGCCGACGATGCGGCGCAGCCAGGCCGGGCCATAGACGCGGGCGGCGGCGCAGGCGATGCCGATGACGAGGCCGCCGACCATCGCGGCGGCGGAGAGCAGCAGCGTTATCCAGACGCCTTCCAGGATCGATTCCCAGGCGGCGAAGACATCGCGGAACTGCAGGCCGTACTTCATGACCGGCCGCCGCGCGACAGCGGCGCGGCGCTCCCAGAACCTGCGATATGATCCGACGATCGTACCATCAGCCTCCCCTTTGACCGTGAGGCTAGGTTCGTTTCTTATTTGATGTCAAGCTTCATATATGAAACAGAGAGACATGAGCGACCTGCCGGACACCGAGAACGGAGACAAGGGCATCTACGCGGCGCCCGCGCTCGAGAAGGGGCTCGATATTCTCGAATTGCTTGCCGAGGTCGGCGAGCCGCTTTCGACGCGCGAGATCGCCGAGCGCCTTGCCCGCTCGAAGAGCGAGATCTTCCGCATGGTCTTCGTGCTGCAGCAGCGCGGCTATCTCGCCCGCGAGGCCGGCACGGACCGGCTGGAACTGTCGCGCCGATTGTTCGACCTGGGCATCCGCACGCCGGCCGGACGGCAGCTCACCTCGATCGTGCTGCCGGTGATGGAACGCTTCAGCGAGACGAGCGGCCAGGTCGCGCATCTCGTCGTGCTGAGCCGGGCGCAGACCGTCGTGCTGGCGACGACCTCGGGCCATCTCGATGCCAGCGTCATCGTGCGGCCGGGCTATGGCCGCCCGGCTCTCGACGCCAATTCCGGGCTGCTGATCCTCGCCTTCCAGAGCGAGACGCGCCGGCGCCAGTTGATGCGGGAGGCGTCGGAGGCCGACAAGCAACGCCTTGAAGCGGCCGAGACCGAGCGCAGCTTCGCCGAGATTCGCGCTCTCGGACACCGCGTCGCCGCCAGCCGCGACATCATGGCGGTGACCGATATCGCCTGCCCGGTCATCGGCCCCGGCGGGCATGCCGAGGCGGCGATCCTCGTGCCTTGCCTGCAGCGCCACGGCATCGCGACCGACGAGGACGCGATCCTCAAAGCGCTCAAGGCGAGCTGTGCCGAGGCCGGCTCACAATTATCGCTGTAGCGGGCGTGCCGACCAGCGCGTCAGGGCTGCCCTGAACTCTCCGCCGACTGCCCTTCCCAGTCCTGGGCCGCTCCAGCAAGGTGTTCGACGAGAAGCTGTACGGCACCCGGCCGGTCGCCCTTGTCGAGCGCCGCGAGAATGGCGAGGTGGTCCCGGCAGGATTGCAGGATCTGCTCCGGCTCCAACTCCCAGAAATCGGCGAACTGATGCATCCGCCGCAGCGCGTTCTGGCGCCTGACGGCCTGCAGGAAGAAGCGATTGCGCGACCATGAGGCCAGCGTTTCGTGGAAGGTCGAGTTGACCTCGAACCAGAGTTGCGGCGTGACCTCCTGCACCGGCCGACGCATCAGCGCCTCATGCGCGGTCCGGAGACGAGCGAGTTCCACGGGGTCGATGCTGTAGCCGTGCTGGTTCAGCGCCGCCGTCTCGATGGCGATGCGGAAGGCATAGGATTCGAGAATGGCCTCCGGCGCGTCGAGGCTCTCGGTGAAGCGCCAGCCATGGCCGCGCTGGCGCTGGACCAGCCCTTCCGACGACAGCCGCATCAGGGCCTTGCGCAGATCGCCCTTGGCCGCGCCGAATTGCGCCAGCATCGCGTTCTCGGTGACCTCGGTCGGGAGCTCGCCGCGCGCCCGCTCGGTCAGGATCCGGTGGTAGAGCTCACCGCCGCCGGCCGGTAGCGGCATATGCGCGGCAATGGCCACGTCGTCGACCGGCCGCAGCAAGCTGAAGCCCTGGCCCTGCTCGCGCGCCAGCAGCCCCATCTCGACCAGCGTCAGGAGCGCGCTCCGCACCGGCGTGCGCGAAACGCCGAACCGTGCCGCCAGAGGCTTGACGCCAACAGCCGCACCCGCCGGCCAGCCCTCGTCGCGGGCCAGCCGCAGGATATCGCCGATGATCTCGCCGCGCAGATTGCTGGCCATGCCGTATCTCCGCTTCTTCGGAGGCGATTTGACAATCTGTGGAATGATGCGCCACTGTGCATCTTGGTCAATCAAAAAACACAGCAGTGTCTCGTGATCGAACCATTTCCCTTCGTCTCGGTCTCGGGCTCTCCCTACGAGCGTGGCCGCAGCTATGGCGCGGCGGTGCCGGATCGCATCGCCGGCAGCGCCCGGTTCTATGCCGGCCAACTGGACGGGCTCGGCTCAAGCCCGACGCTGCGCGGCAAGCTGATCGACGAGGCGCGCCAGGGGATCGCGGCCTTCGACGAAGCCTATCTGGAGGAGATGCGCGGCATCGCCGACGGCTCCGGCGTGCCGCTCGATGCGATCATCATGATCAATGCCCGCACCGAGATCGTCGCCAAGGCCAGGTTGATCACCAGCCGCCCCGACGAGGAGGAAGAGGAAGACGAGGCCGATAATGACGGCTGCACCGGCGCGATCATCCTGCCGGAACGCAGCGCCACCGGCGGCGTGATCCAGGGCCAGAACTGGGACTGGCAGCCGGAATGCGCCAAGACCGCGATCGTGCTCAGGGTGCAGCGAAAGAACGGGCCGGACCTCTTGACCTTCGTCGAGGCCGGCGGATTGGGCCGGCATGGCATGAACGAGGCCGGCATCTGCGTCACCGGCAATTACCTGCGCAGCGACCGCGACTATTGCCAGGAGGGCGTGCCGCTGGCGCTGATCCGCCGCAAGGCGATGGAACAGGAGCATCTGGCGCTGGCGATCAAGGTGGTGGCGACCACGCCCAAGGCCTGCTCGACCAACATGATGCTGAGCCAGGACAAGGGTTTTGGCATCGACCTCGAATGCGCGCCGGACGAGGCCTTTCCGATCCTGCCCGAGGACGGGCTGATCGTGCATGCCAATCACTGGACCAACCCGACGGCGCTGACGAAGCTGCGCGAGACCGGCATCGCCAGCGCGCCCGACAGCCCCTATCGCGACTGGCGCGTCCGCAACCTCCTGAACGAGCCGCGCCGGCCGCTCGGCCGCGAGGACCTGAAGGCCGCGCTATTCGACGACTTCCTCTCGCCCTTCTCGGTCTGCCGCCCGCCGCGCCCCGGCCAGCGCGGCGATATCACCGCCAGCGTGGCGATGATCCTGCTCGAACCGGGCAAGGGCGTAATGGAGGTCGCGCCGCTGCCGGCGCTCAACCGGCATTTCACTTGCTACAGCCTGACCGGCGAGCCTTTCGCGACCGAACGAGCCGCCTGATCGAGACCGACCGCGCCGCTTATGGCGACACCTTGAGGGAGCCGATGCCATGAGACGCCCACTCACCCTTGCGATCCTGCTCGCCGCCTGCGCGAGCCCGGCCGCGGCCCAGTCGATCACCGTCGCAGTCGCCGCCGACATCCGCAGCAACAATCCCGGTGTCAACCGCGACGACAGCACCGACGATTTCGCGCTGCAGCTCGTCGAGGGGCTCGTCGGCTACAACGAAGGCGGCAATGCCGCGCCGCTCTTGGCGCAGAAAGTCGATCTCTCTGCCGACGGCAAGACCTATACCTTCACGCTGCGCGACGGGGTGAAGTTCCACAATGGTGCGACGCTCACCTCGGCCGACGTGCTGTGGAGCTGGAACCGCTACATGGACCCGAAGACCGATTGGCGCTGCACGTCGGAATTCGACGGACGCAGCGGCCTCAAGGTCGAATCCGTCTCGGCCCCCGATGCCAAGACCTTCGTCATGACCATCGACAAGCCGAACGCGCTGTTCCTCGACACGATGGCCCGCACCGATTGCGCGATGACCGCGATCCTGCACAAGGATTCCGTCAAGGCCGACGGGACATGGGACAAGCCGATCGGCACCGGCCCCTACAAGTTCGGCGAATGGAAGCGCGGCGAGTATTTCACGATGACCGCCTTCGACGGCTACCAGTCGCCCGGCCAGGGCAAGATCGACGGCTATGTCGGCTCCAAGCGCCCGCTGCTCAAGGAGGTCAAGTTCCTGGTCGTCAAGGATGCGGCGACCGTGAAGGCCGCGCTGATCTCCGGCGCGGTGCAGATGAGCGAGACGCTGCCGAGCGATGTCGAGGAACTCAAGAAGGTGCCGAGCCTGAAGGTCGCGGTCGCGCCCAATGCGGTGCGCCACATCTTCCTGATCCAGACCAAAGACACTGTCATGAGCAACAAGAAGCTGCGCCAGGCGATCGCAGCCGCACTCGACTATCCCGATCTGGTCGCGGCCGCCTCCAACAACCTGGGCACGCCGAACAACTCGCCGATCTACTCGACCTCCGGCTATTTCGGCGAGGTCGAGAAGCAGGGTCATAAATATGACCCTGCCCGGGCCAAGCAGTTGCTGCAGGAAGCGGGCTACAAGGGCGAGAAGATCACCATCCTCGCCAACAAGCGCCCGACCGTGCCGAGCTTCCCGGCGGCGGTGGTCTGGCAGCAGATGCTGCAGGCGGTCGGGATCAATGCCGAGATCGAGATCTTGGACTGGGCGACGCAGCTCGACCGGTTCAACAAGGGCAACTACCAGATGCAGTCCTTCTCGTTCTCAGCCCGCTTCGACCCGGCGATCGCCTTCGAACAATTCTCCGGGCCGAAGGACAAGCAGCCGCGCAAGGTCTGGGACAATCCGGACGCGCAGAAGCTGATCGACAAGTCGATGCTGATTTCGGACAAGGCCGAGCGGCAGAAGATCTTCGACGAGTTGCACCGCCGCGTCATCGACGAGGTGCCGCTGATCTTCCTCTATAACGGCCTCGATGCGGTGGCGATGAGCAAGGCCATCTCCGGCTTCCAGCCCTGGCAGTCCAAGCTGCGGATGTGGGAAGTGACGCTGGCGAAGTGACCCCTGGGGTCGGCCCGGTCTCCCCGGCAGCAAGATCGACACGATAAAATGCCAATGCGCCTCATTAGCAATAATGCGGCGCTTCCGGCCCATGCAGCGGCTGCAACATCCCGCGCTCGCGCTGCAGCTTGACATGGCCTTCTCGGCCAACCGAACATGACGGTCACATCGTCGGAAAGGTAGCTTATGCGTCTGTTCGCTGCGTCGCTCGCAACCGAGACCAATACGTTCTCTCCTATCCCGACATCCCGGGCCAATTTCGAGGCTTCCGCCTATTTTCCTGCGGGCCATCATCCCGACCGGGCGACACACACCACCGCCCCGCTCTACGTTGCGCGGCAGCGCGCCAAGCGCGAGGGCTTCGAGCTGATCGAAGGCTCCTGCTTCTGGGCCGAGCCGTCAGGGACCTGCGCCCAGGCCGATTACGAGGAGATGCGGGACGAGATCCTCGCCCAGCTCAAGGCGGCGCTGCCGGTCGACGGCGTGCTGCTCGGCCTGCACGGCGCCATGGTCGCGCATGGCTACGATGATTGCGAGGGCGACATCATCGAGCATGTCCGCGCCATCGTCGGCCCCTCCGTGCCGATCGGCGTCGAACTCGATCCGCATTGCCACCTGACCGAGAAGCGCGTGCGCCTCGCCGACGCGGTCATTCTCTACAAGGAATATCCGCATATCGACTTCGTCGAGCGGGCCGAGGAACTTGTCGACATCATCCTTGGGACCATTCGCGGCAAGATCAAACCGGTGATGTCGCTCTATGATTGCCGGATGATCGAGCTGGTGCCGACGACGCGCGAGCCCGGCCGCTCCTTCGTCGACCGGATGAGCGCGCTCGAAGGCAAGGACGGCATCCTCTCGGTTTCGCTGGCGCATGGCTTCCAGCAGGGCGACGTTCCGGAGATCGGCACCCGCGTCCTCGTCATCACCGACAACGACAAGGCGAAGGGCGATGCGCTCGCCGCCAAACTCGGCGAGGAGTTCCGCTCGCTCAAGGGGCAGTTCGCCCCGCCGGTGACCCCGCTCGACGAGGCGCTGGACCGGGCGCTCGGCGGGGCCGCCAACGGCCCGCGCGTCATCGCGGATTCCACCGACAATGCGGGCGGCGGCGCGGCTTCCGACAACACCAACATCATCCATCGGCTGCGCGAGCGCGGCATCGGCGACGCGGCGGTCGGCCCGATCTGGGACCCGGTGGCGGTCGAGTTCTGCCTGACGGCCGGCGTCGGCGCGACCATTCCGCTACGCTTCGGCGGCAAGGCGGCCTCGACCTCCGGCACGCCGGTCGATGGCGAGGTCACGGTGCTCGGCGCGATCCGCAACGGCACCCAGAGCTTCGGCACCGCCAAGGTGCCGATCGGCAACGCGGTCGGCATCCGCATCGACGGCATCGATGTCGCGCTGCTCTCGCACCGGACGCAGGCGCTAGGACTGGAAATCTTCACCAGCGTCGGCATCGACCCGACGCAGAAGCGCATCGTCTCGGTCAAGTCGACCAACCATTTCCACGCGGCCTACGGCCCGATCGCCAGCGAGGTGATCTACACCGATGGCGGTGGCCCTTCGCATCTCGACGTGCGCAAATATCCCTATCGCAAGATCAACCGGCCGCTCTGGCCGCATGATCCGCTCCCGCCGGGCCGGCTCGTCGTCTGACGCCCCCGCACCCGAAAGGAACAGGAGAGAAGAAGCATGACCCGATGAGGGCCAGACGAGGCGAATGCCCGCGGTCCTCCCCATCAACGAGGAGGAGAACGACATGACCACGACACGCAGACGCTTCGTTCAGGGCGGATTGGCAACCGGCGCGGCCCTCGCTGCGCCAGCCACGATCCGCGCCCAGACCACGCCTTCCGCCGCCCGCACGCTCAAGGCCGTCCTGCACGGCGATCTGCGCGTCTTCGATCCGATATGGACGACGGCGAACATGACCTCCTATCACGCCGGCATGGTCTACGACACGCTGTTCGGCGTGAACGACAAGTTCGAGCCGCAGCCGCAGATGGTCTCGAAATGGTCGCTTTCGGACGACCGCAAGACCTATACGTTCGAACTGCGCGACGGCCTGCGCTTCACCGATGGCACGCCGGTCACGGCCAAGGACTGCGTCGCCTCGATCCGGCGCTGGGGCGCCCGCGACGGTGGCGGCCAGCACATGATGGCACGGCTCGCCGACACGCCGGTGAAGGACGACAAGACCTTTCAGATCGTGATGAAGGAGCCCTATGGGCTCGTGGTCGAATGGCTCGCAAAGGCCGCGACCAATGTCTGCTACATCATGCGCGAGAAGGAGGCCGGGACCGATCCGAACCAGCAGATCAGCACGATCATCGGCTCGGGGCCCTTCGTCTTCAACGAGAGCGCGGTCGTCCAGGGCCAGCGCTATGTCTATGACAAGAATGCGAATTACGTGCCGCGCTCCGAGCCGGCCGTGATGACCTCGGGCGGCAAGGTCGTGAATGTCGACCGCGTCGTCTACGAGAACATCGCCGACGAGGCGACCGCCATCGCCGCGATCCGCGCCGGCGAGATCGACATGATCGAATATCCCAACGTCGACCTGCTCGACTCGCTCGCCGGCGAGAAGGACATCAAGCTGGAAGTTCTCAACAAGCAGGGCCAGCTCGGCTGGGCGCGCGTGAACTGGCTCCATCCGCCGTTCAACAACGTCAAGGCCCGCCAGGCCATGCTGCACCTGATCCATCCGACCGAGGTGATGAAGGCGACCTTCGGCGACGAGAAGTATTTCCGCGGCTGCTCCTCGCTGTTCGGCATGGGCACGCCGATGGAGAACGACGCCAATATCGACTGGTTCAAGGGTGCGCCGAACATCGAGAAGGCGAAGCAGCTCGTGAAGGAGTCCGGCTATGACGGACGCCCGGTCGTGGTGCTGCAGGCGACCAACATCGCCTACATGAACAATGCCGCGAACCTGATCGCGCAATGGATGCGCCAGGCCGGGTTCAACGTCTCGCTGCAGGCTTCCGACTGGGGCGCCGTCGTCACCCGCCGCGCCGTCAAGGCCGCGCCGGACCAGGGCGGCTGGAACGTGTTCTTCACCTCCGGCTCGGTCAATGCCTTCGGCAATCCCGTCTCGCTCAGTGGCCATGCCGCCAATGGCGAGAAGGGCTGGTTCGGCTGGCCCAACAACGAGCTGCACGAGCAATTGCGCGACAAATGGGCCGGCGCCCAGTCGGATGCCGAGCGCAAGCAGATCGCCCGCGACATCCAGCAGAACGCCTGGGATTTCGTGCCGCATGCCTATTTCGGCCAGTGGTTCCAACCGGCAGCCCTGCGCAACCTGACGGGCCTGATCGGCATGCCCGAGCTGATCCCGTTCTGGAACGTCAAGAAGGGCTGATTTCAGCCCGATCGATCATCGATACGCGGAGCCCGCCCTGGCGCGGGCTCCGCCTGTCCGACCGTCTTCAGGTGATCGTGCCGGCGGCGTGAGGGCGAGCACGCAAGCCGTGCCCGAGCGGGCGACCCAGCAGTCCGCATCAGAGAACAAGCCGACGGAGGACGAACGACGCAATGCTGAGTTATCTGGTACAGCGCCTGGCATCGACCATCCTGGTGATGACGCTGGTGGGCATCTTCGTCTTCCTCCTGCTCCATCTCTCGGCCGGCGACCCCGCCGCCATCATCGCCGGCGACTACGCAACCCCGCAGCAGATTCTCGCCATCCGCCAGCGGCTCGGCCTCGACGATCCCCTGCTCGTGCAGTTCGGCCGCTGGGCTTTGCGCGTCGTGCAGGGCGATCTGGGCGTCTCGATCTTCACAAGCACGCCGGTCTCGACGCTGATCCTGCAACGCATGGAGCCGACGCTGTCGGTCGCCGTGCTGACGATGATCTTCGCCGTCTCGATCGCGGTGACGCTCGGCGTGCTCGCCGCCTGGAAGGCCGGCCGGCCAGTCGACCGCCTGTTGATGGGCTTTTCCGTGCTCGGCTTCTCGATGCCGACCTTCGTGGTCGGCTACTGCCTGATCTATGTCTTCGCGATCGAATTGCGCTGGTTGCCCGTGCAGGGTTACCGGCCGATCATGGACGGCATCGGCCCGTGGTTCCTCCATCTCATCCTGCCGACGATCACGCTCGGCCTCGCCTATGTCGCGCTGATCGCGCGCATGACCCGCGCCTCCGTGCAGGAGGTGCTGGAGGAGGACTATATCCGCACCGCCAATGCCAAGGGGGTTCCGGCGCGCACCATGCTGATGAAGCACGCGCTGAAGAATGCCGGCGTTCCGATCATCACCGTCATCGGCATCGGCGTCGCCCTGCTGATCGGCGGCGTCGTGATCACCGAGACGGTGTTCAACATTCCCGGCATCGGCCGCCTCGTCGTCGATGCGATCTCAAAGCGCGACTACCCGATCATCCAGGGCGTGATCCTCGTCTTTTCCGGCATCTATGTGCTGATCAACCTCGCGGTCGACCTGTCCTATTCACTCATCGACCCCCGCATCCGGCATTGAGGAGGCGCGAACGATGACAACGATCGATGCCACCACCGCCCCCGTTCCCGCTTCCGGCAACCGGCTCGTTCGGTTCGGCCGTTTCGCGCGCCGCAACCCGACAATGCTCATCGGCGGCGCCATCCTGATCTTCTTCGTCGGCATCGCGATCATCGCGCCGCTGATCGCGGGCGATCCGATGCTGAAGCTGCCGACGCGGCGCCTGCAACCGCCCTCCCCCGAATTGCGCTTCGGCACCGACCAGCTCGGCCAGGATGTCTTCGCGCGCACCGTCTACGGCGCCCGCGTCTCGCTGATCGTGGGCTTGAGCGTCGCGACGATCTCAATCCTGATCGGCCTGACGATCGGGCTCTTCGCCGGGTATTATCGCCGGTTCGACGCCATCGTCATGCGCCTGATGGACGGCTTGATGGCGATCCCCGCCATCCTGCTCGCCATCGCGATGGTCTCGCTGAACCAGGGCAGCATCGGCATCGTCATCGCTGCGATCTCGATTCCAGAGCTGCCACGCGTCGTCCGGCTGGTCCGCTCGATCGTGCTCAGCGTCAAGGAACTGCCCTTTGTCGAGGCCGCGCGCGCCTGCGGGGCCAAGACGCCGCGCATCCTGTTCAGGCATATCATGCCGAGCACGATCGCGCCGCTGATCGTGCAGGCGACCTATATCTGCGCGTCCGCCATCCTGGTGGAAGCCTCGCTCTCCTTCCTCGGCGCAGGTGTGCCGCCGGAAGTGCCGAGCTGGGGCAACATGATCGCCTCGAGCCGGCTCTATCTCGCCCGCGCGCCCTGGACGATCTTCTGCCCGGCCATCGCGCTCGCCTTGGTCGTGCTGGCGGTGAACCTGCTCGGCGACGGCCTGCGCGACCGGCTCGACCCGCGCCTGTCGCGGCGGCTGTAGCCGTAGGTCCAAACTGCACGCCGGGCATGCGTTCGCACGCCCGGCGAATCTCCGGCGCCGCGCTATGCTGTCCTCGCTAACGACGGCAACGAAGCTGGGAGCCTCCCGGAATGACCCGACGCGACACGATCCGACTGGCGCTGCTGCCGACGCCGTTCGAGCAACTCCCGCGCCTCTCGCAGGCGCTCAGCCCGAATGGCTAGGGACCGTCGATCTGGATGAAGCGCGACGACTGCACCGGCTTCGCCGGCGGCGGCAACAAGGTACGCAAGCTCGAATACCTCGTCGCCGAGGCCTTGAAGCAGGGCGCCGACACGCTGGTCACCATGGGCGCGATCCAGTCGAACCATGCCCGCCAGACGGCTGCTGCAGCCGCGCGCAATGGTTTGGCCTGCGTGCTGCTGCTGACCGATTCGGTGGCGAACCGCAGCGAATCCTACCGGAACAACGGTAACTGGCTGCTCGACCGACTATTCGGCGCCGAGATCCGTCTGCTTCCGGCCGGCGGCGATGCGACCGTGATCGCGGACGAGGCCGTGGCCGGGCTGAAGGCGCAGGGAAAAAGGCCCTATTTCATCCCGGTCGGCGGGTCCAATGCGCTGGGCAGCCTCGCCTATCGCGATGCCCTACTGGAACTGGCCGGGCAGGCGAAGGCGGCGAATGTTCGCATCGATCAGATCGTCGTGCCGACAGGCAGCGGCGGCACCCATGCCGGCATCCTCGCCGGCGTCGAGGATGCCGGACTTGCCTGCCGCGTGCAGGGCGTCAGCGTCTCGCGTTCGACGGAACAGTCGGCCGCCATCGTCTCCGGGCTGGTGAACGATATCTACGCGCTGGAAGGCCGGCAGCGGGGCCAGCAGATCGCGCTTGAGATCGATGATTCGCAGGTCGGTCCCGGCTATGGCCAACCGACGCCCGCGATGATCGAAGCGGTCGAGTTGGTCGCACGGACGGAAGGCATCCTCCTCGACCCCGTCTATACCGGAAAGGCGATGGCCGGGCTCGTTGCTAAGGTCCGAAGCGGCGCCATCGGCCCCGACGACACCGTCGTGTTCTGGCATACCGGCGGCGCGCCGGGGCTCTACGCCTATCCGGAAGTGTTTCAGGGCTAGGCGCGCCCGCGTTTCAGACCCACGCCATTCTCGGGCGAAGCGCAGATCCGAGAATCTCCCACTGGAAAGGCGCCCTTTCTCCCAGAGATGCTCGGGTCAAGCCCGAGCATGACCGGGGTGAGCAACGCCGGCGTCTGTGGCGGCATTATTCGCTTAGAATCAGCGGTTTCCGGCCCCTGCGCCTGCACGTCCTGCCCTAACGGAGGGCATGCGCCGCCCCTGCGCGCAAGCCGCGAACGGGGTGTGGACAGCGTCCCTCGGACCGTGTCGAGAGAGCCTCTTCGGAGGCGCGGTTTACCACCTGTTAACCATTCTCTCGATACACCGAAGCAACCGAAAATTTACCAAGATAACCGACGTGTTAACTCAACCCCGGCCCATCCGCCTCAAGGGGCGGTCCTATCTTGCGCTGACGCTGACCCCGGAGCTGCCCTTCGAGGACTGGCTCGCGCGGCTCGACGATCTCGCGTCGCGCTCCGCCGGCTTCTTCCTGCGGCGCCCCGTGGTGCTGGACATCACCGGGCTCGACATCGACCGGGCGCAGCTTCGCACCTTCGTCAGCCAGCTCGGCCAGCGCCAGGTCAGGATCATGGGCATCGAGGGCGCCTCGCCGTCCCTGCTCGGCTCGGATCTGCCACCGGCGATGGCCGACGGGCGGCCGACCTCCGATTTCGAGCCTCCGGCCGCTGCGGCCGAGACGGCCAAGGCCGAGGTTGCCGCCGCCGAGCCGGTCATGCCGGACCTGCCCAAGTCGGTGCCGTCGATCATCGTGACGCAGCCGGTGCGCTCGGGCCAGTCGCTGGTCTTCCTCGAAGGTGACGTGACCATCGTCGGCTCGGTCGCGTCCGGCGCCGAGATCGTCGCGGGCGGCTCGATCCATGTCTACGGAACCCTGCGCGGCCGGGCGATGGCCGGCACGATGGGCAATGCGGCCGCACGCATCTTCTGCCGCAAGCTCGAGGCCGAGCTGATCGCGATCGACGGCTTCTACAAGACGGCCGAGGACATGGGCCCGGAATTCCGCGGCAAGCCCGTGCAGATCTGGCTCGACGGCGAAACATTCAAGGTCGAAGCGCTCGCCTGAGGCGCGCACATCACTCAACGTTCAGAAGGAGCGGTCAATGGGCAAGGTCATCGTCGTCACATCGGGCAAGGGTGGCGTCGGCAAGACGACATCGTCGGCCGCGCTCGGCGCCGCGCTCGCCCAGGGCGGGGACAAGGTCGTCGTGGTCGATTTCGACGTCGGCCTGCGCAATCTCGACCTCGTCATGGGCGCCGAGCGGCGCGTGGTGTACGACCTCGTCAACGTCATCCAGGGCGAGGCCAAGCTCACCCAGGCACTGATCCGCGACAAGCGGGTCGAGACGCTCTATCTGCTGCCGGCCTCTCAGACCCGCGACAAGGACAACCTGACGAGCGAGGGCGTCGCGGCGGTCATCGGCGCGCTGAAGGCGAATTTCGACTGGGTGATCTGCGACAGCCCGGCCGGCATCGAGCGCGGCGCGACGCTGGCCATGCGCCATGCCGATATCGCTATCGTCGTGACCAATCCGGAAGTCTCCTCGGTCCGCGATTCCGACCGGATCATCGGCCTGCTCGATTCCAAGACACTCAAGGCCGAAAATGGCGAGCGCATGGAAAAGCACCTGCTGCTGACCCGCTACGACCCTCTGCGGGCCGAGCGCGGCGATATGCTCAAGGTCGACGACGTGCTCGAGATTCTCTCGATCCCGCTGCTCGGCATCATCCCCGAGAGCATGGACGTGCTGCGCGCCTCCAATATCGGCTCGCCGGTCACGCTGGCCGACCAGGGCAGCGCCCCTGCCCTCGCCTATTTCGATGCCGTGCGCCGCCTCAAGGGCGAGCAGCTCCCGGTCACGGTCCCCGGCGAGAAGCGCGGTTTCTTCGGCAAGTTCTTCGGAAGGAAGGCGGCATGAACCTGCTTCGTCTCTTCTCCCGCCCCCGTTCGGCCCCCGCCGCCCGGGAAAGGCTGCAAGTGCTGCTCGCGCATGAGCGCGCCGCGACCGGCGGCGATGCCGATCTGCTCGGCAAGCTGCGCGACGAAATCCTGCGCGCGATCTCCAAGCACATGCAGATCGACGACAACAAGGTCAGCGTCCGGATGGAGCGCGGCCCGCAGGTCTCGACGCTCGCCGTCGATATCGAAGTGCCGTTCGACGCCGGCAAGAAGGCGGCGTAACGGCTGGACATCCGATCAGGCGCGCGGCGGCACTCGGCCCGCCGCGCCCTCGATGATCTCGTCGACCTCGTCGCGATCGATGCGGCGCCGGTCGGCCAATCGCCGGGCGATGGCGGCGAGAGCCGCGAGCATCGCCGGGCGATAGAGAATGGCGGTCGCCGCATTGGTGCAGCGGGCCCGCAGCGCGGCCTCGTCAGGCGGCTGCAGAAGCGCCAGATAGGGCTTCATCTGCCGGAGGTCGTCCTCATGGGAGGCGATCGCGCCCGGATACCATTTCAGCCCCTCCTCGTTCCAATAGATCATCTCGCCGCAATAGCCGGCCGACAGGATGATGATCTCGATCTCGGCCCGCTGGCGATCGACCGGGCTGTCGATCTGGAAGCCGCGCTTATAGGGCTCGAAACAGGTCTCGCCGGAGAAGCCATAGGGCGGCCGCAGCCAGGTATGCGTGATATGGCGCCGATGCTCCCAGCCGACGACGATATGGCCGGCCTCATGAAAGGCGCAGGCGGCGCGCCGGATATCGGCAGGAATGTCGCTGAGAATCGGCATCGAGCCTCACTGTCACCGTCAGCACGTCCTCTGCAACAGCAGCGGAAGCCGAGTTCCATCGCAAATTGATTTCTCGGCCCGCTTCGATAGCTTTTTGCTATGCGTTACACCCAGCTCAGATCGTTCCATCTCGTGGCCGATACCGGCGGCTTCAACGCCGCCGCGGATGCCTTCAACATCAGCCAGCCGACACTGACGGCGCAGGTCGGCGCACTGGAGGCCGAGTTCGGGGTCGAGCTTTTCGTCAAGCGTGGCCGGCGACGCGAACTGAGCGATACCGGGCGCCAGCTTCTGGCCATCACCACCCGGCTCTTCGCCGAGGAGGCCGAGGCCCTCGCCTTCCTGTCCGATACGCGGGAATTGCGGACCGGCCGCCTCTCGATCAGCGCCGTCGGGCCGTTCCACGTCACGGAGATGCTCGCCGCCTTCAATCAGGCCTATCCGGAGATCGAGCTTGCCGTGACGCTCGGCAACTCGGCGGAGGTCCTCGACGACCTCGCCAGCTATCGCTGCGACGTCGCCGTCCTCGCCTATATCGACGAGGACGACCGGCTCCTGACCGTTCCCTACCGGCGCCATCCGGTCGCGGTGTTCGTGCGGAGCGACCATCGCTTTGCCGCCCGCGACAGCATCCGGCTGACAGAGCTGGAGGGCGAGCCGATGATCGTGCGCGAGCAGGGCTCGACGACGCGGCGCGCCTTCGAGGAGGCGCTGGTCAGGACCGGCACGAAGCCGCGCCTGATGATGGAGATCGGCAGCCGCGAGGCTATCCGCGAGGCGGTGATCCACGGCCTCGGCATCAGCTATGTCTCGGAAGCCGAGTTCGTGCCCGACGCGGCACTGAAGCTGATCCCGATCGCGGGCGCGGAGGTCTATACCTACGCGCATGTCGTCGTGCTGAAGCAACGCGTCTCCAGCCGGATCATCAAGGCCTTTCTCGACGTCGTGCATCGCGCACGCGATGCCTTCGACGCCGGGCAGGCGTAAGCGCCGACCGGCTCAGGCCTCGTAGCCGAACGGGTCGTCGACGCTGTAAGCGGGCTGCGTGAACCAGCGCGCTCCGTCTTCCGCCATATAGGCGATGTCCTCGAGGCGAACACCGAACTCGCCGTAGATGCACATCATCGGCTCGACCGAGAAGCACATGCCCGGCGCCAGCGGCGTGCGGCTGCCTTTTACCATGAAGGGTTCCTCGTGGATCGCAAGGCCGAGGCCATGGCCGGTGCGATGCGGCAGGCCCGGCACCTTGTAGCCGGGGCCGAAGCCGGCGGCCTCGATCACGCCGCGCGCGGCCTGGTCGACGGCCTCGCAGGGCGCGCCGAGCATGGCCGCCGCGAAACCGGCGAGCTGCGCACGCTTCTCCAGATCCCAGATCTCGCGCTGACGCTCCGTGGGCTCGCCGAAAACATAGGTGCGGGTGATGTCGGAATGGTAGCCGCCGACCTTCGTCCCGGTATCGACCAGCACCATGTCTCCCTCGGCCAGGGTTTGCGGATAGGGGACGCCATGGGGATAGGCCGTCGCCTCGCCGAACTGCGCGGCGCCGAATGTCAGGCTCAGGCCGAACTTGCGATGGCCACGGTCGAGGAAATCGACGAGTTCCGTCGTGGTCATGCCGATGCGCAGCGTGCGCGCCGCGGCCTTGTGGACCGCCATCGTGACGTCCATGGCGCGCTGGATCAGGGCGATCTCGGCAGCCGACTTCAGTTGGCGGCAGGCGGCGGTGATCGGACTGGCGCTCTGGAAATCGAAGCGATTGCCGGCCTTGCGCAGGCCATCGACGGTGTAAAACGGCGTGTCCGGATCGAGCGCGACGGAGCCGCTCTCGTAGCCGAGGCTGCGGATGGTCTCGACGACCAGCGCAGCCGGGTCCTAATGTTCCTCCCAGCAGCGCACATCGTCGCCGAACTGCATGTATTCGCGCGTCTTGGGCTCCTCGAAGGTCGGGCTGAGATAGACGACCTCGCCCTCGGCCGGGATGATCGCGCCATGCAGGCGCTCGGTGAGCTTGAGCTGGATGCCAGTGAAGTAGTGCAGATTGGTCGAGGTATCGAGATAGAGGGCCTGCATGCCCTGCTCCCGCAGCAGGCGCTGCGCCTTGGCGATCCGCGCCTTGAACTCGCCGACCGCGATGGGCGGGACCTCGGCACTCGCTGTTCCCAGCCTGGCCAGTTCCGCCTCGACGCTCGAACCTCCCACCCCAATGGCCATCGGTCGACATCCTCTTTTGGTCGGTTCTCGAATGCTACGCGGCCTCAGTCGACCTGGGTGCGCCATCCGATTCCGCCTTCAGGCGGAACGGCAGCGCCCAAAGGCGGCACGCGGCAGGCACCGTATATTGCATATTTTTTGTCGACAATAGACGAGCGGCCATGACCGAGGCGCGGGCCTGGAATACGCGCTATCCTCTGTCGGCAACGACGCTTTCAGTCGAGCAGAGCCGCGCCGAAATTCCGCTGCGGATCCATATCGGCGACGAGGCGGCCGGTCGGGGTCGCGGCATGGCCGCCCGTGCGCGCGAGCCAGCGGCCCGAGCCCGGAGCGGCATGCAGCGCGCCACCGCTGACGACGTCCTCGCCCCGGACGAGGACGTGTTCGGGCCAACCGGTGACACTGCGACCCGCGAAAGGCGTGAAGCCCGTGAGGTCATGCATCGCCGCGTCGGTTATCGTCACCTGCTTGGCTGGATCCCAGATCGCGATATCGGCGTCATAGCCCGGCAGCAGCGCGCCCTTGCCGGGCAGGTTGTAGATTTCGGCCGGCGCCGTCGCCGTCAGGTTCACGAAGGCGTCGAGCCCGCGCCCGGCGAATTCCGGACGGCCCTGCGAGACCAGCGCGTCGAAGAGCAGGGGCAAACGGGTCTCCAGCCCCGGCAGGCCGTTGGCGATCTGCTTGAAGGTGGAATTCGGCCCGCCCGAGAGCTTGCCGGTCTCGTCAAAGCGATAGGGCGCGTGGTCGGAAGAAACCGTCTGGATGTCGCCGAGCGCCAGCGCCTGCCAGAGCGCATCCTGATCCACCTGTTCACGCGGCGGCGGCGAACACATCCATTTCGCGCCTTCCAGGCCGGGCTTGTCGAGATCATGCCGGGTCAGGAAGAGATATTGCGGGCAGGTCTCGGAGAAGACCTTGAGGCCACGTCCGCGCGCATCGCGGATCACCTGCGCGCCCTCGGCCGTCGAGACATGGAAGATCATGATCGGCTGGTCGAGCAGTTCGGCCGCGGTGATCAGTCGGTTGAAGGCCTCGGCCTCCGAACCGCGCGGATGGCTGATCGCGTGGTATTTCGGCGCGACATAGCCTTTCTCGACCAGCTTCCTGCCCATCCAGGAGATCATGCCGTGGTTCTCGGCATGGACGCAGATCAGCGCACGATGCTGCCTTGCGGTCAGCAGCAGGTCGAGCAATGGCTCGTCATCGACCTTGATCAGATCATAGGTCATGAAGACCTTGATCGAGGCGTGGCCCTCGCCGATCAGCGCCGGCAGGTCCTGCCGGATCGTCTTGGCGTCGGGATTGGCGACGATCAGGTGGAAGGCGTAATCGATCAGCGCGCCGCGCCGGGCAAGCACGGCATAATCGTCGACGACCTTGCGCAGATCGAGGCCGCGATGCTGCGCAGCAAAGGAGATCAGCGTCGTGTTGCCGCCGAAGGCAGCGGAGGTCGTGGCACTCTCAAAGGTGTCGGCATTGAGCAATCCGCCGGCCGAAACCTGCTCGACATGGGCGTGGGTATCGATGCCGCCGGGCAGGACGAACTTGCCCGTCGCATCGATCTCGCGGGTGCCCTCACCAAGGCCGATGCCCAAAGCGGCGACCTTGCCGTCCTTGACCGCGACATCGGCGCGGAAGCTGCCGGTCGCCGAGCCGACCGTGCCGCCGCGAATGACCAGATCATAGTTCGCCGTCATCTGCCCTCGTCCTTCTCAACGCACCATGATCGTGCCGATCGCCATCGCGACCGCGGCCTGCGTCGGATCGATCACGGGGATGCCCAGCGCATCCTCCAGCGGCCTGCGATGGCGCGCCATGCCGGCGCAACCCATCACGATCGCGCCTGCGCCGTCCAGATCCCTCAGCTCCGTGCCGATCGCGATCATGCGTTGGAGAGTGCCCTCGCCGGTCGCGCTCTCCGCCACCGACATTTCGAGCGGCCGCTCTCCGGCGAGCCGATCCATCAGCCCCATCTGGCGGAGATAGCGGATATGGCGCGGGATCGAGCGCGACTTGATCGCGATCACGCCGAAGCGGTCTGCCCGCGTCAGCGCCGTGAGCACGCCGCATTCCGCAATGCCGAAGACCGGACTCCGCGTGCCCTCGCGCGCCACATGCAGGCCGGGATCGGAATAGCAGGCGATGACGAAGGCATCGACATCGTTGGCGGCCTCGACCCGGCGGCGCAAAGGCAGGGAGACGCTCTCGACATGCTCCTGTGTCTCGATACCCGCCGGCCCCTCAGGCAAGCTCTCGCAGATGATTTCCGGCCCCTCCGCGAAGGCGAGCGGCACCAGCGCCTGCCGCAAGCCCTCGGTGATCATCTCGTTGGAGTTGGGATTGATGACGAGGATGCGGGGCCGGCGATTCATCGCGAGTGATCCGAAGTGGCAGGTTCGTGGTTCAGCATGGCATTGCCAACCGGTTCAGGCGACCTCTCGCACGACCCAATCGGCCAGGATCGTGCAGGCTGCCAGGAAATCGTCGATCTCCATAGCTTCCAGCGGATTGTGGCTGCCATGCTCGTTGCGCACGAAGAGCATGGCGATCGGCACGCCGGCAGCGGCAAAGGCGGCGGAATCATGGGAAGCGGGGCTGCCCAGCGGCATCGTCGCGATGCCTTGCCGGTCGGCTGCGGCGCCGAGCCCCGCGACAATGGCCGGGTCGACCGGGCCGACCGCAGCATTGGCGCGGGTGCCGAGTTGGAAACTGACGCGCCGTTGCGCCTCGATCTCGCTTATGCCGGCCAGCATCCTGGCTTCGACGCGCTCCAGCACGGCAAGATCATAGGCGCGCACATCAAGGCTGAAGGCGAAGCTGCCCGGCACCGTGGTCAGGCCATGGACGGCGGGATCGGTATGGAAGCGCCCGAGCGTGACCGCCATCGGGAAGCCGGCGTCTTCCTCCTCCTGCCAGAGCCGGTCGAGCATCACCGCGAATTCGGCACCGGCCATTGCGGCATCGCGACGGAAGCGGCGGGGCGTGCCGACATGGTCGTGCCGTCCGACGATGCGCGCATCGGGATAACGGAAATTGCCGGGCACACCGGTACAGATCGCGACCGGCAACTTCGATTCGACCAGGCTCGGCGCCTGCTCGATATGGACTTCGAGGAAGGCCCGGATCGTTGCGGGATCGAGATGGCGTTCGCGTCGGCGGATCGCTTCGGAGTTGCCGCCGCTGGCGTCGATGCTCGCGGCAAGGACGCGGCCGTCGTCGATGCGCTTCGCTTCGAGCGCGCCGTCCGGCAAGGTGCCGAGCGCAGAGCGGCTGCCGATATAGGAAACCTGAAACCAGACGCTCTCCTCGGCCCGCACACCCATCGCCGTGACGTCGCAGCACGGCTGGACGCCCAGCGCGCGCAAGGTCTCGATGACGACGAGCCCGGCAACGACGCCGGCCGCACCGTCGAAATTGCCGCCATGCGGCACACTGTCGAGATGCGAGCCCATCAGGATGCGCGGCGCCGCGGCCTCGCGACCCGGCAAGGTGACATAGGTGTTGGCGGCGAAGTCGTGCGAGACGGCGAGCCCACGCGCCTTGCCGTGCTCCGCCAGCAGGCGGTGGCCGAAATCCTCACCCGCGCCGTAGGTGTCGCGGGTGATGCCAGGATTATCGCGGCTGCCGGCTGCCAGCCGGCCGAAGAGGCTCTCTACCCAATTGCGCTGGGCGGCGACGGCCGTGGCGATCGCCGCGTCGGTGCGGAGCGTCCTGGCGGGTGCAGTCATTTCTGTCCGGTCGGGTGTCGGGCGCGGCCCGATCACGCACAGCTCCTGGCGGACGCGATCGGGCTTGCTTGGTCTCATGATACGCGCTGCCGGAAGGCAGTCGGGTAACTCTGGGCCAGCCCGGGCGGCCGGACAATGGCGCCGTCTATGCGGATTTCCGGGGCGACATTCGCGGGCTGAATAGCGCAGCCCTCGTCAGCCTGAGCCGAGCTTGGCGGCGGTCTCCGCGGCGACGAGCCGGACCTCGCGCAGGAAGGCGTCGGCTGCGCGCGAGATCGGGCGCTTGCGCGAACGCACCGCGGAAGCGCGCACCTCCGAAGCCGGCGCGAAGGGGCGGATGGCGAGGTCGTAATGGCCGCTGAAGACCGGCGAAAGCGGATCGACCACGGCAACGCCGACGCCGCTTTCCGCCAGCACGCAAGCGGTGTTGCAGTAGCGAACCTCGACGGAGAACCGGTGGGGCACATCGGCCTGGGCGAAGGCCCGCCGAACGATCGTGCCCATGCGGGTGCCCTGTTCAAGGGCGATATAGGGCGCCTCGCGCAGATCCTCGGGGGTGATCCTCACCTTGCCTGCAAGCGGATGCTCGGGCCGCATGACGCAGACCATGTCGCCGGCGAAGAAGGTCTCGGCGTCGAGCCCGCGATCGTCGTCCAGCCCCATGACGAAGCCGAGTTCGGCGGTTCCGTTCTCGACGCTCTCCAGCACATGCTCGAAGCGGCGGATGTCGAAGGAGATCCTGACCTTCGGCCGCTTGACCAGGAAATTGCGCAACGCTGCCGGCAGCACGCCATAGCCCAAAGGCGGCGTCGCGATGATGCGGATATGGCCGGCGCGGTTCTCCTTGATGTCCTGCACCCTCGCCTCGAGGGCAGCGTGCAGGGTGAAGATCGGCTCGGACTCCTCGTAGAGCGTGCGTGCCTCGGCCGTGGGGAACAGACGGTTGTTGACGCGCTCGAACAGCGGGAAGCCGACCTGGCTTTCGAGATGCTTGATCGCGTTGCTGACGGCCGGCTGCGACAGCCCCAGTTCCTGCGCGGCACGGACCGTCGTCTCGCAGCGGACGACGGCGCGCAGAAGCTCGATCTGGCGAAGGTTCATGACAGCATTCCGAATAGAGCAGGCCAACTCTATTCGGTTAGCAAATCATAGGCCAGCCTCAGGCCCAGCGCAGGCTCGGCGGCGAGAGTTCGTCGACCGAGCGCCCGGCCCAGTCCAGCGAGGAGGCCTTTGCGAGCGCGCGGCGCTGCGCCTGTTCCAACCCGTCGGAGGCTGCGTGGTAGTCCATGGTCAGGACCTTGCCGTCGGCGACGACCTGTCTGCCCTGCACGAAGACATGGGAGACCGCGCGGTCAGCCGCGGCATTGACGAGGCTCTTCAACGGATCGCGTGTCGGGCGCATCATCGGATGGGTCAGGTCGACCATGACGAGATCGGCCTGAGCACCCTTCGCCAGCCGGCCGATATCGTCGCGGCCGAGCAGCTTGGCGCCGCCGAGCGTCGCGGCACGGAAGACCTGCCCGGTCGTCACGACCGCATGGCTCTCGCCGGTGATGCGGGCATAGACGCCGGCGTGGCGCAGTTCCTCCAGCATGTTGTGCGGGAAGGTGTCGGTGCCGATGCCGATATTGACGCCGGCCTTCAGGTAGCGGCCGAGATCGCGCAGGGTGAAGCCGCGCCGGCCGAAGACGGTCGGGCAATGCGCGACCGAGGTGCCGGTCTCGGCGAGGCGTGCTAGATCGGTGCGGGTCGGCCAGCGCACCCAGGGGTGATCGTCGAGGAAGATCGCATGGGCGATCGAGGCGTTCGGCGCGAGGAAGCCGACCGAGTCCAGCCACTGGATCGGCGAGAGCCCGCTGCGGCGGACCATCTCGTGGAACTCGCTGATCGACTGGCCGGCATGGGTCTGGATCGGGATCTTGCGCTCGGCGGCGGCGGCGATCGAGGCGCGGAACAGCTCCTCCGTGCAGGTGTCGATCTGGGCCGGGCAGGCCATGCCGGAAAGCCTGCCGGATTCATGTGCGAGTGCGGCGTCGATGATCCTGAAGGCGTCTTCCATTACCTTGCGGCCGGCGGCATCGTCGAGCTCGTACTCGACCTGATAGCCGTTGCGGGTGAACCAGCGGCCATTGCGGTACATCGGCGCCATCACCATACGCAGGCCGCTCGCCGCCGCGCGGTCGAGCCAGCCTTCGCTTGGGAAGGAGAGATCGACCAGCGTGGTCGTGCCGGACATCAGCAGCTCCGACCACGCGACATGGTTGAGATGCGGGATGCCGTCGGCATCGGCGCGGAACAGCCAGAGGAACTCGTAGAGCGAGGAATTATAAAGTTTTGGCGTGCCGACCTCGTCGGTCATGCCCTTGTTGCCGGGCTCGCTCGACGGGTGGGAGTGGATGTCGACAAGGCCGGGCATGACCATGAAGCCCCTGCCGTCGATCTCGCGCGTGACCGCGCCGGTGAAGCCCTCGCCGATATGCAGGATGCCTCTGGCGTCGAAGACGATATCGAGGTCGCGGCGATAGACATGGTCGTCGACGGCCGGATCATAGGCGATGACGATGTCGGCATTGCGGATGCGGGTGGTCATGGCGCGGTTGCTGGTCCTGCTCATCAAGGTCACCCCGGACAAGCCGCGTCAGCGGCGCTGATCCGGGATCCATGCCTGAGCCGTTCCGGCATGGATCCCGGGTCTTCGCTTCGCTCCGCCCGGGATGACGACGGAGCGTGGATCGCCGGGCTCAGCCCGCCTTCTTCTCCTGCGCGATGAAATGCTCGGCGATCTGCTGGCCGGTCGCGATCCAGACGTCGCCGAACCCGCGGGCGCGGGCGAGGAACTCGCGCATGATGCCGATCCGCATCGGCCGGCCGGAGACCTGCGGGTGCATCACCATCGAGACGAGGCCGCCCCATTCGCGGAGCTGGTCGAGCTCGTCGTTCCAGATCGAAAGCACATGCTCCTTCGGGAACATCGGGCGCGGGGAGAAGCGCTGCGACAGGCCGTAGAGCCAGTCGTCGAAATACATGTCCACCGGTAATTCGATCGGGCCTTTCGAGCCGTCGCGCAATTTGTGGCGATAGGGCCGGATGTCGTCGCGGAAAGACGAGGAATAGAGAATGCCCTTGTCGCGGAGATAGCCGAGCAATTCGTCGTAGTTCTCGCCCGAGGGGGCGCGGTAGCCGACCGGCGTGACGCCGAGGATGCGCTTGAAGATGTCGAGCGTCTTGTCGATCTCTTCCTTGTCGACGGCGAGGTCGCCGGGTTCCGGCCGCTTGTGCGAATAGCCGTGATGGCCGATCTCGTGCCCGTCCTTGGCGATGGCTTCGCACATCGCCGGATGCACCTCGACGACCCAGCCCGGAATGAAGAAGGTCGCCTTGATCTCCATGAGGCGGAGCTGCTCGAGGATCTTCGGCACGCCGACGCGCTGCTCGTAGCCGCCATGGGAAAGGGTCACCAGCCGGTCGGTGTTCTTCGCATCGTAGTTCAGCCAGGCGGTCTCGGCATCGACGTCGAAGGCCGGGAAGACCGCGCTGCGATAGCCCTCCGGCCAGGGATAGTCCGGCGCGGGGTCGGCGAGATTGGCGACGCGATGAGGGAAGTCGGTCAGCATGAGGGTCGTCTTTCGAGAGGAGCGCCCCTGCCGGATGGCCGGGGCGCGACGGATGCGGATTATGACGTGATCAGTTCTTGGCTTCGCCGTTGATCATCAGCTTGTCGACCTTGGCCTCGCCGAGCTCCCATTTCTTCAGCACGGCGGCATAGGTGCCGTCAGCCAGCATGGTGGCGAAAGCCTTGGCGACGGCGTCGCGCAATTCGGTGTCCTTCTTGGCGAAGGCGAGACCCTGATAGACGGTGGTGAAGGGCGTGCCGAGGATGGCGTAGACGCCGGGCTCCTGGCCCATCAGATAGGGCAAGGTCTCGCTGCCTTGCACCGCGGCGTCGAGGCGCTTCTGGCGCAATTGCGTGCGGGCGTCGGCCGAGCCTTCGGTGCCGACGATCTGCATGGCCGGCTTGCCCTTGGCCTCGCAGTTCTCCTTGCTCCAGGTTTCCATCTCCTTCGGGAAGGAGGTGCGGCGGCTGGCCCCGACCTTCTTGCCGCAAAGCGCGGCGAGATCCTTGAACTCGTCCTTGCGGTCGGCATTGGTGTAGAACTGTGCGCCCGAGGCGAGATAATCGACGAAATCGAGCGTTTCGCGCCGGCTCGGCAGGTCACTCATCCCCGACAGGATCATGTCGACGCGGCCGGTGGTCAGCGCCGGGATCATGCCCTCGAAGCTGATCTCCTCCCATTTGATGGTGATGCCGAGCTTCTGGGCCAGTGCATTGCCGAGATCGATGTCGAGGCCGGTCAGCGTGCCGGTCTTGGGATCCTTGAACTCGAGCGGTGGGTAATTCGGCACATTGGCGACGGAGAGCGTCTTCTTCTCCAGGATGCGCGCCGGCAGGCTCTGGGCCTGGGCGAAACCGGTGGCGGCACAGAGCGCGATGGCCGTGAGGCCGAGCAGGACGGTCTTCTTGGACATGGTGTTCCCCTTCTTGGTCAATGACGGACGGCGTTGATGAAGGCGCGGGTGCGCGCCTCCGTGGGATCGGTCAGCACGGTGCGCGGATCGCCGAGCTCGACGATCTGGCCCTGGTCCATGAAGGCGACGCGATGGCCGACGTCACGCGCGAAGCCGAGCTCGTGGGTGACGCAGATCATGGTCATGCCGGTCTCGGCGAGGTCGCGCATGACCTTGAGCACCTCGGAGACCAGTTCCGGATCGAGCGCCGAGGTCGGCTCGTCGAAGAGCAGCAGTTCGGGCCGCATCGCGAGCGAGCGGGCGATGGCGACGCGCTGCTGCTGGCCGCCGGAAAGCTGCGAGGGATAGGCATCGCGCTTGTCGGCGAGGCCGACCCGCTCCAGCAGGGCGAGCGCCCGCTTCGTCGCCTCCGCGGCCGGCTCCCGCAGCACCTGCACCGGTCCCTCGATGATGTTCTGCAGGGCGGTGAGATGCGGGAACAGGTTGAAGCGCTGGAAGACCATGCCGATCGAGCGGCGCTGGCGGGCGATGGCCTTGTCGTCCAGTTCGTAGAGCTTGTTGCCCTCGCGGTGATAGCCGACGCGCTCGCCGGAGACCCAGAGCGCGCCGCCATCGATGCGCTCGAGCTGGTTGATGCAGCGCAGGAAGGTGCTCTTGCCCGAGCCGGAGGGGCCGATGATGCAGAGCACCTCGCCCTTGGGGACGGCGATGTCGATGCCCTTCAGCACCTTGAGCGGGCCGAACTGTTTCTCGACCCTCTCGGCAAGAACGAGCGGGGCGCCGGCGGCGAGATGATCCGGATCGGTCGTGCGGACCTGAGGCAGGGTGTCGGTCATGGCCTGCTCCTCAGCGCTGCGCCGGCGCGGCGACGCCGCGGGCGTAATAGGCCTCGATCCGACCCTGGATCAGGCTGAGCACGGTGACGACCACCAGGTACCAGATCGCCGCCACGATCAGCAGCTCGATGACCCGCGAATTGGCGTAGTAGATGTTCTGCGCGCTATGCAGGATCTCGGCGAACTGGATGACGCTCGCCAGCGATGTCAGCTTCACCATGCCGATGAACTCGTTGCCGATCGGCGGCACGATCACGCGCATCGCCTGCGGCATGATGATCCGTCGCAGGAGCTGGAGCCGCGTCATGCCCAGCGTCTGCGCCGCCTCGTACTGGCCGTTGTCGACCGATAACAGGCCGGCGCGCACCACTTCCGCGGTGAAGGCGCCCTGCTGGATGCCGAGCCCGAGCAAAGCCGCGACGAAGGGCGTCATCACGTCGACGGTCTTGAACGCGAACAGGCCGGGGATGCCGAGCGTCGGGAAGACCAGCGCGAGGTTGAACCAGAGCAGCAATTGCAGCAGCGCCGGCACGGCCCGGAAGAACCAGATATAGCCGATCGCCGTGTTCGAGAGCACGGGATTGGCCGAGAGTCGCATCACCGCGAAGACGACGCCGAGCGTGATGCCCAGCACCATCGCCAGGATCGCCATGACGATGGTGTTGACGAGGCCGGTCAGGATCGCCGGCACGGTCAGGAATTCGGCGACATAGTCCCACTCGATCTGGCCGACGGCGAAGGCGCGTACGACCGCGGCGAGCGCGATGCAGACCACGCCTGCGCCGATGATCCGCCCGAAATGCCGGCGCGGGACGATGATGAGGTGTTCGGTTTCAGCGGTCATCTGGCCTCGATGGCTTGAGGTCGTCGGTGATAGGCGGTGGGTAAGCAAAAGACTTGCCGCCGGAGATTTGCCGCCGGCTCAGGCGGACTCCGGCGCGAGCAGCAGGATCTTTCCGACATGGCTGCCGCTTTCCATGTAGCGATGGGCGGCGGCGGCCTCCGCCAGCGGAAAGCTGCGATCGATGACGGGGCGGATGCAGCCAGCGGCGACATGCGGCCAGAGGTCACGCAGAACCCCGGCGACGATCCGCGCCTTGGCGGCGGGCGGCCGATCGCGCAGCGAGGTCGTGAACAGCGCCGCACGCTTGCGCATCATCGCGCCGAGATTGATCTCGGCGTCGCGTCCGCCCTGCAGGCCGATCATTGCGATGCGGCCGTCGAAGGCGAGCGCCGCGACGTTCCGGCCGAGATAGGCGGCGCCCATATTGTCGAGGATGACGTCGGCGCCGCGTCCGCCGGTCTCGGCCTCGATCACCGCGACGAAATCCTCGTCCGTATAGGAGATCGCCCGGTCGGCGCCGAAATCGCGGCAGCGACCCAGCTTTTCGGCGCTGCCGGCCGTGGCGAAGACGCGGGCGCCGATCGCCCTGGCCGCCTGGATGGCGAAGGAGCCGATGCCGCCGGCGCCGCCGTGGACGAGCAGGCTCTCGCCGGCCTGGAGGGCGCCGAGGTCGAGCACATTCGACCAGACGGTGCAGGCCGCCTCGGGCAAGGCTGCTGCCTCGACGAGGTCGATACCGGTCGGGATCGGGAGGACCTGCGCTGCGGGCGAAGCAACGAAGCTGGCATAGGCCCCGCTCGACACCAGGGCGCAGGCGGGATCGCCGACGCGCCAGCCGGACACGCCGGCCCCGACCTCCGCGATGACGCCCGAGCATTCATAGCCGATGATCCGCGGCAGGCTCTGCTCGATGCCGTAGGTGCCGCGCCGCTGCAGCAGGTCGGCATAGTTCAGCGCAGCGGCATGGACGCGCAGCACGATCTCGCCCGGCCCGGCGCGCGGGGCCGGGACGTCGCCCCAGACCAGCGCCTCCGGCCCGCCGAATTGCGCGAGCATCACGGCCTTCATCTGCTTGCTGTCCGCGCCGACCTCCTGGACCAGCATCACTGGCCGGCGTCGATGGTCGGCTCGGGAAGGCTCTGCCGTTCGAGGCCGAATTTCTTCAGCGCCTGCTGATAGCCGCCATTCTTCATCACCGCCGCGGTCGCCTTGGCGGCGGCGTCGCGCAATTCGGCGTTCTTCTTGTCGAAGGCGAGGCCGAACAGGGTCTTGTTTAAGGGCTCGCCGACTAAGGCGTAGGTATTGGGCTCGTCGGCCATCAGATAGGCGACATACTCTGGCCCGAGCACGGCTGCGTCGAGTCGGCCCTGCTTCAGTTCGAGCCGGGTCGCGGTCGCGCCGGCCGTACCGTTCACCGTGATCGCGGGCTTGCCGGCCCCGGCGCAGTTCTTCTCGCTCCAGGCCGCCGTCACCGGCATGTAGCTCGTGGTGCGGGGCGCGCCGACCGTCTTGCCGCAGAGATCGGCATTGCTCTTCAGTTCGCCAGCCTTGGCCGCCAGGGCGAAGGGCTGCGCACCGGTCGCGAGATAGTCGACGAAGGTCAGCTTCTCGCGGCGGGACGGCAGGTCGCTGATCGCGGTGCCGATCATGTCGATGCGGCCGGTCGTCAACGAGGTCATGAGCTGTTCGAAGCTCATCTCCTCCCACTTCACGGAGATGCCGAGTTCCCGAGCGATGGCATTGACGAGCTCGACATTGAAGCCGGCGCGCTCATTGGTCTTCGGGTCCTTGAAGGCCATCGGCGGATAGGTGGTCTCGATGCCGACGACTATCTGTCCGGCCGACTTGACCGCGGCCGGCAGCGGGATGGCGCCTTGCTGGGCAGAGGCAGGCGTCGTGGCAGCGAACGCGAACGACAGGGTGAAGGCGGCGGCGGAAAGGCAGCGTCCGGCCGAAAAATGAGCGGTCATCATGGTTCCCCGTTTTGCCGACCGGCGAGAGCGCGGGACCCGAGGGGTCGCGCAGGTTCGACAGCCGAGCGCCTTTTGACGCTGCGGCGATCTTAGCGGGCATGCCCGGGAACGGAGCGGCCGCGCGCTATGATATATTTCCGTCCTCTATTCGGTGCGCTTATATGCGCCGGGATCGTGCGGGCCGGGCCTTCTCCGCCCGTTTGACGAGCGAAGATCGAACCATGAATCCCATCGAAACCTGGGCTTCCGGCTATGCCCTCACACGCGGATACCCGGCCCCGGAAGCCGTGCCGACCGGCCTGTGGCTGGAGATCGGCAAGCCGGCCTGACTCATGGACATGCCGTCTACGACCAGATCCTCACGCAGGCGGCGCATCGGCGGCTGGGATTGGAACCACGGTCATGGGTGCCCTGACGCGCCGCGCCATGGAACGCGACGCGAGCCAAGGCACCCTGATAGCGACGTCGGAGGGCCGGGCCCTGTATCAGGCACTGGGCTGGAAACTTTGGTCGGAGATCACCTCGGTGATCAGCCCGGAGCACTGAAACCCGGAACAGGACCATCCGCCTCGCGTTCCCAGGCTGACGCAAGCAGATGGTTGGACAATGCGGCACAAGCTGATCCACGAAGCCGACGGGCAGAAGATCTTCGCCATCATCCTGGATGCCGGCGACGAGGCCATGGCCTGCCTGAAAGCCTTCGGCCGCGACCAGCGGCTGACGGCCGCGAGTTTCAAGGCGATCGGCGCCTTCGAACGGGCGGAGCTCAGCTTCTTCGACTGGGCGACGAAGGCCTATGAGCCGATTCCGGTCGATGAGCAGGTGGAGGTCGCCTCGCTGACCGGGGACATCGCCGTCGAGCCAGACGGCGAACCGGCCGTCCATGTCCATGCCGTTCTCGGCCGCCTCGATGGCAGCGCGGTCGCGGGGCATCTCGACAAGGGCATCGTCCGCCCGACGCTGGAGATCATCCTGACCGAACAGCCGAGCTACCTGAAAAAGCGGCGCGATCACGAGACCGGCCTTATGCTCATCGCCCTGGATGACTAGACCAGTGAGCCATTTCGGGAGAACAGGAACGGCATGATGCGCAATCTCATCGCAGCGACGGCGACCCTGCTGACCGTGCTGGTTTCGCTGCCCGCCAGCGCCCAGTTCGACGCGACGCCGGGCAATGGCCCGCTCTATCCCGGCGGCCCGCGGCAAGGCCTTGGGCCGCCTTCGATCACGGACAATGTGCCGGATATCCGGCTGCGTTCGAGCCAGGGCGGGATTCCGGGTGCCGGGCCGCCGGTCGGAGCCGGCGCCCCCAGCCCGCGCTTCTACGAGCCGAGCGCATCATCGGGCAGGTCCTATCGCCACGCGGAGCGGACGAGCGGGCTCGGGCGTCATTGCCGAACGCCGGCACGGCAATGCACCCTGGCACGACCTGCCTCCCTCGGGGACGATTGCTCCTGCCGCACGTCCAAGGGGCGCCGGCAAGGCTTCGTCGTCCGTTAGCACCAGATCATGCAGTCGCTCTCGTCCAGACAGGAACTGCGCCGCGCTTTCAAGCATATCGAGCGCGAGTTGCCGCCCCGGCTGGCCGCAGGCTTGCGATGGCTGCGTCATCCCGATTCCCGGCTGGTCCGCATTCCCGCCGGCATCGCCCTGATCGCCGGCGGGATCTTCTCGTTCCTGCCTCTGCTCGGCGCCTGGATGCTGCCGCTCGGCCTGCTGCTGCTCGCCGCGGACGTGCCGTTCCTGCAAAAGCCGATGGCCCGCTTCGCGCTGTGGTGCCTCGGCCTCCTCAATCGCTTTCGCTCCCGGCGGAAACGCGACTGAGGGGACCGTCAGACGATCAGTTCGCCGAGAGGCAGGCGTGCCCGGGCTGCACCGGCACCGGGCGGTATCCGGCCGAACCGGAAGACATTGACGAGCCTGCGACCGGCCGGCAGCGGATGGCGCGCGACGAGAGCGGCGTTGCTGACGGGCCAGTCGGCCAGCACCGAGATCGGACAGGCGCAGAGCTCCTGCGCCGCCAGCGCAAGCCAGGCGCGATAGAAGGCGCGCCCGGTCTCCAGCGGATCCTCGCCGAGCGGCCTGTGAAAGACGGCAATCGCACCCGCCGCCGTTTTCGTACGCTCCCGCGTCAGTGGCTCGGCAAGGCCGATGCGTCTCAGAACCGGGAACAAGGGCCCGAGCACGAGCGAGGCCCCTATCGCCTCGACGCTCCCCAAGGTCATAGCCTCAGCATTGAGGCCGTCACGATCATAACGCGGGTGGCGGCGCGACAGCCGCATCCAGGCGAGCAGCTCGCGCCGATGCTCGTCCTCGCACAGGAAATGGAAGCCGGCGCGGTCCGCCAGCTCCGCGATCTCCGTCACGGCAGAGCCCGGCGGGACGATGAGGAGGTCGGGCTCGGCGGCGAGCTTTTGAAGGCTGTCCCGGAGCGCCGCATCGGCCGGCAGAAAGCGACCGCGCCAGGAGCGGCGACCTGCGACCGCCGAGGCGAGCGGGTCCGCTGCCCCGCCGGAGGCAAGCGTCAGGCGCGCGATCACGCGTAGCCCGGAGATCTCTCCCTCCCGATCGTCCAGCGCGACCTGCGCGATCCGCAGGCCATGGCGGCCGCAGGCCAGCGACAGGCCTTCTAGCGCAGCGCCATGCGAAAGCCGGACATCGTGCCCGGTCGGGTCGGCCGCCGGCAGGCGCCGTTGTCCGTCCTCCAGCAGGAGCACCGTATCCGCCGCAAGCAGACGCCAGCGTGTCGGCTGGATATTGTGAACGCTTGGCGCCAGGCTGGCCTCGGCGATCAACTCCCGGAACAGGTCGCTACCGAGCATCGCTCAATCCCGCAGAGACTTGGCGAAGAGATGCAGGCGGTGCAGCGGTTTCGCCCCCGCCTTCTCGGCCTGCCGCAGGCTCGGGCCGTTGACGTCGGCGATCCAAGTGCCGCCGAGTTCCGTATAGCCGGCAGCCTTGAGCGCAGTCGCGACCTTGAACAGCATCGCACCGTTCAAGCCGCGATTATGGAAGGCGCGAGCGACCGACTGGTAGACAATGACGGCGCGCCGGTTGGTCCAGCGATGCCGCAGGAAACGGAAGGGAAAGCTCAGGCCCATCCGCCCGCCGGTCGCCTTCACCAGCGGGTTGAGATCGGGAATCGCGATAATCGCGCCGACCGGCTCGCCCTTGTGATGGACGACGGTCGAGATGCGCTTGTCGATGACCCACATCATGTCGTCGGCCTGGAAGCGGTATTCCTCGGCCGTCGGGGGTACGAACATCGGATTGGCATCGAAGCCGTCATTGAGGATGAGCCGGGAATCCTCGAGTCGCTCGGCGAAATGGCGGCGATCGATCGGCATCCACAGATAGTCGGGGTCGGCGAGGATTTCCTGCTGCTTCGGGCCGAGCAAGCCGCGCGGATCGATATCGGCGAGATCGATCCGGAAGGTCGTCATCGGGAAGGTTGCCGCGTAGCCGTTCGCTTCGAGCAGTCGCGCGACATGCGGCGGGCTCCAGAGCATGTCGGTGAAGGGCGCGTTGTCGAAGCCGCCGGTGACGACACCCGCCTGCTGCATCGCGGTCAGATTGAAATTGCCGACGAGCTCGGCCATGCCGCGCTCCCGCGCCCAGCTTTCCGCGGCGCCAAGCAAAGCCGATGCGATCTCGGCATCGTCGGCGCAGTCGAAATAGCCGAACTGGGCGCGCCTCATCCCGTGCCGGGCGTTGGAGGCGTCGTGGATCGTCGCGACGATGCGGCCGAGCGGCCGGCCGTCGCGCAAAGCCGTGAACAGTTCGAAGCGGCCGTGCCCTTGTGTCACCAGCGGATTGCGCGCCGGATCGAGCATACGGTCGAAATCCGACCACATCGGCGGGACATAGGCGCTGTTCGCCGGATAGGCGTTTGCCGTGACGGCGAAGGCCGCCTTGCGGTCGTTGCTGCGGATCTCGATCATGCAGTGGCCTCGCTCGGGGCCGTCGCGAGCAGGCGGCGCACCAAAGCCAGCGCCGTCTCGGTCGCGGGATCGGCGGAGACCACCGGCACAGTCACCAGCAGCAAGTCGAGCGGCGTCTCGCCCAGCACAAGCAGATGGCTCGCGGCTTGTGAGGCCATCAGTGCGAACAATCGCTCGGCAGCCGGATCGGTCGGTGGCCAGGGCCAGCCGCGGCCGGAAGCATGGAGCACACCGATGCCGTGCAAAGCCGGCCGCAGGATGGCTGGATCGTATTCGGCGAGTGCGGTCTCGTTGAGCCGGCGGGCGTTCGTGAAGAGCGGATGGGCCGCGAGCTGCGCGATCAAGGCCTCGCGCGTGCCGGCCTTCGACCGGGCGAGCGAGTCGAGGACGCCGGGCGCCTCCGCGTCGAAGGCGCTCGACAAGGCATCGACCGCCAGCGCGATCGCGAGCACGCCGGCGAGCGCCACGGCGCAAAGCCGCGCGACATGGGCGAAGCTCGCTTCCGGGGTGACGAGGGCCGCCGCGAGACCCAGGAGCAGCGCAGCCACGACGCGCAGGCTGAGCATCGCGAAGCGCTGCCGCCGGGCTGGCGCCGCCCCTCCGGTGACCAGCAGGATCGAGACCAGCAGCAAGGCACCGACGCCGCCGAGCCTGACCGGCAGACCCGGCAGCAATTCGCGGAAATCGCTGAGGGCGAAGGGCAGGATCAGGAAAGCGCACAGTCCGAGCCGCCAGACGCTGGTGTTCTCGGACGCGGTGAGTGCGGTCTGATCACGGCGGAACAGCAGGATGCCGCAGACGGCGATCGTCAGGAGCTGGAAGCCGGCCAGCGCCAGATCGTAGAACCAGCCGGAATCGTCGAGACCGAGAAGGCTGGCTAGAACCAGCAGGAGCGAGCCGGTGAGCACCGCGATCTTGACCGGGCGCGGCGCGTGACGCCGCAGCATGCCTTCGGTGACAATCAGCGCGCCGAGCGGGAAGAGGGCGGCGCAAGCCAGCGCCAGCCGCCCGAGCAGGACGCTGCCGCTCCACCAGCCGAGCGCCCTCAGCAGGAAGAGCGCCGCGACCAGCCCCATCGCGACGAAGAAGCGCCGCGCCAGCGCGCCGCGCGGATCGCGCCGGCGCAATGTCATCATCGCGACGGCCAAGCCAAGCGCGCCGCAGAGATCGACGATCGAATCCGCCACAAGACCCGGATTGGCGAAGCCGCCGGTCATGGGCCGGAGACCATCTTGGCGAGTGCCCGCGCCACGAAGGGCTTTAGCAGCGCCGCGACCGGCGCCGGCCAGGGCCGCTCCACCGCAGGGCGGTAGGGATTGAAGAACCAGCCGCGGCAATCGGTGCCGGTCTGCCGGCCCAGCACGAGCGCGATCGCCTCATAGGCCATCATCATGCCCGTCGTGATCACCATCGGCGCGAAGGACATGCGGCTGCGCCGCCCGGCCGCGACCTCGCCGGCGATGGCGAGGTCGACATGATGGCGCGAGCGCGAATGCAGCATGACATGCGTGACCTCGCAGAGCATGGCCGCCCGCTTGTCGTCATCCGAGAGTGTCCGCCAATCCTTACTGAGCGTCGGAAAGCCCAGTCGCTCCTCCGGGCGCGGATCGCCGGGGCGCACCACGATCACCGAGGGCAGCGGCGCCATATAGGCGTCGATCACGGTCGCACCAGCCATCTTGGCCGTGCGGTAGAGATGGAGGCCGGCGGCAATATCGTCCATGCCGTTGACGATCACCTTGCAACGGCCGGCAATCTCGGGCAGGCGCTCGACCCATTCGGCACCGAGCACCTCGATCTCGATCTCCGGATTGATGGCGCGCGCGGCCTCGGCCGCCGCTTCCGCCTTCGGCCGGCCGATCGTGCCCGCATTGGCGAAGACCTGCCGGTTCAGGTTCGAGATCTCGAAGACGTCGATATCGGCGATGACGAAGCGGCCGATGCCGGCCCGGACCAGCGCCATGAAGGCCGCACCGCCCATGCCGCCGACACCGCAGACGAAAACCGTCGCCTGCCTGAGCCGCGCCTGCTCGGCCTCCGAGACGAAGCCGATATTGCGGGTCGCGAAAAGCTCGTAGCTGAAGCCGGGGATCATGGTTTCGACCTCGCGGGGCGCGGACGCAACGTGCCGAAGCGCCTGTTATCGTCAAGCCAGTGTACCAGCGGCAGCAGCAGGCGCTGCACCAGCAGGAAGGCCGAGGCGCCGATGAGCCCGGGCAGCGAGGCGCGTGGAACCTGCCCCAGCAGGTAGCGGCGCGCCGCCGCGAGGTCCATGCGGCCAAGCTGGAGCACGTCGTCGCCGCGGCCGTAGTCGAGCTTGTCGCGGCAGAACGTGTTGTAGCGCTCCTCGCGATGATGCGTCGCCTGTTCGAAACTCTTCTTCAAGTCGTCCGAGCCGCCGGTATAGGCATCGGTGATGACCGAATTCGCCTCGTCGAAGCCAGCCTCGGGACCGACGCCGAAGACATGGCGGTGATCGCGCATGATCTGCCTTGCGAGCGTCAGATGCGCGAAGATCTGGCGGCTGCCGGGATCGGGCGAGGGATAGACCTCCGAGAAGGTCTCGCAGACCATGCCGACCACGCCCGGCACCTGCGTGACGTTGGATATCCAGCGCGGGCGTAAGCCCCCACGGACGAAGAGCACCAGCACGGTCAAACCATAGAGCACCCAGGAGAGGCCGCGGCCGCGCACCTCGGGATCGACCATGACGAGGCCGAGATGGGTGACCTGCTCGGGCTCGCCGTTCAGCGTCAGCGGCATCTGGGCGAGCGCATTGAAGGCAATCGGGCGGCCGGTCGCGGTCTCGCTGATCAGGGTGACGATGCTCTGGCTCAGGCGCTCGCGCTCGCCGGAGAAGACGCCATAGGTCAGCGCGCCCTGCGCCAGCGTCCGCCCCGCGACCGTGCGCAAATGCTCGACCAGCGCCGCCAGCTCGGCATCGTCGAGAACGGCGCCGGGCCGTTCGATGATGCGGGTCTGCTGACCCGGCGCCGTGGTCAGCGTCAGGTCGAGCGTCGGCCGGGTCAGCGCCTTCAGCCAGAAGCCGAGCATCAGACCTCCACCGGCTGAGGCGCGGGCGACGCGGCCCGTTCCTTCACCAGCCTGGAGATGCCGGCGAAGTCGAGCTTGCCGGAGCCGAGCACCGGCACGGCCGGCACCACCATGACCTCGGCCGGGATCATCAGGTCCGCGGCGCCCCTCCCCTTGGCGAAGGCCTGGAAGGCGGCGCGCGTCGCGTCCTTCTGCTGGGTCACCAGCACCAGCCGCTCGCCCTTGCGCGCATCGGGGAGGCTGGCGACACCCGAGAGCACGCCCGGCCAGCATTCGGCGGCGAGCGCCTCGACCGCGGCGAGCGAGACCATCTCGCCGGCGATCTTGGCGAAGCGCTTGGCCCGGCCCTTGATTGTGACAAAGCCGTCCTTGTCGATGACGACGATGTCGCCGGTATCGTGCCAGCCCTCGGGCGGCGGCTCGAGCACGCCGGGATTCTCCGATTTCAGGTAGCCCAGCATGATGTTGGGGCCGCGGACATGCAGACGGCCGCCCTCCTCGACGCCCGGCATCGGCTCCAGCCTGGCTTCCATGCCCGGCATGATCCGGCCGACCGTGCCGAAGCGGTTGAACATCGGCGTGTTCAGCGCCAGCACCGGCGCGGTCTCGGTGACGCCATAGCCTTCGAGGATGCGCAGGCCGAACTTCTCCGCATAGGTCCGCCGCGTCGTGTCCTTCACCGGCTCGGCCCCGGCCACGATGTAGCGCAGCGAGCGCAGGTCATAGGGGTGGGCGGCGCGGGCATAGCCGGTGAGGAAAGTGTCGGTGCCGAACAGGATCGTCGCGTTCGAACCATAGACCAGTTCCGGCACCATCCGGTAGTGCAGCGGCGAGGGATAGAGATAGACCGGCACGCCCGAGACCAGCGGCAGGATCAACCCCGCCGTCAGGCCGAAGGAGTGGAAGACCGGCAGGACGTTGAAGACCTTGTCGCGCCGGCCGAAATCGATGCGCGCCGCCGCCTGCGCCGCATTGGCCAGCATGTTGGCATGGCTGAGCACGACGCCCTTGGGCGCACCTTCCGAACCCGAGGTGAACAGGATCGCGGCACGGTCCGAGCCCTTCGCGGGCTCGATCGCCCGGCCATGGCGCCAGAGCGCTTTGAGCTTGTCACCGGTCGAGACGGTGGCGCGGACATCTTCGAGATAGACGATCTTTACATCCGCCGAGAGCGCCTCGATGAGCGGCCCCATCCGGCCCTTCTCGACGAAGGCGCGCGAGGTGACGATGGTCCGGACTTGCGCCGCCTTGCAGGCGGCGGCGATGTTGCCGGCGCCAGCGGTGAAGTTGATCATCGCCGGCACGCGCGCCGCCGACATCAGGCCGAGCAGCGTCACCGCCGCGCCATTGGCGTTAGGCAGCATCACGCCGATCGCCTTGCCCTTCTCCGCCAGCGGCATCAGCTTGCGGCCGAGCACCTCGGCGCCGATCAGCAGGCGCTTGTAGGTCAGCATGCCCGTGATCGGGTCCTCGACCGCGACGCGGCCCTTGCCGTTGATCTTGGCGGCTTCGGCGACAGCCTCGAAAACGCTGCGGTCGATGTCGGTGGTGCGGAAGATCAGGTCCGACATGATCTGGTAAAGCGCCGCCCCCGCCGCCTGGCGGCGCGGCTTGCCCTTGAGTTCGTCGGGAACGGTCAGCGAGACCGGCTCCAGCACGGTGACGCGCACCTTGGGGAACCAGCGGCGGCGCACCTGCTCGCGGGTCAGGCGCGAGAAGATCGTCGCTTCCAGCCCCTCGATGCGAACCGGCATGATCGGCACGCCGGATTTCTCGGCGATCATGCCGACGCCGTCATAGACCTTCATCAGGCTGCCGGTGACGGTGAGGCGCCCCTCCGGGAAGATCACCAGGCTCTCCCCGTTCTTGACCGCACTGATCAGAGAGCGCGTCGCCAGCGGGCGCGAGGGATCGAGCGGCATGGCCCGCGTCAGTTTCAGGAAAGGCTTCACCCACCAGCGCTGGGCGATGCCGTGATCGATGGCGAAGACCGGCTCCTTGTCGAGGATCGAGAGTGCCAGCGCGGCATCGAGGAAGGATACGTGGTTCAGGGCAATGATCGCGTTATCGCCGGCCTTGGCGATGTTCTCGCGGCCGGTGACCTCCACACGGTAGAAGGCGCGGAACAGGATCGAGAGGAAATCGCTGAGCGGATTGGTCGGCAGCGTCCGGAAGATCCAGACGGAAGACGCGATGGTCAGGGCGCCGATCAGCATGAAGAGATGGCTGAGCGTCAGGCCCGCCGCCTGCAGCAAGGCGACGACCGCCGCGCCAGCGACCATGAAGGCGGCCGAAAGCCCGTTGACGGCGGCGACGATGCGGGCGCGCTTCTCGGCCGGCGCCCAGGCCTGGGTCGCGGCGAAGGAGGGCACGATGAAGATGCCGCCGGCGATAGCGAGGCCGGCGAGGTCGATGCCGACGCGCCAGGCGGATGAATTGGCGAAGAATGCGTCGAGGTCCTGCGCCGGCTGGTGCGCGGCGATGCCGGAGACCGCCCAGCCGAGATCGAGCGCGAACAGGCCCATGATCACGCCGGCGACCGGCACAGGCAGGAGCACGATGCGCCCGCTCGCCAGGAAGGAGCCGATGCCGGAACCGACGGCGATGGCGATGGCGAAGGTGGCTAGATAGGCCGAGACAACCATCTCAGTGCCGCCCATGCCGTTCTTCACGAGCGCCGGCAGCAGCGCCATCACGACGGCGCCGATCAGCCAGAAAAGCGAGACCATGACGCCGGTGCGCCAGAGCTGGGCATCGGCCCAGAGGTCTTTCAGGAGATCGCGGGTCGAGCGCAGGATATTGCGGTCGATCATGAGATCGGGCGCGGCCGCGCCCGTCTTCGGGATGAACAGCGTCGCGACCCAGCAGGCAAGCGCGAAGACCATGATCAGCAGGCTGAGTTGCGCGGCGTCGCCGCCCTCGCGCGCCGTCAGGCCGCCGGCGATGGTGCCGAGCAGGATGGCGATGAAGGTCGCGCCTTCGATCAGCGCGTTGCCGGCCGGCAGTTCCTCACGCTTCAGATGGTCGGGCAGGATGCCGTATTTAATCGGCCCGAACAGGGCGGCGATGACGCCGAACAGGAAGAGTGCGGCGAAGAGCATCGGCACGGAATGGAGCGTGAAGCCGAGCGCCGCGACACCGGCCGCGCCGATCTCGGCGAGCTTCAAGCGCTGCGCCATCATCGCCTTGTCGAAGCGGTCGGCCATCTGCCCGCCGATGCCGGAGAGCAGGAAGAAGGGCGCGATGAAGAGCCCGCCCGCCAGCGTCACCAACGCCTCGCCATGCGAACCGGCGAGCCGGTAGAGGATGATGAAGACCAGCGCGTTCTTGAGGAAATTGTCGTTGAAGGCGGAGAAGAACTGCGCCCAGAACAGCGGCGCGAAGCGCCGTTTCAGCATCAAGGTGTCGAACATCATGCGCTCGCGACGGTTCTAGGGAGGTTCGCATCGCCCCCGCCAAGCAATCCTTGCCGGCGGCGGGCGATGCGATCTTTCGGTTAAGCGGAACTTACCGGTGGGCTCAAAGCACCGGCTTGCCGGCATCCATCAGCAGGCGCTCGGTGCGGGCATCCTCGATGCGGTTCACCAGTTTTGAGGCCTCGTGCATGTCGCGCACCGTCTTGGTCATGGTGATGCAGGACTGGACGAGCATGACGCAGCCCATTGCGAGATAGCCCTTGGCCCACCAGTCCAGAGGCAGGAACAGGATGCCGGAGCCGACCATCGCGGCGGCGGCGAAGAAGGAGGCGTAGGTGAAGCTGACCCAGGCGCCGCTATGCGGCTGAACATTCTGGTTCATGACGGCGATCTCCCGTTGACTTGCGAGGTAGCGATCAATTGGCGGGGGCGGCCGGGCGGCTGCGCAGCCGCTCCAGCACATCCTCGGCCGTAGTCCGCAGGCGCGGGCCGAAGCCCTTGGCTGCGAGCTTCTCGGTGACGGAAGCCGCAGCGGCACCGTCGAGCTCGTCGAGCGCGGTCTCCGCCGCAGCGGCTTCGACCTGGCGTTCGCGCAGTCGCTTCAAGGTCTGCTCGGCCTCAGTCAGCGTCGCCTCATGGGTGGGGCCGGGTTCGATGCGACCCTGCCGCATCTGGCGGACGGCCTCCGAGGCGCGGGCGAGGCGCCGGCCGCGATCGAGTTCGGCAATGCGCGCCTGCGCCTGGGCGACATGACGGCGCAGGCGGAGGATCTCGGTGGCGAAGAGCGCTTGCGCGCTCGCGGCAGCGTCACGGTCGGCCTCCAGCGCGGCTATCGTCTCGGCGCCCTCGCGGGCGAGGCTTTCGTCGCCGGCCGCCAGCGCCGCTGCAACGCGGTTTTCCAGATCGGCGATGCAGGCCTTGCCGGCCGCGAGCCGTTCGCTTTCCTGACGGTCCTGCGCGATCGCGATGGCCAGCGCCTTCTTGGCGCGCTCGAAGGCAACGGCGGCATCGCGCATCTGCTGGTCGAGGATCAGGAGGGCATTACGGTCGGCGAAGCGTTCCTCGGCGATGGCAGCACCGCCGCGAACGAAAGTGAGAAACATCTTGAGCATTGGCTTTCCCCTGCTATGAACATCGTTCACGAGAGAATGGGTAGCGCATCCATGAACGATGTTCAAGGCATATTTTGAACGACGTTCAAGGCAAGTGAGAAGCGGAAAGGTGAGAGCGGCGAGATGACCACCACGGCAGCGCGACGGGACCGGCAGCGCGAGCACCTCATCGAGGCGGCGGAACGGGCGATTGCCGAGAAGGGCCTCGCCGGCCTGAAGGCGCGCGAGCTGGCCCAGGAGATCGGCTGTTCGCTCGGCGCGATCTATAATCTCGTCGCGGATATGGACGAACTCGTGCTGCGCGTCGGATCGCGCACGCTCGCCCGGCTCGATACTGCACTGAGCGCGGCAGCGCCGCCCGCCTCGTCGCAGGATGAGGCGACCGAAGCCCTCGTCTCCGTCGCCCTCGCCTATTCGGCATTCGCCCGCGACAACCTGCAGCTCTGGCGCGTGCTTTTCGAGCATCGCATGGCCGAGGGCGCGGTGGTCCCGGACTGGGCCGTTTCGGAGCAGATGACGATGTTCCGCCACATCCTCCAGCCGCTGGGCACGCTGGTGCCGGAGCGCGACGAGGACGACAGGAACCTGCTGGGCCGTACCCTGTTCTCGGCCGTCCACGGCGTCGTCGCGATCGGGCTGGAGGAGAAGCTGATCGCCGTGCCCCGCCGCGAGCTCGACCGCCAGATCGAGGGTCTGGTGCGGCTGGCCTGTCGCGGGCTCGTTGCGGATCGCTGAGGCGACTTGGACAACTCCTGGATCGCTTTTTGGCCGGATAACCTTTGTCATTCCGGGGCTTCGCGCCGCGAAGAACCCGGAACCCACGACCGGGTGAGCGGCTCGTAATGCGGCTTGGAATGTCCCATCCAGTCGTGGGTTCCGGGTTCGCACCTCCGGTGCGCCCCGGAATGACACCGTGTGGCGTTACACTCCTACCCTTGAAAGCACCAATGAAGTGCTTTATATCAGTCGCATGGTCAAGAAGCCTCAATCCACGATGGCGCTTCTGCTGGCGCCCAGCGACGAGGATCGCACGGCACTGAACGCCACGCTCGCCGCCTACCGGCAGGCCATGGCCATTCTCGACGGCACGACGGGCGCCAATCTCGTTGCGCTACACGAGGAAGCCTATGAGGAGATCCGGGCGCAGACCGGCCTGCCCTCGCGCATGGCGACCTTGGCCCTGCGCGACCACAGCCGGCAGCAGCCAAACGAGCCGACCGTCGAGATACCCCTCGATTCCAAGCTTTTCGCCATCAAGGGCCCGGACAGCATCAGCATCGCCACCATCAATGGGCGGATTGTCGTCCCCTATTCGGTGGATGGCTATCGCGGCGGCTGGAACGACTTTGCCGAGGCGCGTCTGTCCTTCCAGGGATCGACGATCAGCGTCCTCGTCGCTGTCCAGGCTGGAATTCACACACACAGGGAGAGCACGATGTCCAACGAAGGAATCCTTGCCCGCCTCGGTCGCGTGATCGCCGGCGTCGTCAACAATGCGGTCGATGCGGCGGAGGGCGCCAACGCCATCGCCGTCGCCCAGCAGGCCGTGCGCGAGATCGAGAAGATCGCCGAAGAGGCAAAGGCTGCGCTCGGCGTCGCCGTCGCCGCCGGCCATCGCCTCAAGGCCAAGTCAGCCGATCTCGACGAGGAGATCCGCGACCTCGACCAGAAGATCAAGACGGGGCTGGAGAAAGGCCGCGAGGACCTCGCCCGCGCCGCCACCGGCGTCCAGATCGACCTGGAAGCGCAGCGCACCGCGCTCGCCAAGGCCGTTGCGGAGAATGCCGGCGAGATCGCCGAGGCGGAAGCCACATTGCGCAGCATCGCCTCGGCCCGCGCCGACGCAATGAAGCGACTGGAAGACGCCAAGCGCGCCGAGCGTGCGGTCGCGGCGAGCAATCCCGCCACGCCCTCGCAGCGCAACGACCAGCGCCTCGCGGCGGCCCTTTCCGCCGTCGAGCGCGTCACCGGCGTCCCGGCCAAGCCGATGACCGGCGCGGCCGAGGTCGAGGAGCTCGGCCGTATCCAGCGCGAGGATGCGATCGAGGCGAGGCTCAAGGCCTTCCGGGAAGGCCAGCGCTGATGGGCGACATCATCCAGCCGGGCACTGCGCCCTTCTGGGTGGCGCTGATGGTCGTGGCCGGGCTCGGCGTGATCGAGCTGGTCTCGGTCCTGATCGGCGCCTCGGCTTCCGGCCTGCTCGATGACGGGCTCGGCCATCACGGGCCGGGGGACCATGAGGCCGGCCTGCTCGGCGGCTGGATGTCCTGGCTCAATGCCGGCGGCGTGCCGATCCTCGTGCTGGCGGTGATTCTTCTCACGGCCTTCGCGGTCTTCGGCTTCGCGCTGCAAAGCCTCGCCGCGCGGATGCTGGGGCCATTGCCGCTCCTGATCGCCGTGCCGGCCGCCGCTCTGGCGGCGATACCCACGACACGTTGGACGAGCCGAGGTATCGCCAAGGTCATCCCGCGCGACGAAACCAACGCGCTGAGCCAGGCCGAATTCATCGGCCTGATCGGCACCGTCACGATCGGCCCGCTCGACCAGGGCCATCCCGGTGCGGTCCGCGTGAAGGACCGCTACGACAATGTTCACATCCTGCGCGCCAGGGCGGCGCCGGGGCATCTGATGGCAACGGGCACGCTGGTGCTGATCGTCGATGGAGCGGATGGCCTGTTCGAGGCCATTCCCGCTCCGGACAGCGTCGCAGGTAGCGCTTCAACGGGGGTCTGAGACATGGATTTCTTCACGCTCGGCATCATCGCCGCCAGCATTCTCGTCGCCGTCGTGGTGATCGGCATCATCATGACGTCGCTCTACACGCGGGCGACACGCGACAAGGCCTATGTCCGCACCGGCCTCGGCGGCAAGAAGGTCGTGCTCGACGGCGGCTCGGTCATCCTGCCGATCTTCCATTCCTATTCCTGGGTCTCGCTCAGCACGTTGCGCCTCGAAGTGAAGCGCGCCGAGAACGAGTCGCTGATCACCAAGGACCGGATGCGGGCGGACATCACCGCCGAGTTCTATGTCCGGGTGAAGCCGGACGCCGAGAACATCGCGCTCGCGGCACAGACGCTGGGCGACCGCACCAACGATGCTGATGCGCTGAAGGCGCTGGTCGAAGCGAAGTTCGTCGACGGCCTGCGCTCGGTCGCCGCCACCATGTCGCTACGCGACCTGCAGGAGCAGCGCGCCGAATTCGTGAAGTCGGTGCAGGCGGCGGTCGCGCATGACCTGCAGTCGAACGGCCTGGAGCTGGAATCGGTCTCGCTGACGCGGCTCGACCAGACCGACATCAAGCATTTCAACCCGAACAACACCTTCGACGCCGAAGGCCTGACCGCGCTCACCAAGATCACCGAGGAACGCAAGCGCGAGCGCAACCAGATCGTGCGCGACAACGAGGTCGAGATCGCGACCAAGGACCGCGAAGCCTCGCTGCGCCGCCTGACGATCGAGCGCGAGCAGCGCGACGCCGAGCTCTCGCAGGAACGCGACATCGCCAACAAGACGGCCGAGACCCGCGCCGAGGCGGCCAAGGCCGAGCAGCTCGCCCGCCTGAATGAGGAGACGGCGCGGCTGGAAGCCGAACGCGGCATCGCCGAACGTGATTCCGAGACGCGGCAGGCGCGCGAATCCGCCCGCATCGCGGCCGAGCGCGGCATCGCCGAGCGCGAGGCGGAAGCCCGCAAGATCACCGAGACCGCCCGAATCGAGGCGGCGATCGCCGTCGCTCAGAAGACCGAGGAGGAGCAGGCCGCACGCGCCAAGGCCGACGAGGCCAAGGCCGCCGCCATCACCGCCGAGGAGCAGGTGACGACGGCCCGCGAGGTCGAGATCGCCGAGCGCGCCAAGCGCATCGCCGTGCTCGACGCGCGCCGCATCGCCGAGCAGGAGGCCACAGCGGTCACCGTGAAGGCCGAGGCCGAGCGTCAGGCGGCCGAGAACCTCGCCGCCGCGACCAAGATCGAGGCGGAGGCGGAAGCCGCCGCCGCCAAGATCCGCGCCGCTGGCGTGATCGAGCTCGGCGAGGCGCAGGCGCGGGCCGAGCGGGCCAAGAACGAAGCCCGCAACGCCCTGTCTCCGGCGATCATCGAGTTCGAGCTCAACAAGGCCCGTGTCGACATCGTGCCGGCTGCGCTGGCGCAGGCGATGAAGCCGATCGAGAAGATCTCGGATATCCGCATCTTCAGCGCCGGCAATCTCGCGGGTGCGATGAATGGCGGGGCCGGCGGTGAGCAGCCGGGTGCGGTTGGCGACCTGTCGAGCCAATTGCTCAGCTTCACCGCGCAGAAGCCGATCCTCGACGAGATCCTCAAGCAGGCCGGGTTCGAGGGCGCCGATCCGACGCAGGCACTGCTCGCGGCTTCCGTGGGCGGGGCGAGTAAAGCGGCCACCCAGCCGGCGCCTGCCTCCGATCCGAAGAAGTAGACCCAGGCTTCCAGCAGATTATCCACGACGCCGGCCGTTCCCACGGCCGGCGCTTTGTTGATGGCTTGCGACCTCTCAGGTCTCGCTTTTGCCGAAGAGCTGGGACACCGCCAGCAGCAGCGAAGTGATCACGATCATGATCGTCGAGATGGCGGCGATGGTCGGGTCGATCTGGTCGCGCAGCGCCAGGAACATCATCCGCGTCAGGGTAGCGTTGTCCCCGCCGGAGACGAAGAGCGCGACCACGACCTCGTCGAAGGAGGTCAGGAAGGACAGGACCGCCGAGGTGACGAGGGCGAAGCCGATCTGCGGCGCCGTCACCTGCAGGAAGGCCTGCGTCCGCGTCGCGCCGAGGCTGCGCGCCACCCGCTCCTGATCGAGATCGAAGCTCTTCAGCGCCGAGCCGACGATCATCATGACGATGGGCACGGCCAGCATCGTATGCGCCAGCACGATGCCGAGGAAGGAGTTCACCATCTTGAGCTGCACATAGGCATAGAAAAGCGCGACGCCGACGAGGATGACCGGCACGATCGTCGGCGTCAGCAGGGCGAGGATCGCGAGCCCCGCGAAGCGCAGGCGCGACGCATGCAGGCCATAGGCCGCGAGCGTGCCGAGCGGGGTCGCCAGCAGCGCCGTGCAGAAGCCCGCCTTGAACGAGGTCGCGGTCGCCGCCATCCAGCTCGACGAGGAGAAATAGGCCTCGTACCAGCGCAGCGACCATTCCCGCGGCGGGAACTCCAGATATTGCGACTGGGAGAAGGACATCGGGATGACGATCAGCGTCGGTATGGCGAGGAAGGCCAGGACCAGCGCGCCGACCGCATAGAGCCAGAGCCGCGCGCGATGGCTGATCTGCGTGTCGCTTGCGGGGCGATCGAGCCAGCCCATCTCAGTGCCCCGCCCCGAACAGGCCGGCGCCGCGCGAGAGCCGCGCCGCCAGTACCAGCACGACCAGCGTGATCACCAGCAGCACGACGCCGAGCGCGCTTGCCGCGCCCCAGTTGAAGAACAGTTCGATATCGTTGGCGATACGGTTCGAGACCATCGTCACCTTGCCGCCGCCGAGCATCGCCGGCGTCACGTAGAAGCCGAGGCAGAGAACGAAGACGAGCGAGGCGCCGGCCGCGAGCCCCGGCAGCGAGAGCGGGAAGAACACCGTCCAGAAGCCGTGGACCGGCGTCGAGCCAAGGCTGGCGGCGGCGCGCAAGAGGTTGCGGTCGATCGCGCGCATCGTGCCGTAGAGCGGCAGCACCATGAAAGGCAGCATGATATGGACCATGCCGATCAGCGTGCCGCCCATGTTGTGGACGAGCTGCAGGGGCTCGCTCCAGAGGCCGAGCTTCATGCCCCATGTGTTGATGAGGCCGCTGCGCTGAAGCAGCACGAGCCAGGCATAGGTGCGCACCAAAAGCGAGGTCCAGAACGGCAAGAGCACCGCGATCATGCAGAGATTGGCGGCCCGGCGCGGCAGTTGGGACAGGAAATAGGCCAGGGGATAGCCGAGCAGGATGCAGATCAGCGTGGTGACGAAGCTGATCTCGAAGGTGGTGCGGAAGGTCCGGCCATAGGAGGGCTCTGCCAGCATGCGCCGGTAATGCTCGAGACTCAGCGCGCCGTTATCGTCGAGGAAGGACAGGCCGAAGAGCCAGCCGACCGGCACGAGCATGGTGACGGTGACGAGCAGGAGCGCGGGCGCCGCGAGGCCGGCCAGCGCCATGCGCTCGCGCCACTGGTCGCGCCGCAGGCCGGCGGCATGGTCGTCCCCCGCCGGGCGGGCGGGATCGAAGGCGCTCGCGGTGGTCACGGCGCGCCCTTCGCCTCGTCGGGCAGCAGGACGGTATCGGAGACCGCGATGCCGATACGGACGGGCGTTCCCGGCGCCGGCGGCGGACCTTCGCCGCCGCGCGTCGTCAGACGCAATGCGACCGGGCTGCCGTCGACGAGCGCGACCTGAAGCAACAGCGTGTCGCCCTGATAGACCGCGCCGGTCACGCGGCCATCGAAGCAGTTCATGCCCTCGCCTTCGCCCGATCCGAGCAGATGCAGGCGCTCCGGCCGGAGCACCATCGTGCAGCGCCCCTGCCGCATCGGCAGGTTCGAGGCGCGGATGGAGGCGCCGGCCGCACGGGCGATGCCGTCTGTGACCGTCACGTCGAGGAAGGACGATTCGCCGATGAACTCGGCGACGAAGCGGCTGCCGGGATCGTCATAGATCGCGCGCGGCGTGTCGATGCGGGCGATGCGGCCGCGATCGAGGATCGCGACGCGATCCGACATGGTCAGCGCCTCGCGCTGGTCATGCGTGACATAGACCGTGGTTGTGCCCAGCCGCTCATGGAGCTGGCGCAGTTCGATCTGCATGCGCTCGCGCAACTGCTTGTCGAGCGCCGAGAGCGGCTCGTCCATCAGGATGATGCGCGGCTCGAAGACGATGGCGCGGGCGAGCGCGACGCGCTGGCGCTGGCCGCCGGAGAGCTGGTCGATGCGGCGGCTCCCGAAACCGCCGAGCTGGAACATTTCCAGCGCGGCCTCGACGCGACGGGCGGTCTCGGCGGCCGGCACGCGGCGCAATCGCAAGGGAAAGCCGACATTGCGGGCGACATCCATATGCGGAAACAGCGCATAGTTCTGGAAGACCATGCCGATCTCGCGCTTGTGCGGCGCGAGGCGGACGACCTCGCGCTCGCCGAAGCGGATCGAGCCCTTGTCGGGCCTGAGAAAACCGGCGATCGCCATCAAGAGCGTCGTCTTGCCCGAGCCGGAAGGGCCGAGCAGGGTGAGGAACTCGCCGGGCCGGACATCGATATCGATCTCATCCAGCACGGAAACCGCGCCATAGGCCTTGCTCAGCCGCCGGACTGCTATGGGCAGAGCCGTCGTGGAGCCCGAGGCAGAAGCGGCCGCATCACGCGGCCGCTCGTGATCGCCGGCCTGCCTCATTCGGTCAGCATGTTCTGGTAGGCGGAGGAGGCCTGCGCCTCGTACTTGATGTACCAGTCCAGATCGATCGTGAGCTGCTTGCCGGCATTGTCGGGATGGGACGGCAGCGTCTTGGCATAGGTCGCGTCGATCGCACCACCCTCGTAGGCCTTCTTGTTGGTCGGGCCATAGGTGATGTATTTCGTGAATTCGGCCTGGTATTGCGGCTTGCTGACCTCGGCGAGGAACTTCATCGCCAGATCCTTGTTCGGCGCGCCCTTGGCGATCGCGAAACAGTCATAGTCGAGCAGGCCCTGGTTAAAGGTATAGGCGACCTTGGCGCCGTCCTTGGCGGCGACATCGAAGCGGCCGTTCCAGCCGGTGATCATGTCGACCTCACCGTCCTTCATGAGCTGGGCGTGCTGCGCGCCCGAGCTCCACCAGACCGCGATATGCGGCTTCAATTCGCGGATCTTCTTGATCGCGCGCTCGATGCCGCCGGGCTGCGACAGAACCTCGTAGACCTTGTCGGCGGGAACGCCATCGGCCATCAGCGCCGGCTCCAGCGCGCCGGCCACGCCCTTGCGATAGGAGCGCTTGCCGGGGAATTTCTTCACGTCCCAGAAATCGGCCCAGCTCTGCGGCCCGTTCTGGCCGTAGGTCTTGGTGTTCCAGGCGAGCACGGTCGAGAACACGTCGCCGCCGACGCAATAATCCTGCGCAGTGCCGGGCAGGAAATTCGAGGTGTCGATGACCTTGTAGTCGAGCTTCTCGAGAATGCCCTCTGCGCCGGCGCGGGCGGCGCTGCCGGAGCCGCTGGCGACCACGTCCCAGGTCACCGCGCCGGCCTTCACCTTGAGGCGCAGGTCGGCGATGCTGGTATAGGTCTCCTCCTTGATCTTGATGCCCAAGGCCTTGGCGGCGGGCTGGAAGAGCGCCTTGCTCTGGCCCTCCTGATAGGAGCCGCCGAAGGAGACGACGGTCAGTTCCTGGGCCCAGGCGGGCGCAGCGCTCGACAGGCCAAGGCCCAGGACGAGGGCAAGGGCCGTTCTCGTCGGCGTGATCGGCTGGCGCGACATGTGTCTGTTCTCCCGTTTGAACGATGCGTTCCCCAAAGATGAGCGCGCGGTTGGCCGGTCAGCGGCGTCCGCACGTCTCGCCTCATGCAGAGTCCGGCGAAATTGGTCTGGCCATAAGGTCCACTCTGAGAATTCGGGGCGACCACTCTAGAGCTTTTCTTTTGTCGCATTTTCTTCACGCGAACCGGTGCCCACTTCGCTTGAAAATGCTCTAGCGGGCCAGCCTGTCGCGCCAGTTGTAGTAGAGGACGGATGGCGCGAGGAACCAGGGATTGCCGCTGTAAAAAGGCCGCGTCTGGAAGGGCAGTCCGTCGAAGGCGGTCCNAATGCTCTAGCGGGCCAGCCTGTCGCGCCAGTTGTAGTAGAGGACGGATGGCGCGAGGAACCAGGGATTGCCGCTGTAAAAAGGCCGCGTCTGGAAGGGCAGTCCGTCGAAGGCGGTCCTGCCCTCCGCAAGGCCAAGCACCTGCTGGCCCAGCCGCATGCCGAGATAGCTCGCCATGCCGACGCCCGAGCCGCAATAGCCCATGGCGTAGTGCATGCCCTCGTGCCGGCCGATATGCATCAATTCGTCGAAGCTGTAGGCGACGAGGCCGCACCAGGAGTGGCTGAGCTTGCGGTTGGCGAGTTCTGGGAAGATCCGACTCATCGCGGCATGGAGCAGCGGGCCGCTGCGGCGCGGATCGGTCTCGCTGAGGGATACGCGGCCGCCGAACAGGATACGCCGCCGGTCGGGCGAGGCGCGGTAGTAATAGACGACCTTGCGGGTGTCGCTGACGATGCGGTTCTTCGGGATCAGCCTGTCGACCAGCGCCGGCTCGAGCTCCTCGGTCGCAATGACATAGCTGCCGATCGGGATGACGCGGCGGCGCAACCAGCCGGTCAGCGGGCCGGTATAGCCGTTGGTGGCAATGACGACATCGCGGGTTCGGATCGTGCCGCGCGGCGTCTGGACCAGGAAATCCTGCCCGATGCGCTCGATGCCCGTCGCCGGGCAATGCGGCACGAGTTCCGCGCCGGCCGCGACGACGCGCTGCAACAGGCCCTGATGGTAGCGGGCCGGGTTGATCGAGGCGTGGCTCTCGTAGACGACACCGCCATGATAGAGATCGGAGCCGATCTCGCTGCGTTGCTCGGACCGCGGCACGACATGACAGGCGACCTCCAGCCCCTTCGGCTGGGTCCCGACGCTGCGGGCCAGTTCCTCGTACTTGCCCGGAGCATGGGCCGCATGAAAACGGCCGACGATGCCGAAATTGCAATCGATCTGCTCGTCGCGAACGAAATCACCGATATAGCGCAGAGAGTTCCGGCCCTCCTGCATGATCGCGAAGGCGCGCTCGCGGCCATGGCGGCGGGTGAGCTCGTCGAAGCCCGGCTTCACGCTGGTCGAGATCTGGCCGCCATTGCGGGTGCTGCAGCCGAAGCCTGCTGCCTCTGCATCGAGGACGACCGTGCGACGCCCGCCGCGTGCCGTCTGGAGCGCCGCCTGCAAGCCGGTATAGCCGGAACCGACGATAACGACCTCGGCCTGCTGCGGCGGGTCGGCGCGCGGCAGATCCGGCCGGGGCACATCGTCCCACCAATAGGGCGCGGCCTTGAAATCACTGGCGAACAGATCGCTCGGCATCGTCTTCGTCATCCTCCCGGATCAGATCCGCGCCACCACACTCTTGAGCTTGCAGTAGGAGCGCAAGCCCGCCATGCCCTTGGCGCGGCCGAAACCGGATTTGCGGTTGCCGCCGAAGGGCATAGCGATGCCGCCGGCGAAGAACTCGTTGATATAGACCTGCCCCGCATCGACGGCGCGGGCGAAACGCCACGCCTTGGCGTGATCGCGCGTGTAGATGCCGGCGACCAGCGCGTAGGAGGTCGCGTTCGCCGCAGCGATCGCCGCCTCGAAGTCGGGGACAACCTGCACGGTCAGCACCGGCCCGAAGATTTCCTCCTGCACCAGCGGATCATCCGGGCCATCAGCGAGCACGATGGTCGGCTGGTAGAACCAGCCGCCGCCGCAATCCTCGGGCGGCACGACCGCCCCGCCGGTCAGGATGCGATTGCCGGCGGCGCGGGCGCGATCGACATGGGCCGCGACGCGCGCGAGCTGTGCCGCCGAATTGATCGGACCGATCCCGGCATCGCTCAGGCCATGGCCCGGCCGCAAGCCCTGCGCGCTCGCGACAAGGCGTTCGAGCAGGGTCTCGGCGATAGCTTCCTCGACGATCAGGCGCGAGCCGGCGGAGCAAATCTGCCCGGCATTCTCGAAGATCGCTTCCATGACCCCGGCCACGGCCGCATCGACATCGCAATCGGCCAGCACGACGAGGGGCGATTTGCCGCCGAGCTCCAGCACCAGCCGGGTGACATGCTCGGCCGCGGCCCGCATCACGCGCTGCCCGGTCGCGAGCGAGCCGGTGAAGGTGATGTGGTCGATGCCGGGGTGGGCGACGAGCGCCGCGCCAGCCTCGGAACCCGTCCCGGCGACGACGTTGAGCACGCCTGCGGGCAGGCCTGCTTCGTGCAGCAGCTCGGCTAGCATCAGTGTCGTGAAGGGCGTCTGCTCGGCTGGCTTGACCACGAGCGTGCAGCCGGCCGCGAGGGCCGGCGCAATGCCCCGCGCCGCCGTCGAGAGCGGATAGTTCCACGGCACGATCTGGGCGGCGATGCCGACCGGCTCCTCGAGCGTCAGCCCGATATGATCGGGGCCGAGCGGCATGCTGTCGCCATGCAGCTTGTCGGCCGCGCCGGCATAATAGGCGAAAGCCTTCACGACGCCGCCGACATCGCCCTCGGCTTCCGCCAGCCGCTTGCCGGAATCGAGCGTCTCGACCACGGCGAAGCGGGCCGCGCGCTCGGCGATCAGGTGGCTTGCCCGCATCAGGATGTCGCCGCGCGCGGCGGGGCTCAGTCGGGACCATGGGCCGGAGAGCGCAGCGCGGGCGGCTGCGACCGCCCGGTCGATATCGGCGCCGTCGCCGGCGGCGACCGTGGCGAAAGCCGTGCCCCGGCCGGGATCGAAGCTCTCCATCCGACGCCCAAAGACGGAGTCGACAAAGCACCCATCGATGAAGTGCCCACCCGGCAGGCCGGCGAGCGTTCCCGTCTGCAGGGCCTCGGCGACCAGTGCGGCGCGGTCCAGGGTCACGCGCCGATCTCCGTGACCTGATAGGCGGCCTTGTCGAGCCAGGACGGCTCGATCTCGACGCCCCAGCCCGGCCCATCGGGGATCGCGACCTTACCATCGCGCGCCTGCGGCGGGTTGCGCAGCAGGCCCTGTTCCCACGGGTAATAGTCCGGCCCCTCGATCGAGAATTCGACATAAGGGCCGGCATTGGCGAGCGCGCCCATGATGTGCAGCGTGAACACCGTCACCAGCGACTGGTTGGCCGAATGCGGCGTCACCGGCAGGCCGGCCTCTTGCGCCCAGCGTGCGACTTTCAGCATCCGCCCGACGCCGCCGATATAGCAGACGTCCGGCTGCACGACGTCGACCACGCGGCCGTCGATCATAGCGCGCCAGACAGCGAGATCGCAGTCCTGCTCGCCGCCCGTGACATCGAGATCGAGGGCGTCGCGGACCTCGCGCGTCCAGGCATGTTCCCAATAGGGGCAGGGCTCCTCGAAATGGACGATGCCGTGATCCTGCAACATCCGGCCGACCGCGATGGCCTTGTCCGGCGAATAGGCGCTGTTGCCATCGACGAGCAGCGTCGCATCTGGGCCGAGCGCCCGCCTGACCTGCGGCACGATCGCCTCCGTGCGGCCCGGCCATTCGTCGATGTCGCGGCCGCATTCGCGCCCGACCCGGAACTTGAAGGCGCTGTAGCCATGGGCGTCGCGCAGGCGCAGGAAGCGCTCGGCCTCGGCCTCCGGCGTGATCTCGCCGCGCTTCATGCTGGAGGCATAGACCGGAAACGGACGCGGCGTGCCGCCGAGCAATTCGCAGACGCTTTTCCGCTCGCTCCGGCCGCGTAGGTCCCACAGCGCCGTGTCGAGCCCGGTCATGGCGCGGCAGAGATAGGAGCCGGGGAATTTATGCTCGCGCTCGCCAATGGTCGCGATCAGCTCGTCGATGTCGAAGGCATTCTCGCCGACCGCCCAGCGTGCGACCTGCCGGTGGAAGACGGTCGCGGTGATGTCGGCATTATAGGGCGAGAACTGCCCCCAGCCCTGGCTGCCATCCTCGCATGTCGCGCGAACGAAGCCGACGTCCTGCGTCGAGAAGCTTTCGAGCCGGGTGATCTTCATCGCTGCCGCTGTCCGTTCCGGGAGCGCCGCCCGGCGAACAACCCGGCAGCTTCGGCGCAAGAAGGGGCTTGAATTGGCCTGACCCCAAGGTCCATTCTCACCAAATCGACAGTCCACTCTTGTTTAAGGGCAGCATGGTCAAACGCGAGGAAGGCGCCCTGCTCCAGTCGATCGTGCTGGACCGCGAGGGCGAGCATGGGCTCAGCGTCCAGATCTGCGCGGGGCTGCGCGAACTGATCCTCGGCGGCACGCTCAAGGTCGGCGAGCGCCTGCCGGCGACGCGCACGCTGGCGCATGAATTCAGGGTCGCCCGCACCACCATCGTCGAGAGCTTCGAGCGGCTTGCGGCCGAAGGGCTGATCGAGACGCGGGTCGGCTCCGGCACCTATGTCAGCCAGGCGCTGGCGAACGAGCGGCCAGCACCAGCCGCTGCGGCGACCGCCGCGCCGACGGCGCGGGTCAAGCTGGCGCAGGCGATGAACACGGCGTCAAAACTATTCGGCACGCGCCTGCCGCACCAGCCCCGCGCCTTCACCACGGCGATGCCGGCCTTCGATGCCTTCCCGATGGCGCAATGGGCCAGGCTCTCGGGCAAGCACTGGCGCAAGCCGCGCCATCAGGTTCTCGGCTATCCCGACCCGCATGGCGAACGCGCCTTGCGCCAAGCCATCGCCGCGCATCTCAGGCTCAACCGCGGCATCGCCTGCGAATGGCAACAGGTCTTCGTGGTGGCCGGCGCGCAGCAGGCCTTCCAGTTGATCGCGGCCACGCTGCTCGACCCCGGCGACAAGGTCTGGTTCGAGGACCCCGGCGCGATCGGCGCGCGCAACAGCATGATCCAGTCGGGCGTCGACATCGTGCCGGTCCCGGTCGACGAGGCCGGGCTCGTGGTCGAGGAAGGCCTGCGCCGGGCGCCCGAATTCCGGCTCGCCTTCGTGACGCCAGCCCATCAGCAGCCACTCGGCGCCAAGATGAGCCTGGAGCGGCGGCTCGCCCTGCTGGAGGCGGCCGAGGCCAGCGGCGCCTGGATCATCGAGGACGACTGGGACGGCGAGTTCTGCTTCCAGGGCGCGCCGATGGCGACGCTCACCAGCATCGACCGCAGCGGGCGGGTGATCTATGTCGGGACCTTCTCGAAGACGCTGTTCCCGTCGCTGCGGCTCGGCTTCCTCGTCGCGCCGCCGCATCTCGTCGAGCAGTTCGGCATCTGCCTCGAAGCCTTCTCGCCGGGTGTGCCGACGGCCTTGCAAGGCATCGTCGCCGATTTCATCGTCGAGGGGCATTTCGCGACGCATGTCCGCCGCATGCGCAAGCTCTATCAAGAGCGCTATCAGGCATTGGAGGATGCGGCGCGGGAACATCTGGCACCCGATCTGGAGGTCGTGCCGACCCAGACCGGCATGCACACCATCGCCTATCTCCGCGACGGGCTCGATGCCGTCGTGCTGACGCAGGCCGCCGCAAAGCGCGGCGTGACAGTCGCGCCGATCAGCCGCTTCTGCCTCGAACCCGTGGCGCGGAACGGGCTCGTGCTCGGCTTCAGCGGCTTCACGCCGGTGGAAACCAAGGCCGGCGTGCTCGATCTGCGCCGCAGCATCGACGACCTCGCTGAATGCAAGTAACTGGACTGGTGCTTCAGCGGGAATGGCCCTTAGCGACAAGCCCAATTCTGCCTAGGAATCGCGATGGGCAGGCTGGGCCAACTGCCCTTGCGGCATCGGCAGGACGGTCATCTTGAGCGAATGGGACATGATCATCGTCGGCGCGGGTTCGGCCGGCTGTGTGCTGGCCGGGCGGCTTGCCGAGGCCGGACAGGGCTCGATCCTGGTGATCGAGGCAGGCCCGCGCGATCTCAGCCCCTGGGTGCATCTGCCGATCGGCTACGGCAAGATCTTCTACCATCGCCGCATGAACTGGATGTACCGGACCACGCCGCAAGCCGAACTGGACGGGCGGGAGATCTACCAGCCGCGCGGCAAGGTCGTCGGCGGCTCGAGCGCGATCAATGCGATGGTCTATGCCCGCGGCCAGGCCGAGGATTTCGACGAGTGGAAGCGGCTCGGCAATCCCGGCTGGGGCTGGGCCGAGGTGCTCGCCGCCTATAAGCGCATGGAGGATCACGCGCTGGGCGCTTCCCTCTGGCATGGCGCTGGGGGCCCGCTCCATGTCGAAAACGTCGCCGCTGAAGTCCATCCACTGACGCCGCTCTTCGTCCGGGCCGCAGGCGAAGCGGGCCTGCGCTTCAATCCGGACCTGAACGGCGCGACCAGCGAGGGCGCCGGCATCTACCAGATCACCACGCGCGGCGGCCGGCGTGAATCGGCGGCGCGCGCCTTCCTGCATCCGGCAAGGCGGCGCGGACGCGTAAAGCTCGAAACCGACATGCAGGTGACGCGCATCCTGTTCGACGGGCGGCGCGCCGTCGGCGTCGAGGCAAGGCGCGGCGGCGAGACCCTGCGCTTTCGCGCCCGCAGGGAGATCGTCCTGTCCGGCGGCGCGTTCAACTCGCCGCAATTGCTGCAGCTTTCCGGCATCGGCCCGGCGGAACTGCTGAAGCAGCACGGCATCGCGCCTTTGCTCGACCTCCCCGCCGTCGGCCGCAACCTGCAGGACCATCTCTGCTACGACCACGTCTATCGCTCGAAGCGGCCAAGCTTGAACGATGCGCTGCTGTCCTGGCCGGCCCGCATCGGCATGGCCGCGAATTATGTGCTGCGGCGGCGCGGGCCGCTCTCGCTCAGCGTCAATCAGGGCGGCGGATTCTACCGCACCCGGCCGGACCTGACGCGACCGGACATGCAGCTCTATTTCTCGCCGCTGAGCTATGAGCGCGCCGTGCCGGGCGTGCGAGCCCTGATGAAGCCCGACCCGTTCCCAGGCTTCAGCCTCAGCGTCTCGCCATGCCGGCCGCTCAGTCGCGGCCATGTGGCGATCCGCTCGCCCGATCCGCAGGTCGCGCCGGAGATCGCTCCGAACTACCTCTCCGCCCCCGAGGACATGCGCACGCTTCTGACCGGCGCTCGCTTCCTGCACCGGCTCGCAGCGACGCCCACGCTTTCCGCCGTGATCGACACCGCGATCCGGCCGGGACCTGAGGCTGTGGGCGACGCGGCGCATGTCGCCGCCATCCGCGCGAATGCCTATTCGGTCTTCCACCCTTGCGGGACCTGCCGGATGGGTCCCGACGCTGATGATGCCGTGGTCGACGCCAAGCTGCGAGTACATGGGATTGAAGGATTGCGCGTCGTCGACGCCTCGATCTTCCCGACGATCCCCTCCGGTAACATCAATGCGCCGGCCATGATGGTCGGAGAGCGCGCCGCGGCGCTGATGGCTTCCGGGTGACGCGGAGCCCCGCTGAATATTCAGGCCTGGGGATGCGAGCCGGCTATTCCGCCAGGCGCATTCCCGTGTGAAGATCGCGCATCGGAGATGGATGACCGGCATGACGCAAGCCTACACGCTCGACGCCCTGAGAGAGGATGTCACCGCCGGTCGCATCGATACCGTACTGGCCTGTCTCGTCGACATGCAGGGGCGCCTGATGGGCAAGCGCTTCCATGCCGCCTTTTTCCTGGAGAGCGGGCATCACGAGACGCATAGCTGCAACTATTTGCTCGCCACCGACATGGAGATGGAAACCGTAGCCGGCTATGCGGCGACGAGCTGGGCCGCCGGCTATGGCGACTATACGATGAAGCCGGACCTCTCGACCTTGTGCCGCGTGCCCTGGCTCGAAGGCACGGCGCTCGTGCTCTGCGACGTGCAGGACCATCACGGCCATGACATCCCGCACTCGCCGCGCGCGGTGCTGAAAAGCCAAGTCAAGCGGCTCGAGGCGATGGGGCTCAAGGCCTATATGGCGACCGAGCTCGAGTTCTTCCTGTTCGACCAGAGCTACGAGAACGCCTGCGCCAGCGGCTATCGCGACCTCAAGACCGCCAGCAGCTACAACGAGGACTACCACATCTTCCAGACCACCAAGGAAGAGGCGGTGATGCGGGCGATCCGCAACGGTCTGCAGGGCGCCGGCATCCCGGTCGAGAACTCCAAGGGCGAAGCTTCGGCCGGACAGGAGGAGATCAATGTCCGCTATGCCGATGCGCTGACGATGGCGGACCGGCACGCGATCATCAAGAACGCCTGCAAGGAGATCGCCTGGGCGCAGGGCAAGTCGATCACCTTCCTCGCCAAGTGGAGCAACGCCCATGCCGGCTCCTCCTCGCATATCCACCAGTCGCTCTGGAGCGCCGACGGCAAGACCCCGCATTTCCTCGACGCGCAGGCGAAATACGGCATGTCGCCGCTGATGCGGAGCTATGTGGCGGGGCTGCTCGCCCATGCCTCCGACATCACCGGATTCCTCGCGCCCTATATCAATTCCTACAAGCGCTTCGTCGCCGGCACCTTCGCGCCGACCAAGGCAATCTGGAGCGCCGACAACCGCACCGCCGGCTACCGGCTCTGCGGCGCCGGCACCAAGGGCATCCGGATCGAATGCCGGGTCGGCGGCTCGGACCTCAACCCCTATCTCGCCATGGCGGCACTACTCGCCGCCGGCATCGACGGGATCGAGCAGAAGATGGAGCTGGAAGAGGCTTTCGTCGGCGATGCCTATGGCGGCCGTGACATCCGCGAAATCCCGAAGACCCTGCGTGACGCAACCGTGGCGCTGAAGGGTTCGGCGATGCTGCGCAAAGCCTTCGGCGACGCCGTGATCGACCATTATGTCCGCGCCGCCGAATGGGAGCAGGAGGAATACGACCGCCGGATCACCGATTGGGAAGTGAAGCGCGGTTTTGAACGCGCCTGATCCGGCCTCCCCCAACAGCAGAAGCCTTCAGCCAGACGGATAGTGACGATGACGATGATCCGATGCGTGTCGCCGGTGGATGGCTCGGTCTATGCCGAACGGCCGGCCTTGAAGCTCGACGAGGCGAAGACCGTGGTCGCGCGCGCCCGCAAAGCGCAGAAGGCATGGGCGCGACGCCCGCTCGACGAGCGCATCGCGCTGGTTCTCAAGGGCGTGGCGCGGCTCAACGAGATGGGCCAGGAAGTTGTGACCGAGCTCGCCTGGCAGATGGGCCGGCCGATCAAGTACGGCGGCGAGTTCAAGGGCTTCAACGAGCGCTCGAACTATATGGCCTCGATCGCGAACGAAGCACTGGCGCCGCTCGTGATCGAGGACAGCGCCGCCTTCAAGCGCTTCATCGCGCGTGAACCGCATGGCGTCGTCTTCGTGATCGCGCCGTGGAACTACCCCTATATGACCGCGATCAACTCGGTCGCGCCGGCGCTGATCGCCGGCAATGCGGTCGTCCTCAAGCATGCCAGCCAGACGCTCCTCACCGGCGAGCGACTGGCGCGCGCCTTCCACGAGGCCGGCGTGCCGGAAGAGATCTTCGCCAATGTCTTCCTCGACCATGAGACCTCGTCGCGCCTGATCGCCGAGAAGCAGTTCGACTTCATCAACTTCACCGGCTCGGTCGCAGGCGGGCAGGCGATCGAGCGCGCCGCCGCCGGCACTTTCACCGGGATCGGGCTGGAACTCGGCGGCAAGGACCCCGGCTACGTCATGGAGGACGCCGATCTCGACAAGGCGGTCGACACGCTGATGGACGGCGCGACCTTCAACTCGGGGCAATGCTGCTGCGGCATCGAGCGCATCTATGTGCATGAGAGCCTGTACGACACCTTCGTCGAGAAATCGGTCGACTGGGTCTCGAATTACCGCCTCGGCAACCCGCTCGATCCCGAGACCTCGCTCGGCCCGATGGCTCACAAGCGCTTCGCGCAGGTGGTGCGCGAGCAGATCGCGGAAGCGACCGCGAAGGGCGCGCGGGCGCTGGTCGACCCCAAGCTGTTCCCGCAGGACGATGGCGGCGCCTATCTCGCGCCGCAGGTCCTGGTCGATGTCGATCATTCCATGACGATCATGCGCGAGGAGACCTTCGGGCCGGCGGTCGGCATCATGAAGGTGCGCGACGATGCGCAGGCCCTCGCGCTGATGAACGATTCCAAATACGGCCTCACCGTCTCGCTCTGGACCGGCGATGACGAACGCGCCGCGCGGCTGGGCGCAGAGCTCGAAACCGGCACCGTCTTCATGAACCGCGCCGATTATCTCGACCCGGCCCTGTGCTGGACCGGCGTCAAGGAGACCGGGCGCGGCGGTTCGCTCTCCGTCATCGGCTTCCACAACCTCACCCGCCCGAAATCCTACCATTTGAAGAGAGCTGGCTGATGCCGATCACCGCGAACTGGAGCTATCCGACCGCCGTCAAGCTGGGCGCCGGGCGGATCAGGGAACTGGCCGATCACTGCAAGGCGCTCGGCATGAAGCGGCCACTGCTCGTGACCGATCGCGGGCTGGCGAGCATGGCGATCACCGCCAACGCGCTCGACATCCTCGAAGCCGGCGGGCTCGGCCGCGCGATCTTCGCCGATGTCGATCCTAACCCCAACGAGCGCAATCTCGACGACGGCGTGCGCGCCTTCAAGGCCGGCGGGCATGACGGCGTCGTCGCCTTCGGCGGCGGCTCCGGCCTCGACCTCGGCAAATGCGTGGCCTTCATGGCCGGGCAGACCCGGCCGGTCTGGGATTTCGAGGATGTCGGCGACTGGTGGACGCGTGCCTCGATCGAGGGCATCGCGCCGATCGTCGCAGTGCCGACCACGGCGGGAACCGGCTCCGAGGTCGGCCGCGCCTCGGTCATCACCAATTCGCAGACCCATACCAAGAAGATCATCTTCCACCCGAAATTCCTGCCGGGCGTGACGATCTGCGACCCCGAACTGACGGCCGGCATGCCCAGGGCGATCACCGCCGGCACCGGCATGGACGCCTTCGCGCATTGCCTGGAGGCCTATTCCTCGCCCTTCTTCCACCCGATGAGCCAGGGCATCGCGCTCGAAGGCATGCGATTGGTGAAGACCTATCTGCCGCGCGCCTATGCCGACGGCAGCGACATCGAGGCACGCACGCAGATGATGGCTGCAGCCGCGATGGGCGCCGTCGCCTTCCAGAAGGGGCTGGGCGCGATCCATTCGCTCTCCCACCCGGTCGGCGCGGTCTACCACACCCATCACGGCACCACGAACGCGGTCGTCATGCCGCCGGTGTTGCGCTTCAACCGCCCGGCGATCGAGGACAAGATCGCGGCGGCCGCCGCCTATCTCGGCATCGCCGGGGGCTTCGACGGCTTCTATGATTTCGTGCTGAAGCTGCGGGCTGACCTCGGCATTCCCGACAAGCTCGGCGCGCTCGGCGTCGGCACCGACCGGATCGACGAGCTGGCCGAGGCCGCCGTGGCCGATCCTTCGACCGGCGGCAATCCGGTGGAACTCACGGTCGAGGCGGCGCGCAAGCTGCTCATCGAGTCGATCTGAGATCGGCGGACGGTATCAGCCGGCGCGCAATTTGCGGACGATGTTCGCAGCGCGCCGGATCGCGGTGATCGCGGCGCCTACGGCGATGAGCCAGAGGGCTACTGTGATGACCTGATTGTGGCCGCTCCAGAGCGGCTCCAGCAGTGACAGCACGGCAGCGGCGGTGATCACCGCCATGCGGTGCTGCTTGGCCATCGGCCCGGAGAAATCAGCCGGCAAGCCGCAATTGCGGCCGAGCTCTCGGGTGTAGGCGGTCAGCACGGCAAAGGCTGCCGCCGCCCAGCCTAGCGCCGGCAGCCCAACACCGTAGCCCGTACCGACGAGGATCAGGATATCGGCGACGCGATCGGGGAATTCGTTCCAGAACGGTCCGTCCGGCGCCTGCTTGCCGCCCTCGATCGCCACCATTCCGTCGAAGAGGTTGCAGAGCAATCTGAACTGGCAGAACAGCGCTGCGAACAGGAGAAGGGCCACGCGAGCGCTTCCCGTGGCCGTGCCCGCCTGCCAGAAGGCGAAGCCGGCGACGGCCGCCATGACCATGCTCGCCATCGAGATCTGGTTCGGCGTGATGGAAGCCGCGCTCAAGCGGCGGGCGATGGCGCGGGCCCAGCCGGAATCGCGGCTGGCTAGCGGGCGGCGATTCTCGTCCTGCGCCATGATTCAGGCCCCCCGGGTGCGCCAGAGCGAATAATTGTAGAGCGCGGCATAGCTCGTCGCGACGGTGAGCGGCACGGCGATGGTCTTCGCGATCTCGGGCGTGCCGCTGAGAGTGTGGAGGGTCGTCAGCAGGCTCGCGGAGACGAGGCCGGCGATCACCGGCGGCGCCACCAGCGCGAGCAGGCCGGAGAAGCGGCTGGCGAGATATTCGATCGCGCGTTTCAGCACCAGCGTGATCGTGGCCGAGATCGCGCCCTGCAACAGCCCGGCCTGGAGCGGCGCCGGCATCGGATGGGCGCGGTTGGCAAAGGCTGCCCAGCTCCCCATGGCGAGGAAGGCAAATCCGACATGGACGATGCTGCTCCGCATCAGGCGCGCGAGCGGGCCGCTCATACGGCTGACCAACCGTAGCGCACGAGATGGAAGAAGATCGGCGCGGAGAACACGACCGAGTCCAGCCGGTCGATGAAGCCGCCATGGCCGGCGATCAGGTTGCCCCAATCCTTGACGCCGCGGTCGCGCTTGATCGCGGACATGACGAGCCCGCCGAAGAAGCCCATGAGGACGATGACCAGCGCTAGGAAAGCGGCCTGGAGGGCTGAGAACGGCGTCATCCAGGCCAGGCCGGCGCCGACGGCAGTCGCACTCAGCGCCCCGCCGACGAAGCCCTCCACCGTCTTCGAAGGCGAGAGCTTCGGCGCGATCTTGGTGCGGCCGAGCAGCTTGCCCCAGACATACTGCAGCACGTCGCTGAGCTGCACGACGATGACGAGGAAGGCGATCAGCAGGACATTGCGGCCCTCGTAGCCGGCAATCTGGAGGCTGAGCAGCGCCGGCACATGCGAGGTGGCGAAGACGCAGATCATCAGCGCCCATTGCACCTCGGCGATGCGCACGAGGAAATGCTCGGTGTCGCCGCGCGCCGCAGCGATGATCGGCATCAGCAGGAAGGCGTAGACCGGGATGAAGATCGAATAGAGCCCGTACCACTCGATCCAGATCAGGTAATACTGCACCGGCAGCACGATGAAGAAGGCCGTGGCCAGCGCCCAGTGATCGGCGCGGCGCGTATCGGTCAGCGTGATGAACTCGCGCAAGGCCGCGAAGGAGCAGAAGCCGAAGAGCAGGGTTACGCCGGTCTTGCCGCCGATCAGCGCCACACCCATCAGCACGACCATGACCCACCAGGCCCGGATGCGGTCGTTGAGGTTCTCGACTACCGCATTGTTGCCATCGGGCGAGAGCTTGCGCTGCAGCACGAAGCCGATGGTCGAGGCGACGACGAGGACGCCGAGGATGCCGGCGAGCACGGCCACCAGATCGGGATGCGGCATCGTCATGGCGCGTTCGCCTTCGGGGACAGAGCTAGCAGCGCGGCTTCGGCCCGTGTCAGGAAAGCCTGCTTTGCCTCGCCGTCAGCGAGGCGAAGCGGCGCGCCAAAGGTCACCGTGCAGATCAGCGGGATCGGCACGAATTCGCCCTTGGGCATGACGCGGTTGAGATTGTCGATCCAGGCCGGCACCAAGGCCACGTTCGGTCGCGCCTGCGCCAGATGGAACAGGCCGCTCTTGAACGGCAGCAAGCGTGCCTCGGTGGTGTTGCGCGTGCCCTCGGGAAAGACGATCAGCGAGGAGCCGGCATCGAGCGCCTCGGTCATCTGCGCGATCGGGTCGCTGGTGCGGCTCTCGCGATCACGGTCGATCAGGACGGCATCGAAGACGTCGCGGCCGATGAAGCGGCGCAAATTGCTCTCCAGCCAGTAGTCGCTGCCCGCAACCGGCCGGGTCGTGAAACGCAGGCGCCGCGGTAGCACGGTCCAGATCAGGACGAAATCGCCGTGGCTGGCGTGGTTGGCGAAGTAGATGCGCTGCTCGTCGCTGGGCTCGGCGCCCGCCCAGCGACCGCGCACGGCCGTGATGAAGCGGGCGAAGAAGAGAATGAGCGCGCCAGCCAGACTTGCCACTGCCTCACGCATTCCCCGATCTCGCCCCCGTTAGCCGTGCAGAGGAGGTAGCGCCTGTTTCAGGCGCTGTCGATATCGACAGGCTGCCGACGCAAAGGCAACGGCTGCCACAGCCGTGGGCAACGCTTCGCGGCTTCAGTGTCCATAGGGATCGAGCACCGTGCCGTCCTCGGAGTCGGTCTCGCGTGGATCGAATGCGGCGCACCATGCACTTAGCTGTCTCTTGTCAGTACCGCCGAAAGCCGTCTGCCTGAGGAAGACACGAAGCGCCTGTCGCCCGAAACGACTGCGGGGCGCCTCGAAAGCATCGGGAGCATGGCCGGCCGCGATGGCCTCGCGTGCGCTTCGCTTCAGCGCGATCAGGGTGGGATCGCCGAAGCTATCATGAAGCGCCTCAAAGGCATGAAAAGCCGCGCGGTCGAAGGCATGCGGTCTTCCCAAGCCATCCTTGAGCGGGTGCGCCGGTACGAGATGAGCGCACGGCACGAAGCCTTCCGGCACCGGCTCGGTCGCCGCATGGGTGCGGCCGCCGCGCATGAGCTGGGGCAGCACATGGGTATGCGGGCCTTCCGGGCTGCGGCCATCCGCCGGCGGGATCGGTTGGTAGACCTCGCAGCGGCCGAAGCGGGCGAGGAAGGCCCGGTGTGGGCCGGCCGCGACGATCGCCCCCATCGCGCGGTTGCCGGGCTCGAACAGGGAGCGCCCGACCTCCGTCCGCAATGCCGCGATCAGCGCGGGATCAGTGGTGCGAATGCAGATATCGGCCTGGAGCGCGCCGAGCCCCATGTCGAACAAGATGCCCGCCGCATCCTGCGGCCGCAGCGCCTCCGCGTCCGGGCCGAGCTCGGTCAGGACGCTGCGTCGGTTCATCGCGCAGGCGCCTTCCGGCAGGCAGAGCGCGACGCGGTGGTTCCAGCCGCTGCCGACAGCGCTTTCCGACGCGTGAAGGCGGACGCCATCGAGCGCGCCAAAGCCGATGCCGCCGCGGGCCGTCGTCACCGAGAGACGACCGGGCTCATCGACGATCTCGAACAGCTCGCCCGCGTCGCGCATGAATTCCGCGATGGCGCCGAAGGTGCCGAGATTCCACTGGCTGCCGGCGTCGAGAAGGTGATCGCGCAGGAGGCTGCGCACCGTGTCGGTTCCGGTCATGAAGCGGTCTTTCCGTTCTCGAGCGTACGCCACGGCAGGAGGAAGGGCTCGCCGGCGTGGGAGCCGCGCATGGCCTGGATGTCGAAGACCTGCGCGAGCCTGACGTCGTCGAGAACTTCCGCAGGAGATCCGTCGGCAACGCGCCGACCATGATCGAGCAGGAGGAGCCTGTCGCAGAAGCGGGCGGCGAGCGTGAGGTCGTGCAGCACGACGACCACGCCGATGCCATCAGCGCTGATCCGGCGCAGAAGTTGCAGCGTGTCGAGCTGATGCTGCGGGTCGAGCCCCGCCAGCGGCTCATCCGCAAGAAGATAGGGCGCCTCGACCGCGAGCGCCCGTGCCAGCAGGACGCGGCGGCGCTCGCCGCCCGAAAGCGTCCCGACCGCACGGCCGGCGAAGCCCGCCACGTCGCACAATGACAATGCCCGCGCGACCGCGTGCCGATCCGCATCCCCCTGCTCGGCAAAAGGGCGCCGATGCGGCAAGCGGCCGAGCCCGACCAAGGCCTCGACCGAGAGCGCCGCCGGCACTTCCCCACCCTGAGCCAGGAAGGCAACGCGGCGCGCGAGCGTAGGGCGGCCGAGTTCCCGTGACGTAGCGCCGTCGTAATCGACACTGCCACTCTCCGGCGCGAGCAACGCCGCCAGCACGCGCAGCAGGGTCGTCTTGCCGGCGCCGTTGGGTCCGATCAGGCCGAGCAGCTCGCCCGGCCGGATCTGGGTATCGACCTCTTGCAGGATCGGCTTGCCACCGAGCGAAACCGTGATGCCGGACGCCGTGATCGCCATCACACAGCCTCGCGGCGCAAGCGCTGTACCAGCGCGAAGAGGAAAGGTGCGCCGATCAATGCGGTGACCACGCCGAGCTTGAGCTCCGGCCGGACCGGCATGAGCCGCACGCCTATATCGGCCGCGAGCACGAGGATGGCGCCGCCGAAGCCGCTGGCAATGAGCAACCGGCCCGGCCGATGGCCGACCAGCGGGCGCAGCAGATGCGGTACAACCAATCCGACAAAGCCTATCGCACCGGTCACCGCGACCGCACTGCCGACGGCCAGCGCCGCGCCGCCGATCAAGCGTGCCCTGAGCCAGCCGAGATCGAAGCCGAGGCTCGCCGCGGTATCCTCGCCGAGACTGAGGGCATCGAGCGCCGGTGCCGTCGAGGCGAGCAGGACCCAGCCGATCAGCATCAACGGCAGAGCGAGCGCGACGTGGATCATGCTGCGGTCGGCCAGCGAGCCCATCAACCAGAACACGATCTCCAGTGCTGCATAAGGGTTGGGCGCGAGGTTGAGCGCGAGCGCGGTCGCCGCGCCCGCGAAACTGTTGAGGGCCACGCCTGCGAGGATCAGCGTCGTCGTGCTCGCGCCGCGGCCGAGCAGGATGAAGAGGATGACGGTCGCCACGAGCGCTCCGGCGATGCCGCCGAGCGGCAGCGCGAGCGCGAGGCTGGCGGAGAGCCCGCTATAGAAGGCGAGGACGGCACCGAAGGCCGCCGCACTGGAAATGCCGATCACACCGGGCTCGGCCAGCGGATTGCGCAGCAGCCCCTGCATCGCCGCGCCGGCCATGCCGAGGCTGAAGCCGACGAGGGCGCCGAGCAGGGCGCGCGGCAGGCGCAGTTCATAGAGCACCAGCGCCGGCAGACTCTTCTGTCCTGCAAGGAGATCCGTCACCGCCTGGCCGAGCGCCAAGGGTGCGTAGCCGACGGCCATGGAGATCGCGGTCATCGCCAGGGTGGCGAGGGCAAGCAATCCCAGCAGCGGGGCCGGCCTGATGCCGGGTGAAGCTTCCGGCATCATTGCTTCTTCTCCACGGCGCTGACCAGCAATTCGATCGCGTCGAGCACGCTCGGGCCGGCGCAGGTCCAGAGCCGCGACGGCAGGGCGACGAGCTTCATGCGGTCGCCGAGCCGCTCGATCACCGGATGGTGCAGGATCTCATACGCCAGCGAGGGCGGACCGTCCGGTGTCTCATTCAGGATCAGGATCTCGGCACGGCCGAGCGCCACTGTTTCGAGCGCGATCTGGCCATAGCTCTCGACACCCAGTTCGGCGGCGATGTTCACGAGGCCGGCGCGGGTCAGGATCTCGTCGACGAGCGAGCCGCGCCCGACCGTGAAGCCGCTGGGACGGAGCACGATCGCTCGCAAAGGTTTGTCGACGCGGCGGGCGGCGAGAGCCTGCAGACGTTGTTCGATGCCTGCGAGCAGCGCCTGCCCGCGCGCGGGCTCGCCGAGAGCGTCGGCCATCTCCGCGATTTGCGCCTTCATCTCCGCGAGATTGCGGGGAACGCCGAATTCCCTGACGCCGACGCCGACGCGCCCGAGCAGGGACACCGTCGCGCGGGTGGTATAGGCGCCAGCGACGACGAGGTCGGGCCTGAACCCCAGCACCTCCTCGGCGAGGCCGTGATTGGCCGGTATCCGGCGCGCCGCCTCGGCCATGTTGGCGTTGCGCGGGTCCTGCGACAGCCAGGTCACCGAAGCGATGCGTGCGGGATCGGCCAGACGCAGCACGAGCTCGTCCGTACACATGTTGAGCGAGACGATACGCGCCGGCCGCTCCGCAGCGGCCACGCCGGATGCGATCGCGCCCGAGAGCGCGAGGGTGATCAGGCAGGCGCCACGCAGGCGCCGCAGGACCCGAGAAAACGTCATCCGCCGATGGCCACCTTGATACCGCCGAAGACGCCGAGGCCCGGCACGAGGAAGCCGACCGGATTCTCCCAGCGCTTGTCGAAGAGGTTATCGACCCGCCCGAACACCGTCACCTTGTCGCTCGCCTTGTATTCGGCAGCCAGATTGACCAGCGTCGCACCCTTCGCCCGCATGCGCGGGACCGAGAAATCGCGATTGCCGTCGACCCATGAGCCGATATGGATCAGCGTCGCCGAGAGGCTGAGCTTGTCCGTCGGCGTCCAGGTCGCGGTCATGCTCGCCTTGTGGCGCGGCCGGCGCAGCAGCTCCTGCCGGGCGATCTCGTCCCTGGCGAGAGTGAAGGTGTAATCGGCGCGGACGCGGAACTGCGGCGAGATTTCGAGCGCGGCGAAAGCCTCGACGCCCTTCGTCCTGGCCTTGCCGATATTGGCGTAGGAATCACGCCTGATGTTGGTGACGATCAGGTTCTCGATATCGTTCTGGAACCAGGTCGCGCCGAACTGAACACGCTTGTCGAGGAGCGGCTGCTCGAAACCGATATCCCAGCCGCGGCTTTCCTCCGGCTTCAGGTTCGGGTTTCCGAAGAAATTGTAGCCGGGGCGGTAGTCGATGAAGAGTTCGCTCAGCGTCGGCGCCTTGAAGCCGGTGCCGTAGCTCGCCTTCAGCTTGGTCTCGATGCCGGGAATGATGACGGCCGGCGCGACACGATAGGTCGTGTGGCCGCCATAGCTGTCGTCATGGTCGCGGCGGATATTGGCCGCCATGAAATAGCGGTCCTCGATATTGCCCTGATATTCGAGATAGGCGGCCTTGTTGCCGTTCGAGGCGATAAGGCTCGTCGTGTCCAGACGCTCGCGCTCATATTGCAGGCCCATGATCAGGTTGTGACCCTTGCTGATCTCGAGATTGCCGCGCCAGTCGAACTTGGTGCGCTCGCCGAGGCTCTGATTGGGCAGGCCGAGCAGCCCGGTCATCGCGGAAGCCGTCCGCGTCCCCCGGTCCTGCCGCGAGTAGGAGACGCCGAAGGTGTTGACGAAGCGTCCGCCAAACGGGTCCCAGACCACCTCGCCGCGGGTGAAGGCCTGCGCGTAGTTCTGCTGGGAGCGATAGGGCGAGGGCTTGCTCGGGAAGCCGGTATCGCCGGTATAACGGAGCTGGCCGTCCTGATAGCGGCCGACCCAGTTCAGCGTCAGCGTGTCGGTGAGCGCGAAGCCGAGGCGCCCCGAATAGCTGTAATTGTCGAAGATGTTCGGATTGATCCGGCGGCCGGACGGCACGAGGTTCGGCGGCGTCACCTCGGTTCCGTCGGCCCGGAAATGGCTGGCGTTGAAGGCGTAGTTGAAGCGCGCATCGCCCCCGCTGAAGCCGAGGGACTGGTTGAAGGTGCCGTGCGAGCCGCCTTCCACGCGCGCCGTCATCTTCGGCGGGCCTTCTCCGCGCTTGGTAGTCACCGAGATGACGCCTCCCAGCGCGTTGGCGCCGTAAAGGCCGCTCTGCGGGCCGCGCAGCACCTCGATGCGCTCGATATCCTCCGTCAGCATCGAGCCGAAATCGAAGGCGCGGTTCGGCGCGGAGGGGTCGTTCGCCTCGATGCCGTCGATCAGCACCTTGACGTGGTTGGAGTTGGTGCCGCGCATGAAGACCGAGGTGAGGCCGCCCGGCCCGCCGGTCTGCACGATGTTGAGGCCGGGCACGGCGGCCAGCGCCTGCGGCAGGGTGCGGCGCTGCTGCTGCTCGATCTCCTTCGCGGTGATCACCGTGACGGAACTGGCGATCTCGCGCGCCGGGGTCGGCGTGCCCGTGGCGCTGACGACGATCTCGTCGAGCGCCACGGTGGCGGGCTCGTTCTGGGCGGCGGCCGGAGCAGCGGCAGCCAGGATGGCAAGGCAGGAAGCGGACAGCAGCAGGCGGCCGCGTCCGGCGGCCGGGAGGGAGACGTTCACGATGGAGACCTCGGGCGTTGACGTCAGTGGCACGTCACCGCGAACGCGATCTCCCATCAGCCGTACGAAAGACGGCGAACGGTCGAATCAGCGATCGGCGCACCCCGGCCGAACGTGTCCGCGTGTGACCACGGCTGACGGCAGGTCTCCTGGCTCGCGGGTCGGTGCCTTTCACCGCCTTCCCAGGTCCGAGGCCCCAGTGGCGTGTGGCGAAAGGCTCGCCGCTTACAGTTGCGGGGGCAGCCGCGGCATGGGGTGGCTCGCCACCCGCACCGCGTTCCCTTTTGATCCCGTGAGGGAACCGTCGGGTCGACGAGTAGGGCGAAAAAGTGGCGGCGTCAAACGGCCGCCGTCCCGACATCGGGGCCATGAACAGGCTCGGCAATTGCGGCTACTGCGCTATACTCCGCAGAACAGAAGCAGATAGGCACCCGCTCGATGCTGGCCGAGACTTTGCCCCCCGCGAGCGTGGGCGTCACCGTCAAACTCTACGACGACCTCTCCTCGGCCATCGTCTCCGGGGAGATCGCGCCCGGCGCCAAGCTGAGCGAGCCGGCGATCGCGCGCCGCTTCGGCGTCAGCCGCGCGCCGGTACGCGAGGCGATCCGGCGCCTGCAGGAGCGCGGGCTCGTCACCTATGTAGCCAATCAGGGGGCGCGCGTCGCCGAGCCGAGCGCGGCCGAGTTCCTTGCGCTGCTCGACGTGCGCGAGGCGACCGAAGGCATGGCCGCCCGTCTCGCGGCCGAAAGCATGAGCGATGACGAGATCGCGGCACTGGAGGCGCTGGTCACGGGGCATCGCGACGAGATCGAGCGCAATCCGATGGGGGCCTATCTCCAGGACGAGCCCGAAGCGGACTTCCACCGCCGCATTGCCAAGGGCAGCGGCAACCCGATCCTGGCAGAGCTGCTCTGCGAGCAGTTCTATCCGCGTCTGCGCCTGTGCCGGCGGCTGCATTCCACGGTGCCGGGGCGTGGCCGCGAGGCCTGGCGCGAGCATATGCGGATCACCGAGGCGATCAGCCATCGCGACGGCGAGCTCGCGGAAATCCTGATGCGGCGCCATATCCGCGCCGCCCGCATGGCACTTCAGGCCGCGCTGGCCGCGAGCGAAAGCGCCAAGCCGGGCAAGCGCCGGAGCGGTGGGAAGCGCTGACGCGGTTCAGCCGGTGGCGGCGGCCGATTGCCCTTCCGCCTCGGCGCGGCGGCGGCGATAGGCGAGCAAAGGGGGCACGACCAGCACCAGCGCGGCGATCCCGAGCAGCGTCGCCGCGATCGGCGTGCCGACCAGCACGCTCCAGTCGTTCTGACTGACGGCGAGCGCGCGCCGGAGCTGGATTTCCGCCTGCGGGCCGAGGATCAGGCCGATCAGGGCCGGCGCTATCGGGAAGTCATGGACCCGCGCGACATAGCCGACGAGGCCCAGCCCGCACATCAACGCAAGGTCCATCCAGGAGGTCGACAGGCCCCAGACGCCGACCATCGCGAAGACGACGATGCCGCCATAGATGTAATGGCGCGGGATCAGCAGCAGCCGGACCCAGATGCCGACCAGCGGCAGATTGAGGATGAGCAGGATGACATTGCCGATATAGAGCGAGGCGATCAGGCCCCAGAGCAGGTCCGGGTTGGTCGCGAAGAGCAGCGGGCCGGGCTGGAGCCCGTAATTCTGGAAGGCCGCGAGCAGGACGGCCGCCGTCGCGGTCGAGGGCAGGCCTAGCGTCAGGAGCGGAACGAGGATGCCGGCCGCCGCCGCGTTGTTGGCAGCCTCGGGACCGGCGACGCCCTCGATCGCGCCCTGGCCGAACTCCTCGGGGTGCTTGGTCAGGCGGCGCTCCAGCGCATAGGAGAGGAAGGTCGGGATTTCCGTGCCGCCGGCCGGCAGTGCGCCGATGGGGAAGCCGATCACGCTGCCGCGCAGCCAGGGCTTCCAGGAACGCACCCAATCCTGCCGGGTCATCCAGCTTCCGCCGGAGAGCGGGTTGATCGCGGCCGGCGCTGCCCCGCTGCGGCTCGCGACATAGAGTGTCTCGCCGATCGCGAAGAGCGAGACCAGCACGACCGTGAAGGAGACGCCGTCGAGCAGTTCGAGCGTGCCGAAGACCATCCGGGTCTGGCCGGTCTGAGTGTCGATGCCGATCGTGCCGAGCGCGAGCCCGAAGAACAGGGCGGCGAAGCCGCGCACCATCGAGCGCCCCATCACCACCGCAACCGAGGTGAAGGACAGCATCATCAGCGCGAAATAATCCTCCGGGCCGAAGACGAAGGCGAGTTCGGCGATGGCGGGCGCGAGGAAGGTCAGCGCCAGCGTGCCGATCGTGCCGGCGACGAAGGAGCCGATCGCGGCGGTCGCCAGCGCCGCGGCGCCACGGCCGCGCCTTGCCATGCGATTGCCTTCGAGCGCCGTCATCACCGAACCGCTCTCGCCCGGCGTGTTCAGCAGGATCGAGGTGGTCGAGCCGCCATAAAGCGCGCCGTAGAGGATGCCGGCGAACATGATGAAGGCCGAGGCCGGATTGACCTGCGCGGTGACCGGCAGGAGCAGAGCGATGGTCAATGCCGGGCCGATACCAGGCAACACACCGACCGCGGTACCAAGCCCGCAGCCGATGAAGGCCCAGAACAGGTTCATCGGCTGCAAGGCAACCGCGAACCCGCCGAGCAACTGGTTCAGGACGTCCATGACTCAGCCCAGAAGGGGAAAGAAGGGGCCCAGGCTGATGCCAAGGCGTGAGAAGCCAAACCAGGCGAGACTGGCGATCAGCGCGCCGATACCGAGATCGAGCAAGGTGCGGCGCGAGCCGAAGGCATGTGTCACGAGCGTGAAGGCCAGCATCGCGCTGAACGGGAAGCCGAGCCAGCGGATCGTCAGCAAGGGTACGCCGACCCCGGCCAGCGCCATCAGGAAGGCAGGGCGCGAGAACGGCGCCTCCTCCTCATCCTCGCTGGCGGGCGCGAGCTGCCCCTTCAGCGCCTGCACGATCAGCAGGAAGCCGAGCAGGACGAGTCCCAGCCCGACGGCAAGCACGATCGCGGCCGGCCCGACACCGACATAATTGGTGGTCGAGGCGATGCCGCGCGCGCCATTGAGCCAGAGCGCGCCCATGACCAGGATGGCGAGCCCGAGCCACCAGGGCCCTCGGCCGCGGGACGCTATGGAATTGGTCTTCGTCGACGACATCTGCCCTGCCCGTCCCTTCGCGATGGATCGCGGGCGGCGCGCTCAGGCGCGCCGTCCGGCTTCGACGGAGGCTATTTCAGGATGCCGACTTCCTTGAGCGCGCTGGTCCAGTTGGTTTCCTCGCTCTTGAGGAAATCGTTGAAGGCGTCACCCGGCAGATAGGCATCCTCCCAGCCCTGCGTCTTCAGCGTCTCCTTCCACTCCTTGGTGGCGTGGAGCTTGGCGAAGCGGTCGAGCCAGGTCTTCTTGGCGGCATCGCTCATGCCGGGCGCACCGACGAAGCCGCGCCAGTTGCCGATCTCCACGGGGATGCCGGCTTCCTTCAGCGTCGGGGCGTTCAAGCCTTCGACCCGCGTCGGGCCGGAGGTCGCGATGATGCGGATGCGGCCGGATTCGGCGAAGGCGCGGAATTCCGAGGCGCCGGAGATCGCCGCCTTGATCTTGCCGCCGCCGAGCGCGGCGAGAATCTCACCGCCGGAGAAGGCGACGAAGTTGATCTTGCCGACAGGCGCGCCGGCATGCTTGGCGAGCAGCGCCAGCATGACATGGTCGGCGCCGCCGGCCGAGCCGCCGCCGACCGAGAGCGCGCCGGGATCGACCTTGAGCGCGGCGATGAAGTCCGCCGGGGTCTTGATCGGCGAATTCGCGGGCACGGCGATGGCGTTGTACTCGTTGGTCAGGCGCAAGAGCGGCGTCGTGTCCTTGAGCGAGACCGGCGTCTGGTTGGTTATGACGCCGCCCACCATGATGACGCCGGTGACCAGCAGGGCGTTGTCGTCGCCCTTGGCGGTGCGGACGAATTCGGCGAGGCCGATCGTGCCGGCGGCACCGCCCTTGTTGGTGAAGGACGCGCCGTCAGTGAAGACCTTGGACTGGGCGAAGGCCGCCATGGTATGGCGCCCGGCCCCGTCCCAGCCGCCGCCGGGATTGGCGGGGATCATGACCTTGGCCGGCTCGGCCAGGGCCACGCCGGAGCCGAGCCCCAGGGCCAGGACACCGGCCATCGTCAAACGCTTCAGCATCTTTCATCTCCTCCCGTTGTCGTTACGCCGCCGTTTTCGGCTGGTCGTTCTGTTGCCGCGCCATCCGCAGTTCGGGCGCCGGGTCGTTCCGGCGCCCTCGTGTCCTCATGCGCTACGCTCGCGCTGCGGCATGCCTTCCGGCGTAATCGTCGCGACGATCGAGGCGTCGAGCGCCTCGTAATCGGCAAGCCCGATCGTCTTGTAGAGCTCGGCCCGCGTCTGCATCTGCTCGACCATGGCATGGGTGCCGCCGTCGCGGGCGAGCGCGGCATAGAGCTTTTCCTGCGCCTTGTTCGCGACGCGCAGCGAGGAGACCGGCCAGATCACCATGCGATAACCCATCGCCTCGAACTCGGAGGCCGTGAAGAAGGGCGTGCGGCCGAACTCGGTCATGTTGGCGAGCAGCGGCACGCCGGGCATGCGGCGGGCGAACTCGCGGAACATCTCGGCCGTGGTCAGCGCCTCCGGGAAGATCGCGTCCGCGCCGGCCTCGAGATAGAGCTTGGCGCGGGCGACCGCGCCGTCGATGCCTTCGCTCGCGGCCGCATCGGTGCGGGCGATTACGTAGAGGTGGCGGCGCGCCTTCGCAGCCGCTGCGACCTTGGCCGCCATGTCATGGGCGTCGGCCAGTTTCTTGTCGTTGAGATGGCCGCATTTCTTCGGCAGGAGCTGGTCCTCGATATGGACGGCACCGGCACCGGCCTCCTCGAAGACGCGCACCATGTGCATGACGTTGAGCGCCTCACCATAGCCGGTATCGCCATCGACCAGCAGCGGCAGGCCGGAAGCCCGCGCGATCTGGCGGACGAAGAAGGCGACCTCGTCGACGGTGATCATGCCGAGATCGGGAATCCCCATCGACGCGGTCATGGCCGCACCGGACAGATACAAGCCCTCGAAGCCGGCCATCCTGGCCTGGATCGCGGCCATGCCGTTATGGGCTCCGGGGAGGCGCGCGATGCCGCCGCGCTCGACCAGCGCCCGAAAGCGCTGACCGGCCGGTTCGGAGGGAAGATCGGAGGCGACGAGATAGGGCATGGGCGCTCAGTTGCAGTAGAGATCGACGTAGTCGTTGACCGACGTTGCTTCGAGCCTGGCCTGATCCAGCGAGACACCGAGGATCTGGCGCTGACGCTTCTCGACGAAGCGGCGGGCGAGGTTGGTGCGGAACTTGGCTTCGAGCAGCGGAATGCCGTCGGCGCGGCGGCGCTTGTGGCCGATCGGGTATTCGACCACGAGCTCGGGCAGCACCGTGCCATCCTTCAGGGTCACCGTCATACCGTTGGCGATCGAGCGCTTCTCGGGATCGTGGTAGTCCTTGGTGAAGGCTGGATCCTCGACGCATTCGATTTTGTCGCGCAGCGCGTCGATGCGCGGATCTGCGGCGATATCGTCCTCGTAATCGGCGGCGGTAAGACGGCCGAAGATGAAGGGCACGGCGACCATGTACTGGATGGTGTGGTCCCGATCGGCCGGATTATGCAGCGGGCCGCGCTTGTCGATGATGCGGATGCAGGCCTCGTGCGTCCTGATCCTGATCGAGGCGATGTCGTCGCTGCTGCGGCCCATCGCCTTGAGCTGATCGTGCAGCGTCATCGCCGCCTCGACCGCCGTCTGCGAGTGGAACTCGGCCGGGTAGGAAATCTTGAACAGCACATGCTCCATCACATAGGAGCCGTAGGGGCGCTGGAACTTGAAGCTCTGGCCGCGGAACGAGGCATCATAGAAGCCCCAGGTCTTCGCGGTGAGTGCTGACGGGCAGCCCATCTCGCCGGTGCGGGCGATCAGGGCGAGCCGGACGGCGCGGCTGGTGGCATCGCCCGCCGCCCAGCTCTTGCGCGACCCGGCATTGGGGGCATGGCGATAGGTGCGCAGCGCCTGGCCGTCGACGAAGGCGAGCGAGAGCGCGTTGACGATCTCGTCGCGGTCGAGCCCGAGCATGCCCGCCACCACCGCGGTCGAGGCGACCTTGACCAGGATGACATGGTCGATGCCGACCTTGTTGAAGGCGTTCTCCAGCGCGAGGCAGCCCTGGATCTCGTGCGCCTTGATCATCGCGGTCAGCACGTCGCGCATCGTCAATGGCGCCTTGCCGGCCGCGACCGCGGTCCGCGACAGCCAGTCGGCAACCGCAAGGATGCCGCCGAGATTGTCGGACGGATGGCCCCATTCGGCCGCGAGCCAGCAATCGTTGAAATCGAGCCAGCGGATCATCGTGCCGAAATTGAAAGCCGCCTGGATCGGATCGAGCTGATAGGGCGTACCGGGCACGCGGGCGCCATTCGGCACGACCGTGCCGGGAACGACGGGGCCGAGCAGCTTGGTGCAGGCGGGGTATTCCAGCGCCTCCATGCCGCAGCCCATCGTGTCGATCAGGCAGTTGCGGGCGGTCTCGTAGGCGAGGCTGCTCTCGACGCGATAGTTCAGCACATAGTCGGCGATATCGACCAGCACGCCGTCCGGAGCCGGACGCTCATTGTTGTTGAATGTCGCCATTTTGGGCCGTTCCTCGCATCGATCGCCGGCCTTTTCATTCTGGCCAGCGTTTATTGTCGACACAAATTACATCGACCCGCCGGTTTGACAAGCGGTTCCGGTTCGCTAATCTGAAAATTGTCGACAATCGAACCGGGCCGATCATGAGCCCGGACTGACGACGAAACCCCGCCGCCGACAGGCGGGAGCAACAAGAGTTTCGGAGGAACGCCATGAGAACAACGATCGCCACCTGCTGCGCGCTGCTGCTCTCGGCAACCGTCCACGCGCAGGACTTCCAGCCGCAGAACCCCGAATGCATCGCGCCTGCCGCGCCCGGCGGCGGCTTCGACCTGACCTGCCGGCTCACCAGCCGGTTGCTGAACGAGACCGGGCTGGTCGGCCCCTCGATCCGCACCACCAACATGCCGGGCGGCATCGGCGCCATCGCCTATAACAACATCCAGGCTCAGCGCGCCGCCGATGCCAATGTCATCGTCGCGGTTTCGACGGGGTCCTGGGTCAATCTCGCCCAGGGCAAGTTCGGCCGCTTCAGCGAATCCGACGTGCGCTGGCTCGGCGCGATCGGCGCCGATTACGGCGTGCTCGCCGTGCGCAAGGACAGCCGCTTCAAGACGCTGGCCGATGTGGTCGAAGCCCTGAAGAAGGACCCGACCTCGGTCAAGGTCGGCGCCGGCGGCACCGTCGGCAGCCAGGACTGGATGAAGCCCGCGCTGGTGCTGAAGGCGGCCGGCGTCGATCCGCGCAAGATGCGCTACCTTGCCTATGAGGGCGGCGGCGAGGCGATCGGCGCCCTGATCGGCGGCCATATCGACCTCTTCCCCGGCGACGCCTCCGAGGTGCGCGGCCAGCTCGAAGCCGGCGAGATCCGCCTGCTCGCGACCTTCTCGGAAAAGCGCCTGCCCGGTGCCTTCGCCGAAGTGCCGACGGCCAAGGAACAGGGCTACGACGTGCAATGGCCGATCGTGCGCGGCTTCTACGCCCCGCCGAAGGCGCCGGAAGCGTCCTACGCCTACTGGACGGGCGTGCTGACCAAGCTCAACGCCGATCCGCGCTGGCAGAAAGCCCGCACCGAGCAGGGTCTGTTCGAGTTCAACATGGTCGGCGCGGAATTCGACGCCTTCGCCAAGAAGCGGACCGCCGATTTCCGGACGCTGGCGGCCGAGGTCGGCCTCGCCAAGTAAGGGCAGAAGCCCTTCGCCACGACAGCAGGACGGGAGAGGATCATGATCGATCGCCTGGTCGGGTTGATCTGCGCGCTCATCGGCGCGGGCGCGATCTGGCACGCGCAGACCCTGCATGTGCCCTTCGCGGCCGATCCGGTCGGGCCGCGCATGTTCCCGACGATCACCGGCGGCGTGCTGATCCTGGGCGGCTTCATCCTGATGCTGCGCCCGGGGCCGGTGACGATGGAGTTCGGGACATGGCCGCGCGCGCTCGCCGTGCTCGTGGCCAGCCTGATCTACCCGCTGCTCCTGCTGCCGATCGGCTTCATCGCGGCCACGTCGCTCCTCTGCTTCGTGGCCGCGCTGGCCTTCCATGCGCGGCCGCTGCCGGCAGCCGCCTCCGCGGTCGCCACCGCGATCGTCTTCTTCGTGCTGCTCGACAAGGTGCTCGACCTGCCGCTGCCGCGCGGACCGCTGGGGATCTGAGATGGACGCCTTCGCCGCCCTGCTCACCGGCTTCCAGGTCGCGCTGACCCCGCTCAACCTCGGCGTCGCCTTCGCCGGCGTGGCGCTCGGCACCGCCATCGGCGCGCTGCCGGGCATCGGCCCGATCAACGCGGTCGCGCTGCTGCTGCCACTCTGCTTCGCGCTGAAATTGCCGCCGGAGACGGCGCTGATCCTGCTCGCCGGGCTTTATTACGGCAGCGGCTATGGCGGCCGCATCTCCTCGATCCTGCTCAACATCCCCGGCGATCCCGGGCTGGTGATGACCACGCTCGACGGCTATCCGCTCGCCAAATCCGGGCGCGGCGCGGCGGCGCTGGCGATCAGCGGCATCGGCAGCTTCGTCGGCGGCACCAGTGCCGTCATCCTGATGACCTTCTTGGCCGTACCGCTGGCGCGGCTCGCGCTCTCCTTCGGCCCGGCCGATTATGTCGCGCTGATGGTGCTGTCTTTCGCCCTGCTCGGGACGATGAGCGAGGGCAAGGCGGTGAAGACCTGGATCGCGGTGGCGCTCGGGCTCCTGCTCGCCATGGTCGGCATCGATGGCGGCACCGGCGTCGAGCGTTTCACCTTCGGCTCGCTGGAACTGCTCGGCGGCATCGACTTCACCAGCCTGACCATCGGCCTCTTCGCCGTCGCCGAAATCCTCGTGCTGGCGGAAGGGATGATCAGCGGCGTGGTCTCGCGCACAGGAAGTGGCGCCCGGCTGTCGTTCAAGGAAATCCTGTACTGCGTGCCGGCCATGCTGCGTGCGACCGGCCTCGGCTTCTTCCTCGGCGTGCTGCCGGGCACCGGCGCCTCCGTCGCCTCGGCCATGGCCTATACCGCCGAAAAGCGCATCTCGGACAAGGGCACCTTCGGCAAGGGTGACATGCGCGGCCTCGCGGCGCCGGAAACCGCCGACAACGCGGCGCAGACCGGCTCGATGGTGCCGATGCTGGCGCTCGGCATTCCCGGTTCCGGCACCACGGCTGTGATGCTCGGTGCCTTCATGATGTACTCGATCACGCCCGGCCCGCTGCTGTTCACGCAGCGCCCCGAGGTCGCCTGGGGCCTGATCGCCTCGATGTATATCGGCAACCTGATGCTGCTGGTGCTGAACCTGCCTCTGGTCGGACTGTTCGCGCGCCTGCTGCTGGTGCCGGCCTGGATTCTCTATCCCGGCATCCTCGCCTTGTCCTATGCCGGCGTCTACGCCGTCTCGAACTCGGCCTTCGAGCTGATCATCACAACCGGCATCGGCATCCTCGCCTATGGCCTGCGCAAGGTCGGCATACCCTTGATCCCGCTGATGCTGGCCTTCGTGCTGGCGCGGCTGCTGGAAGACAATTTCCGCCGAGCACTGTCCTTGTCGGATGGCGGCTACGAGATTCTGTTCTCGACCCCGACCAGCATCGTGCTCTGGCTGCTGGCAATCGTCGCGATCGGCCTGCCGTTCATCCGCAAGCCCGCGCTCCATCCGGCCGTGCCAGCGGCCGAGAGCGGGAAGGCGGGCGCCTGAACGGCGCCCGGAACAACGTCAGATCGAGCGGGTGATGCCGCCGTCGACGCGCAGGTTCTGACCAGTGATATAGGCCGCGTCCTTCGAGGCGAGGAAGGCGATGGTGCCGGCGATCTCGTCGCTGGTGCCGTAGCGCTGCATCGGCACGCCCTGCCGCCGTTCCTCCGTCGCCGGCAGGCTGTCGATCCAGCCCGGCAGCACGTTGTTCATGCGGATATTGTCGGCCGCATAGGTGTCGGCGAAGATCTTGGTGAAGGAGGCGAGCCCCGCCCGGAACACCGCAGAGGTCGGGAACATCGAACTCGGCTCGAAAGCCCAGGCCGTCGAGATGTTGATGATCGCGCCGGCCTTCTGCTTCTGCATGATCGGCGTCACCAGCCGCGTCGGCCGGATGGCGTTGAGCAGATAGACGTCCATGCCGCGGTGCCAGTCCTCGTCGGTGATGTCGAGGATCGGCGCACGCGGCCCGTGACCGGCGCTGTTGACGAGCACGTCGACACGGCCCCAGCGTTCCATGGCGAGATCGACCAGACGCTTCAGGTCGTCGTTCGACTGGTTCGAACCGGTGACGCCGATGCCGCCGAGCTCGGCGGCCAGCGCCTCGCCCTTGCCCGAGGAGGAGAGAATGGCGACGGCGAAGCCGTCCTGTGCGAGGCGCTTCGCTGCCGCCGCGCCCATGCCGCTTCCGCCCGCGGTGATCAGGGCCACTTTTTCTACCGACATGCTATTATCCTCCGGCTTGATACCGCAGCAGCCAGCGCTGCTGCATAATGATCGTTACGCATCTTCTAGCATTGGCAGCGCCACGCAGCGAACCAGTTCCACGCAGCATTGCCAATAGAAAAACTATCGCATGTCATCTTCCTCTCGCCGCCTGCCGCCATTGAACGGCCTCCGCGTTTTCGAGGTCGTGTCCCGTCATCTGAACTTCCGGCTCGCCGCCGAGGAGATCGGCGTGACGCAAGGCGCCGTCGCACAATTGATCCGCGGCCTCGAAGCGGAGCTCGGGTTGAAGCTCTTCCTGCGCCGCCCCCAGGGTCTGGAGCCGACCGAGGCCGGACAGCAATATGCCGCCAAGATCCGGCGCGCCTTCGACCTGATCGCTGAAGCGACACGCGACCTGCGCGCCGAACCGCAGCGCCTGACGATCAGCGTCACGCCGAGCCTGGCCTCACGCTGGCTCATCCCCCGCCTCCCGGACTTCACGGCAGCCCACCCGACGATCGACCTGCGGATCGTCGCGACCGACCGCCTTTCCAATTTCGAGACGGATGACGTCGATCTCGCGGTCAGGCTCGGGCATCCGCCATTCGGGCCGGGGCTCACTGCGGAACTGCTGCACGAGCAGACCATCATCGCCATCGGCAGCCCCCTGCTGGTCGAAAAGCTCGGCGATCCCGGCGATCCCCGAAATTTCGCGCGCTATCCGTTGCTGCATGATGCCCACGATTTCTGGCCGGCCTTCCTCGGCAAGGCATTTCCGGGCGGCGCGCCCGCCTCCGCGCAGAATGTGCGGTTCAACCAGACCTCGCTCGCGGTCGAGGCGGCCATCGCCGGGCAGGGTCTCGCCCTGGCCAGCCTTTTCCTGGTCGCTGACGACATCGCGTCAGGCCGACTAGCCCGCGTTCTTCCAGCGGAGCTGCCAGTCGAAGCAGGCTTCCATATCGTCACCCCGCGCAAACCCCGGCATCCCGGCCCGGTCGAGGAGGTATGTCGCTGGCTGGCCGAAGCCGCAGCGGGCCACCGCTCCAGTTCGCGATCGGACGCCTCGCCGGCCTAGTCTCAGTCCCGCGAAACAAATTTGCATCCAGCAGACAGGATTGCAGCGCTTCTTTCGACGCAACTGCACTATCCCTTCGGCATCCCGTGACGCGAGGCCGCTCCGATGTCCCAGCTCGATCTCGACGCCCTGCAATCCGAGATGACCGCGTGGCGGCGCCATCTGCATACGCATCCGGAATTCGGCTTCGAAGAGAAGCAGACGGCGGCCTTCGTCGCGGAGAAGCTGCGCGCATTCGGCCTGGACGAGGTCGTCGAGGGCGTCGGCGGCACAGGCGTCGTCGGCACACTCAAGCGCGGCAGCGGCAACCGCGCCATCGCCTTGCGTGCCGACATGGATGCGCTGCGCATCACCGAGCAGAGCGAGCAACCCTATCGCTCGCAGACGCCCGGCGTGATGCATGCCTGCGGCCATGACGGCCATACCAGCATGCTGCTCGGAGCGGCCAAGCTTCTGGCGGAGGAAGGCGGCTTCGACGGCACCGTGCGCTTCCTGTTCCAGCCGGCCGAGGAATGGGGCCGCGGGGCGCTCGCGATGCTTGACGACGGGCTGATGGAACGCTTCCCCTTCGACGAGATCTACGGCCTCCACAACATGCCGGGCCTCGGCATAGGCCGGTTCCAGACGCGCGCCGGCTCCTTCATGTCGGCCGAGGATAATTTCGAGATCGTGCTCAGGGGCGTCGGCGGGCATGCCGCCAAACCTCATGCGGGAAGCGAGGTTCTGGTCGCCGCCTGCGCGCTGGTGATGCAGCTCCAGACCATCGTCTCGCGCCGGCTGAGCCCGGCCGATATCGCGGTCGTCTCGGTGACCGAACTGCTGACGGATGGCACACGCAACGTGCTGCCGGGAACCGCCCGCATCCTCGGCGATGCCCGCTGCTTCCGCCCCGAGGTCAGTGCCGAGATCGAGCGCCAGATGGGCATCATCGCGCACGGCACAGCCGAGAGCTACAACCTGACCTGCGCACTGACCTATACGCGCGAGTTCGTGCCGCTGGTGAACGACGCGGAGCTTTCGCGAGAAGCGCTCGCCGCAGCCCGGACCGTGCTCGACGACGGCGATGTCGCGATCGCATCCGAGCCAATGACGGGTTCGGAGGATTTCGCCCGCTTCCTCGACCACGTGCCCGGCTGCTTCGCCTATGTCGGCAATGGCGAGGGCTCGGCGCCGCTGCACAACGCGTCTTATGATTTCGACGATCGCGGGCTGATCCATGGCGCCCGCTTCCACGCCGCGATCATCCGGCACAGGCTGCCCGAAGGCTGAGCTTCGGCTGCGCCGGGAGAGATCTTTCCGGCGGCAGCTCCTTCGGGGAAGAGCCTTGCAAACATCCCCTGATCCATGGAGCCAAACCCCATGCCGGCCGGCGTAGACATGAGCCTGTGTCAAACAGGCTCATGTCCTAATGCTCAGATGCGCTTCGGCCGGCGCACGGCCCGCAGCGTGCTCTTGCCGCCATCGCCGCAATAGAACAGGTCGGCACCGTCCGATTCCACCCCGGAGAGGCCTATCTCGGGCGGCATGGCGACAGCGTCCAGCCCCTTGCCGGTCGCGGGATCGATACGGCGCAACTCGCTTTCGCCGTCTTCCCAGGTGCCGTGCCACAACTCGCCGTCGACCCAGGTCACGCCGGTGACGAAGCGGTTGGTCTCGATGCTGCGCAGCACCTTGCCGGTGGCCGGATCGATCTGATGGATCTTGCGCTCGCGATAATGGCCGACCCAGAGCGATCCCTCGGCCCAGGCAAGGCCGGAATCGCCGCCCTTGCCGGGCGCGGGGATCGTGCCGAGCACCGAGCCGGTCCGCGGATCGATCTTCTGGATGCGGTCCTCGGCGATCTGGAAAAGATGCGTGCCGTCGAAGGCCGTGCCGGCATGGGCGGGAACATCGATGGTTCTGACGACCTCGCCCTTGACGATATCGAGCTGGTTCAGCCGGTCGCCGGAGGCGAACCAGACATTGGCGCCGTCGAAGCTGACGCCATGGACCTTCTCGACGCCCGGAAACGGGCCATAGGTGCGGGTGATCTCGGCAGCTTGTATCGTCATGATGGCGCTCCTGCGTCTGTTGTTATGCCGAACCCTAGCCATCCGGCCAGGACATCGGGAGTAACAAACCGGTCGCGAAACCCGGCAGCGGCGGCATCACCCAGCGACGCGCGCGCGCCTGCCCGTAGGACTGGACCTTGCCGGTCTCGGCAAGAGCCTCGAGCGCGCGCTGGACGCTGCGCTGGCTCGACCCGAGCGCCAGCGCCAAAGCGGAACTCGACCATGTCTCGCCATCGGCCATGAGGGCGAGCACCGTGGCATGCTTCTCCTCGACCGGGCGTACCAGCACGACGATCCCCGTCGCGCGGCGCGGGGCGATGACGAAGCCGCGCTCCGTCGCGCTGATCCGCGCCAGTAGGCGCAAAGCCGCGCGCAGCCGGCCAATCTCGACGCGCAACCGCGCCCGGTGGGATTCATCGGTGAAGCGCGACCCGAAGGCGCTGGCGATCAGCACGTCGCGCGGCGCATCCATCGGCCAGGCCTCGGCCAACGTTCGCAGCAGGGCGAAGAGCACGGGGCGTGTCGCCAGCGAAACCGCGTTGTTGCTGTCGCGCGCGGCATTGCGGCAGGCATCGACGATCAGAGCCTCCGAGGCCTGCAGATCCTCGACATCGTCGAGCAGCAAGGGGCGCTCGACACCATCAGCGATGAGGCGCGCGGCCGGCTCTTCGAGCAGGTGGCGCGCGGCCTCGACTTCGGCGATCAGCGCCGGGATTCCGGCCGCGCCAGCCGCCTCTCGTGCTTCCGCGAGCACAGCCCGCGCCACGCGCGCCTCGACCCGGCGCAGAGCGATGCCAGCGCGGGCCAGTCCGTGGATGGCCCGCAACCCGGCGGGAAGGCGTGCCGGATCGATGCCGGCGAGCCGCTCGCCCGCATGGTCGAGCCGCCCGATCAGCAGCAAGCGGCGGATGTCCAGCAGGCGCGCATGGGCCGCGTTTGCGCGATCGCCATGGGCTTCGAGCACCGCCCCAGCTTCATCGAGCCTGCCGGGCGGCCAGCCGAGATCGCGCGCCGCCAGGGCGACCTCAGCCTCGGCGACGGTGCAGCGGGCGCGGGCGACCGCTTCCCCCGCCCCGAAGGCACGGCCGGCGCGGCGCAGCAAAAGCTTGGCGCGGGCGAAATCGCCGAGCTGCGCCATGGCGATACCGCGCAGCGCCAGGGCAGGCGCATCGTCGCGCAAGGCTACCCGATTCAGCGCGCCCAGCGGATCGCCCTTCGCCAGAGCCTGCGCCGCCGCCGTGATCAGCGAGTCCATCGGAATCCCGCCAAACTTGTCACTCCCACCGCCTGCCGCCTCCGCCTTACCACCGATCGCGACGCCGCATCGAGTGTCGAGGCGGCGCGGACATCCCCCGACAGGAGTGAAACATAATGACCAGTCATGCGATCAGAACACACGAGGAATGGCTTGCCGCCCGGCTCGAACTGCTGGAGGCCGAGAAGGCGTATACGCGGCAGGGCGACGCCCTCGCCGAGCGGCGGCGGGCCCTGCCTTGGGTCAAGGTCGAGAAGGACTATCTCTTCCAGACCGAGCATGGCGACGCCTCGCTAGCCGATCTCTTCCAGGGGCGCTCGCAGCTTCTCGTCTACCATTTCATGTTCGGGCCCGACTACAAGGCCGGCTGCCCGTCCTGTTCGGCGATCGCCGACGGGTTCAACGGCTCGGCCACGCATCTCGCCAATCACGACGTGATGCTCTGGGCGATCTCGCGGGCGCCGATCGACAAGCTGCTCGCCTTCCGCGAACGGATGGACTGGAGCTTTCCCTGGGCCTCGTCCGGCGAGAGCGACTTCAATTTCGACTACAACGTCTCCTTCACCGAAATGCAGGAGCGGACGCAGGGCATCGACTACAATTTCCGCCACCAGCCGAAATTCGAGTGGCGGACCTCCGGCAACGAGATCGAGCGCTCGTTCGCCGAAATGTCCGGAGTGGACGTGCCGACCTATCACCGCGACAGGCCGGGCATGAGCGCCTTCATCCGCGAGGACGGCGCGATCTACCACACCTACTCGACCTATTCGCGCGGGGTGGACGGCATCTGGGGCATGTATGCCTGGCTCGACCGGGCGCCGAAGGGCCGCAACGAGGCGCAAGGCCCGTGGTGGCTCCATCGCGACCGCTACGCCGCCCGCCAAGCCGCGCCCGCTTGAAACCGCCCTCACCGCCGGGATCAGCGGTGAGACAATTGCTTCCGCGCAGTTCAGCCAAATCCTGATGGCGGACTACGTGACGCGACATTTCCTCGCCGAGGACGGTCTCGTGGGGCGCTGTTCCTGCTGGCAGGCGTTGGTCCGCATCCGGCGATCATGATCCAACGGCCTGGGCGGCGGCATCAACGAGCCGCGTGCCGCGCGCTCTGGGCTCGCGGCCTTTCGGCCGGCCTCTTGTGCGCAAAAGATTTTTCGCGTCATGGTCGCACTGACTTCACGCTGGTGACGCGCTATTGCTGTGCCGGCTCACCATGACCTCGGTTGACCGGATCGCGAATGGTTTCTGTAGCGCTGAAGACGGTTTCGAAGACCTGGGGCAGCATGGCCGCCGTCGATGCCATCAGCTTCACCGTCGAAGGGGGCAATCTCGTAGCCCTGCTCGGCCCGTCAGGCTGCGGCAAGTCGACGACCCTGCGGCTGATCGCCGGACTGGAAGACACCAGCAGCGGCACGATCGCGATCGGCGGACGCGATGTCACCCATGCCTCGCCCTCGCAGCGCGGCATCGCCATGGTCTTCCAGAACTACGCGCTGTTCCCGCATCTGAGCGTCGCCGAGAACATCCTGTTCGGGCTCAAGGTCCGCAAGGTCTCGCGGGCCGAGCGCGACGAGCGCCTCGCCCGCGCCGCCTCGATCCTCGGCCTCTCCGCCCTGCTCGAACGCAAGCCCTCGCAGCTCTCCGGCGGCCAGCAGCAGCGCGTCGCGCTCGGACGCGCCATCGTCGCCGAGGCGCCGGTCTGCCTGATGGACGAGCCGCTTTCCAATCTCGATGCTCAGTTGCGCGTCGAGATGCGCCGCGAGATCCGCGAATTGCAGCAGCGGCTCGGCATGACCATGGTCTATGTCACGCATGATCAGGTCGAGGCGATGACCATGGCCGATCAGGTCGTGCTGATGCGCAACGGCCGGATCGAGCAGGACGCCCCGCCCGACGTGCTCTACGAGAACCCGGCAACGATCTTCGCGGCCCGCTTCGTCGGCACGCCGCCGATGAACGTGCTGCCGCTCGCCACCGTGCAGGCGAAGGGCGGCGCGATCACGGCTCCTGAGGGTCTCGACCCTGTAAGCCTTGCGGTCGGCATCCGCCCGGAGATGGTCGAGATCACCGGCAGCGGCGTCACCGCCGAGGTCGTCGCGGTCGAATATCTCGGCTCCGACACGCTGCTCGAGACCCGCATCGACGGCCATTCCTTCATCGTCAAGCGGCCCGGGAAAGTGCGGGCCACCGCCGGCGAACAGATCTACATCACGTTGTCACAATCGGCGCTGCACTGGTTCGACCAGGCGTCGGAACGGAAGGTGGTTCGCAACTGAACCGGCCGGAGCGTCGGGCGTGCGGACCATCCCAGCAAAGGGAGAGAGGACATCATGGACAGGCGTGAATTTATTGGCGGCACGGCCGCCCTTGCGGGCGCGACCGCCCTGCCCGGCATCGCCCGGGCGCAGAGCACCGAGCTCTCGTTCTTCTATCCGGTCGCCGTCGGCGGGCCGATCACCAAGCTGATCGACAACTACGCCGCCGGCTTCGAGAAGGATAACCCCTCGGTCAAGCTGAAGCCGATCTATGCCGGCACCTATCAGGAGACCATCGTCAAGGCGCTGACCGCGCACAAGAGCGGCACGCCGCCGGTGCTCTCGGTGCTGCTCTCGACCGACATGTTCACGCTGATCGACGAAGAGGCGATCGTGCCCTTCGACGACTTCATCAAGACCGACGAGGACAAGAAGTGGCTCGCCGGCTTCTATCCCGGCTTCATGGAGAACAGCCAGACCGGCGGCAAGACCTGGGGCATCCCGTTCCAGCGCTCCACGGTCGTGCTCTACTGGAACAAGGAGCTGTTCAAGGAAGCCGGCCTCGACCCCGAGAAGCCGCCGAAGACCTGGGCCGAGCAGCTCGAATTCGCGCAGAAGCTGACCAAGCGCGACGCCGCCGGCAATGTCACCCAATGGGGTATCCAGATCCCTTCCTCCGGCTTCCCCTACTGGCTGTTCCAGGGCCTCACGACCCAGGCCGGCGCGATCCTCGCTAATGCCGCCGGAGACAAGACCGATTACGCCAATCCGGGTGTTGTCGAAGCCCTGCAGTATTGGGTCGACCTCGCGCAGAAGCACAAGGTTCACCCGCCCGGCATCGTCGAATGGGGCACCACGCCGCGCGACTTCTTCGAGAAGAAGGTCGCAATGATGTGGACCACGACCGGCAATCTCACCAATGTCCGCGCCAACGCCAAGTTCCCGTTCGGCGTCGCGGTTCTGCCGGCCGGCAAGAAGCCGGGCAGCCCGACCGGCGGCGGCAATTTCTATCTCTCGAAAAAGGCGACCAAGGCCGAGCAGGAAGCCGCCTTCAAGTTCGTGCGCTGGATCACCACCCCCGAGCGCGCCGCGCAGTGGAGCGCCGATACCGGATATGTCGGCGTGACGCCGGCCGCCTACGAGACCGAAGCAATGAAGAAATACGTCGCCGATTTTCCGCAGGCGATCGTCGCGCGCGATCAGCTTTCGAGCGCCGTGGCGGAGCTCTCGACTCATGAGAACCAGCGCGTCACCAAGGCACTGAACGATGGCTTGCAGGCGGCGCTGACCGGCACCAAGGCGCCGCAGAAGGCGATGGAGGAAGCGCAAGCCGAGGCCGAGCGCATCCTCAAGGCCTATCGCTGATCCCACCCGATGACGAACCGCGCGACCGCGACGATCCATGGCTGGCTGCTTCTGCTGCCGGCCATGGCTTGCCTGGCCCTGTTCACGCATTGGCCAGCGGTCGCGAGCTTCATCGAGAGCTTCTATTCGACCCCGAAGGCGCGCCGCCCGGCGCGCTTCATCGGGCTCGAGAACTACCAGCAGATGCTCGCCGATCCGATCTTCTGGAAGGCGATGAGCAACAATCTCTGGTTCGCGCTCGGCACGATTCCGACCTCGATCGCGTTGGCGCTATTGATGGCGGTCTGGGTCAACGACAAGATCGCAGGGCGCACGCTCGTCCGCATGGCCTTCTTCACGCCGACGATCCTGCCGATGATCGCGGTCGCCAATATCTGGCTGTTCTTCTACACGCCGCAATACGGCTTGCTGGAGCAGATCACAGGCCTGTTCGGCGCGCGCTCGACCAACTGGCTGGGCTCGCAGGACACCGCGCTCTACGCCATCACCATCGTCGCGATCTGGAAGGAAGCCGGCTTCTTCATGATCTTCTACCTCGCGGCATTGCAGGCGATCCCGCCCAGCCTCGGCGAGGCGGCAGCGATCGAAGGCGCGTCGCGCTGGACCTTCTTCCGGCGCATCCAGTTTCCGCTGCTGATGCCGACGACGCTGTTCGTGCTGATCAATGCCGTGATCAATGCCTTCCGCATGGTCGACCATGTCTTCGTTATGACGCGCGGCGGCCCGGACAATGCAACGACACTGCTGCTGTTCTACATCTACCAGGTCGGCTTCGGCTTCTGGGACACAGCCTATGCGGCGACGCTGACCTGCGTGCTCTTGGCGCTGCTCGCACTGGTCGCCTTCGTCCAGTACGGCTGGCTCGAACGCAGGACGCATTATCAATGAGCGCCGCGCCCCACCCCGCACCATCAGCGACGCGCAGCGATCCTTACGCGCCGAAGGGCCTGTCCCTCACGCTGGAATCGACCGGCGCGATCCTGCTCGCGCTCATCTGGGTGCTGCCGCTGGCCTATGCCGTCTGGGCGGCGTTCCACCCGGCCGAATACACCACGCGCTTCGTGCTGACTGCGCCGTTGACGCTCGACAATTTCACGCGCGCCTGGGCGGCAGCGCCCTTCGCCCGCTATTTCCTCAATACCTTCATCCTGGTCACATTGATCCTCGCCTTCCAGATCGTGCTCGGCACACTCGCCGCCTATGCGCTGGCACGGCAGGATTTCTGGGGCCGCGACGTCGCCTTCGTGCTGATCCTGGCGCAGCTCATGATCATGCCGGACGCGCTGATCGTCGAGAACTACCGCACGCTGGCCAAGCTCAACCTAATCGACACGATCCCCGCGATCGCCCTGCCCTATATCGCCTCGGCCTTCGGCATCTTCCTGCTGCGGCAGACCTTCAAGACGGTGCCGAAGGAGCTCGACGACGCTGCCCGCGTCGAGGGCGCGAGCCCGCTGCAGGTGCTGATGCGGGTCTATGTGCCGCTGGCGAAGCCGACCTATGTCGCCTACGGCCTCGTCTCGGTCAGCTATCACTGGAACAACTTCCTCTGGCCGCTGCTCGTGACCAATTCCGTGGAATCGCGGCCTCTGACGGTCGGTCTGCAGGTCTTCTCATCGAGCGATCAGGGCATCGACTGGGCGGTGATCTGCGCGGCGACCCTGATGACCTCGGCGCCATTGCTCGTCGGCTTCCTGCTATTCCAGCGCCAGTTCGTGCAGAGTTTCATGCGCGCCGGCATCAAGTGACCGCGTTCCGATGAAGCTGATCACCTGGAACATCCAGTGGGCCCGCGGCGTCGACGACAAGGTCGATCCGCGCCGCATCATCGACCATGCCCGGCAAATGGCGGATTTCGACGTGCTCTGCCTGCAGGAGGTCGCAGCGAATTTCCCCGATCTCGACGGCAACGACCGCACCGACCAGTTCGCGTTGTTCAGCGAACTCCTGCCGGGCTTCACTGCGATCGAGGCTGTTGGCGTCGATGTTCCGGACGGCGCGGGCGGCCGCAAGCGCTTCGGCAATCTGATCCTGTCGCGGCTGCCGGTGGCGCAGGCGCTGCGCCATGTCCTGCCCTGGGAAGCCGCCGCGACGCGCAACATGCCACGCGTGCTGGTCGAGGCGATGGTCGAGACGCCTCACGGCCCGATCCGGCTGATGACGACCCATCTGGAGTACTCGTCGCCTGTGCTGCGTGCTGCCCAAGTCGATGGTATCCGGCAGATCCACCGCATGGCCGCCGCACGGCAAGCGACACCGCGCCACCCCGGCCCCCACACCTATGCGCCGACGCCGAACACGGCGAGTGCGATCCTGACGGGGGATTTCAACATGCGGCCGGACGATACCGGGATGGCGCAACTGCTCGCGCCCTTCACCGGCGGCGTGCCGTCGCTGGTCGACCTTTGGCCGGTGTTGAAAGGCGCGGAGCCGCATCCGCCCTCCGCCTTCATCTGCGACCAGACCTATGGTCCACCGGGCTGCCTCGACTATGTGCTGGCGACGCCCGATCTCGCAGAGCGGGCGCGCTCGATCACCTACGACATCGAGACGCGCGCCTCGGATCACCAGCCGATCCTGGTCGAGTTCGAGCTGGGATGATCTTCACCCGGCAGGATCACGAGCGGCTCGACGCCATCTTGCGCGAGGCGGCACGGCGCGAGGTGATGCCACGTTTCCGGCGCCTGGCGGCTGACGATATCCGCGCCAAGCAGAACCCGGTCGATGTCGTGACCGAAGCCGACGAGGCGGCCGAGCGCCTTATCTGCGCCGAGCTCACCAAAGCCTTTCCGGGCGCCGTGCTGATCGGCGAAGAAGCGGTAACGAAGAACCCCTCCCTCCTCTCAAGGCTCTCCGAAGCCGAGCTTGCCTTCGTCATCGATCCGATCGACGGCACGCTGAACTATGCCAGCGATCTCTCGCTCTTCGCGGTCATGGCAGCGGTCATCGTCAAAGGTGAAATCGGCGCCGCCGTGATCCATGATCCGACGGCCGATGACAGCGCCATGGCGCTACGCGGCAAAGGCGCCTGGATGAGTTCCGGGGACGGCACGAGCCGCGACCTGCGCGTCGCGCCGGCCGTCGCGACGCAGCAGATGAACGGCATGGCGAGCTGGCAGTATTTCCCGGAGCCGCTGCGCAGCACGCTTCCCGGCCGCTTCCCAGCCTTCCTCGAAGTCGGCTCGCTGCGTTGCTGCGGGCAGGAATACCGGCTTGCCGCGGCGGGCCGCCTGCAATTCCTGCTCTACGGCGGCCTCAACCCCTGGGACCATGCGCCGGGCGTGCTGCTCTACAGCGAGGCCGGCGGCCATGCGCGCCTGCTCGACGGCCGGCCCTATTCGCCGACCGAGCGCCCGGCCGGCCTGCTCTGCGCGCCGGATGAGGCGAGCTGGCAGGAGATCAGGTCGATCCTCCTGGACTGAACGGCAAACGCCGCTCAGTCCTCTTCGTCACGCTGACGCGGTCCTTCCCCCAAAATCTCGCGTTTCCCTGCGTGGTTAGCCGGCCCGACGATGCCCTCGTTCTCCATGCGCTCCATGATGTGAGTGACGGACTCTACTCAAATCTGGAGGAAGATCAGGGTCTCAGGTCAATCGCCTTGAAGGACTGGGCGTCGATCGGCGCTCGCCGGCTGTCGCCGACACGGTTGTCGCCCAGCTTCCCTGGACGAGCGCGCCGATCATGCCAGGCCATTGGATATGAAGCAGATTAGCCCGGAAGCGCTCCAGCGTTTCCGGGCTAATCTTGCTGGCGACGCTTCTACGCGGGTTGCCGATTCAGGTGAGATCGAAGCCTTACGAGCCTGTTCAAGGTCAGGTGGATCAGAACGCCAATCGCGATACTGGCTAAAAGTGAGAGCAAGAACACCGGAATCTTTCCTGCGTGAGCCTCCATATTGAGGCTATACCGGAAGATGTGAACCGGAACGACATGGGCAAGGTAGATGTATATGCTGGACGCGCCTACAATCTTCAGCGCGCGTGCGATCTTTGTTGGGAGTCGTATGCCTTTCAGCCAAATTATCGCGCTCAGCGCAAAAAGCATGGAAAGCTGGTAATTGAGGGAATACGACCATAGAAAAACAGACACCAGCAGAACAGCCAGTGTTGCGATCATTTTTTCTTTATTCGATTGGGCGTAGTATATAATCCACCCAAGCGGTAGCAGGTGGAAAAGAACTAATGGATTTCTCATCGTAACATCGAATTCATTGATCCAAAAATATCCGATGATCCAAAAAATAAAACCCACCGACAAGAGCGTCATTCCAGCCGAGGATGGTCTCCATGGAGGATTTATTTTCATAAAAACAGCAAATACCAAGGTAAAAATCACAATAAGCTGAGCGTAAGCGGAAATAAACCAATAAGGTTCTATCAGGCTTCTTTGGCCGCCTGACATGTTGCCCATCAAGAAAAACCAATTCATTGGGATTTCTCGCGAAAAACTGTACGAAGCGATAATGATATAGTAAAGTACCAAGATTTTTGTAAGGGACTGAAATATGATCTGATGATATCTGCCATCCATGAGGCTTTGAGTTTGAAAGCGAGCCAGAGAGTAACCGGTCAGTGCCAACAATACGAAAGCGCCCCCCGCCACCGGGTAACCCGTCGAATGGAGCAGAACCACGCCGACCAGGGCGAAAAATCTGACAAGAAGGTCGGTTTCGACCATGGTTGATCGAGAAGATCGGGGCTCCAACTCAGAAAATGAGCCTAGCGGAATTTTCTCCCAATCGTCGGGGAGATAGCCCAGTTTCTCTTCAATTACGAGGCTTACGTTTAGGTATGAAAGCGAATCGCTTCCGGTTTCGGCGAACGAGATGGAATCGGGTAGGGCCTGGTTGCCAAGTACGATCCGGACATGGTCTGCAATGGTGTCGGCGTCGGGCGGATTTTCCCGTGCGCGGGTGCCGGCTTCGGCAATGTAGGCGCGATGCACTTCGTTGAGGGCTTTGTAGTCCGGCTTGTCGTTGAGGAGCCGCGGGACCTGGGGCACCTCGATGATGTCGACATCGCTCGGTTGAATTTTGATTGTTTCACGCAGGATTTGGTGAATTCGTGCCGGTGCCACCGGCGAAGTCGCGAAAACCGCCAACCTGGTGTCTGACCCGGCACAGTAGACTGTTGAACCCAACTGAGTGGAGAGTGAGCTTTCGACGTCGTCGAGGTTGATTCTTAATCCGTATAGTTTTGTAAAGCGCTTGGCTCGACCGACGATTTTATAATACCCGTTCTCAGTTTTCGTCGCAATATCGCCGGTCTCAAGGGCTTCGACTTGATTTCCATGACGCAGATCTTCCGATGTCTCGGCATAGCCCATCATCACATTCGGGCCAGCATACATGAGCTCGCCCTGGCTGCCCAAGGTCTCGATAGGTCTGCCGTCTGTGCCGCGCAGCCAAAGCGTTCCGCCGGGGATCGCTCTGCCAATCGTATCGGAATGGGCGATGGCGTCATGTGGTGGTAGATAGGACATGCGCGGAGACGCTTCCGTCTGCCCGTACATGACGTAGAATAACCAGCCGCGGCTTTGGCCGAGCCGGGCATAGTTCTTGATCCTTTCATCGCTGAGGCGACCGCCCGCTTGGGTTACGTATCGCAGCGACGGAAGAGCCATCTCGGCGAAGCCAACCCTGTCCAGCAGATCGAAATGATAGGGAACGCAGGCGAGGCTCGTTGCCTTCTCACGGGCGAAGAGGCTCCAGAATGCTTTGTCGGTTACCGATTTTTCGGTCAGGAGCAGCGTTGCGCCCACAGACAAATGGGAATTCAGGACGGCCATTCCATAGGAATAGCTGAACGACAATGTGGTTGGCGCACGATCCGCGGAGGTCAGGTCGAGATATTCGGCGATCGCTTTGGCGTTGGAATTGATGTTCCTGGCCGACAGGCGCACCAGCTTGGGACTTCCGGTCGAGCCGGATGTCGTCAACAGCACCCGCAGGTCGGGATGTGGCTCGACGATCGTTGATCCCGCTGTCCGGGCCCACTCCTCGCGCGGCCGATCCGCCTGAACGAGCCAGACGGGGCGATAGGTCTCGATGATCGCGGCGTTTTGGCCAGGTGCCTTCTCGGGAGGGAGAAGCAGGACCGGGCGACCCGCCCGCAGGCATGCCAGATAGGTGACGATTGCGGTTATCTGATTGGCGGCCTCGATCGCGATGAGGCCGGCGGCAGGCAATGCGCTTCTTGCCTCATCGGCCTCGCGGGCGAGGTTCCGATATGACATGCGCTGGCCGGCGTCGTCCACGAGCGCGGTTGCGTCTCCAAATACTTCGAGATTCAGCCAGAACGGAGGCGCGTCATGATAAACCATCACTAGAAAGCCTTCCAACACAGAACGTCCGGCGCGGCGGCAATCACGCGAAGGCTTACGCCGCGATTTGAGCGTTCTTGGAGCAGATCGCCGAGGGTTCGTCCAGCGGGTGTCGCAACGAGGTGACGCAACGCTCTGATTCAGAAGGTGTTTAACCTAACCGATTAAACACGATCCTAATCTAACGATTTTCCTATTGTCGGAGACGAAATATTAAGGTAACCGTTCAGCACGAGCGATTTCGCCCTCTTGGCACCGAGTGTTTGGCGCTAACGGCATTCTCGCGCTCGAGTGTTCGAGGGTTTGAAAATGTCCGCAAATTACGCTGGCGATCCGGTTCTTGGTACGAAGGGAGCAGATGTTCTCGGGACGGCGCCGGTCGCGGGGCCTCCGCCGCTGAATCAGGGTACCTATCTCGATGGGCGTGGCGGTGACGACATCATTTCTGGCGGTAAGGGCGACGACTATATCGTGGGCGGCGCTGGTGACGACCGGATGTATGGCGGCAAGGGCGCCGATACCTTCGTCTTCATCGGGACTCAGTATGAAGGCGACAATGGCTCCGACCATGACCGGATCTATGATCTGAACTTTGGTGATGGCGATCAGATTTCGCTCTCGAAGTTCGGCGAAGGGTTCTTCGATAACGGCGGCGACGCGGGAGCCAAGGTGCTCGCCGGTGGCACGAGCGCCATCATCGACTCCTACTCGGACATCGTCTCGCTGATCAGCAACTCGAACGGCAAGATGACGTTCACGGAAAGCTCGCAGGCGCTCGTTCTGCGTCTTGATGTTGCGCCGGGTCAGGTTCAGATCATCCAGATCAACGGTGGCTATGCCGACTTCCTTGCGGCTGGCGGCAGCACACTTATCGGCTGATATTTATTGTAGCTAAACAAGCAAGGAGCGCTTTTGCGCTCCTTGCCACGATAACAGCGATCGCGACCAGGGCCGACCTTGGTCGTTTAAGGCCAGGGTCCGGAGAGGCTCGGCGACACCGAGGGCTGCGATCCCCTCCAATTCACCGAGGATCGCGAGGGAGCGCCGCGCGGCCGTGATCACCAGTCCGATCCTTGTGGACCGCTGGTATGAGGTCGTCGGAAATCCCACCATCGCCGCGCGATCATAAATCGCATCGCCTACAATGCGTAGCGCGTCGCGTTCATCAGAGAGAACCTGAGAGAGCGCCAGTCGGAGCTGTCCGCAGCGACTTCGGCTCGACCGGAAACGCCTGTCCCCACATCCGGAAACAGGATCCGGAACAAACCCTCGCGTTGGCCGGATGATGATCCGAAGCCCGATCCTTTGTTTCTCGGAACTTGGTCGGTCGATGATTGGATAACGCGGCCACCTCCGTCGGAATCCGCAGCCGAGGTTTTGACACCCATCGGCGACATGCTCCGGCGCCAGGCCGACTTCGCCCATTTCCTCGGCGATGGCAGGGTCTGTGTAAGGCATACACCGAAGTTCATGGCATAGGTGGCCTCGCTCGTGCGGCGCCAGGGCCATGCCCGTGGGTTGCGGAGCAGGTAACCTTCTAACCCGCGGGCTTTTCGGTTTCGCGCAGGCGTTTCCTCGCCCAGGCTGTCACTCGCGCAGACGCGAGGCGGGCAGATCCCGCGTAATGCTCTCGCCTCTGCATTGTTGGAGAGGCAGGTTCTGCCGTCGGCGAGTGATCTGGAGTCTGGGAAATCAGTTCCGGATCTGAGGTTGCATGCCCCGCTCCGGGCACGCGAGGATGAGCTCCGCCAGAAAGGCGCTGTAGACGCCCAGTCGCTCGTGCGCGATCTCATTGCTACGCCGCGCCGCAGCCCCCAGCTCGGCACGGCGATCGACCGCGTCGAGCGTCAGCGCGACGAGCTCGGCCTCGTCCTGCTTCGTGCAATCGCCGACGAGTGGATAGCCCACAGCGGCGAACAGGCCGCTGAACTTGCGGCTATAGGCGAGCGGCACCACCGCAACGCCCGATGATACGGCCGCGATCGTGGCGTGCATGCGCGAACCGGCCAGGACATCGAGCCCTGATATGAAGCTCTTGGCTTCGCTCGGTGAAGCGAATCGAGGCGCAATCGTGCATGCGGGGAATGTCTTGGCGATGATGCGCGACACATGGATGTCGTCCTCGCTATCGCCCTCGGACGTGATCACGTGAGGCACCAGGACGACATCCGTATCGCCGCGGGCGAGAAGTCCGGTGATGATCTGGTCGATCATCGCGCGATAGTCGCCCTTAATGCCGAACTGGTTCTGGCCGGTATAACCACCTGCATAGAGCAGCCCTGAGACATTGAGGCCGAAGCGGATGCGCCCGTCCGGCGCCCGCGTTTGCCGCTCGAACGGCAGGCGGAAGGCGACATCGACGGTTTCGGCCGCGATATCGCCGAGCTTCTCTTGGTCGAGAACCGCTTTCGACTGGCCGTCGCGCGCGAAGATCTTGCGGCAGCGCTTCATCGCGAAGCTGGCCAGGCGCGTGTAGACCGGGTTCCGGAACGGGCCGATCGTCTGCGGCGCCAGCACCAGCGGCTTGCCTTGCAGCAGGGCCATGAGCTTCGGCACCCACATCCACATGAAGCGCTTCGCGCCATAGATGTCGGCGAAGCTGTCGCCGGCGCCTATATCGAGGACGAGGTCGGCGCGCCCCAGCGCCTTCCACATCGGAAAGCCCGGCAGCAGGTTCTTGCTGCCTCTGACGAGCGTCTCCTCGGCATCGTTCTCCGCCGGCGGATAATGCGCCGTTCCGCCAAAGCCGATGACATCGAAGGTGACGCGCCCGCCGGCCGCGGCCGCCGCCTCGCGGATGATGCGCATATGCGCGATCGTTAGCGCGCCGACACCGAGATTGTCGGAGCGAAGCGAATGCCACAGCAGCGCGACACGCACGGCCTTGGCGGGAGCGACGCTGTCTGCAGCATCGGGGGTGGCCATCGTCATGTCGGGCTCCTCATCCAGAGCGGCTTTCCGGTCTCGCCCCGCAGCCCGGCCCACCACCCCGCAAGTGCGTAGCCGAAGTTTCTGACGGCGCCGTAACGCAGATACTGTGTCGTCAGCATCAATGTCGTGATGAGAACGAACGGATAAATCGAGGCGAAGCGACGTCTCGTGAGGAGCAGTTTGTTGCGTTCGTCGAGATAGACCGACAAGCGGGAGCGCATCCGCCGGTTCTTGCTGGAGCCGATGGTGCTGCCATGGGCATGATGCACGAGCGAGGCATGGGCATAGCCAAGGCGATAACTGCCCCGCGCCAGGCACCAGTCGATTTCCTCGCAGTAGAGAAAGTAGTCCTCCTTCATCAGGCCTACGGTCTCGATGAAGGGGCGCGAGACGAGCATCGATGCGCCGTTGACATAATCCATCTCGCGCTCGACGTGTTCGACATCCGGCACGATGGCGGGGTCGGCCCCCAGGCCGATATTGAGGCCGCGCGCCATCCAGCGCCGCCAGCGGCCGCCATAGAGCTGGACCTGATTGGTCGTCGGATTGACGAGCCTGCTGCCGACCACGCCGTAATCGCCAGATGCGCGATGATCGACGAGCGCCCGCAAGCTGTCGGGATCAGCCTGGGTATCGGGGTTGAGGATCCAGATGGCGTCCCAGCGCGACAGCCCGGCTAGGCAGAAGTTGACGCCGCCAGCATAGCCGAGATTGTCGGGCGCGAGATGAAGGGTTGCTTCGAACGGGCCGTGAAGGCCCTCGAGTATGATCGAGATATCGGTCTCGCCGTCTCCAGCATCGGCCATTCCGAGCGTGCGCGCTACCGCAACAAAAGCCTCGCGTCCGCCATTCTCGCAGATATGGACGGAGAGGTCGCGATAGTTCATCCGTTGCAGGCAGCCGACGGCCTGTTCGATATCATCCGCATTGCGGAAGCCGACCATGATGACCGCCACATGGAAAGCGGGCGCATGCGTCGAAGGTGCATTCGCTGCGCTTGGCTGCTCGGTCATGCTGGCCCTTCTGGTTTCTCGAATGGGGCGCGGTGCGCGTCGATGAAGCGATAGGCCCGGATCGCAAGGAGGATGCCAGCGGCCCGCATCCGGTCCATAGGGCGGCTGAGCTTGGGTGAGCGCATGACGCGGGGGAGATGCGCCAGTGCCGATAACGGCACGGCCCAGCTGCGGAGGAGCCATGAGGGCAGGCTACCGGCTTTCTCCCGGTGGAGGGCGTAGCCTTCCCGGGTCAGCCTGCGCCATTTTCGGACCAGTTCCGACCAGTCTCGCCGCGCGGGATGGCCGACGCGCGCTTCCGGCGCATAGGTGACCGGGAAACCGGCGTCGCGCGCGCGCCAGCACCAGTCGACATCCTCGGAAATGCCGTCGCGAAACCCGCCGACCAGCGCCCAGACATCGCGCCTGACAAAGAGATTGGCCGAGACCGAGAAGCCCTTGTCGCGGACATAGCCTTCGTTGTTGAAGGCGAAGACCATCTCGAAGGCCTCGGTTGCCGACATCGTCGTCGGGTCCGATATCAGCACATCGACGCGGCCGCCGATGACAGGGGCCCCGGCCAGTGCTGCAAGTCCGTACTCCAGCCAGTGGGGTGCCGGGCGGCAATCGGAATCGAGAAAAGCGAGAGCCGCGCCCCGCGCCTGCGCCACACCGGCATTGCGCGTCGGCCCTGCGCCCTTTTGCGGGTTCTCGATCAGCAGGGCCCGTCCGGCGACGATCTCGGCTATGCTCGCGAAGCCTGCGGGTGACATGTTGTCCACCACGATGATCTCGAAATGCTCGGCCGGCAGTGTCTGCTGCCTGAGAAGGTTCAAGCAGATGTCGAGATTGGCGAGATCCTGATAATGCGGCACGACGACGGAAACGATGAGATCGCTGCCCGACGACTTGCCGTGTTCTGGGTCCGGCGTCGCTCTGTTCATTGCGGCAGCACGTCGCGCAGGCGGGCCAATGTGACGACTGAAGGGTGATAGACCGTCTCCGGCCGCGAGGCCACGAGCGCGGCAAGCTCCTGCCGGTCCAGCAGCCACCAGCGGCTCGCCTCGATCGCAGCAATGGTTTCGGGGTCGAAGCGCATCCGCAGCAGGCGCGCGGGATTGCCGGCCATGATCGCGTAGGCCGACACGTCACGCGTCACCACGGCGCCAGCGCCGATCACCGCGCCACGTCCGATATGCTTGCAGCCGGGCGTGATGATTGCGTTGTGGCTGAGCCAGACATCATCCTCGATGACGAGCGGCGGCGGGGCGATCATGTCGGTCTTCACGAGGCCGAAGCGGCTTTCATACAGAAACGGGTGCGTACTCAGCGCCTCGACTGGATGATTGGCGTCGAGGATGCGGGCGGTTCTGGCGAAGGAACAGTAGCGTCCGATCCGGGTCGTCAGCGGAATCCGCCATCGGTCGAAGCAGCCGTAGGAATAGAGCCCGACATGAATGTCGAAGCGCGTCGCAAAATAGTGTCTGAGCGCTTCGCTTTCATACTCGTTGCGCAGCATCAACCTGAGCCGCAGCTTCTCTAAAAGGCGTCCGGCGACCGTCATCGCATCGATCCTGCCGCTTTGACGGCGGTCAGCTCGGCGGCGTTCGCCAAGCCTGCATTCGGGCGTCGCCCGTATCGGCGATTCTGATCTGCCATAGCGATGCTTCCTGCCATCGGCACGCCGGAATCTCAATGGCTTACCTACCCTTGAGAACCAATTGTTAGCGGTATGATTAAAGTTATCGAATTCGGCATTTTACGACAAGGAGCCAGGAATAATTAACCGCGATGTCGTGCAGAAACTTTAACTACGCTCCGACACGTCGATTTAAACTTTGCAGTGTTAGCTAGAGATAAGAGTTGAAATCGATGGGGACGCATCATGAATACGCTCACTGGAAAGTCTGGACGCAAGTTTAGCGCGATTGTTGCCGGCTCGATTGTTGCGGGCCTCGTTTCACTTCATGGCATCGGGGCGGCCAGCGCCGAAGAAACGGTGTTTGCCGTCGAGCAGCCTGCTGCCATTGGGGTCGACGGCCCGCTGTTCGCGACTGGGTCGCTGCCCGCCAAGAGCGCCGTCGCCTCTGAAACGACGGAGCGCTTCATCGTGCATCGCTCGGCGGTCCGCACGGATAGCGTTGCGATCTCGGTGGTCACGCTCGACTCCCAGGAGGAGCGCACGATCGAGCTGCCGGGTGTCACAGGCATGTCGTTCAACAAGATCTGCCGCAATGGGGACGGAGCCAGGATCGCCTGCGGATCGCGGGCGCGGGTCCAGCTCGTGAATTTCGTGACGCGCAAGGAAATGACCTGCACGATGACGACCGCTGTCGGAGAGGCGCCGAAGCTGGTCGCCTGCGCGATCGATGGTCAGGATGTCGCCGAGTGGATTGTCCGCTCCGGAATCGGCCGCCCGACCGTCGACGGTCTGCATCTCGCTGCCATGCGCGAAGCGCGCAGCTCCGAGCGCGGCATGTGGGCCGATGCCGAGACCCGCAACGGGCTCGTTATCGCTGCTCAGCACTGAAATGACGGCCCGGCCAAGCGATGCGGCGGTCGCCACAGTCGACTGCCGCATGACGGGCCGGTGACTTCTGCGTCATCGCCCGGTGTGGCGAATTAACCGCTACGGCAAGCGAAAGAGGCTGCGTTGCGCCGCAGTCTTGGAAAGGCAGCTATTGTACTGCTATAAGCGGGCCGTCGCCGGCTGATCTGGCAATCCGAACGCCAAATCGACCTTCTTCTTGGCGATCACGGCAGTTCATGGAGTTGCAATGGCGTTCGGCGATGCATTTCAGCTCGGCCGCGATCGGGCGGGCACGCCGATGGCCGACGCTCTTCGGACCTGCCGCCAAGCGTTCTGGGCACTGTTCTTCTTCAGCGGCCTGATCAACATCCTGATGCTGACCGGCTCGTTCTATATGCTCCAGGTCTATGACCGGGTGTTGATGAGCAGCAGCGTGCCCACGCTCGTCATGCTCAGCATCATGGCCCTGATCGCCTTTGCCTTCCAGGGCGGTCTCGAGGTCATTCGCACCCGCATCTTCGGGCGCGTTGCCGAAAGGGTCGATCTCGCCAGCGGCCCGGAGCTTTACAACCACCTCGTGCGCATGCAGGCCTCCCGTCCGGGCGCCGCGGCCGAGCAGATGCAGCCTTTCCGCGACCTGGAGCTGATCCGCAGTTTCCTGTCTGGAGCCGGGCCGGTCGCCTTCTTCGATCTGCCGTGGCTGCCAATCTATCTCCTGCTGTGCTTCGTGCTGCATCCGCTCATCGGGTGGTTCGCCTTGTTGTGCGTCGTGCTTCTGGTTGTCGTCGCCTTTGCCAGCGAGGCCAAGCAGCACAAGCCGACGCTGGTCGCTCACGAAGCCGCGTCGAGCCGCAACGTGCTGGCCGGCAATTCGCTGCAGGCGGCGGAAGCCATTGTCTCGATGGGCATGCTGGATGCGATGCGCCAGCGCTGGCAGGCCCAGAACAGTCGCTATTCCACCTTGGCGCTGAAGGCGAACGACGTTTCCAGCAGCCTCGCCTCGGCTTCGCGCACGCTGCGCATGGTCATCCAGTCGGCGACGCTCGGCCTCGGCGCCTATCTGGTCATCAAGGGTGAGATGACCCCAGGCACGATCATTGCCGCCTCGATCATCAGCGCGCGCACGATCGCGCCGATCGACATGGTGGTTACGAACTACCGCGGCTTTCAGCAGGCCCGGCTTGGCTACAAGCGCCTCGCCGCGCTGTTCAAGAACTACTCGCAACCCAGGGCCAAACTGCTGCTCATGCCGCCGCAGCGCTCTCTCACGGTCGAGAACATCGTGATGGTCGCGCCCAGCGATGGTCGGCCGATCATCAAGGGTGCGACGTTTCATCTTGCGGCGGGGCAGGGGCTCGGCATCATCGGTCATTCGGCATCCGGAAAGTCGACGCTCGGCCGGGCTCTCGTCGGGCTTTGGCAGCCGGCCCGCGGGCAGATCGTGCTGGATGGGGCCGCGCTGCAGCACTGGAATTCCGACCAACTCGGGCAGCATATCGGTTATCTGCCCCATGACGTGCAGCTTTTCGAAGGAACGATCGCCGAGAACATCAGCCGCTTCAAACCCAACGCGCCGGCCGACAAGATCCACCAGGCGGCGGTGGCTGCTGGCTGCTACGAGCAATTGCTCGCGATGCCGCAGGGCATGAACACGATGGTCGGGTCGGGCGGACTTTATCTGTCGGCGGGCCAACGACAGCGCATCGGGCTTGCCCGCGCGCTCTATGACGACCCTTTTCTCGTCGTCCTCGACGAGCCCAACTCCAACCTCGATGCGGATGGCGAGCAGGCTGTGTCGGCTGCGATCATGCAGGTGCGCCAACGCGGCGGGATCGCGGTCGTCATCGCGCATCGACCCAGCGCGATCGCGGCGGTCGATGCGCTGCTTGTACTGCGTGACGGCTTCGTCATTGGCTATGGCGACAAGGGTGAAGTGCTGCGCAACAACCTCGCCAGTACCGCGGCGACGCAGGTTGCGACTGGCAATGCTCAGCCTGCTGGCCTGGCCCCGGCCCGCGACAATCCGGGGCTGCCGCGCGTCGAGAATGGCCCGTCTGGCGGCGCCGGTATATGAAATGAACATCCTGTCGGCGCGGAAGGCCGCAATGAGGGTTTGGTGATGACAGAGTTGCTCGAGTTCAAGGGCACGCAAGTGGAGACCCGGCGGCCCAAGGAGATGGGCTGGTACATCCGGCTCGGCCTGATCGCGAGCACCAGCTTCGTCGGCGCCAGTGTCGCCTGGGGTACGATGGCCCCCCTCGAGGGCGCGGTCATCGCCTACGGCACCGTCGTCGTCGAGAACAGCGTCAACAAGGTGCAGCATCAGATTGGCGGCGTTGTGGGTGCGATCCTCGTCAAGGAGGGCCAGCGCGTGGCGGCCGGCGAGGTGGTGATGCGGCTCGACGAGACCGCCACGAGAGCCGCCCGGCAGATCGTCCTGAACGACCTCAACACCCAGCGGGTGCGCCAGGCGCGTTTGAATGCCGAGCGGGAGCAGGCGGCCACGATGGCCGTGCCGGCGGATCTCAAGGCGATGGCCGCTGTCGATCCCGAGATCAAGCAGGCTCTGATCAGCGAGACGGCGTTGTTCGAAGCGCGCGCACGCACCCGCGTCGGCCAGCGCGCCCAGTTCAGTGAGCAGATCAAGCAGTCGCAGCAGGAGATCAGGGGCACGGACGCGCAATACAAGTCGGCCGTGGAGCAGGTCCGTGTCGCCGAGCTCGAACTCGCCGACATGCGAGGCCTGCTGGCCAAGAACCTGGTCGCCAAGCCGCGCGTGACCCAGCTAGAGCGCGAGGTCGCGCGTATCCGCGGCACGATGGGGGAACTCACGGCGCGGGCCGCGCAGATCAATGCGCGGATCAGCGAGACGGAGCTGCAGATCCTGCAGATCGATCGGGCCCTTGAGACCGAGGTTGCCAAGGACAGCCGGGAGGCCGAGGCCAAGGTCGCGGAGCTGAACGAAAAGCTCGCCACGGCCGACGATCAGTTGAAGCGTATCGACCTGCGCTCGCCAAGCGACGGAATCGTGCATCAGATGCAGATCCATACGGTCGGCGGCGTCATCGCGCCTGGCGCTGCGATCATGAGCATCGTGCCTGAGCGCGACACGCTGGTGATCGAGGCCAAGGTCAACCCGGCCGACATCGATCAGATTCATGCCGATCAGCCGGCGCGGGTGCGTTTTTCCGCGTTCAACAGTCGCACGACACCGGAGCTGAATGGCTCGATCTTCAGGATCGGCGCCGATATCGCGCGCGATGAGCGGACCGGGGCGATGTATTATCTTGTCGGTGTGCGCGTCAGCGACAAGGAGCGCGAGCGCCTCGGCAAGCTGAAGCTCATCCCGGGCATGCCGGCCGAAGCCTTCATCAAGACATCCGAGCGCACTGTCGCCAGTTTCCTGATGAAACCCCTGCTCGAGCAGCTGAATCGCGCGTTCCGGGAAGAGTAGGGCGCTTCGGGCCAGCGCTGTCCTGCAAGATGCGTCCGGGGCGGGTGACCTAGGCCGAGGCGGGACTATGCGCTCCGTCGTACCCGGATCGGCCGGTATGCCCTGGCGAAACGCAGGGCATCGCGGGCCGAAGCGCGCGATGCCCCTCCGCTATCAGATGCCGTAGACGCCGCCGGCGTTGGCGAACGCGTCGGCCCAGCCGTTGAGCAGGATGGTCTGCTGGCGGGTGCCGTCATCCAGCTTCAGGATCAGCGTGTCGCAAAAGCCCTTCTGCGCGCTCGCGCCGGTCGAATACTTGACGAGCTCCACGAGATCGTCGACGGAGTCCGCGACGAACCCTTCGCCATAGCGAGCCGGGTTGGTCGGATAAGGCACAGTGATGTCGAGATCGTTGCCGTCCGCATCTTCGGTGATCCCGTCCTTGTCGTCGAAGGTTCCGGGTTTGAAGCCGTAGACGACGAGCTTGTCGCCTTGCGCGAAATTGAGGTCGGCCACGATATCCGTGTCCCGACTGCCGGAAATCTGCGCGCCGTCGAAGCGGAACTGGTCCGCGCCGCTGCCGCCGATCAAGATGTCGTCGCCTCCGCCGCCGAGCAGCCAGTCATCGCCGTTGCCGCCGAAAAGAAGGTCGTTGCCGTTGCCGCCATCGAGATAGTCGTTACCCTTTTTTCCGAGAAGAAGATCGCTTTTGTTGCCGCCAAGGATCGAATCATCCAAGTTGGTTCCGTAGAGGAAATCTTTCTTGTCGGTTCCGAGTATTTTATTTTGTTGTCCTGGTACTGCCATTTTTCAAAACTCCCCTCAGCTAACCAGCAAGAGATTTTACTGGTTAATGAAGTGTTTACAAGGGAGGTTTCAATCGTCAATCAAACCGTCGGGTAACTATGAATCGTAATCATCGCAGCCAATCGGGTGATCTATTGTTGGCTTTTATTCTCGGATCATGCGCTGAAGTAGAATCTTCCGTTGGGTAGGATGGCGCTCTCGACTTGATCGGCATGCGGAATCCGATCGGCCGGCGCGCGCGTCCCGGCGCCTCCCGCGTCAGGGCTGTGGAGGCGCGATGCCTCGTCGGATCGTTTCCGGAGCTGTCGCGGCAGGAAAGGCGCGCGCCTCAGCGTTCCCGGAAAGCTCTGGCGATCTGATCCGACAGCGGCTTCAGCAGGAAGGTCAGCGGCGTCCTGTCGCCCGTCTTGACCAGGACCTCGGCCTGCATACCGGACCTGACCTCCAGAGGAGCCAGCCGCTCGATCTCGCCCTCCAGCAGAGCGATCCGGATTGTGTAGAGGCTCGCCCCGGTCTGCTGCTCCCTTGAGACATCGGCTGCCATGCGCGCGACCTTGCCGCGCAGCTCCGGCGTCGTGCGCTGGTTGAAGGCGTGGACGCGGATCACGACCGGCTGGCCCAGCCGCAACTGATCGTAATCCAGCGGCGACACCTTCGCTTCGAGGTTCAGTTGTTCCTCGCTCGGCACGATCAGCATCACCGGCTCGGCCGGGTTGATCACCCCGCCGACATTGTGGACCGCGAGCTGATGGACATAGCCTGATGACGGCGCGCGGATCTCCATCCGCCTGAACTGGTCTTCGGCGGCGGCGCGGCGCTGCACCAGCTCGGAGAGCTTGGCCTCGTTCTCGCGCAACTCGCGCAGGACCTCGGTGCGCAGATCCTCGTTGATCTGAAGGATCTGGAGCTCCGTCTCGGCGATCTTGCCCTCCGCCTGCGCGATCTGGGCCGCGAGCTGGCCATGGACGCCGTCGATCGCGACGGCGTCGCGCTCCAGCCCGGACAGGCGGCTGAGACTGACCAGATTGCGCTTGTAGAGGCCGCGCACGCCTTCCAGCTCGCGCGCCGTGAGCGCCGCTTCGCGCACCTTGGCTTCCATCTGCCCTTTCAGGCCCGTGATCTCGCTGCCGAGCTGGTCGATGCGACGCGTGAGCTGCGAGCGGGTGCCGTTGCGGGCTGCCGCCCGCGCATCGAACTGGCGTCTCTCGGCGGCCAGAAGCATGGCGAAATCGGCTTCGGATGCGCGGGCGGCGAGCGCGTCCGGGAATTCGAGCCGGGGCGCCTGGTCGCGTTCGGCCTCGAGGCGGGCCGAACGCACGCGCGCCTCGTCGAGCTGGCGGCTGACGATCTGGAGATTGGTGCGCGTCACCGTCTCGTCCAGGCGGATCAGGACGTCGCCCTGATTGACGAGCGCGCCCTCGCGTACCTTGATGTCGCTGACGACGCCGCCGGTCGGATGCTGCACCTTCTTGGTGTTGTTCTCGACGACGAACTGCGCGCCCGCGACGACGGCGCCCGAGATCGAAACCGTGGTGGTCCACACGCCGACCGTGCCGATAAAGAGGCCGGCCGCGATGTAGCCCCTGCGGCCGAGCCGCCTGATGGCGCGCTCGTGATGGTCGATTCGCTGAGTGTCGCGGCCGGCTGGCGCGGTCATGAATGGGCCCTCTGCTCCTGCGCCAGCATTTCCCGGGCCTCGTCGGCGTCGCGCATGGTTCTGGCCATGCGCCTGAGGTCGCGGATCGACGCTTCCGCGCCGCCGTCCTGGGGCACGCCGGGCTCGGCCGCGGCTGGCCGGGGCGCCCGCTCGGGCATCGCTTCGCTGCGTGTCGTGGCGGCGAGGATCTCGTCGCGCGGGCCCAAGGCCTGGAGCCTGCCCTCGTTCATGACGCCGACCAGGTCGACGGCCGATAGGCCGGAGGGACGGTGCGTGATCACGATCACGATGCCGCCTCGTGCCTTCACCGCGTGGATCGCGGCCGCGAGCGCATTGTCGCCATCCGCGTCCAGGCTGGAATTCGGTTCGTCGAGCACGACGAGGAAGGGATTGTCGTAGAGCGCGCGCGCCAGTGCGATCCGCTGGCGCTGGCCGCCGGAGAGCGCCGCACCGCCTTCGCCGACCACCGTCTCATAGCCGTCCGGTAGCGCGACGATCATGTCATGGGCGCCGGCGATCTTCGTCGCGGCCAGGATGTCGTCGCTCGTGGCCTCTGGATCGAAGCGGGCGATGTTCTCGGCGATCGTGCCCGGAAACAGTTCGACATCCTGGGGCAGATAGCCGATCGAGCGGCCGAGGCTGTCGCCGTCCCATTGCGTCATCAGGGCGCCGTCGAGCCGCACCGCGCCCCGGGCCGGCTGCCAGATGCCGACCAGAGCCCGCGCAAGGCTGGACTTGCCGGAGCCCGACGGTCCGATCAGGCCCAGCGACTGGCCGGCGCTCAACTGGAACCGGACGCTCATCACGATGAAGCGGCGGCTGCCCGGCGGATTCAGGGTGACGTCCTCGACGCTGATCGCCCGGCAGGGCGCCGGCAGGAAGAGCGAGCGCCGGGACGGCTCATGCTCGGGCAAGGTCGCCTTGAGCCTGGCATAGCCCTGCCGGGCCGCGACGAATGTCTTGAGATGGGCGACCGCAAGCTCGACCGGCGCGAGGGCCCGGCTGGTCAGGACCGAGGCCGCCAGCATGGCGCCGCCCGACATCTCGCCGCGGATCACCAGCAATGCTCCCAGGCCGAGCACGGCCGATTGCAGGATGAACCGGAACATCTTGGCGAAGGAATTGACGCCGCCGGTCGCCTGCGAGAGCTGCATGTAGTCTTCGACATGGCGCGCATGGATCAGGTCGAAACGCTGCGAAAACGAGCCGGCCATGCCCAGCGCCGATATCGCTTCCGCATTGCGCCGGCCGGTTTCCAGCATCGCGAACTGGGCGGAGCCGCTCTGCGAGACCCGTTTGCCGGGGGCGATCGAGAAGCGCTCCGTCAGCACCGTCAATCCGACGATCATCGCCATGCCGCCGATCGCCAGCCAGCCGAGCCAGGGATGCAGCATGAAGCAGACGAACAGGAAGACCGGCGCGAAGGGGATGTCGATCAGCGCGGTCGGCCCCAGGCTGCCCAGGAATGTCCTGAGCGCCGCGAGGTCCCGGAAGGGCTGGAGCGCGTCGGCAGGGGTGGCGCCGTTGACGGGGGCGCTCATGGCGGCGCGCACGGTCAGCGGCGCGAGGCGGGCATCGACCGCGGCACCGATGCGGCCGAGCATCTGGAGCCGGATGTGATCGAGCCAGCCCTGCAGGGCATAGGCCGCCAGCGCGATGATCGACACGCCGATCAGCGTCGCGACCGACCGGCTCGCCAGGACGCGGTCATAGACCTGCATCATGTAGATCGAGCCTGTCAGCATCAGGAGATTGACGATGGTCGAGAAGATCGCGACGTGAATCCAGGCCCGCGAGGTTCCGCGCAGCGCTGCAGAGACGACGTTGCTTGAGACGGAATCGTCGTGAACCATAACTCAACACCGGATACCGGACGATCTCGACGACGCCCCGCCGCCGCGCAACATGCTGGAACATGGTGTAAAAAACCTTTCCGTCATGCGCTTTGTCGAGAAGAATTCTGGTTGGAACGCTAGGTCATGGCTGGAGGCGCCCTTGCCGTGCCGATCCAGGCCGGCTGTGGCGTGCTGAGATGAAGCTGGCCGTCCGGACGGTGGGGCTCGGCTGCGTCGGTGTTTATTCTGGACGCATCACCTAACTGGACATGCTGCGGAATTCAGCCGAATACTCCCGACATGCGCGAGCAGCGCGCCCGGCGTCCGAGGACTGTGAGTGTGTCGATTCGATTTTTGCTCCTGACCTGCATGCTGTCGCTTGGGGTCGCGTCGTCCGCTCCCGCCATGGCCCAGACCGCAAGCCGCCCGGCCGACCGCGTGACGGTGGGTTCGGTCGCGGAATTCGAGCAGGCACTCGCCGCGGCCGGCGAATCCACGGTCATCGCGCTGAAGCCCGGCGTCTATGACGAGCTGACGATCCGGGGCGTGTCCGCGGGAACGGCCGTGACGGTCGTCGCGGCTGAGCCGGCCAATCGTCCTGTGATCCACAAGCTGTCGGTTTCCGACTCGCGCAACGTCATGTTCGAGGGCCTGCGTTTCGTCGGAACGGGCAAGGAAGCTCCCGATACCTTCGTCGCGGAGATCCGGCAAAGCCAGAATATCCGGATCCGGAAATCCGAGTTCAGCGCACCCCAGGCGCAAGTGCCAGGTAACGCCAGCGCTATTCGTGCGGTCGAGGTCACGACACTGCATCTTGCCGATACGGTGATCGAGAACCTGAACCGCGGCATCGTGGTCGACCGCAGCACGGCTGTTGTCATCGAGCATAATCAGTTTCGCCGGCTCAATCTTGACGGCCTCGCCATCGTGCAGTCCGACGGTGTCACCTTCGACAGCAACCGGCTCGACGCCTTCCGGCCGGAAACCACCGGCCCCCGCCACTTCGTGATGGCGTCGACGCGTCAGACGACTGCGCCATCCCGGAACATTCGCATCTCGCGCAACGTCATGACCCAGATGGAAGGTGAGCCGATTAGCGGCATCTTTCTCGCAAACGAGGACAAGCGGCCTTACGAGAATGTCGATGTGTCAAAGAACATCATCGTCGCCGGATCTCCGCACGGCATCACCCTGAGCTATGCGATCAATGCCTCGATAACGGACAATATGGTCCTCGATTCCGTAGCATCGATTTATAACAGCACAATTCGGCTGCAGAATTCTCGCAACAGTGAAGTCAGCCGCAATATCGCGGTTGCCTATGGCTATACCGCTAATCAGGGCGTCGTATCGCTGCGGAATGTCACCGTGCCTCGCCAGAATAGTGTGACCCGTCGACGGGTCGTTGAACGCGTGCTGGAGGGGCTGAAGCAGCAGGGGACCGGACCCTACCCGGTCCATGCCGGGCATTCGGTTCTGCCGGAACAGCGTATCGCTGGACCGCGGCTGTAGCGGTGCCTCGGCGAAAGCGCTGGTCGCACTGAGTTGCCGCACATTCCGTTGAGAGCTCACACACTGCGGATCAATCCGCCATCGACGCGGAGCTTCGCGCCGGTGACATAGCGCGCCCGCTCGACATCGGCGATGTCAGCCAGTCATGATGCCCTATCGGATATGCTTCAGCGCGTGCCGAGAGGGCGTCCGCCCCAGCCAAGCCTGACGCGCCCGAGCGCCATCGTCACCGCCGCTTGCGTCGGCTCGACGACGGGCACGCCGAGCTCCTCCTCCAGCGCATCGCGGAAGCGCGCCATGCCGGCGCAGCCCATCACCAGTACATCGGCATGATGCGTGTCGCGCAAGGTTTTGCCGACGGCGATCATGCGGCCGAGCGTGAGCTCGTCATCGGCCATTTCGGCGATGGTGAGATTGACCGGGAGGTCGCCTGCGAAGCGATCCGTCATGCCCATGGCGCCGAGATAGCGCAGATGGCGCGGGATCGAATTCTCCAGCATGGCGACGATGCCGAAGCGCTGGCCCAGCGTCAGCGCCGTCAGCACGCCGCATTCGGCGATGCCGAGCACCGGCTTGGCACTCTGCTCACGCAGGGAATGCATGCCGGGATCGGAGAAGCAGGCGACGACGAAGGCGGCGGCTTCGTTCTCAAGGCCGGCAGCGCGTTTCAGCAGCGCCGGAATCAAGCCGTCGACATCGCGTTGCGACTGGATGCCGGGCGGTCCGTCGGGCAGCGTCAGGCATTCGATCGCCGGCCCGCCTGCCATGCGTAGCGGCGCGACGGCGACGTCGATCTCCCGGGTCACGCGCTCCGTCGAATTCGGATTGATGACGTAGATCGTGCCGCTCACGATGCATCTCCTTCGGGATTGGTGGCTTGCGTCCGCTCGCGCCAGCCATCCAGCGTCTGGCGCGGCTCCTGGAAGCGATCGCCGAGGCCGAGATACCAGTCGGCGCCGTGCAGCCGGCCGACCAGGTCGAGCTTGTCGATATCGACATGCAGTCGTTCGTCGACGAGGCCGTCGCGGATATGGAGATGGACGATCTCGCCGACCACGAGATTGCGATGCCGCGTGCCGAGAGAGAGCGAGACCGTTTCGCGGCATTCGAGCTGGACCGGCGAGGCCGCGAGCCGAGGCGACGCGACCTTGGCGCTCGCCACGGTATCGAGCCCGGCCGCCGCGATTTCGTTGACCTCGGAGGGGAAGTCGATGGCGCATACCTGCATCGCCGCGACCATCGCCCTGTCGACGAGATTGACGACGAAGCTGCCGGTCTCGCGGATATTGCGCATCGTGTCCTTCAGCGGTTCGGTGCCGCCACGGCCCTCGATGCCGAGCACGACCAATGGCGGCGCATGGCTGAACACGTTGAAGAAGCTGAAGGGCGCGGCATTGGCGCGGCCCGCCTTGTCGACCGTGGTGACGAGTGCGATCGGCCGCGGCAGCACCGTGTTGACGAGGAGCTTGTAGAGATCGCGCTCCCCGAGGTCGCTCGCGGCCCAGTCCATCGCCTCAGCCCAGTTGTGCGTCGAGCAGGCGCACCGTCTCGGCGAGTACGCGGGCGCCGTCACCGGCCTGGTCCGGCGTGATCGATTCCTCCGGCGCATGGCTGCGCCCTTCGAGGCAGGGCACGAAGAGCATGCCGACCGGGCCGATATGGGCGATATGGACGCCGTCATGGCCGGCCCCGCTCGGCAGGTCGCGCGTCGCGAGCCCGAGCGAGGCGGAGGCGTTGGCAATCGCTGAACGGACTTGCCGAGCGCAGGCGGTCGGCGCGACATGGCTGATCGGCTCGACCGCGATGGTGAGACGCAAGTCTTCAAGGGCAGGGCGCAGATCGCGCACCAGCACTTCGCCGAAGGCCTTCACCGCCGCCTCGTTGCCGGAGCGGACCTCCAGCGTCATCACGGCCTCGCCCGGCACGGCATTGGACGCGTTGGGGCTGACCTCGATGCGCCCGAAGGTGGCGACCAGCGGCTGGTTGTCGCGCGCCGTCGCCAGCGCACGCATGTAGGCAGCCTCGATCAGTTTCGCGGCGCCGACCAGCGCATCGGCCCGGAGCGGCATCGGCGTCGCGCCGGCATGGTCGGCCCGGCCGGTGACGATGATGCGCTCGCGGCGGATGCCGACGATATCGGTGACGATGCCTATCGGGATGCGCTCGTTCTCCAGCACACGGCCCTGCTCGATATGGACCTCGACATAGGCCGCGATACCATCCGCCGGCCGCTGGACGGAAGCCAGTTCCGCCGGCCGCCCGCCGACGAAGGCGATGCCTTCGCGCAAGGTCATGCCGTCCGGGCGGGTCATTGCCAGATGCTCTTCACTCAACGTGCCGGCGAGCGCGCGGCTGCCGATGCAGGAGAGGCCGAATTCGCTCGGTTCTTCGGCGAGGAAGTCGACCACCTCCAGCGTATGGCGCAGGCGGTCGCCGCGCTCGCTGAAGCTCTGCGCGACTTCCAGCGCGGCGAGCACGCCCAAAATGCCGTCATAGCGCCCGCCGGAGGGCACCGTGTCGGAATGCGAGCCGATCAGGATCGGCTTCAGCGTCGGATCGGCCCCAGTGAGCCGGCCGATCAGGTTGCCGGCGGCATCGAGCTCCGTCTCCAGCCCGGCCTCGCGGAATTCCGCTGCGAGCCACTCGCGCCCTTCGAGGAAGCGCGGCGTGAAGGAGCGGCGCGTCCAGGGGCGCTCCGGGTCGGTGATGGCGGAAAGCGCTTCGATACGGCGCCAGAGCCGGTCCTGATCGATCGACATGGGTTCAAGCCGCCGGGCGCAGGAAGCGGCCGTCGCCGGCCTTGTTGCGGATTTCCTTGCCGTCCCAGGCAAGTTGCCCACGGACATAGGTCGCGGCGACGCGGACGCGGAACTCGCGACCCTCCATCGAGCTCCACTTCACCGCCGAGAGGCTCTTGCTGGGGTCATGGATGAAGCGGCCGGGCTCCAGCACGGTGATGTCGGCATCGGCGCCGGCTTCGAGCCGGCCCTTGTCGGCGAGCAGGAAGGCTTTTGCCGGCCCCTCGCAGAGCTGCTTCACCACGATGGTCGGGGAGAGGCCGTGCTCCTCGCAGCCGGTCCAGAGCGCCGGCAGCAGGGTCTCGATGCCCGGCCCGCCCGAGGTGTTCTTGAAGATCATCGGGTCCCCCTTCTTTTCCAGCCCCCAGGAGACATGGTCCGACGAGATGAAATCGCAATGGCCGGCAGCGAGATGGCTCCAGAGCAGGTCGCTCTCGGCCTTCGGGCGGATCGGCGGGTAATGCTTGATCCTGGCGCCGAAGCGCGGGCCGTGCTCCTCGGCATTGAGCATGAAATATTGCACGCAGCTCTCGACCGTCGCCTTGTAGCCGGCCTGCTTGTACATGTTGCAGATCTCGAAGCCGCGCGAGGTCGAGACGTGGACGGCATGTGCCCGGGCGCCCGTCTCGGCGCCGATCTCGTAGATGCGCGCGGTGGCGAGGTTCTCAACCAATGGCGTATGGGCGCGCAGGAAGGCGTCCGGGCCGGTATCGCCGGCCTCGATCAACCTGGCGATGTTGCGCCTCGTCATCTCCTGGTCCTGGTTATGGACGCCGCAGAGCAGGCCGGTCGGCTCGATCAGCTTGAAGGCCTCGTAGAGCGTGTCGTCGCCGATGCGGGGGAAGCGCGTCGGATTGGCCTCGAAGGTCGAGAACTTGAAGGCGCAGGCGCCCGCATCGACGAGGCCGGGAATGGCATGCAGGCCGTTCTCGATGGTGATCGTGGCATAGAGCGCGACATCGACATGGGCGTCGCGCTCGACCACCACGACCTTCTCGTTGAAGAGTTTTGCGTTAGTGACCGGCTCCGGCTCGTCATAGGGCATGTCGACCATCACGGTGACGCCGCCGGCCGCCGCCGCGCGCGAGCACATGCCGATGCCTTCGTGATTGGCCTGGCTGCCGGAATGGACCTGCCCGTCGATCACGCCCGGCATGATCCACTGTCCCCGGAAATCCTGCGTCTCGCGGGCCGCGGGGGGCGTGCCCTGACCGACCTTGCCGACCTTGCCACCGCTGACGGCGACATAGCCATCCTCGATGATCCTGTCGGACAGCACGATATTGCCGCGTATGACGAGATCGAAATCGCTCATGTCGGGGTATCCGGTGATCCTGCGGGGTCGGCGAGAGAACGCGCTCAGCCTTCGCGGCCGAGCGCGTAGTCGGTGAAGTTCATGCCGAGCGCCTTCTCGACGATCGGATAGACACTCGGGTCGGTGACGCTGGAGCTCAGCGGAATCTTGCTCTTGGGCACGCGCAGCACCGAAAGCTCCATGCCCTCGCGGACATGGCCGGAGCTGACCGGCTGGCCGTCGGTGTCGAGCGTGGTGATCACGTCGGGGAAGCAGGCATGGCGGGCGCCGTCGGGATCGGTCACCGCCATGTATTCGTTCATGACATGGATGACCCGGGCGGCGGCTCCGGTGCCGACCTGGATCGTGCCGATATCGAAAGCCTCGTTGGTGTAGCGCACGTCCTTCTTGGCGACGATGCCGCGGGCGATGATGGAACCGCCGGTCTCGTCGCAGATCGCGTCGATCACCGCGCTGCCGCCCTTCGGCTTGGCGGCGAGGATGCGCTCGCCCAGCGCCAGCGCCATCGAGATGCCGCCGAGTGCGGCGTTCTTGCGGACATAGGCCGCCGAAACCGGGTTGCGGCAGGAAGCGATGAAGCCGCCCGACATGTCCGAGGCCGTGCGCAGGATCGGCGAGACCTTGGCCGTCGCGCCGCGCGTCACCAGCTCGATATACTGGTTCTTGGAGCGGTTGCCGCCGACCGCGACCTGGAGCGTCGCCTCCGGGCTGTTGGCGAGGCCGATCGAGCCCATGTCGCCGGTGGGATGGGCGCGGATATCGCCGACCGCATCGACCACCTTCACGCCGAGGATCGCGCTCGGCAGCCAGGCGTTCAGCGTGCTCGACATACCGTTCTGGCCGATGATCAGGCCGTAGATCGGCTTGCCCAGCGCGTCCTGCAGGAGCTGTACGGCCTTGACGTAGTCGATACCCCACATCTCCCACTCGGTCGTGCCGCCGGGCGCACCGATCGCGGCGGCCGTTGCGATGATCGCGTCGTCGGGAATCTCGTCCATCGTGACGAGCTCGGGCCTGCCGGTATTGACCGCGGCGGTGCCGAGCATGCGGCCGTGATCGGCCCAGCCGCCACCACCCGCCGCGAAGACCGAACCGCCGGCAACCGCAGCCTCGACATCCCTGCTCGTCAGAAAGCGTCTCATCGGCCGGCCTCGTCCCTCATGCCTCCGGTCGTTGCCGGTGGAGCCGAGCTTAGAGCGCTAGGCGCGAAATGAATCATGCTTATTATGCGGCCGATCATAATCGGATGTTATCCTCATGCGCCTCAATCTACGGCAGATCGAAGTCTTCCGGGCGATCATGATCACTGGCTCGATCAGCGGCGCGGCCCGTCTGCTCTCGGTCTCCCAGCCCGCCATCAGCCGCCTGCTGGCCTATACCGAGGACCGCTTGGCGCTGCGTCTGTTCGAGCGCGTGCGCGGTCGCGTCCAGCCGACGCCGGAGGCGCGCCGCCTGTTCCAGGAGGTCGATCAGGTCCATCAGGGCGTGGTCAGGGTCAACGAGCTCGCCGACGAGTTGCGCGAGCGCGGCACCGGCTCGGTCAGGATCGTCGCGAGCCCCAGCGTCGGCCAGGTACTGGTGCCGGATGCCATCGCCCGTTTGCGCGAGCGCTTTCCCGATCTGCGCGTCGAATTCGAGGTACTGACCCTGCTGGAGGTCGTCGCCAAGGTCGTCGCCGGCCGCGCCGATCTCGGCGTCTCGATCATTCCCGTCGACGAGCCGACGCTCAACACGGAGATCCTGACCGAAGGGCGCCTGATGGTGATCATGCCGCGCGATCATGCGCTTGCGCGCTTGCGCGTGATCCGCCCGGCCGACCTCGCGCCCTATCCGCTGATCGGCTTCGGGCCGCAGACGCCTTATGGCGACGTGGTCGGCCGGGCGCTGGCGTTGAAATCCGCGCCGCTCAGGATCAGCACCGTCGTCCGCTTCACGCCGGTCGCCTGCGCCATGGTGCGCGCCGGCGCCGGCGTCGCCGTCGTCGACGAGTTCGTGCTGCGCGGGCGGACCTGGCCGGAACTGGTCTCGCGCCCGCTCGCTCCGAAGACGCGGGTGCGCGCTCATTTGCTGACGCCGCGCTTCGAGCCGTTGTCGCGTACGGCGAATGCCTTCGTCGAGATTCTGCGCGGGCTGGTGCCGTCTCCGCCCCCCAAGCCGGGGGGCGGTGGGGAGGACGACGCTTAACATCAGGTTATGGCCACCCGACAACAAATGATTGGCTGGGCATGATTTTGCCCTGTTAGGCTCCCCCCTTGGACATGGCCGGATTGTTGCAAGAAGGGGTGCAGCGATCACGGCGCAGCCGTCACGCATAACGGGAGCGGGAATCATGAAGCTGAATTCGATCAAGCTGGTGCGCGCCGTCACCGCGGGCGCCATGCTCGCGGCCATGGTCGCCATGCCGGCCATGGCACAGGATGCCGATCATCCGCAGGGCGAGAATCTGAAGGTCGCCTGCGATCTCGGCTTCGCACCCTTCTGCTTCAAGACGCCGGCCGGCGAGACCACCGGCTTTACCTATGACATGTCGGTCGCGCTGGCGAAGCAGCTCGGGCGCCCCGGCGTCGAGGTCACGGATTCGAACTTCTCTGCGATCTTCGCCGGCCTGTTCTCCAAGCGCTACGAGATGATCCCGGCGCCGACCAACATCACGACCGAGCGCGCCGCGCAGATGCTGTTCAGCGAGCCCTATATGCCTACGGGTCTTGGCTTTCTCGTCAAGAAGGGCGCCAAGATCGCCAATCTCGAGGAGCTGAAGGGCAAGGCGCTGACCGTCAATAACGGCTCGATCTCGGACAAGTGGCTGACCGATAACGAGGCCAAGTACGGCTACACGATCCAGCGCTACAACAAGAACGCCGACGCCGTGCAGGCCGTCATGATCGGGCGCGCCTTCGCCAATGTCGCCGACGTGCCGGTCTCGCGCTATGTCTCGACGCAGACCCCGATGGCGGACGTGGCCTTCGTGATCGATGGTGGCCGCAATTTCGGCATCGCCTTCCGCAAGGAGGACGCAGCCTTCCGTGCCAAGGTCGAGGCAGCGCTTGAATGCATCAAGACCGATGGCACGCTCGCCAATATCCATGAGAAATGGTTCGGCGTGAAGCCGGCGGCCGATTCCTCCAGCAGCAAGGTCTACCCGGGCATCGGCGCGCCGGATTTCGAGGGCTATGACGCGACCCCGCACAAGGCCGCCTGCAAGTGACATCGGCGCCCGCCGCGACGGCCGCGTCGCCTGAGACGATCGTGTCGATCGAGGGTTTACGCAAGAGCTTCGGCCAGGTCGAGGTCTTGCGCGGCATCGATATCAAGGTCGGCAAGGGCGAGGCCGTCGTGATCGTCGGCTCCTCCGGGTCGGGCAAGAGCACCTGCCTGCGCTGCATCAACCGGCTGGAGGAACCGACGGCGGGCACGATCCGGGTCGGGGGGCAGGAGGTCACCGGCCCCAAGGTCGATCTCGACCGTCTGCGCCGCGGCATCGGCATGGTCTTTCAGGGCATCCATCTCTACCCGCACAAGACGGCGCTGGGGAACGTCTCGCTGGCGCTGCGCAAAGTCGTCGGCCTGAGCAAGGAGGAGGCGGAGCAGAAGGCCCGCCATCATCTCGAGGTCGTCGGCCTCGCCCACAAGGCCGACGCCTATCCGGCCGAGCTCTCCGGCGGCCAGCAGCAGCGCGTCGGCATAGCCCGCGCCATGGCGCTGGAGCCGCAGGTCATGCTCTTCGACGAGCCGACCTCGGCACTCGATCCCGAGCTCGTCGGCGAAGTGCTCAACGTCATGGTCCGCACCAAGGAGATGGGCATGACCATGATCGTGGTGACCCATGAGATGAAGTTCGCGCGCGATGTCGCCGACCGCGTCGTCTTCATGGACCATGGCGCGATCCTGGCCGAGGGCACGCCTCAGGAGATCCTGATCAATCCGCAGCATCAGCGCATCCGAGACTTCGTGATGCGCTCGCACGGCTGACGGCGCATGGACCAGATCGTCCGCTATTTCTTCGATTTCTCGCTGATGTCGGCCTATTGGCCGGATATCCTGCGCGGTTTCCTGATCACCGTTCAGATGTCGATCCTGACCATCCTGATCGGCATTCCGCTCGGCCTCGCGCTCGCGATCCTCAGGCTATACGGCATCCGGCCGCTGAACTGGCTGATCATCTTCTATATCGATTTCTTCCGCTCGATCCCGCAGCTCGTGCTGATCGTGCTGGCCTATTTCGCGCTGCCCTATTTCGGGCTGGTGCTGGAGCCCTTCACGGCGACCGTGTTCGCGCTGGCGATCGTGCTCTCGGCCTTCGCTGAGGAGATCTTCTGGGCCGGCATCAACGCTGTCCCGAAAGGCCAGTGGGAAGCAGGACGCTCGACCGGCATCTCCTTCACGAAGACGCTGGCCTACATCATCCTGCCGCAGGTCGTGCGCATCTCGATCCCGCCTCTGACCAACCGCGCCATCGGCATCAGCAAGGGCACGACGCTGGGCTCGGTCGTGGCGGTGCCGGAACTGCTCAACGTCACCTCCAGCATCCAGTCCAACGTCGCCAACCCGACCGCGCTGACCGTCGGCGCCTTGCTCTTCCTCGTGCTGTTCCTGCCCTTCGTGCGCTTCACGCGCTGGCTCGAACGCGCCTATGCGCATCCGAGGTCATGATGGACGATCTCGTCACGACCTTCTTCAATCTCGATGTCCTCAGGCAGGTCTGGCCGCTGTTGCTGCAGGGCTTCTGGATGACGCTGGCGCTGGCCGCCGTCGCCGTGCCGCTTTCGGTGCTCGCAGGCGTCGCCATTGCCATGGCACAGGACGTGCCGAACAAGCTGCTGCGCTTGCTGCTGATCGCCTATGTCGACGTGCTGCGGGCGATCCCGCCGCTGGTGCTGCTGATCTTCATCTTCTTCGGCCTGCCCTTCCTGGGCCTGAAGCTGAACGAGTTCACCGCCGCCGTGCTGGCGCTGACGCTAAACGGTTCCAGCTATTTCGCCGAGATCTTCCGCGCCGGCATCGAATCCGTGCCCAGGGGCCAGCGCGAGGCAGCCCGTTCGACCGGACTGAGCTGGTACCAGAGTATGGTCCATGTCGTCGTGCCGCAAGGCACGCGCAACGTGCTGCCGGACCTGATCAGCAACACGGTCGAGCTGGTGAAGCAGACCTCGATCGCCTCGGCCGTCGCCTTGCAGGAATTACTGCGTTCGGCACAGCTCGCGCAGGGCCTGCTCTACAACCCGACTCCGCTGATCGCGGCGGCGATCGTCTATTTCCTGATGTTCTGGCCCTTCGTGCGGCTGGTCTCGCGCCTGCAGAACCGCACGGCCATGTCCGCCGCATGAGGTTGGTCCCGCCCGTTGCGTCAGCTAGCGACGGGAAAAAGCCGCGTGATGCGGTTCGGGTTGGTCTCGGCCAGGAAGATGTCGCCGGCCGGGCCGAGCCACATGCCATGCGCCCCGTTGAGCACCGGCCTGCAGCGCCCGAGCAGGGCGCCATCCGCCGAAAGCAGACTCAGCGTCGGAATGGAATCGCAGACGAGAATGCGGTCCCCGGCATCCGCGACGACATCCTGCGGGCGCAGGAAGGCATCCCACACGGCCAGCAGTTCGCCCTCGGCCGTGAAGCTCTGGACACGGCTGTTCTCGCGGTCGGCGACGATCACGCGCCCGTCGCCGAGCACACAGATGCCGTGCGGCGTCAGGAAGGCGCCGGGCGCCGTGCCGACCGAGCCCCAGCTCGTGAGCAGGCTACCACTGGCGTCGAAGCGATGGATGCGGCCGTTGCCATAGCCGTCGGCGACATAGAACCCGCCGTCGGGCGCGAAGGCGATGTCGCTGGGATGGTTGAAGGGCTGACCCGGCTTGTGGCTCTCGCCGATCTGCTGTCGAGCGCGGCCCTCGTCATCGCAGAAGAAGATGCGATGTGCGTCGCGGTCGACGATGGCGAGGCCTCCATCGGGCGTCATCGCGATCTTGTGGGCATCCACGCAGAGCGCCTCGCCCCAGCTTCGGACGAAGCCGCCATCGCTCGTGAGCGTGACGACGCAAGGCCCGTCGGGGTCGACGGCGCTGTCGCGGCGCAGCAGGACATGCACCAGTCCGTCCGTGCCGACCGCGAGATCGGTGATCCGGCCGGGCGTCGCGGGCAGGGCGCCCCAGGGGCGTTCGATACCGTAGAGCCTGTCGCCGAGCGCGACGCACAGTGCCGTTTTCATCCAGACCTCGTTGCTGTTGCGCGGGCTGCTTGCTGCCGTTTCACGGCCCCGGCCGCATGGAGAGAAAGACCATGAGCGAATTCGATCTCGTCATCCGCGGCGGCACGGCCGTCACCGCCAGCGACATCGGGTCTTTCGATATCGGCGTAACGGGCGGCGCCATCACGGCGATCGGCGCGGGATTGCCGCGCGGCAAGGAGGAAGTCGACGCGCAGGGGCTGCTCGTCCTGCCGGGCGGCGTCGATACCCACGTCCATCTCGACCAGCCCTTTTCCTCGGGCGCCGACATCGCGGATGGCTTCGATAGCGGCACGGCCTCTGCGGCCGCCGGCGGCACGACCACCGTTGTCTGCCATGCCCCGCAGATCCGGGGCGGCTCGCTCGCTGGGGCGGTTGCCGCTTATGCCGAGAAGGCGAAGCAGGCGCGGATCGACCATGCCTTCCATCTGCTGGTCAACGACCCCACCCCGGAGGTGCTGGAGAAAGAATTGCCGGCGCTGGTTGAGGCCGGGCATCGCTCGGTCAAGATCTTCATGACCTATGACAGCAACCGGCTGGGCGACGCGCAGATCTTGCAGACGCTCGCGGCGGCGCGGCGGGCCGGTGCGCTGGTCTGCGTTCATGCCGAGCATCACGAATTGATCACCTGGCTGACGCAGGCGCTGCTGGCGGCCGGGCAGACGGCGCCGCGCCATCTCGCCTGGGCCAAGCCCATGGTGGTCGAGCGCGAGGCGACCCATCGCATCCTCGCATTGGCCGAAGCGCTGGATACGCCGATCCAGGTCTTCCATGTCTCCGGCCGGCAATCCGGCGAGGAGGTCGAGCGGGCGCAGAAGCGCGGACAGAAGGCCTGGGCCGAGACCTGTACGCAATATCTCGTGCTCGACGAGGCCGATATGGATCGGCCGGGCTTCGAGGGCGCGAAATTCATGATCTCGCCGGCGTTGCGCTCGGCCGCCGATCGCGAGGCACTCTGGCAGTTCCTGCGCGACGGCGTCATCGATATCGTCTCGTCCGATCATTCGCCGCTGCGCTATGACGATCCGCGCGGCAAGAAGCAGCACGGCGAGAACGCGCCCTTCAATAAAATTCCGAACGGCGTGCCCGGCCTCGCAGCCCGATTGCCCATCCTCTATTCGGAAGGCGTCGCCAAGGGGCGCATCGACTTGCGCTGCTTCGTCGATCTCGTAGCCACCAACCCGGCCCGCCGCTTTGGCCTCGCGCCGCGCAAGGGCGCTCTGGCGGTGGGTGCCGACGCCGATGTCGTGCTGTTCGATCCGAACCGGCGCGTCATTCTCACCAACGCCATGCAGCATCACGGCAGCGATTACACGCCCTACGAGGGCATGGAATTGCGGGGCTATCCCGTGGCGACGTATCAGCGCGGCCGCCTTGTCTTCGATGGCGAGCGCGTGCTGGCGCAGCCGGGGCAGGGGCGACTGCTGGCGCGCGGTCCCTATACCGAAATCAGGCCGACGGGCCGTTTCCCGACGCCGTTCGACCCGTTCGCATAAGGCCGGCAAGGAGGGCGCTCAGGCGCCCTCCGGCTTTCCGAGCGGGGCGCCGACCCCGGTCCGCTCGGTGAGCAGGCCGTAATGCTCGACGCGGCGGTGGCGGGCGAAATCGAAGATCGTCGCCTTGCCGAAGCGGGTCTCGTCGAGATCGCAAGGGTGGACGAGCACGCCGTCCTCCTCATGGTCGAGCTCGCCGACGATCTTGCCGTCCGGTGCCGCGATCAGGGTTCCCCCGAAGAGCGGGTGCCCATCCTCGTTGCCGGCCTTGGCGACGGCCACGACCCAGGTCGAGTTCTGGTAGGCGCCGGCCTGCACCGAGAGCCGGTGGTGGAACAACCGGTCGGCCGTCGTCTCGTTGGGTGATTGCCCGTTGGCGGATGGCGTATTGTAGCCGAGCACGACCATCTCGACGCCCTGCAGGCCCATGACGCGATAGGTCTCGGGCCAGCGCCGGTCGTTGCAGATCGCCATGCCGACAAGTCCGCCCTCGAATTCCCAGACCGGGAAGCCGAGATTGCCGGGCTCGAAATAACGCTTCTCGAGATGCTGGTGCGCTCGTTCCGGGTCGATCTCGACATGGCCCGGCAGATGGACCTTGCGGTATTTGGCGGCGATCCGGCCACTGCGGTCGACCAGGATAGCGCTGTTGAAATGCCGGCCCTCGGGCGTGAGCTCGGCGTAGCCGAAATTCATGGCGAGGCCGAGTTCGCGGGCCCGATCGAACAGCGCCTGCGTATCCGGGCCGGGCATGCTGCGCTCGAACCAGTGATCCGCCTCGGCACGATCCTCATGGTACCAGCGCGGGAAGAAGGTGGTGAGCGCGAGCTCGGGAAACACCACGAATGTCGCGCCCTGCGCCTTCGCCTTCTCCAGCAGCGCGATCATCCGGTCGACGACCTGCTTGCGGCTGTCGGCTCGCTGGATCGGACCCAACTGAGCGGCGGCGACGGTGATGACGCGGGACATCGGCAGTTTCCTGGTATGGCCTGTGACCGGGTTCATTTGATGGAGCGGCCGTGGGTCCTGCTCCCTCGACAAGCTCTAGAGGCCCTGGCTCCATTGTTCTCATGCTTTATTCGGGATCAGGCATAACCTGATGTTATCCGGTTTCCGCTCATTTTGGCGTCAGGCTTGTGGGCGCCGCCGCAAGTACCAAAGCGCGAAGGCGCCGGAGACCGCGAGCTGGCCGGCGACGAGCAGGAAGGGCCAGTCGAAGCTGCCGGTCCGGTTCGCGATCACGGCAAAGGCCAGCGGCCCGCAGATCGAGCCGACGAAGCCGAACAGGCTCGCGCCAGAGGTCACGTCGCCGATCAGGGCGGGCGGCGAGACCCGCGCAAGCTCCGCCATATGGACGCCGTTCCAGCCCATCGAGGTCGCCCCGACCAGCGCCATGCAGAGATATATCAGCGAGGGATTCGCGCTGCCCAAGCCGATCAGCAGGGCGATGGCCGAGCCCGCGGCGAGCGCCAGCAGGCAGAGCAGGTGCAGGCCATTGCCCATCCTGTCCGCCAGCCAGCCGAAGAAGATGCGCGCGACGGTGCTGGCGACGAGCAGGGTCGCGACGAGATGCCCGGCCTGGGCCAGCGTCTTGCCATGCTGGGTGACCATATAGGTGGCGGTGAAGGCGGTGATGCAGGCCTGCGTGATCGAGAAGGAGACGCCGAGCGCCGCCAGCATCGGCAGCGAGCCATGCGAGCTCAGGACCCGCGCCGAGCGCGACAGCGAGGAGGGCGACAGGAACATCCGCGCCCAGGCCCGGTTCTGGGTGCCCTTTTCCGCGTCGAGACTCCTGCGGAACGGCTGCACCACGAGCGCGCTGATCAGGACGACCGCGACCACGGCCCAGATCGCGCCGACGAGGCCGAACCCCGACACCATCGGCGCGATGGCGAAGCCCGCAATGGCGCCGCCGAGCGGAACGCCGGCCTGCTTGATCGAGAAGACCAGCGTCCGGTGGCCGGCCGGCGCCGTGCGCATCAGGATCTGGCTGCCGGCCGGGGTATTGGGGGCAAGGCCGAGGCCGACCAGAAGGGCGCCGGCAAGACCAATCACCGCGAAGGGCAGCGACAGGAGCAGAAGCCCGGCTGCGACGAAAGCCAGCCCGATCTGCAGCGCCCGGACCGGTCCGTGGTGGTCGAGCATCGGGTTGCCGCAAGCGAGGAACCAGCAGATGCCGACCGAGACCACGGCGGAGACATAGCCGATGCTTTCAGGCGCGAGGCCCCAGCGCAGGGTCAGCAGCGGGCCGAGAAGTGGAATGGCGGCCCCGGCGAAGGAGCTCATGACCTGGACGAGCAGAGTGGCGCTGAGCGCGCTTCCCCACAAAGGCAGCTTCAAGGCGGTTCCCCCGATCCCGTCGCTGCACGCCTGCATCCCGCTTCTTTGAGTCGAGAGGGTGAGGCGGCAGTGTCGGAAACGTTCTTCCGGCAAGGGCCGCGGGCGGTCGAGATGGATTGGTGGGCTGGCGGGGCTGCGTCAGGAGCATATGGGCGGTCGCGGGCGCCCTCAGCCGGCCGGGGCATGGAGCGACATCTCGAGGGACCGCTTCAGGCGTTTCCGTCAGCTCCGGGCATAGACATCCTCGAGCCGAATGATGTCGTCCTCTCCGGTATAGCTCCCGACCTGAACTTCGATGAGTTCGAGGTCGATCTTGCCGGGATTGGCGAGCCGGTGGGTGCAGCCGATCGGAAGATAGATCGACTCGTTCTCGTGGACATGGCTCACTTGCCCGTCGAGCGTCACCTCGGCAGTTCCACGCACGACGATCCAGTGTTCGGAGCGGTGGAAATGCTTCTGCAGGCTCAGCTTGCCATCGGGTTTGACGTTGATGCGCTTGACCTGGAAGCGGGCCCCGAGATCGATTCTCTGATACCACCCCCACGGCCTGTACATCCGAAGATGCTCTGTCGCCTCCGGAACGTTCTGCTTCTTGAGCGACTCGACGAGGGTCTTGACCCTGCCGGCTTCGGATTTCGGTGCGATCAGCACGGCATCGCGCGTGGCGATCGCGACGATATCCTTCACGCCGATGGCGGTGAGCAGCATGTCGTCGCTGCGCAGGAGCGAATTCGTTGTGTCGATGGCGACGACACGCCCTTGCAGCACGTTCTCCGCCTCGTCCTTGACCGCCACGGCATGGATCGAATCCCAGGAGCCGATATCCGACCAGTCGAAGCTCGCGGCAAGGACGCCGGCCTTGTCGGTCTTCTCCATGACCGCATAATCGATCGAGGTTTTCGGAATCCGGCCGAAAGCGTCCGGGTCGAGGCGAACGAAATCCAGGTCGGTTTTGGCGGCCTCGATGGCCGCGCCGGCGCCGGCCAGGATTTCAGGCGCGAAGCGCTCCAGTTCGCCGAGCATGGTGGCGACCGAAAAGACGAAGTTGCCGCTGTTCCACAGGAAGCCCCGATCGAGATAGCCCTGCGCGGTCGCCTCGTCGGGCTTCTCGACGAACCGCTCGAGGCGGGAGGCCTTGGGGGCGCCGAGCGAGGCGCCGGCCTCGATATAGCCGTAAGCCGAAGATGGCGCCGTTGGCGTGATACCCAGCGTCATGATGAGGCCGGTTGCGGCAATCGCCCCGGCGGCTGCGCAATCGGTTCGGAAGTTCGCGATATCCATGATGACGTGGTCGGCGGCGAGTGCGACCGCCACGGCAGCAGGATCCTGTGCCTGTGCGAGCAACGCGCCAATCGCGACAGCCGCTGCCGAATCCCGCCTTTCCGGCTCGATCACGATATCGCCCGCGATGCCGAGAGCTTGCATCTGTTCCGCTGCGACAAAGCGGAACGCGTTATTCGTCACGACGATCGGACGCCCGAACGGCGCTCCCGCCACCCGCAGCAAAGTCGCCTGAAAGGTCGACAGGCCGTCATCCAGCAGCCGGATGAACTGTTTGGGCATGGAGTCCCGCGAGACCGGCCAAAGCCGCGTCCCCGCTCCACCGGCCATGATGAGGGGCGTGATCGTCGAGGTCGTCATATGGGCTTCAGCTCGGCTGGGAGTGAAACGGGCGGTGAAAACGACGCTGGGAATGGCGTGTCATCGGTGTCGCTTCACTGCCTGGGCACGTCAATGTCGAGGGCATGATGTGACACGAGGCCCTTTAAAAAACCTTCATCCGATCTTCTGCGCCGCGGCTGCGCTACGCGACGAAATGCGATCACCCTGCTCATGAGCCCGCTCTTGAGTGCAGCGCGCTTTACCGCTCCAGCCGCGCTTACGATGAGGAAGCCGGCTCGATCAGCACGAGCCTCTTCCCGGCCTGGACCGTCTCGCCCGGCTGGCAGGCGATCTCGGCGACCACGCCGGCGGCGCCGGCCGCAAGCGAGGTGAAGAGCTTCATCGATTCCAGCACCACGACGACCTGCCCGGCCTCGACCTTGTCGCCCGGCGCGGCGCGGACCTCGACCACGACGCCCGGCATCGGGGCGAGGATCGCCCCGGAACCAGCTCCGCGGCCGCCGGCCGCTGCCGCAGGCCGGGCCTCGCTGCCGATTCCGATGTCGAAGGTTTCGCCGTCGAGTACCAGCCGAACGCGCTCGCCGCGGGTCGCATGGCTACCGCGCAGGACGCGGTTCTCGAAGGAGAGCTCGAAGCTTGCGGGGCTGACGCGGAGAGCCAGTTCGATCTCCCCGTCAGCGTCGAGAACAATGCGTCGGCCATCCCGCAGCAGCCGGACTTCCAGCTTCGTCGCGCCATCTTCTTCCTCGGCGATCAGGCGGCTTGTCGCGACGCCGCCGGCGGGCGCCAGCAGGCGGAAGCCCGCGAGCGCGTTCCAGGCATCGACACGCGGTCGCAGCCTCGCTTGCTGTTCCAGCCAGAGCAGGGCGGCGACGGCGCGTGCCAGCCGCTGCCGGGGCCGCCTGGCCGTCCAGCCATCGGCGAAGGCCTCCTCGATGAAGCGCGTCGTCGCCTTGCCTTGTGCGAAGAGCGGATGTTCGACCGCGTCGATCAGGAAGGGCAGGGTGGTTGCCGGGCCGAGAATGGCGAAATCGCGCAGGCCCGCCGCTAAGCGCGCGCAAGCCGTGGCACGGTCCGGCCCGGCCGCGATCGCCTTGGCCAGCAGCGAATCGTAGAACAGCGTGACTTCGGAGCCGGCCCGCATGCCGCTGTCGATCCGGATGGATGCCGGCTCTGCATAACCTGTGATCAGCCCGGTATCGGGTCTGAAACCCTGGTCGGCACGCTCGGCGGTGATGCGGGCCTCGATCGCGTGTCCCCGTTCGCGGATTTCGGGCTGCAGGGCCGGCAGCCTTTCGCCGGAGGCGATCCGGATCTGCCATTCGACGAGGTCGTAGCCGGTGATCGCCTCGGTCACGGGATGCTCGACCTGCAGGCGCGTGTTCATCTCGAGGAACCAGGGCTCGTCGAAGCCGTCTTCCAGGATGAACTCGACGGTGCCGAGATTGTCGTACCCGATGGCCTTGGCCAGCGCGACGCCACGCTCCAGCAGCTTCGTCCGGATTGCAGGCGCGAGATTGGGCGCGGGGGCCTCTTCCAACACCTTCTGGTTGTTGCGCTGGACCGAGCAGTCGCGCTCGAACAGATGCACGACATGGCCGTGCTTGTCGCCGGCCACCTGCACTTCGAGATGGCGCGGGCGCATCACCAGCTTTTCGATCAGCAGGGCGGGATCGCCGAAGGCTGCCTGCGCCTCGGCCCGCGCCATGTCGAGCGCCGGCACCAGTTCCTGCGCCGAGAACACGCGGCGCATGCCCTTGCCGCCGCCGCCGGCCGAGGCCTTGATCATCACGGGATAGCCGATCCGCGCCGCCGCATCCGCCAGCGCCGCGTTCGACTGGTCCTCGCCGGCATAGCCGGGCACGCTCGGCACGCCGGCCTTCTCGGCGATGAGCTTGGAGCCGATCTTCGGCCCCATCGCGGTGATACATTCGGCGGAGGGGCCGACGAAGATGCGCCCCGCTTGCCGGCAAAGCAGCGGCAGGTCCGGCTTCTCGGAAAGGAAGCCGTAGCCTGGATGGATCGCATCAGTGCCGCTGCGCGCTGCGGCCTCCATGATCGCTTCCGCCCGCAGATAGCTGTCGCGCGCGGCTGCGGGGCCGATGCGCACGGCCTCGTCGGCAACGGCGACATGCTGCGCATCGCGATCGGCATCGGAGAAGACGGCGACGGTGCGGATGCCGAGGCGCCGGCAGGTCCGCATGATCCGCACGGCGATTTCGCCGCGATTGGCGACGAGGAGGGAGCCAATCATCGGGGTCACATCCTGTAGACGGGGCGATGTCCGGGCAGGTCGATCTCGCGGGCGGCAAGTGAGAGGCAGAGACCCAGCACGTCCCGGGTCTGGGCCGGCTCGATGATGCCATCGTCCCAGAGCCGGGCCGTCGCGTAATAGGGGGTGCTCTGCTCTTCGAACTGGCGGCGCGTCTCGCGGTCAAGCTTTTCGATATCCGCGTCATTCGCGTTGCCGCGCGTCAGGCTCGATCGCCTGAGTTCGGTCACTACAGTCGCTGCGACATCGGGCGACATCGTCGCGATGCGCGCGTTCGGCCAGGCGAACAGGAAGCGCGGCTGGAAGCCGCGGCCGCACATGCCGTAATTGCCGGCGCCATAAGAGCCGCCGATGATGATGGTGTAGCGCGGCACGCGCGCGTTCGAGACGGCATAGACCAGCTTGGCCGAATGCTTGGCGATGCCGCCGCGCTCCGCCTCGGTGCCGACCATGAAGCCGGTGATGTTCTGCAGGAACAGCAGCGGAATCCGGCGCTGGTCGCAGAGCTCGATGAAATGCGCGCCCTTCAGCGCACTGTCGGAGAATAGCACGCCGTTATTGGCGATGATGCCGACCGGCTGGCCGTGGATATGCGCGAAGCCGGTGACCAGCGTCGCGCCGAAATCCGGCTTGAAGGCATCGAAGACGCTGCCGTCGACCATGCGGGCGATGACCTCGCGCACGTCGAAGGGCTGCTTCAGGTCGGTGCCGACGATCGCCTCGATCTCGGCGGGGTTGTAGAGCGGTGCCGTGGTTGCGCGGGCAGGAGCACGCGGCGGCACTGGCCAGTTGAGCGCGCCGACGATGTCGCGGAGCTTGGCGATCGCCTCGAATTCGTCTTCGGCGAGATAGTCGCTGACGCCCGAGACCTGCGTATGCATCTCGGCGCCGCCCAGGGTCTCCCCATCGACAATCTCGTTGATCGCGGCCTTGACGATCGGCGGCCCGCCAAGATGGATGCGGCCGGTGCCGCGCACCATCACGACCTCGTCGGATAGCGCCGGGATATAGGCCCCGCCGGCCGTGCAGCCGCCGAACACGGCAGAGATTTGCGGCAGGCCAGCCGCCGACATCCGGCATTGCTGCAGGAAGGCCCCGCCGAAATGGTCGCGATCGGGGAAGACACGGTCCTGTTCCGGCAGGAAGGCGCCGCCGCAATCGACGAGATAGATACACGGCAGGCGATTCTCGAAGGCGATCTCCTGCGCGCGCAGGTGCTTCTTGACCGTCTCGTGGAAGAAGGAGCCGCCTTTCACCGTCGCGTCATTGGCGATGATCATGCAGGGCGTGCCGTGGACGACACCGATGCCGGTGACGATGCCGGCGCCCGGCACCTCGTTGCCGTAGAGCTCCCAGGCCGCGAGCGGCGAGAGTTCGAGGAAGGGCGAAAGCGGGTCGACCAGGAGGTCGATGCGCTCGCGCACAGGGATCTTGCCGCGCTCGCGATGCCGCGCCCTGAGCTTCTCGCCGCCGCCGGCGAGCACGCGCGCATGGCGCTCGCGCAAGGTCTGGATCAGCGCCTCGTAGGCGGTCCGCTTCTGCTGCTGCTCGGCTCCCGCGCCGATCCTGCTTTCGATGACCGGCATACGTGCAGAGCCTCCTCGGACGCCCCAGCGTCGATAGCCAAGCCTACCTACCGGTAGGCAGTTGGGCAAGCGGATTCGATTGCTGCGTGACGCCGCGCTTGGGCCGTTGGCCGGCGATACGGGCGAGGCAAAGCCGACGGCTTGGCAAAAGTGCAGATTTCTACGGCTAATGAAGGTTATCTGCTGCTTCAGATAAGGTCCCGACTGCTCGTCTGGACAAGATGTGATCTTTAGAAAATGCGTTCCTTGATTTCAGGAATCGGTTGTGGGCCGCTTAATCTGACGTTTTCTCGAAAGCGTCGGCCCGATGCGGTTACTCGATTCATCTGGAAGACCTTTTGCATTTTAGTAATTATGTTGCTGAAAATCGGAATGCTCGTAACCGATCGGCGATGCCGAGAGACCACACTGACAAGACGAAAACCGTCTTGATGTCGGAGTTCCGTTTTCAAACGGGCCGATCGATGGTAGTCGCCGAGTGGCTTAGGAGATTGGATCAGTGCGGGTTGGCCTTATTGCGATTCTGTCCGTCATGGCGTTGACGGGCTGCTCCAATCTGCCCGCGAGCGGCCCGTCGGCGGCTGACATCGTTGCTCAACCGGCTGCCGGAGAGAGTTTCGGTTTCGAATTGGTCGATCTGACGCCGGCGTCGCTGACCGCAATCAACGGGCGCGCGATCGACAGTTTCAACGGGAGTTTCGGCGACCACAGTGGAGCGACCGAGACGCGAATCGGTGTCGGTGACTTCATCGCCATCACGATCTGGGAAGCTGGTGCTGGCGGTCTTTTCTCGGCACCGCTGACAACGGACCGCTTCACGCCGGGGTCGCGCACCGCAACCATTCCCGAGCAGGCCGTCGCCCGCGACGGCACGATTTCGGTTCCCTATGCCGGTCGCGTCAGCGTCTCCGGCAAGACGACGGCCCAGGTCGAGGCGACGATCCAGGAGCGGCTCGCGGGCAAGGCGATACAGCCCCAGATCCTGGTGACGCTCAGCCGGCCGATCAGCAGCGCCGTCGCCGTGACGGGCGAGGTGGCGGCGGGCGGGCGCATTCCCCTGTCCAACAAGGGCGACCGCATTCTCGAGGTCATCGCCGCGGCTGGCGGCATTCGCGCGCCGGTTAATGAGACCGAGGTCCGGCTCACCCGCGGCTCGCGCACGCTCGCGGTGCCGATGATCACCATCGTCAACAATCCCCGCGAGAACATCTACCTGCGCGGCGGCGATACGCTGACGCTGGTGCGCAACCCGCGGACCTTCATCGCCGCCGGCGCGACCGGCCAGAATGCGGAGATTCCGTTCAACGCCGACGCGATGAACCTCGCCCAGGCGATCGCCAAGTCGGGTGGTCTGCTCGACTTCCGCGCGAATCCGGAGGGCGTTTTCCTCTATCGCTTCGAATCCGCCGAAATGCTGCGCCGGATCAAGCCGGACAGCCCGCTTCTCGGCATGGGCAGCAGGATTCCGGTCGTCTATCGCGTCAATCTGCGCGATCCCAACGGGCTGTTCGTGGCACAGGGGCTGCGGATGCAGCGCGGCGATATCCTCTATGTCTCGAACGCGCCGCTGACCGATCTGCAGAAGGCCTTCTCTGTCTTCCAGAGCCTGACAGCGCCGGCCGTACAGGGCGCCAGCATCGCGGCTGGCTTCAAGTAAGGCGGGACAGCGCGGATCATGCAGGCGCCGCCTCTGGGCGGCGCTGGCTGAGAGCGTGAACGGGTTGTTTGGACGAAGCGGACCGTGAATCAACTCCGAAGGCTTGAGGAAGAGGCGATCTTCCTGTTGCGGGAGACTGCCGCGCTGTTTCGGCGTCCTGTCATGCTCTATTCGATCGGCAAGGACTCGACGGTCCTCGCCCATCTGGCCGCCAAGGCGTTCTGGCCGGCAAAGCCGCCATTTCCTTTGCTGCACATCGATACGACCTGGAAGTTCCGCGAGATGATCGCGTTTCGCGATCGGCTCGCACAAGCACTCGGCTTCGAATTGCAGGTGCATATCAACCGAGACGATGCTGCGCGCGGCATCTCGCCGTTTTCCGTCGATGCGAACACCTATACCCGCATCATGAAGACCGACGCCCTGAAGCAGGCGATGGAGCAGGGGGGCTTCGATGCTGCGATCGGCGGAGCGCGGCGGGATGAGGAGAAGAGCCGCGCCAAGGAGCGCATGTTCTCGCTGCGCAGCCCGCAGCATGGCTGGGAACCGCGCAGCCAGCGCCCGGAATTCTGGCGCCTGGCCAATCCACATCTGCGGCCGGGCGAGACCATGCGCGTCTTCCCGCTGTCGAATTGGAGCGAGCGCGACGTCTGGCGCTACACGCTCGCCGAAGGCATCCCGATCGTGCCGCTCTATCTGGCCCGCCCGCGTCCCGTTGTGCAGCGCGGCGGCTCGCTCATCGTGGTGGACGACGAGCGCTTGCCGCTCCAGCGGGGCGAAGTTCCCGAGATGCGATTGGTCCGCTTCCGCTCGCTGGGCTGCTATCCGCTCTGCGGAGCCGTCGAATCGCAGGCGGCGACAGTTGCCGAGGTGGTCTCGGAGCTGGAAGCGGCCACGACCTCTGAACGCCAGGGTCGGCTGATCGACGGCACGGGCTCTGCCTCTATGGAAGCGAAGAAGCGGGAGGGCTATTTTTGAACCCCGTTTCCGCCTCCTATCGCGCCATCTTCGGCGAGAGCGAGCAGGCCTTGCCCGCCAGCCGCCCGGCTGCCCTGCGCATCCTGGCCTGCGGGGCAGTCGATGACGGAAAATCGACGCTGATCGGGCGCCTGCTTTATGAAGCCGGTGCGGTGCCGGACGATCAGCGCGCAGCCCTTGCCGCGGATTCGCGCCGCTATGGCGCCGCCGATGGCGAGATCGACTTCGCCCTGCTGACGGATGGGCTTGAGGCCGAGCGCGAGCGCAACATCACGATCGATGTCGCCTATCGCTACATGTCGACCGCGAAACGCGATTTCATCATCGCCGACACGCCGGGCCACGAACAATACACCGCCAATATGGCTACCGGAGCCTCGCAATGCGAGGTTGGGATCATATTGGTCGATGCCGTTCGCGGCCTCCGGCCGCAGACCTTCAGGCATGCTGCGATCTGCAGCATCCTCGGCATCCGGCATGTCGTCCTGGCGGTCAACAAGATGGATGGCGTCGGCTTCTCGCAAGAGCGCCTCAACGAGATCGTGGCGGAATTCGCGCCGACGGCGAAGCACTTGCAGCTTGAGATGGCCGCGATCCCGATTTCGGCTCGCCGTGGCGACAATGTCTTGAGCGTCAGCACCGCGATGCCTTGGTATCGAGGCGTCTCGCTTCTACAGCATCTCGAACAGATCGAAATCGTCGGCCGCGATGGCGGGGCGGATTTGCGTGTGCCGATCCAGAGCGTGAGCCGCACGCCGGAAGGCGAACGGCTCTACACCGGCACCATTGCCGCGGGAACGCTCTCGGTGGGCGATCGGGTCAAGGTCGTGACCAGCGGCGCTGAGGCCGCCGTCCATCGTCTGATCGGCAGTGAAGGGCCGGTTCAGCGAAGCGAGACGGGGACGGCCGTAGCTGTGACATTGGTTCCGGAGATCGATCTCGGCCGAGGCGATCTGCTGTATGCAGGAGCCGACGCTCCGGCGCGCTCCAGTCATTTTTCGGCGCATGTGGTCTGGTTTGCCGATCACTCTCTGTTCGCCGGGCGGGACTACGAGTTGCGCCTCGGAACTCTGACGAGTCCGGTGACGGTGACCGCAATCCGGGGCAAGCTCGACATCATCAGCGGAGCCCGCATCGCGGCCACCGAGATCATGCGTGACGAGATCGCGATCTGCCACCTGGCGACGCCCGGGACGATCGCCTTCGACAGCTACGCCCGATGCCGAACCACCGGCGGCTTTCTGCTGATCGACCGGGTCACGGGCGAGACCGTCGCGGCGGGCATGGTCCGAAACGCACTTGATCGTGGCAGTAATCTGTTCGCACAGAATCTGACGATCGATCGCCGGGCGCGCGAGAATCTGCTCGGTCAGAAGGGGGCGGTGCTCTGGTTCACCGGTTTGTCCGGCGCGGGGAAATCGACTATCGCCGATGGTATCGAGCGCCGGCTGCACGCAAAGCGTAAGCTGACGATCCTGCTCGACGGCGACAATGTCCGCCTCGGACTGAATCGCGATCTCGGCTTCACCGAGGGCGACCGCGTCGAGAACCTGCGCCGTGTCGCGGAAGTCGCGCGCTTGATGGTGGATGCTGGGCTGATCGTGCTGTGCAGCTTCATTTCGCCCTTCGCTGCCGATCGCGCCATGGTCCGCGAGCGCCTGGCGGGCACGCCGTTTTTCGAGATCTTTGTCGATGCACCGCTCGATATCTGCGAGCATCGCGACCCCAAGGGCCTCTACGCCAAGGCCCGGCGCGGCGAGATCCGCAACTTCACCGGCGTGGATTCTGCTTATGAGCCGCCGGCCGCGCCGGATATTCATCTCGATGCCGGGCAATATGGGGCGGACGAGCTGGCTGATCGCCTCGTCCGTTTCCTGATGGAACAGGGCATCGCGACCTAGGGCATTTTCGAGCAAAGTAGACTCCGGTTCACATAAAGAACATGCGATGAAGCGAGGAGCTGAAGCATTTCCTCGATTTGGAGAAACGCGGACTTGCTTTGGCAAAGCCATCCGTCGAAGCCATTCATGCGCCGGAGTGCCCGGCCGGAGCAGACAGGTTGATGAAGAACACGCCTATTCCGTCACAGATGCCGATCCAACCCGGAAACCTTCTGTCGCTGGACGAGCTGCGCGGGCCGGACCGTTACCGTGTCGAATGCGTTTGCCGGGCTGCAAGCCAGGCCGTCTATGTTGGCGAGCATACGATCCTGTCGCGTGTCATTGGGCGCTACAAGATGTTTCTCGACGCGCGGGATGAAGGTTTCGGCGCGCATGTCATGCTCGATGGCTATTGGGAGATGTGGCTGACGCAGTTCATCGCCCGTCTGGTTGCCCCCGGCATGCATGTCGCCGATGTCGGTGCCAATTTTGGCTATTATTCGCTGTTGATGGCTGATCTCGTCGGCCCGGCTGGCCGGCTCCTGGCCGTCGAGCCCAACCCGCCCGTCGCCGATGCCTTGAGGAGGACGCTCAATCTCAACGGTTTTGGCAGTCGCAGCAGCATCGTGGCCGCCGCAGCCGGGGCAGGAGAGGGCGAGGGGCGCCTCATGGTGCCGGCAGGAGAACCGAAGAATGCAGCGCTGGTAAACAGGACTGCGCCGAACGAGGACAAGGCGCTGGTCGCGGTACCCATCCATAGCCTCGACATGCTGCTTCGCGACTTTCCTCGTGTCGATTTTCTCAAGATCGATGCGGAGGGAGCGGAGGAGGACATTATCCTCGGGCTGAACCAGGTTATCGAGCGTTGGCGGCCCCGGATCGTGCTCGAGTTCAATCCCGGACGCTGTCGTGATCCCCAAGGGCTGCTCGCTCGACTGCGGCGCTTCTATCCCGTGCTCAAATGCCTGGATTACTATGCGCAGGTTGCTCCGATCTCGGATCAGGAGTTGCTCGATCCGACCAATCGCGAAGATCGCCTGCTCTATCTGGACGGAGTTGCATAGGCGCGGTTCTCGGCCGCTGCCGCTTCGACGCAGATAGGTCGATCCAGCACGGGGCGAGACTGCAGGTAGCCGATGATCGAGAATAGGGATTGATGGTGGCGCTGCTGCTCGATTTTCTTCGCCTGCTCGGCCTCGTGATCGGGGCCGTGGTCGCGGTCATGCTGCTGACCGGGCTGTTCTTCGAGGTCATGAACGCACGCCATCCTGAGCGCCGTATCCAGAAGGACCGGGTCAACCGGCGCAAATGGAAAGAACTTCGCCAGGCGCCGATCTCGATCTTCACGCTTTCGGCCTGCTTCGCCTTCGGCCTGTTTGCGCAGCAGCAGGGCTGGTCGCTGGTGCCGCTGGACCTTTCCTGGTGGTCGGGGCCTATGACGCTGCTCGTCTCGGTCGTGCTCTACGATGCCTGGTTCTACTGGGTGCATCGTCTCCTCCACAGCCGCGTCTTCTACCGCTTCCACGCGCTGCACCATAAGAGCGTGGCGCCGACGGTCTGGAGCAACCATCACGAGAGCTTCGTCGAGGCGCTCCTCAATCAGGCCTATTACGCGATCGTCGTCTTCATCCTGCCGATCCCGTGGCAGATGCTCGTGCTGCAGAAACTCTACGATCAGGTCAGCGGGATGCTCGGCCATGCCGGTTTCGAACATTTCGCCTCGCCGGCCGGCCGCTCGCCCTGGCCGCTCGCCAGCACCGTGTTCCACGATCAGCATCACGGCACGTTCCGGTTCAATTACGGCCATACCTTCTCGCTCTGGGACCGCTGGATGGGCACGCTGCATCCGCGCTACGACAACACACTGAAGAGTTTCGAGCCGGCTGGGGGCGAGGCTGAGGCGTCCGAGCCGCAGGCTCGGAGCGGTCGTGATGCGGGCATTGGACCGTCCTGAGACGCTCTGCGCTGCGCCGCCTTAAGCGCCGCCGTCCTTCCGGTAGCGCTGGGCGAGATAGACGACCCCGCCCGCGCTCAGTTCGCGATAAAGCACGGACCCTTTCGAGCCCGCGAACTCGCTGATGAAGCCGCGCATGAAGCGAATCCTGGAGATGCGGGTCCGCTTGCGCTGCTCGGCCGCATCGAGCGCGGCGGTGACGCCTTGCGACAGGTCGGTTTCGCTCTGCAGTGTCAGGCCCGGCACCGCGAGCTGCTCGCGCAGCAGCGGAAGCGCGCTCTGGCCGCGCATGTCGGCGAAGGTGAGCCAGCCCCCCGGCGCCAGCACGCGCGCAACCTCGCGCGCGAAGGCCGGCACGTCGCCATAGCAATGCGAGGATTCGATATTGACGACGATATCGAACGAACCGTCCGGGAATGGCAGCTTCTCGGCATCGCCGATCGCGAAGGTCAGGTTCGCGGTGTCATGGTTGAGGCGGCGTGCCAGCCGCACGGTCGCGGGCGAGTAATCCAGCCCGGTGACGGCGGCCGGGCCGTGATAGCGGGCGATGTAGCGCGCCCCGCCGCCGCGGCCCGAGCCGATTTCGAGGACTCGCGCGCCCTGCACGGGCAAGCCGGCCACAGCCTGCGCATAGAGCCCGATGAAGGGGCGGTCGGCTTCATCGCCGCGTTCGAGCGGAAAGGCTTCCCCTGATGGCAGGAAGCCGTAATTCATGAAGCGCCAGTCATCGTCGCGCCAGCGCCGCGACAGGATGTTGTAGAGGCCGCGCCACAGCCATTTCCGGGCCCGCGGAAAGGCGCCCCTGTCGATGGCCTCCAGCAGACGGGAGAAGGCTTGGCTCGCCATCCGCGCGAGACCTCAGGCGCTGGGCTTTGGCGTAGTGGCGGCGGGCGGCGGCAGGTTGGCCGCCAGCCAGTCGCGCCCCTTGCGCATCAGCTCTTGGTCATCGCTGTTACGCGGGTCGAAGCCCGGCAGATAGTAGCGCAGCGTGTTCGGCAGACAGCGCCGCCAGTAGCCGGGATAGACCATGGTCACCCAGAAGAAGCGCAACCAGAAGCGCAGGCCCGTCTTGACCCCGTCGTTCTTCGCGTAGATCGGCACGTTACGCAGGAAGAGTACGAGGAAGGGGAACAGCGTGCCGTTCATGCCGAGGACACGGACGAAATAGCGCTTCCAGCTCGACATTCCCGGCGTCGCCGCCTTGAGCACGTCGAGCGCCACCGCCTTGTGCTCCAGTTCTTCGAGAGCATGCCACATCCACAGCCGCCGATAGGCCGGCGCGGCCTTGTCCATCAGTTCGGGATGGCGCAGCGTCAATGTCGACAGGGTTGCCGTCATATGCTCGATCGCGCAGGTGATCGAGAGCCGGTGCAGCGGGTTCTTGACGATCTCAAAGCCCTGCCGGATCGGCTTCTCCATCTTCTCGACATCGTAGCCGAGCGACATCATCGCGCGATTGTATTCCTCGTGCTCGCGCGTGTGATAGGCCTCCTGCACGGAATAGCCGTTGATCTCGGCGGCGAGTTCCTTGTCCTGCAGCTTCGGGCCGTAATGCTTCAGCGAGCGGATGAAGAAGCGCTCGCCTTCGGGCAGGAAGATCGACAACCCGTCGATCAGCACGGTCTTGATGATGTCGTCTTCCAGCCAGTGGCGCTGGGCGTTTTCGAGGATGCCGAAGCGGATATCACGCGGGATGATGTCCTCGGCATTGCCCATGTGCTGGCTGCCTGCCGCGTTCGAAGCATGTGCCATCAGCGCTTGTCCATCCGGTGGAGCGTCCTGCCGCATCGCTTTGTCGGCCGGGCCTACCTACTGCCGATTCTCGGTGTCGTCGAGGTCGGATTACGCAGCAAAGCTTGCTTCGCGCAGGGTTGCCTTGCAGAAATTCATGTGAAACGCCCGTATCTTAGAGCGGTTTCAAGGTGGAGAGATAATCCGCGAACTGCGCGACGGTCGGATAATCCTGCGTGACGCCGGGATAAAGCTCGACGCGATATTCCTGCTCGACTTCCAGGACGAAATGGACGGCGGCGGCGGAGTCGAGGCCGAGGCTGGCGAAGGTCGTCGCGGGCGCGATGCCGGCCTCGTCGATGTCGAGCATGGCGGCCAGGCTGGACCGGCAGAAACGTTCGATGTCTGGTGCAGGCGGCATGATGATCCGTCGGGTTGGGTGCGGGAGGCTCGCTTGTCGCGTCGGCGGGCTTGGGTCAAGCGGAGGCCGAGTCGCGATCCTCGATGTCTCCCGCCATGTTCCAGGCTTCGAGCGTCCCCTCCAGCCAGCGGAGCCTGGTCAGGTTACGCTGGACCTTTCCGCTCGTGGTCTTGGGCAGCGAGCCCGTCCGGATCAGCACCACCTTATGCAGGGCGACGTCGTGATTGTTGACAACCGCTGCCTGTACGGCCGCGACGACCTCGGCCTCTGCGATGCCATGGCGCTGCGTGCGCTCGACCTCCTGAACGACGATGATGCGCTCGACATCGTCGGCATCGGTGATGGTGAAGGCTGCGCCATGGTCGCGCCGCAGCGCGGGGTGGCTGGCGGCGACCGTCGCTTCGATATCCTGCGGATAATGATTGACGCCGCGGATGATCATCACATCCTTGATTCGGCCGACGACATGGAGCTCGCCCGCTGCGTCGAGATGCCCGAGATCGCCGGTCCGCAACCAGGAGCCGCTGGTGTCCGGCAAGTCTGTCTCCAGCTTGGCGCGGAAGGTCTGCTCGCTCTCCTCGGGGCGCTGCCAGTAGCCGCCGGCGACGCTCGTCGCCTGGATCCAGATCTCGCCGATCCCGCCCTGCGGCAGCGGGCGTCGCGTCTCCGGATCGGCGATCGTGATGGTCAGCCCGGTCATCGGCGCGCCGCAGCTGGCGCTGACGTGCCGGTCGGCGGTATCCGCGGGCGGTGCGATGCGAGCGGCCTTGAGCGCCTTGGCGCTGACCTCCAGCGTGCGGGGCAGGGAACCTCGCTTCGCGGCGGTGACGAGCAGCGTGGCCTCGGCCAGGCCATAGGCTGGACGCATCGCCCCAGGCGCGAAGCCATAGGGGGCGAAGGTCGCGGCGAACCGCTCCAGCGTCGCGGCCCTGACCGGCTCGGCGCCGTTGAGGGCGATTTTCCAACTGCTGAGGTCGATGCCTTCCATCTGCTCGGGCCGGAAGCGGTCGACGCAGAGATCGAAGGCGAAGTTCGGGGCGGCGCCGACCTCGGCGCGATGCTCGTGGATCGCGCGCAGCCAGTTGAGCGGGCGATGCATGAAGCCGGATGGCGTCAGCAGGACGCAGGGCGCGCCGAGATAGATCGGCTGCAGCAGGTTCATGATCAGACCGAGATCATGATAGAGCGGGATCCAACTGACATGCGCCGAATCCGCATGATTTCCGAGCCGCTCCCGCATCATCGCGAGATTGTCGATCAGGTTGCGGTGGCTCACCATCACGCCCTTGGGCGAGGAGGTCGAGCCGGAGGTATATTGCAGGAAGGCGAGGCCATCGGCATTGGGCCGGAAGGCCTCGAGCGGCGCGGGCTCTGGTGCCAGCGCGATCGGAAGGTGGCGGATGCCATGCACGGCCAGGCGCTCGCGCAGCAGGCCGCGCGGATCAGGATCGGAAGCCGGACTCAGCGCGAGCCGCGGCGCGCAATCCGCGATGATCGCCGCGCTGGCATCGTGATTCGCATTGCGGCGCGGCTGCATTATCGGCACCGCGACCACGCCCGCCATCAAACAGGCGAAATAGGCAACCACGAATTCGACGCTGGAGGGAAAGATCAGCAGGGCGCGGTCACCCGGCAAGGTTTCGGCCGCGAGCTGCCGCGCCAGATGCGCGGCCTGTGCATGAAGCGCGGCGAAGGTCAGGCTCGGCCGTTCGCCGGGACGATCGGAATAGACGGTCACGGCAGCGATATCCGGCCGAGACATGGCCTGATGCTGCAAGACCTCGGCCAGTGACGAAAAATGGCTCATCGCAATCTGTCTACGGAACAAGCGTCGTCAGCGGCCGGGAGTATATTGCTTCTGTCGCTTCCTCTTCTGCATCGAAGCGAGATCGAGGGCGCCTGCTTCCTTCTATGGAGCGCGTGTCGGGCGAGATCAACCTGCAAAAGCTTGCAAGGGCCCCGGCTGCATGTTGGCGCGAGTGATGCTAGAGCATGCCCGATCAGCTTCGTCATGCCGGCATGAGAGCCGGTGACGATTCGGTGGAACCAGGGATGGATGCTCTAGCTCAAGCCGGGACGGCGCCTGAAGCAGCACCAAAACTGCCTGAGGGCGATTCCCGCCCCTTGCTGCCCGTCATGGAAGTGCGCGAGCCGGCAAGGCGCTGGGCGGATGGCTCGGTCTCGGTCATCCTGCTGGTGCCGGCCCAGGCTTTCCTCTACGGGCCCTTCCTCCGCCTGCCGGAGGGGCGATATCGCCTGGCCTTCCGCTGCCGGGTGCGCATGCCTCTCCAGGGCGATCATCCCGTCATGGGCCTCGAAATCGTCGCGCAGAACCGGATCCTGCGCGCCTGGCGCGACTATAGCGCGGCGGAACTGCGCAGCGGCGAGCAGAGTCTGGCCTTCGAGGTGCCACGCGAGTTGGGCATCGAGGGTGGGGCCGACGTTCCCTTTGAGTTCCGCTTCACGCATTTCGGCAATGCCTTGCTGACCATGGTCGAACTGACCCTGCATCGCGAGCCCGGAATCGAGGTGCCTGAGAACATTCCGGCGGAACTCGAGCTCTGGCGATTGCTCGGCCGGCTCCGGGTCTTGCCGCTCCCCGGCGCAGTGCATCTGTCGCCGTTGTCGATCACGCCTCTGAAGCTGTGGCGCAGTTCGGCGATACTGCGGCTCCCGGCCGGAACCTATCGCGCAGAGATCGCCTGCGCGTTGAAGCGGGCCCGCCGTCCGTCTGAAGCTGCGCTGGCCATCGCCGTCGAAACGCGGGACGGCATTCCTCTGGGCGGGGAACAGTTCCGGGCGAGTGAGCTGGAAGCGGGGCGTGTTTCTTTCGAATTCACGGTTCCGCAGGATATCGGCCTCGACGCCGGTGTGCCGCGTACGATCGATATCCGCCTGCGTCATTTCCGCAATGCGAGCTTATTGTTGCGCTCGTTCGACCTGAGGCGCGTCTCGGCTGATGCTCCGGCCGCTGCGTCGCCGGCGCTGACCGGGCGGGTCGCGTCCTCTGGCAGCCGGAAGAAGCAGATCGTCATTTTCGGGAACTGCCAGGGCAATCTCCTGGCGGAGGCGCTGCGCTACCATTCCGGCTTCTCGCGCCATTTCGCGGTCAAGCACCACTACATGGAATTGCCTGCGAACCTGCACGAGCAGGGCCGGCGTGACCTGCAGGAATGCGACCTGCTCCTGATCCAGGACATCCGCGAATGGGAACAATATCCGCTGCGCGCCGATGTGCCGGGCGACCTGCCGACGCTGCGCTACCCATGTGTGCGCTTCGCTTCGCCCTGGCCCTTCGACGCGTTCAACGGACCTGATGACAGGCTCGCCCGCAATCGCGACCTGCCCAATTTCGAGTTCACTTATTTCGACGGGCTGCTGGGGCGGCTGCGGCGCCAGATTCCCGATCCCGAATTGCGTTTCCGAACCTATGAATCGCTGGCAATCGAGCGGGTGATCGATTTCAACCGCCTGCACCAGTTCGAGCAGACCCGTCTGGAGGGGATGGACCGGAAATTCCCGGCGGGAATCGGGGCCTATATCCTGGAGAATTTCAGGTCGAAGCAGATCTTCTACACAACGGCCCATCCCAATGGCCGAATCATGAAGATGCTGGTCAGGCAGGTCACCAGGGAGCTGGGGCTGTCGCTGAACTTCTGGCTGCCCGGGTCGCTTGATTCGCTGCGTCGCCTGCAGGTCCCGATCCACCCGAAGGTCGCGGCGGCGCTGGGGATCGGGTGGGCGGATGCCAGGCGCAAATATCTGGTGCGCGGCGAGTGGCTGACCTGGGAAGACTATTTCCGGAAGTACATCGCCTATTACGGGTAGGGGCAGTCGCGACCGCCGCCCAGCCGATTCCGGGCCTATTCGCGGCCAGCGGGCTCTTCGCGCGCGAGCTCGGCCGCATAGCTCGCGAGCAGGCAGACGAAGGTCGCGAACAGGCCGGCCGCCATCAACAGGACGGTGACGTCGCACCAGGTCATGGACAGGCCCGCGAATGTGAAGGGCGGGGCGCCGAAATAGAAGATCGTCGTGTTCATCAGGATGATGAGCAGGCGCATCTCCGTCGGCCCCCAGCCGACCAGCGAGATATGGAACTGGCCGGAGACACAGGCCTTGACCAGCGAATAGATCGACAGGGCGTGGTAGCCGGCGAGCGCCAGCAGGGCGAAGTCCATGCGCACATAGGCGGACAGGCCCATGCCGGCGCAGATCAGCAGGTTGCCGATGACATCGATCGTCTGGTCGAGGAAATAGCCGTATTTGGGCCGTTCGATCTTGCGGAAGCGGGCCAGGCTGCCGTCGAGCGAATCGCCCAGCCAGTGGAAGACGAGGCCGAGCGAGGCCAGCCACAGGAAGGCCGGCGACCACGCCGTCAGTACATAGCCCACCAGCGTGAGCGCGGCGCCGAAGATGCCGAAGGCGGTCAGCTTGTCGGGGGTGACCCGTGCCGGCATCCGCCGGACGAGCCAGGCCAGGGCCCTGCGCTCGGCTGCGCCGACGAGGCTGTTGTTGATGCGTATCAATGAATTCGACTGCTTGGTGCGGGATGGGCAGGCTAGCTATTGCCGAGCGCGTCGCCGGTTTCAAGTGTTGCGGGCGCGTGCGGCCTATGTCATGCGGGCGCTGAGCATTCCCGCTCCTTGTGCTGTGTTGGGATCGTGACGATCGGCGACCGATATCAGCTGACTGTGCCAGGGTTTTCTTGTGCCGATCGCCTATGATGCGACACGCTTGTTTCTGGGGCCCTTGTCCCTGACGCCCCGGGGGATCGACCGGGTCGACCTCGCCTATGCACGCCATTTCTTCGAGCATTCGAACGAGGATTGCTGGGCGACCCTGCCGACGGCATGGGGTACGCGTGCGTTTCCGCGAGAGCGCGTCCTGCGCGGATTGGCGCGGCTGGAAGAGCTCTGGGCCGAGAACAGGCAGCCCGCGATCGACGGCGCCTGGGCATCACTGGCACCGACCATGCAGGCGGGCAAGTCGTCCTGGCATCTGCCGCGGAACGGCGGCCTTGCCATTTCCTCGCGGATGACATCGCTGCTCAAGGCGACCGGCATCGGCTTCGGCAGGGACGTCGTCAAGACGCTGAAGCCCGGAACGGTCTACGTCAATGTCGGCCAGGTCGGGTTGGCCGTGCCGTTCCTGCTGCGCTGGCTGCAGAAGCGTCCCGACATCCGCCCACTCTTCATGCTCCACGACGTCATTCCGCTGGAGATGCCCGAATATGTCTCGCCCGGCGCGGTCAAGGCCCACGCGACGATGGTCGACCAGACGGCGCGCTATGCCGCCGGGCTGATCGTCACGACCCGCACAGCCCAGCAGGCGATCGAGCACGAACTCAATCGCCGTGGCGCGAGGACGCTGCCCACGCTCACGCTGCCGCTGCCCGTTCCCTCGATCTTTCGCGAGCCGCCGGACCCGGATCCGACACTGGCCTCCATCCCTTACTTCGTGGTCTGCGGCGCGATCGAACTCCGGAAGAACCATCTCCTGCTGCTTGAGGTCTGGAAGCGGCTGCACCGCCGGCTCGGCACGTCGACGCCGCATCTCGTCATTGCCGGCGCGAAGGGCTGGCAGGGCGACCTGATTCTCGACCGCTTGCGGCGCTCCGGCGATGTGAGCACCTATATCCATGTCGTCCACGGCCTTTCCACGCCGGCGCTAAAGCGGGTGATCAGCGGCGCGCGCGCCTTGCTGATGCCGTCCTTCATCGAGGGCTTCGGCCTGCCGGTTGTCGAGGCGGCGGCGCTCGGCACCCCGGTCGTCGCCTCGGACATTCCGGCGCATCGCGAAGTCGGTCATCCCGAGACGGTTTTCGTCGATCCGATCGACGGTCTTGGCTGGGAGGCGGCCATTGCCTCGCTCCTGTCGGCCGGGCCGCGGCGCCTTTCGCCCTTTCCAGCTTATGCGAATTTCACCTGGGTCGAGTATTTCGCCGCGCTGTCGTCCTTTATTCGCAGGATCGAAGACGATAGAACGGCTTTGGGCTGAACTCGGATTGTTTTTTGGCGGCAGGCACCTTATCAGCAGAGAAGGATGGGAGCGAGACTAGTCTGCCGTAAAGCACTGGCCGTGATTGCGTGAGAGCACTGGGATTGCCGAAGTCTATGTCGTTTCACAAGCAATCAACTGCCGTAGGGGCAGCCATCATTGGCGCTTCCTGCATTTTGCCCGGTGCGAATAGCCTCGAATCGCTTTGGCGGCTGCTGCTGGAAGGCCGAAACGTCGTCTCGGAGCGGCCGCACGGGCGCTGGAACGTCGAGCGCTTCCTGCGCCCGGGCGATCCTGCCCCCGGATTTTCCTATAGTTTCGCCGGCGGCTATCTCGACGATGCGTTCGGGTTCGATCCGACGCCGTTCAGTATCTCCCCGCGCGAAGCCCAGCAGATGGATCCACAGCAGCGCCTGCTGCTGATGACTGCCTGGCGCGCCTTCGAGGATGCCGGCCTGCCGCCATCGACCCTGGCCGGCCGCAATGTCGGCGTCTACGTCGGCGCCTCGCTCGCCGATTACCAGAGCGCCGGCGCCTTCGATCCGGCGGTGATCGGCAGCCATTTCATGACCGGCAATGCCCTGTCGATCCTGGCGAACCGGCTTTCCTACGTCTTCGACCTGAAGGGGCCGAGCTTCACGGTCGATGCGGCCTGTTCCTCATCCTTCATCGCGTTGGCGCAGGCGGTGGCGGCACTGCGTGCCGGGGATGTCGATCTTGCGATTGTCGGCGGCGTCAACATGCTGCTCTCGCCGGTGCCCTTTATCGGCTTCTCTCAGGCGCGCATGCTGTCGACGACGGGGCTGTGCCGGCCATTCTCCGAGGCCGCCGACGGCTATGTGCGCTCCGAAGGCGCGGTCGTGCTCGTGCTTCAGCGGGAAACCGAGGCGATCGCGGATGGCCGCCGTGTCCGCAGCGTCGTCGTCGCTGCCGGGACGAATGCCGATGGCCGGACGAACGGCATCTCGCTGCCGTCGCAGGATACGCAGCAGCAGCTGATCGAAATGACCTATCGGAACGCAGGCTTTGCCCCCGATGTCCTGGCCTTCGTCGAGGCGCATGGGACTGGGACGAAGATCGGCGATCCCATCGAGGCTGCGGCGATCGGCGAGGCGCTCGGCCGGCATCGCGCTGCGCCGCTGCCGATAGGCTCGATCAAGTCGAATCTCGGCCATCTGGAGGCGGCTTCGGGGCTCGCGAGCCTGCTCAAGGCAAGCCTGGCGCTGGAGCATCGCCTCGTTCCTCGGTCGCTGTTCTCCGAGACGCCGAACACGGCGATCCCCTTCGATGATCTCAATCTGCAGCCTCTCGTCGAGCCCCTCGCCTTGCCGTCCGATGGCCGCGATCTCGTCGCGGGAATCTGCAATTACGGCTTCGGCGGGACCAATGGCCACGCGATCCTGCGCTCGGCGCGTAGCGAGGAGCAGGGTAGGGCAAGCGCTGGGGTTTCCCGGCCGGCCGAGATGCTGCTGGTTTCTGCCAGCACGGCCGAAGCGCTGAAGGCGCGTGCGTTGCAGGCCGCCGAGGCGATCTCAGGCGACCGCCCTATCGAGCGGATCGCAAGCGCGCTTGCCTATCAATGCGAATGGCTACCGCACCGGCTTGCCGTTTCCCTCCCGGAGAAACCAACCGCGGCGGCGGATGTGGCGGCCAGCCTACGCGCCTTCGCGCAGAACTCGGATTCCCGCAAGGACAGCTCCGCGGCCGTGGTTCACGGCGCCGCGCGGCCTGCGGTCTTCGTGTTCAGCGGCAATGGCGCGCAATTCGTCGGGATGGGGCGCGCGGCCTATCGCGTCAATGCCGCCTTCCGGCATGAGGTCGACGAGATCGACCGAATTTATAAAGAGATCGCTGGCTGGTCGATCACCGAGTTCCTGCGCGACGGCGTGTCTGACGAGGAGCTCGAACGGACCTCGATCGCGCAGCCATTGATTTTCGCGGTCCAGTCGGCGCTCGCCGCCGTTCTCGCTGAATACGGCATCCGCCCCGTCGGCATCCTCGGCCATAGCGTCGGGGAAATCGCGGCGGTGGAATGCTCCGGCCTGATCTCCCGGCGCGATGCGTTGCGGGTGATGCACAAGCGCAGTCACCATCAGGAAACGGTGCGCGGCAAGGGCCGGATGCTGGTCCTGGCCTGTCCCGCATCGCGGGTGGAGGAGCTGCTCGCCGAAGCCAACGCGCAGGGTGTCGACATCGCCGCCTATAACAGCGCGACTTCGACGACTGTCTCCGGCCCTGCCGACCAGCTCGATGCCCTCGCGCGACTGGCGCGCAAGAGCCGCATCGCAGGCGTTCCCGTGCATGTCGACTACCCCTTCCATTCGCGGGCGCTCGACGAGGTTCAGGAGGCGCTTGTCGCCGATCTCGGCATGATCGCGGCGCAACCGCCGCGCGTGCCGTTCTATTCGACGGTGTCGGGGCAAGCCCTGGCTCAAGGCGATCTCGATGCGGAATACTGGTGGCACAATATCCGCCGGCCGGTTCGTTTCGCCGATGCGGTCGCGGCCGCGCTGGCCGCCCATCCCGATGCGGCCTTTGTCGAGATTGCGCCGCGCTCGCTTCTGGTCGGGCCGATTTCGGATGTCCTGCGGGCGAGCGAGGCCCAGAATCCGGTGCTGCCGACGCTGGCGGCCAGCGACCCTGCCGAGCGCGATCCGATCCGCGGGGTTGTCGCGCGCATGGTGGCGAACGGTGTCGCCCATGAGCGGGAGGCGGTTTTCGGCGCCGCGCCGGCGATGGTCGAGCCGCTGCCGCCCTATCCCTTCCAGCCGGAGGACTACCGCTTCGAGGGGACGGCCGAGGCGATCAACGCCCATGGCCGCCTGATCGCGAGCACGCCGCTGCATCCGCTGCTCGGGCCGCGCGTTTCGGACGGCTCGGCGGAGTGGCGGAATCTGCTCGACCCGGTCCTGCTACCCTATCTCGACGATCACCGCGTCGATGGTGGTGTGGTCATCCCGGCTGCGGCGCTGATCGAGTTCGCACTGGCCGCTGGCCGCGAGCTGTTCGGAGAGGTGGCGCTGGAGATCGCGGAATTCGACATCACCAAGGCGATGACCTTCGGCGAGGACGAGACGCGCGAGGTCTCGACCCGCTATTTCGAGCATACCGGCACCGTTGAGATCTGGAGCCGCCGGCGCTTCGCCAGCGGCGATTGGATACTGCACGCGCGCGGCGCGCTCGCCCCCTTGCCGAACGCCGCGACGCTGCCCTTGCCGCCGCTCCCGACCGTCCATGCCCCGATCCTGAGCGAGACGGCGGAGATCTATGCGGCGGCCGAGCGGGCCGGACTCGATTACGGGCCGCGTTTCCGGGCGGTGATCTCGACGCTCCGGGATGAGACCGTCGGCGAGAGCCGCCTCCTCGTTCCCGAGGGCGGAACCGGCGCTTATGACGACCGGCATGTGCTGCATCCGGTCTCGCTGGATGCCAGCTTCCACGGTCTCTTCCTGGCCCGTCCCAACCGGGACGGCGAGCGCAAGGCGCATCTTCCGATTCGCTTCCGGCATGTCCGGGTCTGGAAGCCGGGGGTAAGCGTCACCCATTCGGTGACGAAGCTGGAGACCGAGACCGATCGCTTCAAGACGCTCTCCGTCTCGTTGATGGACGCTGACGGCGGGCGCGTCGCCTCGATCGAGGCCGCGGTGCTGCGCTCGGTTCATCTCGTCAAGCCGTTCATGATCGAGCGGACCTTTCGCGAAGACCATCTCGCGATCGCGCCGGTCGCGTTGCCGGCTGTCGCGTTCGCCGATAGCGGCGGTGACGGCTCCGAGGAGGCGCGGCAACTCTCGCTGCTGCTGAAGGCTTTTGCCATCTCGCTGGCGCAGAGCGTCTGCCGCGATCTGCTCTCGACCAAAGCCGGCGGCAGTTTCGAAGGCGTCTTGAGGGAAGGCAAGGTCGCCGCCGTCGCCGAACCGCTCTTCGGCATGGCCAGGGATATTCTCGCGATGGCCGGCGGGCTGGACAGTGCCGGGGACGGCACGCGTCTCTCCGCGACATTCGCCATGCCGTCGCCCCAGGCCCTGCTCGGCACGCTCCAGCAGCGCTTCCCGGCCGCCAACCGCGAACTGCGTCTGGCGGCGCAAGCGCTGGTACAGATCGCCCCGTTTCTGCGCCGGGGCGAGATCGACGCCCGCTCTAGCGGCTTTTCTCATGACCAGTGGGACCTCCTCGGCACTTCCGCGTCGATGCGCGACGTGGCGAGACAGGCGCTCAGCGGCTGGACCGCGTCCGCCTCGCGCCCGCTGCGCGTGCTCGTTGCGGGCGGCTGGAATGGCGGGCTGACCGAGGCGCTGGCGGAGGCCGTCCAGGCCGGACGCATCCAGGCGACTTTCGCCGTGGCGAATGCCGAGCGGGCCGACGAGCAGCGGCACTGGCCGGGGATCGGCAGCCTCTTCGACATGCTGGTGATCGACGGTACCGCGAAAGCCGCTCCGAGCCGCTTCGATGCGCTGATCGGCTTCGACATACCGCTCTCTCCGCTTCATGAGACGAATGCACAGGCGATGCGTGGCGCGCTGAAGCTGATGGCCGGCGATGCGCCGATCCTGCTCGCCCAGCCCGGCGACGACGTGCATCTGTCGTTCCTGCTCGGCGCGGCGACGCCCGCGATCTGGCAGGATGGCAGGAGCTTGCCGCCCGGCGGGCCGGCCGGAATCCGCCGTGCTGTCGAGGAGATGCGTGCGACCGCGATCGAGCCGGCCCAGAGCCCGGACGGCGCGCTGGATTTGATCAGCGCTCGCGCCGCTCCGGCCTCGGCGTCGCATCATGCGTCGGACGCCATCGCCATCGTGACCGGACAGGGCGCGGTCGATCCACGCGACCGTTACGGCCTGTTGGGGGCGACGCTGTTCGCAAGCGACCGGGTCGAGCAGCTTGCCGGCTGGCTCGACACCTTGCCAGACGGCGCACGCGCAACCGTCATCGTCGCGCCCGACGCAGCCGATACGATCGTCCTCGACCGGCTATCCCAGCGCATCGAGGCGCTGATCACGGTACTGAAGCTGCTCACTGCCGCCCGACGTCCGTACCGGATGCTGGTCCTGACCGGGCCTGCTTCGGCCGGCGACAACGCCGGGGCTGGCGAGGAAGCCAGCATCCACGCCTTCATCCGCGTCGCAATCAACGAGTTTCCCGAGATCGACCTCCGTCTCGTCGAGATCGCCTCGTCGGCGCCGGCGGCGGACCTCGCCGTTATCCTGAAGGCCGACAATGCCGAGCGGGAGCTGCGGATCGCCGCTTCCGGCATTGAAATCGGTCGCATCCGGCGCGGCATGGAGCGTGATGCGCTGCTCGGTAGCGATGAACGCGCCGTCCTGCATTTCGCCGATGGCGTCGGCCTCGACGGTTTCGAATGGCTGCGGCAATCGCGCCAGGAACCGGGCAAGGGCGAAATCGAGGTCGAGGTCGTTGCCGCTGGCCTGAACTACCGCGATGTCATGGTCGGCCTCGGGCTCCTCGACGACGATCTTCTTGGCGCCGGCCTGACGCGCGCCGCGCTTGGTTTCGAATGCGCTGGCCGGGTGAGCCGTGTCGGCCCCGGCGTGACGCGCCTGCGGCCGGGCGATCCCGTGATGGGCTTTGCTGCCGGTGCCTTCGCCTCGCACATCACATGTCCCGACTGGCATTTCTTCCCGGTTCCGGAAGGGCTCGACCTCGAAGCTGCCGCGACCATCCCCGTGGCCTTCGCGACCGCCTGGTATGCTCTCGTCGAGCGCGGTCATGTCCGTGACGGCGAGACGGTCCTGGTGCATGGCGCAGCCGGCGGCGTCGGCCTCGCCGCGATCCAGATTGCCAAGCTGCACGGAGCGCAGGTCCTTGGCACGGCGAGCAACGATGCGCGACGCGCCATCGCGACGGCGGCAGGCGCGGATGCGGTCTTCGATTCCCGCCGCGAACGTTTCGCGGACGAGATCCGCCAGCGGATCGGCAGCGTTGATGTCGTGCTGAACTCGCTGGCAGGACCAGCGATGCTGGCGAGCTTCCGCCTGCTCAAGCCCTTCGGCCGCTTCCTCGAACTCGGCAAGCGGGACTTCCTCGACAACACGCAGCTCGCCTTGCGGCCGTTCCTGCGCAACATCGCCTATAGCGGCGTCGATCTCGACGAATTGCTGGCGGCCGACCCTGCACTGGTTCGCGCGATGCTGACGAAGCTGTCCGAGGCTTTCGCAAGCCAAGGGCTGCGGCCTCTGACCTATCGCAGCTTCGAAGCCTATGAGGTCGGCGCGGCGTTCCGGACGATGCAGGCCTCCGAGCATGTCGGCAAGATCGTGATCCGCCCGCCGCGCGCGGCGCGGACTGATCTCGCCGCGCTGAACTATGCCGCTCGCCCCGGCCTCTACGTCGTCGTCGGCGGCACGACCGGCTTCGGCTTCGCAACGGCGCAATGGCTCGCGCGGAAGGGAGCTTCGCAGATCGCGCTGCTCTCCCGGCGCGGCGCCGTCGATGACGAACTTGCTCCGCAGCTTGCCGAGATGCACGGGAGCGGCACCGAGGTTGTCGTCGAAACGCTCGATGTCTGCGACAAGGCTGCCGTCGCCGCGACGCTCGGCCGTCTAGCGCGGGAATATGGACCGCTGCGGGGCGTCATCCACGCCGCCGTGCATCTCGACGACGGGCTGATCGCCAATTTGACGCCGGAGCGTCTGCAGGCGGTGCTGCGGACCAAGGTCGACGGTATCATCAACCTCTCGGACGCGACCGAGGACCAGGATCTCGATCTCTTTGTCGCCTATTCATCGGCGACGACGCTGATCGGCAGCCCGGGGCAGGGCGCCTATGTCGCCGCCAACGGCTTCCTCGAAGGCTTCATGCGTGGCCGCCGCAGCCGGGGCAAGCCCGGTCTCGCCATCGGCTGGGGCGCCATCGCGGATGTCGGCCTGATCGCGCGCGACAAGCAGCTCGGGCAGCGCCTGCGCCGGGCGACGGGCGTTGTGCCGATGCGCGCCTTCGAGGCGTTGGCGCATCTTGGCCGTCTGCTCAGCCTGGGCGAAGCGGCTGATCCCGTGCAGTTCTATGCTGGGCTTTCGGCCGGCTCTGGGGGCGAGAAACTCGCCTTGCTCAAGAGTCCGGCTTTCCTCAATCTCGCCCAGCCGGGCGGCGAGGCGCGGGCCGCCCATGCCGAAGACCTCGGCTCCAGCTTGCGCGATAAGAGCCGCGAGGAGGCGATCGGAATCGTTACCGGTGTGCTCCGCCGCGAGGTCGCCGAGATCTTGCGTATGGCGGAAGGCAAGGTCGACCTGACGCGCCCGCTCGCCGATCTCGGCCTCGACTCGCTGATGGCGCTCGAACTCCACATGGCGCTCGAGAATGCCATCGGCGTCCAGATCGCGGTGGTTGGTGCTGGCGACCGCAGCCTGCTCGACATGGCCGGCACGATCGTCGACCAGCTCGATCAGGCGCAGGATCAGGAAGAGACCGACCCGGCTCCGACGGAGAACATGCAGGCGACCATCATCCGGCTCGCCAATGTGCATTCGAAGATGGATATCTCGCCCAAGCAGGCTAGCGAGATCGAGGCGATGGTTCGCCGGCCCAGCCGTGGCGCCGCCGAATGAGCGATGACAACAAGCCTCTGTCCGATGGCGCTCTGGCCGATCTGCTGGCGCAGATGAATGCGGCGCCCCGTGCCGCGCCGGCCTCGGCCGCGCGCGCCGTTCGGCCGCGGCCGCGCGTCAGTATGGCCTTCGAGGATCATCCGCTCTACCAGCAGATGAAATTCCAGCGCGGCTTCGCCGATTTCGCCAAGCTGCAGAACCCCTATTACCGTCTGCACGATGCCCAGGCTGGCGCGACCTCGGTGATAGACGGCAAGCCGGTCGTCAATTTCGCGTCCTACGACTATCTCGGCCTGAACGGTCATCTTGAGATCACAGATGCGGTGGGCAAGGCCGTAGCGGTGTTCGGAACCTCGGTCTCGGCCAGCCGGATCACGGCCGGCGAGCGCCGCGTCCATCGCGATCTCGAAAAGGCGCTGGCGCGCAACTACGAGGCGGAAGACTGCATCGCCTTCGTCTCGGGCCATGCCGGCGCAGTCTCCTCGATCGCGACATTGCTCGGGCCGAAGGATCTGATCCTGCATGACGCCCTGATTCATAATTGCATCGTGGTCGGCGCCCAGCTCTCCGGCGCTACGCGGCGGCTTTTTCCCCATAACGATCTCGATGCGCTCGAAGCCATGCTCGCGACGGACCGGCACCGCTTCGAGCGCGTGCTGATCGTCAGCGAGGGCCTGTTCTCGATGGATGGCGACGGTCCCGATCTGGCGCGCCTCATCGCGATCAAGCAGGATTTCTCGGCCTGGCTGATGATCGACGATGCACATGGCCTCGGCGTGCTGGGCGCGAGCGGACGCGGCATCTTCGAGCATCAGGATGTCGCGCCCGATGGCGTCGATCTCTGGCTCGGTACGCTGTCGAAGTCGCTCGTCAGTTGCGGAGGTTATGTCGCCGGCTGCGCCGCCGTGGTCGATCTGCTGAAGCACCAGGCGCCGGGCTTCGTCTACAGCGTCGGAATGCCCGCATCGAACGCGGTCGCCGCCACCGTCGCGCTCGACCTGATGAGGCGCGAGCCGGAGCGTGTCGCGCGGCTCCAGAGCCAGTCGCAGCGCTTTCGCACGCGCGCACGGCAGGCCGGGCTCGATACCGGCGAAAGCTGGGGCTTTGGCGTCGTCCCGATCGTCATCGGCGAAACCGTGCCGACCGTCATACTGGCGCAGCGCCTGCTCGAACAAGGCATCAACGCCTTCCCGATCGTGCCGCCAGGTGTGCCCGAGAAGGCTGCGCGCCTGCGCTTCTTCATCAACGCGACGCATGGCGACGCTCAGATCGACGATGCCGTCGACGGCCTGGTTCGGGAAATCCGGAATCTCGGCGATGCATCCCTGAAGCAGATCCTGCGGGGCTGACGCCGCGCGGCCGGCCTGCTCCGATCAATGCTTGATCGCACAGCCTTCGCCGCATCACTCTGCCCTCGGCAGCGCTTGAAACGAGACTGTGAAAGAAAAGGCCGGAGCCGGTGCCGAAGAATATCCTCCTCGAAGCACATGCGACGATGCTCAAGCAGGGCACCGGCATCGCCACCTATGCCCGCAACCTCGCAAGCACGGCGACAGGTCTGGGCTACGACGTGGAACTGCTGCTCGGCACCGAGCAGCGCGTCAACCGGCGTGACCCGCTCCTGTCGGAAGTGGTTCTCAACGATGCCGTCGATCCGAAGGCGATTGACCCGCTGAAGCTGGTTGCACGCGGGATCGACTGGGTGACCGGCGTCCCCGGCGGGGTCAAGGCGCAGCGCCTGCCGAACCCGCGCATCGTCGTCGACCGCGGTTCCGGTGGTTCCGCCGAGCGAAGCCATCCGACCTATGGCGCGGTCCGGCTCTGGGAGCGCGCTTCCATGCATTTCAACCGCTTCGGGCACCGCATGCCAGTGCGCTCCGAGGGCCGGCACGATCTGTTCCATGTGACGCGCCCGACACCGGCCTTCGTCAAGGGCGCGGCCAATATCTACACGATCCACGATATCGTGCCGCTGCGCCTGCCTTATGCGACCCTCGACAAGAAAAAATACTTCTACACGATGATCAAGCATCTCGTGGAGAAGGCGGACCATATCGTCACGGTCTCGGAGTTCACGCGCAAGGACGTCCAGGAGTTCTTCAGGATACCGGACGATCGCATCACCAATACCTGGCAGTCGGTCTCGATGAGCGAGACGGTCCTGTCCGTTTCGGACGAGGAGGCGGCGCGCGACGTCGACAACCGCTACGGATTGGCCTTCAAGGAGTATTTCCTGTTCCTGGGTGCCATCGAGCCCAAGAAGAACATCTCGCGATTGGTCGAAGCCTATGCGGCTTCGGGGTCGACGCGCCCGCTCATACTGGTCGGCGGCCTCGGCTGGCTCTACGAGCAGGATGTCGAGATGCTCAAGGACGAGCGCCTGCTGAGCTGGCGCTTCGATGGCTCGCATATCCGGCCGGAGCGGCGCGTCCAGCGCCTGCCCTATGTGCCGCTGGGCTCGCTCCTGTCCCTGATCCGTGGCGCGCGCGGCGTCCTCTTCCCCTCGCTCTATGAAGGCTTCGGGCTCCCGATCCTCGAAGCCATGATGCTGGGGACGCCGGTGATCACCTCCAATACCAGCTCCCTGCCGGAGGTGGCCGGCGATGCGGCGATGCTGGTCAATCCCTACCATATCGAGGAGATCCGCGATGCGATCCGGACGCTCGACGCCGATGCCGATCTGCGCGCTGAACTGGTCAGCAGAGGGCGCAAGCGCGCCGAGTTCTTCTCGCCGGCGCGGCATGCCGAGCGGGTAAAGGCGGTTTACGATCGCGTCCTCGGCTAAGGCAGGTTCGGCTGGCGATGGCCCCGCCGCCAACATCGATCAGATGCGGAAACGGCGCCGGATATTGGTGATCCTCTGGGCGAATTCGCCGGTCGGACGCAGCGTGAGCGAGGCCTGTTCCGCGGCTACCCGGCGTGCTGCTTCAGTCTCGAAGGAGAAGGCCGCATAGAGGTCGGCGTAGCGCTCCAGGAAGATTGTCTGGTCGGCCGCGTCCATTTCCGAGTAGCGCAGCGCCTTGCCTTTGCTGAACTGCCCGATGCTGCCCTTGTGGCGGAACCGGTCGAGAACGCTGGCGCTGTCCACCGTCGCACCGATCTGGCGCGCAATGGCCTGCACGACGCTGGCGCTGTCATAGCAGATGTCGTTGTAGGTGAAGATTTCGACGGGACCGGCGGCAGCCCAGTCCCTGAAGACGCCGAGCTGGATATCGATCGCGTTCAACGTGTCCGCTACCGTCGCGAACTCCGAGAACGAAAAGACTCGCCAGCGCCGCGAGCGGTCGCCGTGATCGATCATCGAGAGCGCGATCTCGCGGGGATCGCGGATCGATGCATTCGCGAGAATCCTCCCGTCCGCCACCATCTGCGCGACGTTGCCGCAGGGCGGGCCATGGGTCTTGAGGACGACGTCCTTGCCGTCAGCGTGGCTTTCGATCGCAGCGAGAAGATCGTGATCGATGAAGTTGAAATAGTTTTCGATCGAATCCGGCTTCCGGAACGGCTTCCCGAGACGAACGATCGGCCTGCCGGCTGCGCGAAAGATCTCCTCTGTCAACTGATAGAGAAAGGTGCTCGCGGATTTGGTAATGCCGTAGCATATATAGATCATGCGCTGTCCCGCAGGTAACGCTTGGTCTGCACCGCGGTGGGGTAGGGTGTCGAGGCACTCATGATTTGGGATCGTTGATCCTATTCCGCTTGAGGATGCGTCGTTGCTGCCATGCGAGGACCGGTCTGTACAGGCTATGGAACTGTGCGAGCCAGGCCATCGTCCGCGAGGGCGCCAGGAAGAAGGCTCCAGTCTCGGCCTGTGCAATCATCCGCTCGGCGACCTGGAGTGCGGTCATCGTACCGCCCTGCTCGGAGACCAGACGGGTCACCAGCGGACGCTTCGGCCTTTCCCCGACCAGTTGCGGCGTCTCGGTATCGGGCGGGGCGACGAAGCTTACGGTAATGCCGTCCTCGGCGAGCTCCAGCCGCAGGATCTCCGCCAGCGCCCGCACCGCAAACTTGCCCGGCGCATAGCCGCTATAGCCGGCGATCCCGATGAAGGCCGCGCCGGATGAGACCAGCGTGATCCGGCCGCCATGCCCACGCATCACCGGAACGGCGGCCTGGATCAGATGAAGCGTCCCGAAGTAATTCGTCTCCATCTGCGCCCGGTGGGCGGAGAGATCGAGATCATGGAACAGGCCGGGCTCCACGATGCCCGCCGAGGTGATCAGCCAGTCGATCCGCCCATGCCGGGACGCGATGCCGGTGATGGCTGCCTGGCAGGCGGCTGCATCGGTGACATCGACGGGCACGAGATCGACACGCGCTTCAGCGTCTGAACCAATCGAAGTAGCGGCCTCACGCAGCCGATCGGGATCGCGCGCCAGAAGGGCGATGCGATAACCCTGCGCCAGGAGCACACGGGCGCAGGCCAGCCCGATCCCGCTCGATCCGCCGGAGATGACGGCGACCTTTTGAAGGGAGGGGGCTGGCACGAAGGCGCTCTCCGATCTGGCGGCTGCGGGGCTTGCGGCGGTCACACGATCGGGCCGATCGAGTCGTCGAGATAATACCACTGGTCGAGATGGCGCAGGATCGCAGGTTCGATCCGGCTGTTGAGGAAGGCGACATCGGCAAGCGGACCGCTCACCCCGGCATCCATATGGAACGGCCCCTCGAAATGAAGCCGGAAGCGCGCGCCTTCCAACCGTTCGCAATACACCACCACGAGCTGCGCCCCGGTGCGCCGGGCGAGCTTCGCCGCCAGCGCGAGATTGCCTTTCGCATGCGGAGGCCGCCCGAACAGGGGCGCCATCATCGTGTCGCCCCGCTTCTCGTCGGGGAAGAGGGCCAGCACGCCGTTCTCCTTCAGTATCGACAGCGCCCTGAGCGCCCCGTTCCGGTCGGGCGGCAGCACCTTGACGTCGAAGCCGCTGCGGGTGGCATCGGCGATGTCGCGATGGGCGGCATTCTCCGGCACTTCGGAGATCGAGGCGATCGGAACGCCGATCATCTGCATGGCCGAAGCCAGCACCTCCCAATTGCCGAGATGGAGGCACAGCGCGATGGTCGGTACCTTGCCCACCTGGGCGCGCGCGGCTTCGGCGCCGACGAATTCCAGGCGTCCCGACGCGGCAAAGCGATGCACGATCGAGAATTCGGCCATCAGGCGCCCGACATTGTCGACGAAGCGCCAGACGAGCCTGTCGACCTCGGCCGCGGGCATCGCCGGAAAATGGTGCCGGATATTGTCGCGAGCCTTCCGGGCGACCTTCGGATCGATAAAACGGATCTTGAGCCAGGCCAGCCTTGCGCCGATGTCGGAAACGAGCGGGATCGGCAGGCGCCGCAGGGCGCGATGCAGCACTCTCTCCAGGGCCTGCATGGCAATCGTTCCGTCAGATCCCGTATCGCGGCGCGCGCGCGACCACGCAGGCTGGCAGACCACCCTTGGGCCGCAGCGTCAAGCGGCAGACAGGCTCGACCTTGTAACCCTCCCGCGGCAACACCTCGAAGCGTTGGGCCAGGATCGCCAAGCACAAGGTCGCCTCATCCAGGCCGAAATTCATGCCCGGGCAGATGCGCGGGCCGACTGCGAACGGGATATAGGCGAAGGGGTCGATCCGGGCGCCCGACAGGAAGCGTTCCGGCAGGAAATGGTTCGGCCTGTCCCAGAGATCGGGAGAGCGGTGCAGCAGCCACGGCGCGATCATCACCAGCGCGGATTTCTCGACATCGATATGGCCGATGCGATCGGCCTCGCGCGCCTGCCGCGGCAAGAGGGGAACCGGCGGATAGAGCCGCAGGGTTTCCTGGATGACGGCCCGGCACCAGCGCAATCGCGGCAGGTCGGCGAACGTCGGCACCCGATCACCGCAGACCTCGGCGATCTCGTCATGGACGCTCTGCCGGACCCAGGGCGCATTGGCGAGCAGATACCAGGCCCAGCTCAGCGTCGTCGCCGTGGTTTCGTGTCCGGCCATGAAGATCGTCGCCGCTTCGTTGCGCAAGGCCGCGACGTCGAGTGGCTCGCCCCCGCTCTTCTGGTTGCGGCGGATCAGCAGGTCGACCATCGAGCCTGCATCGCCCTTGCCGGCGAGATGGGCGTTGATGACGCTCTCGACGACGCCATGCACCATCGCGATCGCCTGACGCCGGCGCTTGCCGCCGAAGGCCGGCCAACCCTCGTCGGCGCCCAGGAAATAGCCGAGATTGAAGGAATCGGCATGGCGCTGATAGCTGCTGAAACCATCGATGACCTGTTGGGCGGCTTCGCGCGCGATCGTGTTGCCGAAGACGGCGCGCGAAATGATCGCGGCGGTCAGGCGCCCCATTTCCTCGGTGAGCTCGACCTCGGAGCCAGCGGGCAATTCGGCCCATTCGGCGGCGACGGCGAGCGCCGCATCCTCCATCGTCTGGCCGAATTCCGGCAGGCGGCGCTTATGGACGATATCGGCGACCAGCGGCCGGCGCCGTTTCCAGGTCTCGCCATCGCTGATGAAAAGCCCGTCGCCGAGCAGGGCCTCGAGCGCCCTTCGCATCTGCGGGCTTTTACGCTCGAAATTATCGTGCCGGGTGACGACGACGTGACGGATATGCTCGGGGCTGTTCACGAACACGATCTGCCGGCGCAGGACGCGGAAGCTGTCGATGCCAGCGCGATAAGAGGTTGCAGGCCAGACCGCGATGAGGTTGCGGCGTGCGCCGACGATCATCTGAACGAGATTGGGATCACGCGGCAAAGGCTGCGGATGAGCGGGAACGAATTCGGCCGGACTGTGCGTTTCGATGGTCTGCGGGGCGCGATATCGCTTGGAAATGAGGCTGATCATGGAGCATGTGGCCGGCAGTGACCGCGACAAGAAACCTTGGCAGCTCGCGCGTCTGGGGATAGTGAAAAAGCGTTTCCGATACTAGGCGGTGCGTTGAAGTGCCGCTTTCTCTCACGAACATTGGCGTTGGCGCAAACGACTTCGTTGAGGAGGGAAGACTGCCGGTGCGCGGCTATCCGAGGGAGCCTCCGATCGAAAGGCCGTTTCCTTCTGGCATGGCGTCGATTAGCGTCCGAAGCGGTTTCGCGGTTCTTTCGAGGACTTCGGAGGATTGGCCTGGAGTGGCGGAACGTCTGGGATGAGTGACTTGTGGGGCAGTGATCGTTCTGAAGAATTTGGCCGGCTTGTTGCGAACGCCGACCGTCTGCGCGATGCAGGTTCCTTCGCCGAGGCATCCAAGGCGTATGAGGCCGCGCTGAAGCTCGCCCCTCAACGTCATGATATTCGTGTTCAGCTAGGTAATATGCTGAAGGACACGGGACGGCATGTCGAAGCGGAGGCCGCTTACCGCCGTGCGCTCGTTGGCAATCCCAGCAATGCCGATATTTTTGTGCAGCTAGGCCATGTGCTGAAATTGCAGGGGCGTCGCCTTGATGCACGAGCATCCTATCTCGAAGCCGTCAAGCTTCCTGGAGGTTCACCCGATGCCCAGCGCGAGCTGCTGGAGATGGGCGACAGCACCACGCTAGCCACTGCGATTCGTTTGGATCCGGCGCAGTCGTCGATCGAGCTCGCAGCCCAGCTCGCTGTTCAGATCGGCACCTTGCGCCAACAGATCGAGCAGCTATCTGGACAGCTGGCCTCCTCCTTTTTCCTGAATGCCTATCCTCGGGATTGCTGGCGAGAGCTGCGGGCCACGCTCGACATGCCGAAACCGCCCGAGCTTGGCGCGCGGAAGCCGGTCTTCTACCTGCTGGATGCAAGCGGCTCCACGCCTTTCACGATCCATCTTCAGGTCGCTGCGCTCGTTGGGCAGAGCGAGCACTGCTGGAAGGCCGTCTTCGTTGGCGCTGAGGGCGCTGCGCGTGAAGCGCTGGAGCGTCTCGTGCTGGCCGAAGCAAGAATCACAATGGGAGACACCGTCGATGCCGCCCTTGCAACCCTGAACGGCCCTGTTCTTCTGGCGGAGGCCGGCGCCATCCTCCATGAACATGTCACAGCCTGGCTGCTCTATGCGGCCGCGATCGCGTCGACGGTGGGATTCACGCTGGACTTCGAGATCGTGCGCCATCACGGCCAGCGACTGGTGCCGGTCGACGCCGTGTTGCGTGGCAGGATCGATCCGGAAGCGCTTGCGGAAGCCGATTGCGTTGGTCCGTTACTTTTCCTGCCCGCCGGGACCTTGAATGCGGCAGGGCGACCCTTCCGGGAACTCGCCAATACCGCAGCGCGAACACTGGCTGCTCAAGGCAGGCTAGGACATATTCCGTTACCGTTGGCCGCCTTTCCTGAAGGTACGGGCGAAATACCCCTTCCGCTTGCGCCCACCGTGGGTGCATCCGCGCCATCAGATCGCATTGCAGTCATCATCCCGACGCGGAACCACGGGGCCGATGCGGAGGCCATGGTTGCGTCCCTTCGGAAGGGTGCTGTGCGGCCGGATTTGATCGACGTGATCGTCATGGATAACGGCAGCACCGAGCTGCAGACCAAGGTCATTCTGGCGAGCCTGGAGGCGAGGGGGCACGCCCGCATTCTCCATGAGAACACGACTTTCAACTGGAGCTATCTGAACAACCGGGCCGCCGGTACGACGGAGGCTGCCATCCTTGTGTTCGCCAATGACGATATGGCGTTACGAAGCCAGGGATGGGATGCGATCGTCCGAACACATCTGTCTCGGCCGGAGATCGGAGCACTGGGAGCGCGGTTGTTATACCCCGACGGAGCGGTGCAGCATGCCGGTGTTCTGGAAGGCTGGCCGTCCGGCGTCATTCATGATGGATTGGATGCGCCCGGCGAGGATACGGGGCCGGCTGGGCGTTGGCGCAGGACGCGCCGTGTTGCAGCGGTCACTGGTGCCTTCCTCGCTGTACGGCGGGAGAATTTCGAGGCGCTTAACGGCTTCGACGCCAGCCTGTTCGCGATCTCCTATGGCGATATCGACTTTTGCATGCGTCTTCGCGAGCGTGGGGCTGCGGTGCTCTGGACACCGTGGATCGAGTTGACTCATCACGAATCGCGGAGTCGCGGCGCCGATCATGCCGATGAGGCGCGGCGCCAGCGCAGCGACGCTGAACGGCTCCTGTTCGAAGGGCGATGGGGGAACACGGTGGGCGACCCCTCGGTCAATCCGTTCTGGTTGGCCGAAGGGCGCCCGTTCCGGCTGTTGCAGCGGCCGTCGCTCGCGTCTGTCGTCGATTTCATGCGGAGTTCGTCCGAGCCGGCGCCATGGCGCGCGTATCGGCAGCCATCAGGGGCGTAAACCTGATGGCTGGAATGTTCAGGCTGCCTGGACCGCTGCAACCGTCTTGGCGATGACGATGTCCTGCGTGGCATCGTCTAAATCGGAATAGAGCGGCAACCTGACGAGCGTCGCTGCCGCTAGGTCGGTCTGCGCGAGATCGCCGACCGTTCGTCCGAATCTGCGGCCAGCAGGTGCCGAATGCAGGGGGACATAGTGCGAGGTCGCGCCGATTTCGTGCTGAGCGAGTTCCGCTCTCAGTGCGCGGGCTTTCTCCGGCGTCGGCATCATCACGAAGAAAATATGGCCGTTGTGCTCGGCGTCCTGCGGAACGCGCGTGAGACGGAGCTTGCCGTCGGTTTCCAGAGGGCGCAGCGCCTGAGCATAACGTGCCCAGAGCCGGCGTCGCGTATGGGTGATTTCCTCTGCGCGTTCAAGTTGAGCAAGCAGTAAGGCTGCAATCAAGTCGCTCGGGAGATAAGATGAGCCGATGTCGAGCCATTCGTACTTGGTGACCTCGCGGCGCAGGAAGCTGGTGCGATTGGTCCCCTTTTCGCGAATGATGTGGGCTCTTTCGCGTAGCGATGGATCGTTGATGATCAATGCTCCGCCTTCTCCGGAAACGACGTTCTTGGTCGCATGGAAGCTGAGGCAGCCGAGGGCACCGAACGTGCCGAGCGCCTGGTCGCCGCGGCGCGCGAGGTAACCCTGGGCCGCGTCCTCGACGACGATCAACCCATGGGCTTCTGCGCGGCCCATGATCTCGGTCATGTCACAGCCTACGCCGGCATAATGGACGGGGAAGATGGCCTTGGTCTTCGATGTGACGGCGCGATCGATCTCGGCGGGCTCCATATTGAGTGTCAGCGGATCGACGTCGATGAAGACGGGCACGCCCCCGCGGTTCACGACCGCGTTCGCCGTCGACACGAAGGTGAATGAAGGCATGATGACTTCGTCGCCTTCCCGGATGTCCGCCAGGATCGCCCCCATCTCAAGGGCGGCGGTTGCTGAATGCGTCAGGAGTACGGTTGCACCGTAATGTGCTTCCAGAAAAGCATGGCAGCGCTTGGTGAAAGCGCCGTCGCCGGAAAGATGGCGCTGCTCGAGGCACTCCATCAGGTAGCGAGCTTCCCGGTCCGAGATGCTGGGGCGCGAGAACGGAATTGACATGCCGAATACCTTTCGATCACGCGAGAGCCGCGCCGAATTCGTCAGGAGCGAAACGTTGCGGGCTCGTTGACGATCTTGAGATCGGGAAGCTTCGCACGCAGGCGCGTCGTGCCTGCCATCGTCTTGGTCAGGAAGAATATCCGATCGTCGGCTCCCGTAACGGGATCATATCCCATGACCGAGTAGACGCCGTACATGGGTATATACCGACGGAATCGTTCATCGACGTCCTTGCCGTAAACCCGCCAGTGATAATGCTGATCTGCGCGCGGTTGTGCCCATTCGACGGTTTTCTCGCGATTCGTCGGATCGGGGAACGTAAGGAAGACGATACCTGTCGGCTTGATCACACGAACGAGCTCGGCCATGGCGGCATTGTCGTACTGCACATGTTCCATGACGTGATTGCAGACAACCAAGTCATAGCTGTCATTTTCCCTGGCGATCTTCATTAGGTCCAGCGAGTTGTCGGCGCCATACCAGGACGTTTCGTGATGCGCGAACCAGGTCGGGTCGTTGCTGCGGTCTCCCGAGAATTGCAGCACCTGCCAGTCGCTGAAGTCAGCATCATGCAACTCGAGAAAAATTTGCCTGAACGTGCGGTGCCTCTCCAGTGTCCCGCATTGCAGGCAGTATGGCAGCTTGCCGGTCGTCGAGTTGCGCCCTCCAGGCCCAGGAGCGAACTCGAGTCCTCCGCAGATATTGCAGGGATTTGCCATGGATCGTTAACCTCGTGAGCGGAGCGTGCCAATAATTGAAAAGAAGGGGGCGGGGGATGCAATCAAAGCATACGCTTCAATGTAACGACATCTTGATTGTCGTCCCATAATTCTCTGGTAAAGCGCATAATCGCCGGATCAAATTGTTTCACGGTAGGAATTCGTGTTGAATTTCAATGCGAGGTGGTCAACGGTTTGAAGAATTTCATGATCTTCATCATCTTGCGTCCCATTCGCACGCGATAGCGTCGTATAAATTTCTGCCGCTAAAGCTGCAAGCTGCGAGTCATGTTGATTTTTTGAATGCAGGTGGTGGCGATCGCCGCGATTGACGAAAAGGTTGAGGACATTATTCACCACCGGATCGTCAATCTTCGGCCATTTGATATCGAGAGCTTGTCCAGCCGCGATCAAGGTGCCTCGCCAATCGCGAAGCAGATCTTCATAACGCACAAAAGCGCGTTTGTGAGTGCGCGTCGAACGCTCTGCTTCCAGGACATGCGAAAGCCACAGGCGCAGCGCCACATCCGTCTCGATCGGTTGTCGATGGTTCAACGAAGCCGCGACCTCGAAAGGATGGCGCAGCATCAGGATGGGGCGGAGTTCTAAGTTCAGCTGTTCGGCCGCAGCATACCAGATCGGCAATAGGCGGCAGCTTCGCGGGTCTTTCACCGCAAAAAGATGGCTCTCTGCAAATTCAGACGCGATGATCTTGGAGAGACGGTCCGGCCACTTGGCAGCCGCGGGCATGTCGAACCTGCACGGGTCGATGGGGCCCGGGTCGTTCCAAGCGCTGCCAATTTCAGCCAGCACGGCCTCATGGAAGTCGTAGAGATCGAGCCGCTCCCAGTGTCCACGTGGATTCGCAGGCGTGGCACCCATGAGGTTCTTACCCAGGTCGACGCCGAGGAGATTGATTACACGGGTCACTGCCGAGGTCCCGCTGCGGTGCATGCCGAGCACCGGAATGCAGACCTGCGGGTTGCTGCGGACAGGCGTTCTCGTCATCCGCGCTTTTCCATGAGGCAAAGCGTCTGGCCCAGGCCGATCGGGCCTGAAACCTCGCGGCCGTCGAGGAGCTTGGCTCCCGGAATGTCGTCGCATTGCTGCGTGGTCGGCGCGACGAATTCAACGATATCGAGGCCGGCATTCGCAGCGAAGAAGCGGAGAAATGTTTCGTCGAGGAAAACAAGGGGATCGATGCGTCTTTCCCAGTGCTGCATCAGATCCCGGAATGTGTGTTGATGGCGCTCGTGCCCGAGATCCATGTATGAGATCAGAAGTCGCCCCCCTGGTTTCAGGACACGCGCGGCCTCCTTGGTGAGGAGTGCCGAATGCTCGGGGAAAATATTGGTGAACACGGAGAAGATCGCGACCGCATCCGCAATTCCGTCCGCGGTGGGAATCGTGAAACCCGTGACCTCCTTGAATTCCCAGTCGGGCCGCGCGCATTCGACGCGAGCGACTTCCAGAAGCTGTGGGACAACATCTGTGCCGAGGTAGGAGAGTTCTTTGCGATCCGTGAGGTAGCGGGCCAGGCGGCCTGGTCCGCAACCGACATCGATCAGATGCCGCCGGCCAGTGAGCGGGACATACTTGTCCAGAAGCGCCATCTCGGTAAAGCCGACACGCTCCTCGTCGCCGCCTCCAACCATCTTGAAAGCTGCGGTGCGGGCATCGTGACCGGCGGCAAACTGTTCGTACCGCTTGAGGTGGGCGGCCTTGTTGTCCAGAATCACTGCCATGCGCGTTGGCTCTCGGGCTGCATCGATCAATCAGCTCATTGCATAGGAGCTGCCCGCCGCGAAGTAAAACGGAGACGCCATCGAACAGACGCGCTGGGCGCGGCCCCAGGCAGTGCGTCTCAGGGTTTGACGCCGATGGCGACGGCGTAATGGGTATTGTCGAGAGTGCTCAAGGCACGATCGAGGGTAAGGCCAAGCTTTAAAAAGGCGATATCGTCGCCTTCCTCGCCGAAATTGCCGAGAATGTAGCGGGTTGCCAATTGATAGATCACACCGCCAGTCGGGATGAGCGTCGCGCCCGGCATTCGCTTGCGGATTGCTGGAAGAATGGCTTCGCTGTCCGCTGCTTCGGTTGGGTCCATCGCGATCATGGCCTCGATGGTCGGGCGTTGCAGTTCGGGCTTGTATGTCTCTCCGCCGCCGTCGATGACACGCATCAGCCTTGCCGGCAGGTCTCGCCTGAACGCGGTAGCGTATGCGAGATCTTGATCACTCCACTGGAAGCGGGATGGGCCGACGAAGTCGTCCATCGCAAAGATGCCGCCCTCCTTCAGCCTCTCGATGCTCCACGCTATGGCGGCGTCCGTATCGAGCATGTGGTGCAACGCGTTGTTCCAGTGAACGAGATCGTAGTCTGTTCGCCGGCACTCGGCGAAAGCGTCAGCGCGATGCCAGGTGACCTTGTCGGAGATGCCAAATTTTTCGGCTTCCGCGATCCCAATAGCGATACGTGGTTCCGTGATCTCGTAGAGATCAAAATGCTCGACGATGCCCTCTCGAATAAGGCGCATCTCCTTAGCCCCGGTTCCGCACCCGACCGAGATCGCGCGCATTAAACGACGCCCGGCAGTCCGCTTGATCAAGGCGCTGAAGCCGGCATGTTGACCGGCATCGTTCTCGGCGCCGAGCAGGCCGTTGATGTGCCGCCAGATATGAGGGCTTTGCCACCAGTTGCGTATGCCACTGTGTTGCTGGGGCTGCGTGTTTCGCGCCCAATGCTCTGCGGCTCTGGCAAGAATGTCTGAGGTCATGTCCGCTTTGCCCGAGTTTGTTACCGCGACAATGGCTTGGTCGCCAGGATCGTAGCGTAATGCGTATGGCCGAGCTCCACGAGAACACGATCCAGCATCAAGGCCGCTTCGACAACCCAGGAGTCGGCGATGGGGTCGAGGTTGGGATAGATGCCGGAGAGACCGAGCTGATAGATGCAGCCGCCGGTCGGCGTGACGCTCGCGCCCGGGAACATCGCAGCAGCGAGATTGAGGATTCGTCCGCTGTCGGGCGTGAGATGGGGGCTCTTCTCCCGCATAGCCTCTTCTGGGACGCGCTGGAGCTCTGGTGAAATCTCGCTGCCGTGAACACGGAGAAGCTGACGAGGCAGCATTGCGCGGAAGCGCGATGCTGCCGCGAGGACGAGGTCTTTATACTGGAAGCGCGAGGGACCTACATAGCCGTCAACCGCGAGAAGGCCGCCGGGGCGTAGATGCTTCAGGCTCCACTGAAGCGCGACTTCAACATCCGGCTGCATGTGCAGTCTGTTGTTCCAGTAGACGAGGTCGAACGTTTTGCGCTTCTCTTCCGACAGGCCTGTGCCGAGGTTCCAGGAAATTTTATCGGAAAGTCCAAAGCGCTCGGCTTCGGCTCGTCCCGCCTCGATGCCGGCTTCGGATTGGCTCCAGATGTCGAAATGCTCGACGGTGCCGGTAAGTGCCAGTCGCAATGCTTGTGCTCCGTCTTCGCTGTCGAGCGACACCGCTTGCTTGAAGCTCGGCTTGGCCGAGCGGGCGATCAGCGTGTGAAAACCGGCAGAGGCCGCTTGGGAACGCGGCGAGCCGAGCATATCGTTGATATGCTGCCAGATGCGGGGTGAACTCCACCAGTTGGCAAAAGCGGGCGTAGGCGAAGAAGAGGGGGCTGCCGGGGCGGGCAGCGCTACATGCTCCTGGGCACTTTCTGCGCCGTTGAAGGTAAAGCGCGCAAGTTCGTGATGGCCGCTGATGGAATCTGTCAGAGGAGTGCAACTCTCGAGCGTCCAGCCGTGGCGTTGAGCAAGAGTCGTGAGCTCGGACAGGCGGAAATGGAACGGCGCCCGGTCATGAAAGGTCATCGAACTATCGGGGCGCATCAACGGGCGAAAGGCCGCCTCACCCTCGGGGGCGATGATGAGGCTCGCATAAAAGCGGCCTCCCGGTTTCATGGCTGCGCCGAGATTCGCGAGACAGCGCTCCAGGGCCGGCAGGGGTAGGTTTTCAAAAAGGAAGCTGGCCAGGGCAATGTCGAACGAATCCTCGGCCCAGCTGAAGTCGAAACTGCCATCCTCAATAAGGTTTTGGGGCGAAACCAGGTCGCGAAGCTGGCGGTTGTCCGCGAGGTTTTCCCAACCCCATTCAAGTGCTCGGCCATTGCGTTCGACTGCGTAGTATTGGCCGGGTTCCAAAGCTGGTGCGAACTCTGGAAGCAATCGCAACACGCCTGCGCCGATGTCCAGGAAACGAGCATTAGCAGGGATGCCGTCGACTTTGATAAGGTCGACTTCATTCCCGGCTGCGAAATCGTAACTGCTCATCTCGAAACGGGTGATATCTCGGTCGAGCAGGGATTGCATCATTTCGTGACGCCTCACGAAGCGATCTCGCTGTCCAATCTTGGAATGGAGATCTTGCGCGAGCCCTGCACGCTGATGCAGCCTCGGTGGCCAATTATGCAGGCTTTCCGCGCTTTTCTGTAAGCGTTCCGCGCGGTATGCCGCGCGGATCGGTGCTCCTGCCGACTTGCTGCCGATAGAGCCACGCCCAACGTGACGCTCGAAAAAGCGAATTTCATCTTTTAGAGCGTCTTTGATGGCGGCAACCATTTTTTGATCGCTGAGAAGCTCGCCTACCAGAGTTTCATAGTTTGCTACCGGGTTCTTGTTCATTGCAGGACGTTTCGTAAAACATGCGCCGAGCATGTTGCCTAAACGCTCTGCATAAGCATCGAAGTCGTCGACATCGCCAATGAGGTCGAACGCAGTCATGTCAACGTTTAAAAATGTTGACTGTGTGTAAAGACCGGACACGCGTGGGTGTCGGGCGAGGTCAATAATGGACATCTCGCCCGAACGCAAATTTTGTACCATTTTACTGGACAAGTCGTTGTCGTTATCAATGCAGTGCCAATAATGCGATATCAGCCGAAGTACGGGATCCCGCAAGCATGTCGTCGCAAAATCGACGTTATAATATTCATACTTTCTGAGATTGAAATGGCCGTGGATGCATTTTATGTTTTCTAGGTCGACATATTTATCAACAGAATGGGGTTCTTCTTGGAGGGAGGCGCACGGGGTTCCGACATAGTCGAGGAGAATTTGAGATGGGCCATAGAAGTCGGTAAGATATGATTTCAGCGTGATCCCACCACATTTAGGTACGTGGACTGAAAGCAATTCGATGGACATGATGAGGACTATCGTTCTCGTGAATTGTCGAAAGGCATCTGAATTGGGCGCTGTCAGGCGTGTCTGAATTTTGGTGGTATGCCGGGCGCAATATCGCTATCGCTCCCGGTGCTTGCTGTCGTTGTTTGCTGCCGGCGGATCGTGAACTTTCCGGCAGAGTCGAATGCGTAACCTCTACAGGTTGGCGTGGTTAAGCGAGCGCCCGATGGTGCCATCTCCGACGGGAGTTCCGCCGCGAGTCTGCGGAAAACCGATAGCGATGATCGGTTGCGTATCGAAGGCGCAGGCGTTGCTGGCGTAGGCCACCTCGTCGAAGCCAAGAGCCTGTTCCTGCAGCGCTCTTATCAGGAGGTCAGAGTTGCCCGAGGCGTCGCGCCCAGCGCCGGCGATGACCCGTCCTCCCGCAGCCACGTAAGCCGCAATGCTTGCCGCCGCACTTGCCGCTTGAGTCTTCGAGCGCCAGCGTTGCGGTTCGACGATCAGCACATGGGCCTCCGGGTTCTTGATCCCGGCAACCAGTGCCGCCACGTCCGGAGCGCTCCCGCTGAGGGTCGCGAAGGCCGGGCACAGCCGCTTGTTGGCTGTTTCGAGCGCATGGCTTCGGCCGATCATGGTGACCGGTGGCCGGCGTTGCAGGACGCCGGACAGGCTGAGGTAGCGCATGGTCGAACGATCGAAAGGCATGCTGCCGCAATCGACGCACACCGGAACGCGCTCTTTGCCGACCTTGCGATCTTCAATGGTGTGGCCGCCGCAAAGGCTGCACAACATCCCCGTTCCCAAGGCGGCCTGATCAAAGCCGGGCGCACTCGCCAGAGTCAACGGGTGCATGATGTAGGCGTTTTCGTCGACGAGCGTATGTGGTGCAGGCAAGGTCTTGGAACTGATCGAGCGGATCGCCGGAATATCGGCCAGTTCGTAGCCTTTGCTCTCAAGGAAGTAGCTGTACTCGATATCCGTGCCGTCCTGGGCTACTTCGTCGCTGAAGCCGCCGACGGCGTTGTATGCGCTGCGCCGCAGAATGAACAAGCCGCCCTGAATATGCTGGAAGCGTCGCCGCGGATTCGCGCGCGCAAAATCCTGCCTTCGCCATTTTTCAAACGAAGGATAGTTCGCGTATTCCGCTCCGTTGCGGAACTTGGGTAGCGAAATGCGATAGCCACCGAGTGCAGCCTGGGAGTTATCGTCCATCGCCCTGACGAGTTCACGGTCCCAGCCGTTCTTCAGGATGAAGCCCTCCTTTGAGCAGATGTAGACAATGTACTCGGATGTACCGGCATCGATTCCGAGATTAGTGCCGGGGCCGCAGAAAAGATTCTTGCGGGACTCAATGAAGGTAAAATTCGAGCGAGCGCCATAACGCTCCTTCATGCGGTCTCGGAAGCTCTGTTGGCTATTGTTGTCGACAACGATCAGGTTGAACGGCAAGGAGGTATGAGCATAAATTCGGTCGATGATCTCACTGGTCGTTGCCCAGTCATCATATTTCGGGGTGTCGTACGTCACCAGGACGATGTCGAGCATCCGGCCGCGCCAGACGTCCAGCATCGTATGCATCATCCGATCCGTGCTGGCGTAGTGCGTGGATTTGGAGCGCGCTGCGTTGATGAGCCTCCGGCGTTGCGCGTCCGGCATCGTGCAGAGTTCGCGGATGGCTGTCGTCAGCGCTTCGACATCCTTCGGAGCCGTCAACAAGCCATCGACGCGATGGGTGATGAGATCGGGGATATTCGCCAGCCGGCTTGTGACGACGGGTACGCCTGCCGCCATCGCTTCGATCAGTACTGTCGGAAGCCCGTCCATGTCACCATTCAGGGCTTCGACACAGGGCAGGGCGAAAATATCGGCATCGAAATACGCCTGGTGCAGCGAGGCCGTGTCATCGAGCGTTCCGGCGAACGCGACGTTGTTGATCCTGGCTGCCGTAACCTGCTCGCGCAACTCGGCCTCGAGTGGACCATAGCCGTAGATCACGAAATCCAGTTCGGGCGTAAGCGCCGCGGCTTCGATCAGGTACCTGAAGCCCTTCTTTTCGATCATGCGGCCGATCGAGATGACGCGAGGGCGCTCCGCCCGGGAGAATGGGCGGGCCTTGGCTTCGGGAAGCCCGACCGCTTGGCGTTCCGGAACAATCTTGGTGCTTGGGACGCCGCACTCGCGCAGGAAACGTTCGTGATAGGTGCCCAGAGTGATCACGCCCGAGCACAACGGATCGCTTGCGACTTCGCCGACGCGATTGCGGAGGCGGTTGGAATGGTGGCTGATATCGACGCCGCCCGGCATGAAGGTGAAGGGAATGCCGGTCATCTGCGCGGCAGGCCAGGTGAGTTGCGTGGTCGCGGGATAAGCGAAGGGCGAATGAAGAATGTTGCGCCTGTCGGCTTTCAGTGCTTCTGCCAATTCTTCGGCAGTCAAGATCTGCTTGGCTGAAATCTTGAAATCGAGAGACGCGGCGAGGTCCGGAGCGGTCTTGTAGTATACCTTGACGTCGAAATGATTGGAAACGAGCCAGCGCAGCTCATTAAGCACGAAGGTTTGCGACAGAGCAGGCCAGTCCCAGACCATATAGGCGATACGCGGAGGGTCGATCCCAAGTGCCACGCGCTCGCGAAGGTTTTTGGTCGCAACCCGCGCGAAGTTGATGTCCCACTTCTCTGTCAGGGTGACGTTGTTGAGCGTTTTCTTGTCGAGATAGTACTCGACCAGGGAGACGGGAATGAAAGCTGGTGGATTGAAGCGCGTATAGCGGATGATCAGGTCCCAGTCGACGAGCCGCGTCATGGAGTCGTCGAACAGACCTTGCTGGGTGACGATACTCCGTTTGTGCACGAAACAATTGAGATCGATAAAGTTGCGATGGACGAGGTTCTCGCGCTGGTAGCCGACGCCTAGGACGCTATCGGTGCCTTTATCGAGGTCGTTGATATGTTCGGCGCAATAGGCGGTGCCCAACGCTTCGCATTGAGCGAAAGCGGCTGCCATGATGCACAGAAAGTGTTTGTGCCAGTGGTTGTCGCTGTCGAGATACGCCACGAGGTCCCCGCTGGCGCGGGACAGACCGGCGTTGCGCGCCTTCGAGATGCCGCCATGCTCGGCCTTCACGAGGGTCAGCCATCCCGACTTGATTAATTCCGGGAAGCCGGTCTCGATGACGGAGATCGTTTCGTCAGTGCTGCCATCATCAACGACGATGAGTTCGTGGGCCCTGTAGGATTGAGCAATGACGGATTCGATGGCTCGCTTGACGACATGAGCGCGGTTCCAGGCCGGCATGACGACGGAAACCTTCTGCGGCGCCCCTTTCAAGGCGCGGCGACAAAGCTCGATGGCGCTTGCGGGAACCGTATCGCCTTCTATGACGCTGCGGGAGCCAATTGCACTCAAGAGTGGAACTCGCCGTTCCCAAGGAGATCGCCAACTGGATGGGGCCATCAGCTTTTGGGCTGGTCGCGCTTGGCTAACCGAGGACGTGTTGGCTTGCCGGTTGGCCGCAGGCATCGCAGAGGTCGTCGGCGCTGGCGAGGTAGAGGCTCCTGGCCGGGGAGGGGTCGTGCTCTGGGGGAGCGGAGCCGGCCGTACGACTGAGCCTCCGGGCGCCTCGCTTTTCAGGCGGGGCGAAGCGGGCGTGGAAACCGCCTCAAAACCGGTGAACATGCGCTGCCAGAAAGGGCTCTTCTTCCGGCTGTGCGGGGTTGAAGTGCCATTGGCGGTGTGGGCGGAATGTCGTGCATTCCATAAGAGCGCGGCGGGAGGGGCTTGCCGTGTAATTTCGTCGACGACCCCAGCAAAGCTCAAACCCTGGCGCATCCACTCGACCAAGTATTCGGAGTCACTTTCGTCCGTTCCGACAAAGGTTGTGACCAAGGTCGTAAGGTCGTCGAATGTCGGGCGCAATGCCATGCCAGCATCGCCGGAAGCTGCTGCTCCTACGAGCGCGGTCAGGTTGCTGGCCGTTTCGGCAAAGCCGTTGCGGTGAGAGACATGGAGGAGATGTTCGCCAACCTCGGCGATGGGGCTCCCGATCAGGACGGCCGAACGATAATACCCTTCGGCGGCGACGGAACTCCCCATCTCCTTGAGCATATGCCCAGCCTGCACGAGATAGCCCGAATGCAGAGGCAGGACATTCAGGCCGGCTCGGTACTCCAAGAAGGCACGGTGCCAATCGCGTTGATCGCGAAGTGCATCGCCGCGTTGCGCGTAATGCATGAAGACACTGTGTTGATTCGCGACTTGGCGAGTGAATGTAGCGATCTCGAAGCGGCTTTGCGAGGTGAGAATCAGGTTTTGAATGTAGGTGTCGGCGTCGACTTTCTTCCACCGCGAGGTCAATTGCTGGAATTTTGCCAGGAGGTTCGACGAGGGGCCGTCGTTTGTATCGGTACCGATGAACGGCATCAGTATCTCTCTTCCGTAGCGTACTTCTAGTGGCGGAGCGCTACGCGCACCGCTTGAATTACGAAATGAACCAGCGGGAAGTCTTTTGCAAGATGCGGGCGTATTGGATCGGAGCTCGCGAGCCAGACGGTCGAGACGCGTGCCCTGCACCTTGCGAGAAAGGGGCGGACGCCCCGGAGGCTCCTCCTATTCCGAGGGTGTCATCAAGGAGGAGCGGCTATGTCCTGTTCTTGCAACACGTCGATAAAGCCGTTGCCTCCGACCTGTGTCGGGCCGGTGCCTGAGGCATAGACGCCCGTTGCCAAGCGCATGAAGGTGTTCGATCGAACGACGTTGTTGGTAGCAGCGTAAATATTCTGCCCGACGGAGTAGGGTTCGATGGAGATGCCGCGGTGGTGGGTTCGCTTCCTGTTGGATAATGTGATCATATTGCCCGAAATCATGCAGTCGGAAGCGCCTTTGAGCAGGATCGCGCAAGGGGGCGAAACGGCGCGGCCCGAATCCAGATAGCCGAAATCTTCTATTCGGTTCTCGTTGATCATTGAAAGACCCTCGCCCCCCCGCATCTCGATTGGGGTGACGCAATCGACAAAGCTGTTGGCGATGATGGTCATGCGATCGCCAGGGCGAACCTCTCCGGCGCCGACCGCGAAGGCACCGACGCCGACATGGCAGCGATGGAAGTGGCTTGTATGGACGCGGACATGCCGGTTGCGGCGTTTGACTTGGACGCCCGTCGAACAGAAGCGGAAAACGCAGTTGGATATCACCGTCGTATCGCCGTCGTCATTCGCTTTCAGATCGTTGCCGCCGCTTAGATAGAGGCCGCCATCGGCCCAGCCTTGAAATATGCAGTTCATGACGGCGCCGGGCCCGCAATCGACCGCGTCGAGTGCGCTGTCGCCGTTGAGTTCGGATAAGCTTGTGCCTGCGATAAATTCGCAGCGTTCGAGACTCCAGCGACGCGTGCGAAACAGGTCGAACACGGTGCCAACATCTCCGGTAACAGTCTTCGCCGTGACCGCGCTCATGTCGAAGGTGCCTCCTTCGACATCGAAGGAGTAAAGCCCGGCTCCTTCTATCCGAAACGCCTGGCTCCCGAGGCCTCCTGAGAAAACGATGCGCGCATCGGGGGCGCAGATCAGAGCCGTGGAGCGTTGGAGCAGAACGCGTATGGCGCTGCCGATGACATAGGTTCCGCCGGGAACAACGATGCGTCCGCCGGCCGTGAGCGCGCGACGAAAGGAATCGGAGAGGTCTTCATTGCTCCGCCCCTCGGCGACCCGTTGATGCAGGTCTGGTGAAATGAAATCCAGCAGGCTCCGCCCCAGCGGAGCGGCCGGAAGAGCTGCGGAGGGACTCTGCCCCCAGGCGCTTGCAATGCCGCTCAGGCCTGACACAGACGCCGCTATTGATAGGCTCATCTGCTTGAGAAAGGTCCGACGCTGCATGGCCGTCTCCAGTCTGAACTCAAAAGCAAGCGCCCGAAATCATTCGGGCGCTTCTAGAGAGGTATCTGGTACGTCGATGCCAATTCTGTGGCCAGCACACTTCAATCAGGAATGGTGGTTACGGAGATGACACTACCGTTTGCCGCATACTCGGTGCGTGTGGATGACCAGCTGTAGATGCCGGCCTGGTCGAGATCGGTGAACTGCCGTGTCCCATCGTCGCGAATAATGTCGATGTAGTCGATCCGCGCGAGTGTATCGTAAACCGTGCGTGTCGAAGCGATCGCATTCGCATTGGCCTGGTCGAAATCAGTGAAGACCCGGGTCCCATCGTCGTTGAGCACGTCCACGATGTCGACCCGTCCCAGAGTGTCGTAGAGCGTGCGGGTGGAAGCATCGGCCCTCGCACCCGCTTGGTCGAAATCGGTGAAGACACGGGTTCCATCATCGTTGCGGACATCGACATAGTCGATGCGGCTCAGATTGTCGTAGGCAGTCAGCGTCGAGGTGTCCACCCTGGCATTGGCTTGGTCGAAATCGGTGAATATCCGCGTTGCGTTGTCGTTGCGCACGTCGACATAGTCCACCCGGCTCAGATTGTCGTAGGCAGTCAGCGTCGAGGTGTCCACCCTGGCATTGGCTTGGTCGAAATCGGTGAATATCCGCGTTGCGTTGTCGTTGCGCACGTCGACATAGTCCACCCGGCTCAGATTGTCGTAGGCAGTCAGCGTCGAGGTGTCCACCCTGGCATTGGCTTGGTCGAAATCGGTGAATATCCGCGTTGCGTTGTCGTTGCGCACGTCGACATAGTCCACCCGGCTCAGATTGTCGTAGGCAGTCAGCGTCGAGGTGTCCACCCTGGCATTGGCTTGGTCGAAATCGGTGAATATCCGCGTTGCGTTGTCGTTGCGCACGTCGACATAGTCCACCCGGCTCAGATTGTCGTAGGCAGTCAGCGTCGAGGTGTCCACCCTGGCATTGGCTTGGTCGAAATCGGTGAATATCCGCGTTGCGTTGTCGTTGCGCACGTCGACATAGTCCACCCGGCTCAGATTGTCATAAGCCGTCAGCGTGGAGATATCGGTGCGCGTGCTCCCCTGGTCGAAATCGGTATAGATTCGGGTACCGTTATCGTTGCGAACGTCAACTATGTCGGTGCGCCCGAGACTATCATAGATCGTCTGCGTGGAGGTGTCGGTGCGCGCATTCCCTTGGTCGAAATCGGTGAAAACGCGGGTTCCGTCGTCGTTGAACACGTCGACCGTATCGAGTCGCTGCAGGGCGTCGTAGACCCGCGTGTCGGTGAGCCAGGCATTGGCATTAGCGAGATCGAAGGCTTTCGTGGTCACGTTCGCATAGTTCGATGCGAAGTCGGTCGCAAGGCTGGCCGGCTCCGATCCGAATACGGTCGTCAGAACACCGTTGCCCTTGACCAGGATTTCCGCGTTGCCGCCCGAGACCGCAATGGTCAACAGCCTGTCGCTTCCCGACAGCGCAGCCGTAACGGAGGCAGAATTGACCGCGCCGAAGCGCACCGTCTCGCCTGCCGCGTAATCATTGATCGTATCGCGTACACCGGACTGAAGATCGGCCGACGCAAAGTAGTAGAGGTCCGTGCCGGCGTTGCCGGTCAGAGTATCCGCGCCGATGCCGCCGCGCAGAGCGTCGCCGCCCGCCCCGCCGATAAGCGTGTCGCTTCCGCCGCGGCCGTCGAGCACCATCGCCAGGGACGACTGGGATGCGTCGAACGCATCACCGTTCGACGTTCCCAAAACTGCATCGACCCCGACAGTCAGGCCGCCCGGGCCGCCCTGGAAACCGCCGAAGACGCGCGCGAAATTCGCGGCTCCGTTGAACATGAAGCTGGCACCGATGGTGGATGCTGCGCCGAAATCCAGCGTAGCGAGGCCGCCTGTCGTGCCGGAATTCAGCGCCGACAGGCCAAAGCTCGAGCCTCCACTCAACACCCCCAAATAGTAGCTGAAATCGGCATGCTGGCCGTTTAGAGCAACCGTGCTTGAAGCAAAATTAGCGGGATCTAAGCCGACGAATTTGCCGGTCCCGCTGGTGATGAGGGTCCGGGTTTCCCCTGCTGAGAACTTATACCCACCGAGAACGTTCAGGTCGAAATCAGTCGCGCCGAGAAAGGCATTGCCCGTATTGCCGGTCGAGCTTTGCACGACAATCTGGTCGTTTCCGGTACTTGTGATGTCAAAACGTGCGTTTGCACCTTCCTGGACGCCCAGATTGCCACTTACGGTCAGCTTTTGCACGGCACCGGCCGCGTCGCCGATTGCCCCGTCGTCGGCAACAATCAGCCATCTGTCCGGCTGCATCGACAGCGTGCCGCCATCGCCCGACAAGCGGCCGCCTGAGCCGATACGCGCCCCGCCATCAGCGACGACCGTACCGCCGTTCTCTATGATCAGGCGTCCATTTCCGCCGGAATTGTTGGTTTCGAAGGTATTTCGTCCAACCATCACGAAGCTGGCGCCCTCTACTCGGGACCCAGAGCCATTGACAAGCAAGGTCGCTACGCCGGACCCGGCTAGGCCGCTCCCAACGGCGACATAGGTCCCGCCCGCCGCGTCGTCATCGAGATCAGCGACGCTGCCCGACCGCACTTCCATCGTGGCGGTTCCGGCGCCATTGCCAAGGCGCAGACCGTTGGAACCGCTGCCATCGATCATCTCGAACTTGGCACCGTTCGTCAGGATGAGGGAGCCCGAGCCCGCGGAGTTCGCCGCGACATTACCGGGTCGGGCAGAATCGAACTGGAAGCCGATATTCATAATTGCGCCGACGGCGCCCTGCATCCGGAGCGTTCCGCCATCGATGTTCAGGGTACCTGTACCGCCGAACTGGCCGATATTGGCGACCGCGTAACTACCGGAGTTGTCACCTTGAAAGACAACCGTGCTTGTCGCTCCTTGGATATTGAGCGTGCCGATGCCGCCCGTGCTGTTGGCCGCGTTATTGGTCGTGCCAAGCCAAAGTGTTGAGCCAAGGTCGCCCTGCATCGTCACCGTGGATCCCGAACTCACGGTCGCTGATCCTTCGGCGCCGGTTCCGCGGCCTACACCGAAATTGGCAAAGTCCTTCGTGTCTAGCGTCAAGGTCGATCCGGACATCGACAATGTGCCCTTAGACGTCGCGCCGCTGATCGAACTGCGTCCTACGTGAACTCCGGACGATTCCGCCGAATTATTGAGCGTGAGCGACGAACCATTTAGCGTCATCAGCCCGGTGCCGCCGTCCCGGCCAACATTGATGGACGCGTACGAGCCGGGTGTATCAGGCAGGCTGCTATCCCCAGACAGCGTCATCGTCGCTGCCGTGAGCGATAGTGTTCCGTCACCGCCGATCTCACGGCCGACGTTAACGTATGCTCCGTAATCTTCTCCCGGCACCGCAGCAGCACCGCCGCCGGTAATCGTTGCCGAGGAGGCGTTGAGGGTCATGGTACCCTTGCTGCCGCGCCCGATGTGAATGCCCACATCAGCAGTTGCAATGGTTGCGGACAGATCCAGCGTCGAGCCGTTGACAAAGTTTGCCGTGCCGGTACCGCCACCCCGGCCAACGGTCATGATGGTGCCGGTTCCGGCAAGCACGACATGGCCATTATCGACTGTCAGGGAGCCATTGCCGCCGGGATCGCGGCCGACATTCATACCTTCATTCCCGACGCCGCCAGCATAGTCGTAGGCCGTGCCCACAGGATCGATGACCCGAAGCGTAGCCCCCGACGTGATCGAAACATTGCCGGTTCCGCCCCGTCCGATTTGAACACTGGCGCCGCCGTCGGGGCGCCCGGCGCTCACGACCTCCAAGACGGAACCCGTGCCGCTGACCGTCACCGTGCCGTTGCCGGCTGGGGCGCCTCCGCCCGCCGAGGGGCGGCCTATCCAAAGTCGAGCTTCCGCCGAGGCCGAGCCTGCACCTGCCGCCGTGATGGATTTGACGCTGCCGCCGTCGACGGTGAGGGAGCCTGTACCGGTGTTGCCGACCCAGAGATCGCCGTCGGTGGCGATTGTGTCGACGACGTCGCCAGATTGGGTAACCGCCATCATTTCCTCCCGCGCCCCTATAGGCGCCTCGACTATTGTTTGTTCCGTTGCGGAATTCCGTAGAAAACCGCCATGGTTCAGAAGGTTTATTGGTAGCGATTTTTGTCTGACGAAACCTATGGTTAAGCAAGTCCCATTTGGGGGGGGCGGTGCGCGCATTGTTGTGCGGCAGCGCACGGCTTTCTCGAGGTCGGATTTTTATCAAGTTATTCTTGGGAGATGTGTAGTGAAAATTCCCAAGAATTGAGAAAAGATCAAATAATGCAAATCTGAATAAAATAAATTATTAGTATAAGTTTCTATAAAAAATTATCAAAATAAAAGATCAAATTCTATCGCTCACGAAATGCTTTGTTGAATTGTTCCTTCAGCGGCTTGGCGATAAATTCGAGTGGAGTTCTATTTTCTGTAGTAATAAAAACGTCGGCTGTCATGCCGGGGCTCAGGCGTTGCCCGCCAAATTTATCGAGTTGACTGGGCGGTACGACGATTCGCACGATATAGAACGAGGGGCCGTTGATCTGATCTCGGCTTGTGTCGGCAGATACATGGCTGACTGTGCCGGTTAATTCTGGCGTAATGCGCTGATTAAAGGCATGCAGCTTGATTTGAGCTGCGCCACCCGGTCGGACTTGGTCGATGTCGGCGGGAGTGACGCGAGCCTCGATCTGAAGCGGTTCGTTGTCGGGGACGATGAGCATCGCGGGTTCGGCAGGGCTGATCACACCGCCCACGGTATGAACGGCGAGTTGATGGACGACGCCAGCGGTGCTGGCCCGGATGTCGACCCGCTTGAGTTGGTCTTCAGCGGCGATGCGTCGCTCGGTCAGTTCCGCTATCTTTGCTTGTGTTTCACGAAGGTCTTTCAGGACTTCCTCACGGAAGCTGTCTTCGATCTGGAAGATTTGAAGGCGTATTTCAGCGATCTTGCCGCGCGATTGTGCTAGCGCCGCTATGATTTGCCCCTTCTGACCGGCAATGTTAACTGCTTCGCGTTCAAGCGCGATCTTTCGGGCCAGAGACACCAGGTTTTTTGTGTATAATTCGCGCGCGGCAACCAGTTCCTGCGCTACCAGAACGATCTGTTCGTCCCGTGACGTCAATTGGGCCTGTAGTCCCTCGATTTCATTCTCGAACTGAATGATGCGTTGCTCGAGTTGGGCCCTCTGTCCGTCACGAGCTGTGCGGCGCGCGGTGAACAGCTTCTGTTCGGCAGTGAACAGGCTGGCAATGCCTGCTTCTTTCGTGCGATCGGCGAATTCGGGAGCGTGCGAGACCGTGGATTGCTCGTCGGCCTCTGCGATGAGACGCTGGCGTCGCGCGAAAAGCTCATCAAGTTGCCGAGTTACGACGTGGAGCCCGACGCGAGCAAGTGTTCCATCAAGTCTGATGACGATCTGGTTTTCCTGAACGTGATCGCCTTCCTTGACTAGCAACGCTGCAACGACCCCGCCTGTAGGGTGTTGTATCTTTTTCGTGTTGCCTTCGACCACGAACTGTCCTGAGGCGATGACCGCTCCCGAAATACCGGTTGTGCAGGCCCAGGTGCCTACGATCCCGAAAAAGGCGAGAACGCTCGTAGCGCCGATCAAGCGCAGTTTGCTGAGAGATCGATCAAACTCGGACGGTGCGATGGTCGTTGCCGTCATGAGACCAGGCTTTGACGCTGAGCGCCCGGAGCGGTGGTCTGCTGGATGACATTCTTGAGAATCTGGTCGCGCGGGCCGATCGCTTGCAACCGCCCGTCCGCCAGAATCGCGATTTGGTCGACGCCGGCTATGGCAGCAGGGCGGTGGGTTATGATCACGACGATGCCGCCGCGCGCGCGAATACCCTTGATCGCGAAATTCAAAGCTTCATCACCGGCGTGATCGAGATTCGAGTTTGGTTCGTCGAGGACGACGAGAAACGGCATGCCATAGAGGGCTCTTGCAAGGCCGATCCGCTGGCGCTGCCCTCCCGACAGGGAAGCTCCCTCTTCGCCAATTCGCGTATCGTAGCCGTTGTCGAGCTTCACGATCATGCCGTGTGCTCCTGCGGCCTTGGCTGCTGCAACGATGGCTTCATCATTCGCGTCTGGGCTGAAGCGGGCAATGTTCTCTGCAACCGTGCCGTCGAGCAACTCGATATCCTGGGGCAAATAGCCGATGTGGCGCCCCAGATTCGCGGCTTCCCATTGATGGAGTGCGGCTCCGTCGAGGCGAACCTCTCCGTGAAGAGGAGGCCAGGCGCCAACGAGGGCCCGTGCGAGTGTCGACTTGCCCGAGCCGCTCGGACCGATGACGCCAAGTCCAGCGCCAGCTTGTAATCGAAATGAAATGCCGTTCAGGATGGTGTTCTGTCGTCCGGGAGCTCTGACGGCCAGATTCTCGATCTCGATTCCCTGTTCTGGCGGGGGCAAGGTTGTTTGCGGGCCGGGTCCGAATGAATTCTCACCGAATAGGCGCGCGAGGCGGGTATAGCCTTGCCGGGCGGTGACGAAGCCGCGCCAATTCGCAACTGCAGTCTCTATGGGGGCCAGGGCGCGAGAAGTCATGATCGAGGCTGCGATCATCGCTCCGCCGGAGGCGTCGCCTTTGATCACGAGATAGGCGCCGAGCCCCAGGACGGTCGACTGTAAGGCTAGGCGAAATATCTTGGCGAATGAACTGATGCCGCTCACTGCATCGGCGCCGCGAATAAGATTGCGAAGATGCCGGGCGTTGGCCCGTTGCCAGTTTCCGTCAAAGGCGGCACCCATTCCCATGGCGGCCAAGATTTCGGCGTTTCGTCGGCTGGCATCGGCGATGCTGCGCCGAAGGCTGCCGCTTTCCATCAGGTCCTTGCCGTTCTTTCGCGTAGCCCATTCGCTGAGCGCGGTGATGAGTATGATCACGCCTCCGCCCGCAACGGCGAGCCATCCGAGCCACGGATGAAGCAGAAAGCAGCCGATGAAGAAGAGGGGCATCCAAGGTAGATCGAACAGGGCCGTCGGGCCGATCGAGGCGAGGAAGCTTCGGATCGCATCAACGTCGCGCAGCGGCTGCAAGGCATTGTCCGAACTGACGCCCATCAACGGCAGTTTCCTGGATGCGGTAAAGGCGAGGGGCGAGATGCGTTCATCGAAGCTCGCGCCTATTCGCGCGAGCATGCGGGCGCGGACGGCATCGAGGAGGCCTTGTAGAAGATAAGTGAACAACAATAGCAGGCTGATGCCAATCAGCGTTGGAACGCTGCGTGAACTGAGTACGCGATCATAAACCTGGAGCATGTAAATTGAGCCGGCCAGCATCGCTGCATTGATCAGGCCGGAAAACACCCCAACCACGGCCAGGGAGCCAAGGTACGGTCGAAGGCTTAGTGGAGAGGCGCCCCGCGGAGATTTAGAGGGTAGGCGCATCAGTTGTTCTCAAAAATGCCGTAGGGGGCAGCGTCTCTTCACGCAAAGTGGGATCATGGAGATAGATTGCATTTTCGTCAACGATGGCTTCCGAGGTAAATAGCAAAATGTTCTAAAATGATATCGATAAGAGTATGCTCTGATTATAAAAAATTTATCCAATATAAATCTAAGTAAAATTAGATTTTAACGAAAAGTCAATATTTTTCTGGATGAATTTATACTTAAAATTCCCAAGAAAATGATAGAAAATGTCCAGATAGCCATATATTCAAAACTATAATACGTTGTGACGTCTTTTCCAAAAATGCCGGCCCGGATCAGCTCATACATATGGACCATGGGTATGAGGAGCGCCAGTTCTTGAGCTTGTTTCGGGAGCCAGGATACCATGAAAAAGCACCCCGAAAGCGGCATGAGGAGGTATTGGGTTGGCTGAATCAGGTTTTCGAGAACTTCCGATCGTTCTGAGAGGCCAGCGGTAATGCAGCCGAAACCGAAGGCGAAAGCGCTCATGATGAGCCATCCGGCAAGCAGCAACGAGGGTTCCGCGATCCAGTTCAGGCTCCCAACCGACAGCAGGATCAGATAGACGATGATCCCGGCCGCGCTGACTCCGGCGATCTCCGTCAAGGCTCGCGCGATCATGATGTCGAAGATCGTAATGCGGCGATGATAGAGCAAGCCGTAGTTTCCCGACATGACACGAACGGCGTTGGAAAGATGGCGCCACAGCGTCAGGGGCATGTAGCCGCTCAGGACAAACGCGGCCACGGAAACGCCGTACCCCCCACGGTGGAGAAAGACCCATACCAGGATGACACCACCGACGAGAAAGATCGGCTCGACGACCAGCCATAGAAAGCCCAGGTTGCCTCGCCCATATTTCGCCATCACATTGCGAATCATCAGCGCGGCGATGACTTGCAACTGCACGGACACTCTGGTCGTCAACGTTGGGTCGTGCACTGCGCGGGGCTTCGTCATCCGGCCAGGGATCATCAGCTTTGCGTTTGACCGAAGCCTCTTGTCAATCCTGGGACGTGTTGCAGCCGATCACGGCTCGACGATGGCTCCAGCTTCCGCGGAGGCCGCGGCTGGCTTTTCGTGCTCGCGAGCGCTGCCTGCTGGCTTGGGATAACATGACGGTCGTGCGGTGAATCTGGTATGAGTCCTTCGGACAGTTCAGATTTCAACTTCGCTAGGCGATGTCGGAGATATGTTGGGACCCTTCAAGCTGCCGGGAATCCATAAGTTTATCGCGGCGCGTGGTATTTCTCTCCGCAGGCAGATGGCCGTTCGGCAGGTCGCGGATCAGCCGGCTTCGGAGTTCGTGCTTCTGCGCCCTCTGCGTACCGCCGCAGATGGTGAAGTCTACGATCTGTACGGAGGCGTGCCGCGCCGGCGGCGATGGACGGATATCGATGGCGCCCTGGGATGGGGAGCGCTGGTCGCGTTACCTGTTCTCTGTGGGGCGCTCTATTTCGGCGTGATCGCGGCGGATCGCTACGTTTCGCAAAGTGAATTCATCGTTCGCAACACGGATAGTTCGGGGAGTGGTCGGTTGGCGTCGATGATATCGGCGCAATCCGGCGCGGCGGGATCGACCAGCATGGGAGCGAGCGCTGGCGACAGCGATGCCAATGTGGTCGTTACTTTCATGAAATCCGAAGACGGCATGGATACGGTCGACCGGGCGCTCGATCTGCGGAAGCTGTTCTCGCGTGACGAGGCGGATTTCCTGGCAGCCTATCCCGGCCCGTTTCGGAGCGACAGCAAGCACCGGCTGAAGCAGTATTTTTCGCGAATGGTCAATGTCGACTACGATCCGATGACAGGGGTCATCAAGTTGACGGCGGAGGGCTTCCGTCCCGAAGACGCCAAGTCCGTGGGGGACAGCTTGCTGGCGGGAGCGGAGGCCCTGGTCAATAGGATGGATGCGCGCGCGCGGCAGGATGCGGTCCGGGCCGCTTCGGACCAGGTGGCTGTTGCCCATAAGGAGGTGGTGGACGCCCAGGCCAACCTGACGGCCTTTCGGTTGCGCGAAAGGATGATCGATCCCATTGCGATGTCGGCTGTCATCGTTGAGACGATCGCCGGGTTGGCCACCCAGAGCGTCGCGCTCAAGGCGCAGCTTTCCGACCTGACGAAAACCGCTCCGGCGAGCAACCAGGTGTCTCTGCTGCGCGGCCAGATAGCTGCGCTTGAAGAGCAGATTTCCGTTCAGCAGCGCAAGCTTGCCGGGCCGGATGGTTCGCTGGCGCCGACCTTGGCCGAATATCAGAAGTTGAGCCTTCAACGCGAGTTTGCCGATCGGATCTATGCCGCGGCATTGGAGCAGGCCGAAACGGCGCGATTGCAGGAAGCGCGTCAGCACATCTTCATCGAACGCATTTCAGGTCCGACACTGGCTGATTACGCAACAGAGCCACGGCGCCTGCTTCTGACGCTGCTGATCGGGGGCATCGCCGTTTCTTTATTTGGCATTCTGAGGTGGGTCGTACGCGATTCCCGGCTTCACCACGGGCGATGAATATCGTGCGTCAAACGCAATGGCTGCGGGACCTCAGGGAAGGAGCCCAGCGCCGCTTGAGGCCGTGGGGCGGCAATGCCCGGCAAAGCCATGGGGTGGAAGAGGAGCATGCTCAAGCCGCGGGTCGGCGTGCCATCGTCGCCGATGGTGTCGTCATGGAATTCAACACGGAGATCGGCCGGAGACGCGTGCTCGACGGGATTTCCTTTGAAGTCTGCATGGGAGAGCGCTTGGCGATCCTCGGTCGGAACGGCGCTGGCAAGTCGACTTTGATCAGCCTCCTGTGCGGGTTGCAGCTTCCGAATACCGGTACCATTCATCGCGGCTTGTCGATGTCGTGGCCCATTGCAATCGACGGAGTCGTTCAAGGTGAGATGACCGGCTATGACTATGCCCGGTTCCTCTTGCGGGTCTACAATGCCCCTTTCGAACAAAAGCTCGATTACATCCAGTCATTCGCGGCTTTGGGTAAGCAGCTTCATCTGCCGATGCGATTCTACTCCACCGGCATGCGTGCAAGGCTGGCTTTCGCGCTATCCTTTGCCATCGATTTCGACTGCATCCTGATCGACGAGGTGCTCGCCGTAGGAGACCGTCGTTTCCAGGAACGATGTTATGAAGAACTGTTCGTTCGTAGAAGGCATTGCGCGATGATCATTGCCATCCACGATGCAGCATTCGTGCGAGAGCACTGCACGGCTGCCCTGATCCTGAAGGGGGGGAGGGGGCGCGTGTTTCGGGACCTCGATCTCGCCGCCGAAATATACACATCGCTCTGACGGCAGGAGAACGCGGCTGAGGCCGCTGATATAGGCCAATATGCTTCAGGATGGATCTCCCCGTATCGTTTCGCAGCAGAATGCCCGGCGTCCTGCTGAGATATCGGCCAGCCGCTCGGCGAAGCCGCGCTTCCGGTTGGAAAAGCTTCTTCGATACAAATTGTTCGCGTTGCTGGTGATCCTGCCGAATTTGCTCACAGTGCTGTATTACGGATGGATCGCATCTGACCGTTACGTTTCGGAGGCGCAGGTTGTCGTGCGCAGGGCTGCCGAGCCGGCGCCGACCGGAGGGCTTGCTTCCTTTCTCAAGACAACTGGACTTGCGGGCGGAGCTGACGAGACCAGCACCGTGCAGGCCTATATCCTATCCCGAGATGCCTTGGATGCGCTGAGCGCCAAATTGCCGGTGAAGACCTATTTCGACGTGGCGCAGGCCGATTTCCTGTCACGCTGGCCATCTTGGCTATACGGGCGTTCGAATGAAGAATTCTACCGCTACTACAAGCGCATGGCGAGTGCCGTACCCAGTCGAGAGACAGGTGTCCTGACCATATCGATCGAAGCCTTCGAGCCAACGGCCGCCAAGCTCATGACTACGACGCTTCTCGATCTGGCCGAAGAGATGGTCAACCGCCTCAACGAGCGCATCAGGAACGATGCGATCAAGACGGCCAGCGACGAAGTGGCGCGAAGCGAGGAGGCCCTTGTCCTTAGTCAGATTTCTCTGACGCAGTTTCGGAATCGAGAGTTGCTCCTCGATCCGCAGCGCAATGCGATCTTGCTGACTGAGTTGATTGGCAAGTTGAACACGGAGCTCGCCAACACGGTCGCGCAGATCGAGCAGTTGCGTCAGGGCGCCCCCAACAGTCCGCAACTGGCGCCGTTGATTGCGCACGCTTCCTCTCTTCAGCAGCAAATTGCCTCCCAGCGTGACCAGGTCGCAGCCAGTGGCGCCGGGCTCGCCGACAAGGTTGCGCAGTATGAACGCCTGACGTTGCAGCAGCAATTCGCCACCCGGCGGCTTGCGGCGGCCGTTGCCGGATTGACCCTCGCTCAGAACGATGCACGCCGGCAGCAGGTTTTCTTGCAGCGGATCGTGGAGCCCAACCTGCCGGATCAATCGACGGTGCCGCGCCGTCTGGTGAGCGTGATCACCGTGTTCGGGTGGTCTCTGTTGTTCTACCTGATTTTCTGGCTGGTGAGTTCCGGCATCAGGGAGCACTCCGCCGCTCATGCCGGATAGAGCATTGCTCCGAAAGTGGCATGCGGTTTTCGGACAAAGCCGATGCAAGATCAAAGAGCTGGAGTACCGGACCGAATACGATAGGCGGTCAGGTACTCTATAGCCCGATGCTGCCGGTACCCGGCCTCTCACGGCTATGCGGTGGAGGCCGGATCATCCGATAGCGGGCGCCAATCCCGGAAGCCAACGCTGATCAGCCCCATATGCCCTTCTATGGCGCCTTGTTCGCTCATGATCCTGATCTCGATCGGTTCATGAGGTTTCGCCACGCGCGCTGCGAACTCGAATTCGAAAATGCCGCCAAGCTCGGCGAAGACTCGAGCTTTACCGAGCAATTCGGTGCTATGTGCCTCGATTGAAAAGGGCATGCCTCGGATGTCTCGCGAGAAACCGATCAGGACCCGTGCATTCCAGTAGCCACGCGGAAGGTGAAAATAGGGTCCATAAAAGATGATGCGGGCGCGGCCTGTCAGATCGATGGCGACGGGAACTGCCGAGTTCGGCTGGTCTCCGAGCAAGAAGCACTGCCTCGGCCAGGTAACCTCTCCAGGCGTCGGCTGCCCCAGGTTTTCATGTAATCCACCGAGCACCTGGGCGATGACATCGCGATCCGCGTCGCTCGGTTCTGGCAGGTCGCGCGTGTCCTGGCGGAGTTTGGCGGACAAGCTGACATCTTCGAAGCCAATACCCTGGCAAATGTCTTCGGCGATATCGCTGGAGATATCGATCGCGAAATGCTCGAGAAAGATCCTGAGAATATCGGCCGGGGTACCGCGAATATCCCTTCTGATGACCTTTCCCAGATCGGTTTGCGCGAAGGGGCGGGCCAGAACCAATCCCGCTGAAATCGGGCGAAGCGCGGCATAGGGCGAGATGCGATGTGTGGCCTGGGTGTGCCGCACCGATTCGACAAGATCGTCGGCGAAGACCAAGCATGGCCTTCCGCTCCGAAAGCAGGCCTCGGCGAATGCCGGATTCGGAAACATCGAGAGGACAAGTCGCTTGCCCGCATGCTCCGGCTGTTCAGCGAGCGTGTCGAAGCGATCGAGGCGGACGACTGACAAATTCGGCACGATGCGACGGAGTGCCTGCTCAAGGAAAAGGAAAGCCCACTTGGCCAGGGGGCTGGGGTAGCCGACAGCGACAAAATCCATATCGCTTTTCCTAAGGGGATCGGCCGCATCGCACAATCGTACAGGTCGATTGAGCGCGGCCAGCAGCATGCATGGCCGCTGAAGCGGGTTGGGTGTCGTTGTGACCCAACGCTCTCGGGGCACTGCACTCAGGATTGAGCCCGTGAACGTCGCTCCGCATACGTTTTACGAGCTGAGGGTTAGTCGCTGGTTCGATCGGCTTTAGGAAGCGAGGCGGCCGTCATGCCCCCCGGCGCTGGTGGCCCCCCAGCCGGTCGGGAGCCGTCAGGGGCTGATCGTGGTTTCAGGCTCGCCCCGCCGGAAGCCTCGGGGCTGCTCGTTCAGGCGAGGTGGAAAGACTGCTGCAGCACCTCACGTGAATCCAGCCCGACCTGGACGTCGAACTGGCCGCTCTCGATCACCTCTTTCAGCTCGCCATTGACGAACTTGAGCTGCTCCGGGCCGATCTCGAAGCGCACCACTCTGGCTTCGCCAGGCTTCAGCGTTACCTTCTGGAAGCCCTTCAGCTCCTTCACCGGCCGTGCGATCGAGGCATAGGGGTCGGCGATGTAGAGCTGCACGACATTCGCCCCTTCGAAGCTGCCGGTATTGGTCAGCGTTGCCTCGGCCGTCAGCTTCTCGCCGCGCTTGATGCGGCTGGCCGAGAGCTTGAGGTCGGTCAGGGTAAAGCTGCTGAAGCTCAGGCCGAAGCCGAACGGATAGAGAGCGCCCTGCTCCTCCTCGAAATATTGCGAGGTGTAGTTGCCGGGCTTGCCCGGCGTGTAGGGGCGCCCGATCCGCAGCGCGTTGTAATAGGTCGGGATCTGGCCGGCCGAGCGCGGAAAGCTGATCGGCAGCTTGGCGGAGGGGTTGTGGTCGCCGAACAGGATGTCGGCGATCGCGTTGCCACCCTCGGTGCCGGAATACCAGGTCTCCAGCAGCGCGTCGGCATTGTCCTTTTCCCAGCCGATGGCGAGCGGGCGCCCGTTCATCAGCAGGACGACGAGCGGCTTGCCGGTCGCTTTCAGCGCCTGCAGCAGCTTGCGCTGCGAGCCCGGCATCTCGATCGTGACGCGGCTCGAGGATTCATGCGACATGCCGCGCACCTCGCCGACGACGGCGATCACCACGTCGGACTGGTTGGCGACGGCGACGGCCTCCTCGATCATCACGTCGAGCGGGCGGGGATCCTGGATGACCTCGGGCTTGTCCCAGTTCAGGAAATTCAGGTAGTCGACCACCTTCTGGTCGTCGAGCACGTTGGCGCCGCGTGCGGTCAGCAGCCTGGCCTTGTCGCCGATCGCCTTCTCGATACCGGCCTTGATCGTGACGGCCTGTTCGGCGACGCCCTGCGCCGACCAGCTCCCGAGGATGTCGAGGCCTGAATCGGCCAGCGGACCGACGAGTGCGATCGTGCCCTGCTTCTTCAGCGGCAGTGTCTGGTTGCGGTTTTCCAGCAGCACGATGGATTCGCGCGCGATCTCGCGGGCCGGTTCCCGATGCAGCCGGTCGTTGGAGCGCACGTCGACGGGATCGTCCTCCTGCTTGCCCATCCGCAGGAACGGGTTGGCGAAGAGGCCCATGTCGTATTTGGCGCCGAGCACCTCGCGCACGCAGGCGTCGAGCTCGGCCATCTTGATCTCGCCCGATGCGATCAGGCCGGGCACTTCGGCGAGATAGACCTGGTCGGCCATGCTGAGGTCGATGCCGGCCTTGATCGCGAGCTTGGCGGCCTCGCGGTTGTCGCGGGCGACGCCGTGGCGCGTCAGTTCCGTGATTGCGCCGTGGTCGCTGATGGTGACGCCCTTGAAGCCCCATTGCTTGCGCAGCAGGTCCTGCATCAGCCAGGTATTGGAGGTCGCCGGCACGCCGTTGACCGAGTTCAGCGCGACCATGACGCCGCCGGAGCCGGCGTCGATCGCCGCCTTGTAGGGCGGCAGGTAGATCTGGTGCATGCGCAGCGGACTCATGTCGACCGTGTTGTAGTCGCGCCCGCCCTCGACCGCGCCGTAGAGCGCGAAATGCTTGACCGCGGCCATGATCGTGTTGGGCTGGTTGGGCGATGTGCCCTGGAAGCCGCGCACGCTGGCCCGCGCGCATTCGCTGACGAGATAGGGGTCCTCGCCGAAGCCCTCGGAGGTGCGGCCCCAGCGCGGGTCGTGGCTGATGTCGACCATCGGCGCGAAGGTCATGTCGACGCCGTCATTGCAGGCCTCGACCGCCGAGACGCGGGCCATCCGCTCGATCACGGCCATGTCGAAGCTCGACGCGAGGCCGAGCGGGATCGGGAAGGTGGTGCGGTGGCCATGCACCACGTCATAGGCGAAGAAGAGCGGGATCTTCAGGCGCGAGCGCTTGACCGCGGCTTCCTGCATCGGCCGGTTGTCGCGCCGGACGACCGTGTTGAACGAGCCGGCGATGCGCCCGGCGGCGATCTCCTCGACGATTTTGGCGAAGGGCATTTCCGGGCCGATGCTGATCAGGCGGAGCTGCCCGACCTTCTCGTCCACGGTCATCTGCGCGATCAGCTTGTCGACGAAAGCCTTCTTCGTCGCAGCGGAACCGGCGGTGCGCGCCTGTCTGGTCTTGGCCGCCGCGGGAAGTGCGGCCATTCCGGCAACGAAGGCGGCCGAGGCCATGGCGCCGAGCGTCTGCCGGCGGGAGAGGCCGGCAGCGGCCTGCTCAGGGGACACCGTCTCCAGTCCTTCGACGACCGGCGCAGCGTTCTCGTGATCCATGCTGAGTTCGTTCACTTGCGAATTGAGGGCGGCTGGATGGAGGGTGGCAAAGGGTCGCGTGGTTCGAGGAGAACGACGCTCATTCCTTGACCCTTGTCTCGATGATGGGCATGTGTTCGGTGCGCCGCTGCCTGGAGAGGACGGGCGCTCCGTCCCGCCGACGCCCACTTTTAAGGAGGTAGTGTGAACTTGTCGACCCGTTCTGCCGACGGGGCCCCGCTCATGGCCCGATCTTCCTCTTCAGCCCGACCCATGCTGATGCGGCTGCTGGACCAATGCGACACGGTCCGGAGCAGATCGGGCTTGGCGCGGCTGGGCATGGCGCTCGGCTTGCTCGCCGTCGCGGCCGTCGCGGGGCCGTCGGCCTTCGCGCAGCAGCGTCCGAAATTCGGGCTCGACGACGTCGTCGCCAAGGCGAAGGCGCTGGCGGATGCGGCCTATGTCGCGCCGGTCAGCAACCTGCCCGACGTCTTCAGCAAGATGCAGTTCGCCGACTACCAGAAGATGCAGCCGAAGCGCGATCGCTTCGCCTGGATGGAATACAAGACGCCGTTCAAGCTGGCCTTCTATCACCAGGGCATGCAGTTCAATACGCCGGTGAAGATCAGCGAGATCGTCGATGGCGCTGCCCACGAAATCCCCTATGATTCCGGGCGTTTCGACTTCGCCGACCTGCATTTCGACCGCGAGGCGACGAGCAAGCTCGGCTGGGCCGGCTTCCGTGTGGTCTATCCGATCAACCAGGCCGGCAAGCTCGACGAGATCATGAGCGTCCTCGGCGCGAGCTATTTCCGCGTCATCGGCAAGAACCAGATTTATGGCCTGTCCGGGCGGGGGCTGGCGATCGATACCGGCCTGCCGATCGCCGAGGAGTTCCCGGCTTTCCGCGAGTTCTGGCTGCGCCGTCCGAAGCCGAAGGACAAGCAACTGACCTTCTACGCATTGATGGATTCGGTGCGCGCGTCGGGCGCCTATGAGTTCACGCTGACGCCCGGCTCCGACGCCGTGCTCAGCGTCAAGGCGCGCATCTTCCTGCGGCAAGGTGCCTCGCCGACGACGCTCGGCATCGCGCCCTTGACGAGCATGTTCCTCTACGGCCCGCAGCAGCCTTCACCGACCCCGAGTTTCCGCCCCGCGATCCATGATTCCAACGGGCTCGCCGTCCGCGGCGGCAATGGCGAGTGGATCTGGCGGCCGCTGGTCAACCCGTCCATGGTCGCGATCAGCGATATCGCGGCCGAGAACCCGAAGGGCTTTGGCCTGCTCCAGCGCGGGCGCGACTTCTCGCGCTACGAGGACCTGAAGGATCGCTACGATCTGCGCCCGAGCGCCTGGATCGAGCCGACCAACGATTGGGGCAAGGGCAATGTCCGCCTCGTCGAGATCCCGACCGCCGACGAGACCAACGACAATATCGTCACGCTCTGGGTGCCCGACAGCCGGCCTCCGTTCGGCGAGCCGATGCGCTTCGACTACCGCATGCACTGGACCATGGACGAGCCGGCCCTGATGAAGGGGGATATCGCCTATGTCTGGCAGACGATGCGCTCGGCCGGCGAGTTCTACCAGTCCAACTTGATCCGCGCCGGCGACGGCACGCTGGCCTTCCTGATCGACTTCAAGGGCCCCTCGCTGCGCAAGCTGCCGAAGGACGCCCGCCCCACGGCCGTGGTTGGCGCCAATGACAATATCGAGATCGTCGGCACCGAGTTGCAGCCCAATCCGGCCATCCAGGGCTGGCGCCTGAGCTATCGGATCAAGGTCAAGAACCCGGCGGTCTCGTCGGATCTCGACGCGGTCCTGAAGCTCGGCGACCGCACGCTCACCGAGACCTGGAAGTTCAGGCTGCCGGCATCGCAGGCGGCGACGAACAAGGAAACCTATCTCAACCGCTTCAAGGCGATGGAGTAGGTAGCGGGGCCTACTCGCCCCGCCGATAGCGAGCGCCCGAGCTGTATCATCGGTCGCTCGACCAGACGATAGACGAGCCAGGACAGCGCGAGCGTCAGGCCGATGCAGATCAGCATCGTCGCGAGATCGCTGAGCAGCCCGGTCAGGGGCAGGGCGCGATAGACCGCGGCGTTGACCGGCCCGTGGAATAGATACATCGCATAGCTGATCAGCCCGATCCGGGCGAGCAGGGGCGATCGCGGTCGCTCCAGTCTGATCGCAGCGAAAAAGACCGCGAAAGCGGCGAGATAGGCGCCGAGGACGGGTCTTAGACCTTCCATGATGAAATGGTCGCCGCGCGCCAGCGAAAACGATGAGACCGCAGCGACCGCTGCGAGCTGCGCGAAGCCGAGAACCACGGTCGAAAGCTGCGCGCCGGGCCGCCGTTCCACCAGCCAGAGCCGCAGCAGCAGTCCGAGCAACAGGAAAGACAGATGCATGCCGAGATACTGTACCGGCAGTCCGGCGATCCCGTGCGCTTGTAACTGCACAGGCAGGACGGTCGCTGCGATCAAGCCCAGGCCGAGGCCGAGCAGGGCGCCGGTGTTGCGCAGCATTCCCGTCGCGAACAGCAATGTGACGAGACCGTAGAAGACGAGTTCGACGAAGAGGGTCCAGTAGATCGGCGAGAGCCAGGGCTGGCCGAAAAGCGGCGGCGCCATCGTCATATTGGCCAGTACGGTTGCCATCGGCGCCCTGTCGCCGGACAGCCAGGCCATGAATGCGAGCAGGGCCAGCGCCAGCCAGAGCGCCGGATAGAGCCTGAACAGCCGGGAGATCGCGAAGTGCCGGAGCGGTCGCTCGCCCTGAATGCTGAACGGCACGACGAAGCCGCTGACCAGGAAGAACAGCGCCACCCCGAACCGGCCGAGGCTCAGGTTCTCGACGATCGACCGGGCGACCGCGCCCATCGGGCCGGTTGCGGAAGGAGCCTGCCTGAGCAGGTCGCCGAACAGATGCTCGACCATCACGGCGAGCGCCGCGATGGCCCGCAATCCGTCGAGATGGGCATAGCGCTGTCGGGTCATGCCGGCCTCACCGGAGGCCGAGCGCGCGGCGCGTGGCAGCATCGAAACCCGGCCCGGTCTCGCTTTCGGCGAGCGCGAATCCGCCGGCTCCCGCGTAGGTCCATGCGGACCAGGCGAAGCCATGTGCCTCGGCGAGCTCGCGCATGTCGCGCAGCCAGGTTCCGCGGGCGGCGGCGCCTTCGGGTGTAGACATATAGGGCGTCCGATGAACGCCGAACTCGCCAAGCAGGACGGCATGGGCGGGCAGGCCTTGGGCGCTGCGCCAGGCGTCGACCTGCCGAAAGGTCTTCTCAAGGCTCGGCCGGGCGAAGCTTGCGTAACGTGCCAGCGATCGTTTCGCCTTGTGCGCCTGCTCCAGCGCGGCGCCGTCGAGACCGAGGCTGGCGATGCGGCCCTCGGTCGCGGCGATCATCGCCTCGGCCGAGGGCGGCGCCGGATAGGGGATCGCCTCCAGCGCGTGGGCCGGGCTGCCGCGTACGGCCTGATGCGTGAACTGCCAGGGCGCATAGTCGTGATAGGTGTAGATCAGGCGCGGATCCCCCGCGAACGGGCGCATGTCGATCGTCGTCAGCGCGGCCGCCGCATTCATCGATCCGCCGCCCAGCACCAGCGGGAGCCGCGCAGAGCCCTTGCGGGCTGCCCGGTAGCAGGCTTCCAGCATCGGCTGCCAGGCCGGCTGCGGCATCTCCGGCTCGTTCATCAGCTCGAAGGCGAGCCGCGGCGCCGAGGCGCCTGCCCGATCGTGAGCCAGTTGTCCCAGCAGCCTCGCGAGGCGTTGCTGCAGGGCGAGCACGGCACGGAATGCCGGCGCGTCCACGCCTGCGGTCAAAGCGACGGGCCGGTAGGCCGGGTTCATCGCACTCGGATGCAGGTCGACGATCACGCCGAGATCGGCATCGAGCAGGTCGCGAACCGTGGCCAGGAGAAGCGCGTCCAGCATGTCGCGGGCCGCGTCGCGAAAGGCGAGGAAAGGCCCGAGATCGACGGCGAGGCGCACGAAATCGAAACCGGCGGCGCGGATCGCCTGCCGCTGCATCGCATCGAAGCGGAAGCGCGGCGCCGAGAAGGGTGCATTCCCATAGCTGCCGTCGGCGCTGACCTCCGCCCAGCCCAGCGCATGCGAGACGCCGATGCCGCGGCGAAACAGCGGGATATCCGCGCCGGCTCCCATTGCGGTTCGTTCCGCGCCGAGACAGGCAAGCGTCGCAAGGCCGGCCATGCCGGAGAGAACGGAGCGGCGGCTCGTCATGACGATGCGCCCGAAACACCGGTCTTGCCCGGATAGCGCGCCGTCAGGGCGCCATCGAGGACGGCCATGTCGGCCTGGCCGGCGAAGGGAGCAGCCAGGCCGCGCAGCGAAGCCTCGCGCAGGGCGGGATCGACCGTCCGTGACGGCACGAAGCGGACATCGCTCCAGCCTCGGCTTTCGAAGTCGCTGACATAGTCGGCGGGCCGCTGCCGGTTCGGCTGCCCGGGAAAGGCGAAGAGCCGGTAGAGCGGCTCGGGATAGCGGTAGATGTTGTTCGGGTCATGCTCGCGGATCCAGCGCGAATGCGTCTGCAGGTCGATGATATGGACCGTTTCGCAACCCGGCCGCGCGACCTGCGTCATGGCCGCGATCGCGCTCGCAGGATGATCGTAGTGCTCGAAGGCCGCGCAACTGACGATCAGGTCGAATGTCCTGCCTTCGGCCAGGCGCGGGATGTCGAAATCCCGCCCGACGGCATAGCCGAATTCGCGCAAGCCGGGCGTGCTGGCGAAAGCTCGCGCCCGTGCCCGGTCGGCGATGCGGCCTTCGGGAAACCGGTCGAGCAGCCGCTCGTAGAACCCGGGTTCTTCGCCGCCCGCAAGGTCGAACACGTCGATCGCATGGTAGGACCGCGCGCCCAGTGCGAGGAAGAGCACGCCGTTGCCGCGCGAGGCGCCTGGGCTCAGTTCGAGCACGTCCCGCCCGCGCAGGTCGACATCCGGCGGCATGAAGCGGCGCAGCGCTGCGAAGATGTCGAGCAGATAGGCGATCTGGCCTTCGGGGTCGGATTTCGCCACGCCGTTCGGCGTGGTGTAGCCGTTCAGCTTGTTCTTGCCCCAGGCCAGGCCCAGGAAGCCGAGGCCAAGCACGGTCATTTCGAGATTGCGCAGGACGGAGTTCATCGTCAGCCTCCGAGCTCGACATGTTTGCGGAGGCCGGCGCCGGGCTGGCGCGTCCCGCCCGGCTTCCAGCCGCGCAGCGCGCTTTCGTAGACCTCCATGGTCCGGTCGACGATCGCGCCCCAGCCGAAGGCGGCGAGGACCCGGGCGGCGTGCTGCGCCTTCAGCGCGGGGTCGGGCGCTGCCAGCTTCGCGCGCATCGCGCTGGCGAGCCGGTCCACGGCGCCGAGCGGGAAATAGCTGTCCTGCCCGAGATCGAGCGCGAGATGGGCGTCGATATCGCTCACGAGACAGGGCACGCCGTAGCTGAGGGCTTCGAGCAGCACCATCGGCATGCCTTCATGGCTCGAGGGCAGGACGAACAGGGCCGCGTGCCGATAGAGCTGGAACAGCGCGTCGCCATGTTGAAATCCGGTCATGACCACGCCGGGCGTCGCCATCGCCACGGCTTCGACCTCGCGTTGGTAGCTGCCGGCATGATCGGCCGCGCCGGTGATGACGAGCTTGAAGCCTGGATCGTCCAGGCGTGCGAAGGCTCTGATCAGGTCGAGATGCCGTTTCTCCTCGACGATCCGGCCGACGGAGAGGATGTAGCGCTGCGGCGTCACCCGGATGCGGTCGAGATAGGATCTGTCGGGGTTCGGCAGCGGCGCCTCGACGCCGTTCGGGATGAAGGTCGCGCCGACGCTGAACCGGCGGCGGACGCTGTCGGCGATCGCCTTGGACACGCCGATATTCGCGTGGGAAAACAGCATCCCCATCGCCTCGCCCGCCCGCAGGATGGATCTGGCGACCGGACCCCATTTTTGGCGCTCGTAGTCGAAGCCGTGATGCGTCACCACGACATGGAGGCCGAGCAGGCGCGCGAGCGGGGTCAGCAAGGCCGGCCCGATTGCATGGATATGCACCAGATCGGGGTTCTGCCGGGCCGCGACGAGCAGGCTCAGGGCCGTGTGCAGCAGCGTCTCGAAGCTGCGGGAGCGGGGCGACCAGACCGGCGTGACGGTGACGCCTTTCCAGCGATAGGGCTTGTGCGAGCTGAGATAGGGCGAGCGGCCGAGCACTTCGACGCGCCAGCCGCGTTCCGCCAGGCGCGTCGAGATCGCGGCGACATGGGTCTCGATCCCGCCCTGGATCTCGGGCACGCCGCGCAGGCCGACGAAGACGACTTTTCTGTCCGGCGGACGGGCGCCGATCGGTGGGATGAGGGTGTACATCAGCAGATCGCCTCGTAGAGGTTGAGGGTGCGTTCGCGGTAGCGCTCGGGCGAGAATTCGCGGCGGACCCAGTCGCGGCCGGCGGCGCCCATCGCAGCGCGGGCGGTCGGCGGCAAGGCAGCCAGGGCGACAAGCGCCTCGGCGAGGGCGGAAGCATGGCCGGGTTCGACGAGCCGGCCGGTCTCGCCATCAGCGACCAGTTCGGGAATGCCGCCGATGCGTGCGCCGATGACCGGGCGCCCGAGCGCGTAGGCTTCGAGTAGGCTGATCGGGGCGTTCTCGTACCATTCGGAGGGGAGGACCAGCGCCAGCGCTTCCGCGATCAGGCGCTGCAGCTCCGGCTTGCCGAGATGGCCGGCGAAGCTGACATCGGCGCCGAAATCCACGGCGAGCCGGCGCAGGCGCGGTTCTTCGGGGCCGCTGCCGGCCAGGACCAGTTTCTGGCGGGCGAGAGCCGTGGCGCGCAGCAGCGTGGCCAGCCCCTTTTCCGGTGCGAGCCGGCCCGCATAGACGAAATACCCGCCTTCCTCGGTTGCCGGCGCAAATCCGCTCGTGTCGATGCAGTTCGGGATATGGGCGATGCGATCCGCGTCCCAGCCCCAGGCGATGAGCTTGTCGCGGTAGAAGCGGCTCGGCGCGATCAGGCGGTCGAGGGTGCCGCGATAGAGTCCGAGGCTGCGATGGACCAGCGTCTCCATCAGGACGAGCCCGCTCACCAAGGCCGAATCCTTGACGCAGCGATGCAGCAGGACGTTGTGGATGTGCCCGTCGCGGCAGCGCTCGCAGACGCTGCCGTGGCTCAGCATCGTGTAGGCCGGGCAGGCGATCTTGAGATCATGCGCCGTCATCACCAGCGGCACGCCTTCGGCCTTCAGCGCGCTGAAGATCGACGGCGAGATATGGTGGTAGACGTTATGGGCGTGGGCCACGTTCGGGCGTGCCTGGCCGATCAGTGCGCGGATTTTCCGGCGCGCCTCCAGCGAGAAGATGATCTTGGCGGCCTGCCGCGCCTTGGTGAGGGGCCCGCCGGCGCCGCCATATTCGATCTCGGAGACGAAATGCCCGGACCAGGGGCTCGGAAGGTTCGCGGAGTGCTGCATCGCGAAGGGCACGACGTCCCAGCCGGCGGCGGTGAACAGGTCGATATGGTCGAGGAAGACGCTCTCGGCGCCGCCTCGCCGGTAGAAGTAATTGTTGATGGCCAGAAGCCGTCTTGTGCCGGTCATCGCGCCCGCTCCCTGAAGCCGATGTGATCGAGCGCCGCATCGACGCTCAGCACCCGGCAGCCGCGCGCGATCGCGTAGCCGACGAGCAGGTGGAAGCTGGGGGGCGTGCAGCCATACGGCGTCGGCTGTGGCGAGACGTCGTGGGTGAAGAAGATCAGCCAGCCGGGATCGGCGACCAGCGCGTCGATCCAGCGAGCCAGTCCCAGCACATGCTGCTGCGGTTGCCGGATCTCGACCGCGCGCAGGAAGACCGGGTCCGTCGGCCCGCGATTGATCCCTTCGCCGCCGGCCCGGCACGTGCGGAAGCTGCGGGCGAGCAGCGAGCGCTTCCCCAGCGAGCCGCTATTGTAGGGGTAAGCGAAGTTGCGCGGTGCCCGGCGCGGATCGATCGCGTCGAGGTAACGTGCATTGCGGGCAAGGTCCTCGGCGAGGGCGTCGATTCTCAGATGGCGCAGGTCGTGGTGCGCGAAGCTGTGGCAGCCGATCTCGTGGCCGCGGGCCGCGAGTTCCCGGCAGCCGGCCCGGTCGATCAGCCTGCGGCCGGGCTCGATCCGGCCCTCCAGGCCGCCTGAGATGTAGAAGGTGCCGCGCGCGCCATTGGCTTCGAGGGTCGCTGCGCCGGCATCGAGGGCAGAAGCCGGCACGTCGTCGAAGGTGAAGGAGACGATCGGCTCCTGCGTCGGCACCTGCATGACCTCCCGCGGAAGCGTGCGGATCAGGCGGTTCTCCAGGCGCGCGGCATAGCTGTCGATCAGCTTGGGCAGGCGGGTTGCAGGGTTCGCTGCGGATGGATCAGGCATGGGCCGGCTCCAGGCTGCGGAGATGGTTCGCGGGCTCCCGGATTTCGTGCGCGCTGGCCTGGAGATGCAGGCCGAAGATCGCGACGACGAGCATGAACCAGATCAGGCTGCCGGACTGGAAGAACAGGCTCTCGACGCAGGCGGCGAGGATCCCGTAGAGCCAGATCCGGACGAACAGGCGGGTCAGCGCCGGGTCGTTGGTTGTAGCCTCGGCCCGCGCGATGGCGCGCAGCGGCAGCCAGACGATGAGGACGAGCGTCAGGACAAGGCCGGGAAGGCCTGTCGTGACCGCCATGTCGAGATAGGCGTTGTGGCCGTTGAAGGCCGCGTAGGCCCAGCCCGCCGCCGCGCCGCCCTTATGGACCATCGCGTCGGTCTGCCAGAACAACTGGAAGCCATGGCCGGTCAGGGGCTTGTCCAGGACGGCGGTGGCGCCGATCTTCCAGATGTCGATGCGGTTGGTGAAGGTCGGGTCGATACCGAGCCCGGCGACGAGGCCGCGCATGGTCGGCGACATCGCGCAGCCGATTGTCAGGATGTTGATGGCGGCGATCCCGAGGACGAGCATCGGAATCCGCAGGGGGCGCCAGCGCTCGAATACCCAGGCGATGGCGAGGATGCCGGGCAGCGCGGCGATCGCGGATTTGCCGCCGGTCCGGGCAAGGAACAGGGCTGCGAGCAGGACCATCGCGGCGCCGACGACCCGGCGACCCGTGCCGAACAGGTAGAGACCGACGAAGCTGATCAGCACCATTGCCGCGGCGGCGACGTTCTTATGGGCGAAATGGCCGCGCCACAGCCCGGCGTTCATCGGCTCGCGGATTTCGCTGGCCTGATGGATCGCCAGTTGCGGCATCAGGGCGACGCCGAGATAGGCGAGTGCCAGCGCCCCAAGGCAGCACAGCGTCAGCATGCCCGCGAACTGGCGCTCGGAGCGCGGCAGCAGGAGCAGGACGCTGCCGTTCACGATCGTCAGCATCGCCAGGAAGACACGCTTCAGCGCCAGATCGGGTTGCGCGGAGATGGCCGAGACGATGCCGAACCAGATGAGCATCACGATCAGGATGCCGCGCGGGCGGGCGACGAGATGGCGCGCGCTCGACCGGAAAGTGGTGAGCCAGAGTGCCGCCGTCAGTCCGAGATAGACGATCTGGTTGAGCGTATTGGACTTGGCGGTCGCGGCATCACCCGTGGCGACGGCCGAGAGATCGATGAATGGTGTCAGCGTGACCAGATAGAACAGCAGCGTCGCCATGAAGAGCACGGGGGCGGCGATGCCGGCCACCGGGCGTGTCTGGGTATGGTCCATCATGGCGTTGCGCTCCTGCGGATGGCGCGGAGATAGCCGCGCGCCACGAGCGTGCTCGCGGCCAGCAGCAGGCCGAGCGCCAGCCCGGCCGCAGCGGCGACGAGCGGGCGGGGTGGCCAGGTCGTCCGCGAGGGCGCGGTGGCCGGGGTGATCACGCGCACATCCGTCGCGTCGATCTGCTGGCGCTGGGCGGTCTCGCCGGCACGGGTCAGGAAGGTCTGGTAGAGCGCGGTCCGGGCGGCGGCCTCGCGCTCCAGCTCGCGCAGCTTGACCAGGGCCTGGTCGTCGACCGAGACGCTGCCGCGCAGCGCCTTCGTCTCGCCGTTCAGCGTGTCGAGTGCGCGCCGCGCCTGATCGAGCTCGATGCGGGCCGCGCGGCGCAGGCGCTCCGTCTCGGATCTGATCGCCTTGGCCAGCGCCTCGGCCTCGGCCAGCACGTTCGCCAGGGAGGGGTGACGCGGCCCGAGCGTCTTTGAGAGCACGGCGACCTGCCGGCGCAGGCCAGCCTCGTCGGCGAGCAGGCCGGCCAGCGTCGGTGACTGCACGGCGCCGCCTTGCACGCCTTGCGCCGAGACCGAGCGCGACACCTCGTTATGGCGCGCTTCCGCCTCGGCCAGGCGGGCCTTGGCGTCGGTCAGCTTGGCGCTCATCCGCTCCAGTGCTTCGGAACTCAGCGGCTGCTTCGACAGGCCCTGCTGCAGACCGCGCGCGCGGCGGAAATCCTCGACCCGGTCTTCCGCCGCGGTCGCAGCCGCCTTGATCTCGCCGAGCCGGGAGGACAGCCCTTGCGCCGCACGCCCCACCCGCTCGGCATCGGCCCGCACGATCTCGGCGCGGAAGGTTTCGGCGACGGCGTTTGCGAGCCGTGCCGACAACGCCGCATCGCTCGCCCAGGCCGAGACGGACACGACATAGGAGCGCTCCTGCCGGGTGACGGTGATGCGCCGCGCGATGGTGCGGGCGAGCTCGGCTGCGCCGGGAGGCTGGTCAGACGCCTGCAGAAAGCCGGGCAGCCACGGACTGGGCGCGAACTCGGGATCATCCCCGAGAGCGAGCTCTTCGACGACCCGCTGCAGGACATTGCCCGAGGTGATCATCCGCATCTTGCTCTCGACATCCAGGATCTGGCTGTCGCTCTGGATATTGGTCGCGTAGAGGTCGTTCGGCGCGATCAGCAGGTTGGACGGCGCGATCGTCAGCTCGGTCGTTGCGGTGAAGCGCGGCGTGACGATCTGTCCGGCACCGACGGCCGCGACGGCACCGGCGAGCGCTGCGGTCGCCAGCCAGGGCCAGCCGCTCAGGACCCAGCCAAGGACTCTCGTGGGGCTGATCGCATAGGGCGGCGGGAGAGCCCTGTCGACGGCGCGTCGATAGGCGGCATCGTTCCCGCCCGGCATCGGGCTGGTCTCGGTCGTGACATACATGGCGGTCTGCGTCAGTGAGCGTGGAGGTTGGCTGCGTGCCTGGCCGGGACCGGTTCGAGCGGCTTGCCGGGGGCGCTGGAAAGGCTGGTGGCGGCAATCTGGAGCATCTCTCACCCGAGCTGGCGTTACCTGCGAAATCACATCTTCAGATTGAAGTAATCCTTTTATGGTAGTGAAATACAACCTCAGATAGTGCTTTCAATTAAACGTTAACCTTAACTTGGTGGTGGCGCAGGGGATGTCTGGATTGGCCGGGGGCGGGAGGTTGCGGCGCATGCGTCCGGCTCTCGTCAGCTATCTCATGTCGAGTGGGGCGCTGGCTTCGGCGGGGCTCTCGCAACTCGTGACATTCGCTATCCTGGCGCGAGCGCTCGGGCCGATCGAGTTCGGCCTGTTCGTGCAGATATCGGCGGTCGTCAGCATCGCGGTTCAGCTCTGCGGCCTCGGCGCTTCCGACTGCCTGCTGCGACGGGTCTCGCGCGAGCCTGGGAGCTATCCGGCCCTGCTCGGCCATAATCTCAGCCTGATCGGCCTCACCGGCGCCGTGCTCGTCGTCGCTGGCACCGCCGCCCTCTCGGGCTGGCTTCGGTTGAGCTCGGGTCCTTCCGTCGAGACGGCAACCCTGGTGCTGCTGCTCTCTGGCAATGTCGTCGTCGTCAGGGTGATCCTGCTCGTCGAGACCGCCTTCCTCGGCCTCGGCCGGTTCCACCAGGCCAATCGGGCGGTGGTCGGCTTTGCACTGGCGCGCATGACGACCGCGGCATTGGCGTGCCTCGCGTTCGGGATCTCGACCTTGTCGGAATGGGCGCTCTGGCAATCCGCGGGAAATTTGCTCTACGCGGCAATCGGCGCCGCCTGGCTCCGCCCTCTCGGGCGGCCTCGCTTCGCGATCCTGCGCGAGGAGCTGAAGCCCGGCCTCCTGTTCAGCTCGCAATTCGTGATGCGGGCCGTGCGCGCCAATGTCGACCTGCTGGTGATCGGCCTGTTCGCTCCGCTGGCGACGGTGGGCAGCTACGGCGTCGCCCGGCGGATCGTGGATTCCAGCTATCTCGCGATCGATGCCCTCAACCGCCTGCTCTATCCGCGCCTGGCGAGGGAAAGCCGCGATGGCCTGCATCTCGCGCTGCCCCTGGCTCAGCGGGCATTGGTCGCGGCGCTCGCTCTCGGCCTGACGACCTGCCTTGCCCTGTTCGTACTCGCCCCTGAATTGCCGGCGGTGTTCGGCCGTCAATACGAGGAGCTGTCTTTCTTCGTCCGCTGCCTGTCGGGCACCGTCGTTCTGGTCGGCGCCTGGGCTGCAGCGGTCGACCTGCTCGGGGCGTCCGGACGGCAGGACGTGCGGGCCTGGATCCTGAACGGGGCCAACTTGCTGGGCAGCGCCGTGATCGTGGTGGCGACATGGCTCGCCGCGCCGCTAGGCACGTTCATTGCGCTCTATCTCGTCGAGGGCGCGATCGTCATGGCCGCCTGGCGGGCGCTGCTGCGGCTGGCGCGGCGTAGCCGCTTGCAGGCGGCGGAAGCTGGCCGGGTTCTATGAAACGTCCTTGACGATCCGGCTCTCGATCCAGGCTTCCGGAGCCTTGCGCGCCTGCAGGAAGCCGAGCGGCAAGGCGGCGGCGTGGAACAGCCAGGCGACGACCGCATAGAGCCCGAGTGACAGGCTGCGCTGTCGCAGGCTCATCGCGCCGACGATGCCGGCGGTCAGCGCAGCACCGGCGGCAAGCCCGGCCAGCGGGCTCGGCATCGCGAAAAGTAGCGCGATCATCACGGCGAGCCAGACATAGACGCCGGCCCAGAGCTTCAGCTCCGGCAGCTCCCGGACGAGGTGGCGCCATCGTGGCTGGCCCAGCGCCCCGCGCAGCAATTCCCCGATCCCGCGCAGGTATCCCGACTTCCAGCGCCGCAAGAGCAGCGCATAGGCATTGAGCGCGTGGCCGAAATGACGGACGAAGCGGCGGTCGAGCCGGTGCAGCGTCCAGTCCTGGCTCCGCAATCTCACGCCGAGATCGAATTCCTCATAGCCGTGCAGGTTACGGTCGGAGAGATAGCCGGCCTGCTCGATGGCGTCCCGCCGATAAAGCCCGCCACCGTTCATGCGGTCGATCGCACCCGTGCGGTTCTCCGGCGAGGCGCGGCGGTTGCGCCGGACATATTCGAGGCTCGTCCGGTTCATCTCCTCGACATGGCCGGTGACCCCGGCGATGCGCGGATGAGCGGCGAGGAAGGCGAGCGCCTCGGGCAGGAAGCCGGGATCGAGCAGCATGTCGCCATCCATCAGGCAGATGAAGGGCGCGCGGCTGTACTGGAAGCCGAGCTGGGGGCCGATGCCACAGCTCGGGGCCGTGGCCGGGTCGAGCTGCACGATACGGACAGGATAGCCTGCGGCGATCGCGAGCGTGCGGTCGCGCGAGCCGCCATCGGCCACGATGATCTCGCCGCCGATGCCATCGAGCGCGGTGAGCACGCTCTCGATGGCGGCGCCGATCCGCGCCTCCTCGTTGAGCGTCTTGAGGATGACCGAGACCGTCATGGCGTTCGCTCAATCGAAATCGGTGAGGAGCCGGCTCCAGTCCTCGCCGGCGAGCCCGCCGAGATAGATGTCGCCGCGCGCGATCGCGTCGTTGATCTCGGGGATTCGCGTCAGCGCGACGGTGAAGGCCCGGTGCCGGAAGACGAGCCAGCGCTGCAGCGAGAGCCCGGCCATCAGGGCGGGTTGCGCGCGGCCGCGCGCCTCGACATGGCCGGTCTCGTCGAGATGGCGGAACATCGCATCGAGCACGGCGGCTTCGCGGCCGGGCAGTGCCAGGACGTTGAGCACATGCGCGGTCCGTCCCGGCGACGCGTAATAGACGAAGCAGCCGATGATCGCGTTGGCCCGGTCCAGCACCGAGCAGATCGTGAAGGCGCCGAGCCTGGTGTTCTGCGCCGCGAGCGACACCAGCCAGAACAGCTCCTCCTCCGTCCAGAGCGGCCGCACCGCGTAATGCGCGATGAGTCGCGGCGCGTTTACGAGGAACGTCGGCACCGGCATCTCCGCGACCCGTATGCCGCTGCGGTCCGGCGCGCGCCGTTGCGGCTTAAGGCGGCGCAGCAGGCCGTCGAGCGGGCGCGCGAGAGTGGGCAGGCCGGGGAGTCTGCCGCCCAGGAAGCGCGTGTCGAAGCGCGCGGCCAGGGCCCCGAAGGGGCGGAAGCTGCGCGACCATTCGAGGTTCTGCAAGGTGACCGGCTTGCCCCCGATGGCGAGGAGATGATTGCAGCTCGCCGGCGAAGCGCTGTCGCAGAAGGCGAAGTCGGCCCGCTTCGGCCGCAGCGCGAGGATGAGCTGCGCCGCGCCGAGCGCCTCCCTCTCGGCATCGGTCATGAAGACCCCGAGCAATCGCCCGGGCACGATGGTGCCGCAGGCCACGAAGCGCATCGGCACGGCGAGCAGCGCGCTCCGGATCCGCCCGTCCTGCTGCTCGTAGACCTGCGTGCCCGCCGTCTCGCTGTAGGATGGCGAAGCCAGCAGCAGCGTCCGCAGATAGTTCTGCAGATCGGGACCAGCCGGCTTGTCGATGCGCCTGAATATCTTCAGGAACAGCCGTGCCACCGCCGGCACGTCAGAGGGCCTGATCGGTCTGAGCGCGCCCTTTTGCAGGGGCCGTGCGTCTGCGAAGACTTGCTGCTGGATCTGCGACATCAGCCCCGGACCCTCGCGCTCGAGGCGGGGCATGAATGCGACGTGGGATTTCGACGGCCGGACATCGTGATGGACCTCGCCATGGCCGGGCGCGATCGCGACCGGGAGCGGCAGGAGGACACCATCAGGCAGATGCCTCCCTGAGTTGATGCAACTTATACGTTCAAATTGTAGTCGCTACGTAAAGATGCGAAGTGTCGCCATGGTGAATCGCGGCGGCGCGCGTCGCGAGCGAAGGCATCGCCGCTGTCCGGTCGATCGCCCGTCGATCTCCCCGCTGGTGGTGCTGACAGGTTTCGACGCGGCATCGAAGTATCGGACAGGCGCGGGGCTCGCTGCACATGCAGGCACCACGCAACCATAGGCGTTGTTTGGAGGAGCGCCCGGTGCCGGCGCCATCGCTGGTTGACAGCGGCGCGTGATATAGGTTGGTGTCAACCGATCTCGGCAGGCGTCAATCTGTTGCCGCGCGGGCCTCCATCGCGCTTCGACCACGAGGAGACGAGCATGAAGATCGTGACCAGCCTGAGCTTCCAGGGCCGATGCCGCGAAGCTTTCGAGTTCTACGCAAAGGTCCTCGGCGGGAAGATCACCGCGGCCATGCCCTATGGCGATGCGCCGCCCGGCATGCCGATCACCGACGAGAAGTACAAGACCTGGCTGATGCATTGCTGGCTGGAGGTCGGCGACCAGGCGCTGATGGGCGCCGACATGGATACCGCCTGGGCACCGAACGTCGACAAGCCCAAGAACGGCTTCGACGTCACCCTGCACACCGGCGACAAGGCCGAGGGCCAGCGCTGGTTCGATCAACTCTCGGCCGGCGGGCGCGCCGTCATGCCGTTTTCCGAAACCTTCTGGTCGCCGGGCTTCGGCTCGCTGATCGACAAATTCGGCATCCCCTGGATGATCAACACCATTCCCGCGGGCGATTGGCAGCCGAAGGGCTGACACCGGCGAATGGCGCGGCCTGCGATCCCGGCCGGATCGTCGGGCCGGCAGCCCAGGCATGCGAGGGCTACCTCAAGATCAGGGGAGCCATGTCGCGGGCACAGGCGCCAATTCGTCAGAGCATGCCTATGATCGCCGCCGGCCGGAGCTGCTGCTGAACAAGGCGGCGCTGCCGGCGTGAGGCCTCAGCGCTCCTTGCCGATCCGCTCGGGATCATCGCTGCGGCCGTCATGCGATTGTGGTGCCTTGCAATGAACATGCATGTTTCCAAGCCTGACCGCCTGGTCGATCGCGCTGCCGGCATCGGCCAGTCGCTTCCCCGCAAGGAGGACGCGACGCTGGTGCGCGGGGAGGGGCGTTATACCGACGATCTCGCGCTGGATGGCCAGCTTTATGCCGCCTTCGTCCGCAGCCCGCATGCGCATGGCATCATTCGCGGCATCGACTCCGCCGACGCCAGGGCGATGAAGGGAGTCGTCGCGATCTACACGGCCGAGGACCTCGAAGGTCAGGGCTATGGCGCGCTGAAATGCGCCGTGGACCTGACGAACCGCGATGGAAGCGCGATGAAGAAGCCGGTCCGGCACGCGCTGACGGCGGACAAGGTGCGCTTCGTCGGCGATCCCGTCGCCATGGTCGTCGCCCGGACAGTGCAGCAGGCGCGCGATGCCGCCGAGGCCGTGTCGCTCGATATCGATATCCTGCCCGCGGTGACCTCGGCCGAGGCAGCGCTAGCTCCCGATGCGCCCCAGCTTTTTGACGACGTGCCGGGCAATCTCATCCTCGACTATCATTTCGGCGATGCCGGCAAGGTCGCCGCGGCCTTTGCCGAAGCCGCGCATGTCGCCAGGGTGCGGATCGTCAACAACCGCATCATCGTGAACCCGATCGAGCCGCGCGCGGCGATCGGCACCTATGACCGCAAGACGAAGCGCTACACGCTGCGTGCCCCGAGCCAGGGCGCCTTCGGCATGCGCAACAATCTCGCGGCGGCGATGGGCGTGCCGCAGGAGCGGATGCACCTGCTGACCGGCCATGTCGGCGGCTCCTTCGGCATGAAATCGGCGGTGTTCCCGGAATATGTCGTGCTGCTCCACGCGGCGCGGCTCTTGAAGAAGCCGGTGAAATGGGCCGACCAGCGCTCCGAGAGCTTCGTCTCAGACCACCACGGCCGCGACATGGTGTTCGAGGCCGAACTCGCCCTCGATGCGCGCGGGCGCTTTCTCGCCACGCGCTTCACCGGCTTCGGCAATATGGGCGGCTATCTCTCCCAGCCCGGCCCGCTGATGGCGACGCTGAATATCGGCAAGAACAGCGTCGGCATGTACCGCACACCGCTGGTCGAGGTGCAGACGCGCTGTGCCGTCACCAACACCGTGCCGATCGCGGCCTATCGTGGCGCCGGGCGCCCGGAGGGCAACTATTTCATGGAGCGACTGATCGATACCGCCGCCCGTGAGATGGGGATCGACAGGGCCGTCATCCGGAGCCGCAACCTGATCGCGCCCGCGCAACTGCCGTGGAAGACCCCGATCGGGACGGTCTATGACAGCGGCGATTTCCCGGCGCTCTTCGCAAGGGCGCTGGAGGCGGCCGACTGGAAGGGCTACCGGGCACGCGAGCGCGCCAGCCGCAAGGCCGGCAAGCTGCGCGGCCGCGGCATCGGCTGCTATCTCGAAGTCACCGCCCCGCCGACGAACGAGATGGGCGGCATCCATTTCGAGGCGGACGGCACGGTCACGATCGTCACCGGCACGCTCGATTACGGGCAGGGCCACTGGACGCCCTTCGCGCAGGTGCTGACCAGCCAGCTCGGCGTGCCCTTCGACAAGATCAAGCTGGTGCAGGGCGACAGCGACCGCCTGATCGCGGGCGGCGGCACCGGCGGCTCGAAATCGATCATGGCGAGCGGCTCGGCCATCATCGAGGCGAGCGAGCGCGTCATCGAGAAGGGCAAGCTGCTCAGCGCCCATTTACTGGAGGCGGCCGTTGCCGATATCGAGTTCACCGATGGCCGCTTCGGCATCGCCGGAACCGACCGCTCGATCGGCATCATGGAGCTCGCCCGCAAGCTGCAGGCCGGCGCGTCGCTGCCGGAGGATCTGCCCAGGACGCTGGATGTCGACCATGTCTTCAAGGCCGCTCCTTCAGCCTATCCCAATGGCTGCCACATTGCCGAGGTCGAGATCGACCCGGATACCGGCCATGTCGCGATCGCGAGCTACGTCATGGTCAACGATTTCGGCGTGCTGGTGAACCCGATGATCGTCGAGGGCCAGCTCCATGGCGGTGTCGTTCAGGGCATCGGCCAGGCGCTCTGCGAGATGACCTCCTATGACGAGAACGGCCAGCTCCTGACCGGCTCCTACATGGACTATGCCATGCCGCGCGCCGCCGACGTGCCCTTCTTCAGTTTCATCAGCGAGGGCGTGCCGACCCGCACCAATCCGGTCGGCGCCAAGGGCTGCGGCGAAGCCGGCTGCGCCGGTTCGTTGCCTTCGGTGATGAACGCGGTCGTCGATGCTCTCGCGCCGCATGGCGTCCGCCATATCGACATGCCGGCGACGCCGCTGGCGATCTGGAGAGCGATACACGCGAAGGCCTGACGGTGCGCCGGCACCGGCGCAGGATCGCAATGTTCCAACGATAACGGGGAGGAGAAGTGATGCGCGTCGGTGTGCCCAAGGAGATCAAGGTCCATGAATACCGGGTCGGCCTGACCCCTGAAGCCGTGCGCGAATACGCGGCGGCTGGTCACGAGGTTCTGGTCGAGACCGGCGCAGGGGCCGGCATATCCGCCACCGATGCAGCTTATGAAGCGGCCGGCGCGAAGGTCGTTCCGAGCGCAGCCGAGGTCTTCGCCAGGGCGGAGCTGGTCGTAAAGGTCAAGGAACCGCAGCCCGGGGAATGGGTGCAGCTCCGCGAGGGCCAGATCCTCTTCACCTATCTCCATCTCGCGCCCGATCCTGAGCAGACGGAAGGCCTCCTGAAATCCGGCGTGACGGCGGTCGCCTATGAAACCGTGACCGACAGGGCCGGCGGGCTGCCCCTGCTGGCGCCGATGAGCGAGGTCGCCGGGCGGCTGGCGATCGAGGCTGCTGGGCGCTGCCTGCAGCGCCATGCCGGCGGCCGTGGCGTGCTGATCGGCGGCGTGCCCGGCGTGCCGCCGGCCCGCATCGCCATCATCGGCGGCGGCGTCGTCGGCACGCATGCGGCGCGCATGGCGGCCGGGCTCGGCGCCGATGTCGTGATTCTCGACCGTTCTCTGCCGCGACTGCGGCAGCTCGACGAGCATTTCGGGGGCCGGGCGCGCACGCGCTTCTCGACGCTCCATGCGATCGAGGAGGAGATCCTCGCCGCCGATGTCGTGATCGGCGCCGTGCTCATCCCAGGTGCGGCGGCGCCGCGCCTCGTATCACGCGCGCAGCTCTCCCGGATGAAGCGCGGCGCGGTCCTCGTCGATGTCGCGATCGACCAGGGCGGCTGCTTCGAAACCTCGCGAGCGACGACGCATGCCGACCCGACCTTCGAGGTCGATGGCGTGATCCATTACTGCGTCGCCAACATGCCGGGTGCCGTGCCGCTGACGTCTAGCTATGCGCTGAACAACGCCACGCTTCCCTTCGGCATGGCGCTGGCCGCGCGCGGCCTGGATGCCATTCGCAGCGATCCGCATCTGGCGGCAGGGCTGAACATCCATCGCGGCCGGATCACCAATGCGCAGGTCGCAGAGAGCCTGCGCCAATCCTACGAGCCGGCGCAGGCCGCGCTGGCTGCCTGAGTTCCGCCGGAAAGCTTCGGCCAGGCCGTGCCGGGCTCGGTTTCGCCCGGCGCGCGCCTCAGCCGCGCTTCTTGCTGCGCCTGAGTTCGGAAAGCGTGTACCAGAGCACTGCCGCGAGGATCACCGTGCCGCCGACGAGGGTCGCGACCGGCGGCTGCTCGGAGAACAGCAGCCAGACCCAGACAGGCGTCATGACGATCTCGGTGGTGCCGATCAGGGCGGATTCGGCTGGCGGCAGGTGTCGCGCACCCATGATGAACAGCACCAGCGCGATCGAGAAATTCGTCGCGCCGAAGGCTGCCAGCACCAGCATGTTATGGGCATCGAGCGACTCCCAGGAGCCGAACGGCGCGAAGATCGCGAAGGCGAGCAATGCGCTGACGAAGATCGGCGGCATGGCCGGCAGCTCCGGGTCCAGCCGCGGCACGACGATGACCACGGCGAAGGTCACAGTCATCAGCAGCGCAAGCAGGTCGCCGACGATCCGCCCGGCACCCATCGAGGCTGAGATGATGATGCCGACCCCGATCAGGCAGCCGAGGCCCGCCACCATCGCGCGCCATGCGATCGGCTCCTTCAGCAGGAGCCAACCCAGGATCGCGGCGATGAACGGCGCGGTCGCGTAGATCACCGCCACATTCGCCACGCTGGTCGTGTAATAGGCGCCGATGAAGGCGGCCTGGCTGATCGTCTGGCAGGCGATCAGGGCAAGGCCGGCGGGAGCGAACGTCTTTTTCCACTGCCGCCGCGTTCCCGCGCCGCCGAACAGCACCATCGGGACGATCAGGAAGATTGCCGCGAAGAGCGAGCGCCAGGCGATCGCCGTCCAGGCATCCGTCGTCAGCAGGCGCGCATAGATGCCGCTGGCGCTCCAGGCGACGGTCGCGGCGAAGACGAGCAGGACGCCGCGGGAATGGGCGGTCGATGAAGGCGGTTTGGTCGTCAAGATCACACGCGCGGCAGAACGGGGCTGGAGAGAAGCCACAACGGGCTGGCATCGGTTCGTCAATGGCCTGGCCTTGCAGTGCGCGAAGGGCCCCAAGGCAAAAAAAGGCCGGCATCCTCGAAAGGAGCCGGCCAAGGGGAAACCGTTGGCACGCGGCCAAGAGGTCTCGAGGGGAACGGGACGGCAAGGCTCCGCGGGGAGGAGAAAGCGGAGGGGCCGTCGACCGCACCCCGGATATGGGTTGCCTCGGCGCGATCTCAACGCGCGAATGGATCAGGCCGGCCATGCGCTGGGCTCACGTGTACAGGGCACAGGGGGGCTCCGGCGAGGAGCGGCCCTGCGTTCAGGGCAGGGCCAAGATGCTTGCCCCTGCCATTTCCACCATCCTAGGATCGACGGATTGGGATCGCAGCGCGCTTCCTGCGCGGCATGCCTATCGGGTTCGCTCAATTCTACGACGTAAGGCCGCCGTGACACATTCCAAGCTTCGTATCGCCGTTCTCCAGTTCTCCCACGAGACGGTCACCTTCCTCCCTAACGACACGACGCGGGAGGATTTTATCTATCCCGGCTCCCCGGCCACCGGCGAAGCGCTCCTCGCCACCGACCCCAAGGGCTACATGGGTGGTTTCGTCCAGGTTGCCCGCGAGTTCGAGGATGTCGAACTGATCGGCATCACCTCGCCGCTCTTTCCGCGCACCGGCACGGGCTCGGGCTGGGTGACCGAGGACGCCTATGAGCATTTCATGGGCACCATCGTCGCGGAATTGAAGGCGCAGCCTGATCTCGACGGCGTCTATCTCGCGCTTCATGGCGCGCTCGCGGTGCGTGGCGTGCTCCGGCCGGAGGCCGACATCGCCCGGCGCGTGCGCGAGGCAGTGGGCAGGAAGGCCTTCATCACCGCGACCTTCGATCCGCATGGCAACGAGGACGAGAACTTCCTCGCCCATGCCGACATGGCGTTCTGCGTGAAGTATTTCCCGCATTACGACATGCATCTGCAGGGCGAGCGCGCGGCGCGCATGCTGGTCCGGGCGATCCGCGGCAGCTTCAAGCCGGTGCATCGCACCCTGCGCATCCCGATCATCGCGCCGACCGTGGTGATGTGGACCGGCGCCTCGCCCTGGTCCGATCTGATCCAGCGCGCCCTGATCTGGGAGGCGCGCGAGCCGGATGTCTTCGTCAACGTGTTCTTCGGCTTCCCCTGGTCCGACGTTCCGGATGCCGGCATGTCGCTGCAGGTGCTGACCGATGACGACCCGGACCTCGCCGAGCGCGTCATCCGCGACATGGCGGAATGGACCTGGCGCCGGCGCCAGGCGCTGCTCGACACCGTCAAGATCTACAAGACGAAGGAGGCGGTCGCCGAGGCCCGCACCGCGGTGGCCGCAGGCAAGGGGCCGGTCCTCCTCGCCGATTACAGCGATCGTTCCGGCTATGCGACCTGGCTCCTCCAGGAGATCGTCGCGCAGAAGCTCGAGCGCACGCTGGTCGCCACGATCGCCTCGCCCGATGTGGTTCGCGCCGTGATCGAAACCGGTGCGAAGCCGGGCGATCCGTTCGATGCCGAGATCGGCGGCCTCTTCGATGAATCGGCCGGAGCCCCCATCCGCATCTCCGGCAAGCTGCGCTCCGTCGGGCCGGCGACGACCGCGCGCGGCAATGGCAAGGACTGGATCTGCGTCGAATTCGGCAAGGGCAACCTGCTGGTGCTCAGCCCCTATCTCGTCCAGATCATGGAGCCTTCGGAGCTCTGGCAGCTCGGGCTCGCACCGGACGAATTCGATGTGATCGCGATCAAGTCGCGGGTCCATTTCCGCCGGGGCTTCGACGATAGCGGCTTCACGCCCACGATCCTGCTGGTCGAGCCGCCCGAGCCCTTCATGGGCACGGTCCATCTCGATGCGCTCGCTTACGAGAACCTGACCCTGACTGACTACTATCCCTATGGCAGTCCGAGCTTCCCGCCGGCCGACTGGGGCAAGCAATCCGGCTGACGGGGCCCGGACGGGCCGCGCGCTAGGCGAAGAGGAGCCCATGCGAGCTGATCGCATGGGCGGCAGGCCGGGTCCGCGTGTTGCATGCCCGCATTCCCGGCCTATCTTCCATCGATGAACCCGATCGCCTTCGACAATTCCTATGCGCGCCTGCCGGAGCGCTTCTACGCGGTGGTCGCCCCGACGCCGGTCGCCGGGCCACGGTTGATCCGGTTGAACGCGCCGCTCGCAACGCGGCTCGGCCTCGATCCCGACTGGCTGAAGGGGCCGGAGGGCGTGGCGATGCTGTCGGGCAACGGCGTGCCGGCCGGAGCCGCTTCGATCGCGACCGCCTATGCCGGCCATCAGTTCGGCGGCTTCAGTCCCCAGCTCGGCGATGGCCGCGCCATCCTGCTCGGCGAGGTGGTCGACCGCGACGGCAGGCGCCATGATCTCCAGCTCAAGGGCGCAGGGCCGACCCCGTTCTCCCGCAGGGGCGATGGCCGTGCCGCGCTCGGGCCCGTGCTGCGCGAATACATCGTCAGCGAGGCAATGGCGGCGCTGGGCGTGCCGACGACGCGTGCGCTCGCCGCGGTCCTGACCGGCGAGCCCGTCCGGCGCGAGACCTTGTTGCCCGGCGCCGTCCTGACCCGCGTTGCCTCCAGCCATATCCGGATCGGCACCTTCCAGTATTTCGCCGCGCGCGGCGATGTCGAGGCGCTGCGCCTGCTCGCCGACCACGTCATCGCCAGGCATTATCCGGCCTGCACCGGGGAGGGACGCTATCTGGCTCTACTGGAGGCCGTGGTCGCCGCGCAGGCCGCGCTCATCGCGCAATGGATGACGATCGGCTTCATCCACGGCGTGATGAACACGGACAACATGTCGATCGCCGGCGAAACCATCGATTACGGCCCCTGCGCCTTCATGGACGCCTATCATCCGACGACCGTGTTCAGCTCGATCGACGAGCATGGCCGCTACGCCTATGCCAACCAGCCGCCGATGGCCCGCTGGAACCTGACCCGCTTCGCCGAGACGCTGCTGCCGTTGCTGGACGAGAACATCGACAAGGCCGTGCCGATCGCGCAAGGAGCGCTCGACCGGTTCGATCCGCAGTTCCAGGCACATCTGATCGCCGGCTTCCGCCGCAAGCTCGGGCTTGCCGCCGAAGAGGCGGAGGATGTCGAGCTCATCAAGAGCCTGCTCGATGCGATGCAGGCCGGCGAGGCTGATTTCACCCTAGTCTTCCGTCGCCTGAGCGAGGCGGCCGGGCAGGACAGCGCGGAGACCTGCCGCGATCTCTTCAAGGACCCGGCGGCCTTCGATGCCTGGGAGGGGCGCTGGCGTGAGCGCTTGCAGCGGGAGCCGGCATCGGCCGACGCCCGCCAGGACGCGATGCTGCGGATCAATCCGCTCTATATCCCGCGCAACCATCAGGTCGAAGCGGTGATCGAGGCCGCCGTCGAACGCGACGATTTCGCCCCCTTCGAAACGCTCATCGAGGTGTTGGCGAGGCCTTTCGAGGCGCAGCAGAACCGTGAGGACTACGAACGCCCGCCGGCCGTGCATGAGCGCGTGCTGGCGACGTTTTGCGGGACCTGAGACTTCGCGCGGTTCCCGGGCCCGCAGAAACGCATGCCGTTGCGCGCCCCGGTGGCCTGCGCTTGAGGCGTCAGGCGGCGAGCTTGGGCCAGGGCCGTGCCGAGGCGCGCATCTCCTCGAACGCGTGGGCGACGCGAAGCACGCCGAGATCGTCGAAGGACTGGCCGATGATCTGGAGGCCGATCGGCAGCCCGCCGCTCGAGTAGCCGCAATTGATCGACAGCGCCGGCTGGCCGCCCATATTGGCCGAGACCGTGAAGGCGATATGCTCGAAAGGCCGCTGCGGATCGTTATAGGGCGACGCCCATTCCGCCGGATAGGACGGTTCCGGCGCCGTCGGCGAGATGATGAAGTCGACGTCCTTGAGCGCGCCGTGGATCGCGTTGCGCATCGCCTCGATCTGGGCGAAGCCGGTATAGACGTCACGCCCCGAGAAGTCCTTGGCCGTCACGATCCAGTTGAAGATATAGGGCAGGATCTTGGCCTGCTGCTCCGGCGGCAGGCGCGAGACGTCCTCATAGCCGCGCGCCCGCCAGAAGCGGTCGAGCCCGTCGATCATGGTGCGGGTCAGGAACGGAGCGATCGGCACGATGGTCGCGCCGGCACCGGCGAGGATCGCGGCGGCGCTCTGCACGGCCGCCCGCGTCTCGTCGCCGACGGCCTGGCCGAAGCCCGCGTCCAGCCACAGGCCGATCTTCATACCTTTCAGCGATCCCGCAAGATCGAGCCAGTCGAGCTGCTGGTAGGGTATGGCCATCGTGTCGCGGCGATCCGGTCTGGTCAGCACCGACATGTAGAGTGCGGTGTCCGCGACCGTGCGCGTCATCGGTCCGGCGGCGCGCCCGATGAAGGGCGGGTCGATCGGCAGGCGTCCGGCCGAAGGCTTCAGGCCGACGAGGCCGCACCAGCCCGCGGGCAGGCGGATCGACCCGCCGATATCGGTGCCGACATGCAAGGGGCCGTAGCCGGCGGCGGCGGCGGCGGCGGCGCCCGCGCTTGAGCCGCCGGGATTGGTCGAGAGGTCCCACGGATTGCGTGCCAGCTTGTGGAAGCTCGACAGTCCGGAGGACAGCATGCCGTAATCCGGCATGGTGGTCTTCGCGAAGATGATGCCGCCGGCTTCGCGCGTGCGGGCTGATGGCGGCGCATCGGCCGCTGCCGGCACCAGCGTCATGGCCGCGGTACCGAGCGGCACCGGCGTCCCCTTCGTCGCGATGTTCTCCTTGATCGTGACCGGCACGCCGTCGATCGCCCCGAGCGGCTCTCCCTTGGCCCAGCGCGCCTCGGACTGCTTCGCGTTCTCCCGCGCCGCCTCCGGATCATAGGCCCAGAGCGCATTGAGTTGCGGCTCCCAGGCATCGGCGCGCGCGATGACGGCGTCGATCACCTCGACGGGCGAAAGCCTGCGGGCACGATAGGCGTCGACGAGTTCGACGGCCGTCAGATCAGCAAGGTCGGTCATGGGGCAGCTCTCGTCAGGTCCAGTCTTCCAACACGGTGAAGTCGCGCGGGGCAGCCTCAGCCGTGATAGATCGAGATCGTCTTCATGCTGGCGAAGCCGTAGAGGGCCTCGAAGCCCTTCTCGCGGCCATGGCCCGATTTCTTGACGCCGCCGAAGGGCAGCTCGACGCCGCCGCCGGCACCGTAATTGTTGATGAAGACCTGGCCGGCCTGCGCGGCGCGCGCCATGCGCAACTGCCGGCCGCCATCGCGCGTCCAGACGCCGCAGACCAGGCCGTAAGGCGTGCCGTTGGCGAGCGCCAAGGCCTCTTCCTCGGTATCGAAGGGCATGATCACCTGCACCGGGCCGAAGATCTCTTCCTGCGCCAGCCGGTGATCGGGCGGAACGTCGCGCAGCAGGGTCGGCGCCACATAGGCGCCTTCCGCCGGTGCATCGGCAACGATCGTGCCCTGCGCCGCGACCTTCAGGCCGTCCTTGCGGGCGACGCCGAGGAAGTCTTCGATAATCGCCTTCTGGCGCTGCGAGACGACAGGGCCGACGGAGAGGTCGGACTCGGCCGGTCCGACTTTCAGCGCGCGGTAACGCTCGCTCATCCGCGCGACGACATCCTCGTAGACCGCGCGCTCGACGAGGATGCGCGAGGAGGCCGAGCAGGTCTGGCCGGCATTCTGGATGCCGGCATTGACCAGGAACGGCACGGCGCGGTCGAGATCGGCATCGGCGAAGACGATTTGGGCCGATTTGCCGCCGAGTTCGAGCGTCACCGGCACGGCGTTGCGGGCTGCGGCGGTCTGCACCATCTCGCCTGTCCGGGCCGAGCCGGTGAAGGAGATGTGGTTGATGTCCGTATGCTCGGAAAGCGCGGCGCCGGCCTCGGCCCCGAAGCCCGTGACGATGTTCAGCGCACCGGCAGGCAGCCCCTCTTCCTGCGCGATCCGCGCGAATTCGAGGATGGTGAGGCAGGCTTCCTCCGCCGGCTTGACCACGGCGGCATTGCCCATGGCGAGCGCCGCGCCGAGGCTGCGCCCGAGGATCTGCATCGGGTAGTTCCACGGGATGATATGCCCGGTGACGCCATGCGGCTCGTAGACCGTCAGGACGGTGAAGCCGTTCTGGTAGGGGATGGTATCGCCATGCACCTTGTCGGCTGAGGCGCCATAGAACTCGAGATAGCGGGCGAGCGCGACGACATCGGCCCGTGCCTGCGTCAGCGGTTTGCCGACATCACGCGCCTCGATCTCGGTCAGGAGGTCGATATTCCTGAGCACGCCGGCCCCGATCCGGGTCAGGATGCGCCCGCGCTCGGTCGCGGTCATCCGGCCCCATTCGCTGGACAGCGCCTGCCGGGCGGCGGCGACCGCGAGATCGACGTCCTCCCGCCGGCCTCGCGCCAGCCTGGCCAGGACCTGGCCGGTCGAGGGATTGCGCACATCGATAAGCTCGCCATCGATGGAATCGCGCCATTCGTTGGCGATGAAATTGCGATAGGTCTTCACGTTACGCCTCGGTCTTCGTCTGTTGCTTGGCGAGCTGTGCCTGGAGGCGGACAGCGGTCGCATGAATATGAGAGCGCGCGACGCGCTCGGCCTCGTCGGGCTTGCGCTTCCGGATCGCGTCGAGGATCTCGATGTGCTCGGCCACCGCGGTGCCAGCGCGTTCGCTCGACAGCGCGAGGGCCGGCGCGAAAACCTGGGATGTCAGATGCAGCAGCGGCACCAGCGATGCCAGAGAGGCATTGCGGGCCACGCCGATGATGGCCAGATGAAAGTCGACGTTCGACTGGACATAGGCGCTCGGATTCCAGTCCTTGATCAGCCTCTTCTGCAGCTCGACCAGCTTGGCGAGCTTCTCGATCTCGTCCGGGGTCGCGCGCTCGGCGGCGTTGCGTGCCGCGACGCCGTCCATTGCCTCGCGCACGGCATAGGCATCGAGCAGCTTCGGCAAGTCGGCCGTTGCGACCCGGACACCGCTGCCCGGCTTGTTGACCACGAGCCCATCGCGCTCCAGGACGCGGAGCGCTTCCCGTAACGGCGTCCGGCTGATGCCGAACTCGACGGCGATCCGCTCCTGCCGGAGCGTCGCGCCGGGCGCGTAGACGCCGGCATAGATGCGCTCGCGCAGCACCTGTGCCACCTCGTCGAGAAGGCGCGACTGGCTACGCCACTCGAGCACTTGGTCCATCGATTTCTCCAAGATCCGCAAAATGGTATCCAGGATACAGGAACTGTCAATATCGACTGATGGTTCAGTGTTCCGGCGAGCACGCACTGGCAGCGGCTTCGTGCATCTGAAGACGGGAGCGTCCTATCGGGCGTGACAAAGGCGATCTAGGCTGAGGAGGCCCGGAGCAGCCGCCGGTTCATCGAAGCAGGACAACGCGATGTTTCTTTTCGACGGCCCGGACAAGGCCGATGTGACCATTCTCCTGGCTCACGGCGCCGGAGCCCCGATGGACTCGCCATCGATGACGGCCGCAGCGAAGGCGCTGGCCGGGGTTGGGTTTCGCGTCGCCCGCTTCGAGTTCGACTACATGGCGGCGCGGCGCGAGGGAGCCTCTCGCCCGCCACCGCCGCGCGCCGAAAAGCTGAACCCGCAATATCTCGCCGCCATCGAAGCACTCGCCGCCACGGGAACGCTTGTCATCGGCGGCAAATCGATGGGCGGTCGCGTCGCCAGCATGGTGGCCGACGGGCTGTTCAAAAGCGGCCGGATCGGCGGCCTGCTCTGTCTCGGCTACCCCTTCCATCCGCCCGCCAAGCCGGAGCAATTGCGAACCGGGCATCTCGTCGATCTGAAGACTCCGACGCTCATCGTGCAGGGCACGCGGGACGAGTTCGGCACCCGGGAGGAAGTCTCGGCCTATCGGCTCTCTCCGGCGATCGACCTCCGCTGGCTGGAGGATGGCGATCACGACCTGAAGCCCCGCAAGCGGATCTCAGGGTTTTCGGTGTCCGATCATCTCGGGACCATGGCCGATGCTGCTTCTGCCTGGGCCGGGCGCCTGACGGGAAGCAGGTTGGCGGGCTTTCCATGAGGGCATGAGCCCGATCGAGGCAGCCGTGACGCCGGCAACAACGCCGTGATCGATCACCCCGCGGAAGCGGAGCCGATCTTGAGCAGGCGATCGATCTCGGCGCCGTTGTCGGTGAGATGATCGACCAGCTTTCCGGCATGCGGCACGCGCTGCCCGGCGCCTGCGTAGGGAACAGCCTGCCGGACGAAGGCGAAGAGCTGGCTGGTGACGGCGCCGAGCGGCTTGGCCTTCCGCATCTCGACGGCCTGGGCCGCCACCATGAGCTCCATGCCGAAGATCGAGCGGCAGAGCGTCACCATATCCGCCATCCGACGGGCTGCGAGGCCGGCCATGCTCGCGCGATCGAGATTGCCGTTGGAATGGCTGGAGCTGGCCAGTTCGCTCACGACCGGAGCGCCGAGAAGCCGCGCCTCCGAGGTGATCGACTTGTGGAATTGGGCGAGGCCGTTAAAGCCCGGCAGGCCGACGCCGTCTTCCTCGATCAGGCCGACGCTCAACCCCGACCAGAATGAATCCGCTTGCTTGGCCAGGCGTTCGGTGGAGCTGGTCACGACCGGCACCATGGCGAGCCGGGCGACATCCAGCGCCATCGCCAGCGCGACCATGTCGAAATTGGCGACCGAGACCAGTTGGCGCTGTTCGATCGCGACGATGGGATTATTCTGGCTCGCGCCCAGTTCGATGGCGAGCTGCTTGCCGGCGAAGGCGAAGCTGTCGGCGGCCGAGCCATGGATCAGCGGCAACGAACGGAAGCTCAGCGGGTCCTGGATGTGGCGCGGCCCGCCGGGTTGCGTCAGGTAGCTGCCGTCCAGATAGGTCCGGATCGCGCGGCCATGGCGCAGCACGCCGTCGAAGGGGCGGGAGTTCAGCGCCGCTTCCGAGACGATCGACGGATTCGCGGCAAAGCCCTCCATGCTGAAGGCGCCGGCCAGCGTCGCGAGGTCGAGCATGCGTGCCAGGTCGTGGAAGGCGAGGGCGGCCGTGCCGATCGACAGCGCGCTGGAATTGAGCAGGGCGAGCGCCTCGCCGGCTGCGAAATCGTGATCCTTGTAGAGCTCCAGCGCGAGATCGGCGATCGGCGACATGTCGCTCTGGCCCATCGAGCCCCAGAGATGGACGTCGATCCGGCGATCTGTGTTCAGCGCCTCGACCAGAATCTCGGCCATGACCTGCCGCACGCCGAGATAACCGGTCGCCATGCTGTTCAGCAGGACGACCATCATCGCCCGTACGGTTTCCCGCGAGGCGAGGGGGCCGTGCCCCATGTTGTGCGTCAGGAGCAGGCGGCGGTTGAACTCCGGAATTCGGTCGGGAGCGAGCATCGTGCCGGTCTTGGCGCCGACGCTGCTGGTGACGCCATAGATCTTCTCACCCTTGCGGACGACCTCGTCGACGACCGCGCGGGCACGGCCGATACGTTCGATCGCCTCTGGCGCGAGAGCCACGCGCGCTCCGGAACGAGCGACCTGGACGATCGCCGCCGGAGACAGGTTGCGGCCGGTGATCTCGACGATAGTCTGCATGGTGATCCGTCTCGGCGGCGATCTGGAGCTTGCCCGCGATGCTGTCAGGCTGCTCAAAAAGGACAATAAGCTAGTTCATTGAATTAATAGCAGGCTTGCTGCTCGTCAATCGCCCGCCATTGCGGTAGCGTGTCGAGCGACGCAGGTCGCATTGGGAGCCGCATGATCGTTCGCAGCGTTTCTTCGAAGCCGTTGGATTTCAAACGCACCGGCATTTCCCGCTATCACCAGCTCGCCACGCTGTTCCGGCGCCGGATCGAGGCCGGGCAATGGCAGGTCGGGGAGCAGATCCCGACCGTCGACGAGCTCGCGACCGAATGCGGCGTCGCACGCGCGACGATCCGTCAGGCGCTGGACCTGCTCGAGGGCGAGGAGCTGATCGAGCGCTACCGGGCGCGCGGGACATTCGTGCGTCGGCGGCCGGCGGAGAATCTGTGGTGCGCGGTCGGTACGGACTGGTCCGGGCTGCTGCGCCCGAATTACGACGCGACGATCGAAATCCTCCATGACGAGCCCGATCAAGTGCTGAATGCCTTCGAGGGGCAGATCGGAACGCTCGCGCCCGTCTATCGACATGTCCGGCGCCGGCACTGGCGGCACGGACAGCCCTTCCTTCTCGCCGATCTGCATGTCGACGAGCGGCTTCGCGATCGCATCACCCAGCGCGACCTCGAATCGAAGACGGCGCTGCGCCTGGTCTCCGAAGTCGAGGGCGTCGAGATCGCCGATGCGCGCCAGACCCTGACCATCGGCACGGCGGATATCGAGACCAGCGAGGCGCTCGGAATCTCCCTGGATTCTCCGGTCGCCTTCGTCCATCGGCAGGCGCTGGACCAGAACGACGTGCTGGTGCTCGACGCCAAGGGCATCTATCGCGGCGATGTCGTCAAATTTGACGTGAAGCTGCGCTAGCGGTCAGCCTCCCTTGAATTGCGGCGGCCGCTTTTCCAGAAAGGCGCGCATGCCTTCCTTCTGGTCCTGCGTGTCGAAAAGCTGGACGAAGGCCTTGCGCTCCAGCGCGAGCGCCGTCTCCAGCGGCACGTCCTGTCCGAGCTGCACGGCTTCCTTGATCGCCTGGACCGCAAGCGGCGGCATCGCGGCGACGGTCCCGGCGATGGCGAGGGCGCGGTCGAGGGCGCTGCCATCGGGCACGACCTCCGAGAGCAGGCCGGCCTGGAACGCTTCGGTCGCGGTCAACGGGTCGCCTGTCAGGGCGAGCTTCATCGTGCGATACTTGCCGATGGTCCGCAGCAGGCGTTGCGTGCCGCCGGCACCGGGCATGATGCCGACGCGGATTTCCGGCTGGCCGAAACGCGCCCCTTCGCCGGCGATGATCATGTCGCAGCACAGCGCGGTCTCGCAGCCGCCGCCGAGGGCATAGCCCTCGACCGCCGCGATCAGGATCTTCGGGCAGCGCCGCAGCACCGTGAACATCCGGTCGGTCGCGAGGGCCTGGTGCTGGGCCGGGCTCATCGGCTCCATCTCGGCGATATCCGTGCCGGCGATGAAATAGCCGCCCGCGCCGGTCAGCACGATGACCCGCACGCTCGCATCCGCCTCGAGCGCCAGCACCGCGTCGGCGATGCGCGCTTTGATGTCTAGGTTCAGCGCGTTGCGCCGCTCCGGGCGGTTCAGCGTGATGACCGCGACGCCGTCGGAGGCATGGTGCAGGGTGACGATCTCCGCCATGTCCATCTAGCCCTCGAAAACCGGCTTGCGCTTCTCGGCGAAAGCGCGCTGCGCCTCCTTCGTATCATCGGAGGATGCCAGCGCCACGGTCTGCGACTGCTCGAAGCGATAGCCGTCGCGCAGTTCGAGGCCCTCGGTGACGTTGAAGGAGCGCTTGGCCGCCTGGACCGCCGAAGGGCTTTTCGACGCGATCTCGCGCGCGATCTCCTGCGCCAAGCCGAGCAGGCGCTCGCCCGGCACGCAATCCGAGGCAACGCCCATCCGGTAGAGCTCCGCGCCACGCACCCGGCGCGCCGTATAGATCAGCATCCGCGCATCGGATTCGCGGAAGAAGCGGCGGACATGGCTGACGCCGCCGGCGAGCCCGACATCGACCTCGGTCATCGCGAAGAAGGCTTCCTCCGCCACGAGGATGACGTCGCAGCACAGGGCGAGCACGCAGCCGGCGCCAATGGCCGCGCCATTGACCGCGGCGATGACCGGCTTGGCGCATTCCATCACGGTGTCGAAGGAGGCGCGCACCAGACGGTTATGGCGCGGATAGGCTCCGGCTTCCTCCGCGAGGCCCGGCCGCTCCTTCAGGTCCGCGCCGGCCGAGAAGGTCTTGCCGGCGCCGGTCAGCACGATCGCCCGCACGTCGGCGCGGTCGCTCAGGCTGTCGAAAACGGCGACGATCTCCTCCCGGAACTGGCGATTCTGCGCGTTGACCGGGGGCCGGTCGATCGTCACCGTCGCGACGAAATCGCTGACCTCGACCGTCAGGCACTCTAGGGCGTTGGCCATCTGAAACTCCGTAACGAACCCGGACGGGCCGGCATCAGAACCCGTAGAGTTCACGAGGATTGTCGACGAGAATCCGGTGCCGCAATTCCGCATCCGGAACCCATTCTGCGAAGAGGTCGAGCAGGTGCCCGATATCGGGCGCCCGCTCGGCGAGGCGTAAGTGCGGCCAGTCCGAACCCCAGATCACGCGATCGGGGTTGGCCGCGATCAAGGCATCGTGGAACGGCCGGGCATCGGCATAGTCCGGAAAGTCCTGCGAGCAGCGGCACAGGACGAGCTTGACCCAGAGCCAGCCTTCCCGAAGCGCGTCGAGGATCACCCTGAACGACGGATCGTCCAGTCCGCGTGCGATCTGCAGGCCGGCCATATGGTCCAGCACGATCGGCAGGCCGCTGGCGCGGTAGAGCGGCAGGTTGGCGGCATGGCGGTCGATTCCCGCCCAGACCTCCGCATGCCAGCCCCTCGCCCGCATGCCGGGCGCCATAGCTGCAAGAGACGCGGTCCCGACCGAGCCCGGGAAGGGGCCGGTTCCACCGGGCACGGTCATGTCGTTGAAACGCAGGCCGCGGATGCCCGCTGCATGCCAGGCGTTGAGATCGGCCTGAGGCACGCGCTCGCTCGCGGCAGCGATACCGCGCAAGCGGCCTTCACCTTGCGCCAGGGCGTCGACGATCGGAGCGGGATCTTCGCCATAGGCACCCGGCTGGACGAGAATGCCGCGGCTCAAGCCGGTGGTCGCCAGCATGTCGCGATGCGCTGCGGCCGGAGCCAGAGGCGCAGCGTAATGCATCTGGTGCGAGACTGAAAAACGTTCGTAAGGTCCAAAGACATGCGCGTGGCAGTCGCAGGCGCCGGCCGGCAGCGTCCAACCGGGCGCCCGATGCGATCGCGGGTCGACCGTTTCAGTCACGACGGGTTTCCTCAGACACCGGTACGGAAGCCGGCAGGCGCGTCGGCCCGCCCTGCAACAGGGGCAGAGGCGGCGTCGCTCCGTCCGGCAGGGGAATTCCGTGGGCGTTCAGCGTCATCGACACCATCGTGTAATAGCCGATCACGCCGGTGAGCTCGACCGCCCCGCGCTCACCCCAGCGCTCGACGATCGCCGCATGCACGCCGTCGGGAACGGTGCCGGTCTGCACGAGCAGGCGGGCATAGTCGTAGATCTCGCGCTCCTCGTCCTCGGCGAAGACCGGGGCCTTGCCCAGCCGGATGGCTTCGATGCAATCGGCACCCAGGCCCGCGACCTTCGCCGCTTCCGCATGGATGTGGAATTCGAGCTGGCTGTTCCAGTGGCGCCCGACCACGATGATGGCGAGCTCGTTGAGTCTGGCCGGCAGCAGCGTCGAATAGCGCAGGAACTCGCCGAGGCGGGACCAGCGCGTGGCAAGCTCCGGGCTATGGATGACGGCGCGCAGCGGTCCGACCAATCGCCCGCGCGGCCCGGAGACGACCTCGTCATAGACCTTGCGCTGATCGGGCGTCATCTCGTCGACGGCCGGGAGGTGAAGGCGCCCCATGCTGTGTTCCATCAAGCTTGTTCGGCCAGGCCGATGTCGCGGAGGATCTCGTCGGTATGCTCCCCGAGCAAGGGCGGGGGGCGGTCGAATGAGAGCGGCTCGTTCTCGAAGTTCAGCGGGCTCACGATCTGCGGAACCTTGCCGGCGAGCGGATGCGGCAACTGGCGCAGCATGCCGCGGTGCTTGACCTGAGGATCGTCGAACACCTCCGGCACCGTGTTGATCGGTGCGCAGGGCACGCCGGCCGCATCGAGCGCGGCGATGAGCGTGTCGCGGTTGAGCTGGCCGAAAGCCGTCCGCAGCAGCGGATCGAGCAAGCCATGGTTGGTCACGCGCGCCGGATTGGTGGCGAAGCGCGGATCGCGCGCCCATTGCGCCTCGCCCAGGGCCTCGCAGAGCTTGGCGAACTGCCCGTCATTGCCGACCGCCAGCACGATGAAGCCGTCGGCGCAGGGGAAGACGTCCTGAGGCTGGATATTGGGATGGCGATTGCCGCCGCGCACCGGCGCGCGGCCCGAAACCAGCCAGTTCATTGCCTGGTTGGCGAGGAAGCCGGTCTGAACGTCCAGCATGGCGAGATCGATATTGTCGCCCTTGCCGGTCTCGTTGCGCCGGACGAGCGCTGCCAGCACGCCGACCGCGGTATACATGCCGGTCATGATGTCGACGATGGGGACGCCGACCTTCTGCGGCCCGGCGCCGGGCATGCCGTCGCGTTCGCCGGTGACGCTCATCAGGCCGCCCATGGCCTGGATCGCGAAATCATAGGCCGCGGCGGATTTGCGCGGGCCGCTCTGCCCGAAACCGGTCACCGAGGCGAAGATCAGGCGCGGATTGATCGCGTTCAGCGCCTCGTAATCGAGGCCATAGCGCTTGAGCGTCCCGACCTTGTAGTTCTCGACGACGATGTCGCTTTTGGCAGCGAGCCGGCGGATGATGTCCTGCCCTTTCGCGCTGGTGATATCGACGGTGATCGAGCGCTTCCCGCGATTGACCGAGAGATAATAGCCGGCTTCGCTGGTCGGATTGCCGGCCTCGTCCCTGAGATAGGGTGGCCCCCAGGCCCGCGTGTCGTCGCCGGCCTCCGGGCGCTCGACCTTGATCACGTCGGCGCCGAGATCGGCGAGGATTTGGGTCGCCCATGGACCGGCCATGATTCGGCTGAGATCGAGGACCCGGACATGGGAGAGGGGCCCCTGGCGCCGGACATCAGCCATCGTCCCGAACCTCCGTGGCGATGGCAGAGGGCCGCTGGCGGAAAGCGTCGTGCCATTGCGCGAGCCGGGGATGGCCTGCCCGCCAGTCCAGATCGGTGAAGCGGAAGTCGAGATAGGACAGGCAGCAGCCGAGCGCTATCCCTGAAAGCGGCAGCGGCCCCGGCGCGATCGGACCGGCCTCGTTCTCGAAACGTGCCAGAGAGGCCGATGCCTTGGTGGCGAAGCTCGACAGCCACTCCTCAGTCTGCTTCTCCGTGGGCTTGTTGCGCTCGTTGCGCCAGAGAATCAGCAGGTCGAGAAATCCGGTCGCCAACGCGTGACGGCTGAGTTCGCTCCAGCGCTCTGGTCCCGCAACGGGAATGATGAGCCCGCCACCGGCGAGTGAATCGAGATACTCGCAGATCACCCCGGAATCGATCAGCGCCGATCCATCGGCCAGGACCAGCGTCGGAATCTTGCTCAGCGGATTGTCGGGCAGCAGGTCCGGGTTCGGCTTCGTCATCTGCACGACCGTGCGCCGCAGCGTCAGCCGGTCGGTGAGGCCCAGTTCATGCGCGGCCAGCATCACTTTCCGCACGAAAGGCGACCGAGGCGACCAGTGAAGTGTCATATCGCCCATTGCACGCTCCCGGCCTATCGGCGCAAATCTATTAGTTCAGTTTTATGGCCTATAACAACCTGAGGCTGACCTGTCGAGCGGGATGGCATATTGAGGTTGGCGGCATTGGATCGCTACAAGCCTGCAAATTATAACGAAACTCGTAGCGCAGCGCTTTCAGGGGCGAATGGCGGTCGCGGTTGACGGCGGTCTATTGCATCAATAGGCTAGTCTTATGTCCTTTTAAAAATAAGCGGGAGGAAACGATGAAGGCATTTCATGCTGCTTTCGCGGCAGCGGCGATCGTGGGGTTGGCCGCGACCGCGCAGGCCGGCACGCTCGAGAAGGTCAAGGAGCGTGGCGAGCTGATTTGCGGGACGAGCCCGGGTGTCCCCGGTTTCTCGCTGCCGAATGCGCAGGGACAATGGGGCGGGCTCGATGTCGACCTCTGCCGCGCCGTCGCTGCGACGGTCCTGGGCGATGCCAAGAAGGTCAAATACATCTCGCTCAATCCAAAGGACCGTTTCGCGGTCGTGCAATCCGGCGAGGTCGACGTGCTCTCGCGCCAGACCACCTGGTCATTGTCGCGCGATACGACGCTCGGCCTGTCCTTCTCGGCGATCACCTATTTTGACGGCCAGGCGCTGATGGTCAAAAAGTCGATGAACATCAAATCCGCGAAGGACCTGGGCGGCGCGACCGTCTGTGTCCAGGGCGGCACGACGACCGAACTGAACATCGCCGACTTCTTCCAGAAGAACGGGATGAAATACGAGCCGGTGAGCTTTGCCTCGGGCGATGAGGCCATCAAGGCCTTCGAGACCGGCCGCTGCGACGTCTTCACGACCGACGCATCGGCGCTCTACGCCTACCGCCTGAAGGTCGCCAACGGGCAGGATTTCGTGATCCTGCCAGAGCTCATCTCGAAGGAGCCGCTCGGGCCGGCCGTGCGCCGCGGTGACGAAGCCTGGGCGAACATCGTCCGCTGGGCGCATTACGCGATGGTCAATGCCGAGGAACTGGGCCTCACCTCGGGCAATGTCGACGAGCAACTGAAATCGGCCAATCCGGAGATCAAGCGTTTCCTCGGCGTCGACGGCAATCTCGGCGAGGGCCTCGGGCTGACCAAGGACTGGGCCTACCGGATCGTCAAGCAGGTCGGCAATTACGGCGAGAGCTACGAGACATATCTCGGACCGTCTTCGCCGCTGGGCATTCCGCGCGGCGCCAACAATCTCTGGTCGAAGGGCGGCCTGCAATATGCCCCGCCGGTCCGCTGACAGACGCGCTGCTTCCTGAAGCGCCCTGCGAAAGCAGGGTGCGCTTGCTCTTTCGCGCCCGGTGGGGACCGGGCGATGCGTCGAGACAGGCGCCAAGCCAGCGCGACAGATCCAAAAACGACAACAATAGAAGGGGAGACTTGAAATGAGAGCGTCGAGCTTGAAATTCCTGGCGATCATCGCCGCCTTGCTGGGCACCGCAGCGACGGAGGCGGCCGCCCAGAGCTACCCGACGAAACCTGTCCGCATGATCGTTCCCTTCGCCCCGGGCGGGCGGGTCGAGGCCGTGGCGCGCCTGATCGCGGACGCCCTCAGCAAGGATCTCGGTCAGCCCTTCCTGGTCGAAAGCCGTCCCGGCGCCGGAGGCGCGACGGGCGCTGATTTCGTCGCCAAGGCGCAGCCCGATGGCCATACGCTGCTGCTCTGCTCGGCCGGCGTGCTCTCCATCCTGCCCAATGTCGACAAGAAGCTGCCCTATGACCCGGTCAAGGATTTCACGCCGGTGGCGCGGCTCATCGAGGGCTTCACCTTCATCGGCGCCTATCCCGGCCTGCCGGCCAAGTCGATGGCCGAGCTCGTGGCGCTCGCGAAGCAGAAGCCGAACAGCATCGGCTACGCCTCCAGCGGCGTCGGAACCTATAGCCATCTGGCGGGTGAACTCGTCAGCATCGCATCCGGCGCGGCGCTCAAGCATGTTCCCTATCGCGGCAGCGGCCCGGCCCTGAACGATATCGTCGCGGGCCACATCCCGCTGATGATCGGCGGCGAACTCGGGGAGCTCGCCAAGGCCGGCAAGATCCGCATCCTCGCCACCACCAACGAGAAGCGCTCGCCGGAATTCCCGGATGTGCCGACGATGAAGGAAAGCGGCTTTCCGCAGTTCGTCGCTCATTCCTGGGTCGGCCTCGTCGGTCCCGCGAACATGCCAGCAGGCATCGCCGACAAGCTGAACGTGACGCTGGCGCGGGTGATGGCCGATCCGGCCACGCAGGAGAAGCTGCGCGGGCTCGGCGGCGAGCCGGCCTATCAGCCGGCTGCCGATTTCGGAAAGACCGTCGCGCAGGATCGCGACATCTATGCCGAGATCATCGCCAAGGCCGGGCTGAAGTTCGATTGAGCCCGCGGCGCTCAGCCGTCGAACACGAGACCCGTGCCGACACCGTCCGGCACGGCGATCGTTCCGGCCTCCAGGTGCAGCCCCGAGAAGAGGTCGTTGTCCAGCAGCGCCATCTCGGAGAATTCGTGGGGGAAGCGGGGCGGCGGCAGGCTGGCTGCCAGATGCAGGGTATGGGCATGGACGATGCTCGAACCGAAGACGGCGCCGAAGCGGAAATCGACATGCGCGGCGCGGCAGATCGCGATCGCCTGCGCGGTGCGGCTAGGGCCGCCATGATTGAGGATGCGCAGGTTGATCGAGGCGACATGGCCCGTTTCCACGATCCGCAGGATCGACTGCAGGTCCTGGGCGCTCTCGTCCGCTTCGACGGGTATGTCGAGGGCGGAGGCCACGGCGATCAGGCTCTTGAAGTCGCGGGCGGAGGTGGGCTGCTCGACCAGCTCCAGGCCGTAGCGGGCCATGGCGTTGATGGTGCGCACCGCGAGCTTGGGCGGGTAGGACTCATTGGCATCGATCATCAGCGCGACATCCGGCCCGACAGCCGAGCGCACATCGCGGACGCGCGCGATATCGAGCTCGGGCTCGCCGGAAACCTTGACCTTCAGGTGCCGGAAGCCGGCCTCCGCCAGCTCGACGGCAACCTCCGCCATGCGTTGCGGCGATTTCAGGGGAATGATCCGGGTATTGGCGAAACGCTCCTGCCGCTTGCCGCCATACAGGTCGTGCAAGGGTACGCCGAGCGCACGGGCGCGCAGGTCGAGCAAGGCGCATTCGATTCCGGCCTTGACCGGCAGGGCGCCATGGAGCCGTCGATCCAGCCCGTCCATGATGGCGCCGATCGCGGTCTCGTCCTGTCCGACCAGTCCCTCGCAGAGATAGTCGAAGGTCGCCTTCACCACGGCGAGCGGCTCCGTCCAGGGCGGCATCGCGCGGATGTAGCCGTAGCCTTCCACGCCCTGCGCATCTGTCACGATGATGGCGAAGCCCCGTATCCCTGCGAGCGGCCCCTGCGCAAAGCGCCATTCGGGATCGGTCAACCGCTGGTCGATCGCGACCGTCCTGATCGTCTCGATGGGCATCTCGTCTCCGGAGCGGTTCGCACGGCGCAGATCGTATCGTGCAGCTTGCTTGCTTGGCAATAGTCTATAAAACTAGCCTATAGGTATAATGGGCGTGGCAGCCGTTTCGCGGAGCGATGAGGCATGCAGGAAAAGAACGAAGCCGGGCCGGCGCGAGCAGGGGAGCCCGGTGTCGCGTCGGCAAGCACGGGCGGAGATCTCGCGGCCGGGCTCCTGTTCGCCGTTTTCGGGCTCCTGGCGCTCTTCATCGGCCGCGACTATCCGGCCGGCAGCTCGCTGGACATGGGGCCGGGCTATATCCCGCGCGCCGTTGCCGCGGGCTTGCTGGTCATCGGGCTCCTGCTCGCCGTGCGGGGAGCTGGATGGCGCCCGAGGAGGTGGCCCGCCTTCCCGCTGCGCGCCGCCTTCAGTGTCAGCCTGGCGATCCTGCTGTTCGGCCTGCTGATCGAGCGCGCCGGCCTGTTCGTCGCCTGCCTCGCCTGCGTCCTGGCCGCGGCGCTCGGCGATCCGCAGGCGCGCTGGCGGGAGGTCCCGGTCGTCGCGCTGGTCTTTGCAGGCTTTGCTGCCGTGCTGTTCGGCTATGTCCTCAGGCTCTCGGTTCAGGTCTGGCCGCTGTGAGCGAGATCGTTTCCTCCATCGCAGGCGGGCTGGCCGTCGCAGCGACCCCGATCAATCTCTGGTACTGCTTTGTCGGCGCGCTGATCGGAACGCTGATCGGCGTGCTTCCCGGCCTGGGGCCGATCGCCACCATGGCGATGCTGTTGCCGCTGACCTATTACCTTGAGCCGACCGGCGCCCTGATCATGCTGGCCGGCATCTATTACGGCGCGCAGTACGGGGGCTCGACCACCGCCATTCTGATGCGATTGCCCGGAGAATCGTCCTCCGTCGTCACCTGTCTCGACGGCTACGAGATGGCGCGCAGGGGCAGGGCAGGCACGGCGCTTGCCACCGCGGCGCTCTCCTCCTTCCTGGCCGGCACGATCACGACGCTGCTGATCGCCTTTTTCAGTCCGGTCTTGACTGTCGCCGCGCAGCGCTTCGGCCCGGCCGAATATTTCTGCCTGATGGTCCTCGGGTTGATCGCCGCCATCGTCTTCGCGCAAGGCTCGCTGCTGAAGTCGATCGGGATGATCCTGCTCGGATTGCTCCTCGGGTCGGTCGGAGCCGACGTCAATACCGGCCTCGATCGCTTCACGTTCGGTGTTAACGAACTGCGGGACGGCATCGGCATCGCCGCCCTGTCGATGGGAGTCTTCGGCATTGCCGAGGTTGCGCTCAATCTGGCGCGGCCGCAGGAGGAGGGTGGGCGGGCGCAGCCCGTCTCGGCCTTGCGTCTCACCGCGGAGGACTGGCGCCGGGCCTGGCCGGCAGCCCTGCGCGGCACCGGGATCGGCGCGGTGCTCGGCATCCTTCCCGGCGGCAGTGCGATGCTGGCCTCCTTCGCCGCCTATTCGACGGAGAAGAAGCTGTCTTCGTCGCCGGACCAGTTCGGTCAGGGCGCGATCGAAGGCGTGGCAGGCCCGGAGGCCGCCAACAATGCCGGGGCGCAGGCCTCCTTCATCCCGCTGCTCGCGCTCGGCATCCCCAGCAATTCGGTCATGGCGATGATGGCCGGCGCCATGCTGATCCATGGCATCGCGCCGAGCCCGAACCTGTCCACGGCGCAGCCCACCTTGTTCTGGGGTTTGATCGCGTCGATGTGGGTCGGCAACCTGATGCTGCTCGTCATCAACCTGCCGCTGATCGGTCTGTGGGTTCGCTTGCTGCAGGTGCCCTACCGGCTGATGTTTCCGGCAATCCTGCTGTTCTGCTGCATCGGTATATACTCGGTGAACATGAGCGTCTTTGAAGTCGCGATGCTGGCCGCGTTCGGCCTTGCCGGCATCCTGCTCACCCTTCTGGATTGCCCGTTGGCGCCGTTGGTGCTCGCTTTCATCCTGGGGCCAGCCATGGAGGAGAACCTGCGCCGTGCGATGCTCATCTCGGGCGGCGACGTCCAGATTTTCACGAGCCCGATCTGCATTGTCCTCCTTGTCGCAGCGGCTGCGCTGCTTGTGATGATCCTTGTCCCATCCTTCAGGCGCACACGTTCACGGATGGTCGATGCGTAACGCAATGCGCAGGCAAGCGGCTGATTCGGAGGCAGTGGATCAGCGCCGGAGAGATGGAGGGCGGCGGTCGCCGCTATTGGAGACAACGACATGACTGGCCCGTCTTTCTCCACCAATCGTCTGGCGCCTCTCGCGGAGGATACGGTCGGTCCCTACTATCCCTATTCCTTCGTCGACGGCGACCGGAGCGACCTGACGCGGCTGCATCACGGGCTCAGCGTCGGGCCGCAGGGCAAGCCGATCATCCTGCGGGGGCGCCTTCTCGATTGCGAGGGGCAGCCGGTCGACGACGCATTGCTGGAATTCTGGCAGGCCAACGCGGCGGGAATCCTGCGGACGCCCGGCCTGCAGGATCACCCTCTGCTCGATCCGTATTTCGACGGGTACGGCCGGCTGATCACGACCCTGGAGCCGTTCGCCTTCAAGACCATCAAGCCCGGCGCGATCGCCGCGGAAAAGGGCACGGGCGCACGCGCGCCGCATATCACCCTGACGATCTTCTCGGACGGGATCACCCGGCTGGTCACGCAGATCTTCTTCGACGACGAGCCCGAAGCGAATGCGCGCGACCCCCTGCTCGAAAGCCTCCCGGCGGAGCTGCGCGGCCGCCTTGTCGCCAGACTGGCATCCGCCCCGAGCAGCAGTCCCGCGATCTACGAGATCGCGATCGTGATGCGCGGTGCGGGCGAGACCCCATTCTTCGACGATCTCTCGAGCTGACGAACGGCGGAGCACGCTCATGATCATGAACCGAGGACGCCTGATGCTGCCCGGACCGACCGACGGGGCGGCGGAACGGCGCGTGCCGAGCGAACGCCTGCATCTCATTCCCCAGGCGGCGCGCCTGAGCTTCGTTCCGTGGGTCGCCGATCTGCCGGGCCTCAAGATCGGCGAGAGCGACCTGACCCGCATCGCGCCCGGTCGCCCGCAGGCCGAAGGCGAGGTCATCGAGATTTCGGGCCATGTCCTCGACGAGTTCGGGCGCCCCGTCCGCAACACGCTGGTCGAGATCTGGAACGCCAACAGATGGGGGCGCTACACCCATGTGAAGGACCCTGTCCGCGAGCGCCTCGATCCGAACTTCCTCGGCTTCGGCCGAACGATGACGGACGATCAGGGGCGCTACCGCTTCCGCACGATCCGGCCCGGCTCCTACCTGGCGCGCCCCGACATCGATCGCTGGCGGCCGTCCCATGTCCATGTCTCGGTCCGCGGCGGCTCTGCTCGCCTGATCGCGCAGATGTATTTCGCAGGCGATTCCCATCTCGCCCGCGACCCGATGTTCATCCTGCTCGGCGAGGCGCAACAGCGACATTTCGGGCAAGCCGCCGGGCAGGGGGCCGATGGCGAGGCTCTGTACCGATGGGACATCGTGATCGGTGGGCGCAACACCAGCTATTTCGAGAGCTGAACCCCGCGCCCCGCCATCTCGCCGATGGCGGCATCAGCCCTGCAAGGGCCGGGAGCCGGCAGGCCCGGCCCGCCATTCGACCGTGAGGGGCTCACGGAAGGCGAAGCGGACGAGGTGGCTCGCGACGACATCCTGCAATTGCAGCAGCGCCTCGCCATCCGGCGCATCGAGGGAGAGGCGAAGCACATCGGCCTCCGCCAGGAGCCGGCAATCGCCGATCGAGAACCTGACGATGCCCGCCTTCTCGTCGAAGCTGGCTTCGACCTTGTGGCCGAAATGCTTGCAAAGTTGCTGGAGATAGCGCGAGGCACTGGCGGTCGCGACCTCCGCATGGCTGTGCTGGCAATTGTCCGTCCCGGTCATTGCATTCACCTCAGCGCAGGCTCGTCCAGTAGGTGCCGTCCAGCGCTACGGGCTGGAAGCGCTGCTGCAGCGTCGCCAGCAGCGCCTTCGGATCAAGATCGGCGAAGAGCTGCGGATGCAGCCATTGCGCGAAGGCCTGCACGGCGACGACGTTGAACGGCGAGTTGTAGAAATGGTGCCAGACGGCGTGGACGCGCCCCTGTCGGACCGGTTCGAGCCCGGCGATGCCGGTGCGTGTCATCGAGCGGACGAGCAGTTCGCGGGCCCTTGCCGCATCGACGCCGGGGCCGAGCGCCAGCCAGGGCGCATCGGGGGGCTGCAAGCCGTTGCCGATCGCCGTGCCGATATAGATTTCGGGCGGGTTCGAGATCAGCCATTCCAGATTGACCACGCCGGCCTCGCCCGGGATGAGGTCGTCGGCGATGTTGACGCCGCCGGCCGCGGTGACGAAGCGGCCCATCATGCCGCGCGTCATGGTCTCGCAGCAGCCGGTGCCGAGCCCGACGCGGCTCTCGACGAAGACGCGCGCGGGCTTCGGCTTGGCCGTGGCCAGACGGTCGGTGACGGTGGCCAGGGCCGCCCGCCAGGCCGCGATGAATTCGGCGGCCTCGGCCTCGCGGCCGAGCAATGCGCCGAGCAACTCCATGGATTTCGGCGTGTTGGCCAGCGGGTCGCTGCGGAAATCGATGAAGACGATGGCAACACCGGCTGCCTCCAGCGCCCGGATGACCTCGCCGGAGCGGGTATCCGGGCCATGGCCGTAGAGACCGAAGATCGCGACCTGCGGCGCAGCCGAGATCGCCTGCTCGATGCTGAAAGTGTCGCGCGTGTTGCGCCCGATCCGCTTGACCGCGTCGAGCGCCGGAAAGCGCTCGCGATAGCGCCGGTAGCTGATCGGATCGACCGCCTCGTAATCGCCCATCATGCCGACAAGCCGCGCGACCGGGTCGGCGCGGTCGAGGATGGCGAGGGCCGGCAGATGCCTCCCTTCGCCGATGATGATGCGCTCGACCTTGTCGGGAACGCTGACCTTGCGGCCGGCGAGGTCGACGAGCTCCCGCCCGCTCGCCAGCGACGGCAGCAGCAGCGCCATCAGGGCGAGAAGGCCGAGGATGCGCATCAGAACCGCGCCGAGGCGCTCAGCACGACCGCGCGGCCGGGCTGGTAGAGCGGCGTCACCGTGCCGAATTCCTGGCCGTAGGTGGCGCGGTCGGCATAGGTCCTGTCGAGCAGGTTCTTGACCTCGGCGCGGAAGGTCAGGTTGGGAATCTGCACCGGCTTGTATTCGGCGAAGAGGTTGACCACCTCGTAGCCCTTGAGCGGCAGGTTGCCCGGCGCGACCTTCTTGTAGTCGCGCACGATCTCGACATCGGCGCCGACGGTCACACCCCATTGCTTGAAGGTATGCGCCGCCGTCACCGTGAAGACGTCGCCGATTGGGGTCGCCAGATAGGTGCCGGTATCGGAGTCGGCGCGCTGGTTGTCGATCCGGACATCGACGCTGGCATATTTCGCGCGGATGAAGCCGTCTTCCCAGGCATAGCCGAGGCCGATCTCGTAGCCCTGCGATTCGATCTCGCGCACCAGCGCGGCGCTGGCGACGGCGAAGCGTGCCGCGCGGGCATTCTCGACCTCGATGCGGAAGACCGAACCTTCGAGCGTGAAGCCGTTCCAGCGCCCGACCAGGCCGGCGATCAGGTTGTCCGAATGGACCGGCCGGACGCCGCGGCCATAACGCCAGGCGGTGTTCATGATGAAGTTCTCGGCCAGCGCGACACCGCCCCAGACATGGGAATAGCCGGCGCGAACCGTCAGATGCTCGGGGATGATGTCGAACTCGCCCGAGATATTCCGGGAGAGGCCGGCATTGTCGAATTCCTCTCCCGTCGTCCCGGTGAACCATTGGCGGTCGCCGCGCAGGCCGAAGGACAGGCGCATGCGCTCGAACGGCTTCAGCCGCGCCTGCGCATATATGCCGAGATTGCTGGCCTTCTCGCTGACGCGGAAGTTACGGTCCTTGTATAGCGCCTTGTCCTTGTAGAAATCGACGCCGGCGGTGACGCTGCCGAAATCGCCGAAGCCGAAGCGGTTCTCGAACTTGCCGTTGAAGCTGTCGGTGACGCCGGTGCCGGGATAGGTGACGGGCAGCGGGTTCCCACCCACCGGCCGCTCGAAGATCGGCGTGTCGATCTCGGTGCGGCTATAGGCAAGGACGGCCTTCGGGTCCCACAGGCCGATCGGTGATGTCCGGCTATAGGTGAAGACCGTGTTCTGCCGGTCGATCTCGTAGCGGCGCACCCGCGGCTCCCAGGCCGGGCGGCCGGTGATGAAGCCGATATTGCCGCGGAACGGGCGGATCGCGTCGTCGCGGACGCGCTCGTGGCTGATCTGGAAGCGGTCGCCTGAGGGGGCTTCCCAGCCGAGCTTGAACAGCCCGCTCAGCAGATCCGTCTTGGTGCCGAGCACCTCGCGGCCGTCGCCCGCCTTGTAGGTGCCGCCCTTGCCGAGCGTGCCATAGGCGAGGATATCGAAGCCCTCGTAGCGGCCATAGCCGGACAGGCTGTTGGTGAAGATCGAGCCGTTGCTGTTGAACTGCGTCTTCGCGAAGGCGCCGACGCCGTTGCCGGAGAGGAAATCGCGCGCATCCTTGGTCTCGTAGGCGATGGCACCAGCCAGTGCGCCGGGGCCGGCATCGGCCGGGGCAACGCCGGCATCGACCCGCGCGGCCTTGATGAAGGCGGGGTCGATCAGGTTCGTGCCGTTATGGTGGAAGACCTTGTTGTTCTGCCGGCTGCCGTCGACCGTGACGGCCAGATTGGTTTCCTCGACGCCGTTGACATAGATCTTCTGCGACATCGGCGTTGAGCCGCCGACCTTCACGCGCGGCTCGCCGGCGAAGACGTCCCGGGCATCGGACGGATTCCTGCGCTCCAGCTCGCGCGGGCCGATGACGAATTCGCCGACCCCACCGCGCACCAGCGGATTGCCCATGACGTCGATGGTATCGAGCGCGATGGTGCCTTCGGGCACCGCTCCGCCTGCCGCGGCGGGGGGTGTTCCGGCGTTGACCGTCACGCTCGTCGCGCCGGTGAAGCGGAAACTGAGGCCGGTGCCGGCCAGAAGCCGGGACAGCGCCGCTTCGGACGACAAGGCGCCGTTGACGGCGGCGGAGCGCTTCCCGGCCGTGGCCGAGGCCGGGGCGACGACCGCGACGCCGGTCTGGCGCGAGAACGCGATCAGCGCGGAGGAAACGGATTGAGCGGGGATATCGAGCGTGCGGACGGATTGCGCCATCGCCGGCAGCGTGACCGCTCCCGCCGCCAAGGCGGTCGCGCACAAAGCCGCAGCCAGTCTCGCCTGGCGGACAAGCCGCGCTCCGACCCGAGTACCCATTGTCGATCCCCAAAATTAACAAGAGGGTCGAAACGATTCAGGCCCTCGCAAGGGTAAGACGCCGGCCGCGGCCCGACTCATTAGGGCGCCGCAAAAATTTTTCAGGCTGGAAGCAGCAGCGTCAGCCAGGCGAAGGGGCGGATCACGCGCAGCCCCAGGCCGCCGGCGAGCATGTCCAGCCCTTTGGCCGGATCGCGCGCATCCAGCACGGCCGTCACGCGGCGCTGGCCCGCCTCGCGTGACAGGATGCCGATGCGCCCGCCGCCATAGCGTTCGAGATCGGCCACGGCCTCCGCCAGCCGGACATCGTGGAAGACCAGCCGGCCCCGGCGCCAGTCGCCGATCTCGCCGGGATCGAGCGGTCCCGGCGGCGAGATGGCCTCGCCCTCGTAGCCGACGCCCTGGCCCTGGCCGACGACGACGCCGGACACGCCGGGCACCTCGACCTTGACCCGGCTTTCATCGACCGCGACGGCAACCGCTGCACCGAGACCGAGCTTGACGTCGAAGGCTGTGCCGAGCGCCGTCACGGTGCCGCCGCGCGCCGCGACCGAGAACGGGCGCGCCGGATCCTTCGCGACGGTGAAGAAGGCCTGGCCGGAGACGAGCCTGATCATCCGGCGCGAGCCCGTCAGATCGACATCGATCGCGGAGGCCGGCGCGAGCTCGACCTGCGAACCATCGGCGAGCGCGATCGTGCTGCGCTCGCCCGCCGCCGTCCGGAAATCCGCGAACCGGCCGGATTGGGCAAGGATGCCCATGATCCCGGCGGCCAGCACCAGCGATGCCGCCAGGGCGAAAGCGATCTGCCGCCAGCGCCGTGGCCTCGCCGGAGCGACTGCGCGACTGGGCGGCGTTGCCACAGGCGCCTTCAGGGCCGCGAGGCGATCGAGATCGGTCCAGAGTGCTTCGAGCTCCGCCCAGGCGCGGGCATGGTCGGGGCTCGCCGCCAGCCAGGCATCGAAACTCCGGCGCGCGTCCGCTTCGGCCTCGCCATCGCGCAGCCGCACGAACCAGTGCAAGGCCTGCTCGTCCGGTGTTTCCTCAGCCTGATCTGCCATCGACCTATCCCAAGCCGAATCCACCATTGCGGCCGAGGGCCGCTCTGGCAACCGGACGAAGCCTTTCTCATTAGACGATCCGCGCCGCCGTATGCATTAGTCGGAAGCGCGCATCGCGGCACGAAGGCTGCGCATGGCATTCGCGAGATGGACCATGACGGTGTTGCGGGCGATGCCGAGCCGCAAGCCGATCTCGACATAGCTCAGCCCCTCGTATTTGTGCAGCAGCAGGACCTCGCGGCTGCGCGGCGGCAATTCTTCGATCGCCCAGCGCAGGCGCCTGTCGCGCTCGCCTGCGAGAAGCTGCCCCTCGAGCGATGCTGTATCGTCACTGACCGCCGGTGCCTCGGGCGGCAACGGCTCGAACAGGGCGGTATGGCGCTGCTGGCGGCGCCAGTGATCGACCGCCATCGTATCGGCCGAACGGCGCAGATAGGCTCCCGGATCGCGCAATTCGGCCGGCGGCGAACGCAGCAGCCGCAGGAAGATGTCCTGCACGGCGTCGGAGGCCTGTTGCGCGTCGAGCCCGCGCCGGATCAGCCGTAGCTGCAGCTTGTGCTGCTCGGCGGCATAGATCGCAGCGATCCCGGCTGTCTTGTCGCTCATACCCGCGCGGCTCGTGGCTGGAACCGCGCTTATGCTGCGAAGGCTATCGGAGTAACAAGCAAAAATGCTTCAAGATCAATAGATTAGAGTGATGCTAATTTAAGGTTGAAAGCCTTGCCGGTCTCATGCACAGCCTCGACAACTTACCCGATCATGACGTTTTGGCATGACCATGGCGCCGACGTCGCGGGCATGACGATTGTCCCCATGCGGGGGGCTTGAGCGCGGGGGCGACAAGCTCTATCCAAGACGCAGGCGGAACGAGACGCCTCCGGACCCGCGGAAAAGGTTCAACCTGCTCGCTCGACGATCGACCGTCCTGTCTGCCCTCCGTGCAGCCGATTGCGGGTTCTCGGCCTGATGCACAGGAGGCGTCATGTCCAGACTACCCGCATCCCCTGATCTCGATCATCTGCGCAAGCAGGCCAAGCAGCTCTTGCGCGCATTCCGCTTCGGCGATGGCGCGGCGATCGCCCGCTTCCGGGCCACGTTGCCGGCGGCCCAGGGCCGCTCCGCCGCATTCGTCGCCGGACAGCCTTATCGGCTCCACGACTCCCAGTCCGTGCTCGCCCGCGAGCATGGCTTCCGCTCCTGGCTGGAGCTCAAGCGCCATGTCGACTGGTGCCGCAGTTCGGAAGCCGAGCGACGTGCCCGCTGGCTCGAACTCATCTTCTCGGAACGGGCGCGCGAACGCACGCTCTCGCTGCGCATGCTGGAGGCGGAGCCCGGGTTGGCGCTCGGCCCCCCCTGGCTCGCCTGTCTCACCGGCGATGCCGGCAGGCTGGCAGCCGCGCTCGACTCGGACCCCGATTTCGCCAGCCGGCCGGCCGGCCCCTACGCGATGCCGCCGCTGGCTCTGGTCGCGAATTCCCAGTTGATCTGGGAGCCGGCCTTTGCGTCGAGACTGCTCGCGAGCGCCCGGCTGCTGATCGATCGCGGCGCCGACGTTGATGGCCGTTGGACCGATCCACGCTATCCGGACAATCCGCTCTCCGTGCTCTATGGCGCTGCCGGGCGTACCCATCACCCCGGCATGACGCAGCTTCTCCTCGAAGCGGGGGCCGATCCCAACGACAACGAGTCGCTCTATCATGCGATGGAGAGTTCCGACCCGGCCTGCGCACGCCTGCTTCTCGAAGCCGGCGCCAGGGTCGCGGGAACGAACGCGATCGGGCGCGCGCTCGACTACGATCGCATCGACGGGCTGCGATTGCTGCTTTCTCACGGCTCCGCGGGCGGCGAGGGGCACTGGCTGCACCATGCGATCCGGCGCGGCCGTTCGAAGGAGCATGTCGCGGCTCTGATCGCGGCTGGCGTCGATAACGGAAATGCCGATCGGCGGGGTCGCAGCGCCTATCGGCTGGCCCGCCTTTTCGGACGGGAGGATGTCGCCGAACTGCTGGAGCAGGCCGGAACGGCAGAGCCGCTGTCGCAGGCAGAGTCCTTCGTCGCCGCCTGCAGCCGTGCCGACGAAGCGGCCGCGCGCGCCTTCCTGCGGGATGACCCTGGTCTTATCGCGGGACTGGAAGAGGGCCTGCTGACGATCATGCCGCAGCTCGCGGCGATCGGCAGGCTGGATGCTGTGCGGACGATGCTCGCGCTCGGCTGGCCACGCGAGGTCAAGACGGCCTGGCAGGCGACGGCGCTCAACCTGGCCATCTTCGCCGGCGACGCCGCCATGACGCGCCTCCTGCTCGAAAGCGGAGCCGACTGGCAGACGCGCCACGGCTATGGCGACAATGCCCTGGGCACGCTGTCCTTCGCGTCGCAGGCCGATGACCTCGGCGAGCCGGCACCGGGTGATCACGCCGGCTGCGCGGAGGCCCTGCTCGACCACGGCGTCCCGCCGGAGCAGTTCAGGCGCTATCGCTTTTCCGATGAGGTGCAGGACCTCCTGGATGCCAGGAGCGCCAGCGAGGATTGACCGCATCCGCGACCGTCGAGGCGCGTGAGTCAGGGCGGGCCAACGCTATTGATATGGCGCGCTCTCGAACGTGAGTGCTCGGGCAGCCCTACCGGCTGCCCGGCTTGCCCTATTCGCCGTGCTCTCGAACAGGGCAGGTCGGAGAGGGTGCAACGCATCCCGATGCCGTCACCTACGCGATGGCCGCTCGTGTAGCGCGCACGCGTTCTCGCGCGGAGCGAGACGCAGGTCGTGCCGATGATGACGGTGGCTAGCTCGGTAAAGACCGGCTGGGTCGCGGAGTGACCTTCAGCGGTCCCGCCTCGTTCGCTCGGAGCGCGAACACGAGGCCATATATCCCGACTTGGTAGCGAAGGGATAAGGTAACGCAAGGGCCATGTGCTAAGCCGCCATGTGGGAGCGGGTGCGCAGTAACGCCTTACAAAACCGGCACTCTTTCCCTTGCTGAGAGAAAGAGTGGTGCCCAGGAGAGGACTCGAAACTCCAATGCGGGTCACTACACGTTGAAAATAAACGGTTTTTTTGGTATCCGACAAATTCAGGTGTGAAAGCCAAGTGGTCAAGTGACGAACATTTCACGTAGCACATTCTGAGCTTAAATCCAACGTCGGCAATATCACCGGTCGGATTGGAGGACGTCGCTAGCGTCTGATGCCGGTGGCACGGCATGGCGCGGAGTTCCTATCGCAAAGCCAGGAACGAAAGATCGTCGGCGGTCTAGCGGCCTCGGGACGTTACGTTGGTCGTGCACTCCTGGTCGGAGGTCTGGCGCTGAAGCTCCTGTATGGTCAGGATCGAAGGTCTTTGCTGCGGATCGCTTCACGCTACGCTTGCCTTTCCGCCGTCTTCAAGCGCAAAGCCCACTCGGCATAACCGGTGTTTTTGACGAGGTGGCGATTGAGGTCCGGTGCGCCATCGGTCCACCATGCAGGACCTCGCTCACCCAGCTTCACCTTGGCGGAATCGACACGAGCACGGGCGACTTCCAGTTCGCCGCGTCCGCGCTTTGCATCTTTGACAGCTCGCCGAGCATCCATGAGTTCAGCGACAAGCTGATGACGTTGCTCTTCTGGAAGTGCCGGATTGGTCGCGCGCCAGAGCCTGCCCCCGACGAGAAAGTAACGGCCGTCGGGTGTTGTGGGATAGGCGGACCTATCTGTCATGGCGGGCGTCGACCATCACCTCGAAATGCGTCACGAACTCTGGCTTGGTGAGCAGGAAGCGGTCGTCATCAGGATAGTAGCGGGCCTTCTTGTACTCTTCGCCTGCGAACGCGACGATGGCCTCGATGGATGTCCACCAGCTCAGAGTCTCGATCTCGGTGGTTCCGTCCGGCACATCCCGAAGCAGCATCTGGAAGCCCAAATTGCCCGGAGTGCTGCTGTAGTCGTGTCCGCCGGTCGAGCGGACATACTCGACGTAGGCGGCACGATCCTCGGTGCGGATTTTGGACGCCCAACGTCTCAGGATGCTCGGTTTGATCACTCTGCATCTCCCATCCCGGTGCGGACGCCGACTTAACGAACCGCCGAGGCAAGAGTTCACGCAGTGATCGAAGCGCCTCGCATCGAGCCAGAAAAAAGGCCGGCTTCCCAGAGGGAGCCGGCCAAGGGGAAGCCTAGGCAATACGCCAAAAGCCTCGAGGGGAACGGATGCGACCAGACACCGGCGGGAGGGGGCCGCAGCGGCCAGCGAACCGTTCACTGGATATGGAGTGCGCAGCCACAATCGCAATCCGCTATTTGGATGACCAGCCCATGCAATGAGCGCGGGCCGAGCAGGCCATCCTGTCCCAAAACCCTGGGCGATGGAGCTGCAACGAAAGGCGGTCTCTCGCAATTGCAACCATGGTTGGATTGCCTTGAAAGTCTGACCCGAGCCACCTTGCATCAACAGGGGAACGATTAAAGATAGCTGGCAGCGCTCCAGCAGATGAGCGCGCCAGCCCTTAAGCCCCCACCTTGTCGGCCATCGTCCGGCACGCCGCGGGGCATCCTGCCGCTAACCGCCCCCCGGAATGCGTACGGTATCACCCGTAGCACAAGCGATTATCTGACGCCGACGCGGCAGCAAGCTCAGTCGAGGATGCTGGCCCCTTCTGCGGAAAGTCGGGCGAGTCCATCTTTCATGTCACGCAGTTGTTGGGGCGTGTGCCCGTTCCAGTTCGTGACCTCTGCAATGATGCGCAGTGGATACCGAGATCGATAGGACAGCGTCGGGTTGCCAGGAAACTTCTTGTCTGTGAGGTTTGGGTCGTCCTCAATCGGTCCGCCTGGTTCCACCACATAGATTCGTTCCCGACCGTTACCGGCCGCCAACTCAGCACCCCAGATCGCGGCATCTAGCGTGCCTGCAAAATAAACCCAGGAAAGCTGACCAGCTTTGAAGTTGGATTGATACCCGACGGTAACCAGATCGCCAGGCCTCAGGTCCGCCTTGGTGCCGTGAAAATAGGATCTGGCAAATACGGTCGCCTCCGCAGGCATCGCTACCCTCCTCAAATCCATTCGCCGTCCGACTTTCGCTGGCAGGGCACGATCATGAACTATCGCGCATAGCGATCGGGATGGAGCCGCACGGGAACAGCGAGTGTCGTAGCTCTGTTGGATCAGCAGCGAAAGGAGATCAACGATGCCGTTCGAACATGTGACAACGCCGCTTCCACCAGCGCTGCCCGGAACGAAAGACGCGGCTCGTATCGAGAATCTGGATGATTATGAAGTCGCGACCGAGCGCGCGCGGCAGCTTGCAGATTTTCCTGGAGGCTCCCCCGAGGCCGTCGAGCTCGCAAGCTTGGTCCAAGCGATCATGGAATGGGACCGAGCTCACGACGATGCGACTTCATGGCATTGAGTTCCAATCGGCACAGGCCTGGCGATATCTCGTGCAGCTGTCGGCGCCCCGCCTCGGATTGATGTGCGAATGGCAAAACGCGTAATAGTGCTAAGCGGGCGCGAGTTTAAGCCAGTGACGTCGGCAAAGGCCTATTTCAGCGGGCTGAGGGAGCGCACCCCGCTCAAATCTCCGCTAGGCGAGCCCGAACGGTCGGACATCATCGACATCTACCAGAGGTACTGTCGCGCGACTGGGCAAACTGCGGAGGTCGCCGCGGATGTAACCGTCGTCATGGATGAGAAACAGCGTCCGGGCGGAAACTACGCCCAAGCCGTCAAAGCCTACGCGGTTTTGACGCCAACCGGGGCATTGATACTGTTCAGCATGGATAAGGCGCTCAAGGCGATAGCTGAGTAACTCGTGGCGGTTGGGCGGGCGCACCGAAGCAGGCCTTCAGCCTCGAACTCCTCCCACCGTTCCAAGCCGGTCGCTTCTTCATCCGGTGGGGCGGCCTTGCGCGGCTTAGCCGGATGCTTTCCAGCGCGCGTCAATGCCGCCTTTCCCGCAGTTCGCCATCGGTTCTACTGTTCAGCATCGCATTTGGGCTGTGGAGGGGAAATAAAAGCCCGCCGCTCGGAGAACGGCGGGCCTCTGACTTTTGTCAGGACTAGGCGGTTCCGGCAATCGCCGGGAACTGACTTTGCGCCCCTGTCGGCTGCGGCCGGTACATCCGCGGCGGCGCATCCGACTGGAGAGCAGCCGGTGCCCCGATGGCACCGCGCGGACAATGAGATAAGCGCGGGTTTGGTTCCGACAAGGCTACGGGCGGCGATCTTCGTCCGCTGAGGAACGGCATCGGGCCGGGCAGCGTTCATCCTCCGCGCGCACACTTGGTGGGAGGCACCCATGGCGAATGACCAGAGCCCGGCAGTCCAAAGCGTCCATAGTGAGCAAAAGTCTCAGGAGAAAGCAGAGCGGGAGCTGACCCCCGATCAAAAGCTCGAAAGGGCACGCAAGGATACCTTTTCAGCAAGCGATCCGGTTGCCCAGCAGGTGCCGGTGACACCGGGCGCCGCGGAGGAGCAGAAATGATCCGCGCCGCAGTCTTCAGCCTGGCCGGCGCCTGGGTCGCCGGGAAAGTCGGGCGGGGCGAAATTCCCGAGCGGCTTGCGGTTCCTCTGACGCTTCTCGCGACACGGCTTCCAACGCCACTCATCCTCGCTGGCGCCGTCGGCTACGCTTGGTATCGCATGAGCCAGGAGACGCGAGCGACGGCGACGACGGAAGGTGAGCAGCCTGAACGGCCGGCCCGCTCAGGCCCAGCGCGAAGGAGCACGCCGCGGTCTCGAAAGCCCTCACCTGAGGGGGCTGCCGATGTTTAAGGTCTGGCTGGAAATGTTGATGTTGGCATTCGAGGCGCAGCAGGCCATCTGGCTGCGAAGCATGAAGATCGCCGCCGGCGGTCGCTCTGCAGATCGTGAGGCAAGATTGATGGTGACCGAGAAGGTCTCCGCCGCTCAGAATGCTGTCCTGCAGGCCGCTACCGGAACGGCGCCCGCCAGTATTGCCCGGGGCTATCGACTCAAGGTCCGAGCCAATGTCAGGCGCTTGTCCAAATAGGAACCCGCCGTGAACTGGATCGCGGTGGCCGGCACTCTCGCCGCGCTATGCTCGACTATCAGCTTCGTTCCCCAAGCGTGGCGGATCGTCAGGACACGCGATACAGAGGCGATATCTCCATTGACTTACAGCTTGACCGTGACTGGTTTCGCTCTGTGGGCAGCCTATGGCATCGGCTTGGGCGAGTGGCCGTTGATCGTCACGAACAACATATGCTTCGTGCTGTCTGCCTTCATCCTCATGATGACGCTGCTGCCCCGAGCTAAGAAGGAGGCGGTGGCCGACACTGTCGATCCACGTTCCTGATGTCGACAATCGCCTGAGGCCTGATCGGCCGCAACACGTCGACGTGGAAAGCTGCCTATGTGACCGAGGGCAGAGCGACGAGGTCGTCGCCGACATCGGCGCTTCCACCTTGAATGATCCGCGCTGTGATGCCGCCGAGGCCCCGCACGGCGTTGTATCCGCCGACGCCCAGTATCTCTTCCATTCGAGAGCACGGATGACACTCGCCGGTCGTCTCCAGAATGGCTGAGCCCAGCCTGAAGCGCTTTTCTTTGAGAGCAACCAGGTTGATACCTCGGGTAACGATATTGCGCCGCAAATCCGCGGGAAGGATCTGATCGCGGCCCAAATGACTGGCGATAGCCGCCAAGTGTTCAGCCTGGATCAACGTGACCTGTCGGCTGCCGGCCGGGCGAGTGTAACGATCGCCGACAAGCCCTCGTTCGACATGGAGATCCACGCTCTCGATCGCCAGCATGGGTTCTCGGCGGCCGGGGCGGACACCAAGCCAAACAACCTGCCCCGATCTCACCTGTGCATTCAGAAGCTTCGTGAGCGAGGATGAGGGGTTAAAGGGCACGATAGTTGGCCGCTCAGCGGGCGGTTAGTCGCTGGAAGATATCCCTCGCTACGCCGAATACCCGTTCACGGAATTCGGGGTGTGTCGCGAGCATCCACCCAGCGGCGCCAGCCAAGATCAATCTGATCATATCAAACCTCTGCAATTTGCGCGTCGCGGCGCATCCCGGTTTGTAACGCTCCTCTGCTGCGTTGGTTCTCTGCTCGCTGGAGGGCGCCGGTTCGCGGTAGGGGCAGTTCCACGCCGACGCTCCCTCAGTCGCCCGCGTCTGGCTCGGATGCCACTTCCGCCGCCCGGGCACAGAACCTAAATTCGCGTCACTCATCGTCGGAAGTTCCCTGGACCGCACCAATGACCGCCGCCACGACTAAGCACCGCAGTTTCGCAGCCGACGTGTCCCGCCTCCTGCACATGATGACCGGGATGTTTTCCTGCCGCGTAATAGCTGAAGCTCCTCATCATCGGCGCCGTGGCCGGCCGCTTGGCATCGTTCCTCTGCGCCAATAGCGCAGGTGCTTCGTCTCAGCCTGTCTCCAAGCCAGTCCGGCGCATTGGGTGGCGAACTATTTGCCACGCGGCGGAATTCAAGACGCACAAGCTGGTTTGTAAGCCGCTATCGTCGTTGCACCCATCGACGACAGCCGTGGATCCTATGCCAAGATGACCACCAGAAGCGAGCCGGCGTAACTTCCCCCAGCCGGCCGGCTCGCTTCTTCTGCCCCGATCGGAAAGCGAGCCGCGGATGTACCGGCAGCTCCCGATCTACGCCTGGCGCGAAATTCGGTAGTGCTCGTCCTCGCGGCAGAGCAAAGGGCTGGAGGCCCACAAACCCGTCGGAGATCCCGGCGGGTTTTGTTTTCGCGAAGGAACGTGGTCTTGCGTCAACGGTTCGTCAGGCGCCGTTCGCTAGGGCTCGCGAACGGTAATGCATGGGGTCACGATGCCGCTGTTCTCGTTCAAGGAACCCGCTGACCTCTCTCGCGCACAGGGTGCGCTCGAAGCCACTTGGCGGCTTCTGAAGCCATTGCTCGATGATCCCGATCTGGAACGCGCGCATGCCCTCACCTTCATTATTGCGTCGCTGGTGCCAGCAACCCATGACGAGCAGGAGCTGATCGAGCGTTGCTTGGAACGCTATTGGCAGCCCTGACAGCCAGCCGCGACGTGGTCATACTCATGGCGGAACAATGGCAAGCCTCAGCTTGTTGCTTCTCCATCGTCAGGTAGGAGGCAACAATGGGATTGCTTGAGATTAGCGTCGTTCTGGCCTGTGCATCGGCTTTCGGCTTTTACATCACCGATCCGCAGGAATGATCCGATGGACGACCCGCTCGTCGTTGCTGCGGGGATGATGGCGATAACTGCGATCGCCTGGGTCGCTTCGCGCCGGTGGCTGCTGTAGTGCTGCGACAGGGCGCGGCGTAAAAGGTATTCCCGGCTTGTAGGCCACGGCCGCGTCGCCGCGAATTTGCCCGACTCCGCACTTCCGGTTGCCCCTTTTCGACTAGTGCCGCGGTTGCTCGGGAAATTCGAGCTTCCTAACGTCATATCCCAGCGCAACCGCCCGCGCGACCAACTGGTTGCGCTGCGCCGGACTGATCCGCGGATCGCGCGTGAAGATATACAGATCGCGCAGAGTCGGGTCGGCCGATATGAACCAGCTGTAGTCGTTCGCCCGGTCCAGCACCCAGTATTCGCGCTGCACGGTCACAAAGCCGTAGAGCTTGTAGTCGACCCGAAGCTTGGCGTTGATGCCGGGATCGAGGATCGTGCCGGGCCCGCCGACTGATTTCAGCTCGCCGCCCGGGCTACGCATCCGACAGGAGTCGAGAACCTGGATGCCGCCGGTCCCGATCGGCCCGTATTCCGTAGCGCCGGCGACGCAGCCATCCGTGATCGTCATGGGGCGCCGCGCGATCTCGTGCCAAGTCCCCGTATAGAAGCGCTGAACATCGATCCGCTTGCGCGGCTCTGGCGCCTTCTGCGTCTCAGTGAACGAGGGACCAGCGCAACCGGCGAGCGAAACGGTGGCGACGGCAACGAGCAGCATAGATTTCATAGTGGCCTCCCTGGAGCCGGGCGGCCTTTCTCGTGGCGCCTCACGAGCATTACGTGTGAGAGCGCAGCTCGGATCCCTTTCAACTCGCCGCGTGTGGCTAGATCAGCTGCAAGTGGTCAACTGCGCCGAGCAGATAGTGATGGGCGGAGAGCTGCCGGACGCGGCACCGGGTACAATCCAGCCCCTCCCGAGCGGCTTCCCTTCGAGGGCGTTTATAATCACATCGACGTTCTTCCCTCGGCAAGCGTGAATGACGGCGACATGAACGCCTGGTTCGCCATCTCCGCCCGGGAAAGGAACTGAGACTCGGGCTTCTGCTGAGGGAGTGTCTCGCAGGCCGTCGCCAGATTGAATGTGGAAGTCGAGCCGCGATCCATGCACCCAGCCTCGGCCTCGATGCCATTTCCCCAGCTTCCGCTTCTCGTCGGCGGTCACGATGTCATCGACGTTGGCATTCTCGATCAGGAAGAAGCCGTCCTTGGTCGCGATGACGTCGACCTGCGCGCCCTCGTTCGGGCTTTGCAGGCGCTTGCTTGCAGCCGGCAACGTGCCGACAACGGCCGCCCGAGCGGACGGCGCCGATCGCACATTTGTCTTGCCTTCGCCATCGACGATGAATGCGTGAAACTTACAGGCTTGAGCTCCCGCGGGGAGTGGCGCCTGCTGAGCGCTCACTGGTCCTGCGGTGATGCAGAGCATGGCTCCGAAGATGGGTGCGGCTACGCTCGACGCCATAACCATTGCCATCTCCCTGCGCCTTGGCGCTGTGATACGAAGCCTAGCGACGAATGGTGACGAACCCGGTCTAGAAGGTATAGCCGACTCGGACGCCGTAATTCGTCAGGCCTTGGTTGGCATGACAGAGATTGGCGTTCGAGATGTGCTCGACGGTTGCCATGATCGACCAATTTTCGTTGAAGCGGTAGCCGACCGAACCAGTCCCTCGGATCAAAGGCGAGCAGCCGAGGCTCAGTCGATCTGGCACACGGAAGCGCCCGGTCTCCCCGGTGTGGAAGGCCGAACCAACGCTGGCCTCGACAAAGACCTTGGACGTGAGGTCGTAGGTCCAGGTGAAACCGGCGTAAAACTGGCTCGTATCGCCGGCGGTGTTGATCGTGGTGCCAAGGTGGAGCCGCGGCACAAGAAAAGCCATGAGCGGGTCGGCCGGCATTAGCGGCTTCGAGAACAGGATCTCGCCGTTGATGTCGACTGATCCATCCTCGCGAGTGCCAACGGCATGGGCGAACACTCCTCCGCGAATTTCGGAGATTAGTGAACGGGCTACGACGGGCGGGGCATATGCGAGAGGGTTGGCGAGGTCAGCCGCGCTCGCTTCCCAAGGAGCGCCAATCAGAAGACACAGGGCGAAGGCAAGGCAAGTCAGCGCACGGCACATGGCAGCGTTCCCAGCGATTCCCCCGCTACAGGTTATCGGGGGCGGATTATTAGGAAATCGCTAACCATATTCGCGTCGTAAAATTTGCCGGCTGTGGCGCCGCCGCCTCACGTTGCCTCGAAGCGCTCCAAGATCGGGGAGCCGCGATCAACCGTCATTCGACGAGTTGAGATCCTCGGGCCTGAGCCCTTCGTCTGCCGGGGCCGGCATCCCCTTCCGAAGCGCCTCGTTGATCCGATTCTGATAGCCTAGCCCTGCATGCGGGAAATGGGCCAAGACATCGCGGTCGAGCCCACCGAGGCCCAGGCGTCGTCGACGACCCCGAGCTTGCAGTGGAAAAAGGTCGGCTGGTATCCGAGGAATGCAAAGACCGACAGAGCCGCGACCAAATGGTGGCCGCTCGCAGGTGGCTCAGCCCCACACGGGAACCGTCTGCCTCGACGAGCAATTTCAGCACGCCACGCAGAGGGGAAAATCGCGGGCCGCCCAATGAAGGTCTCTGGGCAGTTTTGGGGCTTCTTCCTCGGCCAATTCGATCGTCCTCACTGGTGTCCTGGCGGCGGCCGAAAGCTCCGGGAATCGTTCGATCCCCTGAAACAGGTCAACTGTCGCCGTTCCGCTCCAGTTCCGGTCTGCTTAGAGCCTAGCGAAAGGGTCGCCGTCCGCCACCGTCGCTCGACAAGGCCGCCGGACGCGAAACGACGGGCGCCCCGCGAGCGGGATTAGGCAGTCCCGGCAGATGGCCGTCAGGGACGCGCGAGGTGAAGCGCGGTAAGGAAGATCTGAGGAGCACCTGGGCGCGCTGCATTCGCAACTGGTCGGCAAGTGGGCAACGCAGGCGGAACTGCAGGTCGACCGAGGGCGTTTTCCGCCGCGAAGACTCCGGAGACGACACCGATGAACCACGACGCTGACCACGCAGAAATCCGCCGACTGGCCTACCAAATTTGGTTGAAGGAGGGGCAGCCAGACGGGCGAGATCGAGAACACTGGGCCGCAGCAAAAGCTGCGTGGGCCATGCAGAGGCACGGGCTGCACGCTGTAAGCGAGCAGCAAGCCGGTGCCGACCCTGAAACGCCCATTCGCAAGCCGCGTACGAAAAAGAACTGAGTCGCTAGGTGCCGCGCATTGCACTGCCAGTGTCTGAGATTGATCGCGCAGTCACGCGAGCCGCCCGTTTGCCTTCGCCGGGTGCGCGTGTCGCGTTCTCACTCGGGTGGGTAGCCGATGCGCGCGTGCTGCTGGGAGGGGGCGCACTTTGGCTTCTGACGACGCCGGGCCAAAGCGCTGCCCGCAGTCATGCTGTTCGCTTTCTGTCGACTATTGCGGCCACGACGACCTTGCATCACGCCATCAAGCAGATCGTCGACCAGATACGGCCTGACCGAGTGATTGGATCCGGGCGATTGAAGACCGGCCGAGCGCTTGACGCGATGCCTTCGGGCCATGCGATGCATGCCGGTGCGATGGCGGCCTTCTTCGCTGACCGCGTGGCCTATCCCGCTCCTCTGTGGTCAGCTGCTTTGGGTTTGGCGTCAGCCCGGGTGGGCATGCTCGCGCATTGGCCCTCGGGCGTAGCGCTGGGGTTCGTCGGCGGCGTGGTTGTCGAGCGGTGCACCAGGTGGGTTACGCGCTCTCACTCTCGGAAGCCATAACGGCGACGACGCAAGTCGCTGCGATGATAAGCCACGCCAGATCGCCGACCCAAGGAGCGCGCATCGCGGGGGATGCCAGGACCGAGGTGATGCCGACTATGGAGAACAGCGCCGAAAGAAACGAAAGACGCAACATTTTCGCCTCCACTTTGAGCGCATGAACGCGGCGGGAAAACGCTGGTTCCCAGGGCCCGGAGACGAATTTTCGAGCCGCGGCGGATGCTGCTGACGGGCGAGGGGAACTCTGACTGAGGCGGCCGGTTGTGATCCGTCCCGCCTTCGAGGTCTCCGCATGAAATCGCTTCTTCTTCTCGCCGCAATCTCGATGGGCTGGAGCTCGTTCGCCCACGCAGCCGCGCCTCAAGGCGAGGACGAGGTTCCTGTCCTCCGAGCGGCCGCTATTCCCCTCAAGGTCTGCGCGACCCCGGCGGTGGTGGATCCGCCGATCGAAAATCCGCTTGAGTCGCGCTCCATGCCGACCAGGGAAATCAACCAGCTCCGTATCGAAACACCTTTGGCTGATTAAAACCGCGAGCTGGCAGCTCATTCGACCTGTGATCGCCGCCGCTGGAGTGCTAGCGAAGCAGTCCCTCAGCATCGAATTCATCCCAGCCGGCTAGGTCCGGCGGGACTTCGTCGCTCGGGCTACTGACGGCCTTCCGCGCTTTGCCAGACCGTTCGCTCGCGCGGGTCTGCGCCGCCTTTCCCGCGGCACGCCGCCTGTTCTCCGCTGCCGCGGCGATATCCTCGTCCCGCCAGATTTCTGTCATGCGGCTGTCAAGGACATGCTCAATGAAGCGAGGCTCGAATACGTGGAATGTGACGGCCTTGGCGCGGCCACGCAGCTTGATCGTTTTGGTTCCCGCACTCTGAAGGCGACCGTCGTCGAGCCATTTGTGGCGCTCGCGAGAGAGATGGCTAGAATGTCCTCAGCTTCACCGAGGAGGACAGGCAACGCAGCGATGCCTAGCCAATATCGAAGCGATGTAGCGACGAAAATGGCAACCCCTACACCGTCATGTTTTGGGGGAGGCGCCCGGCACAAGCCTGATCTGCTACACCTTGGAAGACAGGAACGCCCGTACATTCTGAGGACGAGGGCTACTTCCTGATCGAGCCGACCCGTCAAATGCTAACGCGCTACGATGACTGAGGTGCTCTTATCGATCGATGAAGACGACTTTGGAGCGAGCTTTTGAGCTGGCACGCTCGGGAAAATTTGAGACGCTGAAGCAGTTGCAGCGCGCCCTTTCTGCGGAAGGATTTTCACTGCAGCAGCATTCAGGGCCTGCGCTTTTCGAGCAGCTTCGCAACCTTATGAAGGCAGCAAAACGGTTGGATGAGTGAACGCTCATTCGGGGGAATGCGGGGTCATCGTTTTTAGCTCGCCCACTGAAAGCGTGGTTGTCGCTCGCAAAGAGCCATCGTCGGCCCGAGTAAATTTAATGTGCTCGTGAGTGACGACGACAACCGTCTCGCCGATCCCAAGAATGCCTCCCATGCTAACGATCACTTGCATGGATGGCCCGGCACCGTGGATTTGGACGATGGTGCCGACCCTTGTGTCCCCAGAGCCAAACAGCGGCGCTCCATCCAGGATTGCGCCCCCCAGGTCCGGACCCTGCTTCGTTTCATTTTCTGCCATGTGCTTTCCTCGCTAGGAAAACGCTCCTCATCACTAACCGTTCCGGCCGACCTCGGTTGGACATGACTCCGGGGCGCTCCGTGAAAGAGACTGCGATCCTGCCCCATGGAGGCTTTGAACAGACAGCGTGTTGCCATGTCGACAGGTTCAGCCGATAGCTGAATAGCTTTTCTCCCGCCCGTTCGGACGGCATACCTCACCGAAGCAGACCTTCAGCCTCAAACTCGTCCCAGCCATCGAGGCCAGTTTCCTGTTCGTCCGGGCCGGGCGCTGCCTCACGAGGTTTGGCTGAGCGCTTTCCCGCGCGCGTCAAAGCCGCTTTTCCAGCTGCTCGCCGCCGGTTCTCCGCTGTCGTCGCGATATCCTCTTCCCGCCAGATTTCGGGCAGGCCGCTGTCGAGGACATGTTCGATGAAACGCGGGGTGAACACGTGGAAAGTGACCGCCTTGGCCCGGCCACGTAGCTTAACTGTCTTTGTCCCCGCGCTCTGGAGCCGGCCGTCGTCGAGCCACTTGTGGCGCTCGCGAGATGAGATGGAGAGAATATCCTCAGCCTCGCTGGGGAGGATGGGTAATTCGGCAATTTCGGCCAACATATCCGCTACGATCGCAGATAGAGCGTCAAACTCAGCAGTTTCGGCGTCCGGCATGCGAAGGATCGCTTTGCCAGTTTCGACCGTCAGGTGCTTCCGCGTCGACCAAGGAAGCCGCCGCTTGATTTCCCGCTCGATTCCCTTGGCTCGGACCGAGGATCCAAGGGTTGTCGTTGACGGAAGAGGCCATTCGGCGAGGTGCGTTGAGGTGCGCTTCACATAATGCTCTGCTCAGGATTGCGGGTCGGGATTAATCGCATGGAACAATCGCGTGTTCCCAGCTTCTACATTCCTGGCGGCTGCTGCACATACGCTGCTCCTTAGTACGTGAGCTTGCTGAAGGTCGTCGATACTCTGTGGGCGATCAGTTCGCTCCCGACTTCAGCCACTCCTTTCTGAGCTTGTGTCGATCGAGCTGTGCTTCGGCGAGCTCCTCGCGAAGGCGCTCGTTCACGCCTTCCAGTTCGGCCCGCAAGGCGCCTCGATCAAGTTCTGCAGGCATTGCCTCGCTGTTGACCGTCTGATCGAGAATATCTGCCAGCACGGTGTGAAGGAACTGGGAGCACTCCTCCTCGTTCTCCGGCGCTGGAACCAGGATCTGCGCCAGAAGGGCTAGCGCCAGCCCTCGCCAAGCGACCACCTCGTATGACTGCTGGACGATTTCGGTTGGATCCTCGGACATTTGGTTCTCCTGCTCGGATGCACAGGCTGCTTCTCGGCAACCTCCCGTCGCGTCGCTGTGTTCCCGCCAAACACCGAGCTTGACTCTCAGCCTCTCTCTGAGAACATAAAGGGAACATCAAGTGTCGTTCTAGCAGGTAAAGTCCGTTGCGGCCACAGCCGTTATTTCAGTCGCTCCGCGACCAGATCGAGCGGATCGAGGGCCGAGGCGCCCGCGGCCGGACGGTGCTGCCGTTCGGTATCGCGACAGTCGACGCACGCTTGCCTGGTGGAGGCCTCGCGCTAGGAGCACTGCATGAGGTCGCGGGCGGCGGCAACGGCGCGATTGACCGTGCAGCGGCGGCATTGTTCAGCGCCGGGGTTGCCGCGAGGAGTCGCGGCAAGGTGCTCTGGTGCCTCACCCGAGCCGATCTGTTCGCGCCGGCGATGGCGCAGGCGGGGTTGTTCCCTGACCGCGTGATCTATGTCGAGGCCGGCGATGACAAGACGGTGCTCGCCTGCATGGAAGAGGGCCTGCGCCATGGCGGGCTGGGCTCCGTCGTCGGCGAGGTAGCCCGCTTGCCCATGACAGCGTCGCGTCGCCTTCAGCTCGCCGCGGAGGGCACAGGAGCGATCGGCATTNCGGGCTGGGCTCCGTCGTCGGCGAGGTAGCCCGCTTGCCCATGACAGCGTCGCGTCGCCTTCAGCTCGCCGCGGAGGGCACAGGAGCGATCGGCATTGCGCTGCGACGATGGCGACGCGAGGTCGACGCCTCTGATTTTGGCCAGCCCACGGCGGCGATGACCCGATGGCGGATCTCGGTGCTTCCATCGACAGCGCTGCCGGTGCCGGGGGTAGGGCGGTCACGCTGGCTTGTTGAATTGATTAGGGCCCGGGCAGGCGAAAGCGCGGATTTTGAGTTGGAGGCATGCGATGACACGGGTCGTCTCGGTCTTCCTCAGCGCAAATCGAAACATCAAAGGCCCTCCCAAGCCTCAGTGCGTCCGAGCATCTTCGTTTCTCCGAACCAGCGTCCGCTTCGTTCGAACATGCTCAAAGCCGGCCCCGCCGGGTGGCGGAGCCGGAAACCGCCTCACTTCGCGACGCTGACTTCCCAGAGGCGCAATTGGGATGCCCAGGGTGTCACGCCGCTCACCTTCTTGGAATGGGCGATGATGTCGAGGTCGTTATGGGTGAAGATGCTCGGGACCTCGTTGATGAAGCGCTTGTTCAGCTCGTCGAAAATCTTCTGGCGCTCAGTGGTATCGGTCACCACCATCGACTTCTGGATCAGGGCGAGCGCCTCCGGCTCTTCCCAGATCTTGCGCGGCTGCTTGTCCTTCGGGCCGGCAATCTGCTCGAATCCGAGCGCGGGGTCGAAGCGGCTCGAATAGGAGAAGGACTGCATCTGGTAGTTGCCCTTGTTGTAGCGATCGAGCTGCGTCGCCCATTCAAGGACCTCGATCTCGGCATTGATGCCGACCGCCTGCATCATCGCCTGGGCGATGACGGCGGTGTTGAAGCTCGGCACCGACGAGCGCTTGTTGGCGAGGATCACGATCTTCTCGCCCTTGTAGCCGGCCTTCTGCAGTAGCGCCTTGGCGGCGGCGGGGTCGTATTTGAAGCCCTGCTTCTCGACATCGCCATAGTATTTCGAGGTCGTGTACACCGGCGAGTTGTTGGGTTTGCCAAGGCCGTTCGAGACATTGGCGACGAGCTCGGGGAAGTCGATCGCGGCGGCGATCGCCTGGCGCAGGGCCTGGTTCTTCATCACCGGGTCACGCGTCTGGATGATCAGGCTGTGCCGGACGGGGTTCGGGGCGATCGCGAGGGTCAGGTTCTGAGCATTCTTGAGATCGGGAACGTCCGATTCCGGCATCAGTGCCATGTCGAGCGAGCCCGCGAGCAGGCCGGCCTTCACCGTCGCCGCGTCAGGGATGACCATGAAGCGGGCTTCCTTCACCAGCGGGCGCTTCGAGCCGATATAGCCATCGCGCTTGTCACCCTTGGGCGAGACATACTGGTCGAAGGCGAGAAGCTGGACCGATTGGGCGCGCTTCCACTCGCCGAGCATGAAGGGGCCGGTGCCGATCGGCTTGTCCCAACTGCCATCGGCCTTGACCGAGTCCTTGTGAAGCACGGCGGTGCCGCCGCAATCGGCGCGGGCGAGCGAGTCGAGAAAGAGGCCGTTGGGCTCGTTGATCTCCATCACGACCGTGTCGGCATCGGGGGCGGTGGCCTTCTCGACCTTGAGGCCGTTGCGGCCGTCGAAATCGGAGATGCAGCGCCAGTCGGTCTTCGGATCCATGTAGCGGTTCCAGCTCCACAGCACGTCGGCCGAGGTCATGGTCGCGCCATTGTGGAACTTCACGCCCTTGCGCAGGCGGAAGGTGTAGGTCTTGCCGTCAGGCGAGATATCGACCTTCTCGGCGAGCAGCGGGCCGACGGAGCCGTCCTCGGCATAGCCGACGAGGCCCTCGACCATGTGCAGCACGACGGAATCGGTGTTGCCGTCGCGGTTCACGCCCGGATTGGTCGAGCGGATGTCGGCGTTGAGCACGGCCGTCAGCGTCTGGGCCTGCAGGGCGCCGGCCGAGAGGGCCAGTGCGGTGGCGGAGACAAGGAAGCGCTTCATGGTGTTTTCCCCTGTTGTTCTTATGACCGTTCAGCCAGCCTTGCGGGCGGCGCGGATGCGGCGAAGCTCGCCGGCGAAGAAATCCTCGACGACCGGCACGACCTTGACGCCGTCATGCGGCGTGTTCGGCACGAGGTCGAAGCGGGCGGCGATGCCGTGCTCGGCGAAGTTGTCGCGCAGGCTCGCCAGCCGCTCCGGCCGGTTGGTGCCGGCATGGTTGGCGTCCGGCATCCAGTTGCGGCCACCCGGCTTGTGCGTGATCTCCCAGGTCTCAAGATCGGCGGCGCCAACGACCATCTGCACCGCGACCTGCTTCATCGCGGGGATGTCGAGTTCCTGGCCGAAGAGTTCGGCGAAGTTGCGCGTGCCGACCCACCAGTCGCGGCTGGGGTCGAGCAGGGTGACCGAGCCCGGCGCGCCGATCGAGACGCCCCAGAGCTTGTGCGGCTGCAGCATCAGGAAGCGATGGGCGAAATGCCCGCCGCCGGAATAGCCGAACAGGCCGAAACGGTCGAAGGCGATGCCATAGCGCTCGGAGATTTCCTCGACGATGGCGAGCAGGACATGGTCGTAGCGGAGGTTGCCCTCGCGCATGTACTTGAAGCCGTCGCGATAGCCGTCACCCATCACGCCGATCGGGAAGAGCGGCGCCAGGATGATGCAGTTGTTCCAGCGGGCGAAGGACGAGAAGGCGTCGCGATAGCCGGTGAAGCCGCGACCGGTACCATGCATCGCGACGATCAGCTCCGGCTTCTCGCCGCCTTCGCCGAGGCTCGGCGGGACATAGAGGCAATACGGGAAGCGCGCGTCGTGCTTCGAGGAATAGATCGAGGTCGGGCCGTACTCGTAGAGCGCCTTGGCGCGGGCGGCCGCCTCGGCATCGGGCTTGGCGGTCTGTTCTGCCACGACGTTCACGGCGTCTCTCCTCTGGCGAAATTATTGGCGCCAATTATGTTGCATGATATGGTTGGCTTCGCAACCATCTTCTTCCAGCCTGCGCGAATCCTGCTAGAGCATCGCTTCGGCGCATATTCGCTGATGCCGACCATCGATTCTCAACCCGAACCGATGTTCAAGCCGCTCGAAAATGCTTTAGAGAGCCTGCCATGACGTCCGAGCGGAAACGCAAGAACACCAGCACGCGGCGCGCCATGCTCGCCAACGAGATCGCGCAGGCGATCCGTCTGCGCGCCTTCAGGCCGGGCGAGTGGCTGCGCCAGATCGACCTCGAAGAGCGCTTCGAGGCGACGCGCTTCGACGTGCGCAGTGCGCTCGACGAGCTCGCCGTGCGCAAGACGATCGAACATGTTCCGAACCGGGGCTATCGCGTCGCCGAGGTCGACATGAAGACCTATGAGGAGATCCTCGCGACGCGCATCATCCTGGAGAGGGCCACGGCCGAGGGCGTGGTCGCGCGGATCGACGCCGCCGCGATCGCGCGGCTGGACGAACTCGCGGCGCAGTTCTCCGCCGCGGTCACGACCGGGAGCCGGACCGAGCAGAGCGAGATCAACCGCGCCTTCCATCAATTCATGTACTCCTTCTGCGGCAACGCCGTGCTGGAGGAGATGATCTGGGGCCTGCGTGACCGCGGGCGCGGTTCGCAGATCACGGTGTGGAGTTCGCATGAGCTGCTCCAGAAGAGCGATCGCGAGCATTACGAGATGATGGCGGCTCTGAAGGCGCGCGACGCAGGAGCGCTGGCGGCCCTGATCGCGACCCATATCATCAAGGGCGCGCCCGTCGGCCCGGCTCCGGTCGAGCCGGGCTGAACGACCGCCGCCCTTACTTGGCGACGGCGACTTCCCAGAGGCGCGGCTTGGAGGCGACCCAGGGCGCGAAGCCCTGCAGGCGCTTCGAGACGACCGCCGTATCGACCTGATTGTAGAGGAAGATCAGCGGCGCATCGGCCAGCATCATCACATGGAGCTGGTCGAAGATCTTCTTCCGTTCGGCCTCGTCGCTGATCAGCGTCGCCTTCTCGATCAGCGCATCGGCCTCGCGATTGTCCCAGACCTTGGAAGGCAATTTGTCCTTCGGACCGGAGAACTGGTTGTAGCTCTGGGCCGGGTCGATGCGGGCGGAATAGCTGAAGGACATCATCTGGTAGTTGCCCTTCGAGAAGCGGTCGAGCTGCGTCGCCCATTCCAGGATCTCGATATCGGCCTTGATGCCGGCGGCCTGCAGCATCGCCTGCGCCATGATCGCGATCGGGTAGCTCGGCACGGTCGAGCGCTTGTTGGCGATCAGCTTGATCGTCTCACCCTTGTAGCCGGCCTCGGCGAGCAGCTTCTTCACGCGCGCGGGGTCGTGCGTGTAGCGCTTCTTCTGGACCTCGTCGTAATAGGGAGAGGTGATGTAGACCGCCGAGTTGTTGACCTTGCCAAGCCCGTTCGAGACGGCGCCGACGATCTCGTCCTGATCGAGCGCCGCCATGATCGCCTGCCGCATGCGGACATCGCTGAGCAGCGGGTCGCGGCTCTGGAGCAGGATGCCGTGCTTGGTGGCGCTCGGCGCGGTCAGCACCTGCAGGCCGCTCTTCTTCATCTCCGGCACGTCCTCGTCCGGCACGTCGGCGACGTCGAGCGCGCCCGACATCAAGCCGGCCTTGACGGTCGCGCCATCGGCGATTGCGAGAAACTTCACCTCGGCCGCGAGCGGGCGCTTGGAGCCGACATAGCCGTCGCGCTTGTCGCCGGGCGGGGAGGCATAGGCGTCGAAGCGCTTCAGCAGCACGAATTCGCCGCGGCGCCAGTCGGCAAGCTGGAAGGGCCCGGTGCCGACCGGCTTGTCCCAACTGCCATCGGCCTTGAGCGAGTCCTTGTGCAGGATTGCGACCATGGCGCAATCGGTGCGGGCCATGGTTTCCAGGAAAAGCGCGCTCGGCTTCTCCAGCTTCATCACGAAGGTCGCAGCGTCGGGCGCGGTCGCTTCCGTGACCTTGAGCCCGATGCGGCCGTCGAATTCCGGCTTGCAGCGCCAGTCGGTCTTCGCGTCCATGTAGCGGTTCCAGCTCCACAGCACGTCGGCCGAACTCATCTCGGCGCCGTTATGGAACTTCACGCCCTTGCGCAGGTGGAAGGTGTAGGTCAGCCCGTCTTGGGAGACGTCGACCTTCTCGGCAAGGAGGGGCGCGACGGCGCCGTTCTCGCGATATCCGACGAGGCCCTCGACCATGTGCAGCACGACGGCGTCGGTGTTGTCGTCGCGGTTGACGCCCGGATTGGTCGAACGGATGTCGGCGTTGAGCGCGACATTGATGGTCTGTGCCTGTGCCGCGCCGCCAAGAAGCGCGAGCGCCAGCGCAGAGGCCGAAAAGCGGATCATTCCCGTTCCCTCGTTGTCTTGTCGTTCGGGCATGCCCCGTGGGGCATGCCCTGCTGTCGGAGGTCGCGAAGGCGAGGTGACGGCTTTACTGGCCGGTGCTGACTTCCCAGGCGCGGGGCAGCGAGCTCAGCGTCGAGACATAGCCCTGGGTCTTGGCGCCCATCGCGCCGCCGACGATGCCGTTATAGAGCATCACCATCGGCACTTCGGCGATGAAGCGCTTGTGCAGCTCATCGAAGATCTTCTGGCGCTCGGCCTTGTCGTTCACGACCATGGACTTGTCGAGCAGGGCCTGCACTTCGGGATTGTCCCAGAGCTTGCGCGGCTGCTTGTCCTTCGGGCCGGTCATCGACTCGTAGCTCAGGGCGGGGTCCATGCGGCCGGAATAGGGGAAGGCCTGGATCGTGTAGTTGCCCTTGCTGTAGCGGTCGAGCTGCGTCGCCCATTCCAGCACCTCGATCTCGATGTTGAAGCCGACGGCCTGCAGCATCTGCTGGGCGACGACAGCGGCGTCGAAGCTCTCGGGATAGCGCTTGTTGGCGAGCATCACGATCTTCTCGCCCTTGTAGCCGGCCTCCGCGAGGAGCTTCTTGGCGGCGGCGGGATCGTATTTCCAGCCCTGCTTCTGGACCGGGCCGTAATAGGCGGAGAGCGCCGGCACGATCGAGTTGTTGGGCGAGCCGATACCGTCGGTGACGGCGCCGACCAGCTCCTTGGAGTCGATCGCCGCGGCCATGGCCTGGCGCAGCTTGACGTTCTGCAGCAGCGGGTCGCGGGTCTGGATGATCAGGCCGACGAGACCCATGCTGGTGACGACCGAGGTCTTGACCTTGTCGTTCTTCTTGAGCTCGGCGATGTCGGTATTGGCGATATCCGGGACGACATCGATATCGCCCTTCAGCAGGGCGGCCTTGGCGGTCGAGTTATCGGGGATGACGAGGAAGCGGACCTCGTCGACCAGCGGCTTCTTGGCGCCGGTCAGGCCGTCGATCTTGCCGGGCAGCGAGGCATAGTCGGCGAAGCGATCCAGCTTGATGTATTCGCCGCGCTTCCATTCCGCGAACTTGAACGGGCCTGTGCCGATCGGCTTGTCGAAGGAGCCGTCGGCCTTGACCGAGTCCTTGTGCAGGATGCCGGTCATGGCGCAGTCGGTGCGGGCCAGAGCCGAGAGGAAGAGCGCGCTCGGCTTGTCCAGCTCGAAGACGACGGTCTTGTCGTTCGGGGCCGAGATCTTCTCGACCTTGACCTGGCCGCGGCCGTCGAATTCCGAGAGGCAGCGCCAGTCGGTCTTCGGGTCCATGTAGCGATTCCAGCTCCACAGCACGTCGGCCGCGGTGAGCGGCGCACCGTTATGGAACTTCACGCCCTGGCGGAGCGTGAAGGTATAGCTCTTGCCGTCCGGAGAGATATCGACCTTCTCGGCCAGCAATGGCTTCGGCAGGGCATCCTCGCCATAGGCGACGAGGCCCTCGACCATCTGCACGACGACGCCGTCGGTATTGGCGTCGCGGTTGACGCCCGGATTGATCGAGCGGATGTCGGCGCGGAGCTGGATCTTGAGCGTGCTCGCCCCCGCGGCCTGGACGAGGCCGCCGCACAGCAGCGCGGCGGCGAGGGCGGTGGTGGTGGTTCGGCGCATCATGTTCCCCTGTTGTTTTTTCGGTTGTGACGCGGTGCTGGCTGTTATTCCGCCGCTTCGGCGAGCAGCACGGGCTCCTCGGTCAGGCTGTAGCGGGTGAAGACGCGGTTCTGGGCCGGCAGCGGCGCGACCTCCATGATCCCCTTGGCCGGCTGCATAATCACCATGGCGACGGTGGCCGAGAGATTGCCGGCCTCGTTCGGGCGCACCGGACGGCAGACCGAGTGAGGCGCCAGGAAATCGTCGAAGAAGGCCTGCTTGAGGTCGTCGACGGTCAGCTTGCGGCCGGCTTCGTCGAGCAGCTTGCGGACGCGCCAGTCGCGATAGAAGCTCTCCGGCACGCGCGGAATGCCGGTATCCTTGATCTTGGTCAGCGCGATCTGGCCGACCCAGTGATTGGCATGCACGATCATGCCGTCCTGCGGATAGAGCGGGAAGGCCTCGTCCGGGGCGCACTCGAAATCGATGCCAAAACCCTTCACGGTCGAGAGCATCATGTTGTTCGAACAGGCCTTCGGCGTCGTCGCCACGGCCTTGATCGCAAAGGCGAGATGCTCCTGCTCCAGCACCTTGCGGCGGATCAGTGCGAGGGGCACGCCGGCCTGGGTGAAATCACGCTCGGATTCGAGATAGTTGGCGGTGATCGAGATGCCGGCGGCATTCATGCCGCAGCGGGCGAGGCCGCCGGCCTCGACGAAGGTCAGGAAATCCGGGCCGTCGGTGCGGCGCACGCGCAGCACGATCGCGGTTTCCGCGCATTCGGCCTTCCAGTCCCAGTTCTGGCCGTGGATCAGTTCGCCCGAGGCGCTGCGCTCCGGCAGGATGATCGCGCCGGTGCAGCCGTCGTCGAGCTCTTCCTGGGCCTCGATCGGCTTGTTCTTGACGAGGCGAGCCTTGGCGATGACTTCGGTGCGGGCATTGACCATGACGATGTCTTCGAGCGCGACGCCGGCGCCGTCGGCGATGCCGCGCATCTCCTCGATGTAATGCGCGCCGAAAGCCTCGATCTCCTTCGCGAACTCGGCGATCAGCGCCGATTTCGCGGCGGCGTCGTAGCCGAGCTCGCCAAGCTGGCCGCCATAGAGCTCGATCGAGCGCTTCACACGACCTGGTACGGCGGCGCCATGCTGGCGGCCGCGCTCATAGGGCGTGCCCGACACGTCGACGAAGGGGCAGGGCTGGACCATGGCGCACATCTTTCCGGTATGCTGGCGGGAGATCGTGCTATAGTGTATTTCATCATCAACTAAAACAATCAAGGCCCTTCCGATGACTGCGCCGACCCGGCTGCAACAGGAGATCGCCGACCGCATCCTGCAGCTCGTGCGCGACGACGCGCTGGCGGCCGGTGCCTGGCTCAACGAGAACGCGACGGCGAAGCGGCTCGGCGTCTCGCGCACGCCGGTGCGTGCGGCGCTGGATCACCTTGCCGAGCAGGGCGTGGTGCGCCGGCATCTCAACAAGGGCATCGAGCTGATCAGCCTGCCCGCTGCGACCGACGGCGCCCGTCCGCCGGAGACGCTCGAACTTGCGATGGTGAAACTGGCGCACGAGCGCGAGAACGGCCTGTTGCCGGACGAGGTTTCGGAGCTGGAGGTCATGCGCCGCTACGAGCTCGGCCGGCCCGAGGCGCAGAAGCTGCTTGCGCGCCTCGCCGATCTCGACATGGTCGAGCGCAAGCCGGGTTATGGCTGGCGCTTCCTTCACGAGCCGCGCGACCGGCGCCTGCGCGACGAAAGCTACCGCTTCCGGATGGTGGTCGAGCCGATGTGCATGCTGGAGCCAGGCTTCGATCTCGACCCCGCCTGGATCGTGGAGATGCGGGCGCGGCATCGCGAGACCTTGCAGCAGCCCTGGCGCGAAGCTTCCAGCATCGCCTTCTACGAGATGAACGCCGCCTTTCATGAAGGCCTGGCCGCTGCGACGGGCAATCGCTACTTCCATTCCGCGGTGCGGCGCCAGAACCAGCTCCGGCGCCTGTCGAACTATGACTGGGGCCTGGGCTTCGAGCGCGTGCGGGTGAACTGCACCGAGCATCTCGCCATGCTCGACCATCTGGAAGCCGGCGAGAACGAGGTGGCTTCGGCGCTGATGCGCAGCCACCTGCTGCGCGCCAGCAAGCTCAGGCTCGGCACGCTGCAAGCCGATGCGGCCGACTGAGCGCGTCCCGCTCGGCACGGGATGGCTGCCCTGCCATTGCAGCGGTTGACCCGGCGACGATTTGGGCCAGCAATGGTGGCAACCCCGAATCCGACAGGTCCAGTGCCATGACTGTTCACCAGCGCCCGCAAGCCATCGACCCCGCCAAGCTGGACAAGCTGGCCGAGGTCGCGATCCGCGTCGGTCTCAATCTTCAGCCGGGACAGGACCTGTTCCTGACCGCGCCGGTCGCGGCGCTGCCGCTGGTTCGATTGATCGCCGCCCATGCCTACAAGGCGGGTGCCGGCATCGTCACGCCGATGCTGGCGGACGAGGAGGTGACGCTGGCGCGCTATCGCCATGCGCCGGATGCGAGCTTCGACAAGGCGCCGGCCTGGCTCTACAAGGGCGTCGCCGAGGCCTTCGCCGCCAATACCGCGCGGCTCGCCATCGTCGGCGACAACCCGATGCTGCTGGCGAACGGGCGCGCCAGCAAGGCGAATTCGCTGGCCTATCAGCCGGCGCTCGAGAAAATCGCCGGCTTCGACATCAACTGGAACATCCTGGCCTATCCGAGCGCGGCCTGGGCCAGGCAGGTGTTTCCGGACGACGCCGAGGAGGTGGCTGTCGGCAAGCTGGCGGAGGCGATCTTCTCCGCATCGCGCATCGACCAGGCCGATCCGGTCGCGGCATGGGCGGCGCATAACGCGGCTTTGCGGGCACGGCGCGACTGGCTGAACGGCCAGCGTTTCGCCTCGCTGCATTTCACCGGGCCGGGCACCGATCTGACGGTTGGCCTGGCCGATGGCCATGATTGGCAGGGCGGCGCCTCGCCGGCCAAGAACGGCATCGTCTGCAACCCGAACATCCCGACCGAGGAGGTTTTCACGACGCCGCATGCGCGCCGGGTCGAGGGCCATGTCTCCAGCACCAAGCCGCTCTCCTATCAGGGCTCGCTGATCGACGAGATCCGCGTGCGCTTCGAGGGTGGGCGGATCGTCGAGGCCAAGGCCTCGCGCGGAGAAGCCGTGCTGAACAAGGTGCTCGACACCGACGAAGGCGCGCGCCGGTTAGGCGAAGTGGCGCTCGTGCCGAATTCCTCGCCGATCTCGAAGAGCGGCATCCTGTTCTACAACACGCTCTTCGACGAGAACGCCTCCTGCCATATCGCGCTCGGGCAGTGCTATTCGAAATGCTTCGTCGATGGCGCGAACCTGACGCCGGAGCAGATCGCGGCGCAGGGCGGCAACAAGAGCCTGATCCATATCGACTGGATGATCGGCTCGGGCGAGGTCGATATCGACGGCGTCCATGAGGACGGCCGGCGCGTGCCGGTGTTCCGCAAGGGCGAGTGGGCCTGAACGGCCTCAGCCGGCGTTCGCCCGTAGCCAATCCCCCAGCGACGGGCGGTGATGCCCGTCGCGCCCGGTCGTGGCGGCCGCTGCGACCATCGCGTTGAGCACGGCTTCCTGCGTCGCCTCGGCGGCGGCGCGGAAGAGCGTGTCGATGCGGTTCTCGTTCAGCGCGCGCAGCGGCACGAGATCGTCAGGCTGGTCGTGATCGACGGGACAGGCCGTGGTGAAGGCGACGGCGATGTCGCCGCTGCCATTGCCCCAGAAGGCGCCGAGCCGGGCGAGGCCGGCACCGCCGCGCCGCGCGATGCGCTGCAACTGCCGTGATTCCAGCGGGACGTCGGTGGCAATGACCAGGATGACCGAGCCGCGCTCGGCCTGCGGCTTCGTCTCCGGCGGAACCGGACGCCGGCCGTCGGGCAGGACGAGATCGCCGGCATTGCCGAAATTGGCGAGCGCGAGCAGGCCAAGCGTGTAATCGGCGCCGTCGAGCGCGAAACGGCGCGAGGCCGTGCCGATGCCGCCCTTGAAGCCGAAGGCGCTCATGCCAGTGCCGGCGCCGACAGCGCCTTCCGCTATGGGCCCTGAAGTAGCGGCGTCGAGCGCGGCGAAGGCCTGTTCCTGGGTCAGCGCGCGGGCGCGGATGTCGGAGAGATAGCCGTCATTGCATTCGAGCACGACCGGATTGACCGTGCCGGTCTCGCGGCCGATGTCGGGGTTGGCCGTGAGCGCACGCGTCACAAGCGCATCGAAGCCGGTGCCGACGCTCAGGGTGTTGCCGAGCAGGAGCGGTGTCTCGATCTGGCCGAGCTCGGCAAGCTGCATCAGGCCGGCGCTCTTGCCGAAGCCGTTGATGACATCGACCGCGGCGCGAACCTTGCAGCGGAAGAGATTGCCATCATGCGGCAGCACGGCGGTGAATCCGGTCCGGAGGTCGCCGGCGTTCAGGGTGAAATGACCGAGCCGGACGCCGGCCACGTCGGTGATCGCGTTGAGCGGGCCGGGCTGCATGATCCCGCAGATGAGGCCGAAATCGCGGAGGCGCTGGGTCATGGCGTGGTCCAAGGAAGCGGGGCTGATCAGCGCGGCAGGCTCGTGCCGAGCTCCTGCGCGCGGGCTTTCTCGATGACGAGATGAGCGAGCGCGAGATCGGCCAATGCCACGCCGCGGAAGCAGAAGAAGGAGCGGCCGGTTGGCGCCGTCGGGTGCGGGGCCCCCGCCAACCCGGTCATGTCGTGCCCGAAGGAGACGGTCGTGACAGGATTGCCCGCCGCGTCATAGGGCGCGTGCGACTGCTCCAGGCTGTCGGTGGCTAGGATGTCGAAGGCCGGCAATGTCTCCGGCAGCCAGCTCCGGCCGGTATCGACCGCAGCGGCGAAGGCGACGGGCTTCAGGCGACGGGCGTCGAGGAAGGGCGTCATGCCGGGGCCGCCCGGCACCATCGAGATCACGATATCGCTCTGCGCCAGCAGGGCATCGGCATCATCAAGCACCTGCGCTGTGAGGCCGGTCGCGCGTGCCGCTTCCGCGAGACGCTCGGCCGAGGCGCGGCTGCGGCTCATCGCCAGCGCCGTGGTCAGGCCCGGATAGAGCGCTTGGAAAGCGGCGAGATGGGCATGGGCCTGCAAGCCGCAGCCGACGAAGCCGATGGTGCGCGGTTGAGGCGGGGCGAGGCGTGAGGCCGCCGCGGCGGTGATCGCGGCGGTGCGGATCAGGGTGATCTCGTCGCCATCGAGAATCGCGCGTGGCATCCCGGTCGCATAGTCGTTGACGCAGATCAGCCCGCTGACGGCCGGCAGGGACGAGCCCGCTGCGACCGGGGCCATTGCTACCCATTTCACCGTGGCGATCTGCTGGGCGGAGGAGGCCGCCGTCATGGCCTGGAAGCCATGGCCCGGGCCGAGCATCAGAGCCGTCTTCGGAATGCTCCGGTTCAGGCCGGCGGCATGATCGCGAAAGCCCTGCAGCACGGCCTCGCGCGCTTCGTCGGGCGAGATCGCCAGCGTCCGGACATCGTTGCGCGAGAGATAGAGCAGGCTGTCGCTCATCCGGCGATCTCCATGACGGCGGGCGGGCGAGGCCCGAACAGGCAAGGAAGCCGGGATACAGCCAAGGCGGACCGGCGTCGAGGCGCGTTCCGGGTCCCCTACGAAAGCGGAATCGCAGTCACAGGATTGACATCTTCCTTAACTGGCGTATTTTTCCTTTTATTGCAACTCAAGTTCCATTTAATGGAACTTTAAGGGCCAACCACGATGTCCATCCTGTCATCGGCCGTGGATGTGCTTCGCTGCTTTTCCAGCACACGCCATGACGTGACAGTGACGGATCTGGTCACGCTGCTGGGCATGCCGAAAAGCAATGCCTCTCGCCTGCTGCGGGCCATGCGAGACGAGGGGTTGCTGGAGACGGTCGGCGAGAGCAAGCGCTACCGGCCCTCGCTTTTGCTCAATCAGGTCGGCCATCTCTATCGCTTCGCCGCTTCGCTGATCGACCGTGCCGATGCCGTGGTCGGCACCATTTCGGACCGGATCGGCCATACCGGCTATGTCAGCGTCCGGCGCGGCACCGAGATCGTCGCCGTCACTGCCCATCCCGGCCGCCATGCCCTCAGGGTCGTCACCTCGATCGGCGACCGCATTCCAGCTTTCGCCTCCAGCACCGGCCGCGCGCTGCTTGCCCGCCTGCCGGACGATCAGGTTCGCACGCTTTATCCGGCCGGCTTCACTTCGCCCTCCGAGACCGCGCCGCGCGACATGAGCGATCTGCTCGATCGCCTCGCCCGGGTGCGCGAGGAGGGTTTCGCCGAATCCCGCGACGAAGCCGTGCGCGGCGTGCGCGCGCTCTCTGTCGCGGTCGGTGATCCCACGACCGGCGACGAGGTCGCGCTCTGCCTGTCCTTCCCGGCCGCCACCGTCGAGCCGGCCGAGCGCATTTCGATCATCCGTTCCCTGGGAGAAGGCGCTGCCGAGATCGCGGCCCTGACCCGTGACAACCGCTTCTACCCCTTGAACCTCTCAATCGCGGAGACCGCTCCATGAGCAATCGTTGGCGTATCGGCTTCGACATCGGCGGCACCTTCACCGACTTCATCCTGTACGATTCGCAGGAGCGTTCGGTCCGGCTGCACAAGCGCCTGACCACCCCGCATGATCCGTCGGAAGCGGCACTGATCGGCCTCGGCGAACTCACCGAGATGGCCGGGATCACGCTGGCCGATGTCGGCGACATCGTTCACGGCACGACGCTGGTCACCAATGCCGTGATCGAGCGCAAGGGCTCCAAGCTCGGCCTGATCACCACGAAGGGCTTCCGCGACATCCTCGAAATGGGGACGGAGCAACGCTACGACATCTACGACCTGTTCCTGACCTTTCCCGACCCGCTGGTTTCGCGCGAGCATCGCCTCGAAGTGGCCGAGCGCATCGACCGCGACGGCAATGTCGTCACCGCGCTCGATGCGGATGCGGTGCGCAAGGCCGCCCGTGAACTCGAAGCCGCCGGCTGCGAGGCGATCGCGATCTGCTTCCTCAACAGCTATCGCAATCCCGCTCATGAGCAGGAAGCCGGCCGCATCGTCCGCGAGATCTGCCCGGAGCTGACCGTCTCGCTGTCGAGCGAGGTCGTCGCCGAAATCTGGGAATACCAGCGCTTCGTCACCACCGCCGCCAACGCCTATGTCCAGCCGCTGATGCGCCGCTACCTGCACCGGCTGGAGCGCGAGCTTGCCGCCCGCGCCTTCACCGGCGCGCTCCGCTTGATGCACTCGGCCGGTGGCCTCGTCTCACCCGAGACGGCGCGCACCTTCCCGATCCGCCTGCTGGAGAGCGGCCCGGCCGGCGGCGGCCTTGCCACTGCCCTGTTCGGCGAGCTTGCCGGGCATAAGGACGTGATCTCATTCGACATGGGCGGCACCACTGCCAAGGCCTGCATGATCGAGGACGGCCGCGCCGAGATCGCGCCGATGCTGGAGGCCGGCCGCGTCAACCGCTTCGCCAAGGGCTCCGGCCTGCCGATCAAGGCGCCCGTCATCGACATGATCGAGATCGGCGCCGGTGGCGGCTCGATCGCTGCGATCGACGAGGTCGGCCTGCTCAAGGTCGGCCCGCATTCGGCCGGTTCCGATCCGGGCCCGGCCTGCTACGGCATGGGCGGCACCAAGCCGACCGTGACCGACGCCAATCTCGTGCTCGGCTATTACGATCCCGGCTTCTTCCTGGGCGGGCGCATGGCGCTCGACCTCGAAGCTGCCCGCAAGGCCGTCTCGACCGTCGCCGCGCCGCTCGGCCTCTCGATCGAGGAAGCCGCCTGGGGCATCCACAAGGTCGTGGTCGAGAGCATGGGCGCCGCCGCCCGCGTCCATCTCGTCGAGAAGGGCAAGGACCCGCGCCATTACGCCATGGTCGGTTTCGGCGGAGCCGGTCCGGCCCATGCCGTCGACGTCGCCCGCGTGCTCGGCGTCAAGCAGGTCATCATCCCACCGGCCTCGGGCGCCGCTTCCGCGCTCGGCTTCCTCGCCGCGCCGCTCTCCTTCGACATGGTGCGCTCGCTGCCGGTCGAGTTCTCCGAGGGCTTCGATGCGGCTTCCGTCAATGCCGTGCTCCGCGACCTCGAAGTCGAGGGCCGCAAGCACCTGACCGAGGCCGGCGTGAAGCCCGCCGACGTCACGGTCGAGCGCACGGCCGACATGCGCCTCGTCGGCCAGATGCACGACATCTCCGTGCCGCTGCCGGCCGGGACCATCGATGCGTCGAGCCTGGAGGCCATTCGCGCGGCGTTCAGCAAGGCCTATTCCGCCCGCTACACCTCGGTCTATGAGGGCGCACGGCTGGAAGCCATCAACTTCCGCGTCCGCTGCGCCGGCCCGGTGCCGACGCTCTCGCTCTCCGGCGCGGCCGGTGGCGGCGACGCCACCAACAAGATCAAGGGCGCCCGCAAGGCCTGGTTCGAGGGTGGCTGGAGCGAGGCTTCGGTCTATGACCGCTATGCCCTGCGTTCCGGCGACACCGTCAAGGGCCCGGCGATCATCGAGGAGCGCGAGGCGACCACGATCGTGCCGCCCGGCGACAGCGTCAGTATCGACGATGTCCTGAACCTCATCATCCATGTCGGCCAGGCCAATGCGGCCGAGACGACGATCACCGCCGACATGCCGCTGGCCGAGGCCGCGCGCCGGATCGAGGCCGATCCGATCTCGCTGGAGATCATGTGGAGCCGGATGATCAACGTCGTCGAGGAGATGTGGCTGACGGTGTGCCGCACCGCCTTCTCGCTGGTGATCTCGGAAGCGCAGGACTTCGCCTGCGAACTGCTCGACCCGGAAGGCGAGACGCTGGCGCATTCGCCCCGCGCCATGCCGGTGTTCAACCTGACGCTGCCGCGCGCGGTCAAGGCGCTGCTGGAGCGCTATCCGGCCGAGACGCTGAAGCCGGGCGACGTGCTGATCACCAACGACCCCTGGCTCTGCGCCGGCCATCTCTTCGACATCGCGGTGGTGACGCCGGTCTTCCTAGGCGACCGCGTCGTCGGGCTGATGGGCACGGTCGGCCATGTCTCGGATATCGGCGGCACCAAGGATTCGCTCCGGGCCCGCGAGATCTACGAGGAAGGTTTCCAGATCCCGCCGATGAAGCTCTACGAGGCCGGCCGGATCAACGAGACGCTGGTCCGCCTGCTGGCTGAGAACGTGCGCAATTCCGAGCAGGTGCTGGGCGACCTGCACTCCTTCGTCGCGGCCAACGCCATCGGTGCCGAGCGCTTGCAATCCTTCCTCACCGATTACGGCATGCAGGATCTCAGGGCGCTCGCCCATGTCGTGCAGAGCCGCTCGGAGAAGGCGATGCGCGACGCCATCCGCGCCATTCCGGACGGCGTCTATCACGGCACCGCCTCGAACAACCCGCTGGGCACGCCGATGCACTATCCGCTGGCGCTGACGGTGAAGGACGACACGATCCATCTCGACTTCGCCGGCGCGCCGCCGCAACTGCCGCAGGGTGGGCTGAACTGCACGCTCAACTACACGATGGCGCATGCGACCTATCCGCTGAAATGCATGCTGACGCCGTCGGTGCGCGGCAATGCCGGCTGCTACCGCGCCTTCTCGGTCGATGCGCCCAAGGGCTCGATCCTGAACTGCGACAAGCCGCTGGCGGTGAACCTGCGCACCCGCACCGGCTGGTATCTGGCGCCGAACATTTTCCGTGCCTTGTCGGAAGCGGCGCCGAAGCAGGTTCAGGCCTTCACCGGCCTGCCGGTGGCGGCGAGCGTCTATGGTCGCGATGCGGCGGGCGACACCTATTCCGACATGCTCTTCTGCGGCGGCGGCCAGGGCGGCTCGGCGCAGGGCGATGGCAAGTCGGGCCTGCTCTACCCGACCTCGGCGGCGAATACCTCGATCGAGACCTTCGAGTCGCGGGTGCCGGTGCTGGTGGTCGAGAAGGCCTATCTCACCGACTCCGGCGGCGCCGGCGAGCATCGCGGCGGCCTCGGCCAGCGCGTGCGTCTGCGCAAGCTCGCCGATGACGGCCTGCCGACGCTGGTCTCACTCTATCCGGAAGGGGTCGACAACCCGATTCCGGGCCTGTTCGGCGGCAAGGCCGGCGGCGGGGCGTCCGGCCGGGTGATCGACGAGCAAGGCCATGTTCTGAAGGACGTCGGCACCGGAGAGCTGGTCCAGGTCCGGCAGCCGCATGAGATCGTCGAGCTCGTGCTCGCCGGCGGCGCCGGCTACGGCCCGGCCTCCGAGCGTTCGCGGGACGCCATCGCCCGCGACATCGCGCTCGGGCTGGTCTCCCCGGATGCGGCCAAGCGCGATTACGGCGTGCAGGGGGCGCATGCCACGCAGGATGTCGGCGAAGCCAAGGCCGGCATCCTGGTTGCTTGATCACCAGGGACGAAACGCCAACAGCCCGACAAGGGCATCAATGGGGAGTGAGGCATGACCAATCCAACTGAGGGGGTGCCTCAGAAGCACCCCAGCTTGTTCGAGCCGGCGACGCTGCTGCTCATCGCCGCGCTCTGCGTCTTCGGCGCGATCATCGGCATGCAGCTTCTGGTGTCGCTCGGCATCACCGCCAATACCTCGCTGATCGGCGCGCTCGCCGCCATGGCGCTGGCGCGGGTGCCGCTCGCGATCTTCGCGCGCTACCGCTCGATCCATGTCCAGAACCTGGCCCAGAGCGCGATCTCTTCGGCCACGTTCGGCGCGGCGAACAGCCTGCTGCTGCCGGTCGGCATTCCCTGGCTGCTCGGCCGGCCGGATCTCGTCCTGCCGATGCTGGCGGGCGCCTTCTTCGCCATGTTGCTCGATGCCTATCTGCTCTACCGGATGTTCGATTCCCGCGTCTTCCCGGCGACGGGCGCCTGGCCTCCGGGCGTGGCCGCCGCCGAGGCAATCAAGGCCGGCGACGAGGGCGGCCGCAAGGCGGTGCTGATGGGCATCGGCTTCGGCACCGGCATCGCCGCTTCCTTCGTCAAGATCCCGCTGGCCTGGATCGGCTTTGCCGGCTCGACCGCCGTCTCCGGCATTCCGATGTCGGCCTTCGGCGTTGCCTTCATCGGCAATATCTGGGCGCTGCTGATGTTCGGCGTCGGCCTCCTGCTGCGCGGCTATTCAGGCCAGCTCTTCAGCGGCCCGACCTTCGCCAGCATCATCCCGAAGGGCGACCTGATGGCCGCCTATATCCCGCACGGCTTTATGATCGGTGCGGGCCTCGTCGCGCTGCTGCAGGTCGCGTCGCTGCTGTTCCGCCGCGGCGAGGCCAAGGCGGGCGAGGCGACTGCTGGCGTCTCGGATGTCGAGGTCAAGCGCGCGCTTGGGCTGGGCACGGTTGGCTATCTCGTGATTGCCGTCTTCATCGCCATTGTCGGCGGGTTGATGACCGACATGTCGATGGGCATGCTGATCCTGTTCGTGCTTTACGCCGCCTTCGCGGCCTATGTCCACGAGCTGATCGTCGGCCTGGCGGCGATGCATTCCGGCTGGTTCCCGGCCTTCGCGGTGGCGCTGATCACGCTGATCATCGGCATGCTGATGGGCTTCCCGATGCCGGCTCTGGCGCTGCTCGTCGGCTTCTCCGCCGCGACGGGACCTGCCTTCGCCGACATGGGCTATGACCTCAAGGCCGGCTACCTGCTGCGCGGCAACGGCGCCAACCCCGCCTTCGAGCGCGAGGGCCGCCGCCAGCAGCTCTTCGCGGCGATGTTCGCCTTCGTCGTGGCGGGCGCGGTCGTGCTGTTCTCCTACCAGTCCTATTTCGACCAGAACCTGGTGGCCCCCGTCGACAAGGTCTATGCCGCGACGATCAAGGCCGGCGTCGCGCCAGGCGTGGCCTGGCAGCTCTTCCTTTGGGCTATCCCCGGCGCGATCCTGCAGTTCATCGGCGGGCCGAAGCGGCAGATCGGCGTGCTCTTCGCCACCGGCCTGTTGATCAACTTCCCGATGGCGGGCTGGGCGGTGCTGGCCGGCATCCTCTGCCGGATCATCTGGGAGAAGCTGCGCGGTGCGAGCGGCGAGGGCGACATGGAGGTCTTCGCCGCGGGTGTGATCGCGGGCGATGCGATCTTCTCCTTCTTCGACTCCGTCTCGAAGAACTTCTGGAAGCGCTGAACGAGACAGGCCCCGGGGCGATCGCCCCGGGGCCGCTTCATTTCGGAAAAGAGGTTGCCATGAGCAAGCTGGGCACGCTGACCATCGGCCAGGCGCCGCGCGCCGACATCACGCCGATCCTCGACGACGTGCTGGATGCGCGTCTGGCACGGCGCCATGCCGGTGTACTGGACGGCCTGAGCCGTGCCGAGATCGAACGGGGTTTCGCGGCCGAGGCCGGAAAGCCGGTGCTGATCACCAAGCTCCTCGACGGCAGCGCGGTCGTCATCGACCGGGCGCGCACCGAGGCGGCGGCCCAAACGAAGCTCGCCATGCTGGAAGCCGAGGGCTGCTCGACGATCCTGATGCTCTGCACCGGGCATTTCGCGAGCTTGCATACGCAGACAGCGCGCTTGATCGAGCCGGACCGCATCTTGCCGCCGACGGTGGCAGCACTGGTGCAGGGCGCCCAGCTCGGCATCATCGTGCCGCTCGCCGAGCAGATTTCATCGGAGGCCGGAAAATGGGCGCCGCTTGGTCGTGCGCCGCTCTATGCCGCCGCCTCGCCTTATGGCGGGGAAGGGGCGTCGGTCGCGGAAGCGGCCCGTGATCTCAACGGGCGCGGTGCCGAAATCCTGCTGATGGATTGCATGGGCTTCGTCGAGCGGCATCGCCGCGAGGCGGCCGAAGCCGGGCTGCCGGTCATCCTCTCCAACAGCCTGATCGCCAAGCTGGTCTCCGAGATCGTTTGACGGCGGTGGGTGCCGCTATGACAGAAAGGCCGCCTTTCAGGCGGCCTTTCTCGTTCGCGGAAGGCGCAGGACTTACTTCGAGGCGAAGACGCCGACGCTGCTCGCGGTGATGTCGAAGGACAGCGTCGCGACGACGGCGGCGCCGCACCATTTCGAGCGGCCGCTGCCGGTCGTGATGCCGCGCGGGTCGGCCGTCAGCAGGAAACACTCGGTCTTCGACAGCGTGGTGTCGTGGTAGCGCAGGTCGGCGGTCAGGTTCTTCCAGTTATAGGACACGCCGGCATTCCAGTAGGTGTAGTCCGGCAGATTGGTCGCCGGAACCGTCGACCAGATCGCGAGATTGGTGGTTCCGAGCCAGTAATGGCCGAGCTCGCCGGAGACCGAAAGGCCCTCCAGGAAGGGCAGGTTGTATTTGGCGGTGACCGAGGCATAGGTGCCGCTCGCGCCGGTGCCGAGCCAGTCCCAGGCATGATAGGCGTTGGCGCCGAGCGTCAGGCTCTCCGCGAAGGTATAGGAGACCTTGCCATAGACCTCGGTGAAATCCGTGTTCTTCGGCGTCCAGAATACGCCGGCGACATCGATGAGCTGCTTCTCGCTCGGATAGTAGTATTGCATCACGCCGAAATCGAAGGCGAGATCGCCGAATTTCGGCCGGATACCGGCGTAGAAGTCGATTTCCGCATCGGGGCGCGTGGCGAGATCGACGCTGGCACCGTAGACGCCGGCATAGAACAGGTTGTTGTAGACCTGCAGCTCGGCGCCGCCGCCGATGCCGGGCTTGCGGTCGGTCTGCGAAATGCCGCGGAAATTATAGTCGGTCTGGGCCTTCACATTGACGGCAATGTCGAACCAGGTGATCGCCGGGACGACCGGGACCGGGGGTGCGCCCTTCCTGCTCGGCAGGTCGGAGGCATGAGTCCCGGTGATGCCGGCCGCCAGGGCCAGCCCGAGTATCGAGGATCGGAAGAGATCGGACATCTGCTGGAACCCCTCGCCGCGCCGTGATCGCGCTGTCACGCCATCAAGCGGATGAGGCCGGTTTTCCGGCAAGACGAGCTTTTGGGCTGAACGCACAGCCAAAAAGCAAAGGCCCCCGAAACGGGGGCCTTCGCGCCTGCAAAAAAGGCAGTCCGGATTATCCGGGGCGCCGCGACATTTTTGTCACGCTCGCGCGGCGTGTTCCGAACGTCTCAGCGCTGCGCAGGCTGGCTGGCGTAAGCCGCAGTCGTCTGGTCGAGGCTGGAGGTCCTGAGCCCGGTGGCACGGCGCGGCGGCAGCGGGGCACTGGTCGCGGTCGGCGCAGCCGGGACCACCGAAACGACCGGGGCCGAGGCGGTGGCGACGCTCTGGTCGGCGGTGCCGCCGAAGGTCGGCATGAAGCTGAGCGCGCGCTGCAGGAACGGCTTGTCCTCGGCGGGAGCGGCGGGGGCGACCGGGGTGGAAGAAGCGCTGGCCAGCACCGGCGCCTGCTGGGCATTGCCCGGAGCGACCTTGGCGAGCTGCGTGGCGGCCGGCTCCTCGACAGGCGCGGCGGCGACGGCGGCGAGGATGGCGTCGTTATCGGCGGATGCGGCGCGCACGGTCGCCTTGGCCTTGCCTGCGTTGTCGAGCACGACGACACGCGGGCCGGAGGCGAGCGCATCCTCGCGGCTGATGCCGACATCGCGCGAAGCCCAGGAGGCCGAGCGGTTCAGGGCATCGGCGCCGTTCGAGGCCAGCGCGCGCTTGAACGAGGCGTGCTGGTCGCCATCTTCATAGATCAGCTTGATCGCGGGCGTGCCCTTGGCGACGAGCGCGGCGACCTGGACTTCATCCTCGCGACGCTTCTCGGCGACGGCGGCCGGGGCCTGGCCGCCATTGAAGACATAGCGGCCGCCGGCAACGGAAATCGCCGGCTCGTCCTTGGTGACCTCGAAATAGTCCGAGCCTTCCTTCAGGTTCTTCCAGAAGGCGATATTGGGGTCGAGCCGGTGCTTGGCGAGGTTCTGCGCGGTCATCCGAAACGGATAGGCCTGCATCTGCACGGCGCGCTGGCCGGCATTCTGGGCCTCGCGAACCAGCGCATAGATCTCGCCGATCTGGTCGTCCGTCATCGAATAGCAGCCGGCCGAGGAGCAGGCGCCATGCACCATCAGATGCGCGCCGGTGCGACCATAGGAGCGATCATAGGCATTGGGATAGCCCATGTTGAACGAGACGTAATAGGACGAGTTCGGGTTCATCTGCTGCGGCCCAATGGCATAGAAGCCCTCCGGCGCCATGCGATCGCCCTCGCGGACCTTCGGGCCGAGCTGGCCGGACCAGCGGCACATCGGATAGGTCTTCAGCAGTGCATATTGCCCGTCGGCCCTGCGCTTCCAGACCTCGAGCTCCGACTCCTTCTTGAACGAGCGGATGATGATCGGCTGGTCCTTGCTCATGCCCTTCTCGGACATCAGCGCATAGGTCGCGTTCGGGATCGGGATGGTGTGCCGGGCGGAACCGCGATAACGGTCTTCCTCGCAGGCACCCAGCGTCAATGCAACAAAAGCCACGAGTGCGAGTTGCTTGATTGCCACGTCGTCAATCCCATTGATCGGCAGGCCGGGGCGCGACCTGTGACTTCGCAAGGCGGCCAAATTGTGCCCGCCGACTCGTTTTAGATGCGTTAGCCTTGAGGGTTCCTTACCATAGGCCTCCCGCGTCTGGCCACATGGTCAACGCGGGGTAAAGAAGCCCTGTCTTCGCAGATGCGGGATACTCGCTTCCCGAGATTGCTCAGAGATTGCGGCCGATCGCCAGGAACTTGTCGGCCCGCTTGTTGACGATGTCGTCAGCGCTCAGGCCGGCCAGCTCACCGAGCGCTGCGGAAATGGCGTCGCCCGCGCGGGTGATCGCGGCCTGGCCGTCGCGATGGGCGCCGCCGGTCGGCTCCTGCACGATCCGGTCGATGATGCCGAACTTCAAAAGGTCCTGCGCCGTGATCTTCATGCCGGTCGCGGCGTCCTGCGCGCGCGCCGTGTCGCGCCAGAGGATCGAGGCCGCGCCTTCCGGCGAGATCACCGAATAGATCGCGTGCTCCATCATCATGACGCGGCTGGCGGCGGCAATCGCGATCGCACCACCCGAGCCGCCTTCGCCGATGACGAGCGCAACGCTCGGGCTGCGCAGGCCGAGCCAGGCCTCGGTCGAGCGAGCGATGGCCTCGGCCTGGCCGCGCTCCTCCGCCTCGATGCCGGGATAGGCGCCGGCGGTGTCGACGAAGCTCAGAACCGGCAGGCCGAAGCGGTCGGCGAGCTCGGTCAGGCGCACGGCCTTGCGGTAGCCCTCGGGCTTGGGCATGCCGAAATTGTGCCGGATGCGGGTCTCGGTCGAATCGCCCTTCTCCTGGCCGATGACGCAGACGGGCTCGCCGCGGAAGCGGCCGAAGCCGCCGACGATGGCCTCGTCCTCGCCGAAGGCGCGGTCGCCGGCGAGCGGGGTGAACTCGGTGATCAGCCCGGCGCAGTAATCCTTGAAATGCGGGCGCTGCGGATGGCGCGCCACCAGAGTCTTCTGCCAGGGCGTCAGCGCGGCATAGAGCTCCTTCAGCGCCTGGCTGGCGCGCGCGTCGAGCTTGCCGATCTCCTCGGACAGGGAGATGCCGTCGCCGCGTGCCTCCAGGGCCCGCAGCTCATCCGCCTTCGCCTCCAGCTCGGCGACCGGTTTCTCGAAATCCAGATAGCTACGCATCGTGATCCAGTTCAGATTCCGCGCCTTGGGCGGGCGGAGCGGCGGTTTACAGCGAAACCGGGCTTGAAAAGCGGCGGACCTTGGCCGCGCCCCGGCGAAATTGTCAACCCGTTCGTGGCTTCGCAGGCGGGTTTGCCGCACGTGGCGTGGGTGAAGGTTGCGGCAGCAGGACGGGTCTCAGCGCGAAGCTGCGTCTTGTCGCGCGCAGGGGCGCGCGCCGGTAGAACTGTTTGGTGGCGTCGATGATATGGACGCCGGCGAAGGGCAGCGAGAGGCCCGCGCCGATCTGCTCCCAGGCCAGCGCCGAGCGCATCAGCAGCCGCCTTTGCAGGGGCGGAACATAGAGCGCCTCGGTCCAGTGCTCGGGCGAGAATTCGGCGCCGCGCATCAGGGCGGAAAGCTGGCGGCGGCTGAAGGGTCTGCCCTGGCCGAAGGGCGTGCCGTCCATCCGGGCCCAGAGCCCGCGCCGGTTGGGCACGACCAAAATCATCCGCCCGCCGGGATTGAGCACGCGCGAGACCTCTTCCAGCAGGTCGTCGGGGCTTTCGGTCTCTTCCAGCGCATGGACGAGCACGACGCGGTCGATCGAAGCGGTCGGCAGCGGCAGAAGCGTGGGCTCGACCAGAGCGGAGGCGGAGAGGCCGGACGAGGGCCAGTTCACCACGCCCTGCGCCGCCGGCATGAAGGCGATGGTCCGCTCGGCCTGCATGCCGAGCACCGAGAGATAGGGCGTCGAGTAGCCGAGGCCCAGCACGCGCTGGCGCGCGCAATCCGGCCAGAAGCGGAGCATCGCCCGGCCGATGAAGCGCCGGGCCACATGGCCGAGCGGGCTTGCATAGAAGGCGCGCAGGTCGACGACGTCGAGAGGCATCGCGCCTGAGATGGAACGCGCAAGGCCTGAACGCAAGGGTGTCCCGAGGCGATGCCGGGTTGATCGGCGGCCGGGCATGGCTCATGCAGGGCACATGACCGCTCGCCGTTCCGGCGGGCCGACCCTGCCGGAGGAAGCCATGCCGCTCGACCTTCACGTCTTCCGTACGCTCAACGACAATGCGGGCGCGCTGCTCCACGATCCCGCGAGTGGCGCCTGCGCGGCCGTCGACGTTCCCGATGCCGGCGAGACGCTCGCCGCTGCCAGGGCCAAGGGCTGGACGATCAGCGACATCTTCATCACCCATGCCCATCACGACCACACGCAAGGCGTGGCCGAGGTGAAGCAGGCGACCGGGGCGAATGTCGTCGGCCCGGCCGATGCGCGGACCAGCGCGCCGCTCGATCGGGTTCTCGGCGAGGGCGATACCGTCGGCTTCGGCGGCGAGAGCTTCGAGATCTGGCATACGCCCGGTCATTCCGACGGGCATCTCAGCCTCATTGGGCGCGGGGCCAAGCTCGCGCTGGTCGGGGATGTCGTCTTCGTGATGGGCTGCGGACGGGTCCAGCCCGGCCAGATGGAGCGGATGTGGACCTCGCTGTCGCGGCTGATGGCGCTGCCGGGCGATGTCCGTCTGCTAGGCGGCCACGACTATACCCTGTCCAATGCCCGCTTCGCCCGGTCGGTCGATTCCACCAACGATGCGCTGAAGGCGCGCTTTGCGGAGGCCGAGAAGGCCAAGGCCGAGGGCCGATTCTGGGCGCTGACCACGGTCGCCGAGGAAAAGGCGACCAATCCGTTCTTCCGGGCGGCCGAACCGGCGCTGGCAAAAGCGGTCGGGCTGGCAGGCGCCGCACCGGGCGAGGTCTTCGCCGCGCTTCGCGAAGCCAAGAACCGGTTCTGACCATGACGATGCGGTTGGACGGGCTGACGGCGGCGGAGGTCATCCGCCTGCTCGACCTCAAGCCCCACCCCGAAGGCGGCCATTATCGCGAGACGTTTCGCGATCCGGCCGGGCCGGAGGGGAGGGGCTTCTCGACCGCGATCTATTATCTGCTCGATACGGGCGAGACCTCGGAATGGCATCGCGTCGATGCGGCCGAGATCTGGCACCATTATGCCGGGGCGCCATTGGTGATCACGGTCTCGCCGAACGGGCACGATGCCTCGGCCCATCATCTCGGCACCGAGCTTGCCGCCGGCCAGCGGCCGCAATTCGTGGTGCCGGCCGGCTGGTGGCAGAGCGCGACCTCGCTCGGCGCCTGGACGCTGGTCGGTTGCACGGTCGCGCCGGGTTTCGAATTCAAGGGCTTCGAGATGGCGCCGCCGGGCTGGCGGCCGACACCACGCAAGCCTTCCGGGGGATAGGATGCTGACCAAGACGGACGACAGCGAATTCGTGCTCGGCTGCGAGCGGCGCATCATCAATGCCTGGCCGGCGCTATCGACGCTCATCGTCGGCGATTGGGTGCTGCGCTTTGCCAACGGCTATTCGGGCCGGGCGAATTCCGCGACGCCGCTGAGCTATGGCGCCGAGCTCGACGGCACGATGCTGGACCTGATCGAGGAGCTCTATCGCGCGGATGGGCTGATCCCCGCCATCCGCCTGACACCACTGGTGGCGGATGCGACGCGCACGGCGGTGCTGGAGCGTGGCTACAGGATCAAGGACCAGTCCTTCGGCCAGATTGCGCCGGTTGCCGGCTTTTCACCATCCGAGGAGGCGGAGCTGCAGATCGAGGCGCGGCCGAGCCAGGAATGGATAGCGGGCGCCGCAGCCCTGCAGAGCGGCAACAAGACCCATGCCGGCAATCTCGCAGCGATCATCGAGAAGGTGAGGTTGCCGGCCGGTTTCGCGACCTGGCTGGTCGAGGGCGAGGCGGTCGCCTTCGGCATGAGCGTCGCCGAGCGCGGCATGGCCGAGATCGGCCTGATCTGCGTCCAGCCCGGCCATCGCGGCCATGGCTATGGTCGCAGGATCGTGCGGGGGCTGATGGGCTGGGCGGCGGCGATGGGCTGCCACAGCGCCTATCTGCAGGTCGAGCGGAGCAACGCGGTCGCGATCAACCTCTATGGCAGCCTCGGCTTTCGCGAGCTCTACCAGTACGAGACGCGCATCCTCGACTGAGGCGTTTCAGCGCGTCAGCAGCGCCGTGCCGTAGAGGCCGATGGCGAAGAGGGTGTGGCTGACGAAATTCAGCAGGCGGATCTGGTTCGCGTTCGGCTTCTTCGAGGCGGCGATGCCCATGCCCATGCCCGGCTGCAGGAGGAACCAGCCGCAGCCGATCGTCGCCCAGCCGACGATGAGGGCCGGCAGGAAGGTCGGGTTGCGGGCCCAGCCGGCTCCGGCGATCGCCAGCACGATCCCGGCGAAGGCGATGCCGACGAGATAATGGCAGATCCAGCCGATCGCGAGCTCGCCGGCGACAGGTTCGGATTTGGCGATGTCGTCATGCCAGACGCGCCCGCGCGGCAGATGGGCAAACCAGCGGCCGGGCATCGCCCAGTTCGGCTTGAGGAAGCCGAAGAGACGCAGAAACTGAGCCCAGATATCGGTGAGCGCGGTCGCGCCGACGCCGATGACGACCATCCGCAAGATCAGATCCGACACGTTCCATCCCCCAGGCCGCATCGAGGCAGCGTCCCTCCTGTTGGAGCGGCGTTCGCGGCGGCGGTCAACCGCCACTCCGAGCCGATGAAGCGCGGGTGGGCTGCATGCGGCGCATCGCCCCGCCGGGGAACCGCGGCCGCTGCCGACGGGTTGCCTCCGCTGATCCGCATCGACCGAGGGGGAAGATCATGGCCACGGCGACCGCCGAGACGTCACGCAGCGCGACCAAGGCCGCGACCGGGCCGCATGGTGCCGCAGAGCTGCCCTCCGTCGTGGTCACCAGCTACAATCTGGAGGTCCGTGACGATGACGGCTTCGTCGGCGACAAGGCGAGCCGCGGCGCCTTCATCGAGCATCTCGACGCATTGCGCAGCCATCTCAAGCGCAACGGCGACGATCCGCTCGAGGGCAAGACCGCCGAGATCAGCAAGAAGGAGCTCGATGCGCTGATCAAGGACGGCGATGCGAAAGAGGCCGCATTGGTGCTCAGCGCCGTCGAAGGCTTCGCTCAGTCGCTGGCCTTCGTCATCCGCCGGTTCGCGCGATTGAAGAGCTGGGCGGAGATCGAGCGCATCGTCGTGGGTGGAGGCTTCCGCGAGAGCCGGGTCGGCGAGCTCGCCATTGCGCGCGCCGCCATCATCCTGCGCACCGACGGGCGCGACCTCGATCTCGTGCCCGTCAGCCACCACCCCGACGAGGCCGGGCTGGTCGGCAGTGCCCATCTCGCGCCGAAATGGATCTTCGAGGCCTATGACAGCCTCGTCGCCGTCGATATCGGCGGCTCGAACATCCGCGCCGGCATCGTCGAGCTCCGGCAGAAGAAGGTTCCGGACCTGAGCAAGGCGCGGGTCTGGAAATCCGACCTTTGGCGCCATGCCGACGAGGAGCCCAGCCGCGACGAGGCGATCAAGCGACTGGGCAAGATGCTGCGCGAGCAGATCGGCAACGCGGAGAAGGAGGGCTTGCGCGTGGCGCCCTTCATCGGCGTCGGCTGTCCCGGCTTGATCCAGCCGGACGGCGCGATCGATCGCGGGGCGCAGAACCTGCCCGGCAATTGGGAAAGCAGCCGCTTCAATCTCGTCGACAGCATCCGCGACCTCGTGCCGGAGATCGGCGAGCACGAGACCGAAGTGGTGATGCACAATGATGCGGTGATCCAGGGCCTGAGCGAGATGCCGGCGATGCAGGATGTCGCGAACTGGGCGGTACTGACCATCGGTACCGGCCTTGGCAATGCGAGCTATCACAACCGCGCCAAGGCGAGGAGCAAGGAGCGGGCTTGAGCGGCGCGTGGCTGAAAGCGATGCTTTCGCCATCTTCAGGTCGTGTTTTGCGGTGATGAGGCGGCGGGGCCCGTCTCCCCGCCCTGTTTCATCCGCAAGCCCGGGAGCCCTCCGTGCCGGCCGAATCCCGCTCTTCATCTTGCCTTGCGCGCATGGCTGTGCCGAGGGTCGAGCCGGAGCCGAATCACCTGGACGGGCAGGGCCGCATCCCCATGACAACGCGCAGGACGCGAGCGTCGTTTTCGAGCCTGAGGGGCTTCCTGGCACTCTGCCTGATGCTCGTCGCCATGGCTTTTGCCGTGGCCGGCACATCCCTGGCGCAAACCGCGGCGGAGCCGGGCAGCCTTCGCGCCCGGCTGGATGGCGTCCGCGCCGATCTCGCCCAGATCGAAACGACGATGGCCTCGCCCAGCCCGAGCGACGCCGAATTGCAGCGGCAGCGCCTGCGCCTGCAGCCCTCGCTCGATCAATTGCGCCTGATCATCGACGAGCAGACGCCACGCGTCGATCAGGCCAAGCTCCGGCTCGAGCAACTCGGTCCCAAGCCCGAAGCCAGTGCCCCGGCCGAGAGCGCCGAGATCACGCGCGACCGCGAGGCGCGGGCCAAGGCCTTCGCCGATGCGGACGAGACGCTGAAGCTCGCCAAGGCCTCGCTGCTCCAGGCGGAGCAATTGCAGAGCAGCATCGGCGACAAGCGTCGGGAAATCTTTGCGAGGGAGCTGTTCGCCGCCGGTCCATCCGTGGCGAATCCGGAGGTCTGGGGCAACGCGATCGCGACGGCGCCCGAAGACCTGCGCGCCTCCGGCTATATCTTCGGCGGCTGGCTGGAGGGCGTCCGCGACGCCTTCTCCGGCACGCGCGGGGCCGTGGTCGCCTTCGCCCTGATGGGCGCGATCCTGCTCTACGTCGCGCGGGCGCGCTATCTGCCGCGCTTCAAGGCGCGCTTCAGCCACACGCAGGACACCGGCAACCTGCACTGCCTCTATGTCGCGCTTGCCCATATCATAGCCGGTGCGGCGCCGCCGGTGCTGGCGAGCTGGCTGATCTACAAGGCCCTCAACACGACGGGGCTGCTGCCGCCGCGCATCCAGCCGGTGATCTGGGCGGTGGTCGTCGGTCTCGCCTTCTTCGCCTTCGTGCAGGCGCTGGCCGATGCGCTGTTCGCGCCGTCGAGTCCGCAGCGTCGTCTCGTCAAGGTGATGGATACGACCGCGCGCAGCGTCGTCTGGATCGCAAGCTCGCTCGCGGCGGTGATGTCCGTCGGCAAGGTCTTCGAGGCCTGGCTGCAGGCCATCGCCGCGGGCCTTGCCATCTCGATCATCGTGAAGGCGTTCTTCGCCATCCTGTTCGCGCTCGCCCTGATCGCCGGGCTCTACCAGATCCGCGATGACGAAGAGGTCGAGGAGGAGGCCTGTCTCGGCCCCTATGTCCCGGTGGACGGTGCGAGTCTGGGGCCGGTGCGCATCCTCGGCTGGATCATCGGCTTCTCGATCATCGCCGCGACTCTCGGTGGCTATGTCATCTTCGCCGCCTTCCTGGCCGAGCAGGCGCTCTGGGTCGGTATCGTCGCCTGCCTGTTCCTGCTGGTCTTCCAGTTCATCGATCTCGGCATTCCCCGCCTGTTCGGCGGCAAGGGCCGTTTCGCGCTGACGCTCAAGGCCGGCATGGGCCTGCGGAGCGCGACGCTCGACAAGATCTCGGTCATCGGCGTCGGCATGCTGAAGCTCCTGCTGATCGCGGTGACGCTGCTGCTCGTGCTCGCGCCCTGGGGGCTGGAATCGAGCGATTTCCTGGTGTCGCTGCGGGCCGCCTTCTTCGGTTTCCAGGTCGGCGGCGTCACGGTCTCGCTCTCGACCATCGTCGTCGGCGCGATCGTCTTCGCGATCGGCATCGGCGCGACGCGGGCGATGCAGCGCTGGCTCGAGAACCAGTTTCTGCCGACGACGGCGCTCGACCCGGGTCTGCGCAACTCGATCACCACGGCGGCCGGCTATATCGGCTATATCGCGGCGGCGGCGATCACGGTCACGGCGGTGGGCCTCAGCCTGGAGCGCCTGACGCTGGTGGCGTCGGCGCTGTCGGTCGGTATCGGTTTCGGCCTGCAATCGGTCGTGTCGAACTTCGTCTCGGGCCTGATCCTGCTCTGGGAGCGTCCGATCCGGGTCGGCGACCAGGTGCTGGTCGGCGATATCGAGGGCATCGTCAAGCGCATCAACGTCCGCTCGACGGAGATCGCGACCTTCGACCGGGCGACGGTGATCGTCCCGAACTCGAACCTGATCTCGGGTGTGGTGCGCAACCGCGTCCGCAACGACCGGACCGGGCGCGTGCTGATCGCGCTTACCGTACCGCGCTCGCTCGATGCCGGCCAGGTCAGGGCGATGCTGTCCGAAGTCGCCTCGAACCATGGCGACGTCATGCAGAAGCCGCCGCCGGCGGTGATGTTCAAGAAGCTCGGCACCACGACGATGGATTTCGAGCTGATTTGCGTGGTCGGCGATGTCGAGATCACCGGACGGGTCAACAGCGACCTGAATTTCGCGATCCACAAGCGCCTCGCCGAAATGGAGCCGGCTGCTCCGGTTCCGGAGCTGATGGTGCGCGGGCTCGAGGGCGTCGAGCATTCGCTCGGCAGCATCGCCGACGCCGTTGGACAGCGCGACGGTGGGCGCAGCCGCACGAAGCGGGACGTGCCGAAACCGGCTCCGGCCGCGTCGGCACGCCGCGCGCGCAAGCCGGTCGTGGCGGAGGAGCCCGAGGAGGAAGAGGCCGAGGCCAACAAGCCCGCTTCCGCCCCGGCGCCCGAGCCGGCCAAGGATGACAGCAAGGAATGATCGGATGCCCAGCCTTTTCCGCCGTGCCGCGGCCTCGCGCGCGATGACCTGCCCGGCCGCTCTTGCCGGCGCGCTTGCCGTCCTCGGCGTTGCCGGCTGTGCCGAGCCGCAGCGCCAGGCACAGCCGGCCTTCTATCGCGATCTCGGCTCGGCCTCGGCGCAGGTCGATACGGAACAGGCGCGGGCGATGATCTCGGCCTATCGCCTCAATGCCGGGCTCGGCACCCTCGTGCTCGATCCCGCATTGGTCGAGGCCGCCCGGCGCGAAGCCGCAGCGATGGCAGGCTCGGACAAGCCGGCCCAGGCCGAGGCCGTCAAGGCGCGCCTTGTCCGCGACGGGCAGGCAGGGGCCGAGGCCAATCTCTCGGCCGGCTATCGCCGCCTGGCCGAGGCCTTCTCGGGCTGGCGGGATTCGCCGCAGCATGATCGCGTCATGAAGGACGCGAAGGCGAAGCGCATGGGCATTGCGACAGCCTATGCGCCCGGCTCGAAATATCAGGTCTATTGGGCGCTGATCGTCGCGCCGTAGCGGCGTTTTACGGGCGGGGGCCGGTCGGGCCCCACCGGTCGGCGGGTCATCAAGGCTCGCGTCACAACTATTGGTTGTGAATTTACGGTTGCGCAACCATATGCAACCTATTCTTGTGCCCATCCAAGATTTCCCGCTTTGGGATCGTTCTGGAGGGTGCCGATGTCACGCCGTCCGCTTGCGCTTGCCCTGTTCGCCGCCTTTGCCCTGCCGGGAGCTGCCAGCGCCCAGTCGGGCGGCCTCATCGACGTCTGTACCGGCCTCGGCGTCAATCTCCCGGTGCTTCAGCCTGTGGCGGGGGCCGCATCCGGATTGCTCGCCGGCCTGCTTGATCCCGTCTTGAACGGCATCGTCGGCGATGTGAACCTAAATTTGCGCGATGCGCTGAGCGGCCGGAATATCGGCCTGAGTATCCGCGATCAGAATGGCAATCTCGTCACCCTGCCGGGGAACTGCAAGCTCAAGACGGACGGCGTCACGGTCGAGGGACCGGGCGGCATCGCGATCGGCGGCGGCGAAGTCAGCGGACTGGGCGGGACGACCAGCCCGAAGGCAAGCGCGGCCGATTCCAACGCCATCGCCTTCGGCAATGGCGCGGCGACATCGGGGGCTGCGACTGGCGCGGTCGCGATCGGCTTGCGCGGGGCGGTCACGGCGGCGGACGGGGTGGCGATCGGGCGCGACAGCTCGGTCTCGGCTGCGGGCGGCATTGCGCTGGGGGCTGACTCGGTTGCTCTGCGGGCCGGGCTCGCGGGCGGGGCCGAGGCCTTCAGCGGAGTCGCGGTCGCCTCGATGCAAGGGGCGCTGTCGATCGGCTCGGCCGGAAACGAGCGCCAGATCACGCATGTCGCCGGCGGCACACAGGATACCGATGCGGTCAACCTGCGCCAGCTCCGCTCAGTCGCCAATGGCGCGGCTTCGGCGCTCGGTGGCGGAGCAGGCTTCGATGCGAATGGCAGCTTCACCGGCCCGAGCTATGCCTTGCGCGGCGGGATCTACACGACCGTTGGTGCAGCATTGATCGCACTCGACCAGCAGAACGGCGTGATCGCCGGCAATAATAGCAGCGGCTATGCGCTGGCCTCCGCCGCCGGCAACGATGCGATGGCGGCGGGCTATGGCGCACGGGCCGACGGTGCGCGCGCGACGGCGATCGGCACGCAGGCGCAGGCCAGCGGCGAGGAAAGCGTCGCGATCGGTGCCGGTGCGGTCGCCTCCCGACCGCGGCAAGTGGCGATCGGCACGGCCGCCAGCACCTATTCGCTGCCCGGCCTGACCTCGGCGGCGAGCCGTGCCGCACAATCCGGACCGACGCAGGTCGTGACCACCGATGCGGCCGGCAATCTCGCGACGCTCCCGATCGATCTCGCCGGCCTCGACCAGCGCATCGACGGCGTCGCGGCCTATGCGCGGGAGGGGCGGCGCGAAGCCCGGCAAGGCGTCGCGGCTGCGATGGCGATGACCGCGGCGGCAATGCCGTCCCGCCCCGGCAAGACGAGCTGGAGCGGCAACACCGCGACCTATAAGGGCGAATGGGCGGCGGGTTTCGCCGTGGCGCATCGGCTCGACGTCGCCATCCCCGTCGCGATCAATGCCGGTATCAGCCTGACAGGCAACAGCTTCGGCGGCGCCCGGATGGGCTTGAGCGGCGAGTTCTGAAAGGCTAGCGGTCGAGACCCGCAACGACCACTGTCACGCTCCCGCCAGATCCTGTCAGCGGCTGCGTCTTGCGCCTCTTACCCGGAGCGGCTGGTGCGGCTAGCCTGCATGTCATGCCTCCGCGCCCACGCAAGCCGACCCCGCTTCCTGTCGAACAGGCCCGCCGCCTCTGGCTGAAGGCGCAACGGCTTGATCGGCGCGATCCGTTCGGGGCTGGGCCGGAAGCCGCGCGCGCCGCGATCGAGCATCTCGGCTATGTCCAGATCGACACGATCAACGTGATCGAGCGCTGTCACCACCATATCCTCTACGCCCGCATCCCGGCCTATCGCCGGGCCGATCTGGCGCATCTGCAATCGGTCGGGAAGAGCGTCTTCGAATACTGGACGCATGCGCTGGCCTATGTACCCACCCGCGACATCCGCTATTTCCTGCCGGCGATGAAGGCGCATCGCGAGGAGCCGAAGCGCTGGTCGGCGGTCGGCGCCCGAGACGAGACGCGCAAGCTGCTCCGCCGCATCCGCAAGGACGGGGCGCTTTCGATCCGCGACATCGAGGAGGAGCTGATCGAGAAGGCGCATCTCTGGGCCAGCAAGAAGCCGTCCAAGGGGCTGCTGGAACGGGCCTTCTACGATGGCGAGCTGGCGATCTCGGCGCGGGCCGGCATGGTCAAGACATACGAGCTATTCGATCGGCACTTCCAGTGGGAGAAGAAGCCGACGCCGGCAAACGAACGACAGATCACCGCCTATCTGCTCGACCGGGCGCTGACGTCACAGGGGCTGGTCAGCCTCGATTCGATCTGCCATCTCGACGCGCCCTCGAAGAAGGCGGTGGCGGAACTGATCGCCGCGCGCGTCAAGCGCAAGGACCTCGTTCCGGTCGCGGTGGAAGGCGCCGGCAAGACGCAGCACTGGGCCTCCCCCGCCGCGCTCGAGCCGCTCGCGGCGCCGGACGAGACGCTGATTCATATCCTCTCGCCCTTCGATCCGCTGATGATCCAGCGCAAGCGGGCGAAACTCCTGCTCGATTACGCCCATGTCTTCGAGGCCTATCTGCCGAAGGAGAAGCGTGCCTATGGCTATTTCGGCCTGCCGGTTCTCGCGGGCGAGCGCGTCGTCGCGGTGCTCGACCTCAAGACCGACCGGGCGGCCGGCAAGCTCCTGATGCAGCAATGGACATGGCTCGACGGCTGCGAGACACCGGCGCTGAAGGCGGCGATCGAGGAGGAGTTGCAGCGCTTCGAGCGCTTCCAGCTCGCGCTCGACGAGGTGGCGGTGGAGCCCGCGCCCGAGATCACAAAAATGCCGGCTTGATCGTCGCTGTTGCTCGACCGGGAGCAGAGGGCAGCGCCGGATGACAAGGATATCGCGACCGGCGGCGGATGCCCGCGGCAGAATCGTCGCCTGAGCCATGGTGGCTGCTGCGATCCCGGCTCGGCCTGCGATGCCATCTCCGGGCCTGCCGATTGCCGCGATCCTGCATGCGGCGCTGCTGGCCTGGCTGGCCTCGGTCGCGATCCAGACTTTCGAAAACGTTCCGATCGCCGAGCAAAGCGTCGAGGTCGAGCTGCAGACGCCGGAGGAGTTCGAGGCTCTGACCCGGCCGAAGCGGCCGCCGGTCGTCGCCCCCGCACTTGCGGCGCCGGTGCTGCCGGACGCTCCACCAAAGCCGGACGAGCCGGCTCCGTCGCCGCAGCCGCCCGCTCCGAGCCCGCCGAAAGCCACCGTCGAAGCGGATGGCATGATCCACCCGCCGCGCATGCTGTCTCAGCGGGTGCTGGCCGATCCGCGCAGCCGCGAGACCGTTGCCCTGCTACCGCGCCTCGCACCGGACGAGCGCGTCGAACAGCTCTGCGGGCTGGAGGCGATGGGCCAGATCCATGATTGGCAGCGCGATTTCGAGCCGGATCGCGTCACTGCCTATGCATTGGCCAGTACCAAGCTTTCGGACCGGGTACTGACGGCCGAGGGCGCAGCCTTTCGCAGCAAGCGGCACTGGTACGGGTTGCGCTTCTCCTGCACCGTCTCGGCCGACCTGAAGCGCGTCACGGCCTTCGCCTTCCATGTCGGCGAGCCGATCCCGCGGGAACGCTGGGAGGCGCTGGGCCTGCCCGCCGTGCATTGAGCTTCAGGTGCCGAGCAGGTCGATCAAGGGCGGGATCAGCGGCTCGTCGGCGGGCGGCATGGCGAGATCGCGTAGCTTGCCGGGGCGAACCCATTTCAGCGCCTGGCCCTCGCGGGACATGGGCGTGCCCTGCCAGCGCCGGCAGATATAGAGCGGCATCAGCAGGTGGAATTCGGGATAGGCGTAGCTCGCGAAGGTCAGCGGCGCGAGGCAATCCTCCTTCACGGTGATGCCGAGCTCCTCGGAGAGCTCGCGGATCAATGCCGGTTCCGGCCGCTCGCCGGCTTCGAGCTTGCCGCCGGGGAATTCCCACAGGCCCGCCAGCGCCTTGCCTTCCGGGCGCTGGGTGACGAGGACGCGGTTATCGGCATCGATCAGGGCGCAGGCGACGACGAGAAGCAGCTTCACGGGGGACTCAGTTGCCGGAGAGGATGACCTGAACGGGTTCGGTTTCCTTGCCCGTCAGCGTGACGCTGTCATAGACCGAGCCGCCCTCGCGGGTGAAGGCGGTTTCCTCGCCCCAGATCACCTGAGTGGTCAGGAAATAGCTGCCGGGCGCGACCTTGTCGAAAGCGAAGCGGCCATTGGCCTCGGCCTTGGTCGTGCGGGTGTATTCCGAATAGGCGGGGTCGACCTCGTCCTCGCGCGGATAGCCACTATGGGGGACATATTTCCCCTTGCCGTAGAAATTGGCGAAGCGCTCGCGGGCAAAGGCCGTGGCGGGGATCAGGCGCACGACCTGGCCGGCGGCGTTAACGACCACACCGCTCGGCTTGGTCCGGAAGGCATGGCCGGTGATGACGCCGGTGCCGCTCTTCTTGATGAAGGCGGCCTCCTCGGTGGAGAAGGCCACGGTCGCCGGCTTGCGCTCGACGCAGCCTGTCATGATGGCGCCGACCAGCACGGTCGCCGCGACGATCCCGATCCTCATGCAGCCCCCACCCGACGCGGCGCCATCGTCACCAGGAAGACGCCGATCAGGATGATGCAGCCGGCGGCGATCTGCCGCAACTCCAGTGTTTCGCCGAGAACGAGCATGCCCATGACAGCGGCGACCGTCGGCACGAGATAACCGGTCATCGCCGCGCGCGTCGGGCCGGCGGCGCGGATCAGGCGCATGAACACGGTCATCGGGATGGCCGTGCAGACGACCCCAAGGGCGAGCATGGCGGCCCAATGATCGCGCAGCGGCAGAAAGGCCGCCGGCCCGGCTAAGAGCAGCGCCAGCAACGAGGCGCTGAGGCCGGAGACGACCTGCTGGCCGAGCGCGAGGCGCATCGGATCACCGGCCGGCGCCGGCACCGCCCGGACATAGATATTGCCCGCCGCATAGCTCAGCATGCTCGCGGCCATGGCCAGCACGCTGAGGCTCGTAGCGCCGCCTTCGAAGAGGCGCGGGCCGATCAGCAGGGCGACGCCGGCGAGCCCGATCAGGATGCCGCCGAGCCGCCGTCCGCTCAGGCGCTCCTCGGCGAAGATCAGATGGGCGACGATCGCCGTGACCAGCGGGCCAGCCGCCTGGATCATCGCCGCCGGGCCGCTTGCGAGCTGGATCAGGGCGTAGGCGATCAGGATATTGGGTATCCAGCCATTGGTCGCGCCGAGCATCAGCCAGTGGCGGATCTCATGACGGCGCGGCAATGGGCTCTGGCCGAGCCAAAGCAGCCAGAGCGAGAGCGAGACCGCGCCGAGCAGGCCGCGCCCCGCCGCGATGGCGAAGGGCGAGACCTGTCCGGCCATCAGCTTGATGAACAGGAAGCTGGAGCCCCAGAAGAAGGCCGTGACGAGCAGATGGGTGGCGATGAAGCCGTGGCTCGGCTCGGGCGCGGCCGAAGCCTCAGGAGCGGTAATCGCCATTGATTTCGACATAGGCCTTGGTCAGGTCGCAGGTCCAGACCGTAGCCTTGCCGCGTCCCAGCCCGAGATCGGCGGTGATGACGATATTGTCGCCCTTCATGTAGTCGGAGACCGCGACCTCGTCATAGGACGGCGCGCGCGCGCCCTGCTTCGCCACGACGATGTCGCCGAAGCCGATATCGAGCCTGTCGCGGTCCGCGGGCTCGCCGGCCTTGCCGACGGCCATGACGACACGGCCCCAATTGGCGTCCTCGCCGGCGATGGCGGTCTTGACCAGCGGCGAGTTGGCGATGGAGAGCGCGACGCGCTTGGCCGAGCGGGCGGACGCCGCGCCGGTAACGCGCACCTCGACGAATTTGCGGGCGCCTTCGCCGTCCTTGCAGACGAGATGGGCGAGCTCCAGCAGGATCGAATTCAGCGCGCGCTTGAAGCCGGACAGGCGGGGATCGTTGATTTCGGTGATCGCCGGCACGCTGCGCGCGGCGGCCTTGCCGGTCGCGAACAGCATCAGCGTGTCCGAGGTCGAGGTGTCGCTGTCGACGGTGACGGCGTTGAACGAGCCCTTCACGCCCTTGGAGAGCAGAGCCTGCAGGACCGGGGCGGCGATCGAGGCGTCGGTGAAGACGAAGGAGAGCATCGTCGCCATGTCCGGCGCGATCATGCCGGCGCCCTTGGCGATGCCGGCGATGACGACCTCCTTGCCGTCGATCTTGGCCTTGCGGGTCAGGGCCTTCGGGAAGGTGTCGGTGGTCATGATCGCGCGGGCGGCGTCGATCCAGGGGCCATCGGCGGCGCGCCTGGCACATTCGTCGAGCACGCCCTTGAACTTGGTCGCGTCGAGCGGCTCGCCGATCACGCCGGTCGAGGCGATGAAGACCTCGTGGGGCTTGCAGCCGGCAGCCTTGGCGGCGATCTCGGCGGTGAGCTTGACCGCGTCACGGCCCTTCAGACCGGTGAAGGCGTTGGCATTGCCGGAATTGACGACCACGGCGCGGGCCGAACCCTGCTTCAGGTTCTCGCGGCACCAGTCGACCGGGGCGGAGGGGCATTTCGAGCGCGTGAAGACGCCGGCGACCTGCGTGCCCTCGTCGAGCAGCGCGAACCAGACGTCCTGGCGGCCCTTGTAGCGGATGCCGGCCTCGGCGGTGGCAAAGCGCACGCCCGGGATCGGCGGAACCTTGGGCTGGCGCTTCGGCGCGAGCGGGGAAACGGGGACATCCTTGCCGGCCATCGCGACTTCCTCCTGCGGAGCGCTGCTGGATCACCGGCGAATCGTGCGTTTGCCGGGCAGCGCGTCTCGTTCGAAAGCCCCTCTGCCGCAGGCCGATGACGAAAACAAGAAGGGCGGCCGCAAGGGCCGCCCTCAAAAATCGCGTAGTCGGGAGCGAAACGCTCAGTTCTTCTTCGGCTCGGCCGGTTTGGCGGCGTCCGGAGCCGGGGCGGCAGGCGCTGCCGGCTTGTCGAGACGCTCGACCTTGGCCTTCTCGCGCATGGCGAGGACGAGGTCCTGCTGGGCCTTGCGCTCGAGATACTGGTCGATCTGCGGCTTCACGGCGGCGAAATCCGGCAGCGGCTTGGAGCGCTTGTCCTCGAGCTTGATGACATGCCAGCCGAACTGGCTCTTCACCGGCTCGGAAATCTCGCCCTTCTTCAGCTTGAACGCGGCTTCGGCGAATTCAGGCACCATGCGGTCCTTGGTGAACCAGCCGAGATCGCCGCCCTCCTTGCCCGAGCCCGGGTCCTTGGAGAGTTCGGCCGCAACCTTGGCGAAATCCTCGCCCTTCTTCAGCCGCTCGACCGCGGCCTTGGCCTGCGCCTCGTCCTCGACGAGGATGTGGCGGGCATTGACCTCTTCCTCGGGCGCCATCGCCTTGGTGGTGTCGTCGAAGAGCTTCTTGGCGGCCTCGGCGGTGACGGCCTTCTTGCCCTCGCGGGTCAGGTATTCGTCGAGCAGCACCTTCTCGCGGTAATAGGCGAGGCGGGCGGCGAAATCGGGGGTGTCTCCGATCTTGGCCTCGGCCGCGGCCTTTGCGCCGAGCTTGAGGTCGACGAGATAGTTGATGACCTCGTCGCGCTTGCGCTCCTCGGGGAGCTGGGCCAGGCGCTCGCCTAGATCCTCGGTTGCGAGCTGGACGTCCTTCTCGGTGATCGCGATGCCGTCGACCTTGGCGACGACCTTGTCGGACTGGGCGAAGGCCGGGCCCGCCAGCAGCGCGAAGCCGAGGACGGCAATGAAACGGACTGAGCTCATGAATGACGACCTTTCGTCGGAAACCGAGGCGGTTTGGCGGCTGCACTGCCCGATGAACGCGGCAAAGGCAAGGCGGTTCAAGCGGCTGCGCCGGCCGATCACGCAGCTTTGCACCGGACGCGATGCCGCAGCGTCTGATGATCTCAAGCGCCGGCTCTTGGAAGCTGCCCGGAAAAACCCCACATCCGGAGCCGAATTCACTTGCCGTTTCACTGCCTATTGGTCGAAACGCACGCTGGACCCTGCCCGCGCTCGCGTCTAAACACGCGGTCGCATTTCGAGAATACCGAACCTCCGGTTCGCGCGCGACAAGCGGTACGCGCCAGCCGGGGGCTCAACGCATCACCTGAAAGGCCCAACATGCTTGGCGCGCTCGCAAAGAAACTCTTCGGCTCGTCGAATGACCGCCGCGTCAAGGGCTACCAGCCCCGTGTCGCCGCGATAAACGCGCTGGAAAAAGAGATCGCCGCGCTGAGCGACGAGGCCCTGAAGGCGCGCACCGAAGAGTTCAAGAAGCAGATCACGGAGGGCAAGAAGCTCGACGATCTCCTGGTCCCGGCCTTCGCCACGGTGCGCGAGGCGGCCAAGCGCGTGCTCGGCCAGCGCCCCTACGATGTCCAACTCGTCGGCGGCATGGTGCTGCATGAGGGCGCCATCGCCGAGATGAAGACCGGCGAAGGCAAGACGCTGGTCGCGACCCTGCCGACCTATCTCAACGCCCTCGAAGGCAAGGGCGTCCATGTCGTCACCGTCAACGACTATCTCGCCCGGCGCGACGCCGAGTGGATGGCGAAACTCTACAATTTCCTCGGCCTGACCGTCGGCATCATCGTCCACGGCCTCGACGACGAGGAACGCCAGCGCGCCTATGCCTGCGACATTACCTACGGCACGAACAACGAATTCGGCTTCGACTATCTCCGCGACAACATGAAATACGACGTCGCGCAGATGAGTCAGCGCGGCCACCATTTCGCGATCGTCGACGAGGTCGACTCGATCCTGGTCGACGAGGCCCGCACGCCGCTGATCATCTCCGGCCCGCTCGACGACAAGTCGGACCTCTATGTTTCGATCGACAAGGTTCTGCCGGGCCTCGTTCCGGCCGATTACGAGGTCGACGAGAAGCAGCGCACGGTGGCGCTGACGGAAGCCGGCAACGAGCATATCGAGGAATTGCTGCGCGAGGCCGGCCTGCTCAACGAGGGCGATCTCTACGACGCGCACAACGTCACGCTGGTCCATCACGTCAACCAGGCGCTGCGGGCCCACACGCTGTTCACCCGCGACAAGGACTATATCGTCCGCGGCGACGAGGTCGTGATCATCGACGAGTTCACCGGCCGCATGATGCCGGGCCGGCGCTATTCGGAAGGCCTGCACCAGGCGCTGGAAGCCAAGGAGCACGTCACCGTCCAGCCCGAGAACGCGACGCTGGCCTCGATCACCTTCCAGAACTATTTCCGCCTCTATGCGAAGCTTGCCGGCATGACCGGCACGGCCGCGACCGAGGCCGACGAGTTCTTCCAGATCTACAAGCTCGAGGTCGTCGAAATCCCGACGAACGTCCCGATCTCCCGCAAGGACGAGGATGACGAGGTCTACCGCACCTTCGAGGAGAAGGTGCGCGGCGTGATCCGCGAGATCCAGGCGGCGCAGGCCAATGGCCAGCCGCTGCTGGTCGGCACCACCTCGATCGAGCGCTCGGAGCTGATCGCCGAGATGCTGGAGAAGGAGGGCTACAAGCTCCTCGATTTCACCGATCCGAAGGCGCTGGAGCCGATCTACCAGGCGGCGCGCGAGGGCAAGACGACCAAGGCCTTCGCCGTGCTGAACGCCCGCTTCCACGAGCAGGAAGCCTATATCGTCGCGCAGGCCGGCGTGCCCGGCGCGATCACCATCGCGACCAACATGGCCGGCCGCGGCACCGACATCCAGCTCGGCGGCAATGCCGACATGCGGATCTCCCATGATCTCGCCGGCATGGAAGAGGGGCCGGAGCGCGACGCGAAGGCGGCCGCCATCCGCGCCGAGGTTGCCGATTTCAAGCAGCGCGTGCTCAAGTCCGGCGGGCTCTACATCGTCGGCACCGAGCGCCACGAGAGCCGGCGCATCGACAACCAGCTCCGCGGCCGTGCCGGCCGCCAGGGCGATCCCGGCCGCTCCAAGTTCTTCCTGTCGCTGCAGGACGACCTGATGCGCATTTTCGGTTCCGACCGGATGGACGGCATGCTGACCAAGCTCGGCCTCAAGGAAGACGAGGCGATCGTCCACCCCTGGATCAACAAGGCGGTCGAGAAGGCGCAGGGCAAAGTCGAGGCGCGCAATTTCGACATCCGCAAGAACATCCTGAAATACGACGACGTGATGAACGACCAGCGCAAGGTCGTGTTCGAGCAGCGCCGCGACTTCATGCGCCAGGCGACCGTGCGCGAGACCATCGACGACATGCGCCATGGCGTGGTCGAGGATGTCGTCGCCCGTCATATTCCGGAAGAAGCCTATCCCGAGCAGTGGGACTCCCCCGGCCTGAAGCAGGAGGTGATCCAGCACCTGAACCTCGATCTGCCGATCGAGGACTGGGCCAAGGAAGAGGGCATTGCCGACAGCGAAATCCGCGAGCGTATCCGCAAGCTCGCCGACGAGGATTATGCCGGCCGGATCGAGCGCAACACCGAAGAAGTCATGACCTATGTCGAGAAGCAGGTCCTGCTGCAGTCGCTCGACCACCTCTGGCGCGAGCATCTGGTCACGCTCGACCATCTCCGCCAGGTCATCGGCTGGCGCGGCCTTGCCCAGCGCGACCCGCTGCAGGAATACAAGCAGGAGGCGTTCGAGCTGTTCGACGGGCTGATCGGCCATCTGCGCCAGCAGGTCACCGGACATCTCTCGCGCATCGAGGTGCGCTTCGACCAGCCCGAGGATCAGGCGCCGATCCAGGCGCAGGACGGCGCGGGCTCGGGCTTCGGCGATTACGGCGGCACCGGCGTGCAGTTCGCTGCCGCCGATGCCGACACGGCCGTGCTCGACCGCAATCCCGAGGACCCGGAAAGCTGGGGCAAGGTCGGCCGCAACGAACCCTGTCCCTGCGGCTCCGGCAAGAAGTTCAAGCACTGCCACGGCCAGTTCGCCTGAGGCATCGCCTTCCTGACGTATGTCCGATGCCCGGCCCTGTGCCGGGCATCGTCGTTTTGGGAAGCGGAAACCCTTGTCATTCCGGGGCGCGCCGAAGGCGCGAACCCGGAACCCACGACTGGGTGAAAGGTCCCATGCCCGGTTGCGAGCGGCTCACCCAGTCGTGGCTTCCGGGCTCTTCGCTCCGCGAAGCCCCGGAATGACAATCATCCTGCGCCGGATCGACGCATGAATTGTTTGGACCTTATTTACGCCCCGGTAACACTCTCCTTTCCAAGTTGGCCGCGATGAAAGGAGATGAGATCATGTTCAAGACAGCGCTTTCGGCTGCCTGCCTCACCATTCTGGCAGGCACGGCCGTACAGGCGGCGAGCCCTAAATCTCTGGGGCAGTTCGGCGACTGGAACGCGGCTACTTACGCAAAGGGCGATCTGGCGCGTTGCTTCATCATGAGCAAGCCTTCGTCGGAAGAACCGTCGAGTTTGCGTCACGGCGAAGTCTTCTTCTTCGTGCAGACGGGCGATAAAGCCTCGGATACGGAATCGAGCTTCCAGGCCGGTTATGACTTCGCCCGGAATTCCGTGGTCACCGTCACGATCGGCGATGACAGCTTCCGCATGCTGACCGAGGGCAGCAATGCCTGGCTCGAACGGCTGGAACGGGAACCGGCGCTGCTCGCCGCGATGCGGGCGGGAAGCACCATGACGCTCGAAGCACGCTCGCTGCGCGGCAACGTCACGACCTATCAGTTCTCGCTCGCGGGCGTCACCGCGGCCTCGCGCATGCTGGCGCGCTGCGATACGGACGCGACGCAGAGCTGACGCGGGTTTTTGGGGCGAGCCGCCGCTGCGGATGGCTTGCCCCTCGATACCTCCGCTTGCATCCGGCCCTCGCAGGCGCCAGTTTGATGCTCGAATGAGCAGGACGGCGCATCGGCGCAGCGGGGGACGAGATGGACTTGTCGGGCTTCAACATCGCCGTGATCGTCATCGTGGCGCTGGTCATCCTGACGATCGCACGCGGTGTTCGCACCGTTCCCCAAGGCTACAACTACACCGTCGAGCGCTTCGGCCGCTATTCGCGGACGCTGAGCGCCGGCCTCGGGCTGATCTGGCCCTGGATCGACCGTATCGGCCACAAGGTGAATGTCATGGAGCAGGTGCTCGACATTCCCTCGCAGGAGGCGATCACCAAGGACAATGCCGGCGTACGCATCGACGCCGCTGCCTTCTACCAGGTGCTCGACGCCGCCAAGGCTTGCTACGAGGTGTCGTCGCTCAACGATGCGCTGATGGTCCTGACCATGACCAATATCCGCACCGTCGTCGGCTCGATGGACCTCGACCAGTTGCTCTCGCATCGCGACGAGATCAACGAGCGGCTGCTGCGGGTGATGGACGCCGCCGCCTCGCCCTGGGGGGTCAAGGTCACGCGCATCGAGATCCGGGACATTCTGCCGCCGGCCGATATCGCCGGCGCGATGAACCGGCAGATGAAGGCCGAACGTGAAAAGCGCGCCGCCGTGCTCGAAGCGGAAGGCCTGCGGCAGGCGGAGATTCTGAAGGCTGAAGGCGCCAAGCAGTCCCAGATTCTTGCCGCGGAGGGGCGCAAGGAAGCGGCGCTGCGCGATGCCGAAGCCCGCGAGCGGCTGGCGCAGGCCGAAGCAGCGGCGACGGCCATGGTCTCCGAGGCGATCGGCAAGGGCGATATCCAGGCCGCGAACTTCCTGATCGCCGAGCGCTATACCGATGCGCTGAAATCGATCGCGTCGAGCCATAACAGCAAGGTCGTGATCGTACCGATCGAGGCCGCTTCGCTTGCCGGCACGGTCGGCGGCATCGCGCAGCTCACCAAGGCCGTGTTCGGCGAGGACGCAACGGCGCAACGCCGCAACGGGGCCGGTTCGGTGCCGGTCTCCGGGCGCACGAGCGGCTGAGGCACATTGCGATGCCCGACTGGCTTTCGACACATAATGGCTGGCTCTGGGCGATCCTCGGCCTGCTGCTCATCGGCGGCGAGATGCTGGCGCCGGGCGTCTTCCTGATCTGGCTGGGATTGGCGGCGCTCATCACCGGTGCGGTGGTCGGTCTCTTCGGTCTCGGCTGGCAGGCGGCCTGCATCGTCTTCGCGATCTTCGCCGTCGCCTGTGTCGCCGCCGGCCGGATGCTGACGCGCCGCAAGGGCGAGGAGCCGGATGCCGCGACCGGCCTCAACGATCGTGGCCGCCAGCTCATCGGCAAGGTCTTCCGGCTGGAAACGACCATGACGGGCGGCGAAGGGCGCGTGCGCGTCGGCGATTCGTCCTGGCGGATCGTCGGCCCGGAATTGCTGGCCGGGGCCGAGGTCAAGGTCGTCAGGGTCGAGGGCTCGACGCTGGTCGTCGAGAAGGCCTGAAGCCGCCATGAGATTTTTGCATCAGTCGTGTCGATTCTAGCGACAGCGTTGCGTTCAGGGCGTTGGCCTCCGGCGCTGCGGGGACTATAGCAGCCGCTCCTCCGTGAGCGCATCGTCATGACCAGCCCCAGCGAACGCCTTTCCCTTCCGAAGGACCGGATCAAGGTCCTGCTGCTGGAAGGTATCAACGATTCCGCCGTCGAACTGCTGGAGCAGGCCGGCTACAGCAATCTCGAAAGGCTGCCGAAGGCGCTCGACCGCGAGGCGCTGCTCAAGGCGATCCAGGGCGTGCATGTGCTCGGCATCCGCTCGCGCACGCAATTGACGCCGGAGATCTTCGCCGGGGCCGACCGACTCTTCGCCGTCGGCTGCTTCTCGGTCGGTACGAACCAGGTCGATCTCGAGGCTGCGCGCCTGCGCGGCGTGCCGGTGTTCAACGCGCCGTTCTCGAACACGCGCAGCGTCGCCGAGCTCACCATCGGCGAGATCGTCATGCTGCTCCGGCGCATTCCCGACCGCTCCCGCTCCGCCCATGACGGCGGCTGGGACAAGTCGGCCAACGGCTCCTTCGAGGTGCGCGGCAAAACGCTCGGCATCGTCGGCTACGGCAATATCGGCAGCCAGCTTTCGACACTGGCCGAGGCGATGGGCATGCGTGTGATCTATTACGATCACACCGACCGGCTGCGCCACGGCAATACCGAGCCGACGATCAGCCTCAACGCTTTGCTCGGCACGGCCGATATCGTCTCGCTGCATGTGCCGGAGACGGCGCAGACCGCGGGCATGATCGGGGCCGCCCAGATCGCGGCGATGAAGAAGGGCGCTTATCTCATCAACAATTCGCGCGGCACTGTCGTCGATCTCGACGCGGTCGCGGCGGCGCTGAAGAGTGGCCACCTCGCCGGCGCCGCGGTCGATGTCTTCCCGATCGAACCCGCCTCCAATTCCGACCGCTTCGTCTCGCCGCTCCAGGGCTGCGGCAATGTCATCCTCACCCCGCATATCGGTGGCTCGACCGAGGAGGCGCAGGAGCGCATCGGCGCTGAAGTCGCGCGCAAGCTCGTCGATTATTCCGATGTCGGCTCGACGGTCGGCGCGGTCAATTTCCCGCAGGTCCAGTTGCCGGCGCGGGCCATCGGCACACGCTTCATCCATGTCCAGCGCAACGTACCGGGCATGCTGCGGCGGCTCAACGACGTCTTCGCCAGCCGGCAGGTCAATATCGCCGCCCAGAACTACCAGACCGACGGCGAGGTCGGCTATGTCGTGATGGAGGCGGATGGCGTCTCAAGCGCCGAGGCGCGCGATATCCTCAAGGATATCCGCGGGCTCGACGGCACGATCCGCGCCCGGCTGCTTCACCAGCGCGACTGAGCCTCATGCCGGCTTCTTGGTCTTGGCGCCGGGCTTGATCGGCGTCTGGGCCGCGACCGGGTCACTGGCGGGGAAGGTGCCCTTCAAGGCCCGGTTGAGCTCGGCATCCTTGCCGTGCTCGCGCGCGGCCTGGCGCTGCTCCTTCTGCTCCTTGCGCAGGCTTTCCTTGGCGGGGTTGGCGGTGGCGGTCATGGGATGCTCCCTTCGGCGTGGCGGTTCCTGCGAGCAACGCGGCAGCGCCATCGCCGTTCCGCCAGAACGCCAGCGCAGGCGCGCCATGACGAAGCTCGTCACCCTCTGGACCGGGGCGCCCAGCCTTCCCATCTGGTGAAGCCTAGCCTTCCCGCCGGCCCGTTGCCGGCGCCAGCCAGCAGGGGCCGTCATGGTCGCGATCTCCGTCCTCGATCTCGTTCCCGTCGTCGAAGGGGAGGGGCCGCGCGACGCATTGCTGAAATCCACCGACCTGATCCGCCATGCCGAGCGGCTCGGCTACACCCGCTATTGGGTGGCCGAGCATCACAACATGGTCGGCATCGCCAGCGCTGCGACCTCGGTGGTGATAGGCCAGCTCGCGGCCGCGACCAGCACGATCCGGGTCGGAGCCGGCGGCATCATGCTGCCGAACCATTCGCCGCTCGTCATTGCCGAGCAGTTCGGGACGCTGGAGGCGCTCTTCCCGGGGCGCATCGACCTCGGCCTCGGCCGGGCGCCCGGCACCGACCAGCTCACGCTCCGGGCGCTGCGTCGCAGCCCGATGTCGTCGGACAGTTTTCCTCAGGACGTGCTGGAACTGCAGGCGCTGTTCGCGCCGGCAGGCCCGAACCAGGCGATCCGCGCCGTGCCGGGCGAGGGGCTCGAGGTCCCGCTCTGGATTCTCGGGTCGAGCCTGTTCGGTGCGCAGCTCGCCGCCGAGCTCGGCCTGCCCTACAGCTTCGCCTCGCATTTCGCGCCGGATGCGCTGATGCAGGCGCTCGCCGTCTATCGCGAGCGCTTCAAGCCGTCCGAGCAGCTCGCGACGCCGCATGCGATGCCGGGCATCAATGTCGTGGCGGCGGATACGGACGAGGAGGCGCGCCATCTCGCGACCTCGCTGCAGCAACGTTTCGTCGGCATGGTCCGCGGCGCACGGGGCAAGCTGCAGCCACCGATCGACGATATCGAGCAATACTGGTCGCCGGCCGAGAAGGCGCATGTCTCGGGGATGCTGCGCTATGCCTTCATCGGCTCGCCGGAGACGCTGAAGCGCAATCTCGGCGCCTTCGTCAGAGAGACGCAGGCCGACGAGATCATGATCACCGCGCCGATCTTCGATCACGAAAAGCGCAAGCGCTCCTATGAGCTCGCCGCGGAGGTTGCAGCCGACCTGAAGAGGTAGCGGGGCCGCTGCCCACCGGCTGCATCAGGAAAGGTGGAGCGGTCGGCGGCAAACAGTATTATCGCTATTGAAACTCATTTGCATAATTAATGCAAATGAGAATGATTTTCATGTAATCGCTTTTGCAATTAGCTGGCGGCGTTGCTATGGCAAGGCATGACCGAAACCGACCGGCGCATTGCCGTTTTCGAGAGCCAGTTGAAGAACGCCGGGCTGCGGATGACGCAGCAGCGGCGCCTGATCTTGCGCGTATTGGCGGAAGCCGACGACCATCCCGACGCGAAGGGCATCTTCACCCGCGCCTTCGCGCATGATCCGACGCTGTCGCTTTCGACGGTCTACCGGACGATGAAGGTGCTGGAATCGCAGGGCGCAATCGAGCGGCACGCCTTCGAGGACGGCATCTCGCGCTACGAGCATGCTGACCAGGAGCATCACGACCACCTGATCGACGTCGATTCGGGCGAGGTGATCGAGTTCTCCTCGGATGCGATCGAGGAATTGCAACGGCGGATCGCGGCGGAGCTCGGCTATGAACTCGTGCGCCACCGCCTGGAGCTCTACGGCCGCAAGAAGCAGCCGGCGCGCCGGAGTGGCCGCAAGACGTCCTGACCGGCCCGATTAGCCGTCGACGACGTCGTTATAGTCCGGGTGCTTCGCGATCCAGCCCTTGAGGAATTCGCAGCGGATCACCGCCTTGCGCCCGCTCGCCCTGAGCAATTCGAAGACACCCTTCGCCAGCTTTGATCCGATGCCCTGTCCCGCGAACTGGGAGGGCACTTCGGTATGGACCAGCACCAGACGCTCGCCGTCGCGGCGATAGGCAACGAGCGCGGTGCCGCCGTCGAGCACCAGTTCGAAACGGTTCTCTGCGGCGTTCTCGACGACGTCCATTGCGGGCTCCTTTCGGGCTCACCCCTGCGCTTCGGCACGCCAGGGATAGCTCCAGGTTTCGGTGAGCGTCTTGCCGCCGGCACGCAGGAAGGCGCGCATCTCGGCTAACTGACCGGGCTCGACCACGACGTCGATGAAGGCGCGAAAACCCTCGGTCTTGCGGTTCGGCACGATGAAGGCGCGGTCAATCCGGCCATAGGCGATCGACGGCACGATCTCGACCTTCTCGGGCTGCTTCAGTTGGTAGTCGAGATCGCCGCCGGCGAAATCGATGATGAAGCGGCGGGAGCCCTCGGTGACGGGCTCGCCCGAGCCCAGTGCCTTGGGCTTGGCCTGGTAGGTATTGACCACGCGGCCGCCCGGATGAAGGTCGCCGGAATCGAGCATCGAGATCAGCTTGTAGCCGAAGGAGAATTCCTTGCCCGGCTCCAGCGGCGTCTTCGGCGCCCAGAGCGCGACGATATTGTCGTTGGTCTCGTCGGTCGTCGGCATCTCGATCAGTTCGACGACACCCTCGCCCCAGTCGCCCTGCGGCTCGACCCAATATGAGGGGCGCAGTTCGTAGTTGAGATCGAGATCCTGGTAGTGCTCGAAGGTCCGGTCCCGCTGCATCAGGCCGAAGCCGCGGATGCCGCGCTCGACGAAGGAGGAGACCGCCTGTTGCTTCGGATTGCGCAGCGGACGCCAGATCCATTCGCCACTGCCGGAATGGATCATCAGACCGTCGGAATCGTGCAGCTCGCTGCGGAAATCGTCGAAGAAGCGGCGGTCGTTCTCGCCGGTGAAGAACATCGAGGTCAGTGGTGCGAGGCCGAGCTTCTCGATCGGCGCGCGTGGATAGAGCGTCGCCGCGACCTCCATGACGGTGTCGAGATCGGGATAGATGGTGAAGCGATAGGCGCCGGTCACCGCCGGCGAATCGAGCAGGGTGTGGATGACGATGCGCTCGGCGCCGGCAGCGGGTGCCTCGACCCAGAATTCGCGGAAGACCGGGAATTCCTCGGCGGCCGTGCCGGCGCCGATGGACAGGCCGCGCGCCGAAAGGCCGTAGCGCTGGCCGCGGCCGAGCACGCGGAAATAGCTCGCGCCGATGAAGGAGATCAGCTCGTCGAAGACGCGGGGGTCGTTGAGCGGGTAATGCAGGCGGAAGCCGGCGAAGCCGAGATTGACGGGCAGCGGCTTTTCGAACTTGACCTTGCCGTAGTCGAAGAGGTTCGCGGCATAGGGCACCGGCATGGGCACGCCGTCGCGCACCACGTTCACCGTGACCGGGCGGGTGAAGAGGAAGCCCGGGTGGAACATCTGCATGCGGAAGGGCGAGCCGTTCTGCTGCAGCAGGGCCCGGTCGGGGCGGAAGCGGATGTCGCGCCAGGAATCGTAGTCGAGCTTGGCCAGCGCCTCCGGCAGCGGCGCGATCGGCTCATAGGGAACGGCGGCGATCTCACGGGCGCGGCGCTGCACGTCCTCGAAGCCGAAGCGCGGCTGCGGCGCCGCGTTCTGCGGGGCCGGCGGCGGTTGCGGGCCTTGCTGCTGCGGCTGGGGCTGCTGAGCCAGGAGGACGGAGGGCGCCGCCGAGAGGCAAAGCGCGGCTGAAAGTCCGCCCAGGACGCGGCGGCGGTCTGTCGTGGTCATGCGTGGTCCGTCTTCCCCGTTTTCCGGGCTTTTCAAGATAGGCGGCTATAGCATCGGACCGAAAAGTGGGATCCACTTTTCGGATCAATCCGATGCGATAACAATTCCACAGATCATCGTTACCGCGTCCTGTTGGACGCGCGATGATCGAGCGAGAGTTAAGGCCATTGAATGGGGCCGGTCTAGGGCATCCGGCATTGACGGCAGATGAACATCCCGCAAGGTTCCGTGACGTCTGCGCGGGCCATGGCTAAGCCATAGCCGGCAAAGCGCTTTCCGCCGTTAACCCGCTCCCGACCGAACGCGGATCGGCTCTGCAAAAAAATGCGGCTCCGGGTGCATAAAACACTTGTGGTCGGGGGCGAGCGTCCGTATATCGCGTTCACCCAATTCGCACGTGCCTGTGGCCGCGTGCTGGTCGGTGGGCATCCGGACAAGAGGCCGGACAGCCGCCAGGGGTTGGAGGACGGATGGAGGGGATGGACATCCCTCAAATCACGCCTCCCAGTCTCCGCAAGGAGATTGTTCCCCGACACAGACCGGCAGCCGGAGGCAAAACCGGCGAACCCCGAATCTCCACGGGGGACGCAGCTTAAAGCAACGACGGAGCGGGCTTTTTTGGTCTCGCCGGCTTTCCACAGGCCGGCACCGAAGAGGCTTGTCCTTCATTGCCGGCCGTGCGGGGTCTTCCCCAATCGAACGGTGTTTCGGGTCCGGACGACTCGTCCGTTGTAGCAGGCGTCTCCACAGCGCCGCGCGACAGCGACGATTCATTCTGGCGATACATCGCATCGACGCCGCTTGCGTCGCAGGGGAGTCGCGTCTCATGACCGACCGCATCCGTGAGTTTCTTCGTACCCGCCGCGAGGACGGGCCCTGCGTCGTCATCGACACCGATGTCGTGCGCGAGAACTATCATGCCTTCGCCCGTGCGCTGCCCGACACCCGCGTCTTCTACGCGGTGAAGGCCAACCCGGCGGCGGAGGTGCTCGCCCTGCTCGCCAAGCTCGGCTCCTGCTTCGATTGCGCCTCGGTCGTCGAGATCGAGCTCGCGCTCGCGGCTGGCGCCACGGCCGATCGCATCTCCTTCGGCAACACCATCAAGAAGGAGCGCGACGTCGTCCGCGCCATGGAGCTTGGCGTGCGCCTGTTCGCCGTCGACTGCACGGCCGAGGTCGAGAAGGTCGCCCGTTCCGCCGAGAGGACCGGCACGAAGGACGCACGCATCTTCTGCCGCATCCTCTGCGACGGAGCCGGCGCCGACTGGCCGCTCTCGCGCAAGTTCGGCTGCGTGCCCGAAATGGCCGCGGACGTGCTCGAGCACGGCCACCGCATGGGCCTGCTGGCCTATGGCATCTCGTTCCATGTCGGCTCGCAGCAGGCGAACGTGAACGCTTGGGATTCGGCCCTGGCCTCGGCCTCGGCGATCTTCAAGGAATGCGCCACCCGCGGCATCTCGCTGTCGATGGTCAACCTCGGCGGCGGTTTCCCGGCGCGCTACCTGAAGCCGATTCCGGGCGTGCCGTCCTATGGCGACGCGATCTTCCGGGCGCTGTCGAAGCATTTCGGCAACCAGCTGCCCGAGACGATCATCGAGCCGGGCCGCGGCATGGTCGGCGAGGCCGGCCTGATCGAGGCCGAGGTCGTGCTGATCTCGAAGAAGGCCGAAACAGACGAGGTCCGCTGGGTCTATCTCGACATCGGCAAGTTCAACGGTCTCGCCGAGACCATGGACGAGGCGATCCGCTACCCGATCCGCACCGCCCATGACGGCGATGCGACGGTTCCCTGCGTGCTCGCCGGCCCGACCTGCGATTCGGTCGACGTCATGTACGAGAAGACCCCGTACATGCTGCCCTTCTCGCTGGAGATCGGCGACAAGGTGCTGATCGAGGGCACGGGCGCCTATACGACGACCTATTCGGCCGTCGCCTTCAACGGCTTCCCGCCGCTGAAGCAGTACGTCATCTGACGGAAAGTACGGGGCGGCTTCCGCCGCCCCTATGCCAATCGGGTCCGGCGAAGCGCCCTGTCTGAGACGGCAGGCTGCCCGGTCAAACGGGCGGAGCGTTCGTATCTCCAGAACGGAGGTATGCGCGTGGCTCCCGCCGGACCCCTCTTCCCCACATCGTTTCATTGTGGCCGCGCGTGAGCGTGGCGCCGGGTAGGTCCATGAGGATGGGCGCTCCGGCCGGAGGTGCGTCATGATCACGATCCGCGACGAGATCGCCAACGACATTCCCGCCCGCGAGGCGCTGCTCGACCGTTGCCTGGGCGAGCGCCGCACCGCCAAGTCGAGCGAGCGCCTGCGCGAAGGCCGGCTGCCGGCCGAAGGTCTGGCGCTCACTGCCGAGCGCGACGGCGAAGTGCTCGCGACCGTCCGCCTCTGGCATGTGGAAGCCAATGGCGTGCCGGCGCTGCTGCTCGGCCCGCTTGCGGTGAAGCCCGAATTGCAGGGCGAGGGGCTCGGCAAGGCGATGATGCGCGAGGCGCTCTGGCGTGCGGCCTGCCGCGGGCATGGCGCCGTCATCCTCGTCGGCGACGCGCCCTACTACGCCCGCTTCGGCTTCGATCCGGCGCTGACCCGCGAGCTCGCCATGCCCGGCCCGGTCGAGCGCGAGCGCTTCCTCGCGATCGAATTGCGCGAGGGCGCGCTCGATGGCGCCAGCGGCGTGCTTGTCGCGAGCGGTACCATGACCCTTGAGACCTTCGAGGCGGATCAGGTGGCGCAGGCCGCCTGACCCTTCCCATCCATCGTCATCGCGCCGTCATCGCCCGGCGCTTTCCATGCGCTCACCCGCGTGGAAGGCGCCTCGCGATTGACGGCGCGATTTTGCGCTCATACGACCCTTTCGACCTTTTTCCCCAAGAACCCAGGAGTTACAGAGAATGACGAATTGGCCCGTCTACGGCGAGATCACCGGCCCGATCGTGATGATCGGCTTCGGCTCGATCGGCCGCGGTACGCTGCCGCTGCTCGAACGGCACTTCAAGTTCGACAAGAGCCGGTTCGTCGTCATTGCTCCCGATGATTCCAATCGCCACCTGCTCGACGAGCGCGGCATCCGCTTCATCCAGGAAGCCGTCACCATCGAGAACTACAAGACGATGCTGGAGCCGCTGCTGACCGCCGGCGGCGGACAGGGCTTCTGCGTCAATCTCTCCTGCGACACTGGCTCGCGCGACATCATGGAGCTCTGCTCCAGCCTCGGCGCGCTCTATATCGACACGGTCAACGAACCCTGGCTCGGCTTCTATTTCGACGAGAGCAAGGGCCCGGCCGAGCGCTCGAACTATGCGCTGCGCGAGATGACGCTCGCCGCCAAGCGGGCGCGCCCGGCCGGCACGCCGACGGCCGTCTCCTGCTGCGGCGCCAATCCCGGCATGGTCTCCTCGCTGGTGAAGCGGGCGCTGACGAACCTCGCCGCCGACATGCGTCTCAACGCGACGCAGCCGAACACCCGCGAGGAATGGGCCGCGCTGATGCAGCGCGTCGGCGTCAAGGGCGTCCATATCGCCGAGCGCGACACCCAGCGTTCGAAGAACCCCAAGCCGCCGGGCGTGTTCGTCAACACCTGGTCGGTTGAAGGCTTCATCGCGGAAGCCGTGCAGCCTGCCGAACTCGGCTGGGGTACCCACGAGAAGTGGATGCCGGCGAATGCCCATGGCCACGAGACCGGCTCGCAGGCCGCGATCTATCTGATGCAGGCCGGCGCCGAGACCAAGGTCCGGAGCTGGTGCCCGACGCCCGGTCCCCAGTACGGGTTCCTGGTCACGCATAACGAGTCGATCTCGATCGCGGACTATTTCACCGTGCGCGACGAGGCCGGCAAGGCGATCTTCCGGCCGACCTGCCACTATGCCTACCACCCGGCGAACGACGCGGTGCTCTCGCTGCACGAGATGTTCGGCAATGCCGGCCGGCCGCAGGACGAACAGCACATCCTCGAGGAGAACGAGGTCGTCGACGGCATCGACGAGCTCGGCGTGCTGCTCTACGGCCACGAGAAGGGCGCCTACTGGTTCGGCTCGCAGCTTTCGACCGAGGAAGCGCGTTCGCTCGCGCCCTACCAGACCGCGACCGGTCTGCAAGTGACCTCTTCCGTGCTGGCCGGCATGGTCTGGGCGCTGGAGAACCCGCGCGCGGGAATCGTCGAGGTCGAGGAACTCGATTTCAACCGCTGCCTCGAGATCCAGCAGCCTTATCTCGGGCCGGTGAAGGGCTACTACACCGACTGGACGCCGCTCGATGGACGCCCGGGCCTGTTCCCGGAGGATATCGACACCAGCGACCCCTGGCAGTTCAAGAACATCCTGGTTCGGTGAAAGCTGTCATCCCGCACGCGCTGCGGCACGTAGTGCTGCTGCGCAGTTGCGGGATCGTTTTCCGATAAGGGCGCCTTCTCATGCAGGGGCGCCCTTTCCTTTGAGGTGCGCCTTCTCGTCGCGCGGTCCCGCATCTGCGCAGCAGCACTTCATGCCGCAGCGCGTGCGGGATGACACTCTATGACCTAAGACACTTTATGACTTGCGGGCGACCTTCACGCCGGCCAGCAGCGCTGCGCCCGCGAGGAAGAACACGATCAGCACGGCCAGGCCCGCGCGCTGGCTGGCGAAGATCGTCGTCGCCAGCGCAACCAGCGTCGGTCCCATGAAGGACGTGACCTTGCCCGAGAGCGCAAACAGCCCGAAGAATTCGCCGATGCGCCCCTCCGGCGCCAATCGCGCCATCAGGCTGCGCGAGGCGGCCTGCATCGGTCCGGCGACGAGGCCGATCAGCAGGCCGAGGCCGAGATAAACCCGCTCCGGCAGCGAGGCGAACAGTCCGTCGCCCGGTACAGGCGGTGAAGCCGGGATCACGAACAGGATGCGGTCGGTACCGAGCGAGAGGATGCCGATACAGGCGAAGAGCAGGCAGGCGATCGCGCCGAGCACCACCGGCTTGCCGCCGATGCGGTCGTCGAGCTTGCCGCCGGCCCAGGCGCCCAGCGTACCGGTGACGGTCAGTAGGATGCCGAAGATGCCGAGCTCGATCGTCTGCCAGCCGAAGACGCCGGCCGCATAGATGCCGCCGAAGGCGAAGAGCGCGACCAGCGCATCCTGGTAGATCATGTTGGCGAGCAGGAAACGGCCGAGCGAAGGCAGCTTCGGCAATTCGGCCAGCGTATCCTTCAGGCGTCCGACGCCGCCCCTGGCGGCCTCGGCAAGGCTCAGGCCGGTCCTGCCGGAATCCGGCGTCAGCAGGAACATCGGCGTGACGAAGACGATGAACCAGAGCGCTGTCAGCGGGCCGGAGAAGCGGTCGCCCTCGCGCGCGGCGGCGTCGAGCCCGAAGATCGGCGCTATGCCAATGAGCGTCTTGCCGGTCTGTGGGTCGGCGGCCAGCAGGCCGAGCGTGATCGCGAGCGAGAGCAGACCACCGAGATACCCGATCGCCCAGCCGGTGCCGGAAAGCCAGCCGAGCCGCTCCGGCGGCACCAGCCGCGTCATCATCGCATTGTTGAAGGTGGTGGCGAATTCGGCACCGATCGTTGCGATGACGAAGCCGGCGAGCGCGATCGGCACGGCGGCGGCCGATCCCGGCACGGCGAACCAGAGCATCGCGGAGCCGATGACCAGCAACGCGCCGAAAGCGGCGATCCAGGGTTTGCGCGGCCCGGTCCGGTCGGCGATGCCGCCAAGCAAAGGCGAGAGCAGGGCGATGCACAGGCCGGCGAAGCCCGTCGCATAGCCCCAGAGCGCCTGGCCGTCGGCGGCGTCCTTCGCCAGAGCCGAGGCGAAGAAAGGCGCGAAGACGAAAGTTGTGATCAGCGTGAAGAAGGGCTGGGCCGACCAGTCGAAGAACAGCCAGGCGGTGACCGCGTGGCGCGGCGGCCAGACTGTCGGTGGCGCTTCGGCAGGCGGCGTCGCGGGCGTCACTGCAAGGTCGTGTCCGGGTCGCCGCCGCCCCGCGCGAGCTCGATCTCGGTGATCGCCACCAGCACCTCGGCCCGGTCCTTCAGCGTCGGCGCTTCCAGGAGCGCCTGCTTCTCGCGCGGCCCGAACGGGCACATCATCGAGAGCGCGTTGACGAGCGCCTCGTTCGGCGCCTCGTTGACGCCCTTCCAGTCGATCTTGAGGTCGTTGGCCTTGGCGAAGTCGCGGAGTGCCTTGAGCAGGCCCTTGCGGTCGACCTCGTCCTCGCCGGTCCGGGCGACGAAATCGGCGGCGAAGGCGTCATAGCCGACGCGGCCCTGGCGATAAGGGGTTGTCACCGCCAGTTCATCGAGCAGCCGGAAGCGGCTGATCCCGGTCAGCGTGATGATGTAGCGGCCGTCGCCGGTCTCGGAGAACTGGGTGATGCGGCCGAGGCAGCCCACCTTGAGCAGCGGCGGGATTTCGGGCTGGCGGCCGGTTTCCGGCTCGGGCTGGATGATGCCGATGACGCGATCGCCCTTAAGAGCGTCATCGATCATGGCGAGATAACGCGGCTCGAAGATATTGAGCGGCATCTGGCCGCGCGGCAGGAGCAGCGCGCCGCCGAGCGGAAAGAGCGGGATCGCCTCCGGGCAATCCCTGGCTCCCTCGTAGACGGCGTTCATGCCCATGCGCGCCTCGTCCTTGTCGCCGATCAGGCGAACAGCAGGGTCGAAAGCTTGCGGCGCCCGGCGACGCTTGCCTCGTCCATCGGGCCCCAGGCCTCGAAGAACTGCAGGAGCTGCTTGCGCGCGCCGTCGTCGTTCCACTTCCTATCGGCCTTGATGATGGCGACGAGATGATCGACCGCCTCCTCGCGCCTGTCGCGGGCGTTGAGCGCCAGCGCCAGATCGAACCGGGCCTGATGGTCCTTCGGGTTGGCGGCGACCTTGGTTTCAAGCTCGGCGGTATCGCCGAGCGAGGCGGCCTGCTCGGCGAGCTCGATCGCCGCGCGGATTGCCGTGATCGCCGGATCGGCGGCCTTGTCCTGGGGCGCCATGCCGAGAATGCCCTTGGCGCCCTCGATATCGCCGCTGTCGAGATGCAGCCGGGCCAGGCCGGCGATCGCAGCGAGGTTGTCGGGCTCGATCTCGAGTACGCCGGCATAGAGCTCGCTCGCCCCGGCAGGGTCGCCTGCCGCGATGGCGGCGGCCGCAGCCTCGATCAGCTCCGCGGTCTCGCCCGGACCCATCGGCCCGACCAGGCGCTCGATGAAGACCTTGATCTGGCTTTCGGGCTGGGCGCCCATGAAGCCGTCGATCGGCTGACCCTGCTTGAAGGCGATGACGGCAGGAATCGACTGGATGCCGAGCTGGCCGGGAATCTGCGGGTGCTCGTCGATGTTCATCTTGACGAGCTTGACCTTTCCGCCGGCCGCCTTGACCACCTTCTCGATGACGGGGGTGAGCTGCTTGCAGGGGCCGCACCAGGGCGCCCAGAAATCGATCAGCACCGGCTGCTTCATCGATTCCGCGATGACGTCCTCGCGGAAGCCCTGGGTCGTGGTGTCCTTGATCAAGCCGGGTTGCTCGGCCGCATCGCCATTGACCAGCATGGGTCGTCCTTCGTGAGATATCCTGGAGGCGCAGGCTTCGCCGTCGGTCCGCCTGCGCAGTTGCGCCATAGATGGGGTGCTTCAGCCGTTCTGTCCATCGGGCGGGACGGGCAAATCGACGATCAGCGGTTCGTGCCCCGTGCTCCGGAAGAAGGCCAGCAGATCGTCGCGGCTGACTCGCAAGGTTGCGGTGTTGATCAAAGGATGGAAATTGACGTCCTCGCCGGTCGCGAGCGTCGCATCCAATACCATTGTGACGTCGCCCGCGCGGTCGTTGATCACGGCGAAGGCCGTGACGGAGCCCGGCGTGACGCCGAGCTTCTCCAGCAGCAATTCGGCCGAGCCGAAGGAGAGCCGGCCGCTGGCGCCGATGCGCTCATGCAGCCGCTTCAGATCGATGCGCGCGTGGGCTTCGGCCGAGACCAGGAAGATTCGGCCCTTCTTGTCCTTGAGGAACAGGTTCTTGGTGTGATGGCCGACCATCTCGTCACGATGCGGCGCCGTCTCGGCGACGGTGAAGACCGCCGGATGGTCGGTACGATGGAAGGCGATGCCCTTCTCGGCGAGATAGGCACAGAGCTGTTCGGGTGTGATGGGCGCGGTCATGGTGAGGCGATCGACAGCGGCAGGGTTCGAGGCGGCAATGAAAATGCCTGCCGGGCGGCAGGAGCGGGCCGGAAAATGCCTAGCTCTGCATGGCGTCGACAGCAAGACGGGGGCGGCGAATTAGGAGTTTTGTGGAAGGCGGCAAAAAAACTTTCGCCGGGGTGCTTGCGCTTCGCGGCGCTTTGGGGCAATAACCCGGCCGCGCCGCCAGCACGGCGCGACTGTCTCGGATGCGGGTGTAGCTCAGGGGTAGAGCACAACCTTGCCAAGGTTGGGGTCGAGGGTTCGAATCCCTTCGCCCGCTCCAGACAATCTCAAGGCTTGAGAAGCATGCGAGCGTCGGATCTTCCGGCGCTTTTTGCTTTTTGGGCCTGAGCTTCCTGGCCGGAAGCTATCCGGCTGCGAACGAAAAAGGGCGCCGTCCGGCGCCCTTTGTATTTCGGCCGTGCTGTTCAGCTTGCCTCAGGTCAGTTCCGCGCCACGCTTCTCGGGGATGAGGAGCCACATCGCGAGAAGGTCGAGGATGTAGAGGGCCGCCAGCAGCGCGATGGCAGTCTGGAAGCCGTGCGTCGCTGCGATCGCGCCGACCACGACCGGGCCGAAGCCGCCGACTCCGCGGCCGATGTTGAACAGCACGTTCTGCGCGGTGGCGCGCGCCGCCGTCGGGAAGAGCTCGCTGATCAGCGCGCCATAGCCGCCGAGCATGCCGTTGACGAAGAAGCCCATGACGGCGCCGCCGACCAGAAGCTGGAACGGGTCGGTCAGGCGCGAATAGACCATCACCATCACGGCGGCGCCGATCATGTAGCCGAAGAAGGCTGGGCGTCGGCCGATCCGATCCGCGATATGGCCGAAGGCGAAGATGCCGAGCGCCATGCCGCCGATGGTCACCGCCGTCCACACCGCCGACTGGGTGAGCGCAAAGCCGAACCGCGTGGCGAGATAGTTCGGCAGCCAGATCATCACGCCGTAATAGCCGAAATTCTGGACCGAGCAGAGTATGACCATGCCGAGGCTGAGCTTGGCGGTCTCGCGATCCTTGACCAGCAGGCCAAGCGCGGATTCCTTCGGCCGGTCCTTGGAACGGGCGACGAAGACCTCGGGCTCGTGCAGGGAGTGGCGGATGAAATAGGCCGCGACCGCCGGCAGGATGCCGATGGCGAACATGCCGCGCCAGCCGATCGAGGGCAGCAGCAGCGGGGTGGCCAGCGCGGCGGCGAGCACGCCGACCTGCCAGCCGAGGCCGACATAAGAGGAAGCGCGGGCGCGCTTCGAGGCCGGCCAGGCCTCGGCGACGAGCGCCATGCCGATGCCGAACTCGCCGCCGAGGCCGAGGCCGGCGATGGTGCGGTAGATCAGCAGGTCCCAGTAGCCCTGCGCCAGGGCGCACATGCCGGTGAAGACGGCGAAGAGGACGATGGTCCAGGTCAAGACGCGGACGCGGCCGATGCGGTCCGAAAGCATGCCGAAGCCGATGCCGCCGAGCACGGCGCCGACCAGCGTCGCGGTGACGAGCGAGGCGGCCTGAGCCTGGCTGAGCTGGAGATCGGCCGAGATCGCGCGCAGCATGAAGCCGAGGATCAGCAGGTCGAAGCCGTCCATCGCGTAGCCGATCGCCGCCCCCCACAAGGCCTTGCGCGCCTTGCTATCGACTTCCGTGGGTGCTGCGGCTGCTGCCGCCTGAAGATTGCTCATGATGAAAGCCCCTTGTCTGCTCCAGCCAGGCCCCGCGGAGCGGCGATGTCGGCACGGCATCGCTCTTGTTCAGATCATGTCGCATCTCATGGTGCCTGAGCCGGCGCAATGAGCGCCTGTGCTCCAGCCTGTGGATGCCGGGGGAAACCCTGCAACGATCGTTTTTCGGCAACGCCGGGGCGATCCTGCGGCGGAGCCGGCGTTCGGAGAGGAGATGTGGCGAAACCGGACTGCGGGTGGCGGCTAAAATCGCCGCGCGGAGGGATTGACCTGCCGGGCGCACGCGATCAGAAGGGGCCGTTTGCCAATTCGACTTGCCCTGCGCCCCTTGCCGTTGCCGGCGAGCGGCGTCGCTCAGCCCGGAGACACCGCCATGTCCAACCTGTTCACCCCGACCGACAGGGCCGTGATCGCGCGCGAAGCGGCCAAGATGCTGCTCGAGATCAAGGCGGTGCATTTCTACAGCGACAAGCCCTTCTTTTTCACCTCGGGTTGGGCGAGCCCGGTCTATATCGATTGCCGCAAGATCATCTCCTACCCGCGCCTGCGCTCGACGCTGATCGATTTCGCGGCGACCACGATCGTGCGCGATATCGGCTATGAGTCGCTCGACATCATTGCCGGCGGCGAGACGGCGGGCATCCCCTTCGCGGCCTGGATCTCCGACCGCCTGTCGTTGCCGATGCAGTATGTCCGCAAGAAGCCGAAGGGCTTTGGCCGCAATGCCCAGATCGAAGGCTCGGTCGTCGAGGGTGCGCGCACGCTGCTGGTCGAGGACCTCGCCACGGACGGGCGCAGCAAGGTCAATTTCGCCGAAGCGCTGCGCAATGCCGGCGCCGATGTGCAGCACTGCTTCGTGCTGTTCTATTACGACATCTTCCCGAAGAGCCGCGAATTGATGACCGAGATCGGCATCAACCTGCATTATCTCACCACCTGGTGGGACGTGCTCGCCGTCGCCAAGGATAGCGGCCATTTCGAGCCGAAGATCCTGGCCGAGGTCGAGAGCTTCCTGAACGACCCGGCGACCTGGTCGGCCAAGCATGGCGGCATCTCCGCTTTCGGCGAGGAAAAGAAGCCGGCCTGAGCCATGGCTTCGGACCTGCAACTGCGATTCGATCGCGAGAGCGGGCAGTTGCATGATGGACGCGGCCGGGTCTTCGATCCGGCGGCGCGACGCTGGCGCGAGACGACGGATGCGGTGCAGGGCGAGCCTGTCTCTCCGGCCGGCGCCCTGGACTGGCTGCAGCGCGAGAGCGGTAATCCGCTGCGGACGCCGGTCGCCGTGATCGGGACGCGCACGCCGACGGCTTCGCAAGCCGCTGCCGCTGCCACGATCGGGCGTTTGCTTGCAGGGCATGGCGTGACCGTGCTGTGCGGCGGCCGCGCCGGGGTGATGGAAGAGGTCTGCCGCGGCGTGGCGGAAGCCGGCGGCCTGTCGATCGGCCTTCTGCCCGATGACGAGCCGGAAGCGGCCAACCCTTTCGTCACCGTTCCATTGGCGACCGGGATCGGCGTCGCCCGCAATGCTTTGATCGCCCGGGCGGCCTGCTGCCTCGTCGCGATCGGCGGCGGCTACGGCACCCTGTCCGAAATCGCTTTCGCCCTGCAGTTCAAGCGACCGGTCTTCCTGCTGGAGGATGCGCCTTCGGTCGATGGCGCGCAGGCCTGCACTGACGCGGAAGCGGCACTCGATGCGGTGGCGCGCGTGATCCTGGCGCTCTGAGCGCCGAGTTTCACGGCTTTTCTGAGCGGCTGGCAACGGCGGCGCTGCGCGCTTCCAGCGCCTTGCCGACGCGGCGCATCGCTTCGCCCGCGGCATTGCATTCCTCGTCGGTGAGGACCTGCATCATCGCTTCGATCTCGGCGACATGGATCGCCATCGCCTTGCGGGTGACAGTCTCGCCCGCGGGGGTCAGCCAGAGGCGCCGCAAGCGCCGGTCGGCGGCGTCGTTGCGCCGCTCGATCAGGCCGCGCTTCTCCAGCACCGGCAGCAGCATGCTCATCGCGCTGCGCCCGACCAGGAGCTTCTCGGCCAGCGCCTGCTGCGACAGGCCGGGGACGTGGAAGATGTTGGCGAGCACGTCGTAATGCGCGAGCTGGATGCCAAGCGGCGCCAGCGACTCGGTGAGCACCTTCTCCCACATGTTGTGGGCGCGGGCGATGGAAACCCAGTTGCGGAAGCGCGGCAGATCCCAGGGCAGGACTTGCGTCTCGGAAAGCTCTTGCTTTTTGTTCATGGCTGAACATAATAGTTCAGCGTTGAACAAAATCGGATCTTCGCCATGAGCGCTTCCGCCCTCCGTTACATGCGCCCGCTGGTCCGGGCCGCGAGCTTCGTCGCGCCGCGCACGGCCGGCCGGCTGGCCTTCCGCCTCTTCTGTACCCCGCCGCGGCCGGCAAAGCGAAACGGAAACGGCGGCACGGGCGAGCAGGCGCTCCCGGCGAAGCTGCGGCAGGCGAGCCCGCGGGCGATTCCCTTCCCCTGCGGGAGCGTGCAGGCCTATGTCTTCGAGCCCGAGGAACGCGCGCCGACCCGGACGGTGCTGCTGGTTCATGGCTGGACCGGGGATGCCGCCTCGATGACCGGCTTCGTCGAGCCACTCCTGGCGGCGGGTTTCCGGGTCGTCGCCTTCGATCTGCCCGGCCATGGCGCTTCGACCGGGCGCGAGCTCAATATCCCGCTCGGCGTCGCGAGCCTCGCCGCCGTGGCGCGGGTATTCGGGCCGTTCCATGCGATCGTCACGCATTCCTTCGGCGGCGCGATCACGCTTGCGGCGCTGGCCGGCTCGGTCAGGGGCCAGCCGACGGTGAGCGCCGACCGGCTCGTTCTGATCTCGGCGCCCTCCTCGATCACTGGAATCACCCGGCAGTTCGGCCATGCGATCGGGCTTGGCAGGCGCGGGCAGGCGGCGTTGGAACGGCGCATCCATATCGTCGCGGGTAACCCGGTCGAGGCCTTCGAGGCGCCGGCACAGCTCAAGGCGATCGGTTTGCCGACGCTGGTGATCCACGATCGGCAGGATCGCGAGCTCGGCTTCCAGCATGCGCAGGCATTGGAGCAGGCCGGCCCGTTCGTCCGGCTTGAGGCGACGGAGGGGCTGGGCCACCGCCGCATCCTGAAGGCGCGGCCGGTGGCCGAGAGCGTGGTCCGCTTCGTCGCAGGCGAGGGCTAGCTCAGAGCCAGCCCATCAATTCGCGCTGGACGACCTCGGCGATGGCGTCGATGCCTTCAGGGGAATCGTTGAGACAGGGCAGATAGGCGAATTTCTCGCCGCCATTGTGCAGGAAGATCTCGCGGTTCTCGCCGTCGAGTTCCTCCAGCGTCTCCAGGCAATCGGCAGAGAAGCCCGGCGCGACGATGGCCATCGACTTCCTGCCGGCCCGGGCCAGCGCCTTCACCGTCTCGTCGGTATAGGGCTGGAGCCACTCGTCCGGACCGAAGCGCGACTGGAAGGTCAGCGGGAACTGTTCCTCGGAGAGGCCGAGTTCGGCGCGCAGCAGGCGCCAGGTCTTCACGCACTGGCAGTAATAGGGGTCGCCCTTCAGCAGGTATTCCTTGGGCATGCCGTGGAAGGAGCAGAGGGTGACCTCGGGCTCGAAATCGAGCTTCGCCAGCGAGGCGCGCATCGAGCGGGCGAGCGCGCCGATATAGACGGGGTCGTCGTGATAGGGCGGGGCGACGCGCACCGAAGGCTGCCAGCGCATCTGCATCAGCGCGCGAAACGCCTGGTCGCAGGCGGTGGCCGAGGTCGGCGCGGCATATTGCGGATAGAGCGGCACCAGCAGGATGCGGTCGCAGCCCTGGTCGAGCAGGGCTTTCAGCCGGCTCTTCACGTCAGGAAAACCGTAGCGCATCGCCCAGTCGAAGACGACCCGCTCGCCGGCCAGCGGCTTCAGGCGCTCGGCGAGCTGTTCGGTCTGCGAGCGGGTGATCGTCTTGAGCGGGCCTTCGTCGCGCTCCTTGTTCCAGATCAAGGCGTAATCCTTGCCCTTCCGGCCGGGCCGGGTCGACAGGATGATCAGGTTGAGGATCGGCCACCATTTCCAGCGGGGCTCCTCGATGACGCGACGATCCGAGAGGAATTCCTTGAGATAGGCGCGCATCGGCCAGTAGCCGGTGCCCTCGGGCGTGCCGAGATTCATCAGGAGCACGCCGATGCGCCCGTATTGCACCTTGGGATGGTCGGGTGGCAGGGATGCGGCTTCACGGCCCGGTGCCGCGGCAATGTCAGCAGTCATGAGCGCAGGCTCTCCTTGAACCCGTGGTTTAGACGAGTTCGCGCTTTCGTCCAGCCTTGAAACCCTCCGAAAGGTGAGGTGCGACACTGCCGCCACCGGCTTTTCCCGCTGTGCCGTCCTCTGGTCAGCCCGCCCGCAGTTTTGCTAGTCTGGAGCGGTTCTCAGAACGTAAGGCGCCCGCATGACGAAGCTTACCCGCCGCAAGGCTCTCGGCGTCCTGGCGGCCCCGGCGACACTCGCTGCGACCGCGCCTGTGGCGATGGCCCAGCAGCCGGCGCCGAGCTTCACGCTGCTGCTGGTCAACGACATCTACAAGATGAGCGACGACAAGGGTCGCGGCGGCTTCGCGCGCGCCGCCGGCATCGCCAAGGCCGAGCGGGCGAAGGGCGTGCCGGTGCTGTTCTGCCATGCCGGCGATTGCTACTCGCCCTCGCTGATGTCGGGCTTCGATCAGGGCGCGCATGTTGTCGCGATGCAGAACAAGATGGGCATCGACGTCTTCGTGCCCGGTAATCACGAGTTCGATTTCGGCAAGGAGAACTATCTCAAGCTGACGGCGGCGCAGAGCTATCCGACCTTCGCCGCGAATCTGCGCGATGCCGCCGGCAGCATCCTGCCGCATCACAAGGATTCGCAGATCTTCGAGCTCGGTGGCATCAAGGTCGGCGTCATCGGAACGGCCTTCGATCCGACGCCGCAGGTCTCCTTCCCGGGCGACCTGAAATTCTCCTCGACCATGGAGGCGCTGCGCCGCGAGGCGAAGGCGTTGAAGGGGCAGGGCGCCGATATCCTCGTCGCGGTCGTCCATGCCGACAGGGCGATGGATTACGAGATCGTGCGCTCGCGCGTCGTCGATATCGTGCTCACCGGCCACGACCACGATCTCGCCATCGCCTATGACGGCAAGGTGGTCATGGTCGAGTCGAACGAGGAGGGCAACTACGTCACCGCGATCGACATCGCCGTCAATGTGCGGGGCGAGGGCGCGGGGCGACAGGTCTCGTGGACGCCAACCTTCCGCGTCAACGATTCCCGTTCGGCGACGCCCGATCCGGAAGTCGCCGCCATTGTGAAGGGCTACGAGAGCGAGCTGTCGAAGGAACTCGATGTCGATATCGCGACGCTGGCCGCGCCGCTGGATTCCCGCACCGGCGTCATCCGAACCCAGGAGACCGCGATCGGCAACCTGATCGCCGATGCGCTCCGCTCCGCGACCGGCGCCCAACTCGCCATCACCAATGCCGGCGGCATCCGCGCCAACAAGCAATATGCGGCCGGGCAGAAGCTGACGCGCCGCGACGTGCTGAGCGAATTGCCCTTCGGCAACGCGACGGTGATGGTCGAGATCACCGGAAAGGACGTGAAGGACGCGATCGAGAACGGCCTGCGCGATGCGCCGCAGGGCGCGGGGCGCTTTCCGGTGGTCTCCGGCCTGACATTCGAGGCCGATCTCAAGCAGCCTCAGGGCTCGCGCGTGATTTCGGTCACGGTCGACGGCAAGCCGATCGATCCTGCGGCGAAGTACACCGTCGCTTCCAACAATTTCATGCTGGAAGGCGGCGATGGATATACGGCGCTCGGCCGCGGCCGGACGCTGGTCGGCCTCACCGACGGCAAGCTGATGGCGAATGAGGTGATGGTCTATGTCCGCAGGCTCGGCACGGTCGATGCCAAGGTCGAGGGCCGGGCGGTCCTGAAGTGAGTTGCCGCGACGCGCTCGCAGCCTTCCTCGCGAGCGAAACTTCAATGGGCTGGCGTGAGCTGCCGGTTTTCGCCGCAGGCGGAGCCGCCGCGCGCGCCTGTGCCGCCGTCGATGCCGAGCGGATGGCCGGACATGTCGTGGCGCCGGCGCCGGAACGTGTTTTCGCAGCGCTGGCGTTGACGCCGCTCGACACGGTCCGTGCCGTCATCCTGGGCCAGGATCCCTATCCGACGCCGGGCCATGCCAACGGGCTCGCCTTCTCCTATGTCGGCCCGCCGCCGCTGCCGCGCTCGCTCGTCAATATCTACAAGGAGCGGGCTGCCGATCTCAGCGAGCCCGCGCCGGCCGATGGCGACCTGACGCGCTGGGCCAAGCAAGGCGTGCTGCTGCTGAATACCGCGCTGACCGTGCGGGAAGGTGCGAGCAAGGCAGGCTCTCATCTCTCGCTCGGCTGGGGCGCGGTGACCGATGCTGTGATTGGGGCGGTCTCGCGCGAGCGGCCGCATGCCGTCTTCCTGCTCTGGGGCGCGCCGGCGCAGGCGAAACGGCCCCTGATCGACGAGAGCCGGCATCTGGTCATCGCGAGCGCCCATCCGTCGCCGCTGTCGGCGCGGCGGGGCTTCTTCGGCTCCAAGCCGTTCAGCCGGGCCAATGCCTGGCTGAAGGGACAGGGGGAGCAGACGATCGCGTGGTGAGGTCGGCGAAAGAGCTTATCCCACCGGCCGCTCGTCCGCGATGACCTTGCCGTCGTTCGGCAACGCGCCGAGCGGCAGGATTTCAACCGCCCCCTTCAGCTTGGTCACCTGCTGCAAGGTCGAGGAGACCGCGTCGATCAGGCCGGCGGGCTCGGCGTAGATCTCGGCTTTCAGCGTCATCGTGTCGGTCTCGTTGGCGCGGCCGACGACGAGGCGAAGTTTCGCGATCTCGGCATGGCGCTTGGCGATCTCGGCGACCTGCTCGGGCCGCACAAACATGCCCTTGATCTTGGCAGTCTGGTCGGCGCGGCCCATCCAGCCCTTGATCCGGGTGTTGCTGCGCCCGCAGGCGCTGACGCCAGGGAGAATGGCGGTGAGATCGCCGACGGCGAGCCTGATCTGCGGATGATGCGGATCGAGATTGGTGATGACGACTTCGCCGACCTCGCCCTCGGGAACCGGATCGCCGGTGCCTGGTCGAACGATCTCGACGATCAGGTTCTCGTTCAGCACCATGCCCTCGCGCGCCGAGGTCTCATAGGCGATGACGCCGACATCGGCGGTGGCATAGAGCTGGTAGGCATCGATGCCGCGTTCTTTCACCCAGGCCTGCAGCGAGGGCGGGAAGGCGGCGCCGGAGACGACCGCGCGCCTGATCGAGGAGATGTCGACGCCGCGCGCATCGGCCGCTTCGATCAGGATCTTCAGGAAATCGGGCGTGCCGGCATAGGCGCTCGGCCGATAGGCCGAGATCACCTCCATCTGCTGCTCGGTATTGCCAGGGCCAGCCGGAATGACGGCGCAGCCGAGCGCGCGGGCAGCCGAATCCATGATGAAGCCGCCCGGCGTCAGGTGATAGCTCAACGTGTTCAGCACGATGTCGCCCGGCCGGAAGCCGGCGGCGTAAAGGCCGCGCGCGGCGCCCCAGCTATCGGTCGCGGTGCCCTCCGGCTCGAAGATCGGGCCGGGCGAGGTGAAGAGCCGGCCGAAGGAGCCGGGCTTCTCAGTGACGAAGCCGCCGAAGGGGAGGGATGCCTTTTGCAGCGCAGGCAATTCCGCCTTGCGCAGGATCGGCAGGCCGGCCAGTGCTTTGCGATCGGTGATCGCGGCGGGGTCGATACCGGCGAGCCGCTCGGCATAGGCCGGGGCCTTCAGGGCTGCGGCCAGCACTGCCGGCAGGCGGGCGAAGAGATCGGCCTCGCGGGCTTCGGGCGGGCGGGTCTCCAGACCATCGTGATGTGTGTTCATCTGTCGGGTCCCAGGGTCTTGATCTCGGAAGGCGCCTTCAGCGGATGATCCGCAGGATGCGCAGGAAATTGAGCAGGCCGACCAGCGCGCCGGCGACATAGGTGAAGGCCGCTGCCCGCAGCACGCCGCGCGCGGCCGGAAGATCGCGCTGGTCGAGATAGCCGTCGCCGGCGAGGATCGGCAGCGCCTTGCCGAAGCTGGCGTCGAGCTCCAGCGGCAAGGTGACGAGATGCACGACGAGGCCAATGCCGAGCAGGGCGATCGCCAGCCCGACCTGCATCAGGCCGACCGCCGGCACATGCGTCACCACCGCGACGAGGGGGGCGGTGATCATCACGGCCATCGCCACCTTGTCGACGATGAAGAGAGTGCGGGCCAGCATGCTGCGGGCGGCGAGCAGGCTGCTGCCCTGAGCGTGCTGGATGGCGTGGCCGACCTCATGCGCGGCAACTGCAACGGCCGTGATCGAGCGGCCGTCATGGTTGTCGCGCGACAGCCTGACTGCGCGCGCCTGCGGGTCGTAATGGTCGCCGCCCTCGGTCGTCTCGACAGTCACGGCTCCGAGCTGGAAGCGGTCGAGCAGGTGGCGTGCCAGTTCGCCGCCGGTCCCGGGCAGATCGGCGCGCGCCACCGCATGCCGGTTCATCTCGCTGCGGACCCAGGCCTGCGGTCCGAAGACCAGCAGGAGCACGAGCAGGGCTGCCACGACATAGAGCATCGAGCCGATCGCTCCGGGAGCCGTCTCAGGACAGCCAGCGCTTGCGGCGCTTGTAGCTCTTCACCTCGCGGAAGGACTTCTTGTTGCCCTCGGCGACGCCGAGGTAGAATTCCTTCACGTCCTCGTTCTCGCGCAGCATCTTCGCCTCGCCGTCCATGACGACGCGGCCGGTTTCCATGATGTAGCCATAGGTCGCGTAGCGCAACGCCATGTTGGTGTTCTGCTCGGCGACGAGGAAGGAGACCCCCTCGTCGGCATTGAGCTGGCGGACGATCTCGAAGATCTCCTCGACGATCTGCGGGGCGAGGCCCATCGAGGGCTCGTCGAGCAGGATCATCTTGGGGTTCGACATCATGGCGCGGCCGATGGCGCACATCTGCTGCTCGCCGCCGGAGGTGTAGCCGGCCTGCGAGGTCCGCCGCTGCTTCAGGCGCGGGAACAGGGTGTAGATCTTCTCGAGGTCGCGCTTGATCGCGGCATTGCCGTCGCGACGGGTGAAGGCGCCGGTCAGCAGGTTTTCCTCGATCGAGAGATGACCGAAACAGTGCCGGCCTTCCATGACCTGGATGCAGCCGCGCCGGACCAGTTCGTTCGGAGACATCTTGTCGACGCGCTCGCCGTCGAAGACGATCGAGCCCTTGGTGACCTCGCCGCGCTCGGCCTTGAGCAGGTTGGAGATCGCCTTCAGCGTCGTGGTCTTGCCGGCGCCGTTGGCACCGAGGATCGCGACGATGCCGGCGCGCGGCACGGTGAGCGAGACGCCCTTCAACACCAGCACGACATGGTCGTAGATGACCTCGATATTGTTGAGCGACAGGATGGTGTCGCTCGCGGTCGCGGCGGCCTGCTTTTCGAGGGTCGCGGTCGACATCGGCCTCTCCCGGGCAATCGGTAGCGATGGGGTGCCGGCGGCGGGGACCGCCGCCGGCTGCCGTCAGATCAGGACGACTTTTCGCAGGGCTCGGTGCGCTTGGGCCAATTGCCGGCCTTCTCGACATAGTCCTTGGCGTTGGACTCGATCAGCGGCCGGACCTCGTCCTTCAGGGGCTCGACCCAGTCGCCCTTCTTGGTCCACTTGGCGCCGTCCCACTCGGAGACGAACATCTTGCTGTGGCCGGAATGGTCGGTGCAGGAGATCGTGGTCGGCGTGACGAAACCGCCGAGGCCGATCTCCTTGAGGCGAGCCTCGGTCAGGTTGAGCGATTCGAGGCCACGGCGCATGTCCTCGGAATTGATCACCTTCTTGCCGGTAAGCTTCTGCGCGTTGCGGATGCCTTCGACGACGAGCATCGCGTTGTAGACGCCGCGGTTGTAGAGGGCCTCGCCGACCTTCTCCTTCGGCGTCGTGCTCTTGCCCTTGTCGACCACGAACTTGACGATGTCCTGCATCGCGGGCGCCTCGGTGCCGCTCAAGGTCCAGCTCAGCGACTTGTAGCCCTTGGCCTGATCGCCGCCGGCACGGGCGTCGTCGTCACCGCCGGCCCACCAGACGCCGACGAACTTGTTCATCGGGAAGTTGTTCTTGGCCGCTTCCTTGACCGCGGTCGGGTTCATCGCGCCCCAGCCCTGGTTGTAGAGGTAGTCCGGCCGGTCGCGGCGGATCGAGAGCCAGAGCGAACCCTGGTTCTGCATGTCGGCTGCGGCCACCGGATAGAGCTTCAGCTCGAAGCCGTATTTCTTGGCGAGGTTCTCGAGAACCGGGATCGGCTCCTTGCCGAAAGGCGCGTCGAGATGGATCAGGCCGAGCTTCTTGCCCTTGAGCTTGTCCATGCCACCGAGCTCGGCCGCCATGTGCCGGACCATGACGGAGGCGCCGTCCCAATAGGTGAAGGGCGGGATGAAGACCCAGGGGAAGTTCGTGCCGTCCGCCGAGGAGGACAGGCCGTAGGCCATCGACAGGATCGGGATCTTGTCGACATGGGCGCGCGGGATCGCGGCCAGCGTCGCGCCGGTCGACCAGGGCGAATAGACGATGGTGTTCTTCGACTTGGCCTGCTCGTAGCACTCGATCGACTTCTTGGTGTCGTAGCCGGTCTCGCATTCCTCGTAGACGACCTTGACGCCGTTCACGCCGCCGTCGCGCTCGTTGATCATCGTGATGTAGTCGCGCATGCCGTCGCCGATCGGGATGCCCGAGCCCGAGAACGGGCCGGTGCGATAGGCGTTGTTGGCGAAATAGACGCTGTCCTGCGCCATCGCCGGGGCAAGCGCGCCGGCGGCGAACAGGGCTCCGAGCGCTGCACCCTTCAACAGATTGCTGGTCTTCATGGACTTCCTCCGTTCGTTTCCTCCCGACCAGACTGCTGTCGGATCGGTCTTTATCCGCCGGCGCTTCACTGTCGCCGGTCGTTTCTTGGGCCTTTCCCGCAGCCTCAATACGGGAAAGGCCGATTCAATAAGGGAAAGGCCATGTGCGCAATTTCTGCTTCCCGATCTGCCAGAGCCTGGCGAGCCCGTGTGGCTCGACGATCAGGAAGGTGATGATCAGCGCGCCGACCAGCATGAAGGTCACATGCTCGGCGGCTGCGCCCTGGATCGGGATGCCTAGCGCCGGCAGGCCGAATTTCAGCGCGGTCGGCAGGATCGAGAGGAAGGCCGCGCCGAAGAAGGAGCCGATCAGGGAACCGAGGCCGCCGATGATGACCATGAACAGGATGTTGAAGGAGAGGCGGATCGAGAACACGTCCGCCGCCTCGCCGCCGCCGTACCAGAGGAAGATCATCATCGCGCCGGCGACGCCGCAGAAATAGGAGGAGACGGCGAAGGCGGCGAGCTTGGCGTTGAGCAGCTTGATGCCCATCAGCTCGGCGGCGATGTCCATGTCGCGCACCGCCATCCAGGAGCGGCCGAGCTTGCCGTGGACGATGTTGGAGGCGAACCAGGTCAGCACGACGACGAGGCCGAGGCAGACGAAATAGCGTGTCTCCGGCGTCGCGGCGGCACCCGTCAGGGGGATGTTGAAGAGCGTGCGCTGCGGCACCTCGATCGCGCCCGAGGCATTGTAGTTGAACAGCCAGGGCACGCGCACGAAGGCCCATTGCAGGAAGAACTGCGCGGCGAGCGTCGCGACGGCGAGGTAGAAGCCCTTGATACGCAAAGAGGGCAGGCCGAAGAGCACGCCGATGCCTGCCGAGAACAACCCCGAGACAAGGATCAGGACGATGATGTTCACGCCCGGGAAGAGCGTGGTGAGCTTGTAGCAGCTATAGGCGCCGACACCCATGAAGGCAGCGGTGCCGAGCGAGATCAGCCCGGTATAGCCGGTGAGGATGTTGAGCCCGATCGCCGCCAGCGAGAAGACCAGGAAGGGGATCATCACCGAGGCGATGAAGAAATCGCTGCCCAGGAAGGGGATCGCGACCAGGGCGATCGCCAGGATGACGGCGATGCCGATCCGGTCCTCCTTGAGGGGGAAGACCGCCATGTCGCTGGCGTAGCTGGATTTGTATTGGCCGGCCTCGCGGTAGAGCATGTCGTCCGGCTCCTCAGATGCGTTCGATGATCTTGTCGCCGAACAGGCCCTGCGGCCGGAACAGCAGGAAGCCAAGGGCGATGAAATAGGCGAGCCAGCTCTCGATGCCGCCGCCGATCAGCGGGCCCCAGTAGAACTCGCCGAGCTTCTCGCCGATGCCGATGATCAGGCCGCCGACGATGGCGCCGGGGATCGAGGTGAAGCCGCCGAGGATCAGCACCGGCAGGGCCTTCAGCGCCACGATTTCCAGCGCGAAGGAGACGTCCGAGCGGGCGCCCCACATGATGCCGGTGATCAGCGCGACGATGCCGGCGGTGAACCAGACGATGACCCAGATCTGGTTGAGCGAGATGCCGACCGAGAGCGCCGCCTTGTGGCTGTCGGCGACCGCGCGGAGCGCGCGGCCGATGCGGGTGTACTGGAAGAAGACGGCGAGCGCGGCGATCATCAGCGAGGCGATGACGGCTGCGGCGATGTCGATCTTCTGCAACGAGACCAGCCCGCCGAGGATCTGCAGATCGACCGCGCCTTTCGGCAGATAAAGTTGCTCGGCAATCATCTGCTTGGGATTGCCGCCGAAGAGCGATTCGCCGAAGCCGATCAGGAAATAGGTGATGCCGAAGGTCGCCATGAACAGGATGATGTCGGGCTGGTTGACCAGCGGGCGCAGCACCACGCGCTCGATGGTGACGGCGAGCGCGAACATCACGCCGAGCGTCAGGATGACCGCAAGGAAGGCCGGAACGCCCTTCTCGTAGAGACCGACCAGCGTCAGCGCCGCGAACACCACCATGATGCCCTGGGCGAAGTTGAAGACGCCGGAGGCCTTGAAGATCAGCACGAAACCGAGGGCGATCAGGGCGTAGAGCACGCCGGAGACGAGCCCTTCCCAGACGGTCTGGACCAGCAGGTCCGGTGCCTGGACCATCTGCTGGAACGGATCGACGAAGATCGCGTAGAGCGTGTTTGAGGAATCGAAGCGGATGCCGATGATGCCGGCGAGCAGGATGGCGCCGAGGATCAGCGCGGCCCGGACACGGAAGCTGCCGAAATTGACGCCTGCGGGGCGGGTGGCGATGTCGCTCATGTCTCCACGCTCCTCAATGCGCCACGCCGAGATAGGCGTCGATGACCTTCTGGTTCGCCTTGACTTCGTCAGGCGTGCCGTCAGCGATCTTGCGGCCGTATTCGAGCACGACGACGCGGTCGGACAGGTCCATGACGACCCCCATGTCGTGCTCGATCAACGCAATGGTGGTGCCGAACTGGTTGTTCACGTCGAGGATGAAGCGGCACATGTCCTCCTTCTCCTCGAGGTTCATGCCGGCCATCGGCTCGTCGAGCAGGAGGAGCTCCGGCTCCATGGCGAGCGCACGGCCGAGCTCGACGCGCTTCTGCAGGCCATAAGGGAGTTTGCCGACCGGCAATTTGCGGATGTGCTCGATCTGCAGGAAGTCGATGATGTCCTCGACGACGCGGCGATGCGCGATCTCCTCCTGCATTGCGGGGCCATGGCGCAGGGCCTGCCAGAAAAAGCCCTTCTTCATCTTGAGCGTGCGGCCGGTCATGATGTTGTCGAGCGTCGACATGCCCTTGAACAGCGCGACGTTTTGGAAGGTGCGGGCGATGCCCCCGGCAGCGGCGCGGTGCGGGCGCATCTTGGCGCGGCGCTCGCCCTTGAAGACGATCTGGCCTTCCTGCGGCTGGTAGAAGCCGTTGATGCAGTTCAGCATCGAGGTCTTGCCGGCGCCGTTCGGGCCGATGATGGCGCGGATCTCGCCCTTGCGGATGTCGAAGGAGACATCGGTGATCGCCTTCACGCCGCCGAAGCGCAGCGAGATGTTTTCGACCGAGAGCAGGACCTCGCCCTTGGCGCGGATGGGGGTGCCGGTCACGTTGATCGGTTCCGCGTTCATGCCGCCTTCGCCGAGGACGGCGCCTCCTGTCCGGTCGGGTAGATCTTGGCGTCGCGCACCTTGACGCGGGCCGCGATCACGCCCTTGCGCCCGTCCTCGAAGGTGACTTCGGTCGAGATGTCGGCGGCGTCCGAACCGTCATAGAGCGCGGTGACCAGCGGGGCGTAGCGCTCCGCGATGAAGCCGCGGCGGACCTTCTGGGTGCGGGTCAACTCGCCGTCGTCGGCGTCGAGCTCCTTGTGCAGGATCAGGAAGCGCTTGATCTGCGCGCCGCCCATCATCGGCTCGGAGGCGAGCGAGCGGTTCACCTCGTCGACATGTCTGGCGATCATGTCATAGACGAGGTCGTGGCCGGCGAGCTCCTGATAGGAGGCATAGACCACGTTGTTGCGCTCGGCCCAGTTGCCGACGGCGATGAGGTCGATATTGAGCGCCACGGTCGCGTGGTCGCGGCCCTGGCCGAAGGCGACGGCCTCCTTGATGTTCGGATAGAATTTCAGCTTGTTCTCGATGTATTTCGGCGGGAACAGGTCGCCGCTCGCGAGCTTGCCGACATCCTTGGCGCGGTCAATAATCTTGAGATGGCCGCCATCGTCGAAGAAGCCGGCATCGCCGGAGCGGACATAGCCGTCTTCTGTCATCGTCTCGGCGGTCTTGTCGGGGTCCTTGTAGTAGCCGCCGAAGATCGAGGGCGAGCGGTAGAGCACCTCGCCATTGTCGTCGATGCGGATCTCGACCATCGGCGCGGGCTTGCCGACCGTGTCGGCCTTGATCTCGCCGTTCGGCTGCATGGTGATGTAGACGCCGGCCTCGGTCTGGCCGTAGAGCTGCTTCAGGTTGACGCCGATCGAGCGGTAGAAGCGGAAGAGCTCGGGGCCGATCGCCTCGCCCGCCGTATAGCCGACCTTGATATTGGTCAGGCCGAAGCGGTTGCGCAGGGGGCCGTAGACCAGCCAGTCGCCGAGCTTGTAGAGCAGGCGGCCCTTCAGCGGCACGCTCTCGCCGTTCAGGATCTGCTCGCCATAGCGCTTCGCGACGTCGAGAAAGTAGTGGAACATCTTCCGCTTCAGGGCGCCGGCATCCTCCATGCGGACCATGGTCACGGTCAGCATGTTCTCGAAGACGCGCGGCGGGGCGAAGGCGTAGGTGGTGCCGACCTCGCGGCGGTCGTCGATCACCGTGTCCGGGCTTTCGGGGCAGTTGACGCAGAAGCCGGCCAGCATCGCCTGCGCATAGGAGAAGACGTGGTCGCCGACCCAGGCGATCGGCAGATAGGCGATGACCTCGTCGGTTTCGTTCAGCCCGTCGAAGCCGCAGCCGATCTCGGCGGCGATCAGCACGTTGTAATGGCTGAGCATCACGCCCTTGGGCCGCCCGGTGGTGCCGGAGGTGTAGAGGATGATGCCGAGATCGGAGCCCTGGCCCTCCTCCATTTCGCGGGTGAGCGCGGCCTGCGCCTGCGGGTCCTTCAGTGCCTTGGCGCCATCCGCGATCACCGTCTCGATGGCGTGGAGCTTGCTGTGGTCGTAGTCGCGCAAGCCGCGGGGTTCGTCATAGAGCATATGCCGGAGATGCGGCAGGCGATCGGCGATCGAGAGCAGCTTGTCGACCTGCTCCTGGTCCTGAACCACGGCGAAGACCGCCTCGGCATGGTCGAGGACATAGGCCATCTCCTCGGCGACGCCATCGGCATAGACCGGGACGGGAATCGCGCCGATCCATTGCGCGGCGCACATCGACCAGTAGAGACGCGGCCGGTTCTGGCCGATGATTGCGACCTTCTCGCCGCGCTTCAGGCCGAGGTCGTGCAGGCCCTTGGCGAAATTGCGGACGTGTTCCGCGACCTCGGCCCAGTTCCAGGACTGCCAGATGCCGAGATCCTTGTGGCGGAAGGCGACGCGCGAGGCGCGCTCCTTCGCGTTGCGCAACAGCAATTTCGGAAAGGTATCCGCCTGGCCGGCGGTGCCGCTTGCCACGATTGCGTTCTCCCTATCGAGCCGCCATGCGTCGTGGCGACTTCCGCGGGCCGGTTTCCGGCCTCGTTCTCATGCAAGACTTGCAGGCGGCCATCATCCTTGCAAGGACCCGCTTGACAGACAATTCGCCTTTTGGTGACTATTGTCCCGCCGAAGTTTGCTTTTCACGCGGATGTGTTGCGTGGCTTTTTGCTTCGGCCCTGATTTTCCTCACGAATTCGATAGATTGAATCGGCGGGCGGAACCGTGCCTGCGACGGTGGCGGACCGACTCATGCTTCATCATCTGTCTTTCGGCGTTGCCGATATCGAGCGTGCCTGTGCCTTCTACGACGCGGTGCTGGCGCCGCTCGGCTATGTCTGGCAGGATCTGCGCCCTGGTGAGGCTGGGCAGGCGGTCGGGTACGGTGTGCCCGGAGGAGGCGACAAGCTCGCGCTGAAGCACCGGCCGGACGGGCAGAGGCCACCGGGGGCGGGCTTCCATCTCGCCTTCGCCGCGCCGGATCGGATGGCGGTCGACCGGTTCCATGAAGCGGCGCTTCGACAGGGCGGGCGCGACAATGGCGCGCCAGGTCTGCGCGCGCATTACGGGCCGCATTACTACGCGGCCTTCGTGATCGATCCCGACGGCCATGCGATCGAGGCGGTGTTCAACGCGCCGGTGTAGTCACTTCGGACGTCAGGCGCTGCTATCACTGCCGAACGAGAACGCCCGCCATTCCCGGGGGACGACGGGCGATCCGTAGCGCGGATGAAGCGCTCGAATTCAGCGACGGTGCGAGATTTCGCGAGGAATCCCGCCGTGCGGATGTCTCTCTGTCCCAATCCTAACCGGCTTGCAGGCCTGGAACGGATCGATCCAGTTTCCCCAGAGACGGCGGGCGATGTCGGACTGCGCGGCGGCATATTCGACGATCTGGTCGGTGACCCGTTTCGTCATGAGGTCGAGGAGGCCAAACATGGCGGCGGTTCCTTTCTCAGCCCGGGCTGTTCGGGAGAAGGAACGCGCGAGACGCGATTTGGTGCCCTGCAGCAATTTTCAACCTTCGTAGCGGGCGAGCCTGTCGAGGTCACGGATGGTGACGCTGCCATGGCCGAGCTCGATCAGGCCGAGATCGGCGAGCTTCGCCAGGCCCTGGTTCGCCATCTGGCGGGAAATGCCGGCGAGCATGCCGAGCTCCTCCTGCGAGATCGCCAGTGTGCGGCCGAGATCGGGATAGAGGATCGGGTTGAACAGCCAGGCGAGATTGCGCGCGAGGCGGCCCGTTGAATCCAGCGTGCGCTCGGTCTCGGCCAGCGAGATGAACTGGGCGAGGCGCTCGTTGAACTGGTGGACGAGGAAGCGGTTGAAGGCCGCCGAATGCTCGAACAGCCACAGGAAGGTCGAGCGCCGCATCAGGGCGATCCGGGACTCGCGCAGCGCCACCAGCTCGTAGCGGCGCGCCTCGGCCTTGATCACGGTGCCTTCTCCGAACCAGGCGCCGGCGCGCAGGCCGGCGAGGGTCGCGGATTTCCCGGTCTTCGAGGTCGTCGCCATCTTGACCAGCCCCTCGGCCACGCCGGTCCATGCCTCGAGCCGGTCGCCGACATGGCAGATCGAGGCACCCTTGCCGTAGCTCTTGAAGGAGATGCCGCGTCGCGCCTCCTCGAATTCCGCCTCGGACAGGTCACGGGACCAGGAGGCGATGGCGCGCAGTTCCTCAGGGGTGATCACAAGCAGTCCTTGAAGCCAAACGTCGGCTCAATATGGCGTGCGACGGCGAACAGACTCAAGTTGAACCAAAGGCGCCGAACGCCCCGTGTCTCATTCCGCAGCCTGCGGCAGCGCGGCCGAAGCCGGCCCATCGCGCAATTGAGCCAGCAGCGTCGCTTCTTCCGCCTTCGCCGCCTTGAGATGCCGTTCCTTGACATGGCCGAAGCCGCGGATCTTTTCGGGCATCGCGGCCAGCGCCACGCCGAGCGCGTGGTTGTCCGGCGTGAGCCTGGTCAGCAGCTCGTTCAGTAGCGCCTCGTAATCCGCGATCAGCCGGCGCTCCGTGCGGCGCTCCTCGGTGTAACCGAAGAGGTCGAAGGCGGTGCCGCGCAGGCCCTTGAGCTTCGCGAGCATAGAGAAGGCGCCCATCATCCAGGGGCCGAAGCTCATCTTGCGCGGCAAGCCCGTGTTCGGATCGCGCCGGGCCAGCAGCGGCGGGGCGAGGTGGAACTCGTAGAGCAGCGGCTTGCCCTCGCTGCCCTCGGCCTCGAAGGTCGCGGCGACCTGCTTGCGGAAGGCGCCGTCACTGTAGAGCCGGGCGACCTCGTATTCGTCCTTGTAGGCCATCAGCTTGAAGAGGTTGCGGGCGACGGCCTCGCTGAGGGCTGTCTGGCCCGGCATCACCGCAGCCTCCCGCGTCTGGGCGCGCGCGACGAGATGGCGATACCGCGCCGCATAGGCCGCGTTCTGATAGGCCGTGAGGAAGGCGACGCGGCGCTCGATGATCTCCTCAAGCGTCTGCGAGAGCTGGCGGGCGGGCGTCGCGGCCTTGCTTTGCGAGAGGAGACCGGCAAGCGCTTCGGGGTCATGTGCGGCGCGGCGGCCGAGCTCGAAGGCTTGCTTGTTCATGGCGACGGCCTCGCCATTGAGTTCGATCGCCTTGACCAGCGCCTCGCGCGAAAGCGGGACAGCGCCGAGCTGCCAGGCATGGCCGAGCATGAACATGTTGGCGGCGATGGCATTGCCGAGGAAGGCTACCGCAGCCGCGGTCGCATCGATGAAATGCGTCTGTTCGCGGCCGGCGGCCGAGAGGATCGCGCGCTTCAGGCGCTCGGTCGGCAGGGAGAAATCGGCATTGCGGGTGAAATCGCCCGGCAGGCTCTCGGCCGTGTTGACGATGACGGTGCCGCGCTCGGGGCGGATGGCGCCCAGCACCTTCTTCGAGCCGGTGACGGTGAGGTCGCAGCCGAGCACGAGATCGGCCTGTCCAGCCGTGACGCGGATGGCGTGGATGTCGTCCGGATGTGGCGCGAGTTTCACATGGCTGAAGACCGCGCCGCCCTTCTGGGCGAGGCCGGCCATGTCGATCATGCCGCAGCCCTTGCCCTCGAGATGTGCGGCCATGCCGAGGATCGCGCCGATGGTGACGACGCCGGTACCGCCGACGCCGGTGACGATGACTGCGAAGCTGCGGTCGAGCGCTGGCACAATCGGTTCGGGCAGTTCATTCTCTCCGAGTGCGGCGGCATCGAGCCGGAGCGGATCGGCCTTCTTCGGCCTGGCACCGTGGACCGTGACGAAGGACGGGCAGAAGCCCTTCACGCAGGAAAAATCCTTGTTGCAGTTCGACTGGTCGATCTGCCGCTTGCGGCCGAATTCGGTTTCCAGCGGCTGCACCGAGACGCAGTTCGACTGCACGCCGCAATCGCCGCAGCCCTCGCAGACCAGCTCGTTGACGATCACGCGCTTGTCGGGGTCGGGGTAGGCTCCGCGCTTGCGGCGGCGGCGCTTCTCGGTGGCGCAGGTCTGGTCATAGAGCAGGAGCGAGACGCCGGAGGTTCCGGCGAGCTCGCGCTGGACGGTGTCGAGCTCGTCGCGGTGGTGGAGCGTGGTGCCGGCCGGCCATTGCGTACCCGGCGGATATTTGCCGGGGTCGTCGCTGACCACGGCGATGCGGGCGACGCCCTCGGCTGCGACCTGCCTTGCCATCTGGTCGGGCGAGAGATGGCCTTCGGCCTGCTGGCCGCCGGTCATGGCGACGGCGTCGTTGTAGAGCAGCTTGTAGGTGAGGGTGACGCCCGAGGCGACGGCCCAGCGGATCGCGAGCGAGCCGGAATGGGTATAGGTGCCGTCGCCGAGATTCTGGAAGACATGGCCGCGCTTCGAGAATGGCGCCTCGCCGACCCAGTTCGCGCCCTCGCCGCCCATCTGGGTGAAGCCCGCCGTGTCGCGGTCCATCCACTGAACCATGTAGTGGCAGCCGATGCCGGCATAGGCGCGCGAACCCTCGGGCACGACGGTCGAGGAGTTATGCGGGCAGCCCGAGCAGAAATAGGGCGTGCGTTTCGCGATTTCCTGCGCCTCGGCGAGGCGGCCCTGCGCCGCAGCGATTTCCTCCAGCCGGGCGCGCAGGGCGGGATCGTCGCGGTATTGCAGCAGGCGGCCGCCCAATGCGATCGCGATATCGTTGGGATCGAGCGCGCCATGGACCGGGAAGAGCCAGTCGCCGTTCTCGTCCTTCTTGCCGATCACCATCGGCTGGTGCTTGGCGCCGTACAGCTCCTCGCGGACCTGGACCTCGATCAGCGAGCGCTTCTCCTCGACCACCATGATGAGGTCGAGCCCCTCGGCGAAGGCCTTCAGCTCGGCCGGGTCGATCGGCCAGGGGCAGGCGAGCTTGAACAGGCGGATGCCCAGATCATTGGCGCGGACCTCGTCGATGCCGAGATCGACTAGGGCCTGCTGTACGTCGAGATAGGATTTGCCGACGGTGGCGATGCCGATGCGGGGCGACTTGCCGCCCTGCGTGACGATGCGGTTCAGCCTGTTGGCGCGCAGATAGGCCAGCATCGCCTCGCGCTTGTAGAGATGCATCCGGCGTTCCTGCTCGACGAAATCGAGCTCGCGGCGGATGGCGAGGCCGCCGGGCGGCGGGGTGTAATCGGTCGGCATGACGATGTTGACGCGGTTGAGCGAGCCATCGATCGAGGCCGTCGATTCGATATTGTCCTTGACGCATTTGATGCCGACCCAGACCGAGGCGAAGCGCGAGAGCGCGATGCCGTGCAGCCCGTAATCGATGATCTCCTGCACGCCGGCCGGGTTGAGGATCGGCATCATCCGGTCGACCAGAACAAATTCGGTCTGGTGGGCGTTGGTCGAGGATTCCGCAGTGTGGTCGTCGCCCATCAGGCAGATGACGCCGCCCTTCGGGTCGGTGCCGGCCATGTTGCCGTGGCGGAAGACGTCGCCGGAGCGGTCGACGCCCGGCCCCTTGCCGTACCAGAGCGCGAAAACGCCATCGTGCTTGCCTTCGCCGCTCAAGCCCGCCTGCTGCGTGCCCCAGATCGCGGTCGCGGCGAGGTCCTCGTTGAGCCCCGGCTGGAAGACGATGTTCGCGGCCTTGAGGGGCTTGGACGCCCGCATCAACTGCTGGTCGAGCCCGCCGAGCGGCGAGCCGCGATAACCGGAGACGAAGCCGGCCGTGTCGAGCCCAGCCTGCCGGTCGCGCTCGCGCTGCATCAGCAGCATGCGGGCGACGGCCTGCGTGCCGGTGAGGAAGACCTCGCGCTTGTCGAGATCGTATTTGTCGTCGAGCGCGACGTTCCGCAGCGCTCCCGCCTCGGTGTCGGATTTCCGTGGTGTCTCGGCCATGTTCGGCCTCCCGGATCGTCGTTCCCGCCGACGGGCCGGTGGTCCCGGCCTCATGCTTCGCCGTCTCCGCGGCAAATATGTCAGTGATGCTGACATATCGTCCGGAGGCGGTCAATTGATCTGGTATCATTCCAGTTTTCGAGGCCGGGTCCAGAGTTTTACGGGCGCGGCCGATGCGCGCCGTGCGGGAGGCGCCGCGATTTGGCCCTGTTTGGCGGGGATGGCTGTCGCAACGATCAGGCGTGACGAAGCGCCCGTTGACGATCGCTTAACCATGATCCACGCAAGGCTGCCGGGATCACGGAGGTTCGCTTTTGACGCGACGCGCGCATCTTACGGCCTTTTTCGGGCTCCTGCTGGCGGCCACCGTGGCTGGGCCGGCGGCTGCGCATCCGCATGTCTTCGTCAACGCCAAGGCCGAGATCGTCTTCGCGGCCGACGGTTCGGTCCAGGCGATCCGGCATCATTGGAGTTTCGATGAGGCCTATTCGGCCTATATCACCCAAGGCCTCGACAAGAACGGCGACGGCAAGCTGAGCTCGGACGAACTGGCTGAGCTCGCCAAGATCAATGTCGAATCGCTGCCCGATGTCGAGTTCTTCACTGCCGCCAAGCTCAACGGGCGCAAGCAGGAATTCGGCACGCCGGGCGAGCAGGTCATGTCCTTCGACAACAAGGTGCTGACGCTGGTCTTCACGCTGCCTTTGAAGACCCCGGCGAAGGCGCGCTCCTTCGGCATCGAGATCGGCGACCCCACCTATTTCGTCGCCTTCAGCATCGTCGACGCGCCCGACGCCGTCGTGACCAAGGACGCGCCGCAGGGCTGCGTGGTGCGGGTCAACCGCCCGCCCAAGCTCGACGACGCCACGCAGAAGCGCCTCGCCGAAGCCGACATCACCGCGACGCCCGATGTCAGCGGGCTCGAGATCGTGACGCGGGCGCTGGTGGCATGTCCGTGACTGCGACCGCTACAGCGCGCCCTGCCGGAGCCACGCTGTCGCGACGCCTGATCGCCTGCGCGCTGGCGCTGCTGCTGGTCGGGGGCATGGTTGCGCTGATCGCCCTGCTGATCGCGAGCGTCAGCCCGCCGCCTCCGCCCCCGCCGCGCAACCCTTTCGGCACCGCGCTGCCGCGCGAAGCGATGCCGTCGACGACCGGGTTCGGTGCGGTGCTGGTCGCCTGGCAATCGAGCTTCTATCGCGAGCTGACGGCGACGCTGAAAGCGATTGCGACCGCGCCGGGCGCGCTCTGGGGGCTGCTCGGGCTCTCCTTCGGCTATGGTGTCTTCCATGCGGCGGGGCCTGGCCACGGCAAGGCGGTGATCTCCGGTTATATCGTCGCCGATAATCGCAGCCTGAAGCGTGGCCTGGGCTTGAGTTTCGCCGCGGCGCTCCTGCAGGCCGTGGTCGCCATCGCGATCGTGACGGTGGCGACGCTGCTGCTGCGGGTGACCGCGATGCAGATGAACGCCGCGACGACCGTGATCGAGCAGGGCAGCTTCCTGCTGGTCGCGCTGGTCGGGCTGCTGATGCTCTGGCGCAAGGGGGGCGCGCTGGTCCGGCTGGAATCGGGCGGGGCGCATGATCCGGCGGCCTGCGACCATGTCCATATGCCTGATGCCGAGCAGGTCTCGCGACTTGCCGGCTGGCGGGACATGGCCGGAGTCATCGTTGCGGCCGGTGCGCGACCCTGTGCGGGCGCGCTTATCATCCTCGTCTTCGCCAATGCGCAAGGGCTGTTCTGGGCCGGTATCGCCGCGACCTTCGCCATGGCGCTGGGCACGGCGATCACCACCGGGGTGCTGGCCGCCTTCGCGGTGTTCTTCAAGTTCGCGGCGCTGAAATTTGCCGGGGGCGGTAGCCTGCGCTCGGCCCGCCTGATCGCCGGGCTTGAGCTTCTCGCCGCTGCCTTCGTCGCCGTGCTCGGCGCGGCGCTGTTCACCGGACTTTGGATGGGCGGGGCGGGGAGTTAGCAGCCAATCCCGACCTATAGCTGCCTAGCCGAATAGGCGTTTGAACGCGGTTGGATCGGCCGTGTGAAGGCGGGTCATTGCTTGGTTTGCATAAAACATGTCTGGCGATGCGAGGGCGGGAGTTATTACTGTGCGATATCCTGGATTGTCTTTGTCCAATTTATATATAACCAATCCTACCCCATGTATCGAGCAGAGTGCCTTCAGCCTACTTAAATCATCCTCGCCTATCGTTTCGGGCATGACGATGTAACTTTTATGGGAAAACAATCTATATGCTATAGCTTGACCAAAAGCAACCACAGGTTGACTAGGATCAATCTTTATTTCTGCAGTGATTATCTGAGGTTCAAATTTCAAGAAATAGGAAAAATCTGGCTTCAATATTCCAATAACATCGGGTGTTCCCCATTTTCCTTTTAGAATATTGCCTCCAACAACTACGGCTTCACTGACTTCTTCGGCGGTATCTTTTAGCCATTCTGCGAATGATAGGTAAAAATCTGACTCGATCAAATTCACTAATTTATTCTCTGAATCTACTATAGATACAATCTTCTCAGATTCGACTTTTTCGGCCTGTATAGCGACTTGAGACTCCGCGTCATTCTTTACAGATAGCTGATAAGTTCCTCTTGCCACCTTTATAATGTCGGGATTATTTACAAGCATGTGATGAACTGCGCCCTGTATCGAATTATGAGGTGTCTCAGGATTTTGCTGCTTTATAGCTGTCAGAATCTCGACCCATCTGATCCCACCTTGCGAGTTTGCAAGTATTTTCAAGCCAATTTCTTGAATTTGAATGCGGCTTAATTTCATTAATTCCCCCTTTTTATTTTGTCTTACTGCAATTTACCGCAGCGGATCGTTCTCCAGCAGGATCGGCTTGCCATGCGGCGTCGCTTCGGCAGCGCGGGTCCAGGAGGCGGCGAGCGCGTCGACGCCATCATGCGAGGTCAGTCCCTTCGCGATCAGCAGGTGCTCCAGCGCCTCGCACCAGCGCTCGTAATAATCCGAACCGTCGCGGCAGCCGCCGTCGGCCAGAGCCTCGCGGATTTCGGCGCCGAGCGCCTGTGCCCATTCGTCGGCGGTGAAGACGCCCTTGTTCTGGAGCTCGACGACCAGCGCGAAGGCCTGCGCCTGCCAGGGTTCGGCGAAGATCGGGCCTTCTGCATCGCGCGGGATCGGCGTATTCGCGGCGAGCGTTGCCGCCAGATCGGTCTCAGGCCGGCTCAAGATAGCTCTCCCAGGCCTCGATGCTGACGGTGGAGGTCGGATCGGCGTCGCGGCCCCAGAGCTCGCGGCCGTCGAACACGACTGTGTAGAGCCATTGCGCCGTTTCGGACTGTCCCTGCGCGCCGGTATCCGGGAAGACATGGCAGCCGATGATGCGCTCGATCACGCCGGTCTTGCCGCGGGCATAGCGCGGCAAGCGGGTGTGATGATGCGGGTGCATCACGATGGTGCGGACCTTGTCGCCGATGGCGAAGCGGGCCGGGGCCTCGGCCTTGCGTTCATAGGGGAAACCGCGACGCAGGACGCCTGCGACCTCTTCGCCCTTGAGCACGCGCTTCGGCTCGCGGCGCTGGGCTGAGGGCTTGCCGCTGGCGAGTTCGTCCGCGCTCAGGAAGCCGTGCTTGACCAGCACCTTGTCGAGCGCGGCGAGCCAGATCTCGTAATAGGTCGAGGAGAGGTATTGTGCCGGCGGCAGGCTCTCGCGGGCGTGGCGGATCTCGTCGATGCTCCAGGCGCCCATCGCCCCAGCCGCGACGTTGATCGCGAGCACGCGCTTCTCCCAGTCACCATGGAAGACCGGCTCGTTCGGCTCGGGAACGACCGGGCCGAAACCCATCTGGCCGCCGAGGTCGTGGGCGCTGTTCATGCCGCGTCCTCCACGCGGGGCAGGCCGGTGCCGATCATCGAATCGCGCGAGACGATGCTGGCGAGCTTCTCCTCGCTCCAGCCCTCGGTGCCGGCGGGCCGCATCGGGATGACGATGAAGCGGGTCTCGGCGGTCGAATCCCAGACGCGGACGCGCTGGCTCTCCGGCAGCGTCACGCCGAAATCGGCGATGGTGCCGCGCGGGTCGATCACCGCCTTGGCGCGGTAGGGCGGGGATTTGTACCAGACCGGCGGCAGCCCCAGCACCGGCCACGGATAGCAGGAGCAGAGCGTGCAGACGATCAGGTTGTGCTGCTCGGGCGTGTTGAAGCAGGCGACGATATGCTCGCCGCCGCGCCCGCCATAGCCGAGCTCGCCGACGGCCGCGGTGCCGTCCACCTTCAGGCGCTCGGCAAAGGCCGGGTCGGTCCAGGCTTTTGCGACGATGCGGGCGCCGTCGCGCGGGCCGATCTTCGTCTCGTAGGTGTCGATGATCGCGTCCAGCGCGGCCGGGTCGACATAGCCCTTCTCGACCATCAGCGTTTCCAGCGCCTTCACACGCGCCTCGATGGCGGTGAAGTGGTTGTCATGGTCGTGATCGTGGTGGTGATGTCCGCTCATGGCGGTCTCCTCTCAGGCGATCCGGATGCGGGCGGCGCGCTCGTAGCGCACCGCGAAGGCGACGAGCGAGCGGTCGGAGCCCTTCGGACCGATCAACGACAGGCCGAGCGGGGCGCCCTCGCGCTGCGCCACGGGGATCGTGACCTGTGGGAAGCCGGAGAGCCCTGCAAGGCAGAGCAGGCGCAGCGCCCGGTTGCGGAAATCCTCCAGCTCCGATTCCTTCGCGGCGATGAGCGGGGCGACGTCCGGCATGGTCGGCAGGATCAGCACGCCGTCCTGCCCGAGCAGGCGCGAGAGCCTGGTGCGGAAGGATTTCCTGGTGGATTCGCCCTTGGCGTATTCGGTGTCGGTCACGGCCTTCGAGAAGGCGAAGCGCTCCTTCACGCCCGGCCCGAGCGGCGGATTGAAGCGCTCGATCATCGGGCCATCGGACAGCCAGGCTTCGCGGCCCTGGATCCAGCGGAAGGCCCAATAAAGCGCGTCGAGATCGCGGACGAGCTTGACGCCCTCGGGCTGGCCGAGCGCGGGAATCGTGCGCTGCACGACATTGCGCAGGATGGTCTCGGCCTCGGGTACGGCCTGGGCGAACATGTCGTCAGCCATCAGGAGGCGTGGGGCTTCCGGCAGTTCGGTCTTGTCCGGGCCGAAGAGGGCATTGGCGACGCGGGCGAAGATGTCGCCGTCGCGGGCGAACCAGCCGGGCGTGTCGAGGCTTTCCGCCAATGGCCAGGCGCGCTTCAGCGAAAGCCGGCCATGGCTCGGCCGGATGCCGAAGAGGCCGCCATAGCTTGCGGGAGCGCGGACAGAGCCGCCCGTGTCGGAGCCGAGCGCGATATCGGCGAGGCGCCCGGCCACCGCGGCCATCGAGCCGCAGGACGAGCCGCCGGTGATGCGATCGGGCGCGGCCGGATTGATCGGCGAGCCGAAATGGGCGTTCTGGCCGTTGAGCGAGAAGGCGAGCTCATCGGTATGGGTCTTGCCGACGAAGCGGGCGCCGGCCTGGAGCAGGTCCTTCACGATCGGCGCGGTCTTGGTCTTGATGCCGGACTGCGCGAGTACCAGCGGCGAGCCCGCACCGGTCGGATAGCCCTTGATGTCGAAGAGGTCCTTGACCGCCAGCGTCAGGCCGGCAAGCGGGCCGGCGACGGCGTGCTTCACGGGCGCATCGGGATAGGGAACGAAGCAGCGGAACGGATCGTCGAAAGTCATCTGGCGTCAAATCCCCCTGGAATCGCCGTCGGAACGCGGGTCATGCGCGGCCTCGACCTGCCCCTTCGCGTGCTTCACCAGCATGCCGGCATGGCCGAAGCCTTCGCAATAGGCGCGGCCGCTTTCCGCGATCGGATGACCTGCGCTATCGAGTCGCTCAAGCAGCGACGGGTCGAAGCGGTTCTCGACCTTGAGGCTGGCCGAACCGGTGTCCCGGCCTTTGCCGAGGAGCCAGCGCGGCGCGTCGAGGGCCGTGGCGAGGCTTTGGCCGGCGCGGTAACGCGACAGGATCTGCGCCTGGACCTGCGGCTGACCGTCGCCGCCGGTCGCGCCATAAGGCAGGACGCGCCCGTCGTCGAAGCTGGCCAGGGCCGGGTTCAGGCTATGAAAGGGCTTGCGGCCGGGTGCGAGCGGATTGGTGGCATCCCTGTCCAGCGAGAAGGAGGCGTCGCGGCTCTGCCAGAGGATGCCGGTCGTCGGCAGCACGCAGCCGGAGCCGTAAGCCCGGCCGTTCGACTGGACATAGGAGACGGCGAGGCCCTTTCCATCGATCGCGCCCATCCAGACCGCGCCGCCATCGTCATCGCCGTCGCGCAGCGGCAGCTTCGCGGCCCGCTTCGCATCGATCGCTGCGACTTCGCGCATCAGCGCGGCATCGCTCAGGAAGTCGGCCGGCGGGTGGGAGAGATGGCTCGGGTCGGCGATATAGCGGTCGCGGATAATGAAGGCGCGCTTCGACGCCTCGATCAGGCCGTGATGCTGTTCGAAACTGTCGAGCCGTGCCTCGTCCAGCCGTTCGACGATGCCGAGGATCAGCAGCGAAGCAAGGCCTTGCGTCGGCGGCGGCAGATTGGCCACGCTGAGGCGGTGCAGCTTCAGCTTCAACGGCGTGACGGATCGCGCATCATAGCGTTCGAGGTCGGTGCGCGTGACGGGCGCGCCGATGCGTTCGAGATCGGCGGCGATCTCGCGGCCGACATCGCCGCGATAGAAATCCGAGAGCCCGGCATCGGCGAGCTGCTGCAGGGTGGCGCCGAGCGTCTCCGGCTTGCGGCGGGCGCCGGGCTTCGGCGGGGCGCCATCGACCCAGAAGCCCGAGAGAAAGCCGGGCGCGGCCTTCAGCGCCTCCAGCTCGTCGGGCTTGTTGCCGAGCTCGGAATCCGAGACCGCGTAGCCTTCGCGGCAATGGCTGATCGCATCCAGCAGCAATTCGCGCAGCGGCACGCGCCCGCCAAGCGAGCGTGAAAGCTCAAGCGCGAGCTGCCAGCCCGCGACAACGCCCGCGACGGTCAGCGCCGCCTCCGGCCCGCGCGAAGGCAGAAAGTCGTAGTCCTTGCCGCGATAGCGCTCGATCGTGGCAAACGTGCCGGCCGGGCCGCAGGCCTCGATGCCGTGCAGGCGGCCGCCAGGCTCATGCACCAGCCAGAAGCCATCGCCGCCGATGCCGTTGAGATGCGGGTAGACAACGGCGAGCGTCGCAGCCATCGCGACGACGGCCTCGATCGCATTGCCACCTTCGGCCAGAATGGCTCGGCCCGCCTCGGAGGCGAGACGATGAGGGGCCGCCACGGCGGCGGAAGCGAAGACAGGCGTATCCAGCATCAGGACTTTTCAAGCGCGGAGGTCATGCCCATCTGCGCGAAGGGCGCGAATTTGTTGCATGGGGCGGCAAGCTCCGCTAGGTGCGTGAGGCGCATGGCCGCGCAAGGCGGCCCGCGCATGAAGGAAGGACAGCATGGCCGGACGGCACACCAACTGGCGCAACCTGATCATGGTCACCTCGTTCGGGATTCTGATCGCCGTCGAACTCTTCGGCGTGGCGCTGGCGGCCGGCTGGGCATTGGCCGGCCTGTTCGAGCTCGGCACCATCTTCGAATACATCATGATGGCGATCTTCTCGGTCTTCGCCGGCTACGGCCTCGTCAACCTGATGCGCCGCATGCTCAAGATCGAGCATCTGACCGAGGTCGATTGAGGCCTTCGGCCTCTCCCGTCAGTCGCAGATCTTCAACGTGACCGGATCGGCATCCGCCGGCAGGTAGTCGCCCATCGGGCGGCAGCCCGACGCCGCGCAGATGCGCCAGTCGGCCGTCGCACCCGAGCGGCGCATCACGACTTCCCTCAGCGGCGGCAAGGCCGGGTGCCAGCGCCAGAAGCCGTCGACGAGCTTCGCCCCATCGGGTGGGTCCATCCCGGCGCCCGAGCCTTCGATCCGCGCCTCGACGATTTCGAGGCCGGCGGGCGTCTCGCGCCAGACCTCTTCCCACAGCGTCTTCTGCACCGAATGGCGCCAGCCCAGCGTGATCTCGCCGCGGCCGAGCACTACCACGAGCGCACCGGCCGCGAGGCACAGGCTCATGCGGGCGCGGTCTCGGCCTTGCGTGCGGCCAGCCAGTGCCGCCCGACGATCGCTGTGGCCAGCACGTAGCCGAGCGGGTCGCTGTAGGCGAATTCGCCGAAGAGCAGCACGGCCGCGCCGAAGCAGAGCACGCGCTCGATCACCGTGAGGCGGCCGAAGAGATAGCCGATCGCGACCATGCCGAAGAGGCCGATGGCGATTGTCGCCTTGAAGGTGGCGTAGACAACGGCCGGCCAGAAGCCGATGACATTGGCCATGGGATCGCCGGACTGCAGCATCAGCGCCGGCGAATAGACCGCGATGAAGGGTATGACGTAGCCGGCCAGCGCGACGCGCATCGCCTCCCAGCCGATCTTGTCGGGGTTTTCCTTGGCGATCGGGGCCGCGGCGAGGGCGGCCAGCGCCACCGGCGGCGAAAGATCAGCCATGATGCCGTAGTAGAAGGCGAACATGTGGCTGACGATCAGCGGCACGCCGAGCTTTTCCAGCGCTGGTGCTGCGAGTGCGGCGACGATGATGTAGGTCGGGATCGTCGGAATGCCCGTGCCGAGCAGGATCGACAGGATCATCGTCAGGATCAGGGCCAGGAACAGGCTGTGCTGGCCTAGCCCGATGATCCAGGCGCCGAAGGTGGTGCCGATGCCGGTCTGCGTCATCAGGCCGATGATGGTGCCGACGATGGCGCAGGCGATGCCGACCGGCAGCGCCGTCTTGGCGCTGTCGGCCAGCGCGTCGCGGCTGATCGCCAGCGTCGTGCGGCCACCCAGCGTGAAGGCATTGGCGAGGATCAGGACTGCGATCAGCCCCGCGACGATGCGGATATCCATGCCGTCGCGGAAGAGCGCGGCGGCGATCAGCCCGAGCCCGACCCAGAAGATGATCCGCAGGGTCTGCGTGCTGAAACCGGCGGTAATGCCGGCGCCCAGCAGGAGGCCGACCGTCAGTGCCAGGCCCATCGTGCCTGCGAAGAGGGGCGTGAAGCCGTGGAACAGCATGAAGACCAGCACGGCGAGCGGCAGGGCCAGATACCAGCGCTCGCGCAGGGCCTTCAGCGGGCTCGGCAGCATGGAGCGCTCGATGCCCCTCAGGCCGTATTTGCCGGCCTCCAGATGCACCATCCAGAAGGCCGAGGCGAAGTAGAGCACGGCGGGGATTGCGGCCGCCTTGACGATCTCGGCATAGGGCACACCGAGCGTCTCGGCCATGATGAAGGCGACGGCACCCATCACCGGTGGCATGATCTGGCCGCCCATCGAGGCCGTGGCCTCGACACCGGCGGCGAAGGCGCGCCGGTAGCCGAACTTGATCATCAGCGGAATGGTGAACTGGCCGACGGTGACGACATTGGCGACGCCGGAGCCGGAAATCATGCCCATCATGCCCGACGAGACCACGGCGACCTTGGCCGGCCCGCCGCGCGCGCCGCCGAAGATGCCGAGCGAGACGTCGTTGAAGAGATGGATCATCCCGGCCTTCTCGAGGAAGGAGCCGAATACGATGAACAGGAAGATATAGGTCGCGGAGACGTAGATCGGCGTGCCGTAGAAGCCCTCGGTGCCGAAGGAGAGATGGCCGATGATCTGGTCGAAGCCATAGCCGCGATGGTTGAAGGGCGATGGCAGATACTGGCCGAAGAACCAGTAGAGCAGGCAGACGCCGCACATGATCGGCAGGGCGTTGCCCATCAACCGGCGCGCCGCCTCGAAGATCAGCACGATCAGCAAAGTGCCGACCACGAGGTCGAGTGTCGAGGGATCACCGTCGCGCAGGATCAGGTCGGCGTAGAAGATCCACTGATAGAGGCCGATGCCGAAGCCGAGGATGCCGAGCGCCCAGCCGAGCAGGCGGCCGGGCGTATCCTTCGCCCGGAAATTGGCGATGAGGCCGAAGGACAGCAGCAGCAGGAAGCCGACATGGACGCCGCGTGCCGCCTGGCTCGGCAGGAAGTTCCAGGCGGAGACCGCGATCTGGAAACCGGCGAAGGCGAGCGCCAGCCCATAGGCGAACACGCCCCAGGCACCGGGGCCGAAACCGGGCGGGAAGCCATGCTCGAAATTGTCGAGATCGGCATGCTCGACCTCGCCCGGCTTGGCGCCGGAGAGGGTTTCCAACTGGTCGGTCTCGGCGGTGGTGGTCATCGTCCAGGTCCTGCCGGTGTCATATGTCACCCCGCACGCGCCGCGGCACGTCAGTGCTGCGGTGCAGATGCGGGATCATCTTCAGAAAGGGGCGCCTTCTCGTCGCGCGGTCCCGTGTCTGCGCAGCAGCGTTTCACGCTGCGGCGCGCACGGGATGACACGCACGTTACGAGCCGACCTTGAGGCCCTTTTCCTTCAGGTAGCGCGCGGCGCCCGGATGGAGCGGGACCGGCATGCCGTCGGTCGCCTTCTCCAGCTTGATCTCCTTGCCGGCCGAATGCGAGGCGGCGAGCTCACCGAGGTTTTCGAAGATGTTCTTGGTCATCTGGTAGACCAGTTCCTCCTTCACGCCCTCATGGGTGACGAGGTAGTTGACGACGGCAGCCGTGTTCACGTCGGCGTTCTGGCCGGTATAGGTGTTGGCCGGGATAGGGGCGCTGATGAAGGGCGGGCCGGCCTTGTCGATCACGGCCTTAGGCACCTCGACGACATTGATCTCGACCGAGGTCGAGAGGTCGCGCAGCGAGGCGACGCCGAGGCCGGCCGATTGCAGGGTGGCGTCGAGCTGGCGGTTCTTCATGAGCTCGACAGACTCGGCGAAGGGCAGGTACTCGATCTTGCCGAGGTCCTTATAGGTGATGCCGGCGGCGGCGAGGATCGCGCGGGCGTTGAGCTCCGTGCCGGATTTCGGCGCGCCGACCGAGAGGCGCTTGCCCTTGAGATCGGCCAGCGTCTTGATGCCGCTCTCCTTGGAGGCGACGATCTGGACATAGTTCGGATAGACGGCGGCGATGCCGCGCAGCTTCTTCAGCGGCGCCTTGAAGCCGGCTTCCTCGTCGCCCTTCCAGGCGGCATCGAGCGAGTCGCCGAGCGTGAACGCGATCTCGCCGCGGCCCTGCTGGAGCAGAACGAGGTTCTCGACCGAAGCCTTGGTGGCCTGCACGGTGGGGCGGACGTTCTGGATCTTCTCGCCATAGATCTTCGAGAGCGCGACGCCCATCGGGTAATAAACGCCCGAGGTGCCGCCGGTCAGGATGTTGATGAAGTCCTGGGCGCTTGCCGCGGCCGGCGCGGCAATGAGCGTGACGGCAGCGGCAAAGCCGGCAAGGCGGCTGCGGAACAGCGATGTCATGATGTCTCCCTGATGCGGTCCGGCTCATGCGGCCAGTTGTCGCGTTTTTAGAGCATGCTGAACCCGAAAGGGAAAGCGCTCGACGACCGGCAGCACTCCACCTTTAGCCGAAGGACCGGACTGGTTTCGCCATGATTGGCTGCCTATCTCCGGTTTCGCACGGTCAGCTCGCCAGGGGCGGATCGGCCGTGTCTCCGAGCAACGAGCGATCAGGAACGACATGCAGGACCGCGCCGAGCAGGGTAGCAGCCAGGGGCTTCGCCTCGACCGACGAACTCTTCTCGCAGGTGCGGGTGCGACAGCGACGCTGGCCGCGCTCGGATTCGCGCCGGAAGCGCTGGCGCAGCAGGGGCTCAAGCTCGGCGACAGCAAGGATTTCACCTTCGAGACGCTGAAGGCGCGGGCGAAGGAGATGGCGGCCAAGCCCTATGAGGCGCCGCCCAACCCGCGGCCCGAGGTGATGCAGCGGATCGATTACGACGCCCATGGCAAGATCCGGTTCAAGCCGGAATCGGCGCTCTGGGCCAACGGCCCCTCGCCCTGGCCGGTGACCTTCTTCCATCTCGGCCGCTTCTTCCAGAAGCCGGTCAGGATGCATGTCGTCGAGGACGGCAAGGCCCGGGAGATCGTCTACGATGCCAGCTATTTCGAGATGCCGGCGAATTCCCCGGCGCGCGACCTGCCGGCCGGGGCGGGCTTTGCGGGTTTCCGCCTGCAGGAAAGCCGCAGCGGCCATCCCGGCCGCAATGGCGAGGCGCTCGACTGGAAGACGAATGACTGGGTCGCCTTCCTCGGCGCCTCCTATTTCCGCGCCATCGGCGAGCTCTACCAGTACGGCCTGTCGGCGCGCGGCGTCGCGATCGATCCGGCCGTCTCCGGGAAGGTGGAGGAATTCCCGGATTTCACCCATATCTGGCTGGAAACGCCGCAGGCCGGCGCCGAGTATGTCGTGATCCATGCGCTGCTCTCGGGGCCGAGCCTGGCCGGCGCCTACCGCTTCCGCATGAATCGCGGCAAGGGCGTTACCATGGAGATCGAGACTGCGCTGCACCTGCGCAAGGACGTCTCGCGGCTCGGCATCGCGCCGCTGACCTCGATGTTCTGGTATTCCGAGACCGCGAAGCAGACGGCGATCGACTGGCGCCCCGAGGTGCATGATTCCGACGGGCTCGCGCTCTGGACCGGACCGGGCGAGCGGGCCTGGCGCCCCCTGAACAATCCCCCGCACACCATGGCCTCGTCCTTCGTCGACAGCGATCCGCGCGGCTTCGGGCTGATGCAGCGCGACCGCGAGACCGGTCACTATCTCGACGGCGTGCATTACGAGCGCCGCCCGAGCCTCTGGGTCGAGACCGACGGGCAATGGGGCAGAGGCTCCGTCCAGCTCGTCGAAATCCCCACCGATGACGAGATCCACGACAATATCGTCGCGATGTGGGTGCCTGAAGGCCCTGCAAAGGCCGGTAACGTCTACAATTTCCGCTACACGCTGCACTGGCTCTCCGACGAGCCGTTCCCGACCCAGCTCGGCCGGGTCGTCGCGACGCGGCTCGGCAATGGCGGCCAGCCGGGAACCGTGCGGCCGCGCGGCGTGCGCAAGTTCATGGTCGAATTTCTGGGGCCGGCGCTGGAGACGATCCCCTTTGGCGTGAAGCCTGAGGTGATCCTGTCCACCTCGCGGGGCAGCTTCTCCTATGTCTTTACCGAGGCGGTGCCGGACGAGGTGCCTGGTCATTGGCGCGCCCAGTTCGATCTCTCTGTCGCCGGCAGCGAGCCGGTCGAGATGCGCTGCTATCTCAAGGCGGGCGATACCGTGCTGACCGAGACCTGGCTCTATCAGTACCTGCCGTTCTGAGCGGGAACAGGCGCCGGCTGTACTCGTGGAGCTACCCTTGTCATTCCGGGGCTTCGTGTCAGCGAAGAACCCGGAACCCACGACCGGGTGAACCACCTATCATGCAGCGTGGAAGGTCTCACCCAGTCGTGGGTTCCGGGTTCGCGCCTGCGGCGCGCCCCGGAATGACAAGAGTGACGGAGCATGCCTCTGCCAAGCATTGGGGACAGGCGCGGAATCACGCTTGCTCCAGCGTGAGCGTAACATTATATCGTTTCTTATGGCTCACGCGCACGCCCACCACACGCATCGCGCCGCCTCGGAAGCTCCGGGGTGGTCGCTCTTGCGCCTGTCGGCGGGAACGCGCGTGGGATTGGCCGCTGCCGTCATCGCCCTGCTCTGGCTGGTGACGCTGGCCGTGATCCTGTGAGTTTGCGTTGATGTCCGCCGTCCGCCTGACCGATCTGACACTGGGCTATGACCGTCACCCAGCGGTGCATCATCTCTCCGGCGAGATCAAAACCGGGAGCTTGACCGCCATCGTCGGGCCGAACGGCGCCGGCAAGTCGACCTTGCTCAAGGGCATCGCGGGTGCTCTCGCACCACTCTCGGGCGGTGTTGTGCTCGCCAAGGGCAAGCGCCTCGCCTATCTCCCGCAATCGGCCGATCTCGACCGCTCCTTCCCGATCCATGTTTATGATCTCGTCGCCATGGGCCTGTGGAACCGGGCCGGCATTTTCGGTCGCATCGGCGCCGGCGCGGCCCATAAGATCGAGCATGCCATCGCGGCGGTCGGCCTGACCGGCTTCGAGCGCCGCCCGATCGGCACGCTCTCCGGTGGGCAGATGCAGCGGGCCTTGTTCGCGCGGCTTCTGCTGCAGGATGCCGACGTGATTCTGCTCGACGAGCCTTTCACCGCGATCGATGCGCGCACGACCGCCGATCTGCTCGAACTCGTCCGGCGCTGGCATGGCGAGAGCCGTACCGTGGTCGCAGTGCTGCACGATATCGAGACGGTCCGGCAGGCCTTTCCGCAGACGTTGCTGCTGGCGCGCGAGGCCGTGGCCTGGGGTGAGACCGCGACGGTGCTGACGCCTGAGAATCTGCTGAAGGCGCGGCGCATGGTCGAGTCTTTCGACAGCCACGCCGCTCCCTGTCAGCGCGACGCCGCCTGATCCGCCCAGCCAGGCCAAGCCGATGCTCTACGACCTCCTCATCGGCCCCTTCGCCGAATTCGACTTCATGCGCCGTGCCCTCGTCGGCGTGGTTGCGCTCTCCGTCTCGGGCGCGCCGATCGGAGTCTTCCTGATGCTCCGGCGGATGAGCCTGACCGGCGACGCCATGGCGCATGCGATCCTGCCCGGTGCGGCGCTGGGCTATCTCGTCGCCGGCTTCTCCCTGCCGGCGATGACGATCGGCGGACTCGCGGCTGGCTTCGCGGTGGCGCTGGCGGCCGGCGCCGTGGCCCGCGCGACCGTGCTCAAGGAGGACGCCTCGCTTGCGGCCTTCTACCTGATCTCGCTGGCGCTCGGCGTCACCATCGTTTCGCTGCGCGGTTCGGCGATCGATCTCCTGCATGTGCTGTTCGGCAATGTACTGGCGCTCGACGATCAGGTGCTGATCCTGCTCGCCGGTGTCGCGACCGTGTCGCTGCTGTCGCTGGCGGCGCTTTATCGGCCGCTGGTGCTCGAATGCGTCGATCCCGGCTTCCTGCGCTCGGTCAGCCGTTCAGGCGGCGTCGTGCATCTGACCTTTCTCGCGCTCGTCGTGCTCAATCTCGTCGCCGGTTTCCATGCGCTGGGGACCTTGCTCGCCGTCGGCATGATGATGCTGCCGGCCGCCGCCGCGCGCTTCTGGACGGCTGACATCACCCGCCTGCTGCTGCTCGCGGCCGGTTTCGGCATCGTCTCCGGCTATGCCGGGCTCGTGACGTCCTACGCGGCGGGGTCAAGCCTGCCGGCGGGGCCTTCGATCATCCTGGCTGCTGGCGCGATCTATATCGGCTCACTCCTGTTCGGCTCGCAGGACGGACTTGCGCGACGCCTCTTGCCTCGTGCCCATTTTCAGAGATAGAAACGTTATATCGTTACATAATTGGAGTCGTCCATGCCCACCCGTCGCGCCCTCGTCGCCAGCCTCGCTTTCGGGCTTGCCATGGCTGCCGCGCCGTTCGGCGCCTTCGCGCAGGAGAAGCTGCCGGTGGTGGCGAGCTTCTCGATCCTCGGCGATTTCGTTCGACAGGTCGGGGGTGATCGCGTCAGCGTGACCACGCTGGTCGGTCCGGACGGCGATACGCATGTCTATTCGCCGACGCCTGCCGATGCGAAGGCGATGGCTGCCGCCAAGCTGGTCCTCGTCAACGGCCTGCATTTCGAAGGCTGGCTGCCACGCCTCGTGAAATCCTCCGGCACCAAGGCGACCATGGCGGAGGCGACGAAGGGCATCACCCCGCTCGAAGCCGATGACGACCATGACGAGAAGGCCAAGGGCGGCCATGCGCATGCCCATGGTCATGACGATCCGCATGCCTGGCAGAGCGTTGCCAACGCCAAGATCTATGTCGCGAATATCCGGGACGCGCTGAGCGCGGCCGATCCGGCCGGCAAGGCCAGCTACGAGGCCAATGCCACGGCCTATCTCGCCGAACTCGACAAGCTCGAAAGCGAGGTGAAGGCTGCCATCGCCCGCATTCCGGCCGAGCGGCGCAAGGCGATCACCACTCACGACGCCTTCGGCTATTTCGTGAAGGCCTATGGCATCGCCTTCGTGGCGCCGCAGGGCGTCTCGACCGAGGCCGAGGCCTCCGCGAGGGACGTCGCCCGCATCATCCGGCAGGTGAAGACGCAGAAAATCCCCGCCGTATTCCTCGAAAACGTCACCAATCCGCGCCTCGTCGAGCAGATCGCCCGCGAGAGCGGCGCCAAGGTCGGCGGCCGGCTCTATTCGGATGCCCTCTCGGCCGCAACCGGGCCGGCGGGGACTTACATCCGGATGATGAAGCACAATATAAGCGAAATCGAAAAGGCGCTGACCGCCGGCCCGGTTTGACCGGGCGGTGTCCTCCTCGCGTCGCAGTCATTCAGGTCAAGCCATGTCCGAGAAAATCCCCGTCACGGTGCTCACCGGCTATCTGGGCGCCGGCAAGACCACGCTCCTCAACCGCATCCTGACCGAGGACCACGGCAAGAAATTCGCGGTGATCGTCAACGAGTTCGGCGAGGCCGGCATCGACGGCGACCTCATCGTCGGGGCCGACGAGGAAATCTTCGAGATGAACAACGGCTGCATCTGCTGCACCGTGCGCGGCGACCTGATCCGCATTCTCGACGGCCTGATGAAGCGCAAGGGCAAGTTCGACGCGATCATCGTCGAGACCACCGGCCTCGCCGATCCCGCGCCGGTCGCGCAGACCTTCTTCGTCGACCAGGATGTCGGCGACGCCACCCGCCTCGACGCGGTCGTCACTGTGACCGACGCCAAGTGGCTGAAGGACCGTTTGAAGGATGCGCCGGAAGCCAAGAACCAGATCGCCTTCGCCGACGTCATCGTGCTCAACAAGACCGATCTCGTGACGGCGGAAGAGCTCGCCGATGTCGAGGCCGCGATCCGCGCCATCAACCCCTATGCCAAGCTGCACAAGGCCGAGCGCGCCAATGTCGATATCGCGGCGCTGCTCGATCGCAAAGCCTTCGATCTCGACCGCATTCTCGACATCGAGCCGGATTTCCTCGAGGCAGGCCACCATCATCACCATGCCGAGGACGTACGCTCGATCTCGCTGACCGTGGCGGGCGATGTCGATCCCGAGAAGTTCATGCCGTGGATCAATGACCTCACGCAGATCCAGGGGCCGAACATCCTGCGCTCCAAGGGCATCCTGGCGTTCAAGAACGAGCCGCGCCGCTTCGTCTTCCAGGGCGTTCACATGATCCTGGACGGTGACCTGCAGCGCGACTGGAAGGATGGCGAGACCCGCGAGAGCCGCCTCGTCTTCATCGGGCGCAATCTCAACGAGAACGAATTGCGTCGGGGGTTTGAAGCCTGCGCGGCCTGAGTTAAAGCCGCGTCATGACGACGATGACCCCACCCGTCTCGCTGCGCGAGCATGTCACCCCGATCACTGCCGAGACGCATGTCGTCGCGGTTCACTGGCTGAAGCAGGGGCTGGTGCTCGCGCTGGCCGATGGGCGCGTGCTGCGCTGGCGCGACGGCGCCGTCGTGGATAGCGTCGAGGCTCATGCCGGCGGCATCCTCTGCGCGACCGGCGACGGCGATCGCCTGATCACAGGCGGCGATGACGGACGTGTCGTCGCCACCCGCTCCGAGGGTGAGCCGGAAGAGCTGGCGAAGGACCAGAAGCGCCGCTGGATCGATGCGATCACGCTGTCGCCCTCCGGCAATCTCGCCTGGAACACCGGCAAGACCGTGCAGGCCCGCGACGAGAAAGGCCGCGTCCGCACGCTGGAGGCGGCGAGCACGCCGCAGGGTCTCGTCTTCGCCCCGAAAGGCTATCGCCTCGCCATCGCCCAGATGAACGGCGTCTCGCTCTGGTATCCGAACACCGAAGCGAAGCCGGAATTCCTGGAATGGAAGGGCTCGCATATCGACGTCGCCTGGTCGCCGGACGGGCGCTTCGTCGTCTCCTCAATGCAGGAGAACGCGCTGCATGGCTGGAAGCTCGGCGACAAGCCCGGCCATATGCGGATGACCGGCTATCCGGCGAAGCCGCGCTCGCTGTCCTGGTCGCATGACGGGCTCTGGCTCGCCTCCAGCGGGGCGGATGGCGCCATCGTCTGGCCGTTCCAGGGCGACGGGCCGCAGGGCAAGGCGCCGCGCGAATGTGGCGTGCGCCATGCCCGCGTCACGCGCGTCGCCTTCCATCCGGGCGCGCTGGTGCTGGCGATCGGCTACGATGATGGCTGCATCCTGATGGTCCGGCTGACCGACGGCTCCGAATTGCTGGTGCGCCCGGCCCTGCGCGGCAGCGGCATCAGCGCCTTTGCCTGGGACAAGGCCGGCAAGCGGCTCGCCTTCGGCGCCGAGGACGGCGCCGCCGGCGTGCTGACACTGCCGAACTGAGCGGCGATGCGCTTCGGTCTCTTCGGCAAGCCGGATGCCCGCAAGGGCGGCGATGCGAAGGCCGAAGCCAAGGCCACGGCCGAACGACTGAAGGCGCAGGTCCGGGAACTGCTCGACCTGCCCGAGACGGCTGCCATAGCGGTCAACGAGATCATCTGCGCCGATCCCGCCTGTCCGGGCAACGAGACGGTGATTCTCGTGATGAAGCCGGGCGAGAAGACCCGCGCCTACAAATTGCAGATGGCGATGGCCGAGGTGACGGCGGAAGCGCTGGCCGAAGCCCTGCGGCCTTAGGGCTTGAAGTCGTTCGGCAAGGCCGCCGGGGCGAACATAGCGCGACCCTCCTGATCAAGCGAGCTGGATGACCGCTTGCCGCCAGCGCCGGTTTCGCTAAAGCTCCTTTCGATGTCTCTGCTCTCGCTCTATGCCCGCGTCCTCGGCGAACTCGGCCCGGAAAGGCGTTTGGGCGTCATCCTGGCGTTGGCCAATATCGTGCTGGCGGCGGTCGCCTTCGCCGAGCCGATGCTGTTCGGCGCGCTGATCGACCGTCTGACCACGATCCAGGCCTCGGGCGGCGCGCTGACCTGGGCCAGCATCAATCTCTTGATCGTCGCCTGGGTCGGCTTCGGCCTGACCAATATCGCGCTCGGCGTCTTCGTCGCGCTGCATGCGGACCGGCTCGCCCATCGTGCGCGCCTGATGGTGATGGCCCAGTATTTCGAGCACGCGCTGTCGCTGCCGCTCGCCTATCACAGCCAGACCCATTCCGGCCGCGTGCTCAAGATCATGCTCGACGGCACCAACGCGATGTGGGGGCTGTGGCTGTCGTTCTTCCGCGAGCATTGCGCCTCGGCCGTCGCGCTGTTCGTGCTGTTGCCCTTCACGATCTGGAAGAACTGGCAGCTTGGCCTGCTCCTGGTCGCGCTGGTGGTGCTGTTCGGCTCGCTGACCGCCTATGTGCTGCGCAAGACCGACCGCTTGCAGAGCAATGTCGAGACCTATCACTCGAATCTCGCCGAACGAGCCTCGGACGCGCTCGGCAACGTGCCGGTGATCCAGAGCTTCACCCGCATCGAGGCCGAGGTGCGCGGCCTGCGTACGACCATCGCCAATGTGCTGGCGGCGCAACTGCCGGTCCTGTCCTGGTGGGCGGTCGCCAATGTCGCGACGCGCGCCTCCGCGACGCTGACCGTGCTCCTGATCTTCATCGTCGGCACCTGGCTCCTGATGCATGGCCAGACCACGGTCGGCGAGATCGTCACCTTCATGGGCTTCGCGACCATGCTGGTCGGGCGTCTCGAGCAGATCGTCGGATTCGTGAACTTCATCTTCATGCAGGCGCCGAAGATGCGGGAGTTCTTCGAGGTCCTCGACACTCTGCCGAGCGTGCGCGACCTGCCGAACGCCAAGGACCCCGGCCGGCTCGAAGGCGCGGTCGCCTTCGAGGATGTCTCCTTCTCCTATGACGGCAAGCGCGCGGCCGTGCGCGACGTATCCTTCACCGTGAAGCCCGGCGAGACCATCGCCGTCGTCGGCTCGACTGGTTCGGGCAAGTCGACGACGCTCGGCCTGCTGCACCGCGCCTTCGATCCGCAATCGGGCCGGATCACCGTCGACGGCACCGATATCCGCGAGATTTCGCTGCTCTCGCTCCGGCGCAATATCGGCGTCGTCTTTCAGGAGCCGATGCTGTTCGCCCGCTCGATCCGCGAGAACCTGCTCGTCGGCAAGCCGGATGCGACCGATGCCGAGATGATGAAGGCGCTGGAGCGCGCCCAGGCCGCCGAGGTCATGGCACGCCAGGCGGACGGGCTCGACACGCTGGTCGGCGAGCGCGGCCGCACCCTTTCCGGCGGCGAGCGTCAGCGCTTCTCGATCGCGCGGGCGCTGCTCAAGAACCCGCCCGTGCTGATCCTCGACGAGGCCACTTCGGCGCTCGACGCGGCGACCGAGGTCAAGCTGCAGAAGGCGCTGGAGGAGGTGATGAAGGGGCGCACCACCTTTGTCATCGCGCACCGGCTCGCGACGATCCGCAATGCCGATCGCATCCTCGTCTTCGAGCAGGGGCAGGTCGAGGAGATGGGCACCTTCGATGAGCTCGTCGCCAAGGGCGGGCGTTTCGCGGCGCTGGCGCGGGCGCAGTATCTCGTCGCCGACAAGCCGACGACGCTCGCCGAAGGTGAGGCTAGCCCGCTGGCCGGCAAGCTCGCGCCCGGCTGAGCGAAGAGATCGCGGGCATTTCAGGCTCGCCTCGGCGGCGTGGGCATGCTTATAGGGTTCTGCAGCCATTTCGGGGGGCTTCCCTCGGCCGCTTCCCATCAGTCGTGCCGCCTTGCCGCGGCGCACCCACCACCGCCGCACGAGGAATGCCGCCCCGTGAAGACGATGATGATCCGCCTTGCCGCCGCCTGGGGCACCGTTCTGATCTTCCAGCTTTTTGGCGCGAGCCTGCTCGCCCAGCTTGGCGCGCCGCTGCCCTCGCTGGCGATCTTCATGTGGCTCATGGCGATCATCGTCTGGACGGCCTTCGGCGTGGTGCATGAGGCGGAGGAGCTGGCGCATCGCCTCGGCGAACCCTATGGCACGCTGATCCTCACGCTTTCGATCGTGATCATCGAGGTCGCCCTGATCGCGGCGGTGATGCTCGGCGCCAAGGGCGCGCCGACACTGGGGCGCGACACCATGTTCGCGGTGCTGATGATCGTGCTCAACGGTGTCGTCGGCATCGGCCTGCTGATCGGGGGCCTGCGCCACTTCTCGCAGCGCTACAACCTGAAAGGGGCTGGCTCCTATCTCTCGGTGATCATCCCCTTGACGGTGATCCCGCTGATCCTGCCCAACTTCACCACGTCGACGCCGGACGGCACGCTCACATCGTTCCAGGCCATCGCCTTCTCGCTGTTCACGGTGGCGCTCTACGGTGCCTTCCTGATCCTGCAGACCGGGCGCCACAGCGCCTTCTTCCTGGAGCCGGAAAAGGAGCAGCCCGCCGGGGCGGCTGCCGATGGCGAGGAAGCGACCGGCCTCGCCCATGCGATGTCGACCAATTCGACGCCCTTCCACGTCTTTCTGCTGCTCGCCAATATCCTGCCGATCGTGATCCTGGCCAAGAGCCTCGCGACGGTGCTCGATTTCGGTATCGCGCGGCTCGGTGCGCCGGCGGCGCTCGGCGGCATCCTGATCGCGGCGGTGGTGTTCACGCCGGAGTGCATCGCCGCGCTGCGGGCGATCACCTCGAACCAGTTGCAGCGCGCCATCAATCTGTGCCTGGGCGCTGCGGCCTCGACGCTGGGATTGACGGTGCCTGCCGTTCTGGTCATCGGCATCATGACGGGGCAGTCTGTCGTCCTCGGCCTGTCGGCGACCAATATGGTGATCCTCGCCATGACGCTGCTGCTCTCGACGCTGACCTTCACCGGCACGCGCACCACCATGCTGGAGGGCGCGGTGCATCTCGCGGTGTTCTTCGTCTTCCTGGTGCTGGTTTTCAGCCCCTGACGGCTGCGTGATTACCCCTGTGGTAATCGACCTCATGCAGCCCGCAGGTCATGGTCCTCCGCAACGAACGGCCTTCCGGCCGGGATTTGCAGGAGAGAACCATGACCGCCTATGCCATCGCCCATCTGCAGGATGTCCGCCTCGGCGCCGAGATCATCGACTATATCGCGCGCATCGACGAGACGATTGCGCCCTATGACGGCCAGTTCCTGATCCATGGCGCGACACCGGAGATCGTCGAGGGGCCCTGGCCCGGCGATCTCGTGATCATCGCCTTTCCCGACATGGAACGGGCGCGCGCCTGGTACGATTCACCGGCCTATCGCGAAATCCTGCCGCTCAGGACGGAGAATTCGCGCGGCGTGACGATGCTGGTGAGGGGCGTGGAGCCCGGTTATCGCGCCGCCCACTTCCTGGCGAAGGTCGGCCTCGCCTGACTTCGCTCAGGCTGCGAGTTCGGCCTCGATGAAGGCGCGCACCTCGTCCGCCGCGACGCCGGGCGCAATGAAGCTCTTGCCGATGCCGCGGGCGAGGATGAAGGTCAGCACGCCGCGCTTGACCTTCTTGTCCTGAGCCATGGCGTTGACGATCTCCTCGGCGCTGCCGGCGCCACCCGGTACCTGCTGCAAGCGGCTGGGCAGGCCGACATGGTCGAGATGGCGCGAGACGCGGCCGGCATCCTGCCCCGAGCACAAGTCCAGCCTCTGCGAGAAGCGGAAGGCCAGTGCGAGACCGATCGCCACCGCCTCGCCATGGACCAGGCGGGCGGAATCGTAATTCGTCAGCCGTTCCAGCGCATGGGCGAAGGTATGGCCGAGATTGAGCAGGGCGCGGTCGCCTTCCTCACGCTCGTCGCGGGCAACGATGGCGGCCTTGGCACGGCAGGAGACGGCAACCGCATGGTCGCGCTCCGGGCCGCCGGCAATGACGCGGCTCCAGTTCGCCTCGCACCAGTCGAAGAAGGCGGGGTCGTCGATCAGCCCGTACTTCACGACCTCGGCATAGCCGGCCTTGAACTCTCGCTCGCTCAGCGTGTCGAGGAGCGCGGTGTCGGCGATGACCAGCGCCGGCTGGTGGAAGGCGCCGATCAGGTTCTTGCCGTGCGGCGAGTTGATGCCGGTCTTGCCACCGACCGAGGAATCGACCTGGGCGAGCAGGGTGGTCGGCACCTGCACGAAGCGCACGCCGCGTCGAAGGCACGCCGCCGCGAAGCCGGTGAGATCGCCGACGACGCCGCCACCGAAGGCGATGACGAGGTCATTGCGTTCGATCCTGGCCGCCAGCAGCGCGTCGCAGAGGGCGACGAACTGGGCATAGGACTTGGAGGCCTCGCCCGGCGGGATGGTGATGCGGGTGGCCGTAATGCCTTCCTGCTGCAGGCAGGTCTCGAAGGCGGCGCCATGCAGGGCGGCGACGCTCTCGTCGGTGACGAGCGCGGCCTTGGCGCCGGGTGCAAAGGCGGCGATCAGGGCCGCGGCTTCGCAGAGCTGGTGGCGGCCGATATGGATGTCGTAGCCGCGGCCTTCGAGCGCGACAGGGACGACGATGCGGGCACCGCTCTTCCCGGGCGTGGTGACGTTCATGATGATGTCGCTCCGGCTGCCGGCCCGAGATAGCCGCCTAATGCGGCGATGGTTTCGCCGACCACGACTTCGTGAGGCTCGTCGCTCGACAGAATGGTGATGTCGGCCAGCGCATAGACCGGCTCGCGCTCGGCCAGCATCCGGCGCAAGGTCGCCTCGGGATCGGCGGTCTGGAGCAGCGGCCGTTTCGAATTCCGGCGGACGCGGCGCATCAGCACGTCGGGCTCGGCCTTGAGCCAGACCGAGATGCCGAGCTCCTTCACCCGGGCGCGCGTCTCGGCATTCATGAAGGCGCCGCCGCCGGTCGCCAGCACCAGCGGGGCGCGGGTCGTCAGGACGCGGGCGATGACGCGGCGCTCGCCCTCGCGGAACTCGGCTTCGCCGCGCTGCGCGAAGATCTCGGGGATCGTCATATGCGCCGCCGTCTCGATCTCGGTATCGGCATCGACGAAGGGCAGGCCGAGGCGCCCGGCCAGCCGGCGGCCGACCGAGCTCTTGCCGGAGCCCATCATGCCGACGAGCACGATCGCGCGCTGGCCGATGATGGAGCGGAGATCGGTCATGTCGGAGGCAACAATGGCAGCGGCGGCGGTCATGGTGATTTCGGTCCTTCGGACGGCTGTAGCACCGGCCAGCCGCTGCGTCATGCCCCTGTCATGCGTTCGGAGCGGCTTTGCACGGAGCTGTGGCCAGCGTGCTCTTGCGCGAGCCGGCTGCGATCAGGGATAACCAAGTCCGGTGCCGGGATCGCGCGCACCGCCAAGCGATTGCGAGAGTCCGCCCGACGTGCCGACGCTGTTCCGTTTCCTGGCTTTCATCGCGATCATCGCCGGGCTGATCTTCGGGGGCATGATCGCGCTCGTCACCTTCGTCGAACCGGTCCAGCGCGAGATGATCGAGATCGTGCCGCCCTCCAAGCTGCAACCGAAATGAGCCGGCTGGGGCGCCAGCGACTGAACGCCTTCCTCGACATGCTGGCCGCCGAGCGCGGCGCGGCGCGCAATACGCTCGACGCCTATGAGCGCGACATTGCGGATTATCTGGAGTTCCTCGGCGGCAAGGCCCCCGGCGATGCCACGGCGGAGGATATCCGCGGCTGGCTCGCGGATCTGGCGGCGCGCGGGCTCAAGGCCTCCTCGGCGGCGCGGCGGCTTTCGGCCGTGCGTCAGTTCCACCGCTTCCTCTACACGGAAGGGCTTGCCGGCACCGATCCCTCGGCGGCGATCTCGGGGCCGCGGCTCGGTCGGCCTTTGCCGAAGGTGGCGACAGTCGGGGACGTCGACCGGCTGATGGAGGCGGCGCGGGTTGCTTGCGAAGGCGAGGGGCTATCGAAGACAGCGCGGCTGAAGGCCCTGCGCATGCGCTGTCTCGTCGAGATGCTCTATGCCACGGGCCTGCGCGTCTCCGAGCTGATCGCACTGCCCCTGTCGGCTGCGACAACGCGCGAGCGCTTCCTGATTGTGCGCGGCAAGGGCGACAAGGAGCGATTGGTGCCGCTGAACGATGCCGCACGCGGCGCAGCGCGGGATTGGCTGGAGGCGCTGAAAGAGGCCGGAGCGGCGGATGGGCGCTGGCTCTTTCCCTCGGAGGGCGAAAGCGGGCATCTGACCCGTCAGGTCTTCGCCAGGGACCTCAAGTCACTGGCCGGGGCGGCCGGGCTATCGGCGGCGGCCTTGAGCCCGCACGTCCTGCGCCATGCCTTCGCCAGCCATCTGCTCCAGAACGGCGCCGATCTCAGGGTGGTGCAGGAATTGCTGGGGCATGCCGATATCGCCACGACGCAGATCTACACCCATGTCCTCGACGAGCGATTGAAGAGCATGGTGCGCGATCTCCATCCCCTCGCGGATGGAGAGTGATGCGGGATGACGCGCGGAAATCAGGCCTCGGAGCAGCGGATCTGCTGGACGCGCTTGGGCATCTCGCCGACGGCCGGGATGAACTGACCGGTCGCGTTGTCGAGGATCATCAGTACGCCGGTGGCGACCGCAAAATACGCGCCGTGCAGGTGCAGGCGGCCTTTGCTTTCGAGGATCTGCACGCAAGGGAAGGTGCGCAGATTGGCGAGCGACTGCTGGATCGAGGCCAGTTCCAGCCGCTGGAGATAGTCCTCGAAATTCTCGTTGCGCCCGCGCCCGCCGGTGCGTTCGGCGGCGGGGCCGATCAGCGTGATCCATTTGCCGATGAAGTCGCCCGGCGAGAGCGCCTGCTGGCTGTCGTCGGCAAAGGCGCGGATGCCGCCGCAGCGGCCATGGCCGAGCACGACGATATGCCGGACCTTGAGCGCCTGGATGGCGTATTCGAGCGCCGCCGAGGTGCCGTGGAGCTGGTCGTCCGGCTGGAAGGGCGGCACGAGATTGGCGATGTTGCGCGCGACGAACATTTCGCCGGGCTTCGCGTCGAAGATGACTTCGGGCGAAACGCGCGAGTCGCAGCAGCCGATCAGCATGATCTGCGGCGTCTGGCCGTGTTCGCCGAGCTCTTCGTAGCGGCTCTGCTCTCGGATGAAACGATCGTCGAGGAAGGCGCGGTAGCCTTCCGTCAGGCGCTGCGGGAATGGCTCTGCAGGCTTGTCCATGGCCCCTGTGGAACAGGAATCCGTCGGCTTCGTCAAGTCGATGTTGCGGTGCGGTATCGCTCAGCCCGCCTGCCGGACCTTGCCCAACGCCTTTCCGAGGCGGCCGCAACGATCACGAACCCGCGGATGAGGAAGGGGCCGCATGCGCCGCCGGGTCATGGACATCTCGGCCTCGTTGCCTAGTCTGGCTGGATCGCCCGGCGCGGCATAGCGCTTGCGTGGGGCTGAGCGCAACGGAGTGACCTGCCTTGACCGAACCCTGCGACCTCAGCGCCGTTGCCGCGCGCGCCCTGATCGGCGCCAAGAAACTCTCGGCCCGCGAACTGCTCGATAGTTGTATCCGCCGCATGGATGCGATCGATCCCGCCGTGAACGCGATGGTCGCGCGCGACGACGACAAGGCGCGCAAGGATGCCCTTGCTGCCGACGAGGCAACGGCGCGCGGCGATGCGCTTGGGCCCCTGCATGGCCTGCCGATCGGGATCAAGGACCTCGAGAACACCGCTGGCCTGCGCACCACCTATGGCAGCGCGCTCTATCGCGATTTCGTGCCGAAGGAAGACCAGCTCATCGTCTCCTCCGTGCGCAAGGCCGGCGCGATCATCGCCGGCAAGACCAACACGCCGGAATGGGGCGCCGGCGCCAATACCCGCAACGCCGTCTATGGCGCGACCGGCAACCCTTTCGATCCCTCGAAGAGCGCGGCCGGCTCCTCCGGTGGCTCCGGCGTCGTGCTGGCGACCAATATGGTGCCGCTCGCGACGGGCTCCGATACCGGTGGCTCGCTGCGCAATCCGGCCGCCTTCAACGGCATCGTCGGCTTTCGGCCCACGCCTGGCCTCGTGCCGAGCGAGAAGCGCCAGCTCGGCTGGTCGCCGCTACCGGTGCTCGGCCCGATGGCGCGCAACCTGCCGGATCTCTGCCTGCTGCTCTCGACCATGGTCTCGGATGCCGCCGCCGATCCTCTGGCGACCACGATCCACGGCAAGACCGTGCGACGGCCGGAGGATTTCGCACGTCCCGATGCGATCGATCTCGCCTCGCTCAAGGTGGCGCTGACGCCCGATTTCGGCTTCGCGCCGACCGAGCGGCTGATCCGCGACACCTTCTTCGACAAGACCAAGGCCTTCAGCCATCTCTTCCAGGCCGCCGAGGAGGCGACGCCGGATTGCGAAGGCACGGACGAGGTCTTCGAGATCCTGCGCGCCAGCAACTTCCTCGCGGCGCATCTCGACAAGGTGCGCGATACGCCGGACATGGTCGGGCCCAACGTGCGTGCCAATGTCGAGGAGGGCCTGCGTTATTCGGCGCTCGACGTGACCCGCGCGATGAAGCAGCAAACGGTGATCTACCAGCGCTGGCAGCGCTTCTTCAACGATTACGACGTCATCCTCTCGCCAGCGGTGACGTTGAGCCCGCGGCCCTGGACCGAGCTCTTCCCGTCCGAGATCGACGGCAAGCCGACGCGGACTTATTTCCACTGGCTGGCGGCCGCCTATGCCGTCACCATCGTCGGCCATCCCGCGATCTCGCTGCCGGTCGGGCTCGACCGCAACGGCATGCCCTTCGGCCTGCAGATCGTCGGGCCGCGCGGTGGCGACGCCAAGGTCCTGGCGGTCGCGGCGGCGCTGGAAGCGGCGCTTGCCGGCGACCCGCTGACCGCGCGCCCGGTGCCTGATCTCGCCAGGCTCGCCAAGGCGCGACCGCTCAGCGAGAGCTCGAACTTCATGGGCTTCGCCTGAAGCCGGACCTGCATTCCTAGCCAATCATAATGGGGAGAATACGGATGAAGCGTCGTGATTTTCTGATGGGGACGGCTGCGCTCGGCCTGGCCGGGCCGGCTCTGCCGCGGCTGGCTGCGGCGCAGGCCAGCAGCACGGTGATGAAGTTCGTGCCGCAGGCCAATCTGTCGGCGCTGGACCCGGTCTGGACGACCGCGACCGTCACCAACAACCACGGCTACTACGTCTTCGACATGCTTTACGGGGCGGACGAGAACCTGAAGCCGCAGCCGCAGATGGCGGAGGGGCACGAGGTCTCGGCCGACGGCAAGACCTGGCGCATCAAGCTGCGCGAGGGCCTCAGCTTCCATGACGGCACGCCGGTCAAGGCGGTCGACTGCGCCGCCAGCCTGAAGCGCTGGACGCAGCGCGACCCCTACGGCCAGTTGCTCGGCCGTGCGGTCGAGGAATGGGGCGCGCCGGACGAGCGCACCGTCGAGATCAAGCTCAAGCGCCCCTTCCCGATGATGCTCGACTGCCTGGCGAAATCCGACCAGCCGCCGATCATGATGCCGGAGCGCCTGGCCAAGACCGATGCGAATACGCAGGTCACCGAGATGATGGGCTCGGGCCCCTACAAGTTCGTCGCGTCCGAATATGTGTCCGGCAGCAAGGTCGTCTACGAGAAATTCGAGGGCTACAAGCCGAGAGCCGAACCGCCCAGCCGCAATGCCGGCGGCAAGGTCGCGCATTTCAAGCGGATCGAGTGGAACATCCTGCCCGACCCGGCGACGGCCGGGGCGGCGCTGACGCGCGGCGAGATCGATTGGTGGGAGCGCCCTCTCACCGACCTGCAGCCGATGCTGGCCAGCAATAAGGATATCAAGCAGGAGATCATCGACAAGGCCGGGCGCGGCGCGATCATCCGGCTCAATCATCTACAGGCCCCCTTCAACAACCCGAAGGTGCGTGCGGCCGTCCGGATGGCGGTGAAGCAGGAAGATTACATGCGCGCCGCGCAAGGCGACGACACCACGCTCTGGCAGACCTGCCGCAGCCTGTGGTGGCGCGGCACGCCCTATTTCGACGGAGAGCAGGAGGACCTGATGCCGCAGAGCCTGGAGAAGGCGAAGGCGGCGCTCAAGGAATCCGGCTACAATGGCGAGAAGGTCGTCATCATCAACCCGACCGACTTCCCGGATATCGGCCCGCTCGGCGAGGTGACCTTCGAATTGCTCAAGCAACTCGGCATGAATGTCGAGATGGCGGCGAGCGACTGGGGCACGGTCGTGCAGCGCCGCGGCAGCCGCGAATCCACCGAGAAGGGCGGCTGGAGCATCTTCCACACCACGGGATCGGCGACGAGCTGGGGCAACCCGGCCATGTCGACGCTGGTGCGCGGGCAGGGCGACAAGGGCTGGTTCGGCTGGTGGAAGAGCGATGCCGCCGAGGCCCTGGCCGAGGAATGGCTCTACGCTCCCGACGAGGCCGCTCAGCGCAAGAGCGCCAAGGCGCTGGCCCGGCTGGCGCTCGAGGAGGTCGCGACCATCCCGCTCGGCCAGTTCGTCAGCCGCACGGCCTATCGCAAGGACATGACCGGGATGCTCGCCGGTTCGGCGCCCTATCCGTGGGGACTGAAGCGCGGCTGATCGTCAAACACGAGACCGAAGGGCGGCCGACAAGGCCGCCCTTTTTTGTTTCAGCGCGCGGCCGCCACGGCCGCCGACCAGGGCGAGGCAGCGTCGCTCGATCCCTCCGCGCCGCTCTTGTCGACGCGGACGAAGTTCGGGCAGGCGAAATTGATCGGCAGCACGCTGTGCTCGACGATCGCGGTCGGCCCTGCCGCTTCCAGCGCAGCCAGCGTCTCGGCCGGCAGGCGCAGATCGGCGCTGGCCGAATCCGGGCCGGAGACGTCGATGCGCGGCTGATGCGCGGTTGCCTCGGTATCCATGCCGAAATCGAGCTGCCAGGCCAGCGTCTGGTAGATGCTGGCGAGGATGCGGCGCCCGCCGGAGGAGCCCATTGCCTGGCGCGGCCAGCCGCCATCCTTCGGCGTCACCACGACCGGGCACATGTTGCAGAGCGGCCGGGCGCCGGGTGCGATCGCATTGGCGCTGCCGGGGCGCGGATCGAACCACATCATGCCGTTGTTCATCAGCACGCCGGTCGAGGGCAGCACGACGCGGCTGCCCATCGAGGAGAGCAGCGTCGTGGTGACGGTGACGAGATTACCCTCGCCATCGACCACGGTGAGATGGGTCGTGCAGGTATCGCCCGGCTCCTTGGCGGTCACGGCGGCGCCGAGGCCGTCGAGCCGCTCCTTGTAGGCCTGTCGCATCACCTGCGAGAGCTTGGCGTACCATTCGGCGGAGGGACCGCCACCGTCGAGCGTGGCATCGGCCATGCCGGCGACGACGCGCTCAAGCGTCGGGGCGGCGGTCAGTCCGCCGGCGGTGTGGATGAGATGGCTGCCGCGCCAGTCGATCATCGGGGCGTCGCGCAACTCGGCCTTGCAGTTCGCCAGATCCTGGGCATCCACCACGCCGCCGGCAGCGGCGATATCCGCCACGAGCCGGTTCGCGACATCGCCGCGGTAGAAGTCGCCGAGCCCGGCCTTCGCCAGCCGCTCGATCGTGTCGCCGAGGTTCCCCAGCTTCATGAAGCCCGGGATGCCCTGATAGGGCGGCACTGGCGGCAGGCCTCCGGGCAGATAGATGCGGGCGCTTTCCGCATAGAGCCTGAGGACCGAGGCGGACGAGGCGATCTTCAGCGTCGTGTACCAATCGGCCGGCAGGCCGCGCTTGGCGAGCGCGATGGCCGGGGCAAGAATATCGGCTAGCGGCAACTTCGAGCCAAACGCATCCTTGAGCTTCGCATAGCCGGCGACGGAGGAGGGCGTGACGAAGGAGAGCGGGCCGTGGATGTTGCGATCATCGACCACTTCCGGCCAGGTGAAGAGGTCCTTCTTCATCTCGCCGGTCAGCGGATAGTCGGCGGGATCGGCGCGGCGCGGTGCCACCGGTCCGAAATCGACGACCTGCGCGCGGCTGTCTCCGGCTTTCAGCACAACCGCGAAGCCGATGCCGCCGAGCCCGCTGTTCCAGGGTTCGACTGCGGCGAGCGCGAAGCAGGCGGCGACGGCGGCGTCGGCCGCATTGCCGCCCTGTTCGAGGATCGCGGTTCCGGCCTCTGCAGCCTCACGGCTCTGCGAGACGACGATGCCGTGCTTGCCGCGCGCGGCGGGTTTGGTCAGAGCCCAGTTCTGGCTGCGATAGGGGAGGGCGGCAGCGGCCATGCGTAAACCTCGAAGCGTTGGCGAGGCGGCCATACTGCATGCCGTGCGCCATGGCGTCGAATGCGTCGTGGCGGATCATGGGCCGCGCCCCGTGCAGGGCGCGGGCGGATCGTCATGCGCCTTCTCGGGCACAACGTGACGATCCTTCTCCTGGTTCTGGCATCGGATCTGTCCGAAAAGTGCATTCCACTTTTCGGTCCGATGACTGGTCAGAACACGTTGGGGTAGATGTAGCGGATGATCACGCTCTGGATGAAATAGATGATCAGCAGCAGGATGATCGGGGAGATGTCGAGGCCACCGAGATTGGGCAGGCGCTCGCGAATCGGCCGCAGCACGGGCTCGGTGACGCGATAGAGGGCGTCCCAGACGGTGGAGACGAACTGATTGCGCGTATTGATGACGTTGAAGGCGATCAGCCAGCTCAGCACCGCCGAGGCGATCAGGATCCACACATAGATCTGCAGGGCGAGCAGAACCACGTCGAGAACGGCACGCATCGATGTTCCTTTTAGGCCTGTCCGGAAAGGTGACGCGGAATATCCCCTGCTCGCGCCAAAATCAGATGGCGGAAGTGATTGACATCCACGCGACGCACAGCCTAGAAGGCCAGCGCCTTGGGGCTGTAGCTCAGATGGGAGAGCGCTGCAATCGCACTGCAGAGGTCAGGGGTTCGAATCCCCTCAGCTCCACCAGGCCAAATCGGTGTGCGACCGAAGCTGAATTAGCATAGCAAATTCATGCGCTTACGGGAAGCGGGGAAAATCTCCTCGTACCCATTGCTGTACCCGGTCATGTACCCAATTCTGGTCGTATTTTTTGCTCTCGGTCGGTCCCCGACAAGGATTGGATCGTGATTCTAGAATCTCGCCTTGCTCGTGCACGCTCCAATAGCGGCTTCGTGCTTCCTGGATGATGTTGGCTCTCGCTTCAGACGACAGCCGGGCCTTTTATCAAGCGAGCTTGCCGCGGACGATGCTTTCCAGTTCCCCGAGGACATCGTCAGCATCGTGACCGCCCCCTTCTGCGGCCTCTTCACGACCACAAATGATCGCGAGGCAATCGGCTCCCTCGCTGGCCAGATACAGCCTCAGCGCCCGTACGATTACCCAAGAGCGCGTGCGCTCAGAAACCGCGGCTATTTTCTCGATATCACCCAGGACGTCGACCGGGATCCTCAACGCGATCGGGTCGGATAGCTCGACTTTGCTCATCTGGAAAATCCATGCTTGTAATACGGCGTATAACAAACAGGCGCAACGTCAAGCTTGGCGGGCAGAACTGGCCTCACTGCCCCCGACCAAGTGGCCTCCGTGTGCCGATTGCTCTGCCATTTGGACGCCCGGAATTGGGCTTGAGAGGATCTTTCCCAGATTCGACTTGCCTGACTGTTCTTTGTGCTGTGCTCGCGCCTGACATAAACCACGAAGGAGGGATGCTCTTTTAGGAGGCGTGTCTTTCTGCGCAGATGCAGTCAGTTCGGTCGTTGGGCTGGGGACCATGCGTGCAGTATTGACTTGGGTGGTCGGCCTTTTGGCCATCAGCCTGGCCTTCACCAATCTATCGGGTGCAGCTGACATCTCGGCCATCCCGGGAACGAACGGTGGGCCGGCGATCATTCTCGTTCGCGGCGAACTGGCGATCGGCGATGACAAAGCCTTCGCCAATGTCGCACTCGTACATTCTTCGGCAGTCGTCGTTCTTGATAGCAATGGCGGGCTGCTCCTGCCGTGGCTTGAGATTGGGAAGGCGATCCGGCTGAAGGGTTTTGCGACAGTCGTTCCGAAGGCTTTCAATGCGCTTCTGCGTGCGCGCGGGCTTGGCTCGCGGGCACGCCTCGGCTGCTATCTCCGAGCGGTCGGGTAGGCGTCCATGCGGCCTATCTGGAGTCGGATGGGAAGCTGATGCCTCACAGCGACCGGCAATGCCCTCGTTGGCGCCTACCTGAACCAACTCAACCTGCCTACTTCGGCGGTGATCCACATCACGTCAGCGCCACCCGAAGGCATGCGCTGGCTCAATCTGGCCTACGCTCGACAGAACGGGATTGAAGCTCGAAGATTCGACCCTGTTCGTCGAGCAAAGGACCTGACCTCGTTTCGCGGTCGCCTAGCAATCCATCATTACAGCCGCCTGTGCCGCCTCCGAGCGCCCGTCAGTGCCATCAGCTTCAACCGCGGCTCCCGACGCCAGACCAGTTCGCTCGCCACCGGGAACGTTCGGTGAGTATCCATCAGCTGTCCTTCCAGGGCCGCGGACCAGGCCCGTTCTCGACACGCCAGAGAAGAGGGCTTATCGCATCAGACTTCGTGCTGCCGCCAACGGGCGACCAAATTTCGGGGACAAATTTGCCGTTGCGGAATGGGGCTGCGGTACGTCGTGCATGACCGGCGCCATCGTCGATCTGCAAGCTGGAGATGTCGTGTTCCTGCCGGGGACCTTCTCGGGCTGGGGGCTGGTTGATCCGAATTTCAAGGCAGCCGAGTACCGTCTGAACAGCTCGCTCATCGTTCTATCGGGCCAGGTAAACGAAGAGGGCCCGATCGGCTCTCACTACTTCCATCTTTTAGACGGGCAGTTCCGTTATCTGGGCACCGTGCTGACCTCGAACGACCTCAAGGCGCAGCTCGGAGCTAGGTGGCTGCCGGAAGTCGCGAGCCGTGTCGCTCCAAAGTCCGCGCCAGCCATGGCAGCTAGTGTGGGCGAAACGCTCAAGGGCTGGATTGCTGAATTCGCATGCGGCGACAATTGCTACCTCACCATCGTCGACGATTTCGGCAAGAAGCACGATGGCCTTTGCGTCGCGCCGGCCTGCGAAGCTTGGAACAAGGCTGCGGCAATTCCCGCGGGGCTCAAAGGGCGCCAGGTAGAGATCAGAGTTGGGATGGGCGTTCAGACCGATGCCGGTGGAACAGAGCAGGGCCGTATGCTCTCATTCCGCGAAATTACGATCTTTCTAGCTAGCGGCTCCTCACAGCCGTGAAGTGACCGTCAGGTCTTGGCCCTTTGCAGACATTCAGTATGTCTGCTTTCCGCTACCCAATTTGACTGGAGGCGAGCCAGAGTAACTAGCGGCGCAGTACCCTCCCTCAAGGCGCATGGGTAATCGCCGGACAAGATTGAAACGCTTTGGATCGGCGGAACATATCGCCTCTTCCCTTGTTTCGTTGACATCGAGCGGACCGCACCGTCCGCAACGCGCCGGCACCTTGTCCGCGCCCTTAAAGTTCATCGTTCATGACCGATACCACCCTACGAGGCGTCCCCGACGCCACGACCGATCGCGCGTGTTCCGCAGTCTCCTGGGGCGCCGTCCTCGGAGGTGCCGTTGTCAGCGCGTCGATCTCCCTGATGCTCCTCGCAGCGGGTTCCGGGTTCGGCTTCGTCTCGGTCTCGCCTTGGACGAATGCGGGGGTCACTACCGCCACCTTCGGCATCGCTGCCATGATCTGGCTTGCTGTTGTGCATTTTGTCTCTGCGGGCGCCGGCGGCTATATCGCCGGTCGTCTCCGCACCAAGCGTGTGGGTCTTCATTCCGAGGAGGTTGCCTTCCGCGACACCGCTCACGGCTTCATGACCTGGGCCGTCGGCGCGATCATCAGCTCGATCCTGCTGGCCTCAGCCGCATCGGCAGTCATCGGCGGCAGCGCTCGCCTTGGTGCCAGCGCGGCGTCCAGTGTTGGCTCTGCCGTCACCGGCGCAGCGAACCAGGCTGCCGGTCGCCTTGACCTGTCGAGTCTCGACCCGTCAGCATATGTCACCGACATGCTGTTTCGCGCCGAGCGACCGGCTCCCTCGTCGGCAGACGCGGCTCCGGCTCGTGCCGAAGTCGGCCGTATCATCGCAATGAGCATTCGCAACGGCGACATGTCTCCTGCCGACAAGTCCTACGTCGCCAGCGTCATCGCCGCCCAGACCGGCATCAGCCAGCCTGACGCCGAAAAGCGCATCACAGACGCAATCGCGAAGACCAAGGAAACCGCCGCCAAGACCGAGCAGACCGCTCGCGAGACGGCTGACATAGCCCGCAAGGCTGCCGCCTCATTCGCTCTGGCGACCTTCATCGCGATGCTCATCGGCGCGCTGGCCGCCAGCTATGGCGCGACGCTCGGCGGCCGCGCCCGGGACAAGGTCCACGCCTGATCCACGCCTGCAACCCCGACAACCGGAGAATTCCAATGGCTACGAATGCACCAAAGGCTCTCGACGACATGTTCTATGACATGCTCAAGGACGTCTACTACGCCGAGAGGCAGATTCTGAAGGCGTTGCCCAAGATGGCCAAGGCGGCCAAGTCGCCCGAGCTCAAGAAGGCCTTCGAGACGCATCGCGAGGAAACGGAGGGGCATGTCGAGCGCCTTGGCGAGGTCTTCGAGGTGATCGGCAAGGCGCCTCGCGGCAAGACCTGCGACGCCATCCTCGGCATCCTTGAGGAAGGCAAGGCCGTCATGGAAGACTACGCCGACAGTCCCGCCCTCGATGCCGGTCTCGTGGCGTCCGCCCAGGCGGTCGAGCATTACGAGATGACCCGCTATGGGACGTTGAAGTCATGGGCAAAGCAGCTCGGCCACAACGACGCGGCGGCGCTGCTCGATGCTACGCTTGCCGAGGAGACCAAGACCGACAAGCTTCTCACGCAGCTCGGCGGGCCAGCAAACTCGGCGGCTGTCGCGCAAGCCAAGGCGGCGTGATCCGATCGCTGCCTGGGCCCCTCTCTCCTCACGGGAGAGAGGGCTTCACTGCGCTCATGTCCTTGAGTTGCAACATTCATGGCTGTTCGGACCCGGGCCGCCATGACAGGGCGGCCCGGAACTGCCGGTCTCTAAGCGAGTGCGTTCCGCGCTCGCGCGAAACCTCCTCAGGCCTCGAGGAAAAAGCGGATCATCTCGCGAGAAGCATCAGGGCCCGTGGCATCGGTATAGCTTCCGCTGCGATCACCTCCCGACCAGGCATGGGTGCCCCCATGGATCAGCCAGTGCTCGGCGAGTGCAGGAGCATCGCCATGCCCGATCAGCGACCGGGTTACGCGTTTGCCATTGATCACCGCATCGGTCTGAAACTCTGCTGGCGTCCCCTGCGCGGAACCCGCTAGATCGAAAACAGCCTTGCCGTTCGATGGATGAACCGTGGCATCGGCGGTTCCGTGGAAAATGATCTTCCTGATGGGCGAACGGCCTTGTGCCGTTGCTTTCGCATTTCCCTTCATTGCAGCGAATGCGGACATGACGTCGCAAGCCGCGCCGTGAGGCAGGCCGGAATGAATGCCAGCTGCGGAAAAGACCTCGGGATAGGTCGACGCCAGGACGTCGGCCATGGCTCCGCCCGCCGACAGGCCGGCCACGAAAACCCGATTTCGGTCGATCTTGAATTCCGAAGCCAGTTCCTGGGCAAGTCCTGCCAGAAGGGCCGGCTCACCGGCGCCACGCCGCTGATGACGAGGATCGAACCAGTTCCAGCAACCCTGCGCGTTGGCCGATTTTGGCTGCACGGGATAGGCGACGATCAGGCCGAACTCATCGGCTAAGACATTCATCCGGGTCCCATGCGCGAAGTCATTCGGGCTTTGTGTGCAGCCGTGAAGCATCACCACCAGCGCAAGGTTGCGATCAGCGTGATCGGACGGCACGTAGAGCTTGTAGGCCAGCGAGCCGACCGCCGATTGGAATCTGCGCGCACGGAAGTTTTCACGGTCCCGCTCATCTTCCGTAACCGTGTCGCCTTGGCTCGGCGCGTGGATGAAGCTCGCCTGCTCCTGTCGTAGCTTTTGCAGGATCGCCCGCAGACCGCGCGCCGGCGGTGCTTCGGGGCTGTCACCGCTTTGTGTGCCGCTATCCGCGGCAGCTGAGGGCATAGACCCGCGTCCGGCGAGAGCGTGCTGAATCGCAGCCGCTGCGCCCGTTACGTCGGATGTTCGCAGGCGGTTCATGGCTTCGCCGATGGCGGCGTGAAAACGCGGGTTCATGGCGAAGGTCCTTTGGGTCATGTCAATCGATCGGCCAGGGCGGCCTTGATCTCGGGGGATGCGTGCAGGGCCCCGAGGATGGTGAGGGAGGCGATGGCCTGCCGGGCCAGCTCCGGGGGGACGTCGCTATCGATCACGGCGAGGCCGAGAACCCGGATCTCAAGCTGCTCGCCGGCTGCGACCACGGCTTCCAGGTCCCCGCGTGTGAAAGTCCGAAGGCCCAATTCGAGTGCCAGGCGCGTTGTGGCCTTCGCGGCGATGTCGGAATGGGTCGAAAGCTGGTTGCGGATCGCCGTGCGGATGAAGTCCGAGCGGTTGGAGTAGAAGCCGTCCCGGACCAGTAGGTCGATGCGGCCGAGATCCACGAAGCCGAGGTTCAGCGTTAGTTTCTCGCTCTCAGGAGTTTTCATCGCCAATCCATGTACCATCCAATTGGATGTCATATGGATGTTATTGGATGCATATCAAGAGGGCCCGCGCCCAGCGACCAATCCAAAACGTCAAAAGACAGAGACAGGCATTTGGCCGCGTGGCAGCACGTGGCATAAATGGGAACGCTCCCTAGACGGGAACGAGATCGGGGACATTTTGCCGACGCCGGAACTTCGGGACGCCCGTTTCATGCGCAGCCTGCTGGCGGCGTCGGACGATTGCATCAAGGTCATAGACCTCGACGGCAAGCTCTCCTTCATGAGCGAGGGCGGCCAGCGCGTCATGGAAGTCAGCGATTTCAACGCCATCAAGGGCTGCCCCTGGCCGGATTTCTGGGCTGATCAGGGCAACGCCGAAGCCAAGTTCGCGATCGAGGAGGCGCGTGCTGGTCACAGCTATCGCTTCCAGGGTGCAGCCGACACGGCCGCCGGCAATCCACGGTTCTGGGACGTCCAAGTTGGTCCGATCCTGGGCCCGGATGGCAAACCCGAGGCGATCCTGTCCGTGTCGCGAGATATCACGGCCATCAAGGAGGCCGAGCAACGCCAGCGTCTGCTCGCGCTTGAACTCAAGCATCGGATGAAGAACACCGTCGCCATGATTCAGGCGATCGCCAATCAGACGATCCGTGGTGGTCCCGAGGTGGATGCGCTCAAGGAGGCCTTCATCGCAAGGCTGAACACGATGGCCTCGGCACAGGACATCCTGACCCAGACCGTTTGGGCCAGAGCGAGCCTAGCATATCTCGTCGAAGAGTCTCTGAAGGGGCAAAGCGACCTGTCGCGCTTCCGCATCGACGGCCCGCCGGTTGAACTCTCGTCCAAGACTGCCCTGGCGATGGCGCTCGCGCTCCATGAGCTGGCGACCAATGCCGCGAAATACGGCGCTCTCAGGCAGGATGGTGGACGAATCGACATAACCTGGTCGGTTGAAGACGGTCAGTTCGCATTCGAGTGGCGTGAGAGCGGCGGCCCGCTGGTCGAGCCGCCAACCCGCCGCGGCTTCGGATCGCGCATGATCGAGCGCGCTTTGGCGAGATATTTCAGCGGTGCAGCCGCCATGGACTATCAGCCGGCCGGTGTGGTCTTCTCGCTTCGCGGCCCCATCGACGCGCTCATTGCCGACTGATCAGGCCGTCGGCCGGAAGGCTGCGATGACTTCGGCTGCCCGGTATGGCTTTCTGATATGCTGAACGTTCTCAGGCAGCTCGCCTTCGCGCGGCATGACGCGCCCGCTTGCGACGACGATGAGGATGGGCGGCCACCCCAGTCGCACGACATGCGCCAGCTTCATGCCATCCATGGAGCCTGGCATCTCGATGTCGGTGAACACGACGGCGATGTCGTGGCGGGCTTTGAGGATCGCGATTGCTTCCTCGGCATGGGCAGCCTCGACCACCTCGAAACCAGCCTCCTCGATGAAGTCGATGGCGTCCATCCGAAGGAGCGGCTCGTCTTCGACGATCAGGACAACCAGCTTCGACATCATGTACTTTCGAGAGTGACCCTCAGCCAACTGCCGACGCGAGCTCTTGTTGCCTCTCATTGTAAAGAATTGCGCTTTTTGTCCTTAGCACTTGGTTACGATGGCCAACTTTGGCCTGCGCGACGAGGCGGGCGCTATGCTTCCGGGAAACATCAGGTTTCAGGAGGGGGATTCGCCTGTGGCGCAGACCGCGGTTTTCATCCGGCGGAGGAGGTCCAGCAGGTAGCCCAGCTTTGATCGCATTCCTCGGCGGCGATGGATCACCCGGCTGAGGGCGTCGCCCCCTGTATGCCCGGGAACTCCAACGAACTGCCAGCGTTCTAAATTTGCCCACCCGAAACCACGTGGGCTGCGGCGCGTTGGGTCGGGGGAAGTTTTGTCCGCACCGTCCAAGTGCCTTGAGTTCGTCACGATGACGGCGACCCTTCCGTCGACCGATTTCACTCCGGCGTCCAGCTTCAAGGAAACTGATCGATGCCGGCGATTGAGGTTCCCTCCACTGTCGCAGCTCCATCGACACGGTCGCCCGCTGACGTCGTCTCGAATGTAGCCATCGGCGTCTTCATCATCGCCGCGCTCTATTTCGGGCGTGAGGTTTTCGTCCCGGTGGCGCTCGCGATCCTGTTCAGCTTTGTCCTGGCGCCACTGGTCAAAGGATTGCAGAAGCTGCGTGCCCCGCGGGCGTTGGCGGTTTTTGTCGTCGTCTTGATTGCGTTCGCGACCTTGGCGGCCTTGACGATGGCGATGGTTGGCCAGGCAACTCAATTGGCGAGCGAGCTGCCAACCTATCAGAGCACCATCCGCGCCAAGATTGCCGCCTTGAAAGGCTCGGGAGCAGGTAGCGGGGTTTTGAGCCGCGCCTCGGATGTGCTGCAAGACCTGGGCAAGGAACTCGACCGTCCCAAGGCGGAATCTCCAGTCCCAAGCGAAACGCCAGGCCTTGCACGGGACGGACGCCCGATCCCCGTCGAGGTGCATCAACCGGAACCCGGCGCTATCGAAACGCTGCAGGCCTTTCTGGCTCCGCTGATCCACCCTCTGACCACAACCGGAATCGTGCTGATCTTCGTCGTCTTCATTCTATTGAAGCGCGAGGACCTTCGAAATCGGTTCATCCGATTGACCGGGACCTACGATCTGCAGAAGACCACGGCCGCGTNCGTCGTCTTCATTCTATTGAAGCGCGAGGACCTTCGAAATCGGTTCATCCGATTGACCGGGACCTACGATCTGCAGAAGACCACGGCCGCGTTTGATGACGCCGGCAAGCGCCTCAGCCGGCTGTTTCTGACGCAGCTCATCGTCAACGCCGGCTTCGGTGTGGTGATTGGTTGCGGGCTTGCCGCCATCGGCGTTCCCAGCGCCTTGCTTTGGGGAATTCTGGCGGCGATCCTGCGCTTCATTCCCTATCTTGGCGCTGTTCTCTCGGCCGTTTTTCCGATGGTGATCGCCGCATCCGTCGATCCCGGCTGGATGATGCTCGCACTGACGGCGGCCTTGTTCGTGATCGCCGAACCGCTGGCCGGGCATGTGATCGAGCCGTTGGCCTATGGCCGCTCCACTGGGCTCTCGCCGATCGCCATCGTGGTCGCCGCGACATTCTGGACCTGGCTATGGGGGCCCATCGGACTGGTCTTGGCCACACCCTTGACCGTATGTCTCGTTGTGCTCGGCCGGCATGTCGAAAGACTGGAATTTCTGGACGTCATGCTGGGAGATCGACCCGCCCTATCGGCGCCGGAGATCTTCTATCAGCGGATTCTCGCGGGCGATCCCGCGGAAGCAGCCGACAAGGCTGAGGAGGTACTGAAAGAGCGCTCGCTATCCGCTTATTACGACGAGGTCGCGCTCGAAGGCTTGCGGCTCGCTGCTGCAGACGAGGCGCGCGGGGTTCTCGATACTCCTAGGCGAAATCAGATTCTCGCGACAATTCGCGAGGTCGTCGAGGACTTGTCGGATCACGATGACCGCCGCCCCTCGCGCGACGCTGGCACGGCAGACCCCGAGACCGAGGCGACCGTTGAACAGACCAACGAACAGGAAGGTGCGTCCGATCTGCCCGTACTTACGGCGGCTGAGCTGAAGGACACGTTTCGAGACGGAGGTGGGGTGGTCTGCATCGGCGCGCGATCGCAACTGGATGAGGCAGCCGCGCTGATGCTGGGCCAGATCCTGGAGAAGCATGGATTGGCGGCGGAGGCATTGCCTCCCACCGCACTGCTGGCTCCCGGTATGGAGCGACTTGTCGCGCGTGCTCCGGCTCTGATCTGCCTTTGCTATATCGGGCCTCACAATGCCGCTCACGTGAAGTATGCGCTTCGGCGCCTTCGGCGCCGTCTGCCAACGGCGATCCTCGTCCTCGGCGAACTGTCGCAAGTTTCCAGTCCGTTGGCGGATATCAAGGGGCCCTCGCTCGCCGACGACGTGGAAACGTCACTTCGAGGTATCTGCCGGTTGTGCCTTCAGTTCGCGGAGACAACGGGGGCGGCAGGCGGTCGAGCGCATCATCTCGAATAAGCAAGGCTTGGGAACTGTATGATCTCATTTCCTCGCAGCTGAAACGGAATTTCCAGTATCAAAAAATTACGTAAATCGCGGAACGGAAATAATATTCGATCTCACCTTCGTGAGATAAATAAGCAGGATTATTTTCTAAATCTATGATACATTATTTTACGGGAGGTTTTCCTTCCGCAAATCGGAAGGTTTTTTCCATGAAAATCCCCTCTCAAACCAAACCTGCCATCTGGGGTGCCGTTGGCGGTGCTGTTGCTATTGCCGTTCTCGGCTTCACCTGGGGTGGGTGGTCGACGGCTTCGTCGAGCGAACGCATGGCGAAGCTCAGGGCTGAGAATGCTGTTGTCGCTGCCTTGTCTCCGATCTGCGTGAGCAACTTCCAAAAGCAGCCCAATGCCGATGCCGCCCTCGCCGAGCTGAAGAAGATCAGCTCGTGGAGCCAGGGCGATTTCATTGCCAAGGGCGGCTGGGCCACGATGATCGGCAGCACCTCTCCGGACTCGGCCGTCGCCAAGGCCTGCGCCGAAACGCTCGGCATGCCGAAGACCTGAGTCCGATCGCAACGGCGAAAGCCGTACGCAGCGACATCGTCCGTCGATCATGAACCATTCCGCGTGAGCAGCGCGGAAATGATGGCGTTCATGTCACCTCCCTGCTCGGCAAGAGGAGTTTCACATGGCTAAGGGACAGACGCGCGGCAACCGAGAGGCCAAGAAGCCCAAGAAGAAAAAGGAAGCGGTGGCAGTGCCCGTATCGGCGAAGGGTCTGCCGGCAGCGCTCGAACTTGCGGGAAAGCCGAAGAAGAAGAGCTGACGTGAACATTCGCAGTCGCGAAACCACGGTCACGTTCAGGAGGCCCTTCAGGCTGAGCGCGATAGATCATATGCAGCCTGCCGGCACCTACCGCGTGGTGGTCGACGAGGAGGAGATTCCAGCCACCTCGTTCCTGGCTTACCGCCAGATCGCCACCATGCTGCACACGCCGTCGTTGTCTTCGTCTGGCAGCTCCCAGGTGTTCACGGTGAGCCCGGGCGAACTGGCCAGTGCGTTGGAGGCTGATATTAGCGCTTAAACGACGCCGGCGAGGAGGCTCACGCGCCGGCCTGCGCTGATCCACCAGGCTGTCGCGGCGGCGCATTTGACGCCTGATCTCAGCCTTGGCGCGTTTCAATGCTGCGTCGAGCGGCTCGATCGTTCGGAAGATTGCTGCAAAACCGGGAGTGCGGCTAGCGCCCTTCTGACGCGCGCCAACCAGCCGAAGTAGTTCGCGAGTGCGTGCGCCGGCGCCCCCACGAACCGCCGCTGCCCAAGGCCGGCGCGCGACGATCCGTCGGTCGATTTCCGGCCGTACGAACCAGGAGCCCTATGATGGCGCTCGAACAAGCCTGCATCGAGATGATCCCCAAGCCCTGGGGATCGACTGACCTTCTACCCTGGAGCGGAATCGGGCATCCCGGCGTTCCGATCGGTGAACTCTGTTTCCAGCGCTGCGAGAAGCATGCGCCGGAGCCAGCCTTGCTGCTCAAGCTCCTGTTCACGCAGGAGGTCCTGTCGATCCAGGTGCATCCGGACGACGTTGCCGCTCGTGGGATGGGGCTGCCGCGCGGTAAGACGGAAGCCTGGTACATCCTGTCCGCGGCCTCTGATGCCACAGTGGGAGTTGGGCTCACAGCGGCCGTTACCCCCGAGCAACTGCGGGCGGCCATTGCCGATGGCTCGATCGCCGAGCTTGTCTCATGGCACAAGCCGCATGCGGGAGAGGTTATCACAGTCCCGGCCGGGACGATCCACGCGATCGGCGCAGGTCTCGTGCTCGCCGAGATACAGCAGCGCAGCGACACGACGTTCCGGCTTTTCGACCACGGCCGTGCCCGCGAACTGCACATCGAGCAAGGTGTTGCGGTCGCTCATTCTGGCCCCCCGAAACGCGCTGTGCCGCCGCGGCGCCTGAGCGACGTCCGGACGCTGCTCGTCGCAAACCCCTGCTTCGTCTTCGAGCGGGTCGACCTGCCTGCCGGATCGATCTGGGAGCTCGATGCGCGATGCGAGACTTGGCTGGTCGCTATCGCCGGCGCTGCTGCTATCGGCGCGCTTCAAATCGGCGTTGGCCAAGGCTGGTTCGTCGAGGCGCAGGGCGCGCGCATCGCGCCCGGCGAAGCCGGCCTGTCCTGCCTCATCGCCTATGACGCTGCGGCACCAAGCCGAGATCTCCTGCGCCGTGTCGACGGCGACGGCATGCCCCGGTTCCGCGAGACGGTTTCACCGCCGACGGGGCCGCCGCAGGCCGTTTTGAATTCGCCAGTTCCGTCCACGGAGGCACGATCATGAGCCCGACCAAACGCATCGCCTTCATCGGCAATTCGCTGCCCCGCCGCTGCGGGATCGCGACCTTCACGACCGATCTGCAGCAGGCGATCGCATCCTCCGACGTCGATACCTCCATCGTCGCCATGAATGACCATGCTGAGGCTTACGACTATCCGTTTTCCGTGCACTGCCAGATTTCCGACCAGCGGCTCGAAGACTATGCGCGTGCCGCCGACTTCCTGAACGAGGGCCGCTTCGACGTCGTTTCCCTTCAGCACGAGTTCGGCATCTTCGGCGGTGAAGCCGGGAGCCATATCATGGCGCTGCTTTCGCGCCTGACCATGCCCGTCGTCACGACGTTGCACACTGTCCTGGCCGAACCGAATGCCGCGCAGCGCGACGTGATGGAACGGATCGTCGATGCCTCGGCTCGCGTAGTCGTCATGGCGGAGAAGGGGCGCGACCTGTTGCGGACCGTCTATCGGTTGCCGGCGGACAAGATCGAGGTGATCGCGCACGGCATTCCCGAATTTGCCTTTGTCGAGCCCGATGAAGCCAAGGAAAGGCTGGGCTTTGGCGGTCACTCCGTCATCCTGACATTCGGCCTGCTGTCGCCCAACAAGGGCATCGAGGTGATGATCGACGCGATGCCCTCGATCCTGAGGCGCCGCCCCGATGCAATGTATGTCGTTCTGGGCGCGACGCATCCTCATCTCGTCCGCGAGCATGGCGAGGCATATCGCGAAAGCCTGATGGCGCGTGTGCGCGAGCTCGGGGTCGAAGACCACGTCGTCTTCCTCGACCGGTTCGTTGATCAGGCTACGCTGCTCGGCTTCATCTCGATGTGCGATGTCTATGTCACGCCCTATCTCAACGAGGCGCAGATGACATCGGGCACGCTGTCCTACAGCTTCGGGCTGGGCAAGGCGGTGGTTTCGACGCCCTATTGGCATGCCAGGGAATTGCTTGCGGACGGGCGCGGCATCCTCGTGCCCTTCGGCGATGTCGTCGCCATTGGTAACGAGATTGCAGGCTTGCTGACCGATGCGCCCAGGCGCCAGGCCATGAGGCTGCGCGCCTATGCGAGCAGCCGTTCGATGACCTGGGAGCGGACCGCGAAACGCTATCTCGCCACCTTCGAGACGGCCCGCCGCGGTCGTGTGCTGAGCGCTGTTGCGGGCTCAAGCCAGCCGAGGGCCCTGCCGACAACGGTCCCGCCGCCGGAGATGCAGACCGGCCACCTTCTGTCCATGTGCGACGATACCGGGTTGTTCCAGCATGCCGTCCATTCCGTGCCGGACCGCTCGCATGGCTATTGCGTCGATGACAATGCTCGCGCTCTGCTCCTGGCCTGTGCCCTGAACGGCACCGGCGAGTCGCGCCTGCCGGACGCGCTCGCGGCGCGCTTCGCCTCATTCGTGCAGCACGCCTGGAATCCCGATCGGCAGCGCTTCCGCAATTTCATGAGCTTCGATCGGCGCTGGCTCGAGGAAGCCGGGTCGGAAGACAGCCACGGGCGCACACTCTGGGCGTTGGGTGTCTGCGCGCGCGATGATGCGAGCGCTTCGCGGCGGCGATGGGCTGCCGCCCTGTTCACCGAAGCGTTGCCCGCCATCGAGCGTTTCAGCTCCCCGCGCGCCTGGGCCTTTGCCCTGCTGGGCCTCGACGCCCATTGCACCACGGCGGTTGCCGTCTCGCTCCGCACACTTCTCGCCGACCGCTTGCTCAGCTTGATCGCGGCGGTCGAAACACCGGATTGGGTCTGGTTCGAGGACGGGCTCTCCTACGACAATGCACGCCTGCCCCAGGCGCTGATCGCGACGGGATTGGCGATGAAGGTACCGGCCTATGTCGAGGCCGGCCTGCGCTCGCTGCGTTGGCTCACGCATCTCCAGACGACGCGGGCAGGCCTGTTCAGGCCGGTCGGCTCGGAGAGCTTTGGCGACAGGCGCAGCACGCCGAAGGCTTTCGACCAGCAGCCGCTGGAAGCGACGGCGGCGATTTCGGCCTGCCTCGCAGCCTGGCGGGCCGACGGCGATCCGCAATGGCGTAACGAAGCTGCGCGCGCTTTCGCCTGGTTCCTGGGCGACAATGATCTCTCCACGCCCCTGGTCGACCTGGACGCCGGCGCCTGCCGTGACGGCCTCCATCGCGATCGGCCAAATGAGAACCGCGGTGGTGAATCCGTCGTATCGTACCTGCTCAGCCTCGCCGAGATTCGCCAGCTTGCCCGCGTCAGCGGGGATCGCCCGAAACTAACGCCACTTCGTATCTTGCACGCCTGAGCTTTCGGCGACCTTGCTCAAAACAGATCGGCGGACATCTTGTCCCAGCCCAGTTTCCTGAACCGGCAGACCCTGTACCTGCATCCCGACCCCTCCCGGGTCGTCGTGCGTCGGTTCGGCCCCGCGGGCGAGCCACGGGATTTCATTCCCGCCGAGAAGGCGAAGGCGAACCATATCGTCGACCGGGTTCTGTCGCTCGCCCCGGAGGAGGCGACGAACCTGCTTGCCGAGGTGCTGGAGAATTTCAACGGCCGGCACCGCAACCTGCTGGAGCGGTTCGAGACGCGTGCCGATGAGATGGAGGATGCCTTCGCCGCTCACGGCGCCTTCACCAAGGTCCAGCGCCAGCTGGTCGGGGCCTATTTCCTGCACGAGTATTCGTTCGAGGCGGCAGCGCTCTTCAACCCGAGCATTGTCGCGCATCCCGACCAGTCCGATGCTCCAGCCGGCGGGCTTCGCTTCATCCTCAGCGTTCGCGCGGTTGGCGAGGGGCACATCTCGTCTCTGACATTCCGCTCCGGATCGATCGCGGCCGGTGGTGGCGTCAGCATCGACCCAACCTCGCGCCTGGCGACGATCGCCACCCTGCACAACCGGATGGCGCGGCTCGATGGCGAGGACGTCGAGGTCGTCTTCGCGGCCGACAGCGACATCAGCGAGCGGGTGATCTTTCCCGTGACCACGTCGCAGTCGAACGGCATCGAGGACGCGCGCTTTGTCGCGTTCGAGGAGAATGACGGCACCGTCTATCGCGCCACCTATACGGCCTATGACGGCAGGTCGATCCGCTCGGAGCTGATCGAGACCCGCGACTTCCTGTCGTTCCGGCTGTCGCCGCTACGCGGCTCCGCCGCCGTGAACAAGGGCATGGCGTTGTTCCCGCGCAAGCTGGGCGGTCGCTACGCAATGATCTCCCGGCAGGACAATGAAAACCTCTACCTGATCTATTCGGATGATCTCCTGACCTGGAACGGCGGAGTCGCCATCCTGAAGCCACAGTATCCGTGGGAGTTCGTGCAGATCGGCACCTGCGGTTCGCCGATCGAGCTCGACGAAGGCTGGCTGCTCCTGATCCACGGCGTCGGGGCGGTGCGAAAATACACGATCGGTGCGGTCCTGCTCGACAAGGCGGACCCTTCGAAAGTGCTGGGGCGCCTGTGCCAGCCTTTCGTCCAGCCCGAGTCCTCGGAACGGGAGGGCTACGTACCGAACGTCGTCTACACCTGCGGCGCGATACGCCACAGCGACATGATCGTCCTGCCTTATGCGGTCTCGGACACCTTCTGCCATTTCGCCACGGTGAAGGTCGCAGCACTACTGGAAGCGATGGAGCCGGGCTGCGCGGTCATAAATGCGCCCGGCAAAGACAAGCGGCCTTACGCCGGACAACCCACTCTCGAAAGCGAAAAGCCATGACCGAACGTCCCATCAAGGTCGGCGACACCGTGCGCCTGTCGTTCGGCTTCGCCGATCGCTCTGGAGAGGGCGATTACGAGATTATTCGCGTGATGCCGGCGCGGGAGAGCGGTGAGCGTCATTACCGGGTTCGAGGCATCGACGGCCGCGAAAGGGCGATCGGTCACAACCAGATCATTGTTTCAAAAGCAAAGGCCAAATCGCCGGTATCCGGCTCTCGGGAATGATCAGGAGCGGCCCGGCATCGACCAGGAGGCTGTCGCCGCCCATCAGGAGGAAAGCAGAATGACCGAACGCTCGAAATCACGCACCCAGGCAGAGGCTGCATTCCTGAAGACGCAGACGCAATCGCTGTCGCGGAATCGCCTTCTGTCGGAGACTGAAAGCCTCAACCAGGAGCGCGACGCGAAGACGGTCCGGCTGAAGGAACAGCGGCTGCGCAAGGAGGCTGATGAGCGCGCAGGCGGCGCGACAGTCCCGTCGAAGAATCTGCCGTGAAGCCGCTGAGCTCTCGACGCGGCATCGCGATCGTCGATCGTCAGCCCTGCTAAGCGGCTTGGTTGTTCAACAGGCGGCGATAGTGATCGGCCTGCTGATAGAAGCGCTCGGCTTCAACTTTGTCACCGATCATTTCCGACCCGCGTGCGAGGGTGAGCGTGCGCTCGTATCTTGCCTGAAGGTTGGGCGTTCGCGGTGCCTCGGCCAGGCCACCTCGATTCTGAGGGCGCCGCGCGCGATGATGCAAATCCATGGTTCTTTTCCCCTTAACCCAGGATCTCAGCGACGATCTCACGCAATTCAGCGCGTGAGAGACCGCCGGAAACGGGTTTGCAGATCGGTGCAGGGAGCGGAGACAGGGGTGCCGGCGCTGCCTTGCCGATACGGTGTTCTTTTTTGGTCTTGTCGATGGTCTTGTTCATATGAATCCCATGGCGCGCGGCTCGGCCACGCGACGTGTCAGGCAGTCGGCACAATGCCGGCAGCGGATGCCGCAAAGCGGCGAGCGATGTCGAAAGAGAAAAGAAGTCGGGCAAACCGCGAGTTCGCGATGCCAGCTAAGCGACTCCGTCGATCATTTATTATTAGTCGATCATTGTGGCCGTTTGAGGTCCCTGCGAGGCCACATCCAGCGGGAGCGCGCCACGCGTTTCTTTCAAGCGACTTGATTGAACTCCGGCAACGGGCGCCCCACGACTGCCATGTAGTGATCCGTCCAGTTGGTAACGGCAAGCTCGATCGCTATCCCGCCTTCACATTGAAGAAGGATTTTGTAGGAGAACTCGCTCGGATCGGCAGTTTCCGTATCGCAGATCAGATATCCGACCCAATGATGCTCCTGATGCGTGCCGAACTGATATTTGGCGTGCAGCCTTCGGCCACTGCGTAAAGTGACCGACCCGGTTCCGTTGAGCATGGATTGTGTCTCCGCTTGGCGGCGTGACAGGCGCCGCGACGGTCATTTCCAGAAGCGGTATGGAGACAACTGTAGTTGAACAAAGCGCCCTTTCGCCGGACATCGCAAGTCACGTTTCGGGTACGAAGGAAAATCTGCAGATGCTGACCTCGATGAAAGCGATAGCGTAACAGCCGAAGCTTGGTTGGCGGCCGGAACCGGGATCACGACGTCAGGCCCGATTTGCGTAGGGAGGCACATCGACGAGCGTCCCGATGAGGCGGAGCAAGGCCTGTTGCTCGGGACGGTCCGACTTTCCGGAGACGAGGAAGGCTCCCAATTCGATATGCGACAGCTGCCCGCCTCCCGGACCGTTCGGTTGATGGATCACGAAGGCTGCACCGCTCGTCGGCTCCCGCCCCAGAAACCAGCAGTCACCGGTGGGGCTGCGATATAGCTCTCGCCGTTCGCTCATGATGTCGCGTGCTCCTGCGATTGACGATGGCTGGACAAATGCGAGGTCGCCACGTGAGGCAGGCCGAAGTCAATCCGCTGTCCTCGCAGGCCCTTCACGCGCGGCCAAAAGCTCCGGCCCCTGCTAGCGGAAGTCGCCGGCCGAGAGCCGATGATAGCCCCCGCGCTTCTTCAGATAGGCGGAGCGAGCGGCCCGCAATATGGCTGAGCGATTGAGGTCGAATGCGACGAGGAACGACCCCTCGCTTCCGTCGATGACAGCGGGGCTTAAAGTCCGCAGAACGTCGAGCTCGATCTGGAACATCACTTCCAATGACGCTTCAGAGCCCCAGAAGCTTACGCAGCCGCGGCCGGGTTCGTAACGCCGGATCGAGTTGGGAAAGTCGAGGCTCATGACCTGCGCCTTGCGCCAAGACGCACCAACTCAGCCCGATAGGCATCGACATGGCGCCGCTTCCGCTTCTTTTGCAGCCAGATGCCAACGGGAAATGCGATCAGCGAGCCAACAACAATCAACGACAAATGGGGGATCAGAGGCACGTCATAAAACCTGCCCGCTCCCCACATGCCGACGCTGAAGAGCGCCATGCCGATCATTCCATAGGTCAGCGCCGACGCCTCCGGCGCCGGGGCACAGCCAGCGGCTGCAAACCGAGCCTTTTCCAGATGCGGTTCCATGGGAGGCATCATTTCAGCACGAGTGCGAAGGCCAGTGCGAACGCGGCGATGAGGCCACCATGCGCGAACCAAACCAGATAGCGATCTGCGGCCCAAACGCGATAAATGAACCACTGCCCGGAAATATTTGTCATGGCTGGGCTCCGTTTGGCCCAGATCGGGGCGCTTCGCGCAAATGCTCTGAAGTAAAATCCCGATGCGTTTCGAGACTGCCTTAAAATGGTGCGCGCAGGATAATCTTGCAAGGCAAGGAGCAATTATTTCCATTCTGACGATCACAAACGCATTCAACGAACGATAGATCGATACCCTGATCGAACGCCTCTCACCTGATACCTCGGTTTCTCGCGCGGGCCGCCTTAGCTTTTGATATTGCCGGCGAGCTCCGCCTTCATAAAATCCCCGGCGAAAGAAACCCCTCGGAGGAAGGAGCATGCCGTTCTCGTCATTGAGTGATCCAGTTGACCTCGCCCGGGCGCAGGCAGCCCTGGAGGCCGCGTGGAACGAAGTCAGATCGACCATTCCTGATGCGTTCGATGAGCGAGAGCGAACCAGGCTGGCATATATCGTGGCTGCGCTGGTGGCGATCGCCGAAGATGAAGATGACCTGGCACGGCGGGCCATCGAGCGATACCGACAATCTGCCGTTGCCTGAAGGCGATGCGGCCTTTCGTGGAGCCCCGCCCATTGGAGGCACGAGCCTTGCTGGCGCGCGCGAAGAGCTTCGCCAGATTATCGGAGAGATATCGGGATGAGGGCCGGCTGTCCGTGACGACCACAGTTCACGCAGCGGGCGCTATCGCATACGCCCGAAACACGGCCCCATAGAAGCAGCCGGAAGCCACCAGAACGAAACCGTGCCAGATCGCATTCTGGAACGGCAGGCTTTCCCAGATATGGAAGATGACGCCGATCGAATAGAGGATGCCGCCTGCGACGATCAGCCAGAGGGTCATCGCGGGCAGGAGGCTGACGCTCTCCCAGATCAGGAGCCCGCTCCAGCCGATCAGGAGATAGAGCGCAATCGACAGCCGGTCGAACCGGCCGGGCAAAGCCACTTTGATCGTGACGCCGGCAGCGGCCGCGAGCCACACGATGACGAGCAGAACCTGGGCGAAAATGCTGGCGCTCAGCTTCATCAGGAACGGGGTGTAGGTGCCGGCGATCAGCACGTAGATCGCCGAATGGTCGAACCGCCTGATGAACCATTTGCGCGGTGAGATCGGCCACATGTTGTAGGTGGCCGAGACGATCAGAACGGCGAGCAGCGCGGCGCCATAGATCGAAACGGGCAGCAGGTCGAACAGCGGGGCGCTGTTCGCGACCTGGACGATCAACGTCGCAACGGCAGCCAACCCAAGGGCGACGCCAAGGACATGGATCACGCCGTCAGCCCAGAGCTCGGCGCGCCTGAAGACGAAGCGTCCTACGACGGGAACGTTCACGGCGATTCCTGACATGCTTGCGGCTGGAGTTAGTTTGGCACCTACCGTGAGCCCGTGTCATCTCAATGTCGGCCTGCGAGAGCGCGTTCTCCCGGATGTCCGCGGCGATGGATCTGAAGAAGAAGTAGAACGTCTTTGAGACCGGCATCAGTGGGAGTAATTCGCCGAAGCCCACCCGAATGTCTGCTTGCGGGCCGACACTCGATGTCCGCAATTGTGAAGGGTTTCGGATGCCGGCCCGTGCGAGCTGGGATGGTCTGGAGACGAGCCGAAAACGACAAGGCAATCGCCGGCTGAGGTCTAAACAAACAAGCCCGGAACCCATTCTCGGTGGCGGCACCGTCGATGGGTTCCGGGCTTTTCTTTCGCTCCGCCGCTGGGCGGAGCGAAGATAGGCAATATCGATCAGCGCTTGCGCTTGGCGCCGACCAGCTCGTCCCATTTGCGGAAGGCGACGACCATCTTGTCGGGCTTCAGCGGCAGTTCGATCGGGTTCTTGGCGATGAGGTCGGCATATTCCGTCCGGCCGAACTCCGCGATCACCTCCTGGCTGCGCTTCGGCGCTAGCGAGAGCGGCACGTCCTTCACCGCCGGGCCCGGGTAGAGATAGCCCTCGTCATAGGAATAGGCCTGCATCTTCGGCGTCAGCACATGCGCCATGATGTCGAGCACGACGGCGAGGCGATCGTTCGGGATACCCTTCGGCACGCACATGAAGAAGGCGTCCGAGACCCAGTGGAAGCCTTTCAGCGTCTGGATCTTCGCTTCCTTCGGCACGATGCCGAGCGCGCGCGGGTTGATGTCCCAGCCCGTTGTCGAGATGATGATGTCGCGCGAGCCGTCGCCGAACTCCTTCATCGTCGCGCCGGTGCCGGCCGGATAGTACTCGATGTACTCGCCGATCTCCTGCAGATAGGCCCAGGTCTTGTCCCAGCCGTTGACCGGGTCCTGCGGGTCCTTGTCGCCGAGGATATAGGGCAGGCCCATCATGAAGGTGCGACCCGGGCCGGAATTGGTCGGGCGCGCATACATGAACTTGTTGGGGTTGGCCTTGGCCCAGGCGAGCAGTTCCTCGGCCGTGGTCGGCACCTGCTTGACGCGATCCGGCATGTATTCGAGCAGCGGGCCGGACGGATAGTAATTCACCACCGTGCCGAAGCCTGCGCCCTGCACCTTGTGCAGGTTCAGCGCCGCCGGCTCGTAATTCTGCTCGATATTCGGGAATTTCTCGGCGAAATCCGGGAAGATCTTGAGCCAGAGATTCTGCTCGAGGCCGGCCGCGAGCCCGTCCGAGCCGGTCAGGACGAGGTCGAGATCGGAGCGGCCGGCATCCTGCTGCGCCTTGATCTTGCTCGCCAGTTCCGGCGCCGGCGCCTTCACATAGGTGATGCGCGAGACCAGCTTGGGATTGTTCGTGCGGTAGTCGTCGAAAGCCTGCTGCATCAGGGCGAGCGCCCCGCCGACATCGATGATGTTGATGCCGACCGGGGCCGACGGCAGGGCCGGCACGGCGGCAAGAGCACCGCTGCCGCCCAAGGTCAGCGCGCCGAGCCCGCCTAGGACGGTGCGGCGATCCACGCCTTTCGAAAATTCACTCATGCTTCTCCCCTTTTCGTTGGTTGATGACGTCTTCAGGCAGCCGCCTCGGCGGCGAAGTCACGGCGCTCGTCGCCGACGCGCACGCTCCGAACCCGGAGTTCCGGCGACCAGTCGATCGCGCTCTCCGGCAAGTTGATGCCCGCCCCGGCGAGCGCATCGGCGATGCAGGCCAACGCATGGCTCGAGGCCATGGCGACCGCCTCGTCCGGCGTCACGATGCCCCAGGCGACGACATTGCGGACGGCGTCGTCGAGCTTGAGTGCCGAACCCGCCAGCGAGCCGCCGTTCACCTGATGCACCGAGCCGTCGATGGAAAGCTCAACTGGCATCCCGGCGAAGCTGTAACGGCCGGGCACCGCGCCCGCCGCGACCACCGCATCGGTCACGAGGATCGAGCGCTCGAAACCTTTGGCCCGGATCAGGCTCTTCAGCGCTTTCGGAGGCAGATGGATGCCGTCGGCGATGAAGCCCGCCATCAACCGGTCCTCGCCGAGCTGCGCGAACAGCGAATTCGACAGCTTGGGCAAATCCTGCGGCAGGCCATTGCCGAGATGGGTCGAGAGCGTCACCCCTGCATCGGCCGCCGCCGCGACGATCTCGAAATCGACGGCGGAATGGCCGATGGCTACGACCTTGCCCATGCGGGCGAGCTGGCCGGCGAGCGTGATGCCGCCCGCGATCTCCGGCGCCAGCGTCACCATCAGGATCGGCCGCGACAACAGCCCTTCGAGATGTGCGATGAGGTCGGGGGTGGCCGCCGTCATCGCTTCCGGCGGATGGCAGCCGCAATAGCCGGCGGCCGGATTCAGGAACGGGCCTTCGAGATGGTAGCCCGGGCACATCAAGGGCCCGAGCCGGCTGCCGTTCACCGCCGCGTCGAGCGCGCGAAAGCGCTCCTCCAGCTCATGCGGATGGGCGGTGATGATGGTCGGCAGGCAGGTGGTGACACCCGTCGCCAGCATCGCCTCCAGCGCCCGGTCGAGTTCGGCCGCGGTGACCGTGCCGGAATTGAAATCCAACCCGGCAAAGCCGTTGACCTGGAGATCGATGAGACCGGGCGTCCGCATGGTCAGCCCTTCCGGGTCAGCAGGGAGGCGGCCGGCGGATCGATGAACAGGACGGTGCGCTTATGCGTCTGCAGGATCGAGGCGGGAGCGAGATTGCTCACCGGCCCTTCCAGCGCCGCCTTCGTCGCCGCCGCCTTGCGCGTGTCGGAGACGGAAAGCACGATCAGTTCGCTCTTCAGGATCTGGCGGATGCTCATCGAGATCGCCTGCTGCGGCACGTCTGCGAAGCTCGGGAACCAGCCTTCGCCGAATTGCTGCTGCCGGCAGGCATCGTCGAGATTGACGACGAGATAAGGCTCTTCGGTGTCGAAATCGGCCGGCGGGTCGTTGAAGGCGAGATGGCAATTCTCGCCGAAGCCCGCGAAGCAGACCGCGATGCGCTTGCCGGCGATCTGCTGGTTGAGCTGCTTCACCGCCGCCGCGGGATCGCCCTCGCCATCGACCGGGATGAAGCTCGGCGCATTCTTCAGCGGCGCCATGAAGCGCTCGCGCAGATAGCGACGGAAGCTCGCCGGATGGCTCTCGGGCAGGCCGACATATTCGTCGAGATGGAAGGCCGTGACCTTCGACCAGTCGATGCCCTCCGCCACCACGAGATGGTTCAGCATCTCGAACTGGCTCGCGCCGGTCGCCACGATGATCGTCGCGGTGCCGTTACGGGCGAGCTCGTCGCGGATCGCCTGGGCGCCCAGCGCCGCCGCCTGCCGGCCGAGCTCGTCCTTGTCGGAGGCGAGATGCATCTCGATCATCGAATTTTGAACCTTTTACGCCAGTAATTTTCCGATATTCTGAGATAGAGCTTATGAAGCTTCGTCCGAAACGCAACGATTAATTTTGAACGCAACCGTTCCGAATAGAGCCCACCTTGTCCCTGCTGACGCTCGACGAATCCCGCCTCGCGCTTGCCCATGACCGTGACTGCGCCCGGATCTACCGACTGATCCTCAACGGCGAGGCGCATTCGCGCACCGATATCGGCCGCATCCTGCAATTGCGCTCGACCAGCGTCTCGCGCGTCGTCGGCGATCTCATCGCGCGCCGCCTCGTCATCGAGGCCGTTGGCGAGGCGAGCGGACGCGGGCGGCCCCCCGCGATCCTCGTCGCCCATACCCGCCGCATCGGCGCCTCCGTGATCTATGTCTCCAGCCAGTCGCTCTCCGGCGCGCTGGTCGATCTCAACGGCCATCTCGTCGCCGAGCGCCGCCGCGCCATCGCAGCCGATGCGGACAATGCCGCCATCGCCGCGGTGATGGCCGAGCTGGCGCGAGACCTTCTCGGCGCGATGCCGCCGGGCATGAGCCATGCCGGCACGGCCGTCTCGCTCTCCGGCCTGATCGATCTGAAGCAGGGCCAATGGCTGCTGGCCTCGCGCTGGCCGCGCATGCGCGGGCTCGACATCGCCTCGGTGCTCGAACCCGTGGCTGGGCCGGTCACGATCTGCCGCAACCTCGATGCCGAATTGCGCGCACGCGCCGCCCGCGAGCCCGAGAATTTCGCAGGCGGGACGATCCTGCTGCACTGGGGTTGGGGCGTCGGCCTTGCCTATGCCGTCGATGGCGAACCCTTCGCGCCGACAGGCTCCTTCGGCGAGATCGGTCATTGGCGCCTCGCGGCGCTGAACGGACGGCGCTGCGGCTGCGGCAACACTGCCTGCCTTGAAACCGGTGCCGCGCTCTGGTCGCTGCTCCCCATGCTGCGCCGGCGCTGGCCTGATCTGGATCAGGATGAGATACGTCTCGCACGGCAGCTCGCCGGCCTCGATCTCCTGTCATTGCCAGAGATCGAAACGGCGGTGGGACTGGTAGCCCGCGCACTCGCCAATGCCTGCCGCATGCTGTTTCCGGCCCGCGTCGCCATCAGCGGCCCCTTCTCAGCCAATCCACAGCTCTGGGCCCGGTTCAACACGCTGTTCCGGGCCGAAGGCACGATGGACGGCTTCGCCGTGCCTGATCTCGCCGGCGCGCCTGCCAGCCATCTCTACGAGATCCATGGCGCCGCCGCGCCGCTGCTCAGCCGCGCGACTGAAGCTCTGCTGCTGGAACAGGCCTGAGCCGGCCGGTCTCCCATGCCGCAGAGCGGTGCCTGCCATGCCCTGGAATCCGCTGGCGCGCCGAAAAGTGGTGTACTAGTATCCCAGCGAAATGCTCCGGATGCCCCACGGCATCGCCACAAGAGAGCGCGCACCCAGGGAGAGATCATGAACCACCTGACACGTCGTACCGTCATGGCCGGAGCGGCCGGCCTCGCCGCGCTGAAGGCCGGCGGAGCGCTGGCGCAGAGCGCGCCCGTCGCGCTCAACATCATCGATGTCGCCGGCAATCTTCAGCTCACGCAGGCGGCCATCGAGAAATTCGCCAAGGACAACCCGAAGCTGATCTCGCGCCTGAATTTCTCGCGTGCGCCCTCTCCGGAACTGCCGGCCAAGCTCAAGGCCCAGCAGGCAGCCAACCGCGTCGATATCGATCTCGTGCTGACCGGCCCCGGCGCCATGTCGGACGGCATCCAGCAGGGGCTCTGGGTCGATGTCTGGAAGTCCCATGCCAAGGACCTGCCGAAGCCAGAGGAGGTCTATCACGAGCAGGCGCTGATGATGCAGCGCAATTTCGGCCAGAACGAAGGCGTCGCGGTGGTCTATTCGCCCTCCGGCCCGCTCTTCGAATACGCCCCCGAGCGTCTCAAGACCGTACCGAAGACGGCCGAGGAACTGCTCGCCTATGTCAAGCAGAACCCGAAGCGCTTCACCTATGCCCGCCCCGTCAATTCCGGCCCCGGCTGGACCTGGCTGCAGGGCCTGCCCTACATTCTCGGCGATGCCGACCCGACCGACCCGATGAAGGGCTGGGACAAGACCTGGGCCTATCTCAAGGAACTCGGCACCGGCGTCGACTATTATCCCGGCGGTACGGCCGCGACGATGAAGGAGCTCGGCGAAGGCACCCGCGACGTCATCGTCTCGACTTTGGGCTGGGACATCAACCCGCGCGTCCTCGGAATCGTGCCGAAGGAAGCCAAGGTCTTCGTCCTCGCCAATACGCACTGGATTCCCGACACCCAGTTCATGTGCATCCCCAAGGGCGTCCCGGCCGACAAGATGCCGGCGCTGGTCGCGCTGATGGCCCATATGCTGAAGCCTGAGGCGCAGGCGGTGACCTACGACAAGGGCTATTTCTATCCGGGCCCGGCGATCAAGGGCGTGACGCTCGCCATGGCGCCGCAGGAAAGCCGCGACATCCTCGCCGAATACGGCCGGCCGGAATATGACGGGCTGATCACCAGTCTGCCGACGAGGCCCCCGCTGACGCCCGAGCGTCTCGTCGCCGCTTTCCGGCGCTGGGACCAGGAAATCGGCGTCGGCCACAACGCACCGCAATAAGGGTCTGTACTCGTCATGGACGCGGTTCTGACGCTGGGCATTTTGGGCGGCGGGCAGGAGCTTAGCCGCAGCAAACCGCCCGGTTTGCAAGGCTATGCGACGCACCAGCCACCCAAAAGGCCCGCGCCCCTGCGGGGTCGGGCGAAAACGCCCGACAGCCGTGTCGGTCCCTTGCCCGATGCCATAAGGCATCGGGCGGCGGGCTCCTCCTTGCTCTCGGACGTTTTGGCCCGATCAGAGCCACGTCCATGACGAGAACAGACCCTTCCATGCGCTTCGCCGCCATCGGCCTCGACCACCGCCATATCTATCATATGGTCGGTGGTCTCCTCGAAGCCGGCGCGACCTGCGTCGGCTTCGATCCCGCGACCAGCGACGAGCGTGTCCTCACCGGCTTTCGCGAGCGCTTCCCGGATCTGGCGGAGAGCACGGCCGATCGGCTGATCGACGATCCCACGATCGACCTGATCGTCTGCGCCGCCATTCCCGCCGAACGGGCCGCCATCGCCATCCAGGCCATGCGGGCCGGCAAGGACGTCATGGTCGACAAGCCCGGCGTCACCTCCTTCGACCAGCTCGCCGCGGTTGAGCAGGCGGTCGCCGAGACCCGGCGCATCTTCTCGATCTGCTTCTCCGAGCGCTTCATAGTCCCCGCGACGATCATCACAGGCAAGCTGATCGCCGACGGCGCGATCGGCCGGGTCGTGCAGACGCTCGGGATGGGTCCACACCGTTTCAACCGCGCGATCCGGCCGGACTGGTTCTTCGACAAGCGCCATTATGGCGGCATCCTCACCGATATCGCCTCACACCAGATCGACCAGTTCCTGCATTTTACCGGCTCCGACGATGCGGAAATCATCGCCTCGGGCGTCGGCCATTTCGGCGGGCCGGACTTCCCCGATTTCGAGGACTTCGGCGAGATTCTGCTGCGCAGCGACAGGGCCGGCGGCTATGTCCGCGTCGACTGGTTCACGGCCGACGGCCTGCCGACCTGGGGTGACGGCCGCCTCACCATCCTCGGCACCGAAGGCACGATCGAACTGCGTAAATATGTCGACATCGCCGGCCGCCCCGGCACAGACCATGTCTTTCTCGTCGACAAGGCCGGCACCCGTCATATCGATGCCGCCAGTGAGCCATTGACCTATTTTCGCAATCTCGTCGCCGATATCGCCAACCGCAGCGAAACCGCGATGAGCCAGCGCCACGCCTTCACCGTCTGCCGGCTCGCACTGGAAGCGCAGGCGAAAGCGGCATGGTTGCCGGCGAAACCAGCCGCTCGCGCTTGAGGAAACTCCCATCATGACACGCAAGCTCGGCATCGCCGTGATCGGGCTCGGCCCCGCCTCCCTGCCGCATTCGAAGAGCCTGCTCGACCTCGCCGATCGCGCCGAGACGCGATGGGCGGTCAGCCGCACGCCGGACCGGGCCAAGGCCTATGCCGCACAGTTCCCCTTCCCGACCACGACCGATCTCGATGCCGTACTGGCTGATCCTGCGGTGGACGCGTGCATCGTACTGACGCCGCCATCGAGCCATCTCGACGTTTCCGCCTTGTGCCTTGAAGCCGGCAAACATGTTCTCGCCGAGAAGCCGCTGGAGCTGACCAGTGAACGCGGCCAGCGCCTCGTCGATACCGCCCGCCGGACGGCCAAGACCTTCGGCGTGACGCTTCAGCATCGCTTCCGCCCGGCAAGCCTGCGCCTCAAAGCCGCCCTCGATTCCGGCGAGCTCGGCACGATCGAAGCCGCCTTCCTCTCCGTGCCGTGGTGGCGCCCGCAGAGCTATTACGACGAGCCCGGCCGAGGCACGCTGGCCCGCGACGGCGGCGGCGTGTTGCTGACGCAGGCGATCCATTCGCTCGACCTGTTCCGCTCGCTCGTCGGGGTTTCCAAGGTCGTCGCGGCGCAGGCCCGCACCACGGCTCTCCACCGCATGGAGACCGAGGACTACGTCTCGGCCCTGCTGGAAACCGGCAACGGCGCCCCCGCCACACTGGTGACGACCACGGCCGCCTATCCCGGCTATCCCGAACGCATCGAGATCACCGGCACCAAGGGCTTTGCCGCCCTGATCGGCGGTCGCCTGCGCCTCGCCTATCTCGACGGGCGCGAGGAGATCGTCGAGGCCGAGGGCTCGACCGGCAGCGGCGCCAACATCATGGATTTCCCGCATGACGCGCACCGCGCCGTCATCGCCGATTTCCTCGATGCGATCGAGCAGGGCCGCGACCCGGTCGTCACCGGAGAGGAAGCGCTGGCCTCGCAAAGGCTGGTCGACGATATCTTGAAGGCTGCCAAGCGCAGCGCCTGAATGGGCGGTCCTTGACTCGCAGGCGATTTATGACGCTCCAAGGGTCGATGCCTGAAGGTTGCCTCGTGAAATCCGCTCTTCCGCCCGATCATCGTCTCGCCTCGGTCAGGGCTGGACGATGAGCATGGTCCTCGCCTGCGATCTCGGTGGCAGCAGCTTCCGCGCCGCGCTGATCGATGGGCATGGTGTGACGAGAGCAGAGCATGCTGTCCCCGGCCCCCTCCTGAACGACCATCTCGACCGCTCGGAAGTGTCAGCACAGGCTTGGTGGGCGCTATTGCTCGAAGCCACCGGCAAACTCGCCGAACAGGCGCCGGAGCTGTTCGCGAGCATCCAGGGCATCGCGATCTGCGGCGTGACCCGGACCCAGGTTTTCCTCGACCGGAATGGTCAGGAACTGCGTCCGGCCATGACCTGGAAGGATGCGCGCTCGGACGGCACCGCCGCCCGCTTGCGCAAAGAACTGGCCGATCATCCCGAGGCCCCCCGCATCAATGCCTTCCACCCGCTCGCGCGCCTCGCCTGGCTGACCGAGGCCGAGCCGGAGAACGTCCGCGCGCTAACCTGTGTGCTGGAGCCCAAGGATTATCTGAACTTCCGGCTGACCGGCCGACAGGCAAGCGACCCGGTCTCGCTGGCACGCCTGATCGCCTGCACCGACAGCGCCAATGGCCGCTCGGGACTTGATGCCATCGACCTGTCGGCAAGCGTGATCCCGGCCATCCTCGAGCCCACCGAGATCGTCGCCTCCGTTCAATCCGATCTGCCCGCACCCTTCGACAAGCTCGCCGGCATCCCCGTCTTCTGCGGCTGCAACGACACCTGGGCAGCGGTCGCGGGGCTCGGCGCGCTGCGACCGGGCTATGCCTACAACATCTCCGGCACCACCGAGGTGCTCGGCGTGCTCGGCCCCGAGCAGGCGGAAGCCGAGGGGCTGATCTCCGTCGACTGGCGCGGCCTCTGGCATCTCGGCGGCCCCAGCCAGAACGGCGCCGACACCGCTGCCTGGCTCGCCGGCCTGCTCGGCGGCAATGGCCCCGTCGGCGACACCATCGAGCGCCTGCTCGCCGGCCCACGCCATCCGCAGCCGCTGATCTTCCTGCCCTATCTGCAGGGCGAGCGCGTGCCTTATTGGGACCCGAACCTGCGCGGCGCCTTCATCGGGCTCGGCCGCCAGCACGGCCCGACCGACCTCGCCTATGCCGTGCTCGAAGGCGTCGCCTGCCAGAACCGGCTCGTGCTGGAACGAGCGGAAGGCGCGCTCGGCAGCCGCGTCGACGAGATCCGTTTCGGCGGCGGCGCCGCCGCCAACCCCGTCTGGGCACAGGTCAAGGCCGATATCTGCGGCCGTCCCATCGCGGTCGGCACGGCCAGGGAACCCGGCCTGCTCGGCGCCGCGATCATCGCCTGGACGGGCCTTGGCCGTTTCACGTCGCTGGAAGCCGCGCAGGGCGCGCTTGTCACGATCGCCCGGCGCTACGAACCCGACCCGGCGCGCCTGCCGGCCTATAACGCGCTCTATGCCCTCTATCGGCAGAGCGAGGCGGCACTCGCGCCGATCTCGGCCGATCTCGTGGCGCTGGCGCAGAACACCGCCGCGTTGCCCGGCCTCGCCAACCTGGCAAGCGCGACGTAAAGGACTGGTCATGCCGACGATTCGAGGACTGACGCCGGCGCGTATGATGGCGAAGAAGGAAAGCTGAGCTTGGGCCGCATCGACCCGCGCGAACTGATCGGACGCTACGGCACGGCGCTCGCCGGCCTCGCGCTGATCCTGTTCTTCCTGATCTTCGCCCCGAATTTCGCCAGCACGATGAACATCATCAACGTGCTGAAGGATACGAGCTTCCTCGCCATCCTCGCGCTCGGCTTCGCGCTGGCCTTCACCGTCGCAGAGCTCGACCTTTCCGTCGCGGAGATGGCGAGCCTCGCGGCGGTCGTCTGCGGCTGGCTCGTCCATGCGCAGTATCCGCCGGCCGTCGCGGTCTCGGCCGCCATCGGTGTCGGCATCGTGCTGGGCACGCTGAACGGCTACGGCGTCACCGTGCTGCGCATTCCCTCGCTGATCATGACGCTCGGCACTGCGGCGATCGCCAAGGGCTTCGCCTTCATGATTACGCAGGGCGTCGCCTTCGTCGGGCGCTGGCCGGTCGGCTTCACCGGGCTTGCCCGCGGGTACACCTTCGGCATCCCCAATCTCGTGCTCTGGATGGCCGGCGCCACGCTCTTCGCCTACGGGCTCGTCAAATGGACGCGGACCGGCGCCCATATGGTCGCGACCGGCGAGGCGGACGAGGCGGCGCGGCTCGCCGGCATCGCCACCGCCCGGATGAAGCGCATCGGACTCTTGCTCTCGGGCGTCTTCGCTGGCCTGATGGCCATGCTGCTCGCCGCCAACCTGTCCTCGGCCGCGCCGAACATGGCCGGCGACTACCTGCTCTATGCCATCGCCGCCGTCCTGCTGGGGATGACCATGTTCGAGCCGGGCAAACCCAACATCCCCGGCACGGTCTTTGCGGCACTCGTACTCAAGGTGCTCGGCAACGGCTTGGTGCTGATGGGCGCGCCCTATTACATCCAGGACATCGTGCTCGGCGCGATCATCATCGGCTCTGTCGCCTTCTCGGCCAGCGCGATGAAGAAGGCGGCGTTCAAGGTCTGATTTCGACAACGACAAACAGAATGAGGGGAGTGGGTTTCATGTTCGGTTTCAGGAAAATACTGATGGCCGCCGCGGCGCTCATCGCGCTCAGCCAATCGGCCGGAGCCTTCGAGCTCGGCATCATCGGGTTCCAGTTCACCTCGGAGACGCATGCCCGCGTCGCCAATGCCGCGGCGGCGGCCGCCAAGGCCAAGGGCTGGAACGTCACGCTGCTGAACTCGGAAGGCGCGCTGCCCAAGCATGCCGAGCAGTTCGACGCGCTGATCGCCAAGAAGGTCGATGCGATCATCATCGCCATGGGTAAGCCGGTCGAGGCCGATGCCCAGTTCAAGGCGGCGAAGGATGCCAAGATCCCGGTCATCACCGTGCAGTCGGGTTCGAGCCCGCATGCGCTCTTCGACATCCAGACCAACGAGTACAAGGTCGGCGCCGATGCCGCGCTCTACCTGCTGGGCCAGCTTGGCTATCAGGGCAACATCGTCTCTGCCCGCTTCGACCTCAACGTCGCCTCGCGAATCCGCGGCCGCCTGCTCGACGCCGTCCTCGCCGAGAACCAGGCGGTGAAGGAGCTCGGCAAGTTCTCGATGGCCCGCACCCAGAGCTGGCGCGACGACGTCCGCGCCGGCATGCAGGCGCTGCTCCTGCAGAACCAGGGCAAGATCAACGGCATCTGGGCCTCGTTCGATGGCCAGGCCTATATCATCGACGACCTGCTGCAGGCTCAGGGCGTGAAGAAGGGCCAGATCCCGCTGGTCTCGGTCGATGGCGGCAAGGAAAGCTATGAGCGCATCGCCGACCCGAACTCGACCTTCATGGCGACCGTCGCGGTGCCCTTCGACGAGATGGGCAAGCAGGCGGTCGACGCGATCCAGGCGATCGTCGTCGAGAAGAAGCCGAAGGAGAGCATCACCTCGGGTCCCTATCTCTTCACGGAAGCCGTGCTGGTCGACAAGAACAACGTCCAGCAGTTCCTCAAGAAGTGAGGACAGCAACCGTCATGCCCGGGCCTGCCCCGGGCGTGGCGGAACCTTGCGGCTGCCAATTCCCGGACAGACCATGACCGATCCCACCCCCCTCCTCTCGCTGCGCGGCATCGGCAAGGCCTATGGCCCTGTCGTCGCCGTGCGCGATGTCGATCTCGACATCTTCAAGGGCGAGGTCGTGGCGCTCTGCGGCGACAACGGCGCCGGCAAGTCGAGCCTGATCAAGGTCATTTCCGGCGCCGAGGAGGCGACGAGCGGAACGATCAGCCTGCGCGGCAAGCCGGTCACCTTCGCCTCGCCGCATGACGCGCTGGAGAACGGCGTCGCGACGATCTACCAGGATCTGGCGCTCGCCTCGCGTCTCTCCATCGCCCAGAACGTCTTCATGGGCTCGGAATTGACCAAGCCCGTGCTGCTGCCCTTCCTGCGCATCCTCGACAAGAAGAAGATGATCGCGGAATCTCAGCGCTATCTCGCGCAGCTCTCGGCCGCCGTCACCGACATGACGCGCCCGGTCGAACGCCTCTCCGGCGGCCAGCGCCAGGCCGTCGCGATCTCGCGCGCGCTGCGCTGGAACGCCGAGATCATCATCATGGATGAACCCACCGCCGCGCTCGGCGTCAAGGAAAGCGCGCTGGTTCTAGACCTCATCCGCAAGCTCAAGGCCGACGGGCGCACCGTCATCCTGATCAGCCACAACATGCGCGACGTGGTCGCGCTGGCCGATCGCGTCGTGATCATGGGCGCCGGCCGCAAATATGTCGACCGACCACTCGGCGACCTCGGCGCCGACGACATCGCCCATCTGATCATGGCCGGCAACGCCAGGGCGGCCTGAGATGCGTGAGACCATCATCATCGATACCGATCCCGGCCAGGACGATGCCGTCGCCCTGCTCCTCGCCTTCGCCAGCGCCGGGCGGATCGATCTCAGGGCGATCACCACCGTCGCCGGCAATGTCCCTGTCGCGCAGACGACAGTGAATGCCCTGCGCATTCGCGATCTCGCCGGCCGTGGCGACATCCCTCTCCATCGCGGCGCCGAAGGCCCACTGGTCTTCGCGCTGGAAACCGCTGAGTTCGTCTGCGGCCCCGACGGGCTCGCCGGTGCCGGTCTGCCCCAGCCGAGGAGCGAGGCAGCACCCGGCCATGCCGTGCAGGCGATCATCGACATCTGCCGTGCGGCTCCCGCGGATGGCATCACGCTCTGCCCGCTCGGGCCGCTGACCAATCTGGCGCTCGCGTTCCGGCTGGCGCCCGACATCCTGCCCAAGGTGAAGCGTATCATCCTGATGGGCGGCGCCATCGGCATCGGCAACATGACGCCCGCCGCCGAATTCAACACCTATGTCGATCCGCATGCTGCAGCGGTCGTGTTCGATTCCGGCCGGCCTATCGTGATGTTCGGCCTCGGCGTCACGCTGCAGGCCATCGCCAGCCATGATCAGGTCGCCCGCATCGGCGCGCTCGGCACCGCCACGGGAAAAGCCGTTCACGGCATGCTGACGCGCCCGCGCCCCGGCGGGCTCGGCTCGAACGGCCACCCGATGCACGACCCCTGCGTCATCGCCTACCTGCTCTGGCCGGAATTGTTCGAGGGCCGCGACTGCTTCGTCGCCATCGAGACCGGCGACGGCCCCTTGCGCGGGCGCACCACGATCGACTGGAACGGCCGCCTCAGACGCGAGCCCAACGCCCATGTCGTCGCGACCGTGAAGGCCCATGACCTGTTCGAGCGGATGATCGAACGCCTCGCCACGTTGCCTTGAGAGATCAGACCATGCCGCATTTCGTCGAAGCGCTGCAGCAGGAAGCGGCGGAAGCCATTGCGCAGATGCAGGAAGCGGCTTTGCGTGCCCGCCACGCCCATGCCCGCGCCGAACTGATGCGTCACATGCTGACCACGGCTCGCAAGGTGAAAGACAAGCCGAAGGCCGAGGCCGTCGAGACCGTCGTGGGCGAATGGATGGACGCCTGGAATCTCGGCCGCAGCGACTGGCCGCATATCGCGCGCGAGATGGAGGCCTTCACCGAGGCCTTCCACGATTACGCCAATGATTCGAGCGATGCGCATGACATTCGCCTGCAGGAAGCCTGCGCAACGCTCGACACCGTGCTGGAGCAGGAGGGAACCTCGATCTCCGACCAGATGGCCTTCCGCTCGCAATGCGCCCATGGCTGGTGGGAGCAGGTCAAGCCCGTCCCCGCCGACCTGCCCGGCCGCAAGCCGCGCCCGTCCGTGCTGACGCTTGAATCCGGCAAAGCATTTTGGGAAGCCGGCTGCGCCGACTTCTGCCGCTGAGCCGTTTGTAAGAGCAACACGCCGTCATCCCGGACAAGCCGCGAAGCGGCGCCGATCCGGGATCCATTCCGGAGCGCTTCCGTTGGAGGTTCGGGAATGGATCCCGGGTCTCCGCTGCGCTCCGCCCGGGATGACCAGCGATAACCTCACGCAGCTCGAAGAGCNCCGGAGCGCTTCCGTTGGAGGTTCGGGAATGGATCCCGGGTCTCCGCTGCGCTCCGCCCGGGATGACCAGCGATAACCTCACGCAGCTCGAAGAGCGTTACGGCAGCCGCTGGTTCTCGAAAAAGCCGTCCAGCGGGATCTGGGTCGTCTTCTCGAAATCGTCCATCGCGTCGAGCAGGCGCTGGCGATAGTTGAGCAGCGCCAGCAGCAACTGCGCCGCATCGCGCGACAATCCATAGCGCGCCCAGCTTTCGGAGGTACGACGCTCCAGCCCGATCTGGTCGCCGAAAGCCTCGACCGTCTCGAAGCCGAGGCCCTGCACCACCTCAAGCAATTCCTCGGCCGACATGCGCGGCTTCACGACATGGGAATGCACCCGCTCCAGCATGAGGCGGATGTCGGAGGGCCGGAACTGCAGGGAGTTGCGCGCGAACTGCTCGAAATTATTGGCCATGGCGTCTCTCCGGTTCGGCTCCCTCTGCCGCCTGTTTCCCGCTACCGGCCAGCAGGGCCTCGGCAGCGCCTTCATCGGTTATCAGCACCTTCGCGGCACTCGCCCGCAAGGCCGCGCGGATCGCGTGTTCCTTATGGGCGCCGCCGGCCGCAATCGCGACAAGGCCGATGCCCCTGAGATCGGCCGGGCTTACCGCCATGATACGCCGGTTCACCGGATGGTCCACCAGCTCGCCCTCGGCATCGATGAAATGGCAGACGAGGTCGCCGACCGCCCCGGCCTTCCTCAAGCCGGCCAGATCCGATTGCGGCAAGAGCCCCTCGCGGAACAGCGTCGAGTCCGGCACCAGATCGCCGACGCTCACCAGCGCGACATCGGCTGCGCGTGCCCGGTCGAGCAGGTCCCGCAGGGTCGGCTCGCGCCAGAGCGCATCGCGGATCTCGGCATTCGAGACGAAGACCGGCGCAGTTAGCTGGAAGCAGTCGGCACCGAACATGTCGGCGACGCGGCGCGCCACCGCCGAGGGATTGATGCTGCGCGAATGGGTGAGGCCACCGAGCAGGGACACCACCGACATCGCCTCGACCTGGCGCGGCTGCATGCCCCGGAGCGCCAGATGCAGGGTCTGCCCCCAGCCGACTGCCAGCGACATGTTGTCGGTGAGCTTGTCGGAGAGCCACAAGCCGGCGGCATAGCCGACCAGCGCCGAGACGCTGGCCGCATCGCGCGCCGCCGGTACGACCACCGCCTCCTTCAGGCCAAAAGCCGTGACGAGCCCACGTTCAAGCCCCGCCTGCCGGGCCGAGCGCGCATCGATTCTGATCTTGACGAGCCCCTCGCTGCGCGCCGCCGCCAGCATGCGGATCACCTTGATCCGGCTCAGGCCGAGCGCCTCGGCGATCTGCTCCTGGGTCAGGCCCTCGACATAATAGAGCCAGGCGGCGCGGACCTTCGCCTCCGCCACCGGCATCTCACCCTGAACCAGCCCTGCTCCGAATGCGTCTTCCACGAGCGCTCCCTGCCGCGCCGTCTCGGGCGCTTCCGCCAGCATCACCGCATCCCACGGTCCAAGGCAACCCGTTTGAACATCTGTGCGCTTGACAGGACGAATGACATGTTCTTTTGTTCCTACATAAGAACATATGTCCTAGGGAGTGATATCGACGATGGCCGCGATCCAGCCGCAGCCGCCTTTGGGCGCGCCCGTCGCCGGTCTGTCCCTGGCCGAAGCCCTCGAATTGCGCGCCAGGGCCGGCAAGCCGGTCCGCGTCGGCCTGATCGGCGCCGGCCAGATGGGCACCGACATCGTCGTCCAGATCTCGCAGATGACCGGCATCGAGATCGCCGCCGTCGCCGATATCGCACCGGATCGCGTCGCCGAGGCTGCCGCGCTTGCCGGGCGCAAGGGCGATGTCGACAACGTCAGAGACGAGGCCGGGCTCGATGCCAGCAGACGCAAGCGCCGCATCGCCGCCACGACCTCGCTCGACCTGATCTGCCGCTCGCCCAACGTTGACGTCATCATTGACGCCACCGGCAATCCCGAAGCCGGCTCGCGCGTCGCGCTGACGGCCATCGCCGCGCGCAAGCATATCGTGATGATGAATGTCGAGGCCGACATCACCATCGGCTCCTATCTCGCGGTCGAGGCGGCCAAGGCCGGCGTCGTCTACACGCTCGGCGCCGGCGACGAGCCCGCCGCCGCGATGGAGCTGATCAATTTCGTCCGCGCCATGGGCTATCCGGTGGTCGCTGCCGGCAAGGGCAAGAACAACCCGTTCCGCATCGACGCCGTACCGGCCGATTATGTCGAGGAAGCCACGCGCCGGAACATGAATCCCCGCATGCTCGTCGAGTTCGTCGACGGCTCGAAGACGATGGTCGAGATGGTCGCCATCGCCAATGCCTGCGGCTTCGTGCCGGATATCCCCGGCATGCACGGCCCGGCCGCTCCCAAGGACGAACTCCAGAACTATTTCTGCCCGAAGGAGGAAGGCGGCCTGCTCTCCCGGAAGGGCATCGTCGATTTCTCGGTGGCAAAGGGCGTCGCGCCCGGCGTCTTCGCCATCACCGAGATGCGCCATCCCCGCGTCCGCGAGCGGATGAGCGACCTGCATCTCGGCCCCGGCCCCTATTATTCCTTCTTCCGGCCCTATCACCTGACGAGCCTGGAAGTGCCGCTCTCGGCCGCCGCCGCCGTCATCTTCAACCAGAGCCATATGCGCCCGCTGCCGGTGCCGACCTCGGAAGTCGGCTGCGTCGCCAAGCGCGATCTCGCGGCCGGCGAGACGCTCGATGCCATCGGCGAATACGGCTATCGCGGCTTCGCCCTCTCCCGCGCCGATGCCCAGGCGCGCAAGGCGCTGCCGATCGGCCTCGCCCAGGGCGCGACCATGACGCGGCCCGTCCGCAAGGGCGAACTCATCACGCTGTCCGACGCCACGCCCGACGAGCGATTGAAGATCGTCGAAGTGCGCCGCGCCCAGGACGCGATGATCGCCGCGCTGACCACCGGAGCCCATTCATGAGCGCTGACCAGAAGCCGAACCAGCGGCCGGAACTCGCCGCGCTCGACGACGCGACGGTGGCGCAGGCGCTGACCCGGATGCACCTGATCCGCAAGTTCGAGGAGGCGGCCGAGGCGAGCTATATGCGCGGCCTGATCCACGGCACGATGCATCTGTCGATCGGCCAGGAAGCCAGCGCCGTCGGCACGACGCTGCCGCTCGAAGCGCACGACTACATCCTCTCGACCCATCGCGGCCATGGCCACTGCATTGCCCGCGGCGCCGAGCCCAGGCTGATGTTCGCCGAGTTCTTCGGCAAGGAGACCGGCTACTGCAAGGGCCGCGGCGGCTCGATGCATATCGCCGATGTCGAGGGCGGCAATCTCGGCGCCAACGGCATCGTCGGCGGCGGCCTGCCGATCGCGGTCGGCGTCGGTATGAGCATCAAGGCCCAGAAGAACGGCCGGGTCTGCATGGTCTTCTTCGGCGACGGCGCCTCGAACGAGGGCGCCTTCCACGAGGCGCTCAACATGGCCTCGATCTGGAAGCTACCGGTCGTCTTCGTCTGCGAGAACAACAAATACGGCATGTCGATGGATATCGGCCGCGCCATGGCGGTGCCGAACGTCGCCGACCGCGCGAGCGCCTACGGCATGCCCGGCCATTGCCTCGATGGTAACGACCTTGCCGGCGTCGCGGCCGTCGCGAAGGTCGCGATCGCGCGTGCCCGCTCCGGCGAAGGCCCCTCGCTGATCGAGTGCAAGACCTATCGCTGGCGCGGCCATTCCAAGAGCGACCGGAACCTCTACCGCTCCAAGGAGGAGATCGAGGAATGGCGCAACCAGGACCCGATCCGGCGGCTGGAGGACGAGCTCAAGGCGCATGACCGCTTCGACGCTGCCGCGCTGATGAAGCTCGAAGAGGACGCCCAGCGCGACATCGACGCCGCCGTCGAATTCGCCCGCGCCTGCCCGGACCCCGATCCGAAAGACCTGACCCGTGACGTCTATGCCCTCTGACACGCTCGAAGCCGTGAGCGAGATCCGCGAGCTCTCCTATGCCGAGGCCGTGCGCGAGGCGCTCGCTCAGGCCATGGAGGCAGACGAGCGCGTCTTCCTGTTCGGGGAGGATGTCGGCGTCTATGGCGGCGCCTTCGGCGTCTCCGGTGATCTCGTCCACCGCTTCGGCAAGGAGCGGGTCATCGACACGCCGATCAGCGAGCTCGGTATCGCCGGGGCAGCGGTCGGCGCGGCCATCACCGGCATGCGCCCGGTGCTGGAGATCCAGTTCTCGGATTTCGTCACGCTCGCGATGGAGCAGCTCGTCAATCAGGCGGCCAAGATCCGCTTCATGTTCGGCGGCAAGGCGAGTGTGCCGATGGTGGTGCGCTTGCCCGGCGGTTCAGGTACGGGTGCGGCCGCCCAGCACAGCCAGAGCCTGGAAGCCTGGTTCGCCCATGTGCCGGGCCTCAAGGTTCTCCAGCCGAGCACACCGCATGACGCCAAGGGCATGCTGCTCGCCGCGATCGACGATCCCAACCCCGTCCTGATCTTCGAGCATAAGCTGCTCTACAAGACCAAGGGCCACGTTCCCGCCGAGGCCTATCGCGTTCCGATCGGCAAGGCCGCGATCCGCCGCGAGGGCACGGACCTCACCATCGTCGGCTCCTCGATCATGGCCCTCAAGGCGGAGGCCGCCGCCGAGCGTCTGGCCAGCGAAGGCATCTCGGCCGAAGTGATCGACCTGCGCTCGATCCGCCCGATCGACTTCACCACCATCGCCGAGAGCGTGCGCAAGACGCATCGCCTGCTCGTCGTCTACGAGGGCGTGAAAACCATGGGCATCGGTGCCGAGATTTCGGCGATGATCGCCGAGAGCGAGGTCTTCGATTTCCTCGACGCGCCGATCATCCGGCTCGGCGGCGCCGATGCGCCGATCCCCTACAACCCTGTGCTGGAGAAGGCGGCCGTCCCGCAGGAGGACGACATCGTCACCGCCGCCACCAACCTCGTCCGCCGCGGGGAAGCCTGATGCCCATCGAGGTCATCCTTCCCAAGGTCGACATGGACATGGAGACGGGCACGATCGAGGCCTGGCATGTCAAGGAAGGCGATCTGGTCCGCCAGGGCGACACCATCTTCGAGATCGGCACCAACAAGGCCGTGATGGAGGTCGAGGCCCCCGCCAGCGGCGCGATCCGGAACATCAAGGCTGAGACCGGCGTGCCGATCTCGGTCGGAACCCCCGTTGCGTGGATCTACCTCGACGGTGAGGCCGCCACCACGCCGTCCGAGCCGGCAGCCGCTGCGGCTACCGTGGCGGCTGCCACATCGCTTCCGAAAGCAGAGGCGCAGGTCGCTCCAGTGATGGCGGCTGCTCCCACTTCGTCAGGGCTGCGCGCCACCCCGCTCGCCCGCCGCATCGCCCGCCAGAACGCGCTCGACCTGAAGACCGTGACCGGCACCGGCCCACGCGGACGCATCGGCGAAGCGGATGTGACACGCCATCTGGAACAACGGCCTCGCTGCACTCCGGCACAGGACGCGCGCCCCGCGCCGACTCTTTCAACGAATGTTTCCGAAGGTCGCCTGCAACCCTTCTCAGCGATCCGTCGCATCGTCGCGAACCGGCTCTCCGAGAGCATGCGCACCGCGCCGCATTTCTATCTCACCTCCGAGATCGAGATGAGCGCCGCGCGCGACCTGCTCGGGCGCCTCGCCAAACGTCACGAGCGCATCGGCGCGCCGAAGCCCAGCCTCACCGTGCTGATTGCCCGCATCGTCGCCCGCGCCCTGCGCGACCACCCGGTCATCAACGCATCCGTCGAAGGTGAGGCGACCCGCTTCCATGAGCGTATCGATATCGGCATTGCCATGGAGCGCGACGGCGACCTCGTCGTGCCCGTGCTGCGCGATGCCGGCGGCATGGACATGCCGGCCATGACCCGCGAATTCGCCAGATTGCGCGAGGGCATGGCCAAGCGCACGCTGACCCCGGCCGAACTCGGCGGCGGCACCTTCACCATCTCCAATCTCGGCATGTACGGCGTCGACTCGTTCACCGCGATCATCAATCCGCCGCAGGGCGCGATCCTCGCCGTCGGCCGCACCGTCGACAAGCCGGTCGGGCGCAATGGCCAGATCGTGCTCAGGCCGATGGCGAATTTCACGCTGTCCTCGGATCACCGCATCGTCGACGGCGTCGCGGCGGCCAGATTCATGGCCGATCTGCGCGAGGCCCTTGAAAATCCCGAGCTGCTTCTGTGAAGGAAGATGGCAGCCGGTCGCCGCAGCGCGGATGATCGGCAGGAAACGAACTGACACGAAGATCGACCGGCGCATCTGGCGTAAAGGTTGGCATCGCGACAACGGAGGAGACGAGATCATGACCCTGACACGACGCCGCTTCACGCGACACGGCCTGATGATGACCGCCGCGGCCGCCCTGCTCGCCGCCGCACCCGCCCTCGCACAGGTTCCCTCGGGCAAGCTGGTGCTCTACACCTCCCAGCCCGAGAAGGACGCGGCGCAGACCACCGCCGCCTTCAAGAAGGCCTATCCCAATGTCGAGATCGAGATCTTCCGCTCCGGCACGACCGAGGTGATGGGCAAGCTCGCCGCCGAAATTTCGGCGGGTCAGCCCGGTGCCGATGTCCTCCTGATCGCCGATGCCGCGAGCATGGAAATCCTGAAGGGCCAGAAGCAGCTCCTCGCCTATCCCGGCGCCAGGACCGACGGCCTCCAGCCCGGCTCCTTCGACGCCGACAAGACCTATTTCGGCTCGAAGCTGATCACCACCGGCATCGCCTACAACACCGGCGCCAAGGAGAAGCCGTCCTCCTGGACCGATCTCGACAAGCCCGCCTACAAGGGCCAGATCTCGATGCCGAGCCCGCTCTATTCCGGCGCGGCCGCGATCATGCTCTCGACCATGACGGCGCGCCCCGATCTCGGCTGGAAGCTGTTCGAGGGGCTGAAGGCCAACGAGGCCGTCGCCGTGCGCGGCAACGGCGCCGTCTTGAAATCCGTCGCGACCGGCGAGAAGGCCTATGGCGTTCTGGTCGACTTCATGGCCTTCAACGCCAAGAAGCAGGGCTCGCCGATCGAGTTCGTCTTCCCGAAGGAAGGCGCGCCTGCGGTGACCGAGCCCGTCGCGATCGTGAAGACCACGAAGAACGAGGCCGCCGCAAAAGCCTTCGTCGACTTCATCCTCTCCGATGACGGCCAGAAGCTCGCGCTCGCCATGGGCTATATCCCCGCCAAGCCCGGCATTGGCTCGCCCGCCTGGCTGCCGGAAGGCACCAAGATCAACGTCATGGCCTCCGATATCGCGGCCGTGGTCAAGGCGACCGAGGCCGACAAGGCTCGCTTCGCCACGATGTTCGGCAACTGAGCCCGGACGCAGTGCGCATGTCCCTCGCCGATCCCGCGACGCTGCGCACGCGCGTCGAGGAGACGGGCCTCCTCTGGGGGCTCGTCGGCCTCGTCGCGCTGCTGTCGCTGCTGCCGATCGGGCGCCTGATCGTCGAGGGCCTCGCCCCCGGCGGCCAGCTCTCGGCGACGGCGCTCGGCAAGGTCATGGCAAGCCCGGCGACCTGGACGGCGACCTGGAACAGCCTCACCACCGCCATTGCCGGTACGATCCTCGCGACGTTGATCGGTGGCACGGTGGCACTGCTGGCGACGCTGACCGATATCCGCGCCCGCAACGCCTTCACCTTCTGCTTCGTCCTGCCGCTGATGATCGCGCCGCAGGTCACGGCGCTCGCCTGGCTCCAGCTCTTCGGCCCGTCGAGCACGCTGCTCAAGCTCATCGGCATGGCGCCGCCGCTCGGCAGCCGCAACCCGCTCTATTCGCGCGAAGGCATCATCCTGCTGCTCGGCCTGCAATATGCGCCTCTGGTCTTCCTGACCCTGCGCGCGGGCCTGCGCGCCCTGCCGAAGGAGCTGATCGAGGCCGGCCTCGCCGCCGGTGCGAGCCCGTTCACGGTCCTGCGCACAGTCGTCCTGCCGCTGATGACGCCGCCGCTCGTCGCCGGCATTGCGCTTTGCTTCGTCTCCAGTCTCGGCAATTTCGGCATTCCGGCATTCCTCGGCATTCCCGGCAATTTCCTGGTCCTGCCGACGCTGATCTACCAGCGCCTCGCGGGCCTCGGCCCCGGCGTGCTCTCCGAGGTCGCGATCCTCTCCCTGCTGATCGGCGTGATCGCGATGGCCGGCATCCTCCTGCAGGACCTGATGCTGCGCCGCCGCGATTTCCGGATCACCACGACCTCGAGCGCCGCACGCCCCTTCGAACTCGGCCGCTGGCGCCGGCCGGTCGAGATCGGCTTGTGGAGCTTCGCGATCCTCGTGCTCGCCATGCCGTTCCTCGGCCTGCTCTCGACCTCGCTGATCCCCGCCTTCGGCGTGCCGCTCAACGCGAAGACCGCGACGCTCGCCAACTACGCCTATGTGCTGTTCGAGCACGCCGCCTCGAAGCGCGCCTTCGTCAATTCCTTCCTGATGTCGGCGGGCGCGGCGACCCTGATCGTGCTGATCTGCGTGCCGCTCGGCTATTTCATCGTCTGGAAGAAATCCCGCGCCCTGCGCCTGCTCAATCTCGCGGCCGAACTGCCCTACGCCATGCCGGGCGTCGTGCTCGCCATCGCCGCGATCCTGCTCTTCCTCAAGCCGCTGCCGGTGCTGAACGTCTCGCTCTACAACACGATCTGGATCATCGTCTTCGCCTATCTCGCCCGCTTCCTGGTGCTGGGCCTGCGCCCCGTCATCAGCGGCTACCTCCAGATCGACCGCACCCTGGAGGAGGCCGCCCAGATCGCGGGAGCCGGCCTGCCGCGCCGGCTCGTCACCATCATCTTTCCGTTGGTCGCGCCGGCGGCCGTGGCGGGCGCGCTCCTGGTCTTCCTCACCGCCTTCAACGAGCTCACCGTCTCGGCCCTGCTCTGGTCGTCAGGCGCGGAAACGCTGGGCGTCGTCGTCTTCTCCTTCGAGCAGGGCGGCGATTCCACCTATGCCTCGGCGCTGGCCGCCGTGACCGTGCTCGTCACGATCGGCCTGATGGCATCGACGACCCTCTTCGCCCAGAAACTGCCCCAGGGAGTCCTGCCGTGGCGCGACTGACCATCGACCGCGCGCAGAAGCGCTTCGGCTCCTATCTCGCGCTCGACGACGTCTCGATCGCGGTCGAGGACGGCGAGTTCCTGGCCGTGCTCGGCCCCTCCGGTTGCGGCAAGACCACGCTGCTGCGCCAGATCGCGGGCTTCGACAAGCTCGACGGCGGCCGGATCAGCATCGGCGACCGGCTCGTCTCCTCGGCCGAAACCCATATTCCGCCCGAGCATCGCAAGCTCGGTATCGTCTTCCAGTCCTATGCGCTCTGGCCGCATATGACGGTGGCGGAGAACGTCGCCTATGGACTCACCGTCGCCGGCGTGCGTGACCCCGAACGGGCCAAGCGCGTCGCCGCGGCGCTCGACCTCGTCGGGCTGAACGGTTTTGCGGAACGCCGGCCCGGCCTGCTCTCCGGCGGCCAGCGCCAGCGCGTCGCGCTCGCCCGCTGCCTTGTCACCGAGCCTTCGCTGGTGCTGCTCGACGAGCCGCTCGCCAATCTCGATGTCCATCTGCGCGCCTCGATGGAGGAGGAGTTCTCGCGCTTCCACGAGCGCACCGGCACGACCATGGTCTACATCACCCATGACCAGGCCGAGGCCATGGCGCTGGCCGATCGCATCGCCGTGATGGATCGCGGTCGCCTGCTCCAGCTTGCGACGCCCTCGCTGCTCTATCGCGAACCCGCCAACGTGACCGTCGCCGGCTTCATCGGCGAAGGCATGGTGCTGCCGGCAACGATCCTCACCGCGCCTCAAGCTGGCCATTGCAAGGTCAGCGTGCTCGGCGTCGAGGCGATGGTGCGCTGCCGGCCCGACCAAGCCGTTACCGGCCAGGCAAAACTCTGCCTGCGCGCCCGCGATATCGGTATCGCCTCAACCGGGCAGGAAGGCCTCCCGGCCACGGTCGAGCGCCTGTCCTATCAGGGTGGCTTCTTCCGCATGGAGGCGCGGCCCGCCAACAACCAGGACATCGTCCTGCATCTCGACGCGGCCGAGCCCGCTCCAGCCCAGGCCGGGGAGACGATCCGCATCGCCATCACCGACGGCTGGGTCATCCCGGAGAGCATCCCCCTGGACAAGGCTGCGTGAGACCGGCGGCATGAGACTGACGATTTATGGCGGGGTCGGCGAGAAGGGCCGGACCTGCATCGGCGTCGAGCATGGCGGAACCCGGCTCCTCCTCGATGCCGGCGTCGACACCAGCGCACGAGGGATCGCCTACCACCCGGCGATCACGCGAGCCGAACTCGAACGCATCGACGCGATCATCGTGACCCACGCCCATGAGGACCATGTCGCAGCGCTGGGCTGGTGCCTCGCCAACGGCTTTGCCGGCCGGATCCTGATGTCGGCCGAATCCGCGAGCGAAGCGGATGCGACGCTGGCCGCCTATGCGACGCCGGAGGAGCGGAAGCTCGCCGGACAAGCCCCCGTCGAGATCGTCAACGCCGGCATGGACTTCGCCATAGGGCCGATCGCGATCCACACCGGCCGCAGCGGCCATGTCGTTGGCGGCATCTGGTGTCACCTGAGCGCAGACGGGCGCAGCCTCGGCTATTGCGGCGACATCGTGCCGGATAGCCCGGTCTTCGCCATGGACGCGCTGCCCTCCTGCGACCTGCTGCTGGTCGATGCCTCCTACGGCGCCGACCACACTCCCGCCGCCGAACGCGGCGCAGCCATCAAGCGCTGGCTCGCCAATCATCCGCAAGGCGCCGTGCTGCCGACACCGCTTTCCGGCCGCTCCGTCGAGCTGATCGGACTGATCGACACACCGATCGCGATCCACCCCTCGATGCGCGAGGCGCTCGCCCAGCAGATCGCGGCTTCGACGTGGCTCAAGCCAGGTGCAGCCGACATTCTCTCGGCACGGTTTGCCGAAGCGCTGCTCTGGGAGGAAGGACAGCCCCTGCCGGAGGCCGCCCTGCTCGTCGATGACGGCATGGGGCTTGCCGGCCCCTCCAAGGCCGCACTCGCCCACGCCCGCCGCGAGCGTCATCCGGTCCTGCTGACCGGCGGGATTCCCAAGGACAGCCCGGCCGATCTCATGCTGGCCGCGAGCGAGGCCGAATGGCTGCGCTTCCCGACCCACCCAACCCTCCCGGAGAACATCGCGCTCGCCGCGGCCAGCGGCGCCGGCCGCATCCTCGCCCATTCCTGCAATGCCGCGACCGCTGCCGCGCTCGCGGCCGACATTCCCAAGCTCGTCACCGGCTTGAAGCCAGGCGATACCATCGAGATCTGACCATGCGCATCCTCATCGCCAATGACGACGGCATCGACGCTCCCGGCATCGCCCTGCTGCGCAAGGCCGCCGCGCGCGTCGCTTCCGACATCTGGATCGTCGCGCCCGAGCGGAAATGGACGGCCGCGAGCCATCATCTCTCCTTCGATAGGGAATTGACGCTGAGCCGGCGCGAACCGCAGGTCTACGCGCTGAACGGTACACCGGCCGATTGCGTCGTCGCGGCGATGACCGCGCTGTTCCGCGAGGGCGGCCAGCCCGATCTCGTGCTCTCCGGCGTCAATGACGGGCGCAACGCCGCCGAGGATGCCGCCTATTCCGGCACGCTCTCGATCGCCCGCGAGGCAAGCTTCTGGAACCTTCCGGCCATCGGCTTCTCCCGCACCAAGGGCGGAACCTCCGAGGAGCGCGACGTCGCCGCGCTCGCCGCCCTGATCGAGAATCTCTGGCGGATGCGCGCTGAATGGACCCGGGAGGGCACGTTCCTGAGCGTGAACCTCCCGAAAGAGCTGCCGGCCAAGGTGGGACTCGCCGGCATCGGACGCGACAAGATCGCGGGCGCGGCTGATATCGTCTCGGAAGAAGGCGTGAAGATCGTCTGGCGCATCCGACGCGGCCGGCCGCACACGAGCCGTCCCGGCGACGAGAACAGCTTGATCGATTCAGGCCGCATCGCCATCGTCCGCCATTGCTGGAGCGATGGCGCGCCCTTGGATGTGAGCTTTGCAGGGGAGTTGAACGCGGCGCTGCAGCGGCCCGCCGGATAGCACATACTGATTCTGCTCTGAAACACGCCGTCATCCCCGGGCTTGCCCCGGGATGACGGCATGGATCCACGGCCAAATCGGCAGGCTCAGCCTTCCAGAAACTGCATCCGGTGCAGCCGGGCATAGGCGCCGTCGCGCGCCAGCAACTCGTCGTGGCTGCCGGTCTCGACGACCTTGCCCTCGTCCATGACCACGATCATGTCGGCCTCGCGGATGGTCGACAGCCGGTGCGCGATGACGATGGTCGTGCGCCCCTTCATCAGCGACGCCAGGGCCTGCTGGACGAGCCGCTCCGATTCCGTGTCGAGCGCGCTTGTCGCCTCGTCGAGCAGCAGGATCGGCGCGTTCTTCAGGATAGCGCGCGCGATCGCGATGCGCTGGCGCTCGCCGCCCGAGAGCTTGTGGCCGCGCTCGCCGACCGGGGCGTCGTAGCCGCCAGGCATAGCCATGATGAAGTCATGCGCGGCGGCAGCCTTCGCGGCAGCGATGATCTCCTCCTCCGAGGCTTCCGGTCGCCCGAAGGTGATATTCGCCCGCACGCTGTCGTCGAAGAGCACGACGTCCTGGCTGACGACGCCGACCTGCCGGCGCAAGCTCCGCAGCGTGACGTTGCGCAGGTCCTGCCCGTCGATCTCGATCCGACCCTCGTTCGGGTCGTAGAGGCGCGGCACCAGCGCGAGCAGCGTCGACTTGCCCGAGCCCGAGCGGCCGACCAGAGCCATGGTCTTGCCGCCCTGCGCAACGAGATCGATGCCTTCCAGCGCGCGCTGGTCCTCGCGATAACGGAAGCGCAGATGGCGGAAGGCGACCTCGCCGGCCCCGACCGAAAGCGGCTTCGCATCGGGGCGGTCCAGCACCTGCGGCTTCTCGTCCATCAGCGCGTAGTAGCGCTTCAATGAAGCCCCGGCCTCCTGGACGATGGCGTTGAGATTGCCGAGCGAGCGCATTGGCTGGGCCGCGAGCAGCAGCGCCGAGACATAGCCGGTGAAATCGCCGACCGTCGAATTGCCGGAGGTGATGCGCACACCGATGGCGGCCAGCACGCCTGCAACCGCAAGGCCGCCGCCGACCTCGAGCAGCGGATCGAGCCGGCCGCGCGCATTGGCCGCCTTCATCTTCAGCGCCCGGATCGCCTCGAAGGCGTTGGCGGCGCGGCTCTTCAGATAGGGTTCGAGACGGTCGGTCTTGGCGACGCGGGCGCCCTGCAGGCTCTCGGTGACGAGATTGGCCATCAGGCCAGTCTGTTCCTGTTGGGAATTGGCCATGCGCCGGAGCTTGCGGCCGATCTTGCCGATCGGATGAGCGATCACCGGCGCGATCAGCAGCACGACCAGCGTCATCTGCCAGTCGATCCAGATCAGCGCGCCGACCAGCGCGATCGCCGTGACCACGTCACGGATCGCGATATTGACGATGCGGGTCAGCGCTTCCTTGACGAAGGTGAAGTCCGTCGTGAAGCGCTGGGTCAGCGAGGCCGGGTTCTCGCGTTGAAGCTGCGCCAGATCGGCATCGATCAGATGGCCGTAGAGCGCCGTCTGCATGTTCGCCTCGATGCGGCTCACGACATTATTGGTCATCACCGTCTGGGCGAGCAGGGAGAAACCCTTGATCGCAGTAACGATCACCACGACGGTCGCGACCGCGTTGATGACGCCGATATCGTAGCCGATCGATTTCGAGACCAGCCGTTCCATGCGCCGGACGAAGCCGGTCGATTCGGCCGTCAGCGGGTCGGCGAAGGCGTCGAACGCCGCCTTGATCAATAGCGGGTAGAAGCTCGTCGTCGCCGCGATGACCACGACGAGCCCGAGAATCATCAGCATCTGCGGGAGATAGGACCTGACCTGCTCGCGCCAGACACGGGCAAAGAGCGCGAGGGTATCGTCGGTGACGCGGCCGATCTTCATGCCGGGGGCCTATCATGGCAGACCTGCAAGCGCCACTGGCGCATGGCGGGGCCTGAATGAGGGGCCTTGCTACCGACACGAAGCTGTCTTCCCATGGCCACAACCGACTCAGGAGACTTCATGCCGCTATCCCCGCCGGCCCAGCCCGGCCAGAGCTTCGCCGAGATCGAAACCCCCGCCCTCGTGCTCGATCTCGATGCGTTCGAGCGCAATCTCGTCGCCATGGCGGCTTTCACCCAGGCCCATGGCATCCGGCTCCGGCCCCATGCCAAGTCGCACAAGAGCCCGGAGATCGCGCTGCGCCAGATCGCCCATGGCGCGGTCGGGCAATGCTGCCAGAAGGTCGGGGAAGCGGAAATACTGGTCGCCGGCGGCGTCGGCGACGTGCTGGTCACCAACGAGATCGTCGGCGCGTCCAAGCTCGATCGTCTCGCCCGCATCGCCCGCTCGGCGAAGATCGGTCTCTGCGTCGACCATCCCGACGGCGTGCGCGAGGCGGCGGAGGCCGCGGCCCGCAACGACGTGACGCTCGATGTCTATGTCGAGATCGATGTCGGCGGCCGGCGCTGCGGCGCCGCGCCCGGCGAAGCAGCCGTCCGTCTGGCGGAAGCGATCGCGCGCTCCAACACGCTGCGCTTCGCCGGTATCCATGCCTATCACGGCTCGGCCCAGCACATGCGCTCGATCGACGAGCGCCGTGAGGCGATCGAGCGATCCGGCCTCGCCGCCCGCAACACGATCGAACGGCTCAAGCATCACGGCCTGCCTTGCGAAATCGTCACCGGCGCCGGAACCGGCACCCATGAGCTGGAGACCCAGTCCGGCGTCTGGAACGAGATCCAGCCCGGCTCCTACATCTTCATGGACGCCGATTACGCCCGCAATCGCCAGGCCGACGGCACGCCCTTCCGCAGCTTCGAGCATGCGCTCTTCGTGCTCGCCGGCGTGATGAGCAAGCCAGTGCCGGACCGCGCGATCGTCGATGCGGGCCACAAATCGGCGGCGGTCGATTCCGGCATGCCGGTGCCATTCCGCCGCGAGGGCGTGATCTATACCAAGCCATCCGACGAGCACGGCATCCTGACCGGCGATCCGGTCGCGGTGCCGCATCGCGGCGACCGCCTGCTGCTGATCCCCGGCCATTGCGACCCGACGGTCAACCTGCACGACTGGTATGTCTGCGTCCGCGGCCTGCACGGGCCCGATGCCCATGTCGAGGCGCTCTGGCCCGTCGCCGCCCGCGGTGCCCTGATCTGAGCAGGCGATGCTCGCCGAGCTTGTCCTGAGCCTGGCTACACCGGCCGCGCGGATGACGCGCCGGCTCGGCCTCGTCGGGGAAAGCGTCGCGCTCTGGGCGCGCGGCAACCGGCAGCATCGGGCCTGGAGCTCCCATCACGAGCGCTGTCGCGCGGTGCTGACAGGGGTCATGGCAGAGCTGCCGCAACATCGGAAGGCCGTGGTCCTTGGCTCGGGCCTGCTGCGCGACATCCCGCTCGACCTGCTCTGCGAGCGCTTCGAGCAGGTTCTACTGGTCGATGCCGTCCACCTGCCGCAGATCCGCTTGCGCATGCGCTTCCGGCCAAAGGTCACACTCCTGACCCGCGACCTCACCGGCATCATGGGCTGGCTTGCCGAAGAAGACGGCGGACGTATCGGCCCGCTGGCCGACCTGATCGCCGATCCGGCCATCGATCTCGTCATCTCCGCCAATCTGATGTCGCAGCTTGCCTGGCCGATAGAGGACTGGCTGGACGATCATCCTGCTCGCGCGAAGCAGCTCCCGGCTGGCCTGCCGGCGCAATGCATTGCCTGGCATCTCGCCGACCTCCGCCGCTTCCCCGGCCGTGTCGTCCTGCTGAGCGATGTCGAGATGATCGAGCGTGACCGGGCGGGCGCGGTCACCGACCGCTTCGATCTCACGCGCGGGGTCGCACTGCCGCCACCTGATGAAAGCTGGGACTGGCCAGTCGCGCCCTTCGGCGAAGCCGAGCGCGACCGCGAAAGCATCCACCGCGTCGGCGCCTGGAGGGATTTCCGTTAAAGAACCGGCTCCGCCTTAAGGTCGCCAGCCGGTCTCCTGAACCGGAGCGTTCTCGCGCTCTTCCTCGCGGCGGGCCTCCTCGACGATGGCGAAAAGCGCGCGCAGCGCCGCATCGACGCCCTCGCCCGAAGCCGCCGAGAGGATGATCGGCATGCGCTTGGCCGCCCGCTTCAGGCGCGCGACCTGCTCCTTGAGCGCTTCCGGCGTCAGCGCATCGACCTTGGAGAGCGCGACGATCTCCGGCTTCTCGGCCAGCCCCTCGCCATAGGCCTCCAGTTCCTCCCGCACGGTCTTGTAGGCCTTGCCGGCATGCTCGCTGGTGCCCTCGACCAGATGCAGCAGCACGCGGCAGCGCTCGATATGGCCGAGGAAGCGGTCGCCCAGCCCATGGCCCTCATGCGCCCCCTCGATCAGGCCGGGGATATCGGCGAGCACCATCTCGCGCCCGTCGACACGGACGACGCCGAGCCCGGGATGCAGGGTCGTGAACGGATAATCGGCGATCTTCGGCTTCGCCGCCGTGACGGTGGCAAGGAAGGTCGACTTGCCGGCATTGGGCATGCCGACGAGGCCGGCATCGGCGATCAGCTTCAGGCGCAGCCAGACCCAGCGCTCTTCGCCCGGCAGGCCGGGATTGGCATGGCGCGGCGCCTGGTTGGTCGCGGTCTTGAAATAGGCGTTGCCGAAGCCGCCATTGCCGCCCTTGCACAAGACGAAGCGCTGGCCGGGCTCGGTCAGGTCGGCAACCTTGGTCTCGCCGTCCTCGTCGAGGATCTCGGTGCCCGGCGGCACTTTCAGCACGATCGCTGGCGAATTCGCGCCATGTCGATCCTTGCCCATGCCGTGCTCGCCGGTCTTGGCCTTGAAATGTTGCTGGAAGCGGAAATCGATCAGCGTGTTGAGGCCCTGCACGCATTCGATGACGATATCGCCGCCGCGCCCGCCATCGCCGCCATTGGGCCCGCCGAACTCGATGAATTTTTCGCGGCGGAAGGAGACGCAGCCGGCGCCGCCGTCACCCGCCTTCACATAGATCTTGGCCTGGTCGAGGAATTTCATGCTGTTTCACTAGTGATGCGCGGAGGAAAGGGCAATGGACCGGATCACGCCGCCTGCCGGAAAGCGCTCATCTCCTCGCGGAGCGCGTCGGCGAAGCGCTGCGCTGCCAGTCCCGGGCGCGGCGCCATGAGCAAGCCGACCGTCAGCTCGAACAGCGGCGGCAGCCCTTCAGCCGCCCCGAGGCGGCGCAGCGACGGCGGCACGGCACTCTCGGTGATCGCCGTGACGCAGAACCCTCCTTCCACCGCTGAGAGCACGCCCGAGGTATGCGAGCAGGAAAAGACCAGCCGATATGCCCGCCCCGCGCTGCTCAGCGCCCCCAGCACACGCGAGCGTGCCCGGCAGCCCTCCGAGAACAGGGCGAGCGGCAGCGTCTCCTGCAGTTCCGGCCGGTGGCCGCGCGCCGCGACCCAGATCATCGGCTCGCGCCGGAGCACCTCGCCCATCGGCCGGCTCGGGTCCTGCGAGACCACGGCGAGATCGAGGTCGCCAGCCTTGAGCGCCGGCTCGATCCGTTTCGAAAGGTCGCAATGCACCTCGAGCTCGACCTTGGGATGCTCCACCGCGAAACGCGCGATCAGCGGCCTGAGATAGGCATCCATGTAGTCGTCGGGCACGCCGATGCGCAGGCGGCCGGTCGGCGTCTCCCCGGCGAGATCGGCCAACGCCTCGCGCTCGACCGCGAGCAGGCGGCGCGCATGGGCGATCAGGCGCTCGCCGGCATCGGTCGGCGTCACGCCGCGGCGCGAACGCTCCAGCAGCTTGTGGCCGAGCTGGCTCTCCAGATCCTGGATGCGCACCGAGATCGCCGATTGCGTCCGGCCGAGCCGGGCGCTCGCCGCCGTGAAGCCGCCGGTCTCCGCCACGGCCACCAGCATGCCGAGCGCGGCGAGGTCGAAATGAGCGGTTATGACGTGCCTCCTTCGGGCGTTCGCGATCGATCGGTTTTAAGAATGGTTAAATCAGAATAATCCGTTTTTCCGATTGAAGGAAGCGGCCTATAGCATCGGCTGAACGAGGCCGAGCAGACCGCGCCGTCGCGGCCGAAGCTGGCTTCACCTTTTGTCAGAAGACACCATGTCCGCCCCTGCCATTCCCGTCCGGCCCGCATCGCCCGCGCTGGCGATGTTCCTCGCCCTGCTCGCCGGCGCGACCTGCATCGGCTTTTCCGGCATCTTCGTGCGCCTCGCCGATGTCGGCCCGGCCGCCGCCGGCTTCTGGCGCATGCTCTTCGCGCTACCGGTGCTGGTGGCCTGGACGGCGCTGGAGCAGCGCAGGCCGGCGAACGAGAAGATCGGTCGCGGCGCCTTCATCGCGGTCGCGCTGGCGGGCCTGACCTTCGGCATCGACGTCACGCTCTACAATGCCGCGCTCGGACACACGACGATCGCCAATGCCTCGCTGCTCGGCAATCTCTCGCCGGTCGGCGTCGTGCTTGGCGGCTGGCTTCTGCTCGGCGACAAGCCCTCGCGGCGCATCCTCGGCGCGCTGATGCTCGCCGTCGCCGGCGCGATCCTGCTGGTGCTGCCGAAATTCATCGGCACCGGGCAGGTCACCGGCAATCTCTTCGGCGACGGCCTCGCCTTCGGTGCCGCCCTGTCCTATGCCGCCTATATCCTCGCGGTGCGCCGCGCCCGCGACGGAGCCGGCGCCGGCTATGTCAGCCTCGTCTCCAGCGCGATCTGCGCCGTGTTCTGCCTCGTGGCCGCACTGGTGCTCGGCGAGCGGATCATTCCAATGAGCCTGCAGGGCTGGCTCGCAGTCGCGGCGCTCGGTCTCGTCTCGCATGCGCTGGGCCAGGGCCTGATCACGCTCTCGCTCGGCAGCTATGGCGCCGGCGCCGCCTCGCTCGTCATGGTCTGGCCGGCTCTGGTCAGCGTGCTCGCTGCCTGGGCGCTGTTCGGCGAGCAGCCGACCCCGGTCCAGGCCTTCGGCGGCGTCGCCATCCTTGCCGCCGTATTGCTGGTCCGGCGCGGCTGATTCCGCGCTCAGGCCGCCGGCTTAACACCATAGTGCAGGATCACGGTTCCGTTCTTGAGCGGACGGGCCGCGATTAGCGCATAGTGGCGCTTTTCCGTGTTCGGCTTGAACAAGGGCGTGCCCCGCCCGATCGTGACCGGCGCGACCGCGATCATGATCTCGTCGACGAGGCCGGCAGCCAAAAGCGACTCCGCCAATTCGGCGCTGCCGAAGACATAGATGTCCTTGCCGGCCTCCGCCTTCCGGCGCGTGATCTCACCGACGATATCCGCCGTCACCGTGGTGTTGTTCCAGTCGGAGCCGGTGAGGCTGCGTGAGGCCACGAGCTTCGGCAGGGCGTTCATGAAGACCTTGGTCTCGCCCTCCTCCTCGGCCGAGGTCCAATAGGCCTTCATGCCCTCATAGGTGACGCGGCCGAAGACCAGCAGACCGGCCTTGCGGCCGAAATCGCTGCTGAGTTCGGAGAGCTCATCGCCCCAGGCATCGCCATGGAAGCCGAGATCCCATTTCTCCTTGCCCTCGAAGAACCCTTCCAGCGTCATCAGATTCCAGACGATCACCTTGGCCATCGCATCCTCCTGATATGTCCGGTTAAAACCAGTTTCGATTTACAATCAGTTGCTGGATAGCGAAACTGATCTTATATTGCAAGCGGTTTTGGAGACGAGCATGCGCGAGACCAGCCGTTCGGGCTGTCCGATCAATCTGACGCTGGAAATCCTGGGCGATCGCTGGAGCCTGATCGTGCTCCGCGACATCATGTTCGGCAACCGCCGGCATTTTCGCGAGATGCTGGCGAAGTCGGACGAGGGCATCGCCTCGAACATCCTCGCCGACCGCCTGAAGCGCCTGGTCGAGAAGGGCCTGCTCTCGCGCCGCGACGACGCCACCCACAAGCAGAAGGCGATCTACAGCCTGACCGAGATGGGCATCGCGCTCGTCCCCGTCTTCGCCGCGATGGGTGAATGGGGCCGAAACTTCCTGCCGGTAACCGAGGAACTCTCGATCCGCGCCGAACTGCTGAGCGAAGGCGGCCCGGCGCTCTGGGAGCGCTTCATGCAGGAGCTGAGGCATCTCCATCTCGACGCCCCCAAGCCCGAGCAATCCGTGCTCGCCGAGCTGACGCAGGCCTATCGGGACGCGCTGGCACGGCGTCAGGCCATGGCGGGCTGAAGCCCACCAGAACTTATCCCCGTATGCCGTAGCGACATCACACTGGTGCTCCGTCTAGGAGCCCCTCATGCCGATCCTCCGCCCCTATGCCGATCGCGAACTGCGCGCCGCCCGGCTTCGCCTGTTGCGGCTACGCGACGAGCTTTGCCTGATCCGGCGCGACCACTTCTACCGCAAATACAACCCCAACCAGCCGCGCGTGCCCTCCGGCAATGCCGGTGGTGGGCAATGGACCAGCGGCGCGGGCGGAGGCGGCAGCTCCGGCGGCGGCACAGACGGAGGAGATCCGCTGTCTCCCGATGGCAGCTCGCTGGATGCCGATACCGGCTGGTCCTCGCTCGGCGAGGGTTGGAACGAGGATGGCTCCATCTTCGAGCAGACCGTCACGGACGGCGAGGGCACGACGATCCGGTCGGAATACGCCGCCTCGCGCGAAGCCAGCTTCGACGAACGCCAGACCGTCATCCAGCCCGATGGCAACAAGACCAGCTTCGAGACGACCGGCAACGTCCAGTCGATCTATGACGGCGGCCCCGACGGCGACCTCGTTGCCCGTACGACCTGGACCGCATCCGGACCCGAGCCTGACGCGACAGTGCAGCCGGCTTTTGCGCCCCTAGTCGCCACGCCGACCATCATCACCGGCGGAGCTATTCTGTTCGGCTGGATGTCGCCGTTCAACGGCATCGACGGCCAGCAAGCCGTCATGGGCTTCAACGCCCGCGACTATCAACTGGGAGACGCCACAAGCGGCAAGCTCGACCTCAGCTTTTCCGGACGCATAGCGGAGGAACAAGCCGAGCTGGCTTGTCGGCGTTTGCCCGATGTCCGGGAACTGGCCGATCGTGCAGCCAACGCGACCGGTTCTCCTGAACTCTACCCGTCACGAACTGTTTATGGAACGGATGTCCACACGCGCTTCGCGCAATATGTCAATGACCTGAACGACTTCCGCTTCCGAGCCGAACGATCATTTCTCAAAGAGCAGATTGAAGGAGTCGATAGCCAGAAAGTACCCTACGGGTATCCGCGGCCGATCCGTGTGGACGCTTATGAATATCGCGATGATGGCACGCTTTGCGTCTATGATCTCAAAACCGGTAAAGCCGGTTTGGCCGACAGGCGAGCTGATATCCTCGCCAATGCCATCAAGTTGGGGTTCAACTCGGTTCGACGGGTCATTGTCATGGAGGTAAGGCCGAGACAATGACAACCAAGAAGCAGATCAAGACGCTGTTCGACCGACTGGTGGCTCGCAACGACGATCTTATCGTGAAAGATCATTACGTCTTCAAGGTGCCCTACCTCATGCTGAGGCCGATGCAGCATGTTTCCCGCTCTATCTCGATCGACCGCACGTCACGCGCCGATGATCCGAATTTTTTTTGGCATGTCGGGCATTGCTTCAGGCCTTTCGGCTCGCTGGGAGGTCTCGCTGCCGAATGGTTCGTGCTGCCCCGCGGCAAGCCGAGGCGGTGGTCGGAAACCGGTTTCATCGAAACGGCAGTCGAGGAGATCGAGACGAATATTCTGCCCATGCTGCGCCGCGTACAAACCATCGAGGACATGTTTCGAATCGAGGGAGTGCCGCGATCTCATGAATATGACGGTTCGCTCAATCATTACGCACCCTATCGCCTCGCCATCGCGGTAGCCTTGGGGCGCTGGGACGAATCCCTCACCATCTACGGGGAGATCAAGGACTTCTATCTCCGCATGACGTCATGGCCGCGCCCCGATTACGAGAAAGCTTCAGAACTTGGCGCGTTGATCGCCGATGGAGACCGTGCTGGAGTCGCCTCCCTTCTCCACGGGTGGGAAGACGACTTCGTCGCCCGCAACGGCCTCGAAGACATCTACGAGCGCACGCCCTTCCCGCTCGAACTCCAGCCCTGACCCCTCACTCCGCCGCCATGCGCGGCGCGGCCGGCTTCGACATCGCTTCCGCCGTCGCTATCGCCGGCGCCGCGTGCTCCTCGATCGGCTCCCACTGGCTCTCATCCTCGGCCTTGCCGAAGAAGCGGCCGAAGAGCCAGGCCGTCGCCCGCGAGAGATCGTCCATCACCATGTAGAAGGACGGCACGAAGACCAGCGAGAGCACGGTCGAGACGATCAGGCCGCCGATCACCGCGATCGCCATCGGCGCGCGGAACTCGCCGCCGTCGCCGACGCCATAGGCCGAGGGCAGCATGCCCGCCGCCATCGCGATCGTGGTCATCAGGATCGGCCGCGCCCGCTTGCGGCCGGCCTCGATCAACGCCGTGAAGCGGTCCTTGCCGCGCCCGACCTCCTCGACCGCGAAATCGACCAGCATGATCGCGTTCTTGGTGACGATGCCCATCAGCATGAGCAGGCCGATATAGACCGGCATCGACACGGCGTTGTTGGTCGCAAGCAGCGCGATCACCACGCCGCCGAAGGAGAGCGGCAGCGAGAGCAGGATCGTGATCGGCTGGAAGACCGAGCCGAACAGCAGGATCAGCACCGCCAGCACCAGCATCAGGCCGGTGGTCATCGCGGTGACGAAGCCCTGCACGACCTCGCCCTGGATCTCGGCATCGCCGGTCGCGGCGATCCAGACGCCATCAGGCAGGCCGACCTCCTTGACGATCTCCTGGAACTTGTCCTGGGCGGTGCCGAGCTCGAAGCCGCGCTTCAGGTCGGCGCCGATCTGGGCGCGGCGGACGCGGTCATAGCGGTCGATCGAGCTCGGGCCTTCGCCGAAGCCGATCTCGGCCACCGCCGTCAGCGGGATCGAGACACCGTTCGCATTGGTCACGCGAAGCGCTGCTATGTTGCGCATGTCGGTGCGGGCGGCCTCGTCGAGCTGGACGCGGATCGGCACCAGCCGGTCGCCGGCATTGAACTTGGCGAGGTTGGGCCCGACATCGCCGATCGTGGCGACGCGCACGGCTTCCGAGATCGCCTCCGGCGTGACGCCGAGATTGGCTGCCTCCTCCAGCTTCGGCGTGACGCGCAATTCCGGCCGGCTCAGCGAGCCCGCGGTCGCGACATTGAGATAGCCGTCGACCTGGCGCATCCGCGCCTCGATCTTGGCCACCGCAGCGTCGAGCGCCTCACCGTCCTTCGACAGGATCGAGAAGGCCATCTCGCGCTCGCCGCGCTCGTTGACATACCAGGCGCGCACATCCGGCACGCTGGCGAGCTTCTCGGCGATCGTGACCTTCAGCTCCTTCTGGGCGATGTCGCGCTCGGCCTTGGGCTTGAGCAGGATAAAGACGGAGGCGCGGCGCACCTCGCGCTGGCCGGTCGGCGACGACCCGCCGAGCACGAAAACGTCGCGCACTTCCGGAATCGTCTTCAGGACATCGACGAGCTTGTCGGTGGTGACGCGGGTATCCTCCAGCGTCGAACCCGGCGGCAGCTCCACCGAGGCGACGACGCGCGAGGTATCCTCGTCGGGGATGAAGCCGGTCGGCAGCATCTGCGTCGCCTGGATCGAGCCGATCAGGAACATGAAGCCGATCACCAGCGTCGCATAGGCCGTGTTGAACGGCATGGTCCGCCAGCGCCCGGAACCGTCGAAGCGCGGGAAGAACGGCATGCGCCGCTTCTTCAGCGTGCCCTTGAGCAGGCCGACATAGCCACGCATGATCCAGCCATCCTTGGGATCGGCATGGTTGACGGGCTTCATCAGATAGGCCGCCATCATCGGCGTGATCAGGCGCGCGACCAGGAGCGAGAACAGCACGGCGACCGCGACCGTCAGGCCGAACTGCCTGAAATACTGGCCGGCGACGCCACCCATGAACGAGACCGGCGCGAAGATCGCGACGATGGTCAGCGTGATCGCAATGACCGCAAGGCCGATCTCGTCGGCCGCCTCCATCGCGGCGCGATAGGGCGATTTGCCCATCTTCATGTGCCGGACGATATTCTCGATCTCGACGATGGCGTCGTCGACCAGGATGCCCGTCACCAGCGTGATGCCGAGCAGGCTGACGAGGTTGAGCGAGAAGCCCATCAGCTCCATCGCCCAGAAGGTCGGGATCGCCGAAAGCGGCAGCGCCACCGCCGTGATCAGCGTCGCCCGCCAGTTGCGCAGGAACAGGAAGACGACGAGGACGGCGAGCCCGGCGCCTTCCAGCAGCGTCTCCATCGCCGCCTTGTAGTTGCCGTAGGTATAGGCGACGGCGTCGTCGATCGGCGTGAGCTTGATGTCCGGGAAGCGCTTGTTCAGCTCCTCCACGCGCTGCGCCACGACATCCTTCACCGAAAGCTCGCTCGATCCCTTCGAGCGGAACACCGCGAAGGTCACGACCGGGCTCTTGTTCAGGCGGCCGAAGGCACGCGGCTCGGAATTGGAATCCTCGACGCGGCCGAGTTCCTTCAGGCGCACCTCGCGCCCGCCCGAAAGCGTGATCTTGGTCTCCGCGAGGTCCGCGACGGTGCGCGCGCCGGCGAGCGTGCGGATCGCCTGCTCCTGCCCGCCGACCTCGCCGCGGCCACCGGCCAGATCGACATTGGTCGCGCGGATCTGGCGATTGACCTCGCCTGCGGTGATGCCGAGCGCGAGCAGGCGGTCGGGATCGAGCGAGATGCGGATCTCGCGATCGACGCCGCCATAGCGCTCGACCCGGCCAACGCCCTTCAGCCCCTGCAATTCGCGCGCGACGACATCGTCGACATGCCAGGAGAGCTGTTCCAGCGTCATGCCGGCCGAAGCCGCGCCATAGGTCAGGATCGACTGGCCCTCGACATCGATGCGCTGGATGATCGGCTCGTCGATGGTGCGCGGCAGGTCGGCCCGGATCTTGGCGATGGCGTCCTTGACGTCGTTGACGGCCCGGTCGGTATTGGTTTCCAGCCGGAACTCGATCAGCGTCAACGACTGGCCGTCGGTCAGCGTCGAGGTGACGTGCTTGACGCCGGTGATGTTCGCGACCGTGTCCTCGACGCGCTTGCTGACCTGGCTTTCCAGCTCGGCCGGCGCCGCGCCGGACTGCGTCACGGTGACGGAGACCAGCGGGATATCGATGTTCGGGAAGCGTGTGACCGGCAGCTTCGAGAAGGCGAGCAGCCCGAGCACGCAGAGCACGACGAAGAGCAGGATGGCCGGAACCGGCTTCCGGATCGACCAGGCGGAGAAATTGACGTTCATGCGCAGCGCCCGTCAGTTCGTCGCGACTGGCGTGACGATGTCGCCGTCGCGCACGAATGTGCCGGCGCGCGCGACGACCGTCTCGCCCTCGCTGATGCCGCTCGCGATCTCGGCGCGGCCATGGCCGACAAGCCCGAGCGTCACCGGCTTGGTCGTGACCTTGCCGTCCTTCACGGACTGAACGGTCGCGCCGGCGCGGTTATAGGTGATGGCCGAAAGCGGCAGGGTGACGGCGCGCTTGCGGCCGGTCTCGATGATCCCGCGCGAGAAGGAGCCGATGGCGACCGGCGGGTTGCCGTCGAGCGCGACGAGGACACGGCCGAGGCGCGAGGCCTTGTCGACCTCCGGCATGATCAGGCGGATCGTGCCGGCCAGCGCATCATTGGCACCTGCGGGGGTCACGGCGACGGCCTGCCCGAGCTTGAGCTTGGGAAGCTCGACCTCGGCGACCTGCGCCTCAAGCTCCACCGCGCCATCGGCGATGATCCGGAACAGCGGATCGGTCTGCGGCAGCATGCTCGCCATCGCGCCGAGCCGCGCCGTCCGCCGGCTGACGATGCCGGCGCGCGGGGCCTTGATCTCGGTGCGCGCCAGTTTGACCGCGATGTCCTTGCCTTGTGCCTGTGCCAGGGCGAGGTCGGCACTGGCGATCGCCAGCGCCTGCCGCGCCGAATTGGCGCGGGCTTGTCCGGAACGGGCAGCGGCGGCGCGCTGGTCGAACGTCTCGACGCTGGTATTGCCGCTCTCGCGCAGGGCCTTGGTCCGGTCGAAGGCATTGTTGGCCTGGACGAGATTGGCGTCGGCCTCGGCGATCTGGGCTCTGGCCTGCGCGATCAGAGCCTCGGCACGGGCGATCTGGGCGTCGTTCTGCGACTTCTGAACCTCGAGCGTCGTACGGTTCAGCCGGGCGAGCACCTGCCCCTGAGCCACCTTGTCCCCCTCCTGCACCAGCAATTCGACGATCGCGAGCCCGTCGACCTCCGGTGCGACCAGGATTTCGTCGCGCGCGACGATCGAGCCGGAGACGACCACGCTCTGGACGATCTCGGTCGTCTGCGCCTGTGTCACCGTGACGGAAGGCCCGGCAGCCGCCGGCGCGGCCGGAGCGGCGGTCTGGGCCCGCAGCGGCAACGGCGCAGCGAGCAGCGCGAGGGCGATCATCGCATTCAGCGGAACGATCGAGCGAAGAGACATCGGAAAGGGTCCTGTTGCGGCCATCAGGCCAGACGGAAATGGGGAAAGCCCGGCGGAAGCAGAAATCACGACTGCGTCTCCGTTTCGGGCAGGAGCATGGTCTGCGAGAGCTGGCGCATGCCGGTGAAAAGCGTATCGGCGGCGGCGGGTACCTCGAAATTCGGGTCCATCGCCCGCCGGCAGAAGAAGCCGTCCGCCATCATCGAGATCGCCATCAGGAAGCGGCCTTCGTCGAGGCGCGGCGGCAATTCGCCATTCTCCTTGGCCTTGCGGATCGCCGCGGCCAGGCCCTCGATCACGGTGCCCTCGATATCCGCGCACATCCGCGCCATGCCCGGATTGCGCGCGGCCTCGGCCCAGATCTGCACGGCGATCACCGCCTTCTCGCGCGGCTGCTCCACGAGATGCTTGCGGCCGAGCGCCTCGAGCTGATCGAGAAGCGAGCCGTTATCCGGGCAGAGTTTGCCGAAATCCTCCGCGATCAGGCTGCGATCGCGTTCGGTCATGCCCTCGATGATCGCGTCCTTCGAGGAGAAGTAGCGATAGAGATTGCCCGGGCTCATGCCAGCCTCAGCCGCGACATCCTGCATCGTCGCCGCATGGAAACCGGCGCGCGCGAAGACGCGCTCCGCCGCGTCGAGGATGCGGATATGCCGCTCCGACAGGGCGGACTCGGGCGACGATGCGGGAACCACGGGTGACATGAGAACTCGAAACGATGAGAATGAACGTTCATTCTCATTTCAGATATCATCGCCGACGTCAAGTTGAGCGTCTCTCGCGCCCCTTGGCTGCAGCGACAAGCAGGCCGAAGATTGCCGGACGATTGCCGCATTCCTGCGCATAAATCGCTTGCTTCGTTCCGTCTGGAACCGCATGCTCGGGAGCGATCTGGCATGGCTTCGCGCGCCGCCACTCCCGGATGTCACGCGCGAGCGACCTTGAAGTCCGTGATGAACGACCACGCCTTCCCCTTGCGTCCGGCTCGCCGCACCCGCTCTCCCCTCACCGCCCGCAAGCCGATTCCCGCGCCGAAGCCGGTGCTGGTCGTGCTGCATCAGGAGCACTCGACGCCCGGCCGCGTCGGCCGCCTGCTGCAAGCCCGAGGCCATGCGCTCGACATCCGAAAGCCGCGCTTCGGCGATGCGCTGCCGACGACCATGCGCGAGCATGCCGGCGCGGTGATCTTCGGCGGCCCGATGGGCGCGAACGATCCCGAGAATTTCGTCAAGGCCGAGATCGACTGGATCGGCACCTGTCTCAAGGAGGATGCCGCCTTCCTTGGCATCTGCCTGGGCGCGCAGATGCTGGCCAAGCATATGGGCGCGCGGGTCTATACCCATGGCGAGGGCCGGGCCGAGGTCGGTTATTACCCGCTCGCGATCACGGAAAGCGGCCATTCCCATGCGGCGACCGCCGGTTTCACCTGGCCCGGCACCGTCTACCAATGGCACCGCGACGGCTTCGACTGCCCGACCGGGGCGGAGTGCCTCGCGACCGGTGGCGATTTCCCGGTGCAGGCCATCCGCGCCGGTTCCAAGGCCTACGGCATCCAGTTCCACCCGGAAGTGACGCCGGCGATGATGTATCGCTGGTCGGTGCGCGGCTATGAGCGCACGCTGATGCCGGGCGCCCAGCTCGGCCATACCCATATTCCCGGCTGGTTCCAGCACGATCCGGCGATCCGGCTCTGGCTCGACGCCTTCCTCGACCATTGGCTGAAGGAGCCGGCAGCAGCCGGAACGACATCGCCTTGACCCGTACAGCTCTCGTTCTCGGCGCCGGCATGGTCGGCGTCTCCTGCGCGCTCGCACTCCAGAAGCGTGGGCTGGCGGTCACGCTGATCGACCGCAAAGCGCCCGGCTGCGAAACCTCCTACGGCAATGCCGGCGTGCTCGCGGCCTCCTCGATCGTTCCGCTCAACAACCCCTCGCTCTACGCCAAGATCACCGGCTATCTCGGCAACCGCCACCCGGCGCTCAACCTGAGCTGGGCCCGTGCCCTCACACGGCCGGGCTGGCTGCTGCGCTTCCTCTGGGAGGCCCGCCCGTCGCAGGCCAAGGCCCGTATCACCGCCTTGCAGGCGCTGACGGCGAGCACGGTCGAGCGCCACCGCGCCCTGATGGCGGAGGCCGGCGTGTCACACCGCCTGCGCGAGACCGGGACGATCAAGCTCTGGCGCACCGAAGCCGGCCATGAGGCTGCCCGGGCCGAGCATGATTTCCTGAAGCGTCACGGCATCGAGTCGCAGATTCTAGACCGGCAGGCCATTTCCGGCATCGAGCCCGACCTGAACCCGATCTTTCCGGCAGGGCTGCTGATCCCCTGCGTCGGCTCGGTCGATTCACCCGGCGCCGTCACCGAAGCTTATGCCGCGCTCTTCGCCGAGCGCGGCGGCCGGATCGAGCAGGCCGCGATCACCGGACTCGCCCGCAACGGCAAGGGCTGGCGCGCGAGCACCGCGTCGGGCGGCTTCGAGGCCGATATCGCGGTCGTCGCGCTCGGCCCCTGGAGCGGCGACCTGCTGAAGCCGCTTGGGATCGATCCGAAGCTCGATGTCGAGCGCGGCTATCACCGCCATCTCAAGCCGGAAGCCGGCACCGGCCTGTCGCGGCCGATCTACGATGTCGACGGTGCCTATTACATGGCACCGATGGAGCAGGGTTTTCGCGTCACCAGCGGCGTCGACCTGTCATTTCGCGACGCGCCCGACGAGCACCGCCAGATCGATGGCGCGACCGCCGCGGCACGCGAGGCCTTCCCGCTCGGCGAGGTCGTCGGCGAAACCTGGCGCGGCGCCCGGCCGACCCTGCCGGATTCCCTGCCGATGATCGGCGAGGCACCCCGCAATCCCGGCCTCTGGCTCGCCTTCGGCAACCAGCATATCGGCTTCTCGACCGGTCCGATCACCGGCGAGATGATTGCCGCGATGGTTTGCGGCGAGAAGCCGCCTATCGACCCGATGCCGTTCCGGCCGGGGCGCTATATCCGCTGATGAAGCGTGTCTTCTCGCACGCGCTGCGGCACGAAGTGCTGCTGCGCGCACGGGATGACACCCTGACTGAGCCGAGCGCGAATGCGCTGGCGTGAGTCGGCTGACGTGGCGGCCGAGAACCGGAGCGGAGCGTACATCAGTACGTGAGCACCGGAAGCGCAGGCCGCCGCGTCAGACGGCCGCGCCAGTAGCATTCGCGCCGGCTCAGACCTGGCGCGCCACCATCATCTTCTTCACTTCCGCGATCGCCTTGGCCGGGTTCAGGCCCTTCGGGCAGGCATTCGCGCAGTTCATGATGGTGTGGCAGCGATAGAGCCGGAAGGGGTCTTCCAGATTGTCGAGCCGCTCGCCGGTCGCCTCGTCGCGGCTATCGATCAGCCAGCGATAGGCCTGCAGCAGCGCGGCCGGGCCGAGATAGCGGTCGCCGTTCCACCAGTAGCTCGGGCAGGAGGTCGAGCAGCAGGCGCACAGGATGCACTCGTAGAGCCCGTCGAGCTTCTCGCGGTCGTCCTTGGCCTGGCGCCATTCCTTCTCGGGCGCCGGCGTCGTGGTCTTCAGCCAGGGCTCGATCGAGGCGTGCTGGGCGTAGAAGCGCGTCAGGTCCGGCACAAGGTCCTTGACGACTGGCATATGCGGCAGAGGGTAGATCGCGACCTTGCCCTTGGCGCCGCATTCGTCGATGCCGGTGGTGCAGGCGAGACCGTTCTTGCCGTCCATGTTCATGGCGCAGGAACCGCAGATGCCCTCGCGGCAGGAGCGCCGGAAGGTCAGCGTCGGGTCGACCTTGTTCTTGATCCAGATCAGCGCATCGAGAACCATCGGCCCGCAATCGTCGCGGTCGACATAATAGGTGTCGGTGCGCGGATTCTCGGTGTCGTCCGGGCTCCAGCGATAGACCTTGAATTCGGTCAGCTTCTTGGCGCCGGCCGGCTTCGGCCAGGCCTTGCCCTCGACGAGGCGGGAGTTCTTCGGGAGATTGAATTCAGCCATCGGAAGAGTCCCTCAGTACACCCGCGCCTTGGGCTTGATGTACTCGATGTCGTTGGACATCGTGTAAGTGTGAACCGGCCGGTCATCGAGCGTGATCGTGCGCTTCTCGTCGTCGATCCAGGCGAGCGTGTGCTTCATCCAGTCCTTGTCGTCGCGGTTCGGATAGTCCTCGCGCGCATGGGCGCCGCGGCTTTCCGGACGGTTCAGCGCCGAGTCCATGGTCACGACCGCCTGGGTGATCAGGTTGTCGAATTCCAGGGTCTCGATCAGGTCGGAATTCCAGATCAGCGAACGGTCCTTGGTGCCGATATCGGTGATGCCGTTCCAGACCTCGTGGATGAGCTTGTGGCCCTCTTCCAGCGTGGCGCCCTCGCGATAGACGGCGCAGTTGTTCTGCATCGTCCGCTGCATCCGGTCGCGCAGCACCGCGGTCGGCGTGCCGCCGGAGGCGTTGCGGTACTTGTCGAGGCGGCTGAGCGCGAGGTCCGAGGAGCCCTTGGGCAGCTCAGGCTGCTTCTCGCCCGCCGTCACAGTGTCGGCGCAGCGCAGGCCGGCCGCGCGGCCGAAGACCACGAGGTCGATCAGCGAGTTGGAGCCGAGGCGGTTGGCGCCGTGGACGGAGACGCAAGCCGCCTCGCCGATCGCCATCAGGCCCGGCACCACGGTGTCCGGATCGCCGCCGACCTTGGTCAGCACTTCCCCGTGATAGTTCGTGGGGATGCCGCCCATGTTGTAGTGCACGGTCGGCAGCACCGGGATCGGCTCGCGGGTCACGTCGACGCCAGCGAATATCTTGGCGCTTTCCGAGATGCCCGGCAGGCGCTCGTGCAGGATCTTCGGATCGAGATGGTCGAGATGCAGGTAGATGTGGTCCTTGTCCTTGCCGACGCCGCGGCCAGCCCGGATCTCCATCGTCATCGAGCGCGAGACGACGTCGCGCGAGGCGAGGTCCTTGGCCGAGGGGGCATAGCGCTCCATGAAGCGCTCGCCCTCGGAATTGGTGAGATAGCCGCCCTCGCCGCGCGCGCCTTCGGTGATCAGGCAGCCCGAGCCGTAGATGCCGGTCGGGTGGAACTGCACGAACTCCATGTCCTGCATCGGCAGGCCGGCGCGCAGCACCATGCCGCCGCCGTCGCCGGTGCAGGTATGGGCCGAGGTCGCCGAGAAATAGGCGCGGCCATAGCCGCCGGTCGCCAGGATCGTCTGCTGCGACCGGAAGCGGTGCAGCGTGCCGTCATCGAGCTTGAGCGCGATCACGCCACGGCAATGGCCATCCTCGTCCATGATCAGGTCGATGGCGAAATACTCGATGAAGAACTCGGTATTGTAGCGCAGCGCCTGGCCGTAAAGTGTGTGCAGCATGGCGTGGCCGGTGCGGTCGGCAGCGGCGCAGGTGCGCTGGGCCGGCGGGCCTTCGCCGAATTCGGTGGTCATGCCGCCGAAGGGGCGCTGGTAGATGCGGCCGTCCTCGGTGCGCGAGAAGGGCACGCCCCAGTGCTCGAGCTCGTAGACGGCGGCCGGCGCGTTGCGCACGAGATACTCGATGGCGTCCTGGTCGCCGAGCCAGTCCGACCCCTTCACGGTGTCGTACATATGCCACTGCCAGGTATCCTTGCCCATGTTGCCGAGCGAGGCGGCGACGCCGCCCTGGGCCGCGACGGTGTGCGAGCGGGTCGGGAACACCTTCGAGATGCAGGCGGTGCGCAGGCCGGCCTGCGAACAGCCGACCGTGGCGCGAAGGCCCGCGCCACCGGCGCCGACGACGACGACGTCGAAGGTGTGGTCGGTGATCGGATAGGCGGTGCCGGCATAGGCCGGAACCGGACGGGATTTTGTGATCGCCATCGGATCAGCCTCCAAAAGACAGCTTCAGCACCGCGTAGACGCTGGCCGCGCCCACCGCGATGGCGAAGAAGGTGTTGCCGATCACGGCGAGGACCTTGAGCCCTTCGCTCGTGACGTAATCCTCGATGATGACCTGCATGCCCAGCCGCATATGGATGCAGGCCGAGAGGATGAAGAGCAGCATCAGGATCGCGACGAGAGGGTGCGACAGAAGCGCGACGGCGCCCGGATAGGGCCGGCCGACCAGCGCGATGACGATGCCGACGAAGATCACCGTCAGGATCAGGTTCGAGACGGCGGTGACGCGCTGCAGCCAGAAATGGCCGGTGCCGGACTTGGCGGAGCCGAGGCCGCGGACGCGGCCGAGCGGGGTGCGCATCGAGGAATTGGACAGCATGGCGGGGCTCCTCAGCGCAGGACCAGGGCGGCGATCCAGATCAGGACCGTCAGGCACGCCGAGACGACGAGCGAGAACTTCGCCATGTTCATACGGGTTTCGGGTTCGTAGCCCTTGCCCATGTCCCAGACGAAATGCCTGAGACCGCCGACCATGTGGTGGATCAGCGAGAAGCTGTAGAGGAAAAGCACGAGCCGGCCGAGGAAGGAGCCGGCGATCGCCTGGGCCGTATCGAAGGCAGCAGGACCGGACGCGGCGGCGACCAGCCAGGCGGCGATCAGCACCGTGCCGAGATAGAGCCCCGTACCGGTGACGCGGTGGGCGATCGACATCGCCATCGTCCAGGACCAGCGGTAGATCTGGAGGTGGGGCGAAAGCGGGCGGGCTTGGGGCTTGACCTCGGCCAATATCGTTCTCCGATCAAGCGGCCCGTCGACAAGGACGGACCCATTTGGGATCATTCTAGAGTGACTGGTTGTCTAACGAAACCGTTCCGGCGCTGCAATGCGGCATGCGCATAACGAAGTTACAGATTCTGAAAATCGTCATTTTCTTACGAAAAGCTTACCGCGGCAGCAGCGCCCAGTAGTCGAAATCGAGAATCACGCTGGGATCGTACTGATCTCCGGCCTTGAGCGGGTAATCGCCGCAAGGCCGGTTCTTGGTCGCGACCAGCCGGAGCCGGAGCGCGCCGACATCGCCGCGCCCCGGAATTTCGGCGCTGCCCAGCACTTCGCTCCAGGCATAGACCGTGTCGCCGGCGAAGAGCGGCGCGATATGGCGTCCGCCATTGATCGCGGCGATATGAAAGGCATTGCCGAGCCCGTTGAAGGACAGCGCCCGCGCCAGGCTGATGACATGGCCGCCATAGATCAGGCGCTTGCCGAAGCGGGTCCCTTGCGCCGCATGGGCGTCGAAATGCACCCGTGCCGTGTTCTGGTAGAGCCGCGTCGCGAGCTGATGCTCGGCCTCCTCGACGGTCATGCCGTCGACATGGTCGATCCGCTCTCCGACGGCATAATCGGCCCAGCGGAAGCGCGAACCGGCGAGCGCATCGTCATAACCTGCAAGCTCGATCCGCGGGCAGCCCTCGCCGAGCTGTTCCGGCAGCACGGCCTTGGCCAGCTCGGGCACCTGCTCGGCATGGGCCGGCGTGCCGGGCTCGCGCTTGCGCACCAGCACCCAGCGCGCATAGCTCAGCACGATCTCGCCATGCTGGTTGCGGCCGATCGAGCGGACATAGACGATGCCGGCATCGCCGGCCGAGGTCTGCTTCAGCCCGATGACTTCGGAGGTCGTCGAGAGCGTGTCGCCGGGATAGACCGGCTTGAGGAAGCGCCCATCGGCATAGCCGAGATTGGCGACTGCATTCAGCGAGATATCCGGCACCGTCTTGCCGAAGACAATGTGGAAGACGAGCAGGTCGTCGACCGGCGCCGTGGGATAGCCGATCGCACCCGCGAAAGCGTCCGAGGACTGCACCGCGAAGCGCGAACCGTAGAGCGCCGAATAGAGCGCTGCGTCGCCGGCCCGCACCGTGCGCGGCGTCGCATGAACGATGCTGTCGCCGAGGCGGAAATCCTCGAAGAAACGGCCGGGACTGGTCTTGGGCGTAGAGCCGGACATGCATCGCCTCCTGATGGACGGCGAGTGTGCGTTGCAACCAAGGGCCGCGTCCAGCCCTACGCAACCTGAAGCATCAGCCGACGATGGCAGCGAGCTTCGCCAGGTCGACATTGGCGCCGCAGACGAGAACGCCGAGCCGCTCGCCCTTGGCAGGCTTGTAGGCCCCGCAGAGCAGGGCACCAAGCGCCGCCGCCCCGCCCGGCTCGACTGCGAGGCGGAAATCGCGCCAGAGCACGCCTTGCGCCTCGGTGATCGCCGCATCCGGCACGAGCGCGACATGGTCGACGCTGTCCTTCGTGACGTCATAGACGAGTTGGCCGACATTGCGGGCGCCCAGCGAATCCGCCGCGACCGACGCGACCTTGACCTCGACCGGGCCCTTGGCATCGAAGGCCGCCTGCAGGGCGCGCGATCCCTCCGGCTCGACGCCGACGACCTTGACCTTGCTGCCGGCGAACCAGCTCGCGATACCGGAGATCAGGCCACCGCCGCCGACAGCCACGAGCACCGTGTCGAGATCAGGCTCCTGCAGGTCCCATTCGCGGCCAAGCGTGCCCTGCCCGGTGATGGTCTCCCCTGCCGCAAAGGGATGAATCTTGAGCGCGCCGGACTCCGCGACGAAACGGTCGCAGGCCGCCTGCGCATCGTCGTACTGCGCGCCGCCGACCACGACATCGGCACCGAAGCGCTTGATCGCCTCGATCTTGGCCGCAGGCGAGATTTCCGGCACGAAGATCGTCGCCTTCACCCCGCGCTTCATCGCGGCATAGGCCACGGCCGCGCCGTGATTGCCGCCGGACGCGGCCGAGACGCCTGCCGCTGGCACCGGCAGCGAAAGCAGGTTGTTGAAGGCGCCGCGCGTCTTGAACGAGCCGGCATGCTGCAGGCATTCGAGCTTGAGCGAGACATCCGCCGCGGTGCCGAAGGCGCCCGTGCCCAGCCGCATCACGGGCGTGACCCGCGCATGGGCGGCGATGCGCGCCGCCGCTTCCTCGATCATCGGACGGGTGACGGGGCGTGCGCTCATGGCGATATCCTGCTCAGGCTCGGACACTGGACGATAGGTCCAGATCGCAATCGGAAGCCCGTGGCTATCGCGTCCCGGCGGATCCGGGAAGGGCCGCCCGCGCCCGGCGGCAATGTTCCGGGCGACGACCAGCGCCGCCAGCGCATCGAGCAGGTCGTCGGCGGCTGCCTCGCGCGGCGGGCACGAATTCGCCGTCTCGGCCGGAATACCGGCCGCGACCAACAGGTTCCGACGCTCGGCCAACCCTTCGGGATTGACCACGCCCTTGATCTTCTTGGGGTGAAGCAGCGGCGCACCCCGCATCGTGCGGAAGGCGAGTTCGGGATGAATCTCGAAGACGCGCTCGCGCAGGCCGGGCTCGGATCGCAGCAGCCCGTCGATCTCGCGGATTTTCGGGAACAGGTGAAAGCCCTGCTTCGAGACCTTGCGCGGCGGATCGGAGGCGGCAAACGCCAGCGCGCAGGCCTCCCAATAATCGGTTGCTTCGACCGCCCCTCGCGCGGGGATCGAAAACACCGAGGATTGCCTGTCGCCCAGCAGCGCCCGCACCGCCTGCTCCGGCCCGCGTCCGGAACCTTGCACCCTCTCCGGCAGGCCGATGGGCATGTCGACCGCCACCAGATCAGGCACGATTTCGCCCACGAACAGATCGGCGAAGCGCGGCACGACGCGGATCAGCGGCGCTTCCGACCTTTCATCCGAAGCGAAAGCGGCGATCCAGCCGCCCTTGCAGCCATCAACGCCGGCCAGCCACGCCATCCGTTTCCTCCGCCTTTCGCAGCGCTGGCATTGCATCTGCGTTGCTCTACTGTGCGGTGCAACACCAAGCATTTTCAAGCGAAGTGGACACCGGTTCGCGTGAAGAAAATGCGAGAGCTATGCCCGGCCCGTGTCAGGAGAGAGCATGAGCACGATACGCCCCCGCCGCAGCGCCCTCTATATGCCGGGCTCGAACGCCCGCGCGCTCGAAAAGGCCCGCGAGATCGCGGCCGATGTCCTGATCCTCGACCTCGAGGACGCCGTCGCGCCAGAAGCAAAAGCTGAAGCCCGCGCGCGCGTCTGCGCCGCGGTGAAGGCCGGCGGCTATGGCCGGCGCGAGCTGGTGATCCGCGTCAACGGTGTCGGCACGCCCTGGTTTGCCGACGATCTCGCCGCCGCCGCGGAAGCGAAGCCGCAGGCGATCCTGATCCCGAAGGTTTCAAGCCCGGAGACGCTGCACGAGGTCGGCAACCAGTTGAACGGCCTCTGGGCCGACCCCGCCATCGCGGTCTGGGCGATGATCGAGACACCGCTCGCCATCCTCGATGTCGAGCGCATCGCCCGCGCGGCGCTCGATTCCGTCACGCGGCTCGCCTGCTTCGTGATGGGCACCAACGATCTCGCCAAGGAAACCCGTGCCCGCTTCGTGCCCGGCCGCGCGCCGATGCTGCCCTGGCTGACCAGCGCGCTGCTCGCCGCTCGCGCCCATGGCATCGACATCCTCGACGGCGTCTATAACGACATCAAGGACGAGGCCGGTTTCCTGGCCGAATGCGAGCAGGGCCGCGATCTCGGCTTCGACGGCCGCACGCTGATTCATCCCTCGCAGGTCGCGGTGGCCAATGCGGCCTTCGCGCCGGACGAGGCCGAGCTGGTGAAGGCTCGGGCCGTGATCGCCGCCTTCGATCTGCCGGAGAATGCCGGCAAGGGCGCGATCCAGCTCGACGGCCGCATGGTCGAGCTGCTGCACGCCGATATGGCGAGACGCACGGTCGCGCTGGCGGAAGCGATTGCCGCGTAGCGCGGCGAAAGAGTAACTTATCCGTGAGGAGCCTGATACGCGCTTTGTATCAACTATGGCACGCGCCCAGATACTCCCGCCCGCTCACAAAGCGATGTTTCTCGCCCTCTAGATAGTGGGCAAGCCGCTTCAAGCGATAATGGTCTCTATTGAAGGAGTAGATCGAATCGAGTCCGGCTCCAGATTCGACGAAGTTTACGAGGTCATCCGCCGACATGTCACTGCGAAAGCCTTCGTCATCGCAATAGAATGAGATTTCCACGTCATCGATGACTATCGACGGGCTTGGGTAGCCCGCATCATCAATCAATTTAACACGGACCCGATCAATGTCGGCGATCGCAGAAACAAACGCGGAAACACGGGACTTTCCGGTTAGCCCGTCCAATGACATAACAATGTCATTGGTGACCTTGGCGGCTTGCCCCGACAAACTGCTGGCACTCTCGATCTGAAACCATTCGCAATGCGGCGGCCCCTCAAAGCTGATCGAGACTTCGAGGTGATCGCGATAGTACCAATAGTGGGGGAACGGAGCGTCACCGTCTTGGCTGCCGGCCACCTCCCACCACATCGGTGGTCCGAGTATCTTTGCCACCTCGTTCAGCGCCATACCCGGAGCCAACGGCCCCAGCCTGCCAGTCTCAAGAAACGCGACGAGAGAGGTCATAATCAAGGATCTGCCTCCAACGCGGCGACCTCAGCCCTTCGCAGCCTTCGCCCGCTGGATGCCCTCGACGATCAGCTTCTTGGCATGGGCGGCATCACCCCAGCCCTTGAGCTTCACCCATTTGCCGGGCTCGAGATCCTTGTAGTGCTCGAAGAAGTGCTGGATCTGGTCGAGCGTGATCTTCGGCAGGTCGGTATAGTTATGGACGTTCTCGTAGCGCTTGGTCAGCTTCGGCACCGGCACGGCGAGGATTTTCTCGTCGCCGCCGGCCTCGTCCTCCATCAGCATCACGCCGATCGGCCGCACCGCGATATAGGAGCCCGGCACCAGCGGGCGGGTATTGGCGACCAGCACATCGCAGGGATCGCCGTCTTCCGAGAGCGTATGCGGAATGAAGCCATAGTTCCCGGGATAGCGCATCGGCGTGTAGAGGAAGCGGTCGACGAAGAGCGTGCCGGCGTCCTTGTCCATCTCGTACTTGATCGGCTCGCCGCCGATCGCCACTTCGATCAGGACATTCACTTCTTCGGGCGGGTTCTTGCCGATGGAGATGGCGTCGATGCGCATGCTGGAACCTGTCGCTTGGGAATTTCGCCGGGCCTTATGCAAGTTCGCGGCGAAAACGCCAAGTCCTTCCGTCGCGCTTGGTGACCGGACGATTTGCGCAGACGCGCCCGCGCTGCTATCCGGCGCCCCATGAACAGCCCCGAGACCAGGCCGTGCTGAGCCGCCTGCGCCCCGACGAAGAGCGCTATGCCCGCCGCATGGCCCGCATCGCCCGCTGGGACCGGCCGATCGAGGGTCGCGGCCAGCGCCTGCGCGCCTGGGCCAACATGCTGCTGGTCGATCACGGCATCTTTCGGCTCGCCTATCTCAACGCGCATCGCGTCACGCCGCGGCTCTGGCGCGCGGCCCAGCCGGCGCCGGGCCAGATCGCGGCCTTCGGCCGCAAGGGCGTGAAGACCATCGTCAACCTGCGTGGCGGACGCGAGCACGGCTCCTGGCCGCTGCAGAAGGAAGCCTGCGAGCGCCACGGCATCAAGCTCGTCGATTTCGTGCTGCGCTCGCGCGGCGCGCCGGATCGCGAGACCATCCTCGCCGCCAAGGCATTTTTTGAAAGCCTCGACGAGCCGGCACTGGTGCATTGCAAGTCGGGCGCCGACCGGGCCGGGTTCTTCTCGGCGCTCTACCTGCTGGTCCATGAGGGGCGCCCGCTCGACGAGGCCATGCGCCAGCTCTCGCTGCGCTACGGCCATTTCCGCTTCGCCAAGACCGGCATCCTCGACGCCTTCTTCGAGGCCTATGGCCGCGAAGGCGAGGCGAAGGGCATCGCCTTCCTGGATTGGGTCGCGACCGTCTACGACCCCGAGCGGCTAGAGCGCGAATTCAAGCCCGGACTCTTTTCCTCACTGGTCGCCGACAGACTGATCCGGCGCGAATAGCCCTCAGCGGGTAGCCCCCGAAGCAGCGAGACCATCGGATGGCGCCTCGGTGGAATCGTCGAGATGCAGCCAGATGAAGACGGTATGCGTCAGCGTCCGCAGGATCGAGATGGCGCCGATCGTCAGAAGCAGCTCCGGCGACAGGGCGCGGAACCAAGCCATTGCCGCCAGGATCGCGACCAGTGCCGCCGCATTGATCGCCACCTGCCAGAAGGGCTGGCGCGACAGCGTCGCGACTTCCTGAAGCGGCGCGAGGACGGCGATTCCGATGTAGAACGCCGCCAGCAGCGCGATGACGTCGCCGAGGTCCTGCCACTGCGTTCCGATCAGCCAGTGATCGGCCACGAGCGAAGCAACGGCGATGACGCTGAACAGGACGGTCGCGCCGATGATCAGGCCAAGCGCCATGAGCCGCGCCCAGAAGCGCCGGCGCCGGCCGGCATAGGAGCGCAGCCGGTTGAGTACGAGCGGGATCGACACGGTGGCGAACATCTGGCTCGGCATGTCCAGCAGCCGCATCGAGAGCGCGACCTGCGCCGCGAGCACGGTATTGCTGGCATAGGGCAGCGCCAGGAGCGGCGCGATCGCGAAACCATAGGCCAGAAGCGCCGACGGCAGCAGGGCCCGCGGCGCGTCCCGCCAGCGGACCGCCGCCTCGGCAAGGCTGCGCCAGGACCAGAGCGCCGGGCGGACCAGCGCAGCGATCGAATCCCGGCGCCGCCACAGGAGATAGGCCGCCGCCAGGACATGCCCGAGCGCATCGGCCATGAACAGCGTCAGCGCCTTCGGCCCGAAGATCGCGATCAGAGCGAGCATGATCGCCGGCTGCACCATCGCCTGGACGACATTGCTGTTGCCGATGGCGCGGAAATCTCCCTCCGCCGTCGCTTCCGACCAGAGCAGGCGCAGCACCGAGCGCGCCGCCAACGACACCAGGAAGAAGAAGGCGACCGCTGGCGCGACCCAGCCGGTCGCGACAAGCCCGACCAGAACGAGGCTGGTAACGGCAAGGAAGGCCACGCCGACGGCCGCCGCGAGCCGGAAGGCGAGGCCGAGCCGGGCGCGGTCGCTGTTCTGGAAGAACACGGCTTCCAGCCGCAGCAGCGAGGCGATCGAGATGAAGTTCGCAGCCGAGGAAAAGACCGCAAAGGCAGCGAAGACGAAAGGCGGGCACAAGGCGGCCGCGATGATCAGGCCCCAGACCGAGATCAGCCGTGCCTGGATGAAGCGCAGGCCGAGCAGGAGCGCCGAGCCCAGAGCCGGAGCCCGCCTCGCCACGAACCTGCGGCCGGCCGCGATGGTCAGCCCCGGGCGTCCATGCGGCAGATGGGCCCGGTCCATGGTGACATGTGCGGCCATCGAGACCCCCATCGTCGTACCGTTGGACTGGCTCTCGCCGGCCATGTCCGCCACGCCGTCCGAAGGGTCTCGGTCGCGGGAAACGGTCATGCCCGACGGGCCTTCTGCCGCGAAGGCTGCGTCAACATGGTTAACGAATGGTGAATTTCGCTCATCGCCTTCATCGGTGGCCGCATCGCGCGGTTTCTGCCGCGCGATGCATGAACCGGACACCGTGTCGTTTTTACGACTCAGGCGAATGTCGTCTTGAGCGCCTCGAACCGCGCCAGTTGATCCGGCAGCAGTTGCCGCGCGGCATCGCGCCGCACGAAGACCTTGAACATCACCTCGCCGGCGCCGTTGAAGAACTGCACCGAGCAGGCGCGCCGGCCCTGCGCCGTCGACCGGTCGACCAGATAGATCGCGCGGCAGTTCTCGGCCTTGATATGCCCGCCGATCGGGCTATCGCCATGGATGTTGTAGTAGCCGTGGCCGAAGCTGCCGACGGGCAGCGAGCCCTCGCATTCCAGCACGATGTCGGGCGTGTGCATCAGGAACAGCACGGTGCCCCAGGTCGCCAGCTCCTTCCAGACATCCTCGAAGCGCTCGGGCGCGACGAGCTGGCGCTGCGCCTCGGGCAGGAGTTCGAGCACGGCGCGCGTCGAGACCTTGGCCTCGCGCGCGACAGCCTCGATCAGGCCTTCCGGCTTGGCGGCAAGCAGGGCGCGCGCATGCTCCATCGGATCGCGCGCGATGGTGTCGGAGGTCGTCATCGCCCGGGCCTCACTCGGCCGCCTGGCGGGGCAGATGCGGGTTGCTCTCGCTCAGGACGGTCTCGAAGCCCTCGAATTCGGGATGGCCGAGATACATCGGCTTCGGGCGCGGCTGGCCGGCATTGCGATGCGATTCTCGGAACTGCTCGGACTTGGTCCAGGCCGTGAAATCCTCCTTCGATGCCCAGCTCGTATGCGAGGAATAGAGCGTGTGATCGTCCTTTTCCGGCCCCTTGAGCAGGTGGAAGGAGAGGAAGCCCGGCATCTCGTCGAGACGGGTCTTGCGCGAGGACCAGACCGTCTCGAAGGCGGCTTCCTCGCCCTTGACGACCTTGAAGCGATTCATGGCGATGAACATCGGTAAACCCTGCATCTGACGCGCCGGAAATGGCGGAAACGAACGAACGAAGCCGGGCAATGGCCATCCTGATCGAGCGCCTCCGGAACGGAGGCTCGCCCCGGACATGCGCGTCACCGGAAACCGACCGCCCGACGATATCGCCTGACGAGGCCGGTTGCGCATCGGCATTGCCCTTGACCCCTTGTAGTAAAGCCTCATATCAGCGTCAATAATACTACAAAGCAGATCTTGTTTTGAATAATTAAAAACAGGATCTACCTTGTATTGAATCACTTTAAACTGCCTACGACCTTCTTGCCCGGGCGCCCCTGCCGGTAAATCCCGCCGTTTGCGCCCCAATGGAGTTGCGATATGTCCGGCTCGCGCACCACCTCAGCGCATCGCGGCCTTCGGCAGCCGAACCGCCGCGAGCTGACGGCAGCACTAGCCTTGAGTGCCTTCGGCCTCGGTGGACTCGCGCTCTCCCCCGCCCTGCCGGGCGCAGCCCTTGCCCAGACGCCGGACCGCATCGTCGTCGCCGGCGGCGTCATCACCGAGGTGATCTACGCGCTCGGCCTGCAGAACCGCATCGTCGGCATCGACTCGACCAGCCAGTTCCCGCCCGAAGCGCTGAAGCAGAAGGCCAATGTCGGCTATGTCCGCGCGCTCTCGGCCGAGGGCGTGCTCTCGCTGAAGCCGTCGCTGATCATGCTCATCGATGGCGCCGGCCCGCCGGACGCGGTCTCGTTGCTCACCGAATCCGGCGTGAAGATCGCGCGCATCGCCGACGGGCTGACACCGGAAGGCGTCACCGCCAAGATCGCGGCGATCGGCGCCGCGATCGGCGCCGGGGCTCCGGCCGAACGCCTGGCAGCACAGACCAAGGCACGCTTCGACGAGCTGGCGACCCTGCGCTCCGGCATTGCGAAGAAGAAGCGCGTCCTCTTCCTGCTCTCGCTGCAGAACGGCCGCGCCATGGTCGGCGGCCGCAACAGCTCGGCCGACGGCATCATCGCGCTCGCGGGCGGCATCAATGCCGCCGACGCGATCGAAGGCTACAAGCCGATGACGGACGAGGCGATCGCCGCCGCGGCTCCCGACATGGTCCTGATGATGCGCAACAGCAGCGCCCATAACGTCACGCCGGACGAGCTCTTCGCGATGCCCGCCTTCTCCCAGGTCCCGGCCGCCAGCAACAAGCGGCTGGTGCATATGGACGGGCTCTACCTGCTCGGCTTCGGACCGCGCACGCCGATGGCGGCCCGCGACCTGATGGCGGCGATCCATCCGGAAGCCTCGATCCCGCCGCTCAAGACCGCAGCCGCACCGTGACCCTCGCGGCACCGTCCCCGACCATGGCCACGACAACCCTGACGACGCTGATCGCGGGCCGGCGCCGCACCGGCCTGCTCGCGGTCGTCGGGCTCACGCTCGCCTGCCTGCTCCTCACCATCGTCGCCGTCGGCCAGGGCGCGATCTCGATCGCGCCGGGCCGTGTCGCCGAGATCCTGATGGCGCGTCTCACAGGTGACACAAGCCTGCTCGAAGGACGCGACGTCCTCGTTGTCCTCAATATCCGCCTGCCGCGCGTGCTGCTCGGCCTGCTCGTCGGTGCCGGTCTCGCCGTGTCCGGCGCGCTGATGCAGGGCCTGTTCCGCAACCCGCTCGCCGATCCCGGCCTCGTCGGCGTCTCCAGCGGCGCCGGGCTTGCGGCGGCCGCCACCATCGTCCTCGGCGACCGTTTCCTCGCCGGCACGATGATGAAGCTGCCCTTCGCCGCTCTTCCGGTCGGCGCCTTCTGCGGTGGCCTGATCACGACGCTCGCGCTTTATCTGATCGCGACGCGCGGCGGCCGGACCTCGGTCGCGACCATGTTGCTTGCCGGTGTCGCGCTCGGCGCCATGGCGGGCGCCCTCACCGGCCTGCTCTCCTTCATCTCGGACGACCGGCAGTTGCGCGACCTGACCTTCTGGTCGCTGGGAAGCCTCGGCGGCGCGAGCTGGACGAAGCTCTCCGTGGTCGCGCCGATCATCGTGCCGCTGCTCCTGCTGATGCCGCTGCTGGCGCGCGGCCTGAACGGGCTGATGCTCGGAGAGGCCGAGGCCTATCACCTCGGCATCCCCGTCCAGCGCATCAAGGCGCTGGCGATCCTGCTGGTCGCGCTCGCGGTCGGCGCCAGCGTCGCCTCCGCGGGTATGGTCGGCTTCGTCGGCATCGTCGTACCGCACCTGATCCGTCTCTCGGTCGGCCCGGATCACCGCCTGCTGCTGCCGCTCTCGGCTCTGGGCGGCGCAATGCTGCTGGTCGGTGCCGATATCGTCGCCCGCCTCGTCGTCGTGCCCGCGGAACTGCCGATCGGCATCGTCACCGCCACGATCGGCGCGCCCTTCTTCCTCTGGCTGCTGCTGCGCCGCACGAGCCTGATCGATGTCTGACGCGAACCCGATCCTCTCCGGCCACGGCGTCAGCTTCCTCGCAAGCGGGCGCAAGCTCGTCGCCGATGCCAGCCTGGAACTCAACGGCGGCACGACCACGATCCTGATCGGCCCGAACGGCGCCGGTAAATCGACCCTGCTCAAGCTCCTGACCGGCGAAACCAAGCCGGCCGGCGGCGAGATCCGTATCGCCGGCGAGCCGCTCACGGCGGTTCCGGCCTGGCGCCTCGCCTGCCTGCGCGCGGTGATGGCCCAGCATGCCCGCCTCGTCTTTCCCTTCAGCGTCTACGAAGTCGCGAGCCTCGGCGTCGACGGCATCGGCCGGGCGCTGACGCGCCAGCGGCGCGAGACGATCGTCGCCGAGAGCCTTGCGGCAGCCGGCGTGATCGACCTCGCCGGCCGGCGCTACCAGACGCTCTCCGGCGGTGAGCAGCAGCGCGTGCAGTTCGCCCGCGTGCTCTGCCAGCTCGAGGCCGGCCGCAGCGTCGCCGAGCGGCAGGTGCTCTTCCTCGACGAGCCGATCGCCAGCCTCGACCTCTGCCACCAGCTCGCCCTGCTCGACATGGCCCGCAGCATCGCCGCGCGCGGCGTCGCGGTACTGATCGTGCTGCACGATCTCAACCTCGCGGTGACCTATGCCGATCATCTCGTGGTGATGGATCAGGGCCACATCATCGCGCAGGGGCCGCCGGCGAAAACGCTCGACGATGCCCTTCTGCGCCAGGTCTTCAAGGTCGACCTGACATTGAGCCGGGCGCCTGCTCCCGGCCTGCCCTTCCTGCTGCCGCAGCAGCACCGCGCCCGGCCGGCGGCCTGAGAAGCTGATTCACCGGCGATTCATCCTGAATCGTCGCTTCACCATATCGCTCAACCCGCACTTCACGGCTGCGGCACCAGAACTCTCGCAGTTTCGAGCGGGAGTTCCGGACATGCTCAGACATATCGCCGTTGCCACCATCGCCCTGTCGGCAGCCGGCGCGGCCGCGCCGCCCGCTGAGGCGCGCGAGGTCGTCGGCATGCGTGACGGGCGCTTCGACCCCGGCACCATCGTGATCCGCACCGGCGAGCGGAAGCTCTACTATGTCGTCTCGCCCGGCGAGGCCATCCGCTACACCATCGCCGTCGGCAAGGCCGGCAAGCAGTGGCGCGGCGTCAAATATGTCGAGGAATTGCAGGTCGATCCGGCCTGGAGCCCGCCGGCCGAGGTCAAGCGCGACAATCCGCGCCTGCCCGACGTCATCCCCGGCGGCTCGCCGCGCAACCCGATGGGCGCCCGCGTCATCGGGCTCGGGCCGACCGGGCAATACGCCATCCACGGCACCAACATGCCCAACACCATCGGCACCGCCGCATCCTATGGCTGCTTCCGCATGCACAACCAGGACGTGATCGACCTCTACGCCCGCGTCCGCATGGGCACGCCGGTCGTCGTCCTGCCCTGAACCGTCAGAGAGGCACGCCGGCAGGCATCGGGCGGCCCGCAAAGAACGCCTTGAGATTGCCGAGGAGCGTTCGCAACTGGGCCTTCTTGGCGTCCTGCGAGCTCGCGGCGATATGCGGCGTCAGCACGACGTTGTCGAGCTTACGCAGCCGCTCCGGCACATGCGGCTCCACAGCGAAGACATCCAGCGCCGCGCCGCCGATCCGTTTCTGTTCGAGGGCAAGGCAGAGCGCCTCTTCGTCGATGACGAGGCCGCGCGAGATGTTCACGACATAGCCCTCCGACCCGAGCGCGTTCAGGACGGTATCGTCGACGGCATGGCGCGTCTCGGCGCTGGCCCGGACGGCGATCATCAGCACGTCCGCCCAGATGGCGAGGCCGAGCAGGCTGTCATGGAACTGGTACGGTAGATCCGGCTTGGGCGAGCGGCTGTGATAGCCGACCTCCATCTCGAAGGCCGCCGCCCGGCTCGCGATCTTGCTGCCGATGGCGCCGAGCCCATAGATGCCGACCCTGCGGCCGGCGAGATCCGGCGTATTCGAGACCGGCTCGATCCCCCGGCCCGTCCACAGACCGTCGCGCACGAAGCGGTCGCCGCGTCCGATGCCGCGCATCGCATTGAGCATGAGACCGACCGCGAATTCCGCGACGCTGCGCGCATTGGCATCGGCAGCGTTGCAAAGCTGGATGCCACGCGCCTTGGCCGCCGCGGCATCGACCCCTTCGATCCCCGTGCCATAGCAGGCGATCAGTTCGAGTTTCGGCAGGGCGTCCATCAGCTCCGCGCTGGTCCGGCGCCCGCCATAGGTCACCAGCGCGCGTGCTTCCTTCGCCTCGACCGGAATACCCGCGGCATCGTCGCCATAAACTGGTCCGATCACCGTGTAACTCTGCTTCAGGCTTGCGATCGCATCATCGGCAAGGCGCGGCATCATCAGGATCGTCGGCTTCATCACAAGGCTCCGGGAGATGCTGCATCGCAGCACCGCGCGGAACTTTGCTCAACCCATGCTGGCGTTGGCCCCGTCATCCGCACCGCGCATTCCGGCCTTCGACCAAAGATTGGGCCAAGCTGTTCCAAAATCCCGAAATCGTCGGCGTTGCCCTCTCGCCGACCGCGCAGAACCGCGTTAACCTCCGCCCCGCGACACGTAACCACCCGTACGCTCGTGCGGGTCAGGAAGGGGCTATCAGATGGACCATCTCGCCGACGTGAAGAAATTCGCCAGGAAGCCGCTCAACGAAGCGGCCTTTGCCGGCATGTCGAAATCCTATGCGCTCGTGATGAGCAAGCCCGACACCCGCTACGTCGCCTGCTCGGATCCGGCCGAGCTCGATCGCGTCCGTGAAAACTTCCTGAAGAAGAAGCTCGGCCTCAAGTCCGGCGATCTCGACGGCTCCGTCAAGGCGATCTGCGAGCACATGAAGGCCGACAAGACCAAGTCCCGCCTGACCTTCTACTACCTGCTGGCCGAACATCACGGAAAGCTCGACCTCTTCGTCAAGAAGTAGGGCCGCAGCCCGGCGACGCGCCGGGCGACTTCCCCGACATTCGACAAGACGGGAGGCCGGCACCGAAGCCGGCCGAATTCCCGTCAATCGCGATAAAGGTCTGCGCGCGTCAGCGGCAGGCTGGACGCGCCCTTGCGGCGCTTCGAGACCAGCGTCTGGTTGATCAGCGCCCCGCCGCGCTCGAAGGCAAGCGAGCACCCGGCGAGATAAAGCAGCCACATCCGCGTCCGTTCCGGCCCGATCTCGGCCTCGGCCTTGGCCTTGTTGGCCTCCAGCCGCTCCCACCACAGCCGCGTCGTGCGCTGGTAATGCTCGCGCCAGCCCTCGACGTCGTGGACCTCGAAGCCGTGGCGCTCGAGATTGGCGATCGACATGCCCAGATGATCGAGCTCGCCGCCCGGAAAGATGTAGCGCACCAGCGCGCGATACTCCGCCGGCATCTTGTTGAAGGCCTTCTCGGTCTTCTTGGCGCGGCGCGAGATGGTGTGGTGCAGGTAGAGCCCCCGCGGCCGGAGCAAACGGTTCACCGTGCTGAAATACGCGGGATAGTTGCGGATGCCGACCTGCTCGAACATGCCGATCGAGGAGATCTTGTCGAACTCGCCCTCCATCTGCGTGTAGTCCCGCAGGTGCAGCGTCACCTTGTCCTGCAGGCCCCAGCGCTCGACCTTTTCACGCGCGTATTTGAGCTGCTCCTCGGCCAGCGTCACGCCATGGGCCTCGACGCCGTAATAGCGCGCGGCATGGCAGACCAGCGCGCCCCAGCCGCAACCGATATCGAGGAAGCGGTCGCCGGGCTTCAGCCGCAGCTTGCGGCAGATCATGTCGAGCTTGTCCTGCTGCGCCCGGCCGATATCGCCGTGCTCCCCCGTGAAATAGGCGCAGGTGTAGACCATCTCCTCATCGAGGAAGAGCCGGTAGAAATCGTTCGAGACGTCGTAGTGATAGGCGACATTGGCCTTGTTCGTCGCCGGGTCGCCGTCGCGCGCGATCTCGTCGCCCTTGCGGTGGTTGACCGCATCATCGGCCTTGCCGGGCGCGAAGAGGAAGCGGCGGACGAAGTCGAAGACAGCGCTTTTCGGGATGTTGCGCGCGAGCCTGCCGACCTTGCCCTCCGGCCGCGCCGCCGCGAGATCGAAGATCGAGCCGTTCAGGATCGAGAGCCGGTCGGCGATATGCAGGTGGAGCACGGTGTCGAGCTTCGGCTTGCGGATCAGCGCGGCCATCACGCCGGCATCGGCGATGCCGATGGCCAGCCCGTCGCTCGGCCAGGAGGCCGGAACCATGCTGCCGTCCCAGAGCCGGAAGCCGAGTTTCAGGCCGAGCTTCTCATGCGCCTCGGCAAGAAGGCGGCGCAGGGCCGCGAGGCGCTTGTCATTGCTGTCCATCAGGCGAATCCGCTGCTATCCGGCTGCTGTTTGGACGCAAGAGCACAAATTGGCAATGTTCGGGCAAGGTTACGCCGCGCTGGCGCATCAGAAGTCGCTGGCGATGCCCTTCACTTCCCAGTCGTCATAGCGCACCGGCTCCAACCCGCCGCGGCCGTTGACCTCACGCTGTTTGGCGACCTCGGCTGCATGGGCGTCGATCGCGGCGCGGCGCGCGACCGCCTCCGCCAGGGCGCGCTGCGCGGCGGGGGACAGAGCCTTGGTCTCAGCGGCATCCGCCGGCCTGTCCTGATCGGTCTTCTCGGGCATTTCGGCGCGCTTCCTTGCAGGATTCTCTTGCAGGATCGGGATAGCCCTCACCACATAGGGCACGACGCTCGCAGATGCGAGGGTCCGCGCAGACACGCGCCAGAGAAGGGGCTTCGATGAATTACGTTCGCACCGGCATGTTGATGGCGGGCCTGACGGCGCTGTTCGGCGCGGTCGGCTATCTGCTCGGCGGCGGGGGCGGCATGCTGATGGCGCTCGGCTTTGCCGCCGTGACCAATCTCTTCAGCTACTGGAATTCCGACCGTCTGGCGCTCGCCGCCCAGAATGCCCAGGAGGTCGACGAGCGTAGCGCGCCGGAGCTCTATGGGATGGTGCGCGACCTCGCCGCCCGCGCGAACATGCCGATGCCGCGCGTCTACCTGATCCAGGAAGACCAGCCCAACGCCTTTGCCACCGGCCGCAACCCGCAGAACGCGGCCGTCGCGGCGACGACCGGCATCCTGCGCACGCTGACCTATGAGGAACTGGCCGGCGTGATGGCGCACGAACTCGCGCATATCAAGAACCACGACACGCTGACCATGACGATCACCGCGACCTTCGCGGGCGCGATCTCCTCGCTCGTCACCTTCGGCATGTTCTTCGGCTCGCGCGACAACCGCCCGAACTTCATCGTCCAGATCCTGCTCTCGATCCTCGCCCCGATGGCCGCCGCCCTCATTCAGATGGCGATCTCGCGCTCGCGCGAGTACGAAGCGGACAAGCTCGGCGGCGAAATCTGCGGCAATCCGGTCTGGCTTGCCGACGCGCTCGCCAAGATCGCGGCCGGCGTCCAGAACATCCCCAACGAGACAGCCGAGGCCAAGCCTGCTACGGCGCACATGTTCATCATCAATCCCTTGACCGGCGGCGGCATGGATAATCTGTTTTCGACTCATCCCGACACCGGCAACCGTATCGCCGCCCTGATGGAACAGGCGCGTGCGCTCGGTATCGGCCGCCGCAATGCTGGCACCGGCTTCACCGCCCAGGCCAGCGACAGCCCGTGGGGTAATTCTCCGCGCCAGCCTGGCCCGTGGGGCTGAGATGGCCAGCCAATCCTCCTCGCACCGCCCGCCCCAGCCGGAGACGCCGGTCAAGCTCGACGATGCGCCGGGCCTGCCCGCTCGCCGTCTCGCAGCCGCGGTCATCGACGAAGTCCTGCGCGCCCGCGTTGCGCTCGACGAGACACTGGAACGGATGCTGCCGGAATCCGGGCTCGACGCGGCCGATGCGAGCCTCGCCCGCGCCATCGTGGTGACGGCCTTCCGCCGCCTCGGCACGGTCCAGCAGGCGATCAATGCGCGGCTCGACCGCGGCAGCCCGCGCAAATCCGGGCCGTTCGAGCCGATCGTGACGGCCGCAGCCGCCCAGATCCTCTTCCTCGACGTGCCGGACCATGCCGCCGTCGATATCGCCATCCGGCAATTGCACGAGGACCCGCGCTCGGCCCGCTACGCCGCGCTCGGCAATGCCGTGCTGCGCCGCCTCGCCCGCGAGCGCGACGCCGTTCTGGCCGAAGCTCAGGCGGAAGTCTTCGGCGATACGCCCGACTGGCTGATCGAGAGCTGGTGCGCGGCCTATGGCGAGGACACCGCTGCCGCGATAGCGCAGAGCCACCGCGAGGAGCCGCCGCTCGACCTCTCCGTCAAGGCCGGCGCTGCCGGCTGGGCCGAGAAGCTCGACGGCATCGCCTTGCCGATCGGCTCGGTGCGCCTGCGCGAGCGCCAGGCCATCGCCGGCCTGCCCGGCTTCGACGAAGGCGACTGGTGGGTGCAGGATGCCGCCGCCGCCCTGCCGGTGAAGCTCCTCGCTCCAAAACCGGGCGAACGCATCGCCGATCTCTGCGCAGCGCCGGGCGGCAAAACCGCCCAGATCGCAGCGGCCGGCGCCAATGTCACCGCGCTCGATCGCTCCGGCCCGCGCCTGCGCCGCCTCAAGGCCAATTTGGCCCGGCTCGGCCTCACCGCCGAGGTGGTGACCGCCGATGCCGTGACCTGGAAGGCCGAGCCCTTCGACGCCGTGCTGCTCGATGCGCCCTGCAGCGCGACCGGCACGATCCGCCGTCACCCCGACGTCGCCTGGACCAAGCTGCCCGAAGATCGCGACCGGCTCGCCGCCCTGCAGGCACGCTTGTTCGACGCCGCCGCCGCGCTGACGAAGCCCGGCGGACGCCTCGTCTATTGCACCTGTTCGCTCGAACCGCAGGAAGGCGAGGAGCAGACCACAGCCTTTCTCGCCCGCAATCCCCAGTTTCGTCGCGAAGCGGTTCGCCCGGAGGAAATCGGCGGTTTGACGGAAGCAATCGACGCCAACGGCGATATCCGGACCCTGCCGCATCAATTGCAGGGCGAAACGCCACGCCTTTCCGGATGGGCGGGATTTTACGCAACCCGCCTGATCAGGCTATGACGGAGCCGGGATTCGCGCGGCACGCCGCCGCGCCCGGACACGGAGCTGACGGGGGATTTGAGCGGGTGGGCTGAGCGACGGGGATTGGCCCAGGCCGCGATCGGACGGGCGGCGCGGCGAACCCGTGGCCAGTTCATCGGGGCCACCCGCAAGCTCTGGCCCTTCGGCCGCAGCAACGCCACGCGCCTGCTCTTCGCCCCGCACGACCTGCGCACCGCCGATCCGACGACGGCCAGCGATTTCTATGCAGGGTATTACGCCTTCGCCGGGCGGACCTTGCGCAGCCACGGCGAATCGCCCTTCGACGCGACACCGCCGAGCGAGGCCTGGGCCGAAGCGCTCTACGGTTTCGGCTGGCTGCGCCATATGCGCGCCGCCGACACCGCCATCGCCCGCGCCAATGCCCGCAGCCTCGTCGAGGATTTCATCGCCCGACGCCGGGATCGCCACGACATCGCCCGCCGCCCGGCCGTGATGGCACGCCGGCTGATCTCCTTCCTCTCGCATTCGCCATTGCTGCTCGAAGGCGCCGACCACGCCTTCTACGAGCGCTATCTGCGCCATGTCTCGCGCCTCACCGACCGGGTCAGCCTGGCGCTTGCCGGTGCCGTCGAGGGCGCCGACCGGCTGAACGGCCTGATCGCCATCGCCTTCGCCGCGATCTGCCTCGATGGGCAGGATGCTCGACGCCGCCGGATCGAGACCGTGCTCTCCGAAGAGCTCGACGAGCAGATCCTGCCCGATGGCGGCCATCTCTCGCGCAATCCGCGCCTGCTGATCGAATTCCTGCTCGATCTCTTGCCCCTGCGCGAGACCTTCGCCGCCCGCGGCCTCGAACCGCCGCGCGGGATGCTGACCGCGATCGAGCGGATGATGCCGCATTTGCGCCTGTTCCGGCATGGCGATGGGGCGCTGGCCCTGTTCAACGGCATGGGCACGACCCCGCCCGACCTGATGGCGACGCTCGCCGCCTATGACGATGCCCGCGGCCGGCCGACCGAGCACGCCGCCTATTCCGGCTATAGCCGCCTCGCCGCCGAGCGCAGCATCGTCGTCACCGATGCCGGCGCGCCGCCGCGCGGCGCCTATTCGGTCGAGGCCCATGCCGGCTGCCTCGCCTTCGAATTCTCCAGCGGCGCGCAGCGCATCATCGTCAATTGCGGGGCCAGCCGCTTCGGCCCGCGGGAGCTGAGGCTCGCCGCGCGCAGCACCGCCGCCCATTCGACGCTCGTCCTCGACGATCGCTCCAGCGCCAATTTCGGTATGGTGCTCGGCGAGATGCGCGTCGTCTCCGGTCCGCGCGATGTCCGCGTCGCCCGCCAGGACGGCGCGGACGGTGCCGAATGGGTCGCGAGCCATGACGGCTATCGCCGCGGCCTCGGCGCAACCCATACTCGTCGCCTGACGCTCGCCCGCGACGGCGCCGCCCTCTCAGGCGAGGACGAGGTCGCCCTGACCGGCACGCGCACGGAACTCACTGCCGCCCTGCGCTTCCATCTGCATCCGAATGTCCGCGCCAGCCTCGTCCGCGAGGGCAGCGGCGCCCTTCTGGCGCTCGCCTCCGGAGAAGTCTGGAGCTTCGAGGCCGGAGGGCGGATCATCGCCATCGAGGAGAGCATCTTCCTCGCCGGCTCCGATGGCAGGCGCCGTACCGAACAACTCGTCATCAGCTTCGATGCCCTGGCGACCCCGCGCGTCGCCTGGCGCCTCAGCCGGATCAGCACCGCCCATCCCCGCGCCGGCAGGTCGATCGCCGACGTGATCGCCGAGCGCGCTGCAGCGGAACCCGCATCCGACGCGTGACGGTTCTGCGACGGCGGCTTTTGCCTTTTGCAGCGCAGCATGATAGCCCGCGCGCGTCTGCCGAAACTGCCTTCCTGCAATCAAAGCCGGACCTTATCCCGATGCCGAATGAGCTTCGCCGCGTCGAACGCGCGCTCCTTTCCGTTTCCGACAAGACGGGTCTGATCGACTTCGCGCGCGCCCTCCACCAGCTCGGCATCGCGCTGGTCTCGACCGGCGGCACCGCCAAGGCGATCGCCGAGGCCGGTCTGCCGGTTTCGGACGTCTCCGACCTCACCGGCTTCCCCGAGATGATGGACGGCCGGGTCAAAACCCTGCATCCGAAGGTCCATGGCGGCCTGCTCGCCATCCGCTCGCATCCCGAGCACCAGGCCTCGATGCTCGGCCACGGCATCCAGCCGATCGACCTGCTGGTCGTGAACCTCTATCCGTTCGAAGCGACCGTCGCCGCCGGCAAGGCCTATGACGACTGCATCGAGAATATCGATATCGGCGGCCCCGCGATGATCCGCGCCGCTGCCAAGAACCACCACGACGTCGCCGTCGTGGTCGAGCCGGCCGATTACCCCTCCGTCCTCGCCGATCTCGAGGCCCAGAAGGGTGCGACCACGCTGACGCTGCGCCGCAAGCTCGCCCAGAAGGCCTATGCCCGCACGGCGGCCTATGACGCGGCGATCTCGAACTGGTTCGCCAATGAGCTCGGCGACACGGCCCCGCATTTCCGCGCGCTCGGCGGCGCGCTCGCCGAGACGATGCGCTATGGCGAGAACCCGCATCAATGGGCCGCCTTCTACCGCACCCCGGAGAACCGGCCGGGCGTCTCGACCGCGCGCCAGGTCCAGGGCAAGCAGCTCTCCTACAACAACATCAACGACACCGACGCCGCCTTCGAATGCGTCGCCGAGTTCGTCCCCGAGGCCTCGGCCGCCTGTGTCATCGTCAAACACGCCAACCCTTGCGGCGTCGCCGCTGGCGGCTCGCTGCTCGAAGCCTATGAGCGCGCACTGGCCTGCGACCCCGTTTCGGCCTTCGGCGGCATCGTCGCGCTGAACCGCAAGCTCGACGCCACCGCGGCCAAGAAGATCGTCGAGATCTTCACCGAAGTCATCATCGCGCCGGATGCCGACGAGGAGGCGATTGCCATGATCGCCGCCAAGAAAAACCTGCGCCTGCTGCTCACCGGCGGCCTGCCGGATGTCCGCGCACCCGGCCTGTCGCTGCGCACCGTCTCCGGCGGCTTCCTCGCCCAGTCGCGCGACAATGCCGTCGTCGACGACATGGAGCTGAAGGTCGTGACAAAGCGCCAGCCGAGCGAGCGCGAGCTTGCCGACCTGCGCTTCGCCTTCCGCGTCGCCAAGCACGTCAAGTCGAACGCCATCGTCTATGCCAAGAACCTCGCCACCGTCGGCATCGGCGCCGGCCAGATGAGCCGCGTCGATTCCTCGCGCATCGCCGCCTGGAAGGCCGCCGAGGCCGCGAAGGCTGCCGGCGTCGCGGAAAGCCTCGCCAAGGGCTCGGTCGTCGCCTCCGATGCCTTCTTCCCCTTCGCCGACGGCCTGCTCGCCGCGGCGGAAGCCGGCGCGACCGCGGTGATCCAGCCCGGCGGCTCGATGCGCGACGACGAGGTCATCAAGGCCGCCGACGAGGCCGGCCTCGCCATGGTCTTCACCGGGCACCGCCACTTCCGCCATTGACGGCGGCACCGGCCGCGGGACACCCTCGCTGACAAGCTGCGCGTTAAGCCGCGCAGCGGGGGACAGGGGCTTGCATGGCGAAAGCTCACAAATCCGGCGCGCTGCTCAGGGAGCGCGTCGAACACCAGCATGCGAGGGTTTCCTACGTCGAGCTGTTCTTCGACCTGGTCTTCGTCTTCGCGATCACCCAGATCTCGCACACGCTTCTCGAGCATTTCAGCCCGCTCGGCGTGGCCCAGGCCGCCTTCCTGCTCGGCGCCGTCTGGTGGATTTGGATCTACACGAGCTGGGTGACGAACTGGCTCGATCCCGAACGTTCCCCGGTTCGCATCCTGCTCTTCGTCCTGATGTTCCTCGGCCTGGTTATGTCCAGCGCATTGCCCGAGGCCTTCGGCGCGAACGGCCTCGCTTTCGCCGGCGCTTATGTCACCGCCCAGCTCGTCCGCTCGATCTTCACGATGGTGAGCCTGAAGGGCGCCTCGCCGGCGAACTATCGCAACTTCCAGCGCATCACGATCTGGCTCGCCTGCTCGGCCGTATTCTGGATCGCCGGCGGCTTGAGCGAAGGCCCCCTGCGCTTCGGTCTCTGGCTGGTCGCCCTCGGCATCGAATATGTCGGCCCGGCCGCAGGCTTCCGCGTTCCGGGCCTTGGGCACTCGCGCACCAGCGACTGGAATGTCGAGGGCGGCCATCTCTCGGAACGCTGCGCTCTCTTCATCATCATCGCGCTCGGCGAATCCGTCCTGATGACCGGCGCGACCGCCGCGAAGTTGCCGGTGACGGCCGTCAACCTGACGGCCTTCTTCAATGCCTTCCTGAGCTCGGTCGCGATGTGGTGGATCTATTTCCATATCGGCGCCGAGCGGGCGAGCCACCATATCGCCCGCTCAAACGATCCCGGCCGGATCGCACGCATCGCCTATACCTATCTGCATGTCCTGCTGGTCGCCGGCATCATCCTCGTCGCCGTGGGCGACGAACTGGTGATCGCGCATCCCACCGGCCATACCGATGGCAGAACGGCGATCGCGGTCCTGGCCGGCCCGGCCTTCTACCTGCTCGGCAATCTGTTGTTCAAGCGCATAACGGCCGGCTGGTACCCCCTCTCCCATCTCGTCGGCCTGGGCCTGCTCGCCATTCTAACGCCGGCCTGGACGGTACTGCCGCCGCTGGGCTTCAGCCTGTCGGCAACCGCGATCCTGATCCTGGTCGCGGCCTGGGAAGCGATCTCGCTGCGGCCGAAGGAAACCTGATCCATGCATACCATCAAGGTCATCGGCATCGGCTTCGCCCTGCTCGGCATCCTGCTCGTCCTGGCGCCGCGCCTCTCCGTCTCCGCCGGGCGGCCGATCCCCTTCGCGGTGAAGCTCTTCCTGCCGCTTTGGTTGGCCGGCGCCTTGATCAATCTCTGGATCGGCGTCGCCAGCGCGGGCTATACCGTGATGGAGGAAGCGCCGATCTTCCTCGTCGTCTTCGGCGTGCCGGCGGTGGCCAGCCTGCTGATCCTCTGGCTGACCTCGCGAATGACCCGATGAGCCTCGAATCCGTCCGCGCCTTCTTCGCCGAACACGCTCCCGACATCGCCGTCATCGTGACGCCTGAGAGCAGCGCCACGGTTCCGCTCGCCGCAGCGGCCCATGGCGTCGAGCCCGGCCAGATCGCCAAGACGCTCTCCTTGCGCATCGGCGAGGAGGTCGTTCTGGTCGTCACCCGCGGCGATGCCCGTCTCGACAACCGGAAGGCCAAGGCGGCGCTCGGCGGCAAGCCTCGCATGCTCGGCCAGGAAGAGGTCGAGGCCCTCACCGGCCATCCCGTCGGCGGCGTCTGCCCCTTCGGACTCGCAACGCCGCTCAAGGTCTATTGCGACGTCTCGCTCAGGGCCTTCGACATCGTCGTGCCGGCCGCCGGATCGACCCATAGCGCGCTGCGGATCGCACCTGACCGCATGGCCGAGCTGACCAGAGCCGAGTGGGTCGATACCTGCCAGGAAGCGGCTCAAGAGGCAGCAGCGGCGGAGTAAGCGTCAGCCCTTCGTCCGCGCGATCAATTCCATTGCGGCGGCGGGATTGCGCACCTTGTCGCCGCTGATCACATAGAGAAACACGTCGCGCTTCTCGGCCTTGGCGGCCGGCCCGACCGGTTCCAGCCCTTCCGGCACGCCGCCCTTGGCCCAGGCCTGCGCGGCCTTGGTCCAGCGATCGAGCCCGGCCTCGGCATAGCCTTTCGGCTCGGCCTCCTGGGTCCCCATGATCCGCGCATAGACGAAAGGCGCCGTCACGTCTGCGATCTGGGTGTAGTCCGCATCGGCCGAGGTGATGACGGCCACGCCATACTCCCGCAAAAGCGCGATGAAATCAGGCGAACGGAAGCTGTCATGCCGAACCTCGACGGCATGGCGCAGCGTGATTCCGTCCAGCTCCTTCGGCAACAGCTTCAGGAAAGCCTCGAAATCAGCGGGATCGAATCGCTTCGTCGGCATGAACTGCCAGTTGATCGGGCCGAGCTTGTGTTTGAGCTCGGTCAGACCGCTGGTCAGGAATTTCTCCACCGAAGGGCCGGCTTCCGCCAGCACGCGCCGGTTGGTGCAGAAGCGAGAGCCTTTCAGCGCGAAGACGAAATCATCAGGCGTCTCCGCGCGCCACTTGGCGAAGCTCTCCGGCTTCTGGGATCCGTAATAGGTGCCGTTGATCTCGATCGAGGTGAGCTTGCTCGCGGCATATTCCAGCTCGCGCTTCTGCGGCAGCCCGTCCGGATAGAATGCCCCGCGCCACGGCTCGAACACCCAGCCGCCGATGCCGATATGGATCTTGCCTGCTTCGCGGGTCATGAGGTGCTCCGTTGTACCGATGCTGATAGTGGCGCGAATGGCTGGTCCGACACCACCCACTTTCAGCAAAGGTTGAAGCTAGCCCTATTGGCAGCAGATCAATGTCAGGAGGACTGACAAGCACCCGATGGACGCCTTATGCCGCTACGTCATGACGGGTGGCGGCCTTCCTCATGAAAGCGCGCAGGCTCGTGAGCCTCAACGTCGCGGCTGCTCGGGGAATTCGAGCTTGGTGACGTCGTAGCCCAGCGCAGCCGCACGGGCGACCAGCCGCTTGCGCTGTGCGGAGCTGATCTGCGGATTGCGTGTAAAGATATAGAGATCGCGCAATGTCGGATCGGCGGAGATGAACCATCTATAGTCGTCGGCCCGGTCGAGTACCCAGTAGTCGCGCTGCACCGGTACAAAGCCGTAGAGCTTGTAATCAACTCTAAGTTTCGCATTGGTGCCGGGGTCGAGGATGGTGCCGGGGCCGCCAATCGTCTTGAGCTCGCCGCGCGGGCTGCCTATCCGGCAAGAATCAAGCACCTGAATGCCGCCGGCGCGATCTGGCCCATATTCCGTCGCGCCGGCGACGCAGCCATCCGTGATCGTCATCGGGCGGCGGGCGATCTCGCGCCAGGTCCCGGTGTAAAAGCGCTGAACATCGATCCCTTTGCGCGGTTCGGGCGCCTTCTGCGCCTGCGTCATCGAGTTTCCGGCGCACCCGGCAAGCGACAGAGCGGCGACGGCGGCAAGCAGAAGCGATTTCATGGCGGCTCCCCTGGCGATGGGCGACCGTTCTCTCGGCGCCTCCAGACCACTACGCGCTAGAGCGCTCGAGGATCCCTCCCGGCAGGCGACGTTGAGCTGACGACGGTGGGACAGCGGCGGGGGTAAGGGGCCGCTTGGTCCTCAAGTCAACCAGGAAACGCCTGTCGCGAGCCCACGAACACCGGGCGTGATGTACGCCGGAAAGCGGACCTTGGCTGATCTCCACGCCGGAGCCTCATAAAGTGGCCGCGGTGCCTGTCACAGACGCAAGCCACCATCCACCGCGATCTCGGCGCCGTTGATATAGCTGCCCTCGGGTGAGCAGAGCAGCAGGGCGATGCCGGCGCAGTCCTCGGGACTGCCGATCCGGCCCAGGGGAATGCGGGCAAGCACCTGCCTCTCCCGACCGGGCTGCGCGAGGACCGCGCGGTTGCGGTCGGTCAGGATCGCGCCCGGCATGATGACGTTGAAGGTGACCCCCGGTGCCTGCGTTGTGCGGGCGAGGTTCAGGATCATGTTGGTCTGCGCCGCCTTGGTGGCCGCGTAGTAGAAATGGGTGGCATTGGGACGCGCTTCCTGCACGCTGCCGATCGCGATCACCCGGCCGAAGCCGCGCGCCAGCATGCCCGGCAGGAAAGCCTGCAGCAGCCGCACGGTCGCATGGAGATTGATCGCGGTCTGCGCGGCCATGGCGGCTTCCGAGATCGCATCCCAGGTTTCCAGTGTCTCGACCGAAGCGCAGAGCACGAGGATATCGGGCTCGGTTCCGCTCGCTTTCAACTCGGCTGCCATCGCGGTAGGGGCTCTCGCCTCGACGAGGTCAGCGATCAGGGGCGTGGCCGAGAGGCTTCTCCCGCGCAAATCGGCCACCGCAGCGCCGGCGGCAGACGCGTCCCGGTCGTGGATGATCGCATGCGCGCCAGCTTCCGCTAGGCGCGCCGCGACGGCAAGGCCGATGCCGCGCGCCGCACCGGTGACGAGGGCGACGCGGCCCGAAAGTGGTTCCGTCATCAGCCGAGCAGCGGCTTCACGCGGGCCGCCGCATCGTCCATCGCCTGCTGCGCCGGCTTACGACCGAGCACGGCCGCCTGCGTCTCCTCGATGAAGATGTCATGGGCACGGGCCTGCTCGTCGAAGGCGGGCAGATGGATGCGCGATGCCTTGAGCGCGGCAGCCTCGTCGGCGGCATAGGGCATCGCCGCCTTCAGCTTCTCGTCGGCATAGGTCGAGATGCGGACCGGGCCGTTGCCGTTCAGCGCCATCGCGGTCGTGCCGGCCTTGGAGGACAGCGCGCGGATGAACTCCCAGCTCAAGGGCTTCTGCTTGGCGTTCTTCGGGATCATCAGCGCCCAGAACTCGGTCGTCGGCGCAAAGGCGACCTTGCCGGCTAGATCGGCCGCCATCGGCGGCAGCAGCGATTTGAAGCGCCCGCCGTACTTGCCTTTGGAGGGGTCGTTGTAGGTCACGAGCCGGGCGAAGGGATTGATCGTCATCGCCGCCCGGCCCTGCTGCATCCAGGTGGTGATCTCCTCGTTGTTCACCGTCGCGAAATTCCGCGGCAGCACGCCGGCCTTGTAGAAATCGGCCAGCAGGGTGAGCGTCTTCACCATCGGCGGCTCGGCCGCGACGATCTTGCCGTCGGTCGTCATGTAGTCGCCGCCGAGGCAGCGGGCGAGCGTCAGGAAGTTCGAGGCGAAGACCGCGGTGAAGGCGAGGCCATAGACCTGTGTGCCGTCCTCGCGCTTGAAGGTGAGCTTGCGGGCAAGCTCCGCCAGCTCCTCGAATGTCGTCGGCAGCTTGGTGACGCCGCGCTCTTCCAACAGGGCCTCGTTATAGATCAGGGCATTGGTCGCGTGGCGAACCGGGATACCGTGCAGGGCATCGCCGACCTTGAGCGGCGCGAGCAACCCCGGCGCGAAATCGTCGAAGGCCTCGATCGGCGCCTGCTTCATCAGCGCATCGAGCGGCTCGAAAAGCTGGAGATTGCGCGGCACTGCGCGGCCATTGACGAGATAGGCGACGTCGATCGAGGTCTCCGACAGAGAAGCCTCGCGCAGCAGCCGCTCATGCACGGCGTTGACGTCGCCGAAGGTGACCCAGTTCACGTCAGCGCCATTCGCCTTGCGAAAGGCTTCGGTCGCGTCGCCGCCGGGCCCGGTCGTGGCTGCGTTCTGGTGGACGCGGTGGCCGAGGGCGGTCAGCGTCTTCGCCTGGGCGAAGGCGCCGCGCGGGAGACATGTCGAGGCGACTGCGGCGCCAGCGAGCACGCCGAACCGGCGGCGCGAGATGCGGGATGTCATCGATGGTCCTCCGGTGATCGTTCTTGTCGTGTCGTTTTCGCGAACGCTCAGGCTGGAAGCAGCGGCTGCACGCGCTTGACCAGCGAAGCCATTGCCTCCTCCGGCGTCTTCATGCCGAGCACCGCGGCTTCCGCCTCTTCCTTGAACAGGTCGCCGGCCCGCGCCGCCTCGTCGAATGCCGGCATCGGCACGCGCGCGACCTTGAGCACCTTCAGTTCCTCGGCGGCATAGGGCACCGTTCCCGCAAACCCCTGGTCGGCATAGGTCGAGGCGCGGACCGGGCCGTTGCCGTTAAGCGCGGCCTTGAGCGTCGCATCCTTGGAGGCCATCGCCTTGATGAAGCTCCAGGCGAGGTCCTTGCGCTTGGCGTTCTTGGGGATGACCATGCCCCAGAACTCGACCTTGGCCGGCGCGGCGTCGTACTTGCCGGCGAGCGTCTTCGAGGCCGGCACCGCGATCGTCTTGATCTTGCCGGGGAATTTCGACTTCTGCGGGTCGTTGTAGATGCGGTTGCGGCCCATGCTCTGCAGGCTCATCGCGGCGCGGCCCTGCTGCATCCAGACATTGACGTCCTCGGGCGAAAGCGTCGCGAAATTGCGCGGGAAGGCATTGGCCTGGAAAAGCTCGCGCAAGGTGCGGACGGCGTTCAGCATCGGCGGCTGGTCGGCGACGCATTTGAAGTCCGGCGTGATGAACTCGCCATCCCAGGCGCGGGCGAGGTCGATCACGTTGGGATAGGTCGCGCCCGGCGTACACAGGCCCACGACCTGCGTGCCGTCGGCGCGGCGATAGCTGCAGGCCTTGGCGATCTCGATCATCTCTTCGATGGTCGCGGGCGGCTTGGAGAAGCCCTTCTCGGCCAGGATCTCCTCGTTGTAGTGCAAGCCGGAAGAGGCATGGCGGAACGGGATGGCCAATTGCTTGCCGCCGACCTTCATGCCTTCCATCAACCCGGGAAAGATGTCGGCGACGTCCTCGACCGGATCCTTCTTCAGGTAGTCGTCGAGCGGCTCGAAAAGGCTCGCGGCGCGCGGCACGACCTGGGTGTTGACGACGAAACCGACATCGACCGAGGTCTCCCCGAGGCTCGCCTCGCGGAACAGGCGCTCTTGCAACGGACCGGTGTCGAAGGTCGTCCACTGGACGGTAACGCCGTTCTTCTGTGCCCAATCCCTGGTGATGTCGCCGCCCTGCGCGCCCGTCGAGACCGTCTGCATCACGCGATGGGTGAAGACATTGAACGGGCCGCTCTGCGCCTGCGCGGCGTGGCCCAGCCCGGCGAAGCTCAGTCCGAGGATGCCCGCGCCGAACTGCCTACGGTCGAGTGTCGCCCCTTGGTTCATGTCGATCCTCCCTCTGGCTCGCGAGTTCCGCGATGGCGGCTTCTGCCGCTTCGAAATGCTTGTTCATGGCGGCAGACGCCGCGACGGGATCGCTCGCCTTGATCGCCCCGACGATACGGACATGACGCTCGAAGGTGCGCTGCCAGTCTTCCGGCCCGCGGGCCTCGCGTGAATTGAAGATCTCCATCACCTCGCGGATGACCGGGCGCAGGCCCCGGATCTGGAAATCGAGCAGGCGGTTGCCCGAGGACGCGGCGACGGCCTCGTGAAAATCGAGATCGGCCTCGATCCAGCGGGGCACGCTGCCGAGTGCGTCTTCCATCCGGGCCAGAATGAGATCGAGCTTCTCGATATCCTCGTCCGAACGGCGCTCCGCGCTATGCGCGGCGATCGGTGGCTCGAGAATGCGACGGAGTTCCACGGCCTCGGTCAGGCCGTTGGCGCGCCCGCGCACCGCGAAACGGTAAAAGCGGTCGAGCGGGGCGGCATCGAGCGCCTGCACCCGCGTCGGCTTGCCCTGCTGGATATGGACCACGCCCATCGCTGCGAGCTGGCGGATGGCCTCACGCGCGATCGGCTTGCTGACGCCGAAGGAGGCCGCGATGCGCGATTCGGAAGGCAGGGAGTCGCCCGGCTTGAGCCGCCCCTCGTGGATCGCCTGCGTGATGCGTTGGATCACCGCATCGCCGAGGCGCATCGGCACGACATCGCCGCCCGCGAAAGGGTCTTCTGCATCGAGCACGGCGCGGGCGAGATCGTTCATCAAAATCCTCCGGCAGTGATCATTGACAGATGCCGTGTTCCTTGGCAACTATTCAACCTATCAGATAAGTAGATGCCGTTCAGCGGCACGCCTCGGGAGGGCATTGCCGCATGTCGGCCAGCCGTATCGTCAAAGTTGACGTCCATCCGCTGCGGGCGACGCTGCCGAAGGTCCAGCGGACCTCGCAGGGCGATTATCCGGCGATCGAGATCGTCGTCGTCGAGGTCGAGACCGAGGACGGCACGATCGGCTTCGGCGAGGGGCTCTGCCGGCGCGGCGCAGCCGGCTATGCACGCTTCATCGAGGAGGCGCTGGTGCCGCGCCTTGCCGGGCGCGACGCTGCCGACCGGCGCGCGCTGTGGAAGACGATGCGCGCGGCGTTGTCCGGCCGACCGGGCGGGCAGATCGTCGAAGCGATCGCGGCGATCGATATCGCGCTCTGGGATATTGCCGGAAAGCAGGCAGGTCAGCCGGTCCATAAGTTGCTTGGCGGCATGGGGCGCAAGGAGGTCGCGGCCTATGCCTCCTCGATCAACTGGCTCGACGATGCGACCGTCGAGGCCGAAGTGACGGCGGCGCTCAAGGCCGGCTTCCGCGAGATCAAGGTCAAGCTCGGTCATCCGCTGCGCGATGCGGTGGCTCGCGCCAAGCTTGTCCGCCGGCTCGCGGGCGACGCTATCGCCCTCTATGTCGATGCAAACTGGGCCTATGATGTCGACGACGCGATGATCGTCGGCCGGGCGCTTGCCGATCTCAACTATGGCTTCTTCGAGGAGCCGATTGCGCCCCATGATCGCGAGGGCTATCGCCGCCTCGCCCAGCATCTGCCGATCCGTCTCGCAGCCGGCGAAAGCGATTTCGTCGCGAGCGAGGCGTTGACCATGCTGCAGGACCGTTCTCTCGGGCTGCTCCAGCCCGACGTCACCCGCTCCGGCGGCATCACCGAGACCTGGCGGATTGCCGAACTCGCCGCGAGTTTCAACACGGCCTATGCGCCGCATGTCGGCTGGTCCGGCGCGATCTGCGTCGCGGCGAGCCTGCAATTGGCGGCGGCGGCGGAAAGCTTCCGCACCTTCGAATGCATGGTCTACGAGAACCCGCTGCGCGACGCCTTCACCCGGCCGCTCGTCGGCGAGGGATCGCAGCTCATCGAAGGCAAGCTCGCAATCCCGCAGGGGGCGGGCCTCGGAGTCGAGATCGACCGCGAGGCGCTGAAGCGCTTCAGGATCGCCCGATGAGCGCCCGCACACCTCTCTCGGCGATAGCGCTGGTCACTCCGGTCCAGTTGATGATCGGCGGCATCATCCTCGTGCCGGCGCTCTATGTCTTCTGGCTCAGCCTCAACCAGTCCTCCTTTGGGCAGGCGGCGACATTCGTGGGGCTCGCCAACTACGCCAAGGTGCTGGCCGACCCCTATTTCTGGAAGGCGCTGCTCAACACGGTGATCGTCGTCGCGATCGTCGTGCATGTCGAGTTGCTGATCGGCCTCGGCATGGCCTTGTTCTTTGCGTCCGGCGTGCCGTTCCGGCCGCTTCTGCTCGCTATCGTGCTGGCGCCCTATGCGGTGAGCGAGGTCTCGGCCGTGGTGATGTGGCGCTACCTGTTCGAGCCCGATGTCGGGATGATGAGCCGCTTGCTGGCCACGATCGGCCTGCCGCCGATCGAATGGGCCGTGAACCCGAGCCATGGCCTCGCCATGATCAGCCTGCTCTCGATCTGGCTGCACCTGCCGTTCTCGTTCATCATCCTTTATGCGGCGCGGCTCTCGATCCCAAGCGATCTCTATGAGGCGGCTTCCATCGACGGCGCCACGGCCTGGACCTCGTTCCGTCGGATCACGTTGCCGCTGCTGATGCCGGCTCTGCTGATCGCCGCCCTGTTCCGCTACATCTTCGCCTTCCGGCTCTTCTCCGAGGTCTGGCTGATGACCGGCGGTGGGCCAGCACGCTCGACCGAAGTGATGGCGGTCTATCTCTATCTCGAAGCCTTCCGCTACAACGCCTTCGGCTCGGCCGCCGCGACCGGCTGGCTGCTCGTATTGGCCTCGCTCCTGCTCGCGCTGTTCTATCTGCGCCGGCTCTACCGGGAGACGTTCGCGCGTGCCTAAATCCTCCCTGCCCAGGCTTTTGCGCCATCTCCTGAAGCTCGTCGGCGTCCTCGCTGTCGTCGCCTGGTCTCTGGTGCCGATCGGACTGATCGCAATGTCGTCGTTCAAGTCCGATCGCGACATATTCTCGACCACAGGCGCCTTCTCCTTCGCGCCGACGCTGGCGAACTATCAGGCGCTCTGGAGCCGCTGGGGCGACTTCTTCTTTGGCCTGTGGAACAGCCTCCTGGTCACGGCTGGCGCGACTGTCCTCGCGGTCGGCGTCTCGCTGCTTGCGGGCTTCGCCTATTCGCGCTTCGCCTCGCGCGGTTTGCAGGCCTCGGCCTTCTTCCTGATCTTCATCCGCCTGATCCCACCGATCGTCATCACCCTGCCGCTCTTCCCGGTGGTGAACTGGCTGGGCTTGAACGATACGCATTTCATCCTGATCCTGCTCTACGCCACCTTCTTCGTCTCGCTGGGCACGGTGGTGATGCGGACCTTCATCGACCAGATTCCGCGCGAACTCGACGAAGCCGCGATGGTCGACGGCGCCTCGCAGATGCAGATCATCGCCCGTGTCATCCTGCCAATGGCGGCGCAGGGAATGCTCGCCGTCTCGGTCTTCGTCATCGTCTACGCCTGGAACGAGTTCCTCTTCGCTTTCATCTTCACAACCACCAAGGCGAAGACCGCGCCGCTGGTGATCTCCGAGATGATCGGCGCCGTCGAAGGCGTCGAATGGGGCGTGCTCTTCGCAGCCTCCACCGTGCAACTCGTGCCGGTGCTCGCCTTCGTCATCCTCATGCAGAAGCATCTCGTGGCGGGGCTCACCGCCGGCGCGGTGAAGGGATAAGCCATGCCCCAGCTCGACGATCTCAGACGCGCCATCCGCGAGAGCGACCCCCAACTCAGCCGGTTCGACCCGCTGCCGCGTATCATCTGCCTGGACGATTTCGACCGCGGCATGTGCGGCTGGACGCAGCTCGTCGGCAATTACGAGGATACGCTTGACGCGATGCTGCCGGGCTATGCCCAGCACAGCCACGCCATGCTCTCGACCTTGCCGAATTGGGATTTCGGCTCGCATGGCGGCGTCGACGGTTCCTATGCGCTGAAGATCGCGACGCGGGCGAGAAAAGGCGCTCAGAACGTCGCGATCAAGCGGCTGACCTTCCGCAAGGCCGGGCCGATCCGGCTGGAGGCCTATTTCACCTTCAAGCCCGAGGCGACCGAGCTCGCGCTGTCGGAGACCGACATCCGCTCCTTCGGCTTCCTCTATGATCTCCAGATCGGCGATACGTCAGGGCCGGGCGACCGGGTGATGCCGCATCTGCGTTTCCTCAATGCGCAGGACGGGCAGCACATCCAGAAATGGCAGTTCAAACGCCGGACGACGCCGATCAAGCCGATCGGCACTGCCGGCAAGACGATCACGCATTACCATCTCGCCCCCAGCGATTGGGAGGACCTGCCCGGCGGCGAGCAAAGGCTCTGCTACAACGAGATTCCGACCAAGGTGAACTGGCATTATCTGCGCTTCGATTTCGACCTCGCGGCGATGCAGGCGACAAGATTCCAGGTCAATGACCGCGTCTTTGCCATGGATGGCTTCGACTGCATCCGCATCCCCGCGATGAAGAATCTGTGGTGCATGCTGAACCTCGCCTTCTTCGCCGAGACGGATACCGACAAGCGCGCTTTCGCCTATCTCGACTCCGTTTGCCTGTCGGGGGATTTCTGATGCTGCCCGAGAACCTGACCGCCGTCGTCGCTCGCAACGAAAGCTGGACGGCTGAAAGCGCGACCGAACCATACGAGGCCGGCTGGGCGAAGGAAGCGATCTTCTTCGTTCGGGCGCTGAAGCAGCCGAAGGGGCAACTGCCGAAGGCACGGATCGAGATTTCCGCCGACGGCCTGCACTGGTGCCACGAAGGCTCGGAATTCGATCTGCCGGTGGCAAAGGATGCCGTCACCTTCCAGCGGGTCAGCCACTTCGGCAATTTCCTGCGCGTCGCCGCGACGTTGCCCGATGGCGCTGAGATCACCGTACTGGTGACGCTTCATCTCAAGGTCTGACCGCGCAAGGGCAGCAAGCGCCAGCGGCAGGCACGGGGCGACATCTGCTCGAAATCGGCCCTTCGCCAGTGGCGCGCTGGCATGACCGCTTCACCTCGCCTCAAAGCGTCTGTGCCGATTGGCGCGCGGATCGCGACCTCCCCGCACCGCGACGGAGAAGGCGGGTAATTACGTCATCCAGACGGGTGAGACATCTGCATCGAGGGGAGCGATAGGCCGGCGAATGCGGCGATACGGAATTGCGGCGGCATCGGGCGGATAAGGACCGCCGCAATTCACGAAGATCACGTCAGCGGCGATCGGCGCGAAGGCTGTGTGAAAATGGCTTGCGGATTTGACCACGACGATCTTTTTCTTCGACAGGTCGATCCCGAGCAATTCGAAGACGGCGGGGTGGAACGTCTGGGCGCGTTTGCTCGCCAGCACCACATCCAGCTTGCCTAGTCGCAACGAAGCTGCCGCCCCCAGGGAAACACGGCTCTGTTGAAACGGAATGACGAGATCGCGTGTCGTGGCGACGACCTCGACTTCAGCATCGACAGGCATGCCCGAACTCGGCGCCGCCTTGCCGCCGAAGCGCAGTTGCAGGCGCGCGCCAGGGCCTGCCGCCAGGCAGAACGAGACAGCGACCGGATCCCAGAGCGCCCCGACCGCGGCATCGATATCCGCGCGCTCGCGCAGCGCATGAACAAGAAACGTGCTGTCGCCAGCTACGCCGCCGCCCGGATTGTCCCAACGGTCGGCAAGCACGACAGGTTGACCGGCCACTGCCAGGGCCATGTCGATCGCCTCGGCCGGACCGGGCATGTACGGCATGCGGTTGGCGCCGAAAGCAAGGATGCGGGCACCAAATTCAGCCGCCACGGATCGCCCCGTGCCCTGCGCATCGTCAGTGATGACGATGACCTTGGTGCCAACATCGTGGATGTCGGCCGCCGGAAAGCCATGCACGACGGAGATGCTCAACACGCCGTCCCTGCCCTCGCGGGCGAGCATGTCGTCGACAAGGGTCCTGCCCGGTTCGCGGCTCGTCAGAAAGTTGGCGATGGCGCGGCAGTCGAGGACACTCATCACCGGCGTGATTTCCTTCCGGGCGGCGCGCAAGGAGAGATCCACCATATCTTCCGCGCGCTCGAGGAAATCGCTGTGCGGCACCTCCTTGAAGGTGACCAGGATCGTGGCCGCGCCGATCATGGCCTGCGTGAGATGGCAATGCGGATCGAGTTCGACCCCGATGACCGCGTCCCGCCCTGCGATGGCGCGAGCCTGAGTCAGCAGATCGCCCTCACAATCGTCGTAACCCTCGGCGATCATCGCGCCATGCAGGCCGAAAAGCACCACGTCGACGGGCATCGCGGCGCGCAACTGGTCAAGGATCTCGTCCCGTAATCCCTCATAGGCCTCCCGGGAAACCAGGCCGGCAGGCTCGGCCCAGGCCGCCGTCCCCTCGATCAAGGTAAATCCCTGCTCGCTGGCGCGCCTGCGGGCGGCAATAAAGGGCGCCGAACAGAGAGTAGGTGTCTCGGGATGTCCGCCGGGCGGGGCGTAGAAGGCGTCTTCAAAAGCGCTGCGGTCGATGCGGATCGGCGAAAACGTGTTCGTTTCGGTGGCCAGCGAAGCGACAAAGACCCTCATCTGCTTTTGCCAGGGTCCGGCGGAATGCGTAGATCGGCGAGGCTGTTCTTCGCCTCGCGCAGGCGATCGAAGAGTGCCGGCCCGCCACGGAGGGCCATCGCCGTCGCGATGATGTCGATCAGCACGGCGTGGGCCACGCGAGACGTCATGGGTGCGTAGATTTCAGTGTTCTCATGCGCGTCGATCTCGAGAACGATGTCGGCAGCAGCCGAGAGCGCTGTATTCTGCCGGGTGACGGCGATGACCGTGGCACCGCATTCGCGCGCCTTCAGCGCCATCGCCTCGATGTCGCGCACCATGCCAGTGTGGGAGAAGCAGAGCGCCACGTCGCCCTTGCGCAGGGTAGCGGCGGCAAGGCGCTGCAAGTGGGTATCGTCATACGCCACGACCGGTATGCCGAAGCGCATCAACTTGTGCTGCGCCTCCATGGCCAGGATGCGTGCCGCACCGGCCCCGTAGCAATCGATACGGGGGGCGTTGGAGAGTATGTCGATGACGCGCGCAAGCACCTTCTGATCGATGGAACGGCGCAGCATCGTCAGCGTGTAGATCGAGGAATCGACAAGCTTGTCGACGATCTGATCGAGCGGGTCGCTGGAGGCGACCTCGCTATGCACATAAGGGGTCCCGGCAACGATGCTTTGTCCGGTGCGCAGCTTGAGTTCCGGATAGCTGGCCAGCCCCATCGTGCGCACCAGGCGCAGCACGGTCGGCTGGCTGACGCCGACCTCTTCGGCCAATGTCGCGATCGACATATGGATGACCTTGTCCGGCGCCTCGAGCACGAACTCTGCCACCCGGCGCTCGGATGGCGAAAGCTCGGCCTTGCGGGCAGTCAAGACGTCAAGGAAGCGGTCATCCCCTCCCGCATGGTCCGACGCTTCACATATCGTCATTCCGTTCTCCTATTCAACGCGAACAAAGCCTCTACCTCGATGCAGGCTCCGAGCGGGAGCGTGGCAACACCGATGGCGGTACGGCTATGTCGGCCGGGCTCGCCCATGATCTTCACGATCATGTCGGAGGCGCCATTCATCGCGGCGCGGGGCGCGACGAAGTCCGGTTCGGCGTTGACGAAACCACCTAGCCGAACGCATTTCGTGATCCGGTCGAGCGACCCCAGCGCCAGCTTCGCATGGGCGAGCGCCTGCAGCATGCAGAGGCGCGCAGCAGCATAACCGTCCGCTTCCGTAATTTTACTCCCTAACTTGCCTCGATAAGCTGCAGGTATCTTGCCGTCCGGTCCCACGCAGAGCTGCCCGAAGACATAAAGCAGGTCGCCGATGATGTTGTAGGGCGTATAATTCCCTTTTGATTCCGATACATACGGAAGATCGACATTGAGGCTAACCACGCGGGACTCAATGGAAATGCCGGTGATCAAGGTATCCGCCTCCATGCCATGACCGTTGTTGCCCCAGTCTGTGATTTGGCAGACCCGGCCCTTCCTATCCGGTTCAAGGCGCGTTGACGAGAGTATTTCCGTAATTTATCTACGCAACATCCGGCTGCCGCCGATGCCCTGCAGGATGCTGCGATGTTGGTACCTTGCCCACCTGCCGTTTCGATTGACCCCGTCTCCGGTCGCCCGCGCCTCGAGCTCGCGCGCCTGCCGACACCTTTCGAGCCGGCGCCACGACTGGCCGAGCACCTCGACGTTGCATCGGTCTACGTCAAACGTGAGGACATGGCCGGCTATGCGCTCGGCGGCAACAAGCTTCGCCAGCTCGACTTCATCCTTGCCGAAGCAATTGCGGCGGGAGCTGACCTGCTGATCGCAACCGCCGGCAGCCAGTCCAATTTCTGCCGGTCGCTGGCGGGCGCAGCAGCCAAGCTCGGTCTCGGCTGCCACCTGCATCTGCGCGCCAGGATGGGCACGGAGCGTGTCGGAAATCTGCTCCTGAACGACATCTTTGGGGCGGAGGTTACCTTCACCCAGAATGCCGACCCCTGGCACCCGGCCATCAAGGATGAAATCGAGGCGATCGCCGCGGACTACCGCAGGCAGGGGCGGTCCCCCTTCGTCGTGCAACTGACGGGCGTAAGTGCCAATGTCGGCGTCGCAGGCTGGATGTCGGGCGCTGCTGAGCTGGCCGAAGATTTCAAGACGATCGGGCAGGCGCCCGACATCGTCGTCGCGGTCTGCGGCTCCGGGCTGACGGCGGCCGGATTGGCGCTTGGCTTCAAGCATCTGGGTGTCCCGACAAGGGTCATGGGCGTCAGCGCCCAGCAGCCGGAGGCGCGGCTACGCAAGTGGATCATCGAGACCGCCAACGTTGCAGCCGCCTGGATGGGCATCGAGACGCGCCTGTCGGGGCAGGATTTCGACATCGTCGACAGCGAGATCGGTCCGGGCTACGGCCTCCCCTCCGCCGCAAGCCTCGCCGCCGTCAACACGGCTGGACGGCTCGAAGGGCTGGTGCTCGATCCCGTCTATACGGGCAAAGGCATGGCTGCCCTGATCGGCGCAGCCGAGAAAGGCCTGTTCGGCAAGGCATCGTCCATCGTCTTCCTGCACTCCGGCGGTGCGCCTGGGCTGTTCACGCACGCCTCCGCCTTCGAACGCCCCGCCCCCCGATGAAACACGGCATGGCGAGAGCAGGCGGCCCCGCCCGGCTGGAGGTCGAGCTCGATCGACGGGGTCGCCATGTCGGCGCCCTTTTCGTTCCGCACTCGCACGACCGCTCCGCCTATGGTCGCATCATCCTTCCGGTGATCGTGATCAAAGGCGGCGACGGGCCGACCTTGCTATGCACCGCCGGATTGCATGGCGACGAATACGAAGGGCAGTTTGCGCTGTCGCGGCTGGCCCGGACACTCGATCCGGATCGGCTGAGCGGACGGGTGATCCTGCTGCCAGTCGCCAATCCCGCGGCATCGGCGGCCGCCACGCGCACATCTCCCATCGACGGCGTCAACCTGGCCCGTTGCTTTCCGGGCCGGCCGAACGGCCAGCCCACCGAACAGATTGCGGACGGCATCTTCCGGCTGCTGCTGCCTTTGGCCGACTGTGTGGTCGACCTGCACAGCGGCGGCGGAACGCTCGACTATCTGCCATGCGCCTTTGGACGCCTGCCCGCCGACCGCGGCCTGGCAGAGCGCACGCTGGATCTGATACTGGCCTTCGCGGCGCCTCATGCGATGGTGATGCGCAGTCCCGAGGCCAGCGCGACGTTGGTCTCGGCTGCATTGGAGCAGGGTATTCCTGCGATGGCGACAGAACTCGGCGGCGGCGGGTGCGTAACGCCCCGAACAATCGAAATCGCACGGGTCGGCATCGAGAACGTGCTTGCTCGTCTCGGCATGATCGGCTCGGCTATGCCGCTCGGGAAGACCCGCCTGTTGGCCATCGAGCCGCAGGGCTTCCTGCGCGCGCCCGGTCGCGGCGCGTTTGAGCCCGGCCATGCGCTGGGGGAGACGGTACGGGTTGGCGAAACCGCCGGGTGGCTCTGGGACCTGGAACGCGCCGACAAAGCCCCCGAGCAATTGCTGATACCTGACGATGGGATGGTCGTGTGCCGCCGCGTGCCACCGATATGCTCTGCCGCCGACGTGCTGCTTCATCTCGGGCGAGATACGACGCGCGCGGAACTGCTCGGCGTCGCCTAGCATGGAGGGGGAGGCCAAGGCCTCCCCCTCCATGCTTCATTTCAGAAGTGCCTGTACGCGAACGGTCAGATCGTCCATCGCCCGCTGCGGCGTCTTCATCCCAAGCACAGCAGCCTCTGCTTCTTCCTTGAAGAAGTCGGCGGCGCGCGCCGCTTCATTGAAAGCGGGCAGCGGCACGCGCGACACGGCAAGAACCCGCCGCTCGTCCTGCGCATAGGGCAGCGCTTCGATGATGCGCGGATCGTCGTAGGTCGAGTTGCGGACCGGGCCATTTCCGTTGAGGGCGGCCCCCAGCGCCGCCTGTGGCGAAGACATCCACTTGATGAACTTCCAGGCTAGATCCTTGTTCTGGGAATTCTTCGGGATCGCCATGCTCCAGAACTCGACCTTGGCGGGCGCGACCTCGTACTTCCCCAGCAATGCCGTCGCGACCGGGAAGAACGTCGTCTTGATCTTGCCAGCGGCCTGCGACTTCTTCGGATCGTTGTAGAGTCCGTTGCGGCTCATCGAGCTCATGGCCATCGCCGCGCGGCCCGTTTGCATCCAGGTGTTGGCGTCTTCGGCCTTCATGCCGGTAAGATTGCGCGGCACAGCGCCCGCCTCGAAGAGCTGACGGATGACGGTCAGCGCCTTTACCATCGGCTCGGAATTGGCGACGACCTTCATGTCGGGGGTAATGAAGTCGGCGTCCCAGGCGCGGGCAAAGGCGATCACCTCGGGATAAGCGACGCCGGGCAAGATGAAGCCCACAGCAGGCGTGCCATCGGGCCGCTTCTTGGTACACTTCTTGGCTATGTCGATGAATTCTTCGATCGTTTTGGGCGGGCCGGAGACTCCGCACTCGGCAAAGATCTCCTCGTTGTAGTGCAGCCCGGTCGAAGCATGGCGGAACGGCACGGCAAAAAGCTGCCCATTGAAGCTCACCGCATTGACGAGGCCGGGAAAGATGTCACCGAAATTCTCGATCGGATCGCTCTTCATGTACGCGTCGAGCGGCTCGAACAACGTGGCGACGCGCGGCGTCGCGTAGGTGTTGAGCAGGAAGGCGACATCGATGGTCGACTGGTCGAGCGAAGCTTCGCGAAACACGCGGTCATGCAGCGGCCCGGTCTCGAACGTCGCCCAGTTGATGCCGACGCCATTCGCCTTCGTGAAACTCGCGATGACGTCGCCGCCTGCTGTACCATTGGACACATTCTGCAGGACGCGATGGGCGAACACGTTCAGTTGCTTGCTCTGCGCGAACGCCCGATCAACCGCATAAGGCATCGCGCAAGCGGCCGCGGCCCCGGCGACGAAATGCCGTTTCGTCAAGCGCATTGGTGTCCTCCCTTGCTCGTTCAAATTCTGCGGCATCCGGAGCCTTTTTTGTCGTTCGCGTCCGCCCGAAACCCGCGTTTCCCGTGTTTTTGCCCAATGTAGAATAATTACATAAAACAGTGGCACACAAGAGAGAAATCGCAGAAACTGGCGGTCTCCTTTATATTTACTACATACCCCTCTCGAGCTTGCCCCCGAGCGGAAGCGTGGCGTTGGCGATAGGCTTGGAACCGTTGATCCGGATTTTTGTCCATGGCCACGGCAAACCGCCCCGGCATCACCGGTGCCATCTGGTTCGAACCGCGCTTACACCGGCCCGTATTCCATGCGGTCGGGCGCTTCGGCTCCCGCTGGGGAAGTCCGCTTTAAGCCGCCCTCGATGATGAACCCTTCGGCTGACATCGCGACATCGCAGGTGCATCAGTCGCAATGGCTCACATCGATGGATTGCTGATGGCCAACCGACGATGCTGTTACCGCGTCACCTTCGCGATCTCAGTCGCGAGATTGGCAAGGTAGCTGCATTCATCGGCAGACTCGTTATTCCACCACATCGCGCACAGGTTATGCGATGGGATCGCCGGACGCGCCTCCAGCACGCGCAATGCCAGCTTCTCTCCAGAGAGATGGATCATCTCGCGCGGAATCATCGCCGCGCCGGTGCCGGCGCTGGCGAGGCGGGCGATGACGGTCAACGGATTGCAGGTGTTGAGGCGGCGCGGCTTCAGGCCATGCGCGCCGAACCACATCTGGATGGTGGTGAACAGGCCCGATGGCGAGCTGTTGGTGAAGATCGGCAGGTCGACGAGGTTTTCGGGCGTCGCGACGTTGCCGGGGAAGGCAAGCCGCTCGCCCACCACCCAGACGAGATCGATCAGCCAGAGCGGAACGATGGTGACACCCTCATGCGCCCGAGGTTGCGACAGGAAGGCGATGTCGATGGAGCGGTCGAGCAATAGTTGCTCCAGCTTCGTGCTGAAATCGACGGTGACGTCGACCTGCAATTCGGCATGGCGGAGCGCCAACTGGGCAAGCAGATCGGGCAGGATGGCGGCGGCGAAGGAATCGGCGGCGCCGATACGCAGCAGGCTCCTGCCGCGCAGCCCTTCCTTGCTGTGGCGCTGGACCTGCTCGGCATGGGCCAGCATGCGCTCGACATCGGCATAGATTGCGTTGCCCAGCGTCGTCGGCATCGGCCGATATAGCGAACGGTCGAACAATTCGCCGCCCAAGGTGCGTTCGAGTTCCTTGATCCGCAGGCTGACCGTCGGCTGCGACAGGTTGAGATGCAGGGCGGCGGCGCGGAAACCGCCCAGCCGGGCCACCCAGTAGAACGCTTCCGCCTGACCGAAGGTATAGCGCATCGAGCAACACGATAGCCGGAGACAATCGAGCGGCAAGCACTTCTTATTTTTATTCGCCGCCTCACCGCTCTAGCCTCCCCATGTTCGGCGCGGCGCCGGAGGCCGGCGCCGCCAAGGCATTCCATAAAACAGGGGGATTCCGATGCTGACCGTGCCGACAAATCGCCGTGCATTTCTCGCCGCTGCAGCAGGCGGCGCTCTCGGCGGCCTTCTGCCCGCCAGCCTGCTCCACGCTCAACCGAACAATGGCAAGACGCTGACCATCGTCCTGCCGAGCAATCCCATCACCATCGATCCGATTAACCAGCTCAATCACGACGCCATGGTGCTCGGCCAGACCGTGTTCGAGAACCTGGTCGAGTACGATGTCGACGGCGTACTGAAGCCGCAGCTCGCCAAGGCCTTGCCGACCGTATCGGCCGACCAGAAGACGTATACCTTCGAGCTGCGCGACGACGTCACCTTCCACAACGGCAAGAAGATGACGGCGGAGGATGTGAAATACTCCTTCGACTACCTGCTCGACCCTGCCAACAAGGCGCTGCGCCGACCGATTTTCGGCAAGATCGCAAAAGTCAGCGTGCTCGACCCGCTCAAGGTCCAGGTCGAGCTGTCCGAGCCATATGGGCAGTGGGTCTATTTCCTCACCAAGTACATGGGCATCTTCCCTGCCGGTTCGCGCAAGGAGCACGGGGACGACTACTTCAAGCAGAAGCCCGCCGGGGTCGGCACCGGTTTCGGTGTCTTCGAGGAATGGAAGCCGAACGATTACATCAGCTTCAGGAAGAATCCGAACTACTGGCGCAAGGGCCTCCCGGCCTGGGACCGGCTCGTGGTCAAGATGATCCCCGAGGACGCGACGCGCGTCGCCTATCTGCTCACCGGGCAGGTCGACATCATCAGTGCTCCGCCGCCGCGCGAGTTCAACCGGCTGAAGACCATGCCGGGGATCACCGGCGCCTCGCGGCCGACGCTGGGCGGCTCGCTGCTGATGTTCACCAACAATCTCAAGGCGCCGTTCGACGATGTGAACTTCCGCAAGGCGCTGGCCTGCGCCACGGATCGCAAGACCATCGCCGAAAAGGTCTATTATGGCCTGCTCGACCCGACCGGCGGGCTCGCGCCGCCGCGGGGCTGGTGGTTCAACCCGGAGGCCGACAAGGAAGTCGCCTTCGACCTCGACCGGGCCAAGCAGTTCCTGGCCAAGTCGAAATATCCGAACGGCGCCGAGATCGACATCAGTATCCAGGCCGAGCCCTATCTGCTCGACACCAAGGATGCGGCGATCTTCCTGCAGGCGCAGCTCGCCAAGATCGGCATCAAGCTCAACCTCAAGGTTTACGAGTTCTCGGTGCTGATCCAGCAGATCGCCCGCGGCGAGCATCAGATGGCGATGCAGGTCTACATGTCGCCCGGTGAACCGACTTATACGATCGCCAATACCGTCATGCCCGGGCAATTCCTGTCGAAGAGCACCGGCTACGATAATGCCGAGCTCAATGCACTGATGTCGGCCGCCTTCGCCGAAAGCGAGCAGGCCAAGCTCAAGGACATCTACGGCAAGATGCAGATGATCCTGGCCCGCGACGCGCCGATCGGCGTGCTCGGCTTCGTCCATGCCTCCAATCTCTGGCGGCAGGGCGTGCAGGACTTCAAGGTGAACCAGGCGCTGACGATGAGCGTCGGCGAGGTGAAACTCTGAGGGCCTGATCGCTCATGCTCCGCCTCGTCGCAGGCCGCATCGTCTCCTCGATCGGCACGCTGCTCTTCGTCGGCCTCGCGCTGTTCGCGCTGACGCGCTCCGGTCCGGGCTCCCCGGCCCGGATCGTGCTCGGGGCGGATGCGACCGCGGAGCAGATCGCGCAATTCGAGCAGGCGAACGGCCTCGACCAGCCCTTCCTCTCGCAATACGCCGCCTGGCTCGGCGATGTCCTGCGCGGGGATTTCGGCAGGTCCTTCGTCACTGGCCGCGACGTCGCTGCCGAGATCGCCAATGCGTTGCCGGTGACGCTGGCGATCGTGCTCTTCGCCTTCCTGATCGCGCTGATCTTCGGCATCGGCATCGGCGTCCTATCGGCGCTCAAGCCCGGCGGCGTCTTCGACCGGGTGAGCCGCTTCGCCGCGGTGCTTGGCCTGTCGATTCCGGCCTTCTGGCTCGGCATCGTGCTGATCCGCTTCCTCGCCGTCGACCTGCGCCTGCTGCCGCCGGGCGGTTATTTTCCACTATCGGCCGGACTGTCGCTGCACCTGCAGAGCATCCTGATGCCCTCGCTCTCGCTCGCGGTTTACTACATCGCCGTGCTGGCGCGGATGACGCAGGCGAGCCTGCAGGAGACCCTGCGAGGCGACTATGTCCGCACCGCCCGCGCCATGGGCCTCTCCTCCCGACAGGTGGTGTTCTACGCGTTGGTCAACGCGCTGCCGCCGGTGGTCAATCTCGCGGCGCTCTCCTTCGGCTACATGTTCGGCTGGGCGCTGATCATCGAGCAGGTCTTCAACATTCCCGGCCTGTCGCGCGCGCTGTTGAATGCGATCTCGCAGCGCGACTTCCTGCTGCTGCAGGGCATCGTCTTCCTGTTCACGGCGATCTTCGTCTTCGCCAATCTCGGCGCCGACCTGATCAATCGCGTGCTCGACCCACGCCAGAGGGCGGCGGCATGAGCGATCTGCGCAAAGCCCTCGGGGGCCTTGACTGGAGCGGCTGGCTCGGAGCCGGAATCGTCGGGCTGATCGTGCTCGCGGCGATCTTCGCGCCGCTGATCGCGCCCTATGATCCGCTCGCGCTCAACATCGAGGACAGGCTGGCCGCGCCTGACATCAAGTACTGGCTCGGCACCGACCAGGGCGGGCGCGACGTGCTGAGCCGCATCCTGTTCGGCGCCCGCGCCTCGCTCTCGGTCGGGATCGGCGCGGTGCTGATCGGCGCGGCGATCGGCGTCTCCGCCGGGATCTTCGCCGCCTACAAGGGCGGACTCGGCGAGCAGATCGTCATGCGCATCGTCGACGGCGTCGCCTCGATCCCGCTGCTTGTCTGGGCGATCGCCATCGTCGGCATCCTCGGCGTCGGGCCGCTGCCTGTGGGGCCGCTGATGCTGCCGAACGAGGTCAAGATCGTCGTCCTCGTCGGCTGCCTGTTCTCGCCGGTCTTCGCCCGCGTCACTTATGCGGTGGCCAAGCGCATCGCCGGGGCCGACTATGTCCGCGCCCGCTTCCTGCAGGGCGCCTCGCACTGGCAGATCGTCAGCGGTGACGTGCTGCCGAACTGCCTGTCGCCGATCATCGTGCAGGGCACGCTGCTGGTCGCGATCGGCATCGTCATCGAGGCCTCGATCAGCTTCGTCGGCCTCGGCGTGCAGCCGCCGCAGCCGAGCTGGGGCACCATGCTCTCCGATGCCCGCAGCGCGATCTATTCCGGCGAATGGTGGCTGCCGGTCTTCCCGGGTCTCGCCATCTCGCTGACTGTGATCGGTTTCAATCTTCTGGGCGATGCGGTGCGCGAACTCTTCGACCCCCGCAGCGAAGCCAGGACGCTGGTCGCATGAGCCCTGCCTTGCTCAGCGTCGAGGGTCTGCGCGTCGGCTTCCGCTCGGCCGGCGGCGGTGTGGTCGAGGCGGTGCGCGGCGTCGACTTTTCCGTCGCGCCGGGCGAGGCCGTCGGCATTGTCGGTGAATCCGGCTCCGGCAAGAGCCTCAGCATGCTGGCGGTGATGCGGCTGCTTGGCGCGCCGGCGCGCGTGACCGGCGGACGTGTGATCTTTGACGGCGAGAACCTGCTCGCCGCTGACGAAAAACGCATGCGGGCGCTGCGCGGGCGCGACATCGCCATGGTCTTCCAGGATCCGCAGAGCTCGCTCAATCCGGCGCTGACCATCGGCCGGCAGATCACCGACGTGGTGCGGGCGCATCGTGGCGTCTCGTCAGCCGAGGCACGGCGTATCGCGGCGGAAGCACTGGAGCGTGTCGGCATCCGCGATGCCGGCAAGCGCCTCGCTTCCTATCCGCACGAATTCTCCGGCGGCATGCGCCAGCGCGCCCTGATCGCCATGGCGATCGCCTGCCGGCCGCGCCTGTTGATCGCCGACGAGCCGACCACCGCGCTCGACGTCACCGTCCAGGCGCAGATCGTCGACCTGATCGCGGAACTGCGCCGTGAACTTGGCCTCGCCGTCGTTTTCATCTCGCACAACCTCCAGCTCGTCGCCGAGATCGTCGACCGTGTCGTCGTGATGTATGGCGGCAAGGTTGTCGAGGACGGGCCGGTCGAGGCGATCGAGCTTGCGCCGCGCCATCCCTATACAGCACTGCTCAAGGCCTGCGTGCCGAGCCTGACCGGACCGGTCGGCCCGCTCACGGCGATCGAGGGTGCGCCGCCGCGGCTCGGCCGCTTGCCCGCCGGCTGTCCATTCTCGCCGCGCTGCCCGGAGGCTGCCGAGAGCTGCCGCCATCAGATGCCGCCTCTCATCGATGAAGCCGGGCATCGCACCGCCTGCTGGAGGCCGCGATGACCGGCCCGATCCTGTCGCTGCGCGGCGTCTCCAAATCCTTCCCGCAGGGTGGGCTGCTCGACCGTCTGCTCGGGCGCGACATTCGGCTCGTCGCACTCGACGATGTCAGCCTCGACGTGATGCGCGGCGATGTCGTCGGCATCGTCGGCGAGAGCGGCTCGGGCAAGTCGACGCTGGCGGGCCTGGCGGTCGGGCTGGCGCGGCCGACCTCCGGCGACGTCCTGCTCGACGGCCAGCCGATGGCCGAGCTGATGCGCGACCATGCCGGGCCGTGGCGCCGACGCGTACAGATGGTCTTCCAGGATTCGAGCAGTGCGCTGAATCCGCGCAAGAGCATCGCGCGCTGCCTCGGGGAGACGTTGGCGCTGCGCGGTGTGCCCAGGGCGCAGCGTGAAGGCGAGATCGCCGACTTGCTGACGCTGGTCGGGCTCGGCCCCGAGATTGGACCGCGTTTGCCGCATGAGCTTTCAGGCGGGCAGCGCCAGCGCATCGGCCTGGCGCGGGCGCTGGCGATGAAGCCCGAGGTGCTGATCGCCGACGAGCCGGTCTCGGCGCTCGACGTCTCGCTGCAGGCGCAGGTGATCAACCTGCTCTCGCGCCTGACCCGCGAACTCGGGCTGACGCTGCTTTTCATCAGCCACGACCTCGCGCTGGTGCGCACTTTGTGCAGCCGCATCGTCGTGATGCGCAAAGGCGCGATCGTCGAGCAGGGCCCTTGCCTCGATGTGCTCGACCGGCCGCAACACCCCTACACCCAAGCCCTCATCGCCGCCGTGCCGAAAGGCCTCGCCGGCCGGCGCACGCCGTTGCCCGTGCGTGCCGATGCGGCGACCACAGAAACCCGGGAAGACATCCATGGCGCAGCATAGCTACCGGATCGGCATCGACATCGGCGGCACCTTCACCGATGTCGTGGTCGCGCGCGATGACGGGCTGATCGAGACCCGCAAGGTGCCGTCAACGCCGGACGACTACAGCCGCGGCATCGCCCAGGCGCTGAAGGCGCTGATCGAGGATTACCAGACCACGCCCGACCGCATCACCGGCATCGTCCATGCGACGACGGTGGCGACCAACGCCATCCTCGAATACAAGGGCGCCCGCACCGGCCTCCTGACCACCGCGGGCTTCCGTGACGTGCTCGAAATGCGCCGCCTGCGCATCCCGGTGCTTTACGACCTGCAATACGACAAGCCTAAGCCACTGGCGGCGCGGCGCCTGCGCCTCGAGGTCAATGAGCGGCTCGGCCCCGATGGCTCTGTCCGCGTGCCGCTTTCGCGCGAGGATGTCGTCGCGGCCGCGCGGCGCTTCCGCGAAGAGGGGGTCGAGGCTGTCGCGATCAGCTTTCTGCACGCCTATGCCAATCCGCAGCACGAGATGGAGGCCGAGGAGATCCTGCAGGCCGAGCTCGGCGAGGGCGTCTATATCTGCCGTGGGTCCGAGATCCTGCCGGAGATCCGGGAGTACGAGCGCACCTCGACCGTGGTGGTGAACGCCTATATTGGCCCGGTCGTGCGCAACTATGCCAGCGCGCTGACGGCGCGGCTCGCCTCGATCGGCATCGGCTGCCAGATCGAGATGATGCATTCCGGCGGCGGCATCATGCGGCTCGGCTCGGCCGTGAAGCGCGCTGCGGCGCTGGTCGAATCCGGCCCGGCGGCCGGCGTCATCGCCTGCGCGCGGCTGGTTTCGGGGAGCGACGAGCCCAGCATCATCTCCTTCGACATGGGCGGCACCACCGCCAAGGCGGCGCTGATCGAGCATGGCGAGCCGGCCCGCACCACCGAATACGAGGTCGGCGCCGGCATCAACCTGTCGAGCAAGCTGGTCAAGGGCGGCGGCTACCCGATCAAGATGCCGTTCATCGACGTCTCCGAGATCGGGGCGGGCGGCGGCAGCATCGTCGCGATCGACCGGATGAACCAGGTCTCGGTCGGTCCGCAGAGCGCCGGCGCGTATCCCGGGCCGGTCTGCTATGGCCTCGGCGGAGCGCAGGCGACGCTGACGGACGCCTTCCTGACGCTGGGCTACATCAACGATGTCGCACTCGCCGGCGGCAGCTTCCCGCTCAAGGCCGATGCCGGCCGTGCCGCGCTGAACGACCAGGTCGCGCGCCCGCTCGGGCTCGACCTCCAGCAGACGGCGCGCGGCGTGCTGACGCTCGCGGTCACCACGATGACGCGGGCGGTCAAGGCAGTCTCGACATATCGCGGGCGGGACCCGCGCCAGGCGACACTGGTCGCCTTCGGCGGCAATGGCCCGGTGGTCGCGGCCGAGGTGGCGAATGCGCTCGGCATCCGCCGCGTCATCGTCCCGCGCGCCGCCGGCGTCTTCAGCGCCCTCGGCCTGCTGCGCTCCGATGTCGAGCAGGAGTTCGTGCGGCCCTCGCGACGACGGGCGGGCGAGCTCGACGATGCCGGGCTGGGTGAGCTCTTCGCCGAGCTCGGCGCCGATGCCCGCCGCATCCTCGCTCTGGAAGGCTATGATTTGGCGCAGGCCGAATTCCGCTATGCCGCCGACCTGCGCTATGTCGGCCAGGCCTATGAGCTGACCGTGCCGGCGAGGTGCTTCGACATCGCCGAGCTAAACGAGCTGTTCCATCGCGAGCACGAGCGCACCTATGGCCATCGCTCGCAGCAGGACGCGGTGCATCTCGTCAACGCCCGCCTCACGGCGCGCCTGCCGCTCGTCGCGCCGCGCCACCAGTTTGCGGCTGAGGCGCCTATGCGGCGAGCCGACCGCCCGGTCTCCTTCGACACCAGCGGCGGCGGCGCTTCGATCGCCGTGATCGGCCGGGCCGATCTCGATGCTACGGCGCGGCGAGGTCCCTTCGTCATCGAGGAATATGACTGCACCTGCGTCGTTGGTCCCGGCCAGAGCGCCAGGCTCGATGAAGCCGGCAATATCGACATCGCCCTGGAGGCTGCATGATGCGCGAGATCGACCCGATCACGCTCGAGGTGATCCGCAATGCGCTCGCCTCGACCGCCGACGAGATGGCGCTGATCGTGATGCGCAGCGCCTATTCGCCCGTCGTGCGCGACATCATGGACTACTCGACCGCACTCTGCGATGCGAAGGGGCGAGTGATCGCACAGGGACTGACCCTGCCGATCCAGCTCTGCTCCTTCCCGCGCATCATGGGCTTCGTCAGGGAGCGCTATGGCGACACGCTGAAGCCGGGCGACGTGCTGATCGCCAACGACCCCTATGGCTCCGGCGGGCAACACCTGCCTGACATCTACATCCTGAAACCGATCTTCGTCGCCGGCAGGCTCGCAGGCTTCGCCGCGACGGTGGCCCATCACACCGATCTCGGCGGCATCGTGCCCGGTTCGGTCGCAATCTATGCCACCGAGATACAGCAGGAAGGCCTGCGCCTGCCGCTGCTCAAGCTCTACGAGGCCGGCTCGCCGGTCGACGCCGTCTTTCGCATCCTCGAGGCGAACACGCGCTCGCCGGTCGAGGTGCTCGGCGACATCCGCGCCCAGATCGCCGCGTGCAATGTCGCGGAGGAGGGACTGAGGACGCTGATCAGCCGCTACGGCGCGGAGGAGCTCGACGCCTATATCGAAGCGCTGCACGACCATGCCGAGGCGATGATGCGCGATGTCATCCGCGCCTTGCCGAATGGAGTTTACCGCGCCACCGACTATATCGATGGCGTCGGCGGGAACCCGCAGCCGCTGCCGATCGTCGCGACCGTCACCGTCGCCGACGATACGATCGACATCGATTTCACCGGCACGGCCGACCAGGTCGCGGCGTCGATCAACTGCCCGATCTCGCTGCCGGAATCCGCGTCCTTCTGCGCCATACGCTGCCTGTCCCAGCAGGATATCCCCAACTGCGAGGGATACCTGCGGCCGATCACGGTTCGGGCACCGGAGGGCTGCCTGGTCAATCCGCGATATCCGGCGGCCTGCGGCGCGCGTGGGGTCGTCGGCTACCGCGTTTTCGACGCGATCATGCAGGCTCTGGCGCAGATCGTGCCCGAACGGGCCATGGGCGGTTCCGAAGGCGGGCCCTATCTGCTCGCGGCCGGCGGCACGCATGAGGGCCGGCCCTTCGTGCTCAACGAGATGGTGGTCGGCACCTGGGGGGCTCGCTCCGGTAAGGACGGCATCGAGGGCATCTCCAACCCCGCAGCCAATCTCTCCAACCAACCGGTCGAGATGATCGAGGCCGACATGCCGGTTGAGGTACTGCGCTATGGCCTCTTGCCGGATACGGGCGGTCCCGGCGAGTTCCGCGGTGGGCTCTCGCTAATCCGCGAATTCCGCTTCCTGGCGCCGGTCCGCTTCGTGCTGCGCGGCGACCGTCGCGACCATCCGCCCTTCGGCTTAGAGGGCGGGGGGACGGGCTCACCTTCCGGTCACATCGTCATCCGGGCCGATGGCACGCAGCAGAGCCTGCCGACCATGCCGATGGAGAGCTTCAATGCCCGTGCCGGCGACGTCTTCCGCCTGATCGGGGCCGGCGGTGGCGGCTATGGCGATGCGCTGCGGCGCGATCCGATCCGCATCGAGGATGATCTGCGCGAGGGCAAGGTCACGGCGGAGGGTGCCGTGCGCGACTACGGCGTGGTCTTCGCCGCAGATGGGGCGACCATCGATCTTGTAGCCACGACGCGCCAGCGAGCCCTACGAATGGGAGCCAAGCCATGACGTTCGGTGCGGCCAAGCTCAATGAAAAGCTCGTCGGCGAGCCCGGCAGCCGGGCCCGGCTGGAGACGCCGGCCGCCGTGCTCGACCTCGACTTGTTCGAGCACAATATCGCGCTGATGGCAGAGACCTGCCGCAGGTTCGGATTGAACCTCAGACCGCATGCGAAATCCCACAAATGCGCCGAGATCACCCGCCGGCAGATGGCGGCGGGAGCGCTCGGCAACTGCTGTGCCAAGCCGGGCGAATTGCTCGCACTGTTCGAGGGTGGCGTCCGCGATCTCCTGCTCAGTGCCCCGATCGCCAGCGCCGCCAAGATCGATGCGCTGGCGCGCGCCGCAGCGGGCGGCGGGCGCATCGGCGTCGTGGTTGATCGGGCCGATCTCGCCGCTGCCTATGCCGAGGCGGCGCAGCGGCACGGCACAGCCTTCGACGTGCTGGTCGATCTCGATGTCGGGCTGAAGCGCAGCGGCGTCGCGACCCCGGCCGAAGCGGTTGAACTGGCGAGGCTCGTTTCCGGGCTGGACGGGCTGCGCTATCGCGGCGTGCAAGCCTATCAGGGCCGCGTCCAGCATATCGACGATTTCGCCGCCCGCCGCGCCGCCAACCAGGAGATGGGCCGGCTGCTCGCCGCCATGATCGAGGCGCTGCGCGTGGCCGGCTTCGCGCCGGAGATCGTCTCGGGCGGCGGGACCGGCAGCCATCTCCTCGACGGCGAGGACCGGTTGCTGACCGAGATCCAGGCCGGCTCCTATGTCTTCATGGACGAGGCTTATGACAGCGTTGACATGCATGGTCGCGGTGGGCCGGAGTTCAGATCGGCGCTGCGCATCGCCGTCACCGTGATCGGCCACAGCTCGCTCGGCTTTGCTATCACCGATGGCGGCAGCAAGAGCTTTGCGCTCGACGGGCCGCCGCCGCGTGTCTTCCTCGGAGGCGATCCGGTCGGGCGGATCGAATGGTGCGGTGACGAGTTCGGCCGCATCCTTCCTGCGGAAGGGCAAGGAGCCCTGCCGATCGGCACGGTGGTCGAATGTACCGTCCCGCATTGCGATCCGACGATCAACCTGCATGACATCCTGCATGTCGTGCGCGGCGACGATCTCGTGGCGCAATGGCCGGTCGAGGCGCGGGGCCGCGCTGACTGAGGGGCGCGCCAAAATAGGCTGCGAAGCGAGAAACGCGCCATAAGCCGACTATGGCGCCTTGCCTGGAAGCAGGCATTTAAACAGATGATCTGCACGAACGTTTCGCAAGATGCGACTGGGGGGGGGGGCGGCCGGATCAACGACCCTGCCGTCGCAGGCCGAAACAGGACATTCATCATGAACCGTCGCAGATTCCTCACTGCCGCAATGACCGGGGCCGCGGCGCTCGGCGCGAACGCCTTGATGCGCCCCGCCGCCAGTCTCGCCCAGGGAGCGAGCAGCCCATCACCGATCGACCTCCGGGTCGTCAGCCGGACCATCGAAGTCCACGGGAGGAGCGCCCGCGTGTTCGGCCTTCTGCAACCCGATGGCCGCCATGGGCTCATCCTGGAAGCGGGATCGAACTTCGACGTCCGCCTTGCCAACGAAATCGGCGAGGCCACGATGATCCACTGGCATGGCCTGACCCCTCCTTGGCACCAGGACGGCGTGCCGGACAATCCGAAGCCACTGCTCAAGCCGGGCGATGTCGCCCGCTACACCTTCCCCGTAGGCGCTGGCGGCACACATTGGATGCACGCTCATACGCTTCAGGAACAGAACCTGCTGGCGGCCCCCCTCATCGTCAGGACGGCCTCCGATCTCGCGCGCGACGAGCAGGAGGTGGTCGTCCTGCTGCACGACTTCTCCTTCAAGCCCGCCGAGGAATTGCTCGCGAAGCTGAAGGGCGGCGGAGGTCACGCCGCGCCGATGGACCATTCCGCGATGGGCCACGGGGGCAACACTCACCAGCCTGCGACGACAAGCCAAGCGACGGCCAGCGACCTCAACGACATCGACTACGATGCCTATCTCGCCAATGATCGCGCTCTCGATGATCCCGACGTGATCCGGGTGGAGCGTGGCGGCCGGGTCCGCCTACGCATCATCAACGGCGCCACCGCGACGGCCTTCACCATCGAGACTGGATCGGTTCCCGGCACGCTCTTTGCGGTGGATGGCAGGGACGTCGAGCCGATCGTCGGCACGGCCTTCCCGCTCAGCATGGGCCAGCGGCTCGACATCCGGCTGTCCTTGCCTTTGGGTCCGGGCGCCTATCCCGTTCTCGCGCTGCGTGAAGGGGCCAGCGAACGCACCGGGGTGATCCTCGCCACGCAGGGAGCCTCGGTGCAACGCGTCGCCGGAAGCGCCGAGCACGCCGGTCCGATCGTCGAACTCGGACTCGAGCGGAAGCTGCGGGCCCTGCATTCGCTTCCCGTCCGGGCTCCCGATCGCCGCTTCGCGCTGACCCTCACCGGCCGGATGCAGGACTACACGTGGGGGATCGGCGGCGCGGACGATCTCCGGATCCGGAAAGGCGAGAGGATCGAGGTCACGATGCGAAACGCATCGATGATGTCGCATCCGATGCACCTGCACGGTCATCATTTCCAGGTCACCGCCATCGACGGGGTATCGCTCCCGGGAGCCGTGCGCGATACGGTCCTCGTGCCGCCGGACGCAGCCGTGACGATCACGTTCGATGCCGACAATCCCGGCCGCTGGCCGTTGCATTGTCACCACCTCTACCACATGGCGACGGGCATGATGGCCCAGCTTGCCTATGAAGGGATCGGCTAGCCTCGGCCGGCGCGTCACCGCATCTGGACTCAGCTTTCGGCGCCCGGACCCGTGCACATGGCCTGTCCGGGCGCTCGCCTGAACTGAAGCGTCCATTCGTGGGGCGTTCTCGTCGATCTCGACTACCCTGGCTCCCGCGTCCGGTGGACGAAAGTTTCCATGCCGCGGTCCCTCAGAAATCCAATCTTGTGGTATAATATACGAGGCACGGTTCCTTGATCCAAGGAGGCGAGAATGGGTCTCCAGGGTGTCCTTTTCGCAGCGGCGGGACTGCTGCCCTTCCTCGTCGCTTCCACTGAGATCGCTCAAGCTCATCCCTCGGGATTGCGATTGGGCGCCCAAGAGATCACGCAAGCGGTTCACGGCAAGCTATGCACTACGCCGGGAGGCGCGAGGTTCGCGTTCGGAGCCGACGGACACTTCGCGTATGACGGGCTATGGCAGACCACTGGCAGCTATGTGGTCGCCGACAATTCGATCGTAGTCACGTTCGACAGCGGCCTTCGTCGAGCTTTCGCGATGTCCGTCAGGGATGGCGTACTCTACATGGAACAGACACGCGTATCGTGCGCCAACGGTGGATGATAGGCGGTTCGTCTTGCGCCCACTGCGGCAAAGGGGCGATGCCGTCGCGGACAACGACTTCAACGGTGCTGCTTCAGATGGTGGCCGCTCGGCGCCGCCGGCGATGGATTGCGGTAGCCACGCAGAACATCATATCGCGCGATCTGATCCGAGGTGAGCAGGCCAGCCGTCTCGATATGGGCCTGCAAATGTACCGCCCGCAATGAGCCCTGCCTGGTGCCGATTTGGGCCGTCAGTTCACGCAGGCGCAATGGCTCGATCGTGCGCCGTGCGAAGGCCACATCGAGCTTGAGCTCCAAGTCCAGGATTTCGGCGCCCAACGCCATCGCGCCCGCTTTCATGCGCGCCTCGGATTTCTTCAAGCCGCTGCGCTGTTCGGCCGAAAGCTGGAGTTCGGACGCCAGTTCGAGCGCGTGAAGTGGACCGGGATATCGGTTGAGTTCCGCGGGCTTGGCCAAACCCATGCCGCGCCCCAAAGACAGGTCATCGATCTCATTTCGTGAGAGAGCCTTGATCTCGCGCGCCTCCTGGCCAGCGTAAGGACTCACGGATTGAGCCGAGACGGGAGCGACCCATCCGGAGATCGCCAGGATGAGCAGGCTGAACGCGATTGCTTTGATCATGGAACGGTCTCCTCGATCATTCCGATAAGGGTGTCGGAAGCGCCGCAACATGATTGAAATCATGTCAGCTCGATAATGCCGTTTCCTCTCCGAATGATCCGTTCGGATTCCAACAGCGCGAGCGTCCGGTACAGAACCTCAGGCGCCAGACCGATCATCGCCGCGATGTCCTTCAGCGGCCCGCCGATGGTAATGGTGCGGCCGTCGACGCCGGTTCGCGCCACGAGGTAGCCGAGCACCCGCTCTCGCGCCGAGCGAACATCGCGCAGGGTCAAGGCGGACCGGAGTTCCATCACCTGCCGAGCAAGGTCCGCCGTTAGCTCCAACCGTGCGGTCGCATCGCCCTCCAACAGGGCGAGCGCCGCTGACTTGGGAAAGCAGGCGACCGAGCTCTCCGCCACGGCCCGCGCATCGCAATGATATGTCTCGACGAACAACGAGGCTTCGGCGAAACGCTCTCCCGGTCCGGCGACGAAGAGGAGGGTCTCGCACCCACTGGCGCTGAAGCGCGCAAGGCGAATCTGCCCTCTGCGGACCAGGAAGAAGCCCCGCGTCGCATCCCCGCTCGCGAATAGAGTCTCGCCCGCCGCGAGTTCCCGAATGACCGGCTTCAATCCGGCGAGGATGGACGCCATTGCCATCAGATCTGTTGCAGCCCCCGATAGCGCGCGAAAACATGCTGCCTGCTGGCGGAAAAGATGACGACGTCATAATCCTCGGGCGCCTGCCCGGGCACCTGCATTCCTGGTGAACCGACCGGCATCCCTGCAACCGCGAGGCCCGTCACCTTCGGGCGCTCGATCAGAAGCCGCTTGATCGCCTCGGCCGGAACGTGGCCTTCGACGACATAGCCACCGATTTCGGCGGTGTGGCAGGACATCAGACTATCGGGCACACCCAGCCGGGTCTTAAGCGGCGTGACGTCGGCAACCTCAACCATCTCAACCGGAAAGCCTGCTTTCCGCATATGCGTGACCCAGCCGCGGCAACAGCCGCAATTGGGATCCCGGGTCACGACCATCTTCGGAGGCGTCTCGGCGGCCGAAACAGGGCGCCGCAGCGCGAACGCTGAAACCGCCTGTGCGGCGCCGATCAACAGCGCGCGGCGGGATAGGGAAAGCTCGATCGGCACGATTGTCTCCTTTGCCTTGGTTAGGTCCTTCTCCAGTCGCGCGTCCAGCACCTTCACCGGAAGAAGACGTATTTTACGAGCGCGGCGATCACGAGCAGCAGAACCGCGATTCCGAGCAGGCCCGCGAGACCCATGCCCCAGCCCATTTCACCCATCATGTCGTGCATGCCTGGTCCCTCCATCATTCGACAGCAGCAACAAGGGGCGCTGAGGCGGCTTCCGATGCTGCCTTCTCAGGCGCCAGGGTCGACGGCAGCCGCCAGCCCTTGACCAGGCCGTAGATCGCCGGGATCACCAGCAGCGTCAGCACGGTCGAGGAGACCATTCCGCCGATCATCGGCACGGCGATCCGCTGCATCACCTCCGAGCCCGTGCCGGTGTTCCAGAGGATGGGGAGCAGTCCCGCCATGATCGCGACCACGGTCATGATCTTCGGCCGCACGCGTTCGACGGCACCGAGCATGATTGCCTCATGCAGGTCCGCGCGGGTGAACGCCCGCCCCTGTGCTTCACAGCGCGCACGCACCTCGCCGAGCGCGTGATCGAGGTAGATCAGCATGATCACGCCGGTCTCGGCAGCGACGCCGGCGAGCGCAATGAAGCCGACCGCAACGGCGACCGACATGTTGAAGCCGAGCCACCAGAGCAGCCAGATGCCGCCGACCAGCGCGAATGGCAGCGAGAGCATGACGATGAACGTCTCGGTCAGCCTGCGGAAATTCAGGTAGAGCAGCAGGAAGATGATCGCGAGCGTCACCGGCACGACCAGCTTGAGGCGTGCCTCGGCCCGTTCGAGATATTCGAACTGACCGCTCCAGGCGATGCGGAAGCCCGCGGGCAGCTTGACGCTCTGCGCGATCGCGTTCTGGGCGTCGCGAACGTAGCCGCCGAGGTCGCGCCCGACCGTATCGACGAAGATGTAGACCGCGAGCTCGCCATTCTCGGTCCGGATCGAGGTGGCGCCACGCTTGCGCTCGACGCTTGCGACCTCGCCGAGCGGCAAGCTGGCGCCGGACGGCGTCGAGACCTGGACCTCGCGCGCGATCGCCTGCGGATCGGAGCGCAGGTCGCGAGGATAGCGGATCGCCACCCCGTAGCGCTCGCGCCCTTCGACCGTCGTCGTCACGGTCTCGCCGCCCATCGCCATCACGACCGCATTCTGGACGTCGCCAACGGAAAGCCCGTAGCGGCCGAGTGCGATCCGGTCCGGCACGATGTCGAGAAAATAGCCGCCGATGACGCGCTCGGCATAGGCACTGCTCGTGCCCGGGACGGCCTTCAGCACCGTCTCGATCTGGCGAGAGATCGCCTCCATCTGGGCGAGATCGGTGCCGAACACCTTGACCCCGATCGGCGTGCGGATGCCGGTCGCGAGCATGTCGATGCGCGCGCGGATGGGCTGCGTCCAGGCGTTGGAGACGCCGGGGAACTGGAGCGCCTTGTCCATCTCCGCCTTGAGGCTGTCGAGCGTGACGCCTTCGCGCCATTCCGCCTTCGGTTTCAGGTTGATGATGGTCTCGAACATCTCGGTCGGCGCCGGATCGGTCGCGGTCTGGGCGCGCCCGGCCTTGCCGTAGACCGAGGCGACCTCAGGAAAGGAGCGGATGATCCGGTTCTGGGTTTGCAGCAGCTCCGCCGCCTTGGTCACGGAGATGCCGGGCAAGGTCGTCGGCATGTACATCAGCGTGCCCTCGTCGAGGGACGGCATGAATTCCGAGCCGAGTTGCCGCGCGGGCCAGAGGCTGAGCGCCAGCACCGCCATGGCCAGCAGGATCGTCAGGGTCTTGGCCCCGAGAACGCCGCGGATCATCGGACGGTAGAGCGCGATCAGGCCGCGATTGATCGGGTTCCGGCTCTCCGGGATGATCCTGCCCCTGACGAAGACGACCATCAGCGCCGGGACCAGCGTCACCGACAGGAGCGCCGCGGCCGCCATGGCGAAGGTCTTGGTGAAGGCGAGCGGCCCGAACAGGCGACCTTCCTCGGCCTCCAGGGTGAAGATCGGCAGGAAGGAGACGGTGATGACGAGCAGGCTGAAGAACAGCGCCGGGCCGACCTCGCTCGCCGCCTCGATCAGGATCTCGACGCGGGGCTTGTCCGGCTGAGCCCGTTCCAGGTGCTTGTGGGCGTTCTCGATCATGACGATGGCGGCGTCGATCATCGCGCCGACGGCGATGGCGATGCCGCCGAGGCTCATGATGTTGGAGCCAAGCCCCAGAGCCTTCATCGCCGCGAAGGCCATCAGGATGCCGACGGGCAGCATGATGATCGCGACCAGGGCGCTGCGCAGATGCAGTAGGAAGACGATGCAGACCAGCGCGACGATGATGCTCTCCTCGATCAGCGTGCCCTTCAGCGTCTCGATCGCCCGCTCGATCAACCCGGAGCGGTCGTAGACCGGCACGATCTCAGCCCCGCCCGGCAGGCTCGCCGCGACCTCGGCAAGACGTGCCTTGGCGTGTTCGATCACGGAGAGCGCGTTGGCGCCGAAGCGTTGCAGGATGATACCGCTGGCGACCTCCCCCTCGCCGTTGAGTTCGGTGATGCCGCGCCGCTCATCCGGACCGAGTTCGACACGGGCGACGTCGGAGAGGCGCAGCGGCACGCCCCGATCGCTCTTCAGGACGATGTTCTCGATATCGGCGATCGACTTCAGGTAGCCGCGGCCGCGAACCATGAACTCGAACTCGCTAAGCTCGACCGTGCGTCCGCCGACGTCCATATTGCTGCTGCGGACCGCCTCGCGCAGCGTCGCGAGCGAGACGCCCTGGGCGCGCAGCCGCACGGGATCGACGATGATCGCGTATTGCTTGACGAAGCCGCCGACGCTGGCGACCTCGGCCACCCCCTCGGCACGAGAAGCCGCGAAGCGCACGACCCAGTCCTGGAGCGAGCGTAGTTCCGCCAGGGTCATGTTCTTGGCGAGGACCGCGTACTGGTAGACCCAGCCCACGCCGGTCGCATCGGGCCCGAGCGTGGGCGAGACGCCCGTCGGGAGACGCCGCGCGGCGGCATTGAGATATTCGAGCACGCGCGAGCGCGCCCAATAGGGATCGGTGCCGTCCTCGAAGATGACGTAGACGAAGGAGACGCCGAAGAAGGAGAAGCCGCGCACGACGCGCGCCTTCGGCACGGTCAGCATCGAGGTGGTCAGCGGATAGGTGACCTGGTCCTCGATCACCTGAGGTGCCTGGCCGGGGTACTCGGTGTAGACGATGACCTGGACATCGGAGAGGTCGGGGATCGCGTCGAGCGGCAGGGTCTTCAACGCATAAACACCCGCCGCCACAGCGAAGGCGGCGGCAACGAAGACGAGGATCAGGTTGCGCGCCGACCAGGCGATCAGGCGGGCGATCATGGCTTGGCCTCCGGCTGGGCGAAGCCGCCCAGGGCGGCCTTAAGGTTGCTCTCGGCATCGATCAGGAAGTTGGCCGAGACGACGACGCGATCGCCCTCGGCGACCCCCTCGGTGATCGCGACCCTGCCATCGCCGCGGCGGCCGAGCTTGACCTCGCGCGGCTCGAACCGACCCTCGCCCAGATCAAGAATGACGACCCGGCGCGAGCCGCTGTCGATCACGGCGCTGTCGGGAACCGCGAGCTGCGGAGCTGGGTCATCGGAGCCGATATCGACGTCGGCATACATGTTCGGCAGCAGCATGCCGTCGCGGTTGCCGATCTCGATGCGGACCTTTGCCGTGCGCGTCGCCTCGGCAATCTCCGGGTAGATCACGCTGACGCGTCCCTCGAAGGAACTCCCCGGACGGCCGCGCAATCGCACCGTGGCTGGCGCGCCGATGCCGACGGCCGCCAGTTGGCGTTCCGGAACATCGGCCAGAACCCAGATCGTCGAGATGTCGGCGAGCCGGAACAGACTGCCGCCGGCCGTCATCTTCATGCCGTCACTGACCGAACGTTCCAGCACGATGCCGTCGCGCGGCGCCGACCAGTTGATCGTCAGCGGCACCTTTCGGCTGCGCTCGATCTCGGCGATGACCTCCGGCGGGACGCCGAGGTTTTCGAGACGCTGCCTTGCGCCGCCTTCGGGCACGCCGCGCGCGGCGGCATTGAGCTCGGTGATGAACTGCGCGCCGGCGGTGCTGATCTCCGGCGAATAGATCCGCGCCAGTTTGGTCCCCTTCGTGACGCGGTCACCGGTCGTGATCGGAGCGACCTCCTGGACGAAGGCATCCGCCCGGATCGTCACGACCGAAACCCGTCGCTCGTCGAGTTGCACCACGCCGGGCACGTGAATCGTCTGGACGATGTTCTGACGCCGGACGGGTTCGGAGCGCACGCCGCTGCGCTGGATGCGCCCGGGCGAGAGCTTGATGACGCCGTCCTCGTTTCCCTCGCCTTCGTAGACGGGGAGATAGTCCATCCCCATCGAGTCCTTCTTCGGAACCGGCGACGTATCCGGGAGCCCCATGGGATTGCGGTAGTAGAGAACGCGCTTCGGGTCGGCCTGCGCCATCCGCTCCTCGCTCGGAGGCTTCACCTCGAAGCTGACGTCCTGGCTGGCGCGGACGGCCGTGAAGGGCCTGCCGTCATCGGTCTGGCGCGGCTGCGCCGAATAGACCGGCTTCCGGTCCGGATCCTGATAGTAGATGATCGGTCCGGTTCCGGCAGGCTCGTTTGCCGCGAGCGAACCTTCGATGCCGAGCCAATCACGCCAGCCGACCGCAAGGCCGCGATGTCCGGCCCAATAGCCCGCACCTCCCGCCGCCAGCATGGCGGCGAGAGCGAGGCCCGTGAGGGCGTTGGGTTTCATGGCAGGGCCTTGAGGATCAGCTTGTTTTCGAGCGTGCCGGTTTCGCCCTGGACCTTGGCGCCGAGCGAGAGCCGCCAACCGCCGGCCATCGTCAGGTTCGTCTTGAAGCGGTAGGTGCCCGACTCGGTCGACGGCATCGTCTCGATCGGCGAGGCCATCATCTCCATCCCGTCGGGTGCCATGTCGATGCGCTGGGCGAAGATCACCGCGTCCGGGACGGGCTTGCCCGAACGCTTGTCGATGAGCGTCACGGCGACGACGACGCCGTTGCCCTGCTTGATCTCGTTCTGCACGAGCCGGAACTCGTAATCCTTGATGTCCGCGAGCGCCGGGAGCGAAACGGCGGCGAGCGGAAGCGCTGCGGCAAGCACGCGCAACGTGTTGATGAGGGTCATGTTCGTAGTCCTGAGTGCATCAGGCTGCCGCACAGGCGCACAGCCTCGGACGTGGCGTTGGCCACGGCTCACCGTCCGCCCGGAAGTCCCGTGCGGACGAAGCCAGCGCGGTTCGCGCCGGCGATGCCTCAGCTTCGTGGAGGTCGCGCGGGTGGCTCGAACGGACGAGACTGACGCGTGGCCTCGTCTCCGGTCAGGCCGAGCTCGGCGACGAACGCCCTGGCGAGCGTGACGAACGACGTCGGCTCGCTGGCGAAGCACTTGGTCAGGCAGAAGCTCAGCGCCGGACAGTTGGTCGTGCAGTCCTTGGCCTTGTCGTGATCCGTCGGACAGCACGGCATGGCACCGTCCATCAGCATCGCCATTTCAACGGTATCGGCCCGCTCGAATCCGGCCCTCGCCGGGCTGACGAAGGCAGCCAACGTGGTGGCCGCGACGAACAGGGCCAGAATCAGACAATGCGCAACGAGCCGAAGCTTCATGACACCGAAAATGGCACAGCGCCCAAAACAGAGGAAGGAGGGAACTTTCAACAGTTCGTCATCGCAGGGCCTTCGACCGTCGTCGTTGCGGCTCGTCAATAACCGTCGAGGGCGTCCCGCGCCGCATTGTTACAGATTGTTTCAGACAGGAACTCCTCACAGTCGCACGCGTCTTCCCCGAGTAGCCCTTCAATGGAACCGCAACAGCTTCAGGGAGAACGATCGTGCACCAAACGTCCCCCGAGATGCAGGCATGCATTGACGAATGTTTGCGCTGCTACCAGGCCTGCCTGGGCATGAGCACCAACCATTGCCTCAAGCTCGGTGGCGACCATGCCAGCCCGGATCACATCCAATTGATGCTCGCCTGTGCCGAGACTTGTCGCGCCAGCGCCCAGGTCATGATCATCGGCTCGCGGCATCACAAGCATCTCTGCGCCGAGTGCGCCGATATCTGCGAGGACTGCGCCAACGAATGCGAACGGATCGGAGATATGGACGACTGCGTCCGGGCCTGTCGGCGGTGTGCCGAAAGTTGCCGGAAGATGGCGGCATAGCCGCTCGCCTCCTTATCCTAGGGAGAACTCACATGAGAAACCTCACAGTGATTGCCTGCCTTGCGGCATCGATCGTGACCGTGGCATTCGCCCAGCCAGCTCCCAAGCCCGATACGGGCCACGACATGCCCATGAAGATGATCATGCCGGATGCCTCGGACTCCGCGTCGACCAAGGAATACAAGGCGGCGATGATGCACATGATGCAGTCCATGCCGACGACCTTCACGGGCGATGCCGACGTCGATTTCATGACGCAGATGAAGGCTCACCACCAGGGCGCGATCGAGATGGCCAAGGTCGTACTCGCGAACGGCAAGGATCCATCGGTCAAAAAGCTGGCGGGTGAGATCGTCAGCAGTCAACAGCGCGAGGTCGAAACGATCGAGCAATGGCTGAAAGCCAAGGGCCAGTAGCCCCTGCTTCCTGCGGGCGCTGGCCACCTTCGTTCTCATCGCGACGGGTGTGGCGTCCGCTTTCACGCCCAGTGGAGACGGATATGCAAAACCACCACCGGGCCCCCGGCAGCCCTTCCCAAGGCGGTCACGGCTCGCATGGCAGATCTTATCTGATGTTCTGGCTGAACATGATCCTCGGCCTGATCGTCATGTACGTCGTGATGTTCTCGATGATCGACGGCTGGCGCGACTTCCGGAACAATCTGAACATGTTCTACATGGCGGTCACGATGTGGGCGCCGATGGGCATCCTCATGCTGGCGACGATGCCGGGCATGTTCCCGAACAAGAGTGCCAACACCATTCACTACGTCGCCCTTGCGTTTCTCACCGTCGCATCGTTTTACGGAACGCGAAGCCAGACCCTGATCGACGATCGCCAGTTCGTCGACTCGATGATCCCGCATCACTCCGGCGCGATCCTCATGTGTCGTGAGGCGAAGCTCGCCAATCCGGATCTGAGGAGGTTGTGCGAGGCGATCACGAAGGCACAACGCGAGGAGATCCAGCAGATGGAGGCGATAAGAGGTCGGCTGTAGGACGCCCCAACGGCGAACTCGACCACGAGCTGGTGCTGGCCACGCTGGAGGAGAACCTCAAGCATGCCATCGAGATGCAGAAGAATCCCGACATGGAACACGACGATCCGAACGCCAAGCGGCTCGCGCCGAAGAAGACGGGCGAGATCGTCTGGGCCTTCACCAAGGCGGGCGAGTTCGACTTCTCCTGCCTGATCCCCGGCCATCGCGAAGCGGGCATGACCGGCAAGATCATCGTCAAGTAAGCGTCAGAGGAAAGGATCATCCCATGCTGAAGACCACCGCCACCCTCGCATTCCTGATGGTCGCGCTGCCGGCTGCCGCCCAGTCGGTCAATGGCACCGTCACCAAGGTCGACGAGGCCCAGGGCAAGCTCACCATCAACCACGGCGCCATCAAGAACCTCGACATGGATGCCATGACCATGGTGTTCCGCGCGGGCGATCCCGCCATGCTCAAAGGGCTGAAGGCCGGAGACAAGATCAAGTTCGACGCAGACCGCGTCAACGGCCAGATCACGGTCACCAAGCTTCAAAAGGCGAAGTGACCTAAACGGCCGATCCGGGTCACAGGCATTCACCGGTTTGCTTGCGCTGGATCGGCCCTTCGGGACACCTTGATGCGGCAAGTCTTGAGGTGGTTCACGGAGGTCGAGACCCGCCTCGATCGCGTCGATGGCTGGAGCCCCGGAGGCACGCGCTTGACCTTCCCATCATGGGAAGCCCCAACCTTGCCGCAGCTTATCGATGCCTGCCCGGAGAACCGTCATGACCGACACCCCAACCAGCAAGGACCATGGCCATCATCATGACCATGGCCTCCATGGGGGACATCATCATGAGCATGAGGGAGCAGCCGGGCAGGTGAAGGACCCGGTCTGCGGGATGACGGTCGACCCGCACGCGACCACGCACCGGGCGCAGTACGAGGGCAAGCCCTATTACTTCTGCTCCTCCGGCTGCCAGTCGAAATTCATGGCTGAGCCCGCCAAATACGTCGAGCCGGCGGCGGCCCGGAAGGCTGAACCCGTGCCGGAAGGCACGATCTACACCTGCCCGATGCATCCCCAGATCAGACAGGTGGGACCGGGTTCCTGCCCGATCTGCGGCATGGCGCTCGAACCCGTGCTCGCGACGGCGGAGACCGGTCCCAGCCACGAACTGATCGACATGACGCGCCGGTTCTGGATCGGACTCGCGCTTTCCCTGCCCGTGGTCGTGTTGGAAATGGGCGGGCACCTGACGGGTCTGGGCCACTATGTCGGCCAGCAGACCTCGAACTGGATCCAGATGCTGCTCGCGACTCCTGTCGTGCTGTGGGCAGGCTGGCCGTTCTTCGAGCGTGGCTGGCAGTCGCTGGTTTCGCGCAACCTCAACATGTTCACGCTCATCGCCATGGGCACGGGCGTGGCCTGGATCTACAGCATGGTGGCGACGCTGGCGCCCGGGATCTTCCCGGCCGCGTTCCGAGGCCATGACGGTTCGGTGGCCGTGTACTTCGAAGCGGCTTCCGTCATCACGGTTCTCGTCCTGCTCGGGCAGGTGCTCGAACTGCGGGCCCGGGAGAGCACCAGCGGGGCCATTCGCGCCCTGCTCGACCTCGCGCCCAAGACGGCCCGCAGGATCATGCCCGACGGCACCGAGCAGGAGGTCCAGCTCGACACCGTGCAGGTCGGCGACCGCCTGCGGGTGAGGCCGGGCGAGAAGGTTCCCGTCGATGGTGTCGTCGTCGAGGGGCGCAGCGCGGTCGACGAGTCGATGGTCACTGGCGAGTCGATGCCAGTCACCAAGGAAGTCGGCGCCGCGGCCATCGGGGGCACGATGAACCAGTCCGGCGGCCTCGTGATCGAGGCGCAGAAGGTTGGGCACGACACGATGCTGTCGCGGATCGTCCAACTGGTGGCGGAGGCCCAGCGCAGCCGCGCCCCGATCCAGCGATTGGCCGATCACGTCTCGGGCTACTTCGTGCCCGCGGTCATCGGCATTGCGGCACTCGCCTTCATCGCATGGGCGTTCTGGGGTCCCGAGCCGCGGTTTTCCTACGGCCTCGTTGCGGCCGTGGCGGTGCTCATCATCGCCTGTCCATGCGCGCTTGGTCTCGCCACGCCGATGTCGATCATGGTGGGGGTCGGCCGCGGCGCCCAGGCGGGCGTTCTGATCAAGAATGCCGAGGCCTTGGAACACATGGAGAAGGTCGACACCCTCGTGGTCGACAAGACCGGAACCCTCACGGAGGGCAAGCCATCCGTGACTGCCGTGGTTCCGGCTCCGGGCTTTGACGAAGCCGAAATCCTGCGCCTGGCAGCCAGCGTGGAGCGAGCGAGCGAACATCCGTTGGCGCTGGCCATCGTCGCGGCCGCCGACAAGCAAGGCATCGCCACTGCGCCGGTCGCCGATTTCGATTCGCCCACCGGCAAGGGAGCGCTGGGTACCGTCGAGGGACGGCGCGTCGTGCTCGGCAACGCGGCCTTCCTGACCGAGCATGGCATCGATCCCGCTCGCCTGGCGGACCAGGCGGACAAGTTGCGCGAGGACGGCGCCACGGTGATCTTCGCCGGAATCGGCGGGAAGGCGGCGGGTGCCATCGCCATTGCGGATCCGGTCAAGACTTCGACGCCGGAGGCGCTCGCCGGGCTCAGGGCGGAAGGCATCCGGGTCGTGATGCTCACCGGCGACAACTGGACGACCGCGAAGGCGGTCGCCAGGCGGCTCGGAATCGACGAGGTCGAGGCCGAGGTCCTGCCCGACCAGAAGAGTGCCGTGGTCCAGCGTTACAAGGCGGACGGCAGGGTGGTCGCCATGGCGGGCGACGGCGTCAACGACGCGCCGGCGCTGGCGGCGGCGGATGTCGGCATCGCCATGGGCACGGGCACCGACGTGGCGATGGAAAGTGCGGGCGTGACCCTGCTGAAAGGTGACCTGACCGGAATCGTGCGGGCGCGACGGCTGTCGCAGGCCGTGATGCGCAACATCCGTCAGAACCTGTTCTTCGCCTTCATCTACAACGCGCTCGGCGTGCCGGTGGCGGCGGGAGTGCTCTTCCCGTTCTTCGGCATCCTGCTGTCGCCGATCATCGCGGCGGCCGCGATGGCCCTGTCGTCGGTCAGCGTGATCGGCAACGCGATCCGCCTGCGCACGGTACGACTGTAGTTGCCGGGCCGGGCAGTTCCATCGGGAGCCGCCCGGTCCGTCCGGCTGTTTGATGCAGCGCAAGGTTTCGGTCCGCCAACCGGGTAGACTTCCTGCAATGAAGAGGCGTCGCAAAAAAGCTCTGTCTCCGCTGATGGCCATGCTCCTCGCGGTCGCCGCGATGGTTCTCGTGGTCGGTCGCATGGCGACGCCTGCCTTTTCGGCGCCCGGTCCTGCCACGCACCTGTCCTTGGTCATGGAGCATGGGCACGTCGACCCGGCGGCGGCCTCCATCCATCACGGCCGAAACGCGGATCAAGACAGCGCCGAGGGAACGGCGGGCGGCCCTTCCTGTGACCAGGACTGTCTCGGCGCTTCCTCGAGCTGCCTCGTCGTGCCCCCGGCGATGATCCGTGCCGGTGCCCCTTTCCCGGGATGGCCCGAACCCATCTGCCTCCAGCCCGGGAATGACCTGATGCTGGCCGGGGCAATCCCGGAGGTGCGATTCAAACCGCCAAAATCCATCGCGTAACCCAACCGAATCCCGACCCCGCCGCTTCCGTGATGTCGCGGCCTGCGTGGGCACCGGGACCCAGTTCAATTCGAATTTCGGAAGGACAATGCGATGTTCGCACGCAGAACCCAGATTGCACTCGCCCTCGTCACATCCCTTGGTGCCGCCGGCGCCCGGGCCGACACGATCGTCGTCGCCAACGAGAACGGGCAGAGCCTCTCCATCATCGACTCCCAGACCTCGAAAACCACCACGGCGGCGATTCCGATCTCGCCGCACAACGTCGACGTCACCGCCGATGGCCGCCTCATCCTGGCGACCGGCATGCCTGCGGCACAGTCCGGCAGCCATGCGGCTCACGGCTCCGCGGGCGGGCAGCTCATTCTCATGGACGTCGCTGGCGACGCGCCCGGCGCGCCGCAGGTCGTGACCGTGGGAGGGCATCCGGCGCATGTCGTCCCCGACGCACAAGGGCATTTCGCCTACCTGACCGACGCCGAAACCAACTCGGTGGTGGTGGTCGATATCCCGGGGCGTAGGGTAACCGGTCGCATCCCCGTGCAGAACTACCCGCATGGACTGCGCCTATCGCCGGACGGCAACCTGCTCGCGGTCGCCAACATGAAGAGCGACACGGTCTCGTTGGTGGATACGCGCAATCCGGAGAAGGCCATGCATATCTCCGTCGGAAAGCGGCCGGTCCAGGTCGCGTTCGACCGGAGCGGCCGCATCCTCGTGGTCTCGCTCAACGGCGAGGACAAGGTCGCCATCATCGACGTCGACGCTCGCAAGGTGCTGCGGAAGGCCTCCGTCGGAAACGGACCCGTGCAGGTCTACGTTACGCCGGACGGCAAGGCCGCCCTGGTCGCGAACCAGGGCTCGGCGGCGAAGCCGGACAACCGGGTGTCGGTCGTCGCGCTCGAGGACGGCAAGCTGATCCGGAACGTGACGGTCGGCAAGGGAGCGCACGGCATCGTCATCGCTCGCGACGGTCGCACGGCCTACGTCACGAACACCTACGCCAACACCATCTCCGCGATCGATCTCGGCAGCCTCTCGGCCGGGAAGGCCTATCCGGTGGGCAAGGGGCCGAACGGCATCGCCGCCCGCTAGGTGTCAGGAAGCGGGAGCAGACCGGGTGGGCGGAACGAGCCTTTCCGGTACCTCGCTTGATTTCGCTCAAGGCGCCATTCGCAAGCAAGGTCCAAGATCGGCACGCTCCGCACCGGGAGAGATCGACATGCCCACCACACCGACTCCTGCCCCCGAGTCGCCACGAACCTGGCGGACCCTGCTGATCAACACGCCCCTGGGTTGGGTCTGCTCGCTCGCGTTGGCCGCTCTCGGCATCTACCTCCTCGCGAACCACGGCGGCCACATCGTGACCGCACTGCCCTACCTCCTGCTGCTGGCCTGCCCCCTGATGCATCTGTTCATGCACGGCGGCCACGGCCACCACGACAAGCGGGAGTGACCGCCCAAGGCCGGGCCGTCTGCGGCCCGGCCGGGAACATTGGGGCCCTTGCGGCCCCGGGACCAATGGCTGCGCCCGACGAAAACCTGATCGGCGCTGCCTGCGGCCATTCCGCGAAAGCTGCGCCGACGCCGTTCTTGCCCTTTTTGACCGCTCAAAGGAGACACCGCCATGAAGATGTCCGTTCTCGCGACCGTCCTGGTTACCCTTGCCGGGCCCGCGCTGGCCCAGGCGCCGACTTCCAGTGACCCGCACCATCCAGGTAAAGCCCCCAAGGCGCAGGCCCAATCCACGGCGCCGGGAAAACCTCAGGCGATGCCCGGCCAATCCGGAATGCCGATGCCCATGGGCCAGATGATGCAGGGTCAAGGCATGCTCGGCGGCAGCCAAGGGATGATGGGCCAATTCTCGGCGGAGGATATGAGTGCCTTCGCCGAAGCCCATATCGCGTCCATCCATGCCGGGCTGAGGCTGACCGCCGACCAGGAAAAGCTATGGCCCCCTGTCGAAACCGCGCTCCGGAACCTGGCGACCCTCCACCTCAGCCATATGCAGGCCATGCGCCAGACAGGAGGGATGACGGCAAACGATCCGGTGAACATGCTGCGCACCATGGCCGACCATATGAGCCAGGGATCCGACGCCATGCGCAAGCTCGCGGACGCTGCCGCGCCGCTCCACGCGACCCTCGACGAGGCCCAAAAGCGGCGGCTGCCGGCACTCGTCCGGATGGGCAGCCGAGGCATGATGGGGCAAGGCATGATGGGTCGGGGAATGATGGGACCCGGCGGCGCCATGATGCCCGGATCCGACGGCTCTGACGACGACACCGCGAACAAGCATTGATACGCCACCCCGGATGGAGCCTGGCTCGCAACGAGGTCCTGCTCCGAACCGATGAAAGCGGGCGGACACGGGGTTGGCGCCTCGCAAGGGCATCCTCGAAAGGTACGTGCCGTCGCGACATCGGCGCGTCGTGATGAAACGCCGCTTGACCTTGCCATAATGGGAAGGTGCAGGCTGCTCTCAACGTCGATGAGAAACGGAGATCATTCCATGTGCGGATGCAACAACCACTCCTCCCGGCCGGATCAGGCGGCCGAACGTGATCCGAATGCCCTGACCTTGCGGGTCGAGGACATGACCTGCGGTCACTGCGCTGGCACGATCAAGAACGCGATCGAGACGGGCCTGCCCGGCACGCAGGTCGAAGCCGATCCGGCTTCCAAGTTGGTGTCCGTCCGCGGGAGCAGCGACCTGGCATCCATCAAGGCTCTCGTCGCCAAGGCCGGCTATACCCCGGTCGCAGCCTGAAGGAGATGCTCATGCTCAACCGCCGCAGCTTCCTCGCCGTTCTCGGAACCTCTGGGGCCGCGATGATGGCCGGACGAGCCTTTGCGCAGGCCAACCTGCCGAAGGTGATCGTGACCAAGGATCCGAACTGCGGCTGCTGCGGTGGCTGGGTGGAGCACATGAAGGCCGCCGGCTTCCCCGTCGAGGTCGTCACATCCTCCGACGTCGACCAAGTGAAGCTCCGCCTCGGCGTGCCGGGCGACCTTGCCTCCTGTCACACGGCGGAGGTGTCCGGTTACGTCGTCGAGGGTCATGTGCCGGCTGACGCCGTCAAGCGCCTCCTGGCCGAGAAGCCGCAGGCTCGCGGCCTCGCCGTTCGGGGAATGCCGATGGGTTCTCCCGGCATGGAGGTCGTCGGCAAGGCGCCGGACAGCTACGAGGTCGTCCTGTTCGGATCGTCGGGCCGGACAAGCTTCGCGCGCTACCGCGGCGTGAACCGCGTCTGATCCGGGTCGCATCGGCGCTTTGCCGAGGCAGTGCCTGATTTCGGGTTGGCCAATGGAGCGGTTTTCCGACCACGAGACTGCCAGCGCGGTTCCAGCAGCGGTCAGACCCGTGGTCTGATGCCGAACCGGATGGCATGATGGCGCGGAAAATAGCGCGAAAGCGAAGCATGCCTCTCCAGACGACCCCGCCCGAATACCTCGAATGGCTACGCAACCTGAAGGGCGAGATCCAGCAGGCCCGGCATCGTGCTGCCCTCGCCGTCAACAGCGAACTGATCCTGCTTTACTGGCGGATTGGGCGAGAGATTCTCGAGCGCCAGGCCACCCATGGCTGGGGTGCCCGCGTCATCGATCAACTCGCCGCCGATCTTCATTCGGAGTTCCCGGACGTCAAAGGGTTCTCCCCTAGAAATCTGAAATATATGAGGAAATTCGCCCAGGAATGGGGAGATTCCGCAATTGTGCAACAGGTTGTTGCACAATTGCCTTGGGGCCAGAACGTTCTGCTTCTCGACAGCGTCCCCGACGAAGCGCAGCGGCTCTGGTACGCACGAGCGGCGGTCGAGCACGGCTGGAGCCGCAATATCCTTAAGCACCAAATTGAAACGAAGCTCTATGATCGCCAAGGTCGCGCGATCACGAACTTCACATCGACCATGACGTCTCCCGGCCGATGCCGATCAATCTGTTCAAGGATCCCTACGTTCTCGACTTCGTCGAGATTGCAGGCGATGCGCACGAACGACATCTCGAGAAGACACTGATCGATCGCATCAAGGATCTTCTGCTCGAACTCGGGAAGGGCTTCTCCTTCATGGGAAGCCAGTATCATCTCGATATTGGAGGCCAGGACTACTACCTCGATCTCCTTTTCTACCACACCAAGCTTCACAGCCACGTTGTCATCGACCTGAAGATGGGCGAGTTCGAACCGGAGTTCGCCGGGAAGATGAACTTTTACCTGGCGGGGGTCGACGACAAGCTGCGGACCGAAGGCGATAGCCCCAGCATCGGGCTGATCCTTTGCCGGGGGAAGAACGGCCTCGTCGTGGAATATGCACTGCGGGGCGTGAACAAGCCGATGGCCGTATCGGAGTACACGGTGCTGCCGCCGGAAATTGCGAGAGCACTCCCAAGCCCGGATGTGCTCGTGGCGGGGTTGGAAGATCACCTCAATATCCACGATGAACCGGATGATGGTGATGGCTCCGGCGGGGGAATGTCAGGCGGACCTCGATAGGTGCCTATGAGGCGCTGGCCAGTTCCCGCCTCTCCTCTTCCGGGAAAGATCAACATCTCGCCCTGCCTCGCTTCCCCAGATCGAGCGATTGCCGTGGCCCGCTATGCGGAATGCGATCGGTCGCTTTGGATCCAGAGGATGCCGCCGAGCAGGACGTTCATGAGTTCAACCCCGAGAAGCAGGTCAACTGCCCGGCCCGGGCGTTCGCGGAATTCAAGAGCCTCAATGCAAGGTCGGAGCTTGAGAAAGCCGCAGCCGACTTCGATTACTTCGCATCCAGGCTGCCGCCGATTTAGGTGGCTGCTTTTTCTTGATGCGTCTCCACGATGAAGGCCGCCAGGGCTCCGGCCATGTTGACTGCAAGGCTGGCATGGCGCTGCGAGGGTTTCACTGGAATCTTGCCGCCGCGGCCGTGCGAATCCGACAGCCTGTTCCGCAGAGTGCCGAGGCCGTTGACCAAATTCATGGCGCTGCCAAGGATCGCCTTGATCGGTGCCTCAGTGTGCTGGTCAGGCGCTAGATTTAGTGAGGTGGCCACCGCCTTGTACAGATCCGGCAGATCCGCCCGATCGTCATAGGTCTCATTCCGCTCGTCGAGCACGCGCTTGCAGACCGTCTCCAGCAGAGTTCGGGCCATGGTGATCGCGCCCTCGGGATCCGTTGTTCGCCGCGCCAAGGCTTTGGTCCAGACCGTATGCACGCCATCGCTGTCGAAAGTCGACAACGCATCACCAGCGACGACATCGAGGGGCGCACGGTTCGCTCCTTCGAGGTGATCGATGATCGGGGTGAAGGCGTCGTTGAGGTGCTTTCGCCGCCCCTTATAACCCGCGATCTCGCCGAGCTCTCCCCAGAGGGACGCGAGGGTCCGGTTCGTCCGCACCATCTCCGGCAACAAGGCTTTGAGCTGGTCGTCCTGCATAAATTCGCTGCGCAAGGCCGAATACATCGGCTCGTCGCGTTCGCCGCCGGTGCAGCTCTCCCGCATGACGTTCTCAAGAAGCCGAGCACGCTCCAGCCAACTGTCAGGCATATCGTAAAAAGTCATCGGTTAGCCATTCAGTTCGCCCAGGCGCGCTCAAGCAATGCTCAAGGTCCGTGATAATACGAAATCAGCGGCGGATGTTCGGGATCGTCCTCCGTCATCAGCCGATCGACGAAATCCAACGCGCTTTCTGGCGACGGCTCGACCAGCGCCTGATCGATAATCACTATCTGATGATTCAGCAGGTCCGTCTCGGCGATCCGATAAAGGTATTTGTAGAAGGCCGCCACCAGCTCGGGATTGATGTCCGGAGTGATGTTCTTGAGCGGAGTGTCGATGATGAGCAGCGAGGGCACCGGCATGCCCTTGATCGCCGCCGTTCGGTGGAGAGCCAAGGCGAAACAGATCGTGAAAAGAGTCTTCTTTCCCCCGCTGCCGGCCGTGAAAAAGCTATAGGCGGCCGTTTCGTCGCCTTCGGGCCAGATCTCCGGGATCAGCGTCCTGCGGTTGATGTTGACGGTGTCCTTGGGTCCCACCCCAGGAACATGCGTCGCGATCAACGCTTCGAGGAAGTTTGCGCCCAACGCGCTGAAATTCTCATCGGCCTTGCTGAGCCGCATCTGCTCCTGTCGGATCTCACGTTCCAGCCGCGAAATAACCTCGGACAGCTTGTCGGCTTCGGCGAGCATTTCGGTAACGGCGCCGGGCATAGCCTTGACCCGGTTGAGAAACCTTATGCGTTCTTCAATTTCAGCAACCTCACGTTCCGCTTGCCGCGAACGGGCAGCGCGATCCGTCTCGTAGCCGCTCAATAACTCCGACACGTCGCGGTCCAGCCGGTCCTTGTCTTCTACGAGCTTTACGATCCGCTCCAACTGCCGCTTGCGTGCGATGGCGTGCCGACGAATCGCCTGTTCGATGTCCGTAAGCCTAGCTTCCAGATCGCTGCTGATGCTCGCGGGATTGATCTCATCGCTGCTCGGAAGCACGACCTGAAGGCACAGATAGCAACTTCCCTCCGTGGCCCGATGAACCGCGAGGGGCTGGCCGCATTGCGGGCAATTTTCGAATGCGCTTCCGGATAGAACGGACCGAGCTCGATCTGCACGCGCCACCTTGAACTTCATGGACATGAGTTCAGCGCGGAGTTCTCTCTGCTCCTGGACCCGGCGATCGAGATCTTCCAAGGTCTCCTGCTCGGCATCGAGCTGGTTCGACATTTGACGCAGGCGGACGCGTTGTTCGTCCACGAAATGGGTCTGCCTGAAGAAATCGTTCGTGCTCGCGGTCAGGTCGGCTTGCACATCGACGAGCCGGAATTGATTTTTCACGATCTCGGCGTCGATCTGGGAGGCGGACGCAAAGCCGAACTGTGCTAGGAACACACGGATACGCTCTGCCGCTTCGGTTTTCGACCTCTGATCGGTGCGTGCCTGATCGAACTCGGCCTGCAACGTGCTCAGCCGCTCACTGTAATAGCCCGCGAAAAAATTAAGAGCGTCCTTGCTCTTTTCCGCAAGAACCGGTTGGCCCAGGCGAAAAAAGGAGGAGTCCAGTTGTTCTTGCTCAAGGTAGCAGAATTTCAGTAAGTCTCGGAAGCTGAGACGTACCATGGGAGAGTCGTCATCGCCGGTTCGCTTTCGAACTCGGATGATCGGGTATCCGAGCAGCCGCAAGAGAAGGTCGCTCAGGTTGACCACGTCGTCACCATACACGACGGGGCCATCCCCCTTCGTCCGGATCAGAAGAGTGATGGGCTCACCATCGTCTTCAATCCACGAGACCTTCGCCACCCCGTCTCCCTTGTCGCGCTCGATCAGCACCTGCCTCTCGCCAATCGTGAGGGTAAGCTGGACCGACAGAAGTTCTCGTTGAACTGCGGTCGTGAGCTCGAGGGATCCGCCAAAACAAAAATCGACCAAGCGGGCGATCGTCGACTTTCCGAGACTCAAAGTTCCATGTATAAATGTGATATTTCGTCCAAAATGGACAATTTCTTCGCTTTTACGGCAGTATAATTTGAGCGTTTCAAGCAGAATTTTCATTGCTCGATGGTCTCACCCATGCGAAGTGACGCCAGTTCGGGGAAAGTCTTGTAGACGAACTCCATCAGCGTACTGGCCGACAGGTCCAGATGGCGTTTGAGAAGAATCGCACGTTGAGCGATTGCGGCGTACTCAGGCTCTTCACGCAGCGACGAGGCCGCCCGGCGCCCGCGCTCCGTGAGCCCAATCATGATCGTCCGACCACTGGCGCCGACCGCAACCAGCCCACGGCCGGCAAGAGTGTTGAGGAATCGGCGGTATCGATGGTCCCAGGGGCCATACTTGAACCGCACCATGCGCGCTTCGATCGAGTGGCGCTCGAAATCGTGGGCGCCGGTCGACGGGTCGAGCACGTCGCGGGCCAAAAGCGCCCGCTCGAGATAATCGGGGTATCGGAGCAGGAAATCGAGCTTGGCGAGCTTCGTCAGCCCTTCAATCTGTTTCTCGCCGTTGCGGCCGCCAAACGTATCGATGAGGACAAGTAGACGCCCGAGATGAAGCGCATCGTCCCCCTCCAGATAGTTCACGATCTCGGGCAAGGTGGCCACGCTACTCCGTCTCCGTAAGCGGGAGCGTCCGCGATGGATCCCACCAGACCCGGCATTCTTCGGAGAGCAGACCGGCCGCGCCAATCAGATGCTCGGCGCGGCAGCCGAATAGGGTACTCGCTTCCGCTTGGCTGATCGCACCCGCCTGGACTTTCAATGCCTCGAACATTGCCGGGCCGTACGGTGCGCCGGTACGCTCGGCGGTCTTCTCGGCATCGCGCGCGGCCCGTTTGGCGAAGTGCTGAAAATGGGCCAGCCTCTTGTTTGCCTCGGTCAGGCCGTACTTTTCCTTCCAACGGAGGAAGGCGGTATCGAGTGAGGACACATCGTCCTTCATTTCGTCGATATCGGCATAGCTGATGGAGCCGGCTGCCATTTTGAGCTCCATTTTGCCTAGACCCGGCGGTATCGACTCACGCGTCGTGAATCCTGCGATCGCTAGCAGTTCGCCGCTGACGGACTGCGGCTGCATCAAGCTGCGAAGGACCTCTCCATCGACCCGCTTTCGGGCCGTCCGGAGCCGGTCCAAATGTTGAGGCAAGTTTTCGACGACGTCGTGAACGTCGAGAATGAAGCCTGACAACCCGAGCGAAGAAACTTCCCAGACGTGGGCTCGAAGTCCCTTGGCCATCACAGCCAACTCCGCCCACGGCAGCTCTCTAAGTGCAGGAAACTCACCCAAGGCATGAACGATCTCGATATCCGGCTGATCGATGCCGGTTCGCCGTTCCTCTAGGACCACCCTCGCAAGGGTTCGAACAACACCCTCAACGGGAACCCCCGCCGCGCCGGCGACAAGCTTGAGATAGGCGACGATCCTGTCACGAGTACCGCATCCTTCGTGCCTTGGGTTTTCGCGGCAGCGCTTGAGCACGTTGCGCAAGTCGTCGACGCCATCACCAGCAAAGAAGACGAAGTTTGTAACCAGGACAAACTGTCTGAAGCGACCGGGATAGCGAGCATCGCGGACGCAGAACCGAATCAAAGACCCCCGTACGGCTTGGTCGTTCGATCGAAATGGCTTCTGGTTGAGTTCGCGGCTCTTGACCTGAATACCCGTTAAACTGCCGTCGACGTGCTCAATGAGGACATCTTCAACATGCTCGCAATAGACCGCTCTGACATCAGAGCCGTCTCTCAAGATCTGAAGGCATTTAAGCGCCGTAAAGTTGATCTGGTAGCGGAAACGTCGTTGAGTGTCATCACCTGCATCCGGCACGGACATTTCATCGACACGCGTCTCGATCTCGCTCACTCGCCCCCCAGCGCCGAACCTTCGCAATCCTCGCGAGAGAAAAACTATCCACTTTCTCTAGGGTTACAACAGGCCTTTCTGATAACCTTCCTCACCCTGATAGGCGCGGAATATGCGGTTGCGCCGCGCAAATCCGCCTTCGCTGAAGCGGATCAGCCGGCACATGATCGCCGCCGTGCTGTCGGCTGCAATCGCCGGTATCGTTGGATAACGAGGAATCAAGCTTGGGAGATAACGACGGATCAAGCTTGAATCTACAAGGTGCGATGTCGAACTGCGATAGGATTCAAATTTAACTTTGCCACTTGCCGCCAAGCTGATCTGCCAGGAACCGCAATCCACAAGGTCCGGAAATGGCAAACACGAATGGGGTACTTGCTCGCCGAGCCTTCTTACCATCCTTGCCGAACGCTTGAGGAAGGCCGCCAGATCCTAGACCTCCTGTTCGTCCTTGATGCCTGCAAAGACCATTTTGATCCCTGAGGTCCTCCCCTTGGATCCTTGATGTTGACGGCGAGCGTCACCTCGTCCCAGGTGATTCCTGAGTTCTTATTGGCTCTCAAATAACTAAAGCCCTCGACTGATCCGGAATTCCGCCCGAACAGGCCATTGAGTTCCGGCCCGACGCCGTACTTCGCGCCGTTCTCCGGGGAGAGTGCAGTCAAACTTTCTCGATCCACCGACGGCTATCGAAGGGGACAATCCACGGCTCGAGCTCCGAGCTGGCAGCGGCCGCAGCCTCCGCTTTGGGAGCACAAGACGAAACCCCATATGAAATTCTGCCTCCCAGCTCCGATAGAGCTGTGCGCCTTGTGCGCGTTAGTCGTCGAACGACACTCGCTCGCAACAATAATCCGGCCTGCACACAGGCTGGCCCGGCTACAGCGCTATTTGGGGGCGCGCCGGGCCAGCCTGTGCACAGCCCTCGCCGTCGAGCTCCAAAGCCGGGGGCCGAGACGCGTCCAAAATGCCAAACTGTTTACGTTAATCCACAGATCTTTTCGAAAAGAAACTTCTTTCCAGATATTTACGTGGTATATTTACATATCCAATTCGGCTGTAAAATTCCTGGCGAAGATGGCGAGCGACCTCAATAAGCCGAATGGCCAGGCCGTGATCACGCCACGGGCGGGCCCCGGTTTTGTCGAAGCGCTTCCCGTGAAGAAGTTCCACGGCGTAGGGCCGGCGACCGCAGCGAAAATGGAGGGGCTCGGAATTCTCACCGGCGCCGATCTGAAAGCAAAGCCCCTCCCCTTCCTGCAGGAGCATTTCGGGAAGTCAGGCGCCTGGTATTATCGAATTGCCCGCGGCATCGACGAGCGCGCTGTACAGCCCGACCGTCCGAGGAAATCGATCGGCGCCGAGGACACCTTCGCAGTCGACGTCGTCGACCTCGAACCGGCGCGCGAGAAGCTCGGCGAATTAGCCGAAAAGGTCTGGCGGCATTGCGAGGGAAAATCCGTTCGCGGCCGCACCGTCACCGTCAAAATCAAATTCTCGGATTTCGAGCAGATCACGCGCAGCCGCACGGCCGAGAGCCCGATCGCGAGCCTAGACGACCTGAAGGCGGCTTCCGAGTGGCTGCTGGGCCAAGCTTTTCCGTTCCGACGCAGCGTGCGGCTTCTGGGCGTCACGATCTCGACCTTCGATGATGAGCAGCATGACAGCAGCAACCAGCTCCAGCTAGAGTTCTAGCGAGGCCCTTTGTCTTTAAGATTTGGCTGGAAGGACCCGCATGAACCTGGGGAACGCATGCGTATTATCAGAAACTGGGTCCTGCCGGCACTTCTCGCCGGATTTGGAGCACTTCTCGGCTTTATGCTGATCGGGCTGCCGGGTCTAAACATCGTGCAGACAATTGACGGCTCGCCGATCGTGAGCGGCTTCATTCCTCCAGAACAGGTCCCTGCGGTAATCCGCGAGGGGAAGGCGCTGGGAAGCTACATCGATTTCTATGGCATCGCGCTCCCAGGACAACCCCTCTATTGGGCCGTCGGAACGATCGCGCTATTGGCATTCTTAGGATACAGGATAGGCCGCCGTTTTCGAGCTTAGATGTTCGAGTTTCCGTGTTTGACGGACAGCGAAAAGACCTGGACGGGCTGGGAAGCCACCGTCCGGATCTCCATTCTTCATATGTAGCCAAACGGCCGGTGGGCGTTCCCGCGCCCGCCGGCCACGCAGGAAGCATAATCAAATCCCTTGTTCACACAAGGCGTCACGTCGCCGAATAACCCGTTGCACCGGTGGCCATCTTCCTCATTCTCGCGATGGCTTCCTCGTGTTTTGCCACTGCGTCCGCGATCGCGGCGAGTTCGCGCTCCTCTTCGCTATCCGGCGTGCAGCCCATAAGCTCTTCAGCCCGGGCATAGGCCGCGGCGAGGTCCGCTTCGTTATGGATGATCGGCTGCATCACCGTCGCGTCGTCGCTGGGGGTCATCTTCTTGTGTCCAATTCGATATTAAGCTGCTCCATCAACACTGGCGCCCTGAGGTTCGTTCCGGGTTCTTGAGAACGATGCGTGGCGTCCTAAATCGGATCTGGGAATGTGATTGGAGGGATACGAAATGCCATTCTCGTCGCTGAGTGATCCGGCGGATCTGGCCCGGGCTTACGCGGCATTGGAAGCCATATGGAGCGAGGTAAAGAGGACAATTCCCGACGCTGAGCAGGAAAGGGAGCGAACGCGAATTGCATATCTGATAGCCGGGTGCGCACCGCTCGCGCTGGATGAAGACGACCTGAGGCAGAACGTGCTCCTGCAGTACAGGCAGTCGGCCGCAGCCTAACGCCCGCGGCCAGCGGCTCCGCAGCGGAACTAGGTCCCAGTAGACCAGTTCTCGAGTCGTGCGTTGCGGAGTTGCGTTCATGTGTGCGCGTCGGGTTCTGAGAGCCGGGCTGGGCGGGGATACGGTCAAGGGGCCGCTCACCCGGCGGGAAAAGCCGAAACGCGATCTATTTTCCGACCCCATGCCTGAGCGCGTTGAGCCGTGCTTGGCTCTGTTGGCTTCGAAGGCTCCCAGCGGCCAAGACTGGGCGTTCGAGGGAATGGGACGGCTACCGCCTGGCTGTTCATATCGGCCCTGGTCGCACGGTCCGAATTATCACCCGCGGCGGACACGACTGGACAAGCCGGTTTCCGTCGATCGCGCATGACGCCTCGGAGTTGGGCTTGGATAGCGCGATCCTCGACGGCGAGGCAGTCGTGCTCGACGAGCGCGGAGCATCCGATTTCGGCGCGCTGCAGAAGGCGCTGGGCGGCCGGGGCGGCAAGCGCTTCGCCTCCGAAGCGCTGCTCTATGCCTTTGACCTGCTCTATCTCAACGGACACGACCTCCGCGGGATGTCGTTGGACGAGCGGCGCGGAATGCTGGAAGACATATTGTCCGGGCCGCAGCACAGTTCGATCCGGCTAAGCGAGGAGGTCGACGCTGAGGGGCTCCCTTTCTGAAACTCGCATGCGAAATGGGCCTTGAAGGAATTATCGCCAAGCGGCGTTCCGCTCCGTATCGATCGGGTCGCGGTGGCGAGTGGCAGAAGATCAAATGCGTGCGGTCCGAGAGCTTCGCCATCATCGGCTACGAGCCATCGAGCATTGCTCTAGGCGGAATTGGAAGGGTGTTGCTCGCTGCGCGGGAAGCTGACCACTTGGTCTATGTCGGCGGAGTCGGGACCGGCTTCACACAATCTACCGGCCAGGCCCTGCGCAAGCAGATGGATAAACTGATCATCCCTGCGCCCGCGGCGGTGATGAAAGAGCAAAGGCGCGGCTATCGATGGATCACGCCGGAGCTAATCGCAGAAATTGCGTTCCGTGGCTGGACCGACGACAGCAAGCTGCGCCACGCTTCCTACAAGGGATTGCGCGACAGCGCGGATGAGGCTTCCGTGTTTGAGCTTCGACCCAGGGCCGTGGTCGGAGATTCCTAAGGAACGTACCTGCCCGCCTCTGCAGCATCGCTGGCATATGCATTTAGAGTGCGATTGGGTCTGAAATAGCGATCGATTTCCACCCGGAGCCCGCCGAGTCCTTCGATGGCGCCGAGCTCGCTCAAGATGATCATGCCAACTTCAGGATCACCCACTCCGAGATCGACCAGCCCGAAAAGGACGTCATTGTCGTCCGGGCTCATTTCAGAAATGAGCCAAACTCGCTGATCCCAAGGCGCGAAAAGCTTCAGGACCGGCATCGGGTCGATATCGGTCCGGGCCTTGGCTAGCTCGCCATTGGCGAGCAGCTTTGCTTTTGCGTCTTCCGGGATGATGATCATCAGGCAAAAATTCCAGAGGCAGAAAGAAACGGCCTAAGCCTTCTCGCTGCAAGAGCGAGGGGACCCAAAGCGAGCTGTGGGGCCTGTCGGCGGCTCAGCGCTTCCGGCGCTGCTGTCCCAGGCCCATCTTTTTGGCGAGGGAGGAGCGCGCCTCGGCGTAGGCGGGCGCGACCATCGGATAGTCGTTCGGGAGGCTCCATTTCGCGCGGTACTCCTCGGGCGACATACCGTAGGCAGTCCGAAGATGGCGCTTCAGCGATTTGAATTTCTTCCCGTCCTCGAGGCAGATCAGGAAGTCAGGTGTGATCGACTTTTTGACCGAGACTGCAGGAACGAGCTTCTCAGGCTCGACGGCCGGGGCTGTGTTTCCGTCGAGGCCAAGCATGGCCGCGTGAGTCGACGCAATCAGCGTCGGCAATTCCGAAGCCGGTACGCTATTGTTGGCAACGAAGGCGCTGACGATGGATGCCGTGAGCTCGATGAAGTCAGTGTTGTTCTCGGACATTGGTTTCCCCTAGCCGGATTGATACGCGCTCCTGCACAGTCCGGGCAAAGATGTCAAATCTAAGTAGCTAGTGGAACTGCCCGATGGGCGCGCGATTTCTCCGCGCGGCGCGCATCAACAATTTGAATCATCTCAGCAATCTTGATTCAATAATTCAATTAGTCACGCCACCTGATCCCGGATCACATCCGGACATGGCAAGCTTCGAATATTCAAGCCCGTCGACGCTCTATCGAATTGACCGCGAGCACAACATGCAGCGGTTCTATTCGCTATCGACCTCCCCTACCCTCTTCGGTGGCGCTTCCCTAGTTCGGGAATGGGGAAGGATCGGATCGATTGGGCGGCGGCGAGTCGATCTCTTCGATACGGAGGCAGAGGCCCAGACAGCCAAAAACGAATTTGTCAGGTTGAAGCAAGCTCGAGGCTATCGGCCAGGTCGCGCGCTATAAACTCTGAAATGTGCATTGCCGGCATCCCTATCTTCCTGGGGCCTTCAATATCGGCCGACGGCGTGTCGCCCACGAACAGGATTTCCGCTGGAGAAAGCCCCAACCGATCGCACACCAAGTGAAAGATCGCCGGGTCCGGTTTGGCTAGGCCCACCTCATAGGAAAGCACCAAGGCATCCGGTTTGCCAGGCAACGCGGCAACGAGTGGATTTCCGTAAGGCATTGCAAGATTTGAACAAAGTCCGATTCGGATTCCTTCCGCACGTAGTTTCTCCCAGATTTCGCCGATGCCGTTGCGCATCTGGATCGAGGCAATTTCCGCCTGAAGATCCCGCTCAAGTTCGACAAGGCGATTCTCGTCGAGTTCAGCCGTCAGCAGCTTGGCGACTGATCGGATATCGAGAGCCTGCGTTAGGACCACATTGGCGAGGTCGCCCTCAGGACGTTCGCGGAGAAGAGTCCGGAAGGGCCGGCGTTTGTCGCCTATTTCAACCACCGTGCCGAAGGCGTCGAAGCAAATGGCTTTGATGCCTCCCCTGCCCGCTTGCAGATTTTCAGGAATCGCCAATCGCGGTATCTCCGTAGAATGCGCCTATGGATTCTATCCGATCTCCACGCCGAGCAAAGCGCCCCCGTCGCTCTTCCGAATCCTGAAGGGGAATTCGATGTCGCAGTGATCGCCGGCGACGTGCATGGCAGTTGCACGGCCGCCGTGGAATGGTTGGCGGCGGCCCCGCAGTTGCAGGGAAAGGCCGTCATTTTCGTTCCGGGCAACCATGAGTTTTTCGGCTCGGTACTGCAGGACAACCTCGCCGCAGGCATCCAGGCGGCAGCCCGAACCGCGGGGCGGGTTCGCCTCCTCCATAGAGCCCAGGTGACGATCGACGCGATCCGCTTCGTGGGCTGCACGCTCTGGACCGATTATCGACTGCTCGGGGCGCCAAAGGCATCAATGGTGCTGGCGGGCGAGGAATTGGATGATCACAGACTCATCCGGTATCGTGAAGCCGGCGGACACATCAGCCGCTTTATGCCCTGGCTCGCTGCTGCAGAGCATCGCCGCGATCTCGCGTTCCTCGTCGACGAACTGTCAAAGCCGCACGCTGGCCCGACTGTCGTGATCACTCACCATTTGCCTTCCTCCGCCTCGATCGCGGCGCGCTTTTTGGGATCAGCGCTTAATCCAACCTTCGCCTCTAACCTCGAATGGCTCCTTCGTGAGACATCTCCCGATATCTGGATTCACGGGCACACTCACGAGGCGGTCGATTACAGCGCTTTCGAGACACGAGTGGTGTGCAACCCAGCGGGATACAGCCCAGGGCGGGCTAATGGCTTTCGCTCGAATCTCATCGTGGACCTGACGGAACGCAACAGCGGGTAATTCGTGGCGCGCCCCTGCTAAGTTGCCGGCCGGCAACTTTGTAGTTCGCTGATCTGGGCAGGCCTTCGCGTTAAGGTTTCGTTTACCCAATATCGCTTGCCAGAATCACTGCGGCGGAGACACTATGCACGGCAAGTAAGGCGATATTCGCCATCTTCCGTGTATACGCGAGTTTGATGTGAACACGATCCCCAGTGCCCAAGAGGCGGCGAGTGCGATCCACAAGCTGGTGGGAGCGCATGCTCGCGAGCTTTCGTCGAAGCTCCAAGCTCACCGCGTCCAGCTATTTCCTCCACGAGCCCAGAAGACACTACGCCGATTCTCCTCCACTGAGGCGGCCAAGCTGATTGGGATCAACGACGGATATTTGCGGCGGCTCTCGCTCGACGGCAAAGGGCCGGAGATCGACGTCAATAAACAGGGCAGGCGATCCTACACCATCGACGACATCCAAGCGCTTCGCGTGCTTCTCGATGCGAACGGGAAGGCAGACCGAAGGTATGTGCCAACTCGTTCCGGCCGAGAACACCTGCAGGTTATCGCTGTGGTGAACTTCAAGGGTGGAAGCGGGAAGACCACCACGGCTGCCCATCTCGCCCAGTACCATGCACTCCGCGGATATCGGGTTCTGGCGGTTGACCTGGATCCCCAAGCGAGCCTTTCCGCCTTGCACGGCTTTCAGCCGGAGTTCGATGTCGGCGACAATCAGACAATCTACGGTGCGATCCGATACGACGGGCAGCGGCGGGAGCTGAAGGACATCGTCCAGAAAACCTATTTCACCAATCTGGACCTCGTCCCCGGCAACCTCGAGCTGATGGAATTTGAACACGAGACGCCGAAAGCGCTCCTCGAGGATGGCCGCGGCAATGGCATGTTCTTCACGCGGATGGATTCCGCCCTCGCCACTGTTGCTGAGAACTACGACTTAGTCGTTTTCGATTGCCCGCCCCAACTCGGCTTCCTGACAATCTCGGCGCTGTGCGCGGCCACCGCGGTGCTTGTGACTGTGCACCCGCAGATGCTCGACGTCATGTCGATGTGCCAGTTTCTGATTATGACCTCCGACTTGCTCAGTGTCGTGGCGAATGCCGGCGGCAATATGAGCTACGATTGGATGCGGTACCTGATCACGCGTTACGAGCCTGGTGACGGTCCGCAGAACCAGATGGTCTCGTTCATGCGCTCGATGTTCGGCGACCATGTCCTCAACTTTCCAATGCTGAAGAGCACGGCAATTTCCGACGCCGGCATTACGAAGCAAACGCTGTACGAGGTAAGTCGCGAGCAATTCACTCGATCAACCTACGACCGCGCTCTCGAAGCCCTCGACAGCGTGAACGGGGAAATTGAGCATCTGATTTTGAAGGCTTGGGGTCGGCAGTAATGGCTCGAAAGCACGACTTTACGAACTTGAATCAGGGCGAGTTGCCGGCCGGCAACTTTTCGCAAGAGGCTGCTCCCATGCCCGCTAGCAGGTTCGCTGCTCTCAGCGGAATGGCCTCGAGGCCGGGAGCAGTCGGCGCCGTAGCACGAGGCTTCGAGCAGGTCTTGTCTCAGGCTGTCATCGAGATCGATCCTGCGCTCATTGACGCTTCGCCAATCGCGGATCGACTGGCGAATTCGGACGACGATATTCAGGATCTCGTCGAGTCGATGAGGGAACGAGGCCAGCAGGTTCCTATTCTGGTTCGACCGCATCCGACAAATGAGGGCCGCTATCAGATTGCTTACGGCCGCCGGCGCGTACGAGCAGCGGGTGTCCTCGGCCGCAAGGTGCGCTCTGTCGTCAAGCCTCTCTCTGATGACGAGCTCGTGGTTGCGCAGGGGCAGGAGAATAGCGCGCGGAAGGACTTGTCGTTTATCGAGCGCGCACTCTTTGCGTCGCGCTTGGAGGAGGGCGGGTACGACCGATCGGTGATTATGTCCGCTCTGTCGGTGGATAAGACCGGATTGTCTCGGTTGATCTCATCCGCCGTAAAAATCCCCGCGCGAATTATTGAGGCGATCGGAGCGGCACCCAAGACGGGTCGCGATCGATGGATCGAACTGGCCGCGCAAATTGAGAAAGCGCGCAGCCTCACGTCCGTCGACCAGGCCGTCGCGAACCCCAAATTCTCTCAGTTGACCTCCGATGAACGTTTTAATGCAGTCCTTAAGGCTGTCTCGGCGAAGCAGGAGCGGCGCAAGGCGCCGAGCTCTTGGGCGACATCGGAAGGCACTCGGATTGCAAAAATCAAGGATGACGCCAAGGCCACAACGCTGGTCATCGATAAGAGGATCACGGCCGACTTTGGAGCGTACCTGGTCGAAGCCCTGCCAGAAATCTACGCGTCGTTTAAGCGCCGCGGAGATGCGTAAGCTGCGTTCCCGCAATCCCAGGAGATAAACCGCAAAAGAAAAAGGCCCCCGAAACGGAGTTCCGGAAGCCCTTCTCAGTCATAAGCAAACCGAGAATCGCACTTCCACGAATCACCGTCAAGAGTCTCGCGAGAGATTGAACGCCGTTTCGGCGAGCGGATTTCTTTTGCCTAGCGATAGGTGAAGGAAGATGGTTTCCCATATCTCAACGACGCCCTTTGGGCGGCGGACGCTGACGCTCGCCCACGTGGCTAGCCAAGCGCTCGCGAAGGAACGGCTGCCCGAAAAGGCGGTCCATAAGTGGAATCTATTCCGGGATATCTGCACGGCGAAGGCTCGGCTGGGCGTGAACGAGCGCGCCCTGGCGGTTCTAGACGCCTTGCTGACCTTTCATCCGGAGACGGTGCTGACGGGCGAGCAACTCGTCGTCTTCCCGTCGAACCAGCAGCTGGCTCTCAGGGCACACGGCATGTCGCCAGCGACGCTCCGCAGGCACCTGGCAGTCCTCGTCGACGCGGGGCTGATCATTCGTCGCGATAGCCCTAACGGGAAGCGCTACGCTCGGAAGGGCAGGGGAGGGGACATTGAACTCGCCTTCGGCTTCGATCTGTCTCCCTTGGTCGTTCGATCCGCGGAGATCGAGAGCTCGGCCGAGGACGTCAGGCTCGAGGAGCGAGGCCTGAAGCTCGTGCGTGAGCGCATCACCATCTGCCGGCGCGATATCGCCAAGATGATCGCGACAGCGATGGAGGAGGGCGTGCCGGCTCACCGGGCGGGGCAGGGACCTTCGACTTGGCAGGAGATCCACGCTCTCTATCGGGCTATCATTGGCCGGATTCCTCGCACTGCTCCGCGGGAGGCGCTGGAGCCGATTGCCGATGAGTTGTCGATGCTGGCCGATGAAATCCTCAACCTTCTGGAAATCCATACAAAAGCTCAGAATCTAAGCGCCAATGAGTCTCATTCTGAGCGCCACAAACAGAATTCAAAACCAGACCTTCCTACTGATCTTGAACCTAGCTTTCCAGAAAGCAGGGGTGGCGAAGTCGAGACTGCTCCTGAGCCGGTGAGGAAGCCAGAACGGGCATTCCCCCTGGGGATGGTGCTCGACGCCTGCCCAGATATCATCGACTACGCCCGCGGCGGAATTTCCAACTGGCGAGACTTCCTCGCGACTGCGGCCATGGTGCGATCGATGCTCGGGATCAGTCCCAGCGCCTGGTTCGATGCGCAGAATGCAATGGGCGAAACCGAAGCTTCGATCGTGGTCGCGGCGATCCTGCAGCGCGGCGAAGCGATTTCCAGCGCCGGCGGGTATTTGCGCGGCCTGACCCGAAAAGCTGAGGCCAATGAGTTCTCGATTGGGCCGATGCTGATGGCGCTGATCGGAAGCCGCCGGCGCGAACCGAAACGGGCGTAAGCGAGCCGCAGATTGCTGACATGCCGGGATCGTGGCCGGCGTAAATCTGGTACAAAGGACCTGCTTGACGAGGATTGCACGATGGACTGGAAGCCACCCACGCCGATCGACACTAGCCCCGAAAATCGGGCCCGGGTGAGCGGCGCTGCTATGCGAACCTTTCTGAATATCGCGCGGGTTTGGGAGCTCGATTTTGCTGCTGTTCGAACTCTGTTGGGGATGCCGGCGGCGATCCAGTTTCAAGCATGGTACGATGCCGCTCGTGCGGAGGAGCAGCTCACGCTTGAAACCGACGTCCTGATGCGGATCTCGGCCGCGCTCGGCATCTACCAGTCGCTTCGCGTGCTCTACGGCTCAGAGCGCGATGGCTTAGCCTGGCTTCGAGACGCCAACCGTGGGAATCCCTTCAACGGCAGAGCTCCGATCGAGCTGATGCTGTCGGGCTTCGATCCAGGGCTGATGGATGTGCGCCGTTACTTGCTCGCCAAGGAACACGGGGCAGGTGAGGCTCCAAATGAGATCGACAAGGATTTCAGGCCTTATACGGATGAAGATTTGATCTGGAGATGAGCGGCGTGAAGCCTGAAATTAGCCTAGGCGCGCGACCGCCGCGCCGTCTCTACAAATACCGGGCGTTCAGCGATCGCACATTGAGTATGCTCATATCGGACGAGTTGTATTTCGCAGATCCGAGCACATTCAATGATCCGCTCGACACTAAGCCAACAGTCGTTCCGGACCTCAACCCTGATCAGTTGGAGCGAATCCTACAGGACTTGGTTCAAAGGCGCGTGCGCGCAGAGATGACCGCAGCAGCAAAAACGCTGCGATACTCAGGCCTGAAGACAATCGCCCACATCGACGAGAAAGCAGTTCGTCAGGCAGCAGCACTGATCGCAGAGGCCAAGTACGAGGCTACAAACCCAGATTTCGACGGGGTCGATGGCCATACGCTGATCCTAGCGAACTACATCCAATCGGAATTGCTCCGTCGATATGAGCGCGGAATTGTTTCGCTCGGAGAACGTGCGACGTGTCCGCTTATGTGGAGCCATTATGGCGATCAACATCGCGGGGTTTGCATCGGCTACTCCGTGCCAGGAGGCATCGAGGGCTCGTTGCTGAAGGTAAAATACGGAGGAGATCGAGCAGTCCGAACGAGCTTGGTCGAAAGCATGCTTCAAGATAATCCCGAGGCAGGTGGGAATCTCGACGCGGCCGTGCTGGGGGTGAAGGCGCGCAGTTGGAGCTACGAGCGGGAATGGCGTTTGATCGATAAGCGCGGTGTACGCGACTCTTCACTCGAGCTCGAGGAGATTATTTTTGGTATTAGATGCCAAGTGGACGTCAAATTTGCTGTGGCGCGCGCGTTACTCGATCGCAAGCGGCCGATCAAACTTTACGAGATGATTGCGATGCCGGGCACCTTTCACCTCAGGAAGGTTAGGCTTGAAACGGACGAGATGTTTGCAATGCTACCCCGCCGAGCACGAGACATTCTTGATGATTTCGAAGACCTAGACTTGGATGTCGGGACCGGACGTGCATAAGACTATAGGAGGCAAGTGGTCCACGGCATGGACATTGGATGTCCATGCCGGAGAACGCTGGTCATCCGAAGCCTCAGTCGCTCATCATGCTCCGAAACTTCAGAGTGGAATGCGGGCTGCGCGCTGAATAGCCCGATACCTCGCAACCGTTTCGCGTCGGCCCATCTCCCTTCAGAACGATCTGATCGCGGCTGGCGCTATAGCGACCCGAAACCTTGTAAGGTGCCGGCGCGCAGCCCTTCTTGAAGGCGTAGGCGGTGCCCTCGATGCGGCCGCCCTGTTCGATCGTGCCGCGGAATAGGATGGCGCGGGGAGCTACCGTTCCCTTCAACGCTGCCTTCGGTTCGTCATAGGCGATAATACCAGTCCCTCCATCGACATGGACGAGCGATCCGTTGTGATCCCAGACGCTCTGCATTCCGGAGTAGTCGTCTTCTCCGAGGACCATCTTCTCGTGGCTCACGGGCTTCACCCCGCCGAGTCCCAGCGGACACAGCGTCTCAAACTGCACGGCGAGGGTAAGGCCGCCGGAAGCGTTGTCGGTTCCGACAATTTCGCCACCAGCAGTTGAGCGAAATTTCACGCGACCGTGGCCGTCGCCACCTGCCCAGACGCCGTCGGCCTGGTATCGACGGGCGTCCACCGTCAAAGATCCCTTTGAGCAATCAGCGCTGATCGCGATTTCCTTGTTTTCGAATCCCGGGCCAAAGTCCTTGACGCAAGCCCTATCGCCCGGTCGCCAGTTCTCACACCATTCCTTCATCTCCGCCCGCCCGATGCGAGCTCTGGCAAATGCATTCTCGCCGTTATAGCCGCCCTTCGCATATATGGCGGCGTACGGCATCTTTGGATGAATCGTGAGAAATTCGTCGGCCAGCGCGGGTGAGACTCCCAGCAATGCAAACGCAGCAATGATCTTGAAATTCATCGAAAACTCCTGTCGCACGGCGAACCTATTCGGATCGGATTGACGGGCCGCAAAATTCAATAGTGAAAATTGCTCGGAGAGATTTACGGTACATCAGTGCGCCGGGCACCTTCGAACCCGAACCGCATTGGCTGCGCGATGGACATTCCGAATGATGATCGTGAGGGGCATCCAGGAAATCGAGCATCATATCGCGACGATCGATGCGTCGACGAAGCGGGCGATCGAAGGGATAGCCGCTCTCACCAATCCCAAGGAAACGCTGCGGCAGATGAAATTCGAGACCGTCGGACGTCACCCGATCGAAGACCGCGCGCTGAATTTTGTCGAGCAGATCAATCAGACGTTCTCGTATTTGGTGGCGCTGAACGCGGCGAGATGGTTGCTCGAGGCCCATCCCGACGCCGGCGGCTTCTCGCTCGCACCTGGCGCTCACGCGGCGCAGCGGCTCGATATCATGAGCGTCGAACCTGACCTTGTCGGTGCCGAGGCCTTTGCCGCGACCAGCCCGCGATCCAACAACAAACTCGACAAGGACCTGAAGCGGCTCGCCGCAGACCCCGCCCGCCATCGCTACGCATTCTTCTATTCGCCTGGCTTCGAGCCCGGGCGCCATCCTCGCCTCGAAAAGGTGGACGGCGTTCAAGTGCGTTGCGTGGACATCTGATGCTGCGTTGGCTGGCCCGTCGGCGGGAGATTTCTCGGTTGGCCGAGATGGAGGCGACCAATCTCATCGGAGGGGAGGGGGCCGCAGGCTATTACACCGCTCGGTCGGTTGCTCGGAAGGCTCGAGAGATTGGCGATCGCGATGCCGCCCGTCTGTGGTCGAGAGTTGCGCGGATTGTTGCTGCTCGTACCGGATTGCAGCCAGGCCGATCGAAAATTGGGCGTCCCGAGTCGGAGTGGTGATGGCGGTTGCTATACCGGCCTTGTCGAGGGACCCGGGATTGTGCTTCACCGGCGGCCGACTCTCCCCGCCCTTTGAATTTCGCACACCAGAGGAATTGACGTGTTTCAGATCAAGGCCGTGATCCGCGGCAGCAAAGTTAGCGAGCGCGCCGCGTCGGCGACCGATGCCCTTCGCCGCCTCAAGGATATCCAGGCCCGGGCTGGCGTCACTGCATGCACGGTGATGAAGGGTGGTGTTCTTGTAGCGCCGGCAGAGCTGCTGAGCGCGGCGACCGTCGAGGAAATGCGGGCAAACTCGGGAATCTAGACGGACGATTGCTCGCAGATGGCAAGGGAACCCCTCGGCTTCTATGCGGACCCGCGGTCGAGGTCGGAAAATCCTACGACAACCGCTGCATGCCGAAGCGAGTCTCGGATTCCAATGGCGCTGCGCGCCGAAGGTAGAGCTCGCGATCAGTTCCCTCGATGGCCGCCGCTTGATCAATTAGCTTGAGATCCTCTGGGCTGATCTCGACGCGGACATTAACGACAACGTCCGTCGGGCTGGAGGTAGGCTCAGTACTTTCGGCCATAGATCGATTCCTTCGCAACGGCGGTTCGTTTCAAACAGCGGACCCTGCTCCCCGAACACTGCCTGGCCTCTGTCGCGATCCCTTATCTCGACCGGGATGGCGGGGGACGCCGGCAATCACCCGATTAGGCCCCATCGGAAAGCCTATTTTTTTTCCTTTGCCCGTGGGGTTCGCACTTTTGAACCCTATCAGGGCGCCGTTCTTCGCCGCCTTCCAGCTCGCGATCCACGCCAGCCACTCCTGGCTCACGATCCGGATGACATTCGTGAGGTTCTTCTGACCCGGGCGGCGCCGCTCCTGGATCGTGATCAAACCGAGCTCCGCCGCTCGCCGCGTCGCGTTCTGCACCGTCGTGCGGCCGACACCAGCCCGGGCCGCAATCTCGCTGATGAAGCTGGTACATGTTCCGCGCAACCGGACCTCCTCGCGAATGATCATCAGTGCAGCGAGCTCGGCCGACGTAAAATGAGCGGCCAGGCGAGGTGGCATCGGGCCAGCAGCAACGAGCTGACGCCGGCGGGCCAAGGACGCTGCTGATCGGCGCGACGGCTGAGGACGGCGCGGCGGGAAGATTGAAAGTGGACGAGGCTGTTTGCCCGGCGCTGGTCCATTCTGCGATAGCGGCCGGCGTCGTGCTTCAATTCGCGACGACAACTCCTCTGCCGCCGCGTCATCGAGGGCACCTTCGGCGAGGCCCCGCCATACGAGACGCATCATCTCGTCGAGCGAGGTGGCGGTCTGGGCGTCGCTGATCGCCTTCGCAAGCTGTTCGGCGGCAAAGCCGAGGACGATCGTGCGCGCCGCGCGCGCCAGCATCCCCCTGGCGATTTGCGCGCCAGAGTTGGCAATTTCCTGCATTTTTGTCCCAATAGGCTGGGACGTGCGCGGACGGATCGAACATTGAAAGTATTGGAACTGGCATTGTCCCGCTTTTTCATGCGGGTACACGCGAGCCCTTGATAAATTCTCTGGGCTGCGCTACTACATATCCACCACGACGGTAGCAGGCACAGTCTGTTTTACTCGTCAATGCGGCCGTCGAGTTACCAGCTCGGCGGCCGAATTTTTTCACTCACGTCTTGCTGCATTCCGAGCTGATGAGCCGCCGGACGGCCATTTCAAAGATTTCAGCGCGGGCCGGCATTCCGAGCTGCATTTTCAACCGATCGACCGCCGCGACCACGTCCCCGCTCATCGGGAAGCTGACATTGACCATGCCAGCTGCCCGTTGCCGAGCTCGCATCCGCCTCGTTGAGGCGGTGCACGCTGCGCGTCGCGATAGGGGAGAAGTCTCACCGGAATCGATCATGTTCACATGTCATCACAATCTAATTGCCGGATCAAGCGCTATTAGCAATCTATATCATGATCTGAGGTCTTGATGAGCGAATTTTGGGTAATTTCGGCGCTTTGGCGAATGAAGCGGCGGGGATAAATTGCCAAATTTGTCGGGCTGGGCGAGCCGGGTACTAGGGGTAGATGGTCATGTTGCGCAGCGTCGCGCTTTTCACAGAGACAGTGCCCTCGGCTGGATCGGATGCCAGCACGATCACAATCAGGTCGTCATCGTGGAGGATGGCGGCCGACCTGGTGATCAACCGGATCTGCGCTGCTGAGAAGCCGACGGCGATCTCACGGCCTGCGGCGAGCTCTTGCTCAATCGCGCGACTATCCAGCTTCCGGGTCCGCGCGGCCGCGTCGAGCAGCAGGACCTCGTGCAACTGATCCGCGATCTCTGGGACCGTTCGCCCGGCGAAGAGCGGTGCTACCGACGCTTGAAGGTCGAGGAACTGCCCGGTCATCCGAGCCCCCTCACCGGCCGCGATCTGGAGTGACGCGGCGAATGGATTCTCGAATGCATTTGCGGATCTCATTTCGGCTCGAGCTAGGGGCGCAGCGCCGTACACCGCGATTGTCACCCCAACGGCCCACGAGCGGATTTTACGGACGAACAATCGATATCCCCGCTGCCATGGCCTAGTACCCGCCGATCCGCCAAGTCGCCCAAACGACGGCGATCATTACGACGTACATCATCCAGAGGCGGATCCACGGCCAGAACAGTGTGACGGCCAGAGCAACCCACACGCCCGTCATCGCCCAAGCGAGCGCCTGACCGAGGAGGTCCTGGAGTACGGCGAGAGCGCGCTCAAAGCCGTATCCCTTCTCGAAGCCGATGATCAGGGCCAAGAGGGCGAGCAGGCCGTAGAGCGTCCAGTCGGGCTTGCTAGCGGGCCTTGCGGCGGTGTCGTCGTCGTCGGTCATATTCGTCTCAGCTGGCCAGTCCGTGTTGTAGAATCGGGGTGGTACGAGGATCCTTAACGGCCTGACGTTTCAGCCGCGGGCGATGCGAGTGCTGGCGGCGAAGAAGGCGGGTTCTGCAGCCGCTGAAGGCGATCGGCCAAAAGCGATTGCTCCGTAGCCTTCCGTCGAAGTAGTTCGACCATTGCGGACCACGCCCAGGGCGGAGCGCGATACTCACCGCGTAGCCACCGGCGCAAAGTGGCGGTGTCCAGCTTCTTCTTAGGGCTATAGGGCTCCAAAGCGCGCGCTAGCGAGGTTTGCCACGTAGACCCGAATAGGCAGCTTCCGATTTCATCCAACGCCCGAACCTGCCATGTGTGCGTAATGTAGGCATCAAGTTCGAGCCCGATGTTATGAAGAAGGGTGCCTTCATCGTCATATCCAGACGAAATATAGATGCAGATCGCACTCCAAATTTCTTCGGCAATCGTTTCTCCATAGTTTTCGTTTCGTCCTCGCCAGTCGAAAAAAGCCTTCTTGCCGGCTCGCCGGACGACAGCTTTTGCTGCCGGCGACAGCCCATCTACGTTCAGGAACTGAACGGCATCATTGACACATCGATCGAATTCCGGAGAGGTCATTCCGATTGGAAAAGAGATGGTGTCCTCGCCAAGGGGGAGGTCGATCCTGGCTCGTTCCGTCTCGGTGCCCCGCAAGACTAGAATGTCATTCCGAATGGCTTCTGCAGCTGCGTCGAGGGCCTTATCTACCATTGCATAAAAATCCATGCGGACCCCTCGCAGCGCTATCCTGAAAGCCTATCTAGCGTCGTTCCGGTGCGATGTCGCTCGGCCCCGGCAAGCTTCGAAAATGCGGATCGAGAAATCCCGTTCCAAGCGCTTTCGGAGGCGCTCAAAATAAAACCGCTTCATTTGGAGAGCCGCCGCTGGAAACTCGTCCGCGAAAAGGACGCAGTCCAGTTGCCAATTGCAGTCCGCTTCAATCTCATCGCAATAGGCGATCTCGGCCTCCACTTCGCCCCGGGCATCGCCAATCAGGTGGTGAGGCTCAAACTCGGCCCTCAACTGAGAAGCTTCTTCATCGAAAGCAAATCGCTCCGCATCCCAAGTTGGCAACTGAACTGCCTTTCCAAATGCTAGAGCAGTAACTATGCTAGTGCCTTCGAAGGCGATCACATTATCAAACGAAAGCGTGTCAAAATACTGCTTTGCGAGTGCTCTGCACTCTGCGCGCGTCGGCGCGCTAGGTGCGATATTACGGATAGACATATTTTGCCCCATGGACGGTAGGCTCGCTGGCCGTTGAAAGACTAGTATCCCTTAAAAAAGGGAATCGCAAGGCGATCTGTGGCGAGCGTCAAAAATTTCTCGCCGCGAACGCGCGAGCGACGCCCGTCCATACGGTGCTCTTGCGGGGCAGGGTTGGAGAGCCAGCCGACGATTGGAAGTATTGTGAGTGTTGAATCACGGTCCACCTCAGTTTGTTGAGATGGCCATTTTTATTCAGCGAAGGCCGCGCTGTGCATTTGCATCAAGCGGGGGTAAATGCAGAAAGCCGGACCCGCTCAGCGCCCCACTTAATCGCACGAATGCGCTAACGGGCGGGCTGGGTGGAGGCCTCCGCTCCGGTGAAAACTTCACGCTATTTTGGTAGGCTGCTGGACCGCCGCGGTCAAATCCTTTTGGAAGGTTGGCCTTGACAGTTTGTCGCAGCGGTCATCGCGCGCTACTGCCCCACTGTCAGCACTAGGTCCTCGACGAAGCGGGTGTTGGAGAACAGAGGCCCCGCCGGATTGCAGACAATCCGCGCTCCGGACGATCGCTGAATGTCGATACTGGCGTGGATATGGCCGTGGACCCAGAGTGTGACCGTGCCTGCGTCCGTCAGATCAGAGAGATCCGACGCGGAATTCCCTGCGATCCATTTGCCTCGAATGGGCGGCGGCAGGCAGTCGGCCAGCGGGGCGTGGTGCGTCACGACAACCGTGGGCAACCGGCTGACTGCGTTCAGGTGCGATCGCAAGCTCGCGACCGCTTCAGCGTGGAGGCGCCTCGCATCCGCGACGGCGAACGCGCGAGCGCCAGCCTCGTCGCGAACCTCGATGGTCTCTCCGGTCAAGCTGGCGGGGTCAACATCACCGCCCAGCTGATAGTCTGACCAGAGTGTGGCGCCGATGAATCGACAGCCGCCGAGCTCGACTGCATCGCCCTCGAGCAGAGTCACACCAAATTTTTTGGCAGCCTGGCGCGCAGCTGCCAGGTTCTGATGCAGCTCGCCTCGGAAGTGCTCATGATTGCCGAGCACAGCGAAGATGGGCTTCCGGCCGGCAAGGCCTCGGAGAAATTGAAATCCCCCGGCGATATTGCCCTGCCAAGTGTCGCCGGCGGACAGCAACACGTCGAAGTCGGGGCGCTTTGGGTTGAATGCGGAAGGAAAAGGAACCGTCTCAAGATGGAGATCGGACAAGAGCCAGAGCTTCAATCAGGCACCCTTGGAATCGAAATAGTCGAACTGCCAGCTTCCCGCGGCCTTCACATGCGCCTGGTGGTTTGAATCCAGGTAGCAAACGAGAATGTCGAACGGCGGAACTCTATCGTCCGACGAGCCATCGTCTAGAAGGTCGATCACAACACATCGCGGATATAGCTCGCTTGGCGTGCCCAAATCGAAATTCTCTCCGTAGATCGCGGTTCGGAAATGCTCGGCAGGGCGGAGGATGTCTCCGACCTTGAGCAGTTTCGGCTTTGAGTACCGCTGCCCGACGGAGTCAACCACGGCCATGTACTCGTCGACTGGAAGTTCAGGAGCGGCTTTCAGCGGAGCGGGAACGAAGCTCGCGCTGAAGGCAAGTCGGTTGTCTTCGAGCCTGACGAGATCACCGCGTTCGATGGCCGCTGCAACGATGCTATAGACGTTGTTCCTGGGCCCTACTTCGGGGAAAAGGGTCAGCATGTCGTCATAGGTGAACGGCTTCGGATGCGGAAAGCGCGCGGCCAGGCCTGAGAATATCTCGATGCGCCGGGCCTTCAGGAGCCGCGGCCGCCTTTGACGCTCCTCAGCTTCACCCGCCTCAACATTTGCTGCAGCGCCCGGCGGCGAACCGAACGCAAATTCGCCGCGGGCCATCCTCTTGAGCTCGTCCCGTTGGACTGCTGCACTCAAAAATTCAAATGCGCGGTGATAGTTGCGGAATTCGGGATATAGCTCCAGGACGGTATGCGTGTTGAATGTCGCGCCATCCTGAAATTTCGCCTTCAGCTCCGCCAGGATCTCGGTGCGACGCTGCTTTTTTAGATATGGCATTTTTCCAGATTCGTTCGAATCCACATTGGCGTCGGACAATGGTCACCTATCTGAAATTAAACCCGCACCACGGGCAATTATTTTGTAATTTTTAATCGGCAATTTTTCACGCGATGTCTACCGGAAGTCGAACTCCGTTTGCATGTCGCGTTGGATATGTCGGGCGCGTCTATCGTCAGCCGGCGACCGTTTGGGCGGAGAGTCCGCCGCCTGGCCTGCGGCGTCAGGCTGCAGACCGAGCATCTCCTGAACCGTCGTCGCTAGATCGGTCCAGTCCCTGCCCTTCAACGGATTGGAGAGACCTTCCGCCCAGCTCATAATAGTCATCGGCGCGACAGGCAGATTTGGCATTGAGCCGGTCGAGAGGGCGGCACCGACCCAGAGAACGCCCGCAAAAACCGCGTACTTCACGATCGTGAAGATCCGACCCATGATCCAGCTGACGACGCTGAACATCGCAATCGCAAGGGCAATCGCGAGCAGGATTGTGGAATTGATCATTCGAAATGGCTCACTGAATTGAAGGGGGCGCCCCGAAGGGCACCGGCGGCAAGCGTCACGCGCCTGAGCGGAGACGGAGCAGCATTTCCGGGGTGGCGTAGATCGGGCCAATCTGGTCGGCCGCAAACCGCCTATTGGCGATCGCCGCCCAAACGTCGACTTGCTCCTGGAGGCTCATGTACTCGAACTCGCTGGCGCCGAGGCCGTGCTCAGCCAGATCCGCGCGGTGAACCCGCAGTCGGCCAACGCAACAATCTGCCTTTCCGCGGTGTGAGAGAGCCAGGCGTGCTACGGCATCGGCATGGAACTTCAGCACAGGATGAAGGTCGGACGCCTTGATGGCGTCTGCGATCTCAGCGCGGAAATAGCTGCTTTTCTCCAGCGACGCCCAGCGTGCGAGCGGTGCCCCCTTCCGGGTGAGACAGGCGGCGTCGAGGTCGAAAACGCAATAGGGGCCGCCCTTTGCGGAGAGCCCGCGCCGCTGCGCCGGGGTTAGCTGCTCGAAACGATGGTTCGCGAGACCCGCCCAGAGGTCTACCTGCCGTTGAAGGTCTGAGGCGATGAGCTCGCCCGGAGTCAACCCGACGGACGCGACGGCCGAGCGATTGAGTGACATGACACCAAACCGCCCGTCCCGGGGCTGGCCTCCGGCGACAATCGCGGCGAAGCGGCCGATGATATTTGCGTGCCCCTGCAGGTCCGCGCGGAGCGGAGAGGTCATAATTGCTTCGGAAATCTCGCGGGCCGTAAATGCGCGATCAGAGGCAATGGCGGCGGGGGACACGATTGCTGCTGCGACCGCTGCGGCTGCGATGAGGGCGTGTTTAATCGTCTGCATAATTGCGTTCCTGGTTCAGAAATTGTGGGACTGGGGCAATCGGGATCAGCGCCTGGCGCTGATCCGCTTCTGGGGCTGCGGCGCCTGCTTGATCTCCCTGCGCTGGAGCATGCCTGGTGCGGGTGCCACGGGCGACAGATCTGAGGGCGTCTGGATCTCGAGGGTGGTCGACAGGAGATCGAGATAATCGTTCCTGACCGAGCAGAACGCGTCCCACTCGATGGCGTAGAAGCCAGGCTCGAGATCAATTCCGCCGGCCGTCGTTATCGCGGTCTTCGCGGCTCGCGGATTGAATTCGATGTTGCCGGATAGAGCCGAGATTGCCTGATCGCCGATCAGCACGCCAAGCATGCATTTCGCTTGGCCGGAATGCTCCGGCGTGACGCGCCCGTCGCGTTCAATCGTAGTCCTGAAGACGTGACGGCCGCCTTCCTTGGCATGATAGAAACCAATGTTGCGGTACGCGATCATCTCGTTCCGCGGGACATTGGTGCCTTTGCGCTGCTCACCCAGGTTGTAGCGGGTCGCATTGAGCGGGAAGCTATAGAGTGCATCCGGCTCAGGCAGGTACGACAACTCGGTGCCGAAAGTGCCGCCTCCGATCACGACCTTAAAAATACGGCCGACGAGACCTCCCTGGTAGTTGTCGGTTGCCTTGGCGTCGCCGGACGCCGTGGGCGAAGCCGCGGAGCCAGGCTTCTCGGCGCGGAGCTTTTCTATCTCGGCCTTCAATTTCTGGATCGTCGCATCCTTGTCGGCGTCTGGAGCGTGTGCCGTCTTTTGCACCGCAGGGTTGGCCGCTGGCACCGGCGCCGCGACAGGGGGCGGTCTTGAGGGAGAGGGAGACTGGCCGGGTAGCTGCGCCATGGGGCGAACTTTAGTCGGCGCAGCCACGGATTGTGGTTCCTCCATGGAGTTCGGCCCATAGGGGCCCGGAATATTGTCGGCAGCCATCGCGGCACATGACAACGCGAGGGCCGCGGCGGCGGTAGGTAGGGCAATTCTCAGTTTCGTCATTGCAAATCTCGTCGTGAAGGTTGGCCCGTGAATTACTTGAGCGCTCGATCCATGCATTCTGCGATCGTGCGAGAGCGCTCGTGGGTGAGGCACTCGCGAGCGGCCTGAAAACGAGGTTCATCTTTGGGACTCAGCAGGGTCGGCGGCCGCGACCTATCCATCGAGCGATCGACTTGGGCGTTTGCGGCGTTTGATGACTCAGCCTTCAGGCGGGGGATTGCGAAGACAGCGAAAGCTGCTGCGAATGCTGACATGACGAGCGCGAGTCGAAGGGCGTACAGGGAGGGCGAGGTGTTCTTCATGGCGTTGCCTGCGTTGATGGCGGTGGGGGCGACACAACAAGGCGTCGTCGAACCGCCGAATGAGTGCATCAGTGCGAGAGACCGAGGTCAGCGGCGGTGACAACGGCCGATTCCCGACCCTGCTGCGCGGCCTGGAGAAAGAGATCGTCCGCCTTTCGATGAAGCTTGCGCTGCAGATCGGCGAAGGTGATCAGGCCGTGCGTGCCGAGTAGCTTCTCGAGGATTTCGATCAGTGCCGGATCATGGAGGTCGACGTGAACACGATAGGTCGAGGCGGACCGCTCAATCTGCGCGAGGATCAATTGCGCCTGGTCCCGAGCGCTCAGAGCCGGGACGGCGAAGGTACGCGAAACTGCGGCTCGGATGTCTGCCGTCAGGTTGTTGAGTGAATGCACCGGAAGAATGAACGTGCTTCGCGCGCTGGAAACAGCGTCGCCCGACGATCGCTCGATGGCAACTCCCTCGGTCCAGACATTCAGAATGGCAGATTGAACTTCGGGGTGTGCCTTTTCGAACTCGTCGAGGACGATGCAGCCGTTAGGATGGTTGCGCAGGTAGTCCGTCAGACGCCCCCAGCGATCCGATCCCACGAAACCACGCCTCGCACCCAACATGGTCTGCACCGCATCGGCGTGGCTGCAATCTGCCATCACGAGTTTCAAGGCGGTGTTGCCGGCAATAGCCTCGGCGGCCGCCGTTTTTCCGGAGCCTGGGGCGCCGGTGATGGCAATGACAAGCGGCTTGTCCCGGTTGCCGCTGCCGATGACAACGGCTCGGACCTCGCGCACCAGATCCTGGAGGCCAAATAGGAGATGAGAGGAGGGGGCCGGCGTACTTTGTGAGCTGCGATCAATGTTCATCATTGTAGAGTTTCCAGTTTGTCTGAGCGGCCATTAGGGGAGGAACACGCCGTCGACGTGCTCAAGGATCTCGCGGGGAAATCCGGACTTCCGCAGGAGTTGCAGCGACGAGCGGTTGAGCACATCGCGGTCGTTGACCGTGGCGAGCTCCGCGAATTCCTCGGCACCGCCGTCCGTCACGAGCACGATGATTGCCGACCGGCAGGACACCTCGTTTCCGTCGCGATCAAGCAGGAAGCCGCGCTCCCAAGCTGATTTAAAACCCGCGACGACGCCGGGATGCGCCTCCTCAAGCTCGACCAGGACCACGATTGCGTCGGGTTTGGCGCGGATCCGCTCGGCTACGTCTGCGGCAGAGGATGGGCGATCGGCCGACATGTACTCGACGATGGTTGCCACCCGGAGCGCATTCGCGAGGGACAGGCACAGCTTGAGCTGCTTGCCAAATCGCCGGGTTCGCTTGCGGAGCCGGCTGAACGCATCGGCGAGAACAAAGGTCGCGATGGGGCGATCGCCGCGGTCCGCACTGAGACGCCGGAATAGCGCGCCGGAGATCTCGTCGACGATATCATGTTGGCCGGGGCAGCGATCATGAAGCACGGAACGGAACGACCGAAGGCTTCGGCTGGCAATTTCTGTGGGCTGCTGCATTTGGAATCCACGCTGAAATAGGGGGTGTTTAATTGCGAATTTTATTGGAACGTCACAGCCAAGTCCGAAATGTACGCCGACATACGCGAATGGCGTTGGCTTGGCTCGCCGCAAGTCATTTGCGACGCTCAGACGATACGAAATTCGGAAATGTCTGTCAGCAAAAATATTGCGAATTCATAAAATAGTTGGGCGGATGACCGTGATGGTCGCCCGCCCTTGTTGTGCTGAGGGAGGTGTGGTCGAGCTACGCTGCCTTCCCTGGGTGGTGCGGGTTTTGGCCGAACATCCCCTTGAAATCGGGATGCTTGTAATATCGCACCTGGCGAAGGCGCAGCGATCCTTTCTCTTTTTCGTGCCGGTGGAACACGATCAGCTCGTCTCTATCCATCGCGCGAATGTCTTCAGGCGTCATCAGGTGCCGCTTAGTTTGCTTCTCAGAAGTCGATGTACCCCGACTGTGGTTTGCTACGAAGTCGGTTATCTTAGAGCTGTCGCCTGAATTTTCGCTATTGCTAACCTCCATCACCGTCTTATTGCCAAGGGATTCGGCGATATCATTGAAAGTGCTTGGCGGGGCGGTGTCGGACGGCTTGTAGACCTGCAAGAAGTCGGAGTTTGACCGCATAATCTCGACTTTGTTATCGCCATAGGCTTCCTTCAAACCGGCCCAGTCCTGCGAGAACAGCCACATGGAAATGTTGTAGCCAGCCGCCAATTGATAGGCACTCACGACCGCGTTCAATTTTCCGATCGCCGCCGCTTCGTCGAGGAGCACCAACAGTCGAGATTTTGGACGGGTTCGCTCGGCAACAATGAGCGGAATCGAAGCCCACATTCTTAGCCACAGCTTAGCCTCACTATCTTCCTCAAGGGCGCTCGGGGGAACAAATACGAATAGATCTGTATCACCCGCGCAAATATCCTCGACGTTGAATGTGGACTCCGAAACCTGTTCGCTGAGTTCGGGGATGATCATCCAATTCAGGGTGTTCAGGCATTCCGCGACGAGGCTCGCCAGCGTCCTTTCGGAATCCCTCAGCTTCACCAGAACAGAAGCAGCGTCTGCAGGCAAATTGTAGAACTCGGCGCTTGCGGACATCTTCTCGCATTCCGCCTCAAGCGAGACGCCGTCCGGATCACTCCAGGGCAACTGCAGAAGGCGTCGGGCATAGGCCATGTTCCTATTCGCAGGATTGGGATTCACAATGGCCCACGCGAAAAATCCCATGATCACGGTACGGGCCGACTTTTCAAAGAAGCTATTGTCACCCCCACCGGACTTCGAGCTGGAAGCTCCGAGGAGCGGCGAGATCATTGCGGCCAAATCCCGGACGCCTTCTTTGGAGCGCCGAACGAAATCTAACGGATTGTACTTCGCAGACGTCTCGCCTTTGATCACCCCGAATGGATCGAGGAGAATTGTCTTTCGCCCAAGCTCCCGTCTCCGGCGCACGCAAACGCTCCAACTCTCGCCTTTCGGCTCGATGACGACCACGGGGCCCTCCCACGAGTTAGCGGTTGCAGCGAGGATATTGGGAATGATCGCCGAGACGCCTTTTCCGCTTCGCGTCGGCGCGATGGTCATTCCATGTGCCTCGAGTGGATAGTGGACGAGCCGCATCTTCTTCTTGTACTCGATCTGGCCCAGCAGAATCCCGCGTCGACCCTCGCAGAGCGAGATCGCCTTTTTGGGATCCATCCATTTCGCCTGGCCGTAGAGATCACTATCCGAGTCGCGCACGAGGCCGCGATCGCGAGCAACACCTTTCGCCGATCGCAATGCGAAGTCCCACCCCTTAGACAGGAGCTTTGACGATTTAATGAGGCCCCCGACGCCGATTATTGTCGTGCCGGCCGACACGAGCGCGGGGAACCAGTACCAATAGGAGCTCAGAATCTGCCAGTAGCTGTAGCTATGACGCACATGGACCGTGGCCGCCGCACCATAGAGCCCGCTGAGTGCCGAGATACCCCACCAGATGGCGACGATGGAGAGGATGGCGGACACCAACCGGAACTTCTCGTTTCCAAGAACGGCAATGACGAGCACTAGGATCGCCGGCGAGGCCTCCCAGATCAGCTTAAGATACGGGTATGGGATATATGGTGAAATGTACCCGTTATAGCCGAAAGCAATCACTGCGGCCGCGAGCATCAGCAGGCACAAATAAATGAAGGCCTGCGGAATTGATTTTGGCATCATGTGCGGGTCGTCCTAATTTAAATCAGGGCTCACTGGCCCACGTAATTGTAATTACCCATCTGCGATTGCTTTGGCTTCTGAGCCGCGGCGGCTGGGCGTGCCTGGAATACCGGTTCAACCGCTGGGGGAAGGGGAGCTGCTCGAACCGGCGGCGCAGGCAATGACGGTGGTGCGCTCGGAGCAGGTTGTACCCTGGGTGGCTCAGGCGCAGGAGCGGGTTGTGCGACCTGTTCCTTCCGCGGTGCTGGCTCCGGCGACCGCGGATAGTCTCGCCTCCAGCTATCCTCCCGAAATGGCTTCTCAGGCACAGGCGGGGGAGGGGGCTTCGGTCGATCCGCTATCGCGATGCCGAGCGTGGTGGCGACGGCGGTGACGCTCGCGACCTTCCAGATGTGGAGCGTCGACTTGTTCCAGAGGTTCCGAAGTTCCCGCGGCGCGTAGTCAAACGCCCGTGTCAAAAAGTGTCGTCGCTCTCCCATAGCGCTTACGCCACCGGCTCGACGATGAATCGATTGTCCGACAGGTCAATGCGAACAGTCGAGAAGCCACCTTGCTTCGCATCAATGCAGCCATCCGCGATGACCTCTTCAATGCGTCGTCGCATATCGCGGTTGCCAGTCCCGCGCTTTTTGGATCGCTCGATGAAGTCGAACAGAATGTCGGTATTGATGCCATCCTTCCCGGCTTTGATTTTGAGGCCGTGGCTTTCTACTTCTTTTTTGATGAAGTGCGCCGCCACGCGAGCGACATCCAGGCCTTCGAGTTGGGCGAAGCTAAAAATGCCATCAAATCGGTCGAGAAACTCCGGCCGGAATCCGTCCTCAACGAGCAAGTTTGTAGCGACTTTGCGCAACTGATCGCGATCATCCTTGTATTTCAAGGCCGCGTCGCCAATTTCGTCGGACTTCGAGTTGCTTGTGAAGACGAATATAGCTCGGTTCACATAGACATTCTTGCCAGTGCTCGCCTCGGAGAGGAAACCGCTTTCGAATGCCGTCAGGAACTGATCGTAGATCGATTTGTCCGCCTTCTCGACTTCGTCGAAGAGAATTACCGAGTCGGGGTAATCTCTGAGCGTAGCTGGCAACTGCCCCCAGGAATCTGATCCAACGTAGCCTTTGCCGATGCCAAATAGGGTCGAGGCGTTTTCCCTGGTCGTAAAGCGCGACATCGCAAACGCCTTGAAATTGCGGCCCAGCGCTGGCGCGATCAACTCGGCCGCCATGGTCTTCCCAACACCGGGAGGGCCCGCGAAAAATAGAACCGAGACCGGTAGCTTCCGCTTCTCCTTCGACATGGCGCGCCGCATTTGAGCAGTGAAATCGTCGACTACTCGATCCTGGCCGATAAGCTCGGACTTGATCTTCTTCGCAATTGCAACGTTGTCGATGATCTCCGCCTTGGGTTTTTGCTGCAGCCGCTCCTCGAGAGCTTCCTTGTCAGCGATGATGTCTAGAATATCCATAATTCGCAATTTCCAACTTCCGGGGAGACGGTCGAGCATGGCCCCGAGCGGGCCGCTGCTGGTGAGCTTGTAGGCGTGGGCCACGAGGATGAGCGTGACCAACCAGGCGATCGCGCAGATCGCGTACGTCGCCACGATGAACTGTCCGACCAGCCATTGGGCCAGAAGGAACAGCAGGTAGGCGACTATGAAAGGACGAGCCCATTTCAAGGGCAGCAGGAGGAGGGGGATGAATGGCAGGATGAACGCCATGATGACCTGAGCGACCATCCCGCCGATGAGCATTCCCATTGCAGGGTCCTACCAAACGCTCTTGCGGAAATCGTCCGGGCTTTCCCGGAACGGCGTCACGATCTGCCCATTTCGAAAGCCCATCCCGACGGACATCTGCCGCGACAGCGTGTTGATCAGCAACATGGTCTCGGTGCCGGCTTTAGAAAGCAGCACGTAGACCTTGGTTGGCGACGAGGTGAGCTCAACGGTCGTGGTGTTTCCGAGCGTCGAGAAACTGGCCTTCGAGCCGCGATCGCCATCGGGATCCCACGCGTAAAAAAGGCCAACCCGCTGCGTGCCGTCATCCAGGTTGAATCTGAGCGCATTGGCGGCCGAATGATCGAGGCCGAGACCAAGGATGGCGCGCTCCAGCTCGCCGGGTGCAATTTCCTCGGCGGTGTAATGCGTCGCAGGAGGCGAAGCCCAGACGTTCATCCGCTCGCTGAGCTCCATTTGGGAGAGTCGAAGGGGCTGCGGGCCGGACGATGCCTTGGTGCCTTTGCCGGCGATGAGCGCCAGGCCGCCGACCGCTACGGCGGCGAGGGCTCCGGCGCCGACGAGGCGGCGGGTGAGTTTGTGGGGGGAGCCAATTTTACTGGCCGGGGTCGAGATAGCGTCGTTAGCCGAAATCGCGCGCTGATTTTCGGGGGCCGCGCGCATAATCAAGACCTCGTCCAGTCGAGCTGCCTTGAGACGAACGCTGTCACTGCGCATGCGCTCGAAATGATAAACAGCGCGATGCCGTAACTCTGAATGAAGCTGATAAGTGCGAGCTCGCTGGCGACGGGGATAGTGATCGACTTGCCTACCGCCCGGACAAGGTCCCTGGCGGCGAAGTAGGAGAGCACGGAAATGAGCATTCCATTTGCCGCGCCCTCCGTCGTCGTTGGCGCGGCGAGTGCCTCGAAGCCGTCTACGGTCAGTGAGGCGGAGGCTAGAACGACGCCGGCCGCCAGAATTATTGCAATGAGCTTTGCTCCGGGCTGCGCCCACAGACTAGCCGTCGCAAAACACAGCATCACGAGGAGGAGTAGTTGCGGCTTTCGGCGCGCCGCGATTGTTTCAATTCGACGATGAAGTTTGGCGATGATCTCTGACATTTGCGGTCTCAATATCGAGTGTGGGGAATCCATTGGGGCGGCGCTCGGGGCCGCTATCAGCGAAGCAATTATTTGCCACTTCGATAGGACCAACCTACTAGGATCTCGGTCGCGACTCAATCAAAAAGATTGCGAAATGCGGAAAATAATCGCTTTGGAATTCGAGATTTAGGTTTGCGCCGAAGCCGGCGGTGTGCCGGCCCAGGCGATCGGCTCGGATGAGAAGCAGGCCGCGAACCGATCCGCATTTCCCGCTCTAGGCAATGCGCCCGAACTCGTCGAAAAATTACCTCCTAAGAATCCGAAGGACTCGCAGCGAAGCTCGCAGGATCAGGCGGCAGGCGCAAAAAATAGATGCGGCCAGGAGGACCAGTATGATCCCGCCGACAGGGTGAAAGCTCTCATATCCCATCCCGTCGATCCGCCTCGCCATCGCGTCGATTGGCAGTCCAATAAGAAATGCACATGCAGTCTGGATGAAGAGCAGATGTCGTTCGAAACCACGTCTCCAAGCGTGGGAACTGATTGCCCAAACCAAGGCATGGTACACAATCGGTGCAAACATCGTTATATAAGTGTGGTAATAGATGGCTGGACGATGCTCGGGATTATCTGGGTCGTAGGGGAACATATTACAGAGGACAGCCGCAAATATCACGAATTCGGCTACAGAAAGTGCCGTCAGCATAATTGGCAGTTGCCACAAAGCGATTGAGGTTGCTGACTTTGGCATGTCCAGTGTCGATGCGCGATTTTGATTTGTCATGTTATGTTCTCGGTTTTCGGGGAGTTGAAGAGCCGGCCTTGCGCCGGCTCCCACTTTTGTCGCGTCAGAATTTCACCTGCAGCCCAGCCCGGCCGGCGAACGCCTGATCGCCGCGGCGCCCGGCTGATAGACCGGCCTCGTAGCTCACCGAAGCGAACGCCGTCGTGCTCTCGGACAGCTTCGTGTCGAACCCGGCCTCGAGGCTGCCGAATGCGCCGGTCTTGCCCAGCGCAAATCTAGCCGGGAAGGCACCATCGAGATTGGTGACGGTGAGAGAGCCGAGGTCGCCGGCGACATAGCCGAACGAAATGCGCCCCCAGGTGTTGATGAGCGTGCCATCTCCGACGAGGAAGGAACGCGAGCCCTTCAGGCTCAGTTTGCCGGTGGCGACATTCTGATCGCCAAAGCGGGCCCGGCCGAAGCCGTCCTGCATGTCGCTGAGCGCAATGTGCTGATAGACAAGCTGCGCCTGCGGCTCGATCTTCCAGCCGGCCATGTCGCCGAGGTGATAACCGGCTTCAACCGAGCCGGTGAAACCCCAGCCATTCACCGAGCTCGACTGGCCAAGGTTCGAACCCGACTTGCCGTCGAAACGCGTGGCCTGAGCCACAACATCGAGATAGGCCCGATCCCAACGGTAAGTCGTGTAACCGCCGACCGTGTAGCCATTCAAATCGAACTTGCCATTTGCAAGCCGACCAGAAGCTCGCGACACATCGGCAGAGCCAGTGCCGATAGCAGCATAGAGGCCACTCGTTGCGAGCGAGCCAGCGAAGGACTCCACCTGGTACAGATCGGCACCGACCTGCATCCCGCCCAAGGCGTAGTCGAAATGTGCCCCGCGGCCCTTTTCCAGACCGCCATTGTGCAGACCGCCAGCGCCATACACCCGGACCCACCACGGAATCTCGCCAGCCGAGGGAAGGGCATTCTTCCTCGCCTCGAGCGTGCCGAGCGTGTTGAGGTCGTAAATTCGCGCGAGGTCCGGAACCGCAGCGAAGTTGTGGACCTCAATGCGCTTCTCTGGCTCGGTCGTCAGATAGTACGAGCCATCCTCAGCATTCCGACCGAAGTTGTAGTCGTAGGCGCCGGCCGCAATTCGCCGGCCGCTCGTGAAAACGCCTGCCTCGCTTGCCGCAGCGCCGCCCTTCACTTCGATCAGCTGAATTCCTTTTCCGGTGGTCGCTGCGCCGAGGCCTCCGGCTTTGTTGACGATCACCTCCGTCGAGCCGTTGCCCTTGACCGCCGAACCGACCGAAAGCCGATCCGATGGCGAGCTGCTATCACCCAGTGTGGTGTTGAGGACCAGTGAGCTGCCCGCCAAGCTGGAATAGGCGCCGCGAACCGTCATGGTCGAGAACTGGCCAGGTGCGTTGAAAGCGCCTGGTTCAATCCGACCGGAATTCGAGAGGTTGCCGCCGATCGTACCGCCGCCGGATAGCGTTCCGGCGTTGACAACGCTGCTTGCAACAGAGCCTTCGACACCGAGCCCTGCGCCCGCTCGGATGTTGACCGCACCAGAGAACGCCTGATCGCCGTAAAGTCGCGTCGTGCCTGCCGCGGCAATGACCGACACTCCGCCCGCGATCGGGGTGTCGAAGCGATAATTGGAGCTCTTGTGATTGAAGAAAACCTCCCCACCCGCGCCGGTCGCAGTGATGCCGGTCGAGCGAACGACGCCAGGCGCTTCCGGTGCACTCTCGCCGCCGATGGTCAGGCGCCCGCCGGTTGAGCCAAAAGCGATCTGGTTAGCCTCAAGGACGCCAGCGTTTGCAACTCGGGCAGAACCTACGCCGGCGTCACCAATAGTGAGGTTTGGAGTGCGGGCAATCGAACCAGAACCGTCGATCAGCAACGAACCTGTCGACCCGGTGTCTCGGCCGAGCACAATGTTCGAAGCATCAAGCACGCCACCACCCAAGACCCGCACAGCGCCAGTGCCGCCGACACCAACGGTCAGGTCGCTGGTCTGGACCACGCCGCTCGCCGTCAGCTCGCCGATGCTTCCAGCGTCACGGCCAAGCTGGATTTCCGCTGCATTCAGCGTGCCGGCGGCCGTGACCGCCGCCTTTCCGGCGAATCTGACACCATGTGACGGCGTGATCGTCGCGCCGCCGAGCGTCAGCAGCTTGGTCACCTGCATGCTGGCGCCGGCTCCAACGCGAAGATCAACTTCGCCGCCGTCGCCAAGCGCTGCCTCGCCATTGACGATCAAGGACGACCCGGCGCCGGTAACTTCTACCGAGTTGCGGGCGACAACATCAGGCACCACCGTTCCAGGCATCGGATCGAATGTGACAGTGCCCAAGGCGAGAACCGAGAAGCCGGGCGGCAAATTGACGGCGGGACTACCAACGTCGACCGTCGCGCCCGACTGAATGGTCATCGTGGCATCGCCATTTGCGGTGAGGAAATTTGTTGCCAGCCGAGACCCTGCGCCTGCGACGTCGATCGACCCTTCACCGCGCCGGAGACTGCCGGCCTCGAAGCGATTCAGACCCAGCGAAACGCCCTGGGCCTGCATCGTCGAGCCACCAATGATTTCCAGGCGCCCAGTACCACCATCGCCGACGAGCACGCTGGACGCGGTGACAGTGGAGCCATTTTCGACGCTCACGACGCCGTTTCCGCCCGGCCCTCGGCCAATCTGGAGGGTGGGCATTATCGAGGCGGTCGACCCATCGAGCTCAAGCCTGCCTGCGGCACCGTGCCCGACGAGCAGACCGGCCAAGCTCAAAGCCGGATCGGCGCCGTTACCAGTCGCGACGAGTTGCCCGCCATTCTCGATTCGCATTAGCCCGTTCACGGCTGTCTGGCCCGCCGTCGGGGTCATTGCGAAGCGCAGCGTTCCACCGTTCGCCGCGATCGAGGATGCGGCTGCCATATCGAGCGCGGCAATGGTGGGCATGCCGAGCGCGGTAACTAAGAGCGTAGAGCCCGCGCCGAGCGTCAGCTTCTCTGCGCTCGCGGCAGAGTCGACGCTCACGGTTCCAGAGCCGATTTCGACGCGATCGGCAGAGGTTGGAACGCCGGCTGACCAATTCAACGGATCGGACCAATTGCCATCGCCGCCGGTCCAGGAATTCTGAGCGACGGCAGATACCGACGACGAGAGGAGCGCCCCCGCGATTGCGAGCGCGCGGACCGACGTTCTGCCGGTCAACCAATTCGATTTCAAGATGATGCTCCGAATATTTAATGCCCGGCAATCAATCCGGGTGGTGTTGGCGAAATTGCCGAATGAAATTGAAGAGAGAAGAGAAAGGTTAGATATGAAAGTGTGCGCGAAGCCATAAATGAGGTTAGAGGTTGGCTGGGCCGTAATTATTCAAAGCATCCGTAAAAATGCACCCGGGCCGCCTCGTCGAGGGAAATCCGATTGTTCCTCAAGAAGTCTTGGAAGGAAAGCGACTGAGCTGGAAATCCGGCGTTGATGCGCACAACGAAGGTTACGCCTACAAGCGACACCCGATTCGGGGAGAAGATGGTGCCCAACTGCCCTTCCGCAAGGGATTCGAGCAGGGACTCCTTTTCCCATGGATTTAGATTGTCGAATCCGCCGACTTCAACAATAGCATCAGGGCTGTTGCTTATCCGCTCAGCCAAGTGCCGGACACAACTAGAATACTGGTCCGAGAATGGCAGCAAATAGCGGAATTTCTTGAATGCCCCCTCCGGTTCAAGTATGTGACATACCTCATCTGGCCGCTGCATTGCCTCAGCGATCAACGCACGAAGATGTTCACTGGCGCCTTCGGGAACAAAAAAGACCCCTCGCGTCTTCCGCGCAGGGTTCCGTCCAAGCGTCTGAGCAATCTCGAAAATATAAGATGCGATAGCGCAGGTCGTTGAGAAAATAGGGTTCATGCTCAATTTGCCGGAAAGGAAAGGGAACGCCGAATGTCTGTGCGCTCCCATGAGAATTATCGGGGGAGCGCGTCAGGCCGCTTCGAGCTCGAAGTAGGCTTCGACCGGTCCGTTGGAATTAATCATAAGTTCGAGCGCTTCGTCGCTGTCGATGAGTTCGATGCCTTCGCCCGCAATCGTCGCTTCGCGATTGTGCGGGTGGTCCTGGCGCCAGCGCGTGCACGCCCCGCCGCGGCCGGCGAGGAACCATTGGCCGGCGGCAGTGCGGTATAGATCGGTGCGTTCCGTGTAAAAGTCGTCCGACCCGAGATCCCGAGATACCACGTTCCAAGCCCAGTCGGCTTTCCTCGTGTCGTAGATCGTGCCTTCAATGGAACGGCGAATATGCATTGTCGAATTTCCTGTCTTCGTGTGGGGAATGATCGGGGTCGGCACTAGAAGCGCAGCGCCGACCCATCCAGCCCACGACGGGCGATCTGGATATACGTCTGCGCAGAACGCATTGACGTAGTCACCGAGTTCTGAAGCTCGGCAGGCGAAATATTAATGAGCGGCAGCCTCCATCGGTAATCGTGCGCTCCGGCACCAAACACGAAGCCGAGCATAAGCATGAGGGTGGGGAGGCTGATCTTGTTGGCAATGAATCTCGGAATAAAAAGCATCAGAGACTCCCTATACCTCTGTGGCGGGGGATGAGAGCTAATCAACTCTCGAATACATAATGGCGATGCCGTGGCGGCTGATCAAGGATAAAATTGCGAAGAGCAAGAAATAAATCGGATAAAAGTTCCGAATTTGTGGTTGACAAGCGAAGTGTGGTGCAGGGTGGTCGCCGAGGAAAATTCCCAATTATTCGGGATGCTCCGATAGCAGGGCCAGATGCGCAAAGAGGGGCTTTTCAGCCCCTCTCGCAATTCAGATCCTGGTCCGACGGTCACATGCCCATCGACATGTCGGCCGACCGGTCACGCTCCTTTCGCGCCTCGGAGCGCTCGAACCTCGTATAGAGCTCCTTCGCAGCGCCATCCCGCGGTTTGACGTCATTGAATTTCAGCCAATCGTAATGCGTTTTTGCCTCCGCCCCGAGTTCCCGGAGCTTCGCGCCGTCCCGGATAGGGTCCAGCTGCTTTTGCTCGATCGCAATACGCTCGAGTGCGTCATTTGAATATTTCGACGCAGAGTAGCGCATTTCGATCTTCTCGAGGTACATTTCATGCGCCTCGTCAATGCGCTGGTGTTCGGCCGTATCGTTCACCATCCGCAGTGCGTACTCTTCAAGCTCATCGCTCGAGAAGCTAATGCCATTTTCCTTCCAAAATTCCGCCAATTCTGCCTTGGCCTGCTCTACTTTCTCGGTTTGGCGTGCATCATCAAGAGCGGCGAGCTCGGCATCGCTCATCTGATTCACTTCGTTGGCCTTCCATTCGAGATCATCAAGCACATCAGGGTGCTGCGCTCGCGCGTCCTCCATGTGCGTGCGATTGGCTTCGGAGGTCTCCTGAGAGAGCAAAGTCTTGTCAATGTTAGCCTCTTTATCCGCCCAAAGCGTCTCGGAGAGCCCGGCGTAAAGCGCCTTCGCCGCCTTGCTGCGCGGTTCGACGTCGTTCGCCTTCATCCACTCGACGGCAATGCCAGCCTCCGCTTTAATCTTGGCGGCCTGGTTTAGGTCGCTGTCATTGCGGTTCATCTCGGCGAGCTTATCGAGTTCCGTGTTCCAGATGATGGGCTCGTACTCACGCGCGATTTCGGCTTCTCGCGCCTCGTCAAGGACACCTCCCGCCTCGTTGCGCTCGAACTCAGTGGCAATCTGCAGTGCGAGCCGGGTGCGATCGCCGATGTCATAGGTGACGCCGTACGACTGCTGGAACTCGGCTAGTTTTCCTTGAATCACCTCGACGTGGTCCTCTCGGACAGCCTGAAATTCAGTCTCAATCTGCCGATCCTCTTCAGCGGACCGCTCCTGCTCGCGCAGTTCGGCTAGCCGATGGCGCTCGATATCGACGACAACGGCACGAACCTCTTCCGGGCTGATTTTCACAACGGCAGCCGCCTCGCCGAGCGTGACTTTGTGATCGCGAGAATAGGCCTCGCGTGCGGCGAATTCGAGTTCGCCCGCAAGGCTCTTGATCTCTTCTCGATTCATGCGGTGAGAATCCTGAGATTCGTTTCCGATCGCGATCGACGACGACTGATCGGCCAATCGCTCGAACCGGTCGAAATGATCCCGAGCAGATTCAAGCTGCTGCTGGCCAGCCCGGCTATCGTTCACGAAACTGGGCAAACCGAGATCCGCACGGCGGGCTTCGTCCTCGTAAGCCACGAGGCGGTCAACCCGCTCTTCGCTGAGGCCAGCGGCCTTCAGGTGATTGGCGTAACCCTGCAACTCGGCTGCATGGATGATGCGTGCAGCTTCTTCCTGCGAAAGCGCGTTCTTACTCCATGCCTCGAGGAAGTCGCGGTTGGCCGTCTGTTCGCGGTCGCCGAGAAATATTCGGGTGCGATCCACCTCCTCGTTCTTGATCATGCCGGCGAGATGCGCCGTCTCGATCCGCGATGTAGCGAGCGCCTGGTCGTGAATGCCGCGCTCGCGATCGCTCAGGTTCAGGCTGGCCAGGTCGGCCGCATTAGGATTGCGTTGAGCAATCCGCTGCGCGAGCGCGTCGACACGAGCATGATTGCGTGTGCTGATTTGGACTTCCGTCTCGGTGACACCCGCATTTGCACCATGCTGCTGGCTCACGCTCAGGCTTTGGACGGCCATCGCCCGATCGGCCGAGCGGTCAGGCTTCAGGCCGACAGCATCTTCGCGGTGCTGGCGCTCGCGCTGGACCATGGCGGAAACGGATTTGTCATCCAGACCAGATCGACGAAGGCTGGCTTCATAGTTCTGCATTCCCGTGGCGACAAGGATCTGAGCCGCCTCGACCCTGGTGAGCTTCGTACGGCCGCGAGCTTCCATCGCTGCCTCGCCAGCATCGGCGCTGCGATAGGCTCGGTGCTCTTCGACGCCCTTCAAGGTCAGGAGCTTTGGCGCCCGCAGTGCAGCAAAACTCGCCTCGCGATGCGCTTCAAACTCTACTGGAGAAAGACCGGAAAGGTCACGGGCCGGCGCGCGTGATAGCTGACGGTCAATCTGCTCGACCTGCTTCGCAAGGCGGCGCTCCGATCTGGCAACACTGGCCTGGTACCCGCGCAACCGGCCGTCGAATCCTTTCTGGGCGACGTCGAGGCCGATACCGTACTCTGCCGCGCGAATTCTCGCCTCACGTACCACCATCTCGCGGCGCTGCTCGCGGCTGATGCCGGCCTTTGCGAGGGCAACGTCATAGCGAAGGAGCTCGCGAGCGACGATTTTTGCCGCGAGCTGCTGATGCGACAGTGCTGTGCGATGATAACGGCCGTCGCCGCGAGCCAATCCCTCAAAGAACGACTCTTTCGCCTTCATTCCGACGGCGATCCACCGAATGGCGCTTTGGCTGAGCTTCGAACTCGCAACGGCCGCCTCGTGAGCCTTCCGCGTCGACTCATCGAGGTCCATTCGGCGCGGGCGCTCCGCCTTGAATTCGCGAGCTGCACGCTCGCTGACAATTAGGGATGCCCAGGTCTTACCGTCTGCGATACGAACCTGATCGCGTTGGTCACGGCCGAGCATCGAGGCGATCGCCTGTGACTCGCGCTGGCGCACCTGCGACTGAATAGCCGTGAACTGATTGACGGCATGTCGATCGAAGAAATTGCGGTCGCGCGGCACGCGCACCGTCGCATCACCAACCTCCTCGACCAGCTCCTGACCGCGCTCACCGAGACGAGCTTCAGCCTCCCCGGCTTTTGCAGGTGCCGGCTGTTGCTCGATCCGGACGCCGGCAGCGCTTGCGATCTCCTGGGCTGCCTCTTCCTGGTTCACCCAGGCTGCTGTTGGATCCTGCGATGCCGACCTTTCGCCGACCGGGTACACTACCTCGGCCATCGCCTCGCGGGCAGAAACGTCGTGGAACTTCTCGCGCTCCGCGCCGTAAATCGTATCGAAATCGCCTTCGCGCCATACGGTTTCGATCTCCGAAGCGAACTCCGCATCGGTAATGGCAGAGTTAAACTGACCGCGCCAAGGACCAGCAAGGCGTTTGCAGATTTCGACAGACTCCTCGAGGGTCAAGCCCTCGTGCGCCAATCGACCAACGATGTGGCGCGCTGGCTGGTCAAATCGCGTAATCCCCGAATGCAGGAGGTCCTTGGCCTTTGGCGACAGTCGCTCGAAAATCGAACTGAGCGCATAGCCGGTATCGGTAGTGTCTTCGATTGCCATTATGCAATTTTCCTATTGGAGGTTGGGGAGCATCCCACCACGGAGCTGAAACGGGTTTTGGGCCAGAAAATTTCTAATTTGGCCAATTATTTCTATATTAGTTTTTGAGCGCCTTGGAAAGGCCCTCAAGCCAGGCTCCGGCATTCATTTTCTTAAGCGCCCATCGAATTGCCAGAGGCACCGCCATCCAAAACACGCCGACGACATACCAGGGTAAAATAGACGCGGCGTCGGATGTTGTTTTCGTAAGACCGCGCGCGATCGATTTTAGCTGGGGCGCCGCGTTTCCATCCATCCAAAACCAAATTCCGCACGCCTGCCTTCCCGTGAGCACTTTGAAAGTCTCAGGAGAGTCAGGAGTGCAGAACTTCTCGACATTTCCGGTCAGGTCGGGCGTGGTCGACATCAGCTGCAGCCAGGTCGCCGCATCGGCGCGCTTGGCAAACACCGCGATATCGGCGGCGAGGCCGGAGACGTCGGCGGCGCCGATCCCGTACCCGATCAGACAGCCTGCGGCGAGGAGACTTGCGCCGCCGGCGACGAGAGTGACGTTCCACTTGCGGGCGCGCTCGCGCTCATAAATGGCGAGGCGCCTTTCAGTGAGCTCGCTGACGCGCTGGCCGACGTCCGCAGTCAAGGCAGCATGAGCCGCCTCAACCGTCGCTGTTGCCGCCTCCGCTACCGGGCCGACAGCGCGGGCGGCGGCGTCCTCTATGCGCGCGGGAACGTCATTCAACGCCGTGAGTAGCGGCTTCTGAACCTGCCCCACGTAATTTGCCATCACTGCCATAACGATCGTCGGTTCATCAGGTGACATCGACGATTCAAAACACTGCTTGACGGTGAGGTCGTGGTTCTCCTTCGAGAGCCCACAGGCTTCGGCGGCCTGATCCAAGCGGCTTTTCAGCCGCTCGGGGTCATTGCGATCTACCATGGTGTTGCCCGCTGCGAATTAGGCTAGGCCGAGCAGGTTTTTTACCGGCTCGATCGCTTCCGCAAAATCCATCCGAAAGTTTTTCGCATACTGTTGTTCATTCAGGGTAAGATACCGGCTCCTCTCCGCTTCAGAGAATGAGATACGGAGACCAGCAATCTCGTTGCAAGTCGTCGGATCAAGCATTGGAAGCTCAATCTCCTTTCCACCTGCTGCGAGAAAGCGATTCCGTGTTACGGGACCACTCACACGGTCTTTCGTTGTCGCATCGCGGGAACCTTCGAACCACGTCTTGAAGGCGGAATTCTTCTTTCCATCCCTTCGATTCAGGACGACGATGTGGTCTACGATCTCGGCAGCGGCTCCAGCGAGCTCAAGCTCGTCGAGAACGTCAGCAACTGACCTAGTTGTCCCATCTTCCACCGTCACCACGTGTATGATGGTGACGCGGTAGCCGACGGAAGCGAACGCTCGGAGCAGGCGCTTGAGACCTCCGCCGCCATCCTGAACCTTCATGAGATGGCCAAGGCCTCCCGCGGAGATGTCGTGAAGAATGACAGGATCGGCCGTCGAGCAAGCGTTTACGATGATCGCGCGGTCTTCCTCATTGGAACAGTCGTAGCTCACTACCTCAGCGGTTGGATTCTGCTCGTCAGGTAAATCGCCATCCTCATCGCATTGGGCGAACATTTTCGAGAGTTTCCAGTCGCCTTGCATATCACCGTCGTAGGCGGCAATGCGCTGGTTGGTGCTACGAGCGTAATCGACGAGGGCGCAGGCGGTGTGGGTCTTCCCAACCCCGCCCTTCTCGGAGATCATCAGAATTACGCGTTTCAAATCCGTGTTTAGGTCGATTTTCATATAGGTTGGTCCTCAAATTGTGTCGTGATTGCGAGACCGCCAGTTTGCTTCCTGGCCTAACCAGGTTTGGAGGTTTGACTGCGGCAGGCGGCTACTGTTTTCCAATATTGCTTAGAGCGGGCGGCTGAGCTTGCGTCTTGGAGCTATTCTGGCGTTCCGCTGCTGCTCTACTTCATCCCCTTCATCAGCAATTCGCCTCATTAGATCCTGATGCTGGGTCGTGGATTGTACGGACGGGGCAGTGCGGGGCGTGACTGAGCTCAACACTGGGCTGGGCGCCGGTATTGGCGGCTTTTGCGGGGCGGCTAGCCGGGAGATCGGGTTTGCTTGAGGCTGCCGCGGCACCGCGGGTCGGCTCGAGGGAGGGTCGTAGGTGTCGCGGGCAGGTCGGCCGCGCTTGCGGGGGATTGCCTTGCCGGTTTGGGCGAGTGCCTTCGAATAGTAATTGGCGAAGGTGCCGAGGGAGACGGTAATCCCGATTTCGGAGAGGAACCTGACGATCTGGGCGTCGGTGAACCGAGCGATCTTCATCTCGCGGATCCGATTGATATTCGAGACGATCACTTCATAGGCGGATAGCGCTCGCCCCGGCCCTTTCTTGAGCTCGCGCTCCAGTGCCTTGTCGACGGCAGCAAGCAGGGCCTTCGGGTCGACGCGTGGGGGGCTGTCGTCGGCGGACATCGAATTGTGCCTCATTAAAAATTGGAACGCGCTTGAAAATCGTGTTGCGCAATTCCTCATTTAGTGGTTGGTATCGCTTCAGTCAATTGCGAATTGGAAATTAATGAGTGATCGACTCGCAGTGACCGCAGGCCGATTTAGTGATGAGAGCGGGGTGAATTTGAGTTGAGATTGGCAATGAAATGGTGGTGGTTAATCAAGTGGAATTGAGTGCCGGTTATTTATTCTGGACACACTACGCACTGTTAGTGCCTTGTTCGTAGTCAGATTGATTGCTAATTACCTGAAATTCAAAGCTCAAAAATAGGCAGGATAATTCGATTATGGCGAGAGAGCAGAAGCGAATTAGCGTTGATACTACTCTGTGGACTGCCATTGAAGCCGCCGCGGCCGCGAAGGGCGTGCCGGTTCAGGTGTACGTCGAGGACGCCCTACGCGTCGCGGTCGACCACTTCGACCTATTAAAAAATGCGGCCATCGCCGCTCGCTCGATGCAATTAAGTGCGTCCGAGGTATCGTCGCAGCTGCAGGCCATTTCCGATTTCATCGTCGATGCTCACCGCGCAAATGCCGGCGTCGGGAGGGGCTAGTGGTCATCAGCATCACCCGCGTCGCGAGCGTCGAGTACTACGAGAAGCAGAGCGAAATCGCGGGCCAAGAACGCGACCAGGTCGCCTACTATCAGGAGAACGAGACCTGCGGTGTCTGGTGGCGGGCGGGTGGTCCTGCTGATGACTACCCACTCCCCACGCTGTCGCCCTTCCGGTTTTGCAAGAACGGGGAGGCAGTTGATGGCCGGCTATTGCGAGACCTTTGCGCGGGCCGCGATCCGGAGACAGGCGCTGCTCTCGTGCGCCAGAGCGCAAACGGCAAGAGATCAGCAGGCTTTGACATCCAGATTGGCCCGCCTAAACCGGTGTCTGTCCTTGCGGCCTTTGCCGATGACGAGACCCGCCGGAAGATCGAACAGGCTCACGACAAATCTATTCGCCGAGCGCTGAGGTTTGTTCATGAAGCCGGGTTGATCGATGCTCGGCGAGGCGAGGGCGGCCGCGGTAAAGATGGCATTGGCGACAACGCTCCACCGGCTGAGATTGCCGCAGCCGTCTATCGACATTTCACGTCGCGTGCGAACGACCCGCAGCTACATTCGCATTGTGTCCTAATCAACCTAGCGGTGCGTGAGGACGGAACCACCGGCAGCATCGATAACGCCACAGTCATGAGTTTTAGAGGAGCAATTGCTGCCCTCTATCGTGCTGAGCTAGCGTCTGAGCTTCGTCGCCAGCTTGGCATTGAGACCGAGCGAGACGGCCGGAACTTTAAGGTGTCGGGCGTTCCAGAAACCCTGGTCACCCAATTTTCCAAACGCAGGAAGGAAATCGAGCGGATCGCGAGTGAGCGGGGCTTTTCCACCGCCCAAAACCGTGACTCGGCGCAACATGCTGCCTATCAGTCTCGCGACGATAAGGATCGAGAAACCCCGCTCTCGGAACTGCAGAAGCAGTGGCTCGGCGAACTCGGCGCGGCTGGCTGGAACCCGGAAGCGTTGTTCCGCTCGGTCGAGGTCCAGTCCGCTCAGGCTTGCGCCGAGCGCCTGGTCGATGGTGACAGATCGGAGCGCCTGACGCGGCTCGCTCTCGAAGCGATCGACTCGCTCTCGGAAACCGAAAGCGTGTTCACCCGTGCCGACGTTCTGCGGGAAGTTTTCGAGGCAGTCCAATGTGAGGTCGACGCCGACGAGGCCCAGGAGCTGGTCGAGCAGGTCATCGCCGGTGGCCAGATCATCGAAATCGGCCGGCATGACAAGAGCCGTATCCCCGTCTTCACGACACAAGCCATCATCGATGCCGAGCGCGAGATGCTCGCTGCAGCGACTGCGGGGAAGGGCGCTCGTGACTATGTGACGGCCGAGTCTCTGGAACAGGTCCTCGCGGATAAGATGGACCCCGCGCAGACGAAGCGAATGTCAGCCGAACAGGCGGTCGCCGTGCGCCACGCGCTCAACAACGACATAGTCTCGATCGTCGAAGGGTCGGCCGGCGCGGGCAAGAGCTTCTCGATGGGCGCGGTTCGCGAGATCGCGGAGGCCCGCGCCAACGGGAAAAGGGTCTGGGGCATCGCGCCATCCTGGAAGGCGGTCGACAGCCTTCGCAATGAGATTGGATTGGCTGAGAACCTCTCGTACTCCGCCCAAGGCATGCTCGTGAAAATGCTCAAGACGGGTGAGGTGAAGATCGACGAGAATACAGTCATCATCGCCGACGAAGCCGGCATGATGAGCACAAAGGACCTGTCGGCGCTCGTCGTCGCCTGCGTGAAGGCCAAGGCAAAACTAATCCTCACAGGCGACACGAAACAGCTTCAGTCCGTCGAGGCTGGATCGCCGATGGCATTGCTGATCGAAGCGATCGGCTCAGTCCGGATAAGCAAGATTCAGCGCCAGCGCGGCCGTGACGATCACGAAGGCAAATGGATGCGCGCTGCGTCGATGGATTTCGCCGCGGGCCACACTGACCGGGCGCTAGAAGCGTACGATCGCGCCGGCGCAATCGACTGGATGGATGATCGCAATGCAGCAATCGCGAAGCTCGTCTCCGATTACCTCGCCTCGCTAGGTGCGGTTGCTGCCGACGGCCGACCCAAGACGAGGGCAATTCTGACCGGGTGGAATTCAGATGCCCGGTTCATCAACGGCCTGATCCGGGAGAAACTCTTCCGGCGCGGCGCGCTGAGCGGCGGGGTCGTGGTGAGGACAATTCCTCGTGGCCTCGAAAAGGCTGAGGAAATTGAATTTGCGGCAGGCGACGACATCATCTTCGGGGAGTCGGTCGAACTCGAATCCGTCACGATCCGGAACGCCGATCTCGCCAAGATCGAGAGCATTTCAAATGAGCCGGACCCTCTCCTCACGTTCCGGCTGAACAAGAATGCGAGCGAGCTGGTCACCGCCCGGTTGAGCGATCTGGTCGGAAAACGTTTCGGAAACGAGCCTGTCGCGCCGAAGATCCAGCACTCCTATGCCATGACCGTTCACGCGAGCCAGGGCATCACGGTAGACAACGTGTTCGTCGCTAACCTGCGCGGAATGGGGCGCTCGGCATCCTATGTCGCGATGACCCGTCATCGGGAGACCGTGCAGCTCTATTTCGACACCTCCCGTATTCGCGATCGCCTCGAGGCGGCGGTGCCGGGCATCGTTCGGACCGGGAAGCGGATAGCGCGGACCTTCGACGCCGACGATCTCCCCCCAGCTGAGGTCACGGACGCTGCCATTAAGAAGGCCGCGATCGCGGAGTCGATGAAATCGGACCGCAAGTCCAACGCGGCGGATTATTGGCGTTCCGTATCGGATTTTGTCGAGGGCAAGCCCAACCGGGCACAGTCCGAAGCGGGAGAGCAGGCGCCCCCGGTCTCGCCGACGGAGCAGCTGAAACAGCGCATGAATTCCCGGCTTCATTCGGAATCGAAATACCCGCTGCCGCCAGTCGACCTGGCGACGGTTCTGCGAGGCAGGGATCACAAACACGGACCAATTCCGGCCCGCGACAACATCAATGGAGAGAGAAATGACCACAACAGAAACAATGAACGAATCCAGCTTGGTCCCTATCAGCGACCTGAGCAGCGAGACGTCGGCCTTCGGAAATATCTACGAGAGTCCTACGATCTCTCGTTTGGCGGCGGACCGCAGGCCAAGTCCCTCCTCAGTCTGCGAAACCTGTCCAGCAGCCGTTTGGCACGTTCTTCCCGGCGAATTGCGAGCCTTTTGCAGGGTGATGCACGTTCTAGTCTACACCATGGAGGAGCCGAACGCGCTGACCGCCTGCGATGGTCGGGAAATGGCAATAGAGCAGATGTTAGCGAAGGCGGCCGCGTAGCCGGCACCGCGCGGACGGGATCACCTTTCTCCCGGGTGGAGGCGGCTCGCGTCAGCCCAGTCGATATGTTGCTCATTGAGCGCCAGAGCATGATCCAAGTTGCCACCGAACATCTCGGTGGCCGAATCCTGCGATCCTGGAATTCGAACCGGAACCACCGGGTTCAGTTCGCCGATCACCCGGAGCCGGTGCAGATTGCAAAATCCGAGCGCACCGGCCGGTGGACCTGGTCAACCATCAGCGACGCGACCAGGCGCGGCGTCGCCGATCTAGTTGCGAAGGTAAGGGATCTCGCCCCAGAAAAGGCGGTAGCCTGGCTTCGCGAACGGACTAGGCATGCCGTGGCCAATCCCATCGCGAAGGCGCTGCAATCGTCGCCGGCTGAGATCGAGGAGCGCCGCCTGCAGTTTATCACGGCTAGAACGCGGATCGCCGAGACCGAGCAGACGAAGGCGCGTGATCCAGATCGTAGCCGCGAATCCCGTCGCGAAGCTGAATTCTCGATGTAGGTGGAATGGGGTCTGCTCTACTTTTGATGGCAGAGGTCAGCTCAATTCTCGTTCAGTCCGTGGGGAGCGCGGGTGTGCAGCCGGGTTTTCCACGATGACTCGAGGCGGATGACGTCATCGGCGAGCATGTCGGGCGACACGCGCTGCAGGATGGAGAATCGAAACGCTGTCGGGTCGCGATCACGCAACAGCTTATTGCCACCGTGTCCCGTCGCGCCGTAGGCGAGCCACCGACCTAAGATGTTCGTGCTGCCGTACGCCGAGCCGACGTAGGTCTTTGCGTCGGTGGAATCCCAGACTGCATATACCCCGCGCCACTGCTCCAAGGCTGATCGCCAACGCTGCGGCAGGATCGCGAGTTCAGGCCATGTGAACTCGACTTCATCCCACGCCGGCAGGGGCGGCGCGAAGGCGCTCTCTTCGCGAATTGCCATCACCGGCATCCTGTTGTTGTGCGAGCGCCGGTACCAGCCGCGGTCAGGAGGGGGCCATCCGACAATCAGCTTGCCGCGCCAATCGGCATAGTTCTCAGTCTCCCGGAGATCGAAGCGCATCTGACGCGTCCTCGTCTCGGCGTCCGTAAATCCCGAGTACCCGTGCTCGGCCAAAGCCTGGTTCTCAGGGCAGGCCCAGAACTGCTCTCGGGAATGCGGTTCCGCATCCCCGATTTCGTAGATGCCGACAAAAGCGGCCTTCGCCGGCCCATAAGCGATAAAGCTCGCCAGCCAGCCTCCGCGAAGAGCGAGCATCGAACGTTCGACAGACGGACCCTGGTACGACTGGAAGACGTTGAAGAGTTGCGGGCGCTCGCTCGCGATTAGCGGCAGCGCACGAGCAAGCTGAGATTCCATTGGTTTGTGACGCAGCACAAGGGTGCGGGCCGGGTCGATACCTACGTTGCCGAGGAGGTCATTCAGCAGCATCGTCGCGGACCTCACCGTTCACTTAAATCAATGAGGCGATAGGAGCACGCGTCGTTGCCCCTGACGACCGGCCTCACCATGTCGACGAAACGGGGATCTTCGCAGAGAGGGGCGATGACATTGTCAGGTGTCTCCGGCCCAAGACGCGTTTTCACCGAGCCTACCTCAATGGTGGTGTCGGCAAGGACGATGCCGGCGAGCCAAACGCGGTTCACGGTCCGCACGGCGCTTGGATCGAAAGTTGTCCCTAATTTCCCGACGATCTGTGCCTTAAAATCGCGAAGCGCTACGGCGCGCTGTTGGCTGGTGATGCCGTAGAGGGCTGAAAAATCACCGAGAGAATATAGTTGCCCAGGCTTGCGTGCCAGTTCGAGGTTGATGCGGGAAGCGGCCGCAGAGGGGGAGGCCTTCGCCCGCCCGGACGCGATGAACGCGTCGATCATGGAAATCAGAGCATTGTCCTGGTGGGCGGCCGCCCGCTCGCCATTGATGCGATTTTTCTCACCAGAAGCCCAGGTGGGATCAAAATTCATCCTCGCGATGGCGGCGCCGAGGTTTTCGTCAGCGAGCTCGACCTGCGCGAGACGACCCTTGAAGCTTCGCCACTCCCGGCTGTTCGTCAACTCGGCAAGGGTCCGCCAATAGGCGGCGAGATACCGCTCTGTCAGCGGCCGCACTTCGTATTCAAATCTCGACCGGGCCTCCTGAATTGCCGCGGCTGCTAGATCATTCGCCTTTGCGGTGTCCGCCCGCCGCGAAGCTTCTTCGGCTGCGCGTTCGATCTCGGCTTGCCTAATCCGTTCGACGCGGCGCGTTTCCTTGGCCAGGCGCTCGGCCTCCTGCTGCTCTGCGAGGATCATCCGGTCCCGACGATCAACATACCATGGGACTATTTGGCCAGCCCCGACGCCAAACGAAATGATGAGAGCGCCAAGGATAAAATTGCGGTTCATTGCTAGGCGTAGAATGCGAGTGCGTTCTGCCCTGCTACCCGCAAATTGCCTCAGCGGACAACCTGGAAATCGGAGCTCGTTGCGCATGCGTATCGCAGGTTGAGCCTATGCTTCTTCAAACTGATTTCGATCGAATTTTCAGCGTGCCGTCGAACCGTCGACGAGGCTGGCGCCCTACGTCAATAATGTGCAATGATTTCAATATCTTAGTTCCATAACAAACCTTCTGCGAATCGCGTCCCTGAGGCTAAGGCCTGGCTTGCTCCTGACCTTGGCGCGCACCGCGACGTCGCATAGTCTCAACTCAGGAGGACCCCATGGACGAAGTCACCCAAGATGCCGTCGACAGGCTGCTGAAGCTGGCCCAAAGCGATACCGGTCAGGCCCGACGCATCGCCAACTTTCTGCTCGCCTAGTGGAATGCTGAAGAGCACGGTGGCTTCGACATCGCCGACCTCTTCGCTGTCGATGCCGCGATCGCGCGAGATATGGCTCGCGTTTTCAACTATTTGGCCACGCGGTCGAACGCGGAATATCCCGAGGACCGCGAGCTAGAGATCAAAGAAATCATTCGTCGCTGGCGCCCAGAGACCTGGGCCAAGATCCAGGCCTGACTCCCTACCGACGAGGTCGAGTTTTGTCGGGCAATTCCCGATTTTGGTCCTTGGCCTCCCAAAGTTGTTTGCGGGAAACGTCTCCGGATGGGCCAGTGCCGTTGTAGCAGGACAACACCTTCGATTCCGGACCATGAAGCTTCTCGTCCTCTCCGACCTCCACCTTGAATTCCTGCCCGACGGATACCGGCTTCCTCCCGTTGCTGCTGAATTCGATGTGGCGGTGCTCGCCGGCGACATTTATCGGCCCCTGACGCGATCGCTCGAGTGGATCGCCCGGGAACGCGATGGCGGTGCCTTCGCAGGGCGCCCGGTGATCTTCGTCCCCGGCAACCACGAGTTCTACAAATCGCATATCGCCAGGCAAATGCCGGAGGCAGAGCAACTGGCGAAGGCGCTGGGAATTTCATTGTTGGCGCCTGGCGCCGTGACGATCGGCAATGTCCGCTTCATCGGCGCCACGCTCTGGACTGACTACGCCCTGAACGGCGATGCACGGTCAGCGAAGATGACGGCCCAGGCCGATCTCAACGATCACCGGCTGATCCGCTTCTCCGAGGGAGGCAGGTCCATGCGGTTCACGCCGTCGCACGCTGAAATGCTTCATCGTCGCGATCTGTCGTTCATCGTCGACCAGTTGTCGGAGCCGCATGCGGGCCCAACGATCGTTGTCACCCATCATGCCCCTCACCCGGGCTCAGTTGCGAAGCGCTATGCCGGGCAGCCGCTGACGGCCGCCTTCGCGTCGGACCTAAGCGCGGTCATTTCACAGCATCAGCCCGAGCTCTGGATCCACGGCCACGATCACGGATCGCATGACTATATGGTCGGCCAGACGAGGATCCTCGCGAACCAGGCCGGATATCCGACGCAAGGAGGAACCAGAGAGAATTCGAGCTTCGACCCGGAGCTAGTTGCGGAGATCCCGGCCTGAGGACGGATAGCGCTCAATTACCGTATCTGCCTCCTCGCTCGAATTCCCCTATCGGAACGTATCGGCGAGCAACATATCCACGGCCCTGCCTTGCGACACATGGACAGCCCCCGAGTAAACGGGGCACGCTGGCCAAAAGTCGTAGGGGGAGCGGATGGACGATTGGGAAGGGCAGCTTGAGGCCGAGCGGCTGATGCTATCGACGCCGGACACGGTCTACGACTACCTGTCGAAGCTGGAGCCTCCCGAACATCGTTGGCGCCCTCGACTGCCCGATTTCCTGATCGAGCGTCTAGTCGGCCGCAACGATCCGCTCATCGATCTAGGTCTAGCCCGCTTCACGACGAACGATCGTGTTCTCGAGCCGCTCTGGGAGCGCGGTGACGTAGTGCGGATGGCGCTGCTGACCAACCGGTTCCAAATCTTCAAACCCCGTACTGCTGATCTCTCGTCGATCCTCAAAACCGGCTCGCGCGATCTGGTCCACGGAATGATGACGAACCCGACGATGCCGCCCGATTGGCTCGCGGCGGTAATCTCGAACCGGCTGGGACTGTCGGATGAGGCGTGGTGGAACGCTACCACGTCGGCGATCATGAATCCTCGCCTACGCGAGAAGCGGGAAGCGGACACCTTCGATGAACAAATCGAGGTGTGGGAGCACGAAAAGCCAATAAACGCGGTATGGGATCTCTATTTGACGGCGGAGCCGACACCCAAGTGGGCTAACGCGCTGATCAATGCCGCTCCGATTCCGTTCATCCTCAGCCTTCCCGAGCGCTTTATGCCAGACATGAAGACCGAAGAGGGCCGCGAGGACTGGAAGAAAACGGCGACCCGGCGCCACGAGGCATATCGCGAGCTACTCTGGAAGGCGGCCGAGGAGAAATGGATTGATCCGGCTGGGCTGGAGAAAGAGGATAAGCTGTCGGCGTTCGCCTGGGCGCGGCGAGCTTTCGCTGAAGCCTACGTTCGGTCAGCCTATGCGCACGACGATCGGATGCGGATCGCGAACCATCGCGATCAAGCCTTCCGGATTGGCTACTATCAGGGCGCAACCGTTGACCCGAGTTGGCCCGTCGACGAGTACATTGAGCGCGACGGCTTAGTCTTCCTCGACGCGATCTCCAACAACAACAGCCTCTACCTCAAGACGAATTGCGAGATCCAGCGCGATGTTCGCGCGGCGGCTCGCCGGCTTGAGACGAACCACGACGATATTCAAGGGACCATGAAGTTCCGGCTAGCGCGAATGGCCAAAGAGGATCCACAGCGATACGGCGACCAGCCCACCGAAGAGATGCTCGAGGATTGGCGCCGGCAAGACGAGGAGGCGGCGCATCGCGCGCGGATGACTGAGGCTGCGACGAAAGCAACGACGGCCAACGCGGAGCCCTCGAAAAAGCGGGGATGGTTTGGGCGGTAGTCGGCGGCTAGCGCCCTATCGTATCAGGATCGGTAGCCACCTTTAGGCGGGCGACGCTCTGCCGGAGTGCGGCGAGGCCAGCAGGGTCGTTTCCGATCAGATTCTCTAAGTTTGCGATGCCTGCCTCGATCGAGGGGCCGAAGACTGAGCTCATGGCCAGCGATTTCGATTTCAACGTGATATCCTCCCAGAACTCGTGGATCAGGAATCTCGGCATCCGCGCCGGGTCGGTGCGCGTCGTCTCGTTCGCATAGAGCCGCCAAGGATCTCTCAGTGCTCTTAGTCGCCCGGTGAAGCCGGCCTCGATCGATGTTCCGCGGCGTTTCAGATCGCCGGAGTAGGTCTCTCGATCCATGGTCGCGTCGCCGAGTTTTGAAAGGTAGACGTAGCACTGCCAAACGCCCTGGAGCGTGTCGGCGATGGGCTCGCCGCGAGGCTGGGGGAACTCGAACTGCGGCCGCCGATCGAGCCATGCGTCGATTAGGACGTGCTGATGTTTGAGGTCGGCAAGGAGCATCAGGCTCGACTGCCCGAAATTAAACGCGTGGCTCACGGTCTCAAGTCTCGTGGCGCTCCAGACCCTCTGAACGTTCTTGCCCTGCCCTTTCCAGTTCACGGCAGGCGCGGAGATGGCGCCCGCCGAAACCTGCTTTATGTGCTCGGCCGCGGTCTGAGCGATAGCGACAGCGGTGGATTGCGCCTCGATGATCGGCGCCAACAGGCGACGGATGGCCTCCTTCTCGTCTGCCTCTGATTTCTTGTTCTTGAACCAGCCGAACATTCCGTCCCCCACTTCCGGGAGCACGATAGTTGGCCAGGCCGCACTATCTCAAGCGGCCCAGGGCCCTATTTCCGCAAACTGCTCGGAAGTCTGCCCCTGCTCAAGGCGTCCCCAATTCTAAGGTCGATTGTGTTCGTCGAGCAGTAACAGGCTCAGCGAGGCGAGTTCTGGTCCCTCGCATCCGCTGTTACATCGCCCTGCCCTTTCGCCAGCTCGTCGCGAAGTGCTCGCTCAATGATGAGCTCGATCTCGACAACGCGCATGCCGCGATCATGGGCGAGCCGCCAGACCAGGTTGGAGATGGCCGGGTTTTTTGGGCCGTATTCTGGCCAGTCGTAGAGTTCGTGGCTGTCGGGGTGATGGGCCATGAGCTATTCAACGGCACGATCGGACGCGATGCAAACCGGCAGGCATTCCACATCAGCGCGAGTTATTACCACTTCTGCGAAAGTGGTAATAACAAGACCAATTCAAAATCGAGCCGGGCCCCGCGGCCGCCACTTGCGAGGGTTGCGATCGCGCTCTTTTGCTCGGTGGGCGAATTCCCTCCAGAAGCGGGCGGCGCGTCGGCGCTCTGCTTGCTCCCAATGACTCACCGTCGCCGTGACCCTCTGCAGTACCCGGGCCGGCGGCATCTGCGCACTTTGGTGCGCGAGCCGAACAAAATCATCCCGGTTGAATCTGAGCAGGACGGTTTCGCCATCATTGGTAGTGGGGAGCAGGCACCACAGCGGCGCGACAATCGATTTCGTCTCGTCGGCCAAACCAGGAGCTCCCTCGAAATCAAAAAAGACTGGAGCCCGGCATGACAGCCAGGTTGCCGGAAATGCTTCCCTGGAATTGGGAACTAGATAAATTCCTTGGTCGACGCGTCGGAACAATTGGCCGGCTGCGGCGAAGCGCGGCAAAGCTGTTTTCAGCCTGGTGCACGCGACCACCCATATCAGATTGCTATAGAAGGCTTCCCGCGCCGCTCGCTCCTCGGCCCGCATATGTGAATATTGGAACTCGATCGTCAGGCCATTTGGAGTGTGGACGTCGGCGATGTGCTTCTCGCCGGATGGTCCGTACCTAATGACCTCCTGCCAGACGGCGGGGAACTGGTCCTGCCATCGAACATGCCATTCCGTCCGCGGTTCCCACCAGTGATCACAATCTCGGTCGCCCCTGTGAGCCCAATGATGAACCCTGATCGGGCCGCATTTCGGAATTACGGCAACTTCGCAGGATGGGCAGACGCCGACCAGACCGGGTGATGCGAGTCTTCGATCGCCGCCAACATGGGCAAAGCGCATAGCTGTCTCCATACGACATCAGTCGCGCGCGAGCGCGAGTTTGTTGCTGTTTTCGAATGGTGGACTGGCAGCGCTACGCGGCTGGCGCCGGGGCTGTTCTCGTTCTCTTCGACGTTCGGATTGGTCCGCCGTCGGTTAGCTCGGCAGATGCCGGCACCTTCTTTCCGGGTGCGAGACCATAGCAGCGTGCGCCGGCGTCTCCGTCAAGTGCTAGCGCCGAGCGCCACGGATGTTCCAAGCCGGTAGGATGTGGCTGATCAATCCGGCCTCAAGACCGGCCGCCATGTTGACGGGCATGCTGTGCCACTCGGCTGGCTTCGGGATTGCCACCAGCACGTCAACAGCGCTGCCGGCACGGAGCGCCTCCAGGATCAGGCCCTTCACGCGCTGGCTCGTTCGCATCGCCTCGTTGCCGCGCCGGTAATGCCCCAAGCGCGTATGCAACGTGGTGAGCGTGACGCCGATATAGCTGACCACGTCGTCGACCACGAATGCATAGACTCCGGGCTCCTTGGGTGCAGGGCCGCTCAGCTCGAAACCATCATCAGCAGCAACCAGGCGCCATTCGCCGATGCGGCGGAATCCGCCGGACTTGATCAGATATTCGGCCCGAGTCGGCTGGAGTCCTTGCTCGCCAACATCGGTCTCGACCTCGACTTCTACGGGCTCGCGGTCGAGCACGACGTCCCGTGTGCGCCCGAGGCTGATGCCGGAGCGCTCGAGCACATGCCTGGCATGCTGGTACTTGATACCGAGCAGCTCGGCGATCTCGGTCCTGAGATAGCCTGCCAACGCGAGCGCACGGATCTTGTCCGCTTTCGATTTCATGCCTTCCAAGGCGGGAAGCACGGTCTTGCGATCGTAGTTCATAGCGGGACCGTAGCGGGAGCACGCATGTTGGGAAACGGGGTGCGAGGTGGCATCCGCTGGGCAATTTGCCCGGCCCTGTCACCCGGTCTCTTGATGCTGTCCAAAAACGAGCGATTTCGGACACTATCCCCCGCTGCTGTTCATAAATTAGCTTGCGCGATTTCCGGTCATGTCCGATTCTCGCCCTACCCTTTTCGGACTAAAATCCATGTCTCGCGCTTTCGCATATGTCCGGGTCTCCACCAACGGGCAGACCACCGAAAACCAAATTCAGGAAATTGAGGCGGCCGGCTTTCGGGTCGAGCCACACCGGGTAATTTCCGAGACCATTTCGGGGAGCGTGGCAATTTCCGCCCGTCCAGGCTTTACCCGCCTGCTGGATCGACTGGAGCGAGGCGATATCCTGATCGTCACGAAGATGGATCGGCTCGGTCGAAATGCGATCGACGTCAGCTCCACGGTGCACAAGCTCGAGGAGTTGGGCGTCCGCGTTCACTGCCTGGCCCTCGGAGGCGTCGACCTCGCGAGCCCGGCCGGGAAGATGACCATGAACGTCATCAATGCCGTCGCGCAATTCGAACGAGATCTTCTCATCGAGCGGACAAACGCCGGCCTGCGCCGCGCGAAGTCGGAGGGAAGGAAGCTCGGAAGGCCGACCGCCCTCTCCTCCTCTCAGCGCACCGAGATCAAATCGGCCCTAGACGATGGCCAGAAGGTCGCGCCGTTGGCCAAGCGCTTCGATGTCAGTCGGCAGACCATCATGCGGATTCGCGATGAGGTGCACGAGGTCAAGGTGAGAGCCCTACAGCAGGCTCTCATTGTCGGGGAGCAGTCCGCCAATTCTCGCTAGGGCGTCCGCGCCGCGAGTGCCTCCCGTCGACGAGGAACCACGTGGCGATCACCCGGAACTCAGGCGGGGCGGCTCTGGGGGCGATATCTCCGCATCAGTGAAGAGGTTTGGAAACAGCCTTTCGCGATAGTCGAGTGGAAACGCAATGCGGACCGGCGTTTTTGGCGACGGAGACCTTAAAAATCCAGCCTTGAGCAAGTCGGCCATGGTGTTGCGGGCGGTTCTCTCCGATGTTTTCAGCGCAAGGTGCGCGTCACCCCTATCCAGGGAGCCGTGCTTTAGGATGACACCTATCAGATCCGGCGCACGCTTATCGTCGAGGACATCGCGCACCAGCATCCGGAAGCGGGTTTCAAGCCGCTCGATGTCAAACATGAAGGCGGAAAATCGAATCTGGTCGAGTACGACCGAGAGGAACCATTCGCAATAATCCTTCAGCGCAGCGGCCGACAGATTTCCTCTACCATCGAGATCGCCGCGGCGCGGGCTGTCTGCGTGGTCCATCATCCTCTTGTATTCGCCGCGATCTCTTAGTCCTCGCGCCAACCCCCGAGAAATGGACCAGAGGCCAAAGCCCCCGATTCCCGCACGCTGTGCCATGGCATGCGACATCAGGCGGCTGACGCGACCGTTTCCGTCGGGAAATGGATGGATGTAGTTCAGGCGGTGGTGAGCGGAGGCAATGGCGATGATCCTGGTGCTGGGCCAGTTCTCGGCTGCGCCAAATCGCTTTGCGAAGTGCTCCATGAATGGCTGGACCTGGGACGAAGAGGGTGGAAGATGTCTCCCCACCTCGACGTCGTCGGCAGCCTTCTGACGAAACTCCCCCGGAACGATTTCCGCCAGAATCCCGTCCGGCCGCTTAATGAACCTAAACTCTTCGGGCATCTCGTCGTAGAATGCGCGATGCGACCAGCGTAGGAAATCTACGGACGTTGGGCTTGATAGGGTCCCTTTTAGGTGCATTTCGTCGATCTCGCGTTGCACCATCACGTGGGCCTTGGCCTCAAGTGCAAGCGGGCGAGTCTCCGGCTCCAGCTCGGCGCCGGCAAGGGCACGCTCGATGTCTTTCGGCCGGGTGTTGTGCCCTTCAATCAGATTCGAGTAGTAGGAATTCATCATGCGAACGAGGTCGGCGAGCTCGGCTGCGGACTCGGGATGAAGCCCTCGGCCAAGATTTCCCGCTTCCCTTTGAATCTCGATGGATAGGTCCGCGAGAACCTGTGGGATCTGATCTTCGAAGAAGACAGGCTCAATGCGGCTGGGAGTTTCGATCATTTTTGCCGGATCCGCTCGGGAAGAATATTGTTTGAAACAATACCCTTACGGCGCAGAAGGGCAATCATTTGCCGATCTTGGTTGCCGATGTTCGCTTCCGATCGTGGCGCCTGTCGCGCTGCCCTGTGCGTTGTCTGCCGCCCCGGGATTGCGTGCATAACAGAAAAGGAACATAAAGAGAACAAACTTGACGACGGCTGGGGCGACCAGGGAGCTAAACCATGCCAGAAGTCCAGATTGCAGGCGGCCAGGGATTGCCACCGGAGCCCGGCCCCGGACAGCTGTCCGTGAATTGCTCGACGTGGTCCATCTTCGACGAGGGCGACGCTTTCGGTCGCCAGTGGATCATTCGCGGGCTGCGAGGTGCTAACGACATCATCACGGTCGAAATCCACGTCAGCGCCGAGAGCATCGTCACGATGGTTGTGGAGCCAGGGGTTGAGGCTGGCGCCGTTGTCAACGGCGGTCGGATTCCAGGCCAGCGTGGCGGAGTAAAAGCAGGCCACTGGCGTTGGGGAGCGGCGGATATGGCGAGGGCCCCGATCGGGGCCCTCGCCATATCGCGCTGCCGGGATTGCTCAGGCGATGATCTCGCCGGTTTCGGGATCGGCTTCGTCGGCGGTGGCCTGGTTTTGCTCCGCCGCGGCGGTGGCGCGGCGACGGCCGGCGGATTGCCTGAGGCGGTAGCTGTCGCCGTTCATGGCCAGGATGCTGACGTGGTGGGTCAGCCGGTCGAGAAGCGCACCGGTCAGCCGCTCCGACCCCAGGACCGAGGTCCAGTCCTCGAAGGGCAGGTTCGAGGTGACGATGGTCGAGCCACGCTCGTAGCGCTGCGAGAAGACCTCGAACAGAAGCTCGGCGCCGGTCGGCGACAGCGGCACATAGCCGAGCTCGTCAACGATCAGCAGCTTGACCGCCTGCAACTCGCGCTGGAGCCTGAGCAGGCGCTTCTCGTCGCGGGCCTCGAGGAGCTGGCTGACCAGCGAAGCCGCCGTGGTGAAGGCGACGGAGAAGCCCTTCTGGCAAGCGGCCAGCCCGAGCGCGAGAGCGACATGGGTCTTGCCCGTGCCACTGTTGCCGAGCGCGATGATGTTCTCCCGGCGCAGGATGTAGCCGCAGCGCGCCAGTTCCAGCACGAGCATCTTGTTGAGGCTCGGGATCGCCGTGAAGTCGAAGGTGTCGAAGCTCTTCACCGCCGGGAACCGCGCCGCCCGGATCCGCCGCTCGACCATGCGCCGTTCCCGGTCGATCAGTTCGAGTTCGACCAGCCGCAGCAGGTAGCGGGGATGATCGACGCCGTCCCGGGCGCATTCCCGCGCGACCTTGTCGTATTCGCGCAGGACCGTCGGCAGCTTCAGATGCTTGAGGTGATGGGCCAGCAGCACCTGCGGCGTTCCCGCGGTGGTGCCCGCCGGCATCACCTCCTTCGCCGGGCCCGTCATGCCGCCGCTCCAGGCAGGAGAACGGCATAATCGGCGGCCGAGGTCGTCTTCACTGCCGTCTTCGGCAGGTGCGGATAGGCCGCCAGGTTGAGACGGGCCGGGCGCCGCTCCAGACGCGCCAGGGCGATCAGCTTCACTGCATCGAAGCCGATCGCACCCAGTCGGATGGCCTCGCCCACGGCAAAGCTCACGACCTCGCGCGGAAGGGCCTCCATCAGCCGCAGCACCTGGATGAACTCACGCTTGCCGCGATTGCCCATCCGCGCTTCCAGAAGATGGCGCAGGTGCTGGAATGTCTCGGGCAGGTCCCAGCCCTGGAGCGCCGCCGCCTGGTCGAGCGCGTTCGGCTTGCTCTCAATCAGCGCCAGATAGTGCAGCGGATCGGCGACGAACACGCCGGTCCCGTAGCTGCGCGGGTGCCGGGCGATCTCCTCGCCCCGGCACAGGATCACGACCTCCTCGACGAAGCCCTTCGCCACCACGTCCTGGAAGCCATAGGCCGTCGGCACCGAGTAGTCGTTCGACCGATAGCGGACCAGCGCCGTCGACGAGACCCGCCCGCCACGCTTCTCGCACGGCTCCAGCGGCACAGCCGGCAAGGAGCGCAGGGCTTCAAGATCGGCCACGAGCCGTTCGCCAATCGTCTTCGCATGCCGACCGGCCCGCTCGCCCTGCCGCCGGCGGCAGCGCTCTGCCAGCATCACGTTCAGTTCGGCGAAGCTCGCCGCCACCGGGATCGGCGTCAGGAAGTTCGAGCGGGCATGCTTCACCAGCCCTTCGACCTTGCCCTTGTCGTTGCCCTTGCCCGGGCGCCCGAACCGATCCCGGAACAGATAGTGGCTCACCAGCTCGGTGAAGGCCCGCGTCCGCTCACGCCGGCCGTCGCCGCAGATCTTCGCCACCGCGATGCGCGTGTTGTCATAGAGGATCGACAGCGGCACACCGCCGAAGAAGCCAAAAGCCGAGACGTGACCGTCCAGGAACGCTTCCGTCGTCTCGCGTGGATAGGCCTTTACGAAACAGCCGTCCGACTGTGGCAGGTCCAAGCAGAAGAAGTGGATCTTCTGCCGCACACCGCCAATCACCGCGGTCGCCTCGCCAAAATCGACCTGGGCGTGCCCGGGCGGATGCGCCAGCGGAACAAAGGTCTCCCGGCCCCGCGCCCGGCAGAGCCGCACATGGTCCTTCACCACCGTGTAGCCGCCGGCAAAGCCGTGCTCGTCACGAAGGCGCTCGAAGATCCGCTTCGCCGTATGACGCTGCTTCACCGGTGATGTCCGATCTGCCTCCAGGATCGCTTCGATCACCGGCAGAAGCGGACCCAGCTTCGGCTTCTCGACCGGCTTCGTGCGTGTGTAGCCCGGCGGCAGCGAGAACCGGCACATCTTCGCAACCGTCTCGCGGCTCAGCCCGAACACGCGAGCCGCTTCCCGCCGGCTCTTCTCCTGGTTGAAAACGAAATCGCGAACCGCCGCGTAAATCTCCACAGCGAACATCCCCGCCAACCCCGAAAGGGGTCAGCCTATCCAGTGGCCGACTTTTACGCCGCCCGCGCCGGCACAAACGCCGGCGCTCCACTGGATGGTTTTCTCACCGCCGTGCACACATCGAGCATGTCGCCAACAACGCGCTGAATCGCGGCCTTATCCGTCATCATCGGCAGCAGAAACCGAGACCTAGGATCGCAAAGAAGTTCCTCGGGAAAGAGCTGGGCCGGTAGATCAACGATGACCGGACCGAGTTCGGTATGCCGACCGGCAAGATCCTTGATTTCGCTCCCGATCGAGGATGCATCGGCAAGGACAAGCCGAGCCGTCTCAAAGGGGGCCTCTTCGTCCGCCCGCAACGCCGGTGGCTCCCCGGAGGCCAACACCTGGATCAGCAGAGGCTCCAATCCCATCTCGAAGAATCCGCAGGCGAGCAACAGACTGGCCGTTGTCCGTCCGATGCCCTGCCCGGAACCTGCACAAACAAAGACTTCCATACCTTGCCTTCCAATTCAGGGGCCTTGGCGATTCGCCGCACCCTATCGAAGCGCAGTAGGTCCGTCCATAACGTTTGTCCAAAAATGGCCATATAGGGCCTATTCAGGACACATGAGTCCTATATCGGACAATTGTTGACAAGCTGGATTCCGGGACCCGCGCGTGCGATGCCATGGGCATGGTCCCTGGCGCTAACGTATTGAAAGCGGCAAGAATTGCGCTCGGATTGAGCCCAGACGAACTGGCCAAGCAAGCAGGCATCAGCCGACGGACTCTCGGGCGGGTCGAAACCCATCCTCGCTCCGACCGCTATCTGAAGGGCGCCGCAATGGTTCAGCAGGCGCTAGAAGATCGGGGCGTGGAGTTCCTGAGAGCTCTAGCCACCAAAGGGGAAGGCTTTCGGTTACCATTGGTCATTACTGGCGCAGCCTCTGACTCCGCCCCGAAGTGACCCGCACCAGGACGTTGGCGGCAGGAGCCCATCATTCACATGACCGTAATCCGCGCGCCGCGAACGTCTGCATTAATATCCATCCACGTTCAGCCGCCACTGCTTTCAGTGCAGACGGGATTGGGGCCTCGTCGACTTCCAAGCTGAACGCCTTTTTCCGTATTTCAAGTTCCTGACGATCGTCGCCTTCCTGTTGCTCGCGATCCTGCCCCGCACCCAGTTGGTAAGCTTGCTGGACCGAACCGCTGGCTGGCGATCGCGGGTTGGCTTCGGGTTGGAAATCGCCGCAGCACTGGCCATCGTCACCCTTGGAGCCTGGCCGCTGCTGCGGTAAACCGCTCGGGCGAGCTCCTTGCAGAGCGGCGCGCTAAGGGTTCGGATTTCACCCCCGCAACCGCTGCGGCAATGCCCGCCAGGGAAGAGTCTATGCGCAGCCCCGATGGCGTCACGTCCTTCGAACCGCGATTACGCCAGAACCAGCCAAGCCAGTCGGCCTCGCAAGCAGGATGATTCGAGGTCAATGGCGGCAACCGAAATCTAAATTGAGCGGCTAGGGCTGCCGCTCAAGCCATGCCGTCACAATTTCCGGTTCAACACCTGCCACTTCAATTAGCCTATCGGGATCAAGGATCCGAAGCCGACGATAATGGAACTCGACGATGCGTTCCTTCCGCAGCCCGCTGAGGACCCGATTGACGTGAACCGACGTCAGCCCCGTCGCGTCGCCGATCTGCTCCTGCGTGAGCGGGAGCGGCATTTCCTCAATGCGATTGCCCGGCCATTGAGCGCGGTAGCGGGCAAATAGCTCCAATATGAGGTGGGCGACCCGCTCTCGCGCGGACCGGCGCCCGATGCTCGTCAGGTGATCAAACGCCAGGCTGCAATCGCGGGCCAGCGAGCGCGCCAGACGCATGGTCAGCTCCGGCTCATCGCGGGACAGTGTCGCAAGCATCGAGGTCGGGATCACGGACGCCACCACGTCGGTCAGCGCCAGCGCCCCGAACGTTGCCTGCGACCGATTTGATGGCAAGACGCCCAGTATGGCGCCGGGCAATGCGAACTGGACGATCTGGCGCCTGCCATCCTCAAGCTGGGTATAGAGAGCCACCCAGCCATCGATCAGGTTGAAGATGGCGTTGCCCGTCGACCCAACGCTGAAGAGGTCGCGGCCCGCTTCGATTTTTCGATCGCCCGATCGGTAGCGCGGCAACAACCGATACCCCTCGGTTGACGAAGGTGCATCGGCAGCGGGCCGCGGTGCACCGTCAGCGCCCGTCAGGCTACGGCGCGGACGTCTGCTCAAGTCGTGAACCGACGCACTCGCCCCGTCGGCCAGTTCACGCAATGCCAATTCACGAAAGGTCGGCCCATTCCGCTCGCACTTGATATTTTCCCAATCGTTGCGAGGGAGCGACCGGGCCATCTCCTCAGAAATAGACGCTCGATCCAAATTCATATTGCACCTCCCGGGCGCACCTGGCCCGTTGCGGCGGCTGCCTTGGCAGCCCATCAGCATTCTGGATGAAATCCCGAGCTCGCCGGCTCAGCGCGTCCGACACCCTCGGTCGGCACGACACGGCTCACGATCGTGTGCTGGCCGACCTATGTCGGCAGGGGACGCATCGAAGGCGAGCGCAGCGGCCTAATAGAGATAGGCTTTGGGGACGGGCGGATCGCGACCGACAATAACCGAGTGTACGTGATCTTCGCGAGAAACCACGATTACCGCAGACGTGAGCGACGCTCGAATGATGTCACAGCGATATGGATGCTGAGATACCTGACATTGCGCGCAGACTGTCCGGCAGCAAGCGTGCCGGGGCAGACAACCGTCTTCGCCCGCGGACGTCACGATGACGGTCGAATATATCGCCGGACTGGCCTGCTCTCGTGCCGCACGGTTCTCGTGCGCCCACGATGCTTCCCCCAGCCACAGTAGGGAAACCATGCAGACGACAACCAATGCAATGAACCTGAACATCCGCACCATAGCCGTCGAAAGTTCGTTTGCGCTGAACGTCAGCCGCGGATCCGGGGGTCGAGTGATCCAGATACGCGATGCGTGCAAGCCCGCGTATCCATTCCACTACGACAGGATGCCGTTTGCTTTGATCGAGGTCAAAAGCGCTGCTTACACGTGGCCACGTCGAAATCGCTGCCCGGATGCGCGATTGATCGAAATTAAGGTGTCGCGCAGAAAGCTGTGCTGATCTCTTGCGGTGTAGAAGATTTCTCGCGCGGGCCAAGATGGCACCAATAGCCCTGCCCCGAATTGATCGAAGGCACCGGATAGCAGTGCTCGTCGCGCGGGGACGACGCAAGGCGATGCTCAGTCCGTTCTTCGCCAAATGCGATGGGGTGCTACTGATCGACCCTGACGAAGCACAGGAACATGAGTTCCGCGCGAACTGCGAACGAACCGGCGAAGCCATCTGTGACCTGGTGCTCGCAACCGGCATCACTAAGCTCATATGCGGGTTCATCGACGAAGCCGATCGCAACCGCCTTTCAGCGTTCGGGGTGGATATCCGGCTCGGCTCCTGTTCACGGCCTGTGACCCTGCTGGCACGCGAATTTGACGTCCTGCCGAAGGCTTGAGGCTTCGCCGGGCGCAGGATCGACTCGAACATCCCGCCCGAGCACGCCATATCCGGGCTTCCAGAAAGCTGGGTCACTTCGCCGCGTCAGCTTAACCGAGATCAAGGATTTGCGTCCCGGTTCGCCTCATCTGTTGAGCCAGGATCACGCCACCGCACGTCGAAGGCTCCCGTGGCCCGCCAGATTCGGGACCCTACGGTGATCCGCAGAGGCAGCTCCTACCATCGATGGCCTCCAGCGGACGCGACCTCATGGAACACAGTGCAGACCACCCCAACGCCCAGGATCAGAAGCGCCGATCCACGTCGTTCAAGATCGCTCTCGTCGGGTTTCTGGCAGTCGCGGCCTTCTATCTGATTGCGGAGCACCGCGCCCATCTCCTCGGCTGGCTCCCGTTGCTAATATTCCTCGCATGCCCGCTGCTTCATGTGTTCATGCATGGAAGACATGGAGGCCACGGCAACCAATCAATCCAGCCGTCCTCAGGTTGGCGGCAGCCTCCGCACGAACACTGATCAGGCTCTCGGAGCGCTCCCATGCACGACAACGTTCCCGCCTACGGGCTTTGGTCCCTTGTTCTTCTGAACTCCGCAGTCTTCATCTTTTTTGCTTTCAGCTTCTTCAAGCCGAAGTCACCGCGCGACTGGCGCTCATTCGGAGCCTTCAGCGCCTTCATCCTGGCCCTCTTTACGGAAATGTACGGCTTCCCGCTGACGATCTACCTCCTATCCGGTTGGTTGCAGTCCAGATATCCGGACGTCAACTGGCTCTCCCACGACGCAGGGCATCTTCTCGAGGAACTCTTCGGCTGGCGAGCGAACCCGCATTTCGGCCCCTTTCACCTGCTGAGCTTCCTGTTCATCGGCGGCGGCTTCATGTTGATCGCGGCCGGTTGGAGGGTGCTCTACGAGGCTCAGCGACGCGGCACGCTCGCCACCACTGGCATCTACGCCCGGATCAGGCATCCGCAATACGTCGGCTTCGTCCTCGTGATGTTCGGCTTCCTGCTGCAATGGCCGACGCTGCTGACGGTCGCGATGTTCCCCGTCCTGGCCTTCATGTACTGGCGGCTCGCGCGGCACGAGGAGCAGGAAGCACTAGCCGAGCACGGCGAGGCCTATGCGCGATACATGCAGGACGTGCCCGGCTACTTTCCGCGACTTTCGTCCCATCCGACCGAAACGACGAGCCGCTAGCCAAATCGAGTTCCCGGCGTGGTTTGATCTGAGGGTCTAACGGCGAGCAATGCTTCGACCTTGATAGCCCGGCACGCCGCCGCACCCGGAGTTGCCCGACGCGGATTTCACGGGATGCAGCCGTTCGTCAGCGCTGGCGGCATCACCGTGCATGCGTTAGCATTCATACTGAATCTGCCTAGGGGGCTGATCGGTTCCAGCACAGGAGAGCTTGTGGGCCAATCCGTTCATCCAGCCGCAGCCTCCACGCACTTGCCGGCATTCATTACGGCCCCCGGCGAGACAGACTGGCTCATGATTGCAATGGGCATGTTTCTGCTTCTTTTCGTCCTCGCGGTTGGCATCCTCTATCTTCGACTGCATGCGCTGCCCGATCGCCTCGCGCACAATAAAGTGCAGTTAGAAGTCACTTGCGTGTTGGGTCTGCTGGCCATGTTCACCCACATGCACATATTCTGGATCGCAGGTTTGCTTCTTGCACTGATCGATATCCCCGATGTGATCACGCCGATTAAGCGGATCGCAGGTGCAACGGAAAAGATCGCTGATCGCGCGGAAGTCGAGCGTGAAGAGCTAGGCGAGCGGCCCTCCGGTCCCGTTATCGAACCTCGGAATTCCGCCGCTGCCTAAGAATTTCGAGCTGTCTGTATCCAAGTCTAAGTGAGCAACGGAACGCCAACCGATACTCGGTCGGCGGACACAACGAACTGCGGACTCCGCTCGAGCGATAGAGGGACCGCTTTCGAGGAGCGTCTCCGCACAGGACGGGTTCGGAGAGTTGCATAGTGGTCGGTGGCCCCGGATTTGCGGTCCAAGCGCAGGTAGGCGCCCCGCGACCTCCACGTACAAAGGGAGCAAGGTTGCGAGAAAACGATATCGTGCATCCGCAACGCTTCCCATCGCAGCATGACGGAAGGAGGACCACCCGACGCCGGCGGTTGCTCCTCACCAATCCCTGCGGCGGCAGCGACAGTGCGAGAAAGCCCCCCGGCACTGGACCTTAATCTCGATCAAAGATTTCCGGTCGCGAAATGGCGACCCTCGCGGCCTCCGAAATGCTCGCCGCTGTAGCGCTGTCCTGCGTTATCCTCCGCAGCCGTGCCAAGGAACAGACTATGAGTTCGCCGCATTCTGACCATGGCCATCACGGGCATCGCGGCCATGAGGGTCACCAGGCGAGCGGGCACTCGGTCCACGACCGTCACGACAGCCCGAAGGTGGTCATGGCAGCCGGATCGAGCCATTCCGAGCATGCTGGACATGGCGGACACGACCATGGCGCCATGGTCGCCGATTTTCGCCGACGTTTCTGGGTAACGTTAGTCCTGACACCGCCGGTTCTGCTGCTGTCGCCGATGATCCAGCACTGGCTCGGCATTACCAGCGCCCTCGCTTTTCCGGGTGACGGCTATGTTCTCTTTGCGCTGTCCACGGCCGCCTATCTCTACGGCGGCTGGCCGTTCCTGACAGGCTTCGCCTCCGAGCTGCGTAAGGGGCAGCCCGGAATGATGACCCTGATCGCGCTGGCGATCTCGGCAGCCTATTTCTTCTCCGCCGCCGTCACCTTCGGCTTTCCCGGAGAGGCCTTCTACTGGGAGCTGGTGACGCTCATCGTCATCATGCTGCTCGGGCACTGGGTGGAGATGCGCTCCGTCATGGGCGCCTCACGCGCCCTCGAGGAGTTGGTGCGGCTCCTGCCGGACAGCGCAACGAGGATCGAGGCCGACGGCAGCACGCGCGAGGTTCCGATCTCGGCGCTGAAGCCGGGCGATCGCGTGATCGTCCGGCCGGGCGCCAAGGTCCCCGTCGACGGCAGGATCCTGGAGGGTTCCTCAGGCTTCAACGAGGCCATGCTTACGGGCGAGTCCAGGCCCGTCACCAAGACGGTCGGCGCGACGGCGATCGGTGGCGCGATCAACGGCGCCAACGCGGTGACGATCGAGGTGACCGCGACGGGCGACTCGACCTATCTCGCTCAGGTCATCGATCTCGTGAAGAAGGCCCAGGCGACACGCTCGCGCACGCAGGACGTCGCCAACCGGGCTGCGGCCTGGCTGACCTACATCGCCCTCATCGTCGGCTTCGGAACGCTCTTCGTCTGGTGGTTCCTCCTGTCCGCCCCTCTCGAATTCGCGCTCGAGCGGATGGTCACGGTGATGGTCGTGGCCTGCCCGCATGCGCTCGGCCTGGCCGTCCCGCTCGTTGTCGCCGTCAGTACCTCGCTCAGCGCCAGCAATGGCCTGCTGATCCGCGACCGCGCCGCCTTCGAACGCGCGCGCAATCTCAATGCTGCTGTCTTCGACAAGACGGGCACCCTGACCGAGGGCCGCTTCGGGGTCAGCGACATCGTGTTGCTCGGCGAGGGCAAGGTCGATGACGAGCTGGCCTTCGCGGCCGCAGCCGAAAGCCAGTCCGAGCACCCGATCGCCCACGGGATCGTTGCCGAGGCGAAGGCGCGGAACATCGTGCTGCCGAAGGCGACCGAGGTCAGCAACATCACCGGCGAAGGCATCGTCGCCAAGGTCGGCGACCAGGGCGTGCGCATCGTCAGTCCCGGCCATCTCGCCCGGCAGGGCCAGCCCGTCGAGCACCCGGAGCTCAAGCGACTCGAGGCCGAGGGCAAGACGGTCGTCGTGCTTGTCAGGGAGGGCACACCCCGGGCCCTGTTCGCACTCGCCGACATCGTCAGGCCGGAATCGAGGGAGGCGATAGCCGAGCTCACCCGCCTCGGCATCAGGTCGGTGATGCTGACGGGCGATGCCAGGGGTGTTGCAGAGACCGTCTCCAAGGAACTCGGCATCACCGAGTTCTTCGCCGAGGTGCTCCCCGACCAGAAGTCCGAGAAGATCAAGGAGCTTCAGGCGCGCGGGCTCTCGGTCGCCATGGTCGGCGACGGCGTCAACGACGCACCGGCCCTCGTCCAGGCCGATCTGGGCGTCGCCATCGGCGCCGGGACTGACGTCGCCGTGGAATCGGCCGACGTGGTTCTTGTCAGAAGCGATCCGCGCGATGTCGGGGCGATCCTGGGCCTGTCGCGCGCGACCTATCGCAAGATGGTTCAGAACCTGATCTGGGCGACCGGGTACAACACCATCGCCATCCCGATGGCCGCCGGCATTTCCTTTGGCACAGGCTTCCTGATGACCCCGGCCGTGGCTGCCGTCTTCATGTCCGCCAGCACCGTGATCGTCGCTATCAACGCGCAGTTCCTGCGCTTCTACAGGCGCCAGGCATGACTTCGACGAACCGACAGGAAAGCGTTCCGCGATGCGGCTGATCCTTCCCCTGCCCGGCAACGAGGCCTTCGCGCAACGGCTGGCGGATGCCGGAGGATGGGAGTTCGGCGCGCTCGAAACGCGCCGCTTTCCCGATGGTGAGAGCTATGTGCGCCTCCTGTCGGATGTCGCAGGCAGGCCGGTCGATCTCGTTGGCACGCTGGCCAGGCCCGACGAGGGCTTCCTGCGCCTGGTCTTCGCTGCGGATGCGGCTCGCTCGCTCGGAGCGCGGACGGTGACGCTGATTGCGCCTTACCTCTCCTATATGCGGCAGGATCGGCGTTTCAGGGCCGGAGAGGCCGTGACCTCGAGAAGCTTTGCGCGGCTCATCTCGTCGAGCTTCGACAGGCTGGTTACCGTCGACCCGCACCTGCACCGATATCCGGCGCTTTCCTCCCTCTATTCCATCGCCACGAGCACGCTGCATGCGGCCCCGCTTCTCGCCGACTGGATCGCGGCGGAAGTCCATTCGCCCCTCGTCATCGGCCCGGACGAGGAAAGCGAGCAATGGGTTTCGGCGATTGCCGAACGAGCCCGCGCTCCCTGGACGGTGCTTCGCAAGGTGAGGCATGGGGATCGCAGCGTCGATGTCGATGTGCCCGACCTGTCCGCATGGCAGGGGCGCCAACCCGTTCTCGTCGACGATATCGCCTCGTCCGGCCACACCCTGATCGAGGCGGCGCGCAAGCTCCCGCTGCAAGCATTTCCCAAGCCCGTCATTGCGGTCGTCCATGCCATCTTCGCCGACGATTCCTATGCTCGCCTGCGCACGCTATCCGAAAGGATCGTCTCCACGGACGCAGTCGAGCACGAGAGCAATGCCATCGGTCTTTCCTCACTGATTGCAGGCGAGTTGTCGGTCGCGGAAGATGCAGCGGAACAACTCGTGCGGCGGCGCAGGCCGCCCGAACCGCGCGACGAGGTTGAGCAAGCCGGATATGACTCCTTTCCGGCCAGTGACCCGCCACCCTGGACGTCCGGCCGATGAAGCCTCGCACGCAAATCGAGGTCCCGGGCGGGCAGAATGCGGTGACGAGCGCGAGGCTCAAGCGATCCGAATTGGCCTCGACTTTCGGCGCCGCTCTGTTCGGCGGCGGCCTCGGATTGCTGGTCGCCCGCTACGTTGCCGACCTTACGGTTCCCTTACTGCTGGCGGGAGCGCTCATGCATGCTTGGGGAATGTACGACAAGCACGCAATCGAGCGGGACCTGGGACGGCCCGAGGCGCCGTGGATGAGGGCGTTGTACTGGCTGTGCTGGCTGGTTCTGGCGGGCGTGGCTCTCACGATCATTCTGAGAGCGCTCCTCTATGCGGCTTCGGTCCAGGTATCCGCTCGCGCAGCAGCAGGCGCACTTCTCTCCTGAGAGCAATCCGCGCAGAAAGGTCCAGCGAGTGAACCACGATCCATCTCCCGAATTTCTGCGTTGGGCCAATGGCTATGGCGTCATCGAGCACTCGTCCGAAACCAGGGATCGCGTCCGGGCCCTGGGGGCGCGGCTGATCGCGGCCGGCAGAACGACCGAAGTGGATGCGTATTACCGCTTGCTCGCGGCGGCGGACCGCCTCGCGTCGGCCGCCATGTGGGCCGTCGTCCACATGACCTATGCCCGAAGGATGGACCTCTCCGGCGCGCCTTTGCCGCCGGAGGCCTTCAAGGCCACACCGGAGGGACATACCGGCGGCTCGCTCAATATGGTTCCCGCATTCGTCGGCTATCTCGTCGCCAACGCGATCACCGCGACGACGCGCTCCTGGCTCATGGGACAGGGGCATTGCGTCGCCTCCATAGAGGCGATCAACGCCCTTACCGGCGACGTGTCCGCCGTCCAAAAGGGCCGCTACGATCGTAGCGAAGCCGGGCTTTCGAGGCTTGCCACCGACTTCTATTCCTATGCGATCGACGGAAACGGACACGCCTCGGTTCCGCTCGGAAGCCACGCCGGCCCCAACACGGCCGGTGCGATCTCGGAGGGAGGGTACCTCGGCTTTGCCGAGGTACAATACGTTCACATGCCGCTCCCCGGCGAGCGGCTGGTCGCGTTCTTGAGCGACGGCGCCTTCGAGGAACAACGAGGTTCCGATTGGACGCCGCGCTGGTGGCGCGCCGAGGATTCCGGCATCGCGGTCCCGGTGATGATCCTCAACGGTCGCAGGATCGAGGAGCGAGCCCAAATCGCACAGCAGGGTGGCTCAGACTGGCTCGCCTCCCATCTGCGCCATAATGGGTTCGACCCTTTCACGATCGACGGGCGGGATCCAGCAGCCTTTGCCTGGGCGATCCTCACGGCGGAGGAGCGGCTCGAACGCTTCGCGGCCCGCCCGGACCGCCGCTATCCCGCGCCGATCCCCTACGTCATCGCCGAGACGGTCAAGGGCTTCGGGTTCCCTGGAGCGGGCACCAACGCCGCGCATAACCTGCCGCTCGGCGGCAACCCGTCGAACGACGAGGTCGCGCGCCAAGCGTTCAACGATGCCGCGCGGTCCCTCTTCGTGCCGTCGGACGAGCTCGATCGTGCCATCGGCGCGCTGGCGGTTCACGGGAAACAGAACCGCCCGCCCGAGAGCCGGCACCCGCTGGCGTTCCGGCACCCGCCCTCCCCTCGACTTCCTGAGCCCGATTGGACGAGGGCCGGCAGCCCGGCAGATTGCGCTATGCATGCGCTCGACCGGTGGTTCGTGCGCCTGGTCGACCACAACCCGGAACTGAGGCCGCGCGTCGGAAACCCCGACGAACTGCGATCCAATCACATGGGCGCTACGCTCGATCGCCTGCGCCATCGCGTGAACGTCTGCGAACCCGGGACCGCGGAGGCCGTGGACGGAGCGGTCATCACCGCTCTAAACGAGGAAGCGGTGGCGGGCGCGGCGCTTGCCAACAAAGGTGGCCTCAACCTGATCGTCAGTTACGAGGCCTTCGCCATGAAGATGCTCGGCGGCCTGCGACAGGAAATCGTCTTCGCCCGGCGACAGCGCGAGATCGGACGGCAGCCAGGCTGGATATCCGTGCCGCTCGTCGTCACCTCCCACACCTGGGAGAATTCCAAGAACGAGCAGTCGCATCAGGATCCCACGATCGGCGAGGCACTACTCGGCGAGATGTCGGACACCGCACGCGTCCTGTTCCCGGTCGACGCCAACACCGCCATGGCCGCCTTGCGCTCGGTCTATGGCGGCCGCGGACAGGTGGCCTGCCTGATCGTCTCCAAGCGCGACATGCCGCATCGGCTCGACGCCGAGACGGCCACCCGGTTCGTGGAGGACGGCGCGGCCCATTTCGAGGGCGTGCCGGACGCAGCCGACCTACAGATCGTCGCGATCGGCGCCTATCAGTTGGAAGAGGCGCTGAAGGCCGCCAGCCGACTTGGACGGCACGGTCATCGAGTCCTGGTCACAGGAATCTGCGAACCCGGACGCTTTCGTCAGCCGCGCGATCCTATCGAGGCGGCCTTTACGGCAGGCGACGATGCAGTCGCGGCGTTGTTCCCGCCGGATCTGCCGCGCGTGATCGTGACCCATACGAGGCCTGAACCCATGCTTGGCCTGTTGCGGCGGCTGGACGGCGGACCACGGCGGACCACGGCGCTCGGCTATATCAGCCGCGGCGGCACGTTCGACGTGCCCGGGATGCTCTTCGCCAATCGTTGCTCGTGGGCGCATCTGGTGGATGCGGCGGCGCCGCTCGCTGGCTGGTCCCAAGTCGACTTGCTCACACCCGCCGAGCGCGACGCCATCAATGGACGCGGCGACCCGGCCCACCTCCTAATCTCAACGACCTGAAGGGCCGTCACGCTCATGCTCACGCTCACCTCCCTCGGCGGCGCCGGTACGGTTACCGGCTCCAAGCATCTCCTTGCCCACAACGACACCCGCATCCTGATCGATTGCGGCCTGTTCCAGGGTCTCAAGAACCTGCGCGATCTGAACTGGGAACCGCTGCCCATCGACCCGTCGAGCATCGATGCGGTGGTGCTAACGCACGCCCACCTCGATCATTCCGGCTATCTGCCGAGGCTGGTTCGAGAGGGCTTTCGCGGCAAGATCTTCGCGACCGCCGCCACGAGCGACATCGCCGAATTGATCCTGATGGACAGCGCCCACCTCAACGAGAAGGACGCCGAATACGCCAACAGGAAGGGATTTTCTAAGCACAAGCCAGCCCTGCCGCTGTACGGAAGCCATGATGCCGAGCGCGCTCTCGAATTCTTCACATCGGTTCCATTCGGCGAGGTCGTTCGGCTTCCCGGTGGCGCCACGCTGAGGTTCCGGCACGCCGGGCACATCCTGGGTGCCGCCACCGCCGATATCGAATGGGGCGGACGCCGTATCGCCTTCTCCGGCGACATAGGGCGCTATGACGACCCGGTTCTCCCCGACCCCGAAGCCGTGCCCGAAGCGGACTATGTTCTCGTGGAATCGACCTACGGCAACCGCGTCCATGACCCGGCCGATCCCACCGAAGCGCTCGGTGCGATCGTCAAGAGAACGGTCGAGCGGGGCGGAACGCTGGTGATCCCGGCCTTCGCGGTCGGGCGCGCCCAATCGCTGCTCTACCATCTGTGGAAGCTCAAGACGAATGGGCAGCTTGCCAACGTCCCGATCTACCTGGACAGCCCCATGGCGATCGATGCAACCAATCTGCTGCACGCCCATCGCGCCGACCATCGGCTGCCTGTGGAGGTGTGCACCGCCGTCTGTGCGGTCGCGACCTATACTCGGGACGTCGAGGGTTCCAAGGCGATCACGGCCAGCCCCTATCCCAAGGTGGTGATCTCGGCGAGCGGGATGGCGACCGGCGGGCGCGTCCTCCACCATCTCAAGGCGTTTGCCCCCGACTCGAAGAATACGATCCTGTTCTCCGGCTTCCAGTCTGCGGGCACTCGCGGCCGCGCCATGCTGCAAGGCGCACACGAGACCAAGATCCATGGCGAGTGGATCCCCGTCCAGGCGGAAGTCGCCGAGTTGTCGATGCTCTCCGCGCACGCTGACGCGAACGAATTGATGCGCTGGTTGTCGGGCTTTCGGCGCGCGCCAAGCCGCGCCTTCATCGTTCACGGTGAGGATGATGCTTCGGAAGCCTTGCGCGTGCGAATCGACCGCGAGCTCGGCTGGAACGCCACCATCCCTCGCATGAACCAGTCCTTCGACCTATGACGATGCCCAACGATCCCGCCGTCACCCAACCGACGTTGCGAGCCAGGCGGCTACACCTGCACTCGCAGCACCAGGCGGTCGTCGTCATGCGGACCGACTGCCACGTCTGTCGCTCCGAGGGATTGGCCGCCCGATCACAGGTTCTGCTTTCCAATGGCGAGCGGCATGTCCAGGCGACGCTGTTCCAGGTCGAAGGGGACTCGCTCCTCGCCCTCGATGAGGCCGGGCTTTCCGAGACGGCCTGGGACCTTCTCGGCATCACGGAGGGCGAGGCGATCACCGTCAGCCATCCGCCCGCCATCTCGTCGTTGGCAAGCGTGCGCCGGCGCATCTACGGCAACCGGCTCGATGCGCAGGCGTTCTCCGCTATCGTCGGGGACGTGGTCGCCGGGCGCTACACCGACGTCCATCTCGCAGCCTTCCTGACGGCCAGTGCCGCGTTGCCGCTGAACGAGGGCGAGACGGCCGATCTGACGGATGCGATGGTCAAGGTCGGTGACCATCTGCGATGGGATGCACCGATCGTGGTCGACAAGCACTGCGTCGGCGGCCTTCCCGGCAACCGAACGACCCCGATCGTCGTCGCCATCGTTGCGGCGAACGGCTTGGTCATGCCCAAGACCTCCTCCCGCGCCATCACCTCTCCGGCTGGAACGGCCGATACCATGGAGACGCTCGCGCCGGTCGATCTCGACATGGCGAAGCTACGGCGAGTGGTCGAGGCCGAGGGCGGATGCGTGGCATGGGGCGGCGCCGTGCACCTCAGCCCCGCGGACGACATCTTCGTTCGCGTCGAGCGTGAACTCGACGTCGACACCGAAGGTCAGCTCATCGCATCGGTCCTCTCGAAGAAGATCGCCGCGGGCTCGACCCATGTCGTCATCGACATCCCCGTCGGGCCGACCGCCAAGGTCCGCAGCGGCGAGGCCGCCGATCATCTCGCGGATCGCATGAGCGCGGTCGCGGCACGTTTCGGCCTCAGCGCGACATGTCTCCAGACCGACGGGGCACAGCCCGTGGGGCGAGGTATCGGCCCGGCCCTCGAGGCTTTCGATGTCCTCGCCGTGCTCCAGAACGCGCCCGATGCCCCCGACGATCTGCGCCAGCGTGCCGCCCTGCTCGCGGGCGCGGCCCTTGAGATCGGTGGCAAGGCCGAACAAGGACGCGGCACCGTGATGGCCCTTGAAACGTTGAGCAGCGGCAAGGCCTGGACGAAGTTCGAGGCAATCTGCCGGGCGCAGGGCGGGTTGCGCGCACCGCCAAAGGCATCGAGCGTCCACGCGCTCGTCGCCCCAAGCGCTGGTCGCGTGGTTCATATCGACAACCGCAAGGTCGCCAGGCTTGCCAAGCTGGCGGGAGCGCCGGAGGCCAAGGCCGCGGGCGTCCATATGGAGGTCCGGTTGGGCGCGACGATCGACAGGGGCCAGCCCCTCCTGCATGTCCACGCCGAAACGGCTTCGGAATTATCCTACGCGCTCGACTACGCCTCGCGTGCCGGAGACATCGTCAAGGTCGAGCCGTGAGGCTCGAGCTATGGCCTTCCACGCTGGCTTGTCCCGGGACGCAGGCGTTCAACGTCTACCAACGAACCATGCATTGGATCGTGCCGCTCCTTTGCATCATCCAGGTGCCGACGGCCTGGGCGATCCAGCGCACGCACCTGGCGCACGGCTTCCTCAAGCCTGCTCCCATCGACTTGTTCCTGCATCAGGTTCACGCCTGGAGCGGATGGCTGATCCTGCTGATGGCGCTGCTACAGCTTGCGATCCGGCTCGTCCGCGGCAAGCCCCTTCCTCCCGATGGCACCTCGCGATTGGAAGCTCGGGTAGCTTCAGCCACACACATAGCGCTGTACGGCCTCTTGATCGCGCTGCCGGTGACCGGAACGATCGCGATGTATCTCACCTTCCGGGTCGCGCCTCTCCATAGATACCTGAGCTGGTTGCTCCTGGCATTGGTCCTCATCCACATCGTCGCTGCGCTCTGGCATCACCTCTATCGCCGCGACGACGTCTTGCGCAGGATGATCAAGGGCTGATGAGGCGTGCCGTCGCCAGGAACCGGGCGTCGGAGATCGGCTCCGGAGCGGACGCACAATGGACTCGTTGATCCCGCAGCTCGGCCTTGCTCTGGCCATCGGCTTGCTCGTCGGACTGGAGCGTGGGTGGCGAGAACGCGACACGCCCGATGGCGGCCGGACGGCGGGTATACGCACCTTTGGGATCTCTGGACTGCTGGGCGGCGTCGCCGCGGCCCTCAGCCTCAGCCTGAACACGCCCGCGGTCCTCATCGCCACGTTCCTGGCCTTCACCGCCGTCTTTGCGTGGTACCAGGCGCGCGAATCCATGCACGACGAGAGCTTCAGCGTGACCGGTGTCATCGCCGCTCTCGGCGTGTTCGCGCTCGGCGCCCTCGCGGTCACGGGCGATCAACGCGTCGCGGCGGCGGGCGGAGCCGCGCTCGCGGCCGTTCTTGCCAGTCGCGATCTCCTGCACGGGCTGCTCAGGAGGATTTCCTGGATCGAACTGCGCTCGGCACTCGTGCTCGCCGTGATGACCGCGATCGTCCTGCCCCTCCTGCCTGCGCGTACGATCGATCCATGGGGAGGCTTCAACCCCCGGCAAGTGTGGCTGTTCACGGTGCTGACGGCCGCGATTTCCTATCTCGGCTATATCGCCGTCCGGGCCCTCGGTACCGCTCGCGGCGTCCTGGTAGGCGGCCTGGCAGGCGCGATCGTCTCCTCGACCGCCGTCACCGTCGCGCTGGCGCGAACGGCGGCAGCGGGAGGAAGTCCCTGGCCGCTCGCCGGAGCGGCTGCGCTCGCCGCGGGCGTTTCCGTGCTGCGCGTGGCGGGGATCGTGACCATCGTCGCGCCATCGCTGCTCGGCGTTTCCGGCACCGCGATGCTTGCCGCGATTGTCGGCTTCGGGGCATCCGGCGCCCTCTTTCTGTCGCGGGGACGGGTGGACGGAGACGGTACGGAACCGCCCCGAAATCCCTTCGAGCTCGGACCGCTCCTGGCCTTCGCCGTGCTCTTCGGCGTCGTCTCGACGATCAGCGCCGTGCTGTCGATCGGAAGCAGCCGCGGAATGATCGCGACCTCCGCGATCTCGGGGCTTTTCGACGTGGACGTCGCCGTGCTCAGCGCCTTGCGGCTTCTCGGGCAGTCGGCATCGCCCGAGGCCGTCGGCCACGCTGTCCTGCTGGCGCTCGCGAGCAATGCTGTCGGGCGCATCTCGGTCGCGATCGCAACCGGACCTGTCCGCTTCTGGTTGCCATACATCGGCGCCACGATCGTCGCGGCTGCGTTGGGTTACGCGGCATTCGTCACCTTGCCGCATTTCGAGTGGGCGGGCCTCCTGGGCACTCCGAATCCTTGATCGGGGTTAATTCGCGACGTCGGGCATTGCGCTAGCTTTGGGTCCGAGGATCCACCGTTGAGCGGATGCGGACTTTGGCGAAGACCATTGCCGGACTGAGAAGAGCGCTGATCGTGGCGCTCGCGTTCGTGCTGATCGCGGTACCGACGATCAGCGCCCATCCCGTCCATTGCCTGGAGGAGCCGACGGCTGGGTTCTCCCAGGTCGACGCATCGAAAATCACAGCGAGCCAACACCAACATGGGCACGGCAACCCGGAGGCCGGAAGGCCGTCAGGTCCATGCTGCGCGGCGGCGTGCAACGCCTGCGGCATTACCATTGCAGCAGCCCCGAGATCCTCAAGCACCACCGTTGAGGCGGTCGCGTATCGCCGACAGGAGGAGCAACCCGGTGGCCTCGTGGCCCGTCCACCCCATGGCCCTCCTCGATACCGATCCGAGCGGTCCGTCTGACATCCAGGTCGTCCAGCTCAACGCATGTCTGCCAACAATCGTGACAATGCGCCTGATAACAAATGCGAGCATGTGGCCGATCGTTCTGACTAGTGAGTGCGTCAGCTACCCCTAAGCGGCAGCTCAGGAGTAGCTATTTCTGAAAACGTTTACGGACGAAGTCAACGGTGATTTTTTGGGTTAGCGGCGCATTGGCGGCCAATGAAAACGTTTTCCGAATTAATGCGGGTGTTGATAAATTGAAGTTGGGATTGGGAAGTGCTGGCTCCAACGGGATTCCGCGCCGCCGGAGGCGCGGGTGAGGGCAACGTCTCGCGTAAACGAGCCGCAATCGCGACCGTGGTGGGAAACGCGCTCGAATGGTTCGATTTCGCGATCTATGCCTTCCTTGCGACCAGCATCGCGAAGAATTTCTTCCGGGCGAGAACGAAACGGCTGCTCTGATGAGCACACTTGTCGCTTTCGGGATTGGCTTCGTTGCCAGGCCGCTCGGAGCGGTCTTCTTCGGCAGGCTGGGTGATTCCCGGGGTCGCAAGCTCTCCCTGCTCATCGCTATGCCCATGATGGGCCTCGGAACGCTGCTGATGGGCATACTGCTGCCTTATGCGGCGATTAGAGTTAGGGCTCCGATACTGCTCGTCGTCGGCAGGTTGCCCCAGGGCTTCTCCGCCGGTGGAGAGCTTGGAAACGGCGTTGCCTTCCTCGTCGAATGGACACCGGAAAGGCGTCGTGCGCTGTTCAGCAGCATGCAGCAATGCAGCACGATCTTCGAAACACTCGTTGGCTCCGGTGCAGCGGCGCTGCTGACGTCGACGCTGTCGACGCAGGATCTGGAGATCTGGGGCTGGCGCCTTCCCTTCAGGGGATGGCTGTCTGATCAAATCGGCCGCGAGCCGCTCCTTCTCATCGCGGCTGCTGCGTTCGTGGTCATTCCGTACCCCGTGTTCAACATGCTCGTAACCCAGGCTTCGCCAACTTTGTCCTTCCCGGCGGTGAGGGGGCGGGGCTGCTTGTCACGATCTTCGCTGGCGTGGCTCCGGCGACGATGTCGGAAATGTTTCCGACCGATCTGCGCACCACCGGTATGTCGGTGGGCTATGGGCTCGCGACGGCGATCTTCGGCGGCTTCTCTACGTTCATCTCAACCTGGCTGAACAATCAGACTGGCTCGCCGCTATCGCCGACTTGGTATGTACCGGGGCGGCTGCCACTTCGACAGTGGTCATTCTGACCTTGCGGAATACGGCACATGATAAGCTGCGCTAGCCGGAGTTGGTGCTGGCGTGGCGCTACCGTTGTTGCGCCGGCCCCTGTGCTGTTCTGAGGTCTATGTCGCGAGCGGGTTGCCATTCCTTCGTAAGCTATGCTTTGAGCGATTGTTCGGACCTCGACAGCCGCTGCCCCCATGGTCCGCAGACAATGGTTGATCAGTGATGGTTGAAACAAAGCCTGCGCCCAAACGAGGGGTCTTCCGTGTCGCGGAAGATGCTGGCGTTTCGATCGCGACGGTATCGCGTACATTCAACGAGCCGGACCTGGTCCGTGAGGATGTCCGCAAACGTGTTATCAAGGCGGCGGCGGCCGTCGGCTATGTTCCCAATTCTGCGGCCAAAGCGCTGCGACTGCAACGGACCCATATTGTGGGCGCCGTCATTCCGACGCTCGATCACGCGATCTATGCTCGACTGGTCAATGCATTTCAGGCCAGCCTCGCCAAGGCGGGCTACACTGTCGTCGTTCTGACGGTCGGCTTTGATAACGCGCACATCCTGCCGGCGGTCATGCAAGTCGTCGAGCGTGGTGCCGAAGCCCTCATGGTCGTCGGCAAGGTCGAAGATGAGAATCTGCTGAATTTTCTGCGGATCAAGGGCACGCCCTGGGTGCAGACCTACTCCTTCACGCCGGGCGCGGCGCAACCAGCGATCGGGTTCGACAACAAAGCTGCGATCTCTCAGCCGATCGATCATCTGTTGGCGCTCGGGCACGAGCGGTTGGCCATGATCTCGGGGCCGTTGAAGGGCAATGACCGGCAATTGGCCCGTGTGGCAGCCTTCCGAGAGGCGCTTGGGAAAAATGGCCTGAGCGAAGACGCGCCGGTTATCGAGAAGGCCTACTCATTGGCTGACGGCATCGAGGCGATGAAGGAACTGCACGCCAGTCATCCAGACGTAACTGCCGTGGTCTGCAGCAGCGACATCCTCGCGTTCGGTGTTCTTCACGCATGCCGGCAACTCGGTATCCGGGTGCCTGAGGATCTGTCTGTGACAGGCTTCGACGATCTCGATTTTGCTGCGCTGATGGATCCACCGCTGACAACGGTCGTGATCGGCGCAGAGGAAATGGGCAGGCTGGCAGGCGAGAGCATCGCCGGAGCTCTCGATGAGCAGCGTGCCCTAAGGCCGGTCTGCCTGCCCACTACGCTGGCGATCCGCAGTTCCACCGGGCGGCCAAAAGCTTAAACCTGACACCCTGGCAATCCGCCCCCTTTTAACTGCGCTCGAGTCAGCGTTGGAATCTGCACTCAAGTTTGAATGAAAAGCTTTACATTGATGCTGGCTCCGATAAGTTGGGCCGAGGAGCGCTGAGAAGATCTGCAAGGGCCTCAACGTCCGATCTACGGGCCGAGTGGAGCATTTCGATGCCAATCATCACTGCTGCTGACGAAAACGGCGGCGCCACAATGGTTCTCTCGCCGCGTGAAGGCGACAATCATTGGCAGCCCGAGCCGGCAAACGGCTACATTTCGGTTCGTGTTGCGCCGAAGCTGATCGACATGGAGCACCCTATCGGATTGGGCACGCAGACCCTGCCGCCGGGAGGGTTCGTCCGCGAGCACGCGCACGACCAGAATGAAGAGGTGCTGCACTTCATTTCGGGCACGGGAACGGCGATCGTCGATGGTGTCGAGCATGCCATTACGCCAGGCACAACCATCTTCGTCGGCAAGAACCGTCGCCATAAATTCATCAATACGGGTTCGGTCGAACTGCATTGGATGTGGTTGATTGTTCCCAATGGTCTCGAAGATTTCTTCGAAGCGATCGGCCGGCGAAAGGTCGAGGGCGGGGAGGATCCTACGCCATTCCCGCGTCCCGAGAATGTGCTGGAGATTGAGCGTCGAACCGTCTTCGCCGCTGGTAGCGAGAAAGTCTGACAGCCGTGCCCGCTATTCAGACGCGCGATGGCTACAAGCTTCATGTGGAGGTTACTGGGGAGGGGCAGCCCGTTGTCCTGATCCCTGGCCTTGGTGGGTCGGCGAATTTCTGGTCTGGTATCGCACCGAAGCTGTCCGAACGCTTTCGCGTGGTGCAGTTCGACCACCGTGGCGCCGGACGCAGCGACCGGCCGGTGGCGACCTATTCCGTCGAGGGGCTAGCCGCCGATCTGGTTGATATTCTGGACCAGCTCTCGATCGATAGCGCGCATCTTGTCGGCCATTCGACTGGTGGTGCCATCGCACAGGTCATGGCGATCGATCATGCCGATCGCGTCAATCGTTTGGTCCTGTCTGCGACATGGGACAAACCGACCCTTCACTTCGAGGCTCTCTTCGCTGCAAGGCTGAGAATGCTTGAGGTTGATGGTCCTGAAGCCTACGCGCGGCTGACCCAGTTGATCGGCTTCCCACCTGATTGGATCGATCAGAACCCCAGGATTCTTCGGGACGCGGTCGCGGCGGCCGCCGCCGACCTGCATCCCATATCGGTAGCCATGGAACGTCTACGGATGCTTTTCCGGTTTGACCGTTCTGCGGATCTGGATCGGATCGTGGCGCCAACTCTGGTCATTGGCTCGCGGGACGACATGATTATTGCCTTTGGCCGCTCGGAGGCTCTTGCGAAGCAGATTCGGGGCGCACGGCTGTTGGCGAGAGATGGAGGTCATTTTTTCCCTCGCGTCGATCCGGCCCGGTTTGTTCAGGATCTCGCATTTCTGACGGAGTCGGCGGCGTGAAAAACCCTGTCCGACTGGCACTCATTGGCTACGGTGCGATGGCCCGGGCCCTCCAGCAAAGGTTGGCTCATGGCACGCCAACCCTGGATGTGGGGGCGGTGCTCGTTCAGGAGACTGGCGTCGTCGAGCCGCCTTTGCTTGAATTCTCTCGCATTGATCAGCTGCTGGACTGGCGGCCGACACTCGTCGCCGAGTGCGCCGGGCACTCAGCTGTCACCGATGTTGTTCCCCATCTCTTGGGGGCTGGTATTGACGTTGTAATCGCGTCGGTAGGAGCCTTGTCGGACGACCGGCTGCTATCGCACCTGATGCAAGCCTCCCAAGACGGTGGTGGACGATTGATCGTGCCTTCTGGGGCGGTCGGTGGGCTCGACGCGCTTCGCGCTGCTCGCGACACAGGCCTCGATCGCGTCGTCTATACGGGGAAAAAGCCACCGCGCGCTTGGGCTGAGACACCAGCGTCGGATGCGTTCGATCTCGATGCGATCGTTTCACCGACGACAATTTTCGAGGGGTCTGCGCGAGAGGCGGCCAGGCTTTATCCCAAGAATGCCAATGTGACTGCAGCAGTCGCTCTAGCCGGAGCGGGCTTCGACGATACGACAGTCCGGCTGCTTGCCGATCCAACGGCGGATCGCAACGAGCACGAAATCAGTGCGCGCGGGGCTTTCGGAGAGATCAACATCCGGCTGCGCAACGTACCCCTGCCTGAAAACCCCAAGACGTCGATGCTCGCCGCACTCAGCCTTGAGCTGGAAGTGCGCCGAGTTGCCCAAGTTTTAGCTCTCTGAGAGGGTCACATGCGTTTCGAGAATAAAGTCGCGATCATCACGGGCGCTGCAGCCGGCATCGGTGCTGCCACCGCGCGCCAGTTTGCAGCCGAGGGTGCGAAGGTCGTCGTCGCAGACTGGGATGGGGAGGGCGCCAAAGCCATTGCTGCCGAGATCGGGCCTTCAGCGCTTGCTGTCACGGTGGACGTTCGGAATTCAGCCGCAGTAGACCAGATGGTCATGGCCACGCTTGATGCATTCGGCCGGATTGACGTGCTGGTAAACAATGCTGGCAAGGGCTCATTGGGCGATGTGGTGACGATCGCTGAGGAAGATTGGGACGATATCGTCTCTATCAATCTGAAAAGCGTCTATCTTTGCTCGAAATTCGTCATCCCCGTCATGCGCAAGGCCGGCGGTGGTGCGATCGTCAACACCGCCTCGAATGTCGCTCATGTAGGAATTCGTGAGCGCGCTGCTTATGTGGCAGCCAAGGGCGGCGTCGACGCTCTGACCAGAGCGATGGCCCTGGACCACGCGAAGGACAATATCCGGGTGAACGCGGTTGCCCCGGGGGTTATCTGGTCCAAATACTACGAGCGCATGCTGACGCAGGTACCTGATCCTGATGCTTTCGTCGCCGGTCTCAAGGCGCGCTCGCCCCTGAACCAGATGGGCAAACCCGAGGATATCTCGTCGATCATCCTCTGGCTCGCTTCGGACGACGCCGTCTTCGCTACTGGGTCCACGTTCACCGTGGACGGCGGCATGACCGCTCAATAGCTCCCGAGATAGCATGGAGATCAGTGGACCATGCGCTTCAGCCGTATGATCAACGTCGTCGGTGTCCATGCCGAAGGCGAACTCAACGAGGTTATCACCGGTGGCGTCATCGACGTTCCGGGCAAAACGATGTTCGAGAAGGCTCGTCACCTGGAAACGAAGGGCGACGAGCTTCGGCAATTCCTCCTCCACGAACCGCGGGGGAAGGTCACCCAGTGCGTCAACCTCGTGCTGCCGTCCCAGCATCCGGAAGCGGATGCCGGCTACATCATCATGGAGTCGGCGTCCTATCCGCCAATGTCCGGCTCCAACACAATCTGCACAGTGACCGCGCTGCTCGAAACCGGAATGCTTCCGATGGTCGAGCCGGTCACCGAAGTTACCCTCGAGGCACCTGGCGGCCTCATCCGCGTGCGGGCCGAGTGTGAAGGCGGGCGGGTCAAGAACGTCACTTTCCGCAACGTCCCGTGCTTCGTTTTCGGACTCGACATCCCGATCGAGGTCGAAGGGCTCGGCACGGTCAAGGTGGATGCGGCCTACGGCGGCATGAACTATGTCTTGGTCGATGCCGCGTCGGTTGGTTTTGCGATCGATCCGTCCGAGGCACGTGACCTCGTCACGATCGGCGAGAAGATCAAGGCTGCGGCCGCTATCCAGATTCCGGCGGTCCATCCTGAGAATCCGGAAATCCACACGATCAATCAGACGCTGTTCGCTGGCCCTCTTGAGAGGAATGCAGGTGGCTGCACGTCGAAGAATACGGTGATCGTTTCACCTGGCCGCCTGGATCGGTCGCCTTGCGGGACCGGAACCAGTGCGCGTCTGGCCGTCCTCCACGCGCGCGGGCAGGTCAAGCAGGGCGAAACATTCGTCCATCGCTCGATCATCGATACGGAGTTCCGCGGTCGGATCGAAGAAACAGTCGATGTCGGCGGGCTCGCCGGCATCGTTCCAAGCATCACCGGTCGGGCCTGGATTACTGCGTTTCACCAATACGTGCTTGATCCCACAGATCCCTTCCCTGTCGGCTACCGGATCGGGGATACCTGGCCGGTCGAGACCTAATTCGCTTCATTAAACGGGGGCGATCTAACACGGCCTATGGCCGTGGTGGTTAGACGAATATCTGGTTTTAGGAACACGAGCCGCTTCGCGATCAGCATCCATTTTGGTTTTGGGGTATCGCCGGAAGGCCGGAAATCACTTAGCCCGCCGTCGGTGGGGCGGCGGGCCTCTGACTTCTGTCAGGGCTTCAAGGCTCGGGCTATCGCCCCTGCGGTGTGATCGATCAATCTCGTGGGTTCGAGCGTACGCCTAGATATCCGCACCTGAACGAAAGGGGCTGTTGGCGCTCGCAGTATGCTGCGGATCATGATTGCATTTGGCGTCGCCTAGGCCACCGGCCGCAATACCTTTCCACCGAGATCAAGCTCCAGCTGCTGCATATGCCGAAATTGGAACATGCCCTCTAGGAGGTAGTCCTCCCTTTCCTCGCGGAACTGGCGTTTGAAGTTTTTAATGGCCGCCCTCGTAATGACGAATTGTCCAAGACCGCCAGAGTCTTCAATTCGCCCGGCCAGCTCAGTATGGCCGATGATGATACTCATACACAGCCGGTCGAGGGGCGTGGCGTAGGTGCGCGCAGCCCGTTGAAGCGGCAGGGCTTCGTCCGGGCAGGCAGTGATCACAGGAGCGCCCTTTCCGAGGAGTTCGAGAAACCCTTCGATGTCATCGCGATGAAACGCATACTCATGGCGATCGCCGCCACCCTTCACCACTGGCGTGAAAAAGTCGGATCTTGTCCTGCTGCCGGTCTCGTGGACGCTCAGTTAAGCTAACCCGGCCTTCTTTTCGAACTCGACCGGGCTGATGTAGCCGATGGTCGAGTGCCTGCGAACGGCATTGTAGAAGCGCTCGATGTAATCGAACACGTCGGCACGAGCATCGTCACGTGTCCGATACACCTTGCCTCTAATCCGCTCGGCCTTCGCGAAGTAGGCTGCGGCCTTTTTTAGGATATCGCGCTCCGCCTTGAGTTTGGCCACCTCGCGCCGCAGCTTCTCGATCTCAAGCTGCTCCGGCTTCATCTGGCCGTGGCCAGGAAAGGCTTGCGCTGGATCGGCAGAAAAGAGCTTCACCCATTTGCGCAACTGGTTCTCATGGACATCCAGGTCCCGAGACGCCTGCGCCACACTCACTCCGCGATCCTTGATCAGGCGGACCGCCTCGATCTTGAACTCACGCCCAAACTGTCGTCGCTGCATACGTCACCTCCGGTTTCATGAAACACCCAATCTCGGTGTCCACGAAACCGGCGGCAGGACACCTTGCGGGAACCAAAGGCATCACCATCTCGTTGTCAGCGCGGTGCCATCATGGCGCCTGCCTGCTCTCCGGTTGGATGCGTTGCCGCGGATGTACCGGCCGCAACCGACAGGAGGGCATAGCCAATTTCCCGGCGATGGCCGGATCCGCCTAGTCCTGACAGAAGGTCAGAGGCCCGCCGTTTTCCCGACGGCGGGCCTACTTTGTCCCAAAGCTTCCAGACGCGATTAACTGCCGAGGCTTTTCGCGATCACGCGGCCGAGCCGATCGGCGAATCCGCCTGCATCGGCTGGGCGCTCGCCGTCCAGGACGCGTGCGGTATCAAGGAGCAGATGAGCGATGTCAGTGCGCAACGCATCTTCCTTCACCGCCGCGAGGGCCGTGACCATCGTATGGCGTGGGTTCACCTCGAGGATTGGCTTGGCCGCACTGTCGATGCGGCCAGCTGCGCTGAGCAGGCGTTCGAATTGACGATCCGGGCCCTTGTCCGACGCAACAAGGCATACCGCGCTGTCGGTCAGCCGATCGGAGGATCGGACATCTGCGACTTCGTTCGCCAAGGTTTCTTTCATCGAGGCGAGTAGGGATGCGATCTCCTCGCTGATTTCCGATGAGGGTGGTGCAACACCGTCGAGAAGCGGAATCAGACCGAGATCGGCCGAACCTTGCGTTGCCGACTTGAAGGGCTTCCCTTCGAATTCAGGCGCAGCAGAGGCCCAGAAGCTGTCCACCGGATCGGAAAGTAGCAGCACCTCGATGCCACGCGCACGGAACCCTTCGAGCTGTGGCGAGGACGCAATCCGGCCGGCATCATCGCCGGCGATATAGTAGATCGCCGTCTGGTTCTCCTTGAGACTGCCAACATAGTCCTTGAGGCTGCGCAAACCCTCACCTGAGGCGGTGCTCCGGAACCGCGCGAGGCCGAGCAGCTGTGCGCGGCGCTCGTAATCCTCGTAAAGGCCTTCCTTGATGACAGCGCCGAAGTTCTCCCAGATCTTCGCGAAGGCGTCTGCGTCCTGGTCCGTGAGTTTGGTCAGGTCGGACAGCACCCGATTGGTCACGCCTTTCTTGATGGCGCCGAGCAGGGGGCTATCCTGGATCATCTCGCGAGAGACATTCAGCGGGAGATCGGTCGTGTCGACGATGCCGCGAACGAACCGCAGGTAGCGCGGCATCAACTCGGCTTCGTCCGTGATGAAGACGCGCTTCACATAAAGCTTGATCCGGCCCTTGCGGTCGGCGTCGAAGAGGTCGAATGGTCGGGCGCCCGGTACGAAGGCTAGCGCGGTATATTCGTGCAGGCCTTCCGCGCGAAAATGGATCGTGGCAGCGGGCTCGTCATATTGTCCGGCAACACCGCGATAGAAGTCGGCGTAGTCCTCCTTCGAGATCTGTCCTTTCGGCTTGGTCCAAAGCGCCGCGCCGTCCGCAAGCGTTGTGGCCTCCGCTCCAGGCTTCTCAATCAGCGTGATCGGGACCGGGACATGGCCAGACTGCTCCCTGACGATACGCTCCAGCGTCCAGCGCTCCGCATAGGTCTTGGCGTCGTCTAGCAACTGCAGCGTCACCTTAGTGCCGCGAGAAGGGATGTCGTCCTCCGCGACCGGCGCCACGATGAACTCACCCTTGCCATTCGACGACCAGGCCCAGGCCTCGTCGCTACCCGCGCGACGGCTGATGACCTCGACCTCTCCCGCGACCATGAAAGCCGAGTAGAAGCCGACGCCGAACTGACCGATGAGCTGAGCGCCTTCCTTGCCCTCTGCGGCCGCGACGCGCTCCATGAAGTTGCGCGTGCCCGATCGGGCGATCGTCCCCAGAGCCTCGATCATCTCGTCGCGGCTCATGCCGATGCCATTATCGGCGATGATCAGTTTGGCTGCCTCGGCATCAGCGGAAATTGTAATCGCGAGCTTAGGTTCGTCGCCGAGAAGTTCCGGCCTGGCGATCGCCTCATAGCGCAGCTTTTCGCAGGCGTCCGCGGCGTTTGAGATGAGCTCCCGAAGGAAGACGTCTCGGTCCGAATAGACCGAGTGAACCATCATATGCAGAAGGCGGGAGACGTCAGCTTCAAAGCTGCGGTGCTCGGTGGTCGCGGCGGTCATTGATCGGTGTCCAAGGCCAGTGACGGTGTTGGAACCGAATTTAGGGGCTGGGCCTCAACGGCGAAAGTGTCGGTTCGTCGATAGCAGCCGGCCATGCGTTCCAGTGCGTGCCCGGAGCGTGTGACGCTCGAAACCACGCGAAATCGTTACGCAGTTATCGGGTACCACAGCACGCTCTTATAGGGAGAATGACGGATTTATGGGGTGCGTAACAATCATCAACAGCCGGGATGCGAGCCTTACGGCTCCAGCTCGGAATCCCAGTAGAGATAGTCCAGCCAGCTCTCGTGCAGGTAGTTCGGCGGGAAGAGCTTGCCGTTGCGGTGGAGGTCGTTGACGGTCGGCGCATAGGGCTTCTGGGCGGGAAACATCTCGACAGCGGCCGGCATCTTGTCGCCCTTGCGCAGGTTGCAGGGCGAGCAGGCGGCAACGACGTTCTCCCAGGTGGTCAGGCCGCCCTTGGAGCGCGGTATGACGTGGTCGAAGGTCAGCTCCTCGCGCGTATTGCAGTACTGGCAGGCGAAGCGATCGCGCAGGAAGACGTTGAAGCGGGTGAAGGCGGGGGTGCGCGAGGGCTTGATATAACTCTTGAGCGAGACCACCGAGGGCAGCCGCATGTCGAAGCTCGGGCTGCGGACCACGGTGTCGTATTCGGAGACGATGTTGACGCGGTCCATGAAGACCGCCTTGATCGCGTCCTGCCAGCTCCACAGCGACAGGGGATAGTAGCTGAGCGGCCGGAAATCGGCGTTCAGCACCAAGGCCGGACAGCCGTCCGGCGATGCCATCGGATGCATCACATGCGCCGTCAAACCCGTCGCACCTCCGCTTCGTCGAGCGGGACGAATCCCGTCCAAGGATCAATGTAAGCGCGAGACGACAGGAATGTGAAGGAACTTGTTGCGGCTGAAACAAGCGCCTGCGCGCCGGCGAGGATTGTCCTCGTCAGCGGCAGTGAAACGCAGGATTGTGATGGCTTCTGGCCGGCTTCTGGCCGTTCTTGTGCCGTCGCCCTGATTCGTCAGCGGGTCGGGACCGGCTTCTCGCCGCGGTAGTCATAGAAACCGCGCTTGGTCTTGCGGCCGAGCCAGCCGGCCTCGACATATTTCACAAGCAGCGGGCAGGGGCGGTATTTCGAATCGGCCAGCCCGTCATGGAGCACCTGCATCACCGAGAGGCAGGTATCGAGGCCGATGAAGTCGGCGAGCTGGAGCGGGCCCATCGGATGGTTGGCGCCGAGCCGCATCGCGGTGTCGATCGCCTCGACCGAGCCGACGCCCTCATAGAGCGTGTAGACGGCCTCGTTGATCATCGGCAGCAGGATGCGGTTGACGATGAAGGCCGGGAAATCCTCGGAGACCGAAACGGTCTTGTGCAGGCTGCCGACGAGGTTCTTGGCGCGCTCGAAGGTGCCGTCGTCGGTGGCGATGCCGCGGATCAGCTCGACGAGCTGCATCAGCGGGACCGGATTCATGAAATGGATGCCGATGAAGTGCTCGGGCCGGTCGGTTGCGGCGGCGAGGCGCGTGATCGAGATCGAGGAGGTGTTGGAGGCGAGGATCGCATCGGAGCGCAGATGCGGGCAGACCGCCGTGAAGATCTTGCGCTTGACCTCCTCGTTCTCGGTCGCGGCCTCGATGACGAGATCGCAATCGCCGAGATCGGCGAGCCCGACGGCGGGGCGGATGCGCGCGATCGCAGCGCGGCGTTCCTCCTCGGCAAGGGCGCCCTTCGAGACCTGACGGGCCATGTTGCCGTCGATCGTCGCGAGCGCGGCGTTGATCCGCTCCTCGGCGATGTCGTGCAGCCGGATATCGAAGCCGGCCGCCGCCGCGACATGGGCGATGCCGTTGCCCATCTGGCCTGCACCGATGATGCCGATCGTCTTGATCGCGTGGTCCGACATGGTTTGATCCCGGATGAACTTTCAGGCTCCCGCAGGAGCGGAACGGGCCGCCCTGGGGCGGCCCGGAAGGGTGGTGCCGGCCTTACTTGCCGGCTTTGGCGAGTTCTGCGTCGAGCTCCGGCAGGACGGTAAAGAGGTCGCCGACGAGGCCGTAATCGGCGATCTGGAAGATCGGCGCTTCCTCGTCCTTGTTGATGGCGACGATGACCTTGGAGTCCTTCATGCCGGCGAGATGCTGGATCGCGCCGGAGATGCCGACCGCGATGTAGAGCTCGGGGGCGACGACCTTGCCGGTCTGGCCGACCTGCCAGTCGTTGGGAGCGTAGCCGGCATCGACCGCGGCGCGCGAGGCGCCCATCGCGGCGCCGAGCTTGTCGGCGACAGGCTCGATCACCTTGCCGAAATTCTCGGCCGAGGCCAGCGCGCGGCCGCCCGAGATGATGATCTTGGCCGAGGCCAGCTCCGGACGGTCGGACTTCGCGACCTCCTCGCCCTTGAAGGACGAGTTGCCGGAGTTCTCGGCGGCCGAGACGCTCTCGACCGGGGCCGAGCCGCCTTCGCCTGCCGCCGCGAAGGAGGCCGTGCGGATGGTGAGCAGCTTCTTGGCGTCGGTCGACTGCACGGTCTGGATGGCATTGCCGGCATAGACCGGGCGCTCGAACGTATCGGGCGAGACGATCGCGCTGACATCCGAGACCTGCATCACGTCGAGCAGGGCGGCGACGCGCGGCAGCACGTTCTTGCCGGTGGTGGTCGAGGGGGCGGCGATGGCGTCGTAAGCCCCCGCGAGCTTGACGATCAGCGCCGCCAGCGGCTCGGCCAGCGCATGGCCGTAAGCCGCGTCATCGGCGAGCAGCACCTTCTCGACGCCGGTGAGCTTGGCGGCGGCATCGGCCGCGCCCTTCGAGCCCTGGCCGGCGACGAGGATGTGGACCGGTCCGCCGAGCTTGGCGGCAGCGGTCAGCGCCTTGGCGGTGGCGTCCTTGATCGAGGCGTTGTCGTGTTCGGCGATCAGCAACGTGGTCATCAGATCACCCCGGCGGTCTTGAGCTTGGAGACGAGTTCGGCGGCATTGGCCACCTTGACGCCGGCGGAGCGGCCGGCGGGCTCGACCGTCTTCAGCACCTTGAGACGCGGCGCGACATCGACGCCGAGCGCTTCGGCCGTGGTCTCGTCGAGCGGCTTCTTCTTCGCCTTCATGATGTTCGGCAGCGAGGCATAGCGCGGCTCGTTCAGGCGCAGGTCCGTCGTGACGATCGCGGGGAGCTTGAGCGTCACCGTCTGCAGGCCGCCATCGACCTCGCGGGTGACGTCGACCGAATCCGCGGCCAGCTCGACCTTGGAAGCGAACGTGCCCTGGCCCCAGCCGAGCAGCGCGGCGAGCATCTGGCCGGTCTGGTTGCAATCGTCGTCGATCGCCTGCTTGCCGAGGATGACGAGGCCGGGGCCTTCCTGCTCGACGACCTTCTTCAGGAGCTTGGCGACGGCGAGCGGCTCGACGATGCCCTCGACCTTCACCAGGATGCCGCGATCGGCGCCCATGGCGAGGCCGGTGCGGATCGTCTCGGCAGCCTGCGCCGGGCCGATCGAAACCACGACCACCTCGGTCGCCTTGCCGGCTTCCTTGAGGCGCAGGGCCTCCTCGACGGCGATCTCGTCGAACGGGTTCATCGACATCTTGACGTTCGCGAGCTCGACGCCCGACCCGTCCGCCTTCACGCGGATCTTCACGTTGTAATCGACAACCCGCTTGACGGGCACCAAGATCTTCATCGCCAGATCACCGTTCAGAAAAGATGAGCCTCACACCGCAGCGTACCTGACGGCAGGACAGCGGCATCGCGGCCCTCGGCTGGAATGCGTTGGGACCGTAACGACGCCCGTTTGCGCTTGTCAACGCCCGGCCAGACACGGCTCGGGGGCAAAACAGCGCGGCTTCAGCCACGGGCGGGCTTACGTCCGAACAGGGCGATGCTGCGGTGCACGAAGAGCGGGGTCAGTGCGGCGCCCGTCGCCAGCCCGCCGAGATGCGCCCACCAGCCGACATTGCCGTCGGCGCCGAGCAGCGCGGCGGCGGCTTGCAGCAGGATCCAGCCGCCGAGCGCATAGAGCGCCGGGATGTGGATCGGAATCCAGTTGAAGGCGAGGCCCCAGATCCGGACCTGCGGATAGATCATCAGATAGGAGGCGATGACGCCGGAGATGGCGCCGGATGCGCCGATCAACGGCTGCTGCGAATCCGGATACATGCCGGCATGGAAGAGCGAGCCGCCGAGCCCGCAGAGGAAGAAGAAGGCGAGGAAGCGGGCGTGGCCCATCGCGTCCTCGACATTGTCGCCGAAGACCCAGAGGAACAGCATGTTCCCGACGAGATGGGCGAGATTGGCGTGCAGCAGGATGTTGCTGAACAGGGTCGCCCATGCCGGGACATGGGCGAGGCCTTCCGGCAGTTGCGCCGTGCCGAACAGCACCGAGGGAATCATGCCGAAGCCGGCCATAATCGCCAGCTCCGCCTCCTGGCCCGGCCAGAGCTGCAGCACGATCTGCAGGGCGAGGCAGGCCCCGATCAGCCCATACGTGATGTAGGGCGTTCGCATGAAACGCAGCGGCACGCCGTCATGCAGGGGGACGAACATGGCTGATCTCAGCGGTTCTGGCCGGGCACCCAGAGCACGTCGCCGGCTGCCTTGGCATTGAGGTAGCGGGAGGCGACGAACAGGAAGTCCGAGAGGCGATTGATGTATTTCAGGGCGGGCGCGGCGACCGCCTCGCCCTCGGTCGCGGCAAGCTCCGTCATCAGGCGCTCGGCCCGGCGGCTCACGGTGCGGGCGAGATGAAGATGGGTCGCGGCCGGCGTGCCGCCCGGCAGGACGAAAGAGCGCAAGGGAGCGAGATCGGCATTCAACGCGTCGATCTCGGCCTCGATCCGGTCGACCTGGGCCTGGACGATGCGCAGGGGCTCGAAAGCCAGGGGCTTGTCGGTCTCGGGCGTCGAGAGATCGGCGCCGAGATCGAAGAGGTCGTTGCTGATCCGGCCGAGCATGGCATCGACCAGGGCGTCTTCCGTGGCTGCATGCAGGCGGGCGAGGCCTAGGCAGGCATTGGTCTCGTCGACGGTGCCGTAGGCGGCGACGCGCAGGTCGCACTTGGGGCGGCGCGGGCCGCTCGTCAGTCCGGTCGTGCCATTGTCGCCGGTGCGCGTGTAGATGCGGTTGAGCTTGACCATGCCACGCTTATAACGCGGCGGCGGCCGGACGGAAGCGCGTTTGCGCCGGGGCCGGCCGTCAGAAAGTGTAGCCGAGCCTTGCGCCGATATTGGCGGGGCCGCGGTTGCCGGTGCCGGGCTTGTCGGAGCAGCCGACCGTGCTGAAATGCTCGAGCGTGGTGACGAGGCTCCAGCGGTCCGAGAGCCGGAAACCGAGGGCGGCGGCTTCGCGCGTGCCGCTATTGCAGCCGACGGCGAGGCGATTCTCGGGGACGACCAGCCCGGTCTTGCCGTCGTTCAGGGCGGCGCCGAGGCTCGCCTCGACGAAGATGTCCCGGGTCACGTCGAAGGACCAGGTCGCGCCGGCATAGGCATAGCGCGTGCCGTTGAGATTGACGTTCGCACCCATGTTGAAGCGCGGGATGAAGGCCGCGGCGATGCGGTCGCTCAACGGAATGAGGCGTGGCGACAGCAGGTCCGCGCTCAGGTTGGGCAGGCCGCTCTCCCGGCCGCCGGGATTGGCGAGGCCGGCGCCTATGCGGGCCTCCCAGGCAGGGGCGGGCGCTTCGGCGGCGGGGGCGTAGCTGGAGACACTGCCAGAGAGGGACCGGGTCTGCGCGGGAGCGGCAGAGGCGGCCAGGCAGACGGCAAGTGACAGCAACGCGACGCGGACCATGGGCCTTCGGCAATTGGTGTGTGAGCAGACGTTAGTGAAACACACATACTCGTGTCCGGAATGTGGCGGAGCCCGGAAAGTCGGGCTCTCATCCACAGCCGGGCAGGAAGCTCGATTCAATTATTTCAAAGGCTTGCGCGCAGTGTCGCAGGTGCTCAGCCGTTGCGCCACCACAGCACGATGACGATCAGAACGATTGCGACGAACTGCAGGATGACGCGCAGGCGCATCAATCGCTGCGAGGTGTTGGCGCTGCCGCCGCGCAACATGTTGATCAGCCCGACCAGCAGGACGACGGCGACGGCGCCGACCGCGACGGACACGAGGGTGTTGGAAAACGTCATGGCGACAGGCTTAGGACCATGAGAGGAGCTTGACCAGCGCCGCGACGCGCCCGGCGTGGCCCGAACGGTGGGTCAGCTCGTCGCAGCCGTCTGCGCGAGCGCACGGCCACGGACGGGCATGGAGAGGTCGCCGGCAAGAGCGCGGCTGATCGCGGGAAGGCCGTCGAGCAGATCGGGCACGAAGGCTTGCGATGGGGGCGGGCGGCGCGGCAGGGCATGGAGCGCTGCGGCCATCACCCGCGGGTCGCGTTCGCCCTCGCCGGTCTGGGAGGGGTCGTAGAGGGCATCGACCAGCTTGAGCTCGTCGGCCCGGCCGGCGCGGATCGCCTGTTCGAGGCGCGGCCGGACGCGCGGCACGATCAGCGCCGGTTTGTCGAAGGAGAGGATCTCGCAGAAGGTGTTGTAGCCGCCCATCGCCACGACGCAGTGGGCGCGGTTCATCAGCAATTCGAGGCGCGGCTCGAAGCCGAGGCCTTCGAGCTTGGGATTGCGGGCGATGCGCTCGGCGAATTCCTTGCGCTTCTCGCGCGACATGAAGGGGCCGAAGACGATGAGCGCAGGCAATTCGATCGTCGGATCGGTCTCATAGGCCGAGATCACCCAGTCGATCACGCCGGCGCCATCGCCGCCGCCGCCCGGCGTGACGAGGATAAAGGGCTGCTTGGTGATGCGCGGATAGCGGTTCGGCGGCATCGGGCTCGGCACCGCGCGCTTGAGATAGCCCATGTAGCGGAGCTTGTCGGCGAAGCGGTGCTGGTCCGGCAGGCCGATCAGGGGCTGATAGACGTTCTCCAGACCGTAGACGAAAATGTCGTCATAGACCGTGTCGAGCGCTTCCAGCGCGCCGTTGCGGCTCCATTCCTCCAGCACTGCGGCGGGTTCGTCGAGCACGTCGCGCAGGCCGAGCACGATGCGGGCGCCGCGCCGGCGCAGGATGTCGAGCGAGGGCTTGAGCTCGCCGCGCAGGCCGACCGGTTCCTTGTCGACGATGACCACGTCGGGATCGAAGGACAGCACGGTCTGCTTGATGATGTCGGCCCGCAGGCGGATCGTGTCGCCGAGGTCGAGATTGAGATGGTGCGGCTCGTAACTGCCGTCGCTCTGCTTCTCGACGCCGGGGATGCGGACATAGTCGACGCCGTCGCCGAACTGGAAGCTCGAGATCACCGACGAGCCGGAGACGATGATCACCGAGATATGCGGAAAGCTCGCGATCAGCGCATTGGCGATGGCGCGGCACCGGCGGATATGGCCGAGCCCGAAGGTGTCGTGGCTGTAGATCAGGACGCGCGGAGCATGGGGGCTACGCGGCGCGCGTTCGGCGCCGGCAAGGTCGACGACGTTTGAAGGCATCGGAACGCCGCCCTCCGGAAAAGGCCAGACGACCTCTTGGCGAGGACGAACGCAGTTGGAAAACTCTGTAGTGATTATAACGGGTCGCCGGGGACGATCCAAGCCCATCGACCTGTCGCCGAACGAGAAAAACCTTGGCGGGTCGCAGCGGTCATCGCGGCTCGGAATCGCCTTGCCGGTCGCTATCCGCCGGTCGGACGAAGCTTGCCGGATCGGTCAGGTGGATGGCTGGGTGACTGGCGGCCTGGAGGAGGTCGGCGAGGGCGGACCAGGCGGTGTCATCGTGGTCGCGGTGATGCAGGAGCAGGCCCAGCTCGCAGTCGCCGGCTTCGGCTTGCCGCCGCTGTGCCAGCAGAGCGACGAGTTCGGCGAGGATGTCCGGCGCCGGGCGGCCGACGCGGCCACCATGCCAGTCCATGATGTCGACATGGGTGTTGAGCAGGCGCGGGCCTCCCTCCGGGCCATGGCGATAGGTGCGGAAGCAGGAGAGGCCGGCGAAGCCGAGGGCGCCGAGCCGCGCGGCATGGCTCTGGGCGATCCGATTCCATGGCGGCACGAAGACCGGCAGAACGGCGTCTCCGAGGAGATCATGCAGGCGCTGCCGGCCGTGCATGATGTCTGCATCGACATCGGTGGGGGCGCGTTCTGCGCCGAACTCCGATTTCTTGCTGCCGGCAGGGGCGTGGTTGCGGTGGCTGCTGCCGTGCTGGCAGGGCCGAAGCAGCGGCATGCCGCGCAAAGCCGTCGCCAGTGCGGACTCGGCCAGCAGGGGAATGACCGCGAGCAGGACCGGGACGGCGAAACGCTCGGCGAGGCCAGTCAGGCGGTCGAGTGCGGGGCTTGGCGCCACGGCGTCATCGTCGCGCAGCCAGAGGCGGATCGTGCGGCCGGACGTGCTCCAGTGATCGAGCTCGCCGGTGAGCGCCTGCCAGTGCGAGGCCGTCATGGCATGGCTTTCCCGGCGGACGATTGCGACTTGGCGCGGTGATTCCTCATGGCGAGGGCGAGACCTTGGGCCAGCCTTTCGGCGGCGCGGGCGATCGTGCGCTCCGTCACGATAAAGCGGCGTGCGGCGGCGCCCATGTCTGCACGCAGCGCCTTGTCGCGCAGCAAGCTGGCGAGTGCCGCTGCGAGAGCCTCTTCGTCGCGCTCCGGGGCGAGCAAGGCAGTTTCGTCGGCCTTCACCGTCTCGGCGACGCCGCCGCTGTCGAAGGCGACGACCGGCAGTCCCGCGGCCTGGGCTTCGAGATAGACCAATCCGTAGGCCTCGCCGATGCCCGGCCAAAGGAAGATGTCGTGTCGGGCGAGCTCGGCCTGGATGGCATCGCGGTCGCGCTGGCCGCGCCAGTCGATGCGGCCTTCGGAGAAGCTGGCGAAAGCCCCGGCGACCTCGGCGCGGCGCGGGCCGTCGCCGATGATGCTGAGCGTCCAGTCTTCTTTCCGGCAGCGGTCGAGGATGCGGGCGAGCGTAAGATAGCTCTCCAGCTTGACGCCCTCGCGCATCATGGCGACCGTGACGAGGCGCGGCGGGCCTGGCCCGTCGGTCCGGGGCTGATGGTCGGGGCCGATCGCGACGAAGGGAGGCAGGGCGAGCAGCGCCGTGCCTTCGTTCTCCCAGCGCACGAGCCCCTGCCTGTCACGGTCGGTGAAGTAGAAATGGACGTCGCCGGCGGCCAGGGCTTGTCGCACGACGGCGGTGTACTCTGCCCATTGGCCGGTGGCACGCCGGGCGGAATCGCTGGATTCGGCGGTGACATAGGGGATGCCGAGCACTGCCGCGATCCCGGGACCGAGGAAGTCCGGCGAGCGATAGTAGTTGTGGTATGTGAACCAGAGATCGGGGCGCGGCCGACCCTCACCGTAGCCGGCGAGCAGGGCATCGCGCAGGTGGGCGGCATCGGCCGAGGCACTGGCGAAGCGGGCGGAATCAGGTTCGCGAAAATAGGTCTTCGGTGCCGCGACCGGCTCGACGACATGGCCGAGGCTTTCGAGCGCCGCCATGAGCTGGCTGGCCATGCGGCGGTCGCCGGAGACGCCGCCGTCTCCGACCGGATTGAGCGGGGTGTGGAAAGCGATGCGCAAGATGGTCTTCGGGGTCGGTGATGCTGTCAGCGGTAGGGATCGGCCGCGTCGCGCAGGCCGTCGCCGAGGAAGTTGAAGGCGAGGATGATCACGATCACGGGGACGACCGGATAGAGCAGCCAGGGATAGAGCGCCACCACATTGATGTTCTGGGCTTCGTTGAGCATCACGCCCCAGCTCGTGATCGGTGGCCGCAAGCCCAAGCCGAGGAAGGACAGCGCCGTCTCGCCCAGGATGGTCTTGGGGATGGTGATCGTGGCGGAGGCGATGAGGTGGCTCATGAAGCCGGGCACGAGATGCAGTGCGATGATGCGGCGCGGCTTCGCTCCCATGAGCTGGGCGGCGACGACGTAATCCTCCTCGCGCAGCGAGAGCAGCTTCGAGCGCACGGAGCGGGCAAGGCCGGTCCAGTCCATCAGGCCGAGGATCACGGTGATGCCGAAATAGACCAGCAGCGGGCTCCAGGTCGGCGGCAGGATCGAGGCCAGCGCCAGCCAGAGCGGGATATGCGGCAACGACTGCACGATCTCGATGATGCGCTGGATGAAGAGATCGACGCGGCCGCCATAATAGCCGGCGATGCCGCCGATGATGACGCCGAGCACGAAGGAGACGGAGACGCCGAGCAGGCCGATCGAGAGCGAGATGCGCCCGCCATAGAGGATACGCGAGAGCATGTCGCGGCCGAGCCGGTCGGAGCCGAGCAGGTAAAGCGTGCCGCCCTCGGGTGCGCAGACGAGATGCGTGTTGCCGGGGATCAGGCCCCAGAAATTATAGTCGTCGCCCTTGCAGAAAAAGCGCAGCTTCTGCGGGCGGGTCGTGTCGACCTCGTATTCGCGCTTCAGGTTCTCCATGTTGAGGCGCAGCGTGTACGGGTAGACGAACGGCCCGACGAAATTGCCTTCGTGGAAGAGATTGATGCTCTGGGCCGGCGCCCGGATGAAATCGGTATTGCGCGTCGTGTAGTGATAGGGCGCGAGGAATTCGGCAAAGGCCGCCATCGCGTAGATGGCGACGATCACGAAGGCGGAGATGACCGCGAGCTTGTGCTTGCGGAACTTCCACCACATCAACTGCCATTGCGAGGCGAGGTAGACCCGCTCCTGCTCCGGCGTCATCGCCTCGGTGGCATAGGGCTCGAACGGCGCCGTCGAGACCTCGTGGGGCAGGGCTGCGCCGTCCGGTGGCAGATGGTTGAGCGTCGTCGCCTTCACTTGGTCGCCGCTCCCTGGAGACGGATGCGGGGATCCAGGATGGCGAGCGCAATGTCCGATATCAGCACGCCGATCACGGTCAGGAAGGAGAGGAACATCAGGAAGGAGCCGGCAAGATACATGTCCTGGCTCTGCAGGGCGCGGATCAGCAGCGGGCCGGTGGTCTGCAGGGAGAGCACGATGGCGACGACCTCTGCGCCCGAGACGATGGAGGGCAGGATGTCGCCGATATCCGAGATGAAGAAGTTGAGCGACATGCGCAGCGGATACTTGCGCAGGGCCTTGCCTGGCGGCAGCCCCTTGGCGCGGGCGGTGACGTAGTACTGCTTCTGCAATTCGTCGAGGAGGTTGGCTCGCAGCGCCCGGATCATGCCGGCGGTACCGCCGGCGCCGATGATGATGACGGGAATCCAGAGATGCTCGAGCACCGACTTGAGCTTGGCCCAGCTCATCGGCTGGTTGAGATAGGCGGGGTCGACGAGTCCGCCGATCGAGGTGCCGAACCAGATATTGGCGAAATACATGAAGACCAGCGCCAGCAGGAAATGCGGCACGGCAAGCCCGACGAGGCCGAGGAAGGTCAGGCCGTAATCGCCCCAGCTATACTGGTGCGTGGCCGAGTAGATGCCGATCGGGAAGGCGACGACCCAGGTGAAGATGATGGTGGCGAAGGAGACCATCATCGTCAGGATCAGGCGGTCGCCGACGATCTCGCGCACCGGGCGCTGGTACTCGAAGGAATAGCCCATGTCGCCCTGGAGCAGGCCGGCGACCCAGCGGACATAGCGTTCCACCGGCGGCTTGTCGAAGCCGTATTCCTTCTTCAGGAACTCGATGCGGCTCATGTCCGCCTTCTCGCCCTGGGCCTGCATCTCGGCGGCGAGCGTCTCGAAATAATCGCCTTCGGGCAGGTTGATCACGGTGAAGATCAGCGCGCTGGTGACGATCAGCGTCGGGATCATGATCAGGATGCGCTTGAGGATGTAGCGGATCAGCACGCGTCAGGCTTTCGTTTCTGGCCTGTCGAACCAGAAGGTGTCAGGCATGTAGCGGCCGATGAAGGCGCCGGGCTCGAAGCTGTAGAGGCCCTTCTCGGGCACGTTGCGAAGGTCGTTCGAGACGACGATCGGCTGCAAGGTGCTGTTGATCACGCCGATGGTGAAGAGCTGCTCGGCATTGATCGCCAGCATCTTGTGCCAGATGGCGCGGCGCTGGTCGCGGGTCGAGCTCACGCGCCATTCCTCGTAGAGCCGCACGAGCTCGTTGACCTCGGCCAAAGCGGGCCGTTCGCCCTCGCGGCCGCCGCTCTCGATGAACTGGCCCCAGCGCGGCCACTGGAACTGGGCCGAGGAGGTCGGCGCCAGCGCGTCCGGTTCCATGTCGGAGGTGACGAGCGCATTGTCCATGCCCGCCCAGGCCGACATCACGGTCTGGCCGGCGAGGATGCGGCGGCGGAAGACGTCGCGCTGGGTCGAGCGCGGATAGATCTTGATGCCGACATCGATGAAATCCTGCTTCAGCAGGTCGAGGATGTCGGTCTCCTCGGTGCTCTCGCCGGCGGTCTCGATGGTGAATTCGAGCCGGCGTCCGTCCGGGAAAAGGCGGATGCCGTCATCATCGCGCTTGGTCAGGCCGATCTCGTCGAGCAGCCGGTTCGCCAGCGCCGGGTCGTGCTGGGTCCAGAGCTCCGCCAGCCTTGCATCGTAGAGAGGGCTTTCAGGGAGGGCGGTGTTGCCGCTCTCGCGGGCCAGCCCGAAAAAGATGACCTTGTTGACGTCCTTGCGGCTGATCGCGACCGAGATCGCCTGGCGGTAGCGGATATCGCGGTTGAGGTCGCGCCAGACCGGGTCGATCGCGTTCAGGTTGGGGAGCAGGGCGAAATAGGCACCCTCGGCCCGCTTCCACAGCTTGACGTCGAAATTCATCCGCTTCGAGGCTTCCTTCAGGAAGGTGTAGTTGTCGAAGCGGATGTAGCGGGCCTGGAGATCGGCCTCGCCGGCCGCGGTCTTGGCCGGGACGAGCGCGCTGGTGCCGATCGTTATCGTCACCTGGTCGGCATAGGGCAATTGCCGGCCGTTCTCGTCGACCCGGTGGAAATAGGGGTTGCGCTCGAAGACGAACTGTTCGGCCGGGAGCGGCGTGGTGCTGCGCCAGGGTTCCAGCGTCGGCAGCTTCGGATTCTCCGGCCGGTACATGCGCGACAGCCGCTCGTGCAGCGCCCCCCAGTCCCGCACCCTGTGTTCCTTCACGCGCTGGGCCAGCTCGTGCTTGGGGGCGTGCTTCTCGTGGAACTGCTTGAGATAGCCCGAGGGCATGAAGAGATAGGTCGGCTGGGCGCCCGCCAGCGCCGGCAGGAAGACCGGGTTCGGGACCCTCCAGCTATAGCGGATCTCCCGCTCGCTCAGGATTTCGAAGACGGGCGGCTCGCCGGCCGAGAGCAGGGCCTGCGGAGGGCCGCCCGGCGAGAGCCGCTTGTTGTTGGCGATATCCTCCCACCAGTAGCGGAAATCTTCCGAGGTGAAGGGCGATCCATCAGACCAGCGATGGCCCTCACGCAGCTTGAGCGTGAAGATGCGGCCTTCCTCGACGTCGCAGCTCTCGAGGATATCGGGCACGAGCTCCAGGTTGTCGTCATAGACCATCAGGCGCGTGTAGCCGTAGAGCGTCATCATGCGGATGTCGCGCTGGTCGCCCATGAGCAGCCGGATATTGCCGCCATGGCGGCCGGGCTGCCGGCCGCGCTGCGCGAGATCGATGATGCGCGGATTGGCGGGCAGGCGCGCCGCGGCCTGCGGCAGGGTGCCGGCTGCGACACGCTCCGCGAAGAACGGGCTGTCGATCACCGGGCCGGAGAAGGGCGCGGCACGCGACGGGCGCGGCAGGCTCGCTCCGGCCAGGGCGGCGGTGCCGAGCAGCAGGGCGGTGCGGCGGGTCGGATGGCGGCGGCGCTGCGTCATGGCACCAGCTCCCGGATATCGGCATTGCGCCGCGCCAGCACGTAATGGCCGTCGCCGAGTGGCAGATGCGCCAGTGCGTCCTCGTCCGCTCCGGCCTTGAACGCCTTGTCCCAGTGGCTGTCGTCGGAGGCCCCGCCGGGCGCCGCCAGCTTGAAGTCGAGTCTGCGGTCGAGATCCGCGAAGGGTACCGAGCGCAGCAATGCCTTGGTGTAGGGGTGGGTCGGACGGGTGAAGAGGGCGTGGCGCGGCGCCAGTTCGACGATCCTGCCATTGGCCATCACCGCGATCCGGTCCGCCATGTAGTTCACCACGGCGAGATTGTGCGAGATGAAGAGGAAGGTCAGGCCGCGCTCGGCCTGCAGGTCCTTGAGCAGGTTGAGGATCTGGGCCTGAACGGAGACGTCGAGCGCCGAGACGGGCTCGTCGCAGATGATCAGTTCCGGATCGAGCGCGAGCGCACGGGCGATGCCGATCCGCTGGCGCTGTCCGCCCGAGAAGGAATGCGGATAGCGGTTGAGGAAGCGGGTATCGAGCCCGACATCCTGCATCAGATTGCGCACCCGCTCGTCCTGTTCTGCCGCATCGCCCCGGTCATGAATGACCAACGGCTCGCGCAGGATGTTCATCACGGTCATGCGTGGCGACAGCGACGAGACCGGGTCCTGGAAGATCATCTGGACGCGCGGGCGGAACCTGCGGAGATCCTCGCCGTCGAGCCCGAGCACGTCGACCCGCTGGCGCCCGTCGTCGAAGACGATCTCGCCGGAATCGGGCGTGACAGCGCGCATGATGATCTTGCTGACGGTGGTCTTGCCGCAGCCGCTTTCGCCGACGAGGCCAAGGCATTCGCCGCGCCTGATATCGAAAGAGACATCATCGACGGCCTTGACGCTGGTCTGGCTGCCTTTGCCGAAGAATCCGCGCGACCCGGTGACATAGGTCTTGTGCAGGCCGCGGACGCTGAGCAGCGGGGCTGCGTCCGCAGCGGGCTTCGGCGGGGGCGCGGCGACAACCGGGCGCGGGCGCGCCTCTCTGAGCGCGACCAGCCGCTCGCCATCCTGCATGTCGAAATGCGGGGAGGCGTCGAGCAGGGCCTTGAGATAGGGATGGCGCGGGCGCCGGAAGATGTCCTCGACCGGGCCGCGCTCCATGATTTCGCCGTGGAAGATCACGACGACCTCGTCGGCCATGTTGGCGACGACGCCGAGATCATGGGTGATGAGCAGGATCGCCATGCCCATCTCGGCCTGGAGATCGCGCATCAGGTCGAGCACCTGGGCCTGAATGGTGACGTCGAGCGCGGTGGTCGGCTCGTCGGCGATCAGCAGGGCCGGCTGGCAGATCAGCGCCATCGCGAGCATGGCACGCTGGCGCAGGCCGCCGGAGAGCTCGAAGGAATAGAGTCCGAAGGCGCGCTTCGGGTCCTTAAAGCCGACGCGCCTCAGCATCGCCTCGATCAATTCGCGGGCTTCCGCTTTCGGCATCGGCCGGTGCAGGAGCAGCGCTTCCTCGATCTGGTCGCCGATGGTGTGGACCGGCGAGAGCGACGACATCGGCTCCTGGAAGATCATGCCGATGCGGCCGCCGCGCAGCGCCCTGATGCCTTCGCCCTCGGCGGGCAGCGTCGCGATGTCGACGACGGTCTCGGGCGCCTGCGGGTCGCGGAACAGGATCTCGCCGCCGGTGATGCCGCCGGCGCGGGGCAGGAGCCCCATGATGGCCTGCGAGATCACCGATTTGCCGGAACCGGATTCGCCGACCAGCGCGACGGTCTTGCCGGCGGGAACGCGCAGGCTGACGCCCTTCACGACGTCACGGGCGAGGCCGTGGATCGTGAAGCCGATACGCAGGTCGTTGATGCGCAGGATATCCATGGTCTGCAGCGGCACGTCCCCGGGAACCTATGGCTCCTTGGCTTTCTTCACGTCACTAGACGTCGAAAGCGGCGGCTTGCCAATCGCTTTCGACGCCTGTGGCGGTTCGGGCGGGCATTGCCCGATGCGGATGACATCGCTGCAACGGGGGCCGCGTCGGAAATCGTCGTAGCTGATGCTCCAGGGCAAGGGGGCCGGTGCGCGGTAGGGGCCCATCTTGAAATACTGGTTGTCGTCGAGCCCCGGGCCGCCATGGCCGATATGGCCCGTGACGGTCACGATATGGACGCCGTCGGCGATGATCTCGATACGGCCATCGCCGTCGGGGCCGGGCCCGGAGCGGACGACGAAATCGATCCAGCCCTGCTGTGCCGAGGGCAGGTCGGCATGATGCTGGACCTGGATTCCAGGTGCGCAGGCATTGAAATAGCTCGGGTAATTCTCCGTGGTCGTGCCGCTCTCGATGGCGACGAGCGCGCGCGTCTGCTGCGCCTCTGTGCGGCTGATGACGAGCGCTTCGCCCGGCAGGCAGCCTGCGGGGCGTTCGCTGCTGCCGATCGGGTAGGAGGGAATCAGATCGGTCTCGACGGTGATGCCGAGCCGGCCGCGATAGAGGCGCAAAGCCAGAAAGGGCGAGTAGTCGCCGACGGCCTCCGGCAGAATCTCGCGCTTCCACTGGGCGATCACATATCTGCGATCGTCCTGGGCGAGCGGATCGTTGAGGCGCAGCGCGAAGCCGTACCAGACCGTGCTGTAGAAGGGGACGAGCACCTCCGGGCGCTCCCAGATCTCGGCCCGCTCGCTGCATCCCACCGCATGCGGAAGACAGGACGGCGTCGCGATCAGGGTGACGGCACCGGCGCCGCTATAGGGCGCCGCGCCGTTGAAAATCACGCGCCCGAAACGCTGCTCGGGGTTGGTCTTATAGAAAAGCCCGCCTTCCGGGGCGAAGCCGCCCTGTTCGAAGCCGTCGCGCAGGATGCGCTGCCTGGGATCGGCGCCGGCTTCGGCGCGCGCCGGGGCCGTCAACGCACCGGCAAGGCCGATCATCGCCGCGCAGCACAGCATTCCCGATGCGACGATCCTGTTCACGCTTCCCCCGACGATCGACCTCGCCTCCACCCTGCAATGCCGGCACGGCGGCAGCGTGGCGCGCATTGCACTCGGCCGCAACCTCACCACATATGGTCGTTTCGGGCCCGCCGGACCCGGTCGAGCTTGCGCTGCGAGCGCTTCGGTACAGGGTTGCCCTTTGGAGTCCAATCTCTTCCGTTACATCTGGCAGAAGAGCCGGGCAGAGCAGGTCGTCGTCCTGCTGATCATCCTTGTCTCGATTCCCTTCAACTGGGCCTCGTTCGACGTGCCCAAGCGCATCGTCAACGATGCGATCCAGGGCGGCGCCTTCAAGGACGGCAGGACCACCGCCACGCTGATGGACTTCACCCTGCACCTGCCGTCATGGCTGGGCGGGGCCAGCTACAAGATTTCAGACGGCATCCAGGTCGGCCAATACGGGCTGCTGATCGGCCTGAGCAGCTATTTCCTGGTGCTGGTCCTGATCAATGGCGGTTTCAAATACGTCATCAACGTGCGCAAGGGCATCCTTGGCGAGCGGATGCTCAGGCGGATGCGCTACGACCTGTTCAGCCAATTGATGCGCTTCCGGCCGGAGGAGATCCGATCGGTCAAGCCGGCCGAGGTCGCCAGCATGATCAAGGACGAGGTCGAGCCGATCGGCGGCTTCGTCGGCGATGCCTTCATCCAGCCGGTCTTCCTGCTGAGCCAGGCGCTGACGGCGCTCGTCTTCATCATGGCGCAGAGCTTCTGGCTGGGCTCGATCGCGCTGCTGATCGTGCTGGCGCAGGCGATCATCATCCCGATCCTGCGGCGCGAGCAGCTCCGGCTCGGCCGTGAGCGCCAGATCGCCTCGCGCCAGCTCGCGGGCCGGATCGGCGAGATCGTCGATGCCGGGCCGATGATCCAGGGCCATGGCGCGACGGCCTATGTGCAGTCCGACATCGCCGGTCGGCTCGGGCGGCTCTTCGACATCCGCTACGCGCTCTACAAGCGCAAATTCGCGGTCAAATTCCTGAACAACCTGCTGGCCCAGATCACGCCGTTCTTCTTCTACGCCATCGGCGGCTTCTTCGCCCTGCAGGGGCGGCTCGATATCGGCCAGCTCGTTGCGGTGATCGCCGCCTATCGCGACCTGCCGCCGCCGATCAAGGAACTGATCGACTGGGACCAGCAGCGCAACGACGTCACGATCAAGTACGACCAGGTGATCCAGCAGTTCAACAGCGACGAGACGCTGGTCCTCGAGGAGGAGAACGGCGTCTCGGTCCTGCCGGCCAAGGGCGAGGTCCGGCTCGAATCCGTGCAGATGCTGGACAATCGCGGCCAGCCGCTGCTGACGCCGCTCTCGTTCAGCCTGCAACGACCCGGCATGGTCGCGGTGGTCGGTCCGCAAGGCGGCGGCAAGGACGTGCTCGGCCGCATCCTCGGCCGGCAGGCGACGAGCTATACCGGGCGCGTGCTGATCGATGGCGAGCCGCTGGCGGGTATGTCGGTGGAGCGGGCAAGCCATCTCATCGGCTATTCCGGCGACGAGCCCGAGATCATCGCCGGCTCGATGCGCGACAACATCCTGCTGCCGCTGCGGCGCCGGCGCCCCGACCTGAAGACGGGCGGCACGGTCTCGCAGCCGGAGCATCGCCGCTTCGTCGAGGCGATCCGCTCGGGCAATTCACCCTTTCCGTTCGAGGCGGACTGGACCGACTATGAAGGGGTCGGCGTGGCCGATGCGGCAGAGCTCGCGGGGCGGGTCCATGAGTTGCTCGACGTCTTCGGCTGCACGCAGGAAGTCTACGAGCTCGGTCTCGGCGGCAAGGTGATACGGCCCGTCAGCGAGCAGGCGATCGAGCGCATCATCACGGCGCGCCGCGTGGTCGCCGCCGAGCTCGCGCGGATTCAGCAGAGCGACCTGATCGAGCCTTTCGTGCTCGACCGCTACAACCGCAATGCGCCGATCATCGAGAACCTGATCTTCGGCACGCGGACGACGACGCGCTTCGACAGCGCGACCCTGCTGTTCGAGCCCTATGCCCAGTCGATCCTCAAGGCGGAGTCGCTGGTCGAACCCTTGGCCGAGATGGGCGGGCGCATCGTCGCGACGGTCGTCGAAATCTTCGCGGGACTGCCGCAGGGCCACGCGCTGTTCGAGCGCTATTCCTTCGGCGCCAATTTCGAGTTCGAGCGCCTGAACGAGCTGGCCGATCTGCTGGGCAAGCACGACATGCGCAACCCGCTCGACCAGGAGACCGAGCGCGATCTCGTGGCGCTGGCACTCGGCTATATCGAGCCCAAGCACAGGCTGAACCTGATCGACGCCCGGCTGGAACGGCGCATCCTCCGGGCGCGCGAGAGCTTCCGCAAGCATCTGCCGGCCGATGCGGCCGACGATGTCGATTTCTACGATCCCGACAAGGTGATGGTCGGCGCCAGCGTGCGCGACAACCTGATGTTCGGGCGCATCGGCTACGGCGTGCCCGATGCCGCCCGCAAGGTCGGCGAGATCGTGCTGCAGGCGCTCTCCCGTTCCGGCTTGGGCGATGCGCTGTACCGGCTTGGGCTCGATACCGAGAGCGGCATCCGCGGGCGCTTCCTGCCGGCCCGGCTGCGGCAGGCCGTGCCGCTGGTGCAGGCGCTGGTCAAGGCACCGCAGATCGCGGTGCTCGATATCTCGGCCCTGCTCGCGATTTCCGACGAGCCGGAGGAGATCGTGGCCCGGCTGCACGGCTATTGCGCGGGCATGACGCTGTTTCTTCTGGTCGGAGATGCTAATCTTGCGGGAGAGGTCCCGCTGCGCGTGGTGTTCCACGGAGCGACGGGAACGGTCGAGGCGAACGGCGCGCCCGAGGCGGCCAACGACCGGGCGTCGCACTTCGAGACCACAGGGCGAATGGAGGCGCGGTCATGAGTCTGGAAACCGATATCGGCTGCCTGCGCTGCATGCCGCTGTTTCAGGACATGCCGGCATCGCGGCTGAAGCTCGTCGCGCTGATGGGCGAGCGGCTGCAATTCGAGCCCGGGGCCGTCCTGATCAGCCCGCAGGAGAAGCTCGCTGGCGTCTATGTCATCATGGAAGGCGAGGTCGAGATATCGCAGCCCGGCGAGGGCGGCGAGGAGCGGCGATTTGTGAAGGATACCGGCAGCATAACCGGCGACGTTTCGCTGCTCAGCGGCAAGCCTTTCATCATCACTGTCAGTGCGAAGTCGCGCGTTTTGGCCCTGCGGATTCCCAAAGACCTGTTCTTCGAACTGCTTCAGACGGTGCCGGAGTTCAGCCTTGCTGTCTGCCGCGATCTGGCCGACCGGGTGCATCGGCTCGCGGCCGTTCTGCTGCGAGAGCACGAAACCATTTGACGGGGTCGATCAGCGCATGAACCGGCCGCAAGCCGCAGGCACGAACCGCACCGGGATGCCTCGCGGCGGCATGGGCGCGAGCATGGACCAGGTCTCGTCCTGGAGCCGCGACATCCGGTTCGTCTCCGGGCTGATCCTGCTGACCTTCGCCACGAGCCATTTTCTCAACCACGCCGTGGGCATCCTCGGCGTCGATGCGATGGAGAAAGTGCAGAACTGGCGTTATGGCGTCTGGCATTCCTGGATCGGAACGGTCCTGCTCTATGGCGCGCTGGTCGTACACCCGGTCTTCGCGCTGCTGCGCGTGGTGCAGCGGCGCACCTTCAAGATGCCGCTGCGCGAGATGCTGCAGATCGCGCTCGGCCTCGCCATCCCGCTGCTGCTGGTCGACCACATCATCAGCACGCGGATCATGGGCATCTATTTCGGTGTCGACGAGAGCTACCGTTCCGTGCTGCGCCGGCTCTGGCCGGGGCTGGCGCTGACGCAGTCGCTGCTGCTGCTGCTGGTCTGGACGCATGGCATCATCGGCATCCATTTCATGCTGCGCGCCCGCGACAGCTATCGCCACTGGCGCGACCCGTTCCTGCTGGCGGCGATCCTGATCCCGCTGCTCGCCATCATCGGCTTCTCCGTGGGGGCACGGGAGGCCGAGCAACTGGCGATGCCGGCCGAACTGGTCAGCGATGCGCAGGCGGCGATGTTCGCCCGGGACGTGATGTGGGGTAAAGGCGCCTTCTACGGGCTCGTCGCCTCGTTCCTGCTGTTCATCGGCGCCCGGGAGATCAGGGTCCGGACGACCCGTCAGATCACGGTGCGCTTCGTCGGTCATGGTACGCGCCGGGTGGCGCCGGGGCCGACCGTGCTCGAGATGTTCCGGCGCTTCGGCATTCCCCATGCGGCGCTCTGCGGCGGGCGGGCGCGCTGCGCCACCTGCCGCGTGCTGGTGATGGACGGCAACGACAACCTGCCGAAGCCTGGCCCGAACGAGGCCAAGCTGCTGCGGCGGATCTCGGCGCCCGAAGGCGTCCGGCTCGCCTGCCAGATCCGGCCGCGCGAAGACCTGCAGGTGCAGATCCTGCTGGCCTCGCGGCTCAATGCCGGCGCGGGGCGCGCCCTGGATCTGGACGATGCCGCCGGCAAGCGGGGGCTGACCGTGGTGGTGGCCGATCTCAGGGCGTTCTCCGCGCTCTCCGAGCGGCAATTGCCGCGCGAATTGATCGGCCTGCTCAACCGCTTCTTCGACGAGATGGGGCAGGCGATCACCGCGCATGAAGGGCGGATCGATGCCTTCTACGGCGATGGCTTCATGGCCGTGTTCGGCCTGGAGGGCCCGCCGTCGAAGGGGGCGCAGGCGGCGATCGCGGCGGCCGGCGATATCGTGCGCGCGCTCGATGCGCTCAACCGCGAATATGGCGCGGCGCTGCCGCTGCCGCTGCGGATCGGCATCGGCATCCATACCGGCGACGCCATCACCGGATCGGTCGAGAACGACAATCTCGGCCGGCGCGAGATCACGGTCGGCGAGACGGTGATGGTCGCGAGCCAGCTCGAATCTGCGACGCGGCGCGTGCTTGCCGATGTCGTGGTGTCCGAGGACACGATCCGGGCGAGCGGGCGCAGCTATGCCGGCACCACGACGTTGAAGATCGCGATCAAGGGGCGCGAGAAGCCGTTGACCGCCTATGGCTTCGCCAGCGCGCCGGAAATCGCCCGCCGCAAGCGCGAGGATGTGGCGGTGCCGGTGCCAGAGGTCGCCGGCGGCGAGGCGACTGCGTCGGCAGAAGTGGTGCAGGAGCAGGGCGAGACGGGCGAAAAGGGCTGATCCTTGCGCGGGCGGCTGGTTTTTTGCGGGCGCGCATGTCTATGGTCCGCCGCCTTCTCCGGATGACGACCGACCCATGACGCCCGAACCGCCTCAAGAGGCCTTCCACGACCTGCTGCGCGGCATGGCGGCGCTCTCGGGCAACCGCATCGTCGCCGATATCGCGCGGCTCTACGGCAAGGGCGCGCCGCCGGACCTCTCGATCGCCTGCAACCACAAGCAGATCGCCTCCAAGCAATGGCTGGTCGAGGCGCTGGCCGAGACGTACGCGAAGCCCGCGGGGCCGGTCTGGGTGCTCGGTGCCTGGTATGGCGTGCTCGGCGCGCTGCTGCTGGATGATGACAGGCTCGTGATCCCCGGCATCGTCAGCCTCGATATCGACCCAACTTGCGAGCCGGTCGCGGAGATACTCAATCACCGCCATGTCGCGGCCGGCCGGTTCCGCGCGGTGACGGCCGACATGATGGCGGTCGATTTCGCGGCGCAGTCGCCGGCACCGGGGCTCGTCATCAACACGAGCTGCGAGCATCTCGACGACGTGCCGGGCTGGCTCGCGACCCTGCCGCGGGGTCTGCCGCTGGTGTTGCAGTCCAACGATTATGTCCGCGAGCCGGATCACCGGAGCTGCGTGCCCTCGCTCGACGCTTTCCGCGAACAGGCAGGGCTGTCGGAGGTCTGGTTTGCAGGTGCCCGGCCGACGAAGAATTATACGCGCTTCATGCTGATCGGCCGGCGATGACGGCGGCGACGGCGCCGCGCATCGCGGTGGCGATGAAAGGCTATCCGCGCCTGTCGGAGACCTTCATCGCGCAGGAACTGCTTGGCTTGCAGCAGCGTGGCCTGCCTTTCGAGATCTGGTCGCTGCGCCATCCGACCGATGCGGCCAGGCATCTGATGCACCATCAGATCACGGCGCCGGTGCGTTACCTGCCGGAATACCTCCACGACGAGCCGTTGCGCGTGGCGCGCGGCCTGTTCGCTGCCCTGCTGCGGCCCGGCCTGCTACGGCTGCTGCCGGTCTTCCTGCGCGACCTCTTCCGCGATCGCACGCGCAATCGTTGGCGCCGCTTCGGGCAGGCCTGCGTGATGGCGCGCGAATTGCCCGATGAGATCCGGCACCTGCATGTGCATTACCTGCACACACCGGCCTCCGTGATCCGCTATGCCGCCCTGCTCGGCGGCCTGACATGGTCGTTCTCGGCCCATGCCAAGGATATCTGGACGACGCAGGACTGGGAAAAGCGCGAGAAGATCGCCTCGGCGGCCTGGGGCGTGACCTGCACGCGCGACGGGCATCGCGAGCTGGAACGCCTCTCCGACCGGCCGGACAAGGTCGCATTGCTCTATCATGGGCTCGATCTCGCGCGCTTTCCGGCACCGGGACCACGGTCGCAGCGGGACGGCTCCGACGCGAACGATCCCGTGCGTTTCGTCACCATTGGGCGCGCCGTTGCGAAGAAGGGCTTCGACGATCTGCTGGAAGCCTTGGCCAAGCTGCCTTGCACGCTCAACTGGCACCTCACGCATGTCGGCGGCGGCGAGAAGCTGAAGGCCTTGCAGGCGCAGGCGCAGGCGCTCGGCCTCGATGACAAGATCACCTGGGCCGGGCCGAAGGCGCAGGACGAGGTCATCGCCACGCTGCGGGCGGCCGACCTCTTCGTGCTGCCCTCGAAGGAGGCCGGCGACGGCGACCGCGATGGCCTGCCCAATGTGGTGATGGAGGCGGCGAGCCAGGGCCTGCCGATCGTCGCGACCGATTTCGCAGGAATACCGGAATTCGTGCGCGATGGCGTCGAGGGCTCGCTGGTGCCGCCGGGCGATGTGGCGGCACTCGCAGCGGCGCTGGATGGTGTGGCGCGGGTGCCCGATAGGCGTGCGGCGCTGGGCGAGGCGGCCTACGCCCGGCTGACGGACGCCTTCTCGGCGCAGGCCGGGCTCGACCGGGTCGCGGCGATGCTGCGCCATTCGGCCGGCGAGGCGGCATGAGCGCTTCCGTTCTGATCGCGGTGACGCATCTGCTCGGCAGCGGCCATCTGGTCCGCGCCGCCAATCTGGCGCGGGCTTTGGCGCAAAACGGGTTTGCGGTGACGCTCGCCAGCGGCGGCATGCCGTTGCGTGCGATGGAGGGCGAACCCTTCGCCTTCGTGCAATTGCCGCCGATCAAGACCGAAGGCACCGATTTCCGTACGCTGCTCGACGAAGCCGGCCAAGCGATCGATCCGCAGCGCAACGCGGCCCGTATCGCGATGCTGGAAGAGCTGGCTGCGCGGCTGCGCCCCGATGCCGTCATCGTCGAGCATTTCCCGTTCGGACGGCGGCAACTGGCTGCGGAGTTCCTCGCGCTGATCGCGGCAACGAAAGCGGCGAGGCCAGAGGCGCTCGTGCTCTCCTCGGTGCGCGATGTGCTGGTGACGCCGCGACCGGACCGGATCGCCGAGGCCGAGGAGCGGATCGCTGGGCTGTTCGATGCGATCCTGGTCCATGGCGATGCCGGATTCCTCCCGCTCGACCGGTCGTGGCCTGTGGGTAAGGGGTTGGCAGCGAAGCTGCGCTGTACCGGCTATCTCGCTGATGACCGGCCCGTTGGTCCTGCGCAGGAGAATGGCGAGATCATCGTCTCAGGCGGTGGTTCGGCCACGGCCTTGCCGCTCTTTGCCTGTGCCGTCGCGGCGGCGCGGCTCGACCGATCCGGGCGTCGCTGGCGGCTGCTCGCTGGGCGCGGCATGGCAGATGCCGATCTGGCGCTGCTAATGGCCGAAGCCCCCGACAAGGTCGTGATCGAGCGGGCGCGGCCGGATTTTCCCGCGCTGCTGGCCGGTTGCGCGGTCTCGATCAGCCAGGCGGGCTACAACACGGTTCTCGATCTCGTCGCGGCCGGGCGCCCGGCGATCGTCGTGCCCTTCGATGCCGGCAACGAGACCGAGCAGACGGTCCGAGCCGAGGCGATGGAGCGGGCCGGACTGGCGCGCTGCTTTCGCCTGTCGGGCGATTTCGTCGCGGACACCGTGGCGCTGGCGGACGCCGTCGGGGAAGCGTTCGGTTCCAAACCGCCCACCCTGCCGATCGATCTCGAGGGCGCCGCCCGCTCGGCCGCGATCGTGACGGAGCTTCTCGCCGAAGTCGCTATCCGCGCCGGACACTGAGCCGGCATGCCCTTTGCGAGGGCCGGGGTGCAGCTTTGCGAATTGCCGCCTCCGGTCTTTCGCTCTAATGAGGGACGATCCGCCTCCCTCCTCGGTCGGCTCTGGGTTATCCGGCGAATTCCGGTCATGGCCCCGCGCCCGGAGACAAGATGATGACGACGACGACTGCGCCCGGCCTGCCCGACATGAAGCTGTCGGTGCGCGAGACCTTCGGGATCGATTCCGATCTCGAGGTGCCGGCCTTCTCCGCAGCCGATCCGCATGTGCCGGACCTCGACCCGGATTACCGATTCGACCGTGACACGACGATCGCGATCCTCGCCGGCTTCGCGCACAACCGCCGCGTGATGATCTCGGGCTATCACGGCACCGGCAAGTCGACCCATATCGAGCAGGTCGCTGCCCGCCTCAACTGGCCCTGCGTCCGCGTCAACCTCGACAGCCACGTCTCGCGCCTCGACCTCGTCGGCAAGGACGCGATCGTGCTGAAGGAAGGCAAGCAGATCACCGAGTTCCAGGACGGCATCCTGCCCTGGGCGCTGCAGAACAACATCGCGCTCGTCTTCGACGAATACGATGCCGGCCGCCCGGACGTGATGTTCGTGATCCAGCGCGTGCTGGAGCAGTCCGGCAAGCTGACGCTGCTCGACCAGAAGCGTGTCATCCGCCCGCACGGCGCCTTCCGCCTGTTCGCCACCGCCAACACGGTCGGCCTCGGCGACACGTCCGGCCTCTATCACGGCACGCAGCAGATCAACCAGGGCCAGATGGACCGCTGGTCGATCGTTACCACGCTGAACTACCTGCCGCACGACAACGAGGTCGCTATCGTGCTCGCGAAGTCGAAGCACTACCAGGGCACGCCTGATGGCAAGGACGTCATCAACAAGATGGTCCGTGTCGCCGATCTCACCCGCAACGCCTTCATGAACGGCGATCTCTCGACCGTGATGAGCCCGCGCACGGTCATCACCTGGGCCGAGAACGCGGCGATCTTCGGCGATATCGGCTTCGCCTTCCGCGTGACCTTCCTGAACAAGTGCGACGAGATGGAGCGCACGCTGGTCGCCGAGTTCTTCCAGCGCTCCTTCGGCAAGGAACTGCCGGAAAGCGCCGCGAACGTGGTGCTCAGCTAACGGAGGACACGAGCCATGGCGCAGTATCAGGGAAGCTGCCACTGCGGGCGGGTCACCTACGAGGTCGAAGCCGATCTCGGGCAGACGATCGCCTGCAACTGCTCCTACTGCCAGCGCCGCGGCTCGATCCTGACGTTCTCGCCCGCCAGCGCCTTCACCCTCACCAAGGGCGAAGATGCGCTGACCGAGTACCGCTTCCACACGCAGAAGATCCAGCATCTCTTCTGCGAGACCTGCGGCATCGAATCCTTCGCGAAAGGGTCGATGCCCGACGGGACGCCGATGGTCGCGGTCAATGTGCGCTGCCTTGCCGGCGTCGAGCCGACCGAATTGTCGCCGACGCAGTATGACGGGCGGTCGCGCTAGGAGGGGTTGTGGTCGCGGTCACGGTCGGTCCTGGGCAGGGCGAGACGCGTGCTACATCATTTCACGAAGGCGCTATGAGCATTTCTGCCACTATCGACCTCGAACCAGGGCAAGTGTGGACCTATCACGAGGCCTCTGACGCTGCTTCGCGGGTGACGATCGGCCGAGTCGACGTTGAGGGCGGCGATGCAATCGTTTCGATCGCAATAAGCGGTGCTCGATCCAAGTCGGAAACGGCACTGCCTGAGGGGACTGATATCGGGCACATGCCGATCAGGCGGGCTGCATTATTACGGTCTCTCGATCATTATTGCGGCGATGGCCCTCTCCCCGACCACTTTAATGAGGGCTATCTGCACTGGCGGGGCTTGTATGACAGTGGTCGTGCAGGCGCATTCGATGCCGATCTTGCAGAGGCAATAGAATTTGCCCTGAGCGTGAAGCAAACCGGAGCGCGGCGTCCGCTATGAGCATCTCGAACCGCAAGCCAGGAACGCCGAAGGAGGCTCCGGCCGAGCCGCTGAAGCGGGCGATCTCCGGCGCGATGAAGGCGATCGCGCGCAAGCCGGAGATGGAAATCGTCTTCGCCGCCGACAAGCCCTCGCTCGTCGGCGAGCGGGCGCGCCTGCCCGAGCCACCGCGCAAGCTCAGCCCCGGCGATGTCGCGATCCTGCGCGGCCACGCCGATTCGATGGCGCTCCGCCTTGCCTGCCATGATGCAGCGATCCACCGCCGCGCCGCGCCGGAAGGCGATGCTGCCCGTGCCGTGTTCGATGCCGTCGAGCAGGCGCGTGTCGAGTCAATCGGTGCGCGGCGGATGTCGGGCATGGCCGGCAACATCACCGCAATGCTGGAAGACCGCTACCACCGCGGCGGGCGTTACGAGGAGGTCACCGACCGGGCCGACGCGCCGCTGGAGGATGCGCTCGCCCTGATGGTGCGCGAGCGCCTGACCGGCCTGAAGCCGCCGAAAGCGGCGGAAAAGGTCGTCGAGCTGTGGCGCGAGCAGATCGAGGCCAAGGCCGGCTCCGAGCTCGACCGGCTCACCAAGGCGATCGAGGACCAGCGCGGCTTCGCCCGCACGGTGCGCGACATGCTGGCCGCGCTCGACATGGCCGAGCAGACGGCGCAGGGCGACGAGCAGGACGAGGACGAGGACAACCAGGACCAGTCCTCCGAGGACCAGCAGCAGCAGGAAGGCGAATCCGAGCAGGAGAGCGGTGCCGACCGTTCCGAGGTCGAGGTCAGCGAGGACGCGACCGAGGAGCTGCAGGAGGGCGCCTCCGAGGCGACCGACGCGCCGGCCGGCGACTGGGACGAGGAAGACGAGAGCTCAGAATCCGAGGAGGCGGGCGAAGCGCCGCGTCCGCGCGAGAGCCGCGGCAACGAGCGTCCGCAGACCGACTACAAGGCCTATACCCAGAAGTTCGACGAGGTCGTCACCGCCGAAGAGCTCTGCGACGCCGAGGAGCTGACGCGCCTGCGCGCCTATCTCGACAAGCAGCTCGCCCATCTCCAGGGCGTGGTCGCGCGCCTCGCCAACCGGCTGCAGCGGCGCCTGATGGCGCAGCAGAATCGCACCTGGGAGTTCGACCTCGAAGAGGGTGCGCTCGATCCGGCCCGCCTGCCGCGCATCATCCTCGATCCGTTCCAGCCGCTCTCCTTCCGGCAGGAATCGGACACGAATTTCCGCGACACGGTCGTGACCCTGCTGATCGACAATTCAGGCTCGATGCGCGGCCGGCCGATCACGGTCGCGGCGACCTGCGCCGACATCCTGGCCCGGACGCTGGAGCGCTGCGGCGTCAAGGTCGAGTTGCTCGGCTTCACGACGCGCGCCTGGAAGGGCGGGCTGTCGCGCGAGGCCTGGCTGCAGTCGGGCAAGCCGGCCAATCCCGGCCGCCTGAACGATCTCCGCCACATCATCTACAAGGCGGCGGACGCGCCCTGGCGGCGCGCGCGCAAGAATCTCGGGCTGATGATGCGCGAGGGGCTGCTCAAGGAGAATATCGACGGCGAGGCGCTGGACTGGGCTCACAAGCGCATTCTCGGCCGCTCCGAGCAGCGCAAGATCCTGATGGTGATCTCGGACGGCGCGCCGGTCGACGATTCCACCCTCTCGGTCAATGCCGGCAATTATCTCGAGCGGCATCTGCGCCATGTCATCGCCGAGATCGAGACGCGCTCGCCGGTCGAGCTCATCGCCATCGGCATCGGCCATGACGTGACGCGCTATTACCGCCGCGCCGTGACCATCGTCGACGCCGAGGAACTGGGCGGGGTGATGACCGAGAAGCTCGCCGAGCTGTTCGAAGAGGACGGGCCTGCGGGCTCCGGTTCCAAGCGTCGCGGCCACTGATGGGTCTCACGCGCCGCGCTGCGCTGGCAGGGTTAGGCGCGCTGGCGCTACCCGGCGCCGCGCAGGCGATCGAGCAGACCCGCTTTCCCGTCGGGGTCACGGCACGGCCGATCGCGGCTTTCGAGCCGCGCCGGCAGGAGCAACGCCGCTTTGGCGGATTGCAATTCCGCAGCGGACTCGTGCTGTCCTCCGGCCATCCGCGTTTCGGCGGGCTTTCTGGCCTCGCACGTCTGAATGGCGGGCGCGACCTCGTCGCGGTGACGGATCGCGGCTACTGGCTGACCGCGAAGGTCGCTTCCATCAACGGCAAGCTCACCGGGCTCGACGAGGTCGAGATGGCGGCGATTCTCGGCAGCTCCGGCCGGCCGCTCACCCGCTCGGGACTCTACGACACCGAAAGCCTCTGCATCCATGACGGCGCGGCTTTCGTGGGGATCGAGCGCAAGCACGAGATCGCCCGCTTCGACTGGGCGCGCGACGGCGTCGAGGCGCGGGCGCGGCCCGTTCCGGTGCCGCCCGAGCTGAAGCGCCTGCCGCGCAATCGCGGGCTGGAGGCGCTCGGCGTCATGCCGGCAGGGCCGTTGAAGGGGGCGCTGATCGCGATTGCCGAGCGCTCGGGCAAGGAGGACGAGCCGACGCTCGGCGCCGTTCTCGGCGGTCCGCAGCCCGGCCTGTTCAGGCTCGCCCGGCATGACGGCTACGACATCACCGATCTTGCCTTCCTGCCCTCCGGCGACATGCTGGTGCTGGAGCGCTGGTACCAGCCGCTGCGCGGCGTCGGCATGCGGATCAGGCGAATCGCCGGGCGGGATATCCGGCCGGGCGCGCTGGTGGACGGCCAGCGCCTGATCGAGGCGGATATGGGCTTCGAGATCGATAATATGGAAGGTCTGTCGGTCCATCTGGAGGAGGGGAAGACGATCCTCACCCTGATCTCTGACGACAATTTCTCGTTCCTGCAGCGCACGCTGCTGCTGGAGTTCGAGCTGCTTCCGTAACGGGCGCCATGGTCGGGCTTGTCCGGGCCATCCACGTCTTCAGTGATCGAAGGCGGTGTTCAAGACGTGGATGTTCGCCACAAGGGCGAGCATGACGGTGGAGCCAAGCCCAAAACGAAAAAAGCGGCCTCGCGGCCGCTTCCTTCAAACCCGACAAGGCAAACCGCTCAGTTGGCGGCGAGCTTCTTCTCGAGGTCGCGCTTCAGCGAGAGAGCGCCGGTCGAGAGGTCGCCGGCCGAAGCCTTGATCAGGAAGGCATCGAGGCCACCGCGATGCTCGACCGAACGCAGGGCGTTGGCCGAAACGCGCAGGCGCACCGAACGGCCGAGCGCGTCCGACTGCAGCGTGACGTTCACGAGGTTCGGACGGAAGACGGTCTTCGTCTTGCGGTTCGAGTGGCTGACGAGGTGGCCGGTCTGGGTGGCTTTCCCGGTCAGTTCGCAACGGCGGGCCATGTTATCGTTCCTTACGTTCCCGGGGGCGCTCAAACAAAAAAACCGACACGCGACGTGCCGGCGAGCACCGGAAGTCAATTTGAAGTCGGGGTTCCATAGCCAAGGGCGCAGCTTGCGTCAAGGAAAACTCCGGCAAGCCGTTCACATGGCCTTCAGCGTTAACGGGGTGTAAAGATCGCGGTCCGATGCTTCAACCGGCCGTCGCTTCGCCGCACGGGGAAGACGGTCACGATTCGGGCCGATTCAGAGTGCATTCCGCGCAGGATCGCGCCGCTCCGGAGACAATGGATGAAGCCCGCCGCCGCATCGTCCCTCGCAGGCTTCGTCCTCGCCGCCGGTCTGGGCGCGGGAGCCAATGCGGCTTCGCTCGACGCGCGCTATGACGTCTCGCTCCTGGGAATCACCCTGGGCACGGCGAGCCTCAGCGGCGGAATCGACAATTCCGGCTACAAGCTGGACATGTCCGCGAAGCTCACAGGGATAGCCGGCGGCGTTACCGGTGGGCGTGGCTCTGGCGCGGCGACGGGTGCGCTCGTCGGCGGCCGGCTCGCGCCCAAGACCTTCGCAGTGAGCTCCGCCAATTCCAGCGAGAGCCGGACCGTCCGGATGGCCTTGGCCGAGAACGCCGTCGCCGGTATCGATATCGAGCCGCCAATCGACGAGAAGCCGGATCGCGTGCCGCTCAACGAAAGCCACAAGCGCAATATCGTCGACCCGCTCAGCGCCTTCCTGATGCCGGTCAACGGCAAGGGCAAGGATGGCGCCTGCAACCGCACGCTGCCGATCTTCGACGGCGCGGCGCGCTACGACATCAAGCTGTCGAGCGCCGGCACCCGCAACGTCAAGATGGAGGGCTATAGTGGCCCGGTCTCGGTCTGCCAGGCGCGCTATGTGCCGATCGCCGGCCATAGGGCGCTCAGGCCCAGCACCAAGTTCATGGCCGAGAATCGCGACATCACGACCTGGCTCGCGCCGATCGCCGGCACCGACGTGATGGTGCCGGTGCGCATCTCCGTGAAGACCATGATCGGGACCGCCGTGATCGAGGCCTCGAGCTTCAAGGTCGATCCCGGCGTGACCGCCAGCGCGCGGAACTGAAGCGACTCAGGGCGCGCGCTTGACGCCCTGATCGTCCTCGAAGACCGGCCGGAAGAACGAGCGCTCATAGCTGATGATGAAGCGCTCCTTCTCGTTCATCGCGAAGGCCGCCTGGCATTCGGGATCATCGAAGGAACGCTTGCGGTAATCCTCATAGGCCGCGAGCGAGGGAAAGCTGAACATGGCGAGCGCCACGTTCGACACGCCTTCGGACGGCATGAAATAGCCGTGGTGCTTGCCGCCGAATTTCTCGACCAGCCTGATCCAGAGCTTGCCATAGGCCTCGAAGGCATCGAGCTTATGGGGATCGACGACGTAGCGCAGGTAGCAGGTAACCATGGTCAGGCGGCCTTCGCGGTGCTGAGGAAGGTCTTCATCCGCTCCAGCGCCTTCTCGATGTTTTCCAGCGAGTTGGCATAGGAGAGGCGGATATAGCCCTCGCCATGGACGCCGAAATCGGGGCCACCGATGGTGGCGACGCCGGTTTCCTCCAGCAGGGCGGAAGTCAGCTTCTTCGCCTTCCAGCCGGTCTGCGAGACGTTCGGGAAGGCGTAGAACGCGCCCCTCGGCTCGATGCAGGAGACGCCCGGCAGACCGTTCAGGCCCTTCACCACAGCCTTCCGGCGGCGGTCGAATTCCGCCAGCATCATATGGACCGCATCCTGCGGGCCGGTCAGCGCGGCGAGGCCTGCCCATTGCGCGGGGGCGTTGACGCAGGAATGCGAGTTCACCGCGAGCTTGCGCGCATTGTCGAGCAGGGGCTTGGGCCAGACCGAATAGCCGAGGCGCCAGCCGGTCATCGCATAGGTCTTGGACCAGCCGTTGAGCAGGATCAGCCGGTCGCGGATCTCGGGATAGCTGAGAAGGCAGACATGCTTCTCCCCATCATAGACCATCTGGTCGTAGATCTCGTCCGACATAACGGCGACATCCGGGAACTGGCTAAGCCCGGCGACGAGCTTGTCGATCTCGGCCTTCGGCGTGACGCCGCCGGTCGGGTTGGCCGGCGAGTTGATGATGAGGAGCCGGGTCTTCGGCGTGATCAGCGCCAGCGTCTCCTCGGCCGAGAAGGCGAAGCCGTTCTCCTCGCGGATCGGGACCGGGATCGGCGTCGCGCCGGTGTACTCGATCATCGAGCGGTAGATCGGGAAACCGGGATCCGGATAGAGGATCTCGGCGCCGGGCTCGCCGAACATCAGGATCGCCATGAACATGGTGACCTTGCCGCCCGGCACGATCATCACGCTCTCCGGCGAGACCTCGACGGAAAAGCGCTTGTGCAGGTCGGCGGCGACCGCCTCGCGCAAGGGGAGGATGCCGTTGGCCGGAGTGTAGCCGTGATGGCCGTCGCGCAGCGCCTTCACAGCGGCTTCGACGATGTGGTCGGGCGTCGAGAAATCCGGCTGGCCGATGCCGAGATTGATGATGTCCTTGCCCTGGCGCTGCAATTCGGTGGCGCGGGCCAGCACGGCGAAGGCATTCTCCTCGCCGATCCGGGAGAAGGAGGGGACGACGTGAAGGGTCATGGCGCGTTTCCTCGGGCTTCGCTGGCGTGGCGGCCGGCTCGCTTGTCTTGGCGCCAAACCGGCACGGCTGGCAAGCGCAGGGGGCGCATCTCTGGATTGTTGCATGCTGCATACAGCATGATTAAATAGTATGACTATCAGCCAGATTGGGCCTTGCCGAGCCGCGGGCGATGGGCATGATGGCTAGTCTCAAATCGTTTGAATGTAAGATCGGCAAGCGGCCGCCAGCGCCGCGCCGAACGAGAGGAAACGAGGATGGCCAAGGCACCCGGCAAGAAGTCCGTTCGGCGCATCAAGCCCGAGCAACTGCGCTCGAAGGCATGGTTCGACAATCCCGACAACGCCGACATGACCGCGCTCTATATCGAGCGCACCATGAATTTCGGCCTGTCGCGCGAGGAGCTGCAATCGGGCCGGCCGATCATCGGCATCGCCCAGACCGGCTCCGACATCGCGCCGTGCAACCGGCATCATATCGAGCTGGCCTCGCGCGTCCGCGACGGCATCCGCGAGATGGGCGGCGTGCCCTTCGAGTTCCCGATCCATCCGATCCAGGAAACCTGCAAGCGGCCGACAGCGGCGCTCGATCGCAACCTGCAATATCTCTCGCTGGTCGAGATCCTCTACGGCTATCCGCTCGACGGCGTCGTGCTGACGACGGGCTGCGACAAGACTACGCCGGCCCAGATCATGGCGGCCGCGACGGTCGACATCCCGGCCATCGCGCTGCCGGGCGGGCCGATGCTGAACGGCTCCTTCCGCGGCGAGCGCACCGGCTCCGGCACGATCGTCTGGAAGGCGCGCCAGATGATGGCGGCCGGCGAGATCGACTATAAGGGCTTCGTCGACCTCGTCGCTTCGTCGGCGCCGTCCGCCGGCCACTGCAACACGATGGGCACGGCCTCGACGATGAATTCGCTGGCCGAGGCCATGGGGATGACGCTGCCCGGCGCCGCCGCCATCCCCGCGCCTTATCGCGATCGCTACGAGATGGCCTATCTCACCGGCAAGCGCATCGTCGAGATGGTCTGGGAGAACCTGATCCCCTCGAAGATCCTGACGCGCGAGGCGTTCGAGAACACCATCGTCATCAACTCGGCGATCGGCGGCTCGACCAATGCGCCCGTCCATGTCAACGCCATCGCCAAGCATATCGGCGTCAAGCTCGACAACGAGGACTGGACCAAAGTCGGCTACGACATCCCGCTCTTGGTCAACCTGCAGCCGGCCGGCGAATATCTTGGCGAGGATTATTACCGCGCCGGCGGCCTGCCCGCCGTGATCGCGGAGCTGATCGAGAAGGGCAAGCTCAAGCCTGCGATCACCGCCAATGGCAAGACGCTGGAAGAGAATTGCAAGGGCGCCTTCTCGATCGCCCGCGAGGTGATCAAGAGCTACGACCAGCCGATGAAGGCCCAGTCGGGCTTCCTCAATCTCTCCGGCAACCTGTTCGATTCCGCGATCATGAAGACCAGCGTGATCACGCCGGAATTCCGCAAGCGCTATCTGGAGAACCCGAAGGACCCGATGGCCTTCGAGGGCCGCGCCATCGTCTTCGACGGGCCGGAGGATTATCACCACCGCATCGACGACCCGGCGCTCGCCATCGACGAGCACTGCATCCTGTTCATCCGCGGCGTCGGCCCGATCGGGTATCCGGGCGCGGCCGAGGTGGTGAACATGCGGCCGCCGGATTACCTGATCAAGAAAGGCATCACGGCGCTTGCCTGCGTCGGCGACGGCCGCCAGTCCGGCACCTCGGGCTCGCCCTCGATCCTCAACGCCTCGCCGGAAGCGGCGACCGGCGGCGGGCTCGCCATGCTCAAGATGGGCGACAAGGTCCGCATCGACCTGAAGAAGCGCACGGCGAACATCCTGATCTCGGATGCGGAGCTGGCCGAGCGCAAGGCGGCGTTCAAGGCGGCCGGCGGCTACAAGTATCCGAAGAGCCAGACGCCCTGGCAGGAGATCCAGCGCAAGATCGTCGACGAACTGTCCGAAGGCATGGTCCTCAAGCCGGCGGTCAAGTACCAGAAAATCCACAAGAAGTTCGGCATTCCGCGCGATAATCACTGAGCGGGATGCTGCGTTTGACCGGGCTTTGAAGGTGTCTTCCCGTGCGCGCTGCGGCATGCGAATGCCGCGGCGCAGACAGGGGACCGTCACCCGGTAAAGGCGCTTTCTCGTTGCGCGATCCCGCATCTGCGCAGCGTCACTTTGTGCCGCGGCGCGTGCGGGATGACACTCTTCGTTGGCGCGCTCGCCGCCCGCGCCGCTCCCCACGCCATTCCGCCCGCGCATCGGCGTTCGCTGCGCGACGCGCGCCCGACGGGGCTGACAAACGATCTGACCCTCGACACTATGGCAGGCGTTTCTCCCGCCTCCATTTGAAACGATTTAAAGATGGCACAGAGCCCGCAGGTCGAAGCCTTCCGCAAGCTCCACGAGGCCGGCTGCTTCGTGATGCCCAACCCTTGGGATTTCGGCTCGGCGCGCTGGCTGCGCGGGCAGGGCTTCAAGGCGCTGGCGACGACAAGCGCCGGCTATGCCTTTACGCAAGCGCGTGCCGACCAGGACGTGCCGCGCGACATGATGCTTGCCCACCTCGCCGATATCGTGAAGGCGGTGCCTGACCTGCCGGTCAATGCCGATTTCGAGAACGGCTATGCCGATACGCCCGACGGCGTCGCCGCCAACGTCAAGCTCTGCGTCGCGACTGGTGTCGCGGGCCTGTCGATCGAGGACGCGACCGGGCGCCAGGACGAGCCCCTCTATCCGTTCGAGCTCGCGGTCGAGCGGATCAAGACTGCGCGCAAGGCGATCGACGAGACCGGTTCGGGCGTCGTGCTGACGGCGCGGGCCGAATGCTTCCTGACCGGCCATGCCGAGCCGCTGAAGGAATCGGTGCGGCGGATCGAGGCTTATGCGGCGGCGGGTGCGGACGTGCTCTATGCGCCAGGCCCGAAGACATCCGCCGACATTGCCGCCATCGTCAAGGCGGCCGGCGGCAAGCCGGTGAACACGCTGATCTATGGCGATTTCGGTTTGTCGGTTTCTGACATCGCAGCGACCGGCACGCGGCGCATCTCGATCGGCGGGGCGCTCGCACGCGCTGCCTGGGCCGCCTTCATCGAGGCGACGCGACTGATCGCGGAGGATGGCAGCTTCAAGGGTTTTGCCGGCAACGGCCCCTCGGCGCCACTGAACCCGTTCTTCACCGCCGATCTGAAGGCGCGCTCGTGAGCCAGACCCTGCTCATCGCACCGGCCTGGCTCGGAAATAGCGGTCTTTGGACGATCGACGCGAAAGGCCGGCGCAAGGCCATCGATGCCGAGGATGCCGGCTTGCCGGACGATCTCGCGGACCGGCTGGAAGCCTGGATGGACGCGTTCGACGCGATCTATGAAGAGGATGACGAGGCGCGCTCGCGCTTTCCCGATGCCGTCGAGCAACTGGCCTGGGAAGCGGAAGGGGCAGCCATCGTCGAGGCGATCCGCGTCGAGCTGGGCGCCGGATGGAGCGTGACCGCCGATCTCACCGGCTGGCAGGAGATGACGAAGCCATGATGCCGATGATCGCACCGCCCGCTCAGTCCACGGTTCCGGCGGACTGGAAGGCACCACCGTTCCCGCCGGCCAAGATTCTCGAAGGCCAGTATTGCCGGCTGGAGCCGCTCGATGTCGCCAGGCATATCGACGATATCTGGGCCTGCGACGTCGCGCGCGGCGATGTCTGGGACTGGCTGCCGGCCGCGCCGCCGAAGGACAAGGAAGCCTATCGCGCGCTGCTCGACACGATGGTGGCCAAGGCTGGCATCGTGCCGCTCGCGGTGATCGACAAGGCCGATGGCAAGGCCAAGGGCCATCTCTGGATCATGGAGATCCGCCCCGAGCATGGCGTGTTCGAGGTCGGCTGGATCACCTATTCGCCGGCGCTGCAGCGGACGCGCGCGGCGACCGAGGCGATCTATCTCGTCGGCGATTACGGCTTCTCGCTCGGCTATCGCCGCTACGAGTGGAAGTGCAACAACCGGAACGAACCGTCCAAGCGCGCCGCCCTGCGCTTCGGCTTCCTGTACGAGGGCCTGTTCCGCCAGCACATGGTGGTGAAGGGCGCAAATCGTGACACCGCCTGGTTCTCGATCCTCGACGGCGAATGGCCGGTGCGGGCCCAGGCCTTCCGCCGCTGGCTGGCGCCGTCCAACTTCGACAAGCAGGGCCAGCAAAAGCTCTCGCTCGCTGCCTTCAACCAGACCGGCGGCCATGTCGGCGCGGTCGGCCTGCGCCGGGCCGGGCTTGCCGATATCCCGGCGATCCTCGCCCTCAAGAACGCGGCCTATACGCCGAATGAGAGCATCATCGGTGTGCCCTCGCTGCCGCGCATCGCCGACTACACGCAGGTTGTCGCCGAGCATGAGGTCTGGCTCGCGGAAGGCGAGGGCGGCGCGCTGGAAGCCGCGCTGGTGCTCGATATCGAGCCGGAGGACTTCACCGTCTGGAGCGTCGCCGTCGCGCCCGAGGCCGGCGGGCGCAAGCTCGGGGCCGCGCTGATGACCTTTGCCGACGAGCGGGCGCAGGCGCTCGGCTATGCTTCAGTGCATCTCTACACCCACGCCAAGCTGACCCAGCGCATCGGCTGGTACGGGCGGCTGGGCTTCGCCATCACGCATCATGAGGACATGGCCGACCGGCGGCTGACCCATATGCGCAAGACCTTCGCAAAAGCCGGGCAATAAAAGGAAACGAGCATGGCAGGACGTTTGAAGGGCAAGGTCGCGGTCGTCACCGCCGCGGGGCAGGGGATCGGCCGGGCTATCGCCGAGGCCTTCGTCGCCGAAGGCGCCACCGTCTGGGCGACCGACAAGGACGTCGCCCTACTGGAGGGCATTCCGAAGGCGAAGAAGCGCAAGCTCGACGTGCTCTCCAGCAAGGCGGTCAATGCCTTCGCCGAGAAGGTCGGTCCCGTCGACATCCTCGTGAACGCCGCCGGCTTCGTCCATCACGGCACGGTGCTCGACACCGACGACAAGGCCTGGGATTTCTCCTTCGACCTCAACGTCAAGTCGATGCACCGCACGATTCAGGCCTTCCTGCCCGCCATGCTGGCCAAGGGTTCGGGCTCGATCGTCAATATCGCGTCCGGCGCCGGCTCGGTGCGCGGCATCCCGAACCGCTACGCCTATGGCGCGACCAAGGCGGCGGTGATCGGCCTGACCAAGGCGGTCGCGGCCGACTACATCAAGAAGGGCGTGCGCGCCAACGCGATCTGCCCCGGCACGATCCAGTCGCCCTCGCTCGATCAGCGCATCAAGGACCTCGCCCAGGCGACGAAGACGACCGAGGCCGCCGCCCGGCAAGCCTTCATCGATCGTCAGCCCATGGGGCGGCTCGGCACGGCCGAGGAGATCGCCGCGCTCGCGGTTTATCTCGCCGCGGACGAGTCGAGCTACACGACGGGCCAGATCCATCTGGCGGATGGCGGTTTCGCCCTCTGAGGCGTGCTTCCGAATGGAGGGCGGCCAGCGCCCTCCATTCTCCTGACGCGGTTGCCAGCAAGAGCGACCCGAGACGAGAACCGGACAGGGAGATCTCATGCATGTCCTGATCACGGGTGCGGCCGGCATGGTCGGCCGCAGGTTGGCGGAGCGTCTGGCCCGCGAAGGCCAATGCGCCGGCCAGGCGATCGACAGGTTGACGCTGACCGATGTGGTGCCGGCTTCGCTGCCGCCGGAGCTTGCCGATCGCGCGACGATCCGCGTCGAGGATGCCGGCGATGCGGCCGTCGCCAAGCAGCTCGCGGCGCTGCGGCCGGACCTGATCTTCCACCTCGCAGCGATCATCTCCGGCGAAGCCGAGCGCGATTTCGATAAGGGCTACCGCGTCAATCTCGACGGCATGCTGAACCTGCTGGAGGCGATCCGGCACGAGGGCGGCTCGGATTACGTGCCGAAGCTCGTCTTCACCAGCTCCAGCGGCATCTTCGGCGCGCCGTTCCCGTCGTCGATCTCCGACGAGTTCCACGTTACGCCCCTGACCAGCTACGGCACGCAGAAAGCGATCGGCGAATTGCTGCTGGCCGACTACACCAGGCGCGGCTTCATCGATGGCGTCGGCATCCGCTTTCCCTCGATCGTGGTTCGGCCGGGCAAGCCCAATGCCTCCGCCGGCGGCTTTTTCTCCGGCATCATCCGCGAGCCGCTGCAGGGCGTGGAAGCGCTGCTACCGGTTGGCGAGGAGGTGCTCTTCACCCATGCGAGCCCGCGCTCCGCGGTCGGCTTCCTGATCCATGCCGCCGGCCTTTCCCGCGAACAGCTCGGCCCGCGCGTCAACCTGACCATGCCGGGTGTCTGCGTCACCGTCGGCGAGCAGATCGAGGCGCTCCGGCGCATCGCCGGCGACAGGGCGGTGAAGCTGATCCGGCGCGCACCCGATCCGGCTTCGGCGGCGATCGTCGCCGGCTGGCCGACCCGCTTCGATGCGAAGCGCGCGCTGGCGCTGGGCTTCACGGCCGAGCGCGATTTCGACGAGATCATCCGCGTCCATATCGAAGACGATCTCGGTGGCCATCTTCCGAACTGACGACTCTTAAAAGCGAACCCTCAGGACAGATAAGATGCATATTCTCGTTCTCGGCGGCGCCGGCATGGTCGGGCGCAAGTTCATCGAGCGGCTGGCGCGCGACGGCCAACTCGGCGGCAAGCCGGTGACGCGCGTAACGGCGCAGGACGTCGTCGTCGCTTCGCCGCCGCCTGCCGCGCCCTTTGATTTCGAGGCGGTGGTCTCCGATCTCTCGATCCACGGCGAATCCGAGAAGCTGATCGCGACGCGGCCGGAGGTGATCATCCATCTCGCGGCGGTGGTCTCGGGCGAGGCAGAGGCCGATTTCGACAAGGGCTACCGGATCAATCTCGACGGCACGCGCTATCTCTTCGAAGCGATCCGCCATGCGGAAGGCTACACGCCGCGCGTCGTGTTTACCTCGTCGGTCGCGGTGTTCGGCGCGCCGTTCCACGACAAGATCGAGGACGAGTTCTTCACGACGCCATTGACCAGCTATGGCACGCAGAAGGCGATCGGCGAACTGCTGCTCTGCGACTATTCGCGGCGCGGCTTCTTCAATGGTGTGGGTATTCGCCTGCCAACGATCTGCGTGCGGCCGGGCAAGCCGAACAAGGCGGCCTCCGGTTTCTTCTCCAACATCATCCGCGAGCCGCTGAACGGCGAGGAAGCGGTGCTGCCGGTCTCCGACCAGGTCCGCCACTGGCACGCTTCGCCACGCTCGGCCGTCGGATTCCTGATCCATGCCGCGACGATGGATACGGCCGCGATCGGCCCACGCCGGGCGCTGACCATGCCAGGCTATTCCTGCACCGTCGCCGAGCAGATCGAGACCCTGCGCAAGGTCGCCGGCGAGAACGTGGTGAAGCGCATCCGCCGCGAGACCGACCCGGTGATCGACAAGATCGTCGCCGGCTGGCCGCGCAACTTCAATCCGCAGCGGGCGCTGGCGCTCGGCTTCAAGGCGGAGGCGAATTTCGAGGAGATCATCCGCGTGCATATCGAGGACGAACTGCACGGGACCTTCGTGAAGTAAGGTAACAAAAAGGGCGGCCGGTGAGGCCGCCCTTTCCATAGGTGGTGCTCGCCTGCGGTCAGCTTTCAGGTGAGCTTGTCGTAACCGATGCTGTCTGGATGATCGCTGCGCTGGCCTCGATCGTCTGCACGCGGTTCCGGCCGTCGCCCTTGGCCTGATAGAGATACTCGTCGGCGATGCGCAGCATGTCCTTGAAATGCTCGCGCAGTATATTCGCTTCGTGGACGCCGAAGCTCGCCGTGATGCGCCGGCCCCGAAGAGTCTCGATCTGCAGGGCCGCGATGGCCTCACGCAGCCGCTCGGCGATCTGCACGGCTTCCTTGAGATTCGTTCCCGGCAGGAAGGCGCAGAACTCCTCGCCGCCGAGTCGCGCGACCAGATCATAGGGACGCAGCACGCGCTTCATGGTTTCGGCGATGGCGACGAGCACCTCGTCGCCGGCATCATGGCCGAACGTGTCGTTGATGCTCTTGAAGTGGTCGATGTCGAGCACGATGACCGAGAGCGACTTCTGCTCGCGGCGCGAGCGCGCGATCTCGGAGCTGACGACCTCGGCCAGCCAGCGGCGGTTGCCGAGACCTGTCAGCATGTCCGAAAAGGCCTGGCGCTTCAGGCGATTGAGCTTCTCCTCGAGGCTGTTGATCAGCGCGCGTACCTCATCGGTCAGGTGCCCGACATCGTCGTCGCGCTGCTTGACGAGGCGCGGGATGCGGCCTTCGAGCCGGTAGCTCTTCAAGCCGCGTGCAAGATCGCTCACGGGTAGCAGCAGATGCCGCATTACGATGAAGGCGAATGCAGTCCCGGCGATCGTCGCCAACAATATGATGGCCAGGATGGCCTGGGCGCTGATCGCAGCACCAGATGCGACATAGGCTGCGATAGAAATGATCGGGATATGGGTAGCAACGAAACAGCCGGCAAAAGCCTGAGCCAGCAAGGAAGAACTTAGAAATTCTCGAATCTGCGTCGTCTTACGTTTCACAAGGCACACTCCGCTTGTTCAGAGTGCGCAACGGCTAGCAGCCGGAGGCTTCACTGAAGGTGATCGAATTCGCTCGCATTTTAACGAGTTGCACCGTTCCGACAGCAAAAGAAGTGGCGGTCTCTGGCCGCCACTTCTTCGGGTTGTACAGCCCGATGCCGAGTAATCAGGCCGGGCAGGGCTCGGCCTGTTCCTGCTGGCGGCGCGGGGGTATGCCGAGCGCCGGCGCGCGTGCCGGCTCCTCGTCCGCCTCCGGATCGGGCGCATGCGCCCAGCCGCTGGCGCTCCAGCTCTTCAGGGCCGCCCAGGTCGAGCGGTCGAGCCGGAACTGCTCGCACGGGAAAAGTCCGCCACGCGCCGGCAGCGACTTCAGGAACGAGCCCTCGGAGCGGAAGCCGGACTTCTCCAGCACCCGCCGCGAGGCCGGGTTGATGACGCGGGTATCCGCCTCGATCGCCGGCAGCTCGATCAGCGAGAACAGGCTGTCGATCAACCCCTGCACCGCCTCGGTCGCGTAGCCCTTGCCCCAATGCGGGGTGCCGAGCCAGTAGCCGATGAAGGGCACGCCCGTCGCCTGCCTGTGCGCGCTGACCATGCCGATCAGTTCGTTGGGCTTCGAGCGGGGGGTGATGGCCAGCGCGAGATGCTCGCCCAGGGCATTGCCCTTGCGGGCCCCGAAGATGAAGGGCTCGACCGCCTGGGGCGGGTAGGGATGGGGAATCGATGCCGTCATCTCCGCCACCGCTTTCTCGCCGGCAAGGCGCAGGATGGCATTGGCATCGGCCATGCGGGGCCAACGCAGCCAGAGACGGCGGGTCTCGAGCCGGAAGACATCGTCGCGGGTCAGTTCGGGGAACATATCGTCTCTCCGTCGGCGCAAACGAAAAAGGGAGCTGGGACTTTGGTCCCATCTCCCCTTCGCTGACCTTCGGGAGACCCTATTCGGGCCGTTTAACCCTTGATCCGTTCGGTTCGATGGAACCGGCGGATCGAGAGAATTCCCTATCCGCCTTTTACTCTGCGGCCTCTTGGGCCGGGACTACGTTCACGAAAGCTCGGCCGAGTTTCGTCGTGAATCGGACTCGGCCATTCGTCGTCGCAAAGAGGGTATGGTCTTTGCCCATGCCGACATTGGCGCCGGCATGCCACTTGGTGCCGCGCTGACGAATAATGATGTTGCCGGAAACGACCGCCTGGTCGCCGAACTTCTTCACGCCGAGGCGCTTGCTTTCAGAATCACGGCCGTTACGCGACGAGCCGCCTGCCTTTTTGTGAGCCATAACGCCCTACCTCAAAACTTGTCGTGTCTCTCTAACCCGAATCGGCGGCGAAAGCCACCCGTCTCGGATACGAAATGCCGGAGCACCATTCTGTCAGGAGCGACAGACCGGGACGAGCAGTCCCGGGGATGGTGATCCGGCGCGGATTATCTGCGCCGGGAAACCCGGTCTCAGGCCTCGGACGCCTCGTCCTTGGCCTTCTTGGCAGGGGCCTTCTTGGCCGCGGCCTTCTTCGGCTTCTCAGCCGCCTCGCCAGCCTCGGCCTTGGCGGCCTTCGGCGCAGCCTTCGCCTTGGCGGCGGCCGGAGCAGCGGCGGCATCGGCCTTCTTCATCTCCGGCTTCTTGCCGCCGGTGAGGATGTCGGTGATGCGGATGACCGTCAGCTCGGCGCGGAAGCCGCGCTTGCGCTTGGAGTTCTGGCGGCGGCGCTTCTTGAAGGCGATGACCTTCTCGCCACGGGCCTGCTCGACGATCTCACCGACGACGGTGATCTCGGAGAGGGCCTTGGCGTCGAGCGTGGTCTTCTCGCCCTCGGTGAGCATCAGCACCGAGTCGAACGCGACGGTGTCGCCGGCGTTGCCCTCGATCTTGGCAGCGGTGATCTTGTCGTTGGCGGTAACGCGGAACTGCTTCCCGCCGGTCTTGATGACTGCGAACATTTTGTCCTCCATGTTCGGCCCCGTCCTGTCGCAGCTTCCGGATGGAGGCCCGCGGGACGGCTTTTTGGCAGTCGATTGCGTGGTCTGGCTTGCTCTTGCCGGCATGCGACGCAGCGCACATGCCAAAAGAGATCGGGCGCGGGTTTCCCCACGCCGGACGGTGCTCGATAGTCGCAAGGCCGGGTGAGGTCAAGCGAAAGCGGCTGTGAAGAGTGGATTTCTCTGGGTAGTAAGGCTTGCCCCCTGGGCGCGGCTTGTGTAACAAGCGCCTCGCTTCGACCGAAGGCGACCGCGGACAGGTGGCAGAGTGGTTGAATGCACCGCACTCGAAATGCGGCATACCTGCAAGGGTATCGGGGGTTCAAATCCCTCCCTGTCCGCCACTTCCTCGCGCTAACAAATTGAAATCGTTAGCGTCATTCTGGCGCTTCGGCGCGCTTCCTCGATTTATCCCCCACTTTCTCGAAGGCATGGACGGAAGCCGGCAAACGCAGACGGCTTGGCGTCAAAGGAAACTCCAATGGCGAAGCGCTCAAAGTCAAAAGCCCTGGAAGCTGAATTCACGATGTTCGATGTCGTCTATGAGGATGGCTCAAGGACCTCGAACCGACGTGTTCCGACCGAATTGCTCGGCGGATTGGATGGCGATGAGCCTGCGCGCGACGCGATAGCCGAGCAGGATCGGATCATTTCGGAAAAATCCGGCAAGCCTCCGCTGGCGATTACGACGCTGACCCGGTCGACGAAGTCGGCCGCGGAACCGGCCAAGGATGATCGCAAGAAGCGGGCCTTACGATAGGAAGCTTCCGTTTCGCTTCAGGCGATGCCCATCTCCTTGGCGAAGCGCCGGGCGGACGTCATATCCCGCAACCCGGGCGCTCGTTCGGGGCGGCACGAAACGAACGGGCCGGGACCCCATGAGCCTCATCCGAAGGGCCACGCGCGGGTCCGCGTAGGGGCCTCGGCAGACCGAGCCCGTCGCCGCGGCCGTGCGGTCAATCCGCAAGCCGCGCGAGCAGGCCGGCGATCAGGCGGGTGCGCCGGGCAAGGCTGTCCACCTCGATATGCTCTTCCAGCGTGTGATAGCCGGCGCCGAGCAGGCTGAGGCCGTCGAGCGAGGGGATACGGGCCGCACCGGTGAAATTGGCATCCGAGCCGCCGCCGGCCGAGGCATGGCTGAGGTCCCAGCCAAGCTCAGCCGCTATGCTGCGTGCCTGCCGGTAGAGCGCCATCGTGCCTTCGTCCGGTTCCCAGACCGGGCGGGTTACGCCGCGCTCGACCGTGAAGCCTGTGCCGTCGGCCTCGCGCTGCGACAGAGCTAACATTCGCTCGACGCCGCGATCGAGATCGTCCTGCCGCTTGGCCATGCTCAGCGCCTCGGCCCGGCAGGATGTCGGTACGCAATTGACCCATTGCCCGCCCTGGATCACGCCGACCGAGAAGGTGCAGTCCTCGCCGGTCATCCCTTCGATGGCAAGGAGCTGCCGGGCCATCATGCTGATGGCGGAACGCCCGTCCTTCAGGCGTGAGCCAGCATGGCTCGGCCGGCCCTCGGCTGCGAGATTGAAGCGGGCGATGGCATAGCGCCCGGTGACGACGCCGTCGCCCGGCTGGCCGGGCTCCGGCACCAGCACATAGCGGTGGCGCCGCGCCTCCTCCATGATCAGCTCGCGCGTACCGGGGCTGCCGATCTCCTCGTCCGAGGTGTAGAGCACCGTGATCGGCAGCGGCGTTGCGACGCCTGCCTTTGCCAGCGCGATGATCGCCTGCAGCCCGGCATAGGCCCCGCCCTTCATGTCGAGAATGCCCGGCCCGTAGCAACGTCCGCCATCGCGGCGGAAGGGCAGCTTCGCCAGCGTCCCGACCGGATGCACCGTGTCGAGATGCGACATCACCAGAATGCCGGGCTCGCCCTGGCGCGGATGCGGGAACGTCGCGCGCACGCAGTCGCCGAGCCCCTCAGGTCCGGGGATGCGGGTGATGGTCGCGCCGGCCGCCGCGGTATCGGCAGCGGCGAGGTCCATCATCCGGTTGACGGCGGCGGGATCGAAAGTCGGGCTCTCACACTCGATCCAGGGGCGCAGGCCCGCGAGCATGGCCTCGGTGTCGAGCGGCAGGCGGGCGAGATCCATGATGTCGGCCCTCAGGCAGCGGTGCGGGTTTCGACGAGCCGGGCCAGCAGGCTGGCGCCAACCGGCAGGATACCGTCGTCGAGGACATAGGACGGATTATGCACCGGCACCGTGCCGGCATGGCCGACCCAGGCATAGGCGCCGGGCACGACGCGCAGCATGTCGGCGAAATCCTCGCTGCCCATCAGCGGCTTGCCGTCGGTCAGCACGCCCTCGCTGCCGACGATCTCGGCGGCTACGGCGAGGACGGCGTCGGTCTGCGCCTCGTGATTGACCAGCACGTTGAAGATGTTGCGGATATCGACCTCGATGGTGACGCCGAAGCTTGCCGCCGTGCCGGCGGCAATCTCGCGCATGCGGTCGCGGACCAGCGCGCCGATCTCCGGCGAGAAGGTCCGGATCGTGCCGGCCAGCACCGCCTCCTCCGGGATAACGTTATAGGCCGAGCCGGCATGGATCTGCGTGATCGAGAGCACGGCGGCCTCGCGCGGATCGGCATTGCGGCTGACGATGGTCTGCAGCGCATTGGCGAGGCTCATCGCCACGACGATCGGATCGCGCCCCATATGCGGCATGGCGCCATGGCTGCCGCGGCCGGTGATCTTGATGTCGAAGAAATCGGCGCCGGCCATGGCGGGGCCGGGGAAGATCGAGATCTGGCCGGGATCGAGATCGGGCGAATTGTGAAGCCCATAGATCTCGTCGCAGGGGAAGCGCTCGAACAGCTTCTCGGCGATCATGCTGCGCGCGCCGCCGAGCCCTTCCTCGGCCGGCTGGAAGACGAAGACGGCCGTGCCCTTGAAGCCGCGATTCTCGGCAAGGTAGCGGGCCGCGCCGAGCAGCATGGTGGTGTGTCCATCATGGCCGCAGGCATGCATCTTGCCGGCGACGGTCGAGCGCCAGGGCAGGTTGGTGATCTCCTGGATCGGCAGCGCGTCCATGTCGGCACGCAAGCCGATGCGGCGGCCCGGCCCGCCGGTGCCGTGGAGGATGCCGACCAGGCCGGTCTTGCCGATGCCGCGATGGACCTCGATGCCCCAGGCGGCGAGCTTCTCCGCGACGATGCTGGAGGTGCGCACTTCCTCGAAGCCGATCTCGGGATGGGCATGGAGATCGCGGCGGATGGCGACGAGCTCGTCCGTGAAGGACAGGATCTCAGGCAGGGCGGGCATGGCGGCTCCAGAAGTCGGATGTTCAGGCGAAGGGTTGGCCGAGGGGCGAGGTGCGCAGGCCGGGACGCAAACGGCGCCAGGGCAGGGCGGCCGGATCGACCGGCATCGGCCCCGGTGCGGCGCAGACAAGGATCGTCTCGGCGATCGGTTCGAAATCGGCGCGAAAATGCACCGAGCTCTTGTTGACGAGGATGGCCTGCTCGGTCGGCTCGATCCCGACTTGCCGGTACATCGCCTGATCGGCCATCTGCGCCTTGCGCGAGCCGACGACGATGCGGACATCGCCGATGCGCAGGCAGGCGCTCGGCCCCAGATTCATGCGCGATCCCCCGTAGAACGGGCCCGGCGCGATGAAGCGCCCGTCCGACAGCTTCTCGACCAGAAACTCGCCGTCGAGCGGCTTGTCGCCGGGGATGCCGGATTTCGCGCCGAGCGACAGCGCGATCGTACTGCCTTCACCGGCGGCATGCGCGGCTTGGGCTGCAGCAGGATCGACGATGACGCCGATGGCAGCGCGCTCAGCGCCGCCCTGCACCAGGGCATGGGCCATGCCCATCGTGTCCGAATCGCCGCCGGCGCCGGGATTGTCCTGCGTATCGGAGATGACGACGGGCTTGGTCGCCGTCCCGGCTAGCCGCATCGCCTCCGCCACGCCGTCCTCGGGCGAGAAGACCCGGCCTTTGAAGGCGGCTTCGCTCGCCATCACGCGAGCCAGCACGGCATCGGCCGCACGGTCGGCATCGGCCTGCGTCGCGCCATAGGCCAGCACGGTCGCGCCGCAATCGGGGAAATCCGCGGCCGGGAAGCCGGGCAGGAAGGACAGCGTCGGCACGGCCGGGCCTTCGAGCGCGGCGAGCTCGGCATAAATGGTGCGGCAGGGCTCCATCGCCGTCGCCTGCCAGGCGATGGGGATGAGATAGGGTACCTGCCGGAAGGCCTTTGCCGGGCGGGCGCCCGTCTCGATCAATTGCGCCAGCACATCGGTCGTGCGGCTGCCGGTCAGGGCCATGTCGACATGCGGATAGGTGCGGTAGGCCACGAGCGCATCGGCCATCGCCATCATCAATGGCGTGACATTGCCATGCAGGTCGAGGCTGACGACGAGCGGAACGTCCGGGCCGATCGCGGCGCGCACCCGCCGCAGCAATTCGCCTTCGCCGTCATCGTGGCCCTCGGTGACCATGGCGCCGTGCAGGTCGAGATAAACGCCGTCCAGCGGCAGCGCCGCAGCGAGGCGCTCGACCAGCTCGCCGGCGATGGCTTCGAAGGCCTCTGTCGTGACATGGGCGGAGGGGCTTGCCGCGCACCAGAGCGTCGGCACGATCTCCCAATCCCGGCCGCGGGCGCTGTCGACGAAGCCGGCCGCGCCGACATTGACGTTCTGCACGGCCGCAGAGATCGCCTCCTCGCGCGCCAGCGGCGGCCAGCCGCCGCCCTGCAGGAAGGCCTCCATTCCGGCCATGCTGGGCGCGAAGGTGTTGGTCTCGTGCAGAAATCCGCCAAATGCGATGCGACGCGGCATGGGGCCTCCCCTCGGCTGGCGCCGAGGTAATCACAGGCGGCCGTGCTCTCCAACACGCAAAAGCGCCGGCCCGGGCATGGCCAAATGGTGGGGCTGCGCTCGGCCGGCCGGTGCTCAGAGGAGGGCCGCCAAGACCCCCGCAAGCCGCAAGCGAAGTGGGGCGCAAAACTAACCCAACATGCGGATACGTGCCTGCGACGTCGAATGGGGTTGAACCGATCCGGAGGTTTACGCCTTAATCGCCCTTCCCACAGCAAGGAGGCAACCAATGAGATTGGCGCTCGCCATCATCACCTTGGCTCTCACCGGCTGCAACGGCACGCCGGAATCCAACCACCCCGTGCGGGACTACACGGTCGGCACGGCCGAATGCTCGAAATTCGGCTGGGGCACGGCCCAGATGGCCGAATGCCTCGACCGCGCCGCCGAGCGACAGTCGGCGACGGTTTCGCAGGGTCGCTCCGGCGAAGCCGGTTAAGCTTGCAACGAAGGCTGCGCTGGGGGCATCCCCCTTCGCAGGCAGGGTTGCGCGCCGCCGGCAGGCGCGGCAAAGATGGGCCCATGATCAGGATCTCGATTGTCGCCAGCGTGGTTGCCGTTTTGGCCGCCGGCTGCGTTTCATCCCGCCCCCAGCCGGTCGCGCAGCCCGCGGCGGTTCCCGCCAAGCATATCGTTCGCGAGGGCGCGCAGCTCGTGCTGCCCGACGGCACGCGGGTCACGCCGGACTATACCGGCGGCTTTACGCTGCCGAACGGGGACTATGTGAAGCGCGAGCGCGGGGCGCTGGTGCTGCCCACGGGCGCGCGTTGCCAGCCCAGCCCGAACGGCTACGCCTGCCCCTGACGGACCGGCGCGGGGGGGCCCTGTCCGGGCGTCAGTTCGCGCTTGAGGCCTGGCGGGATTTTTTCGCCGTTCCGGCGGCGGAATCGTCGGATTCGTCGAGGACGTGGTTGTGGCTGCGGAAGGCCCAGATTTCCTTGGCGGCTTCCCAGTGCTCGCGGTCGCGGCCCTCGGGCTGGCCGTCCTTGATCCAGAGCCCGTAGGCAATCTTCCGGATTTCGTGCTGGGTCTTGTCGTCCTGCTTCATGTCTCGCCTCCATGATCGCTCCCCGAAGCGCATCGGGGAATCCTGGTTTCGGAGAGGGTGACGGCCTTGCCGTGTAGAGGAACAACCACGGATCGACCGGGGTGTTCCCGCGCGCGATGAAAGATCCGCCCGGAGCGGGCGGGATAGTCAGGCCTTTGCTGTGGCCATCTCCGCTTCGCCGGTCGTTTCGGTTTTCGGCTGGAGAGGACGGCGGGCATAGCGCTGGGCCAGAACCGCGCAGGCGAAGAGCTGAGCCTGGTGGAACAGCATCAGCGGCAGCACGATCAGGCCGAGCGCCTGGCCGGGGAACAGGATATTCGCCATCGGGATGCCGCTCGCCATGCTCTTCTTCGAGCCGCAGAAGACGATGGCGATCTCGTCCTCCTTCGAGAAGCCGAGGCGCCGGCTGGCGAAGGTCGTGATCGCCAGCACAGCGGCGAGCAGAGCGACATCGAGTGCGATGACGAGGCCGAGATCGGCGAGCGTGACCTGCGACCAGATGCCGGCGACCATGCCCTCGCTGAAGGCGGCGTAGACGACGAGCAGGATCGAGCCGCGATCGACCAGCGAGATCGGCGCCTTGTGGCGTTGCAGGAACGGCCCGATCAAGCGGCGCAGCAATTGCCCGACGAGGAAGGGCAGCAGCAATTGCAGGGCGATGCTTTCGACGGCGCGCGTGCTGAAGCCGCCGCCTTTCGAATCGAGCAGCAGCACGACCAGCAGCGGCGTCAGCACCATCCCGAAGAGGTTGGAGACCGAGGCGCTGCACAGGGCCGCCGCGACATTGCCGCGCGCGATCGAGGTGAAGGCGATCGAGGATTGCACGGTCGAGGGCAGGATGCAGACGAAGATCAGCCCGGCGATCAGTTCCGATGGCAGGACGCCGGCGAAGACACGAGCAAGCACAAGGCCGAGGATCGGAAACAACACATAGGTGCTGGCGAAGACCAGCGATTGCAGGCGCCAATGCAGCAGACCTTCCCAGACCGCAGCCGGCGACAGCCTCGCGCCATAGAGGAAGAACAGCAGCGCGACGGCGATCGAGACGGCGTCATTGGCGATCACCGCGCCTTCGCCATGCGCCGGGAACACGGCCGCGATCGCGACGGTCGCCATCAAAGCGATCAGGTAGGGATCGATGCCGAAGCGGGCGAGGGTGCGGCGGATCATCTGCGGTCCTTGTGGCGGAGTGCCGCGTTGTAATCCCAGCCACGTTCATTTTGATCCCGACTGATGCGGATATCGGCTATGATGTATCATGATGAGCACCAATTCCGATCCGAAGCCCCTCGATCCGATCCTCATGCAAAGCTTCCTGAAGGTCTGCGAGACGCTGAGTTTCACCGAGGCTGCTCGCCAGCTCGGTCTGCGCCAATCCTCGGTGAGCCAGCATGTCGCGCGGCTGGAGAAGCGCCTGGGCCGGCGCCTGCTGGAGCGCGACACCCATGGCGTGCGGCCGACGCCGGATGCGGACGCGATCCTGCCCTTCGCCCGGCAGGCGCTCGAAGCGGGGCAAAGAATCGAGCGCTATCTTGCGGGATCGACCCTGCGCGGGCGGCTCAGGCTCGGGGTCTCCGAGGATTTCGCCTATACGGCGCTGCCGGAGATCCTGGCTGCCTTCGCCATGCAGCATCATGCGATCGATCTGGAATTGACGGTCGGCCTCAGCGGCCTGCTCTACGAGCAATATGACGCGGGCGACCTCGACCTGATCTTCGCCAAGCGGCGCAAGGGCGATGCGCGCGGCGAGGTCGCCTGGCAGGAGCGCCTCGTCTGGGCCGGGCGACCCGGCGCGCGGCTGGCCGAGCAGCCGGTCGTGCCGCTCGTGCTCTATCCGCCGCCGAGCATCACGCGCGTCCATGCAATCGAGACGCTGGAGCGGGCGGGCCGGGCCTGGCGCGTCGCCTGCACCAGCGGCAGCCTTGCGGGCCTGCGCGCGGCGACGGTGGCGGGGCTCGGCATCACCGCGCATTCGGCCCGCCTGATCCCGCAGGGCCTCGCCGAGGTCGAGCCGCGCGAGGCGCTGCCGCCGCTGGGCACGATCGAGTTCGTCGTCATCGGTGGGCAGTCGCATCAGGCCGCGGCGCGGGCACTGGCCGACAGCATTCTTTCGAGCGCCGGGCGCCTCATGCCGGAGGCACCGCGCCGCAGCGGGCGCGGCTAGTCGCGCGCCAACGCCGCGACCGGATCGAGCTTCGCGGCGTTGCGGGCCGGCAGGAAGCCGAAGGTCAGGCCGATCAGGGTGGAACAGGCGATCGCGACGGCGAAGGCCTCGCCGGAATAGATGAACCTCATCTGCGCGCCCGAGGCCTCGAAGCCGTAGCCGATGGCGAGCGCCAGCCCGATGCCGAGCGCGCCGCCGATGAAGCAGACCAGCGAGGCCTCGATCAGGAATTGCTGCATGATGTCGCTGCGGCGCGCGCCGACCGCCATGCGCAGGCCGATCTCGCCGGTGCGCTCGATCACCGAGACCAGCATGATGTTCATCACGCCGATGCCGCCGACCAGGAGCGAGATGACGGCGATCGAGGAGATCATCAGCGTCAGCGTCTGCGTGGTCGCGGTGATGGTGTTGCGGATCTCGTCCTGATTGAAGATGAAAAAGTCCTTGGCGCGGTGGCGATGGGTCAGGAGCTCCGTCACCGCCTCCTGCGCCGCCGCCATCGGTGTGTCGTCGTCGACGCGCAGCGTGATCGAGCGCAGCGAGAGGTCGCCGAGGAAGCGGCCCTGCACCGAGCTGTAGGGCAGGAAGACCTGCGGGTTCTGACTGCCGCCGAAGCCGCCCTGCTGCTGGCGCATCACGCCGACGATGCGGCAGGGCACGGCGCCGATCAGGATGACCGTGCCGATCGGGTTGGCGGTGCCGTTCGGGAAGAGCACGCCGAGCGCGTTCTCGTCGATGACGACGTCCTGTGCCAGCGTGCGGACATCCTCGGCGGTGAAGAAGGAGCCGCGCGTCAGCACGCTGCCGCGCACGTCGAAATAGCGCTCGCTGACCCCGTTGACCTGCGCCGTCGCCTCGACATTGCCGAGCCGGATCGTTGCGCTCGTGGTCACGGTCGGCGTCACGCTTGCGGCATAGGGCTGGCCGGCCAGCACCTGCGCGTCGAGCACGGTCAGCGTCTTGACCCGTCCGGAGCGTGTGTCGCCGAAGCTTGCCCCGGGGAAGATCTCCAGCGTGTTGGTGCCGAGGCCCGAGATGTTCTGGAGCACGTTCTGCTTGGCGCCTTCGCCGAGCGCGACGACGCTGACCACGGCGGCGATGCCGATGACGATGCCGAGCATGGTGAGCGTCGTGCGCAGCTTATGGGCGGCCATGGCGCGCACGGCCATGCCGAAGGCCTCCTTGAGCCGGCCGAAGCCGGCGCGCACGCGGCCCGCCGGGGCTGGCACGGGGGAGGGCGGCGGCACGGCTTCCGAGCGTGGCGCAGTGCCGCGGTCGTCGATGATCCGGCCGTCGCTGAGCTCGATGATGCGATGGGCGCGCGCCGCGACATTCATGTCGTGGGTGACGAGGATGACGGTATGGCCCTCGCGGTTCAGTTCCTCGATCAGGGCCAGCATCTCCTCGCCACTCTTGCGGTCGAGCGCACCGGTCGGCTCGTCGGCGAGGAGGACGCGGGCGCCGTTCATCAGGGCGCGCGCCACCGAGACGCGCTGCTGCTGGCCGCCTGAGAGTTCCGAGGGGCGGTGCGTCGCGCGCGAGGCCAGGCCCAGGCGCTCCAGCAGCTTCGCGGCGCGGCTCTGGCGTGGGCCGGGCGGCACGCCGGCATAGATCGCGGGCACCTCGACATTGGCGAGTGCCGTCAGCTCGGAGAGCAGGTGATAGCGCTGGAACACGAAGCCGAAATACTCGCGCCGGAGCCGGGCGAGTTCATCCGGGTCGAGGTCGCGGGTCGGACGACCGTCGATCTCGTAGCTGCCGCCGGTCGGCCGGTCGAGGCAGCCGATGATGTTCATCAGCGTCGACTTGCCGGAGCCGGACTGGCCGACGATCGCGACCATCTCGCCGGCCTCGATGACGAGGTCGGCACCGTCGAGCGCCGCGACCGCGGCCTCGCCCTCGCCGAAATCGCGCCGGACGCCAGCGAGGCGGATGAGCGGCTTGCCCATCGCGATCGCCTCAGAAACCAAAGGGCGAGCGCCGGGCGCGCGTCGGGCGCGTCGCATCCGGGCCGCCGCTGCTGCGCGTGGTGACGACGCGCTCGCCCGCCTTCAGGCCGGAGGTGATCTCGACCACGATCTTGTTGTCGAGCCCGGTCGTGACCTTGCGCTGTTCCGACTTGCCGTCGGGGCCGAGCACATCGACGAAGGCATTGGGCCCGCGGCGCCGCACCGCGGTCGAGGGAATGGTGACGACGCTCTCGGCCCGCCCGACGATGACGGTGACCTGTGCCGTCATCGAGGTCAGCAATCGGCCTTCCGGGTTCGGCACCTCGAACAGCGCGTTGTAGTAGACCGCGCTGGTGCTGGCGGCCGAGGACGAGCTGCTCGCGCTGGAGGACGACGTCATGTTCTGCGTCTTCAGCGTATCGGGTGCCGGCTCGACATAGGATATCTTGCCAGGGAAGCGCCGCTCGGGCGCGCCGAGCACGCTGAAATAGACCTCCTGGCCGGCCTTGACCCGGAGCACGTCGGCTTCCGAGATCTTGGCCTTCACCGTCATGGTCGAAACGTCGCCGAGCACCACGACCGTCGGCGCGGATTGCACGGCATTCACCGTTTGGCCTTCCTGCGCGACGATGGCCAGCACCGTGCCGGGGCTCGGCGCGGTGATGCGGGTATAGCCGAGCTTGGCGCGGGCGTCCTCGACCTTCACCTGGCTCGACTGGATCTGCGCATCGAGCGACTCGATCTGGGCGCGGGTCACGCTCACCGTCATCTCGGCATTCTCGAAGGCGTCGCGCGAGACGGCGTTCTGCCCGACCATCTGTTTCTGCCGGGCGAGCACGGCCTGGGCATAGGCGAGGCTGGCGCTGCGCTCGGCGCGCTGGGCCTTGAGGGCGGCCAGATCGGCCTCGGCCGAGCGCAGCGCGTTCTGCTGGGTGATGCCGTCGATCTCGGCGATGAGGTCGCCCGTCGCGACATTGTCGCCGAGCTTGACCTTCAGGGAGACGATGCGGCCGGTCGCCTGCGCGCCGACGCTGACCTGCCGGACAGGCTCCAGCGCGCCGGAGGCGAGCACCGCTTCCTCGACATTGCCCATCACCGCTTCGCTGCTCGGCAGGCTCACCGTCTCGGCCGGCGAGGGCTGGCGGGCCTGCCAGACATAGTAGCCGCCGGCGGCCGCGAGGATCAGGGCGGGAATAAGGAGGCGGCGCAGCCTCATGGTTGCGGCTCCTCGACGGGAAGAATGCGCAGGCGCGGACCGGTCTCCGCGTCGATGACGGCCGGGGCCGAGACCTCGACCGGCCTCAGCCAGCCGCCGCCCAGCGCCTTGTTGAGCGCGATGAAGCTCGTGGCGAGCGCAACCCGGCTCTGGATCAGCGATTCCTCCGATGCGTAGAGCGTGCGCTGGGCTTCGAGCACATCAAGGAAGCTCGCCGTGCCCGCCGTATAGAGTGCGCGGGAGAGCCGCGCGGCTTCGCCGGAGGCGCGGGCGGCCTCGGTCAGGCTGCCGAGCCTGAGCCGCTGCTGCCGCAAGCCGACTAGATTGTCCTCGACATCCTGCAGCGCGGTCAGCACCGCGAGGCGCAAAGCCGCGTCCTGCTGGTCGCGCCGGGCGCGGGCCGCATCCACTGCTGCCGCGAGTTCGCCGCCATTGAAGATGGGCACGCTGAGGCTCGGGCCGATTGACCAGCCGATGGCACTGTTCTTGGCGAGATCGCCGAGCTTCAGCGCCGAAGTCGAGATATTGCCGGTCAGCGAGACCGACGGATAGCGATTGGCCTCGGCCTGGCCGATACGGGCGGTCACTTGGGCGAGCACGCGCTCGGCCGAGCGGACATCCGGGCGGCGACGCAGCACATCGGCCGGGATGCCGGCGCGCGGCGGGGCAGGCGTGCCGGGGACGGCCGCCGTGCGACTGAAATAGCCGGCCATGGCGGCCGGCGGGCGGCCGGTCAGCACGGCAAGACGATGCTGGCTCTGGGCGAGCGAGGCTTCGAGCGCGGGGATCTGCGCCTCAGTGCTCGCGGCCTGTGCGGTGGCGCGGGCGGTGTCGATCGCCGAGATGTCGCCGGCCTGGAAGCGGGTGCGGGTCAGCGCCTCGGTCTCGCGCTGGGTCTTGGCCGTGCTGCGGGCGAGGACGATCCGCGCCTGCAGGCCGCGCGCCTCGACATAGGTCGAGGCGACATCGCCGATCAGCGTCAGCATGACCGTGTCGAGATCGTCGAAGGCGGCATCCGTGCCATAGGTCGCAGCCTCGACGGCGCGGTCGCGCGCGCCGAACAGGTCGAGTTCCCAGGAGGCGTCGAAGCCGGCGCGGAAGCTGTTGCGGGTGACGGTGGACGAGCGCGAGCGACTGGCAGAGGCGCCGCCATCGACCTGCGGGAAGAGCGCGCCGACCGCCTGCTCGCGGGACGCACGCGCCTCGCGGATGCGGGCCTTGGCCTGCGCGACGTCGAGATTGCCGGCGATGGCCTGATCGATCAGCGCGTTGAGCGTCGGGTCGCGGAAGCCGCGCCACCATTCACTCGGTCGCAACGAGGTCTTGCTGGCCGCAGCCGCATTCCAGCGCTGCGGCAGGTCGAGCGTGGGCGGCGCATAGTCCGGTCCCACCGCACAGGCACCAAGACCCAGCGCCAGCACGGCCATGGTAACGGAGCGAATCATTCCGGCCAGAATGCCGGGAAAACCCGAGCCCGGCACCTCTCAGCCGCATGAATACGCAAGATTCAGTCCCTATAGCCAATCCGCCGAACTCTGCCTTTGGCAGAATGGCAGGCAGATGGCTACCAGATTACCGTTCTGTCAGGCAGGGCGTCATATCGTGGTGCGGGCGCCCGGCGCGCGCATACGTGCGACAACCTCGTCGCTGGTCACCACGTCTCCGAATTGCTGGATGACGTTTTCGAGCGCCGAGCGATGTTCGTCGTCGGAAAGCGCCGCGCAGCAATCCTCGACCATGATCCCTTTGAAATCCAGCATCATGGCGTCGCGCAGGGTCGACTCGCAGCAGATGTTCGTCTTCGTCCCGGCAATCAGCAGCGTGTCGATGCCCATGCTGCGCAGGATGCGCTCCAACTGCGAGGACCCGGCGATCATGGCGCTGTAACGGTTCTTCAGCACGATCCGGTCGGCGGGATCGACGTCCAGTTCCTTCCAGACGGTCTGGCGTTCCGCCCCGAGGCTTTCGATCGTTCGAGCGCGGACGTCATTGGCGACGAAGCCGTTGAAGAACAGCTCCCAATCCGAGCGTCCTGCGCTCTGGTTGTTCGCATGAAGCACCCACATCACGGGCACGCCCAGCGGCCGCAACGCGGCGGCGAGCCGGTTGATCGGGCCTACGATGCCGCGCGAAGCCGCGACCTCCGCCGGGGCGCCGGGCTCGCAGAACGTGTTCTGCATGTCGATGACGATGAGCGCGCTACGGGCCGGGTCGAGGCTGTCGAAAGGGTGCAGCCGGCCGCGCCGCGCCATCACGCGGTCGATGATCTCCTGCCTTATCGTCACGCTATGCATCGTCGTCTCCTTGCTCACCCGAAATGCGGCCGGTATCGCCGCGCAGGTTTGCTCAGGGCTTGTCAGATGACCATCCTGTGAGACAGCGTCTTCACGGTCATATAGTGCGCCAGTCCTTCGGCGCCACCCTCGCGGCCATAGCCGCTGTCCTTGACGCCGCCGAAGGGCACCTCGGCGACCGAGGCCTCCAGCGTATTGATCGAGACATTGCCTGACTCGATGCCCTCGGCGAGTTGGTCGGCGCGGGCTGCCGAATGGGTGAAGCCGTAGGCCGCAAGCCCGAAAGGCAGGGAATTGGCCTTCTCGATGGCTTCCTCGACCGTGCGAACGGGGTTGATGATCGCCATCGGGCCGAAGGGTTCCTCGCGCAGCGCGCGGGCATCGTCGGGCAACTCGGTGAGGACGGTGGGCGGGAAGAAATAACCGCGATTGCCAAGGCGCTCGCCGCCGGTCAGGACGCGCCCGCCACGGGCGCGGGCATCGGCGGTGAGCGCTTCCAGCGCCTCGATGCGGCGATGGTTGGCGACCGGCCCCATCTGTGTCCCGGCATCGAGGCCGTTGCCGACTTTCGTGGCCTGCGCCTTTTCCACAAAGGCCTTGGTGAAGCGCTCGTAGATATCCTGCTGGACGAAGAAGCGCGTCGGCGAGGTGCAGACCTGCCCGGCATTGCGGACCTTGCGGGTGGCGGAGAGATGGGCAGCGGCGATGGGGTCGACATCGTCGCAGACGATGACCGGGGCATGGCCGCCGAGCTCCATCAGCACCGGCGTCATATGCCGGGCTGCAAGCTCCGAGAGGTGCTTGCCGACCGCAGTCGAGCCGGTGAAGGCGACGAGTCGGGTCTGCGCCTGCGGGATGAGATAGCTCGAAATCCTGGCGGGCACGCCGAAGACGAGGTTGAACACGCCGGGCGGCACGCCGGCATCATGCAGGGCCCGCGCGATATGGAGGGCGCCGGCCGGCGTCTCCTCGGCCGCCTTGATGATGATCGAGCAGCCGGCGGCGAGCGCGCCCGCGATCTTGCGGCAGGGCTGGCTCATCGGGAAATTCCAGGGCGAGAAGGCCGCGACCGTGCCGACCGGCTGATGCATCACGACATAGCGGATGCCGGGCTCGCTCGGGATGACGCGGCCATAGGCGCGCTGGCCCTCGGCCGCATCCCATTCGAAGAACTCGCAGCCCCTGACCACTTCGAGCCGGGCCTGCGCCAGCGGCTTGCCGTGCTCCAGCGTGATCGAATGGGCGATCTCCTCGACGCGTTCGCGCATCAGCGCGGCGGCCTTCAGCATGATCTCGGCGCGGGTGCGCGGGGCCATACGGCTCCAGACCCGGAAGCCCTCGGCGGCAGCCGTCAGCGCATCGTCGAGATCGGATTGAGCGGCCAGCGGCACAGCGCCGATGACGCTCTCATCGGCCGGGTTGAGCACCGGCTGCTCCTCCGCCGTCTTCCGCCAGGCGCCGCCGATATAGAGCTTGAGATCGGGATAGGTCGTCATGGAAGCCTCGGCTGGCGATGCGTTCAGCGGTCTCTGCGCGGCGTGTCCGCCGTCTTCAGAAGGACCATAGGTGGCGGGTCATTCTGTAATCCAGTCGGCTAAATCAGATAAATTCAGATTGTTATGGTTATGAATGGTGCGAGCCCGCCTCATTGCCATTCCGGACAAGCCGCGAAGCGGTACAGATCCGGAATCCACCCAACGGCGCGTCGCCCAATCGTGGATTCCGGGTCTTCGCTTCGCTGCGCCCGGAATGACAAGACAAGGTCAGCGCACCAGAGTGCTTACGCGGTTCTCGATGAGCCTCACCAACCCCAGCGCCGTCATCTCCGACGATTTCGGGTTCGTGGCGAGCGGGCGGTTCTCGATGGCGATGTCGAGCTTGCCGAAGGCGCCGCGTGCGCTGAGCTGGTGGCCGTTGCCGCCGGCGGCGGGATCGGCGACGAGTTCGACGCGGGTGCGGTCGAGTCCGATGCCGGCCAATGCCGAGATCACCGCGACATTGGCGTTCTGCGGGAAGCGCGAGGCGGCCTCGCGGGCGGTGCCGGAGAAGAAGGCCGTTGGCTTGGTGAGTCCATCGAGCGCGATCAGGCTCTCGGCCGAGGTCCCCTTCCAGGCAGCGGGCGGCTTGACGATGCGATGGACGACCTCGTCGAGCGGCAGCAGGGAGGCGGCGGTGATGCCATCGATGCCGGCAAGCGCGCCCGGCGGAATCAGGAGCTGGCTGCCCCGGCTTTCGGCCGCAGCGATCAGGCGGGCGAGCAAGGCGTCGTCGCAGAAGGCGCTGGTCGAGGCGACGGCGAAGGCAGGAGCGTGCGCAAGCGCGGACTCGCCCCAGATGCCGACCGCTTCGCGGCCTGCGGCCTCGAGGATGAGGTCGAGGTCGAGCCCCGCCAGTTCATCGGGGGTCGTGATCAGCTTCGCGCCGGCCGGGATATCGGTGGCTGCGGCAGCGTTGCGGACGGCGACAGCAGCGATAGAGATTTCGCCTTTGCTTCTCTCCGCCAGCAATTCCGCGACACGGCGATTGATGGCGCCCCAGCCGATCAGGGCGAGGCGCAGTGGCTTGGCGGGACGGGTCATCGGCCTTCCGCCGTTCGCAGGGCGAGGTGGAGCAGGGCGCCGCCATTGAGGCCTTCCAGCATGCTGAAATGATGGCCGGGGCAGATCAGGGGCGCCGGCGCCTGCCATGTCGCGGCCAGCGCGGCCGATTGCGCCTTGAAGGCGTCGCTCTCGCCTTCGCCGACCGCGAAGGCGATCCGCGTGGCCTGCGGACGCGGCTGGGCGATGGGGCTGAGCCGCGTGGCCCGCGCGGCATCGTCGAGCCCGAGCAGGCGGCCGAGCGGCAGATGGCCGAGCGGATTGAGATGATAAAGGCCGGATAGCAGCAGGGCCGAGGCGATTGGCGGCGTATCCGGGGCGCAGAGCACCATAGCGGCGAGATGCCCGCCGGCGGAATGGCCGGAGATATGCAGGCTGTCGGCATCGAGCCCAAGCGCATCGGCTTCACGGACGAGGAAGTTCAGGGCGGCGACACTCTGGGCGATGCTGCCCTCCAGTGGCGTATCCGGCGCCAGCCCGTAATTCGGCATGGCGACGGCATAGCCTGCATCGAGCAGCCCTTGCGCAAACTGGGCGTGCTGGACCTTGTCCGAGGCCTGCCAGTAGCCGCCATGGATGAAGACGAAGATCGGCGCGCGCGTTGTGCCGGCCGGGCGGTAGAGGTCGAGCGTCTCGAAACGGCCGGAGCCATAGGCGAGATCGGCGGCGCCGTGGCGGGCGCGGAAGGCCTCGCCGTCGCGGCTCCATTGCCGGAACAGCGCCTTCATGTCGGCCTGCAGGCGCGGGCTGTATTGCCGGCCGAGCTCGCGCAAGCTGTAGCCATCGACAAGCGTATCGGGCAGCGGTTGTGCGGGAGCATGGCGCGCGCGGATTGTCAGGCCGGGCTCGGCGCTGGGCACAAGGCGGATGGTCGGACGGAAGCCGGCGAAGGTCTCGCGATAGGCCAATTCGACGGTATGGCGGGAGAGATGGAAGGCTTCGGGCCGATCGGTTTCCCAGACCATCTCGCGCAGGTGATGCGGGCCGCAGCCGGCGGCGATGAGCCCGGCCAGAACATGGCCCAGCGCATCGCGCAGGGCCTCGACCGGATCGGTCTCGGTGCTGTGCGCGACGATTTCTTGGAGTTCCGTCTCAGACGCCGACATAGCGATGCACCAGTTCCGCGTTAGCTGCGAGGTCGGTGCTGGAGCCCGACCAGACCGTGCGGCCCTTTTCGATGATGTAGTGCCGGTCGGCGATGCGCTTCAGCACATTGATGTTCTTGTCGATCAGCAGGATCGACTGGCCTTGCGCCTTCAACGCCTCGATGCAGCCCCAGATCTCGGCGCGGATCACCGGCGCGAGGCCCTCGGTCGCCTCGTCGAGGATCAGGAGCTTGGGATTGGTCATCAGGGCGCGGCCGACCGCAAGCATCTGCTGCTCTCCGCCCGAGAGCGTGCGGGCCGATTGGCCGGCGCGCTCCTGCAGGCGGGGGAACAGGGCGTAGACCCGTTCCAGCGTCCATGGCGAGGAGCGCTTCAGCCGGTTCGAGGCGGTGGCGACGAGGTTTTCGCGCACACTCAGCGTCGGGAAGACCTGTCGGCCTTCCGGCACGAGGCCGATGCCGCAGCGGGCGATCTTCTCGGGTGCGATGCCGCGCACGTCCCGGCTCTCGAAGCGGATGTCGCCACCCTTGGGCGCCAGCAGCCCCATGATCGAGCGCACGGTCGTGGTCTTGCCCATTCCGTTGCGGCCAAGCAGGGTCACGACCTCGCCCTCGGCGATGTCGAGCGCGACGTCGAACAGCACCTGGCTCCGGCCATAGGCGGATTGCAGGTTGCGCACGCTCAGCATCAGGCGTCTCCCTCGCCAAGATAGGCGGTGCGGACCTCCGGATTGTCGCGGATCTGCTCGGCCGTGCCGGTGGCGATGACGCGACCATAGACCAGCACGGAGATGCGGTCTGCCAAGGCGAAGACGGCCTCCATGTCGTGCTCGACCAGCAGCATGGTGACGCGGCCCTTCAACGCGGAGAGCATCGCGACCATCTGCTCGCTCTCGGCATGGCCGAGCCCCGCCATCGGCTCGTCGAGCAAGAGCAGGCGCGGCTCGCAGGCGAGCGCGATCGCGAATTCGAGCTGCTTCTGCTCGCCATGGGAGAGATCGGCAACCTTGACCTCGGCGCGGTGGCTGAGGCCCGCAGTGGCGAGATGCTGGCGGGCGCGGGCACGCAAGCTCTCGTCGCGGCGTGCATTGCCGAGGAAGCGGAAACTATGGCCGTCATGGGCCTGCACGGCTAGCGCGACATTGTCGAGCATCGTGAAGTCCGGCAGGAGCTGGGTGATCTGGAAGGTGCGGGCGAGTCCGCGCCGGACGCGCTGGGCGGTCGGCAGGGCGCCGATATCCTCGCCCGACAGCGTGATCGCGCCTTCGTCATGCGAGAGTTCGCCGAAGAGCTGGGTCAGCAGCGTGGTCTTGCCGGCGCCGTTGGGGCCGATCAGCGCATGGATCTCGCCATCGTGGACATCGAGATCGACGCTGTCGGTGGCAATGAGCCCGCCGAACCGCTTGCGCAGGCCGCGCACGGAAAGAAGCGTCGCGGTCATGGCGCGCTCCTGCCGAGGCCGACGCGGGAGAGCAGGCCGTTGAGCCCGCCCTGGGTGAAGAGCACGACGAGCAGCAGGATCGGCCCGAGCACGAGTTGCCAGTGCTCGGTCCAGCTCGTCAGCACGGTCTCGAGGATGACGAGGGCGGCGGCGCCCAGGAGCGGGCCGAGCAAGGTGCCGACGCCGCCGAGGATGACCATGATCATCAGCTCGCCGGACTTGGTCCAGTGCAGCATGTCAGGGCTGACGAAGCGCAGGTAATTCGCCATCAGCGCGCCGGCGAGACCGGCACCCATCCCGGAAATGACGAAGGCGGCGAGCTTGTAGCGATAAGGCGCGATGCCGATCGCGGCCATGCGCCGCTCGTTCTGGCGGATGCCTGCGAGAACCATGCCGAAGCGCGAGCCGACGATGCGCCAGAGCGCCAGGAAGACAAGCGCCGCGATGGCGAGGCAGATGAAATAGAAGGTGACGTCGTCGCGGGTGTTGAGGTCGAACAGGGCATTGCGGCGGCGGATCGTCATGCCGTCATCGCCGCCATAGGCCTTGAGCGAGACAAAGAGGAAGAACAGCATCTGCGCGAAGGCGAGCGTGATCATGATGAACTGCACGCCGCTGGTACGCAGCGAAAGCGCGCCGATCACGCAGGCGAAGAGGCCGGCGACGAGGATCGCGGCCGGCAGCGTGATCAGCAACTGGTCCGTGCCGGGGATGAAGCCGAGGAAGAGCGCGTCGTCGGCGAAGGTGCGGTAAAGGATGCCGACCGCATAGCCGCCGATGCCGAAGAAGGCGGCGTGGCCGAACGAGACCATCCCGCCGAAGCCGAGGGCGAGGTTCAGGCTGGCGGCGGCGATGGCATAGATCAGCACGCGCGTCGCCAGCGGCACCAGCGCCGGCTGGCCGATCGCCTGGACGACGAAGGGCAGGGCAACCAGCACGACGGCGAGGGCCAGCAGCGCGACGATGCGGCCCGGTGCGGGGGTGGCCGAATCCGTGTGGGTGATGGTGTTCTCAGACATGGGCGGGGAACAGTCCCTTGGGCCGCACCAGCAGCACGATCGCCATCAGCAGATAGATTCCCATCGAGGCGAGGCCGGCGCCGAGGGCATCCGCCTCCGAGCCGGTCATGACATGGCGCAGCAGGCCGGGCGCGAAGGCGCGTAAGCTCGTGTCGACGAGGCCGACGAGCAGCGCGCCGAAGAAGGCGCCGCGAATCGAACCGACGCCGCCGATCACCACCACGACGAAGGTCATGATCAGGATCTGCTCGCCCATGCCGACCTGCACGGCGAGGATCGGCCCGGCCATCAGGCCGGCGAGGCCGGCGAGCAGGGCGCCGAGCGCGAAGACGGCGGTGTAGAGCAGGCGGATGTCGACGCCGAGCGCGCGCACCATCTCGCGATGGGTGGCGCCGGCGCGCACCAGCATGCCGATGCGGGTGCGGTTGATCAGCAGATAGAGGCCGAGCGCGACGAGAAGACCGACGGCGATGATCGCGAGCCGATAGACCGGATAGGTCAGGCCGGGCAGGAGCTGCACGGAGCCGTTCAGCGCCGGAGGCACCGAGACGAAGAGCGGCTGGCGCCCGAAGAGCAGCGTCACGCTCTGGTTGAAGATCAGGATCAGCGCGAAGGTCGCCAGCACCTGGTCGAGATGATCCCGCGCATAGAGCCTTCGCAGCACGACGAGCTCCATCGCCATGCCGACGAACGCTGCGGCGGCGAGGCCGGCGAGCACGGCGATCAGGAAGGAGCCGGTCTGCGCCGCGGCGAAGGCGGCGGCATAGGCGCCGACCATGTAGAGCGAGCCATGGGCGAGGTTGATCACCCCCATGATGCCAAAGATCAGCGTCAGCCCGGCCGCGAGCAGGAACAGCATCACGCCGAACTGCAGGCCGTTGAGCAATTGTTCGAGAACGAGCGTCATCACTGCCAAATCCGGACAGGCGGCAGAGGCGTGTGATCCTCCGCCGCCGTTCCGATACGAGAGTTGCGTGAACGGCTAGACCAGCCGGTTCAGAGCTTGCAGTCCTTGGCGTAGACGTCGCCATGGTTGCTCAGCACCTTGCCGGAGGTCTTGAGCACCGGCGTGCCGTCGGCGCCCTTCTCGACCTTGAGCGCGTACCAGTCCTGCACCGGGTGCTGGTTCGGGCCGAACTTGAAGGCGCCGCGGACCGACTGGAAATCCGCCTTGGCCAGCGCCGTGCGCAGGGCCGGCACATCGGCCTTGCCGCCGGTCGCTTTCAGGGCAGACGCAATGGCGAGCGCGGCGTCGTAGCCCTGGCTGGCATAATAGGTCGGGGCGCGGTTGTAGGCCTTGGTCCAGGCCTCCATGAATTTCTTGTTGGCCGCGTTGTCGAAGTCGGAATTCCAGTGCGCGGTGACGCTGAGACCCAAAGCGGATTCGCCGACCGCCTTCAGCGTGGTGGCGTCGAGCGAGGGCTCGGCCAGCACCATCGGGGTCTTACCGAGCAGGCCGGCCTGCTGGTACTGGCGCAGGAAGGCGATGCCGAGGCCGCCAGGGTGGAACTGGAAGACGACGTCGGGATTGGCGGCGCGGATCTGCGCCATCTCGGGGGCGAAGTCGGTCTGGTCGAGGCGGGTATAGACCTCGCCGGCGATCTCGCCCTTGAACATGCGCTTGAAGCCGGTCAGCGCGTCCTTGCCGGCCTGGTAGTTCGGCGCGAGGATGAAGGCCTTCTTGTAGCCGAGATTGGTGGCGTATTGCCCGGCGCTCTCGTGCAGGCTGTCGTTCTGCCAGGAAACGACGAAGTAGTTGGCGTTGCACTCCTTGCCGGCGAAGTTCGAGGGCGCGGCATTGGGGCTGACATAGAGCGCGTTGGAATCGACGATATCGGGCACGGTCGCACCGGCGACGTTCGAGAAGACGATGCCGGTGAATATCTTCACGCCGTCGGTCTTCAGCATCTTCTCGGCGATCTGCTTGCCCTGGCCGGGCTTCAGCGCGTCGTCCTCGACCATCAGCTCGACCGGCACGCCGCCGAGCTTGCCGCCCTCGAGGTCGATGGCGAGCTTGAACGCGTCGCGGATGTCCTGGCCGAGATAGCCGCCAGGCCCCGAGAGCGTGGTGATCATGCCGATCTTGACCGGCTGCTGGGCCAGCGCCGTGGAGGCCGCCAGCGTGGTCGCGATGCCGAAGAGCAATCCGCGCAGTTTCATCATGGACTCCAGTCGTTCCGTTTTTGCCTCTGAGATGGTCGAACGCGGCGTTTCTGCGCCGCCGCGCTTAGGCGTATTTCGATGCACCATCACCGCGCCCCGGCCGGGACGCAAGGCGCTGCTGCCTGTTATCCAAGCACGGACTCCCTCGCTAGCGGGAGCCCGTCTTTCGGAGTGGCAGCGTCAGAGCGCGACCCAGCCGGCTGGGGGCTTGCGGCCGGGATGGAGCGCGCCGCAATGCTTGCAGGTGCGGGCCTTCTCGTCCGCGAAGAACGCTTCGTAGAGCGGCGGCAGGTCCTTCACGAGGTCCTTCACCTTGAGCTCGATGCGGTACACGAGGCCCTGGCACTCGAAGCAGTACCATTCGAAGCCGTCGACCTGATCGCCATGGCGCGCCGGCTCGACCACGAGTCCGATCGAGCCTTCCTGCGGGCGCTGCGGGGAATGGCGCACATGCGGCGGCAAAAGGAAGACGTCGCCCTCGCGGATCGTGACGTCATAGTGCTTCCCGTTGTCGACCAGCTTCAGCATCATGTCGCCCTTGAGCTGGTAGAAGAACTCCTCCACCGGGTCGTCATGGTAGTCAGCGCGCTGGTTCGGGCCGCCGACGACCATCACGGTCATCTGGCCGTCGTCGAACACCTTCTTGTTGCCGACCGGCGGCTTGAGCAGGTGCTCATGCTCCGCGATCCATTTCTTGAAGTTGAAGGCCTTGAGCCGTCCTTCGGTCGCCATGGTTCCCACTCCCATCCTTACTCGTGAATTCGATCAGCCGGCCTTCGCGAGCGGCGCTTTGCCCAGGCCGCAGGCGTCGAAGGCAGCGCGCGTCGCGGCCTTTTCGGCCTCGGTCAGCTCCAGCATTGGCGCGCGGACGCGTCCGCCGACCTGACCGAGCAGGTCCTGCCAGTATTTCTGATGCGCATGCGGCTTCTCGGAGGGCCGCGTGCCGCGCAGGGCCTCGCGCACCGGGTTCAGGCTGTCGCGGATGGCGCGGGCTTTCTCGGCCTCGCCGCGGAAGGCGAGATCGGTGTATTCGCGCATGCGCCGGTCGTTCGCCGTCTGGATCAGGTAGGGCGGCGAGGAGCAGAGATAGAGCTGCCAGCCAAGCTCGAGGATGTTGTCGAGCCATTCCTCCTCGGACGCCGTGCTGACCAGGATGCGGTCGCCGGCCAAGCGCGTGAGCTCGGCATACATCGGGCGCGGCACGCTGTATTTGATCGCGACGACATTCTCGATGTCGGCGAGCCGGTTGCAGAGCTGCGGGCTCATCAGGTAGCCCGAATCCGGATGGCTCCAGAGCGCGATGCCGATATCGACCTTCTCGGCGATGGTCCGGTAGTACTCGTACAGCGTCTCGTCCTGCGCCTTGAAGAAATGCAGGATCGGCGCGTGGACGACGATGTAGTCGGCGCCGACCTTCTGGGCGTGCTTCGCCAGATCGATGACGACGTCCATGTTCTGGTCGGAGCAGGACATGATGGTCTGGCCGCGGCCGGCCGAGGCCTCGACCGCCAGCTCGAAGTTGCGCTTGCGCTCCTCCAGCGACATCGAGAAGAACTCGCCCTGCTTGCCGGCGATGAACAGGCCGTCGATCCCGAGATCACCGAGCCAGTGGCGGATGTTCTGCCGGAAGCCGTCCTCGTCGATCGCGCCCGATTCCGTGAAGGGCGTGAGCGCAGCCGCCCAGATGCCCTTCATATGGGCGCGGGCATAGGCCTTGGCGTCTTTCTTGGCGTATTTCATCAGGCCGGCTCCCGCATTCCGGAGCGGCTCGGGCGTAAGCGGCCTCGGGCGACGCGATCATTCCGCGCCATCATCCGAAATGCCCTTGCCCGACAACCTCTCCCAGGCAACCCGACATGCATGCCGGGCGATGAGGGATGATGGCATGAGAGCCGGGGTATACGGCAACTCGTAACATTCGTATGAATTCGGAAGCTATCCTTATAAATCGGGAAATCCATGGCGATCACGCTGCGCCAGATCCAGGCCTTCCTGGCCGTGACCGAGCAGGGCACATTCACCAAGGCGGCCGAGCGCCTGAACATGGCGCAGCCGGCGCTCTCCCAGCTCGTGCGCGACCTGGAGCGGGAACTCGGCATCCGCGTGCTCGACCGCACGACGCGGCGGGTCGAACTGACCGAGGGCGGGCGCGAGTTTCACGGGGCTGCGCTGAAGATCGTGCAGGACCTCGACACGGCCGTGCTGAACGCCAATGGCCTGGCCGAGCGCCGGCGTGGGCGCATCGTGGTCGCGGTGCCACCGTTGCTCGCCGCGGTGATCATGCCGCCGACGATCGTGGCCTTGCAGCAGAAATATCCCGGCCTGCAGGTTGCGATCATCGATGCGCGCAACGATCTCGTCGTCGAGGCCGTACGCTTCGGCAAGGCCGATTGCGGCGTCGGCACCTTCCCGGCGCTCGACGACACGATCGAGCGCACGACGCTCGCCCGCGACAGCCTGATGCTGTTCTGCGGGCGCGGCAGCCGCTTCGCCTCGCAGGATTCGGTGGCCTGGCGGGACCTTGCCGACGAGCCGCTGGTGACGCTGACCCGCGACAGCGGCATCCGCCTGCTCGCCGAGGTCGGCTACGAGACCGCCGAGATCACACTGAAGCCGGCCTATGAGGTGACGCAGATCACGACCGCGCTGGCGCTGGTCGAGGCCGGGCTCGGCATCGCCGTGCTACCGACCTATGCGCGGGCGGTGGCGCCGGCCTCGGTGCTGGTGCGCCCGCTGACCGAGCCGTCGATCGCGCGGGACATCGTGATGATTCGCCCCGGCGGCCGCTCGGCCTCACCGGCGCTCTCGGCTTTCGAGGGGCTGCTGCGCCGCTTGGTGCGCCAGCTCGCGCCGAGCGAGGCTGATTGAGAAGGCGCTGACAAGCAAAAAGGCCGCCCGGTGAGGCGGCCTTTCGTCCCTGTATTGCAAGGGCATCAAATGGTGGGCGCGACAGGGATCGAACCTGTGACCCCTACGATGTCAACGTAGACAAAAAAGCCGATTCGCCGGGAAATTCACGGTCCTACGACGGAAAGTCGAGTGAACAAAGAGGGGACAAAAAGGCGACATAGCGAGGTTTGCTATTGAATTGCTATTGACGATTGGAGGCTCGGGTACCTTGGCGTCACCAATCTCTTGCGGATCTTTATATCCTGCAAAGAAGCATTTCCCACTAGATCGATAGTGAGAGGCTCCAAGAATATTTTGGACTCACCGGTTCATAACCAGTATGGGTAGCGAACTGACACTTGTGTAGGACCCACCAATTGCCTCGCCCACTGGAATTCAATCCCGATGCAGCGCTCAATAGCGCCATGCGCGTGTTCTGGAACAAGGGGTTCGAAGCGACTAGTGTCGTGGATCTCATGCAGGCGACGGGGCTCAGCAAGAGCAGCCTCTATGGAGCCTTCGGCGACAAACGCGAACTCTTCCTCACGGCTTATGACGCTTACAGACGCGATAGGGCGCGCGAGATGGAGTTGACCCTGAAACAGGGCACAGCAAGAGAGGCGATCGAGGTATTCTTTTGCAAGGTTATCAATGATGCGACTGCTGTTGAGTTTTCGAACGGCTGCATGAGTACGAACCAGGCGGTCGAACTCGCGCCGCACGACCCTCAGGTGCGAAACCGTGTCGAGACCGATTTTCAACTCATCGAGGACGCCTTAGCCCGATGCATCGAGCGCGGCCAGAAGGAGGAGAGTATCAAAAGCAAGGTGGAGGCTCGCAAGCTGGCGCGTCTGTTTGTCGTGGCCTTTCCTGGATTGCAGGTGATGGTTCGTGCCGGGGCCGCCAAGCCACGGCTTGCGGATGCGCTTGAGTTGCTCTTCGCCACTCTGGATCATTGAAACAAGCTCGCTATTTGGAAATTATGGACCGATCGGTCCTTATTGGAAACGTGGCTGCGGGCAAGCTGCCGCCTCATCCCTCAGATCATCGCGTCATCGACGCTGTGACGATTGCACCGCCGGCATCCAATTCCGGATAACCGTCGCAAATGGAGAGATAAAATGAGTTACGATCGCCTCACTATAGACAATGCTGCGGTTCTTCTTGTTGACCATCAGACTGGTTTGTCGAACGGCGTGCAGGATCAGAGTGTTCCTGAATACCTGACGGCTGTCACCGGTTTAGTTAAACTTGCTAAAGCTTTTAAGCTTCCCACGGTGATTACGACGAGCGCTGCAGACGGCCCCAACTGGCCCATTCTGCCGATCATCAGGCAGACCCTTCCGGATGCGCCGCTCGTTCATCGCCCAGGGGAAATCAATGCGTGGGATAATGCCGAGTTCGTTGCGTCAGTCGAAAAGACCGGTCGCAAGAAGCTGATCGTTGCGGGTGTTTCAACTGAGGTGTGCGTCGCCTTCGTCGCCCTGTCCGCAATCAAGGCCGGCTACGATGTTTACGCAGTGATCGACGCCTCGGGCACTTGGAATAAGCTTGTCCAGGAAGTGGCCGTCGCTCGCATGGCACAGGCAGGCGTCAAGCCCATCACTTGGGCTGCTGTCGGCGCGGAGTTGCAGGCCGATTGGCGCAATCCCTCGGGCCAAGACCTGGGCCACATCATGGGCGAGCACCTGCCATTCTACGGCAATCTGTTTGCCAGCTTCCAAGCGGTCAAAAGCTGATCCGCGTCTAATCCTCTGGGGCGGCGCGCAAATGCTGCCACTCGAAATAGGTAGCGTCTTCCCGTCGATGTCAGCGAACTCGGCGGTTGGGCCGCAACCAGGAAGGATTGGCCATCCTATGATGGACCACTTCGAAACAGGAGATAGTGATGCTTCGAATCCTGCGTTCGGGCGCTAGCGCTTCCTTCGCACAGGGACCGTTCAAGATAAGACGGATACGGCCCGGCGCCATTTTTGGACCAGACAATGATCAGGCATTTGGCCCGTTCAGTGTTATGGATCATGCCAACCTCGACGTGGGGACGGTCGTTCGCATGCACGAGCATAGGAACGACGAGATTCTCAGTTACATGTGGCGTGGAAAGATGGTCCATGAAGACTCCACCGGACAGGCGGTGTCGATTGGTCCGCGTCGGCTGATGATGATGAACGCTGGAAAAAGCTTCTGGCACGAAGAATCCACGCCGGATGTGCCGGTGGAGATGCTCCAAATATTCATCCGCCCGCGTAACTCAGATCTCCCCGGCCAAGTTCAGTTCTTCGACAGGCCTGATGACTCGGCGAGCGGGAGCTGGATCCTGATCGCTGCAGCGGAAGGAGAGGGTGCTCCGCTTTCGATACGGCAGGACGTGACCGTCTACGACGCTCATCTTAGGGTCGGAGAGTCGATCAAGATCCCGCACGTCGAGGGCCTGTCGCAATGGCTCTATGTTATGGATGGAGAGATCTCGATCGGCGGTGACTCGCTTCAAAAGGGCGATGCGGTGACCGATTTCGATGATGCTCTGCCTCCGGTCGAAGCCAAAATGCCAACCGGACTGGTCCTTTTTCTGGTCAACCGCAATGCCACCGCGTCTCTCTTGGGCACAATCAGCGGACGTTAGGCCACCTGAACCGCCTCGGGCTCACCGGAGCCCGCTCGATTCGAGTCAGCCTGCGATCGCTGCCTCGTCCAGCATCGCAAAATAGCGTGCGGCAACGCGCTGGCAATGCCTGCGCGTTGCTCTGTTCCCGCGGGGGGCGGTTAGCGACCGAGGCAGCTGTTGAGCGCCGCCACCAGTGCTTGGGGGCGCTGTCGGCCGGACTGGGCCGGATCCATGGCGTTCATGGAATAGCCGAAGCCGAGATGGAGATCGGGGTCGGCAAAAGCGGTCGCTCCGCCGGCGCCCATCATGCCGATCGTCCTCGGGCCGGTGCTCGGGAAGTTCTCGGTCGGCATGAGGAAACCGAGGGAAAGCGAGAGCAGCCGGTCCTGCACGTCCTTCCCTGTCCATTGCACCTCCGCAGCGCGCTCGACAGCTGCCGCGCTCAGTAGCCGGACACCGTCGATCGCGCCGCCGCAGGCCAGGACGCCGCAGATTCGCGCGAGCGCACGCGCATTCGTATGGGCGTTGACGGAGGGGATCTCGGCGCGCCGCCACTCGCGGCTGTTGAAATCCTCATCATCCCAGAAGATCTTCCAGCTCTTGGCGAAGATGTTCGTGCCTTCGTCGATCCAGGCCTGCGATATGTGGTCTTCCTTGTCCAGGAAGGTCGCGACACGCGCGTCCTCCTCGTCGCGGAGGCCAATCACGCAATCGATTCCAAGAGGCTCGGCGATCTCCTTGCGCAGGAACTCCCCGACCGAACGGTTCGTCACTCGCTGAAGAACCTCCCCGATGATGAAGCCGTAGTTCGCGGAATGATAACAGGGTGTCGTGCCCGGCTCCCACAGCGGCGCTGTTGCTGCCAGGCCTTCCGTCATGCGCGTCCAGTCATAGGCCATTCCAGGCGTAGCGCCGGCGACGATCGGGATACCGCAGCGGTGGTCCAGCAACCAGCGAACCTTTGTCTTCTCCTTTCCCGCCTGTCCGAACTCCGGCCAGTACGTCGTCACGAGTTCATCGACGTCGATCAGCCCGCGGTCGACGGCCATGTGGAAGGCGAGGGCGGTAATTTCCTTGGAGACCGACTGGACACAGCAGATGGTGTCCTTCTGCCAGGGCTCCTTTTGCGCGGCATCTGTGTTTCCGCCCCAGAGATCGACGACGGTCTCTCCGCGGACGGTCACGGATACCGACGCACCGACTTCACCGCGCGCGGTGAAGTTCTTGTAGAAGGCATCCTTCACCGCGGCGAAGGCGGGACTGCAGAAGCCGCTTATTTCGATCGAGCGGCCAGGATTGTTGATGCTGCGCACCATCACGTCGTCTCCAGGAAAGGCATGTGCAAGCGGCGACTGGCGGCGGGAGCCGCCGATGCCGACTATTTGAGGCGAAGGTCGAGGGCCTTGTACAAGGTGACGGCCTGGTTGCCGTGCGCCTTCATGGGGGCGAGGCGAGGGCCCATGATCATGTAGGCCTGGTCGTGGACGAGCGGCATCCACACATCGTCCTTGTGCACGATCAGCTGGGCCTGCTTGTAGGCCGCCTCGCGTTTCGCGGGGTCGGTGGCGGACCGTGCCTCCCGGACGAGCTTGTCGAACTCCGCGTTGCGCCAGTTCATGCGGTTCGGGACGGGGATTGCGGTCGATGCAAAGTTCTCCGACATCATCATGCCCGAGGTCAGGTATGGCTGCTGCAGCCCATACATCTCGAAGTCCTGCTGGGCGGCTCGCTGGAAGAACACGGCTCCGTCGAGCAGCTCGAGCTTGGCGTCGACGCCGATCTGGCGCAGAGAGCCCTGAATGGCCTGGGCGACGTCAGCCATGATCGGCGCGGGGATCACCACCACCGGAGCCAGGCGCACGCCGTCCTTGGCACGGAACCCGTCCGCTCCGCGGGACCATCCGGCCTGATCCAGCAACGCATTGGCCTCAGCCAAGTTGAAGCGGGACAGGACCGGCTCGAGCTCGGGATTGTAGTCGGTCGACTGGGGATGCGTGTAGCTGTAGGCGGGGTCGGATCGGCCAAAGAACACGGTGCGGGCCAGTTCATCCCGGTTGATGGCCATGTTCATCGCCTTGCGGACGCGGGCGTCCGACACCATCGGGCGATCGGTCTTGAAACCGAGATACAGCAGCGAGAAGAAGGTCGCTGGCCGGACCACGGAGAATTGCCGGGCCGACTCGAAGCGCGCGATCGACCAGCGCGGCACGTACTGCGTGAGATCCGCTTGCCCGGCCGTCATCGCGGCCATGCGGGTGCCTTCGTCTGGCACCTGCTTCAGGACGATCTGCTCGACATGCGCCGGGCCGCGGTTCTGATAGAAGTCGGGTCCCCATTTATAGTGGGGATTGCGCTTCAGGACGAGTTCGTTGCGGGGCAGCCAGCGCACCCAGCAGAACGGGCCTGTGCCGTTGAAGTGCTTGACGCCGAAATCGGTCCCCAGCTTCTCGACCTCGTTGCGATCGATGATGGATGACGACACCTGCGTCAGGTTGATCAGCAGTTCCGAGTGCGGCTCGTTGAGTTCGTAGACGACCGTCGTGTCGCCCTCGGCTCTGATGTCCTTCACGCTTCCGGCCTGGTTTGCGAGCGGAGCCCGCGTCTCCGGCGCGATCCACCGCTTCAGCGAGAAAACGACGTCCTCGGCCTTCATCGGGCGACCATCGCAGTAGCGGACGTCGTCGCGCAGCGTGAACCTGTAGGTCAGGCCGTCCGGCGAGGCGCTCCATGACGTCGCCAGCAGCGGCTTCACCGTCTTCTGATCATAGTCCAGCGCCAGCAGCGTATCGGCGAGCAGGAACGCGATCTCGGTCATCGGCCGACTGACGACCTTGTGGGGATCGTAGCGCTCGGCTTCCGCCGCGCGCAGGATCGTGACCTGGCTCGTGCCCTGCGCCGAAGCGCTTGAGCCGGCGAGGGCGAACGCCAGCAAGAGGGTGGCCTTGAGCGATTTCGACATTCCTCTTTCCCTTTCGATCCGGTTCGCGATCAGGAGGCTTCGGCGGCAACCTGGGGGGCGTAGGCTCTTGCCAACGCCGTCAGCCGGGGCGAGACGAGTGCGGCCGGCGGCGGGGCGAATGGCGCAATCGTCGCGACGTGATGGCAGGCGACGACGTGATCGTCGGGCAGACGCACTGCCGGCGGTGGCGTCGTGCAGATTTCGGTGGCGTGCGGGCATCGTCCGCGGAATGCGCAGCCATCGGGTCTGTCGAACGGAGATGGAGGTTCGCCCTTCAGCCGCGCCCTGGCGTCCGGAACCGCACCCGCTCGCGGGATCGATGCCAACAATGCCTGCGTGTAGGGATGCCGAGCCCCCGAGAACAGAACGTCCGAGGGAGCGCTTTCCACGATCTGTCCGAGATAGAGCACGGCGACGCGGTGGCTGATATGGCGAACCACCGCAAGATCATGGGCGATGAAGAGGTACGAGAGCCCGCGCTGCTCTTGCAGATCCTTCAGCAGATTGATGATCTGTGCCTGGACGGAGACATCGAGCGCGGAGACCGGCTCGTCGCAGACGATCAGTTGCGGATTGCAGGCCAGGGCCCGGGCGATGCCGATGCGTTGGCGCTGCCCGCCGCTGAATTGGTGCGGATAGCGCGAGGCGAGCTCCGGTGCGAGGCCGACATCCTCGAGGAGCCTGTCGACCGCTTCATTCAGCGGGCTGCCCGACAGGCCGCGGTGAAGGCGCACGGGTTCGGCGATCAGTTGTCGGACCGTCAGGCGGGGATGCAGCGAGGCGTGCGGGTCCTGGAAGATGATCTGGATCTTGCGGCGGATCTCGCCGGAGGCCGCCAACGCCTCAAGATCGTCGCCGTCGAAGGTAATCGACCCGCCGCTGGCGGGCATCAGTCCCAGCAGCATTCGTCCGACCGTCGACTTTCCGCTGCCGCTCTCGCCGACCAGCCCCAGGGTCTCACCGCGGTCGATCGCGAAGGATACGCCGTTCACTGCATGGACACCGCGATCGCCGCGACGGAAGAACGTCCGGGAGCCGAACACCTTCTCCAGATTGCGAACCGAAAGAAGCTCCTCCCGGGCAGTCATGCGCGATCTCCCAACGGGGCGCCGGTTGGCAGCGGCACGCGGAAGCATGCAGCTCGGTGACCCGCAGCTACCTCCATGAGCGGCGGCTCCTTCTGCCGGCAGGTCTCCAGCACCCAGGGGCAACGCTGCGCGAAGCGGCAGCCCGACTTGACGGTTCCGGGCAACGGCACCCTGCCGCCGATGGTGGTCAGGCGTCGCTCGCGCGCGCCGAGCTTGGGCAGCGAGCCGAGCAGACCGATCGTGTAGGGGTGCTGGGGCTCCCGGAACAGGTCAGCGGCCGGCGCGTGTTCCACCACCTGGCCGGCATACATGACCATGACATGCGTAGCGATCTCGGCTACGGCGCCCAGGTCGTGGGAGATCAGGATCGTTCCCATTCCGCGCTGATCGCGCAGCGAACGCAGCAGCTCCAGAATCTGGGCCTGAACCGTGACGTCGAGTGCGGTTGTCGGCTCGTCGGCGATCAGGATTGAAGGGTCGCCCGCGAGGGCGATCGCGATCACGACGCGCTGCCGCATGCCGCCCGACAGCTGGTGGGGGTAGGCATCGACGCGCTGGGCCGGATCGGGAATGCCGACCTGGCGCAGCAGATCGACAGCTCGCGCCCGCGCCTGATCGCGCGAGGCCAGCCGGTGGGTCAGCAGGACCTCTGCGATCTGGTAGCCGATGCAGTAGACAGGGTTCAGCGCTGTCATCGGGTCCTGGAAGACCATAGCTAGTTCGGTCCCGCACAGCCGGCGCCGCTGCCGGCTCGAAAGGCCTCCGAGCTCTCGCCCGGCCAGCGTTATCGTGCCCCCCGCAGCCAGGTTCGGACCGAGCAGATCCATCACCGCGAGAGCGGTAAGGCTCTTTCCGCTGCCGCTTTCGCCGACGAGTCCGAGTGTCTCGCCGGCGCGTAGGGCGAAGGAGACGCCCGCGACCAGATCCACCCGGGAGCCGTGCTCGCCGTCATGGACGACTGTCAGATCTTCGACGTCGAGCAGCGCCGGCTTCATAGGAGCCTTTTGTCCAGTTTGTCGCGCAACGCGTCCCCGAGCACGTTGAGCGAAAGCACCAGGAGGAAGATCGCCAGGCTGGGATAGGTCGCCACATGCGGGGCGAATGCCAGCACGTTGCGTCCTTCCGCGGCGAGAACCCCGAGTTCGGCCGTTGGCGGCGCGGCGCCGAGGCCGAGGAAGTTAAGCCCGGCTCCAAGCAGGATGATGAACCCAAACCTCAGGGTCAGGAATACGAACACGGTCGGCATGCAGTTCCATGCCAAGTATTTGAAGAAGAGCGTCGCTCGGCTGAGGCCGATAGCCTTGCCGCTTTGCATGTATTCCTGACGGGCCACGACCATGGCGGCCGCCCGGGTGATGCGGCCGACCTCCGGGATGGTCGCGATCGCGAGGGCGATTGTCACGGGCAGGAGTCCGGGTCCCAGGCTTGCGCCCAGCGCCAGGCCGAACAGCACCGCCGGGAAAGACAGCAGGATATCGAGCAGGCGCCCGATGGCTCCATCGGAGGCGGGAAAGAAGACCGCCACCAGGCCCAGAAGCCCGCCGCAGGCGCTGCCGATGAGCAGCGCCGTCAGGCTTGTGAGCAATGTCAGGCGTGTGCCGTACATGATCCGGCTGAGCAGGTCGCGCCCCTGCATGTCGGTGCCGAGCCAATGCTCCCAGCTCGGCTCCTGCAGGGCGGACGGGAGCTCGACCTGATACGGATCGTAAGGTGCGAGCTGTGGGGCGAAAAGTGCTGCGAAGACGATGACGCCAATCACCATCGCCGCGGCGATGGTGGCGATCTGCCCCCGCACCCGGCGCCGCTTCGACTTCGGCCCTGTCGTCGTTTGCCGTGCCGCGACAGCCATCTCAGGACAACCTCGGATCGAGGGCCGAGTAGAGAAGATCGACCGTCAGGTTCACCATCACGAAGACACAGGCCATCAGCAGCAATCCGCCCTGCGCGGTTGCATAGTCGCTGTTCATGATCGCGCCGACGATCAGCCGTCCGACCCCCGGCCATGCGAAGATCGTCTCGATAATGACGGTGCCCCCGAGCAGATGCCCTATCTGCATTCCGATCAATGTGACGATCGGCAACAACGCGTTGCGCAGGCCATGCTTGATCACGACCTGGTATTCTGGAACGCCCTTCGCCCGGGCGAGCTTGATGTGCTCGGCATGCAGCGTTTCCAGAAGCGCCGTCCGGGAGATGCGCGCGATCGGCCCGATCAACGTGAAGGCGGCCGTCAGGGCCGGCAGGGCAAGCCCTTGCAGCCCTTCGAGTGTCCAGATCGGGCCGAGCCGGCCCGTGAACGGCAGCAACCCCCATTGCACGCCGAAGCTGAGGATTAGCATGTAGCCGACCCAGAAGACCGGCAAGGAGATGCCAGCGACCGCCAGAGCCATGATGGCCCGGTCGATGATCGTGCCGCGCTGCACGGCGGCAACGACGCCCAGTCCGATGCCGATCGGCACGGCGATCAGCAGTGCGGTCAGCACCAGCTCGGCCGTGGGGCCAAAAGCCTCGATCAGTTCTTCGAGGACCGGGCGGTTTGATATGATCGACCGGCCGAGGTTGCCGACGACGACATCCCCGAAATAGTGAAACAGCTGCAGGATCCAGGGCTTGTCCAACCCCATCTCGATCCGCAACTGCGACACGACCTGTGCCGAGGCCGACTGACCGGCAAGCAGCGCGGCAGGATCGCCCGGAACGACCCGCAACAGCACGAAGCCGAACAGGATGGCTCCCGCCAAGACGGGTATCGACAGGACGAGGCGGGCTGATACGGCCTTCAGCAAGGCCCGACCCGGACAGGCCGGCCTTCCTTGGCTCCAGCGCGCGATCTGCGGTTACTCAGCACGTCCATCTCCGCGGGGTGATCCCCTACTCGCATGAAGAAGTTAGTTATGCTAACTAAGTTATCGGCGAAGTCGGGCTTGTCAATCCGGGTTGTTGGTCTAAATCGCCGAACGCCATTCCGGTGTAGGTTGCGTCGCGTCCTTCCGACCCGGCACCGGCGGGTTGATCAGAGCGCCTGCCGCCAATAGCGCTGGGGCGGCGCTCGAAACTTGAACGTCGGGGAGGGCCCGCATGGGTGACAGATCGGACATGGCCATGGCTCCGCTGGCTCCCGGCGGCTGCCGTCGACAACGGCTGTCGGAGGAGGAGCGTCGGGCTCTGTATTCCGGCCCGTGGAATGTCGGATATTTGATCCGAACGGTCAGTCGGCGGGCCCGAGATCAGATCAAGGTTCTGCTCGCAGAGCAGGGTATCAACATAGGGATGTGGCCTTATCTTTGGGCCCTCTACAAGAAGGACGGCGTACCGCAGGTGGTCCTCGGACGTTCGGTCAAGGCCGTGGGCCCCTCGGTCGTCAGCGCGGTCAACCAGCTCGAACGCGCCGGGCTTGCACGGCGCGTTCGCGATGAGCGGGATATGCGGGTTGCCAACATCCATCTGACCGACAAGGCGCGTGCGTTACGGCCGCGTATCGAGCAATGCGTCAGTGACGTGAACGAGCGCGCGCTGCAGTTCCTGTCCGATGAGGAGGTCGCCCTTCTCATTTCCATCGTCGAGAAAATCAATGCCGGGCTCGATCAGGAGGTTCGCCAGCCTTAGTGTTGAAGGTCCATTGTCACCCCCGAAACAGAGCCCACTTGCCTGCTGATCTGGCATCGAGCCGCTGCGCGTTGCTAGATCGCCTCGAGCGCGACAGCGATGCCCTGACCGACGCCGATGCACATGGTGGCGAGCGCGCGCTTCTTGCCCGTGAGCGAGAGTTCCAGCGCCGCTGTACCCGCGATGCGGGCGCCCGACATGCCGAGTGGATGGCCGAGCGCGATGGCGCCGCCGTTCGGATTCACATAGGCGCCGTCTTCCGGAATGCCGAGTTCGCGCAGGACCGCGATTCCCTGGCTGGCGAAGGCCTCGTTCAGTTCGACGATGTCGAAAACGGAAGGCTGCACGCCGATCAGCTTGCAGAGCCTCTGGGTTGCGGGTGCGGGCCCGATGCCCATCACGCGGGGCGCAACGCCAGCGGTCGCGCCGGCCACGATGCGCGCAAGCGGCGTCAGGCCGAAGCGCTTCATCGCCGCTTCGGAGGCAACAATCAGAGCGGCCGCGCCGTCGTTGACGCCGGACGCGTTGCCGGCGGTTACGGTGCCACCGTCTTTCCTGAAGGGCGTCGGCAGCTTGGCGAGCTTTTCGATCGTGGTGTCGCCACGCGGATGCTCGTCGCTGTCGACGATGGTGGCATCGCCCTTGCGGCTCGGGATCGTCACCTTGACGATCTCCCTTGCGAGCCGGCCGCTCGCTTGGGCTGCAACCGCCTTCTGCTGCGACCGGACGGCAAAAGCGTCCTGATCTTCGCGTGAGACCTTGTAATCGACCGCGACGTTCTCGCCGGTCTCCGGCATCGAATCGACGCCGTACTGCTTCTTCATCAGCGGATTGACGAAGCGCCAGCCGATCGTGGTGTCGTGGATTTCGGCATGGCGCGAGAAGGCGCTCTCGGCCTTGGGCATGACGAAGGGCGCGCGGCTCATGCTCTCGACGCCGCCTGCGATGACGAGTTCGGCTTCGCCCGCCTTGATGGCGCGCGCGGCCGTGATCACGGCATCCATGCCAGAGCCGCAGAGCCGGTTCATCGTGGTGCCGGGCACGCTCTCGGGCAGGCCGGCCAGCAGCAGCGACATGCGCGCGACGTTGCGGTTGTCCTCGCCCGCCTGATTGGCGCAGCCGTAGATCACCTCGTCGATCGCGGCGGGATCGAGGCCGGCGTTGCGCTCAAGCAGCGCCTTCAGCGGCACCGCGCCAAGATCATCCGCTCGCACAGCAGACAACGACCCACCAAACCGCCCGATCGGCGTGCGGATGTAATCGCAGATATAGGCCTCGGGCATGATCTTCCCCGTCACTCGTTAGGATGTTGTTCGTTCGCCGTCGATCTCGGCGATGAGTTCTGCCGCCTCGGCGAAGGCTGTGTTGCCGGCGGGCACGCCGGCATAAATCGCCGTCTGCATCAGCACTTCCTTGAGATCGTCCTGCGTGAAGCCGCCGCGGCTCAGGCCCGCGCGGACATGCAGGCGGAATTCCTCCCAGCGGCCTAGGCTGGCGGTGATGGCGAGCACCAGCAGGCGACGGGTACGGTCGTCGAGGCCCGGCCGGCTCCAGATCTCCTGCCAGGCGATGCGGGTGATCATCGCCTGGAACTCGGCATTGAACGGGGTGCGGCCGGCGAGAGAGCGGTCGACCCAGGCGTCGCCCAGAACGCGGCGGCGATTCTTCAGCCCGGCTTCGAACAGCGCCTCCGCCGCGTCGGCCGTATCGGCCCCCGGCACGAGGAAGGCGCGCAGGGCGCCGACCAGCGCGGCCGGAGCCTCGATGGGAGGGAGATGGGAGCTGTCGAGATGGGCATGGCTCGCGCCGGGAATGGCGGCCAGCAGCTTCTCGCCATGGCCGGCGAGGGGCGTCGAGACGTCGCGCTCGCCGGTGACGACCAGCACCGGGCAGGCGATGCCGGAAAGCCGGCCGATCAGGTCCATGTCGCGGATGGCCGCGCCGGCTCCGGCATAGCCGTGTGCTGATTGCGCGACAAGGTTGCGCTTGAGGCTCGCGGCTATAGCCGTCTGGCCCGCGGCGAAGGCGGGGGAGAGGAAACGCTGCAGGGCGGCGTCGGCGATGGCCGCGGTGCCGCCGGCACGCACCTGTGCAATGCGATCCCGCCAGACGGTGCCGTCCATGGTGGCCGAGGTGCAGATCAGGGCTATCGCCGACACGCGCTCCGGGTGGCCGAGCGCCAGCTCCATCGCGATCATGCCGCCAAGTGAGACGCCCGCTATCGCGGCGCGTTCGATGCCGGCCGCTTCCATGACGGTGACGACGTCACCGGCCAGCATCGGCAGCGTGTACTCACCCTCGGGCGCGTCGGAGGCGCCATGGCCGCGCGTGTCGATCCGCAGCGTGCGGAACGAGGCGAGCAGGCCGGGCATCGCCGCATCCCAGAGCGACATGTCGGCGCCGATCGAGTTCAGCAGGACGAGGGCCGGGCTGTCCTCTGCGCCTTCCAGCTTCCAGTAGATGCGGGCGCCGCTGCTTGCTGCAAAAGGCATGGGCTGTCCTCATTCGTTCCGGGCGAGAAGCTGGGCGATCAGGGCCGCGCTCTCGCCGATCTCAGTGCCGACGCCCGCCGCCGCGAGGTTGCGGGCGATCGCGGATTCGTCGATCTCCAGCCCTTCCGCGACCGTCGCCATCGCCTCGGCCGCGCCGGCGGCGAGCAGGAACAGGTCGGCGAGTGCCGGGCCTTCCGCCTGCCAGCCGCCGAGGCCGCGCTCCTGCTCGGCCGGCAGCCCGGCGAGGATGCCGGCGACGAGGCCGGGCGCGCGCAGCGCCGCGGACAGCGCGACCTGGCAACCCGTCGGGTTGCGCTTGTGGGCCATGGCGGAGGAGCCGCCGCGGCCGGCAATGGCAGGCTCACGGGCCTCGCCTATGCCGTTCTGGGCGAGCAGCGAAACGTCCCGCGCCATCTTGCCGAGCGCGCCGATCAGGATGGCGAGCGCCGTCGCGATGCCGGCGATCCCGCCGCGGCGGTTCTGCCAGGGAGCGGCATCCGGAAGATCGAGCTGCGCCGCGAGGCGGGATGCGACGGCGCCTGCCTTGCCGTCGAGGCCGCTGCGGGTTCCGGCCGCACCGCCGAACTGAAGCGTGGCGCCGGTCTCCACGTCCCGGGCGAGCCGCGATGCGGCCTCGGCGATGCCGGCCTGCCATTGCGCGATGCGCAGGCCGAAGCTGATCGGCAGCGCATCCTGCAACAGGGTGCGGCCGATGGCGGGGGTCGTCGCATGACGTCCGGCCAGCATGGCGAGAGCAGCCGTCGTCCGCTTCAGATCGGCGTCGAGCAGGTTGAAGGCGGCGCGGATCTGCAAGGCGAGCACCGTGTCGGCCACGTCCTGACTGGTCGCGCCCTTGTGTACGACTTTCGCGGGCGCGTCCGGCAAGGCAGCGCGCAGTCGCGCCACCAGCGGGATCGCCAACGTGCCGGCGAGCGCCGCTTCCCCGGCGAGCTCGGCCGGATCGATGACGATCCCGGCGCAGAGTTTCGCGATCGCCTCGGCTTCCGGAGCGCCGATCAGCCCTTCCGCCGCCTCGGCGCGGGCGAGCCCGGCCTCGAAGGCGAGCGCATGCCGCAGCGTGGCCTCGTCCGCAAAGACGGCCAGCATCGCATCGGTCGTCGCTGGCCGCAGCCTGAGCATGAGACCCATAGTGGCGAGACGCTTACAGATCGAAGAACACCGTCTCGCTCTCGCCGGCGAGGTTGATGTCGAGCCACCATGTCCCGTCCGGCTTACGCTGGGCGATCAGGGTGTGGCGGCGGGCTTCCGGCACGAGATTGAGGATCGGATCGGTCTCGTTGCCCTCGCCATCGGCGAAGTAGAGCCGTGTCGGCAGGCGCTTCAGCAGCCCGCGGCCGAACACCGAGAGCGCGATATGCGGGGCCTGAAGCGTGTTGCCGGGGCCGGGCACGCGGCCGGGCCGGATCGTTCGGAAGCGGAACACGCCGTCCCTGTCGGTCGAGCTGCGGCCGAAGCCGACGAAATGCCGGTCGAGCGGCACATCCTCACGGGCGTCGTCCGCGCTTGCATAGCGGCCGGCGGCATTGGCCTGCCAGATTTCGATCATGGCGTCAGGGATCGGCTGGCCTTCGGCGTCAAGGATGGAGCCGGCGATCTCGATGACGTCGCCCTGCGGCGTGCCCGAGAGGTTGGATTCCGAGAGCAGGAAATGCTCCGGCGGCATCAGATCGGGCCGGGCACCCATCTCCGAGCGATCGACGAGATCGGCGCCGCCCTTCCAGGGCAGACCGTAATGGAAATAGGGGCCGACCGTCTGCCAGGGCGTCTGCCCGAAGATCGACGGGTTCTGGCTGTCCTGCCGCGGCGCGGCGTTGCGGCTCTCCAGATCTCTGCCTGTCGGCTCAGTGGTCGTCGTCATGGTCGTCCTCGAACGGCGTCTGGTCGCGGCCCTTGAGCACGATGTCGAAGACATAGCCCAGCGCCCAGTTCGGCACGGTAGCGTCGATGTCGAAGCGCGAGACCATGCGCTGGCGATAGGGCATCGGCACGGCATTCGCGATCGGGTCGATCTCGATCAGCGGATCGTCCGGGAAATACATCTGCGTCACCAGCCGGGTCGCGAAGGCGGGCCCCAGCAGCGAGAGATGGATATGGGCCGGTCGCCAGGCGTTCTTGTGATTGCCCCAGGGATAGGCGCCGGGGCGGATCGTGACATAGCGATAGCGGCCCTCGGCATCGGTAATGACGCGGCCGACGCCAGTGAAGTTGGGGTCGAGCGGCGCGGGCCAGTCGTCCTTGGCGTGGATGTAGCGGCCGGCGGCATTGGCCTGCCAGATTTCGACGACAGTGTTCGGCACGGGCCGGCCGTCCTCGTCGAGCACGCGGCCGGTGACGACGATGCGCTGGCCCTGCGGTGCGGCCTTGTGCTGCGTCGTCAGGTCCAGCATCGCAGGACCCATCAGCCGGCCCCAGTCGCCAGGCCCGGTCACTTCCGTCAGCGTNCTGCGGTGCGGCCTTGTGCTGCGTCGTCAGGTCCAGCATCGCAGGACCCATCAGCCGGCCCCAGTCGCCAGGCCCGGTCACTTCCGTCAGCGTCTGCGGGATCGCGAGCGGCGCCTGCCGCGGGCTTCTCGCTACCGTGGAGCGGTAGTCCGGCCAGTGAGAGGGGGGAGAGCCCTCGTCGTTGGGTGAATAGGGAAAGATGAGCCTGCTCACGCCGCCTTGTCCTGCTTTTCGGTGGCAACCGCGAAGGAGGCGGCCGTCTTGGACTTGACCTCCGCCAGATCGACGCCGGGGGCGAGTTCGATCAGGGTCAGCCCGCCCTTCGCCTTGTCGCAGACGAAGACACAGAGATCGGTGATGATCATGTCGACGACGCCCGCGCCGGTGAGCGGCAGGGCGCAGCGCTCCAAAACCTTGGATTCGCCGGCCTTGTTGGCGTGATCCATGACGACGATGACCTTCTTGACGCCGGCGACGAGGTCCATGGCGCCGCCCATGCCCTTCACCATCTTGCCGGGAATCGTCCAGTTGGCGATGTCGCCATTGGCCGCGACTTCCATCGCGCCGAGGATGGTCAGGTCGATATGGCCGCCGCGGATCATATGATCCGCCTCGCGCGTGCAACGATGGGCAACATCCGGACGAACATTACGATCGCGCTCGGATTGAAGGCGATATTCCTGGTCACCAGTGTGCTCGGCTTTACCGGCCTGTGGGTCGCGATCCTCGCCGATACCGGCGCGACCGTGATCGTGACGGCGAACGCTCTGCGGCTGCTGCGCTTCGACGCCGGCAAGGTGGGCTGACGGCGGGGCGTTGCCGATTTCGCGCCGGAACCGCGCAGCTCATCCCGGTCGGCACTTCGCTCCGGCCGGGATGACCCACGTTTCCACTAAAAGGCCGGGAGGCGCCGGAACAGTCAAAGCGAGGCCGGCTCTCCGCCGGCCTCGAAGCGCGTCTCAGACTTTGATATCGGCGAGCGCGCCGGTCTTGGTCGCGTTCTCGCCCTTGGCTTCCATCTGCTTCAGCATCTCGTCGCGGATCTTGGTCATGACGTCGGCCTTGGCCTGGGCGTCGAGCTTGTTGAACTCCTCCTCGGTCATGCCGAGCTTGGCGAGGAGCGCAGCCTGAACCCGCTCCTCCGGCGACATCCGTGCAATCTTCAGGAATTCGGCTTCGGTCGAGGACGACGAAGCAGAGGATGAGGCGGAGACGCCGGCATCCCCCTTCGAATCGTCATCGGCCGCCTGCTTGGTGGCGTAGGTCTTGGGCAGGTTGACGGGCCAGTTCGAGGTCGAGAACGAGACGGTCATCGCGCGCTCCTTTCTGTTAACCACTGGCAGGCAAGCTCCGGGCCGCCAGTGCCCGATGGAAATACGCCATTCATTTCAAAGAATTGACTGGGCCTCGACGCAGGCGGCGATGGGGCAACGATTCTGGAATCGGCAAGTTCTGCCCGGCAAACGCTGCCGCAAGCGGATCACTCCCGGTCGCAGCCCCGGCCTCCGCCGTCATCAGGACGGCAGTCGCGCCGGCTTATGTTGCAACGCAAAATTGTCATGAGGCGCACGCTCGCCATTTAGCGCCCGCAACATGCCCACAAAATGAGCTACAATCTGATACAGCCCGGCTCCAGGCGACGATCTGCACAAATAAGAGGCCGCTCATTTCCTCAATTTCGCCGCAAGCGTTACGCTCAACGCAGGACGATACCGCGAAAATGACCGGAATCTTAACTCGCTATGCATCGATTGCATATCGGAGCTGATGCTGTGCCACTGTTGGAAGCAGGCTGTCCGGTTTATATGCAGCGCACAACGAAATTATCGCTGTGGGCACCGCCCCGGTCCGGAATATCGCTAAGGAAAACCACCATGTTCGTCACCATGATCGCTGCCAAAATCCGCGCCTACCTTCGCTATCGCGAGACCGTTCGCGAGCTTTCCCGTCTGACCGACCGCGAGCTCGACGATCTCGGCCTGTCGCGCTCGGAGATCTCCTTCATCGCGCGTTCGCACGCTGCGGCCTGAAGGCTCTGGAATAAGAACCGCTGCGCACAGGGTGCGGCGCGTTCCGTGTAGTTTCTCCTGAGGCTCGTGTTTCCCCTCCCCTCGAGCTTCGGTCGAAGAGCGAATGCCCGCCTCACGGCGGGCATTTTGCATTTCAGGCCGCGTATCCCTTGACCTCGCGGCCCGCTGCGGACACATCCCCAGCCATGGAACCCGTTCACATCATCGGCGGCGGTCTCGCCGGCTCCGAAGCCGCCTGGCAGGTCGCGCAGGCCGGCATCCCCGTCATCATCCACGAGATGCGCCCGGTCCGCGGCACGGATGCCCACAAGACCGAGGGGCTGGCCGAGCTCGTCTGCTCGAACTCCTTCCGCTCCGACGATTCCTCCAGCAATGCCGTCGGCCAGCTCCATTGGGAGATGCGCCGGCTGAACTCGCTGATCATGGCCAAGGGCGATGCCCATCAGGTCCCCGCCGGCGGCGCGCTCGCGGTCGACCGCGACGGCTTCTCGCAGGCCGTCACCGCCGCGCTCGAAGCCCATCCGCTCGTCACCATCGATCGCGGCGAGATCGCCGGGCTGCCCCCAGCCGCCTGGGACAATGTCATCATCGCCACCGGCCCGCTGACCTCGCCGGCGCTGGCCCAGGGTCTGCAGTCGCTGACATCGGAGGATTCGCTCGCCTTCTTCGACGCCATCGCCCCGATCGTCCATTTCGATTCGGTCGACATGGACCAGGCCTGGTTCCAGTCGCGCTACGACAAGGCCGGCCCCGGCGGCACCGGTGCCGACTACATCAACTGCCCGCTCGACCGCGACCAGTACGAAGCCTTTATCGACGCGCTGCTCGCCGCCGAGAAGACCGAGTTCAAGGAATGGGAGGGCACGCCCTATTTCGACGGTTGCCTGCCGATCGAGGTCATGGCCGAGCGCGGCCGCGAGACCCTGCGCTGGGGCCCGATGAAGCCGGTCGGCCTGACCAACAAGCACAACCCGACGGTCAAGGCCTATGCCGTGGTCCAGCTCCGGCAGGACAACGCGCTCGGCACGCTCTTCAACATGACCGGCTTCCAGACCAAGCTGAAATATGGCGAGCAGGCCGCGATCTTCCGGATGATTCCCGGCCTCCAGAACGCCGAGTTCGCCCGGCTCGGCGGCATCCACCGCAACACCTACCTGAACTCGCCCAAGCTGCTCGACGAGCGCCTGCGCCTCAAGGCCGATACGCGTCTGCGCTTCGCCGGCCAGATCACCGGCTGCGAGGGCTATGTCGAGAGCGCCGCCACCGGCCTGCTCGCCGGCCGCATGGCTGCGGCCGAACGGCTGGGCCATGAGCTGCCGCTGCCGCCCGCGACGACGGCGCTCGGCGCGCTGGTCAACCACATCACCGGCGGCCATATCGTCACGATCGACGAGGGACCGCGCTCCTTCCAGCCGATGAACATCAATTTCGGCCTGTTCCCGCTGATCGAAGGCGTGGCGACCACCGGCCCCGACGGCAAGCGCCTGAAAGGCCCGGCCAAGAGCCTCGCGCGCAAGCAGGCGCTGACGGCGCGGGCCAAGCAGGTCATGGACGAGTGGGCGGGTGGCGTCGAGGCGAAGGCGGCAGAGTAAAATGCTCTGCCGTCATTCTCGGGCGAAGCCGAGCATGACGGCCTGCTACTTGCGCCGTGCCGCCCGCCACAGCACCCATTGCCGGCGCCAGGCCGGGAGCGTGATGATGGTGCGGTAGGGATCGTATCCGCCGACCTCCATCCGCTTGAGATATGGCTCGACCAGCGCGACCGGCAGGAAGGCAGGCTTGAGCCCCGAGGGGATCGTCTCGCTGAGGCTCGTGAGCTTCTTCAGGTGCCCCCGCGCGATCTCGCGCAATTCCTTCAGCGTATAGAGCACGCCCGGCCCGCCGCGCCCGCGGACGATGTCGTCGCGCGTGACGCCGTTGCGGGCGAGGATATCGGCCGGCAGATAGACCTGCCCCTCGGCCGCGTGCCAGGGAAAGGCGCGCATCAACCCCGTCAGCGCATAGGCGACGCCGGCATGGCCGCAGGCCGTAGCGCCGCCGGGATCGCGCCCGCCGGCCAGGATGATGCAGGCGAGCCGCATCACCGCGCCGACCGTCTCGCCGGCATAGCCTTCGAGATCGCGCAGCGACGGCATCGGATCGTCATAGAGGTCGAAGATGCGCGCATCGATCAGCGCCGTCAGTGGCGCGACCGGCAGCCGGTAGCGACGGATCGTATCGAGCAGCGCCGCGGCGACCGGATGCGCCTGCGTCTCGCCGCCGGCCTGCCCCTCCAGCACGTCGCGCCACCATTGCAAACGGACCTCGCCCGGCAGAGGCTCGCTGACCAGCGCTCTCACCCGCGCGATCTCCAGGCTGAAGGCATAGAGCGCATAGAGCGCCGCGCGGCGGTCCTCGGGTGCGTAGAGCCCGGCGATATAGCGATCCTGATCCTGCTCGCGAACCAGCTCGGCACAATGGGCATAGGCCTCCGGCAGGCGCGCCGGCGCGATCTCCCTGCGGTCGTCTGTCTCGGTCTGCGGCATCGTCCCGCCTCGGCCCGTCATCATTCGCCCTCGGCCCAAGCCCAGTCTAGGCCAAGCGCGGTGTCATCGCTACGCTCCGCTCACATGGCCGGTTTACGAAGCGATCCTAGTCGACCGCGATCAGCGCCGCGGCCACACGCCGGTCCTCGCCGACCAAGACATTGTAGGTCCGCGCCGCCGCCCCGGTCGCCATGCCCTCGACGGTAATCCCAGCCTGCTTCAGCGGATCACGCAGAGCAGGCGGAATGAAGGCGATATCCGGTCCCGTGCCGATCAGCAGGAAATCGATCGTTCCGGCCTCGTCGAGCACCGGCTGCAGGCTCTCGATCGTCACCTCGGAAAAGCGCGTCACCGGCCAAATGCGGATTCCGGCCGGCATCGCGATGATCGAGCCCTTGTGGCTCATCTCGGCGAAGCGGAACCCGCCCGCGCCGATGGCGTCGAGCGGAAACCGTCCGGGAATGAAGCCCTCGAAGCGCGGCATCGGCCGCGATCAGGCCTTGGCCTTGGCAGCGGAAGACTTGGCTCGCGCGGCCTCCTGTGCCTCCTCGCGGGCGCCGGCCGAGCGGACATCCATGTAGAGCAGCACGGGGGTCGAGACGAACATCGCCGAATAGGTGCAGACCACGACGCCGAACAGCATGACCAGCGCGAAGCCCTCGATCGCCGTGCCGCCGAACAGCACGAGCGCGAGCAGCGACAGGAAGGTCGTGGTCGCCGTCATCGCCGTGCGCGACAGGGTCGAGTTCACGGAGAGGTCGAGCAGCTCCGCGACCGGCATGGTCTTGTAGCGGCGCAGGAGTTCGCGCGTACGGTCGAACACCACGACGGTCTCGTTCAGCGAGTAGCCGACGATGGTCAGGATCGCCGCGATCGAGGTCAGGTTGAATTCGAGCTGCGTGATCAGGAAGAAGCCGATCGTCAGCACGATATCGTGCAGCGTGCCAAGGATCGCGCCGATCGCCAGCGGCATCTCGAAGCGGAACCAGAGATAGATCAGCACGCCGACGATCGCGAGCACGACGCCGAGCGTGCCGGCCTGCACCAGCTCGCCCGAGACGCGCGGGCCGACCGTCTCGACGCGGCGGAAATCATAGTTGGCGGCGAAGGCCTCGCGCGCCTTCACGACGACCGCCTGCTGCGCCGTCTCGCCGCCCGGCTGCATGCCGAAGCGCATCGAAACCTCGCCACCGGAGCCGAATTCCTGCACCTCGGCCTCGCCGAAGCCAAGTCCGTTGGCGGTCTGGCGGATCTGGGCGATGTCGACGGCCACGCTCTTCGTCTGCATCTCGATCAGCGTGCCGCCCTTGAAGTCGATGCCGAAATTCAGGCCGATCGTCAGGAATAGCACGAGGACGAGGATCGAATAGGCGGCCGATAGCGGATAGCTGAACCGGCGGAACCAGACGAATTTGAAATTGGTGTTGTCGGGAACGATACGAAGCAGGCGCATGCGCATGGCCAATCTCCTGAGGGGTTGGCAGCGTCAGAACGGGAGATGCTTGGGCTTGGCCCAGCGATACCAGATCGCGATCAGCATCCGGGTCAGCGTCACCGCCGTGATGACGGTGGTCAGGATGCCCAGGATGAACACGACCGCGAAGCCGCGCACCGGGCCGGAGCCGAGCGAGAACAGCGCCACCGCCGCGATCAGCATGGTGACGTTGGAGTCGATGATCGTCGCGAAGGCGCGCTGGAAGCCCGCTTCGAGCGCCGAGACGAGACTGCGGCCAGCATGCTCTTCCTCGCGCATGCGCTCGTAGATCAGCACGTTCGAGTCCACCGCCGTGCCGATGGTGAGCACGATGCCGGCGATGCCGGGCAGCGTCATCGTCGCGCCGAGGAACGACATCAGGCCGAAGATCAGGCCGACATGGACGAGCAGCGCGATGCTCGCGATCAGGCCGAAGATGCCGTAGGTCAAGAGCATGTAGATCACCACCAGCACGGTCGCGATCAGGGTCGCCATCTTGCCGGCCTGGATCGAGTCGGCGCCGAGGCCGGGGCCGACGGTGCGCTCTTCCACGATCGTCATCTTGGCGGGCAGCGCGCCGGCGCGGAGCAGGATCGCCAGGTTGTTGACCTGCTCGACCGTGAAGCTGCCCGAGATCTGGCCGGAGCCGCCCGTGATCGGCGACTGGATCACCGGCGACGAGATCACCTTGTTGTCGAGCACGATCGCCAGCGCGCGGCCGAGATTCTCGGTGGTGATCTGGCCGAAGCGCTGGGCACCCCGGATGTTGAAGCGGAAATTCACGATCGGCGTGCCGCTGCGCGAATCGAAGGATGGCTGGGCGTCGACGAGATCGGCGCCGTCGACCGAAGGGGCGCGCAGCACGGGGACCATCTGGCCGCCGGAATCCTGCGACGGCAGCATCTCGGCATCGTTGCTATTGGCATCGCCGACGAGGCGGAACTCGAGCTTCGCGGTCTGGCCGAGGATTTCCTTGAGCTTCTGCGGGTCCTGGAGGCCCGGCACCTGGACCAGGATGCGGTCGAGGCCCTGGCGCTGGATGTTCGGCTCTGTCGTGCCGAGCGCGTCGACGCGCCGCCGCAGCACCTCCATCGCCTGCTCGACAGCGCGGCGGACACGCTCGTTCGAGCCAGCCTCCGTGACCGTGAGCTGGATCAGCCCGTCCGGCTGCTCGGTGATGGCGATGGACTGGTTGCCGGAGGGGCCGAAGGCGCCGAGCGTACCGATCGGCTGGGAGAGCTCGCGCAGCTTCGGCAGCACGCGGGCGCGCTCCGTGGCGTCCGGAACACGCACCTGCACACCGCGCGTCGTGGTCTGGATGCCGCCCTGCGGGTTGGCACGCTCTTCGCGGAGGATGCGACGGACGTCGTCGCGGAGCTGGACGATCTGGCTGCGGACCAGCTCGGCCCGGTCGATTTCGAGCAGGACGTGGGACCCGCCCTGCAGATCGAGGCCGAGCACCACCGCGTGGATCGGCAGGAGGGCCCGCGGAATCCAGGACGGCGCGTTGGTTTCGATGGCCTTGCGCGTCTCAGGCGACAAGAGGTTCGGCACGGCGAGCCCGCAGCCGATGAACAGCACGAGCAGGACGAGAATGACCTTGCGGGCCTGGAGACGAAGCATCTGCGTGAACAGCCTTGTTATCGTGCCCGGGCTCCCGAATCGGGAGCCCTAGCCACCGCATTCTCAGTTCTTGACCGGCTCGCCCTTGGAGCGGACGTCCTGGATCATGCCGCGCACGATGCGCACGCGCACGCCGTCGGCGATCTCGACTTCCAGCTCGCCATCGTCGACGACCTTCGAGACCTTCGCGATCATGCCACCGGAGGTGACGACGGTGTCGCCACGGCGCACGTTCTTGATCAGCTCCTGATGAGCCTTGGCCCGACGCTGCTGCGGCCGGATGATCAGGAACCACATGATGACGAAGATCAGCAGGAACGGCACGAGCTGGATCAGCATGTCGGCGCCGCCACCGGCTCCTGTGGCCTGGGCGAAAGCGGGGGTGATCACGAATACACTCCTCTGGTACGGCGGCGGCACGCCGCCGACCGCGAATCTCTGATGGAAAGACGTAAGGCCAAAACCACCGCCCGGCCGCAAAATCGCGCGGACTATAGCCAGCGACGCCGTGAAATCAATCGGAAGCGCCCGGTCGCCCAAGCGCGCTCCCTCACCTATGGGCTGGCTGCCATTCGCGCAATGCCCCTTGCGCACGATCCACGGCGTGGTTTAGGTAGCGGCAAGAACCGTACCGGACGGTACGGTACGGTTCAGCAGGACGCAACGAAGGCCCGCCGCCATGACCACGACCGAGACCGACCAGACGCTCGCCACGCTGCTGCGCATCGCCGACGCGCTGGAGCGCATCGCCCCGCCCCGCCGCAAGGCGGCCGATCTCAAGGCCGCCGACGCCTTTGTCTGGCAGGCGGCGGGCTCGGAACTGGTGCCCGTCCCGAAGGTGAATCGCGTCTCGCTCTCGCTTTTGCGCGGCGTCGACCGCGTCCGCGACACGCTGGCCGAGAATACCGAGCGCTTCGCCAAGGGCCTGCCGGCCAATAACGTGCTGCTCTGGGGCGCGCGCGGCATGGGCAAGTCCTCGCTGGTCAAGGCGGTCCATGCCGATACCAACCTGCGCCTCGCCAAGGACGCGCTGCCGCTGAAGCTGATCGAGATCCACCGCGAGGACATCGAGAGCCTGCCCGCGCTGATGAGCCTGCTGCGCAACGATCCCCATCGCGCCATCGTCTTCTGCGACGATCTGTCCTTCGACAGCGACGACACCTCGTACAAGTCTTTGAAGGCGGTGCTCGACGGCGGCGTCGAGGGCCGGCCGGACAATGTCGTTTTCTATGCCACCTCGAATCGGCGCCACCTGCTGCCGCGCGACATGATGGATAATGAGCGTTCGACCTCGATCAATCCGGGCGAGGCGATCGAGGAGAAGGTCTCGCTCTCGGACCGTTTCGGCCTCTGGCTCGGCTTCCACAAATGCAGCCAGGACGAGTACCTGGAGATGATCGACGGCTATGCCGGCCATTTCGGGCTGGATGTCGCGCCGGAAGAACTACGCCGCGACGCGCTGGAATGGTCGACGACACGCGGCTCCCGCTCCGGCCGTACCGCCTGGCAGTATATCCAGGACCTCGCCGGCCGGCTGGGCCGGAAGCTGGAGGGGTAAGCGCTCCACGTCATGGTCGGGTTTGTTCCGACCATCCACGTCTTCACCGATCAAAGGCGGCGTTCAAGACGTGGATGCTCGCCGCAAGGGCGAGCATGACGAAGCTGGATAAACGAAAACGGGGCCGCCCTTTTCTGGGGCAGCCCCGTTCTTTTCGATCGGGAGGGTCTCGCGGAACCGATCGAAGGGTGAAACCTCGTCCGCGGCTCCGATATCAGTTGTTCAGGTAGGGCGTCGGGTCGACCGGCGCGGAACCCTTGCGCAGTTCGAAGTGGAGCTGCGGCGAGGAGACGTTGCCGGTCTGGCCGGAATTGGCGACGACCTGGCCGCGCTTCACGGTGTCGCCACGCTTCACCTTGAGCTCGCCGTTATGGGCATAGGCCGAGACATAGCCGTTCGGGTGGCGGATCAGGACGAGATTGCCGTAGCCCTTCAGCTCGCTGCCGGCATAAGCCACCGTGCCGCCCTCGGCCGCCTTGATCGGCGTGCCCTCGGGGACCGCGATGTTGATGCCCTCGTTGCCGCCCTTGCCGCTATAGCCAGCGATGACGCGACCACGAGCCGGCCAGCGGAAATCCGCCTTGTCGGATGCGGAGGCCGCCTCTTCTTCCTGCTTGGGGATGCTGGCGGTGGTCTTCGGATCGGCGACTGGCTCGGACCGGGGAATCGCAGTCGGCTTCGGCTCGGCCGCCGGAGCGCTCGCGACCACGACGGGCTTGGCAGCCGGCGCAGCGGTCTTCACGGGCGTCATTTCGGGCGTCGGCTTCACGGCAGCCGCCGGCTTGGCGGCCGGGGTCGGCAGGGAAGCGGTCTTGCGGGCGTCAGCCTTCGCCTTGGCCTCGGCGGCGAAGCGGGCGCGCGATTCTTTCATGGCCTGCGCGTCGGCGGCGGCCTTCGTCCTGGCGTCAGCGGCGTCAGCGGCCCTGGCCTCGGCGGAAGCCTTGGCCTGCGCCTTCGTATCGACGGCAGCCGGATGCGCGACGCGGGGGGCTGCGGACGGCCCGGCGACGAAGCGCTGCGTCTCGGCCGGCGCCTGGGCGACCTGGCGAGCCGGCACCGGAGCAGCGGCGGAAGCGGAGCCCGATGCGTTATAGACGGGAATGGTGATCCGCGTGCCGGGAGTGACATTGGCGTTGTTCAGCCCGTTCGCCGACATGATGGCGGCGCGCGGGACGCCGTAGCGCGACGAGATCGTATCGAGCGTCTCGCCCTGGGCGAGAACGACCGGAGTCCCGCCCTGCGCGGACCAACCGGCAGAGCCGCCGGAGACGGCCTGCGGAGCCGGCGAACCCAGCGCGACGGAGGACTGCGGCGGCGGCAGAGGCTGCGCCCGGACGAGCGGCGCGGAGGCCACCGGCTGGAGCGGCGCACTCGACACCTGCCCGATGGAGCCGGTCGTGACCGGATCACGAACCGCAGCCGGCGCCTGAGCCGACTTGAACGGACTGTCGAACGGCGTCTCGGTGAAACGCATCGTATCCGACGAGCAGGCACTGACGCCGATGGCGAACAGGCACACCGTGGACAAACGACGGAGAGAGCGGGGATTGATCGATCCGGCTTGGCTACGCATGAACTGAGTACTCGCGAACGACGCAACTCGATGACCGGGATTAAAGTCCCGTTGAGCTTAATTTCGCGTAAACGCCCTGAGAAACTTGGGTAGGATCTGTCGTCGCTCGATCGCTCCGGCACAGCCCGCCGATCGCGCGGCAATAGGCGCGGACACGGCCGGCTGCCGGGATCACGGTGGCTTTACAGCGCGCGCGAACGCCCTGGGATCAGCGGCGGCAGGCGCAAGGCCGGCCCGGTCGCATGGTCGAACTGTCCGTCTTCGAGATGCGTCACCACCACCCGCCGCGCGGCGCCCTCCATACGCAGCGCGCCGACGAGACGACCGCCCGGCGAAAGTCGCGCCAGCAACGCCTCCGGCACAGCCTGCGTGACGCCGTTGACGAGGATGCGGTCGAAACGGCCCAGCGTCCGGTCCGGCTGGAAGCCATCGGCATGGCGCAGGTCGACGACCCCGCCGAAGCCGCTGCCTGAGACGCGCTCATGCGCAGCCAGTGCGAGCGACCGATAGCGCTCCAGCGAGACGACCTCCCCACCCATCGCGGCGAGCAACGCCGAGACATAGCCGGAGCCGGTGCCGACCTCGAGCACGCGCGCGCCCGGCTGCATGTCGAGCGCGCCGAGCAGGTTGGCGACGGTATGCGGCGCCGTCATCGTCTGGCCGCAGGGCAGCGGCACCGAGACGTCCTGCCGGGCGAGATCGGCGAAGCGGGCCGGCGCGAAGCGGTCGCGCGGCACCCGCTCCATCGCGCGCAGCAGCGCGAGATCGCGCACGCCCCGCGCCCGGAGCGAGAGCAGGAAGGCGACGGTGCGCTCGCCTTCGCTGGCCGGCGCGTCCTCGCTCATGCCCCTCCCCGCTCCCGGCTCAGGCGAAGAGCTGCGCGAAGCGCGTCAGCGTCGGCTCATGCGTCAGATCGAGCTCGAGCGGCGTGACCGAGATGCGCTTCTCCGCCAGCGCCTTCAGGTCGGTGCCGTTGGCCGGTTCCTTGCCGCTGCGCTGGAAGGCGATCCAGTAATAGGGATTGCCGCGGCCGTCCTTGCGCGGTTCGAGCTGCACGATGCCCTGGTCGCGCCGCCCCTGCACGGTGACGGCGACGCCCTCGACCTCGTCCGGCCCGGCATTGGGGAAGTTTAGGTTGAACAGCACGCCTTCCGGAATGCCCTCCTCCAGCAGGCGGCGGATGATGCCCGGCGCATGGCTCTCGGCGCAGTCCCAGCGGATCGCCTCGCGATTGCCCGGCATATAGGCCTGGCTCACCGCGATCGAGGGCACGCCGAGCAGCGTGCCTTCCATCGCCGCCGCGATGGTGCCGGAATAGGTCACGTCCTCGGCGACGTTCGAGCCCCGGTTGACGCCGGAGAGCACGAGATCGGGCCGCGCCTCCTTCATGACGGCGCGCACCGCCATGATCACGCAATCGGTCGGCGTGCCCTGGACCGCGAAGCGCTTCTCCTCGATCTGGCGCAGCCTGAGCGGATTGGACAGCGACAGCGAATGCGCCACGCCCGACTGGTCGGTCTCGGGCGCCACGACCCAGACATCGTCGGAGAGCTGGTGTGCGATGCGCTCCAGCACGGCCAGGCCCTCGGCATGGATGCCGTCATCGTTGGTGACGAGGATACGCATGTCTCAGGCCGCCTTCTCGATCCGCGTCACGCCGCGCATATACGGCACCAGCACGTCCGGCACGGTGATCGAGCCGTCGGCGTTCTGATAGTTCTCCATCACCGCGATCAGCGCGCGGCCGACCGCCGTGCCCGAGCCGTTGAGGGTATGCACGAAGAACGGCCCCTTGCCGTCTTTGGTCTTGTAGCGGGCGTTCATGCGGCGCGCCTGGAAATCGCCGCAGACCGAGCAGGACGAGATCTCGCGATAGGTCTTCTGGCCGGGCAGCCAGGCCTCGATGTCCCAGGTCTTCTGCGAGGCGAAACCCATATCGCCGGTACACAGGGTCATCACGCGATAATGCAGACCGAGCTTCTTCAGCACGGCCTCGGCGCAGGCGAGCATGCGCTCATGCTCCTCGCGCGACTTCTCCGGCGCGGTGATCGAGACGAGCTCGACCTTCTCGAACTGATGCTGGCGCAGCATGCCGCGCGTGTCGCGACCGGCCGAGCCGGCTTCCGATCGGAAGCAAGGCGTGAGCGCGGTGAATCGAAGCGGCAGCTCCTCCTCGGAGAGGATTGATTCCCGTGCCAGATTGGTCAGCGGCACCTCGGCGGTCGGGATCAGCCAATGCTCCTCGCCAGCGCGGAACTGGTCCTCGCGGAACTTCGGCAGTTGCGCCGTGCCGAACATCGCGTCGTCGCGCACCAGCAGCGGCGGATTGACCTCGGTATAGCCGTGCTCCTCCGTGTGCGTGTCGAGCATGAACTGCCCGATCGCCCGCGACAGCCGCGCGATCTGGCTCTGCAGCACGACGAAGCGCGAACCTGAAAGCTTGGCCGCCTTCTCGAAATCCATCTGGCCCAGCGCCTCGCCCAGCTCGAAATGCTGCTTGGGAGCGTTGACGCCCTTGAGCAAGCCACGCTCCTCCGGCTTCACGCCATGGACATGCAGCACGACATTGCCATCCTCGTCGGCGCCATCCGGCACATCGTCGAAGGGGATGTTGGGGATCGCCTCAAGCTCTCGATCAAGCTTGTCCTTCGCGGCCTTCTCCTCGGCCTCCAGCGCCGGCTGCTGCTCCTTGAGGGCAGCGACCTCGGCCTTCAGGGTGTCGGCGAGCGCGACATCCTTCGCGCCCATCGCCTTGCCGATCTCCTTGGAGAGCGCGTTGCGGCGCTCCTGCGTGGCCTGCGCCTTGGCGATCGACGAGCGGCGGACGTCATCGAGTGCGAGCAGCGAGGACGACAGCGGCGCCAGGCCCCTGCGTTCAAGCCCCTGGTCGAACGCCGCGGCGTTCTCGCGAATCCATCTGATGTCGTACATCGTCGTCCGGCCATGCCATCGCTGCGGAATGCAGCGTCGCATGCTCTAGACCGGGATCGCGCGCGAGGGAACCACCGAGATCGGCATTCGACGCAACAGCCCCTTCATGGTCGGGCTTGTCCCGACCATCCACGTCTTCATCGATGCAGCGCTCAAGACGTGGATGCTCGCCACGAGGGCGAGCATGACGGCGGAGCCTTACTCCGCCGCGTCCGCTTCTGCCTTCGCGGCCTCGCCCTTCTTCTCGACGCGGCGCACCGAGAACACCGAGAGCTCGTAGAGCAGCATCATCGGGATCGCGAGCATGAGCTGCGAGATCACGTCCGGCGGGGTGAGCACAGCCGCCACGACGAAGACGAAGACGATGGCGTAGCGGCGCTTTTCCTTCAGGAACTTCGAATCGATGATGCCGGCCTGCCCAAGCAGGGTCAGGATCACCGGAAGCTGGAAGGCGATGCCGAAGGCGAAGATCAGCGTCATGATCAGCGAGAGGTACTCGCTGACCTTCGGCAGCAGCGCGATGCCGGCCTGGGTTTCGGTCGCGGCCTGCTGCATGCCGAGCGAGAACTTCATCAGCACCGGCATGGCGAAGAAGAAGACCAGCATGGCGCCGAGCGTGAAGAACGCCGGTGTCGCCACCAGATAGGGCGCGAAGGCCGCTTTCTCGTTCTTGTACAGGCCGGGCGCGACGAACTTGTAGATCTGCGTCGCGATCACCGGGAAGGCGAAGAAGCCGGCGCCGAAGGCCGCCACCTTGATATGGGTGAACAGCAGCTCGAGCGGGCCGGTATAGATCAACTGGGCATTGGCAGCGCTGCCGGCGGCCCAGACATAGGGCAGCACCAGGATGTTGTAGATCTGCGTCGAGAAGCCGAAGCAGACGAAGAACATGATCAGGAAGGCGATCAGCGACTTGATCAGCCGCGAGCGCAATTCGACGAGATGCTCGATGAGCGGCGCGCGCGAGGCCTCGATCTCGTCCTCGCCCTCGCGAGGATTGGCGACGCTCATGCGGAATTCTCCTCGCCCTTGGCGGTCTTGCGCTTGCGGGCGGCAGGCTTGGCCGGTTCAGCCGGGGCAGCGGCGGCAACCACAGTCTTCGGCTTGCGCGCGACGGCAGCTTTCGGCGCCTTCACGGGCACAGTCACGACCGGAGCCGGCGCTTCGACGGCGGCCGGAGCTTCGGCCGCCTTGGCGCTGCGCTTGCGGACCGGCTTTTCCGGGACAGGCTCGGCCACGGCAACCGGAGCCTCGACGATGGGCGCAACCGGCTCGGCCGCAGTCTTGCGCGTCCGCTTCGGCTTGTCGGCAGGCTTCGGCGTCTCGATCTGGACGGGCGGCAGCGGCTCGGGCTGCGGCAACGCAGCGAGCTTGGCCTCGGCCTCCTTCAGCGCGGCCTCGTCAGGCTTCGGGGTTTCCGTCTTGGAAGCCTCGAAATCCTTGATCGAGTCGATCGGCTTGAAATCGGTGTTCAGCGAGTTCGAGACCGATCCGCCGACATCCTCGACCTGCTTCTTCAGGTCGGCGAGTTCGGCCTCACGCATCGCCTCGTTGAACTGCCCTTGGAATTCCGAGGCCATGCGGCGGACACGAGCGACCGTCTGGCCGACCGTGCGCAGGGCCTTGGGCAGGTCCTTCGGGCCGATGACGACCAGCGCCACCGCGCCGATCAGCACCATCTCGCTCCAGGCGATGTCGAACATCGACGGCTCGTCCTCTCAAGCCTGCCCCTGAGGGGGCAGCGGCATCAGGCCTTGTGCTCGGCCTTGGCCTGGGCCTGGGCGGCGGCGTTGTCGGCCTTGGTCTGGTCGATCACCTTGGGGTCGACATTGGTAGCGGTCGGCGCCGCCGCCTCGTCATCCTCGGCCATGCCCTTCTTGAACGACTTGATGCCCTTCGCGACGTCGCCCATCAACTCGGAAACCTTGCCGCGTCCGAACAGCAGCATCACGATGACGCCGACGACGATCCAGTGCCAAATGCTCACGCCACCCATGGCGAAACTCCTCCGAAATGATCTCGACCGGGGAATGGCCCCAACCAAATCCTGGCCCGGTCGATTGTTCGGCGGCGGAACCTATTGATCCGCAGCCGGAAACACAAGGACTTCGTCCGAGGGAATCTCGACCCCGATCTCGTCGCCCACCGCGATCTCGTCCGAGAGCGGGGCGCGAACCGACAGGGGCCGGTCGAAGCCATCCACCGTCACCTGCAGATGGTCGGCCTCGCCGAGAAAGCGCCGGCCGATCAGCCTCCCGCGCAGATAATAGCCCTTCGGCACGATGCGCACGCGATGCGGCCGGATGCAGGCAATCGCCGCCACGCCCTCCGCGATCCCCGGCGCCGCGAAGCGGCCGAACGGCGTCTCGACGGCTCCGTCGGAAACCCGACCCTCGATTTCGGTTAGATCGCAGAAAAATCGGGCGGCAAAGAGGCTGTTGGGCCGCCGGTAAAGCTCCTCGCCGGTGCCGATCTGGACGATCCGCCCGGCTCGCATCAGCACGATCCGGTCGGCGATGCGCATCGCGTCCTCGGGATCATGCGTCACGATGATAGAGGTCGCGCCGGTCTCTTCCAGCAGGGCTGCGGTCTCGTCGCGCACCACGTCGCGCAGGCGCCGGTCGAGATTGGAGAACGGCTCGTCCATCAGCAGCACGCCAGGCCGCGGCGCGATGGCGCGCGCCAGCGCAACGCGCTGTTGCTCGCCGCCCGAGAGCATATGCGGATAGGAATCGGCGAGTTCGGCGAGGCCGACACGCGCCAGCGCCCGCAATGCGGTGGCTTCGGCCGCCGCAGGCGCCTGGCCACGCAGGCCGAAACGGACATTGTCGCGCACGCTGAGATGCGGAAACAGCGCATAATCCTGGAAGACGAAGCCGACGCCGCGATGCTCGGGCTCGACGAAGCGATCGGCTGACGAAACGTCGCGCCCTTCCAGCAGGACGCGGCCCGCGCTCGGCCGCTCTACTCCGGCGGCGAGCCGGAGCAGCGTCGTCTTGCCGCAGCCGGATTGGCCGAGAAGCGCGACGATCTCGCCCGGCTTGACGGAGAGCGAGACGTCGGACAGCGCCGTCACCACACCGAAGCGCTGCGTCACGCTCTCGAAGCCGAGCGCCATCGGGATCGCGGCGCCGGCCGTGCCGCGCCGGCCCCAGCCGAGCCATCCTGATTTGGTTTCCGCCAAGGTCGATCCCGCTCCGGCCGTTCCGTCCCGGCCGGTGGCCGGGTCCCTCACCCCTGTTGCGGTCCGCCTTCGCCGTCGTCAAGCGGGCTGAACAGGTCGCCGAGCGGGTCCTCGTCGTCGCGTAAGGACGGATCGTCGTCGGGCACCGGCACGGCGAGGTCACGCGTCAATCGCCCTTCGATGAAACCCGTGCCCTTCAATTCCTCCAGCCCCGGCAGGTCGTCGATACGGTCGAGCCCGAAATGGTCGAGGAAGCCCGGCGTCGTGCCATAGGTAATCGGCCGGCCCGGCGAGCGGCGCCGCCCGCGCAGGCGCACCCAGCCCGCCTCCAGCAGGATGTCGAGAGTGCCCTTGGCGGTGGCGACGCCGCGGATCTCCTCGATCTCGGCCCGCGTCACCGGCTGGTGATAGGCGATGATCGACAGCACTTCGAGCGCCGCCCGCGACAGCCGCCGTGGCGGCTCCGCTTCGGCGGCGAGCAGGTAGCCGAGGTCAGGTGCCGTGCGAAAGGCCCAGCCGCCGGCGACCTGACGCAGATTGACCCCGCGCGTCGCATAGCTCTCGACCAGCCGGGCCAGCACCTGCTCGATCGCGATGCCGGCCGGAATGGCACGGCCGAGCGCATCGGCGGCCAGCGGCGCCACCGAAGCGAACAGCAGCGCTTCGACGACGCGCAGCGCCTGCGAAAAGGCCTCCGCCCCACCGTCGGCCTCGGCATCGTCGGGGTCGACCGCCATGCCGGTCATGAAGCGTCCCTGGCGGCGAAAGGCAGCCCTGCCGGCCGGGCCGAGCGACGGCGCACCTGGATTGGCGTGAACGGCTCGTCCTGCCTGAGGTCGAGGACCCCTTCCCGCACCATCTCCAGCATCGCGGACAGAGCAGAAGCTCGGACCGTCGCCCGCATCTCGCGCACCGGCAGGCCATGCGACGCCATGTATTGCGTGAGATAGCCGTCGAGTTCGGTCCAGTCGCCGGCTTCGCCGACCAGCCGATGCAACGCCTCGCGCGCTTCGACCAGCGACCAGACGGCGCGATGACCGACCGAAATATGGCCCTGCACCCGCTTCTGCCGCTGCTGGGCATAGGCTGTGAGCAGATCGTAGAGCTCGGCCTCCCAGACCGGCCGGGCGCCAGCCACGATCTCCTCGGGCGCACCGCGCGCGAAGACGTCCTGCCCCAGCCGCTCGCGCGCCGAAAGCTTGTTGGCGGCGGCTCGGATCGCCTCCAGCCGGCGCAGGCGCAAGGCGAGCGCAGTCGCGAGATCGGCGGCGCTCGGTTCCTCGCCCTTGGGGGGCTCGGGCAGCAGCAGGCGCGACTTGAGATAGGCGAGCCAGGCTGCCATCACGAGATAATCGGCAGCGAGTTCGAGCCGCAGCGCCCGCGCCTCCTCGACGAAGGCGAGGTACTGCTCGGCCAGCGCCAGGATCGAGATGCGGTGCAGGTCGACCTTCTGCCGGCGCGCAAGGTCGAGCAGCAGGTCGAGCGGCCCTTCATAGCCGTCGACATCGACGACGAGCGAAGGCTCGCCCGCACGCTCCGCGCGGTCTTCCTCGAATGGCAATTCGGCCGTCATCGAAGGCCCTGCCCCACCTGTCATCCCCGAAGGCGCAGATTCGGCTGATCAGCCCTGCAAAGCAAGCGCGGCGGCGATCTCGGCGCGCGCGGCCTCCAGATCGACCGGCTCCGGCTCGTGCCGGATGCGGCCGAGCGCGGCGGCGGCGCGGCGGGCGCGGGCGCCCGTCATCTCCGGCACGGCCCCGGCGACAGCGATCATCTCGTCCATGATGCCGTGGCAATGCAGGATCACGTCGACGCCGGCCCGGATCGCGGCACGCGACTTCGCCTCGAAGGAGCCCGAGAGCGCTTTCATCGAGATGTCGTCGGTCATGATCAGCCCGTCGAAGCCGAGTTCGCCGCGCATGATCTCGCGCACGATCTTGCGGGAGATCGTCGCCGGGTTCTTGGCGTCGAGCGCGGTGAAGACGAGATGGGCGGTCATCGCCAGCGGCATATCGGCGAGATGCCGGAACGGCCGGAAATCATGCGCCCGGAGCTCGTCCAGCGAGGCATCGACGACCGGCAGGTCGTGATGGCTGTCGGCCCGCGCCCGGCCATGGCCGGGCATGTGCTTGACGACCGGCAGCACGCCGCCGGCGATCAACCCCTCGGCCGCGGCCCGGCCGAGCCGCGCCACCTGATCGGGATCATGCGCATAGGCGCGGTCGCCGATCACGTCATGGCTGCCGGCGACCGGCACATCGAGCACCGGCAGGCAGTCGACATCGATACCGACGCTTTTCAGGTCGTGCGCCATCAATCGCGCCGAAAGTCGAACGATCTCGCGCTGGCGGATGGGATCGTTGATCGCGAGGAAGGCGCGGGCCGACGGGTATTTCGGCCAGTTCGGCGGCCCCATGCGCTGGACGCGTCCGCCCTCCTGGTCGATCAGGATCGGCGCTTGCCAGCCGACCGTCTCGCGCATCTCGGCGGTCAGCGCGGCAACCTGCTCGGGCGACTGCGTGTTGCGTTTGAAGACGATGAAGCCCCAGGGCCTTGCGTCGCGGAAGAAGGCCCGCTCGTCAGCAGTGAGACTCGTGCCGAGGCAGCCGGCGATGAAGGCGCGCGATGTCATGACATCGGGTTACGGCATCGGCCCGAAAAGGGAAATGCGGTTTTCGGACAATGCCGATACAGGGCCACAGAAAGCAGTGCGGGCGTGGTCAAAGGCCAACCGCGCCCGCACAAATCCTCATTTCACCTGCTGATAGGCCTGCGCGTTGAACGCGTCGAAGGGTAGCTCGGCGATGCGGAACCAGAGCTGCTCCTTCTTCCAGTAGGGCAGGAAGGAATCGTAGAAGGTCTTGAAATTGGCGTTGCTGGCGGCGAGCTCGCCATACATGGCGAAGGCCTCCTTGAACGCGGCCGTCATCACCTCCTGCGGGAAGGGGCGCAACTCCGCCCCGGTGCCGGCGAGGCGAATCAGCGCGTCGGGGTTGTTGTGGTCGTACTTGGCCAGGCAGTTCATGTTGGCCTCGGCGCAGGCGGCCTCGACGATCGCCTTGTAGGAGGCCGGCAGCTCGTTCCACTTGTCCTGGTTGGCGAGGAAGCTGACATTGGCGTTCCCCTCCCAGAAACCGGGATAGTAGTAGTACTTGGCGACCTTCACGAAGCCGAGCTTCTCGTCGTCATAGGGGCCGGAGAACTCGACGGCATCGAGCGTGCCGCGCTCCAGCGCCGGATAGATGTCGCCGCCGCCGATGGTCTGGGGCACGACGCCGAGGCGGGCCATGATCCGGCCGCCGAGGCCGGCGATGCGGAACTTCAGGCCCTTGAGGTCCTCGAGCGACTTGATCTCCTTGCGGAACCAGCCGCCCATCTGCGCGCCGGTATTGCCCGACGGAATGGTGTGGACGTTGTAGCCCTTCATGAAGGCGCGGCAGAGCTCGAGGCCACCGCCCTGATAGAGCCAGGCATTCTGCTGGCGGGCATTGAAGCCGAAGGGCAGCGAGGTCTCAAAGGCGAAGGCAGGGTCCTTGCCGATATAGAAGCTCGCCAGCGTGTGGCTGCACTCGGCGGTGCCGTTCTGCACGGCGTCGAGAGCCTGCAGGGCCGGCACGATCTCGCCCGGCGCGAAGACCTGGATCTGGAAGTTGTTGTCGGTCGCTTCGGCCACGCGCTTCGCGACATGGGTCGAGATGCCGAACAGCGTGTCGAGGCTCTTGGGATAGCTCGAGGTCAGGCGCCAGTTGATCTTGGGCTGCGACTGGGCGATGGCGGGCGCGGCGATGGCGGCGCTACCGGCCGCGCCGGCGGCGGCGACCTTGACGAATTTGCGGCGATCCATGGACTACCTCCAGCGTTCGGACGGCCTGCCCGTAGGGGCAGGCCTCGCGTTGTTGGGGAGGCTACTCGCATGGCTCAACGCGTGAAACAAGCGGGGCGGCACACCCTGTCATGCGTCTGATTCAAATGAAAAAGGCGGCGCCCGATGGGCACCGCCGTCATGTCCTGTTGCGGATCGGTCAGATCAGTTCTTGGCGATGAAGCACTGTCCGCCTGCCGCCTGGAGCCCCGAGCACATCGATGTCGCATCCTCGCGGGAATAAGGCCCGACGCGCAGGCGGAACACGGTCTTGCCACCGGCGAGTTCCGTCTTGCGGATGATCGGCGCCTGCCCGCCGAGCTGCTGCGGGTATTTGCGCTGCAGCGCCGCGAAGGTCGCGCGAGCCTCGGCATCGCTGCCGGGCGCACCGAGCTGCACCACGAAATCGCCGGTTCCGGCGCGAACCGCAGCGGTCGCCGGGGCCGGCGGCGCGGCCGCGGGAGCCGGCGCGGCGCTGGCAAGGCGTGTTGGCGCGACCGGGGTCGTGGCAGCCGGCGGCGTCGTGGCACGCTCCTGGACCTTCGGCGCGGCGGCCACAGTCGGAACCTGACGCTGCGGTGCCGGATTTGTCGCCTGATTGGCGATTGAGCGGGTCGGGGCCGAGCCCGTGGCGATCGGCTGGTTGCTGTCGACCACGACCGGGTTCTGCGCCGGCGTGCCGTCCGGGCGGATCGAGACCGTGCGGACCTTGCGCGGCTCGCCGAGGCCCGGAACGGGCGGCATCGGGGTCAGCGCCGGTTCCGCCGGCAGAATGCTGCGCTCGGGCGTGCTGGGGGCCGCGGCGAGCGCGTTGCCCGCGCTGGAGATCGGCCCCGGCATGACCACGCGCGGCGGCATCGAGCGAGCCGCCTGCTGGACGTCGACCGGCTGCTCCTCGTTGTTCACGACCTTGCTCTGGGCCGGCGAGGCATCGGCGCTGCGCTCGTAGATCTGCTTGTTCTGATTCGGGATCTCGGCGCCGCCGGGGTTGACCGGCTCGACCTTGACCGGCCCGGCATCGGCCGTGATCACCGGCGGCTGGCCGTCCTTGGACGCAGAGCCACCACGCAGGGTAAAGGCCGCGCCGACACCAATGAGGCCGATAGCGATGACCGCTGCAGCCGCCCAGAGCCCCTTGCGCGAACGGCGCGGCTCCAGGTCGGGCAGATCGTCTTCGCTGTAATCCGGCATCGGCGCGCCCTGCTGGGCATGGCCATAGTCGTAGGCTGGCTCTTCCGGCGTATAGGCGGCCGGAGCCTGGCGATACTGCGCGCCTTCATCGAGATCGCGCGGCGGAGCCGCGCCCTGAATGGGGGCCGGCCGAGCGTAGGGCAGCGGTTCCGGCAGATCGAAATCGGGCTGATAGTCCTGCTGGCGAGCAGGCTGTGCCGGCACCGGCGCGGGCGCTTCCGCCCGGCGCGGCTCCGTGCGGCGCAGCAGCGCCTCGAACTCGTCGAGCGCGCCGCGCATCTCGGCCGGCGGCTGGCTGACCTCGGGAACGGCCGGCGCGGGCTGCGGCGGCACGACCTCGAAGCTCGGCTCCTGACGCATCGCCGGGCGCGGCGGCTGGCGCCGCTCGGCGAAGATATCCTTGAGCGGGTCGTCCTGCCCGACGATGCGGGTCAGTTCCGCAAGCGGATCGGCCTGCTGCCCGGAGCGGGGCGCCTGCCCTGCTCCGCGGAGCTGGCGCTCGAGATCTTCGAGATCGAGCGCGAAACGATTCCTAGCTGGCTCACTCATGGTACGATCCATTCCAGCACAAGCCGCTTCCCCCTATGGAAGAACCGGGAACTCTGTGCGGTCAACCTGACCTTGTGCGCGCCGCCGGAAAATTCTCCGTCAGCGCATCTCTTCCGGCGCCGCAACTCCGGCGACAGCCAGACCGGAAGCAAGAACGCTGCGCACCGCATGCACGAACGCCAGTCTTGCCAGGGTCGACTTTCGATCAGTTTGATTAACGAACCGTAATTGCGGCGAGTCTTTGCCCTTGTTCCAGAGCGAATGGAAGGCGCTCGCCAGTTCATGCACGAAGAACGCCACGCGATGCGGCTCATGCGCGGCGGCCGCGCCCTCGATGATTCGCGGATAGGATGCGAGCATCTTGACGATGCCGACTTCTGCCTCGTCGGTCAGGATCGAGAGGTCGGCCCCGGCCAGCGCTGGCGTCGACAGATCGAGATCGGGATAAGCCTCGCGCGCCTGCCGGAAGATCGAGGCACAGCGCGCGTGCGCGTACTGGACGTAGAAGACCGGATTGTCCTTCGACTGCTCGACGACCTTGCCGAGATCGAAATCCAGCGTCGCGTCGTTCTTGCGGAAGATCATCATGAAGCGCACCGCATCGCGGCCGACCTCGTCGATGACCTCGCGCAGGGTGACGAAATCGCCGGAGCGCTTCGACATGCGCACCTGCTCGCCATTGCGCAGCAAACGCACGAGTTGGCAGAGCTTGACGTCGAGCGAGCCCTGCCCGTTCGTCACAGCCTTCACCGCCGCCTGCATGCGCTTGACATAGCCGCCATGGTCGGCGCCCCAGACGTCGATCATCTCGGGGAAGCCGCGCATGAACTTGGAGCGGTGATAGGCGATGTCGTTGGCGAAATAGGTGTAGCTGCCATCCGACTTCAGCAGCGGCCGGTCGACATCGTCGCCGAACTTGGTGGCGCGGAACAGCGTCTGCTCGCGATCCTCCCAGTCCTCGTCCTTCTGGCCCTTCGGCGGCGGCAGGCGCCCTTCATAGACGAGGTCGCGTGCGCGCAGATCCTCGATGGTCTGGTGCACGGCGTTGGAATTGCCGTCCCGCCCCTGCAGCGAGCGCTCCGAGAAGAAGAGCTCGTGGACGACGCCGAGCGCGGCGAGATCGTCGCGGATCATCGCCATCATGCCGTCGATCGCCGCCTGCCGGACGAGCGGGAGCCAGTCCCATTCCGCCTTGTCGCGCAACGTGTCGCCATACTGCTCGGCCAGTGTCTTGCCGACCGAGACCAGGTAGTCGCCGGGATAGAGTCCCTCGGGGATCGCGCCGATATCTTCCCCCAGCGCCTCGCGATAGCGCAGGAAGGCGGAGCGGGCGAGCACGTCGACCTGCGCACCGGCATCGTTGATGTAGTATTCGCGGGTGACGTCATGGCCGGCGAAGGCGAGCAGGCTCGCCAGCGCATCGCCGAACACCGCGCCGCGGCCATGGCCGACATGCATCGGCCCGGTCGGATTGGCCGAGACGTACTCGACATTCACCTTGGGCTCGGGCTTCGGCGCACCGCGCCCGTAATCCAGCCCCGCCTCGATCGCGGCTTTCAGCACCGCCGTGAACACGGCCGGTTGCAGCGTCAGGTTGATGAAGCCGGGGCCGGCGATCTCGGCCTTGGTGATCTCCTGGTCCTTCGCCAACTCCTCGACCAGCAGCGCGGCAAGCGCGCGCGGGTTGGTGCCGGCATCCTTGGCCAGCACCATCGCGGCGTTGGTGGCGAGATCGCCATGGGCGGGGTCCTTGGTCGGCTCGACCACGACGCGCGCGAGATTGAGGCCGGCCGGAAGAGCGCCTCGCTCGGCCAGAGCCGAGAGCGCGGTGTGAAGACGGGCGGAATAGATCTCGAACAGGTTCATCGTGGTCATCTTCGGCTGTATCGGTTCATCAGCCCTCATCCTGAGGAGCGCCGCAGGCGCGTCTCGAAGGATGCTCCAGAAGGCTCTGAAAACTGGAGCATCCTTCGAGACGCCGCTTCGCGGCTCCTCAGGATGAGGGCTATGCAATCCAGATCATTCTTTTCGGCCGCCCGGCCCTATCGCAGCGAGGGGGTGGCGTCAAACAGGCGGCGGTGCTCGTCGAGCGCGTACCAGTCGGTCATCCCGGCAATGTAGTCGGCGATTCGCCGGGCGCGGCGGTGTTCGTCGAGCGGATCGCAGCCCGCCGCCCATTCCTCCGGCATCGCCGCCGGATCGGCGCTGAAGCGCTGGAACAGCTCGCGCACCACCTGCGCCGCATCGGCCCGAACAGGCGCGATACGCGGGTGGCGGTACATGTTCGGATAGAGGAAGCTCTTGATGTCGCGATCGGCCTCCTCGATCGCAGCGGAGAAGGCGATGACGGGAGCATCTGCCCGCCGGATCGCATCGGCATCATCCGGCGCGAGCGCTGTCAGGCGTCGCTGCGATTCCGCGATCACGTCTTCGACGAAGCGGGTGATCACCCGCCGCACCAGCTCGTTGGTGGCCCGTGCCCGCTCCAGCCCCGGATGCAGGCGCTCGATCTCGTCGAGCAGTTCGGCGAGGAACGGCACGGCACGGAGTTCGGCATGGCCGAACAGCCCGGCCCGCAACCCGTCATCGATATCATGAGCGTTATAGGCGATATCGTCGGCCAAAGCCGCGGCTTGCGCCTCGGCCGAGGCATAGCTGTCGAGCCAGAGATCCTGACGCTGCTGGTATTCGACGATCGCGACCGGGATGCCGCTCTTGGCATAGCGCGCCGTCGGCCTGCCCTCGTGATCGAGCAGCGGGCCATTGTGCTTGACCAGCCCCTCCAGCGTCTCCCAGCTCAGGTTGAGGCCGTCGAAATCGGCATAGCGCCGCTCCAGCCGCGTCACGATCCGGAGCGTCTGGGCGTTGTGATCGAAGCCGCCGAACCCGTCCATGCATTCTTCCAGCGCGTCCTCGCCGGTATGGCCGAAGGGCGTGTGGCCGAGATCATGTGCCAGTGCCAGGGCCTCGGCCAGATCCTCGTCGAGGCCGAGCGCGCGGGCCAAGGCACGAGCGATCTGCGCTACCTCGATCGTATGGGTCAGGCGCGTCCGGTAATGGTCGCCCTCATGCGAGACGAAGACCTGCGTCTTGTGCTTCAGCCGGCGGAAGGCCGTCGAATGGATGATGCGGTCACGGTCGCGCTGGAATTCGCCGCGCGTCGCCGAGGCCGGCTCCGCCACGAGGCGTCCGCGGCTCGTCGTCGAGCGGCAGGCATAGGGCGCGCGCCACCGCTCTCCCGGCTCGGTGCCGGGCGCGAAGGAGAAGGCGGAAGGCGGGTTCTGTGGATGCGGCATGGCTGCCCCGTCGCGCGCCCGTCCTTGTGGAGGCGCTGCCGGGCCATTACCTTCCCGGGTAACCAGGGTGCAAGGAGCATCTGACCATGTCGACCGATCTTGCGGTCAACCCGCGCGGCATCGCGGTGACCGCAAACGCCGCCAAGCGCATTCTCTCGGTGATGGCCAACGAGCCGCCGGGCTCGATGCTGCGCGTCAGCGTCGCCGGCGGCGGCTGCTCGGGCTTCCAGTACATTTTCGACGTCGACCGGGAGAAGGCGCCCGACGATCTCGTCATCGAGCGCGACGGCGCGACCGTGCTGATCGACGAGACCTCGCTCGACCTGCTCGAAGGCTGCACGATCGATTTCGTCGACGACCTGATCGGCCAGTCCTTCCGCATCACCAATCCGAACGCGACCAGCTCCTGCGGTTGCGGCACCTCCTTCGCGGTCTGAGACCCGAGCAAGCAAGCAAACGATTCTGGCTTGAACAGCCCGTTCGGGCTCAGGCGGCGTGCTCCGCCGCGCGTTTCAGGACGGGTTTCCCGTATTGCCCGAGCCGCATGATAGCGGCATCGAGCACGACCTCGCCGAAGACTCTGACGAGATCGCGGTCCAGCTTGCCGCCCATCGCGACGAGCGCCGCATAGGCCTCGCCCGGCGGGATCGGCGGCTTGTAGCTGCGCCGCTCGATCAATGCGGCATAGACGTCGCAGATCGTGATGATCCTGACAGGATCGGGAATTGCATCGCCGCCGAGCCCCTGCGGATAGCCCGAACCGTCGAGATACTCGTGATGCGAGAGCACCGCGGTCAGGACCATCGGCGCGAAACCGCCTTGCGCGACCAGCATGTCATGGCCGATGCCGGGATGCCGGCGCATGACCTCGCGCTCGGCCGGCGACAGCCCTGCGGGCTTGCGCAGGATATCGAGCGGAACATGGGCCTTGCCGATATCGTGCAGGATCGCCGCCTCGGCAATCAGTCGCCGGTCGGCCTCGCGGAAGCCGAGCCGATGGGCGAAGGCCGCGGCAAGCCCCGAGACGAGCAGGCAATGCTGGTAGGTGGCATCGTCATGCCGCCACACCATGTCGAGCCAGGCGTTGAGATCCCCGCCATCGGCCGCTCGGTTGAGGGCGGTGACGCTGTCATCGATCGCTTGCAGCGGCAATCCGGCGCCGGCTTCAGCGGCCGCCATCAGGTCCGAGAGCCCCGCAGAGGCTGCCACGAAGCGCCGCCCCAGCACAGCCGCGCTGTCGGACTGGCTCGGCGGCGCCAGCAGCAGCCCGATCCTGTCGAGCAGCCCGGCCGCCGAAACCTCCACCGGCAGAATATCCGTCGCACCAAGCGCATTGGCCTGGGTCTGGCAGCGGCTCGACATGTCGCGGAGCAGGAAAAGACAATGCGGACTGGAAGCCCGCAACGGCGCCAGCACGGCACGCATGGCCTCGATGCTCAGCCGGTCGGAAAGATCGCAATCGACGACGACAAGCGGGCTGCCCTCATGCCGGACATCTCCGCCATCGCCGGGCGACAGCGCCATGCACGGACCCCAGATGGAGAGAATCCGTTGCAGCGCCTGGCGGCGATCGTCGTGATCACTGAGCAGAAGAACGATGACGTGGCCTCCGAAGAAGCCAGCATCTCAAAGCCGCGCGGATTGATGAACCGTAAAGCCCATCGCCGGGACCCGGGTCTACCGCGAATAAAAAACATGCAGGAGAGCGATTGTTCAGGCACGAACCGGGTTGCGGCTGCCGCGTCGGCCTTTCACGCCTCAGTGCGCCGCGGTCGCGGCCACATCCTGCTCCAGATGGATTTCCGCGGCCATCAGCCCCTTCGGTCCCGGTCCGTAGCGGACGAGAACCGTCTGCCCCGGCACCAACTCGACGAGGCCGTAGCGGCGCAGCGTCTCCATATGCACGAAGATGTCGGGCGCCCCCTCGCCCTTCGAGACGAAGCCGAAACCGCGCAGGCGGTTGAACCACTTCACCACCATGCGCTCCAGTCCGCTCGTCGGCGTGACCGCGACATTGGTGCGTGCCATCGGCATTTCGGCCGGATGGCGACCGGAGGTCGTGTCGATCGAGAGCACGCGCACGGCCTGGCGGCCTCGCGCCTTCTCGACTGCTTCGAGCACGATGCGAGCGCCTTCAGCTATCGTATTGAATCCATCGCGCTTCAGGATCGTGACATGGAGCAGCACATCGGCGCCGCCCGCCTCCGGCACGACGAAGCCGTAGCCCTTGGAGACATCGAACCATTTCACGTAGCCGGTGATCTCGACCGGCACTTCCGACGTGTGGCTGCTCGGCCCATCGAGCCGCACGACTCGATTGAGTGACTGGATGGGACCCATCGGTGGCCGCCCGCTCTCACCGAATTCGTCGGACATGTGCCGCTCACCCCCACGCGCAACGCTTGATTCGCGTTGTCACGATACCATTGCTGCCGATTCAGGATACAGCCCCGAAAAATTCGTCCACACCATCCGGCGCCCTGACAGCCGGACGGATCAGCTCATCGGAAGATGCGTAACGGCTGAAGTCAGGGCCGTGGCATGATGCCGGAACGCCACGTCACGAGATTCGCAATGCTCGACCTGTCCACGCTCGCGCTCTTCACCGCCGCGGCGGCGGTCCTGACAGCCACGCCCGGCCCCGACATGCTGCTGATCGCCTCGCGCAGCCTGAGCCAAGGGCGGATGGCGGGCCTCCTCACCTATGCGGGCATCGCGATCGGCAGCTATCTTCAAGCCTTCGCCGCCGCTTTCGGCCTGTCCCAGCTCTTCATCCTCGTGCCGACGGCCTATGACGTGCTGCGCTGGCTCGGCGCGGCCTATCTCGCCTATCTCGCCTGGACGACCTTGCGGGCGCGGACGCCGCTCTTCGCGCCGGGGCGCGTCGCCGCCGTCCCGCTGCGCCGCATCTTCCTGCAGGGACTCTGGACCAATCTGCTGAATCCGAAGATGGCGCTGTTCATGCTGGCGCTGCTGCCGCAATTCCTGAAGCCGGAACTGGGTTCGATCGCGCTCCAGGTCGTCGTTCTCGCGACGATCCTGAACCTCATGGGCCTGCTGATGAACGGCATCGTCATCCTCGCGGCCAGCCGCATCGGCCAGGCGCTGGCCAGCCGGCCGGCCTTGGCGCGCCTCCCGCAACGACTGATGGGCGCGGTCTTCGGTGGCCTCGCGATCAGGCTGGCTCTCGCCTCGCGCGATTAGCCCGGCAAGGCGCCCAGCACCGCCCCGCTCTCGGCCCGGATCACGAGGTCCGCGATCGGGTCGAGTTCGGTGGGTTCGCGATTGAGAATGACGAGCTTTGCGCCCTGCCGCTTGGCGATCACAGGTAGCGTCGCCGCCGGATAGACCACCAGCGACGAACCGACGACGAGGAACAGTTCGCATTCCAGCGCCAACATCTGCGCTCGCTTCATCGCCTCCTGCGGCATCGCCTGCCCGAAGGAGATCGTCGCAGATTTCACCGGCCCGGCGCAGATCGTGCAGGCCGGTGGCTCGCCGGTGGCCTCGAAAGCCGGCCGGATCGCCGCCAGTTCATGCCGCCAGCCGCAGGTCAGGCAGGTCGCATAGGTGCCGTTGCCATGGAGCTCGATCACCTTGTCCTCGGGCACGCCGGACGCCTGGTGCAGGCCGTCGATGTTCTGGGTGACGATGGCCGGCGAGCGCCCGTCCGCGACCAGCCGCGCCAGCGCGCGATGACCGCTGTTCGGCGCCGCGCCGCGATAATGGTCGTCCATCGTGAACTTGCGGCGCCACGCTTCGATGCGGACCTCGCGGCTCTGGACGAAGGCATCGTAGGGAATCGGCTTGTTGACCATCCAGGGCGAGCCCGGCGTGCGGAAATCCGGCACGCCCGATTCCGTCGAGATGCCGGCGCCGGTGAAGCTGACGATGCTGTCCGCCCGGTCGAGCAGCGCATGCAGCGCCGCGATGGCATCCTCGGTCTCGTCCTGCATGCACCCGTCCGATCGCTGGATTGGAAGTCCTTCCAGATATGGCGCGGGTTTGCTGCGCTTCCAAGGCGATTGACGGAAACGCGCGCACGCCGCAAATCAGATGCACCATGCCGACGACCGCCAGCGCCGCCCTCAATCCCGATCTCATCGACACCGGCACGCCGCCGATCCCGGAGGCGCAGGGCTGGGCGCGTGCCTATGGCGGCGTCCGCGGCCCGCTGATCGACCTCTCGCAGGCGGTCCCCGGCGCCCCTCCGCCAGTCGCCCTGCTGGAGAAGCTCGCTGCGGCCGCGGCCGAGCCCGGCAGCACGCGCTATGGCGGCATCACCGGCGATGCGACCTTGCGCGAAGCCTATGCCAACGAAATCTCCCGCATCTACGGCACGGCCTTCAAGCCGGCCGAGGTCGCGATCACCTCGGGCTGCAATCAGGCTTATGTCGTGACGATGATGGCGCTGGCGCGGGCCGGCGACAACGTCCTGCTGCCGACGCCCTGGTATTTCAACCACGAGATGACGCTGACCATGCTCGGGGTCGAGGCCCGCCCGCTCCCCTGTGCGCCGGAAGCCGGCTTCGTTCCGGATGCCGCGACAGCCGAGGCACTGATCGACGAGCGCACCCGCGCCATCGTTCTCGTCACCCCCAACAACCCGACCGGCGCGGTCTATCCGCCAGAGACCATCGCCGCCTTCGCCGCGCTCTGTGCGAGGCGCGGCATCTGGCTGGTGCTGGACGAAACCTATCGCGATTTCCTACCCGCGGATGTTGCCAAGCCGCATGAAGTCTTTTCGGCAACGAGCTGGCGGGATTCAGTGATCGGCCTTTACAGCTTCTCGAAGGCCTATGCGATTCCGGGCTGGCGCCTCGGCGCGATCACGGCCGGCGAGCCGGCGCTCGCGCAGATCGGCAAGGTGCTCGATTGCGTCCAGATCAGCCCGGTCCGGGCCGGCCAGGCGGCGGTGACCTGGGGCATCGACGGCATCCGCGACTGGCGCGAGCGCAATCGCGCTGAGATCAACGCCCGCGCCGACCTCTTCCGCAATGCGATGGCGCCGCTCAATGGCTGGCGCGTGCTCTCGGCCGGCGCCTATTTCGCCTATGTCGCCCACCCGTTCGAAGGCGTGAAGGCGGCTGAGGTGGCGCGCCGTCTCGTCGAGGATTGCGGCGTGCTCGCCCTGCCCGGCCCCTATTTCGGCCCCGGTCAGGAGAACCACCTGCGCATCGCCATCGCCAATGTCACGGCCGACAGAATCGAAGAATTGCGCGAGCGGTTGACAGGGTTTTCGCTCTGACCTCACCGCCGTCATCCCGGACAAGCCGTGAAGCGGCGCCGATCCGGGATCCATCGTAGAGCGCATCGCCCTTTGATGGATTCCGGGTCTTCGCTGCGCTGCGCCCGGAATGACGTGCGGATGTTAGGCCCGTCCTACCGGAACAGTTCCGCATACCGGTCGCGATAGGCCCAGACCAGCATCGAGCCCAGCACCACCAGAATGACCGCGACCGGCAGGCCCTGCGGGTTGATCGTGGCGTGGAACAGCACGATCACCGCCATCACAGGCGCGATCAGCGCGAGCCCGAAGGCCGGCACGACATTGGAGATCAGGCTCAGCGCGCCGGTGAGGTTGATTGCCTTGATGAAGGGCCAGATGAAGCCGGAATCCTGCAAGGCGGTCTCGAAGACGACCCCACGCGGGCTGGTCGGCGGATGGATCAGGTTCACGCCTGTAGCGAGCCACCAGAAGCCGTCGACGGCGCTGATCAGGAAGATCACCCCAAGCAGGACGCGCGGGATGGTGACGAGGAAGAAGGTCTTCATGGGAATCCAGGCCGATGGAAGAAGCGCCCCGGCAATGCTGGTAACCAGCGCCGGAGCCATCCTTCGTCGCGGCTCGCAGCGTTCCGGTTCAATCGATGCGGCGACAATTCCGGCCTGCCCAGCAAACCCGCCCACGCGCTTGTGAGATGCGTCGGCGCCCTCTCCCGTTCATGAGGACAGCAGCAGCCACGCCAGACCCATGCCTCGACCGATGAACAGCGCCCAGACCCGCCGCTTCCTGCTTCAGCTTGCCGGGGCGGCTTCACTCTCAGGAGCGGCCAGCCTCGCCGCTCGCGCCGAAGGCGGCCCGGTCGCCGCTCCCGCGGCCGGACCGGGTTTTGCCAGCAAGACGCCGATCCGGATCGGCGCCGCCGCGCTCAAGGTGCGCGATATCGAACGGATAACCAGCTATTATCGCGACGTGATCGGTTTATCGGTGCTGGCGCGCGGCGCCGCCTCCGTTACGCTCGGCACCGCCGAAGGCGCCCTGCTGACACTGGAGCCGAAGCCAGGCGCCGCCCTGGAGCCGCCGACCGCTGCCGGCCTCTTCCACATCGCCTTCCTGATGCCGAGCCGGCGGGACCTCGCGCGCTGGCTGGTCCATGTCGCGCGCAACCAGACTCCGCTGACCGGCTTCGCCGACCACAGCGTCAGCGAGGCCGTCTATCTCAACGACCCCGAGGGCAACGGCATCGAGGTCTATGCCGACCGCCCGGCCGAAAACTGGCGCTGGGACAACGGCCGTGTGGTGATGGGCACGCACCGGCTCGATGTCGACGGCATCCTGTCCCTGACGAATACCGGCATCAGCGACTATGCGAAGGCGCCGGACGGGCTTCGCATCGGGCATATCCATCTGCGCGTCGGCGACGTCGATGCAGGCGACAAATTCTACAAGGACCTGCTTGGGCTCGCCCCGACCAGCCGGCGGGACACGGCAAGCTTCCTGTCCTCAGGCGGCTACCATCATCATCTCGCGCTCAATACCTGGAACAGCGCCGGCGCTGGATTGCGCGACGAGGCCAGCACCGGGCTCGCCTGGTTCTCGCTGATGACGCAGAAGCCGGAACTGATGGCTGCGCAGGCCGAACGCCTCGCCGGCGCGAAGCTGACGGCAGCGCCAATCTCCGGCGGTTTCGAGAGCCTCGATCCCTGGGGAACACGCGTCAGACTGCTGCAGGGCTAGGCGCGCCCTGCCCGGCCCTCACATCGTCGCGCCGATCTGCCACGGCACGTATTCGGCATCGCCATAGCCGAGCTGCTCGGACTTGCTCCGCTCGCCCGAGGCAATCTTGAGCAGCGTCTCGAAGATCTCGCGGCCCTTCGCTTCGAGCGAGACGCCGTCGAGCACGTCGCCGCAATTGATGTCCATGTCGTCGATCATCTTCTGGTAGATCGGCGTATTGGTCGCGAGCTTCACCGAGGGCGTCGGCTTGCAACCATAGGCCGAGCCGCGCCCGGTGGTGAAGGCGAGGATGTTCGAGCCGCCGGCGACTTGCCCCGTCGCGGCGACGGGATCGTAGCCGGGCGTGTCCATGTAGACGAAGCCCTTCGCCTTCACCGGCTCGGCATAATGGTAGACCGCCGAGAGCGTCTTGGTGCCGCCCTTGGCCGCCGCGCCCAGCGACTTCTCAAGGATGGTGGTCAAGCCCCCCGCCTTGTTCCCCGGCGAGGGGTTGTTGTTCATGCTCATCCGGGCGCGCTCGGTATAGTCCTCCCACCATTTGATGATGCCGACGAGCTTCTCACCGACCTCGCGGGTGGCGGCGCGCCGCGTCAGGAGATGCTCGGCGCCATAGATCTCGGGCGTCTCGGAGAGGATCGCCGTGCCGCCATGCTCGACGAGGATATCGACAGCCGCGCCCAGCGCCGGATTGGCAGTGATCCCGGAATAGCCGTCCGAGCCGCCGCATTGTAGCGCGAGCATCAGTTCGGAGGCTGGCACGGTCTCGCGTACCGCCTTGTTGGCGATCGGCAGCATCACCTTCAGCGCCTCGATGCCGGCCGCGACCGCCTTCTTCGTGCCGCCGGTCTCCTGGATCGTCAGCGTGCGGAAGACGTCGCTCTCGGTGACGCCATAGGCCTCCTTCATGCGGCTGATCTGGAAGCCCTCGCAGCCCAGCCCGACGACCAGCACCGCTGCCATGTTCGGATTGCAGGCATAGCCCCAGGTGGTGCGCTTCAGCACCTCGAAGCTCTCGCCATTATAGTCGATGCCGCAGCCCGTGCCGTGGGTCAGCGCGATCACGCCGTCGACATTCGGATAATCGGCGAGCAGCCCGGAGCGCTTGACCTCCTCGGCCATGAAGCGCGCGGCCGAGGCCGAGCAGTTCACCGAGGTCAGAATGCCCACGTAATTGCGGGTGCCGGCCTTGCCATTGGCGCGGCGGAAGCCCTCGAAGGTCGCCTGCTGCTCGACCGGCAGGACGAATTCGGGCTTGGCCTCCTGCGCGAAGGCGTAATCGCGATCGAAGGCGTGGAAGCCGGTATTGTGCTCGTGAACCCAGTCGCCCGGCACGATATCGGCTGTGGCGAAGCCGATGATCTGGCCGAATTTGCGTATCGGCTGGTCCTTGGCGATCGGCACGATCGCCATCTTGTGCCCGCGCGGGATGCGCTTCAGCGCCTCGACGCCGGCGGCGGTCACGCCGAGATCGACGGGATCGACGGCGACGACGACATTGTCGGCAGCGTTGAGCTTCAGCGTGCGGGGCGGCGCGGATTTGTCGAGCATGGCGGAAACCGGAACCTCTCGGCGCCGCGACGGCAGCGCGCGCTCCTAGAGATGCCCCCAACCGGCGGTCTTTTCAATCGGTTCAAATCAGAAGATCGGCAGCTTCGGCCCGGCCCGCTCCCTTTGCCTGCTCATGTCATTCCGGCTGCAGGCTCGCTCTCGTGCAGACTTGTCCGATGCTTTGAACTATCTAGAGGGTCTCGATCGACAGGATGGTGATCATGCAGCTTCGTTCCACGCTCACCTGCCCGCATTGCAGTCACCAAGCGACCGAAACGATGCCGACCGATGCCTGCCAGTTCTTCTATGAATGCGCCGGCTGCAATACCGTTCTCCGGCCGAAATCGGGCGATTGCTGCGTCTACTGCTCCTATGGCGACATGCCCTGCCCGCCGATCCAGGAGGCCCGGCTGACCGGGCAACCGTCGAATTGCTGCGGCTAGGCAGTGCCGGGATCGGAGCGCCCGAACCACCGGTTCACGCAACAGTAACCATCCAAGCCGATGTATCTCCTCAGGCCTTCCTGAGAGATACCCGATGCTGACCCGCCGCTCGTTTACTTTTCCCGCCCTCTCCGTCGCGGCAGCGGGCCTGGCCGGGTGCGGCTCGCGCAGCATCGTCGCGCTGCCAGATACCGGCGTCGGCCAGGCCCCGCAGGGTCTCGCCACGCGCACGCTCTCGCGGCCGAACTATGCCGAGGTCTATACCGACTATCCCGGCGAGCGCTTTCCGATCCAGGCGATCGATTATCAGCGCATCGACGCCCGCTATCTCAGGCAGACGGTCGCGTTTCCGCGCGACGACAAGCCGGGCTCGATCGTGGTCGATCCGGCAGGGTATCACCTCTATTTCGTGGAATCCCCGCGTGTCGCGACGCGCTACGGCGTCGGCGTCGGGCGCGAGGGCTTCGGCTGGTCTGGCTCAGCCCGGATCAACATGAAGCGCGACTGGGCCGATTGGGTCCCGCCGCCGGAGATGATCGCGCGCGATCCGGCGATCAGGTCCCAGCTCGAGCAGACCCCGCGCGGGCTCGGCGTGCGCGGCGGCTCGAAAAACCCGCTCGGCGCCCGCACGCTCTATCTCTTCGGCGAGGGGCGTGACCTCGGCTACCGCATCCACGGCACCTTCGAGCCCTACACGGTCGGCACCAACGTCTCGTCCGGCTGCATCCGCATGATCAACCAGGACATCGCCCATCTCTACGCGCGTGTATCGCTGGGCACGCCCGTGACCGTGCTTCCGGTGTGAGCCGGTTTCCGGCTTCGCGCAGGGCTTCCACATCGGGTGCCGCGAAGCCTCAAGCTTGCCAGCCGGACGGAGAGACGGCAATCTCCGCCCGGCTATGCGTTCAACGACTGTATGCCGGCAACCGCTCTCGTCCGGCAGTAGCACATGGGAAATCCCCGATCATGATCATCGATGGTAGGAATGGCGGCGCCGGTACGACGGCTTCGCTGGAACGCCGGCCCGGCCTTGTCGACCGCCGCTCGTTTCTGGTCGGTTCGGCCGTCGGCCTCGGCGCGCTGGGGCTCGGCGGTTGCGCCGGCGACGGCATGAGCCTCGCCGAAGCGCAGCAGATGTACGGGCCCGTGCCCGACAAGAAATTCGCGATTCCCGCCGCGGACGTCACCAAGGTCGATCGGAAATACTGGCGCCGCACCGTCCGCTACGAGAGCAAGGAAGAGCCCGGCACGATCATCGTCGATCCCGCCAATTACTATGTCTATCGCATCGAGGGCGACGGCAACGCCACCCGCTACGGCGCCAATGTCGGCCGCGACGGCTTCCGCTGGAACGGCGATGCCTATGTCGGGCGCAAGTCGGAATGGGCGACCTGGACCCCGCCGCCGGAAATGATCAAGCGCCAGCCCGAAGCCGCCAAATACGCGCGCGGCATGCCGGGCGGCCTCGAAAATCCGCTCGGCGCCCGCACGCTGCATCTCTACCAGAACGGCAAGTACACGCTCTACACGATCTATGCCTCGAGCGACGAGGAATCGATCGGCTCCGGCATCACCAGCGGCTGCGTCGGCCTGCTCAGCCAGGACATGATCGATCTCTACGATCAGACGCCGGTCAAGACGAAGGTGGTCGTCCTTCCGGCCTGAAGCCGCAGACCTCGGCCATATTCTGCTGCATTGAAAACCCCGGCCCTCGGCCGGGGTTTTTCATGAGCGGCGGGATGGTCTGTCCCTGCCGGCATGACCGAGCTCGAAACGGCGGCGAGAGCTCCCGTCTGCAAGCTGAAGCCACGAGAGCCTCAAGCCCCGATCGGCACCGCGACGAGCGGAAGCAGGGGCGCAGACGCCTAGCGCTGCTGCATCGCAAGGCGGATACCCAGAGCGCAATAGATGCCGCCGACCACCTTGCCCTGCCATTTGAGCACGGCCGGATGGCGGCGCAGAAACTGCCCGAGCCGGCCGGCCCCGAGCGCGAAGGCAACCGTGCTGACGAGGCCGAGCAGAATGAAGATGCCGCCGAGAATGGCCATCTGCAGCGACACCGCACCATTCTCGGGCCGCACGAATTGCGGCAGGAAGGCGAGGAAGAACAGGGCCGTCTTCGGGTTGAGGACTTCGGTCAGCAGGCCCTGGCGAAAGGCGGCGCTCGCAGAGATGGCTGGCACTCCGGAAGCCAGCTCGACGGGCGCTTTCTCGATCAGGGCGCGGATGCCGAGATAGAGCAGATAGGCGGCGCCGAGATACTTGATCGCGCTGAACAGCGTCGCCGAAGCCGCGATCACAGCCGAGATGCCGATGATCGCGGTGATCGTATGGATCAGGTCGCCGACCGCGATGCCAGCACCGGTCGCGATGCCGACCCGCGAACCCGAAGCCGTCGCGCGGGCGACCGTCAGCAATGTCGCCGGGCCCGGAATGAAGACGAAGCCCAGCACGATGAGCACATAAGCGGTCAAGGTTGCGAGATCGATCATCGGCTGTTTCTCCGTGGCGAAGAACCAAGGCCACTGACCGGAAAGAATGGCAAGCGGCAAGAGACCAGCGATCCGCAGGAGCCCTGCCCGCCCAGCTCCGCTCAAACGAAAAACCCCGACCTCGCGGCCGGGGTTCGCAAACGCAACTCAACTCACGGAAGCACGGCAGCCTGTCGGCTGCCGGCCCGGATCACGCCTTCGGGGCGGTCGGGACGGCCTTCGCGACGATGCCTTCGAACGGCTTGTAGGCGTCCTTGGCGAGAGCGGTGTAGAGCTCGCCCATCTTGGTGAGCTGGGCGACGGCGCCCTCGAACGAGGTCTTGATGAAGTCGGCCTGGATCTCCAGGGCCTTGTCGAAGGTCTTCACGCCAGCGAGCTTCTCGAGCGTGGCGGTGCCGGCTTCGAAGGACTTCTTGGCATAGTCGGTGGTCTCGACGGCGATCGCCTGCACACCCTTCGAGGTGGTGCCGAAAGCCTTGAGAGCGGCGTCGACGTTGTCCTTGGAAGCCTTCTGGATGGTCTCGAACTGCTGGATCATGGGTCGTCTCCTGGCACTCTGCGGTGCCGCCTTAGGTGAGTGGGCCGGATCGGCCTGTTAGCTGCCCCAAGGCTGTGTGAACATGATCACCACCGGGGACTGACTGCATATTGTGCATTGCAACATGAATGTCAAGAGAACGCTGCAATGCACCAAACGCAGATCGTTCCACTGGCAACCGTTCAAGTTTTAACGGCTCCGTAACCGCATCCTCCTAACCTCTCCAACTGTGTCCCCTGCGCCACGATGCGCCAGGCGCGGGATCGGCCCATGGTTGTGAGTTCGAGGCGGGTTCATGTTGTCTGGTTGCGTTGGGTTGCGGCGGTCGCGTCTGCGAACCGTTGCGGGTCTGATCGGTGTCGTTGCCGTTGCGGCCACGATCGCCTCCTCCCCTGCCGAGGCGCGCAAGCGCCGTAACGCGGGCGGCGGCTACACGCCCCCTTATGCCGCGATGGTGGTCGACGCGAAGACCGGCCGCACGCTGCACGCGGTGAACGAGGATGCAGCCCGCATCCCGGCCTCGCTGACCAAGGTCATGACGCTCTACATGCTCTTCGAGCAGATGGAGCGCGGCCGCTTCACCATGGATTCCGAACTCAAGGTCTCGTCCTATGCGGCCTCGCAACCGCCGACCAAGCTCGGTCTGCGCCCCGGCTCGACCATCGCGGTCGAGGACGCCATCAAGAGCATGATCACGCTCTCGGCCAACGACTCCTCGGTCGTCGTCGCCGAGAACATCGCTGGCTCCGAGGACGCCTTCGCCGAGCAGATGACGCGCAAGGCGCGCTCGCTCGGCATGAGCTCGACCCGCTTCTACAATCCGCACGGTCTGCCGCATTCCCCGCCGAACCTGACGACCGCGCGCGACCTCACCATCCTTGCCCGCGCCATCCAGGAGCGCTTCCCGAAGTACTATCCCCTGTTCTCGATGCGCGCCTTCCAGTACGGCAGCCGCACGATCCGCGGGCACAACCGCCTGCTCGGCAAGGTCGAGGGCGTCGACGGCATCAAGACCGGCTACACCCGCGCATCCGGCTTCAACCTGATGACCTCGGCCAAGGCGGAAGGCCGCCATGTGGTCTCGATCGTGCTCGGCGGCCGTTCCGGTGCCTCGCGCGACCAGATCATGACCGATCTCGTGCTTGCCAGCCTGCCGCGCGCCTCGACCAGCGGCCGTTCCTCGGTGATGGTCGCCGAGGCCCCGGAGCCGGAGGAGCGCCCCCGCTCCCTCTCGGTCCAGCAGGTCGCCGTGGCCGAGCCCGCGCCGATCCCGGTGCCGCGTCCGCGCCAGCAGCCGCAGGTCGAGGAGCAGCCGGCCCTTCCGGCCGCCGCCCGCGCCTACGCTCCGATGCCGACCACCACGCCGATCGCGCCGCCGCGCCCGATCGCCGTCGCCGGAGGCCAGCCGCTACAGATTTCCGGCATGCGCCCGGTCGCCGCCACGACGACGCCGTCCGCCATGCGCTGGTCGATCGGCGCCCAGCCGGCCGATGCCAAGGTCCTGCGCCCGCCGGCGAATGTCGACGTCACCTCTTCGATCGCAAAGGTGCCGGAGCCCGCCGCCGAGCCTGTGAAACTCGCCGAAGCCAGGATCGACATTCCGGCCGCCCCGGTCGCCTACAAGGTCGAGGCCGCCCCCGCCAAGGCTCAGGTTCAGGAGCCGGTTCCCGCCATGTCGCATCAGGCCGCGATCGTCGCCTCCGGCAAATGGGTGATCCAGCTCGGCGCCACCGATGACGAGGGCAAGGCCAAGGAAATCCTGGCCCGCGCCAAGGCCAGGGCCTCGACCTCGCTCGCCAGCGCCTCGCCGTTCACCGAGAAGGTCGCGAAGGGCGGCTCCACCCTCTTCCGTGCCCGCTTCGCCGGCTTCGACGACTCGAAGGACGCGCAGAACGCCTGCAACCAGTTGAAGCGCGGCGGCTTCTCCTGCTTCGCCACCCGAAGCTGACCAGGGACCCGGGAAAGGAGTTCACGACATGTCGCAGACCCACTCCCCGACCCCTTCGCTAGCGCTGCTTCAGAAGGACGTCCTTGGCCTGGTTGACGCGAGCGGCAAGGCCGCTGGTGCCCCCGGCATCCGGGTGGATGCGCTTCATCAGGGCCCGATGGGCTTCGCGGACCGCCTCCTCGCCCGCCCCCGATTGAAGCCCCAGGATATCGTAGGCCTCCTGCTGCGTCATCGCGCCCGCGCCCGGCGCGCCGCGCTGCCCCGCGTCGCGATCACGCTGAGCGTCTTCACGCCAGCCGGGCGTCCGGCGGTCGAGATATGCCTCTAGCAAACGCGCGCCGTCCGGGTCGCGCGTGAGGCAGTCGCGCATCAGCGCGGCAAGCTCAGCCATATCCAGGCTGTCGAGTGCCCGCCCCGCATAGGGGCCGGCGGCGACGGTGCCGGCCATCCCCCCGCTGTCATGGTCGAGTTCCACCTCCAGGAGCGCCGACTTGACCTTCGAGGTCGCGCCCGGCGTCGGGCCGGAACGATCGGCCCACGGAAAGCGGATGCCGCCCGGTCCGGTCGCACTCCAGCCAAGCAGCCAGGCGCCGATACCGCCGAGGAAGATCGCCATATCCATCCGGCCGCGCACCATCAGCAGCCCGGCGACGCCGAGCGCAGCGATGCCACCACCGGTCTTCGCCAAGCGCGCCAGCACCTTTGGATTGGCTCCCGCGAAAAGCTTCGCCAGCCACCAGACCAGGATCAGGACGGCAGCGCCGTAGAGCAGGCTCACCGCTTGCCTCCATCCATCGCGGCGATCAGCCCCTTCACCGCAGGGGTCGAGCCGGCCAAACGCAACATCGCCGCGCGCCCGCCGGCCGCATAGGCGGCAGCCCCGCGCAGGAGATCGAGCAGCGAAGCCGGCGCAGTCACGTCGAAGCGGGCATGGGCGCCGCCGGTCAGCCGCGCGATCGTCGCGAAGGCGTTGCTCGCCACCGGATCGTGCCCCTCCTGGAAGACGAAGCCGCGGATGCCGCGCAGGCCAAGCTCACCGGCCAGCGCCGACAGCGAATCGACATCCTCTTCCATCGCATCGCCGACATAGACGAAGGCCCTGACCGGAACGGCTTTCGCCTCGTCGCGGACATGGCGCAACACGCGGGCGATCTGGGTCTGCCCGCCTTCGCAGGCGATCTTGCGCATCAGGCCGGTCAGGCGCGCCGGCTCACCGACCCAGCCTGAGGCGCGACATTCGCCGATCCCCCGGAAGTAGACGAGCTGCACTGCAAGGCCGCCGCCGGATTCTGGGATCCTGGAGGTCACGTCGAACATCCGGGCCTGCAGCGAGCAGGCGAGGTCCCAGGTCGGCTGGCGGCTCATCGTGGCATCGAGCGCGAAGACCAATCGCCCCGCCTGCCCCGTTGCCAGGGGCGCGAGCTGCTTCGCGGCGCCAAGAAAACGGTCGATCTCGCCCGGCTGCGAATGCGTCGCCGGCGCGGTCGCTCCCACCTTCCCGACGGCCCGGTCCTTCCTCTCGCTCATCGGCCCCTTCGATCCGCCTGAATCATCTCCACGCCCTGATATTGGCCATGACGCCGGCATTTGCTACCCGTGCGCCGGACGGAGGCGCGCGAATGGCCGGCATCACGATCTTCGAGACGGTCGCCGCGATGCGTGAGGCCGTCGCCGGCTGGCACGCCGCCGGTGATAAGGTCGCGCTGGTGCCGACCATGGGCGCGCTGCACGAAGGCCATATCGCGCTGGTCAGCGAAGGCCAGCGCCATGCGAAGCGAGTGATCGTCACGATCTTCGTCAATCCGACGCAATTCGCCCCGCATGAGGATTTCAAGAAGTACCCGCGCACCTTCGATGACGATTGCGCCAAGCTCGTCGCGGCCGGCGCCGATGCGGCGTTCTTCCCATCGGTCGAGGAGATGTACCCGGCCGGCTTCGCCACACGCGTGCTGCTGCTCGGCCCGGCTGCCGTCGGCCTGGAAGACCGCTTCCGCCCGACGCATTTCGAGGGCGTCGCGACGATCTGCTGCAAGCTCTTCACACAGTCACGTGCCGACTGCGCGATCTTTGGCGAGAAGGACTATCAGCAGCTCAAGGTCGTGACCCGCATGGCCGCCGATCTCGACCTCGGCATCGAGATCGTACCGCTCGCGACGATCCGCGAGGCGGACGGCCTCGCCATGTCCTCGCGCAATCGCTACCTCTCAGCCGAACATCGCGCGCTGGCGCCGCTGCTGCACCGTGTGATGCAGAACCTCGCCGCCCGCATCCGCAACCGCGACGACCTGTTCAAGGCAGTCGCAGACGCCCAGAACGAGATCATCACCGCCGGCTTCGAGCTCGACTATCTGGAAGCGCGCCATGCCGAGAGGCTGGCGCCGGTCACCTCGCTGTCGGATGGCCCGATCCGCCTGATCCTTGCGGCCCGCATCGGCAGCACGCGCTTGCTCGACAATATTCCGGTCTAGGCCGCCTACAACAGCCCCAGCCCGGCCAGCTCCCGCCGCAGCTCCTCCGGCATCTCGCCGACATCGCCGCCATGCTCCGAGAGATCGCGCGGAGCGTCCTTCGCCTGCAGGTAGCGCCAGCCCTGGAAGGGGCGGAACGGGCGCGGCTCGACCGGCACCACGATCGGCTCCATCACCAGATGGCAGCGGCCGATACCCTCGCCATCGGTGAAGGGGCGGATGTCGGTGAGCCGCTGGCGTGCCGAGATCTGGCCCTTGATTACCCAGTAGAGCGAGCCTCCATCGAGGATCTCCTCGATCTTCTTCGGCACCATGCGCGTGGTGTGTAACTGCTCGGCCGGCTCGCCGCGGGCGCGGCGCTGTGCCTGGCGCTCGGCGATCCAGTCCTCGAGATCGCTGATCGATTCCGCGCCGACGCAGAGCTTGAGCAAGTGAAGGGACATGGCCGCAAAATAGGCCCGCGCCCGACGGCGGACCAGTCCCCGTCGCGCTTCTCCACAGCCCGACCTTCAGTCCCGATGGGCCGGCACGTTGACGAGCCGGCCGAAGAGATCGCCATAGAACGCTTGCGCCAGCTTGGGTTCCGCGGTTGCGATGTTGGCCACGATTCGCTTCACGATCATTCCGACCTCCCGAACCAGACACGGACGCTTCCCATGCGCGGACTAGCAGGCAAGGTCATTCTCGTCACCGGCTCCTCGACCGGCATCGGCTTCGCGATGGCCGAGCGCCTCGTCACTGAGGGCGCCAAGGTGCTGATCCATGGCCGCGATGCGGCGGAAGTCGATGCGGCCGTGGCGAAGCTCGGCGCGGCGACGGCCGGCGCGACCGGCGATCTCGCCGAGCCCGCGACCGCCCAAGTGATCGTCGACGCCACGACCGCTGCCTTCGGCCGCATCGACGGCCTCGTGAACAATGCCGGCATCTATCCGCGCGGCATCCTGACCGAGACCACCGCCGCCTTCTTCGACTATATGTTCGCGATCAACACCCGCGCGCCCCTGCTCTGCGCCGAGGCCGCGATCCGCGCCTTCCGCGCCCAGAAATCGCCCGGCGCCATCGTCACCGTCGGTTCGATCAACGCCTATTGCGGCCTCTCGAACCTCACAGTCTATTCGATGTCGAAGGGCGCGCTGATGACGATGACGCGCAATCTCGCCAATACGCTCGGCGCCGAGCGCATCCGTGCCAACCAGCTCAATGTCGGCTGGACCTGGACCGCCAACGAGGACGCGACGCAGCAGCGCGAAGGCCGTGAAGCCGGCTGGCAGAACCATCTCCCACTGCGCGACGCCCCGACCGGCCGGATCATGCAGCCGGAGGAGATCGCCGCCCACACCGCCTTCTGGCTCTCGGAGGACAGCGCGCCGGTCTCCGGCCAGATCTACGAGGCCGAGCAGTTCCCGGTGATCGGCCGCGGATGAGCTGGATTTCCCGGGAGGTTTTCGAGCCCTGGCTTACCCGCTGGGGTCTTGTGTCCGACGGCGAGCCGATCCGAACCCACGCCAGCCATCTGCTGCCTGTGTCGCAAAGCGGCGCGCCAGCAATGCTCAAGCTGCCGGAAGTCGAGGACGAGCGGCGCGGCTACCTGCCGCTGGAATACTGGAACGGCGATGGTGCCGCCCGCCTGCTCGCCCGCAGCGACGGCGGCGAGGCCATGCTGATCGAACGCGCCACCGGCGGGCGCTCGCTCGCTTCCATGGCCCGCAGCGGCGCCGAGGGCGACGACGAAGCCACCTCCATCCTCTGCGACGCCATCGCGGCCCTGCAGAAGCCACGCGGCCCGGTTCCCACCGGGCTGATCCCGCTCGACATCTGGTTCAAGGACCTGTTTCCGGCGGCGGCCCGGCATGGCGGCCTTGTCGCCCGTGCCGCGGTGGAGGCAAACGCACTGTTGCCCGCACAGCAGGAAATTCTGCCGCTTCATGCCGACCTGCACCACGACAACGTCCTCGATTTCGAGGATCGTGGCTGGCTCGCCATCGATCCGAAATCGGTGATCGGCGACCGCGCCTTCGAATACACGATCCTGTTCTGCGACCCCGATCTCGCCGATCCGCGACCGCAGGTCGCCGTCGCGCCCGGCGCCTTCGAGCGCCGGCTGGAGATCGTGCTGGCGAAATCGGGGCTGGAACGGCAACGATTGCTGCGCTGGATCATCGCCTGGTGTGGCTTGTCGGCAGCCTGGTTCATGGGCGATGATGACCCGCTGGCGGAGATCAATCTGACGATCCTGGCGAAGGCGGCCGCAGCGCTGGACGCCTAGTACGCCGTCATGCTCGCCCTTGTGGTGAGCATCCACGCCTTGAGCACGGGCTTCGACCAGCGAAGACGTGGATGGCCGGGACGAGCCCGACCATGACGAAAGCGGCCTGAATCAGAATCTCAATGGCCGCCCGCAAGCTACTCGGCTGACTCGCCTATTCCCCCAGCACGACCACCTTCGCGCCCTCGGCGACCTGCGCGCCCGGCTCTCCCGCGACCTCGCTGACCGTGCCGTCGCGCGGAGCGGTCAGCACATGCTCCATCTTCATCGCCTCGACGATGGCGAGGCGCTGGCCCTTGGTGACGGCCTCGCCCGGCGCGACGAAGAGCGCCACGAGCTTGCCATGCATCGGCGCCTTGACCACACCGCCCGAGCCTGCGGCCGCATCCAGATCGACGCCGAACGGATCGAACAGCGAGACCGCCGTCTGCCGGCCGCGATGCAGCGCGAACCATGTCCCGCCCTCGCCCTCGGCAAGAGCGATCTCATGCTCGCCCTCGCCGATCTCGTGACCGGGCAGGCTGACGCGCGCGTCCTCGCCATGCCATTCGATCCGGGCGTCGATGCGCTCTCCATCGACCGTCAGCGGCAACCCCAGCGGCTGGCGCGGCATCAGCGAGAAGGCGTCCGGGTCGAGCCAGGGCGAGCGCGCTTCGCCTTCCGTCCGGCCGGCCGCCGCGATCATGCCTGCCGCCTGCCGCTCCTCCTCGAGTTGCAAGGCGGCCGCCGCCACCGCCGCCGCATCGAGCGGCTGCGGCTCGGCGCCGAGCGCGCTTATATTGCGGTCGATGAAGCCGGTATCGAACGGCCCTTTCCGGAAGCCTTCCGCCTCGGTCAGCTTCTTCAGGAAGGCGAGATTGGTTCGGGGGCCGGCGACTACCGTCTCGCCAAGAGCCGCGCCCAGTCGGTCGAGCGCCGCATCCCTCGTAGGACCGTGGGCGATCACCTTGGCGATCATCGGGTCGTAGAACGGCGTCACCGTATCGCCGGCCTCGACGCCGGTATCGATGCGGATTCCCTCGCCCTCCGGGAATTGCAGCGCCCAGAGCTTCCCCGTCGAAGGCAGGAAGCCCTTTTCGGGGTCTTCGGCATAAAGCCGCGCCTCGACGGCATGGCCCGTGGCCGTCACATCGGCCTGCGTGAAGCCCAGCGGCTCGCCGGCCGCGACCTTCAATTGCAATTCGACGAGATCGAGCCCGGTGATCGCCTCGGTTACGGGATGCTCGACCTGGAGGCGGGTGTTCATTTCCATGAACCAGAAGCCATCGGCCTTCAGCCCGTCGCGCCCATCGGCGATGAACTCGACCGTACCGGCCCCGACATAGCCGACGGCCTTCGCGGCCTCGGTCGCGGCCTTGCCCATGGCGGCACGGACCTCGTCGCTCATGCCCGGCGCGGGAGCCTCCTCGATCACCTTCTGGTGGCGGCGCTGGAGCGAGCAGTCGCGCTCGTAGAGATGGACGACATTGCCATGGCTGTCGCCAAAGACCTGGATTTCGACATGGCGCGGCGAGAGCACGTATTTCTCGACCAACACACGGGCGTCACCAAAGGCGTTCTGCCCCTCGCGCTGGGCGCTGGTCAGCGCATCGTCGAAATCCTCGGGTCGGTCGACCTTCTTCATGCCCTTGCCGCCGCCGCCGGCGACCGCCTTGATCAGAACGGGGTAACCGATGCGCCGCGCTTCCGAGCGGAGGAAATCGGCGCCCTGCTCGGCGCCGTGATAGCCCGGCACCACCGGCACGCTCGCCTTCTCGACCAGCGCCTTGGCGGCATCCTTGAGACCCATGGCCCGGATGGCCGAAGCCGGCGGGCCGACGAAGACGATGCCGGCGGCCGCGCAGGCATCGGCGAATTCGGCATTCTCCGAGAGGAAGCCGTAGCCCGGGTGGATGCAGGCAGCGCCCGCCTCCTTGGCAACAGTGAGGATCTTGTTGGCGTCGAGATAGCTCTCGCGGGCCGGGGCCGGGCCAATGTGATAGGCTTCGTCAGCCATCTGCACGAACAGCGCCTCGGCATCGGCATCCGAATAGACGGCGATGGTGCGCAGGCCGAGCCGCTGCGCGGTGCGGATCACCCGGCAGGCGATCTCGCCGCGATTGGCGATCAGGATGGAGGGCAGCTTGGCGGCGATCGTCATGGCGGCGGCATCCTCAGGAGACGTGCCGCCTTTATAGCCCGCTCGTGGCGTCTGTCTGCGCCTTGTTGCGCAAACCGGATTGGGACGCTTCCGATTCCGCGCTCCTCCGCAAAGAGCGCCAGATCGCCCAGGTCGCCTGGAAGCAGATGCCGGCGACGACGACGTCGAACAGGTATTCCGGCCAGCGCACCGGCGCGACGCGGGCGGCGAGCCCGACCAGCGCGAAGCCCGTCGTCGAGATCGTGTCGTTGCGGCTCGACAGCCAGGTCGCCTTGATGACCGGGTTCTGCTCGCGCCGGAAGCGCCAGAGCGCGGCGACGACGAGGAAGGCGATGACGATGGCACTCGCTGCCGCGAAGCCGAGCGTCCAGATCTCGATCGGCCGCGGCCGGACGATCTTGTCCCAGAGATCGTAGAGCGTGTGCAGCCCGGCCATCGCCATGACGACACCGATCGCGACGGCGGCGAGCCGCTCGATCCGCGCGTCGCGGCCGAAGACGATCGCCGCGATACCATAGAGCGCGACGTCATAGACCCAATCGACGCCATCCTTGAAGAGCTGGGCATTGCCGATTGCGAGCGCCCAGACGACCGTCGCCACCGCCTGGATCAGGATGCCGAGCGCGATGCCCCAGATGGTGAGCGTATAGGCGCGAGCGACGGCGGGATTGGGGGTCGAGCTCCCCTCGCCGTCGTCTTGGTCGGGCTTGTCCCGACCATCTCCGTCTTGCGCCGCTGCGGCCACTCTCACCTCTGTCATCCCGGACAAGCCGCGTCAGCGGCGCCGATCCGGGATCCATGCCTGAGCCGTTCCGGAATGGAGCCCGGGTCTACGCGGAGTTTATCCTTGGGTCGACCAAAGGTCGAACCCGAGGGCTCCGCCCGGGATGACGGAAAGGGGAAGGCGANGCCGTTCCGGAATGGAGCCCGGGTCTACGCGGAGTTTATCCTTGGGTCGACCAAAGGTCGAACCCGAGGGCTCCGCCCGGGATGACGGAAAGGGGAAGGCGAACGGAAGGAAGCTCCTTACCCTCGCCCGACGAGCGGGGCCTTGGTCGCCATTACCGTGACGAACAGCACGTTCGCCTCGGGCGGCAGTCCGGCCATGTGCAGCACGGTCGTCGCGACATGCTCGACATCCATCACCGCCTCGACCTTGATCGAGCCGTCCGCCTGCGGCACGCCGGTCGTCATCTTGCGCGCCATCTCGGTCAGCGCATTGCCGATATCGACCTGGCCGACGGCGATGTCGTATTTGCGCCCGTCGAGAGCGGCGGTCTTGGTCAGGCCCGAGATCGCATGCTTGGTCGCGGTATAGGCGACGGAGTTCGGCCGCGGCGCATGGGCCGAGATCGAGCCGTTATTGATGATGCGCCCGCCCTGCGGTTGCTGGTCCTTCATCACCTTGAAGGCGGCCTGCGTGCAGAGAAACGGCCCGGTCAGGTTGGTATCGACCACCTTCTGCCAGTCCTCCAGCGAGAGGTCCTCCAGCAGCACGCCGCCCGGCGCGTTGACGCCGGCATTGTTGAAGAGCACGTCGACCCGCCCGAAGGCTTCCTTCGTCCTGGCGAAGAGGTTCTCGACCGAGGCCTTGTCGGTGACGTCGGTCGGCACCGCGAGCGCACGCCCCTTGTCGACGCCGGAGAGCTCGATCGTCTCCTCCAGCGCATCCGCACGGCGGCCGGCTAGCACGGTGCGATAGCCGTCCTTCAGGAAAGCGATGGCGACCGAGCGCCCAACGCCCGAGCCGGCGCCGGTGATGATCGCGACCTTGTTATGTCCCGCCATGCGTTTCCCCGTATTTCCCTAGACCTAAATCGTTTGAGATGGCGCCCGACCATAACGGGCGAAACCGCCCAGGGGAACCATGAGCGAGCCGGCGTTCCATGCGCTTGCCGCCCGCCCGCTCTGCCGTATCGTTGTAGTCGGGAGGATGACGCGATGACCAGCCTGAACCGCCGCCACCTGCTTGCGGCCGGCGCTGCCACGCTCGCCGGCCCGGCGCTCGCCCAGCAGCAGGGCCACGAGCATCACGGCCCGCAATACGAGCGCTTGAGCCAGCCCGGCCGGATCGAGAAGCCGCCGCTCGCGGCGACGCAGAACGTCTTCGATTCGCCGGCCCCGAAAGCCGCCACGCCCGGCCGCTGGAGCGCCAAGGCGCCGTTGCCGCTGCCGCGCTCGGAAATGGCCTGGGCGACGGCCTTCGAGGACCGGATGCATGTCGTCGGCGGCTATGGCGAGCAGCGCACCGACCGCCCGTATCACCATGTCTACGAAGGCAAGGCGGACAAATGGCATGACGGCGCGCCCCTGCCGCAGGGCGCCAACCATGTCGGCGTCGCCTTCCTTGACGGCAAGCTTTTCGCCATCGGCGGCTTTCTCGAGCAGAACCGCAAGCCGCATCCGCGCTGCTTCACCTATGATCCCAAAGCCGATCGCTGGGCCGAGATCGCGTCCCTGCCCCGCCCCGCCGGCTCGACCGCCGTGGTCGGCCTCGGCGGCTTGCTCCACGTCATCGGCGGCGCCATCGGCGAGACGACCGAGACCAAGCGTTCGATCGACTGGCATCTGGTCTACGATCCCAAGGCCGATCGCTGGAGCGAACGCACGCCCCTGCCGACCGCCCGTGACCACACCGGCACGCTCGCCATCGGCAACCTGATCCATGTCATCGGCGGGCGGGTCGATTCCTTCCACACCAACTCGAACCTGCACCATTCCTACGATCCGGCCGCCGACAAATGGATGATGCGGACACCGGCGCCGACAGGCCGCTCCGGCCATGGCGCCGTGCTCTATCGTGGCAAGGTCTTCGTGATGGGCGGCGAAGGCACCAATCGCGTCTTCGGCCAGATGGAGGCCTATGACCCGGCAACCGACGGCTGGGAGCAATATGCCCCGATGCTGACGCCCCGCCACGGGCTGGGCGCAGCACTGGTCGGCGACGCCGTCCATGTCGCAGGTGGTGGCCCGGTCATGGGCGGCGGCGTACAGAGCGCCGTGCACGAGGCGTTCTCGCTGGGATGAGTGGATAGGCGCCGGCGGCTTGTCGCAAGCTCGCACCGCAGCCCCGTGTTATCGTCGGGCCGCCAACGGAGATTTCGCCTTGCTTCGCTCCCTGCTGCTCGCGTTCGCCCTGCTGACGATAACCCCGGCCCTGCGCGCCCAAGAGCCGGCCGTCGAGCTCGCCGGCATCGGCCCGGCGCCGATCCGTCTCTCCACGCAATCCCTCGCGGCCCTGCCTGTCACGGAGCGCGACGTGACCTTCGAGACCTCGAAGGGGCCGGCGACGCGGCGCTACAAGGGCGTGCAGCTCTGGGATGTCCTGCAGGCGAACAAGGCGCTCGACGGCCTGAAACCCGTCGAGCAATTGAAGAAGACCTTCCTCGTCAGCGCGAAGGACGGCTACCAGGTCGCGTTCTCGATCGGCGAGATCCATCCCGATTTCGGCAACCTGCCCCTGATCCTCGTCTCTGCGGTGGACGGCAAGGCGCTCGACGGCGGCTGGCGCCTCGTCGCGCCCGGCGACAAGCGTGGAGCGCGGGCGGTCTACGAGGTCGTGAAGATCGAATTGCGCTGAGAGCGGGCGCGCGGCGCGTCTGTAATGTCTCTGTCACGGCGATCCGCTATCGGATCGCGTCCCTTTTTCAGATCGTACTGAACAAGGTGTTACCCGCACGCAGCGGCGATTAACGCCACTGTGGACTTGGCGCGGCGGTCACTTTGAATGGAAAAGGACAGGTGTTATCCCCACCGCCGAGTATGCGTATGCCTAGGGATTGGTGCATTCCATGAAAAGCGCCGTCGTCGTCGCTGCGAGCGTGGTCGTTCTGGAGATTTTTGCTCTGCGACCTGCCCATGCCGGCTTTCTTGACTTTCTGCTCGGCCCTCCCCCACGCACCGAGACGCCCTATGTTTCGACGCCGCTGGAGATGACCATCCGTCCCGGGCGGCCAGCCTCCAAGGCGCCGAAGAAGGCGCCGGTCGAGCGGCCGCCTGTCCTGGTCACGCCGATGGACCCGGTCAAGGACCCCAACTGGTTCTTGAGCGACCCGACCCTCCGCAAAGGGGATGTCGTGGTGCTGCCGGGCAAGGTCGTCGTCTTCAACGGCAACAGGGGCGAGCGACGCCGATCCGACTTCGAAGACCTCCTGAGAACCCAGCTCGTCTCGCTGAAGGAACGCAGCCGCATCCGGGCGTTCACCGACTATTTGAACGGTGCGGTCAGGGCATTCAAGGCCGGGCCGGCCACGGCCTTGCAGGTCGAACGCCCCGCCTCGCTGACCGCGCCGGGCGAAGTCCGCATCGTTTCAACGCTGAAGAACTGAGGCCGCCCGGGAAACGAGGCGTGGCTCGTCCCACGCCTCGGCCCGCCCCCTCACATTCGGAACACGCCGAATTTCGTCTCCGGCACCTCGGCATTGAGCGTCGCGGAGAAGGCCAGCGCCAGCACGCGGCGTGTCTCCGAGGGCAGGATGATGCCGTCATCCCAGAGCCGCGCCGTCGCAAAATAGGGCGAACCTTCTTCTTCATAACGGTTGCGGATCGGCGCCTTGAAGGCCTCCTCGTCGGCTGCCGCCCAGCTCTTGCCCTCGGCCTCGATATTGTCGCGGCGCACGGTCGCGAGCACGCTCGCCGCCTGCTCGCCGCCCATCACCGAAATCCGCGAATTCGGCCAGGTGAACAGGAAGCGCGGCGAATAGGCCCGCCCGCACATGCCGTAATTGCCGGCGCCGAAGGAGCCGCCGACCAGCACAGTGATCTTCGGTACTCGTGCCGAGGCCACCGCCGTGACCAGCTTGGCGCCGTCCTTGGCGATGCCGCGCGTCTCGACATCGCGCCCGACCATGAAGCCGGTGATATTCTGCAGAAAGAGCAGCGGAATGCGCCGCTGGCAGCAGAGCTCGATGAAATGCGCGCCCTTGACCGCGCTTTCCGAGAACAGGATGCCGTTATTGGCGATGATCCCGACCGGGATGCCGTGGATGCGGGCAAAGCCCGTCACCAGCGTCGTGCCGTAGAGCTTCTTGAACTCGTCGAACTCCGAGCCGTCGACGAGCCGTGCGATCACCTCGCGGATGTCGTACTGCTTCTTGAGGTCGGTCGGCACGACGGCTTCAAGCTCTGCGGGATCGTAGAGCGGCTCAACCGGCTCGGCGATGTCGATATCGGGGCGCTTCACGCTGTTGAGATTGCCGGCGATCCGCCGGGCGATGGCGAGCGCATGGGTATCGTCACCGGCATAATGGTCGGCGACGCCTGAGAGCCGCGCATGTACATCGGCGCCGCCCAAATCCTCGGCCGAAACGACTTCGCCGGTCGCGGCCTTCACCAGCGGCGGACCACCGAGGAAGATCGTGCCCTGCTTCCTGACGATCACCGTCTCGTCTGACATTGCCGGGACATAGGCGCCGCCGGCCGTGCAGGAGCCCATCACCACCGCGACCTGCGGGATGCCCTCGGCCGAAAGCGTCGCCTGGTTGTAGAAGATCCGGCCGAAATGCTCGCGGTCGGGGAAGACCTCGGTTTGGTGCGGCAGGTTCGCACCGCCGGAATCGACGAGGTAAATGCAGGGCAAGCGGTTCTCGCGCGCGATCTCCTGCGCCCGCAGATGCTTCTTCACCGTCATCGGATAATAGGTGCCGCCTTTGATCGTCGCATCGTTGCAGACGATCATGCACTCGCGGCCGGCGACGCGGCCGATGCCGGCGATCATGCCCGCGGCATGGACATCGCCCTCATACATGCCGAAGGCGGCGAGCGAGCCGATCTCGAGGAAGGCCGAGCCCGGATCGGTCAGGCGCAACACGCGCTCGCGCGGCAGAAGCTTGCCACGCGCCGTATGGCGCTCGCGGGACTTGGCATTGCCGCCGAGCGCGGCGGTGGCGCGATGCTGCTGAAGTTCATCGCGCAATCCGGCCCAGGCATCGGCATTGGCGCGCGTCTCGGCCGAATTCAGATCGACCTTGCTCTCGATGACAGGCACGGGCGCGCTCCTCGACGACAATCTCAGCCGAGTTTATGGCGCGCCGCGTCGAAAACGCCAACCGGCGCGGACGCACGGACGCGACCGTGCAAATCCGCGCCGCTGGATCGGCTCACTCCTGCATCTTGTTGATCGAGCCGGTCACGGAAGGCGCCGCCACGGCGCCGATCGCGCCACCGGCGATCGCCCCGATCGGTCCGCCGACGAGGGCGCCGGCGCCCGCGCCGGCCGCCGCACCGGCGATGCGCTGGTCGGTGGTGTTGCAGGCCGCGAGCAGCATGGCGAGGCTCCCTGCCAGAAAAACGCTTCGCATGGTCATCCCCATCTTCAACCCAACCCTGGTCGAAGATGGCGGCGCCATGGCTAACGGATGGTAAATCAGGCCTGAACGGTCGGGCCGAACACGCGCTCGAACGCCTCGCGCAGCACCGAATCGACCTCTGGCATCGTCACCGGCAACCCGAGATCGACCAGCGAGGTGACACCGTACTGGCTGACGCCGCAGGGCACGATGCCGTCGAAATGCGACAGGTCCGGCTCGACATTCAGCGAGATGCCGTGGAACGAGACCCAGCGCCGCACCCGGATGCCGATCGCGGCGATCTTGTCCTCGGTATCCACGCCCTTGGTTGGCCGACGCACCCAGACGCCGACGCGGTCCTCGCGCCGCTCGCCGCGGACATTGAAGTCGTCGAGCGCACCGATCAGCCAGCCTTCGAGCGCGGCAACGAAGCGGCGCAGGTCCGGCTGACGGCGCTTCAGGTCGAGCATGACATAGGCCACGCGCTGACCCGGGCCGTGATAGGTGAACTGCCCGCCCCGCCCCGAGCGGAATACCGGGAAGCGCTCGGGCGCGATCAGGTCCTCGTCGCGGGCCGAGGTGCCGGCGGTGTAGAGCGGCGGATGCTCGACCAGCCAGACGCGCTCGCGCGCCAGCCCGTCCGCAATCAGCCCGGCACGGGCCTCCATCTCGGCGACGGCTTCGTCATAGCCGACGAGCCCCTCTCTCACGACCCATTCGACCGGCTCCGCCAGCCCTTCCGGCAGGAAGGAGACGGCCAGTTCCTCGCGCATCTTCACCATGGCTTAACCATGTTCCGTTCAAAGTTTCCGGGCTGGTGACGTGACCGGCCCGCCCCGCGGAATGCCTCTTGCGCCCAAAACCGGCAGGCAGGCAAGTTTCGCTGGACGAATTCTGAAGTAGGGTCCCGGAGACAGAACTTGAAGGCCGATCTCGATCTCGTCCCGGTGGAACTCACGGTGGTGCTCGGCCAGACCGAAATGCCGATCTACAAGCTGCTGCGCTTGGGCCGCGGCGCCATCATCGAGCTGAACACCAGCGAGACCGACGAGGTCCAGATTCTCGCCAACAACCACCCCTTCGCCAAGGGAATCGTCGTCGTCAGCGGCGCGCGAATCTCGGTCGAGATCACCCAGATGCTCAAGCGGCCGACGATCTACACCCTGCAGGCCGTCGCCGAGGCCGCCTGAACCGGCCGATCTGGGGAAAAATCGCGCTTCTGCGTTTTTCCTTCGTGACGCTCTTGTGGCAGCGGATTCGATTTGCTAGATCGGCGCCGCTCCCTGGTTGCACCGCCCGCAACCGGAAACGAGCTGCGGTCGTGGCGGAATTGGTAGACGCACTACCTTGAGGTGGTAGCGGGGAGACCCGTGGAGGTTCGAGTCCTCTCGACCGCACCAAATTCGGATGAAAATCCAGCGAAAGGCGACCCATCGGGTCGCCTTTCGTGTTTCCGGGCGATGCCAGACGCTTGCACCCGAATCCTCACATCTTGCCGCAACCGCGTTTCGGCATCCCGGCTAAGCTCTGGAACGCTCCCGTCACCGATCTGGCTGACAGATGGCAGAACTTCGGTAACGTAAACCGGCCGTCAAGCATTCCCAGCAATTCTCCCTGACATGAACGCCCGCCGCATCCCTCGCTTCCGCGCCCTGCCGCTCCTGGCTGCCGCCGCATTCGTGGCCCTTGGCGGCTGCGTCGCGCTCGACAACTACCCGTCGAAGGGCGATGCCCGGCCGCATCCCGGCGTCGCGGCGGCCCGCAACTACCCGATCCAGGGCATCGACATCTCCCGCTGGCAGGGCGAGATCGACTGGAACGCCGTCAAGGCCGCCGGCACCCGCTTCGTCTACATGAAGGCGACCGAGGGCGGCGACCATGTCGACCCGAATTTCCAGCGCAACTGGGAAGGCGCGCGCCGCGCCGGTGTGCCACGCGGCGCCTACCACTTCGTCTTCTGGTGCCGCCCGGCCCTTGAGCAAGCGGTCTGGTTCAAGCAGCAGATTCCGAACGATCCCGACGCGCTGCCCCCGGTGCTGGACGTCGAGTGGAACGGCGAATCGCGGAAATGCCCGCAGAAGATCAACCGCGAGCTCGCCCGCGAGAAGATCAAGCTCATGCTGACCGAGCTCGAACAGCTCACCGGCAAGAAGCCGGTGATCTATACCGACATCACCTTCCACCGCGAGGTGCTCGAGGGGCAGTTCAACGACTACCCCTACTGGATCCGCTCGACCGCGGCCCTTCCGGAAACCCGCTACAGCAACCGTCCCTGGGCCTTCTGGCAGTTCACCACCACCGGCCGCGTGCCCGGCATCAAGGGCGATGTCGACCGCAACGCCTTCTTCGGCAGCGAAAGCCAGTTCGCGGGCTGGCTGCGCGGCGAGTACGATATCGGCACAAGGCGCTGGGAAAGCCGCAACTCGCCCGCACCGGTCCAGCAGGCACCGCTGCCTGCCCCGTCGGCGCCCATGCCACAGGCCCCGCAGGAGCCGAGCGACGTACCCGTCGCGCGCATCCCCGGCAGCGTGCCCGCCGCCGCCTCGACCATGCGGGCCATGGACAACCAGGTCGAACCCGTGGTCCTCGACTGAGCTTGCAGGCGAAATCGCGCCGGTTAACCAAGGCTGAAATTCATTGTTCGACTGCGCCGCAATTCTAACCGGCGCTTAACCACGCTGCCCGCATCTGGACCTCTGATGCGGGAGAGACACATGCCAGCGCGCAAGCTGACCACTCGACGGACAGGTTTCGGAGCCTTCGCCATTGCGGCGCTTTTGACGTGTTTCGTCGAGCCCGCGCAGGCACTCTATCCGAAGAAGGGCGACAGTGCCCCCCATGACGGCGTCCGCGACGCGCGGCGCAAGGCGATCCAGGGCATCGACGTCTCCCGCTGGCAGGGCGAGATCGATTGGGCTCGGGTCAAGGATGCCGGCACGCGCTTCGCCTTCATCAAGGCGACCGAGGGCGGCGACTATCTCGATCCGAATTTCCGCCGCAACTGGGCCGAAGCCAAGAAGAACGGCATCCCGCGCGGCGCTTATCATTTCGTCTGGTGGTGCCGTTCCGCCAAGGAGCAAGTGCGCTGGTTCAAGAAGAATATTCCGCGCGATCCCGACGCCTTGCCGCCAGTGCTCGATGTCGAATGGCAGAACGGCTCGCAATGCACCCGCAAGATCTCGAAAGAGCTGGCGCTGGCCAAGATCGACGAGATGCTGAAGGGCCTGCGCGAGCATACCGGCAAGAAGCCGATCATCTATACCGACATCAATTTCCATGAGGACGTGCTGGAGGGCGAGCTCAAGGATCACCCCTTCTGGCTGCGCTCCACCGCCGCGCCGCTGGCCAAGCGCTACGAGCGCGACCGCTGGGAGTTCTGGCAGTTCACCACGACCGGCCGCGTGCCGGGCATCACCGGTGATGTCGACCGCAACGCCTTCTTCGGCAGCGAGCGCGAGTTCGACGCCTGGCGCCAGGGCCGTTTCGATATCGGCACGCGCAAATGGCATGGTGGCGAGCCGAAGGTCGCGGTCCGGACGCCGCCGCCCACTCCAGCAGGCCTGCGCGCGCCCAAGGATGCCGGCGGCACCAGGCTGAAATTCGCCCCGCCCGGCCGGATTCCCAACGCCCGCACGGCCGATAACCGCCGCACCGATGTAACCGGCTCGATCGGGCGGGACTGAGCCACCTTTTGCCGGCTGTCATGCCGCCGTCACATCGGCGGCGCCCTTAGGCGCCGCGCCGCCGGAGAGGTCCGTGGCGACAGCGGAAGCCCGGCATGTTCAGCGATCTCCAGTCCCAATCCGGCATCATCTGGGCCTATCGCTTCGACGCTGACGGAGAGCCCGCGCGCATTCCGCGCGATGAGATGCCGGACCTCGTTCCCACCGAGGGTTTCGTCTGGCTGCATCTCGATCTCGTCCACACCCGGGCGCAGAGCTGGATCGCCGAGCAGGACCTGCCGGATGCGACGCAGGAAGCTTTCCTGTCGCATGAGCCCCACCAGCGGCTCGACCATTCCGCCAATCTCGCCTGGGGCGTCTCGCACGACCTGATCCGCGATATCGCCGACAAATCCGAGGATGTCGGCGCGCTCCGCTGGGTCATCGGCGAGAGCTTCCTGCTGACCGGGCGGCGCGAGGCCCTGCATTCGATCCGCATGACCGCCGAGGCGCTCGATCGCGGCGAGCCTGCCGCGAGCCCGGCCGGGCTTTTCGAGCAGATCATCGAATACATCATCGACGACGTCACCGATGCCGTGGTGCGCCTCGTCGACGAGACCGACAGCGTCGAGGACCATATCCTGCTCGACCGCCTGCATGACGGGCCGCAGCGCGTCGGCGTGGTCCGGCGCACGGCGGTGCGGCTGCATCGCCAGCTCAGCGGCCTGCATGTCCTGTTCCGCCGCTTCGCCGAGACGCAATCGGGCCGCAGCGCACCCGATGACGTCAAGGCGGCGGCGACGCGATTGCTTCAGCGCGTCGACGGCCTGCATCACGACGTCCAGTCGGTGCAGGACCGGGCGCGGCTCCTGCAGGACGAAATCGCCGCCCGCTCGGCCAGTCGCACCAATCGGCAGCTCTATGTGCTCTCGCTGCTGACGGCGCTGTTCCTGCCCGCGACCTTCATCACCGGCCTGTTCGGAATCAATGTGAAGGGCCTGCCCTGGGTGGAATCGGAGGCCGGCGCCGTCTTCGTGGCTCTGACCTGCATCGCCGCCGCCCTGCTGACTCTTGTCCTGCTCCGGCGCCGGGGCGTGATCGGAAGCTGAAGGCGCGGCGCCGACGCCAAGACGCGCCGGGCGCGGCTGCGCGCTGACGCTCCTGCCATGTCCGGCTATAACGGAGGCAAGGGAGCTCCGCTCCGAACGATCTGCCGGGAGGACACCATGCTCGCCAACGCGCCGCGCCCGTTCAATTTCGACCTCGGCGAGACCGCCGACGCGATCCGTGACACCGTCCATGCTTTCGCGCAGGAGAAGATCGCGCCGCGCGCCGAGGAGATCGACAAGACCAATCAGTTCCCGCGCGATCTTTGGCCGGAAATGGGCGCGCTCGGCCTGCACGGCATGACGGTCGAGGAGGAATATGGCGGCACCGGCCTCGGCTATCTCGAGCATTGCATCGCGGTCGAGGAGGTCTCGCGCGCCTCGGCCTCGGTCGGCCTCTCCTACGGCGCCCATTCGAATCTCTGCGTCAACCAGATCAGCCGCAACGGCAACGAGGCGCAGAAGCGGAAATACCTGCCGAAGCTGATCTCCGGCGAGCATGTCGGCGCGCTCGCCATGTCCGAGCCGGGCTCGGGCTCCGACGTCGTCTCGATGCGCACCCGCGCCGACAAGAAGGGCGACCGCTACGTCCTCAACGGCAACAAGATGTGGATCACCAACGGCCCGATCGCCGAGACATTGGTGGTCTACGCCAAGACCGATCCGGAAGCCGGCCCGCGTGGCATCACCGCCTTCCTGATCGAGAAGGGCATGAAGGGTTTCTCGACCCACCAGAAGCTCGACAAGCTCGGCATGCGCGGCTCCGATACCTGCGAGCTCGTCTTCCAGGATTGCGAAGTGCCGGAGGAGAACGTGCTCGGCACGGTCGGGCGCGGCGTCAACGTGCTGATGTCCGGCCTCGACTATGAGCGCGTCGTGCTGGCGGCCGGCCCGCTCGGCATCATGCAGGCGGCGCTCGACGTGGTCATGCCCTATGTCCATGAGCGAAAGCAGTTCGGCCAGTCGATCGGCGAATTCCAACTCGTCCAGGGCAAGGTCGCCGACATGTATGTCGCGATGAATTCCTGCCGCGCCTATGTCTATGCCGTCGCCAAGGCCTGCGACCGCGGCGAGACCACGCGCGAGGACGCCGCCGGCGCCATCCTGATCGCGGCGGAGAAGGCGACGCAGGTCGCGCTCGACGCGATCCAGCTTTTGGGCGGCAACGGCTATATCAACGACTACCCCACCGGTCGCCTGCTGCGCGACGCCAAGCTCTACGAGATCGGCGCCGGCACCAGCGAAATCCGGCGGATGCTGATCGGCCGGGAGCTGTTCAACAAGACGAAGTGAGGCTAGAGGGCGTCATGCCTCTCTACTTCGCTTACGGCCTCAACATGGACCCGGTCGGGATGGCGCAGCGCTGCCCGAAGGCGCAGCCGCTCGGTCCGGCGCGCCTGCCCCGGCACCGCTTCATCGTCACGCGCGACGGCTACGCTTCGGTGATCCGCGATCCGCGCGAGGAGGTCCATGGCGTGCTCTGGGACTGCTCGCTCAGCGACATGCGCGTCCTCGACAAATTCGAGGAACTGGCGAGCGGGCTCTACGTGAAGATCAATCAGCCGGTGATCGTACCGGGCGGCGCCAAACGCGCGCTGATCTATATCGGCCGCTCCGGCGATCCCGGGCGAGCAAGGCCGGGCTACATGGAAACCGTCATCGCCGGAGCGAAACATTTCGGCCTGCCAGAGGCTTACATCGCCGGCCTGAATCGGTTTCTGACCAAGCCTTCCCTCGACTTGAAGAGCTTGAATCAGGATGAGAGCGGCCCATTGCCGCCCGGCCCGGTAAAGGGTGTGAGGCCAAGAGCATTAGCGCCCAAATAGCCCGGCAACGAAAAAGGGCCGCTCGCGCGGCCCTTTCCTTGTTCGCGGAAGCCAGCGGCGATTATGCCGCCAGCCCCTTGGCCAGCTCGCTGACCTGCTTCTCGAACAGCGCGCGATAGGCGCCGTCCTTGCGGGTGAGCAGGGCCTCGTGCGGGCCTTCCTCGATCACCCGGCCGCGATCGAAGACCAGGATGCGGTCCATGGCCCGCACCGTCGAGAGACGATGCGCGATCACGATCGTGGTGCGGCCTTCCATCAGGCGCTCGATCGCTTGCTGGATCAGCGCTTCCGATTCCGAATCGAGGCTGGAAGTCGCCTCGTCCAGGATCAGGATCGGCGCATCGGCCAGGAAGGCGCGGGCCAGCGCGACGCGCTGGCGCTCGCCGCCCGAGAGCTTGATGCCGCGCTCGCCCACGAGCGTGGCGTAGCCCTTGGGCAGGCGCATGATGAACTCATGCGCGTTGGCGAGCTTCGCCGCCTGCTCGACCTGCGCCAGGCTCGCGCCCGGCCGGCCATAGGCGATGTTCTCCGCCAGCGAGCGGTGGAACAGCACCGGCTCCTGCTGCACGATCGCGATCTGCTGGCGCAAGGACGCCTGCGTGACATCGGCGATATCCTGCCCGTCGATCGCGATGCGGCCCGAAGTGACGTCGTAGAGCCGCTGCACCAGCTTGACGAAGGTCGTCTTGCCGGAGCCCGAGCGGCCGACGAGGCCGACCTTCTCGCCGCCACGGATGGCCAACGAGAAATCGCGATAGAGCGGGTCGGCATGGCCTCCATAGTGGAAGGTCACGTCCTCGAAGGCGATCTCGCCCGCCGTCACGCCCATGTCCACCGCGCCCTTCCGGTCCGGCACGCCATAGGGAAGGTCGTGCATCCAGACGAGTTCCTCCATGTCGTTGACCGAGCGCTGCAGGTTGTGGACGTGCTGGCCGACATCGCGCAGATAGCCATGCACCACCGCATAGGCCGTCAGCACGAAGGCGACATCGCCGGGCGAGGCCTGCCCGTTCGCCCAGAGCCAGATCACCAGGCCGATCACCGCCGCGCGCAGGAAGAGCAGCACGATGTTCTGGCCGGTGCCCGACCAGGTGCCGCGAATCCAGGCACGGCTCGTCCTGAGGCTCCACTTCGACACGACGATCGCGAGCCGCAGGTCCTCGCGCGCCTCGCCGCCATAGGCCTTCACCACCGGGTTGCAGGTGATGGCATCGGCCAACGCGCCGCCGAGCCGCGTGTCCCAGGCATTGCCCAGCCGCGCCGCCGGCGCGACGAAGCGCAGCGAGAGCGCCAGCGTCAGCCCGATATAGGCCACCGCGCCCAAGGCCACGACGAGCCCCATCGCCGGCCAGTGCCAGGCCAGCACCGCCGTCATGCCGAGCAGAATGACCAGCGACGGTAGCAGCGCGATCAGGATCGTGTCGGTCAGCAGGTCGAGCGCCCACATGCCGCGCGTGATCTTACGCACCGTCGAGCCCGCGAAATTATTCGCGTGCCAATCGGTCGAGAAGCGCTGCAGGCGTGCGAAAGCCTCCTGCGAGACGTCGCTCATCGTGCGCAGCGTCATCGTGGTCAGGCCGGCGAAGGCGAAATGCCGCCCGATCACCATGATGGCGGCGAGCACCATCATTGCACCGAGCGCCCAGAGCGCCGCTTCCGCGCCGCCGGCGCTGATACCACTCGACACCGCATCGACGAGGCGGCCGGCATAGACCGGCGTGAACAGCTCGGCGAGTGTCGCGGCTATGGTGACGCCGGCAACCCAGGCGACCTGCTTGGGCTGGCGCGCCCAATGCTTGAAAGTGAAGCCGAGAACGGCCCGGAACGGCTCCCGCCGCCCGGTTTGAGTATCGTGAGACATAGCGTCATTCGGCGCCGAGACGGCCGCCGACTCCGAAATCAGGCGAAGACGACGACGCGCGCCGGCTTCGGCAATGAAAGATAGAAGTTGGAAAAAGGCTCAGGAGGCTACCCGGAGGTGGGCCTCGTGCGAGACCGACCTAGTGCCGGGTTGGTCGCATGGGAGTGGCTGCGATGTTGATGAATTTCATTCAGCCCTCCCTTTCTTGAGTTGGAGCCAAGGCAAAGGAAGATGCCTGATGTTTAAGCAGCGCGCAAGCCTGCCTCTCATGCAATGGCTGCACGGAGCATCTTCGCCCAATTCAAGGCAGAGTTGTGCGCCGGCTTACCAGAACAGCGCCACGAGCCGCGCTGCGATCACCAGCAGGAAGGCCGCGATGATCGTGCCTAGCACCTGCTGGCGCTTGGCGTGATTGGGCCAGCGCCGTGCCAGCAGCCGGCCCAGCGGCTTGCGGAAGACGAAAGCCGCGACCAGCAGAACGATGACGTAATGGGACAAGGTCGGGCCTTAAGCCTTCTTGTCGGCGGGGGGAGTATCGACCGGCGCACCCGCCTTCTTCCAGGCGCCGAAGCCGCCGGCCACATGCGCGACCGGCTTCAGGCCCATCTCCTGCGCCGCCTGCGCGGCCAAGGCCGAGCGCCAGCCGCCGCCGCAGAAGAAGACGAAGCGCTTGTCCTGCTGGAAGACCGGCTTGGCATAGGGACTTTCCGGATCGATCCAGAATTCGAGCATGCCGCGCGGGCAGTGGAAGGCGCCGGGCATCTGCCCTTCCCGCTCCAGCTCGCGCGGGTCGCGCAGATCGACGAAGACCACCTCGTCGCTGCCATGGAGCGCCTGCGCCTGTTCGATCGACAAGGTCTCGATCCGGCTCTCGGCCTCCGCGACCAGCGCCTTGTAGCCCTTGGTGATGGTCTGCGGCACGATCATGCCCTCCCCGATTCCGGCCGCACCGTGGCGGCTCGCCAGCGCAGCGTCAATGCTGCCGCCTTGCCGCGACGGCGGATGGCGCAGAAGCTGCTTGCCTGAGCCACGGGCGAAATGGCAGAGCGGCGGCATGTTCGGCTTCAGCAATCTCGATCTGATCGCCCTGGCGTTCTTCACCCTGTCCTGGCTCGGCTACCATTATGTGGTCGAGATGGGTCCCTATGCCGTGCGCACCCTGAACATGCGGATGAACCTGCGTCGTGCGCGCTGGATCCGCGAATCGGCGGCACGCGAGGTCCGGATCGTCGATACCCAGGTCATGGGCGGCCTGCAGAACGGCACCGCCTTCTTCGCCTCGACCTCGCTGCTGGCGATCGGCGGCACGCTCGCTCTGCTCAACGCCACGGACCGCGCCGTCGCGATCTTCGGCGACCTGCCCTTCGTGCCGGTGACCCTGCGCTCCGTCTGGGAGCTGAAGATCATCGGGCTCGTCGCCATCTTCGGCTACGCCTTCTTCAAATTCGCCTGGAGCTACCGGCTGTTCAACTACTGCGTCATCCTGCTCGGCGCCCTCCCCCCGTTCGACAGCAAGGACGAGCGCGCGATGGCCCATGCCGTGCATGAGACGATCGAGATGAACATCGCCGCCGGCCGGCATTTCAACCGCGGCCAGCGTGCCTTCTTCTTCGCGCTCGCCTATCTCGGCTGGTTCCTCGGCCCGGTCAGCTTCATCGGCTTCACCGGTGCCGTGCTGGTCGCGATGTACCGGCGCCAGTTCGCCTCCGACGCGACGCGCGTCTTCAACCATCCGGGCCAATCATGAGCATCGAACCCGAGGCGATCGAGACCGCGATCCTAGACCTGCTGGCCCAGCGCGAGGCGGGCCTGACGATCTCGCCGATGGATGTCGCCCGCCGCCTCGGCGGCGATCATCCGGATGGCTGGGGTCCATTGATGCAGCCGGTTCGCCGCGCCGCCGTGAAGCTGATGAAGGAGGGCCGGCTCGTCATCACCCGCAAGGGCCGGCCGGTCGATCCCGACGACTTTCGCGGCGTCTATCGGCTCGTCCTGCCGGCAGCGGCCTGATTACGGCGCCGGGAAGAGCTCGTCCGTATAGCCGGCGAGCCGGTAGGCCACGAGCCCGACCCATTCCTTGAAACCGTTATCGGCGATTTCGAGCGCGCGTGGCGCCCGGCTATAGGGCCGGATGAAGTCGCTCGGGTCGCCGCTCGACCAGAAATCGACCGGGAAAGCCTCGACCGCGAACCCGGCCTTGCGGAAGACGCCGATCGAGCGCGGCATGTGCCAGGCCGAGGTCACCAGAAGCCAGCGCTCGCCGGGCTTGGGATCGACAAGCTTGCGCGTGAAGGCGGCGTTTTCGCGGGTATTGCGCGACTTGTCTTCCAGAATGAGCCGGGCGGGGTCGAGCCCCAGTCCTTCGAGCAGCAGCTTGGCGCCGTCCGCTTCCGTGACGGTCGTTTCCGAGATCAGGTTGGCCGCGCCACCGGTGAAGACGACCTTCGCCTGCGGATGCAATCGTGCCAGTTCCACCGCCTTGGTCATCCGCGTCGCCGAGGAATTCATCGCGACATCGCCGCGCGCCATGCCGATGGCGCCGCCGAGCACGACGATGCCGGTCACCGGTCCCTTGCTGGCATCCTGCTGCGGAAACCGATCCTCCAGCGGTCGCAGCACGATGCGCGGCAGCGGGCTGAAAGCCATCAGGCCAAGCGCGACGAGCGAGACCAGTCCGATCCAGCGCGCTGGCCGGGCGAAGCGCGTGAAAGCCAGCAACCCCGAAAGCCCCGCGAGCAGGATCGCGAAGTTCACCGGCGACAGGACGAACCAGACGACCTTGGACAGAACGAAGAACATCGGAATCCCGAACGGAAGAAGTGTCGCTCAAGACCTACCGGCAAATGCTGACAGCTTTCTGAACCGGAGCATGCGGAAAGCGCGCACAGGGAGCGGCGAGCGTGCTCAGCGAATGATCTGCGGGGGCGACTGCGGGCGCCGTCCGGCCGCCTGCGGCAGGGCTTTCGCAAGCTCGATCGCGCGGCCGGCGACCTCGCGCAACTCGCAGCCTGCCTGCCGTCCGGCCTGCAATGCCTCACGCTGGGTCGCCCCGTAGAAGGCACATTTCTGGGTGACGTAAGCTTCCCAGGCGAGCTGCAGCGCCGCAAGCCGGCTGCGCTGGCCGGAGTCGAGCGCACGCCCCGTAACCTGCAGCGCAAGCGTCAGGCGCTCGCGCCAAGCCGCCTCCTCGCGCCGGGCGCAGGCGGCTTCCGCCCCGCGCGGATCGTTGCTGGCGGCGCGCACGCAGGCGACCGCCACCGTGCCGATGCAGGCGGATGGTGAAGAGCCGGCATCTCGCAAGCAACCGGAGAGCGACGCAAGATCGGTCCGCAGCGTGGGTGAAGTCTGTGCAACCGCCGGCGCGGCCGCAGCAAGGCTGCACAGAAGCAGGATCGTCCGAAAAGCGCTCATGCCGCCATCATGCCAGCGACAGCGCTTCGATCAAGCGCCGCGTCGCGACCTCACGCGATCGGCAACGGCAGCGCCGCCTGCGCCGCCGGCCGCGCGAAGAGCGTCTCGTACCAGCGCTGGACGCGCGGCCGCGCGATCCGCTCGACCGGCATGTTGAGCCAGCGATGCACGCCGCAGCCGACCGCGATGTCGGCCATGCCGAAGCGCTCTCCGGCCAGGAAGGGCCGATCCGCCAGTTGGGCCTCGAGAATCGTCATCAGCGCCTCGGCCCGACCGATCCCGTCGGCGATCACCTTGGGATCGGTGAAGGCCGGCACCTTGCGCACCACGCCCCAGAGCACCGGCGCCAGTGCCGGCTGCAACTCCGACTGCATCCAGTCGATCCAGCGATCGGCCGGAGCGCGCCGGACCGGGTCCTCCTCCCAGAGCCCGCCCGAGGCATAGCGAGCGGCGAGATAGCGCAGGATGCTGCTCGACTCCCAGAGGACGAGTTCCCCGTCGCGCAACACCGGAATCTGCCGGTTCGGGTTCATCGCCACGAATTCGGGCGTATCGAGCCCGCCGAAAGGCCCGCCGACATCGATGCGCTCGAAGGCCTGCCCGGCCTCGCCGGCGGCCCAGACCACTTTCTGGACGTTGATCGAGCTCAACCGGCCCCAGATCGTCAACATGACATGTTCCTCAATCGCTCCGCCCCGCCCGATGGCCGGACGGTATCCTCAGGCGAATTCCATGATGACCGCGTCGACGGCGAGCGAGTCACCTTCCTTCGCCAGGATCTTGGCGATGGTGACATCCTTCTCGGCGCGCAGCACGTTCTCCATCTTCATCGCCTCGACCATGGCGAGCGGCTCGCCGGCCTTGACCTCTTGGCCCACGGCAACCGAGATCGCCTTGACCAGGCCCGGCATCGGGCAGAGCAGGAACTTGCCGGTATCGGCCGCGACCTTCTCGGGCATCAGCGCGGCCAATTCGGCCTCACGCTGCGTATAGACATGGGCGTTGGCATAGGCGCCGGCATGGCCGAGCGCGACGCCGTTCAGGATCGGCCGGACCTGCGCCGCAACCTTCACCCCGTCGAGCGTGCCATGCCAGACCGGCTCTCCCGGCACCCAACCGCTGACGATGCTGACGCTGTGGCCCGGGAAGGCGATGACGACCGCCCCGCCCTGCTCCGTCACCTCGCCCTCGAAGCGTTTACCGCCGAGCTGGACAATGCGCAGGCGGTCGAAGGAAACCTTGCGCCAGCCCTCCATCTGCGCCGAGACATTGCGCTTGCGCTGGTTCATGCGGTGGTCGCAGGCGATCGCGATCGCCGCCATGCGCCGCGCCGTCTCACCTTGCGGCGCCGGCAGCGAGAACCCCTCCGGGAACTCCTCGGCGATGAAGCCGGTCGAGAGATTGCCGGCGATCCAGCGCGGATGCTGCATCACCGCCGCGACGAAGGGGATGTTGTGGCGGATGCCGTCGATGGCGAAGGCATCGAGCGCGCGCGCCTGCGCCTTGATAGCGGCCTCGCGCGTCGGCGCGTGCGTCACGAGCTTGGCGATCATCGGGTCGTAATAGATCGAGATCTCGCCGCCCTCGAACACGCCGGTATCGTTGCGCACCATGGCCTCGCCATCCGGCCCCTCGCTCGGCGGCCGATAGGTCACGAGCCGGCCGGTCGAGGGCAGGAAGTTGCGGGTCGGGTCCTCGGCATAGACTCTGGATTCGACCGCCCAGCCTTCGAGCTTCACATCGGCCTGCGCGATCGCGAGCTTCTCGCCATAGGCCACGCGGATCATCTGCTCGACGAGGTCGATGCCGGTGATCATCTCGGTCACCGGATGCTCGACCTGGAGGCGGGTATTCATCTCGAGGAAGTAAAAGGACTTGTCCTGCCCGGCGACGAACTCGACCGTGCCGGCCGAGTCATAGTTCACCGCCTTGGCCAGCGCGACCGCCTGCTCGCCCATCTTCCTGCGGGTCGCCTCGTCGAGCAGCGGCGACGGCGCCTCCTCCAGCACCTTCTGGTTGCGGCGCTGGATCGAGCATTCGCGCTCGCCGAGATAGATGACGTTGCCGTGCTTGTCGCCGAGAACCTGGATTTCGATATGGCGGGGATCGACGATGAACTTCTCGACGAAGACGCGATCGTCGCCGAAGGACGAGGCCGCTTCCGACTTGGCGCGAGCAAAACCTTCCGCGACCTCGCCGGCCGAATGGGCGATGCGCATGCCCTTGCCGCCGCCACCGGCCGAGGCCTTGATCATCACGGGATAGCCGATCTCGTCGGCGATCGTCACGGCATGCTCGGGGCTCTCGATGATGCCGAGGAAGCCCGGAACGGTGGAGACCCTGGCGGCCGCCGCAGCCTTCTTCGATTCGATCTTGTCGCCCATCGCGGCGATGGCACCCGGATTGGGGCCGATGAAGACGATGCCGTTATCCTTGAGCGCCTGAGCGAAGGCCTCGCGCTCGGAGAGGAAGCCGTAGCCGGGATGCACGGCCTGCGCGCCCGTTTGCTTGCAGGCATCGATGATCTTGTCGATCAGCAGATAGGATTGGGCGGCGGGAGCCGCGCCGATATGCACGGCCTCGTCGGCCATCTCGACATGCAGCGCATCGCGATCCGCGTCCGAATAGACGGCGACCGTCTTGATGCCCATCCGCCGCGCCGTCTTGATGACCCGGCAGGCGATCTCGCCGCGGTTCGCGATCAGGATCTTCGAGAACATGCGCGGCCACTCCCGGCTTCAGACCAGACTGCAATAGCCGGGGTCTATGGGATGCCGCAACCGCCGTCCACCGATGCGAAAGTCGGCTATCGGGCTAGCCGTTGTGCAAGGATGCACAGATCGAGGTTATGCCCTTTGTCAGTGGGAGCACCGGTCCAACGCCGTCATGCCCGGGACTGACCCGGGCATCTCTCGCAGGGAGCGTCTCCCTTGCCCAACCGCTCGTCAGGCCCAGGCTGGGTGCGCTTCTCAGGTCAAGCCCGAGAATGACGCCCGGCTCAGCTCGCGAGCAGAACGACGCGGGGAGCGGCGCCGACGCCGGCCCGGAGCACATCCTTCGCCGCGCCCTTGGCGAAGGCGAAGGCCAGCAGGGTCTCGTCGCAATGCTCGGCTTCGCGAGCGATCTCGTTGGCGATGCGCAGGGCGGTCGTGGTCGGCCCCTCGCCGGCCGAAAGCGTCGTGACCAGCCAATGCGCCTTGTCGCGATCGATCACGCCGGTCGGGCGGTTCTCCCAGACGGCGAAGTCGACGACCAGCGCGACCAGATAATCCGCATAAGCCTTGCAGTTGAGCGGCACGGCCCGGTCGAGCGCAATGAGAACATCGACGATGTCCCGCGTGATAACGATGTCGCTCAAGATGTTGCGCTGAAGCATCTTGACGTCTTCTTCGTCGATCGCGCGACGATCCATCACGCGATCGACGAATTCACGAAGCTCATGATCCATCATGTTCGAACCCCTGTCCGGCGTTGTTTTGTGCCGGTACGTCCCTGTTGTGGGAACACCATGCACCCCGCCACGGCATCAGGTGGTTAACGCGAAAATCTGAACGGTTATTCAGGTTAAACGGAACTGAGTCGGTTTGGTTGCGAGGGTGTTACTGAGGTCCAGACAGGCATCGCAGGATGGCGGCTCTCAGACAGGTCACGCCGGACGCTCGCCGGTATCCGTCCAACGGGGCTATCGACCGGCTCCCGGCCGAAACTACCTTTGTCACTTCGGGGCTTCGCATCGCGAAGAACCCGGAACCCACGACTGGGCATGCCGCCTGCAACCAAGTACCCGAGGCCTCACCCAACCGTGGGTTCCGGGCTCGCGCCGCTGGCGCCCCGGAATGACAAGGGCTGTGCCTCGAAACCACGCGATGCCTATGGACGCTCCTACGCCGCAATAGCCTTCGGCAATCCCAGCGCCGCCGGCAATTCCGGAAATTCCCGCAGCACATGTCGGGCACCGAGCGAAACGAGCTTCTCGACGGGCTGGAAGCCCCAGGACACCGCGACCGGCACCACGCCGGCGGCGACCGCCATCTCGATGTCGAACGAGCTGTCGCCGACCATCGCCGTCCGCTCCGGCGCGGCCCCGGTTTCCGCCATCGCCCGCTGGATCATGCCGGGATGCGGCTTCGACGGCGCATCGTCGGCCGACTGCACGGTGTCGAACAGCCCCTGCCAGCCATGCCGGGCGACGATGAACTCGGCGCCTTTACGCGACTTGCCGGTGGCGATGCCGAGCTTCAGTCCGCCATGGCGCTTCAGCCCGGCCAGCGTCTCGGCAACGCCCGCGAACAACGGCTCATCCAGCGACGGATCGGTCTCGGCCTGCACCCGCATCGCGCTGAAGACCTGGCGATAGGTCTCGGTCAGTACATCATCGGGTGCGTCGAGCCCGGCGAGCTGCGCCATCGCGATGTCCAGCGTCAGCCCGACGATGCCCAAGCCGGCCTCGCGCCCCGGATGAGCCCTCCTGCAGCGCCTGAAGGTCTCGTACTGCGCTTCGAGGATGATCGCCTCGGAGTTGATCAGCGTGCCGTCGAGATCGAAGATGATGAGATCCATGCCGGCGCTTTAACCCGGATCGAGCGGGCGATCCATTGCAAACCCGACATGGCATCATCGCGCCTGCGAACGTCTCAACCCTTGGCCTCGCGGGCGCAGGTATCGACCGCCTTGCGCAGATCGGCGCCGTCCAGTCCCTTGGCCCGCGCCTCCTTGCGGCACTCGGAGCGCTGGGCCAGGTCCGGTCGCTTGCCGTTGAAGCAGGCGGTCAATGCCGCGATGCGTTCGGCGCCCTCCAGCTTGCGCCCGTCGACCTCGTCCTTGCAGGCTGCGCGCGCCGCCACTGCAGTCGGCTTGCCGTCGCGCGTGACGCCGTCGCGGGCATAGAGCTGCACACCGGGGAACTTGCCCTGCATGCAGATGCGCATGGCAGCGCGCAGATCGTCGCCAGTGAGCGCGATATTCTCGGAGACGCAATCCTGCCGCGCCTTCGCCCGCTCAGTGCGCGGAATCGGTTCATCTGCCGATGTCGTGACAGGTGTCGGAGCCGGCACTTTGGCCGGCGCGACATTCTGTGCCTTGGCGGCGCCGCCAAGGCCGAGAACGAAGGCGGAAACGATCACAAACGAACGCATGGTCAGCCCCTCCGATGACGAGAACATCACTAGAACAGAAAGCGCTTTGTTCCGCAACTGTTCTCTTACGTTTCGTCATCGCGCAAGCAGAGGCCTCACTCGTCGGGCGCCTCGACGATCGGGTCATAGGGCGCGTCGTCGAAGCCGAGCAGGTTCCAGCTCTGGCGCATATGCGGCGGCAGCGGCGCGCTGACGTCGATCGTGCCCTTGCCGCGCGGATGCGGCAGCACGATCCGCCGCGCCAGCAGGTGCAGCTTGTTCTGGATGCCGCCGGGCAGCTCCCAGTTCTGGATGTTGAAGTATTTGGGGTCGCCGATGATCGGGTGGCCGATATGGGTGGTGTGGGCGCGCAATTGATGCGTGCGCCCCGTCACCGGCTTCAGCGACAGCCAGGCGAGCTTCTGCGCCGCCGTCTCGACCACCGCGTAATAGGTCACGGCATGCATCGCGCCGTCCTCGCCATGCTGGGCGACGGCCATGCGCTGGTCGCCGTCATAGGCCTCCTCGCGGGCGAGATAGGTCGAGATCCGGCCCTGGCGCACGCGCGGCACGCCGACGACCAGCGCCCAGTAGACCTTGCGGGCCGAGCGCGAGCGGAAGGTCTTGGCCAGCGTCGCCGCCGCGAAACGCGACTTGGCGATGACGAGACAGCCGGCCGTATCCTTGTCGAGACGGTGGACGAGGCGCGGCTTCTGCCCGTCCTTGGCCGTGAGGGCCTCCAGCATCTGGTCGACATGGCGCGTCGTTCCCGAGCCACCCTGCACGGCGAGCCCCGCCGGCTTGTTGAGGACCATGACGTCGTCGTCCTCATAGAGCGTGATCGAGCGCAGGAAGCCGATCGTATCGGCATCGGCCTTGACCGAGCGCGGCCGCTCGGCCTGTTCCTCCAGCCGGAGCGGCGGGATGCGCACGGTCTGGCCTTCGCTCAACCGGTCCTTGCTGTCGGCGCGCTTGCCGTCGACGCGCAACTCGCCCTTCCGGACGATGCGCTGGATATGGCTGAAGGAGAGCTGCGGAAAACGCGCTTCGAGGAAGCGGTCGATCCGCATCTCGTTCTCGTCCTGCGTCACCACGAGCTGCTGCACGCCGGTCGAGAGCACCTGTGCGGTCTCGGCCTTGACTTGGGCGCGCGTCGGCTTGGGAGCTTCCTCCACCGGCCGCGGGCGCACGGGGCGCTGCACGCGCTCCTCGCCGCCGGCCGGGCGCGCCGCGGCGCGGCGCCGGGCATCGTGGCTCGGCCGCTTGCCGCGCGGGGCGCCAGCGGATGGCAGCTTGCCGCCGCGCGAGGGGCCGCCAGCGCCCTTGTTTCCGGGGCTCTTGCCGCCGGGGCCTTTGCCGCCCGTCTTCATGACATGCTCCGCATCACAGCAAGGCCACCGACCAGCGCCGCCAGCGACAGCACGACCGAGCCGATCACATAGGTGGCCGCCAGCATCGCCTCGCCCCGCTCCCAAAGCAGGACGGCATCGAGCGAGAAGGCCGAAAAAGTGGTGAACCCACCGAGGATGCCCGTCGCCAGGAAGAGGCGCAGGTCCTGCGGCACGCCCTCGCCGGCGCGGAAGGCGAACCAGCCGGCGACCAGCCCCATCAGGGCCGAGCCGATGATGTTGATGGCCATGGTCCCATAGGGAAAGCCGAGGCCGAACCAGCGCGGCGACACCACATTGATGCCGTGGCGCAGGGCGCCGCCGATGCCGGCGCCTAGAAAAACGAAAACGGTGGAGATCATCGCTGTGGAATAGAGCGCACTGCCGCCTTGCACAAACGAAATCCGCCGCAATTGCACGGCTCCGTGCGGCCGGGCAGGAAGATCGGTCTCGGGAATCGACCGGTCGCAGCGACGGGAATGAACGCGATGGCTCTTCAGGCTGGGTTCGGGCGCATGGGATTGCTGGCCGTCATGCTGGCATTCGTCAGCACGATGGCGGCTGCGCAGCAGAGCGGCGGCACGGATTGGCCGACGGAGAAATGCAACCGCTACAAGAAGGCCTATGACCAGTCGATCGCGCGGCTCGGCAAGAAGGGCCTGGGAGCCGAATTCCTCGCCAGCCACGACGCCTTTCTCGCCGCGAACTGCCAGGCCCGCGCCGAGGTCTGCGCCCGCAGCAAGGAAGAGCTGGAACTCGCCAACCGGCTCGTGCTGATGGCGATGAACAGCGGCATGTCCGGCACCTTCCTGCCGTTCACTTGCCGAAGCTGAGAGGGCCTCAGGGCTCGCGCCGGCGCCGCAACCGCGGATGCACATAGAGCTCGAAGGCGATGGTCAGCACGATGAAGACCAGCGCGATGGCGAAGGCCACGACCCAATAGGAGACATCGTCCTTCGCGACGAACCAGCCCGCGATCACCGAGGGCACGATCATGAACAGGCGCGCCAGCAGGAACATCCCTACTCCCCCCGCTCCTGCCGCAGCCGTTCCCAGTATTCCAGCCGCTTGCGGATCTCGCGCTCGAAGCCGCGCTCGGGCGGATCGTAGAAGCGCTGTCGGCCGAGCGCATCCGGCCAGTAGTTCTGCCCGGAGAAGGCATCGGGCTGGTCATGGTCATAGGCATAGTCGGCGCCGTAGCCCTCCTCGCGCATCAATTTGGTCGGCGCGTTGAGGATGGTCTTGGGCGGCGTCAGCGAGCCCCGCTCCTTCGCCACCCGCACCGCCGCCTTGTAGGCGGTATAGGCGGCGTTCGATTTCGGCGCGGTCGCCAGATAGATCACGCAATTGGCGAGCGCGAGCTCGCCCTCGGGCGTGCCGAGCTGCTCGTAGGTCTGCGCCGCGGCGCGGGCATGCATCAACGCCTGCGGGTCGGCGAGCCCGATGTCCTCGACCGCCATGCGGACCAACCGCCGCGCCAGGAAACGCGGGTCCTCGCCGGCATCGAGCATGCGCGCGAAGTAATAGAGCGCAGCATCCGGATCGGAACCGCGGATCGTCTTGTGCAGGGCGGAGATCAGGTTGTAGTGGCCGTCCTGCGCCTTGTCGTAGATTGGCGCGCGGCGCTGGATAACCTCGGACAGGCCGTGCTCGTCGAGCACCTCGCTGGGCTTCGCCGCCCGCCAGATCTCCTCGGCCAGCGTCAGCACCGCGCGCCCATCACCATCGGCGAAACGCGCCAGAGCCAGCCGCGCCTCCGGCGTCAACGGCAATTCCCGCCCCTCCAGAACCTCGGCCCGGCCGAGCAGGAAGAGCAGCGAGCCCTCGTCCAGCGACTTGAAGGTCAGAACCCGCGCCCGCGACAGCAGAGCGGCATTCAGCGCGAAGGACGGGTTCTCGGTCGTCGCCCCGATCAGCGTGATCGTGCCGTCTTCCATGACCGGCAGGAACGCGTCGAGCTGGGCGCGGTTGAAGCGATGGATCTCGTCGACGAAAAGCAGCGTGCCCCGGCCGCCGAGCCTGCGTCCCCGCGCCGCCTCGAACACCTTCTTGAGATCGGCGACGCCGGAGAAGATCGCGCTGATCTGTTCGAAGCCGAGATCGACCAGCCCCGCCAGCAGCCGCGCCACCGTGGTCTTGCCGGTGCCGGGCGGACCCCAGAAGATCAGGCTGCCGATCGTGCCGGAGGCGACCAGCCGCGTCAGCGCCCCGTCCGGCCCGGTCAGGTGCTCCTGGCCGGCGACCTCGGCGAGCGTCGTCGGCCGCAGCCGGTCGGCGAGCGGCCGCGGGCCGGACTTGTCCAGCCCGGAGGCTGCAAACAGGTCGCTCACCCCGGGAAGACCGAGGTGATCGTCTGGCCGCCGCGGGAGATCGTCACCTCCCAGGCGCGCTTGCGGTCCTTGAGGGCCGTCTCGACCTCGCGCGAACTGGTCATGCGCTCGCCGTTCAGCGCCATGATCATGTCGCCCTTCTGGAAACCGACATTGGCGGCGGTGCTGCCCTCCTCGACCTCGCTGACGACGACACCGTCATTGCCGGTCTCGACCGAGAGCTCCTCGGCCAGCGCCGGCGACATGTTCCCGACGGTCAGCCCTGCGAGCGGCGAGCGGCTGGTGAGCTTCACCATGTCGCGCGGCCGCGTCTCCGGCGCTGCGACGAGCTTCACGGGAATCGAGATGCGCTTGCCGCCACGCAGCACGCTGAGCATCGTCGTCCCGCCGATCGGCCGCGTCGCGAAGCGGTAGCCGAAGGATTCGGGATCGTCGACATTGACGCCGTCGACCGAGAGAATGACGTCCGAGCGCTTCAGGCCCGCCTGGTCGGCCGGGCCCTTCTCGACGACGCTGGCGACGACCGAGCCGGCCGGGCGATCGAGCCCGAGCCCGTCCGCGACCTCGGCCGTCAGGCTCTGCAGGCGCGCGCCGAACCAGGGGCGCTTGACCGTCTTGACGCCGGCCTTGGCGCTGTCGACGACGAGGCGCACCATCGCCGAGGGAATGGCGAAGCCGATGCCGACGCTGCCGCCCGAGCGCGAATAGATCGCGGTGTTGATGCCGACGACCCGGCCCTTCATGTCGATCAGCGCGCCGCCGGAATTGCCGGGATTGATCGCGGCGTCGGTCTGGATGAAGGACTGCGCGTCGCCGACGCCGATCTGCGTGCGCGCCAGCGCCGAGACGATGCCTTGCGTCACCGTCTGGCCGACGCCGAAGGGGTTGCCCATGGCGAGCACGATGTCGCCGACCTGGAGCTCGTCGGTATCGGCGAGCTCGATCGCGGTCAGGTTCTTCGCGTCGGCAAGCTTGAGCACGGCGAGATCGGTGCGTGGATCGCGCAGCAGGATCGTGGCCTCGACCTCGCGCTTGTCGGCGAAAGCGACCTTCACCTCGCTCATGTTCTCGATGACGTGGTTGTTGGTCACCACGAGGCCGGCGCCGGCATCGACGACCACGCCGGAGCCCAGCGAGCGCTGCACCCGCTCGCGCGGCACGCCGAAGCCGCGATCGCCGAAGAAGCGGCGGAAGAACGGATCGTCCATGAAGGGGTTCTGCGGGCGCTTCTCGACGCGCGCGCCATAGACATTCACGACCGCGGCCTGCGCCTGCTTGACCAGCGGCGCGAAGGAAAGCGTCACCTGCTCGCGCGTCTCGGGCACCTGCCGCTGCTGCGCGATGGCCGGCAGCGATGCCGCACCGCTCATCAAGGCGCCGGCGAGAGCCGCCGCGGCCAATACCGTCCGCCTACCTGCAAAGCGATGGGTCATGCTCATCCTCGTCCTGACGGCCCGCATCCGCGGGGCATCCGCGCTGCAATCTTCCGAAGCTATACCGCACGACGACGCTCCGGTTCCGTACCGACATGTCGTGCAATCGTGCGCCGGCGGCAAGGGCCAACCTGCCTTCGACATGAAGGAGACAAGATCGGGGCGCGGTTGCGGCAAAACGCCTGCCCGCGAACGCAGACAATAAAAAAGGGGCGGCCCGAAGGCCGCCCCTTTGCGATTCGCTTGAGCGAAGCCGATCAGGCGGCTTCGTCTTCCGCCGTGAAGACCGGGCCGGAATCCTTGCCCTTGGCCTCGACGTCGCGGTCGACGAACTCGATGATCGCCATCGGGGCGTTGTCGCCGAAGCGGAAGCCCGCCTTCATGATGCGGAGATAGCCGCCGTTGCGCTCCTTGTAGCGCGGGCCGAGGACCGCGAAGAGCTTGCCGACGAGCTCGACATCCTTGATCTGCGCGATCGCCTGACGGCGGGCGTGCAGGTCGCCGCGCTTGCCGAGCGTGATGAGCTTCTCGACGACCGGACGCAGGTCCTTGGCCTTCGGCAGCGTGGTGGTGATCTGCTCGTGCTTGATCAGGGCCTGGGCCATGTTGGCGAACATCGCCTGGCGATGCTCGGCCGAGCGGTTGAAACGACGACCGCGGAAACCGTGACGCATTGTTTGGCTCCTTCGTTGCTTACGGCCGCCGTGCCACGGTACGGCCGTTCGTTATGCTCCGGCTCTTGTGAGCCGGGCGGGGTCGGCGCGGGATGCCTCCCGCGCCCATGAACTACTGAACCGAACTCAGTAGTGCTCTTCGAAGCGCTTCGCGAGCTCTTCGATGTTCTCCGGCGGCCAGCCCTGGACGTCCATGCCCAGGTGCAGACCCATGGTGGCGAGCACTTCCTTGATCTCGTTCAGCGACTTGCGGCCGAAGTTCGGGGTGCGCAGCATCTCGCCCTCGGACTTCTGGATGAGGTCGCCGATATAGACGATGTTGTCGTTCTTGAGGCAGTTCGCCGAACGCACCGAAAGCTCGAGTTCGTCGACCTTCTTGAGCAGCGCCGGGTTGAAGGGCAGCTGCGGCGCGGTCGAGACGGCCTCTTCCTTGCGCGGCTCCTCGAAGGTGATGAACACCGCGAGCTGGTCCTGCAGGATGCGGGCGGCGAGCGCCAGCGCGTCCTCGGGGGTGACCGAGCCGTTGGTCTCGATCGCCAGCGTCAGCGAGTCCTTGTCGAGGTTCTGGCCCTCGCGGGTGTTCTCGACGCGGTAGGAGACCTTCTTGACCGGCGAGTACAGGCTGTCGACCGGGATCAGGCCGATCGGCGCGTCCTCGGGACGGTTCTGCTCGGCCGGGACATAGCCCTTGCCGGTGTTGACCGTGAACTCCATGCGGATCTCGGCCCCGTCGTCCAACGTGCAGAGCACGAGGTCGGGGTTCAGGATCGACACGTCGCCGATGGTGTTGATGTCGCCGGCGGTGACGGTGCCCGGGCCGGACTTGCGCAGCGTCATGCGCTTCGGACCGTCTCCCTGCATCTTGACCGCGATGGCCTTGATGTTGAGGACGATGTCGGTGACGTCCTCACGGACGCCCGGGATCGAGGAGAACTCGTGGAGAACGCCGTCGATCTGGACGGCGGTCACGGCCGCGCCCTGGAGCGACGACAGCAGCACGCGACGGAGCGCATTGCCGAGCGTCATGCCGAAGCCGCGCTCGAGCGGACGCGCAACCACGGTCGCCTGACGCTTCGGGTCGTCTCCGACCTTCACTTCGAGCTTGTTCGGCTTGGAAAGATCCTGCCAGTTCTTGCTGATCACGACCGCACTCCTGGTGCTGAATTCTTCTGGCGGCCACCGCCGCCCCGGACAGGCGCCCGCCCCTGCGGGCGCCTTGGGCTAACCACGTCAGGCGTCAGACGCGACGGCGCTTGCGCGGACGGCAGCCATTGTGCGGGATCGGCGTCACGTCGCGGATCGAGGTCACGGTGAAGCCCGCGGCCTGGAGAGCGCGAAGAGCCGACTCGCGGCCCGAACCCGGACCGGTCACCTCGACCTCGAGGGTGCGCATGCCGTGCTCGGCAGCCTTGCGGGCGGCGTCCTCGGCCGCGACCTGGGCGGCGTAGGGGGTCGACTTGCGCGAGCCCTTGAAGCCCATCGTGCCGGCCGACGACCACGAGATCGTGTTGCCCTGCGCGTCGGTGATGGTGATCATGGTGTTGTTGAACGAGGCGTTCACATGCGCGACGCCGGAGACGATGTTCTTGCGTTCGCGACGACGGACGCGCTGGGCTTCCTTGGCCATATCTCTTCTTCCATCCTTCAGGCGCGCCCGTCATGCCAGGCGCTGGGGATGCCGGCGGCCCGTAAGCGGACCGGCCGGCGTATAGACAGCGGGCCGACTAACGGCCCGCCGAAATTACTTCTTCTTGCCGGCGATCGGCTTCGCCTTGCCCTTGCGGGTACGGGCGTTGGTGTGCGTGCGCTGGCCGCGGACCGGCAGCGAGCGGCGATGACGCAGACCGCGATAGCAGCCGAGGTCCATCAGACGCTTGATGTTCATCGAGACTTCGCGGCGCAGATCGCCCTCGACGAGATAGTCGCGGTCGATCGTCTCGCGGATCTGCAGGACTTCGGCGTCGGTCAGCTGGTTGACGCGGCGCTCCGGCGCGATGCCGACCTTCTCGATGATCTCCTGGGCCTTGGCCGCGCCAATGCCGTGGATGTACTGCAGGCCGATGACGACGCGCTTGCCGGTGGGAATGTTGACGCCCGCGATACGAGCCATGGTCTCATCTCCATGTCGGCCGAAGCACCCGATGGCACCCCGGCGGTGGGAAAAATCCTGCGTCCGGTGGAGGCCGGCTCATGCAGGACGTTGAACGGCTCCACGCGGTAATGCGACGTCGTCCCTTCTCGCGAAGGCAACGGCATCGCTCCCATGAAACCGGATGGCGGCTCGTTAACGGGTTGGGCGCAACGAGTCAACCCCGCCGCAACCAAGAAACATGCCAAGGCCGATAAGCCGGCCGAAGCGCTGCGAGGTCAAGGCGGTAGCCGCGACTGCCATATAGGGAGTCCGTCACTCCAGACAAGCGGCGAAGCCGCATCGACCCGGAATGACGGTCTGCCGGCGCAGGCACCCTGCCCTATTTCTTCACCAGGCTGCACTTGCTCTCGGCGAGCGGCGCGATGATCTCGGCCGCCGGGATCTTGCGGACGACCTTGAAGTAATCCCACGGCGCCTTCGAATCGGCCGGCTTCTTCACCTCGACCAGCAGCATGTCGTTCATCAACCGGCCATCCTCGCGAATCTTCGCGCCCGGCGCGTAGAAATCCTCGACCGGCATCTCCTTCATCTTCGCCGCGACCGCAGGGCCGGCCGCCGTGCCGGCAGCCTTCACCGCCTTGAGATAATGCAGCACCGAGGAATAGACGCTGGCCTGGATCATGCCGGGCATCTTCTTGGTCCGCGCCATGTAGCGATCGGCGAAGTCCCGGCTCGGCTTGTCGGCATCGTGGTAATAGGCGGTGGTGGTGATCAGCCCCTTGGCCTTGTCGAGGCCGAGCCCGTGGACATCGCTCAGCACCACGACCATCGCCGCGAGCTTCTGGCCGCCATCGACCAGTCCGAACTCGCCCGCCTGCTTGATCGAGTTGATCGTGTCGGTGCCCGCATTGGCGAAGGCGACGATCTTGGCCTTGGAGGCCTGCGCCTGCAGCAGGAAGGACGAGAAATCCGGCGTGCCCAGCGGCGCGCGCACCGTACCCAGCGTCTTGCCGCCACTGGTCTTCACGATCGATTCGATGTCGGCGGTGAGCTGATGGCCGAAGGCATAGTCGGCGGCGATGATGTACCAGCTATCGCCGCCCTCGCGCAGGACCGACAGAGCCGTGCCCTTGGCCGAGGTCGCCGTGTCGAAGGTCCACATAAAGCCGGTCGGCGAACAATCCTCGTTGAAGAGACGCGTCGTCGCCGGGCCGTTATAGAGCGCGATCTTCTGTTTTTCCTTGGCGATCCCCGCCACGCCCAGCGCAACGGCGGAATTGGTGAGATCCGCGATCGCGGTGACGCCATCCACATCGTACCAGCGCCGGGCCAGCCCGACGGCGATGTCCGGCTTGTTCTGATGGTCGCCCGAGACGATCTCGATCGGCTTGCCCAGCACGGAGCCGCCGAAATCCTCGATCGCGAGCTTCGCCGCCTCGACCGACCCCAGCCCACCGAATTCGGCATAGTTGCCAGACTGGTCGTTGAGGATGCCGATCTTCACCGCATCCTGCGCCCGCGCCGCCGCCGGCATCAACGCCAGCGTGCTCGCGACCAGCAACGCTCCAAACCTCGTCATGCGCCTGCTCCCTGTCCTGCATCCGGACCGGAAATCGCTTCGCCTTCCGGTCGACGGATGCTTGCCACCGCTTCGCGCGGATTAGGCCTCAGCACATCCGCCGGACATGAGCCTGTCAACGCACAGGCAGGGCGAGAAACGGCAAAGGCGATCCCGCAAAAGCGCACCACCAAAACGAGAAACCCGGCCGGACCGTCGGGCCCGACCGGGTTCGAACTTGACACGCTGGAGCGCTGATCAGCCCTGAGCGGCGACAGAAAGCGCGTCGGTGATCGCCTGCGAGACGCTGTCGATCGGCTGCATGCCGTCGATGGCAGTGAGTTGGCCGCGCTTCCCGTAATAGGGCGCGACGACAGCGGTATCGCGGTTATAGGCTTCGAGCCGGGTCTTGAAGACCTCCGGATCATCGTCCTTGCGCACCGGCTGCCCGGCCGCCCTCGCCTCCTCGGCGCGGCGGACGATGCGGTCGACGAGCTTGGTCTGGTCGACCTTGAGCTCGAGTACGGCATCGAGCTTCAGCCCCTTGCCTTCGAGCATCCGGTCTAGCGCCTCGGCCTGAGCCAGCGTCCGCGGGAAGCCGTCGAGGATGAAGCCCTTCCTGGCATCCGCCTCTTCGATGCGGTCGGCGACAATGCCGATGACGATCTCGTCCGAGACCAGCCCGCCCGCGTCCATCACCGCCTTGGCCTTCTGGCCGACCGGCGTGCCGGCGGCAACGGCCGCACGCAGCATGTCGCCGGTGGAGAGTTGCGGAATGCCGTGCTTCGCGACGATGCGCGCCGCCTGAGTGCCCTTACCCGCCCCCGGCGGCCCCAGGAAAATCAGTCGCATCTTACCTCCGCGCTCCTCGCAACTTGGCCTTCTTGACCAGCCCTTCGTACTGATGGGCCAGCAGGTGCCCGTGAACTTGCGCCACGGTGTCCATCGTCGTCGTCACCACGATGAGCAGCGAGGTGCCGCCCAGCAGGATGATCGGAATCTGAGCATAGGAGATCATGAACTCGGGGATAAGGCAGACAATCGTCAAATATCCTGCGCCGAGAACGGTGATGCGCGTGAGGATGCGATCGATATGCTCGGCGGTCCGCTCGCCCGGGCGGATGCCCGGCATGAAGCCGCCATGCTTCTTGAGATTGTCGGCCGTCTCGACCGGATTGAACACGATCGCGGTGTAGAAGAAGCAGAAGAAGATGATCAGCGCCGCGTAGAGGATCATGAACGCCGGGCGGCCATGCGTCAGGTAGGTCACCATGGTCGACAGGAAGCCGGTGCCGCCCGAGGCCTGCTGGAAGCTCGCGACGGTCGTCGGCAGCAGCAGCAGCGACGAGGCGAAGATCGGCGGAATGACGCCGGCCGTGTTGAGCTTCAGCGGCAGGAACGAGGTCTGGCCCTCATACATGCGGTTGCCGACCTGGCGCTTCGGATAGTTGATCAGCAGGCGGCGCTGGGCGCGCTCCATGAACACGCAGAAGGCGATGACGCAGATCGCCATGACGAGCACGCCGAGCAGCAGGCCGGTCGAGATCGCGCCCTGGCGGCCGAGCTCGAAGGTCTGGGCGAGCTGCGAGGGGAATTCGGCGATGATGCCCGCGAAGATGATCATCGAGGTGCCGTTGCCGATGCCGCGGCTGGTGATCTGCTCGCCCAGCCAGAGCAGGAACATCGTGCCGCCGACCAGCGTGATCGTGGTCGAAAGCAGGAAGAACGGCCCGGGCTCCAGCACGAGGTTGCCCGAGCCCTGCAGACCCACGCCGATCGCATAGGCCTGGAACACGGCCAGCACGAGGGTCAGGTAGCGGGTGTACTGGTTCAGGGTCTTGCGGCCCTGCTCGCCTTCCTTCTTCAGCGCCTCGAAGCTCGGCACGACGCTCGACAGGAGCTGCACGATGATCGAGGCCGAGATGTACGGCATGATCGCCAGCGCGAAGATCGCGAGGCGCCCGACGGCACCGCCCGAAAACATGTTGAACATGCCGAGCATGCCGGACTGGGTCTGGCGGAACAGGTCGGCCACCGCGTCCGGGTTCATGCCCGGCAGCGGGATATAGGTGCCGAGCCGGTAGATGACGAGCGCGCCCAGCGTGAACCAGATTCGCTTCTTGAGTTCATCCGCCTTGGCGAAAGCCCCGAAATTGAGGTTTGCCGCAAGCTGTTCAGCCGCCGATGCCATGCGTCCGGTCCCCGGGTCTCAAACTGGTCCCAGATCATCGCGCGTCCTGCCGGACGCGGGAACGATGATCTATCTCATAGTCGGAGCATCGGATTGTTCCGAAAAGCGGATTCCACTTTTCGGTCCGATGCTTTGGAAGCACATCCCTCGACGCACGCGACGTGCTGTCGGCGGATTCGTGCCTTGCGTCAAACAGTCAAACGGCGGCCAAGGCGCTGGGCCCGGCCGCCGTTCGCAAACGTCATGTAGGCGTTAGGATCACGCCTGTGAAGCGGCAGCCAGAATCTTGACCGAGCCACCAGCCTTCTCGATCGCAGCGACGGCCGACTTGGACGCGCCCGCGACTTCGAAAGCAAGCTTGGTCTTGAGCTCGCCGACGCCGAGGATCTTGACGCCGTCCTTGGCCTGGCGGGTGATGACACCGGCAGCGACGAGCGCCTCGATGGTCACGGTGCCCTTGGCATCGAGCTTGCCGGCTTCCACCGCCTGCTGAATCCGGCCGAGGTTCACCTCGTTCAGGTCCTTCGCGAACAGGTTGTTGAAGCCGCGCTTCGGCAGGCGACGATACAGCGGCATTTGGCCGCCTTCGAAGCCCTTGATGGCGACGCCGGCGCGCGAGGTCTGACCCTTCACGCCGCGACCACCAGTCTTGCCCTTGCCCGAGCCGATACCACGGCCGACGCGGATGCGCTGCTTCAGAGCGCCTTCGTTGTCACGGATTTCATTGAGTTTCATGTGACGCCCTCCTCACTTCGCGTCGACGACGCGCACGAGGTGCTTGACCTTCTCGACCATGCCACGCACCGCGGGGGTGTCCTGGAGGGTCGAGCGGCGGCGGATCTTGTTCAGGCCGAGACCGATGAGGGTCTGGCGCTGGGTGGCCTCGCGGCGGATCGGCGAACCGATCTGCTCGATGGTGAAGGTCTTCTCAGCCTTTGCCATGATGTCCCCCTCACGCTTCCGCGGCCGCATCCGTGCCGGCATCGCGGCGACGGGTCTGCAGAGCCGAAACCTTGAGCGAGCGACGGGCCGCAACCGAGCGCGGGCTGTCCTCGTTCTTCAGCGCGTCGAAGGTGGCGCGCACGAGGTTGTACGGGTTGGAGGAGCCGAGAGATTTCGAAACGACGTCCTGCATGCCGACCGCCTCGAAGACGGCGCGCATCGGGCCGCCGGCGATGATGCCGGTACCGGCCGGAGCCGCGCGCAGCACGACCTTGCCGGCGCCATGGCGGCCCTGCACGTCGTGGTGGAGGGTACGGCCCTCGCGCAGCGGGATGCGAACGAGACCGCGCTTGGCGGCTTCAGTCGCCTTGCGGATCGCCTCGGGAACTTCACGAGCCTTGCCGTGGCCGAAGCCGACGCGGCCCTTCTGGTCGCCGACGACGACGAGCGCGGCGAAGCCGAAGCGACGACCACCCTTCACCACCTTGGCGACGCGGTTGATGTGGACGAGCTTGTCCACGAATTCGGAAACTTCCGTTTCCCGATCTTTACGCTCACGCGGCTCTCTAGCCATGTGTCTGTCCTCTTACTTGCGCGGACGAGGATCGAAGCCCCGCCGCTCGCTCGAGCCCAACCCCGCGCGTCATTGCGCGGGGAAGCTGTGCATCGGGCCGAAAAGTGGGAACCACTTTTCGGAAGAACCCGATGCCTTGACGCATCGATCATCGTGGCCGCGCCCAATCGGGCGCGCGATGATCGAGAAACGGATCGCGCCCGGGCAGCGCGCAAACGCTGGCCGGGCGAAACCCGATAACCTCAGAAGCTGAGACCAGCTTCGCGGGCCGCATCGGCCAGCGCCTTGACGCGGCCATGGTACATGTACGGGCCGCGGTCGAAGACCACTTCCGTCACACCGGCCTTGACCGCGCGCTCGGCGACGATCTTGCCGATCTGGCCGGCCGCCTCGACATTGGCGCCGGACTTGATCTGCTCGCGCACGTCCTTGTCGAGCGACGAGGCAGAGGCCAGGGTGACCCCCTTCACGTCGTCGATGACCTGGGCGTAGATCTGCTTGCCGGTGCGATGCACCGACAGACGCGGGCGACCATTGGCAACCGCCTTGATCGCGCGGCGGACGCGGGCCTTGCGGCGCGCAGTCACATCGTTCTGCTTGCTCATGGCTGGCGTCCTTACTTCTTCTTGCCTTCCTTGCGGAAGATGAATTCGCCGGCGTACTTGACGCCCTTGCCCTTGTAGGGCTCGGGGCCACGATAGTCGCGGATCTCCGCGGCGGTCTGGCCGACGACCTGCTTGTCGATGCCGCTGACGACGATCTCCGTCGGCTTCGGCGTCACGATCGCGACACCGGCCGGGATTTCGTAGTCGATGTCGTGGCTGTAGCCGAGCGACAGCTTCAGCACCTTGCCAGCGACGGCGGCCTTGTAGCCGACGCCGTTGATCTCGAGGCGCTTCTCGAAGCCGGCGGTGGTGCCGATCACGAGGTTGTTGATGCGGGCGCGCGAGGTGCCCCAGAGCGCACGGGCGCGCTTCGACTGCGAACGCGGCTGGACCGCGATCGCACCGTCCTCCATGGCGACCGAGACGTCCTCGGGAACCTCGAAGGAGAGCTCGCCCTTGGAGCCCTTGATCTTGACGAGCTGGCCGGTGACCGAGGCAGTGACGCCCGCAGGAACCGAAACCGGCTTCTTACCGATACGAGACATTTGGATTTCTCCTGAAAATGAGCGGGGCGCCTGTAAGGTCAGAAGACCTTGCAGAGCACTTCGCCGCCCACGTTCTGCTCGCGGGCCACATGATCGGCCATCACGCCACGCGGGGTCGAGACGATCGTCACGCCAAGGCCATCGGCCACGCGCGGCATGGTCTCGACCGACGAGTAAACGCGGCGGCCGGGCTTCGAAACACGCGAGATCGACCGGATGACCGGCTGGCCCTCGTGATACTTGAGCTCGATGTCGAACTCGGTCCGGCCGTTGCCGAACTCGGTCTGGCTGTAGCCGCGGATGTAGCCCTCGGACTGCAGCACGTCGAGCACGCGGGCGCGCAGCTTCGAGCCGGGGGTGGAAACGCGGGACTTGCGACGCATCTGCGCATTGCGGATGCGGGTCAGCATATCGCCGAGCGGATCAATGATTGCCATTGTTCCAGTCCTCCTTACCAGCTCGATTTCACGAGGCCGGGAACCAGCCCCTTGTTACCGAGCTCACGCAGCGCGACACGCGACATCTTGAGCTTGCGATAGAACGCGCGCGGACGGCCCGTCACTTCGCAGCGGTTGCGAATGCGGATCTTCGCCGAGTTGCGCGGCAGTTCGGCCAGCTTCAGGCGGGCGAGGAAACGCTCGTCCATGGGCTGGTTGTCGTCATTGGCGATCGCGAGAAGGCGAGCCCGGCGGCCGGCGAATTTCTTCACCAGCTTCCTGCGACGCTCGTTGTTCTCGACGGAGCTTTTCTTAGCCATCGATCTCTCCTGGTTTCCGCGTATGAACGCTGAGGTTCACTGCCGGAACGGGAAGTTGAAGTGCTTGAGCAGAGCGCGTGCCTCGTCGTCCGACTTCGCAGTCGTGCAGACGATCACGTCCATGCCCCAGACCTGGTCGACCTTGTCGTAGTTGATCTCGGGGAACACGATGTGCTCCTTGATCCCGAGCGCGAAATTGCCGCGCCCGTCGAACGACTTGGGGTTGAGGCCCCGGAAGTCGCGCACACGCGGCAAGGCGATGGTGACGAGCCGGTCGACGAACTCGAACATCTTGGTCTTGCGCAGCGTGACCTTGCAGCCAACCGCCATGTTCTCGCGCAGCTTGAAGCCGGCGATGGCGAGGCGGGACTTGGTGATGACCGGCTTCTGACCGGCGATCATGGCGAGGTCGCCGGCGGCGTTGTCGACCTTCTTGCGGTCGGCAGTCGCTTCGCCAACGCCCATGTTGATGACGATCTTCTCGATCGTCGGCACTTCCATGACGTTCTTGTAGCCGAATTCGGCGATCATCGCGGGACGAACGACGTCCTCGTAATGCTTCTTCATGCGCGGCGAGAGAGCCGCCTGCTGAGCCTCAGCCATCGATCAGATCCCCCGAACGCTTGGCGAAACGAACCTTGCGGCCGTCATCGAGCACCTTGAAACCGACGCGGGTGGCCTTGCCATCCTTCGGATCGGCAATGGCGATGTTCGACAGGTCGATCGTCGCTTCCTTGCTGATGATGCCGCCCTCGGACTGCGCGGACTGCTTGGTGTGGCGCTTCACCAGGTTGACGCCACGAACGACCGCACGGCCATCCTTCGGCAGAACCTGGAGCACTTCACCCGCCTTGCCCTTGTCGCGGCCGGCAAGCACGACGACCTTGTCGCCCTTCTTGATCTTAGCAGCCATCACAGCACCTCCGGCGCCAGCGAGATGATCTTCATGTGGTTCTTGGCGCGCAGCTCGCGCGGAACCGGTCCGAAGATACGCGTGCCGACCGGCTCCTTCTGGTTGTTGATCAGCACGGCCGCATTGCGGTCGAAGCGGATCACCGAACCGTCCTGGCGCTTGACGTCCTTGGCGGTGCGAACGACGACCGCCTTCATGACGTCGCCCTTCTTCACGCGACCGCGCGGAATGGCTTCCTTGATCGAAACGACGATGATGTCGCCGACACCGGCGTACTTGCGCTTCGACCCGCCGAGAACCTTGATGCACATCACGCGACGCGCGCCGGAATTGTCGGCGACGTCGAGATTCGTCTGCACCTGGATCATGGCCTTGATCCTTCCAATCTGTGTATCAGCGCGGTTTCCCGGACCGCATCAGTGCCATCCGGGACTACGACTGACGGGGGTCGATCGCCCCCTGGCCTCAAACAAAACACGATCCGCAAAAGTGGTTTCCACCTTTGCGGAGAAACATGTCCGGCTTCTTTCCTGCCCCGCCCTGCCCCTGATTCGGGGCCGGGCGAAGCCGTCTCGAATCACGCCTTGGGGGCGTCTTCGAGCACAACCCAGCTTTTCAGCTTGGAAATCGGCTTGGACTCCTCGATCCAAACCGTGTCGCCGACCTTGAACGAACCCGCCTCGTCATGGGCGTGATAGTTCTTCGTGCGGCGCACCGTCTTCTTGAGCAGCGGGTGCGTATAACGCCGCTCGACCTTGACCACAACAGTTTTGTTCTGCTTGTCGCTGACGACGACGCCCTGCAGTACGCGCTTAGGCATTATTCTCTCCTCACGCGCTCGCCGCGACGGTCTTCGACCGCTGCAGCGTCTTGATGCGGGCGATGTCCTTGCGCACTTCGGTGACGCGCGCGGTGTTCTCGAGCTGCCCGGTGGCCTTCTGGAAGCGCAGGTTGAACTGCTCCTTCTTGAGCTTCAGGAGCTCGTCCTGGAGCTGGTCCGTGCTCATGGACTTCAGGTCGGACTGACGCTGAGTGATTTTCATGTCGGCCTCCCTTACTCGGCAATGCGCTGGATGAAGCGGGTCTTGATCGGCAGCTTGGCGGCGCCGAGACGGAGCGCCTCGCGGGCGATCTCCTCGGACACGCCGTCGAGCTCGAACATGATCCGGCCCGGCTTGACCTTGGCCGCCCAGAACTCGGGCGAACCCTTGCCCTTACCCATGCGGACTTCGGTCGGCTTCTTGGAAACCGGCACGTCGGGGAACACGCGGATCCAGACACGGCCGACGCGCTTCATGGCGCGGGTGATCGCGCGGCGGGCCGCCTCGATCTGCCGGGCGGTGACGCGCTCGGGCTCCTGGGCCTTCAGGCCGAACTGGCCGAAGTTGAGGTCCGTGCCGCCCTTGGCGACGCCGGAGATGCGTCCCTTGAACTGCTTGCGGAACTTGGTGCGTTTTGGTTGCAGCATGGCTCTTCTCGATCAGCCTTACGCAGCCTGCTCGCGACGATCGCGATCGCGGTGATCACGGTCACGACCGCCGGAGCGGCCGCCCTCGTCGGAGAGGCGCTTGTCCTGGGCCATCGGGTCGTGTTCCAGGATCTCGCCCTTGAAGATCCAGACCTTGATGCCGCACGTCCCGTAGGTCGTGAAAGCGGTGGCGACGCCGTAATCGACGTCGGCGCGCAGCGTATGCAGCGGCACGCGGCCCTCACGGTACCATTCGAGGCGGGCGATCTCGGCGCCGCCGAGACGGCCCGAGCAGTTGATGCGGATGCCCTCGGCGCCCAGGCGCATCGCCGACTGCACGGCGCGCTTCATGGCGCGACGGAAGGCGACGCGGCGCTCGAGCTGCTGGGCGATCGAGTCGGCGACCAGCGTCGCGTCGATCTCGGGCTTGCGCACCTCGACGATGTTGATCGTCACATCGGCCTTGGTGAGCTTCGAGACTTCCTTGCGGAGCTTCTCGATGTCGGCACCCTTCTTGCCGATCACCACGCCCGGACGAGCCGAGTGGATGGTGACGCGGCACTTCCTGTGCGGACGCTCGATGATGATCTTCGAGACAGCGGCCTGCTTCAGCAGCTTCATGAGCGCGGCGCGGATGGCCATGTCTTCATGCAGCAGCTTGCCGTACTCGCCCTTGTTGGCGAACCAACGCGAGTCCCAGGTACGGTTGATGCCGAGGCGAAGGCCGATCGGATTGATTTTCTGACCCATCGTTCTCTCCTCAGGCCTTCGCAGCCTGCACTTCGCGCACCACGATCGTGATGTTCGAGAACGGCTTCAGGATACGGGCGCCACGGCCGCGGGCGCGGGCGTGGAAGCGCTTCATGACGAGCGCCTTGCCGACGAAGGCCTGTGCCACGACGAGATCGTCGACGTCGAGATCATGATTGTTCTCGGCGTTGGCGATCGCGCTCTGCAGGCACTTGCGCACGTCGAGCGAGATCCGCTTGCGCGAGAACTCGAGATCGGCGAGCGCGGTCGCGACCTTCTTGCCACGGATGAGCTGAGCGACGAGGTTCAGCTTCTGCGGCGAGACGCGAAGGTTGCGAGCGATCGCAGTGGCTTCGTTCTCGGGCAGCGCACGGGGGGCGGATGCTTTACCCATGGCTTACTTCCTCTTCGCCTTCTTGTCGGCAGCGTGGCCGTGGAAGGTGCGCGTCGGCGAGAACTCGCCGAACTTGTGGCCCACCATCTCTTCGGACACGGACACCGGCACATGCTTATGGCCGTTGTAGACGCCGAACGTCAGACCGACGAACTGCGGCAGGATCGTGGAGCGACGGCTCCAGATCTTGATAACTTCATTACGGGCAGAGGTCCTGGCGACCTCGGCCTTCTTCAGGAGGTATCCGTCGACGAACGGACCTTTCCAAAGCGAACGCGCCATGACGGACCTCAGTTCTTCTTCTTGCGGGCGTGACGGCTCGACACGATGAACGTATCGGTCCGCTTGTTCGAGCGGGTCTTCTTACCCTTGGTCGGCAGACCCCAGGGCGTGACCGGATGACGGCCACCCGAGGTCCGGCCTTCACCACCGCCGTGCGGATGGTCGACCGGGTTCATCGAGACGCCGCGGTTATGCGGACGGCGGCCGAGCCAGCGCGAACGACCAGCCTTGCCGTCGTTCCGGTTCATGTGATCCGGGTTCGAGACGGCGCCGACGGTGGCATAGCACAGGCCCGAGATCAGGCGCTGCTCGCCCGAGTTCAGGCGGACGATGACGTAACCCTGGTCGCGACCGACGATCTGGGCGTAGTTGCCGGCCGAACGGGCGAGTGCGCCGCCCTTGCCGATCTTCAGCTCGACATTGTGGACGATCGTGCCGATCGGCAGCGCGCCCATCGGGGCCGCGTTGCCGGGCTTCACGTCGACCGAGTCACCCGCGAGGACCGTGTCGCCGACAGCCAGGCGCTGCGGCGCCAGGATGTAGGAGAGCTCGCCGTCCTGATACTTGATCAGGGCGATGAAGGCCGTGCGGTTCGGATCGTACTCGATCCGCTCGACGGTCGCCGGGATGCCGGCCTTGCCGCGACGCTTGAAGTCGATGAGACGCAGCGTGCGCTTGTGGCCACCGCCGCGGAAGCGGACGGTGATGCGACCGAGGTTGTTGCGACCGCCCGATGACGACTTGCCCTCGGTCAGGGTCTTGACCGGCTTGCCCTTGTAGAGCTCGCTGCGGTCGACGATCACGAGCTGGCGAAGGCTCGGCGTGATCGGCTTGAAGTTCTTCAAAGCCATGATGATTTCCTCACAGGCCCGTGGTCACGTCGATGGAGTGGCCCTCTTCGAGGGTCACGACCGCCTTCTTGACGTCCGAACGCTGGCCGGGACGGCCACGGAACATCTTGACCTTGCCCTCGGTGACGATCGTGTTGACGCTCTTCACCTTGACGTCGAAGAGCTTCTCGATCGCCGCCTTGATCTGCGGCTTCGTTGCGGTCTTGGCAACCTTGAAGACGACCTTGTTGTGCTCGGAGAGCATCGTCGCCTTCTCGGTGATGACCGGCGCCACGATCACATCGTAGTGGCGCGGGTCGAGGTTCTTGGCGGACTGGCTCATTTGAAGCGCGCCTCCAGCGCATCGACGGCCGCGCGCGTCAGGACGAGCTTGTCGCGACGCAGGATGTCGTAAACGTTGATGCCCTGGACCGGCAGCACGTCGACATTCGGGATCGAGCGAGCGGCCAGGCCGAAGTTGGTATCGATCTCGGCGCCGCCGATGATCAGCGCGCTCGACAGGTCGAGCTTGCCGAAATGGCCGAGCAGCACCTTGGTCTTCGGCTCGGAGAGCTTGGCATCGTCGATCACGATGATGCCGGCATCCTTCGCCTTGGCCGAGAGAGCGTGGCGCAGAGCCAGCGCACGGACCTTCTTGGGAAGATCATGGCCGTGGTCGCGCAGGACCGGGCCGAAGGCCTTGCCGCCGCCGCGGAACTGCGGAGCCGAAGCCGCGCCGTGGCGAGCGCCGCCGGTGCCCTTCTGCTTGTAGATCTTCTTGCGGGTGCGATCGACTTCCGAGCGGCCCTTGGACTTGTGGGTCCCGGCGCGGCGCTTGGCGAGCTGATAGCGGACCATGCGGGCGAGTAGATCGGCGCGCGGCTCGAGGCCGAACACCTCGTCCGACAGCTCGACCGAACCGGCCGACTTGCCTTCAAGAGTGGTGATATCAAACTTCATCACGCGTTCTCCTCAGCCTGGGCCGCAGGAGCCTCTTCCGCCTTGCCCTCGCCGGAAACCTTGAACTTGCCCGGCAGCGGCGCATCCTTCGGCAGGGCGCGCTTGACGGCGTCACGGACGTGGATCCAGCCGCCGGCGACGCCGGGGACGGCGCCCTCGACGAGGATCAGGCCGCGCTCGGCATCCGTCTGGACGACGCGCAGGTTCTGCGTGGTGACGCGCTCGGCGCCGAGATGGCCCGGCATCTTCTTGTTCTTGAAGGTCTTGCCCGGGTCCTGACGGCCACCGGTCGAACCGATCGAGCGATGCGAGACCGACACGCCGTGCGTGGCGCGCAGACCGCCGAAGTTCCAGCGCTTCATACCGCCGGCGAAACCCTTACCGGTGGTGGTGCCGGAGACATCGACGAACTGGCCGACGACGAAGTGGTCCGCGGTCAGCTCGGCGCCAACGGGGATCAGCGCGTCGTTGCTGACGCGGAACTCGACCACCTTGCGCTTCGGCTCGACCTTGGCGACCGCGAAATGACCGCGCTCAGCCTTCGAGACATTCTTCACCTTCGCCTGGCCAGAGCCGAGCTGCACGGCCACATAGCCGTTCTTCTCGATCGTGCGATGCGCGACGACCTGGCAGTTGTCGAGCTTCAGCACGGTGACCGGGATGTGCTCGCCGGCATCCGTGAAGATGCGGGTCATCCCGACTTTCTGTGCAATCACACCGGAACGCATCGGTGCATACCTTCCTTTGGGGTCATGTCCATCCGGGTTCGCCGGAAACAGAGGACCCGTTTAATCGGATCAGAGCTTGATTTCGACGTCGACGCCGGCGGCGAGATCGAGCTTCATGAGGGCGTCGACCGTCTGGGGGGTCGGGTCGACGATGTCGAGAACCCGCTTGTGGGTCCGCATCTCGAACTGCTCGCGCGACTTCTTGTCGATGTGGGGCGAGCGGTTGACGGTGAACTTCTCGATGAGCGTGGGCAGCGGAATCGGTCCGCGGACCTGGGCGCCCGTCCGCTTCGCGGTCGACACGATCTCGCGCGTCGAAGCGTCGAGGATGCGGTGGTCGAACGCCTTGAGGCGGATCCGAATGTTCTGACCGTTCATGGTCTTAGTTCTCCGTGACGTGAGAAAAGGCAAAGGCCCCGAAGGGCCCTTGCCCCTCACGCAAACGCGTTACGCGATGATCGAGGCGACGACGCCGGCGCCGACGGTGCGACCGCCTTCGCGGATGGCGAAGCGCAGCTTCTCTTCCATCGCGAGGCCATCGGCCAGACGGCTTACGCCCAGCCGGCAACGGCGCCCCGCGCGGTCAAGGCGCCGCTGCGGGCGGCGGCAAGCCAGGCGGCTACGGCATCCGACGAACCCGCACGCCTGCGACGCCTCGCCGAGGCGGCCTTCGTCCAATCCCGCTCTGCACCCGCCCCGCGCAAGGTCGCCAATGGCCGCGTGCAGGACGCCGGCTGGGAAGAGTTCTGAGGCAATTGCGTCAGGAATGACATGGCCTGAATATCGAAACGGCGCCCTCTCGGGCGCCGTTTGCGCTTCCAGCCACTGGAGCTGTTCAGCCCCTCACCCCGGCAGCCGGTAGTCCCTGAACATCTCGCGCAGCTTCGTCTTCTGGATCTTGCCCGTCGCCGTATGCGGGATCGCCTCGACCAGCACGACATCGTCCGGCAGCCACCATTTCGCGATCTTTCCGGTCATGAAGGCGAGCATCTCGTCCTTGCCCGGCGTGCGACCGGGCTTCGGCACGATGACCAGCAACGGCCGCTCGTCCCATTTCGGATGGGTGACGCCGATCACCGCCGCTTCCGCGACATCGGGATGACCGACCGCGAGGTTCTCCAGATCGATCGAGGAAATCCATTCGCCGCCGGACTTGATCACGTCCTTCGAGCGGTCGGTGACCTGCATGTAGCCGGCGGGATCGATGGTCGCGACATCGCCGGTATCGAAGAAGCCGTGGTCGTCGAGGATCCCGTCCTCATTGCGGTAATAGGCGCCCGCGACGGCAGGCCCACGCACCTTGAGCCGGCCAAAGGTCCTGCCGTCCCAGGGCAGGTCGGCGCCGGCATCGTCGGTCAAGCGGAACTCGACCGTAAAGGGCGGGTGACCCTGCTTGACCTTGAGATCGTAAAGCGCGTCGCCTTCCAGCCCCTGATAGACGGGCTTCAGCGAGCAGAAGGAGCCGAGCGGGCTCATCTCGGTCATGCCCCAGGCATGGGCGACGTCGACGCCGTATTTGCGCTCGAAGATCTCGGTCATCGCGCGCGGGCAGGCCGAGCCGCCGATGACGACGCGCTTCAGGGTCGAGAGCTTGCCGTCCGTCGCTTCCAGATGCTGCAGAAGGCCGAGCCAGACCGTCGGCACGGCCGCCGTCATGGTCACGCCCTCCTCCTCCAGCAATTGATGCAGCGAGGGACCGTCGAGCTTGGCGCCCGGCATGACCAGCTTGGCGCCGGTCATCGGGGCGGAATAGGCCAGCGACCAGCTATTGGCGTGGAACAGCGGCACGACCGGCAGCACCGTGTCGCGCGCCGACAGGCCCATGAAATCCGGCGCGGCGCAGGCCAGCGCATGCAGCACGTTCGAGCGATGCGAATAGAGCACGCCCTTCGGCCCGCCGGTCGTGCCCGAGGTGTAGCAGAGCCCGGCCGCGGTGTTCTCGTCGAAGCGGCCCCAGGCGAAATCATCGTCGACTTCGGCCAGCCAGTCCTCATAGGCTATGGCGCCCTTCAGGCTCGTCTGCGGCATATGCGCGGTGTCGGTGAGCACGACATAGCGCTCGATCGTCGGCAGCTTGTCCTGGATCGCCTCGATCATCGGCACGAAGGTCAGGTCGAGGAAGAGCATGCGGTCTTCCGCATGACCGACGATCCAGGCGATCTGCTCCGGGAACAGGCGCGGATTGACCGTATGCGTGATCGCACCGATGCCGCTGATGCCGTACCAGAGCTCGAGATGGCGGTCGGTGTTCCAGGCGAGCGTCGCGATCCTGTCCCCCAGCGCGATGCCCTCGCGCTGCAGGCGCTTCGCCACCTTCAGGGCCCGGCTACGAATCTCGACATAGCTGCGTCGTCGGAGCGCCCCATCCTCGACGGCGCGACTCACCACCTCGCGACTGCCGTGCTGGACGGCGGCGTGGTCGATGATGCGGTGGAGCAGAAGGGGCCAATCTTGCATCAGGCCGAGCATGCGCTTGTCCTCCGAGATCGTGTGTTGGTGAGGATAGCGACGGGCTCCCGCGAAAGGGAAGTCATCCCATCGAAGGCTCGCCTGCGCGCACGAGATGGTTTAGGCCTGATCCTTCAAGAGCGGGGGGAAGCGCCATGTCCGCACCGAAGATCGTGCCGCACGCAACGACGGAACCGGACCGGGTCTGGTTCCGCTTCATGCGGCTGCACCAGCGCATGCTGATGCAGATGACCGGGCGCATCCGCACGCTCGGCCTCTCGATCCCGCAATTCGATCTGCTCTCGACCCTGACCGAGCAGGAGGGCATCAGCCAGAGCGAGCTCGCCGAGCGCCTCTACGTCACCAAGGGCAATGTCTCCGGCCTCGTCGACCGGCTGGTGCAGGCCGGGCTCGTCGAGCGCCGCGCCATCGCCGGCGACCGGCGCTCCTATGCGATGCACCTGACGCCGGAAGGCCGCCGCCTCGCCGAGGCCGGCATCGCCGCCCAGCGCGAGTTCGTCGCCAGCACGCTCGGCAAGCTCAAGCCGGACGACCTCGCCGAGCTCGACCGGCTCGTGCTGCTCTGGCGCGATCTCGCGCGCGCCGCCGATGCCGAGTGAGCGGCGATGGCTGACGGCATCGACCTGACCGCCTCCGCCACTGCTTTGCGCGAGGCGATGCTCGCGCGCCGCTTCAGCGCCACCGACCTGCTCGAAGCGACCTTCGCCCGCATCGATGCGCTGAACCCGCGCCTCAACGCCATCGTGGCGCAGGATCGCGACGCCGCCCGTACGATGGCGAAGGCTTCGGACGCGCGGATTGCCGATGGCACAGCCCGCCCCCTCGAAGGTCTGCCGATCACGATCAAGGACGCTTTCGACGTCGCCGGCCTGCCCTCCTCCGGCGGCCTGCCGGCCTATCGCGAGCGCGTGCCGGTCGAGGATGCTGCCGCCGTCGCAAGGCTGCGTGCGGCCGGTGCCGTCATCATCGGCAAGACGAACGTTCCGGTCTTCTCCGGCGATTTCCAGAGCTACAACCCTGCCCATGGCGTGACCAACAACCCGTGGGACGAGACGCGCTCGCCCGGCGGATCCTCTGGCGGGGCTGCGGTCGCGGTCGCGACCGGCATGAGCGCCTTCGAGCTCGGCTCCGATCTCGGCAGCTCGATCCGCTGGCCGGCCCATGCCTGCGGCGTGTTCGGGTTCAAGACGAGCTGGGGAGTGGTCTCGACCTGGGGTGCGATCCCGCCGCCACCCGAGCGGCGCACCTTGCGCAATGTCGACCTGATGGTCGCCGGGCCGATCACCCGCGCAGCCGAGGATCTCGAGCTGATCCTGCCGGTGATCGCAGGGCCGCGCGATACCGCCCAGCCTGCCGCGCTCTTGCCGGAACCGCGCCGGACCAGCGCGAAAGCCCTGCGGGTCGCTGTCTGGGCCGACGATCCCTTCGCACCTGTGGACCGGGAGGTGTCTGCTGCCGTGCGCGAATCCGCGCGCCGTCTGGCCGAGGCCGGCGCGGTCGTCGACGAGACGGCGCGGCCCTCCATCCGTTTCGCCGATGCCTTCGAGGTCTATGCGCTGCTGAATCATGCCGTCGTCGCCTATGGCCTGCCGCCGAAGGTGCGCGCCCGCATCCAAGCGCAAGCCGCGCGCTTCAGCCCGAACGACCTGTCGCATCAGGCCCTGCAGGCGCGGGGCGCCCGGATGACGCCCGGCTTCTACCAGCAGATCGACCAGCGCCGCCGCGCCCAGAAGCGGCAATGGGCCAGCTTCTTCTCGCGCTACGACGTGGTGCTCTGCCCGCCCGCGCCGGTCGCCGCGATCCCGCACGACCATGGCGCGGATATCCATGCCCGGCGCCTGATGGTGAACGGCGAGCCGCGGCCCTATCTCGATTTCCTGCTCTGGGCTTCGCTCGCGACCGGTGCCGACCTGCCGGCGCTGTCTGCGCCGGTGACACGCTCGCGCGAGGGCCTGCCGCTCGGCGTCCAGATCATCGCCCCCTTCGGCGAAGATCGGACCGCCATCGCCATCGGTGCGATGCTGGAGGAACTGGGCGGCCGTTTCGCTCCGCCGCCTGTCGCTCGCTGAGCCCTTCGGAAGGCGCTTTCGCCCGTTTGGCGCGCACCCTTTCCGTTTCGCTCGCCCTGCGGCAGAGTCTACCGTCCCCTGCGCCAAAATCGCTCAACATTTGCGGTCATATCGGCGTATGCTGGAAAGAATATTAAACAGAGCCGGGAGCCCATCATGCTGTCGAATGTCGCCGTCAGGGATATCGAGACCCTCGTCCATCCCTATACCAACCTCGCCACGCATCGGCAGACGGGCCCGCTCGTGCTGGAGAGCGGCAAGGGCATCTATGTCTACGATTCCGCCGGCAAGGAATATATCGAGGGCATGGCCGGGCTCTGGTGTACCTCGCTCGGCTACTCGAACCAGGAGCTGGTCGAGACCGCCTATGAGCAGATGAAGAAGCTGCCCTTCACCCATATCTTCGGCGGGCGCAGCCATGATCCGGCAATCGAACTCGCCGAGAAGCTGAAGGAGATCGCTCCGGTTCCGATCTCGAAAGTGTTCTACGGCGCCTCCGGCTCCGACGCCAACGACACCCAGGTCAAGATCGTCTGGTATCTCAACAACGCGCTCGGCCGGCCGCAGAAGAAGAAGATCATCTCGCGGCTGAAGGGCTATCACGGCGTCACCGTCGCCTCGGCCTCGCTGACCGGCCTGCCGAACAACCATATCGATTTCGACCTGCCGCTGCCGGGCATCCTGCATACCTCCTGCCCGCATCACTATCGCTTCGCCGAGCCCGGCGAGAGCGAGCAGGACTTCTCCTCGCGCCTCGCTGCCGAGCTGGAAGAAATGATCCTGCGCGAGGGCCCGGACACGGTCGCCGCCTTCATCGCCGAGCCAGTGATGGGCGCCGGCGGCGCGATCATCCCGCCGGAGGGCTATTTCGAGAAGATCAACGCCGTGCTCGCCAAGTACGACGTGCTGTTCATCTCGGACGAGGTCATCACCGGCTTCGGCCGCACCGGCAAGATGTTCGGCACCGAGACCTACGGGCTCAACGCCGACTCGATCTCGCTCGCCAAGCAGATCACCTCGGCCTATTTCCCGCTCAGCGCCGTGATGATGAACGACAAGATCTATGACGTTCTCGTCGACCAGAGCCGCAAGATCGGCACCTTCGGCCATGGCAACACCTATGCCGGCCATCCGGTCGGCTGCGCCGTCGCGGTGAAGACGCTGGAGATCTACCAGCGAGACAAGATCGTCGATCACGTCGAGAAGGTCTCGCCGACCTTCCTGCGCCGCCTGAGCAAGCTGAACGAGCATCCGCTCGTCGGCGAGGCCAAGGGCGTCGGCCTGATCGGCGGCGCCGAGCTGGTCAAGGACAAGCAGACCAAGGCCTCTTTCGAGGGCAAGAAGGGCGTCGGCGCCAAGGCCGTGGCCTATGCCCTGGAAGAGGGCTTCATCACCCGCGCCATGGGCGACCGCCTCGCCTTCTGCCCGCCGCTCGTTATCAACGAGGCCGAGATCGAGGAAATGTTCAACCGCTGCGAACGCGCCCTCGACAAGACCCTGAACTGGGCCAAGGCCGAAGGCCTGCTGGCCTGAGCGCTGCGATAGCGCAAGAAGACAGAAGGCCGGGCGGCGACGCCCGGCCATTTTTCGATTCAGCAATAAGGCGAAATCGGGAGATTCCGCCCGAAAACGCCACGAACAGATCACAGAGGCGCCCCGGCGCCGTCCCGATCAGGCGCCAGAGATGGAGAGGTCGGCTGGCGCGAGCCGCCGGCGCGAGGTCCACAGCAGAGTCAGGAGCCATGCTTCAACGCAACGCCCAGCCCACGACACCGGTCCGCAAGGGTTTCCACGACGCCACGGCGCGGGCGACCTATGCGACCCTCTTCCGCCCGATCGCGATTCAGGCGGTCGCCGCGGGAACCCGACAGATGTCGCCTGCGTTGAAGCAGCACGGCGAAGCGCGCAGGGCCGATCTGCCCGGCGTCCTCCGCCACGGTTTCAACGACTGAAACCTCCCCTTCGAGACCCCATGACTTGGCCGGTGCGGAGCTCGCTCCCACCGGCCTTTTTCTTGGGCGGTGCGGCTGACCTGCCCAAATCATGCGACTTTCACGAGACCCGTTGTCATTCCGGGGCATGCCGCAGGCATGAACCCGGAACCCACGACTGGGTGCCGCGCTCGCCTTCACTGATCGGGCAAGGGCTCACCCAGTCGTGGGTTCCGGGTTCTTCGCTAACGCGAAGCCCCGGAATGACAAGGGTGGTTTCACCGGAGCTTGAGCCCGCAAACAAGAACGGGCAGCCCGAAGGCCGCCCGCCGAATTCTCATCGTCGTTCGATCCGATCAGACGACGATGACCTTCGCACCCGCGGGCACGCGGTTGAACAGGTCGATCACGTCGACATTGCGCATGCGGATGCAGCCCGACGACGCCGAGCGGCCGATCGTCTCGGGCTCGTTGGTGCCGTGGATGCGATAAAGCGTGTCCCGGCCGTTCTGGTAGAGATAGAGCGCACGCGCCCCGAGCGGATTGTCCGGGCCGCCTTTCATGCCGCCGGCAACCGGCTTCAGATGCGGCCAGCGCTTGACCATCTCGGCCGGCGGCGTCCAGCGCGGCCATTCCGCCTTGCGCTGCACCACGGCCTCGCCGGTCCAGCCATAGGCTTCCTCGCCGGTGGCGACGCCGTAGCGGATCGCCTTCCTGTTCGGCAGGACGAGGTAGAGGAACTTTTCGTTGGTATCGATATAGATCGTGCCCGGTGCCTGCCCGGTCGGATCGGCGATCTCGTAGGGCAGATAGGGCAGGTAGGTATCGAACTTGGGGACGAGCGCGATATATTCGGCGTCGCGGGCTGACAGCTCCGGAGCGGCCACGCTCTTATACTGGCAGGCGCCCAGCAGGGCGGACAGCGCCAGTGCAACGAAAACGGTCTTCTTCATAGCCTCCACCCAGCCGACCCGAAGGCAGCCTTTATGATGAATCGAACGTTAACGCTTCGTATCGCCGCAGCGCTTCCCCAAAAGCGACGGCCTGGCGAAGCACTAGGCCCCAAACGGCCATGGCGCAATCTGGTTCCCTTTGTGGCATTCGGAAGGCTGCCAGGCGTGGTAAACCGGCCACGCTGGCCCTCCAGCCGGCTCCAGCGCGCGGATAGCGGCTCTTGACGACCCTGCTCTTCACCCATCCGTCCAGCCTCGCCCATGCGATGCCGCCGGGCCATCCTGAATGCGCCGACAGGATCCGGGCGGTCGAGCAAGCCCTCGAAGCCGAACGATTCGCGGCGCTGATTCGGCTGGAAGCCCCGCTCGGCACGCTCGATCAGGTGGTGCTGTGCCATCCCGAATCCTATGCGCAGGCGCTGATCGCCTCGGCGCCTGCTGCCGGGTTCGTGCAGGTCGATGCGGACACGCTGATGTCGCCCGGCACGATCGAGGCGGCGCTGAGGGCCGTCGGCGGTACCGTCGCCGCGGTGGACGAGGTGATGGCCGGAAAGGCGCGCAACGCCTTCGTCGCGATGCGCCCGCCCGGCCACCATGCCGAGCGCGAGCGCGCCATGGGGTTCTGCTTCTTCAACCAGGCGGCGATCGCGGCGCGCCACGCGCAGACAGCGCATGGGGCCGCGCGCGTCGCCATCGTCGACTGGGACGTCCATCACGGCAACGGCACGCAGGACATCTTCTGGGACGATGCCGGCGTGCTCTACGCCTCCGTGCATGAGATGCCGCTCTATCCCGGCACCGGCGCAGCCTCGGAGCGCGGCACGCGAGGCACGATCGTCAATGTTCCCCTGCGGGCGGGCGACGGTTCCGACGAATTCCGCGACGCCTTCGAGACCACGATCCTGCCGCGGCTCGATGCGTTCCGCCCTGATCTCGTGGTGATCTCCGCGGGCTTCGACGCGCATTGGCGCGACCCGCTCGCCAGTCTCAACCTGCGCGAGGCGGACTTCACCTGGGCGACGCAAAAGCTGATGGAGGCTGCCGACCGCCATGCCGGCGGTCGGATCGTCTCTGTGCTGGAGGGTGGCTACGATCTCGACGCGCTCGCGAAATCGGCGGCCGCCCATGTCTCGGCCCTGATGGAGGGCTGAGCGCCGGGGCGCCGCACTTATTCCAGCGGCGAGGTCCCCGCGATTTCGATGCCGAAGCCGGAGAGGCCGACGAAGGAGCGCGGCGAGGAGGCGAGGTTCACGATCGAGCGGACGCCGAGATCGCGCAGGATCTGCGCGCCGAGCCCGACCTCGCGCCATTGCTGGCTGCGCAACGCATCGGAATTCTCGTCGTCGACGGGCTTGATCGGCACGCCGGCACTGCCGTCGCGCAGATAGATCAGCACGCCCTTGCCCTCCTGCTGGAAGCGGCGCAGCGCGCACTGGATCGAGCCGGCGCCGCCGAGCACGTCGGCGACGACATCGGCACGGTGCAGGCGGGCCGGCACCTTCTCGCCATCGCCGAGCTTGCCCATCACGAAGGCGAAATGCTGGGTGCTGTCGAAGGGCGTGACATAGACATGGCCGGTCACGTCGCCGAACTCGGTCTTGACCGGGAAGGAATGCACGCGCTCGACCAGCTTCTCGCGCGATTGGCGATAGGCGATCAGATCGGCGACGGTGATCTGCTTCAGCCCATGCTTCTCGGCGAAGGCGGCGATCTGCGCGCCCTTCATCACCGTGCCATCGTCATTGGCGAGCTCGCAGATGACGCCGACCTGCGGGAGATCGGCGAGCTTGCAGAGATCGACGGCGGCTTCCGTATGGCCGGAGCGCATCAGCACGCCGCCATCCCTCGCGATGAGCGGGAAGACATGGCCGGGGCGCACGAAATCGGCGGCGCCCATATTGCCGTTGGCCAGCGCGCGGACCGTGTTGGTGCGCTGCTCGGCCGAGATGCCGGTGGTCAGTCCGTGCTTGACGTCGACCGTGATGGTGAAGGCCGTGCCGAGCGGCGCATCGTTGGACGAGACCATCGGGTCGAGCCGCAGACGGCGGGCCTCGGCCGCCGTCAGCGGCGCGCAGACGATGCCGCAGGTGTTGCGGATGATGAAGGCCATCTTCTCCGGCGTGCAGAGCGAGGCCGCGACGATGAGATCGCCCTCGTTCTCACGATCATCGTCATCGGTGACGATGACGATCTCGCCGCGGGCGAAGGCTTCGATGGTCTCGGCGACATTGTTGGACATGGCAGCCTCGCGCGGCCCGGACAGGCCGAGGAAATCATTGGGGGTGACGGCGCCGCCGGTGGCGGCGGTGATGCGCTCGGCGCTTTCGCGGGAAATCCAGGCAGCCGGATCATTGCAGAGCGCGGTCACGCTGGCCGGCGACAGGCCGACCTGCTTCGCGAAGGCGCTGCGCGCGATCTTGTTCTGCCGGAGCCAGACGTCGAGCTTCATGCCGTGAAGCTAATACGGCACGGCTTCATCGGCAATGAATGATCGATGCATTTTCAGTATTGCTGAAATGCAAGATGCGACACTGCGGCGAGCCCCGCTTAGCGTCACTCCTGGAACGGCCAGCGCGGCTCGACCACACCGACCTGCGCGCGATGGCGCAGATACTGATCGGCCAGCACGCAGGCGACCATCGCCTCGCCGACCGGCACGGCGCGGATGCCGACGCAGGGGTCGTGGCGGCCCTTGGTGAACATCTCGGCCTCGCCGCCGGTGCGGGTCACAGTCGCGCGCGTCGCCAGGATCGAGGAGGTCGGCTTCACGGCAAAACGCGCGACGATCGGCTGGCCGGTCGAGATGCCGCCCAGAATGCCGCCGGCATGGTTGGAGAGGAAGAGCGGCTTGCCGTCATTACCGGCGCGCATCTCGTCTGCATTCTCCTCGCCGGAGAGTGCGGCTGCAGCAAAGCCCTCGCCGATCTCGACGCCCTTGACCGCGTTGATGCTCATCAGCGCGGCGGCGATCTCGGAATCGAGCTTGGCGTAGATCGGCGCGCCAAGGCCTGCCGGCACGCCTTCGGCGACGATCTCCAGCACGGCGCCGATCGAGGAGCCGGACTTCCGGACACCGTCGAGATAGCCCTCGAAGAAGGCCGCGGCCTTGGCATCCGGGCAGAAGAACGGATTGCGGCCGACCTCATCCCAGTCCCAGTTGGCGCGGTCGATCTTGTGCGGACCCATCTGGACGAGGGCGCCACGCACGATCATGCCGGGTACGACCTTGCGGGCGATGGCGCCGGCGGCAACCCGCATCGCCGTCTCGCGTGCCGAGGAGCGCCCGCCGCCGCGATAGTCGCGGATGCCGTATTTGACGTCATAGGTGTAGTCGGCATGGCCGGGCCGATACTTGTCCTTGATGTCGGAATAATCCTTCGAGCGCTGGTCGACATTGTCGATCAGGAGGCCGATCGAGGTGCCCGTCGTGACCTGCACGCCGTCGTTCTCGCGGGCAAAGACGCCGGAGACGATGCGGACCTGGTCCGGCTCCTGGCGCTGCGTGGTGAAGCGCGACTGGCCGGGCCGGCGCCGGTCGAGATCGCCCTGGATATCGGCTTCCGTCAGCGGCAGCAGCGGCGGGCAGCCGTCGACGACACAGCCGATGGCGGGACCATGGCTCTCGCCGAAGGTGGTGACGCGGAAGAGATGGCCGAAGCTGTTATGCGACATGGGAGCCTGCGCGAAAATCCGTGCAGGGTCTTAGTCCGGGCCGGGACCGGCGGTCAAACGGCAAGCCCGCGCCTCAATGCGCCGACGTCTTCGCAGGCACCGCCGGCGCACCTTCCCAGCGCGTGTGCGCCGGCAGGTTCTCGCCCTTCATGATGACGGTCAGCAGGCCGATCTGGGCGTAGTCGCCGACATGGGTGTCGTAGAGCACGGTCGCGCCCGCGCCGACGCAGACGCCCTTGCCGAGGCGCACGCGGCCGACCTTCATCACCCGGTCCTCGTAGAGATGGGTCTGCAGCGCCGAATGGGCATTGACCGTGCAGAAATCGCCGACCTTGATGCAGTCGAACTCGGTGATATCCGTGGAATCGAGCCAGACGCCCTTGCCGTATTTCGCGCCGAACAGCATGAGGAACCAGGGCAGGAACGGCGTGCCGCGCAGATAGTCGAACAGCACCTTGCCGCCGAGACCCCAGTACATCACGGCGACAGCCTCGGTGCGCATCGCCCACCACGACCACATCGGCTTCATCACGGGCTTGTAGACGCCCATCATCAGCCATTTCACGGCGGCGCAGATCAGCGCCTGCACGACGGCGATCGCGACTGCTACCCCCATGAAGGACAGGACGAGGCCAAGCCAGTCGCCTTCGTTGATCCTCTGCTGCAGCACCATGTCGACGGCGATCGTGCCGAAGGTGATAAACAGCATCGCCGGGAATGAGGTGTGCAGCGCCTCGAACAGGCCGCGCCCGAACTGCTTTGCGAAGGAGGGCTTGTAGGTCCAGTCGGCGCCGAGGTCGACCTTCTGTCGCGTCGGCAGGCGGATCGGCGGCGAGCCGAACCAGGTATCGCCCGGCTGCATCCGGTCATTGGCCGGAGGCTTGGACTTGATGCCGATCAGTACGCGGTCGGGGATGAGGGCGCCGGGCGGCACCACCGCATCGTTGCCGACGAAGACCTGATCGCCGGTGCGCGTCGCGTCGAGCCGCATATAGCCGCGGCGCATGTCCTCGTCGCCGAAGACGACCTCGTCGGCGATGAAATTGCCGGCGCCGATGCCAGTCAGGTCGTAGCGGCCGGAGAGATTGGTCGAGATTTCCGCACCCTTGCCGATGCTGGCGCCCATCAGACGGTACCAGGCACGCATGTAGATGGTGGCGAAGAGAGAGGAAAGCGTCTCCAGCGTCACCTCGGTCGCCAGCGCCACCGTCCATTTGCGGGCGTAGAAGCTGGAATGGATCGACCAGGAGCCGGAGGTCACGCGCGGCAGGATTGCCCAGCGCAGGCCGGCCATCAGCAGCACGGTGAAGGCGATCAGGCCGATCGCGGTCGGCCAGGTCAGGATCGGCAGGAACCAGAGATAGCTGACGTCCGTCCAGCCGGCGATGAAGTAGTCGATCTTGTCGAACAGCCAGAAGGCCGGGAAGATCGGCAGCAGGCTGACCGGCGGCAGCACCACCAGCATCAGGATGTAGAAGGCCGTCAGCAGCGCGCGCCGGCCGGGCGAGGCATCGGCCTGCGGCGGCAGCGCCGCGACATCGACCGTGCCGATCTTGCGGCCGGGCGTGCCGTCCCAGATTTCGGCGTCGCGAACATGCGCGCCGGGCGGGATGGCGGTTAGGTCACCAATCTCGGCATGGTCGCCGATCACCGCATCGTGGCCGAGCACGACGGAGGCTCCAGCCGAGACGTCCTTGCCGATCTTGATGCGGCCGATGATCAGCTTGTCGCCGATCGCCTCCCCGTTCGCGAAGGTTGTCTTGGAGCCGAAGCTCGTGCCGTCGCCGATCTCGATCAGGTCGATGGCGCCGGCCTCGTAATCGGAGATGATGACGTCGCGGCCGACCTTGGCACCGAGCAGGCGCCAGTAGAAGCGCATCACCGGCGTGCCCTGCAGCCATTTGATATGGACCAGCCCGGCGACGCGGGCGGCGAACCACCAGCGGAAATAATAGACCCCCCAGAGCGGATAGACGCCCGGCTTGGTGCGGCCGAGCACGAGCCATTTCAGCGCGATGGCGATCAGGCCGGTCACGACGATAATCGCGACATAGACGCCGAGCAGCGCGAAGATCTGGCCGAGCAGCGGCAGGTCCTCGCCCGAGAGGATCATGTAGGTGACGAAGACGCCGAGCCACTGCGCCGTCGCGAGGCCGATGATGACCGGCAGCGCCACAGCCTGCGCGAGGCCGCAGAGGAAGCGGCGCAGGAAGGGCGGCGGCGTGAATGACAGGTCCTCGGCCACCGCGGCGCCGCGCTCGTCGAGGAGCGCCGCCATCGCCCGGAGCGTGCGGGCGCCATAGACGTCCTGCAGCGTGATCCCGGCATAGGCCGGCGTCTCGCGAACGATCGAGATGAAACGGGCCGCGAGCAGCGAATGGCCGCCGAGATCGACGAAGAAATCGGCCTCCAGCGGCAAGCTGGCCGTGCCGAGCACGCGCTTGGCCGCCTCCAGCAGCGCAGCTTCGGTCGCGTTTCGTGGCGGCTCCTGTTCGCCATCGGCGCTCGGCGCCGTCAATGGCGCAGCCTTCAGCATCTTGCGGTCGAGCTTGCCGGAGACCATGCGCGGCAGCGAGCCCGCCGCCTCGAAATGCGCCGGCACCATATAGGGCGGCAGCTTCTCGCGCAGCGCCGCGCGCAGCACGGGTCCGTCGACCGCGACGCCGGGCTCCGGCACGACGAAGGCGACGAGCCTCTCGATGCCGTCATCCGTGCGCAGCACGACCGCGGCCTGGGCGACGCCCGGCTCGTCGGCGAGCTTCGATTCGATCTCGCCAAGCTCGACGCGGAAGCCACGAATCTTGATCTGGTCGTCGATGCGGCCGTGGAAGACGATATTGCCGTTCTCGTCGAGGCTGACGGCATCGCCCGAGCGGTAGAGGATCGGATCGCCCTCGCCCGCCACGCCGGCGAAAGGGTTTGCGATGAACTTCTCGGCCGTCAGCTCGGGCCGGCCATGATAGCCCTTGGCCACGCCCGGCCCGCCGATCAGCAATTCGCCCTGCTCGCCCGGCTGGACGAGGCGCATATCCTCGCCGACGACATAGGCGGTGTAGTTCGGGATCGGCTTGCCGATGGTCACGGTCTCGCCGGGGACGACCTCGGCCGCGGTCGCGACCACCGTCGCTTCGGTCGGCCCATAGGTGTTGAGGATGCGCCGGCCGGGCTTCGACCATTTCTGCACGATCGCGGGCGGCAGCGCCTCGCCGCCGAGCAGGATCAACTTCAGCGAGGGCACGTCGGCCGGCAGGATGCCGAGCAGCGTCGGCACGGTGTCGATGATGGTGACGCCGGCCTCGTTCAGGATCGCCGGCAGCTTCTCGGCATCGCCCATCATCTCGGGCGTGGCAACGAACAGCGTCGCGCCGACGAGATAGGGCGTCCAGATCTCCTCCATCGACAGGTCGAAGGCGACCGAGGCGCCCTGGAAGGCGACATCGTCCGGCCCGAAGCCGTAGAGCGCGTTACCCGAGCGCAGGAAATGGCAGATGTTGCGGTGGCTGATGATGATCGCCTTGGGCGTACCCGTCGAGCCGGAGGTGTAGATCAGGTAGGCGGGATGGTCCGACGTCAGGCCGGCGGGACGCGCCAATGGTTCCGCGCCATCGGCGCTGGCCACCAGGCCCTCGGGGGTCCAGATGGCGCGCTCGGTCGCCTCCGCCCGGCCGGCCCAGCCGGTGCAGGTGACGATGCCCTTGGCCTGGGCATCGTCGAGGCAGGTCGCGATGCGCTCGACCGGCGCCTCGGCGTCGAAGGGAATCCAGGCCGCACCGGCCCGCGTGATCGCGATCTGCGCGACGAGAAGGTCGATGCCGCGTGGCATCCACAGGCCGACCATGTCGCCCGGCCCGATACCGGCGAGCTGGAGGCCCCGGGCCTGGCGCCCGGCCTGTGCCCAAACCTCGGCATAGCTCAGGCGGCGGGTGAGATCGGTGAGCGCGGGATGATCGGGGCGGGTCGCGACGGTCGCCGCGAAAATTTCGGCCAGAACCTCGTCCCGAATCAAATCGGGACGCTTCTCGCCAGCCAGCATGGCAAGAGTGTTGGCGGCAGCCGCGTCAGACGCCGCCGACAGCTTCGTCATATCGTTCATCGCGCCCCGCTGCGCTGAAAGGCCCGCCGCTGACACCGCGGCAGACCCTGCCCTCGGTCCTGTAGCGCCCTATCACGCACCCCGTGAAGAAAACCGGAATCGCCGCTCCCGCGCCGCGACATCCGCGTGAGCCCCCCGGCCGGGCAGGCCGCCGCATCACGCCGCTTCGCTAGCATATTCTCCCTGCAAGATCACGCCTGAACCGCCCATGAATGCCACCGGGCCCATCACGGTCCGGCTGTGTGCAAACTCAGAGCCAGTCCGCCTTGTTCCCGCTGACGACGAGCAGCTTGCCCTGCCAGATCTCGACCATCGACGCCTCGCGCGGCGCCACCGCGCCGACCAGCGCCAGCACGGCACGCGCCACGCCGCCATGGCTGACGATCACCGTCTCGCGCTTGAGCTCTTCGAGAACCGGGCGGACGCGCTCGGCCAGCATGCGATAGCTCTCGCCGCCCGGCGGCACGAAGCCCCATTTGTCGCGCTCGCGCAGATGCGCCTGCTCGCGCTCGGCCTTGCGAATGTCGCGCCAGGTGAAGCCCTCCCACTCGCCGAAGGTCAATTCGCGCAGGCGGTCGTCGATCGTGTACCCGTCTTCGGGCAGGGCGAGCTCGCGCCGGAGGATATCCATGGTCTCACGCGCCCGCTGCATCGGCGAGCCGATATAGTCGAGATCGGCATAGGCCGGCTCGAGCGCCTTCAGGCGGCCGGCGGCCTCGGCGGCCTGGCGGCGGCCAAGATCGTTGAGCGGAATGTCCTGCCCGCCTTGCAGCCGGCCCTCGCGATTCCAGTCGGTTTCGCCGTGACGGACGAGGATAAGGCGGTGGGGAAGCGTGAGCGGAACCATGTCACGCTTCTGCACGCCGGCACCGGCAGGGTCAAAGCCCTTGGGCCGCCCGGAGACCCGCTTTCCGCCGATGGCGACAATCGGCCGCTTTCTGTGGCCGAATTTACACGGCCTGTGTATAGCGCCCTAGCTAGTCACCCGCGGAACCACATGTCCCCTGCCCTCACCTTGCCCGACGGCCGCAGCCTCGTCCTGTCCGCGACGCCGCTCGTCATGGGCATCGTCAATATCACGCCCGATTCGTTCTCGGATGGCGGGCTGCTGAAGAGTGCCGAAGCGGCTGTCGCCCATGGCGCACGCCTCGCGGCGGAAGGCGCCGCCATCGTCGATATCGGCGGCGAGTCGACAAGGCCCGGCCACGCCACCGTCGATGCCGCGACCGAGATGGGCCGGGTGCTGCCGGTCATCGCCGGGCTGAAGGCCAAGGTCGACACGCCGATCTCGATCGACAGCTACAAGGCCGAGGTCGCGGAAGCGGCGCTCGCCGCGGGCGCCTCGATCGTCAACGACGTCTGGGGTGCCCAGCGCGACCCGCGCATCGCCGCGGTCGCCGCACGGACCGGCGCGCCGATCATCCTCATGCATAACCGCGAGAGCATAGACGCCTCCATCGACATCTTCGACGATGTGTTGCGCTTCCTCGAACGCTCGATCGCGATCGCGACGCAAGCGGGCGTGCCCCGGAGCCAGATCGTCGTCGACCCCGGCATCGGCTTCGGCAAGACCGTGCGTCAGAATCTCGACCTGATCCGCCATCTCGACCGGCTCGCCGTGCTCGGCTGCCCGGTCCTGCTCGGCGCCTCCCGCAAGTCGACGCTCGGGCGCATCACCGGCCGGGAGGTTCCGGCCGAACGGCTCGCCGCCAGCATCGCCGCGCATCTCTACGGCGCGAGCCGCGGCGCCGCGATCATCCGCGCCCATGACGTCGCCCCGCATATCGACGCGCTGAAGACCTGGGCGGCCATCGAAGACAGCATGAAAGCAGACCTGTGAGCGAAACCGGCCGCATCCTGATCGAGAAACTCGATATCTACGCCTATCACGGCTTCTTCTCGGAAGAGGAGCGGCTGGGCCAGCGCTTCGTGCTCGACCTCGTGCTCGACGCCGATCTGCGCGCCGCCGCCGCCAGCGACCGCTTGGCCGATACCGTCGATTACGGCCGGGCCGTCGCCATCGTCGCCGAGGCCTTCACCGCCCAGCGCTACCATCTGCTCGAAGGCGCGGCCCGTGCCGTGGCACTGGCGATCTTCGAGGCTTTCCCGACTGTCGAGGCTGTCGAGGTCACGCTGCGCAAACCGGCACCGCCAATCCCGGCGACGCTCGGCTCGGTCGGCATCCAGTTGAGGTTCCAGCGTGAAGGTTGAAGCCGCACTCGCCTTCGGCGGCAATATCGGCGACCCCGTCGCGGCCTTCGCCGCGGCGCTGAAGGGACTGCGCGCGCATCCGGCCGTCACGCTCGGCCGGCTGTCCTCGGTCTATCGCACGCCCCCCTGGGGCAAGACCGACCAGCCGGAATTCCTCAACATGGCCGCGCTGGTAGAGACCTCGCTGCAACCGGCGGACCTGCTCGCCTTCTGCCTGGAGCTGGAGCGCGCCGGCGGTCGCGAGCGCCGCGAGCGCTGGGGACCGCGCACGCTCGACATCGACATCCTGACCTATGGCGACGCGATCATCGACCAGGCGCGCCTGCAGATCCCGCACCCGCGCATCCCGGAGCGCGCCTTCGTGCTGACGCCGCTGGCGGAGATCCTGCCGCAGCGCCGGATCGGCGGGCGCAGCGTGGCCGAGCTTCTGGCGGCCGCCACAGACGAAACGATCCGCCGCGACGAGACCGCGACGGATCGTTTGAAGGCTCTGCTGGCTGCCTAGCGCATCGCATCGGATCGATCAGGCCGAGCGGCCGGTCGATCCGACGTAATCACTCGCCCTTGTCGAGCGAGATGTCCGGCGCGGTCGGCACCTTCATGCCGACGACATGGTAGCCGGCATCGACATGCATGATCTCGCCGGTGATGCCGCGCGACATGTCGGAGACGAGGAAGACCGCGGTCTCGCCGACCTCCTCGATCGTGACCGTGCGGCGCAGCGGCGAGTTGTACTCGTTCCAGCGCAGGATGTAGCGGAAATCGCCGATACCGGAGGCGGCGAGCGTCTTGATCGGGCCGGCCGAGATCGCGTTGACGCGGATCTTCGAGGGGCCGAGATCGGCGGCGAGATACTGCACGCTCGACTCGAGAGCAGCCTTGGCGACGCCCATGACGTTGTAGTGCGGCATCCACTTCTCGGCGCCGTAATAGGTCAGCGTCAGCATGGCGCCGCCATCCGGCATCAGCTTCTCGGCGCGCTGGGTGATCGCGGTGAAGGAATAGCAGGAGATCAGCAGCGACTTGGTGAAGTTCGCCTCGCTCGTCTCGACATAGCGGCCGGTCAGCTCGTCCTTGTCGGAGAAGGCGATGCAGTGGACGACGAAATCGAGCTTGCCCCAGAGCTTCTCGACCTCGGCGAAGACCGCGTCGATCGTGGCGCCATCGGTGACGTCGCAATGGCCGACGACATGGCCGCCGAGCTCCTTGGCGAGCGGCTCCACGCGCTTCTTCAGCGCATCGCCCTGATAGGTAAAGGCGAGTTCCGCACCCGCATCGGCCGCAGCCTTGGCGATGCCCCAGGCGATGGACCGGTTATTCGCGACGCCCATCACGAGCCCGCGCTTGCCCTTGAGGAGATTTGCGGTCGGCGAAACGGCGTTGGAATCAGGCATGGGAGACCCGCAGATGAATGACGAGCAGGTCTCTTAGAACAGTCGCAGGAAAACGGGAACCGCTTTGATGCCAGCCTCCACGGCTGAATCGCGCATGAGCGCGCGATCCAACCCGGCTTTCGGCCGAACCGGCATCTCGCCGGCTCAGTTCGCCTCGTCCCGCGCCTTCATCAGCGCGGTGAGTTCGGCATCGCTCGCAGGCATCTCGATATCGATGGCGACGAAGAGATCGCCGACAGCGCCCTTCTCGCCCTTGAGACCCTTGCCGCGCAGGCGGAACTGCCGGGCCGTGCCGGTCAGCGGCGGGATGTTCATCTCGACTGCGCCGGTCAGCGTCGGCACATGCAGCGGCCCGCCGAGCACCGCCTTGGCCAGCGGCACCGCGACGCGGGTGCGCAGATCGTTGCCATCGACGGCGAAGCGGGAATCCGGCTTCACCTTGATGGTCATCATCACGTCGCCGACCTCGCCGGAGAACGGATCGGTCTGGCCGAGCCCGCGCAGGCGCATGACCTTGCCGTCGCTCACCCCCTCGGGAATGGTGATCTCGACCTCGCGCCCGCCCGGCAGCTTGACCCGGCGCGTGCCACCGGTCGTGGCCTGCGCCAAAGTCACCTCGAGCGTAAAACTCTGCTCCGGCGGCTTCTGCGGCTCGGGCTTGCCACGAGCGCGCCGGGAGCCCTCGCCGAAGAGCGAGGAGAAGATGTCGGAGGCGTCGAAGCCGGCATCGCCGCCCCCCGCGCCCGGGCCACCGCGACCGCCAAAGGGATGGCCGCCGCCCTGGCCGAAATTGAACTCGAAGCCCCCGCTGCGCCCGCCCCGGCCGGCACCCATGCCCTCGAAGCCCTGGAAGCGCGGCTTGCCCTCGGCATCGATCTCGCCGCGGTCGAACTGCTTGCGCCTGGTCTCGTCGCCGACGATTTCATAGGCGGCATTGAGCTCGGAGAACTTGTCCTGCGCCTTGGGGTCGTCCCGGTTGCGGTCCGGGTGCAGCTCCTTGGCGCGCTTGCGGAAAGCCTTCTTCAGCTCCGCATCGCTCGCGCCGCGGGCGACGCCCAGAACCTGATAGGGATCGCGCATCCAAAACCTCGTTTCCACGCCATAGCATCGGACCGAAAAGTGGATACCACTTTTCGGAAAAATCCGACGCGATAACAAATATATAGATCACCGTTGTCGCGTCCGTGCGGACGCGCGGCGATCTAGGTCAGACGGCCGGCGCCAATGCCGCCAGCCGTCCGCTTCACCTCATGTGGGGACGGTGTGGCGCATGCGCAACACCTGATCGAGGCCGTTTTGCACCCGGCGCGACGAGGACGCAAGCGGCGTGAAAAACCTCAGCTCAGGCCCTTCCAGGGGCCCATATCCTTGACGGCCCATTCGCCGCCGGAGGGGCGGCAGGCCGTGCCCTGCAGCTTGACCGGCCGGGCCTGCGTCTGAACGCTGGCGATGAAGGCGCGGCAGATCTCGTCGGAGCGCAGGAACGGGCCGCCCACGGGTATGAAGGAGCCCTTGATTCCGCTCTGGGGATTGTCCCAGGAAACGGCGGCTCCGTTGCCTTGCGGATCGAGCGCCACGCCCATCGCGCCATCGGCACGGCGCATGTCTTCCGGTCCCAGATCCGCCGCCAGGCTGGCGAGCGGGCCGGCGTGGTCTGCGCCGCGGGCCGGGAGGACCGAAGAGGTCGTCATTGCCGCGGTTGCGACGATCTCGTCCTCGCTCTTGCTCGACAGCCCGAGAATCGGGAAGGAGACGGAACAGCCGGCGCTCAGCAGCCCCAACAGCATGGCGGCAGCCAGCGGGCGCATGGGGGCTGCGCAACGGTTGAGGCTTTGGAACGCCCCCGCCCCTGCCCTATATAGACCAGCCGATTGAACCCGGATCACTTCTGCGCTCGCCCAACGCCCATTTTCACTGACCGAGGATTAGAACGTGCAACCGTTAACGAGCGGTGACTTCACCGAGGAAAACGAGCCTTTCGCCTTGTTCCAGAAGTGGTTGGACGAGGCCACGAAATCGGAGCCGAACGATCCGACCGGCATGGCGCTCTCGACCGTGGACGCCGAAGGCATGCCGAACAGCCGCATGGTGCTGCTCAAGGGTCACGGACCGGATGGATTCGTTTTCTACACCAACACCGAAAGCCAGAAGGGGCAGGAGCTTATCGGCCAGCCCAAGGCCGCCGCGCTGTTCCACTGGAAGAGCCTGCGCCGGCAGATCCGCATCCGCGGCACAGTGACCCAGGTCACCGACGCCGAGTCAGATGCCTATTTCCAGTCCCGCCCGCGTGACAGCCGCATCGGTGCCTGGGCCTCGCAGCAGTCGCGCCCGCTGGAAAGCCGCTTCGCGCTGGAGAAGGCCGTCGCGAGCTACACGCTGAAATTCGGCATCGGCGAGATTCCGCGCCCGGCCTACTGGCGCGGGTTTCGCATCACCCCGACCTATATCGAGTTCTGGCGCGACGGCGCCTTCCGTCTGCATGACCGCATCATCTTCCGTCGCGAGGCGTCCGACGCGCCCTGGACGAAGACGCGCTTCTACCCCTGAGGAAATCAGCCCCATGGCGATGCCGAAGTTCGATTTTCCGAAGACCGAACCGGGCAAGCGCCCGGTCATGCTGTTGACCGGCGCGAGCCGCGGCATCGGGCACGCCACGGTGATGCAGTTCGCCATGGCGGGCTGGCGCATCCTGTCCTGCTCGCGCCAGGCCTTCTCCGACAAGTGCCCCTGGCCGTCGGGCGCCGACGACCATGTCCAGATCGACCTCGGCGACCCCGAAGACACGATGCGCGGCATTGCCGAGATCAAGAAGCGGCTCGCGGTCGAGGGTGGCAAGCTCAACGCGCTGGTCAACAATGCCGGCATCTCGCCGAAGGGGCGCAATGGCGAACGTCTCGGCGCCGCCACCACCTCGTTCAACGACTGGCACAAGGTCTTCCAGGTCAATTTCTTCGCGCCGATCATGCTGGCGCGCGGCCTGCTCGACGAGCTGACCGCCGCCAAGGGCGCGATCGTCAACGTCTCCTCGATCGCGGGCTCGCGCGTCCATCCCTTCGCCGGGGCGGCCTATGCGACCTCGAAGGCGGCGCTCGCCAGCCTGACCCGCGAGATGGCCGCCGATTTCGGCCCGCTCGGCGTGCGCGTCAACGCGATCTCGCCCGGCGAGATCGACACCTCGATCCTGTCGCCGGGTACCGAGAAGATCGTCGCGACCCTGCCGATGCAGCGCCTCGGCAGGCCCGACGAGGTCGCCAAGGCGATCTATTTCCTCTGCACGGACGCCTCAAGCTACGTCACCGGCTCGGAGCTCCACATCAATGGCGGGCAGCACGTCTGATGCGTGAGTTCCTGGCATGAGCGACGACAGCGGCCAGGTCATCCGCTTCCCCACGCCCGGCCGGGCCGCGGCGCGGCCGGTGCTGGCGGCGTCCATCGCCGTGTTCCGCGATGGCAAGGTGCTGCTGGCGACGCGGACCAAGCCCCCGGCCGACCAGCTCTGGTCGCTGCCGGGCGGCAAGGTCGAGGCCGGCGAAACGCTCGAGGAAGCGGCCCTGCGCGAGCTGGAGGAAGAGGTCGGCGTCAGCGCCCGCATCCTCGGCTTCAACCGCCATGTCGAGATCTTCGGGCGCGATTCGAAGGGCGCGGTGACCCATCATTTCGTCGTCGCCTCCTTCATCGGCGAGTGGCTTTCCGGCGAGCCCCGGACGGGGCCGGAGGCAGGGGCGGTGATGTGGGCCGACCCGCTCAAGCTCGGTGGCCTCGCAACCACGCGCGAACTTGGCGACGTGCTGCGCCGCGCGCACCAGCTCTTCAGTGCCGACTTGTCGGCATCATGATTCCCCGGCTTCGCCATCCGGCGCTGCTGGCCGCCCTGCTCCTGCTGCCGATTACGGCGGAGGCGCAGCAGCGACCCCAACAGCCGGTCGCGAAGCCTCCTGCGACCAAGCCCATCGAACAACAGCCGGCTGAACCGGCCGCCCCGCCCTACGAGCCGCAGCTCCTGCAGCTCTCCGAGATCATGGGCTCGCTCGCCTATCTCAGGACGCTTTGCGGCGGCCGGGAGGCGCAGGACTGGCGGGCGCGCATGGCCGCCCTGATCGAGGCCGAGGGCCGGACGCCACAGCGCCGGGATCGGTTAGCCGCAGCGTTCAATCGCGGCTTCAAGGCCTATTCCCTGACCCATCGCTCCTGTACCGAGGCCAGCCAGGAGGCCTCCTCGCGACTGGCGGCCGAGGGCGAGGTGCTGTCGCGGGCGCTCGCCGGGCGCTATGGCGGATAGGCAACAGCTGTTGCCGTAGCGCTTCTTCCACCGGATTTTCCCGGTCGCGTTAACCTTTCTTAAAGGCCACGGTAGCGTGCCGCTCTGGCACGGCCTATGTCTTGGGCATCGCCCAACCGTCGCGATCCGGAGCAAAAGCGCCGCGATTCGCGTCAGACAGAAGGCTCAAGAGTCCCGTTTCGATGCCGATCCAGCCAGACGACACGATGCTCGACCCGAATCTCGCCGAAGACGACCACGGCGACGTCCGCCGCGTGGCCTATGGCTATGTCGAGGACGCGTTCAACGAGGCGCAGCAGGACGGGCTCGATCCCGACGCCATGGCCCATGCCGCCCTGTTCGCGGCCCTGCGCACGCTGGTCGAGACCTATGGCGAGGACGCGACCGCGACATTCGCCGAAACGCTGGCCGACAAGGTCCGCTGCGGCGCCTTCACCTGCGGCACGCGCCACTGAGCAGGTTGGTCAGGGCGCTCTGGCCGGCTGTGCCCGCACCGCTTCGATGATCCGCAAGACGGCCGCGCTTTCGCCGAGCGGCATCTCCGCGCAAGCGCTTTTCCCCACACGAACCGTCGCCATCACCGCCTCGGCCTGGAACCGAAGGCCGTTGCCGGGAAAGGCGACTTTTTCGCTGATCCGGCCTGACTGGGGAAGACGGTCGAGCAGGCGCGCCATCCCGCCTGTTCCACGCTCGTAAGCCGCGGCTGCACGGCCGGCATCGGCATGCCAGCTCAATCGCTGGGCCTTCAGGAACGGTGCCTCGAAGATGAGCCCACCGCGCTCGCCCTGGACCAGGAACCGGTTCGTCCCGTTCCGGTCGAAGCCGCAGGACAGTTCTGCGGTTGCCGCCGGATAATCCAGCCGGAAGCTGCTGCGCCGGTCGATGCCGGTTCCAGCGGCGAGCCAGCTCCCGCTCACGGCCTGCGGCTCGCCCAGCAGATGCAGGGCCAGCGACAGCGGATAGACGCCGAGATCAAAGGCTGCACCACCGCCAAGAGCGGGATCGAAGAAGCGGCTGCCCGGCTCTTCGGGATGGAGATAGGAGAGATCGGCGCGGATGCGCCGGACCTTGCCGATGCGACCCGCGGCGATCTGCTCGCGCGCCCGGCGAACCGCCGGCAGGAAGCGGCTCCACAGAGCCTCCATCGCGAAGACGCCGCGCTCATCTGCCGCCTGCGCGATCGCCTCGACATCGGCGCTCGCCAGCGCGATCGGCTTCTCGATCAGGACAGGCTTGCCGGCCGCGATGGCCATCAGCGCCTGCGCGGCGTGGAGATGGTTGGGCGTCGCGATATAGACCGCTTCGATCGCGGGATCGGCGAGGAAGGCGGCTTCGTCGTCATAGGCTTTCACCTCGCCGAAGCGCGCCGCAAAGCTCTGCGCCTTCTCGAGGGAACGCGAATGCACGGCGACGATGCGGGCCTGCGGCAAGAGGCCGAGATCGGCAGCGAAGAGCCCGGCAATGGCGCCGGTGCCCATGATCCCCCAGCCGAATGGCTTGTCCTGAGCCAAAGCGCCCCTCCCTCGCTGGCGACGAGCGATAGCGGAGGGGCGTTAAGGCCGGGTTCCTCAGACGGCAAGCGCGAAACCGTCCTTGCGATGGTCGGAGGCGCCGAACATCGCGCCGCGCTTGTGATCGACCCAGATCGCCTGGCAGCCACCGAGCGGCTCCTCGGACCAGACGACATCGTGACCACGCGCCTTGAGATCGGCGGCGATGCTGGCGGGGATCGTCGTCTCCAGCGAAAGCTTGCCGTCATAGGCGAAGCTGCGCGGCGCATCCGAAGCCTGCTGCGGATCGAAGCCGCGGTCGAGGATGCCGGAGAGGAAATGGGCGTGGCCGGTCGACTGGTACTGGCCGCCCATCACACCGAACGGCATGATCGGCTTGCCGTCCTTGGCCAGCATGCCGGGGATGATCGTGTGGAAAGGGCGCTTGCGCGGGGCGATCGCATTGGGATGGCCCTCGATCAGGCGGAAGCCCGAGCCGCGGTTCTGCAGCATGACGCCGGCCTTGGCCGCATAGATGCCGCTGCCGAAGGCGGAGAACAGCGAGTTGATGAAGGAGACCATGTTGCCCTGGCCGTCGACGACGCAGAGATAGATCGTGTCCTTGTGCAGCGGCATGTCGAAGACTTCGGGTGCCGCAGCCTTCTCCAGGCTGATCTCCCGGCGGATGCGGCCGACGAACTGGTCCGACAGGAAGGCCTCGGTGTCGAAGGGGCTGACGGCCGGATCGGCGACCAACGCGTCGCGCTGACGATAGGCCGCCTTGCTGGCTTCGGCGAGGAGATGAATGCGGTCGGCCTCGCTGAGCTTCTCGTCCTTCATGTCGAAGCCTTCGAGGATGCGCGCGATCAGCAGCGCGGCGATGCCCTGGCCGTTCGGCGGGCATTCCCACAGGCGGTGGCCGCGATAATCGGCGCCGATCGGGTCGACATAATCAGGCTTCGAGGCGGCGAAGTCCTCGAGGCTGATCAGGCTGCCGGCGGCGTTGAGCACGGAGACCATATCCTGCGCGAGCTCGCCCTCGTAGAAGGCCGAGCGGCCCTCGCGGGCGATGCGGCGCAGCATGTTGCCGAGCGCGGGGTGGACCATCTTGTCGCCGACGGCCGGGGGATTGCCGCCCGGCAGGTAGACGGCGTTGCCGAGGCCGTGCTTCTCGATGCGGCCCCGCGCCTTGGCCCAGTCGAACGCGACGCGCGGCGTGACGACGAAGCCTTCCTCGGCGGCGCGGATCGCGGCTGAGAAGATCTCGTCGAGGCTCTTGCTGCCATGATCGGCGACGAGGCGGCACCAGGCGTCGATCGCGCCGGGCACGGTGACGGCGTGGGGCGAATCCGCCGCGATCGCGGTCATGCCCTGGCCGAGGAACCAGCCGAGCTCGGCCTTGGCGGCCGAACGGCCTGAGCCGTTGATCGCGACCATCTTGCCATTGGCCGGGGCATAGATCGCGAAGCAGTCGCCGCCGATGCCGGTCATGTGCGGATCAACGACGGCCTGAACGGCAACCGCCGCAATCGCGGCGTCGATGGCATTACCGCCATTGCGCAGGATTTCGACCGCTGCCAGCGTCGCGGCCGGGTGCGAGGTCGCGGCCATGCCGCGATCGCCGACCGCAACCGGCCTGCCCGGGATCATGAAGTCGCGATTGCCCCAGCTCATGCTCGTCTCCACCTCTGCGGCGCCGTCGCTGCGCGGCACCTTGTTCCCCCAACGCTTTGGCGCGCCGGCCGGGGGCTTGGCAATCCCGCCCGGCGCATGGCCGATACCAACCGCCCCTCGCCGCACGCAACGATCGCGATTGACATAGCCGCACATCGGACTATCGCCGCCTCTAAGGACGGGCCGGCCATGCAAGACTACATCCGCAAGATCATCGGGGCGCGCGTCTACGACGTCGCGATCGAAAGCCCGCTCGACCCGCTGCCGCGATTGTCCGCGCGCATCGGCGGCAGCGCCCTGCTGAAGCGCGAGGACCTGCAGCCGGTCTTCTCGTTCAAGCTGCGCGGCGCCTACAACAAGATCGCCGGGCTCACCGCGGTCGAGGCCGAGCGCGGCGTGATCTGCGCCTCGGCCGGCAACCATGCACAGGGCGTGGCGCTGGCGGCGAAGAAGCTCGGCATCAAGGCAACCATCGTGATGCCGCGCACCACGCCGGACATCAAGGTGCAGGCCGTGCGCAGCATGGGCGGACGCGTCGTGCTGCATGGCGAGAATTTCGACGAGGCCTATGGCCATGCCCGCAAGCTCGAAGCCGAGAAGGGGCTGACCTTCGTCCACCCCTATGACGATCCGGACGTGATCGCCGGCCAGGGCACGGTCGGCATGGAAATCCTGCGCCAGCATTCCGAGCCGATCGAGGCGATCTTCGTGCCGATCGGCGGCGGCGGGCTCGCGGCCGGGGTCGCGGTCTACGCGAAATTCCTGCGCCCTGAGATCAAGGTGATCGGCGTCGAGCCGGAGGACGCCGCCTCCATGGCCGGCGCCATCGCGGCGGGGAAGCGCGTCGTGCTCGATCAGGTCGGGCTCTTCGCCGACGGCGTCGCCGTGCGGCAGGCCGGCGAGGAGACGTTCAGGCTCTGCCGCGAATTGCTCGACGAGGTCGTCATCGTCTCGACCGACGAGATCTGCGCGGCGGTGAAGGACATCTTCGAGGATACCCGCGCCATCGCCGAGCCTTCGGGCGCTGTCAGCCTCGCCGGCCTGAAGGCCTATGCGGCGCGCGAGCCCAAGCGCACCGGCGCGCTGATCGCGATCAACAGCGGCGCCAACATGAATTTCGACCGGTTGCGCCATATCGCCGAGCGGGCCGAGATCGGTGAGCACCGCGAGGCGCTGCTGGCGGTGACCATCCCCGAAAGGCCCGGTGCCTACCGCGCCTTCATCGAACTGCTCGGCCGGCGCGCGATCACCGAGTTCAACTACCGCTATTCCGATCCGAAGGCGGCGCGCATCTTCGTTGGTGTGCAGCTCTCCGAGGGCGATGCCGAGAAACGCCAGATCATCGCGATGCTCTCCGAGCACGGCTATCCCGTGCTCGACATGAGCGACAACGAGCTTGCGAAGCTGCATATCCGCTACATGGTCGGCGGCAAGGCGCCGGGGCTCGGCGACGAATTGATCTTCCGCTTCCAGTTCCCGGAGCGGCCGGGCGCGCTGCTGAAGTTCCTCAACAGCCTCTCGGCCGACTGGAACATCTCGCTGTTCCATTACCGCAATCACGGCGCCGATTACGGGCGCATCCTCGCCGGCATCCAGATCCCGCCTTCCCAGCGCGGCCAGCTCGCCAAGCGGCTCGATGCGCTCGGCTATCCCTATTGGAGCGAGAGTGACAACCCGGCCTATCTGTCCTTCCTGGCGGAGATGCCGGCGCCGTGAAACGGCTTAAGGTGCAAGCATGACGCTCGAACAGCTTCGCATCTTCGTCGCCGTCGCCGAACGCGAGCATCTGACGCAAGGCGCGCGCGCCCTCCATCTCACGCAATCGGCCGTGAGCTCCGCGATCACGACGCTGGAGGCGCGCTATGCGACGAAGCTGTTCGACCGAATCGGCCGGCGCATCGCCCTGACCGAGGCCGGGAAGCTCTTCCTGATCGAGGCCCGCGCCGTGCTGGCACGGGCGACGGCAGCGGAAGCGGTGCTCTCCGACCTCTCGGGGCTGGCACGCGGCTCGCTTGCGCTGATGGCGAGCCAGACCGTGGCGAATTACTGGCTGCCGCCGCTGATCCAGCGCTTTCGCCGCGAGCATCCCGGCATCACCGTCTCGCTCGCTCTCGGCAACACGGAGACGGTCAGCGCCGCGATCCATGACGGCGGAGCTGATCTCGGCTTCATCGAGGGCGAGATCGATGACCCGGCGCTGGCGATGACCGAGGTCGACGAGGACGAACTCGTCATCGTCGTGCCGACCGGTCATCCCTGGGCCAAGGCGGCCCCTTCCGCTGCCGAATTGCAGCAAGGCGCGTGGGTCCTGCGCGAACCGGGCTCGGGAACGCGCGCCATGTTCGAGGCGGCACTGCCGGGACTCGGTCTCGCCGCGAACGGTCTCTCCGTGGCGCTGGAATTGCCATCCAACGAGGCGATCTGCGCCGCCGTTGCGTCCGGCGCCGGGGCGACGGCAATTTCGCGGCTCGTCGCCGCCAACGCGATCGCAGCCGGGCGGCTCGCGACCGTGGCGTTGCCGCTGCCGAAGCGCCGCTTCCTCGCTTTGCGCCATAGGGAACGCTATCTCGCCAAGGCGGCGGCGGCGTTCCTCGCGCTTTGTCAGACTGGCTGAAGCTCAGGCTGCCGCAGCAGCGCCCGGCGCGGCGCGCATCAGCATGCCGAAGAGATCGCGGGAATCGTCGGGATCGGCGATCAGATCGAGATCGACATAGGTGCCGGCCCCGCGGATGCGCTCATAGACATAACGCAGAGCCGAAAAGTCCTCGATCGCGAAGCCGACCGAGTCGAACATCGTGATCTGGCGGGTATCGGTGCGGCCCTGAGCCGCCCCCGTGATGACCTTCCAGAGCTCCTCGACCGGATGATCGGCGTCGAGCTGCTGGATGTCGCCCTCGATGCGGGTCTGCGGCGGATACTCGACGAAGATCGAGGAGCGCAGCAGCACGTCGCGGTGGATCTCGGTCTTGCCGGGACAGTCGCCACCGACCGCGTTGATATGGATGCCGGCGCCGACCATGTTGTCGGTCAGGATCGTCGCGTACTGCTTGTCCGCCGTGACGGTGGTGACGATCTCGGCGCCCTCGACCGCTTCCATCGCGGTGGCGCAGCGGGTGATCCTGAAACCATGGCGGGCGAGATTGCGGGCGCATTTCTCTGTCGCGGCCGGATCGACATCGTAAAGCCTGAGGTTCTCGATGCCGAGGATCGCGCGGAAGGCGAAGGCCTGGAACTCGGACTGCGCGCCGTTGCCGATGATCGCCATGGCCGCGGCGTTCTTCGGCGCGAGGTGCTTGGCCGCCACCGCCGACATCGCCGCGGTGCGCAAAGCCGTCAGGATGGTCATCTCGGAGAGCAGCACGGGATAGCCGGTCGCGACATCCGAGAGCAGGCCGAAGGCGGTGACCGTCTGGAGGCCTGCCTTCATGTTCTTGGGGTGGCCGTTGACGTATTTGAAGCCGTAGAGCTTGCCGTCGCTGGTCGGCATCAGTTCGATCACGCCTTCGAGGCTGTGCGAGGCGATGCGCGGCGTCTTGTCGAATATCTCCCAGCGCCGGAAATCGTCCTCGATATAAACAGCGATCTCGGACAGCATCCGCTCGATACCGATCGCATGGACCAGCTTCATCATGTGGTCGACGCTGACGAAAGGCACGACGTTGAGCTGCTGAATCATGGTTCCCCACGCTGTTCTCGTTGAAGGAGCCATTGTCCTCGTTTTCAACGGTAGGCGAAAGAAGCCAAAACGACCAGATCGGGAGCAAGATTGATCGAAATGGCAAAGTGATCTATCCATTTCGGACAATGGACGATCTCGACCGCAAGCTCATCACCCTGCTGCGCCATGACGGGCGGCGCAGCATCTCCGACCTCGCCGCCGATCTCGGCCTGACCCGCGCGACGGTGCGCGCGCGATTGGAGAAGCTGGAGCAATCCGGCGAGATCATCGGCTTCACCGTGATCCTGCGCTCGGATGCGATCGACCTGCCCGTGCGCGGCATCACCATGATCGAGATCGCCGGGCAGGCGGCGGATTCGGTGATCGACGCGCTCTCGGGCTTCACCGAGGTTTCCAGCATCCACACGACCAACGGCAACTGGGACCTGGTGGTCGAGCTCGGCACCTCCGACCTGATCGCCTTCGACCAGGTGCTCCGGCGCATCCGCATGATCCCCGGCGTCACCAACAGCGAGACCAGTCTGCTGCTGGCGACGCCGCGCAGCGTCAAAGCGCGGCTATAGCCTCCACAAGAAGCGCCGCTGCATGGCGGCCATCCGTAAAAGCGGCGCGGCGCCCCGTGACAGGCGCGCATCCGCCCCCTAACGTTATGTCTCGTCAGATACGGCGTTGGTGGCGGCCGGCGATGCATGATCGCGCAGGGCCGCCTTTCGCTTGGACATCGACAGTTCCCGCCCCGGGACTTGGACGATCGGCCGCTTTCCGGCGGATCGTGTGCGCCCTGGGCCAAGACGAAGGCAGGAGACCAGACCATGGCACATGAGCTCGAATTCTATATCGATGGCCAATGGGTGAAGCCGTCGGGCAATCGCACGCTCGGCGTGGTCGATCCGTCGAACGAGGAAGTCTTCGCCACGATCGCGCTCGGCGAGCAGGCCGATGTCGACAAAGCCGTCGCCGCCGCCCGCGCCGCCTTCCCGGCGTTTGCCGCGACCTCCAAGGCCGATCGCCTCGCCCTGATGCGCCGCCTCGCCGAGGCCTACAAGAAGCGCTACGACGACATCGCCAACATCCTCTCGCGCGAAATGGGCGCGCCGAAGGAACTGGCGCACCGCTCGCAGGCGGCGATGGGCACCGCCCATCTCGCCAAGATGATCGAGACGCTCGAAAACTTCGAGTTCGAAGAGCTGCGCGGCACCACCCTGATCGCCAAGGAGCCGATCGGCGTCGTCGGCATGATCACGCCGTGGAACTGGCCGCTCAACCAGATCATGTGCAAGGTCGCGCCCGCGCTAGCCGCCGGCTGCACCATGGTGCTGAAGCCCTCCGAGATCGCGCCGCTCAACGCCATCATCTTCGCCGAGGCGATGGAAGAGGCCGGCGTGCCGAAGGGCGTGTTCAATCTCATCAACGGCGACGGCCCGACGGTCGGCGAAGCGATCTCGCGTCATCCCGGCGTCGACATGGTGTCGTTCACCGGCTCGACCCGCGCCGGCATCCTCGTCGCCAAGGCGGCGGCGGATACCGTCAAGCGCGTGCATCAGGAGCTCGGCGGCAAGTCGGCCAACATCATCCTGGACGATGCCGACCTGAAGAAGTCGGTGAAGCTCGGCGTCGAGAGCGTGATGCGCAACTCCGGCCAGTCCTGCAACGCGCCGACCCGGATGTTCGTGCCGGAGAAGCTGCATGAGGAAGCGCTCGCCATCGCCAAGCAGGTCGCCGAGCCGCTCAAGGTCGGCGCTCCCTCCGCCGACGGAGTGTTCCTCGGCCCGGTCGTGAGCGAGGCGCAGTTCGAGAAGGTCCAGCGCCTGATCGAGGCCGGCATCAAGGAAGGCGCGACGCTGGTTACCGGCGGCGCGGGCCGCCCGGAAGGCCTGAACCGCGGCTACTATGTCCGCCCGACCGTGTTCGGCGGCGTCACCGACGACATGACGATCGCCCGCGAGGAGATCTTCGGCCCCGTGCTGTCGATCCTGCCCTACAAGAGCGAGGACGAGGTCGTCTCGCGCGCCAACGACACGCCTTACGGCCTGGCGTCCTATGTCCAGTCCGGCTCGCAGGAGCGCGCCCGCAAGGTCGCCTCGCAGATGCGCTCGGGCAATGTCTACATCAACTACCCGGCCTGGGACGCCGGCGCACCCTTCGGCGGCTACAAGCAGTCCGGCAACGGCCGCGAATATGCCGGCTTCGGCCTCGAGGAGTTCTTGGAGATCAAGGGCACGGTCGGTTACGCCGCGGCCTGATCGAATAGCGATCCGAAGACGACGAGGCCCGGTGGACCAAACGCCACCGGGCCTTCATTTTATGCCCGTTTCAATCGATTGAGAGGCCTGAGCCATGGTCAATCCGAACCGCTATGACGCGATGCGCTATAACCGCTGCGGCCGCAGCGGATTGATGCTGCCGGCGCTCTCGCTCGGCCTCTGGCAGAATTTCGGCGAGACCGGCCAACACGCCAACATGCGCGAGATCTGCCGCACGGCCTTCGATCTCGGCATCACCCATTTCGACCTCGCCAATAATTACGGGCCGCCCCCCGGCTCGGCCGAGACCGCCTTTGGCGAAATCCTCCGCCAGGACTTCACCGGCTATCGCGACGAACTGGTGATCTCGACCAAGGCCGGCTACCGGATGTGGCCCGGCCCCTATGGCGAATGGGGCAGCCGCAAATACCTGATCTCCAGCCTCGACCAGAGCCTGAAGCGGATGAAGCTCGACTATGTCGACATCTTCTATTCGCATCGCTTCGACCCGAACATGCCGCTGGAGGAGACGATGGGCGCGCTCGACGCCATCGTGCGCCAGGGCAAGGCGCTCTATGTCGGCCTCTCCTCCTACAATGCGAAGCGCACGCAGGAGGCGGTCGCCATCCTGCGCCGGCTCGGCACGCCCTGCCTGATCCACCAGCCGAGCTATTCGATGCTCAATCGCTGGATCGAGCAGGACCGTCTGCTCGACACGCTCGACGCGGAAGGCATCGGCTCGATCGTGTTCTCGCCGCTGGCGCAGGGCATGCTGACCGACAAATATCTCAAGGGCGTGCCGGCCGGCAGCCGCGCCGACAAGAAGGCACCGTCCTTCCGCGACGGCTTTCTCAGCGAAGGCAATCTCAGGAGCATCGCGGCGCTGAACGAGATCGCGGCGGCACGTGGCCAGAGCCTCGCACAGATGGCAATCGCCTGGGTGCTGCGCGGCGGGCGCGTGACCTCGGCACTGATCGGCGCGAGCCGGCCGGAGCAGGTCACGGACTGCGTCGCGGCGCTGAAGAACGCGGAATTCTCGGCCGAGGAGTTGGCCGCGATCGACAAGCATGCCGTCGATGGCGGGATCAATATCTGGGCGGCTTCGGCGGAGCGGTAAGACGCCTCGACTACCTTTCTGCAGTCATCCCGGGCGACCGAAGGGCGCGGCTAACGCGGCTTGTCTGGGATGACCGACGATGAGAGGCGCGCCTCAATCCTCTTCCGACACCGCTGCGATCGGGAGCGCGCTGGAGCGCTTCACCTGTCCCAGCGCAAAACTCGACTCGATCGAGGCGACGCCGTCAAGGCGCGTGAGCTTGTCCTTGAGAAAGCGCTCATAGGCCGGCAGGTCACGCACCACGATGCGCAGGAGATAGTCGCGCTGGCCGGTCATCAGGTAGCAATCGACCACCTCGGGCCAGCGCGCCACGGCCTGCGAGAAGCGGTCGAGCTCGTCCTCGCGCTGGCGCTCCAGCTTGATCGAGACGAAGACGCTGATCGGCAGCCCGACCTTGGTCTGGTCGATGATCGCGGCATAGCCGGTGATCACGCCCGCCTCCTCCAGGATGCGGATGCGACGCGCGCAGGGTGAGGCGGACAGGCCCACGCGCTCGGCGAGATCCTGCACCGACAGGCGCGAATTGATCTGCAACTCCGCGATGATCTTGCGGTCGAGCGCATCGAGGCGCAGGCGTGCCATGCCCTGTCTCCGGTCCCGGCTGAGATCGCTCTATGACAGGAGAGGAAGCCCGCCACCACCGGCATCTCCACCAAAACAGATGGCAGCGACGGCATGACACTGGCGCGAAGAGGCCGGCCGCGCTATCCGATGCCTACAATCCATTGAATGTATGGAGTCGAGCTTGGCTATGGCCGAAAGCGACCAAGCGATCCGCTGGACCAGCCGGCTCGATCCGGCAGCCGGACCGCGCTACCTGCAGATCGTGGCACAGCTCGAACAGGCCGTCGCGACCGGGCTGTTGCGGCCGGGCGATCGCCTCCCACCGCAACGCCGGTTGGCCGAGCATCTCGCGGTCGATCTCACCACGGTGACCCGCGCCTTCGGCGAGGCTCGCGAGCGCGGGCTGATCGATGCCGTGACGGGGCGCGGCTCCTTCATCTCGGCACGGCAGGAGCAGGAAGGCCCGCCGCTCGATCTCAGCATGACGATCCCGCCGGCGCCGAAAGGCCTGCGGCTGGGCGAACTGATGCAGCGCGGCATCGCCGAAATTCTGGCGCGCAGCGATGCCGACCAGTTGATGAACTATCATGGCGGTGCGGGCTCGCTGGCCGAGCGCGCGGCCGGAGCTGCCTGGCTTGCGCCTTTGATGGGAACGCTCCCACCACAGCGAATCGCGGTCGTACCGGGAGCCCAGACGGGGCTCAATGCCTTGCTCTCGCTGCTGGCCCGCCCCGGCGACACGATCCTGACGGAGCCGCTGACCTATCCCGGGCTGATCGGCGCGGCGCGGCAGCGTGGGCTCGTGATGGCGCCTGTTGCCAGCGATGACGATGGCCCGCTGCCCAAGGCGCTGGACGAAGCCGCGCTGCGCTCCGGGGCGCGACTGTTTGCCCTGACGCCGACGCTGCAGAACCCAACCTGCATAACCATTCCGGAACAGCGCCGGCAGGAGCTCGTCACTGTTGCCCGCCGACGCGACCTCGTCCTGATCGAGGACGACCCCTACAGCCTGCTTGCCGGCGATGCGCCCGCGCCTATGGCCGCCTTGGCGCCGGAGCGCACATGGCATGTCGCGACCTTGTCGAAAGTGCTGACGCCCGGCCTGCGCACGGCGTTCGTCGTCATGCCGGAAGGGGTAGACGGCGCTCCGTTCCTCGCCGCGCTGCGTTCAACAGCCCTGATGCCCGCGCCTTTGATGGCGGCGCTGGCCACGCATTGGATCAGGATCGGCACGGCCCGTGACTTGATTGAAGCCGTCCGGCGCGAAGCGGCCGAGCGGCAGTCGCTGGCACGGGAGATCTTGCCCGAGACGATGCAGGGACACCCCTATGCCCTGCATGTCTGGCAACCGCTCCCGCCCTATTGGGAGCGCGACAGCCTGATCGAGCGCGCCCGCGTGGCGGGACTTGGCGTGATGGCCGCCGATGCATTCAGCACGGATGGGAGGGCGCCGGATGCGATCCGGATCGCACTCGGCGCGATCCCGGAACGGGCAAGGCTGGCGGAGGCTCTCGGCTTGCTCGCCAGATTGATTCGCGACGGGCGCTGAGCGCGACGGGCCGCCTCAGTTCGAGCCGACCGGCTTGTCCTGCAGCACCGGGCTGGCGAGCCGGCCTTCCTCGGCCTTGTGGAAATATTGCGAGGCGATCAGCCAGCCTTTCAGCGGCTGCAAGGGCGGGATGCAGGTCAGCAGGATCAGCGGCAGCGTCGTGACCAGATGCACCCAGGTCGGCGGATTGTAGTTCAGTTCCAGCCAGAGCGGGAATGCGACGGCCGGGATGCAGAGGAACATCATCACGAAGAAGGCCGGGCCATCGGCCGGATCGGCGAAGGCGTAGTCCAGGCCGCAATTCTCGCATTTCGGCTTCAGCTTCAGGAAGCCCTCGAACATCTTGCCCTGCCCGCAGCGCGGGCAGCGGCCACGCAGGCCGGTCTTGAGCGGAGAGAGTGGCGGCCAATGCTCGCCGGACATGGACTGATCTCCTTCAGGACGGCGCCGCTCGTTCGGCGTCGTCCCTTCAGATCGCGCTCGATGCAGACAATGTCAAGATTGTATGCATCTTAGCTGACTGCCTGCGCGGATCGGTCGCGGGCCTTTCTCAGATATGCAGCGCGTGACCCAGCGCCTTCATCGCGGCTTCCGGAAAAGCCTCGCCCAGCGTCGGATGGGCGTGGATCGTGCCGGCGATATCCTGCAGCGTCGCGCCCATCTCGATCGCGAGCCCGAAGGCCGCCGACAATTCCGAGACGCCTGAGCCCACCGCCTGGATGCCGAGCACCAGATCGCTGCCGGCCTGCGCGACGACGCGGACGAAGCCCGCCTCGGCATGGCGGGTCATGGCCCGGCCGTTGGCGGCGAAGGGGAACTGGCCGATCTTGAGCTCGTGGCCGGCGCGCTTGGCCTCGTCGGGCGAAAGGCCGACCGAGACGATCTCGGGATCAGTGAAGCAGATCGCCGCGATGCCGCGCTTGTCCCAGGCGCGCGGCAGGCCGGCGACGATCTCCGCCACCATCTCGCCCTGCGCCATGGCGCGATGCGCCAGCATCGGCTCGCCGGTCACGTCGCCGATGGCATAGATGCCGCGCATCGCGGTCTCGCAACGCTCGCCGATGCGGATGAAGCGGCCATCCATGTCGAGCACGAGGTTCTCAAGCCCGAGCTCGTCCGTGACCGGCTTGCGGCCGACAGTGACCAGGATCTTGTCGGCCGGCAGGCCGCGTTCCTTTCCGTCCGCCGTCTCGATGCGCAGGCCGTCGCCCTTGGGCGTGGGGCCGAGCGCCTTGGCGCCGGTCAACACCTCGACGCCGAGCGCGGTCAGGCGCTTGGAGATCGGGCCGGTCAGTTCGGCATCGTAGAGCGGCAGGATCTTGTCCTGCGCCTCGACGACGGTGACCTTGGCTCCGAGCTTGGCGAAGGCCGTGCCGAGTTCCAGCCCGATATAGCCGCCGCCGACCACGACGAGGCGCTTGGGCACCTCGGTCAGCGCCAGCGCGCCGGTCGAGGAAATGACGTTGCCGCCGAAGGGCAGGAAGGGCAGTTCGACCGGCGCCGAGCCGGTGGCGATGACGATGGCCTCGGCCTGGATCGTCTTCGGGCCGGTCTCAGTTTCGACAACGACGGTCTTGCCGTCGCGGAAGCGGGCCTTGCCATGGACGATCTTGACCTTGGCCTTGCGCAGCAGGCCGGCGACGCCGTTGTTGAGGCGCTGGACGATGCCGTCCTTCCAGGCCACGGCCTGCTTGAGGTCGAGCTTCGGCTCGGCCGCGGTCAGGCCGAAGGGCGTCTTGCCGGCAGCGGCGTCAGTCGCCTTCTCGAATTCCTCAGCGACATGGATCATCGCCTTGGAGGGGATGCAGCCGACATTGAGGCAGGAACCGCCGAGCTTGGTGCTCTCGACGATGACGGTGTCGATGCCGAGCTGGCCGGCGCGGATGGCGCAGACATAGCCGCCGGGGCCGGCACCGATGACGAGGAGCTTGCAGGTGATCTCGGTCATGGCACGCTCCTCAGATGTCCACGAAGAGCGTGGCTGGGTTCTCCAGCAGCTCCTTCAGCCGCTGCACGAAGACGGCGGCGTCCCAGCCATCGATGACGCGGTGGTCGAAGCTGGAGGAGAGGTTCATCATCTTGCGCGGCACGAAGGTGGTGCCGTCCCAGACCGGGCGCACGACCATCTTGTTGACGCCGACGATGGCGACTTCCGGATAGTTGATCACCGGCGTTGTCGCGATGCCGCCGAGCGCACCTAGCGAGGTGATGGTGATGGTCGAGCCAGTGAGTTCGTCACGGGTTGCAGTGCCGTCGCGGCCGCGCTCGGCGAGGCGGGAGAGCTCGATGCCGCAGCCCCAGAGATCGCGCGCCTCGGCATGTTTCACCACCGGCACGATCAGGCCGGTCGGCGTCTGCGTGGCGATACCGATATTGATCGCGGCATGCTGGCGCACGATCCCGGCATCGTCGTCATAGAGCGCGTTCAGCGCCGGCTGCTCAGCGAGTGCCTTGACCATGGCGCGCATCAGGAAGGGCAGCAGGGTCAGCTTCGGCCGCTCCGGCGTCGGCTTCTTGTTCAGCGTCGCGCGCAAATCCTCCAGCGGCGAGACGTTCACCTCCTCGACGATGGTGATGTGCGGGATGCGCGATTTCGACAGCGCCATCTTCTCGGCGATGCGACGGCGCAGGCCGACGACCTTGACCTCGGTGACGGCACTCTGCTCGACGAGCCCGCCGCCGCGCGCCGGTTCGGGGCCGCGCAGCAGGAAGGCTTCGATATCCTGATGGGTGATGCGCCCGGCCGGGCCCGTGCCCTGGACCTGACGCAGATCGACCCCGGCCTCACGCGCCTTGAGGCGCACGGCCGGCGAGGCCAGCGGCTTCTCGCCCGGCGCGCGGCGCTGGGCGGGGGCGGCGGCACGCGAGGGCTTGGGAGCCGGCTGAGGTGGTGCGGCGGGCTTGGCCGTGGCCGCGTGTGCCGCAGGCTTTTCCGCCTTGGGCGGGGCCGGCGGCGCGGCTGGCTTGTCGGCCGGGGCTTCTTGCGCGCCCTCATCCGCGACGGATTGCTCCGCCGCCGCGCCGCCCTCCCCTGCAACCCTGAGCTTCACGATGGCCGAGCCGATCGCGACGGTGTCGCCGACCTCGGCGCCAACCCAGGTCACTTCGCCCTCGACCGGCGAGGGAATCTCCACCGTCGCCTTGTCGGTCATCACGGCGGCAAGCAGATCGTCCTCGCGGACGATGTCGCCGACCTTGACGTGCCACTCGACGAGCTCCGCCTCCGCGATGCCTTCGCCGACATCCGGCAGCTTGATGATGCGCTCGGCCATCAGCGTGCCTCCATGATATCCAGCAGCGCCTGTCCGAGGCGGGCGGGGCCGGGGAAATAGTCCCATTCCTGCGCGTGCGGATAGGGCGTGTCCCAACCGGTGACGCGCATCACCGGCGCCTCCAGATGATAGAAGCAGTGCTCCTGCACCAAGGCAGCAAGCTCCCCGCCGAAGCCGGATGTGAGCGTCGCCTCGTGCAGCACAATGCAGCGGCCGGTCTTCTGGACCGAGGCGACGATCGCGTCGAGATCGAGCGGGACGAGCGTGCGCAGGTCGATGATTTCGGCGTCGATGCCAGTATCCTCGGCGGCGGCCAGCGCGACATGGACCATGGTGCCATAGGCGAGGATGGTGACGGCGGAGCCCTCGCGCCGCGTCACCGCCTTGCCGAGCGGCACGGTGTAATGGCCTTCCGGCACCTCGGCGAGCTCGTGCTTGGACCAGGCCGTGACCGGGCGGTCGTGATGGCCGTCGAAGGGGCCGTTATAAAGCCGCTTCGGCTCGAGGAATATCACCGGGTCGGGGTCCTCGATCGCCGCAATCAGCAGACCCTTGGCGTCATAGGGGTTGGACGGAACGATCGTCTTCAGGCCGGCGACATGGGTGAAGAGCGCTTCCGGGCTCTGGCTATGGGTCTGGCCGCCGAAGATACCGCCGCCGGTCGGCATGCGGATCACCAGCGGGCAGGTGAAGTCACCGGCCGAGCGATAGCGCAGGCGGGCGGCCTCCGAGACGATCTGGTCATAGGCCGGGTACATGTAGTCGGCGAACTGGATCTCGACGCAGGGCTTGAGGCCATAGGAGGCCATGCCGATCGCCGTGCCGACGATGCCGGCCTCGCTGATCGGCGCATCGAAGCAGCGCGACACCCCGTATTTCTGCTGGAGGCCGTGGGTGCAGCGGAAGACGCCGCCGAAGAAGCCGACATCCTCGCCGAAAACCACGACATCGTCGTCGCGGCCCATGGAGACGTCCATGGCGGAGCGGATCGCCTCGATCATCGTCATCTTGGCCATGGCGTCAGACTCCGATCTGCTGGCGCTGGCGGCGCAGATGCGGCGGCAGCTCGGCATAGACGTCCTCGAAGATGTCGCGCGCCGAGGGCTTGCCGCCGGAATGCAGGGTGCCGAAGCTCTCGGCCTCCTTCTGCGCGGCGATGACGGTGGCGAGGATCTCGGCCTCCGCCTGTTTGTGGCGCTCCTCCGACCAGGCGCCGACCGCGATCAGATGCTGCTTCAGGCGGATCAACGGGTCGCCAAGCGGCCAGTCGTCGGATTCGTGCTTGGGCCGGTAGGCGGACGGGTCGTCCGAGGTGGAATGGGCGCCGGCGCGATAGGTGACGTATTCGACCAGCGTCGGCCCGAGATTGCGGCGGGCACGCTCGACCGCCCATTGCGCGACCGCATAGACGGCTAGGTAGTCGTTGCCGTCGACGCGGAGCGCCGGGATGCCGAAGCCGAGCCCCCTTGCGGCAAAGGTGCCGGAGCCGCCGCGCGCGATGCCCTGGAAAGTCGAGATCGCCCACTGGTTGTTGACGACATTGAGGACGACCGGCGCCTTGTAGGTCGAGGCGAAGACCAGCGCGGCGTGGAAATCCGATTCCGCGGTCGAGCCGTCGCCGATCCAAGCGGCGGCGATGCGGGTGTCGTTCTTGATCGCCGAGGCCATCGCCCAGCCGACGGCTTGAACGTACTGGGTCGCGAGATTGCCGGAGATCGAGAAGAAGCCGTGCTCCTTGGAGGAGTACATCACCGGCAATTGCCGGCCCTTCATCGGGTCGCGCTCGTTCGAATAGATCTGGTTCATCATGTCGACGAGCGGATAGTCGTTCGCGATCAGCAGGCCGGCCTGACGATAGGTCGGGAAATTCATGTCGCCGGGCTGGAGCGCGATGCGGAAGGCGCAGCTCACCGCCTCCTCGCCGGTGTGCTGCATGTAGAACGAGGTCTTGCCCTGGCGCTGCGCCATCTGCATGCGCCCGTCGAAGGTGCGCAGCGTCATCATGTGGCGTAGGCCCCGGATCAGGTCGTCATGCGAGAGATCGGGCACCCAGGGACCCACCGCCTCGCCCTCGCGATTGAGGACGCGGATGATCGAATAGGCGAGGTCGCGGATGTCCTTGGGATCGACATCGACTGGCGGGCGCGCGACGGAGCCGGCCTTCGGGATCACGACATGGGAGAAATCCGGCTTCTCGCCCGGACGGCTCGCCGGTTTGGGGACATGGAACTGCAGTGGCTGGGTTGCTGCCGGCGCCTGGCCTGACTTGTCGCTGCTCATGAGCGCCTCCATCCCTGACGCCGCCAGCATTCCGCCTTCGCGCGCATCCCGCAAGCGCCTGTGGGCGCTCTTCAGAGATGCGGCAGGACGCACAGCCGGCCGGCGATCGTTCCCCTTGCAACCAACGCTAGCGAGGACGGTTCGGAGGTTCATTCCGAATTTGCCGGAAAGGGCGAAATCAGACAGAAGAAACATCTGCCTTTCTTTCCATTTCCAGAATGATCATCCGATGAACAAAAAGAGCCAGAATGGTCCTGCTCTCGATCTGATCGATCGCAAGATTCTCGCTGCATTGCGGGAGGACGGGCGGCTGACGACGCAGGCCCTGGCCGAGAAGGTGGGACTTTCGCCCTCGCCATGCTGGACGCGGGTAAAGCGCTTGGAGGAATCCGGCGCGATCGAGAAATACGTCGCCCTGCTCGACCACAAGGCGCTCGGCTACAACAACATCGTCTTCGTCGAGATCACGCTCGACAAGCATGACGACAAGGTGCTCGACCAGTGCGGCGAGGCGCTGAGCCGGGCGCCGGAGGTGGTCGAAGCGCATCTCGTCACCGGCGAGTACGACTATCTCGCCAAGGTCGTGGTCAGCGGCACCGACCATTACGAGCGCTTCCTGCGCGGAACGATCTACCGCATTCCGGGCGTCAGGCAGACGCGGACGACCTTCGGCTTGAGGGCGCTGAAGCGGACGCTGTCGGTCGATCCGCTGAAGGTCGTGGGGTGAGCGGCCGTCACGCTCGGGCTTGACCCGAGAATGACGGCCTCCAGGAAGGCGTCAGGCCAGCATCTCCCGCACCAGCGGCACGACCTTCTCGCCGTAGAGCCGGATGCACTCCATCGCCTTCTCATGCGCCAGCGGGCCGGCGCTGTACTTGAGCTGGAAGCGGGCGATGCCCAGTCCCTTGGCGGTAGCAGTGATCTTGCGGGCCACCGTTTCCGGCGAGCCGAGATAGAGCGAGCCGCGCGCGACCTCCTGCTCGAACTCGTCGCGGCCCATCGGCGGCCAGCCGCGCTCGGCGCCGATGCGATCGCGCATCTGCTTGTAGGCCGGGAAGAACTCCTCCCTGGCCTGCTCGTCGGTCGCCGCGACATAGCCCGGCGAATGCACGCCGACGGGCTTGGCCGGCTTGCCGATCTGGCCATAGGCGCGATGGTACAAATCCACGAACGGCTTGAAGCGCAAGGGATCGCCGCCGATGATGGCGAGCATCAAAGGCAGGTCGTAGCGCACCGCGCGCACCACCGATTCCGGGCTGCCGCCGACGCCGATCCAGGTCTTGAGCGGACCGTTCTCCACCGGCGGGTAAACGAGTTGGTCCTTCAGCGGCGGTCGGGTCGAGCCCTGCCAGGTCAACGGCTCCTGCGGCAGCAGGCCGGCGAAGAGATCGAGCTTCTCCTCGAACAGCTTCTCGTAATCGCGCAGGTCGAGCCCGAAGAGCGGGAAGGACTCGGTGAAGGAGCCGCGCCCCAGAATGACCTCGGCGCGCCCGCTCGAGAGCGCATCGACCGTCGCGAAGCGCTGGAAGACGCGGATCGGATCGTCCGAGCTCAGCACGGTAACGGCCGAGCCGAGCTTGATCCGGCTGGTGCGCGTCGCCATGCCGGCCAGCACCGTCTCCGGCGAGGAGACCGCGAAATCGGCGCGGTGATGCTCGCCGACACCGATGAAATCGATGCCGACCTGGTCGGCCAGGACGGCTTCGTCGACGAGATCGCGGATCACCTGCGCATGCGGCAGCGGTTTGCCGTCCGCCCCGTTGGTGACGTCGCCGAAGGTGTCGAGCCCGAATTCCAGTTCCTGTGCCATGATCATCCCGAGGCCGCGGCGCGACCTTTTGCCTGCCGGCCATCCCGGCCTCCGGGAGTTAGGGTCGGGATTGCCGCAGCGCAATTGTCAGGGCGTTGCCCCGCCAGCAACAGGCTGTTTGCAGGAATGCAACCGCCGCGCTTGCATCGCCCGCGCAAGCTGCCGATGCTCGGGCGCGCGGCGCTTTCCGCCGCCTCCGAGCCGACGCCATGATCATTCGCCAGTTGGTCTATCTCGACGCGCTCGCCCGCGAGAAGCATTTCCGCCGCGCGGCCGAGGCCTGCCATGTCTCGCAGCCGACGCTCTCGGCTGCGATCGTGCAGCTCGAGGAGGAGCTCGGCGTGATGATCGTCGAGCGCGGGCGGCGCTTCCAGGGCTTCACCAAGGAGGGCGAGGTCGTGCTCGCCCATGCCCGGCGCATCCTCGCCGAAGCCGAGGTGATGAAGGATTCGATCGCGGAGCTGCGCGAGGGCATCTCCGGCCGGATCAGGCTCGGCGCGATCCCGACCGCGCTGCCGATGATCGCCCATATCACCGCGCCCTTCTCCGAGCGCTATCCGGCGGTGTCGCTGACCGTGCTGTCGCTGACCTCGCAGGAAATCCAGCAGGGCATCGACGATTTCGAGCTCGATGTCGGGCTGACCTATCTCGACAACGAGCCGCTCGACCGGGTGATCTCCAAGCCGATCTACCAGGAATCCTACGTCCTGCTCACGCGCGAGGACGGCCCGTTCGGCGCGCGCGACACCATCACTTGGGCCGAAGCAGCCGAGCAGAAGCTCTGCCTGCTCACCGGAGACATGCAGAACCGGCGCATCATCGACGGCATCTTCCGCTCGGTCGGCACCGCGCCGCGGCCGATGATCGAGACCAATTCGATCTTCAATCTGTGCTCGCATGCCGGCATCCAGGGCGTCGCCAGCATCGTCTCGCTGCAATTGCTGGAATTCTTCGGCGTGCCCCTCGGCACGAAAGCGCTGTCGCTGGTCGAGCCTGAGGCGCAGCGCACGATCGGCCTGATCGTGGCGGACCGGCAGCCGGTGGCGCCGCTCGCGCGCAACCTCCTGATGATGACGAAGCCGGTCGCGGATGCCGGGCTGCCGCGACGGCCCATCATACGATAGACTTCGCCTATCGTCTTAGAAGCAGCGCAGCATTGTGCGGCGCAAAATCGCCTCGACACGAAACTTTCAAGGCTACGCGACCCGTCAACACCACCCCAGCACCCTGACACCCCGCATATTGATAGATAAAAACTATCACTCATTCAAAAGAAACGATTTGAAATCATTCCAGTTTCACTCTCCCCTCGCTTCAACGAGCGTCCGGCGAACCGGGCCTATGGAGGAAAGATGGCGGCTTATCCGGCCTGGGATCAGGACAGCGCACGTATGATCGTCGCGGGGCTGGCGCATCTCGAAGGCGCCACGCTGCCGATGCTGCACGCCCTTCAGGATGAGTTCGGCTATGTCGACCCGCAGGCTGTGCCGCTGATCGCGGAGGCGCTGAACCTGTCGCGCGCCGAGGTCCATGGCGCGATCTCCTTCTATCACGACTTCAAGACGGCCCCGCAGCCGGCGCGCACGATCAAGCTCTGCCGCGCCGAGGCCTGCCAGGCTCTGGGCTGCGAAAGCGTCGTCGCAGAACTATCCGCCAAGCATGGCATCGCGGTCGATGATCACCATGCTGGCGACGCCATCGTCGAAACGGTGTATTGTCTCGGCAATTGCGCGCTCGGGCCGTCCGCCCTGGTCGACGGCGAATTGATCGGGCGCGTCGATGCCGCTCGCATCGCCGGGCTCTGCCAGCACGGAAGGGCGCATTCATGAGCGCCAACCCGGTTCGCATCTTCGTTCCCATCGACGCCGCCGCCCTGTCGGTCGGCGCGGAAGCTGTCGCGCAGGCTATCGCCAGCGAGGCTGCGGCGCGCGGACTTGCCGTCGAGATCGTCCGCAACGGCTCGCGCGGCATGCTCTGGCTGGAGCCGATGGTCGAGGTCGAGACGGCCGAGGGCCGTATCGGTTACGGGCCGGCCACGGCGAAGGATGTGCCTGCGCTCTTCGACGCCGGCTTCGCTTCGGGCGGCGCCCATGCCTTGCGCCTCGGCAAGACCGAAGAGCTCGACTGGATGAAGCGCCAGCAGCGCCTCACCTTCGAGCGCGTCGGCGTCACCGACCCGCTCTCGATCGCCGATTACCGCGCCCATGGCGGCTTCAAGGGGCTGGAGAAGGCGCTGGCCCTGACCGGCGGCGAGATCGTCGATGCTGTGAAGGCGTCCGGCCTGCGCGGTCGCGGCGGGGCGGGTTTCCCGACCGGGATCAAGTGGAAGACCGTCCACGACGCCAAGGCCGAGCAAAAATACATCGTCTGCAATGCCGACGAGGGCGATAGTGGCACCTTCGCCGACCGCATGCTGTTCGAAGGCGACCCCTATCTCGTGATCGAGGGCATGACGATCGCGGCGATCGCGGTCGGCGCAACGCGCGGCTATATCTATCTGCGCTCGGAATATCCGCATGCCCATCGCACGCTTCAGCGCGCCATCCTGAAGGCCGAAGCCGCCGGGCTGATCGGCGCCTCGGTGCTGGGTTCGCAGCATGCCTTCCATCTCGAAGTCAGGCTTGGTGCCGGCGCCTATATCTGCGGTGAGGAGACCTCGCTGCTCGAAAGCCTCGAAGGCAAGCGCGCCATCGTCCGGGCCAAGCCGCCGCTGCCGGCCTTGCAGGGCCTTTTCGGCAAGCCGACCGTCGTCAACAACGTGCTCTCCTTCGCGGCCGTGCCCTGGATCATGGATCATGGTGCGCAGGCCTATGCCGATTACGGCATGGGCCGCTCGCGCGGCACGCTGCCGATCCAGCTCGGCGGCAACGTCAAGCGCGGCGGGCTGATCGAACTCGCTTTCGGCATCACGCTCCGCGAGATCATCGAGGATATGGGCGGCGGCACGCTGTCGGGCCGGCCGATCCGGGCCGTGCAGGTCGGTGGGCCGCTCGGCGCCTATCTCACCGCCGAGCAACTCGATGTGCAGATGGACTACGAGGCGCTCGCTTCCATGCGCGCGATGCTCGGCCATGGCGGCATCGTGGTGTTCGACGACAGCGTCGACATGGCGAAGCAAGCGCGTTTCGCCTTCGAATTCTGCGCCAAGGAATCCTGCGGCAAGTGTACGCCCTGCCGCATCGGCGCGACGCGCGGCGTCGAGACGATGGATCGCATCATCGCCGGCGCCGAAATCCCTAAGAACATCGCCGTGCTGCGCGATCTCTCGAAGCTGATGACCGATGCCTCGCTCTGCGCCATGGGCGGATTGACCCCCATGCCGGTGCTGAGCGCGCTGAACCATTTCCCCGAGGATTTCGACCGTCCTCCGCTGCCTCTGGCGGCCGAGTGAGGAGGCCAGAATGAGCCTGATCAAGGAAATCGACTACGGCACGCCGATCCGGCTTTCCGAGAAGACGGTGACGCTGACCATCGACGGCCAGAGCGTCACGGTGCCGGCAGGCACCTCGGTGATGGCAGCCGCCATGAGCCTGGGCACCAAGATCCCCAAGCTCTGCGCCACGGACTCGCTCGAACCCTTCGGCTCCTGCCGGCTCTGCCTCGTCGAGATCGAGGGGCGGCGCGGCACGCCGGCGTCATGCACGACTCCAGCAGAAGACGGAATGATTGTGCGCACCCAGTCGGAGAACCTCTCCGGCCTGCGTAAGGGCGTGATGGAGCTCTATATCTCCGACCATCCGCTGGACTGCCTGACCTGCTCGGCCAATGGCGATTGCGAATTGCAGGACATGGCCGGCGCGGTCGGCCTGCGCGAGGTGCGCTACGGCTACGAGGGCGAGAACCACGTCTTCGCCAAGGGATCGGACGGGCTCGCCAACGAGAACTGGCTCGCGAAGGATACGTCCAACCCGTATTTCACCTACGATCCGTCGAAATGCATCGTCTGCAATCGCTGCGTGCGCGCTTGCGAGGAGGTGCAGGGCACCTTCGCGCTGACGATCACGGGACGCGGCTTCGAGTCCCGCGTCGCAGCGGGACCGACCGATTTTCTCGGCTCCGAATGCGTCTCCTGCGGCGCCTGCGTGCAGGCCTGCCCGACGGCGACGCTGATGGAGAACAAGGTCATCGAGCATGGCCAGCCCGAGCATTCTGTGGTCACGACCTGCGCCTATTGCGGCGTCGGCTGCTCGTTCAAGGCGGAGATGCAGGGCGACCGCGTCATCCGCATGGTGCCTTACAAGGACGGCAAGGCGAACGAGGGCCATAGCTGCGTCAAGGGCCGCTTCGCCTGGGGTTATGCGACCCATACCGACCGCATGACCAAGCCGATGATCCGGGCGAAGATCACGGACCCGTGGCGCGAAGTGTCATGGGAAGAGGCGATCAATTACGCGGCCTCGGAGTTCAAGCGCATTCAGGCCAAGTACGGTCGTGAATCCGTCGGCGCCATCACCTCGTCGCGCTGCACCAACGAGGAGGTCTTCCTCGTCCAGAAGCTGGTGCGCGCCGCCTTCCGCAACAACAATGTCGATACCTGCGCCCGCGTCTGCCATTCGCCGACCGGCTATGGCCTCAGGACGACGCTCGGCACCTCGGCTGGCACGCAGGATTTCAAGTCGGTCGCCAAGTCCGACGTCATTCTCGTCATCGGCGCGAACCCGACCGACGGCCACCCGGTCTTCGCCTCGCGCATGAAGAAGCGCATCCGCGAGGGCGCCCGCCTGATCGTCGCCGACCCCCGCAAGATCGACATGGTGCAGTCGCCACACATCAAGGCGGACTACCACCTGCCGCTCAGGCCCGGCACCAATGTCGCGCTGCTCAATGCGCTCAGCCATGTCGTCGTCACCGAAGGGCTGATCGACGAGGCCTATGTGCGCGAGCGCTGCGATCTCGGCGATTTCGAGCACTGGGCCCGTTTCGTCGCCCGCGAGGAGAATTCGCCGGAGGCGAGCGAGGCCTATACCGGCGTGCCGGCGGCGGATGTGCGCGCCGCGGCGCGGCTCTATGCCACCGGCGGCAATGGCGCGATCTATTACGGGCTCGGCGTCACCGAACACAGCCAGGGCTCGACCACTGTCATGGCGATGGCCAACCTGGCCATGGCGACCGGCAATATCGGGCGCGACGGCGTCGGCATCAATCCGCTGCGCGGGCAGAACAATGTGCAGGGCTCCTGCGACATGGGCTCCTTCCCGCACGAGTTCTCGGGCTATCGCCACGTCTCCGACGATTCGACCCGGCAGGTCTTCGAGATGCTCTGGGGCGTGCCGCTCGATCCCGAGCAGGGCCTACGCATCAACAACATGCTCGACGAGGCGGTCGAGGGCACCTTCAAGGGCCTTTATGTCCAGGGCGAGGACATCGCCCAATCCGACCCGAACACCAAGCATGTCACGGCCGGGCTGGCCTCGATGGAATGCGTCGTCATCCAGGACATCTTCCTGAACGAGACGGCGAAATACGCCCATGTCTTCTTGCCCGGCGCCTCCTTCCTGGAAAAGGACGGCACCTTCACCAATGCCGAGCGGCGCATCAACCGCGTCCGGCAGGTCATGGCGCCGCTCTCCGGCAAGGACGAGTGGCAGGTCACGATCGAGCTGGCGCGGGCGCTCGGCTACGAGATGGGCTACAGCCACCCCAGCGAGATCATGGACGAGATCGCGCGGCTGACGCCCAGCTTCGCCGGCGTCTCCTATGACAAGCTGGAGAAGCTCGGCTCCGTGCAGTGGCCCTGCAACGACAAGGCCCCGACCGGCACGCCCCTGATGCATGTCGACCGCTTCGTGCGCGGCAAGGGCAAGTTCATGATCACCGAATACGTCCCGACCGACGAGCGGACGGGGCCGCGCTTCCCGTTGCTGCTCACCACCGGCCGCATTCTCTCGCAATACAATGTCGGCGCGCAGACGCGGCGGACCGAGAACGGCGCCTGGCATGACGAGGACGTGCTGGAGATCCACGCCTTCGACGCCGAGAGCCGCGGCATCCGCGACGGCGATCTCGTGGCGCTCGCCAGCCGCTCGGGCGACATCGCGCTCCGGGCCGTGATTTCCGAGCGGATGCAGCCGGGCGTGGTCTACACCACCTTCCACCACGCCAAGACGGGCGCCAACGTCATCACCACCGACTATTCGGACTGGGCGACGAACTGCCCGGAATACAAGGTCACCGCTGTCGACGTCCGGCGCACCAACGCCTACTCCGCCTGGCAGGAGAAGAATTTCGAGGAGGACGTGACCTTGCGCCGGATCGCGGAGCGCCTGCCCGATGCCGCGGAATAACCGTGAAGCCCAGCCGCCGGCCTCGGTCGCCGTCACGGCGCAGCCGCTGCGCTTCGGCGCGGCGCGGGATGACGCGCGCGAGATCGAGGTCGCGGTCGAGACTCCCATCAACATCGTCTACGGCAACATGCCCTATGCCGTGATGATGGCGAGCCCGTCCGATCTCGAGGATTTCGTCACCGGTTTCAGCCTGACGGAGGGCATCGTGCGCGGCGCAGGCGAGATCCGCAGCATCGCCGTCGAGCCCAAGGACGAGGGTGTCATCGTCACGGTCGAGCTCGCGCCGGGCCGCTTCCGCGAGCATCTGGCGCGGCGGCGCAATCTCTCGGGCCGGACCTCCTGCGGCCTCTGTGGCGTCGAGACCATCCAGGAAATCCCGATGGCCGATGCGGCGACGCGAGCGTCGCGTGCTGTCTCCGCCGCGGCGATCGAGGCCGCGCTCGCGGAACTCGACAAGCATCAGCCTCTTAACCAGCTCACCCGAGCCGTTCATGGCGCCGCATGGTGCGATGCCTCGGGCGCGATCCTGGCGGTACGCGAGGATGTCGGCCGGCATAACGCCCTCGACAAGCTGATCGGCGCCCGCTTGCGGGCTGGCGCGGATGCGAGCGAAGGCTTCCTGCTCGTCACCAGCCGCGCCTCGTTCGAGATGGTCGAGAAGGCCGCGATCTTCGGCGCCGGCACGCTGGTCGCGATCTCGGCGCCGACCTCGCTCGCAATCGAGCGGGCGAAGCATCTCGGCCTGACCTTGGCGGCGGTCGCGCGGCGCGACGGCTGCATCGTCTTCACCGGTGCGCTCGCGCCCGAATCCGAGACGATCGCCCGATGACGGAGGCTGGCCTGACTACCGATCACCACGCAGAGAACGTCGAGAAGCTCCGGCGTATGGCCGGGCAGATCACCGATTTCTTCAAGGCGTATCCGGAGGCGGAAGCGGCCCATTCCGTCGCCGACCATATCAACCAGTTCTGGACCGGACGCATGCGCGGGGACTTCCTCGCCGCCTTCGCCAACCGGCCGGAGGACCTTCCGCCCCTGCTGCGGCATGCCCTGCCGCAGATCAGGCCGGGGCGCGGAGGTTAGCAGCCCGACGCCGGTCATGCCGGCGACAAGAGATGACAACGAGCTGGGACCCTACCCGGCCCGAACGGCGAAGCCATGGGGAAAGGAACCGGGGAATGAGTGTCGCAGACGATATCGGACAGATCGGGGGCGGGATCGGCCTGCTCGACCGTGAACGGACCATCGCCAAGCCGGGCTTCAACCGCTGGCTCGTGCCCCCGGCCGCGCTCTGCATCCATCTGTGCATCGGCATGGCCTATGGCTTCTCGGTGTTCTGGCTGCCGCTGAGCCAGGCGATCGGCATCACCAAGCCCGTCGCCTGCGCGGCTGATGTCGGCCTGATCGGCTCGCTCTTCACCACGGCCTGCGACTGGAAGGTCGCCGATCTCGGCTGGATGTACACGCTGTTCTTCGTGCTGCTCGGCTCCTCGGCCGCGATCTGGGGCGGCTGGCTCGAGCGCGTCGGTCCGCGCAAGGCCGCCTTCGTCTCGACCTTGTGCTGGTGCGGCGGCCTGCTGATCTCTGCGCTCGGCGTCTACTGGCACCAGCTCTGGCTGATGTGGCTTGGCTCCGGCGTGATCGGTGGCATCGGCCTCGGGCTCGGCTATATCTCGCCGGTCTCGACCCTGGTGAAATGGTTCCCGGACCGGCGCGGCATGGCGACCGGCATGGCGATCATGGGCTTCGGCGGCGGCGCGATGATCGGCTCGCCGCTGGCGGACATGCTGATGAACTACTTCAAGACGCCCGCCTCGGTCGGCGTCTGGCAGACCTTCGTCGCGATGGCCGCGATCTATTTCGTCTTCATGATGGCCGGCACCTTCGGCTATCGCGTGCCGCCAGCCAACTGGCGCCCCGAGGGCTGGACCCCGCCGGCGACCCAGAACGCCATGATCACCTCCGGCCATGTGCATCTCAAGGACGCGCACAAGACCAAGCAATTCTGGCTGATCTGGTCGGTGCTGACGCTCAACGTCTCGGCCGGTATCGGCGTGCTCGGCATGGCCTCGCCGATGCTGCAGGAGATTTTCGCGGGCTCGCTGATCGGCAAGCCCGAGATCGGCTTTGCCGCGCTCGACGCCGCGCAGAAGACGCAGATCGCCACGATCGCGGCGGCCTTTGTCGGCCTGCTCTCTCTGTTCAACATCGCCGGGCGCTTCTTCTGGGCCTCGCTCTCGGACAAGCTCGGCCGCAAGCTGACCTATGCCACGTTCTTCGGACTGGGCATCCTGCTCTACGCGCTCTCGCCCTGGGCGGCCCATGCCGGGTCGCTCGCGCTCTTCGTCGGCTTCTTCTGCATCATCCTGTCGATGTATGGCGGCGGCTTCGCGACGGTGCCGGCCTATCTCGCCGACATGTTCGGCACGCAGTTCGTCGGCGCAATCCATGGCCGTCTGCTGACGGCCTGGTCGACCGCCGGCATCATCGGCCCTGTCGTGGTGAACTATATCCGTGAAGCCCAGATCAATGCCGGCGTGCCACGCGCGCAGGTCTATGACCGCACCATGTATATCCTCGCGGGCATGCTGGTGCTCGGCTTCCTCTGCAACCTGCTGGTCCGCCCGGTCGCGGCCAAATGGTTCATGAAGGATGCCGAGGTCGCGGCGCTGCAGAAGCGGTCGGCGAGCGTCGACGCCGCCGCTCATTACGGCTCCTACGGCATCGGCAAGGGTGGTTTCGACGGCACGGCCCTGCTGGCCTGGGCCGTGGTCGGCCTGCCGATCGCCTGGGGCGTCTGGATCACGCTGTCGAAGTCACTGGCGCTGTTCCGCTGAGCAGCGACATCACCGGCCAATCCGAGGGCCCGCATCGAGCGATCGGTGCGGGTCTTTCTCTTGCGACGCAGCCCACGGCCGCGCGGAGCGGCGGGTCCTATTTCAGCGAAAGAGCGACTGAACCGGCAATCGGATCGGTGACGCCGAGCCCGTTGCCGAGATCGTCGAGCGTGTGACGAAAGCCGTTGAGCGTGGCGATCATCTGCGGGCGGGCCGCCGCCATCGCGTCCATGCTCTCCCATTCCGCGATGATGCAGTAGCGCCCCTCGCCGGCCGCGATGATGTTGGCGTGGCGCAGGCCCGGCCAGTCGGCCGCGACGTTGCGGTGGGCATCGAGAAAAGCGGTCTCCATCCCCGGCTTCACCTTGAAACGAACGGCATTGAATGCAGTCATCGCAGCCTCCAGCGTTCGGAGCGATGACTTTACGGCAATTCGGCGTTCTTGTCCTCGTCGCGCTCATATGCCGGTGAACCCGAGGGGCGCTGGGCCGTTGTCAAAAGGTAGCTTTCCGGAAGCAGGATAGCCCTCCGAAACTCGAACAGGAGACAGCATCATGGCGATCAACAAGACCGGCTCGGCCCATTGGGAAGGCGGCATCAAGGACGGCAAGGGCACGATCTCGACCGAGACCAAGGCGCTCGACGCCTATCCTTACGGCTTTGCCAGCCGCTTCGAGGGCAAGCCCGGCAGCAATCCCGAAGAGCTGATCGGCGCGGCGCATGCCGCCTGCTTCACCATGGCGCTCTCGCTGATCCTGGGTGAGGCCGATCTCAAGGCCGATGCGCTCGACACCACGGCGCGCGTGACGCTCGACAAGCTCGATGACGGCTACGCCATCACCGCGATCCACCTGACGCTCAAGGGCAAGGTGCCTGGCACCGACCAGGCCACCTTCCAGTCGCTGGCCGACAAGGCCAAGGCCGGCTGCCCGGTCTCGAAGCTGCTCAAGGCGCCGATCACGCTGGAAGCGACGCTGGTGGGTTGAGCGCGCCCTGACCACCGTTGGCCCTGCATCAAACGATCGGTGCGGGGCTTTCGGATTGATGGCTTGACGCGGAGGCGGATATCCAAGCCAATCACAAAAGCACGGTGACGCCTTGGTGTCAGAATGTTCAAAAAGTTGAATACCATATCTGAATTGAAATCATTTGCCGAAAATCACCCGTCGGCTCGCTCCATCTCAATTATGGAAACCAACGAAAACTATAAATGGGAAGATAAGTACTGTATCATAGAATATTGTGGCGGGTATGAAGTTTTTTATTGTGAACGCAATCATAAGATTCACAAAAAGAGCTTCTTTGAGGAAACTTTGGCTATCGCATATCTAATAAAATTATCGAACTTAAAATTGAACCCTGAATCATAAGACGAGCCAGTCGCTTCGAACCGAGACTGCTCTAGATGATTCCGGCGCCTCGCACAGACGTAAATCCGGAATCACAGGGTAACCCGTCGCCTCAGGCGAAATGGCAGGACACCTCGACGCCACCCAGTTGCCGCAGCTCCGGCCGGTCGACTCGGCAGCGATCGGCGGCTTGCGCGCAGCGCGGGTTGAAGGTGCAGCCGGCCGGCGGGCTGATCGGGCTCGGCACCTCGCCGGACATCGGCCGACGCTCCCGGTTCGGCCGCTCGACATCGGGGATCGTGTCGAGCAGCAGGCGCGTATAGGGGTGCTGCGGCCGGGTGAAGACCTGCTCGGCCGGCCCGGCCTCGACGAAGCGGCCGAGATACATGATCGCGAGATCGTCCGACATGTGCCGGACGACCGATAGATTGTGGCTGATGAAGAGATAGGTCAGCCCGAATTCCTTCTGCAACCGCACCATCAGGTTGAGGATCTGCGCCTGCACGGAGACGTCGAGCGCCGAGGTCGGCTCGTCGCAGACGAGAAAATCGGCCTCGGTCGCGAGCGCACGCGCAATCGAGATGCGCTGGCGCTGGCCGCCGGAGAAGGCGTGCGGATAACGGCTCGCATCGGTGCGCGACAGGCCGACGACTTCCAGCAGGTCGCCGACGCGCTGCTGGATCGCCGCCTCGTCGGCGCGCAGGTTCAACTCGCGGATCGGCTCGGCGATGATGTCGCCGACGCGCCAGCGCGGATTGAGCGAGGCATAGGGGTCCTGGAAGATCATCTGCACGCGCGGCGGGCCGATGGTGCCGTCGGCGCGACGGATGTCGCGGAAGCTGAGCCGGCCCTCGGTCGGGCGCTGGAGGCCTACGACCATGCGGGCAAGCGTCGATTTTCCGCAGCCGGATTCGCCGACGATGCTGAAGGTGGTGCCGCGCCTGACCGTGAAGGAGACGTTCTCGACCGCGCGCAGGATGCGCCGCGGTTCCTTCGAGAGCAGCCGCGACAGGGCCGGCGCCGAGACGTCGAAGCGACAGCAGGCGGCAGCGACGTCGAGGATGATGTCGTCGCCCACGGCGCGGGCGGGGGCGAGCGTCGAAACCTGCTCAAGCATGGGCCGCCTCCTTCAGGGGGAAATGGCAGGCTGCGGCATGCCCGGTCGGGGGCAGGCCGGGCTTGTTCTCGCGGCAGAAGGCTTCCGCCCGGCCGCAGCGCGGATTGAAGGCGCAGCCCGGCGGGATGGCGTTGAGACGCGGCATGGCGCCGTCGATCTGGTTGAGATGCTCGTGGCGGACATGGACGCTCGGGATCGAGGCCATCAGCCCGGCGGTGTAGGGATGGCTCGGCCGGCGCGTCACCTCCTGGACCGGGCCGATCTCGACGATGCGGCCGGCATACATCACCGCGACCCGGTCGGCGGTCTCGGCGATGACGCCCATGTCGTGGGTGACCAGCATGATCGCCGTGCCGTGCTCGCGGCAGAGCCGCTTCAGGAGCGTGGTGATCTGCGCCTGGATCGAGACGTCGAGCGCCGTCGTCGGCTCGTCAGCGATGATCAGCGAGGGCTCGGCGCATAGCGCGAGCGCGATCACGACACGCTGGCGCATGCCGCCGGAGAACTGATGCGGGAAATGGTCGATCCGCGTCTCGGCGGCGGGGATGCCGACCTCCTTGAGCAGGTCGAGCGCGCGCTTGCGGGCCTCCGCCCGGCTGACCGGCAGATGGGTCAGGATGGTCTCGACGAGCTGGTCGCCGACCTTGAGCAAAGGATGCAGCGAGGTCAGCGGGTCCTGGAAGATCGCGCCGATGCGCCGGCCGCGCAGCTTGCGCATCTGCTCGGCCGGCAGGTTGTCGATGCGCTGGCCGGCAAGATGGATCTCGCCGCCGTCGACACGGCCGGGCGGATCGAGCAGGCCGATCACCGCCGTGCCGGTCAGGGACTTGCCTGCCCCGGATTCGCCGACCACGCCGAGGATTTCCCCCGGCGCGATGTCGAAGGACACGCCGTCCAGCGCCGTCAGCGGACCGTGGCGGCCATCGAAGACAATGCGCAGGTCGCGGACGGACAGGAGAGGCTGGGCGGCGGGCGCGTTCATGCAGAGGCCTCGCTGCGTTCGATGGCGTAGCTCGACGAGAAGATCTCGCTCATCGGCGGGTGGCCGAGCGTGCGCTCGGGATAACGTGCCATCACGCCCTCGAACTGCTTCTGGGCGCGGATGTTGTCGGCGGCCTCGTCCTGGCCGGGGATCGCCCGGTTCTCCATGACGAAGCGGCCATCGATCACCACGGTCGCGAAATCGCGGCCATGGCCGGTCAGCATCATCGTCTGGATCGGGTCGATGACCTGCCCGCTATGCGGCCGGTCGAACGCGAAGACGGTGATGTCGGCGCGCGAACCCGGCTGGAGGCGGCCGAGATCGGGGCGCTGGAGCGCATCCGCACCGCCGATGGTCGCGGCGTCGTAATAGTCCTCGGAGCGCACTGCGCCGACATTGCCGGCCATGGTGCGGGAGAGGATCATGCCGGTCTGCATGTTCATCACCATGTCCGGCGGGGCGGTATCGGTACCCATGGCGATGTTCAGGCCCATGGCGCGATAGCTACCGAAATGATTGATGCTGTTGCCGTGCCGGCCCGAGACGAGCGGGCAATGCACGATGCTGGCGCCGGAATCGCGGATGATCTCGAGATCGCGGCCGGGACGGTCGATCAGGCGGCTGCCGGAGACGACGGTGCCATGCGGCAGCAGACAGCGCTCGTTGAGGAAGCCGAGGCTCTCCAGCCATTCCGGCGGGCTCATGCCGTGCTGGGCGAGGACGAGATCGTATTCGATCTTCGACTGGCAGCAATGCAGCCGGACGGGGATATCGAGCTCGCGCGAGGCGGCCGCGGTGCGGCGCAGGAGCTCGGCCGTCGAGGTCTCGATGCGATCGGGCGCGAACATCGCGCGGATCAAGCCACCGGCCTGGCCCTCATGGCGCCTGGCGAAATCGATGGCCGCGTCGAGCTCGGCGAGGCCGCGCTCCTCCTCGTAATAGGTGACGACGCGTCCGTCGCTTTCGACGACCTGATTGCCGGTGCGATAGGCCGGGCCGAGATAGGCGCGCATGCCGAGATCGGCGGCGGCAGCCGCGGCATCCTCGAATTCCTGCACCGTCTCGCCCCAGGCGCGGTAGAACAGAGAGGCGATCGGCAGCGCCGTGGTGATGCCGTTGCGGATCAACTGGGAGAAGGCATAGCGCTTCTGGAAGGCCAGCTCCTCGCGCGTATACATCTCGTAGGGGCCGGCCTCGAGATAGCTGCGCGGCCAGACGCGCCCCTTCTTCCAGGCCGGCTGGTTGTCATAGCCGAGGATGGTGGTGTCGAGGTCGGAAAGGGCGTCGCAATCGACGAAGCCCGGTCCGATCAGGGCATGGCCATAGTCGATCCGGCGCGCGACCTCGCCGGGGAAACCGTGGCCGACGAAGACGACCTCGCCGTTCTCGAAGACGACCTCGCCGTTCTCATAGAGGCGATGGCGGCCGTCCTTGTGGCCGACGACCCAGCGGGCGGTCATCAGGATGCGGCCTTCGGGGCGCTTCTTGGCTTGCAGGCTCACAGGCTAGTCCTCATCAAAAATGCCATTGCGGACAATGGCCTCAGCGCAGCTTCGGGTTCAGCGCATCGCGCAGCCAGTCGCCCAGCAGGTTGACCGAGAGCACGATCAGGCCGAGCTGAAGCGAAGGGAAGACGACGAGCCACCATGAGCCGGAGAACAGGTACTGGTTGCCGATGCGGATCAGCGTGCCGAGCGAAGGCTGGGTGATCGGCATGCCGACGCCGAGAAAGGAGAGCGTCGCCTCCGAGAGGATGGCGAGGCCGAGGCTCAGCGTCGCCGAGACCATCACAGGCGTCATGGTGTTGGGCAGGATATGGCGGCCCATGATCCGCGTCGCCGGCACCTTGATGATGCGGGCGGCGAGCACGTATTCCTTGCGGCGCTCGACCATGGTCAGCGCGCGCACGGTGCGGGCATATTGCACCCAGCTCGTCAGCGCGATCGACAGCACAAGCACCACGGCGGAGAAGGGCTCGCGCAGGGCCGGCGGCAGCATCTCGCGGAAGATCGCCGAGACCAGGATCGCCATCAGCAGCGTCGGGATCGAGAGCACGGTGTCGCCGAGCCGCATCAGGATGTTGTCGATGCGCCCGCCATGAAAGCCGGCCGTGAGCCCGATCGAGACGCCGATCAGCATCGAGACGACCACGGCGGAGAAGCCGATGATCAGCGAGATTCGCGAGCCGTAGAGGATGGCCGAGAGCACGTCGCGCCCCTGCGGATCGGTGCCGAGCAGGAAGGGCCATTCGCCGCCATCCTGCCAGATCGGCGGGATCTCGGCCTTGTCGATGAAGACCTGGGCGAGGTCGTAGGGGTTCTGCGGCGCGATCAGCGGGGCAAAGAGCGCGCTCAGGACGAGCAGCGCCAGCACCAGCGTCGAGAGCCAGGCCACCGGCGTGTGGCAGAAACTCCAGCCGATATCGCTGTCGAGGAAGCGGCGCAGGCGGCCTGGTTTCTTCACGGTATCAGCGGGCATTTGCGCCTCCCGTCAGCGCGTCCTCGCGCAGTCGCGGATCGACCCAGGCATAGGTCAGGTCCACCAGCGTGTTGAGGGTGACGAAGATGAAGGAGACGACGATCAGGTAGGCTGCCATCACCGGGATATCGACGAAGGTCACCGCCTGGACGAAGAGCATGCCCATGCCCGGCCACTGGAACACCGTCTCGGTGACCAGCGCGAAGGCGATGAGGTTGCCGATCTGCAGGCCGGTGACGGTGATGACCGGCATCAGGCAGTTGCGCAAAGCATGGCCGAAATGGACGGCACGGGACGGCAGGCCGCGCGCCCGGGCGAAGCGGATGAAATCGGTGCGCATGGTCTCGAGCATCTCGGCGCGGACGAGCCGCATCACCAGCGTGATCTGGAAGAGCGAGAGCGTGATGCTCGGCAGGATCAGCGCCTTGCGGCCGGAGGCGGTCAGCAGGCCCGTGCTCCACCAGCCGATCTGAACAACCTCGCCGCGCCCGAAGGCCGGCAGCCATTGCAGCGTCACCGAGAAGATCAGGATAAACAGGATGCCGAGCGCGAAGCTCGGCAGGGAAACTCCAAGCACCGAGACGAATTGCAGGGTCTTGGCGAGGAAACTGTCTCGCCGGATCGCGGTGTAGACGCCCAAGGGAACGCCGACGGCGAGCGACAGGAAGGTCGCGACCAGAACCAGCTCGAAGGTCGCCGGGAAACGCTCCGAGATCAGCGTGAACACGTCCTGCTGGTTGCGGTAGGAAATGCCGAAATCGCCGCGCACGGCATTGCTGACGAAGGTCGCGTATTGCAGCACGAAGCCCTTGTCGAGGCCGAGGCGGACGCGCAATTCATCGCGCTGCTGCTGGCTCGCCTGCTCGTTCAGCATCAGCTCCACGGGGTCGCCGACGAAGCGAAAGATCAGGAAGGCGAGAAAGGCCACCGCCAGCATGACGCCAGCGGCATTGAGCAGTCGCTTCAAGAGAAAGGCCGGCATGGGAACTCCTGCGTTCCGGCGTCATTCCCGGGCTTCGCGCGGCGAAGACCCGGGAACTTCAGGAGAAGAGGCGCTGGTTTGCGCCACGGCCAGGGTCAAGCCCGGCCATGGCGGTCGACCGCGTCAGCCTCACTTCATCACGGTCAGCCACAGCCGCGGCTTATTGTCCGAGGCCTGCACCGTCGAGACGACCGTGCTGCGCATCGCCCAGGCCATCGGCTGCTGATGCAGCGGGATGAAGAGCTGCTCCTTCTTGGCGATCTTGAGCGCTTCCTTCATCATCTCGATGCGCTTGGGCGTGTCGAGCTCGACGCCGGCCTTGTCGATCAGCGCGTCGATCCGCGGATCGCCCCAGTTGCCCCAGTTGAAGACGCCGCCGGTGCCGCTTTTGGAACGCAGCACCTGCACCAGCAGGGAATAGGCGTCGATCATCGGCTCGTTGGCCCAGCCGAAAGAGATGACGTCGAACTCGCCCTTGACGCGCTTCGGCGTCTGCTGACTGCGCGGGGCCATGCTGAGATTCGGCTTCAGGCCGGCGCGCGACCACATCGCCGCGACCGCCTGGCAGAACTCCTCCTCGTTGACGAGCGAGTCGCTCTGGCAGTTGATCTGGAACGAGAAGCCGTTGGGATAGCCGGCATCGGCCAGGAGCTTCTTGGCGCCGTTCAGGTCGAAGGGCAGGCGCTCATCCTGCGAGGGCTCGTAGCCAGGGATCGCCGGGGCGACGAGCGCGCCGGTGTTGCGCGACAGGCCACGCATGGCGCGCTTCTGCACCGCATCGATGTCAATGGCCCGATAGAGCGCCTCGCGGACACGGATGTCCTTGAAGGGGTTTTTATCCTTGACGTCGCTCTCGATCAGCTTGTCGCCGAGGTTGAGGGCGAAGAAGACCGAGCGCAATTCGTTGGTCTGCAGCACCTTGACGTCCGGCGAGGCGGAGAGGCGCGGCAGGTCCTGCAGCGGGGCGACGTTGGTGTAGTCGATCTCGCCCGACAGCATGGCCGCGACACGGGTCGATGACGAAGTGATCGGCGAGAACTCGATCACGTCGATATTGTGCTTCGGCTTGTCCCACCAGCCGGCGTTCTTGACGAAGACCGTCTTGGAATCGGCACGGCGGCTCTCGACCTTGAACGGGCCGGTGCCGTTGGCATTGTCGGTAGCGTAGCCCTTCACGCCCTTGCCGGAATCGGTTGGGAGCAGCGAGTTGTTCGCCTCCATCCACTCCTTGTCGAAGATGAAGATGTTGGTGAGGTCGTTCAGCAGCAGAGGATAAGGGCCGTTGACCTCGAGCTCGATCGTGTAATCGTCGATCTTCTTCGAGCTCTTATAGGCCGGAAGATTGCCCTTGAGCGGCGAGGTGTCGTGGGTGACGCGGGCCAGCGAGGCGATGACGTCGTCGGCGGTGAAGGGGTTGCCATTGTGGAACTTGACGCCCTGGCGCAGCTTGAAGCGCCAGACGGTCGGTGACACCGTCTCCCAGGACTCGGCCAGAGCCGGCTCGATCTTGAGATCGCCGGTATAGCGCACGAGCCCTTCATAGACGTGGTTCAGGACGGCGAGCGTGAAGGTCTCGCCATAGGAATAAGGATCGAGCGAGGCGATCTCGCGCGACGCGCCCCATTTGAGCGTCTTGGCTTCCGCAGCTCCCGTGAGCGCAAAGGCAGCGACGGCCGCCAGCAACCAGGCCTTCTTCATCGACTTCTCCCCTTTTTGCATCGACAGGCCTCCGGACCCGCCGAGTGTCGGTCGCGTTCTGCCGTCCCGTTATGCACCTGGCGCTTTGCGCGCCATTTTCGTGTGCGATTATCAGGCATACTTGCATACGATGTGAGAAGCGTATTGTATGCGATTATTGAACACAAGCGGAAACTGGCGCGGAGCCCGCGATCGTGACATTGACGCCCCCGGACAAAGTCGTTCCAGCACGAGGGACAGCCACGATGGGCGAGAAGCGAGCCCCGGTTCTGCGCGCCGAATCCGTCTACCGGGCGCTGCGCCGGGCGATCATCGAGCAGGCGCTGAAACCCGGCATGAAGCTGCCGGAGGATTCGATCGGCGAGCAGCTCGGCGTCAGCCGCACCCTCGTGCGCGAGGCCTTCGGGCGACTTGCCGTCGAGGGACTCGTCGAGCTCAAGCCCAATCGCGGCGCCTCGGTTGCCTATCCCACGCTGGAAGAGGCACGCGATGTTTTCGAGGTCCGCCGCGGCCTCGAGCGGCTCGTGGCGGAAAGCCTGGCCGGCCGCATCACGACCGCCCAGGTCGCCGAGCTGGAAGCCCATGTCCGCCAAGAGGAGAAGGCGCATGAGCAGGACGGACCGGAATCGATCCGCCTCTCCGGCGAGTTCCACATCAAGCTTGCGAAGATGACCGGCAACGCGCTGCTGCTGCGCTATGTCCAGGAGGCTTCGTCGCGCTGCTCGCTGATCCTGGCGATCTACGGGCGTCCGCACTCGACCGAATGCGCCGTCTCCGAGCATCGCCAGTTGATCGACGCCTTGCGGGCCGGCGACGCCGCGCGAGCCGCCGACCTGATGGACCACCATCTGCGGGCCGTCGTCACCCGCGCGCTGCTGACGCCGCGCATCGAACGCGACATCCGCGACGTGCTTGCCCCCTACGCGCTGAGCGAAGGGCTCAATCCATCCTGATCCCGCGACCGCGCACGACATCATGTCGACCGTCCGCCGCATCACGCGCGGAGACATGCATCAGACGCAGACCAATTAGTCTTTGGTCTATTTGATCTGCGTCAAGGACATTGCGCCCCCTGCGCTCAAGCCATGGCGGGGGCGGTTCCAATGCGCCATCCTGCCACAAAGCGATCCCATCGGCCAATCAAGACCGAGCGATCGGGGCGGGCGACCTAGTATTCCAGGGAGATGGGGCCATGGACGAGATCATGCGCAGGCAGCGCAGCATTCGGCATCTCCATCCGCGAGGTGACGCATGACGGCCAGCACGGACATCACCGATTTCAAGATCGAGACGCCCGACGGCGCCACGCTGCATGCCTTCAAGGAAGGCCATGGCCAGCCGCTGCTGCTCGTCAGCGGACTGAGCGGCAGCGCCGCCTTCTGGGGCGAGATCGCGGCAACGCTCTCTCGCTCCTTCCAGGTGATCCGCTTCGATCAGCGCGGCATCGGCGCCAGCACGCGCGGCGAGGCGCCCTGCTCGATCGACCTCCTCGCGCAGGATAGCCTCGCCGTCCTCGACGCAGCCGGCATCTCGCGGGCCGTGGTGCTCGGCCATTCCACCGGCGGCTGCATCGCACAGGCCATCGCCAAGCAGGCTCCCGGCCGGCTCGACGGCCTGATCCTGAGCGCAAGCTGGCTGAAATCCGGCCGCTACATCAACGCCGTCTTCGGCGCGCGGCGGGCGATCCTCGCCTGCGACCCCCACGCCTATGCCGCCGCTTCGGTGCTGAGCGGCTACCAGCCACGCTGGATCGAGGCGAACTGGCACGTCTACGATGCCGCAATCGAGGCCGCGCCCGTCAGCGAGCAGGCCCGGACGGTAACGCGCGAGCGCCTCGACGCCTTGCTCGCCTTCGATGGCACCGCCGATGTCGCCTCGCTGATGATGCCGGTACTCGTCCTCGGCACGCGGGACGACATGGTCGTTCCCGTCTATCATCAGGAAGAACTCGCGGCCGCCCTGCCCGGCTGCCGCCGGGCGATCATGGAAACCGGCGGGCATCTCTTCCCGATCTCCCGGCCGGATGCCTTCACCGCGACCGTGGCGGAGTGGATCGGCGAACTCTGAACAGGGCGCCGCGCGGCGAAATGGCTCATGCCGCCACCTGATGACTCGGCGCTACGTTGAGAATGTCTCCAAGTCGAAAGACATGATCATGCGCGCCACCTTCTCCAGCCTTGCTCTCCTCCTCCCCTTCCTTGCCCTGCCCGCCGCGGCGCAGGACATCTCCGCCGGCGAGCGTTCCTTCGCCAAATGCCGGTCCTGCCATCAGGTCGGCGAGGGCGCGCGCAATCTCGTCGGCCCGGAGCTCAACGGGCTGATCGGCCGGCGTTCCGGCGCGGTCGAAGGCTACAGCTACTCGACCGCCAACAGGAATTCCGGTCTGACTTGGGACGAGGCGACCTTCGCCGAGTACATCAAGGACCCCAGGGCCAAGATCCCGGGCACCAAGATGATCTTCGTCGGCATCAAGAGCGAGAAGGAGATCAAGGACCTGACCGCCTTCCTCAAGCAGTTCGACAAGGACGGCAAGAAGTCCTGAGGCCTCCTGCGGCGTCGCCAGGATTGGTCATCGCCGGCCGCCTGTCGTATCTCTCCGCGTCTGATCGACGAAGGAGAGCTTGATGGCCGCCCCCGCGACCCGGACGAAACCCCTCTCCGCCTTGCGGGACTTTCTGCACGGCGAAGCGGCGGGCGGCATCGTCCTGATGGTCGTCGCGGCGCTCGCCCTCGTCGTCGCCAACTCGCCGCTGGCGCCGCTCTATTTCGGCGTGCTGAAGAGCTATGTGCTCGGGCTGTCGGTCCTGCACTGGATCAACGACGCGCTGATGGCGGTATTCTTCCTGCTCGTTGGCCTCGAAATCAAGCGCGAGATGCTGGATGGGCAATTGTCGAGCTGGGCGCGGCGGGCGCTGCCCGGCTTCGCCGCGCTCGGCGGCATGATAGCGCCGGCACTGGTCTATGTCGGTTTCAATCTCGGCTCGCCCGAGACACTGCGCGGCTGGGCGATCCCCGCCGCAACCGACATTGCCTTCGCGCTCGGCGTCCTGTCGCTCTTGGGCTCGCGCGTGCCCGCCTCGCTCAAGGTCTTCCTGACGGCGCTGGCGATCCTCGACGATCTCGGCGCGGTCATCATCATTGCGATCTTCTACACTGCCGACCTGTCCGGCCTGCATCTCGGCCTCGCGGCTGCCACGCTCGTCGCGCTGATCGCGCTGAACCGTTTCGGCGTGGTCAGGCTAGCTCCTTACCTCCTGCTCGGCGCGGCGCTCTGGTACTTCACCCTGAAATCCGGCGTTCATGCGACGCTCGCCGGCGTCGCGCTGGCGCTGACCATCCCGCTCACGCCCTCGCCGGCCAGGCCCGACAGCGCCGTCTCGCCGCTGCACCGGCTGGAGCACGCGCTGCATCCCTATGTCGCCTTCCTGATCATCCCGATCTTCGGCTTCGCCAATGCCGGCGTCTCCTTCACCGGGCTGGGCCTCGCGACGCTCAGTCAGGCCGTGCCCCTCGGCATCATGCTCGGGCTGTTCCTCGGCAAGCAGATCGGCGTCTTCGGCTTCGGCTGGCTGGCGATCCGCGCCGGGCTCGCCGATCTGCCGGCCCGCGCCTCCTGGGCGCAGTTCTACGGCATCGCCCTGCTCTGCGGCATCGGCTTCACCATGAGCCTGTTCATCGGGCTGCTCGCCTTCCCAGCCTCGGAAGCGCTGCAGGACCAGACCAAGATCGGCGTGCTCGCGGGGTCGCTGCTGTCGGGCATCTGCGGCTGGCTCCTGCTGCGGCTGGCAAAGCCGGAGGGCATGCACGAATCGAAAGCCTGATGCGATTCCGCGGAACGCCTCTTCCATTTCTACGAATCGATGCAATATTTATTCGCTCCGGCGATCATTTGTGATTCGGAGCCGGACGAATGTGCAGCCAGGAAAGGGCTCTCAACGTCGATGAAGAAGGCCAAGCGGAAACCGGGGGAGAAGCGGTCGCAGATCGCCGCCATGCCGATCCGCCACGCCGCCGACGGCTCGACGGAAATCCTGCTCGTGACATCGCGGACCACGCGCCGCTGGATCGTGCCCAAAGGCTGGCCGATGAAGGGCCTGAAGGACCGCGACGCCGCCGCGCGCGAGGCCTATGAGGAGGCCGGCGTGATCGGCCGCGTCAGCGAGAAGCCGGCCGGGCGCTACACCTACTGGAAGCGGATGAGCGACCATTTCGCCCTCTGCGAGGTGAAACTCTATCTGCTCGAAGTGGAGCAGCAGCTCGATAGCTGGGCCGAGCAGCACCAGCGCGAGCTGCACTGGTTCAAGCTCGCCGACGCCGCCGACCTCGTCGACGAGCCGGAGCTCAGCACCGTGATCCGCAAGCTCGACACGCAGCTTGCCGTCGCCGCCTGAGACTGCGCTTCACACAAATCCGATCCAGCGCCCCGCCAACAGCACCGCCAGCCAGAGCGTGAAGGAGGCGAGCGCGCTCGCCCGTACACGCCCTGACACTCGCTCGGTCGCGAGCGCCTCCGCCAGCGCCCTGCCCCGATGCTGGAGCGCAATATTGCCGAGCGCCAGCGCGAGCAGGGCGAGCTTGGCGAGGAAGGCGGGATTGCCCGCATATTCCGATGGCTTCACCGTGAACAGCCAGGCGCCGGTCAGAAGCGCCAGCGCGAGGCCGAAGGCGGCGGCGCGGGTCAGGAAGGGCGCGAGCACGGCGAGCGGGGCGCCGCGCAGCAGGCCGACCAATCGGAGATCAAGCGGCAGGATCGCGCCGACGAGCAGGCCGATGCCGAGGATATGGGCGGCGTTGACGACGAGATAGGCCGTGCCGGAGCGCTGCAGCCACAGCGCGCCCGGCCAGTGCCCCAATGCTTCGATCAGGCCGGCCACGCTCAAGCCGCTGCGCGCCTTTTCGGATATCTTGTCCGCATCGGCAGTCTCCGAAAACTGGTTCCCACTTTTCGGGCCGATGCTAGTTCGTGCGGATGCGCTCCGGATACATGTCGTAATCCTTGCCGGCGAGGGTGATGCGCACCGCCTTCATATGCAGCTTGGTCTTGTCGAGATGGCGGTTGCCGAGCGCGGTGATGGCATCGCCCGGCTTGGCCGTGTCGCCGCGGAAGCCGGAGCGCTCGGTCTGGTTGGGATTGCCGAGATCGACCTGCCAGAGCTTGCCCTCGGCCTCGACCATCAGCATCGGATGCGGCGGGGCCATCGAGATCTTGCTTATCTTGCCCTTGAGCGTCATCTGCTCGCCCTCGGCCCAGGCCCAGCCGTGATGCGCCAGCGCCGGCAGCGCGACGGTGGCGGCGAGGCCGGCGAGAAGGAGGGGAAGGCGGCGGCGGTTCAGCATCGTCATGCAACGTCTCCCTGCTCGGGCGCGCGAGCCGCGCGCCTCCCAACAACCAGCCTGCCACGGACGGGTTGCAGCGGGGCCATCACATCTACGTTGGCGGCGCCGGGAAACGCGCAAGCGCCTGCTGCCGCCCGCGTCGCCGCGTGCGGGGAGAATGAGGGGCAGCGGAGCGCCGCGAGGCGCGGGGTATCTTGCCGCTTCCGTTGAGCCAGGATGCGGCGCGGATGGATTGAGCCACCATCCGCACGCCCCGTGGCGCTCCGCTTGCCGGCGTTCTTGAAAGCTGCGGGCCGCGCTTCCGTTGGGCGGAGCGTCGATCGCGGACGGACAGGGCGTGCCAGCTTCCCTCAGCGGGTCGTCGCGCGTCTGCCATCTCGCCACCGCCGCGCCGCCTCTCCTAGCGAGGCTCCTCGCGCAGGGGCCGTAGTACCCCCAGGGCGGTTCCCGCAGCCTCCCGAGTCCGGGGTGCAAACCCGGCCGCAGGGCGCCGCCCCCGCCCCGCCATGCAGCATGCCTCCGGATGGCCGCCCCTCGGGGTGAGGTGAACAGAGAATAGGCGGGAGACGCGCGGGCGGGGATTAGTTTTCATGGGCGATACCGGCATGGCATAAACCCGCATGGATATCCGCACCGAACAGCCCGCCGATACTGAGGCCATCCGCGCCCTGACCACGGAGGCCTTCGCGACGGCGCCGCATAGCAGCGGCACCGAAGCGGCGATCGTCGACGCCTTGCGGGCGACCGGGACGCTGACGCTCTCGCTCGTTGCCGTCGAGGGGGACGAGCTTATCGGCCATGTCGCCTTCTCGCCGGTGACGATCGACGGGACGGAGCGCGGCTGGTTCGGGCTCGGGCCGGTCTCGGTGCAATCAAGCCGGCAGCGCGGCGGCATCGGCTCGGGCCTGATCCGCGAGGGCCTGCGGCGCCTGCGCGCGATGGGCGCCGCTGGCTGCGTCCTGCTCGGCGACCCCGCCTATTACGGCCGCTTCGGCTTCGCCAACGATCCGGCCCTGGTGCTGGAGGGCGTGCCGCCGGAGTACTTCATGCGCCTCGGCTTCGGCGCGGAACTGCCGGCCGGCACGGTGCGCTATCACGCGGCTTTCGACGGGGCCTGAGGCCTCCACGAACGAAGACTCTCGAACTGCGGCGCCCCTCTTTCAGGTAGGGGAAGGTGGCGCGACGCACCGGATGAGACTTGCTCATTCCAAAGGATGCTTCGGGTCCCACCAGCACCATCTTCACCCGCTTTGGACGAAGATGGCTTCCGCTGGTAGCTTGCGCTCTTGCGAATCGGCCTGAAACAACCCTAGGTTATGTTTACAGCCGGAGACTATTTTGTCGTGGCACTCCAAAAAATCAATCTGAGAAAACTCCTTCAATTATTTTATGCCTCGCCCTCGCAGAGAAAAGCACTACTACGAAGCGACATTCGGCAAGAAAGAAATAAACTGCTGGGATTTAAGGAATCTGGCGGCGATTTTTTCGGGCCATTTTGGGCTGATGCGAAAGCCCACGTCGCTGGAAATCTTGATCTACAAATTCAGATCCCATTGCGGATAGCGGAACTAAAAAACACCAAGAGACTTTACCCATTACTTAGGGATGGATTTTTGCGCTGGTGGAACGAGAAAAGACGATGGAGGAATGAATCTTATGTCCTTATCGAACAATCGGTCAAAACTCAGTTCCTATTGGAAGAAATAAACTGCATCGTGAAGATTGAGAACCTTCTCGCCTTGAGCATATCCGACGAAACAAATAAAATTATCTATCCGTACTTTAGCGAAAAGCCGCCCCTCGACACTGAGGCAGCTAGAATTGCACTATGGCTCTTAGGAGAGGCTCTTGAGCCATATATAGTCGGTGACATGAGGATTCTGGATGTCCTTCGCGCCAAATCGTACGGGACAATCGACTGCCCGCTTCAAGGCAATGAGCGCCAGATATTTTTGAGAAAATACAAACAGTTAATTCTAGAACGAGAAGCTCTCAGCAAAGAGTACTGAGCTCTTATTACCTCCTCCTTCTTCTCTCCCCCGCCCCCTTCGGCCGCGATTCCGGCACCGGGCCCATCTCGTCCAGGGTCGGCTTCCGCACCCGTGAGGTGCCCGTCAAAAGCGGGTTCGGCTTCTCGCCGGCCTTCGGCTTGCCCTCGCCGCCGCCCCAGTTATGCGGGCCCATGTCCTCGTCCGTCGGTTTGCGGGCGCGACTTTTGTAGACGCCGTCGCCTGCCGGCGAGGCTTTTGTCGGCGGCAGGTTGGCGCTGGAGCCGTAAGAGCGCTCGCCCTTGTACTTGCCGGCGGAGGCCTCGACATCGCCCTGCCGGGCGAGCGGATCGTCCGCGATCGTCAGCTCCGTCGCCTGCAGGCGCTTGATCTCGTCGCGCAGGCGGGCCGCCGTCTCGAATTCGAGATCGGCCGCGGCCTCGCGCATGCGCTTCTCGAGATCGGCGATCGCGGCCTTGAGGTTGTGGCCCGAGGCCGGCGCCACCAGCCCCTTGTCGACCGTGACATGGTCGCGCTCATAGACCGAGCCGAGGATGTCGCCGATATTCTTCTTCACCGTCTGCGGCGTGATGCCGTGTTCGAGGTTGTAGGCCTCCTGCTTCTCGCGGCGGCGGGTGGTCTCCGCCATCGCCCGCTCCATCGAGCCGGTGACGTGGTCGGCATAGAGGATGACCTTGCCGTCGACATTGCGGGCGGCGCGGCCGATGGTCTGGATCAGCGAGGTCTCGGAGCGCAGGAAGCCCTCCTTGTCGGCGTCGAGAATGGCGACGAAGCCGCATTCGGGGATGTCGAGGCCCTCGCGCAGCAGGTTGATGCCGACCAGCACGTCGAAGGCGCCGAGCCGCAGGTCGCGCAGGATCTCGATGCGCTCGATCGTGTCGATGTCCGAGTGCATGTAGCGCACGCGCACGCCATTCTCGTGCAGGTATTCGGTCAGGTCCTCGGCCATGCGCTTGGTCAGCACGGTGACGAGGGTGCGGTAGCCGCGCTCGGTGACCTCCTTGACCTCGTCCAGGAGATCCGCGACCTGATGCTTGGCCGGGCGGATCTCGACCGGCGGGTCGATCAGCCCGGTCGGGCGAATGACCTGCTCGGTGAAGACGCCACCGGTCTGGTCCATCTCCCAGCCGCCGGGCGTGGCCGAGACATGCACCGACTGGGGCCGCATCGCGTCCCATTCCTCGAAACGCAAGGGCCGGTTGTCCATGCAGGAGGGCAGGCGGAAGCCGTATTCGGCCAGCGTCGCCTTGCGGCGAAAGTCGCCCCGGTACATGCCGCCGATCTGCGGCACGGAGACATGGCTCTCGTCGGTGAAGACGAGGGCGTTGTCGGGCAGGTATTCGAACAGGGTCGGCGGCGGCTCGCCCGGCTTGCGGCCGGTGAGATAGCGCGAATAGTTCTCGATGCCGTTGCAGGAGCCGGTGGCCTCGATCATCTCGATGTCGAAGGTGCAGCGCTGGTCGAGCCTTTGCGCCTCCAGGAAGCGGCCCATGCGGTTGAGCTCGTCGAGGCGGGCCTTGAGCTCCTCCTTGATCGACTTCACGGCCTGGGTCAGCGTCGGGCGCGGCGTGGTGTAGTGCGAATTGCCGTAGACCTTGATGAATTCGAGCTCGCCGGTCTTCTGGCCGGTCAGCGGATCGAACTCGCTGATGCTCTCGACCTCGTCGCCGAACAGGCCGATGCGCCAGGCCCGGTCCTCATAGTGCGCCGGGTAGAGCTCGATCACGTCGCCGCGCACCCGGAAGGTGCCGCGTGCGAAATCATGCTGGGTGCGCTTGTACTGGAGCGCGACGAGATCGGCGATGAGCTGGCGCTGCTCGATGCGCTCGCCGAGCTTTATCGAGAAGGTCATCGCCGTATAGGTCTCGACCGAGCCGATACCGTAGATGCAGGAGACGGAGGCGACGATGATCACGTCGTCGCGTTCGAGCAGGGAGCGCGTCGCCGAATGGCGCATGCGGTCGATCTGCTCGTTGATCGAGGATTCCTTCTCGATATAGGTGTCCGAGCGCGGGACATAGGCCTCCGGCTGGTAATAGTCGTAATAGGAGACGAAGTACTCGACCGCGTTGTCGGGGAAGAAGCTCTTGAACTCCCCGTAAAGCTGCGCTGCCAGCGTCTTGTTCGGCGCGAGGATCAGGGCCGGGCGCTGCGTCTCCTCGATCACCTTGGCCATGGTGAAGGTCTTGCCCGAGCCGGTGACGCCGAGCAGAACCTGGTCGCGCTCCTGCCGGCGGATGCCGTCGACGAGATCGGCGATCGCGGTCGGCTGGTCACCTGACGGGGAGAAGTCGCTCTTCATCGTGAAGGCGATGCCGCCCTCCGATTTCTCGGGGCGCTCCGGCCGGTGCGGCGTCCAGGGCTTGCCGGGCTGGATGAACGGGCTGCCGGTCTCCAGCAGATGCTGCAGCGAACTCGCCGTCGCGGCCGCCGCGCCCTCGGCGCCGATGAAGGCCGAATCCGCCTTCTTGGAGAGCTTGCGCTTGGGCCGCTCCTCACCGCCCGGCCGTTCCAGCGCGTAATCCTGCTTCGTTTCGTAGCCGGCCTGAGGCCTGTCGCTGAAGCCTGAGGCGCCGCCGGGCACCGCCGTGCCGCGGTTGATCGCCGGGTTCAAGAGGTCGGCGAGATAGCCTTCGAGTGGCTTCAGCTCGGGCTTGGTCGCCTTGGAATTGGGCGTGCGGGCCGAGGACGGCTTCTTGGCCGCTTTCGGCTTGGTCGCGGTGGTGTCGGAGCTTTTCGGCATGGCCGCAATATGGGACGGAACGCGCGGCGATGCGAGAGGGCGTGGCGCTCTCCGGGCATGATTGATGACAGGAGTTGACAGGGTGACGTAACGCAACTTTAAGTTGTATACACTAGATAACAACAACCTGTGGAGATGGACCATGTCGGGGGGCGGGTCCGAGTCCGAGATGGCGGCGGTCGAGGCCTTCATCGCCCGCTGGCGCCTCTCGGAAGGGGCGGAGCGGGCGGCCTATGCGCAGTTTCTCAGCGAGCTCTGCCGATTGATCGGCGTCGAGCCGCCGCAGCCGCCGACCAGCGATTCCGGCGCCGTGACCTACCGCTTCGAATATCCCGTGCGCTTTCCGGATGGGCAGGGCGGGCACAGCACGGGCCGCATCGACCTCTACCGGAAAGGCGCCTTCGTCCTCGAAGCCAAGCAGAGCCGCCTTAAGGGGCAGGCCAAGGAGGTTCTGCCGGCGCAGGGCGCCCTGCCCTTCGCCGAGCCGGCCGGGCCGCGCGGCCGGCGCGGGGCCGATCGCGCCTGGGACGTGCTGATGCTCAATGCCAGACGCCAGGCCGAGGATTATGCCAAGGCTCTGCCGGCGAGCCATGGCTGGCCGCCTTTCCTGATCGTCTGCGATGTCGGGCATTGCTTCGAGTTCTATGCCGACTTCACCGGGCAAGGTAAGAACTACGTCCAGTTCCCGGACCGGCAGAGCTACCGCGTCTATCTCGACGACCTGCGCGACCCCGCCTTGCGGAAGCGCCTTGCAACGATCTGGACCGAGCCGCTCTCGCTCGACCCCGCCCGCCATGCCGCCCGCGTCACCCGCGCCATCGCCGAGCGGCTCGCCGCCGTGTCCCGGGTGCTGGAGCGCGCGCATGACCCGGAGGAGGTCGCGCTCTTCCTGATGCGCTGCCTGTTCACGATGTTCGCCGAGGATGTCGGGCTGATCCGCAAGGACGCCTTCAAGGCCCTGCTGCGCGAGTGCCGCGACGTGCCGGATTCCTTCCTGCCTCTAGTCTCGGAACTGTGGCAGGCGATGGACAAGGGTGAGTACTCGACCTCCGTGCGCGAGCGGATGAAGCGCTTCAACGGCAAGCTCTACGAGGATGCCCGCGTCTTCCCGCTGGGGCGCGAGGAGATCGGGGAATTGCTCGCCGCTGCCGAGCATGACTGGAAAGAGGTCGAGCCCGCGATCTTCGGGACGCTGCTGGAACAGGCGCTCGACCCGCAGGAGCGCGCCCGTCTCGGGGCCCATTACACGCCGCGCGCCTATGTCGAGCGGCTGGTCGTCGAGACGGTGATCGGGCCGCTGCGCGAAGACTGGCGCGCGGTTCTCGGCGCGGCGCAGCAGGCCCGCGACGGCGGCGATGCACGCAAGGCACTCGCTCTGGTCGAGGATTTTCACGAAACGCTCTGCACGACGCGGATTCTCGACCCGGCCTGCGGAACGGGGAATTTCCTGCATGTTTCACAGGAGCTTATGAAGAAACTGGAGGGCGAAGTCCTCGATGCCGCCGGCGAGCTCGGCCGCAACGAGGAGCTCTCCGGCTTCGCTGCACATCAGGTCGGGCCGCATCAGTTCCTGGGCCTGGAGACCAACCGCCGGGCCGTCGCGATCGCCGATCTCGTCCTCTGGATCGGCCACCTGCAATGGCATTTCCGCACGCGCGCCCATGCGCCGCGCGAGCCGATCCTCGAAAAGCTCGACCATATCTACAAGCAGGATGCGGTGCTGAGCTGGGACGGCTATCCGGTTCCGGGCTGGCGCGACGGCCATGAGGCCCTGCCGACACCCCGCCGGCCAGACTGGCCCGAAGCCGAATTCATCGTCGGCAACCCGCCCTTCATCGGTGGCAAGGACCTGCGGGCACGCCTGGGCAACGTCTACGCCGAGGCGCTCTGGGCCGCCCATCCGCAAGTGAACGAGAGCGCCGATCTGGTGATGTACTGGTGGGACCATGCCGCCGAGTTGCTGACACGACCGGGCACGTGCCTGCGCCGTTTCGGTTTCGTCACGACGAATTCGATCACGCAGCTCTTCCAGCGTCGTACGGTCGAGAGGCATCTCACAAGCAAGCGCCCGCTTTCGATCGTCATGGCGATCCCGGACCATCCCTGGACGAAAGCCGGCCGTGACAGCGCGGCCGTGCGGATCGCGATGACGGTCGCGCAATCAGGCCGTCACGACGGCAAGCTCTGCACGGTCCTGTCCGAAATCGGACTCGACACCGACCAGCCGCAGATCGAGATCGGCGTCAGCGAAGGGCGGATCAATTCCGACCTGACCATCGGCGCCGACATGACCCAGGCCGCGGCCCTGCGGAGCAATGACGGGCTCTGCTCGCCCGGCATGAAGCTGCACGGCGCGGGCTTCATCGTGACGCCCGCCGAGGCACGGGCCCTCGGCTTGGGCCACCGGGATGGCCTCGAAGGTCATGTCCGCGACTATCGCAACGGGCGGGACCTGACGTCCCGTTCGCGCGACGTCATGGTGATCGATCTGCTCGGCCTCACTGCGGAAGAGGTCCGGGAGCGGTTCCCGGAGGTCTATCAGCACATCAAACGGATGGTGAAAGAGGAAAAAGACGGCGACGGAAAGCTCATCGGCCGCGATGCGAACCGGCGCGAAAGCTACCGGGAGCTCTGGTGGATATTCGGCGAGCCCCGACGCGAGCTGCGCCCCGCGCTTGCTCCGCTTCAGCGCTATATCGCCACGGCCGAGACCGCCAAGCATCGCATCTTCCAGTTTCTCGACGCATCGATCCTGCCGGACAATATGTTGGTCGTCGTCGGGCTGTCCGACTCCTTCCATCTCGGCGTCCTGTCGTCGCGCGCCCATGTCACATGGTGCCTGGCACAGGGTGGCACGCTCGAAGATCGGCCGCGCTACTCCAAATCCCGCTGCTTCGATCCCTTCCCCTTCCCGGATGCGACCGAGCAGCAGAAAGAGGCCATCCGCCGCCCTGCGGAGGCGCTCGATGCCCTGCGCAAGCGTGTCATCGCCGACTATCCAGACCTGACGCTGACCAAGCTTTATAACGTGCGGGAGGCTCTCCTCGCCGGCTACGCGCTGAAGGCCGCGGAACTGGATATCCGCGACCGCGGCCTCGTCCTGATCCTCGACGAATACCACGAGGCGATCGATGCCGCCGTCGCAACGGCCTATGGCTGGCCGGTCGACCTCAGCGAAGAAGAGGTTCTGGCCCGGCTCGTTGCCCTCAACCGGCAACGCATGCAGGAGGAAGCGCAGGCTATGATGCGCTGGCTCAGGCCGGACTATCAGCGTCCACGTTTCGGCACTTCCGGTCGCATGGGCGAGCAGGTCGAGGCGGCCTTGCCGATGCCCGTCCCGGCAGCAGCGAGCAAGCCTGCATTCCCGACCGATGCCGTGGGCCGCGTCGCAGCCGTGCTTGCGGCTCTGGCGGGAATGCCGGCGCCGATCGATGCAGCCGCCATGGCGGGGCAATTCCGCCAGGGCCTCAAGGTGGAGCGGGCGATCCGCGACATCCTGATCTCGCTGGCGCGCGTCGGGGAAATCTCCACGCTCGACGGTGGACAGCATTTCGCGCGACGCCTGACCGGCACAGGATGAGCCGCTTCAGACAGAGGCTCGGTCGATCTGGATTATTGCAGGCGCTCCAGCTCGGAATGAGACTTGAGCGCGTATCCGCCCTTGGCTTGCGTCACGAGATAGGCAGGCTTTTCCTCGGACGCGTTGCGGCGGACGCGGGTTCCCTTGATCGTGCGGCTGACCGGCCTGGTAAAGACCTGCTCGATGCGGCCGTGGGCGCGATGCGCGCCCCAGCGCCATGTCACATTTGTTCCGGGCTTCAGCGGCTCTGACATTCGGCCCTCTGTTCAACTCCCCCTGTGGAGTAACGTAGCAAAGCGGAAATCGGTTCACACTCGCTCGGCGAGCCATGCGCCAATGCCGACCGCTGCGGCAACGCCCGTCGCGAAACTGGCCTGCAGCAGATAGCCGCCGGTCGGCGCCTCCCAGTCGAGAATCTCGCCGGCGACGAAGACGCCCGGCAGGCGCTTCAGCATGAAGCCGTCGTCGCAGGCGTCACGGGCGATGCCGCCGGCCGTCGAGATGGCGCGTGCGATCGGCATGGGCGCAGCGAGCCGCAGCGGCGCCGCCTTGATCAGCGACGCGAGCGCGTCCGGCTCGTCGGGGAGCGCTGCTCCCGCCGCATCGCGCAGCAGGGCGATCGCGGCAGGGGCGAGGCCCGCCGCCTTGCGCAGGTGGTTGCTCAACGTCTCGCCCTTGCGGCGCTTCGCGAGGCGGGCGGCTAGCTCCGGCTCCGTGAGATCGGGCCGCAGATCGATCGCGATCATGGCCACGCCGTCACGCGCGATCGCCTCGCGGATCGGCGCCGACAGCGCATAGATCACGCCGCCCTCGATGCCGTCCGCATCGATCATCGCTTCGCCGGCCGCCGTTTCGTCCCCACACCGGACAACGACGCGCTTTAGAGGCTGGCCAGTGAAGCGCTCCCTCATCTGCGGCGACCAGGCGACAGTGAAACCGCCATTGGCCGGGCGGAGCGGCGAGACACAGACGCCGCGCGCAGCCAGCAGCGGCGCCCAGCCGCCATCGGAGCCGAGGCGAGGCCAGCTCGCACCGCCGAGCGCCAGCAACGTGGCATCCGGACGAACCGTTTCGATTTCGCCGCCGGCCAAACGGAATGTCAGAGCGCCATCGGTATTCCAACCGGTCCAGAGCCGGCCGGCCGAGAGCGTCACGCCCAGCGCGTCGAGCCGGCCGAGCCAGGCCCGCAGCAGCGGCGAGGCCTTCATCGCCCGCGGAAAGACACGGCCGCTCGAACCGATGAAGGTCTCCGCGCCAAGCCCGTCGGCCCAGTCGCGCAAGGCTTGCGGCGGGAAAGCGCGAAGGGCCGGCTCCAGCCAGCCGCTTGCCCCGCGATAGCGGCGAAGGAAGACGTCGAACGGCTCGGAATGGGTGAGGTTCAGGCCGCCGCGCCCGGCGAGCAGAAACTTGCGGGCCGGCGAGGCCATGCGCTCGTAGATCGTGACGCGATGCCCGGCACCGGCCAGCCGCTCGGCGGCGATCAGGCCTGCGGGGCCGGCGCCGATGATGGCGATATCGGGCATGCGTTCCTTACCCCTCATCGGTCATCCCGGGCGACCAAAGGGAGACCCGGGGTCCATTCCAGGGCCTTTCCTTGGAGGTTCAGGAATGGATCCCGGATCGGCGCGGCTTCGCCGCTTGTCCGGGATGACCACGTCTTTCCGTCTTGCGTGGCATGGCTTTAGACTGGCGGCCTCTAACCGCAAAGCCCCGAGACCCACCGCCCGCCATGCCGACCATCGCCACCTATATCGCCGCCGCGCTCTTCGAGATCGCCGGCTGCTTCGCCTTCTGGGGCTGGCTCCGGCTCGGCAAGCCGATCTGGTGGCTGCTACCGGGGCTGGTCTCGCTCGGGCTCTTCGCCTGGCTGCTGACATTGGTCGAGAGCGCGGCGGCGGGACGCGCCTTCGCGGCCTATGGCGGGGTCTATATCGCCGCCTCGCTCGGCTGGCTCTGGACGGTCGAGGGGATCAGGCCCGATCGCTGGGACCTGACCGGCGGCGCCATCTGCCTCGCCGGCGCCGCGATCATCCTGGCCGCGCCGCGCTGAAGGCCGGCCTTACCCGCCCGAATGCGCGGCGGGGATGAGCACGGCCGGCGTCTCGCGCTGCGCAGCGGCAGCCTTCGTGTCGCGCAGGCGGCTCTCGCGCAATTCGTTGGCGCTCTCCAGGATCGGATAGGCGATCGAGACGATATGGCCGTGGATGCGCTTGAGATCGCGGATGATGTCGAGATGGATCGCGCTGGTCTCGATCGATTCAGGGCGGCCCGAGCGCAGGCGCTGGAAATGACTGTCGGTGGCGCGCCGCTCGGCATCGCGCATCGCCGCCTTGTCGGCGAAGAGCTGGCGGGCGAGCACGAGATCGCGCGTCGCGAACACGTTGAGCGCCAGCGCCAGCGCCGAGGCGACGCGATGGTGGAAATCGCGGATCTCGGCCAGCCCCTCCGGCGAGAAGGCATAGCGCTTGCGGATCTTCTTCTCGGCGAGCTCGCGCAGGTTCTTGTCGATGATGTCGCCGATATGCTCCAGGTTCGTGATCAGGGTGATGATCTCGAACAGGCGCCGGCTCTCCTCCTCGGAGAGCTCGTTGCGGGAGACCTTGACCAGATAGAGCTTGATCGACTCGTGGATGGTGTCGACACCGTCATCGGCCTGGGCGATGGCACGAGAGAGCTTGAGCTCGTCCTTCTCCAGCAGAGTCATGGTATCGCGCAGCATGCCCTCGACGCGGTCGCCCAGGCGCAGGGCCTCGCGCATCGCGCCGGCGAGCGCCTCCGTCGGACTGTCGAGCGCGTTGGGATCGAGATAGCGCGGCGTCACCGCTTCCGCCTTGTCCTCCTTGCCGGGCATGAAGCGCTCGACCAGCGCCGAGATCGGCCCGACGAAGGGCAGGAAGACCAGGGCGCCTACGACATTCAGCACGACGTGGAACTCGATGGCGAGCCGGGCCGGCGAAGAGGAGAAGCCGAGGAGCCAGGCCGAGAGCGGGCCGACGAAGGGCAGCACCGCGAGAGCCAGGACCACGCGCGTCAGCAGGTTGCCGACGGCGGCGCGGCGCTGGGCGGCAGGCGCGCCGAGCTGGTCGAGCACCGGGATCACGGCATTGCCGAGATTGGCGCCGATGACCAGCGTCAGCGCGGTGGCGGGCGGGAACAGGCCGGAAGCCGCGAAGGTCGCGACGAGCAGGATGATCGCGATCGAGGAATGCACGAGCCAGGTCGCGGCGATGGCGGCGAGGATGCCGAGCAGCGGCTCCGAGCCCATGGCGGCCAGGACGACGCGGAAGGTCGGCGACTGCGCCAGCGGGGCGGCGGCCGCATTGAGCTCGATCAGCGAGAGCAGGATGAGACCGACACCGACCAGCACGCGGCCGATATTGCGCGCGCGCTCCATCGCCTCGCTGGAGAGATACATGGCAACGCCGATGGCGACGCAGAGCCCCCAGAGCCAGCCCAGATCCATCGAGATGACGAAGGCGGCGAGCGAGGTGCCGAGATTGGCGCCGAGCAGCACCGCGAGCGCCATGGCCGGCACGATCAGGGCCTGACCGGCGAAGGAAGAGACCAGCAGCGTCGTCGCCGTCGAGCTCTGCAGCACCATGGTCACCGCGACGCCGCTGCCGAAAGCGGCGAAGCGATTGCGCGTGAAACTCTGCAGCGCCTGCCTGAGCTGAGAACCGAAGGCGCGCATCGCGCCGGTTCGCACCAGCCTGACCGCCCAGATCAGCAGCGCGACGCCACCGGCAAGATGGATCAGGATGTTGGTTGCGCTCTCGCCCGTGGCCATTTTCGTGCGGTCTTTCCCCGATTCAGGGCTTCATCTTCGGCCAAATCTATCAATTTTTGATTAGCCAACTCAACAGAAATACACACTGAAAGTGCTGATATTTGGGCAGTGCCCTCAAGCCGCGCAGACCAGTGGATGGGTGCCGGATTCCGCGGCGCTCAAGCCGGCGGGATCAGCGTCACGCCCTTGTTCGCGAAGGACACGGCGACCGGGCTGCCCGGCTCCAGCATCTCGCGCCCGCCATACTGCACGACGAAGAGCTCGCCGACCTCGGTCTCGACCATGATGTCCAGATGATTGCCGAGATAAGCGCATTTGCGAATCGTGCCGGGGAGCGAACCGGCCTGCCCCGTCCCACCCAGCAAGAGCGCTTCAGGACGGATCGCGACCTTGGCGGGACCGATACCGAGACCACGCGCCGGCAGGTTGACCGTGGCGGTGCCGATGGCGACATCGGCACGTCCGTCCGCCACTGCCTTCACGGTGACATCGACCAGATTGGCGTCGCCGATGAAGTCGGCGACGAAGGCGTTGGAGGGCTGTTCGTAGAGGTCGCGCGGCGCTCCTTCCTGCGCGATCCGGGCATTCGACATCACGATGATGCGGTCGGAGACGGCGAGCGCCTCCTCCTGATCATGCGTGACATAGGCCACGGTCAGGTTGAGGTCCTGCTGCAGTTCCCGGATTTCCTCGCGGACGCGGCGGCGTAGCTTCGCGTCGAGATTGGAGAGCGGCTCGTCGAAGAGCAGCACCTGCGGCTCCAGCACCAGGGCGCGGGCGACCGCGACGCGCTGCTGCTGGCCGCCCGAGAGTTCGGACGGGTAGCGGTTCTCGAAGCCCTTCAGGCCGACCAGCGCCAGCTTCTCCAGCGCCATCTGCCTGGCCTGCTCCTTGCCGAGCCCCTTCACAGTCGGACCATAGGCGGCGTTGTCGAGCACACTCATATGCGGAAAGAGCGCATAGGACTGGAACACCATCGAGACGTCGCGGTCGGCGGCCGAGAGCTTGGTGACGTCCTTGCCGCCGATCAGGATCTGGCCCTCGCTGGCGATCTCGAGGCCCGCGATCATGCGCAAGGTCGTGGTCTTGCCGCAGCCGGAAGGGCCGAGCAGCGTGACCAGCTTGCCGGCCTCGATGGTGAAGTTGATGTTGTCGACCGCCGTCACCGCGCCGTAGCGCATGGAGACGTTGCGGAATTCGACGGAAGCGGGTCCGGCCTTGGCCATCTTGGGTCTCTGTCCTTATCCGATCGCGGGGGCCGGGGCCGGTGCGGTAACAGTGGCGGTGCGGGCCCGCCGGCCGAGCTTGCGCTCGCCGACGAGGAACTGGATGAGCACGATCCCGAGCGCCATGAAGACGATCAGCACCGAGGAATAGGCGATGGCGAGGCCGAATTCGCCCGCCTCGACGCGCCCGACGATATAGGCGGTGGAGAGATTGTACTCGGCCGAGACCAGGAAGATCACGGCGCTGACCGCCGTCATAGAGCGCACGAAGGAATAGACCAGCGCGGAGACCAGTGCCGGCTTGAGCAGCGGCAGCACCACGCGCCAGAGCGTGGTGAAGCTGCGGGCGCGCAAGGTCGTCGAGGCCTCGTCCAGGCTCTTGTCGATCTGCGAGAGGCCGGCGATGCCGGAGCGCACGCCGACCGGCATGTTGCGGAAGACGAAGGCGATGACGAGGATCAGGCCGGTGCCGGTGATCTCGACCGGCGGCACGTTGAAGGCGAGGATATAGGCGACGCCGAGCACCGTGCCGGGAATGGCGAAGGAGAGCATCGTCGCGAATTCGAGCCCGGCGCGGCCGCTGAAGCGCTGGCGCGTCAGCAGATAGGCGGTGAGCAGGCCGATCACCGCCGTCAGGGGGGCCGAGATCGCGGCGACCTTCACGGTGGTGAAGAAGGACGGCCAGGCCGAGCCCTGGAAATAGAGGCCGTTGCTGAAGTCGATCGAGAAGCCGGTGAGATAGTGCTGCAGCGTCGGCGTGTAGTCCCGACCCATATTGCGGACGAAGCCGCCGACCAGGATGACGATGTAGATCACCACCGTCAGCGCGACCCAGGGCACGATCACGGCGGCGGAGAGCCAGGTGATGCGACGCGGCAGCGGCGTCGGCAGGCCGGCATCGCCCTTGCCGGTGACGGTCGTGTAGGACTTGTCGCCGAGCCAGCGCTGCTGCACCCAGAAGGCGCCCAGCGTGAAGGCAAGCAGCACGATGGCCAGCACCGCCGCCTGCCCCTGATTGTAGGAGGCGCCGACCACGGCGAAGAATATCTTGGTCGAGAGCACCTCGAAATTGCCGCCGAGCACCAGCGGATTGCCGAAATCGGCCATGCTCTCGACGAAGCCGAGCAGGAAGGCATTGGCGATGCCGGGCCTGAGCAGCGGCCAGGTCACGGTGCGGAAGGTCTGCCAGCGCTTGGCGCCGAGCGTCTGCGAGGCCTCCTCGAGGCTGGGCGAAATGCCCTGCACCACGCCGATCAGAACGAGGAAGGCGATCGGCGCGAAGGCCAGCACCTGCGCCAGCAGCACGCCCGGCAGGCCGTAGAGCCAGCGCGAGCGCGGGATGTCGAACCACTCGTAGAGCAGGGTCGAGACGGCGCCGGCGCGGCCGAAGAGCAGGATCAGCGCAAGGCCGATAACGAAGGGCGGGGTGATGATCGGCAACACCGTCAGCGCCCGCATGACGCGCTTGCCGGGCATCCCGGTGCGCAGGATCAGCAGGGCGCAGGCGAGACCGAGCAAGGTGGTGATGACGCCGCAGAGCACGGCCAGGATCAGGGTGTTCCAGGCGACGCCGCAATTGACGTTGGCGCTGAGGCAGCCCAGCCCCCAGATCGAGGAATCGAGGAAACGCTCGATGAAGGCGGAAGGCGCGAAGGCGCCGTTCTGGTCGACCAGCGCGCTCTTCAGGATGATCGCGACCGGGAAGAAGATGAAGATGCCGATCAGCAGGACGACGAGACCGATCGTCGAGGTCGTGAAGAGGTCGCCGCGGCAGACGCCGCGATAGGCCAGACCGTGGCAGAGCAGGAAGAGCAGCGAGAGCAGCGTCAGGAAGGCGCCGCCGCCGATACCGCGCTGGGAGGCTCCGGCGCCGCCGAGCAAGGCGGCGAGCCAGGAGATGCCCTGATCCTTCAGCACGATCGAGAAAGCCTGGGCGAAGAACAGGGTCATCCCGAGCAGGCCGGCCCAGAGCAGCACTGTCGCGGTGCGCTGGCGGTCGGCACTGCCCCAGAAGAGCGTCGCAGCGGCGAGCGCGACACCGATCGGCAGGAGCCAGGGCGCCTGACCGGAGAGGGCGAGCGCCAAGGCGCTGCCAGCCTTGCCGAACGGATATTCGGCGAGCCAGGCCCAGTTCGTCAGGCTCATGCCCTCGACAAGGTACCAGGGCATCAGCGCATAGCCGAGCCAGCCGATCAGCAGCACGAGTCTCGTCGCTGGCGCCATGGTTGCCCTGCCCTCACATTTCCCGTCGGCCCGAACCGGTTGCCCCGGCTTTCACGGCCCAGCCCTTGTCTTGCGCCCGAACCTCCAGCGTCATCCCGGACGCAGCGAAGCGAAGTTCCGGGAGCCATGCCGGAGCGCATCCGGCGGAGGTTCAGGCATGGATCCCCGGTCAAGCCCGGGATGACGGCGTGTTTCCGAGATGGCCTGGAAACACGCCGGAAAGACGCAGCCTTACTTCGGCAGCGCCTTGACTTCCTTGTCCCACTTGGCGAGCAGGCGGGTGCGCTCGGCCGAGGAGCCGTATTTCACGAAGTCGTAGTTGATCAGCTTCATCTGATCCATCTTCGGCGACTGCGCCGGCACCGGCGAAGCCTTGTTCGACGGCACCTGATAGGACTTCGCGGGAGCGGCGAGCGCCTGCGCGGCCGGGGTCAGGGCCCAGTCGTAGAACTTCTTGGCATTGTCCAGGTTGCGCGCGCCCTTGACGATCGACATCGAGCCGATCTCGTAGCCCGTGCCCTCGCAGGGCGCGACCGGCTTGATCGGATCGCCCTGCACGGCGAAGACCACCGCGTCATGGATGAAGACGATGCCGACGGCGGTCTCGCCGAGGCTCGCGGCCTTGGCCGGCGCGGCGCCCGACTTGGTGTACTGGCTGATGTTCTTGTGCAGGGCCTTGAGGTATTCGAAGCCCTTGTCCTCGCCCATGAGCTGGATCACCGTCGCCAGCAGGTTATAGGCCGTGCCCGAGGAATTGGGATCGGCGACCTGGACGTCGTCCTTCAGCTTGGCATTGAGCAGATCAGCCCAGCATTTCGGCTCGGGGATGCCCTTCGCCTTGATCTGGTCGGTGTTGAAGCCGAAGCCGAGCGCGCCGGCATAGATGCCGACCGAGCGCTGCTTGGCCGCCTTCCACTGGTCGAGCGCCCAGGGATGCAGCTCCTTGTTCTTCGGCGATTCATATTCCTGGGTCAGCCCCTCTTCCGCCGCCTGCAGATGCGGATCGCCGGTGCCGCCCCACCAGATATCGCCGCGCGGGTTCGAGGATTCGGCCTTGAGCTGGGCATAGATCTCGCCCGCCGACTTGCGGGTCATCGCGACCTTGATGCCGGTCTCCTTCTCGAAGGCGCTCGACATGGCGCGGCACCATTCCTCCTGGACGCCGCAATACATGACGAGCGAGCCCTGAGCGCGGGCCGGTGTGGCGGCGAAGGCCGCGGTGGCAAGCGCGGCGAAAAGCCCCGCCTTGAGCCATGATTTCGTCTGCATGTGAACCTCCCTGTTCGGATCTTTCGTTTCTTGTCGCTTGAGACGAAGCTGAGATGAATTTTTGCGAAAGATCAATGGACTATGGTGCTGGCTAAAGGATTCCGGTGATCTCCCGCAGCGGCTGGGCCAATCCCGGCGTGCAGCACAGGATCGGATTGCCCTTGGCCATGCCCTCGCCCGCGAAGAAGTCGTTGATCGAGGCGCCGGCCTCGCCGGCGATGACGATGCCGGCGGCAACGTCCCAGGCGTTGATATGGAGCTCGGCATAAGCATCACTCGAGCCATTGGCGACATGGCAGAGGCCGAGCGTGCCCGAGCCGCCGCGCTTCATCGCGGCGCCGGCCGTGTAGCCGCGCTCGATCACCTTGAGGTAGTTCTGCGCTGGAATGCGGGTCGACCAGCCGAGCTCAACCGAGGCGCGGGCGATATCGGCCGCGCCGGAGACCTTGATCGCGTCGCCGTTCAGCGTCGCGCCCGCACCGCGGCGGGCGGCATAAACCTCGCCCAGGGCCGGCGCCGCGACGACGCCGATCTCCGGCTTGCGGTCCGCCAGGAAGCCGATCGAGATGCACCAGTTGCGATCGCCATGGGCGAAATTCGCGGTGCCGTCGATCGGATCGAGAATCCAGACGGCGTCCGACGCCTGACCGCCGCCCTCCTCGCCGATGACGGTGTCATTCGGGAAGAGTTCCGAAAGCCGGCGGCGCAGGAAATCCTCGACCTTGCCGTCGGCGACGGTGAGCCAGTCCTGCGCGCCCTTCATGGTGATGCCGAGCGACTCGCGCCTGTTGAAATAGCCCAGCGCCAGATGGCTCGCCTCGGCCGCGAGGCCAAGCGCCGCATAATAGCGCAGGTCGCGTTCGGCCGGTGTCATCACTTGGCTCCCAGGTCGACGCGGACGGGCTTGCCGGTCTGCGCGGATTCGGTCGCGGCATCCGCGAGAATCTGCGCCTTCAGGCCGTCGAGCCCGGTCGGCGAGGCCGCTGCCTTGCCGTTGCAGGCGGCGATGAAGGCATCGAGCTCGGCGCGATAGGCAGCGGCATAGCGCTCCAGGAAGAAGTTCTGCACGGGATCGGCGCGGAAGCCCTGCCCGGTCGCGATCTCGACTGTGGTCTCATGGATATTGCCGGCGCGCAGCATGCCCTTGGAGCCATGGACCTCGATGCGCTGGTCATAGCCATAGGTGGCGCGACGCGAGTTCGAGATCTGCGCGATGCGGCCCGAGGCCGTCTTCATGATGACGGCGGCGGTGTCGACATCGCCTGCCTCGCCGATCGCTTTGTCGACGAGAGCAGAACCCAGCGCGAAGACCTCCACCGGCTCCTCGGCCAGCAGGAAGCGCGCCATGTCGAAGTCGTGGATCATCATGTCGCGGAAGAGCCCGCCGGAGCGCTTGACGTAATCGACCGGCGGCGGCGAGGGATCGCGCGAGATCACCGTGACGATCTCGATCGCGCCGGCCTCGCCCGCGCGCAGGCGCTTCTCCAACGCCGCGAAATTCGGGTCGAAGCGGCGGTTGAAGCCGATCATCAAGGGCTTGCCGGACTTCTCGACCGTGGCGAGGCAGCGGCGGATGCGGGCGGCATCGAGATCGACCGGCTTCTCGCAGAACACCGCCTTGCCGGTCGAGACAGCCTGCTCGATCAGGTCGGCATGGGTGTCGGTCGGGGTGCAGATCAGCACCGCGTCAATCGCGGCATCGGCGAGGATCGCCTCGGTCGTCGTCGCCTTCGCGCCGGTAGCGGCGGCGAGCGAGGCGGCGGCCTCCGGCATCGCGTCGGTGACGGCGACCAGCGCGACATCGCCGCGCGCGGCGATGTTCAGCCCGTGGATGCGCCCGATGCGGCCGGCGCCCAGCAATCCGATCTTCATGGCCTTGGTCATTCCCGTCGTCGCGTCTCTTTAGAAAGGGGCGGATGAGGCTCTCATCCGCCAGTTAGTCGTGTGCGCCCAGAATGGTCTGGTCGAAGTCGATGTTCGAGCCGGTCATCAGGCCGGATTCGGTCGAGGCGAGATAGGCGACCGCCTTGGCGACCTCGCGCGGATCGATCAGGCGACCGAAGGGCTGCGAGGCATTGGCCTCATCCAGCCAGCCGTCCTTGGCATCATGGCGCAGCTTCATGATCGCATCCTCGCCCGGCGTCGCCATCCAGCCGATATTGAGGCCGTTGACGCGGATGCGGTGCTTCAACAGGCCGTAGGCAGCATTCCTGGTGAGTGCGGCGAGCGCCGCCTTCGAGACGCTGTAGGCGGAGAGGAAAGGCTGGCCGCCATGGGCCGACATCGACTGGATGTTGACGACAGCGCCCGGGATATCCTGCCGGCGCATCAGATCGGCCGCATCCTGGATCAGGAAGAAGGGCGCGCGCAGGTTGACCGCCATGATGCGCTCGTAGAGCGCGGGCGAGGTATCGAAAATCGTGCCGCGATCAGTGTCGCCCGCGGCATTCACGAGAATGTCGAGATGGCCGAAAGCCTGTTCCGCCGCCGGGACGACCAGCCTGACCGCGTCGAGATCGGCGAGATCGACCTGATGGAAACGGGCATCGCAGCCCGCCGCCCGCAGGCTTTCCGCCACCGCCTCGCCACGCGCCGCATTGCGGCCGGTCAGCAGGAGCCCGCGCGCGCCGCGCGCTGCGAATTCGCGGGCAATCGCCTCGCCCAGCCCCTGGCTGCCGCCGGTGACGATGGCGACCTTGCCGTGGAGATCACGGCTGAACGAACCGGCTTGCGACAAAGACCCGCCTCCCGAGCGAATGGCAGGATTTTTTTAGTCCTCCCGCTAGTTGGAATAAACATTCCATTTTCGGCACGGACGAGTCAAGCGAACCGGCAGGCGCATCGACGCGGTGGTGAAAGATGCCGCGGAGCCGCTCGGCTTTCAGGAGGGCGGGCGTTTCCCGGAGCGCGTCTCAGCGGTGCAGGGCCGGTCTCGGGGGAGCCGTTCTCAACGGAAAGAAAACTGTCGTCTTCGTCGTACGGCCCGCATAAAATTGCCACAATTCCACTGAGTTCGGCACATTCATGCAAATGAAGCCATTTTAGGCAGCCACGCATCGCGGCAGACGCGCATCTGCCCTGCGCTGCACAGTTGACGCTTTCGTTGGCACATGGCTTGCTGGCCCCATCAACGAGAACACGGTGCGAAGGCGCCGGGGATAAATTTTGTTTAAAGGTGGAGGCATTCGATGAAAGAACAGGAAATCCGCGGGCTCGTCGCGGATGTGAAGGAAGGCACGTTGTCGCGCCGCTCCTTCATGCAGAAAATGGCGGCGGTCGGCATCGCCGCGCCGATCGCAACCCAGATCCTGATGTGGAACGACGTCGCGCTGGCGAATGCGACGCTGCAATACAAGCCGACCAAGGCCGGCGGCGGCGGACCGCTCAAGATGCTGCTCTGGCAGGCCCCGACCCTGCTGAACCCGCATTTCGCCTCGGGTACCAAGGACCAGATCGCCTCGCGCATCTTCTACGAGCCCCTCGCCGGCTGGGACAAGGAAGGCAATCTCATCCCGTGCCTCGCTGCCGAGGTTCCGACCAAGGCCAATGGCGGTCTCTCGGCCGACGGCCTGAGCGTCACCTGGAAGATCAAGCAGGGCGTGAAGTGGCATGACGGCAAGCCGCTGACCGCCGACGACGTCGTCTTCACCTGGGAATACGCCAAGGACCCGGCGACGGCCGCCTACACCACGGGCTCCTACAACAACATCAAGGTCGAGAAGGTCGACGAGCACACCGTCAAGGTGATCTTCCAGCAGCCGACGCCGTTCTGGGCCGACCCCTTCGTCGGCACTGTCGGCCAGATCCTGCCGAAGCACCGCTTCGGCGACTATGTCGGCGCCAAGTCTCGCGAAGCCCCGGACAACCTGAAGCCGATCGGCACGGGCCCCTACAAGTTCGTCGACTTCAAGCCGGGCGACGTCCTGACTGGCGAGCGCTTCGCCGATTACCACATCAAGAATCAGCCGCATTTCGACACGATCGAGGTCAAGGGCGGCGGTGACGCGGTCTCGGCCGCTCGCGCCGTGCTCCAGACCGGCGAATACGACTACGCCTGGAACCTGCAGGTCGAGGACGAGGTTCTCAAGCGCATGGAGACCGGCGGTCGCGGCAAGATCAGCGCCGTGGCTTCGGGCGATATCGAGTTCATCATCCTGAACACGACCGATCCGTGGACCGAGGTCGATGGCGAGCGTTCGAGCGTCAAGACCAAGCACCCGACCCTGTCGGACCCGAAGGTGCGCGAGGCGATCAACCTGCTGATCGACCGCGATTCGGTCCAGAAGTTCATCTATGGCCGCGGCGGCACCGCGACGGCGAGCTTCGTCAACGAGCCCAAGCAGTTCAAGTCGACCAAGCTCTCGATCGTGGCGCCTTCGGCGAGCGGATGGGCGACGATCGACTTGATCAGGGCGAGGATGTTCTTGACCCGGTGGTTGAGCTCCTGATTGAGCATTTTCTGGCGGATTTCGGCCTTGTTCCGCTCGTCGGCCAGCAGTTCGCTCTGGCGCAGCACGACCTCGATCAGGGTCCGACGCGCAGATTCGGCCAACTCACGCTCGACAGGCGTCCAGATCTTGGAATGGCCGGCCACGGTCTCTTTCCAGACGGCAAAGCTCTGCCGAGGCGTAAGACGGTCGCCATGGGGGCCGGTCGTATAGGTCTTGTTGGGGTCTCCGCCCCATTCGATCGTGTGGACCAGCTCCTTACGGAAGAAGAACAGGTAGTCGCGTGGAAGCTGGGAGAGTGGGATCGCGAGCATACCGGCGAATGCGTCGGCGTAAGTGCGCGCTGATGGCAACCCCTCAGCCAGCGCCGTCGTCGCCCAGATCCGCCCTTCACAGACCGAGCCGGCGAAAGCGGCCAGTTCCTCGGCGAATTCCGCCGGCGGCGCGCTGCCTTCGGCACGCCACTCGCCATTCACCCAGACCCCGACCCCGTCGCTTTCGACGAGATTGCGGAACGCGGCGAGGTGCTGACCGAGGAAACCCGAAGCATCGGTCACATGGGCGGCGGACGAAAGCAGGCCGTCGAGGAAATCCCGCGCCCGCTCGGCTGCGAGCAGCATCTGCTTCTGCGTCAGGGCGCCAAGTTGAAGCGCGAAGAACTCGCCGAAGATTTCCGCCGCGATCCGGCGGTTCATCGGGAGCGAGCGCGGGCTGTAATGGTGGCAGGCGATCAGCCCCCAAAGCGCGCCGTCGACGATGATCGAGACCGACATCGAGGCAGAGACGCCCATGTTACGCAGGTACTCGCAATGGATCGGCGAAACGCTGCGCAGATGGGCATAAGACAGGTCGAGCGGCTCGCCCGCCGCATCCAGCACGGGCATGATCGGGAAGCGCTCTCCGCTCGCGTCGGAGACGACGCGGATCGGATTGAGCAGATAGAGCTGCCGTGCCTGTTGCGGGATGTCGCTCGCCGGGAAATGCTGCCCCATGAAGCTTTCGAGGTCGGGGCGCTTTGCCTCGCTGACGACCTTGCCGGAACCGTCGGGCGCGAACTGGTAGATCATCACGCGGTCGTACTGGAGCACGGCCCGCAGCAGGCGTGCCGCGTTCTTGATGAGCTGCGCGGGAGTCGTCACGTCCGAGAGCCGGCCGACCAGCGTCCGGGCGAATTCGAGCGGCGAGCTCGGCCCGGCCGAAACGCTCTCCTCGAACTCGATGATGGCATTGCCCTTGAAAGCATGGATCGAGATATCGAACTCGCGATCCAGTGAAGGCAGGCGATAGCGGGGCATCAGGCCCGCGCGGGAGGGCACGCCAGAACGGGCTAGCGCATTGCGCATCTCATGCACGACCGGTCCGCCCAGTATCTCTTCGAGCCTGCGGCCGACCAGCTCGAACTCCCCAAGGCCGAGGAAGGCGCTGGCATTGCTGGAATGGCGCCGGATCGTCACCGCCTCGGCATCGCACACGATCATGCAGCCATGGGGCTGGACGCTGCCAGGAATATGGATCGGCTCGCGATCGCAGTTCGTCAGATCAACGGTCGTCATGCGGGAGAGAGTTCTTCCGATGTAAAGGCCTGGATGGCGTGTAGGAAAACGGACCTGGCCGATTGCGCCGCGGCATCCCACACTTGGCGGTCGAGCCCTTCGAGAGCGACCAGAACCGTGCGCCACTGATCGAGCGAGCCGGCCTGCGCCGAGAGGTAACGTGCGCCGAAAGCCGCCCCGAAGCCGAGGTTTTCCACTCCCTTTACCAGCACGCGAGCCCCAAGAGCCGAACCTTCCAGAACATAGGCGGCTCCGAGCTGGGCAGCGATGTCATTTGACAGATGGAACGGGTCGGCCGCCGGGAGCGGTAGCGCCAGATCGGCGAGGTCCGCCGTCAGTTCCGGCAGGAGCTTGCGCGGTCGCCAGGGCGAAAATTCCGCCGCTTCGAGCAAGGCGGCCTCGACCGGCGCGCGATGCCGAAACGTGCCCTGCAGAAAGTTGGCATATTCGGAACGGCTCGAAAACACGCCAACGATGGCATCCAGCTCGCGATGAAGCTCGTTGGTCTCATCGCGCAGGAAACTTCTGATCTCAATCATTCCGTGGGCACCTGGAATCGTTCCGCCTCGGCATCGCTATAACCCGATATCAGTGAAATCCGCGCTGTTTTCATTGCGGATTTTCTCCCCTTCCTGGTCCGCACGGCATCCCTGTCCAATGGACTGGCTTGAATTCGGCCTGAGATTGTCTTAGGAACATATAGTGAACAAAGGAAGGGCGATGGCACAGCTTACGGTCCTGGAGAAGCTGGAAATTCTCAGCGACGCCGCGAAATACGACGCCTCCTGCGCATCGAGCAGCACCACCAAGCGGGATTCGCGGGACGGAAAGGGGCTTGGCTCGACGACCGGCGCCGGCATCTGCCATTCCTACGCGCCTGACGGCCGCTGCATCTCGCTGCTCAAGATACTGCTGACGAATTTCTGCAGCTTCGACTGCGTCTTCTGCATCAACCGCTCGTCGAGCAATGTCCGCCGCGCCCGCTTTTCGGTCGAAGAGGTCGTCGAACTCACGCTGAATTTCTACCGCCGCAATTATATCGAAGGTCTCTTTCTGTCCTCGGGCATCATCCGCTCTGCCGACTACACGATGGCGGAACTGATGCGAGTGGCCGAAACGCTGCGCCGGCAACATGGGTTCCGCGGCTATATCCATCTGAAGCTGATCCCCGGTGCGAGCCGCGATCTGATCGAGCGCGCGGGGCTGTTCGCGGACCGGGTGTCGATCAATGTCGAACTGCCGAGCGAAGCGGCGCTCGCCCGCTTCGCTCCGGAGAAGCAGGCCGGCGAGATCAAAAGCGCGATGGGTGGCCTCAAGCTGAAGATCGAGGCAGCGCGGGAGGAACGTGACAAGAGCGAGAAGGCCCCTGCCTTCTCGCCCGCAGGACAAAGCACGCAGATGATCGTCGGCGCCGATGGCGCGAGCGATTCCGCCATCCTGAAGCGCAGTGCTTGGTTGTATGGCAGCTTCGGCTTGAAGCGCGTCTACTACTCGGCCTTCAGCCCGATCCCGGATGCCTCGCGCCAGTTGCCGCTCCAGCCGCCGCCTTTGATGCGCGAGCACCGGCTTTATCAAGCCGACTGGCTGACGCGCTTCTATGGTTTCGAGACCGAGGAAATTCTGGGGCGCAACGAGATGCTCGATCTCGATCTCGACCCCAAGCTCGCCTGGGCACTGCGCGAGCGCGGACGCTTCCCCGTCGACGTGAACCGGGCCGATCGCGAAACCCTGCTGCGGGTGCCGGGCCTGGGCACGCGCAGTGTCGATCGCATCCTCGCCTCGCGGCGGTTTCGCCGGCTCAGGCTGGAAGATGTCGGCCGGCTGACGCGATCGCTCGCGACGATCCGGCATTTCATCCTGGCGGAGGGCTGGCGCCCGGGCGGCGGCCTCGACGCCCAGAACCTGCGGGCCCGGCTGATGCCGCAACCGCGGCAATTGTCGCTTTTCCCGTGATTGCGGCCCGGCTGAACGGCCCTGCGGATTTTGCCGGCTGGCGTCGGGAAACGCGCCGGCTGGCGCTGGCCGGCGTTCGGCCCGAGGCCGTCGCCTGGCTGACGAGCGAGGACGATGCCGGATTGTTCGTGATCGGGAGCGTCGCCCCGGTCGAAGACAGAGGCGCCACGCTAACCGTGTCTCGCCGTTTCATCGAGCTTGCCGAGAATGTCGTCTGTCATCGGGATGCCGGCCGCTTCGTCTTGCTGCACCGCCTGCTGCTGCGTTTGCAGGACGAGCCGCGCTTGCTCGACAATGCAGCCGATCCCGATATCGCACGCGCCGAGGCGATGGCCCGCTCGGTGCGCCGCGATCTACACAAGATGACGGCCTTCGTCCGCTTCCGGGCGGTGTCGGGCGCGGGGGAGGACGGCCCTTTCATCGCCTGGTTCGAGCCGGAGCATTTCATTCTCGAACGGGTCGCGAGCTTCTTCACGGGACGCTTCGCCGGGATGACCTGGTCGATCATGACACCGCAGGGATCGCTGCACTGGGATGGCGGCACGCTGCAGTTCGGCCCCGCCGCCAGCAAGGCTGATGCGCCGGATGGTGATGCCATGGAAGCCTATTGGCTCACTTACTACGCCAATATCTTCAATCCGGCGCGCCTGAAGCCGAAGGCGATGAAAAGCGAGATGCCGGTGAAATACTGGCGGAACTTGCCCGAGGCTGAATTGATTGTGCCTCTGATCGCAAACGCCGCCCGGCGAGCAGAGGATATGGTGATGCGCGCCCCGACGCAGCCACCCGCGCGTCATGTCAGGCAGCTTCGGCACCGTCCCGAAATGCCGGCCGATGAACCCGCGATGACGTCCTGGCAGGATGCCGCCGCCGCCGCGCAACGCTGCACGCGCTGCGACCTTCATTGCAACGCGACGCAATCGGTCTTCGGAGAGGGTCCGCTGGACGCGCCGGTTCTCTTCGTCGGCGAACAGCCTGGAGACCAGGAGGACCTTGCTGGCCGGCCATTCGTCGGACCTGCAGGGCAGGTTTTCGATCGGGCGATGAAGGAGGCCGGTCTCGATCGCGCACGCGCCTATGTCACCAATGCGGTGAAGCATTTCAAATTCCACCTGCGCGGCAAACGGCGCATCCATGAGAAGCCGAATGTCGGGGAGATCAAGGCCTGCCGGTTCTGGCTCGATCTCGAATTGCAGTTCGTGAAACCCCGGCTTGTCGTTGCCCTCGGCGCCAGCGCCCTGCGATCGCTGACGGGGCATGCCGGTTCGCTGGCAAGCGCACGGGATAGCGAGCTCGCGCTCGAAGACGGCACGCCGCTGCTGGCCACCGTCCATCCCTCATTTCTGCTGCGCCTTCCGGACGAGGATGCTCGGTCTCGCGAATATGCCCGGTTCGTCGCAGACCTCACTCGCGTTCAACAACGTATATTCCGGCATTGAGCAATATCGGGGAGGTAGAAGCGGCTTTGCCGCCGCAGATGCCGTACGACCGATCCACCGCTCCGCTTTTCAGGAAAACGGCCTTGTCCGCCAGCGGCGTCAGCATCGCCTCGTCCCTCTCCGAGATATTCGATCAGGCGCCCACTTTCATGGCGCTGCTGCGGCGGTCGCATCATGGCTTGCGGCTCGCGAATTCCAGCGCCTGAAAAACTGGCCGCCGGGTTCATGGCCTTCACAAATCCAGCCTCTTACCGATGGCATCGGAGCAGTCGTGAGCAATGGAACCTCGGGCCGCCCACCGGCGTTCACCTGTCTCTCGTTTCACCTCGGAACCAAACTCGCCCCGGCAGCTCGACTGACGGGGCTTTTCGTTCAGGCTTTTGCGGCGAGATCCAGTCTATCGCCCGCGAGCAAATGCGGCTGTTTCCGGGGACCTGGGTCGCCACCACAAGATTCCGCCCTGCATAACGCAACATGGCGGAACAATGGCGAGGCTGAAGTGGTTGCTTCCTCGGCATTGTGAGGAGGAGATCATGGGCTTGCTTGAAATCAGCGTCGTTCTGGCCTGCGCTTCGGCCTTTGGCTTCTACATCGCGGACCCGCTGGAATAAGGTTATAGTCGAGACCGCATTGCCCGCCTCGCCGATACCGGCTCAGTCGGGTCGACGATGTCGAAATCATCCAGGCGCAGCAGGCCGGATATTGCTGATCTCGGGTCAGACTGAGTCGACGCCTCCGCACTAGTCGCATCCGAGAAACCAGTGCCGCGACATCGTCGTAGCGAAACCTTCCCGCGGCAGCTTTTTGCCCTCGCTGCTGGCCTCGGTAGCACCGTCGCGGAATTCAGGAACATGACATCGCGTTGCGGCTGCACGAAGCGAGCGATGGTCAGGGCCGTGCCTCTGCCCTCGCATCCCAAAACGGCCTGCCTGCATCGCGCGGCAGGCTTCTTTTTTGACGAAAGCCGTTCTCCTGAGCACGATGGGCCGCGCTGATCCTTCGGCGCCTGGGCGTCCCTAACAGGGTCCAGGACAAAATCCGCCAAAGCCTTGGTTAGAGGTCGTCACGATGAATGAAAGCGTTCCCGCTGCGCGCGCGTTTCCCGAGCTCTGCGCCTTCGGCGCCGTGGCGCTGGCGGAGCTGATCCGCCGGCGCGATGTCAGCGCGGCTGAGGTGATGCGTACCCATCTCGACCACATCGAACGCGTGAACCCCGCCGTCAACGCGATCATCTCGCTTCGGCCGCGGGCCGAGCTTCTGGCTGAAGCACGCAAGGCCGATGAGGCGCTGGCGCGGGGCGAGGCCGTCGGCCCCTTGCACGGCGTTCCCCAGGCGATCAAGGATCTCGCCCTGACGAAGGGCCTCCGGACGACCTTCGGCTCGCATCTCTTCGCCGATTTCGTGCCCGACCAGGACGCCATCATTGTCGAGCGCATGCGGGCTGCCGGCGCCTTGATCATCGGCAAGACCAACGTTCCCGAATACGGCTACGGTTCCAACTCGTACAACCCGATCTTCGGCCTCACGCGCAACGCCTATGACCAGTCCAGGGTGGGAGGCGGGTCGAGCGGCGGCGCCGCCGTCGCGCTGGCCTTGCGGATGCTGTCGGTCGCCGATGGCGGCGACATGGGCGGCTCCCTCCGCAACCCGGCCGCCTTCAACAACGTCTTCGGCTTCCGCCCCTCGCAAGGGCTCATTCCGGCCGAAACGCTGGACCCGTTCTACGGCCAGATGGCCGTCGAGGGCCCGATGGGCCGCTCGATCGACGACGTCGCCATGTTGCTGTCGGTGCAGGCGGGTTCCGATCCGCGGGCGCCGCTCTCCCATGACGATCCCAAGCTGACGCAATGGCGCGGACTCCGCCAGACGCTCAAGGGCGTGCGCTTCGGCTGGCTCGGCGATCTCGGCGGCCATCTACCGTTCGAGCCGGGCGTCCTGCAGCTCTGCGAAGAGGCCTCCCGGCTCCTTGAGGCCGCGGGCGGACAGGTCGAGGCCGCGACGATCGCGTTCGACCCCGAGCGCCTCTGGCAAGCCTGGGCGACCTTGCGTAGCCACAGCATCAGCGGCCGGCACCAGAACGACTACGGCAATCCCGAGACGCGGCGCCTCCTCAACCCGCAGACGATCTGGGAAATCGAGAAAGGCCATGGCCAGAGCGGGCTCGCGGTCTACGAGGCCGGCCTCGCGCGCGGCGCCTGGCACAAGGCCCTGCTCCGGGCGTTCGAGCGCTTCGATTTCCTGTTGCTACCCTCGGCGCAGGTCTTCCCCTTCGCGGCGGAAACTCGCTGGCCGACCGAAATCGCCGGCCGCAGAATGGACAGCTATCATCGCTGGATGGAGGTCGTCATAGGGCCGACCTTCGCGGGCGCTCCCGCCGTCAGCGTTCCGGCGGGATTCAACGAGGCCGGATTGCCAATGGGGTTGCAGATCATCGCGGCACCGCGCCGGGATGCGGACCTGCTGGCCGTGGCCTCCCTCTACGAGAAGCTCTGCCCTTGGCTCGGCCGGTTACCGGCCCTGCTCTCGTAGCGCATTTCGCGCGGCTGACGCGATTCACAAGGGGCCATTTTACCGACCGGAACTGAAAGCTCCGGCACTTGCGGGAGATCACATCCCTCGACAGACGGCGACCGCCTGCGCCAGAACGGGACCACGCGAAGCGGTCCTCCGCCTCGCATGCCACGGAGAAAGCCCGGCGATGATATCAGGCGATCAGATCGAAGGCGGCCTTGCCTCCCCTCGCCCGCTGCGCGTGGTTCCGGTCACGAAGGCCGCCTTCGAGCCCTTCGGCTGGCTGGTCGAAACCGGCGATTCCGGCCGCGACGCGAATAACGGTACGGCGCGCCGGCATGACATCCATGCGCACGCCGCCGCCGATGTCCGGCCGGGCTCCAGCCTCGTCACCTCGATCTTCGCAGCGAGGGAGCAACCGCCGACCAGCGCGATCGCGATGCTCGAACGGCATGTGAACTCGGTTCAGTTGATCATGCCGCTAGATGGCGCCGGCCATATCGTCATCGTCAGCCACAGCAAGCCCGACGGCACCCCCGACCTCTCGACCCTCGCCGCCTTCGCGTTCTCCGCGGCGCAGGGCATGATCTATCGCCGCGGGCTCTGGCATCATCCGATCATGGCGACCGGCGCGGATGCGCGTTTCCTCGTCCAGTCCTGGCAAGATGGCTCCGCCGCCGATTGCGAGATCCTCGCCATCGAGGCGACGACGCTGGCTTGCGACGCCTGAGCGCGGATCACCCAGTCATCATCTTCGGCAGGATGGTCACGATCTGCGGAAACACGGTGATCAGCACCAGCAGCAGCATCAGCACGAAGAAATAGGGGATCGCAGCCTTCGTCACGGCGAGGATGTCCTTGCCGGTGATGCTCTGCAGCACGAATAGGTTGAAGCCGACCGGCGGGGTGATCTGCGCGGCCTCGATCAGGATCACCACGAAGATGCCGAACCAGAGCAGGTCGATGCCGGCCGCCTGCACCATCGGCAGCATCACCGAAGAAGTCAGCACGATGATCGAGATGCCCTCGAGGAAGCAGCCGAGGATCAGCATGAACACAGCCAGCACCGCCAGCAGCGCATAGGGCGACAGATGCATGGCGTCGACCCAGCTCGCCAGCGAGCGGGGAATGTCGACGAAGGCCACGGCGATGGTCAGGCAGGCCGCGCAGGCGATGATGAAGGAGATCATGCAGGAGGTCCGCATGGCCGCCATCAGCCCGTCCATGAAGCTTGCGCGCGTCAGTCCGCCGCCGACCGCGGCCAGGATCAGCGCGCCGATCACGCCGATCGTCGCAGCCTCGGTCGGGGTGGCGATGCCGCCATAGATCGAGCCGACCACCGAGCCGATCAGCAGCGCGACGGGGATCAATCGGCGCGAGCGATAGATCTTTTCCAGGAACGGCACTGGCGGCTCGGCCGGCGGCATCTTGTCCGGGTTGAGCAGGCTCCAGATCGCCGTGTAGCCCATGAACAGCACCATGAGCAGGATACCGGGCAGCACGCCGGCGATGAACAGCCGCGCGATCGAGACCTCGGCGGTGACGCCGTAGACGATCATGATGATCGAGGGCGGGATCAGCAGCCCGAGCGTTCCGGAGCCGGCGAGCGTGCCGATGGTCATGTTGAGCGGGTAGTTCCGCTTCTCCAATTCGGGCACGCTGATGCGGCCGATCGTGGCGCAGGTCACCGCCGAGGAGCCGGCGACCGCCGCCATGATGCCGCAGCCCAGCACGTTGACATGGAGCAATCGGCCCGGCAGCCGCGACACCCAGGGCGCAAGCCCCTGGAACATGTCGGCCGAAAGCTTCGAGCGGAACAGGATCTCGCCCATCCAGATGAAGAGCGGCAGCGAGGTCAGTGCCCAGCCCCAGCTCGAATCCCAGAGCGTGGAGGCGATCAGCGAACCCATCGGCGCGGTGGTGAAGAGCCCCATCATCACCATGCCGACGGTGAGCAGCGAGAGCGCGACCCAGACGCCGCTGGCGAGCAGCAGGAGGAGCGAGCTGGCGAGGACCAGCGAGGCGAGAACGGTCGTATCCATCATCGGCGCCCCTATGCCACCGGCCTGTCGAGCTCGACCTCGTCGGGCGCCTCGTAGCGCGGCTTGCCGCCGGCAAGGAGCCAGATGAGCTCGTCGATGAAGGCGATCGCCAGGGCGGCGATGCCGATGGCGACGCCGGTCTGGGGAATCCAGAACGGCATGGCCAGCAGGCCCGGGCTGACATCGTTGAACTCGCGCGATTGCAGCGCCAGCGATGCGACATGCCAGGCAAGGAACGAGACCACCACCGTGCCGAGCAGGCAGTTGAAGATCTCGATGCCGTGCCGCCAGCGCTGCGGCAGGCGGTCGACGATCAGGTTGATCCGCACATGGCCGCCGCGCCGGAAGGTATGGGCGAGGCCGAAGAAGGTCGATGCCGCCAGGCACAGGCCTGCCGCCTCGGTGGCATCGAGCGTGACGCCGCGCATGCGCCCGGCGATCTGGGCGACGATGGCCAGCCCGATGCCGACCATGAAGGCGGCGGCGATATAGCCGCACGCCTCGTAGAACCTGTCGAGAACTCCGCGTATCACCCGGTCACTCCGCTGGCATGCTTGACGGGAAAGGCAGCGTGCAGCCGGTCCGGTTACTTCAGGCTCTTCTGGTAGGTCTCGTAGACGGCCTTTTCCTCGGCGGTGGCGGTGCTGAGCCAGTCGGCGACCATGCCCTTGCCGGCTGCCTCGATGGCGTCGAGGATGTCCTTCGGGGACTGGGCGATCGCCACGCCATGGCTCTTGAGCACGCCCTCGCGCTCTTCGCCGGCCTTCTTGGATAGTTCCCAGCCGCGCTTGGTCGCAGCCTCGCCGGCGTCGAGCACCACCTTCTGCGTCGCCGCGTCGAGCTGGCGGAAGGCGCGCTCGTTGACGAGGATCGCGTTCTTGTTGTGCATCGTGCCGGTATAGGTGAAGTTCTTGACGTAATCCCAGATCTGGACGTCGGTGCCGGTCTGGGCGCTGGTCCAGAGCGACTGGATCATCCCGGTCGAGAAGGCCTGCGGCACTTCGGCGAAGGGCAGGATCAGCGCTTCCATGCCGAGCTTCTCGCCCATGATCTGCGTCTGCTTGGAATAGATGCGCAGCTTCTGACCCTTGAGATCGGCCAGACCCTTGAGTTCGGCCTTGGTATAGAAACCCTGCCCCGGCCAGGCGACATAGGTGATGGCGCGCAGGCCGTTCTTCTTGAACATCGCCTCGAAGAACGGCGCCTGCGCCTCGGTCAGCTTGGTCGCCTGGTCATAGGTCGTGGCGACGCCGGGGATGTTGTCGAGATTGTACATCGCGCCTTCGTTGCCGTAGACGCCGAGGCGGATCTCGCCGATCTGGATCTGGCCGGACTGGACGGCGCGCTTCACCGCGTCGAGCTTGATCAGGCTGTCGTTCGAGCGCAGGTCGATCTTGAGCTTGCCACCGCTCTTCTCCTCGATCTCCTTGATCATCTCCCGGATATTCTGGGTGAAGAAGCTGCTTTCCGGGTAGCCCGAAGCCATGGTCCAGCTCGTCTGGGCGACGGCGGGAGCGGCGAGCCCGAAGCTCAGGGCAAGGGCGGCGGACGCGATCAAAGCTCTGCGGTTCATGGTTCCCCTCGTTCTTGTCGCGCTGCGGAGACCGCGCGCGTTTCAGGAGCCGGAGCCGTGCCGAAGCCCGATCGACGGCTAACGATAGTCCACCGCGTTCCGCCGATAGCAGCCAATTGAATTTTGCTGTTTTTGCGATGCATTTTCTTTATCGAGGATACGCCGCCGTTATCCGCTCGCGCGGCTGTGCCGGAAACACGCGATGCCGAACTGGACGCTGAAGCAACTCGAGAGCTTTGTCTGGGTCGCCAAGCTCGGCAGCTTCCGGGCGACGGCCGAGCGCCTGAACACGACCCAGCCCAACATCTCCGTGCGCATCTCGCAGCTCGAATCCGTGCTGGGCGTCAGGCTGTTCCATCGCGATTCCGGCTCGGTCGCGCTGACGCCGATCGGCCACTCGCTGCTGGGACAGGCCGAGCGCGTGCTGCAGGCCTCCGAGGAGTTCTCGCAGCAATCGATCCGCTCCGACCAGCAGATCGGCATCCTCAGGCTCGGCGTCGCCGAACTCATCGCCCAGACCTGGCTGCGCGATTACCTGCTCGACCTCAGGCAGGTTTTCCCGAATGTCGATGTCGAGCTCAGGGTGGATCTGACGATCAACCTGCGCGAAGAGCTGGTGTCGCGGTCGCTCGACCTGTGCCTGCTGAACGGCCCGATCTCGAACTTCAACATCACCAATGTCGATCTCGGCTCCGTGCCCTATCTGTGGGTGGCCTCGCCGCGGCTTGGGCTCGCCGGCTCCGATCTGGCGACGATGGCCTCGCATACGATCCTGACCCATGCGCGCAATACCCGCCATTTCGTCGAGCTTTCCGCGCATTTCCGCGACAACTGGGAGCGGCCGGTCCGGATCGTGCCGTCGAGCAGCCTTGCGGCCAGCCTGCAGATGACCATCGACGGCCTCGGCATCGCGCCGATGTCGCGCACGCTCGTCGAAAAGCTCCTCGACACCGGCGAGCTTGTGGAGTTCCCTTATGAATGGAAGCCGAGCGCCCTGATCTTCACGGCTTCATATGCCCACACACCGGCCAGCTTTCTGCTGAAGCGGGCTGCCGAGCTCGCTGGCGATAGGGCTGCACGGCATCACCAGGGCGATCTGCGATGGCCCTTGGAGGCCACCGGGCATTCATCACAGCGATAAAGATATCCTATCGAATAGCATTGAAAATAATAATTCGACGACATCGGTGGCGCGCTCCATCTTCCGCTTCTCAGACAACGGAGGCGCGTAAGCCATGTCCATTCTCGGGGCCCGCCTGGGCGTCGATATCGGGGGAACCTTCACCGACGTCGTGCTGGAACAGGGCGGAGAGCGGTTCTCGACCAAGGTGCTGACGACCTATGCCGCGCCCGAGGATGCGATCATCGAGGGCATGCACCGCGTCTGCGAGAAGGCGAACGTTCCGGCTTCCGCCATCGGGCAGATCATCCACGGCACGACGCTGGCGACCAATGCGCTGATCGAGCGGCGTGGCGCCAAGACCGCGCTCATCACCACCGAGGGTTTTCGCGACGTCATCGAGATGCGGACCGAGAGCCGCTTCGAGCAGTACGACCTCAACCTGACGCTGCCGGAGCCGTTGCTGCCACGCAACCGGCGCTACACGGTCAGGGAACGCATGGATGCGCGCGGCAAGGTCCTGGTCCCCCTGGATCGCGCCGCCGTCGAAATCCTCGTCGATGAATTGCGCGAGGCCGGTTACGAGAGCGTCGCGGTCGGCCTGCTCCATTCCTATGTCAACGACGCGCATGAGCGCCTGATCCAGGAGGTACTGACTGAGCGCCTGCCGGGCGCAATGGTCTCGCTCTCCTCGGAAGTCTCGCCGCAGATGCGCGAGTACGAGCGCTTCAACACGACGATCGCCAACGCCTATATCAAGCCGCTGATGAAAAGCTACCTCGTCCGGCTGAAGGGGCGGCTCGCAGCGGAAGGCGCTTCCTGCCCGATCTTCCTGATGCATTCCGGCGGCGGCATCATCTCGCTGGAAAGCGCCTCGGAATTCCCGGTCCGCCTCGTCGAATCCGGCCCGGCCGGCGGCGCGGTCTTCGCCGCCGACATCGCCGCGCGGCACGAGCTGAAGAAGGTGCTCTCCTTCGACATGGGCGGCACCACCGCAAAGATCTGCCTGATCAAGAACTACACGCCGAAGACCGCCCGCGTCTTCGAGGTCGCCCGGACCTACCGGTTCAAGAAGGGCTCGGGCATGCCGATCTCGATCCCGGTGATCGACATGGTCGAGATCGGGGCCGGCGGCGGCAGCCTCGCCCATGTCGACTCGATGAACCAGATCCGCGTCGGGCCGGAAAGCGCTGGCTCCGAGCCCGGACCCGCCTGCTATGGCCGCGGCGGCAAGCGCCCGGCCGTGACCGATGCCGACGTCATCCTCGGCAAGATCGACCCGGACAATTTCGCGGCCGGCACGATCCCGCTCTTCGCGGACCAGTCGGCCGCGGCGCTGACGAGCGAAATCGGCGGCAGGCTCGGCATGGCTGCCGAGGAAAGCGCCTGGGGCGTGGCCGAGGTCGTCGACGAGAACATGGCCAATGCCGCGCGCGTCCATGCCGTCGAGAACGGCGAGGACCTCTCGGAATACACGATGATCGCCTTCGGCGGCGCCGCGCCCCTCCATGCCGGCCGCCTCTGCGAAAAGCTCGGCATCGCCCGCTGCCTCGTGCCGCCCGGCGCCGGCGTCGGCTCGGCGATCGGCTTCCTCAGGGCGCCGTTCAGCTTCGAGGCCAACCGCACCCTGTTCATGCGGCTCGCCCAGTTCGACACCGCGCGCGTCACGAAACTCTTCGACGAGATGGAGCAGGAAGCGACGCGGGTGGTGCTCTCCTGCGGCTGGGCTGGCGCGATCCAGGCCGAATACAAGATCTATATGCGCTATGCCGGCCAGGGCTGGGAAATCCCGGTGACGCTGACGCCGGAAGAGGCCCGCGCCGCCGACCCGGCCGTCATCCTCCAGCGCTTCGAGCACGAATACGCCAACCTGTTCGGACGCACCGTGAAGGGACTTGCCGCCGAGATCACGGTCTGGTCGGTCAATGCCCATACGCCGCAGGAGGCCGTCGCTCCGGTCGCGCCGGTCTCGCAGATGCGCGACGCCCCGGCGGAAGGCAGCCGCTCGGTCTTCGATGCCGGTCTCGGCCGCCGCGTCGAGGCTGAAGCCCATGACCGCACCGCCCTGCCCCCTGGCAGCCGCATCGATGGCCCCGGCATCGTCACCGAGGACGAGACCACCATCGTCCTGCCGTCGAGCCGCTTCGCCGTCACGCTGAACGACGGCTGCATCGATATCCGCCTTTCAGAAGCCGCACCCGCCGCTGCCGTCGCCGCGCGGAAGGAGCCCGCCCATGTCTGAGATCTCCAAGGTCGCCTATCAGGTCATGTGGAACCGCCTGATCTCGGTCGTCGAGGAACAGGCGCAGGCGCTGATCCGCACGTCCTTCTCGACCTCGGTGCGCGAGGCCGGCGATCTCTCCGCCGGTGTCTATAACGAGAAGGGCGAGATGCTGGCGCAGGCGGTGACCGGCACGCCCGGCCACGTCAACGCCATGGCCGATGCCGTCGCCCATTTCATCCGCCGGATCGGGCGCGACAACATCGCCGAGGGCGACGTCTACATCACCAACAACCCCTGGGAAGGCACCGGCCACCTGCACGACATCACCGTCGTCACGCCCTCCTTCCACCGGGGTAGCCATGTCGGCTTCTTCGCCTGCACGGCCCATATCGTCGATATCGGCGGGCGCGGCTTCGGTGCCGATGCCAACTCGGTCTATGAGGAAGGCCTGCATATCCCGATCATGAAGTTCGTCGACCGCGGCACGGTCAACGAGACACTGGTCACCATCATCCGCGGCAATGTCCGCGAGCCCGACCAGCTCGTCGGCGACGTCTATGCGCTCGCGACCTGCAACGAGATCGGCCATCGCCGGCTGATCGAGATGATGGTCGAGTTCAGGCTCGCCGACCTTGCCGGCATCTCCGACTTCATCCTGACCAATTCGCGCCAGGCGACGCTCGACAGGATCGCCGCCCTGCCGCGTGGCGAAGCCGAGGGCCATATGCGGATCGACGGCTACAGCCGGCCAATCGACCTGAAGGTGAAGATCTCGATCGAGCCGGACGGCGTGCTCTGCGACTGGGCCGGCACCTCCGGCGTCGACAAGAACGGCATCAACGTGCCGCTGGTCTATACGAAGGCCTATACATGCTACGCGCTGAAATGCGCCATCGCGCCGGAAATCCCGAACAACGCCGCCTCGTTGGAGCCGTTCCGCATCACGGCGCCGGAGCACACCATCGTCAATGCGGTCTGGCCGGCGCCGGTCGCGCTGCGCCACATCATCGGCCACATGGTGCCGGACACGATCTATGACGCACTCGACAAGCTGCTGCCCGGCCTCGTCCCGGCCGAGGGCGCCGGCAGCCTCTGCAACTTCCAGGTCTCGCTCCGGCCGCGCAGCGACGGCCCCTGGCCGACTGACGCCGTGCGCGCCGAGGTTCTGACCTTCAACTCCGGCGGCTCGGGCGCGCGGCCCGCGCTCGACGGCATGAACGCCACCGCCTTCCCCTCCGGCGTGATGACGATGCCGGTCGAGGCGACCGAGCAGGTCGGCCCCGTCATCGTCTGGCGCAAGGAGCTCCGGCCCGATTCCGGCGGCAAGGGCCAGCATCGCGGCGGCCTCGGCCAGCACATGGAGGTCGGCGCCTGGGAGGGCTATGAATTCGACATCCAGGCGATGTTCGACCGCGTCCATCACCCAGCCCGCGGTCGACGCGGCGGCGGCGGCGGCGCGCCGACGACGATCGCGCTCGACGACGGCACGGCGATGAAGGGCAAGGGCAAGCAATTCGTGCCGCATGGCCGCAAGGTCGTCATGGCCTTCCCGGGCGGTGCTGGCTACGGCGCGCCCGCCGAGCGGCCAGCGAGCAGCGTGGAGCGTGACCTCGCCCTGGGCTATGTCTCGGCGGAGGCCGCGTGCGCCGATTATGGGCTGTCCGAGGAGCGCGTGGCCAATGTGCTGGCCACGGCGCGACGCGGTGAGTTGCCTCGCTAGCGGTGAGGTAGCCCGTGCCGCGGCTTGCCAGCGATCACCGGGCGATGCCTCACTGCGTCCTCCGACAGGAATGGCCTAAGCACGGCTGCATCACCGCGATGCAGCCGTCAGACGCGAGGATCGCATGCCGCATTACAACCGCATCCTGATCACCGGCGCGGCCGGGCGCCTGGGCTCGCAGCTCCGCGCCGGGCTTGCTCCGCTGGCGAAGGTGATCCGCCTCGCCGATCGCGAGCCGCTCGGCCCGCTCGCCGCCCATGAGGAAGAGGCGATCTTCGACCTCGCCGATATGGAAGCGACGATCGCCGCGACGGAAGGCTGCGATGCCATCGTCCATTTCGGCGGCGCGCCGACCGAACGCGAATGGCAGATCATCCTCGATTCCAGTATCCGCGGCTCCTACCACATCTACGAAGGCGCGCGGAAACACGGGGTCAAGCGCATCGTCTACGCCTCGTCCGTCCACGCGATCGGCTTCCACGAGATCGGCGCGCATATTCCGGTCGATGCGCCGGTTCGGCCCGACTGCCTCTACGGTGTCGGCAAGACCTTCGTGGAAAGCCTCAGCCGGCTCTACTGGGACAAGCACGGCATCGAGACGGCATGCTTGCGGATCTTCTCGTCCTTCCCGGAGCCGGCCGATCGCCGGATGCTGTGGTCCTATCTGTCCTTTGCCGACTGCGTGCGCCTCGTCACGGCGGCGCTGACCGCGCCCTTCGTCGGCCACACGATCGCTTTCGGCACCTCCGACAACACCGTGAAGGCAGTCGACAACAGCGGTGCGAGCCATCTCGGCTATCACCCGCAGGACAGTTCGGAGCCGTTCCGGGCCAAGGTCGAAGCGAACGCTCCTGCCCTCGACCCGCTATCGCCTGCGGGACGCCATCTCGGCGGCAAGTTCTGCGAGATGCCGCATCCCGATGACAAAACAACGGCCTGACGACCAGCCCACATCGATCAGATTGCGCCGTCCGACAAGGTGAAGGACCTCGCGACCGGCTAAGGGGGCGGTCCCCACCCGCAGACGCGGCGGGCCGCCCCAGCTTGGCGCATCCGCTTGAAGCTGTCAGGAACGATGCGACGGCTTTGCGAGGTCGACGACCCTGATCGTCCCGCTCGGCTTGCGCTCGGCGGCCGCCTCGTCCGAAGCCTGCACGGGCTCCGAATGGTGCTTCTCGGCCGCCAGCCCTTCCGGATCGTCCGGCTCGTACGGGGCGTGCGGCCCCGTCGGGTGAGCCGATCGCGGATTGGGGCCGGCGCGATTCTCGCTCTCCTCTCCGGGCTGGCCCGGCCTTCGGGCCGTGCTGTAGGGGGCCGGCGCATCCGTGATGCGGTCGGAAACCTTGGTCATCGCTCCATCCTCCTTGCGAAGTGAACCGAAACCGGCAGGCCGGGTTCCAGGCCGGTTTGCCGCAGGGGCCGATCCTGCTTTCGCCGAGAGCCACCCTCCCGACCGATGATCGAGCCCCTGGGGAACCCCCGGCGCCGCGCGGGTGTTCTAAACGCGCCTGCCCTTTGGAGGCTGGCCATCAATTCGGGGGAATCCGCCTTGTCCGCACCGTCTCGTCGCGCGATGCTCGCCCTGCTCTCCGGCGCCTGCATGCTGGCGAACCGCTCCGCGCACGCCCAGGCGACCGCAGGATCCAAGAAAAGCTTCGGCTACGAGGATGTGGTCCAGCAGGCGACGGCCCTGGCGAAACAGCCTTTCGATGCCGAGAGCGCCAAGATTCCGGACGAGCTCTCGAACCTGACCTATGACAGCTATCGCGAAATCCGCTTTCGCCGCGACAAGGCGTTCTGGCGCGAGAACGGCTCGGATTTCCGCCTGCTGCCCTTCCATCTCGGCTTCCTGCACAACAAGCCGGTCCAGGTTCACATCATCAACCACGGCAACGCGATCCCGATCCCGTTCACGACAGGCCTGTTCGAATATGGCAAGGTGCCCGTCCCCAAGGGCCTCTCGCCGGCGCTGGGCTTCGCGGGTTTCGCGGTGACCACAAACCTGAACGATCCGAAGGTGCAGGACGAGGTCATCTCCTTCCTCGGCGCGAGCTATTTCCGGTTGATCGGCCGCGGGCACCGCTACGGGCTTTCGGCGCGTTCGCTGGCGCTGGATGTCGGCGGCCAGGGGCCGGAGGAATTCCCGTTCATGCGGGCGCTCTGGCTGGAGGAGCCGTCGCGGGACACGACCGAGCTCGTCATCTACGCCCTGCTCGACTCACCATCGGTCGCGGGAGCCTTCCGCTATGTCGTCCGCCCGGGCCGGGACACGCATATGGACGTCACGGCGACCATCATCCCGCGCCGTGAGATCGAGCGGATCGGCATCGCGCCGCTGACCTCGATGTTCCAGGCTGGCGAAGGCGATCTCGTGCAGCGGACAGATTTCCGCCCTGAAATCCACGATTCGGACGGGCTGATGCTGCAATCCGGCGGCGGAGAATGGATCTGGCGCCCCATACGCAATCCCAAGGCGCTGCGCATATCGAGCTTCGGCGACAAGAACCCGCGCGGCTTCGGACTGATGCAGCGCGACCGCGACTTCGGCAGCTATCAGGACCTCGAAGCGCGCTACGATGCGCGGCCCGGCTACTGGGTCCAGCCTCAGGGCGACTGGGGCGAAGGCCGGATCGACCTCATCGAGATACCGACGGATAACGAAGCCTTCGACAACATCGTCGCGTGCTGGACACCCGGCAAGCCCTTGCCCGTCGGAGAAGCCGCCACGTTCAGCTACCGCATCTCGGCACTGTCGACGACCTGGCACCTGCACCCCTATGCGCAGGTTCAGCAGAGCTTCAACGGCTCGGATATCGAGGACGGCGTCTCCGAGGGCAAGGGCACGAAACGCTTCATCGTCGATTTCGCCGGCGGCGACCTTGCCTATTACCAGAGCGAGCCCGACCGCCTGGAGCTCGTCGCGACGACGACCGCCGGCGCGATCGCCACGAAGATCCTGACATTCAATCCGCCGTTGAAAGGCGTGCGTGCCATCGTCGACGCGACGCTGCCGGACGGACAGTCGGCGGAGCTACGTATGTTCCTGAGGGCGCGCAACCGCACCTTGAGCGAGACCTGGACGGCGACCTGGTCGGTTCCGCCTGGCGACACTTCACGACCGCAACCGCCGAAGAGCGATGCGGCACGCAATTGAAGATTGGAGAGAAGGAATAGCACACCGCACAGCCGAGGCGGAATAGACACGCCAAGTATTCGCTGGCGCACAACTACCGAAATCATGGGACGCGAGGTGGCCGGCCGGTAGCGGTTCTGAGGAGGCCAGAAATCCGTCACCGACCGGCCGAGCCCTTCGGTTTCCCAGGAGATGCGGCGGACCTGAGCACCCGAGGGGCATTTTGGAGCGATCTCTGCGATCGCTGCGTCGCACAATCTCTACAATGCGGCGCATCCGAATCAATCAAATCCAACCGATCGGCGGCTTTCATCGATCGTTAACCCTACCCACTAAGCTTAAAGCCCGCATCGACCAAACCGGTTGCGAGGCGTTTCACTGGCCGACATCAGCAGCTTGCCTCAGGTGCCTGAGAATAAGCTTGAAGACGACGTGAAGATGCCTCCGCCATACGCTCGGACTGCAGTCGTCGCCTTTGGGACATGGTGGAACAGGCGCGGGCGCCGGAAGGCCTTACGCCGCGCTGGCGACGATCACGCGATTGCGGCCGCTGGCCTTGGCCCGGTAGAGCGCATCATCCGCGCGCTTCATCATCTCGGCGGAAGAGGCATCGCCGGCGCGCCGGTTGGAGACGCCGACCGAAACGGTGACCTTGATGTCGCGCGTGTTGTTCTGGACGGCGAAAGGCGCGCTCTCGACCCGCTCGCGAATGCGCTCGGCCACGCGATAGGCGGCATCGCGCCCGGTATCGGGCAGCACGACGACGACCTCCTCGCCACCCATGCGCGCGACGAGATCGATGCCGCGCGTACAGGCGCGGACCCTGTCGGCGAATTCGCGCAGGACCTCGTCACCTGCATCATGGCCCCAGCTATCGTTGACCGACTTGAAATGATCGATGTCGAGCACGAGCAGCGAGAGCGAGCGGGCGCGCAACGCCGATTCGTCGAACATCACCGCGAGCCGGTTGTCCATGAAGCGGCGGTTATGCAGCCCGGTGAGCTGGTCCATCACCGCCATTTCCATCGAGGACTGCACGCTGTCGCGCAGCCGCTCGGTGAAGCGCTTGCGCCGTACCTGGGTGCGCACCCGCGCCAGCAACTCGTTGCGATCGATCGGGCGGACGAGGAAGTCATGCGCGCCGATCTCCAGGCCGCGCAGGATGCGCTCGCGATCCTCGGTCTCGCCCATCAGCAGCACCGAGATGTCGCGCGTCCGCTCCAGCGAGCGCAACTGGCTGCACAAGCGCAGGCCGTCCTGGCCTTGTAGGCCCAGGCTGACGACGACGGCGTCGAAATCCCCCTCGGCGGCGCGCATCACCGCCTGCTGGGCATCGCTCTCGACCTCCACCACATGGAAGGCAGACAGTGCGCTCCGCACCCTGTCTGCGGCGCTCGGGCGATCCTCGATCACGAGAATGCGGCCGTTCAATCCGGTTTCTGCCGCCGCCGTCGCCAGCGGATCGGCAATGCCCAGCCGAACGGAAGCGACAGCGCGGCTGCGCAATTCGTCGGTCATCGCCTTCAGCCGGGCGAGGCTGCGCACGCGGGCGAAGAGTGCGGTATCGTCGAGCGGCTTGGTCAGGAAATCGTCGGCGCCGGCATCGAGGCCCTGCAGGCGGTCGCGCGGCTGGTCGAGCGTGGTGACGATCACCACCGGAATATGCGCGGTCGACGGAGCCCCCTTCAGACGCCGGCAGACCTCGAAGCCGTTCATCCCTGGCATCATCACATCGAGCAGGACGATATCGACCTCGCCACGCTCGCAGAGCGCGATCGCATCACGCCCGTTCGTCGCCGTGACCACGCCGAAATACTCTGCCGAGAGCTTGGCTTCGAGCAGCTTCACATTCGCGGGGATGTCGTCGACGACGAGGACGCGGGCGGTCATGAAAAGGCTTTCCGCGGTTCAGGCCGCGCCGGCATAGGTACGGACGGTCTCCAGGAACTTGGCGACCGAGATCGGCTTGGAGAGATAGGCCTCGCAGCCGCCTTCCCGGATCCGCTCCTCGTCGCCCTTCATCGCGAAGGCCGTGACCGCGACGACAGGAATCGCCTTCAGGTCGTCATCTTCCTTGATCCATTTGGTGACCTCGAGCCCGGAGACCTCCGGAAGCTGGATATCCATCAGGATCAGCGCCGGATGATGCGTCCGCGCCAGCTCGATCGCCTCGATGCCATCCGACGTCTTCAGCGTCGCATAGCCATGGGCTTCGAGCAGATCGTTGAAGAGCTTCATGTTGAGCTCATTGTCTTCGACGATCAGAACCGTCTTCATCGGGCCGCCCTTCATTCGCGCCGGGAAGCTCACGCCGAAGGCGGGCTTTCCAAATTGGCGGCGTCATCAGATGATTGCGTAACACGCGAGCTATTGACGAAACGCAAACCGGATACGCGACTAAAGCCCCTCATGATCCGACGACCGACCACCGACGAGGCCGAGGCGCTCGCGCTCCAGGCCCTAGCCTTCCTGGCCTCCGAACCCGAGCGGATCGAGCCCTTTCTGAGCGTGACCGGCCTCAACCCGGCCAATCTGCGCCAGGCAGCCGGCGAACCCGGCTTCCTCGCCGCCCTGCTCGACCATATCGGCTCGAGCGATTCGCTCCTGCTGGAGTTTGCCGGAAATTTAAGGCTGAATCCCGAAATCGTCGCCGATGCCAGGCGCGTCCTCGCCGGGCCGGAGCCGGACGACTTCTCTTGAGCACGGGCGCGCCCTCGCCGCGCTGGCTCTGCCGCGATTGCCTCGCGGATCACGACGCATCCGGGCCGATGAAGCGCTGCCCGGCCTGTGGCTCGCCGCGGCTGCTCAGCCATATCGAGCGCGACAGCTTGAGCCTCGCCCATATCGACTGCGACGCCTTCTACGCCACGATCGAGAAGCGCGACGATCCGAGCCTGCAGGACAAGCCGGTGATCGTCGGCGGCGGCAAGCGCGGCGTGGTCTCCACCTGCTGCTATATCGCCCGCACCTATGGCGTGCGCTCGGCCATGCCGATGTTCAAGGCGCTGAAGGCCTGCCCCGAGGCTGTCGTCGTCAAGCCGAACATGGCGAAATACGTCGCGGTCGGCCGCCAGGTCCGCCAGCTCATGCGGGAGCTCACGCCGCTGGTCGAACCGCTCTCGATCGACGAGGCCTTCCTCGACCTCTCCGGCACCGAACGCCTCCACCATGCCAGCCCCGCGGTGACGCTGGCCCGCTTCGCCCGGCATGTCGAGGCCGAGCTCGGCATCACCATTTCGGTCGGGCTGTCCTATGCCAAGTTCCTGGCCAAGGTCGCCTCCGATCTCGACAAGCCCCGCGGCTTCTCGATCATCGGGCGGGGCGAGGCGATAGCCTTCCTCTCGACCAAGCCGATCAGCCTCATCCCCGGCATGGGCCCGGCCGGCGTCGCGAGGCTGGCGGAAGGCGGCTTCAAGCTGATCGGCGACCTGCGCGAGGCCCCGGTCGACAAGCTCTTCAAACTCGCCGGCAAGGACGGCCCGCGCCTCAAGAACCTCGCCAACGGCATCGACCCCCGCCAGGTCACGCCGGAACGCGAGACCAAGAGCGTCTCGAGCGAGACGACGCTCGATGTCGATCTCGCCCGCTTCGAGGAGCTGGAGCCGATCCTGTGGCGGCTCTGCGAGAAGACCTCGAAAAGGCTGAAGGCGCAGGAGCTTGCGGGCCGGACCATCACCCTGAAATTGAAGACGGCCGATTTCCAGATCATCACCCGTGCCGCCCGCCTGCCGGAGCCGACGCAGCTCGCCGCGCGCCTCTTCACCGCGGGGCGCGATCTGCTGAAGCGCGAATGCAATGGCGCGCATTATCGCCTGATCGGCATCGGCGCGAGCGACTTCAGCCCGCCGGAAGCCGCCGACCATGGCGACCTCGCCGATACCGCGACGCCGCGCCTGAAGGCGATGGAAGGCGCGCTCGACAAATTGCGCGCCCGCTTCGGCGATGAGGCGATCGGCAAGGGCCTGAGCCTTCGCCTGCCCCAGCGCCGCGCTTCGGAGCCGGTTATTTCGCGCAAGGCTCCTGAGGAAGAAGATCCAGACGCGTGAGCGTGCCACGCAACGAGAAAGATCCGTAGTCGAGCCGGATCGCGCCGGTGACGCCATTCTCGTAGAGCTCGAAACTGATGCTGTAGGCCGGCGTCGATTCGCCGGAGCCCGCCTTGAAATACGAGATCGTCACCGGCCAACGCGCCATCTTCCCGAATTCCGGGCGCTGCAACGGCTTCTCGGAAGGCTCGGCCTCGATCCGCTTCCCGATGATCGAGAGCGTGTCATAAACCTCTTTGCCCGAATTCGCGCCGTCATAGAGCCTGACGCTCAGCGTCTTCTGGCCGGCGCGCGCCGCCTGGATCACCGCCTTCATCTGTGCATTCGGGAAGAGGGCGTCGCTCGCCTCGCGATGCGTCTCGGCCTTGGGCTGGCGCAGCTTCACCTCGTAGCCGCTGCCGCTCTTCTGCGCGGTGCCGTCGACCGTGTCCGGCTTGGCGCCGCTGGTGGAGCTTTCGGTCTTGAAGCGATAATTCGCGCCGTCTCCGGCCTCGAAGCTGGTGGTGCGGGCGTCGATCAGGCGCGGCCCGGATTCGGTGCCGAGCTGCGTCACCTGCCGGAAGGACAAGGCGTAGCCCTCGCAGGCATCGCCGGTGAACTCGAAGGCGATGCGGCCCTTCGCCGTCTCGATATTGCCGGACGGCTTGGTGCTGTCGAGCACGAGATCGTAGACCGCGCGATGCGGCGCCAGCACCACCCGCTCCGACGCGGCCTGCGCCCAGGCCGGCATAGCGGCCAGAACCAGCGCCCCAGCCAAAACCCCGCTCGCCTGGGTCGCGAGCTTCGAGATTGTTCCGTTCATGCGCCGCTTGTCCGTGTCTGGCCCTTTGCGAAATCTAGGTGCATCGCGGCAATGGCGCAAACATGGCGAAAGTGCCGCTCTCATGCATCGCACCGGCCCTGTCCGCCGGGCATGCCGCGATGCTTGCGAGGGCCGCCCGCATCGGCCATGAAAGGCCTGCCCGAAGGCACCCTGCCTCGCTCGCGGAGCCAAGATCATGAACGCCGCCGATACCCGCCTCGCCGAACTCGGCATCACCCTGCCGTCCCCGGCCGCGCCCATCGCCAACTATGTGCCCTATGTGATCACCGGCAACCTGCTGGTCATCTCGGGCCAGATCTGCTTCGGGCTGGATGGCAAGCTCGCCGACAAGCACAAGGGCAAGCTCGGCGCCGAGATCTTCAACGAAGCCGGCCTCGAAGCCGCGCGCCTTTGCGCCATCAACGTTCTCGCCCAGGCCAAGGCCGCGCTCGGCGGCGATCTCGGCCGCATCGTGCGCTGCGTCCGTCTCGGCGGCTTCATCAATGCGACCCCGCATTTCGCCGCGCTGCCGGCGATCATGAACGGCGCGTCCGACCTGATGGTCGAAGTGCTCGGCGACAAGGGTCGCCATGCCCGCTCGACCGTCGGCGTCGCCGAATTGCCGGCCGATGCCGCCGTCGAGGTCGAAGCGATGTTCGAGATCGCCTGATGTCCGCAGGGATGCTCAAGGATGCCGGCCGGCCCGATCTGGGCTGGCTGGTGGCGAAGCCGATCGCCCATCGCGGCCTGCATGATCTCGCCGCCGGCGTGATCGAGAACAGCCCCTCCGCCGCCACGGCGGCGATCGCCGGCGGCTTCGGCATCGAATGCGACGTCCAGCTCACCGCCGATGGCGAGGCTGTCGTCTTCCATGATTTCGTGCTCGACCGCTTGACCGGCGAGACCGGCGGCGTCGTCGCGCGCAAGGCGGCGGAACTCGGCGCGATCACGCTGAAGGGCTCGAGCGATCCAATCCTGACGCTCTCGGCCTTCCTCGACCTGATCGGCGGGCGCGTGCCGCTCGTGATCGAGATCAAGAGTCGCTTCGACGGCGATCTGACCCTGACCAAGCGGACCGTGGAGGTCGTCGCAGGCTACAAGAACCATCCGATCGTGATCAAATCCTTCGATCCCGCGATCGTGACGGCCCTGCGCGAGCTCGCACCGGAGATTCCGCGCGGCATCGTGGCGATGAACGCCTATGATTACGGCGACTACGACAAGCTCTCGGCCGAACGGAAGCATGCCCTCGCCAATCTCCTGCACTTCACCGAGAGCCGGCCGGACTTCATCTCCTGGAAGGTCACCGATCTCGACAGCGCCGCGCCCTATCTCTGCCGCAACGCGATGGGCCTGCCGCTGATGAGCTGGACGGTGCGCACACCGGAAGAGCGAGAGCGGGCCGCGGCCATGGCCGACCAGATGGTCTTCGAGGGCTTTCGCCCTTGAGCGAAGCGGGGAACGGCGATCTCACCGTTCGTGTCGCGACCTCCCTCAAGGCCGTCCCCGCGGGCGCATGGAACGCCTGCGCCAATCCCCACGCGCTGGCGGACGCGATCTCGTCGCCCGCCACGCCTTCGCACGATTCCGCGCTCGACCGGGACAACCCCTTCGTCAGCCACGAGTTTCTCATGGCGCTGGAGGACAGCCGCTGCACCGGCGGCCGCACCGGATGGTCGCCGGCCTATCTCCTCGTCGAGGACAATGCCGGCCAGTTACTGGCGGCTACGCCCAGCTTCCTGAAAAGCCACAGCCAGGGCGAATACGTCTTCGACCATAGCTGGGCCGATGCCTATGAGCGCGCCGGCGGACGCTACTATCCGAAGCTCCAGGTCGCGGCGCCCTTCACCCCGGCAACCGGCCCGCGCCTGCTGGTCGCTGACGGTCCGCGTGCCGAGGAGGCTCGCGCCGCCCTGATCGGCGGGCTGGAGGCCTTGCGGGGGCAGACGCAATCCTCCTCTGTCCATATCACTTTCGCGCAGGAGCCGGATATCGCCGCGCTGAAGCAGGCCGGCTATATCGAGCGCAACGATCTGCAATTCCATTGGCAGAACGAGGGCTTCAAGACCTATGACGATTTCCTGGCGACGCTGGCCTCGCGCAAGCGCAAGGCGCTGAAGCGCGAGCGGCGCGAGGCGCTGACCAGCGGAATCAGCATCGAAGTCCTCTCCGGCAACGGCCTCACCGAGGCGGTCTGGGACGATTTCTTCTCGTTCTACGAGGATACCGGCTCGCGAAAATGGGGCCGGCCCTATCTCAACCGCGCGTTCTTCTCGAGCGTCGGCGCGGCGATGGGCGAACGCATCGTGCTGGTTATGGCGAAACGCGCCGAGCGCTACATCGCCGGCGCCATCAATTTCCGCGGCGCCAACACGCTCTATGGCCGCAACTGGGGCTGCATCGAGGATCACCCCTTCCTGCATTTCGAGGTCTGCTACCACCAGGCCATCGACTATGCGATCGCCCATGGTCTCGCCCGCGTCGAGGCCGGCGCGCAGGGAGAGCACAAACTCGCGCGCGGCTACCGGCCGGTCATCACCCGCTCGCTGCACCATATCGCCGATCCCGGCCTGCGCCGGCCCGTCGCCGCCTATCTCGCGCAGGAGCGCGAGCAGATCGCGGCGGCCCGCGAAGCGCTGGCGGTCGAAAGCCCCTTCCGCAAGACGGATACCGCCGATGACTGACGCCGCGATCGCGACCACCACCTCCTCCGCGCCGATCTTCTGCGAGGACGACAAGCTCGGCTATCGCCGCAGCCTCACCGATTTCACGACGCCGCTGACGCTCGACGAGAGCTACCGGCTGGCGCATCTGCCTCTGTTAGCGCCGGATCATCCCGGCGTGATCGCCCGGCGCGAAGGCAGTTTCTACGAGATGGGCCGCCACCCGGCGGTCTATTCGCTGGTGTTGCCCCTGGAAGATGAGGCTTTGCGCGCCTCCCCGGCCTTCCTCGCACTGGAGGCAGAACTGAAGGCCGCGCCTTTCGCGGACAAGATCGCCTGGGACCTCCTGCCGAAGCGGCAGGATCGGCTACATGCGACAGTCTGCGGCTCTCTCAGCCTCTCCGAGCCGCCGGCCATCCCCGCCGAGACGCGCGAAGCCTTGCGCAAGATCGAGCCTTTCGCGGTCGAGCTGCGCGGGCTCTTCTCCGGCAACGTCAATCGCGGCCGCCTTTATCTCCCGGTCTATCCGGAGAAGCGCGCCGGCCGGAACACACTGCAGGAGGTCCAGAGCGCCTTCGGCCGGGCACCGGGCGATCTCTGGCTCGTCGGGCTCTACAACCTCACCGACGATCTCGACGCTGCCGAGACCGCGGCGCTGGCCGACATCGTCGCGCGCTGGTGGAATAGGCCATTGCTCGGCCTGACCGTCACCGAGCTTCAGGTCATGGGCGCGAGCGACGATCTCGTGCTCGATGCCCATGTCGAGACGGTGTTGCCGCTCGGCGCTTGAGGCAGGGCCCTCAGACGGTCCGCGGCCTTGACGCCCCGGCTGGCGCGCCCCAGCTTGCGCCGACCCTTTCGATCCTGCCGGACCAGCCATGACCGCCTATGATCAATCCAACGTCTTCGCCAAGATCCTGCGTGGCGAACTGCCCTCCCACACCGTCTACGAGGACGCCGAGACGCTCGCGATCATGGACATCATGCCGCGCGCCGACGGTCATGTGCTGGTGATCCCGAAGACGGCCTGCCGCAATGTCTTCGACGCGCCCGCCGATGCGCTGAAGGCGGTGGCGCTGACCACGCAGAAGCTGGCGCGCGCCGTGAAGGCCGCTTTCTCGGCCGAAGGCGTCACCATCCAGCAGTTCAACGAGGCCGCCGGCGGCCAGGTCGTGTTCCATCTCCATGTCCATGTCATGCCGCGTTTCGAGGGCGTGGCGCTGCGCCCGCATACCGGCGCGATGGAGAAGAACGAGGTCCTTGCCAGCAATGCCGAGAAAATCCGCGAGGCGCTGAAAAGAATCTGACGGGCCATGTCACAGCGAGGCGCGCTGCCTCGTCTTGTCGTCATCAACCGATGGAGACAATCATGAGCCAACGCCTCAACGCCTTCCAGATCGCGCCCGAAGCCTACAAGGCCATGCTGGTCCTGCAGGAATACGTCAATCAGTCGGCCCTCGAGCACAGCCTGATGGAGCTGGTGAAGATCCGCGCCTCGCAGATCAACCGCTGCGCCTATTGCCTGCACATGCATGTGCTCGATGCGCGCAAGGCCGGCGAGACCGAGGCGCGCATCAACCTGCTCAACGCCTGGGAGGAGTCGGAGCTCTACACGCCGCGCGAGCGCGCCGCCCTGCGCTGGACGGAAGAACTGACCCGCGTATCGGAGCGTAGCCCGAGCGACGCGGCGTACGCGGAACTCCGGGAGCATTTCAGCGAGAAGGACAGCGTCGATCTCTCCTTCGCCATCGGCGCGATCAACACCTGGAACCGCATCAATGCGGGTTTCCGCACGCGCCATCCGGCCGACCGGCCGCGCAAGACCGAGGCCGCCGCCTGATGACACCAACCCTGCGCGCATGACAGGCGCGCCTGCCAGCCTGTTCGAGGCCAACCGGTCCTACCTGACCCGCCTCGCCTACCGCATGCTCGGCTCGCTCAGCGACGCCGAGGATGTGGTGCAGGATGCATGGCTGCGCTGGCATGATTCCGCGCCCGAGGCGATCGCAAACCCGCGCGCCTGGCTCGGGCGCGTGGTGACGCGGCTCTGCCTCGACCTGATGAAATCGGCGCGGCGCAAGCGCGAGGCCTATGTCGGCGCCTGGCTGCCCGAGCCCCTGATCGAGGCCATCGGCGGCGTGCCCAGCGCCGATGAAGCGATCGACGTGCCCTATGCGCTCCAGCTCGCACTGGAACGTCTATCGCCGTTGGAGCGTGCGGCCTTCCTCCTGCACGACGTCTTCGACCTGCCCTTCGCGGAGATCGCCGACACGCTCGGGCACAGCGAGGCCGCCAGCCGGCAACTGGTCTCGCGGGCGCGCCGCCATGCCCGCGAGGAGGACGGCCCGCGCCATCCGCTCTCGGCCGACGACGCCCGGCGCTACGCCCAGGCCTTCTTCCAGGCCGCTCACAGCACCGATGCCACGATTCTGAAGAGCATGCTCGCCCATGACGCGATCCTGCGCGCCGATGGTGGCGGCAAGGTCAATTCAGTGCTGAACCCGATCCTCGGCAGCGACAAGATCGGCCGCTTCTTCGCCGGCATCAACCGCCATGTCGAGCGGGATGCGCGCGCGACCACGCGCTATGAGTTCGTCATGATCAACGGCCTGCCCGGCTATGTCAGCCTGGAGCGCGGCGAGACCGTGCAGGCGATCGCGCTCGACATCCGCGACGGAGCGGTCGCCGCGATCTACATCATCCGCAACCCCGACAAGCTCGGCCACGTCCGGCGATTGCTGGCTGAGACCTAGCCCGCGAACAGCCAGACGCCGCCGATCAGGACCGTCTCGCCGGCGAGCACCGCGAGCATCATCCGGCGCTTGTCGAGAAGCATGACGGCAGCCGCGGCAGCCAGCGCGGCGACGCGCACCCAGCCGGGAGCCACCGCCAGCACGCCCGGCGGCGAGACGATCAGCTTGGCGACGATCCCCGCCAGCAGTGCGGTCGCGACCGCCCTCACCCATTCGAGCCATGGCGAATCGTTGGAAAGCCCGCGCGAGAAGCCGACAGCGAGCCAGCGCCAGATTTCCGTCGGCAGAACGGCGAAGAGCAGCAGCGCGAGATAGGGCCAGAGCGGCCCGTCGAGCATGGCGATCGGCTGGGTCATGCCGGCTTGCACTTCCGTCCGATGAGGAAGGCCAGCGTTCCCGCGATGAGGCCGGCGACGATCAGGTCGAAGCCGCCGCCGATGAAGCGCGCGGAGATCGGCGCGAAGGCGAGCCCGAGGAGAAGCGCCGCGCTGTCGCCACGATGGCGCAGGCCCGCGATCAGCGAGATCAGAAAGAACATCGGCGTCAGGCACAGCAGACCGGCGGCGAACGGCACCGGCAGCGCCCCGAGCAGATAATAGCCCGCAAAGGTCCCGATCGAACTCACCGCCATGCAGGTATTGGCGAAGCCGAGGAAATAGGCGACGCGCTGATGCGGGGCGATTCCGGGCAGGCGCCGCAGGCCCTCGCTCCAGGCGGTGACCGCGACGTAATGCGCGAGGATGAGCTGCTGCCAGATGCTCTGGCCGGGCCGGCGCAGCAGCGGCAGGATCGCCATCGTCATCGGCAGAAAGCGCAGCGAGGCGAAGGCGATCGCGATCACGATCGCGCTCCAGGCGGCGCCGGCGGCGATCGAGGCGAAGAACAGCACCTGCGAGGGGCCGGCCCAGACAAGAATCGTCGAGAGCACCGCGACATCGACGGGGTAGCCGACATCGCGCGCAAGCGAGCCGATGCCGATCAATCCGAAGCCGACGATCCAGGCCGGCAGCATCAGCGCATCGCGCATGCCGGCCAGCGCGACGCGCTGCCAGCTCCAGTCGGCGGATACGCTCATGAGGTCATCGCTGCGGGATGGCTCGACAGGGTTGCGGGCCGCAGGATCGCGAGCCGTCTCCTCTATCGTTCATGCACGCGACGCTTGCCTAGGCATCGGCAAGCCGGCCGGACCTGCATCTTTCGCAGGCCGCTGGCGCCGCCGGTCAGCCCTTGCCGCCCTTCATCGCGATGGCGATGAGTTCGTTGGCGAAGTCGATCAGTTCCTTGGGAATACCGCCGATCGCCTGAATACCGAGATAGATCAGGTAGATGAAGGCCGGCACCAGGATCCAGCCCAGCACTTCCTCGAAAATCTTGCGGCGGCGGCGGCGACGGTCCCGCTTCTCGAACCAGCCGAGCTTTTCCTTGTCCTTCTTCGGACGCGCCGGCGCCGCGGGCGTCGCCGGCGCCTCCTGAAGCACCTCGCCGCTCTCGGCGGCGAGGCTCGCGGTCTTTCGCTTGAACAACACGTTCTCAGGCCTTCGTCAGCGGAACCTTCGGCACGGTGCGGACGCCCTTGGCTGAAGCCTTCGGCGAACCACCACCCGTTCCATCGGGATTGCCGCCACCTTTAGGCGCTCGCCGCGGCGGAGTCTTGGTCGTTTTTCCGGCAGCCGCAGCTTTCGCGCGCGACTTCGGCACGCGCTTGGCCGTGGCAGCTTCGACATCCTTCTCCGGCTTGGGCCTGGCCGGCCCGTCCGGGAACTCGAGGCCGAGCACCTTGATGCCGGTCTCGGACTGGACGACGACGACCTTGACCGCGCCGCCGTTCTTGAGGCGCCCGAACAGCACCTCGTCGGCGAGCGGCGTCTTGATCGTCTGCTGGATCAGCCGGGCCATCGGGCGAGCGCCCATCGCCTCGTCATAGCCGTTATCGACCAGCCATTCGCGCGCCTCGTCCGAAAGCTCGATGGTGACGTTGCGGTCGGCGAGCTGCGCCTCAAGCTGCAGCACGAACTTGTCGACGACGCGGGCGACCACCGTCTTCGGCAGATGGCCGAAGGAGATGACCGAGTCGAGCCGGTTGCGGAATTCCGGCGCGAACAGCTTGTTGATCGCCTCGGTGTCGTCGCCCTCGCGCTTGGTCCGGGTGAAGCCATAGGCGTTGCGGGCCATGTCGGCGGCGCCGGCATTGGTCGTCATGATCAGGATGACGTTCCTGAAATCGACCTGCTTGCCGTTATTGTCGGTCAGCTTGCCGTGGTCCATCACCTGCAGGAGGATGTTGAACAGGTCGGGATGGGCCTTCTCGATCTCGTCGAGCAGCAGCACGCTATGCGGATGCTGGTCGATCTGGTCGGTCAGGAGCCCGCCCTGGTCGAAGCCGACATAGCCCGGAGGCGCGCCGATCAACCGCGAGACGGTGTGGCGCTCCATGTATTCCGACATGTCGAAGCGGATCAGCTCGACGCCGAGCGAGGACGCGAGTTGCCGCGCGACCTCGGTCTTGCCGACGCCGGTCGGGCCGGCGAAGAGATAGCAGCCGATCGGCTTCTCGCCGTCGCGCAGGCCGGCTCGTGCCAGCTTGATCGAGGAGGACAGCGCCTCGATCGCCTTCTCCTGGCCGTAGACCGTGCGCTTCAGCGTGGTCTCGAGATTGCGCAGCACCTCGGCATCGTCCTTGGAGACGGTCTTGGCCGGGATGCGCGCCATGGTCGCGATCGCCGCCTCGATCTCCTTCACGCCGATCGTCTTCTTGCGCTTCGACTCGGTCACCAGCATCTGCGAGGCGCCGGTCTCGTCGATCACGTCGATCGCCTTGTCCGGCAGCTTGCGATCATGGATGTAGCGCGCCGAGAGCTCCACCGCCGCCTTGATGGCGTCGTTGGTGTAGCGCAGCTTGTGGAACTCCTCGAAATAGGGCTTCAGCCCCTTGAGGATCTCGATCGTGTCCGGCACGGACGGCTCGTTGACGTCGATCTTCTGGAAGCGGCGCACCAGCGCCCGGTCCTTCTCGAAATACTGGCGGTATTCCTTGTAGGTAGTCGAGCCGATGCAGCGCAGCGAGCCCGAGGCCAGCGCGGGCTTGAGCAGGTTCGAGGCGTCCATCGCGCCGCCCGAGGTCGCACCGGCGCCGATCACCGTATGGATCTCGTCGATGAACATGATCGCCTTCGGGTGCTGCTCGATCTCCTTCATCACCTGCTTGAGGCGTTCCTCGAAATCGCCGCGATAGCGCGTCCCGGCCAAGAGCGTGCCCATGTCGAGCGAGAAGACAGTCGCGTCCTCCAGCACCTCGGGCACCTCGCCGCGCGTGATCTTGAGCGCGAGGCCCTCGGCGATCGCGGTCTTGCCGACGCCGGGGTCGCCGACCAGCAGCGGATTGTTCTTCTGGCGGCGGCACAGGATCTGAATCGTGCGCTGCACCTCGGCCTCGCGGCCGATCAGCGGATCGATGCGCCCGTCCCTCGCCTTGCGGTTGAGGTTGACGCAGTAAGCGTCGAGCGCGCTTTCCTTCTTCTTCTTGTCCTTGTCCTCGGGCTGGCCCTGTTCGGAGCGCTGCTCGCGCTGCGGCTCGCCCTCCTCCTCGGACCCACGGACAGGCCGGCTCTCGCTGGCGCCGGGACGCTTGGCGATGCCGTGGCTTATGTAGTTGACCGCGTCGTAGCGGGTCATGTCCTGCTCTTGCAGGAAGTACGCGGCGTGGCTCTCACGCTCGGCGAACATCGCGACGAGCACGTTCGCGCCGGTCACCTCCTCGCGGCCCGAGGACTGGACATGGATCACCGCGCGCTGGATGACGCGCTGGAAGCCGGCGGTCGGCTTGGAATCGTCACGTCCGTCGGTGACGAGATTGGTCAATTCCGCGTCGATGTAATCGACCAGATTGCGCCTGAGCAGGTCGAGATCGACGCTGCAGGCGCGCATCACCGCCGCCGCGTCCTGGTCGTCGACCAGCGCGAGCAGGAGGTGTTCGAGGGTGGCGTATTCGTGACGGCGCTCGTTGGCCAGAGCCAGAGCCCGGTGAAGCGCCTGTTCGAGACTGCGCGAGAAACTCGGCAAGGGGCGCGCTCCTATCTGATTTCCGAATGGACTATCGAACCCAAGGCTAAGGGTTTGCCCTCAGCATGGACACCGTTTCGACGCAGGGCATTTTGGTCGGCGGGCAGGAGCGTGGCCGCAGCAAACCGTCCGGTTTGCAAGGTCGCGCGACGCACCCGCCGCCCAAAAGGCCCGCGCCCCTGCGGGGTCGAGCGAAAACGGACGATAGCTGTGTCGGTCCCTTGCCCGATGCCTGGGGCATCGGGCGGCGGGCTCCTCCTGGCTCTCGGCCGTTTTGGCTCGATCGAAACGATGTCCATGCTGAGGGCAAACCCTATTTCTTCTCCATCACGCATTGCAGCGGATGCATGTGCTTGCGCGCCAGATCCATGACGAGCGTAACCTTGGTCTCGGCGACTTCGTAGGTAAAGACGCCGCATTCGCCGACGCCGTTCTGATGCACATGCATCATGATCTGCGTGGCCTCGGAGCGGTCCTTGTTGAAGAACCGCTCCAGAACGTGAACGACGAACTCCATCGGGGTGTAGTCGTCGTTGAGCAGCAGGACGCGGTAGAGATTGGGCTTGCGCGTCCGCGTCCGGGTAAGGACCGCAGTGCCGCTGCCCTCGCGCCCATTGCCTTCGCGCCCGCCGCCATCGTTAGGCGGCTGGCCGCGCTTGGGGCGATCGGCCATGGCCAATCCACCGCCCGCGCGCACCGGACGCCCTGCCTGCCTTGCCTTGTCCTGGCCTGACTGCATCATTCCCGTCCGCGCCGTATCCATCGATCCTGCATCGCCACCCGAGATAGTGCTTCGCCTGTGAATTTACAGACCTCGCTCCCGCTTCGCCAGCCCGTTCGCAGCAAACATGGCCGATCCGCTCTCCGCAGGACCATCCTGACTTGACCCGACAGGGTTCACGGACATAAGCCCGGCGGCCCGCTGGACAAGGACGCTGCCATGACTCCCAACGCCATCGTGACCATCGGCGAGGATCTCGCCCGCCCCGTGCGCTTCGGCAATGCGCTGCCGCTCGCCCTGATCGCCGGTCCCTGCCAGATGGAAAGCCGCGACCACGCGCTCGAATGCGCGCTGGCGCTGAAGGAGATCGCAGACGAACTGAAGATCGGCCTCGTCTTCAAGGCGTCCTTCGACAAGGCCAACCGGACCAGCGTCAAGGGCGCCCGCGGCATGGGAATGAAGGCTGGCCTGCCCGTCTATGCCGAAATCCGCGAGCGCACCGGCCTGCCGGTCGTGACCGACGTCCACGAGGCCGACCAGTGCGCGCCCGTGGCCGAAGTCGTCGACATCCTCCAGATTCCGGCCTTCCTCTGCCGCCAGACAGATCTGCTCGTCGCCGCCGCGAAGACCGGGCGCGTCGTCAACGTCAAGAAGGGCCAGTTCCTCGCCCCCTGGGACATGATCAATGTCGCAGCCAAGGTGACCGAGAGCGGCAATCCGAACGTGATGCTGACCGAGCGCGGCGCCTCCTTCGGCTACAACACGCTGGTTTCCGACATGCGTGCGCTGCCGACCATGGCCGAGATCGGCGCCCCCGTGATCTTCGACGCGACCCATTCGGTGCAGCAGCCCGGCGGCAAGGGCGCCTCGACCGGCGGACAGCGCGAGTTCGTGCCGGTCTTGTCGCGCGCCGCGGTCGCGGTCGGCGTCGCCGGTCTGTTCATCGAGACCCATCCCGATCCCGACAAGGCGCCCTCGGACGGTCCCAACATGGTGCCGCTCTCCGAGTTCAAGGGCTTGATCGCCGAGCTTCAGGGCTTCGACCGCCTGGCCAAGTCGCGCACGGCCCCGACGGCCGTCGCCTATGTCTGAACCGGTTTCGCCCGCCCCATCTGAGACATCGCTCAGAACGCTTGTCCTCGTCCTGGGGGCCTGCGGATTCGCCTCGACCTTCACCATGCGGCTTATCGATCCGCTGGTCCCGACGCTCGCCGCTCATTTCGGCCGATCGATCGCGCAGGTCGCGGTGATGGCGACGGCTTTCTCGTTCTCTTACGCTTTCGGGCAGCCGATCCTCGGCCCCATCGCCGACGCGATCGGCAAGATCCGCACGATCGGCACCTGCCTCGCCCTTCTGGTCCTGCTGTCTGCCGCCTGCTCCTTCGCGCCGAGCTTCGAGACCTTGCTCGCGCTGCGCGCCGCCAGCGGCATCGTCGCCGGCGGGATCATCCCGATCGCGATGGCGGCGATCGGCGACCGGGCGACCATGGCGCAGCGTCAGATCACGCTCGGCCGCTTCACCGTCATCATGATCTTCGGCCAGATGGCCGGCGCCGCCTGTTCCGGCGTGATCGCCGAATATCTCGGCTGGCGTGGCGTCTTCCTGATGGCAGCCGGCATTGCCGCGCTCGCCTTTCTGATGCTGAGCCTGACGATGCGGCCGCGCGCCGATGCGGTGCGCCGCCGTCCGACCCTGGGGGGAGCGGTCGCGAGCTACGCGGCCGTGTTCTCGAACCCGCGCTCGAAGCTCCTCTATGCGCTGGTGATCACCGAGGGCAGCCTCATCTTCGGCATGCCTCCCTTCGTCGCGGCGATCCTGCAGGAGCGGGCCGGCATCGGCCCGTCGCTCGCCGGGCTGGTCATCGCGGGAACGGGCATCGGCGGGCTGATCTACGGCCTCTCGACCCGTATCCTGGTCGACCGGATCGGCCCTGCCCGCATGCCGGTTGTCGGCGGAGTCCTGATGGCGATCGGCTACGGGCTGTTTGCGCTGCCCTTCCTGCCGTGGTGGACCGCCGTGCCGTTCTTCGTGGTCAACGGCTTCGGTTTCTTCCTGATGCACGGCACGTTCCAGGCCCAGGCCACCGAACTCGCGCCCGGCGCCCGTGGCTCGGCCGTCTCTCTCTTCGCCTGCTCGCTGTTCGCCGGCCACGCACTCGGCCCCGTGCTGATGGGCACCGCGCTCCACGTGTTCGGCACGACCGGCGCCATCACCCTCTTCGCTGTCGGGATCGGGTTGCTCGGCATTGCCGCGCCGCGCATCCTGCCGATGCTCGGCGCGGCGGAAGCTCAGCGGCCGCGATAGGGCGCGACGCCCTGGTCAGGCAGCCACAGGCCCTTGGGCGGCTCCCCCGTCTGCCAGAACACGTCGATCGGGATGCCGCCGCGCGGATACCAGTAGCCGCCGATGCGGAACCATTCCGGCTCCAGCAGGTCGACCAGCCGCTTGCCGATGCCGACGGTGCAATCCTCGTGGAAGGCGCCGTGGTTGCGGAACGAGGCGAGATAGAGCTTCAGCGACTTCGACTCCACCAGCCACTGGCCCGGCAGATAGTCGATGACGAGGATGCCGAAATCCGGCTGACCGGTGACCGGGCAGATCGAGGTGAATTCCGGGCAGGTGAAGCGGGCGAGATAATTCGTGCCGGCATGCACATTTGGCACGCGGTCGAGCCGTGCTTCTTCCGGCGAGGTCGGCAAGGCGCTGCTCTGGCCGAGCTGCAAGGTCGAGGCGTCGATGGTCATGGGATGCTCCTGGATTTGGGCGGGGTTCTAGAGCATCTCCGGCCGATCTGTGAACTGCCGCCGTTTCGCACACTGCACAGCGCGGGCTCGACATGAAGCGGCGATGCCCTAAGCCCGATCGCAAATGGAATATTCAGTTGAATAGTCAAATTTTATACGATTGAACCCAATAGTTTTCTTAAATATTTCTCGATCTTCCACACGCTTGTTTGCGTGATCGTCCCGTACAATCTAGGTCGATTTCATGAAATCAGAATCCTAGACCGAGCTATATGATCATTGCCGGCATTTTATTCCTGATCGGCCTTCTGATCGGCCTGTCCCGCGGCTATCCGGCAATCCTTCTCGCCAGCGCTGCGGTCACGCTCATCGCCTTTCCGACCTGGATCATCCGCGGTGAGCTCGGTCTGTTCGTCGCCCTCGTCTGGATCGGCTATCTCTTTGCGCTACAGGCCGGCTTCCTGCTCGGCGGATATCTCGCCCTGCCCGAAGAGGGACAGGAACTACCAGAACCAGACCGGCCGCCCCGCGAGGAGGCACAGCCCCGCCCACCACAGGACGGTCAGGCCGGACCAGAACAGGACAGAGGTGAGTGACGGCCGGCGGCGGTCAGGCATGGTCTGGAACATAATCGTTTCCCGATGGGACGAAGCGTCGGAATGCCCGGCAAATCCGCAAGCTGCGCGCCATCGAGCCGCTGCCGCGTCGTCAAGGTCATGCGGATTGAGGCTTTCCCCGCGACAGGCTCTTGGCTAGAAGCGCCCTATTCATTCGCCCCGCCTCTCACGGAGCCTGCCATGACCGCGATCATCGACATCATCGGACGCCAGATCCTCGATTCCCGCGGCAATCCGACGGTCGAGGTCGATGTCGTGCTTGAAGACGGCTCGATGGGCCGCGCCGCCGTTCCGTCGGGCGCCTCGACCGGCGCACATGAAGCGGTGGAGCTGCGCGACGGCGACAAGTCGCGCTATCTCGGCAAGGGCGTGCTCAAGGCGGTCGAAGCGGTCAACGTCGCCATCGCCGAGGCGATCGTCGCCATGGACGCCGAGGACCAGACCGCGATCGACCAGGTGATGATCGATCTCGACGGCACCCCCAACAAGTCGAAGCTTGGCGCCAACGCCATCCTCGGCGTCTCGCTCGCCGTCGCCAAGGCCGCGGCCGAAGCCTCCGGCCTGCCGCTCTACCGCTATGTCGGCGGCACCTCGGCCCGCGTCCTGCCCGTGCCGATGATGAACATCGTCAATGGCGGCGCCCATGCCGACAACCCGATCGACTTCCAGGAATTCATGGTGATGCCGATCGGCGCGCCCTCCTTCGCCGAAGGCCTGCGCATGGGCGCGGAGATCTTCCACACCCTGAAGAAGAAGCTGCACGACGCCGGCCACAACACCAATGTCGGCGACGAGGGCGGCTTCGCCCCGAACATCAAGTCGGCGGAAGCTGCGCTCGATTTCGTCATGCAGGCGATCGAGACCGCCGGCTACAAGCCCGGCCAGGATGTCGCTCTGGCGCTCGACTGCGCCGCGACCGAGTTCTTCAAGGACGGCGCCTATGTCTACGAAGGCGAGCGCAAGACCCGCGATCCCAAGGCGCAGGCCAAGTACCTCGCCAAGCTCGTTGGCAACTACCCGATCGTCTCGATCGAGGACGGCATGGCCGAGGATGACTGGGAGGGCTGGAAGGCGCTGACCGATCTCGTCGGCTCGAAGTGCCAGCTCGTCGGCGACGATCTCTTCGTCACCAACGTCACGCGCCTGTCGCAGGGCATCAGGACGAAGACGGCGAACTCGATCCTGGTCAAGGTCAACCAGATCGGCTCGCTGACCGAGACCCTCGCCGCCGTCGAGATGGCGCAGCGCGCCGGCTACACCGCCGTGATGTCGCACCGCTCCGGCGAGACCGAGGATTCGACCATCGCCGACCTCGCCGTCGCCACCAATTGCGGGCAGATCAAGACCGGCTCGCTCGCCCGTTCGGACCGGACCGCGAAGTACAACCAGCTCCTGCGCATCGAGGAGGAACTGGGCGCGCAGGCGATCTATGCCGGCCGTAGCGCCCTGAAGGCGCTGGCCTGATCGATAGGTTCAGGCTGCCGCGCTCACCAGCGCGGCAGCAGGCCGTTCGCCTGCGTCAGGGTCCATGATCCTGCCGCCTGCACGCTTCCGGCCGCGCCGGACACCGCATCGACGACCTTCATCGCCGGTGCGACGACGTACTGCCGCAGGGATGAATCGGCAGCCTCGCCACTTGGAACTCCCGTCGTCTGATCCGTATCGACGACGCTCATGGCCACGGGGGGCAGGATCACCAGCGGCGCGGCCGATCCCTGCCCCCTCTTCTCGGATAGCACCGCGAGTCGACGCGGCGGCAGCGCGACGGCGCTGGCTGCGGCCGGAGCCTTCGCCTGCGCGACGATCTGCGGCGGCGTCCAGTCACCCTGTTCCGGCCAGGCGAGCACCATCGGCATCGCCAGCGTCGCGGGCGTAAGCGGACGCTCGGCAGCGAACTCTCCCTCACCGGCCTGTCCGACATCCGCAAGGCGATCTGAGATCTTGCCGTCGCGCAAAAGGGTCAGCGTTGGCGCCACAGCACGTTCGGGCGCAGCATCGGACATCAAAGTCGGCACCATCACGAGCAGCGCCGTGGCCGTGGCGATGCCCAGCGACAGCAGCAGGTCGCTCCCCAACCGCGCAGCCATGTTGGCTGGCACGGGAAAATCAGAATCCTTCGACATCGGTTGCGCTCCGCATCACTGCGCCCCTTCGCATCTTGCGGCGTCAGGAAGCCGCCGCGTCTGGGCACCAGCAGGGCCGAAACGGGGCGCAAATACGATCTGCCGCCGTACGCGCGGGCGCCATGCGCGCCGGCCCGTAACCGGCTCGCCCGCCCGGCGCTAGAGAGGGGCAATGGACCAGATCACCCCCGCCGCCATGCTCGAGACGGATGCGAGGGTGCGCCGTCGCAAGCGCCTCGCGGCCTTGGGCATGCTGCTGGCCGTGCTGATATACGGCTCCAATTTCGTCATCAGCCGCCACGCCGTCCTGAACGGATTGACCCAGCATGACTTGATGGCGCTGCGCTTCGCGACTGCCGGCCTGTTGCTCCTGCCGATCTTCCTGCGGCCCGGCCTCGCGTCCTGCGGCGGTGTCGGCTGGAAGCGTGGCCTCTGGCTGACGCTGAGCAGCGGCTTCCCGATGACCTATCTGATGCTGACCGGCCTCACCATGGCACCCGCCGCCCATGGCGCGACGATCGGGCCGGGCACGGTGACGCTGATCGGCATCATCGGCTCCGTGGTGATGTTCGGCGCCGCGCTGACCGGGCGCCTGATGATCGGCATCGCCGGTGTGCTCGCCGGCCTCGTCTGCCTCGGCATCGCCGGCAGCGCCGGCGCCAGCGCCATGACGCTGCGCGGCGATCTCTGCTTCCTCGGTGTCGGCCTGCTCTGGGGCTTCTATCCCCTGATGATCCAGCGCTGGCAGGTCGACGGCCTCAAGGCGACGGCGATCGTCTCGGTGCTGTCGCTGGTCTACCTGCCTATCTATTTCCTGTTTTATTTCCGCGGTTTCGACGTCGCGCCCTGGTGGGTGCTGGTGCTCCACGGCTTCAATCAGGGCGTGCTCAACGTCATCGTCGGGCTCTGGGTCTGGGGCTGGGCCGCGCATGTGCTCGGACCGTCCGTGGTCGGACGTTTCCCGCCCTTGATTCCGGTCACCGGTACGCTGCTGGCAATCCCGATCCTGAGCGAAATCCCGTCCTCGCTCCAGCTCGCCGGCATCGTGCTGATCATCGGCGGCCTGTTCGTCGCGTCATGGCGCCGACCGGCGCGCCAGCCCAAGCAGGATCAGGTTCCAGATGACCGCGATGGCGAGGCCGAGGCCCAGCGCCGACCATGAGCCCCAGGGCACGGCGGCAAGATGCACTGCCGCCAACCCCAGCCCGGCACCCAGCAATCCGAGCGCGCTGCTGCCGATGACCGCCGCCGCAGCCCGGCCGCCGGCCCGGGTATGCAGGATGATGATGAGGCTGGAGAGGATGATCGGCAGGCCGGCGAGAATGCCGGACCATTGCGGACCGACGCGCTCGCTGAGGCCGGTCACGACCCCGACCAGCGCCGCGACGCAAGCGGCACGGACGGGAATCGCATAGCGTGAGATGCCGGCCGGCGGCCTGGCGCGCACCTTGAGATAGGGGCGCACCAATTGGTGTACGACGAACAGGGCAAGCACGGTCAGCACGGTGAGCGGAACAACCGTCAGCGCCATGCTGCGAAGCCCCAGCAGCAGCACCGCCCAGATCGCAAGCGCTCCGCCGAGGGAGGCGACCACGCCATGGCGCTGGGCGAGCAGCACATAACTCAGCACGAAGCTGGCATGGGTCGCGTTGGCGTTCATCGTGCCGAGCGCCGCGCCCGCGATGAAGTCCGGCCCATGGTCCAGCGCCAGAAAAACGAGAACCGGCCCCAGCGAGATCGGCAAGGTCGCGATCATCGCCGCCATTAGCGGCCCGGCCCGTTCGGCCAGCATCGAGCAGCTCACGACCACGCAGGCCGCGAGCGCCATCTTGAGAGGCAGCAGGGCGAGGCCCATGCTCAAGCCGGCTCGCCCCTCTCCCAGCCTTCCTTGGTCTCGGCGATGAAATCGTCGAGCCGCCCGGCGGCGATCGCGGCGCGCAGGCCGGCCATCAGGTCCTGGTAATAGGCGAGGTTGACCCAGGTCAGCAGCATCTTGCCGAGCATCTCCTCGGCCTTGACGAGATGGTGCAGATAGGCGCGCGACCAGCCATTGGCGGCCGGGCAGGAGGACTGCTCGTCGACCGGGCGCGGGTCCTCGGCATGCTTGGCGTTCTTCAGGTTCATCCGGCCGAAGCGGGTGAAGATCTGGCCGTGGCGGCCGGCCCGCGTCGGCATCACGCAGTCGAACATGTCGATGCCCCGTGCGACCGATTTCACGATGTCGTCGGGCGTGCCGACGCCCATCAGGTAGCGCGGCTTCTCCTGCGGCAGATGCGGCTCGACCGTATCGATCATCGCCAGCATCACGTCCTGCGGCTCGCCGACGGCCAATCCGCCGACCGCATAGCCCTTGAGGTCCATGGCGGCGAGCTCACGCGCGCTCTCGACGCGCAGATGCGGCACGTCTCCGCCCTGCACGATGCCGAACAGCGCCCGCCCCGGATGGTCGCCGAATGCCGTCTTGCAGCGCTCGGCCCAGCGCAGCGACAGGCGCATCGCCTTCTCCGCGACCTTCTCCTCGCAGGGCAGCGCCACGCATTCGTCGAGCTGCATGACGATATCGGAACCGAGCAGGTTCTGGATCTCGACTGAGCGCTCCGGGGTGAGCACATGCTTCGAGCCGTCGATATGGGAGCGGAAGGTCACGCCCTCCTCGGTCAACTTCCGGAGCTGCGACAGCGACATCACCTGGAACCCGCCCGAATCCGTCAGGATCGGATGCGGCCAGTTCATGAACTTGTGCAGGCCGCCGAGCCGCGCGACGCGCTCGGCGCCGGGCCGCAGCATCAGGTGATAGGTGTTGCCGAGCACGACATCGGCGCCGAGCGCCCTCACCTGATCGGGATACATGCCCTTGACCGTCGCGGCGGTACCGACCGGCATGAAGGCCGGCGTGCGGATGACGCCGCGCGGCATGCTGATCGCGCCGGTGCGCGCGGCGCCGTCGCGGGCCGCGACCTTGAAGGTGAATTCGGGAGTGGCAGCGAGTTCGGGCTGCGCGGGATGGGGCTGAACGGTCATGGCCTGCGAGGTAGAGCAGCGCGCGGGTTTAGGGAAGAGACCCGCGCGCCGGATGGCCGTTCGCCGCCGTCATGGGCGGGCCTCAGCCCTTCGCCACCGCCGCCGCGTAGACCTCCGGCTTGAAGCCGACGATCGTCTTGCCTTTGCCCAGGTCGAGCACCGGCCGCTTGATCATCGAGGGCTGCGCCAGCATCAGCGCGATCGCCTTGCCCGCATCGAGCCCCTGCTTCTCGGCATCGGGCAGCGCGCGGAAGGTCGTCCCGGCGCGGTTCAGCACCGTCTCCCAGCCGTGCTCCTTGACCCAGCGTTCGAGCGAAGCCTTGTCGATCCCGCTCGCCTTGTAGTCATGGAACGCCACAGTTACACCATGGCCGTCGAGCCAGGTGCGCGCCTTCTTCATCGTGTCGCAGTTCTTGATGCCGTAGATCGTGATAGCCACGTCGCGAACCTTTCAGGCCGGGCGCTTCGGGCTGTCGAGGCCGCGCTGCACGGCCGGGCGCGACAGGCAGCGCTCCAGCCAGATCGGCACATGCGTCAGCTTCGCATAGTCGACGAGCTCGCCCGCGCCGTAGAAACCGACGAGATTGCGCACCCAGCCGAGGATCGCGATATCGGCGATGCTGTAGTCGTCGCCCATGATCCAGGTACGGCTCGCGAGCCGATCTTCCAGCACGCCGAGCAGGCGCTTGCTCTCGTTGGCGTAGCGGTCGCGCGGGCGCTTGTCCTCGTATTCGCGGCCGGCAAATTTATGGAAGAAGCCGAGCTGGCCGAACATCGGGCCGATCGCCGCCATCTGGAAAAACACCCACTGGATGGTCTCGTAGCGGGTGGCGGGGTCCTTCGGCAGGAGCTTGCCGGTCTTCTCCGCGAGATAGAGCAGGATCGCGCCGGATTCCCACAGGCCCATCGGCTTTCCATCCGGGCCGTTGGGATCGATGATCGCCGGGATCTTGCCGTTGGGGTTCAGCGACAGGAATTCTGGCCCCCAGGTCTCGTTCTTGCCGATATCGATGAGATGCGGCTCATAGGGCAGCTCCAGCTCCTCCAGCGCGATCGAGACCTTCACGCCATTGGGCGTCGGCAGCGAATAGAGCTGGATGCGGTCGGGATGCGCTGCCGGCCAGCGCTTGGTGATCGGGAAAGCGGAGAGATCGGCCATGAAAGGCTCCGTCTGAATCGGATGAGGCTTCGGCCGCAGACGATAGAGCCGGCCGCGCCCAAAGCAACGGCGCACGCCCTCGATTGCCGCAAAGCGGCCTTGCAAGGCTGCATGGACGTCAGCCGAGCGGCCAGGAGCCCAGAATCTGATAGGGCCTGCGGTCGATACTCTCGATCAGGAAGAACTCTCGCACTTGCCAGTGCAACGCCGGCACATCGATGGGCGGGCGCGTAATTCGATCATAGAATATGGTCACGTGTGGCCAGAATTTCTGCTTGTCAGTCTTGATCCCGGCCCGCCGTAAGGCTCCATCAAGAGAGACTGACAAGCCGTTGACTCCGGGCAAGTCCTCCCACGTCGTCAGTGAGAAAGCATGTTTCGGCGCGGCACCGAAACTCGCCCCCTGGTTGAGTTTGACTGCGAAGGAAGTCTTTTGAATCTCCTTTGCAATCGTGCGTGCCATCTCGACGGTCTGCCCGAACGGCCCATCGGGCACCGCAATTCCACGTAAGGTCACATGATATTTGCCCAAGCCACGCGGTGGCTTCATGGGGCGAAGCCGATCGTGCAGGGTTTGCGCCAATCCGTGAATCTGCGGTTCGACATCCGCATCCGGAAGGAGCGCGAAGAAATAGCGGGGCGGCCGACCGCCTTTGCGCGGCCGGAACTCTCGCCCACCGTTGAGGTCGAGAATGAGCTGCATATCTCATCATAGAACAAAACAAGAACAATACAAGCCGCAAACTGCCCAGCGAAAATCGCGGGGCTGCCAGTCGCCGCAACAGCCCTGCCCGCGCTTGAGCACCACAGACCCCGCGTCTAGGCTGCCTTCGGCAGCCGCACGGCTGCCACTTGCGCCCCCGCTTGGCGGGCGGCACGGATTCCTCTCCTGTCAGGCATCGTCATGGCTTCCTCAGACGCACTCGCCGCGGTCTTCGACCATATCGAAACCAATCGCAGCGCCTTCCTCGACCGGCTCATCGCCTATCTGCGCCACCCCAGCATCAGCGCCGAGAATATCGGGATCGCCGAGGTCGGCCTGCTGCTCGTCGACCTGCTGACCGAGATCGGCCTCGAGACCAGCCTGATCCCGACCGAGGGACACCCGGTCGTCGTCGCGCGCTGGGAAAAGGCGCCGGGCAAGCCGACCGTGCTGCTCTACGGCCATTACGACGTGCAGCCGCCGGACCCGCTCGACAAGTGGGTCTCGCCGCCCTTCGAGCCGACAATCCGCGACGGCCGACTCTATGCGCGCGGCGTCGGCGACAACAAGGGCCAGCATTTCGCCCAGATCCTCGCGATCGAATCCCATCTCAAGGTCCATGGCGAATTGCCCTGCAACGTCATCCTCGTGCTTGAGGGCGAGGAGGAGATCGGCAGCCCGAACATCGCCGGCTTCGTCCGCGCCAACCCGCATCTGCTCAAGGCCGACCTCGCCGTCACCGCCGACGGCCCGCGCCATGCCAGCGGCGCGCCCTCGATCAAGTTCGGTTCGCGCGGCGTCGTCTCCTTCGACCTGCGCTGCCGCCATGCCAGCCGCGACGTCCATTCCGGCAATTTCGGCGGCGTCGTGCCGAACCCGATCTGGACGCTGGTCCATCTCCTCGCGACGATGAAGAACCCCGAGGGCGAGATCACCATCGAGGGTCTGCATGACGCGGTCGAGCCGCCGACGGCCGAAGAGCTGGAAGCGGTCGAGCGCCTGCCGCTCAACATCGAGGCCTTCAAGAAGGGTGTGGGCCTCGCTCGCCTCGACGCGCCGGCGGATCGCCCGTTCTACGAGCGCCTCTGCTTCCGTCCGACGCTGACCATCAACGGCTTCCATGGCGGCTATGGCGGGCCGGGCACCAAGACCGTGCTGCCGAACGAGGCGCTGGTGAAATGCGATATCCGCCTCGTCGAGGCGCAGGACCCGGAGGACATCCTGCGCAAGGTCCGGGCGCACGTCGAAAAGCACGCGCCCGAAGTCGAGTTCATCTGCGAGGAAAAGGGCATGCAGCCCTCCAAGACCTCGATCGCCTCGCCCTATACCGCACCGCTGCGCCGCGCCTTCGTGGCGGCCCAGGGTGAAGAGCCCCTGCTGATCCCGGCCGGCTTCGGCAGCCTGCCGAACTACGTCTTCACCAAGATTTTGGGCATCCCGGCCTTCGTGACGCCCTACGCCAATCACGACGAGGCCAACCACGCCCCGAACGAGAACATGACGCTGGACTGCTTCTACAGCGGCCTTCGCACGGGCGCGGCGCTGCTGCACGAGCTCGGCCAGTTGGGGAAGGCGGACTGAGCGATCCTCGCCGTCATGGTCGGGCTTGTCCCGACCATCCACGTCTTCGCCGGGCGACGATCGTGTTCAAGACGTGGATGCTCGCCACAAGGGCGAGCATGACGCTCAAAAAAACAAACCGCGGGTCATCCCGGACAAGCCGCGCAGCGGCGCCGATTCGGGATCCATGCCGGAACCTTCATCGGGAGCGCTCCGGAATGGATCCCGGATCTCCGCTTCGCTCCGCCCGGGATGACGGCGTGGTTNCGGACAAGCCGCGCAGCGGCGCCGATTCGGGATCCATGCCGGAACCTTCATCGGGAGCGCTCCGGAATGGATCCCGGATCTCCGCTTCGCTCCGCCCGGGATGACGGCGTGGTTCCGATGAAAATCTGGAGGAGCTACCTGCCCTGCCAATCCGGCGTCCGCTTGCCGAGGAAGGCTTCCATGCCCTCGCGGAAGTCGGCACTGGTGTAGCAGAGCGTCACGAGGTCGTGGCCGTCGATCCCGGCGGCGGTCGCGGCGGTGAGGCGACGCATCGCTTCCTTGGTCGCCCGCATCGTCAGCGGCGCATGCCCGGCGATGGTCTCCGCCAGCTCGCGAGCCCGGCGCATCAGCGCCTCATGGTCAGGCACCAGCTCGTTATAGAGCCCGATCCGCGCCCCCTCCTCCGCCTCGACCAGCCGCGCGGTGAAGACGATGTCCTTGACCCGCGCCGGGCCGAGAATGGCGTAGAGCCGCCCGTAATTCTCCATCGACAGGCAGTTGCCGAGCGTGCGCGCGATCGGGAAACCGAAACGCGCCGTCTGCGTCGCGATGCGCAGGTCGCAGGCGAGCCCGATCGCCGCCCCACCGCCGGTGAAGGCGCCGGAAATCGCGGCCAGCGTCGGCACCGGGCAGCTCTCGATCGTGCCGATCACCGTCTCGATCCGCTCCTCATAGGCCAGCGCATCCTCGGCGCTGGAGAAGGAACGGAACTGCGCGATGTCGGTGCCCGCCGCGAAGGCCTTGTCGCCCGCCCCGGTCATGACGATGACGCGTGGATCGCCATGGGCGGCCGGGTCGCGGCAGATCTCGGCGATGCGCTCGTACATGGCGAAGGTCAGCGCGTTGCGCGCCTGGGGCCGGTTGAGCGTGATCGTGCCGACCCCGCCCTCGACCGCATACAGGATTTCGTCGTTCACGCAGGCTCTCCGTCAGATCACGCCATCGGCCCGCAAGCGCGCGAGCCCGGCTTCGTCATAACCGAGATCGGCCAGAATCTCGTCGTTATGCGCACCGGCCGCAGGCGTCGGCGTCGCGACATCGGCCGGCGTGCGCGACAGCGTCACCGGCTGGCCGATCAGGCGGATATCGCCAAGCTCGGGATGGTTCAGCGGCTTGGCGATGCCGAGATGGCGCACCTGCGGGTCCTCGAACATCTCGTCGACCGCATAGATCGGCCCGGCCGGAACGCTGTTGCGTTCCATCGCCTCCAGCCAATGGGCGCTGTCCGCCCCGGCGAAAATCTCTTCGATCAGTTCCCGCAATTCCGGCCGGCGGGCGAAGCGTTTCTCCGAGCTGTCATAGCGCACATCGGTGCCCCATTCCGGCCGTCCGATCGCCCGGCAGAAGGCGCGCCACTGCTCCTCGCCGCCAACGCCCAGATTGATCGCGCCGTCGCGCGTCCGGTAGACGCCCATCGGCGTCTGGTAGGGGTGATCGTTGCCCGATTGCGGTGGCACCGAGCCCTCGACGAGATAGCGCGCGGCTTGAAAATCCATCATCGCGATCTGGGCTTCGAGCAGCGAGGTCTGCACCCATTGCCCCCGCCCCGAGACCGCCCGCTCCTGCAGCGCGACCAGCGCGCCGACCGCGCCATAGAGGCCGGCCGAGGAATCGGCGAGCGCGATCCCGGCCCGCACCGGCCCTTGTCCCGGCAGGCCGGTCACCGACATCATCCCGCCCATGCCCTGCGCGATCTGGTCGAAGCCGGCGCGCGTCCGGTATGGGCCGGACTGGCCGAAGCCGGAGATCGAGACCAGGATCAGGCGCGGATTGCGCGCATGCAGCGTCTCGAAATCGAGCCCGAGCCGCTCCTTCACGTCCGGCCGGAAATTCTCAACGACGAGATCGGCCTCGTCGACGAGCTTCATCAGGATCGCCTTGCCCTCTTGCGTCTTGAGGTTCAGCGCCAGCGAGCGCTTGTTGCGATGCAGGTTCTGCATGTCGTAGCCGAGGCGCGGCCCGCTCATGTTCTCGTTGGGATCGAGCCCCGGCGGGCTCTCGACCTTGATCACGTCCGCCCCGAAATCGGCGAAGACGCGCACGCAGGTCGGCCCGGCACGCACCCGCGTCAAATCCAGCACCTTGAGCCCGGCAAGCGCGGTGGACGGTCTCGGCTGCGGCATCGGTCTTCGCTCCCTCTCGGAGCGAACTATCCGGTACGGCGTGCGGCGCGGTCAATGGCGCCGTGCATGCTGCATGCAGGAACAGAGCGCATGACAAAGAAAGCGCGCCCGGCTTAAGGCCGGGCGCTGCCTGGGTTTCCCTCGTTGTCGGAGCTACGCCACCGCCCGCGCCGCGTCCCGCACCGCGGCCAGCGTCGCATCGACCACCGCCGCATCATGCTCCGACGACACGAACCAGGCGCCGCGCTCCAGCACGCGCACGCCGCGCTTCAGCAGTTCATGGGCGAAGCGGCTATAGGCGGCCTTATCGGCCCGCGCGACGTCCCGGTAGTTCCGCGCCGGCGCGTCGAGCCCGAAGGCGACATGGAACATCAGCGGGAAGCCGGCGACCTGTGCCTTGATGCCCGCCTCCTTCAGGATGGTGCGGATACCGTCCTGCAAGCGCTGGCCATGGGCGGAGCTGCGCTCGTAATGCTCCGGCGTCAGCGCCTTCTGTGTCGCAACCAGCGCCGCCATCGCGACCGGCTGGGCGTTGAAGGTGCCGCCATGCAGCACGCCGTCGGCGAAGAGGTCGAGCAGGTCGGCCCGGCCCGCAATCGCCGCGACCGGGAAGCCGTTGGCGATCGCCTTCGCCATCAAGGTGAGGTCCGGCGTCACGCCGAAGCGCTCCTGCGCCCCGCCGCGTCCGAGCCGGAAGCCCGTGATGACCTCGTCGAAGATCAGGATCGCGCCATGCTTGCGGCAGGCAGCGAGCGCACCTTCCAGATAGCCCGGCGCAGGCGCGATGGCGCCCTGGTTGCACATCGCCGGCTCCATCAGCACGCCGGCGACATCGCCCTTCGCGAGCCGGGCTTCCAGCGCCGCGAGATCGTTCCAGCCGAGGATCGAGAGCCCCGCGCCCGCTTCCGGGTCCTGGCCCTTGCTACCGATCACCGGCGTCGGCGCCTCCTCCGGGCCTGCCGCGTTCAGCCCCGGCGCGGTCGACCACAGGATGTTGTCGAACCAGCCGTGATAATGCCCCTCGAACTTGACGATGGTGTGCTTGCCGGTGGCCGCACGCGCCAGTCGCATCGCGGCCTGCGCCACCTCCGAACCCGATGAGCCGAAGCGCAGCCGTTCCGCCGAGGGAATGCGCTCGCAGATCAGTTGCGCGGCTTCCGCCTCGATCGGCATCTGGCCTGCGAACAGGATGCCCTTCTCCGCCTGGCGCTTCACGGCCTCGATGACGCCAGCCGGCGTGTGGCCGAGCACGGTCGCGCCCATGCCGCAGTAATAGTCGATGATCCGGTTGCCATCGGCATCGATCAGATAGGCGCCCTCGCCGCGCTCGAAGACGAGCGGCCCTGGCTGCATGCCCAACCGAAAATTGCTGTTCACGCCGCCCGCGATGAAACGCGCATTCGCCGCGATCTGCCGGGCGGATTCGTCGAAGCGCAGAGCGCCCGCCTGCTGGCTGCCAGTGTCTGTCACTGCGTTGCCTCCTGCTGTTGCGCTCGACCAGACCAGACCGCCCGCTCCGCGTAAAGGAACAGCGGTTTCGTCTTGCGGAATTCGTTGGCCTTGGCCATGCTGGCTCTGAAGCGAGCCCGACCACCGGAGCGGCCATGCCTAAGAAAACCGACAACCCCTATGTCGTGCAGCCGGTGATGAAGGCGCTGAAGGTGCTTGAGCTGGTCGCCCGCCACGGCCACGAGATCGCGCTCACCGCCGTCAGCAAGGAGCTCAAGATTCCGAAGACGACGACCTTCCGCTATCTGCAGACGCTGACGGCAGCCGGTTTCCTCGACCACAACCGCGCTACCGACCGCTACAATCTCGGGCCGCAACTGCGATCCATCGCCCGCGCGGATGCCAGCGTCAGCAAGGTCCGCGAGCTGGCCCGCCCGGCCATGATCGAATTGATGCAGGAGTTCAACGAGACCGTGAACCTCGCGGTCAAGGGCAATGGCAGGGTCGTCTATATCGACCTGATCGAGGCCAACCGCTCGCTCAGGATGCAGGCCCGCATCGGCGAGAGTCACCCGATGCACTCGACCGCACTCGGCAAGGCGATCCTGGCCTTCCTGCCCGAGGCGGAACGGCAGCGGCAACTCGACCTGCCGCTCACCGAACGCACCGGCCGCACCCTGCTCGAGCGCGAGGAGATCGAGCGGCAGCTCCGGCAGGTCGCCCGCACCGGCTACGCCACGGAAATGGGCGAGAACGAGGACGGCGCGATGTGCGTCGGCGTGCCGATACTCGACGAGGACGGCTATCCCGTCGCGGCGCTCAGCATCTCCGCGCCCCTCATGCGGATGCCGCATTCGCTGGCGGCCAAGGTCGGGACTCGTCTGCGCGAGGTCGCAGCCGGCATCTCGACCCATCTCGGCTCGCGCCCGACCGCGGACCTGCGTTAGCGCCCTCATCGGTATTCGATCCGCGGGTCGATCCAGGCATAGAGCATGTCGACCGTGAGGTTGATCAGCATGTACGCGACCAGGATCACCAGGATGCAGCCCTGAATCAGCGGATAGTCGCGCGTGCTGATCGCCTGGATCAGCAGGCGCCCGAGCCCCGGATAGGTGAAGACAGCCTCCGTCACCACGGCCCCGCCGATGAAATTCGCCATCATCAAGCCGACGATGGTGACGAAGGGCAGCAGCGCGTTGCGCATGATGTGGAAGCCGACGATGCGGTTTTCAGGCACGCCCTTGGCCCGCGCCGTGCGGACGTAATCGGCCCGCGCCTCTCCGATCAGCGACGCCCGCAGGAACCGCGCCAGAATGCCGGAGACATAGGTGCCGAGCGTGATCGCCGGCAGCGCCAGGCTGCGCAAAGCATCGACCGGCGACTCCCAGAATGGAACGTGGCGCGAGGCCGAGGGCAGCCAGCGCAGTTCCACCGCAAACAGCAGGATCAGGAGGATGCCGAGCCAGAAGGTCGGCACGCCCAGCGCGAGCGCACTCCAGCCACTGAGCAGGCGGTCGAGCCAGGAATTCGGCTTCACGGCGCTCGCGATCGCCACCGGGATGCCGATGACGAGCGCGACGAAGATTGCCGCCAGCGCCAGTTGCAACGTTGCCGGCAAGCGCTCGCCGATCAGTTGCAGGACCGGCTGGCGGCTATGCAGCGAGAGCCCGAAATCGCCCGTAGCCGCGCGGCCCAGCCAATCCAGATATTGCACCACCATCGGCCGGTCGAGCCCGTAGCGCTGGATCGCGGCGGCGATCTCCTCCGGCCCGGCATTCTCCCCGACGATCACCGCGACCGGCCCGCCGGGCACGGCATAGATCATCGCGAAGATCGCGAAGGAGGCGAGCAGCAGCACCGGCAGCATCTGGAACAGGCGGCGCAGGACATAAGCCGTCATCGCCGCCCCCCGATGATCTCGCCGCTGGCATCGGTCTCGTCGCGGTCAAGAATCGCGGTCAGCGCCCGGCCGATCGTGTCGAGCGAGAGGATCGTCAGCGTCAGCACGATGCCAGGCAAAACCGCATAGGTCGGCGCCTCGTAGAGATAGGATTTGCCGGTGCGCAGCATCTCGCCCCAGCTCGGCGTCGGCGGGGGGACACCGACCCCGAGGAAGGCCAGAGCCGCCTCCAGCAGGATGGCGATCGAGGCCAGCACGATCGCCTGCACCACCAACGGGCTCAAGGCGTTGGGCAGGATCGTTCTGAACATGATGTAGCCGGGGCTGCCGCCGAAGCCGCGCACCGCCGTAACGAAGTCGAGCTGGCGCAGAGCCATGACCTGCGCCCGCGCGATGCGGGCGAAGCCCGGAATGCCGGCGATGCCGACCGCGATCAGCGCCGCACCCTGGCTGCGCCCGAGCACGGCGATCAGCGCCATCGCGAACAGGATGTTCGGCAGCGCCAGCAGCACGTCGATGCAGCGCATCAGCAGGGAATCGCGCCAGTCGCCATAGAAGCCGGCGGCAAGCCCGACCGGCACGCCGATGAGCGCCGCGATGACAACTGCGCCGACTGCGGTGACCAGCGAGGTCCGCGCACCATAGATGACACGGGCCAGGATATCGCGGCCAAGCTCGTCGGTGCCGAACCAGTTCTCGGCCGAGGGTGGCAGCAGCGAGGCCGCGACGCTCTGCGACAGCGGGTCGAAAGGCAGCACGGTCGCGAAAGCCGCAGCCAACGCGACCAGCACGAGGAAGCCGAGCCCCAGGGCCGCGCCACGCCGGGCTAGCAGCCGGCGCAGCAGGCCTTTCATCCGGGCCAACGTCTCCATCATAGCCGGGCGCCGCGCTCGCGCCGCCCGGCCCCGTCAAGCCGCATCATTTGAAGCCGATGGTGCGCGCGACGAAGAGGTTGTCGATATCGAGCGTCACGCCGCCGATCTTGTCGGAGGCGACGATCAGGCCGACATCGTAGGAGTTCGTGGGGATGCCGAAGGCCTCCTCGACCATGACCTTGTTGAGGTTGTCATAGGCCGCCTTGACCTCGGCCGCGCCGCCGGACGCACCATCGACCCTGGCGATCGCCGCGACATAATCGGGATGCGGATGCGGGTCCTTCAGGACCGGATTGCCCGAGGTCCTGTAGATCGAGTTGGTGGCGACGCGCGACGGGAATTTCTGGACGTTGCCGACCGCGCCGAAGGTCGCCGCGAAATCGCCGCCGAGCAGCGCGGTGACGTATTCCGCGCCCTGCCGCATGTCGAGCTCGACGGGAAGGCCGATCTTCTGCAGCGAGCCCTGCACGATCTGGCTGATCGCGACGGACGACTCGTCGCTGCCGTTGACCAGGAGCTTCCAGTTCTTGACCTCGTCGGCGGAGAGACCTGACGCGGCGATCAGCTTCTTCGCCTTCTCAAGGTCATAGGCATAGGTCGCGTTGTAGCTTTCGTCATAGGCCGGGCTCGCCGGGGCCCAGGGCAGCGCCACGACCTTGCCCATCCCGGCATAGCCGACGCGCAGGATACTCGCCCGATCCATCAGGTGGTTGAAGGCCTGCCGGAACGCCTTGTTGCGGAATGGTCCGCGGGTCGAATTGATACGGAAGACCTGCACCAACGGCCCCGGCCCGGCGAAGACCTGGAATCCGGCATTCTTGAGCCGGACAGCGCTGCGCGAGGAACCGTTATAGACGATGTCGACCGCGCCCGATTCCAGCGCCGCGCTCGCCGAGGCATCCTCGCTGAACACCGTGAAGACGAGATCCTGCACGATCGGCTGCTTGTCGCGCCAGTACTTCGGATTGGCCTTGAGCGTCAGGCTCTGACCGACGGCCCGGTTGACCAGCGTGTAGGGCCCGGTGCCGGCCGGCACGGTCTCGACCGTATCGATGCCCTTCGGGTCGATCGGCAGCAGGAACTGCAGCAGGTCGAGGATCTGGCGCTCGGGCACCGGCGCCTTGAAATTGATCGTCACCGTGGAATCGTCCGGGGCCGACCAGTCCTTGACGATCGACATCGTCGCGAAGACGTTCTTGCCGCGTTTGGGATCGGCGCCCTTCTGCAGGGTCGCCAGCACGGAATCGGCCTTGAACGGCGTGCCGCTCTGGAAGGTCACGCCGCTGCGCAGCTTCAGCGTCACAGAGGTCTTGTCAGGCGCGATCGTCCATTCCGTCGCCAGGCTCGGCTCCGGCTTCCCCTCCGGCGTGTATTCGATCAGGCTGTCATAGAGGTTCTTGATGACGTGGAAATTGACCGTCGAGAGCTGCTGCGGATCGTAATTCGCCAGCTCGCTCAGCACGGCGACGCGCAGCCTCCCGCCCTTGAGCTGCTGGGCGGAGGCTGGAAACGCTCCCGCCAGGGATGCGCCCGCCAGCGCAAGGCCGGTGATGCCGAATTGACGTCGCGACAGCTTTGTCATCGCTTTCCCCTCTTGTTGTGTTGGTTTCGTCTCAGCTTTTCCCCGCTCCCGGCTGGGACGAATGCGCCCGCCAGTCGCTTATTGTCTCCAACGGATAGACCGGGCGCGGAATCCGCTGCCACGGCAAGGTGAACACGTCCGACTGCCCCGGCCCGCGCGTATCGGCGCGAACGAGCCCGGAGGCGATGCGGTCGAAATACTGGAAATTCGAGGCGGTCTTGAGCACGGCCATCTTGTACTCGGAGAGGTCGATGCCAAAGGCCTCGTAGACATCGGGCACATTGCCCGCGACGCCGCGCAATTCCGAGATCAGCAGCGTCACCGGACCGACATCGAAGACCGCGACGCGGCCCATGTCGACCTCCGGCTGGTGGTTGAAGTTGAGCGGAATCGAGCCGCCGCCGAGCTTGCGCACGCGGCCCGTCACGGTCAGCGGCTTGAAGAAGGCGGTCGCCGCATCACCCCCCAGCGGCAGCGTCACCTCGGCGCCCTCGCCCGCCGCCGTCAGCGTCGCGACGGCATTGGGCGAGATCAGCGGGATCAGCGCCTTGCTCTTGATGCCGAGCCGCAACATCGATTCCAGCAGCAGGTTGCTGTCGCCGGCCGCGCCGCCGAAGACGGTGTCGCCGGTGTCGCTGACCACGACCATGCCGCGCTCGGCCGCGTCCGCCTTGCGCACCGCGTCATCAATCGACACCGCCTCGCGTATCTGGAAGTCGTCGCGCATCGACCAGGCGAGATCGGCGAGTTCGTCCGCAAGCTTCTCGGCCAAAGCCTGATCGCCATCGGTGACCACGATCGTCGACCAGCCGCCCTCGGCGACATCGAGCCAGGGCTGCATCGGATAGTTCGAGGCCTGCAGCACGCGCCGGTCGGCCTCGATGGCGCGGGCCCGGTCGAACCAGATCTTCATCGGCCCCTTCGAGGTCAGGAACTGCTCCTGATGCGAGAGCAGCGGAATCTTGCGCCAGGCCATGACCGGCCTGCACTTCTCGGTGAGGATGCGCAGCAGCACCTCGGTGCCGACCTTGCCGGTGTCGAACACGTCATGCGGCTGGGTGCGGTGCCCGACGATCGCGGTGCAATTGGCCATGGTCTTGTGGGTGACATTGGCGTGGTGATCGAGCCCGAGCAGGATCGGCACGTCCGGCCCCAATATCTTGCGGCAGAGCTCGGCCTGTTCGCCCTCGACATCGTCGATGCCCTCCGCCGCGCAGGCGCCGTGCAGATGCAGGACGAGCCCGTCGATCGGCCCGACCGTCTCCAGCCCGGCCCGGATCTTCGCCTGGAAGAAATCGAAAGCCTCGCGCGAAATGCGCCCGCCCGCCACGGCCCAGGCCCGGATGATCGGGATCGTCTCGATGGCGAGCCCGCTCTCCTTCACAGCCGCGTAATGACCGCCGATCTGGCCGATCTCGCCGAATTGCCGGGCGATCTCCTCGCCCTCGACGAGGCCGAAAGCCTCGAAATCGGCGAGCGTCGTCAGCAGCGGATTGAAGTCGTTCGTCTCCTGAACGATGTGGATCAGCGCCAAACGCACGGGCATCCTCCCGGATTGCAACCGCTGCTCCGGCCGATGCCGGGCGAAGCGGTTTCTCGGACTTCAGGGCATCGTTCCCGGCTGCATTTTCAGGCCGGCAGTATCGTCAAAAACGTAGTTGCCGCAGATATTTCGCGTCAAGGATTGAATGTTCCACCCGAAGGAACAGCCCATCACGCTGCCGCGCTCTGCTGCTTCGGCCAGTAGCGGCACGAGACACCATGCCCCGGCGCGACCTCGTGCCATTCGGACGTTCCGTCCCGCGCATGATCGACGCCATGGACGCAAGCACCGCCATCGCCGTCGAGGAAGCGCAGATCCGGCGGCGCGCGCCGGAGCCGCTCGCGCTGAAGTGAGGGATCAGGCACCGGCACCGCATCGAGCAGGAGCTGGGTGTAGGGATGGGCCGGGCTGTCATAGACTTGGTCCCCGCTGCCCATCTCGACGATCCGCCCACGGAACATCACCGCGACGCGATGCGCCATCTCCCTGACGATCGCGAGATCATGCGCGATGAAGAGATAGGACAGGCCGAGCTTCTCCTGCAGGGATTGCAGGAGCGCGACGATCTGCGCCTGCGTGCGCACATCGAGCGCCGAGACCGGCTCGTCGCAGACGACGAAATCGGGATTGACCGCGAGCGCCCTGGCGATGACGACCCGCTGGCGCTGCCCGCCTGAGAACTCGTGCGGATAGCGCCTGACCATCGCGGGATCGAGATTGACCAACTCCAGCAGCTCTTCGACACGCTCGCGGATGCGGTTGCCCGGCACCGAGCGATGCACCTGCAAGGGCTCGCTCAGGATCTGCCCGATCGTCATGCGCGGATGCAGGCTTGAATAGGGGTTCTGCAGCACGAACTGCATATGCCGGCGCATCCGGCGCAATTCGCCCGAACGCATCGTCGTCAGCTCCTGCCCCATCAGCTTGACCGAGCCCTCGCTCGCCTTCTGGAGCTGGAGAATGGCGCGTCCCGCCGTTGTCTTGCCCGAGCCGGACTGGCCGACGAGCCCGAGCGTCTGGCCCGGCGCGATCTCGAAGGAGAGGCGCTCCACCGCCTTGACCGGCGGCGCCCCGCGCCGCGCCGGAAACAGCACCGAGAGATCGCGGACCTGCAGCAACGGCTCCGTCATCGCGGGCCCCCCGCTCCTTGCAGGCGTGGCACCGCATCGAGCAGCGCCCGCGTATAGGCGTGCTGCGGCTCGGCAAAGACGGTGTCGACCGGCCCGGCCTCGACGATCTCGCCGCGATACATCACGTTCACCCGGTCGACCATGCCGGCGACAACGCCGAAATCATGGGTGATCAGCATCAGCGCCATGCCGCGCTCCTCCCGGAGCCGCATCAGCAGGCGCAGGATCTGCGCCTGCACGGTGACGTCGAGCGCAGTCGTCGGCTCGTCGGCGATCAGCAGGTCAGGCTCGCAGGAGATAGCGATGGCGATCAGCACGCGCTGGCGCTGCCCGCCCGAGAACTGATGCGGGAAATCGTCGATGCGCCGCGCCGGATCGGGAATGCCGACGAGTGCGAGCAGTTCGATGCTGCGCTCGCGCGCGTCCCTCACGGAGAGGCCGAGATGGCGGCGCAGCATGTCGCCCATCTGCGCACCGATGCTCATCACCGGATTCAGCGAGGTCATCGGGTCCTGGAAGACCATGGCGATGCGCCGGCCGCGCAGGTCGCGCATTTCGTCCTCGCCGAGCCCGAGCAGCTCCTGCCCCCAGAAGGCGACGGAACCGCCGAGCCCGATCGATGCCCCCTCAGGCGCGAGCCGCATCAGCGCCTTGGCGGTGACGCTCTTGCCGCAGCCTGATTCGCCGACGAAGCCGACCGCCTCGTCGGCATTGATGTCGAAGGAGATGCCGCGCACCGCCTGGATCACCTCGCGGCGCGTGGTCACGGTCGCGGTCAGGTCGCGCACCCTGAGCAGCGGGCCGGTCATCGCACGCTTCCCACGTCGAGAACCTCGCGCAAGCCATTGGCGATGATGATGAAGGTCAGCGTCGCGAAGACGATCGCCAGCGCCGGACCGACCACGGTCAGCGGGGCCAGCTCCATGAACTGGCGCGCCTCCGAAAGCATGCCGCCCCAATTCGGATCGGGCGGCGGCGGTCCGAGGCCGAGGAAGGACAGCGCCGTCACCGTGAAGATCGTCTGCGACAGCGTCAGGCTCGTCGCGACGAGGATCGGCGAGACCACGATCGGCAGGATATGGCGCAGCACGAGGCGCATCTCGCTCATGCCGACGCTGCGGGCAGCCTCGACATGGTCCCATTGCTTGACGCTGAGCACCGGCGCCCTGACCACCCGCGCCATGGCCGGCGTGTAGACGATGGCGATGGTCAGGATCAGGTTGGGAACGGTCGGCCCCAGCGCCGCCACCACCGCGATCGCCAGGAGCAGCACCGGGAAGGCGAAGACGACATCGAGCAGGCGCATGATGACCTCGTCGGTCCGCCCGCCGAGATAGCCGGCCGCCAGCCCGAGGATCAGCCCCGCCACCAGCGCGATCAGCACGGCCGAGACGGTAATGAGCAGCGTCGTGCGCCCACCCACGATCAGGCGGCTCAGCACATCGCGCCCGATCGAATCCGTGCCGAGCCAATGCGCGGCACTGGCCGGCGCAAGCGAATCCGGAGATGTGGCTGAAGGACTGTACGGCGCGACCAGCGGCGCGAAGATCGTCAGCACCAGCATTGCCGCCAGCATGGCGAGGCCGAGGCCGAGCAAGAGCCAGCCCTGTGTGATCCCCGCCCCTTTGCGCGGTGTCGCAACCGGCGCGCTGTCCTGCATCGCGCCGCTCACATCTGCACCCGTGCATCGACGCGGGCATAGGCGATGTCGATCATCGTGTTGACCAGCACGACGATACCAGCGGCGACCAGCACGATCGCCTGGATCACCGGATAATCCCGGCTGTTGATGGAATCGAACAGGTACTGCCCCATGCCGGGGATGGCGAAGATGGTCTCGACCAGAATGCTGCCGCCGAGCAACGCCGCGATCTTCAGGCCGGCGGCGGTGATCACCGGCGTCAGTGCGTTGCGCATCAGGTAGTTTCGCAGGATCGCGGCCGGGGTCAGCCCCTTGGCGCGGGCGACCATGACGAAATCCTGGTTGGCGACTTCGAGCACGGCAGCCCGCGTATTCTCCGCGATGGTCACCGAGACCGCGAGCGCCAGCGCGAAGGCCGGCAGCAGAAGGCTGGCGAGATTGCCGAGCGGGCTTTCAAGAAACGGCGTGTAGCCGAGCACCGTGATCTCGGGAAAATACAGCCCGAAGAGCAGCACGATCAGCGTCGCCACGACATAGTTCGGCACCGCCAGCATCAGTCCGTTCCAGAGCCGGACCAGCCAGTCGGTCGCGCCCCGCAGCCGCGCCGCCGCGAGCCCGGAGACGACACCCATCACCGCCGCGATGACCGCGGCAAGGAGCGTGAGCTGGACGGTCACGATGAGCCTGTTCAGCAATTCGCCGAGCACCGGCTGGCGGGTGACGAAGGACTTGCCGAAATCGCCGGTCAGCGCCGCACCCAGCCAACTCAGATATTGCGCCATCAAGGGCTGGTCGAGGCCGAGGTCGCGCCGGATCGTCGCGAGAACCTCCGGCGCCACGCTCTGTGAGCCTGCCGCCGCGATGGCGAAATCGCCGGGGATAGCCCGCATCAGCATGAAGGCGACGAAGGAGACGCCGAGCAGGATCGCGGCCATCCAGGCGAGACGCCCGAGGACGAAACGCGTCATCGGCAGGCCTCCGCCGGGAGGCGGCAGGCCGGACCTATTTCTTCAGCCATGTCGTACGCACGAAGGAGCGGATATTCGCGGCGAGCGGCACATAGCCCTGCACATGGTTCCACCAGATCTCCCAGCGCAGCGGGTACTGGTAGATCTGGATGACATAGGCATTCTCGGCGATGCGCTTCTGGATCGCCTGGTTCTTCGCGGCGCGCTTGGGCACGTCGAGCTCGGACCGTGCCTCGGCGATCATCTTGTCGAGCTCGGGATCGTTCGAGCCCATCGCCTTGCCATAGCCGCTGGTCGAGACGATGTACTGGAAAATGCCATCCGGATCAGGCGTCCAGGACAACGCGACAGAGAGCAGCGTCGGCCAGTCACCGCTCGCCCATTTTGCGAGAAGCGGCGCGGTCTCCATCGGCACCAGCTTCACGGTGATGCCGGCCGCCTGCCATTGCTGCTGCAGGATCTGTGCGCAGGCGACGTCGAGCGGGTTGGCTGCGACAACGATATAGTCGCCGAGGTCGATCCCGTTGGGATAGCCGGCCTCGGCCAGCAGCGTCTTCGCCGCAGCCGGATCGTGCTTGTAATAGGGGAGCTCGCCGACGCCATCATAGCCGCCGACCTGGCTTTCCGGGATCATCGCACCGACCTTGCCGGCGCCGCCGAGCACGGTGTCGAGGCAGGCCTTGCGGTCGGTCGCGAGGCTGAGCGCGCGACGCACCTTCACGTCGTTCAGGGGCTTCGCCTTCATGTTCAGCCAGATCGGAAAGGTCCGCGAGGTCTGACCGGGCGCCGAGACGAAACTTTGCGAGGCCCGCGAGATCGCGGTCGCGACCTTCGGGTCCTTCACCCAGGTCATGTCGATGGCGCGCGAGCGCAGCGCCGAGGTCAGCGTCGCCTGGTCCTTGTAGAACTTGAAGACCACCTTCGCGAGATAGGGCTCGCCCTTCTCGTAATAGCCGTCGAAGCGCGTCAGCGAGAATTGCTGGTTCGGCCGATAGGCCTCGAAGGCGAAGGGGCCGGTGCCGACCGGCTGGGTGACGAGGTTCTCGACGCCGGCCGGCACGATCGCGCCGTTCGGGTTGCTGGCGAGGTTGCTGAGGAAGGCCGCATCGGTGGCGTTGAGCTGGAACTTCACCGTGAAGGGATCGACCACCGTCACCGACTCGACGCTGGAATAGAGCGCCTTGAGCCTGCTGCCCGTCGCAGGGTTCATGATCCGGTCGAACGTGTGCTTGACGTCGGCGGCGGAAAAATCCTTGCCGTTGTGGAATTTCACGCCCTGCCGGAGCTTGAAGACATAAGTCTTCGGATCGGGCTGCTCGTAGCCCGTGGCGAGGTCCGGCTCGACCTTCATCTCAGCGTTCCAGCGCAGCAGGCCGGTATAGAGCAGGCTGGTGAAATCGAAGGACGAGAAGGCGTTGACCGTGACCGGATCGAGCCCGATCGGGTCGGCATCGGCACCGATCGTCAGCGTGCCGCCGGCAACCGGCGTCTGCGCCTGAGCCAGGCTGCTCCACAGGCCGGGCACCGCAACCGCCGCGCCGCCTGCCGTCAGCAGTTGCAGCAGGCTGCGCCGGTGCAGGCCCTGCGCGGCGAGGTCGGCATCATCGGTCATCGGGAATGACGGTGTCGTCACGAACGATCCTCCAGCATCCTGCTTGCCGGCCAGGCTGGCCGCTTCGGCGCGAAACGGGAGCCAGCCTTCGCCGTGCTTCCCGCCATCGCTGCCCGTCTCGTCCGCGTCGCGGATGGCGGGCCTTCCCTCTGTGAGATGCAGGCTAGGAACGGCCTGAATTCACGTCAAGGATTGCAGGTTTCACCAGAAGGAACAGATTCGGAAGCGCGTCAGAAGAAGGTCCGGATTGCGCCGGTGACGTTCCAGTCATCGTCGACCAGCATCAGCACCGCCCATTTGTCGAAGGTCAGGCAGGGATGGGCGATGCCGAAGGCCACCAGATCACCGACCTGGAGCGGGCTCTCGTCAGGCGTGCCGAGATGGCAGTGCTGATCGTTGAGCGACAGGACGTGGTGGCCGGGCGGCATCGCCGCGGGGCGCGCCATCCCACTGCCCGGGCGATACCAGCGCAGCGGAACCGGCAAAGCGGAATCATAGGTTACGTCGCGCTTGCCGAGCGTGAGCAGGCTGCGTCCGCGCTCCGGCCGCGACTGGACATAGGCCCAGACCTCGAGAGCGGGTTCGAGCCCGCCCGGCGGCAGCTTGAGGCTGGTCTCCAGTATGATCCGACGGAAAGAGGCCGAATAGCCGAGATCGTCATGCGTCAGGTAGCAGCCGGAGCGCAGCACCTTGAGCAGCGGGCGCCCGAGGCTCGCCGCGTTGAATTTTTCGCCGACGCGGTCGAACAGAGCGGTTCCGCCGGCGCTCAGGACCAGAGGCTCGGGACCGAGCAGGCCCTCGGTATTCGCCGCCGCCGCGACAGCAATCACCTCGTCGAGCAGCTTATCCGCGCCGGCACTGTCGCTGTGCAGGCCCTCGAAGCATTCGAAGCCGGAAAGCCGCAAACCCGGCGTACCTGCAACGGCCCGCGCCACGGCCAGCGCCTCTTCGCGGGTCCGTGCGCCGGTGCGCCCGCCCATGAAGCCGATTTCGACGAAGACACGCAACGGATTGTCACCCGCATGTCCCTTCGCAGCCTCCGCCAGCAGACCGACCCCGGCGACGCTGTCGGCAAGGCAGTAAAGCTCGAAGCCCGGCTCCCGCAGCGCCTCGAAACAGGCCGCAACCTCCTGTCGCCCGATCGGCTGATTGGCGAGGATGACGCGTTTGACGCCAAAGTGCCGGGCGACGGCGAGCTGCTGCATCGTCGCGACGGTGATCGCCCAGGCGCCATCCGCGATCTGCAGGTCGAAGAGCTGCGGCGCCATCGTGGTCTTGCCGTGCGGCGCGATGAGCAGGCCATTCGCGGCGCTGAAAGCGCTCATCCAGGCGCTGTTGGCCTTGAGTACGCTTTCGCGGATCACGGCGAGCGGCATCGGCATGTCGCCGGCGAGCACGTTCCAGCCCTGCCTGCCGACATCGCCGAGCCGGAGCGACGCGCCCGGCGGCAGGCCCTTCACCAGCACATCGAGGCGCTGGTCCTCGATCTCGCGGAGCGAGAGGCGTGGAAGCGGAGCGGAAGCAGTCACAGCCATGGGTTCGGGTCCAGCGGAGAGAAGGGGCGTTTCACCTTGGTATAGGGGATCTTGCTCGCATCGGGCGGATAGGGTCCACCGCTGTCGAGGTAAAGCACTTGTGCCGCGATCGGTGCGAAGGCGGCGTGGAAATGGTTGGAGGATTTCACCACAACGACCCTCTTCGCGCGCAGATCGATGCCCAGATCGGTGAAGACCGGCGGGCTGAAGGTCTGCGCCCGCGTCGAGGCCAGCACGACGTCGAGCTTGCCGATCCGGATCGCAGCCGCCGGCCCGAGCGAGACCCAGCTCTGCTCGAACGGAATCAACAGGTCCGCGGTCGTGCCGATGACCGTCACCACCGCATCGATCGGCCGGCCCGAGGACGGCGCAGCCTTGCCTATGAAACGCAAGGGGATCTCAGAGCCGACGCCGGCCGCCCGGCACAGGCTCACGGCAACCGGATCCCACATCGCACCGATCGCCGCCGGAACCTCGGGATGCTTCAGCAGCGCCTCGACCATCACCGAGGAATCGCCGGCGACGCCGCCGCCCGGATTGTCCCAGCGATCCGCCAGCACGACCGGCTTGCCGGGTTGCGCCAGCTCCAGCGCCGCCGCGATCCCCTCCTCGGGCTTGTAGTGTTTCGGCGAGGCGCCCTGCCCCCAGCGCAGGATTTCGAGGCCGAGCTCCTTCGCCAGCGCCGTTGCCTTGGCCTCGTCGCCATCGGCGATGACCAGCACCTTCGTCCCGACATCGGCGACATCGGCCGCCTGGAAGCCATGCGCGACCGAGATCGAGAGGATGCCGCCCTTGCCCTCCATCGCGAGCAGCCGGTCGACGAAGCTGCGGCCGGGCTCGCGGCTGGTCATGAAGGCGGCGAGCCCGCGGCAGTCGAACACAGCGCTCACCGGCTTCACCTGCTTGCGCGCCGTCTTCAGGCAGAGCTCCAGCAAATCCTCGGCTCGCGCCAGAAAATCCGTATGCGGGAACTCCTTGAAGGCGACGATGATGTCGGCCCCCTCGACCATCTCGGCTGTCAGATGGCAATGCATGTCGAGCTCGGCTCCGACCACGCAATCCGGCCCGGCCAGCGCCCTGACCCGCGTGATCAGGTCGCCCTCGCAATCGTCATAGCCGCGCGCCACCATCGACCCGTGCAGGCCGAGCAGCACGATATCGACCGGCAGTGCAGCCTTGAGCTGATCGAGGATTTCGTCGCGCAGGCTCTCATAGGCCTCCTGCGAGACGAGGCCCGCGGGCTCTGCCCAGGTCGCAGTGCCCTCGACCAGTTCGTAGCCCTCGCTGGCGGCCCGGCGGCGCGCCGCGACGGTCGGCGCCGAGCACAGCGTCGGCGTGTCCGGATGCGTGCCGGGCGGGCAGTAGAAGCCGCCCTCGAAGGCACTGCGATCGACGAAGAGCGGCGCGAAGGTATTGGTTTCCGTCGCCAGCGACGCAGTGAAGACGCGCATTCGCATGCTCTTTCGGTCAGAGGCGGCAGCCGCCCCTTCGGACTGCCGACCCGCCCATGAAGCCGGGACTGGGCGCGGCCTGTCAAAGCACCCGCGTTCCTCCGAATGGAACAATGCAGGCTTGATCCGGAACAGATCGGTAGCCGAGATGAATGCATCCTGTGAGCAAGGAGCTTCAGCCGATCATGTCCCGCCGCCGCATCCTGCTGGGATCGCTCTTCCACGAGACCCACAGCTTCGTCGACGAAGAGACGACGCTCGCCGATTTCACCATCCGCGAGGGTGAAGAATTGCTGGCCCGCCGCGGCGACGGCTCGACGCTCGACGGCTTCCTGGAGGTCGCCGAGGCCGAAGGCTGGGAGGTGTTGCCGACCATCGATTATGGCGCCTTGCCGGCCGGCACGGTCGACCACGCGGTGTTCCAGCGCTTCCTCGCGGAATTCGACGCCGGATTGAAAGCGGCCCTCGCCAATGGTGGTCTCGACGGCATCTGGCTTGCCCTGCATGGCGCCATGGTCACGACCGAATGCCTCGACCCGGAAGGTGCGTTGCTGGCCCATATCCGCTCGGTGCCCGGCTGCGAAACGCTGCCGGTCTTCGCGGTCTTCGACCTGCACGCGAATTTCACTGCGGCGATGGCCGAGCATGCCAACGCCCTCGTCGCCTATCGCGAGAATCCGCACACGGATGCCCGAGAATCCGCCGTCCGCTCCGCGAGATTGCTGGCAAAATCGCTCGCCAGCGGGAAGCTGCCCCGCATGCTCTCCTGCAACGCTCCCGTGATCTGGCCGCCGACCGGCACCGGCACCGCCGACCGGCCGATGCACGACCTGGAGGCGCTGGCGCGCCGGATCGAGCAGGAGAATCCGGATATCTGGGTGGCGAATGTCGTCGGCGGCTATTCCTTCTCCGATGTGCCCGAGGCCGGCGTCGCCTTCGCTGTTGCCTTCACCGGCCCAGAAGCAGCGGCCCGCGACGCATTGGATCGCCTGACCGCGACCGCGACGGAGCTGCGCGAATCCGGCCTGCCGGCGGAATGGAATCTCGATGAGGCGGTCGCGGAGATCCTGCGCTCCGAGGGCGGGCCGTATATCGTGGTCGAGCCATCAGACAATATCGGCGGCGGCGCGCCGGGCGACGCGACCTCGGTGCTGCGCGCCTTCCTGCGCCATGGCGTCGAGAACTGCACCGTTGCCATCGCCGATCCGGCGGCCGTCGCTGCCATGGCGGGCGCGAAGCCCGGCGAAACCCGCAAGCTCTCGATCGGTGGCAAGGGCAGTCCCATCGCCGAGGGGCCGGTCGAGATCGAGGCCAGCTTCGTCAGCGCCAGCGATGGCGAATTCGCGCTGGAGGACCTCAGCAGCCACCTTGCGGCGGCGCAGGGCTCGCATTTCAGCATGGGACCGTGTGCGGTCGTACAGGTCGAGGGCGTTACCGTGCTGCTGAGCAGCCGCAAGACCCCGCCCTTCGATCTCGGTCAGCTCCGCTCGCAGGGCATCCAGCCGGAGACGCTGAAGGCGATCGGCGTGAAGGCTGCGGTCGCGCACCGGCGCGCCTACGACAAGATCGCCAGGGGCAGCTTCACCGTGACGACGCCCGGCCCCTGCACCAGCCGGATCGCGGGCCTACCCTACAAGCGGCTGCGCCGGCCGGTGTTTCCGCTGGATTGATGCCAGCCGTCATTTCCGGGTGAAGCGAAGCGCAGACCCGGGAATCTTATGCCGGGTAGGTGGGAGGGGCCTCCTCCGGTCTGAGATGCTCGGGTCAGGCCAGAGCATGACGGCCATGCTCGCGAAGCGCATTTTCTCTCTTGAACCTATAGTGACTACAGCTTGTAGAGACGTGTCCCATAGCGAAATCGAGATGGAAACACGTCATGGCCACCCGCCCCGAAACCACAGCCCAGCTTCTGTCCTGGAAGGTCGGCGGCATGGATTGCGCGAAGTTCGAGCATCTTGGGATCGACCATGATCAGGCGGCACTCTTCCGGCTTCAGCCGGTAGAGGATCGACAGGATCATGGTGTTGATCGCCACCGACTTGCCCGAGCCGGTGGTGCCGGCGACGAGCAGGTGAGGCATCCGCGCCAAGTCCGCGATGACCGGCTCGCCGCCGATGGTCTTGCCGAGGCAGAGCGCGAGCTTGTGCTTGGTCGCCTCGAAATCCTGGCTGGCGAGCAACTCGCGCAGGAAGACGGTCTCGCGGCGGGTGTTAGGCAGTTCGATGCCGATCGCGTTCTTGCCCTGCACCACCGCAACACGCGCCGACACAGCGCTCATCGAACGCGCGATGTCGTCCGCCAAGGAAATCACGCGGGACGATTTCGTGCCCGGAGCGGGTTCAAGCTCGTAGAGCGTCACGACCGGGCCGGGGCGCACCTGCGAAATCTCGCCGCGCACGCCGAAATCCTCCAGCACGCCTTCGAGCAGGGTTGCGTTCTGTTCCAGCGCATCGGTCGAGACCGCATTGGCGGCGACCTTCTTCGGCTCCGCCAGATAGGTCAGCGGCGGCAATTCGAACGTGTCGCGGTCGAGCAGCGAGGGCTGCGCCTCGCGCTGCATGCGCTTGCCGGGCTTCGGCGCGGCGCGCGGCATGGTCACGCGCGGCGCGTTGAGGTCGCGCAGGTCTTGCGGCTCGTCATCGAGATCGAAGGGCGCATCGTAATCGTCGGCCGCCCGGCCGGACACGGCAGGGCGGGTGCCGGGCAGGGGCTCGGGATCGAATTCGGGCAAGCTGCGGCGGCCGGCCTGTGCCTCGCCGAATTGCGGCTCGCGGCGGACGCGGCTGCTGTCGCGCGTCGGAACCACGCCGGCATCCACGGCAGGCTCGGGTGGTTGCGGCAGGCGGCGCAGGATCGCGGCGCGCAGCGCCATCGCGCCATGGGCGAGCCAGCCGATCAGGATGACGGCGATGCCGGGCTCGTCGTCGCGACGCTCGTCGTTATCGGACCAGCTATCCTCGGTTTCGTCGCTGTCGAGGGGGGGATCTTCATCGGTGACGAAACCGAAGCCGGCGGCGGCGGTGACCGCGAGAATGGCGATGCCGGCATAGAGGAAGCCGACGAGGCTGCCGACCGCGCTGCCGGCAATGCCCGCGATATTGCGGGTGCCGAAGAGCAGGCCGTCGCCGATGACGCCGCCCATACCGGTGGGCAGGGGCCAGCGCGGGGTCGCGGGGAGCGCGCTGGCGACGGCGGCCGTGGCGGCGACGCCGATCACCCAGAGGCCGAGTTTCAGCGCGCCGCGATCGAAAATGTGGAAACGGACGAGCCGGAGCGCCCAGATCACCGGCGGGAACAGCAAAGCGATGACGCCGAGCCCGATGAGCTGCATCAGGAGGTCGGCGACCATCGCGCCGGGGCGGCCGAGCCAGTTGCGGACCGCGCCGCTGGTGGCGTTGTTGAGACTGGGATCGTCGACCGACCAGCTCGCGAGCGCCGTGGATACCGCGATCATCAGGGCGAGGACGCCCATGCCGGTCAGCTCCGAGGCGCGGCGCGACAGGAACTCGCGCACCGAGTCGGGCAGGCGGTCCATGAGCGATTGGGAGCGGCGGATCGTGCGCATGCGGTTTCGGGTCTTGTCCGGGCTGTCGGGCCGCATCATTCCGGCCATCAGCGGAAGGTTAGGAAGCCGAGGTTAAGACCCGCTTAACCTTGAACCGCGCTCGTGGACTCCTGCCGCCGATTGTCGGGAGCGGATGGAACGGATCGCGGTGCCCTGCCTTTTGAATCCGAGACGGACAGGAGGTGTTCCATGACCGGATCGAAGACCGTTCAAGCCCGGATCGCACGGATCTGGCGTGGCCGCACGACGCGCGAGAAAGCCGATGACTATGCCGTTTACCTGCGCAGAGAGGGCGTGACGCCGCTGCTGGAGAAGGCTTTGGGCGCGCAGATGTTCCGGGAGGATCGCGAGACCGAGAGCGAGTTCGTCACGATCTCCTATTGGGAGAGCGTCGAGGCGATGTCCCGCTTCGCCGGGCCCGATCCGCGGCGCATCCACCACTTGCCGCGCGATGCCGAGTTCCTGATCGAACTGCCCGCTGCCGTGCAGGTTCTCGAGATCGCCGTGAACGAGCCGGGTTGAGGCCGAGAAAAAACCCCGGCGGTTGCCCGCCGGGGTCGAGGTACCGCCGAGGCGGTGGGAGGATCACATGTTGTAGGCGCGCTCGCCGTGCTCGGCGATGTCGAGGCCCTCGCGCTCCTGATCGGAGGTGACGCGCAGGCCGATCACCGCGTCGATGATCTTGAACAGGACGAAGGAGCCGATGCCGGACCAGGCCACGGCGATGACGACCGCAACGAACTGCTTCCAGACCTGGGCGCCCATGGCGTAGTCGGCGACGCCGACGCCGCCCAGAGCGGGCGCGACGAAGATGCCGGTGCCGATCGAGCCGATGATGCCGCCGACGCCGTGGACACCGAAAACATCGAGCGAATCATCGTAGCCGAGCGCGTTCTTCACCGTGGTGCAGAAGAAGAAGCAGACCACGCCGGCAATGGCGCCGAGCACGATCGCGCCCATCGGACCGACGAGGCCGGCGGCCGGGGTGACCGCGACGAGGCCGGCGACGATGCCGGAGAGCATGCCGAGCAGCGAGGGCTTGCCCTTGATGATCCATTCGATGAAGAGCCAGCCCAGTGCCGCGGCGGCCGTCGCCGTGAAGGTGTTGATCATGGCGAGCGCCGCGCCGCCCGTGGCTTCGAGATTCGAGCCGGCATTGAAGCCGAACCAGCCGACCCAAAGCACGGCGGTGCCGATAAAGGTCATGGTCAGCGAGTGGGGCGACATCAGCTCGCGGCCGTAGCCGATGCGCTTGCCGATCACGAGCGCGCCGACGAGCGCGGCGATGCCGGCATTGATGTGGACGACCGTGCCGCCGGCGAAATCGAGCGCTCCGAGCGTGAAGAGGTAACCCTCCGAGAACCAGACCATATGCGCCATCGGGAAATAGACGATGGTCGCCCAGAGCAGGACGAAGAGAAGCAGGGCCGAGAACTTCATGCGCTCGACGAAGCCGCCGACGATCAGCGCCGGCGTGATCATGGCGAAGGTCATCTGGAAGCTGATGAAGACGTATTCGGGGATGACGACGCCCTTGGTGAAGGTGTCGGATGTGCTCTCGACGGTGACCCCGGCGAGGAAGGCCTTGGAGAAGGAGCCGATGAAGCTGGTCAGCGCACCGCCGCCGGTGAAGGCCAGGCTGTAGCCGTAGACGACCCAGACGATGCACATCATGGCGGCGACGGCCGTGACCTGGCTCATCACCGAGAGCATGTTCTTCGAGCGGGCGAGGCCGCCATAGAACAACGCAAGGCCCGGCAGCGTCATGAACAGCACGAGCAGGGTCGAGACCAGCATCCAGGCGGTGTCGCCCTTGTTGGGCACGGCAGCGGCCGCAGTCGCCGGGGCCTGAGCCAGAACGGCGCCGGCCGAAAGCGCGGTGAGAACGAGGCTGGCGGACCCGGCCCGCAACGAGTTCCTGAAAATCATCGTCGAAAACTCCTGGAAGGGGCGTGGCTCAGAGCGCGTCGGCATCGGTTTCGCCGGTGCGGATGCGCACGGCCTTCTCGATCGAGGAAACGAAGATCTTGCCGTCGCCGATCTGGCCGGTGCGGGCAGCGGCCGTGATCGTCTCGATCACCCGGTCGACGAGCTCGTCGGAGACAGCGACCTCGATCTTGATCTTCGGCAGGAAGCTCACGGCATATTCGGCGCCGCGATAGATTTCGGTATGACCCTTCTGCCGGCCATAGCCCTTCACCTCGGTCACGGTCAGGCCATGGACACCGACGGCGGTGAGCCCGTCGCGCACCTCCTCCAGCTTGAACGGCTTGATGATCGCCATCACGATTTTCATGAGCTGGGTTTCCCGTCTGCGCCGCCCGGTCGTCAGCCCCGGCGATCTCGTTGCACCTCTCGCGCCTGCGGGATCGCAGTTGCGTCGCAACATGCAATTCAAGGGACGTGCCAACCCGCTCCGGACGGCGCAGAGGCGCATCCGGAGGTGGAATCACGAAGGTCACAGCGAAATGGCGGGGAGATTTGCCTAAGAATCAGGCAGTAGCTTGGATTCTACGCATCTGCCCGAAATCCGGTCAGCCGAGATCGGGCCGGGGCCGGACGAGCCCTTCCTGGGCGACAGAAGCGACGAGGCGGCCCTGCCGATCGAAGACGAGGCCGCGCGAGAAGCCGCGCGCCCCGGAGGTCGAGGGGCTGTCCTGCGAGTAGAGCAGCCAGTCGTCGGCCCGGAACGGGCGATGGAACCACAGGGCGTGATCGAGGCTCGCGGCCTGGATCTTCTGGTCGAAAACGGTCGCGCCATGGGCGATCAGGCTGGAATCGAGCAGCAGCAGGTCGGATGCGTAGGCGAGCACGCTACGGTGAAAGGCCGGCTCGTCCGGCAAAGGTTCGATCGCGCGGATCCAGACGTTGAATTTCGGCTCCAGGCTGCCGCCGCCGCGATAGCGATCCAGCTCGACCGGGCGAATCTCGATCGGCCGCTTGCGCTGATAGAAGGTCTGGAGCGGGTTGTGCTCCGGCGCGGTGAAGAGCTTCACCATCTCCTCGCGATCCGGCAGCTCTTCCGGCATCGGCACCTTCGGCATCGGCATCTGGTGCTCGTAGCCGGGTTCCTCGACATGGAAGGAGGCCGACATGGCGAAGATCGCCTCGCCCTTCTGCACGGCCAGCACGCGGCGCGTGGTGAAGGAGCGGCCGTCACGCAGGCGGTCGACCTCGTAGACGATCGGCACCTCGGGATCGCCCGCCAGCAGGAAATAGGCATGGAGCGAATGCGGTTGCCGGCCTTCGACCGTCTTGCAGGCGGCATAGAGCGACTGCGCGATGACCTGACCGCCGAAGACGCGCGGCCAGCTCGATTTGGGGCTGCGACCGCGGAACAGGTTGCGCTCAAGCTGCTCGAGGTCGAGGATCGCCGTCAGGGAGGCGCTGATCTGGGACATGTTCGGCGGTATCGCGGTCTGGTTGACGGACGAGCCGGCGCCCCGCACAGGGACAACCGGTTTCGCCTGGCATCAGCACCGAGGCATCCCGTGGCGTCAAGTTGGCGCGGAGAGAAGGACGGTATGGCTATCGAACAAGGCAGCGGCGCCATGCGCATCGTCATCGCCGGCGGCGGCATCGCCGGGCTGGCATTGGCGCTCGCGCTGAAGCAGGGGCTGGGCGAGAGCTTCTCGGTCATCCTGGCCGATCCGGCTCTGGCGGCGGCGCCCCGCGTCGATAATCGGGCCTATGCGGTCGCGGCTGGCGGTCGGGCGATGCTGAAGACGCTGGGCATCTGGGATGCGATTGCGCATACCGCCCAGCCGATGCTGGAGATGATCGTCTCGGACAGCCGGACCGAAGATGCGGTCCGCCCGGTCTTCCTGACCTTCGACGGCGAGATCGAACCCGGCGAACCCTTCGCCCATATGATCGAGAACGCGGCGCTGGTCGCGGCGTTGAAGGCGTCCTGCGAGAAGGCGGGCGTTGAATTGCGCAGCACCGGCGTGCAGCGTTTCACGGCCGATGATGCCGCGGTCGAACTGGTTTTCAGTGACGGAACGCGCTGCGCGGCTGTTTTGCTGGTCGCGGCCGATGGCTCCCGCTCGAAACTGCGCGAGCAGGCAGGTATCGGCTGGGTCGGTTGGGATTACGGCCAGTCCGGTATCGTCGCGACGATCGGGCATGAGCGGCCGCATGACGGCCGAGCGGTCGAGCATTTCCTGCCGTCGGGGCCGTTCGCGATCCTGCCGCTGGCCGATGGCGGCACGCTCGGGCATCGCTCCTCGATCGTCTGGACGGAGCGGGCGGAGAATGTCGCGCCACTGCTCTCGCTCGACGCCCAGGACATGCTGGCCGAGATCGAGCGGCGCTTCGGGCTCGAACTCGGCGAGATCGCGCTGGAAAGCGCTGTCAGCGCACATCCGCTCGGCTTCGGTGTCGCGCGGCGCTTCGTCGGCGAGCGGCTGGCCCTGCTGGGCGATGCCGCACACCTGATACATCCGATCGCCGGGCAAGGCCTCAATCTCGGGCTGAAGGACGTTGCGGCGCTGGCCGAGGCGGTCGTCGATGCGGCGAGGCTCGGGCTCGATCCCGGCTCGGCCGATGTGCTGGAAGATTACGAGAAAGCGCGGCGCTTCGACACGGTGGCGATGGGTGCCGTGACCGACGGGCTGAATCGGCTGTTCTCGAACGATGCGACGCCGCTCAGGCTGGCGCGCGATCTCGGGCTCGGCATCGTCGACCGGATGCCGGGGCTGAAGCGCTTCTTCATCCGCGAGGCGGCAGGCGTCGCCGGCGCGCCGCCGCGGCTGCTGAGAGGCGAGGCGCTCTAGCCGCCGCACGCTGCCCCAGAACGACGCCCTGTCTCAATCTTCCAGTTGCCGCGCCTCTTCCGGCAGCATGATCGGGATGCCGTCGCGGATCGGGTAGGCGAGCTTGGCCGGCCGGCTGATCAGTTCCTGCTTCGCAGCGTCATATTCCAGCGTCGCCTTGGTCAGCGGGCAGACCAGGATTTCGAGCAGCTTGGGGTCGATGCGGGTGGTCGTGTCGGCTTCGCCGGTCATCGGTGTTTCCGTTCAACAAGTGCATCGGACCGAAAAGCGGCTACCGCCCTCCGGTCCGATGTCAAGACATAGAGCTCAGGTCGTTTGGCGCGTGGCGCGCTCGGCAACCTAGCGCTTGCGCGGCAGATCGGCCAGCATGCCGGCCGCCACCATCAGCTTCGGCAAGGTGAGACCGGAGCTGGCGATCGCGTTCACGGTGCTGCGGGTGCGCTCCGCATCCTCGCCGCGCTCGCCGAGCCAGCTCTCCAGCGTGCCCTGCCCCTTGGCCGAGGCCGAAACCTCCTGCGTCAGGTTGGACTGGGCGTCGTCGAGGGTCTCGACCGCACGTTCACGGGCGAGGCGCTCGTAATCGTCAGTCGCAGGCACGGCCGCCGCCGCGGCCTTCAGGCTCGACAGGCCGAAGAGCGCGTCGACGCCGAAATGGATGCGGGCGACCTCGCCGATCTTGCGCTTGCTGCGTTCGGCGATGTCGACGATGTCGGTGGCTTCGGCGAGCGCCGGCAGGCTGGCGACGCGCGTCGCCAGCGCTTCCGGTACGCCCTCGGAGGTCAGCACGGCGATGCGCGCGAGCCTTGCCTGCGAAGCGGCCTCGGGCAGCAGGCTGCCGAGATGCTCGGACAGTTCCTTCACGCCCTTGGCATAGCGGGCGATGGTCTGCTCGATCGTGCCCGGCTTGGCGACGCTGCGCCGCAGGAACCAGCCCATGCGGTTGGTGACGAGCTCCTGCGCGGCGCCATAAAGGCCGAGCTGGGTCCTGCCGGGGATTTTCGCATCGAGCGCGTCGATCTCGCCGTTGAGCGCGATGAGATCGAAGGAATCGCGCGCGATCGCGTAGGCCGCCGCGATGGCCGGCGCATCCGAGCGGGTCAGCGCCGCCAGCACCGGCACGAGGGCCGGGCCGCCGCGGTTGACGATGGCATTGGCGAGCTGGGTCGCGACGATCTCGCGGCGCAGCTTGTGGCTGGCGATCGCATCCGGATAGGCCTCGCGCAGCGCCTTCGGGAAATAGCGGACGAGTTCGGTCGCGAGATAGGGATCGTCCGGCACCGAGGATTCGAGCAATGCGTCGTGCAGCGAGAGCTTGGCATAGGCGAGCAGCACGGCGAGTTCCGGCCGGGTCAGGCCTTCGCTGCGCTTCTCGCGCTCGGCAAGCTGGGCATCGCTCGGCAGGTATTCGACGGAGCGGTCGAGCTTTCCGTCCTGCTCCAGCGTCTGCATCAGGAAGCGCAGGCCCGGCGTCGCGGCCGCCCCTTGCGCCTCGGTCAGCGAGAGCGCCAGCGTCTGCAGGTAGTTGTTGCGCAGGACGAGATCGCCGACCTCGTCGGTCATCGCCGCCAGCAACTCGTTGCGCTTGTCTTCCTTCAGGCGACCGTCCTTCACCGGGCCGGCGAGCGCGATCTTGATGTTGACCTCGACGTCGGAGGTGTTGACGCCGGCGGAGTTGTCGATCGCGTCGGTGTTGATCCTGACGCCCTTGCGGGCCGCCTCGATGCGGCCGCGCTGGGTGACGCCGAGATTGGCGCCCTCGCCGACGACACGCGTCCTGAGATCGTTGCCGGTGATGCGGATCGCGTCATTGGCGCGGTCGCCGACCTGGGCGTCGGTTTCGTCGGTCGCGCGGATATAGGTGCCGATGCCGCCGAACCAGAGCAGGTCGACGCGCGCCTTGAGGATCGCCGTCATCAGCTCAGGTGGCGAGACCTCCTTCTTGTCGAGGTCGAGCAGTGCGCGAACCTCGGCCGAGAGCGGGATGCTCTTGGCCTGGCGCGAGAACACGCCGCCGCCCTTCGAGATCAGGCTCTTGTCGTAATCGGCCCAGGACGAGCGCGGCAGGGCGAAGAGGCGCTGACGCTCGGCCAGAGACTTCGCCGGGTCGGGGCCCGGATCGAGGAAGATGTCGCGGTGGTCGAAGGCCGCGACCAGCTTGATCGCCGGCGAGAGCAGCATGCCGTTGCCGAAGACGTCACCCGACATGTCGCCGACGCCGGCGACGGTGAAGGGCGTGGTCTGGATATCGACATCGACCTCGCGGAAATGGCGCTTCACGGCTTCCCAGCCGCCTCGCGCCGTAATGCCCATGCCCTTGTGGTCGTAGCCCTGCGAGCCGCCCGAGGCGAAGGCGTCGCCGAGCCAGTGATGCTTCTCCAGCGAGATCGCGTTGGCGGTGTCGGAGAAGGTCGCGGTGCCCTTGTCGGCGGCGACGACGAGATAGGGGTCGTCCCCGTCATGGCGCACCGTATCCGGCGGCGGCACGATGGTCTCGCCGTCGAGATTGTCGGTGAGCTCGAGCAGGTTGCGGATGAAGATGCGGTAGCTCTCGGTGCCTTCGGTGAGCCAGGCGGCGCGGTCCGAGGCCGGCGGGAGCTGCTTGGGGAAGAAGCCGCCCTTGGCGCCGACCGGCACGATCACCGCGTTCTTGACCTGCTGAGCCTTGACGAGGCCGAGCACCTCGGTGCGGAAATCCTGCGGCCGGTCGGACCAGCGCAGGCCGCCGCGGGCAACCTTGCCGAAGCGCATATGGATGCCCTCGACGCGCGGCGAATAGACGAAGATCTCGTAGAGCGGGCGCGGCAGCGGCAGGCCGTCGACCTTGGCGCAGTCGAACTTGAAGGTGATGGTCTGGCGCGGCTGGCCGTCGGGACCGATCTGGAAGAAGTTGGTGCGTAGCGCAGCGTCGACCAGGTTCACGAGGCGGCGCAGGATGCGGTCCTCGTCGAGGCTGGTGACGGCGTCGAGGGCCTCCTCGATCTCGGCATGTTTCTGGGCCATGCGCTGCTCGCGTTCGTCCGCCGGGACGCGCGGGTCGAACTTGGCAGTGAAATAGGCGACGAGCCCGGCAGCGATATCGGGATGGCTGGTCAGCGCATCGGCGATATAGCCCTGGGCATAGGGTGCGCCGGCTTGGCGAAGGTAGCGGCCGAAGGCACGCAGCAGCGCGGCCTCCCGCCAGGCGAGGCCGGCGACGAGCACGAGCTGGTCGAAGCGATCGGATTCCGCGAGGCCGCGGAACTGCGCCATCAGGGCCGCCTCAATGGTCGGATCGAGATGCTCGATATCGATCTCGCCGTCGTCGGCGCGCTCCAGCGTCATGTCATGCAGCCAGATGCGAACCGCGTCGCCGTTGCCCTGCGGCATGACGTTGTAGGTCCGCTCGTTGACGACGCGGAAGCCCATGTTCTCCAGCACCGGGACGCGGGCCGAAAGCGAGATCGGCGCGCCCCGCGAGAACACCTTGAGATTGGCGCGCTTGGCGTCGTCGCCCTCGCGCCGGTAGAGATTGACGGCGCGCGCCCGCTCCGGCGTGAGCTGCTGGAGCATCTCGATATCGACGAGCGCGTCGGCGGCCGAGAAGCGCTCGCGATAGGCGGCGCCGAAGGCCTCGGCATAGCGCTCGGCCAGCGCCCGGGCGGCGGGGCCGGCCTTCTCCTGGTCGAGCACGTCCTTCAGTCCGTCGCCCCAGGTGCGGACGATGGCGCTGATGCCGGATTCCAGCGTCGAACGCTCGACGCGCGGGGTTTTGCCCTCGTCGCGGCCGATGATGTAGTGGGTGCGCGAGAGCGGACCCTCGGGGTAGGCGGGGTAGGCGGCCGAAAGGCGCCCGCCATAGACCCGCGCCAGGAAATCGCCGACGCGCAGGCGCACCGTGGTGTCGTAGCGGTCCTTCGGGATGAAGACGAGGATCGAGACGAAGCGGTCGAACTCGTCGACGCGGGCGAGCGCGCGGATGCGCGGCCGCTCGGTGAGCTGGAGGATGTCGAGCGCGAACTGCTCCAGCGTCGCCACGTCGATCTGGAAGAGTTCGTCGCGCGGATAGGCGTCGAGCACGTTCATCAGGGCGCGGCCGGAATAGCTCGCCGGGTCGAAGCCGATATTCTTGGCGACGCGCGCGACCTTGAGGCGCAGATAGGGAATCGCGCGGGCCGAGCCGGTATAGGCGTTCGAGGTCAGCAGGCCGACGATGCGTAACTCGCCGTCGAGACGGCCGTCCGGCGTGAACAGCTTGACGCCGACATAGTCGAGATGGACGCGCCGGTGGACGCGGCTCTTGACGTTGGCCTTGGTGATGATGAGCGCCTGGGGCTTGGCCAGGAAGGAGCGCAGCTCCGGCGTGACCGTGACCAGCTCACGGCCCTTGCGCAGGACCTTGACGGTGGGATCGCGCAGGATGCCGAGGCCCGAGCCTTCGATCGGGTCGGCCGCGACGTCGCCGCCCGGGAAGCGATAGGCGCGGATGCCGAGCAGGGTGAAGTTGTCGCCGGCGATCCATTCGAGGAATTGCAGCGCCTCGTTGATCTCGTCCTCCGGCAGCGGCGGCGGATTGGCGCGATAGGCCTGGATCACCTCGGTGATGCGGCCGCGCATCGCGGCCCAGTCATCGACGGCGAGCGCGACATCGGCATAGACGTGGTCGAGCCCGGCGCGCAGCTTCTCGCGGGCTTCCGGCGTGTCGATGCGCGGGACATGGATGTGGAGCAGGCTCTCGCGGCGCGTGCCCTCGGGGGCGCGACCGGCGGCCTCGCCGGCGAGCGAGGCGAACTTGCCCTTGGCGTCGCGGGCGACGGCCAGGATCGGGTGGGCGACGAGGCGCGGCTCATGGCCCTGCTCCTGCAATTCGGCCAGCGTCGAATCGAGCAGGAACGGCTTGTTGTCGTTGACGACCTCGAGAACGGTGAGCTGGTTCTTGCGCTCGCCCTCGCCGTATTCCTCGTCGCGGAAGCGCAGGTTGATCCTATCAGGCTTGCGCGGCTCGGCGAGCTGCTCGAAGGCGGCGGCTGCGGTACGGGCCAGCATGTCGGCCGGAAGGGCTTCGAGATCCTCGGCGACTGAGCGGCCAAAGAGCAGGCGGGGGAACTCGGCAGGCATCGAACTCTTCAGTCCGGTGGCTGCGGCCTCGATCGCTGCGATTGCACTCGCAGTCGCGTTCGTCACCCGTTTGCCCATATCCCAACCCCAGTTGTTTTGCCGCAGCGATGACATAGGCTGCGGAGCCTTTCAACTTGCCGTGCCTGAAAAAGCGGCAAACCGACGCTCCCCGACTCGACAGGACACACCATGGCAACAAAGCATGACAAACCCAAGGTGGGAGAAGAGCCGGCGCGCCAGGATTCGCCGCCGGCCGTGATGGCGCTGGACCTGAAGCCGGGTGCGCTCTCGGCCGAAAATCAGGCCTATTTCGCGAAATGCCAGGAGAAGCTCGGTTTCGTGCCGAATGTCCTGACCTCCTACGCGCATGACGACGCCAAGCTCACGGCATTCGCCGCCTTCTACAACGACCTGATGCTGGCGCCGTCCGGCCTGTCGAAGCTGGAGCGGGAGATGATCGCGGTCGCCGTCTCCAGCGTGAACCGCTGCTATTACTGCCTCACTGCCCATGGCGCGGCGGTGCGCCAGCTCTCCGGGGACCCGGTGCTGGGCGAGCTGATGGTGATGAATTATCGGGCGGCGGACTTGTCGGTTCGGCACCGGTCCATGCTCGATTTCTCGGTCAAGCTGACGGAGACGCCGCATCTCATCGGCGAAGACGACAGGGAAGCGCTGCGCAAGGCCGGGTTCGGCGAGCGCGACATCTGGGATATCGGCGCCGTCGCGTCGTTCTACAACATGTCGAACCGGATGGCCTCGGCGGTCGATATGCGGCCCAACGCCGAATATCACGGGCAGGCTCGGTAGGGCGCTCCGGAATGACAGCGGTGGTGCGAGGCCGCCGCGATCTCCAAGTCTGTATCGGAAAAGAAAAACGGCCGGCGCAATGCCAGCCGCTAGTTGGCCTCGACTCGGTGGCCCGGCTCCGCCCGAACTCCGGGGGGCTGGGGGGCTGACAAACCGGCGATCAGCGAAACCGGGCCGTCGAGGCAACGCAGAGAGTTGAACGTCGCAACTTGGCGCTCGCTTGACGCGTTCGCGGCGAAAATGGGGCATTCGCTGACAATGCCGACCCAGGCAGCGGTCCCGCGCCGGCTTAGTCCCTTGCCAGCACAGGACTGCAGGAGCATCATCCTCGCATGATTTGGTGAGGCCCCGACCAGGGAGGCGCCATGAGCGAGAGCGAAACGCCACAACCGCAAGCCGCCGGCGCGGTCGTGAACTTCCCAGCGCCGGCGCGACTAACCACCGTGACGTTCGACCGGCGCGAACTCAGCGAATTGCTCAATCTCTATGGCCGGATGGTCGCGGCCGGCGAATGGCGCGACTACGCCATCGATTTCCTGAAGGACAAGGCGCAGTTCTCGGTGTTCCGGCGTTCGTCCGAAATGCCGCTCTACAGGATCGTCAAGGACCCGGCGCTGGCGCGGCGGCAGGGCGCCTACTCGGTCGTCGCGGCGACGGGGCTGATCCTGAAGCGCGGCTCGGAGCTCTCGCGCGTGCTCAAGGTGCTCGACAACAAGCTCAGCGTGGTGAGCTGACGCGCCTGCCCGTCCGTGGCTGGTGTCAGATGCCGGGCGGCGTGCTGGCGCCTTCGCCCAGCTCCTTCTGCATCAGCATCTGGTCGAGCCAGCGGCCGTGCTTGAAGCCGACCTTCTCGGCGACCCCGATCAGGCGGAAGCCCGCCCGCTCATGCAGGCGCCGCGAGCCGACCGAGGCGCCGGTGCCGTCGCCTATCACCGCGATCATCTGGCGAAAGCCGCGCTCGGTGCAGGCCTGCATCAGGGCAGCGAGCAGCAGCCGGCCGATGCCGAGTCCCTGCGCCGTCGGCGCGAGATAGATCGAGTTCTCGACGGTCGAGCGGTAGGCCGGGCGCGGCCGGTAGGCGCCGGCATAGGCATAGCCGAGGATCTCGCCGTCCCGCTCTGCGATGAGATAGGGATAGCCACCTGCCAGGATCGCTTCGTAGCGCCGCTGCATCTCCGCCTCGTCCGGCGGCTCCAGCTCCCAGGAGGCCGTGCCGTGCAGCACCGCATCGGCGTAGATGGCGGCGATGGCGGGAATGTCGGCGGGATGGCCCTGGCGGATCGAAGGCGTCGTCATGCCCGAAGCATGAGCAATGCGCGTGCCAGAAGGGAAGCCCCGCTCAAAGAAAAAGCCCCGGCCGTGAGGCCGGGGCTCGTGCGCTCCCGTTCAGGAGCATGTCGTTCTCACTCGCGGTTGCCGATCAGCGAGAGCAGGAACTGGAACATGTTGATGAAGTTCAGGTAGAGCGACAGCGCGCCGTTCACCGAGAGCTTCGCAGCTTCCTCCGGGCCGAGGTCCGAGGAGAGATACATCTCCTTCAGGCGCTGGGTATCCCAGGCGGTCAGACCGGCGAAGATGCCGACGCCGACCAGCGAGATGACGAAGCCGAGCGCACCCGAGGCCAGGAAGATGTTCACGATCGAGGCCAGGATCAGGCCGATCAGGCCCATGACCAGGAACGAGCCCATGCCGGAGAGCGACTTCGTGGTGGTGTAGCCGTAAAGGCTGAGACCACCGAAGGCCGCCGCGGTGATGAAGAAGACCTGCACCACTGACGCGCCGGTGTAGCGGATCAGGATCGTCGAGAGCGAGACGCCCATCACCGCCGCGAAGGCGAAGAACATCGTCCGGGCGGACGCGGCCGACATCTTGTCGGCGCGGAACGAGAAGAAGAAGATGAAGGCCAGCGGCGCCAGCGCGACCACCCACATCAACGGCGTGCCATAAAGCAGCTTGCCGAAGGCGGTGAGATAGGTGTTGCCGATCTTGGCGACGGCGTTGGCCTGATCGGTCACGGCCATCTTGTTGATGCCCAGCGCGAACAGCGCCGAGATCGCAAGGCCGATCACCATGTTGTTGTAGACGCCGAGCATGAACGAGCGCAGGCCCTGATCCATCTCGACGGCGCTGGTCTGCTGTGCGCGGCCGGCACCCCAGACTGGAGCATTGCGGTCGAAGTTGCTCATTAAAAGAGTTTCCCCTGACTTAGTTTCGGACGACGGAGGGCGCACAGGCGCCAGCCGTCCTCGCGCACGAAAGTCGCGATGACGGGAATATGGGCGGCTTTGCCGGTTCTTACAAGAGCCCGCCATGGTTAAGGCCGGTGCCGGGATAGAAGTTCGGCACTGCACCCATGCAGAATTACAGGATTTTAATGTCTATCGAGAGTCGTTCTCAGATAGTCATCATAAATTCCTGAGATGAGAAGCCGGCGCTTTCGTCAGTATTTTTATCGTACCGACGAGCCCGAACAGGACGGTAACGCCAACGGCGGCAGTCGCAGCCAGTATAGCTCCTATGGGATCACTGACGAACTCGATCCGCATCACTTGCGTGACGATGCCCCAGCCTGCCGCTGTACCCGCGAGAACGCCGAAGACGGCCGCGACGAGGCCGATGGCGGCGTATTCAAGGGCGTACGACGAAAGTATGAAGCGGCGGGTCGCGCCGAGCGTCTTCAGGATCATCGCGTCATAGAGCCGCGCCCGCTGACCGGCGGCGAGCGCGCCGCCGAGCACGAGCAGGCTGGCTGCGATGGCGAGGCCCGACGCGCCGCGGATCGCCATGGCGAGCTGGGCGACGATGGTGTTGACCGCTTCGAGCGCGTCCTTGACCCGGACCGCGGTGACGGCGGGGAAGTCGAGCGCGAGGCGTCGCATCAGGGCGGCGTCGGTCGCGCCCTGGCCGTCCGGGTTCGCCGCGACGGTGGCGAGATTGGTGTGCGGGGCACCAGCGAAGGTGTTGGGCGAGAACACCATGACGAAATTGATGCCGAAGGAGCGCCAGTCGACCGTGCGGAAATTGGCGACGCGGGCCGTGATGTTGCGGCCGAGCACGTTGACGGTGAGCCTGTCGCCGATCTTCAGGCCGATACCGGCGGCGTTTTGGGAGTCGAAGGAGACCAGCGGCTCGCCGCGATAATCGGCCGGCCACCACTCGCCGGCTGCGACGCGCGAGCCTTCCGGCAGCGCGGCGGCGTAGGTGATGCCGCGGTCGCCGTCGAGCACCCAGGCGGATTGCTCGCTCGCCTTGATGTCTTCGGCACGGGTCTCGTTCACGGAGACGATGCGGCCGCGCATCATCGGCACGCGCTCGGTCTTCGCGCCCGGCCGTTCCGCGGCGAGGAAGGCATCGAAACGCTCGGAATCGCGGCTGGGTACGTCGAGGAAGAAGAAGCTCGGCGCCTTGTCGGGCAGGGCGCCGGTGAGCTGCCGGGTCAGGCTGACATCGATGAAGGAGAGTGCCGAGAGCAGGGCGACGCCGAGGCCAAGCGACAGCACGAGAGCGGGCGTCAGCGCGCCCGGGCGATGGCTGTTGGCGAGCGCCATCCGGAGCGCCGGGCGGCGCGGGCGCGGGATGCGGCGAGCCAGCGCCATCAGGCCGAGCGAGACGGCGCGCAGCAGCAGGAAGACGCCGAACATCACGCCGATATAGATCAGCGCGATCCGACGCTCATAGGCGAAGCCGATGGCGACGCCGGCGAGACCGGCCAAAGCGAGCGCGCAAAGCACGAGATAGATCGCGCGCGGACGGCGCGGATCGGGCTCGACCTTGTCGCGGAACAGGGCCGAGACGGAAATGTCATGGGCACGGCCGAGCGGGATGATGGCGAAGACGAATGCGGTCAGCAGGCCGTAGAGCGCGGCGATGGCGAGTTCGCCCGGAGCCAGCGTGGGTTCGAACGGCACCGGCAGGATGCTCTGGACGATGGCGCCGAGGCCGAAGGGCGCGGCGGCGCCGAGCAGGAGGCCGATCGCGGTGCCGATCGCGGCGACGAGCATGACCTCGGTCAGATGGATCGCGACGACGCGCCCGCCGGTCGCCCCGACCGCCTTCATCGTGGCGAAATCGAGCTTCTTGGCTTCGACGAAGCGGCGCACCGCATTGGCGACGCCGACGCCGCCGACGAGCAGGGCGGTGAGGCCGACCAGCGTCAGAAACTGGGTGAAGCGTTCGAGATTGCGCTGGAAGCTCGGCGCCGCATTGGCGCGGGAGCGGATTTCCCAGCCGGCATCGCGCTGCTGCGTGCCGGCGTCGGCGATCAGCTTGTCGAGATCAGCGTCGCTCGTCGCGGTCTGCGGCAGTTGGAGGCGGTAGGTCCAGCGAATCAGGCTGCCGGGCTGGATCAGGCCGGTCGCCTTCAGCGCCTCCTGCGACATGAGAAGGCGCGGGCCGAAGCCGACGCCGGCCGCGATCTTGTCGGGCTCGGAGATCAGATTGGCGCGCAACTGGATTTTCGCACCGCCGACCGTGACGATGTCGCCGGGCTTGAGGTCGAGCCGGCCGAAGAGGACGGGATCGGCCACAGCGCCATAGGCGCCATCGCGCGGGTCGAGCAGGCCGGGTAGCGGCGCCTGCGGATCGGTCTCGACCGCGCCGATGCTCGGATAGGCCGTGTCGACCGCCTTGATCTCGACGAGGGCCGCGCCCTTCTCGCCGGCATTGGCCATGCCGCGCATGGTGGCGATGCTGGAGACGGTGCCGCGGGCGGTCAGAAAAGCGAGCTCGGGCGGCGTGGCCTCGCGGTGGATCAGGCTGAAGGCCGCATCGCCGCCAAGGATGCGCCGGCCTTCTCGGGCCAGTCCCTCGGTCAGGCCGCGCGAAGCCGAGGCCACCGCGGCGATGGTCATCACGCCGAGCGCAAGGCAGGCGATGAAGATGCCGAAGCCGCGCAAGCCGGCGCGCAGGTCGCGGATGGCGAGGCGCAGGACGAGGCCGATGCCCGGAACGCGGGCGGGAGGGAGCGAGGTCGGCTTAACGGGCGCGTGCATCAGGCGACCACAGTCTCGGGCTCGGCCTCGATCACGCCGGAGCGCAGGCGGACCGTGCGCTCGCAGAGCGCGGCGAGCGAGAGATCATGCGTGACGAGCACCAGCGTGGCGCCGCGCTCGCGCTTGAGGGCGAAGATCAGATCGACGATCGAACGGCCGGTCGATTCGTCGAGATTGCCGGTGGGCTCGTCGGCGACGAGGATTGCCGGGTCCGGCGCGACGGCGCGAGCGATGGCGACGCGCTGCTGCTCGCCGCCGGAAAGCTGGGCGGGATAGTGGTCCATGCGATGGCCGAGCCCGACATTGCGCAGCTCCGCCTCGGCGCGGCTAAAGGCGTCCGTGTGGCCGGCAAGTTCGAGCGGCAGGGCGACGTTCTCGCGCGCCGTCATGGTCGGGACGAGATGGAAGGATTGGAAGACGATGCCGATATGCCGGCCGCGGAAGATCGCGAGCCCGTCCTCGTCGAGGGCGCCGAGATCCTGGCCGGCGACCTTGACCAGGCCTGAATCGGGGCGCTCCAGGCCGGCCATGGTCATCAGCAGGGTCGACTTGCCGGAGCCGGAGGGGCCGACGAGGCCGGTCGCCTCACCATCGGCCAGCGACACCGATACGCCCTTGAGGATATGGACGCGGGCGGCGCCACGCCCCAAACTCAGGTGGACATCCTGCAACTCGATTGCCGAAGCGGCCTTATCGCTCATCACGCCATGATCCCGACTTACGCTTCCATCACCAACCCCGCTCGCACCGTATCGCGCCACGAGCGAGGCGGAACCACGGCGCGGCGTGGTCTGCGGCCATATGGGCTCAGGTTCGCGCTTGTCCAATCGGCTGCGACGTTTTTCGTCGGCTTGCTGCTGCTTCTGATCGGGGTCACAGACATGGCCGGCGCCCAGACTCCTCCCTCCGATGCCAGCGCCGGGCGCTCGCTGAAGCTCGTCGCCCTCGGCGATTCGCTGACGGCCGGCTACAACCTGCCGGGCAGCGCCGCCTTCCCGGCCGTTCTGGAGCAGGCTTTGCGCCAGAAGGGCCTTTCTGTCGAAATCGTGAACGCCGGTGTCTCCGGCGACACGACGCAGGGTGGGCTCGAACGGCTCGACTGGTCGGTGCCGGAAGGGGCCGACGGCGTGATCCTCGAACTCGGCGCGAACGATGCCTTGCGGGGCGTCGACCCGTCGGTGACCCGAAAGAACCTCGAGGCGATCGTCGCGCGCCTGATCGAGCGGAAAATCCCGGTGCTGCTCGCGGGCATGTATGCGCCGCGCAATCTCGGCGAGGATTTCGCGAAACGCTTCGACGCGATCTATCCAGAGCTTGCGAAGAAGCATGGGCTGGTGCTTTACCCGTTCTTCCTGGAAGGCATCGCGGGCGACCGTGCCCTCAACCAGGCGGATGGGCTTCATCCCACGGCCGATGGCGTCGCCGTCATCGTCCGGACCATCCTGCCGACGGTCGAGCGCTTCATCCTCTCCTTGTCCCCCAGGACCTGAGCCGCCCGCGGGTTCTCCGCGCGGCGTATCCCCGCTTCCCGTCTTGCCGCTTGCCGGCCCCTGCTTCCGGAGTTGCATCGCCATGGAATACCGCCGCCTCGGACGCACCGATCTCAAGGTCTCGGTGATCTGCCTGGGAACCATGACCTGGGGGGAGCAGAACACCGAAGCCGAAGGCCATGCCCAGATGGACTACGCCGTCGAGCAGGGGATCAATTTCTTCGACACGGCCGAACTCTATGCGATCCCGCCGAAGCCGGAGACCCAAGGCTCGACCGAGCGGATCATCGGGAACTGGTTCAAGGCGCGGAAGAACCGCGACAAGATCATCCTGGCGTCGAAGGTCTGCGGGCGCGGCGGCAACACCTGGTTCCGCGACGACAAGAGCCCGACACGGGTGACGCGCAAGCAGGTCTTCGAAGCCGTCGACAAGAGTCTGCAGCGCCTGCAGACCGATTATATCGACCTCTATCAATTGCATTTCCCCGAGCGGCCGATGCCCTGGGGCTCAAATCCGACACGTTTCACCAAGGACGCCTACGCTTCGGCGGCCGACGAAACCCCGATCGCCGAACAGCTCGACGCCTTCGCCGAGTTGATCAAGGCCGGCAAGATCCGCCATCTCGGCCTTTCCAACGAGAGCGCCTGGGGCACGATGCGCTTCGTCACCGATTCGGAAGCGCGCGGCACGCCGCGGGTCCAGTCGATCCAGAACGCCTACAGCCTGCTCAACCGCACCTTCGAGACGGCTCTGGCCGAGGTCGCGCTGCATGAGGATGTCGGCCTGCTCGCCTATTCGCCGCTGGCGCAAGGCTTCCTCACCGGCAAATATCTCGACGGCGCCCGTCCGGCCGGAGCGCGCACGACCTTGTTCGACCGCGGCCAGCGCTACCAGACGGCCGGCGCCGAGGCGGCGATCAAGCGCTATATCGCGCTTGCCCGCGAATCAGGGCTCGACCCGGCGCAAATGGCTCTGGCTTTCGTGAACAGCCGCTCCTTCGTCACCGCCAACATCATCGGTGCCACGTCGATGGAGCAGCTCAGGACCGATATTGCCTCGATCGACGTGAAGCTCTCGCCGGAGGTCGAGGCCGGGATCGACGCGATTCATCAGCTCGTCGGCAATCCCTGCCCGTAACGGCTTGTTTCCAACCTAACCGCAGTCATCCCGGGCGACCGAAGGGAGACCCGGGATCCATCTGAACCTTGATCGGAGGCGCTCCGGCATGGATCCCGGATCGGCGCCGCTTCGCGGCTTGTCCGGGATGACGCGGCGGGGCTGGTCGGTTGCGACAGTGCAAAAACGGTTCCCTTGAGCCGGCTGCGCGCTTACCGTCTCGCCAGAGTCACATTCGCTTGGCAGGGANCGGCGGGGCTGGTCGGTTGCGACAGTGCAAAAACGGTTCCCTTGAGCCGGCTGCGCGCTTACCGTCTCGCCAGAGTCACATTCGCTTGGCAGGGATTCGCTCATGCCGAGGCTGTTCATCGCTCTGGAAATCCCCGCCGAGGTCGCGACCGGGCTGACGTTGCATCGCGGCGGATTGTCGGGCGCGCGCTGGATCGAGCCGGCCGACTATCACATCACCCTGCGCTTCCTGGGCGATGTCGACCGGCGCATGGCGAACGATATCGACGACATGCTCTCCGATCTCACAGCCTATCCGTTCGAGGTCACGCTCGACGCGCTCGGCAGCTTCGGCGGCGACAAGCCGCGGGCACTCTTCGCGCGGGCGCAGCCCGGCAAGACGCTGACCGATCTCCAGGGCGATCTCGAACGGCAGATGCGCCGCCTCGGCCTGCCGGCGGAAGCGCGCAAGTTCGTGCCTCATGTCACGCTGGCGCGGTTGCGCGACACGACTCCCGTCGAGCTCGCGCATTTCCTCAGCCTGCACCCGATCGTCCGTCCGTTCACCTTCACTGCGCGCCGGGTGGCCCTGATGTCCTCGCGTGATTCGATCGGCGGCGGGCCCTATGTGCTGGAGGCGGCCTATCCGCTCGGCCCATCCTACCCGAATCGCCTGTCGCGGGAGATGCGGCGATGACGCGGCCGAAGCGACTCTCGCCCGAGGCACAGGCCGAGGCGTTGGCGACCCTGACCGGCTGGAAGCTCGCGCAAGGTCGCGAGGCCATCGCCAAGCGCTTTGTCTTCCGCGATTTCAGCGAGGCCTTCGGCTGGATGACGCGGGTTGCGCTGCTGGCCGAGGCGATGAATCACCATCCGGAATGGTCGAATGTCTATCGCACCGTGGACATCACGCTGGCGACCCATGATGCCGGCGGCCTGACCGAGCTCGACGTGAAGCTGGCGCGCGCCATCGACGCGATCTCGGATTGAGTCGGGACTGCGCTACCCGCCTTGCCGCGGCGCGGGCATGACCTGGCGCGCGAGGCTTGCCGGCAGGCGCTTCGCTACGGTCTTCAGCAGCGGGCGCCAGTGCTGGATGCCGAGATGGCAGGCCAGCCGCCCCTTCAGCGACAGCGGCCGGAGATGGTCGCTGACCGCGACGCTGCCATCGGCATGTTCGAGTTTGTAAGGCTCCGACGGCGCGAGCAGGTCGAAGATCGTGCTGCCGCGGGCGCGGGCGCGGGCGAAGCTGTGATGGATCAGGATCTTGCCGATGCCGTCCTGCCCGTGCCCGGGATCGGTCGCGAGGACATGCGCGAAGCTGTGTCCCTTGCAGTCGAAGGACAGGTCGATGCCGATCGGGGCGCCTTCGCTGAAGATCGATGCGATTCGCAGCGTGGCTTCGCCGGAAGCATCGGCGGCGAGATCGATGAAGAAGGCGGCGAAGCGGGGATCGTTGAGGACCGGCGCAACGATGCCGCGCCGGGCGAGTGTCGTGCGCTTCATCGCGATGGCGGTGGCGGCGAGTTGCGCCGCCTCCGGGCCGGGCGGCGGCATGGCATGGGTGAGCGGGCCGCGCTCCTCGAGGCGGCGCAGGCGGCGGCGATGGTTCGAGCGTTCGCGGGCCGGATAGACGAGGCTTGGGCCTGCCTCTCCCACGCGGCGGACGAGATCGGCGAAGGGCGCGTCCTGCCGGTCGCCCTGCACCGCGCCGCCGAGCAGGCCGCTCCGGGCAAGGCGCGAATCGGCGCGCAGCTTGCGGGCCTCGAAGAGATCGGCGCGCATGTTTTCGATGAAGGCCCAGCTCGCTCGCTGCAGCGCCTCCTCGCCATCGCCGACAAGCACATCGCCGAACTGGGCGACCGGAACGCCCATGAAGCGCAGGGTGTCGAGGCCGTAGCGCTTCTGGCGAATCAGCGGCCAGACCATGACCAATTCACCGGCCCGCCGTGCGGTGACGATGCTGAGCCGCGTGCCGGGGGTGAGGTAATGCGCCACCCAATGACGCAGGAAGACATGGCTCTGGAAGAGCTGCGACGGCGCGGCCGAGCGCTCGAACAGCGCCTCCCAGTCCCGGCGCAGCGCCAGGAAGCCGGCGACATCCTCGACGAGATCGAGCGTCACGGTATCGTCGCGCGCGGTGGGCAAGGGCATCGCCGCGTTCATGGCCCCGCACGCAGATGCGCGATGAGGCGTTTCGCGCCCGCCATGCGGAAGCGGGCGAGATAGGGCAGCATCAAGAGCGGATGGCGCGCGGCGAAGGGCGCGTCGTGCTCGACCATATGGCGAACGGCCACGACCGGAAACGGCGCGCGCAACGGGCGGAACCGGGGATTCCAGAGGCCTGGCGCCTCCGAGTCCGGATGCATCAGCCCGATCATGCGGAAGCGGCGGAGCGATACGAATTTCAGCCGCTTCTGAACCCGTTGCAGCATTGCCGTGCCGGCCGCGTCGGCGCAGCCGGGAAAGCCGATGATGACCGTGCGGAAATGCTGCAGGGTCGCTTGGGCTGGAATCGCGTCGAGATCGGCGAAGCTGCGGTTCACGGTCGCGAAGGCTGCATCCTCATCGGCCGCGATTGCGGTGGAAATGCCGAGGCGGACGGTGTCGAGCTTCGCGGCCTGGCGGGTGAAGGGGCAGACGGCGCCGGTGCGGCCGAGATCGGCATGGGCGCTCATCAGATAGGTCTCGATCCAATCGACGAGCACGGCCAGCGGCGGCGCGGCGCCGTCCGCGCAGCGGGCCCGGGCTTCGGGCAGGGTCAGAAGCTCGGGTTCGGCGACGGTGCTATCGGCCATGGCTACATGACGGGAGAAGGGGCAGCCGTCGTATAGCAGCGCCGGATTAGCGAAGGATTGATCGCTGCCGGCAGGTCGCAGGCGCCGCGTTGACGCGTCCTAAACCCTGTTCCAGCCGCAGGCACCGAGCGCCGCCAGCATATGCGGCGGCGGCGGTGCCTCGACCGTGATCGGATCGCGCTTCCTGTGGAGCGGGATCGCGATCGACCGGGCGTGCAACTGGAGGCCCGGCCCGCCTTCGCGCGGGGCATCGCCATAGATCTCGTCGCCGAGCATCGGCCAGCCCGAAGCCTGGCAATGGACGCGCAATTGGTGGGTGCGGCCGGTCAGCGGCTCCAGCGCGAGCCAGGCGAGCGGGCCGTGCTCGCTCTCGCCCCGGCCCAGCACGCGATAGCGGGTCTGCGAGGGCAGGCCGGCGGGATCGACCTTCATCCACCAGCCGCGTTCGGGCGAGCGCTTGGCGAGGGGAAGGTCGATCAATCCCTCGTCCTGCGCAGGCTCGCCCTGCACGATCGCCCAGTAGGTCTTGTCGATGCGGCCATCACGAAACATCTGGTTGAGCTCCGCCATGGCGCGAGGGTGCCGGCCGAGCACGAGGCAGCCGGAGGTGTCCTTGTCCAGTCGGTGCGCCGCTTCAGGCTTGCGCGGCAGGCCGAAGCGCAATGCGTCGAGATAATCGGTCAGGACCGGGATGATGCGGCGCTTGGCCTGCGGCCCGCGATGCGAAGGCAATCCGGCAGGCTTGTCGATGACGAGCATCATGGCGTCGCGATAGAGCAGCGGCACCGGCAGTTCTTCCTCGATCTGCCCATGGGATTGCGAATTTTCTGGTCGGTCCGGCGCTGCCATGGCATTGCGCTAGCGAAGCCGGCCCGGCGGCGCAACCCGATATGCCTGCCGAACCGAAGACAGGACGACGATGAGCGAGACCGAACCGAAGAAACGCGGCTTCTTTTCAAGGCTGTTCGGACGCGACGAGGAACCGGTCAAGCCGGCTCCCGCCCCGGAGGCGGTGACCGAACAGGCTGTCGAGCCGGTCGAGGAGCGAAAGCCGGAAGCTGAAGAGGTTGCTCCCGCGGCGGCGGCTGAGGCGGAAGCGCCTGTCGTCGAGGCGTCGGCCCCTGAGCCGGTTGCGCCGCCGGCTCCGGTCGAAGAGGCTGCGCCTGCGGTCGAGCCCGAGCCGGTCGTTGCCATCGTTCCGCAGTCCGAGCCCGTTGCGGCTCCCGTCCCTGCGCCGCAGCCGAAGCGGAGCTGGTGGCGGCGATTGACCGAGGGGCTGTCGCGGACCTCCTCGGCGCTGACGACGGGGATCACCGATCTCTTCACCAAGCGCAAGCTCGACGCCGGCACGCTGGAAGACCTCGAGGATATCCTGATCCAGGCCGATCTCGGCCTCGCGACCTCCGCCAAGATCGCCAAGGCCGTCGGCGACGGGCGCTACGACAAGCAGATCGAGCCATCCGAGGTGAAGGCGATCCTGGCGCGCGAGGTCGAGACGATCCTGCTGCCCGTCGCCCAGCCGCTGGCGATCGACGCCACGAAAAAGCCGTTCGTGCTGCTGATGGTCGGGGTCAATGGCTCCGGCAAGACCACGACGATCGGCAAGCTCGCCGCGAAATTCCGCAGCGAGGGCAAGTCCGTGATGCTCGCCGCCGGCGACACTTTCCGCGCCGCGGCGATCGAGCAATTGCGCGTCTGGGGCGAGCGCACCGGGGCCGAGGTCGTCCATGGCCAGCAGGGCGCCGACGCGGCGGGCCTCGCCTTCGAGGCGCTGCAGAAGGCGAAGGCGAACAATACCGACGTGCTGCTGATCGACACGGCCGGCAGGCTGCAGAACAAGCAGGGATTGATGGACGAGCTCGCCAAGGTCGTGCGCGTCATCCGCAAGCAGGACCCGAGCGCACCGCATGCGGCGCTGCTCGTGCTCGACGCGACCGTCGGCCAGAACGCGATCAGCCAGGTCGAAGCCTTCCGCGAAACCGCGGGGGTGACCGGGCTGGTCATGACCAAGCTCGACGGCACGGCGCGCGGCGGCATCCTGGTGGCGCTCGCCGCGCAGTTTGGCCTGCCTGTGCATTTCATCGGCGTCGGCGAGAGCGTCGAGGATCTGGAGCCGTTCTCGGCGCGCGATTTCGCGCGGGCTGTGGCGGGCATGGAATCAGCTTCGGGAGAGGCGGCGTGAGCGAGACCACACAGCAAGTTCCGGTCGAGGCGGCCAAGGGCAAGACGGTCAGCCCTTTGCTCAAGCTCGCGCTGGAATTCGGGCCGCTGGCGATCTTCTTCTTCGCCAATTCCTATGGCGACCGACTGTTCGGCGTCACCGAAGACCGGCGCATCTTCGTTGCGACCGGTATCTTCATCGCGGCTTCGCTGATCGCGCTGGCCTTGTCGCGGGCGCTGATGGGCTACCTCCCGCGCATGGCGATCGTGAACGCGATCGTCGTCACCGTCTTCGGCGGTTTGACGCTGGCCCTGGACGATGCCTTCTTCATCAAGGTCAAGCCGACCATCGTGAACGCGCTGTTCGGCTCGGTACTGCTCGGCGGGCTGTTTTTCGGGCGCGCGCTGCTCTCACTGGTGCTGGAGACGGTGCTGCAGCTCGACGAGGAGGGCTGGCGCAAGCTGACCTTCCGCTGGGGCCTGTTCTTCTTCGTGCTGGCGGCCATCAACGAGGTGGTCTGGCGTACGCAGACCCAGGATTTCTGGGTCGCCTTCAAGGTCTGGGGCGTGATGCCGCTGACCATGGCCTTCGCGCTGGCGCAGACACCCCTGATCCTGAAGCACGAGATCAAGCCGCCGAAGACCGAGGAATAGGCTCGATTTGGCAGGCTATTGCCATTTGGCAATATTATCTCCATTTTATGCCAAATGGAGAGCGACGCCATGACTGGCCTGCTGCGCATCGAGACGGCCCAGCGCGATTTTGTCCCCGATCCGATCACGGATGACGAGGCGGCGGCGATGTTTCGCGCCGCGGTCAATCTGTTCCGGCTCTGGCGGATCACCGACGAGGAAGCGGCGGTGCTGGTCGACCTGCCGGTCAGGAGCTACCGGCGCTGGAAAGCCGGCGAGATCGGCCGCATCTCGCGCGACGGCAAGGCCCGGCTCTCGAACCTGATGGGCATCCATAAGGCGCTACGCCTGATCTTCACCGAGCCGCAGCGCGGTTATGAGTGGATCAAACGGGCCAATGCCGGTTTCGGCGGGAAATCGGCTGTTGATGTGATGCTCGGCGGCGAACTCACCGACCTGATGCGGGTGCGCCGGCTGCTCGATGCCGAGCGGGGCGCCTGGTGATCGATCCGGCGAGCCTGCCGGTCGCGGAGATCGAATGGCGCGGGGCGGTCCGGATCATCCGCAGCATCTTCCCGCCGATCGACCTGTTCGAGGATATCGCCGATCCCGCCGACTGGCCGCTGCTGATCGCGGCCGAGCAGAAGACCAATCCGCGCCTGATGGAGACGATCGGCAATCTCGATCTGGTCCCCACGGAGCGGCGCGTCTCCGGGCCGGGGGCGAGCTGGCTGATGGCGCCCTTCACCCATGTCAGCCCGGACCGGCCGAGCCGCTTCAGCGATGGCAGTTTTGGCGTGCTCTATGTCGGCGATCGCTTCGAGGTGGCGCTGCTGGAGACGATCCACCACCATGCCCGCTTCATGCTGGCGACGGCCCAGCCGCCGGGTTGGACCTCGCAATTCCGCGAGATCGTGCTGGAGATCGACGCGGAGCTTCACGACATCCGGCCACTCGGGGCCGAAGCAGCACCGGTACTCGATCCCGCCGACTATGTCGCGAGCCAGACGCTCGGCATCGGCTTGCGGGCGCTCGGCTCGGCCGGTATCGCCTATCCAAGCGTGCGCTGTCCTGGCGGCGAATGCGTCGGGCTGTTCTATCCGGATGGCGCGAGCCACCCCGTGCAGGGCCGGCATCTCGACTATCACTGGAACGGCGAGCGGGTGGACCTCTACCGGGACCGCAGTGCCGGCGAGGTTTTCCGCATCGTTTGAGGCCTATTTCGGCGCCAACCGGATTGCGCCGTCGAGGCGGATCGCGGTGCCGTTCAGCATGTCGTTCTCGATGATGCTGCGGGCGAGCGCGGCATATTCCGCCGGGCGGCCGAGACGGGAGGGGTGCGGCACCGAGACCGCGAGCGAGGCCTTGGCGTCGTCGGGGAGGCCGGCGAACATCGGCGTCTCGAACAGGCCGGGCATGATCGTGACGATGCGGATGCCGACGCCGGCGAGATCGCGCGCGACCGGCAGAGTCAGGCCGACGACGCCGGCCTTGGAGGCGGCATAGGCGGCCTGGCCGATCTGACCGTCCTCGGCTGCGACCGAGGCCGTGCAGATGATGACGCCGCGGCCGCCATCGGCCGTAACGGGATCGAGGCCGGCGAGCGCGGCCGCCGATTTGGCGATGATGCGGAAGGTACCGGTCAGGTTGATCGCGACCGCCTTCTCGAAGGTGGCGAGGTCATGGGCGATGAGCTCGCCGGTGTCGCGCTTCTTCGAGACGACGCGGCGGCCGGGTGCGATGCCCGCGCAGTTGACGATGATGCGGGCGACGCCATGGGCCGCACGGGCTTTGGCCAAGGCTTCGTCGACCGAGGCCTCGCTGGTGACGTCGCAGAGGGCGAAGACGCCGCCGATTTCCCTGGCGATGGCCTCGCCGCGCTCGGCATTGAGATCGAGCAGCGCGACCTTGACGCCCTGGCTGGCCAGCATGCGCGCGGTCGCCTCGCCGAGGCCGGAGGCGCCGCCGGTGACGATGGCAGCGAGGGAGGAATCGAGTTTCATGGCGCGTTTCCCGTCAATCTTGTTGTGACAGCCGGTTTAGAGGGGGTTTTGCCTCGCTCCAAGCGGGTTTTGCTGGCGCCCTCTTGTGCAGGATTGCGCCGGGGCCATCTTTCGACATGGCGCTTTGATGGGAGGCGCGCGATGATCGGCATCACAGGTGCCAAGGAGAGAACAGGGATGAGCGAGGGGTTCAGCGCAAGCTTCAGCCGCGAGGAGATGGAGGCGATCCGCAAGAGCCTGCGCGACGAGGCGAAGTTCGGGTCCGATTTCATGGCCCGGCTCAAGCGCGTCGCGAAGCGTATTCCGTTTGCGGAGGATTTGCTGGCGGCGTGGTTCTGCGCGCGCGATCCGGCGACGCCACGGCGCGTGCGGCTGACGCTGCTCGCCGCGCTCGGCTATTTCGTGCTGCCGGTCGACGCCATTCCCGACATCATGCCGCTGCTCGGCTTCACCGATGACGCGGCGGTGATCGCGGCTGCCATCGCAGCCGTCGCCGGTTCGATCACGCCCGAGCATCGCGAGCGGGCGAGGCAGACGCTGGCGGAGCTATAAGGCTCCGTCACAGCGTCAGCACGATCTTGCCCTTCGCCTTGCGGTCGGCGATCAGCGCATAGGCCTCGGTCCAGCGTTCGAGCGGGATCGTGGCATGGACATGGGCGCGGATATGGCCGCCCGCCGCCCAGTCCAGCAGGCGCTCCATGTTGCGGCGATGGCCGGCCGGGTCGCGCGCGACGAACTGGCCCCAGAACACGCCGCGCAGGTCGCAACCCTTGAGCAATAGCAGGTTGAGTGGGATCTTCGGGATCTCGCCGCCGGCGAAGCCGACGACGAGATAGCGCCCTTCCCAAGCCATCGAGCGGAGGGCCGGCTCGGCCAGCTCTCCGCCGACCGTGTCGTAGAGCGCGTCGACGCCGCGACCTTCGGTCAGCTTCTTCAGCTCGGCGCGGATGTCGTCGCGCGCATAATCGATCTCCTTCTGCGCGCCGTGCTCGCGGGCAAGCGCGAGCTTGTCGGGCGAGGAGGCGCAAGCGATGACATGGGCGCCTAGAAGAGCGCCGATCTCGACCGCCGCGAGCCCTGCTCCGCCGGAGGCGCCGAGGACTGCGAGCGTCTCGCCCGCCTTGAGCCCGGCGCGCTGGATCAGTCCATGCATGGCGGTGCCGTAGGTAACGAAGAGGCCGGCCGCCTGTGCATCGTCGAGCCGGTCGGGGATGCGGATGAGCTGGTCGGCGGGGACGGCGACCTTTTCGCGCGCCGCGCCGTAGCCCAGCCAGGCAGCCACGCGCTCGCCGACCTGCCAGCCGGCCACGCCTTCGCCGATGGCGCTGATCGTGCCGGCGCATTCGGCCGAGGGCGAGAAGGGGAAGGCAGGCTTGGTCTGGTAGCGACCCTGGATGATCAGCGTGTCGAAGAAGTTCAGCGCGGCGGCCTTAACGGCGACGACGATCTCGCCGGGGCCCGGTTTCGGATCCGGCAGGTTGCGGATCGCCAGGTCCTCGGCCGGGCCGTGATGGTCGCAGAGCAGGGCCTTCATCGTCGATCCGCCTTCGTCGTCATCGCATCCGATCCTGGCATGGCCGGATGCGGCACGGAACCGCCTCGTCATCATTCGTATTTTCGCCAGGATCGTGACACTCTATGCCGCCGTCCCGCGTGAGCGCGCCTGATCAACAGGTGGTAAACGCGGTATTAAGTTTTTTAGTGACTGATGGCGGTCCATGATCAGCTCGTTCCTCCGCACCTCCCGCGCCGCTGCCCTCCGTTCTGCTCTCGCTGCCACCCTCGCGGCGGGCAGCACCGCTGTTCTGTTGCTACCGACAGGCGCAGCCGCCCAGCAGCGTGCCAAGCCCGCCCCGGCCGCAGCCGCTCCCGGCCAGGGCCAGGCCATGCTGCTGGAGACCGCCGGCAAGTGGCAGGCCTTCTCCTCCCAGCAGGGCCGCTCCAAGGTCTGCTATGCGCTGTCCAAGGCCGAGACCCGCATCCCCGCCAACCTCAAGGAAGTCGAAGGCCTGCTCTTCGTCTCCAGCCGGCCGGGCGAGGGCGTGCGCAACGAGATCAGCTTCGTGATGAATTTCGACCTCAAGGAAGGGGTCGAGCATCAGGCGATCATCGGCAACGAGCGCTTCGCGCTGGTCGCCAAGGGCCAGAACATGTGGCTGAAGAACCCCGCCGAGGAGCCGCGCATGCTCGACGCGCTGCGCCGCGGCTCCGGGCTGGAGATCAAGGGCACCTCCAAGCGCGGCAATCCGACCAGCGACAAGTACTCGCTCGCGGGCATCAGCCAGATCGTGAAGCGGGCGGAGGACGCCTGCAAGTAAGGCATTTCGGGCCATGGCCTCGGGCGTAACCGGATCGGTGCGCCGGTTGAAGGGCCGCTGCTATTGCGGAGCGGCTCGCTTCGAGGTTGCGGATGCCTTCCGCTACGCCGCCAATTGCCATTGCTCGCAATGCCGGCGTACCACCGGATCGGCCTTCAAGCCTTTCGCCGGTATCGAGCGGGCGAAACTCGCGGTCACCGCGGGCGCGGATGCCCTTCTGATCGTCGGCGAGCCCGATAATCACAATGCACATTGCCGCTGCTGCGGCTCGCTGCTGTTCTCGGTGGTTCGCGAAGGGGCCTATGTCCATGTCGCATTGGGGACGCTCGATGATGCTCCCAGCCTCCGGCCCGACCATCACATCTTCGTCGGCTCGAAGGCGCCCTGGTACGATATCACCGACGATCTGCCGCAATTCGAGGGGCATTCGTCCTAGGCGGGTAGCGCCTGCGAATCGCGCAATTTCCGATTCTTCCCGAATTGTGCTAGGGAGCCGCGAAATCCCGCGCCTTCCCCGATGGGCGACGACAGAGCTCCGATGACCGCATCCGTTCCCGCCACCGCCGCTCCGGCGGCCGAACCCGTTTTGCGACGCCCCTCGCTGGTCGGGCGCACCCGCGCCGGCCTGATCGAGGCGCTGGCCGAGATCGGCGTGCCCGAGAAGGAACGGCGCATGCGCGTCGGCCAGCTCTGGAACTGGATCTATCATTACGGCGTGCGCGATTTCGACGCGATGACGACGATCGGCAAGGGGCTGCGTGGTGAACTCGCGGCGCATTTCTCGCTCGACCTGCCCACCGTCACCGCCGAGCAGGTCTCGACCGACGGCACCCGCAAATGGCTGATGCGCATGCCCTCGACCGGGCCGCATGATCGCGGCGCCGAGATCGAATGCGTCTATATCCCCGAGGTCGATCGCGGCACGCTTTGCGTTTCCAGCCAGGTCGGCTGCACGCTGACCTGCACCTTCTGCCATACCGGCACGCAGCGCCTGGTGCGCAATCTCAAGACCGAAGAGATCGTCGCCCAGTTGATGGTGGCGCGCGACCGGCTCGGCGATTTCCCGAACCGAAAGGCGCCGGATGGCGCTTTCGTGCCGAATGACGGTGGGCGCTTCGTCTCCAATATCGTCTTCATGGGCATGGGCGAGCCGCTCTATAATTTCGATGGCGTGCGCGACGCGATCGGCGTGATCACCGACGACCAGGGCTTGTCGCTCGGGCGCCGCCGCATCACCGTCTCGACCTCGGGCGTGGTGCCGCAGATCGGCCCGCTCGGCGACGAGATGGGCACCATGCTGGCGATCTCGCTGCATGCCGTGCGCGACGAGCTGCGTAACGAATTGGTGCCGCTCAACAAGAAATACCCGATCAAGGACCTGCTCGAGGCCTGCCGGAACTATCCGGGACTCTCGAACGCGAAGCGGATCACGTTCGAGTATGTCATGCTCAAGGGCGTGAACGATTCCGATGCCGAGGCGCGCGAGCTCGTGCGCCTGCTCAAGGGCATTCCGGCCAAGATCAACCTGATCCCGTTCAATCCCTGGCCCGGCACCAAATACGAATGCTCGGACTGGGACCGGATCGAGCGCTTTTCCGAGATCGTCTTCCGTGCCGGCTATGCCTCGCCGGTGCGCACGCCGCGCGGGCGCGACATCCTCGCCGCATGCGGCCAGCTCAAGAGCGAGACGGAGAAGCTCTCCGCCCGCGCTCGCCTGATGCTGGACGAGGCGCAAGCCGACGCTCCGGCCGTCGCGGCGGAATAAGCCTTGCTGCGCTGGTTGCTGCTGATTCCGTTCGCCTGCCTCGTCGCGATGGGGGCGGGGCTGTTCTTCCTGGGCGCGGCGAGCTTCGCTTCGCCCGCCGTGGCCATGCTGATCGGCGGCGGCATCGAGCGCCTCATCGATATCCTGTTCGGGCTCGCCGAAAGCGGCATCGACCCGGCGCCGGCCGCGCAAGCGGCGTTCGCGCTGATCGGCAAGCTGGGTCTGGCGATCATTGTCGCGCCGGTCGTGCTGGTCGCAGTCGGCTCGGAGCTGTTCCGTTTGCGCAGCGGCCTGCTTCAGAGCGGCTTCACGGGACTTCTGGCCGCGCTGTTGCCGCTTGCCATGCTGAGGTTGTCGCGCGCGCCGAGCACGGCCGAGATCCAGATCATCTCCGGCCTCTTCCTGGTCGGCGCGGCGACGGGCTTCGTCTACTGGCTGATCGCCGGGCGCGGCGCTGGTGGCGAGCGCCCGGCGCAGCCCTAGCCACCTCAGTCCCCGATCGCGACGCCTTCGCGGCGGCCGTCGGCGCCGCCCAGAAAGCCTTCCGGCGTCTTGACGATGGCTTGCGTGCCAGAGGTCATCTCCAGCAGGCGGACCTCGTGGCCCTTCGCCTCCAGCGCGGCCTTCCAAGCCTCGGCCTCGGTGCCCTTCTCCAGCTCGGTCGGGCCGTTGCGGCTGCCGAAATTGCCGAAATCCACGGCCTGTTGCGGATCCATCTTCCAGTCGAGCAGGGCGACCAGCGTCTTGCCGACATAGCCGATGATCTGGCTGCCGCCGGGCGAGCCGACCACGGCATAGAGCCGGCCGAAGGCATCGAAGACCAGCGTCGGCGCCATCGACGAGCGCGGGCGTTTGCCGGGCTCGACGCGATTGGCGACGGGCTTGCCGTCCTCCTCCGGTGCGAAGTTGAAGTCGGTCAATTCGTTGTTGAGCAGGAAGCCGCCCCTGGTCATGAGGCGGGAGCCGAAGCCGTCCTCGATCGTCGTGGTCATGGCGACGGCGTTGCCGTCCGCGTCGACGACGGAGATATGACTGGTGCCGTTCTCGATGCCGTCGGAGGGGGAGAGCAATTGCGCGCGCTTGTTCGGGGGATCGCCGGGCTTGGCGCGGCCCATCGAGCGTTCGGGGCTGACGAGCCCGGCGCGCGAGCGGATATAGTCGCGATCGATCAGGCCGCTGACGGGCACGCTGATGAAGGCGGGATCGGCGAGGTAGAGCGCGCGGTCGGCGAAAGCGAGCCGGCCGGCTTCACTGAACCAGTGCGCGGCGTCAGCGCCCGGTCCCATCCGGCGCAGGTCCTGGCTTTCGAGGATGCCGAGCATCTGCTGGAGCGCGACCGCGCCCGAGCTTGGCGGCCCCATGCCGCAGAGGCGCCAGATGCGGTAGGCCCCGCAGACCGCTTCCCGCTCCTCAACCTTGTAGGCGGCGAGATCGGCGAGCGTGATATCGCCCGGATTGGTCGGATGGCCGGTGACCGTCGCGACGATATCCTCGGCGACCTGTCCCTTGTAGAGCGCCTCCGAGCCTTGGGATGAAACGGCCCGCAGCGTCGCGGCGAAGGCCGGGTTCTTCAGGACGGTGCCGACAGCCTTGGGCTTGCCGTCCGGCTCGTAGAAATAGGCGGCGGCGAGCGCGTTTTTCGGCAGGTCCTTTTCGCCGGCGAGCAGGCCATTGAGCCGCGGCGAGATCGCGAAGCCTTCCTCCGCCAGTTTCAGGGCAGGGGCGACGACGTCAGGCCAGGGCAGCTTGCCCCAACGGCGATGCGCCTCCTCCAGCAGTTTCAGCGTTCCGGGGACGCCGACCGAACGGCCGCCGACCACGGCCTCCTTGAACGGCATCGGCTTGCCGTCCTTCATGAAGCGGTCGGGCTTGGCGGCGGCCGGGGCGGTCTCGCGGCCGTCAAGCGTCGTCACCTTTCGGCCGGCCTCGTCCCAATGGACGAAGAAGGCGCCGCCGCCGATGCCGGAGCTCTGCGGCTCGACGAGATTGAGGACGAGCTGGATGGCGATCGCGGCGTCGGTGGCGCTGCCGCCGGCGCGCAGGATGTCGCGCCCGGCCGTCGCGGCCAGCGGATTGGCAGCGGCCGCCATGAAACGCTGGGCCGTTCCGAGCGTCTTGACGGCGCGCCCGGTCGCTGCCTCCGGGGCGGGGGCTTGTGGCTGGGCGATGGCGATCTGGGTGGCGAGCAGGGCTGCGGGAACCGAGAGAAAGAGAGACAGGCGCATGGGCGAAGCTCCGGTGAGGCGCGCAGGATAGGCTATTCGCCGCGGCCTGACAGCTTGGATCGATAAGCGCTGGCGGGTAAGGTCCGAATCGCTTGTTCTGACGTTGCCAAAAAGGGGTTTTCGGCATGTCGTTTTCGACCCACCTTCGCCGGCCGCTCTCCTGGCTCGTCCTCGGCATGCTCGGAATCGTGCTCGCCGGCTGCGGCTACAACAACGTGCCGACGCTGGAGGAAAAGGCGAAAGCCGCCTGGTCCGAGGTGCAGAATCAGTACCAGCGCCGCGCCGACCTGATCCCGAATCTGGTGGAAACGGTGAAGGGCTACGCCGCGCAGGAGCGCGAAGTCCTGACCGCGGTCGTCGAGGCCCGCGCCAAGGCAAGCCAGGTCAAGGTCGATGCCTCCACGATCAACGACCCCGCGAAGTTCAAGGAATACCAGGACGCGCAGAACCAGCTCACCGGCGCGCTGGGGCGGCTGCTCGTCACGGTCGAGCGCTATCCGGACCTGAAATCCAACCAGAACTTCCTCGCCCTGCAATCGCAGCTCGAAGGCACCGAGAACCGGGTCGCGGTGGCGCGGCGCGACTACATCCAGGCGGTGCAGGCCTTCAACACCGAGATCCGTACCTTCCCGGGCGTGATCTGGGCGAAGCTGTTCTGGGGCGCCAAGCCGATGGAGACCTTCACGGCGACCGCGGGTGCCGAGCGGCCGCCGGCGGTGAAGTTCTAAGGTTGTGACGACCTTGCCGGAAGAGGCGCGGGAAACCCCTCCCCCGTGTGGGAGAGGGTTTCTGCGTCGTGTTTCCGCATTCTTCGTTTTTCTGCTCTGCGCTCTTCCCGTGTTCGCCGCCGAGCCGACCTATCCGGCCCTGACCGGGCGGGTCGTCGACGGCGCCAATCTGCTCGCGCCCGATGTCCGGCAGCGGCTCGAAGACAAGCTCAAGGCGCATGAGGACAAGACCTCCGACCAGGTCGTCGTCGCGACCCTGCCGTCGCTGCAGGACGTCACGATCGAGGATTTCGCCAACGGGCTCTTCCGGTATTGGAAGCTCGGCCAGAAGGCCAAGAACAACGGCGCCCTGCTGATCGTCGCGCCGAAGGAGCGCAAGGTCCGCATCGAGGTGGGCTACGGCCTGGAAGGGGCTCTGACCGATGCCCTCTCCAAGGTCATCATCACCACGGCGATCGCGCCGAAATTCAAGACCGGCGACTTTGCCGGGGGTATCGAGGCTGGCGTCGACGCCATCCTGACGATCCTTGCGGGGGATGCCGAGGAATGGCAGCGCAAGGCCGAGGTGCGCTCGGACGAGAGCACGCTGGGCGAGGATATCGCGGTCATCATCGCGATGATCTTCATCTTCCTGTTCATCGTCGCCTTCCTGCGCGGGCTGAGCCAGCAGGGCGGCGTGCGCCGGCATCGCCTGCGCAACGGCCAGTGGGTGACGCTGCCGCAGAGCACGGGCTGGAGCACCGGCTCCGGTTCCAACTCGGGCTGGAGCGGCGGTGGAGGCGGCTGGAGCTCGGGCGGCGGCGGATTTTCAGGTGGCGGCGGCTCCTCGGGCGGCGGCGGGGCTTCGGGAGACTGGTGATGGATACAGCCGACAGGGACGCGATCTCGGAAGCCGTGCGCCGGGCCGAGAGCATGACCGCGGGCGAGATCGTCGTGGTGATCGACCGCGCGGCGTCAAGCTATCGCAACGTCCCGGTGATCATGGCGCTGACGCTGGCGCTGTTCGTGCCCTGGCCGCTTTTGTGGCTCACGGTGATGAGCGCGCCGCGGATCTTCCTGATCCAGTTGATCTGCGCTGCCGGCCTGCTGGCGAGCCTGCTCTGGTATGGCCGAGGCGGACGTTTCGTGCCGGGTTTCGTCAAACGCCGGCGCGCGCATGACGTGGCGCTGCGCGAGTTCACGGCGCGCGGGCTGACGCGGACGAAGGGACGCACCGGTGTGCTGCTCTATATCGCGCTGCAGGAGCGTTATGCCGAGATTATCGCCGATACCGGCATCGACGGGCTGGTCGAGAAGGATACTTGGCGCGGAATCATCGAGCCATTGCTTGCCGCTGCGCGGGAGGACCGCCTGACCGAAGGTCTGATTGCAGCCGTGGGTTCGGTCGGGGCCGTGCTGGGGCAGCATGTGCCGCCCGTGCCCGGCGATGTCGACGAACTCTCGAACAAGGTCATCCTGCTTTAAGCGGGCGACGCCGCAGGCAGGTTCAGCGCTTCGCCAGCCCCTTCGCGGCGCCGAGGATCGCGCCGGGCATCATATAGCCGTACTTGTTGGGGCGCTCGGTCTGGACGACGACGACATAGCCATCGGCCTCGGGTGCCTGGGTGGCGGATAGCGGCGCGGTGACCGTCGCCTCCTTGCCGGCCCACTCGCCGACGCGGACCATCCCGCGCACGACATTGGCATAGGCGAGCGTGCGGCCCTGGTTCTCGCCGCGCGTCACCGGCACGGCCGCCTGATGCGTGGTCGGCAGGATCCAGATGCCGGCCGTGGTCTCGCTCTCGCTCCCCGTCGGAGCGACCTGGATCTGGAGAGCGCCGTTCTCTTCCTTCAGGCTGACCTTGGCGGCGAAGCCGGTCGTCGCGAACTGGTTGACCGCCTTCTCGATCTCCGCCCGCTCCGAGCCGATCGCATGGGTGGCGCCGTTGATCACGACCTGCGGGGTGTAGACCTGCCCGTCTCCGCGGGCCTTGGCGTAAAACTTTTGGCGCTTCGCGAAGGAATCCTTGCCGAGCGTGTCCTTCCAGCCGAGATAGTCCCAGTAGGTCACCGGCAGGGTCAGCGCGATCAACTCCGGGTCCTTGGCCAGTTCGGCGACGAGCGCATCGGCCGGCGGGCAGGAGGAGCAGCCCTGACTGGTGAAGAGCTCGATCACCGCCTTCAGGGGCTTCGCGGGCGTCTGCGCCAGCGCCTGCGCCGCAGCCATGCCGAGGGCAAAGGCGGCGACGGTCGCTGCGAGATGGCGCGGGCGAGGGGACATGTTCTGGACTCTGCGGACGACTTCTTTTCCGGAGGTTACCAAAGCCCGCAATCTGCACGCGAGGGAAATCACGTTGCCTTGAAAACCGGCACGGTCGCGCCGGCGTGATCGAAGGCCTCACGCGCGGCGGCCGAGATCATGTTGGGCCGCCAGCGGCGATGCATCCAGAGCCATTGTTCGGGATACTCGCGCACCCAGCCCTCGACGACCGCCGTCATCATCGCCATCGCGCCCTGGACGTCGATCTCGCCATTGGCGTCGCGGGGCAGGTCGAGCGGCGGCGTCAGTTCCAGCCGGAAGCGGTGGTTCGGCAGGCGGATGACGCGCACGCCATGGACCGGGCATTCGAAGCGCCTGGCGAATTTGCCCATGATCGGGTTGGTCAGCGCCGGGCGGCCGAAGAAAGGCACCACGACGCCACGGGTGAAATGCTGGTCGATCAGCATGCCGAGATGGCCGCCATTCTCCAGCACGCCCTGCATGGCGAAGGCCGCTCCCTGCTTGGCGGCGGCGAGCCCACCCATCGTGCCGGAGCGGATCTCGTGGACGACAGCGGCGATCGCCGGGTCGTTCGGCGCCCGGAAGACCGCGGTGGTCTCGAGATCATAGGCCTGCGCGCAGATCGCCGGCAGCTCCCAGTTGGCGAGATGCGTCGAGAAGATCAGGCCGGGCTTCTCGTCGTCCTTGAGCGCGATGAAATGCTCGATGCCCTTGACCTCGACGCGCGAAGGCTTGTCGGGGTTGAGGTAATCGTAATCGAAGAGCGTCTTCAGATGGGCATATTCACCGGCAACGCGGCCGAGATTCTCCCAGGCGCCGCGCGCGATGCGCTTCACCTCGGCCTCGTCCTTCTCGGGGAAGGCGGCGCGGATATTGGCGAGTGCGACGCGATTGACCGGAATCAGCGGGCTCGCGCTGCGCAGGAGCCAGCCGCCGAGGTCGCTGGCGCGCTCCGGCCCGAGCAGGCGCAGGAAGCCGAACAGGGCGCGGATCACGCCGATCATCACCGCGGCGCCGGCGCGCGCGGCGATAGCCTTCAATCGTCTCAAGGTCGGTCCTGCCTGAAACGCCCGTGCCGAGAGCAAGACCGGGCCTTGAAGGCGCGATCTGGGGCAGGAACGCGCCCGCGTCAAGTCTTTGACGGGAAACAGGTCGCAATCAGAAGGCGATGACGACCTTGCCGAAGACCTTGCGGCCCTCGATCCGGGCGAGCCCCTTCTCGAATTCGGCGAGCGGGAAGACCGAGTCGATCACCGGCTTCATCCCACCGGCCATCTTCTCCAGCGACTGCGCGATATTCTCCATCCGGCAGCCGAAGGAGCCGGTGATGCGATATTGCTGCTGGAAGAGCTGCATCAGGTTGATCGTGGCCGAGGGGCCGGAGGTCGCGCCGCAGGTGACGAGCCGGCCGCCGCGCTTCAGGCAGAGCAGCGAGCCGTTCCAGGTGTCGGCACCGACATGCTCGAACACGACATCGACGCCCTTGCGGCCGGTCAGCTTGCGGACGACGCCCTCGAACCGGTCCTCGCGGTAGTTGATGACGTGGTCTGCGCCGAGCGCCTTGGCCTTGGCGCCCTTCTCGTCGTCGCCGACCGTCGTGTAGACCGTGCAGCCGATCGCCTTGGCCATCAGGATCGCGGCCGTGCCGATGCCGGAGCCGCCGGCATGGACGAGCACGGATTCGCCGGGCTCCAGCTTCGCGTTGTCGAACAGCATGTGCTGGACCGTGCCGAAGCCGATCGGGGCGCAGGCGGCATCCTCGAAGGAGACGCCCTTCGGCGCCTTGATGGTGAGGCGGGCCGGGCGGTTGAGCAATTCGCGCGCGAAGCCGTCGATATGGAAGCCCATGATGCCGGCGACGTTCTCGCAGAGATTGTCGCGGCCCTCGCGGCAGGCCTTGCACTGGCCGCAGGTATCGGCGCCATAGGCGGTGACGGTGTCGCCGGGTGCGAAGCCGGTGACGCCCTCGCCGACGCAGACGATCTCGCCGGCCGCTTCGACGCCGGCCGCCTGCGGCATCTTGCGCTTGGCGAAGGCCATGCCGCGGAAGCCCCAGAGGTCGAGATAGTTCAGCCCGACGGCCTTGATGCGGATCTGCACCTCGCCGGGAGCCGGCGACGGCGGCGGCTCGATGTCTTCGAGACGGAGATCACGGTCACCATGGAGCTGGAGAGAACGCATGAGATTCGAACGCTTTCAGAGCTTGTCCGGCCATTGCCGGGAGGTATGGATCACGGCGATGATCTGAACGGAGTGATCATGCACGCGATAGGGCAGGATATGCGACGTCCCGGGAACCACGAGTTCGCGAGTGCCCTCGATGCGCCCTGGCCGGCCGCTTGCCGGATGATGCAGCAGTTGCGCCGGTGCGGCGCGGATCATGCGGATCATCGACAGGGAGGCATAGGGATTGAACTGCGCCAGATAGCGCGCCGCGTCGCGCAGATTGCGCTGCGCCCTTGGCGTCCAGACTATTCTCATTGCCGGTCGATCTTGGCCTGAATCTCGGCCTCGATCGCATCAAGATCGGCTTCGGTGACAAACTCGCCGCGGTCGGCCTCGGCCAAACCCGCCTTGATCTGCTCGATTTGCCAAGCGTTCAGCTCGACATAACTCTCGATCGCCTTGGTAACGAGCCAACTCCGCGAGCGGTCGGTGTCGGCGGCGAGCGCGTCGAGCCTGGCCAGCATCTCGTCGTCGAGGCGAATGGTGAAGGCTGCCGTCATGTCGGTTCACTCCGGTTCGGAGCGAACCATATCACGAGAGGATACCCCGGTCGATTCAGCGGTGGACGCCGAGCTGGGCGGTCAGGCCGCCATCGATCGGCAGCACGGTGCCGCTGATATAGGCGGCGGGCTCGCTCATCAGGAAGGCGGCGAGGCCGGCGACCTCCTCCGGCCTCGCGAAGCGGCCGGCCGGGATCTGGCCCTGCATCTTGTCGCGATAGGCGGCGTAGGGCGCCATCATGTCGGTGTCGACGAAGCCCGGTGCGATCACGTTGACGGTGACGCCGCGCTTGCCGGTCTCGACGGCCAGCGTCTTGGCATAGGAGATCAGCGCGCCCTTGGAGGCCGCGTAAGCCGCATTGCCGGGATTGCCGCGCAGCGCCGCGACGGAGCCGATCGCGACGATGCGGCCAGCGCGGGCGCGGATCATGGCGCGCATCAGGCTCTTGGCGAGGCGGGTGAACGCCCAGAAATTGACCTGCATCGCCGCTTCGGCCTTGTCCTGCGCCATCATCGCGGCGAGCGAATCATAGGGCTGGCCGGCATTGTGGACGAGGCCGAAATAGGTTTCGCTTTCGCGCGCCTCGCAGAAGGCGTCGAGCGCCTCCTTGTCCGAGAGGTCGAGCGGCAGCGCGGTGATGGCGCGGCCAGGGTGGCTCGCGGCGATCTCCTGCGCCAGCGCCTTCGCCTGGTCGGCGGAGGAGCGGAAGGTGAAATCGACATCATGGCCGGCCGCGGCGAGCGCGCGCACGATCGCGGCGCCGACACCCTTGGCGCCGCCGGTGACGAGAACTTTTGTCATGCAGCCTCCGGAGGCGCCGTCAGCACGAGGCAGGTGTTCTGGCCGCCGAAGCCGAAGGAGTTGGAGATAATCGTCTTCACCTTCACCTTGCGGGCGGTATTCGGCACGACGTCGAGTGCTATCGCGGGATCGGGGTTCACATAGTTGATCGTCGGCGGGATCGTGCCGTTGGCGATGGTCATGAAGGAGATCACCGCCTCGACCGCGCCTGCCGCCGTCAGGGTGTGGCCGATCATCGACTTGTTCGAGGAGATCGGCAGGCTCGCCATGCGTTCGCCGAAGACGGCGGCGCAGCTCATCGCCTCCATCTTGTCGTTCTCGGGCGTCGAGGTGCCGTGGGCGTTGATGTAGTCGACATCGTCAGGCGTCAGGCCGGCATCGGCGAGCGCGTCCTGCATGGCGAGGATGGCGGGCTTGCCGTCCGGGCTGGAGCGGGTGCGGTGGAAGCCGTCGCCGCGCTCGCCGCAGCCGGCGACGATGCCCAGGATGGTCGCGCCGCGCGCCAGCGCGTGGTCGTAATCCTCCAGCACCAGCGCACCGGCGCCTTCGCCCATGACGAAGCCGTCGCGGTTCTTCGAGAACGGCTTGGCCGCGCCTTCCGGCGGGTCGTTCTGGGTCGAGAGCGCCGAGAGCAGCGAGAAGCGGATCAGCGCCTCGGCATGGATCGAGCCGTCGGTGCCGATGCAGAGCGCGGCCTGGGTATCGCCGCGGCGGATCGCCTCGACGCCCATCTGGATCGCGGTTGCGCCCGAGGAGCAGGCGGTCGAGAGCGAGATCGGCGAGCCCTTGGTGCCGAAGCGGTCGGCGATATGGTCGGCGACGCCGCCGAAGACGAAGAGCTCGTGCATTGCCCGGAATTTGCCGGTCGCGGCAGTGCGCAGCAGACCGTCGTAATCGGCTTCGCCCGCGGTCGCCTGAGCCATCTCCTGCTTCTGCGGCCATTCCATTTCGACTGGCGGCACCGCCATGAAGAGCTCGCCCGGAAAATCGCCAGCCGTGCCGATGCCGCTCTGGCCGACAGCCTCCTCGGCCGCGAGCGTCGCGAGCTTCTCGGAGAGCTGCGGGGCGGTGAACGGGCCGTCGAACAGGAAATCGACGGTGCCGCCGATGCTGGTCTTCAGCCCGTCGGTCGGGAAGCGGTCGATGCGGTGGATGCCGGACTTGCCTGATGTCAGGGCTTGCCAGTTGGTCTCCTTGCCCTGGCCGAGCGAGGTGACGACGCCGAGCCCGGTGACGGCGACGAGCGGACGGCCCTTGGCGTCGCGATGCGTGGTCATGGCTTCAACCCTCACGCTTGAACGAGATGCGCGGCGCCTTCGCCGCGCCAGTGGCCGGCGCCGGTAACGATCGCTTCCCTGGCCTGTCCGGCTGACAGGGCGATTGCCGCCAGCGCCACCGAAACCGGGAAGGCAGCCTCGACGCCATGGCCGACGAGATCGCCGCTCGCGATACGCTTGGCGGAGGGCGCCGCCGCGGCGATGGCTGCGGTTTCCTCAGCGGTGATGCCGGCGCAGCCAGTGGCGGCGGAGATTGCAAGAGCATTGCTGGCGATCGGGCCGAAGCTGCCGAGCAAGCCGTTCAAGGCGGACTGGACCGTGCCCGCCTCGCGACGGCTGCGCGCCGCGCCGGTGTGATTCAGCTTCGCATAGGCCTTGGCGCCGCGGTCGGCAGCGCGCTCGGCCGATTCCAGTACGAGGAAGGCTCCGGCGCTGCCGGTGATCAGGCCGGGTGCGTCCTCGCGCTCGAAGACCGGCTTGAAATCGTCGCGGTGCAGATAGCCGCCGAGCTCGAAGAGCAGCAGCATGTCGCGGCGCTCGGCGTTATAGGCGCCGCCGACCAGCATCAGGTCGGATTGGCCCGATGCGATGCGGGCATGGGCGGTGCGGATCGCGTCGACGCCGGCCTGCTCCTCGCCCATGAAGGTGCGGGACGGACCGGTGATGCCGTGGACGATCGCGATATTGCCGGCGAGCAGGTTGGAGAGCTGCGCCAGGAACAGCGTCGGCCGGAGGTCGCCCATCAGGCGCTCGTTGAGGAAGGAGCCGGGCTCATTGGCGCCGCGCAGGCCTTCGAGAATGGCGGCATCGACCGCATGGTCGCGCTCGCCGCCGCCGGCCGCGACGATGACCTGCAGGGCGCTCTTGGCCTCGACATCGTCCTTCAAGCCCGCGGAATCGAGGGCGAGGCCGGCCGCATAAACGCCGAGCCGCTGCCAGGGCTCCATCTGGCGCTGGTCGGATTTCTTCGGGATTTGCCTGTCCAGCTCCAGCGCCGCCAGCGGGTGGAGCGGATAGGGCTTGAAATTCTCGGTGTCGACGACCGGCGGGCCGCCGGCGGCGAGCGCAGCGGCATGGGTCTCGACGCCCTCGCCGAGGCTCGACGCGATGCCGATGCCGGTAATGACCACGTCGCGGCGGTTCATGGGGCAGGCTCCGGCGTCAGGCCGATTGTCTCGATGCGGCTTAGCATCAGCGCGCGCATATCGGCGGGGAAAGGCATCAGGCGGAAGCGCAGTTCGGCATCGCAGATCGGCTTGCCTTCGCTGGTCAGCTTTACCTTGGTTGCGGCATAGCCGGAGCCCTCGATGACGAGTTCGGCGCTGGCTTCCAGTTCCGTGCGGGGCTCGACGAAGGTGCGGAAGCGCGCCTTGTCGACCGTCATCAGGAACGGCATCTGCGAGAGCCCGTTGAGGCCGAGCAGGAGATAGCCCGAGGCCTGCGCCATGGTCTCGGTCAGGAGCACGCCGGGCACCAGAGGGTGGCCGGGGAAATGGCCCTCGAAGACCGGGCTCTCGGCGGGAACGGTGGAGCGCGTCACGATGCGCTTCTGCGACGGATCGAAGGTCACGACCCTGTCGATCATGTCGAAATATTCGAGGCGCATGCGATCCTTGGCTCTATCGGCGCCAGAACGGCGCAAGGCCGCGACACGGATCGGGCGATCCGCGCAACGGCCCCTATGCTCTATCGGGAGCCGCGCGCCGGCTCAAGTCCGGCGGCGGCGGAAGGCGATCACGCCTGACCGATTCAGGCCTTCTTGGCGGCGACGAGATCGTCGATGCGCTTGCAGAGGTTCTCGAGCACGAAATACTGCTCGGCCGGGGCCTTGCCCTCGTTGACTTCCTGCGTCCACTGCTCGAGCGGCAGCTTGATGCCGAAGGCCTTGTCGATCGCGAAGGCGATGTCGAGGAAGGCCAGGGAATCGATGCCGAGATCTTCGATCGCGTGGCTCTGCGGCGTGATCTTCTCCCGCGGAATGTCGCAGGTTTCGGAAATGATGCCGGCGACCGTCTCGAACGTGGCGGACATGCTGCGGGTGCTCCCGTCTGGTATCGGTGATGGCGGACGACATCCGAGCGCGGGATATCGCCCTGCGCTTGCCCCAAGTCGCCACCGAGGATGACTGAACCGCCCCCTTACACTGCAAGTCGCTCGAGGACAACTGCGCGGTGATGCGGAGCGGAGACTCCTCACGCCGTTGGAAAAGCGCATGAAAACCTAGCGGGCCGACGTTGGTTGACGGCGTGTTAACGATAGCCCTTCACGATGCTTCCGTTCCAGCAGGGCCGGATAACAACGATGTCATCGCTCAAGCATCGCTTCGCCGTTCTATGCCTCTTCCTGGCAGCGATCACTGGTGCAGCAGCCATCATCGGGATCTACACATCTCGCGAGATGGGCGCGACGATCGACGAAATCGCCAATTCCGCTACGTCGATCCGCAATCATACGATCGGCGACATGCTCCATGATGGCATGCGAGCCGATGTCTACGCTGCCCTGATCCGGTCTGCGGCGGGCAAGGATGGGGCGGAGACGATCGAGCAGGTCCAGGAGCATGCCAAGGAGTTCCGCGAGAAGATCGCCGCCACGAAAAGCCTCGTCAGATCGGAGGACAGCGCCAATCGGCTCCGGACGCTCGACGAGCCCCTGGAGCAGTACATCAGCCAGGCGCTCGACATCGTGGCGCTTGCCTTCCGGGATCGTGCGGCGGCGCTGGCTGCGATGCCGCGCTTCGACGATCGCTTCAAAGCGCTCGAAGTCTCGATGAAGACGGTCGGCGATGCGCTGGAGGCGGAGGCGCTGAAGGCGCAGGCGGAGGCCAGCACGGCCCGCCAGTTCGCCAATATCGCGGCCATCGGCGGCCTGGTGATCGCCATCGCGACCGCGCTCGGCCTTTTCGCGACGGTGCTCCTCAGTGTGGTCCGTCCCGTTTCGGGCATCGTCCAGGCAATGCGCGGCCTCGGAGCGACCGGCGCCTCGGCGGATATCCCCCATACCGGCCGGCGCGACGAGATCGGCGAGATGGCGCGGGCGATCGGCTCCTTCCAGAGCTCGCTCCACGAGCGCGCTGCTACCGACAGGCGCCGGGCGGAGGACGAGCTCGCAGCCGTCGAGCATCAGCGCCTGTCGACTGCGGAAACAGCCCGGCAGATCCAGACTGTCGTCGAGGCGGCCGCGCGCGGTGACTTCAGCCGTCGCGTCGATACGCGGCTGGCCGAGGGCGAGATGGCAGCGCTCGTCGTTGGCATCAACCGGATCAACGAAGCGATCGACGACGCTACAACGAAATTCGCGACAATCCTCACCGCGATTGCCGGGGGAGACCTCACTCGAGTTGCCGCAGACGATTATTCCGGGCGGCTCGCCGACCTCAGTGGGTCGATCAACGAGATGGTCGGCAAGCTGTCGCAGACGGTGAGCGTCATCAAGGAAACGGCGACTGATGTGCGGTTGTCGGCGAGCGAGATCCAGACGGGCGCCGAGAATCTGTCGCACCGGACCGAAAGCCAGGCTTCGTCGCTGGAGGAAACCGCCGCCACGACTGAGGAGCTGGCCGCGTCGGTGAAAGCTTCGGCCCATGCATCGCATCGGGCGCTCAATCTCGCGCGGGAGGCCACGCAGGTCGCCGAGAGTGGCGGAGGCATTGTGAAGAATGCGATCGACGCCATGAGCCGGATCGAGCAGGCGAGCGGGAAGATCACCGACATCACCTCCGTCATCGACAACATCGCTTTCCAGACCAATCTGTTGGCCCTCAACGCCGCGGTCGAGGCGGCGCGCGCCGGCGAAGCCGGCAAGGGCTTCGCGGTGGTTGCCTCCGAGGTGCGGACGCTGGCGCAGCAAACCGCGGATGCAGCAAAGAGCATCTCGTCCCTGATCGCCCATTCGACCCACGAGGTTGCGAACGGCGTCGAACTCGTTCGCAATGCGGGCGAAGCGCTGGGCGCGATCGTCGGCGCTTCGCAAAAGGTCGCGAGCACCATTGCCGAGATTTCCTCGGCGTCCGGCGAGCAGGCCAACGGCATCGACGAGATGAGCCAGACCGTGGCCCATATGGACGAGATGACCCAGCAGAACGCGGCGCTTGCCGAGCAGAGCGCGGCGTCGGCGATCCTGTTGAGCCAGAAGATCGAACAGCTCGACACGCTGGTGGCGGCATTCCGGACGGCCAACGATGGCGAGCGCGTTGCAACCCCGGGCAAGACGGCCTGGTTGCGAGCAGGCTGACCGACCGAACCGGACGCGCTGTGGCTTGAACTAAAAAAGCTCCCGAGGATGTCCTCGGGAGCTTTCTTGTTGGTCGGGCGAATGCGGTGAGGTCGCCGTCAGGCGGCCAGCCCGCGCAGCACGTAGTGCAGGATGCCGGCGTTCTTGAAGTAGTCGATCTCGTCCAGCGTATCGATGCGGCAGAGGATCGGCACCTTCTTCACAGAGCCGTCGGCATAGGTGATCTCGGCTTCCATCATCTGGCGCGGCTTGACGTTGGCGAGGCCATGGATGGTGACGCTCTCGTCGCCCTTCAGGTCGAGCGAGGCCCAGCTCGTACCTTCCTGCAGGGTGAAGGGAACGACGCCCATGCCGACCAGGTTCGAGCGATGGATGCGCTCGAAGCTCTGGGCGATCACCGCCTTGACGCCGAGGAGGTTGGTGCCCTTGGCCGCCCAGTCGCGCGAGGAGCCGTTGCCGTATTCGACGCCGGCGAAGATCACCAGCGGCACCTTCTCCGCCTGGTACTTCATCGCCGCGTCGTAGATCGGCAGCTCTTCCTTCGAGGGGTAGTGGATGGTGTAGCCACCCTCGCGGCCGTTCGGGCCGAGCATGTGGTTGCGGATGCGGATATTGGCGAAGGTGCCCCGCATCATCACCTCATGGTTGCCACGGCGCGTGCCGTACTGGTTGAAGTCGGCCACCGCGACGCCATGCTCGGTGAGATAGGAGCCGGCCGGGGAGGCCGCCTTGATCGAACCGGCCGGGGAGATGTGGTCGGTGGTGATCTTGTCGCCGAACAGGCCGAGGATGCGCGCACCCTTGATGTCGCCGATCGCGGCAGGCTTCTTGCCCATGCCCTGGAAATAGGGCGGGTTCTGCACATAGGTCGATGCGTCGTCCCAGGCATAGGTCTCCGAGGTCGGAGCGTTGACCGCCTGCCAGTGCGCGTCGCCCTTGAAGACGTCGGCATATTTCGCCTCGAAGATGGCGCGGGTGACGTTCTCACGGATGAAGCTCTGGATCTCCTTGTTGGAGGGCCAGATGTCCTTCAGGTAGACGTCCTTGCCGTCCGAACCCTGACCGATCGGCTGTGTGGTCAGGTCCATCTGGATGGAGCCGGCGAGCGCATAGGCGACGACCAGCGGCGGCGAAGCGAGGTAGTTCGCCTGCACGTCGGGCGAGACGCGGCCTTCAAAGTTGCGGTTGCCGGAGATGACGGCGCCCGCGATCAGGCCCTTCTCGTTGATCGCCTTCGAGATCGGCGCCGGCAGCGGGCCGGAATTGCCGATGCAGGTGGTGCAGCCGAAGCCGACCAGGTTGAAGCCGAGCGTGTCGAGATCGGTCTGGAGGCCGGACTTGGCGAGATATTCGGCGACGACCTGCGAGCCGGGGGCCAGCGAGGTCTTCACCCATGGCTTGACCTTGAGGCCCTTGGCGACCGCGTTGCGGGCGAGCAGACCCGCCGCCATCAGCACCGACGGGTTCGAGGTGTTGGTGCAGGAGGTGATGGCGGCGATGACGACGTCGCCATGGCCGAGATCGAAATCCTCGCCTTCGACCTGGACGCGGCGCGCGATCTCGGCGCCCTTCTTGTAGTCGGTGTCCATGGCGGCGGCGAAGCCGGCCTTGACGGCGGAGAGATCGACGCGGCCTTCCGGACGCTTCGGGCCGGCCATCGAGGGCTGGACCGAGGAGAGATCGAGCTCGAGCGTGTCGGTGAAGACCGGATCGGGCGTCTCGCGGGTGGCGAACAACCCTTGCGCCTTGCTGTAGGCCTCGACCAGCGCGATGCGGTCCGCCGTGCGGCCGGTTGTGGTGAGATAGTCCAGCGTCTCGGCATCGACCGGGAAGAAGCCGCAGGTCGCGCCGTATTCCGGACCCATGTTCGCGATGGTGGCGCGATCGGCGAGCGTCAGGTTGTAGAGGCCGGGGCCGAAGAACTCGACGAACTTGCCGACGACACCCTTCTTGCGCAGCATCTGGGTGACGGTGAGCACGAGGTCGGTCGCGGTGATGCCTTCCTTCAACGAGCCGGTCAGCTTGAAGCCGATCACTTCCGGCAGCAGCATCGACTGCGGCTGGCCGAGCATGGCGGCTTCCGCCTCGATGCCGCCGACGCCCCAGCCGAGAACGGCGAGGCCGTTGACCATGGTGGTGTGCGAGTCGGTGCCGACGACCGTGTCGGGATAGGCGACCTCGACCTCGACGCCGTCGATGGTCTCCTTGCGGGTCCAGACGGTCTGGGCAAGGTATTCAAGGTTGACCTGGTGGCAGATGCCGGTGCCGGGCGGGACGACGCGGAAATTGTCGAAGGCGCCCTGGCCCCACTTGAGGAACTTGTAGCGCTCGGCATTGCGCTCGTATTCGAGCTCGACGTTCTGGGCGAGCGCCTTGGGCGTGCCGAACTCGTCGACGATGACCGAGTGGTCGATGACGAGATCGACCGGCACGAGCGGGTTGATCTTCTGCGGGTCGCCGCCGAGCGCCTTGACGCCGTCGCGCATCGCGGCGAGGTCGACCACGGCGGGAACGCCGGTGAAGTCCTGCATCAGCACGCGCGCCGGGCGGAAGCCGATCTCCTTGCCGGCCGTGCCCTTGTCGTCGAGCCAGGCGACGAAGGCCTCGATATCGGTCTTGGTGACGGAGCGGCCGTCCTCGAACTGCAGGAGGTTCTCGAGCAGCACCTTCATCGAGAAGGGCAGCTTCGAGATACCGGGCAGGCCGTTCTTCTCGGCATCGGGGAGGGAATAATAGGTGTAGGTCTTGCCGCCGGCGGTGAGCGTCTTGCGGGCTTTGAATGAGTCGAGCGAGGCCATTCGGGCTTGATCCTGATCAAGGGGTTGCGGTCGCGACCGGAGCGCCCTTGCGGACACCGCCGTTCGAAGGCCTAATGCGCATGACGCGCGCGCCGCCTCGGGAGTGCCCGAGCCCCGCGCCGGATCGGCGTGCGGCGTAGCCGCGGGTTCTATAGAGCAATTCCAAGAAGCGCGCTAGATGAACGAAATGAGCTCGGACGTATCTGCGGCAGCGCTGCCTTGAAGCAAGTTTCATTCCCGCCGACGCGCCTTCTCGCCGAGAATCTCGCTTGCCGACGTGGCGGCAGGCTGATTTTCGAAGGCTTGAGCTTCACGCTGCAACCGGGCGAGGCGATCGCGCTCACCGGCCGCAATGGCGCCGGCAAGTCGAGCCTGATCGCCATGCTTTGCGGGCGCTTGCGGCCCGATGGCGGCCGGATTCGGCTGGAGGGAAGCGAGGACGAGGCCGAACTTGCCGAAATCTCGCATCTTGTCGGACATCGGGACGGTTTGAAGACGGCGCTGACGGCGCGCGAAAACCTCGCCTTCGCGCAGGATGTGCTGGGCGATACCGCCGCGACCCCGGACGAGGCGCTGGCCGTCGTGGGGCTCGGCCATGCCGCGGAGCTGCCGGCGGGCTATCTGTCTGCGGGGCAGCGGCGGCGCGTCGCGCTGGCGCGACTTCTAGTGTCGCGCCGGCCCTACTGGCTGCTCGACGAGCCGCTTTCGGCGCTCGACACGGCCTCGCAAGCGATGGTCGCGGGGCTGATGCGGAATCATCTGGCCGAAGGCGGCGCGATCCTGGCCGCGACCCATGGACCGCTCGGGATCGAGGGCGCGCGCGAAGTCAGGATCGGCCGGTGAAGCGCGCCTTCCTTGCCATTCTGAAACGCGACCTCGCCGTCGCCGGCCGGGCCGGCGGGGGTGGCGAGCTCGCGCTCGTCTTCTTCCTGACGCTGGTCGTGCTCGTGCCTTTCGCTCTGGGACCCGATCTCAACCTGCTCTCGCGGATCGGGCCGGCGATACTCTGGCTCGGCGCGCTGCTTTCGGTGCTGATCGGGCTCGACCGGTTGTTCCAGAGCGATGAGGAAGACGGTTCGCTCGACCTGATCCGCGCCTCGGCCCTGCCGCTGGAACTCGCCGTGCTGGCCAAGGGCCTGGCGCATTGGCTGACGACCGGGCTGCCGCTGGCGCTGGTCTCGCCATTGCTCGGCCTGCTGGTCGCCTTGCCGGGCGAGGGCGTGTTGCCGCTGGTCGCGACGCTTCTGGTCGGTACACCGGCGCTGAGCTTCATCGGGGCGGGCGGGGCGGCGCTGGCCGCGAGCTTGCGGCGAGGTGGGTTGATCGTGCCGGTTCTGGTTGCACCGCTCACGGTGCCGGTCCTGATCTTCGGTGTTTCCGCCGCGAATGCGGCCGTGGGCGGCACCGTGCCCTTCCTGACGCCGTTCCTGATCCTGTGTGCGATCTCGCTTGGCGCGATCGTGGTCGGTACGGTGGCTGCAGCGGCAGCCCTGAGGTCAGCCGAGTAGGGAGTTCAGTCGCGCTGGGGCGCCAGTGCGACGAATTCGACGGGGTGGCCGCATTGGGTCGCGAATCTGGCGACGCTGGCTGCGATATCCTCGAGAGCGATGTTCCGCTCGGCGAAAACAAGACGGATTTCCTCGGCCGCGGCATTGACGTCGAGGATGGGTGTCTCGTCGATTTTGCTGCGTACCTTCATTTCGACGGCACGTTGCATGTCTTCCGACAGCTTGATCAACATGGTCGATCCTCCTGATTGACAAGCTAGCGTAAGAGAGCTGTCGATGCAACCTTGAATCCATAAAAAGAATAATATTTTCAATGCCTTAGCAAAATAACAAGTTGGAGGCATAGACTCTGGTAGCGGCATCGGGGGCGCTGCTTGCATCGCAGCCGTCAGCCCTGCTATCGTCATTTACTTATTTTGATGCGGTTGCACAAAAATGCCGGCGGACGAACGGGGCGAACGCCTCCAGATCATGCTCAGTCAGGAGGAGCTGCGCGCTCTGGAGGATTGGCGTTTCGCCAAGCGCATGCCGAGCCGGGCGGCAGCGGTGCGCGAGCTGTTGCGGCGCGGGCTGGCGGCCGAAGGATTCGACCTCGCCGGCGAGGGCATTCGTTCCAAGCAGTTCGGCATCGTCGACAAGGGCGGTGCGGATGCCTCGTCGGACGAGGATGCCTAGCCGAAGCGTGATTGTCGCATCCCCCAGGCATGGATTGCTTGGAACGGGTCGAGATTGCTAAAGCTCTCGTCATGGCGCTCAAGCTCCCGCAACTGACATCGCCCGCATCATGGCCGGCCTGATCGACCTCGCCAATCCGACGCGCTTCATGCGCTTTTCGGCCGTGGTGCTGCCGTGGCTCGCCGCCATCGCGACGCTATTGATCGTCGTCGGGCTCTATCTTGCCTGGTTCAAGGCGCCTGCCGATTACCAGCAGGGCGAGACCATCCGCATCATGTTCATCCATGTGCCCGCCGCCTGGCTCGCCATGATGTTCTATTCGATGATGGCGCTTTCCGCCCTCGGCACTCTGGTCTGGCGCCATCCCCTCGCCGATGTCGCGCAGAAGGCGGCGGCGCCGATCGGGGCCTGTTTCGCGCTGATCTGCCTGATCACCGGCTCGCTCTGGGGCAAGCCGATGTGGGGCACCTATTGGGTCTGGGACGCGCGGCTGACCTCCATGCTCGTGCTGCTGCTGATCTATCTCGGCCTGATCGCGCTCTGGCGGGTGCTCGACGACCCCTCGCGCGCGGCGCGGGCGGTCGCCATCCTGACGCTGGTCGGCTTCGTCAACGTGCCGATCATCAAGTTCTCGGTCGACTGGTGGAACACGCTGCACCAGCCGGCTTCGGTGTTGCGCATGGGCGGACCGACGATCCATCCCTCGATGCTTTGGCCGCTGCTGATCCTCGCGATCGGCTTCACGCTGATGGCGCTGTCCCTGCACATGATCGCGATGCGCGCCGAGATCATGCGCCGACGCGTGCGGACGCTGACCATCCTTGAAGCGGAGCGGCTCGACCGGCTGGCCGTCCAGGGCGTGCCGGCATGAGCGGGCTTCTCGACGCAATCGGGCCGCATGCCGGTTTCATCCTGGCTTCCTATGGTGCTGCGGCGCTCGTCCTCGCCGGGCTGACGCTCATGATCCTGCGCGACCACGCTGCCCAGAAGCGCGCGCTCGATGCGCTGGAGCGCCGCGGTGCAGGCCGTCGTTCGGGCCGGGAGGCGGCATGAGCCAGGTCGAAACCGTGCCGCGGCGGCGCTCGCCGCTCGTCTTCCTCGCGCCATTGGTCATTTTCGGCCTGCTCGCGATCGTGTTCGGTGTCGGGCTGTTCAGCGGCGACAAGAGCAAGGTTCCCTCCGCCCTGATCGGGCGCGCCGCTCCCACGATAGCTCTTGCCCCGCTGGAGGGGCTGCAGCGGGACGGCAAGCCCGTGCCGGCTTTCGGCAATGCCGATCTCGCTGGGGGGAAGGCGACGCTGGTCAATGTCTGGGCGAGCTGGTGCGCGCCCTGCCGTGTCGAGCATCCCGTGCTGATGGGCCTGGCCGAGACCGATGCCGTGAAGCAGGGCAAGGTCGCGCTGGTCGGGATGAACTACAAGGACGAGGCCGAGAATGCCCGCCGCTTCCTTGGCGCGCTCGGCAATCCGTTCTCGGCTGTTGGCGTCGACCGGGCTGGGCGCGGTGCGATCGAATGGGGCGTCTACGGCGTGCCCGAGACCTTCGTCATCGGGCCGGACGGCCATATCCTGGAAAAGCATGTCGGCCCGCTCGATCAGGCGGCGGCGAGCAAGCTGCTGCAGCGGGCGCTGAAGGCCCGCTGAGGATCAGGCTGCGCGCCTGGAGCTGACGAGGCTGTCGAACAGGCCGCGACCATCGGTGCCGCCGACCAGCGAATCGATCAGGTTCTCCGGGTGCGGCATCAGGCCGAGCACGTTGAAACCGGGCGAGTAAATGCCGGCGATGTTGTTGAGCGAGCCGTTCGGGTTCGCCGCCGGGGTGACGTTGCCCTCCGCATCCGCATAGCGAAAGGCGACGAGGCCTTCGCCTTCGAGGCGGGCGAGCGTTTCGGCATCGGCGATGTAGTTGCCCTCGCCATGGGCGATGCAGACATCGATCGCCTGGCCCTTGGCATAGGCGCTGGTATAGGGCGTGTCGTTGCGCTCGACTTTGAGGTGCTGGCGCTTGCAGACGAATTTCAGATGGGCGTTGCGCACGAGGATGCCGGGCAGGAGACCCGCCTCGCAGGCGATCTGGAAGCCGTTGCAGATGCCTAGCACATAGCCGCCGCGGGCGGCATGGGCGCGGGTGGCGTCCATGATATGGGCGCGGCCGGCGATGGCACCGGTGCGCAGATAGTCGCCATAGGAGAAGCCGCCCGGCAGCACGACGAGATCGGTTCCATCAGGCAATGCGGTGTCGCCGTGCCAGACATGATTGACCTCGGCGCCGGCCTGCTTCAGCGCCTTGGCGACGTCGCCGTCACGATTGGAGCCGGGGAAGGTGATGACGGCGGCTTTCATCGCTCAGGCTCCGATCTCGACGCGGTAGTTCTCGATCACGGTATTGGCGAGGAGCTTTTCGCAGGCGGCCTTGAGGGCGGCCTCGGCGGCGGCCTTGTCCGAGCCCGAAAGCTCGATATCGAAGACCTTGCCCTGGCGCACCGACTCGACGCCGGCGATGTCGAGCGACTTCAGCGCGCCCTCGATCGCCTTGCCCTGCGGATCGAGCACGCCGTTCTTCAGGGTGACGGTGACGCGGGCTTTCATGGGGATCTCCGGACGCGGATTGTTACGGGGTGCCTTAGAGCATGTTCCGCAAAAGTGGAAACCACTTTTGCGATCAGAACATGCTCAATCCTTCAGTTTTGCGCGAATTCTCTCCGTTCGGCTGATATCAGCCGAACGGAAAGCGCGCTGGTGAATCGGGGCGGGCTCAACCGTTTCCCGCCGTTTCACGTGAATCAGCGGCCGCGCCAGGCTGCCTCGGCATCGCGCCGGGCGGCCTCGGCGGTCTCGCTCACGGCGAGCGCGAGGACGAGACGGTCCGTCTCGCGGCCATAGAGGATCGCGGTGACGGCCTGGCGACCGGCGGTATCGAGCGAGCGAATCGTGACGAGCACGCCTTTGGCTTCGCTTGAATCGATGCGGACGACATCGGTTGCGCTGCGGGCTTCCGGTTTCGCGTCCGGCTTCTTCTTCAGTTTGCGCTGTGCCTTGCGGCGCTCGGCCGCCTTCGCCGCGGCCAGGCGGGCGAAAACCTGCCCGAGGCTCGCCGGGCTTTCCGACAGGGCCTTTTCCATGTCGCGGGCCTGCTCGCCTTCGAGGGCGATGACCGCGGCGAAGCCCTGGCGCGTGCAGGTATCGCGCGGGCAGAACACCATGGAGCGGGCTTCGAGCCCGTCATTCAGCACCCAGGAGCCGATCGGCATGGGCTGCCAGCCCTGCGAGGCCGGCAGGTCGGCAATGCCCGGCCCGAAATGATGCGAGCAGGCGCCGAGCAGGAGACTACTCGCAAGAAGCAGGGCCGCGAAATGAAAACGGGAGCGCATGCGCTCCCGTGTCAGTCGCGAAAATGGCGCCGCGATGGCCTTCACTGCACCAGACGCGGGCCGGTCGGGCCGGGGTTCTCGTTCTCGCCGAGAATGCCGAGGCGGCGGGCAACTTCCGAATAGGCCTCGATCAGGCCGCCCATGTCGCGGCGGAAGCGGTCCTTGTCCATCTTGTCCTTGGACTTGATGTCCCAGAGCCGGCAGGAATCCGGGCTGATTTCGTCGGCGACGACGATGCGCATCATCTCGCCTTCCCAGAGGCGGCCCGTCTCCATCTTGAAGTCGACGAGGCGGATGCCGGCGCCGAGGAAGAGGCCGGAGAGGAAGTCGTTGACGCGGATGGCCAGCGCCATGATGTCGTCGATCTCCTGCGGCGTCGCCCAGCCGAAGGCGGTGATGTGCTCTTCCGAGACCATCGGATCGCTGAGCGCGTCGTTCTTGTAGTAGAACTCGATGATCGAGCGCGGAAGCTGCGTGCCTTCCTCGAGGCCCAGCCGCGTCGCCAGCGAGCCGGCGGCGATGTTGCGCACGACGATCTCGAGCGGGATGATCTCGACCTCGCGGATGAGCTGCTCGCGCATGTTCAGCCGGCGGATGAAATGCGTGGGCACGCCGATATCGTTGAGATTCGAGAAGATGTGCTCGGAGATGCGGTTGTTGAGCACGCCCTTGCCGTCGATCACTTCATGCTTCTTGGCATTGAAGGCGGTGGCGTCATCCTTGAAATGCTGGATCAGCGTACCGGGCTCGGGTCCCTCATAGAGGACCTTCGCCTTGCCTTCGTAAATGCGACGGCGGCGATTCATGGGTATGTACCGTGGCTTGAGGAAATCCAAAGGTCGGCCCTTCTCTGGACGCGATGGGGTCGCGGCGGGATCTGGCCCCTGTTCTGTTCTTGTCCGGCGCCACCGGCCAGCCGGGCTCGTCCACGACGATTCCAGCGGCGGCAACGGAGCCGGTTGCATACGGGAGCGCCCAGGGGGCGCCCTCGCGCCTGCTATATGGAGTGTCTCGGCCGCAAACGCAACAAATCGGCATTTCGAGGCCTCCGCAGGCTTAAAGAGCGCTGAAGCGGGCACGATGTAGGCTGGTCCTCGTCCTGCCGGCAGCCTATATGATTGGGCATATATCGCTCCAGACAAGGACATGGACGCCGCATGACGACCTTCGAACAGCGCAAGGACGCCTACGAGAACAAGTTCGCCCATGACGAGGAGCTGCGCTTCAAGGCGACGGCCCGGCGCAACAAGCTGCTCGGGCTCTGGGCTGCCGAGAAGCTCGGCAAGAGCGGCGCAGATGCGGAAGCCTATGCCAAGTCGGTCGTCGTGGCCGATTTCGAGGAGGCCGGCGACGAGGACGTGGTGCGCAAGGTCAAGAACGACTTCGCGCTCGCCAGCGTCACTGTCGCGGATGCCGAGATCCGCACCGTGATGACCGAGCTCCTGATCAAGGCGGCCGACGACATCCAGGCCGGCCGCTGAGCCGACCTCGCCGGGCGCGTCCCGGCTGACGCAGGACGTCTCTGAAACGGGCGCATGGGCGCCCGTTTGCTTTTCCGGCCCGGCACTGGTCAACCTGCAGCGATTGCCGCAACGCCCGGAATGCGGCCCAAACCGGATGAACTCGACCATGGCCAAGCCCACCGTCCTCGCTTCCCTCGCCGATCGTTTCGCCAGGGGTGACAGCGTCGTCTCGGCCTGGTGCGGCCTGCCCGATCCGTCCGTCTCGGCGCTCCTGGCGCAGGAGGATTTCGACGCGATCACGCTCGACATGCAGCACGGGCCGATCACGCTGGCCGAGGTCATCCGCGCGATCCCGCTGATCAATGCCGCCGGCAAGCCGGTGATCGCGCGCATTCCGGTCGGCGAATTCCAGAACGTCTCGAAGCTGTTCGACAGCGGTGCCTCCGGCGTGATCGCGCCGATGATCAACACGATGGAGGATGCCCGCCGCTTCGCGGCCTATGCCAAGTATCCGCCGATGGGCGAGCGGAGCTGGGGCAGCTATGGCGGACTCGGGGCCTCTGGTCTCGATCAGAACAGCTATCTCAAGACCGCCAACAGCTTCTCGATGACCTTCGCGATGATCGAGACGCGCGAAGCGATGGCGATCGTCGACGATATCCTGGCGCTGGACGGGATCGACGCCCTGTTCGTCGGGCCGTCCGACCTGTCGATCGCGCTCTCCGGCGGGGCGAAGGTCGATGCCACCGCGCGCGAGGTCGACGAAGCGCTCAAGCATGTCGTGGCCCGCGCTTCGGCGGTGAACAAGCCCGTCGCGTTCTATTGCGCGACCGCCGAACGCGCCAAACAGGGCCTTGAAATGGGTGCGCGCATGGTCACGGTGATGAGCGATTCCGGCATGCTGAAAGCGGCGGCGCAGACGGCACTGAAGATCACGCGGGGCTGATCCTGGATCATGTCTCTTCGTTTCTTGTTCTGACGCGGAAACACGCGTCATCCCGGGCTTGACCCGGGATCCATGCCGGAGCGCTTACAGTGAGGGTTCTGGCATGGATCCCGGATCTTCGCTTCGCTGCGTCCGGGATGACCCGTGCTCTTTATTGAAAACGCTGCGCCTCAGGCATTGATACCTTCGCGGCGCTTCAGCAGGGCGTAATCGGCCCAGAGCAGTCGCGCCGCGACACCGCGCCAAGGGCGCCAGGCCTCCGCCATCGCCTGCAGCTCGGCCGGCTTCGGGCGCATGGTGAGGCCGAAGGCGTGGCGCGCAGCCTCCTGGATGGCGAGATCGCCGGCGGCGAAGCCGTCGCGATGGCCGAGGCAGAACAGCAGATAGACATCAGCGGTCCAGGGGCCGATGCCGGAGATCGCCGTCATCCGGGCGTGGACCTCCTCGGGAGAGGCATGGTCGAGCGCCTCGAAGGCAAAGCGCCGCTCGACCAATGCGCTAGCAAGCGCGAGCAGGGTGCGCTGCTTCGGACGCGACAGGCCGGACAGGCGCATGTCGTCATCTGTCGCGGCCAGGACGCGCTCAGGCGTCAGCGGCACGAAGACGCTGGCGAAGCGGTTCCAGACCGCGCGTGCGCTGGCAACCGACAATTGCTGGGAGACGATGATCGCGGCGAGGCCTGGAAAGCCGCCCTCGCGCAGCCTGAGCGGCGGCAGGCCGGTCCGCGCGACGATCGGCTGCCAGTCGGGATGGAGGGCGACCAGCGCGGCCATGCCTTCCTCGAGATCGGCGTTGGATGTGATTCTCTCGATCATGATCCCGCTATCGTTGGCAGAGGCGACGGCTCTCGTCAGCAGGGAGCGGCTTGGCGCCCGGGTGCGTAATCCCTAGACAGAAGAGATGGCGCCCGCTCCACCCGATTCCAGTCAGCAGGTTTTCCGCTTCGCGCCGAGTCCGAACGGGCGCCTCCATCTCGGCCATGCACTGTCGGCCCTGACCAACGAGGCGCTGGCGCAGCGTTTCGCCGGACGCCTGCTGCTGCGGATCGAGGATATCGACCTGATGCGATGCCGGCCGGAATTCGTCGGCGGGATCGAGACGGACCTGGATTGGCTCGGCATCCGGTTCGAGCCTGGTGTCCGCAAGCAATCCGCACATTTTGACGACTATGCCGCGGCGCTCGCAAGCTTGCGCCGGCATGGGCTGATCTATCCCTGCTTCTGCTCGCGACAGGAGATCCGCAATGCGGTCGCGGAGCGGCAGGCCGCGACCGGGCAACCCTGGCCGGTCGATCCCGATGGCGCGCCGCTCTATCCCGGCTCCTGCAAGGGACTCGATCCGGACGAGGCGGCGCGACGCAGCGCGACCGGGAAGCCGCATGTGCTGCGGCTCGACATGACCGCGGCGATCGCGGCGGCGGGACGATCACTGGCCTACACGGTCTTCGATGCGGAGGATGCCCGGCACGTTGTCCAGACCGCGCCGGAACGCTGGGGCGATGTGGTTCTCGCCCGCAAGGACGTGCCGACGAGCTATCATCTCGCCGTCACGGTCGACGATGCGCTGCAGGGCGTAACCCATGTCGTGCGCGGCCGTGACCTGGAGGCGGCGACGGATGTCCATGTGCTGCTGCAGCGCCTGCTCGGCCTGCCGACGCCGCTCTATCATTTCCATCGGTTGCTGCTCGACAATGACGGGCAAAAGCTCGCCAAGAGCCGCGATTCGCAAAGCTTGGCAGCTCTGCGTGCCGGGAGCGTTACCGCGGCCGAGATTCGCCGGCAGCTCGGCTTCGCCTGATCCCTTCAGCCGACGCCGAGGAAGGTCAGCCAGGCCGCGGTCGAGAAGAGCGAGAGCAGGGTCGAGAGCGTGATCGCGCTCGATGCGTCCGCCACGCCCTGCCGGTAGCGCTCGGCGAAGAGATAGGCGTTGATCCCGCAGGGGCAGGCCGCGAACAGCACGGCGACGCCCGACCAATGGGCCGGCATCTCGAAGACCCGCGTCGCCAGCCAATAGACCAGCAGGGGATGCAGGCCGAGCTTCAGCCCGCTCAGCACTGTCGGCAAGGCGAGGCCGGATTCGAGGCCGTAGCGCCGCATGGCGATGCCCAGGCTGATCAGCGCGCAGGGCACGGCGGCACCGGCGAGCAGGTCGACCAGCGTCCAGACAGGCGTGGGGATGAGGTGGATGACCGGCCGCACGGCCGAGCCGAGGATGATGCCGATGATGATCGGATGGGTGAAGAGGCGCTTGATCAGGAGCGGGATCGAGGCCGAGCGCCCTTCGGCCAGCAGCGTCGCCGCCGTCATCGTGACCGGCAGATGGACGGCAAGGAGCAGACCGAGCGGCACGGCGCCGGCATCACCATAGGCCTTCAGGATCATGGGCACGCCGACGAAGACGGTGTTCGACTGGGCGGCGGCAAAGCCCGAGACGACCAGTTCCGGCCCCTTTCGCGCAAAGAAGCGGGAGGCGATGACCATGGCCAGGGCCCAGACGACGGCGAGCCCGGCGAAATAGGCGATCCAGTAACCCCAGGGCTGGGTCACCGGGATATCGGCCTTGGCGAGCGTGCGGAACAGCAGACAAGGCACGGCGAGGACGAAGACGAAGTCGGAGAGGCCCTCTCCGGTGGTCTCGCGCAGGAGCTTGGTCCAGCGCGCGAGATAGCCGAGGCCGATCAGCCCGAAGACGGGCAGGACGACGAGGAGAGAAGCGACCATGGCTTCGGAGCTCGCGAGAGAGGAACGCCTGCTTCCGCGGTGTCCGCTTGCGCGCGCTCTGTCAAGCTTTGCAAGCGTGACGAGGGACCGGACGCTTTGCCGTCATGCGTTCAACGCAACTGCGCGAGCGTCCCGCCGGCCTTCTCGATCAGGCCGCGGATCTCGTCGCGCTGGCGCTTGAATTCGGCCAGGGTCGCGCCCTCGAGCTCACGCCCCCGGGGCACGCGGATCTTCATCGGATTGACGAAATTGCCGTTGACCTTGACCTCGTAATGCAGGTGCGGGCCGGTCGAGAGGCCGGTATTGCCGAGATAGCCGATGACCTGGCCCTGCCGCACCTTGGCGCCCGGCACGATGCCGGCCGCGAAATTCGACTGGTGCGAATAGGTGGTGGCATAGCCGTTGGCGTGCTGGATCACCGTGTGCTTGCCATAGCCGGACGACCAGCCGGCCTGCTGGATGGTTCCATTGCCGGCAGCCAGGATCGGCGTGCCGATCCGGTTCGACCAGTCGATGCCGGTATGCATCTTCGAATAGCGCATGATCGGATGGTAGCGCATGCCGAAGCCGGAGCGCAGCTCGCCGTCGGCGATCGGCTTGCGCAGCAGGAACTTCTTCAGCGACTTGCCCTCGTCGTCGAAGTACTCGATCAGCCCGTCATCAGGGGCCTGGTAGCGGAAGACGCGGCGGGTCTCGCCATTGACGGTCAGGCTCGCCGACAGAATCTCGGCCCGCTCGCTCTCGTCCTCCTCGGTGAAGATCACCTCCAGATTGTCGCCGCCATGGACGCGCTGCTGGAGATCGAGATCATAGGAGAAGATCCGCACGAGCTCATCGACCAGAGGGCGCGGCAGATCGTGGCGGGCGCCGGTCTCGTAGAGGCTCTCGTAGAGCCGGGCGCCGCCCGAGCTCTCGTCGTCCTCGCTATCCTCGGTATTGCGCCGCTGCGGCCTCTGCGGGCCGGCGGCATCCTGGCGGGGCAGGTCGACCGGCACGAAAGCGCCCTTGTCGCTCATCGCGATCGAGGCATCGGGCTGGCCGTTGCTGAGCAGCGAGACGCGCATGATCTGCCGGGGGTCGCCCGGGCGCGGGCCCGGCGCATAGAGCACCTGCAGCACCTGGCCGTCGGGCAGGGCCGAGGTTCGGACCTTGCTGCCGAAGGCCGCGATCATCGTGCGGACCAATTCGGGCGCGGCGCCGGCGCCGCGCATGACCTGCTCGAAATTCTCGCCGCGCTTGGCCATCACCAGCTTGTCCTCGACGAGAGGCTCGCGCGAGGCGGGGATCGGCGTCTTAGGCGCGTTGGTGACGTTCTCCGGCACGACGCGGACCTCGATGCCGGAAAAGCGGGTATCGGTCGCCGGCGCGTAGGCGAGAATATCGGTGCCGGGCGTCGCCGTGCCGGTGAGCGTGCGGCTCAGCATCAGTTGCGGCGGGATCGGCAAGCTGCGCTGGCGGCCGGAATTGGCCATGTTGGCGCGCTCTTCCTCGACCTGCGAGATCACCTCGGCATCGCTGAGCTGCGGCTTGCCGGAGGGCAGGGTCAGGTCGCCGAGATCGCGCTTGACGATGGTGACGTCGGCATCCGGCATGTCCTGGGCCGGCTCGGCATAGCGTTCCTCGGGCTGGCCTCCCTCGGCGAACAGGCGCAGCGGATTGAAGGGCGGGATATTGCTGGCATAGACGCCGGTGGTGAGCGACAGGTTGGAAGCCAGGCGGACGAAGGGGCGGACGCGAATGACCTCGCGGTTGCCGGTGCGCTGTGACATCGGCGCGCGCAAGGTGTGGCGCGCCGACATGACCGGTTGGTCCGCGACGAGCTTGTCGGCCTTGCGTGCGCCGCCGCCTTCGCCGGCGGCCGAGGAGGCGCGGATCGCGACCGTCTCCGGCTGTTCGGGATAGCTGGTGTCGCCGCGCATCGCTACCAGGATGGCCGCGCCGAGCAGAGCCGCACCGCAGGAACCGACGAGCGCGCAGGCGAAGAGCCAGCGCAGCGAGACGCCACGACGATCCAAAGGCTGCTGGCGGGAATCGCCGGGCTGGATCGGCGGCTCGATCCCGAGATCGACCAGCAGGGCCGCCGCCTCGGGGGCGAGCGGCTCGGCCGGCTGTGCGAACTCGGGATGGGCGTTCATCGTGTGGCGGCTGCTTCTTGCGGGCTGTCTCGAAATCTCGATGGCAACCCTCGCTGCCGCGAAGGCGCCTTGAGCGCGCCCTGACGAAAGCGCGCCAGGACCATGCCCGTGCCGGGAGCCGGAATCAATCCGTTCAGCCGTGGACGACCTCCTGTGCTGGGAGATTGCGGCTGTTTTGGGATAGAGCGGATATCGCCCGCCTGCCTTCGACGCGCTCGCGCGCAAGAGCGCGCTTGCATGTACTATATACCGGGCCGGACAACTCCGCCCGTTCGTCGTTCGAAAGCTGTGTCGGGAAGGCCGACCATTCGAAACGCCGGACCTCGGTCGATCTTCGCGGGAAAAAACTTCGCACCGCAGCAGAGCCAGACAAGGGTCGAGGCCGGGATTGGATAGCCGGCCCCGACTTGGAACCACGCCAAAGCGTGCAAACAAGGGCCTTCCAGGCCTGTTTCAGCGGGCTTCGGAACAAGAAATGCGATCCGTCAAAAAAACTTCATCAGGCGTGTTGACTTCCAATCCGGGCCTGGCCTATAAACCGGCCATCGAGACGGCGCCGCCGCTGAGCGGAGTTCGAGCATCTTGGGATCGACCATGATCAGGCGGCACTCCTCCGGCTTGAGCCGGTAGAGGATCGACAGGATCATGGTGTTGATCGCGACGGACTTACCCGAGCCGGTGGTGCCGGCGACGAGCAGGTGAGGCATGCGCGCCAAGTCCGCGATCACCGGCTCGCCGCCGATGGTCTTGCCGAGGCAGAGCGCGAGCTTGTGCTTGGTCGCCTCGAAATCCTGGCTGGCCAGAAGCTCGCGCAGGAAGACGGTCTCGCGGCGGGTGTTGGGCAGTTCGATGCCGATCGCGTTCTTGCCCTGAACCACCGCAACACGAGCCGACACAGCGCTCATCGAACGCGCAATGTCGTCCGCCAAAGAGATAACGCGGGAGCTCTTGATGCCGGGGGCAGGCTCGAGTTCGTACAAGGTGACGACCGGGCCGGGGCAGGCCTGGACGATCTCGCCACGGATGTTGAAGTCTTCGAGAACGCCTTCGAGCAGGCCGGCGTTCTGCTGAAGCACCTCGACCGGCAGCCTCTCATCCTGTGTTGGCGGCGGTTCGGCCAAAAACTCGATCGGCGGCAACTGGAAGCCGGCATCCTGCACGACGGGCAGTTCGACGAGGCGAAGTTTTGCCCGGAACGGGGTGACCTTGGCCGATTCGACCGCCACCGGCTCGGGACGAACGGGTTCAGGCTGAACCGGTGCGGGCTGGGCCGGCTGAGGCTGAACGGGCTTGGACTCGACCACAGGCCGCGTGCTGCGCGCCAGCGGCACGCCGGGCTTTGCCGCAGCGACAGGTTCGGCCGCAGTTGGGGCGTCATCCTCGGTCACAGAGGTCTCAGTGGCAGGCACCTGCCAGGACGGTGTCGCAATCTGGAAGCTCACCTGATAGCCCTGCCCCCAGCCGAAGCCAGACCAGGCGGGCGCTAGAACCGGAGCTGTCATCGCGAGCAGCGCGGGTTCAGGCGTTGTGACCGGAGGCTGCCCAAAGGCAGCCGTCGGAGCATGGGTCATCGCTTCCGCCGTCATCGACGGCGCAACGGGATCGAACGCGAAATCGGCGTCGTCGCGCTCGGCCTCGGGCACGCATTCCCAGAAGGCGTGGTCCGAGATGAAATCGAGCGGTGTCGCGACATCCTGTTCAGGGTGAGCAGCGATCTCCACAGGCGTCTCGAACGCCATCTCGACGGGCTGCATCTCATCGACGAAGGCGTTCTCGCCGGCGTCGAAAGTCAATTCGACATCGACCGGTTCATCCATCAGGGTTTCAGGCACCGGCTCGGTGCCCGGCGCGCCCCAGACCTGCCGGATCAGGTGATCCGGCGTGCGCCAGAAGCGGACGCGGCTCTCGCCCTGCACAGGAGCGTTCGGGGACAGGCTGATGTCGAAACGCTGCCCGAGGACCGGCGAAGCGGAGAGTTCCCGCTCGGCCTGTGCCAGTTTGCGCTGGGCGTCGGCGGAGCGCGACGGGCGGACATAGGTCGGCCAGAGACTGGACGATGCCGGATCGCTGTGAAGCGGCTCTGCGGCAGAGGTTTCCGGGGTTGCGGAGAGTGCGGTCTGCTGTGGTTGAACGAGGCGATTATCCTCGGAAACGACGGCGTTCGCGCGGCGAAGACGATCCAGTTTTTGCATGGGCTTAGGCGAACACTACGCTTCGTTAACCTGAAACCCAGTCCTAGCCCGGCAGGGTTAAGAGACCGTTCCGCCGGTCCGCTTTCCGGTGTCCGAAGCTGGCGCGCTCAGGCTTGCGACAAGCATCAACGCGTCTGCTTTTCCGCAGTCGGCGCGGCAGCATCGTCGTCCTGGAGCACGCGCCAGGCGGCGCCTTCGAGATCGGCGAACTGACCTGATCGCATGCACCAGAAGAAGGCACCCAGGCCCAAAAGGCCGAGCCCCAGCGCAAGGGGAAACAGGATGACGATGATGTTCATGCCTCTGCCTCCGAAGACCTCGCGCGGCGTGCGCGCAGGGCGTTGAGCGTCACCACCAGCGACGAGCCCGACATGGCGATGGCAGCGACCAGCGGCGTCGCCAGCCCCACAATCGCGATCGGTACCGCGACCGCGTTGTAGAGCACGGCAAACCAGAGGTTCTGCAGCATCAGCCCGCGCGCCTTCCGGGCGATGCCGAGCGCGGACGCAACCGGCGCGAGGCTGTCGCCGAGGAAGACGATATCCGCCGCGGCCTGCGCCAGATGTGTGGCGCTGACCGGGGAAATCGAGACATGCGCGCCAGCGAGCGCCGGCGCATCGTTCAGCCCGTCTCCGACCATCAGCACCTTGCGGCCATTCGCCGCCATGCTGTCGAGCCGATCGAGCTTATCGGCCGGCAGCAGGCCGGCCTGGATATGTGCGATGTCGAGCGCGGCCGCGATCGGCGCGACCGCTTCCAGCCGATCGCCGGAGAGGATCGCGACCTCCAGGCCTGCCGCGCGCAGGGCGTCGATCGTCGCGCGCGCATCCGGACGCAGGCTCTGACCGAGTGCCAGTACGGTGCGATATGAGCCATGCCGATAGGCGATGAAGGAGGCGCCCGGGTGCCGCGCCTTGACCGCGAGGGCCTCAGCTTCGGCATCGCAGAAGGCGAGGCTGCCGAGCCGCTGCTCGTCAGCCTCCTCCCCCGCCGACAGGCCGTGTCCACGCTCCTCGCGAACATCCGTTCGCGGAGAGGTGTTACCGAGCGCGCGGGCCAGAGCCTGCGCCAGCGGGTGGCTGCTGGCTGCGGCGAGCGCACCGATCTCGGCCCGGCGCTCAGGTGCTAATGCCTCAGGGTTCAGGATATCGGGCTCGGGCAGGGTGAGCGTGCCCGTCTTGTCGAAGACGGCGATATCGGCCTCGGCGAGGCGCTCCAGCGCATCACCCTCCTTGAGCATGATCCTGCATTTGAACAGGGCGGAGGCCGCCACGACCTGCACGGCGGGGATCGCGAGGCCGAGCGCACAGGGACAAGTGATGATCAGCACGGTCACGGCGATCATCAAGGCTTCGGGCCAAGGCAGTCCCCAGGCGAGCCAGCCGAGAAAGGTCGCTGCCGACAGGGTATGGACGACCGGCGCATAAAGCCGTGCCGCCCGATCCGAGAGGCGGACATAGCGCGAGCGGCTGCCAACGGCCTGATTCATGAGCCGGTCGATCTCGTCGAGCAGCGTGCCTTGCCCGGCCGCCTCGACGCGGATGGTCAGGGCGCCCGTGAGATTCAGCGTGCCGGCATGGACCCGTTCGCCCTGACCGATCGCGGCGGGGGCGGTCTCGCCGGTGACGAGGCTCTGGTCGAGCTCGGAGCGGCCGGTCTCGACGATGCCGTCGACCGAGACGCGCTCGCCCGGACGCACGAGAACGCAGTCACCCGGCTGGACCGCCGCGATTGGCGTGATCGTCCAGTTGCCGTCGTCAGTGAGCCTGGTCGCGGTCTCGGCCTTGAGCGCAGCAAGATTGCCGGCAAGGTCGCGGGTGCGGCGGCGCATGAGCTGGTCGAGATAGCGCCCGATCAGCAGGAAGAAGAGCAGCATCACCACGCCGTCGAAATAGGCATGGCGGCCATGGGTCCAGGTCTCCGCGACGGACATGACCAGCGCCAGCACGACGCCGATGGTGATCGGTACGTCCATGTTGACGGCGCCGGCCTTGAGGGCACGCAACGCGCTATCGAAGAAGGGGCGGCCCGCATAGGCGGCCGTCGGCAGGGCGATCAGCGCCGAGAGCCAGTGGAAGAAATCGCGCGTCGTCGGGTCGATATCGCCGCTATTGCCGGACCAGACGGCGACCGAGAGCAGCATGATGTTCATCGAGGCGAAGCCGGCGACGCCGAGCCGGCGCATCAGGCTGCGTTCCTCGGCGACAGCACCGTCCTCCTGCCGCTCGGCGACGAAAGGATAGGCCTTGAAGCCGAGCGCGCCGAGCTTGTCGACGACGGCCTCCGGTCTGAGCAGCGCTTCGCGCCATTCGACCGAGACGCGCTTCAGTGCGAGATTGACGCGGGCGCCGAGGATGGCGGGCTCGCGGCCGAGCCCGCTCTCGATCGCCTGCATGCAGCCGGCGCAGCGGATGCCGTCGACCGCCAGTTCCATGCTGGCGATGCCGCCATCGCGATGGCGCACGAAGACGGAGAGGTCCTGCGCTGCCATTCTATTTCTCCGGCAGGGTGATGCGGCTGCGCGAGGCGAAGACGATTTCTTCGCCTCGTCGCACCTGCAGCTCCAGTATCCAGGAACCGGTCTCGACGCGGTCGAGACCGGCCTCGTAGCGGCCGGGTTGGCGCTCGTTCAGCGTGACGGCGTGATCGCGCGCCGAGGTCGCGGGGTGGCGCAGTCGCGCCGTCGCGGTGTATCCGGAGAGCGGCTGACCGAGGCGGTCCGCCAGGGTCACGCCGAGCGCGGCGCCCTCGCCCTGGCGGGCGAGCGTGGCCACAGCCTTCCAGCCGCGCGCGTCGCGCTCTTGCTGGCGGGCGATCTCCTCGTTGAAGTGCTGGCTGGTCTCGTAAGCGCTCTTGGTCTCGACGCCCGGCATGGTGCGCAGCGCGACCGTCAGGATCGTCGCATTGACCGATACGATGACGCCGAAGAACAGCACCAGCATCGCCGCGACCATGCCGCCGGTCAGCTTGAAGGGGCGGCGCGGGCGCGGGGCGGCAGGGGCGTCGCAGGGCATCAGGAAAACTCCGCAGCAGCTCATGGTTTGGCTCCGGGCGCCATGAAATGGTCGGCCGCGCGCACGGTCTCCCCGGCGAAAAGGTCCGAGGCGGTGATGGTGATGGACTGCGACGCCTCGAGCGGCACGCCGGCCGGCACGGTGATGAGCACGCGCACTTCGCGCGAGGAATCGGGATCGACGGTCACGACCGGCCTGACATCGGCCGTAGGTGCAACACCGACCACCTCGATGCGGATACCGGGCAGGCCATCGACAGTCAGCGCGAAGGGGCGGATTTCCGGGCGCTTGTTGAGCAGGCGGACCGCATAGGCGTTGCGGATCGAGCCGTCGCTCAACGTCACGAAGAGCGGGGCACGCTCGTGCAGCACGGAGATACCGGCGGTGCGGCGCGTCGCGAGCTGCCAGAGCATGGCCCCGCCCACCACGACGATCAGCGCCGCATAGATCGCCGTTCGCGCCCGAAACGGGCGGTAGATGGCGGGTTGGCCGGCCATGCGGCGCTTGACGTTGGTTTCGGTGTCATAGGCGATCAGCCGCTTGGGGCGGTCGACCTTGGCCATGACGGTGTCGCAGGCATCGATGCAGAGCCCGCACTGGATGCAGTCGAGCTGGGCGCCGTCGCGAATGTCGATGCCGACCGGGCAGACCGCGACGCATTGATGGCAGTCGATGCAATCGCCGGCCGGCGCGCCCTGCGCCTTCAGCTTCAAGCCCTGCTTGACCGAGACGCGCGGCTCGCCGCGATCATAGCGATAGGTGACGTTGAGCGCCTCATCGTCGGTCAGCGCCGCCTGGATGCGTGGCCAGGGGCACATGAACTTGCAGACCTGCTCGCGCATGATGCCGGCGAGCGTATAGGTCGTGAAGGTCAGGATCGCGATCCAGACATAGGCCGAGAGCGGCGCGGCGAAGGTCGCGAGCTCCCGCACCAGCGTCGGCGCATCGGAGAAATAGAGAACCCAGGCACCACCGGTCCACCAGGCGATGACGATCCAGACCGCGTGCTTGGTCACCTTGCGCCAGAGCTTGCCGAAGCTCCAGGGCGCGTCATCCAGGCGCATGCGCTCGCGCCGGTCGCCCTCGAAGACGCGTTCGACGGCGAGGAACAGATCGGTCCAGACCGTCTGCGGGCAGAGATAGCCGCACCAGACCCGGCCCGCGAGCGCGTTCATCAGGAAGAGCGCGAAGGAGGCCAGAATCAGCAGGCCGGTGAAATAGTAGACCTCCTGCGGCCAGATCTCGATGAAGAAGAAGTAGAAGCGGCCATTGGCGATATCGGCCAGCACCGCCTGATCGGGCAGATACGGGCCGCGGTCCCAGCGGAGGAACGGCAGCAGGTAGTAGATGCCGAGGCACAGGAACAGGATCGCCCATTTCGCGCGCCGGTACGGGCCGGACACGCTCTGCGGATAGACCTTCGCCGACGCCGCGAAGAGCGGGGTGTCGTCAGGGTCGGCCCCGGCCGTGCTCACGCTACTGCCCTCCCCCCAGCGAGTGGACGTAGATGGTCAGTGCCTTCAGCGTGGCCTCGTCGAGGCGCCCGCCCCAGGCCGGCATCACGCCGTTGCGGCTGTTGGTGATGGTCTCGGTCAGCGACGCCATGTCCATGCCGTAGAGGCTGATCGCGTCGGTCAGATTCGGTGCGCCCATCTCCACGTTGCCCTTGCCGGTCTCGCCGTGGCAGGCGGCGCAGTTATCGGCGAAGAGCTTGCGGCCGAGCGCAAGATTGGCTTTGGGCTCCGTCGAAAGGCTGGCGAGCTCGCGGACATGGTTGGCGACGGCATTGATCTCGTCACGCTTGAGCATGCCGTCGCGGCCGAAAGCCGGCATCTGGCTCACCCGCGTCTCGTCATTGCCGGCGACGCGGATACCGTGGCGCAGCGTCTGCATGATCGCCTCAAACGAGCCCCCCCAGAGCCAGTCGTCATCGTTCAGGTTGGGATAGCCCTTGGCGCCGGCGCCACCGACGCCGTGGCAGGCGGCGCAGTTGTCGCCGAAGGCGGCCTTGCCCTGCGCCATCGCGATCAGGAAGAGGGCCGGATCGGCCTTGATCTGCGCTGGCGTGGCATCCGCCATTCCGGCGGCCTGGGCCGCGCGCTGCGCCTTGAGCTGCGCCATGTCGGCGCTGATATCGGCGCGGCTGGCATAGCCGATCACGCCCCTGGTGGTGTCGGTCAAGAGCGGCCAGGCCGGGTAGACGACCCAGTAGCCGATCGACCAGACGATGGTGGCGTAGAAGATGCCGAGCCACCAGCGCGGCAGCGGCGTGTTGAGCTCGCGGATGCCGTCCCATTCATGGCCGGTGGTGGCGATGCCGGTATGCGGATCGACATGCGGGGCGTCGTGGCTCTTCTGGTCCATGATCAGTCCTCGCGCAGCGGATTGAGCGCGGCTTGATCGAAGCGGGCGCGGTTCTTCGGCCAGAAGGCGTAGACGCAGACGCCGAGGAAGACGGCGACGAAGTAGAGAAGGCCGGCGGACTGGGCGAAACCGGCAAGCCAGTGATAGGTCGTTTGCATGGCAGCCTCGCTCAGCGGATGTTGGCCTTGTCGTCGTAGAGCTTGAAGTCGACGAACGTGCCGAGCGCCTGGAGATAGGCGATCAGGGCGTCGGCTTCGGTGATGCGCTGCGGGTCGCCGTCGAAATCGCGCGATTGCGCCTTGGGGTAGCGCTTCTCCAGCTCGGACTGGCCGGGGTGGTCCGGCGTCGCCTGCGCCTTCAGGTCGCTTTCGACCTCGGCGATCATCGCGTCGGTGTAGGGCACGCCGCCGGCCCGGTTGGCGCGCAATTCATCGGCGATGTCGCCGTATTTCAGCTCGGTCTTCGCCAGGAAGGGATAGCCCGGCATGATCGATTGCGGCACGACCGCGCGCGGCTCGGCCAGATGCGCCCGCTGCCACTCGTCGGAATATTTGCCGCCGACGCGGGCGAGGTCCGGCCCGGTGCGCTTGGAGCCCCACTGGAAGGGCTTGTCGTACATGCTCTCGGCCGCGAGCGAGTAATGCCCGTAGCGCTCGACCTCGTCGCGCAGCGGCCGGATCATCTGGCTGTGGCAGTTATAGCAGCCCTCGCGGACATAGATCCCGCGGCCGGCGAGTTCGAGCGGCGTGTAGGGGCGCATGCCCTGCACGGTCTCGATCGTGTTCTTCAGGTAGAAAAGCGGCGCGATCTCGACGAGGCCGCCGATCGAGATCACCAGCAACGTACCGATGACCAGGACGATCGAGTTGGTCTCGAAGATCTTGTGCTTGGCCCAGAGCGACTTGCGCACGGGCTTGTGTTCGATGCTCGTCATTGCCCGGAACTCCTCAGACGGCCATGGCCAGCGGCGCCGGCGCCTCGTCCACGCGCGGCATCTCGGCCGCGCTCTCCGAGCGCACGGTCATCCAGAGGTTGAAGGCCATGATCAGTGCGCCGATCAGGAACAGGGCGCCGCCCAGTGCGCGGATCACATAGAAGGGGTGCATCGCCGCCACGGTCTCGATGAACGAGTACTCGAGGAAACCGAGGGAGGTGTAGGCGCGCCACATCAGGCCCTGGAGGATGCCGGAGACCCACATCGCGCAGATGTAGAAGACGATCCCGAGCGTCGAGATCCAGAAATGCCAGCTCACCAGCTTGAGCGAGTAGAGACCCTTGCGGTTCCAGAGCCAGGGCACGAGGCAGTAGATCGCGCCGAAGGAGATATAGGCGACCCAGCCGAGCGCGCCGGCATGGACATGGCCGATGGTCCAGTCGGTGTAATGCGACAGGCCGTTCACCGCCTTGATCGACATCAGCGGTCCCTCGAAGGTGGCCATGCCGTAGAAGGCGAGCGAGACCACCATCATCCGCAGCACGGGATCGGTGCGCAGCCGGTCCCAGGCGCCGGAGAGCGTCATGATGCCGTTGAGCATGCCGCCCCAGGAGGGCATCCACAGCATGATCGAGAATGTCATGCCCAGCGTCTGCGCCCAGTCGGGCAGAGCGGTGTAGTGGAGGTGGTGGGGGCCGGCCCAGATATAGATGAAGATCAGCGCCCAGAAATGGATGATCGAGAGCCGGTAGCTGTAGATCGGCCGCTCCGCGCGCTTGGGCACGAAGTAGTACATGATCGCGAGGAAGCCGGCGGTGAGGAAGAAGCCGACCGCGTTATGGCCGTACCACCACTGGAACATCGCATCCTGCACGCCCGACCAGAGACCGTAGGAGCGCGGCGACAACAGCGAGACCGGCACGGCAACGTTGTTGCCGATATGCAGGACCGCGATGGTCAGGATGAAGCCGAGATAGAACCAGTTCGCCACATAGATATGCGGCTCCCGGCGCTTCATCACCGTGCCCAGGAAGACCAGCAGGTAGACGACCCAGACGATGGTCAGCCAGAGATCGGCATACCATTCCGGCTCGGCGTATTCCTTGGCCTGGGTGATCCCCAGCAGGTAGCCGGTGCCGGCGATGACGATGAAGAAATTGTAGCCGAGGACGACGAACCAGGGCGACAAGATGCCCGCGAGGCGCGCGCGGCAGGTGCGCTGCACGACGTAGAAGGACGTTCCGATCAGCACGTTGCCGCCGAAGGCGAAGATCACCGCCGAGGTGTGCAGCGGCCGCATCCGGCCGAAATTGGTCCAGGGCAGGTCGAAGTTGAGATCCGGGAAGGCGAGCTGCAGCGCGATGATCAGCCCGACCGCGAAACCAGCGATGCCCCAGATCATCGAGGCCACGGTCGCGAACTTGACCGGCCCCATATTGTAGTTGGGCTTGCCATCGATCTCCTGCGGCTCGACCGGGACGGTGCCGTCGAAGCAGCGATTGGCGATGAGGACGATGCTGACGACGGACGCCAGGACGCCGAGCATGGCGTGGAAGGCGTAACCGGAATTCTCGGTCAGCGCGGCGATGATGATCAAAGGCAGCACGCAGGCCGCCGCGATCAGCATTCCCATCATTTCGCCGACAGTCGCTTGCCTGACTGGGCTTGCCGTTGCCGTCACCTTCTGACCCCGCTTCGTCGCCAGCGCATGAGCGCGCCATTCGCGTGAGACTTAACGAGCGGGGGGCGGAGGGGCGTTGATTCAGGTCAAGGGCGGCACCGCGTAGAGTGCGGCGCCGCAGCGCAGGCTCAGGCCGCGACGGCGCTCATGCGCTCGGCATTCATCACGCGCACGCCGCCCGGGACGATCAGGATGGTCTTGTCCTTGGCCAGGCGGGTGAAGGTGCGGCTGACGGTCTCGATGGTGAGGCCGAGGAAATCGGCGATGTCCTGCCGCGTCATCGGCAGGGGCACCGTGACCGAGGGCTTGCCGAGCCTGGCCCAGCGCTGCTGCATGCCGAGCAGGAAGCAGATCAGCTTCTCCTCGGCGGTCCGCCGGCCGAGCAGCATCATCTGCTCATGGGCGAGCGTCAGCTCATGGGTGGCGAACTCGTGCAGCCGCTTGAGCAGATGCGGCTTGGCATCGACCAGGGCCGTATAGGCGCCGCGCGAGAAGGCGCAAGCCGCGACCTCGCCGATCGCGTCGGCCGAGAAGCCGTAGGCGTCGCGCATCGCGAGGCCAAGGAAATCGCCCGGCAGGGCGAAGCCGACGACCTGACGGCGACCGTCCGAGAGAAGCTTGTAGAGGCGCACGACGCCGGCCGTGACGTTGTAGACGGAATGCGCCTCGCGCCCCTGCGTGAACAACGTCTCGCCCGAGGCGAAATGCGTGGGATGCGCGAGGGATTCCAGCAGCGACAGCTCATCGTCCGAAAGAGACGCGCAGACGCTGACGAGACGCACCATGCAGCTTCGGCAATTGCCTTCACCACGGTGCGCGGCGCTACAGGCCGAAGGGTGACAGTTCACGATCGCATCTTCCCGCTTGTCGGCTCGATCATAACCGAGGCGGACAGGGGCTCAAAGCACGCTTCCTGCCGCAGCCGGCGAAATTGATCCAGATCAATGCGACGACAGGCCCAGCGCAACCACCGTGCGGCCCTGAATTCGGGAGAGGCTACGGTGACGGGCGATGATATCTTCGAGGTCGCGCGCATCGCGCCGGCCGGCGCCGACACGGTCTTCAGCCTCGTCGCCATGCTGCATCCGGAGGTGACGCCGGAGGGCTGGGCCGCCTTCGTGCGCGACAATTCGCATGATGGCGCGCGGCCCCGCGGCGTCTTCACGTTGCGCGACGCGCGAACCATGCCGCATGCCGTCTTCACCTTCCGCGTCGCGCAGACGATCGCGGGCGGCGCGGCGCTGGAAATCTCGGAACTGGCGATGCTCCGGCTGCCGGGCACGCATCTGGTCAACGCGCTGCTGCGCTTCGCCAACCAGCTCGCGGTCGAGCTCGACCTGCCGCGGATCGCGATCTCGCTGGAGCGATCGGCGGCCTGGCCGCAGGACCATGACGCGCTCCAGCGCTCGGGCTTCCAGGTCGACCGGATGATGGTTCTGGGCCGGGCGCAACTGGCGCCGACGACCCCCAATTGACCTACCTCAAACCGGCAGGCAGGCCGGATCAGCGGCCGTTGGCCTTCCGCCATGCCGCGAAATCGACCTTGCTCTGCTCCTCCGTCGGCGGATAGAGGCCGAGGATCGAGCGGCCCTTCAGGACCTCCTCCGTGACGAAATCCTCGAACGCGGTCATCTCGACCGCTTCGACTGCGACTTCGTCGGCGAGATGGGCGGGGATGACGATGACGCCCTCGGCATCGCCGACCACGACATCGCCCGGGAAGACCGCGACGTCGCCGCAGCCGATCGGGACGTTGATGTCGATGGCCTGATGCAGGGTCAGGTTGGTCGGGGAAGACGGGCGGTTGTGATAGCTCGGGAAGGGCAATTCGGCGATCTCGTAGGAATCCCGGAAGCCGCCATCGGTGACGACGCCGGCGACGCCGCGCTTCATCAGGCGCGAGACGAGGATGCCCCCGGCCGAGGCCGCGCGCGGGTCCTTGCGGCTGTCGATCACCATCACGGCGCCGGGCGGGCAATCCTCGACCGCCTTGCGCTGGGGATGGGCACGATCCTGAAAGACCGAGAGCGAGTTCAGGTCCTCGCGCGCCGGGATGTAGCGGAGCGTGAAGGCCTCGCCGACCATGGTGCCGGCGCCAGGGTTGAGCGGGCGGACATCCTGGATGAACTGGTTGCGCAGGCCGCGTTTGAACAGGGCGGTGCAGAGCGTGGCGACGGAAACCCCGCGCAGCTTCTCGCGGGTTTCCGGCTTGAGACTGGGCATGCGTTCACCTTCCGACGTCCGTGGCATCCCGCCGGGCGGCAGGCGGCGGCGAGGTTCCCGCGATCCGACCTGCTTTGTAAAGGCGGTGCGATCAGCAAAAAACGCAACCCGCCTCTGCCTGTCGGGATATCGCCTATTTGCCCCAGCGCAGCGCCAGCGGATCGAGCTCGCGGGCCAGCTCGATCAGGCCGTCGCGGGTCTTCGGATGCAGCGGCGTCAATGGATGGCGCACGGCCTCCGACTTGATGACACCGCCCTCCTTCATCACCGCCTTGGCCGAACGCAGGCCGCATTGGCGGTTCTCGTAATTGATAATCGGCAGGACGCGGGCATAGAGCGCCGCCGCTTGCTTGCGATCGCCAGCAGCGTGCGCGGCGAGGATCGGCTTGATCAGGTCCGGGATCATCGCCGAGGTCATCGTTCCGGTGGCCCCCGCATCGAGATCGGCCATCAGCGTGATCGCCTCCTCGCCGTCGAAGGGGCCGACCACGGCATCGCCGCCGGCCTCGATCAGCGCGCGCAGCTTGTTGGCCGTGCCGGGCACCTCGATCTTGAAATAGCGGACGAGCGGAACCTCCTTCGCCAGCCGGATCATGAAGGGCACGGTCATGGTCACGCCGGAGAGCGGCGCGTCCTGCAGGATGATCGGGATACCGCAGGCATCGGCGACCGCCTTGAAATGCTCGATCATGCCCTGCTCGTCGGCCTTGAGCAGCGCGCCGTGATAGGGCGGCATCATCATCAGCATCTTGGCGCCGGCGTCCGCTGCGGCCTTGGCGCGCTGGGCTGCGATGCGGGTCGCGAAATGCGAGGTGGTGACGATGACCGGCACGCGGCCGGCGACCTGCTCAAGCGAGAGCCGCATGACCTGCTCGCGCTCCTCGTCGGTGAGCAGGAACTGCTCCGAGAAATTGGCGAGGATGCAGATGCCGTCGACGCCCTGGTCGACCATCAGGTCCATGACGCGCTTGTTGCCCTCGACATCGAGATCGCCGTTCTCGTGGAAGATGGTCGGCGCGATCGGCAGGATGCCCTTGTAAGGCTCGGTCATGGCGTCATCTCGTCGGTGGCGGACAGGAGGGGATCAGACAGTGCTGGCGGCCTTGGTGCCGCGCAAGCGGCGCGCGACCGAACCGATGACCGGCATGACCAAGAGCGCGAGGCCGATCGCCATCAACGTGGAGACCAGCGGGTTCGACCAGAAGATCGAGAGCGAGCCCTGACTGAAGATCATCGACTGGCGGAAGGCGTCCTCGGCCTTGTCGCCGATGACCATGGCCAGCACCAGAGGCGCGATCGGATAATCGAGCTTCTTGAAGACATAGCCGACGAGGCCGAAGATCAGCGCGAGCCAGATATCGAACTCCTTGCTCGCGGCGGTGAAGGCGCCGATGAAGCAGATCACCACGATGATCGGCCCGATGATCGAGAAGGGGATGCGTAGGATCGAGGCGAAGAGCGGCACCGTCGCCAGCACGATCACCACGGCCACGACATTGCCGAGATACATCGAGGCGATCAGGCCCCAGACGAAGTCCGGCCGGTCGGTGAAGAGCGTCGGGCCGGGATTGAGACCCCAGATCATCAGGCCGCCCATCATCACCGCCGCCGTCGCCGAACCGGGAATGCCGAGCGCCAGCATCGGCAGCATGGCGGCGGAGCCGGCGGCATGGTCGGCGGTCTCCGGCGCGATCACACCCTCGGGCTCGCCCTTGCCGAACTTGGCCGGGTTGCGCGAGGAGCGCTTGGCCATCGCATAGCTCATGAAGGAGGCGGCCGTCGGCCCGCCCGGCGTGATGCCCATCCAGATGCCGATCAGCGAGGAGCGCAGCAGGGCGAGCCAATAGCGCGGCAGCTTTGCGGCCGTGCGCAGCACGTCACCGACACGCACCTTGGCGGCGACGCCCTCGAATTTCAGCCCTTCTTCCATGGTCAGCAGCAACTCGCCGATGCCGAACAGGCCGATCACCGCGATAAGGAAGCTGACGCCGGCGAGCAGCACGTCGAACTCGAAGGTCAGGCGGACATTGCCGGAGACCGAGTCCATGCCGATCGTCGCCAGCGCAAAGCCGATCGCCATCGAGACCACCGTCTTGAAGGGCGAGGCGCCGCCGAGCCCGATGAAGCTCGCGAAGGTCATGAAATAGACGGCGAAATATTCGGGCGAGGAGAAGCGCAGCGCGAATTTCGCGACCCAGCCGGAGAGCAGCGTGATCAGGATGACGCCGGCCATGGCGCCGAAGCCGGCGGACAGGAAGGCGAAGGAGAGCGCTTCGGTCGCCTTGCCCTGCTTGGCCATCGGGTGACCGTCGAAGGTCGTCGCGACCGATGAGGGCTCGCCGGGAATGTTGAACAGGATCGAGGTCGTCGAGCCGCCGAAGAGCGCGCCCCAGTAGAGCGAGGTCAGCAGGATGATCGCCGAGACCGGATCCATCGAGAAGGTCAGCGGCAGCAGGAGCGAGACGCCGTTGGGCGCACCAAGCCCCGGCAGCACCCCGACGAGCACGCCGAGCAGCACGCCTGCCATCATCAGCAGGATATGGTGCGTGGTGAGCGCGACCGAGAAGCCGTGCATCAGGTTGGCGACGTTATCCATGCTGATATCCCCGCCGTCTCAGAGGCCGATGAGCGGCTCGATCGGGCCCTTGAGCAGGCCGATCTGGAAGAATTTCTCGAGCGCGAAATAGAAGAAGACCGCGGTCACGAAGGCGGTCACGAGGCTCTGCAGCCAGCCATAACCGCCCTGAAAGCGCATCGCGAAAACGAGATAGAGGATCGTCGCGACATACATGCCGAGCGTCGCGCTGAGCACCACGAAGGCGATCAGCGGCAGCAGGAAGGACAGCACCCGCTTGCCGCGTTCGGCATCGAGGAAGGCTTCCGCAAGCACCGCTTTGCCCGCGAAGCGCTGGCCGATGGTGACGGCAACCGTGCCGAGGCTCGCCAGAGCGATCAGCGCGCCTGCGTAGAAGGGAAAGGCGCCGGGCTGCGGGCCCGAATTATCCCAGCCGATGCCGAATTCGAGCGAGCCCTTCACGATGACGAGCCCGAAGACCAGTGTCAGGACGGCCATCCCGATCTCTGCCCAGAAGCGGGTGATCATGCGGTGGGTTCCTCCTTGCGGGAGCGGCGGGAAGGCGCCTCGTCATTCCGGACGCAGCGAAGCGTCGATCCGGAATCCATCCTAGAGCTCAAGCGCCCTTCGATGGATCCCGGGTCGGCCGCTGGCCGCCCGGGATGACGTACAGGTTCGATGTCTTGTCCGGTCGGTCGCTTACTTCGCGACCCAGCCTTCGTTCTCGAAGACCTTCTTGTTCGCCGCTTCGTCCTTGGCGACGAAATCGGCGAGCTCCTTGCCCTTCATGAACTTGCCGGTCTGAGCCGTGCGCGTCACGAATTCCTTCCACTCCGGCGTCTGGCTGACCTTCTCCAGCAGGCCGGCATAATAGGTCACCGCATCGGCGGGAACGTCGGCCGGCAGCCAGACGGTGCGCGGCATCTGGAAGGTCTCCAGCGGCAGGCCGGCTTCCTTGCAGGTCGGGACGTCGCCCCAGCCCTTGCCCTCGAAGACCGGCTCGCCCTTGGCGAGGCGCACTGGCGAGAAGACGCAGAGCGGCTTCACCTGTCCAGCCTTCCACTGGCCGATATTCTCGTTGGGATTGTTGGTGTTGGAGTCGATATGGCCGCCGGCGAGCTGCACGGCCGCGGCACTGCCGCCCTGGAACGGCACATAGATCCATTTCACGCCGGTGGCGTCCTGGATCATCGAGGTCAGCGTCTGGTCGGTGTCCTTCGACTGACTGCCGCCCATCTTGAAGCCCATTGGCTTGGCCTTGACCGCCTCGATATAGGCCTTGGCATCGGCATAGGGGGCGTCGCCCTTGACCCAGAGCAGGAACTCGTCGAGCGCCAGCGCCGCGACCGGGGTCAGGTCAGAGACCTTGTAGCCGAGCTTGGCGACGTAAGGCAGCAGATAGGCGTTGTTGGTGCCGAAGATGACGCGGTTCGGATCGCCCTTGGCGCCCTTGCCGTAGACATAGCCCTCGGCACCCGAGCCGCCGCCCTTGTTCACCACCACGATCGGCTGCTCGGTGAATTTGTGCTTGGTGATGATCGACTGGATGATGCGGGCGAAATTGTCGGTGCCGCCGCCGGCGCCGGAGGTCACGACGAACTCGATCGGCTTGGTCGGTTCCCAGGCCTGTGCGGCACCGATGCCGCCAAGCGTGAGCGCGCCGGCGAACGCAGCCGAAATGGCGATGGTCTTCATGGTCTCTCTCCCTGGGTTTTGCTCTTGAGGCCGCTCTTGCCGGCGGCTTTGTCGAAACTGCTTGGAAAAATCAGGCCGCGGCGCGGGTCTTGCCCTTTCCGTCCTGGGCCATCTTGATAGCCAGCGCGAGCGCGGCCCGAGTCGCGCCGAGATTGGCGACGCCCTTGCCGGCGATCTCATAGGCCGTGCCATGGGCCGGCGTGCAGATCGGGAAGGGGAAGCCGCCGATCAGGGTGACACCACGGTCGAAGCCGATCAGCTTCATCGCGATCTGGCCCTGGTCGTGATACATCGTCAGCACGGCGTCGAAATCGCCGTTCTTAGCCCGCAGGAACACCGTGTCCGACGGGAACGGCCCTTCGACCGTGAAGCCCTTGGCCTTGGCCGCCTTCACCGCCGGCTCGATCGTCTCGATCTCGTCGCGGCCGAAATTGCCGCCGTCACCGGCATGGGGATTGATGCCGGCGACCGCGATGCGCGGCGGGTTGAAGCCGGCTGCGCGCAGATTGGCATCGGCCAGCGTCAGCGCCCGCAGGATGCGCTCCTGCGTGATGTTCTGTGCCACTTCCGACAGCGGGATGTGCGAGGTGACGCGGGCGTTCCAGAGCTTGTCGAGGATGTTGAACTCGCTCGCGGCGCCCTCGAAGCCGATGGCATCGCGCACGAAGCGGATCTCGTCGTCGTAGCCGGGATAGGCAAAGCGCATCGCCGCCTTGTTGAAGGGTGTGAAGAACACCGCGTCGGCCTGGCCGGAAGCGGCGAATTGCAGCGCGCGACGAAAATTCTCGGTCGCAGCCTTGCCGCCTGCGAGCGTCGCGGTGCCGCGCTTGAGTTCGGCGGGATCGTGATTGGCGAGATCGACGAAGACCGGCCTGTCGCCGAGCGGCAACGCGCCGCCATCCTTGACGACGTTAACCTGCGGATCCGCACCGCCATCCTTGATGCCGAGGTCGAGCAGGCGCTTGTCGCCGAATACGACATAGCGGGCCGCACCACGCAGGTCGGCCTCCGACAGGATGCGGGCCGTCAGTTCGGGGCTAATGCCGGAGGGATCGCCAATCGCCACGGCGATCACGGGCAAGGCGTCATTCGTCCGCTCATTCATGGCCGCAACTCCGCTGCCTGATCGTTCCTCTGACTCCGTTGGCTAACACAAGCGGCACAGCCACTCAAGTATGCTGTATGCAGCATATCAAAATCGATGTACTCATTCGGCAGGCGCCGGCTGCGGATCGGACTGCGCCGGAGGAGGGCCGATGAATTTTCATGCGCATTACGCCGGGATCGCGGAGCCGGTCGAAACCTGCCTCGTCGGCAGCGGCAGCTTCGGGCGCAGCTATCTCGCGCAGTCGCGCCGGACACGGCTGGTCAATGCGCGCATCGCGGTCGACGTGACCGCCGAAGCTGCTGGAAAAGCTTTCGCCGCGGCCGGTTTCGAGCCTGCCGAGATTGCCCTGTGCGCGACCAGCACGGAGGCTAAGGCTGCCTGGAAGGCTGGCCAATGCGTCGCGGCGGCGAGCCTCGATACCGTCATGGACTTGCCCTTCGCGCTTCTGGTCGAGGCGACCGGCAGCCCCGAAGCCGCGACTCGGCACAGCCTCACCGCGATCGATGCCGGCCGCCATGTCGCTCTGGTCTCGAAGGAGGCCGACAGCGTCGTCGGGCCGGGGCTGGCCCGGCTCGCACGCGACAAGGGCGTGGTGGTGACGCCGGTCGATGGCGACCAGCCGAGCCTGCTGATCGCGCTGGCAAGCTGGGCCGAGGTGATCGGCCTCGATATCATCGCGGTCGGCAAGTCGAGCGAGTATGATTTCGTGCTCGACGCAGCGACCGGCAATGTCACCTGCAATGGCGTGACCCGCTCGCTGCCGGCGCTGCGCGAGCACTGGTTGCCGGGCTCCCGTTCGATCGTGGCCAACGCAGCCGAGCGCGCCCGTATCCTCGGTGAAGCCTTCCCCCTGAGGGCTGTGCCTGATCTCTGCGAGATGATGCTCGTCGCCAATGCGCTCGGCTTCTCCGCCGATGCCGCCGGCTTCCATGCGCCGCCTGCTCGCGTGCCGGAACTGGCCGATCTCTTCGCGGAGCGCGGCGAAGGCGGATTGATGGGCGGCACGCGCCGGATCGACGTGTTCCACCATCTGCGGCTCAAGGAAGAGGCAAGCTTCGCCGGCGGCGTCTTCATCGTCGTGCGCTGCGACAATGACGAGACCTGGGAAATGCTGGCCGGCAAGGGCCATGTCGTCAGCCGCAGCGGCAAGACCGCGGCGCTCTACCTGCCGCGCCATCTGCTGGGCGTCGAGGTCGCGACCTCGATTCTCGATGCCGCCGGCCTCGGCCGCTCCGGCTACGGCGACGACTACCGCCCGCGGCAAGACCTCGTCGCTGTGGCGCAGCGCGATCTCGCCGCCGGAACGGTGCTCACGATGGGCGGGCACCATCACAGCATCGAGAATGTCGGGGCCGAGGTGCGGCCGGCAATGCCGCTCGCCGCCGAGCGCCCTGCCCCGTTCTATCTGGTCGCCAACCGAACCCTCGTTCGCCCGGTCCAGGCCGGCGAGGCGATCCGGCTCGGCGATGTCACGATCCCCGAGGATTCCGGCCTGCTGGCGATGCGCCGGCGCCAGGATGCGCTCTTCTTTGCCGGGAGCGACACGCCGGTTTGACAGCGCGGAAGCCGCATGCCGTAACGGAGAGGCCGGAAACAACGGAGCAACGATGAGCGAGACGGCGGCCGCCTACACCCCGATCACGCGCCGCACCCTCCATGACGAGGTGCTGGAGCGCGTGCGCGACATGATCATCGAGGGGCGGCTCGAACCCGGCCAGCGCATCAACGAGGGCCAGGTCGGCGCGCAGCTCGGCGTGTCGCGGACGCCCTTGCGCGAGGCGATCAAGACGCTAGCCAGCGAAGGACTGGTCGAAATCCTGCCGGCCAAGGGGGCGATCGTCCGCAAATTCTCGGCGCGCGACCTCGCCGACATTCTCGAAGTCATCAAGAGCCTTGAGCAGCTCGGCGGCCGGATCGCCTGCGCTGAGGCCAGCGACGCGACGATCGGAGCAATCCACAAGCTCCACCGCGATATGCTCGCGCTCTACGCGACGCGCGACAGGCTCGACTATTTCAAGCTGAACCAGGCGATCCACAGCGCCATCGTCGCCGCATCCGGCAACGCCGTGCTGGCCGAGATGCACACCACCCTGCAATCGCGGATCAAGCGGCTGCGCTTCGTCGGCAATGAAGGCCCGGAAAAATGGGCCGGAGCGGTCGCCGAACACGAGGACATGATGGCCGCCCTGCTGAGGCGCGATGGCGACGCCCTCGCCGAGGCGATCGGCCGCCATATGGACACGACGCTGGTCAGGGTGCGCGAAGTTCTCTGAGGGTCGGCAGGGAACATCCGGCACGCCCGAGGCTCATAGACTTTCGAATAAGCTCCCGGCGGCTACGAAAGCCCTCCCGCTCCAACCGGAATTCGTTCCCACACAAGCGCTTACTCTCACCTTGGAGCCGGCCTGCCGGCCCTCCGAGACGGCTATCCGTGCCCCCGTTCTTTCAATAAGCTGTAGACAAGGCGGCCCGGGGACTTTCGCCCCAGGAGCTTCCGATACAACGGGGCCGTTCACCGCCCGGACAGGGCGGAAAGGCGTTCAAGGAGACATCCATGAAGAAAATTCTGTTGGCTACGCTGTCGGCCTCCGCGCTGATGGCGGCGCAGCCGCTGATGGCCAAGACCCTGGTGTATTGCTCGGAGGGAAGCCCCGAGAACTTCGCGCCGAGCGTCAACACCACCGGCACGTCCTTCGACGCGAACACCCAGATCTACGACACGATCGTCCAGTTCGAGCGCGGCGGCACCAACGTCCAGCCGGCGCTCGCGGAAAAGTGGGATATCTCGCCCGATGGCCTGACCTATACCTTCCACCTGCGCAAGAACGTCAAGTGGCAGTCCAACAAGAACTTCAAGCCGACGCGCAACTTCAATGCCGACGACATCATCTTCATGATCGAGCGGCAGTGGAAGGAAGACAACGCGTTCTTCAAGGTGACCAGCTCGAACCACTCCTATTTCAACGACATGGGCATGCCCAAGCTGCTGAAAACGGTGGAGAAGGTCGATGACTACACCGTCAAGATCACGCTGAACCAGCCGGAGGCGCCGTTCCTCGCCGACCTCGCGATGCAATATGCCAGCGTGCAGTCGAAGGAATATGCCGATGCGATGCTGAAGGCGGGCACGCCGGAGAAGCTCGATCAGGACCCGGTCGGCACCGGCCCGTTCTATCTGGTGCAATACCAGAAGGACGCGATCATCCGCTACAAGGCCAATCCCGACTACTGGGCCGGCAAGGCCCAGATCGACGACCTGATCTTCGCGATCACGCCGGACGCCTCGGTGCGCTGGGCCAAGCTCCAGAAGGGCGAGTGCCATGTCATGCCCTATCCGAATCCGGCCGATCTCGACGCGATCAAGAAGGACCCCAATGTCCAGATCCTGGAGCAGCCCGGCCTGAACATCGGCTATCTCGCCTACAACACCACCAAGAAGCCCTTCGACGACGTCAAGGTGCGCCGCGCGGTCAACAAGGCGATCAACAAGAAGGCGATCATCGACGCAGTCTACCTGTCGAGCGGCGTCGCGGCGACCAACCCGATCCCGCCGTCGATGTGGTCCTATAACGAGACCATCAAGGACGATCCGTTCGATCCGGAGGCGGCTAAGAAGGAGCTGGCCGCGGCCGGCTATCCGAACGGCCTCGAGATCGACCTCTGGGCCATGCCGGTGCAGCGCCCCTACAACCCGAACGCCAAGCGCATCGCCGAACTGATGCAGGCGGATCTGGCCAAGGTCGGCATCAAGGCCGAGATCAAGAGCTTCGAATGGGGCGAATACCGCAAGCGCATGCAGGCGGGCGAGCACCAGACGGGCATGCTCGGCTGGACCGGCGACAACGGCGATCCGGACAACTTCCTGCACACGCTGCTGGGCTGCGAGTCCGCCAAGACAAATGGCTCGAACGTCGCGAAGTTCTGCTACCAGCCGTTCGAGGATCTGGTCGTGAAGGCGAAGACAGTCACCGATCAAGCCGAGCGCGAGAAGCTCTACCGGCAGGCGCAGGTGATCTTCAAGGAGCAGTCGCCCTGGTTCACCATCGCGCATGCGGTGCAGCTCAAGCCTGTCCGCAAGGAGGTGAAGGACTTCAAGCTCTCGCCGTTCGGCCGCCACACCTTCTACGGCGTCGACATCGGCAAGTGAGCCGACTTATCAGTCGCGCTACGCCCTGGCGCGGCTGATGCATGCCAGATGACGCGGCCCCGGCGGGGTCGCGTTCCGGGAGGCGGAGACGATGGGGCACGACGCCCCGCGCCCGATCCGCCTCCCTCGCCTTTGCCGAAAGAACCGCCCATGTCCGTTCGTGCCCGTTCCCTTGCCCTGACGCTGGGGCTCAGCGCCCTCATGCTGCCCGCCCTCGCCAGCGCCCAGGCGCTGGTCGTCTGCTCCGAAGCCAGCCCCGACTTCCTGAACCCGCAATTCAGCGGACAGAACACCGCCTTCGACGTCGCCGCGCAGATCTACGAGCGGCTGACCGCGACCGAGCGAGGGGGATCGCAGATCATCCCGAGCCTCGCGGAATCCTGGACGATCTCCGAGGACGCGCTGACCTACACGTTCAAGCTGCGCAAGGGCGTGAAATGGCACGCCAGCAAGGCCTTCACGCCGACGCGGGACTTCAATGCCGACGACGTGGTCTTCTCGTTCCAGCGGATGCTCGATCCGAACCATCCCTTCAACAAGGTCGGCAGCGGCAATTTCAGCTTCTTCGCCGAGATCGTGAAGCCGAGCCTGAAGGCGGTCGAGAAGGTCGATGACTACACGGTCAAGCTGACCCTGACCAAGCCGAACGCTCCGCTGCTCTCGGCACTCTCGGTCGAACCGATGTCGATCCTTTCGGCCGAGTACGGCGCCGCGATGCTGAAGGCCGGCACGCCCGAGCAGATCGATTTCGTGCCGGTCGGCACCGGGCCGTTCTCGCTGCTCTCCTACCAGAAGGACGCCGTGATCCGCTTCAAGGCGGTGCCGGACCACTGGACCAAGGCCGTGGGGAACCGCGACCGCATGGCACTGGTCAACGACCTGATCTTCGTTATCACACCGGACGCCTCGGTGCGCTTCGCCAAGGTGCGCTCCGGCGAATGCCAGATCGCGCGCTATCCCAATCCCGGCGACCTGCCGGCCATGAAGGCGGAAGCCTCGATCAACCTGCTGCAAGGCAGCATCGCCGACCAGAGCTTCCTCGCCTTCAACCAGCAGAAGAAGCCCTTCGGCGACAAGCGGGTGCGCGAGGCGCTGGCCTATGCGACCAATATCCCGGCGATCATTGACGCGGTCTACCAGGGCACCGGCCAGATCGCGGCCGCGGCCGTGCCGCCCTCGCTCTGGTCGCATGACGCCGACCTGAAGCCGCGGCCCTACGATCCCGAGAAGGCCAAGGCCCTGCTCAAGGAAGCCGGCCTCGCCGACGGTTTCGAAACGACGCTCTGGGCCATTCCGGTGGTACGCGCCTATATGCCGAATGGCCGGCGCGCGGCCGAGCTGATCCAGGCCGACTGGGCCAAGATCGGCGTCAAGGCGACGATCCAGACCTTCGAATGGGGCGAGTACCTCAAGCGCGGCCGCGCCGGTGACCATGAGGTCGGCATGTTCGGCTATACCTGGGACTATCCCGATCCGAGCCAGATCCTGCTCTCCGGCTGGACCTGCGAGGGCGTGAAGAGTGGTGCCAACCGCGCCCGCTGGTGCAACCAGGAAGCCTCGGACGCTCTGGCGAAGGCCAACACGATCACCGACCAAGGCGAGCGCACGAAGCTCTACAAGCGCTTCCAGGAGCTGTTCCACCAGGATGTCGCGGGCCTGCTCTTCGCCAATGCCCAGGCCTTCACGCCGGTGCGCAAGGACGTGAAGGACTACAAGATCCACTTCTTCGGCGGTCAGCCCTTCTACGGCGTCTCCGTCACCAAGTAATCCTCCCGCGCTCTCGCCGCGGCAGCTACCTGCTGCCGCGGTCGATTTCCTGCGCGGTCATGCCGGCCGTGCGGTGCCTCCCCGGAGCTCCCTCGCCATGCGCATCTACATATCCGCCGACATCGAAGGCATCGCCGGCGTGGTCACCCGCGACCAGACGCTGGTGGAGGGCTTCGAATACCAGGCCGCCCGAATCTGGATGACCGACAGCGTCACTGCCGCGGCACGAGCCGCCTATGAGAGCGGCGCCAGCGAGGTCGTCATCGCCGACAGCCACGGCCGGGCGCAGAACCTGCTGCTCGAGCGGCTGCCGCGCGACGTGCAGCTCGTGCGCGCCCATCCGCGACCGCTCTCGATGATGCAGGGCGTCGAGGCCGGCGCCTATGACGGCGCGCTCTTCATCGGCTACCACACGGGATCGACCAATCCCGAAGGCGTGCTGGCCCATACCTTCCGCGGCGCCACGCTGCGCGAGGTCCGGGTCAATGGCGTCGCCGTGCCGGAGGCCGGGGTCAATGCCGCGATCGCCGGACATTTCGACGTGCCGGTCCTGCTCGTCAGCGGCGACGACGCCACCATCGCCGAGACCAAGGCGTTCCTGCCCGATATCGAGGGCGTGACGGTGAAATGGGCACATAGCCGCCAGTCGGCGCGCACGCTGATGCCGGAAGCCTCCTACGAACTGATCGCTGAGGGCGTGAAGCGCGCCGTCGCGCGGCGGGCTGCGATCAAGCCCTACCGCATCGCCGGGCCGATCACGCTGGAGGTCGGCTTCCTGTTCCGCCAGCCGGTCGAATATCTGGTGATGCTGAAGCTCGTGGAGCGGGTGGATGCTTTCACTATCCGCTATATCGCGGACGATATCCTTGATCTCCAGCGCTTTTTGGTGTTTGCGCTGGGCTACAGCTCGACATTGCAATAAATCCAAACGACCTGCCGGCGTGCGACGACTGCTTTCACGCCGGCCAAAAACATCGGCAGACCCATGCTGCGCTTCATCTTCACCCGGCTGAGCCTGGTCATCCCGACCTTCATCGGCATCACGCTGCTGGCCTTCTTCCTCGTCCGCCTCGTCCCCGGCGACCCGATCGAGACCATGGCCGGCGAACGCGGCATCGACGCCGCCCGCCACGCCCAGCTGCTGACCGAATACGGCCTCGACCGGCCGCTGCTCGTCCAGTACGGCAAGTATATCGAGCGCGTCGTCCAGGGTGATCTCGGAAAGTCGATCGTCACCCGCGAGAACGTCCTGTCCGAGTTCGGCCAGCTCTTTCCGGCGACGATCGAGCTCGCGATCTGCGCCATCCTGCTCGCGCTGATCGTCGGACTACCGGCCGGCATTATCGCCGCGGTGAAGCGAAACTCGATCTTCGACCATGGCGTGATGGGGATTTCGCTCACCGGCTATTCGATGCCGATCTTCTGGTGGGGCCTGCTGCTGATCCTGCTGTTCTCGGTGCAGCTCGGCATCACGCCGGTCTCGGGCCGCATCGCGGTGCAGTATTTCATCGAGCCGGTCACCGGCTTCCTCACCATCGACAGCCTGCTGGCCGGCGATATCGACGCCTTCTGGTCGGCGCTGTCGCATCTCGTCCTGCCGGCAATCGTGCTCGGCACGGTGCCGCTCGCGGTCATCGCCCGCATGACCCGCTCGGCGATGCTGGAAGTGCTCGGCGAGGATTATATCCGCACAGCCCGCGCCAAGGGCATGGCGCCGATCCGGGTCGTGGCCATGCACGCGCTGCGCAATGCGCTGATCCCGATCGTCACCGTCATCGGCCTGCAGGTCGGCGCGCTCTTCACCGGCGCGATCCTGACCGAGACGATCTTCTCGTGGCCCGGCGTCGGCAAATGGCTGATCGAGGCGATCAGCCGGCGTGACTATCCGGTCCTGCAAGGCGGCACGCTGCTGCTCGGCGTCGTGGTGATGAGCGTCAACCTCTTCGTCGACCTGCTCTACGGCCTGATCAACCCGCGCATCAGGCACGCGAAATGACCCGCAATTCACCCCTTCGCTCCCATCGGAGCCTCGCAGCATGAGCCTAGAGACCCTCAAAGCCCCGGCCGCTGTGCCGAGCGTCGCCCCGCCCCATCCGCTGCGCGAATTCTGGAGCTATTTCAGCGCCAATCGCGGCGCCGTCGCCGGCCTCGCCGTCATCGTGCTGGTGCTGCTCTGCGCGCTGTTTGCGCCGTGGATCGCGCCGCATGACCCGAACCTGACCAACAACGCGGCCTTCCTGAAGCCGCCGTTCTGGCAGGAGGGCGGCTCGCTCTCCTATCCGCTCGGCACCGACGCGATCGGCCGCGACATCCTCTCGCGCCTGATCTTCGGCGCGCGGCTCTCGCTGGTGATCGGCATCGCCGTCGTCGCGCTCGCCATCGTCGTCGGCATCGTGCTCGGCCTGATCGCCGGCTATTTCAAGGGCCTCGCCGATATCGCGATCATGCGGCTGATGGACATCCTGATGACGATGCCGAGCCTGCTGCTCGCCATCGTCATCGTGGCGATCCTCGGCCCCGGCCTGATGAATGCGATGCTCGCCGTCGCCATCGTCGTGCTGCCGCATTACGTCCGCATCACCCGCGCCGCCGTCATCGCCGAGGCGAGCAAGGACTATGTCATCGCCGCCCAGGTCTCGGGCGCGCAGACGATCCGCCTGATGTTCTCCGAGATCCTGCCGAACTGCGCCGCGCCTCTCATCGTGCAGGCGACACTGGGCGTCTCCACCGCGATCCTCGACGCTGCCGCGCTCGGCTTCCTCGGATTGGGCGCCCAGCCCCCCACGCCGGAATGGGGCACGATGCTCGCCGACGCGCGCGAATTCGTGCTGCGCGCCTGGTGGGTGGTCACCTTCCCGGGCCTCGCCATCCTCATCACCGTGCTCGCCTTCAACCTTCTCGGTGACGGCCTGCGCGATGCGCTCGACCCCAAGCTGAAGCGCTGATCCCATGCCCCTTCTCGAAATCGAAAACCTCAGCGTCGAATTCCCGACTTCCCAGGGAACGCTGCGCGCCGTCGACCGCATCGACCTCACCCTCGACGAGGGCGAGGTGCTCGGCGTCGTCGGCGAATCCGGCTCCGGCAAGAGCGTGACCATGCTCGCGCTGATGGGTCTCGTCGGCTATCCCGGCCGCGTCCGCGCCGACAAGCTGCGCTTCGACGGCCGCGATCTCCTGACCATGTCCGCGCGCGAGCGCCGCCAGCTCACCGGCAAGGACGTGGCGATGATCTTCCAGGAGCCGAGCACCAGCCTGAACCCGTGCTTCACCATCGGCTTTCAGCTCGCCGAGACGCTCAAGAAGCACGAGGGCATGGACGGCAAGGCCGCGAAGCGCCGCTCGATCGAATTGCTCGAGCAGGTCGGCATCCCCGCGCCGGAGAGCCGTCTCAAGGCCTTCCCGCACCAGATGTCCGGCGGCATGAACCAGCGCGTGATGATCGCGATGGCGATCGCCTGCAATCCGCGCCTGCTGATCGCCGACGAGCCGACCACCGCGCTCGACGTCACCATCCAGGCGCAGATCCTCGAACTGCTGATGTCGCTGCAGCGCGAGCGCAACATGGCGCTCGTCCTCATTACCCACAACATGGGCGTCGTCGCCGAGACAGCGCAGCGCATCATGGTGATGTATGCCGGGCAGATCATGGAGGAGCGCAAGGTCGACGCGCTCTTCAAGGACCCGCAGCATCCCTATTCCGCCGCCCTGCTCTCTGCCCTGCCGGAGCGCAGCGAACATGCGACGCGGCTCGCGACCATTCCCGGCATGGTGCCGGGCCTGAACGATCGCCCGAAGGGCTGCCTGTTCTCGCCGCGCTGCGCCTATGCGACCGATCACTCGCGCCTGATCCAGCCGGAGCTGCGGAACTGGGCCGATGGGCGCGTGCGCTGCCATTACCCGCTAGGCGACCCCCAGCGCGACGCCGCGCGTGCCCACGACGAAGCCGGCCAGGCGAAGGAGGCCGCGCGATGAACAATCCCGTCATCGAGGCGCGCGAACTCACGCAGATCTATCCGGTCAAGCAGGGGCTCTTCAAGCCGCCGGCGCAGTTGCAGGCGGTGAACAAGGTGTCCTTCGCGGTCGAGGCCGGGCGCACGCTCGCGGTGGTCGGCGAGTCGGGCTGCGGGAAATCGACGTTGGCGCGCATGGCGACGCTGATCGAGAAGCCGACCGCGGGGGCGCTCACCCTCGACGGGCTCGACGCCGTCTCGCCGCCGGCAAGCGAACGCCGGCGCCTGCGCCGCACCGTGCAGTTCGTGTTCCAGAACCCCTATGGCTCGCTCAACCCGCGCAAGAAGATCGGGACGATCCTGGAGGAACCGCTCAAGATCAACACCGACCTTTCGCCTGCCGAGCGCACCGAGAAGGCGCGCGCGATCATGGCCAAGGTCGGTCTTCGGCCCGAGCACTATGCCCGCTACCCGCACATGTTCTCGGGCGGCCAGCGGCAGCGCATCGCGATCGCCCGCGCGCTGATCCTCTCGCCCAAGGTCGTGGTCGCGGACGAGCCGGTCTCGGCGCTCGACATCTCGATCCAGGCGCAGGTGCTGAACCTGCTCGCCGATCTGCAGGACGAGTTGAAGCTCGCCTATCTCTTCATCTCGCACGATCTCAGTGTCGTCCGGCACATCGCCCATGACGTGATGGTGATGTATCTCGGCAATGCCATCGAGCACGGTCCGAAGGAACGCATCTACGCAAGGCCGCTGCATCCCTATACGCAGGCGCTGCTCGCCTCGACGCCGCGCGTCGATGCCGGCAAGCGCGAGCGCATCATCCTGCGCGGCGAATTGCCCTCTCCGCTCAACCCGCCAAAGGGCTGCGTGTTCTCGACCCGCTGCCCGCATGTGACCGATCGCTGCCGCGCCGAGCGGCCGGAAAAGCGAGAGATCGACGGCCGCAAGGTCGCCTGCCACTACGCCGAGGATTTTCTCGCCAAGGCGGCGTGATCCCGGGCGGGCGCATTCGAGCGGATCATGTCGGCGCGCCTCGTGCCGACACGGCCCGCTCGGCTTGCGCCGCATCCCTGCTGCCGTTGAGTTCGTTCTCTACGGCGCCCGCGCCTTCATGTTTCCGGCACCCTGGTTTTCTCTCTCGCAATGCAATCCCGATAGTTCTCTGATAATCTGCGAGAAGAACTGGACGAATTCACTGCTGCGCAGTCAGATTGTCTTTCCGGTTCGATGTGACTGGGGGCTGCGATGCGTACGGAAGCTGAGGCGATCAACCGCCATATCGGAGACCGGCTGCGCATCCTCCGCAAGAAGCGCGGGCTGAGCCAGGCAGATCTTGGCGCCGTCCTCGACGTCTCGTTCCAGCAGATGGGCAATTACGAGAAGGGGAAGGATCGCCTGAGCGCAGGCGCGCTTTACCTGCTGGCCCGTTTTCTCGGGACGAGCCCGGCCGCTTTCTTCGAGGGCCTGTCTCCAGCCGAGGCAGGGTTTGCCGAGGATGGGGCGGACTATGCGGTGGCCGGCGAAAGGCCGCCGCAATCCGTCAAGCTCGATGCCGCGTTCGGGCGCATCCGCTCGCAGCGCGACCGGGCGCTTGCGGTTGCAATCGTGGAGACGATCGCGCAGCGCGACGACGGAGCAGCCTGACAGCGAAGCCCCCCGACCGTTCGCACGCCTCGCGGCGCATGGGCATCGTCATCGCCGACCCTTTGGGTCTCGCGTTCATTCTCAAAGGGCCATGCGAAGCAATCCAGGGCGACCCGGTGAAACTGGTCATCCAGGCCTCCTGGATTGCTTCATCGCCCATTCCCCGCAGCGGCGGCTTGCGTGGAGGGTCGATCTCACGCCGAAACCGAGGTCCCAGATCGGGGTCGCTCGCATGTCGGCAGACGCGGTGAAGGCTAGCCGCGTCCCTCGTTCAGCTCGCGCCGGACGGCAATGGCGATATCCGGCCGGTCGGTCGTGAAGGCACTCACAGCATCGGCGAAAGCCTTCCGGATCGCCGGCTCGTCATGCGCGCCGTAATAGCCCAGCGTCACAGCCTCGCTGCGGCAGGCCTCGCGATCGCCATCCCGCGCCTGCGCGATGCGGATCGCGATCTCCGGCACGCCGGCCGCGACCGCCTTGCGGCAGAGATCGCGCAGGTCCCGCGTCGGCGATGCCAGCAGCTTGTCTGCAACGAGCCAGATCGTCGGCGTCGCTGGCGCGAGGCGCAGGAGTTCGACAAGCGTCGGCAGGTCGAAGGAGGTGAAGATCGCCCGGTCGAGCAGGTGCCGTTCCTGCAACCGCGCCACGACCTGCGCCTCGATCCCCGGATAGCGCGCGCCGCCTTGCTGCGCCTTCAACTCGATGCGCAGCCTGATGCCGCTCGGCTTGAGGATATCGAGGACCTCGTCGAAGCTCGGGATGGTCTCGCCGCCGGCTCCGATCAGTTCCACGGCCTGCAGCGCGGTCCAGTCGCTATCGCCGACGGCCCCGGAACCCGAAGCCGTCCGGCCCAACAGTGGATCGTGATGGACGACCAGCACGCCGTCGCGGCTGCGATGGATGTCGAACTCGATGAAATCCACCGGCAGAACCGCGGAATTCCGGAAAGCGAGGCGGCTGTTCTCGGGCCAGATCCTGGCGCCGCCGCGATGTGAGGCGATGTCCGTCATATCTCTGTAACCATGGGGAGAGATGACTGCTTATGCAACATAAGTTGCCAATGTACGAGTCTGCAATTTAACTTGCAGGTCGCCGCAAGGCTCCGCTACGCTCCGGGCATGGGAGAGACGATGAACCTGACGGAGATCATCGCGGCACGGCAGGACGAGCTGACCGAGTCGGATCGCCGGCTGGTCGAGGTTCTCCTCGCCGATCGCACGGCGGGCAGCTTCCTGCCCTCGCACAAGGTCGCCGAGCAGGCGGGCGTGCATGCCTCGACCGCCGGCCGCCTCGCCCGCAAGCTCGGCTTCGCTTCCTATCGCGAGATGCGCGGCGCCTTGCAAGACGCCGTCGTCGCCGATCTCGACGCATCGGTCCGGGTGCGACGCCGGCTCGATCGGGTTCGCGGCGATTCCTTGCTGAGCTCCGTGGTCGAAGGGGAAATCCGCGCACTCGGCGCCCTCGTCAGCCAGATCTCGGACGCGGAGATCGTCGCCGCCGCCGGAATGCTGCGGCAGGCCGGACGCATTCTCGTCGCCGGCGAGGGCCATGCCAGCAGCCTCGCGGACCTGTTCGTGCGGCGGCTCGTGCGGTCCGGCTATCGCGCCACGGCCATCGCCCATGCCGACTGGCAGGCGGCCGACCAGTTGCTCGGCCTTGCCGCCGGCGATGTCGTCATCGCCCTGATCTTCCGGCATGAGAGCCCGACGATGACGCGCCTGATTGCCTGCGCGCGGGAAATCGGTGCGCGGACGCTGCTGATCACCGACCGGCGTACCGGCGTGCCGGCCTGTGACCTTCAACTCGTTGCCGCGCGCGGCGAGCAGGACGAATTCCATTCGCTGACCGTGCCGATGGCGATTTGCAACACGCTGATCCTGGAACTGTCGCGCACCGATGACGGCCGCTCGCTTGAAACGCTGGCGAAGGTCGAAACCCTGCAACGCCTGTTTCGCGGCAAGCCCGGCTAGGGCCGCCGCTGCATCCCGTCCAATCCTCGACAAAGCCCCTGTTCTCAGGAGAATGCGATGAAGACCTCCACCATCGGCAAGGCCATCCCGGGGATCATGCTCGGCGCAGGCCTCGCAGCAGCAATCGGCTCGGGCGCCATCGCGCAGGAGCGGCCCGCCCTCACGGTCGCCGTCAACGAACTCGCGCGCTCGCTCGATCCCGGCGAGCATACCGGCAATGTCGACACCCGCATCTATTACTCGATCTTCGACACGCTGATCCGGCGCGACTTCGCCAAGCCGAAGGCCGATGGCGGCGCCAATCTCGTGCCCGGCCTCGCCGAAAGCTGGTCCTGGACGACGCCGACCACCTTCGACCTCAAGCTGCGCCGCGGCGTCGTCTGCCATGACGGCAGCCCGTTCGACGCCAACGACGTGCTGGCGACCTTCTCGCCCGACCGGCTCTGGGGGCCGAAGGCCTATTACCCGGAAGGCCGCGTCTATTTCGGCAATTTCACCAATGTCGAGAAGCTCGACGATTTCACCGTGCGGATCACGACAGCGCAGTATGACCCGATCATTGAGCATCGCCTGTCGAGCTATATGTCCTTCGCGGTCTGCGACGAGCCGTGGAACGCTTTCCGCAAGGAGGGCGTCGATTCCAAGGTCTGGATGGACCAGGCGGCCAAGGCCCTGCGCTGGAAGCCGGTCGGCACCGGGCCCTACAGCTTCGTCGACTACCAGAAGAACGACAAGATCACACTCGCGGCCTTCGACCGCTATTTCGGCGGCAAGCCCGCTGCCAAGACCATCACCTTCCGCTCGGTTCCGGAGGTGGCGGCACGCGTCGCAGGCCTTGTCGCCGGCGATTTCGACATCGCCGTCGAACTCCCGCCGGACCAGTGGGACGGCCTCAAGCGCTACAAGGATGTCTCGGTGAAGACCGAGCCGCTGGAGAACAGCCACGTCCTCCAGTTCAACACCAACGACCCCGTGCTCTCCGACAAGAAGCTGCGCCATGCGATGAGCCTGTCGATCGACCGCAAGGCACTGATCGACGCGCTCTGGAAGGGCCAGACCTACACGCCGAACGGTCACCAGCTCCCGAGCTTCGGGCCGATCTATGTCAAGGAGAACAAGGGCTATTCCTATGATCCGGCACTGGCCAAGAAGCTGCTCGCGGAGAGCAATTACAAGGGTCAGGAGATCTCCTACCGGCTGATCCCGAACTACTACCTCTACAATGTCGAGGCGGCGCAGGTGATCCAGGAGATGTGGCGCGCGGTCGGCATCAATGCCCGCATCGACTTCGTCGACAGCTTCAAGGAGGTGCGCAAGCCGGGCGCCCAGGTCTTCGCCTGGTCGAACACCTATCGCGTGCCCGATCCGTCCGGCGCGATCCTCACCCTCTGGGGGCCCGACAGCGAGAACCAGAAGACCTGGAAGCTCTATGGCGCGAGCCCGGCCTTCAACGATGCCGCCAAGGAGCTGACCGCCGAGACCGACGAGGCCAAGCGCCGCGCCGCCTTCGCCAAGCTGCTGACGGCCTTCGAGGACGATATGCCGATGACGATGCTCTACAACCCCGTCACCGGCTACGGCGTGAAGAAGGGCATCAACTGGACGCCCTACAGCCAGTACTACATGGACTTCCGCCCCTCGAACTTCTCGCTGGCCGCGAAGTGACGGGGAGCGCGCGCAGGAGCGGGGCCGACGGGGACAGCGAGCCGCTGCTCTCCGTCGAGGACCTGACCGTCGGCTTCCGCACGGCCAAAGGCTATGCCGACATCCTGCACGCGGTCTCCTTCGCCGTGCGACCGGGCACGACCACCTGCATCGTCGGCGAGAGCGGCAGCGGCAAGAGCGTCTCCTGTCAGGCGGTGCTCGGCCTGCTTCCCGCAAACGGGCGCCGGACGGCAGGGCGCATCCTCTTCGAAGGACGCGACCTCGCCGCCGCCAGCGAGGCCGAGCTCGAAGCCATCCGCGGCCGCGGCATCGGGATGGTGTTCCAGGACCCGCTCGGCTCGTTGAACCCGTTGCATACGGTGGGCACGCAGTTGCGCGAGACTCTGCGCCTGCACACCACGCTTTCCGAGCCGCAGCGCCAGGCCCGCGCGCTGGAGCTTTTGCGCCTCGTCGGTATCCCTGAACCCGAGCAGCGCCTCGCATCCTACGTCCACCAGTTCTCCGGCGGCATGGCCCAGCGCGTCATGATCGCGATGGCTCTCGCCTGCGAGCCGCGCCTGCTCATCGCCGACGAGCCGACCACCGCGCTCGACGTCACCATCCAGGCGCAGATCCTCGACCTCCTGAACAAGCTCAAGGCCGAGCTTGGCATGGCGATCCTGTTCGTCACCCATGATCTCGGCGTCGTTGCCGAGATGGCCGACGACGTCGTGGTGATGCGCCATNCCTCCTGAACAAGCTCAAGGCCGAGCTTGGCATGGCGATCCTGTTCGTCACCCATGATCTCGGCGTCGTTGCCGAGATGGCCGACGACGTCGTGGTGATGCGCCATGGCCGCGTCATCGAAGCCGGCCCGGCCAAACGCCTGCTGGTGGCTCCCGAAGCGCCCTATACGCGCGAGCTGCTCGCTGCGATGCCGCGTCTCGACGTCGCCGCGCCGGTCTATCGTGAACGGGCGGCATCATGAGCGCTGCGACCGAGCCACTGCTGCGCGTCTCTGCCCTGCGCCGGCATTTCGGCGGCGGTCGTTCCTTCCTGCGGACGCAGCGGACGATCCGCGCCGTCGAGGATGTCTCGCTGACCTTGCGGATCGGCGAGACGCTCGGGCTCGTCGGTGAATCCGGCTGCGGCAAATCGACGACGGGGCGGATGATCGTCGGGCTCGAACGGCCGAGCGGCGGCGAGATCCTGTTCAAGGGGCGCGATCTCACGAGCCTGACGCCGAAGGACTGGCAGCGGCAGCGCCGCGACATCCAGATGATCTTCCAGAACCCGCAATCGGCGCTCGATCCGCGGCTCAGCATCGGCCGGCAGATCCGCGAGCCGCTCGACCTGCACGAGATCGGCGAACGCAGCGGGCGGGACGCAGAAGTCCTGCGCCTGATGCAGGCCGTGGCCCTGGCACCGGAGATGGCCGACCGCTTTCCGCACCAGATCAGCGGCGGGCAGGCGCAGCGCGTCGTGATCGCGCGGGCCTTGGCGATGAGGCCGAGCCTGATCGTCTGCGACGAGCCGGTCTCGGCGCTCGACGTCTCCGTGCAGGCGACGGTGACCGCGCTGCTGCAGGAGTTGCAGGAGCGCTTCGACATCGCCTATCTCTTCATCTCGCACGACCTGCGCGTGGTGAAGAAGCTCTCGCACCGCATCGCGGTGATGTATCTCGGCCAGATCGTCGAAGAAGGCCTGACCGATCCGGTCTATCGCGCGCCGATGCACCCCTACACGATGGCCCTGCTCGCCGCGATCCCGGACCTTTCGGCCTCGCGCTCGGATCGGCCGGTGCGCCTCATGGGCGATCCGCCTTCGCCGGCCAATCCGCCGGCGGGCTGCCATTTTCACACGCGCTGCCCTTATGCCCGCCCGCGCTGCTCGGCCGAGATGCCGGCTCTGCGGCCGCTTGGCGAAGGCCGCAGCGTCCGCTGCCATTTTGCTGGTGAACTGGGAGTTGCGTCATGACCCGGCCGCTCGTCATCGCCCATCGCGGCCATTCCGCCCGCTATCCCGAGAACACGCTGGAAGCCTATCGCGCCGCGATCGCATCCGGCGCCGATCTCGTCGAGACCGATGCGCGGCTCAGCGCCGATGGCGTGGTCATCGCCTCGCATGATCCCGATCTCGCTCGCATCGCCGGCAGCGATGCTGCGATTGCGGAAACGTCGCATGAAGACCTCAAAGCCATCGCCCGCTCCGGCGACGTACAGCTTGCGACGCTGGCCGAGGCGCTCGCTGCGATCTGCCCGCATCGCCAGGCGCTGATCGACATCAAAACCAAGGACCTCGCGATCATCGATGCCGTGCTTGCGGTAATCCGAGAGCTCGGCGTCATGGACCGGGTCTGGGTCGGCGCACGCGAGGTGCTCCAGGTCGCGCATGCCACTTTGACGATCCCCGGCCTCCGCGTCCTCGCCTTCCTGCCCGACAAGGCCAATCCGGATCACTATGCCGCCGCCGGCGCGAGCGCCTTCCGCATATGGGAAGGCGCCCTCGACGGGCCCGTCGCCGCGCGCCTGCTGGGTCGCCTGCCGGTCTGGGTCACGGCCGGCGGCAGCGGCACCGGCCGCATCGTCGGCGATGTCGACGGCAACACTCTCCGCGCCATCCTCGCGCATGCACCGCAGGCCGTGTTGCTCAACGATCCCGACCTGCTGACCGGCCTGCAAAGCCGCATGGCCTCGTGATGCCCCGCCGGCTTTTCCTGACGAAGCTCGCGCGCGGCCTGCTGACCGTGTGGCTGATCGTGACGCTGACCTTCGTCGCGCTCAACCTCTCGGGCGATCCGATCGAGGCGCTGGTCGGCGATCAAGCGCCGGCCGAGGTCATAGCGCATTACCGCGAGAAATTCGGGCTCGACCGACCGCTCTGGCAGCAATACGTCTCCTATGTCTCAGGGATCGCGCAGGGCGATTTCGGCCTGTCGCTCTCCGACCAGCGGCCGGCGATCGAGCTCATCGCCGCCGCATTGCCGCGCACGCTCCGGCTCGGGCTGACCGCCTTCGTGCTCGGTCTGCTGCTCGGCGTCGGGCTCGGCGTCGTCGCCGCGCTCAACCGCAACCGGCCGATCGACCGCTTCGTCATGAGTTTCGCGGTGCTCGGCTTCAGCCTGCCGAATTTCTTCCTCGGCATCCTGCTGATCCTGCTGTTCTCGCTGCATTGGCGCCTGCTGCCGAGCTCCGGCGACCAGACGATCTGGCACCTGATCCTGCCGGCGGTGACGCTCGGCACGCATTTCGCCGGCACCTTCGCCCGCTTCACCCGCTCGGCCATGCTCGAGGTGCTGAACAAGCAATATGTCGTCGCGGCCCGAGCCAAGGGCGTACCGCGGCCGCGCCGGGTGCTCTGGCATGCCCTGCCCAATGCCGCGATCCCGATCATCACGATCATCGGCCTCAAGCTCGGCGATCTCGTCGCCGGCTCGATCATCGTCGAGACCGTGTTCGCGGTTCCCGGTGTCGGCCGGCTTCTGGTCAATGCAGTGACTTCGCGCGATTTCGCGCTGGTGCAGGCGATCCTGATCATGACCTCGATCACGATGGTGCTGGCCAATCTCGCCGTCGATGCGATCTACGCCATGATCGATCCGCGCATGCGCGCCGCCCGCTCGGAGAGCTGAGATGGCGCTCACGACACTCTTCCGCCGGAAGGACGATGCGCCGGTGCGCGCCGAGGCGCGCTATCCCGCCCTCGTGGTCATGGCCCTCATCCTGCTCGGCCTGATCCTCGTGATCTTCCTCTTCGCCGATTGGCTAGCGCCTTACGACTACCGCACTCAATCGCTATTGAAGCGCCTGAAGCCGCCGAGCTTTCTGGGCGGCATGCCAGAGCATCTTCTGGGGACCGACGAACTCGGGCGCGATGTCCTCAGCCGCCTGATCTATGCAATCCGCTTCAGCGTGCTGGTCGCGCTCGGCGGTACGCTGATCGGCGCCTTCATCGGCACCACCCTCGGCTTCATCGCGGCCCATTTCCGCGGGCTCGCCGAGGAGGCGATCATGATGCTGGCCGACGTGCAGGCGTCGCTGCCCTTCATGATGATCGCGCTGGCGCTGATCGCCCTGTTCGGCGGCGGCTTCTTCCTGTTCGTCGCGATCATGGGCTTCTATGGCTGGGAGGTCTTCGCGCGATTGACGCGCGGCGTCGTCATCGCGGCCAATACGCAGGGCTATGCGACGGCGGTGACCGCGCTCGGCGCGCCAGCCCGTCATGTCTATCTCCGGCATGTCCTGCCGAACATCCTGAGCGTGCTGATCGTCCAGTTCACGCTGAATTTCCCGCAGGTGATCCTGCTGGAGACCTCGCTCTCATTCCTCGGCCTCGGCATCCGCCCGCCCCTGACCAGCCTCGGCCAGATGCTGGGCGCCGGCCGCGCCTATCTGACCAGCGCCTGGTGGATCGCGGTCCTGCCCGGCATGGCGATATTCCTGACGACGATGTCGATCTCGATCGTCGGCGACTGGATCCGCGACCGGCTCGACCCGACGCTGCAATCGCGCTGACGGCTCTAGAGAGCCAGCCGCGTGCGACCTAGCACGCGGCTGGCCGCCGTGCGCAGAGCCCGCTGATCGGCATAGCCGACAGCGGAGGCGATCTGATGCGGCGGCGCGCCATCGCTCGCCATCGTCATGGCCCGGAGCACGCGCAGGCGCGCCCGCCAATCGCCGAAGCTCATGCCCGTCTCCGCCCGGAAGCCGCGCGTCAGCGTGCGCCGGCTCGCGCCCGCACGCTCGGCCCAGCCGTCGAGATCGATGTCGAGCGCGGGGTCCTTCAGCAAGGCCTCGCAGATGCGCCGCAGACGGGCATCCCGTGGCAGGGGCAAGGTCAACGCCGTCTCCGGCGCCCGCGCGATCTCGTCGAGGATCAGCGCGGCGAGATGGCCGCCGCGCCCGGCTTCGTCATAGAGCAGCGGCTCGACCGCCAACGCTTCCAGCGCCGAAGCCAGCAAGGACGAGACCTCCAGCACGCGGCACCCCGTCGGCAGGACGCCGACCGCCTCGGGCGCGATATAGGCCGAGCACATCGAGACCGCGCCATGCATCCTGACCTCGTGCGAGAGTCCAGGCGGAATCCAGAGCGCGTGCCGGGCGGGCAGGACCCAGGTGCCGTCCTCCGCCCGCACAAGCGTCAGGCCGGCGGTCGCATAGAGCAGTTGCGCGCGCGGATGGCTGTGCCAGCCCGTGCTCGCGCCGGCCTCATAGCTCGTGGGCATCACGGCGACGGCGCGCGGCACCGTTTGATAGGCCTCGCTCTCGCTGCGCATTGCCTGCCTCCTTTGACCCGATCCGGTCGAATAACGACCCGACAGGCCTAACGGGTCAAGCTAGAGTGGAACCTCATCATCGCGAGACTGCCCGCCCATGAGCCCCGAGACGCTGTCGAAGCGCACCCTGCTTTTCGTGAACGCGGCCCATGCGCTCGATCATTTCGTGCTGCTGATCTATCCGACAGCGGTGATCGCCATCGCGGCGCAGACGAGCCTCAGCTACGCCGAATTGATCGGCCTCGCGACCGGCGCCTTCGTCGCCTTCGGGCTTTGCTCGCTGCCGATGGGCTGGCTCTCGGACAAGTTCGGCCGGCGCAACATGCTCGCCGTATTCTTCATCGGCTATGGCTTGTCCTGTCTCGGCGTCGCCAGCGCGGACCGGCCGGCCGCCTTCGCGGGCTGGCTGCTCGTGCTCGGCGTGGCTTCGGCGATCTATCACCCGGTCGGCTCGACCATGCTGGTCAGCCATGCCCGCCAGCTCGGCCGCGACCTCGGCGTCAACGCCGTCTGGGGCAATCTCGGCGCCGCTTCGGCCGCCGGCGTCACCGCGCTCATCGCCGCGAATTTCGGCTGGCGTTTCGCCTTCATCCTGCCGGGCCTCGTCTGCCTCGTGCTCGGCGTGGCCTTCATCGCGCTCGTACCCGGCGACGGAAATCCGGCCGCGAACCACTCCGGCAAGGCCGAGCTCATCCCGGTCAATCGGCCGAAGGCTCTGCTCGCCATCTTCGCCGTCGCGGTCATTGCCGGCGGCATGACCTTCAACATCACCACGATCGCACTGCCGAAGGTGATCGACGAGCGCCTCGGCCTCGACCTGCCATTGGCGCTGATCGGCTCGCTGGCGACGCTCGTCTTCGTCTTCGGCGCCGCGACGCAATGGCTGATGGGCCGGCTGGTCGACCGCTACACGCTGCCCGCCCTGTTCGTCGGCCTCGCGCTGTTCCAGCCGCTGGGCCTCGCGCTCGCCGCGACGACCTCCGGCGCGCCGCTGCTCATCGGCCTCGTCATGACCATGGCCGCGATCTACGGGCAGGTCGTCGTCAACGACGCGATGGTCGCCCGTTACGTGCCGGCGCAGCATCGCGCCAAGGCGTTCAGCGTGCGCTATTTCCTCGGCTTCACGGTGAGCGGATTCGTCGTGCCGATGCTGGCCGTGCTGCATGCGCAAGGCGGGTTCGGGCTGGTGCTGGCCGGCGCCACCGTCTTCGGCCTGATCATCTGGTGCGCCTCGCTGGCATTCTTCTTCCTGGCGCAGAAAGCGCCCGTCGCGAGCACCGCTACGGCCGAGCAATAGGTTTCCGGCAGCGGAAGCTGCCAGCCGATCATTCAAACAGGATCGAGGCTCCAGCCCTGCCATGTATGGCGGGGCTCAAGCGCGTCCGATCGCGCATTCCTGACATCTCACAAAATGATTGTCAGAGATCAGAAACTGAGCCAGCATGGCTCATGCTCGATCAATCGCCCTTCTCCCTTCCCAAGCCGCCCGCGGCAGAGAGCGACATCACCTTTGCGAGTCGGCGCCTGCGGCAGGCGCTCGTCCGCTGCGAGCTCGTTCCCGGCACCTATGCCCATGAAGGCGACCTCGCGCAGCGCTTCGGGCTGGGGCGTGCGGCGGTTCGCGTCGCGCTGACCGAACTCGCGACAGCCGGCTTTGTCATCCGTCACGCGCGGCAAGGCTGGCGCGTCGCGGCGGTCGATGGCGCGCTTGCCAGCGCGATCATCGAGGCACGGCAGCGGATCGAGCCTGCCCTGGTCGAAAAGCCGCTCGATGAGCGCAGCGTCGCGCTGCTCGGCAGCCTGCGCGGCGCGATCGACGCAGTTATCGGACGAGACGATCCTTCCGCGCGCACCATGGCCCAGCAGCTCTGCCGGCAAGCGCTCGACCTCGTCGCACAACGGGCCGGCGGCTTCATGGCGGTCTGGCTGCGCGATCTCTGCGATCACACCGAGCGCCTGACGCGCGCGCTTGAACTGGCCGGCGCAACGGTGTCCACGCCCGATCCGCGCCCGCTGCTCGACGCTCTCCTGCGCGGTGACCGTGAGGTCGCACTTCTCGCGCTTCAGGAGGAGCAGAAGCGCTTCACCGATGCGGTGGCGCATGGCTTCCTCGCCACCGCGCGCCTGCTGCCGCAGGACCAGCCCGTTTCCGTGCGCAGCCGCCGGCCGCGCCGGGGCACGAACGACCGCAAGCCGTCCCCCACCCTGTCCGAGGAGAAATCGCGATGAGCCGTGTTTCGAAAGCCGCAGCCGCCTTCCTCGTCGCCACCGCGCTCGGCCTCGCGGCCGGGCCGGCGCTGGCCGCCAAGGATCGTTTCGTCATCGACCTCGTCAACGAGCCGTCCTCGCTCGATCCGCAGGTGCAGTGGAACCCGGACAGCTACTATGTCTACCGCAACATCTTCGACAACCTCGTCACGCGCGACGACAAGGGCGAGATCATCCCGCAGGTCGCCACCGCCTGGAAGCAGGTCTCGGATACCGAGATCGAGTTCGACCTTCGCAGCGACATCGCCTTCCATGATGGCTCGAAGCTGACCGCCGACGACGTCGTCTATAGCGTCAAGCGCATCACCGATCCGAAATTCGCCAGCCCCCAGCTCGGCCAGTTCGACAAGATCACCGACGCCGTGGCGCTCTCGCCGACCAAGGTGAAGCTCGTCACCGCCGGCCCCTACCCGGCGCTGCTGGCCCAGCTCGTCAAGCTCTCGATCGTGCCGAAGGCCGTCGTCGAGGCCGTCGGCAAGGACGCCTTCAACCTGAAGCCCGTCGGCAGCGGCCCCTACAAGTTCGAGTCCTGGCAGCGCGGCGTGAACGTCCAGCTCACGCGCAACGACGCCTATTGGGGTACCAAAGCGCCGTTCCCGACCGTGACCTTCCGCGCGGTTCCCGATGCAGCGACCCGTCTCGCCAACCTGCAGGCTGGCTCGAGCGACCTCGTTGTCACGCTCGATGCCGACCAGGCCGCCCAGCTTAAATCCGCGCCCAAGGCCCAGGCCCTGATCGGCCTGACCGAGCGCGTCGCCTATGTCCGGCTCAACACGACCAAGCCGCCCTTCGACAATCCCAAGCTCCGGCTCGCCGCGGCCTATGCGCTCGACAAGCAGGCGATGATCGACGGCCTGCTCGGCGGCCATGACAAGCCTGTGCCGGAACTGCTGACGCCGGCGATCTTCGGCTGGGTCGACGGCATCAAGGCGCCGGAACACGACCTCGCCAAGGCGAAGGCGCTGATCGCCGAAGCCGGGCCGGCGGCGAAGGCCGAGATCGATCTCGCCACCGCGCCGGTCTTCGACCAGCGCATCGTCCAGGCGATCCAGCAGATGCTCACCGAAGCCGGCTTCAACGTGAAGATCGCGATGTCGGACATGGCGACCTATCTGAAGCGCGCCCAGGCCGGGCCGGAGACGACCTCGCTGCTCAGCTTCGGTCGCTGGTCCTGCGCCTGTCAGGATGCCGACGGCGTGCTCTTCCCGCTGCTGCACAAGAGCAGCGGCTGGTCGGCCTATCGCAACCCGAAGATGGACGCCCTGCTGGAAGAAGCCCGCGCGACGCTCGATACGAACAAGCGTCTTGCCGCCTACAAGCAGGTCCATGAGATCGTCGCCACCGACGTGCCGGTCGTGCCGCTCTACCAGGCCGTCGTGATCTATGGCGCGGCGAAGAACCTGACCTTCCAGCCGACGCCGAACGAAAGCATGTTCATCAACCGCATGAGCTGGAAGGACTGAGCCGCGGTGCCGGGTTTCCTGCTCCGCCGGCTGGGCCAGGCTCTCGTCACCATCCTCGGGGTGGTGACGCTGATCTTCTTCGTCCAGCGCCTGACGGGAGACCCGACCTACCTCCTCGTGCCGGAGACGGCGACGCAGGCCGACATCGCGGCCTTGCGCCATCAGCTCGGCTTCGACCGGCCGCTCGTCGTGCAATATTTCGACTTCCTCGGCGAGCTCGTCCGCTTCGACCTCGGGCAGTCGGTGGTGCAGCGCGTACCGGTGACGACGATCATCGCCTCGCGCCTGCCCTATACGCTGATGCTGGCGGCGGGCGCGCTGCTCGTCGCCTGCGGCATCGGGGTGCCGATCGGCATCCTGCTCGCGATCTTCCGCAACTCGCCCGCGGCGAAGGTCGCCGCCGGCTTCGTCCTCGCCGCCCAGAGCATGCCGACCTTCTGGAGCGGCATCCTGATGATCCTGGTGTTCTCGGTGCTGCTCGGCTGGCTGCCGCCCTCCTCCACCGGCGATATCTGGCATCTCGTCATGCCCTCCTTCGCGCTCGGGCTGCTGAGCATGGCGACCTTCGCGCGGATCACCCGCTCGGCCCTGCTCGACGAACTCTCGAAGGACTATGTCCGCACCGCGCGCTCGCGCGGCGTCCGCAGCGGGCGGCTGCTCATCCGCCATCTCGCGCGCAATGCCTCGATCCCGGTGATAACAGTCGCTGCGCTCGAAATCTCAAACCTGCTGGCCGGCGCCGTCATCGTCGAGACGGTCTTCGCCTGGCCGGGCCTCGGACAGGTGACCGTGCAGGCGATCCTGGCACGCGACTTCATGATCGTGCAGGGCGTCGTGTTGCTCGGCGCCTTCGTCACCGTGCTGCTCAATCTCATGTCGGACCTGCTCTACAGCCTGGTCGATCCGCGCATCGTGCTGGAGGGGGGGCGGTGAGCGTCGCAGCCGCAACCTCCGCGCCGCGCCGCAAGCGGAGCGGCCTGTGGCGCTGGTGGCCTGTCGGCATCGTCGCGCTCATCGTGCTGGTCGCGCTCTTCGCGCCCTGGCTCGCGCCCTATGACCCCAACCAGCAGAACCTGCTCGGTCGCCTGAAGCCGCCTGGCACGGTCTCGCGCAGCTTCCATTACTGGCTCGGCAGCGACGAGCTCGGCCGCGACCTGCTCAGCCGCGTCATCCATGGCGCGCGCATTTCGCTGATCGTCGCCTTCGCCTCGGTGATTCTCTCCGGCGTGGTCGGCACGACGCTCGGCATGATCGCCGGCTATCGGCGCGGCTGGATCGAGATCGCAGTGATGCGCGTCGTCGATGTCTTCCTGTCGATCCCGGCGATCCTGCTCGCCATCATCACCGTCGCGGTGCTCGGCCCCGGCATCGTCAATGTCATCATGGTGCTCGCGCTGACACGCTGGCCGCGCTACGCCCGCATCGCCTACAGCCAGACGCTGTCCGTCGCGAACATGCCCTATGTCCGGCTCTCGGCCTTGATGGGGGCCGGCGCGCCGCGCGTGCTCTTCCGCCATGTCCTGCCCAATATCGTCGGCGCGGTCAGCGTCGTCGCGACGCTCGAATTCGGGCTGATGATCCTGTTCGAGGCCGGACTGTCCTTCCTCGGTCTCGGTGTCCAGCCGCCGACCGCGAGCTGGGGCGCGATGCTCTCGACCGGCCGGAACTATGTCGCGACCGCCTGGTGGGTCGCGACGCTGCCGGGCATCTGCCTGTTCGTGCTGGTGCTCGCCGTCAATCTCACCGGCGACGCCGTGCGCGACCGCCTCGACCCCCGCCATCGCTGAAGGAAAAGCCCATGTTCGAGGACATCAAGGGGAAGCGCGCCGTCGTCACCGGCGCCTGCGGGGTTATCGGCCGCTGGATCGCCGAGGTGCTGCACGAGGCCGGCGCCACACTCTGCCTGACCGATGCCCGCAGCCAGGATCTGGAGGCGATGGCCAAGTCGCTCGGCCTCTCGGGCGAGAGCTTCGTCATGCCGGCCGACCTGACCGACGAGGCCTCGATCGTGGCGCTGACCAGCGAGATCGGGAAACGCTGGGGCGCTGCCGATATCCTCGTCAACAATGCCGGTATCTATCCTAGCGCCTTCCTGCTCGACACGACGACCGCCGAGTTCGACCGCATTCTCGGGATCAACCTGCGGGCGCCGTTCATCCTGACCCGCGAGCTCGCGACCCAGATGGTGCGCAAGGGCGTGAAGGGCTCGATCATCAACATCTCGTCGGGCGCCTCGCGCAAGATGCGGCGGACGGCCTGCATCTACTCGATGTCGAAGACCGCGCTCGACCGGCTCACCAAGGGGTTCGGCGTCGAACTCGCCGAGTACGGCATCCGCTCCAATGCGCTGGAACCGGGCTTCGCCGCCGGCAGCACGGTGAGCGCGCTGACCGATGCGCATATCCAGAACACCGTCGCGCAGATTCCGCTCGGCCGGGCCTCCTCGCGCACCGATGTCGGCAACGCCTTGCTCTATCTCGCCAGCGACGCCTCCGCCTATGTCACCGGCGCGACGCTCACGGTCGACGGCGGCAACTCGATCGGCTCGCTCGCCGTCCACCAGGACAAGAAGCAGGCGCTCTGAGGAGGCAAGGACATGACCGCTCCGAACGCCGCCCGCCCCGCCTATGAATGGCCCGAGGGCAAGTCGAGCGCCTTCTGCTTCACCATCGATGTCGATGCGGAAAGCCCTTACCAGTGGAGCCTGCCGGAGAGCGCGCCGGTCGCGCTCGGCCAGATCGAGCAAAGGCTGTTCGGCCCGCGCGTCGGCATCTGGCGCCTGCTCGACCTGCTCGATCGCTATGGCATCAAGGCGACGCTGTTCGTGCCGGGGCTGGTTGCAAAGAATCACCCGGAGCTGCTGCCGACCTTCGTCGCGCGCGGCCACGAAATCGGCCTGCACGGCTATTTCCACGAACTTGCAACCGAGGCCGGGCCGGAGGAATTCGCTAGGGCGATGGAAGAGTCGCTCGCGCTGTTCAAGAGCCAGGCTGGTGTCGTGCCGAAAGGCTTCCGCTCGCCGGCCTGGGAGATGACGCCTTTCATGATCGAGGAGGTGAAGCGGCGCGGGCTCTATGATTCCTCGCTGATGGGCTTCGACCATCCCTATACCATCGACGGCGTGACGCAGGTGCCGGTGCTCTGGGCGGTCGACGACGCCATCTATTTTCGCTTCACCGGCAGCGCGCAGGATCGCGCCCCGCCATCGCCGCAGAACGGTATCCTCGATGCCTGGCTCGACGAATGGGATGTGCTGCATCGCGAGGGGCGGATGATGATGCTCACCGTCCATGACTGGATTTCGGGCCGAGCCGGGCGCGTCCGCATGCTGGAGAAACTGCTCGACGTGGTGACGGCCTCGCCCGGCGTCTGGATCGCGACCGTGGGCGAACTCGCTGCGCATCACGCCGCGAGCGCCAATGCGCAACGCTTCAGCGTGCCCCTGCGCCTGCCGCAGCCGAGTGCGCCGCTGCGGTTCCGGACCAAAGCCTGATGCAGACCTTCAGCATCCGCCGCCCGGCCGTCCGCTCGCCGCACGGGCTTGTCGCCGCGCAGAACCGCCACGCGGCCGAGGCCGGTGCGGCCGTGCTGGCGCGCGGCGGCAATGCGATGGACGCGGCCATCGTCACCGCGCTCGTGCTCAGCATCGTCGAACCCTGGCTTTCGGGCGTGGGCGGCGGCGGCTTCCTGATCCATGCCGATGGCCGGACCGGCGCGCTCGACACGCTCGATTTCAACGTGCGCTCGCCGCGCGGGCTCGACCCGGCGGACTACCCGCTGACCGATGCGGGCTCGGGCAACTGGTTCGCATGGCCTGCCGTCGTGGGCGAGCGCAATGTCGCCGGCTACGGCGCGATCTGCGTGCCCGGCGCCATCGCCGGCTTTGCCGCCGCGCTGGAGCGCTACGGCACGATCTCCTGGGACGAGGCGCTGCAGCCCGCGATCGAACATGCCGAGCGCGGGCTGGAGATCGATTGGTATGCCGCGCTCTGCATCGCGGTCGAGGTGGCCGGCCTGTCGCGCGATCCGGCAATCTCGGCGCTGCTGCTGGATAATGGCCAGCCGCCCAAGGCCGGCGCCGATACGCGCCGCTTCAAGCCGATGACCGCCAAGGCCGAGCTGCTAAAGCGTCTGGCGAAGGCGGGAGCTCGCGACTTTTACGAGGGCGAGGCGGCGCGCCTGATCGCGGGTGATCTCGAAATCGGCGGCTCGGCAATCCGTGCGAACGATCTCGCGAGCTATCAGGCCGTCTGGTCGCCGGCCCTGACCGGCCGCTATCGCGATCTCGACATCGCCGCCATCCCCGGCCTCAGCGGCGGCCCGACATTCTTCGACGCGGCGCGACGCGTGGAGGCTCGTGGTCTCGGGCAGGGCAGCACCGAGGCCGATGCGGCGCTGACCTATGCAACGGCGATCCGCGATGCCTATGCCGTCAGGCTCAACAGCCTCGGCCATGCGGCGACGCCGCAGGCCGGCTGCACCTCGCATGTCAGCGTCGTCGACCGCGACGGCAACATGGTTTCGCTGACCAACACCCTGCTTTCGCGCTTCGGGTCACGGGTGGCGCTGCCGCGGGCCGGCATCATCATGAATAACGGCATGATGTGGTTCGATCCGCGCCCCGGCCAGCCCAACAGCATCGCGGCCGGCGCCAAGCCGCTGGCCAATATGTGCCCGCTGATACTGAGCCGCGACGGCAAGCCCTTCCTTGCGATCGGCGCCGCCGGCGGCCGCACGATCTTTCCGACGCTCTTGCAGATGATCTCCGGCATGGCAGATTTCGGCCTTTCGCTGGAGGACGTGTTCCACCGTCCCCGCATCGACGCCTCGACCCCGCGCATCAAGGTCGACGCGCGGGCAGAACCGGACGTGGCGGCGCGGATCGCCAGCGCCTTCCCGGTCGAGATCGTCGAGGACACGCTCTATCCGGTGAACTTCTCGGTTCCTTCGGCCGTGATGCGGATGGAGGATGGCGGCTTCCTCGGCATGGCCCATCCGACCAGCCCCTGGGCCGCTGTCGCGGCAGCGTCTGCATGAGCGAGCGCGCCAACCCGATGCTGGCGATTGAGGGCCTCGCGATCGAGATCGACGGCAACCGCATCGTCGACGGCGTCTCGCTCGGCGTCGAGACGGGCCGCATCCTCGCGATCGTCGGCGAATCCGGCTGCGGCAAGAGCCTGACGGCGCTCTCCGTGCTCGGGCTGCTGCCGGGCGCGGCGCGGGTCTCCGCCGGCTCGATCCGGCTCGGCGGGCGGGAACTGACGGGCTTGTCCGAGGCGGAGCTGTCGCAGGTGCGCGGCAACGACGCCGCGATCATCTTCCAGGAGCCGGTCGCCTCGCTGAACCCGCTGATGCGCGTCGGCGAGCAGGTCGAGGAAGCCTTGCTCCTGCATCGCGGGCTGTCACGTGCCGCCGCGCGCGAGGAGGCGATCGCGATCATGGCGCGCGTCGGCATTCCCGATCCGGCAACGCGCGCCCGGCAATATCCGTTCGAGCTCTCCGGCGGCATGTGTCAGCGCATCATGATCGCCTCGGCGCTGATCTGCCGACCTTCGCTGCTGATTGCGGACGAGCCGACGACCGCGCTCGACGTCACCATCCAGGCGCAGATCCTCGACCTGATGCGCCGCCTCCGCGACGAGGTCGGCAGCGCCGTCGTGCTGATCACCCATGACATGGGTGTGGTCGCCGATCTCGCCGACGATGTCTGCGTGATGTATGGCGGCCGGATCGTCGAGAGCGGTCCGGTCGATGCGATCTTCGCCGCACCGAGCCACCCCTATACCCGCCTGCTGCTGGGCACGATTCCGAAGCTGGACGGCGCCCGAAAGACGGTGCTGCGCACGATCGAGGGCATGGTGCCTCCGGCCGGCGCGTGGCCGGAGGGTTGCCGTTTCCGCACGCGCTGCCCGCTAGCCGACAACGCTTGCGTTGAGGTTCCGCCCGCGGTCGCGATCGGCGCTTCCCACCGCGCTGCCTGCTGGCATGTCGACCGGCTGGAGGGGATGGCATGAGCGAGCCGTTGCTGGAGGTTCGCGACCTCAAGGTGCATTTCCCGTTGCGCGGCGGCATCGGCACGCCGGGCGGCGTGGTCAAGGCGGTCGACGGCATTTCCCTTGAGCTTCAACCCGGAAAGACGCTGGCGCTCGTCGGCGAATCCGGCTGTGGCAAGTCGACGACGGCCTATGCCGTGATCGGGCTTGAGCGAGCGACGGCCGGCACGATCCGCTTCGACGGGCGCGACATCACCGCACTCAAGGGTCCTGAGCGCGCGGCCCTGGCGCAGGACATCCAGATCGTCTTCCAGGACCCGTCCTCGGCGCTCGATCCGAAGATGACCATCGCGGACAGCATCAGTGAGCCGCTCGTCATCGCCGGACGCAGCCGCGCGGAGCGCAAGGCCCGCGTCACCGAATTGCTGGACCGCGTCGGCCTGCCCGCCGCGCTGGCGGAGCGCCTGCCAAGCGCGCTCTCGGGCGGCCAGCGCCAGCGCGTCGTCATCGCGCGGGCGCTCGCCCTGTCGCCGCGCCTGCTCGTGCTCGACGAGCCGGTCTCGGCGCTCGACGTCTCGATCCGCTCGCAGGTCCTGAACCTGCTGCTCGAATTGCAGCGCGATCTCGGCCTGTCCTATCTCTTCATCTCGCACGATCTCTCGGTCGTCCGGCATATCGCCGACGAGGCGATGGTGCTCTATCTCGGCACGGTCGCCGAGCAGGGCCCAGTCGATGCGATCTTCGAGCGGCCGCAGCATCCCTATACGAAGGCGCTGTTGTCAGCGATCCCGCTGCCGGATCCCCGTGCGCAACGCAATCGGGAGAAGATCATCCTGAGCGGCGACCTGCCGAGCCCGCTTTCGCCACCGGTCGGCTGCCCCTTCGTGACGCGCTGCCCGGAGCGGCTCGCGGTCTGCTCCGAGGAGCGCTTCCCGCTCGCGGCGGGCGAGACGGGAACCGAGGCGGCCTGCGTCCATGTCGGGCGGCAGGCGATCAGCTAGCCGCGTACGCGCTCCCACTCCGCCAGAGCGAGCAGGAGGTGATAGAGAACGCGGACCGGGATCACGGTCTGGGTCGGCGTTCCATCCTGCGCGATCTGGTTGGACCAGAGCCCCGTTTCGGGCGCGACGAACCAGCGGAACAGGCTGGCGAGATGCTTGTCGAGACGCTCCGCCGCGTCCTCGTCATCAAGGAATTCGACCCGGGCGAGGAAGGCCTTGATCGCCTCGGTCTGAGGCCAGAGCAGCTTGGTCGAGGCCGTGACAGTGCCGGTACGATCGAAAACATCGAATGCGGCAAGCGGCCCCGCCGCGCTATCGTCGAGACCGTGCCGGATGGCGAATCCGTAGAGCCGCTCAGCAAGATCGCGCGCCTGCGTCTCGCCGGTCAGGCGCCAGTGATGCAGCAGGAGCCAGGTCCATTCGAAATGATGGCCGGGCTCGCAGACCATACCAGCCGCACCGGCAGCCGGCTTCCAGTCATCGGTGAAATACTCGCCGAGCGTGTCGGTCTCGGCATCGACCAGATGCTCGCGCGCGAGCCGGACGATCGCGCCGGCATGGTCGAGCCAGCGTTGCTCGCCGGTCGCCTCCGCCAGGGCGTGGAACGCTTCCAGCAAATGCATATGCGGGTTCTGCCGGCGCGGCAGCGTGCCCAGCGTATCCTCGACGAAACCGCCCTGCGGATGCGCCATTTCGCTTTCGATGAAGCCGATCACGTCACCGGCGATCGCCAGAGCCGCGTCGTCCTGCGTCGCGCGGTAGTACCAGGCCATGGCGAACAGCACGAAAGCAAGGTCGTACAGGTCGGTGCGGGCATCGACCGGGGTGCCGTCCTCGCGGACGGAATGCAGAAAGCGCCCTCGCCCGCCTTCGCGGCAGGCATCGCGCAGGAAGGCGAAGCCATGGTGCGCAGCGACAAGTGCTCCGCTTTGCGGGTCAAGCAGATGAGCATGGCTGAAGACATAGGTCAGGCGGGCGGTGACCAGCGTCGTCCTGAGCGATCCGGGATCGCGCGCCGGATCGGCCGGATCGAACATCTCGACGAAGCCGGCGCGGCCGGGCCTGACGGCGCGATCGATCCAGGTCGGGATGAGGATTTCCCTGAGCCAAGCCTTCGACGGCAGATCGCCGGCGCTCTCCCGAGCTTCTTCACGCTTCATCGGACGATATCCTCGGTGAGCAAAGAACGGACGAGAGCAGCGATTCTCATCGCGCCGCTACAACTCCTAGCCGATAGCCACAGCCGGGACCTGCGTCCACATCTCCAGGAGCAAAGCGCTACAGCGCGCCCCGGCCTACGACTTCCCGCATCGCGATGAAGCTGTGGTATTCCGCGACATTCGGATCGTCGTGGAATACTTCGCGCGTGAAGGCCGCGTAGGCGGCCATGCTCTCGACCTGCAGATGCAGCACGAAATCGGCGCTGCCCGTGACGTAGGAGGCCTGCCTGACCTCGGGCCGGGCCTGGAGCTTGCGGGCGAAATCGCCATAGGTCCGCGAGCCCTGAATGATCGAGACAGTGACATGCACCGTCACCGGCACGCCCATCACTTCCGGGCTGACGACCGAAACATCGCCGGTGATGACCTTTTCCGCGCGCAGGCGCCGGAGCCGCCGCAGCACAGCGCTCTGGGACAGGCCGACCCGCTCGGCCAGCACGCGCGCCGGCGTCTGGTTATCGGCCTGCATCTCTTTCAGCAGCGCGTAATCGAACTTGTCGAGGTCGACTGTTTTGGCCATCCAAAGCCCTATGATCGGCGAAATTCGTCATCTGATAGCAAAACTGGGTGACTATCGCCAAACGCTAAGCGGCATGATCTGCTCCAGATTCCGCCTCTGTCGGCGGTGACGAACGGGAAACGGGTCATGACCGCGACGAAGTGGACCAAGAGGAGCCTTGCCGCGCAGGCCATGGGCAAGATCGACCCGGCCACACGGGGCGTCGTGCCGCCGATCCATGTCTCGACGACCTATATCCGCGACGAGGATAACGGCTATTCGACCGGCTTCATCTATGGCCGGCCGGACAACGAGACGGTGCATGAGGCGCAGGCCGTGCTCGCCATGCTGGAGGAGGCCAAGGCCGGAGCGCTGCTGTTCGGCTCCGGCATGGCGGCGGCGACCGCCGTTTTCCAGGCGCTCTCGCCCGGTGACCATGTCGTCGCCTCCAAGGTGATGTACTGGGCGCTGCGGGCCTGGCTGCTCAACGAGGCGACGCGCTGGGGCATCAAGGTCGATTTCGTCGAGACCGACGATCTCGCTGCATTGAAGGCGGCGGTGAAGCCGGGCGCGACGAAGCTCGTCTGGATCGAGACGCCGTCGAACCCGCTCTGGACCATCACCGACATCGCCGGGGCGGCCGAGATCGCGCACAAGGCCGGCGCCAAGCTCGCGGTCGACTCCACCTGCGCCTCGCCAGTCCATACCCGCCCGCTGACGCTCGGCGCCGATATCGTGATGCATGCCGCGACGAAGGTGCTGAACGGCCATTCCGACGTGGTCGCCGGCGCGCTCTGTGCGCGCGAGGACGACGAGTTCTGGAACCGGATCAAGACGGTTCGCAAGGGCCAGGGCGGCATTCTCGGGCCGTTCGAGGCCTATCTGCTGATGCGCGGCATGCGCACGCTCCACGTCCGGCAGGAGCGGCAGGCGGCCTCGGCGATGACGCTGGCGCAGCGTCTCTCGGCCCATCCGCTGGTGGCGCGCGTCCTCTATCCCGGCCTGCCGCAGCATCCCGGCCACGACATCGCGGCGCGGCAGATGGAGAACGGCTTCGGCTTCATGCTCTCTGTGCAGGTCACCGGCGGCGAGGGTGCAGCGATCAAGACAGCCGCTCATGTCGAACTCTACAAGCGCGCGACCTCGCTCGGCGGCGTCGAGAGCCTGATCGAGCACCGCGCCTCGATCGAAGGCGCAGGCTCGCCCTGCCCGACCGATCTGCTGCGCCTTTCGACCGGCATCGAGGATATCGACGACCTCTATGCCGATCTCGATCAGGCGCTGAACGCCGGGCATCACGCTTAAGGCGTTTGCCATGACCGTGACAGGCTCCGCCCCCAAGCCGGCCAGTCAGACGGTCGGCAAACTCCTCCTCATGGTCACGGCCCTGGGCTGGGGTCTCAACTGGTCCGTGCTGAAATTCGTCCTGCAGGACTGGCCGCCGCTCTTCGCGCGGGGGACGGCCGGCCTGCTGGGCGCGCTCTGCCTCGCCCTGCTGGCCTTGGCTCGCGGCGATAGCCTCGCCGTACCACGGGAAGCCCGCGCGCCTCTCGTGGTGGCGGCATCGATCAACGTCTTCGCCTGGATGGGCTTCACCGCGCTCGCCCTGAACTGGCTCAAGGTCTCGGAGGGCGCCTTGATCGCCTATTCGATGCCGATCTGGGCGATGATGCTCGCCTGGCCCCTGCTCGGCGCGCGTCCGACCCGACGCAGCCTGGTCGCGCTGGGCCTGAGCATCACAGGCATGGTCGTGCTGATGGGCGGGCCTGAATTCTCGGCGGCCAAGCTGCCCGGCGTGCTGTTCGCCTTCGCGGCGGCCGTGCTGTTCGCACTCGGCACCGTCAAGGCGCGGAAACCCCTCGCCATGCCCGGCCCCGCCGTCGCCGCGTGGCAAGTCGCCCTCGGCTGCCTGCCGATGGTGGCGCTGGGCGTCATGCTGGAACAGCCGCAGATCACGGCGCTGTCACCGCGAGGGGCGTTGGGGCTTGCCTACATGGCCGTCGGCCCGATGGCACTCTGCTACCTCACCTGGTTCGGCGCGCTCAGGCGCCTGCCGACCGCGGTTGCGGCCACCAGCATGCTGATCGTTCCCGTGGTGGGTACGCTGACCGCCGTGCCGCTGCTGGGCGAGACGCTCGGCCTGCGGGAAGCGGTCGCGATCGTGCTGACCATCGGCGGTGTCGCCCTCGCGCTTCGGCAATAATCCTCGCCGCCGTGTCGCGCCTGGCAGACAGCCGGCAGGGCTGGATCGCAGCCGCCTTGGAGCGCCCCTGAAATTTCCTTAAACTGCGACTTGCAGATATTTTAAGCTTGAAACATTATGGTCTGCGCGAGCCATAGAAATCCATAGGGGAACGCGGCCGCGCTTCAACTTCGTCCGGGAGAGCATCGATGACGGCATTCAGGTTCGGTCTGGCACTCGGTTGCGGCGCGCTGGCGCTGTCGATCGCCTCGGCACAGGCGCAGGAGCCGATCAAGATCGGCGTGGTCAGCGTGCTGACCGGCCCGGCCGCCTCGCTCGGCCAGCAGGTCCGCGACGGCTTCCAGCTCGCCGTCGACAAGAACGGCGGCAAGCTCGGCGGCGTGCCGGTCAAGATCACCGTAATCGACGACGAATTGAAGCCCGATGTCGCGGTCGAGCGCGTGCGCTCGTTCGTCGAGAGCGAGAAGCCTGCCTTCGTCGTCGGCCCGGTCTTCTCGAACATCCTCGGCGCGATCGCCAAGCCGGTGCTCGATTCCGGCGCCTTCCTGATCAGCCCGAATGCGGGCCCCTCGACCATGGCCGGCAAGGCCTGCAACAAGAACTTCTTCGTCACCTCCTACCAGAACGACCAGGTACACGAGGTCCTCGGCAAATATGCGCAGGACCAGAACTACAAGCGCGCCTATATTATCGCGCCGAACTATCAGGCGGGTAAGGACTCGCTCGCCGGCTTCAAGCGCTACTTCAAGGGCGAGATCGTCGACGAGGTCTATGCCCCGCTGAACGCGATGGACTTCTCGGCCGACCTCGCCAAGATCGCCTCCTCCAAGCCCGATGTCGTCTTCGCCTTCCTGCCCGGCGGGCTCGGCGTCAACTTCGTCAAGCAGTGGTCGCAGGCCGGCCTGCAGGGCAAGATTCCCTTCCTCTCCGCCTTCACGGTCGATGAATCGACCCTGCCGGCGCAGCAGGACGCCGCAGTCGGCCTCTATGGCGGCATGACCTGGGCGCCCAACATGGACAACGCGCAGACGAAGGATTTCGTCAAAGCCTACGAGGCGGCCTACAAGATCGTGCCCGGCTCCTATGCCCAGCAGTCCTACGACGCGGCCATGCTGATCGATTCCGCCGTGAAGGCGGCGGGCGGCGCCGGCAATGCCGACAAGCTGCGCGACGCCATCAAGAAGGCCGACTTCACCTCGCTGCGCGGCAAGTTCAAGTTCAACACCAACGGCTACCCGATCCAGGACTTCTACCTCGTCAAGGTCGCCAAGCGCGCCGATGGCAAGTTCCAGACCGAGATCGCCCAGAAGGTGTTTTCGGACTACGCCGATCCGCACGCCAAGGATTGCGCGCTGAAGTAAGGCAAAGCGCCATCCTCGGGCGAAGCGCAGCTTCGACCCGGGGATCTCCTCGTCACGAGATGCCCGGGTCAGGCCCGGGCATGACGTCCTGTGACCGGCCCTGACATAGGACCGCGCGATGACCCTCAGCCTCCTGATCGTCCAGCTCCTGAACGGGCTCCAGTTCGGCGTCCTGCTGTTCCTGGTCGCGGCCGGGCTGACGCTGGTCTTCGGTGTGATGGACTTCATCAACCTGGCCCATGGCGTCCAGTACATGCTGGGCGCCTATCTCGCCGTGACCTTCGTCTCGTTGACCGGCTCCTTCCTGCTGGGGCTGGTGCTGGCGCTCGCCGCCGCGCTGCTGCTGGGCCTCGCGCTCGAATTCCTGGTCTTCCGGCATCTCTATGAACGAGACCATCTCGACCAGGTGCTGGCGACCTTCGGATTGATCCTGCTGCTCAATCAGGCGGTGAAGATGATCTGGGGCGCGGCGCCGCTCTCGGTGCCGGTGCCGGAATTCCTCTCCGGCAATGTCCGGTTGATGGACGGCATCCTCTACCCCGTCTACCGCTTCGCGCTTATCGCAGCCGGCCTGGGCGTCGGCGCGCTGCTCTGGTTCGTCGTCGAGAAGACGCGCACAGGCATGCTGCTCCGGGCCGGAGCCTCAAACGCGCCGATGGTCTCGGCGCTCGGCGTCGACATCCGCAAGCTGTTCATGATCGTCTTCGCCTTCGGCACCATGCTCGCGGGCTTTGCCGGGGCGATGGCCGCGCCGATCCTCTCGGTCGAGCCCGGCATGGGCGACACGGTGCTGATCCTCGCCTTCGTCGTCATCGTCGTCGGCGGCATCGGCTCGATCCGCGGTGCCTTCGTCGGCGCACTGATCGTCGGCCTCGTCGATACGCTCGGCCGCTCCTCGATGAACGACCTGCTCCGGCTGTTCATGGCGCCGGCATCGGCCCGCGCCACCGGCGCCGCGCTCTCCTCGATGCTGATCTACCTCGTCATGGCGGCGGTGCTCTTCGTCAAGCCGGACGGTCTACTGCCGGCCAAGGGACGCTCCTGAGCATGGCGAGCGCTCCTCCGAATCCCGCCGCAGCCACGGCGAGGCGTCCGGCGCCGACGGTGCGCCGGCTCGCGCCGCTCGTCATCTTCGCCTTGCTCGCCCTGCTACCTCTCGCCTCAATGCTCGGTCTGCCCGGGCATTGGCTGACACTGGTGACACGGGCGATGATCTTCGCGATCGCGGCACTCTCGCTCGATCTCATCCTCGGCATCGGCGGGCTGATCTCCTTCGGCCACGCCGCCTATATCGGCATCGGCGCCTATGGCGCCGGCATCCTGATCACCGAGGGCCAGACGGAACTTCTGGTGGCGCTGCCGGTCATCCTGCTCGCCTGCGCCGTCTTCGCGGCCGTGACCGGCTATGTCTCGCTGCGGACGCGCGGCGTCGCCTTCATCATGATCACGCTCGCCTTCGGGCAGATGGCCTTCTATTTCGCGCAGGCGCTCTCGGCCTATGGCGGCGATGACGGCCTGACGCTCTACGAGAAGAGCACGCTGCTCGGGCGCGAGATATTCAGCAACCGCACCGGCTTCTACTATATCGCGCTCGGCACGCTGGCAGCCTGCTATTGGCTGGCCCGGCGCGTCGTCGCCTCGCGCTTCGGCCGGGTGCTGCGAGCGGCGCGGGAGAACGCCGTGCGTGTCACCATCACCGGCTACGACGTCAACCATGTCCGGCTCGGTGCCTATGTGATCAGCGGCATGATGGCCGGCCTGTCCGGCTTCCTGCTCGCCAACCAGACCGACTTCGTCAGCCCGGCCTATATGTCCTGGTCGCGCTCGGGCGAACTGATCTTCATGACCGTGCTCGGCGGCGTCGGCTCGCTTTATGGCGCGATCCTCGGCGCGCTCGCCTTCCTGATCACCGAGGACGTGCTCTCGTCACTGACGCAAAACTGGAAGATCATCTTCGGGCCGCTGATCGTGCTCTTCGTGCTGTTCACCCATGGCGGCATCGCCGGCCTCGTCAGCAAGCTGAGGGGGCGCCGCGATGGCTGAGCCGGCGCTCGCATTGAAGGGTCTCGCCAAGTCGTTCGGCGCGCTCAAGGTCACCAATGGGGTCGACCTCACGATCGCGCCGGGCGAGCTCCACGCGCTGATCGGCCCGAACGGTGCCGGCAAGACCACTCTGGTCCATCAGATCTCCGGGACGCTCCGGCCGGATGCCGGCGCGATCCTGTTCGGTGGCCAGGACATCACCCGCCTGCCGCCGCAGGCACGGGCGCGGGCCGGGCTCGCCCGCACTTTCCAGATCACCTCGACGATTCCCTCGCTCTCCGTGCTGGAGAATGTCGCGCTCGGCGTGCAGGCGCATAGTGCCAATCCACTCTCGCTCTTCCGCGACGCTGCCCGCGACGAGGCGCTGAACGCCCCCGCCTGGGAAGCGCTCGAAGCAGTCGGCCTCGCAGAGCGCGCCCATGCGCCCGCGGGCAGCCTCTCGCATGGCGAGAAGCGCGCACTGGAGATCGCGATGGCGCTGACGCTGCAGCCGAAGCTCATCCTGCTCGACGAGCCGCTGGCCGGGGTCGGCCATGAGGAGGGCGAGCGCTTGATCGCGCTGCTGAACAGCCTCAAGGGCCGCTTCGCCATGCTCCTGGTCGAGCACGACATGAGCGCCGTCTTCGCGCTCGCCGACCGCGTCACCGTGCTGGTCTATGGCGGCGTGATCGCCTCCGGCGAGCCGGCGGCGGTCAGGGCCGACCCGGCCGTGCGGCAAGCCTATCTCGGCGAGGAGGGGTGAGATGCGGGCACATTGCTCTACCCTTGTCATTCCGGGGTTTCGCGAAGCGAAGAACCCGGAACCCACGACTGGGCGAGCCCTTCCCAACGCAACTGGACCATCGAAGCCAGTCGTGGGTTCCGGGTTCGCTGCGCGCCCCGGAATGACAAAGACGGAGCGCTCATCATGCTGAGCGTTGAAGGGCTCGATGCCGGCTATGGCGAGGCGCAGATCCTGTTCGGGGTCGATCTTGCCGTCGGCGAGGGAGAGGTCGTGACCCTGCTCGGTCGCAACGGCATGGGCAAGACCACGACCGTGCGCTCGGTCATGGGACTGTTACCGGCGCGCGCCGGGAAGATCGCCTTCGACGGGCGCGACCTAACCGGTGCCGCACCCTTCCGCATCGCACAGGCCGGCATCGGGCTCGTGCCCGAAGGCCGCCAGATCTTTCCGACGCTCTCGGTCGAGGAAAACCTGATCGCGACAGCGGCAGACCGCTCCGGCAAGAAGCGCTGGGATCTCGAGCGCATCTACGCCTTTTTCCCGCGTCTCAGGGAGCGGCGCGAGAACCGCGGCAACCAGCTCTCCGGCGGCGAGCAGCAGATGCTGGCGATCGGACGGGCGCTGATGACCAATCCCAAGCTGATCATCCTCGACGAGGCGACCGAGGGGCTCGCGCCTTTGATCCGCGAGGAGATCTGGAACTGCCTGACGGCCCTGAAGGCGGAAGGCGAGTCGATCCTCGTCATCGACAAGAATGTCGACGCGCTGGTCCGGATCGCCGATCGCCATGTCGTGCTGGAGAAGGGCCGCGTCGTCTGGCGCGGCTCCAGCGCCGAACTACGCAGCGACAGCGCCGTGAAAGATCGTTTCCTGCATTTCTAGCAGATGATGTCACCGCCACCCGGCCCAAAGCCGGCAGATGAGGAGAGCAAGACCCATGAACCCGCTGACTGCCGGCGTGACGCGCGCCAATGAAGGCCTGGAGGGCATTTCCTGGAACATCCTCGGCCAGACCTATGTGCCGAAGACGCTGACGGAGGAGAGCTTCTCCTGGCATGCGACCCTGCCGCCCGGCACCTTCGTGCCGCCGCATATCCACACGACGCAAGACGAGTTCATCTACATGCTGGAGGGCCGGCTCGACCTGCTGCTCGACGGCAAGGAGAGCTTCGCCACCGCCGGTGACCTGATCAAGCTGCCGCGCAACATCCCGCACGGCCTGTTCAACAAGAGCGATGCCACGGTGAAGTGCCTGTTCTGGGTCTCGCCGACCGGCCGGCTCTATGATCTGTTCTGGGGCCTGCATTCCATGACCGAACAGAAGCCGGCCGATGTCGTCGCGCTCTCGGCCAAGCACGAGGTCGACTTCCTGCCGCCTCCGCCCGACGCGGGTTGAGGGTAGAGAGGGCCCTGAACGAAAACGCTCTGTCATCCCGGGCTGGACCCGGGATCCATTCCCGAGCGCCTCCGACTGAGGTTCAGGAATGGATCCCGGATCTTCGCTTCGCTGCGTCCGGGATGACCGGCGCTTTTCTGGTTTCGGGGTCGCGGTGCTACTTCTTCCGCGCCAGTTGCTCCGCCGAGAAACCAGCCTTGCCGGCATAGCCCTTGACGATCTGCTCGCGTGAGGCGCGGTCGAGCACCTTCTCGATATCGTCGAAGCCCTGCGGCGCCAGCGTCTCGACCGCGTCGATCACGCGCTCCGGCCCGCCGACGCGGTTCATCGCCACGACCTCCGCCGTCGCCGGCAGGCGCTCGGCCTCATAGGCCGCCAGCGCCTGGCGCGGATGCTCGGCCTTGGCCAGCCAGTCGGCGAGGCAGCGCGCATCGAGGATCGCCTGCGAAGCACCGTTGGAGCCGACCGGATACATCGGATGCGCGGCATCGCCGAGCAGCGTGACGCGGCCATGGGTCCAGCGCGGCAGCGGGTCGCGGTCGCACATCGGATATTCCCAGAACGTCCCGGTCGCCCGGATTAAGGCGAGGATATCGACACCGGGCACGCTGAAGCGCCGCGCGAAGGGCAGCACGTCCTCGAGCCGGCCGGGCTTGGACCAGGCTTCCTTCGGCGGCGGCCGCTCGGGATCGCCGGTGCGGATATTGACGACCCAGTTCAGCAGGCGCGTCTGCGGCGTCGCGCCCGCACCGATCGGATAGAGCACCAGCTTGCCGGCCATGCCGCCGGCGATGATCATGCTCTCGCCGTCGAGGAAGACCGGCCAGTCGCAGGCGCCGCGCCACATCTGCACGCCCTGCCAGCGCGGCGGCCCCTGGTTCGGGAAATAGAAGGCGCGCACGGCGGAATGGATGCCGTCGGCCCCGATCAGGATATCGCCGCGCGCCGTCTCGCCCCCCTCGCCGAAGCGGGTGTCGCTGAAATGCGCGGTAACTCCGCCCTCGTCCTGGATGAAGCCCTGCAACCGACGGCCGGTCCGGATGGCATCCTCGCCCAGCCGCTCGGCAACCGCATCGCGGATGACCTTTTGCAGGCGGCCGCGATGGATCGAGAATTGCGGCACCGGCGCGCCCGCATGCAGGCCGCGCAGCTCGCTCCAGACCGTCTGCCCGAAGCGGTTCATGTAGTGCAATTCGCGCGTGCGGATACCGACCGCGTCGAGCGCCGGCAGCAGGCCGAGATCGGCGAGTTCGCGAATGGCATGGGGCAGCGTGTTGATGCCGACGCCGACCTCGCGGATCTCGCTGGCCTGCTCGTAGACCGTCGCGCCGATGCCACGGGCATGGAGCATCAAGGCCAAGGTCAACCCGCCGATGCCGCCGCCGACAATGATCACCCGCATGACGTCGCCCCTCAGCGATCTCGATATTTTAAGTTTGAAATATCTCGGTTTGCCTTGTCAATGCGCAGGTGCGACCGCTGACCTCAGCGTCACGTTCCCGATGAGCCACGGCGCGGCAAAGGCCGTCTCCTGCCTGTCCTTCACGCTATCCGCGGCGAGCCCTTGGCGATCGTCAGAGAATCCGGTGGCGCACGTCGACCCTTGCGCGCTGCCTGGACCCGCCTGCACGAACCGACACGGGCCATGTCCTGCTGGACGGGGCGGACGCCCAGGTCTTGCTGAACCGCGATGCCGGACGATTCCGGCGCGCCGTGCAGGTCGTCTTTCAGGACCCCTATGTCAGCCTCAACCCGCGCCGCACGATCGGCAGTTCGATCGGTGACGGCCTGCGGCTGCACAAACTCTGCGCGCGCAGCGAACGTCGTGGCCGTGTCGGCGAATTTCCGAGCCGCGTCGGACTGTCGGACAATTATATCGATCGCTACCTGCACTAATTGTCGGGGAGCCAGCGCCAGCACGTCGCCAGCGCACACCCGTTGCCCCTTCGCGCAGGAGCGCTGCACCAAGGAGTTACCGCCTCTGCGCCAGGTCGCCGGGCGCGGCGTGCGCTGCCATCGTGCCGAGGAGATGGTCGGGACGCAGTTCGCGGCGTGAGCATGGAGCTTTTGCCGGATCAGGGCTATGCCGTTTGCGGCACCGTTCTCGGTTTCACGAGACGGCCATTCGATGAACTCCCCGATCCGACCGAACCCGATCGAAGGTCGCCTTCATCCCGCTGGCCATCGCCGATTGCTGTTCCACGATGACCTGCAGCTTTGCGCCATGAGCCGATGCGAAGGAGCGCTCCGCAGCGCTCCAGGCCGGCATGATCCATGGCTTGCGCGCCGCTGCGCAAGCGGCCGCGATCCGTGCGATATCGGCCTGATCAGCTTCGGCGAAGCGATAGGCCCCTCGCCCGCGCGTCAGCGAGAGGTCGGAAGGGCCGATGAACACGCCGTCGACAGTCGGCAAGGCAAGGATGGCTTCGATATCGGCCAGCGCCTCCGCCGTCTCGATCATCGGATAGCAGGCCGTCGCCCCGTTGTCGGCTTCGAAATAATCCTGGGACGGAGTGCCATAGCGGACGGGGCGGGAACCGGCATAGCTGCGGCTGCCCAGAAGCGGGTATTTGGCGGCCTGGCAGACAGCGGCAGCGTGGGCCGCCGTACCGATATGCGGAATGACGACGGCGTTCGCGCCGAAGTCGAGAGCCTGCTGGATCGGCTCGGCCTGCGGTCCCGCGACCTTGACCATGACGGTGAGGCCGAGAGCCCGCGCGAGCGGAATGAGCTTGTCGAGATCGGCCAGCGACAATGTCCCGTGCTCGACATCGAGCACCAGCGTCTCGTAGCCGATATCGGCGGCCATCTCGATGAAGACAACATCCGGAGCCGAAAGCCAGCAGCCGAATTCGGGAAGAGCGCTCATGGTCGTCATGCCTGGCTCGCGAAAGGCAGGCGGCGATGCTGGGCCAAGGGAATGCGCTGGCGGGCGGTTGCGACAGCCGCAAGATCCAGGCGAGTCGCGATGATGCCGTCGCCGAGGGCGCGGCGGGCGACAACCGTGCCCCATGGCTCGACCACGAGCGAATGGCCGTAATTGTACAGAATCTGCCCGTCCTCTTCGTAGGCTCCCTCCTGCCCTGGCGCGAGAATGAAGCACTGGCTTTCGATCGCCCGCGCCCGCAGCAGCGCCTCCCAATGTTCCTTGCCTGTATGCAGGGTGAAGGCGGCGGGAACCGCTATGACCTGGCAGCCGGCATCGGCCAGCGCCCGGAAGAGCTCCGGGAAACGCAGGTCGTAGCAGATCGTGCAACCCACCCTGACGCCGTCGAGATCGAAGGTGACGATCTCGCTGCCGGCCCCGTAGATCTTGCCTTCGTCATAGACCGTGCCGTCCGGCGCGGTGATGGCGAAGAGATGGATCTTGCGATAGCGCGCGACTTCCTGCCCTTCGCGGTCGAAGACGACGCTGGTGTTGAAGACCGCCTCGCCGTCACGCTCATTGAGCGATCCGCCATGGATGTAGATCTTGTGCCGCGTCGCGAGGTTCTGCAGCATCGTATAGGCCTCGCCGCCGGGGCATGGCTCCGCGGCGTCGCGTTGCGCCTGGGCGTCGCCGCCATAGAGCGTGAAACATTCCGGCAGAACGACCAGATCCGGCCTCTCCTCGGCGCAGGCCTGCTCGATCAGGCGCTGCGCTTTCGCGAGGTTGGCGGCCTTGTCCTGGCCGGCATTCATTTGAATGAGCGCTACTTTCATGGGTGCTTGCATCCGGTTGTGATGGTGAAAATCGGCTCGGGCTACGGCGAGAGCGCCGGTTCAGCCGGCGATTGCCTTGTCGTTTTCGGCTCGTCTCCAGAGCTCCCCCAGCCGACCAGTCGACACGAAAGTTCTCGAACGCAGGGTCCGAACTCCGGCTTCAAATCGTGTTCCACAGCGACGTTTCCTCCACGGTAGAGCTCGGCGCGACGTTACGCGATCCCTCAGCCCGGAAGAACGGCGTGTTCGTTTGATATGAAGCTGATACTGTCGAAATCGACAGATCAACTGCCTGAATCGGCAAGCCGATGGACGACCTCGACCACCGCCTGATCGCTGAACTTCGGATCAATGCCCGATCCACGGTTCCGACATTGGCCAAGCTTCTCGGCGTCGCCCGCGGCGCCGTTCAAATCCGAATGGATCGCTTGCTCGCGAGCGGGATCATTGCCGGGTTCACGGTGCGGCTGAAGGAGATGGAATCCACCGATCGGATACGCGGTGTGATGATGATCGAGTTGGAGGGGCGCAACGTGAAGAGCGTTGTAGCGGCCCTGCGGAAGAACCCAGGATTTTCAGGGCTTCATACGACCAACGGTCTCTGGGACCTCGTAGCGGAAATCGAGGTCGCGGACATGCCCGCGTTCAACCGACTGGTGAGCGGCATCCGGATCATGGAAGGCATCTCCAAATCCGAAACGCACATCCTCCTGGGACCGGCATAAGCCCGACACCAGTTGCAATGCCAACGCTCTTGAGAGGCGCTGACCGAGCTGCGAATGCATGGATCGCGATCGGTTGGAGAGCGCGTTATTGATTAGGCATGAGGGCGAAATCAGTAGCAGGAACTGATCGGCGGGCAGGCCGTTGAGTGTCTCGCAGCGATGAGGTTCTCCATGGCAAAAATTTTGAAATCCACGCCGGCGGATGGGCCCAACGGAGCATCTCAACTCCCTTCGGTAATCGTCACGAGCTACAATCTTGAAGCCAGGGATGAAGACGGCTTCGTAGGGGACAAAGCGCGTCGTGGCGCGATCTTCGATCACTTGGAGGAACTGCGTGCGGCATTCCGGGAAACCGGCGAGGATCCGATCGATAAGCCAAGCGAAGAGCTGAAAAAGAAGGACTTGGATGCGATATTAGCCGGCGACGATGCCGGTGCGGCAGCTTTGGTGCATAGCGCGATCGAGAAATATGCCGAGGCCTTAGCATCGGTCGTCCGCCGCTTTTACAGATTTAAAGCTTGGTCTTCCGTCGAACGGATAGTTGTCGGCGGCGGCTTTAGGCAGAGCCGAGCCGGCGAGCTCGCTATCGGACGCGCCGCGATCATCCTTCGTAGCGAGCGCCACGCCGTAGATCTTTTGCCGATCCGAAACCACCCCGACGAGGCGGGTTTGCTTGGCAACGCGCACATCGCTCCGAAATGGATGTTCGAGGCCTTTGATAGCTTGATCGCAGTCGACATCGGCGGTTCGAACATTCGTGCCGGCATTGTCGAGTTGCGTCAGAAAAAGGCGACCGATCTAAGTAAGGCGCGTGTTTGCTCTTTCGAGCTGTGGCGTCACGCCGATGAAACTACAAAGCGCGACGCGGCAGTGAAGCGGCTTGGCGAGATGATACGCAGCCAGATTAAAGAAGCCGAAAAGGCTGGGCTCAAAGTTGCTCCATTCATTGGCATCGGATGTCCCGGCATTATTCAGCCGGACGGTAGCATTGATCGGGGAGCTCAAAACCTACCCGGAAACTGGGAAAGCAGCCGGTTCAATTTGATCGACGAGGTCAGGCAAACGGTTCCTGTTATAGGCGAGCACGAAACGATGGTTAGCATGCACAATGACGCCGTCATCCAGGGCCTCAGCGAAGTGCCTTTCATGCAAGACGTTAAAAACTGGGGTGTGCTGACAATCGGTACGGGGCTCGGGAACGCGAGCTACGAGAATCGAACGAGTGAGCGGGGTTCAGCTCCATAGGCCAACTCTCCCGAACTTAATCGATGCGAGAACGTTGCACGCAGACCAACGCGGAGGTCTGCCATGAATGCGAAGCGCGAACGAAGTCGTTCGGTCTGGATGGATGTCGAGGTAGCGCCCAAGGCCGAGCTCCTGAGGTCGGACCATTCCGCCGATGTTGCCATCGTTGGCTCCGGGATCGCGGGCCTGTCCGTTGCCTATGAGTTAGCGGAGCGCGGCCTGTCCGTCGTCGTTCTCGATCGAGGCGAGATCGCCGGCGGCATGACGGCGCGCACCACCGCTCACCTCGCTCCCATTTGCGACGACTCCCTCGCCGAATTGCTATCGATGCGCGGCCAGGAGCTGGCGCGGGGGTTCCAGGCCAGCCAGAACGCAGCCGTCGATCGCATCGAGACCATTCAGAAGGAGCTTGGGATCGACTGCGAGTTCAGGCGCCTCGACGGGATCCTCTTTCTCGATCCCGAAAGCGAGGAGAGCGTCCTCGACGATGAGGTTTCGGCAGCGGGAGAAATTGGCGTCACCGTGGAGCGCGGGAAGGGCCTGCCCCTGCGCACACTGGAGGATCGACCATTCCTGCGGTACCCGGATCAGGCGACCTTCCACCCGTTGAAGTATCTACGGGGCGTGGCCAAGGCGCTGAGCGCGAAGGGCGCGCGTCTCCATTCCGACACGGCCGTCGTCGAGGTGAACGAGAAGGACGACCGGGTCGAGCTAAAGCTTGAGTCGGGCCACATCGTCACGGCCGGCCATGCCGTGATCGCGACGAATTCCCCGATTCACGACCTCGTCGCCCTGCACACGAAGCAAGCGCCCTATAGAACCTACGCCATGGGCTTCGAGATCGAGCCCGGGAAGCTCGACGACGCCCTCTACTGGGATACCCTGGACCCCTATCACTACGTCCGCCTCACACCCGGCGAGGATGGTAAGGATATCGTGATCGTGGGTGGCGAGGATCACAAGACAGGCGAGGCCGATGACGCCGACGCGCGTTTTGCCGCCCTCACCTCCTGGGCCAAGACCCTCATCCCGGATCTCGGTCCCGAGCGCTATCGCTGGTCTGGCCAGGTCATGGACACGCTCGACTACTGCGGCTTCATCGGGCGGGAGGCGGGAAGCAAACGCGTGCTCGTTTCCACGGGCGACTCCGGGCAAGGCATCACCCACGGCGTCGTTGCCAGCTTGCTGATCCCGGACCTCATCCTGGGTCGCGAGAACGAGTTCGCCGCAGTTTACGACCCCGACCGCAAGCCCATCAAGGCAGCGTCGACCTATGTGAGTGAAAACATAACGGCGGTGAAGAACTTCGCTGAATATCTCGCACCGGGTGAGCTGTCCTCGATCGATGAACTGAAGCCGGGGCAAGGGGCGATCGTCCGAAGAGGGCTAAGCAAGATCGCGGCCTACCGAACCAAGAACGGGAACGTCATCGAGAAGTCGGCGGCGTGCACGCATCTGGGCTGCCACCTGCACTGGAACTCGTTCGAGGAATGCTGGGACTGCCCCTGTCACGGATCGCATTTCGCGCCGGACGGCAGCGTCCTCAACGCCCCGGCCATCAGACCGCTCGCGGATGGCGAGGCTTCGTCATGATCCATCACGTCTCGCTCGGCACCAATGACGTGGCCCGGAGCAGGAAGTTCTATGATGCCGTGCTCGGGGTGCTCGGACTGAGCCTCCTCAAGGCTTCGGAGGACTCCGCGGATTACGGGGTGTCCACCGTCGTCTTCAGCCTGGAGACGCCCGTCAACGGCAAGCCCGCCTCCGCGGGGAACGGGGTTCATATCGCGTTCGACGCTGGCGGTCGGCGCAAGGTCGACGAGTTTCATCGCGTCGCTCTGTTGCACGGCGGGTCGGATGCGGGCGCGCCCGGCCTGCGACCGGAATACGACCCCAACTATTACGGCGCCTTCGTCCTCGACCCGGACGGAAACAAGATCGAAGCCGTCACGCATCACGGGAAATGAGAAAGGGAAGGCGCAGATGCTTGAGACCCTCGCCAGGGCCGCATTCTCCGGTACAGCCGTGAGCATTGCCTCGACGATCGCCCTCGCGCTAGCCGCAAAGGCCGAAGGACGCCATCCGATACGGCCGACCAATGCGACGGGACATTGGTTCCGAGGCGACGAGGCTGCTGCATCGCGGGCCTTCGACGCGAAGCACACCTTGTTGGGTTTCGCGACCCACGAGGGCGCCTCGGTCTTCTGGGCAGCGATCTTCCAAGCTTTCCAGAAGCTCGGCCCTCGGCGCTCCGCAGCCTTCGATGCAGTCGGTGTCTCTGCTCTGGCGGCGTTCGTCGATTACGTCGTCGTCCCGAAACGTCTGACGCCCGGCTGGGAGAAAGTCGTTTCGCCGCGCTCGATTGCGCTGACCTACGGCGTGATGGCGTTCGCCCTCTGGGCAACATCGGCGCGAAAGAGCAGGTGATGGGCCAGAGCCCCGAAGCAGTAATCCTCGGTGCGTTGGCGGGTTTCATTGCGACCATGCCAATGACAGCAACGATGTCACGACTTCACCAGAAGCTGCCTTCCAGCGAACGATACCCTCTTCCTCCTCGCGAGCTGGCGGAAGATCTCCCGTCGTTGGCGGCCGGAACGGCAACCGCTACGCTGGTTTACCACTTTCTGTACGGAGCCGCCGCTGGAGCTCTGTTCGGCGGGGTCAGTCGCCGCAGGGACATCCCGACAGGCGCCGCATACGGAATCGCGGTGTGGGTTGCGAGCTATCTCGGTTGGATCCCTGCAACGAGGCGTCTCAAGGTAGCGACGCGACACCCCGCCCGTCGCAACGCAATGATGCTGATTGCACATCTCGTGTGGGGGGCCGCGCTGACCGCTGGCCTGAGGGAACTGGAACACTCGCGATCCGCGAGCTTTTCGCAATCGACGAGCACCGAAAATAGACTGAAGGATCGACCGGAGATCGGTTTATGAACACAGCAAACCTGCAACTCGAAGGCCTGATGCTCGCCGTCGCGGCGCTCTTCGGCGAAATGAAGCGGAACGGCTCACTCAACGCCTCGCAAATCGAAGCCGCCCTCGACCGGGCGGAAAACGGTGCTTCGCAACGGACAACCGATCTGTCCGATCCCAACGCCGAAGCGATCCGGTTCCCGGTCCGCTTCCTCAGGGAGGCCCTCCGTGACGACGCCGGCGATCTCGACTATCGCAGCCTCGTCGCAGCGGTCGGAAGAGCCCGCAATAATCCGGCCTGAAACGGTCGGGTAGGAGACGAACAGGAATTCGCGATATAGCGGCCGGCGGGCTTTCATGACAATCCAGATCATCCAGATCCCATACGATAGTGGACACCGCGGTCAGCGGATGGGCCGCGGACCGCTCCATCTCGTTGAGGCTGGTCTGATCGAGAGGCTACGCGAGCCGGTTACCATCGTTCCGGTGCAACTTACGGCATCGACTGACTTTCCAACCGAGATCGGCAGCGCCTTTGAGCTGCATCGCGCCCTGGCCGCTTCCGTGACGCTGGCTTCCAAGAGCGGGGACCTCCCGCTCATTCTGTCGGGAAACTGCAACGCGTCCCTTGGAACCGTCGCCGGTCTCCAGAGCGCAGGGCTCCTATCGGGCCTCGGTGTCATCTGGTTCGACGGCCATGGCGACAGCGATACCCCGGATACGTTCACCGGCGATTTTCTAGACGCGATGGGATTGAGCACGCTGACGGGACGCTGCTGGCAGGCTCTATGCGCGACAGTGCCGGGCTTTCGACCGCTAAGCGACGAAACAGTTTTGCTGATCGGCGGACATGCCGCGGATGACGGAGCCATCGGTGTCCTAAAAGCTTCCGGGATTGGTTGGCAGCACTCAGAGACCCTGCGGACGGCTTCACTCGCGAAGTCGCTGGCGCCGACGCTGAGCAGGATGGCCCAAGCGGGCGTCACCCGCGTGTACCTCCACCTCGATGTCGACGTATTGGACGCTCGTTATGCAGCTGCAAACGAGTTCGCGCGCGCTGGCGGGTTGTTTCCCGAACACGTGGCGGAATGCCTCCAATTGATCCTGGAAAGGTTTGACATCGCGGCGGCCGGCGTCGCCTCGTACGACCCGAGCTTAGACAAAGAGGGCTTGGTCGGCGAGTTTGCGACCAGCTTCCTGGAGGCGGTGGCCCAAGCTCATCGGGCCGTTCGCACGAACGCAAAGTCATCAAACGCAGTCGCTACCCGGGCTACCCGAACAGAGTGACCGGTGGCCTGGCCATCATCAGCCACAGGATGGCCAGGATCGCGCCGAAGGCGGGAAACCCGAACACGAACCAGGTCCAGAACAGCACACGGTATCGCGGGGGCAAGGCGGTTCCTGCGCGCTCGGCTCCCTCGGCGATATCGCGTATGCGCATCTGCATGACCACGACGGGAAGCCAGAACATCCCGATGACGATGTAGAGGATGATCGACAGCACGATCCACCCTTCAGACAGGTCGTAGCCCGCCTCACGAGCAAGGAGAACACCTGTAATCGGCTGAGCGATGACAGCGCTGGCGGTGAAGACGAAATCGGCAATGACGACGATCCGAGCGACACCGGCGATCTTGCTCACATTCCCGGTGAAGTGGGCCATCACCATGAAGAAGGCGATCCCGGCCCCGGTTCCGATCAGCACGATGGCGCCCAGAAGGTGAAGATACTTGAGGAGCAAATACGTCATCAGCGATCCCTCAAGGTGGCGAGACCGACCATCATCAATGCAATGACCGGGGCGATCTTCAGAAGCGGCGCCAACGGATCGAACCACAACCACGGCGTCACGAAGGACCCTGCCAGAGCGTAGGCGAGGGACACGGCTATCCCGGCCAGCATCGCTGGGCGCGCGGTCCTCCGGAACGCTATTCCCGCCCCGATCGAGAGATCGGCGAGGCCGCCGCCGACGATGGCGAGATTCGCCCAAAGACCGGTGACGCCGCCCTGCCCCATCAAGGCCACGCCGGTCGGCAGGCCGGGACCGAGCGAGGCCAATCCGGAGCCAATCCAGAATAAGGCGAGGCTGGCGATGATCACGGGCTTCAGGAGATAGAGCGTGGCGAACCAACGGTCCTGCACCGATGCGGGTCGGGCTTCGAGGGTTTGACCGATGCGACTGGGTTCGATTCTCGTGAGACGCTTCCAGTCCGAATCATCGCCGGTCGCGCCTCGCGCGACCTCCAGCCTTGCCGTGCTGCGCACGGGCGGTCGCCAGCCCAGCCGGCCGGCGAAATCGCCGCTTCGATACGCAAGGGTCGCCAGCCAGCTCGGTAGAGCGAACTCGACCGCCGGCGGCAGACCAAGCCATCTCCGGTAAAGGCGAACAAGTTCGACGAACTCGAAGCGTTCCGGCCCGGCGAGTTCCAACGCGAGCCGCGTCGGTGCCCCGGGCACAACGAAGAACGCGACCGTCGCGACGACGTCCTCGAGGGCGACCGGTCTGAGCGCTCCTGTATTCGGCATGACGGGCAAGTACGGGAGGCTCGCAAGCCCGCGGATAAGCGCGCTGGCGCCGTAGGCGGCAGGGCCCAGAACGACCGACGGACGCAGGATGACCCATTCCAGTGCGCTCGCGGAAAGCACGTCGTCGCCCGCCCGCTTGGTTGCCGAGAACCGCGTCGGCGTCGCGCTATCGACCCCCATTGCCGAGAAATGGACGAAACGCCTGACGCCCGCCGCGCTGCAACCCGCAACCAAGTCAGCCACTCCGATGTGATGGGTTCCTGCCAGGTCGTCCGTGGGACCGTCCTGAAGAGCGCCAGCGCAGTTCACAACCGCCGTGACGCCTGTCAGCAGACGCGCCCATTCGGCAGAACTCGTGCGTCCAATTTCTGCGGTCTTCCATTCGATCGTCGGATGGCGTCGGGCGGCATCCTCGACGTGACGGGATATGCCCAAAACCCGGCTGCGTGTGGCCAATGCGACGGCAATGTTCGTCCCGATCAGCCCCGTGGCTCCGATGACGGCAATACGGGCCACGTTGATCTCCGGCTAAGGGCTATGCAGCCCCAACCTGAGCGGGCTCGCGATGTTCCTGGACGCCGCTCGACGCGGAACACCGGTGTGCGGACCGAGTTTCTCCGACCGGCAGCTCAGATAAATAGGCAGCGGCAGATGCGGCACCTCCTTCGCGATAACGGCCTCACGCTTGCACTCTCCGCGATGTTCCTTGTCTCCCTGATAGGGATGGCCCTGACCGGGCATGCATCCCGCAACCAAGAACTTGTGGAACATGGTCAAGCTGCACTCGGATTGGGGGCCTACCTTTCCGGAGGCACGTTCCTCTCGGCCCTGTTCGAGAACTGGGAGAGCGAGTTCCTGCAGATGGCGGTTTACGTCGTCCTGACCGCAATGCTTTTCCAGCGGGGCTCGGCGGAGTCACGCGATCCGGACGACCCCGAGCGCGACGGAGACGAAGTTCCTTGGCGCGACCGCCATCCGATCCTCGCCTGGCTCTACGAACGATCGCTCGGCATCGCCCTCGCCGTTCTCTTTATAATTTCGTTCGTCCTCCACTGGTGGTTCAGCATGGTCGCTGCCAATCAAGAGGCGGCGCTTCATGGCCGGGCACCTCAGTCGGCGCTCGAATACCTCGGCGACTCCGAGCTTTGGTTCGAATCCTTCCAGAACTGGCAGTCGGAGTTTCTCTCGACGGCCATGCTGGTTGTATTGTCGATATTCCTACGGCACCGCGGCTCTCCCGAATCCAAACCGGCGGCCGCAGGCAATGACGAGACCGGCGCGTGAGGGTGCGCCGGCAAACAGGAATGTGACCAGTGAAAGGCGAGCGATGTCGGAAGCCCTCGACTGCCTGATCATCGGAGGCGGACCTGCGGGACTGACCGCGGCGATATATCTCGCGCGATTCCATCTGTCCGTGACCGTGATCGACGACGGCAACAGTCGCGCGCGTCAGATTCCGTGCACTCACAACCACGCCGGGTTTCCTGAAGGCATCGCAGGGGCCGACCTGCTAGACCGCATGCGTGACCAGGCGCTCAAATACGGAGCCCGCTTCCTCGATGGGCATGTCGACGAACTAGTGACAGGTCCCCTCGGGTTTGTCTGCCGCGGTCGCGAGGTGAGCGGCTCTGCCAGAACCGTGCTTCTCGCAACCGGGGTAACCAACAGGCGACCGGACATTCCCGAGGCCGTTCATGATGAAGCGCTGCGCACGGGCAGGCTGCGCTATTGCCCGGTGTGCGATGGCTATGAAGTGACGGATCAGAACGTCTGTGTCATCGGCCGCGGCGCGCGCGCCCTGACCGAAGCCATCTTCCTAAGATCCTTCACCGATCGGGTCACGCTGATCCTAGATCCGAACGCCGAGTTGACCGAGCAGGATTTTAGCAGGGTCGGCGCGGTCGGCATCGTGATAGTTCGCGGTCAACCGAGTGATTTTGTCCTCCACGAGACCGCGATACACGTCAGCGTAGGTCCGCGGCGGATGTCCTTCGATACTGTCTATCCCGCACTCGGCTCTGACATTCACTCGAAACTAGCGGCGGCCGTCGGCGCAGTATTGACTGACGAGGGGTGCATCAAGGTCGATGCCCACCAGCGCACCAATGTCCCGGGGTTGTACGCCGCCGGCGATGTCGTAGTCGGGCTGGACCAGATCAGCCACGCGATGGGCGAGGCCGGCGTCGCCGCAACGACTATCCGCAATGACTTGGCTACGGCCAAGCCGATGCTGCGCTAATCGAACCGGTCGCGGTGGAGCCTCTCCGCAGTGAGCTCTTGAACGGCGCCCCTGCGCCTCCTCAAGAATGCCAGCGTTCCGACCGCGACGGCACCCGCGATTGCCCCAGCAACGGCCGGCGCCATCGTCCGCTTTGGCCGTATCAGAACCTTCGCGGTTCGCGCGATCGCCGGAGAGTCTTGCAGGCGCTGGTAGAGCGACGGCGACCGGGTTTGTGAGAGAACGTATCCGGCGACGATGAGGCCTACTGCGAATAGCAACAAACCACCAGCGACGATGAGGCTCGCCGTTATCGAGCCCCAGCGGAACATGAGCGCCGCATGAAGTGCACTAAGCGCGTATCCGGCCGCGAAGACCGCCAAAAGCCCGCTGGCAACCCAGAGGACATACACGATCAATTGGCGCTTGAGCGCCGCCGTCACTACAGAGACTAACCGGGCGACGAGGCCGCCCATGGCCTATTTCGCCGCCCAGAAGCCGAAGATCACTCCGGCCGCCGCAGCCCAGGCAAGGGCGCGTAGCGGCTGGGCTCTGATTTCGGCCATCAGCAAGCTCTGCAGCTCGCTGACCTGTTCACCTGCTGCCTCCGTCATGCGATCCGTGTCGATGCCAACCGATTTAAGGTTTTCGGAAACTTCGCTCGCTGCGGCTTGGGCTGCCTGCATTTGCGAGCGCTTGCCATCGCCACCTGTCTGGCCGAATTCGTTCTCATCTGCCATCGTGCGCTCCTAAAGCTTGCAGTTATGATGAGCTTTCAACGGGCACCTGCGCCAACGGTTCCTGGGTTTCCGCGTTCGCCGCATCACCGTTGAGTGGACTGGTTTCTATCCGACCGGCGGTCGCCACCGGACTTGTTGTCAGCAGCGTCTGCGCCGCGAAGCCCGATTGGTCGCGGTGAGCCTTTGGTGGTGTCGCGGAGGGTCTGACGCTCGGCTTCAGAATTCAGTTCGGCACCGACCAAAATGATCGTCGCTGACAACCACATCCACATTAGGAGAGCGATCACGGCGCCAAGCGCGCCGTACGTTTTGTTGTAATCCTCGAAGCTGGCGACATACCAAGAGAACAGAACCGATCCGAGCAACCACGCGACGCTTGCGAAAATTGCTCCGGGGCTGACCCATTTCCATTGGGCATCGTCACGGCTCGGCCCGAAGCGGTACAGCGCCGCTAGCCCGATCATCATGATGGCGACCAAGACGGGCCACCGGCCGAGCCATATCAGCCATTCCGCGACGCCTCCAAGGTAGAGGTAATCAAGGACGACAGGGATGGCGGCCACCGCGCCGATTGCAAGCACGGCGAACACAAGAATGCCGAGCGTGAAAACGAGCGAGGTCAGGTTTAGTCGGATGAAGCTGCGCTTCTCCTCTTCGCCATAGGCGACGTTGAGCGCGTCGAAGACAGCTTTCACTCCTGCATTCGCACTCCACGCCGATAGCCCTAGACCGATGACGAAAGCGAAGCCGAGCTTGGTCTCGTTTCCCGTCGAGATGCGCATGATCTGATCGCGCACGACCTCGATCGCGCCACCAGGAAGCATGCCGTCTGCTGCCGAGAGCTGCTCAGCGACTGTTCCCGGATCGGCTACCAGACCGTACAGCGATACGAAGGCCGCAATCGCTGGGAAAATCGCAAGCAGCCCGTAGAAGGTCACACCGGCCGCGACCGCGAGCACCCTGTCCCTGCCGACTTCGCCATATGTCCGCAAGAAGATATCGCGCCAGCCCGACGAGGGGATTTCGGTAGGCGCGTCGGCATCAGCTCCATCAGTAGCGGCGGAGCTGACACGCCCGGTGCCTGTGCGAGGACGGTCCGCGAGGAGCGAGTACAGCTGTACGGCCGCTAGCGATGCCGCCAAACCGGCCAGGGCCGAGAACGACGCCTGCTTAACAAGAAATGGAATGCGCACGTGCCTCGCCCCAAAGATCTGTAACCCGGGGCGCGCGGGAAAGGTTGCAGGAAGGAATGCGAAGAGTCGCGCAGTTCCAGCCGCGACGATCAGCGCAGCAGCTGCGACGGCTCACCCTGCTCGGGCCAGTTCGCTTTGTGCCCGCGTAGCTAGACCGTTTGTGGCAATCCAGCAGGTGTTCGGCACGCCCAAAGCCTGCGGCATCGCGATCGACTATTCGGGTGTCTTCCTAGCCGCCGCCTTTAGCGCTGGCCTAATCGCCAAGCTGATCGCGATCATAGATGTGCAGGAGGCACCTATGGCGACCGAGCTCAAGACCCTGGACGACCTGTTTATTACGCCGAAAAGCAGATCCTGAAGGCGCTCCCGAAGATGGCGAAAGCCGCGACTTCGCCCGAGGTGAGGAAGGCCTTCGAGATGCATCGCGACGAAACGGAGGCCATGTCGAGCGGCTGACCAAAGTGTTCGAAATCGTCGGGAAGGCGCCGCGCGCCAAGATCTGCGATGCCATCCTGGGCATCATCGAGGAAGGCAAGAGCATCATGGACGAGTTCGAGGCAGCACCCGCCTTGGGCGCGGGCCTCGTCGCCGCCGCGCAAGCGGTCGAGCATTATGAGCACGCTATGGTACATTGAAGGCGTGGGCGCAGCAGCTCGGCCCGAAGGATGCCGTTGCCCTGCTATATCAGACGCTGGCGGAGCAAACCAAGACGGACAAGCTGCTGTCGCAGATCGGAACGGCTTCAGCCAATAGCAAGGCTCAGGCCAAGAGCGCTGCCTAACGAATACGCCGTAATCCCTAGATGAGCTGACTTCGCTTGAGCCCGCGTGGCGGGCAGGAATGTCTTTCGAATCGGCGCACGGCAGGACCAATCCCGGTGCGCTTAAGGGTAGCTTGATACCGTTATCCCGACTTAGACCCTTCATCGTCCCGGTCCCGCCCATGCCCATTGCCCGGCGTAGCGTCGCCGTCGCCGGATAGGACGACAGGGTTCGCGCTTACAAGGCCGCCGGCATTCGGTTCGGCCTGAGATGCCGCATACTGGCCAGCGGCGTCTTTCTTCGCCGGCTCGCGCGATCGGATGTCCGCCTCTTGCTCGGGCGTCATTGGGTTTCCGTTTCCATGCCTCATGGCGCACCCTCTTCTTACTTGTCACGCTTAGCGGCGTCTCGAGTCCGATCAGGAAGCGTATCGACTGCCTCGTCGGCGCCTTGGTCCTCATGCAGGACGCCCTCACGAAGGACCTTCGTCGCAGCATCGGCTTTTCTCTTCGGATCGGTTGGAATGGCCTTGGTTTCGTCCGTGGCGTGAAGGCCAATATCTTTGGGCTTCTGCCCGTGGTTGCGGGCACTGGCTGCAAAGGTCGCGAGAGCCTCAGGCTGGTCTTTCCCCATGGCGGATTCTCCTGTTTGGCTCGCAACCACGTAGATGTGCTGTTGTTCCTCCATCGCCGCCCCTAAAGCACCAGGTCGGCTCGATCAATCAGCTTGCGCCTGGTATGATAGAGCATTCCTAAGCCATACCAAGCGCGTGGGAGCCCACCACCTGAGCGTAAGCAAGAGGTGCCTCGCTCAGTCGAGCAATCGAAACGGGACGAGCCTCGAAAGCGCGGGTTCGGCGTGGAAATAGTTGATTGACCGAATCAGCCCCGGTCCGGGTAGCCGACCAAGCCATCTAAACTGTATCAGGACCACTTGATTTCGGCGAACGTCGGCACTGTTTTCAAAGGTTCGCCGGTGGCGACGCGATGCCCGGAAATAATCAGGTTTCGGGCTCATCCCTAGCAGTAGATCATGTTTTACTCCGAAAACCGCGCTATTCCGTCTCGCTTCTGCGGCGGCTTCCGAAGTTGCCATTTCGCGCAGCTCTTCGGAGGTGTGTTTCTCCGCAAGCTCGCGAGCCTTGCCGCCGAGTGAAACGTCGCGATCGCGTCCGGCTAGGGCCGCCGCAGCCACGGACCGCTCCTCAATTCCCGGTCGCTCCGCCATGGCGATCCTCCGAGTAAGCTCGTGTTTTAGGATCGAAACCCGCGGACGGCGGGCAGGCCGCCCCAGCAACGCGCGGCGGCCGTCGCAGATTATTTCCGCCCGCCTTTCCTGCCAGCATCGGAGGCGCGTTCACGGTCATTGGCGAAGTTGCCGGAGCCGCCGCGCTCGCCACCCCGCTGGCCACGGTCACCGCTGCTGGCCTGCTGCTGATTGTTGCCGCCGTGGCTGTTCTCGCCACCCTTCCGTCCCGCCTCAGCAGCGAGGGCGTGATCCTGGGAGAAGCTGCGCTTCTCGGCAGGTACGCTCTGGCCGCCCTTGGAGGCGATATCGCGCTGATTGTCGTCGTCCATGGAGTCAAAGCCGCGCTTGTCATTATTGTTTGCCATGGCAAACCTCCGTTCGCTCTATTTCAGGAATGAACCCGAGGGCTCGTCAATCGAACGGCGGGGAGAAGAGCAGTTCGAGTTCTCTAACTTCGGTGCGCTTCCGCACCGTCCGATGCCGGTTTCAACTTTCGGGAACTCCAGCCATCGAGGCTCGTTAGCACCGCGGCCGCCGTGTAGTTGGAGGAACTGGCAATGGCAATTGCGGAACGTTTCGAACAGCCCGTTATCATTTTGACAGGCCTCGGCCATCCCACGACCGTTTCGTCCAGCATGGAAGCCTACATGTTTCTGGCCGACTGGCGCGTTTGCAAACAGGACGCCTCCCATCGGTTCGTCATGGAGACCTGCCTGGCATCCATCCGCGGCGACGGAGATCTCCGTCTGGCGCGCGCGCTCTTCGCTTCTTGGTGCGACCAGAACGACATCCTTGCCCCAGCCTTGCTGGAAGTCCCCCGCCAGCAAACGGCAGGCTCGGGCAATCGGCTGGCAGTGACGGCGTAGGACGGATTCGGAGCAAGAAATGACTGACGAGCGCGACCGAGAAGCCCAACTGCGCACTATTGCTTACGAGCTATGGGAAGGTGACGGTCGGCCTTTAGGTGCCGAACTCCGCCATTGGGATGCGGCACGGGAAATCCTCGCTAAGCGTGAGTTGGCAGCTTCGAGCGACGACCCGACGCTAATGCCCGGGCCAGCGGTTGCGCGTGGGTATGAAGCTTTCGCCGGGCCTGAGGCGGGCGAGCCCCCATTCTCAATCGAAGGGCAGGCGGTCGCCCCCGCGTTGAGCGATCGGAACGGCCCGGTTAAAGCTCCGCGGCGCCGCAGCAAACCCGCGTGACGGACCTTCCTCAATGCATACGGCGTAGCTGCAGTGGCCAAAGGTCAGCGAGTTCGAAGCTCGCTAATGAACATAGCGCCAGGAACCTTCGTGAAATTCTGAGCGTTGCCTTGGTACCGTTCATAAGGGCGTTCCATCCTTCTGTGGCTCGTCGGCGTGCCGATCCCGATCATCATCCTCCTTTGGTTCTTCATGCGGTAGTGGCTGTGCTCAAGCGAGCGCTAAAGGCTCGTATTGGCCACGCCTTGTATGCCTGCGGTCATCCCGAGCGACCTGATGTCAGACAATAGCGAAGAAAAGTGGACGGGCGGCGACCCTGAGGGTTTGGTTGTCCGCTTGCTTGAGATCATCGCAGCGGAAGGTGTGATCAAACCCGAGTTTTTGGATTCGCATGCGAAGGCGACGAGATCGGGTTCACGATCGACGACCTCACATTGATCGGCAATGCGGTCGAACGCGAGTTTGATTGCGACATGATGCCGGACGAAGCGATGCAGCAATGCCGAACCATCCGGGAACTCGTGCTGTTGATGGGCCGACGGATTCGAAGCTCAGGGGCCGGCGAATGATCGTCAAGTGTCGCGAAAACCGATGTCGGATGAAAAATTCGCGCTCTGCTCGCAGTGCGGAGGCGGCTAAGCGACATTAGACCTACCACTGGTTACATCGCGAGACTCGCCTAACGCCCAGCAGCCGTGAGTTCCGATTCATTTTGGAACTTAACGACAGCGGGAGGTGTTGCGGGGCGATATCAGAGGAGGAATCCATGACGACCAAAGAGGACCGACTGCTTCAGTGGCTTCGCGACGCTCACGCTATGGAGAAGCAAGCGGAGGCCATGCTGTCAGCGCAGGCCAGCCGTATCGTTAGCTACCCCGAGCTGAAGCAGAAGATAGAGGAGCATCTGGCTGAGACTCGGCGGCAAGCGGATATGCTTCAGTCCTGCATCGAGCGACGCGGCGGTGACATCTCGACCCTCAAGGACCTGATGGGCCGGTTCGCCGCGATGGGCCAAGGGCTCGGCGGCGCCGTCATGGATGACGAGGTCATTAAGGGCTCGATGGCGAGCTACACGTTCGAGCACATGGAGATTGCGGCCTACGAGGTTCTCATCGCGACAGCTGAGGCCTGCGGAGACGTAGAGACGGTCGCCGTTTGCCAGCGCATCCTCAACGAGGAAACCGCAATGGCAACGTGGCTCGGCGAGAACCTCGGGCCAGTCACCCAGAGGTTCCTTTCCCTTGATGAGCGCGACGATGCTAGCGCTAAACGCTGATGTCCGCGCTGCGAGCGGCAGGAGGCGGAGCGATGCAGCAATGGCTGAGCTGCGGCAACAGACGAGCGCGGGATGAAGCAATCCGGCGCCTTGGTAGAACCGGGCGAACGGCCGCGCAGACCGATGCTCTGTGGCGGATCATCGAAGCGTATAATGAGGCGGCCCGCCTGTTACAAGCGTAGGGCCGTCAATGACAATTTCTTGCCCGCCCCGACTGGCGGCGGCTGGGGAAGCGATTACTTCGACTGACGACCAAGCTTGCCGGGTTGAGCCCGTCGCTGCCCAGCGTGCGTTCGCCCAGGTGAGAGGCCCGGCCCGCTTAGCGGCGCCGGGCTTTTCTTACGGTGGCCCAACTTTCCGAGCCGTTCGCCAGTCAAACTCAGGCGAGCGCAATCTGGAACTCGGGGCCTACGGCGCCTGGAGGGGCGCCAGCGTCCAATGTCATTCGAATTGCCCGCCAAGATTCTGCTCGCAACCCTTGCTCTCCACGGCCCGCTCAGCGCAATAGAGCAAGCCGCGATCGGGGCGTTCAGGTATCGCGCGCACAAGTTCAAAGGGGCGAGAAGGTCGTCCGGGGCTGTACTGGCCCGCAAGACAGCTGCTTTGTTCTGAAGGGCACCGCTAGCCGCGAGATGGTGCTGCCGCGAGGCGCTCGCCAAATGGTCGGCATCTACATTCGAGGGGATTTTGTCGACCTCCACGCCTACCTGCTGAACCAGCTTGAGCACGACGTCGTTGCGCTCACCGACGTAGCCGTCGCCTTCGTACCGCACCACGATATCACCGAGTCGATTCTCCATCCGAACATTAACCGATTGCTCTGGCGGCTCATCGCTGTCGACGCCGCAATCCAGCGAAACTGGCTGGCCTCAATGGCTCGGCGTCAGGCTCAATACCGGTTGGCCCATTTCCTGTGTGAGCAGCATGCGAGGATAAAGTCACAGGGGTTCGCGGACGATGTTTCCTTCGAACTGCCAATCTCGCAGGCCACGCTTGGCGATCTGCTGGGCCTGTCTGCGGTCCACATGAACCGTAGCCTCCAAGCGCTCCGCAAAACAGGGCTGGTCAACTGGCAAGGCCAGCACGTAACCCTCGCAAGAGAGCAGTTGGCCGAAATGTGCGGTTTCGAACCAAGCTATCTGAGTTTGAAACGACGGACCGGGTCAGACGTATAGGCGGCATGCCGCACTACTACTTCGACACAAAGGACCCGGACTTTTCGGTGGTCGACGAGGAGGGCATGGATCTTCCAAATGACCGCGCTGCCGCGGCCGAGGCCAAGCGCGGCCTAGGGGATATCGTGCGAGATATGAGCTACTCGGGCCGGGTTGGAAAAGTGACGGTCTCGGTCAGAAACGAGCTTGGCAGCATCGTCTTCTCGGCAGCCTGCACGATGGTTGCTTTGCAGGAAGCAGGTTAAGCGACCAACGTAAAGCTACGCATCGGAATTGAATCGCACGCACGGGTCCGCCGCTACGCCCAGACCACCAGTCTCACTGCCCGCTCCGACCGCCTTGCCCTCAACATATTTGAGCCGTGCAGCAGCAGTGTTTTGCAAGCCTTCCTCCTCCAGCCACGACAGAAATTCTTCGGGCTTGATCGTGACGATCTGGAGCGCCCTGCCGCGAGCGAGCCACGCGTTTATGACGTGCAACGCAGCGGCGTGCCAAACCTCGTAGTCGCCTGGCATTTCATCATGGTCATGGGCGAGTTCCCAGAGGCGCTGGTAGTCCTCGCGCTCATACCAGGGCAACGCAACCGTATAAGCCTCAACTGTGGGTTTCATCGCTCCTGCCCCAACCAAAGAACCGTGCTAATCGCACGCTCAAAGCGATGGGGGGATTAGGCGAAGGGTCGCCGCCCGAGTCAATAGCGGGGGCGGCCATTACGGCCTGATAGTGGATCTCGGCCTCTTTCGAAAACTCGATACGGGCACCGATGTTACGAGCCATTTTCTGGGCTGCCTCGTAGGCATTCCTGATGTCAGGAGACCGGCCATAGGCTTCGCCCGTCACATCACGGAACGCCCAACCGGCATCATAACGGCATACCGTTAGCACCTGCATGATGGAATTTTTCCGACTTAATGTCGCCAAACGATACAGACGCTCTATCTGTTCCGTGAGGTAGCAAATAGGCACCGGCGCGTCGAGTTAGTTCCGGTCGTCGGTATCGAAGGAAAGCGGCCGCGGTAGGTGACCTTTCCGCTCGCTTCCAAAGTCATGTCTGCGCGACTTCGCTTCTGTGTTAGCTCTACGCGCGAAGCGCTTTCGCGATCTCGCGCGGTCGGAAAGGCTTGCTTAGGAAGCGAGCGCCGTCGGGAAGCTGGCTCGTTGGAGGAAGCTCGTGTCCGGAAGCCACAACTAGGTGGACAGGCGGCCACCGGTCTCTCACAACATGAGCGAGACGGATTCCATCCATGGATCCCGGCATTTCGATATCGGTCAGAACCGCTGATCTGAGCCCCTGATCTTCCTCCAGATTTGAGTAGAGTCCGTCACTCACGGAGACGGACGATGCGGCGCTCACGATTCACGGAAGAGCAGATTATTGGGATGCTGAAGGAGCAGGAGGCCGGAGCTGCGACGGCGGATGTCTGCCGCAAGCATGGCATCTCCTCGGCGACCTTCTACAAGTTCAAGGCGAAGTATGGCGGGATGGACGTGTCTGATGCGCGCCGGCTGAAGACCCTCGAGGATGAGAACGCCCGCCTCAAGAAGCTGCTGGCCGAACAGATGCTCGACAACGCGATCCTGAAGGATGTCGCCGCAAAAAAATGGTGACGCCCGATGCGAAGCGGAAGGCGGTGGCTCATGCTTGCACGGTGCATGCAGTGAGCCAGCGTCGGGCGTGCCTGGCCTTGACGATCGACCGCTCGACGGTGCGCTACATGAGCACCCGGCCGGACGATGCCCTGTTGCGCGAGGCGATGAAGGCCGTGGCGGCGGAGCGCCGGCGGTTCGGCTATCGCAGGATCCACATCATGCTGGACCGCCAAGGCATCGTGATGAACCAGAAGAAGCTGCGACGGCTCTATCGCGAGGAGAAGTTGCAGGTGCGCCGGCGTGGCGGCCGCAAACGGGCACTGGGCACGCGCAGGCCTATGCTGGTGCCTGATCGGGCCAACGCACGCTGGAGCCTTGATTTTCTGTCCGACACGATCTCGGACGGTCGCCGCTTCAGGGTGCTCGCCATCGTCGACGACTATACGCGCGAGTGCCTGGCACTCGTCGCCGACACCTCACTCTCGGGCCTGCGCGTGGCTCGCGAACTGGATGGCGTCATTCGCCTGCGCGGTCGGCCGGGGACGATCGTCTCCGACAACGTCCTATGTCAGGAAGCAGCTTTGGGCTTTGGCCAACAGGTCTCATCGCGCCGGCAGATCGCCGACGTCGGCAGTAAGCTGATCCAGATGGTTTCCACCGTCAACGGGATCGCTCCCAGCCATAGCAAACACAGGATCCAGCGGCATTGATGCGGCCGTGGTCCTCACCGTCCTCAAGACGAGATACGCACCCAGGTGGAAGGCCCGAACATTATCTACAGGGTCGCCTCCGGCGCCCTCACGGCACTTGCAGAGAGGGGTCCTTCCACCTGGCATCCGACCGCTCCAGGAACGGCCGGTATTCTGTCCCCGTCTTGACGACGGCATGCGCCACCCGCGCCATCTTGGCGGTGAGCGCGGTCATCGCCTTGCGACGGCGATCGGCATCGTCCGCGTGGCCGGCAACATAGCGGCTGAGTTTGTCGCGGAAGCTGTTGTCACATTGGCGTGCGGCAACCTGCGCCGCCATCCAGAACGTTCGGCGCAGGCGGGCATTGCCGTACTTCGACAGCTTGGTCCGACCGCGGAATGTGCCGGATTGGCAGGTAGCGAGGTCGAGGCCGCAAAACTTCAGGAACTGGCGGTGGTGGCCGAACCGTCGCAAGTCTCCGGCCTCGGCAAGGATTGTCAGAGCGTTGATCGGCCCGATTCCCGGAATCCGCCGCAGCAACTGGTAATCGTGATGATCGGCCAGCGTAACCTGCGCGATCTCCTCGATCCGGTTGCGCTCCCGGATCAGGCCCCGCGCTTGGGCAATGATCATCCGGAACATCGTGATCGCGGTGCTCTCCTCCGGCACGGGCAATGCAATCGATGAGCAGGCCGTCTCGTAGATATCGTTGATCAGCCGCGCCTTGGAGACCTTGCGGCCGACCAGAGGCCAGGCCTCGGCCGAAAACGCTTCCCGCTCCAGTGCGGTGATACTGCCGGGGGTGGGGAAGCGCTCGATCAGCGCCAGGAACCAATCCGAGCGGCTATTGCCGGCGAAGCGGCCGATCTCCGGAAAGTACAGCGGCAGATAATGCGTCAGGATGCGGTGCCACGTCTGCGTCTTGGCCTTCGAGATCGTCTCGTGCGTCTTCGACAGCTCCTGGAGATCGTTGATGCCGGCGGCCAACGGGTCAACATAGGCCTGCGTCGCGCCGATCCGCAGCATGTGCAGGATGACCTGTGCGTCCTTGGGATCGTTCTTGTCCCAACCGTTGTGCAGCGCCTCCCGGGTTCGGGCCAGCGCGACCGAGGAGATCAGCCGCAGCTCGAAGCCTGCCGTCAGAAGCCGGTAAGCGAGCGTGCGATGATAGTTGCCGGTCGCCTCGAAGCCGACGAGGATCGGTCGTCCGATCGCGGAAAGCTCAGCAGCCAGGCGGTCGTAATCCGGCCTGGTCGCCAACACGGTCATCCGCCGGCGTCGACCGCCTTCAGGTCGTTCGATCAGGACCTCCTGACGGTGCTTGGACATGTCGATCGCTACCAGCACGGCGCCGGTGGGAGTAGAAAAGCGCTTGGTCATGGTCGGCCTCGCTCCAAAGTGTTGTCTCGACAACCTCACTTTAGAGACCTGCTGGTCGGCCATGACCGCCGTGACGGCACGCTGCGCTACGCAAGGCTTCGCGCGCCGTCAGCCAACGGTTGAGCCCCTTCCCAATGTGCTACGGCACCGAGTTCACCTCGATGGCGATCCTGCGCTGGTGCCAGGATACCGGCGTCGAATGGCACTACATCGCTCCCGGCAAGCCGACGCAGAATGCCTTCGTCGAGAGCTTCAACGGACGCTTCCGGGACGAGTGCCTCAACGACACGCTGTTCTCGACGCTCGTCGAGGCCCGCAGCGCCATCACCTCATGGAAGGAGGATTACAACCGGCACCGACCCCACTCGGCCCTCGGCAACCTCACGCCCGCCGAGTTCGCCCTCAAATCCATGCTGGAAAAACAGGCCGCCTGAGGCCAGAAATGAAACCCAGGACTCTCCCTCAGACCGGAGGAGAAAAGGGTCTCAGGTCACCGCATCAATACCAGAGCGGCTTTCAAGAACACGTATTGCCTCATCGGCGTTGCCCGCCTCTAGCACATCGAAACCCGCGTCTTCGAGGATGTCGATCACGTCTAATCGGATAAAGACGTCGTCTTCGACGACTAATACGCACGATTTCATAATCAGCCTCCGCCACTCCGGCCGTAACCGGGCAGCCGTCGGGCTGTTCCAGCATCGGATAGATTTGTTCGCGCTTGTTACGCCTTTTCGTCCGCCTTTCGTCGCGCAGCCGACGCTCGCTTGCAAAAATCGCGGCGAATGACCACCAGGTCGTTCTCATCGAGCTCCTCCAAATCCAGGAGCTCCTCGCGGGCGCCGTCAAGTCGGATAATAAGCTCGTCGAGCTTGATCTGCATGGCCGCAGTATCGCGGTTCTGGCTGTTTTGAATGATGAATACCATCAGGAAGGTGATAATTGTCGTAGAGGTGTTGATCACGAGCTGCCAGGTATCATTGAAGCCGAAGACCGGACCCGAGGCGGCCCAGACAACGATTATCGCGACAGCCACGAAAAACGTGATGGGCTTCCCCGTCCAGCTTGCAACGGCTTGCGCCATACGAGTGAACAACGACGTTTTGTTGGACTTGTGGATGATGGGATCGCTGCTCGACATGATGCACCTCGCTCCCGGCCCCTGTGGCTGGCCGGCGGCATTATGAACCGCTTCGGTGCTGTGGAGTTCCGAGAAGAAGAAGCGGGGAACACACCCATGAAATGGTTCAATGACCTCTCGACTGGCTGCGCCCGTTTTGCCGGCCGGCCAGCGATGCTGCTCATCGCGGCCGGGCTATCCGTCTTGGGCCTTGTAGCGTTTCTCTCCGGTAGCGATCACTTTCTCGGAGGCGCGAGCCTTGCGATCAGCACGGTGACGCTGCTGTTGTTACCCATTCTTCAAGCCACGCAGAACCGCGATGGAGCCGCCCTTCAAGCTAAGATCGACGAATTGATCCTGGTCCACGAGCAGGCCCGGAACTCACTGATCGGAGTGGAAGAGCGTAGCGACGAGGAGATCGAACAAGTCCGGCGAACCGAAGGCAATCGCGCTCATGACGAGCCGCGCCCCGGAAGCTAGACCCCGCATTCCATCTATCGGCGTTGCCGGTACGACCATCGGGTATTTCCGCTTCAAAAGCGCTTCGGAACGCTGGATCAGTGGTGGGGTCGGAAACGAAGATACCCATGACACAATGAACCCGCGCCGCGTTCTCATCGTTGGTGGCAGCTCAGGCATGGGGCTCGCGCTAGCGCATCGGCAGCTGGCTGCCGGAAACCAGATACTGATCGTGGGACGGGACAGGGGCCGGTTAGATCAAGCGCGGCGCGATTTGGGAGAGTCCCCTTTTTTCTCTCCAGCCGCGCGGCGGACATTCTGAGCGCGAAATGACGGAGCTGCTCGAAAGCAGCGATGCGTTTGGTCACATCGTTTGCACGGCCGCGGATTTCACTGGCGCCTACGAGCTGCTTCCAAGCCTTGATCTCGAAGCCACTCGGCGTGCCATCGAAAGTAAGGTCATAGGTCCAATCCTGCTTGCAAAGTATGGCGCTCCCAAGCTGACGTCAGGCGGATCGCTGACGTTCACGTCCGGAATTGCGGCCTACCGCCCGATGGCACGGGGAACCGTTGTCGCCACCATCAATGCCGCGCTCGAAGGCCTCGTCCGGGCGCTTGCCGTCGAGCTGGCCCCAAGACGGGTTAATGCAGTTTCGCCGGGTTGGGTCGATACGCCTATATGGCAGGCGGTCGCGGGCGAGAAGAAGGCGGAGATTCTCGCCGGAATGGCCAACCGCTTGCCGGTCGGCCGTGTCGGCACACCGGATGATATAGCTGACGCTATTAAGCGAGCTCTCTGCGCCCGTCGAGAACCTTGAATGTTACGAAGTGTAGTGCGCGCGGCTATGGAAGGCTGATGCGCAGTGATGCGCAGCGCGTGCTCCTGCACCAGACAAAAAAGAGACCCCGGCGCGGCGCACCGGAGTTTCCCATTTTCCAGGCCGGGCGATCCGCTCAGTCGAGCAGGTCGGCCGGGACCTTCCCGCCGTTCTCCGAGAGCTTCTTGATGACCGCCTTGTGGAGCCAGAGGTTCATCGTCGCGGAGTCGTTGGTGTCCCCGGTGTAGCCGAGCTCCTGCGCCAGTTCCTTGCGCGCAGTGAGGCTGCTGTCGATCTTAAGCGCCTTGAGCAGGTCGACGATGGACGTCTTCCAGTTCAGCTGCTGGCCGCTGTCCTTCACGGCCTTGTCCAGGATAGGCGCGACGTCGACCTGCTGCATCGCCGACCACATCGGCGCTGGACCGGCACCCGTCGCCGATTCGCCGGCGGCAGTGCCCGCCGGTGTGGCCGCAGGAGAGGTCGAGGTGGACGAAGGCGAGGCAACGGCGCCTGGAACGGGAGTCGCCGTCGGAGCAGCCACCGTGTCGGCCTTGGCCTCGCCGAAGATGGCTTTCTTGATGCTGTCGAAGATGCCCACTATCAGGCTGCCTTCTTCGTCGCGGCGGCGTTGACCGCCTTGCCGAGCGAGGACAGCGTCTTGTCCGTCTTCTCTTCCTCGGCGAGGGTCTCGGCCAGGAGCTTGGAGGCGTCCTTGAGGCCAAGCTGGTCGGCCCAGGCCTTGAGCGTCCCGTAGCGGGAGATCTCGTAGTGCTCGACAGCCTGCGCGGCGGCGGTGAGGCCGGCGTCCAGCGCGGGGCTGTCGGCGTACTCCTCCATGATCTCCTTGCCTTCCTCGATGATGCCGAGGATGGCGTCGCAGGTCTTGCCGCGCGGGGCCTTTCCCAGGATCTCGAAGACGTCGGTGAGACGCTCGATCTGGCCTTCCGTCTCGGTGCGGTGCAGTTCGAACGCCTGCTTCAGCTCGGGCGACTTGGCCGCCTTGACCATCTTCGGCAGCGTCTTCAGGATTTGCTTCTCGGCGTAGTAGACGTCCTTGAGGGTATCGTGGAACAGGTCTTCGAGCGCCTTGGGTTCGGTGGCCATGTGGTCCTCCAGGGTAAGAGTGGAATGGCCTTTCAACCTGCTATCCTCCGCGCGGTTCCTCACGGCGCCGCGATCAATTCTGCGGCTGCGTCAGAAGCTGGTCGGGAGCGTTCATCAGCGTCGAGACAGCGGTGACGATCTGAGCAAACGCGTAGGGCTTTGGGATCATGACGCTGTTGGGCACACCTTGCACCGCCCAGTCGCCTGCGCTGTCACCGCTGACGTAGACGACCGGCATCGTCGGAACGGCTTCGCGGGCGTGGCGGGCGACATCCCAGCCCGTCGGTCCGTTCCCGAGCCGGATGTCGGTCAGCACGGCCCGGACATCCGCGCTGCGCTCTCCATAGAGCCTCATCGCCGTCTTGGCGTCGTGAGCGGAGAGAACCTGGAATCCTGCGTCTTCGAGCGCGGTTTCCAGTTCCATGAGGATGAGGGGCTCGTCCTCGACAACGAGTAACAACGCGGCTGCTGACATCTACGCAATTCCCAAGGTCTAACGGTCGCAAACTACGAGGGAATGGAATGGTTCCCGCTAATGCGCTGCAACTCGGCGGACCGAATTTTCGCGCCAGCGGATCGGTTCGCGATGCGGAGGGAGCGACAAGGCGCGGAACATATCGAGGACTCCTGCCGTTTTGGACGGCACCGCGGCGCGACCGCCCGACGACAGGAGACCTACCAATGAAGAAGCTGCTCATCGCCACCTTGATCGGCTCCGCGACCTCGTTCAGTGCCATGGCGCAGACGTCGACGACCTCCCCGATGCCCGCTCCGAAGGCCGACGCGGACAAGAACGCCCCGCTCCCGGGAGCCAACAGCTTCACCGAAGGCCAGGCCAAGAGCCGGCTGGAAGCCAACGGCTATTCCAACGTCGGCGCCCTGAAGAAGGACGACAACGGCGTCTGGAAGGGCAAGGCTACGCACTCGGGCAAGGAGGTCAACGTCTCCGTCGACTACCGCGGCAACATCACCCGCAACTGATCCGTGCCGCTTGCACCCCTCAAACTGGAGAACGAAATGACCCGTACCATCACCCGCTCCTACGACAGCTACTCCACCGCCCGCTCCGTCGTCGAGCGGCTTGAGGCCGCCGGCGTTTCGAGCAGCGACATCAGCGTCGTCGGCCGCGACGGCGACACCAGCGAGACCAACGCGTCCGAAGGTGCCGGAATCGGCGCGGGCGTCGGCGGCGCCGCCGGTCTGCTCGCCGGCCTTGGAATGCTCGCCATACCCGGCATCGGCCCGGTCGTCGCCGCGGGCTGGCTTGCCTCGACCGCCGCGGGCGCCGTTGCCGGTGCCGCTGCCGGCGGCCTGGTTGGCTCCTTCGTGAAAGAAGGCCACGACGAGGACGAGGCCAACTACTATGCCGAGACGGTTCGCCGCGGCGGCTCGGTGGTCTCCGTCCGCACCGCTCCCGAGCACGAGGCCACTGTCCAGGCGATCCTCGACGGCGCGACGCCGATCGATCGCACCACCCGTGAAGCCGATTATCGCGCCGGCGGCTGGTCCCGCTTCGATGAGAACGCGGATCCGTACGTCCGCGACGCCACCGCTACCGGGCGCGTGCCGCCGTCGTCGGTCATCTGACCGCACCGCATTGCGAACGACGGCCTCGGGGAACCGGGGCCGTTTTCTTGTACGCCGCCGATGAGCGCTCTCCCTGCTTCAGTACCATTCCGTACCCTTCACGCGGACTTTGGAGCCAGAGCTGCGCGGGGTCCGTTAGTCCGCCGAGACGATCAGCGTCTCCGTCTCATCTAAAGGAGCGGACTATGGCAAATCAAAGCGGTTCCCACGGAAGCCAGAGCGGCAGCGGCCAGCGTGGCGGCTCTCATGAGCAGCATGTGAAGGCAGGCGAGCAGAGCCATAAGAACGATGGCAGCTCGAAGACTCAAGGCGGCTCGGGCGACAGCCAGGTCGGCGGCCAGCGTGGCGGGTCCCATGAGCAGCACGTGAAGGCTGGCCAGCAGAGCCACAAGAACGACAAGTAAGGCAAGGCTCGCCTCGGCTCTCAGGAGCCGAGGCGTCCTCCCTTCGTTTCTCAGATTCCCGGCCCGGTTGACTGGCGTCCAGTATAGCCCTGGACGCCATCTTCAATGTCGCAGACCCTACCCTGCCGGTCGCATCGCTGCTGGACTGCCGTATCGCGATCTTCGAGGACCAGCTCGACTGCTGAAGCGAGCGCGCAGAGGCTACCGGCGGGCCTGAGCAGCCGGATAACGAGCCCACGCTCCGGACCGCGACGGCGGCGGGATGCTGATCGTGAACGCACTGTCGGCAGCTCCGCTTCGGTGCCAGCCTCCAGCTTGACCTCGGCGACGGCCTTCTCGGCCGCGTCGCCGTTGCCCCATCTGCCCTTCGTGCCCGACATGTGTCGTCTCCGTCCACCGCTTCGACTTGAACCGATGTCGATTCTCCGAGCCGAGAATCTGAGAAACGAACGCCACCTCTAGAGAGCGTGGATGTCATCCATGGAAGCCCGGAACTCCGCCACGAAGCCGGTCGGCGGATAGCTCTTCTCGACGCCGCCCTTGCCGACGAGACCGAGCCGGATCAAGCGTGTCCCGAAGCTGCGCGACTTCGGCTCCTCGATCGTCGGTCCGTCGCGCTCCTCCCAATTCATCACCATCATCGGCTCGTCGCCTTCCTCGATTCGCCAGGTTAGCGTCACGCAGCCCTCCGGCACCGACAGCGAGCCGTACTTGGCGGCGTTGGTGGCCAGTTCGTGCAGCAAGAGCGATATCGAGAGCGTCGCCTTGGGGCCCAAATCAATGTCCGGCCCGCTTGTCTCGATGCGGCCGCCGTAGCCATGGAGATCCAGCAGCAGACGAACGATCCGGCGCAGCGGCGCGGCGCTCCAGTTCTCCTTCATGAGCTGGTCACTCGCCGTTCCGAGCGCCGCGATCCGCTGGGTCAGCGCTTCCACGGCCTCTTGCTCGGTCACCCCACGCAGGGTTTGGTTCGCGATGGCTTGGACCATCGCGAGCGTATTTTTCATGCGGTGTAGGATCTCACGGTTGAGGATGTCCTGCTGCGCCTGCGCCTCGTCACGCTCGCGCACGGTCCGGCGCAGCTCCAGTTGCCGCATGACCTGCCGGGCTAGCACCCGGAGCGTTTTCTCCTGCATCGCGGTGAGAGGGCGCGGCTTGTAGTCGAGCACGCATACGGTGCCGATCGGATAGCCGTCGCGGGATTTCAACAGGGCCCCGGCATAGAAGCGCAGGCCGGGTTCGCCCGTAACGAGCGGGTTGCAGTCGAAGCGGGGGTCCTTGGTCGCGTCGGGGACGACGAGGAAATCCTCTTCGAGGATGGCCTTCGCGCAGAAAGAGGAATCGAGCGGCGTCTCGCGCACGCCGAGGCCGACCTCGGCCTTGAAGAATTGGCGGCCCTCAGCGATCAGGTTCACGACCGCGATCGGCGTCTCGCAAATCTCCGAGGCGAGCTCCGCGACTTCGTCGAAGTCGCGCTCAGACGGCGTATCGAGCACGTCGTAGTCGGCCAGCGCGGCAAGCCGTCTCAACTCACGAGCTTCGTAGTTCAATTCAACGTCGTGCCCCATGTCCATAAGCGTAGCAGTAACACGCTGCCCGCGACGCGACGACATCGAAAGACAGGCGGCGGGAACAGGCGGGCGGCCGTTGCCGTTCCGGGTTCGAGGGGGGCCAACGGGACGACGAACGATGCCTAACTACAAGATCACGACCGAAAGCGATCACGGCCGCGACGATTCCGACGAGCGAATCGAGTTTCCCGACGCCAAGGCGGCCGCCGACGACGCTCAGATTGCGCTGACGGAGATGGCGCGCGACCGGATGCCGAACGGCGAGCGCGCGCGGTTCGGCGTGGAAATCGAGGACGAGAAGGGAAAGCGGATTTACCGCGCTTCGCTCGATTTCAAGGCCGAGGCCGGCGAAGAGGTGGAACGCGACGCCAAGGCTCGCGAGCAGAAGAAGCGCGAGAGTAGCTAACTCTCGTTAGCTACCGATACGGAGCGCAGCGAGAGCGCCAGCGTCTCGATTGGCTTCCATCGGGCAGCACGGTCAGCACCAGCCTGCATAGCGGCGGCTCAGGAGCCCGTCCCACCGTCCACCCGCCGGCGGCAGGCCGTCCAGGATCTCTCCAGCGATTTCGTCCGCTGCGCGCAGCGTCTTGCCGTCGAGCAGGCCGCGGACAGCGTTGAAGTGGTCGACCCCGTCCGATTCCGCTCACTTCACGCTCCCGCAGCGCGGCCAATTTCTGGCGGCAGTTGTCGCCGGCGTCGGCCAGGTCGATTAAGTAGAGGGCCAGGGCGCGCTGCGTACGGATCGCCGGCGGCGTCGGCTCGTCTCGGTTAACAGCAGGAAGGGGACGGTCGACCGGCGACTTCGATCGCCGGCGGAGATTTCGCCTAACCTCGTCTTTGGAGGTCGATGATCCTATGAGCGCTTTCCGCTTCTACGCACACGGTGTTTCGGCCAGCCGCTTTGGCGCGATAAAGCGCGCGATCGGCGGTCTCGTGTCGCATCGAGGCGGTCGAGTGTTGAACGCCGACCCCGATGCTGACCGTGACATTGGTGGCTTGGATTAAGTCCTCGAAATTCGCGTCTGCAACGTCCGTGCAGATTCTCTCCGCAAGCCTTACAGCCTCTGTTCTGTCGCCATCTCGTACCAGAACTGCGAATTCCTCACCTCCGATCCGGGCAGGCATCGCTGAGATCGACGCCACCGATCGCTCGATGATACTCGCCACTCGTTTCAGACAAGCATCCCCCACACCATGCCCAAAGCGGTCGTTCACGTCTTTGAAGCGATCCACATCGATCATCAGAACGCACGCGCTCTCGCCCGATGCGGCTAGCTCTGCGTCGAAAATTCGTCTGTTGGGAAGACCAGTCAAAGGATCTCGGCGGGCTAGATTATCGAGTTCTCGGATGGCGACCTTTAGGGTCTCTTGCGCCGCCAACAGGTCTCGATGCTCCCGCTTGGCTACGGTGATATCGGCATGGATGGTGTAGGCGTGGCCATCGTCAGTATGTTGCGTGATCACTCGGCGCCATCGGTCACCCGGAAGCTCAACCTCGAATGGCGCTCCATCATATCTCAGTCGGTTTCGTATGGTGGCAAGCGAGGTAGCCTGGGCCGCCCCCATGGCCCAAGCCTCCGCTATAATTTTTTCGAGCGGCAAACCCACGATTCCTCGGTCTCGTGGAACATCGTATAATTCTCGAAATCGGGCGTTCGCTGCTAGGATGCCACCGTCTTCGCGGGCAACGCATGCTCCGTCTGCTATATTGTCCAAAGCATCGAACGGCGGCATCGCATTTGATCGGACCTCTGCGGACAACGCGCCGACTTGTTTCCAGACCCGGACGCGGCCACCGCCGGGTAGCGGTAAGGAGGATGCTCTCAGTTTCCGACCTCTATGGGTGAATTCGAAGGGCATCATCTGCTGCCGATGGCGAGTTAGCCCCTCTGCGATGTAACGCCCGATATGCGGAATTTCATCGTCAGGGAGTCTGCACTCGTAAAAGCGCCGGAGGTTCTCCGCGTACGGCTCTCCTACATGGACCTTCCCGGTATGCTCCGGGAAGAAGGCCAGAAAAGTCGCATTCCAGGCAAGAGCACAAAGGTGCTCGTCGAACTCGCTGTACGCGACCTCGATGGTATCAAGCAGTTCGCCGAGGGTCGAACGGAGCATCGCCGTTTCGATAGGGACAAGCGATTAACCCATCGTAAAGGGGAGGCCGTATCGCTGCTCTTAGCAGCGGCAATGTCGGATCAACAGCGCCCTGGCGGAACCCAAAACGCGGGATCGGGTTCGATCGACGATGCAATCGTCTGAAGTCGAGTGCACCGCGGTCGGGATCGACGGCATGAACAAGCACCTTCCGACGCTTGGTGAGGGAACCGTCCACATTTGCGTGGATATGCAAAAGATATTCGACACGGACGGGCTCTGGGCAACCCCATGGATGCCGCGAGTTCTACCTCGATGCGTAGCCCTCACCGAGCATCGGCCAGACGCAACAATATTCACGCGGTTCGTCACTCCTATTACCGCCGATGCCGCCCATGGCGCCTGGCAAGATTTCTATAGGCGGTGGCCGCAGACCACTCGCGAACGGCTGGATCCTTCGATGATCAACATCGTTCCGGCGCTCGCGCGGTTTGCGCCACCTGCACCTGTATTCGACAAACCTGTCTACTCAGCGTTCGCGGGAACCAAACTGCCCGCATTTTTGGCCGAACGCCGCGTGGACACGCTGGTCCTGTCAGGAGCCGAAACCGACGTTTGCGTGCTCTCCACGGCGCTCGGAGCCGTCGACCACGGGTATCGAGTCATAGTCGCCTCCGACGCGGTGTGCAGCTTTTCAGACGTCGGTCACGACAATCTGCTTTCGCTGTTCAGGGAGCGCTTCAGCCAGCAGATTGTAACGGCGACTGTCGATGAGATCATCGACAGGTGGCAAGCGTAACGTTTGCACGCCCCCTCGCTGTCTTGGAGGTCCCACCTCGTACGAGCCCGCCTCTAACCGCCCCACAGCGTTTCCTAGCTTCTTGCTGGCTGTCCGCTCAACAAACTCAACGCTTCGCCAGCTGTTTGCTATCGGACGACCGATGTCTCCTGCGAATGCATTGTCGCTGCGTTGGCGCTCGATATGGAACCCCATCCTTTCGGGGATGTTTGTCGGCAGGCGGGGTTATCCGGAGAACAACGATGAAAGCTCTGTGCTGGCACGGAAAAGGCGACATTCGTTGCGAGACCGTCCCCGACCCGCAAATCCAGGATGGCGGCGATGTCGTTATTAAGGTGACATCCTGCGCTATCTGCGGCTCTGACCTCCATGTCTACGACGGCTACACACCGACCATGGAAGCCGGCGATGTGTTGGGTCACGAGACAATGGGAGAGGTCGTCGAGGTCGGGCGGGACGTTCGAAATCTGAAGGTTGGCGATCGGGTCGTCGTCCCCTTCAACATCGCCTGCGGCGAATGCTTCTTCTGCAAGAAGCAGCTTTTCTCGCTGTGTGACCGTTCCAATCCCAATGCCGACCAGGCGAAGAAGGCGATGGGCCAGTCACCCTCCGGCCTGTTCGGCTACTCTCACATGCTCGGAGGCTTTCCCGGCGGGCAGGCGGAGTACCTGCGCGTACCCTATGCGGATGTCGGTCCCATAAAGGTCCCGGACGGGATCCCGGATGAGCAGGTCCTGTTTCTCTCGGACATCTTCCCGACCGGCTACATGGCGGCGGAGAACGCCGAGATCGAAGACGGCGACACGGTCGCCATCTGGGGTTGCGGGCCCGTTGGCCAGTTCGCGATCCAGTCAGCCTGGATGTTCGGCGCCGGGCGGGTGATTGCGATCGACAACGTGCCTGAGCGACTTGCGCTCGCGGCCAGCAGCGGCCGTGTTGAAACCATCAATTTCGATGACGGCCCGGTCTACGACAGATTGATGGAGATGACGGGCGGCCGCGGGCCCGATCGCTGCATCGATGCGGTCGGAGCCGAAGCCCATGGCAGCGGCTCGTTCGACGCCGTCATCGATAAGATCAAGGCTGCGACCTACCTCGCGACGGATCGTCCCCATGCGCTCCGCGAGGCGATCATGTGCTGCCGCAAAGGCGGGACGATCTCTATGCCCGGCGTTTATTTCGGCTATCTCGACAAGATCCCGATGGGTGCCTTCATGAACAAGGGCCTGACGCTCAAGACGGGCCAGACGCATACCCACCGCTACCTGGCTCCGCTCCTCGAAAAGGTCACTTCCGGGGAGATCGATCCATCTTTCGTGATCACGCACACGGCAGGCCTCGAGGATGGCCCGGGCCTCTATCAGACGTTCCGGGACAAGGAGGACGGCTGCATCAAGGTCGTGCTCAAGCCCTAAGGAGGCAGCCTTGGAAACTCTTCAGCAAAAACTCGCCGTCGTAACCGGGGCATCGAGCGGTATCGGCTTCGAACTCGCCAAGCTCGCAATTGCCGACGGGTTCGACCTGATCATCCCTGCGGATGAAACCGATATCCACGATGCTGCCGAGCATCTCCGTGCGAAAGGGGGCATGGTCGTCTCGCTCGTAGCCGACCTTTCCGGAGAGGAAGGCGTTGGCGAGCTTTGTGCGGCGATCGCGGACGCGGGCCAGCCGGTCGATGTTCTGTTCGCCAACGCGGGGCGCGGGCTTGGGCACGGCTTCCTCGACCAGGATGATGCCGAATGGCTTCGCGTCATCGACACCAATATCGTCGGGACGCTTCAGCTCATCAAGAAGATCGGCCGCGACATGCGCGATCGAGGCCAGGGGAGGATCCTGATCACGGGATCGATCGCCGGGTTCATGCCGGGGACATTCCAGGCCGTCTATAATGGGACGAAGGCCTTCATCGACTCGTTCTCCTTCGCCTTGCGGGAAGAGCTTCGGGAGACAGGCGTAACGATCACGTGTTTGATGCCAGGCGCGACAGAAACTCGTTTCTTTGAGCGTGCCGGGCTTCTCGACACAAAGATCGGCCAGGACGAAAAGGACGATCCCGCCGACGTCGCGAAGGCCGGTTATCAGGCGATGCTCGATGGAGAAGGCGATGTCGTGAGCGGTTGGAAGACAAGCTCCAGTCATCGATCGCGAACGTCACGCCCTCCGCTGTTCTGGCGCAGCAGCATCGCAAGATGGCCGAACCCGGATCAGGCGACCGATAAACGGATCACGTGGAGGCTTTCCCTCCAACCGCGGAACCGAAAGGCGCGGTGCTATGTTCTCATTCGCCAAAAGGAGATTTGCCATGCCCAAGCCCGAGGACGATACGGCCGGCCAACCGAGGCGCGCTACTGACAGTCGGCCGCGCCCAAGCTCGGGAACCCCGCAGGGAAAGCCCGACGACTCGTCAGGGGCGTCTCGGCCGTCGGCGGCCGGTGACCGAAAGCCTTCTGCGTCTTGGAGCCCCATCGACCCGAGCCGCCCAGTCAAGAAGCCCGAGGAGGCTCCGTGAACGAACTGGTCGGACGGTGCAACTGCCGGGCCGTGCGCTATCGCATCACGGGCGCTCCGCTCAGGACAGGTATCATTGCCAAACATGCCGGCGTGAGACCGGGTCTGCGTTCATGGCCTTCGCTGTCTGGCCGCGGGACGCGGTTAAGGTGGAAGGCGAAACGCTGCAATGGACGAGTTCGACCGATCATCGGGCATTTTGCCCGAGCTGTGGATTCACACTCTTCGCGACAAGCGACGATAGCAACGAAATCGAGATTCGGATCGGCTCGCTCGACAATGCCCCGAGCATGCTTTCTCCCCAGTACGAACTGTGGGTGCCCCGGCGAGAACATTGATTATCCCCGCTGCCTGGAACGAAACAATTCGTAGGCAATCGGGATGCCGCAGAGATTAGAGCGCGAGACAGACGCTTTCATCACCGAGATGGTGCAAGGCCAAAGCCACTGCAGCTGCGACAGCCAGCTGATTGAGCGCAGGCGACGCCAGGTTTCCAAACTCACAGCGAAATGCTCGGCTCTCTCCGCGCTTTCCCGATCTCAAATAGTTCCTCGCCTTTTGGGAGGCCAAGCTTGACGGCAAGCTGGTCCGCATCACCGCCGCTCACAAAGACCTGATTAACCCGGCCAACCTTAACACGGTCAGCGGCGAGTTCCGGCCCCAGTGACGTCGACGCTTCGGAGGCCTTGATCCGAAGAGAGATGTGCTCGGATTGTTGTCGCAGAAGAGCTGACGGCGCCGCCTCTTGTCCTCATCAAGCGCGCGGACTTGCCGCTTACGCCAGCTGCCACCTATCTCCTCGATCTAATGCGGCGTGCGCAATCGCGGTTAGCGCTCTGACTAGATCGGATCGCTTGCCCTCCAACCTCACAGACAGATCGAACTTTGTCCCTTCAGCTTCGTTCACGCTCCATCCAAGGTGAATGATATGAAGCATCTGCGCCTTTCAGCTCCCACCATTGATCGCCAAGTAGCCAGGTTCATAGCGAAAAACAGATCCCGACGGTTCGAAAGACCGTTGCAATGGCTGACCCTCGGAGCGGATGAGCGCCTGCTTCTTCCGGCCGCATCGCTCTATTGGCTGCTTTCGAGCGGCGGCGGAGGGGCCAGGGCCCGCCGGGCCAACCACATTCTCCTGACGATGGCGACGACGGCGATCCTGCCTCATCTCCTGAAGGGAATCGTCGATCAGGAGCGACCGGACCGCCGCGAAATCCACGGGGATCGCCATGGCGTTCCGCGCTCCGGAAAGGCATACGATGCATTTGCGTCGGGACATGCGGTCCACATGGGAGCCCTCGCTTCCGCGCTCTCCCGGCTGGCCCGCGTCACCGGGTTCTAATCTGGGGGCTGACGACGTCCCTCGCGATGACCCGGGTTGTCCTGCTGGCTCACTGGCTCAGTGACGTCGTGGTGGGGGAGACCCTCGGGATCGCGATCGAGAACCTCCTGCGCGCCATCGATCGATCGCCGGAGGCGTAGGGCGTCATGGCGCTCGCGGATCGGACGAAGACCGCCCTCGATGAATCCCGCATGTTGATGCTGGGTGCGCAGGTTCTTCTCGGCTTCCAGTTCCAGGCGCCCTTCCAGGACGGCTTCCCCCATTTCCTGCACCGAGAAGACAACCGAGGTTGCCGTTCTCGGATTGATCATACTCGTGGTTGGGCTGCTCATCGCTCCCAGCGCTCATCATCGAATTGCTGAAGACGGCGAGGCCAGTCACCAGTTCATACGATTTCTCACCCGTGTATCCCTATCCACCCTGCCGATCTTCGCCATCGCGATCGGGCTCGATCTGGGCATCGCGGGAATGCGGATCGGCGGCGTTGCCGCCGGGATCGCCGGCGCCTTCCTCGGCGTTGTGTTGCCGCTGGCAATCTGGTTCGGGCCGCTGCTCTTTCACCATCCGCACGAGGATGAAGACATGTCGACCTCCGACAAGAAAACCCCTATCGACGCCAAGATCGACTATGTCTTGACGGAAGCTCGGGTCGTCCTCCCGGGAGCCCAAGCGCTCCTCGGATTTCAGCTCGCGATCGTCCTCACTAACGGCTTCCAGCAGTTGTCGTCGAACTTAAAGATGACACACGGCGCTGGCCCTGGCCTTGATTGCACTCTCAACGGCACTCCTGATTGCACCCGCCGCGTACCACCGCCTGGTATATGCCGGTCACAACGAGCCGGAATTCCACCGGCTGGCAAGCCGTCTGCTTCTGATCGCAACCGTGTTTCTTGCGCTGGGCCTCGCTACTGATACCTACCTTGTGGTTTCCAAGATCGCCGATGAGGCATGGCTAGCGATATCGAGCGCTGTCGTGGTGGCCGCTGTCCTCCTCGGCCTTTGGCATCTTTGGCCTTGGTTGCGTCGCGGATCGGCCTGAGCCGCGAGTCGCGCCACCGCCAAAAGTGGCGGCACAAGCCGCAAGCGTCGCTGCCGCGATCTCAGACGGCGTGTTTCGCGACGGCGGCGAGATCTAGGCAATGCGGGCTCTTGGCGTGCGCCATCGCTTGACGCGCTTCGCGTGGGGACTGTCGTTCTCTGTGAGCGGCCTCGTGGTCGGTCGCGAACGGGTCGAACGCTGTACCAAAGCAAATGGAACACGACCTTACTCCGTCCGTTCGATCTCGAAAGAAGACGGTCACTCCCGCCCGTCCAAGAAATTTAGGTCAGGGTCAGGTTGGCCTACCCTCTCAGGCGACTAGAGTCTGGTTGGCGAGCCAGCACCTCTTGGGCATCGAGGGCAAAGCGAACTTGACCAAAGACGGATCGTTCACGCGTTTCGCGTAATGGAAAGGCGAAGATGAGGGAGAGGTTGCGAGAACTCGGACCCTCGCGGAACTGCCTCAGAGCACCGCTTCGGGTCTCGGGGCTCGAAGGGTCGCATTCGTGGCAGACGCTCGGGGACTTGGGACCGCACGGGCGATTGAACTGCAGGCGGCGATCCTGAGCTGAGCACCACATGAAGCGCACCGTAACGCAGCTCGCCGAGTGGCCTCTTCCATCATCCGTCACCCTGGGGTCCTCCGTTCGCGCCAAGGGGATCGAACGCGAAATCAAGCGTCGACTACCTTGGGCATGGAGGAAATGCCTCAAGGTCGAAGCCGGCAAGGTGACACTCGATGCGTCGGGCCCCGACGCGGCGGAATTCGACGCGTTGTCGGCGATCGTCCGTGACGCGTTGGGCGGTATCGCCGCGTTGCCTGTCCTCCCGAGCGAAGCCGAGGATATTCTCGCCATCTCGTCTCGCGAGCGCCACAAATGGCTCAACGACGGTCGCCTTCAGAGTGTAGGGACCAAAACGGTCAAGCTGCGCGGCCGCGCCAAGGCCGTTACCTTCCATGTATTCGAGCCTCGCTTCATTGAGCATGTCCTTGATTCCGGACTGACAGAGATCTGGCGGGAAGAGGATATCGCCGCTGCAGCTGAGAACAGGCGGCGTGCCGCGGGAAAGGCGGCGCAGACCCGCGCGGGCAAACGGTCTGGCAAACCGCGGAAGGCCGTTAGCAGCCTGAACGATGAAGTCCCGCCGGACCTAGCCGGCTGGGATGAATTCGATGCTGAGGGACTGCTTCGCTAGCGCTCCAGTGGCGGCGCGAAGAGCGACGGCGATCACACGTCGAATGAGCTGCCAGCTCGCGGTTTCAATCAGCCAAAGGTGTTTCCGGTTGATTTCCTTGGGCGGCACATGTCGAGCGAACGGTTCGCTGACCGCTCCGGCTCCCTCCCGTCAGTTCTGGTTGCTCCGTTCCCCTCGAGGCTTTTGGCGTCGCGCCATAGCTTCTCCTTGGTCGGCTCCTCTGGGAAGCCGGCCTTTTTTAGCCTGTGCTTCTCCCTCAACGAACTCTTCTTCAAGCGGTTCGTTAAGCGAACTGGAACGTGAGGGACGAAGAAGTGATACTCAGGCGTTGGGCATCCAGCATCCGAACCCAGGACCGCGACGCCTATGTCGCATACGTCCAGGCTACAGGCGGCGACGACTACAAAAGAACGCCCGGCAGCCTGGGCTTCCAAATGCTGCTTCGGGATATTCCGGACGGAACCACCGAGATTCAAACGCTCAGCTGGTGGGAATCCGAGGAGGCTATCAGAGCATTCTCTGGCGAGGACTATAAGACGGCCCGCTACTATCCCGATGACGACCGCTTTCTGCTCTCCAAGCCGGAATTCGTGACGCATTTCGAGGTGGTAGTCGACGCTCGCCATGACGGATAGGTCCACCTGTCCCACCACATCGGACGGCAGATATTTTTTGGTTGGAGGCCGGCTCTGGCGCGCGACCAATCCAGCGCTTCCGGAGGAGCGCCGACATCAACTTGTCGCCGAGCTCATGGATGCTCGGCGAGCTGTCAAAGATGCCAAGCGCGGCAAAGGCGATTTGGAAGCCGCTCGCTCGCGTGTCGACTCCGCCAAGGTGAAGCTCGGTGAACGCGGGCCTGTTTGGTGGACTGATGGCGCGCCGGACTTCAATCGCCATCTCGTAAAGAACACGCCCTATGCCGAGTGGGCTTTGCAATTGGAGACGCTGCACAGGCGACAAAGGTGAACCGATCCACCTAAAAAAAACGAGACATGCAGCAGGCTGTCGTCGCCGTATCTCCCGGGTTGCAACTAACGGCGCCCGCTTCTCCCTGCTGAGGGCGACAGGATCTAGCGAGGTGAAACCTTTTGCTCGCTAGACGCGTTCCGATCCGCCAACTGCGGAGCCAGTTATGTTCCACCCCGCGTTCGATTATCCATCGTCATTCGGAACTGGGGCTCACGGCCCCTACTGGGCACCAAATGAGGGTGGCTTTAGCGGCCTTTCTGCCGAGTGACGAGCCTGACGCAATGTTAGCTCGGGAAATGGGCCGATCAACCGGCTACGTCCGCTGGTGCTTGAACAGCGACGCTATTGTACCTGCCTGTCTCCTGGCAGCAGCATTGCGGCTCACGGCCCGACGCCTATAGATCGGTCGGATTAAATAACGCCTTCAATAAGCCCGAGGCTTTGCGCTTCATTCGCTTCGATATACCAGTTTTCTGGTGCAAGCTTCAGCACCTGCTCCATGGTCACCGATGATCCTGCGATGAGGTTTTCGAAACCTTCGTTCTGAATCTGGATCGAATGCTCGATCTCGTTGAGCTTGGCTTTCAAATTGGCAATGCACGCCGTCAGCGGGCCATCCAGCATCACGCTCGCCTGCAGTTTCCGCTCGTGGATCATAAGCCGGGTGCCGCGTGTAAGGTATCGGTTTGGCCGGGCGAAGAAACTCATGAAGGTCGCACCCGCGGAGTAGATGGCAGCCTTTCCGAGCAAGACGAAGCGCCGGTTCGGCTCCTGCTCACTGTGGAATCGGATATCCTCTCCCATCATGCGCGCAACCTCGGGGTCGCCGCCCAGGGTGCTGAGTTCGATTACGACCAATCCTTCCAATGGCGAGGTCATAAGTCGGTCGCGAAAGAACGCGTACATGACGTTATCCACGGTCCCCGCCAGCAGGATCGGCGGGTTCAAGAAATCACGCGGCTGCAACGGCCGGAAAAGATCGGACTGGGCATCATTCGAGTTCGATGGCAGGCTCATGGTTCAACCTTGGCTGTATGAATGCGAGCAAACTCGACGCTCCGCTTGGCGGTTCCATGCGCCTGAGTAACCCTCCGATGACGGGCATGTGTGCAAGCCAAAAAGCCGAACAAGCAGTTGCACCGGCCCGCATCGGGCCCCTAGGGCAGATTAGCTGGGAGGGGGCAGTTGCGAGGCAGGCTGTCCGCGCTGCAATCCGGGCTGCAACCCGGCCATCAAACGACTTGAGGCTACTCGAATCTCGCGGAGTTCGCCTGCTTCGACCGAGCCCTCGGCAGCACCGAAAGCTCTTCGAAGCGCTTTAGCGCTTGGGCGAGATCCTCGAATGTGCTCATCGTGCACATCGAGCACAACGGGCTAAAGCGCTCCGTCGCGATCGACCTCAGCCTGCGCAAGAAGCTGCCCTGCTGCCGTCAGTATCGCTTCTGGAGGAACCATCTCCTCTTGGAGATGCCATTCGACGTAATCGCGAGGACAACCGGAGCAATCCATCAGCATCGCTATCCAGTCGCGACCGGGGAAAGCCGCATTCATGCGAAGCGCGAGCTCACGACCATTCGTGATCGGTTCGGAGGGATCCATTCAATGCTCCTAGCGGCGCCAATTCACTGAAGAACTTCATTCATGCCGCTACCGTTCCGAAGATGTACGCCGCCCCTTCAGTGTCGCGCCGAAAACACTGCGGAGGGGTTGGCGGCAGTCCCCCTTTCGTCGGCGACCTCAGTGAATTTGCTGGTGCTCCATTTGCTCTAAGTTCGCGCGGTCGAGCAGACCTTCGAGTTGAGCGAGCTGCTGGGGAGCCAGGACTAGCTGCACACGTTGGCCGCCGGCGCAATGCATAGCGATGACAGCCCCATCCGCTCCGTCCGGGCTGACAACAAGCTTGGTGATTTCAAGAACCTCGAAACTATGCGTCCTCTCCGTCATGACCCTCCCTTCCGTCGTCCGGCCGTTCAAGCGACACGGATCGAGCTGCGTCGGGACGCAAGCGGTTTTCATGGCCCCATTGGTCGACGCAGCCCTGGACGATGCCGGCACCGGGCTTGGTCAAAAGAAGGCGAGCCGAGCCGTCATCGACGATCCACTCGTCGCCGTCGCGGCGAATCTCGATTGCCGTGCTCATTGCTTCGATCCGCCCGCGAGCGTCGACCGGCGAAGCTCGGTCTCAACCGCATCTGAAGAAGCGCCAACCTCGCGCACAGCGGCCTCAAGCTGAGCTTTCGAAACCCCGAACCTATCGGTCCAAAAGCGAACCTCGTAGTCCTCGCTCAGATTGATCCGCGACCGGTCCTGAGGACCTCGATTTGTCTTGTCGTCTGCCATCTGTCTCTCCCGTCTCACACTTCAATCGACAGGAGCGCGTCGAGTTCCGAGGTGCCTTCCTCGCTGACCATGGTCGACGATCGTTACAAAACCGGAGGACACGGAACTAGGCTAACCGGCGCCGGTTGACTGTGCGAACGACTGAAGGTTCGAGGAATAACTCGCCATGAAAACCGGTGCGCCTATGGATCCTTATCCGCACCGTTGCTCGTCGCGCCCCCCCCGAATTTACTACTTGCATCCGTGGCTAGAAAACTTCGCTTCGTGGCCGGCCACCGTTGATCGCGCGTCTGCGCTGGGTTTTACGCACCTTCTGCTCGGGTGGCCTTTTGGGTCCGAGACCGATCTTTTTGGAACCCGGCAATTGGATGTGGCTGGAGGTGTACAAGTCCAGGAAGCACTGCAGCGGTTGGCTAGACAGTGCGCCACCCGAGGGATGCGTCTTTGGATAGACCTCTCACTAGATCGCATCGCTGGTGGCGGCAAACTCGCTTCCTGTGCCCCCGAATTGTACCGGCAGGCCGAGCGCCAATTTCTAGATCCAAGGACGATCAACACGTCCGAGCAGCTCTTCGCGGTGACTCATCCAGATTTTGCGCATTTTTGGCAAAGGGCGCTCGGGGACTGGCAGTCGCTTGGGGTCTCCGGGGTGCGCTGCCACAATGCCTCGGCCATCCCGCTTGAAGTCTGGGACGGAATTCTTAGCGGCGCGAAGGTCAACGACCCGTGCTTCCAGTCGTTCGGGTGGCTTCCTGAAGCCTCTTGGCAAGCGAAGGCCGACGCTTGTCGCGTCTTCGATTTCGTACCGTCTTCGACGTCTTGGTGGACCGGTACGGAAACCTGGCTCTTCGACGAGTACAATGCGATCGCGGGCAACGGCCGTTTGATCGGGTTTCCCGCCGACCCTTTCGCCAGTCGGCTGCCTGCCCGGGGCGGCGCCGTCGATGACGCGAGACAAAGTGCAAGGCGAGTGGCGGACGCGGCGCTGCTTGCTGACGGATGGCTCTTACCGATGGGCTACGAGTACGGCATGGATGCCTCTTTCGCAGCCGCGAAAAGCGAGGACTACTCGATCGCCCGAGCGCAACCGTTGAACGTGGAAGCCTCGATCCAATCGGTGAATGAGCAGGCGGAGGCGTTCGGCGAGAACGGGACGACAAATCGTTCGATGCGCCCGCTCTCGTTGGACTCAAGGTCGACCATCATCCTTCGTCGTTTTGGGAAGGTCGCCAGTCTGGTCGAGATAAACCGCGACCTAGTGGAGTACGTTGCCTCCCGATCGTCTCAGTACATCGCGAGACTTTCCGTTTCATCGTGGACCGAGCGGGAGATCGATGCGATCGCGCCGGCGTCGGGCCGTGTCACAGTTTTGAGACCGCCCGCGTCCGCAAAGCCAGACATGGTACCCCTTCCGGATCGGAACGATCTCGTCTCGGGGCGCATCGCTATCGAAAACGTGGCGCCCGTCGCCGACGAGGGAAGGTTCCCGGTGAAGCGTAGTGCCGGGGACCTCGTCGCAGTCTCGGCGGACATATTCGGCGACGGTCACGACGTCATCGAGGTCGAGCTGCTTTGGCGCCCCCCGGGGAGAGCCGAATGGGAGCGCCGCCCGATGCGGCATCTTTCGAACGACCGATGGCAGGCGACATCCCCGATCCTCGTCATGGGGCGGCACGCGTTTGCGGTCGAGGCATGGTGGAGCGAGTTCGGTACGTTTCGGCGCGACTTCGCCAAGAAGCGCGACGCGGGGCTGGATCTTGCGCTGGAAATCCACGAGGGGCGACTTCTTCTCGAAAAATTCGCTCGCTCAACCGCATCCGACGCGCGGGGGGTGATCGAGAGGCACGTCAACTGTCTGGGCCCTGACCAGGATGAATGCATTGACGTCCTCCTATCAGACGACCTTGCCCATGCCATGGCCGCGGCGGATCCTAGGCCCCATGCGACGGGGAGCAGCCAGATCTACGAGATCGAGGCCGACCGCGAAGGCGCTACCTTCGCGAGCTGGTATGAGTTGTTTCCTCGATCGATCACGGATAGCGCCGCCCGCCACGGGACGTTTCAAGACGTCATCGGCCGGCTGCCGGCCATCCGGAACATGGGCTTCGACGTACTGTACTTCCCGCCCATCCATCCTATTGGGCGAACGAACCGCAAGGGTCGAAACAACACGTTGACGCCGGGTCCGGACGATCCGGGAAGCCCTTACGCGATCGGTTCGGCGGAAGGCGGCCACGACGCGATCCATCCACTGCTCGGCACTCTCGAAGATTTCGAACGACTGATTGAGGAAGCGGCGGCTCACGGTCTTGAGATCGCGCTCGACTTCGCCATCCAGTGCTCCCCCGACCATCCGTGGCTACGCGACCATCCGGACTGGTTTAACTGGCGCCCGGACGGTTCGATGCGGTACGCCGAGAACCCGCCGAAGAAGTATCAGGATATCGTCAACGTCGACTTCTATGCCTCCGGCGCGATCCCCGACCTTTGGCTCGCCTTGCGTGATGCGGTTCAATTCTGGGTCGATCGTGGCGTACGCATCTTTCGCGTCGACAACCCCCACACTAAGCCTTTCCCGTTCTGGCAATGGTTGATCGCGGACATCCGGGCTCGTGATCCGCGGGTTCTGTTCCTCGCCGAGGCCTTCACCCGGCCCAAGGTGATGTATCGACTGGGCAAGGTCGGCTTCTCCCAGTCGTACACCTACTTCACGTGGCGGAACACAAAGGCCGAACTCACGGAGTATCTCACCGAACTCAACGAGGCGCCGGCGCGCGATGTCTACCGTCCCCATTTCTTCGTCAACACCCCCGACATCAATCCCGTCTTCCTGCATACATCGGGACGGCCGGGTTTCCTCATCCGAGCCGTGCTCGCGGCGACGCTGTCGGGTCTCTGGGGCGTCTATTCGGGCTTCGAGCTCTGCGAGAGTGCGCCGATCCCCGGCAAGGAAGAATATCTCGACAGTGAGAAATACGAGATCAAGCCGCGCGACTGGCAAAGTCCGGGCAACATCATCGCGGAAATCACCGCCCTCAACCGGATCAGGCGCAACCATCCTGCGCTGCAAAGCCATCTCGGCCTGACCTTCTACAACGCCTTCAACGACGACGTCCTGTACTTTGGTAAGCGGGCCGGGGAGGCCGACGCGATCATCCTCGTCGCGGTCAATCTCGATCCACACAACGCCCGATTGGCACAAATCGAAGTGCCGCTCTGGGAATTCGGCCTACCCGATAACGCGTCGGTTTCCGTGGAGGATCTGATGCAGGGGCATCGTTTCGCGTGGCAGGGAAAAAACCAGCCGATCCATCTTGATCCGCATGTCTCGCCCTTTGCGATCTGGCGCATCTCGCCGTTTACGGGAGATGTTCAGTGAACGCGCCCCTCCCTTCGGAACAGCCGTCCGAACGCTCCGCTACGCATCAACCGCATGACCGAGACCCGCAATGGTACAAGGACGCGATCATCTACCAGCTCCACGTAAAGTCGTTCTTTGATGGAAACGGAGACGGTATCGGGGATTTCGCCGGCCTTCTTTCCAAGCTGGACTATATCGTCAGCCTCGGCGTCAACGTGCTGTGGCTGCTCCCGTTCTACCCTTCGCCTCGCCTCGACGACGGTTACGACATTTCGGCCTACAAGGCGGTGCACCCCGACTACGGTACGGTCGCCGACGTCAAGCGTTTCATCAGGGCCGCCCATGAGCGGGGCTTGAGGGTCGTCACCGAGCTCGTCATCAACCACACCTCCGACCAGCACCCATGGTTCCAGCGGGCGCGGCTGTCCAAACCCGGATCTGCTCATCGGAACTTCTATGTCTGGTCGGACAACGACCAGCTCTATTCGGGCACACGCATCATCTTCCTCGATACCGAGCGCTCGAACTGGACGTGGGATGCCACAGCAGGCGCGTATTACTGGCATCGCTTCTACTCCCACCAGCCCGACCTGAACTTCGACAATCCCGCGGTGCTGAAGGCTGTGCTCGGCGTCATGCATTTCTGGCTTGAGATGGGCGTCGATGGTCTGCGGCTCGATGCGATCCCCTACCTCATCGAACGGGACGGGACGTCGAACGAAAACCTCCCGGAGACCCACGCGGTCCTGAAGAAAATTCGCGCAGAACTCGACCGGACCTACTCGGACCGGATGCTGCTCGCCGAAGCCAACATGTGGCCGGAGGATACCCAAGCCTATTTCGGCGAGGGCGACGAATGCCACATGGCGTTCCACTTTCCCCTGATGCCGCGCATGTACATGGCGATCGCGCAGGAGGACCGCTTCCCGATCACCGACATCATGCGCCAGACGCCGGACATTCCCGAAAGCTGCCAATGGGCGATCTTCCTTCGCAACCATGATGAGCTGACGCTTGAGATGGTCACGGACAAGGAGCGTGACTACCTCTGGAACACCTATGCCACCGACCGACGCGCCCGGATAAACCTCGGCATCCGCCGCAGACTCGCGCCGCTGCTGGAGCGTGACCGCCGTCGCATCGAGTTGATGAACAGCCTGCTGCTTTCGATGCCCGGCACGCCTGTGATCTATTACGGCGACGAGATCGGCATGGGCGACAACATTTTCCTTGGTGACCGCGACGGCGTACGCACGCCGATGCAGTGGTCGCCCGATCGCAACGGCGGTTTTTCGAAAGCGGACCCGGCGAGTCTCGTCCTCCCTCCCATCATGGATCCGCTCTACGGCTTCGATGCCGTCAACGTCGAGGCCCAGACGCGCGACGTCCATTCCCTGCTCAACTGGACGCGTCGTATCCTGGCGGTGCGCAAGGAGCACAAGGCCTTCGGGCGCGGGACGCTGCGATTCCTCTATCCGATGAACCGCAAAGCCTTCGCCTATTTGCGCGAATATGACGGCGAGACAATCCTGTGCGTCGCGAACCTCTCGCGGTCAGCGCAGGCTTTCGAACTCGACCTCGCAGAATTCGCGGGTCGCTATCCCGTCGAAATGCTGGGCAACGCGATCTTCCCGGCCATCGGCCAGCTCACCTACCTGCTAACCCTCCCGCCGTATGGCTTCTATTGGTTCGTGCTGGCCAAGGACGCGCAGGCCCCTTCGTGGCACACCCAGGCTCCGGAACCCATGCCGGACTATCTGACGTTCGTGCTTCGCGGGGGCCCCGACGAGATGATCACCCCGCAGTACCGTCGGGAATTCGAGACCAACATCCTGCCCCCCTATCTGGTCAAGCGTCGCTGGTTCGCGGCCAAGGACCAGAAACTGGAAAGCGCGTCCATCGCCTACACCGCCCGGTTGGGCGCGGGACGCGAGATCGCGCTGGTCGCGATCGAGGCCGTGAATGGGAAGGGCAGCGAGCGATACCTGCTTCCCATCGGCATCGGCTGGGACGACGAAGTCGCGACCGCTCTCCCCCAACAGCTCGCCCTGGCGCGCGTCCGGCGCGGGCGCCGCACCGGTTTCCTGACCGATGCGTTCACCCTCCCTGGCTTCATCCAGGAGCTTCTTTCGCTGCTGAAGCACGGCTCGTCGGTGAGGACGAGTGCGGGCGAGATCGTCTTCCGGCCGACGGACCGCTTCGACGAAATCGCCCTGTTGCCCGAGGATCCGATCCGCTGGCTTTCCGCCGAGCAATCCAATTCGTCGGTGATCGTCGATCACAAGCTGATGCTGAAGCTGTTCCGGCGGCTGGCGCCGGGTCGCCATCCCGAGGCGGAAATGTCGCGCGCGCTGACCGAGCGCGGCTTCCCGAACGCCCCGACGCTGCTGGGCGAGATCGTGCATCGCCCCTCGGAAGGGGAAGAGGAGTCGATAGTCGTCGTCCAGGCCTACATTCCGGGCGAAGGCGACGCCTGGGAATGGACGGCGTCCTTGATCCATCGCGTCCTGGATGAGATGTCCCGCGAGGACGCCGACCTGGGAGAGCTTCTGACCCCTTACGAGGCCTTCGCGCGGACCTTAGGGCAGCGCCTCGGCGAAATGCACGTCGTGTTGGCGCAGCCGAGCGAGGACGAAGCTTTCAGCCCTGTCCGCGCTGATGCCGACCAGGTCTCGCGTTGGCTGGATCGCGTAAGCGGTCGGGTGGAAGCGGCGTGTGACAACCTCGCACTTCGCCTTGACTCCCTGCCGGAGCCTGACCGCGCCTTGGCGGAAACCGTCTTGGCGGCGCGCGACGACCTGCTCGCGTTCGTGGAGAGATCCTGCGAGGTCGGCGCGGGTGCGCTGCTCCATCGCGTGCACGGTGATTTTCATCTCGGCCAGGTCCTCGTGTCGAGCGGGGACGTGATGATCATCGATTTCGAGGGCGAGCCGGCGCAGCCCCTGGCCGAGCGACGGGCGAAGGACAGCGGCTGGCGCGACGTGGCCGGCATCCTGCGCTCGCTAGATTACGCCTTGGCGGCTGGGCGCCGCCAAGGTGCCGCCTCAGGGCAGGACGAGCGGTACGAGCGGATGTCTTCGGCCTTTCGCGAGGCGATGCCGGCCGCATTGCTGCAGGCTTATCGCGAGGCGGTCTCCGGCCCGTTGTCGGAGGGGGAGCATGAGCTGCTTGATCTCTTCATGATCGAAAAGGCCGCGTACGAAATCACTTACGAGGCCGCCAACCGCCCTGATTGGCTTGCGGTGCCTCTTGCTGGGCTGACGTCGCTCATCGAACGCCTGCGGGAAACGCTAGGACGCGCAGCCATAGAGACTGGAAATCAGGATGAATGAGGCATCGGTCGATCGCGTCCCCTCGCTCGACGGCGCGACCGCGGGAGCTTTGCAGAGCGGGCGACTGCAAGATCCCTTCGCCATCCTCGGCCCCCATCAAGGCCCCCGGGGACGCTTTCTGCGTGTCTTCGTTCCGGGTGCGAACTCGGTCGCGGTCGAAACAGGAGCGGGAACGGTTCGGTTGCGCGCCGCGGAGCCGGTCGGCCTGTTCGTCGGCGATATCGAGGCCGGATCGTACCGGCTGAGGATATCCTGGCCGGGCGGCGAGCAGGTCACCGAGGACCCGTACGGGTTCGGTCCCCTGCTCGGCGACCTTGATCTCCATCTCATCGGCGAGGGTCGCCATTTCGAGCTGGCGCGGGCGCTTGGCGCCAATCTCGACGAGCGGGACGGGGTGCCAGGTGTCCGCTTCGCCGTCTGGGCGCCGAATGCCGCTCGCGTATCGGTCGTTGGACAATTCAACGCCTGGGACGGGCGTCGACATATGATGCGTCGTCGTGGCGAAAGCGGGGTTTGGGAGCTGTTCGTACCGCGCCTCACTCATGGGGAGCTTTACAAATACGAGATCGTCGACCGGGACAGCCGGCTTTTGCCCCAAAAGGCCGACCCCGTCGCGCGCGCAGCCGAATTGCCCCCCGGCACCGCGTCCATCATCCCCCGCAACCCGTCGCATGTATGGAGCGACAGTGCCTGGATGGCGCAGCGCGGGGAGCGGCAGGCCGTGTCGGCCCCCATCTCGGTCTACGAACTCCACGCCGGTTCCTGGGTCCGCGACGCGGATGGCGGGATGCTCGACTGGCGAGGCCTAGCAGACAGGCTCGTGCCCTACGCCAAGGCGATGGGCTTCACGCATGTGGAATTGTTGCCCATCGCTGAGCATCCCTTCTCAGGCTCTTGGGGCTACCAGCCCCTGGGCCAGTTCGCCCCGACGCGACGCTTCGGCGAACCGGAGGATTTCGCGATCTTCGTCGATGCCTGTCATGCCGAGGGCATCGGCGTGATCGTCGACTGGGTCCCGGCGCACTTCCCCTCGGACGCCCACGGCCTCGCCCGCTTCGACGGCACTGCGCTCTACGAACACGAGGATCCGCGCGAGGGGTTCCACAAGGACTGGAACACGCTGATCTACAATTTCGGCCGGCGGGAAGTCGCGAATTTCTTGATCGCCAGCGCCCTCTACTGGCTCGAACATTTCCATGTCGACGGCCTGCGGGTCGATGCGGTGGCATCCATGCTCTACCGCGACTATAGCCGCCAGCCCGGCGAGTGGGTGCCCAACAGATACGGAGGCCGGGAAAACCTCGAGGCGGTCGACTTCCTCCGGCACCTCAACGCCGTGATCACCGAGCGCCAGCCTGGTGCGATCGTCATCGCCGAGGAATCGACCGCCTGGCCTGGCGTGACGCGGGCTATCTCCGAAGGCGGTCTTGGATTCGCGTTCAAATGGAACATGGGCTGGATGCACGATACGCTCCATTACGTGGAGCGCGATCCGATTCATCGGCGTCATCACCACCACGAGATGACCTTCGGCCTTGTCTACGCCTTTTCCGAACGCTTCGTGCTGCCCCTATCCCATGACGAGGTGGTCCACGGAAAAGGCTCGCTGCTCGACAAAATGCCTGGTGACGACTGGCAGAGATTCGCAGGGCTTCGGGCGTATCTGTCATTCATGTGGACCCATCCCGGCAAGAAGTTGCTGTTCATGGGGGGCGAGATCGCGCAGCGCCGGGAATGGAACCATGATGGCGAGATCGATTGGGATCTTCTGGCCGATCTGCGCCATCGCGGCGTCCAGAGGCTCGTCGCGGACCTCAACCGGATTTATCGGGAGCTTCCGGCTTTGCATGCGAACGACGCGGAGCCGGCCGGTTTCCGATGGGCGGTGCAGGACGATTCCGAGAACAGCGTCTACGCTTTCATCCGCAGCGTGCCGGGCAGCCGCTCTGTCCTCGTCGCGATCAACATGACGCCTCTCCCCCGCCGGCATTATCGCATCGGAACGCCCCATGGCGGCCGTTGGCGAGAGGTTCTCAACAGCGACGCCGGGGAGTATGGCGGGTCCGGGGTCGGGAACGGCGGAAACATCGACGCCCAGGACATTCCGTTCGGGGGCGAAGTAGCCTCCATGGAACTCGTCCTGCCGCCGCTGGCCGCGGTCATTCTCGTTCACGACGCCGGCGAGTGATCGACGCCGATCCAAGGGCCAAGGGACCGATTACCCGCTGCGGAGAACTGCGACCGGCAACTCGCCCAGGGCATCGCCAAGTGTAGCACCCTGGCAGTCGAACTTTCGCTCGTTGCCTGAGAGCACATCTCGCCATGAGCCTGCGAGCGTCGGCAGCGTCGTGCTCAGTTGCGCACGATGTGCGTGAGCTTCATCGGACCGACCGCCGCCGAGCCGTGTCACGATGGCGACCAGGCGCTGCGGCCCGAGGCGGCGCTCGAATGCCAGAACTGAGCTCTCCGCGTGCCCCTCGATGACCAGCGGGCGGTACACTCCCTCAGCGTAAAGACGGGGTACCTCACGTCTGTCCATCAATAGCGCTTGCACGATGTGTTGCTTCACGCGGCCGTCCCGCCAGGTGGCCATCAGGTCCCCGACGCCGCGGGGCTCGGCGATTGGGCTTTGCGCATTGGCATAGTCGACGGGACGGCGATTGTCGGGATCGACGAGCGACAAATCCCAGAACTCAGTCCCCTGGTACAAATCGGGCACGCCGGGCAGCGTCAGCTTGAGAACGGTGCGAGCGAGGCTCTTCACCATCCCGCGCGCCGCCATGTCCTGAGCCAGGGAGCGAAAACGTCGTAGGAACTCGCTTCCCGGCATCAAGGCCGCGCCGATCAACCCCTTGGCCGCATCCTCGTATTCCGCCCGCGGATTGGTCCAGCTTGTATGGCGCTTCGCCTCCCGAAGGGCCTTTTCGGCCCACCCTTGCATCCGCTCCCGGAAACCATTGAGTTCATCCGGAGCATCTCGATCGAGGAGTTCCATGGGCCAGGCCGCCAGCATCTGCTGCAGGATCAGGTGCCGATCGTTCGAGTCGGGGCGGCCAGTGGCCCCCAGTTGCGTGCTGAGCGACTGCCACTCCCTCGCCGCCTGTGCCCATTCGGATGGCATCTCACTCAGCGCCAGCAAGCGCGCCCGCGCGTCCTCGCCCCGCTTGGTATCGTGGGTCGAGGTGGCAATCATCGCATTCGGCCAGGATTGCTGGCGTTCCACATTGGCGGCGTGAAACGCTTCTATGGACAAGCCAAAGGCGCCGGGTTCGCCGCCGACCTCGTTCAGCGCGATAAGCGGGCCATGGCGATAGAAGAGCGTGTCCTCGACGCTCTTGGCGGTCACCGGCCCGGTCAGCTGCTGGAAGCGACGTCTGAACCGGCCGATCTGTTCTGCGAGGAGACTGTCCGCTTCGGCCTGACGATCGCCGAGGAGCGTCTCGGCGATGAAAGCGTGAACGGTATGGTCTGGCAGTGCGCTCTGGGCGACCGATGCGGCGACGGTTTCCTCAATTAACGCCCTGTCCTCGGACGTCGCTTTCTCCGCGACATAGCTGCGATAGACCGGGAACTCGACGATGATCTCCGTGAGCGCGCGGCGCATGGCGTTGACTGTGTAGTCCCGCGTGCGCCTGTCGCCCGCCGCGATCCGCGCGAGGTCGGAGACGACGACTTCGAGCTCGCTCGCGAAGCTGCCTTCTAGGACCTCGCGCTTTGCCCGCCGCAGGGCTTCATCGTATCCCTCCTGGGGGCCGCCTGCCTGCGCATAGGCCGCCTCGATAGCCGCAGCGGCGGAGCGATCGAGCAGGACGCCGTCGAGCTGATTGAGCGCGTCGTAGCCGGTTGTGCCCGACATCGGCCAGCTCCGTAGCCTTTCGTCATGGCCGAGTATCTTCTCGGCAACGACATAGAAACCCGGTCCCGCCCGCGCCTGCAGGGCGCGAAGGTAGCCCTCGGGATCAGCCAGCCCATCGATATGGTCGATGCGCAGTCCTTGCACGCGGCCGGCCTCGACGAGGTCGAGGATCAGGCCGTGCGTCCTGTCGAAGACGACAGGGTCTTCGACGCGAACGCCGGCCAACGTATTGATGTCGAAGAAGCGTCGGTAGTTGATGTCGCTCGCAGCGACCCGCCAATAGGCCAGTCGATAGCTCTGCATCTCCAGCAGCCGATGCAGCGTGTCGAAGGTTTCCGGGATGCCTCGCGTGCCGTTGATGAGGTCCACAGCTCGCGCGGCTGCCTGGCCGAAGGCTTCCGATGCGGTGAACGCTGCGGATAGCCGGCATTTCAGAGCTTCGCCCTCGTCGATCAGCGATTGCGGCGGCACCGCCGCTCCGGCCTCGGCGAGAACTCTCAGCCGCGCCGAAATCGCCAGAACCTCGCGGAAGGACGGTTCCGCGGCATCGACTACCATGAGGATGCGGTCGAGGAGCATCGGATAGGTAAGCGGGTTAACGGGAAAGCGATGCTCGAAATGAAGTATGCTGAAGGCGCCCTGCTCGGCGTCGAAGGTCAGCCTGAGTTCGCCTTCCTCCAAAGCTTCGCCATATCGTTTCGCAAGGAACGGCAGGAGCAGCTTTCCGTCAGCTCCCAGCCTGTCCCAGTCGATGTCGAAGGCGATGGCGTGCGGGGAGAGCCGGCCCCACTCGATCACGGATAGCCACCACGCATTGTCCTCGCCGCCGATCCCCATGTGGTTGGGAACGATATCGAGCAGCAGACCGAGGCCATGGCTCTTCAGCGCGTCGGAGAAGCGTAGGAAGCCGTCCATACCCCCGAGCTCCGGGTTAATCTCGGCGTGGTCGACGATGTCGTACCCATGTGTCGAGCCAGGCCGGGCCTTCTGGATCGGGGACGCATAGATATGGCTGATCCCCAGCCGATCCAGATAGGGCAGGATCGGCAACGCATCGTCGAAGGTGAATCCGGCATGGAACTGAAGGCGGTATGTGGCCCGCGGGGGCGGCGCCGCCAGCGCCATTCCGCCATGTCGCCGGCCGCTGCGGCCTTCGTCGGCAAGCAGCGCGCCCATCCGAGCCAGGTTGCCGCCTGGCGCGACAAGCTCCCGCACGTCGAGCGAGAGCTTGCGTTGCCAGTTTGGATGCCCCGTGCTCGGACCGGGGAGATTGGCCTGGTTGAGTTCGCCGGCCGCGTCCTCCAGCTGGATTCCCGTGAGGGCCGACCGGGCGCGCCCGAGATAGACGGTTGCAGCTTCCACAGGAGGATCGACCGGCGGGTCGCCCGCCGGGAGCAGGGACTGGGAGACGAGCGCCTCGGTCAGCCTCGCGCGGTCCAAGACACGCTCCTCTTGCGCCCTTTCCGCTTCCGAAGCCGACACGCGCCCGGTGGCGTGTCTCATGTCGAGGTCGAGACCGCGCCACCAACCCCTGAACGTGGGCAGATCGTGGGTCGTCAGAACAGCCAGCGCGCGTTCGGGATAAGCCTCCGGCGGCTTGAAGCGTCCGCTGGCTTCGCGTTCGAATGGCAGGACGCGATAGCTGTAGAGGCCCGATGCCATAATAGCGTCGGAAAAGCCCTCTGGGCTGGTCCCGAGATCCTCCGCGATCACCATGCAGCGCGCCCGGTGGCTCTCAAGCCTGAGAACCGCTAGCAGCGCCTCGAACGGCATCGAGACGTAAGCGCCGTCGGTGGCCGGGGCGCCTTGCGGGACGAGATAGAGCCGCCGCAGCTGGAAGGCGTGGTCGATGCGGATCGCGCCCGCATGGCGCATGTTTGCGGCCACCATCTCGCGGAACGCCGACAGACCTGTCCGCTCCATCTCCAGCGGATCGAACGGCGGCAGGCCCCAATTCTGCCCATCTGGACCGAGCAGATCGGGCGGTGCACCGATCGACAGCCCCGTCGCGAAATGTGTGGGGTTCGACCAGATATCCGAGCCGGCGGGGTCGACGCCGACGGCAAGGTCGCGGAACAGTCCGATTCCCATCCCCGCTTTCCGGGCCGCATGGTGGGCCGCGCCGAGCTGGTGGTCCGCCTGCCATTGCAGCCAGGCATGAAAAGCGATCCTGTCGCTCTGCGAAGCCGCGAACTGCTTGACGGCTTCGCTTTCGGCGTGGCGGAAGGCGTCGGGCCATTCGCCGACCCAAGACGCCCCGGCAGCAGCAAAATGCTCCGACAGCGCCTCGAAGGTCGCATGCATCATAAGGCTCTGTCCGGCAGCGGCTCGGAACTCTGCAAAGTCGCGATGATCATCGCCGCGCGACACGTCCCAAACCGCTTCCAGCAGCGGCAGCTTGGCCCTCCAAATGCCGGCACGGTCAACGAGCACCGCCTCGCGCAACGCGGCGATCGAGGCCTGCGGCTCGGCCTCCTCCAGCAGCGCCGGCGCCCCGCTTTCGGCAAACCTGGGGAGTTGGGTCGGATCCAGAAGTTGTGCGTCGAGGAAACGTCGCGAGGACGGGGCGTAAGGAGAGATTTTCGTTAGGTCCGCGGTGAACAACGCATGGACGGGATTCAACCCCAGAAAATCGGCGCCCAGTTCTGCCGCACCCACCGCCAGGTCCGAGAGGTCGCCGTAGCCGCCAATCCCGAAATTGTCCGGTGAGCGGAGCGAATAAACCTGCGCCGTCACACCCCATCGCCTCGCCCCGTGTGTCACCGATGCGGGCTCGTAGCATCGCGGCGGCGCGCTGATGAGCATGCTCTCGTGCGCGGTGGCACCCGGAGCGACACGCAATTGCCAGTAGCCGGAAGACAGCGCCGGCAGGACCAGATGCCGGCCGGAGCGATCCGATTGGATGCGCCCCCTGCCCTCGCGCGCGCCGCCGGTTTCGTCCGTCAGCACGAAATCGATGGCATCTGGCACCTGCGGGCCAAACCACGGCACCCGTGCGATTAGGCCCGTGCTCACCACGCAAAACGGCGACAGGGGTGACGCCCGGCGTTGCTCGAGGCGGGCCAGGGCTTCGCGCGCTTGCGCTTCCGTATCGACTTCGATGCCGAGACCATGCAACACCGCCCGACGCACCTCTGATGGAGTCTCGACACGAGCGCCCGCTGCGTCGATGTAGGATGTAGCGATGCCGGCCAGATCAGCCAGTTTAGCGACCGCGTCGTCGTGCGAGCTCATGACAGCCTCGCCAGCATCACCCCGGTCCAGGGCATCAGTCTGCTCGACCGCGGATTATGCGCGTTTTCGTCCGGCCAGATCGGATGTTCGTCCTGCGCGACACCATATGTGAAAGATTCGCTTCCGAAGTTGGCGATAAACCGCAGACTGCCGCCGGCAAAACGCCAGGTTACTTCCAGCACATCCGGTGTAGGCCTAGACCATCGCGCACCCCGGAAAGTGCTCTTTGTCAACGGCACGACCGTCTCGCGGCGAATGCGCAGAAGGTCGTGCGTCTGGGCTAGCACTTCGCTATGGGGCGGGCGGCTGGCCTCGCTCCAGTCGAGCGAAGAGACCAGGAGGGTATCGGATGCCGTCGGGTCAGGAATGCGCTCCTGCGCCGCCTCGTCTTTGAAGCGGCCGAAGCTTCCGAACTCGCGCCGGCGCCCCTCTCGGACAGCCTTGGAAAGCTCCTCGTCCGGAAAATCCACAAAGTACTGGAAAGGAGTGCTCGCTGCCCACTCCTCGCCCATGAAGAGCAGCGGGATCTGCGGGCTAAGCAGCAAACAGGCGCGTGCCAGCGCCAGCTTGCTTGGATCGGCGAGATGGCTAAGCCGCTCTCCGAAGGCCCGGTTGCCGATCTGGTCATGGTTCTGGAGAAACGCGACAAAGGCCGACGGAGGGAGGTGGGTGGAGGGCTCGCCGCGCGGCTTGCCCTCATGGGTCGACATCTCGCCCTGATAGGCGAACCCTTCCGCGAGGCAGCGTCCAAGATGACCGATCGGATCGCCGTAATCGGCATAATATCCGTCGTCCTCGTCGGTCAGCAGGCGATGCCAAGCGTGGTGCACGTCGTCGGCCCACTGCGCGGTGTGCAGGCTCGGCACCTCCCCGGCGCGGCCGAGCCATCTGGCCCCGTTATCGGCGTTCTCCAGGATGAGATGGACCTGCCGCTGGCCTGACGCCGACCGTATCCTCTCCGCAAGTTCGGCGATAAAATGCCGGCTGCTGTCGTCCGCGATGGCATGCACGGCGTCGAAGCGGAGGCCATCGAAATGATACTCCTCCAGCCAGTAGAGCGCGTTGTGGACGAAGAAGTCGCGCACGGTCTCTGCGCCGGGGCCGTCATAGTTGATGCCGGCGCCCCAAAGCGTCTGGTGCCTGTCCGTAAAGAATGCGCCAGCATAGGCCGGCAGGTAGTTTCCGGACGGTCCGAAGTGGTTGTAGACGACGTCGAGGATCATCATGAGCCCTAGACCATGGGCCCGATCCACCAGTGCCTTGAGATCGTCCGGCGTTCCGTAGGCGTGATCCGGTGCGTAATGGAGCACGCCGTCGTACCCCCAGTTCCGCTTGCCCGGGAAATCCGCGAGCGGCATCAGCTCGATCGCGGTGAACCCGAGGTCGCGCAACAGTTCAAGCTTGTCGGAAAACGCGGCGAAGGTTCCTTCGGGCGTGACACTGCCCATATGAGCTTCGTAGATCACCGCCTCTTCCCAGGCGCGTCCTTTCCACTCGCCGTCCGCCCAGGCGTAGGCCTCCGGATCGACTACCAGGCTCGGTCCCTCGACATCTTCGGGCTGGAACCGCGAGGCTGGGTCGGGCACGAGCAAATCCTCCCCCACGCGAAATCTATATCGCTGGCCTGCCGCAGCACCTTGGAGGATGTGCCGATGCCACCCACCTTCGGCCTCCTCCATGTCGAACTCGCCCTGCGGGGTCCAAAGGCGCACCTTGGGAGCGGACGGCGCCCAAACGCGGAATTCTACTCCGTTTCGCAGAGTGCGGGGTCCGAAGGGCATTTTGTGAGATCGGCGCATGTCGTGTCCCGGGTCGTAGGCGACCGGTCAACGGTTTCAGCAACAATGAGTTTCCATGGCTTTCCAAAAATGCGTAACCGCACAGTTCGGAACCTTGAGGACGCGACATGGTTGGCCGAGGGCTAAGGTCAGTCTCCGGCCTGGAAACAGTTGTGACACCATCATGAGCAGGCGAGCAGCGGCTTTTGTCGTGAGTTGGGCGGATCAGACCGTTCAGGAAACTGAACTCGCGTTCACCGCGGTGAGCGCATCGGATTTGGCGCGGAGGTGCATTGCGGCTGCGCTTCACCAAGGTATCGCTCCGGAAGAAGTCGAGGCGGAATTCCCCTCCCTGACCGACTTCTTTGCGAACGCGTTGCAGGCCGAAGCCGACCGGCAGGGAAAAGACCGCGCGTTCGACGATCCCTGAGGGTTGATCTTCAAGTGTGCGAAGTCACTCGCGTCACATGACCCATTTTGCGGCCGGGGCGAGCTTCGGTCTTTCCATAAAGATGGAGATAGGCGCCTGCCTGCGCTAACACGTCGCGCCAACTTGCGACGTCGTCGCCCACGAGGTTCCTCATCTCGATCTCACCGCGCCGGGCCGTGGAGCCCATAGGAAGGCCGCAAATCGCGCGTACGTGCTGGTGGAACTGAGACGTCTCCGCGCCTTCGATCGTCCAATGGCCGGAGTTGTGAACTCGCGGCGCGATCTCGTTCACGACGACCCGGTCGCCATTATCGTCTCGAACGATGAAGACCTCCACGGTGACCACGCCCACGTACTTAAGTTCGGCGGCCACGAGCCGGGCGGCGTTCGTCGCTTGAACCGACGCGCCGGCAGAGATTCGCGCGGGAACACGCGTTACGTCGAGAATATGATTTGCATGTTCGTTCTCGCAAACGTCGAAAATGGATGTCGTCCCGTCTAACGCGCGCGCCGCTATCACCGAAGCCTCGACGCTGAAGGAAACGAAACCCTCCAGAATAGCTGGGGACTGTCCGATGGCTGCAAAGGCGGGAAGGACCTCCTCCGGGGACGAAATCTTGATTTGGCCCTTTCCGTCGTAGCCGAACCGGCGGGTTTTGAGGATCGCCGGCAAGCCCAAGTCAGAGACGGCGTTCGAAAGATCTTCGACCGAGTCGACTTTTCGGTAGGGGGCAACGGCAAGGCCAAGCGAAACGAGAAAGTCCTTTTCCAGCAAACGATCCTGGGTGATCGCCAATGCCCGTGAGCCGGGGCGGAGCATTCCTCGGTCTTCGAAGAATCGCGCAGTCGCCGCGGGAACGTTCTCGAACTCGTAGGTAACGACGTCGACGTCCTTGGCGAACGATGCCAACGCGGTTTCGTCTTCGTAGGCACCCACAACCGTCCGCGCTGCGACCTGGGATGCTGGACTATCCGCCTCCGGGGTGAAAACGTGGCAAGGGATGCCGTAATCAGCCGCTGCCTGGGCGATCATCCGGGCGAGTTGTCCCCCGCCTAGAATGCCGATGACCCTGGGGCTTTCCCGCTTGTCCAACATCACGAACTTCTAGCCCTGTCCTGTCGAGGCAGAGACACACGACCGCGGTGGGCGGGGCAGTCCCCGACGCTAGCCTAAGGCAAGGCCTGATAGCGCATCTTGATCTCGCCTGCCTAGAACGCGGTGGTCGACACGGTCAAGCCGCGGAATTGCAACCGCGGCCAGTACGTTGGCCGGAGCGATCGCACCGCGGCTTGATCACAGAGCGACTGCCGTTAGGATTTCGATGGAAGACTGCGGACGCCCTCGACGTCACAGCGGCATTTCGCTCGGAGCCGCGGTCGCGTTCGCGCGTTAGACTTTGAGCGGCGACGGTCCGGCGAGAGATCGAACCGACCGGAGCATCGGACGAGGCTATTTCTGAGAAGGCCGTGGCGCTTGTAGGTCTGTCGGGGATTTCGGAGCATCCCTTGGGTTGACCTCGCCCGACTGCATTTCGCGCTGCCTTTGGGCGTGGTTTAAATTGAAGCCAATGAATATCGCTACAACGTCGGTTAGCAATAGGTCCGGTTTATGGGCCCGTATCGCCTCAAGCGCGGCTAACCCATCTCCAACGACCTCGACGTCAAAAGCCTCTGGGTTCTTTTGGCGTCGGCCCCCACGAATTTCATAAGGCAGTGCGCGCGATTCTCAAGCCGGTCGAGAATTAGGCGAAAGCCTATACACCTCTTCGAGGACCGCACATCTGGTCGAGGGCCTGCTAGAGGTAAGTCAAGGGAGGCCCACCAAGCTGGGTCGTGTCGTCGTCACGTCCTGGGCTGTCGAAGTTGACGCTCATTGACAAGGGTGAGCCGGCCCGCTCAGCGGACCGGCTCGGGGTGTTTCTCCTGAAACGTCGAAACTTAGATCAAACGCGCAGGTTCTCGTCGCGGTGCTCACCGCCCAGCGTCGCCGCCCAGGCTGCCGCGGCCGCTCCCACCAGCAGCGCAGCGGCTGTCAGAAAGGCGGTGAGAACCGCGATCTTGCGCGCCCGCTCGGCCGCCTGCTTGGCGGTTTCCTTGGCCTGCGAGAGCTTCGCATAAGCGTCGTCGATGCGCTTTTGAGCATCCTGTTCGCTGATGCCGGAGCGCGCGGCGAGCCGCGAAGCAAGGTAGTCCCGGTCGCCCTGTTCGATCTTGCCGTTCTTCAGCGCGTTGACGAAAATCCGGGAAGCCTCGTCACGCTCCTGAGCGGTCGGCGGCTGCTGACCGTTGGCGCGCATGACATTGTCGAGCGCCATCGCGAGCGGATCGACATTCTGCGAGACCAGCGACGCCACGCCCGAGCTCGCGCTTGCGACGCCGCTGACCGCGGTCCTGGCCGCGCCGAACAGCGACGACGTTGCGACGACGGTTATCAGAAGCGCGCCGGTCGCCCAGACAAGCAGGCCGTGGGTCGCATCGCGAACCTTGCGCTCCTCGTCATTGGCATCGAAGCTCGGCTGTCGCATGCGTCCGGCGAGATAGCCGCCCGCCATTGTGGCGGAAGCCATTACCCAGAGCGCCCAAAGCCCCGCGGCTACCGCCAGGGCGGTGGAGCTCGAACTCTTCTCGAAATCGGCTGAGACCATCGACAGGCCGATCGCCGATCCGAAGACCGTCATGATTGTGGAGATCGCGGTTGCGATGACCGCACCGCCAATGATGGGGCCCCACTGAACGTAGGAGCGGTTCTCCTTGTTCACGGTCACGGGAGCGACGACAACGTCCGATCCTGACATGGACATGGCGCGTTCCTATCGAAGCCCGAGAAACGACAGGATCGCCAGAACGACCACGACCAGACCTACGAGATAAATGACACCGTTCATCAGCCCCTCCTAAAATCCACGAAAGTGAGGGCGTAACGGCCGATCGGTCGTTGGGTTCCGCTTGCGTACACTCTGAGCTAACGGGATGAATGACCCACATTTCCCCGAAGCCGGCGTTCAACAATCCGAAGCACGGCGGTGGCGCATCATGTGAGGCAGGAAATCCATCTTGCCGACGGCTAAACCAGCGTGGCGCAAAAGCGCATAGGCCATCGTCACGTGAAAATAGAAGTTCGGCATGATCCAGTCTCGAATATCCTCTTCCGAAGACATCACGAAACGCACCCCGTTGGGCAAAGTGAGGTCTACGGGATCGTCGGCGCGTGCCCATTTTGCGGGGTCCGACTGACCGAGATGTGAGCGTACAGTCGCGATTCGCTCACGTATCTCCGCGAAGGATCGGTAAGTCGACTCCTCGAGGGACAGCGACATTCCGGCGACCTGGTTCAGGGCCAGCAACACTTGATTGACGGCGACGCGGAATTGCAACTCCAGCGTAAACATGTCCTCCGTCAGCCTGTCTCCCAAGATGGAGTCCTCAATCCCAGCATCCTGAGCCCTGTCGACAAGATGGTCGAGCGTACCGAGCATGTTGGCGAAGGTGACGTGCGCGGATCGAGCGTATGACATGGCCAACCAATCGCATGTCATTGCGGGCGGCGCCACAACCGCCGTCGGCGTCCGATGATCGTCTGATCTTCGGACCGTCTGTAAGTCGGCAAGGCCACGGTACCGTTGGACCAACCAGAAAGACGCTCGTTGCCGAGCCGCCAAGAGACACCCGGTGGACTCGCTTTAATCCGAAAGCATGTGCGGCGTCTCGCTGCGACATTCGGCCAATCCGCGAGGAACATGCAAGCCTCCAAGCCGAGCGAATTGTTATGGGATGTCCAAGGCCGGTCAGAATGACCCGGGGCGTTCGAATTCGTCGGACGCCGTCAATGCCATAGCCACATTTTCCTCGTGGCAACATAGTCTGGTCCCCCGCGGACGCCTGAATCCGGCTGTTTTAGGAAGGCACGCCGGACGTTTTCAAGGAGTCTTGCAGAGGCTCGAAGCTCACCTAAATCAACCTCTGCCGGAGCTAACGAGGAGACGATGGCATGCCCTTTTCATCTCTGACCGACCCGACCGATTTAGCGCGGGCTTTTGCTTCGCTTGAAGCGGTTTGGAGCCAGGTGAAGGCTTCCGTACCGCCGAGCGAGCACGAGAAGGAGCGCGAGAGAATTGCCTATTTGGTAGCGGGCTTTGCTCCCCTCGCGCTCGACGAGGATGATCTTACCCGCAACGTCCTGTTCCAGCTGGAGCGTGACGTAGCCGCCTAAAGCGACGCCTTTGCAACACCGATCATTCCCGAAGTCGGGCGACCCCTCTTCGTCAATCGCGGCGCGAGATCGTGCAGTGCGACCATGGCGCCATTCCGACTGGAACCTGGGCGCCTGACGGTCCGTTGCCGATCAGTGGGGGGCTGGACGGAGAGCAAGCCATGATGTTCGTAGAGCAGATCAAGGAAGGCCAGCGCGTCATCGGCTCCGATGGAGGGCATGTCGGAACCGTCGACGCTCTGAGCGGCCAGCTCATCAAGCTGAAGAAGAATGATCCCGAGTCGGGGGGAGCCCATCATTACCTCGACCTCGCGCTCGTCGTTGCGCTCGATGACGATACGATCAAGCTGATCGTCCCAGCGGCTGAAGCCAAAGAGAGATGGTCGGAGGCGGCCGAGTAATGGACCGACGCCATTTCGTTGCTGGAGCTGGCGCGACCATCGTGTCTGGGCCAGCTCAGGCGAGCGTCACAGTCGACCGCTTTGGTCCGAGCGTTTCCGGAGGCAGCGTCATCCTCCTCCATGGTTCGGACGGTTTGACGAATAGTGGCCGATATCAGTTCGCCGCGAACATGATCGCGGGAGCTGGCTACAACGTCCTGCTACCGCGGTACTTCGAGGCCACCGGCGATCAGCGGGCCCGCTACGGCGAAATCAAAAGCAAGTTTCCGGTCTGGCTGGAAGCGATCGAGACGATCACGGGCGATCAGCAGGCCCGTTTCGCCGTGGTGGGCTTTTCGCTTGGCGGCGCATTGGCCTTGGCTCTGGCGGCGCGCGATCGCAGGATCAAAGCCGTTGTCGACTTCTTCGGATTTCTGCCGCCGGGCCTGGAGCGAGCTTCGCTGCCCCCTACGCTTATTCTGCATGGGGATGCTGACCGAGTGGTGCCAGTNATTTCTGCCGCCGGGCCTGGAGCGAGCTTCGCTGCCCCCTACGCTTATTCTGCATGGGGATGCTGACCGAGTGGTGCCAGTCTCCAACGCCGAAGCCATCGAGAGACTGGTCAAGAGCAGTGGGGGCTCTGTCCAGAGCCATATCTATCCCGGCGAAGGACATCGCCTGTCTTTGGCGAGCTGGCCCGACGCGATCGCGAGGACGCAAGCATTCCATCAGGCTGCCTCCCTCTTGCGCTCGGTCAGCTTCTCGATGCGCTTCTCGTTGATGGTGCTCTCGATGACGCGGTCGACATAGATGCCGGGCGTCTGGATCGTATCCGGATCGAAGGAGCCGACCGGGACGATCTCCTCGACCTCGGCCACGGTCACCTTGCCGGCGGTCGCCATGTTCGGGTTGAAGTTCCGCGCCGTGCGGCGATAGATCAGGTTACCGGCTGTGTCGGCCTTCCAGGCCTTGACGATGGCTAGATCGGCCCTGAGCCAGGTTTCGCGCACATAGAGCTGCCCTTCGAATTCCTCGACCGGCTTGCCTTCGGCGACGACGGNGTTGAAGTTCCGCGCCGTGCGGCGATAGATCAGGTTACCGGCTGTGTCGGCCTTCCAGGCCTTGACGATGGCTAGATCGGCCCTGAGCCAGGTTTCGCGCACATAGAGCTGCCCTTCGAATTCCTCGACCGGCTTGCCTTCGGCGACGACGGTGCCGACGCCGGTCTTGGTGTAGAAGGCCGGGATGCCGGCGCCGCCGGCGCGGATGCGCTCGGCCAGCGGGCCCTGCGGGTTGAGCTCCAGCTCCAGCTCGCCGGCGAGATATTGCTGCTCGAACAGCTTGTTCTCGCCGACATAGGACGCGATCATCTTCTTGATCTGCCGCGTCTGCAGCAGCATCCACAGGCCGAAGCCGTCGGCGCCGGCATTGTTCGAGATGACGGTCAGGTCCTTCACGCCGGAATCGCGAATCTCGGGGATCAGGCTCTCGGGATTGCCCGACAGGCCGAAGCCGCCCGACATGATCGTCATGCCGTCGAAAAGCAGGCCCTCCAGCGCCGCCGCCGGGCCGTCATAGATCTTGCGCATCTTTTATCGCTTCTGGTGACTTGGATGAGGTGTTGAGGGCGGACGCCGCGTAGCGAGCAGGATACCCCCCACGATCACGACGAAAGCGACCGGATGGTACCATGCGAGTCGCTCGCCGAGGAATGCAGCGGCCAGAATGGCGCTAAAAATCGGCATGAGGTGCATGAACATGCCGGTCGTTGCCGGGCCGAGCGTCGCGATCGAGCGGTTCCAAAAGATGTATGCCAGGATCGACGGGAAAACCGCGAAGTAGACCAGAGCCGGCAGGCTGTTCAGTGTCGGCACGAAGATTCTGCTCTGCGTTGCCTCGATCAGCACGAAGGGCAGGTGAAACACGATGCCGAAGGCGGTCGTCGCTCCGAGCAAGGACAGCGGCTTTAAGCCGAGCGGCCGGCGGCGAACGAGAACCGTATACAACGCCCAAAAGCTCATCCCTAGGACGACGAGGATGTCACCCCGTCCCACCATGAGATTGCCGAGAGCGAAAAGGTCGCCGCGTGCGATGACCAGGACCGCACCCATCAGCGAAACGGCGATGCCGAGTGCCCGGAGCGGAACGATCCGCTCGCCCAACAGAAGCCGGGCCAAAAGGATCGTCGCGACAGGTAGGAGCGAGTTCACAAGGGCCGCATTGATGACTGTCGTATGATGCAGCGCGGTGTAGATGAAGCAATTGAATGCGGTCACGCCGATTGCGCCTAGGAGGGCCAGGAAGGCCCACTCCTCACGCAGCCGCGACCGATCGAGCCGCAGCGAGGACCAGGCGAAGGGTAGCAGGATAGCCAAAGCAAGCACCCACCGCCAAAAGGACATCTGGATCGGCGGAATGTCGTCGCGCATCAGCCGCGCGATCAGGAAGTTACCTGCCCAGAACAGCGGGGGTAGTGCGGCGACGACATAGGCCAGCGGGATGGGGCTTGCCGCGGAGGCGGCCGGCTTGCCCCTGTCGAGTTCAGCCATCGCTGCGCTTCTTCGCCATGCGCACTTCGGTGTAGCGGCCGAGTACGGAGTTGACACCAACTGCCAGCAGAAAAACGATCAGCAGCAATGCGTACATGCGGGGCATGTTGAAAGTCGTGTAAGTCTGGATGACGGCGTAGCCGAGCCCCTGGTTTGCGAGCTTGGTCTCTGCCAGCAACGTACCCACGATGGCGACGCCGAGGCCAATGCGGATGCCGTTGATCACCGGCAGTCGCATCGCCGGAATATAGATCTTGGTCAGCATCTGGGCCGAGGTGAGTCTGAAGGTCATCCCCACACGGATCAGGACCCGATCGATCTCGCGCATGGACGCGGCTACGCTGACGGCCACCGGGAAGAAGCAAGACAGGGCACCCATCGCGACCTTGGAACCGGGGCCGACGCCGAACCACATGATCATGATCGGGAAGAAGATGATCTTCGGCGTCGGACCCAGATAATGCAGGAGCGGCTCGTATGCTGAACTGAGGAAGCGGTCGCGTCCCAGCACAATGCCGACAATAACTCCCGCGCCGCCGCCGATGGCGACGGCCAGTGCAACCTCGCAGAAGGTCACCGCGAGGTTGTGGTAAAAGCCGCGATCGATCAGCAGCATCGCCAACTCCCGGCCGATGAGCGGCAGCGGCGGCACCACGTCGCGATACAGCAGACCCGAGCGGGCCAGGCTCTCCCATCCGATCACGATCGCCAGCACAATGGCGATGCGCGTCAGCATGACTGCTTGCCCTTCCGAAGGGCGTTTCCACGGCGTCGTACGAGACGGCATGGATCCGGCGGCCTGGTTCATGGCTCGGACTCTCGTCACTTGGGGTCTCAGCGGCGCGGCGGAATCTGGATCAGTTCGCCGAGCTGTTCCTTGGTGAGCGGCTGCGCGGTGTACTTCAGCGTCACGGCGTCCGGCACGATGGTGTCCAGCCCGACAATGCGATCGGGATCGAGCGCCTTCTTCGGAAAGAATTCATCACGGGTACGCTTGGCGATCTCGAGAGGCACGCCGACGAAATCGGCATAGACCTTGAGGGCCTCGTCGTTCGCATACATTGCGTCCACGGTTTCCCGGTAGGCGAGCATGAAGCGATCGAGCTGCTCCTTCTTGGACTGAAGCACCGACGTGTTCGTGATCAGCAGACGGACGGTCTGGTCCCGGAATGCCTGGGTGTTGTTTCCGGTCGCGATGACGCGGATTTCGCCCTTGCTGAGCTGTTCGAGGCCGAAGGGCGGCGCCGCCCAGCCGACGTCGATCTGGCCCGACATGACCTGCGTGAGCGTCGGAGCCGGCCCCCCGGTGGCGGTCAATTTCGCCTTCAGTCCGTTTTCCTTGACGAAGGCGTTGACGACGCCATGCGTCGAGGACCCGTTTGTCGAATAGGCGACCGTGCGCCCGTCGAAATCCTTCAGGGTTTTAACCGGTGAATCGGACTTCACATACCAGTACAGATCTTGTCCGCCAGTCGTCTCGGCCCCGATGATACGGATCGGCGCGCCCTTGGAGAACGCCGAGAGAGCGCCCATAATGCCGCCGGCCACGCCGATGTCGACGCTGTTCGACAGCACGGCCTGCTGCGTTTCGCCGCCGCCTTGCGTGTACAGCATCTGAAGGTCGAGCTTGTGCTTCTTGAAGATCCCAAGCCGTGTGCCGATTTCGGCGACCGAGGTATCCCAGTTGCCGCGCTGGCCGACCGCAAGCTTAAGCTGATCCTGTGCGCTTGCCGGACCTGCCGCGAGTGACAGAAGACCGGCAAATGCGCCCGCCAGAACCGTTCGCTTCGTCAAGGTCATATCTTTCCTCCCTCATTTTTTGATGGTCGTCGCAGATTTCTTGGATGCTGCGTTTGCCGTGCGCGTTAGATCTTGAAGGCCTCCAACGTGGGAGCGGGAAACAGATCCTCGACGCCAAGGCGCCGCGACGACAAGCCCTGCGTGTGATGCGCCTGAAGGAACGCGTCCAGCACGTGCCGGTTCGCCTCGACACCATAGGACCAGAAATCGTTGCCCATCAGCTTCTTCGCCGATTGCAACTGCTCCTCGACGAATGGCAGCGTAACCTTCGTGGCCGATGTATCGGTGAGCCGCGAGAGAGCGATCCGCTTCGACTGCTCGAACGCCTTCAGGAGAGCGGCCGGCAGCCATGGCTGGTCTTCGACGATCGTGCGTCGCGCACCGATCACATGCATGATCGGGAAGATGTTCGTGCGGCGGTAGTAGTCGGAGGCCGCCGCCGTAGGCGTGGCAAAGAGTCGTGCAATCTTCGGGTGGCCCGCCTCGAAGGCGGAGGGCGCCCTCGGGCCGATAAAGCCGTCAATCTCACCGTCGGCCAGCATTTGGTTTAGGGAGCGGTCCGCGGGAGCCTGCTCGACCCGGATGTCAGAGGGGAGTGAAACCGCGATCTTCTCCGCGCGCCCGGGCTGTTCGATGCCACCGCGGACCCACGTCACGTCGGTGGGCCGCACGCCATAATCGTCCTCGAGCATGGAGCGGATCCAGACGCATGCCGTGAGCTGGTACTCGGGGCACCCGATGCGCTTCCCCTTAAGGTCTTCCGGCCTCTCGATCCCGCGGTCGGTCCGAATGAAAATCTCGGAATGCCGGAACGCGCGCGACACGAACGCGGGCACGCCTACATACGGATTCGTCCCGTGATCGACCTTTACCGCGAAGCTCGACAAGGATGCCTCGCAGACGTCGAACTCGGCATGCCGGAATGCGCGGAAGAAAATCTCCTCCGGAAAAAGCTTCATAAACACGGGGTCGACACCGTCGATCTGAACTTCCCCGTCAAGCAGTGGTCTGTTGCGGTCGTAATCCCCGATCGCGATGGAAAGTCGCAGCTTAGACAAATCGTCCTCCCAGAGGCGGGCATCATCGGCCCAGCTTTCCGGCAGGATGCGCCCGGCGCGGGGGGCGGACAAAGACTTCTGCGAGATGCCAGTGAGACCTCGACTGTTTGGCGTGCGTTCTGGCCGCGCAGTCGTCACGCGCGCCCGCGCAGGCGATCTGCCCCTCCGTGGTGTTCGTCGCAGCGGCCCATCGAAGATCCCGGAGGGTGCAATGATCCTCAAGACGATTTTCTTATACGAGAAGGAACCAAAATATACTTGATGTCGATCCTGAAAGGCCCGGACATCGTGCCTGGCCCAACGCCGGGATGCGATCGAGATATCGCTATCGGTAGGGCCGCCCTCGATGTTTCTGCATCAAACAACAATTCATGTCCGCGCGGGGCGGATCCTTATGCAACGGCACGGCGCCTCTCCCGCTGCGGTGCGCGCGAGGGCCGGCGCTTTGCACCGAGGGAGGGTGCCGCAGCGGAGATCAGGGAGGAAAATCCATGACCAGATCGTTTCGGGCTATCACCCTCGCGCTGCTTGCGGGCGCGGTTCTCGCCGCCCCCTCGTCGGCGAGAGGCCAGGAGGCAGGCGAGGGAAAGCGCACGTACTTCGCCCTGGGGCCAGCGACCGCCGTCTATGCGGAGCCCGCTGCGCGCGCCAAAGTCGCGGCGCTCGTCATCCATCGCACCGCCAATTACACCACGCATATCGCCTGCAACGAACTGCCGAAGCGTGGTATCGCGGCCCTGTGCATGAGCACGCGCTTCACAAACAACGAGTTCGCGGTCGACTGGGACCGGATCGCGCTGGACGTGAAGGCTGGCGTCGAATTCCTGCGCAAGCAGCAGGGTATCGAGAAAGTCGTGCTGTTCGGCCATAGCGGCGGAGGCCCGACCACAAGCTTCTATCAGGCGGTGGCCGAGAACGGACTCGGCTTCTGCAAGGATCCGCAGAAGCTGGTGCCTTGCCGCGACGATCTAACCGGAATGCCGAAAGCCGACGGACTGATTCTCGCCGATGCTCATCCGGGCGTGCCGGTCATTCTGCTGCGCAGTCTGAACGGGTCGGTGCTCGACGAGACGGCCGGCAAATTTAATGCCGCGCTCGACCCGTATCTGACGAGTAACGGCTATAGCGCGACAGCGTCGTCAACCTATTCGCCAGAGTTCCAGGCCCGCTATTTCGCTGCGCAGTCGGCGCGCATGAACGCGCTGATCGCGACCGCGCAGGGGCGCGTGAAAGCCATCCGGGAGGGCAAGGGGACCTATCCGGACAATGACCTGTTCGCCATCCCGCATGGCGGTAATCCCGGCGCGGGTCCAGGCGGCGCATCGCAACTGCACAGTCTCGATACGGCGATCTCGCTTCGGCGCACGCGCGCGCCGCAGAAACTGGTGCGCAACGACGGCAGCATCGTCGAACAGATCGTCACCTCCGTCAGTCCGCCAGAACTCGACACGAAGGAGACGACCAACAGCTTCGATCGCGGCACAAAAATCCTGTCGCTTCGCTCGTTCCTGAGCACTCAGGCCGTGCGCTCTAGCAACTCTCTCGATGGTATCGACCATTGCTCCAGCAACAATTCCACCATCTGCGCCGTTCGCTCGATTGCCGCGCCGACACTCGTGGTCGGCATGGGGGGCTATCTGTTCATTCGCGACTCCGAAGAGGAGTACGAGAACAGCGTCGCCGCCAAAAAGGAACTGCTTTTCATCGAGGGCGCCAGCCACGGCTTCACCCCGTGCCGGAACTGCTCGGCCGACCCTGAAGCCTATGCGAACAGCGTGCGCAACCTGTTCGACCAGGTGAAGAATTGGGTCGACGCAACGATGCGCTGAGGGGCTGGCACGGGTCGCCGTTGCCGGAATATGCGTGGTTTCGATGGGACCGCAGCGTCCTTCCGTTGCATGCCGAATATGGGCCCGAATTTCGGAACCAATGCCCACTGCGCCGACCAGCCGCGGCATCCGCGGCCTGTCGGCGACTCTCATTGGTTCTGGGTCCGGGCTCAATCCTAGGGATCGCTCCGGAACGACTGCATGTTTTCGAATGAAATCGGCACTCTTCTAGATGCCCACGCGCCGCGCTAGGGGCCCCAGGGAATCGAGCAGGCGCCGCACGATCCCGTCAATGAAGTGATCGATCAGATCCTGGCTTCTGAAAGAGGGTGCGTTAGACGGCTTCAGCAGATAGAGAGTTCGGGTCAACGGAATATCGGATATCCGTTGCATCACCAGCTTACCGGCGCGGATTTCCTCACTGGCGGTGCCGTAGGGCATCATGCTGGCGGCTGCTCCGCGCACCACCAGGCTGCGCATCGCCGGAATCGATTCCGCCTCGTAGACAATCCTGAGATCGAGTGAATAGCGGGCTGCGGCATCCCTCAGCAGGCGCTGAACCATGTCACGCTCGCCGGCCTGCACGAGGTCATGAGAGAGCGCGTCCGCCAGAGTGAGGGTGGGAGGCAGAGGCTCTCCCGTCGCCGGACGAGCGAAGATTAGCTCCTCCACCAGCAACGGGCGTCGGCTTACCCCGGGGCGGGCTTCGTCCACGCCGTAAGCCAGCGCATAGCTGAGCTCGCCCTGTTCGAGGGATATCGTCAGGGTCCGGCTCAAAGCTTCGACAAGGCTCAACGATACCGTGGGCATCGTCTGCTTGGCATTGAGCAGCATGTCAGGGTCCATCTGCAGCATGATGCTGGGCGTGAGGCCCAGGATCATCATCTCTTGCTCAGGGCTGACATTGCCGGTGATCTCTCGCCGGAGTTCTTCGACATCTTGTAGGATGCGGCGAGCCCGGTCGAGCAAGAGCTTGCCTGCCTCGGTAAGCTCAACCCCCCTGGAGTGGCGCACAAGCAGTTCAGTCTTGAGTTCCTGCTCCAGCTGGCGGATCTGCAGGCCGAGAGCGGGCTGCGCCACGTTAAGCTGTTCGGCCGCCCGGGTGATATTGCCGACCTCCGCGATCCGCACGAAATAGCGCAACTGCCTGAGATTGATAGCTTCCTCCTGTCGATGCGAAGCGTTGCGTCAGAGTATGGCGCAGACGGGCGCACTCAGGAAGAACCGCGCCTGTGCCGGCGCGGCTGCGGCAGCTGGCGTCAAGCTCACTGTGCAGGTCGCAGCCAGCGTTCGAGCCGCTCGAGGATCGAGAAAATAACGACGCTCACGAGAATGACGAAGATGATCGTCGCGAACACACCGGGCAAATCATAGCGCTCGGCCAAGTCATTGATCAGCTGACCGAGGCCGCCGAAATTGATCAGAAATTCGACGCCGATGAGGTTGATCAAGGTGAAGATGAGTCCCAGGCGTATCCCGGTGAATATGGTCGGTATCGAGGCTGGAAACTGAATCTTCCAGAACAGCTGCGACGGAGTGAGATTATAGGTGCGCCCAACATTCATGAACGTCTTCTTCACGCCCTGAAAGCCCTCGATGGTCTTGAGCACCACCGGGGCGAGGCCGGCGACAAACCCCATCGCGACAATCGTCGCGGAACTCCGTCCGAAGATCACCAGGAAGAGGGGATAGGCCAGAACGATCGGCGCTGCGGCGGCTGCAGCGATCCAGGGCTCCACCGCAAGTTTGAGAATGCGCCTCTCCTGCAGGAAGATGCCTAAGCTGACGCCGACGACGATGACGAGCAAACTCGCCACGACCGCCTCCGATCCCGTCACGAACAGTCGGTGAGCCAACTGTTCTTCGCTGAAAAGGCGGCCAAAGCTGCCGATTACGGCGGAGGGGAACGGAATCACAAACTGGTTCAGCAGCCCGACACGGAGCAGCAGCTCGACCCCGCATAGAGCGAGCGCAACGGTGGCCAGTCCGAAAAGGATGGGAGGAAACGCGACGATTCGCATTGTCAGGCTTTTCTCGTGCGTGCCGCTTCCTCGGCATCGGCCATTCCGCGCGACGCCTCCTCGCGGAGATCATTCCAGATCTCCGCAACATATCGGCCAAATGCGTCGCTGCCGACAACATCGCTGCTGCGCGGACGCGGTAGGCGGATATCGACGATCCGCTTCACCTTGCCCGGACGGAAGGTCATTATTAGCACTCTGTCAGAGAGCTGAACGGCTTCCGTGATATTGTGAGTGATGAGCAGTGTCGTTTGCCGAAGGTCTTGCTGGATCTTGAGGACTTTGTCGCCAAGCAAGACTCGGGTCTGCTCATCCAGCGCCGCAAAAGGCTCATCCATCAGCAGGATCTTGGGCTCGAACACCAGCGTTCGAGCCAGCGCAACACGCTGGCGCATGCCGCCCGACAGTTCGGACGGGTAGCGCTGCTCGAAGCCCGAGAGCCCCACCATGTCGATGAACTTTCGAGCCGTCGCATGACGTTCATCCTTGCCCACGCCCTTCACTTCGAGCGGGAAGGCGACGTTGTCGATGACGGTGCGCCAGGGAAACGTAGATTCCTCCTGAAACACCATCCCAATGGACGGGTGCGGGCCAGAGACTTTTTCGCCGCCGACGGTCACGGTACCTTCATACCCGCCTACGAGGCCGCCCATGACGTTGAATACCGTGGACTTACCGCAGCCCGAGGGCCCAATAATCGAAACGAATTCTCCTCGCTTGATCTCGAACGACATGCCGTCGACCGCGGTCACTGTCCCCTCGCGCGTGTCGAAGCGCATCGAGACGTCTTTGATGACGACATCGATTTCGTCGATGGACTCGCTCGCAAGACGCAGTTTCGCGTTCGTCGCCCGCATGTTCCTTCCGTCCTCCAGATCGCTGCCAGTCATGGATTGCATTCCAGTGCCGTGCCACGCTTAGGCGTGCCGGGACGTTTGGGCCATGCGGACTTGAATGGATTGATGGCAGGCATTCTTTCCTCCAGCGAGGTCGTTCTCGAAGGTTGCCCGCTTATGGGCGACGCTAGGGTGGCCCCTCATCGTGGTCCAATACTATATCGCTTTGTCTTCCAAACATTTGCGTAGCGGTCGAATCGGCAACAAAATGCCGTGCTCCGACGTCCAATGGGCGTTAAGGTCCGATCGAAAGAACGGAGTAAAATGCCCGAAACAAACTCAAAGGCCCCTGTACCCCCCGCCGAGCAGCGCTACGATCTCCCGCTCGAGGGAAGCGTCGGCTATCAGCTCCGGATGGCCAACAGAGCCGTGCAGCGCTATCTGCAATCGCAGATTGAGCCGTATGGCGTCACGCTTGGCATGTGGTATTTCTTACGGGCTCTCTGGCTGGAGGACGGCCTGACCCAGCGGGAGCTTTCACAGCGTATCGGCACAATGGAGCCGACGACGCTTTCCGCACTGGCGACGATGGAGCGGTCCGGTCTTATCACCCGCGAGCGTGACCCGCATGATCGGCGGAAGCTCTGCGTCAGGCTGACGGAACGAGGCCGCTCGCTCCAGTCAAAGCTGATACCCTGCGCCAACGAAGTCATTGAACGCGCCACCAGCGGAATGACGGGCGAAGAAAAGGCGCGGCTGATCGGGCAGCTAGCGTTGGTGCAGCGAAATCTCGCGGACGCGGTTTTGTTGGGCGGAGATATCGACTAAGCCGCCATGTGGCTCAACCGCCGAGCGTCTTAGCAAGACCGTTCGCGTCCTGCTTCTGAGAAAGCGCATTGCAGAAGTGTCCCGACCGCGCTCGGCTAGAGAAAAGTGCGGCCGGCTTGCGAGTCGGCGGCCTAGCTGCCGACCTTGCCAGAACCTTCACGGGTCATCCCGGCCGCCATGGCGGGGTTGTAGCCGGGTTTCACCCGCGCATCGATCAAGACCGATGCGCCGCCGCGAGCGGCCTCTACGCCCTTCTTGATAGCGTCGACCAATTCGGCGGTGGTCGAGATGGGCCCGATCCCGACCAGCCCCTGGGCGCTGGCGATCGCGGCGATATCTATGTCGGGATCACCGATCCGCTGCCCGATCCACTTGTTTTCGACCGGCCGATCGCGAGTACGTGCTACGCGTTCCTGATGGATCTCGTCGTTGTAGAAGGAGCGATTATTCGCGACGATTGCGAGGAAGGGCAGCTTGTAGTGCGCGGCGGTCCAGAACGCCGAAACGCCCATCATCGTATCGCCATCTCCCAAGACTGCCACAGGCAACCTGCCTGAGCCGGAAAGCGCGAGCGCCGCGCCAGCCACCATGCCGGGACCCGAGCCGATGCCGGCGCCGCCATCGGTGCCGAGATAGTCGAGCGGGTGGCGGAAGTGCCAGCTTTCACCGGCCCAGCCGAGAGGCAGCCGGACAAGCGACACGACTTCATCGCGCAGCACTGTGCCCATCGCCGCCGCGAGCGAGACGATGTCGAGCTCGCGTGATTCGCCAGGCAGGTCGAATGCCGGCAGTGCCGTCAGGTCGGCCGGTTCGGAACCGGGACCGACGCCGAGTTCGTCAGCGAGCAGATGGAGCGCCGCGTTCGGATCGCTGCTGAAATGCAGGTCGGCGGGCGGCAGCGCTTGGTGGTCCATGCTCCAGCCGTTGTGAAGCTGGTGGTCGAGCTGGACATTGATGATCTTGGTCGCGGCCGAACAGCCGCCCTGTTTCAGGGTGCCGGCGAGATCGACCCAGTCGAGCGCCAGGATGACGTCGGCGTCCGCGATCCGCTTCGCGCCGGCCTCGTCGAGGAAATGCCCAGGCTTGGCGCAGTGCAGCCTGTGATCCGTCGGGAAGGCTGCGCCCACCTTGATGTCCGTGAGCACCGACGCGTTCAGCGCTTCCGCGAGGGCCACGCGACGCGCCCAGTCGCGGGTGCTGCGCGAAACCCTGCCGATCAGAAGCATCGGCCGCTCTGCGTTTCTGAGAAGCGTCGCGGCGGCTTTGATGTCCTGGGCCGCCGGGATACCGGGGGAGGGCAGAGCGAAGCGTTTGGGATCGGGCAACTCGGGCATCTGCTCCAGGCGGCGCTCCTGCATGGAGACATCGAGGCAGACATAGGTCGGCGCCGCCGGTGCTGCCCGGGTGATGTTGTTCGCCCGCACCAGAGCTTCCAGCGCAGCTGGGACAGAGACCGGCTGATCGTCCCACTTGATATAGGGGCGGATCATGGCAGCCTGGTCCTTGGCGGTGTGCAGCCAGTCGATCCAAGGACGGCGCTCGGCAGCATCGACGGGACCCGTCGCGCCGAGGATCAGCATCGGCACGCGGTCACACCAGGCGTTGTAGATCGCCATCGTGCCGTGCATGAGCCCGACATTGCTATGCAACACCACGCCCATCGGCCGCTCGGTGACCTTGGCGTAGCCGTGAGCCAGAGCGACGGCATGCTCCTCATGCAGGCAGAGCAGCATCTGGGGGTCCTGGTTGCCCAGGTGGTTGACCAGGCTGTCATGCAGCCCGCGGAAGCTCGAGCCTGGATTGAGCGCGAGATAAGGAATGTCCAGCAGCCGCAGCATCGAGGCAATGGCGTCGCTGCCCCAAATGCCGTTGTCCTGCGATGCGACAGGCGTGTCGATGCCGTCGATCGGAGTGCTCATCGTGTATCCTTTGCTTTTCTGGTCGGCATTCGGGCCGTCCGAGGCCGCAACGCAGGCGGTTCGCATTTCACTGGATGTTACAGCGCCGGTCAGCCGCCGCGGAGGCTCACATGGACGTTCTTCTCCTGGGTGAACGCGAGGAGCTCGCCCAGGCATTCCTCGCGGCCCAGCCCGGACTGCTTCCAGCCGCCGAAGGGCGCACCGAGAAAGTGCTTGGAGACCTCGTTCACCCACACAAACCCGGCCTCAACGGCCAGCGCCGTGCGATGGGCCTTGCGCAGGTCGTTCGTCCAGATGGAGCACGTCAGGCCATATTCGACCTCGTTGACCTGGCCGAGCATCGTCGTCTCGTCATCCCAGGGCAGGACTGCGAGGACCGGCCCAAAAATCTCCTCGCGCGCGATGCGCATCGCCGGCGTGACATCGGCGAAGATGGTGGGCTCGACGTAGAATCCCTTCGTCAGCGCCGGATCAGTGGGCGCCGCACCGCCGGTTATGAGCCGTGCTCCCTGTTCCTTGGCCGAGGCGATGTATTCCAGGACGCGCGCGTGCTGCTGCCGGCTGATGATGGCGCCCATGGTAGTCCGGTCGTCCGTGGGGAGGCCCGGGACATAGTGCCCGGCCAGCGACGGCAGCCTGGACAGCACATCCTCGTAGATGTCCCGATGGACGAACGCGCGGCTCGTCGATCCACACGATTGGCCGCACCAGGTGAAGTTCATTCCGCCAATCACGGCCGAAGCCACGGTCGCGGGGTCGGCGTCGGGGAATGCGATCAATGCGTTCTTGCCGCCGAGTTCCAGGAGAACCGGCTTGATGGTGTCGCTGGCGGCCTTCATCACGGCACGACCGGCGCCGACGCTGCCGATGATCGCGATCTTGTCTACCCCGGGGTGGGAGGCAAGCGCCGCGCCGGCCTCGCGCCCGCCGGGCAGAACGCTGAATAGGCCCCTCGGGAGGATATCCTGTACCAGTTCGGCCAGGCGCAGCGAGGAAAGTGGCGCCTGCTCGGGCGGCTTGACGATGACCGCGTTACCCGCTGCCAGCGGGGCGGCGATCTTGCCGGCGCAGAACATGAAGGGATGATTGAAGGCGAGGATGCGCGCGACGACGCCCAGAGGCTGACGGAGCGTCATGTTGATGACGTCGGGCCCCATCGGGATGGTCTCGCCCTTCATCTCCGTCACGAGCCCGGCGAAATAGTCGAGCTGCGCGGCGGCGATCGTGGCATCGCCCATCATTTCCCGAACCGGATTGCCGCAATTGGCTGCGTCAAGGGCCGCGAGTTCGCGCGCATTGGCACGGACGACGGCAGCGACTTCCTTCAGCAGACGGGCCCTTTCGAGCGGGGCAACGCCCCGCCAGGAGAGAAAGGCCTGCCGTGCGGACTTGACCGCGGCATCGACGTCGCTGGCGCCAGCCTCCGCAACCTCGGCGATCGGCTCGTCGAGCCCCGGATTGGACGTTGCGGCGTAGCGCCCCGATATCGGATGGCGCCATTCACCCCCGTAGTAGAGGCTGCGGCCGGCCGGGGCTGGCTTGTCGAGCATAAGAAGACCCCAATGCGTTTCCAGGGCTCTTGCTTCGGCCCTCCAAGTCCAGTTTCGCGCAGCGCCGCCGGCGCTTCCAAGACTTTATCCCTTGGGCACCCAAGCCGATATGATCGTTCGGCCTCGCCGTCGGGCTCAGCTTCCCGCAGCCGCCATTTCCGCCTCGGTGTCGTCCTGCTCCATGCCGTCGAGCAGCGCGATTTCCTCATTGGAGGCGCCGAGCCTGCGCCAATCGTCGCTCTTGGGGACGATGCCCTGATAGGAACGCAACTTCGCCTGCGGGATATGGGGCTCGACGAGGCCGAGCGGGGAAGCGCCGGCGGCATGCTTGCGCGCTGCGTCGATCATCACGCGTCGGAACTGCACGATCGCGATGTCGCTCGCGCCGAGCCGCTCGCTTGTGCGGTCGGCGATCGGGCCCATCGACTCCCACATCATAATGTCCTGGTTGGGAATTCCGGGCACGCCGGTGAAATCCCCCAGCTTCATCGCCTTGCGGTCCTGCAGGTAGTTGTTCTCCCGCTTGCGCAGCATTGGCTTGTAGGTCTTGTCGAGGTCGATGCCGACCTGCGCCACGCAGAATTTCCGCCAGCTTTCCTGATCGATGCAGTCGTCGTTGCCCCAAGCGATGAAATGGAAATAGCTCGACACATCGTCCTTCGGCACAATCACCGTCGCGACGTTATAGGAAGAATTGGGGGGGATCAGCGCTGCGAAAGGCGCGACGAACACCGTGAGCCGGACATAATCGTGAGTCTGAGCATTGGTGATCGGCCGGCGCAGCGCGGCATAGCGGAAGCCGTAATTCGTCAGCTGGACCTGGATCCGCGGGTTCTTGTCGGTCGATGGCCGCGTCCAGTGCGTGGCAGTCGCGCCCGCGGTCGTCACGCGCGCGGGCTTCATGTCGGAGGAGTGCAGGCTCGAGGAATGCGCCGAGTCGATCTGCCCTTCCATGATCTGGGCCCAGTTGCAGGGCAGATCGATCTTGACGATCGAGACCTTCGCCTCGGGCGTGGGCGCCCACGGCGGGGCCTCGAATTCCGGCATTTGGTCCTTCGGACCCATATAGACCCAAATGAAGCCTCCCGCCTCCTGGGTCGGATACGCCTTGTGCTGGACCTTATCGGCAAAGCCGCTTTCCGCCGGCTCCGACACCATTTCGAGGACCTTGCCGTCCACGTCGAACTTCCAGCCGTGATACAGGCAGCGAAGGCCACACTCCTCGTTGCGGCCGAAGAACAGCGAAGCCTTGCGATGCGGGCAGTACTCGCCGAGCACCCCGATCCGTCCGTCAGTATCGCGGAAGGCAACGAGATCCTCGCCGAACAGACGCACGCGGACAGGTGCGCCGTCGCTTTCGATGAGCTGCTCCGATAGCAGGGCGGGCACCCAATGACGCCGCATGAACTGACCCATCGGGGCCTCGCCTTCCACGCGGCAGAGCAATTCGTTCTCTTCGTGGGTCAGCATCGCATTCGCTCCAGATTTGACGGCCGGGCTAGTCAGCCGGATAATACTTAGGTATCTAAGTCTCACATTATTCGGAATTCAAGCGCTTGTCGAGACGGCGCCGCGCGGAGGTTTGGATGAGCGATCAGGAGCAGTGGCTAAAGGCCAGGATCGTGGGGAAGGAGGCGGTCGCCGACGACATCGTCATGTTCGATCTCAGGCCGCTGGATGAGAACATGCTCGAGCCCTACACCCCCGGGGCTCACCTGGCGGTGAAGGTGCCGAACGGCGAGACGCGGAAGTACTCGCTCTGCAACGGTCCGGACGAAGCCGAAGGCTATGTCATCGCCGTCAAGAAGGAACATGGCGGCCGGGGCGGGTCCGTCAGTCTGATCGATCAGACCAATGTCGGCGACGAGATCCTGATCTCGGCGCCGCGCAACGATTTCTCGCTGAAGGACGGCCCGTCGAGCTACATTTTCATCGCAGGCGGCATCGGAATCACGCCGATCCGATCCATGATCCGCCATCTGATGGCGACGCGCGGGAAGCCCTTCAAGCTGTATTACTTCACGCGCACACCGGCGATGATGGCCTTCCGGGAGGAGTTCTCCGGGCCGGAATTCCGAGGCAAGGTCGTCATCCACCACGATAACGGCGACCCCGACAAGGCGTTTGACCTCTGGCCGGTCCTTGAAGACCCGAAGGGGGCCCATCTCTATTGCTGCGGCCCGCGGGGGCTGATGGAGGCGGTGCGGGACATGACCGGCCACTGGTCCTCGGCCGCCGTCCATTTCGAGGATTTCGGTGCGGCCAAGGCGAAGCCGGAAGACAACACGCCCTTCACCGTCGAACTGGCTAAGAGCGGCGAGATTTTCGAGATTCCCGTCGACAAGTCGATCCTCGAGGTGCTGCGCGAGGCGGGAAAGACGCTGCCCAGCTCCTGCGAAAGCGGGACTTGCGGCACCTGCAAGACGCGACTGGTCTCAGGCGAGCCCGACCATCGCGATCTTGCACTCTCGGAGCAGGAGAAGGCGCGAAACATCATGATCTGCGTCTCCCGCGCCAAATCCGGCGCCCTCGTTCTCGATCTCTAGCGAGGCAGTGGTGAGCGAACCTTTGCGATTGGGCGTGGTCGGACTCGGCCGCGCCTTCATGCTGATGCTGCCGACATTCGCGCAGCATCCCCTCGTTCGACTGGTCGCTGCGACCGATCCGCGTCCGGAGGCGCGGTCGCGGTTCGTCGAGGAATTCTCGTCGAACGGGTTCGCCGCGAAGGCCTATGACACTCTCGACGGTTTGCTGGCAGACGAAGCGGTCGAGGCCGTGTATGTGGCCTCCCCTCACCAGTTCCATGTCGCCCATGTCCGCAGCGCCGCTGCGGCCGGCAAGCACATCCTGGTCGAGAAGCCGATGGCGCTGCGGCTGGAAGACTGTCGCGCCATGATCGATGTGGCTGCAGAGGCCGGTATCCACTTGGCCGTCGGCCACAGCCATTCCTTCGATCTGCCTTATCTACGCACCGCCGAACTGATCCGATCGGGCCGCTTCGGCCGCCCGCGCCTGATCGTTGGAAGCAACTATACGGACTTCCTGTATCGGCCGCGCCGGCCGGAGGAGCTAGACACCGCCCAGGGCGGCGGCGTCGTCTTCAGCCAGGCGGCGCATCAGCTTGATGTCGTCCGCCTTCTCGCTGGGGCGGAGATCGAGTCACTGCGGGCGGTCACCGCGCGCCTCGACCCCGCCCGGCCGACGGAAGGCGCCTATCAGGCCTTACTTCTGTTCGAGAACGGAGCCAGCGCGACCCTGACCTATAGCGGGTATGGCCGCTACGACACTGACGAGCAACTCGGCTGGTTCGGTGAGCTTGGACAGCGTCGCGATCCATCGCAATACGGCGCCGCGCGCCGGGCCTTGGCACAAGTTTCGACGCCGGCAGAAGAAGCCGCGTTGAAGGAAAAGCGCGCCTATGGCACGTCCGGCAACGTCGCGGGCCGGACGGCACCCGCCGCTCATAATCATTTTGGCCACTTCCTGGTCTCCTGCGACGAGGCCGACCTACGCCCCATGGCGGACGGGGTCCGTGTCTATGCCAATGATCGCGAATGGCTCGATCCATTGCCGGCGCCAGCTGTGCCGCGCGCGGAGGTGGTCGACGAGCTGCATGCCGCGGTCAGGTTCGGCGTCCCGCTGCTTCACTCCGGCGAATGGGGTACGGCGACGCTCGCAGCTTGCCTCGCAATCCTCGAATCGGCCGCCACCGGACGAGAGGTTCGGCTCGGCAGCCAAAGCACGGCCTCTGCTCGCGGCTGAGGACAACCCGTTGTTCCGCGTCGCGTGCGGATAGGGAAATAGGCATGGCTTGGTTTGCGGGCAGGCTGGGCGAGACCTTCGCCATTCTTTCTGTCCTGGCCTTCGCCTATGGCGGGGTCTCGATCGCAAAGGCGAAGCTTTACGGAAAGGGCGATGGCGGCGCCGTGCTTTCGGTGGTGTTCACGACGCTGCTGTCGGCCCTTGTCTGGGCGGTGGCGGGAACCCCGGCCGGCAGCTTGCCGGACACGCCGGACTTGATGATCGGGCTTTTCTGGTTCGCCGTCTCCGGCCTACTCGCCACGGCGCTGGCGCGCATCCTCTACTTCATGTCGGTGCGCGATCTGGGTGCAGTGCGCGGGTCGGCCGTGAAGCGTGCCATCCCTTTCTTCGCCGCAGTCTTCGGGGTCTTTTTTCTGGGTGAGACGCTGAACTCCAACAAGCTTCTCGGCCTAACATTGATCGCCGTCAGCATCGCGGTTCTGGTCGCGGTCGACCTGGCTCGCCGCGGCGGCAGCGAGGCGGATGCGGTGGCGTCGATCGGCTACGCATGGGGGACTGCGTCGGCACTGTGCTACGCCTCGGCCTATGTGGCCCGCAAGTTGGGCCTCGGCTATGTGCCTGATGGCGCGCTCGGCACCTTCGTCGGCTCCATGGCGGCCGTGGCCTATTACGCATTCGCCGTCTCCTTCAACGCCCGCGCGAGAACGGCGACGTTCGCTGCCCTGTCCCTAAAGAACAACTGGGCGGTAGTGGCCGCCCTCTGTTTCTCTATCGGCCAGATCTGCAACTTTTATGCGATCCAGCACACCGCCATCTCGACTGTCGGGGCGATCCAGTCGCTCGAGGTTTTCGTCTCGATGGTGATTGCGACGGTCGTGCTTCGGTCCGAACGCGCGCCCGGCTGGATCACGATCGCCGCGGCGGTGGCAGCCACCGTCGGTGTATTGCTTGTTGTCGCCTGAGCTAGCCGGCCTGCCGCCGCGAGAGCATGGTCGCTGCGGCGCGCCGCCTTAACTCCGCGCCGGCTCGCGCAGGACGCGCTCGAAGAAGTCCGACAGGCGCTCTACCCCGGTGAGCGGAAGCACGTCGGCGACATACTGATCCGGACGCACGACGACCATGCAACCTTGCTCGCGGTCGATTCCGCGCAGGTCGAAGATATCGCTGCCCGGGCGCTGGTCCGCACAGTGCACCTTCTCGTAGTCCGTCAGGCCGTATCGGCCCTTGGCCGGCTGGAGGAAAGGCGGAACGCGCGCCAGATCGGCTTCGCGATGGGCCTGCTGCAGCACTGCGATAACCTCGATCACGGCGTCCGCATCCCCGAGCGGCGTGTAGCGCCGCACCGGAGAGGCCTGGTGGAGGTCGAGAAAGCTGACGAGCTCCGACAGGCCCGACCCGCAGTCGAACGGATCGCCGGCTCCAGCGAAGGCGACTATTCGCCAGCGCCCATCGGCCGTGATGCGATGCGAAAGTTCCAGGGGCTTGGCATCGGCGAGCCTGACCACCGGTGCGGAATGAAACCGCATGCCGATCTGGAAGCCCGATGCCAACCCCTGATGCGTGCCGTCGGCGCAGATCGCGGATGGCTCGTAGCGCACGGCTGTCCCTGCGGTGAAGCGTCCCTGCTTGACGAAGTAGCGCTGGAACTCGGCGGGATCCCGGGCGCGTTGGGCGTCGGGCCCCGGGCCGGCTGGACGAGCGCTGAACATGGCCGCGAACTCCCGGTCGAAGTCGATCAGTTCCTGGGCGAGCTTCCGGCGTTCCGCGGAGTAGCTGAGCAGCAGTTGCGCGGGGCTCGTGCCTCTTATGACGGCTGCCAGCTTCCATCCCAGATTGAAACCATCCGCCATCGAGACGTTCATGCCTTGCCCGGCCTTAGGGCTATGCGTGTGGCAGGAATCGCCGGCGATGAAGACACGGGGTGGTCGGCCAGCATCCTCGCAGCTGTCGTCAAACCGGTCGCAGAGCCGCTGGCCGATCTCGTAGACCGACCACCATGCCACTTCCTTGACGTCGATCCGGTAGGGATGCGCGATGCGGTTCGCAGCAGCGACAAGGTCCCCGACCTCCAGCGCGCGCGAAGCGACGCGCTCGTCTTTCGCCAGCTTGTCGAGCTCGACATAGAATCGCACCAGATAGCCGCCCTCCCGCGGTATCACGAGCATGCTGCCCTGGCTGGCCGACTGGATCGCGGCCTTCATGCGGATGTCTGGGAAATCGGTGATGGCGAGGACGTCCATTACGCCCCAGGCGCTGTTGGCCGAGTCACCGCGCAGCTCGAGTCCGATCGCCTTGCGAACGGCACTTCGCGCCCCGTCGCATCCGACCAGGTAGCGCGTTTTCACGACCTCCTCGCGCTCCGAGCCAGCCGGCCCGAGCCACTTCAGCCGAACCGTCACGGGGTGGCTTTCAGCCTCGGTCGTGTTGGCTGACCGGTCCAGCCCGATGAACTCCACCGCGTAGTCCGGCTCCAGCCTGCTCGCAGAGTTGCGCATGGTCTCCAGCAGAAAATCATGTACCCGCGCCTGATTGAGGATGACGTGCGGGAACTCGGAAAGCCCGTCCTCAGTATCCTGGATGCGGCTATGACGCGCGATGCGACGGGGATCGGCGGCGTCGGGCTTCCAGAACGTGGTCTCGTTGACCCAATAGCTTTCCCTGGCTACCCGTTCGGCGAAGCCGAAGGCCTGAAACATTTCCATGGTTCGGCAGGCTATGCCGTCGGCCTGGCCGATCCGAAGAGGGCCCGGCTTCCGCTCTACGATCCGGACGCGGATGTCAGGAAAAGCGGACAACTGCGCCGCGAGGGTGAGGCCAGCCGGTCCGCAGCCGACGATCAGCACATCGACGTCCGACGACCCGCTCGGAGCCCGGCTTGCCGGGACCGGAAGAATGGCAGGATCGCCGGGCAAGAAGCCGTTCAAGTGAAACTGCATCGGGCACCTCGCAGCTTCCCTTGGCCGTCAGGCCCGGCCCCCGGACCGCCTCTGGCGGGTCTGCTCGAGCCAAAGATCCCACGGTCGCTGGACCTGGCCCTCAACCCGGTCGACGCAGGCCCGGCATTCGTCTTCGGTCAGGTACGCCACTTCGCCCAGCTGGGTGGCCTGCAGCTGATACCGGGCATTGAGCTCTGCATAGACGGCGCGGTAGACGGCGTTCTTCACGGTCGGTCCAACGACGGTCGATCCATGGCCGCGCATCAGGACGATGTCGCTGTTGCGGAAATGCTCGGCCAGCGCACGCCCAAGTTCGGGGCTGCTGATCAGCAGGTCGGTCGCGTCACCGCCTGTCGCCCGGATCTCGAAGACAGGCGCTTCCTTTCCGATGAAGCCGGCCATATGGAAGAGCGCCCTCAGCCTGGTTCCCTTCACGACGCTCAGCGGAACTATCGAATGGGAGTGGCTGTGAACGATGGACTGGACGTCGGGCCTCGCGCGGTAGATCTCGCTGTGAATGAACCGCTCCAGGTAGACACCGCGGCCGTGCGCATCGACGGGCTGGCCCGAGAGATCGAACTGCACGATGTCCTCTGCCGTTACACGCCCCGGCGCCATATTGCGCGCCAGCAAAAACCGATCCGGCCGCTTGTCGTGGCGCACGCTCACATGGCCGAACGCGTCCACTACGCCCTGGTCGAACAGGATGTGGTTGGCTGCGACGAGCTCGTCCATGAGTTCCCGCGCCGGCGGCGTTCCCGGTGCCGCGCCATCCGGAACAGTGACGGCGGTTGCAGTGTCACACATGCGGATTTCGCCTCCTTGCAACGGTTGGACGCCCTGCCTCGCTGGCCCGGGCTTCACTATTCAAGTTCGAGGGCGCGAACTGGAAGATATTTTCGGCTTGTCTTCCAGACCGCAAACCGGCCTTCGACCGGTCGGCGACGCCTGGCGGGGACGGTGCGGCCACTCAGGCATAAGGCAGGGGCTCGGGCTCGAACCCAAACATTGATGCGAAGCGGCGGCTAAACGCAGGCCACGCCTGAGGGTTGACCACTCGCGGCGGCGCACGGCCGTTGAAAAGCTCGATCCATTGGTCCGCGGCGGAGGATGACATCTGCTCCAGCGCTTCCTGTGTAATCCCGGCGGTGTGCGGCGTGGCGATCACGTTGTCGAAGGACAGCAGCGGATGGTCTGGCGGTGGCGGCTCCTTGAGAAAGACGTCGATGCCTGCGCCAGCGATGCGGCGTTCTCGAAGCGCTGTCTCGAGCGCCGGTTCGTCGTGGATGCCGCCACGCGCCGTATTGATGAAATAGGCGCTCGGCTTCATTGCGGCGAACTGAGCCTCTCCGAACATGCCCAGTGTCTCCTTGGATCGCGGGCAGTGCACCGAAACAAAGTCCGAGCGCTGCAAAAGCTCCACCAGACTTGCGCTGGTCCCGTGCCGCCGAACGATTTCCGCACCGTCGAGATAAGGATCGTAGGCAAGCACCGTCATCCCGAAGAGCCCATGGCAGAGTTCGGCCAGCCTCCCGCCGATCGCGCCGAGCCCGACGATGCCCACCGTCTTTCCACGAATGTCGTTGCCTTGCAGGGCGTACCGGTCGATCTCCGCTCCGTGCCGCCGCAACAGCTTGTCTGCGATGCCGATCCGCTTGGACAGCGACAGCATCAGGCCCAGAGCATGTTCGGCCACGGCCTCGGTATTGGTGCCGCCCTGGTTGCAGACAAGGATGCCGGCGGCGGTGCAGGCCTCGACATCGATATAGTCGTAGCCGGCGCCTGTGGAGCTCGCCGCGAGTAGGTTCGGGCAACGGGCGATCAGTGCAGCATCGGGGAACCAAGGTTCGCGCAACTCGGTTCGCGCCTGGACCTGATAGCCATGTGCTCTGGACATCACGTCCCAGTTGTCCGCCTCGACGGTCGAGTAGCTCAGTTTCCGCAGGTCGACGTCGTCTCTTCCGCCCAGGATGTCTTCGGCGATCGGATCGACCCAGCTCTCGAAGAACACCAGACCTGCCTTTTGTCCTGCCCGGACAGCCATTGTCTCTCCCTTCGACGTCTTGTGAGGGCATCCGCAGTCGCAGCGTGCGAGGTTACGGCGAGCCCCTTCGTTGCCTCATCATGCATGCGGGTTGAAAGCTGTGCAATTGTAAATTAGTTTCCTAAGTAATCATTATAACAAAACGAATGCGGAGGATGACACCATGGGCGGAAGGTGGATGCTGGCCTTGATGATTGCGGCCTTTGGCTGGGTCTCGGCACACGCCCAGGAGGTTCGCAGCGGCGCAGCCAGGAACCGGATCGACCTCGCCATCGTCTCGCGCACCGTGTTCTACCTCCCGCTCTGGCTGGCGGCCGAGAAGGGATACTTCGCGGAGGAGGGGATCGATCTGCGTATCGAGGTCTTCGACAACGCGGAAAAGATCAATGAGGCGCTCAGGTCGGGGGCGGTCCAGATCGCCATGTCGACGCCCGAGAGCATCATGGCCGATGCTCTCAAGGGGGGCAGCCTCCGGGTGGTCGCGGGCAATGCCGGACGCTTACCGCACTTCATCATCGCTCGGCCGGAAATCCGGACAATCGCCGATCTCCGCGGCAAGACGATCGGTGTCCTCTCGGATCAGGAGGGCACGACCCATCTCGTGCCCGAGGTGACGCGCCGTGCCGGGCTGAAGCCGGGCGACTATGTCGTTAAGGCGGTTGGAGGCGCCCCGACCCGCTGGCGCCTCCTGCGATCGGGCGAGATCGACGCCGGGTTGCAGCCGTTTCCCTTGAGCTACGAGGCGGAGGCGGCGGGCTTCAGTAACCTAGGACCGCTGTCCGGCTTCGTCCCGGAATGGCAATTCACCAGCGTAAACGTCGACATGCGCTGGGCCGAAGCCAATCGGAATCGACTGACGGCGGCGCTGCGCGCATTGCGGCGCGGCCTCGACGCTATCGCCGTGGAGCCCGCCACTGCAGCCGCCGTTGCCGCGCGCGAACTGAAGACGTCCGAGCCTCTCGCTGCTCGCGCTATCGCCGACACCGCCCGCCTCGGGATTCTGACGCCAGGCATGGAGGTATCGCTGCCGGGGTTGAAGAAGGTGCACGAGGCGCTTGTGGCGGCAGGCCTGGTCGCGAGCGAGCCGTTCGACGCAGGGCGCGTGGTCGATGCGTCCTTTCTGCGCGCCAGCCGCTGAGGCCAGCTGCACCGAAGGTCTCGCGATCAGTCGGGCGCGCGATCCAGCACAGGAAAATGCCGCCGCGGCGGCGATGCATCCAGGAGGTTGTCTTTGGCCTATGATCTTGAGGTCGCCAATGTCTCCAAGCGCTATGGCGATCGGTCGAGCGGTCTACTGGCCGTCAGCGATGTCAGCCTGTCGGTCCGGAAAGGCGAGTTCGTGTCGGTCATCGGGCCGAGCGGCTGCGGCAAGTCCACGCTCTTCGGAATTATCGGCGGTCTGATTGGTGATTACGACGGAGAGGTTCGCGTCGGCGGGCAGTCTCATGTCGGCACGCACCGCGATATCGGAATCGTCTTTCAGGAGGAATCGACGCTGCCATGGCGAAGCGTCCTGGCCAATGTCGCCCTACCGTTGGAAATCCAGGGCATGCCACGCGCCGAACGCGAGGAACTGGCGCGGCATTACATCGATCTCGTCGGTCTTACGGGCTTCGAGACCAGCAAGCCCGCAGCCCTGTCGGGCGGCATGCGCCAGCGCACGGCTATCGCGCGCACGCTGGCCTTCAAGCCCCGCGTGCTGCTGATGGACGAGCCGTTCGGGGCACTGGACGAGCAGACTCGCCTCCTGCTCGGTGATCGGGTGCTGGCGATCCATACCGAATTGCAACAGACGACGCTTCTGATCACGCACAACATCACCGAGGCGGTTCAACTGAGTGACCGCGTCGTCGTGATGTCCTATCGGCCGGGCCGCATTCTCAAGGTCATCGACATCGATCTGCCGCGCCCGCGAAGCTCGGAAAGCATCACTGACGAGCGCTTCGGACGCTATGTCGCGGAGATCTGGGGGGATCTTCGTGCCGAAGCCAGCCGTGGGATGCAGGAGGGTGAGCGCAAGCGGGCCTGAAGTTTAGCTGAGCCAGAGGGAGGACGACCACAATGAATACCGAACGAAAGAACTGGATCGGACCGACGCGGCGGACGGCTATTGCCGGTGGCTTAGCCGCCGGCCTGATGCCGCGCGTCGCCCGCGCGGCCGACAAGATGCGCATCGTCAGCAGCCAGAAGGGTTTCTGGGACACCACTCTCATCCTGTTCGGCCAGCAGAAGGGCATTTTCGCCGATCACAAACTCGATCTCGACATCATCTGGTCGGATGGTGGGTCGGACATTCAACAGGCAGTCATCACCGGTTCGACGGACTTCGGAGTCGCGCCCGGAATTCTTGGCGCGTTGAGCGCATTCGAAAAGCGCGCGCCGATCGCCGTGACGAACGCGGCCATGACAGGTTCGAGCGACCTGTTCTGGTACGTGCGGGCGGAAAGCCCGATCCGTAGCCTTGCTGACTGCAACGGCAAGACGATTGCTTTCTCGCGCCCCGGCGCATCGACCGAGCTCATTGCATCGACCCTGATCGACCATGCCGGAGTTAAGGCCAAGCTCGTCGGAACCGGCGGTCCCGGCGCCACACTGACCCAGGTGATGTCCGGCCAGATCGATGTCGGCTGGTCCGCACCTACGGTGGGGCTCGCTGAGGAACGCGCCGGCAAGCTGCGGATCATCGCGCGCGGCAACGACGCGCCAGGACTTGCGGCGCAGACTGTCCGCGTCGGAATGACGAATAGCCGGTTCCTGGCCGAACGTTCGGAGTTGCTCGCGCGCCTGTCGAAGGGAATGCAGCAGACCATAGACTGGGCCTATGACGGCGACGAGGCTCTGCAGATGTATGCCGAGCTGAACCGGGTCGACATCGCGACGGCGCGGCAGGCCCGCGACACCAACTATCCGAAGGCGGCGCTGGCGCTGGCGCCGATCGGGAACATCGAACTGAGCATCGCTCAGGCGGTGAGGGATAAGCGTCTGTCGAAGCCGCTGACACCGGACCAGATCAAGGCGTTTACTGCCAATGTCGGGCGGTTCCTCGCATGAGGCTCAGCGGAAGTTGGGCCAGCCTGGGCCTTCTTGTCGTCGCGACGGCAGCTCTTGAGGCGTTGTCGCGCGGCGGTTGGGTTTCGACCTTTATTACGCCGCCGCCATCGGAGACCCTGGCCGCGATACCCGGGCTCTTCCTGCACGAGGGGCTCGGATATGCCACATGGGTGACCTTCCAGACGACGCTGCTGGCGACCACGCTTGCTTTGCTCGTCGGGGTGCCCGCCGGTGCTCTGCTAGCGAGGCACCGCAGGTTCGGGCAGGCCTATGAGCCCTGGCTCGAGGCGGCCTTCTCGGCGCCCATCATCCTGCTTTACCCGCTGTTCCTGATCTTCTTCGGACGCAGCCTCGTAACCATCGTGGTGATGGGTTTCGTCGTTGGGGTCATCCCCGTGATCATCAAGACCCGCGAGGGCATCGTGAACCTGCGGCCGGTATTCCACAATCTCGCGCTCTCCTTGCACATGAGCGATGTGCAGAGCCTGATCAAGATTATCCTGCCTGCAGCTTTGCCAAGCATTTTCGTCGGACTGCGGCTCGCGCTGATCTATGCGATGATCAACATCGTCGCGGTCGAGTTTCTCGTCGGTTTGGGTGGGCTCGGTTATCTCGTAGCCGATATGTACGATCGCTACGACATTCCATCGATGTATTCCGCCATCGTCTTCGTCGTCGTGCTCAGCAGCGCATTCTTTCTCGTCATCGAACGGAGCGAAGCATGGTTGCGATCGGCATGACGCCGCCCGCCGCGGCCGCGGACCGGGGGTTGTCCGTGGGTGCCATCAGGCTGCTGACCTTGACGGGTCTGCTCGCCGCCTATCAGGCAATCTCATCCTCAGGGCTTGTCTTCGAGGGCGCGATGCCAGGGCTGCCGGCCATCGCTGTCGCATTGCTGCGCCAAGTCGCCGATCCCGCGTTCTACCCGCATCTCGGTCGCACTGCATACGAGGCCGCGGCAGGGGTCGCGATCGGCGCCAGTTTGGGCGTGGCTTGTGGGGTGTCGCTGGGCGCGTCCCGCTTCCTCGCGGCAATGCTGGACCCGTGGATCCGGGCCCTGGCGCCCGCGCCGAAGATCATCTTCCTGCCGGTGCTGATCCTCGCCTTCGGCATCGACGCCGGACCGAAGATCGCAATGGCTGCGATTTCTTCCTTCTTTCCGGTCGCGGTCGCCACCTTCGGCGGCATGCGCGAGGTCCGGCGGATCCTGGTGCAGGTGGTGCGGAGCTTCGACGCCTCGACCTTGCAGCTGGTGCGGATCATCTACCTGCCGTCGATTGTGGTTCCTCTGCTTGGAAGCCTGCGTCTTGCCGTGGGCGTGGCCCTGATCGGGGCACTGCTCGCTGAAGTAAAGATGTCGAACAAGGGGCTCGGGTACCTGATCATCCAGGACTATAACGCCTTCCGCACCGCGGAAATGTACGCGCTGCTGCTCCTGGTATTTGCGCTGGCACTCAGCATCAACGCCGTCCTGCGCGCCATCGGCCGGCGCTTCGGTGTTCCCTGAGCATTCTTATCAGCGCCACGTGACGAGGGTCGGGCGCATAATCCGGATAAAATCAGATGAGCCTGCTCAAGACCGCAACGAATGTCGCCGATTTCGCGGCGGCCGCGCGACGCCGTCTGCCGCGCGTTGTTTGGGATTACCTCGACGGCGGGGCGGAAGACGAGACCACGCTGCGTGACAACCGCGCCGGGTTCGAGCGGCTAAAAATCATGCCGAGGGTCCTGACGGGGAATGCGAAGCGCGACCAGTCAGTCGAGTTGTTCGGGACACGCTTCGCCTCGCCCTTCATGATCGGGCCTACCGGCCTCAACGGCCTGTTCTGGCCTGACGCGGATCTTGCACTGGCGCGGGCAGCTGCATCTGCGGATGTCGGGTTCGCGTTGTCGACAGCGTCCAACAATTCGTTGGAAGAGGTCGCGGCCACCGGGCCGGGCACTCGCTGGTTCCAGCTCTATCCGTGGGGTGATGCCGCCTTCTCGGCGCGGTTGCTCGAGCGGGCTAAGCGCTCCGGCTACAGCGCGGTGATCGTGACCGTCGACACCTTGACCGCAGGCAAGCGCGAGCGCGATCTGCGGAACGGATTCTCTCACGAACTCCGGATCACCCCCCGCGTGGTGCTCGACGGTTTGGCCCATCCTGCCTGGCTGCGCTCAGTCTGGCTCGGCCGGGGCATGCCTCGCTTCGAGAACCTGGCGGAGTTCCTGCCTCCGGGCGCGTCCGCGTCTCAACTCGCGGACTTCACCCGCTCGCAGCGTAACCCGTCCTTCGCCTGGGAGGATATCGAACGGCTGAAGAGGACTTGGGAGGGGCCGATCCTGGTCAAGGGCATCCTGGCCTCGGCCGACGCCGTCCGCGCGCTTGAGGCCGGGGCAGACGGGGTGGTGGTTTCGAACCACGGCGGCCGGCAGCTCGATGGTGCCCCTGCGACCATAGACGCACTTCCGGACATCGTCGCTGCAATCGGCGGACGGGGACGCGTCCTCGTCGATGGAGGGTTCCGGCGTGGCTCGGACATTGTCAAAGCCGTAGCTCTGGGCGCTGATGCGGTACTACTCGGGCGGTCGACCCTTTACGGGCTGGCTGCTGCCGGCCAAGCCGGCGCCACCAGGGTCCTTGCGATCCTGCGTGATGAGGTCGACCGGACTCTGGCGTTGGCCGGAGCCCGCAGTCTCGTCGACCTGCAGCAAATGCAGATCGTGTCGTCGCCGCCATCGCAGCTTCGCCACGGCGCGCTCGACCGCGTCGTCTGACGGTGTGAACGTCGCGATATCAGCGTCTGTTGGCAGGCTCTTCGGGGGCCGGATTGTTCGCCGTGGACGCCAGAATGGCGATCGTGTCCTGCTCGGCGGCGGCGGCGCTCTTATAGCGCGGTGCCGTCGTCACCAGGGGCCGTTCCGCGTCTGCAGGATAGTAAATCTCGATCGCGAACCGGCCGGAAGCGGCGTCCTCGACAGACTCAATCCGGATCAGTGGCATGGTCATTCTCCGTTCGGCGTCGCCTCAAGGCAACCTGCCCGATTCTTGGACCATCGTGGTTGGCTGGTCCAAAACAAAAGCAGCCTTGCTGCCATTCGGCTTTCCGTTCGAGGACCAGGAAAGCGTCGCCCATCTCCGATAGTGCGGCGTAGGGCAGTGCTGCCGACGGAGCCAGATTGATTCCGTCTTTCAGATCAATCTCAACGGTTTGCCTAAATAATAGCCAGCTATGCGCAAGTGCCTACGATGTCAGAGAGAAGCTCGCTTCTCCAAGCGTTTACTCGGTTCGCTGCAACGCGACCGCTTCGTGGTCGAGCAGCGTTTCGCAGCCGAGAGGCCGCCTGCCACGGGCTTTTGGAGACGCTTGGCGCTCTCTTTGCCTAGTTTTCGAGCAGTTTCTGCGGGGCGCAGTTAACCGGGTCGTCCCGGCGCCTTGACACTAGAACGCCCCTAAAGTCGTATTCGTATGATGGTATACCGTTTGACAACGGTGATGCTGCACATCCGAGGAATGTTTCGTGACCCAGCCCTGTGATCTGACCGCGTCCGAGGCGCGCTTTCTAATCGGCGCGAAGCAGCTTTCTCCCGTGGAGTTGCTCAACTCCTGCCTGTCCCGCATCGAGGAGGTGAACGGCGCCGTGAACGGTGTCGTCGCTCTTGATGTCGAAGGCGCGACAGAAGCGGCGAGAACAGCCGAGAAGGCCGTTCTGTCGGGGGAGGCGCTGGCGCCGCTGCACGGCTTGCCGGTTGGCGTGAAAGACCTCAACGATACGGCCGGGCTGCGCACGACCTACGGTTCGAAGCTCTACGAGGAGAATGTTCCGGCCGCGGACGAGCATCTGGTCGCCAATCTCCGCCGGCAGGGCGGCATTGTTTTCGCGAAGACCAACACGCCGGAATGGGGCGCGGGCGGTAACACTTTCAACCCGGTCTACGGGGTCAGTGCGAACCCCTTCGATGTAGCGCTGACGTGCGGCGGCTCCTCGGGCGGCTCCGGTATCGCCCTTTCATTGGGCATGATGCCGCTCGCACACGGCTCGGACAATGCGGGCAGCTTGCGCATCCCGGCGTCTTATTGCGGCGTGGTCGGCTTCCGCCCGACGGCGGGTATCGTGGCTTCGGAGAAGCGCCTGATCGGCCTGTCGCATCTGCCGGTGCAGGGGCCGATGGCGCGCAACGTGGCAGATGTCCGGCTGATGCTGAATGCGATGTCGACCTCAGCCTCCATCGACGCCCTTGCGACCCCGCTTGCCCTGCGAGATGACCGCCCGATCGATCCTTCGACACTGAAGGTCGCCTTCTCGCAGGATCTCGGATTCGCCCCCTGCGAGCCTGGGCTGCGGAACGTGTTCGACGAAAGGACAGCCGCGTTCGCCTCGATCTTCCGGTCCACGGCCAAAGCACACCCGGATTTCGGCGACACCCGCCATGTCTACGAGGTGCTGCGCGCCGTGAATTACATCGGTATGTTCGCCGATCGGCAAAAGCAGAAGCCCCGGCAGTGGGGGCCGCTGGTCCAGCAGAACCTCGACCACGCATCGCGCTTCAGCCTCGAGGATGCGTCGCTGGCCTTCATCGAGCACAGCCGTATCTATCAGCGCGTCCAGGCATTCTTCGAGGAATACGACCTCCTGATCACGCCGACGGTCGGCGCATATCCATGGCCGAAGCACGATATGTATCCAGCCTCGATCGAGGGCAGGGCGATTGCCAACTACTTTGACTGGGTGGGCCTGACCTATGGCATCACGCTGATCAATCATCCCTGCATCTCGATCCCCTGCGGCCTGGACGACCGTGGCCTGCCCTTCGGCCTGCAGATCGTCGGGCGCCGGAACTCGGATCTCCATCTGCTGCGCTGCGCCGAGGCGATCGAGACCGTGCTCGCGCGTTCGCCCGTTCTCGCCAGGCCTTTGCCGGATCTCGCCTATCTTCGCGCGGCCCATGCCGATGATCGCATGCGGCCCGTGGCAGCGGTCGGCTGACAGCCGAGCTGGAGGAAGCGTTTAGTCATGCTACGAACCCTCGCCACGCGGATCCTGGGAGCCGTCCCGGTCGTTCTCCTGGTGGCACTCGGCATCTTCGCTCTCGTTAGGCTCGCGCCCGGCGACGCAGCCAGTACTCTCGCCGCCGAGGATGCGAGCGAGGCGGATATTGCTCGCATGCGCGCGCAATGGGGGCTCGACCAGCCGGTCCTGGTGCAGTTCTTCTACTTCCTGGGCAATCTCGCGCGCCTCGATATGGGCACGTCCTATCGCTACCATGCGCCCGTTGCCGAGCTGATCGGCCAACGGCTGCCCGCCACTCTCGAACTAGCTCTCACCGCCCTGCTGTTGGCTGCCGTGATCGCGGTGCCGCTCGGCGTCGCGACCGCGCTCAAGAAGGGCAGCTGGCTCGATGGTTTGGGCTCGCTTCTGGCCGTCCTCGGCGTCAGCGCTCCATCCTTCTGGGTCGGTATTCTCCTTGTGTTGCTGGTCTCGGGCCACTTCAATCTCCTGCCGTCCAGCGGCCGGATACCGCTCGACGTGCCGATCCGGGAGCTGACAGGCTTTATCCTGCTGGACAGCCTCCTTCAGGGGCGGTTCGACCTGTTCCGTCAGGCGCTGTCCTTCATCGTCCTGCCGGCCGCCACGCTGGCTTTCGGCATGATCGGTATCATCGCGCGAATTTCGCGGTCCGCCGTCATCGATGTCGGGCAGGAAGAGTTCGTGCTCACCGCGGTTGCCAAAGGATTGAAGCGCCGCGAGGTGGTCTCTCGGCACCTGCTGCCGAACGCGACGGTGCCGATCGTCACGATCATCGGCCTGGAACTTGGCACGCTGATCAGCGGTAGCATCGTCGTCGAGGTGGTGTTCTCCTGGCCGGGGCTGGGCTCGCTGCTCTATGCCGCGGTGACCGCCCGCGACATTCCGCTGACGACGGGTATCGTCATCTCCTACACATTCATCTTCATCTTCATGAACATACTGGTCGATCTGATCTACGTCCTCGTGGATCCGCGGCTGCGCGTCGCGAGGACGTGACGATGCAGCCCTGGCGCTTTCTCGAGATCAAGTTCGTCATCGGCACCATCTGCCTGGGAGCGATCGTTCTGCTCGCACTCCTTGGCGGCCTCGTCGCCGGACATGATCCCAACGAGCAGAACCTCATGTTTGCGCTCGAGCCGCCATTCGGCATCGAGAGCGGCTATTATCTGGGAACGGACCATCTTGGCCGCGATCTGTTGGCACGGATGACCTCTGGCGCACGCATTTCCCTAGCGATCGCCGGGTCGGTCGTCGTGCTGTCGGGGGTCGTTGGGGTGTTGATCGGAGCGCTGTCGGGCTATCTCGCCGGTGCGCGCGACGCGGTCATCCAGAAGGTCGTCGAGACGTTCTGGGCATTTCCGCCAATCCTGCTGGCGATCGCGATCCTCGCGTTCTTCGGGCCGAGCCTGGGCAACGTCATCATCGCGCTCACGATCCAGCGCTGGATTCCCTATTGCCGGATAGCCCGCGCGCAGGCGCTCATGCTCCGCTCCCGGGAATACATCTCGGCAGCAAAGATCATGGGCGGCGGCACCGGCTGGATCCTGCGTCACCATGTGCTGCCGAACCTGCTAGCTTCGGCGATCATCATCGCCACTTTCACGATGGCCACCGCAATCCTGGCGGAATCGAGCCTGAGCTTCTTGGGTTTGGGCGTGCCTCCGAACGTCCCGACTTGGGGCGGCATGCTCGCGGAGGGCCGCTCCTACATCACACGCGCATGGTGGCTGGCCGTCCTACCCGGCCTCGGCATCTTCCTCACCGTGCTTGGCCTCAACCTGCTTGGAGATTGGCTGCGCGATCAGCTCGATCCCAAGGCCGCACTAAACCTGTCGTGACAAATGCCATGCAAGCGACCCCTCCACGCATGAACGGTTCAACTTCAACACCGGTGCTGCAGGCCGAGGATCTCTCGCTGTTCCTGCGCACGCATCAGGGCGGGCATCTGAAGATCGTCGACGGCGTGACGTTCACGATCGGCAAGGGCGACTTCTACGCCGTCGTCGGAGAAAGCGGCTCAGGCAAGACTGTGCTTGGACGCTCGATCATGAGGTTGTTTCCGCCGGCCATGCTGCGCATGGAGGGGAAGCTGTCCCTGAACGGCGTGGACCTGGTGTCGGCGCCTTCGGCCCAGGTCCAGACGATGCGCGGTCGTGTGGTCAGCATGATCTTCCAGGAGCCCATGACCTCGCTCAACCCGTTGATGACGGTCGAGCGGCAGATCGCCGAGGCCCTCGCCGTCGCGGGCGAAGGCAGCAGACGCGAACGCAGCGAGCGGGTCCTCGACCTTCTTGCGAGCGTCCAGTTCGCCGATCCGAAGAGCGTGCGCTCCATGTATCCCCATGAGCTCAGCGGCGGCATGCGTCAGCGCGCGATGATCGCTATGGCACTGGCCAACAATCCCGCCCTGCTCATCGCGGACGAGCCGACGACGGCGCTCGACGTCACGATCCAGCAGGAGATCATGCAGCTATTGTTGCGCCTGCGCGATCAGCATGCGCTCTCTATCCTGTTCATCTCCCACGATCTTTCTCTGGTGCGCCGATACGCGGATCGCATCGGCGTTCTCTATGGCGGCGTTCTGATGGAGAGCGGCCCCGCGGACCAGTTGATCGACCACCCGACACACCCCTATTCGCGCGCGCTCGTCGATTGCATCCCGCGTCGGCGCGAAGGCGGGCGGCGCCAGGCCGGCATCGAGGGCCAGGTGCCTGGGGTGGCCAACTGGTTTGAGGGCTGCCGCTTCGCTCCGCGTTGCCCTCGCGTCCAGGACGATTGCCGCCGCGGCGAGATTCCGCTGCGGACAACCAAGACTGCGCAGGCGGCCCGATGCCTTTATCCACAATGACCTTCGACCATCCGGTGCTGCGTGCCGAAGGTCTCAGCAAGACCTATGCAGGGCGCGGCGGCCTGTTTAGCAGCAAGCCCGGCGTGACGGCTCTGACCGACGTCTCATTCGAGGTCCCGCGGGGCGAGATCCTGGGCATCGTCGGGGAATCCGGCTGCGGAAAATCAACCCTCGCGCGGATCATCGTCGGACTCGAGCAGGCAAGTGGCGGGCGCCTGGCCTCGGAGGACCGGCCATTGGTGGACGTCGCAGCGCGTATTTCGCTGCCTGCCGCCTCCCGTCAGATCCAGATGGTGTTTCAGGATCCATACTCGTCTCTCAATCCGCGGATGACCGTCGCGGACGTAATCAGCGAAGGGTTGCGTATCGCCGGCGAGCGAAACAAACGGGTACTGGCGGAGCGCGTCCGGGAGATGCTGCAGCTGGTCGGGCTGCCGGGCGAAGCCGGATCGCGCTATCCATTCCAGTTCAGCGGCGGACAGAGACAGCGCATCGGCATCGCCCGTGCACTGATTACCGACCCGCGACTGCTGATCGCAGACGAGGCGGTGTCGGCCCTCGACGTCTCTGTGCAGATGCAGATCCTCAATCTTCTGCTCGATATCCGCGACAGGCTCGGCCTGACGATCCTGTTCATCAGCCACGACATCGGCGTGATCGACTATCTCTGCGACAAGGTCATCGTCCTCGCGCACGGGCGCGTGGTCGAATCCGGCGCAGCGAGCGCCGTCATTTCCAACCCCGAACATGCTTACACGCGAAAGCTGATCCAAGCCGTCCCAAGAATGGCTGGGTGAGCCGACGTACACGGGCCAGCAGCCCATAACGCCGGAGGAGCCAGGATGTCACATAAGAGCAGCCCCGTTTTCGCAGCGAGCTTGATCGCTGCCGCCATCGCTATCGCAGCGCCCGCCTCAGCCCAAACCGCGCAACGCCCGGCCAACGAGACGCTCGTCGTCACGACTGCGGATACGCTGGTGACGCGTCACCCCTACGCCGAGAGCAGTGCCCAGATGTATTCGATCTGGTGTCAGGTCTACGGCTGCCTCGGCCGCTACGACTATGCGCAGCGCAAGTTCGTGGGCCAGCTCGCGGAACGCTGGGAGCAGCGCGATGAGGTCACCTGGCGCTTCCATCTGCGTAAGGATCTCGTCCGGCACGATGGCGGCCCCGGTCCCACCGTTGCCGACGTCCTGCATTCCTACAACCAGGTCATGACCGATCCGCAAAGCCAGGGGCGGTTCTATCTTTCGAGCGTGAAGGAAATCCGGCGCGTCGATGACCATACCTTCGACGTTGTTACGAAAGAGCCGGCGTCGTCACTGCTGGGGCAATTGTTCGACAAGTTCACGATCACCAGCGAAGAGATCTTCAAGACGCAAGGAGGCGTGGCCAGCTACAACACGGCGCCGATTGGATGGGGCCCCTACAAGCTCACAAACTTCGCCATCAGTGACCGGATCGCGCTCGAACGGCATGATGCCTATCCTGCCAAGGTCGAAACCTCTCCGCGCAACGTGCTGTTCCGGCGTATTCCCGAGCCGGACCAGCGCGTCACGGCCCTGCTGAACGGCGAGGTTCAGATCGCGCGGCTGATCCCTCCGCAATTGGTCGGCAGGCTGGAGAACGTGCCTTCCGTCGAGATCCGGCGCGCGCCCTCGAACGAGCCGATGTTCATCGGCTTCAGCGTCAAGACCAAGCCTTGGGACGACCCGCGCGTGCGGAGGGCCGCTGCGATGGCGATCAGCAAGGATGTGATCATCCAGCGTATTCTGTTTGGGATGGCGGACCGGCTCGATGGCCCGGTTGGAGCGCAGCAGATCTGCTACACGACTCCGATCGACCAAAAGACGCCGTATGACGTCGCGGGAGCACGGAAGCTTCTGGCCGAGGCCGGCTATGCAGGTGGTGGGCCAGTCGTCGACTTCTTCACCGCCACGGGCCGCTACATCTCCGATCGACAGATCGCCGAGGCGATCACCCAGATGTTGAACCAGGCCGGTTTCAAGGCAACCCTCCACACGCCGGAGTTCGCCGGGCTCTGGGCCAATGTCAGGGCGGGCAAAGCGCCCATGTACTACATGGGGCGCGGCCTTGCGCTCGAGCCGTCCGAATGGCTGTCGCAGTATTTCGAGACCGGCGTCACGCCACGCATCGGCTACGACAATCCTAAGCTGAACGAGTTGTTCGAACGCGAGCGCAAAACCTTCGACATAATCGAACGCTGCAAGATCATCCGTGAGATCAGCCAGCTGATCGAGACCGAGGCACCAGGCATCTTCCTCTGGAATCACCAGTACGTCAGCGGCGTCCGCAAGGGGGTGCGCTACGTGCCGGATGCTTCGGGCGAGATCTGGCTGCCCGACGTCCGCCTCTGATGACAGTCCGCGATCCCGCTACAAACGAAGGCGATTCAGCCATGACCGACCCGACCAAGCGCGGCCCGTCGAGGCGCACCATCATGGGAGCGGCCGCGGCCGCACTGATGCCGCTGCCGCTGATCCCGACCGCTGCCTCCGCACAGGGCAAGGCGCTCACGATCACGACGACGGGCATCCTGAACAACGTCAATCCCTACGCCCACTCGAGTATCCACCTCTACTATATCTGGAGCCAGATCTACGGGAGCCTCGGCCGGTACAACTACGCCGCCAAGGCCTATGAGGGCGTGCTGGCAGAGAGCTGGGAAACCGTCGAGCCGACACGCTGGCGGTTCAAGCTCAGAAGCGATCTCAAGCGCCACGACGGCGGTCCGGGCCCCACATCAACTGACGTCGTGCACTCCTGGCGGCGCATCCTGAGCGACCCAGCGAGCCAGCAGGCGTTCTTCCTCACCGAGGTCGACAAGTTCGAACGCGTCGACGATCAAACTTTCGACATCGTCACGAAGCGCCCGGTGGCGCAGCTGCTGTCGCTCCTGTTCGACCGCTTCGTGGTGACGAGTGCTGATCTTCACGAGAAGCACGGCGCAAATGCCGACAAAGCTGCCGCCTTCGGCTGGGGCCCCTATAAGCTCGACCGTTTCGACATCGATCGCAGCGTGATCGTCGCCCGCAATCCGTCATGGCCGGGTATGCCGGCCTCGGCACCGGAGACGGTGATCTATCGCCAGATTCTGGAAGCGGAGCAGCGCGTCACGGCCCTCCTCAACAATGAGGCGCAGATCGCGCGCCTCATCCCGCCGCAACTGGTCGATCGCCTGAAGTCGAACCCGGCCGTGAAAGAGGTCGAGACGGGCTCGCTGGAATGGATGTTCCTGGGCATGAACGTCAAGATCAAGCCCTTCGACGATCCGCGGGTGCGCCGGGCGGTGGCGCATGCGATCAATGCCGATCTGATCGTGAAACGGCTGCTCTTCGGGCTGGCGGATCCTATGCAGGGGGCCATAGGCAAGCATCAGGATTGCTTTGCTCCGAGCGCGGCCCGGCCCGAATATGATCCCAAGAAGGCCAAGGCGCTGCTCGCCGAGGCGGGCTTCCCCGATGGTTTCGACGTCGAGTTCGCGACCGCGAACGGGCGTTATGTCTCGGATCGGCAGGTCGGCGAAGCGTTGGCTCAGATGCTCCGGCAGGTGGGTATCAGGGCCAAGCTCAACACGCCCGATTACGCGAACTTTACCAATGACATCCGTCAGGGAAAGTTGCCGCTCTACTATACCGGCCGGTCAGCGGCCAATGACCAGCTCGAAGCTCTGGCACAGTACTTCGAGACAGGCGGTTCGCGGCGAACAAACTATTCGGATCCCGAGGCGGACCGGCTGTTCCGTGAAGTTCGAGCGGCGTTCGACACCAAGGTCCAGTGCGATCTCCAGCGGTCCTTGAGCGATAAGCTTTCGCAGGATTCGCCAGTGGTCTTTCTCTGGACGCATCGTTTGGTGAACGGGGTTCGCTCGAACATCAACTGGCCGGCGGATGCCACCGGCGAGCCTTGGCTCACGGACATCACGGTATCCTGAGTTCTGCACCGGCCGGTCGAGCGATCGGGCCGGCGTGACGCTCCGCGAAGTCGGCGCTCGTGACACCCGTGCGCCGCGAAACGGTATTGGATTGAGACGATGACGGTACGCGAACAGGTCCTGCGCCGCGCACGCGGGTATATCGACGATGGCAGCTTCCTGCGGCAGCTTGCAGATCTGGTGGCGTATCAGACTGAGAGCCATCCTCCCGGCAGAAAGAAGGAACTGGAACGCTACTGCGCCGAGGGCTTGGGACCGATCGTCTCGAAACTCGGCTTCTCGGTCGAAATCCTGCCAAACCCGTTGGAGGAACACGGGCCCGTCCTCCTCGCGACGCGACATGAGGGCGATGGCCTGCCCACCATCCTGATCTACGGCCATGGCGACGTCGTTCGGGCCATGCCGGAGCGTTGGCGTGCGGATCTCGATCCATGGAAGCTGAAGGTCGAGGGCGACCGTGTTTATGGCCGCGGCGTCGTCGACAACAAGGGCCAGCACCTGCTGGCGATCGAGGCGCTGCGTGCAATCCTGGAAGAAAAAGGATCGCTCGGTTTCAACGCCAAGATCTTCGTCGAAACAGGAGAGGAGGCTGGCTCGCCGGGTCTGAAGGCGTTCCTGGAGCGCCATCGCGAACGCTGCGCCGCCGATGTGTTCATCGCGCTCGACGGTCCGCGTCAGAGCATGCAGGTTCCGGACATAACGCTCGGCACGCGGGGAGGGCTGGCGGTCGATCTGATCGTCGATCTACGCGAGGGATCGCATCATTCCGGCCACTGGGGCGGGCTGCTCAAGGACCCCGCCGTGATCCTGGCGCATGCGATCTCGACGATTATCTCGCGCGATGGCCGGATCCTGGTTCCAGGATGGACGCCGAAGTCGGTGCCGGAATCGGTCACACGGGCCAGCCGCGCCGTCGTGATCGAAGATGCGCCCGGCGCTCTGAAGCCTGACGAGGGCTGGGGAGAGCCTGGTCTCTCTCGCACCGAAAAGATCTATGCCTGGAGCAGCGCCATCGTGCTGGCCTCCGTCAGTGGTCAGCCGGAGGCGCCGGTGCCGGCGGTTTCAGGGTTTGCCAAGGCGCGCATTCAGCTCAGGCACACGGTCGATGTCGACGCTGCCGAAGTCGCGCCGGCGTTGAAGCGACATCTGGCGGAGCAGGGCTTCACCGAGGTCGAGGTGCGGCCGGTAGTGGAGCGGGACATGTTTCCGCCCTCGCGTACGGATCCCGATGATCGTTGGGTTCGCCGTGTGGCGGAATCGATGGAGACGACCGTCGGGCGCCCGCCGAACCTCATCCCCAACATCGGGGCTTCGGGACCGTCGGAGTTCTTCAAGCAGACGCTCGGCGTGCCGATTCTCTGGATCCCGCAGTCCTATGGAGGCTGTGGTCAGCATGGCCCGGATGAACACGGGTTGCTCTCGCTGTTCCATGACGGGCTAGGGATCATGGCTGGTGTCTTCTGGGACATCGGAGCTGAAACGACAGCGAAGTCCGCTGGCAACTCCGGCTGATTGCCGCGAAACCGTAATCTGTCTACGAGGGGCGGCGTGACTGCTAGGGGGCGGTACCACGCCGATCCACTTGAAACCAGATATTGTCGCCATGAATGACGTGCCTTCACTGCGCGTAGTCCAGGATAAGGTCAGCTTGCGAGAACGCACCACGGCCGTGCTTCGCAACGCCATCCTTACGATGCGCTTCAAGCCTGGTGAACGCCTCGTCGAGCGGCAGCTTTGCCTTGAGACCGGCGTCAGCCGGACCTGCATTCGGGAGTCGATGCGTCACCTCGAGGCAGAGGGCCTGGTCCGCCGCGAGCACAATAAAGGCGTCGTCGTTTCAAGCATAACCGCGACTGAGGCGTCCGAGATTTACGAGGTCCGGCGGATTCTCGAAGCGAAGATGCTGGAAAAAATGATCCGGCGGCTCGACACCGACATTGTGGGGCGGCTTGAGGCTTCGCTCCTGCGTGCCGAAGAGTGCATTGGGCGCCCATTCGAGTATGTGAGTGCGATTGGCGATCTCATCGAGGTGCTTTGGAGCGGCTATAACAACGACACCGCTCGCAACCTGCTGCGATCCATTTTCGATCGCATATCCTACATCCGGGTTATCCTCAGCGTCTCCACTGGTGTTGACGAGAAGCGCACGACCGTCGCCATCCTCCATGGAGTTCTCGATGCTATCAAACAACGCGACGTCATTGCCGCTCAGGAGCGTTACGACCACTATCTCACGCGTGCACACGACACCGTAGTTAAGATCATCACATCGAACTCCGCCTCAAATGACCGCCTTGTGACCCAGGTGGCGATCGGTTGAACTGCGGCGATTGTGACTTTCACCCGCGATCCTGTGTTGTCGGCCCGGCCCGAAATCTTTGGATGCAGCCGACGTTCCGGAACTGTCGATCGGACCCATGCGGCCGGCAGATGCGAAAGAGCGCTTTAGGAGCGGAGCGTGAGCCGGTCCGGCGGCGAGGGAAACAGAATATTTAGTTTTCTAAGTAAGTATCTCACCTCATATGGGGTGGGACTGACATGCAGAAAATTCGGCTCGGCAATCTTCTTCATTGCCTGACACTCGTTCCGCTTGTGGCCTTGATATGCTTTGGCGCAATCCTGGCGGTGAGCAGTTTCGAAACGTATCGGGAAGTGCAGCAGGCGCGTCGCCTCCAGGTGCTGGTTGATGCGACCACGGCTTTTTCTGCGACCGCCATTCCCAATGAGGGCCGCGCTGCCTACCCGTATCTGGCGTCGGGGGAAGCGGACGCCCGCGCCAAGATGCAGGCGCAGTGGCCACTGACGGATGCCGCATTTGCGCGGATCGATGACGCGTCGAAAGGCGTCAGGATCGCCAATGCCGAAACGGCTGCTTTGCTGCAGTCGATATTGGACCAGCGCGCAATCCTCGCCGACGTGCGCGAGCGCGCGCTTCGCCGGGAGACCGACCGCTCGAAGATGGGAGCGTTTCTCCAGAACAGCAGCAATCTGGGCAACGAGCTCGTCGGCCGCCTCGCCGGCGCCGTCGACAATAGCGACATTGCCCGTTCGATTTTGGCGTTGCACGCTGCTCTTGAAATCAGCACGGGAAGCCTGAACGAAGGTGGCCGCGGCGAAATTGCGTTTCAGACCGGCAAGCTGAGCCAGCCGCTGTTTCGCGTGATGCACCGTGGCGTGGAGCTTCAACAGATCTTCGGACGCCAGTTCGAGACCTTTGCGCCGACGGTGCATATTGCCCAGTACAAGAGCTTCCTCGCATCGGACGACGTCCAGCTGATCAATAGGGTTCGTCCCGTCCTCCTCGATGCAGCTTTTGACAAGCTGGATCCGAAGGACGCCGCGGGGTGGACCAAGGCTGACCAAGCGAGGCGGGCATTCTGGCTCAAGGAGATCGAAGCCATGCGCGGCAGCCTTGCGGCGCAAACCACCGAGCTTCTCGATTCCGCCTATCGCAGCTTCCTCGTCTACACCGCGACATCCGTCGCCATCATACTTCTGGCGGTTGGTTTGGCAGCCTATGTCAGCCGAGTCATCAGATCGCTCTTCGGCCAGCTGGCATCGTCGATGACCCATATTGCAGAGGGAACGCTGGAGACAGTGGTCCCATTCGCTGGACGCGCGGACGAAATCGGGCGGATGGCTGCAGCGTTGGATGTGTTCCGTAGCAATGCGCTGAAGGTCCGGGAGCGGGAGGTCGAGGAGCGGGCAGAGCTCCGCGCCAGAGCCGAACGGGCGCAAGTCATGTCCGCCGTCGTGGAGTCCGTCAGTGGCGTCGTTCAACGCGCTGCGGATGGTGACTTCTCAGGCCGCGTCCAGATCAAGGCGGACGATCCGGCGCTGACGGCACTGATCGATGGCATAAACCAGATCAACATCGTGGTGGACGAAGCCACAGGCGAGTTCGAGAGAGTGCTCACGGCAATCGCGGAAGGCGACCTGACGCTCGATGTCCGACGTGATTATGGCGGGCGCCTTGATCAGCTCAAATCGGCCATCAATGCGACGGCCAATACGTTGGGGACAGCGGTCGGGACGATCCAGCAGACCGCGCACGAAGTGCAGACGTCCTCGACAGAGATCAAAACCGGCGCGGACGACCTGGCCCGGCGGACCGAACAGCAGGCGGTATCCCTCGAAGAGACAGCCGCGACAACCGAGCAACTGGCAGCTTCGGTAAAATCGACAGCGCGTTCGTCCAAATCGGTGGTGACGGATGCGCAGGCGGCTCGGTCGGTGGCGTCTGAGGGAGGCATGGTCATCACTCAGGCCGTATCCGCCATGTCGCAGATCGAGGCGACAGCCATTCGTGTAGCCGCGATCACCAATGTCATCGAAGAGATCGCCTTCCAGACGAACCTACTGGCGCTCAATGCCGCGGTTGAAGCGGCCCGGGCCGGCGACGCAGGCCGCGGTTTCGCGGTCGTTGCCGCGGAGGTGCGGACGCTGGCTCAAAGGGCCGCCGACGCTGCGAAGGATATTGGCACGCTGATCGCCTCTTCCACGGTCGAGGTTGAGCAGGGGGTCAAGCTCGTTCGTGAGGCCGGGGATACGCTCACAAGGATCGTCGAGGCGTCGAGCCGTGTGGTCGAGACCATCTCGCAAATTGCGGTCGCCTGTGACGAACAGGCGAGCGGCATCGACGAAGTGAGTCAGGTCGTGGCGCATATGGATGAGATGACGCAGCAGAATGCTGCGCTTTCGGAGCAGAGCTCGGCGTCCGCTCTCGCTCTCGCGGGGCAGATCGAACGGTTGAATGATCTGGTTACGCGGTTCCGGACCTCGTCGGCGGAACGCGTTAAGATCTGGCGAGCTGCCTAGGCACTGGCATCGCGTTCCGAGCGGTCGGACCGCAGGCTTTCGGCGCCTTCTCTACGCCGAGGGATCTGTCCGGCTCCGTGATCGCGTCGCCCATTCAGTGTCTGCAGGCGATGACGGTGCCGTCCATCAGACAACCATGCCGGTTGGAGGCGGCGGGGGTATTTGCCCTCCGAAGGCATCTTGCGCGTCGTGCTTGCTGCGGTGTGCAAGGGCCGGCTGCCTTGTTCGGTGAGATGCCGAGATCGCTGCCGGACGATCGGATTGATCAGGCTGTCCTCGGCTCAGGCGAGAACTTTTCCGAGGCCGACCCTCGCGAGTGGGGCCGGGCGCGTGGGATCGGCGTGCTGGAACGGAACTCAGCGTGAGGCCTGAACAAGGCCGAACCCAGGGATTGTTTCCGCAATCTCTTCGATCAGGCCGCGCAGTTCTCCGCAGAACTCGCGCGACGCGGCTGTGGGTTGAGCGCCGGCCGCCAGAACGAGCCTGCCGACAATGCGTTCGTCGGGGAGCAGCGGGACAAAGTCGAGGCCCTGGCTGGTCGGGCCGTAAAGAATGCTCAGCTTGTCCAGCAGGGCAATGCCGGCTCGCGCCTCGACGAGGGCGCAGGCGACGCTTGACTGGGTCACCTCGGCCGCCGGTCGCAACAGGCGATCCTGCTCTGCAAACAGCCGGTGCGCGAGCGCGCCCAAGGGCAGGTCCCGGTTGAGACAGATCAGGCGTTCGCGCGCGACGTCAGCGACCGAAACGCTGCCGGCTCCGGCAAGGCGATGGTCCTTTGACACGACGCATCCAAACTGCGATGTGCACAGATCCTCGATGACGATGCCGGACACGGCGGCCGTTTCGATCAAAAGGCCGATGTCACTCCGGAAACTGGCAACACGCTGCGCCACGTCGCGGGCGGTCAAGGTCTCGATGACGATCTCGACGCCAGGCTTCCTGCTCTGCAGCCTGGCGACGGCGCGTGGCAGGATCGAGTTCGCGAACGCTGCGATCGAGGCGATCCGCAGTGCGCCGGTGCGACCCGCCTTGATGTCGCTCGCCCGCCTGCTGACGGCGTCGACCGCGGAGACCGCCTGCATGATCTCGCCGTAAAGCATCTCGGCTTCGCGCGTCGGGAAGATGCGCTGCTTCTCGCGGTGGAAGAGCACGATCCCGAGCCGCTGCTCGATTTGCTGCAGGGTTCGGCTGACTGCCGGCTGCGAAACATTCAGGGTCGAGGCGGCCGCCGTGACCGTGCCCTTCTCGATGACTGCTCTGAGGACAAGCAGTTCGCGCGTGTCGATCATCATGACTGATCCGCATGAAGTCAGGCCATCTTTGTATTGGAGCGCATGAGCTAACCCGGTCAAGCTCGGCCATGGCCTCAGCTTCTACGGAAACCCCATGAAGGTTATCGAGATCCGCGGACACCATGTCGGGTTCGAGCCCTCGCCGCCGATAGGCAATGCCAGGACAATGATCCGGCGGCGCGAGTTTCTACTGCTCGAGCTGATCACCGACACCGGCGAAAGGGGTTGGGGAGAGGTCTTCTCCTCGCCGGACGCCGCGGCAGCCTTCCTCCGTGCCCGGCTGGCGCCGCTCGTTCTGGGGCAGTCACCGTCGCGCTTCCGCGCGATCTGGGAGCGGATGATCGGCACCCTGGGTTATGACAGGCGCGGACCCGGCATGATGGCGATCTCCGCGGTCGACATGGCGCTGTGCGACTTGGCGGCCAGGGAGCGGAACATCAGCGTGTCGGCCCTGTTCGGCGGACCGCTGCGCGACCGGGTCTTCGCCTATGGAAGCGGGCCGTTCATCACCGAGGCGCCAGACCCTTACGCGCATTATGCGCAGGAGGTCGATCGCTGCCTCGCGCTGGGATACCGCGCCATGAAGCCCAGGGCCGGTGTCTCTCCCGGCGCCGACGGCAGGATGGCAGCGGCCATGCGAAAGCAGGTGGGGCCGGATATCGGGCTGATGGTCGACATCAACCAGGCATACACGGCACCGGCAGCGATCGCTTCCGCACGCGAGATGGCAGAAGCGCGTCTTCTCTGGATCGAGGAGCCCGTCGAGCCCGAGGATATCCCCGGCTATGCGGCTGTCGCGAGATCAGCGTCGATCGCAGTCGCGGGTGGTGAGGCATTGGCCAGCGCCGCCGCGTTTCGCGACTTTCTCGTCGCTGACACCATGTCGATCCTCCAGCCGGATCTCACAGTCTGCGGCGGGTATACGGGCTTCCTGAGGATCGCGGCGCTCGCCGCTGCCTTCGACCTGCCTGTTATGCCCCATGTGTTCGGAACCATCGTCAACCACCAGGCGGCCTTGCAGGTGGCGGCGCTCCTGCCGTCCAAGCGTGGGGGCGGGCCAGCTTCCTATCCGTATGTGGAGGTCGATGTGTCCAACAACCCCCTGCTGCATCTGCAGGGGGAGGTCAGGCCGAATGCCGACGGCACGCTCAGCGTGCCTGATGCACCGGGCACCGGCCTCGCCTTCAAGGAAGAGCAACTGGAGCCGTGGCGGCGAGAGGTCTGGCGCTGCAACTGAGCCGTTCAACAACGACAAAGAAAAAGGGGAGGGTCAAATGACCGTTTCAAGACGTGAATTTACGACGGGCCTCGCGGCAGCCCTCGCGTTGCCGACCGAAAGGGTGCTCGCTGCGGACTGGCCGACGCGATCGATCACCTTCGTAGTGCCCTTTCCGGCCGGAGGGAGCACGGACGTCGTCGCGAGGCTCTTTGCGGAGCGCTACGCCGAAACCCTGAAGCAGGGAGTCGTCGTTGAAAACCGGCCTGGCGCCAACGGCAACATCGCGGCCGCCGCGATCGCGAAGGCGCCGAATGACGGCTATACGATCCTCGTTTCGGGGAACGGCCAGAACGCCATGAACCATTCGCTCTATGCGCGAATGCCGTACGATTCCACCAAGGATTTTGCCCACATCGCCCTGCTGGCTTCCACGCCCAACGCGATCATCGTGCCGAGCAATTCCGACATCAAGACGCTCGCTGACCTGTTGCGCCGCGCGAAGGAAGCCGGGGAGGGGCTCTCATTCGCCAGCCCGGGTGTCGGCTCCTCGGGGCACCTGTCGCTCGCGATGCTCGAAGGAGCCGCCAATGTGAAGGTGCGTCACGTCCCCTATCGAGGGGCTGCGCCGCTCGTCACCGACGTTCTCGGCGCGCACGTCCCGGTCGGGATCGTCAACGTCGATATTCCGTTCGGCCATGTGAAGGACGGCAAGTTGCGTGTCCTGGCGGTGACGAGCGCGAAACGAAGCGCGCTCTATCCGGACGCGCCGACGATTGCTGAAAGCGGTTTTCCGGGCTTTGAAGCGCAAGGATGGTTCGGGCTGTCCGCTCCTGCCGGAACTCCGGAACCGATCATCACGAAGCTCAACGCTCTCGCCAATGAATTTCTGCGAGAAGACAAAATGAAGAAGCGTTTCGAGGCTGGCGGTTATCTGGCCGGCGGCGGCAGTCCGCAGGACTACGCGGCCTTCATCGATGCCGAAATCAAGAAATGGGCTGGGGTCGTCAAGGCCAGCGGTATTTCGCTGGAATAGTGAGTGCAAGCTTTTCCCTGAAGCGCGCGCTTGCAACTGCGCGGTCTAGCTGCCTGAGCAGCTCTTCTAGCAAAGACACGGTCTGGGTCTTGTTGCCGAGGCGCTCGTCCAGCGGAGCACGCGGCGGGGCGGGGCGCCGTAGGACGCGGCGAGCCGCGCGATGGCCAGTGGGCGCACACTGGAACCGATCTTCACTGAGTTCCAGAAGGTTAGATTTCAAGCCTTCGGTTGGCCGGTTCCGGCGGAATTCCGCTCGGCGCCGGCTCTGGCGCTGCCCCACGCCAGAGCTTCTGCGCCGGCCCCGAGGCCGGAAAGCTCAACTGAATGGAAGTCGAGCTACGCGTAACATAGACGGCGGACAGTCGCCGGGAGAACGGCAGCCCGCGTTTCGACGAGAACAAAGACCGGGATCTGTTGGTTGACAAAAAGGTCCTTCCATCTCAGCATCGTTACATAGAGCAAAAATAAAACGGGTGGAACGGTGAGGGGACCGAGGAGCCGGCGGGAGACACGTTCGGCGGTCTTGCGATATCTTTGGTGCTCTGGCGGCTCATTTCGTCCAGCCTTGGCGGAGAGTGCCGGGCTGACGGACGCCAGCATCTCGCGCATCGTTGCTAATTTGAAGTCAGAAAAGCTGATCGACGAGTCGAGACGCACGGCGCCTTATCAAGGGGGACCCAGCGTTTTCCTAACTTTGAGTAAGGATCGCTATGTAGGCGCCCTCGAATTTTCCAGTGGCCGGGTCCATCTCGGCGTTGCATCGCTGACTGGCGAAATTCGCTTTTCCGAATGGCTTGATCTCCCAGACGGCGCTGACGCAGAAACCGTGGATGGCACCTGCCGCCGCGCTCTCCGCCAACTGGCTGATTATGTTCAGCGGTCTGGGATTGCGCTCTGCCAGATCGCGGTCTCCATCCCTGGCTATCACGAGGATCTTCCAACCAATCCAATCATCGCCCTCAATCCGGGCAAAATCCTGGGCGACATCCAGAGGGCGCTGCCGGGCGTCGCGCTCCTTGTCGCAAATTCGATCGTGACGCGAGCCGTCACCCATCGGCTGAAGCTCGGCGCGACGCTTGCTGGTGGGCCCTATCTCTACATCTTCGCTGGCCATGGCGTGGCCGGGGCCCTGGTTGATGATTTTGCCGCGAGCGGCGATGTCGTGCCATGCGAGATCGGCCATATGGTACTCAACCCGCGCGGGCCGCGCTGCCGCTGTGGCCATTTCGGCTGCCTTGAGGCTTATGTCTCCACGGCGGCCGTCGCGCCTGCTATCGGCATCCGTGAACAGGACCTGTTGACGATGGGCGAGGGGCGGGCAGGTCGGCTCAAATTGTCGACGCGCGCCCGTGGCGACCTCGCGATGCGCCTAGGGCGCTTGGGCCTCGCCATAGGAAATGCGCTCAACCTGATGCCGGTTCGGCGCGTGATGGTGGCAGGGTGGCCGGCTGAGTTCGGCGACGAGGCCCACGCCGGCATTCTCGGCGGAATCGAGGGCAGCCTATTTGGCGGGGCCTCGGCGGTGAATATCACCTTCTCGAACGCCGAATTGGGTCGCGAGCCGGCCGCCGGCATCGCACTGGCTACTTACGCCTACCTGCACCGGGGCGCGATGCAACCGGAGGCGCTGGCTGGCGAAATCACCACAGACAACCTGACCGAATAAGAAGGGGAGGAACATGGTTCTGAAAGCTTTGACGGCAGCGCTCTTCGGCGGTGCCATGGTCACTCTGGCGGGGGCAGCGCTTGCCGACAGCGTGCTCAAGGTAAAGCCGTCCGGAGACGTGAAGGTGCTGGATCCGATCCTCGGTTCGGATTCCATGGCCCGCAATTTCGGTTACATGATCTACGACACGCTGTTTGCGGTCGACGACAAGCTGGCCGTCAAACCGCAGATGGTCGACAGATGGGAAACCTCCGCGGACGGTAAGGTCTGGAACTTCGTGCTGCGCGACGGCCTCTTCTTCAGCGACGGCCAACCGGTGACAGCGGATGACGTGATCGCCTCGCTGAAGCGCTGGAGCGTCAATGACAGCATGGGGCAGCAGCTCAACCAGCGCGGTGCGGTCTGGGAGGCGGTGGATGCGAAGACCGTGCGCCTGAAGCTGACATCTCCTTGGGGGATGGTGCTTGATGCGCTCGGCAAGCCTGGCGCACCGGTGCCATTCATCATGCCGGCTCGCATCGCCGCGACGACACCGCCTAACCAAGCTGTCACAGACCATACCGGCTCAGGTCCGTTCATCTTCAAGAAGGACGAATGGATGGCGGGCGCCCGGCTGGTATTTATCAAGAACTCGGCCTACGCCCCGCGCCCCGAGGCGCCTGCTGGTCTCTCCGGCGGCAAGGTCGTCAAGGTCGACCGCGTCGAATGGCAGATCATTCCGGACCAGCAAACAGCGATCAACGCATTGCTCAAGGGCGAGATCGACATCAGCGAGGAAATCTCTGGCGATCTCATTCCGCTCGCCAAGACATCGAAGGATATCGTGCTGGCACGCCAAGACGAGATCGGCGTGGCACAGCAGATACGTATCAATTCGGCCCAGCCGCCATTCGACAACCCGAAGCTGAGGCAGGCCTTGCTCCACGCCGTCGACGGCGCAGATTTCCTCGCCGCAGTGATCGACGATCCGAGCCTGGGAAGACCATGCCGCTCATTTTACGTCTGCTCGTCGCCCTATTTCACCGAGGCGAACTTCCCCGGCATCGACCTCGCGAAGGCCAAGGCTCTCGTCAAGGAGGCCGGCTATGACGGGACGCCGGTGGTGCTGCTCGATGCGACCGAGAATTCCAACATCCATGCCTTCACGACCGTCGCCGAAGCGTTGTTGAAAAGTATCGGCTTCAGGACCGATGTGCAGGCAATGGACTGGGCGACCGTCGTCTCCCGTCGTGCCAGCAAAGAACAGGTCAGCAAGGGTGGCTGGTCGATCTTCATCTCGGGGCCGGGTGGGCTTGATATGATGGAACCGGTCAGCCATCTCGGGTTACGTTCGAACTGCGAGAAGGCGTGGTTCGGCTGGCCATGCGATGCCGAGATGGAAAGCATGCGGGCAGCCTTTTCCGACCTCTCCGACAAGGAGCAGCGCATGGCGCTGGCGGCGAAGATCCAGGCGCGTGCAGCAGAATCGGTCCCCTATGTACCGATCGGTGTGCAATATCAGATTCGTGCGCATCGGGCGAATTTGACCGGCCTGCTCACGCCGCCGGCTCCCGTCTATTGGAACATTGCCCGCCGATAGGCACAGAAGGGCTAGTCGTGCCACGGCGTCGCTCATGTACCGGGCTCCGCCGGCCGCTGAGTTTTGCGCGAACTCACATGTGTCGAGGGCGGCATCTATGCCGTCGCACCGGCCGGCACCCAGACAGGCATATCGCGGGCCAGATCCTGTTGTCTACCTTCGGACGCGCACTTCAGATCCCACGCTCCACGGGAGCAAACTTGCGCGCCGAAGCACAAGATCGCTTGCCGTGAGCGAAAAATAAGCGTTGTCCGTCCGGGGCGCCCGGGCCAACACCCTGCCTTGTCGGGAGGTGGATGGAATGGCGAGATCGGATAAGGGGCCGACCGTAGGCTTTCTAGGGCTCGGGTCGCTGGGCGCGCCGATTGCGCGCCGGTTGGCGCGAGGCGACACGGTTGTGGCGTTCGATCCAGACGAGGCGCGTTTCGACGTGGTGCTTCCCGGCGTCGAGCGGGCGGCATCCCCGGCAGAGGTCGGCGACCGGGCTGACATTGTCTTTGCTTGCCTGGCCGCTGAGGCACATCACCGCGATGCACTTTTTGGTGCCGAGGGTCTCGTGAGGGGGGAGCGGCGCAGCGTCTACGTTCATCTGGGAACCAGCGGGTCGGCATTCGTCGCCGAGTTGAACGATACACTTCGCGGCTTCGGCATTGTCAGCATCGACGCGCCGGTTACCGGCGGACCGCCCAAGGCGCGGACCGGCGACTTGACCTCGATCGTCTCCTGCAGTCCGGCGCACTGGCTGAACGTGCGCGACCTGATCGCCCGCTACAGTCGAAAGACCGTCAAGATCGATGGCGCCCCGGGCCGAGCGCAGACTCTCAAGCTGGTGAACAATGCGATTGCCCTCGTCAATCTCGTATCCGCTTGCGAGGCGATGGTCGTCGGCGCGAGGGCAAGCCTGCCTCCGCAGGCCATGCTCGACGTGATCAACAGCGGCAGCGGCCAGAACAGTGCGACCCTAGGCAAGGTCCCCGAGCACATCCTTCCCGGCACTTTCGACTTCGGCGCCAGCCTCGATGTCGTGATCAAGGATCTCGAACTCTTCCTCGCCGAGCCGGCGGCGGGCAATGGCGCCCTGGTCGACACCTGCCGCAGTGCGCTCGCCGCCTACAGGCTCGCGAAGGCGGAGGGCGTCGAGATCGACGATCTGACCGCAGTGCTTCGCCCTATGGAGAGAAGAGCGGGGGCGCAACTCCGATGGCCGGCCTAAGCGAGCATCAGCACCTCGCCCATACCCCATGCTCCGGCGCTCTTGCGGTAGAGCGAAAGGAAGGTCGAGACGATCAGGTCGTCGACCACGGGATCGATGTTAAGAGGCCGGATCGCGTACAGGGTTCGCTCCAGCGAAGCGTCTGTGATGCGCGCAGCGGCGAGCTTTCCCGCCGCAACGTCCTCATAGACGCTTCCGAGAGGCAGAATGGCCGACGCCAAGCCCCGGGAAACCAGCTGCTTGATCGCGGTTAGCGACTGCACCTCGTAGGCTACCTCCAGCGCAAGTCCTTCGCTCAAGGCGCTGTTCTCGACCATGCGGCGGACGACGTCGTCCCGATCGGGCATGGCGAAGCGATGGCTCAGCGCGTCGCGCAGTGACACCGTCTTGTCGAGCCTGATGCCGGCCGATGGCGCCCGAACCAAGAACAGAGAATCTCGCAGCAGCGGCGAGCACCGGTGCGAGCCCCCGTCGTCGGGCTTGAACGCGAAAGTCAGGTCAATCTTCCCGGTCGGAAGGCTCGCGAGCATGACGTGGCTGAGCCCTTCCGCAAGCTTGAGGTCAACTTTCAAAGGTGAGGACGCGATAGCCTCAACAAGGTCGGCCCCTACCAGCAGCGTGAGGCTCGGCGTCAACCCCACCGTCACTGTGCGAGGCGCCGCGCTCTCGCGAAAGGCGGCCAAGGCGACCCTGATATCCCTCCTGCCTTCGAGCGTGCGGCGGGCCCAGTCGAGAAAGGTCCTGCCCGCGTCCGTCGGCACGACGCCTCGGCTGGTTCTCCTGAGCAATGCGACGCCCATATCGTCCTCCAACTGCCGGATCTGTAGCCCCAGCGCGGTCTGGGCGATATTCAGGGATGTCGCCGCCTGCGTGATGCTGCCAAGCTCGCACACGCGGTCGAAGCACTCCAGTTGGCGGAATCTCATTCTCGGTCCTCTGGAGCGGAAGCCATTCGAGGCGCGGTCGGGTCTTGCGACGCTACGACAGCGATGCCATGAGCCACGCGTTGACGCGAGCGTTTTTTTCGCTGGCCGTGAAATCGAAACAGCCTTTGTCGCACGCGGCCAATTCAGACAAGTTTAGCGCAATGAGGGGCCTGGGCACCGTGAGTGCCTCGGTTGGCGCACGGTCTATGGCGTGCGGCGAGCACGATGGCCTTCGATAGGGAGATTAAGCAATATGAGCGTAGCGCTCGCCTCCGGCGCTGGCGCGCCCGCGCCTCTGCGTGCCGGCGATCTGGATTCCGTCCTTGACGATCTCGTTGCGTCCAATCGTGTTCTCGCCCGTGAGGGCGTGTTGGACGGCTTCGGCCATGTCAGCGCGCGCAATCCTCACGATACCAAGCGCTACTTCATTTCCCGGTCCCGCAGCCCGGCTCTGGTCGAGCGTGCCGATCTCGTCGAGCTCGACCTTGACGACCGCCCGGTCCGCCCCACCGACGCAAAGCTCTACGCCGAGCGCGTCATCCATGGCGCAATCTACAAGGCGCGGCCGGACGTTATGTCCATCTGCCACAACCACGCCCCGCCTGTCGTCGCATTCTGCGCGGCGGGCATCGACATGGTACCAGTCTGCCATCTCGGCGCGGTGATGGGACAGCGGGTACCGAGCTGGGACAGCCGCGACGAATTCGGCGACACCGACCTGCTGGTGAGTACGCCGGAGCAGGCCGCTTCCTTGGCTGCCACGCTGGCCGACAACTGGGTCGTCGCGATGCGCAGGCACGGCGCCACTGTAGTCGGTCGATCCGTCCGCGAGCTGACCTTCCGCGCCGTACATCTGAAGCTCAACGCGGAGCTTCAACTTCAGGCGATCCAGATGGGGCCCCTGTCACCGCTGACCGCCGGCGAGATCGAGCTCTCGAGTCGAACCAACCTGTCAGATGCGGTCGTCGGCCGCATCTGGGAGTACTGGACGTCTCAGGGTTGACGCCGGCCGATAAAATACAAACGAGAAAATTGGGAGGATTAAAATGCGTATCTTCAAAGATGCCCGTGCGCGATGCCTTTCTCTTGCTTTGTTGGCCTGGACCCTCCATGCGACGGCCATCAAAGCCGAGGAGATCGTCGTTAGCAATTATGGCGTATCCGCGAGCGGGATGCCCTTTGCAATCGCGATGGAGAAAGGTTTCTTTGAAGGCAAGGTGACCGGCATCTTGTCGTCGCAGGGTGGCGGCACCACAGTCCGCAACCTGCTTGCGGGCGACATCGCCTATGCAGAAGTCAGCCCCATTGCGGTCGCCACCGCCATCCGCCAGGGCGCCGCGCTCAAGATTATCAGCAACAACGTCCAGACCGTCTCGGAATTCGGCTGGATGGTGAAGTCGGACTCACCGATCAAGTCGATTGCGGACCTCAAGGGCAAGAAGCTGGGCTATTCGAGCCCGCGCTCCGTGAGTCAGGCCCTTGCCATGCTCATCGTGGAGAAGGCCGGATTGAAGCCGTCGGACGTCCAGCTGGTGATGACCGGCGGCCTCGGCGAGGCGCTAGTCGCCCTCGACCTCGGAGCCATCGACGTCGCGCCGGCTACCGAGCCGCTGCTCTCCAAATATCGCGACAAGTACCGCATCATCGCGACTGCCACCGAGCTCTTCCCGTCCATGAGCAACGTCGTCGGTGTAACCACCGAGGCGGCCGCCGGAAAGCGGGGCGACTTCCTGAAGTCCGTCGTTGCGGGCCGCGCGAAGGCGGTCGCCTTCATGAAGGAACGACCGGAGGAGGCGGCAGCGATCGTGGCTAAGGTCTACAAGCTGGAACTGCCGGTGGCGATCCAGTCCGTCAGGAACTTGATCGAGGCGAAAACCACGCTGCCCTACTGGAGCGCCGGCAAGTTCGACCTTGCCGGCCTGAAGGAGATGTGGCGCGCGCAGATTCTCGTCGGCGCGGCCGAGGGTGACGTCGACTGGGCGAAGCTCATAGACGAACGTTTTCTGCCCGAGAGCGAGCGCGGACTGAAATGAACGCCATGGCCATCGACGCTGCTGTCCATGTCGGCCTGAGAGGGGTGACACGAGTCTTCGGAGACGATCCGAAAAACCAGGTCAAGGCGCTCGGGCCGATCGATCTCGACCTGCGCAGAGGCGAGTTCTTCGCGGTCGTCGGGCCGTCAGGCTGCGGAAAGTCCACCTTGTTCGACATCGTCGCCGGCCTCTCGCCGGCGACCGAAGGCGCGGCGACCTTCGAAGGCCGTTCTTTGGACGGCGGCGACGTCCCCGAAGGCGTGGGAGTTGTCTTCCAGGAAGACGCGTCATTTGCGTGGCTCAACGTCGCTGACAACGTCGCCTTCGGCATCCGGCGCGCCGGCCTGGGCGAGAGTGTGATCAAGAGCAGGGTCGACGATACTCTGGCGTTCATGGGGCTCAAAGACTTCGCAGCTGCCTATCCGGCCCAGCTCTCAGGCGGCATGCGTCAACGCGTCTGCATTGCCAGGACGCTTGTGCAACGGCCCCGCCTGATCCTGCTCGACGAGCCTTTCGGCGCGCTTGACCAGCAAACGCGGCTTATCATGGGTGAGGAGCTGCTCAAGCTGTGGCGCGAGACAGGGGCGACAGTACTCCTCATCACGCACGCCCTGGACGAGGCCGCGATGCTAGCAGATCGCGTCGGAGTGATGTCCGCCCGTCCGGGACGGATCATCGACATCGTCGAGACGCCATGGGGTCGAGACCGCGATAGCCGGGTCGTTTCGGACCCGCGGTTTGGTGAGATCACCGCGCGGCTTTGGACGCGGCTGCGCAGCGAGTCGATGTCTGCTCTTTCTCACAAGGTCGGGTGAGATGAAGCGAGCGACAGCCCTGAGGCTCTGTTTGATCGCCGCCGTCATCGTCGTCCTGGAGGTCCTCGCCCGCATCGGTGTCATTGCCCGTTTCGTCGCGCCGCCTCCGAGTGAGATGGCCACGGGCCTCTGGAAGCTGCTGCTATCCGGCCGCGTCCAGCTCGCAATTGAACACACGCTGGCGAAGATCGCGATCGCTTGCTCGTCGGCCATCCTGGTCGGCATTGTGGTCGGAGTGCTCATCCAGCGGTCGCGCTCCCTGGCCGACGCCATGTCCCCATTCTTCACTGCCTACTATGCAGTGCCGATCTACGCGTTCTATCCGATGATGATCGCGATCTTCGGCGTGGGCGAGGCACCTCAAATCGTTATCGGCTTTATGCTAGCGGTCGTGGCAGTCATCGTGAACACGATCAACGCCCTGGACCGGATACCTCGGGTCCTACGGAAGACCGCTGCCGTCTACGGCATGAGCCCCGTCGAGGCCGCGCGCCGCATCTATCTGCCACATGCCGGGCCGTACCTTGCGACCGGCGTCAAGCTCGCCGTCTCGTATTCTTTTATCGGCGTAATCGGTGCTGAGTTCATCATGTCGCGTATCGGCATCGGTCATGAGATCGTCTTCGCTTACAACAACTTCGACAACGAGATCATGTACCCGCTCATTCTGTTCGTGCTGCTCGTTGCGGGGACCGTGAACGCGTTGTTCTACGCTTGGGAAAAGCGACTGTTGAGCCGCAGGAGCCGGTCCTAATGACGAGTTTAAGGAATAGTTTCTTCGTTATTCTCGGACTGCTCGCTGCGTGGCAGCTCGCATTCTGGGCAATTGGGGATCTCGCCTTGCGCCCGCCGCTCGAGACCGTTCGAGACGCCTGGGCGCTGGTAGTTTCCGACGGATTTGGCACGCATCTGGCCGAGACAGCGCGCGCGTTCGCCCTGGCACTCGTGATCGCGACGGCCATCGGTGTGGGGCTAGGCTTCGGGCTCGGCATGAACCGGCTCGCCGGGGAGGTCGGCGAGCCTCTCCTCGTGTCTTTCTACTCGCTTCCCAAGATCACCCTCTACCCGATCGTGCTGCTGATATTCGGGATTGGGATGCCGTCCAAAATCGCATTTGGCGCGATCCATGGCATCATGCCTATCGCGATCTTCACACTCGGGGCGTTGCGAAACCTGCCTCCAGTTCTCGGGAGGACGTCCCGGGCGCTTCGGCTAACGAGGTGGCAAAGTGCTTGGAGCGTGCTCCTGCCCGCTGCCAGGCCGGAGATATTCACCGGGCTCCGCCTCGGATTCTCGCTGACGCTGATCGGGACGCTGCTCGGCGAGATGTTTGCTTCGCAGCGAGGCGTCGGGTTTCTGCTCATGCAGGCGATCGGCTTGCATGATACAAGCCTGATCATGGCGCTCGCTCTGCTGATCGTCGGATTCGCGATCGCCGCGAGCATGATATTACTTGCCGTTGACAAGCGGCTTCGCCACGGCGTCGCATAGGCGTAGCGCCGACTACGTTGGCCCTTCGCCAAGATCGGGTGGACGTGGACAAGTCCGCGATTGATATGATCTCCCGCCGTTGCCTCAAGCTGGTTCTTTGGAGAACTCGATTAGAGTCGGACAGGAGGCGTCAAGGCATAAGACCGGCCGCGCCCGCGCTTCATTGCCACAGCGGCAGCACGTTCGAAGGCGGCTCATCGACCGGTCGTGATGGCAACTCACGCAGGCGGCGCTTGTGGCTCTTCAGCGACAGCGTGTCGTCCGCCGCACCGCTTCGTAGATCTGCAACGACGTGATCGATCATGCCGAGCGCTTCCGCCTCGGGGGCGGTGACCCGGCGACATGTAGAAGCGATCTCCAGCGCTGTCGCGGCATCGGTCAGACGTGGCAAGCGCACCGTCCCACCGGCGCCCGGAATGATGCCGAAGGTGCCCTCAGGCAACCCGATCACGGCGTCGGCGAGCGCGACACGCCCGTCACAGGCGAGCGCGATCTCGTAGCCACCGCGCGCGGCCATGAAGCGCGGCGACGATCGGCTTTGGACAGGTCTCAATAGCCGCAATGACCTCGGGAAGTTGCGGCTCAACCAGCGGAGCCGAGAACTCGCGCAGATCCGCGCCCGCGACAAATTTCTTGCCCGCACCAATCAGAACGCCGGCTGATAGCGCCTCGTCAGCAGAAACCTCGGCGACAGCAGCCAGCAGACCGACGCTTACGGCTAGGGATCGCGCGGGGCGGCCGATCGCTGCGCTCAACGTATCGGTGCCGACGGCGCGCTGGGAAGAGGGCGCTGTCCGGGAGCAGCTCATCCCCGATCTGCTCGACGCCGCTGCCATGATCTCCAAAAGCCATGGGCTCTGGAACAATCATCCCTGGTTCGCCAAATCGATGGCCGCCAAAGCCTGAAGGCCTGCGGGGAGACGTTCGCAGCTCTCCTTTGGTCAAAGGGGAATTTGGATCGGCTTCATACGCCAGCGAAAGCGTTGCGATCAAACTTGGAGACCTAACGAAAAACCAGTGCTGTGGTCTTTCCATATTGGATCAGCAGGAGATCGAAGTGTGACGCTAGAAGTGACTGTAGCCAGCCCTCGAGCATCGTGTCGGTGTGCGCAGGCAGAAGCCAGCCTTTCGAGATCGGATCGAACTCAACGACGTCGTAACCGAGTGCCTTGAACCAGCCGTTCACAGAGCACAAGAACGGAAAGATGACGAGAGCTCTCCGCAGGGGACCGTGGCTGAACGGGGACTGTCGCCAGCGGGATGGGGAAACCGACAGTCTGACGAGTGCTACGGACTGCGTTGGATCGAGGCCCGCCTTGCGCGCGACCTCGCTGAACAAGAATTCGCGGTTGGCCGGCGCAGAGAGCGCGGGGATGTCGATCTGCCAGCGCCTGGGATCGAACTGGAGGTAGCGAAGAGAAGCCATCTTAATGCCGGATCCGCCAGCCACTGGCGACCTGCGCCCCGTCCGGCCCAGGACGAGTGAACGCCAAGCAGCTCTTCTCCATCCGGATCCATCCTGGCATCGAGCAATCAGCGATCGCCTTGATGTCGCCAGTGTCGATGAGAGCTTGAATTGCCGGTGCAGAACTCGAGGACATGAGCTGAAGCGCCCGGGCCATCGTCTGCTGATCCGGGCTTAGCGCGGGCGGGCGCGGCATCAGCAGAAGTGCCGACAAGGCGCCTGCAAGGAAGCCGCAGGAGAGTGCACCAAGTAGGAAAGGCCACCAGGCGCGAAACTGCGCCTTCAGACTCTGCTTCTGCTGGATGCCCTCTGACAGCTCGCGAAGTTTCCCCGCCTCGATGGCGAGTTGGGCTGACACTTCACGGCATTCGACCTGCTGCGCCTCCAGGCGCAGTGACATCGTATGCATCAGCACGACCAATGCGAATATGGACTGGTTTGCCGGAATGCCGACTACTCGAGAGATCTTCTCAAGCTGCTTTGCGGGATCTTCCTGGGCAAGAGCGTCAGCGATCTCGCCGAGGAGATGTCGCGCCTGAATCAACGTGACAGTATTAATCGGAGGCATCAGATGGGCCTCCTGAACTCGAAGACACGCTCAAGTTGCGTGGCCATGTCGTCGAGAAACGTCTCAAGCAGGGTTTTGTCGAAAAAGTCGGTCGACGGGTCGTTGGCGATGCGTCGATAGGTGCGTTTCTGACTTTCCATCAGGTTCATGGCAGCGCGAGGGCCGACTGGCATCAGGAGCGTGCGCCCTTGGGCTTCGACACGTTTCCGCACCGGATGTCCCAGATAGTATCCGAAGTCACTCAACTGCTCTGTCGGGCCCTCTTTGATATTTAGCACGGCGTGAACAGTCGCGTCAGGCATCTGGTCCAGCAGAACGCCGAGTTGGTTCACGGAATCATGAAGCGGCGACAGCATGTAGAGGATCACCAGCTGATACCCGAACTCCTTGAGCGCGCGACGGAGCGGCGGACCATATTCGTCGAAGGGGCTCGTCAGACCCGCCGGAAAGTTGACGACGACCGGTGAGATCTGCGTCTCCTTCATGATCGTGACAAGGCCCTGCATGCCGGTGCGAGCCTCGAGCTTAAGACCGATTACACGCAGGTTCGGCTCGTCTTTGCAGGCCGGCCCGACGTCCCTCGTCTTTTGATCGGCGTCGCAAACCAGAAATCGGATGCCATAGGAAAGCAGCACATCGACGAGGCTCATCGTCATCGTCGACTTGCCCGGCCCTCCCTTGACGCCGGTTACCATGATCATGAGCCGCTCGGGCGAATGAACCGCCCAACGATTGAAGTGCCCGTCGCCCTCGGAGATGCTGGGCGGAGCCTGCACTTGCAATGCCATGACACTATCGAATTTTGCAAAGGCGTCAGATGTCACCGCGTCGTCGCCGGAAATCTTCACGGTTTCGACCTCGGGCTGTTTGATACCGTTACGTGGATGCTTACGATTATCCATGTTTTGTTCCTCTAGATTGGGAAGAAGGGAGACTCTTCGCCGCCGCCTGTCTTCTCGAGAGCGTCGAGGCGGTCGAATATTGCGGTGTTCGATTCCAGGCTTTTCGGCGGAGCGCGGGCGGCTGCGCCGTCATTCGGCCCGGGCCGTGTCAATACGGGCGCTAGGCCCTTGTGTGATTTCAGGAATGCGGAGATGCGGTCATTGACGTAGAGATCGAGCTCTGAACTCAGTAAATCTTCGATCTGCGCTCCCTCAGCGAGGAGATGAAAGATCGTCGTCCCAATCTCGTCAGCGAATTTCCTGGCTTCAGTTATCGAAAAGCGCCTGCTCAGCGCTCCTTCCGGCAGAATCGGTGCCAAGATGCTGACCGCGCCGGTCTGGGCGGCTAGCGCCAGACGATCGCCTTCGTCAGTCCGGCGGTGTTGTCCTCCGCTCGCTTTGGTCCCCTGGCGCGCTCCGAATGCAAGAGGCCCGTCGGAGGCTTCACCTAGTACCAGCGGCTGGTTCCAGGCCTTGAGGAGGTTGAACAGGCTCTTCTTTGTCATTTGCGCCGACCCTGCTGGCGCGCCTGACGACGACGCTTGGAAATGCGCTGTGCCACGACCTTGTTGAGCACCAGCGACAGCGCTTCCGCGCTGGCGAGACAGATCTCCGATCTGGCAACATCGCGGCGGGCCGATGCCCGAGAGCGTTCACGTGGCGCCAGATGGTGTTTGCCCATCGTTGTGCAAATGGACGCAATGACGGCTTCGGCCGTGCGGTGCCCGATTGGTCCTCTCAGAACGGACAGCTGCGCATCGACGAGCGCCGCGACCAGATCACGCGTGAGGGAGCCGTCGAAGAGCGGCTCATGATGCGCGTTTGTCTTGATGTAATACCCAGTCTGAAGTGCGTCCTCGCGCATCCCTGCCAGCGTTGGGAGCAACGCGAGCATGTCGACATAGGAATTGCTCTTGAGCATGAGCTTGCAAATGCCCTGGTGCAGAGCCCTCTGCTCGTTCAGTAGCCTTTCGTGTCGAGTAACCATCGTGAGTTCCAGGCAAAGAGCTCTCCTTGCGCTTGAGCCTTTATGGCTAAGCTTTCGCATGAGTTGCTCTGTTCGATCAGATATTGTTCGAGAATTAACGTGGGTGTGGATGCGTTATTCGTCAACGAAAGTTTTGAATGTGTTCCACATTTTCACATTTACCGAATCGGATGCAGATGTTGACTGCTGCATCAAGGATTTAAGTCCAAAAAAAATCGCCAATTCTTTTCGGCTTCGTGGATTGATTTGAGTTCATGTCTCTGGGTCGTGTTTTTGTGATTCGCGTTGCTCGTCGCGCACTCAATTTCTCAACTCGTGCGCTGTGCCGCGGATATTCGGCGAGCCGATCGATTCCTGTAGACCAACATCAATGCGCTCCGTTCGCGCGGAATGATCCGCGACTTCCGGCTGCAGCTGTCTAAGGTCCGCGCCGTAAGCGCCATGCCGTCCGACGGCGCGGCGCTGACTAGCCCCACGCTCCCGCAGCACCACGTGTCGGGTCGGCGCTCCCAGGAGCGCAACCCCTGATTCAGCGCGATCCCGCGGGTCGCGACTGCACCCCTATGCTGGGCCCGGGCAGCGCTCTTCGTTCAGCGCAAGGGCCTCAGAACGCGATAGCCCCTGCGATCTGGCGATCGTGCGTTGTCATTGCACCCCCGTGGGAGGCCTTGCACCCCCGGCTTAGCGAGGGTGCAATTAAAAGAGGCTCCACTTCAACCGCTCCACGCGCTGGAAATCGAGCGCGCCGGCACCACCGCAGGCCGGAGGAACCGTCAGATAGGGGCGAGAATGCAGCCCCCAGGGCTCATTTCGCAGAAAGCAAACCCCAGCAAAAATGGCACGATATACAAAATCACTGCAAACTCGGCTTCGCCCTCGTGAGCAGTGATTTCGATTGTCGCGCTGAGCGCTCCGTGTGCTCTCCGAGAGGACGCCCGACAGACTCTGCCGCGCACTGGACGGCCTCGGTCAGGCTGTCGAACCCGGCCTGTTCGGCCTCGACCCGCGCGCTCCATTTCCCTGGATCGCGCCGCCCCTTCGGGCGGCTGCGGGTTGTTCGGGAAGCAGGGAAAAACCAGGGTCAAAAGCCCTTGGTTGAGTTCGCCTGCGATGAGGCCTGTCATCCCTCCGTCCCAGCGAACATGGTCCGACTTGCACAAGATCAGCCCGTGAAGCGGCTTGACGTGGTCTGACAGAAGTATGGGCCGCCCTGGTGCGTTGGACGACGCCGCCCTATCCTCAGACTTTCCCTATCGTGCCTGAGCCGGTCTGGACCTAGGTGCTTTACCAGAGACGTAGCCAGCGCTGCTTGCGGTCTATCTTTCAAAATCGCGGGCGCGACCACGATTTCTCAGCGCAAGAATTCCGCGCTGCCGCTCTTCCCGCTTAGTGCGCTTCTTACGTTTCGGCTTCGGCACTTCCTCGCTGTTGCCGGAAGAGGGCTCTTGCGCGGGCAGTTCCGGCGGCGCAACCTTCCGTGCGTCCTCGCGCTGCGGCGCGGGCTGCTCTACTGGCGTCAGTCCCGGGCGCTCGAGTGGGGAGGTCCCGTGCTGGAGCGGCTCGGTGTCGTCGGGCGTAGCCCGGGACGTCCGGCGCTTGGGGATGGCAGAATGGTTCTTCGGCCTAGCGGCTCGGTCGGCTGGCGTGTCGGCGCAGATGACGGGTGACTTCAGCGCGGCCTCGCGGCTGCGTCGCTCCGCATCGTGGGCCATGATGAGCTCCTCGGCCTTGGCAGGGTTCTGCTTGACGGCCTGGGTCAGCTTCTCGGCGAGCTCGAGGGGCGTGCGCCCAGGCACGTTGGGGTCGGCGTTGTCGAGGATGAACTGACCGTATCGTTTGAAGACGCCGGCCATGAACTTCTGGAAGCCGGTGTGGAAGGTCTGGTCGACGACCTCGTCGTAGCTCGTCCAGATCGGGTGCTGGTCCGGCTTGGGCGGCTTGATGTCGAGGGGCGGCATTGCGCGCGCCTTGAAGGAGATACCCTCGACGGAGACCGCTCCAGGTGCGGCGGGGAGCGGCAGAACGGGTTTGGCGCCGCGCGCGGCGGCGCGCCAGCCGATCACGACGCGCCAGCTCAACCGGGCCTGTCATTTGCCCGAGCCGGACGGGCCGCAGATGACCAGCTTCTCGCCACGGCCGACCTTGAGGTTGATGTCGCGCAGCACGTGGAACTCGCCGTACCACTTGTTGACGCCGACCATCCCAACCGCGTCCTGATTGGTCGGCACGGGCCTGTTCACGCTCACGTTCATGAAGACTCTCCCAGACGATGCTCGGGTCGCTTGTCAGCGCACGTTTCCAACGCCCGCCCGCCGCTCCAGAAAGGCGCTGTATCGCGAAATTCCGAAGCAGATCACGAAGTAGATGGCGGCGATGAAGAGGTAGGTTTCCGTGAAGGGGCTTGGCCAGGCCGGATCGGTGAGCGCTGCTTTCCCGGAGCTGAGCAAATCGAACAACCCCACCACGAGGACCAGGGCAGTATTCTTGACCATCACGATGATCGTGTTCGTGAGGGGCGGAATCACCTTTTGAAGGGCTTGGGGCAGCACGACCAGGCGGATCGCCTGCCCCCAGCTCAGACCGAGCGCTCGGGACGCCTCCTCCTGCCCGGAAGGCACTGCCTGCAAGCCGCCGCGCACGATCTCCGCGAGATAGGCCGCAGAGAAAATGGTGAGCGCCACGCCAGCCCGGGCGAGCTTGTCGATCGCCATCCCGTCGGGGAGCATGATTGGAAGCATGATCGACGACATGAAGAGCAGGCTGACCAGTGGCAGTCCGCGGATGACCTCGATTAGGCCCGTCGAAAGGATGCGGGGAACGGCCATCGCGGAGCGTCGTCCGAGCGCGAGCAAGACCCCGAGCGGGAAGCCGATACCGAGCGCGGAAACTGCCAGGATCAGTGTCACCGGCAAACCGCCCCAGTAAGCGCTGGGCACCGGCACGAGACCGAACAGTCCCCCTTGCATCAGTATGAGGAACGCCGCGATGGCCGTCCCCCAGATCACGAGCAAGTTTCGTCCCCAGTTGCGAGGCGGCAGGCTCCAGAGGATGCACGCGAACACCAGGATCATCGCCAGAAGCGGCCGCCATTGCTGCTCGGGGGGATAGATTCCAAAGGTGATCTGCCGGAACTTGGCGCGCAGGAACGCCCAGCAGGCTCCGGTCGCTTCACGGCAAGCTGCGCCGTCGTTTGCGCTCCAGACGCTGTCGATCACGCCCCATTGGATGATGCGCGGCAGCGCGAGGATCAAAGCCGCACCGAGGGCGATCGTCAGCGCCGCACTGCCGAAGTTGCCGAACAGCACCGACAGAGGCGACACGCGCCGTTCCGGAGGCCTGGCCGACTTTTGGTTCATGCGCGTCGGAGAGGTCGATTCCAAGGAAAAATCCGCAACCGTCATCGCGTCACCAGCATGATGCGCTTGTTGTAGCCGTTCATCAGTGTCGATACCGACAGGCTAACCACCAGATAGACTGCCATGAGGATCAGCACGCCTTCGATCGCCTGGCCCGTCTGATTGATCGTCGTGGCCATGACGGAAGCAAAGTCGGGATAGCCTACGGCCAGCGCTAGGGTCGTGTTTTTCACGACATTCAGGAACTGACTTGTCATCGGCGGTACCATCAACCTCACCGCCTGAGGCAGAATGACCAGCCAAAGAATCCGCGGCTCCCGCAAGCCCAGCGATCGCGCGGCCTCCCACTGTCCTTTCGGAACTGCGTCGATGCCGCTCCGGACGATCTCGGCGATGAAGGCGGAGGTGTAGAGCACGAGACCCAGCATCAACGCCATGAACTCTGGGGTCAGTGTCGCACCGCCAGTGAAGTTGAAGCCCTGCAACGCGGGCCGATCGAAACTCACGGTTGCGCCAACCGCCCAGGCCGAAGCCGCAGCAAGTCCCAACCCTCCGACGGCAATCACGCGTGGAGGCGGAATCTGCACCCGAGCAGCGGTCCGACGAAACCAGGCCGCACCGACCGAGAGAGCGGCCGCGGCGAGCGCGATCCAGCCCGGGATTTCCCACCCGTTCAAGACGGGCCAGGGAAAGAACAGCCCCCGCAGCGAAAGAAACAACCCCGGAGCAGGCTCCAACGCCGCGCGAGGCGATGGCAGGCCGATCGTGAGGACGGCGTACCAAAACAGCAATTGAACCACGAGGGGCGTGTTTCGCATCGCTTCGACGAAGCTGGCGGCAACGCCGCGAACGAGCGGGTTCAGCGAGCGCCGGGCGAGCCCGATAAAGAAGCCGATCACCATTGCAGCGGCGATCGCGAGCACAGACACATAGACCGTGTTCAGAAGGCCGACCGCGAATGCCCGCAGATATGTCTGCGTTGGCTCATAGGCGAGAAAGCCTTCCGAAATCGGGAAGCGTGCGGGCCTCGTCAGGAAGCCGAAGCCAGTCTGGATTCCTCGCCGCGCCAGATTGTCGAGCGTGTTTGCGGTCAGCCAGGCGACCGCCGCCAGAAAAGCCGCAAGGATTGCCGTCTGCCAGACGGCAGAACGAACGCGACGATCGAACCAAAAACGAAGCATGACGCGCCCTCGCGCTCGTCGGGAGAGGCGGCCGGGCCTCTCCCGCTGTCCCGGTGGACTAGTTGAACACGAGCGGGAACATCAGCCCGCCGTCCTTGTGGAGCTTGTTCGGTCCGCGGTCGAGCTTGATCGGGCTGTTCTGGCCGATGTGCTTGTCGAAGATCTCGCCGTAGTTTCCGAGCTGCTTGACGATATTGTAGGCCCATTTCTCATCCAGCCCGAGCGCCTGTCCGTTCCCCGGCTCGACGCCCAGAAAGCGCTGGACCCTGGGATCGCTCGACTTGAGCTGTTCATCGACATTGGCCTGAGTAACTCCGAGATCCTCTGCCGCGATCAGGACCTGAAATGACCACTTGACGATGTCGTAGAAGCGATCGTCGCCATGCCTCACGGACGGCGCCAATGCCTCGTAATGCCCGCTGGCCGGAACGATGACGTAATCATCCGGATTTTTGGTTTGCGTCGCCCGGGCTGTCGCGAGCGCCGAGGCATCGGAGATCAGGGCATCGCAACGCCCGCCGAAGAAGGCCTGTCGGGTGGCAGGGACGTTGTCGAAGAGAATTGGCTTGAGATCGAGTTTATACTCCCGAGACAGGTCCGCAACGGTGACCTCGGTGGTCGAGCCCGTCTGGAGACACACGGATGCGCCCTTCATCTGCTTCGTCTCGGTGACGCCGAGCTTCTTCGGGATCAAGAACGCGTCGTACTCGTAGTAGTTGGGGAAGGAGAAGTTGAGGCCGTTCGCGTCCCGCCGCAGCGTCCACGTCGTCGTGCGCGGCAGCACGTCGATCTCGCCAGTCTGCAGGGCAGTGAGACGCTGGGGCCCGGACAGGGGCACGAAACGCGCCTTCTCCTTGTCGCCGAAAATCGCGACCGCAATGGCACGGCACGTGTCGACGTCGAGACCCTTCCACGCACCACTCTGGTCCGGCGCAGAGAACCCCACATTCCCTTGGCTCGCTCCGCAGATCACATAGCCTCGCTGCTTGATCTGCTCGACGGTCTGCTGAGCATGGGCCGCGGTTGCGATTGCAGTTAGCGAGCCAGCCGCGACCGCATAGGCTGCCCAGTTCCGAGCATTGTGCCAAATTTTCATGTTCTTCCCCTTTTTTGGTGGTTGGTGTTCAGGCTACTTTCGCGTCGGGCCGTTGAAGCGCATCTAGAAGTCTCTCCAGGTCGCTCCAAAGCTCGTCCGGATCCTCAAGGCCGATACTGATGCGAAGGACCGTCCCCTCGCTTGCCCAAACGGTGGCGGTGCGGCCTTCCTTGATCGCCATCGGCGCGATGAGGCTGCGCGTTCCGCCCCATGAGGCGCCGAGTGCGAAAACCTTCAGAGCGCTCAGCCCGGCGTCGAGGCGACGCTCGGCACCAGGGTTCAAAACGATGCTGAACACGGCGCTGCCACCCTTGAAATCGCGCTTGAATACCTCGTGCCCGGGACATGAGGGTAACGCGGGGTGGAGCACGCGCTCGACTGAGGAGCGATTGCTGAGCCGGCGAGCGAACTCCTCGGCGATACGGCCCGTGTGGGCGATGCGCAGGCCCATCGTCTCGATTCCACGCAGCGCGAGAGAGACCTCGTCGGGTGAAACGCCAATCCCAAGAAGCCGCAGAGTGTCCTTCAGTTTCAGGCGTAGTCCGAGGTCGGAGACAGTGACGGACCCGAGAAGGAGATCGGAATGTCCGCCTACGTATTTGGTGAGCGCTTCGACCACGAAGTCCGCGCCGTGGGCCAGCGGCTTAAACAGAAGCGGGCTTGCCCAGGTGTTGTCGCAACCGACCAGAATTCCACGGGCCTTCGCCACCCGGCTGATCGCAGCGAGGTCCTGCACTTCCATCGTTCCCGAGCCAGGCGACTCGACCCAGACCAGCCGAGTTTGATCGTCAATGACCGAGGCGATGCCATCTCCGATGAGCGGATCGTATGCAGTGAACGTGATGCCTCGCGGGACGAGGTAGTTGATGCAGAAATCGCGGACAGGCGGGTAGACCGTATCCGGAATGAGCACACGGTCACCCGGCACGAGAACAGCCAGCATGACCAACGCCACGGCGCCTTGCCCTGATGGCGCCAGAACGGTTCGCGCGCCGCCATGCAGAGCGGTGATCTGAGCTTCCAGGGTTCGGGTCGTAGGGGTTCCCTGCAAACCATAGCTGTAGCCGTCGGGGCCACGCTGCTTTCTACGAGCAAAGGACTCCGCGTCCTCATAGACGATCGTAGATGCGCGATGCGTTGGCACTGCCAGGCTGGCAAAACCCTCGTGGGAAACGGCCGGGTGGTGAACACAGAGCGTCAGGTCGTGCATGGGTGTCCTCAAAGTTGGACAAACCGTAGGCGACCAACGTATGAAAACAACTGACCTCAGAACATAGTTCTATGCCTTAACCTGATAGGATTCCGGTCGTGAACTATCGGCAGTTGGAAACCTTCCGGGCAGTGATGTTGGGGGGCTCGGCATCCAGAGCGGCTGAATTGCTCGACATAACCCAGCCCGCGGTGAGCAGAACGATAGCCGAGCTGGAAAAGGGCGTAGGGTTCGTTCTGTTCGAGAGGATCAAGGGCCGGCTTGTGCCCACGCCCGAAGCTCAAATGCTGCTCAATGAGGTTGAGAAGAGCTTCGTTGGCCTCGATCGCATCCGGGCGGAAGCGGCTCGCATCAGGGACTTTGGAGCTGGCTCGCTCAGAATTGCGAGCCTTGCCGCGCTGGGCGCAACGCTGGTCCCCCGCGCGATACACAAGTTCCACCAGAAGCAGCCCGAGATCGCCGTCAACCTGCAGATCCATGCATCCTCGGTTGTGAGGGAACTGGTCAGCACCGGAGGTTTCGACATCGGGCTGGCGGCTGATGAAGTCGACCTGACTGGTCTCGAACACCAGGCTTTCGCGAGCGTTCGAGCCGTTTGTGCCTTGCCGCCGGGGCACGCTCTGGCAAGCAAATCGGTGATCGGCCCCAAGGACCTGGACGGCGTCCGCTTCATTGCACTCGCACCGGAGGATCGCGCTCGTCGCCGCCTCGATGCAATTCTTCAGGCTGAGGGAGTTGTGCCGAAGATTATCGCCGAAACGCCTAGCTCGGGAACTCTGTGTGCTTTGGCTCTCAGCGGCGTCGGTATCGGGATAACCAACCCAGCCGCGGCGGAAGGGTTTGCGACCCGAGGGCTGGTGTTTCGCCCATTCGAGCCTGCAGTCTATTTCAAGAGCATCCTTCTCTTCAGGCCTGACTCGCAGAAGACGAGGTTGGTGAAATCGTTCGTCGCGGAGCTGATGCGCGCTCGAACGGCAGAGTGATCCGGCACAGGCCTTGGGGCCAAGACTGCCGACTCTCTCAACTCGGATCGACAAGGGAGAGGCTTTTCGCTGCGGCCGAGCCCTCGGTCTCTTCCGAGCCTTCTGCGGAAATCCGCCCAACGCGTTTGGGAGAACCGGAAACCCAGAAAAGTTTGGCAGCCGCCCAGAAAAACGCTCGCCGAAACTATAAGCCGCCGTCGATGGAAGAATGAGCCGTGCCGAATTTGGCCCGATCAATCCATTTGCCACCAAGAATCGTGTGGGAAATCCATGGAAAAAAGCGCTGCTTCTCAGTGTTTCTCAGAGTAGCCGAGAGCAGCTTATAATCAGCCAAATACCTGACAATATGCGTGTTTTGGCTGGGGCGGGAGGATTCGAACCTCCGCATGGCGGTACCAAAAACCGCTGCCTTACCGCTTGGCGACGCCCCAATCTGCGGCGCCTTCTAGAACGGGGCGAGGCGGTGTGCAACCATCATGCCGCGCCGCGCCCTGCCCGCGCCGCAAGAATTCCTCCACAACCTGCAAAGAGCCTGTTGCGCCGAAGCCGCGTGCTGGCTATAAGCCGGCCACCAGCGGATCGGAGTGTGGCTCAGCCTGGTAGAGCACCTCGTTCGGGACGAGGGGGTCGCAGGTTCAAATCCTGCCACTCCGACCAAAATTTCCCGCGATATTTCAAGATTTCAGAGAAAATGGCCCTCACGGGCCTTTTTCTTTTTTCGGCCGATTATCCGATCGGGAAACCGTCACCCAACCGTCAACTGGCATGCCTATTGCGTCGGCTCCGAAACGGAGACGACCATGTTGCGCGACTGCCCGGCCGATGCGAAAGCCACGCTTGCCCTGATCGCCATCTCGGCGATCTGCATCCTGGGCTGGCTCGCCGATCTCGGTCTTTGAGCGCCGCCCGGCTCCTCGCCCCTGTCGCCGCACCCCGACAATCTCTAGAGTGCCGCCTCATCGAATCGAACGGTCGAGGCCATGAAGCGCATCACTCTCCTTGCCGGCATCCTCGGATTGGCCGTGCTCCTGTCCGGTTGCGACAAATGCGGCAATTTCGGCCCGCTGTTCGGGCCCTATGACACCAAGAGCTGCGGCGGCAAGTCGACCGGCTAGTGCCGCATCGCCCGAGATGAGCGACGAGATCGAATTCGACCGCAGCGCAACGACGGAGGCCGGCACGGTCGCGAGCCTGTCCCCGCTGGTGCGCCGGATCATCGCCGGCAATGGCGGGCCGATGACCTTCACCGGCACCTGCTCTTATATCGTGGGCCGCGGCACGGTCGGAATCATCGATCCCGGCCCCGACGATCCCGGCCATGTCGAACGCCTGCTGGCGGCGGTCCGCGGCGAGACTGTCAGCCACATCATCGTCACCCATACCCATCGCGACCACTCGCCCGCCGTGCCGGCGCTGAAGGCTGCGACCGGCGCGATGGTGGTGGGTTGCGGGCCGCATCGTCCGTCGCGCGAACTCGGCCCCGGCGAAGGCCGCGTGCTCGATGCCGCCGCGGATACCGATTTTGTGCCTGACGCGGAAATGCACGACGGCGACACCGTCTCCGGTCCTGGCTGGAGCCTCGCCGCCGTGGCGACACCCGGTCATACCGCCAATCATCTCGCCTTCACGCTGGCCGAGGAGGAGGCCCTGTTCTCCGGCGACCATGTCATGGCCTGGTCGACCTCGGTCGTCGCTCCGCCCGACGGTTCGATGGCCGCCTATATGGCTTCGATCGAGAAGCTGCGCGGACTGGAGCACGCCCGCTACTGGCCGGGCCATGGCGGGCCGGTGACCGAGCCGCAGCGCTTCCTGCGCGGACTCGTCCAGCACCGCCGCCAGCGCGAGGCCGCCGTGCTCAATCGCCTCAGCCAGGGTGACGAGACGATCGCCGCGATGGTGCCGGTGATCTATCAGGGCCTGGCCCCTGCCCTGCACGGGGCCGCGGCGCTTTCGGTGCTGGCCCAGCTCGAAGACCTCGTGCTGCGCGGCACGGTCCAGTCCAGCGACGTCATCCCGGCTCTCGGCAGCCGCTACAAGCTCGCCTGATATACCCGCTCAGCGGCTCTCCATCAGCAGGTCGATCTCGGCGGCGAAGGCCGCGACGCGCGCTGCATTGGCGCCGAGATCGTGGCTGCCGAGGCGCGAGGCCGAACGGATGTCGATGCGGCTGCCATCGACGCGCGGCCTGATGCGGATGGTGATGTCCTCGGAGAAGCGCAGGATGCGGCCGCGCGCGACGGCCTCGACCCGTCCCGCGCCGCTGCGCCCGCCCGGCCGTGCCGTCTCCAGCACCTGCCAGCCGAGGCCGAGCGCCGCCCGCCTGGCGAGGTCGAAGGCGGCCTCCGCCGGCAGTTCGAGCAGGATCGGCACGGCCTTGGGATAGGCCTGCCGCTGCAGGCGCCGGCGCTCAGCCGGCACATCGGGCGGAACCCGGCCGGCGCGCGCGGTCAGCGCGGCCTGCGAACGGCTGAAGCCGGGCGGATCGTCGATATCGGTCGAGACATCGGCCAGGGCCGGCCGCGTGACTAGGCGGACCGCGACGTAGCCAGCCGGCGCGAGCAGGATCAACGAGAGCAGCATCGCGCCGGCCGCCATGCCGGCGCCGCGGTAGCCGGACTGCCAGATGCGGATGAAGGCGAGGATCGCAAGGCCTAGCGCGCCGAGCACGAGGACATAGGCGCCGGCGACCGGCGCGAGCCCTTCGATGCTCGGCTCGCGCAAACGGACCAGCAGCAGCGAGAGCAGCAGGACAGCAAACGCAAACCACGCCAGCCGCCGGCTCCAGATAGCGGCGCGCGAAACCGGTTCCTCGAAGACGAGACGGCGGTGCATGGCCCTTTCGTGCCCGTCGTGAAACTGGAACGCAAGTCGCCGGGCAGGCTAAGCGCAATCTTAATCTAATCGGCCATAAGACGGCGGAACGAGGACAGGCTGCGGCCTGCCTCCCCGCCTTCATCACCGCCTTCATCACCGCCTGTCACGCCCGAGTACCGCCGTGAAATTCTTTCCCTCGTCGATCCAGAACTATCTCGTCGCCACCATGGCCTGCCTGTGCGTGCCAGGCATCGGCGCCCTCGGCTACATGGCGTATCAATCCGTTTCGGACGTGCGCACGAACATGGAACTGGCGGAGCTGGTCGAGGCCGACAAGGCCTTGCTGCTCGCCGGCAATGCGATCCGCACCGCGCGCGGACAGGCGCAGACCAGCATCCAGGTCGCCGATGACCCGACCGCGGCGTTGAAGCAGATCGAGGAAAGCAATCGCAGCCGCATCGCCGATGCTGTCGCCCAGCTCGACGAGACCGGCCTGCCCGGCCGCAAGGAACTCATCGCCGGCATCCAGCAGCAGCAGAAGCTGACCGACGCCAGGATGGCCGATCTCTATGCCGAAGCGTCGAAGCCGAAGGCGCAGCGCAGCCTCGCCGCAACCATGCCCTGGTATAACGGCATCGGCGCGATCGAGGCCGCCATCGTCAAGGCCTCGGACGAGACCTCCAATGCCGCCCGGCTCGCGGACCCGATCCTCGCCGATCTGCAGGGCTTCAAGTCGGCCGGCTGGGACGTCCGCTCGAATTACGGCACGCAGTGCTCGGTTCTCCGTCCGGTCTTCGGCTCGGGCAAGCCGCTGGAGACCGCGCAGATCCGTAAGCTCGGTGAATTGCGCGGCGTCTCCAACACCTCCGGCGAGACGCTGAAGCAGCTCGCATCGCGCCCCGGCGTCGGCAGCGAGCTTGCCCGGAAGGTCGGTGTCATGTCGGCCGAGGTCGAAGCCTCCAACCGCAAGATGGATGAGCTGATCGGCAAGCTCGGCCAGGGCGCTGGTCCGGTCATCGCGGCGGAAGAATGGACCAAGCAATGCAACGGGCCGTTCACCGCCATCGTTTCGGCCGTCACCCAGTCGCTCGACGACATGGTCGTGCGAACCGACAAGAAGCTCACCGCCGCCTGGATCAAGCTCGGCATCGTCGGCGCGCTGCTGGCCACCTTGCTCGCGATCTGCGTGATGAGCCTGCGCGGCGTGCAGCGCCGGATCGCGCGGCCGCTGGTCTCGCTGAAATCCGCGCTGGACGAGATGCAGCAGGGTAATTTCGCCCAGGCCATCCCGGCCGCTCCCGCGCCGGACGAGATCGGGGCACTGAGCGGGGCGCTCGAAATCTATCGCGAGAACGCGCTCGCCCTCGAGCAGAACCGGCGCGACCGCGAACTCGCCATGCTCGCCGATGCCGAACAGGCAGCCCATGTCCAGAAGCTCTTGGGCGAGGTCGCCACCATCGTCGCCGATGCCCGCGAGGGCAATTTCTCCGGCAAGGCGCATGTCGGCGGCATGGAGGGGCCGCTGAAGGAGCTCGTCGAGGGCATCAACGAGATCAACGCGGTTGTCGACGGGGCGACGACGGAGTTTGCGGAAGCGCTCTCGGCGATCGCGGGCGGCGACCTGACCAATCGGGTCGAGACGGCCTATCGCGGCCGCTTCGCCGACCTCAAGGGCGCGATCAACGAGACGGTCGATCGCCTGTCGGACACGGTCGCGACGATCCAGACCACCTCGGCCGATGTCGGCCTCGCCGCGCGCGAGATCAACATGGGCGCCGACGACCTGTCGAAGCGCACCGAGGAGCAGGCTTCGTCGCTGGAGGAGACCGCCGCCACGACCGAGGAGCTCGCGGCCTCGGTGAAGGCCTCGGCCCAGGCCTCGAAGGATGCCGCGCGGATCGCCGACGAGGCGATGCAGGCGGCGCAGTCGGGCGGCGCCATCGCCGGCCAGGCGGTCGACGCCATGGCCCGGATCGAGACGGCCTCGCAGAAGATCTCGGACATCATCCGGGTGATCGACGACATCGCCTTCCAGACCAACCTGCTCGCGCTCAACGCCGCGGTCGAGGCGGCGCGCGCCGGCGAGGCCGGCAAGGGCTTTGCCGTCGTCGCCTCCGAGGTTCGCACGCTGGCGCAGCGCTCGGGCGAGGCGGCCAAGGCCATCTCCGCGCTGACCTCCTCGTCCAATGCCGAGGTCGGCGAGGGCGAGCAGCTGGTGCGGCAGGCCGGCGACCAGCACGCCCGCCTCCTCGCGGCCTCGCAGAAGGTCGCGGCGACGATCGCCGACATCTCGGCGGCCTCGGGGGAGCAGGCCAACGGCATCGACGAGATGAGCCAGGCGGTCGCACATCTCGACGAGATGACCCAGCAGAACGCGGCCTTGTCCGAGCAGAGCGCGGCTTCGGCAGGCTCGCTCTCGGGCCGGATCGAGCAGCTCAATGCGCTGGTCGCGACCTTCCGGACCGGGCGCGAGGCCATCGGCCAGACGGCTTACGCCCAGCCGGCAACGGCACCCCGCGCGGTCAAGGCGCCGGTGCGGGCGGCGCGGCCTGCTCCTGTGGCAGCGGCGACCTCCGGTGAGCCGGAGCGCCTGCGCCAGCTCGCCGAGGCGGCCTTCGTCCAGTCGCGGACCGCACCTGCGCCGCGCAAGGTCGCCAATGGCGGCAGCGGCCGGGCCAGCGATTCCGGATGGGAGGAGTTCTGAGGCGAGCCTCGGAGCATCCCGAACAAGACATGCGCGGCGCCCCCAAAAGGGCGCCGTTTGCATTTCCCGGAGAAAATATTTGCATAGCCTCTTGTCGAAGCGCGCGATCGGCCTATTTCCGTGACAGGCGCCGGAGCTTTGCTCCATCACGACGCCGCCCTCGCACATTCAATCCGTGACGTTTCTCGGCCGACTCGCTGGAGTCGATCGATGCCGCACCGCTTGCTGACAGGTCCCGACGGGGACGTCTGCGACAAGCGGTTTCAGCCGTCACCACCACAGGGAGACGAAAACCATGCAGTTCAGCCAGGTTCTTCAGGCTCTCGGCCAGTTCGCCTCCGGCTTCGCGCCGGCCAGCCGTTCCGTCCGCCCGCTCGAGATCGATTTCGACACTGCCGACACGCTCGGCCCCTTCGAACAGGCCGCGATCGGCCAGTGGAAGACCGAGGATGGGTCGATCCTGATCGACCTCAGGCCCGACGGGCAGTTCCACAAGGCCAAGCCCGCTGCCGGCGCCAAGCATGTCGGCCGCTATGCGGTCGATCGCTCGAAGCTTTATTTCGAGGGCGAGACCGGCTGGGTCGCGCTCGGCAAGCTGAAGCGCGGCACGCTCAGCATCGGCGAGAAGCGCTTCCGCAAGGCGTAAGCGCAACCGCAATCGCTCAATCAAGAAGGGCCGCGCTTCCCAAGGGAGGCGCGGCCCTCTTCGTAATGGTGCGGGCCTCAGTAGCCGACGGTAAAGCGACGGCGGCTATGGGCCGGCTTCTCCAACTCGTCGACCAAAGCGATCGCGTAGTCTTCGGCCGAGATCGCACTGTTGCCCTGGGCGTCGACCAGAAGCTGGTCGGTGCCGAGACGGAACTTGCCGGTGCGCTCGCCCGGCTGGATCAGGGCCGAAGGCGACAGGAAGGTCCAGTCGAGGCCCTGTTCCTGCTTCAGCAGATCGAGGAATGCGCCGCCCTTGCGGGCTTCGTCGAGATAAACGGCCGGGAATTCCGGGGTGTCGAAGAGCTTCACGCCCGGCGCGACCTCCAAGCTGCCGGCGCCGCCGACGACGAGATAGCGCTTGACGCCGGATTGCTTAACCGCTGCGAGCAGGACCTGCGGATCACTGGCGCTGAAATGCACCGCGCTGATCACCGCATCATGGCCGGCGAGCAGCTTGGCGAGCCCATCCTTGTCGAAGACATCGCCCTTGACGGCGGTGACGCCGGGCAGCGAGGCGACCTTCTCGGGATTGCGGACAAGGGCGGTAACGGCATGGCCGCGGGCGGCGAGTTCGGCCAGCAGGCGCGAGCCGATGAATCCGCTGGCGCCGATCAATGCGACCTTCTTGGCAACTTTCATGACAGAGGTTCCTTATTGTGGTATCCAGCGGATACCTGCACTCCAATGGAACCTATCTGATCCTGCCGCGCGGCCCCGTAAAGAAGGCACTTTCACGCGACATGGTCACCGCCGGGAAACCGCCATGCTGAAACGCCCCGACCCATTCCAGGCGCTCTGCCCGACCCGGCGCGTGCTGGACCGCATCGGCGATACCTGGGCCGTGCTCATCCTGATCGCGCTCGACGACGGCACCTTGCGCTTCAACGAACTGAGGCGGCGGATCGAGAACATCTCGCAGAAGATGCTGTCGCAGACGCTGAAGAGCCTGGAACGCGACGGGCTGGTGCAGCGCGAGGTGTTCGCGACGGTGCCGGTCACCGTCGAATATTCGCTGACCGGGCTCGGACGGACGCTGGCACAGACGGTGAACCAGCTCACCCTCTGGGCCGAGGCGCATATCGGCGAGGTCGAGGCGGCGCAGCAGCGCTACGATCGCGGCCTGGCGCCGGCCGCAAGCGAGCGGATTCCGCTTCCGCTCACCCGCCAGTGAGCGGCTTTCCGGCGGCGAAGAACCCGCTCCAGAGATCCGGCGGCAGATCGCCGTCCAGGATCGCACGGGCCTTGAAGGCATCGGGCTGCAGGCTGTCGATATCCTGCCATTCGACCGGCATCGCCAATGGCACGCCCGTTCGAGCCCGGGTCGAATAGGGAGCGATCGCCGTCGCGCCGCGGCCATTGCGCAGATAGTCGATGAAGATGCGGCCCCGGCGCGCCTTCTTGGACAGGGTCGCCGTGTAGAGCTTGGGTTCGGCCTGCTCCATCGCCCTGGCGAAGTCACGCGCGAAGGTCTTGACGCGCTCCCAATCGGCCTTCGGCTTCAGCGGCAGCACGACGTGGAACCCCTTGCCGCCGGAGACCTTCAGAAAATTCGCGAAACCGAGATCGTCGAGATGCCGCCGCACGGTCAATGCAGCCTCGCGCACGCGCTCGACCGGCACGCCCGTATCGGGGTCGAGGTCGAAGATGATCTGGTCGGGCGTCTCGACCGCATCGATGGTCGCGCCCCAGACATGGATTTCGACCGTGCCAAGCTGGACGAGCGCCGCGAGCCCGTCGAAATCCTCGATATAGATCAGCTCCTCGCCATCTGCGTCCTTCCGCCGCCTGACCGCATCATGCATGCCGGGGCCGGCATGTTTCTGGAAGAAGCGGTGGCCCTCGATGCCGTTGGGCGCCCGCACCAGGCTGAGGGGCCGCCCGACCACGAAACGCTGCATCAGCGGCCAGATCTTCGCGTAATAGGCGAGCAGATCCTGCTTGGTGAAGCCGCTCTCCGGCCAGAGCGGCTTGTCGGGGCTGGACAGCTTCACGCTAGTCCGCGCCGGCGCTACACGGCCAGCAGCGGCCCTTGTCTTCCGGGCCTTCGGCTTCTGCGGAACCGGCCCGACCGGCATCTCCGCCACGATCTCGCCTGCCGGCTTGTCTTCACGCAATCCGATGAACGCGGCATGGCGGAGCGTCTTCGACGCCGTCCAGGCGCGGAACTCGACCTCGGCGACCCGTTCAGGCTTGACCCAGACCACACCGCGCTCGCGGCCAGCCGCGCCCTTGAAGGGTGACGCGTCCGTCGCGAGCTTGTCGAGCTTGGCTTTCAACGCTGCGGCCGAGGTCGCAGTGAAGCCGGTGCCGACGCGGCCAGCCGGCTTCAACTCGCCATTCTCATAGTAGCCCGCGACGATCGAGCCGAGCTTGCGTGGCGAGGCCTTGGACGGGACATAGCCGGCGATGACGAATTCCTGGCGCTGCGTGCATTTCGACTTGATCCAGTCGCGGCCGCGGCCGCTGCGATAGGGCGCATCCGCCCGCTTCGAGACCACACCCTCGAGCCCCATGCGGCAGGCATGGTCGAGCATGACACCGCCCGGCTCAATGAAATGCTCGCTGAAGCGCAACGGCCCCTCGGCCGGGATGCCCTCCAGCAGATGCTTTAACCTCTCCTTCCGAGCCAAAAGCGGCTCGCCGCGCAGATCCTCGTCATCGAGATGCAGGAGATCGAAGGCGAAATAGACAAGCCCGGCCGCACGCCCCGCCGACAGCGCATCCTGCAGCGCGGAAAACGAGGAAATACCGTTCTCGGCCAACGCCACCAGCTCGCCGTCGATCAATGCTGTCTCGCAGGGAAGGCCGGTCAGCGCTGCGGCGAGGCCCTTGCCGAAGCGTGCCGTCCAGTCGAGACCGGAGCGGGTCAGGAGCCGGACCTGGCCATGGTCGATCCGGCCCTGAAGCCGGTAGCCGTCGAATTTGACCTCATGCAGCCAGTTCTCGCCGGTAGGCGGCTTCTCCTGAAGCGTGGCGAGGCAGGGCTCGATAAAGTCCGGCAGGGCCGAGGCATCTGACTTCCGGGTCTTGCGGGCTGGGGCCTTTCGCAACGGCCGGACAGCCGCAGCCGCTTCCCCGGCGGGCTTCGTCGTGTCCCAGACCCCGCCCTTGCTCTCGTCCTGCCCGATCGCCTCGACCGACAGCCCGGATTTCACCGAATCCGGTTGGGTTTCGAGGATGTCCTCGTCGGTGCGGACGAATTCATCCTCCGACTTGATCAGCAGCCAGTTGTCGCGCTTCTCGCCACGGCGCGGCTTCAGCCGCACGAGATGCCAGCGGCCCTGCAGCTTGTGGCCCTCCAGCACGAAGACGAGATGCCCCTTCTTCATGCCCGCAGCCGGGTCGCCCTCCGGAATCCAGCGCCCCTCGTCCCAGACGATGACCGAGCCGCCTCCATATTGCCCGGCCGGGATCGTGCCCTCGAAGCCGCCATATTCAAGCGGATGATCCTCGACATGGACGGCAAGGCGCTTTTCGGCGGGGTCGAGGCTCGGACCCCGGGTCACCGCCCAGGACCAGAGCACGCCGCCATGCTCCAGCCGGAAGTCGTAGTGAAGGCGCCGGGCCGCGTGTTTCTGAACGACGAAGGCGCCACCCTTCGCGTCCTTGTCGCGGCGCTTGTCGCCTCCTTTCGGCTCGCGCGTGCGGGTGAAATCGCGTTTCGAACGATACAGATCGAGCGTGGACATCGGCCTTCCCCGCTAGCGGGATGATCCTTCAGGCGGATTTGCGCGCCTTGCTCGCCGGCTTCTTCGCCGCCGCCTTGGCGGGTTTTCGGGCGGATTTCGCCGGAGCCTTGCCGGAATCCGCGCCGGCAAGGCTTTTCTTCAGGGCATCGAACAGGTTGACGACATTGGCCGGCCGTTCCGCCGCCTGGACAACCGGAGGCTTCCTGCCCTTCTGCTTGGCGCGGATCAGCTCCAGAAGAGCGTCCTCGTAGCGATCGTCGAAGCCGCTAGGGTCGAAGGCTGCCTGCTTCTTCGCGATGATATGCGTGGCGAGGTCGACCAGCTCCGGATCGGTCTTCTGCCGGCCCAGCCCGTCGAAGACCTCCTCCGGCTTCCTGACCGTCTTGTCATAGCGCAGCGTCGTCAGCAGCAGGCCTTCCTCGAAGGGCTCGATCATCACCGGCCGCTCGCGGCGATAGAGCACGATGCGGGCGATGCCGGCCTTTTTCTGCTTCGCCATCGCTTCCCGGATCACGGCGAAGGCCTCCTCCGAGACCTCGTCGGCGGGCGTCACGTAATAGGGGGTGTCGAAATAGATCTGCGGGATATCGGCGCGATCGACGAAGCTCTCGATCGCGAGCGTGTGCGAGGATTCGATCTGCACGGCTTCGATCTCGTCCTCCTCGACCAGGAGATATTCGTCGTCGCCGATCTCGTAGCCCTTGACCTCGTCGTCATCGGCAACCGGCTTGCCACTGACGCTGTCGATATATTGCCGCCGCACTGTGTTCCCGGTCTTGCGGTTGATGATGCGGAAGGAGACTTTCTCGCTCTGGCTGGTCGCCCCGGTGAGCTCGACGGCGCAGGAAACCAGCGAGAGCTTGAGGTAGCCTTTCCAGGCCGGACGCGGCGCCATCGGACAGCCCTTCGGGGCGCGCGAGCCCCGCCTTCTGGTGACGTTAGCGAGTCAAACCGGGCTTTGGCGGTCCGGTTCCGGACGGCGCTGGCATTTCCGCCGATTTCGTGTATATGCCCGGGCAACCGGCTTAACCTGTCGGCTGCGCGACCCTTCCCCGATGAGGGGATCGCGGGCTTCGGACCTTGCTGGACGACATCCCGGCCTGGCCCGCCAGATCAACCCGAACACGAGGATCTCCCGATGTCGATCACTGCCGAGCGCAAGACCGCGCTGCTCCAGGAATACGCCACCAAGCCGAACGACACCGGCTCGCCGGAAGTTCAGGTCGCGATCCTGACCGAGCGCATTACCAACCTGACCGGCCATTTCAAGTCGCATGCGAAGGACAACCATTCGCGTCGCGGCCTGCTCAAGCTGGTTTCCCAGCGCCGTTCCCTGCTCGACTACCTCAAGGGCAAGGACCAGGCTCGCTACAAGACGCTGATCGAACGGCTCGGCATCCGCCGCTGATCGAAAGCTGACAGTTTCCGCCCGGTGCGACCTGCTCCGGGCGGCTCCTTTTCGGGCGAGGCCGCCATGGGGCGTGACCTGCCTGACTCTCGCGGCAGCCGCATGGGGCGGCCTTCCCGCGTGACCCGCCGGACGCCCAAGACGTCCATGGCAGGATCGCCGAGCGCTCGGGCGCACAATCCTTTCCCACCCGAGCGTTCCGCCGTCTTGCCCATGGGCCTGAAGGCACCGGACGGGTCGAACCCGACCGAAAGACGAAACACATGTTCGACATCCAAACCGAAGAACTGATCTGGGGCGGCCGCAAGCTCGTCCTCGAAACCGGCAAGGTCGCCCGCCAGGCCGACGGCGCCGTGATGGCCACCTATGGCGAGACCGTCGTGCTCGCGACCGTCGTCTCCGCGAAGGAGCCGAAGCCGGGCTTCGACTTCTTCCCGCTGACCGTGAACTACCAGGAAAAGACCTTCGCCGCCGGCCGTATCCCCGGTGGCTATTTCAAGCGCGAGGGCCGTCCGAGCGAGAAGGAGACGCTGGTCTCCCGCCTGATCGACCGTCCGATCCGCCCGCTCTTCGTCGAAGGCTACAAGAACGACACCCAGGTCGTCGTCACCGTTCTCCAGCATGACCTCGAGAACGATCCCGACATCCTCGCGATGGTCGCGACCTCGGCCGCTCTCACGCTTTCCGGCGTGCCCTTCATGGGCCCGATCGGCGGCGCCCGCGTCGGCTATATCGACGGCGCCTACAAGCTGAACCCGACGATCGAGGAAGCCAAGGAATCGTCGCTCGACCTCGTCGTCGCCGGCACCCAGGACGCCGTGATGATGGTCGAGTCCGAGGCCAAGGAGCTGACCGAGGAGGTCATGCTCGGCGCCGTGATGTTCGGCCACAAGCATTTCCAGCCGGTGATCGAGGCGATCATCCGCCTGGCCGAGAAGGCCGCCAAGGAGCCGCGCGACTTCAACCCGCCGGATGATTCCGCCGTTCTCGCCGCGATCATGAAGACGGCTGAGGCCGAGCTGCGCAGCGCCTACAAGATCACCGCCAAGGCCGAGCGCTACAAGGCCGTCGACGCCGTCAAGGCCAAGGTCGTCGCCGCGCTCGTCTCCGAGACGCCGGACGGCGTCGCCACCTTCCCGAAGGACAAGGTCGGCGCGCAGTTCAAGGAAGCCCAGGCCAAGATCGTGCGCTGGAACATCCTCGACGACGGCATCCGCATCGACGGCCGCGACGGCAAGACCGTCCGCCCGATCGTCGCGGAAGCGGGCGTCCTGCCGCGCACCCACGGCTCGGCGCTGTTCACCCGCGGCGAGACCCAGGCGCTGGTCGTGACCACGCTCGGCACCGGCGACGACGAGCAGTTCATCGACTCGCTGGAAGGCACCTACAAGGAAACCTTCCTGCTGCACTACAACTTCCCGCCCTATTCCGTCGGCGAGACCGGCCGCATGGGTTCGCCCGGCCGTCGCGAGATCGGCCACGGCAAGCTCGCCTGGCGCGCCATCCACCCGATGCTGCCGGCCAAGAGCGAGTTCCCCTACACGCTGCGCGTCGTCTCGGAGATCACCGAGTCGAACGGCTCCTCCTCGATGGCCACCGTCTGCGGCACCTCGCTGGCGCTGATGGATGCGGGCGTGCCGCTGAAGTCGCCGGTCGCGGGCATCGCGATGGGTCTCATCCTCGAAGGCAAGCGCTTCGCCGTGCTCTCCGACATCCTCGGTGACGAGGACCATCTCGGCGACATGGACTTCAAGGTGGCCGGCACGGGCGAGGGCATCACCTCGCTGCAGATGGACATCAAGATCGCCGGCATCACCGAGGAGATCATGAAGGTCGCCCTTGAGCAGGCCAAGGGCGGCCGCGAGCACATCCTCGGCGAGATGGCCAAGGCGCTCTCCGCCTCGCGCAGCCAGCTCGGCGAGTTCGCGCCGCGCATCGAGACGATGAAGATCCCGGTCGACAAGATCCGCGAAGTCATCGGCTCCGGCGGCAAGGTCATCCGCGAGATCGTCGAGAAGACCGGTGCCAAGGTGAACATCGAGGACGATGGCACCATCAAGATCGCTTCGGCCGACGGCAAGTCGATCGAAGCCGCGATCAAGTGGATCAAGTCGATCGTCTCGGAAGCCGAAGTCGGCGTGATCTATGACGGCACCGTCGTCAAGATCATGGAGTTCGGCGCCTTCGTGAACTTCTTCGGCGCCAAGGACGGCCTCGTCCACATCTCCGAGCTCGCCCCCAAGCGCGTTCAGAAGGTGCAGGACGTCGTCAAGGAAGGCGACAAGGTCAAGGTCAAGTTCCTCGGCATGGACGAGCGCGGCAAGATCCGCCTCTCGATGAAGGTCGTCGACCAGGCCACCGGCGAGGACATCACCGAGAAGCTCAAGGCCGAGCGCGATGCCGAGAAGGCCCGCGAGAAGCAGGGCGCAGCCGAGTAATCGGCCAAGCTACCCGCGTGTGAAACAGGACGCCCCGCATCGGTTGATGCGGGGCGTTTTGCTTTTCGGCGAAGCGATATCCCGCCATGTCCGGACAGTGCCGTTGCCTAGCCTTCCGTGGAAACCGGAGTGCCTGCCGATGAAATCGTTTGCCGTCCCCAACGCTGGCGGTTCGCTGCGCTACCACGACCTGCCCGGCGAGGGCCCGACCCTGCTGATGATCCATGGCCTCGGCTGCGCCTCGTCCTGCGATTATCCGACCGTCGCGGCCGATCCGACCTTGCGCGGGCGGCGCATGCTGCTGGTCGACCTGCTGGGTTCCGGCTTCAGCGACCGTCCGGAGGCGTTCGGCTACACGATCGACGACCATGCCCGCAGCGTCGTCGCGCTGGTGGATGCGCTGGGGCTGCCGCAGGTCGACCTGTTCGGGCACAGCATGGGCGGCACTGTTGCGATCGCCGCTGCGGCGATGCTGGGGCGGCGGCTGGGCAGGCTCGTCGTCGGCGAGCCCAATCTAGACCCGGGCGGAGGCCAATTCAGCCGGGGCATCGCGGCAATACGGGAAGCGGAGTATTGCGCCGGCGGCCAGGACGCGATCGTTAGCGCCGCCCAGGCGGAGGGCAACGATATCTGGGCAGCCTCGCTCGCCCGCAGCGCCGCCTATGCCGTGCAGCGGACCGCGCGCTCGCTCGTCGAGGGCAGCGATCCGACATGGCGCAGCATCCTGGCGTCGCTCGCGGTGCCGCGCACGCTGATCATCGGGGAACTGTCGCTGCCCTATGATGACGCATCAGGCTTGCCGGAGGCGGGAGTCGCGATCGCCATCGTTTCGGGGGCCGGGCATTCGATCCCGTGGGACAATCCGGCCGGTCTTGCGGCAGCCATCGCAGGCGGATTGTCCCGCTGATCGCGAGGTGGTGACGCAGCATCCGCAATAGTCTAGACATATGCCGATCCATGGAGACCGGCATGTCCGACCACCGCATCGCCTCGCTCGACGACCTCGCCCGCGCCTATCCCAATCCGATGGCACCCGCGTCGCTCTTCAAGGAGATCGACCATGTCGATGCGAACTATGCCGCGCTGATCGCCGCCTCGCCGTTTTTCGTGCTCGCGACGGTCGGTCCGGAGGGGCTGGATTGTTCGCCGCGTGGGGATCTGCCGGGCTTCGTCACGGTCCGGGACGCGAAAACGCTCCTGATTCCCGACCGAAAAGGCAATAACAGACTGGATTCATTGAAGAATATCCTGTTCGACGATCGAATCGGAATGCTCTTCCTGATCCCCGGTTGCGGCGAGACACTGCGCGTGAACGGACGTGCGGAGCTTTCCTGCGATTCAGAGTTGTGTTCGCAGTTCGAGATGGCCGGGAAGCTGCCGGCGAGCGTGATGATCGTCCATGTCGATGCCGTCTACTTCCAGTGCTCGCGCGCGGTGGTGCGGGCGGAGCTCTGGAACCCGGAGCGGCAGGTCGACCGGAGCAGCCTGCCCTCGGCCGGGACGATGCTGCGCGACATCACGGCGCGCAACGCAGAGGTCGAGACCTTCGACGGCCGGGCCTATGACGAGGCGCTGCCGGGCCGGGTCAAGGCGACACTGTATTGAGGGAGGAACCCCGACTTGTCATTCCGGGGCTTCGCAGAGCGAAGATCCCGGAAGCCATGATCGGGTGAGACCGAGCATTAAGCGCTGCGGCAGGAATTGTAATTCGGGCCTAGCCCCGGTCGTGCGTTCCGGGTCCGGCCCGGAGGGCCGCCCCGGAATGACAGAGGACGCTGCGCTCAGAGCAGCCCTTCATTGCCCGCCAGCGTCTTCAGGCTGACATCGGGCCGGGCGCCGACATGCGAGATGATCTCGGCCGCGGCCAGCGCGCCGAGACGCAGGCAGTCGCGGGTCTCGCGATTCGAGGTCAGCCCATAGAGGAAGCCGGCGGCAAAGAGGTCACCGGCTCCGGTCGCATCGACCACGCGCTCGACCGGGAAGACCGGCTCCTCGACGATGCCGTCCGGCGTCACCGCCAGAGCGCCCTTCTCGGAGCGGGTGACGACGGCGAGGATGTTCTCCGAACGCAGCCAGGACAGGGCCGTGTCGAAATCCGAGGTCTCGTAGAGGCTCTTGAGCTCGTGCTCGTTGGCGAAGACGAGATCGACCATGCGGTTGCGGATCAGGCCGATGAACTCGTCGCGATACCGGTCGACGCAGAACGAATCCGACAGGGTGATGGCGACGCGGCCACCGGCCTTGTGCGCGATCTCGGAGGCCTTGCGAAAGGCTTCCTTGGCCGCCGGCGGGTCCCAGAGATAGCCTTCGAGATAGACGATATCGGCGGCCTCGACGGCCTTGGCGTCGACATCGGCGACGGAGAGGCCCTGGCAAGCGCCGAGATAGGTATTCATCGTGCGCTCGCCATCGGGCGTGACGATGATGAAGGAGCGCGCGGTCGCCGGGCCTTCCGCCGCATCGGCCGTGCCGAAGGCGACACCGAGCGATGTCAGGTCATGACGGTAGAGCTTGCCGAGTTCGTCGCCGCGGACCTTGCCGATGAAGGCGCCCTTGCCGCCGAAGGAGGCGAGGCCGGCGATGGTGTTGGCGGCCGAGCCGCCGGAGATGATCCGGGCCGGACCCATGGCGGCATAGAGCTGCTCGGCACGGGCCTCGTCGATCAGCATCATCGCGCCCTTGGTCAGCTTCTGGGCGATGAGGAAATCCTCCTCTGCCAAGGCGAGGGCATCGACGATGGCATTGCCGAGGGCGAGGACGTCCGTACGGGTCTGGGTCATGGCTCTTGCTTGCTCTGTCCGGAGGGCGCGGCCCGTCGGCCGATAGGGAAGATGCTGGCCCTGTCGCATCCGCATGCCGTGCGGTCAAGCATGCCGGTCAGGCCGGATCGCGGCGCTTGGAGGCTTCGTCGAGGATGGCGGCGAGGCGACGCAGATCCTCGCCCTCCAGCAGGCCGATCTCGCGCGACAGCCGATTGGCGAGCAGCGTCGCCTCGGGATCGAGCCCGGCGGTATCGATGGTCACGCGCGGATGCGAGAGATCCGCGAGACGCACGAGTTCGTCCGCCTCGTCCCAGATCACGCCGAGCAGATGGATCGTGCCCTGGATCAGGGTGAAGGTCGGCCGGCCGCGCTTGCCGTGCTCCAGCGCCGAGAGATAGGCCGGCGAGACGCCGAGGCCCTCCGCCATCTGCGCGAGGGTCATGCCGCGCGCCTCCCGCAAGGCCCGGACGCGCTGGCCGAAGGGCGTCACGGCCCATGCTCCCGCAAGCGGCGCAGGCGGACATAGAGCGCGCCGGACCCGCCATGGCGCTGCTCGGCTTCCTCGAAACCCAGGACCAGCGTGCGCAATTCGGGCAGGCGCAGCCAGTGCGGCACCATCCGGCGCAAAACGCCGCGCTCGTCGCCGAAGAGTGCCGGCGCCAGCGCGCCCTTGCCGGTCACCACCAGGGCGATGCGGCAGCCGCGGCGCTGCTCGCGGCGCAGGAAGGCATGCAGCGCCAGGTGGGCCTCGTCCTGCCGCATGCCGTGCAGATCGATGGAAGCGTCGACGCTCTGCTGGCCCCGGCGCAATTGCGTGCGCAGGCGCCGCTCGATGGGTGCCAATGGCGGAGCCGACGGGGCGGCGGCTTTGACCGGCGAAGCGGCCGCGACGGCACGCATTGCGGTTTCGGTTGGCGCGGGAACTGCCTGCTCCGGGACCGGCTCAGGCTCGACCGGCGCCCGGCCGGGCAATGGCTTGACCGAGCGCGCGACCTGGCGCCAGAGCGCGATATCGGCCTCCGTCAGTGTCTTGCCGCGGCGGGACCGCATCTCAGCGCGGCCAGAGCAATGTGAAGGCGACGGGGTGGCGGATCAGGCCGGCGCGATGGCCGGCCGCAGCGCCCGAGCCGACGAAGAGGTCCATGCGGGCGGGCCCGAGAATGGCGGAGCCGGTGTCCTGCGCGATCATCAGGCGGGCGAGATGCTCGTCGCCACCGGTTCCGGTCGGAATCGTGGTGTCGATCCAGACCGGCACGCCATAGGGCCAGGCCGTGCGATCGACCGCGATGCTGCGGAGCGGTGTCAGCGGCAGGCCCGCGCCGCCGATCGGACCGCTCTCGGCCGGCAGGTCGTCGCGGCGGGCGAAGAAGACGAAGGACTTGTTCAGGCGGATCAGATCGCGGGCAAAGCCGGCATCGGCCTTCAGCCGGGCGATCAGCCGGTCCATGGTCATCTGCTCGGGCGGAATGCTCTCGCGCTGGCTGAGCACGCGGCCGAGCGAGGTATAGGGATGACCGTTGCGGCCGGAATAGCTCAGCCGGGTCACCGAGCCATCCGGCAGGCGGACGCGGCCCGAACCCTGAACCTGCAGCACGAAGCGGTCGACTGGATCGCGCAGCCAGAGGATTTCCAGCCCCTGGCCGTCGAGCGCGCCGGTCTCGATCGCGGTGCGATCCGGGAAGGGCTCGAACCCCCCGGCGGTGCGTCGCGCGGCCGAGAGCGCCTTGTCGAGGCCCGGAAAGTCATCCTCGGAGAAGCGCGTCACCAGACCCTTCGGCCGGTCATAGAGCGGCGTCGGATAGTCGTCCGAACGGGTCAGCGAGCCCTCGAACTCGGGCTCGAAATAGCCGGTGGTGAAGCCGGTCTCTCCGCCTTCCGGCCGGATCAGCCAGAAGGAGAAGTTCTGCTCGAAAAAGCTTCGCGCCTGCGCGCGATCGACCGGCCCTGCGGCGACGAGTGCCTTCGCCTTGTCGCAAACGGCGGTAAGACTCTCGGGCAACGGCACGCCCTGGCGCAGGGGCGGGTCGGCCATACAGCCCTTGGCGAAGATCGCAAAAGCCTTGGCGTGATCGTCCTGCGCCCATCCGGGGATCGCAGACGGCGACACGGCCTCGGCGCGGGCTCCTTGAGGCAGCGGGGGCGGCGAGGCCATGGCGGTCACGGATGCAAGGCCCAGGGCTGCGGAGAACGCCAGCGCGACACCGGCGCCGCCGTGCTTCACGCGGCGGATTCGGTGGCGACGAGCAGCCAGTTGGGATCGCGGCTGCCGAGCTGGCGCGAGAAGGTCCAGATGTCGCTGACCTCCGAGACCTGTTCGGCGCTGCCGTCGACGACAGCGCCCTGCGCATCGCGGGTGACGCTGATGAGCTGCGAGACGAAGGCGATGGTGACCTGCGCGGTCTTGCCCTTGACCTCGACGGCAGCGAGATCGGCCTTGTCGATCGAGACGAAATTCGACTCGGCCTTCTCGCCGCGCTTCTCGCGCTCGCTGATCGCCTGCTCGAAGCCGTCATAGACTTCCTTGGCGAGGAGACCCTTCAGCATCTTGCGGTCGCCGCGGGCGAAGGCGGTGACGATCGCCTCATAGGCGGCCTTGGCCCCGCCCACGAATTCATGCGGATCGAAGCTCGGCTCCTGGCGGATCACCGCCTCGATGCCGGCGCTGACCGGAGAATCCGGCGCAGCCAGATCCTTCCAGCGTTCGGCGGCAGGCGGCTCCGCCGCGACGGGGTCGTTGGCGGCGCCGGGCAGACGGATCACATTGTCGCGCTTTTCCGGGCCTTGCGCCTGATCGGGCCGCATCGGCGGCGTCTCGCGACGGGCGAATGGGTCCTTGGGCTGCTCATGCCCGGTCTTCTGGCCGAGCACGGAACGCAGCTTCCAGGCTACGAACACGGCCAGGGCCAGGAAGATCAGAGTCTGCATGTCGAAGGAATTCTGCATCGAAAGCTGACCCGCGGCTCCCCGTTATGGCCTTGCCCGTGCGCGTGGTGCGCGCCGAGCCTTCACCGTCATATGGTGAGAGTGGCTCGTAACATCCACCCCCCCGCTTGTGAAGGCGACTTCTTGTGCCGGCACGATGTCCATGATAGCCGACGCGCGCGCCGCTCCATAGCATGGAGCGCAGTCCCGAATGCCGGCAGAGGCACGGGATTTCCCCGAGACAGCCTGCCAGAACGAGATGGGACCGATGGCCAACGAACTTCCCAACGGCAATGGCGCCGACGCCGAAGCGGCTCCGAGCCTGAACGCCCTGATCCAGTACACCAAGGATTTCTCCTTCGAGAACCCGAAGGCGCCGCGCTCGCTCGCACAGCAGGACGCGCAGCAGGGCCCGCAGATGTCGCTGCAGGTCAATGTCGGCTCGACCGCTCTCGGCGACAACGATTACGAGACCGTGCTGCGCCTCGAAGGCAAGGCCGAGGTCAAGGGCGAGACGCTATTCGCCTTCGACCTGAGCTATGCCGGCGTGTTCCGCCTGCAGAACATCCCGCAGGAGCATGTCCATCCCGTGCTGGTGATCGATTGCGCCCGCCTGCTCTTCCCCTTCGCCCGGCAGATCATCGCCGAGGCCGTGCAGAACGGCGGCTTCCCGCCCTTCTACGTGCCGCCGATCGACTTCGCCCAGCTCTTCCAGCAGCGTCTGCAGGAGCTCGAAGGCCAGCAGGGCACCGCGACCAACTGACCAGTCGCTGCATCGGCAAGTCTGACGGAAGGGCCCTCGCGGGCCCTTTCTTCGTTTATTGCGGATAATTGTTGTCCTTGCAGGACAACTTCCCTCTCTCCATGTGCGTGGGATCGACGGCGGACGCCCCAACCGGGACGCCCGCCTTTTCCGTATCCGATGGAGACCTGATGGACGCCCTTATGACGCTTGCCGCCGACCCCGCCGTATGGGCCGCGCTCGGGGCACTGATCGCCATGGAGGTCGTGCTCGGCATCGACAACCTGATCTTCATCTCGATCCTGACCAACAAACTGCCTGAGCATCAGCGCTCGAAGGGCCGCAAGATCGGCATCGGCCTTGCGCTGATCATGCGGCTCGGCCTGCTCGGCACCGTCGCCTTCATCGTCAAGCTCACCGCGCCGATCTTCACGGTCTTCGGCCAGGCCTTCTCCTGGCGCGACCTGATCCTGATCGCCGGTGGCCTCTTCCTGGTCTGGAAGGCGACGAAGGAAATCCACCACAAGGTCGATCCCGATCCGGAGTCGGTGCTTGCCGAGGGTGGCACGCGCGCGGTCACGCTGGGCTTCGGCGCCGCGATCTTCCAGATCCTGATCCTCGACCTGGTGTTCTCGATCGACTCGATCATCACCGCCGTCGGCATGACCGAGCATGTCCCGGTCATGGTCATCGCCGTCATTGTCGCGGTGCTGACGATGCTGCTCGCCGCCGACCCGCTGGCGCGCTTCATCGACAAGAACCCGACGATCGTGATGCTGGCGCTGGGCTTCCTGCTGATGATCGGCGGCACGCTGATCGCGGAAGGCTTCGGCGTGCATGTGCCGAAGGGCTATATCTACGCCGCGATGGCCTTCTCGGCCCTGATCGAGGCGCTCAACATGATGTCGCGCCGCAGGGCGCGATGAGGTCTGTCGTCTCTCCTTGTCATTCCGGGGCGCGCCACAGGCGCGAACCCGGAATCCACGACTGGGTAAGCGCTCGCGATCAGGCGTCTTAAAGGACTCGCCCCGTCGTGGGTTCCGGGTTCTTCGCTACGCGAAGCCCCGGAATGACAACCGTGGCGGCCTACTGCGCCGCGTCGTCGGTGATGCCGAGATAGCCCTTCCAGAGCGGCGCCTTGAGCGAGCCGAGAATGAAGGCCTCATGCGCCTTCAGCGCCTCCTCGCTGAGCCGCGGAGCCAGCGGGCGCCGACGCTGCGGCTTCTCGACCGCAGCCATCGCAAGACCGGGGCGCCCGGCCGCCGCCTCGACGCCAAGGCCGAGCGAAGCCTGCTTGCCACCGATCAGCTCGATATAGACCTCGGCCAGAATTTCGGAGTCGAGCAAGGCGCCGTGCTTGGTGCGGCGGCTGTTGTCGATGCCATAGCGCGAGCAGAGCGCATCAAGGCTGTTCGAGGCGCCAGGATGCTTGCGGCGCGCCATCGACAGGGTGTCGACCACGAAGCCCTGCTCGATCGGCGGCAAACCGAGGCGCTTGAACTCCATGTTGATGAAGCCGACGTCGAAGGCGGCGTTATGGATCACCAGCTTGGCGCCGGCGATGAAATCCGCGAATTCGTCGGCGACCGCGGCGAAGACCGGCTTATCCGAGAGGAACTCTTCCGAGAGACCGTGGACGTTGAAGGCCTCGATCGGCATCGACCGCTCGGGATTGACATAGACGTGGAAGGTGCGGCCGCTCGGACAATGGTTGAGCAGTTCTACACAGCCGATCTCGACGATGCGGTCGCCGTTATTGGCTTCGACGCCAGTGGTTTCGGTATCGAGAACGATCTCGCGCATCGCTTCAGGACCTCGTTTGCACACCGCGCCCGGGACGGCCGGCGAGCGCCCTCAGGATAGAGCCGACCTGCCGCTCGGCGGCCATCAGGCCCCGCGACGTGTCCACAAGGAAATGGGCACGGCGGCGCTTCTCCGCATCCGGCATCTGCCGCGACAGGATGGCGTCGAGCTTTTCCGCGCTCATGCCGGGGCGGGCGAGCACGCGCTGGCGCTGCACCTCGGCAGGAGCGGTGACGACGAGGACGGCATCGCAGCGCGCCTCGCCGCCCGTCTCCAACAAGAGCGGCACGTCGATGATGGCGAGCTCCGCGCCTTCCTTGCGGCAGCGGGTGAGGAAGGCCTCCTCCTCCTCGCGCACGAGGGGGTGGATGATCGCTTCGAGCCGGCGCAGGGCATCGGGCTTGCCCAGCACGGCGGCGCCCAGCTTCGCGCGATCGACCGCGCCGCCGATCACCGTACCCGGAAAGGCTGCTTCGATCGGCGCCGCGGCCCGGCCGCGATGCAGGCGATGCACGGCCGCATCGGCATCGTGCAAAGGCACGCCGCACTTCTCGAAGAGCTGCGCGGTTGTCGACTTCCCCATTCCGATCGAGCCCGTCAGGCCCAGCACGAAGGTCATGGTGGCTCCGGCGAATCAGGCCTTCAGGATATCGGCTTCGATGATGGCGCGAAGCGCTGGCGTCACCTGCGGCGTCACGCCGAACCAGCGGGCGAAGCCGGGCACGGCCTGATGCAGCAGCATGCCGAGCCCATCGACGATGACACCGCCACGCCGTTCCGCCTCGGCCAGCAATGCCGTCTTCAGGGGGACATAGACGATGTCGTCGACGATGGTCCCCGCCCTGAGCGCCGCGAGATCGATCTCCAGCGGCGGCTTTCCCTGCATGCCGAGCGCCGTGGTGTTGACGATGAGATCGGCCTCGCCGACGAGAGTGTCGCGCCTGGCCCAATCAGCGGCGACAAGCGGGTGGCCGATTGCAGCGACCAGTTCGGCCGCGCGTTCGGGGCTACGATTGACCACGAGGATACGGGCAACGCCCCTCGCCTTCAGGCCGTAGCAGATGCCCCGCGCGGCACCGCCAGCACCAAGGACGAGGGCCGTCCCGACCCGGTCCTGCCAGCCCGGCACCGTCGCATCGAGATGAGCCAGGAAGCCGCCCACATCGCTGTTGTCGGCGATGATCCGGCCATCCTCGCGCCAGAGCGTATTGACCGCGCCGACCGCGCGGCCGGCAGCGCTGACCTCGTCGACCAAAGCCATCACCGCTTCCTTGTGCGGCACGGTGACATTGCCCCCGGCGAATTCGCCTGCGCGCAGGCGAGCGGTGAAAGCCGGGAGATCGGCTGGTGCGACGTCAATCCGCTCATAGGAGCCTGCAAGCCGATGCTCGCGCAGCCACTCGCCATGGATCAGGGGCGAGCGCGAATGCGCGATGGGATGTCCGATGACGAAGCAGCGAGGCGCCATATGCAAAGTCCGTTAGCGGGCGAGGCAGTCGAGCTCGCGCAGCGATGCGAGCACCGCCAGCAGTGGCAAGCCCAGAATGGTAAAATGGTCGCCCTCGACCTTGTCGAAGAGCTGCGCGCCCGGTCCCTCGAGCTGATAGCCGCCGACGCTGGACAAGGCGGCCGAACCGGCAACCGCCAGGTAACGAGCGATGAAATCGGCATGGAGCGTGCGCATGGTGAGGCGCGCGGCCTCGAGCCCTTCCGACAGCGGCGCGCCGTCCTGCACGATGACGAAAGCGGAATGGAGCTCGTGGGTCCGGCCGGCGAGGGATGCAATCTGCCGTGCCGCCGCAGCGAGATCGGCAGGCTTGTGAAAAGCCATGCCATCGCAGGTCAGGGTCTGGTCGGCGGCCAGGACGAGGCGGCCAGGGCGGTCGCGCGAGACAGCCAACGCCTTGGCGCAGGCGAGCGCCGCCGCGACCTGATCCACCGGTACACCGCGATCGACCAGCGGCTTCTCGACGGCGCGCTCGTCGATCTCCGGTTTCACGACCTCGACCGGGATGCCGGCAGACAGCAGCATGTCGCGCCGGGTCACGCTGCCGGAGGCGAGGATCAGCGGCTCGGGAGCGAGCCAGAGGCTGGGCGAGGCGCTCACGTCGCGATGAACTTCATGCGGTGGTCGCGCAGCAGATCGAGGATCGAGGCGGCGGTTTCCTCGATCGAGCGGCGGGTCACGTCGATCACCGGCCAGCCCCTGCGGGCGCAGAGGCGACGCGATTGCGTCACCTCGTCGGCCACCGCCGTCGGATCGACATAGGCGGTGTCGTCGTCGGCCCGGAGCGACAGCAGGCGGTTCTGGCGGATCTGGACGATGCGGTCGGCACTGGCGATGAGTCCGACGATCAAAGGCTTCTTGGCGCTTTCCAGTTCCGGCGGCAGCGGGATGTTCGGTACCAGCGGAATATTGGCGGTCTTGATGCCGCGATTGGCGAGATAGATGCTCGTCGGCGTCTTCGACGTCCGGCTGATTCCGACCAGGATGACATCGGCATTGTCGAGATCGCCGCCCATCTGCCCGTCATCATGCAGCAGCGTGTAGTTCATCGCATCGATACGGCGGAAATATTCGGTGTTGAGCACGTGCTGGGCGCCCGGCTTCGTGGCCTGGGCCTGACCGAGATAGGACTGGAACAGCGAAAGCACAGGCTGCAGCACGGAGAGGCAGGGGCAGCCAAGCTCGCGGCAGAAATTTTCGAGCTTCTCCTGCCATTCCGGCTCGACCAGCGTGTAGAGCACGACGCCGGGCGAAGCCTCGATCTCGGCGAGGACGCGGGCGAGCTGCGCTTCCGAGCGGACCAGAGGATAAACATGCTCGATCGCCGAGACACTCTCATATTGCGCGGCTGCGGCCCGGCTGACGGCGATCAGCGTCTCGCCGGTCGCATCCGAGACCAGATGCAGATGGAAATAGTTGCGGACCACGGCATCCCCCGGCCTGAAGCGTTCTTCTCCTCTAGCGTGCTTTGAGCGCGACCGGAATCGCTCCGACGAGAATTGACGCTGGTGCAGTTTTTCCCGCCAGGCAGATGGCCGAACAGGAGCTCTGCTTCGCCGCGGCGGGCTATCCCGGACCATGGGGAGCAATGTGGACAACTGGTCAAAAACCGAAGGCCGGCGGCAACTCTGTATAACCCCCCGGAACCATCAACAGCCGCCCGGCTGTGAATGGTAAAGAAAGTGTTTCACGTGAATCATTTTGGAAGCCGGCACCGTCGCCGCCGATTCCAATTCGTTAATAAAGCCTTAACGGGTGTCTGGGGCTCCTCGCGGCCCGCGACTCGCTGTCCCAGTGCCTGTGGATCGGTTGTGGACGAAATTGCGGCGGGCTATCTCCCTGCCTCCAAGAGTCAAAACAAAAGATTCTCTCTAGGAATCTTAATTGAAGAGAGGGCGGGATAAATGGCCCGGCAGGCATGACGAGAACCGAGACCCCTGCCCTTATCCGTGTGCTCGGCGGCGAAGCCCTGCCGACCCCTCCGATCTGGCTGATGCGCCAGGCCGGACGCTATCTGCCGGAATATCGCGAGCTCAGAGCCAGGGCCGGCAGCTTCCTGTCGCTCTGCTACAATCCGGAATGGGCGGCCGAGGTCACCCTCCAGCCAATCCGGCGCTTCGGCTTCGATGCTGCGATCCTGTTCTCGGACATCCTGGTCGCGCCGCAGGCTCTCGGCCAGAAGCTCTGGTTCGCCGAGGGCGAGGGGCCGCGGCTGGAGCCGGTGGCCGATGCGGCACGTCTGGCGGAGATCGATCGCGAGGCCGATCAGGCCAGACTCGACCCGATCCTCGAGACGGTTCGTCGCGTTCGGGCTGCCCTCCCCTCAGGAACCGGTTTTATCGGTTTCTGCGGCGCGCCCTGGACCGTCGCGACCTATATGGTCGCCGGCCGCGGCACGCCGGATCAAGGACCGGCCAAGGAGTTGTTCGCTCGTGACCCGGACCTGTTCCAGGCGATCATCGACCGGCTCGTGACCTCGTCCATCGCCTATCTGAATGCGCAGATCGCTGCCGGCGTCGATGCCGTGCAGATCTTCGACAGTTGGGCCGGGTCGCTCGGGCCGGAGGATTTCAGGCGCTGGTGCATCGAACCGACGCGCCGGATTGTCGAGGGCGTGCGGGCAGTGCATCCGCAGGCACGGATCATCGGCTTCCCGCGCGGGGCCGGCCGTCTGATCCCGGAATACATCGCGGGCACCGATGTCGATGCCGTCGGCCTCGAAACCGATATCGATCGGGATTTCGTCCGCGATGCCATCCAGTCGAAGGTTCCGGTGCAGGGCCATCTCGACCCGCTGGTGCTGCGCGCTGGCGGTCCCGAGCTGGAGCGGGAGGCCGAGGCGATCCTGACAGCTTTCGGAGACCGGCCGTTCATCTTCAATCTCGGCCACGGCATCCTGCCGGATACGCCGATCGCACATGTCGAGCGTTTGCTGAAACGGGTACGGGGCTGAGGGTCAGGCGATGTACGAGTGGATCAAGGCTTTCCATGTCATGGCCGTCATCTCCTGGATGGCCGGCATGCTCTATCTGCCGCGATTGATGGTCTATCATGCGGAGGCGCAGACCGGCTCGATCCAGTCCGAGACCTTCAAGATCATGGAGCGCCGGCTGCTCAAGGGCATCATCAACCCGGCGATGATCGTGACCTGGGTGCTCGGCCTCTACCTTGCCTGGTACGCGTTCAGCTTCAAGGGCGGCTGGCTGCACGGCAAGCTGCTGCTGGTGTTCTTGCTGTCCGGCATTCATGGCGTGCTGGTGAAGCATGTCCGCAACTTCGCCAATGATCGCAACGTGAAGTCGCCGCGCTATTTCCGTATCCTCAACGAGATCCCGGCGGTGCTGATGGTCGGCATCGTCATTCTCGTCATCGTGAAGCCGTTCTGAGCGCGCCTGCGCTTTCCCGCTTGAGCCCGGATGCGATTCCCGCTATCAGGACGCTACGCTTCTCCAGCGTCCTCCCTTGTTGTCGACTGTTCGTGAGCCGCCTGCCCTTGCAGCAGCTCATGTCGCGCAACCCAAGCGCAGGTCCGGCCAGGACCGACTCAGTCGATCAATCCAGTACCGTCCTCTCCCCTGCTTGTCGGCAGGGTGTTCACGATCCGGGTGCCCCATGCGGGAAATCAAGCTCCAAGAGCTCAAGAGCAAGTCGCCGACCGAACTCCTGGCCTTCGCCGAGGAAGTCGAGGTCGAGAACGCCAGCACCATGCGCAAGCAGGAGCTGATGTTCGCCATTCTGAAGCAGCTCGCCGCACGCGAGACCGAGATCCTGGGCGAGGGCGTCGTCGAGGTCCTGCAGGACGGCTTCGGCTTCCTGCGCTCCTCCGATTCGAACTATCTGCCGGGACCCGACGACATCTATGTCTCGCCCTCGCAGATCCGGAAATTCGGCCTGCGCACCGGCGACACGGTCGAGGGCCCGATTCGAGGCCCCAAGGACGGCGAGCGCTATTTCGCCCTGCTCAAGGTCAACACGATCAACTTCGAGGACCCGGAGAAGATCAAGCACAAGATCCATTTCGACAACCTGACGCCGCTCTACCCGGACGAGCGTCTGAAGCTCGAGGTGCAGGACCCGACGAAGAAGGATTTTTCGCCGCGTGTCATCGATATCGTCGCCCCCGTCGGCAAGGGCCAGCGCGCGCTGATCGTGGCGCCGCCGCGTACGGGTAAGACGGTCCTGCTCCAGAACATCGCCCAGTCGATCACCAGCAATCATCCCGAGTGCTACCTGATCGTCCTGCTGATCGACGAGCGCCCCGAAGAAGTCACTGACATGCAGCGCTCGGTGAAGGGCGAGGTGGTGTCCTCGACCTTCGACGAGCCGGCCTCGCGCCACGTCCAGGTTGCGGAGATGGTGATCGAGAAGGCCAAGCGCCTGGTCGAGCACGGCCGCGATGTTGTGATCCTGCTCGACTCGATCACCCGTCTCGGCCGCGCCTACAACACGGTCGTGCCGTCCTCGGGTAAGGTCCTGACCGGTGGTGTCGACGCCAACGCCCTGCAGCGTCCGAAGCGCTTCTTCGGTGCCGCCCGCAATATCGAGGAAGGCGGTTCGCTGACCATCGTGGCGACCGCGCTGATCGATACCGGCTCGCGCATGGACGAAGTGATCTTCGAAGAGTTCAAGGGCACCGGCAATTCCGAGATCATTCTCGACCGCAAGGTGGCCGACAAGCGCATCTTCCCGGCGATCGACATCATCAAGTCCGGCACCCGCAAGGAAGAGCTCATCACGCCGCGCTCGGACCTGCAGAAGACCTATGTACTGCGTCGCATCCTCAACCCGATGGGCCCGCAGGACGCGATCGAGTTCCTGTTGGACAAGCTGCGTCAGACCAAGCAGAACTCGGAATTCTTCGATTCGATGAATACCTGAGCCCTTCGCTCAACGGGTCGGCTTTTCGATTCGCCGCCGTATCGATTCCTCAAAGGGACCGATACGGCGGCGAAGTCGTTTCAGGCGCGACCAAGTATGCCAGTGTATGACCCGCAAGGCGCGCCCAGGGAGATCGGGAACCGCGCAGGCGATCGCCACCAGCGCGTTCCTGCTTCGACATAGACCGAGTGTTACCCGGTACTTCTCCGGATCGGCAGCAGGTCGTACCGGTCAACGCGCCGCCGGTTCGAGTCATACCCGGCCGGCGAGATCGGGCTGAGCTGAGAGGTCCTCAAGCGGTGGCGGATCCTGCAGCAAGCTGGCGGCCCGCGATGCGGAAGCTGCCGAGCCAGCGTCGATTCGGTAGCGAAATGGTTGCGGCCACCATCGGCCTTCGCGTTCTGATCGTCGGTTCCGTTCATCAAACCGAGGTGAAGTCGCGAACGCGCTGCCCGGTGGACGCTCCAATCGCGGTAGTGCCGAGTAGCCGGCGTTCTGGTTGCGAGTCATACTCTCTTGAGCTGCTTGAGATCGTCGCTTTGGAGCGGTTCCGGCCAGCGCCGCCGCCGGTAGTCCTGCGCGCCGCTTCGGCCGGTCTTGATGTTCAGGGCGGCCTCGTTCATGACGGCGGCTGATCGAGGGCCAAGGCCTCGCCGGGAGGCTCCCCAGACAATGAGTTCATCCTGTCCGATGCAGCCGACATCCGAACGGATCCGAAGGGTATGACCGGGGAAGCCCACCCCACGATTGTCGCTCTGTCTTCGGCACCCGGAAAAGCCGGAGTCGCCGTGGTGCGGGTTTCGGGGCCTCGCGTTCGATTCGTTCTCGAAACATTTATCGGCGCGGTCCCCGAGCCGCGTGTCGCGACCTTGCGCAAGTTGCGCGATGGCGATGGCGAGGTGATCGATACCGCGCTTGTGCTGTTTTTTCCCGCGCCCGCCAGCTTTACCGGCGAGGACGTGGCCGAATTTCATGTTCATGGCTCGCGCGCCGTACTGGCACGACTGCTGGCTGCTCTCGCCGCCCTGCCCGGGGTGCGGCTGGCCGAGGCTGGCGAATTCACGCGGCGCGCTTTCGAGGCCGGCAAGCTCGACCTCGCCGCGGTCGAAGGCCTGGCGGACCTGATCGATTCGGAGACGGAATGGCAGCGCCGGCAGGCGCTTCGTCAGATGGATGGCGCTCTCGGCGCGTTCGTTGCGCGATGGCGAGACGGTTTGATCGACGCGATGAGCCTGCTCGCCGCCGAACTCGACTTCTCCGATGAAGGCGACGTATCGGGGCCATTGCAACAGCAGGCGCTGGCCCTGGCTGTGAAAGTGCTGGATTCGTTGCGCCAGGCCCTTGGCAGCTTCGCCATGGGTGAGAGGGTTCGCGACGGATTCGTGGTCGTGCTGGCAGGTCCGCCCAATGCCGGCAAGTCCAGCCTGCTCAACGCGCTCGCCCGGCGCGATGTCGCGATTGTCTCGCCGATCGCCGGGACAACGCGAGACACGCTGGAAGTGCGTCTCGATCTCGCGGGTCTTCCCGTGATCCTGATCGATACGGCCGGCCTGCGCGACAGCGCCGATCCGATCGAGGCCGAGGGCGTCAGGCGAGCGAGAGCGCTGGTCGAACGAGCGGACCTCGTCCTCGGCCTGAGAGCGATCGATTCGGAGCCGTACCGAGTTGCTGAGGAAACCCAGTTGCTCAGAATTGCGACGAAAGCCGATCTCGCTGGTTCGATCCTGCCGGGCGAGGCGGCGATTTCCGTCAAAACCGGCTGGGGCCTGGCCGAGCTGCTTGGGCAGATCGTTTCGCGGCTCCAGCGGCTCGGACAAGGCGAGCCGGCCCTGCTGACGCGCGAGCGGCATCGCTCGGCCGTCACCGATGCGATCAAGGCTCTTGAACGCGCGACAACAGCGCGTCACGGCCAAGCCGAGCTGCTCGCGGAGGATATGCGCCTCGCCATGGTCGCGCTCGAACGCCTCATCGGTCGGGTCGACGTCGAGGATGTTCTCGACCGGCTGTTCGCGGGATTCTGTATCGGAAAGTGAGGCCGGCGTGGCATTTGAGGCCGGTTTTCATTGACCCGCTGGCCGGGCTTCGCTAGCGAAAACCGCATGTCAACTCATCGGCAGAACTACGACGTCATCGTCGTCGGCGGCGGCCATGCCGGGGCCGAAGCAGCCGCTGCTGCGGCGCGTTATGGTGCGCGCACGGCGCTGATCACCCATAAGCCGGAAACCATCGGCGTGATGTCGTGCAATCCGGCCATCGGTGGTCTCGGCAAGGGACATCTCGTTCGCGAGATCGACGCGCTCGACGGCATCATGGCGCGAGCCGCTGATCTGGGCGGCATCCAGTTCCGCATGCTCAACCGCCGGAAGGGTCCCGCGGTGCGCGGTCCTCGCGCCCAGGCGGATCGCAAACTCTATCGCCAGGCCGTGCAGGAGCTGCTCGCGGCGCAACCCAATCTCGATATCGTCGCCGGCGAGGTCTTCGATCTGGAGATCGAAGCTGGCCGTGTCGCCGGAGTCGTCCTGGCGGATGGTCATCGATTCGCTACCGGAACGGTTGCACTGACGACGGGCACCTTCCTGCGTGGCCTGATCCATATCGGTGAGAAGCGGATTCCGGCCGGGCGTGTCGATGAGGCGCCTTCGCTTGGCCTGTCGGCGACCCTGGAACGCCATGGTTTTCCGCTCGGCCGCCTGAAGACCGGAACCCCGCCGCGCCTCGATGGCCGCAGCATCGACTGGGCGGCGCTGGAGATGCAGCCGGGCGATGAACCGCCGGAGCCGTTCTCGGTCCTGACCTCGGTCATCACCAATCCGCAGATCTCCTGCGGGATCACCCGGACGACCCTGGCGAGTCACGATCTCATCCGGGCCAATCTGCATCGCGCCCCGATGTTCTCAGGTCAGATCGAGGGCCGTGGACCGCGCTATTGCCCCTCGATCGAGGACAAGGTCGGGCGCTTCGGCGACCGTGACGGGCATCAGATCTTCCTGGAGCCCGAGGGCCTCGACGACGATACGGTTTATCCGAACGGCATCTCGACCTCGCTGCCCGAGGACGTCCAGCTTGACCTTCTGAAGACGATACCCGGCCTGGAGCAGGCCGCCATGCTGCGACCGGGCTATGCGATCGAATACGATTTCGTCGATCCGCGCGCCCTGAAGAACACGCTGGAGACGCGCGCCATCGCCGGACTGTTCCTGGCCGGGCAGATCAACGGCACGACCGGTTACGAAGAGGCCGGCGCCCAGGGTCTGCTCGCCGGCCTGAACGCGGCACGCGTGGCTGGCGGGGCGGAAGCCGCCGTGTTCGATCGGACGCAATCCTATATCGGCGTGCTCGTCGACGATCTCGTGACGCATGGCGTTACGGAGCCGTACCGAATGTTCACGTCGCGGGCGGAATTCCGCCTGTCATTGCGCGTCGACAATGCCGATGAGCGGTTGACGCCGCTTGGCTTGCAGATGGGGATCGTTAGCGGGGTGCGACGAGAGGCTTTCGAGACCCGAAACGGAAATATCGCTGCCCTGCAAGAGACGCTCAAAGGTCTCTCCCTGACGCCGCAGCAGGCGCAGGCCGTCGGCCTGCAACTCAACCACGATGGTTTGCGCCGCAGCGCGTATCAGATCCTGTCCTATCCCGATGTCTCGTTCGAGCAGTTGGCGTCGATCTGGCCGGAGCTGAATGATTTTGCCGCCCCGGTTGTGGCACGGGTGACGGCGGATGCCGTCTATTCCGTCTATCTCGACCGGCAAGCCGCCGAGATCCAGGCCTATCGCCGCGATCAGTCGCTGAAGGTTCCGGCCGATCTCGACCTCGACGCGATCTCGGGCCTCTCGAATGAACTGAAGCTCAAGCTGGCGGCCCAGCGTCCTGCGGACCTCGCCCAAGCGGGGCGGATCGAAGGCATGACGCCGGCCGCTCTGACCTTGCTGGCGGCTCATGCCCGAAAGAGCCGTGCTCCCGCATTATCCACAGGTTCACCGTGACTGTTGATAAGAGTGACCGTCAACGCGCTTTGAGCTTGACGCCTGTTTCACGTGAAACAGAGGAGCGTCTCGCCCTTCTGGTCACCGAACTCGGACGCTGGCAGGCTGCGAAGAATCTCGTCTCTTCCGCCACGCTCGCCGATGTCTGGACGCGCCATATTGCGGATTCCCTGCAGATCTTCCGGTTGGCCGAGGGCCGCGAGCGCTGGCTCGATCTCGGTTCAGGCGGTGGCTTTCCAGGACTGGTCATCGGCATTTGTCTAGCCGAGCAGGGCAAGGGACAGATCGACCTGGTCGAGAGCAATGCACGGAAGTGCGCGTTCCTGCGTCATGCAGCCCGCATCACAGGCGCGCCGGTCAAGGTTCATGCGGCTCGTATCGAAGATGTGATCGGCGATTTCAGCGGCAAGGTCGACGTAGTAACGGCCCGCGCGCTCGCCCCCCTGCCCCAATTGCTCGTTTGGTGCGAAGAGCTGTTGAGAACCGGCACACTCGGTCTCTTTCCCAAGGGACAACATCTAGATGCGGAATTGACCGACTCGGCCAGATATTGGAAGATTCAGGCGACAACGGTTTCCTCCGTGACTGATGACGCCGCGCGAATCCTGATGGTGCGCTCGGCCGAGAGACGAGCCGATCGATGACTGAGCTCACATCCGTAACGACACCGCGCCGCCCGCGCGTGATCGCGCTTGCGAATCAGAAGGGCGGCGTCGGCAAGACGACGACCGCAATCAATCTCGGCACGGCCCTGGCGGCCATCGGCGAGAAGGTCCTGATCGTCGACCTCGACCCGCAGGGCAATGCCTCGACCGGGCTTGGCGTCGACCGCCGCAACCGCAAATCCTCGACCTATGACGTGCTTTGCGGCGATGTCGGGCTGGGGCAGGCCTTGCAGCCGACGGCGGTTCCTGGCCTGTCGCTCGCGCCTTCGACGCTCGACCTGCTCGGCGTGGAGCTGGAGATCGCTTCGGCCAAGGACCGGGCGCATCGCCTGAAAAACGCGATCGACGAGCTGGTCTATGACCAGCGTTGCCAGGACCTGACCTATATCCTGATCGATTGCCCGCCTTCCCTCAGCCTGATCACGATCAATGCGATGACGGCGGCGGATGCGGTACTGGTGCCGCTGCAATGCGAATTCTTCGCGCTGGAAGGCTTGAGCCAGTTGCTCAAGACAGTCGAGCAGGTCAAGGCCGGTCTCAATCCGCGCCTGATCATTCAGGGCGTGGTGCTGACCATGTTCGACCCCCGCAACAACCTGTCGGGGCAGGTGATGGCGGATGTGAAGAGCTTCCTCGGCGACAAGGTCTACGAGACCGTGATCCCCCGAAATGTCCGGATTTCCGAAGCGCCGTCCTATGGCAAGCCGGCACTGCTCTATGATCTGCGCTGCTCAGGCTCGCAGGCCTATCTCCGACTGGCTTCGGAAGTGATCAAGCGCGAGCGTGCCCTCCGGGCCGCGGCCTGAGTTTACAAGTTACAGGTTGATGAGGATGGCAATGGCCGAAGAACAGGGGCGTTCCCGCCTTGGCCGCGGTCTGGCGGCACTGATCGGCGATGTCGGTGACGAGATCGGCGCAATCGAGCGGGCTCGCGGTCAGCGGCGCGTGCCGGTCGAGTTCCTGCGACCAAGCGCCCGCAATCCGCGCCGCAATTTCGTGGAAGAGGATCTCGAGGATCTGACGACCTCGATCCGTGAGCGCGGCATCCTGCAGCCCATCATCGTTCGTTCCATTCCCGGAATGATGGATGCCTATGAGATCATCGCCGGCGAACGCCGCTGGCGTGCGGCTCAGCGGGCCGAACTGCATGACGTTCCGGTTCTGCTGGTCGAGGCCGACGATCGCGAGGCGCTTGAGATCGCCATCGTCGAGAACGTGCAGCGTACGGATCTCAACGCGATCGAGGAAGCCGCGGGCTACGAGCGCCTGATCGCCGAATTCGGCTATACGCAGAACGACCTTGCGCGCGTTATCGGCAAGAGCCGCAGCCATGTCGCCAACACGCTGCGCCTGTCGAAACTGCCCGAACCGGTGCGTAAGCTCGTCAGCGAAGGCGCGGTTTCAGCGGGCCATGCCCGTGCGCTCCTGTCCGTTTCGGACCCGGAATTCATGGCGCAAAAGATCATCGACGATGGCCTGAGCGTCCGCGACATCGAACGCATCGTGCAGGAAGAGTCGCGCGGCGAGACCAAAAGCGCTGTGCCGAGCAAGCCGAAGGCGGTGAAGGACCCGGATACGCGAGCCCTTGAAAAGGCGCTGGAAGAGGCGCTCGGGCTCTCCGTTTCGATCGGACACAAGGCGAATGGCTCGGGCGAGGTCAAGATCGGCTACAAGACGCTCGAGCAGCTTGACGCGCTCTGCCACCGCCTGAAGTCTTAATTCCAAGGCGCTCGGGCTGAGTTCGTCGCGTTATACCGTTCTCGCGAGGGGCGAAGCGACGCCCGCTCGCTCCTCCCGGATTGCTTCGCTGCGCTCGTCATCACGGCGGCCGATAGCCAGTCGCGTTTAATCGCTCCGGCCGGCGCGCCCCAGCCGGGCCAGCGTCCAGAGGGCGCGGGTCGCGATGGCCCGGCCCATATCGGCATTCTGGCGCGTTGCCAGCACGGCATTGCCCAGCAGGCCGACGGCTTCGCTCAGCTTCGCGCTCGTCCAGGTGTTCAGCGCGGCCTCGGTCGTCGCGATGCGCGGATAGGGCAGGCGCATCGTCGCGACCGCATCACGAAGTCCTTTTCCGGCATCGATCGATTGACGCGCCTTTAGCAACGTCAGCGCCTGCCGCAACACAGCTCCCAGCATCACGCCGGGATCGAGCCCCTCGCTGCTGAGCTTGGCCTGGGCGAGGTCGAGGACCGGTAGCTTCCCGGCGAAGACCGCATCGACCAGCATCGCCTGTTCGCGCTGGGCGGTGTCGCCGACGACTGCGTCGACATGCTCGACCTGCACGGCTGCGTCAGTACCGACATAAAGCAGCAACTTCTCGATCTCGCGACGCGACGTCTGCCGGTCGCCGCCGAGCAGTCCGGCAAGATGCTCGCGCGTGACGCGGTCGATCGACTTGCCGGCAGCCCGGACCATTTCGTCGATGATCGAGCCGAGGTCGCGTGCCGCATCGCCGTAACAGGGCACGGCGAGTGCCGTCTTCGCCTTCTCGCAGGCGGTGCGGATGGGGTTGCTGCGCTGGAGATCGCCGGCCTCGACGATGACGAGGGCGTCCTGCGACGGGGTCGCGAGCAAAGGTTCCAGGGCCGCGAGGAGCGGCTTCGATGTGGGGGAGACGCGGATGGCCCGGCGGCCGCCAAAGAGGCCGATCGTGTTGGCCTCGTCGGCAAGCTTGAGCGGGTCGGAGGCGACGGCGTCTCCATCCATGCGGATAAGCTGAAAGGCGTCCTGCGGGTCGTCGACGCTGGCCCGGGCGAGCCCGGCGGCCCGTTCCGAGACGAGCCCGGCATCGGGGCCGTAGATCAGAATCAGCCGCCAGGCGGGATCGAGTCGTGCGAGGGTCCGTTCGGCCTCGTGCGCCTTGATCGCAACCATGGCGCGTCAGGACGCGAGATCGGCGGCGATCTGGCCCCGGACGATGGTGGCGAGGTTCTTCGCGGCGCGAACCTGCGCATCCCGCGCCGCGCGGACGGTGGCGAAGCGCTGGGAGGAGCGCTCATAGGGGACCCGGACCGAGTTCGTGCCGGACGCGAGGACCTTGCCGGTGCCGTTCTGCGTCAGCTTCCAGGTCGCGGTCGCGACGAGCACGGCCGAATCGGCGCGGCCATTGGCATAGTCGACGGTGACGATCTCGACCGACTCGGCGATGGCTGTTTCGAGCTTCGAGGTCCTCGGGGCCTCGGCGTCGCCGCCGCCGTCGAGCTCGAAAACCAGCTCGTTACGGAAATAGTGCCCGATCAGGCCTTTGATCTCGGGAATCTCGATGCCGCGCAGCGCCGTCTTGACGCTGCTGCCGGCAATGGTGCTGGCAGTGTAGTCGGAATAAAGCGGCTGGAAGCAGCCGCCGGCGAGCGCCGCGACCGTCAGCACGGCCGCGATCAGGCTGCGGCGGGAGAGAGCGGCTTCAGACGACGACATTCACGATTCTCCCGGGAACCACGATGATCTTGCGAATCGCACGCCCTTCAAGGGCCCGCTGAACGGCCTCGCTGGCCCGCACGGCCGCTTCGACAGCCACCGTATCCGCATCGGCGGCCACGGTCACTTCCGCGCGCTTCTTGCCGTTGAGCTGGACCGGCAGCGTGAGCTGATTGTCCTTCAGCAGCGCCGGATCGACCTCGGGCCAGGATGCCTCGCCGGCGAGGCCCTGCAGGCCCAGCACGTGCCAGCATTCCTCGGCCAGATGCGGCATCATCGGCGCCACAAGCTGGGTGACGATCGTGGCAGCCTCAAGGAGCGCGAAACCGGTGTCGGCGTCGAGCTCCGGCTTCTCGGCCGCGCCGTCGAGCGCCTTACCGATGGCGTTGGTCAGCGTGTAGATATGGGCGACGCAGCGGTTGAAGCCGAGGCGCTCGATATCGGCGCCGACCGCTTCGAGCGCGCGATGGCTGGCCTTGCGCAGCGCCAGGGCGGCTTCGCCGATCTGGGCGGGCTTCTCGGCCTTTCCGCCGGTACGCTCGGCGATCTCCGCGACCATGCGCCAGAGGCGCTGGACGAAGCGGGCTGCGCCCTGGACGCCCTCGTCCGTCCAGATCACGTCGCGGTCCGGCGGCGAATCGGAAAGCATGAACCAGCGCGCGGTGTCGGCGCCGTAGGAGGCGATGATGTCGTCGGGGTCCACGACGTTCTTCTTGGACTTCGACATCTTTTCGATCGAACCGATCTCGATCGGCGCGCCGGTATCGACATCGAAGCCGCGCCGGTCGCTGCCGGAGACCTCGATGCGGACATTGCCCGGCTCGACCCAGTCGCCATTGGCCGCGCGGTAGGTCTCGTGAACGACCATGCCTTGGGTGAACAGGCCGGCGAAGGGCTCGTCGAGCCCGGCATGGCCGGTCTTCTTCATCGCGCGGGTGAAGAAGCGCGAATAGAGCAGGTGCAGGATCGCGTGCTCGACGCCGCCGATATACTGGTCGACGGGCAGGAAGCGATCGACGGCCTTGCGGTCGGTCGGGCTCTCCGTCCGCCAGGGATCGGTGAAGCGGGCGAAATACCAGGACGAATCGACGAAGGTGTCCATCGTGTCCGTCTCGCGACGGGCATCCTTGCCGCATTGCGGGCAGGCCACATGCTTCCAGGTCGGATGATGGTCGAGCGGATTGCCCGGCTTCTCGAAGGAGACGTCATCCGGTAGCTGAACGGGCAGATCGGCATCCGGAACCGGCACCGTTCCGCAAGCGGAACAATGGATGACCGGGATCGGGCAGCCCCAATAGCGCTGGCGCGAGATGCCCCAGTCGCGCAGGCGGAAATTGACCTTGCGCTGGCCGACCGGGCGGTTGCCGATGGTCTCGGCCTCCAGGCGGCGGGCGACCTCTTCCTTGGCTTCCGCGATGGTCAGGCCGTCGAGGAAGCGGGAATTGATCATGCGGCCGTCGCCGTCATAGGCGGTGTCGGTGATGACGAAGCTCACCGGGTCGGTGCCCTCGGGCGCGACGACCGGGATGTTGCCGAGGCCGTATTTGTTTACGAAGTCCAGGTCGCGCTGGTCATGCGCCGGGCAGCCGAAGATGGCGCCGGTGCCGTATTCCATCAGGACGAAATTCGCGACATAGACCGGCAGCGTCCAGTTAGGGTCGAACGGGTGGACGGCGCGCAGGCCGGTGTCGAAGCCGAGCTTCTCGGCCTTGTCGATCGCTTCCTGGGCCGTGCCGGTGCGCTTGCACTCCTCGATGAAGGCCTGCAGCGACGGGCTCTTCGCCGCGATGGATTTGGCGATCGGGTGATCGGGCGCGATGGCGACGAATTTCGCGCCGAACAGCGTGTCGGGTCGGGTGGTGTAGACCTCGACCTCGTCCTGTCCGGCGCCATTCGATTCGAGGGCGAAACGAACCAGCAGGCCTTCCGAGCGGCCGATCCAGTTCTTCTGCATCAGCCGGACCTTTTCGGGCCAGCGGGTCAGGCCGTCGAGCGCATCGTTCAGCTCCTGGCCGTATTCGGTGATCTTGAAGAACCACTGGGTCAGTTCGCGGATCTCGACCGGCGCGCCGGAGCGCCAGCCGCGGCCGTCGATGACCTGCTCGTTGGCCAGCACGGTCTCGTCGACCGGGTCCCAGTTGACCTTGGCGGTCTTGCGATCGACCAGCCCGGCCTTCAGGAAGTCCAGGAACATCTTCTGCTGATGCTTGTAGTAGCTGGGGTCGCAGGTCGCGAGCTCGCGGCTCCAGTCGAGCGACAGGCCCATCGACTTGAGCTGCTTGCGCATCGTCGCGATGTTCTCATAGGTCCACTCGCGCGGATGGACCTTCTTCTGCTTGGCAGCGTTTTCGGCCGGCAGGCCGAACGCGTCCCAGCCCATCGGATGCAGCACCGAAAAGCCCTTGGCGCGCTTGTAGCGCGCAACGACGTCGCCCATCGCGTAGTTGCGGACATGGCCCATATGGATGCGCCCCGATGGGTAGGGGAACATCTCGAGGACGTAGTAGCTCGGCCGTGTGTCGTCGTTCCTCGTCTCGAAAAGCTTGCGCTCCTCCCAGACGGCGCGCCATTTCGGCTCGGACTCTTTCGGATTGTAGCGTTCGACGGCCATGTCAGCGGGCAATTCTTGGCGGTTTGCCGGCTCCCGGAGGCAGGCCGGCGCAGGGGCTGATTGCAAAAACCGGATGTCGGAATCTTGCAACCTGCTCTAGGACACCATTGCGCGCACGCGGTCAACGGCGTGCAGGGCATGAGAGGCTGGCAGATGAGCGATACGGTTACGCGTTTGGCTGAAATTCGGACTGCGATCGGCCGCGCCGAGCGCGATTTCGGACGTAAAGCCGGTTCGGTCGCGCTGGTCGCGGTCTCCAAGACCAAGCCGGCCGAGCAGATCACGGAAGTGCTCGAAGCCGGGCAGCGCATCTTCGGCGAGAACTATGTCCAGGAAGCCAAGGCGAAATGGCCGGCGCTGAAGGAACGCTTCCCGGATGCCGAGCTGCACATGATCGGCCCGCTGCAATCGAACAAGGCGCGCGAGGCGGTCGAGCTCTTCGACGTCATCCAGTCGCTCGACAGGGAGAGCCTGGCGAAGGAGCTGGCACGCGAGATCGCGCGGGTGGGCCGGACCCCGCGGCTCTTCGTCCAGGTCAATACCGGCGAGGAAGCCCAGAAGGGCGGCGTGCTGCCCGCCGATACGGATGTCTTCATCGCGCGCTGCCGCGAGGTTCACGGTCTCGCGATCGAGGGGCTGATGTGCATTCCGCCTGCCGACGAGCCACCCTCGCCGCATTTCGGGCTGCTCGCCAAGATCGCCGCCCGCAACGGGCTCAAGGGCCTGTCGATGGGCATGAGTGCCGATTACGAGGCGGCGATCCAGCTCGGCGCGACCCATGTGAGGGTGGGGAGCGCGATCTTCGGCGCGCGGGGGGAGCGTCAATAAGGGCGTCATCCCGTGCGCGCACGGGATGACAGCGCGTTTCAAGCCCGTTGCAAGGGCTCGCCGACATCGATGCGGTTGCCGTCCGGGTCTTCGAAGACGAAGGCGCGCAGGCCGTAATCCTTGTCGCGCAGGCCCTTGACGATGCGCAGGCCACGCTCCCGGATCACGGCGTGCACTGCGTCGATATCCTCGACCATCATATGCGCGACGTTGAAGGGCGCGGCCTTGTGGCCGGGCTGGAGCGTCAGGTGCAGTTCGGCGGCATCGCGCTTCAGGATCACGAAGCCGACGGGGTCGCCGTTCTCGAAGGTTTTGCGGAAGCCGAGCGCCCCGACATAGAAATCGCAGGCGCGGGCCATATCGGCGACAGGGAGCATGGCGGCGATCCGCCCGAAGCGGAAGCCGGTGGAGACCGAATCAGTCATCGCAGTTCTCAGGCTGGGAGCGGCTCGACGACGTAAGGACGGTGCCTGACATGCGCCGATCGGCTCCGGAGAGATGGTCGAGACGGTGCTCGGCGCCAGTCGTAGCTTATCTGACCATAATCCGGCAATGGCGGGCCAGCCGCGGCAGCACCTTGGCGAAGACATGGCCCTCGACGGCGACGCAGCCGGCGGTCGGCGTGAAGCCGGCGCGAGCGAGATGCCAGAAGACCGCGCTGCCACGCCCACGCTGGACCGGCCGGTCGTTCCAGCCGAGTTCGACGATCACATCATAGAGATGATCCTCGCGCTGCAGGCGCTCCTCGGCCTCGCCGGGCGGGTGGTCGATCAGGCGGTTGTAGCGGCGATCCTTCTGGTCGTCGCACCAGGCGTCGCGCGGCCCGATCCGCTTGAGCGGGAGCAGCGTGCGGGGACGGGCGAGGCGATCGGCCCGGTAAAAGACGCTGCGCAAGGGCAGATTTGCACGTGGCGTGTGGCCGTCGCCCTCGCGCTTCGTGGTTGCGATGCCGGTGCGGCCGAGCGCGCAGGGGAAGATCGCGTTGCCCGCGACGAGGAAGCCCTTGCGCCGGTCATGGACCGAGGCGAAGACGCGCAGCGAGGTCAGATTGCGCGGTCCGCCATGCGATGCGGCGGGTTGATCGAAGCGGTTTCTCACGGGAATTCCAGGCGGCCTCACTTGCGATGACGACTCAGCAGGCTCATGTTGCCGCAATCCCTGCGTCCGAGCGAACCCCATTCATGTCCGCCGTCCATCATATCCTGCTGGTCGATGACGACCAGACCCTGCGCGACACCTTGTCCGAGCAGCTCTCCCTCTACGAGGAGTTCCGGCTCTCCACGGCCGATACCGCGACGGCGGCGATCAAGGCCGTGCAGGGCGACCGCGTCGATCTCGCCGTGATGGATGTCGGCCTGCCCGACATGGATGGGCGCGAGGCCGTCAAGGTGATGCGCAAGAACGGCTTCAAGAGCCCGGTGGTGATGCTGACGGCACAGGGCTCGGATGCCGATACCGTGCTCGGGCTCGAGGCCGGTGCCAACGACTATGTGGTCAAGCCGTTCAAGTTCGCCGTGCTGCTGGCGCGCATCCGCGCGCATCTCAGGCAATACGAGGCGAGCGAGGACGCGATCTTTCAGGTCGGCCCCTACACGTTTCATCCAGGCTCCAAGCTGCTCGTCAGCGAGAAGGGCTCGAAGACCAAGCTCACCGAGAAAGAGACGGCGATCCTGCGCTTCCTCTATCGCGCCGGCCGCAAGCCGATCGCGCGGGAGGTGCTTCTGCAGGAGGTCTGGGGCTATAACAGCCAGGTGACGACCCATACGCTCGAAACCCACATCTACCGGCTGCGCCAGAAGATCGAACCCGATCCGGGCAATGCCCGCCTGCTGGTCACCGATGCCGGCGGTTACCGGCTGAATCCCTGACGGATGGCACTCGACGAAGACATGGCCCTGCTGGCCCGGCAGCCGCTGCTGAGCCTGATGGATCGCGATGCGTTGCGGCTGCTCGCCTTCGCGGCTGAAAGCCGGATCCTGCGCGCCGGAGACGTGCTGTTCCGCGCAGGCGAGCCATCGGACGGGGCCGTGCTGGTGGTGTCCGGTGCCGTCGCGCTGACTGTGCAGGATGACGGCAAGCCGGCGAGCGAGATCGTCGGCCCCGGTGCCTTGATCGGCGAGCTCGCCCTTTTCACCTCGGTGCCGCGCCAGGTGACGGCGATCGCGCGCGAGCCGACGCAGGTGATGCGACTGCCGCGCAGCGTGATGCGGCGCGTGCTCGGCGAATCACCCGATTCGGCCGAGGCCATTGCTGCTGCCATCGGGGCCCGGTTGCAGGGCTTCGTCGGCGAACTCTCTGCGGTGCAGGAAGCGCTGAACGCGATCGATCGGAAGTAGCCTGCCGTTCAGGACGAGGGCGGGTGCCTTGCCGCCCGGATTGCGGCGAAGCGCGGCCACAGGCTGTTGACGCACAGGCCGGAGAGCACCAGCCCGGCTGCGAGGAATTTCCAGCCGGGTAAGGGCTCGCCGAGCAAGATGGCGGCGGCGCCCATTCCGAAGACCGGGACCAGCAGGGATGTCGGCGCGACGGTGGCGGCAGCATAGCGCGAGAGCAGCCACCCCCAGATCGCATAGCCGAACATGACATTGCCGACCGCCTGCCAGATCGCCGCGGCCCAGGCGACGGCTGGCGCATGGACGAGGCCGTCGCGCATCGCCGGCCAGCCCTCGATCGTCCAGGACAGGGCAAGCAGCGGGGGGATCGCGAACAGGCTGGTCCAGACGACATAGGCGAGCATGTCGACCTTGGGCGTGCTGCGCGCGACGATATTGCCGGCGGCCCAGCAGAGGGCGGCGCCGAGCACGAGGACGATGCCGAGCGGTGTGGTCGAGCCGTCGGTATGCCAGAGAATCACGCCGATGCCGAGGGCGGCGAGAGCAAGCCCGGCGAACTGGAAGGGCTGCACCCGCTCGTGCGTGATCGCGGCCGCCAACAGGATCGTGAAGAAGGGCTGCGACTGCACCACGAGCGAGGCGAGGCCGGGCGCGATATGGCCCTTGATGGCAAAGAAGAGCAGGCCGAACTGGCCGGCGCCGATCAGGATGCCATAGGCGGCGAGCTTGCTCCAGGGTGCGTCGGGACGCTTCAGGAAGAACACTGCTGGCAGCAGCGCGAAAGTGAAGCGCAAGGCCGCGAAGAGCAGCGGCGGGAAATGTTCCACGCCGATATGGATGACGACGAAATTCGTGCCCCAGACGACCATGACCGCCAGCGTGATCAGCGTGTCGCGGAGCGAGAGCGAGGTGGGGAGAGCTGGTTGCACGGGTCTGGCTTCGCCTGACGTTTCGCGCAGCCATTACCATGCGTGCCGACCTGGCGGTTAGGACGGTCCGGCATGGGGGAGGGGCTGGAGCGGCATGGAAGGCTGCGCCGCTGCCGTCAGAGCTCCAGCGTCACCATGACCGGGACGTGGTCGGAGGGGCGCTCCCAGCCGCGGGCCTCGCGCAGGAAGGTGAGGTCGCGCAAGGCCGGCTTCAGCCCGTCCGAGAGCCAGATATGGTCGAGGCGTCGGCCCTTGTTCGAGGCTGCCCAGTCCTGCGCCCGATAGCTCCACCAGGAATAGAGCTTTTCGGGCTCGGGCCGCAGCGTGCGGGCTGCATCCGTCCAGCCAAGTTCGCTGCGCAGTTTCTCCAGCGTCGTCGTCTCGATCGGCGTATGGCTGACGACGTCGAGGAGCTGCTTGTGGCTCCAGACGTCGTGCTCATAAGGCGCGATGTTGAGGTCGCCGAGCAGGATCGCCGGCCGGTCGGTCGGCTTCCTGGTCACGCCCCAGGCGCCGATCTCGTCGAGGAAGGCGAGCTTATGGGCGAATTTATCGTTCTTCTCGGGGTCCGGCAGGTCGCCGCCGGCCGGGATGTAGAAATTATGGATGGCGATGCCGGCAGCAGGACCTGCCGCCTTGTCGAGCGTCACCGTCATGTGCCGGGCGTCGTTGCGGCCGCACATCGACATCGCCTCTTTCTCGCTGAAGGGCAATTTCGAGACGATGGCGACGCCGTTGTAGCCCTTCTGACCGATGAAGGCCTGATGGACATAGCCGAGCTGGTGGAAGGCCTTGGCCGGGAACTGCTCGTCCGGCGTCTTGGTCTCCTGCAGGCAGAGAACGTCGGGGGCATGGGTGGCGAGGTACTCCCCGACCATGCCGATGCGCAGGCGGACGGAATTGATGTTCCAGCTTGTGACGGTGAGTTGCACGCGAGGCTTCCGGCGATCCGGCGATAAGGAGGCCGGAAACTGGGTCGCCCGGACGCAAAAGGCAAGCCGTTTTCGGCTTACCGCGCGTCGTCAGAGCCTGCGCTGGTAGTCGATCACGAAATTCTGCGGATCGGGTCGGCGACGGGTGTCGAGATTGTAGAGCGAGATCGCAGTCTCATAGCCCTGCGGATCGACGACGATCCATTGCCGGAGCTCGTTGGCGACGAGATCGTATTTCAGCGTGATCTTCGAGGTGCCGCCCAGCGTCGAGCGGTCCTCCAGCCGGACGGTCAGCAGGTCGCCGTCGACGCTTGCGCCCTTGAGCGTTCCTTCGCGCGCCAGGTCCATCTTCTCGCGCACGAGGAACTTCAGGGGCGTTTGGCCGATCGAATAGAGGTCCTGCGTGGCGAGGCGCTTGTCGCGGATGGCGACCGAGGTGCCGTCCGCGATCACTTCCGTGGTCGTCGGCGGCTCGTATTCGAAACGCATCTTGCCGGGGCGCTGAATGTAGATGCGCCCCTCCAGGCGGCGCCCGTTGGAGGCGTGCTGGATGAAATTGCCCTGCAGGGTCTGGAAGCTGTTGAGATAGGCGTTCAGCCGCTCGACGGCCTCTTCCTGCGTCGCGGGCGGGGCTTGCTTGCTCTTGGCCGGCGCGGCCGCGGGTTTCGCCGTCTCGACTGCGGGGGCGGCCGCGGCTGGGGCGTTCGTCGCGACAGCCTGAACCGGAGCGGCTTCCGTCGCGGCGCTGCGCGCCTGGCCAAGTCCCGCGGGCCGGGGTGGCGGCAGCACGAGGCGCGGCGCGGCCGGTTTCGCGGCAACAGGCTTCGGCGGCTGGAGCTGAAGCGGCTGAGCCGCCAGCGGGCCGGCCACGAGCGCGCAGCCGACCAATGTCGTCACCAGAACCGAAGCCCGAAGGGCCGGGGTCAATCTCTCGAGCAAGGCTGCTCCATTCCTTGTGCCCCGGCCATTGCTGCCGCAGCCTAGAGATCGCTGACGCGGGGATCGGACGATTTCCGATCCGGTCTTTACCGTCTCAACGTTTGGTCTGCTGCCGAGGTTGCAGCATCGTCATGGCAATTTGAGGACTGGTGCCGGTTGCCGCAAGGGCGCAGGTTCGTCGCAAGCCTCATTCGTCATGCTGGTTCTGGCTCTCGACAAGGATCTCGCGTTTCCCTGCGTGGTTGGCCGGCCCGACGATGCCCTCGTTCTCCATGCGCTCCATGATGGATGCGGCGCGGTTGTAGCCGATCTGGAGGCGGCGCTGGATGTAGGAGGTCGAGGCCTTCCTGTCGCGCAGCACGACCGCCACCGCCTGCTCGTAGGGGTCGTCGCTGTCGGCCTGGCCCATGCCGGTCTTGTCGAAGACGGCGCCGTCCTCGTCCTCTGCGCCCTCGTCCTCCTCGGAGGTGACGGCGTCGAGATATTGCGGCCGGCCTTGCGTCTTGAGATGGGCCACGACCTTCTCGACCTCGGCATCGCTGACGAAGGGGCCGTGGACGCGGGTGATGCGCCCGCCGCCGGCCATGTAGAGCATGTCGCCCTGGCCCAGAAGCTGCTCGGCGCCCATCTCGCCCAGGATCGTGCGCGAGTCGATCTTCGAGGTGACCTGGAAGGAGATGCGGGTCGGGAAGGAAGACCGAGACGACCCGTGTCATCGCATGCCTCCAACTCGAAATCCGCGCTTTCGCCCGCCCGGGCCCTGATCAGCTCAACAAGCCAGCGTGACCGTCCCACCCCAGGAACCGGCAATGCTGTCGATGGCAGAACCGAGACCCGCCATCGGGTCATCGCCGCCGTCGGCTGCCCGAAATCAGAGGCATCGACTTCGCGCCGCCATCGTCGCAGCGCGATGCCGATAGAGCCGGTGCCTTCGGCCGCCAGCTGAAGGCGCCGGGAGGCGGTCATCGAGAGGCGGCAGACCTCGCCAACGACAGAGCCAAGCCCACCATGGCGCAGGCCCTCTTCCATGCAGGCGAGCACCGTCTTGTCATCGCCGGCCTCGACATAGATCACGCGATCAGAGATCAGCCCCGCCTGTGCCATTGCCGGCGCGAATAGATCGGCTCGGGTGAGACACCAGAGCACCTTGCCACGACTCCTGGCGGCAACCCCGGCGCTGAACAATGCTGCTGCTGCCCCGTCAATCGCGCCATTGCCGCCACCAGCGACTTCATGGAGTGCCCCAAGAGCAAGGCCTCCACCGGGCAACCGTGAATCGACCGTCGCGATTCCGAACGGCAACACCGTCCGACCGCGGGCGCTTCGGCCCTCGATACGCTCGATCTGGTCGCGGAGCGACTGAAATACCGGCTGTGGCCGCAACAGACTTGACCTGCTAGAACGATGCTTGATGTTCCTCTTATGTTCTCGGTGGAGGCCGAAGAGTCAAGGTCGGTATTTGGCAGCGAGACAGACCCGGGTCTATAAAAGGTTGTCGGCAACCGGATAACGTCGGGCCGGCATCTAACCGCCAAGCTAGTCACGATGCGGCTAATGTGCCGACATCGCCGTGGGCTGACACTTCGCCCGTGTTGAACTGAAGCTCGCAGCGCACGCCGCTCAGCAGGTATTTGATTTCAACCGAAGCTTCCGCATCCGGACCAAAGGCGCGCCGAACCAGTTTCGATCCGAAACCCTCAATGGTTGGCACGGCGACCGGTGGACCGCCCCGCTCCTGCCACTGGAGCGTTACCCGTTCTCGCTCGACGATCCAGGAAACCTGGATGGCGCCTTGTTCGGTCGACAGAGCACCATACTTGGTAGCGTTCGTAGCCAGTTCGTGCACGATCATCGATAGCGATAGCGCAATGTTCGGCGCCAGCAGATGCGGCTCGCCTGAGAGAACCACGCCGTCTTCGCGCGCCAGATGGGGCTTGAGCGCTGTCGTAACGATGGCCCGTATATCACCTCCCGCAAATTCCTCGCCCAAGAGCACGTCGTACGCTCCCGCCAGCGCTATCAGGCGTTCAGCAAAGGATCGCGTAAGCTCCGGTTCTTTTCCCCGGAATGTCTGATTGGCGATCGCCTGGACAAGTGTGAGCGTATTTTTCACACGGTGAGCGAGTTCGCGCATAAGAAGATCGCGCTGCGCCTCGGAGCGCTTGATCTCCAAGGAGCGCTGTTCGAGTTCGTCGAGCATCCTGTCGAGGGCTTCACCGACTAGTTCAACATCGCCATCATTGGCGTGAAAGCCGGTCCGGGCGCTGCCAGCGCCCTCTTGCCAAGCTTTGATGACGCTGACGATTCGGTTGACGGGTCGGCGGATCAAGCCGCCTGCAAGCCACGCGGCAGCCAGAGCAATCACGCTTCCCAGCGTGATTGACAGTGCCGCGATGAATGTCTGCCGATTCACACCGGAATAAGCGTCGGCCTTGGAAATGCCGACGCTGATATAGAGTCCTTCCGGCGGACGGGTTGTTGGGCTGTACGCAATGACCCGCGGTGTTCCGTCCTGGCTCATGACATCCATGACGCCTTCGGCAGGGCCGTTGATCAGATGCTGAAAACTGTCCGGAATGCGGGTTCCGACGAAGCGCTCCGGCAGCGGGTTACGCGCGATGATGACACCATTGCGGTCCGCAATCGTCAGGGCGCCACGCTCTCCCAACCCGCGATCGCGAATGCGGTCATTCAACCAATCCAGCCGGATGCCGCTGGTCAAAACGGCGACCGTGCGGCCCTCCTTGTTTTGCACGGGCCGTGCAAGCGGCAGGACAGCCACGTCCGTCAATCGGCTGTGCGTGTACTCTCCGATGTGGAAGGCGTTCCGGCTGATCACCTCTTTGAAATACGGCCTGTCGGCGAAACTCTGGCCAAGCGGCATACCTGTCGGCTCGCAAATTAGCGTGCCGGAGAGATCGAGCACGAACAGGTTTCGGATCCATGGGACGGCGGGAAGCAACGGCTCCAGGGCGTCTTTGCAAGCGGAGGGATCGGTTGCGGCTTGCTGCACGGCCGGGATGGCAGCCGTCGCCGCCAGCAGGCCTTTGGCGCCTTCGATTAGACGCTCCATTTCTGAGGTAGCCTTGCGGTTTTCCTCAAGCGCCTTTGCGTCCACCTGCTTTTTGATCGCCGTTCGCGAGGTATACTCGTTGTACGCTAAAAGCACGGTAGCCGGAATCAGCGCTGCGACCGCAACGAAGATGAGCCGCTTCTTCATTATGCCCTCCGCGTCGCGACTATCTGGATGCAGCTTCCCCGACGCAAGGCCTCCGCGAGGGCGGAAGCAGAGATTTCTAGCGACAGGATTGCGCAGGCTGAGGGATCACGTTGTCGAGCAGGATCTCCGGATCCGTTCGTCAGTGCGGATTTCGTCAGACAATCAGCCCTAGCTCACAGATTTCACCAATGAATTCGGCCGCGGTGGCTCCAATCGTACGCTCAATGTAGCCCGATTAAACGTCGTACTAGCCTCGTCTAGCCCAATTGCTCGTCGCACGCTTCACAATTGGGCTATACGACGGGCTTGGAAGAGCCAGAGGTCCCGCCATGTTGGCGGTCGGCCTGTGCCGACACCCTAAGTTTGTCAGGTGAGGGTGAGCTAAGCCTTGCCATCGCTGACATCGCATTTTCGACGTCAGCCAGTATGTCGGCGACGGACCCCAAAGTATATCGGCGTCATTTCTCGCTGCTTAGTGCCGGCACGAACGAGGCATCATGGCGCCTCTGCACACGCTATATCCCGGTAGAGCGCGAAGGCGCTTGGGTCATCGTCCTATTCGTCAGGTGAGCGCATGATTCTGTTCGAGCGAATTCGAAAGAATGCCGACGCATTTCGTCAGGTCGGAGATCGCGCGGCGCGGGAAGGGCGGACAATGACAGTAGCGAGCGCGTTGCTAAAATCCTCCATAGGAAGCCTAAATCCTTAGGCGTTCTGTCTGCATTATTGTAAGGGCTGGTGAGGTAAGTACCGATTCTTCAGTTTCGACGCAGTAAAAACTTGTATAAGGTTGCGGCATGTTAAATCAGAGCGATAATCAGACCGCATGGGCATTCCAGTTAGACGGGGTATTTATTGATTATTATGGATATGGAAAAATTCATATCCCTAGATGTAATTTATGTCCAGATACGGTGATTCGCATCGTATGCGATGACGAAAAAGTTACTATCAACCAGTGCGATGCGGTAAAATATAGTAAGCATGTTAAGCATTATACGAGTTACCAACTAGCGAATGCTCACTCTGTGTCGGTCATTGAAGGGCATGTTAAGGAGGTTCATTCGCCGGGGATTGGTGGGTTAACTGTGCATGAAAATGCCATTGTAGAATATGTCACCAACATCGCTCCTGAGCGGCAGCCCTATTTGGGTAAGACATACGATCGTAGCGGCATCGCCTTTTACGTCCATGGCCTCGCCAGTATCCCAATTGGCGATGTCCATCTTGAGCCAGGCGCGCCCATCGAGGTTGGGATCGGGAAGGGATACGTCGCCGTGCTTCAAAATCGGAGAGAAAAGAGAAGGCACGCCATCGATCCCATTGTCGCTGATCATCTCCGCGCTGCTACTGTCATCAACGTTTATGCTACGCGCGAGTTGAACGGCTTGCCACCAACAGATCCTACGAACCCACTTCCCTTTGAGCATGTGGGGTATCCGGTAACCAATCTGATCGAGCTCGAATAACGCAAAGCGGCCGCCGGTTCTGTTAGTCGAAATCCGCCAGCGCAGGTTGTGAGCATACGCAGCCAGGCTGGCAGTGGGTAGGGTTCCAGGCAGCTCGATCGCTCACCAAACAATTTGCGCACTTGGCTCTCTGGGCAAAGGCGTGTTCCGGCGAGCCCCCGTAAGCAATATTAGGCGTAAGCGCCGGTAAGGGTAGGAAGGGGCTAAAACCATGTCCCACCCAACGCGCCTGTGCCGCGAGTGCGCCGCGATTGCCAGCGGCGTAGTAGCGACTGGTAACTCGTCCGAGGGATATAGAACGGCGCCACTCAAGGAACCAAAAATGCGCAGCTGACGGCGGAAGGATGCGCTCGCGCTTGGAGAGGTCGTTGGGGCCAATGTCTAGGGTTCAAGGCCGATATGTCAGATCATCAACCCCCCGTGAGATCCTCAAGCTCGGCCTCGTCACCATCTCGGTTAGCCTCGTCTGGATCGTCCTTGTCCAGCTGCGTGTATGCGAACAAGTTGATCCCAGGCGGATCCTCGACAGGCTGATCGGTCAGCGGCGGCAATTGTACCTTGAGGAGCTTTTTCATTGCCACGTGGAAGAGCGGACCGCCTGCATAGATTCCGTCGGTCACACTGGCTTGGCTGTGCCCAACGACTGCGCGTGTCAAATTAAGAGATGCCGTCCGACGAAAATGCGTGATGAACCAGCGTCGGCAGCTATGGAAGTTTACCCGAGAGCGCCGGCTTCCCGGCAGTCGGTCATGCACATCGACACCCTCCCGCTGGCGATATGCGGTGAATGCGTTGCTGGCCTTGAACGAGCGCTCGCGCATGCTCCCAGCTTTCTTCGCTGCGGGCCAATCTGGAAACACATCGTCCTTCGGCTTCCGATTGGCCGTTCTGCGTTTGAAAATCTCTGCTAGCTCGGGATGCATCGGGACCACCCGAGAGCCGACCTCCTTCTTCATCCGCTGGAATACGATGAAGTCCTTCCCGACTTCCTCGACCTTTAGCCGGACAATGGCCTCAAGCCGAGCGCCGGTTAGAAGGCCGATCATGATGACATCATGAAGCTTCCGCGGAGCCTTCCCCATCAGCAGGCGGCGCACCTCGTCCATCGTGAATGCGCGCTCACGCTCGTCCGTCGATTTGATTTTGTTTTTGAGAAGCTGGTCAGTCCAGACGTTCGGCCCCGCCAGCTCATGAAGGCGCAGCACCACCCAAAATTTTTTCAGGCGATTGACGTACTTGTTTTTCGTGACATTCGCGATCGGTCGGCCGGTGAGCCGGTCCATCTCGCGCAGGAAGTTGTAGGCCATCAGCTCGGTGAATTTCCTCATATCAAACGAATGGCCGTTGGCTTCGCACCACTCCTTGAGGTAGCGAAATGCACGCTCATCATCAGCAATCGTGCGAGCCGTAAGCTCGTCTTCGATTGTCAGTTTTTCGATGTAGGCTTTCCGGCAGTCCTCGAGGCGCCGCTCATAGTGGTTAGGATAAACCGTCTGGAGAAACAGAGCGGCATCCGCTTCTTTCTGCTCATCGTAGAGCTCAATGGGCTCTTCCTCTCCCGTTCCATCATCCCACATGCCGATTGGCTTTCCGAGGAACAGGCCGTGCTCCAGGTCGATATCCATCCTGATGGACTGGCGGCCCTCGGCATCATTGTCGGGATCATCGAGCAGTTTCCGAAACTGCAGCCCCTTCTGGATGGGCGTTGCCAGGAAGCGGATGCTCTCGGCATCCTTTGCCTCCAGACGCATGGCGCGACGCTCGGCTTCAATCAGCTTGTCGAACTCGACGATGACGGCCCGCTTCAGCTTCGACGCCTTTTTCAGGTCGCCGGTGCCGAGCGGACGCTTCAATCGCGTCTTGCCCATCCGCAGGCGCAGGTCCGCAGGCACCGGGTAAGTGACCCTCCACTGGGGACCGTGGGGCTCCAGGTATCGGGCATCGACGGTGCTCTTACTTGGCATGGGTTGTCTCATCGGAATTCACACCTAGTACCCATATCGGTACCCATGCAAATACCCGGTAACCCCGATGGCATCGAATGTTTCAGCCGTAGCAACGGTTTGGAAGGAAAAATCAACGGTGTCCCCTCAGCTCCACCAGGCCTTTCCGTAAAATCCTGATCCTCGTTGCCTTCTCTGAGGCTGGCGATATGCCGCCCTTGTTCTGGTCCGAGCCCGGGCGGCGGATTGACGCGGAGATCGGCGGTTAGGTCGGGCTTTTGCTTGCCTGGCTCGCTCTTTCAGTCCGTGTCGCCGCCTCGCCGACCGAAATGACCCGCCGCGTCACGGCATGACGGCGCAGCATCGATGCCTCCGGGGAAACGGTCTCCCGTCCGACGCCGGCTACCGGGATCGGCGGAGACGCAGCATCACCCTGACTTCCTGCCCTGGGTCTACCCGTTACCCCAAGCCTCGAAGTCGAGGTGGGAGGACAACGCCTCCAAACCCGCGGACCACCGGCCATAAACTCGCCCTTAACCTCGATCGGTCATTTCGTCGGAGCAGTAGTGGCTTCGCGCGGGCTGTAGCTGCTGCGGTGCGAGGGTAGCAAAAACCATGCGGCTGATCGTCGGCACAATCATCGTCTGCTTATGCGTCTTCGGCGGCTATGCGGCGATGGGCGGCTACCTCAGCGTGCTCTGGCAGCCGTTCGAGTTCGTCATCATCCTCGGGGCGGCGGTCGGCGCCTTCGTCATCGGCAATCCCGGGCCGGTGCTCAAGGCCGTACCGTCCATGCTCGGCACCATCGTGAAGGGCCCCAAATACAAGCAGGAAGACTATGTCGAGCTGCTCGGGATGCAGTACTCGCTCTACAAGCTGGTGAAGCAGAAGGGCATGCTCGCGGTCGAGGAGCATATCGAAAACCCGAGCGCATCGTCCCTGTTCAATGCCTTCCCGGCCTTTGCGGCGAACCATCATGCGGTCGAGTTCGTCTGCGACTACATGCGCATGTTGACGCTGGGCGCCAACAACGTCCACGAGATCGACGCTCTGATGGACGAGGAGCTGGAGACGCACCACCAGGAGCAGGAGCGGATCGTCTCCGCCATGCAGTCGATCGCCGACGGAACGCCGGCACTCGGCATCGTCGCCGCCGTGCTCGGCGTGATCAAGACGATGGGCGCGATCAAGGAGCCGCCGGAGGTGCTGGGGCATCTGATCGGCGGTGCGCTCGTCGGCACCTTCTTCGGCGTCTTCGTCGCCTACGGCTTCTTCGCGCCCATGGCGTCGTCGCTCAAGAGCACCTTCGAGGCGGAAGCCAAATACTTCCTTTCGCTCAAGGCGGGACTCCTTGCCCATATCAGCGGCCAGCCGCCGGTGATGGCGGTCGAATTCGCCCGCAAAGCTCTGATGAGCGACGTCCGCCCGACCTTCGCCGAAGTGGAAGCGGCAACCGCTGCTCTGCCCGCCAGCGCCTGACCCGATCTCCAGCAGGAACGCGATGGCCAAGTCGACCCAGCCGATCATCATCAAGAAGGTCAAGAAGGCCGGCCATGCCCACCATGGCGGCGCCTGGAAGATCGCCTATGCGGATTTCGTGACCGCCATGATGGCGTTCTTCCTGCTGATGTGGCTGATCAGCATGACGACGCAGGAGCAGAAGGACGGCTTGGCGGAATATTTCGCGCCGACATCTGCCCTGAGCCCCGGCACCAGTGGCGCCGGCGGCATCCTGATGGGTACCGCACTGGACAAATCAGGCAACAAGACGTCGGCGCCTCGCGACGCGGCGAGGGACACGACCGGGCAGGAGGACAAAACGCGCCCGGCCAACTCAGGCGGCGCCAGCGAGCGCGAGGCCAGCCGCCGCGCCACCAACATGCAAGCCAATTATAGCGCCATAGCCAGCCTTCGGCAGGCGCTCCAGAACATGCCCGAAATTGCCGATCTGTCGCGCAACATCGTGATCGAGCAGACCAAGGAGGGGCTGAACGTTTCGCTCGTGGACGAGAACGGTCGTTCCATGTTCCCCGAGGGCTCGGTCCAGCCCTACGAGCGCACCCGTGTCGTGCTGGAGGCGATCGCGCCGACCCTGCGCCGGATGCCCAACCAACTGTCTGTCGCCGGCCACACGGCCGCCGCACGCCCGGGCTCGGCGCAAGCCGTCGATTCCTGGAGCATCACCGCCGGTCGCGCGCTCGCCGTGCGCGAGATCCTGTCGGGTGCGGGGCTCCCCAGCAACCGCTTCGTTTCCGTGGCGGGACGCGCCGACACCGAGCCGCTGTTCGTCGACAATCCCTACATCCCGCCCAACCGCCGGGTGACGATCACGCTGCTGAATGCGGAGCCGCCGCTGCCCCCGGGCGGCATTCCCTGAGGACGGGGCGCCTCGACCGCGTCAGAGTTAGTCTGCACGCCCCTCTTGAGCCCCAGGAGGCGTTGCACAGCGGCCCGGCTCGGCCGGTCGTCCGCACTCCCTCAGCTTGCCCATCTCGATCGGCGGTTGCTCAAGCAGGCCCCGCAGGCGCGTGAAGGTCGCGTCGATCCGTCCGATCCGCGCTCGAGCTCAAGTCGCCGGCATCGACCGGCTGAGCAGACGGTCATCGCGGCGCTGGCCGACGCGATCGCCTTCGATCCGCTACCGATCGAGCGGACAGGTCGCTTGCAAACTCCGGCATCTGTGCTCATTCGAGATACCGTGTCAGCCTGACGGGGGCGAATGGTGAGCGCTCCGGCACTGGCGCGGCCCAGTTCGCCTCGACGATCGCTACGTTTACCGCAACCGCAGCCTTGCGCTGAGCCCAGGGGGTCCGACCGGCGGCCCCGCTCTTCGGCGTCATCGGCCCGTGAAGCCCAGACGCGCTATTTGTCGTCGGCGCCGGCAAGGGCAGCAGGTATCGTGACGCCGAGGCGGCGGGCATTGTCCCGGAGTGCCGCGAGCGTTTCCCGGCCCAGAGGGCAAGACCCGTCGAAGCTTCGGCGTGCCTGGATCGCCCTGTCGCCGGGGGCGCGGACCGGGTCGCCCCCGGGCGCGACCCGCGAGGCGCGGACGCGATCGGTCAAGCCCGATGCCGCTGCCGCGAACTCGGCGGGCGGCCGCAACCCGTCGATCCGGATCGCCAGGAACAGGTTCGCGCTGTCATAGGGGCGGGCCATGTCGCCATAGAGCGGCTGCACGGCTTCGCCCATGCCGCCACCGGACAAGCCACCGGCGATGAGATCGATCATCAGGGCGAGCCCGAAGCCCTTGGCCCCGGCTGCGGGCAGGAGCGTGCCCTTGAGCGCTTCCAGCGCATCGCGCGTCGGCAGGCCGTCGGCCGTCTGCGCCCAGCCTTCGGGTATCGGCTCGCCCTTGCCGGCCGCGAGCCTGATCTTGCCCATCGCACCGGCGCTCATCGCGAAATCAAGGACAACAGGCTCGGTCTCCGTCGGGACTGCGATCGCGAGGGGATTGTTGCCGACCACGGCCTCCGTGCCGCCGGGGGCGGGCAGCATCGGGCGGGTGTTCGCCATGACGATGCCGATCTGGCCGGACAGCGCGATCCTGCGGGCGAAGCGCCCGGCAGCGCCGAAATGGAAGGCGTTGCGGACGGCGACCAGCGCGAGACCATGGGCATCGGCGCGGGCGATGGCGATCGCGCAGGCGGTTTCGGCCGTGACCTGCCCCAGCCCGTTGCCCGCATCGATGGTCAGGCGCGCACCCTGATCCACCACGATCTCGCCCGTGGCGCGGGGATCGACGGAGCCGCCCCCGATGCGGGCGAGATACATCGGCAGATGCAGCAGGCCATGCGAGGGCAGGCCCCCGCTATCGGCCTCGACGAGAGCTTCCACAACGAGAGCGGCATTGTCGTGCGGTGCGCCGGCCGCTTCGAGCAGGGCGATGGCGAAGCTTGTCAGGCTCTCGGCCGGATAGGTATTCGAAGCCGCCATCAGCCCGTCCTCGATGCAAGACGCCCGGCGCTATGGCCGGGCGCGGTTGTCGGTGTCGTTGAAAGCTGTGCTCAGCGCACCGGCGGGGCGTATTGCAGGCCGCCCTGGGTCCAGAGCCTGTTGAGGCCGCGGGCGATGCCGAGCTTCGAGCCCGTGCCGACATTGCGCTCGTAGACCTCGCCGTAATTGCCGACCTGCTTGGCGATCTGCAGGGCCCAGTCGGGCTTCAGGCCCATGGACTCGCCGAAATTCCCGTTGCCGCCGAGCAGGCGCTGCACCTCGGGCGAGCCGCTGGTCTTGAGCCCATCGGCATTGGCGGAGGTAACGCCGAGCTCTTCGGCCACGATCATGGAATAGAGCGACCAGCGCACGATGCTGGTCCAGGCCTCGTCGCCCTGGCGCACGACCGGACCGAGCGGCTCCTTCGAGATCAGGTCGGGCAGGATGACGTATTCGGCCGGGTTGACCAGCTTCAGCCGATAGGCGGAGAGCGCCGAGACGTCGTTGCTGAACACGTCGCAGCGGCCGGATTCGAAGGCTTTCGCGACCTGATCGCCGGCCTCGAAGGCGACGCCCTCGTATTTCATGCCGTTCGCCCGGAAATAATCGGCGATGTTGAGCTCCGTCGTGGTGCCGGTGGGCACGCAGACCGAGGCGCCGTTCAGGTCCTTGGCCGAGGCGATGTTCGCGGATTTGCGGACCATGAAGCCCTGGCCGTCGTAATAGCCGATGCCGACATAGCGCAGGCCCATCTGGGTATCGCGCCCCAGCGTCCAGGTCGCCTGCCGGGAGAGCACATCGATCTCGCTGGTCTGCAATGCGACGAAGCGGTCCTTGGGGCTCAGCGGCGTGAAGCGCACCTTCTTGGCGTCGCCGAGCACGGCGGCTGCGACCGCCCGGCAGATATCGACGTCGAAGCCGCCCCAGAGCCCCTTCTCGTCGGGCACGGAGAAGCCGGCCACGCCCGGGCTGACGCCGCAGACCAGTTCGCCTCGCGCCCGGACGTTCTCGAGCGTGCCGGCAGCAACGGGCAGGGCGGAGGCGGCGAGCAAGCCGGCGAGCAGCAGGAGACGCTTCTTCATTGCGATGGCCTTTCAGGCGGTACGATCCGCCATTTCGTTGATCCCGGCGCGATCCTGTCGGCTTTCCGACCCAGGGGCAGTTTTGCATCCACGCATTTCGCGACGTGAAACGAAGTCAATTCCGGCCGCGTCCGGTGCTGGCCGCGCCCATCATCACGGCCATTGAAACCGGCACGTTGCACCATGCAGACATCCGCACCGAACAGCTTCCGCCAGCGCTTGCTCAGCGGCGCCTTCCTCGCCGGGAGCTTCCTCAAGACGCCGACCGGCCATGCGACCGAGATCCTCGGATTCTGCGGCTACGACTTCGTCGTCATCGACCAGGAACATGCGCCCTTCGATCGCAACACCACCGATATCGCCCTGCTGGCGGCCCGCGCCGCCCGGATCGCCGGTGTCGTCCGGGTTCCCACGCTTTCGGCGGATGCGATCCTCTCGGTGCTGGATTGCGGCGCGGAGGGTGTGCTCGCGCCCCATATCGCCACCGTGGCCGATGCCGAGGCCTTGGTCGCTGCCTGCCGCTACCGCGGCGGCAAGCGCGGCTTCTCGGGCGTCACCCGGGCCGGCCGCTATGGCGGCGCGAAGATGTGGGACCTCGTCGATACCTCCGATGCGGCCGTCGCGACCATCGCGATGATCGAGGACCCCTCTGCGCTTGAGAAGATCGACGCGATCCTCGCGGTCGAGGGGCTCGATGCCGTCTTCATCGGCCGTGGTGACCTGACGGTGGCTTTCGGCGCGCCGACGCGCGATGCGCCGGTCGTTCGCGATGCGGTCGATGCGATCCTCCGGGCCGCCAAGGCAGCCGGTAAGCCGGTCTGCGTGATGACGGATAATGGCGAGGAATCCGCTGCCTTCGCCGAGCGCGGCGCCAGCGCCTTCATCCTCTCTTCGGACCAGGGTTTCCTGCGCAAGGCCGCGAGCGACACCCTCTCACAGATGCAGGCCGCCCGGAGCCGGGTCGAAGCCGCCGGTACGCGATAGGAGAACACCCGTGTCCAGCTATCCTTCCAGCGATCCCCGCTCGCAACTGGCGGCTCAGCCCGCCGCCAAGGCGCCTGCGGCCAAGGCCTATGCCGGGGCCGACTATGCCCGCTTCTATGCCGAGGCGCCGCAGCAGGCCGGCGACAGGTTCAAGACCTGGCTGGCGCGCGGGCAGAACTTCATCGTCGCCTATTCCGATGCCGAGGCCGGCGCCGTGCTGGAGCGCCCGGCGCAGCCCGACGAATACTGCCTGATCCTGCCGGAGGAGACGCTTGGCGCAACGGTCACGGCCGGGGCTGAGACTGTCGAGGTGCCCGGCCGCTCGATCGCCTTCATTCCGCCCGGCGTGTCGAAGGTGAGCGTGGCCGGCAAGGGCCGCCTGATCCGCATCTTCTCCAGCGTGGCGCCCGACCTCGCGGAGGCCTGCTCCAATGCGGCGTCCTATGCCGAGCCCCATGCCAATGTCGCGCTGCTCAAGCCCTGGCCGGAGCCGCGCGGCGGCTGGAAGATCCGGTCCTACAGTCTCGATGTCGACGCCGGCGGAACCGGGCGCTTCGGCAGCATCTTCCGCTGCACGACGCTGATGGTGAACATGCTCGATCCGCGCTTCGGCCTGCGCGACACCACCACGCTTTCCCCGCATCATCATGACGATTTCGAGCAGGGCTCGCTCGTCATCGATGGCGGCTATATCCACGATATCCGCTGGCCCTGGACACCGGACATGCGCATCTGGCGCGAGGACGAGCATGAGCTGATGGCCGCGCCCTCGCTCACCGTGATCCCGCCGCCGTCGATCCATACCTCGCGCTCGGTGCTGCCGGGTCTGAACCAGATGATCGACATCTTCTCCCCGCCCCGCCTGGATTTCTCGCTGAAGCCGGGCTGGGTCATCAACGCCGCGGATTATCCGATGCCCGGCGAAACCGCGTGAGGGCCACGGACATGAACGCCACCGCCACGAATGCCGAGGCACGCAGCCGCCAGATCGCCGATCTCCTTGTCGGCGCCGTCGATCTGCACTGCCATAGCGGCCCGGCCGCGATGCCGCGCATCCTCGACCATCACGAGGCGATGCTGGATGCAGCCGAAGCCCAGTTTCGCGCCGTCGTCTACAAGGACCATTTCTATCTGGGCACCGCGCATGCGATCCTGCTGGAGAAGCTCGTGCCGGATACCGGCGTCAGGCTCTTCTCCGGCATAGCGCTGAACAATGCCTCGGGCGGCTTCAATCCGCATGCGGTCGACCATGCGATCAAGCTCGGCGGCAAGATCGTCTGGTTGCCGACGCTTTCGGCCAAGAACCATATCGACGTGCTCGCCTCCGGCGCGGTGAAGACCTTCCCGAAGACGGCTCAGAAGATGCTCGATCCGATCCCGCTGACGGCCTTCGGCCCGGACGGCAAGCTGATCGACGAGGTCAAGCAGATCCTCGACCTGATCGCGGAGGGCGACATCATCCTGGCCGGCGGGCATCTCTCGACGCCGGAACTCTTCGCCGTGTTCGAGGAGGCTAAGGCGCGCGGCGTGAAGAAGCTGCTCGTCAATCACCCGACCTACATGGTCAACCATTGCAGCGACGCGGAAATCCGCCATCTCGTCGATCTCGGCGCGGTGATGGAGCATTCGATCTGCATGTTCGTCGAGGGCAAGTCGAAGAAGTTCGACCCGCCGGAGCTGCGCCGGGTGATCGAGGTCGCCGGTGTCGAGAACACCGTGCTCTGTTCCGATCTCGGCCTCACCGGCTCGCCGCGCCCGGTCGACGGCTATCGCGAGATCGTCGGCCACCTGCTCGACCTGCAGTTCACGGAAGCCGAGATCAAGCGAATGACCGGCGGGCATGCGGCGGAATTGCTGGAGCTCGATCAGGTAGTCTGACAAAGAAAAGCGGCCCGGGTTTCCCCGGGCCGTTTCGTTTCTGGAGTTTCGCCCCCCTCAGTCCATCGAGATTCCAGCGGCCTTGATCACATCGGCCCAGCGGGCGATTTCCTGGGTCTGGGCGATCCGCAGCGCCGTCGCGTCGCCGGTGCGGGCGCGCACGCCGATCACGTCGAGTTTCTCACGGCCGGCATCGCTGTCGATATAGGCGCGCGTGATCGCGGCGAGGCGCGTCGCGACCGGATCGGGCAACCCCTTGGGGCCGACGAGGCCGAACCAGCCGGCCACATTGACATCCGGCAGGCCGGATTCCGCCAAGGTCGGGACATCCGGCAATTGCGGGGCACGCTGATCGCTGGTGACCGCGAGCGCGCGGATCGCGCCGCTCTTCGCATGCGGGATGTAGCTCGGCAGGAAATCGATCGCGACATTGACCACGCCGGCCAGCAGGTCGGTCGCGAGCGGGGCCGAGCCGCGATAAGGCACATGCGTCATCTGGAAGCCGGCCTTGCGCTGGACCAGCTCGCCGATCATGTGCCCCATCAGACCGAAGCCGGGGCTGCCGAAGGTGAGCTTGCCCGGGTTGGCCTTGCCATAGGCGACGAGCTCCGCGAAGGACTTGACCGGCAGCGACGGATGCACCGCGACGATGCCCTGGACGTCGCCGAGCAGGGCGACCGGCGTGAAATCCGCGAGCGGATCGAAGTTCAGCGTCTTGTAGAGCAGCTTGTTGGTGGCGAGCGGGCCCGAGGACGAGAACATCAGCGTGTAGCCGTCCGCCGCCGCGCGAACGACGCTGGTCGCGGCGATATTGCCGCCCGCGCCGGTCTTGTTTTCGACGACGAAGCCCTGGCCCAGTTCGCCGCGCAAACGCTCCGCCAGAAGCCTGGCGACGACATCGGTCGAGGCGCCGGCAGGGAACGGCACGACGATATTGGTTGCCCGGCTCGGCCAGGTATCGGCAAAGGCCGGCCGATTACCCGCCAGGATGCCGGCTCCGGCGACCGAGGCCATGAAACTGCGGCGTGAGAGCTGTCGCTCCATTGAAATCTCCTCCCCACGGCGCCACTGCGGGCGCATTGGGCGGAGACTACGGGCGGGCTGTCGACCGACTCCGGAAATAGGGTCTCATTTCTCACCTTGAAACGCGACGCCCATGGATTGCGAGAGCGCCTCCAGTTGCGCCTCGATACTGGCGGCGGCCTTTTTCAAGGGATGGATGATCCTCGCCTTGTCGTCGGGATTGGCGACGGCCGCGCGGAAGAAGGTGACGCCGAAGGTCGCGAGCACACGTTCGCCGAGCTTGATCGGAACCGCGATCGTCGCCGAGTTGCGCGGCTCGACGGCTGTGTCCCGCTCCGTATAGCCGCGCCAGCGGGCCTGCGCGATCAAACGCTCGATATCCTCGTCGGTCAGGCTGCTGTTCTCGGCATCGGGGGAGGCGCGCATCGCGGCGAGCAGCACGGCGCGTTCTTCATCCGGGCAGAAGGCGAGATAGGCGCGCCCGAGGGCCCGTCCGCCAAGGCTGAGGCGATAGCCCAGCGTCGCGTGGAAGGGCGAGATCGGGCTGTCGGGAATCGTGCTGAAGCGAACGATCACCGCGTCGTAGTCGAGCAGGCAGACGGTGCAGGGCCACTTGATCTGGCGGGTCAGCGCCGTCGCCCAGGGCCGCGCCGCCTCGATTACCATCGGCGCGCCATGGAAACCCGAGCTCAATTGCGTGACCTGGGAGGTGACGAGATAGCCGCGCATGCGCTCGTCGCGGGTGACGTAGCCGGCCTCGATCAGCGTCTCCAGCAGGCGCACGATGGTCGGTTTCGGCAGGCCGGTGCGGCGATGCAATTCGCCGACGGTGGCCGGGCTGGAGCGGTTGACCTCGGTCAGCAGCCTGAGGGCCTTGAGGACGGATTGAACGGGCGCGAAGGAGAACACTCTGCGGGTCCGGCGTAGCGAAGACGAACGCCGACACTAGAGCAGAACCCGTAGAGCTTGCTTGCAGTTTTTCAGGTCGCGCTCCGCGACACTCAGCCCGGCATGGTCAGGACGACCTTGCCGATCTGCTCGCCCGCATCCATCAGCGCATGGGCGTCGCGGACATCGGCCCAGTCGAAGGTCGCGCAGATATGGCTGCGGATCTTGCCGTTGGCGAGCAGGGGCCAGGCATGTTCGACGAGCTTGGCAGCGATCCGGCCTTTATAGGCGGCGTCGCGCGGGCGCAGCGTCGAGCCGGTCAGGGTCAGCCTGCGACGGACGATGTTGCGGACATTGACCTCCGCAATCTGGCCGAGATGGCTGGCGATCAGGACGACCCTGCCGTCCGGCGCGAGCAGGCCGAGCTGCTTTTCGGTGTAGGGGCCGGCCTGTGCGTCGAGCACGACATCAACCTTCTCCCTGCCGATGGCGGCCTCGATCTCGGCGACCCAGTCGGCGCGATAATCGACGGCGTAGTCGGCACCGATCTCCAGGCTGACGGCGCGCTTCTCGGGCGAGCCCGCCGTCGCGATCACGCGGGCGCCTCTGAGCTGCTTGGCGAGCTGGATCGCGGCCATGCCGACGCCGCTGGTGCCGCCCTGGACCAGCAGTGTCTCCCCCTCGGCCAGCCTGCCGAGCCAGATCACATTGTTCCAGGCCGTGAAGAAAACTTCCGGCAGCGCGGCGGCCTGCGCGAAGGAGAAGCTATCGGGCAAGGGCAGGCATTGCGAGGCCGGCACGGCGCAGAACTCGGCATAACCGCCGCCGTTCGCGAGAGCGCAGACGCTATCGCCGACCTTGGGCCAGGTCACGTCAGCACCGACGGCCTCGACCACGCCGGAGACGTCGAGCCCAGGCAGGTCGGTGGCGCCGGGCGGTGGCGGATAGAGGCCGCGGCGCTGCTGGATATCGGGGCGGTTGACGCCAGCGGCACGCACGCGGATCAGCGCGTCGTTCGGGCCGAGTTCGGGACGCGGACGTTCGGCGAAGGCCAGGACCTCGGGGCCGCCCGGCTTGGTGATTTCGATCACTTTCATCGCGATGTCTCGTTGTTGCCCGCAGAGGGGTGAAGCGATTGCAAGATATCGGGCATCCGCTCGCGCGCCTTCTCCATCAGGCGCTCGTAGATCGAATTGCCGTGGGCATCGATGGCGACGATGACGGGGCCGAAGCCGTCGAGCCGAATGCGGTTCAGGCGGAACTGCATGATCAGGTCGGTCCAGGCGCAATCCGTCACCGCCTGTACGCCCTGGCTCAGCAGGGCCGAGGCGCCGCCGACGAAGGAGAAATAGACGCAGCCAACCTCGCGCATCGCCTCGACGCTCTCGCGCCCGAGTCCGCCCTTGCCGCCGGTCGCGCTGAGGCCCAGCGTCCGGATGAGGGTCGGCATCAGGTGGTCGAAGCGGCTCGACGTGGTCGGGTTGACGTAATGCAGCGGGCCGGGGCCGTTCGCGGCTTCCTCATAGCTCACGCCCATATGGAAGAAGGCGCCGCCGCGCAGCGGCAGGGGCAGTTCGCGACCGGCTGCGAGCTCCGCGACCATACGCTTCTGCGTGGGCATGCCGACGGTCGCGACCGCGTCGCCGTCGAGCAGCACGACATCGCCGAGCTTCAGCGAGCGCGCGTCTTCGCGGGAGAGGGGCAGGGAGAGGCGGCGGGGCGGAGAGATCGTCATTCGATCCGCTCCACCACGCCGGAATTATGGATGCGGGCGCGGGTGCGCCGGTTGATCCAGCAATTGAACGAGACAGCGACGGGCGTGAAACCATGGCCCGAGGCGTATTCGACATGGACGCCGAACGTGGTCGTCGAGCCGCCGACACCCATCGGGCCAAAGCCCATCTGGTTGACCGCGCGGGTCAGGCGCTCCTCCATCTCGGCGACCATCGCCTCTGGATTGCGTTCGCCGAAGGGGCGCAAGGTCGCGTCCTTGGAGAGTTTTGCAGCGTGGTCGAAGGTGCCGCCGATGCCGACGCCGATCACCACCGGCGGGCAATGCTGACCGCCGGCACGCAGGACGAGTTCGAGGATGCAGCGCTCGATCTCCTCCAGGCTCGGGCTGACCAGGGTCTCGATCGCGGCCCAGCGCCCGCCGCCGAGCGCCTTGGGCGCGCAGGTGATGTCGAGATAGTCGACGTCCCCGATCAGTTCGCAGGAGACCAGCGGCATGTCCTTGCCGTGGAAGCTGCGCTCATTGGTCAGCGGGTTGGTGACGAAGCGCAGGATCGGCGGCTGGATCGTGCGGACGAGGTCGGCGAAGCCGTCGACGATCGCCTGGCGGATATCGCCTTCCATGCGGACGCCGGAGCCGATCTTGATGACATAGCTGGGAACGCCGGCATCGGAGCAGAGGAACTTGCCGGTCTGCTCGGCGCGCTCGGCGCTGTCGAGCATGAAGGCCAGCGTCTGACGGGCCTGCGGTTCTGTCTCTGTGGTGAGCGCCTTGCGGAACTCGGCCTTGGAGGATTCCGGGATGCGACGCAGCGACCAATCATAGAGATTGGCCGTGACCTCCTTGACCAGATCGTAGGTGATCGCCATGCGCGCTCGAGCCTGTTTCGATGCCGCGAAACTAGACGATTGCGGGGCGGCGGCGGGCTGAGCAGGCTGCATTTCAATCAATGAAACAGAGCCCTTTCCCGGGCGCACTCACTTGCTTCCCGCTAAGCACGGAATCGGTCAGAGGTGCTCGCGCACGCTGAGAACCAAGTCCGGCGCAGGGAGATCGAACGCCCTGCTTACCGGAGGGCTTTGCTGGGGACGGATCTGCCATGAGCCATGTCGCTATCACTGGTTTCGCACTGACGATCGACCAGCTCGTCCGCATCGCCCGGGAGAGGGCTCAGGTTTCGGTCACCGCCGAGGCGGTCGAGCGGATGAAGGCGGCCCGTGCCGTCATCGACAATGCGGTGGCGCGCGGCGAGAAGGTCTATGGCGTCACGACCAGCGTCGGCGCCAAGACCGGCGTGCCGTTGGCACCGGACCGGATCGGCGAGTTCAACCGCCGGCTGCTGCTGACCCATAACGTCGCGCATGGACCGCTCGCGCCTCCCGAGGCCGTGCGGGCGATGATGGCCGTGCTGCTCAATGCGATGGCGAGCGGGCGGCTCGGCGTCCGGTCATTGCTGGCCGAGCGGCTGGCGGCTGCGCTCAATGAAGATCGCGCTATCGACGTCCATATCTGGGGCTCGATGGGCCAGAGCGACATGGCGCCGATCACCGATCTGGCGCTGGCGCTCTATGGCGATCTCGAGTTGCAGGCCGGCGAGGCATTGGCGATGCTGAATTCCAGTGCGCTCGCGCTCGGCACCGCGGCGCTCGCCATGGCCGATCTCCGTGACGTTCTCGACCAATGGAGCCTGATCGCGGCGCTCAGCATGGAAGGCTTCGCCGCCAATCCCTCGATCGTCTCGAACGCCGCCTTGCAGTCGCGTCCTTTGGCCGGTTTGAAACGGCATGGCGAGCGCATTCGGGCCTACCTCGCCGGCAGCTATCTTTTCGCCAAGGGCGGGCCGCGCCATCTCCAGGACCCGCTGAGCTTCCGTTCGCTGCCGCTGCTCCATGGCACGGCGGCCGACAGCATGGCTTTCGCCTATGGGCAGGTCGAGGCCGAGTTGAGCGCGAGCCAGAACAATCCGATCGTCTCGATCGAGGAACAGGCGCTGGTCTCGGTCGCCAATTTCGACACGGTCTCGCTGTCGATGGCGCTCGATATCGCGCGGCTCGGCTTCGCGCCGGTGATGACCAGTTCGGCGGAGCGCGTCGCCAAGCAGGTCGATTCCTTCTGGTCGGGCCTCACCGTGGGTTTGATCGAGGAGGACGGCGTCGGCTTGCCCGGTTTCAACGGGCTGGCGCAGTTCCACAAGGCGATCACGTCCGAGGCGCGGCTCGCGACCGCGCCGGTCGTGCATGAGCTTGCCAGCTCCAGCCATTCCAATGGCAATCTCGATCGGGCCGGCATGGCCGGACTCGCGGCGCGCAAGACGGGTGAGGTCGCCTCGCTCTGCCGGTCGATCGCCGCGGTCGAACTGATGGTCGCGGCGCAGGCGGTCGATATCCGCAAGGCAACCCCGCTCGGCGCCGTTACCGGCAGGCTTCACGCGCTGGTACGGGAGGTAACGCCCTTCGCGGCGGCCGGCGACCGGGTGCCCCATCTCGACCCGTTGCTGCGGCATCTCGGGAACAGGCGTGACGCCGTCCGCTCCATGCTGGAGCCGGCCTGACGCGTCAGATCTCGCCGGCCTGTTCCGGCAGCCGCGAGATCACCCCGACGATCGGACGCAGATGCTGTTCGAGGATCGCCAGCGCCTTCTCCTCGTCCCATTCGGAGAGCGCGGCGATCAGGGCGTGATGCTCCTTGCTGATGCGGGTGATGCGTGTCGGCTCGGTGTTGATCGCGGTCATCGCGACGCGCTGCTGGCGGGCGCCTAGCGACTGGTAGAGCTCCGAAAGCACGACATTGCCGACCGCGGCGATCATGACGAAATGGAACTCGCGGTTGAGTTCGACGCGGTTGAAATAGTCGCCCTGCGGCAGGTGCTCCAATTCGGCGAGGATCGCGTGCATATCGGCGGGGAGCGGCAATTCCTCCCGGCAGATGCGGCGGATCGCGTGGCCCTCGATCATGCGCCGGGCCTCGTAGAGGTCGAGCAGTTCCTGCGCCGTCACCTGCCGGACGAGCGCGCCACGACGCGGCAAGAGATCGATGAAGCGCTCGGCTTCGAGGCGATGGAAGGCCTCACGGACCGGGGTTCGCGAGACTCCGAGCGCCGAGGAGATCTCCTCCTCCTCGATGAAGCAGCCGCCGAGGAAGCGGCCGCGCAGGATCTGCTCGCGCACATAGAGATAGACCCGCTCCCGGGTCGGCTTCCCGCGCAAGGCAGCCATCTCGTCCTGTTCGATCATGGCCATCGACATCGCGCCCCTTTCGCTCTTCCATAGGGCTTTCGAGAGTAGACAACAAAAAATCCGCCACGTATACATGACGCATCAAGAGCGTGGCTCATCTGTTCGTCTACAGTGAAGCCGCGCCGGGGAACCGCATGACCGCGCACGCCATCATCGCGACAGAGAGCCGGAATCCGGGCCGATGGGCCGGGTTCGCCGGACCTTGTCGGTTTGCTGGCGCGGTTATTGCTCGCGTCCGCCCGGCTCCGCCCTTCCCGCCATCGACGGGACGCGACAGGGCCTAAAGCCCGCGGACAGCCGGACCCAGCAGCAGAGGATCAGCCGATGACCATCTCTCGCCGTTCCGTCCTTGGTGCCGGTCTTGCCGGCCCGCTGCTGGCCTCGCCCTTCCTGATCCGGCCCGCGAGCGCGCAACGCGCCGCCGGCATCATTCGCTACGGCCTCTCGGCCTTTCCGCCGAACCTGCAGCCCTGGGTTTCGACGGGTGCCTCGGCCGGCACCGTCAAGATGCTGATCAACCGCAGCCTCGTCTCCTACGATTCCAAGGGCGAGCTGCGCGGCGAACTCGCCGAATCCTGGTCGCGCGATGCCGAGGGCGCCTGGGTCTTCAAGCTGCGCAAGGGCTGCGTCTTCCATAATGGCGAGCCGGTCACGGCGGACGACGTGAAATGGTCGATCGAGCAGATCGCCGGCGAGAAATCGACCGCCTATATGCGCACGCAGTTCCAGTTGATCGAGAAGATCGAGATTTCCGATCCGCAGACGGTGCGCCTGGTCACCAAAGGGCCGCAGGCGACGCTGCCGAGCTGGTTCGCCAATTACAACACCTTCATCATCTGGCGGAAATCGAACCCGAACGAGCCGATCGGCGCAGGTCCCTTCCGCCTGGTCGGGCAGGAGCGCGGCACCTCTGTGGAACTCGCCGCCTTCGACAAGTTCTACAAGCCGGGCATCCCCAAGGCGAAGGGCATCAAGTTCATCGTCTATGCCGATGAGAACCTGCGCAACGCAGCGCTGATCTCGGGCGATGTCGACATGATCGAATATGTGCCCTGGCAGTCGATGGCGGCGGTCGAGGCCGATCCGCGCCTGAAGCTCGACAACCAGGAAGGGCCGTTCATGGACGTGCTCTTCAACGGCTCCAAGCCGCCGTTCAACGATCCGCGGGTGCGCCGCGCCGTCGCGCATGCGGTGAAGCGCGAGGATATCGTCAAGGTCGCCTTCTTCGGGCGTGGCAAGCCGCTCGAGGGCGTGCCGATCGTCGAGGGCACGCCCTGGTACGACAAGGAACTGGCGCATGGCTGGAACTACGATCCGGCCAAGGCCAAGGCGCTGCTGACCGAGGCCGGCCATGCCAACGGCTTCCAGACGACGCTGCTCGCCACGGCCCAGTTCGGCATGCACAAGGACACCGCCGAGATCGTCCAGCAATATCTGGCGGCGATCGGCATCCAGGCGGAGCTGCAACTGCCGGACTGGTCGACGCGGGTCAGCCGCGGCACGCGCGGTCAATACGACATGGCGATCCACGGCGTGTCCTCGGACAATAACGATCCGGACGGCTTGACCGTGGTGCTCGACACCTCGCTCTCGCCGACGCATGGGCGCTCGTTCAAGGTCGAGGCGCCGCGCACCGTCGCCGCGCTCGCCAAAGGGCGGGCCGAGTTCGACCAGGCCAAGCGCGTCGAGATCTACAAGGAGATGCAGCGCGCTGCCCTGGAGGAGGTGCCGATGGTGGGTCTCGCCTGGCGTCAGCAGGGCTATGGCATGGACAAGAGCGTGCAGGGCTTCACAAACCTGCCCGGTGCGCTCTCGACCTCCTCCGGCAACCAGCTCGAGGAGACGTATTTCGGATGAGCGCGGCCTGGCTCGGACGGCGATTGATCATGACCCTGGCGATGGCCTGGGTCGTCGCGACGATCGTGTTCCTGGCACTGCATATGGTGCCGGGCGATCCGGCCGAGCTGCTGCTCTCGACCTCCGGTGCGATGCCCGATCCGGCGACCGTACAGGAACTGCGCGAGAAGCTCGGGCTCGACCGGCCGATCCTGGTCCAGTACGGCCATTTTCTCGCCGGACTGGCGCGGGGCGATCTCGGCGCCTCGCTGATCGACGACTATCCGGTGATCCAGGAGATCGGGCTGCGGCTGCCGCGCACGCTGGAACTGATCCTGGCGGGAACGCTGATCGCGCTCCTGGTCGGCGTGCCCTCGGGCGTTTATGCCGCGGTTCATCGGGGTGGCGCCTTCGACCGCGTGGCGTCCTGGATCACCGCGCTGCTGCTCGCCGTGCCGGTTTTCGTCGTCGGCACGCTGCTGGTGCTGCTGCTGGCGCAGACGCTGCGCCTGATGCCGGCCGGCGGCTTCGTTCCGATCACGCAGGACCCCGCGCAGCATTTCAAGCTTCTGGCCCTGCCGGCCATCGCCATCGCGAAGGGGCTGGCGGCCGTACTGTTCCGGATGACGCGGGCCGCGACACTCGACGCGCTTGCCCATGACTATGTCCGCACGGCCCGCGCCAAAGGGGCGTCGCCAAAGCGCGTCCTTGTCGTGCATGTGCTGCGCAATGCGCTGAACCCCGTCGTCACGGTGCTGGGTCTCCAGATGGGAACCTTGCTCGGCGGCACGGTGCTGGTCGAGTACGTCTTCAACTGGCCGGGCCTGTCGACGCCGTTGCTGCGCGCCGTCGAGGGGCGCGACTATCCGATGGTGGTCGGCATCATCCTGACGATCTCGGTGCTGTTCCTGCTCATCAACCTTCTCGTCGAACTTCTGCATGCGGCGATCGATCCACGGGTGCAGCACGGATGAAGCGGCGCGGTCTCAAACGGCTTCTTCTGCCAGGTGGCATCGTCGCGGCGATCCTGCTTCTCGCGATCGCGGCGCCCCTCTTGCCGTTGCCCGATCCGATCCGGCAGGACGTGGCGCGGCGCCTGGCCGGGCCGATGCCGGGCTCCTGGCTCGGGCGTGACGAGTTCGGCCGCGACGTGCTCTCGCGCCTGGTCTGGGGCGCCCGCACCAGCCTCTCCGTCGCCTTCGTCTCGGCAACCTTCGCCGGGCTCGTCGGCATCACGCTCGGGCTGATCGGCGGCTGGGCGCGGAGCTGGGGCGCTTTTCTCACCGTGCGCAGTGTCGAGATCATCATGTGCTTCCCGCCGGTGCTGCTGGCGCTGCTGGTCGTGACCCTTCTCGGACCGGGCGCGGCGACGCTTATCCTCGTTCTTTCCGTGCTTTACCTGCCGGGGTTCGCGCGGGTGACCTATGCCGAGGTGCTGGCGGTGAAGGGGCGCGATTATGTCGAGGCGACGCGCGCGCTCGGCGCGACGCAGTCGCATCTGCTTTTCCGCACCGTGCTGCCCAATATTGCCGGGCCTCTGCTCGTGCAGTTCTCGCTCGCCGTCGCCGCCGCGGTGGTGATCGAGAGCGGCCTGTCCTTCCTGGGGCTCGGCGTCGTGCCGCCGGCGCCGTCCTGGGGCTTGATGATCCGCGGCGCGCGCTCGACCATGGAGCAGGCGCCGCTCCTGCTGCTCTGGCCCTGCGCCGTGCTGACGCTCACCATCCTCGCCATGAACCTGCTCTGCGACGCGCTGCGCGACATCCTCGACCCGCGCACCAGCGAGCGCTGAAGACCTAAGCCTATCTCAAGGAAGGACCACGCCATGGCTACCAAGACCGATCCCCTCGTCCATATGGGCACCATCTCGGGCGGCGAGGCGCGCGAGCTGCTGAAGACCAACCCAGTCATCCTGCTGCCGATGGGCAGCCATGAGGACCAGGGCCCGCATGCGCCGATGGGCGACTATCTGCTGGCCGAGAAGATCGCCGAGCTTGCCGCCTTGCAGGCGAGCAAGGCCGGCACGCGCACGCTGGTCGCGCCGGTGCTGCCCTATGGCGGCGCGGACTGGTTCGGCCCGATGATCGGCGGCATCGCCATTTCGCAGGGCACGCTCACGGCGGTGATCGCCGAGATGGTCGACTCGCTGCATCGCAACGGCCTTACCCGGATCATCGTGATCAACGGCCATGGCGGCAATGTCGGGCCGATCTCCGAGGTCGCCCGCGAACTCTACCAGCGCGAGCGCATCGTCCTGCCGAGCCTTTATCTCTGGCGCATCGCCTACGGCATGCTGCCGGGTATCGTCGGCGCCGAAAAGTCGGCGAAGGTCTCCGGACATGGCGCCGATCCGCTGACTAGCCTCGGCCTGCATCTCTTTCCCGAGCTGATCCGCAAGGACCTCATCCCGGACGGCAAGCCGATGAAGCGCGATCCCGTTCTCGATCTGCCGTTCACGGGGCTCGGCACCGCGAGCTTCGACGGCGCCGAGGTCGGGATGCCCAACGAATATGACGAGGTCTATCATGCCGGCGTCGGCAAGGGCGATCCCACGCTCTGCTCGCCTGAAACCGGCGCGAAGCTGGCCGAGAAGCTGAGCGATGTCTGCGCCCGCTTCATCGCCCATTTCGCGGCCAAGATCCCGGCCTGAGCCGACAACGCGCCAACCTGCCGCCGAGGCGGCGTCACAGCAGGAGTTTTCCCATGCTCACTCGCCGCCTCGCCATCCAGTCCGGCCTCGCGACCATCGCGATGCCGGCCGTGCTCCGGGCGCAGACGCTCTCGGGGCAGATCACGCTGATGTCCTATGCGGGCATCTTCCAGGACAACTACACCAAGACGGTGATCGAGCCGTTCCAGCAGAAGCATCCGGGCGTGAAGGTTAACTTCGTGCCCGGTGGCTCCTCGGCCCAGATGGTCGGCAGCGTCCGGGCGCAGAAGGCGGATCCGCAGACCGATGTGGTGATTATGGACGTCACGACGTCCAGCATCGGTAATCTCGAAGGACTGTTCGAGAAGCTGACACCGGCCGAGTTCCCGGTGCTGAACGAGCTCCTGCCGGAAGCGCGCGCGGCCGGCGGCGAATTCGGTCCGGCCGTGACCTTCGACCATCTCGTCATCGTTCAGGACGCGGCGCTCAATCCCCAGCTCACCAAGCTCGCGGATGTCTGGCGGCCCGATCTCAAGGGCCATATCGCGCTGGCTGCCCCGCCGAACATCCAGGGCCTCGCGCTGACGGCGATGACCGAGAAGATGGAAGGCGGCGACTACCGCAAGTCGATCGACGCCGCGATGAAGAAGCTGAAGGAGCTCGCGCCCGGCGTGAACACCTTCGACCCCAATCCGGACGGCTATTCGCTGATCCTGAACGGCGTGGCGAAGGTGGCGACCGGCTGGAACGCCCGCGCCCAGCTCTATTCCGACCAGACCAACGGCAAGATCAACGTGCTGCTGCCGCCGGAAGGTTCGGTCTTCCAGGTCAACACCATCAACCTGACGGCCGGGTCGAAGAACCGCGCCGCGGCCGCGGCCTTCGTCGCACATGCGCTGTCGCAGGACGCGCAGAAGGCCTTCACCGAGCGGATGTTCTACGCGCCGTCCAACGCCAAGGCACAAATCGACGCCAAGGCGCTGGCACGCACCGCCGCCTCGCCGGAAAACCTGGCGCGCATGATCCCGGTCGACTGGAACGAAGTCCTGAAGGTGCGCGACCAGTGGAACAACCGCTGGCGGCGCGAGGTCATCGCGGCGGCACGCTGAGCGGCAGGCAATGAGCTATCTCGAACTCGCCGGGCTGCAGAAGCGCTACGGCCAATCCGTCGCGGTCGACGACGTCTCGCTGTCGGTGGAGCAGGGCGAATCCGTAGCCCTGCTCGGCCCCTCCGGCTGCGGCAAGACCACGACCCTGCGCATGCTCGCCGGGCTGATCGAACCGAACCGCGGCACGATGACGCTCGACGGCAGCGAGATCACCAAGCTTCCGGCCCATAAGCGCAACATGGGCTATGTCTTCCAGTCCTATGCGCTGTTTCCGCATCTTTCCGTGGGACGGAACATAGCCTTCGGGCTGGAAGAGCGCGGCGCCTCGCGCGGCGAGATCGAGAAGCGCGTCCAGGAGGGGCTGGCGCTGGTGCGTCTCAGTGGCCTGGAGCAACGCCGCCCGAAGGAACTGTCTGGCGGCCAGCAGCAGCGTGTCGCCCTGGCCCGCGCGCTGGTGATCCAGCCGTCGGTGCTGCTGCTCGACGAATCCCTGTCCAATCTCGACGCCAAGCTGCGCGACGCGATGCGCCACGAGATCCGCTCGATCCAGCGCACGCTCGGCATCACCACGCTTTTCGTCACGCATGATCAGGTCGAGGCGCTGACCATGTGCGACCGGATCGCGGTGATGCATCGCGGCCGCATCGCCCAGATCGGCAATGCCGAGGATATCTACGACCGTCCGGCGACGCGCTTCGTGGCCGAGTTCGTCGGGCGGGCGAATGTGCTGCCGCTGGCGCGCGACGCGCAGGGCCGTGCGACCGTCTGGGATCAGCCCGTACCGGTCGATCCCGCCGAGAATGCCGATCTCTTCGTCCGGCCGCAGCGCATGCGCATCGTGCCGGTCTCCGAACCGGCCAGCGGCGATGCGGCGCGCCTGACAGGCCGCGTGCTGCGCAGCGTCTTCGTCGGCGACCATGTCGAGGTGCTCGTGGAGGGCGCGGGCGGCCAGCTCACCGTCGAGATGCCATCAGGCTCGGCCGCGCCGGCCGAGGGCACCGAGGTCGCGGTCGTCTGGCCACGGTCCGAGAGCCGTGTCTTCGCGCGCGAGGCGCCATGACCGTCTCGCGCCGCCTGCCGCTGCTGCTGATCCCGGCGACGCTGTTCCTGCTCGTCATCTATGTCTGGCCGTCGCTCGGGCTGTTCCGCAACGCCTTCAACGAGGTCGGCCCGACCGGCGCGATGGTCGAGGCCTGGTCGCTGGCGACCTGGCGCGCGACCTTCCATGACAGCTTCACCTTCGAACTGACGCTGAACTCGCTCTGGCTCTCGTCGGTCTCGACGCTGATCGCGCTGTGCATGGCCTATCCCGTCTCGCTCTTCCTGTTTCGCACCGATTCCCGCTTCCGCGGGCTGCTCGCAGTCGTCGCGATCATGCCGATGCTGGTCTCCGGCGTGGTGCGCGTCTTCGGCTGGCTCGCCATTCTCGGTGATCGCGGGCTGGTCAACACGACGCTGCAATCGCTCGGACTGATCTCGACGCCGCTGAAGCTCGTCTTCAACTGGACCGGCGTCACCATCGGCCTCGCCGAGAGCATCATGCCCTATATGATCCTGGCGCTGCTCGCCGGCTTCGGCCGGCTCGACCGCACGCTGGAGGAAGCGGCGCGCTCGCTCGGCGCCTCGCCGTTCCGAACTTTCCGGCGCGTCACCTTGCCGCTCAGTCTGCCGGCGATCGCGCTGGCTGCAGGTCTGGGCTTCGTGCTCTCGATGTCGGCCTACATCACGCCGAAGTTGCTCGGCGGCGGGCGCGTCTTCGTGCTGGCGACCGAGATATTCGAGCAGGCGACGACCAATACCAACTGGCCGGTTGCGGCCGTGCTGGCGATCTACACGCTCGTCCTGCTGCTCGCGCTGCTGGTCGTCTCCAATCTGGTGGCGCGGAGACTGCAGCGATGACCGGGGCAGGGCGCGTTCTCTCCAGCTTCGCGGCGCTGGTCTATGTGCTGATCCTGGCGCCGATCGTCGTCGTGGTCATGCTGGCCTTCTCGGCTGACAACTTCATCCTGTTCCCGCCATCCGGCTACTCGCTGCGCTGGTTCCAGCAACTTGCGGGGCACGCCCCGTTGCAGGCTGCCCTCTGGCTTAGCGTCCAGGTCGCCGCCGTGGTGACCCTGCTGTCGCTGGCGGTCGGCGTGCCCGCCGCGCTTGCGCTGGCGAAAGGGCGCTTTGCCGGCCGGGATACGCTGGCGAATTTCTTCGTGGCGCCGCTGCTGCTGCCGACCTTGATCACCGGTCTTGCGCTGCTGCTGTTCTTCTCGCCGTTGAAGCTGACCGCGACGCTGCCCGGCCTCGTGCTCGGCCATATGACGGTGACCGTGCCCTTCGTGATCCGGATGATGACGACGGCGCTGGCCAACCTGCCTGACGATATCGAGGCAGCCGCCGCGACGCTCGGCGCCACGCCCTGGCGGGTGGTGCGGCGGGTGACGCTGCCCTTGGCGACGCCCGGCCTGATCGCCTGCGCCTGCCTGTCCTTCCTGCTCTCCTTCGACGAGACGGTGATCTCGCTCTTCATCGCCGGCCCGCGCGCTTCGACCCTGCCGGTCGAGATGGTGCGCTATGTCGAAGGGCGCACCGATCCGCTCATCGCGGCCCTGTCCGTGGTGCTCATCGTCGCGACGCTCGCCGTCGTTCTCGTGGTCGAACGCCTCGTCGGCGTCGCCCGTGCCGTAGGGAAGTAGGAGAGAGAAATGCCCGATTATCGCATCGAAGCCATGCCCGAGCAGCTCCCGGCCGCGCTGGTCGAGAAACTGCAGAAGGTCGAGACCGCGACCATCGGCCATTCCCAGCACTGGGGCTTCATGGATCGCCGCATCCAGCCGCTGCTGCGCGGCAAGCGCATCGCCGCGGCGGCCGTGACGCTGGCGATCCCCGGCCAGGATTCGACTCTGCTGCATCACACGCTCGGCCTGCTGCGCCCCGGCGATATCCTCGTCGTCGACCGGCTCGGCGACGACAAGCATGCCTGCTGGGGCGGCGGCGTCACTGTCGCGGCGAAGGCGGCCGGCGCGGTCGGCGGCATCGTCGACGGACCTTGCACCGATCTCGCCGAGATCGAGGATTCCGATTTTCCGATGTGGTGCCGCGGCATGTCGCCGATCACGACCCGGCTCTACAATCTCGGCGGCACGCTCAACCTGCCGATCTCCTGCGGCAATGTCCCGGTCAAGGCGGGCGATGTCATCCTCGCCGACGAATCCGGCGTGCTTGTGCTGCCTCGCGCCGAGGCCGAGGCGATCGCGGATGCCGCCATCGCCCGGCAGGAGCGGGGCGAGCGCAGCCAGAGCCGGGTGAAGGCGGGCGAGAAGCTCGGCGACATCTCCGGCGCGACCAAGATGGTGCTCGACGCCATCGCCGCGGCGAAGGGCTGAAGAGGCCGGCCATGAACGCTCCCGTCCCCGTCCCGCGCGTCGCCGACTTCACCTGCGAGAAGAAGCCGGCGAGCGGCTCGCGCGGCATGGTCGTCACCAACCATCCGCTCGCCTCAGCGGCTGGCGCGCAGATCCTGCTCGCCGGCGGCAATGCCATCGACGCGGCCGTCGCCTCGCTCTTCGCGCTGACGGTGGCCGAGCCGATGATGGTCGGCATCCTCGGCGGGGGCCTGAGTCATATCCGGCTCGCCGACGGGCGCCATGTCGTGATCGACAATCTCTCGACCGCGCCGGGCAAGGCGACGGCCGACATGTACGAGTGCCTGTCCGACGAGATCGGCAAGCAGCGCGACACGCGCGACCGCGAGAACGTGGTCGGCGCCAAGGCGGTCGCGGTTCCCGGTGCGCTGAAAGGGTGGTGCGAGGCGCTCGCCCGCTTCGGCACGCTGCCGCTGGCCGATGTTCTCCAGCCGGCGATCGGGCTGGCCGAGCGCGGCTTCGTGGTGACGCCCTATCTCTCGAACTGCATCACCGACAATGCGGCCGACCTCGCCCGCGATCCCGGCCTTGCCGCGATGCTGTTGCCGGGCGGCAAGCCGCTCCAGCCAGGCATGCGGCTTGTCCAGACCGACTATGCCGCGAGCCTGAAGCTGATTGCGGCGGAGGGGCCGGAAGCGCTCTATGGCGGCAAGCTCGGGCGGGCGCTGACCGACTACATGGCCGCCAATGGCGGGCTGATCGACCAGGCCGATCTCGCCAATTACCGCATCGAGTTGCGCGAGCCGATCCGGGGCTCCTATCGCGGTTACGAGATCATCGGTCCGCCGCCGCCCTCGTCCTCGGGCGTGCATATCACGCAGATGCTCAACATCCTCGAAGGCTACGATATCGGTGCGCTCGGCTTCGGCTCGACGGACGCCGTGCATCTGCTCGCCGAGGCGCTGAAGATCGCCTTTGCCGACCGCGCCGTGGCGACCGCCGACCCGGCTTTCGTCAAGGTTCCGGTCGCGAGGCTGATCGACAAGGCCTATGCCGACGAGCGGCGCGCGCTCATCGAAATGGGGCAGGCGAAGAGCTGGACGGCCGGGCTCTCCGGCGGCGAATCCGCCGATACCACCCATGTCACCGTCGCGGATGCGATGGGCAATGTCGTCAGCGCGACGCAGACGATCAACGGGCTGTTCGGTGCCTGCGTGCAGATTCCCGGCACGGGGATGATCGCCAACAACTACATGTACAATTTCGATCCGCATCCCGGCCGCGCGCTCTCGATCGCGCCGGGCAAGCGCGTCTTCACCTCGATGGCACCGATGATGGCCGTGAAGGACGGCCGGCTCGCCTTCGCGCTCGGCCTGCCCGGCGCCTTGCGCATCTTCCCCTCGGCCCTGCAGGCGATCGTCAACCTGATCGACCACCGCATGAGCCTGCAGGAGGCCGTCGAGGCGCCGCGCGTCTGGACCGAGGGCGGCGTGCTCGAACTCGAGGAAGCCATTCCCGAGGCGGTGGCGCAGGCCTTGATCGCGCGCGGCCACAAGGTCGTGCGTTCGCCCCGCGTCGCCGGCGGCATGAACGCCATCGCTTTCAATCCGGACGGCACCCTGACCGGCGCCGCCTGCTGGCGCGCCGACGGCACGCCCGTCGCCATCTCCGGCGGGCTCGCCCGCGCCGGTGCCCGCTTCACCATCTGATCCGATATCTTCCCGATCCTGCGACTGGACCATCCCATGCCCGAGACCATCTGCCTCCTCGACATGACCACGCCCGAGCGGGCCGACCGCCTGCGCGAATTCCTTCCCGAAGGCTTTGTGCTGACCCACGGCACGGCCCGCGGCGACGAGCACATGAAGGAGATCATCGCCGAGGCCGATTATGCGATCTCCGGCCAGGTCGGCGTCTCCGGCGATGTGCTGCGTGCTGCGAAGAAGCTGAAGCTCCTGCATAAATGGGGCGTCGGCTACGACAATATCGATATCGAGACGGCCAAGGAGCTCGGCATCAAGGTCGCCCGCACGACCGGCTCGAATGCGGTCGCCGTCTCCGAATTCGCGCTCGGCCTGACGATCTCGACGCTCCGCCTGATCGCCTATGGGAATGCCGAACTGAAGAAGGGCAACTGGCGCACCGGGCAACTACCTTCCGACACCTATACGCTGTCCGGCAAGACGGTCGGCATCGTCGGTCTCGGCGCGATCGGCAAGAATTTCGCCAAGCTGCTGAAGGGCTTCGGCTGCACCATCCTCTACAGCAAGCGCTCCCCGCTCGATGCCACCGAGGAGGCGGCGCTCGGGGTGAAACATGCCTCGATCGACGAGATCCTGACCCAGGCCGACGTCGTCTCGCTGCACTGCCCGCTGACGCCAGAAACCAAGGATCTGATCGACCTTGCGGCGCTCAGGAAGATGAAGAAGACGGCGGTGCTGATCAATTGCGCGCGTGGCGGCGTCGTCAACGAGGTGGACCTCGTCACGGCGCTGCGGGCGAAGGAGATCGCGGGCGCGGCGATGGATGTCTACGAGATCGAGCCGCTACCGGCGGACAGCCAATTGCTGACCCTCGACAATCTCGTGACGACGCCGCATCTCGCCGCCATGGCTTCCGACAATTTCGCGCCGGTGGTGAAGCGCATGTTCGCCAACATGCAGCACGTCTCGCGCGGCGAGCCGGTGCCGCCGCTCGATCTGGTGGTGTGAGATAATGCCGGTGTCGGCGGCTCAGTGCAGCCCGCCGACACCGATATAGCGTTCGAGCACGTCGGCATCGGCGCGCAGCGCGTCCGGCTTGCCTGACCAGACGATCCGGCCGCGCTCGAGGATGATGACGTCATCGGCGAAGGCGAGCGCGCTTTCCAGCCGCTGCTCGACGAAGAGGATGGTCATCGCGCCGCTGGCGGCGAGGCGGCCGAAGGCCTCCATCAGCATGTCGCAGATCACCGGAGCCAATCCCTCCAGCGGCTCGTCGAGCAGCAGCACGGAGGGTTGGCCGAGGATGGTGCGCGCCGTCGCCAGCATCTGCTGCTCGCCGCCGGATAGCTGGGAGCCGAGATTGCGGCGGCGCTCGCCGAGCCGGGGAAAAAGCGCATAGGCTTCCTCGATCGCGCTACGCGGGCGACCTTTCAATCCGGCAAAGAGGTTTTCTTCCACCGTCAGCCCCTTGAAAATCTCGCGGGTCTGCGGGACGAGACCGATGCCGCCATGGGCGCGGGCCGCCGTGCCGAGTGCGGTGACATCCAGCCCGCCCAGGCTGATGCTGCCGGCATAGCGGCGGGTCAGCCCCATCAGGCTCGCCATCAGCGTGGTCTTGCCCATGCCGTTGCGGCCGAGAATGGAGAGGCGTCCGCCGGCCGGCACTGCGAAGGAGACATCCTCCAGAACATGGGTCTGGCCATAGCCGGCGCTGAGGTTGCGGATGTCGAGCTCAGCCGCCGGCATGGGCATAGCTCCCGAGATAGGCTTCGCGGACTTTGGGGTCCCTGGCGACCTCGACCGGCAGGCCCTGGAAGATGAGCTCGCCCGCCGCCAGCACGACGACGCGCCTGGCGAAGCGGAAGACGAGGTCCATGTCGTGCTCGATCATCAGCACCGCGAGCGAGGCCGGCAGGCGGGCCAAGGCCTCCTCGATGCGCGGCGTGTCGCTGGAGGGCACGCCGGCGGCGGGTTCGTCGAGCAGCAGCACCTTGGGGCGCTGCGCCAGCGCGATGGCGATCTCCAGCAGGCGCTGCTGGCCATAGGCGATGGTCGCGACCTTGCGACGGGCGACTTCGGTCAGACCCAGCGTGGCGAGGATTTCGGCGGCTTCGTCACGAGCTGCGGAATCGCCGTGGAAGCGGGCGAGGATGCGCGTCGCCCGGCCGAGGCGCTGCAGGATGGTCATAACGACATGCTCTTCCGGGGTCATGTCCGGGAACAGGCGCGTGACCTGGAAGGTGCGGACGAGTCCGCGCCTGACACGCTTCACGGCACCAAGTTTGGTGATGTCCTCGTCTGCGAGATGGACGCTGCCCGCGCTCGGCGGGATGCGGCCGGTGACGAGATTGACGAAGGTGGTCTTGCCGGCACCGTTCGGGCCGATCAGGGCGAGGCGCTCGCCCTCGTTCATCGCCAGCGAGATGTCGCTGTTGACCTTGAGCCCGCCAAACGCCTTGGAGAGATGCGAGACCGCGAAGACCGCGCTCATCGGCCACCTCCCCATCGGTCGCGCGTCAGCAGGCGGGCGAGTTCGTCTAGCGTGCCGGAGAGGCCGCGCGGGGCAAAGAGCACGATGGCGATCAGCACGGCGCCGACCAGCGTCATCCAGTGGAAGGGATTGATCGCGGCGACGATGTGCTCGAGTGCCATGAAGATCACCGTGCCGATCAGCGCGCCATAGAGATGGCCGATGCCGCCGAGCACCAGCATGACCAGCGCATTGGCGGATATCTCGAAGCTCACGCTGTCGAGCCCGACGACCTGCGTGGCGATGGCTGCGAGCGCACCGCCCATGCCGGCGACCGCGCCGGAGATGACGAACATCTTGAGCAGCACCGGGAAGGCATAGATGCCGAGCGCGCTGATCCTGAGCGGGTCCTCCTTCAGGCCGCGGCAGACCATGCCGAAGGGCGAGCGCGTAACGAAGCGCAGCACGGTGAAGACGATGAGGATCAGGCCGAGGCCGAAGAGATAGGCGCTGCGACCCCAGAGATCGAACTCGAAGACGCCGAAGAGCGGGGCCGGGCTCATGCCGGAGAGGCCGTCGCTGCCGCCGGTGATCGAGGAGAACTTGTTGGCGGCTTCGTGCAGGAGCTGGACGATGGCGATCGAGAGCACGAGCTGCGGCAGGCCATGGGCGCGCAGCATGATCGCGCCCATCAGCAAACCCATGGTTGCACCGGCCCCGGCGCCGATCAGGATCAGCAGGATGGGGTCGGTGACGCCGTTGATGCAGGCGATGCCGGCGGCATAGGCGCCGGCGCCGTAGAGCGCGCCCTGGCCGAGGGAAGCGATGCCGCAATAGCCGACGATGAGGTCGAGCGAGAGCACGAGCAGCGCGACCGAGATCACGCGGGTGAGGAAGGCGAGGTTGTCGGGAAAGAGCCAGTAGCCGGCGAGACCTGCGAGCGCGATCAAGGCAAAGCCGAGGAGGTCGCGGCCGAGCGTCCGGCTGGCGGAGGGGATGGCGGGCATGGGCGTCGCGTTCGCCATTTATTGCGCCCGCCCCATCAGCCCGCGAGGGAAGGCGCAGACCACCAGGATCACCGCGAGATAGAAGAAGAAATTGCCGAAATCCGGCACGAGGTAGCGCGCGGTGACGTCGATGGCGCCGAGCAGCAGGCAGGCCGCGAGCGCACCGGGAATGGATCCCGCCCCGCCGACCGAGACGACGACGAGGAAGGTCACCATGTAGCGCAGCGCGTAATAAGGCTCGATCGGCAGGAATTCGGCGCCGACCACGCCGCCGAAGGCGGCGAGCGCGATCGCCAGCGCGAAGCTCGCGGCATAGATGATCTCGGTGCGGATGCCGAGCGTGCGCGCCATCGGCGCATTCTCGACCGCTGCCCGCAGATGGATGCCGAAACCGGTGCGCTCGATCAGGAACCACAGGCCGCCGGCGACGACGAGCCCGCTTGCGATGACGAAGAGCCTGTGGCCGGCGATGCTGCGGAAGCCGAGATCGACGGAGCGGGCGAGTTCGGTCGGCAGGGGAATGGTCTTCAGGGTCGGGCCGAAGAAATAGTTGGTGATGCCGATGACGCAAAAGGTGATGCCGATCGTCATCAGCACCTGCGAGAGTTCGCTGCGATCGTAGATGCGGCGATAGAGCAGGCGCTCCAGCGGCACGGCGATGACGACCGTGCCGATCATGGCGAGGATGATGCCGAAGCCGTAGCCAAGGCCGAGATCGCGCGCGGCATAGGAGGCGATGTAGCCGCCGATCATGGCGAAGGCGCCATGGGCGAGATTCACCACCCGCATCAGGCCCATGGTCAGCGACAGGCCGATGCAGATGATGAACAGCGCCATGCCATAGGCCAGCGCGTCCATGGCGATGCTCAGCGCGGTCTGCATGCTGCGGGCCTCGTCGAACGGGAGCGAAGGGCGGGAGCTTGCGCGCTCCCGCCGCGTTTCAGGTTTCGGGCCGTTACTTCGTCAGGCCGGAATCCTTCTGCTCCGGCACGCTGGCGATCTCCTTGTTGATCCAGCGGCCCTGCGCGTCCTTAGCGACTTCGCGCAGGTAGATCGTCTGCGTGATGTGGCGGGTCTCCGGATCGATCTTGACCGGGCCGCGCGGGCTTTCCCAGCCGAGACCCTTCACCGCCTCGACCGCCTTCTCGGCATCCTGCTTGCCGGCTGTGGCCGCGATCATCTTGGAGATCACGAACATTCCGTCATAGGCGCCGACCGCGGGGAAGGAGAGCAGATCGGGCGCGCCGATCGCCTTTTCGCCCGCGGCGACGAAGCGCTTGTTGATCTCGGAATCATGCGAGATCGCATAGTGGAACGAGGTGATCAGGCCGGCCGCCGCCTCGCCGAGAGCCGGCAGGTCCGATTCCTGCGTCAGGTCGCCCGGCGCGAAGAGCTTGACGCCTGCCTTCTTCAGGCCGGTATCGCTGAAGGCCTTGACGAAGCCGAGCGTCGGCGGGCCGGACGGCAGGAAGGCGAAGACGCCCTCGGCCCCGGCATCGCGGATGCGCTGCATGATCGGGCTGAACTCGGTGGTGTTCAGGGGGATGCGGATCGCTTCCTTGACCTCGCCGCCGGCCGCCTCGATCGCCTTCTTGAAGGCAGTTTCGGCATCGACGCCCGGGCCGTAATCGCTGACGATCGAGACGAATTTCTTGACGCCGCGCTCTACCGCCGCCTTGCCGAGCGGCGTCGTCGTCTGGGACAGGGTGAAGGAGGTACGCACCACCAGCGGCGAGGAGGTCATGATCGCCGAGGTCGCGGCATTGAAGATCACCAGCGGAACATTGCCCTGCTTCAGCAGCGGGGTGATCGCCATCGCGTCCGGGGTGAAATAGACGCCGCCGAGATACTGTACCTTGTCGCGGACGATCAGCTCCTGCGCCAGCGCGCGGGCCTGCTGCGGATTGGCCGTCGGCAGGTCGCGATAGACCAGCTCGATATCGTGGCCGGCGACGGTCTTGCCGTTCTGCGCGAGCCAGGCTTCGGCGCCGGCCTGGAAGTTCTTGCCCTGCAGGGCGAAGGGGCCGGAGAACGGCCCGATGATGCCGACCTTGATCGTGTCCGCCATGGCGGCGGCACCGAGCGTGAGCGCCCCGGCGAGAGCCAGCGCGCCGGCCGGCAGCAATCTGTTCAGGAAACCCTTGGTCATTCCATCTCCTCCCGATCCTGCCTGCGATCCCGCAAATGCCTTGCGTGGGTCGAAGCTCTAGCTGCTCGGGCCGGTCGCCGCCATGGCGCCGTGCCTCTTGTTGTCACCAACGCAATTTTCTGCCGCGAGGGCAATGCCCTCAATAGGGCAGGCCGACATAGTTCTCGGCGACGGCGGTGGCCGCCGCGCGCGAATGGACGAGGTAGTCGAATTCCGCCCGCTGGATGCGCTGGTCGAAGCCGTCACGCTCCGGGAAGCGATGCAGCAGGTTCGTCATCCACCAGGAGAAGCGCTCTGCCTTCCAGACGCGGGCGAGCGCGCGAGCCGAATAGCCGTCGAGCCCGGCATCCGAGCCCTCGTGATAGTGCTCGCGGAAGGCGTCGAAGAGATAGCGGATGTCGCTGGCGGCGAGGTTGAGGCCCTTGGCGCCGGTCGGCGGCACGATATGGGCCGCGTCGCCGGCGAGGAAGAGCTGGCCGAAGCGCATGGGTTCGGCGACGAAGGAGCGCAGTGGCGCGATGCTTTTCTCCAGCGAAGGGCCGGCCTGCACGGCGTCTGCGACCGCGGCCGGCAGGCGTCGGCGCAATTCGTCGAAGAAGGCGTCGTCGGACCAGTCCCCGGCCTTCTCCTCCAGCGGGACCTGAACATAGTAGCGGCTGCGCTCGGCCGAGCGCATCGAGCAGAGCGCGAAGCCGCGCTCGTGATTGGCGTAGACCAGTTCATGTGCGGCCGGCGGCTTGTCGACCAGCAGGCCGAGCCAGCCGAAGGGATAGACACGCTCGAAGGTCTGCAAGGCGCTGGCCGGGACCGAGGCGCGCGCGATGCCGTGATAGCCGTCGCAGCCGGCGATGAAGTCGCAATGCAGCTCCTGCTCCTGCCCGTTTGCCCGGAAGGTCACGCGCGGCGCCGCGTCGTCGAAACCGTGGAGCGCGACATTCTCGGCCTCGTAGACCGTCGGGCGGCCGAGGGCTTGGCGGGCCTCGATCAGGTCACGTGTTACCTCGGTCTGGCCGTAGACAGTGACCGTCCTGCCGCCGCTCAGGTTCTTGAGGTCGAGGCGATGAAGCGCGCCGCCGAAAGCGAGCGAGAAGCCGTCATGGACAAGGCCTTCCTGATCGAGCCGGTCGCCGACGCCGGCCTCATGCAGGAGATCGACCATCCCCTGTTCGAGCACGCCGGCGCGGATGCGCGACAGTACATAGTCGGCGCTGCGCTGTTCGAGGATGACGTTGTCGATGCCGGCGCGCGACAGGAGCTGCCCGAGCAGCAATCCCGCGGGCCCGGCGCCGATGATGGCGACCTGCGTCCGCATTGTTCTTCTTTGCCTCCCGCAGCCTTACGGTTTGCACCGTTCGATCCGCAGGCCGATGCTAACGCGCTCGCTGCGGTTGACGGAATGGAGTATTCGCGCATTGTCTTGGACAAATCGATCGTGAGCGCGACATGCCCGGCAGAAGCGTCCCCGCCTATTGGCTCTATGGCGAGCGCCTGACGGAGCGCTTCCCGGACGCGCTGCACATCGAGCCGATCGTGGCGCGCAGCTCCCTGCATGGCTGGACGATCCAGCCGCATATGCATCACGACCTCTTCCAGTTCTTCTTGGTCACGGCGGGGGGAGGGCGCACCCGCGTCGATGGCCGCGAGCACGCCCTGTCGCCGGGTTCGGTGCTGCTGCTGCCGCCCTCGACCATCCATGAATTCGCCTTCCTCGACGACACCGACGGTTTCGTCGCCAGCGCGGCTGCGACCTCGCTCAAGCGCCTCTTCGGCAACGAACCGGAGGCGCGGGCGCTGCTCGGCAGCGCGGCGGTGCTGCATGTGCCGGTCGGTGGAGCGCAATATGCAGGGCTCGATGCCACGCTTCGGCTGGCGATGAGCGAGTTCGCCGCCAATCGGCCGGTGCGAGAGTTCTCGCTCGGAGCCTATGCCGACCTGATCGTTGCCTGGTTCGTGAGGGCGATGCGCGGCGCGCGGGCGGTGGCGGAGCCGGCGCGGGATGCACGCGCCGATCTCGTCCGCCGCTTCGTCGAGCGGGTGGAGATGCGCTTCCAGCATCATGATGCGCTGACGGATTATGCGCGGATGCTCGGCACCTCGGTGCCGCACCTCTCGCGTTCCTGCCGGGAGCTGCTGGGTCGCTCCGCCGCGCGAGTCATCCAGGATCGATTGATGATCGAGGCCCGGCGCGATCTGGTCTACACGTCGATGTCGATCTCGCGGATTTCGTTTCGGCTCGGCTTTTCCGATCCCGCCTATTTCTCGCGCTTCTTTGCCAAGCGGGCGGGCGCGTCGCCTTCGGACTACCGGGCGAAAGCCTGAGGTTCAGCCGGCTGCCTCGATCTCCTTCATCACGGCGGCGGCCTCGGCAAAGGCGGTATTGCCGGCGGGGACCCCGGCATAGATCGCCGTCTGCATCAGCACTTCCTTGAGGTCGTCCTGCGTGAAGCCGCCGCGGGTCAGCCCGGCGCGGACATGGAGGCGGAATTCCTCCCAGCGGCCGAGGCTCGCGGTGATCGCCAGCACGAGCAGGCGGCGCGTGCGGTCGTCAAGGCCGGGCCGACTCCAGATCTCCTGCCAGGCGATGCGGGTGATCATCGCCTGGAATTCGGCGTTGAAGGGAGTGCGGTTGGCCAGCGAACGGTCGACCCAGGCGTCACCGAGGACGCGGCGGCGGTTCTTGAGACCGGCTTCGAACAGGGCGTCTGNTTCGGCGTTGAAGGGAGTGCGGTTGGCCAGCGAACGGTCGACCCAGGCGTCACCGAGGACGCGGCGGCGGTTCTTGAGACCGGCTTCGAACAGGGCGTCTGCCGCATTCGCCGCATCCGGGCCGGGCGCAAGGAAGGCGCGCAGGGCGCCGGCCAGTGCCGCGGGTGCTTCGACGGGAGCCAGATGGGCGCAGTCGAGCTGCACGTGCTTCGCGGCCGGCATGGCAGCGAGCAGGTTCTCGCCATGGCCGGCCAGCGGGGTCGAGACGTCGCGCCCGCCGGTGACGACGAGGACCGGGCAGGCGATGGTGCCGATCCGCCCGATCAGATCCATGTCGCGGATCGCCGCGCCCGCCCCGACATAGCCCTGGCTCGCCTGGGCGATGAGGTTGCGCTTGAGGCTCGCGGCGATCGCGGGCTGGCCGGCAGTGAAGGCAGGCGACAGGAAGCGCTGCAACGCCGCATCCGCCATGGACGCGGTGCCGCTTGCGCGAACCTGCGCGATGCGATCCCGCCAGACGCCCTTGTCCATCGTCGCGGAGGTGCAGATCAGGGCGATCGCAGAGACACGCTCTGGATGACCGAGCGCGAGCTCCATTGCCATCATCCCGCCGAGCGAGACGCCGGCAATGGCTGCCCGCGCGATGCCGGCGGCCGCCATGACGGCGGCGACATCGCCCGCGAGCAGGGCGAGCGTATAATCGCCGTCGGGGGCATCGGAGGCGCCGTGACCGCGCGTGTCGATCCGCAAGGTCCGGAAGGCGGCGAGCAGGGCCGGCATCGCGGCATCCCAGAGCGACATGTCGGTGCCGATCGAATTCAGCAGGACGAGCGCCGGCTTGTCCTCGCTACCCTCCAGTTTCCAGTAAATGCGGGTGCCGTTGCTCGTCGCGAAAGGCATGGTTGCGTTCCTCAGTCGTGCCGGGCGAGCAGCGCGGCGACCAGTGCCGCGCTCTCGCCGATATCGCTGCCGAGCCCGGCCGCTGCGAGATTGCGGGCGATGGCGGCCTCGTCGATTTCCAGCCCTTCGGCCACCGTCGCCATCGCCTCGGCCGCGCCGGCTGCAAGCAGGAAGAGATCGGCCAGTGCCGGGCCTTCCGCCTGCCAGCCGCCGAGGCCGCGTTCCTGCTCGGCGGGAAGGCCGGCGAGGATGCCGGCGACGAGGCCCGGTGCGCGCAGGCTGGCGGAAAGCGTGACCTGGCAGCCGGTCGGGTTGCGCTTATGGGCCATGGCGGAGGAGCCGCCGCGGCCGGGAACGACGGGCTCGTGGGCCTCGGCGATGCCGCTCTGGGCAAGAAGCGAGACGTCACGTGCCATCTTGCCGAGCGCGCCGATGGTAATGGCGAGCGCCGCAGCGATGCCGGCGATGCCGCCACGACGCGCGTGCCAGGGCGCGACATCGGGTAGTCCGAGCGCGGTCGCAAGGTGGGTGGACACAGCCGCTGCCTTGCCTCCAAGGCCGGCGCGAGAGCCGGCCGCGCCGCCGAATTGGAGGACGGCGCCCGTTTCGACCTCATGGCGAAGGCGACTTGCTGCTTCCGCGATACCCACTTGCCAATGTGTGACGCGCAGGCCGAAACCGATCGGGAGCGCGTCTTGCAACAGCGTGCGGCCGATCGCCGGGGTCGCGGCATGGCGCCGGGCGAGGGCGGCGAGCGCCGTCGTGATACGGGTCAGGTCGGCGTCGAGGAGGCCACTCGCGGCGCGGATCTGGCAGGCCAGTACCGTGTCGGCGACATCCTGGCTGGTCGCGCCCTTGTGCAAGGCTTTTGCGGCCTCGCCGCTCAAGGTGGCGCGCAGGCGCGCCACCAGCGGGATCGCCAACGTGCCGGCGAGTGCCGCTTCCTCGGCCAATTCGGCGGGATCGATCGCGATCGTGGTGCAGAGCGCGGCGATCGCTTCGGCCGCTTCAGCACCGATCAGGCCCTCGGCCGCCTCGGCTCGCGCGAGCTCCGCCTCGAAGGCGAGGGCGTGGCGCAACGTGGCCGCATCCGAGAATGCGGCCAGCATGGCTGGGGTCGTCGCCGGCCTTGCGCGGAGAAGCCCGCTCACGCGGCCTTTGCGAGGCTTGGCGCGACGGTGAAGGCGGCCTGCGTCTTGGCCTTGATCTCGTCGAGCGTGACGCCCGGCGCGATCTCGACCAGTGTCAGCCCGCCGCCATTGGCCTTGTCGCAGGTCATCACGCAGAGATCGGTGATGATCATGTCGACGACGCCGGCGCCGGTCAGCGGCAGCGAGCAGCGCTCCAGCACCTTGGATTCGCCCGCCTTGTTGGCGTGGTCCATCACGACGATGACCTTCTTGACGCCGGCGACGAGGTCCATCGCGCCGCCCATGCCCTTCACCATCTTGCCGGGGATCGTCCAGTTGGCGATGTCGCCATTGGCCGCCACTTCCATGGCGCCGAGGATGGTCAGGTCGATATGGCCGCCGCGGATCATTCGCGCAATCCATGCCGCCGACCTTCCAGGACAGAAGCTGGTTGGCCGGGTCGGCCTTGCCGTGCTCGTGATCATGCCCAGGCTCCGCGGCAACCTGGCGCTGAGTTTCAGCCATGGCCACCGCACCGAAGCCCAAGCTTTTGACGCGTTTCTCGACAGCCTCACGGGTCGTACGCGTCTCATCCAGCGTCAGCTTCATCGTTTCCGACATCAGCGACAACCTGAAGTCGGAGACCCCTGGCATCTTCTCAACGGCACCGCGCACCTTCGCCACGCAACTGGCGCAATCCATGCCGGAAATCTTCCAGCTCAGAGGCTGTAGCTTGTTGTCGCTCGTGGCTGGCATGGGAAAACTCCTGCGGCCGGAAAATCACAAGCCCCCCATTTACGACCTCTAGTGACTTCAGGTTCAAGCGAAAAATATGGGGTGCGCCGGACTGGTGGATGTTCGATCTAAATGCAAATGGGGTGCAAGTGCATTGACCCTCATCGATAGCAGGATAGCCGAGATGTCGCCAAACATTGGAAACCTTGAGTACCCCGCGATGGCGGGGAAGCACGGCTAGGCTCTGATGCCGAGCCAGGAAATCCCGACCCTGCAGGTTCTCCCTAAAGGCCGTTCCATCCATCAGCGTCATCGCATCTCGCACGAAAATGGACGGGTTTGAGTTGCGGAAGGCGCAAGAACGGGAAGAGGTTCGCAAAATTGGCGAGGCACTTCCAGTAATCGGTTCTTGTAACCGGCATCCCCCTTGTATCGGCCGCAGACGAAAAAGAGATCGATCGGTGGGCAGATCGCCGCCGCCATGCTTGCAGCCTTCCAAGGTGCATTGACGTTCACATGCAAGCTCGATCGATCGCTGGACGAGGTCGTCGACCTTGAGATCACTCCCGGCGTGCCGATCCCGCGCCGGGAGTGGGAGAGATACTCGCCAATGATCGACGACCATCCCATGCACGACTGAATTTCAGCCCTCGCTCCGCATCGATCTGCCGGAAGCGACTGCGGTTATGGAGAAAGGGAGCTGATGATCCGGCAATCCGCAACGATTCCGGAACCGCACTGTTCGACCATGCGGTTCAACTCGCGCCTCAGTGCCTGAAGATCGGCGATCTTCCGCTCGACCTCGACCAGATGCTCCTTGGCAATCTCGTCGATCGCCGCGCAGGATCGTGCGCGGTCATCGGAGAGCGACAGCAGGGCGCGAACCTGTTCCAGCGAAAAACCCAGGACGCGGGCACGTCGGATGAAACGAAGGCGATCGAGGTGGCTGGGCTCGTAGGCTCGGTAGTTGCCTTCTGTTCTCGCAGGTTCCGGCAGCAGGCCCGACTTTTCGTAGAAGCGGATCGTCTCGACCTTCGTGCCCGTGTCTCGGGACAGCCGCCCGATCGTCAGGACCTTGGCTTGCATGGCGCCATCCAATCGTGGTCGTGGCGTGCGTAGCTCGACAATGTGGCTTGGCCAGCCTTCATTTCCGCACCTTCTCGACTTCCTGCTTGACCATTTCATAGAGCGGGCGCGGACCGAACTCGGTGAGAGGCTGGCCGTTGACGAAGAACGTCGGCGTTCGCGAGACTTCCAGCGTCTTCACGTCGGCAGCGTCTTTCTGGAGCGTCGCGTTGATGTCGGGCAGCGCCGCGTCGCGTTTCCCACGCTCGATATCGAGGCCGGCCTCTCCGGCGCGGGTCCAGGCCTTTTCGAGATCTGGCTTGTCGTGGTCCGCCCATTCGGGCTGGAATTCCAGAATCGCCTGGAGAACTGGTTCGAACTTGCCCTGCAGCCGCGCCGCCTCGAGAATTTTGACAGCCAGATCCGAGCCCTCGTGGAATGCCGCGTAGCGAACGACGAGGCGCACATCGTTGGGGAACAGGCCCAGAATCTGCTTCAGTGGCGGGTAGAAGGCGCGGCAGGCCTCGCAGGAAGGATCGAAGAACTCGACGATCGTGACAGGGGCGCCGGCCGGGCCGATGATCGGAGAATGATCTCGGACGAGCGCCTCCGATCGGGTTGCCGCAATGGTGCGAGCCCGCTTGGTTTGCTCCCTTTGATAGAAGGTGGTCGCACCGGAAAAGACGGCCAGCGCGCCGATGCCGGTAAGGATTACGAGAGCGCGACGGTTCATGACGAGGCCTTTGTTCTGGAAGCAATGAGCGCGAGCGTGATCGCCGCAAAGGCTGCGAACGAGAGGTAGGGCAAGGGCAGCATGCCGAAGATGGTCATTTCGGCACTGGCGCAGGACGGCCCCTGGCTGCAGGGCTGGATACTCGCCGGAACAAGGCCGGCGTAGAGCAGGCCGTGAAATCCCGCGATCAGCATGCCGATAACGGCGAGAGGGAGCGCGTAGCGCCATGCCCCGGTATCACTCCGGAAGCTTGCCACCGCCAAAACGACGGCTAGCGGAAACATGAATGCGCGTTGATGCCAGCACAGGTTACAGGGGGCCTGGCCAACGATCTCCCCAATGAAGAGCGCGCCCAAACTCGCCGCGACCGCAAGGATCCAGGCGATGAAGAGATAAATCCAGCGGTCATCGCCACTGGAGACCGTCGTGTTGTTTGCCATGGGTGAAGCAGTGCCTTTCATCCGATTTTTGCGAGAATTGGGAAGGTTTCGAGAAGCCAGAACGCCATTGTCGAGAGCTGGCCCGACATCATGGCGAGCCCCATCACGATCATCACGATCCCGGCCAGAACCTGCAGACCGCGGCCTGCGCCGCGCATGCGCCTCAGGTGAACCGTGATGCTGTCCGCGAACAGCGCGGTGATGAGGAATGGCAGTGCGAGGCCGAGCGAGTAGATGCTCAGCAACGCGATGCCGGTGGATGGGGTTGGTGAGGTCGCGCTGACGGTCAGGATCGCGCCGAGAACCGGCCCGATACAGGGCGTCCAGCCGAAGGCAAAGGCGAGCCCGAGGAGGTAGGCGCCCATCGGTCGGCCGCCGGCAATCGAGGGATTGAAGCGTAGCTCCCGTTCGAGCCAGGAAAGACGGAGCAGGCCCGATGTGAAGATGCCGAAGACGACAACGATAGCGCCGCCGACAATTCCAGCTTCATAGCGATAGCTGAGCAGGAGGCCGCTGAGGGCCGTCGCCGCTGCGCCCAGCATGACAAAGATGGTCGAGAAGCCGAGCGCGAACCATACACTCATGACGAGAGCGTTGATCCGCGAGTTGGCCGGCGTACGCGCGCCGACCGCGGCCGAGCCGCCGGCAATGTAGGAGACGTACCCGGGAACGAGCGGCAGCACGCACGGCGACAAGAAAGAGACCGCACCGGCCACGAGCGCCGCCAGGATGCTGATATTGGCGATTTCCATCAGGGCGTGACCTTGTTCGGTTCGACGGCGAGCAGCGACGCGATCTCCTGCACCGCGGTCGGATCGTCCCACGCTCTGGCTCCGTACCAGCGTCGCCGCTCCAGGCCGTCGGAGCCCAACAGGATCGTCGTCGGCAACCCCGAGACCGAGTAGCGCCGCACGACTTCGCCTTGAGGATCGAGGTAGACCGCAAGATCGCCGACACCGAGCTCATTGATCAGGGGTCTGACGACCTCTGCTCCCTCGCGGTCGATCGACAGGGCGATAATGGCCAGTGGCCGCCCCTTCCATTGACGATTGAGCCGCGCAAGCGCCGGCATCTCCTGCCGGCACGACCAGCACCAGGTTGCCCAGACCGTCAGGAGCACGGCCCTTCCAGCAAAGTCTGCGAGACTCGCGCGACCGCCATCGAGCCGCTGGATGGCAAGCGTGCCATCACTTCGCAGCCGGACCTGTCCATCGTCGGCCATGACGTTGGCGGTCGACGCCGTAACAACGGCCGACAGGGCAAGCCATGCGGTTCTTGTCGTTGGGCCGATCAAATTCGGTCCTCGAATTGTAGACTGGTTACGTGCCGTCGACCGCGCTGGCACATCGGCCGCGTCCAGGGTCGGCAGCAATGGATCGAAACGGACTGAGCGCCGTGTCGCCGCAAGCCTCGAGGGAGGCTTGACCGTTCAGCCTTGCAGGGGCGGTCCAGTCGCCTTTGGTGGCCCGTCCGGCTCTCCGGCATTCGTGTGAGCTGATCGCCAGTCGAAGGTCACTGCCATGGCGCCGGTACGCGCAGGAACCGACGCGATGAGGGCAGGAAGCATCAGCGGCGCCGGCGCAACCGATTTTGCCCAAACGCAGCAGGCATTGACACCCTCGACATGGGTCGACGAGTTGCTTTTTGAAGCCGGGGTCGTGCCGCAGATCTCGGTGAGCGCAATCTCTCCGACGCGGAATTTCGTGGCGATATGGTTGCTTCCGGCCATGGCACTGGCCATCAGTTGGAACAGGAGCACAAGCGCACAGGCTGCGGACAGCAGGCCGCGCCCCATATCCAGCCATGTGCGAGCTGATGTCATTCTGAAACGCTAACCCAGCACGATGCCGCCAAGCAATGAGAGCGGACCTTTCTCGCGTTCTGTTGACCATTCCGGATGCTGACGGCTCTCTTCATTTCGCGGCCTTCCGGGCCTTTTCGATGAGATCCTCGATTTCTGCGATGCTCGCCTCGTGATCCCATTCTTTCGCTCCGGCCCAGCGCGCAATCTCGCGTCCGGCAGGGTCGATGAGTATCGTCGTCGGCAGCCCCGTTATCTTCAGCGCGGGCATGCTTCGAGCTGCGCGATCGAGATAGATTGCGAGATTGGCGATACCCGTCCGCTTGAAGAATGGCCCGACCACGTCCATGCCTTGACGGTCGAGCGACAGCGCGACGACCTCGAAGGTTTCGCTGCCCTTCGCCGCCTGCAGGCGATCGAGCGACGGCATCTCCTTGACACAAGGAGGACACCAGGTCGCCCAGAGGTTCAGCAGGATGAAGCGACCGCGAAAATCCGCCAGCGAGAGCTGCCGGCCGTCGGACGCCTCGAACGCGATCGCGGCCGCGGCTGGCGGCATCATCAGCTTTCCCTGCCTCGTCAGCAGGGCTATCGAGGTCGCCACTGCGATCGCCAAAAGAACGCCGCCGATGGCCAGCCTGCGGCCGCCGATCATCCCAGCACCATACGGATCTTGGCCAGCGCCGAAGCATCCTCTTCGTGATAGTCGATCATGGTCCGAAAGCTACCGTCGGCCTTCATCAGATAGACGGAGGCGGAATGGTCCATCGTATAGCCGTCGTCGGTCGGAATTTTCTTCGCATAGGCCTTGTAAGCCTTGAGCGCAGCGTCGATCTGCTCGCGCGAGCCAGTCAGTCCAACGACACGAGGATCGAAGGACTGAAGATAGAGCGCTAGCTGCTCTGGAGTGTCTCGCTCGGGATCGACCGTTATGAGCAAAATCTGTAGGCGATCGGCCATCGAACCGATCTGCTTCGTGAGATTGCCCAACTGCACAAGCGTCGTCGGGCAAACTTCGGGACAATAGGTGAAGCCGAAGAACACCGCCATCGGCTTGCCGATGAAGTCCTTCTCGGTGACGGTCTTGCCGGTGTGGTCGACGAGTGTGAACGGCCCGCCGATCGCCGGCGCAGCCTGTTCGCTGGCGCTGCTTGCGCCAGCCGGGTCTGTCCCGTCCACCCTCCACCAGCCTAGCAGGATCGCAGTTGAGACGAAGGCGACGAGGACGACGGCGGTCCATGCGCCGTAGCGCACCCATTTCAGGATTGGCATGGCGGCCTCAATGCGTCGCGTGATCGGTAGAGGCTTGCGGCTGCGCGCCGATACCCTGGATCTGGAACTCGACGTCCACCGGTCCCGCCTTTTCGAAGCGCAGGGTCGCCTGGATCTTTTCGCCCTGCTTCAGGGGGGCTTTGAGATCGACCAGCATCAAATGGATCGCGTTTGGCTTGAGCTCGACGGTTTCGCCGGCACCGACAGCGACCCCATCGGTCTTCTCGCGCATCCGGGCTATCCCATCGACGAGGCTACTTTCATGGATCTCAAGACGGGCAGACGCTTCGGTTGATCCGCCGAGCAGTCGATCCGGCGTCGTCCCGCTGTTCACGATCTTGAGATAGCCGCCGCCGACTTTGGCCGCGGGCGGTGTCGCACGTGCCCAGGGATGGTCGATCTTGAGAGATCCGACCGTGTAATCTTGAGCAACGGCAACAGTAGGGAAATGCGCTATGGAAAGGGCGGCCGCGACGGCACCCATGACAGAACGGTTCATGGAATATCTCCTCGATGGATGACGATGCCGGCAAGACCGGCACGGATCACGCTGCGAGGACAGGCGGCGCTCTTGAACCTTGTGCAGTCACCGCCCTGAAAGGCGCCGCTAATATGACTGGATATGACCTCAGGACCGGCGAAGAGTGTCCGATTTCATATGTGAGCTCGGTTGCCGACGGTGCGGGCGCAAGGAAGGGGTCGAGTCCTAAGGGATATGCCCAGGCGCAACAGGACGATTGCGCCGAAAGATGATGTGCGGACGGGTCGCTCTGCTCGCCGTCGACAACCTGCGCGCCCGAGCACAACGTCAACATGCCGGCGGGCAACGCGCTGGCCATGGCCAGCCGGGCGCTCGCCTGCGCCGGCAAAAGCGAGCCTTGCAGCAGCAGCGCATAAGCAAGCGCCACCGCCAGCAGGCTTCGCATCACACGCTGGAATGCCGTTCGGGTCACGGTGTTCCAACTAGCGAATGAGCGACCGTCCCGCAATGCGACGAGACGCAGCGCTTATCCGATCACGAAGTCGATCAACAGCTTGACGTTCAGCACGATGATGACGGCCGCGACGAGACTCGCGATGAAGGTCAGCCAGCGCGGCGCCACCAGCTCCCCCATCTTGGCGCGAGACGCCGTGAACATTACAAGCGGCACAATCGCGAAGGGTAGCTGCAGGCCCAGGATGACCTGGCTGAGGATCAGAAGCTTCGCCGTCTCGCCCGAGCCGTAGATCCAGGTGACCAGGATCGCCGGGACGATTGCGATCAGCCGTGTCACCAGCCGCCGCAGCCATGCCGGGAGCCTGATGTCGAGGAAGCCCTCCATGACGATCTGCCCCGCCATCGTCGCGGTCACGGTCGAGTTGAGGCCGCAACACAACAGGGCGATGGCAAACAGCGTAGGCGCGATGGAAGCACCGAGAAGCGGCGCGAGCAGTTCGTGGGCGCGACCAAGCTCCTCCACCCCGCTCTGACCGGTCTTGTGGAACGTCGCGGCCGCAAGGATGAGGATAGACGCGTTGATCGTCAGCGCGAACATCAGCGCGATGGTTGAGTCGAGCGTCGCCCATTTCAACGCCTCGCGCTTCTCCGGCAGGCTCTCGCCGTAGGCGCGCGTCTGCACGATGCCCGAATGCAGATAGAGATTATGCGGCATCACGGTCGCGCCGATGATACCGAGCGAAAGATAGAGCATCTGTGGGTTTTTGATGATCTCGGTGGTCGGCGCGAAACCTCGGATCACCTCGCCCCAGTTCGGGTCGGCAAGGCCGATCTGGACGCCGAAGCAGATCGCGATCACGCCCAGCAATGTGATGATGAAGGCCTCGACCCAGCGGAACCCCTTGTGTTGCAACCAGAGGATCACGAAGACGTCGAGCGCCGTCACGATGACCCCGATTTCCAGAGGCATGCCGAACAGCAGATTTAGCGCAATCGCGGTGCCGATGACCTCCGCGAGATCGGTCGCGCAGATGGCAAGCTCCGCCAGGAGCCATAGGGGCCAGGAGACGGCACGCGGATAGGCGTCGCGACAAGCCTGAGCGAGATCCCGCCCCGTCGATACCGCGAGGCGTGCGCAGAGCGACTGGAGGATGATCGCCATAATGTTGGAAATGAGCGCGACGACGAGCAGCGTGTAGCCGAATTGAGCTCCGCCGGCGAGCGAAGTCGCCCAGTTGCCCGGATCCATGTAGCCCACTGCAACGAGATATCCTGGGCCTACAAATGCGAGAAAGCGCCGCCAAGGCGTCGCCCCCTTTTTAACGCTGATCGATTGGAAGACGTCGAGCATCGACGGTTCGCCACGCTTGCGGCGCCAGCCTGACTCGGCTGGACTGCTCTCGCTCGACATGATTGCCTCAAGATGTAATTGCGATGCATTTGCAATAAGGGATTGCGTTGCAGCCTGTCAACCCATGATCTTCGGATCGGCTCGAAATATGGTCGGGGCGCATCGCGAAAGGCCCGTAATGCATAACGTCGAGGTCCGGCGGTCGAAACAAGCCGCCGACCATCGCGGCGGCTCCGAGCGATGAGTTTTCATTTCAGATGATGAGCCGCTGAAGCCCGGCGTGAACACTGTAGTGACGTCAGGCTTCTGGCGACGCTCCGGCCCATTACGCATTTCTGCTGGACGGGCGCCGATCCTTTTCCTTCGACGGCGCCCTAACTCTTTCGTGAATGGGTTCGGCGGCTCACCGCAACTATGATCGTCGTCAAGGTGGCCAAGCGGAGTATTGGCTTTTTGAGTGACCTTCATAAAAAAGGGGAGCAAGCGTCATGGTCCGGCGGACGCTTCTGGCTACCTGTCTCGCTCTGACGGCGTATGCAGCGACGCCCTGGCAGGCGGCAGTGGCAGGCGAGTTCAAAAAGCCCCGCGCGGTCATCGAGTTGTTCAGCAGCCAAGGTTGCGCGGCCTCGCCGCCCGCGAACGACAACCTCGCGGCCTTGTCTAACGACCCCGAACTGATCGTCTTGTCCCTGAATGTCGACTACTGGAACTATCTCGGGTGGAAAGACAGCCTTGCAAAGCCGGCATTTGCAAAACGTCAAAAGGCCTATGGCGCGGCAAGAGGTGATCGCCAAATTTACACGCCTCAAGCCGTGATCAACGGCCGAGTTCAGGTTCTCGGCAATCACGAGCGCAAGCTGCTTGACGCTCTCGCCAAGGCCAAGAAAGATCCGGATGCCCTGTCTCTGCCAGTTGAACTGACGGATATGGGAGACCGGATCGGCATCACACTGAGCCGATACGAAGTCGGCACAACGGACAGACCTGCGCAGATCTGGGCGTTCTGGACCAGGCACGAGGTGTCGGTTCGCATCGAGGCAGGAGAAAATGCCGGCAAGACCGTCACCTATCGGAATGCGGTGAGAGGTTTTGAGAAGCTCGGTGATGTCCAGCCGGAACGAGCCGATCCATTGTCCGTGCAGAAATCATCTGCTCCACCGGATGCCGACGGGCTGGTTATTATCGTTCAAGCTGCCACGAAGGATGGACCGGGCGTGATCTATGGAGCCGCCAAACTCAATCTGAATGGAGAAAGATAGTCGCATTGGGCACGGCGCGTGTCGCTCGCGCCCGGTAGGGATCGTGATCGGCAAGCAGGCGATGCGCGTCTAGGACACCAGGATCGCCGATCATTCAGAGAACACCACCGAGCGCCGCTGCCGCTTCTGTTCTGTTTGGTGGGGTCACATCGCGTCGCGCGGCACGTCTAGGGGAATGCTGAGCATGATCCGCCCATGGGCGGCCGGTGCCGGTAGATCGCCGGCCCTGATGTTGAGCGGCAGCGCATGCAACATGAGCTGCGGCATATCGAGACCGGCGTCTCGTTTGTTCCGCAAAGCGACGAACTCGTTTTCGACGGCTCCATTGCCAACATGGATGTTCGCCCGGCGCTGGGAACCGACTGAACTGCGCCAGGCCGGCGCACGTCGTCCGGAGGCGCCGTAGTCGTGACAAGCGAACAAGATGGCGTCGTCGGGCCGGTCGAGGATGCGATGGATCGAATGAAACAGCCGGGCCGCATCTCCCTTGTGGAAGTCGCAACGCGCCGTCCCGGAATCCGGCATGAACAGGGTGTCGCCAGTGAAGACGGCATCTCCCACGACAAAACTGAGATGGTCGAGCGTATGCCCGGGCGTGGCCATGACCTCGATCGCCAGGTCGCCGAGCGCGATCGTCTCGCCATCCGCAAGCTGCCGGTCGAACCGGTCGAGGCAGCGGCCCTCGGCGTCGAGCCCGTAGACACCGGCGATCGCCGCCGCAACTTCCCCGACCCGTTCGCCGATCGCGATCCTGCCGCCGAGCAGCCTGCGCAACTCGGCGGCGCCGGAGATATGGTCGTGATGGATATGGGTCTCGAGTATCCATTCCAGCCGGAGACCGCTGTCGCGGACAAAGTCGGCGATATCGTCGACCGGCTTTCTGCTGGTGTGGCCCGATTTCGGATCGAGATCGAAGACCGGGTCAATAACGGCGCAGACCTTTGCGTGTGCGCACCAGACCAGGTGGCTCGCGGTGCCGCTGCGCTTGTCGTAGAACGTTTCGACGCTGGGGGTCATTTGATGCCTCCGCCGTTACTGGTCCGTATCAGGTCTTGGGCTGCGGCACGACGCGCAGATAGGGTTTGAGCGTCTTCCAGCCGTTGGGGAATTTCTCTTTCGCCGCCTCATCGGATAGCGAGGGCACGATGATCACGTCGCCGCCGGGCTGCCAGTTCGACGGGGTTGCCACGCTGTGGCCGGCGGTGAGCTGGAGCGAATCGATCGTGCGTAGGATCTCGTCGAAGTTGCGCCCCGTGCTGGCCGGATAGGTCAGGCTGAGCTTGAGCTTCTTGTCCGGTCCGATCACGAAGACAGATCGCACCGTCATGGTGTCGCTCGCATTAGGGTGGATCATGCCGTAGAGGCTGGCAACCTTCCGATCGAAATCCGCGATCAGGGGGAAGTTGACGCGCTGGCCCTGGGTCTCCTCGATATCGTCTTCCCAGTCGCTATGGCGGGCGAGCTCATCGACGCTGAGCCCGATCACCTTGACGCCGCGCCTGTCAAATTCGGGCTTCAGCCGCGCGACGTCGCCGAGCTCGGTGGTGCAGACCGGCGTGAAATTCTTCGGGTGGGAGAACAGCACCGCCCAGGAGCCTTCGATCCAGTCATGGAAGCGGATCGGCCCCATCGTGGTCTCGGCCCGGAAATCGGGAACGGTGTCTCCGAGTTGAAGTGTCATGGTCATGTCCTTTCCTGTTGGATTGGAAACGCCGCCGCATCCTACGACAGCGTCTAAAGACGGCGCGGACTAAACGGTCCCCGCCGGCATCGTTATTTTTGCCGGATCAGGCGATCTGCACCCGCTCGCTCGACCGGACGATCACCGCCTTCTCAGCGCTCAGCAGAATCTCGACGTCGTCGACGCCGGGCAGCTTCCTGAGAGCACCCTGGAGCTTCTTGGTGCAGGCGGTGTGGTTCATGCCGCCGATCGGAAGCTCGAGCGTGCTCACCGCGGCACGTCGAACCCGGCGTCCTCGACCGCTTCGAAGACCGCGTGTTGCGAAATCGCTGCCGGATCGTGCTTCACAATCGCGCTCTTGTCCGAGAGCGACACCTTCACGGCTTCAACCCCTGGAAGCGCGCGGATCGCCTTCTCGATGGAGCTGACACAATGCCCGCAATCCATGCCCTCAATCTTGAATTCGAGAGTCTGAGATGAATTTTCGGCCATGACCGCCTCCTGTTTCAGGACCTGTCCGACCAATGTGGGGTCTGTAGCGACTGCAGGGTCAAGAGGCTCACATGACTGAACTTGCAGCCTGCAGGGTCGATGGCGCAATGCGAAAGGAGGGCAAGCTTTTGCCGCCGCTGGTCAGCCACGAAGGACGATTCGCCCCGACCAGAATCCGAATGCAAGGACTGCTATGATCGCGAGCCGAATTCCCAGATTGATCCACGATCGCGAAGTCATTCGAACTCACCACTGACGTGCTGACATGCAGCCTGGCGCCGCTTCGAGATTTTCGCAACGGTGGCTTCGTTTAAAGAAAGCTACGACATTTCCAAACCATCAGGTGCTGACCCGAGGCGGGTCGCTTCTATCAAGAGGTCGAGCCTGTGCTGGCTTGGTCGCGACAACTGCGAGAGCTGGCAGGCGCGATCATCGTCGACAGGTCGGTCACATCTCTCTCAGCATAAGATGCTTCCTCCAAACTCGCGAAGTCACCGTGCCGAATATCGTCTTGCTGCAAATGCTTCTCAATGACAAGCCATTGATTTGTTTCGGTTATTGACTTTCGGGGCTAGGGGAACTACACCGCCACTCATCGGGGAGTAGCGGCGTCCTTGTCGGGGCGCGGTCGCATCAACAGACTCGCGGCGAGGACCGCGTGGTGCGATCAGCCGGAGTGTTTCGGCCAAGCGAGACCGTGACGGGGAGACCTGCGGGCAGGGTCTCGATTTCCGTCCGATCCTCAGTCCGAACATGAGTTGAAAATGTCACCTGTTTCGATTGCGGTGCTCGCTGTGGGCATGTCCGTCGACGCGTTGTTGGCTTCGGTGGGGCGCGGAGCAGCCTCATCCCGACCTCGCTTTCTCGAGGCGCTACGGACCGGAGCTGTCTTTGGCATCGTTGAAACCATCACGCCGCTCGTCGGTTGGGCAGCCGGCCTGGCCGCAAGCCAGTACGTTGCGGCGGTCGACCATTGGATTGCGTTTGTGCTGTTGGGCATTGTCGGCGGCAGGATGGTTCTGCATTCGTTTGCGCCCGCAGAACTGCGCTCCGAGTCGGTCCAGAGCCGTTCCCTATGGACCCTCATGGCGACGGCCGTCGGCACCAGCATCGACGCCATGGCTGTCGGCGTCTCTCTCGCCTTCCTCGATGTCAATATCATCATCGTTGCAGCCGCCATCGGCTTCGCAACGTTCCTTATGTCCACTGCCGGAATGATGGCCGGCAACATGATCGGTGCCAAATTTGGACGATGGGCGGAGCGCGTCGGCGGCGGCGCGTTGATTGGATTAGGGATTTCGATCCTGTTGAGCCACCTCACCGCGGCTTGATCATCAGATCCCATCCGGGCGGTGGTTGTGTTGGCTTTCCCAGCGCTCGGCAGCTTCGAAGAGCGCGAGGAACTCGTTCCTTGCGCGCCTCTATAGTGCTTCGCCGCGACCGGCATCCGAACCGGTCGGATCAAAGTTCGGGGATGAGCGGACCAGTCGGATAAATGAAGCGGCGAGGCGCTCGGGACGGGAAGTCGCGCCATGCTTGACCTGCATCATAGGGCCCCTATCATGCCCATGATCGGGGAGACGCAATGGATCTACGTCAGCTTGAAGCATTTGCGGCGGTCATGTCCGCTGGGAGCATCACTGGCGCGGCGCGGCTCCTCGGGCGATCGCAGCCCGCGCTGACGCGCCTCATTCAGGACCTCGAAAATTCGCTTGGCTTCAGCCTGCTTCATCGAAGCGGACCGCGCGTAACGACCACTGAACAGGGCCTTCGCTTCTATCAAGAGGTCGAGCCAGTGCTGGCTTGGCTCCGACAACTGCGAGAGCGGGCAGACGCGATCGCGGTCGACAAGCCACGGTCGCTCTCCATCGCGTCGATCGCATCCTTCTCGGTAGGAATGCTGCCGGCTGCTCTCCGTCGCCTTGGGCTCGATAATCTCCCTGACCAGGTTCACATTCGCACCGCGATTGCCGAGCAAGTCGTTCAGGACATCGCTACGCAGGTGTCAGAGATCGGCGTCACGAGCTTGCCGGTGGATCATCCGGCGTTGGAAATCCATTGGATCGGTGAAGCCCCTTGCGTCGCCGCGATCGCATCTGACGATCCTCTCGCAGAGCTGGATTGCGTGCCATTGTCGGCTTTGGCGGGGCGCCGCCTGATCACGCTGGCCAACCCGTTCAGATGGCGGCGGCGGGTCGATCTCGCCTTGGAAGCTAACGGAATAACTCCCGCCGCAGTGTTGGACACCAACACGTCGAATGCGGCCATCATGTCGGCCCGGGCTGGTCTGGGGGTAGCGCTGATCGAGCCGATCATCGCTTATGGAATGCCTGTCGAAGGCGTGGTGATCAGACCGATCGACGTGAAGATCTCATTTTTCTGGGCGATTGTTACGCCGTACGGTCGTCCATTGGCCGCGCAGGTTGCGGGCTTGATCGACAAGTTCGACGAGATTGCCCGGGAGACCATACCGGGTTTCGTCAGGCACCCTGCGGAGGCAAGGCAGCAACTCGTGGCCGATCTCGCACGGCCGGCATACTCATCCGAACGCTGATCACGCATCTTGGCGAGCGCGCTCACATGCCAACGCGGGAGATCTCCTGAAGGTAGTCGCGTGACAGGTTTTGGATGTCGAGCAACGGCAACAGGTCGTTGTCGTCGGCAAGCGGACGGCCGTATGCCGCCGACAGCAGCGCCAAGCCTGCCTCGTGAAGACTGGCTGGACGCCCTGCGAGACGGCCGAGCAATATCGTTGGCCATAGGCCGAACGGAGCGTCCTCGAGGACGTAGCGGCTCTCCGTTGTCGGCGGCCCAAAGCTGCCTTTCCCGCGCTTGTGAAGCTCCGCGTTCATCTCTGCGATGCTGGCGATGGGGAGCTGATAGGAAAACGAATAGTGCTCCTTGATCGATCGCACCGGGACGCCGAATTCCGCTGCGATCGCCAGCCGTTCGGCGTCCAGTTGCTCCATGACCCGCCCCACTGAGGCTGTGACGTTTTCCGCCTGGCCCCATCGTTCCCCGCGCTCCATTCGCGTGAGGTTGAAAAGAGAGATGGCCAGGTGATTTTGTGGATTGAGATTGCTGAGCGAGATGGCCAGCAATCCGTCGCGACGAACAAATCGATCGCCGAACAGCTCGGTGCAAAGCGTCTTGCCGATCTCGCTGTCGCTTTCGGGCACTGTCGCGAGGTCGATCTTGGAACGAACGGAGTTCACGCCAACCTCGGTGGGTCCCTGCTTGCGCCCGGTCGTCAGCGTTGTCCCCCAGGCGATGATCGGGGCCTTGATGCCTCGCTCGGAAAGCAACCGCGACAGATAGAGAGCTCCGAACGAAAGGTGGGAGCTGATGATTGTCGGCTGGCCATCGCGCAGATTGCGGGCGATCTCTTCCATGGCCATGCGATGGGCGTTCCCGGGCATGGCGAGCATCGCCACATCAGAGCCGGCGATCGCCTCCTCTGCACTCGAAGCGATCCGAGGGTGAAAGCTCAGGTCCAGAGCACCTGACGCTTTCAGCGCTGCCCCGGCCGCGAGCTCGGCCGTGCCGCGTCCGGACGGGGACCAGAGAATCGGCTCATGCCCGTTCAGATGAAGATATGCAGCCGCTCCGAAGGCGATGCCGCCCGCACCGAGAATGCCGACACGCATTGAATAACTCCGTTAGATCGAACGGGAGGGGGTTCGTGCTGGCGTTGTCGAGCGCGTCGGGGCGGCTTCTCGTGCTCCTCGGAGCCGATCTTACCGCGGTGCCTGCTCTCGCTCTGTCGGCTCGCCCAAGGTGTGCATGAGACGATTGGCCCACCCGAAGAGCGCGCTCGAAAGCACGAGATCGACGGCCTCCAATGTGTTCAGGCCGGCATTAGCCAGATCCGCCGCAGCGGTTTTTGGGATGGCCGGTGGGGTCTCGGACAACTGAGCGGAAAAATCGAAGATCGCCTGGTCGCGAGGTTCGAGCCTGGCCTGGCGCTCTCGCTCGAAAATCTCGTCGATGACGCCTGGGCGCTTGGAAAGGTTGTTGAAGCGGGAAGCGTGGACTGCGGCGCAATAAATGCAGCGGTTCACGACGGAGGCGCCAACCGCGCCGAGTTCGCGCTCGGCCGAACTCAGCCCATCCTTTCCATACATGATCTGATTGAAGAGCGGCGACCGGACGGCTAGCGACTCCGGATCATGCGCGAGGGTCAGCACATACGGCGAAACCCCCTTGTTGGATGGGGTAACCTGCATTGCGGCCAACTGCTCCGGCGTCGCAGACGCCAACTCGACCGGCTTTATGTAGGGCGACCAAACAGGGACCTGCGTGGTGAAGTTTTCGACGACGCGGGTCATTTTGCCCCCTTCAACGCCTGCAGGCCTTTGATCACTCTGGCCTGGTAGCTGACGAATGCTGCCAACTCGGCGAGGCGAACGACGTCCGGCTCGCCCATGCCTGATGCTTTCAGCTTCTCGATGTCGGCTCTGGTCGCGTCGCGGGGACGCAATGTGAGAAGGTCGCAGTGCGCGACGATTGCGGCGGTCTGAGCGTCTGTCGCAGCGTCGTGCGGTTCGTCGTTATCGCGGCTCTGCTGGATCAGCTCCTCATAATGCTCCGCGAGCTTCGGCACCTCGTACTGACGGGCCATGCGAGAAGCGAGAGCGGCACGAAGCCCGTGACTTATCGCGCCCGGCGATTGCGGGAACAGCACGGCGTCGTGGGTTGATTGGCTCAAACGCAGGATCTCGGCGCGGTGCGTCAGGGCTTCGGCCAGATCCGAGCCAGGACGAGCATCCACGATCTCTTCGATCAGTGTCACGGCAGGCGCCTCCTTGATGCGGCCAGCGTGTCATCATGTGACTGATGCATCAAGGGAGGCTTTGTATTCAAAAAAGTTCGATTGAGCCCGCCATTCATCACAGCTTCATATTTGATTTGCATCAAAGGCCGTTTAGCATCCAGCAAATGCATGCCAATGGATCGACCGTTCAGGGATGGTCTGCCTGCCGAGGAGCAGGTGCAGTTGCTTTGCTGCATGCGAAGAGCTGGCTGGCCAGGTGCGAAGGCGGCCCATCCAAAAGAACCGTTTGCCGAAAGCGCGACGGCTGGAGGCGACGGCTGTGACCGCACCGGACGCCAACCTCAAAGCTCTGGAAGCGCGACTTGCGCAGGATCTGGCCTGGTTGGAGTTGCCTGCGAAAAGCTGGGTTCCGCCGCAGTACGTCGAAGATCAGCGCGTTCGCGATGTGGTCATCGTCGGCGCCGGCATGGCAGGGCTCGTCGCGTCGGGCATGCTCAAGCGGCTTGGGGTCGACAATCACCAGGTTCTGGATCGAGCGCCGTCAGGCCGGGAAGGGCCATGGGCAACCTACGCCCGGATGCGGACACTGCGATCACCGAAGCAGTTGACCGGCCCGGCGATGGGCCTGCCGGCGTTGACGTTCCGAGCCTACTTTGAGGCCCGTTTCGGGCGTGAAGCCTGGGAGAAGCTCGACCGCGCACCACGCCTGGTCTGGATGGATTATCTGATCTGGTATCGGAAGGTGCTGAGCCTGCCGGTCGAAAACGAGGTCGAGGTTCAGGCGATCGACCCGCGCCCCGATGGCCTCTTGGCGCTGCAGGTCGCTCACAATGCGGGAGTCGAGACGGTGTTTGCCCGTCACGTCGTCCTAGCCAGCGGCCGCGATGGTCTCGGCGGCCCCTTTGTCCCGTCGATAACTGAAGCCGTTGACCGAAGGTTCTGGGCGCATACCGCAGACGAAATTGACTTCGAAGGACTGCGAAACAAGCGCTTGGCGGTCATCGGCGCAGGTGCGTCTTCGATGGATAATGCTGCGGTGGCGCTTGAGACAGGCTGTGCCCGGCTGGACCTCTTCATCCGTCGTGAGGACATCCCGCGGGTCAACAAGTTTACTGGCATCGGCAGCCAGGGCGTCATTCATGGCTTTGCGGGCCTGCCCGACGAGTGGAAGTGGCGCTTCCTGGATCACACCATCAGAGCGCAGACGCCGCCGCCCAGGCCGAGCACACTGCGCGTGTCGCAGCACGCAAACGCTCATTTCCATCTCGGAAGCCCAATTCTGAAGCTGGAGGAGCAGGGAGATCACGTCGTTCTGACGACGCCGAAGGGCGCGTACGATGTGGACTTCATCATCTTCGGCACGGGATTTCAGGTCGATCTCCTGGCCCGTCCGGAGCTTTCGGCCGTCGCCCCGTTTATCAGACTCTGGCGCGATCGGTTCGCCGCGCCCGAAGACATGCCCAACCCCGAGCTGGAAAACTCACCTGACCTCGGCGGCAGCTTCGAATTCCTGGAAAAGGTGCCCGGTACGTGCCCGGCGCTGCACCAGATTCACTGCTTCAACTTCCCGGCGACCTTGAGCCACGGCAAGCTCTCCGGGGACATCCCGGCAATCAGCGAGGGAGCTGATCGGCTGGCTCGCGGGATCGTTCGCAGCCTCTTCGTGGCCGATCGAGAACGCCACTATGCGGCTCTCACGGCGTTCGACACGCCAGAACTTCTTGGAGACGAATGGACCGATGCCGACGCAGCCGCAGGAGCACCGCATGCCGCTGCGTAACGGAACCGGCAAACTGGCCCGTTTTTCCCCGGCTGAGCCGGCAAGCGCCCTTTGACGTCGCACTCTGGAAAGGACAACAGCCCGCATGCTTGAACTCAAGAATATCAAGCTGTCCTACGGAAATACGCAGGTCCTCAACGGCGTCGATCTGTCTGTCAATCGCGGCGACGTGGTCTCCATCATCGGCCCAAGCGGCACAGGCAAGACCACGCTGCTCAAGTGCATCAACTACCTCGTGAAGCCATCGTCCGGGACCATCGCGTTCGATCAGCTCCACATGGACTATGCCCAAGCCGACAAGAAGACCATTCAGGCGGTGCGGCTGCGTACCGCCATGGTCTTCCAGCAGTTCAACGTCTTCAAGAATATGACCGTCCTCCAGAACGTGATGGACCCGCTGGTCGTTGTGCAGCGGAAGTCGCAGGATGAGGCACGTGAGATCGCCCTGCGGGAGCTGGAGCGCGTCGGTCTCTCCGCAAAACGGGATAGCTATCCCTCTCAGCTTTCAGGCGGCCAGTTGCAGCGGACGGGCATCGCTCGCGCACTTGCGGTACGGCCCGATGTGATGCTGTTCGACGAGCCGACGTCGTCACTCGACCCCGAACTCGTCAGCGAGGTGCTGAAGGTCATCAAGGATGTGACCTCGTCCGGCATCACGTCGCTGCTCGTTACGCACGAGATGCAGTTCGCCAAGAATATCTCGAACCGGATCGTCTTCATGGATCAGGGCGTCGTTGCTGCTGACGGTAGCCCGGCCGAGATTTTTGACGCCCCAGCCAACCCACGCCTTGCCCAGTTCCTGCAAACCGAACTCGCCTTCCACTGAGAAAAGGAGTTTTGAAGATGTCTGCGACGAATTCAATCTCTCGCCGCGGGTTCGCGGTCGTAACCGGCAGCGCCATGATCCTGCTCGCCACCGCAACCGGCGCTCTTGCGCAGGCCGCTGGGGGTGTGCCGCGGGTCGTCAAGATTGCGACTTCAGCAGAATCCAAGCCGCTCGCCTGGGGCGCGATCGGCGTCGAGCCGCAGGGATATGAGCCCGACCTGCTGCGCGCCATCAACGCGAAGCTCCCCCAATACAAGTTCGAGATGGAGGGCGTTGCGGACATCGCCCAGGAAACCGGCCTCGCGACAGGCAAGTACGATATGGCCTGCGGTGGCTATTACAGGTCGGACGCCCGCGCGAAGCAGTTCATCATCCCCGAGAACCCGATGGGCGCGAGCTTGCTGAAGATCTACAGCCGCAAGGACAGCGACATTGCGGCGATGAAGGACCTCGTAGGAAAGAGAATCGTTCCGCTGACCGCCGGTGGCGGTACCTATCGCTTCGTCGTCAGTTGGATGCAGGAAAACCCGAGCCACAAGCTGGAAATCACGACCTCGAGCGCCGGCATCCCGTATCCGGATCGGCTCAAAGAGGTCCAGAACAGCAAGTTCGACGCGCTGATCCTACCGTCCAACCTGGGTGAGCAGACCGTCATCGAGGAGCAGAAGCTCGACATCAAGGCGTCCGACCCGGTCTTCAGCGCCAACACCTACATGCTGATCCACAAGGCCGACAAAAACAAAGCCCTCGCCGAGGACGTGAACAAGGTTCTGAAGGAGCTCAAAGAAGACGGGACGATGGATAAACTTTCGCAGAAATGGTTCGGCGAAGAGATCGTCCGGTTCATGAAATAGAGCTTTCAAGCTCCAACGACCGACAGAAGCCGACGACACGACCGCCGATTTTGAAAGGGAAGTGAACGTGGATCTTAAGACGATGATCCCCGAGTTGATGACGGCTCTGCCGCTGACACTCGCTATCACTTTCGTGGCGATGGTCGCCGGCTTCTGCCTGGCCCTGATAACGACGACGTTGCGCGTCGTTCACATCCCGGTCCTGAGTTCGCTCGCGGCGCTCTACGTATCCTACGCGCGCAGTGTTCCTGTCGTGCTGCAGTTGTTCGTGACATTCTATGGCCTGCCGCTCCTCGTCGCCATTTTCGGTATGGCTGACTTCTTTACCCCGAACGTCGCAGCGATGCTGGGGTTGAGCTTCTATCATGGCGGTTACTTGTCCGAGGTGATGCGCCCGGCGTATCTCGCGGTCGATCGTGGCCAGCACGATGCCGCGGATAGCCTTGGTTACACCTTCAGGCAGAAAATGATGGGTGTCGTCGGCCCCCAGGCAGTACACATCGCACTGCCTGGTTACGGCAACGCGCTCATCTATCTCGCCCATAATGTTGCGCTCGTCATGTACATCGGCGCGGCGGACGTCATGGCGACTGCACATCTCATCATGCAGCGCGCGTACAACCAGTACCAGTTCGAGACCTACCTGGTCCTCGCGGTCATCTACTCGATCATGTGCCTGATCATCTGGGTGATCGTGCGGTACTTCGAGCGCCGCTCACCCATGTACGTGCCAGCAGTCGGTCCCGCCAAGCGCGTGGCCATGCCTAGCCTCTGAGAGCAGGGACGACCGACATGTTCGAAGCGGACATTCTCCTCGAAGACATTCGAGAAATCCTCAGTGCCGTGCCGTTTACGCTGTTCATGGCGCTGGTGACGTTCGTGTTCTCGACGATCATCGGCAGCCTGTTCGCCCTCGCCGAGTATCGGAATATCCCGATCCTGCGGGAGTTCATTTTTGCATACAAGGTCGCCTTCAAGGGCATCCCGCTCGTGATCGTCATCTTCCTTGGCTATTACGGCCTGCCGCCAACGATCCAGTTCCTGGCATCGCTGATCGGGATAAATTTCAACGGGCACCACACTCCGAACTGGGTTCTGCTCGTCATCGGCGTGACCGCTTGCATCGCCGCCTTTCAGGCAGAGGTGATCAAGGGCGCCCTGAACTCGTTCGACAATGGCCAAGCCGATGCGGCCCGCTCGCTTGGATACACCAATGGCCAGCTATTTCGCCGGGTGATGTTCCCGCAGGTCGTCATCGCGGCGATTCCGGACCTGACCAATTCGATCATGGTCATCATGAAGGCATTGTCGCTCGGCTTCGCTATCGAAGTGGTCGACATTTTTGCCCAGTCTCAGCTCACGGCCGCACTGAACTTCTACTACCTCGAGGCATTCGTGATCGCTGTCGTGATCTACATGATCATCGCGTTCTTGGTGACGACGGCCGCTGACCGGTTGGAGCGCTCGCTGCGGGTCTGGACCTGAAGGCTCGTCTCCACGGCTTTGGCACCCGCCGGGCCGAAATGATTGGTTCTAGATCTCAAAACGGGGCAGTGCTTTCGCACTGCCCCGTCTTTCGTCAGCTCATGCGCTTTATCTCGGTATAGGCACCTGTGGTCTTGAGCTTGATCGTGACGTCAGCCCTGCCTCGGTTGCGAAAAAACCAGCCATGGCCTCCGTCGCTTTCCGCCGTTAGGACGCCTTCGTCGCCGGGGACACCTCGGCCCTGCTTGTAGCTCTTCTCCTTGCCGCCTCCTGCGGGAATGCCGTGCATGTCGTAGTTCACGTTGCCGTTTTCGGTCGTCCAGCTGAAGCTGACCTTGGCTCCGGCCTTCATCGTGAGCTTGTACTCGGCGCCCTCGTTCGGTTTGAGCGTGATCACCGTCTCGTCGCTTCTACCTGTTCCTTGTGCGTGGGCAGGCGTCACGAGGAGGTTGGCCAAGACGTATGTCAACAGGCTGGACCGCTTGTCTGGTGCAGGGGCCACCGGCACAGTTTCCGCAGGGCCTGATGGAGCCTGGTTGTCGCGAGCACGGTCGGCTTCGGCCTCCAGCGCCAGTTGGGTCTTGATCTCGCCCATCTCGGTGAGCTGGAGTGCGCGGCCGATGCCCGTCGGATCGATGGCGTACTCGGCCGGGAGGACGATCGTCACGAGGATGCCGGCCGCGGAGACGAGGGCGATGGCGGTGGAGCGCAGGAGCTGCTTGGTGGTCGGCAGTTCGGCGCGGGTCGGAATGTCTGTGTTGTACATGAGATGAGGTCCTTGGAGGTCAGGAAACAATGAAGCCGGTGAGCTGGTAGCCAACCAGGACGAAGCCTGCGGTGAGCATCCAGACGTTGGCCGTGTAGGCGTGGCGCCAGAACCCGGCGGTGCGCCGCCAGTAGCCCATGGCGATCAGGATCATCGCGAGTGCCGTGAGCTGCCCGAGTTCCACGCCTACATTGAAGGCGAGCAGGTTCGGGACGAGGCCGTCCGGCGAGATGTTGTATTCGAGGATCTTGGTCGACAGCCCGAAGCCATGGAACAGCCCGAAGATCAGCGTGGCGGCCTTAGTGTTGGGCTGGAAGCCGAACCAGCGCTGGTAGGCCCCCATGTTATCGAGCGCCTTGTAGACGACCGACAGGCCGATAATCGCATCGATGATGTAGCTGTTGATGCCAACGTTGAAATAGACGCCGAGCAGCATGGTCGTCGAATGGCCGACTGCGAACAGGCTGACATAGAGCGCGATGTGGTTCAGCCGGTAGAGAAAGAAGATCACCCCGAACAGGAACAGGATGTGGTCGTAGCCGGTGACCATGTGCTTCGCACCGAGATAGGTGAAGGGCAGCAATTGGATGCCAGTGATCTCATTGATGTAGCCCTTGTCGCCTTCGGCGACCGCATGGGCCAGCGCGGCGTTGAGGCTGATCAGCCCCAGCATCGCGATGAGCAGGAGTATGAGCAGCGCACGCAGCTTGCGGCGCCCCTCGATTGAGGATCGTTTCATGTAGATTCCGAGAGTTCGTCATGGAGGGAAGCCGCGGGGGCGGCGCACGTCAGGCGACGAGCGGTCTCGGTGGGCGGTCTCGGTCATGCTGGCGGTCATGTGCGGCGCCTTCCTGAAGGGCCGGTAAGGGGACCCTAACGGGCACACGATGGCCGACGCCGGGAACGGGGATGACCGTCACCACGTCGTGGATGTGATCGGTCGAGTTGTGCCCGTGCAGGTGGCCGGGAATGCGTTCGGCTTCCTCGCCGTCGAGATGGGTGTGCCCGTACTCGGCCATCTCGACTCCGAGGGCGGTGTGACGTTCGGCTTCTGCCTGCGCGAGGACGAGCGGATTATGGCTCGACGTGACGTGAATGGCAGACAGCAGCATCCCCGCTGCCACGACGAAGGCGACGACGAGCTTCAGCAAATGGGCTGTGCTGCGACACGTCATTCCCGAGCAATCTCCGATCCTATCCTTGACGAGGCGTTGACGCCGATACCGACTCAATAAGGGTTCACATATCCCCCTCAGGGGGATACAAGCAAGAGATGTCAGAGCCGCATCAGCACGCCACCCATCCCGCCATCGTGAAACGCCTGAAGCGGGCTGGAGGGCACCTGTCCAAGGTTGTCCAGATGATTGAGGAGGGGAGGCCTTGCCTCGACATCGCGACCCAGCTTCAAGCGGTCGAGAGTGCCATCGCACAGGCCAAGCGGACGCTGGTGCAGGACCATCTCGATCACTGCCTGGACGAAGCCGTGGGGGAGCTTCCAGCCGAGAAGCGCCGGCCCATCGACGAGTTCAAGCAGATTACCAAGTTTCTCTGAGGTAGGCATGTTCAGGGTTCTCGCGCATCGGACCTACGGGCGGCTTTTCTCAGCCCAGATCATCGCGTTGGTGGGAACTGGCCTTCTCACCGTCGCGCTAGGCCTGCTCGCCTTCGACGTCGCCGGTGACAGGGCGGGGGCTGTGCTGGGCACTGCGTTGGCCATCAAGATGATCGCCTATGTCACGGTCGCGCCCATCGTTGGCGCCTTCTCGGCCCAGCTCCCGCGACGGGCCTTCCTGATCTCGATGGACCTTGTCCGGGCAGCGATCGCTCTGTCGCTGCCCTTCATTTCAGAGGTCTGGCAGGTCTACCTCGCGGTATTCATCCTACAATCGGCCTCGGCCGCGTTCACGCCGACCTTCCAGGCGACGATCCCTGATGTCCTGACGGAAGAGGAGGACTATACGAACGCGCTGTCTCTCTCGCGGCTGGCCTACGACCTCGAAAGCATCGTCAGCCCGATGCTGGCCGCGGCCCTCCTGACCATCATCAATTTCCACTGGCTGTTCGCCGGAACGGTGGTCGGATTCATGGTGTCGGCCGCGTTGGTGCTGTCGGTGACGTTGCCCATCTCCCCAGCAAGGCCCCGCGAGGGGGGCATCTACGACAAGACCACGCGTGGGTCCCGCATCTATCTCGCGACGCCTCGGCTTCGTGGATTGCTGGCACTGAACATGGCAGTGGCCATGGGAGGAGCCTTGGTCATCGTGAACACCGTCGTCATCGTGAAGGGGCGCCTCGGCCTCGATGACAATGCCGTGGCGCTCGCGCTCGCATGCTTCGGCGGCGGGTCGATGCTCTCGGCGCTGATACTGCCGCGCATTCTGGAGCGCGTCGCCGATCGGGCAGTCATGATGACCGCTGCCATCTTCCTCGCGGCAGTCCTGGGTCTGTTCGCGGTGATCCTTATGGTCAATGGCTGGGCGTACTCACCCGCTCCAACGGCCGCTGGTTGGGGACTCCTGCTCGCGACATGGGCGTTGCTGGGCGTCGGCTACTCAGCCACGCAGACGCCTTCCGGCCGCCTTCTGCGGCAATCCGCCCATGCCGAAGACCGACCGGCGGTGTTCGCTGCCCAGTTCGCGCTTTCGCACGCCTGCTGGCTCATCACCTATCCGCTCGCTGGCTGGCTGGGGGCCGCGCTTCCCTTGGGGACGTTGGCTGCATTGTTCGCGGTGGCGACCCTCCTGGCTACCTGCCTCGCGTGGCAGCTTTGGCCCGCAGGTACGGCGGAGCCGCTGGAGCATGACCATCCCGAACTACCGGCCGATCACCCGCACTTCAAAGAACATGGCGCGCGTCACGCCCATTCCATCGTGATTGACGATCTTCACGTCCGATGGCCGGTCTCTACCGGCTAGAAGCGGTTGGTCTCGGCAGCGATCGAGCCGACCAGAACCGAGCCGGTCCGTGCGCGCAGCACCACTATTTCATCAAGCGAATGGCGATCAGGACACTGCCAAACACGCCCGCACCGGCACAAATCAGCGCGGCTATCAGAGCCAATTTTCGCATCAGAGGTGCAGTCTATTCCGGCGACGGATCGCCATGTCGATGCGACGAGACGTCCTCCCGAGCGGATCGGATTTCAGCCCCTCCCGCGAACTGAAAACAGCAGAAGTTCGGCCTCGCGCTATTGCAGCCAAAGCCGAAGCGGTACCTGGCCGCCTTTTCCGCAATCGACGAAAGCGACACTGTCCTGCGCAAGCGTACCACTGACGGTGCAGTTTTGGCCGTCGATCGTCATTTTTGCGGCATATCTTCGTCCGGCCTTTTGAAATCCGATTGTACCCGTCTTCTGAGAAACTTCGCCGGGTCCGCATATGGCCAAGTGCTTCAACTGCAGCTCCCCGGCGAGCGAAGCCGCCGGCGACTTGGGAACATCCTCGGTGAATTTTGCAGTGAGCGCCCACTCCCCTGCGTATCCATAGCGCCCCGTTAACTCCACCGCGTTTGCGGGCCAGGCTAGGCAGCACAACGTGGTTGCAGCCAGGATATTGCGCATTCGGCAGCTCCATCGACGACCCGTGTCTGAGCAGAGTGTTCCTCTCGCGTGTCTCGATCAATGGAAATTCAACCGAGGAACTGAACCAGTCCACCCAGCTCAGCGGGGTGAGCCCTACGGTTTCGAAGCTCCACCAGGGTCCTCGCGGTGGATCAGCTCCGCCTTGTGGAGGCCGTTGATCGTCTCGGCGAGAGCGTTGTCGCAGCTATCGCCGACGCTGCCGACGGAGGGCTCGATACAGGCTTCGGCGAGGCGCTCGGCGTATCGAATGTGCCGTATCGAGACCCCTGTCGGCATGGCCCACGAGGCCGCCGCACTGGAGGGGCCGTCGCTCATTCAGGGCCTGTTCCAGCGCGTCGAGCACGAAGCTGGCCCGTGCGGTCCGGGATACGCGCCAGCCAACTATACGGCGGGCGTAGGGGTAGGCGTCGATGACGAGGGCAACATAGACGAAGCCCGACCAGATGCTGACATAGGTAAATTCCGAACACGAAATTCAAGGATCCGCAATGTGATCCTTCATGAAGTCCGGTGGCGCAGGGCATATCGGATAACCAGCCATTAACGTGCTCAAGGTTTGATTCCGCTTTTGATACTGCCATGCGGAGGTTCGAATCCTCCAGCCGCCGCATGGCTGCCCGCGCGTGCCGCATCTCTGCCCCAATCGGGGATTCAAACGGCATTGCCCCCTAAAGGTCCAGGCCGTCCCGCAATGCGGCCTGGATGAACGGGAGCCAACAATGCGGTTCATGAACCGTTGCTACGCTGGCGCGTTTAATGTGGTCAGCACAAGGAGAAGACATATGCGCAAATTGCTCACGCTTGCCGCTCTGGGTATCGGCTTGTCGCTGGCGGCGCCGGCGATGGCCTCGGAAGAGCTGCCGGCCGCGATGGCCCAGCGCCTGGACAAGCAGGACGCGGAATATACCTGGTCGGCCGCCGCCGAGCGGCGCCATATGATCATGCGTGAAACCATGCGGCAGCAGCGTTATGGGCGCGGTGGCGGGTATGGCTATGGTCCGCGTCGCGGGTACGGCCCGGGCTATGGCTATGGTCCGCGCGGCTACGGCCCCCCGCCCGGCTACTATCGCCGTAACCGCGGCTGGTAAGCGGTTCCCGCAATCATCCTCCATCGATTGGCGGCCCGGTAGCGGGCCGCTTTTCATTCGGGCAGGCTGAACACAAGGCGGCCCGGTGCGAGCCGGAGCCGCCTTCACCGCATTTACGATGAATTCACCATTCTGTTTCCGTAGCGTCATCCCTGCGCTACGCCGATCATATCGGTGAGGGAGCAGATCATGACCGCGTTGGATTCGACGGCCGCCGGCGTCTCCAAAGAATCAGACGAGCGCAGCATGACGGTTATGCTCGCGCTGTTCCTGGGTGCGATACAGATCGGTTGGCTCTGCCTGCTCCTATGGGTGGCCTGCCAGATCGTGGGCGCGATCTGATCCGCCCCGGGCGCTTGGATCGGGAAGCCATCTCGCGTCGCCATGGCGGCGCAGGACATCATGCTCCTGGCGGACGATTTCGCCGACTTGCAGGAAATGCTCGGCGAGGGGATTCGTCTTGCGCCAGACCAGGCCGATGCTGCGGCGTGGCCGCGGTTCCGCCAGCCGGGCAATGCTGACCTCCACGGCCGAGGTTTCCGCCGCGACCGCCATTTCGGGGATCAGCGTCACACCCATGCCGGCGCCGACCATGCGCACCAGCGTAGCCAGCGAGCTGCCCTCCATCGGATCCTGAGACAGGCCTGAAGCCATGTTGCAGAAGGCCAGCGCCTGATCGCGGAAGCAGTGGCCTTCCTCCAGCAGGAGCAGGCGCATGGCCCGCAGGCTCTCGACGCTGGGCGGCGGCTTGTGCCCTTCGGCCGGTGCGCGCACCAGGACGAATTCCTCGTCGAACAGCGGCTGGTCCTGCAGCGAAGGCTCGGAGACGGGCAGCGCCATCACCGCGACATCGAGCCCGCCTGTGATCAGGTCTTCCGTCAGCTTGCCGGTCACGGCCTCGCGTGGGCGCAGGTCGACAGCCGGAAACCGCTCCGCCAGGCGCCGGATGACCGCCGGCAGGAGATAGGGCGCGACCGTCGGGATCATACCGATCCGCAGCCGGCCGCCCAGCGAGGGATTCGACGCACGGGCCAGATCGGCCAGCTCGTCCACCGACTGCAGGATCTGCTGCGCCCGCGTGGCGAAGGCCTCGCCAAGGCTGGTCAGCCGGATCTGCCGGCGATCACGCTCGACCAGTTGCGCGCCGAGAAAATCCTCCAGATCCTTGATTTGCAGAGACAGGGCCGGCTGGCTGATCGCACAGGCATCCGCCGCCCGGCCGAAATGCCGGTGCTGGGCCAAGGCCGCGAAATAGCGCAGGTGCTTGATCGATATCATTTGAAAAAATTATCGTACTGATTTGAAAATTCAAGTTCTCATTATGATAGCTTTTCCCTAGAACCATTCGAATGGAACGGCGCGGCATCGGCCTCGGGCGGATGCGGGACGTAGCCGTGTTCCGGCGCGAGGCGTCAGGCGCCTTCCGGACAGACCCGATTCAGCAGGCTCCGAAGGGGGATATCATGGACGGCAGCGACGTGAAGAAGGCCGGCAAGTGCCCGGTCATGCATGGCGGAATGACCCAGAGCGGCGGTTCCGTTACCAACTGGTGGCCGAATGCCTTGAACCTGGACATCCTTCACCAGCAGGACAGCAAGACCAACCCGCTCGGCAAAGACTTCAACTATCGCGAGGAGCTGAAGAAGCTCGACGTCGCGGCGCTGAAGAACGACCTGCGCGCGCTGATGACCGACAGCCAGGAGTGGTGGCCGGCCGACTGGGGCAGCTATGTCGGCACCATGGCCCGCATGACCTGGCATGCCGCCGGCACCTATCGCATCTCCGACGGCCGCGGTGGCGCCGGCACCGGCAACCAGCGCTTTGCCCCGCTGAACTCCTGGCCGGACAATGCCAACACCGACAAGCCGCGCCGCCTGCTCTGGCCGATCAAGAAGAAATACGGCAACCGCGTCTCCTGGGCCGACCTGATCGCGCTCGCCGGCACGATCGCCTATGAGGTCGCCGGCCTGAAGACCTTCGGCTTCGCCTTCGGCCGCGAGGACATCTGGCACCCCGAGAAGGACATCTACTGGGGCGAGGAGAAGGAATGGCTGGCGCCGAGCGACAATCGCTATGGCGATGTCGCCGACGCCAAGACGCTGGCGAACCCGCTGGCCGCCGTCCAGATGGGCCTGATCTACGTCAACCCGGAAGGCGTGAACGGCAAGCCGGACCCGCTCAAGACCGCCGCGATGATGCGCGAGACCTTCGCGCGCATGGCGATGAACGATGAAGAGACGGTGGCGCTGACCGCCGGCGGCCACACCATCGGCAAGAGCCATGGCAATGGCGACGCGGCCAATCTCAGCCCGGCGCCGGAAAGCGGCTCGCTCGAGGACCAGGGCCTCGGCTGGATGAACCGCAAGGGCCGCGGCATCGGCCGCGATCAGGTCGTCAGCGGCATCGAGGGCGCCTGGACCACCCATCCGACGCGCTGGGACAACGGCTTCTTCGAGATGCTGCTCGGCCATGACTGGGAGCTGCGCAAGTCGCCGGCTGGCGCCTGGCAATACGAGCCGGTCTCGATCGCCGACGCGGACAAGCCTGTCGATGTGGAGGATGCTGCCATCCGCCACAACCCGATGATGACCGATGCCGACATGGCCTTGAAGGTCGACCCGGCCTACCGGGCGATCTCGGAGCGCTTCCTCAACGATTTCGACGCGTTCTCGGATGCCTTCGCCCGCGCCTGGTTCAAGCTGACCCATCGCGATCTCGGCCCGAAGTCGCGCTATTTCGGCCCGGACGTTCCGTCCGAGGATCTGGTCTGGCAGGACCCGGTCCCGGCCGGCCGCGTCGGCTACGACGTCGCTGCCGTGAAGGCGAAGATCGCCGGGAGCGGCCTCTCGATCGCCGATCTGGTCTCGACCGCCTGGGACAGCGCCCGCACCTTCCGCGGCTCCGACAAGCGCGGCGGCAGCAACGGCGCCCGCATCCGCCTCGCCCCGCAGAAGGACTGGGCCGGCAACGAGCCGGCGCGCCTCGCCAAGGTTCTGGCTGTCCTGGAGCCGATCGCGGCTGCGACAGGCGCCAGCGTGGCAGACGTCATCGTGCTCGCCGGCAATGTCGGCGTCGAGAAGGCGGCCAGGGCCGCCGGCTTCGACGTGGTCGTGCCGTTCGCGCCGGGGCGTGGCGACGCCACCGATGCGCAGACCGATGCCGATTCCTTCGCGCCGCTGGAGCCGCTCGCCGATGGTTTCCGCAACTGGCAGAAGGAAGCCTATGTCGTCACCGGCGAGGAGATGCTGCTCGACCGGGCCCAGCTCCTCGGCCTGACGGCGGCTGAAATGACTGTGCTGCTCGGCGGCATGCGCGTGCTCGGCACCAACCACGGCGGCACGAAGCATGGCGTCTTCACCGATCGTGCCGGTGCGCTGACCAGCGACTTCTTCGTCAACCTCACCGACATGGCCTACGCCTGGGTCCCGGCAGCGGGCGGCCTTTACGAGATCCGAGACCGCAAGACCGGCGCGGTGAAGTGGACCGCGACCCGCGTTGACCTGGTCTTCGGCTCGAATTCGGTGCTGCGCGCCTATGCCGAGGTCTATGCCCAGGACGACAACGCCCGGAAGTTCGTCGACGATTTCGTCGCGGCCTGGGCCAAGGTGATGAACGCCGACCGCGCCGATCTGGCCTGAGCCGTTCGATCGCGAACATTGCTCAAATATCAGCCCCGCCGGCTCAGCCGGCGGGGCTTTTCGTTGAAGGCCTCCCATGGTCAGGCTTGGAGCCGCCCGGCGGCTGCGATAGACATAGCTAACCCGCGGCGGAGGGCGTCGTCCTTGCGTGTCATCGTCGAGCATGCGCTGCGCCAGAACTGGGAGCGCCTGTTCTCCTATGCGCTGCGTCTGAGCGGCAATCGCGACGGCGCGGCCGATCTCCTGCAATCCTGCGCGACCAAGGCGCTCGCCGCTTCGCCGCCGGAAGACGGGGAGCGTATCCGCGCCTGGCTCTTCGCGATCCTGCGCAATATCTGGATCGACGAGCACCGCCGCGGCGAGACCGGCGCAGCCATCGCCGAAGAGGCGCTGGAAGACGATCAATGGCGCCGTGACGACCGGATGATCGCGGTCATCACCGTCCGGCAGGCGCTGGAACGTCTCGATCAGCCTTATCGCGAGGTCATCGAACTGGTCGATCTCGCCGGCTTCCGCTATGGCGAGGCGGCGGATATCCTCGGCGTGCCCGTGGGAACCGTGATGAGCCGCCTCAGCCGGGCGCGGCTTTTGCTTCTGAATGCGATTGAGGGTGGCTCCGTCCGCCCCTTCGCCGTGCGGCAGCGCAAACGAGCCAGCGATTAAGTGACCGAACGCGACACCCTCTCCTGGGCCATGCTCAACGCCTATGTCGACGGCGAGCTGGAGCCCGAGCAAGCCGCCAAGGTCGCGGCGGTGCTCGCTCATGACCGCGAGGCGGCGGCGCAGGTCGCGACGCTGACGAAGCTGCGCGCCACGGTCAAAGCCGCATCGCCCATGCCGGAGGCGCCGCCCCTCGTGTTGCCGCAGGCTCGGCCCCGCGTGGCGCGTTGGCTGCCTTGGGCTGCGGCCGCCTGTTTCGCTCTGGTCCTCGGCGCGGCCTCGCTCGGCATCGGCCATCGGGCGGCGCAGGGCTCGTCGTTATCCGCCGCGGTCGCCGCACATCAGCTCTGGCTCGCCCAGACCCCGCCCGGCACGGCGCCGCGTCTCGGCGTCGAGCTCGCCGGTGCCGAAGCCGGAGCACTGCCGGACCTTACGCTCGCCTCTTTGCGCCTCGTGCATCTCTCGCTCGATCCGGCAGGGCGTGGTGGCGGCGGCATGCTCGCCGGCTATGTCGGCCCGAACGGCTGCCGCGTCGGCCTCTGGATAGCGCCTGTCGAGGCGGCATTGCCGCTGCAACCCGCGGTTCAGGATCGCGACGGCCTCGCGATACGTGCCTGGCGCGGCGAGCGCGCGAGCTATGCCCTGCTCGGGCGCGGCATCGATCCGGCCCGTCTCGACGGCATCGCCGCGCTCGTCGCCCGGATCACGCGGGACGAGCCCGGCGTCCCGCGCGAGCAGGTGGCGGCGCTGTCGGAGGCGCGCAGCGTTGGCCCCGCCTGCATCGGCTGAGAAAAAGTTCTCTCGGCTTGGAATAAATCGAAGAGCCGATGCGTCGTCTCCAGTGAGGAATATGTCCTCGGGAGAAACGCCATGCTCAACGAAGCAGACCTGCGCGATGGCGCAGCCGCTACCGATGCCGCGCCCACCGCAGGCGCCGCTGATACCCCCCGCACATCGCGACGTCTTCTGCTCGGCGGCAGCCTCGCCGCACTCGGCCTCGCTGCCGGCGGCCTGCCGCGCCTGTCCCCGATCTCGCCGGCCGCCGCCCAGGGCGCTGCGCCGGCTGCCGCGCCGCCCAAGGGGCCGCAGCCCTTCGACTATCCCGGCAAGGACAAGGGCCTGACCTTGCTCGGCGACCGTCCTCTCGTCGCCGAGACGCCCGAGAGCCTGCTCGATGACGATACCACGCCGATCGCGAAGTTCTTCGTCCGCAACAACGGCCAGATCCCGGAGCCGATCAAGGATATCGACGGCTGGCAGCTCAAGATAGAGGGCGAGGTCGACAAGCCGCTGACCCTGACGGTCAAGGAGCTCAAAGCCCGCTTCAAGCCGCAGACCTTCCGCATGGTCCTGGAGTGCGGCGGCAATGGCCGCTCCTTCTACCAGCCTGCGGCGCGCGGCAACCAGTGGACCAATGGTGGCGCGGGTTGCGCCGAATGGACCGGCGTGCGCCTCGCCGACGTGCTGAAGGCGGCAGGCCTCAAGTCTACGGCCAAGTTCACCGGCCATTACGGCGCCGATCCGCATCTCTCCGGCGACACCACCAAGGATGCGATCTCGCGCGGCATGCCGATCGAGAAGGCGATGGAGCCGCATTGCCTGATCGTCTGGGCGATGAACGGCGAGCCGCTGCCGCATATCCATGGCGGCCCGCTGCGCCTCGTCGTGCCGGGCTGGCCGGCCTCGCTCTCGTCGAAATGGCTGAACCGCATCCTCGTCCGCGCGACGCCGCATGACGGCCAGGGCATGGGAGGCACCTCCTACCGCGTGCCGACCGTCCCGCTCGTTCCCGGCTCGAATGCCGACGGCAAGACCAACTTCACCGATCTGACCTCGATGCCGGTGCGCTCGATCATCAGCAAGCCGGCGAACGGCACGCGCCTGCCGGCGGCGACGCGCGAGGTCACCTTGCGTGGCGCGGCCTGGGCCGGCGACCATAATGTCGCGAAGGTGGAAGTGTCCTTCGATGCCGGCCAGCGCTGGCATGCGATGACGCTGGCCCAGCCGAAGAACCGCTATGACTGGGTGCGCTGGACCGGCAAGGTGAAGCTGCCGAGCGACGGCTATTTCGAGCTCTGGGCCCGCGCCACCGATTCCCGCGGCGTCGCCCAGCCGCATGTCGCGACCAACTGGAACCCGCAGGGCTACGGCTCCAACCCGCTCCATCGCATTGCCATCATGGTGAGCTGACGATGGGCTTTACGCACACGCTTCGGATGGCCGCTCTCGCGGCCATCCTCCTCGCCCCCTCCGCCGGCTTGGCTCAGGAGGAGAGCCCCGAGACGCTGCCCGATTTCCCCGGCCGCGAAGAGACCTTCGGCTACTGCATCGGCTGCCATTCGATGAAGGTCGTCGGCCGGCAGGGCATGGACCGTGTCCGCTGGGACGAGACGCTCAACTGGATGACCGAGAAGCACAATATGCCCGCGCCCGACGCGGAGACGCGCAAGACCCTGCTCGACTATCTCGCGCAGGCCTTCCCCCCGAAAGCGCCGGCCCAAAGCGGCGGCTGGGTCAGCCCCTTCGCTCCGAAGCCATAGGATCATCCGAGATGAAATTCGCAATCCTCGCAGGCGCCGCCCTGCTCGCGGCCGCCATCCAGCCTGCCCGTGCCCAGGATGCCGCCGCCGGCGAGAAGGTCTATGCCCAGTGCCGCGCCTGCCATCAGGTCGGCGAAGCCGCCAAAAACCTGGTCGGCCCCGCCCTCAACGGCGTCGTCGGCCAGAAGGCCGGCACGCGCGAGGGCTACAGCTACAGCACGGCGATGAAGGATTCCGGCCTGACCTGGGACGAGGCGACCTTCGCCGAATACATCCAGAACCCGCGTGCCAAGGTCCCGGGCACCAAGATGATCTATGCCGGGCTGAAGGACGAGAAACGCATCGCCGACCTGCTCGCCTATCTCAAGCAGTTCGACGCCGCCGGCAAGAAGGCGCAGTGACGAGATTTCGTAGCCCGGCGGTGTAAGGTGGCTCGCGCCGTCGGCTCAGATGCAGGCGGCGATGGCTTCCAGTTGCGCGCTGAGAGCTGGGCCGGCAGCCGGAAAGCGACCATCCAGCGCGGCCGTGCCGATGGTGAAGCCGGCGGCTCCGCATCGACGGATCGCTGCGATCTGCTCGGGGCGCTCGATCGAGCCCGCGACGAGGATGGGCTTGCGCGTCGCGGCGCAAACCGCTGCGATAAGCGCTTCCACATCCGTCCGGGAGCGGTAGGCGAGGAGGTCGAGCCCGCTAACGCCGTCCCGGCTGGCGATGGCACGGGCGCTGCCGGCGATCTCGGCGACCGAGCCTTCCAGAATGCTCGGGTGCCCTGAAACCCGTCCGGGGAAGGGATAGTAGCGGATGCCGGTGCCGCGTAGCAGCGGCAGCACGTCCTCGACATGGGTTCCGCCGAGCAGGTTGTCGACGCCGAGATCGATCGCGGCCCTCACCGAAGCGATTTCGCTGACGCGATCCAGCGAGACGACTTCGAGATAGCTCGTCGCGCCGCCGGCCTTGATCAGGCGGTTGATGGTCCTGAGCTCTCCGAAGGGCAGGCCGATATCCTTGAAGCCGATATGGCGGATGCCAGCCTCCAGCGCCGTCGCGATATGGTCGATGGCTTCCGGCACCGTCCGGTCATGGCGGGTGAGCATGAAGATGAAATCGAGCCCGGCCATGGCCTTCTCCCGGGGGATGCTTGCTCAGGGATGCCACAGCTTCCTGACGGAGAGGAGCCCTGTTTCAACGGCTGGCCCTCAAGCCATGACCAGCCCGCCATCGACATGAAGAACTTGCCCGGTCACAAAGCGGCTCCAGTCGCTGGCGAGGAAGAGTACCGGGCCGGCGATATCCTCGGGCGTCGCGATCCGGCGGAGCGGCGTCTGCGCGATCAGCATCTCGCGCACCTCCTCCGGCGTCTCCGCACTCGCCTGCGTCGGGTAGACCAGCCCCGGCGCGACGCAGTTGACGCGGATGCCGAGTGGGCCGAGCTCGGCCGCGAGATTGCGGCTGAAGCCGGTGAGTGCCGCCTTGGCGGTCGTGTAGTCGTGATAGGGAATGCTCGGCCGTGTCACCAGATCGCTGGCGAGATTGACGATGGTCCCGCCGCTGCGGCGCTGGAGCAGCGGCAGCATCGCGCGGCTGACCGTATAGGCTGCCTTCACCGCCCCCTCGAACTGTTGCTCATAGGCCTCCCAGGGCGTTTCCCAGAAGCGGGCGCGGTTGTCCGGGTCGAAGCGATAGGGCGCGAAGGCGTTGTTGACGACGACGTCGAGCCGGCCGACCTCCTCGGCGATGCGCGTCGCCATGGCGGCGGCGGCCTCGGGCGAGGTGACATCGGCCGCGATGGCGATTGCCTCGCCGCCGAGCGCGCGGCATTCCGCGGCGACGGCCTCGGCCGCAGCCTCGTTCGTCCGGTAGTTGACGACGACGATCCCGCCTTCGGCGGCGAAGGCCTTCGCGATCGCCGCCCCGATGCCGCGGCTCGCGCCGGTGACGAGGATGGCCCTGTCGCGGAATTTCACGGTGCGTTGTCCTTCGCGGGGATCAGGTCGCTCTTCACCACCGTCTTCATGTCGATCTGGCGGCTGACCAGACCGAGGCTGCGGAAGGTGTCGGCGCCCTTCTGCAGGGCATCGAGATCGAAGCGGCCGAGGCCCTCGCGCTCCGTCGTCGCCGAGACGCTCGAGGCATTGCGCAGCTTGATGATCTCGAGATTGACCGCCTCGTCACGGCCATTGATGGCGCGGGTGACGGCGATGCGCGCCGCTTCTTCCGGCTTGGCGATCATCCAGGTGGCGGAATCGCGATAGGCGGCGATGAAGCGCTTCAGCAGCGGCTTGTTCTGCTCGTAATAGCTTTCCTTCACGACGAAGATGTCGCTCGGCAGGTTGAGCTGGTCGCGGACCTCGATGACGTTGGCCTCGCCGAGTCCCTTGGCGCGGGCGACGAGCAGGCCGGTATCGGTCGCGGCGGTGGCGTCGACCTGCCCCTGCATCAGCGGCGCGAAATTGAGCAGGCCGGTGGGCTGGACCGTGACGTCCTTCTCGCCGAGGCCGACCTGATGCAGCAGCACGAGCAGGTTCTGATAGGTGCCGCTGGCGAGGCTGTAGACGCCGATGCGCTTGCCCTTGAGATCGGCGGCCGTGCGGATGCCGCTGCTCTTCAGCGCGACGACGTTGAAGACGTTCTGCGGATAGATGTTGTAGATCGCGACGAGCTTCTCGCCCTTGTCGAGCGCGATATAGAGCGCGGCCGGATCGGTGAAGGCGATGTCCGCCTGCCCCGCGAGCATGTTCTGCAAGGCAGCGCCGCCGCCATTGCCGGGGATATAGTCGAGCGCGATGCCCTTGGCCTTGAAGAAGCCCTTGTCCGGCTCGGCCAGCAGGTTGGTGATCTCGCTGATCGGCTGGCTCCAGCCGGCGACGGTGACCTTGTCCAGCGCCTGCGCGCTTACGGGCGCGACGGCCAGCCACGATAGGGCAAGAGCGAGGAGGGCAGGCAAAGCGCGCATGGGTATTCAGCCTTTCGAGAAGCGATGCAGGACGCGGCGCTCGATCAGGCGCACGGCCTCGTAGAGCAGCATTCCAAGGGCGATGATGACGATGAAGAGCGCGAAGATCAGGCTCGAATCCATCACGCTCTGCGCGGCGATGATCGAGGCGCCGAGCCCGGTGCGCCCCCCGATGAACTCGCCGACGACCGCGCCGACCAGTGCCAGCACGACCGCGACGCGCAGGCCCGCCATGATGACGGGCAGCGCCGCCGGCAGCTTGAGGCGCAGCAGGGTCTGGAGGCGGCCGGCGCCGAGCATGCGGAAGAGCTCGCGCCGGGAGGCATCGACCTCGCTGATGCCGGTCAGCGTGTTTTCCATCAGCGGGAAGAAGCAGATCAGCGCGGTGATGACGACGGTCGGCGTCATGCCGAAGCCGAACCAGATGATGAAGAGCGGCCCGAGCGCGAGCTTCGGCACGAGCTGGCTCGCCAGTACATAGGGCCGCAGCAGGCGGCTCAGCGCCGGGAATTCCGCCAGCAGGATGCCGGTGCCGAGCCCGACGACGGCACCGATGCCGAGGCCCAGCGCCATTTCCGTGGCCGTTATCGCCAGATGCGGCCAGAGCCGCCCGGTCATGATCTCGCTCCACAGCGTCGCGAGCACGGCCGAGGGGGGCGGCAAAACGAGCGGCGACAGCCCGCCGAACCGGCACCAGGCTTCCCAACCGGCGATCAGGACGATGAGCAGCAGGAGCGAGGGCAGGCGGGCGATCATGCCGCCGGCCTCCGGCTGACGGCGGCTGCGCCGTCCATTGCGTCGCGCAATTCGCGGCAGGCGGCGATGAAGCCGGGCGCATAGCGCATGTCGCGATGGCGCGGGCGGGCCAGCTCGATCCGGCGCACATGCGTCACGCGGCCGGCCGCCATCACCGCGACCGTATCGGCGAGATAGACGGCCTCGCCGATATCATGGGTGACGAAGAGCGCGGTGGTGCCGTTGAGCGCGCAGAGCCGCAGCAGGTCGTCCTGCAATTCCTCGCGCGTCAGGGCGTCGAGCGCGGCAAAGGGCTCGTCGAGGAGGAGCAGGTCGGGATTGCCGACCAGCGCGCGGGCAACCGCGACGCGGCTCTGCTGGCCGCCGGAGAGCTCGGCCGGCCGGCGCATCGCAAAATCGGCGAGGCCGACACGCTCCAGCAGGTCGAGCGCGGCATCCTTGTCAGCGATTGTCGGGCGGCGCTTCAGCGAGACCGGCAGCAGGACGTTGTCGAGGGCGCTCAGCCAGTCGAGCAGCGTCGGCGCCTGGAAGACGAAGCCGGCGCGCAGGCTCGGGCCGGTCAGCGCCTCGCCGCCGATGCGGACCGTGCCTTCGGTCGGCATCAGCAGGCCGGCGGCGAGCTTGAGCAAGGTGGTCTTGCCGCAGCCGCTGCGGCCGAGCAGGCAATGGATCTCGCCGCGCGGGATCGTCCAGTCGACCGCGTCGACGACGGCCGGGCCGCTCGCGGCATAGCGATAGCTGGCGCGCTCGATGGTGACGAAGCCGGACCTGTGCGGTTCAGTCGACATAGGGCGCGAACCCTTCTGCCGCGGTTTCCGCCGATTGTTCGATCTCGGTGAAGGTGACGAGGTCGAGCAGGCTGAAGCGTCCGTCATGATGCCAGCCGGCCTCCGGCGCGGTCATGCGGCCGAGCGGGGCGATGCGGCTGACACCGATTGCGCCCAGTTGCTCGGAAAGCCGGAACAACCGCTCCGGCGAGGCTGCGACGCCGGCCGTCTGCAGGAAGCTGCGATAGGGCGCGACGAGGGCAGGGACATCGTCGAGGCTCTCGACTGTGACGAGCTTGAGCGTGCGGTTGAGCCCGGTCGGACTCAGGGCTTCCGGCGTCTCGACATGGACGACGCTCCAGGCATCGGTGGGGTCGCCGAGAAGGTTGGCCGTGCCGTCCATCGCGCGGGTTTCCTGCGCCGCGCGCCATGACACGATCGAGGCGGCTTCGCCCTGTGAAAGAGCGCGGCGCGGATGGCGAGAGGCGAGGGCGGCAAGCTCCTGCGCGACGTAGCGGGCGAACTCTGTGGGATCGACTCGCCCGCCGCGCTCGATGAAGAGCATCTGCGGCGAGTAGCAGCCTTGCTGCTCGTAGCGGGTGACGTCATGGGCCGCGAGGCGGGCGAGGGCAGGGGCCTTGCGGCTGTCGAGCGCCTCGCGTGCAATCACGCCGAAGCCGATCTTGTGGCCATGCGGCAGGAAGCGCGTGGTGATCGGCAGCTTGGCGCGCAGCGCCGTCAGGGTCTTGTTGCCGCCATACGTCATGACGGTTTCGGCCTCGCGCAGGAAGATCGGCTCGGTGGTCGCCTCGCCGCCCTTCCACCAGGTGATGGCGAGGCATTCGCCGATCTCGGGATCGACCTCTGCGAGCAGGCTGGCGAACCATCCGGCCGTCAGCGGCTCGGCCGAGGCGAGCTTGCCGATGCTGCCGGCCTTGACCAGCAATCCGCAGATCAGGCTCCAGAGCGAGAGCGCCGGGACATTGCCGGCCCAGACATGCAGCAGGAGCTGCGGACCATGAGCGCGCAGATAACCGCCCTTGGGCGTCGGCTGGAAACCGTCGAGCACGGCGGGATTGGCGAAATCCTCCGCCAGGAAGCGCTGGAGCTGCGGCTTGCGGAAGGTCTTGAGATAGCCGGTCAGGCCGAGGCGCACCGTCTCGCGATCATAGCCGGTGACGATCGGCAACAGGTGCTCGGCCTTGCGCCGCAGCGGGTGCGTGCGATCGAGCAGGCGCGCGATGGCGGCATCGATCGCGGCGACGATGCGGGCCGTCTCCATCCGCTTCAGCCGGGCGCGGGCATTGTCGCGCACATGCGCGCAGAGCGTTGCCGCCTGCGCTTCGTCGAGTTCCGGCAGCGCGATGACGGCACTCTCGCCCCAGGCGCTGTGGCTGACTTCGCGCCAGCGCAGTGCTTCGCGATTCAGGCCCGGCAGGTGGCCCGCATGCTCGATCACCGTGGTCAGCCCCGTGCTGCCGCGAGGAATTCGGCGACCGCGACCGAGCAGCCCTTCGAGGCCTCGCCATCGACGCGGCCGAGCAGCTTGAACCCGCCGGGCACGATCTCGCCGGCATCCTCGGTCAGGATCGCCGCGACGCAGTTGAAATGGGCGAGGTCGTGATGGACGATCACGCCGCGCTGGCCTTGAGGCAGGTCAGCCCCGGTCAGCGGATCGACCACGCGGCTGCGGATCCAGTGTGGTCCGGATTTCACGGACGGGCAGACGGCGTTGCCGTCGTCATAGAGCTGCGAGCTGAGCTCAGTCATCCCGTACATGTTGATGCAGGACGCGCGCGGCACGCCGAAGGCGCTGGCGAGCCCGTCATAGAACTCGTCCGGTCCCAACTCGCGCGACTGGCCCTTGAAACCGCCGGTATCGAGGATGCGGCTGCCTTCCGGCAGGGCGAAGCGCCGGCCGCTCGCGGCGAGCGCGTCCAGCACGGGCACGAAGGAATAGCTCGCGCCAAGCAGGGCGTAGGGCTCGCCGCTTGTCTCCGCTTGCTCCAGCGCCGACAGAAGCCCGTCCAGGTCGAGCCCGGCCGAATTGATGAAGGTCTCGGAATCCGCCGTGCCGCATTCGCGCTTGGCGAGTGAGAGATAGGTGGCGAGCGAAGAATTCGGCAGCTCCGTCTCGTTCGGGAAGAGAATGCCCATGCGGATGCGCTCGCGGCCCTGCATGAAGCGCGCGCGGAAATTCACCAGCATCGAGCGCTTCCAGACGTCGAGCGTCGGGTGATAGCTGCGGCCGCGAATGCCTTGCGTCGTGCCGCTGGTCATGAAGACGTGGCTTGCCTGCTCAGGCGGGCTGCAACTCAGCGTCAGGTCCTTGAAGGCGGTGATCGGTACGGCCGGGATAGCGCGCCAGTGCCGGACGGAAAGCGGCGTGCGGCCGCGCTGCAGGCAGAAGCGCTTATAGGGCTCGTTGTTGCGGAACTGATAGGCGAAGACCTTGAGCGCCATCGCCTCGAATTCGGCTTCCGACGCGTCGGGAAGCGCGATGAACGCCGATAGCGCCGCGATGATCTCGGCTTGCGTCACTTAAACCCACTCCGTTCGGACGCGCGGCCAGGCCGGGAGCGTCGATCGCTGGAGGATCACGAGCGCAAGCTGGAATCAGGGCCTGTGACGGCCGCATGTCCCGCATCCCTACGCCGGTATGATCCGGATCAGGTTCGGAGGGTCACCGCGTTGCTTGGGCTCGAAAGCCCGGCCGGCGGAATCTCAGCCTCCTAGCGAGGCCCCCCTGGGAACGGATGCAGATGACGAGCGGCGGGCCCCGCTGTCAAGCGATAACGATACGACGTCACGGCGATGGCAGAGATCGACGCGGCGGGCCGTCGGGAAGAAGCCAATTCCGGTTTTGCGGGGATTGCGCTATGCCGCACATGCGAACAGCAATCCACGAGTTGCCATGAAGAGGCGGCTCCAGGGAGTGACCGATGAAGATCGTAATGGTTGGGTCTGGCTATGTGGGGTTGGTCTCCGGGGCTTGCTTTGCGGATTTCGGGCATGACGTGGTGTGCGTCGACAAGGTCGAGGCCAAGGTCGCGGCGCTGAAGCGCGGCGAGATCCCGATCTTCGAGCCCGGCCTGTCGGAACTGGTGCGCAGCAACGCGGCGGCGGGGCGCCTGTCCTTCACCACCGATCTCGCCGGGCCCGTCGCGGACGCGGATGCGGTGTTCATCGCGGTCGGCACGCCCTCGCGCCGCGGCGACGGCTTCGCCGATTTGTCCTATGTCTATGCCGCGACCCGCGAGATCGCCGGGGCGATCCAACGGAAACGGCGGCAACAACGGCAACGGGAATGGGAACAGCGGGAACGGCAACGGAAACGGGGGCAACAACGGCAACGGGAATGGGAACAACGGGAACGGCAACGGAAACGGGGGCAACAACGGCACCGGGAATGGGACCAACGGGAACGGCAACGGAAACGGGGGCAACAACGGCACCGGGAATGGGACCAACGGGAACGGCAACGGAAACGGGGGCAACAACGGCACCGGGAATGGGACCAACGGGAACGGCAACGGAAACGGGGGCAACAACGGCAACGGGAATGGGAACAACGGGAACGGCGGCAACAACGGGAACGGGAACAACGGGAACGGCAACGGAAACGGCAAGAAGTAGCCAGGCTGGCTTCCGGCGCACGGGGGAAGAAGATGTCGCGTCTGCGTATCCACCTGCTGGTCGGGATCGTGCTCTCTGCCCTCGTGCTGTCAGGCGGGCATGGCTGGCTACGGGAACGACTGATCGATCTGCGCTACGGTCTGCTGACCCGGCCCGCCTCCGCCACTATCGCGCTCGTTGAAATCGATCCGCCGTCGATCTCCGCAATTGGGCAGTGGCCCTGGCCGCGCAGCGTTCACGCTAAGCTGCTGCAGGCGCTCGAAAAGGCGGGTGTCAGCGATGTCGTCTTCGACGTGGATTTCAGCTCCCCGTCCAATAGTCAGGATGACGCGGCATTTGCGTCGGCCCTGGAGGCGGCCGGCGGTTCCACGATCCTTCCGGCCTTTCGTCAGCGGCATAGCCCGAGCGCCGATGGGAAATCGATCTACATCAATCGCCCGATTGCCGCCTTCGCCCAGCATTCATGGTCCGGACTCGTCAATGTCCTGCCGGATAGGGACGGGGTCATTCGGCGTTATCCGTTCGGCGCGCGCATCAACGGCGAATTCATCCCGTCCGTGGGGTCGCTGCTCGCGAGCCGGCACGACGACACTGCGCCGAGCTTCCGGATCGACTTCGGCATCCGAACTGAAACGGTCCCGTCCGTGCCGGTCATCAACGTTCTCAATTCCGATGCGAGGGCATTGGCGACCCTTCAAGGCAAACGCGTCATCGTCTCGGGGACAGCCGCCGAACTCGGTGACCATTTTCTGACACCCAACGGCAGGATCATGCCGGGATCGATGATCCAGGTGCTCGCCGCCGAGTCGATCCTTCAGGGACGCGCGATCGGCCTAACCTCGCGCTATACCTCGCTTGCTAGCCTCTTCATCATATCGCTTGGCGTGACGTGGGCGTGGCGCCGGCTCAGCGTCGGCAAACTCGCAACGAGCATGATTGTCATCGCCATCGCGACCGAGACCACCGCGTTTGTCGTGCAGATGCACTGGCCGATCGCGATCGACACGACGCTCGTTGTCGCCGCAGGGCTGACCTATGCACTGGCCGCTGCGCTCGATGAGATCGACATACGCGGGCTGCTGCGAATGGTCGCGGAGCGCCGCTTCCATCGCATCGCCATGTCGCTTCGCGACGGGCTGGTCTGCACCGATGCGGCGGGCCGTATCACACTCTGGAATAACGGTGCGCAGAGCATCTTCGGCTACAATTCGGACGAGATTATCGGCAAGCCGTTCGAGACCTTGTTGGCAGGGCAGGAAAAACGGTCTGGCGTAGGGCCATTCGGCTTGAGCGACCTACCAAGGAGCGCCCTGCAAGACGGCGGTGGCATCCTGACCGAACTTGTCGGCTTGCGATCGAACGGAGAAATGTTCGATCTGGAATGCAGTCTCTCAGGATGGGAGACGCCCGAGGGCTTTCAGCACGGCGCCGTTCTGCGCGACATCTCGCAGCGCAAGCGCCAGCAGGAGCGCATTCGCTACCTCGCCGAATGCGACCCGATATCCGGGTTGCCCAATCGCAACTCGCTGCTTGCGACCCTGGATCGTGAGCATCGCGATGGTCGCGCCGGGAACGCTGCCATCGTTCTGCTGTCCATTGATCGCTATCGACAGATCACGCAGCTTCACGGCGCCTCGGCAGCCGACGCCATAGCGATAGCTGTTGCTCGCCGCCTTCAGAGGCTTTTCCCCGACAGTCCGATGATTGCACGCCTTGCCGGTGACGAGTTCGCAATTCTGGCGTCATCACCGAATGAAGCCGAGGACGTTGCCGCCGCGGCAATGGAGACGTTCCGGCAGGAGGCGATCACGTTCGGCGATCGTGCTCGCCGCGTGCCCCTGTCGATTGGCATTGCCAACAAGGCCGAGGCGACCGACGCGGAGAACTGGCTGGGCAACGGGCAGTTCGCCCTCTCCGCGGCCAAGGCTGCAGCAGCTGCCGAACCAAAGACCTACGAGCCCGACATGCGCGCTGCGATCGAGCGTCGTGAGGTTCTGGAGGCGGAGCTGCGGCTTGCCCTGCAACGCAACGAGTTCGAGCTGTTCTATCAGCCGCAGACCGATCTGCGCAGCGGAGCGGTTATCGGTGCCGAAGCGCTAATCCGCTGGCACCATCCCGAACGTGGGTTTGTCTCCCCCGGCGAGTTCATGCCGGTGGTCAATACGAGCTCCCTTTCCGAGAGTGTCGCAGCGTGGGTCCTGGAAACGGCCTGTCGGCAAGCCGCTGCCTGGCAGCAACGCGGCAACCCGATCCGCATCGGGATCAACCTGACGCAGTCGCAGTTCACGGTCGGCGATCTGGTCGCGGACGTTAAAACCCACCTCGACAGCCTGGCGCTGCGTCCCGATCTCATCGAACTGGAAGTGACCGAGGACATCATCCTGGAAAGCGCCGGCGCCGCGCAGGCCATGCTCGGTTCGCTGCGGGCCCTTGGCGTCAAAATCGCCTTCGACGATTTCGGCACGGGTTACGGCAGTCTGACCTACCTCAAGGCATTCCCGCTCGACACCATCAAGATCGACCAGTCATTTGTGCGCAACCTTGTGCCCGGCAGCGACGATGCGGCGATCGTCCGCGCCACGATAAGGCTAGGTCATGCACTCGGCCTGTCTGTCATCGCCGAGGGCATAGAGACGGAACAGGTCGCAGCGATGCTTACCGCAGAGGGCTGCGACGAGGGCCAAGGCTATCTGATCAGCCGTCCGATCCGAGCTGCGGAGTTTGAGAAGCGCTTCCTACGGCCCTCTACCGAACTCGCTGCCTAACGGCACCGGTCACGGGTCAGGCATAGGCCGGATGTCGGAAGTTGGCGCGATTGCACCGCCGATAAGGTAAAATAGCTTCGGATACGGCTCCAATTTTGGATGCGTCATGCCTGTCGAAGCTCAACAGATCGATCAGCGCCCCGCGTGGAACATCGGTCGTATCGTTGGTCGCAAGCCGCCACTTGCGCCACGCCACATCTGGGCAATCCGAACACGTTTGCAGCAAGATCGGCGGGTTCGAGACCTGGCGATGTTCAATCTCGACAGTAAGCTGCGAGGCTGTGACCTGGTTCGCCTGCGTGTGGGCGATGTCGTACTTTGGCGGAACCGTGAGGTTTGGGACGTCGATCGTCCAGCAGATGACCGCTAGACCTGGTCCACTCGAGCTGACGGACCCGACTCGGGAAGCGCTGACCGCCTGGCTCAGAATGCGTCCGAACGAGTAAGGCGATTGCATTTTCCCCAGTCGCAGCCGGACGGGTGACCATGTGAAACATGGTAATATGGCCGCTTGCTCGATGATTGGGTCTCGCTGATTGGGCTGGATTCTCGGCGCGCCATGCGGGCGCTGGCCAATCGGCTTCATTGGCGGGCCAGGCGGAGGGGAAACGAGCGAAAGTGCTCGCGTTTCGCGAGGCGACAGGGGCTCTTCGCTCCGCGTTTTGAGCGCGTATGCGCCGACCGCCTGTCGGCGGCGCCCATCCCAGATCTCCTCCAAGCAGGCCGGCTGTGGAAACGCTGCGCCGCATCCTCATCCGCAACGTCGTTCGGCACGGTCGCCCACCATGACACGGCAGCCGCAATCGTTATCGCAAGCGGCACAAGGTTCCGATGATCGAGCTCCCTTACTACTTGATCGACAAAATCAAGCTGCTGCGCAATCAGCGAGGGATCGAGCATTCCGGAAGCACTCCAGGACAAAGGTCGTGCTGGCGCTCAAATGCTTCGCGACCCGGGCCGTCTTCGACCTCTTGCGCGGCCTCATCGACGGCGCGACGACAAGCCGCAGAAGTCTTCATAGACAACGTCGCCGACCACGCAGAGGCCTTCGCGGAAGTCGGCAGCTAGGCGATCTCCTATGCGGCGGGCGTTCCGGCCGCTGCTGCGACGCTGCTCATCGCCAAGCGCAACTGGGACGTGCGGACGATTGTCAATGTCGAGGAGCTGGCGCCGAGGCCCTTCCTCGCCCTGCTCGACCGCATGGGACTGCCCACCCACATCAAGGACGCCGATGGCGACCGGCCGCTGAGCTACGCCGAGGAGCGTGCCCGCGCGACAAGGCGCGCCGAGGAACTGGTTCCGGTCGCCTGGATGGAGCCGGCAACGCCTTGCGAACCGGGTATCAGACTGCCGCGGAACAGTTTAGCGCACTCGAAAGCCGCCGGACGGCGTTGGCGACCAGAATATGCACGCTCATGAGCGTTCGGGCCGCCGTCGATCCGGCGTGATGGTTGACGGCTGCATACCGCCGGTATCTCCAGAGGACCGATGCCCCCCAACGAGCCCACCATATCCGAACGGATTGACGAGGCTCGAACACCACGGACAACGGGCGGCGGCCCGCGGCACGCTGCGATTGCAGCTCGCACAGACCAATCTGGAACGAAAAGTCACGGATCCAACTCCCCTGTGCGCCAGCGAACGGCGCGGAACACCACGGTCTGACATTGGTCGAGGCCCGGAGGAGATCGGCGTCAGCACTATCAGACTGCCACGGAGCCCCTCCGGTAAAGACATATTCTTTACGGATCTCCGTAGTCATCAGCGTCTGAATTCGTTTTACCATAGACCGTACATAATCGCGCCGCGACGATCTTCAATCGCACCACAAAAATAACTTCAGAGCACCAATCTGAGATTTGACTTTATTTTTCTTATGCTTCAACATCTCTGCGCTATGATCAAAACCGTTCTTCTGGCCGGTGTTTTCTGCACCGGCAGCCAGCTCGCACGCCAGTAGCCCTGGTTCGACGCCGCCTGAAGGCATTTGAGCGCGTCCGAGCCAGGGTAAACTAGCTGGCCCGGAATTCTCGAGAGGCGATGTGCCATATTTCTCGCCGGCAAGCCCCGCGAGCGCACGAGAACCCGGGCATTTGATGCCAATAGGAAGCTGCTCGAGAAAGCAAACCATGAGCCCTGGCGCCCGAAGCATGCGGCGCAGGAGCGGCTTCCCAGCTGAAAGAACGGATCATGAGCAAGAAGAACCGCAGCGGAAACCGAGAGCCGAAGAAACCCAAGCAGCCGAAACTCCCGGTGCAGACCGCGACCTCCATCGCCGAACTCGGCAAGTTGCAGAGCCAGCCTAGGAAGAAGGGCGGGAAATAGCGAAGCCGGGCGTCCAAGAAACAAGCTGGTGGGCCGGTCGCCCGCCAGCGACGTCGTGGAGATTATTCGCGCCCGCAGCCGGACGCAATGCCTTGATGATCTGGCGTAGGCGCTCGATCTCCGCCTCGCCTCGGAGGCACTTCGAAAGAGCCTCCCGTACATGTCCCCGCCGAAACACGGCCGGCACACACCGTCTGCCAACATTTCTCGCTGTCTGGTCTTATTGTCGTGAGAAGGAGAGCCTTTATGATCACAGGTTCGCAATGTCGTGCAGGACGCGCGCTCGTCGAAGTTACCCGGGCGAAGCTGGCCAGCCGCTCTGGCGTGCATGAAGCCGTCATCGAGCAGTTCGAGCGCAAAGTTCAAGAACCAGAGCCGAAAGAGATCGGTGCCCTCAAGGCCGCGCTCGAGACGCTCGGCGCCGTGTTCATCGAGGACAATGGCGGCGGCATCGGCGTGCGCCTGAAATTCACGGAATCGGAAGCCAAGCGGATCGCTCGCCTGGAAGGTGAAGGCGGCATCGTTTCCAGCGACAGAGTGCCGTGATGTCCTGCCTCATTGATATCACCATTCAACGATGCAATCGGAAACTGAGTGAGAATAAAATGAGAAACGACAACTACTGGATATATGGAACGATACCTTACAAACTTCTGAGATGCCTCGGCTTATACGTTAGGCTTCTGACGATATTGATCAATATGTTGCTGATCGCGATAGCCATAGCAACATTTCCGTACTGGATTCCGACCATGCTCCGAAGGATCGGCATGTGATTCATGATGTCGCTTCGATGGCGCGCCCGACGATCCATTGCACGGTCGCAATCTACGGCCTCCTTCAAGACTTAGGCAGGGATATGGGCCGAGCGGGCGCGAATTCTGAGGGCTTGTGATGCTGGCGAAACAAACTGAGTGATCGATGAGACGAATTCTGGTCAGCACCGACCTGTCGACCAGTTCGGATCGGGCATTCAGGCGGACTACGCTTGTTGCCAAGCAGCTTAGGTCCTCCCTGTCCGTCGTACAGGTCGTCGATGGCCGCGCAACAACTGGCGCGGTCCTACGACAGCAAGCGGATCATTCTGGACGAGACGCCGTTGACGACTGGATGGTCGGCGCCACCGGCGTACTGCTCGCCGTGAAGCCATAGCTCGGACTGCGCCGCAGAGCAGCATTGGCAAAGCAAGCAATGTACCCGCATCGCTGCTGCACCACGCGAGTTGCATTGAACTCCGTCAGCGTCAACCGGCCGGTGGAGGATGGGCCGATCCTGTGGAGCATGGCGGCCTTATGGCATGCGCGGAAGACCGATCCTGATGCCGGTTTCAGTGATGATGTGACGCATCGAGATGTCGAGGGGCTGCGGCATGATCGAAGCCATTGCCGCTTGCTCATAACCGACGCCAATCGCGATCGCGGTTGCAGGCAATTGCGCCAGTGCGATCGAAGAAGCCGCCTCCATAGCCAAGTCGGTAGAGGTCGGGATCGAAGCCGACGAGTGGTGCGATCACGATGTCCGGCACGACCAGCTCGCCATCCGCCGGGATTGGGATGTTCCAGACGCCGGGCGCCAGGCGGTCTCCCTGTCGCCAGTTGCGGAAGATGAGCGGCGCCCGGCTCGCGACCACCACGGGTAGTGCCGTGCGCGCGCCGCGAGCCTGGAGCGCCGCTGGCCAGGGCCGCAGATCCGGCTCGCCGCGGAACGGCCAATAGGCACTGACGACACGCCCGTCGGGGTCGCCGATCAGCGTGTCCAGTGCCCGCGCGATCCTTTCCGCCCCTTCGGCACGGACCGAGGCTGGAAGCGCAAGGCGTTCCGCGATCAGCCGTTCCCGCTGGACCTTGCGCCAGGCCGTGACGCCCTGCGTGGGCGATGGCGGAGGAGCGAGGCCGAAATAAGCGGGATCGACCTCACGCATGAAGCAGAGCGGCGAGGCGTAACCGCGCGGCTCGTCATCGTCATCGTCGGTCATCATCCTTCCGTCTGCGTCGCCACGACGCGCCAGAGATCGTCCGGCACCGCCGGGTTGCGGGCGAACGTCCAGATGCCGACGTTGCGCAACGGGGTCGAGACATTGCGGAAGAACAGGCTCACGGGGCGGCGCAGCAGTTTGAAGGATTCGCTAGTGAAGCGGATCGACAACTCCATCCGCTCCTCTTCGACCCGGGCTTCGACGATCTCGAGCTCGATGCTCGAAAACAAGGTTTCAACCGTCGCTTCACCCACCTCCTCGCGCTCGCCGATCGCCTTGCTGAAGGCATCGTAGACCTCGGGCGAGAGCCAGCTACTCAAAGCACCCCGAGCCCCGGCGTCGAAGGCAGAAACGACCACTTCATAGGTGGCGAGCGCCTTTCCGACGAAAGCCTCGACCGAGGTCGTGCCATCCCGCTGCAAAAATCTCGCGCATGGCGGCGGCTGTGCGCGATGCGATCGCGGACAGGGCACGCGGGTCGGGCTTCTGCTGCGCCTGATCGCCGGCAGTCTGCTCGGCCGGCTCGCCATTCCCCGCCTGTCCGAGCGAAGTCAACTGCTGTGTGAACCAGACGAGGTTCCAATAGATGCAGATCAGCCAAAGCAGCGTGCTCAGCCCGGTGCTGTCGGCTTCATGGGGCATCGCGACCTCCTTGTCCCGGCTCCGGCTCCCGGCGCGCGTCAGGCTTCATGGTCCGTGCCGACGATGCGCGGCAGCGTCTCGAACTGGTGGAAGGGCGGCGGCGAGGATAACGCCCACTCCAGCGTCGTCGCGCCCTCGCCCCACGGATTGTTGCCGGCCGGGCGCTTGCGCCAGAACGCCTCGCCGACCATCACGAAAAAGACCAGTAAACCTGCCGCCGAGATGTAGGAGCCGACCGAGGAAATGAAGTTCCAGCCGGCATAGGCGTCGGGGTAATCGGCATAGTGGCGTGGCATCCCGGCGAGCCCGAGGAAATGCTGCGGGAAGAACACCAGGTTCACGCCAATGAACATCAGGGCGAAATGCAGCCGCCCAAGCCATTCATTGGTCAGGTAGCCGCTCATCTTCGGGAACCAGTAGTAGAAGCCTGCGAAGATGCCGAACACGGCGCCGAGCGACAGCACATAATGGAAATGGGCGATGACGTAGTAGGTGTTGTGCAGGACGCGGTCGATGCCGACATTCGCCAGCACCACACCGGTGACGCCACCGATGGTGAACAGGATGATGAAGCCCATCGCCCAGAGCATCGGCACGCTGAAACGGATCAAGCCGCCCCACATCGTCGCGAGCCAGGAGAATATCTTGATGCCGGTCGGCACCGCGATCACCATTGAGGCGAAGGCGAAATAGCGCTGCGTGTTGAGCGACAGCCCCGCCGTGTACATGTGGTGCGCCCAGACGATCAGGCCGATCGCGACGATGGCATAGGCCATGCCGAGATAGCCGAAGATCGGCTTCTTCGAGAAGGTCGAGACGACGTGGCTGACGATGCCGAAGGCCGGCAGGATCATGATGTAGACCTCCGGGTGCCCGAAGAACCAGAACAGGTGCTGGTAGAGGATCGGGTCGCCGCCGCCGGCCGGATCGAAGAAGGTCGTGCTGAAATTGCGGTCGGTCAGCAGCATCGTGATCGCCCCCGCCAGAACGGGTAGCGCGAAGAGCAGCATGAAGGCGGTGACCAGCATCGCCCAAGCGAAGAGCGGCATGCGGTGCATGGTCATGCCCGGCGCGCGCATGTTCAGGATCGTGGTGATGAAGTTGATCGCGCCCAGGATCGAAGCCGCGCCTGAGAGGTGAATCGACAGGATGACGAAATCGACCGCCGGGCCGGGCTGGCCGACCGCGGATGAGAAGGGCGGGTAGAGTGTCCAGCCGCCGCCATGGCCGGAGGTGCCCGGTGCCCCCTCGACGAAGAGCGAGCAGAGGAAGAGCACGAAGGACGCGACCAATAGCCAGAACGAGATGTTGTTCATGCGCGGGAAGGCCATGTCCGGCGCGCCGATCATCAACGGCACCATCCAGTTGCCGAAGCCGCCGATCAGAGCCGGCATGATCACGAAGAAGATCATGATCAGGCCGTGGGCGCTGACGACCACGTTGAACACCGCCGGGCTGGCGAAGATCTGCATGCCCGGCTGCTGCAGCTCCATCCGCATCGCGACCGACAGGGCCGTGCCCAGCACGCCGGCCAGGCAGGAGAAGATCAGGTAGTGCGTTTCGATGTCCTTGTGGTTGGTCGACAGGAACCAGCGGGTCCAAAAGCCGGGCCGGTGGTCGGCGGTCTCGACGTGAGCTGTCATCTCATTCTCCCTACGAGGCGCAGTGGCTCGGCCCGTGTCGCGGCCAGATCCCCCGCTTGCGGCGCCTCTACCCGCTCGACGCGGCTGCGGCGGACGAGCACGATCTCCGCGATGACAGACAACGCGATTTCCTCAGGCGTGCGCGCGCCGAGAGCGAGTCCCGCCGGGGCCTGGATCCGATCAAGCGCCTGGCGGTCGAAGCCGACCTTGCGCAGATGGGCCAGCACCAACCCGGCGCGCTTGCGGCTGGCGATCAACGCGATATGACCGACCTCGTTCGAAAGCAGGCGGCGAAGTGATTCATGGTCGCCGCGGTGCTGCGTCGCGACGACCGCAAAATCGCCGGCGGCCGGCGTCGCCGCCGCATAGTCGGGATCGTCGGTGATAATGCGGGAGGCCTCGGGAAACCGTTCCGCAACGGCCATGGTGTCATCGACGATGACCGCGAACCCCAGCAGGGCGCCGAAGTGGCACAGGCACTCGGCGACGCGGCCATGCCCCAGGATCCAGAGCGCTGGTCGCGCCAAGACCGGCTCAAGATAGACCCGCAACCGGCCGCCACAACGCATGCCCGCGCCGAGCACCTCGCTGTCGAGATCGACCTCGACGAGTTGCGGCATACCGGTCGCAGAGGCTTCGACCGCGGCATGAGCGACCGTGGATTCGGCGCAGCCGCCGCAGACCCAGCCGGCGATGCCCCCGCCCTAGACATCGAACAGCGCTTTCGCGCCACTGCGGCCTGCGCTGGAACCCTGCGCCTCGACGACGACTCCGAGCGCGAAGGCGCGGCTGGCAGCAGATAGTTCGGCAGCCAGCAGGAGGATATCCGTTCCGGTAAAATCGGCGGCGCGCACGCCCATGGCATCCCCATCCCAGAAGACTGGGCCCGCTATGCTCAGGGAATCCCGCCGGTCAGCTGTTCCACATGGACGATGGCGTTGCCCAGTTCCGCCATGTTGCGCATTTAAAAGAAGCGAACAAACGAATTTAAGGGCAGGTTGAGTGCATTAATTGTACTACAAAGACCGTGGAGGCGCTGCGCATGGATATCGAGCTGGCCCGAACTGTCTGGAGATCGTGCGGATGCGCAGCTTCGTGCGCGCCGCCGAGCAGCTCAACATCAGCCAGACCGCCGTCAGCTCGCGCGTCAAGGCCCTGGAGCAACAACTAGGGCGCCATCTTTTCATCCGCACAAGAACGGCGCCTTGCTGACACCAGCTGCTTGTTCGCGAGCACCGTAGAATGCCTGTGCTAGCTTTGCGGGTGGAGGACAGCTCTCGCAGAATGGCTACAGCCAGGTGCTAGCCGCCATCTTTTCAGGGCCAACCTCGGCCGCCACCTCACCCTCGAAGGATGGAAAAGCGCATGACGGGTTGAAAAACTCAAGCGCTTCACCCGAGCCCTCTCGCGCCCGAAAAGCTCCTCAAATCGCCGAAGAGCGTGAGATCCTCGAAGCTCCCGATGCTCGTCATCTAGCGCCGCATTGATTGCTCACGCCTGGCCGCGGAAACGTCGGAACATACCCGCCGCTCAGCCTGATCTGTTCCATTGATTGAAGAAGCGCTCATTGATGCCTCATCCCGGCTTCATACGGGCAGAAACCGGACTTCTAGCCGTCGCTGGTGTTTCCCAGCGCCTCGATCTTGGACACGACAAACTCGTAGGTCCTCGACTCTTCCAGCAGCGCCATGTCGATATCGCCGTTCTTCAAAGCTTCCAGCATCTTGGCTTTGAACGTCGCGGCGGATGCTTCTCCCTCGTTTTCAGCTATATGCTTCATCGCAAACGAAAGACAAAGATAGATCGAGTTCAGGACGATCTTGATTTGCTCCATTCCTGTTCCGCTGACGTTTTCGGTCTCATCGGCCATTTTTGTCTCCATGCAGGGATTTGAAATTGGAGGCAGAAGACGGTTCTTCTCCCGCTCACGTCATTCCCCAGCATGGTCTCCAACGACCAATTTCGCCGAACTGTTCCGTGCGGCTTGTCACGCGACGCTCCGCGCCGAGCCTCCCGGAACAACTTCTCCCGCGACGCATTTTTCAAACGGAGGCCTTTCTTTCATGATGAAATTCAAGGTAGGCGATCACGTTCGGTGGAACTCAGAAGCCGGGATGGTGAGTGGAAGGATCGTCAAGGTCCATCGCGCTGACTTCGACTATAAGGGCCATCGACATCGCGCTTCGAGGGAAGAGCCGCAGTACGAGATCGAAAGCGACAGGACCGACCACGTGGCGGCTCATAAGGGCACGGCTCTTACGAAGATCGGCTGATGGTGGCGCAGTTCACAACCATTGGCCATTCCAATCGAACGCTTTCCGAGTTCGTGCCGATTCTGCGCGAAGCTGGTGTCGATCTGCTGCTCGGTGTACGCGCCTTCCCGCGATCAAGAACCAATCCCGTATTCAATATTGATTCCCTACCCGGAGCCTTGGAGCGCTTCCAGATTGGGTATCGCCACGTGCCCGAACTTGGCGGGCGGAGGCGCAAGCAGCATGGCGTAGACGAGGAATTAAACGCGTCATGGCGGGTTCAGAGCTTTCATAACTACGCCGACTACGCGCTAAGTGCCGAGTTTTGGAACGCTTTCCAGGAACTGGTGCATCTGGGCACGGGGCGGCGCGTCTCGTTGATGTGCTCGGAGGCCGTTTGGTGGCGATGTCATCGTCGGATCATCACCGACTACCTGCTCTTAAACGGCCATGCTGTGGATCACCTGATGGGGCCGGGCCAAATTGACCACGCTGTTGCGACGCTTGCGGCAAAAAGAACGGCCGCAGGAAGAGTGATCTATCCGCCGGATTCGCCGTAATTTGGTCAGTTATCCGCTGGCTCAAATGACTGCCCCGTATTTGCCGCGACCATATCGATTTCCGCAGGCACATGCCGGATTGGATGATCTCGCCAATCACTCATCAACCACCCTGGCCATTTCGTCTTGAGCACATTCTTGGATCGGGCAAAGCTTTTTCGTCTCCACCCCTTGACGGGCGTGAACCTTGGATATGCCTTCACGCCCCGATGAGAACGACGTTGCCGCATACCTGCACACGGCAGCGCTTGGCACTGACCGCGAACAGGAACGCGCATCCGCTGCCCAGCCAGTCCTTTACATCGTAGCAGCGTTCGCACTGCTCCTTTTGACCGCCTACGCTGCCTATCTCCTGATCAATCGAGAAATTCAGCGCCAGACACTGCCGTCAAAGCTCCAACTCGGGTGGTTCTACGCTGAGGGCAGTTGCGGCGCGTTTCCCGGTTTTCAGCGGTCTTACGCATTCGGCTTGGCTCAGACCACAGTTTCGGCGATCGAGGCGCAGGGGATCGCGTATTTTGCGGACATCGAGAGGGAGGGCCATCGCGCTGAGCGGCCGCTGTTCTCAGGTGAATGGAAGCCCACGCCCTTGCCCTCATCGTTTTTCAAGGACGGCTCGGCGTTCTCACTCCATTGTGGGCGCACCGGCTCCTGGCTATGGCCCCGTGGAATCGAACAGGCGCTGCGAAGCTCAGGAAGCTTCTACAAGCACTCTGGGACCCAAGCGCTTTTCGTCATTCCCCCGCTCGGGCTGGTGGTCGGAAGCCCGTGATAAATCACGCTGCGCCGTTCCGTTTTGAAATTTGAAAGGCATGTGGAACTACGCCCTAACTAGACGCGTTAGGGGCCGTTGCGCGCGCACAGGAGTTGGATTTGAAAACCCGCGTACTGGTTGTTGAGGACGACCCCTTCATCCGCATGGACATCGCCACGATGGTCGAGGACGCGGGGTTCGATGTGATCGAAGCCGGAGACGCCGACGAAGCAGTGACGGTGCTCGAACGCGAACCCGCGATCCAACGTTTGGTCACCGATATTGATATGCCGGGATCGATGGATGGTCTGAAGCTGGCCCGATTGACGCGAGACCGTTGGCCACTGGTCGAAATCATCGTCATTAGTGGCCGGATGAAACCCGCAGCCGACGAGCTTCCCGAAGACGCTCAGTTCCTTAGCAAGCCGATTATGCCTCGCAAGCTTGAAGAGGCTCTTGCGATCTAAGCAGCGTCGATGATCTCGCTCTGGCGGGCGACGCCCGCCGCGAGATACTCTACATAGGTCCGACGCATTGATGCCGTGTTGGGTGCACCAGCGAGCCATTCCATATATTCGACAGGCCGAATCCTGATGAACTGGATTGCTACGCCGCGAGCGAGATGATCTCTCATCACGCGGGATGCCTCTGCGTGCCAACGATCATAATCACACGGCACCTCGTCCTTGTCAGCAGACAGAGCCCAAAGTTCCTCGAAATCGGTACGTTCGTACCACGGCATAGCGATTGTATAAGATTGGGAAGACGGGTTCATGATTAAGCCGATCGTCCGCGTGCGACGCGGGAACTGAGAATGCTAACCGCCCAAGCGGGGTAGTCGGCTTGTAGCTATTGAGCGACCCCAAAGCTGCGGTGTCAATGTGACGTTGCGTTAATGAAGTGGAGATCAATAACGGCGAACACCCAACAAGCGCAAAGCGGGAATGAGCCGATACCTAAAACCACGATCTATCTTGTTGCCAAATCGCGCCTCAAAATGTCGGGCTCCATCAATCTCACGCCCTGGGGAACCAAGAGAATGACCCGCTCGCGGGCGAAGCGCGCTAGTGTTCGGCTAACCGTTTCTACGGTGACACCGAGGTAATCGGCAATGTCGCGACGGGGCATCGGCAGGTGAACGGTGATTGATTTGATGCCAGCCTGCGCCCATCGATCGCGCATCATGAGCAGGAATTCTGCGATCTTGTCTTCGGAGCGTCGGTGTCCGAGAAGCCGCAGGTGATCTTCTGCGGCAGCTAACTGATCGTGTGCGAGCCGATGAAATTCTTCCAGTATCGTTGGATATTCGCGCCACGCCCTGGCGACTGATGACTGCGCAAATGATGTTGCCGTGACCGCATCAATGGCGTCTGCGGAATACCGGCTCTGGCCTGTTAGCGAGGGAATGATCCAGTCACCGGGCAGTGAAAAGCCGGTGATCTGGCGACAACGCGCAGAGACCGCCACATACCGCCGCACCATCCCAGCTTCGATCCGGTAGAAGAACCGACTCGGTTGTCCGGCCCTGAACAGGGTTTCATCCGAAGCAAAAGTACGCGCGCTACCGATATCGGAAAAGATTCTAGACAGGCTTCCCGGTAAATATTTTACGTTACATAATTCTTCAGCCGGATTACACGCGCAAACTAACTCTTCAATGCTATAAGCGCCCGCATAGGACAACGTGATTTCTCCGAATCTCCTTCAAGTTAGATCGGCAGGATAATGCCTTGAACAAATATGCGCCACATATGAAATGCTCGGTGACAGCGCCCCGCTGGTAACGCCGCCGACAGGTGCTGGGGGAAGCCAAGCCTATCAGCGGCGGCCCGTTGCGGCGACCGAAGTCTCGGGCGAGGGCAACTTATCTCATCAGTCGTTAGCGCCTCACTAACTCATTGCCAAAACGGTACCATCGCGACTTTGTCGATCGCATGGTTTTCAGAAGATCGCGTCTATGGGGTCTTTGCGTGCCGATGCAGTGCGCACTGGGTTTGTTGGAGGTCCCAACTCCTAAGTATCCGTGTTGGTCAAGCACGCGTCACAGTCGATCGACGTTGATCTGAGCCCTTAAAGCTGGGTCACTTTGAGCTAGAGTTTTCCGCGGCCAAGGAAGGCCGCTAACTCGCGGACCGGCCGGACATAATCGCGCGGCGTATACTCGCCGAACCAGCGGATCGTCATGTCCTCGATCATCCGCTGGCGCAGAGGAGCGACGGTGACGGGATCGATCATGGAGGTCTCCAAGGATAAGGGTAACGACCACCAAATCCTCGGATGCAGTGCCTCACAGGCGAAATCTCACGGATGAGCGTGCCGCAGCGCCCTGCCGCGAGGGCGGCTTAGTCCATTGGCGCTGGGCGCGCTCCTCGCCGCAGCTTTGGCCCAGAGGCGTGAGATGACCGGTCGAGGAGCGGCTCGATCAGGTTGATGGGCAAGCCGTTCGAGTTTTGCGGCCCGCCAGCGATGCCGGCGGGGGCCCATGTGTGGTCAAAACTTATAATTCAGGCGAGCCCGAACGACTGAGAAGTCGGTACCGACTTTGAGGCCGTTGTTGAGCACGCCCTTTTCGCCGAGGTAGACATAAAGATATTCGACGCCGGTGATGAGATTATTGGTGATCGCGTATTCGACGCCCTCGCCGAGGGCCCATCCGCCGCAATGCGAATTGTCAGACGAAATGCCCACGGCCGATACCGAGGTCTTCGCGTTACCATACGCCCAGCCGCCGGTAATGTACGGCATGAAGCGATCGAAAGCGACGCCGGCTCTGCCACGAACTGTAGCGAAATAATCAGTCTTGATGATCCCACCGGGGCCGCTCACGCTAAGATCCGCACCCTGGAGGCGAGCCTCGAGGCCGAGGACGAATTGGCCCATCTGATAGTTGTAGCCGATCTGGCCGCCGCCGGCGAAGCCCTCCATGTCCGCTGCAGCCGATGTTCGTGTCGCTTGGCCAAAGCCGTACCCTGCGTTGGCGCCGACGTAAAAGCCGGTCCATGTGAAAGCCGGTGGCAAGTAAACGGGCGCTTCCACAGGTGCGGGATCGACGGTCCGCTACGCCTGCCGCCCCCGCAAAGCTCACTGCGAGCGTGATGGCGGCCGCCTAGAGAAGAGATTTCATACGCGCCTCCTTGCTGGCCCACACGCTATTTATGCTTTGCGCTGGACGGTTAACGCAACCTTAATTGCGGTTGATCATCCGAGAGGCTGATCTGGTCGCTGCCCGTGCTGCGTGACGGAACCAATTTTCGAGCGTCAGATCCGGCTGGCGGCGGCGTTTGCTGTTTCGCCCGGGAAGGGCGGCGACCTCGTTCGGTTTCAGCGTGCGCGGCCCATGTCCATGAAGACACGGTTGCATTCTACAACAACCAAACCAGAAGAGCGGTGGTCACCGCGGCCACCAGCGCAACAATCACCAGAACGACTGTAAAGATGCTCAGAATCCGCATTCGCCTACAACGCGACGTCAATAGCTCAGTTCCGCAAGCCCTGAAGAGCGGCTCAGGTATCGAGGCGCGCTTCTCGGGGGCAAAATTTCACGATGTTTGAACCGGCAGCGGAGCTCTCAAATTTGGCGAGGTCAGCGGCCCCTCGATTAGAGTTCCGAGATGGCTGGCCAGCAGATTTTCCCGCCTCTTGAAGCCGTGTGCAACGCTCTTAAATCATCTCGGGGAGACGGATTTGGAGGACGGAACAATGCCATTTTCGTTGCTGAATGATCCTGCGGATCTCGCTCGCGCCTTTGCCGCACTGGAAATGGTCTGGAACGAAATAAGGGACTCAGTGCCAGAGCGGGAGCGCGACAAGGTTTGGCGAAGCTGATGGACCGCTTGAAAGCCGAAAAGAACGATGCGAACAGCCTGATGAAGATTAGCGCAGAGTCTAAAGCCATTGCCGTTCGGCTCGCCTTCGTCTTGCTCATGATGGCACTGATCGTTTTCTTGGTCCCGCTATTGGTTCGCCGGTAGGCACGGAACCGCTTTGAATGCGCATTGTTAAATCGTGCCGGTTGGATTCGGCGACCGAGCCGCACAGGTGCTCTTCCGGCGGGGCTGTCAACGTCACCGCTGGTGCGTCTGGGCTCGATGTGGATAGATTCTTACGAAAACTGATGCAGTGGCCGTCTCGGTCCTGAATCGTGAGCGCGGCGCCTGTCAGCTCTTGCGGTCCGCGGCATCGGCTCCGCGCAGGCCGATCGGCATGGGTGTACCTTCCGTCGTGTCGCGATCTGTCTGGCGCTCGGCTTCGGCATTCAGCTCCGCACCGACGAGCAGGATAGTCGCCGAAAGCCACATCCAGATCAGCAGGCCTATGACTGCGCCGATCGCGCCATAGGTCTTGTTGTAGTCTTCGAAATTCGCCACGTACCACGAGAAAAGAACCGATCCGAGCACCCAGGCCACCGCAGCGATCAAAGCGCCGGGACTTACCCATTTCCACTGCGCATCGTCGCGGCTGGGTCCGAAGCGATAGAGAATCCCTAGGCCGATGACGAGCACGACGAAGAGCACGGGCCAGCGGCCGATCGATATAAGCCACTCGCTCGCCGAACCGAGAAAGAGATAGTCGAGCATGATGGGTATAGCGGCTATGGCGCCGAGGGCGATCAGTAGGAACCCGATGATGCCGGCGGTGAACACGAGCGAAATTGCATTGAGCTTGAAAAAGCCGCGCTTCTCGTCCTCGCCATAGGCGACATTCAGCGCATCGAACAGCGCCTTGACGCCGGCATTGGCGCTCCAAAGTGCGGCTCCCAGGCTAATGAAGAAGGCGAAGCCGAGCGTCGCGCCGTTTCCCGTGCTGATACGGGCAATCTGTTCCGCCAGGAACGCAGTTGTCCCGGTCGGGAGGAACGCGTCGAGATTCTCCAGTTGGCCGGCGATCGAAGCCGGATCGCTGACGAGGCCGTAAAGCGAAACGAGGGCGGTCAATGCCGGGAAGAGAGCGAGCAGGCTATAGAACGTCACGCCCGCCGCAACCGCTTGCACCCGGTCGCGGTTCATCTCCTCATAGGTTCGGCGGGCAATTTCCCACCAACCTCGCGGCGGAATCTGCGTTGGCGCCGAAGCTGCCCTCCCCTCCTCGGAACGCGATCGGGATTTGGCAGCAAATTTCCGCTCGCGGGCATCCGGGCGGCCGCCGCGGATAGCGAGATTGAGAGCCAGGCAGACGCCGGCGGCGCCCACAGCAACAGCCAGCACGCTCATCCATCGCGAGGCTGCGCCGCCCTTTTCGGACCCGTTACTCATCATTGTCGATCTACCGGCGGAGCTGGCGATCGGCGGCACCCTGGACGGCGGTCGTTCCCATCCTTCAGAAAAGCCTCGGAAGACACGTTGTCCGAGATCCACCTCTCAACAAAAGCCACAGCTCGCTCAGACATGCTCTCCTCGACAGCTCGATTCCGTGCCGACATTGAACGCGCTCTCCCCGCATCTTGTTGCCGTCGGCCGACGCCGCAGAAACATTGCATCGCGGACCGGCTATTGCGGATATAGCCGCTGCCGCAGCGTCTTGCCGGGAGCAAAGACTTTTTAAAACGCGCGCGACGCGTGGGACCTGGTCCGGCGGAGGTCAACGCAAGAGGCCTTCCGGGTCGAAATCCTCCCAGTCCCTCCAACTGTGGATCAGATGCTTCCGAAGCGGCTGAAACGGGGTTCGATTTAACCTGCTGCTTCTTGCCGCGTGTCAACGCGGCCCGGCCGGCCGCCCGACGACGATCCTCCTTCGCGGCTTGGATACCCTCCGCCCGCCGCATCTCCGCAAGATCAGCGTCGAGAATGGTCTCGATGTGTCGCGGGTCCGTAGAGAAGGAGCGCCCCATTGCCTGTATCGACCAGGGAATGACCACCCTCCGACAGCATGGCCGAGCTTGCGGTCCAGGCTGCAGCGATGAATTTCGTGCCTGCGATCAGGAGGTTTGCGATCAGCGCCGCATAGATGACCTTTGGCGATCCTGCATGCGCTGCCATTCATACTCTCCGCATGGGCGCAACGATCTGCACCCGGCACGGTTTCGAAGTCCCCGGATCTTTAGTGGCGCGCCCGCTGATCGGTCATCAGGTTGCGGGGCCCCTCCCCCGTTGCGCCTTGCCGGCCCGCATGCCTCGCTCCGGGCCTCGCAGCCGGATGGCCTGACGGAGTCGGGAGCCGCCAATGTACCGATAGGTTGGCACGCGACGAGAACTGTGCGATGCGCGCTCCATGGGCTAGGGAATCGAGCCGGATGTCACGCATTTTCAGCTCCGGCATTCCTGCGAGGCTTGTCATAGCCGGCGTGCTCGCCGTTATCATTATCCCCGGCATCGTCTTCGCAACCATTCTCCTGCATCGATACTCCGAAGCGCAGCGGGGCCGCTATCAGCAAGAGGCGATCGAGGTCGCAACAACGGCGGCCGCCCTCGTGGATCGTCACATTCGCAGCTGGCAGATCACGCTCCAGACACTCGGGACATCGAAAGCGCTGAAGGCCGGCGATCTGGAGAGCTTTTATCGCCAGGCCCTTGAGGTCAAAGGATTTATTGGTGCCGACATCGGACTGCGGGACCTCAGCGGTCAGCAACTCGTCAATACGAGACAAGCGTGGGGGCAGCCGTTGCCCTTCACGCCGTTTCCCGTCGACCAGCAGGTGATCGCGTCCGCAAAGCCTCACGTCTCAAACGTGTTTACCGGTGCAATTGCCCAGCGGCCATTGGTTGCTGTAATCGTCCCCGTCTTCGTCGACGGCACGCCGCGTTACCTCCTCCATGCCGGCGCGGAAACGGCACTATTTGCCGATGTCATCAAGCCCATCATTCCATCCGGCTGGTTCGTGGCGATCGGGGATCGTGAGGGGGTCTACGTCACGCGTTCGGAAGATCACGACAGGTTCACTGGGCAACCCGGAGCACCTGCTTTTCTCGCTCAAGCCGTGCGTAAGCAAGGCACTTTCGTCGGTAAGAGTGCCTTGGGTGAAGACGTCCTAGTCGGATACGCGCATTCGGAATTGTCCGATTGGCTCGTTGCCGCCAATATCCGTCAAAACGTGGTCGAGCAGCCGCTTCGAAGCGCTGTCGTTGCGTTGACCGCCGGCGGCGTCGCGAGCCTCATCGTGATGCTGATCGCAGCAACCCTTCTTTGGCGGCTGATCGCAAGCCCATTGCGTCGCCTCACTCTCGTGAGCGCAAGGCTAGGGACGTTCTCAGGTCCAGTCCAGGTTCCGACGAAGCTAACAGAATTCATTGCGTTGCGGGACGCGATGTCGGAGGCGTCGCAAAAGCTGAATGCCAGCAGCTTGGAACTCGAGGCCAAAGTCGTGGAAAGAACCGCAGAACTCGCGCATGCCAGCGAACTGGTGAAGGCGGAGGCGGCCGAACGCCAGCGCGTCGAGGCGATGCTTGCCCAGGCTCAAAAGATGGAGGCTGTCGGCAATCTTACCGGCGGCGTCGCGCATGACTTCAATAACCTGCTGCAGGTCGTCGGCGGCAACCTCGAGCTGCTCAAAAAGGAATCCGGGCTGACGGAGAAAGCCCAGACCCGCATCGCCAATGCCATGGCCGGTGTTTCGCGAGGGGCTCAACTGGCCGCCCAGCTGCTGGCGTTCGGCCGGCGTCAGGCACTTGAGCCTAGGGTGATCAACGTCGGGCGATTTATCCGCGGCATGGATGATCTGCTGCGGCGAACGCTGGGTGAGGAGATCGAGATCGAAACCATCGTCGCGGGAGGCCTGTGGCACACATTCGTCGACCCCACAAATGTCGAGAACGCCATCTTGAATTTGGCGATCAATGCGCGCGACGCGATGGATGGAGCGGGGCGGCTCACGATTGAAGCGGGTAACAGCTTTCTCGACGATGCTTATGTCCGTTGGAATCCGGAAGCGGCACCTGGGCAATATGTTGTCGTCAGCGTGACGGATACGGGTAACGGAATGCAGCCAGACGTGCTGGCGAAGGTGTTCGAGCCGTTCTTTTCGACGAAGCCGGTCGGCAAGGGGACCGGTCTTGGCCTGTCGATGGTCTATGGCTTCGTCAAGCAGTCCGGCGGTCATGTAAAAATCTACAGCGAGGTCGGACATGGGACGACCATCAAGCTTTACCTTCCGCGCTCGCATGGCGCGGAAGATGTTCTCGACCAGAACGACCATCACCCGGTCATCGGCGGGACCGAGACGGTCCTGGTCGTCGAAGACGACGATGCGGTTCGAGAGACGGTCGTGAACATGCTTGCAGAACTGGGCTATCGCGTTCTGCAAGCTCCCAATGCGCAGAGCGCCCTGTCGATCATCGAAAGCGGCACGGAAATCGATCTTCTGTTCACTGATGTGATCATGCCCGGCCCGCTGAAAAGCGCGGAACTCGCGCGAAGCGCGACGCGGCTCCTCCCGCGCCTCGCCGTACTATTTACCTCCGGCTACACCGAGAACTCGATCGTTCACGGTGGGCGGTTGGATGAAGGCGTTCATCTCCTGTCGAAGCCTTATACGCGTGAGGCCCTGGCGCGGAAGCTTCGACATGTCCTAGCTGCGGATAAGACCATACAGTCTGCAGACAGCTTGTCCGTATCGGACGGATCGGTTCGGTTGAGGATCCTGCTTGTTGAGGACGATGCCCTCATTCGCATGGACGCAGCCGAAATGATCGAATCTCTCGGTCATAACGTGCTCGAGGCTGGTTCGGGGCTTGAAGCGATCTCTCTGGCAGATTCGCACGACATAGACTGTCTCGTGACGGACGTAGGGCTTCCAGACATGAGCGGCATGGAACTCGCGACCCAGCTGAGAGAACGCGATACCGGCCTGCTTGTCGTCTTCGCTACCGGCCGCAGTCAGCTAGAAGGTTTCGCGATGGATGACAGAACGAGACTGGTGGCGAAACCCTACGGCGCAAATGATCTCGCTGCCGCGCTTTCCGTGGGAAAATAGCGTCATCGATCGGCGCAGTTAACACCAGCCCTCTTCGTCATCGTGGCGGGCTTCCCATTTCTCGATTGCTTCGATGAGGCCAATCAGCTCCATCTCCTCGGGCGTTCCAGGTGGAGGGCTGCCGAGTTCCGATACGCGCTGGGTCGCTCTCTCGTAGTCGTCAACGCAGCGGACGATGGCCCGCTTGGGGTCAATACCACTTGCGCCGCTGGGCGAGAGGAATGAGAACACTTGTGCCTCCTATCCTTCTGAAGGTTTGGCAAGCCGTGTTTCGTAGGTAACCATCGCGGCCGAGATATCCAGGAATTCTGCCTGGTCCCGCTCGCCGACAGGGATGTCGGCGAGGGCCTTTAATCGAATGACAGCTGCTTGGTACTCATCTTCCGTCTCAATGGTCATAACCTGCGCCTCAAGAGTTTGCTGGAAAAGCGTTCCGCTTGACCGGGAGCGCCAATCGGGTATCGGCCGTTGATCCTTCCCCTTGATCGCCGCCATGCACGAACCACCGCGCGTCGCCACGTCTGTTCGTAGACGGCGAACCGCTCGCCGGCATTTGGCGTGCGAGATAGACCGGCGATGAAAACCAATGCAGGGGCATTCCAGTAATACGCGGCAGGTCCGAGCTTCGTTCCGCTCTAGCCTCCGGTCGAGGTCGCCGCCTGAAGCTCCGTCTCTGCAGCACTGGGACGCGCCGCAAGGCGGCTATTAAATCTCGTGAACAGTCGCGCGATCCTTCAAAGATTCATTCGTCAGGGTCGTCTCCCAGCGAACCGAGCCATCCTCAGCTTTGCTAAACGCGATCTCGCTTTCTCCGAGAGCGATCGGGCGAGCGCCGATACCGAGAAATCCCCCGACTTCAACAATAACCAACAAGGACCGCCCGGCTCCTTGGATCTGTAGCACAGTCCCGATTTTCTTCCCTGTCGGATCAAAGACTGGGGCGCCGAACAGCTTGTCTGCAGACTGACCTTTCCGCGTCATCGATTGCGGGTCGATATCTCGTTGTCCGTCACGAACACGGTTGAGCTCATTCGTGATGGGGTTATGGGAGCTTTGGCGACGCGGCGGCCGTTCAACACTGTGTGGAGCGCCGATCTGGCGTTCTCCAATGACATGCTCCCGCTCGTCACTTCCCTTGACACGGTATTGTGGATCGCCATCGGGCCGCGTGGGAAGCAGCGCCGTGACCTCGTATAACCCGCTCGCGTCTTGGTCGTGGAAGCCAAACGCTAAGCCGACGCGTTCGCCGAGCTTGAATCGATGCGGCATTGTCTCGCTCCTGAAAATGTCCCCGGAGCCGCCGGCGAGGTTATCAGGTCGAGGACGTATCGATGTTAGCTTATGATAAGTGCGGTAATCATTTGAGCGCGGGGATAGCCCATCCCCCTCGATTCCAGGCATTTTCCGGCAACATTCATACCGGTGATTTCCCGCGCTGACGGTTGATTGACACATGGAACTGATAGCCGACGAGGGAACGACGGCATCGATCTGTGGCAAGGGGCCACTCGCCTGCGACTTAGCTTTCGTGAAATTCGCTCCCAGACCTTCGGTCGTCCATCCGGCGACCGTCACATCGTTACGCCGGAGTTTGGCGGTTCGTCTTTTTCCAAGCCGCGGCATTCGCTCGGCCTTGATTGCCTGTTGCTCCTCCGGCGTGTCGCGCTGGCGGGAAGCCGTCACGAGCCTGGAAGCGATCGCCCGTCGATCATGACGATGGAACTTGTCGCACGCAGTATCGCCTCGAAGCGGATCATCCTGGCATGCTCCAGCTCAAACCGGCCCAATAATAATGGGTCGCCTCAGGCCACATTTCCTCGCTGGATGACTCAGCAGCAGCATCGGCTCAAAGATCGCGCGTCCGGTCTGGCAGTGCATCGATTGCCTCTTCGGCGCCTTGATCCGTCTTCAAGACGCCTTCGCGCAGGACTTTGGTCGCGGCGTCATCCTTTTTGGCAGAATCGGTCGGGATCGGGGCCGTCTCCGGCGTGGCCTCCAGCCCGATATCTGCAGGCTTCTTGCCGTCCTTACGCGCTGCTGCTGCGAATGTCGCAAGCGCTTCTGGTTGCTTAGCCATGTGAAACTCCCTTTCTGAACCTCATCGATGGGGGACGACTACGATACCACCGAGAAGCTGAACTCTCGCGTGGCCAGACAGGTCTTCACGCCAGGGTGCGAACTTTGGGTTCTCGCGCCCATTGGCGCGTACGAGCCGAAGCCAGGAAATCTTCATTCTGCTTTCCGAGGGTTACGACGCCATCGTCCGTCTCGATGCCCGCCTTATCGAGCAAAGGCTTCGCCTCGACGCTATGGCCTATGGCCTTAAGGTGCCCGAAAGCATCCCTGACGAAATCGATCGCGGCGCTTTCCGTCATGAGAACCTGACAACCGTCCTCGGAAAGGATGATCGCGACCGCGTCGAAGATGACTGAAGGCGAGCCCGCCAACTGCCCGTCGGCTTTCAGCATCTTGCCATCCTTGAGCTTCACGCCGCCGATCTTCGGCGCCACGATCTTCACCGTCCCGCCCTCTCCCTCCACCGCAGCCTTGACGGCTGCGACGATGGCACCGTCGGCGCCGTCCGAGACGAGGACGCCGACGGCGCGGCCACGCAGCGTCTCGGGGTATTTGCCAACGATCCGCAATGCCGGCGAAGGTTCCATGTCCATCGCGGCGACGGCCGCGGCCGACGGCTTTGGCAATGTCATCGCCAGGCCGGTGGCGACGCGCTGCGCCAACTCCTCATCAACATTCAGCAGATTGGAGAGCACGCGTTGGCGAACATGCTCAAGCGTCACCTTCGATAGCTCGAAAACGAGCGCGCTGGCCAGATGGGCCTGCTCGATCTTGCTCTGCGAGCGGAAGAATAGCCGCGCATGGCTGTAGTGGTCCGCGAAGCTTTCCGCGCGAAGACGAACTTTATGCGTCTCGACCGGGATCGGCGCCGTCCGGAAGCCGCCCGCCGGATCTTCCCTCGGACCGCCATCTTCACCCGCCTCGGCGAGGCTGTTGGGTTCGTAATTGGCACGGCCGGTGAAGACCTGCGTCTGCATCTGGCCGTCGCGCTGCATGTTCTGGAAGGGGCAACCCTTAGCGCGATTGACGGGGATCTGGTGAAAGTTGACGGTTCCGAGCCGCGAAAGCTGCGTGTCCTGGTAGGAGAACAGGCGGCCCTGGAGGAGCGGGTCTTCCGAGACATCGATGCCTGGCGGCATATTGGTGGGCAGGAAGGCGGCCTGTTCGGTCTCGCCGAAGAAGTTGTCGGGGTTTCGATTCAGCACCATGCGCCCGATGATGCGGATCGGCACCAACTCCTCCGGAATCAGCTTGGTCGCGTCCAGGATGTCGAACGGAAGCTCGTCGGCCTCCTCTTGGCTGAGCAGTTGAACGCCAAACTCCCACTCGGGGAAGTCTCCCTTGGCGATCGCCTCGTACAGATCGCGGCGATGGTAGTCGGGATCAGCGCCAGCGATTTTCACCGCCTCGTCCCAGCACGTCGATTGGGTGCCGAGCTTGGGGCGCCAGTGGAATTTGACGAAGGTCGGTTCGTCCCTGTCGTTGAGCAGGCGGAACGTATTCACGCCGAACCCCTCGATCATCCGCAGGGATCTGGGGATGGCTCGATCCGACATGGCCCACATGATCATATGGGTCGATTCCGGCATCAGACCGACGAAATCCCAGAACGTGTCGTGCGCGCTGGCCGCTTGCGGATAGCCGCGGTCGGCCTCCATCTTCACGGCATGGATCAGGTCGGGGAACTTGATGGCGTCCTGAATGAAGAAAACCGGGATATTGTTGCCGACGAGGTCCCAATTCCCTTCCTTGGTATAGAACTTGACCGCAAAGCCGCGGACATCTCGCGGCGTGTCGACAGAGCCCGCGCCGCCAGCGACGGTCGAGAACCTGGTGAAGACCTCGGTCTTGACGCCGACCTCGGTCAGCACCTTTGCGCGCGTGAATTCGCCCAGCGATTTCGTCAGCTCAAAGAAACCGTGGGCTGCAGAGCCGCGTGCATGGACAATGCGCTCAGGAATTCGCTCGTGGTCGAAGTGCTGGATTTTCTCGCGCAACACGAAATCTTCGAGCAGCGCCGGGCCACGACCACCGGCCTTGAGAGAGTTCTGGTTGTCGCTGACGGGAGCCCCGTGATTGGTTGTGATACGAGGATCCGGTGCCGAGGCCGTTTGATGCAATTCGCCGCCATTGCCGGGCTTGGGTTTCGCAGGGGTAGAACCTGAGCGCGGAGAGCGAGCCATGCTTGGTATCCTTCATTCAATTCGGAGCGATGCGCGGCACGACACCTGCGCGACAACCACGCACGGAGCGGTCGATTCCGCAGTTAAACAAAGTGGAATTGCTCTAAGTTCCGTTCGCGTTGAGCAGCGACCCCCGCGGTGATGCTACAATCACATTCGAGACGACCGCAGACGCTGATGTGCTGTTGGTTTTGCCGATGATCGCCCTGATCGAATTGGAAGCAATGCTCGCCAGGGCGAGTCAGGAGCAGGCGAAGCATCAGCCTGTGCAGTAAACCGGCTTGATAACGCTCACAGGGTCAGAACGCCCATCGTCCCGAAGAGGATGACGGGTCGTGACGGCCGGCGATATAGCTGTGACGGGTTTGCCGGGCAGTCTCAGCAAGCTTCGCAGGGATGGATCGTCAAACCCGCCGAGTTTCGTGCTCTTCATGATTGAGAGCTCCAGCGTGGAGGAAGTGTTGACGCCCCCCTCAAAAGAGGGATGCGTCAAAACCGTGTTGTCGGGACGTCGGGGCGAGCGGCGAGCCTATCGCATTAGCGGTTGCCATAAATGATGCGCCAGCCTCGGCTCCTATTGCTGGTAGCTGCGCAGCCCTCTGCATCGCCAGGGCCCGGTAGGAGGGCGAGAGCGCCGTCGGTCGCCCGCCTCTCGGGAAGCGAACCGATCGCCCATCCCCGCGTTGCGAACTGGAATGAAGTGAAACTCCAGTCCGGGAGCGTGACATGCGGTTCTCCATCAACGGGGCGTCGGTCGAGATCGACGTCGATCCGCGAACGTCCCTGCTCGATCTCCTGCGCGACCATCTCGGCCTGACGGGCTCGAAGAAGGGCTGCAACCAGGGCGCCTGCGGAGCCTGCACGGTGCTGGTCGATGGCCAGCGCATCAATTCCTGCCTCGCTCTGGCGGTCCAGTACCAGGAGCACGAGGTCACGACCGTCGAGGGGCTGGGGGCGCTCGAAGCGCTCGCTCCGCTGCAGGCGGCCTTCATCGAGCATGACGGCTTCCAGTGCGGCTATTGCACGCCGGGCCAGATCTGCTCGGCGGTGGCGATGGAGGACGAGCTGAAGCGCGGCCTGCCCAGCCATGTCACGCCGAATCTCGATGCCGACGCGATCGTACCCGATCGGGACGAGCTGCGCGAGCGCATGAGCGGCAATCTCTGCCGCTGCGGCGCCCATAACGGCATCATCGACGCTATCGCATCCGTCTACGGGGAGGCCGCGCGATGACGCCCTTCAGCTACGAGCGCGCCGCCGACGCCGCCGATGCGGTGCGGCGTGCCGCCGGGCCGGCCGCCAAATATCTCGGCGGCGGCACCAATCTCGTCGACCTGATGCGCGAGACGATCGAGCGGCCGCAGCGGCTGGTCGACGTGACCGGGCTCTCGGCGGAGATCGCGGAGAACGCCGATGGCGGTCTCGTCATCGGCGCCGCCGCGCGCAACACGGCCGTCGCCGAGGACCGGCTCGTGCGCCGGCGCTACCCCGTGCTCGCGCGCGCCATCCTGGCCGGCGCAAGCGCCCAGATCCGCAACATGGCGACCGTCGGCGGCAACATCCTCCAGCGCACCCGCTGCATCTATTTCTACGACGACGAAGGCTCGCGCTGTAACAAGCGCGAGCCCGGCCAGGGCTGCGACGCCATCGGCGGCTTCAACCGCAACCACGCCATCCTCGGCGCCTCGCCCTCCTGCATCGCCACGCATCCCTCCGACATGGCCGTCGCGCTGGTGGCGTTGGACGCGAGGGTCCAACTGCGCGGCGCGGGCGGGGAGCGCAGCGTGGCGCTGGCCGAGCTCTATCGGCCGCCGGGCGATCGGCCCGATCTCGAGACCGTGCTCCAACCCGGCGAGCTCATCACCGAAATCAGCCTGCCGGCCGCGCCGCTCGCCGCGCGGTCCGACTACCGCAAGGTGCGCGACCGGGCGAGCTACGCCTTTGCGCTGGTCTCGGTCGCCGCCGCGCTTTCGGTCGACGACGGTCGCGTTTCGGATGTGCGTCTCGCCTTCGGCGGCGTCGCGCACAGGCCCTGGCGGGCCTGGAAGGCGGAAGCCGCGCTGCGCGGCGCGCGCGCCGAGGCGGGCGCCTTCGCCGCCGCGGCCGAAGCTGAACTCGCTGCGGCCGAGCCGCTGAAGGACAATGCCTTCAAGGTCGATCTGCTGCGTCGGACGATGATTGCGGCACTTGAACAACTGGCGGGAGATCGCGCATGAGCATTCTCGAGGACGCCAAGCAGCTCGCACAGGGCGTCGCCCAGGCCGCGATGGCGAAGGCCATCGCATTGGCGCCGGATAGCTGGATTCCCGGCGGCGAGCCCGATCCGCTGATCGAGCAGCGCCACGGCCATGTCGGCAAGCCGGTCTCGCGATTGGACGGCCCGCTCAAGGTCACAGGCGGCGCGCCCTTCGCCGCGGAGTTCCCGATGGACGGCATGGTCTATGCGGCTCTCGCCTACAGTACCGTCGCCAAGGGCCGGATCGCGGACCTCGACACCGCCGCGGCGGAGGCCGCGCCGGGGGTCGTCCTGGTCATGACCCATCGCAACGCGCCGCGTTTGAAGCCCACTCCGGTTTTCATGTCGTCGCAGAAGGCCTCGGGCGGCGATGCGCTTCCGGTGATGCAGGACGACCGCATCTACTGGAACGGTCAGCCTTTGGCCGTCGTACTCGCGGAAACGCAGGAGCAGGCCGACCACGCCAAGACCCTGATCCGCATCGCTTATGAAACCGACGCAGCCGCAACCGACTTCGCGGAGGCGCAACAGCGCGGCACCCGCACGGCCCAGTTCATGGGCCAGCCGCTGCATGACGCCAAGGGCGATGCCGAGGCGGCGCTGGCGACGGCAGCCGTCAAGGTCGATGCGGTCTATACGACGCCGCGTCACAACCACAACCCGATCGAGCTCCACGCCGTGACGCTCGCCTGGCAGGGCGGGACGCTGCGCGTGCACGACACCCAGCAGATGGTCGCCCATGCCGCCTGGACGCTGGCCAAGGTCTTCGACATCGCCGAGGATCAGGTCGTCGTGACCTCGCCCTTCGTCGGCGGCGGCTTCGGCAGCAAGACCCTGTGGCAGCACCATATCCTCGCGGCCGCCGCGGCGAAGCTGGCGGACCGGCCCGTGCGGCTCGTCCTCTCGCGCGAGGGCGTCTACCGCGTCGTCGGCGGCCGTTCGCCGACGCAACAGCGCGTCGCGCTGGGCGCCGACCCAGACGGCCGGCTGACCGCGCTGATCCACACCGGCACGACGGTCAAGACTCCGCATAACGCCATGCCGGAGCCCTTTATCCTGCCGACGCGCAGCGCCTACGCCGCCGAGACGATGCTGCTCGACGTGCAGCAGGTCGAGCTCGACATGGCCAGCAACACCTTTATGCGCGCGCCGGGCGAGGCGGTCGGCACCTTCGCGCTGGAATGCGCGCTGGACGAACTCGCCCACGAGCTCGGCATCGACCCGGTCGAGTTGCGCATCCGCAACGAGCCGAAGGAGGATCCGACCTCGGGCCTGCCCTTCTCGGCGCGCAATATCGTCGAGTCCTGGCGGGCGGGGGCCGAGCGCTTCGGCTGGAGCCGGCGCAATTCACGGCCCGGCGCCGTGCGCGACGGCGAATGGCTCGTCGGCATGGGCTGCGCGACCGCGACCTATCCCTATTACCGCATGCCGGGCGGGGCGGCCCGGCTGACGATCACGCGGGATGGACATGCTACGGTCGATGTCGCCGTCCACGAGATGGGCATGGGCACGGCGACGGTGCAGACGCAGGTCACGGCCGAGCGGCTCGGCCTGCCGATGGAGGCGGTCCGGTTCAACTACGGCGATTCGACCCTGCCCGGCGTCATTATGGCCGGCGGCTCGCAGCAGACCGCCGCGACCGGCGCCTCGGTGATCGCCGCCTACAATAAGCTCGTCGGCGAGCTCCTGACCCTTGCCGGCAACGATTCGGCGCTGGCCGGACTGAAGCCGGAGGAGATCGCCAGCCGCGATGCGGGGCTTTGCAAGCGCGATGAGCCGGAGCGCTACGAAAGCTATGCCTCGATCCTCGGGCGCGCCCGGCGCGAGGAGATCAGCGTCGAGGCCGAGCCGCCGCAGCCGTTCGAACTGATGCACTGGTCGATGCACAGTCATGGCGCGATGTTCTGCGAAGTGCGCGTGAACGTCGTCACGGGCGAGCCGCGCGTCTCGCGCTTTCTGGGCTCCTTCGACTGCGGCCGCATCCTCAACCCCAAGACCGCCGCTAGCCAGTTCCGCGGCGGCATCATCATGGGCTTGGGCCTTGCGTTGATGGAGGAGACCCAGTTCGACGAGCGCAGCGGGCGCATCATGAATCCGAGCCTCGCCGAATACCACGTCCCGGTGCATCTCGACGTGCCGGAAATCGACGTGATCTGGACCGACATCCCCGACCCGCATACGCCGATGGGCGCGCGGGGCGTCGGCGAGATCGGCATCACCGGCACGGGCGCGGCCGTCGCCAACGCCGTATTTAACGCCACCGGCAAGCGCGTCCGCAACCTACCCATCACGCTCGATAAATTGCTGTGAGGCTGAATGGTTTTCGGCTGCCTACATAATGGGGAGCTGATTTCAGTTCAGCGCTAACAGATTCAGCCAGTACCCTTTCGGGCCGACTTTGAGCGGGACGCTTTCATTTTGCAATAATGAACCGGCAACGCCGCCACGGATCGCTACGCTCAGTCGAGGGAATCGGCCGGGACCCTGCCGCCGTTCTCGGAATGCTTCTTGATGACTGCCTTGCGCAGCCAGTTAACGATGAGCCCATTTTTCCGAAAGAGCGGTGACCTGGTCGTCGCTGAGCTGCCGTCCAGCGACAGTGATGACTTCGACCCGGCCGGCGTTGAGATCGCCACGGATCGCTGAAAGGGCCGCAGCCAAGTTAGGATATTCCATTTGGTAAGTCGCCATGATCTCACCGCCGCGCTTCACATCCTGACGCAGCACGACGACGACCTGTCCATCCTCGATGTCGTTCATTCGTCCTCGCAGCGGGTGAGCATTTTTCCAGATGGCAGTGTGAAGTAGCACTCATCCTCATAGTGCACGGGGGTGCCATCTTCGAGCGTGTAGGAGGTGAGCGAGAGACCGGGCCATTCGCGCCAAACGACAACCTTGTAACGCTTGCAGTCTTTGTCGCGGCAATGCTCCGTATGGAGTGCGCGCCGCACTTGCGTCGGTCGCTTGTTCGGGCCGTCAGATTTCCAGATTGCGTCCAAGGTCTTCCACCCAAGCGTTTCGCCGGTAAACGAGCGGTGCATCTGCTGGTTCCGGATTTCTCCGAGGCGTGGAGCGCGTCACTTCGATGGCGGCCGTGGCGCCTGTAGATCCGTCGGGGTTTTCGGGGCGTCCCTTGGATCGACCTGCCCGGATTGCAGCTCGCGTTGTGTCTGAGCGTGATTCAGATTGAAGCCGACGAATATCGCCACGATGACGAACGCGATAATTGCCACGACACCAGCAGCGACCTTCTTAGCCCTATCGGGTGATGGCGGTTTATGAGACGCGGGGTCAGTCTGACCCGGTCCCGCTAGGGACGTCATCTTTTGTTCGTCGAGTGCTCCGGCTGGCTGCGGTCTCAACTGCGAGTGACTGCTCATAGAGCTCGACCGCGGCATTGATCGCATCGAGCTCTCGCTCCTCATCACCACCCTTTGCGCATCCTGCGAGATAGATCGCGCGATCCAGGGCAGCGTTCAGTTCGTCTTCGTTGCGGATGGTAAAATGCGTCATGGAGGCGCAACTGCCGAACAATTCGAACGTTCCCGCGGGCCCTCCTTACTCCGGGTTGGTCTCAGACGCATTGCGCCCGCAACGGGCGTGCTAAGAGATCACCCGGCCATATGGTGGACCACGATCCAAGCAAGCCCAGCCAAAATAAGGCCCCCTACGAGCACCGCCAGCACCGGGCGGCCCAGAAATCCCTGACGACCTTCAACCGGCGTCTCCACCGCCGGGTCGGTGGTCGTATGCGGATCTGGGTGCATTGGTGCGACAACCCCGCCGCCCGAGCCTTCCGTCTGCCTATCGGCTCGGGCGTTGGCCTCGCGAATATCCCGGTCCTGGCTGTTGGTCATGGAGCTGCTCCAATTGATCTATGCTACTAGGGAGACTGCGCCGAGATCCAGAAGTTCCTCCGTCGTCCATACCTTGCCGAGAAACTGACCTTGGCTCATGCTGGCCGTCCACTTTGGAGACGAATATGGCTAGCGGCACTGTGAAATGGTTCAACGAGACCAAGGGTTATAGCTTTATCACCCCTGATGGCGGCGGAAACGACGTTTTTGTTCACATCAGTGCGGTGGAACGAGCCGGTCTACGTGGCCTGAACGAGGGCCAGAAGGTCTCTTACGAACTCGTTGCCGACAAGAGGTCTGGCAAGCAGTCTGCGGATAACCTGAAAACGGGATAACCGTCGACGAGTTTGGCCATGTGCGCACGCGTCCGCCGCCATTGAGTGGCGGGCGCTTTCTTTTGCAAATGTCAGACCGCCGCTCGCCTGATCAAGACCATCGAACGAGACGATGCGATTTCGCCCGAGACCTTCGGCCGCATAGAGCGCCTTATCGGCACGAGCATGCAAACTGAGGGCGACATCATCGCCTTCGGCCTGAGAGACGCCTGCCGAGAACGTGCAGTTGAAATCCGGGCGGCCAGGAAGGGGTACGATCGTCGAACCCTTGTGAGAAAGCACAACCCGCAGCCGTCTGACAGCGATCGAAACTCGCGCTCTCCCAAAGCCGGAGCGCGTTAATGCGGCGTTTCCCATATCGGTTGCATTTTATCGAAAGTTGGAAACTGCGCGTCCACCTCGGACATTTCTCTCCGACAAACGGAGGTATGACCCGATGCGGTATCTCGTCTCGCTCGACTTCTGGCTCTGGATCGGCGTCTGGATGAGCGTGAGCCTCATGGCCGTCGCGATGCGGCCGCTCGATTGGATGAGCTGACCGCGGCTCGAAATCTCGTGGTCCAGCCGACTTCGACCACACGGCTCAATCTCGCCTTGGAGATGATCCAGCAGGAAAGAAGTGAGGAGCTCAGAAGGCCTTGGGCGAAGGCAACGACGCTGTGAAGACGTTCGACAAGCCTTGGAACAGGCCGATCTCTGGAAGCCTGCTTTCGCTTGTTGATTGACGATCCCCGACGGCACGCCGCCGGGGACCTCTGCGCTCAGTCGAGCAAATCGGCCGGGACCTTGCCGCCGTTCTCGGAGAGCTTCTTGATGACTGCCTTGTGCAGCCAGACATTCATCGTCGCCGAGTCGTTGGTATCACCCGTGTAACCGAGTTCTTGCGCCAGTTCCTTGCGGGCGGTCAGGCTGCTGTCGATCTTGAGTGCCTTGAGCAGGTCGACAATGGACGTCTTCCAGTTCAGCTGCTGGCCGCTGTCCTTGACCGCCTTGTCGAGGATCGGCGCGACGTCGACCTGCTGCGAGGCCGCCGATCCAGGCGCAGTGCCGATGTTTGCCGTGGTCTGACCGACGGGCGTCCCTCCCGGCGACGAGGCCGGTGCGGTGGAAGTGCCGGACGGTGGGACAACCGCACCGGGTGCGGGAGCAGACGTTGGAGTGGCAACCGTATCGGCCTTGGCCTCGCCGAAGATGGCCTTCTTGATGCTGTCGAAAATTCCCATGATCAGGCTGCCTTCTTCGTCGCGGCGGTGTTGGCGGCGCCGCCGAGCTGCGTCAATGTCTTGTCGGTCTTGGTCTCCTCGGCGAGCGTCGCGTCGAGCAGCGTGACCGCATCCTTGTGGCCGAGCTGCTGAGCCCACGCTTTGAGGGTGCCGTAGCGGGCCATCTCATAGTGCTCGACGGCCTGTGCCGAGGCCACCAAGCCTGCGTCGATCGCCGGGCTGTCGCCGTAATCCTCAATGACCGCCTTGCCTTCCTCGATGATGCCCAGGATGGCGTCGCAGGTCTTGCCGCGCGGGGCCTTGCCGATGAGCTCGAACACCTCGCCGAGGCGCTCGACGTGACCTTCGGTCTCCTCGCGATGGGTCTCGAAAGCCTTCTTGAGTTCGGGCGACTTGGCCGCCTTCGCCATCTTCGGCAGCGCCTTCAGTATCTGCTTCTCCGCGTAATAGACGTCCTTGAGCATGTCATGGAACAGGTCGTCGAGCGGCTTCGGTTCGGTCGCCATCTAATCCTCCAGCGATTTGGGTGGTCGATGGCTGCTGAACGAACCCTGAGAGCCCATGTTCCATTCCGCTCCGCTGGAACTTTTGGAGGCAATCTGCCGTTGGATTGTGCATCGCGGCATCGGCCGCACGCCCACGGGAGACCATCATGAAGAAGCTGCTCATTGCCACCTTGATCGCCTCCGCGACATCCTTTGGCGCGATCGCACAGACGTCGACGACGTCGCCGATGCCCGCCCCAAAGGCTGACGCCGACAAGAATGCCCCGCTGCCGGGCGCCAACAGCTTCACCGAGGGCCAGGCCAAGAGCCGCCTCGAGGCCAACGGCTATTCAAACGTTGGAGCCTTGAAGAAAGACGACAACGGCGTCTGGAAGGGCACCGCGACCCACTCGGGGGCGCAGGTCAACGTCTCGGTCGATTACCGCGGCAATATCACCCGCAACTGATCCGTGCCTCCCGCACCGCAAAAACTGGAGAACGACATGACCCGTACGCTGACCCGTTCCTACGATAGCCACGCCACCGCCCGCTCGGTCGTGGACCAACTTGAGGCCGCCGGCGTTTCCAGCAGCGCCATCAGCATTGTCGGCAGCGACGGCAAGACTGACGAGACCAACACCGCCGAAGGTGCCGGAATCGGCGCCGGCGTCGGCGGCGCCGCCGGACTGCTGACCGGCCTCGGCATCATGGCAATCCCCGGCGTCGGCCCGGTTGTTGCCGCGGGCTGGCTAGCCTCGACCGCCGCAGGCGCCGTGGCCGGTGCCGCCGCCGGTGGTCTGGTTGGCTCATTCGTTAAGGAAGGCCACGATGAGGACGAGGCGAACTACTACGCCGAGACCGTTCGCCGCGGCGGATCGGTCGTATCCGTCCGCGCCGAACCCGAGCACGAGGTCACCGTCCAAGCTATCCTCGACGGCGCCACTCCGATCGACCGCGCGACCCGCGAGGCTGACTATCGAGCCGGCGGCTGGTCGCGCTTCGACGAAAACGCCGATCCTTACGTTCGGGATGCCACCGCGTCCGGCCGAGTACCGCCTGCCGTGATCTGACGGCACGCGCATATTGAACAACGGCCTCGGGCGACCGGGGCCGTTTTCTGTTTGGCGTTCAGAGAAGTGCGAGAGCTTCTTTGCATGTTTCGCGGCGGCTCGATTGATCGATCGCGCAGAACCTCTGAGAGTGATCGAGAGGCAGGTCATCAGGCGACGATCTCTTCCTCGCTCGGTAAAAGCGCACCTTACCAAGAAGCGCAGCGGACGGATCATAGGAGCGTCAGAGCAAGCGTGCCTGTGCAGGTTCGCGGTCGACTTCGTTCTGGGAATTTCGCCGCTCAAGTTCAGTCTTAGCACTGAATCGAAGGTCGACATCACGACTGGCGGCGAGTTCTGACAGCGCCGGCGCGCTCAGCTGATTCCATCCCTTGCCGCGATCAGGCCCCGTTGGCACGCGAGGCAACAAGCCGGGCTCTCTGCTCCACCCAAGCAATTGGTGGATCGAAGCCTCATTCAACATGTCGCGGAGATGGTGCGCAGTTACGTATGCATCGGGCATAGCGCGATGAGCCGGCAAGCCAATCTCGTGCACGAGGCCCGCCGGCTTCCGCTGATAGCGAAGCATCTGGTTCGAGAACCGGGGCAGCTCCGGCCACAGGCGCAAGGCGCATTTCCAGGTGCAGATCCATTGAGCACCCGCGCACAGCCGCGGTCGGCAGTATCGCTGTTCGAACGCCGCTCGGTGCGCCGCCAAAGCCAATACTCCGCGCTCCGGCTTCAGGATAGACGGCGCTATATCCTTCCAGTACGGCGCGCCAGCAACGTCCTCATCCCGAATATGGTGCACTGCCATCGTATCGGCGGAGATGGCGCGTCCGGGATTGACGAGAAGCGCGCCGCGTTCCTCGGTGACTTCCCAGCGTCCATCGGCTCCTAGCGAGACGTCCTGCCAACCGATTTCACAGACGTCGTGGGGGCCGTCGCCGGCCGTCTCAAGGTCGATGACCCGAACGCGATTACTGAGCATGGATTGTAGATCAGCATTTCCGCTGGTCCATACAAGGCAGGAGCCTTTCGATCCCCGCCGGCAGCCGGATCATCGAAAATCCCGTGTCTTCACCTTGATAGTGTCGATAAGCAGATCCGGGATGTAGATGTCGCGCGTCCGCATTCCCTTCGGCGGTAGATCGCGCGGGTCCGGGGTTGGCGAGCCATGGTGGAATTCGTCGCCGCGTCCGTGCGGCAGCGGGAATGGCTGATCCCGCTTGCCGACGCCGGCGAGGTCGGCAGATAGGTCGGTGAGCCTTTGTGCCACCAGATGCACGACCTCTCCCTCACGCTGGATGCGCCCGCGCACGGCGACCATCCCCGCCGACAGGATCGTCCGGCGGAAGCGCTCGAACACCTTCGGCCAGACCACGAGGTTGGCGATACCGCTCTCGTCCTCGAGGGTGATGAACATCACGCCCTTGGCCGAGCCCGGCCGCTGCCTCACCAGCACGATGCCGGCGGCTTCGAGCCAGCGTCCATCGCGCGCGTCCATTGCGGCCTGACAGCTGACGATGCCCCTGCGCCGAAGATCCTCCCGCAGGAATGAGACCGGATGATCGCGAAGCGACAGCCCGACATGGCGATAATCCTCGACCACATCTCCTCCAGCTGCCATCGGCCGGAGTGCGATTGAAGGCTCAGGCGTTTCATCGGCCTGCTTATCGGCAGGCGCGGCGAACAGGGGCAGCGGTTCGTCGCGCAGAACGCGGATTGCCCAGAGCGCCTCTCTCCGCGCCAACCTAAGGCCGGGCCGAAACCCATCGGCTTCGGCAATCTGCGCCAACGCCGACACGGGTACACGAGCCCGGCGCCAGAGATCCTCGATTGTCTCGAACGGCAGACGGGCTCGGGCCGTGATGATCGCGGCAGCGTGGACGTTGGACAACCCCTTGACCATCCGGAGACCTAAGCGAACGGCAAACCGCGTTTCGTCGCCGGTCGGCTCCAACGTGCAGTCCCAGCGGGAGGCGTTGGCGCAGACCGGCCGGACCTCGACGCCGTGATCGCGAGCATCCCGAACGATCTGCGCCGGCGCATAGAAACCCATGGGTTGGCTGTTCAGGAGCGCGGCGCAGAAGACATCAGGATGCCAGCATTTCAGCCAGGCGGAGGCGTAGGCGATCAGCGCGAAGGAGGCCGCATGGCTTTCCGGAAAACCATAGCTGCCGAAGCCTTCGAGCTGTCGGAATGTCTGCTCGGCGAACTCGGCTTCGTAGCCATTGGCGACCATGCCGGCGACGAGCTTCTCCTTGAATTTCGACACCCCGCCGGTGAACTTGAAGGTCGCCATGCTCTTGCGCAACATGTCGGCCTCGCCCGGAGTGAAGCCGGCGCATTCGATCGCGACGCGCATCGCCTGCTCCTGGAAGAGCGGCACGCCGAGCGTCTTGCCCAGGACCTTCTCCAGCTCGGGCTTGGGATAGTGCACCGGCTCGCGCCCCTCGCGTCGCCGGAGATAGGGGTGGACCATGTCGCCCTGGATCGGGCCGGGCCGAACGATCGCGACCTGCACGACGAGGTCGTAATAGGTCCGCGGCTTGAGCCGGGGCAGCATCGACATCTGCGCGCGGCTCTCGATCTGGAATGTGCCGAGCGTGTCGGCCTTGCGGATCATCGCGTAGGTCCGTGGATCCTCCGGCGGGATCGAGGCCAGGTCGAGCGCGACACCCTTGTGGTCGGCAAGCATGTCCAAGCCTCGCTTCATGCAGGTCAGCATGCCCAGCGCGAGGACGTCGACCTTCATGAACTTCAGCGCGTCGATATCGTCCTTGTCCCATTCGATGACCTGGCGATCTGCCATCGCGGCCGGCTCGATCGGCACAAGGTCGTCGAGGCGATCATGTGTCAGGACGAAGCCGCCGGGATGCTGCGAGAGGTGCCGCGGAGTGCCATTAAGCTGGCGGGCGAGATCAAGCGCCAAGCGCAGCCGCCGGTCGGCCAGGTTGAGGTTCAATTCCTCGACGTGCCGCTTCTCGACGCCCTCCTCGGACCAGGCCCAGACCTGTGATGACAGCGTCCCGATCAGGTCCTCGGGGAGGCCCAGCACCTTGCCGACATCGCGCAGGGCCCCCTTGGTCCGGTAGCGAATGACGGTCGAGCACAGGGCCGCACGATCGCGGCCATAGGTGTCGAACACCCACTGCATGACGATTTCGCGGCGCTCATGCTCGAAGTCGACATCGATGTCGGGCGGCTCGCGACGCTCCTCCGAAACGAAGCGCTCGAACAGCAGGTCGTTGCGGCCGGGATCGATCGAGGTGATGCCGAGCACGAAGCAGACGGCGGAGTTCGCGGCCGATCCGCGCCCCTGGCAGAGGATGTCGCGCGAGCGGGCGAAGCGGACGATGGCGTTCACCGTCAGGAAATACGGCGCGTAGCCGAGCCTTTCGATCAGCGTCAGCTCGTGGTTCAGGCTTGCCCGGACGCTCTCGGGCAGGCCCTCGGGGTACCGCTGCTTGGCGCCTTCCCAGGTCAGCTTCGCAAGGGTCTCCTGCGGTGTCAGCGTGGGATCGTCGCGCTCCTCCGGGTATTGGTAAGCGAGTTCGTCGAGCGAGAACCGGCATCGATCGGCGATCTGCAGCGTCCGGGCCAAGGCCCCGGGATAGCGCGCGAACAGCCGGTGCATCTCCTCCGGAGGCTTCAGATAGCGGTCGGCATGGCGCTCGCGCCGATCGCCGAGGGCGTCGATCGTGACGTTGTGTCGGATGCAGGTCACGACGTCCTGCAGGATCCGCCTGGCCGGCTCGTGGAAGAGCACGTCGTTGGTCACGACCGTGGGCACGCGCATCCGCGTGGCAAGGTTCGAGAGCTCATGGAGCCGAAGGTGGTCGTTCGGTCGGCGCCGCAGCGAGAGGGCGAGATAGGCGCGGTCACCAAAGCCCTCGCGAAGCCGACGCAGGCGAAAAGCGCAGTCCTCGTCGGCCAGGTCCGGCACGAGCACCGCGACCAGCCCATCGCAATGCGCAACGACGTCCGACCATTCGAGATGGCATCGCGCCTTGCCGCCACGCTTCTTGCCGATGGAGAGCAGTCGGCACAGGCGCGAATAGGCTGGCCTGTCCGTTGGATAGACCAGCAGCGACATGCCGTCAGCGAGATCGAGGCGGCAGGCGACGATCAGCCTGACGCCGGTTGCCTTCGCCGCCTCATGTGCCCGGACGATGCCGGCGAGCGAATTACGGTCCACGACAGCGAGCGCTTCGATGCCCAGCAATGCCGCCTGCGCGAACAGCTCATCGGCCGAGGAGGCGCCGCGCAGGAAGCTGAAATGGCTGGTGACCTGGAGCTCGGCGTAGCGCGCGCTCATCCGAATAGGCCGTGCAGGAACCAGCGATGCGAGCCCGTGGCGACGTCTTCGCCGTCGCCTGCTCGATAGAGCCAGTAGCGCTCGCCTGCATCATCCTCGACCCGGAAGTAATCGCGCACGGCGACCATCTCGGCCTCGCGCTTCCACCACTCGCCGAACACGCGCTCCGGTCCGTCGGCGCGCCGAACCCGGCGGCGGATCCCGCGCCAGCTGAACCAGGCCGGTGGATGGTCCGGCAGCAGAGCCATGGTCTCGACCGGCTCCGGTCGTGGCAGCAGCCTCGCCGGCCGCGGCCAGTGGCCTGGCCAGACGGCTCCGGTCTCTTCCGTCAGCGCGGCGACACGNAGCCATGGTCTCGACCGGCTCCGGTCGTGGCAGCAGCCTCGCCGGCCGCGGCCAGTGGCCTGGCCAGACGGCTCCGGTCTCTTCCGTCAGCGCGGCGACACGGCGAACAGAGCGCTCGGGAACATCGCTGGCGATCGGGGCCATGCGATAGACCGCCCGCTCACCGACGCGGTTGGCTAGGATGTCGATGAGGCCGGACACGTCCGCACTGGTCTCCTCCACCAGGGAGCTAACCGTCTGCTTTCGTTCGAGGGGCTCGGCCAAGGTCGCCGCCAGCGTCATGATCTCGATGCCGAAGCCAGGCTCGATCGCCTCGATCTTCTCGCAGAGGAGCCGGGATAGGTATAGGTGCCGTCTGCATTGAGCAGCACGGTGCCGTTGGCCGGCGGGTTCGCCAGCGCGTAGCCAAGCAGGTCGCCATCGGGGTCGGAAGCGTTGAGCGAGCCGGTGGCCGGCATGTCCTCGGTGACGATCAGCGGCGGCGGGTTGGCGACCGGTGGATCGTTGACGGGCGAGACCGTGACGGAGACGGGCACCACGATACTGACGGACGCGCCGCTGTCATCCGTGATGGTGACCGTGAAGCTGTCCGTGCCGAAGAAGTTCGGGTTCGGCGTGTAGGTGTAAGTGCCGTCCGGATTGATCACGACGGTGCCGCCGGTCGGTGGCGTGCTCACCGCGAAGTTCAGTGCGTCGCCATCGGGATCATAGGCGTTGAGCGAGCCGATGGCCGGGGTGTCCTCGGTGACCACGAGCGGCGAGGGATTGGCGACCGGGGGGTCGTTGACCGGCGCGACCGTGAACGAGACCGGCACCAGGATGGTGTTGCCCTGGGGATCGGAGACCGCAACCGTGAAGCTGTCCGGGCCGTTGAAGTTCTGGTTCGGCGTGTAGGTATAGCTGCCGTCCGCGTTGACGACGAGCGTGCCGTTCGCAGGCGGCGTGGTCACCGCATAGGTCAGGGGATCGCCATCGGGGTCGGAAGCGTTGAGCGAACCCGTGGCCGGCGTGTCCTCGGTGACCGCGAGAGGCGAGGGATTGGCCACCGGCGGATCGTCGACGGGCGCGACCGAGAAGCTGATCGGCACGACGAGCGTGGCGCCGGACGCGTCGGTGACGGTGATGGCGAAGCTGTCGGCGCCGTTGAAGTTCGGGTTGGGCGTGTAGGTGTAGGTACCGTCCGCGTTGATGACGACGGTTCCGTTGGCCGGCGGCGTGGTCAGGGCATAGGTCAGCGGCCCGCCATCGGGATCGTAGGCGTTTATGGCGCCGCTTGCGGGCGTGTCCTCGGTGACCACGAGCGGGGTCGGGTTGGCGATGGGCGCGTCGTCAGCCGGCGTCACCGTGATGGAGACAGTGTAGGTCTGCAGCGGAGCGGTGCCGTCGGAGATCGTGAAAGTGAAACTGTCGGTGCCGTTGAAATCAGGGTTCGGCGTGTAGCTGTAGCTGCCATCCGGATTGATCATCGCGGTGCCGTTCGCGGGCGGCGTGGCCAACGTGAAAGTCAGGGCATCGCCATCGGGATCGCTGCCGGGCAGCGTGCCGCTGAGCAGGCCGTCCTCGGCGATGGTGGCCAAGACGTTCGAGCCGACCGGCGGATCGTTCACGGGCGTCACGGTGACTGTGACCGTCGCGGACGCAGTCCCGCCCTGCCCATCCGAGATCGTGTAGACGATCGTGTCGGTGCCGTTGAAATCGGGATTGGGCGTGTAGGTCAGCGTGCCGTCGGGGTTGATGGCGACGGTGCCGTTGCCGGCGCTCGCGCCGATAACCGAGACCACGCCGCCGTCCGGATCGCCGTCATTGGCGAGCACGTCGATCACGACGGCGGAATCCTCCGCCACCGTTGCGACATCGTTGCCGGCGACGGGCGGATCGTTGTCCTCGGTAACCGTGACGGTGACGGTATGCGTCACCGTCAGGCTGCCGTCGCTGACCGTGTAGGTGAAGTTGTCGGTACCCGAGAAATCCGGGTTCGGGACATAGGTGAAAGTGCCGTCGGCATTAACGGTGGCGACGCCGGAGCTCGCCTGGCCGCCGAGCGCATAGGTCAGCGGATCGTTTTCGGGATCGGTCGCCAGTGGCAGCGTGCCGGAGAGATTGCCGTCTTCCGCCACGGTGAAGCTGGCATCGGAGCCGATCGGCGCGTCATTGACCGGGGTCACGGAGACGTTGACGGGGACCGCGACGATGCCGCCATTGCCGTCGTCGACGGTAATCGTGAAGCTGTCGGTGCCGAAGAAATTCGGGTTAGGCGTGTAGACATAGCTGCCATCGGCCGCGAGCGAGACCGTGCCGTTGGCCGGCGGGGATGTGAGCGAGAAGGAGAGATCGTCGCCGTCCGGATCGGTGGCGATCACCGCTCCCGTGATCGGCGTGTCCTCGGCTCCCGAGGCCGGTGGCGCCGAGACGACAGGCGGATCGTTGACGGCGGCGAGAATGATGGTTGCCGTGTCGATGTCCGAAAGCGGGCCGCCCGTGCCGCTATTGCCGCCGTCATTGGTCAGCATCGTCAGCGTTACCGCAGCGTTGCTGTTTGCCGGAGGCTGGTAGATCGGGGCGCCCGGGCCGGCGAGATAGGCGTTGATGTCGGCGAGCGTGCCGGTGAGCACGATCGCGCCTGTGCCGGAACCCGCAACCGTGACCCCGCCGGCCGAGCCGGCCGTCAGGCTGCCGGCATCGACGCTCAGGGTGACCGTGATAGGCGCGCTTCCGGCATCGACATCGACGACCGAGATGCCGGTCAGCGCGAGCGGCGTGTCCTCCGTGCCGGTGAACGACGAGGGCAGGCCGTTGACCGGCGCATCGTTCACCGGATTGACGGTGCCGGTGATCGTGGCCGTGGCCTCGATGGTGCCATCGGAGATCGTGTAGGTGAAGGAAGGCGCGCCATTGTAGTCGGCATTGGCGGCGAAGGTCAGCGAGCCGTCGCCGTTGAGCGTCACGACGCCGCCGGTGACCGCGACGGAGCCGCCGATGGCGATGGCCTGGTTAGCGATCCGCGTGATCGTAAGTGCGTTGCCGTCGGGGTCGCTGTCATTGGCAAGCGGCGTGATCGTGGCGCTGCCATCCTCGTCGATCGCGAAGGCACCTGGATCGTCGACCGCGACGGGCGCATCGTCGACCGGCGTGACCGTGATCGTGACGACCGCCTGTGCCGTGCCGCCTTGGCCGTCGCTGACGCTGTAGATGAAGCTGTCGATGCCGTTGAAATTCGGTGCGGGCACATAGTCGTAGCTGCCATCCGCCCGGAAGGTCAGCGTGCCGTTCGCGGTCCCGCTGACCAGGGCATAGGTCAGTGCGTCGCCATCGGGATCGCCGTCATTGGTCGCGACGGTGGCGCCGATCAGCGCCGTATCCTCGGCGGTGGTCGCGCTGTCGTTGCCGGCCACGGGCGGGGGATTGGTGACGGTGAGCGTGAAGCTGCGCGAGACGCTCAATCCGCCCGGATCGGTCGCGGTGACCGTGATGACATAGATCCCGTTCGCGCCGGGGCCGTTGACGCTGGCGTCGCTGGCGAGCGTGCCGGTGATGGCACCGGTGGTGGACGAGATCGAGAGCCCGGCCGGCAGGTCGGCAGCCGAGAAGCTCAGCGTGTCGCCCTCGACATCCGAGAAGGCGATCGAGGCGTCGTAGGAGACGCTGCCGGCGTCCGTGCCGGCCAATGGCGGCAGAGCTCCGCCGCTCGGCGCATCGTTGCTGCCGTTGACGGTGACGACAAGCGTCGCCGTGGCGGTGCCGCCATTGCCGTCCGAGATCGTGTAGGCGACGCTGGTCTGGCGCTGCTCGCCGAGCTGCAGGTCGTCGAAATCTGCGCCGGGCGTAAAGGTGAAGCTGCCATCGGCCGCAATGACGAAGCTTCCGCCGGCCGAGCCCGCGACCGCGCTGCCGACCCCGCCCGAGGGCGCGCCGACGCCGACCACACTCAGCGCATCGCCGTCCGGGTCGCTGTCATTGCCGGTGACGACGCCGGAAACCGCGGTGTTCTCTTCCGTCGAAGCGCTGTCGTCCACGGCAATGGGCGCGTCGTTCTCGCCGGAGACCGTGACGATGATCGTGTAGCTCTGCGGCGGAGCGATGCCGTCCGAGACCGTATAGGTGAAGCTGTCCGGGCCGCTGTAATCGGCATCGGGGGTGTAAGTGAAGGTGCCGTCCGCATTGATCGCAACCGTGCCGTGCTGGGGGGCGATCGTGCCGGCGGCATAGGTCAAGCCGGGGCCGTCGACATCGGTCGCGACCGGTAGCGTGCCGCTGAACGGGGTGTCCTCCGTCACGGTGATCGCGCCGTCGGAGCCGACCGGGGCATCGTTGACCGGCGTCACCGTCACGGTGACGGTGACTGTCGTCGCGCCGCCATTGCCGTCCGAGACCGTGACGGAAAAGGCATCCGTGCCATTGAAATCGGCGGCCGGCACGTAAGCATAGCTGCCGTCCGGATTGAGCGTGACGGTGCCGTTCGGCGGCTGAGCGACGAGCGTGAAGCTCAGTGCGTCGCCTTCCGCATCGCTCGCCGCGATCGCGCCGGTTACTGCGGTGTCCTCGGCCGTCGTGGCGCTGGAATCCGTGGCGATCGGTGCATCGTTGGAGCCGGTGACGGTGATACGCAGGAGCGCGCTGGCGGTGCCGCCTTCGCCATCGGAGATGGTGTAGCTGATGCTGGTTTCGCGCGCCTGGCCGGCGGCCAGATCGTCAAAGGCCGTGCCCGGATCGAAGGTGTAGCTGCCATCGGCGAGGATCGTGAAGCTGCCGCCGGCCGAGCCTGCCGCCGGGGTGCCGACGCCGTTGCCGCTGGCGCCGACCGCGATAACGGTCAGCGTGTCGCCGTCCGGATCGTTGTCGTTGCTGATGACGTTGCCCGTGGCGGGCGCGTTCTCGCCGGTGCTGCGGAGATCGTCCACCGCTGTCGGCGCGGGGTTGGTGACGGTGATGGTGAAGCTGCGGCTGACGGCGTTCCCGGCAGCATCCGCCGCGGTCACGGTCACAGCATAAAGGCCGCCAGCCTGCTGCGAAGCCGAATTGTCGACGGTGCCGGAGATGACGCCGGTGGTCGAGATGCTCAGCCCGCTCGGCAATCCGCCGGCCGTGAAGGACAGGGGCTCCCCGTCAGGGTCGGAGAAGGCACCGGAGACGTCGATGCTCGGAGCCTGTCCATCGACCATGGCGAGGTCGGGCAGCGGTCCGGCGACAGGCCCGTCCTCGACCGGCAGAACGTCGATCGTGACCGTGTAGGTCACGTCGGCAGTGCCATCGCTGACGCTGTAGGTGAAGCTGTCCGCGCCGAAATAGTTCGCGGCCGGCGTGTAGACATAGGTGCCGTCGGCGCTGACCGTGACGGTGCCGTGGCTGGCGTTGCCGACCAGTGCATAGGTCAGGGCATCTCCGTCCGGATCGACTGCGACCGGCAGCGCGCCGGAAGCCTGCGTGTCCTCGTCGAGCGAGATCGCGGTGCCACTGCCGACCGGCGCGTCGTTTTCTCCGGTTACGGTGACGCTCAGCGTCGCCGTCGCGGTGCCGCCGTTCCCATCGGAAACGGTGTAGGTCACGCTGGTGACACGCTGCTCGCCGGCCTTGAGGTCGTCGAAGGCCGTTCCGGGATCGAAAGTGTAGCTTCCATCGGCCTGCAGCACGAAGCTGCCGCCGGCACTGCCAACTACAGGCGCGCCGAGATTGCCCGCGCTGCCCGCGACCGCGACCACGCCGAGCGTGTCGCCTTCCGGATCGCTGTCATTGGCTAGCACGCCGGGCGCCGTTCCGGTGATGGCGGCATTCTCCGTCGTCGTGGTGGTGTCGTTCGTGGCGACGGGCGCAGTATTGGTCCCGCTGACCGAGATCGTCGTCACGGCGGCGGCAGAACTGCCGCCGGAGCTGTCGGTGGCGACGAAGCTGAAGGTCCGGTCTCCGGCCGTCGGATTGTTGCTTGTGTTCTCGTAGCGCAGGGCCTGGAGCAGGGCGGTGAGCGCCTCGGCCGGGATCGGCTGGCCGGTACCGGCGGCATTCTGGATCCGCAGGGATCCCGCGCCGTCATAGCTGTAAGCAAGGCTGACGCTGCCGAAGCTCACCGCGCCGTTCGCAGGGGTGCCATAGGCCAGGACCGTGCTGCCGTTGATGTTCAGATGCTCGGCCGCACCGTTCCGATCCGTGCCGGCGATGGTGATGTCGAGCGTGACGATGCTGTTCTCGACATCCTGGATCACCGCATCGGCACCGACGATCGGGACCGGCCCGCCATCCTCGATGAAGCCGCCCGCGTAGCCGGTGCCCGGCGCAGCACCGTTCAGATCGACGACGGGCACGTCGTTTACCGCTGCGACCGTGACGTTGACGGTCGCAGTGGCAGTGCCGCCCTGGCCATCGGAGATGGTGTAGACGATGGTGTCGGTGCCGTTGAAATCGGCGTTAGGCGTGTAGGTGATCGTGCCGTCCGGCTGGAAGGAAACGGTGCCGTTGCCGGCGCTGGCCGAGACGAGCTGGAGCGTGTCGCCGTCAGGGTCGCTGTCGGCGCCAGCCGCACCGCCAACCGTACCCGCGCCCGTGATGACGTTGAAGACGGCCGGCGTGTCCTCGGTCGCGTTGACCGTGTCGTTATTGGCGATCGGGGCCGGATTGGTGACGGTGAAGGTAAAGCTGTTCTGTACCGTGCCGCCCTGTCCGTCCGACGCCGTGATCACCACCGTATAGACGCCGCCGGCACCACCTTGGCTGGCATTGCTCGCGAGCGTTCCGCTGATCCGGCCCGTGGCGGGATCGATCGTCAGGCCAGGCGGCAAGGTGCCGCCGGCCGAATAACTCAGCGTGTCGCCGTCGATATCCTGGAAATTGCCGGAGACGTCGAAGGAGATTGCGCTGCCATCGGCCTGGCTGCGGTCCGGGATCGGGCTCGACACGGTCGGCGCATCGTTCTCCGCGGCGACATTGATGGTCACGGTCGCGGAGGCTGTGCCGCCATTGCCGTCGCCGATGCCGTAGGTGAAGGAAACAGTGCCGTTGTAGTTGGGGTTCGGCGAAAACAGCAGCTTCTGCACGCCGCCGTCGAGCACGAGCGAGACACTGCCATTGGCTACGGCAACGGCCGGACCGCCTACAGTGAGCGCGGTGCCCTCGACGCTGATGATCGCGATGGCGTCGCCATCCGGGTCAGCGTCGTTGGCGAGCACCGGGATCAGGATCGGCGCATCTTCGGTGGCCTGGATCGTATCGTTCGCGGCCTGCGGGACGATATTCACGATGGTGTAGGTGAACTGGATCGAGGCCGTGCCTTGGCCGTCGCCGGCGCTGACCGTGACAACATAGTCCTGACTGCCGGTCGGCCCGGATGCGCCGGCCGCGACGGTGCCGGAAATCAGGCCCGTCGACGCGTTGTAGCTCAGGCCTGGCGGCAGGCCCGTGACCGTATACGTCAAGGCGCTGCCTTCCGGATCGGCGAAATTGCCGCTGACATTCAAGCTGACCGGCGCGCCGTCATTCAGCGACATGTCGGCGATCGGGGTCGTGACGGGGTCGTCATTGACTGCGGTCACCGTGATGTTGACCAGCGCGGTGCTGAAGCCGCCCTGACCGTCGGTGATGCGATAGACGATCGTGTCGGTGCCGTTGAAATTGGCTGCGGGCGTGTAGGTCAGCGTGCCGTTCGGGTTGACGGTCAGCGTGCCGTGGCCAGCGCTCGGCGTGAAGCTCGGGTCCAACGTCAGCGTGTCGCCATCGGGATCGACATCGTTGCCGAGGACATTGATGGTGACAGCGGTGTCCTCGTTCGTCGTCGCGGCATCGTTGACGGCGGTCGGGGCCGGGTTGGTGACGATGATCTGATAGGTCCGCTCGATCGTGCCTGCATGGCCATCGCTGGCACTGACGGTGACGCTATAGATACCGTTATTGCCTGGGCCGCCCTGGCTCGCATTGCCAGCGATCGTGCCAAATATGCGGCCGGTCTCGGGGTCGTAGTTCAGGCCCGGCGGCAGGCCGGTGATGACGAAGTCGATATCCTCGCCTTCGATATCGGTGAAGAAGTCGCCGACATTGTAATTGACCGCCTCGCCATCGGAGCGGGTGCGATCGGGCAATGTTTCCGCGGTAGGCAGGTCGTTGACCCCGGTCACCGTCACCACCACGGTCGCGGTGTCGGTTTCCCCGCCTGCATTGGTGACCTGATAGGTCACGGTCGTCGTGCGCGTCTCGCGGGCGCGCAGATTGTCGAAATCGGTGCCGGGATTGAAGCTGAGATTGCCAAGTGCATCGATGACGAAGCTGCCGCCCTGCGAGCCCGTCACCGCGGTGCCCACATTGCCTGCGGAACCGGCGACGCCGGTCACTGTCAGGGCGCCGCCGCCGGGGTCGCCGTCATTGGTCAGCACGTTGCCGGTCGTGCTCTCGTTCTCGTTGACCGCGAAGGCATCGTTCGCTGCCATGGGCGGCGTGCTCAGCACCTGCCAGATGAAGCTGGTCTGGACCGTGCCGCCATTGCCGTCGCTGGCGGTGATCGTGACGGTATAGGGCCCGCCATTCGACGCGTCGGGCGTCAGCGTCCCGGAAATGATGCCGGTCTCGGCGTCATAGGTCAGCCCTGGCGGCAGGCCGGTGATCGTGAAATCGAGATCGTCGCGGTCGGCATCGGTGAAATAGGTGCTGATGTCGAGGAGGACGGTCTCGCCGTTCGAGTCGATCACGGTCGGGATCGGGCTCGCGACCGGCGCATCGTTTACGGCGTTCACGGTGACGATGATCACGGCGCTCGAGGTGCCGCCATTCCCATCGGAGATGGCGTAGACGATCGTGTCGGTGCCGTTGAAATTGGCTGCGGGCGTGTAGGTGATCACGCCGTTCAGGATCGAGACCGTGCCGTGCCCGGCACTTGCGGAGGTGATCGTCAGCGGATCGCCGTCCGGGTCGATGTCGTTCAGCAGCGGCGAGATCTCGACGGGCGTGTCCTCGTTCGTCGTCGCGGTGTCGTTGACCGCGGCCGGGCCGGGATTGGTGATGGTCAGCGTGAAGCTTGAAGGTCGCGTTCCGCCATTGCCGTCGCTTGCGGTGATCGTCACCGTATAGACGCCGTCATTGGCCGGGCCGCCCTGGCTCGCATTGCGGTCGATGGTGCCGGAGACGATGCCCGTCAGCGGGTCGTAGCTCAGCCCGCTCGGCAGGCCTGAAACGGCGTAGGTCAGCGTATCGCCGTCGACATCGCTGAAGAACGCACCGAGATTGTAGTTGAAGGCCTGCCCGTCGGCGCGCGTCGTGTTCGGGATGGGGGCGGCGTCCGGCGCATCGTTCACCGGGGTTACGGTCACCGTCACGGTCGCGGTGGCAACGCCGGAATTGCCGTCGTCGACGGTGTAGCTGAAGGTCTCGACGCCGTTGAAATTGGCGTTGGGCGTGAAGCGCAGCATCTCCACGCCGCCGACCAGCACGAGCTGCACCGAGCCATTGGCAGTCGTGACGGATGGGCCGCCCAATGTCAGCACCACGTTGTTGACGCGGATGATCTCGTCGATATCGCCGTCGGGATCGCTATCATTCGCCAGGACTGGGATATCGACGGGGGTGTCCTCGGGTGTCGTCGCCGCGTCGTTATTGGCGATCGGAGGCCGGTTGAGCACCGTGTAGACGAAGCTGGTGGCCGCGCTGGCGCTGCCATCGCTCGCGGTGACCTGCACGGTGAAGGTGGCGCTGCCGGTCGATCCCGAGGCGTCGGGCAGGATGCGACCGCCGATGAGGCCCGTCGCGGGATCATAGCTCAGGCCGGGGGGCAGGCCGGTGACCGTGTAGCTGAGGCCGTCGCCATCGGCATCGCTGAAGAAGGCGCTGGCGTCGAGCGAGATCGTGTCGCCGTCATATACCGTCCGGTCGACGATCGGGGTCGCGACCGGAGGGTCGTTGACCGCTCCGACCGTGATGGTCACGGTTGCCGTGGCGGTGCCGCCCTGCCCATCCGAGATCGTGTAGACGATGGTGTCGGCGCCGTTGAAATTGGCTGATGGCGTGTAGGTGATCGTGCCGTTCGGCTGGAAGGAGACCGTGCCGTTGCCGGCGCTGGCCGAGACGAGCTGGAGCGTGTCGCCGTCCGGGTCGCTGTCGGCGCCAGCCGCGCCGCTGACCGTGCCGACGCCCGTGATGACGTTGAAGACGGCCGGAGTGTCCTCGGTCGCGTTGACCGTGTCGTTGTTTGCGATCGGGGCCGGGTTGATGACAGTGAAGGTGAAACTGCTCTGGACGGAGCCTCCCTGTCCGTCCGAAGCCGTGATCACGACCGTGTAGGCACCGCCCGTCCCACCGAGGCTGGCATCATTGGCGATGGTACCGCTGATGACGCCGGTCGCGCTGTTCAGGGTGAGGCCGGGCGGCAGCGTGCCGCCGGCCGAATAGCTCAGCGTGTCGCCGTCGAGATCGCTGAAATAGCCGGAGATGTTAAGATCGACGGCAGTGGCCTCGGCCTGGCTTAGAGCCGGGATCGTGCCGGCCCCGGGTGCGTCATTCACCGGCAGCACGGTGACGGTGACGTAATATTCGTTCTGGCCGCCGAAGCCGTCGGAAACCACGAAGCTGAACGTGTCGCTGCCCGCGAAATTGGCGGCTGGGGTATAGGTATAGCTACCATTCGCGGCGATGGTGACCGTGCCATGGGCGGGCACCGTGGTGCCGGCGGAATAGGTCACGGGGTCGTTGTCGGCATCGGTCGCGGTCGGTAGCGTGCCGGAAAAGACCGTGTCCTCGTTCGTGGTCAGGCTGCCGTTCGAGGAAATCGGAGCGTCGTTTTCGCCGGCGACCGTCACGGCGACCGTTGCCGTCGCGGTGCCGCCCTGACCGTCAGAGATCGTATAGGTGAAGCTGGTCGCGCCGTTGAAATTGGCGTTGGGTAGGAAGGTCAACGTGCCGTTGGCGTTCAGCGTCACGCTGCCCTCGGCCACCGTGACAGGCACGCCCACGGTGATCGGGCTGCCATTGATCTGCGTAATGCTAAGCGGATTGCCCTCGACATCACCGTCATTGGCGCGGACGTCGAAGGTCGCGCTGCCGTCCTCGGCGAGCGTCACCACATCGTCGACCGCGACAGGCGGGTCGTTCACCGCCGTCACGGTACCAGAGACGGTCGCGCTGGCGGTGCCGCCGGCGCCGTCGCTGATCGTGTAGGTGAAGCCGATCGGCCCATTGTAGTTCGCCGCCGGCGAGACGGTCAGCGTGCCGTTGGCATTCAGCGTGACGGTGCCGCCGGGGATCACGACGGAGCCGCCGCTGGCGATGTTGGTGCCATTGATCTGGGTGATGCTCAGCGGGTTACCGTCGACATCGCTGTCATTGCTGCGCGGATCGAAGGTAAAGGGCGTGTCTTCGGTGACGGTGATGCTGTCGCCGGCAGCAACGGGCGCGTCGTTGACGGGTGTGACGGTGCCGTTGACGGTCGCGTTTGCGGTCGTGGTGCCGTCCGAGATCGTATAGGTGAAGCTCGGCGAGCCGTTATAGTTCAGCGCCGGCGCGAAGGTCAGCGTGCCATTGGCGTTGAGCGTGACCGTGCCGCCGGTGACGGCGACCGGCACGCCGATCGTGACCGCTGCGCCGTTGATCTGGGTGATCGTCAGGGCGTTGCCGTCGATATCGCTGTCATTGGCTCGCGGGTCGAAGGTGACCGGCGTATCCTCGGGCGTGGTGAAGCTGTCATTGACCGCGACCGGCGCGTCGTTCTGGCCGGTGACGGTGACGGTCACCGTCGCGGTCGAGGTGCCGCCCTGTCCGTCCGAGATCGTGTAGGTAACGCTGGTCGTGCGGGTCTGGCCGGCGGCAAGGTCGTCGAAGGCCGTGCCGGGGACGAAGCTGTAGCTGCCATTGGCGGCGATGGTGAAGGAGCCGCCATTCGTGCCGGTAACGGCGGTTCCGACCGCGCCCGCGACGCCATTGACGGCCGAGACGGTGATCGGGTCGCCATCCGGATCGCTGTCGGCGCCGCTGCCGTGATCGGCGAAGACGGAACCGCTGATATTGGCGTTCTCCGTCGTCGCCAGCGCGTCGTTGCGCGCGATCGGCGCGTCGTTGACGGGTGTGACGGTGCCGTTGATGGTCGCGGTTGCGGTCGTGGTGCCGTCCGAGATCGTATAGGTGAAGCTCGGCGAACCATTGTAGTTGAGCGCCGGCGCGAAGGTCAGCGTGCCGTTGGCGTTGAGCGTGACCGTGCCGCCGGTGACGGCGACCGGCACGCCGACCGTGACCGCAGCACCATTGATCTGGGTGATCGTCAGGGCATTGCCGTCGATATCGCTGTCATTGGCTCGCGGGTCGAAGGTGACCGGCGTATCCTCGGGCGTGGTGAAGCTGTCATTGACCGCGACCGGCGCGTCGTTCTGGCCGGTGACGGTGACGGTCACCGTCGCGGTCGAAGTGCCGCCCTGTCCGTCCGAGATCGTGTAGGTAACGCTGGTCGTGCGGGTCTGGCCGGCGGCAAGGTCGTCGAAGGCCGTGCCGGGGACGAAGCTGTAGCTGCCATTGGCGGCGATGGTGAAGGAGCCGCCATTCGTGCCGGTAACGGCGGTGCCGACCGCGCCCGCGACGCCATTGACCGCCGAGACCGTGATCGGGTCGCCATCCGGATCGCTGTCGGCGCCGCTGCCGTGATCGGCGAAGACGGAACCGCTGATATTGGCGTTCTCCGTCGTCGCCAGCGCGTCGTTGCGCGCGATCGGCGAAGGATTTGTCACTGTCCAGGTGAAGCTGCGGCTTGTGCTGAGCCCGCCTGCATCGGTGGCGGTGATCGTGACGCTGTAGGGGCTGCCCAGGCTGGCGCTGCGGTCGAGCGTGCCTGAGATCACACCCGTGATCGGATTGAGCGTCAGGCCGGGCGGCAGGCCGTTCGCGGCATAGGTCCGGGTGTCGCCGACATCGACATCGAAGAAATTGCCGGAGATGTCGAAGGAAACTGTTTGCGCATCGGCGCCGATCTGGCTGGCGATCGGCGTCGAGCCCGGCGCGTCGTTGACCGGCGTGACATTGATCGTCAGCGTCGAGGAGGCCGTGGCGCTGCCGTCGCTGATCGTGAAACCGACCTGCGGCACCGCGCCGTTGAAATTCGCCGCGGGCACATAGCTGTAGGAACCGTTGGTATTGAGCGTGAACGAGCCCCAGGCTCCGCTCGCCGTCTGCCCCGCCGTGTAGGCGGTGCCGCCGATCGTGAAGGTCGCGACGGCAAGGACATCGCCGTCGACATCGCTGGCGGAGGCCAGCACGCCCCCGGCCGCGCCCACGGTCAGCGTCGTATCTTCGTTCGTCGTGGCCGTGACCGGGTTCGCCACCGGCGCGTCGTTGACCGGACTGACCGTGACCGTGATCGTGTACTCGACCGCCACGATGCCGTCGCTGACCGTATAGGTGAAGCGATCGGTGCCGTTGAAGTTCGCCGCGGGGGTATAGGTGTAGGTACCGTTCGGGTTGATCGCCACCGAGCCATGGGCCGGCGCGGTGGCGCCAGGTCCATAGGTCAGCGCCTGGCCGTCGACATCGGTGGCGACGGGCAGGGTGCCCGAGAAGGCCACGTCCTCGGGCGTGGTCAGGCTGCCATTGGAGCCGATCGGCGGATCATTGACGGCCGCGACCGCAATCACGCGCGTGTCGGTATCGGTCAGCGAGCCGTCGCTGCTGACCATGGTCAGCGTGACATTGCCGTTGAAATCCGCCGTCGGGACGAAGACCGGGGCGGAGCCTCCCGCCAGATAGGCGTTGATGCTGGCAAGCGTGCCCGTCAGCGTGATCGACGCGGTGCCAGAGCCGGCAATGGTGACGCCGCCTGCCGGGCTCGCCGTCAGCGTGCCGCCTGTGCCGACCGAGAGCGTCACGGTATAGTTGCCGCTGCCTGCATCGACATCGCTGACCGAGAGGCCGGCGAGCCTGAGCGAGATGTCCTCGTTGGTCGCAAAAGAGGCGGGCAGGCCGTTGACCGGGGCATCGTTGACCGGCGTTACGTCGAAGGTGATCGTATTGGGGATCGGGTCCGTATTCTGCCCGCCATTGGCTGTGCCGCCATTGTCTCGGACCTGGAAGGTGAAAGACGCCAGCGCCGCACCATTGGCATCCGGTGCCGGCGTCCAGCGCAGGTTGGCGATATTGGCCGCGGCGATGACTTGCCCCGCGGTGACGGCCGTTCCGGAGAGGGTCAGGCTGCCATTCGGCGGCAGGGTGGTGATGACGACCGCCTGCAGGGTATTGGCGGGATTGTCGTTCGGGTCCGAGAAGCCGAAATCGGCGGCGGTGAAACTGTAGCCGGTATCCTCGGCGAGCGTGATCGTCTTGTCAGTGCCCGCAGGCGCGTCGTTGACCGAATTGACGGTGACGCTGACGGTCGCCGTCTCTGTCGTGCCGCCCGAGGCGACGGTATAGGTAAAGCTGACCGCGCCGTTGTAGTTTGCCGCCGGCGTGAAGATCAGGGTGCCGTCGGCATTGAGCTGCACGCTGCCATTGCTGACGGCGACCGAGCCGTTGACCGTGATGGCAACGCCGTTGATGGCGGTGATCGCCCGGCCGGGATTGCTGAAGCCGTCATTGGCGAGCGGGTTGAAGGTCGCCGCCGTGTCCTCGTTGGTGGAGACGCTGTCATTGACCGCATCGGCAACGGCGCTCACCGAAACCGCCAAGGAGCCGCTAGCGCTGAGCGCGCCGTCGCTGGTGGTGATGGCAATGCTGGCGCTGCCGTTGAAATCCGCCACCGGCGTATAAGTGAGCCCGGCCAGCGCCGCGTTGATCTGGGCCGCGGTGCCGGAGATCGTCACCGTCCCTGTGCCGTTGCCGCCGATGACGGCGCCCGCGGCGGCGGCAACCGAAAGCGTGCCGTTCGTGCTGGTCAGCGTCGTCGTCAGCGCATTCGAGTCGATATCCGCGACGGTGACGCCGGCGATGGCGCGCGGCGTATCCTCGCTGGTGCTCTGCGCGCCGGGGAAGCTCAGCGTCGGCGCATCGTTGACCGGGGTCACCGTCATATTGACGGTGGCGGTCTCGCTGACGCCGCCGGAACTCACCGTGTAGGTGAAGGCGAAGCTGCCATTGTAGTCGGCGGTCGGCGTGAAGGAGAGCGTGCCATTGGCGTTGAGGCGAACCGTGCCGCCCGCAACGGTGACCGTGCCATTGACCGCGATCGCCGAGCCGTTGATGGCCGTGATCGTGCGGCCGGCATTGCTGAACGTGTCGTTTGCCAGCACGTTGAAGGTCGCGGCCGTATCCTCGGCGGTCGAGACGGCATCGTTGACCGCGTCTGTGACGGCGGTGACGGTGATGGTGCTGGTATCGATATCAGTCAGCGCACCGCCGGTGCCGGTATTGCCGCCGTCATTGGTCGTCATCGTCAGCGTGACCGCGCCGTTGAAATCCGCGACAGGCGTGAAGCTGATGCGGGCGGGACCGGTTGCCGCGAGATAGGCATTGATGTTGGCGAGCGTGCCGCTGAGCGTGATGCTCGCGGTGCCGGAATTGGCGACGGTGACGCCGCCGGCGGAAGCGGCGGCCAATGTGCCGCCGGAGACCGCGAGCGTCACCGTCATCGTGCCCGAGCCGGCGTCGAGATCGATGACCGACAGCCCGGCGAGGCCGAGCGTCCCGTCCTCCGCCAGGGAGAAACCAGCCGGCAGCGTGTTGACCGGCGCGTCGTTGACGGCGGTGATCGCGACCGTCGCTACGGCGATGTTGGACGAGGCGGCGCCGTCGTTGACCGTGACGTTGATGGCGCGGCTGGTGGTGACGATCGCATCCGAGGAGGACGAGAAGCGGACCTGCTGCAGCGCCGTCTGATAGGCGGCCTGCGTCGCTGTGCCGGTCAATGTCAGCGTGTAGGTCGAAGCGTTGTAGGACGCGGTGATCCCGGTCGGCAGCGTGCCGGTAACGGAGAGAAGATCGCCGGCCTGACCGTTGGTGATGACGACCGTGGCCGAGGCCATGGTGCTGTTGTCGGGGTCGACGATGCTGACATCGGTGTCGACGATGGCGATGCCGGTCCCGTTCTCAGTATAGCCCGTCGTGAAGCCGGTGCCCGCGCCCGAGGCGTCGAGATCCAGGCTCGGCGGGTCGTTGACGGCCGTCACCGAGATCGTCGAGACGGCGGTGTTCGAAAGCTGCGTCCCGTCGCTGACATTCACGTTGAATACGCGCGCGGCCGTTGAAGGCGCGTCGCTGGTGCTCTCGAAGACCACCGACTGGATCGTGCTGGCATAGACCGCCGTCGTCGCCGAGCCGCTGAGCTGGATCGTGACGCTCGTCCCGTTGTCGACGACCGTGTAGGCGATGCCGTTGATCGTGCCGCTGGAACCGTTGGCGAGGATCGTGCCCGTGGCGCCGCCGATCCTCAATTGGTCGCCGGCCTGCTTGTTGGTCAGCACGATCGTCGCCGAGGCCATGTTGGCGTTGTCGGCGTCGGTGATGGAGGCGGCGGGCGCCGCGATCGAGACCGGCGTGCCGTTCTCCGTGTAGCCCGCGCTCCAGTCCCGTCCCGGCGTCGCGTCGGTATAGGCGTTGACGCGCACGTTATCGATCGAGATGTCGTCGCTGCCGAGCAGGGCGGTGTTGTAGGTGAAGGCCAGGTTGCCGGAGGCGGCGACGGTGGTCGGCAGGTTGATCGTGATGTCGGTATAGGTCCAGGCGTTCAGTGTGCTGGCGGCGATGCTGGCCGGCGAGCCGGTGGCGCCGTTCTGGTATTCGATCAGCGCCGGCCCGGCGCCGGTCGGCGTGGTGACCGTGGCATAGACCACGCCGCCGACAGAGATCGTCAACGTCGCCGGCACGCCGAGATCGAGCGCGCCGTTGTTCCAGCCCAGTCCGAAGATCACTTGCGCGGAGCCGCTCGGTGCCGGGCCGTTGTTCAGGCCGGTCAGGCCGGTCTGCGTCAGTGTTCCCGTGCTCGCATCCGAGATCCAAGCAATCGCGCCGCCCGAGCCGATGGAGGACGAGAAACTGGTCGAGCCGGTCGAGGTCCAGCCGCTGGCATTGCCGGTGAAACCACCATTGCTGACGATATTCGTCAGCGCCGGCGTCGAGTTCAGGTCGATCACCGGCGGCGTGCGGTTGTAACCGAAATCGGCAGCCAGATTGCTGGCGCCGATCGCGCCGATAGCGACCGCGCGTGTCGCGGTGCCAGTGGTCGGGCTCGCGCCGCCGAGCACGTTGTTGGTGTCGGTGACGCGGACGATGTAGTTGCCCGGCAGCACGCCGGTGAAAAGGTAGGCGCCGGTGACGTCGGTCGTGTCGGTGGCGAGTACGCGCTCGCCGGCATCGACCGTGCCGTTGCCGTTGACGTCGTCGATGAGCTGGACCGTGACGTTGGCAAGGCCGCCTTCGCCTGCGTTCGAGACACCGTTGTTGTTGTCGTCGTCGAAGATGCGGTCGCCGATCGTGCTCGTCGGCGGAACCCAGCGCGTGGCGTCACTGATATTCGCCAGTGCCGTCGTGCCGTTGGTCGTGATGGTCGCTCCGGTGCCGATGCTGGCGCCTGTGATGGGGTTGATCTGCTGCATCGTCGTGCCGACGACGTAGAAATTGCCGTTGATATCGGTACCGGACTGCCCGCTGACGGCCATGGTCGCGGAGGACACCAGGGCGCCGGTCGAGAGGTTGTAGCGGTTCAGCGTGGTACCGGTCATGCTGAGCAGAACGTTGTTGGTCTGGTCGATAGAGACGTCGCCCCAGTCCGTGTTCGTAATGTTGGTGGCGAACACATTGGCCGTGGCGACGGTGCGGCCATTGCCGGTGAAGGTGATGCGGAAGATTGTGTCGTCGGAGCCGGATGTGTTCTCGACGGCGAGATAGAGGATGCCGTTGGCGAAGGCAGCGCCACCGCCGCCAACCCCCGTCGAGCCTACGGTGATGCTGGCGCCGGCCCCGTTATTGGTGAGGTCGGAATCGATCAGGATGTGGGTGTTGTTGATGTAATCGTAGGCGAACAGAGCGCGGTTCGAACTGCTGGTCGTGCTGTCGACGTAATAGACCAGCCCGTTGGTGTGATCGGCTGCGATGGAATTGACCGGGCCGCCGAAGCTGACACCGCCGACGGAAGAGGGGACTGTGGTCAGAAGCGTCGCTTTCCCCGTGGCGGCATCGACGCTGTAGAGCGCGTTGCCGGCGGAGACCAGAAGCGCACCGTTACCGGTGCTGGCGGCGACATCGAGTACATGATCATACGCATCCTGCCCCTCGCGCGTGATGGCGAGATCGGCTTCGACCAACCCGGTGCGGTATTCCAGCTGCCAGTCGCCGCCGAGATCGGAGAAGCCGGTCGGATCGTTGGAGGCGGCGATATCGGCGCCCGTCATCGCCGAGAGATTTGAGACGAAACGTTCGCCTGCCGTGCCGAAGGCCGTGTCGCAGCCATAAAGCAGGATATCTCCGTCCCGCGACAAAGCGGAGCCGATTTCCGAGAGCGTCGCCGCGAAATCCTCGATATTCGCGTTGTTATAGAGCCCGTTGCCCAGGCGCAGCTCGCCGGAATCGCCGTGCGACACGATATGCAGGCTGTCGATGTCGTGGCGGCCCTCGAGATAGCCGGCAATCTGCTGCAGGCCATCCTTCGTCGGATCGAGCATGACGACGGTGGTGCCCGGCGTGACATTCTGCGCCAGTGCCTGCGCATCGCGGACGCTGGCATCGATGAAGACGATCGCGGTGGATGGCGGTTCTGCGACCATATAGCCGTCGCCCGCGATCTCGATCGGGGCGGGAGGTTCCGGCTGCGGCGCTGCGGCAGGTTCCGCCGCGTGCGGTTCTCCCCCCGTGGCGGGCACGCTGCCTGCGGCTGCCGGTGAAGACTCCTGCTCGGGTGGCGGCCCGCCCGCCGACTCATGCCCTTCGCCTGGAAGATTGGCAGGTCCGGCCGGATCTCCTGTCGCGGCAAGTTGATTGGCGGTGTCGACCGCCGCGCCGTCGAAGACCATCCGCTGCTCGAGCAGGAGGTATGAGACGGAGGCCTTCAGGCCGAAACGGCCCGCAGCGCTTGCGGGCTTGGCCTTCTCCGTCTTCTTCGTGCGCCAACGCTTGGGCATCTCTTTCGACATGGGCTTCGCGTCCCTCTCAGGATCTAAAACTTGCGTCGCGGTATCCCGCACTCGGTTCGTCTTCTGGTCGTTTCTTGGGAGCTGCCTGCAGCTCCGATCACCTCGGCCGTTGCTGTCGGCCTTTTCGTTTCCCCGTTTGCCGCGGCGCCTGAGATCAGGCGCCGCTCTCCCTGACGAGCACCTTGAGCACCTGCCGCCAGGCACCAGCGGCGATACTTTCAGCTTCACCCCGCAGATGAATCAGACCTCGGATCGCGCGCTCCGGTGCCGGGTCGGTTTCATCCGGCGCCGCGGCGAAAACGGCCAGAAACTCTCCGCTCTTCGGCACAAGGCGCCGCTGCTGGTCTTCAGTCGCGGCGACGCGCCCGCCATGAGTCGAGGCGAGTTCCGCAAGGTCGAGCGCCGTCACGCCGGCAAGCGAGACGTCGTCGAGCTGCAGGGAGACGGCTGCCCGCGTCGGCATTTCCGGGATGAAGGTGGCGGGAGCATCCGGCTGGACGCGCCAAAGATCCTTCTCGGCGACATAGCCGCGGGCGCTGAGGCGGTCCGGCCGGCCGACGAGGGCTAGCTGCTCGCGCGGATTGACCCAGCGACCGGGATGCAGGCCGGTGCCGATTTCCAGGACACGGCCGGCGATCGGCGCCGCGATGGTGAGTTGCGCCGCTTCGCGCGCCAAGCCTTCGATGCGGCCGAGCAGGGCGCGGCGTTCGTTGTCGAGGACGGTCGTCTCTTCGCGGTCGAGCTCGTCGCCGGCGCGGCGCGCCATGCGCAAGCTGTTCAACTGGAGCCGGATGCGGGCGTCGGTCAGGGCCTGTTCGAGCGCAGGCGAGCGCAGGCTGATCAGCTCCTGGCCGGCGACGACCTCTTCCCCCTGTGCGACGGAGACGCGTGTGACGAGGGCAGGGCGTGGTGCATGGAGCTGTGCGGTTTCCGCGGCTTCCAGCAAGGCCGGGACCCGGATCGTACGCGACCACGGGACCAGCACAGCGCAAAGCGCCAGCGCAAGAAGCGCCCCGGTGATCCAGCTACGCCGGCTCGTCAGGATTGGTCTGCGCATGCGGTACCAGGCCGCAAGTTCGGAGGCGATCGGGAAGGCGATGAAATAGATGATCTCCACCAGGAACAGCGCGATGCCGAGTGCCTTGAAGAAGTAGTGGTAGACGAACAGCGCGATGCCCAGAAACAGCACCAGCCGGTAGACCCAGGTCATCCAGGCATAGACGATCAGGAGCGCCTGCGTCCCGGCGGGCAGTCGCTCGGGACTGGGCAGGCCGAGGCCGAAGAGCAACTCGCGCAGCCGCCAGCGCCCCAGCGCGAAGGCGCGCGGCTGCAGGTTCTCGATACCGACGATATCGGAAGCCAGATAATAGCCGTCGAAGCGCATGAAGGGATTGAGATTGACCGCCAGGCTCATCAGCCAGCCAACGGTCGCCAGCATGAATGCCATCGAGCGCAAGGGGCCGTCGGGCAGGAAGGACCACAGCAGCGTTGCGATGGCGGCGATGCCGAGTTCGACCAGCATGCCGGCGCTGTCGATCAGCAGACGCTGGCGCCGGTCCTGCAGCCGCCAGGCATCGGTTACGTCCGTATAGGGCATCGGCGTCAGCACGACGAAGGCGATGCCCATGGTCGGAATCGCGCAGCCGAAGCGCACCGCCATATAGGCATGCCCGAGCTCGTGGGCGATCTTGACCAGTACCAGCGTGGCGGCGAAGGCAAGAAAGCCCTCGACGGTGAAGAGATAGCTGAAGGTGGTGACGAAGGCCTCCCATTGGCGCGACGCCAGATAAAGCCCGCCAGCCCCGACCAGCATCAGGATGGCGAAGGCCGTGCGGGTGAACAGGAAGGACACCGCCGGAAAGCTGTGCTGCAGGAAGGCGTTGGGCCGCAGCAGCGGGATGCGGACGAAGAGATAGCCGTGCAGCGCGCGCCAGATCAGGGAACGATGCTGCTGGCTGAGCGCATGCAGCCGTCGCCAGTCGTCGCCGGCGGTCAGGTGATTGGTGTGCAGGAAGGCGACGAAGGCCTCGATCTCCCGCGCATCGACCTCGATGCCGAAATGGCGCTCCATCGCACTGGCGAGTTCGCCGGCAGTACGGCATAGCGGCCAGAGCGTGAGCAGGCGATGCGCGGTGTCTTCGAGCTGGATGAAGCGCTGTTGCAGGGCGTCATGGATCAGCCAGCGCGGCTCGCCCTGCCGGCCGGGCGCGCCCTGCAGCAGGGCGAGGTCCGGTCTCAGGACCGGGAGCGGCGGGGCCTCGGTCAGCGCCGTCACAGCCCGCTCCATTGCCGGAACGCGGAAATCGGCCTGCGCAGCAGATAGAACCAGAGCGGCACATCCTCGCCATAGACCTGGGCCGTACCGCGCACGCCGAGTCGGGGTGCGGGAGCGGGTGCCTCGTCGAACTGGACGATGGCCCGGTAGGCGAGCGTCGCGCCGTCGCGCGGGCGCGCCTTGTAATCGGCGCGGACGATCCGGCCTCCGACGGGATCAAGCGGATTCGAGTCGAGGAAGAGCTTCACTTCGGCGCCGGGCTTCACGACCAGCGCATCACCGACCGGAATATCGATCTGCACATCGATGGAGGCCGGGTCGGCGATCTCCATCAGCCGGTCGCCGACGGCAACGGGGCGGCCGATGATGTCCTTGCCGTCGCCATAGACTGCGATGCCGGCGCGGCCGGCCTTCAGCTCCGTCTTGTCGAGCTGATCGCGGGCGAAGTTGCGCTCGGCCACGCGCAGATCGTACTCGGCCTGCATCAGCGCCATCTCGTGACGGCCGCGCGCATCGGCGAAGGCGAGCTGGCGCGCCTTCTGCAGGCGCGCCGCGGCGACCTGGACCTCGCGCTCCGCGATTTCCAGCTTGTTGCGGAGCTCCACCCCAACGAGACGCACAACCGGCTGGCCCTGGCTGACGGTTTCGTTGGGCTTCACGAGCAGCGCCTCGACGATGCCGTCGAGGCCGCTGGAGACGACATAGGGCTCGCGGGCGATCACCTCCAGCGGCGCCAGGATCGCCATCGGAACCGGCACGAATCCGAGCGCCAGCAGAAGGACCGCCCCCGCCACGGCAGCCTTGCTGCCGATCCGGCGCCGCTTGCGTCGTGGCCGTGCCGCGAGGGCATGGCGTGCATAATTCGTGGCATCTGCGAGGTGATGGGCGATGCCGATATCGGCCTCGCTCCAGGGCGTTTCACGCGCGAGCAGAAGCCCACCAGAGGGACTGGTGGCCGAGGGCGGCAGCGGCAGCCAGAGCATTTCCTGCAGTGCATAGGCGCTAAGCGCCGGCGAATGCTGGTCGGCACCGAGGCTTTCCAGACGAAATTCGCGCGGTTCGAAGAGGCCCTTGGGCCCGGCTTGCGCGGCCAGATGCCTGATACCGCGCTCAAGGTCCTGAACCAGCGGGGAGCCGCGCTCGACCGTCGGCAGACCGCTGATCGCGACGATTCCGGGTTGGTCGGGGCGTTCGTCTTCCAAAACGAATATCTGCCGGGCGCGCAGAAGCGCCCGCGCCTCATTCGCGACGAGGAAGAACAGCTCCTGCGATGTTCCTGCTCTGCGAATGGCGGCTTCGAGCCGCATCAGCGCCCGCAGGGCGCCCATTCCGCCCTCCTGGCCCGGGGCTGCCCCGGCCTTGCTCTGATGCGCTTGCGAAACGCCTCCGGATCGCAATTCGTTGAGCGAGACGCTGACCATGGCGCCTCACAGACCGCTCGCGAAGCTGGCAGAGCCGCTCATCCCGGCCATGACCCGGCCGTCAGGGCTATCCAGCGTACCGACGACCTTGATCGTCTGGCTGACCGGATCGACGGCTGCGCCGATGCGGGCGATATGAGAGCTGTAGCTGCCGCCGGTCTCGTCGACCGCAAAGGCGAAGGCGGTGCCTTGCTTGAGCCATCCCAGCCAGGCGGAAGGCACGATCAGTTCGACCTCCAGGGCCGAGTCGTCGATGATCGTCAGGAAGGGCTTTCCAGGCGCGGGGGTCTCGTGGACATAGACGCCAAGCTCGGCAATGCGGCCATTGAACGGCGCATTGACGCGGCACTGGTCGAGCCGAACGGCGAGAGAGGCAGCTTCGGCGCCGGCCTTGTCGGCCCGTGCCTTGGCCGTTTCGCTGTCATAGCGCGAGCCGGCCTGATTGCGCTGGAGATAAACCTGGCTTTCATGGGCGATGCGGGCTTCGCGGAAGGCAGCCTCCGCCGCTTGCGCTTCGGCCTGATGCCGGCGGCAGTCGAAGGCGGCCAATAGATCGCCCTTTCGGAAGGACTGGCCTTCCTTGCGGGGCAGTTCGGTGATGCGGGCGGCCAGCTCGCTCGATATCGCCGCCTGGTCGACCGGCCTCACGACCCCGCGGACAGGGGTGTCGCGCGGTTGCACGGGTTGGTTCGCGGCGGCCACGCCACTGAGGATGAGGCCGAGTGCCGCGATTGAGCACGGGAGTTTAGGCTTCATGGGCATAGGTTGATTGCTCCGCCTTGCCGTATAGTTGCGTGTTTCGAGGCAATAATAATAAAAATTTATAGATTATATGGTTGTGTTCATGTGTTTCGACCGGAGTTCTAAAATGATGACTTCGATCTATTGTTCCAAGAAAGGTGATCGATGCTTAATATTCGGCATTTTAGATTTCCGGAGCGTTCAGTGCCGCGCGGCCGCTACCGCGCTCTTGCCAGAGGTTTGCCAGCGATTGCGATAGCTCTTTGACCGGTATCTGGAAGTCGATATCGCTGACATAGCCGTCCATGCCCATCGAGGCGTAGAGATTGGCATAGGCATTCTGCAGGCCGGAATAGGCGAGGTCGCGACGCAGCTCCGCCAGCAGGGTGTTCATCTCCTCGCGGATCAGCGTCTGTTCGCTGATTCGTTCGGCAGCGGTCTGTGCCTTCATCTGGCCGAGCAGCCGGCTTTGCACATCGAAATACTGTGTCGCCGAAGCCAGTTCCTTCCTCAGATGCTGGAACCGGATATTGCTGACATGGACCTGGGTCATGATCGCCATGGTGATTGCCAGTCCGCGCTGCTCCAGCAGTTCTTCCTGCTTGTCGATGACGGCCTTCTGGGCCGGATATTTCAGGATCTTGAGCAGGTTGCCGGTGGCCTTGGCGCCCCAGCCCATCCAGTTGTTGTTGAGGAGGAAGTCGTTGCTGTCGAAATTCGGCCCGGCATAGAGCTGGATGCCCGGCAGCATGGACAGAAGCGCGGCGTCCGCTTCCTTCAGGTTGATCCGCTTCTGGTACTCCAGCTCGCGCAGTTCCGGCCGGTTCTGCAGCGCGGTCCAGATCATCGAGCGAACCTTGCCCGGCGTGCGCAGCACGCCGCCGCGGTGCGGCGCGACCAGCTGGAAGTTCTCGCCGGGCTGCAGGTTCATCAGGGCGCCGAGCTGCTGCTTGGCGATGGTGAGATCCCGCTGCAACTCCTGAATCGTCCGCCGGACTTCGAGCAATTCGCGCTGATAGGTGAGGGAGGTGATCGGCGAGGCCTGCCCCTCCGTCGAGATCTTGTCGGTGCTGGCCAGCGCCTTGCGGGTCCGGCCTTCGAGCGCGTTGAGCTTGCGGATGAGCCGGTCGGCCGCCAGCGCGCGCCAATAGGCGGTCCGGACATCCTCGATGATGCGATTGGCGACCTTGCGCCGTGTCTCGGCAGCGATGAGAACCTTGTCGGCGGATTGCTGAGCCCGGACGTAGGACAGTCCGAAATCGAGGACGTTCCAGCTCAGGGCGGCCTCGGCAACGACGGATTCGCGCTCCTGCGAGGTCGAGGCTCCGAAGTTGGGCGTGCGGGTGACAAGGTTGAAACTGCTGGAAGCGCTGTAGTTGTCGCGAGCGCCGTAACCGGCGCTGACGGCGAGACCAGGAAGCATGTCATATTGAGCGGCGCTCAGCTCGGCCGTCCTGACGACAGTCTCGAAAACTTCGACCTTATGATCGAGGTTGTACTTCAACGCGCGAGCCATCGCCTCGTAAAGGTCGATGGAGCCTTGGACAGGTTCCTGATCGATCGTTACCTGGCTCAGATTATTGGAAGCCATGGAGGCCAGTTCTGCCGTAGTCAATTTTTCCGGATTGATAGTGCATCCCGCAACAAGCAAAGCAGACAGTGAAATAGATAGCTTACGGTAGGTCATCGATATCATTTTGGAGCCACCTCGGAGTCTGCCGGTGTGCTGCCGGCACGCTGCGTCGGGCACGGCGCTCCTAAAGGCGCGCTCCAGAAACTTCGGCCATCATGGTTAATAAAAGACTAATAAATATGCATTCTACAACTGAGGCGTGTGCGCGCCTCTCGCGCAGGTAGCTTCTCCCGACTGCGGCAACGCATCGATTCCGCAGATTTCGCGATCGCGGGATGTCCGTGACAGACACGGCATCAGGATGGACGGCACAATCGTCGAGCTGCTTCAACCCGAGCTGCCGATTCTCCCAGCGACTGGGTAGGCGGATTCGCCCGCCGGATCAGAAATCGCTTTGCCTCGGTTGACGAAACCCTACGGTCGACGATTGCTCCCGTGGGAAATCTCCAAGCTTGCGCGTTGAAATCCTTGGGCACGGGCGCTCGCTGCGAACGTCTGCTTCGTGGCCATCATCCAGTGTCGGCAAGTGGCGCATGCCGGCGCCCAATTGCGATGCAAACGATACGCAGAATGCCCGCGAGAGCCTGGCTTCTTGCGATCGCGGCGGGCATTTCTAAGTTACCTCTTCCGCCAGCCCTGACCAACGTGGCTGGTGCCGATGTTCATCGCGGGAATGGATCAAGTATGGATCGATGGCAGGCGATGAGGGTTTTCGTGAAGGTCGGCGAGACCGGCAGCTTCGCCGGCGCCGGGCGTCAGCTCAACATGAGCCCGCCTGCCGTGACGCGGATCGTTTCATCGCTCGAAGAGGCTATCGGCGCGCGCCTCCTGACCCGGACGACACGCTCGCTCAAGCTCACGGACGCTGGAAGCCGGTATCTGAACGACTGCCAGAGGCTTCTGTTCGCGCTGAGCGAGGCGGAAGCCGCTGCTGCCGCAACCTTCGGCAAGCCGACAGGCACGCTGAGCGTCACCGCTTCGTCGATGTTCGGCTCTCCGGCGAGCCGATCAGCGCCCGGGCAATCGCCACGCGTTGGCGCTGCCCGCCAGAGAGCTGCGATGGATAAGCCCGTAGATGATGGGCCGAGAGTCCGACTTGCCCGGCGATCATCGCGACCTTGCCGGCTATCGTGGAACGGTCCGTACCTTGGATGCTGAGCGGCGCGGCGATGATCCTCTCGATCGGCATCATCGGATTGAGCGAGGAGTAGGGATCTTGGAAGACTGCCTGGATCAGCCGCGCGCGCTCCAATCGCGAGTAGGAAACGATCGGCCTGCCACCCACCGAAACAGCCCCGCTGCTCGGCTTCTCGATTCCGAGAACGAGTTTTGCCAGCGTACTTTTGCCGGAGCCCGACTCGCCGACGATGCCGAGCGTCCCGCCGCGCTGTACCTCGAGATCGACACCACGCAGCGCGTGCAGAGCGTGGCTGGTTCGAAAGCCATTGCGGATATGATAGGTTCGCGTGGCATTCACGACACGCAGTGCCAGACCGCTCATGCTGCGGCCTCCGCTTGGCCAAGCCAGACGGAACCGTCACTCGCTTGTATCTCTTCCGAGCGCAGGCAGCGTGCCTTTCGCCGGGGAGCGAAACTTCGCAGCAAGATTGGCTTCGCGGCGCATTCCGAATTTGCGTAGGGACACCGCTCCAGAAAGCCGCAGCGCGCAAGTTCGCCCTTTTGCCTGGGCACCATCCCCGGGATGAACCCGAGCGGCGCCTCACGGTCCTGTCCCAACATCGGGATGGAGCGCAGCAGTCCCTCCGTATAGGGATGCGACGGCGAGCCGAGGACCTCATGACAGCGGCCGGTCTCGACGACTTCGCCGCCGTACATCACCGTCACTCGGTCGGCCATAGCGGACACTACGCCTACATCATGGGTAATCAGGATCAGGCCGACACCCGTCTCCTGTTGGATTGTTTTGAGCAGCCGGAGGATCTGCCCTTGAGTGGTCACGTCGAGAGCGGTGGTCGGTTCATCGGCGATGATGAGCTCAGGTTCGCAGAGTAGCGCCATGGCGATCATGACGCGCTGCCGCAGGCCGCCCGATAGCTGCTGCGGAAATTGCCGGACGCGTTCCGCTGGCGATGGGACGCCAACCTTCCCAAGGAGATCGACCGCCCTGTCCAGGGCCTCGCGGCGGCCTACCGCACGATGCTGACGGAAGACCTCGGTCATTTGGTCGCCGATCCGATAGCACGGATCGAGCGCTGTCATCGGATCCTGAAAGATCATCGCGATGCGCTCACCGCGCAGCGCCCGAAGCCGCTTCGGCGAAAGACCGAGAAGTGACACGCCAGAGAGTTCCAGCTTCTCCGCATCGACCCGGATGCCGGGCTTCAACAGGCGCATGATGGCGAGGGCCGTCATGCTTTTGCCGCAGCCGGATTCGCCGACGATGGCATGGGTTTCTCCGCGCTCCAGTGTCAGGTCGAAATGCCGCACGGGACGCAGAATCCCATCATGGGTCTGAATGCTGATCCGCAGCCCTTCGATGTCGAGCAATGGCGAACTCATCCGGCGCGGCCCTCCGGAGCTGTCAGGTCGCGCAGGGCATCGCCGATCAGGTTGATCGCCAGAATGAGCAGGATAAGTCCGACACCGGGGATCGCGACGATCCAGGGGCGGAACATCAGCTGGTTCTTGGCCTCGGAGATCATCAGACCCCAGGACAGAGCCGGCGGTTGCACGCCAAGTCCAAGGAATGACAAAGCTGACTCCGCCAGGATCGCATGGGCGAGCTCCAGAGAGACGACGACGATCAACGGCCCTCGAATATTGGGCAGGATCTCCACCAGAAGGGTGCGCCAGTGCGAGCTGCCGATCGTACGGGCCGCCGTGATGAACTCGCGGCTCATCAATTGCTGCGTTGCACTGCGTGAGACGATCGCGAACTGATCCCACAGCAGGAGCCCGATGACGAGGATCAGGAGTTGAAGCGAGCTACCGACCAGCGCCACGACCACGAGTGCCACGAGCGTAACCGGAAGCGCTAACCGAACGGTGATCACGAAGGTGATCACCGCATCAACACGTCCGCCGAAGTAGCCCGCGCAGATACCCAGCGTCGTGCCGATCAACGCTGAGAGCGCGACTGTCAGTATGCCGACCAGGAGCGAGATCCGGGCGCCGTAAAGCAATCGCGCGAAATTGTCCCGGCCCAGGCTGTCGGTCCCAAGCGGGTGACCCCAGCTCCCGGCGACGTTCCAGACGGGCGGCACAAAACGTTGTGCCAGATTCTGCAAGGTTGGATCCGCCGAGGTCAGGAACGGAGCGAGCATCGATAGAAGGACGATCACAAAGAGAATCGTGCTTCCGACGACGAGGCTCCGGTGCGCCAGCGCTCTGCGCAAAAGGATGCGCCTCGCTGACAGCGGCAGTTCGACCGTGATCGTGCTGTCTGTGACGAGAGCCATCACGACACCCGGATACGCGGGTCGATCATGACGTTCGCCAGATCGGCCATGAAAGTCAGGATCGCATAGGTTGTGGCGGCAAATAGCAAGATCGCCTGGATCACCTCGATATCGGCGCGCTGGATCGATTCCCAGGCCAGTTGGCCGATGCCGTTAAGTTGGAAGATCGTCTCGATCACGACGGAGCCGCCGAGCATGAAGCCGAGCTGGACAGCCACGAGCGCAACGACCGGCGCCATCGCGTGGCGCAGTCCATGACGGATCACAACCCGCCAGGGCGCCAATCCATAAGCGCGTGCGGTGCGGACATGGTCCGACTCCAGGACCTCGATCATTCCCGAGCGGGTCAGGCGCATCAGGGCCGGCGTCGAGTAATACCCAAGCGCTATCGAAGGCAGTACGTAATGTTGCCAGCTCTGCGCCCCAGAGATTGGCAGCCAGCCAAGATAGACGCCGAAGAAGTAGCTGAGCCCCAAGGCGAAGATGAAGGACGGCATCGACTGCCCGGCTACGGCCAGCACCAGCGAGAAGCGGTCGATCAGTGATCCGGGACGGAGAGCCGCCAACACCCCGAGGGGGATCGAGAGGGTCAGGGCAAAGGCAAGGGCGGTGAGACTTAATGTGCCCGTCACCCGGAGGTGATCGAAAATGATCTCGCTGACGTTCATGCGCAGATAGAAGGACCGCCCGAAATCGCCCGATAGCAGCCGAGCAACCCATTCGCCGTATTGCTGTACGAGAGGCCGATCGAAGCCATATAGCGTCCTGGCCGCTGCGACATCAGCTGCTGAGGCTCCCTCTCCCACCATCGCCGCCGCGGGATCGCCCGAAAGATGGACGAGCAGGAAGGCAATAACCGAGGTGACGAAGATCACGCCAAGCGTCAGCAGCCCGCGCCTCACCGTAAAGGTCAGCATTGCCGGGAACCTGGCTTGTCCGCAGCGCTGCGGAGATTTGCGGCCGTGAAGCTCATCAGTTCCACTTGCCGAGATAGAAGTGCGCGAGCTCGTCCGACGTTACCGGATAGTCGAGTTGCCTGTTGAAGGCGTAGGTCCGCCCATAGATGAAGAGCGGTATGGCGTAGGCTTGGTCCGCAATCCGGCTCAGCGCCCTGGTGTAGAGGTGTTTGCGCTGCGTCTCGTCGACGGTGCCTTCAGCTTGCTTCAGTGTGGCCGTGAGCTCGGCATCGCGCGCATAATCTTCGACATCGCCATTGAAATAGTAGCCGGCGGATGCAGACGCATCCAAGATCCCGTTGGAGCCGTAGGTCATGTGCGTGAGCCCGGCTTTTCCGCTTTGGACCAGCGGCCTGAGTGCTCGCCAGGTCAAGAACTGGATGTTGGTCTCGATCCCGACTGCGCGCAGATAGTTCGTTACGGCCTCGGAGAACGGCCTGTCGCGATACGCGTAGAAATCGAGCTTCAGGCCGTTCGGGTACCCTGCTTCCCTAAGGAGATCCTTTGCTCGCGCGGGATTGTATTCGTACTGTTTAACCTTGGTGTCGCAGCCGAACTGCAGTGGCACGCACATCGCCTCCTGGACGATGGAGGAATCGCCAACCAGGTCCTTTGCGATCGCCTGGCGATCAATGGCGTGGGCCATCGCCTGACGCACCCGCACGTCCTTCAATGGGCTGTCGCCGCTCCGGCCGGCGGAATCTACCATCAGGAAGGAAATGCGCATGGTCGGAGCGGCGGAAACCTTAAGGTTGCCCATCGCGGCCAGCGGAGCCGCATTCTCCTTGGGTACGCCCCAAACCCAGTCCACACCGCCGGATACGAGTTCGGCGACCTGGGTCTCCGGGTCCTTGATTGTCCGGAAAACAATCTTGCCGATGCTTGGCTTCCCCTTCGGGCTGCCGTCGAAATAGGCGGCATTCTTCTCCAAAGTCAGGGTCTGGCCCGCTCGAAACTGGGTGAGCTTGTAGGGGCCGGTGCAGACGGGCTGTACCGCCCCCCAATCCTTGCGCACCTTGCCGCCGGCGGCCGGAACTTCGGGCGCCTTCTCGTAATGCCCAGCGGGATAGATTGGCGTCGTTCCCGAAAGATATTCGAAGGCGGCCGGCGTTGGCGCGTTGGTGTGAATACGCACTCGATAGGGAGCGACCACCTCCACGTTCTTGATCCAGTCGACCAGCACGCGCAGCACCATGTTACTGTCCGGCGCCGCCACATGATTGAGCGTGTAGGCAACGTCATTTGCCGTGAAATCCGCTCCGTTGTGGAACTTCACACCCTTGCGAAGCTCAAGTTCCAGGACGGTGGGCTCGATCCACTTCCAGCTCGTGGCGAGGAGCGGCTTGTACTCTTGTGAGATCGGGTCGCGATGGATCAGCGTGTCACATTGAGAATAGGCGGTGATCAACGCTTCGCGCGAGTTGCCATAATAGATATCCGCCGTCTCTACTTCGCTCGACGTCGTCCAAGTCAGCGTGTCATTGGCCTTGCCGGCTTGAACAGGCGAACTCAGCAACAGTGCAGCAAGGCTGGCTGGGGCAAAAAGACCAAATCTCATCGCGTTCTCCCGAACATGTCGTCGGCCCGTCGCGGCTATTGCCGTCATCCGGGCCAATCCCCGTTTCTCCGCGACCGCAGCGTCGCGGTGCTTCAAAAATCTAAAAACGCACTATATGAATAATGTAAAGCTTTTCACGCATTATCAAGAGAAAACTTGTGGCGCACCGACTTTTGCAATCCACTCCCTATCTAGCTCGCGACAACAAGGCGCGTCGCCACGAGATTGAGATGAAAATGTTTAATTTCAGGGGCTTGGAAGCGCTGGTGGCGTTCGTCGAAGCTGGCTCGATCGCGAAGGCGGCCGAACAGCTTGATCGAACGCCCCCTCAAATTGGCAGACTCCTGAATGCCCTGGAGGCAGAACTGGGCTTCACGGTCTTCGACCGCCGGTCGAAGCCGCTCGCACTGACCAAGGAGGGACGAAATTTTGCTCTCCAAGTTAAGGTGGCGCTGGCTGGTGTTGGGCGCCTTGGAGCTGTCGCGCGGCAGTTGCGTTCGATGGAGCGAGCACATCTGCGCATCTTGACGGCCCCATTCCTCGCACCGGCACTGGTGATCGATGCAATCGGCCGGGTCGCACAGCGTTACCCGGAATTCACCGCTGAGATCGATTCCCGTATCAGACTCGACATCGAAGAGTGGATCCAGAAGGAGAGCTTCGACATTGGTATCGCCGTGTTGCCCATACAGAGCGCGGCATTCCGGACGGAACCCCTGATAGAAGTCGAAGCCATGTGCGCAATGTCCGTCGGGCATCCGCTCGCGGAGCGTGCAGTTGTTGAATTCGAGGACCTTATTGGCCTCGAACTTGTCATGCAGCACCCGCGTTCTAAAGTGCGCACCTTCATTGAAGGCCTGGCAAGGCAGCGCGGCACCAATCTGGATATCCGTTTCGAAGCTCCAAACGGTATCATTGCCACTCAGATGGTTGCTCGCGGCTTGGGCTGCGGCATCATAGATCCGCTTGTGGCGCAGTCTGCCGGCGCGGCCAACCTTGTGCTCCGGCCTTTCAGGCCGTCGCTTAAAATCTCCTATGGCTTTGTTTTCCCCGAATGGGTTGTACCCTCGCCGCTGATCAACAGTCTGATGGACGAAATCCGGCGCGCCTGCACAAGCGGCGACGCCAGCCGCCTCAGAAACCTTGTGTGATGGGCACGCACGGCGGCGCATGATTACGAAAGCCGGTTCTTGTAGATTCGTCCGTCCTTCAAGATCAGATCGAGTTTTTCTCCCTGGCCTACCAGCAGGTTGATATCGTCCAGCGGATTGCCGTCGACAGCGAGAAGATCTGCTCGTGCCCCGACCGCCACAACGCCCAATTGCCCTGGCATCTGAAACAGATCTGCCGCGTAACAAGTCGCGGAGCGGATCACTTCCGCGACCGACAGCACCTCGGATCTGATCTTAAATTCCAGGGTCTGATGCCGGTGCAGCGGCCCGATTAGATCCGTCCCATAGGCCATGTTCAGTTTATGGCGTGCGGCCACCTCGAGAGATGCTGAGCCAACGTCGAGCACAGTCTTGATCTTCGCGTGAAGCTCGGGAGGCATGCCGATCTCAAGGCCCTCCTGCCACATCGTCTCGTAGGCGACGAGCGTTGGCACCATGAAAGCATCCCGTTCAGCGATCAGGCTCGCGGCCTCGTCGTCGAGAAAATTGCAGTGCTCGACAGAGCGGACGCCGAAACGAACCGCTCGGGCGATTTGGCGGGCCGTATAGGTGTGAGCCATGACGTAGCGGTTCGCCATGGCCGCCTCCTCGACCGCAGCGCGGATTTCCTCTTCCGAGAACTGATCGTTGTCGATCGGATCGGTGTATGAGGCGATCCCACCCCCGGCCATGATCTTGACCTGGGAGGCGCCGCGCCGGAGTTCGTCCCGCGCGGCCGCTCTGACCTCGGGGACACCGTTGCAAACGCGCCCTAGGCTCGGAACGGCGTAGTGGCCGTCATAGGCATTCTCACCCGCGCCGCGCATGTCACCATGGCCGCCTGATTGGGAGAGTGCCTTGCCGCTGTAGAGAATGCGCGGCGACGGAATGAGCCCCTCTTCGACCGCACGGGCAAGTCCGAACTCAGCGCCACCGCCATCTCGCACCGTCGTGAAGCCGCGCATCAGCATGCCCTCCAATATCGGGAGAGCGCGGATGGCTGTGTAAAATGGGGACCAGGTTGTCAGCAGCTTGAAGCTGTTCATCGGCACGATCACATGGACGTGCGCATCACAAAGGCCGGGCATCAGCACGCGGCCGCGCAGATCGAGTCGCTGAGCGGAAGACGCGCCTACCGTCGGTTCCCCGATTTCGGCGATACGCCCATGTCTGATGAGCACCTCGCGCTCTGACGAGACCGTGCCGGCGATCACATCCATGACACAGGCATTGGTGAGAAGAAGATCGTCCATGGATGCCTCGTCTTCGATTGATTGAAAGAGAGAATTCAGAGTTTCGTCCACGTCGATAGGAGCAGTCGTGCGGTGTCATAAAGCATGATTGGTTCGTCTAGAAAAATTTTCGTCGCACCTAACTCGTTTTGAAAAGATGACGCTGAAATAGAACGTAAGCATGTAGCTCGGATCATGGGAATCTTATCTGACAACATAGGGGCGGGTATCGTGATTGCGGCGCCGCTAAAGGGAATTTTGCTCTACGGTGACTGTAGAAATTACTCTAAAGAAAACCCATGTCGTAATGGATCCCGCTCATCGACAAAGATCGTGTTATGCCCGGTGATGCGTGCCCAACCTGCGACGCTCGGCATGATGGCCGGGGACGTTCCAACAAGCGCAGCAGATTCGAGCCTGCAGTCGAACATCGTACCGATGAGGCTCTCATGAATGAACTCGTCGCCTACGGCCATAAGCCCTTTGGCATGCCGCTGGGCCATTCGTGCGGAAGAGCCGGTTCCGCAAGGGGAACGGTCAATTCCTCCATCTCCGTAAAAGACTGCATTGCGTGCATGAGCTCGCGCATTTTTGGGACCATCGGTCCACATCACATGGCTCACGCCCGCGATAAGCGAATTGTCGGGATGAACCGGTGCGACGGCTTCTTGTGCTGCTGCCCGAACGATCGGACTGAGCTTCGTGATCTCAGAAGCCCTCATTCCATCCAGACCACTCCAATTGGGTTGTGGCTCGATGATCACATAGTAATTGCCGCCATAGGCAACGTCGACAACTAACTCTCCTAATCCTGGAATGTCTAATTTCACGTCTGCCGCATGTAGATAGCTGGCCACGTTGAACAGCCTGACCTGGTCGACGTATCCGTCCTTCTGAGTGAAATCGACGGAAACCACGCCGGCAGGCACTTCTAGTTTCATACGTCCCGGAGTTGCGGGCTGAACGAGGCCCTCTTCGATGGCGACTGTCACCGTTCCGATCGTTCCGTGCCCGCACATCGGGAGGCACCCGCTGACCTCGATAAACAGGATGCCGAGATCGCAATCAGAGCGGGAAGGTGGGTAGAGTATCGAGCCTGACATCGCATCGTGGCCCCGCGGTTCGAACATCAAGGCGCGCCTAACCCAGTCGTGTTCAGAAACGAACCGCTGCCGCCGCTGCGCCATATCCAGCCCGGCCAGTATGGGCGCTCCTCCTGCCACAACCCTGACTGGATTGCCGCAGGTGTGCGCGTCGATACAGAAGAACGAGTGCCGTTTCATATCGCTATGCTCCAAATCGGGAGATTGAACAGGGCGAAAGGTCAACTGAGGTCGGGCGGCCCGCTATAATATCGGCTACGAGCCGACCGGTTGTAGGAGCCATCGTTAATCCACAATGGCCGTGGCCAAATGCGTAGATTACATCCGAACGGCGCGGCGATTGACCGAGCACGGGGAGAGAATCTGGGGTAGCAGGCCGATGACCGGCCCAAGGTGCCCCGCCGCGCAAATTGAGATCTGGAAGATAAGCGCGGGCGCGCCGTGCTAACGCATCGCTGCGTCGGAAATCGGGTGGTGCATCAAGACCTGCGAACTCCGCGGCACCACCAATCCGGAGCCCCATGTCCATCGGAGTAGCAACGAACGCGTCTTCAGCGAATATAAGCTCGCGCGTCACGTCAATTCCGGGATGCGGCAACGTCAGGTTATAACCTCGCTCGGACTCGAGCAGCACCCGATCACCCACACTTCGGGCCAGTTGTCCCGACCAGGCACCAGCTGCGATAACCAAATGGTCGAAGCTAATGTGCTGATATTCGCATTCAAGGATATCCCGTCGGACCGCCAGTGCCCGCTGCCGTTCGAAGTTTACGCCGTTTGCTTCGAGCCTCTTCTGTAATGTTACTGTGAGCCTTCGTGGATCGGTAAGGTGAGACCATTGCGGAGCGAGCACTGCGCGCAAGACTGAAGGCCCCAGTGAAGGCTCTAGCGCTCGTGCCGCACATCCGTCCATCTCGTCCAGGACGATGCCGAAGCTGCGACGAAGCTCGCGATCGGGCCCGTCACGCTCAAACGCGGCGGCATTGCGGTAAACCCACAAGGCGCCCGCACGCTGAAGGTCGTGAGAGAGGTCCATCTCTGTCAATAAGTCGCCAATATCGATGGCAGCGGAAGCCAGGAGCCCGGCTAGAACCTTTGTGATGCGGCTCACCTCAGCCTGTGAGCTCGATCGCGCGAACCGCCACAGAAATGGCAAAAGCTTCACTAGGTGCTGGGGACGCACCGCGACCGGTCCTAATGGGTCAAGCAACCAACCGGGCAGCCGGGCAAAAACGGCTGGGGTTGAGGCAGGGATAATCTCGGTTATCGCGATACCGCCGGCATTTCCGAAGGATGCCTTGTCACCGTGAGGCTCGGGATCGACGACCGTAACCAAATGTCCGTCGGCTAACGCTGAGCGAGCGCAGCACAAACCGACGATACCAGCGCCTACAATAACAATCTTCGCCATAAGATCCGATCTCCGCGGCGACTTGGCTCGGCGTCACAGCCTCTTTGCGAGCCTTGGATCGAGCGAGTCGCGCAAGCCATCGCCGAGCAGGTTCACCGCCAGCACGGTGATCGACAGGAACACCGCCGGGAACAGGATGATGTGCGGACGGACCTGCCAGAGTGCTCGTCCCTCAGCCATGATGTTTCCCCACGAGGGGGTGGCCGGCGGAATACCTGCTCCAATGAATGAAAGCGCGGCCTCGATGATCATTGCGCTCGCACAGATGTAGGTCGCCTGCACGCTCATCGGCGCGAAGGTGTTTGGAAGGATGTGCTTTAAGATGATCCGAGGCGTGCGTGCGCCGTTCGCCACAGCCGCCTCGACATAGGGCTGCTCGCGCAGGGACAGCACGACGCTGCGCACCAGACGCGCTACGCGTGGAATCTCGGCGACGGTGACAGCGATGACAACATTTCCCACCGAGCCGCGCGTCAATGCCATCAGAGCGATGGCTAGCAAGATCGACGGGATCGACATCATGCCGTCGATGATCCGCATGATGACGCCATCGCTCCATCGTACAAACCCTGCGAACAGTCCGATAGCCAGTCCGATTACCGAGGCGAGGAGCGCAACAGAGAACCCGACGATCAACGAAACGCGCGTGCCGTATATGACGCGGGAATAGATGTCGCGGCCGAGCATGTCGGTGCCGAACCAGTAGAGCTCGGAGGGCACGCGCGTGCGCCGTGTCGGCGAGATCGCGGTCGGATCAATGGTCCCCAGAAGCGGCGCCAGAACTGCCACTAGTCCCATTATTGTAAGTAGACCGCCGCCGATCGCGACGGATGGATGCCGGCGCAGATAGCGGCGGAAGCGGGCGGCGCGGCCGAGTTCGGCCTTGGCCGGTGCGGCGGCGGGAGCCGCGGGGGTCGATTGCGCGGTCAATAGCGGATCCTCGGGTCGACGAGGGTATAGGTCAGGTCGATCAGCAGGTTCACCAGCAGTCCCTGAAACGACGAAGGCGCCGTCTCCGGCGCCTTCGTCATCATCGCTGCTGTCTCGTCGCTTCAGGCTGCGAACCTGAAGAACTCACTGCGCGCGGACAGCCAGCGCTCGATCCCGTCGAGATGGACGTGACCGCCGATGTCTTCGGGTGGGAGCGCCTGACGCAAGGTCGTTACCTCGCCGAGCGCCTTCGGCAGCGTCAGCCACTGGACATCGGCCTCGGTCGTCAGCCGATCGCGCAGCCAGGTCTGGCCTTTCCGCCACGCTGCAGGCGAGAGCGATTGCGGCGCCTCCAGTAAGGTCAGCCGGTTGGCGAAAGCTTTCAGCCGCTCGTCGCTGAACCCGGCCGCGATCGAGGCACGATCCGCCCAGGACGAGCCATGCCAGCGGGCGCAGGCACGGGCATCGTCGTTGGAGATGAACCCGCCGGAATAGAGCGTCGCCTCATGGTGTGGCGACGGCTCACGGTCGGCGAAGCGGTTCGCCAGGGCGGCCGCGAGGTTCGCCCGGAATCCGGCGTGATCCCGGATACGGGCCGCGCGCTCGCGGTAGAGCGGGCTATCGCGATCAGGCGGCAGGGCGTGGCAGCCCTGCTCGTAGGCCAGCAGGATCGGCTGGGCATTGGTCTTGATCATCCGGATCGGGCGAGGGCCTGAGCTGAAGATGAGCTTGCCGATCTCGTCCGCCGCGAGATCGAGATAGCTCGCCGGATCGATCGTGAGGTCGGCCGCCGCCCAGGACGTTGCGACGTTCGGGTTCGGCGTCACGCCGACGACGGGCGCCAATCGCGATGAACCGCCGAGCACGAGAACCTCCCCGCCGGCGAGCCTGCGGTTCGCGACCGCCTTGTCGGCGAGGCTCAGCAGGGTTGCGACAGTTATAGGCGCGACCTCGCGCAGATGCCGGAACAGGGCGAGCGTCGCCTTCGCGTCGGCGAGGGCATCATGGGCCGCGTCCTCGGACAGGGCGATACCATTGGCCCGACAGACCTCACCGAGCTTGAAGCTCGGCTTGCCCATGGTGTTCAGCGGTATCGAGATCACGTTCGGCTGCAGCATCGCCACCGCCCTGACCATGGTCAGGAGATCGGCGCGGCGGTGGCCATTCAGCTGCGTGCCGTATGGCGGCAGCAGATGGGTGAAGAAGGCGTGCCGGAGGATTTCCTCGTCATACCTGATCGTGTTGTAGCCGATGATGGTCGCCGGCGCCCAGGACTCCAGGGCCTTGGCGATGACGCAGAGCATCTCGGTCGAGGAGAGCGGCGCCTGCTCGAGCTGTTCGGGGCGGATGCCGGTGGTCATCAGCGCGCCGGGCGACGGCACGATATGAGCCGGCAAGCGGCAGCGCAGCGAGAGCTCGCCAAGGCAGGCGAGGTTCTCATCGGTGTGGAGGAAGGCAGCCTGGAGCGGCACGTTCCATTGCGGTTCGAGACCGGTGGTCTCGAGATCGTAGATCACGAACATGGGGCCGCGTCCTCAGTGCCGGCTCTCGGTGCCGGGCGTCACCGGCACCTTGGTCAGGTTGATACCGAGTTCGTGCGCATCCTGCTGCATCGCGGCCTCGACCATCCAGGGGGTGCGCGAGCGGCGGAACTCATCCTCGTCGAAGACCATCGCCTCATAGACCATGATCTTGGCCTCGAAGTGCTCGGTCTCGCGCGCCGGCGCCTCCGCCAGCATGAAGGCGAAGAAGCGGGCGGTCGCACGCGCCCCTTCGGCCAGTTGCAGACCTGTCAGGTCGCCGTGCTGCGGATAGCTGCGCTCCGGCTGCTGCTCCAGCAGCAGCGCATGCGCCATCGCCTCCTGCCAAAGCCGGTAGAACCGCTCCGGCCGGTCCGTCGTCATCCGGTAGCTGCGCTGGTAGCGGGCGAGATGCTCCACGCTCGGGCGCGCATCATCCTGGGCGGTGGCACCGCCCTCGTTGTTCCTCGTCATTCCAATATCCGTCCGGGCTCGCAAGACCCGGAACGGCTCTGTCGGCTCAGGTTCGCGGGGGTTCCCGGTAGCGGGTTCCTACCCTCCCGTTCTTCCTGAATCTCTCTGACAACCCGATATGCCCAAGGCGCAACTGTGGCCCTTAGCGGACTTTGGCATCGTCCGGTTTCAGGTGATGTGATCCGTCGTCTAGCACTCGACATCGCCGGGTAAATTTACTGACGCCAAGTGGCTGCTTGGCGAGGTCCGCTGCTTCCCGCATGTTAAGGCGATGGCCTATACCTGCCCCGCCTACTTTCTTCGGAGATGCAAGATGCGTCGCTTTCGAGCCGTTGCAGCAATCCTTCTCGCTGCGCTCGTTTTGCCGGCGCCTGGTGTGCAGGCGCAGTCCCGCATCAAGGCATTGATCGAGAGATTGCGAGGCGACACGATGCCGGACGGGATCGTCAAGACCAACGGTCGGATCGAGGCGACGCAGGTCGACGTTTCCTCGAAATATGCCGGTCGTCTGGCGGAAGTCACTGTGAAGGAAGGTGACGAGGTCACTGCCGGGCAGGTCATCGCCCGCATCGCGTCGCCCGAATACGAAGCGCAATTGCGGTCCGCACAGGCGCAGGTGCTGCGCGCTCGGCAGGCCCTCGCGGAGGCCGAGGCGCTCATCGCCCAGCGCAAGAGCGACCAGATCCTCGCCCGCACCGATGCCGAGCGGGGCAAGGAACTTGTCGCAAAGGGATATCTCAGCAAGCAGGTCGACGACCAGCGCTCGGCCAAGGCCGACGCGGCCGACGCGGCGCTGCGAGCCGCCCAGGCGCAGCGCGATCAGGCCCAGTTCGCGATCCACGCCTCCGAGGCCGATGCCGAGCAGATCAAGGCGATCTTGGTCGATCTCGTGCTGCTCGCGCCGCGCAGCGGGCGCGTCCAGTACCAGCTTGCCCGGAGCGGAGAGGTCGTCGCGGCGGGCACCCGCGTCGTCACCATCCTAGACCTCTCGGATGTCTACATGACGATCTATCTGCCGGCCGCGCAGGCGGGGCAGCTCGCGCTGGGCGACGAAGCGCGCATCATCCTCGACCCCGTGCCGCAATATGTCATCCCGGCGACGGTGAGCTTCGTCGCAGCCGATGCACAGTTCACGCCCAAGGCCGTCGAGACCGCCGAGGAGCGCGAGAAGCTGGTCTTCCGCGCCAAGCTACAGGTCGATCGCAACCTGCTCGCGAAATACCATCGGCAGGTGAAGACGGGCGTGCGCGGCCTCGGTTTCGTCCGCACGTCCCCCAGCGCGAAATGGCCTGACTCTCTCGCCGTGAAGCTGCCATGACAGAGGCCGGCCCCGCCGCCAGCCTCGCGGGGGTCACGCATCGCTACGGCAAGGTGATCGCCCTCGACGCGCTGACCCTCGATATTCCCGCCGGCCGGATGATCGGCGTGATCGGGCCGGACGGCGTCGGCAAATCGACCTTGCTTGCACTGGTCGCCGGGGTGCGGGCCATCCAGCAGGGCAACGTCCGTGCGCTTGGCGGTGATCTCGGTATCAAGGCTGAGCGCGAGGCCCGGCGCGGGCGCATCGCCTATATGCCGCAGGGACTCGGCCGCAATCTCTATCCGACGCTCTCGGTCTTCGAGAATATCGACTTCCATGCCCGGCTCTTCGGGCAGGACGCGGCCGAGCGCCGCAGCCGCATCGACGAATTGCTCAAGGCGACGGGGCTTGATCCCTTCGAGGCTAGGCCCGCCGCGAAGCTGTCCGGCGGCATGAAGCAGAAGCTCTCGCTCTGCTGCGCCCTGATCCATGATCCCGATCTGCTAGTCCTCGACGAGCCGACGACGGGCGTCGATCCGCTGTCGCGCGGCCAGTTCTGGGACCTGATCGACACGATCCGCACCCGCCGCCCGGGCATGAGCGTCATCGTCGCCACCGCCTATATGGAGGAGGCCGAGCGCTTCGACTGGCTCGTGGCGATGGATGACGGCAAGGCGATCGCCACCGGCACGCCTGCCGAACTCCGCGAAAAGGCCGGGCAAACGACGCTGGAAGGCGCCTTCGTCGCGCTATTGCCGGAAGTCAAGCGCGCGCAGCATCGGGAGGTCGCGCTGCGGCCGCGGGTCGTGAGCAACGATGCGACACCTGCGATCGAGGCGGAGGGCCTGACCCGCCGCTTCGGCGATTTCGTTGCGGTCGACCATGTCAGCTTCCGCATCGGCCGCGGCGAGATCTTCGGCTTCCTCGGCTCGAATGGCTGCGGCAAGTCGACGACGATGAAGATGCTGACCGGCCTGCTGCCCGCGACCGAAGGCACGGCCAGGCTTTTCGGACAGCCGCTCGCGGCCGACGACATGGAAACGCGCCGCAATGTCGGCTACATGTCGCAGGCGTTTTCGCTCTACAGCGAGCTGACGGTCCGCCAGAATCTCGTGCTCCATGCCGAGCTCTATCATTTGCCACCGGCCGAGGTTCCCGGCCGGATCTCGGAGCTGCTGACCCGTTTCGATCTGGCTGATGTCGCCGACGAGCGGCCAGAGAGTCTGCCACTCGGCATCCGCCAGCGCCTGCAGCTCGCCGTCGCCGTCCTGCACAAGCCGGCCATGCTGATCCTCGACGAGCCGACATCGGGCGTCGACCCGATCGCGCGCGACGCCTTCTGGCGCACGCTGATCGACCTCTCGCGCGACGACGGCGTGACGATCTTCCTGTCGACGCATTTCATGAACGAGGCGGAGCGCTGCGATCGCATCTCCTTCATGCATGCAGGCAAGGTGCTAGCGGTCGGCACCCCGCCGGAGCTGGTGCAGAAACGCGGGGTCGATACGCTCGAAGAGGCCTTCATCGCCTATCTCAAGGAAGCCGCCGGCATTGAGGATACGCCAGCGGAGGCGGCTGCGGCGCCTGCCGGCGAAACCCGGCCGGCGCCCCCGGCCCGCCGCTTCGATCCGCGCCGGCTCTGGGCCTGCACCCGCCGCGAAACCATGGAGCTGCTGCGTGACCCGATCCGCTTGAGCTTCTCCTTCCTCGGGCCGCTCCTGCTGATGCTGGCCTTCGGCTTCGGCATTTCCTTCGATGTCGAGAACCTGAAATTCGCGGCCTTCGACCAGGATAACTTGATGGAGAGCCGGCAATTGGTCGAGGCCTTCTCCAGCTCGCGCTATTTCGACGAGCAGGCGCCGATCCGCTCCGCTGCCGAACTCGACCAGCGCCTGCGAAGCGGCGAGATTCAGCTTGCGATCGAGATCCCGCCCTCCTTCGGCCGCGACCTTATGGCGGCGCGAGCGCCAGAGCTCTCGGTCTGGCTCGATGGCGCCATGCCGTTCCGGGCCGAGACCACCCGCGGCTATGTCACGGGCCTGGCGACGCAATATGCGCAAGGTTTCGCGGCAGCGCAGGCCGCGTCGAGCCATGCGCCGTCGCCCGTCACGATCGAGACCCGCTTCCGCTACAATCAAGACTTCAAGAGCGCCAATGCGATGGTGCCGAGCGTGATCATGCTGATGCTGATCCTCATCCCGGCCATCATGTCGGCGATCGGCGTCGTCCGTGAGAAGGAGACCGGCTCGATCGCCAATTTCCGCTCGACGCCGATCAGCCGCTTTGAGTTCCTGTTCGGCAAGCAATTGCCCTATATCGCTGTGGCGATGGCGAGCTTCTTCATGCTGGCACTGATCTCGCTCACCGTCTTTGCGGTGCCGATCAAGGGGCCGACCTGGGTGCTGGTGCTGGCGACCCTGCTCTATGTCTCCGCCACGACCGGCTTCGGCCAGCTTATCTCTAGCTTCACCCGCACGCAGGTCTCGGCCGTCTTCGCGACCGCGATCCTGTCGATCATTCCCGCAGTCAATTTCTCCGGCCTGATGGTGCCGGTTGCCTCGCTCTCTGGCGGCGGCCGGATCATCGGCATGAGCTTGCCGCCGGCCTGGTACCAGCCGGTCAGTGTTGGCGTCTTCACCAAGGGGCTGGGGGCGGCCGAGCTCTGGCCCAATCTGGTGATGCTGGGCTTCTTCTTCCTGCTCTTCCTCGTCGTCGCGCAGCTGGCGCTACGCAAGCAGGAGGTGTGAGATGGCCGCGCTCGTCATCCATCTCCAGAATATCCTGCGCCTCGTCGTGAAGGAGCTGCGCAGCCTGCGTGCCGATCCGATCATGCTGGTGCTGGTGGCCTATACCTTCAGCATCGCCGTCTACACGGTTGCGACCGGCGTGAAGCTGGAGGCGCGCGACCTCACCATCGGGATCGTCGACGAGGACCAGTCGGAGTTCTCGCGCTCGCTGCTCGGTGCTTTCAACCCGCCGCTGTTCAAGGTCTCAAAGCGCATCGCCGCCTCGGAGATCGACGCCGAGATGAACTCCGGCCGGCTCGTCTTTGTGCTCGAGATCCCGCCCAAGTTCCAGGCGGACCTGTTGGCCAGGCGGCAGACGGCGCTGCAGCTCAATATCGACGCCACCGCGATGACCCAGGCCGGCAATGGCGCGGTCTATATCCAGCAGATCATCGCGCCGGAGATCGCGAACAGGCAGGCCGGGCGCGAGACAGCGACGGCGCTGCCGATCAATCTTGTGGTGCGGGCGCGCTTCAACCCCAATCTCGATTCCGGCTGGTTCAGCTCGGTCATGCAGGTGCTCAACAATGTCACCCTGCTGACAATCATCCTGACCGGTGCGGCCCTGATCCGGGAGCGCGAGCAGGGTACGGTCGAGCACCTGCTCGTGATGCCGGTCACGCCGGTCGAGATCATGCTCGCCAAGATGGTGGCGAGCGCGCTGGTCATCCTGGTCGCTGCGGTGGCCTCGCTCGTGCTCGTTGTCGAGTGGGCTCTCGGTGTGCCGATCACCGGCTCGCTCCTGCTCTTCGTGCTCGGGACGGCGATCTATGCTTTTGCCGTCGCCGCGCTCGGCATCCTGCTCGGCACGCTGGCGACCACGATGGGGCAATTCGGCCTGCTCGCGATCCCGGTCTTCGTGGTGACGCAGCTCCTGTCCGGTGCAACGACCCCGATGGAAAGTATGCCGATCTGGCTGCAATGGATCATGCGGATCTTCTCGCCGACGCCGCATTTCGTCGCCTTCTCGCAAGGCGTGCTCTATCGCGGCGCAGGCCTTGACGTCGTCTGGCCCGAGATCGCCAAGATCATCGCGATCGGCGCAGCCTATTTCGCCTTCGCGCTCGCCCGCTTCCGGAAAGTGATCTTCGCTTGAAGGGGATTGGAGAGAGGCAAGGCCGGAGCGGTACCGATGCGTGAGATGGTCATCCATCTGAACCTGTTCGCCATCGCGCTAGCCGGCGCCATCGCCGGATTTTTCGCTAGCCGCTTCGGAGGACTCTGGACGCCGGATCAGATCTGGACGGCAGCCACCATCCCGGTTGCGGTGGCGCTCGCCGTCTCGATGCTGCGGGACATGCTGGCGGGCCGATTTGGCGTCGATGCGATCGCGCTCGTAGCGATGCTCGCGTCGATCGCCATGGGAGAACCGCTCGCCGGCGTGGTCGTCGCGATGATGTATTCCGGCGGCAACCTGCTGGAGGACTATGCGCGCGGCAAGGCTGAACGCGAGCTCCGCTCGCTGCGGGACCGGACGCCGCGCATCGCTCACCGTCAGGAGGCCGGCGGCCTCGTCGACATCGCCGCCGGGGACGTGGCGGCCGGCGACGAACTGCTGGTCCGCGCCGGCGAATTGCTGCCGGTCGATGGCGAACTGCTCGATGTCCGGGCCCAGCTCGACGAATCCGCCGTCACCGGCGAGCCTCTGCCGGAGACGAAGACGCGGGGCGCCGCGCTGCGCAGCGGTACGGTCAATGCCGGTGAAGCGTTCCGTTACCGTGCATCGGCCGCGGCGCATGAGAGCACCTATGCCGGCATCATCCGGATGGTGGAAGCGGCGCAGACCGCCAAGGCTCCCTTCATCCGCATGGCTGACCGCTTCGCGCTGCTACTGCTACCGGCGACGCTGATCGTCGCCGGCCTCGCATGGTGGCTGTCGGGCGATCCGATCCGCGCGCTCGCGGTGCTCGTCGTCGCCACGCCATGCCCATTGATCCTCGCCGCGCCAGTTGCCTTCATCGGCGGTGTCTCGCGTGCTGCGCGCTCCGGCATCCTGATGAAGGGCAGCTCGGCCATCGAGGCGCTGGGCCAGGTCCGCACGGCGATCTTCGACAAGACCGGCACCCTGACCGAGGGCGGCGCCCGGCTGATCGCGCTCGACACGGCACCGGGCGTCGAGGCGGGCGATATCCTGCGCCTCGTCGCCTCGCTCGAGCAAGCCTCGCACCATGTTCTCGCCGAGACCCTGGTCGCGCTGGCGCGCCAGAAGGCCTTGCCCCTGTCGGCACCCACTGCCGTTCGGGAGTACCGCGGCTCCGGCCTGGAAGGCGTCGTGGAGGGGCGGCATGTCCGCGCGGGATCGCGCCGCCTTGTGCTGGGCTATGGGCCGCTTCCTCCCTGGGCGACATCGGCCGGGACGAGCGGAGACATGGCGGCGGCGCTCGCTGTCTTCATCGCGGTCGAGGGCCAACCGGTCGCCTTCCTGGCCATGGCGGACGCAGTGCGCCCTGACGCCGCCGCAACCTTGCAGCGCCTACACGCGGCAGGGGTGAGCCGCATCCTGATGGTGACAGGGGACGATGCCGGCACGGCGAAGGCGGTCGCCGCCCAGCTCGCCATAAACGAAGTCCGGGCTGATTGCAGCCCGGCGGACAAGGTCGCCGCCGTCGCGGCCGAACAGGCGCGGCAGCCGACCGTTATGATCGGGGACGGCCTCAACGACGCTCCGGCGCTGGCGGCTGCCAATGTCGGCGTGGCGATGGGCGCGAGAGGAGCGACCGCCTCCTCCGAAGCCGCCGATGTGGTGATCCTCGTCGACCGGATCGACCGCGTTGCGGAAGCGGTCTCGATCGCGCAGCGGACGCGGGCGATCGCGCTGCAGAGCATCGTCGTCGGCCTCGGCCTGTCCGGGATCGCGATGGTCTTCGCCGCCTTCGGCTACATCCCGCCTGTCGCCGGCGCCTTCCTGCAACAGGGCATCGACATCGCCGTCATCATCAACGCCTTGCGTACATTGGTCGGGCCGTTGCAGCCGGGCCGCCCCGGTGTGGCCGCCCGGACGCCGCGCATCGCTGGCGAGGTTTGACCTGTCGCAAGGCTGTCGCGTTTGCCTCTATCAGGTTGCCTGTCTACCCTTCGGGGCCAATCGATGAGCGAGTGTTTCGACCATGGCGACCAGCCGCAACGCGACGAAGGCAGCGAGCCAGCCGAAGAGCCGCTCCGCCGCGCTCAGCCTACCCTGGTTCTGGCCGGTCGATGCCGCGCTGCGCCTGACCGAGCGCAATCTCGATTTCCTATCCGAGGCCGTGAAGATCACCCGCCCGCCGCCGCCGGACTGGGCCACGCCCAACACGGTGCGGCTCGACCTGCCGACCATGCGCCTGCGCGAATTCGGCAAGGTAGTGGCCGGCAGCATTCCCGTCCTGGTCGACGCACCCTATGCCGGCCACGGGGCCACCATTGCCGATTACGACAAGGGACAGAGCCTCGTCGAGGTGCTGCTGGCGAACGGCGTCGACCGTGTCCTCGTTACGGACTGGAAGCCGGCGACGCAGGAGATGCGGTATTTCAGCATCGACACCTATCTGGCTGAACTGAACGCTGCGATCGACGATCTCGGCGGCGAGGTGCACCTGGTCGGGCTCTGTCAGGGCGGCTGGCTGAGTGCGATGCTGGCCGCGCGCTTCCCGCACAAGGTGAAGTCGCTGGTGCTGGCGGGCTCGCCGATCGATGCCGACGCGGGTAACGGCCCGATCAAGCAGATGGCGCAGACCATGCCGCTGAAGAGCTATCGCGACATGGTCAAGCTTGGACGCGGCCTGATGCCGGGGCGCTTCATGCTCGCCGGCTGGAAGAACATGCATCCCGAGGAGCACTACGTCGATAAGTTCGTCCGGCTCTACCAGAACCTCGCCGACAGGAACTATCTCGACCGGACCGAGACCTTCGCCGCCTGGTACGAGAACCCGCTCGACCTGCCCGGCGTCTACTATCTTCAGGCCATCGAGCAGATCTTCAAGGAGAACCGCTTCGCCAAGGGCGCGTTCGTCGGCCTCGGTCGGCGCCTCAGCCTGAAGGACGTGACCTGCCCGGTCTATCTGCTGGCCGGCGCTGAGGACGACATCACCACCAGCGAGCAGGTCTTCGCAGCGGAGGACCTCGTCGGCACGCCGAAGAGAAAGATCGAGAAGAAGCTGGTGCCCGGCGGCCATATCGGCCTGTTCATGGGTCGCAAGACGCTGGGCGAGACATGGCCCGGCATCGCCCGCTGGCTTGTTGCGCAAAGCTAGAGAGGCGCCATGACGACGCTGACCTCCTCCGAGTACTTCCGGCTCGCGCTCGGCCGTTGCGAGGCTCTTCCGGCCGTGCGGACCGGGGTGGTACATCCCGTCAAGGCCAATGTGATCGAGGCGGTGGCCGATGCCGTCAGCGAGCAGCTGATTGCGCCTGTCCTGATCGGCCCGGCCGGCCGCATTCACGCTGCCGCACGGGAGGCCGGCATCGACATCTCGCCCTGGGAGATCGTCGATGCCGAGCACAGCCACGAAGCCGCAGCGAAGGCGGTCTCGCTGGCCGCCGCCGGCGAGCTTGATGCGTTGATGAAGGGCTCGCTCCATTCCGACGAGCTTCTGGGCGCGGTCGTCCGGGCCGATTCCGGATTGCGGACCGAGCGGCGCATCTCGCACGCCTTCGTGATGCATATCGAGAGCTATCCCAAGCCCTTCATCATCACCGACGCCGCGGTCAACATCGCGCCTAACCTGATGACGAAGGCCGATATCGTCCAGAATGCCGTCAATCTCTGGCATGTCGCGCTGAACGGCATCGGCGAGTTGCCGAAGGTCGCGGTGCTCGCCGCCGTCGAGACCGTTAATCCTCATATGGCGGCAACGCTCGACGCCGCTGCTCTCTCGAAGATGGCCGATCGCGGCCAGATCACCGGAGCCATCGTCGATGGGCCGCTTGCCTTCGACAATGCGATCAGCGCCGCAGCAGCGAAGGAGAAGGGCATCGCCTCAGCCGTAGCCGGCCATGCCGATATCCTCCTTGTGCCCGAGATCGAGGCCGGCAACATGCTGGCGAAGCAACTCACCTTCCTGAGCGGTGCCGACGCTGCGGGCATCGTGCTCGGTGCGCGCGTGCCGATCATCCTGACGAGCCGCGCCGATAATCTGCGCGCGCGCCTGCTCTCTTGTGCGCTGGCCGTTCTCCTGGCGGAAGCGCGCCGCACGGGGCGGATCAAGTGATCGACACCGTCCTCGTCCTCAATGCCGGCTCGTCCAGCCTCAAGTTCCAGGTCTTTCGCGTCGGTGATCTCGACGTTCTGGCGCGCGGCAAGGCCGTGCGCCTTGGCGAGCCCGAGCCTGCCATGGACGCGAGCCTCGCGGACGGCACCCGGGAGCGCATCGCGCTGCCGCCGGCCTGCGATCACGATACCGCTCTCGCGGCCGTCCTCGCCTTCGTCGACCGCCACGACGATGCTTGGCGGATGAAGGCGGTGGTTCATCGCATCGTCCATGGCGGCGAACGCTTTGTCGACGCTGTCGTGGTCACACCCGAGGTTTTTGCGGCGCTAGAGGCAATTTCGCCGCTCGCGCCGCTGCACCAGCCCCATAACCTGGCCGCGGTGACCGCTGCCCGGCGCCTGATGGGCGACGTCCCGAACATCGCCTGTTTCGACACAGCCTTTCACGCCCGGCACGATGCGCTGACCCATAACTTCGCACTCGGGCAGGATCTGCGCGACAGGGGCATCCGCCGCTATGGCTTCCACGGCCTGTCCTATCAATGGCTGGAGATGGTGCTGGCGGAGCAGCATCCGCATCTCCATGCGGGCCGTGTCGTGGCGGCCCATCTCGGTAATGGCGCGAGCCTGTGCGCCATCCAGGGCGGGCGCAGCATCGACACGACCATGGGAATGACGACCCTCGATGGCCTGCCAATGGGGACGCGCTGCGGCGCGCTTGATGCCGGGGCGGTGCTCTACATGTTCCAGAGCCTGGGGATGAACGCGCAGGAGGTCTCGGACGCGCTCTATGAACGCTCGGGTCTGCTCGGGTTGTCGGGCCTTTCCAACGACGTCGAGACGCTGCTGAAAAGCGACGACCCGCGCGCCCGCTTCGCTCTCGACTATTTCGCGCTCAAGGTCGCGCAGTTCGCTGCATTCATGGCCGCCGCCATCGGTGGGATCGACGCGCTCGTCTTCACTGGCGGCATCGGCGAGCACGCAGCTCCGGTGCGCGATGCGATCGTCGAACGCCTCCGCTTTCTCGGCGCATTCGAAGTCATCGTGATCAAGGCGAACGAAGAGCGTGTGATGGCGCTGCAAGCGCGCGCATGTCTCGCCGGAGAGGGATAGAGACAATAGCTCTTACAGCCGCGTGACGCACTCCGCATGGGGCAGCGAGCGAATTCACCCGCTCAGTCGACATGCAGATCGCAATACGTCGCTTCTTGAGCAATGGCGACTACACAGGCTGATCGACAGCGGGGCGTGTCATCGAAAACGTCCATTGCCGGCTGTGGTCATTGCAAAACTGAAGTTGGCTCATATCGAGAGAGGACAGGTGACCTTCCGGGCGCGCCAATGTCTGTTTCTCGAAGGCCGCCCAACGTCCGCAACTGGCGCAGGGCGCGCTCCTCGCCGCGGTTTTGGCCAAGAGGCGTGAGAGGGCCATCCGTCTTTGATAGAATTTTGGTGGATGCGGCATCCCAAGAAGGGGATCTGCCATGGCTATCCAAGCGCAGAACCAACTACCCCATCAGGCCTGGAACCTCGGGCGCATCATCGGGCCGAAACCACCTCTGAAGCCAAAGCACATCTGGGCGTTGCGGACGCGGCTTCAGCATGAAGGGCGAACTCGCGATCTCGCCATGTTCAATCTAGCAATCGACAGCAAGCTGCGGGGTTGCGATCTCGTTCGCCTTCGGGTCGGAGATGTCGTCCTCGGAGGCACTGTTCGCCTCCGAACCGCGATCGTTCAACAGAAGACCGGGCGGCCGGTACCATTCGAACTGACGGACTCAGCCCGGGAAGCGCTTGCCGCCTGGCTTAGAAAGCGAGGTTCGCGTGAGGACGACTGGCTCTTCCCGAGCCGCAGCCGGCCTGGCGATCACATCACAACGCGCCAATACGGCCGCCTTCTGGACTACTGGGTCGCCCTGATCGGATTGAACCCAGCGCTCTACGGAACGCACAGTCTCCGGCGCACGAAGGTCGCGCTGATCTATAAGCGCACCGGCAATCTGCGCGCCTGCCAGCTTCTTCTCGGTCACACGAAGCTGGAAAGCACCGTGCGCTACCTCGGCATCGAGGTTGACGATGCGCTTCTCCTTTCGGAGCTAGCCAGCCGCAGGCGGTAATTCGGCCACGCGAGCGCGGCCCGGTTCAGTCGGAAGGAATTGGCGTTCGACGTCATCGGCACCGTTGCGCTCGATCCAGGCAGACGGCACGGTGCCGCGAATGATGGCGCCGCCATGTGCCAAGGACGGGCAGATTCGGATGCCGAGTGCTTTGAGGGAGCGCGAAGGAGTGCGATTTTCTCACGTCGAGGCCTTTCGCGCGGTCATGATCACCGGCTCCACCACCGCGGCCGCTCGTATCCTTCATACCTCGCAGCCGAATGTCAGCCGCTCGATCGCGCAGCTGGAAAAGGCCATCGGACTGCAATTGTTCGAGCGGATGCCGGGAAAAGTGGTGCCAACCACGGACGGCCTGACATTTTTCAACGAGGTTCAGCGCAGTTTCCACGGTCTTAGGCGATTGGAGGAGGCGGCGAACCGTATCCGCCGGTTCAGTGGGGGACTGTTGCGAATCGGGTCGATCCAAACCTTGGCTCACGGCCTGATCCCCCGCGCGATCAAGCGCTTCGCGGAAATCTATCCGGAAACCGGTATTTCGATTCATGCGGGACATTCCGCGGCGGTGTCGCAATGGGTGGATGAAATGTCCTGCGATGTCGGAATCGTATCGCATCTCTACGAGAATTACGGGTTTTCCAGCGAGGAGCTCTATAGCGTCGACGGGGTCTGCCTGATGCCGGCGGAGCATCGCCTGGCCGGTAAGGCGGCAGTGCGCCCGGCCGATCTCGCCGACGAGCCCTATATCTCCTTCGCGCAGAACGACCACGGCCGTTCGGACGTCGACGAGGTGTTCTCGAAGGCCGGCATCGATCGGCGCATCACCCTGGAAACGCCGTTCAGCACCATCACCTGCGCGCTGGTCGCGCAAGGGCTCGGCGTGGCGATCGTCAATCCGCTCGCGGCGCAGGACTACCGGCATCTCGGCGTCGTCATGCGTCCCTTCCGCCCCTCGATCAAGCATGAAGCCCGGCTAATCTATCCGAAGGGGCGTCCGGAAAACCGTTTGGTCGCGAGCTTCATCGAGATCCTCAAGGCCGTGACGATGGAGGAGAAGGCAGCCCTCTCGGCGGTGCGGGAACGCGGCTAAAAATAGCAGGGCTCGCCGGGACGAGCGTCGATTGGCTCCTGGGGCTCGGCCCGGAAACCCTCGATGGCCAAAGGCGAAGCGCGGCAAAGCCTATATCATAACTGCATAGACCCCCGGTGTATTTCTATTTGCTCTAATGACAGGCGGTTCATAGCCTGCCTGCTTATGAGATCGTGGCGCCGGAGGAGCGCGCGCCGCATCTCAGATCAGATAAAAAATTCGGAGGGGTCATGAATCGATTTCGTAATCTGTTGCTGGCGGGAACCCTGGTTTTTGCTTCCCCCGCATTGGCTCAGCAAACCATGTATGTCGCCGGGCCCGGCGGCAGCACGCAGAAGCTCTTCCAAAGCCAGATCATTCCCGAGTTCGAATCCAAGCATAACGTCAAGATTACTTACGTTCCCGGGATTTCGAGCGAGATCGTCGCGAAGCTGCAGGCTCAGGCCGGCAAGCAGGAGATCAATGTCGCCATCTTCGATGACGGGCCGCTCTATCAGGCGATCCAGTTCGGCTATTGCGACAAGCTGAGCGACGCTCCGATCTACAAGGATATCTATCCGTTCGCCCAGTTCGGCGGAAATGGCATCGGCGTCGGGCTGGTGGCGACCGGCATCGCCTACAATGCGGCGAACTACAAGAAGAAGGGTTGGCCGGCGCCCTCCTCCTGGAAGGACCTGACCGACAGTAAGCTGGAGGGGCGCCTGACCGCTTCCTCACTGTCCGGCACCTACGGAGTCCATACGCTCGTGATGTTCGCTCGCATCAACGGCGGCGACGAGAGCAATATCGAGCCCGGCTTTGACTCCATCCGGAAATCGCTGGCGCCGAACGTCCTGAGCTGGTCTTCCTCGCCCGCGAAGCTAGCCGAGATGTTCCAGAACAACGATGTCGACGTAGCCGTTTGGGGCAGCAGCCGCGCGATCGCACTGAAGAACACCGGCTTCCCGATGGAATTCGTGTATCCGAAGGAGGGAACGCCCGCGCTCGTGCTCGGCGCCTGCCCGGTGGTCCAGAACAGTCTTCCCGAAGCATCGCAGGCTTTCCTGCAATATCTCGTCACGCCCGCGATCCAGGCGAAGCTGGCCACGGAAGGCTTCGGCCCCACCAATCGCCAGACCAGGCTGGATGACAAGCTGGCCGCGCAGGTCCCTTACGGCGATGAGCGCGTCGGCAGGATGATCTCGGTCAAGTGGAGCGAGATCAACAAGAACCGCGCCGAGTGGACCAATCGCTGGAACCGCACGATCGAGAGATAAGGGCGCAAGCGCCCGATCTCCGCAGCCGTCGAAGCGAAGGCCCATCGAAATGAGCAGTTTGTCTCTGCGCGCCCTGTCGAAGAGCTATGGCCCGGTCCAGGCCGTTCGCGGCGTGGACCTGGATGTGAACGAAGGCGAATTCCTCTCGCTGCTCGGCCCATCGGGCTGCGGCAAGACGACGACCTTGCAGATGGTGGCGGGCTTCGTTCCGCCGACGACGGGGAGCATCGTCGTCGACGGGCAGGACCTGACCAGCATCGCGCCGGAGAAGCGCGACATGGGCGTCGTCTTCCAGAGCTATGCGCTCTTTCCGCATATGACCGTGGCCCAGAATATCGGCTTCGGCCTTGAGATGCGCCGGGTCGAGCGCGGTGAGCTGAAGCGACGGGTCGAAGAGGCCCTGGCGATGGTCCGCCTGGCCGGTCTCGAGGGGCGTTATCCCAGCGAGCTGTCCGGTGGCCAGCGCCAGCGTGTCGCCATCGCCCGCGCCCTGGCCATCCGTCCGCGGGTTCTCCTGCTGGACGAGCCGATGTCGAATCTCGACGCCAAGCTTCGCGGCGAGATGCATGTCGAGCTTCGCTCCCTGCAGCGGCGGCTCGGCATCACCGCGATCCTGGTCACCCACGATCAGGTCGAGGCGATGACGATGAGCGACCGGATCGCCGTCATGACGAATGGCGGGATCGCGCAGCTCGGCACGCCGCAGGAGGTCTACGACAGGCCGGCATCGCAATTCGCTTCGAGCTTCCTGGGGCACACGAACGTGCTGAGCGGACGGATCGAAAGCCGGATCGCCGACGAGGCGACCGTCCGGGTCGGACCGACCTCGTTCCGGACCAGGGTCGCGAAAGATCAGGTGACCCCCGAGATCGCCGTGTTCGTCCGCCCGGAGCGCCTCCGCCTCGGCTCGCCGGACCAGGCCACCCTCCAGGGGCGTGTCAGTACCCGCCTGTTCCTCGGCGGGTCGTGGATCTACGAAATCGAGACCGAACTCGGCATGCTTCGTATCACCCAGCAGAATACCGGGACGGTGCAGCCCGAGGAGGGGGAAACGATCGGAGTGAGCTGGAACGCCGAGGATCTGCGCGTCATCGCGACGGAGCGTTCCGATGGCTAGCACGACCCCCCAGACCAGCCGCGGCCTGCCCTGGCTGCTCTCGCTGCCGGCTCTCGCGCTCTTTCTCGCCTTGCTGGCCATTCCGCTGGTTCTGACTGCGATCCTGTCGTTCAACGCCTTCGACGGCATGCGCGGCATCCAGCAGAGCTATGGTTTCGGCAACTATCTCGAAGTCCTGCTCGACGGCTACTACCGGGAAATCTTCCTGCGGACGGGCGGGATGGCGCTCGCTGTCACGCTGATCTGCATCGTCCTCGGGGTGCCCGAGACCCTGATCCTCGCCAAGATGAAGCCGGTCTGGCGCGGCACCTTCTTCGTCGTGATCCTCGGGCCGCTGCTGATCTCCGTCGTGGTGCGCACGCTGGGCTGGTCGGTGCTGCTCGGCAGCCAGGGCGTGGTGAACACGGCGCTTCGCGGGCTCGGCCTGGTGGACGAGCCGATCCGGCTGCTGTTCTCGATGACAGGCGTCATCATCGTCCTGACCCATGTTTTCCTGCCCTTCATGGTCATTGCCGTGTGGAGCGCCATGCAGCGCCTCGATGGGCAGATCGAGCACGCGGCCCGCTCGCTCGGAGCGGGGCCTTTCACCACCTTCCGCCGCATCATGCTGCCGCAGCTGATGCCCGGCATCCTGTCCGGAGCCATCATCGTCTTCGCCCTGGCGGCATCGGCCTATGCCACCCCGGCGATCATCGGCGGGCGCAGGGTCAAGGTCGTCGCCACCACGCTCTACGACGAGTTCTTCAACTCGCTGAACTGGCCGCTCGGAGCCGCGATCGCGGTGCTCCTGCTGCTTGCCAACATCCTGATCATCGTCGGCTGCAACCGGCTCGTCGAGCGGCGTTTCAAGCAGGTGTTCGCATGAGCGGCCGGGATATCTCAAGGAACGGGCCGCTTGCGCTGGTCTTCCATGCGCTGCTCACCGTGTTCATCCTGGCACCGCTGGTCGTGGTGATGCTGGTCTCGCTCTCCGACAAGGAATACCTTTCGATGCCCTTCGACGGCATGTCGCTGCGCTGGTACCGGGAAATCCTGGCGGCGCCGGAACTGATCAGCGCGTTCTGGCTGTCGATATGGCTCGGTCTGGCCTCGGCGACATTGGCGACGATCGTCGCGGTGCCCGCGGCGCTCGCGATCGCCCGTCATCGGTTTTTCGGACGCGACGGGTTGATGGCGTTCCTGATGTCGCCGCTGATGATCCCCCATGTCGTGCTCGGCGTCGCCTTCCTGCGCTTTTTCTCGATCATGGAGTGGACCGGCTCCTTCGTGGCCCTGGTGCTCGTTCACGCGATCACCGTCGTGCCGTATTCGCTGCGGCTGACGCTCGCCGCCGTGATCGGGCTCGAACGTGACGCGGAGACGGCCGCCCGGTCGCTCGGAGCCTCGCGAGCGGTCGCCTTCCGCCGCATTCTCCTGCCGCTCATCCTGCCGGGCGTCGCGGCGGGATGGGTGCTCGCCTTCATCCAGAGCTTCGACGAGGTCACGATGACGATCTTCGTCGCGACGCCCGGAACCACGACGCTGCCCGTCGCGCTCTACAACCGCATATCCCAGCTCACGGATCCGGTGACGACGTCGGTCTCCACCATCCTGATCCTGGGAACGATGGCCTTCATGTTCATCCTCGACCGCATGGTCGGCCTGGACAGGGTTCTCATCGGAAAGAAATAGCCGAAACGACCGTCCCGACCGGTCGCCCGATCGGCGCCGGCAGGACAGTTGCGCCCGAAATTCGAGACGAAAGCCGGCCTGGACCGGAGTTGCGGACATGAGCAGCCAGACGATGACGGTGGTAGGGGGCGGGCTTGTCGGGGCCGCCATTGCCTACGGAGCGCTGCGGGCGGGAATGCGCGTCCGCGTTCTCGACCAGGGAGATACCGCGTTTCGCGCCTCCCGCGGCAATTTCGGCCTGGTCTGGGTCTCGAGCAAGGGCGGCAAGATGCCCCGCTACGCGAGCTGGAGCCGCGATGCGCTGAAGCTCTGGCCGAACCTGCAGAAGGAACTGGTCGATCTGACCGATGTCGATGCCGGTCTCGAACAGCCGGGGGGCTTCTGGCTGGGCTTCGACGATGCCGATGTCAGGGCGCGCGCCGATCTTCTGGAACGGATCGATCGCGAGGTCGGCGGCATCCCCTTCAAGATGATGGACCCCTCCGAGCTCCGGCAATATCTCCCCGGGATCGGGCCGGCCGTGGTGGGGGGGAGCTTCTGCCCGCTCGACGGCCACGCCAATCCCCTGATGTTGCTGCGCGGCCTGCATGCCGCGCTTCGCCATCGCGGGGCGGATGTGATCACCGGCGTCGACATTGCCGAGATCAGGCACGATCCCGCCAACGGGTCCTTCGAGGCGGTCTCGCAGGATCGCCAGAGCTGGAAGAGCGACCGGATCGTGCTGGCGGCAGGGCTCGGCAACGCCGGATTGGCCGCGCAGGTCGGCCTGCACGCCCCCATCGCATCCACGCGCGGCCAGGTTCTCATCACCGAGCGGCTGAAGCCGTTCCTCGACTACCCCACGAACAAGTGCCGGCAGACGCGGGAGGGCAGCGTCCAGATCGGTTCGACCTCCGAGGATGTCGGCCTCGACGACGGCACGACGACCGACAAGATCGAGATACTGGCACGCCGCGCGGTCGAAACCTTTCCGGCTCTGGCGCGCGCGCGCCTTGTCCGGGCGTGGGGCGCCCTGCGGCCGCTGACTCCGGACGGTTACCCGATCTACCAGGAATCGGCGTCCTGCCCGGGGGCCTTCCTCGCCACCAGCCATAGCGGCGTCACGCTCGCGGCGGCCCATTGCTACGTCGTCGGCCCCTGGATGGCCGGTCTCTCGCAGGTGCCGGCCGGGTTCGAGGTGTTCACCGGCGATCGCTTCCTGGACGCCGACGCGAGCTTCTCCCATGACCATTGAACCGCTCTTCACCGTGCCGGACGCGCCGGCCGACGCCTCGGTCACGATCGTCTTCGAGGGCACGCCCTTGCGGGTTCCAGCCGGCATCACGGTTGCCGCGGCCCTGCTCGTCGGCGGCGTCAGGGAATTCCGGTCGAGCGTCGTCGGCGGTGTTCCGCGCGCGCCTTACTGCATGATGGGCGTCTGCTTTGAATGTCTCGTCGAGATCGACGGGGTGCCGGCGCGGCAAAGCTGCCTGATTCCCGTCCACGAAGGGATGGTCGTCGCGCGCCAGCTCGGTGCGGCCCATCTCGATGAATTCAGCCTCGGAGAAGAGCCATGAGCGCTGCGGCGGATCTCGTCGTCGTCGGCTGCGGACCCGCCGGCATGGCTGCGGCCTGCGAGGCGCGCGCGCTCGGTCTCTCCGTGATCGTTCTCGACGAGCAGCCGGCGCCCGGAGGCCAGATCTATCGCAATATCGAAGCCGCGCCCGCCGATCGCATCGCGGTTCTCGGCAGGGATTACGAAGCCGGGCGCAGTCTCGCGGCCGAGTTCCGCAACAGCGGTGCCGGGCATCTGCATGGAGCGACCGTCTGGAACGTCGCGCAGGACGGCGCCGTGGACTATGTCGCGGATGGACGATCGCGACACGTCGTCGGCAAGGCCGTGCTGCTCGCCAGTGGCGCCATGGAACGGCCGTTTCCGATCCGGGGCTGGACGCTTCCCGACGTCCTGGGTGCAGGCGCCGCGCAGATCCTGCTGAAAGGTTCCGGCGCCCTGCCCAGCGGGCCGGTCGTCCTGGCCGGTTGCGGGCCGCTGCTCTACCTCCTCGCCTGGCAATATCTCCGTGCCGGCGTGACGATCGCGGCCATCGTCGATACGACGGCAGGGGCGGGCTATCTGGGCGCGATACGGCACGGTGTCGGCGCCGTGCGCGGCTGGCGCGATTTCGCCAAGGGCCTCAAGCTGATCGCGACGCTGCGCCGGCATGGAGTCAGGTTCTATTCTGCCGCGAGTGATCTCGCGATCGAGGGTGAGCGGCAAGCCGAGGGCCTCTCCTTTCTCCATCGTGGCCGGCGGGTGACGCTGCCTGCGTCGCTGGTCCTGCTGCATCAGGGCGTCGTGCCGAATACGCAATTGTCGTGGTCGACGGGCGGGGCCCACCGCTGGGACGGCGAACAGCTGTGCTGGTTGCCCGAGACGGACCGTTGGGGCCGGCTGGGCGAAACGCCGATCTACGTTGCAGGAGACAGCCGGGCGATCGTCGGTGCGCGGGCGTCGGCGACCCAGGGAAGACTGTCGGCGCTCGCCATCGCGGAGCGTGCCGGCAACGCCGTCGATTCCGGCCGGCGCGCGGCGCTGCTCGCTCTATTCGAACGGCAAAGCCATATCCGGCGCTTCCTGAACACCCTCTACCGCCCGGCCGATGCGAACCGCATCCCGCGTGACTCCGCGGTGATCGTCTGCCGCTGCGAAGAGGTCACGGCAGGGCAGATCCGCGGCTATGTCGAGCTCGGCTGCCGCGGCCCGAACCAGACGAAGGCGTTCGGTCGCTGTGGAATGGGCCCCTGCCAGGGGCGCCTGTGCGGGCTGACGGTGACCGAGATCATCGCCGAGGCACGCGGCGTCACGCCGGACGACGTGGGCTACTACCGCATCAGGGCGCCGATCAAGCCGGTCATGCTCGGCGACTTCGGCGATTGAATTCCCGCCCTCCATTTCACCACGAGGAGAAGACCATGAACGACATCGTCCGCATCGAAACCGATCCGCGCCGCAGCCGCGTCGTCGTCTATAACGGCGTCGTCTATGTCGGCGGCATGACCGCCGACGATCGCAGCCAGGACATCAAGGGGCAGACCCGGCAGACGCTCGAAAAGATCGAGCAGTTCCTTGCCAGGGCCGGCACCGACAAGAGTCGCGTCCTGACCGCGCAGATCTGGATCAAGGACCTCGCGCGCGATTTCGAGGGCATGAACGAGATCTGGAATGCCTGGACCGCACCGAACGCCGCGCCGACCCGTGCGACGGCCCAATGCGAGATGGGTGCGCCGGACGTTCTCGTCGAGATCATCGTGACGGCCGCGGCCGGCCGGTAATCTCGGAGCAGGGCACAGGGGGCGGGCCATGAAAATCGCCGAGTTGCGAACCTATGTGCTCGCGGATGCCAACAAGCATTACCTCTACGCGGCCATCCAGACCGACCGGGGAATCGTCGGTTTCGGCGAGGCGACGCTCGACCATCGCTGGCCGTCCGTCGCCGCCGGCATCGAGGAAGGCTTTCGGGCCATCGCGGGGCAGGATCCGACCACGGTCGGGAAGCACTGGAGCCTGCTCAAGGACAAGGTCTACTGGGGCGAGGGCGCCAGCAGCATGGCGGCTCTCGCCGCGATCGACCAGGCACTGTGGGACATCACCGGCAAGGCCTATGGCCTGCCGGTGCACAAACTCCTCGGCGGCGCCGTTCGGGATCGCGTCGGCGTCTACCTGAACCAGTGGTGGGCCGGATACCGATCGACCCATGACCTGATCCAGAAGGCGCAGGACGCGGTTTCGCGCGGTGCCACCGCCCTGAAATGGTATCCGTTCGGGACCGCCGATCAGCTGCAGTATCGCGTTCGGCAGCACGACGTGCCGAAGGCGGTGGCGCAGGTCCAGGCGGTCCGCGCCGCCGTCGGCCCGTCGATCGGGTTGATGGTCGATCTCTGGCGCCGGCTCGACTGGGCCTCGGCGGCGCAGTTCTGCTCTGGCGTCGCCGATTGCGACCTCGTCTTCGTCGAGGAGCCGACCGAGTTCCAGAGCGCGGACGCGCTGGCACGGCTGTCATCCGCCACACGGACCCGCATCGCCTTCGGAGAAAGGCTGCATTCCCGCCGGCAATTCGCGGAGATCATCGAGCGGCAGGCCGTCGGGCTGGTGCAACCCTCGATCATCCGCGTCGGCGGGCTGACCGAGGCCATCAAGATCGCAAACGCGGCCGAGACCTACAACATCGGCGTCGTGCCGCATAATCCGCACGGACCCGTCGCGATCGCTGCATCGGTGACCTTGGCGGCGCTGGTGGCTAATTTCGTGATCCTGGAATCCTACGAGAACGATAATCCGCCTTCGCGCAGCCAGTTCGTCCGGCAGGGGCCCATGATCGAAGGAGACAGCTACAGCCTGTCCGAGGCTCCGGGGCTCGGCGTCGAGATCGATGAGGAGGCGCTGGCCCAATTGGCGGTCGCAAAAAGGACTGTTCGCGCCTAATGGCGCGCTTCTCGGCCATCCTACGCAAAATGTCTGCTTCCGGGCGACGAGCGAGAGTCCGCTCCTGGCGCACGTCCGTTTCTCGTCTTTTCCGCTCCCTCAATCCCATGTTGAGGACGGAAGATTGATCGTTGGTGACAACAACAAATGAGCAGTTAAGCGCTGAGCAGCCACATGGCGCGTGCGGCACCGCCGCGCTGCACATAGTCCAGACCATACGCCATGAGGTCTGCGAGATGCTCATCAACCGCAGCGAGCGAGATACCGGGCTGAACCCCGTATATCTCAAAAACAAGGCCGGTCGCCGGGGCGGCTTCGATAATGGTTCGAGCCATCGCTGCATCTCCAATCACAAACCGCGAAGGCGTCCTATGGCGCCCTGCGTTGACGCGATGATCAATGTGATCAAGCAGAATGCTCGGTTCGCAATAGGCGACCGACTTCAACATCTGACCGGCGACTTCATACACGTCATCGACACGTCCCCCACTTGGGGCTCCGCCGGCGCCTTTGCAGTGATACAACTGAACTCGCACGGTCCCGTCATCATCCCGAATGATCGAGACGTAATCGGCTGCTTCCCCGCTGCGGTGATCGTAAAATAGTGCTTGCACGCCCGCAGCGGCGCTCAAGCGCCGCTCAAGCGCCTCGTGCACCGTCAACGCGCCATCGGCTTTGGTTCTGTCGAACTCGATCTGGATGTTGCAACCGGCCCAATCCGCGGCTTCCGCATCGCCCTCGGCCAAACGCGTGATTACGGTCGGCGCTGCTCCGATCAAATTGACACCTTGGAACGATGTCTTGTCACTCGCGTAGAATACCGGCGGGTGCAGTGACATCCACAATGCGAGATCAATCCAGTCCTCAAAGCTGGCCAAAATCTGCAGTTCGCCAGCGCCGGTTTGGACAATCAGATTTCCGCCCGTAAGGCGGTAATCGAACTGGACGGCGTATGCATCTGTTTTGGCAGCGAACTGCAGACGGTCGCGCTGCGCGGAGATCTGAAAATCTCCCAGCTCTAAGTCCGTGATCTGACCAATTTGCCACTGGTCATTTTCCGTCAAGCGAAAGCGGATGCGCGGCGCGAGCCGATATGCCTGCTTGTGCCAGCCTGCTGCGATGACGATTTCTGGGAGCGTCCGCAGCGTTCGGGCATGCTGGATAATGTCTAGCTTGGAAGGTGTGATATTGGCCGTGCTGTTGAGGCGTCGGTTTAGCTCCGTGATCCAGCTGATGTATTCCGCGACTGTCAGCCTTTGGTTGCTCCAGATCCGAGAACTGCTGCTTGCGCCGATTGTCTCGCGCTCGTCGTCCTTGCCTACTCCACTGCCAAAGAAGTGGCCCTGCGAATAGGCACGTGCATCACCCGCAGTGATAGCGCGCTCCGCAGCAGGGCCGGTCATTGTGCGATACGTTTCCGCTTGCGAGTTTAGCGCCGTGTTGCGAAGACCGACGTTATAAAATCTGAGCGAATCTAATCCGATGAGGGCCTGGCGCGTTCGCTCGAAGCTGATTTGTCGATGCTGATCCCTGCAGGCCGTCTGCATCAAATCGAGATAAATGCGATCAGTCCTGCGTGTAGAGCCTATGAAGCAAAGCTTAGAGGCCTCGTTATAAGCCATCAGGAAAGCGTCGTGCCGGATGTTTACCAACACGTCCGATGTGGCCCAATTGGGCGGCGAGGTATCGATTGTCAGAATGAGCGCCACCAAGCCATTCTCAGACAACCATTGCTTCACAATGCGTAGGTTGCGACCGATGGTGTCCTCAAACCGCTCAAAATCTGGCTGTACCGAGCATTCGAAAATCTGCGCATGCGCATAGAGCTCAAGCAGAAGCGGTGTCACCGAGTCATAATCGGAATCTGCCTGCTGGCGCGTCTTCAGGAGTTCAAGAACCTCGCGATCAGCCTCGGCCTCGGCAAGCTGTTCCTGGGCGACCGCATCGATCATGTCTGCGATATCGATGCCTTCTTGGAAAAGTCGCTTTGAAGCGGCCTGAAGTCGGCCCAAATGAGCTATGAGCGTCGCATCTCCCGTTCGCGCATCTGTCGTGCGAGCAAACCGCCCGATGAACTGAAGCATTGGTACAAGGGATCGGTGCGGCGCGTGAAGCGCTGCGACCTTCAGTTTCGGGAAGTCGTAGCCCTCACCGAACATGTCGACGCAAACGACGCCATCGAGCTCACCAACGATCAGGGCTCTCTCAACTTCGTCCTGGGTCTTTTTTGGAATATGGCTGTCGATCGCTCGAACTCTCGCGCCGGCTCGCTCGTACACGCCCACAAGATCACGGGCTGCCGATATGGAGGAGGCTCGTGCGAAAAGGCGGTGATCGAAGCCAGCTTCTCTATCAGCTCGCAACTGCGCCACGGCGCCGGCCGCGATCGCGACATCGATCTGTTGGTCATCCTGATCGTTGGCCACGCGGACGGAGCGGAACAATACACGGCCGAAAGCCCGCTCCTTGGCTGCTCTTGAAACCGGATACCAATATGCCATCCGACCTGGGATGACTTTTCGATCGCGCCGAAACGGTGTCGCCGTCAAAAATACGAATTTTGCGTTCCTGTAGTGGGATAGAAATGCCGCCCAGGTTTCAGCGGGGGCATGGTGGGCTTCGTCGAAAATTATCAAGTCGAACAGATCGTCTGGTGCACCTGCCGCGACCGCTGGTGAGATGCTTTGGGGCGTAGACACAACAGCATCGGCGGTCTGCAGCCTTGCCCATTCTTGTGCATCAGCGGGGCTGCCCTTTTGGCTGATAACGTTAGGGTTGGGGGTCTCTTCTGCGGCTGCGCCAAGACGCTTCAGCGTTGACAGTTCTTTCAGGTGACTTGCGGTTTGCCTTCTCAGTGCGTCCGAAGGCTCCACGACAAGCAACCGCCTGGCCTTAAGCACGAACGGCAGCGCCATGAGCAAAGCGGTTTTGCCGTAGCCGGTGGGCAGGGAAACGATGGCCGGTTCGTCGTATACGGAGAAGTGCGCCAGCACCGAGTGCAGGCCGCCAAGCTGGCCGGGCCGCAAACCGGTATTGGGACCGTCCAATGGTCGAAGCAGTAGCTGATTGTCAGCGAAATAGCTCATCTGCCCCCCGACAGATGCTGTTGCCTGCCCAGACTAGCGGTTGCGCTAGTGAGAAATCAACTCCCTATGGTAGTCGGGTATGACGCCGTCTGCGGTCCTCCGTTTTCGCCGCGGTGATACCTCAAGGCACCGCACCGCGCCCTCAGCCTCAAGTCTATGGTCAAGCCTAGACACAAAACGATCCTCCAAATCAGGATCGTCAGACTGGGCCTTCAACCCGCTGCGAAGAACGGCAAGGGGCGATCTGTTACTCCGAGCCGGAGCTGTGAACGTCCGCATCCGGACAATGTCTCAATGTCTGCAAGTGGCGCGACGCTGCCCGCCTCGATCCGCAGAAAATCAATCGAACTGGGGACAAGCTGACTTTGGCGGACGGTTGTTCGCTTCATCGGTTGACTTGAAAAGGCACTCATGCCGGCTGGAGCGATCACAACGGATGTGTGAAACGCGCTCAAATCTGTGATCTGGCGAGGCTGGATATCCAGTCAGAGATCTTCTGGCCGGCTGTGCGGCTTTGCCAGTCCGAAAACGTGTAGGGCTTCGAGACCCCTGCATCCTTGTCGAACACGGCCGTTTGAGTGAGGGCGAATTCGCGGTCGAACAGACTGATGTTCGCCTCGTCATTGAGCCGTAGAGCGCGATCATCGATGTTGGTCGAGCCGACCGAGGTCCAGATATCGTCGACAATGATCAGCTTGCAGTGGAAGAAGGTCGGCTGATATTCGCTGATCTTCACGCCGGCCTGGAGCAAATCCCCCCAAAGGTGCCGTGACGCCTTCCTGACGATGCGCGCATCGGTCTGTGACCCAGGGACGATGATCTGGATGTCGACGCCGCGCTGGCGGGCTTCAAGAAGCTGCCTGCGCGTGAGCTCGTCGGGAACGAAATACGGCGTGGCGATCCGAATGTTCTTTTGCGCGGCCGCAAGCGCGGTCATCAGCATGAGATGCATGACATTGCGCTGATGGGTTGAGCTCACAACGACCTGGGTAGCGCGGTCCCCAGTTGATTTGATCTCTGGGAAAAACCGGTCTCCTAACAGCAGTTCGCCGGTCGCTTCGATCCAGTGCTCTGCAAAAGCAGCTTGAAACTCAGCCGCAACTGGTCCTTCGACGCGATAATGGTTGTCTCGCCATTCATCTGGCGAACGCGCGTCTCCCTTCCACTCGTCGGCAATGCCAACACCGCCCGTGAAGCCGATGCGACCATCGACGATCAGCAGCTTCCGGTGAGTTCGATTATTGACCCGGTCGATGGTGTACCAGGTTACCGGTCTAAACCGCACGACCTCCACGCCTGCGTCCTGCATGCGCTTGATCAGCCGCTCATCCATCGGGAGGCTGCCGACCCAGTCGAGCAGCACTTTGACGCTCAGTCCATCCCGTGCCTTAGCCGAAAGCGCGTCTGCAAATTCCTCCGCGATATCGCCACGCCAATAGATGTAGGTTTCAAAGCTGATGGTCTGGCGAGCGTCGCGAATAGAGCGCAGCATCGCCGGAAAAATCTGATCGCCGTTGACGAGGGTGTCGACCTTGTTGCCGGGGATATAATTGGACCCGAAGAGCGCGCCCATCGATGTCTTGAGTTGTTGATCAGACGAAGTCAGGCGATGCGGCAATGGCTCCCTCAGCTCCTGGGGCTCGGGCAGCAGGTTGAAGACAACGAGACATCCCGCCGCTCCCAGAAGCGCCGATGCCAGCGCGATAAACGCCGGACTTCCCCGCAACTTCACGCGAACCTCGAAGCAATGTTGCGCAGATTTGGTCCAATCGTAGTGATCATCGGCACCGCTCGATCATGCTGCTACCTTTCCTGCAGCTAATGTCACACAAGCCCGACACACCTCTCGCAGAGAGGTTGCGACCGCGTCAGTAGAGCCAAGATCCGCTGAAGCGTTCGAGGCTTGCGCGAGCTGCCCAAGAACGAGGATGGCGGTCGGCATGCGTCGCCGCAGTCGCTTGACGGCATACTTTATTTGGGCGGTACCTTGCGGGCCGATGGAGCAAAGGCAGATCAATGCGGGATTCTGCTCAGCGAGGCGCTCTAGACCAGACGTCAAGAGGGTGGTTGGCGGAAGTGCCTGAGCGGCCAAACCATGCTTGCCAAGTATCTGGCTCAACATAAGCGCAGCGGCTTCGTCGAGTTGTGACCTCGCGCCAATGCAAACCACGCGATCGCTCCCGTGAAACGCATCGTTCAAATCGACTGCCATCAGAACTGGCAGGTCCGATGCACCTTCACGTTCATCGGTTTGTTCGACGGCGGCCGCGGTCTCTGGATCAGCCGTTGCGCCCGCCAGCTCGGGACGACGATCTTCGTGATCGGAAAGGTCCTCGACGACCTCGCGAATGCTGGCCAGAATCTGGTTTCGCCGGGCAGCATCGAGAACACCGCGAGCCTCGTCGGCCGCAGCCAGTCGCAACCCTTCGATTGCCACCTCGTCGTAATAGGCCGATAAAGAGCGCTCCTTGAGCACCTCCTCCGCTTTGTCAGCCGCTTCTGATGGGTCGCCAGCAAGGACGCGTTGATAGAATATCTCGGGCGCTGAAAGCGGTGGGCGATCCCCTAACATGACGTCGAGAAATTCCAGCCGCTCGACATGGCGACCGAGAACCACCAGACAAACGGTCAATGGCGTCGCAAGAACCAGACCGATGGGGCCCCATAACCAGGTCCAGAACGTTGCCGCGACAATGATGGCGACAGGCGAAAGCCCAGTTGAGCGACCGTAAGCCAATGGCTCGACGACGTGACCGACAAGCGGTTCTGTGATCGCAAAAAGACCCGCTGTCAGCGCCAGCATCGTCCAGCCTGGATCGACCGAGGCGGCAATCACCATCGGGAACACAGCCGAGAGCACCGCTCCAAGATACGGAATAAACCTAAGGATGGCTGCCAAGATGCCCCAGAGCAGCGAACTCGGCACTCCGATCGCCCAAAGACCGCAGCCCACCACGATGCCAAAGCCCGCGTTGACGACAAGCTGAGTGAGGAACAGCCGGCTTAGGCGCTTGCCGGCGTCATCGAACGCGGCCGTGGTCTTCTGGAGATCGTGGGTTCCGGTCAACCGGATGAACCGGTTTCGAAGATCCTCCCGCTTCAAGAGAATGAAGACGACAAAGATCAGCACGATTCCGGTTGTGGTCAGAGGGTGGATCAGCGGAGCCAGAAAGGCCTGCAGCGTTTCGATCGCGCCCGGCTCCGGCTGATGCACTTCGACCGGGATCGGGCGTCCGTCGCGTACAGGGCTTGGCGGGTCGGTTGGGCCGGGTGATTCCGCCTTGGGACGATCAAGCTCCTTACCCAGATCTTGTAAAACATCCGCGGCGCGGCTCAAAACGCCGCTTCCGGCTCCCGAGCCTTTCAAAGCGGCGATCTTGGCGCGGATGGTGCTCTGATAGGTCGGCAACTCACTCGCCAATTGCGTCGCCTGGCCAACCATGGCCATCGTCAAGGCCGCCAAGGTCGCGAACGCGGCCAAGACGACGACGAAAACCGCCAGCGCTCGTGGGACACGGAGCTTCTGCAGACCCTTGACAAGCGGCGCCAGGACGAAGCTGAACAGGATCGCGAGCGCCATCGGGACGAAAACCTCGCGCCCAAAATAAAGTGCAGCCACGATAAAGGCTCCGATGGCGACGTTCGAGACGACGTCAGCCGGGGACCTTGCCGACGGCGCCGAGAGGGTTGGCGTAACCTCAATCGCAGGCATCGATCGGTTTCCTTCAATCTGGACGCCGACATGAAGCGGTCGACGGAAGGGCACCCGTCGGGACGAGCTATTTCTTTGACGATTGCGGCCCAGCAGCATCGCCGGGAGGAACCGACCATGTCGCCGTCCAGGTCTCGCTCAAGGTGCGATTTCGTGCTCTCAGGAACATGCGAAGCTCGGCCGACTGGCCGTCCGGCAGCGTTACGTCGACGATGGCGCGCGCGCCTTTCAGAGGGGCATTGAATGTCAGGATCTTCGTGGTGATCGCGCCAGCGGTCGTCGTCGCAACGAGTTCGAGGCGATCGGGTTCGCTCTGATAATAGGGGAGATCGCCGCCGGCGAAGTCGACGATGAAGCGCTTCGTGCCCTTGCCCTCGGCAACGCCGTCCTCGATATCCGAGCCGTTGAAGGTTTGCTGTACCTGGGCGTAGGGATGCAGGTGCCAAGTCGTTGAAATTGCCGAGATGCGGTAGCTGAACTCGGCAGCCGGCCCGCTTTGCAGCGGAGTTTTCGGCGTCCAGCAGGCGACGATGTTGTCGAACGCCTCATTCACCGTCGGGATTTCGATGAGGTCGATCCGCCCTTCGCCCCAGTCGCCCTGTGGCTGGACCCAGTAGCCCGGCCGGGCATCATAACGCGCTTCAAGATCCTGGTAGCTGCCGAAGTCGCGGTCGCGCTGCATCAGGCCGAAGCCGCGCGGGTTCTTGTCTCCGAAACTCGATATGCGTAGCGCTTTCGGATTGCGAATGGGCCGCCAGATCCATTCTCCACTGCCAGACTGCAACATCAGCCCGTCCGAATCGTGAATCTCGGGACGGAAATCGGTTCGCTGACCGAGATCGCCCTCGCCGGCCTGGAACATCGAGGTCAACGGTGCGATCCCGATCCGCTCGATCTCCTTGCGTGGGATGATCGTGGCGGTCACGTCCATGGAGGTATCGCGGCCCGGCCTGACGACATAGCGAAACGCTCCTGCGACGGACGGGGAGTCGAGCAGGGCGTAGATGACGAGCTCGGTCGTGTCGCGAGACGGCTCCTCCACCCAGAGCGCCCGCATGAACGGGAACTCCTCGGGACCCTCACCGCCGACATTCAAGGCAAGCGAGCGCGCCGAAAGTCCGTAGCGGTGACCACCGCCGATCAACCGGAAATAGCTCGCGCCCAGAAATGAGATGAGCTCGTCCTGCACTTTCGGATCGTTCAGGTTGGTGGTGACCGCGAAACCCGCGAAGCCGAGTGCTGGGGAGAGGTTCTTGGGAACAGGGACTTTGCCGTATTCGAACAGGCTGGTGGTGAACGCAATCGGGACAGCTGTTCCGTGGTTGATGATGTGAATCTGGACCGGCTTGTTATGCAGAAAGCCGAGATGGAACGGCAGAAGGCGGAAATCCGAGCCGCCTTCGCGCCAGAAGGCCTTGTCGCGGCGAAAGCGGATTTCGCGATAGCTATCATAGGTCAGCTTCGACAGCTCGTCGGGGATCTTCGCACTCTCGACATCGAAGGGCTGCTTGGCCAACGCCGTTGCTTGCTGCACGACGTCTCCATAGCTGAAGGTTCCTTTGGGTGCCTGGGCCTGCACTGAACGGCTTGCGAGCGCGTAAGCGCTCGAAGCCAGAGCGAGAAACGCGCGGCGGGATGGTGCATACACGGATAATCCCCCCGGATTCAAATTGACCTCGATGGGCCGACTTTAGAACTCTGATAATCTAAGCGGGTTCCGCGGACCCACTTCCCTCTGCTGCCTCCGATCGCCGTCCGCTTGGCGTTTTTGTAATCGAACAGTTAGCGACTGATCCCAGAGGGCAGAGTGGCAACTACAGGTGCCGAGACTGCGCCATCGGCTGGGAACGAAGCCGGTCGGATCATCCAACAGCAGACGGCCAAGCAGAACGAATTACCGCGAAAGGGGGTACACAATGCGAACCTTTCGCGCCGTGGGCTCCGAGGCCGGCGTACTAGCATCGTCGCCAGAAGCAATCGCATGGGCGGGTTGCTCAGTGTCTGCGAGCTTGGACTTGAGCCGCTCGCTGAGCTCCACCTGCGCGATCCCCAATTCCGTTCTCTTGTGCACATCATTCGCTTGCGCAAGTGAGCTGCCTGCGAGCAGTACCAAAACAACTAGTGTCGAACGCCGCATATCAACCTCGTGGTGAAATTGGGCTTCATTATTTTCGGAGCGCATGACCGCGCCAAAAAGAAACGAAGGATGGCCCATTGGCCATCCTTCCAAATTCTTCAGTTGACCTCACGGGTCACCTTGCGGGTGATGCGGTCGCCGTAGGCATTTGTGTGAGTGACCTTCTTGGTGACGCGGGTGGTGCCGTGGTGCCCAACATCGCGGCGGATAACGACTTTGCGGACACCCTGCCGATGACCGTGACGCCAGCCGCGATGAAGGCCATTGTCGACATGGCGGCGTTCCTTGACGATCACGGTCTCAGCCGAGGCCGGGGCAGCAGCAATCGGGAAAGCCAGAAAGGCCAGGGGAGCCAGCAGCAGATACTTCTTCATCGGAGAACTCCAGGTTTGCATCGTGGAATTCACAGAACGACCACCGTTTGGAATGGTTCCAAATAGGACCATATCGGGTCGTCGGCGCGCTTCGGCCCTCTGCAATTCAAACGACGAAAGGGGTTTGAAGTAGCGCCGCAAGCCATGGCTGCGCCGGAGCGATCTGCATCCGCTGAAGAGTGACCTAATTTCACCCCAGCAGTTTTGCTGGATATTTCTCGCACTCGTGAATGCGGTACGATGGATCTCAGTCCTCGCAAGGGAAGAGCAGCTTTCCAGTGGGGACGATCCTGAAGATGGAGTCGCTCTTGAACTCAACCGGCGTTCCATCGTCGAGCGTGTAGAACGTCCGCTTCAGCTTTGACGGGGCACGCCACACAACGACAGTGAAGACGTTCCCATCTTCATCGCACCAGCGTTCTCTGAGAAGTTCGCGCGTCGGAGGGGTCGAACCGACCTGCCGGCAGTTGGCAGCATCCCTTCGAACGATGTGTGAGATTGTCATCTGAACGGCCCCTAAGCGTGCTCAGGGATGGCCCTCACCTTCAGTAGTAGGTGAGGGCCATAGATCCGCTACTCGATCACCTGGATGATCTTGCGGGTCTTCGGCTCGACGATCACGGTCCGATCATTGACCACGGTGTAGCGATAGCCCTTAGTGCCGAACTCGGCCGGCACCTCGCGATAGGTCACGCCGCTGTCCGGCAAGACGACGCCGACGCGGACATCCTCGCGATATCGGTAGGATGGCACTTCATGCGCCTGGACATAGGTCTTGAAGCGCGGTGTGGAATCGCCTGCGATGCCGCCGACGACGGCGCCACCAACTCCGCCGACCACTGCCCCTACCGGGCCGCCAACGATCGCGCCGCCGACGGCGCCAGTCGCAGCGCCAGCGGCCGCGCCACCGCGCGCGCCTTCGGGATTCTGGGCGAGAGCAGTCAGCGGGAGCATCGCGATGGACGCAGCAAGAATGATCTTCTTCATCGGTCGATCTCCTGAATTTCCCCCAGACGCAGGCCGCAACTTTGAACCCCTCTAAACTGTTCCGCATTCCTCCCAGATTTTCGTGATTTTCCCTCTTAAAATGCCGATTCTGAACAAAAATTCAGGAAAACCTGAATATCCATTCAGAAAACTAGCGTTGCAGGGGTCGCAATATTTCCGTGAATATAGCGATCACAAATAGGGGTTTGTTCTTACCCGTGCGCCCGACCCCGGAAACTGAGGAAGGAGTCAAGCCACAGGATGGTTGTACTTCACGATTGGCTCGTCCTGGTCGTGTAGAAAGCTGACGGAGGTTACTTCGATCTGCAAACGTCCGCTTGGCGGCCAAACGCCAACTTCCGTCACAAGAGCCTTTCGCGATAGGAATAATGCCGGGTCGACCCATGCTCACCGCCATGGAGATATGCGAGACAGAGCCCCATCCTTCAGTACGAACTGGTGGAACAGGGCCGCACCAGCATGGGCAAGTGCGAGAAGCACGAGGCCGTTGGCCGCGAGTTCGTGCCAGCCATTGATCGAGCGGCGCAGAGCGCGGTTGTCTGCGGCGAAAGCTGGGATTTGGACGAGGCCAAACAGATCCCAGCCACGCGCACAGACATTGGCAAACCCCACGATCAGCGTCGCCGCGATAAGCGTATATAAGAGGGCGTAAACGGCATGCTCTATTATTCGCAAGTTGCCGGAATTCACTGATGCCGGCCTGGATCCCTTTGTCAGGCGCCAAAGGAGCCGACCCGCATAAACGACGATGAGCAGGCCTCCGAGCGTGATATGGGCCGACCACATACTGTGTCGCCACTCCCGAGGCAGAACCGCTTCGCTCTGTGCCATGAGCCAGAGCAGGGCTATCAGGACCGCGGTCAGCCAGTGAAAGCGGATGCTGATATTGTCGTAGCGGACCGAGGTTTGGACGGAAGCCATCGCATTATCCTTTGAATGTCATGCGCCGCCGATGAGGATGCCCGTGGCCAGGACGAGAAGGCCGCCGAGAATGATCTGGAACATGGCGCGTCCGATGGGCGTCTCCATGTAACGGTTCTGAATCCAGACGATGGCCCAGAGCTCGATGAAGACGACGCACAGGGCGATGACTGTCGCGGTCCAGAAATGTGGGATGAGATAGGGCAGCGCGTGCCCCAGCCCGCCGAGCGCCGTCATGACGCCTGAGGCTAGCCCTCGTTTCCACGGGGCCCCACGTCCCGACAGCTTGCCGTCGTCATGTGCTGCTTCGGTGAAGCCCATCGATATGCCTGCGCCGATGGACGCCGACAGGCCGATCAGAAACGTCGTCCAAGGGTTCTGCGTCGCGAAAGCCGTCGCGAAGNACGTCCCGACAGCTTGCCGTCGTCATGTGCTGCTTCGGTGAAGCCCATCGATATGCCTGCGCCGATGGACGCCGACAGGCCGATCAGAAACGTCGTCCAAGGGTTCTGCGTCGCGAAAGCCGTCGCGAAGATGGGCGCCAGTGTCGAGACCGAGCCGTCCATCAAGCCGGCGAGCCCCGGCTGAATCCAGGTCAGGACAAACTGGCGCTTCGCGGTCTCCTCTTCCTGCCGGCCCTCGTCGCCTGTCGATAATCCATCTTCAAGCGCGACCGCGCGGCGCTCATGGGCAGCTTCGGCAACCGCGAGGTCTCCGAGCAGCTTGCGGGTCGCTGCGTCCGTGCTGCGCGACGCAGCCAGCCGATAGAACGTTTCGGCCTGTCGCTCCATGTCCGCCGCCTCGGCGCGTGCCCGCTCCAGCGGCAGGGTCTTCGCCAGCCAGAGAGGCGGCCGCGCATAGAATCCTTCGACGTGCTCGCGCCTGATCGGGACAAGCGTCGGCCCGAACTTGCTCACATAGAGATCGAGCAGGGCGCGTCGATGCTCGTCTTCCTCGGTGGCCATCGCGTCGAACATCGCGGCCGAGGCAGGATAAGTCTCGCGCAGGTTGGCAGCATAGGCTGCGTAAATCCGCCCGTCCTCCTCTTCCGACAGAATGGCGAGCGACAGGATTTCCTGTGGACCCAGATCGTCGAACCGGCGGCGGCTGGAGCGGAAGATCGGAAAGAGGGATGGCATCGTGCTGTCACCGGATATCGATGCCCGTTCTTTAGAATCTTTCTAAACTGAAATCCAGCCTCTTTCTTGCGACTGCGGCCCGCCATCGCCACCGGCCTGAGCGCGTACAGTGGTTGTCATTGGCTGGTTCCATGAGGCCTGTTGCGTCGGTCGAGCCAGAGCACGGCAAAGAGCACGACATTGAGGAGCGCGAGGGACAGTAGCGCGCCGAACGTCGGCACCGAGCCCATGCGATCGAGTAGCAAGGCGCCTGCGGTCGGTGCGATTGCTTGTGCGATTAGGCTTGGCCGCGCCAGCCTTCCGATCAGCGCCGCGTAGCGCTGAGGGCCGAACTGGGCCAGCGGAAGCGTGCCTTTGGCGATGGAGAAGACCCCGTTGCCCGCGCCATAGAGGATGATTGCAAGCCCGATCGGGCCGACATCGAGCGCCATCAATCCGAGTCCGATCGTGATCAGCCCGAGTGCGGCACTCATGGTCCAGAGTGGATGATGCCGCCCTCCGCCCGCCATCTCGATAACCCGTCCGCCGACCTGCGCTGGACCGACGAGTGCGCCAAGAGCCACGGCCGCCGCGAGACCGATCCCTTGTGCCTGGAGCAGCGTCAGCAGATGAACGCCAACGATGGCACCGATCGCGCCACCGATGACGACGATGCCGGAGAGAAGGAGGAATGCGCGACGCTCCGCCGGGAGCAGGACGGATGCTTCCCCGGAAATCCCCGTCGTCGCGCTCGGCAGGTCCGGCGGAACGCGCGGCAGCATCGTAAGCACGAGCGGCAATGAGATCAGAAGCTGCATGGCTGCATAGACGAAGCAGGTCCCCCGCCAACCGAATTGCTCGACGAGATAGGCTGACAGCGGCCAGCAGACCGTGCTGGCGAAGCCGCCCCAAAGCGTCAGCACGGTGATCGCCGATCGCGCGCTTCCGCCATACAGGCGCCCGAGGGTCGAGAACGCCGCGTCATAAAGACCGGCCGCCATGCCGGCCCCCAAGACGACCCAGCCGAGGACGAATATGGGAAGGTTCGGCGACAGACCGAGGATGAGCTGCCCGCAAGCGATGACAATGGCCGCAGCAGCCAGGACCGGCCTTCCGCCAGTCTGCCCGATGAGGCGTCCGACATAGGGCGCAACGGCGCCCGCCGTGAGCAGGCCGACCGAAAGCGCGCCTACGATCCAGGACAACGGCCATCCCGTATCGGCAGCGATGGGGGCCGCGAGAAGTAGCGCATGTCGAGGTTCATGAACGGCGAGACGTGGAAGACCTTGTCTGCTTCCTGCCTCAATGCGCCTTCCGAACGATCGGCAGGCGCGACATAGCTATGGATCTCGCCGAAGGTGTTGTGCACCTCGTAGACGGTGGCGCAAAGGCTGCCGTCGCGGCGATAGCAGAAATAGGTGCTGAGCGGGTTGAAGGCGTAGCCGAGAATGCGGGGCATGGTCAGCAGGCGGATCGGGCCGCCGTCATGCGCGATTCCGGTTTTCGCCAAGGTTTCTTCGATCTGGGCGCGTAGTGGCCTGCCGCTGCGATCCCCATAATCCGTGTCGCGAAAGGCGTAGAGATTGAAGCGGTTGCGCGAGAAAAATCTGAGCTTCGCCGAAATCCGATCGATCTCGTCGATATCGAGCAGCATCCAGAACACGCGATAGGCCAATGCATGCGGCCTGGGCCGGAACCGATGGTGCCTGACACGGCCGACATAGAGAGCGGATTGCAAGGTCATGCCGCCTGCTCCAGCCGGGGCAGGATCGGAATGCGACCGGATTCGTTGGGGAGCCTCCAGGGCCGGCGGACGCCGCCGAGCGCCTCGGCGACGGCGAGCCCCGCCTGCAGGCCGTCCTCGTGGAAGCCCGATCCGAAATAGGCGCCGCAGAACCAGCTTCGGCGCGCGCCCTGCAAAGACCAGAGCCGTTCCTGCGCGGCGAGCGCAGCCGCATCGAACAGCGGATGCTCGTAGATTTCCTCGTGCAGGATGCTGCCTTCGCGCAGCGTATCCGGCGGGTTGAGCGTGACGAAGAAGGGCCGAGCTTCCGGCAAACCTTGCAGTCGGTTCATCCAGTAGGTGACCGCGCAGGCTGAATCCGGCTGCGCGCGATGGCCGATATGATTCCAGCTCGCCCAGGCGCGGCGGCGCTTCGGCATCAGTGTTTCGTCGCCATGCAGCACGGCGCGGTTGCGGCTGTAGCGGAAGGCGCCCAGCGCCTGAGATTCCGCCTGGCTGGGATCGGCGAGCATGGCGAGCGTCTGGTCGGCATGGCCCGCGAAGACGACGTGATCGAAGGCCTCCGCCCAGCCGTCACCCGCCAGGACGACATCATTTGCCCCCCGCTGAACCTGACGCACCGGCGTACCGAGCCTGACTTCCCCGGAAAAGGCTGCGCGTAGCCGCTCGACATAAACGCTGCTGCCGCCGGTCACGGTGCGCCAGATCGGCCGGTCGCTGAGTTGGAGCAATCCGTGATTGTGATGGAAGCGCAGGAAGGCGGCGGCCGGATAGGACAGGATCTCCGAGCAGGGAGCCGACCAGATCGCGGCCGCCATCGGCAGGAGATGATCGTCCCGGAAAGCGGTGCCGTAGCCTCCGGCGACGAGATAGTCGCCGAGCGAGATATCGGCAGCGTGCCCCGCCAGCACATCCCTTGATGCATTCCGGTAGAAGCGGGTGATGTCCTGCAGCATGGCCCAGAAACGTGGGCGTACCAGATTGCTGCGCTGGGCGAACAGCCCAGCGACGCTGGTGCCGCTATATTCGAGCCGCCCACCATCGAGCGAAACGGCGAAGGACATTTCGGTCGGCTGCGTAGCGACACGCAGATGCTCCATCAGCGCGATGAAGTTCGGATAAGTCGCCTCGTTGTAGACGATGAAACCGGTATCGACCGCCGTCTCGCCGCCGATACCCGTCACGCGAACCGTGTTGGCGTGACCGCCAAGGCGAGAATCCGCCTCGAACAGCACCACGTCATGGGCCTGTCCCAGCAGCCATGCCGCCGAGAAACCGGAAATGCCGGCACCGATCACGGCAATCCGCATCCCCTTGGCCTGTAAGCGTTCCATCGTCGCTGCTGCATTTGTCATGATGGGTATACGCGGCCAAGGCCGGACTGGATTTGCCGCTGCGTCAGCAAAAGCGCGCCGGCCGAGTGAGCCACAGCAACGCTTCGTGCGTAAACGAAGACAGGCCGGGACTTTCCGCGAGGGCGACGATGCCGATGAGTCGAATGAAGCGGGTCGCTGCGGCGATCGGCGCCTTCGCGGCGCATCCCGATCCACGGGCCGCGATCGCCAATACCGTCGCGCTGGTCATCGTCTCGAACCAGCCCTTCTACCCGCTCTATCTTTATTGGGCGGTCTCGCCCGTCGTCACGCCGTCCTATGTCACCTTCCTGTCGACGCCCTTCTTCGCGGCGGTGCCGGCCCTCATGCGGCGCAGCGCCGTGCTCGGGCGATCGCTGCTTCTTGTCGCCGGCATCGGCAATACCTTGCTCTGCCGGGCCGCCTTTGGCCCCGGCTCAGGGGTCGAGGTCTTCCTGTTTCCTTGCCTCATGCTGGCGCTGATGCTGTTTCGCCGCTCGGAACGCGCCTTTGCGTTCGCCTTCACCGCGCTCGCCTTCGCCGCGTACTTGCTGCCGGCAGCGTGTCTCGGCGCGCCGATACATCGCTACGCGATCGACGAATATGCAGCCCTGCAGCGCTTGAACTTCCTCAGCGCCGCATCCCTGACGGCTCTGATCGCATGGCTCTTCGCCGGGCGACTCGACACAATTTCGCACGCCGATGAAACCAACGATGTCCGCGGAGCGTAGACGAGACGCATCTGCCGAAAGGACAACGCCATGAAGCGTCTTCCGCTCGCCCTCGTCCTGGCCGCCCTTTGGTTCGGAGGCGCGGCCGCTCAAGATCTCGACGGGACATGGTTGCGCGATGACGGCAATGCGCGTGTGCGGATCGCGCCCTGCGGCGACAAGATCTGCGCCACCAATCTCTGGATCGGCGACACCAGCAAGGGCGAGGCGGCCGGCGACAAGCTCGTCATGACGCTGGCCCGCCAGCGCGACGGTACGTTTTCCGGCAACGCCTACGACCCCAAGCGCGACTGGACCTACTCGATGACGATTACCGCGACGCCGGGTGCGCTCACCACGCGCGGCTGCATCGTCGGGCGGCTGATCTGCCGCGATGTGAACTGGAAGGCCGTGGAGTGATGGCCTCCGATCTCGTCCCGGTGATCCGGAGCGGTTCCGCCCGCGTATCTCGTATATGGTTCCCGCACTCGCCCTGACCGTGGATGGCATGCGCAACGCGGGATTTGTCGCGCAAGGAGGTCGGTTCATCGTCTTGTTCGACGCCAACAGTCTGATTGCCGCCATCGCGCGCTCGGGTGATCGGGCGGCCTTTGCTGCGCTGTTCAACCATTTCGCGCCGCGCGTGAAGGGATTGCTGATGCGTGGGGGCGCCCCGGCGGAGCTGGCCGAGGAAGTCGCGCAGGAAACGCTCCTGGCCGTCTGGCGGAAGGCCGCCCTGTTCGATCCGGCGAAGGCCAGCGCCTCGACCTGGATCGCAACGATCGCGCGCAACCTGCGCATCGACATTGCCCGACGCGAGACCCGGTCGCGGCTGTCGCAAGTTTACGAGATCTTGGATGAAGAAGCCCCCGAACAACCCGATGCAATGCTCTCCGGCGCCGAACGCGATGCGCGCGTGCGAGCCGCGATGACCCAGCTTTCACCCGACCAGTACCGCGTGGTCGAACTCGCCTTCATCGAAGGTCTCAGCCATCAGCATGTCGCCGATCAGCTCGCCATTCCCTTGGGCACGGTGAAATCCCGCCTGCGCCTGGCCTTGTCGCATCTGCGCGGCCGGCTGGAGGATCTGCGATGAGCATCGTGCATCGCCCATCCGACGAGACGCTGGCCGCCTTCGCAGCGGGTCAGCTCGACGAAGGTCTGGCGGTCGTCGTCGCCTGCCATGTCGAGGCGGATCAGGAGAGCCGGCGACGCCTGCGCGAGCTCGAGGCCGTCCAAGGCGCATTGCTGGATACGGTCGAGCCCGTCGCAATGGCTTCCGGCCCAACTGATGCAGCCACAGCAGCGCCAGCCGAGCCGTCATCGGCGACTGCCCCGATGTCCGAGGCAGGGATGCCGCAGGTGCTGCGCCCCTATGGCCTCGGTCCTTGGCGCCCGATTGGCATCCGCATCGCCATGCGACGCGTCGAGGTTCCCGGGGCAGATGCGCGCGTCTTCATGCTGCGGGCCGGCCCCGGCATCGCCTTGCCGCACCACAAGCATACGGGTTTCGAATGGACGACGATCCTCGCCGGCGCCTACGAGCATGAATACGGGCGCTATACGGCCGGGGATTTCGACGAGGCGGATGCCGAGCATGATCACACGCCGCGCGTCGACCCGGTCGAGGGCTGCACCTGCATCGTCGCGATGACGGGCAGCGTGCAGTTGCAGGGATGGCTCGGCCGACTGCTGCAACCGCTGGTGCGGTTTTGACGATCGCGTCCTTCGCCGCGGCTGTTGTCTTCGTGGCCTTGGCCATGTCTGCCTTCATGGCCCTTGCGACGGCTGTCGAGCGCCGAACAGGCAATTCCGGCTGGATCGACGTGGTCTGGACTTTCGGACTGGGCCTGACAGGTATCGTCGGCGCGTTGCTGCCTTTCGGGGAGGGGCCGATGCCGCGACGCCTGTTCGTCGCGACGCTCGCTTTGGCATGGGCCTTGCGGCTCGGGCTGCATATCGCGCGACGGACAGCCGGCATCACCGAAGATCCTCGCTATGCGAAGCTGAAGCGCGACTGGGGTAGCGATGCCCCCCGGCAGCTCGCCCGCCTGCTGCAGATGCAGGCGCTTGTCAGCATTCCCCTGGGATTGGGAATCGTCCTCGCTGCACATAGCCCCGCGCCATCGCTGGGCTGGCGGGATTTCGCTGGCTTGGCCCTGTTCGGCGCCGGCCTTGCAGGGGGAGCCATCTCTGACGGGCAATTACGGGCATTTGCGCGCTCGGGAGCGGGCGGCGTCTGCGACCATGGCCTGTGGCGCTGGTCGCGGCATCCCAACTACTTCTTCGAGTGCCTGCTCTGGTGCTCCTATGCGCTGATCGCACCAGCGGCTGACTATCCCTGGGGCTGGCTCGCCGTGCTGGCGCCGGCCTGCATCACGCTCCTGCTCACCCGCATCTCCGGCATACCGCCCCTTGAAGAGCACATGCTCGCCAAGCACGGCGAGGCCTATCGCGCATACCAGCATCGAACCAGCGCCCTGATCCCGCTGCCGCCGAAAGGAGCGACGTGATGACGATCATGCAGAGGCTCTCGACCTGGGGTGAAGGCCTCCCTGTTCCCGATGCCGTCAGCCGCATGGTGATTGCGTCACTGGTCGGACGCACCGCGCGTTCGCTCGCGGCTCAGTCGGCGGATGCCGCAGCCTTCGCCCGTGACATGGCGGATTTTCCGATCGCGGTTCACACCGATGCCGCCAACGCCCAGCACTACGAGGTGCCGGCCGCCTTCTTCGACCAGGTGCTCGGCGCACGGCGCAAATATTCCTGCTGCTACTATGCCGATCCCGGCGACACGCTGGCAGCCGCCGAGGAGAAAGCGCTCGAACTGACCGCAGAGCATGCCGATCTTGCGGACGGGCAGGACATCCTCGAGCTCGGCTGCGGCTGGGGCTCGCTGTCGCTATGGATGGCTGAGCGCTATCCGCGAGCCCGGATCGTCTCAGTCTCCAATTCGGCCTCGCAGCGCGCCTATATCGAAGAGCGGGCGCAGCGCCGCCATCTCGGAAATCTTCGCGTCGTCACTGCCGACATGAACGCGTTTGGTACGGAGGAACGTTTCGACCGTGTCGTCTCCGTCGAAATGTTCGAGCACATGGCGAACTGGCGCGAACTCCTCGGGCGCGTTCGCGGCTGGCTGAAGCCGGACGGCCGGCTCTTCATCCATGTCTTCGCCCACCGGCAAGGCTGCTACCGCTTCGATACTGCGGACACAGGCGACTGGATCGCGCAGCATTTCTTCACCGGCGGACTAATGCCGAGCGCGACGCTTGCGCACCAGTTTCCCGATCTCTTCACGGTGGAGGCCGAGTGGCGCTGGAGCGGCGAGCACTACCGCGCCACAGCCGAGGACTGGCTGGCGAATTTCGATCGCAATCTCGGGACGATCAATCCGATCCTGCGTGAGACCTATGGCGCGGAAGCGCCACTCTGGCGCCGGCGCTGGCGGCTCTTCTTTCTCGCGACCAGCGGACTGTTCGGCCATGCCGTTGGCGATGCCTGGGGCGTCCATCACTATCGGTTGCGGGCAGCCTGACGGATTGGCTGGGCCGGGGATTAGACCCAGCCCCAGCCGACAAGGCGCCGGACCACGATAAAGGCGACCCATGCGCACAGGCCGACGACGACCGTGCCATAGACAAGGTCGACGAGCGTGATCGTCAGCGTCCAGGGCCGCAGCGTGGCATAGTTGGTGAGGTCGTAGGTCGCGTAGGCGAGCAGGCCGATGAGCGCGCCATTGAGCAATGCGGTACTCGCGCTACCGTCACGCAGCGCCGGCATCAGCGCGAAATAGACGACCCCGAGCGGAAAACCGAAATAGAACAGCGCCGCCGGCCAGTAGCGCACCTGCTCGACGATCAGGTCGCCGAGCACCGGCCGATAGAGCCTGGCCGTCATCGTGCTCAGCCAGATGGCGTCGCAAATGCCGAATGCGATGAGGAAAGCGATGTAACCGGCAACGAAGCGCATGGCGATCTCCCTGATCCTGCGAGAGATACGCCGCGCGGGCTGACATGGTTCAGTTCCGCTCGCGATCCTGTCTCGTCACGGAAATCCGTTCCCGCGGGCGGAGCGTATAGGAGACGATACCTCCTCGCCCCCAGGTGACCATGACGCTCCGGATTGCCCGACGCACGATCCTGCCGCTGCTCGCCGGGCTTGCCTTGCCTGCCTGCGCAGCCTTGCGCCCCGGCGCCTTGACCAAAGGCGCGCGCGATGTGGCCTACGGCCTGCATCCCCGGCAGCGAATGGATATCTACGTGCCTTCCGACTGTGGCAGCGCGCCGAAGCCGGTGGTTCTCTTCATCTATGGCGGGTCCTGGGCCAATGGCGCCAAGGAAACCTATTCCTTCGTCGGGGACGCGCTTGCTGCTCGCGGCTTTGTCACGGTGATCGCGGATTATCGCCTGGTCCCGGAGGTCCGTTTCCCGGTCTTCATCGAAGACGGAGCGCTGGCGCTGCGCTTCGTGCGAGACAACATCGCCCGCTTCGGCGGCTCCCCGGGAGCCATCCACCTGATAGGGCATTCGGCTGGCGCCTACAACGCGATGATGCTGACGCTGGACAGGCGTTATCTCGCCGCCGTCGGAATGCATGCCGGCGAGATCCGCTCCACCGTCGGCCTTTCCGGCCCTTACGACTTTCTGCCCTTCGACATCGACGTCACGAAGGAAACGTTCGGAAACGCGCGCGACCCCGCCCGGACGCAACCGATCAACTTTGTGCGTCGCGACGCTCCGCCGATCTTTCTGGCGACGGGCTCGGACGACACAACGGTCCTTCCCCGCAATAGCGAGCACCTTGCGCGGGCGCTCAAGAAGGCCGGCGCCGCATCGGTCTCGCTGAAGATCTATCAAGGGCTCGGCCATGCCAGCACGGCCACAGCGCTGTCCCGGATTCTGCAATGGCAAGCCCCCGTGCTCGCCGACGTCGTCACGTTTCTCCGAAAGAGCGCAACATCGGTCTCCTGCCGGATTGAGCCACACTCAAGCTTTGAGAAGCTAGCTTAGCCCTCCCCTATCGCCGAAGCTTCGCGTCACCAGCCGGTTGAGCCTTTCAGCGAATGCGTTCGCGTTTGTCGGGCGATCGCCGTCCAGGACGCGCGCGGTATCCAGGAGCAGATGGGCGACGTCGCTACGCAACGCATCATCTTCGACAGACGCGAGGGCTGAGACCATCGCATGGCGCGGGTTGACCTCGAGGATCGGCTTGGCCGCGCTGTCGACCCGGCCGGCGGCGCTGAGCAAGCGTTCGAACTGGCGATCCGGCCCCTTGTCCGATGCAACTAGGCAGACCGCGCTCTCGGTCAATCGATCGGAGGTTCGGACGTCAGCGACCTCGTCCGCCAAGATCTCCTTCATCGACGCGAGCAGGGCACCGATTGTCTCATCCGTTTCAGCGGAAGAAGGCGTTGCGCCGTCGAGTAGCGGGATGAGACCGAGATCGGCCGCACCTTGGGTCACGGATTTGAACGCATTGCCTTCGAAATCCGGTGCTGCCGAGGCCCAGAAGCTGTCGATCGGATCCGACAGCAGCAGCACCTCGATGCCTCGCGCCCGAAAACCTTCGAGCTGCGGGGAGTTGGCGATCCGGGAGGCGTCGTCGCCGGCGATGTAGTAGATCGCGGTCTGGTTGTCCTTGAGCGCGCCGACATAGTCCTTGAGGCTGCGCCACCCTTCGCCGGAGGCCGTGGTCCGGAAGCGAGCGAGGCCGAGCAGTTGCTCCCGGCGCGCGAAATCCTCGTACAGTCCTTCCTTGATGACGACGCCGAAATTGTCCCAGATCAGGCGGAATGTATCCGGTTCCTGTTCGGCCAGTTTCGCGAGATCGGCGAGGACACGGCTGGTGACACCCTTCTTGATCGCCCCGAGCATCGGGCTGTCCTGGATCATCTCGCGAGAGACGTTGAGCGGCAGGTCGGCGGTGTCGACGATGCCGCGCACGAAGCGCAGGTAGCGCGGAAGGAGCTCGGCTTCGTCCGTGATGAAGACGCGCTTCACGTAGAGCTTGATCCGCCCCTTGCGGTCGGCGTCGAAGAGATCGAACGGACGCGCGCCCGGGACGAAGGCGAGCGCGGTATATTCGTGCAGGCCTTCGGCGCGAAAATGGATCGTGGCCGCCGGCTCGTCATATTGTCCCGCAACGCTGCGGTAGAAATCAGCATATTCGTCCTTCGTGATCTCGCTTTTCGGCCTGGTCCAGAGCGCGGCTCCGTCGGAGAGGGCGACCGCATCGGCGCCCGGCTCCGTGATCAGCGAGATCGGGACCGGTACATGGCCGGACTGTTCCGTGACGATGCGCTCCAGCGTCCAGCGTTCGGCATAGGACTTGGCCTCCTCCATCAGGTGAAGCGTCACGCGCGTCCCGCGGGACGGAGCCGCGTCCAGCGCCGCAGGCGCCACGGTGAACTCGCCCTTGCCGTCCGAAGACCAGATCCAAGCTTCGGCGCTGCCGGCACGGCGGCTGAAAACCTCGACCTTCTCGGCCACCATGAAGGCGGAATAAAAGCCGACGCCGAACTGGCCGATGAGCTGCGCGCCGTCCTTGCCATCAGCGGTTGCTACCCGCTCCATGAAGCTGCGCGTGCCGGAGCGGGCGATCGTGCCGAGAGCTTCGATCATCTCGTCATGGCTCATACCGATGCCGTTGTCGGCAATGGTCAGCCTGCCGGCCTCCGGATCGGCCGAGATGGTGATCGTGAGCTTCGGGTCATCCCCCAGAAGCGCGGGGGTGCCGATCGCGTCGTAGCGCAGCTTCTCGCAGGCATCAGCTGCGTTCGATATCAGCTCGCGCAGGAAAACGTCCCGGTCGGAATAGACCGAATGCACCATCATGTGGAGCAGGCGGGAGACGTCGGCTTCGAAGCTGCGATGCTCGGCTGTGGCGGTCGTTGTCATTCGGATTTCTCGAATAGATTGGCGGCGGGGAGACGCTGGCAGAGAGCGATATCGCGCGGGCCCGCGGCGAGCCAGCCTGTTTGCTGACGGCCGGGGGTATAGAGAGCGCCGTTCACCCGCTCCCCGACGCTTGTCGGTTAGACAACGTCCTGACCAGAGCAAGTATGGCGTTCAGGCGCGCGGTCGCGAACTCGCCGGCGCCAGGCAACTGAGCCTCGATGTGAGCGGCGACGGTCTGCCACGTTGCCGATCCATCCCGCGTCATGACGGCTAGGAGATTATCCTTGAGCCCATACGTTGCGCTCTCAGCATTGGTGATGAGGGCCTTGAAGCGGTCGGAAGGCGAGAGGTCCTTAGGTTCTTGTGGGGCATCGGTCATGTCGGATATCTGATGCGATTGAGGAAATGTCGGGGATTTCATGCGGCCTCTCGCCTAGGCCTTCTCGCGAAACCGGTCGATCGCGCGTTGTGCGAGATCATCCTCGTCGAGCGCCAGCGGAACCAGCGAAGCCACGATATAGGCGAGGTTGTTTCGCTCCAACTCGTCCGAACCTTCCGGAAGCGCCGGCTTGAGTTTCGACCACGCCTTTTCCAAAGCAGCTTCGGCGCGGGCCAAGTCGATGGGATCGGTCAGTGATGAAAAGGGCATGGCTCCCCTCAGCATGCCTAGAAATTTGGACGTTAGAAGTGGGCGCCGCGGAAACCGCGGCGCCCACGATGCTCAATAGTCCATGCCGCCGGCGGGCATGGCCGGTGCCGCGTCCTTCTTCGGCGCCTCGGCGATCATCGCCTCGGTGGTGATCAGCAGGCCCGCGACCGACGCCGCGTCCTGGATTGCCGTGCGCACGACCTTGGTCGGGTCGATGATGCCGGCCTTGACCAGATCGCCGTACTCGCCGGTCTGCGCGTTGTAGCCCCAGGCGTAGTCCTGCGACTCCAGCAGCTTGCCAACCACGACCGCGCCATCGCCGCCCGCGTTCTCGACGATCTGGCGGGCCGGAGCAGTGATCGCCTTGCGGACGATCTCGATGCCGGTGCGCTGATCGTCATTGCCGGGCACGAGCCCTTCGAGCGCCTTGACCGCGCGCAGCAAGGCCACCCCGCCGCCCGGCAGGATGCCTTCCTCGACCGCTGCGCGGGTGGCGTTCAGGGCATCGTCGACGCGGTCCTTCTTCTCCTTGACCTCGACTTCGGTCGCGCCGCCGACGCGGATGACCGCGACGCCGCCGGCGAGCTTGGCCAGGCGTTCCTGGAGCTTCTCACGGTCGTAGTCCGAGGAGGTTTCCTCGATCTGCGCCTTGATCTGCGCGACCCGGGCGTCGATCTCGGCCTTCGCGCCAGCGCCATCGACGATGGTGGTGTTCTCCTTCTCGATCCGGACCTTCTTGGCGCGGCCGAGCATGTCGAGCGTAACGGTCTCCAGCTTGATGCCGAGATCCTCGCTGATCGCGGTGCCGCCGGTCAGGATGGCGATATCCTCGAGCATCGCCTTGCGGCGGTCGCCGAAGCCAGGAGCCTTGACGGCCGCGATCTTCAGGCCGCCCCGGAGCTTGTTGACAACGAGCGTGGCCAGAGCCTCGCCCTCGACATCTTCCGCCACGATCAGCAGCGGCTTTCCGGTCTGCACCACCGCTTCCAGCAGCGGCAGCATCGTCTGGAGACCCGAGAGCTTCTTCTCGTGGATCAGGATGTAGGGATCTTCGAGCTCCGCGACCATCTTCTCGGTGCTGGTCACGAAATAGGGCGAGAGATAGCCGCGATCGAACTGCATGCCCTCCACGACATCGAGCTCCGTCTCGGCCGTCTTGGCTTCCTCGACGGTGATGACGCCCTCGTTGCCGACCTTCTTCATCGCCTCGGCGATCATTTCGCCGATGGTGCGGTCGCCATTGGCCGAGATGGTGCCGACCTGCGCGACCTCCTCCGAGCCGGTGATCGTCTTGGAATGCTCGCCGAGCGACTTCGTCACCGCTTCGACGGCGAGATCGATGCCGCGCTTCAGGTCCATCGGATTGATGCCGGCGGCCACCGCCTTGGCGCCCTCGCGGACGATCGCCTGGGCGAGCACGGTCGCGGTCGTGGTGCCGTCACCTGCCGCGTCGTTCTGCTTCGAGGCCACCTCGCGCACCATCTGGGCGCCCATGTTCTCGAACTTGTCGGAAAGCTCGATCTCCTTGGCGACGGTGACGCCGTCCTTGGTGATGCGCGGCGCACCGAACGACTTCTCGATCACGACGTTGCGGCCCTTCGGACCCAGCGTGACCTTCACGGCATTGGCAAGCGTGTCGACGCCGCGCAGCATCCGCTCGCGCGCGTCCTGCGAAAACTTCACGTCCTTCGCAGCCATGATTCCTCACTCCTTCAGACTTGAGGTTTCAGGTTGATGATGTGGGATGAAGGCCCCGTTAGGCGGCCTTCTTGAGGGCGGCCGTCGTCTCGACGACGCCCATGATGTCGGTCTCCTTCATGATCAGGAGATCCTGGCCGTCGATCTTGACCTCGGTGCCGCTCCATTTGCCGAAGAGCACGCGGTCGCCGACCTTGACGTCGGGTGGCACGAGCTTTCCGGTCTCGTCGCGCGCGCCGGCGCCGACGGCGACGACCTCGCCCTCCTGCGGCTTTTCCTTGGCGGTGTCGGGAATGATGATCCCGCCCTTGGTCTTCTCCTCGGCGTCGATGCGCTTCACGACGACGCGGTCATGCAGTGGCCGAAACTTCATGAGTTCCTCCAGTTTCCATGTCGGTCACATGTCAAAGCGGGCCGGCCCTGTTCAGGTCTCGCGGCGAGGTTCCGCGCGCCCTGAGGCGCCGTGCCCGCGCGAAGATTTGGGTTGCCCGATTTTTGCCTTCAAGAGGTCGGCAGCACTTTTTTTGATCGAGTGCTAACAGGCTGAAAAGGCAGCACAAACGCAACTTTTTATCTTGCCAGAGCGTTGAGAATCCGCTGCCATCGGCGCAGTGAAACCAGGGAGCTGAAAGGAATGGCTTCGACGGACTTCGCCCGCCAGATCGCCGGCTACGGATTGACCACCGCCGGCATCCTCTACCGCCTGCCCGACCACCCTTCCATCCTCCAGGAATATGTCTGGCAGGACTACGACCTCGCTCCGCGCTTTCCCGAGCTCAACAAATTCCTCGCCTTCTGGCAGGCCAAGCTTGATGGCAGGCTGTTCCGCATCACCGTCGCCCACAAGGACCTGATCGGCCCGGCCGACCTCAGCGCGGTCAGCGGCGAGTTCCGGCTTCAGTGACGTCGATGCGTCGACGGGCTTGATCCGAGGAGAACACATCCCAAAATCATCGCAGCCGCCGACAGCTACAGCGCGCTCGACGCGGCGATCGACCAACCCGGATCCATGTTGCTTCCAGGAGGATATGGCTATGGCAACGTTGGCAATCGCTCCCCGCCGCGGGAGGACTGCATGATGACATCAGACGACTTCGAGAGGCCGGTCGTGATCCTGACCGGTCTTGGGCATCCGGCGGCGATCGCGTCTGCCATGGAGGCCTATATGTTCCTGGCCGACTGGCCGGCGAGCAGGCGCGATGCGGTCCACGGCTTCGCGCTGAAGGCCTGCCTGGCGGCGATCCGCGGCGAGATCGAAGCGGATACGGCGCGCGGCTTGTTCGCGTCCTGGGCGGAGAAGCATGATCTCCTTGCTCCCGACGTGGCCGCGTTCGCCAGCGGCCGCAAGGAAGGCTCGCGCGGCCACGCCTGACAAGGAGCCCGGCACCGCGGCGGCGGGGCCGGGCGACTTTTGAGGCGAAGGCGCCATTGAAAGGATATGAATGTTTCAGAGCGAGAAAGTGCCGTTGTTTCGCTTGCCTCGCATCCGCCTGGAGGTCAGCAAATGCGAGAAGAGATCCGTGCGGGCGCTCGCACAGAACGCTCCGAGCGGGAGCGGTCGAGCCGCCAAGGCCCTCGGATGGGCCTGTGATGCGCGGACGTTATTGAGCACGGGAGCGATCTGGTGGCTGGTCTCGCCCCCGGGGAAGCGACAAACCTCTCTGCGCTATCTCGCCGTTTTCGCCACGACGACGATTCTCCACCACGGAATCAAAAGGTTTGTCGATCAGCAGCGTCCCGATCGCGTCATTCGGCCCCCTGTAAGGCATCAATTGATCGGTAGGGCGAGCGATGCGTTTCCCTCCGGGCACGCGATGCATGCCGGCGCCTTGGCATCGTTTCTGGCCGGTTCCGGGACCGGTTCGCCGCCATGGCTGTGGAGTGCCTTCGGCGCGCTGGCGCTGTCGCGTGTCCCTGCCCTGGCTCATTGGCCTTCAGGAGTCGCGGCTGGGTTTGCGGCCGGGGTCGTCGTCGAAAGACTATCGCGGCGCATTCATGCTCTGCGATGACCTCCGTCCCGAGCCGGTCCCGAAAAGGAACGGTCTATGGAAAATAAAATCGTACTGATTTCCTGTTTCGTGATTGCTGTGAAAGAATTTCCTTGCGTTTTTGAAAGTCATCTCATAAATATAAGTACATCGAGATTGCTTGGTTGGTTTTTGTTTTGCCGCGCTCCGAGCGTGGGTTCGATGATCCCCCCTTTCAAAATCGTTCTGAACTCTCCCGACATCCTGTCGGGGAGCGACAGAGTTTGCCAGAAGGAGGGTTATTCATGACCACCGGCACCGTGAAATGGTTCAACTCGACCAAGGGCTTCGGCTTCATCCAGCCCGACGATGGCGGTCAGGACGTGTTCGTTCATGTCTCCGCCGTCGAGCGGGCTGGCATGCGGGATCTCCGCGAAGGCCAGAAGATCGGGTTTGAGGTCGCTCGCGACAACAAGTCCGGGAAGATGGCGGCGGAGCAGCTCCAGACCGCGTAATCAGGCGATGCGTCAACGGCGACCACGGATGTACTGGCGCCTTGAACATAGCCATCGGAAAGGCCGGGCTCATGCTCGGCCTTTTTTGCTTTCAGCCTACTTGCGCTGAACATTCAGTGCTCGACGAGAACCCAAGGAGAAGCGGCATGCTTCAACAATCCAAGCAGCGCATGACAGCGGACAATCAATTCCTCAAGCTTCAGACCAAGTCGCTGGCGAGAGGTCGGATGACATCGGAGATGGACAGCATCATCCAACAGCGCGCCGAGAACACAGCCCGTCTGCGGGGCCTTCGGCTTGCAAAGGAGGCACAAGACCAGGCCATGGCTCTCGCGTTGCCGCCGGTCAAAGCCAAGCGCGCGAAGGTGTCTAAAATCTCCGCATAGTCGCCCGGAACTCGGCTCTGTGGCCTTGTGTTGCGGTCTCACCCGTTCAGGTGAGAGGACATCCATGGACATTCGCGTCGGCTACCGGATCGAGATCGGTACGATCCAGGCTACTCCGGGAATCTTGCTGCTCGACCCGCATCCGAGCCGACAGCCGGATTTCGTGACTGGACCCAACGCGCGGGCCGCCTCCGTCGTCGACGGAAGCGATGTGCCCGTGGAGGAGTACACGGACGGCTTCGGCAATCTCTGTCGCAGGCTCGTCATTCCCGCAGGCGGGGCGATCCTCACCAACGATATGGTCGTCCGCGATTCCGGCACGCCCGATCAGTTCGATCCGGCGGCGGTGGAGATATGGCCCGCCGATCTGCCTTCTGACGTGATCGAATACATGCTGCCGAGCCGCTATTGTGAGGTCGACGAGCTGTCGGCCACAGCTTGGAATCTGTTCGGGAGTTTTGCGCCGGGCTGGAACAGGGTTCAGCAGATCTGCAATTACGTGAACGCGCAGATCTGCTTCGACTATCAGTGCGCCCGCAGTACGCGGACTGCCGCGCAAGCCATGAACGAGCGGGTAGGCGTCTGCCGCGACTTCACTCACCTAGCCATCGCGTTGTGTCGGGCGATGAATATTCCGGCGCGCTACTGCAACGGCTTCCTCGGCGATATCGGGGTTCCCCCCGATCCGGCGCCCATGGATTACAACGCCTGGTTCGAGGCTTATCTCGGCGGGACGTGGTGGACCTTCGATGCGCGCCACAACGTGCCGCGCATCGGTCGCATCCTCGTGGCGCGAGGGCGCGACGCAGCCGACATCCCGATGGTCCACACCTTCGGGCCGCATGTGCTGAACCGCTTTGAGGTGATTACCGAAGAGGTGGCTGTGGACTGATCGGATCGCGCGACCAGACGGCCGTTCCAGTCACGCGGATACCGAATGAGAAACTGTTGACACGAGCAAACTAGCAGCCGATGCCAGCCCCATGATGACCGGTCAAATTCGCGACGTTTCCCTCACGCCCGAGCTCGACGATTTCATATCCGAGCAAGTGGCCTCTGGCGATTTTGCCGATACAAGCGCGGTCGTCCGCGCAGCCTTGAAGGCCCTCCGGGATAAGCCTCGCCCTTGGACGGCGAAGGAACTCTCGGCGTGGCCGGTGGCCGGGGGAGAATGTGGTGCGTTGATCCGGAATCGGGACTGGGCCGCGACCAGCCTGGGCGCAGTCGACACCTGGCCCGTCGAAATGCGCGCGACGATCGCCAACATCGTGAACTCGCCGGTGGCCAAGGTGCTGATGTGGGGGCCCGATCACATCATGCTTTACAACGATGCCTACAGGACGATTGCCGGGGAACGTCATCCTTCGGCTCTCGGCAGCCCGGTTGCGACGGCGTTTCCCGAGGTATGGGACTGGAACCGCCCCATTCTGGAAGCCGGCCTGCGCGGCGAAACCATCTCCTATCGCGACCAGCCCATCGAATTCGACAGGCCGGACGGCGCCAAAACGCTCTATCTCGACCTCTTCTATACCCCGGTTTACGAAGCCGATGGCCGCGTCGGCGGCGTCATGTGCACGATCGTCGACAACAGCGCACGGGTCGAGGCGGAGCGGCGCGTTGCCGTCAGCGAGACCGAACTGCTCAGGGTCACGGACGCCCTGCCGATGCTTGTCTCCTATGTCGACCGGGAGCATGTCTATCGCTTCGCGAACATCGCCTATGAAACCTGGTTTGGGATGTCGCCGGCGGGCATGATCGGGCGGCATGTCAGGGACGTCATCGGCGATGCCCCTTATCAGGATCGCCGAGCTGATCTCGACCGTGGGCTTGCGGGTGAGCGCTTCACCGCCGAAACGACGATGCCGCACCGCGACGGCGTAACCCGGAGGCTCGAGGTTCGATATGTGCCGCGCGTCGAGCCGGACGGTTCGATCCCTGGCGTATACGTCCTAGGAATCGATGTGCAGGAGCGCGCCCTGCGCGAAGCTGCGCTGGCCCGGAGCAACAGCCGGTTTCGGACGGCGATGGATGCCGTGCACGGGGTATTGTGGACCAACAGTCCCGATGGCCGGATGGAGGGCGAGCAGCCGGGCTGGGCCGCGCTCACCGGTGAGGCCTATGAGGAGTACCAGGGCTTCGGTTGGGCGGAGGCGGTGCACCCAGATGACCGGTCCGGATCGGTCGAAAGCTGGAACGCGGCGGTCGCGGCGAAGAGCATGTACGTTCACGAGCACCGCGTGCGCCACAGAAATGGCAGCTGGCGCAACTTCGCAATCCGGGCCTTGCCCATGCTCGATACGACCGGCGAGATCGTCGAATGGGTCGGCGTCCATACCGACATCACGCACCAGCGGGCCGCCGAAGCAGCCCTTCGCGCGCAGGCCGAGGATCTCTCCCGGCAGGTCCGGCATCGCGAGCGGGCCGAGGCGCAGCTGCGACAGCTCAACGATACTCTGGAGGCGCGCGTCATCGCAGAGATCGACGAGCGGCGCCAGGCTGAGGCCAAGCTCGCGCAAGCTCAGAAGATGGAGACGGTCGGCAAACTGACAGGTGGCGTCGCGCACGACTTCAACAACTTGCTTCAGGTCGTGGCTGGCAACTTGCAACTTCTCGCCAAGGACATCGCCGGTAACGAGCGCGCCGAGCGACGCGTCACCAACGCGATGGCCGGCGTCTCCCGCGGGTCCAAGCTCGCCTCTCAGCTTCTCGCCTTCGGCCGCCGCCAGGCGCTCGAACCCAAGGTCGTCAATGTCAGCCGCTTCGTGCGCGGTATGGACGATATGCTGCGCCGCGCGCTCGGCGAGGCGATCGAGATCGAGACCGTGGTCGGCGGCGGCTTGTGGAACACGTTCATCGACCCCGCCCAGATCGAGAACGCCTTGCTCAATCTCGCGATCAATGCCCGTGACGCGATGGAGGGGCAGGGCAAGCTTACCATCGAACTCGCCAACACCATGTTGGACGATGCCTATGTCCGCGCCCATGACGAGGTGACGGCGGGGCAGTACGTCATGCTGGCCGTCACCGACACGGGCAGCGGCATGGCGCCCGAAATCATCGACAAGGTGTTCGAGCCGTTCTTCTCGACGAAGGGCGAGGGCAAAGGTTCGGGCCTGGGCCTCTCCATGGTCTATGGCTTCGTCAAACAGTCGGGCGGCCATGTGAAGATCTATTCCGAGGTTGGGCATGGCACGACGATCAAACTCTATCTACCCCGCGCGTTGGAGAGCGAGGATGTAGAGGTCGCGGTCGATACCGGACCCGTGGCGGGCGGAACCGAGACGGTGCTGGTGGTCGAGGACGACGAGGAGGTCCGCGCGACTGTCGTCGAGCTACTCGCCGATCTGGGCTACCGCGTCCTCAAGGCCGTCGATGCCGCGAGCGCGCTGAATGTGATCGAGAGCGGCATTCCCATCGACATACTCTTCACGGATGTGGTGATGCCCGGCACGTTGAAGAGCCCCGAGCTGGCGCGAAAAGCGCGCGAGCGCCTTCCGAACATCGCTGTGCTGTTCACCTCCGGCTACACCGAGAACTCGATCGTCCATGGGGGAAAGCTCGATACGGGCGTCGAGCTGCTTTCAAAGCCGTACACGCGCGAAGCGCTGGCGCGGAAGTTCAGGCATGTGCTTGCAAACCAGCAGCAACGCAACGCCGCGGCGGCGCACCAACGCCCTCAGGAGAGCGCTGCGGTGCCGGCGCCGACCGTTGCCGATGCACGACGTACCGTGCTGCTCGTCGAGGACGACGCGCTGATCCGGATGAACACCGCTGAAATCCTGGAGGATGGTGGGTTTATCGTCGTCGATGCAGGGAGCGCGGAAGAAGCGATGGCGGCGCTGCAGACTGCTCCGGTCGACATCCTCGTGACCGACATCAACCTTCCGGGAGCGTCGGGAACGGAGCTCGCGGCGAGAGCGCGAGAGCTGCGGCCGCAGGTCGTCGTTGTCTTCGCGACGGGTGACGCCTCGACGGTCGGCAAGGACGATCAGGCGTCAATTCTCGTCAAGCCCTATGCCGAGCACACGTTGCTGTCGCTGCTGGGTACAGCTTCGTCCTCAGCACCTGCCCCGCTGGTCAACAAGACGGACGTCGATCAAGCGTAGCGGCCATCGGCCGCCTGTCGTGCGCAGTGGCAACACAAAAAAGCGAGCTACCTTTCGGTAGCTCGCTTTGCGTCCCATCGGTAGTGATCAAGCCTTGTCGACGACCTTCTTCACCGCTTCCTTACCTTTGCCGAGCGCCTGCTGTGCCTCGCCCTTGCGCTCCTGAGCAATGCCCTCGGCCTGAAGGCCTGGCTTGTCCAGCGCCTTGCCGGCGGCCTGCTTGACGTTGCCGGCGGCCTCATTGGCCAAACCCTTAATCTTGTCCATGGTGCTGCCCATCGGAATATCCCCTGTCGACTAAGCTGGCCGCTCGATGACGGCGTCGACGGGCATAACGACTAGGTTTGGAACAGGTTCCATTGCCTCGTGGGTCATCGCGCCAGCATTATCTCGTCGTATGAGCGCCTGCGGAACGTATCCCATGCTTCTTGCTCGGCGATGCGAAGGTAGTTCAAGGCTGTGGCCGCTGCCGAGGCAGCAGCGGGAAGCGCGTGATCAGGCTCATGAATTCCTGCTCCAAAAGCCGCGCTGCCGTTTAGCCCGTTCGAAATAAAGAGAGAGAGATTCGCTGCGCGGCAGCCAGCAGGTCGTTCATCTCAAAAAAGAAAGGGATGTTCCGGGAACAGTCCACCTCTCCTGCCGTTCGGCATCATGGGGTCGGAGAGTAACGCGATGCCTACCTATAATGTGCGCATGGATGTCGGCGAAGGGCCCGACGGGGGAGAGCCGATGGAATTCTCCGACGCACAGGCGGCCCGCCGTGATGCACAGATCGCAATGACGGAGATGGCCCGTGATCATATCCCTGGAAAGCGCAAGGCTCATTTGGCTGTCGAGATAGACGACGACAAAGGCGCTGCCATCTATCGCGCGAAACTCGAATTCAGCGGTTACGACGGCGAAGAGCCGGAGACGGACCCAGACCAGCGGCATTCGAACGGACCACGTGAGTGAGCAAACCAATCGCTTTGATCGTAGAAGACGAGCCTTTGCTGATGATCCACGCGGTGGATATCGTGGAGAGTGCGGGGTTCGAGGTTCTGGAAGCGGCCAACGCGGACGAGGCGGTCGCCATCCTAGAAGGCCGCGACGATATCCGCGTCGTCATCACCGATGTCCAGATGCCCGGCAGCATGGACGGGGTCAAGCTGGCCAATGCCGTGCGCGATCGATGGCCGCCGATCCTGATCATTGTCGTGTCCGGTCACCACAAGCTGCAGGCGGGCGAATTGCCGGACGATGTAACTTTCCTGACCAAGCCCTATTCCGAGCGCCAGATGCACCAGGCGCTGTCGCTGATCGGTTAGTCTAAGGATGAGCTGATATTGCGCCGGAAGAGCTCCTCGTCGTCCGGCGTGCCGCTGATCTTGTCCTGGTCGGGGAGCGGCGCTTCGAGCGTGAACACGACGCCCGAAGGCAGATAGCGTAGTGAGCCCTTGCCATTGAGTTCTGCGGCCAGCACCTTCTCGATAAGCCGGGTGCCGAAGCCGCGGCGGGTGGGCTTGCCGGTGACCACAGGCCCGCCGACCTCTTGCCAGCGGAACTCGATCACCTTCGAGCCGGCGTGATCAGCGACGTGCCAGTCGATGACAACATGCCCGTCTGGCACCGACAACGCGCCGTACTTCGCCGCGTTGGTCGACAGTTCGTGCAAGGCCAGCACCATCGCCATGGCGGCGCGCGGCGGCAGGCTGATAGCTGGACCGCCGACGCGAAAGGGCCTGGCACCAGGGACGTCGAAGGATTCCGTGGCACTCGCGACGACCTCTGCGATGGTTGCGCTCTGCCATTCCTCACGGGTGAGCAGATCGTGAGCCGATGCCAGCGACTGCATGCGGGCAGTGAGGACCTCCGTCGCCTCCTTGAGCGAGCCCGCGTTACGCAGGGTCTGCGTCGCGATGGACTGTATGGTCGCCATCGAGTTCTTGACGCGATGCTTCAACTCGGCGGTGAGCAGCAGCCGCTGCTCCTCGTTGCGGCGACTTTCGGTGATGTCGAGGGTGACACCGGCCATGCTGAGCGGCTTGCCTTCCGCGGAGTAGTAGGGCCGTGCACGAGCCATGATCCAGCGGGTCTCGCCGGAGGGCGTCTCGATTCTGTACTCCTGCTCGTAGTCGTGATGGTTCTCGATCGCGTCCTTGACCGATTGCTGCATGCGCGGCCGCTCGTCCGGCAGGATCGTCGAAATCAGGTCCTGATAGGTAAAAGGCTCGTCAGGCTCGCGCCCGAAATTGCGCTTGCAGATGTCCGAGCAGGTCAGTCGCATATCGGTGAGGTCGAGCGTCCATGAGCCGAGGCGGGCGGCCTGGATCGTGAACTTGAGGCGTTCCTCGGAAAGCCTTAGCTCCCGGGTGCGGCGTTCGACCTCCTTCTCCAGCTTGTCATGCTCGCGCTGAAGCCGCACCAAGCGGTCGCGCTCCAGCGTGACGTCGAACTGCGACGCGAAGAAATAGGTCAGGTGACCGTCGTCGTCGAAGACTGGCGAGATCAGCACGCGATTGTAGAAGCGCGAGCCATCCTTCCGGTGATTGATAATGTCCATCTCAATCTGCGAACGGCGTGCGATGGCGTCCCGCAACTTCGCGACGTCCTTTGGATCAGTCTCTGGTCCTTGGAGGAACCGACAGTTCCGGCCTAAAACTTCCTCGCGCGTGTAGCCCGTCAAACGCGTGAAGGAATCGTTGGCGAATACGATCGGATTGTCGGGCTGGTTAGGGTCGGTGATCAGCATCGGCATCCGCGTCGCGCGAACCGCAGATGCGAAGGGGTCCGACGACTTGCCGACCTTCTCGATCTCACTCTCGATCCGGTCGTGCTCGGTCTCGGCGGTCATGTGTCGTTGATCTCCTGACGTGCCTCTTAGCCCAAGGCAATTGCGGTGGTCATGTCATTTGCTGCGTGACGCGACCGCACATTGCTATAGCGAGATGGCAACTCTCTCGGCCTCGCCGAGTTCAATCGTTGATTCGTCAAACAGGCTGTACGTCCTTATGGATGGAACGCCACCTCAGATTGCAGAGCAGAATGACCTCCGCAGAACGCGAAGCCCGTTTCATGCGCAGCCTCCTTGCTGCATCCGACGATTGCATCAAGGTCCTCGATCTCGACGGCAAGCTGACCTTCATGAGCGAGGGCGGCCAGCGCGTGATGGAGGTCAGCGACTTCAATGCGCTCGCGGGTTGCCCGTGGCCGGACTTCTGGGCCGATGCCGGGAACACCGAAGCCAGGCATGCGATCGCCGAGGCTCAGGCCGGTCGCAGCTACCGCTTTCAGGGGGCCGCCAACACGGCGGCCGGTAATCCCCGATATTGGGATGTAAAGGTTTCTCCGATCATCGGGCTCGATGGCAATCCTGAGCGGATCCTCTCCGTGTCCCGCGATATCACCGAGTTGAAGGCCGCCGAAGATCGCTTGCTGCTGCTTGCGCAGGAACTCAAACACCGGATGAAGAACACGATCGCCATGATCCAGGCGATCGCGGGCCAGACGCTGCGCGGTGATGACATCCCTTTAGCTGCCCGCGAGGCCTTCAACGACCGAATCCGCGTTCTCGCCGACGCCCAGGATCTGCTGATGCCGTCAGCCTGGGCGCGCGGTCCGATCCGCGACGTCGTCGAACGCGCCGTCGCGCCGCACGGTCTCGACAGGTTTGATATCGTCGGGCCGCAACGCGACATCGCCTCGAAATGCGCTGTCGCCTTGGCCCTGGCCCTCCATGAGATGGCGACGAATTCGGTCAAGTACGGCGCGCTCCGCGCAGACGGACGCGTCCACGTAGAATGGTCCGTCGACGACGAGTTTCGCTTCACTTGGGCGGAAGCCGGAGGCCCGAAGGTCCAAGAGCCGACCCGAAAGGGCTTCGGCTCACGCATGATCGAGCGAGTGCTCGCGAGCTATTTCCGTGGCACGGGCGGCGTTGAGTATAGGCCGGAAGGCCTGGTGTTCACACTCGTTGCTCCACTCGACGCACTCGACGACGAGAGCTGATTACGAGAACGCCCTAGCAACGAGGAAATACGCGCTTATAGCGATACCACGAGGCCGGGGAGGCTTGGAACACGATGGACGAAGCGGCGCTTACCCGTCTGCGCGGCTCATCTCCAAACTGAAGTGCTTTAAACCAAAAGCTCCGGACGTCCGTTCTTGGCCGGCTTTTTTCTTTGCGGCGCGGCGCACATTGAATTGCCCGTAAGCAGAAGTTCTAGACGTCGGCTATGGGCCACAAACGTCGGTCGTGGGCGAAATGCGCCATCAGCTGACATTCAGCCACCTCCAGGAAGCAGACGTTCAGCCCCCGAACTCGACCTCGCAGCTATGAGCGAGGATGCCTTCACTTGCGCCGCTAGAAATATTTCGATAAGTCTCGACATATGGAAAATGAACAGATCATCCTCGCGCTGGCAGCCTTGGCGCAGAGCACGCGGCTCGATGTATTCCGCATTCTTGTGAGCGCCGAGCCGGAGGGATTGGCGGCAGGCGAGATCGCGCGGCGCCTCGACGTCCCCCACAACACGATGTCATCGCATCTCGGCATCCTCAGCCGGGCTGGCCTCATACGCTCAGAGAGGTCCAGCCGCTCAATCGTCTATCGAGCCGATCTCAATGCCCTAAGGTCAGTTGTCGCCTTCCTGCTCAAGGATTGCTGCGGCGGGCGACCAGAGATCTGCGCACCGCTGATGGCCGAACTGAGCCCGTGCTGCCAACCGAAGGCAACCGCCAATGTCTGAGCCGATCGACGTAATCATCTATCACAACCCAGCCTGCGGAACCTCGCGGAACACGCTCGGGCTGATCCGTAACGCTGGCGTCGAGCCGCACATCATCGAATATCTCAAGACCCCGCCCAACCGCACCTTGCTGAAGCAGCTTCTCGATCGCGCCGGCATGAGCGTCCGGGAAATCCTCCGCGAGAAGGGCGCGCCTTTCGCCGAACTCGGCCTCGGCGATCCGAGCATGAGCGACGAATCTCTCTTCGACGCCATCGAGGCGCACCCGATCCTGATGAACCGACCGCTAGTGGTCTCTCCGAAAGGCGTGAAGCTCTGCCGCCCATCCGAAGCCGTTCTGTCGCTCCTGCCGCCGCAACGCGGCGAGTTTCGCAAGGAGGACGGCGAACTCGTCGTCGACGCGGCCGGTCGGCCCGCAGCTCTCGCCTGAGGTCAGCATGTCCACTTTCGAACGTTATCTGACCGTCTGGGTCGGACTGTGCATCGTGGTCGGCATCGCACTGGGCCATGTCATGCCCGGCGTCTTCCAGGCCGTCGGCGCCGCCGAGATCGCCAAGGTCAATCTGCCCGTCGCCGTGCTGATCTGGCTGATGGTCATCCCCATGCTGCTGAAGATCGACTTCGCCGCGCTGAGTCAGGTCGGCAAGCACTGGCGCGGGATTGGCGTGACCCTGTTCATCAACTGGGCGGTGAAGCCTTTCTCGATGGCGGCACTGGGGTGGATCTTCATCGCCTGGCTGTTCCGGCCGTGGCTGCCCGCTGACCAGATCGACAGCTACATCGCCGGGCTCATCATCCTGGCGGCGGCGCCCTGCACCGCGATGGTCTTCGTCTGGTCGAATCTGACGAAGGGCGAGCCGCACTTCACGCTCAGCCAGGTCGCACTAAATGACGCCATCATGGTCGTCGCCTTCGCCCCGATTGTCGGCCTGCTGCTCGGCCTGTCCGCGATCACCGTGCCATGGGGAACGCTCGTACTCTCGGTCGTCCTCTACATCGTCATTCCCGTGATCGTCGCGCAACTCGTCCGCAGCCGCGTTCTGGCGAAGGGCGGGCAGGCTGCGCTCGATCGACTGCTCGGCCGACTGGGACCTGTTTCGCTCGTGGCCCTGCTCGCCACCCTCGTCCTGCTCTTCGGCTTCCAGGGCGAGCAGATCCTCGCCCAGCCGATGGTGATCGCGCTCCTGGCGGTGCCGATCCTGATCCAGGTCTACCTGAATGCCGGGCTGGCCTACGTCCTGAACCGGGTCGCGGGCGAGCAGCATTGCGTCGCGGGGCCGTCTGCCCTGATCGGCGCCTCGAACTTCTTCGAACTTGCCGTCGCCGCCGCGATCAGCCTGTTCGGTTTTCACTCCGGAGCGGCGCTCGCGACCGTTGTCGGCGTGCTGATCGAGGTCCCGGTTATGCTCACCGTCGTCTGGATCGTGAACCGATCGAAGGGCTGGTACGAGCGCGGTAACGGCGTCCGGAAGGTTCAAGCCCCAGAATAATTCGGTGATCATGGAAATAGCGCTTGACCGTCCACTGACGGTATGGAATTTATATTTCCATGGATATCGAAACAGCAGCGGCGCAGCTTGAGGCACTCGGCAACCAGACGCGTCTAGAGGTCTATCGGGTTCTCGTCCGTGCCGGGCATGACGGCCTTCCGGTCGCGCAGGTGCAGGAGCGTCTCGGTATTCCGGCCTCGACGTTGTCCCACGTGCCTGGCCTTGACGATCGACCGCTCGACGGTGCGCTACACGAGCACCCGACGGGACGATGCCCTGTTGCGCGAGGCGATGAAGGCCGTGGCAGGAGAGCGCCGGCGGTTCGGCTATCACAGGATCCACATCATGCTGGACCGCCAGGGCATCGTGATGAACCAGAAGAAGCTGCGGCGGCTCTATCGCGAGGAGAAGTTGCAGGTGCGCCGGCGCGGCGGCCGCAAAAGGGCACTGGGCACGCGGAGGCCCATGCTCGCGCCTGATCGCGCCAATGCGCGCTGGAGCCTCGATTTTCTCTCCGACACGATCACGGATGGTCGCCGCTTCGGGATGCTCGCCATCGTCGACGACTACACGCGCGAGTGCCTCGCGCTTGTCGCCGACACCTCGCTGTCGGGCCTGCGCGTGGCTCGCGAGCTGGACGCCATCATCCGCCTGCGCGGCCGGCCGGAGACGATCGTGTCTGACAACGGCACCGAGTTCACCTCGATGGCGATCCTGCGCTGGTGCCAGGAGACCCGCGTCGCATGGCATTACATCGCCCCCGGCAAGCCGACGCAGAACGCTTTCGTCGAGAGCTTCAACGGACGCTTCCGGGACGAGTGCCTCAACGACATGCTGTTCTCGACGCTCGCCGAGGCTCGCAGCGCCATCACCTCATGGAAGGAGGACTACAACCGCCACAGACCCCACTCGGCTTTCGGTAACATGACGCCTGCCGAGTTCGCCCTCAAATCCACGCTGGAAAAACAGGCCGCCTGAGGCCAGAAACGAAACCTAGGACTCTCTCTCAGGTCGGAGGAGAAAAGGGTCTCAGGTCACGATTTGACACGTTCATCCGCATGGCGGCGAGCGGGCCTTCAGCGCCCCCTTTGGCCCGTGCCAAACGGCTCGCAAAGGCGCCCTTGGTCGGCGTCCAATGTTGCCCCTTGATCGTGGTTCAGAGCCAGGAGGCGCGCCCGGCGGAACTGGTCTGGCCTGCGCAGACGCGCACCGCCTCCGGACCGCCAGGGCGCCGGAACCTCAGAAGCTGTCCTTGAAGCGCCGGCTCCCGTTGTTCGCTCGGCTACTTCATTTTAAGCGAGTAGCCTTGCGACGCCGTCACCAAATGGGGCGTGCGTCTCGGTCGCCCACCGATCAAGGCCGCAGTTTTCGGCCGCTTCGATGAACTGCATTCCGGCGCAGCCGCCTTGTAGCTGCGAAGGGCAATGACCAGCCCCATCATGACGAATACGAGCATCTGCGTGTCAATCTGCGAAAGAACAAGCTTTGTGCTGGCATACGCGCAGAGCGACAGCGCCACTGCCGCCCCCAGATAGTTCGGCCCCTGGCCTTGCTGCAGGCTGAGACGAAATCCGACGATGATCGTCCAGATGATCATGCCGACGAACCCGATCGTTCCGACGATGCCAACCTCGAGCAACAGGCTCAAAGCATAGCTGTCGATGGTCAGCACGCCAGCCAGGTTTCGAAACCCGAGCGTTTCTCCGGCGACACCGAGACCATGTCCGAAGACAGGCCTTTCTGCGATGCGCGGAATGGCCCTTTTGACCTGCTCGAGCCGGCCTTCGGTACTGGCCTGATGCTGACCTCCGCCGATCGTCATCGATTGCAATCGCGGACTGGCGACATAGGCGGCGGCAAACGCCGCGAGGGCGAAGGGAAGCATCAACAGGAGGAACGGCCCCAGCATGCTTCGCTTGTTGATCTTCTTTACGCGGACCACATGGACGATGAGCAGCAGGAAGAAGATAATGAGCGTTCCCACCGTGCCCAGGCGTGCGCCCGACAGGAACTGAGCCGGCACGATCGCGGCAGCCGTCACAAACCCCGCCATACGGACGAAGCGCGTGCGGCCTTCAATGACGGCAAATATCGCGAAAGGCAGCATCAGCACGAGGAATTCCGCATAGATCAGGCTGACCGAGAACGAGCCTTGAACGCGGTAAGTGCCGCCCCTGAATTGCCCCTGAATGATGCGAAGCAGGAACTCGGTGTCGGCGCCGAAGCCAGGCGGAAGGAAGTCCAGCCAGAGCAGCCGCTGGAGCCTCGCCTCAATAAAGCCCATGCTGCACTGCACGGCGGCGAAAACAATGAACAGAGCTGCAACGAGACGAAGGCGCTGCTCGGTCCGCGCGAGCGAGATCATCGCCAAGAAGGGAAACGTCCAGATGAATTGGAACAGCAAGAAACGGGTCAGCGATTGCGCGGGCGATCGCGACGTGAGCAGCCCGAAGATCTGTGCAGCGACGAAAATTCCGAAAAATACAAAAAAAGCCCGGTTCTCGCGGATATGCCGGCGCAGCGTTTCTTCCATCACCGCGGAATGCCGAAAGGCGTAGAGCCAGACGAAAAACAGCGCGGCAAGCACGATGCGAACCGGGCTGAGCCAAGGCAGCCCGCTTATCCGCAATGAGATGTAGTGAGGATAAAGAGAGTATAGCGACAAAAACGTGACGAACAGAATCCAGCAGGTTCGGTCGTTGAACGTTTTCTTTCTCGGCATCGAGAAAATGATGACGACAATAATAAGTGCGAGGATAAGGAAATAAATCTCGAGCCCGCCCTCAAACGCAGCCGGGAGGCACAACCCGACCAACGCGCCGAACAACAGCGCAGCCGATGTCCAGCGGACATTGGCCGTGACTGAAGGAACTGACTTGGGCGCGTCGGATAGGCTCGTCAGGCTCACCTCGCCGCCTCTACCGCGTGCCCGAGCATCCTGGGCGCATCGTCGCGGAGCCGGCCGGCCATCCGATCAAGACCCGGCGGCAGCTTGGTCATGGCCTTCGACAGCTTCTGCCCTCTGATATCTCCCAACAGCGGCGCATTGAAATAGGCTGTCAGATCATCCGAACAGCGGACCCGGCGGTCGAACATCTCGCGAAGGAACGCGAGTGCCAGACCGAAAGCCAATCCCAGCACTGCGGCCAGGGCAATGATGAGCGGAATGCGCGGCCAGCTCGGGCTCGCCGGAACGGAGGCTTGCGACAGAATGCTCGTGTTGCTCTGGGACGCAGCGCTCTCGACGATTGAACGCTCACGCCGCTGGACGAGGACATCGATCTGCGACCGTAGGCTCTCGAGCTCCCGATCAAGCGTGGCGGCGGCAGCACGACTCTTCACCTGATCATGTCGCCGCGTCTCGTCTCGACTCATCTGCGTCGCCGTTTCCTGCACGCGCCGCTCCGCAGCAGCAAGCTCGCGCTCCTTGTCGGCGACCAATTCCGCGCGCAGCCGAACCGCGGCGGCCTCGACCTGAACTTTCGACTGCTGCAGGTTCGTCCTCAGGAACTGAATTCTCCGATGGCTCTCGCCAAGCAGCGGCAGCTCGCGTTTCAGCGCGAGTTCGGTATCGGTCACCTGCCGCCGCAGGGCCAGAAGCTCGGGGTTCTCGGCGGCCGGGCTCTGCCCGCTACGTGCCAGTTCGAGTGCCGCCTTCGCCTGGAAGACCGCGTTGCGAGCATTCGCCACCTGGGTCGTCATGGACGAGAACGGGTCCTGCGCACCTGCCGCCTCGACATCGCCCCGACCGATCGCCTCCAGCCTGAGCTCGGATCGCTTCGTCTCCACATCCAGGAAGCGCGTCCGCAGCAGCGCCAGCCTCTCGTCGTACCACTTCGAAAGCTCTTGAGCCGATCCCGTCCGAAGCTCGACATCCTTCCGCAGGAAAGCCCCGGCGAAAGCATTGGCCATCCTGGCGGAAAGCTCCTTGTTCTCGCTGCGGTAGTTGACGGAGATCACGTCGCTCGCCCCTTGGCGCGCCACCTCCAGCCCGCGCAGGAGTACGCTGGCGATCCAGTCCTCGATCCGCTCGCCATCCTGCTGGCTCGCAGCGAACGCCGCCTGCCATTGCGGATCGGCGGCCAAGTTCTCGCGCTCAACGACCACCAGCGCCGTCCCGCGGCTACGGATAGCCTCGACCTGCGTGCTGATGTAGTTTCTTACGACCGCGCCGGGGACCTGCACATTCGTGGCGCCATTGGCATCGGCCAGATTGACGTAAAGTTGCGCAGTGGCAGTGTATTGCGGCTTCAGGAAGCGCGTTGCGACCAAGGCCGACAAGACGGAAGCCGCAAAAACGCACCAGATAACCCAGTGCCGGCTCAACAATATTTTCCAAAGCTGGTGCAGATTCATGTATAATCTCGCCCGCCGGTGGCCCTGTACTCACGCTTTCCGTAGCAACCGGGACGCTCTGGCGCTCCGACGCAGCTATTCTCGCAATGATCGAGGAAGCTCGGACGTGATCTTCGCTAGCCTGTTTGAATAACGTTTTCTACGCTGCAACGCAACGACCGCATGACAAAAAGCCCGGCAGGGTTAACCCTGCGGCACCCCGCCGCCCGCGGAAGCCGCCGCATTGCGACGGCCCGCGGATCGAAAAAGTGCTCAACTTGAAGGGTGGAATGCCTGGACGCTTGCCTGGGCTCGCGGAAGCCTGCCCAAGGCGCGTCCACACAAGATCGAGATACAAAGCTCCGCACGAGGATCGACGAACTGGGACAAGGGTACAGGGCCGGGCGTGGTGGTCAGCAGGCCGAATTCCGGCGACGCCAGAAGATCGATCGCCTGCTGGACCCGCTGGACGCAGTCGGCGCTTGCCGGCGGATTTGTGAGCACTTCGCAGACATCACTGACCGTGAAACGGTCCGAAGAGTCCCGCCTGCACCTAAGCATTGCGACGAAGAGCGACACATTCGTCGCCGAGGCGCCGATAAAGCGGCCCGCCTGGCCAAATCCCGCGGAATCGAGATAGCCGAGGAGTTCCTCCGTTCCCGATCGGAAATCCTCGATCTCGACATAAGGGGAGCCCCGCAGAAGGGACATTTTCGCGGCCTTGAGCCCCACAAGGCGTGCAATATACGGGCGACCGTAGGAAATACTGACGATAGCCTCCGTCACATCCGGCAGCATCTCGACCTCGGCATATCTGGAGGCCAATGCGAGCGTGTCCCGGATCTGCTGATCCGACATGCTCGTCAGGCGCACGACGTAAAGCACTCGCGCGATCGAAGAGTGCTCACCGACCAGATTGTCCACGACGTCGCCGACGCCGACGATAACGATCTGCACCGGAATGGCGCGATCCGACAGCACCTTCATGATCTCAGTGAGACCCCGGGTCAGAGTCTGGTTCTCGTTTCGGTCGAACTCGTCGATCACGATCAGGAGCCGCGTGCTCCTTATGCGCGCCAGCAAATCCGCCAGGACCTGCGGCGTCATCTCCACCTGCGGCGCCAAGGACTCGAAGCTGAGATTGGGATCGACCTCCTCGTTGCGCGGATCGAACTGATGATCGTAGCGGATCGGCAACTCCGACAGCGCGGAACGGAAGATCGAGTCGATCGTGCTCTCGCGCGTGCAAGATATGTACGAGCAGTGATAGCCGGCACGACGCGCAACGGACGACATCGCCAGGGCGAGAGAGGTTTTGCCCGTTCCGCGCCCTCCGAACAGAACCAGATGGTTGCGGTGTTCTTCGATCGCGGTGATCACCTGCGTCAGAATATCGGCACGGCCGGCGAACTGCGCAATGTTCTGCGTCGGCTGGCTTGGCGCAAAGGACTTGATCGCGCGCAGCAGCTTCTCGCTTCCGACGTCCCCAAGCATATTGTCGGAGGCCTGGAAGCGGAAAACCATTTCCTCTTCGGAAGCCGCGACCGCGCGACCGCGCGACCGCGGGTCGTGGCGCTGGCTCATAGCTGCGGATTGCAATCCCGGCTTCCGGCCCGACAGGCCTGCAATCATCGCTTTGACAAACGACATCATCACCTACCGTTTCACCAAGCACTTCTTCGGAGCGGAGCGAAAGCCCTGATACTTCTCAGCGTCTAACACAGCGTTGGCAAAAGGCACATCACAACCATCTGCCACAGAAGCATCATGCAGCGTCAGAACTCTGCGGCATCGCGCGGCGCGGGACACTCTGCCCACGCCTGCGCGTCGCACTGATTAGCCAATACAGCCGCTCTCTTGGAGAAACGGCATCAGATCAGCGTGCCGCCCCCGCCAGCATAATTGTTGTACATATTCGAAAGCTGAATATCGAGAACGTACCCGTTGTCATCACGGATCGAGAGCTTGATAAGGTCGGTCGAACCTTTCCGCGAAATCGTCACCGCATCCAGCTTCGACAACTCGATCAAATCGGCGACCGAATTGATCAGAACGCTCGACGTATGCGCATCGGATACGAGATCGACGCCGGCGGCCTTTCCGAACGTCCGGGCGCCAAATCCGCTCAGCTCGATCATATCCCCCTCTTCAAAGGACAGATCCATGATGCGCTCGTTTTCCAGCCCCTTGGCACCAAGGCCGAAAAAGACGAACCGATCAGCCCCGGCGCCGCCCAAGGACATGTCATCGCCGGATCCACCTATGATAACGTCATCGCCGCGCCCACCGGACAAAACGTCGTTGCCGGCGCCGCCCAGGATCACGTCGTTCAATTTCGTGCCCGTCAGGCGGTCGTCACCATCGGTACCCCGCATGATCGGCGCATCATGACGAAGCTGCGCAATGTCATCTGCCGTCAATGGTTTAAACCCATCGACAAATTTGCTTACGGCAACGTTACCATCTACCGACTGGCCATTGTTATTTGTCAAAGTTATAGCATTTGCTGTATTGTTGATAACAACAACATCAGAAGAATCCTTGATTGCAAGGCTCAACTTGTAATTCGAATCCTCAACAGCCAATGCTGTATTATTTGATACCTTCACACCAACTGCGTTTGCAAGCAAAATTCCATTCGGAGCGCCCGACTGAATAAGATTGTTCTCGATGACGACATTTTTGTAAGGAATATTATCGTCGTTATCCATGAATATACCTTGAACCGACAGCCCCCCCTTTGCCTGAATCAGGGTATTGTCGTGAATATAGATATTCTCGGACGCAACCTGGGTTTTCGTCGTCCAGAATTGAATGAAATCCGGGTGATCGCCTGCGGCCGGGTTGAAATCACCCATCTTGTTGCCGGAAACCTCGACATCCTTGACACTTGAGAAATTGAACCCTTCGCTTCGCATGCCGTAGACCGAATTGTCGGTCACCTTGATGTCGTCGCTGGCGGAAAACACGCCGCCACGCATCAATCCGGAAAATTCGTTGTCATAAACGCTGACACCTGACGATTTCTCGACAACCAGGCCGCGCTGCGAAAACTCCATTGCAGTCGGCCCACCGACAAATGCATTTTTTGTGAGGCTGACATCTTCGCAATTTCGCAGAGTCAATCCGTTGGCATACTTGACACCGTCCTTGGGAGTAAACGTGACACCCTCAATACTGACTCCGTTGGCATTCGAGATCGTCAGGGAACCAAAGACAGGCGGCTTCGTCGGATCGGCGGCTACGAGGTTGATTGCACGAGGGCTCTCGGCCGCGTTGAAACCGAAGTCACCGTAATTTCCCTGCTTCAGCATAATCACCGTATCGTCTGCGCGCCCCTTGAGCGCGGCGGAAAGCTCTGCTGAATTCGACACCACGACGACATGACCGACCGACATTTAGGGCTCCTGCAAGATTTGATAGATCGAATAATTTGGTGACTTTGTGTCGCCACGCTTGCAGGATGGCATCATACTTCTAATTTAAAGCACCCTTCAAAGATCAAATTTTATCGTGAAACCTAGGATCGACTTTAACGTTCAGTGAATAGCCGCGCGTTTGCGGCGGGCCCGAAGCACCAGTTCGTTTTATCTCAACAGTTGCGGGGGGCTCTTGCTAAACGGGCTTCAGCCTTGGCCATGCTGCCGCCAAGCTTTGGCGCGTTGAGGCTGGTCAGATCGGGCGCCTGCCACCCAATCCCGGTGAAGCACCTGACTGTTATAGACATAGAGATACCGGCAGATCGAGGATCGCGCCTCCGACACGCTCGTGCAGGCACGCAGTAGACTTCTTCGCATTTTTGACCCAATTGCCAAAGGCGCCCGGCTGGGCCGAGACCATCTGCTGGAGCACGGAGGCTGAAACTTCCAACCTTCGACCCCACACGCAATCAACGTAAACCACGCCTACACAATCAGAAATCGCACCTCACTTGATGGCAATTATTGACTTCGTAAGCTGGAATGCCTTCTCCTTAACAATAACAGACCCGGGAAACAAGCTTTTCATCATCCCAATATCGATAAGTTCAGAGCTCTGTATTGTCCTCATCGCACTGTCGACAGTCGCGCATTTTGACCAAAACCCGCACTTAAAAGCCATGACAATTCGATACCTGATAGGTTCAGGAAGCCAATGCAAAAAAGCGGTCCGAGCGTGCGGCTCGATAGGGAACCAAAAATACGGTGTTTGCACAAAGTACGATGGTGCGACACGCGCAACCTCTTGGGCCATCGCGACCATATCCGTCCATCGCCCGACATGCTCGATGACCGAATTCGAGTGAACGATGTCAAATTGATTGTCACCGAACTGGGGCATATTTCGAGCGTCCCCCGCTACGGATAAGAAATTCGCCGCGCTCGTTTCAACCTGATGGATATTCAAAAGAGTGACATGCACGTCTCTCTTAATCATCGCGATCTTGTCTGACCAATATGATTCTGTCCCCCCAACATCCAAAATAGTGACAACCTTCTTCGAACTCGGCATCTCGTTTATGATTTTTGCAAAAAGCTCGAATCTTTTATGACGATACGAAGATACAGGCGACGTCGACTGAGCAGGCGTTTGCGAGTCCAAAATCCTATACCCCCAGATTCGACAAAACGATCAATTCTTGTCGAGGCAGCCAGTAAACGTCACCACCTGCAGACGTCAAGCAATTGGAGGGCGCGAAGAATCTGACCTGAGACCTTAATTGTCTTCCAAGTTTTAGCAGCGCCGGCCGATCACGGAGACGGACGATACGTCGGCAGATGGAAGGCTCGAACATTATCTACGCAATCGCCTTTGGCGCCCTTACGGCACCGATAGAGATAGAAGCCCTTCCAACCGGCATACGGTCGCCCCAGGAACGGTCGGCATTCTGTTCCCGCCTCAATAACTGATCTCACTCCACCATCAGTGTTCTTGTTCCGACCACGCGCGTGCCATTCCCCAGCGTTACCGTGACGGAGACGCGAGGCGATCCCCGCTCAGGAAAGCGGTGAGTCTGCACCAATCCTGATTTGCTCACGCCATTTCCAAGGTCCCAGACCGCGCTGGCACCCGTCATGTCGATCCTGCCTCCGGGGCCGTACACCAGGGAAGCGTCGAGCCGTTGTTCGGCGCTCATTTTTCCGGGTACGGGCGACGACAGGATGACGACGGTCGGTATGGCGGGCTTAGGGTCAAAACGCGTCAGCGGCGCGCCGATATCGTCCTGGCCGGCTGCGTCCGAAGGAAGCCGCTGAAGCTTCGACAGCGGAATGCTCCCTTCAGCAAGCGCATCGACAAAGATGTTGGTGTAGAAATCCTTTGCCCGCGGAAAACTGCGCTGCACACGCAGGTTGTTTGCGAGCCTCCATCCATCCTTCGGGTTGCTGCCAACATCGGGGAAGCGCGGTGCGATGTTGTTTTCGATCCGAACGTTCTCGGAGGAGGACTTTACGTTGATGCTCGGCACCGTGACATGCTGGGGGCGCGGCGCCGCCTCGGCCTGAATGAGCGTGTTGTTGGAAATCGTCAGGCCGGCCGTTTCTCCGACCGTGATGCCGTGCAGATGCGAATTCCGGATCACATTCCCGGTGATCGTCACATCGCGATAGAACATCTCGGGCCCAGCCCGCTTGCTGTCGACCTCTTCGTTACGCATGAAGATCGATTGGGTCCAGCTACCCTCGCCCCGGTCGAGAATATTGTCCCGAATGGTGATACCGACCGACGGCGCCTTGGTCTTGTTCGTCCAGAACTGGATCATATCGGGATGGTCCGTCCCCCCAGTCTGCCCCTTGAAGTCGTGGAGATGGTTTCGTTCAATCAGAACGCGCTCGACTTGCGCAAAATCCAACCCGTCCGAACGAATCTGAGATATGTTGTTTTCACGAACGTTCAGGTCGCTGGTCTCGTGGAAGACTGCCGCGCGGTGCCACTGCCGGAAGACGTTACGCTCGATATTGACGGAAACGGAATCGCCAATGATCAGCCCTGTGCCGGTCCCGAAACCATCGGCTGGCGTGCCGGTTCCACTGGCAAGGCTCCCGACGAAGCTCGAATCGGCAATCGTCAGTCCTTTCACGCCGCGGAATGAAAACGGGCGTATGTTCACCTTGTCCGCCGGGGCGAAAGCATAGTTGAACGCGACATTCGAGAAGGCGAGGTTCTGAACCCCGACCAGGCTGACCGACGAGAATGACGCCGGGCGGGCTGGATCGGCTGACACCAATGTCACCTGCGAGCTGTACGTTCCCCACCGCTCGCGCGTCGCGTTCAGAAGCAGCGCACCGTAATCGCCCGGTGCCAACACAATGCGCTCGCCGCCCTTCGCCGCCTGCATAGCCTGAAGCAGCTCTTGTGGAGACGAGACCAGGTTCTGGCTTCGCGCAGGCGTCGCGGACAAGCTCGTCAGGCAAATGAGCGTGTATGCTGCTATCGGGAAGAAATTCGATCTACGCTTCACTAGACTGCTCCAGCGCTGGCTTCTCGGCAAACATACGCGACCTTCCCGCTCTAACACGCTTACCTTGCGGCCCGAAGCCGCGATTTGCGCTCACTCTTTGCCGCGCACGAGCCGCCATACCTGAGGCAGCGACAGGCGACAGCGCCTGAGCAAGTAGAGAATGCCTGGAAGACAGATCGCAAGCACGCCGACCCCGATAACAGCACGCCAAAACCAGTCAAGGCAGGATGCAACCTGCGCGCCGATGGCGAGGCCGAGCAGGACCACCATGGGGCCGATCAGGCTCGCGCCGGCGACGACCATGTCGAACAGGAGCTTGCCCCGGCTGGCGCGGATCGAGATTATCAGCGCGGTGAATTCGAACAGGCTCATCGTGAGCAGGAAAATCGCGAGATCGTGGCTGTAGACGAGCGTCAGCGCAGCCGCCGCCATGCCAAGAAGGCTGCCGGCGGAGCCGATCAGCACGAGCCGCGTCTCTCCGAAGGCAAGCACAGGGACCGACACGATCCCGAACAGAATTTTGGTGGTCATCATGATCGCAACCGCACTTATCAACGGTTGGGGGACGAGATAAGTCGCGCCGAAAACCAGGGAAATCACGGGCTGGCCGATGGCCCAGAGGCCGGTTCCGAGCACCGTGGCAACAGTTCCCGACAAGATGGCGAAGGCGCTGACGATTGGAACCGTCTGGGGGCCGTGTCCGGAATTGACCATCCGTGGCAGGAAAACGGCCACCAGGTAGCGAAGCACGATGCCCCGCGGCATCAAACCGACCATGACGGCGACGCTGTAGACAGCCAGCGCGCTGGCGCCTGCGACCAACCCGACGATGAGGCGATCACCCACATTCTTCAGCGCCAGGGATATGCCGTTCGGGACCAGCGGCAGGCCATAAGCAACGGCCTTGCGCGCTGCGGCAGCATTCCAGCGCAGCCGCCAGGGCTGCGGCGCCAATCCATGCGACACGAGCGACTGAATGACCTGCCCCGCAACGATCCCGTACACCATGGCGGTATAAGAATGGGTGATCCATGCGACCATGATGGTGATCAGGGTGGTCGACACATAGAGCGCCAGGTTCGTCAGCCCCTCGGGACCGAACTTGTAGTCGCGGGTCATCTCCTTGACGCCAAGATGCAGGAAACCACGAGCCAGCGCGGCGACCGCCAGCAGGGCAAAGGAGCCCGTGGCGCCCGGCGCCTTGAACAGGACCGCCAGGAAAGGGGCGGCCGCAAGCAGCAAGGCCGCCAACAGAGCGCCTCTCAGGACCGACAACAGATGCAGGGTGTCGCGTTCAACATCCGCATCCACGTCCTGGCCCAGCCGGATGATCGACTTGTCCAACCCGATATCCGAAGCAATGTCGACGAGCGTGATCACCAGCATCAAGGAGATGGCGATCCCGAACTGATCCGGCGGCAGGATGCGTGCGAGCGCGACGGCTCTCAGCAGCGAGCCCACCAGTTCGGCGATAATTCCCATCTCGAACAGGAACGGCAGCCCTGACGCCGCGCGCAGCCATCGCACCATCGTTCCGGTCGCTCCATCTCGCCGCGATGCCCCATGCGGGCCAACTGCGACATCTCTTTGTCGGTCTGCCGGTCTTTGCTCCGACAGACTTGGCAAACCGTCGACGATCCCGGCCGCTTCGCTTTTGTTCCGCAGCGGCAACTCTGGCAAGCACTGTCACGTCAGCTACGATTTGAACAGCCGTCTCATCCATCTCGTGAAGCGCATTATCGCTGCCATCTTGTGCGGTCAGAGGATCGACTCTGTCGGCCTGCCGCACGAACCCATGGTCACGGCCGCAGGCAAGGCTGTTGGAATTCTGCCGGCAGCTTTAAAAACAACGGAATCGAAACGCATATCGTCATACTTGCAGCGTTGAACGCAGCTAAGCCGCTGCCTGACGCTGCGGAGCCGCAGGTTTCCGCCAGCGATGACGGGCCGGAGGCTGGCCGATGCGTTGGTCGGCGATGCCAGGGGAGGCAGAGATCTCGTGATCGGTTATCGCATCGACCGGCAACGCCCGGCACGGGATCGCCAAGTACCATGCAATGCAGGTGCGCCGTCCGGACCTCGCGCATGAACGCGCAAGGCGACGAGCTGAAGACCAGTGCGATCTCCCCCCTGCTGCTACGGCTTTACCGCACGAAGCGCCTGCGCCGGCGCGTGCTGGCGCTTGCCAGCCGCCTGGAAGGCGGACAGTTCCGCAGCGCCACGCTGCGCCTGATCCTCGCGCGCTTCCATGACACCGAGATCGGCGCCCACAGCTATGGCTCCTGCTTCGAGCCCGGCCAGTTTCCGGGCGGGGCCCGGATCGGGCGCTATGTCTCGATGGCGAGCGGCGTAATGCGGCGGCTCAACCATCCGCTCGATCACCTGATCATGCACCCTTATTTCTATAACGAGAGCCTCGGCCATGTCGGCCAGCGCACCATCAAGCATGAACCGATCGTGATCGGCGCGGATGCCTGGATCGGCCAATCGGTCATCTTCACCGAATCCTGTACGCGGGTCGGCATCGGCGCGGTGATCGGCGCGGGCACGATCGTCACACGCGATGTCGATGATTTCGAGATCGTCGCAGGAAATCCTGGCCGGGTGCTGCGGAAACGGTTCGATCCCGAGATCCGGACACGGATCCTGGCCAGCCGCTGGTGGGAGCGGCCGGTGGAGGAACTTGGTGGCTTCGTGGCAGATCTCAATCTCCCCGTCGCCGGCTGGCCCGAAGGACATCCGCTCCTGGCTGCGGCGAACGACGGGCGGGAACCGGTATGAGGCTTGCTCCGATCGCTTCGCCGGCGCATGGCGATGCCGCCTCGTCATGCAGATCATGGCTGCACTGGCCGGGCCAGCGGCGGCTCGCACCCCAAGAAGATGCGGAGGCGCGGCTCTTGCGTCACGGGGCGCTTTCACGAGGCAGGCAGGTATAGGCATTCCATGCTTCTAGCGACCGTTCTCAAGGCCAATCTCTGCTCAGGCTGCGGTCTGTGCGCCGCGATGCTCGGCCCGTCACGGGCCACCATGGCGATGACCGAACCCGGCTTCCTGCGCCCGGTGCTGACCGGGGCGCCAACGCCGTCCGAAGACGCGGTGATTGCCGACATCTGCCCCGGGAGCCGGGTCCATCTCCCCGACGGGCGCATCGATCCCGACTTTCCGGAATGGGGCCCGCTTGAATCGGTTGCAACAGGCCATGCGGTCGATACCAACCTGCGGCAGGCGGCCTCGTCAGGCGGCGCGCTCTCGGCAATACTGGAACATCTGCTGCTGTCCGGCCAGGCCAGCTACGTCCTGCAGGTGGCGGCGAGCGAAGACGTCCCCTGGCTCAACCGCGTGATGCGAAGCACGAGCGAGGGACAGATCCGTCACGCCAGCGGCTCTCGCTATGCGCCCTCCGCCCCGCTCGCCGCGATCGTCGCCTGCCTTGAGGAAAGCCGGCCCTTCGTCGTGGTCGGAAAGCCCTGCGACATCGCCGCCCTGCGCGCCTATGCCCGACACGATCCGCGCGTCGACCGGCTCGTCGTCGCGATGATCGCGTTCATGTGCGGCGGCATCCCCAGCGAAACGGGCATCCGCCACCTGATCAGCCGGATGGGCGCAGCGCCGGACGATGTCAAAGCCTTCCGTTTCCGGGGCAATGGCTGGCCCGGTCGCACCGTGGCACGCACCGATGACGGGCAGGAGTTCAGCTTGTCCTACTCGCAATCCTGGGGCGACGTTCTCAGCAAGCATGTCCAGTTGCGCTGCAAGATCTGCGCGGACGGCACCGGGATGTCGGCCGACATCGTCTGCGCCGACGCCTGGTACGGCGACGATTCGGGCTATCCGACGTTCGACGAGCAGGAAGGGCGCTCGCTGGTCCTCGGCCGCACCGCTTTGGGCGACAGCATCATCACCGCCGCACGGCAGGCAGGGCGATTGGCAACCGAGCCGCTGGCGACGCGCGAGATCGCCTTGATGCAGCCCTATCAGCTTCGCCGCACGCGCCTGACCTTGTCGCGCCTGCTGGCGATGCGGCTGACTGGGCGGCCCGCGACACGGTTTTCGGGCCGCTCGCTTTGGCCGCTCGCCGCACGCTCCGGCCTCAAGGCGAATATCGAGAGCTTCCTCGGCGCGATGCTGCGCGCCGTAAGGGGAAGGCTATAGAGAGGCGCTGAGGGGCCCAAGAATCCAAGAAATCCGGGGCCCCGGCCTTCAGAAGTCCAGCAAAACGCTGCCGCCGATGACGCCGCCGCAATTCTTGACGACCTCCTGAAAAGCAATCAGCGCGTTCAAACGCGACTTGTTGGCGCGGGCGACCATGATCGTGCGCTCGACGGCAGCTACGACCGCCAATGTCCCGGAAACATCCGACATGGGGGCACAGTCGCAGATCACGACATCAAACATGCGCGACATCTCGAGGATGAGGCCGCGAAGCTCGGTCGCAAGATAAGCCTCTCCCTCCTTGAGGGCGTTTCCGGCAGCCATGACCATGAGGTTAGGACAGGCCGGCTGCATGTACCCGGCCCAGGACTGCACATCCCCCAGTCCCGCCATCCATTCAGACAAGCCTGGCTTGCTACTGTCGATGCCGAACATCGCCGCGACCCGCGGCGACCTCAGATTCGCCTCCACCAGGATCGTCCGTTGGCCGCTCATGGCAAAGGCTGCGGCTACGTTGGCGGCCACCACGGTGGTGCCAACCTTCCTGTTGTCCCCGATAAAGCAAAACGACCTTGTCCCGAGATCGACATGCATATGCTGCAGTTGCGATGCGACCGAGACGAGGCGCTCAGCCGCAGCGGAACCGGGCGACACCATCACCGCGAGTTCGCTGGTGACATGGGTCGGATAGCTCCAGCCTGCTCGCTTCGCCGTCGTCTGCGACAACGCCCCGGCAGAGCGATTTTTTGCGAGCTCCTGCACCAAACTCTCCGACTGGGCCACCTTGCGCGAACTCCACCTAACCTACATTGCATCGCGTAACGAAACCATCGCATCGCAGCAACACACGATAGCATTCGCTTCCGAGTAGACCGCCATTTTCTCAATTTGTGTTTAAGATGACGGCTTCTTAATCGGCTTACGGCCTTCTACGGCTTACCGGACATACCTTACCGCCGGCACCCTATGCCCGAGGGTCCGGATATCGAAGCCTGCCAAACCTGTACGAGCGGAAGTCTTGCACGGGACCGGGGCTGCAGTTACGCCCGAAATGTGGCACAAGCGACCATCGTTGCCATTTTGCGACAGAGGCAAAAATTATTCAAAACCACGCAATTGCGCGCAGGCCATTTTACTGCAACGGGGCCAGCTTTATCACTTAAAACCATAACCGCACATGGCTCCAATACGGAGTTAATGTCGATTTCCCTAGAAAATCGGCCACTCCGCCTGCAGAATCTGATGGAAACAACTTCCCTCGTCGGATGCTGCCGCTGATGCGCGATGCCAGGATTCCTAAGTGGGCAATTAATCTTCGGTGCTTTATGCTTGGCGATGGATGGGTCTGACCAAACGTGATTCGCCGCGTTGTTAGGGATATTCGCGGCAAGGGCTTTGCGTGTGGCGGAATTGTGGCTTAGAGAATACGTCGTTGGGCGGCGAGGTGAATAATGAGTTTCCGTAAATTGGTGACGGCCGCGGCTCTTCTGGGCTTGCCGCTCAGCGGATGCACGAGCGGCTTCATCCCGGAAGGCGGCCCCTCCCAGTTCGCAGCAAGCCAGACAGCCACGGTGCAAGTCGGCTCCACGCAGGAACAGACGAACCTTCCTTTCGTGCTCGTCGCGCCGTCGCTCGAACTCGCCCGGTCTCTTCCCGGCGAACCCGACCGCTTCGGGTCCCTACCCCGGCGCGCGCAGGCGCAGGTTTCGGCCAAGGTCGGCGACGTCGTCCTCGTCACGATCTTCGAAGCCGGCAGCGGCGGTCTGTTCACCTCGCCCCAGGCGGCTGGAAATTCCGGCGGCGGTGGCAATTACATCAATCTGCCGGCTCAGCAGATCGATCGGAACGGTAACATCTCGGTGCCGTATGCCGGCCAGATCAGCGTCGTGGGACGCAGCCTCCCGGCCGTACAGACGGAAATCGAGGAGAAGCTGAAGCAGCGCGCCATCGAGCCGCAGGTCGTCGTGACCATGCAGGAAGACCGCGCCTCGCTCGTCAGCGTCATCGGTTCGGTCAAGGCCGGCGGCCAGTTCCCGGTCCGGAACACGCAGATGCGCATTCTCGACGCCGTCGCCAAGGCCGGTGGCCCCGACGGCACGTCGCGCAGCCTGGAAGTCGTCTTGCAGCGCGGCTCGCACAGCTCGCGCGTCTCGATGCGGCGGCTGATGATGGACCCGGCGGCGAACGCCGCGGTCCTGCCCGGCGACACGCTCTATGTGCAGCCCGTCTCGCGCAGCCTCAATGTGTTCGGGGCCAGCGGCGAGAACCTGCGCGTCGATATCGATGTCGACAACATGTCGCTGACGGATGCGCTTGGCCGGGCCAAGGGCTTCAACGATACGCGGGCCGATATCAGCTCGATCTTCGTGCTCCGCATGGAGGATCGCCGGGTGATCCCGGCCGATACCGAGAACCTCGTCAACTTCACCAGCGCGACGGTCCCGACCGTCTACCAGATCCGCTACGACACGCCCGGCGGCATCTTCGTCGGCAACCAGTTCAAGGTTCGCCACGGCGACGTCGTCTACATCTCGAATGCGGCCGGCACTCAGTTGCGTAAGCTTCTGGAACTGGTCGGTCTCGTGACGCGCCCGGCGCGCGAGATCCAGGGCGGGTTCATCCCGAACTATTGAGACTGGCGCAACGCCCAATCCTCTCGCACCGCTGCCGATCCGACGGCGGCGGTGCGGTGGAAGATCAGGAGCGAAGCGAGACGGCCGGAGGATAACTGTGCCTTGCCGGGACGAGCCGGCGAGCCATGCCGACCGCGTGAAGAAAGCTGCCTAGTTACTTTACGGTAGCTACTTTGCGATAGTTACTCTACGAAAGTTCCAGCTTTCTAGGGCAACGCCCCTGCCTGAAGATGCACCGCGACGCCTCTGCATTGGGAATGACATGGCTCCTCATGTTCTGATGATTGTCGAGAACCTGCCGGTCCCGTTCGACAGGCGGATGTGGCAGGAAGCTACGACACTTCTAGAGGCAGGCTACAAGGTCACGGTGATCTGCCCCGTCGGCAAGGGCTATACTTCACTCGACGAAACCATCGACGGCGTGCGCGTGCTGCGGCACTGGCTACCTGACGAGGGGCGCGGCGCTCTCGGCTTCATCCGCGAATACGCGACCGCGCTGTTCCATGAATTCCGCCTGGCCCTGAAGGTCTGGCGCAGCGACCGCTTCGACGTCGTGCATGTCGCCAATCCGCCGGACGTGCTGTTTCTGGTGGCGCTGCCCTTCAAGCTCGCCGGGGTCCGACTGGTGTTCGACCATCACGACCTGACGCCCGAGCTCTACAAGGAGAAGTTCGGCAAGGCCGGCTTCGGCCATTTTCTGATGCGCGTCACGGAATGGCTGACGTTCAAGGCTGCCGACGTGGTGATCTCGACCAACCAGTCATATCGCCAGATCGCCTTCGACCGTGGAGGCAAGGCGCCCGCGGATGTCTTCGTGGTGCGCAGCTCGCCAAAGGCCGACCAGATGCGCACCGGCGTCGTCGATCCCGCGATCCGGGCGCGCGCCAGCGTCATTCTCGGCTATGTCGGCATCATGGGTTCTCAGGACGGCATCGACGTGCTGCTCGATATCCTGGCGCGACTGATCTCTGTCCATCAGGTGACGGATTTCCACGCCGTCCTGATCGGCGACGGCCCGGAACTCGAGGCATCGAAGCAGCGCGCCGTCGAACTTGGCCTGTCCGACCATGTGACCTTTACCGGCTATCTGTCCGGCAAGGATCTGCACAATGCACTGTGCTCGATCGATATCGGCCTGTGCCCGGACCCCTATAACGAATACACACGACGCTGCACCATGAACAAGATCATGGAATACATGGCTTTCTCCAAGCCGCTCGTGCAGTTCGACCTCGATGAGGGCCGTGAAAGCGCGAAGGGTGCCTCGCTCTATGCCGGGATTCACGATCCCGACGATTTCGCCCGCCAGATCATGGTGCTGATCAACGACCCGGCGATGCGCGAGCACATGGGCAGGATCGGCCGCGAGCGTGTCGAGAAACACCTGAACTGGTCCGTGGAAGTTCCTCATCTGCTGGCCGCCTATGAGCGCGCCCTGTCCGATCGCAAGGCCAGCGCGGCAGCGCCAGTCGCCCGGAACGCCGCAGTCGATCCAGGCCGGCGATAAGACGCGGACCGGAAGACGCCCCGCCGGCATCGCTATCGGCCAGCGTGACGGCCCTGCGCTTCCGGCCGGATCACTCCGCATCCGATCAGGCGCCTGGACGCAACCCGGCCTTTGCTTCGGCTTCTGAAACCCCGCTCACCATAAAGCCGGACATCGGCGCGCCTCGCAGGACAGCCCGGCTGCATCGAAGTCACGGCCGGTATGTTCTTGTTTTGTTCTTGACAACGCCCTGCTTCTGATATAGGAATTATATCCTAATTCAGGAGTTCCATGATGCCAGACGTCTTTTCGAACCAGAGCCCGGGCCTTTCGTCGCCGCTGATCGGCGGATTTGCGATCACGCCGAACGATAGCACCGACCTGCCCTTCACCACACGCCAGCTTCGCATCACCGGGGCCGCCGGCACGATCGCCGTGACCTGGCCCGGCGGGGCCGAGACCGTCGAGCCCGTTCTGGCAGGAGAAACCCTGGACTGGCGCATCGTGCGGATCAAGGCGACCGGCACCACCGCGACCGGCGTGCGGGGGTATTACTGATGCCTACGGTCGGAACAGGCATCGGCCGCCGCCACCGTCCCGGCACACCCGCTCCTGCGGGACCCGCCTCCGATCCTGCGATCACCAGCGCGCGCGCCGATAGTTGGTCGGTTGCCTATACCGCCCCGCCCACGATGGACCCGGCCGGCTCACCGCGCTACCTGGCGCTATCCCGCGCGGGCTACAGTTCGGCGGGCGCTGCGACGAGCCATGTCGAGCCCCTGATCCTGACCAAGCGCGTGCGCCAGCCCTATCCGGCGCAGGCCAGTCTCGACGCCAGCCGGGTGGCGCTCTCGGATTATGTCTACGCGACCGATACGATCCTCGGCGGGGCGGCGAATGCCGCCGTCGAGGTCTCGCCCAAACCCATCGCCAACTGGGCGCTGCCGGACCACCGTGTCGTCGGCAACAGTCTGCGGCTGGAACTGGTCGCCGCCCATCGCAATGCCCGCTCGCGCAGCCAGATCGCGTTCGTCGAGTTTCGCGCGACGGACGGCACAGCGACAGTGACCCAGATCGTCAGCACGCCGTCGGTATTCGGCCATCCCGGCGATCTCAACGCGGTCGTCGGCTATGCCTGCAATCTGGACATCTCCTCTCTGTCGGCGGGGCCGATCACGGCCAATGCACGGGTATGTCCATGGATCGGCGGCACGGCTTCGGTGCTCAACTCCGCCGACCAGTCCGCCCTGCGCGAATTCCGCCCGCAGAGCTTCCTCAAGAACGTCGCGCTCGCCGCCAACCCGCTCTTCGTCTACGTCAACGCGACAACCGGCAACGATACGAGTGGTGCGGTCTCGACCAATGCTGCGACGGCAGAGGCCTCGCCCTGCGCGACCGCGGCAGGAGCGATCAACCGCGCCATCGCCGTGAATGGCGCCATGGACGGCGTCGAGATCCGGTTCATGGCCGGAACGCATGTCCTGACCACGTCTGGCGTCATCATCACGACGCGGCCGCAGACGACGGGCGAGTGCATCTTCACGCGCGACCCCAACGCGACCCGCGCGGGGGTTATCCTTCAGTTCGGCACGACGGCGATGCGCCCGCGCCTCGGCGCGGCCGGCGGCTGGCTGCGGATCAAAGGCGTGACAATCGACCGGACGGGCACGTCCACTTTCTTTGGCGAGGCCTCGTCGCGCCTGCGCGTGATCGTCGAGGATTTCGCCTTCGCCAACAATTCGCAGAACGCCACGATCTTCTCGAATAGCGATGTCGGCTGGATCGGCGGCTCCTTCACCGGACTGACCGGCAACAGCATCCTCGGCCCGACATCGGCTGGGGACCATCTGCTGATGCGCGGTGTTTCAGGCGATCTGAACGGTGGGGCCTTGCAGCTCTGGACGATTCTGGGCTGCAATATCGAACGACCCGCTCAAATCAACTCCGGCACGAAATCGGCCTCCGGCGCCATCCTCGCCTTCAACAGGATCCAGGGCCCGACCAGCACGACCTGCATCGGGCTCGCCTCGACGTCGGACGTGGTCGGCTGCGCGATCCTGCAGAACGTCCTGGAATGGACGAGCGCCGCGACCGGGCACTTCGTCGGCATCTCGAATGACGGCCAGGCCGGCAACAGCACGCATCTCGTCATGCACCACAACACGATCGCGGGCTTCTGGAACAGCGGACGCTGCAACCTGCTCTATGACGAAGGCCCGACCGCGCGATCGAACAAGCTCTACTCCTTCGTCGGGAACATCCATGTCGCGATCAATACGAAGGGCGATGTCTTCCGTGGTGCGAATGAAGCCGGCGCGGATGCGGCCTCGCGCACGGGGAACTGGGCCTATCTCTACGGCGTCGGCTGCCGGGGCGAGTTCTCGCAATTCATCGACGCGAACAATGGCGGCCTCGGCACGTCCTTCGCGCAGGACTATCCGGGCCTCGATGCCATTATCGGGACGAGCAACAGCACCCGCAACAACCCGCTGTTCACGAACGACCAGGCGACCACGAGCGGCCCCACGGCAGGTTCCGGGGGCGGCGACTACAGCCTCCAGGCCGGATCGCCCGCGATCGGCCGCGTCAAGGCCCCCGTGCTGGCCTTCGATCTCGCAGGCCAGGCCCGCAGCGCCACGGCTTCAGCGGCTGGTGCTTACGAGAGGCTGATACCCTGACCCGAGCCGCCGGCTTCCGAATTGAGGCACGTCCGGGCTTGCGGTCCACGCGCAAACCCTGGTCCGGACGGAGCATCGATGTCGGCAAACCATCCCCTTGGGTCGGGGTTATCTCCATGCCTGGCCATGCCGCAGCTCAGTAGGCGGTTCGCTGCCCCAGGACGACCAGGCCGGTCCGGAGAATGATCATGATATCCAGCCAGATCGACCAGTTGTCGATATACCAGATGTCCTTCTCGATGCGCGCCTTCATGTTCTCGACATGCGGCGTCTCGCCTCGCAATCCCTTGACCTGCGCCCAGCCGGTGATGCCCGGCTTGGCGTGATGGCGGAAGGCGTAATCCTCGATCAGTTGCGAATAGTAGTCATCATGGGCGACCGCGTGCGGACGCGGTCCCACAATCGACATATGGCCCGCAAGCACGTTCCAGAGCTGCGGCAGCTCGTCGATGCTCGTGCGGCGCAGCAACCGACCAACGCGCGTGACGCGCGCGTCGCCCCGCTTGGCCTGAACTATGACCCCGCCATCGTCCTGAACCGCCATCGAGCGCAGCTTCAGGATCAGGAAGGGCTTGCCGCCGAAGCCACGCCGCGCCTGCTTGAACAGGACCGGACCGGGGCTGTCGAGCCTCACGGCCAGTGCCGCGATCAGGAAAAGCGGGCTGAGCAGGAGCAGCCCGGTCAACGATACCGCGATGTCGAGGCTGCGCTTGAGAAAGCGCTCGGTGAGCGATAGCGGCGCGCGCTGATACTCCGCCAGGATCAGCGAGCCGACCTTCTTCAACGGGCGCGTCAGGACCTTGCGCGTCACCGGATCCAGCGCAAACCGGACGGGCACCGGCACGACCCGCAGCCGCTCGACCACCGCGTCGAGATGCGACAAGGCGTCATGACCGGCCAGCAGGATGACCTCGTCGAGCTGGCCGAGCCTGAACCGTTCATCGACGAAGGCGATGAGCTGATCGATCCGGCCATCGGACGGCCCGATCGACATCACCTGCGACCCGACCGGCCGCAAGCCGCTATTGCGGAGCTCGCGCATGCGCGCGAGGTCGGCCGTGTTGCCGGCATCGAGATCCTCCCCGATCCGCACGACCAGCACATTCGTGGTGAAGGCGACATTATTCTCCATCGCCTGACGGACGAGTCGCGGCCAGAACACGCGGATGAACGTGATTCCCACCGCTCCCCCGGCGGCATGGAGGATGATCGTCGCACGCGAGTATTGGGCACTTATCTTGAACAAGAAGGCGCATAGCACGATGAACGCCAAAGTCAGCGCCCAGATCTTCATCGCCGACGTGATGCTGGCACGGCGATCGGCATGCGTCTTCGGCTCGTAACCGCCGGTCAAATAGGACAACGTGACAAACAGCACCGCGGTCATCAACGCGACACTCAGGAAGTCAACGTCGAGAACCTTTCTGCCTGACCGAATAAAATTCTGGTAGATCCAGGTGGCACAGCCGCCGACCATCATGATCGCGAGGGCGTCGGCAAGGGCCGCCACAGGCTGCAGAGCACCATACCCTAACGAGAATCTGGATATGCCCCGCCTAACACCCTCGGCCGAATGCTCACCGACACCAACAGGCAGCATCCCGCCAACCCTCGTATACCACACACTAACATGGTTACTGGAACCTTAACTATTAATACAAGCAAAGCAAGCCTTTTCTCGCGTGAATCCGAAGTTCGCTGGCGTGCAGAACAGCCGCCATGATAGAAGCACGATCATAAGGCATAACGGCATCGAAGAGATGACGTTGCGTTCTTTGAGGCATTAACGCCGTCGCGCAAGCACAACCTTACGTAGCGACGCAGTCTATCCCAATCAGGAGCAGCGCATGAAGATCGTAATGGTTGGGTCTGGCTATGTTGGCTTGGTCTCCGGGGCTTGCTTTGCGGATTTCGGGCATGACGTGGTGTGCGTCGACAAGGTGGAGAGCAAGGTCGCGGCGCTGAAGCGCGGCGAGATCCCGATCTTCGAGCCCGGCCTGTCGGAACTGGTGCGCAGCAACGCGGCGGCGGGGCGCCTGTCCTTCACCACCGATCTCGCCGGGCCCGTCGCGGACGCGGATGCGGTGTTCATCGCGGTCGGCACGCCCTCGCGCCGCGGCGACGGCTTCGCGGACCTGTCCTATGTCTATGCCGCGACCCGCGAGATCGCCGGGGCGATCCGCGGCTATACCGTGATCGTGACCAAGTCGACGGTTCCGGTCGGCACCCAATGGGAATCCCGCCCCCGGCCCCAAATTCGAATACAACCTCCGCTGGTTCGACCGGCTACTAAGCCATGCAGACGAGCTTCTCTCGTACGGTGTGCCGATCGCGCTCGTAGGCGATTTTAATGTCATGCCGACGGAACTCGACGTTTACGCACCCGAGCGATGGCGAGATGACGCCCTCTTTCGTCCAGAGGTCAGAAACGCCTTTGCCGACCTGGTCAATCAGGGTTGGACGGACGCCGTCAGGCACCTTCACCCGAGAGAGCGCATCTACACGTTCTGGAAGTACTGGCGGAACTCGTTCGAACGTGACGCCGGCCTTCGCCTCGACCACCTCCTGCTTAGCCCTACCCTGGCGCCGCTGTTGAAATCCGCGGAGGTCCGACGGTCGCCGCGAGGCTGGGAGCACACGAGCGACCACGCGCCGGTGATGGTCGAGCTTCTGCCGGCATAGCGGAGGGAGTCTCCGCCCAGGCAGTCTCGGGTCTGAGGGAGGAAGCATCGACGTTCGTGCCTGCCACAACGCCAACAGGAAACTAGCGGAGCTGTACAAAGCCGATGCCCGGGGAACTCGACCGGCACGACTATCGTTCGTGGGCAGCGTGGCCCCTTCAGTGTCGCGCCTGAAAACCGCGTGGGAGGGGATCGGCAGGTGAGCTGGTCCCCTTTCCGGCTTGCCCTCGGCCGCTAGTTTATTATTTGGGCTCGTTTATCCGAGAGAAGCGCAGTTAGTCGCTCTTTCCAGGCCTGCATCGCTTCGGGCGTCATACGGGTCCACTCTGCAACTTCTCCAATTACCTTTAGCGGTGCGCTGCTTCGATATGACCGCGTCGGGTTTCCGGGGAATTTCTTGTCGGTCACGTTCGGGTCGTTCTCGAAAGCGCCAGTCGGCTCTACTACATAGACCCGCGGAATCGCGCGACCTCCATTGAGCTCGGCTGCGATTTCCGCGGCAAGTCCGGCACCATCGACTAGTGCCGTGAAATAGATGTGGTTCATGATCACTTCGGGGCGATAATTCGAGCGGTATCCTGCGACGAGCAAATCGCCGCCGCGCAAGGCTGCGACGGTACCGTGAAAAAACGGCCCTTCGTCTGCTATATCGAGCATCGTTACCCCATTAGCACTTCCTTGTTGCACTAAGGCTCCAACTGCCCAGGTGTTCACTGGACCGGCTGATATCTAGCCCGGCCCGCTGCCGCCTGGCTTTTGCGGCATCGCCCCCAGCTCGAAAGAAAGCGGCCATGGTCCGAAATCATCTGAATGATCGTCGGCTTCTTAGGCAGGACATAATACGTCAGCTGGCGCAGCGAGTGAGCATCTTCCCGCCGGGCGTCGCAAAAAAGCACTCGTCCTCATAGTGCAATGGCGTGCCATCTTCGAGTGAATAGGACACGGTCGAGAGGCCGGGCTTGTTCTGCCAAACGATGACCGCGAAACGATTGCCATCCTCGTCCTGGCACTGCTCTCGGTAGAGCTCTCGTCTGGCGGTCTGCGGACGACGCGGGACCGGCTGGGTATCCTGTAGAGCCACCATGGGAACACCTCACGCAGCGCACTGACGCCGGTGTAACAGCGTGTCGTATCATGAGTTCCTGTGTTTCGGCGTGCAAGTTTGACCCCTTGAGGCGGGGGATCTGGAGTGCGCCCCTTGAGGCGGACAGTGTGACGATAGGGAATTGACCGGGGAGCCGGGCTTTCGAAGGATGAAAGCCCATGGCCCGACACCGCACCCACAGCATCGAGTTCAAGCGCCAGGTGGCGCAGGATTACCTGGCTGGCGAGACGCTCCACAGCCTCGCCCGTCGACATGACCTGTCGCGCAACCTGATCCGCATCTGGATTCAGAAGTTCGAGGGTGGCGCCTTCGACGACGAGGCCGTCGCCGTCGATACGATCGAAGCCTATGAGGCGCGCATCGCCGCGCTGGAGCGGCTTGTCGGCAGGCAGGCCCTGGAGATCGAGTTTCTAAAGGGGGCTCTGAAGCACGGACCGCGGCCGAGAAGCGCGACTACATCCGTCGTCACCGGCCCCGCGGCATCTCTGTCGCAGAAGGATGCCGGCTGATGGGGATCTCGCGCTCGACCTACTACGACAAGCCGGCCGTGAGCATCGACGACACCGCACTCGTCGAGACGATGGCGGCGATCTCCGAGAGTTTCGAGGCTTATGGCTATCGCCGGATGCAGGCAGCGCTGCGGCATCGTGGCCTGATCATCAATCACAAGAAGATCAGGCGATTGATGCGCGAGCACGGCCTCCAGCCTCGACGGCGTCGGCGCTACATCGCCACCACCGATGGCGATCACGGTTTGCCGATCTTCCCGAACCTGGCGAGAGATATGGTCCCGGACGGGCCGAACCAGCTCTGGGTGGCCGACATCACCTACGTCGCGATCACCATCGGCTTCGTCTATGTCGCTGTCATCCTCGATGCCTGGTCGCGCAAGGTCGTCGGCTACGCCATCGGCCGCTCGATCGACGTCAGGCTGACGCTGGCCGCCCTGCGCACAGCCATTGAAAAGCGGGGACCGCCCCCCGGCTGTATCCACCACACGGACCGCGGCTCGCAATACGCGGCCGGGCGCTACCGGCACGCCCTCGCCGAACATGGTCTCGTCGGATCGATGGGGCGCCGCGGCAATCCATACGATAACGCCAAGGCCGAGAGCTTCATGAAAACGCTTAAGGTCGAGGCCGTCTATCCTATGGCCTACGAGACTTTCGACGATGTCGCAGCCGATCTTCCGCGCTTCATCGATCAGGTCTACAACACAAGCCGACTGCATTCCGCGCTCGGCTATCTCAGCCCGCAGCAGTTCGAGGATCAACACGCCCGGCTCCCGGTCAAAACCGCAGCCTGATCCTGTCTACCTGCAGGGGCGCACTCCAATCGGCGTCCAACTTTGGGTCTGACTCATTCTCGCTGCAGATAGGCGGTGATCTGGCGCTGTTTTCCAAAAGGAATCAGCGCGATGGATCAGGGAGTTCGGCCTTCCAAGCTTGTGCCGTCGGGTTTTGCCGTCATCCGGTCCGAGATCGACGGGGATCGCGCCGTCGTCAGCGTTCACGCTACGGCGCCTACGGGCACCTGCCCATCATGCGGATGCTGCTCGCGTCGGGTCCAGAGCCGATACTGGCGACGGGCCTCCGATCTCCCGATTGCAGGCTTGCGTGTCGACCTCAGGGTTAGGGTCAGGCGCTTCTGGTGCGATGCCGTGCTGTGTGGCCGTCGCATCTTCGCGGAGCGATTTGGCGACGACGTGCTGGCTCCAATGTCGCGCCGGACGGGTCGCCTGGAGATGATCGTGCACCAGCTGGGCCTGGTGCTTGGTGGCCGGCCGGCGGCGAGCTTCGCCGAGCGGCTGATGGTCCCTGTGAGCAACGATACGCTGCTACGCGTTGTCAGGCGCAAGGCGCAGCTACCATCGGACACATTGCTTGTGATCGGCATCGACGATTTCGCGTGGCGGCGCAACCACCGCTACGGCACGATCGTCTGCGACCTCGAACGGCGGCGGACGGTAACGCTGCTGCCCGACAGGGAGCCCGCAACGTCAGAGGCATGGCTGCGGCGTCATTCGTCGATCACCATCGTCGCGCGCGACCGCGGCGGCGGATATAGCGAAGCAGCGGCCAAGGCCTTGCCGGCCGCCGAACAGGTCGCCGACCGCTGGCATCTTATGGAGAACGCCAGTCGGGCGTTTCTGGACGCGGTGCGCAAATCCATGCGCCAGATCCGTTCCGTCATCGGCGCGACGGAGATCAATCCCGCGCTCCTAACGTCCGCCGAGCGCTTGCAATATGAAGGGTATCAGCGCCGGGAAGAGACCAACGCTGCTGTCATGGCAATGTTTAGCGATGGCGTTCCGATCAAGCGGATCGTCAAGCGCACCGGCCTGGCGCGCGATACGGTGCGTCGCATCGTCCGCGGTCAGCGCTCCGACATGTTCCGAACGCGGCAGAGTTCGCTGGACGAAATGCTGCCGTGGCTCGAAGCGCAGTGGGACGCCGGTAAGCGCAATGCCGCAGAGCTCTGGCGCACGATGCGGGCGCGCGGGTTCCGCGGCAGCTTGAGAGTCGTGTCCGAATGGGCGACCCGCCGCCGGCGTGCCGAAAAGACCGATGCCGGTACACTCGCACGCATCCCTTCCGCCCGCACAATTGCTCGCTTCATGACGAACGGGCGCGACAAGCTTTCGAAAGCGGAGACGGTGCTCATTGCAGCCATCGAAACCGGATTGCCGCAGTTGGTGAAGGCCCGCGAGGTGATCGCGGATTTCCATCAGATGATCCGCACCAGGGGCGTCGCCGCCATGACATTGTGGATGGAGCGAGCCGCCGACAGCCTTGTGGCGTCATTCTGCAGCGGCGTCAGAAAGGACGAAGCGGCCGTCCGCGCCGCCATCACCTCACCCTGGTCGAACGGGCAGACCGAAGGCCAGATCACGAAGCTGAAGCTCGTCAAACGCCAGATGTACGGACGCGGGAAGATCGACTTGCTTCAGGCGCGCCTCGTCGGTGCACGATGAGCCGCCTATCTGCAGCGAGATTGCGTCAGACCCAATATTGGACGCCGATCGGGGGGCAACATTGCGCGCCGTTTGACAGAGTTCCCGGCTGCTAGGCCTTTTATTCAGCACCCGCTCCAGCCTCAGCCCAGCCGGCATGCCGCCGCCTCACGCTTTTTCTTCAGCGTATTTTAAGCGGGATGAAGCGGGGTTTAGCAAGCTGCGGCCTTCGAGCCAGTCCATAAATTGGTCGGGGCGGATGGTGACGATCTGAAGAGCACATGAATTTGCGGAATCGGCTGGAACATCAATCGAGCCGGGAGCTCTCGATGCGCGACGGCGCTCTTCCGCCTCGCGCGTCAGAACAACCTGGGGTGCCTGTCCGCGGGCGACATCCTCCGATGACACGATGACCGCCTCTATGTCGGAGGAGGGCAATACGGCGTTCCAGATACGTCTCGGAAGGCCCATTCCGTGCCAGCGCGGTACACCGTCAAATTTCCGAGCCATCAAAATTACCAGGGTCGAACGGGCAACAACGAGACGCGCCTTTCCGGATCCCGTTTGCATCTGTCCGAAAAACGCCAACGAGAAGCCGCTCGTAGCCGCCACCGCTCGCGTCGATTCCACCAAGGTGAAGCTCAGGGGACGAGGCGCCGTCTGGTGGACCGACGGCGCACCAGACCTCAATCGCCATTTCGTGAAGAACACCGCCGCCGAGTGGGCTTAGCAGTTGGAGTCGCAGGAAAGGCAGGCGGAACGTAAGAGATCCGCCCCTGGCAAGCAGGAGCACAACATCAAGCGGCTGCGTCGCCGTGACCACTCGGGCTGGGTCGAAGAGCACCTTCGACGCTGCATTGCCTCTCGAAGCAGCCACGCTGAACGAGCGCCTCTTCCATATTGGCCTATGGCTGATCGAAATCCATATTCCGCGTCAGGCCTGCATCGTCTGGGGCCCCCATCACCGGCAAATCCGCATCAGTTTTCCCAAGGGATAATGCTGGAGCATCCCGTAATCGGTTTGGACCACCAGTGCACTGATCCAGGGAGCGAGCCTGCGTTTTGCTGAAAGGCGAAACCGATCAGACGACAGCGTCAGCGAGGTCCTTGGCGACCTTGAACTTCACAACAGTTTTGGCGGGGACATCGATCACGGCACCGGTCGAGGGATGACGAGCCTGACGAGCGTCCCGCTTAGCGGAAGACAGCTTGCCAACGCCCCCGAGCGTTACGTCGCCACCGGACTTCAGCGTCTTTGAAACTACGCCGGCAAGCGACATCAGCACGGCCGACACATCAGCCTTCGACTTGGCTGTGTCGTCGGCGATCGCGGCGATCAATTCGTTCTTGGTCATGGTTCCCTCTAACGCTGCCAGAATTCAGTTCGTTTTGGAGGTCTTGCTGCGGACAGGCGGTTTCCGCCGCTGCTGTCCCAGACCCATCTGCTTGGCCAAGGCCGAGCGAGCCTCAGCGTAGGCCGGTGCGACCATAGGGTAATCAGCCGGCAGGCCCCAACGGGCGCGATAGTCCTCTGGCGACATATTGTAAGCCGTGCGCAGGTGGCGCTTCAAAGACTTGAACTTCTTGCCATCCTCGAGGCAGATCAGAAACTCCGACGTGATCGACTTTTTGATTGAGACGACCGGATTCGGACGATCTTCGACCTCCGAAGCGGGCGGCGCACCCAAACCCGTTATCGCCGCATGGGTCGTGGCGATCAGGCCAGGAAGATCAGCAGCTGGGACGCTGTTGTTAGATACGTACGCTGATACGATGTCAGCCACCAACGCGATGACGTTTTCGCCTTCCTCAGCCATAGCTCTTCTCCTGAAGTTAGGAAGCGAATCGATGCGCCGCCGGTCGACGCGCTGACCATCGGCTAGGCCGGTTGAATCGCATATTCAAGGCGTAATCACGTGCCCACTCAACAGAAATTCGGGAAGACAACCGCATTGAACTGATCGGCGCTGTTGACCTGTGATCACAATCAGAAGTGATATGAAGGAGGCGTCCTTGGTTTCTCGGTAACGTCAGGTTCAGATGCAGGGTTCTTGGTTATTTTCGTCGCGAACACGGGCTGTATGGGTGAGGACGTTCGTCGTCATAGCATTAGCGGTGACGATCGCCCTTCCCGCGCTTCTTCTTCGCTGACACCGGTATCCACGGCAGAGCAACCGCGCTGAGCGATGCTACTCGGCTATCGCCGAAGCGCCTTCTCCTGCTGAAAGTCGACAGACAGCCGTTGGCTGATATGACAGCGAACGCTCTGGCTATATGGACATAGTTCCCGCCTGAATTCGGCATCAGCCCAACGAAGACCCTCGCAAAGCTTGCCAACGAGATCGCCAAAGGTACCCCGCAGCTCGGTGGCGTCTGCGACCTGACTAGCGACGACGCGCAAAGGGAAGGGCTTCGGTTGATGCCGCTCGACGACTTCCGGGCATCGGGGCTGCCAGACAGACCAAGCTCAAGGCGTTCGGTTGCAAGACCGCCGCCGCCGTCGCCGCACTCGATCCGAAACTCGCCCGCCAGACGCTCACTGTCATCGGCGAGCGGATAATCCATGAGCTGCGCGGCCACCCCTGCATCGACCTCGAGGCGGTAGCTCCGACGCGGGAGGCTGCGCCGTGACGCGTTCCTTCGCCGGCCGCGTCGACGACCTGGACATGATGCAGAAAGCCCGCAGCGCACGCGACGCGGCTCGGCGAGAAGCTCCGCCATCATGGCCTCGCCATGGACCACGTCACCGTCTTCTACCACACCTCACCGTTCGATGGCGGCCCAGCGAGGTTGGTATCGACCACGGTGGATTTTCCCGAGGCCACCAATGACACGCGGTCCGGGCGGCGAAGTGGGGCGCTCGTCGGCTCTGGAAGCCGGGGATATCGCTACGCCAAAGCCAAGCTCATGACGGTCTATCTGGCTCCGCTGGAAGCGTCGCAGCGCGCGCTCATCGTAAGCCTCGACCGCGATAAATCCGGGCGCCACATGGCGGCCCTGGACGCCTGCAAATGGCACGGCCGGGTCACTGTTTTCCCCGCCGCCGCAGGTTTCCCGCCAGCGCAAGGCGTGGGTCACGAGTTTGATCAGCGCTCGCCGCGCTACACCACGCGGCTAGAGGAAATGCCTGTTGTCCGCTAAAATTAGCCTCATTATTAGACTTTTGAAAACTTTTGCTAACCGGGAATCAGGCGAAAAGCCCAACAGTGCCGAGCCTATCGCAGATTTGGCCTTTATGGCTGTTGATATAAGATACGTTATGTCAACAGATTGAGAAGTCCAATTCTATCCCGACCGAGAGCGGAGCGAACGGTGCGGGCCGCCGATGACCGGCAAGCAACGGATGCAACCTCTGGCTGGTGAGCCTTTCGTGAGCGGATGACAGTCCACGGCGGTCGGATTCGAGGCCAGCGTGGCGGAGAAAAGCATGCCAGTGGCGCTGTTCCGCCGATATCACAATGGCCCCGATCGGGGCCATTGTGATATCGGGCAAACGGGATTGCTCAAGCCATGAAAACGAACTGCGAACCGCCGCGCCTCCGCGGCGAACATCATCACCGCCCCAGGGGATTAGCCTAGCAAGTGGCGCCTGCGCCGGCAGGCGCGACGGCGGTTCACTGGGTGGTTTTCTCACCGCCGAGCACAAATTTCGATCCAGCGGCTGCGAGGCAACGGGCAAACACCACCACACTACCGCCCGGCAACTGCTGTCGGAAACTCCCAGCCGCGGCGCATCTGCTCGGCCAAGGTCCGTCGCGGGATGCATGAAACAGCGGCAGCAACACGAGCGGTAGAAACGGACACCCAGGTCGATCAGTTAGTCTCAACATCCATGCGGATCGGCGCTATAGGCCCAAGTCGACCCGCCGGTCGCCGGCATAGCGACCTGCGGACCGGCAATTTGCTGAGGCACATGGGCTCAAGTACTAGGAAGCCTCTCGGGGCAAGTCGCGCACCTTCCATAGACATATCGTTCTCAACCGGAATCACATTCCTCACGCTCTAACCGCTCTTACAGGTACACCCTGCCGAAGGCGTTTGCCGTCTACGCCGAAATCATTTTCTTCATCGCTGGCAACTTTGACCGCTCTTCAGCCAGCCTAGCATTCGCCTTGATCAGGTCCGCCTGCGTCGCCTCAAGCTGCAGGGCGAGCACCTGAATGTGGTTGGCCAGGACGGAGATTGTGCGCCGCAGCGCCGCAGGGTCCTCCTTTACCCGCCCCTTACGCTGCCTCTGCTGGTCCAGCGATTTTGCTGCCGCTTCGGATTTCGACAAGCTCTTAGCTAAATCCTCATCCCAAGCCTGCTTGATATCCCGATAATTTGGATGGTTTGCAGTCGATCGCGCAACTCTAGCCTTCTCGAACACCATCTTCCAAGTGAGGCGCTTCTTACTTGTTTGGTCACCAGAACCGAGCAGATCGGCCATCGCCAGACGCAGTTTGGCGCGGTTGTCGTCAGTGACCCCCACTTGCAGCCTCCTTGATTTCCTCAACGATACGATTTAGGCGGGCGCTTTCCTCGCGCACGATTGCTCGTTGCCCCGGGCCGGTATTGTTTTTGGTAGCTAGTTTTAACAAATCCTCCAATCGCGCCTGAATTGCGGGCAAATGCTTCAAACGCCAGCAACTGTTTTCGCAGCGGTCGAATTTGCAGGTGTGAGTGACCGGAACTGCATTATCCGTTTTGCCTCGGACTACTGGCGGAAGGCATTGCGCCCGGTCGCGGTTGAAGAAACAATCATTTACAGGCCGTGGATAGAAACTCGTTGCTCGATGCCGCAGCATCGCGTCAATCTCCCTCCCGTCCGTAACCACTTTCCCCTCAAAAGAGGCTAGCTCTCCAATTTTCTCCATCTCAGTGTTGATCTCAGAGCTTAGCGGGCCGGCTACTTTGATCCCTTTTAGATGGTCATCAAAGATCGCGCGCACTTCACGAGCGTTCGCGAGAGCTTGCTGCTCCTCAATGTCCTTAAGCAATCCAGCACTCGCTGTGCCAGCATACCCCTCAAACATCTGCGCCTTCAAATGGCCAAACTGAATCATTCCCGCAACGATGCCAAAAGGTTGGTTTGCAATATGCCATGCGATAGTTTTACGAAACATCCGAGTCGTAATACGCCCAAATCGTTCGACTGGAATAGGTGGATGAGAAGGAGAGCGATGACGTGGCTCCAGGTAATTATTCACGTGATCAATAAACGATGCGATATTGTTGTTAATATATGATTTTACTGGAACAGTATCCCCTTCAAACATCGAAGGAGAAATAAACATAAACGATTTCCCTCCCAATTTACTATTGTAATAGGACAACATTAGAACTGCCATAATAGCGCGCTCAACAGGCTCAACAACGACCCAAGTCCGCAATTTACCGCCTACATGGGATCCTTTGTATTGGGTAGATTCCAAATAACGACGGATAACGTTCGAATTCGAATCGACAGCGATTTCTAAGCCACCTCTCCGGATAGCTTGTACTTCACTGTCTCGCATACCAGAAAGGTATGCCGTGACAATGTAACAAGCTGCAACCAGATTGCGAAATTCATCAGCTATATCGAGCCCTTCAATCAACTCACGCCACCGCAGGCCACTTTCAGCGACCACATGATAGTCACCAACGGCTGCCCTCTCGATCTTGTCTCGGATCACCGCGGCGCGATCTGAAAGCATCGCCTTGACCATAACTCCCTTTATGCCTTTAATATTCTCACGAATGGCGCGGTGCCCCGCGCTATTCAGTCGTTGGTTATAAAATGCTCCAATGATGTCGTCCGAGTAATGGTCAACGTACTTCATCGCCCAAATAAGCAATGGACCCATGACGTCAGGCGGGATGACCTTAGTTTTTGTCTCTAGGGATCGCTTAACGTATTTTTGACCGGTCACCCCCTCCCAAGGCATGAAGCTAAGCCGGTCATTGGTCATAGATTCTCCAGCAGCATAGATCGTTGCGAGATGAGATCTCTCGCGCTGCCGGACCTCGCCAGAGGAATTAGCTTTCATATCGATGAATTGATTCAGATGAGATTGAGTGAGGTCGCGAAGTGAGCCTATTGAAATGGAATCCATAAACAGATAAAGCCGGTATAGGCAACGCACTATTATAACAGCGTAATCTCCTTTGTAACGTTTAAGGCGCCGTTCGCCAACGAATGTGTTCGTATCGTTATTAAGCAAAAACATCAATAATTCGCGCGCCAGAAGATGACGCTGAGGCAACGGGAATAATTTGTCAAAATCGACAGACATGTTGGCAACGTTTGTATTTTCGCGGTAGCCAACGGTCCACTGACGGGAGCCAAATTTTGTCTCGCGCATCGCCTGGACAAAATTGACCAGCGGATGCTCTTTCATCACCGGAATATCGTCCGGCCAAAAGTTAGATTTCAAAATCTGCGGCGAGTTATTCATATAAATCACCCTAAAAGGTATTCCGGCGGAATGTAGACACTCGATGCCTGAATCTGCGTTAACAACATAGCGTCTTCCACATAAGCGCGGGGAAAACTAGGTAATATGCTGTACTGAATCTGGGCACACGGCTTCGCGAAGAGGTCAAGCCAACGCGCTAGCTCAATCTTGCTCCTCATTTCGATCAGGTATTTTTGCAAAGCAAGAATATCAGGCAGGTGCGAACGGGTTATTACCGCATTCTTACAATTGAAGCAGCCGATAACTGGTGTAGCGCAAAGCCCGCTCTCGGGATGAGATCCTATCGGAGAGTTTTTTATGTCCTTGCAGCTTGCTACCCCGAGATTTTCATACTTGCCTTGCGCGCTATCGCCCTCTATCACGTCACCCAGATTGCCGTCGATCTCTGAATTGGTGGCCATATTTATTGCCGCCATCATAGCATTTTCGATGGCTGCTTCGTGAAGTCGCTTAAGTGCCTTTACGCTCAGATAGCGAGCATCTTGAATAGTCTTGGAGTGATCTCTTACCTTTCTAGCCCTGACAGGGTCCTTTTTGTAGGCCTCGACCTTCGTCGTCTTGCGAATTCTCCCAGGCTGGAAGCCATCGAGAATGCTTCCGTCAGGCGCTTTAATATTGTAGCGGTTGCAAAGCGCGCGAGCATATTTCAACGAACGAGTAACCACTCGACCGACCTTCGACGGCGTACCCCGCCCTCTCGGCGTACGCCCCAAGAACAGCCAAACCCGTTCATGTTCCGCCGTATTGCCTCTCGCCGACGCCGTGAGATCCTTAAGCAGCCGGATGCAATATACCGCCGAATAATCCCCGGCCACCGGAACAGTAAGATACATCGGGGTGTCTCTTTTGCCGGACTTACTTTCTCGCCTTTTGATATACTTCAGACGAGCGCTAACTGCTCCGATGTCTTCTAGGCAGTCTTCGTCCAGCTCATATATCGACTCGATTGGAAGACCTGTCTCGACGGCAATAAGCGTAGCGAAGCAGAAAATATCGTAAGGATTCAGATATATTAGGTCGCAAAATTGGGTATATGTCCGATAAATTTTCCTGTGGACCGCGATTCGTTTCCGAAGGGATACACTCCCACCGGGATCTTCATATATAAAATTTAGTATATTTGGAATAGAACTCCAGCTGACATCAGATTCATTTCTTTGAGCGAGTAAGCTAAATCCATAAGCGATTCGGCGCCTTACGTGATTTACGTGTCGCCGCGCCGCATGAACGACCTGATCGCAAATCTCTGGATCAAGAGGTTCTTTCGGGTCGTATTGTGTAAAGGGAATATAACGCGCAACAACTTTCAGACGATGCGTAAATTCATCCTTTAGAAGACGTTGTTTATCGGCGGCGCGAAGCAATCGAATAAGGCAATTTATCTGCGCCCAAGCCCGAGCGAGATTATCGGCGTAAGTTTTCAGTAGGAACTTCTCATAGCTATCGATATCTTCGACAGATATATCTGACAATCTAATGAAATTAAGTTTGTTTAATGATGCGTATTCTAAAAATGTTCTAAACGAGAACACAGATGACAAAACCGAATCAGGCGAGCTGATAGCCCCTTCATCGTGAGCCTCTTCCGTAAGTAAGTTGAATAACTCCTGCTCGAAGGCGATTCCGACCGCGCGGGTTACATTAATATCCGTGGAGCGGCCTCCCGTGAAATTTACCTTAAACCGAATTTCAGCGCGCACGGTTTCTGCGTCCTTCTTGTTTGAATCGGGCCAAGTTCCGCGGTCAGAGCTAGAATTCATTTGGCCATGCTCCAAACCTGATCAATATGCCTGTTCCAATTGGCGAAATCGTGCTCGATCTCGTCTTGATTTTGATCGATATATGTCAGGTATATCATCGTTGTATCTATAGAGCTGTGTCCCAACCACCGCTGCAAAGTGCGCAAAGGGTCCCCGATGAGTTCCTGATAGGCGGAGGAACTTGATCTATGTTTCTCTTTTTCGAGATCTTTACTAGAACCAGTCAGGCGACGGATTAACCCAGTCAAAGTGTACACAGCAAACGTATGGCGAAGCATGTGGGGTGATACACCAAGCGCCTTTCCATAGCGTGTCTCCAGCAAGCGATTGGCCCTTTCAAACGCCGCGCTAAATGTCGTGTTAGCGGCTGGCTGGCCATTTTCTTGCAGCCACAGCATTGCTGGCTCATACTTGCCGTCGGACACATCGAGAAGCCTTTTGCGCTGATCGACGTCGAGCTTGTGGTATTCATGTCTTTGCTTGCTAACGCGATCTATGAAATACCGATCACCGAAAAGGGCCGCATGTTGCCAATTGTGTTTATTGTCGCTGTAGTGCCTCATTGCAACGTCGCTAGTTACGATGTTTGACCGCAACAGAGAGCAGTACTTTTCTATCGGACCCTTGAGGACACTAGTGGGAATGAAAAGGCGCCGATGCTTCTGACCTTTCGTAGTCATAACGCCCGGCTCGAACGGAATGACTTTGGACGTTGTCTCGTTGAAATTGCCCAATTCGGCGAGCAAGAGAGCGGCATTTTCGGTCAATCTTAGACCCGTGCAAACCGCGAGCTGGGCAAAGGCAGCGTTTCGCAGATACATGCGCAGCTTCTCAGGCGGGTGGTTATCATCGGAAGACCCGCAAAGTCCCAAGTTAACGAAATCCCGGAAGTCTTCGAGGCGGATGTGCTTAACCAATCTGCTGGAGCTCGCCGTGTTGCCTTCTCCGCGCCTTCTGTCACCGTAAAAGCCGTAAGGGCGGCGGGCTTTCTTTGCTGGCTCGTAAGGGTTGATTGTTTTTTTCTCTCTCGATCTCCATGAGAAAAACTGACGCAACGTGCTCGACTGCCGGTCCCATGTCGTCGCCTCAACTGGTTTTTGGCCCGGGGTCCTATGGCGTCGGAGGGCACGGTAAGCACGAAAATGATGGGGTAAAGCCTCGCCGATTTCCTCGCATCCCTGGCCGATCAGAAATGTCTCGAAAAGCATGAGGTCGCGGGCATATGCCTCCCAACTGAGGGGCGAGTTGCAGCCGTTATCTGGCAAGGAACGCAAAAAGCCATTGATGAGATGATTGTATGAGCCGTCACGCTTCAAAACGATCGGCATCTTTTCCTTGATACCGTAGCTTACGAGTTGGCTTCGCGCTGCAGACGACAATCGATGGAAGGCACCGTTGATGAGAATTGGCTCGCCGGCGATCTGAACGGGTTCGTCTAGTAGCGCTGCATCTGTATAGCACAGGGGGATCAGCAGCGCTGATGCTTCACTATTGCCAGTCACTCTTCAAACCTTCTCACTGCCCTCGTGACGTCTCTTGCCCAATGTGCGCTGTCCAATTGGCGCGGCGACCATGGGTCTCCGCTCCTTTCGCAATCATTGATTGCATCGCCAGGTTCGCCGAATGGTTGAGCAATCCTTCAGGAAGCCGCTTCAGCGTCGAGGTAATCCATCACTCGGATCAGCCCCTGCAGACCGCGTTGCCCGAGCACCTCCAAAGGAGTGTGCCCATGAAACTGATCATTCGGCCGAGAGACCCAGCCATAGCCCCGCTGGGGATCCGTAAACATGACACGTAGTCGGGTATGGATATGGAGGAGGATCATAAGCCGAGTCGTCAGTTCCTCCCCGCAATCATCGTATTTGCCCACGCGCCAAGCCAGAAGGCGATCGGGCTCTATGTTCAGAATGCGACAGACCGTGGGATCATCTGCCTGCCAGCGATCCAGCAACCGAAGCACAGCTGGGATCATGATTGCGCTCACGGCGCCACCAACTGCCGCACGGCATCCCCGGAGAGGACCCGCGCTTCACGTAGCCTGTCCGCCACAACACGGATCTGCGATTGCCGGGGCTCAAGGAGCTCATCGCATCGACGATCCAGCTCTTGGAGCGCCGCTTCTACTGCCTTCGCAGCACCCCGGTCGATGAGCAGGTTTTCAGCGTCAGCTATGTCTCCGAGATATGTCAGCTGGTCACCCAGGCCGAGAGAGAAATGGGCGGCGGCTACTAGGCGCGTGGCAGCTCGGAGATCGAGCTGGGCGCCGGCGCTGGCTTCGCCGAGAAGAAGAAGCTCGGCGCGTCGCCCTGCTAGCAGCATGACGACGTGATCGTCGAGACTGCGCCGAGTGGCGCCTTTTCCTGGCCCTTCTACGCATACCCCGGGCAGCTTACCGCTCTTCCCCAGGGTTGATACATGGTCCACAGCCCAGCCTAGGGCTATGGCTGCGACGGCGTGGCCAGCTTCGTGAATGCAAATGCGTTCAAGCAGGTCAGGGGGCAGCCCCTCGGCTAGCTCTGCGACCAGGTCATCGATGGCAAGTTCCCTGCCCTGACGCCGTGCTACTGCGAGAGCAGACTTGACAATCATGGCAGCGCGCGCGCCGCTGGACCCGATAGCGAGCTGTGCGACCGATTTTAAATCGTCGTTTACAAGCCGATCGCCTAGGTGCACGCGGAAGACCTTTTCAAGCTCCTCAGCACTAGGCGGGACGATCTCGAACTGACGTTCAAGGCGGCCTGGACGAACGAGAGCGCCGTCCAACCTATCGATAAGGTTTGTCGCACCTAGGAGAGCGACACCGTCCGCTCGATTATCAATCAGCTTCAGAACGTGATTGACAATCGTCGTCCACCATTCACGGGCACGGGGTTCGAGACTCTTTCTGTCCGGAATGGAATCCAGTTCATCGAAGAACAAGATCGAAGGGCTTTTCTCAGCGGCTTCATTGAACGCCGCACTGAGGGCCTTTACCACCCCTTCGAGATAGCCGTTGCATTGATTGAATATCTCTCCGAGGCCTGTCACGACTAGCGGGACGCCGCATGTTCGCGCCAAGGCCGCCGCAAAATAGGTTTTGCCTGTGCCTGGCTCGCCGAAGAGTACGGCGGCGCTGCTGACCGCCTGCCAATTCAAGGCCCCCTGCCGATACGCGGCAATATCGGTCGCAAGATTGAAGCCCCATTCCTTGGCGTCGCCGTAACCGCCGAGGTCCTCAAGACGAGGTCCGGCTAGCGCATTCGTAGGCAGGCGCGATTTGCGGTCGAGCTCGGTTAAACGAGAGATCGCCCGAGCCGCGCTTTCGCCACGTCGGATTGCGCCGAGCAAAATGCTCGCGGTGAGCTTTGCCCCGAACTCTTTCGGAAGCGGCTGCAATCGCTTGGTCCCGAACGTCTCCTTGATGGTATGGGCGATGAGTTTGCCATCGGGACGCGAGACTCTGACGTTGAAATCAGCTGAAGCCTGAACCGCGGGGCTGAGGCTTTCCCGACCGATGATCACCAACGACTGGGCTGTTTCGACGGACGTTCGAAGCGCTGCATCCTGGAAGAAATCGCCTTTGGATTTCTTCCCGCTTTCACACAGGAGGAACTGGGCTGGCCGAACAAGCGCTCGGGCCGCGGTGAGGATGGCATTATACCAATCGTCGTCGGGCGGTTCGATGATCACCACGACAGGCTTTCGAGCTGCTACCCTTAATCGCAGAGCTTTCGGGCATGCTTCCCAAAGCATGAGCCGTGCAAGCCGCTCCTCCACTTGCAAGCGCCCTTTCAAGAAAGATTGTTTCAATGGAATCTGGAAGTCGTTCTCATCGTCAACGATGAGTAAGTCGTTGGCGTCGGAGGCCTCAATCATGAGACGCCTCCAGATCAAGGATCACCAGCTTCCAGCTGTGGTAACCATCCATCCGACGGCCGGTCACGAGATTGGCAGCGATGGTGGGGGTTGAGACGTTGACGTCTCGGATCAGCACAAGCGCAGCGCTATCATCGCAATAAATGAGCGTGCCGTCTTCGAGCAGCCTCTTGCGGAGATCCAGCCCCCGCTTCGGCAGTGTGTAATGGATATCGGGCGAGATCCTTGATCCAGCGAGGACCCGCATGCCCCGGGTTGATGAACTGATGGCAAAGGCCTGGCATGGGCCCCGGTGCAGCTCATATAATTGTTCTGGTAGGAGGGGCCTGACAGGCTGAGGCCCGGCTTCACCGGTAACCTCCCTGCCAATCTCCTGCACAGCTATCGTCGCCGCAACCATTGCCGCTAGGGGCTCGGTCGGCCCCAGGAGCAATAGGGCGTCTTTGAGAAACCCTTCGGCCACGATCTGGACATCGTGGCGAACTGGGGGATAGTGCGGAGAGCAGTTCTCAACCTCCACCATGCGGGTCTGGTTGAGCAGCCAGACAAACCGCTGTTCGCAGTACCCCCGCATATCGTCTCGCATTTGGTTGTCTGCGCTGACGATCGCAGCAATCTGCACGTAGATTGGATCGAGCCGATCCCGCTCGTGCGACCTGAGCCGCTTCATAACGTGGCGGGCTTGGCCGACGTAGATGCGCATTAGATTATCGCCGACCGCCGGGGCAATCAGCAAGTAAATGCCGCTTCGGTGGAGCTCGGGCCAATCGGCAACCCGGCCCATAGCGTCCCGAGGAAAGGTAACAACGATACAATCGCTGTTCCCCAGACGGCGCAGAGACGGCCCTATCGGGTCCCTCGATTCCAACAGGAGTTGGACAGTCTTCTTAGGCCGCGGATTTGACGGCGGCGGCACGGATGCACGCTGCAACATGGACGCATTCCTATTGACAGAACGAGTTGGGAAAATTGGAAGATCGACAGTCGCGGCCAGCAGGTCCGTCGCAGAAGGCTCCGGGGAGCGGGCCGCGTCAGCGCCAGACGACGCTACAGCTGTGACCTACGGCTCCGCTTCAGAGCCAAGCAATCGCGTTGGTACGGGGTGTGGGCCGACCTGCTCGCACCCGGCTGCTGGGAGTGAGCGTGTCATCGTCGTCGCAGACGAGAATGCCCGACGAGAGGAGCTTCAGGATTGTTTCGAATGAATCCTGTGTGGCCTGGCAGTGTCTCATAACGTCGCCGATTGACGCGCGCCCCACATGCCACAGGTGCTCCAGAACACGCGCCTCGTCGCGTGAGTCCACCTCGAACTGAGCACACCTGGATAGTTGAAGCGCATTCGTCCACGCAGGCTCGCGCCGAAGCTTGGAGGGCTCAACCGAAAGCAGCCACCAACCTTTCCTGGCCAGAGTAACATCGAGCTGCCGCCAGACCTCCAGCGCTTGTGTCGACCAATGCGCTAACTGGGGAGCAGCGCACAGGACGAAGATCCCGGCTTCGTGACGCACCAGGTAGGCCGCGACATCTGTGAAATTTTCGGCATCATATGCGGAGAGCTCCGCTTCGAAATTGAACTCACAGAAGCTCCCGACTGCGGGGTCGGCTTCGATGTGGGTCAACAGTTCGAAGCTGCCCCACTTTTCGCAGGAGAATGAACCGGCCGCCTTGCATGACCGCATCTTGGCCGCGTTCCTACGGATCTTCATGGCGTCAATCCTTCCAAGCGATAAAATCTGGAGAGTGATCGCGCCCAGCCGCCTTTGACGTCGACGTAGAAGAGCTGCGAAGTGGTGATCGGGCCCGGCCGGATCGTGGGGTGCGCGGTAACGAGCCCCTGTAGGCACGGGACGGATCGATCGACGACCGAGAAGGCTCGAATGCCCACTGCCGCTTCAATCTGCTCTGGAGAGGGGCAACTACCGTTGACGATCCCAGTAAGATCATCGGTCAGACGCCGCAGTAGGTCGATCCGTTTCAAGGCCTGGCTGCGCATTCTTGGATCCGTGAAGTCCATGAGCTCCTCGAGGCGTGATTGAACCGCCGCCGAGATGCGGTGCGGTCATGTTGACGATAAAGGGGATCGGCCCGGCCAGCGGCCCCAACTGGAGTCGATGGGCAGTGAAGTTCCCACCCAAAAGGTGGGAATCCTTGAAGGACTGTAACCTCGATCCTTGATCGAGCTGTTGATCATCAAGGATCGATTAACCCTGCGGCTTGCAGAGTTTCGGCGAAGGGCGGATCGTGCGGGCATTGAGGTGCCCGCCGACCTGGCTGCTTTCGCGACGCAACGGGTTACTGGATGGACGGTTCAGCCTTTAAAGCGATGCTGGGTGACCTGGGGTACTCCCAGGCCAGCTTTTCGCGGGCGTATCGCATCCCCATCCGGACTGTAGAAAACTGGGTCCGGAGGGGCCCGCCAGAGTTCGTCGCACATATTCTGCAGGGGGTATCGAGGCTGGCGGTAGCGCCTCCTCCCCCAGAAGTCCTAACGGCGGCGCGGGTCGGCAAGTCCGACGCAACACGAGCGCTCGATCCCTCCCTGCGCTCAGTCTTCGAACAAGCAGTTCGAGCTGGCTGGCCTCGTGAACTCATCGCCGCAGGAGCGATCGACTGGTTTGTGGACGAGACCCTCGCTAAGCGCTGAGGAATTCGTATCCCACCTTATGAAGGTATTTCCTAACAGACGGTTTACGCCGGGGTCTTGCATACAATTTTCTCAGATCGTGTGGCAGGTCACAGCCGAACGGCAATCCCCTGCAATCCACGATCCGGTCAATCAAAAATCGATGGCTGAGTGCAGACACAGGTCGTGTCAACGTCGCGCCACTGGACTAAGCCGCTCTCGCGGCAGTGCGCTGCGGCTCGGTAATTGCTGAGATTTTGCCTGTGAGGCGCTGCATTCGAGGATTTCAGGGTCGTTTTCCCTCATCCTCGGAGGCTTCCATGATCGATCCCGTCACCGTCAGTCCGCTACGCCAGCGGATGATCGAGGACATGACCATCCGCCGGTTTAGCGAGCACACGCAGCGCGACTATGTCCGGCAGGTGCGTGAGTTCACGGCCTTCCTTGGCTTGCCGCCGGACCGGGCCGAGCCGGAGGACCTGCGGCGCTATCAGCTTCACCTGGCCTCGCTCGGCGCCAGCTACGCCCGGATGAACCTGGCATGCACGGCGCTGCGGTTCTTCTTCCACGTCACGCTGGGCCGGACCGGCTTCGGTGACCGCATGGCGCGGATCCCGACGCCGGAGCGGTTGCCAGTCGTGCTGGACACGCAAGAGGTGGCGTTGCTGCTGGCCCATGCGCGGAGCCTGAAGGACCGGGCCGCGCTGAGTATCGCCTATGGCTGCGGCCTGCGCGTGTCGGAGATCGCCAACCTCAAGGTCGCCGACGTCGACAGCGCGCGCATGCTGATCCGGGTCGAGCAGGGCAAGGGCCGCAAGGACCGCTATGTCATGCTCGCGCCCGACCTGCTCGACCTCCTGCGGCAATGGTGGCGGGTGAAGCGCCCGCGTGGCTGGCTCTTCCCCGGCCAGCAGCCGGGCCAGCCGATCACGACGCGCCAGCTCAACCGGGCCTGTCATGCCGCAGCCGTTGCGGCCAAGCTCGACAAGCGGGTGTCCATGCACACGCTCCGGCGCCTTGTCGATCTGGTCATACGCCGTGAACGACGCGCCGCCGGACTCGGCCAGAACCTTCGTGATCGCAGCCGTCAAAGACGTCTTGCCATGGTCGACGTGACCAATCGTTCCAATGTTGCAGTGCGGCTTGTTGCGCGCAAACTTCTCTTTGGCCATCGTAGCCTCCGTCAAATCTTGTTCAAATGGTCAGTCGGTTCGGTGCGGGGTTCAGGCGTACTTGGCCTGGACCTCGGCGGCCACCGCCGACGGCACCTGCTCATAGTGGTCGAACTGCATCGTGTAGTTCGCGCGGCCCTGCGAGNCGTAGCCTCCGTCAAATCTTGTTCAAATGGTCAGTCGGTTCGGTGCGGGGTTCAGGCGTACTTGGCCTGGACCTCGGCGGCCACCGCCGACGGCACCTGCTCATAGTGGTCGAACTGCATCGTGTAGTTCGCGCGGCCCTGCGAGAACGAGCGAAGCTGGTTCACGTAGCCGAACATGTTCGCCAGCGGAACCATCGCGTTGATCACGACGGCGTTGCCGCGCATGTCCTGGCCCTGGATCTGGCCGCGACGCGAGTTCAGGTCGCCGATGACCGAACCGGTATAGTCTTCCGGGGTCACGACTTCGACCTTCATGATCGGCTCGAGCAGCACGGAGCCGCCCTTCTGCAGACCTTCGCGCAGCGCCGCACGGGAGGCGATTTCGAAGGCCAGGGCCGACGAGTCGACTTCGTGGAAGGCGCCGTCGATCAGCGAGACCTTGACGTCGACCACCGGGAAGCCGGCGAGCACGCCGGAGCCGATGACCGAGTTCAGGCCCTTTTCGACGCCCGGGATGTATTCCTTCGGCACCGCGCCGCCGACGATCTTCGACTCGAACTCGAAGCCCTTGCCGGTCTCGTTCGGCTCGATGACGAGCTTGACGCGGGCGAACTGGCCCGTACCGCCGGTCTGCTTCTTGTGGGTGTAGTCGATCTCGGCCTTTTTGGTCAGCGTCTCGCGATACGCAACCTGCGGGGCGCCGATATTGGCGTCGACCTTGTAGGTGCGCTTCAGGATGTCGACCTTGATGTCGAGATGGAGCTCGCCCATGCCCTTCAGGATGGTCTGGCCGCTTTCCTGGTCGGTCGACACGCGGAAGGACGGATCCTCGTTCGCGAGCTTCGACAGGGCGAGGCCCAGCTTCTCCTGGTCGGCCTTGGACTTCGGCTCGATCGCGATCGTGATGACCGGCTCGGGGAACTCCATGCGCTCCAGGATGACCGCGTTGGTCGGGTCGCAGAGCGTGTCGCCGGTGCGGACGTCCTTGAGGCCGGCCAGGGCGACGATGTCGCCGGCATAAGCCTCCTTGATGTCTTCGCGGTTGTTCGCATGCATCAGGAGCATGCGACCGACGCGCTCCTTCTTGTCGCGGGTCGAGTTGATGACGCCCTGGCCGGCCTCGACCTTGCCCGAATAGATGCGGCAGAAGGTGATGGTACCGACGAAGGGGTCGTCCATGATCTTGAACGCGAGCATCGCGAACGGATCGGCGTCGGTCGGGTTGCGGGTCGTCGGCTCTTCCGTCTTGAAGTCGATGCCTTCGACCGCGCCGCGATCGACCGGCGACGGCAGGAAGTCGACGACGGCGTCGAGCAGGGGCTGCACGCCCTTGTTCTTGAAGGCCGAGCCGCAGAGAACCGGGTGGAACGCGCGGCGCTGAACGGCCGTCCGGACGAGCTTGCGCAGCGTCGCGGCATCCGGCTCGGTGCCCTCGAGGTAAGCCTCCATCGCGGCGTCGTCCATTTCGACGGCGGCCTCGACGAGCTTGTTGCGATACTCGGCAGCCTTGTCGGCGAGGTCCGCCGGGATGTCCTGCTCCTCGAACGAAGCGCCCAGCGCCTCGCCGTTCCAGACGATCGCCTTCATCTTGATCAGGTCGATCACGCCGGCGAAAGCGGCTTCCGAACCAATCGGAATCTGCAGGCAGACGGGCTTGCCGGCGACGCGGTCGATGATGTCCTGGACGCAGCGATAGAAATCGGCGCCGATCTTGTCCATCTTGTTGACGAACACGATACGCGGGACGTCGTACTTGTCGGCCTGGCGCCAGACGGTCTCGGTCTGGGGCTCGACGCCCTGGTTGCCGTCGAGAACGCAGACGGCGCCGTCGAGCACGCGCAGCGAACGCTCGACTTCGATGGTGAAGTCGACGTGGCCGGGGGTGTCGATGATGTTCAGGCGGTTGTCCTGCCAGAAGCAGGTCGTCGCAGCCGAGGTGATCGTGATGCCACGCTCCTGCTCCTGCGTCATCCAGTCCATGGTCGCGGCGCCGTCATGGACTTCGCCGATCTTATGGGACTTGCCTGTGTAGTAGAGGATGCGCTCGGTCGTCGTCGTCTTGCCGGCATCGATGTGGGCCATGATGCCGAAGTTGCGATAACGGTCGATGGGATGGGAACGGGCCATGATCGTGCTCTGTGTCTCGGGTCGACGCGCCGCTTACCAGCGGTAGTGCGAGAAGGCGCGGTTGGCTTCCGCCATCCGGTGCGTGTCTTCGCGCTTCTTGACGGCGTTGCCGCGGTTGTTGGCGGCGTCCATCAGCTCAGCCGACAGGCGCTCCACCATGGTCTTGTCGTTGCGGCCGCGAGCGGCAGCGATCAGCCAGCGGATCGCGAGTGCCTGGCGGCGCTCGGAGCGAACCTCGACCGGAACCTGATAGGTCGCGCCACCGACGCGACGCGAACGGACCTCGATCGCCGGAGCGACGTTCTCGAGCGCCGACTTGAAGACGCCGAGCGGCTCGCTCTTGGTCTTGGCCTCGATAATGTCGAAGGCACCGTAGACGATCCGCTCGGCGGTCGACTTCTTACCTTCGTACATGACCGAGTTCATGAACTTGGTCACGACGATATCGCCGAACTTCGGGTCCGGGATAACTTCGCGCTTTTCGGCACTGTGGCGGCGGGACATCGTCTAGTCTCCGTAAATCTTCAACGCGGCGGACCGGCTCAGGCGGCGCGCCCGGCCGGTCGGGCCGAAATTACTTGGGACGCTTCGCGCCGTACTTCGAACGGCGCTGCTTGCGGTTCTTGACGCCCTGCGTGTCGAGCACACCGCGCAGGATGTGATAGCGCACGCCGGGAAGGTCCTTCACGCGGCCGCCACGGATCATGACGACAGAGTGCTCCTGGAGGTTGTGACCCTCACCCGGAATATAGCCGATCACCTCGAAGCCGTTGGTCAGGCGAACCTTCGCAACCTTGCGGAGCGCCGAGTTCGGCTTCTTCGGGGTCGTCGTATAGACGCGCGTGCAAACGCCGCGCTTCTGCGGGCAATTCTCAAGCGCCGGGGCGGTGTTGCGCACCTTAACGGGCAACCGCGGCTTGCGGATGAGCTGGCTGATTGTCGGCATTCTGGCCTCTCGCCCCACTGAGCGTTTGGAAATTCCTGGTCAATCTCCCAGATCGAAAAAAGCCATGACATAAACGAAGCCGCGCCATCGGCGCCCTTTCAGGGGCCTCAGGCGCGTTCGCCAGCAGAGGAACACGGAAAACCCGCGTTCATGCGTCCTGCCATGTCGTCAATCGACGCTGGAATTCCGACGGAGTTTCGGTCGCGAACCTCGCTCGCGAACCATGCGCAAGCGACAAACGTGTCCGACAGCCGTCGACAGTGGCGCGCTTATGACTCACGCGGAGATTCGCGTCAACCCCGGAATCCGGCTCCGAGCGCGTTTCGGCCTGCATTTCCGCCACCCACCAAGCGAATGGCATACTGAGTCCGGGTGCGATCGCATAGCTTGCGCCGATCGGCAGCATAGCGGTCCGGATCGAAGCGTACAGCTCCGTTCGATCCGGACCACCACACGATCCCCAGAAGAGAATCATCTGCCGGAAAGAGGCTTCCGGCGAAGCCGCTGCCCGCCCTATCGAACCGCCACCCGGGCCAGCAATGCCGAAAGCTCGCTCTGCCGCGTCACACCGGTCTTCTGGAAGGCGCGCTTCAAGGTGGCCCGCGCCGTCTCCTCGGTGATGCCGAGACGCTCGCTCGCCTCGCGCGGCGCAAGGCCGAGCCCGACGAGGCGCGTGAAGAAAATGCGAGTAAACGGCGGCCCCGCGCCGGCCCGTCCGGCGAAGGGCCGAGGATGAGCCATAGCTTGCCGGCGCGCCGTTCGGACACGTCGCGGCTCGCGCGAAAAAGAAAACGGCCGCCCGAAGGCGGCCGTTTCGTAGCATCTGGCTCTCGCCGGCAGCTTATTCGGCAGCCGGGAGTACAGCGGCGGCTGCCTTGGCGGCCTTGGCCGCCGCATCCGCCTTCTGGCCGACGATGAGATCGTCGCGGCGCGTGGCCACCTGCTTGATGCGGGCGACCTGGGCGCCGGTGCCGGCCGGGATGAGCGAGCCGACGATGACGTTCTCCTTGAGGCCTTCGAGCATGTCCGACTTGCCGTTGACCGCCGCTTCGGTGAGGACGCGGGTGGTCTCCTGGAAGGACGCCGCCGAGATGAAGGAGCGGGTCTGCAGCGAGGCCTTGGTGATGCCGAGCAGGACCGGAACGCCGGAGGCCGGCTTCTTGCCCTCTTCGCGCAGCTTCGCGTTGACCTCTTCCAGCTCGATCCGATCGACCTGGTCGCCGGTCAGGATGTCGCTGTCGCCGGACTCGGTGATCTCGACCTTCTGCAGCATCTGCCGGACGATGACCTCGATGTGCTTATCGTTGATGGTCACGCCCTGGAGGCGATAGACCTCCTGGATTTCGTTGACCAGATAAGCCGCCAGCTCCTCGACGCCCTTGATCGCCAGGATGTCGTGCGGGGCCGGGTTGCCGTCGAGGATGTAGTCGCCGACCTCCACGACGTCGCCGTCCTGGAGATGGATGTGCTTGCCCTTCGGGATCAGGTACTCGACCCCGTCGGAACCGTCATGCGGCGTCAGCGTGACGCGACGCTTGTTCTTGTAGTCCTTGCCGAAGCCGATCACGCCCGACTTCTCGGCAATGATCGCCGCATCCTTCGGACGACGGGCCTCGAACAGCTCCGCGACGCGCGGCAGACCGCCGGTGATGTCGCGGGTCTTGGCCGAGTCGGTCGAGACGCGGGCGAGCACGTCGCCGGCCTTGATCGCATGGCCCGGCTCCACCGAGATGATGCCGTCGACCGGCAGGATGTAGCGGGCTTCGCCACCACGGGCGAGCTTCGCGACCTTGCCGTCGGCCCCGTAGATCACCATCGCCGGCTTGAGATCGGCCGTACGGGCCGAGCCGCGCCAGTCGATGACGACGCGCTTGGAGATGCCGGTCGCCTCGTCGGTCGTCTCGGTGATCGACATGCCGTCCACGAGGTCCTCGTAGCCGACCTTGCCGTCCACTTCCGCGAGGATCGGGCGGGAATAGGGGTCCCACTCGATCAGGCGCTGGCCGCGCTTGACCTTGTCGCCCTCGTCCACGCGCAGCTTCGAACCGAACTGGACGCGATGGACCGCGCGCTCGGCGCCGTCCGGGCCGACGATCACGATGGCGATGTTGCGCGCCATGGCGATCAGGTCGCCGTCCGAGTTCCGCGCGACGTTGCGGTTGCGCATCTTGACGGTGCCTTCGAAATTCGACTCGACGAAGGACTGGTCGGCGATGGTGGCCGCGCCGCCGATGTGGAAGGTACGCATGGTGAGCTGCGTGCCCGGCTCGCCGATCGACTGCGCCGCGATGACGCCGACGGCCTCGCCCATGTTGACGGGCGTGCCGCGAGCCAGGTCGCGACCGTAGCAGGTGGCGCAGACGCCGTTCTTGGTCTCGCAGGTGAGAACCGAACGGATCTTCACCTCCTGGACACCGGCGGCGTTGATCTTGGCGATGTCGCTCTCTTCGATCACGACGCCCTTGGCGACGATGACCTTGCCCTCGCCATCGACGATGTCCTCGGCCGTCGCGCGGCCCAGGATGCGCATGCCGAGCGAAGCCACGACCTGGCCGGCATCGACGATGGCGCGCATCTTGATGCCGTTATCCGAGCCGCAATCCGTCTCGGAGATGATCGCGTCCTGCGCCACGTCGACGAGACGGCGGGTGAGATAGCCGGAGTTGGCCGTCTTGAGCGCCGTGTCGGCGAGACCCTTGCGGGCGCCGTGGGTCGAATTGAAGTACTCGAGAACGTCGAGGCCTTCCTTGAAGTTCGAGATGATCGGCGACTCGATGATCTCGCCCGACGGCTTGGCCATCAGGCCGCGCATGGCGGCGAGCTGGCGCATCTGCGCCGGCGAACCACGGGCGCCGGAGTGCGACATCATGTAGATCGAGTTGATCTGCTTGTCGCGGCCGGTCTCGTCCTTCTGGACGGTCGAGATGCGGGCCATCATCTCCTGGGCGAGCTTGTCGGAGCACTTCGCCCAGGCGTCGACGACCTTGTTGTACTTCTCGCCCTGGGTGATCAGGCCGTCCTGGTACTGCTGCTCGTAATCCTTGGCGAGCGCGCGGGTCGTGTCGACGATCTCCCACTTGTTCTCCGGCACGACCATGTCGTCCTTGCCGAAGGAGATGCCGGCCTTGAAGGCGTGCTTGAAGCCCAGCCCCATGACGCGGTCGCAGAAGATCACCGATTCCTTCTGACCGCAGCCGCGATACACGGCGTCGATCATTCCGGAGATTTCCTTCTTCGTCATCAGCTTGTTGACGACGTCGAAGGACACGGCCGGATGCTCCGGCAGCGCGGTCGAGAGGATCACGCGGCCCGGCGTGGTGTCGTAGATCTTCGTGTACGGCTTGCCGTCATGGCCGATGCCGGTCCAGCGATATTTGATCTTCGAATGCAGCGTCACGACCTTCTCGTGCAGCGCGTATTCGAGCTCGCCGAAATCGCCGAAGATCTTGCCCTGGCCCGGCTCGCCGTCCGAGACGATCGAGAGGTAGTAGAGGCCGAGCACGATGTCCTGCGACGGCACGATGATCGGCATGCCGTTCGCCGGGTGCAGGATGTTGTTGGTCGACATCATCAGCACGCGCGCTTCGAGCTGCGCTTCGAGCGACAGCGGGACGTGAACGGCCATCTGGTCGCCGTCGAAGTCCGCGTTGAAGGCGGCGCAGACCAGCGGATGGAGCTGGATCGCCTTGCCTTCGATCAGCACGGGCTCGAAGGCCTGGATGCCGAGGCGGTGCAGCGTCGGGGCGCGGTTCAGCATCACCGGATGCTCGCGGATGACCTCGTCCAGGATATCCCAGACCTCCGGCTTCTCCTTCTCGACGAGCTTCTTGGCCTGCTTGACCGTGGTCGAGTAGCCCTTGGCGTCGAGGCGCGCATAGATGAACGGCTTGAACAGCTCGAGCGCCATCTTCTTCGGCAGGCCGCACTGGTGCAGCTTCATCTCCGGGCCGACGACGATGACCGAGCGGCCCGAGTAGTCGACGCGCTTGCCGAGCAGGTTCTGGCGGAAGCGGCCCTGCTTGCCCTTCAGCATGTCGGCGAGCGACTTCAGCGGGCGCTTGTTGGCACCCGTGATGACGCGGCCGCGGCGGCCGTTGTCGAACAGGGCGTCGACGGATTCCTGCAGCATCCGCTTCTCGTTGCGGATGATGATGTCCGGCGCGCGCAACTCGATCAGGCGCTTCAGGCGGTTGTTGCGGTTGATGACGCGACGATAGAGGTCGTTCAGGTCCGAGGTCGCGAAGCGGCCGCCATCGAGCGGAACGAGCGGACGCAGATCCGGCGGGATGACCGGAATCTGGGTCATCACCATCCATTCCGGCTTGTTGCCCGACTCCTGGAAGGCCTCGATGATCTTGAGGCGCTTCATCAGCTTCTTGGGCTTCAGCTCCGACGTCGTCGTCGCGATCTCATGCTTGAGATCGGCGTTGATCTGGTCGAGGTCGAGCGCGCGCAGCATCTCGCGGATGGCCTCCGCGCCGATCATGGCGGTGAAGGTGTCCGCACCGTACTCTTCCTGAGCCCGGACGTACTCTTCCTCCGACAGAAGCTGACGGTCCTTGAGCGGGGTGAGGCCCGGCTCGATGACGACGTAGCTTTCGAAATAGAGAATACGCTCGAGGTCCTTGAGCGGCATATCCATCAGCAGGCCGATGCGCGAGGGCAGCGACTTCAGGAACCAGATATGCGCGACCGGGGCTGCCAGCTCGATATGGCCCATGCGCTCGCGCCGGACGCGGGCGAGCGTGACTTCCACGCCGCACTTCTCGCAGATGACGCCCTTGAACTTCATGCGCTTGTACTTGCCGCACAGGCACTCGTAGTCCTTGATCGGCCCGAAGATGCGGGCGCAGAACAGGCCGTCACGCTCCGGCTTGAACGTGCGGTAGTTGATGGTCTCCGGCTTTTTGATCTCGCCATAGGACCAGGACAGGATCTTCTCCGGGCTCGCGATCGAGATCTTGATCGCGTCGAAGGCCTGCTGGACCGGCTGCTGGCCGAAAAGGTTCATGACCTCTTGCTTCATCGCCTGTCTCCTTCCGCCGGTGGGGCTCAAGGCCGCCCTGCCCGGCTCGTCAATTCCGTCAGCCGGCGGCGTCAGTGCCGCCGGCGAATGTCCAAGGTTGGTCTAGCGGCTCACTCGGCCGCTTCGGCCGGCGGCAACTCGCCCGGCTTCACCTTGTTGTTGATCAGCTCGACATTGAGGCCGAGCGAGCGCATTTCCTTGACGAGAACGTTGAAGCTCTCGGGGATGCCCGCCTCGAAGTTGTCCTCGCCGCGCACGATCGACTCGTAGACCTTGGTGCGGCCCGCGACGTCGTCCGACTTCACCGTCAGCATTTCCTGCAGGGTGTAGGCGGCGCCGTAGGCTTCGAGCGCCCAGACCTCCATTTCGCCGAAGCGCTGGCCGCCGAACTGCGCCTTGCCGCCCAGCGGCTGCTGGGTGACGAGCGAATACGGACCGATCGAACGGGCGTGGATCTTGTCGTCGACCAGGTGGTGCAACTTGAGCATGTAGATGTAGCCCATCGTCACCTTGCGGTCGAAAGGCTCACCCGTGCGGCCGTCATACAGGGTCGACTGACCCGAGGAATGCAGGCCGGCCTGCTCCAGGAGCCGCTCGATATCGGCCTCCTTGGCGCCGTTGAACACCGGGGTCGCGACGGGAACGCCGCGGCGCAGGTTCTGGCCCATCTCGACGAGCTCGTTCTCGTCCATCGAGGCGATGATCTCGTTATCCTCGTAGACGGCATCGAACTCGGCCTTCAACGCCTTGAAGTCGTTGGACTTCTTGTAGGCGTCGAGAGCCTTCGAGATCTGCTTGCCGAGACCGGCGGCAGCCCAGCCCAGATGGGTCTCCAGGATCTGGCCGACGTTCATGCGCGAGGGCACGCCGAGCGGGTTCAGCACGATGTCGGCATGGGTGCCGTCCTCGAGGAACGGCATGTCCTCCACCGGCACGATGCGCGAAACCACGCCCTTGTTGCCGTGACGGCCGGCCATCTTGTCGCCCGGCTGGATCTTGCGCTTCACCGCGACGAAGACCTTGACCATCTTCATCACGCCCGGAGGCAGCTCGTCGCCGCGCTGCAGCTTCTCGACCTTGTCGAGGAAGCGCTGCTCGAGGCGCTTCTTCGACTCGTCGTACTGCTTCCGCATCGCCTCGATCTCGGTCATCAGCGAGTCTTCGGCGGTCGCGAACAGCCACCACTGCGAGCGCGGGAACTCGCTCATCACCTCGCGGGTGATGACCGTGTCCTTCTTGAAGCCCTTCGGGCCGGCGAGGCCGGTCTTGCCGGTCAGGATCTCGGCCAGACGCGCGAAGGTGTTGCGGTCCAGGATCGCCTGCTCGTCGTCACGGTCCTTGGCGAGACGCTCGATCTCCTCGCGCTCGATCGCCTGGGCGCGCTCGTCCTTGTCGACGCCATGGCGGTTGAACACGCGGACCTCGACGATCGTGCCCTGCACGCCGGGCGGAACGCGCAGCGAGGTGTCGCGCACGTCCGAAGCCTTCTCGCCGAAGATGGCGCGCAGCAGCTTCTCTTCCGGGGTCATCGGGCTCTCGCCCTTCGGCGTGATCTTGCCGACGAGGATGTCGCCCGCCGCCACTTCAGCGCCGATATAGACGATGCCGGCTTCGTCGAGGTTCTTCAGCGCCTCTTCCGAAACGTTCGGAATGTCGCGCGTGATTTCCTCCGGGCCGAGCTTGGTGTCGCGGGCCATGACCTCGAACTCCTCGATATGGATCGAGGTGAAGACGTCCTGGGCCACGATGTTCTCGGAGAGAAGGATCGAGTCCTCGAAGTTGTAGCCGTTCCACGGCATGAACGCGACGAGCACGTTGCGGCCGAGCGCGAGCTCGCCGAACTCCGTCGACGGGCCGTCGGCGACGATGTCGCCCTTCTTGATGATGTCGCCGACACGGACCAGCGGGCGCTGCGTGATGCAGGTCGACTGGTTGGAGCGCTGGAACTTCTGCAGGCGATAGATGTCGACGCCCGGCTTGGTCGGGTCCATCTCGTCCGAAGCGCGGATGACGATACGGGTCGCGTCGACCTGGTCGACGATGCCGCCGCGGCGGGCCGCGATCGCAGCGCCCGAGTCACGGGCGACGACGGCTTCCATGCCGGTGCCGACGAAAGGCGCGTCGGCGCGAACCAGCGGCACCGCCTGGCGCTGCATGTTCGAGCCCATCAGCGCGCGGTTCGCGTCGTCGTTCTCGAGGAACGGGATCAGCGCCGCGGCGACCGAGACGAGCTGCTTCGGCGACACGTCCTGGAAGTCGACCTTGTCGACCGGGGTGACGATGACTTCACCGGCGCGGCGGCAGACGATCAGGTCGTCGGTCAGGCGCCCTTCGGCGTCGACGGCGGCATTCGCCTGGGCGACGTTGTACTTCGCCTCTTCCATCGCCGAGAGATAGATCACCTCGTCGGTGACCTTGCCGTCGCGGATGCGGCGGTAGGGGCTCTCGATGAAGCCGTACTTGTTCACCCGCGCGAAGGTGGCGAGAGAGTTGATGAGACCGATATTCGGACCTTCCGGCGTCTCGATCGGGCAGATGCGGCCATAGTGGGTCGGATGAACGTCGCGCACCTCGAAGCCGGCGCGCTCGCGGGTCAGGCCGCCCGGGCCAAGCGCCGAGAGACGGCGCTTGTGGGTGACTTCCGAGAGCGGGTTCGTCTGGTCCATGAACTGCGAGAGCTGCGACGAGCCGAAGAACTCGCGCACGGCGGCAGCCGCCGGCTTCGCGTTGATCAGGTCCTGCGGCATGACCGTGTCGATATCGACCGAGGACATGCGCTCCTTGATAGCGCGCTCCATGCGGAGCAGGCCCAGGCGGTACTGGTTCTCCATGAGCTCGCCGACCGAGCGCACGCGGCGGTTGCCGAGATGGTCGATGTCGTCGATCTCGCCCTTGCCGTCGCGCAGGTCGACCAGCGCCTTGACGACCGCGAAGATGTCCTCCTTGCGCAGGATGCGCACGGTGTCCTCGGCGTCGAGGTCGAGGCGCATGTTCATCTTCACGCGGCCGACGGCCGAGAGGTCGTAGCGCTCGGCGTCGAAGAACAGCGACTGGAACATGTTCTCAGCCGTCTCGAGGGTCGGCGGCTCGCCCGGACGCATCACGCGGTAGATGTCGAACAGGGCTTCCTCGCGACGCGAGTTCTTGTCGACGTTGAGCGTGTTGCGGATATAGGGGCCGACCGTGATGTGGTCGATGTCGAGCACCGGGATCTCGTCGAAACCTTCGTCGACGAGCTGCTTCAGCAGCTTCTCGGTGATCTCCTCGCCGGCCTCGGCATAGACCTCGCCCGTCGCCGGGTTGACCAGATCCTCGGCGATGTACTGGGTGTACAGGTCCTCGTCCTGCGCGCGCAGGAACTTCAGGCCCTTCTCGGCGAGCTGGCGGGCAGTGCGGGCGACGAGCTTCTTGCCGGCCTCGACCACGACCTCGCCGGTATCGGCGTCGATCAGGTCCTCGGAAGCCTTGAAGCCCTTCATGCGCTCCGCGTCGTAGGGAACGCGCCAGCCCTTGGCGTCCTTGGTGTAGGTGATGTGGTTGTAGAAGCGGTTGAGGATCTCCTCGCCGTCCATGCCGAGCGCGAACAGCAGCGACGTCACCGGAATCTTACGTTTCCGGTCGATACGGGCATAGACGATGTCCTTGGCGTCGAACTCGATGTCGAGCCAGGAACCGCGATAGGGGATGATCCGCGCGGCGAAGAGCAGCTTGCCCGAGGAATGGGTCTTGCCCTTGTCATGGTCGAAGAACACGCCCGGCGAACGGTGCATCTGCGAGACGATGACGCGCTCGGTGCCGTTGACGATGAAGGTGCCGTTGTCGGTCATGAGCGGCATGTCGCCCATGTAGACATCCTGCTCCTTGATGTCCTTGACCGACTTGGCCTGGGTGTCCGGATCGATATCGAACACGATCAGGCGCAGCGTCACCTTGAGCGGCGCCGAGAAGGTCATGCCGCGCTGGCGGCACTCGTCGACGTCGTATTTCGGCGGCTCGAAGGTGTACTTCACGAACTCCAGCAGCGAGGCGCCGGAGAAATCGCCGATCGGGAAGACGGACTTGAAGACGGACTGAAGGCCCTCGTCGGCGCGGCCGCCCTTGGGCTCGTCGACCATCAGGAACTGGTCATAGGACGCCTTCTGAACCTCGATGAGGTTCGGCATCTGGGCCACTTCCTTGAGCTTGCCGAAGAACTTGCGGACGCGCCTGCGACCCTGGAGCGAATTGACCATGTTGTTCCTCGCGTTCTTCGGGCCCGGCGGAGAACGCCATGCCCAACCTTGACACATCCGCGCAGATTCGTCTGACGACGAACCGCTGTTGCAGACGGCTGACCCGGAGGTCCGACGGAAGCGACCGCAAGGCCGCCGGGTCAGCCGTTCGAAGCAAATCCTATGATCTGCCTCACTGATTCGCCGCACCTTGCGGAAACGACGCAACAGCCCCGGAGGCGTGAGCCGCCCCGGGACTGTCAATAGTGACTACGGTCGGACCGGCATCAGCCGGCCCAAGCTCACTTGAGCTCGACCTTGGCGCCGACGGCCTCGAGCTGCTTCTTGAGCTTCTCGGCCTCGTCCTTGGCAACGCCTTCCTTGACCGGCTTCGGAGCGCCTTCGACCAGGTCCTTGGCTTCCTTGAGGCCCAGGCCGGTGATGGCGCGGACTTCCTTGATCACCTCGATCTTCTTGTCGCCGGCGGCGGCAAGAACGACGGTGAACTCGGTCTGCTCTTCAGCAGCGGCGGCAGCGCCACCGCCAGCAGCCGGACCAGCCGCAACAGCGACGGCGGCGGCGGCGGAAACGCCCCACTTCTCTTCGAGCATCTTGGCGAGGTCAGCGGCCTCGAGAACGGTGAGCGACGAGAGATCGTCGACGAGCTTGGCGAGATCGGCCATGTTTAACTTCCTGTCTTAAGAGGTTCGAACGATAAGGGTTTGCTGGCTATCAAGCCGCATTCTTGTCGGCATAAGCCTGAACCACGCGTGCCAGCTTGCCGGCGGGCGCGTTCGTGAGCTGCGCGAGCTTCGTAGCCGGGGCCTGGATAAGGCCGATGAGCTTGGCGCGCATATCGTCGAGCGAGGGCATCGTGGCCAGAGCCTTGACACCATCGGGGTTCAGGGCGGTCGTGCCCATCGCGCCGCCCAGGATGACGAGCTTGTCGTTTTCCTTGGCGAAAGCGGTGGCGACCTTCGGCGCCGCGACCGGATCGTTTGAATAAGCGATCAGGGTGGGACCCGTCAGCAGCTTGCTGATGGACGCGACGTCGGTGCCTTCAAGAGCGATCTTGGCCAAGCGGTTCTTTGCGACCTTAACAGTGGCGCCATTCGCCTTCATCTCGCGACGAAGCTTCTGGAACTGGGCCACGGTCAAACCCGCATAGTGGGCCACGACGACGACCGACGTGTTCGCAAACACGTCGTTCAGCGACGCGACGGCATCTTTCTTTGCCGCTTTATCCACTGGGCTCTCTCCGGTAGGCGACAAGCTTTGAGGCCTGCCGCCGGTTGCAAATGCCGCTTCCCGAAACCCCGGTTGACACCGGCGTCCCGCAAAGCGACGCTTGGTGCCCTGTCCCCGCTCCCGACCCCTGAGGGTCACGATCGGGCGAGATGGTTCGAACCGTCTTGTCCGGATCTCGCGATCCGGGACTAAGCTCTTGCACCGTCTATGCAGGCCTCTTGGCGAAATTATGCTCCCGGACGAACCGGGAAGGCACCTGCAGTCTCAGACAGGACTGGATGATTCTGGCCTTGGAAATCGCTCTCCGTGGCCCTAATCACCCACTTTTCAGCGAAAAACCGCCGAAAAACGCGAAACAGACCCCTTCGTGCCAGGCACGCCGGAGCCCCTTCACTCATGGAAACAGGCGTGCGTATACCGCCTTCGCCTGCTCCTGCCAAGTAGGCTCTTGACTTCACGAAATCAAGAGCAGGTGGGCGACCGGGATTCAGCCGCCCTGCCCTGAAGCCTGATCAGCCGCCGATGACGGTGTTCGGCTCGATCTTGACGCCCGGGCCCATGGTCGACGACAGGGCGACGCGCTGGATATAGGTGCCCTTGGCGCCGGCAGGCTTCGCCTTGGCGACGGAGTCGACGAACGCCTTGATGTTCTCCGAGAGCTTCTCGGCCGAGAACGAGGCCTTGCCGACGGCGGCGTGGACGATACCGGCCTTCTCGACGCGGAACTCGACCGAACCGCCCTTCGAGGCGGCGACGGCGGCGGTCACGTCCATGGTGACGGTGCCGACGCGCGGGTTCGGCATCAGGCCGCGCGGGCCGAGCACCTTACCGAGACGGCCGACGAGACCCATCATGTCCGGGGTCGCGATGCAGCGATCGAAGTTGATCTCGCCCTTCTGGACGGACTCGACCAGCTCCTCGGCGCCGACGATGTCGGCACCCGCAGCCTTGGCCTCGTCGGCCTTGGCGCCGCGGGCGAAGACGGCGACGCGCAGCGTGCGGCCCGAGCCGTTCGGCAGGTTGCAGACGCCGCGGACCATCTGGTCGGCGTGACGGGGGTCGACGCCGAGATTCATCGCGATCTCGACAGTCTCGTCGAACTTGGCGTTGGCGCGTTCCTTGATGAACGTGACAGCCTGGTCGAGCGAGTACAGCTTGGTGCGGTCAATGCCTTCACGGCCCTTGACGACGCGCTTTCCGACATGTGCCATTGGTCAGCCTCCCTCAGCCCACGACTTCCAGGCCCATGGACCTGGCCGAGCCACGGATCATGGCCGAAGCCGATTCGACGGTGTCGCAGTTGAGATCGGCCATCTTCTTCTCGGCGATCTCGGCGATCTGCGCAGTGGTGACCTTGCCGACATTGCCGCCCTTGCCCGGGGTCTTCGAGCCGGAGGTCAAGCCAGCGGCCTTCTTCAGCCAGTACGAAACCGGCGGCTGCTTCATCTCGAAGGTGAAGGAACGATCGGCATACGCGGTGATGATCACCGGGATCGGCATGCCCTTTTCCATCTGCTGGGTCTTCGCGTTGAAGGCCTTGCAGAATTCCATGATGTTGAGGCCGCGCTGACCCAGCGCCGGACCGATCGGCGGCGACGGATTGGCCGCGCCCGCCGGAACCTGAAGCTTCACGTAGCCCGTGATCTTCTTCGCCATGATGGCTGCTCCTGCCGTCCGCCCCGATGCCTATTCGGAACGACGACGACCCCGCCTGCCGATGCTCTTCATCGGGGCCGGGGTGGTTGCAGTGCGTGGTGCGGCGCCTTGAATCCGGCTGGCGACCGGCACGCCTCCCACGCGGTTGAGGCGCGCCCTATGACATAAGGCGACACCGAAGGGAAGTGGATTCGTTAATGCCGAACCACAGCCCTCGTCCCGAGGAGCGGCCGAAGGCCACGCCTCGAAGGATGCTCCAAATGGTTCCAGGGCCTCCAATACCATCCTTCGAGACGCGCTGACGCGACTCCTCAGGATGAGGGCTCCGAAACCGGATCGAAAAGCCTCAGAGCTTCTCGACCTGGCTGTATTCCAGCTCGACCGGCGTGGCACGGCCGAAGATCGAGACCGCGACTTTGAGGCGGGCACGAGCGTGATCGACATCCTCGACGACACCGTTGAACGAGGCGAAGGGCCCGTCCGCGACCTTGACCTGCTCGCCGACCTCGAAAACGATCGTCGGCTTCGGCCGCTCGATGCCTTCGGCCACCTGGCCCTTGATCCGCATCGCCTCATGCTCGGGGATCGGCATGGGCTTGGACTTGTCGGCGCCCAGGAAGCCCGTGACCTTCGGCGTGTTCTTGATGAGGTGATAGACCTCGTCGGTCATCTCGCACTTCACCAGGACATAGCCCGGGAAGAACTTGCGCTCGGTGTCGACCTTGCGGCCACGGCGGACCTCGACGACCTTCTCGGTCGGGACCAGCACCTCGTCGAACTTGTCGGCGAGATTGCGCTGGGCGGCGCCGTCACGGATCGACTGGGCGACCTTGTTCTCGAAGTTCGAATAAGCGTGGACGATGTACCAGCGGGTGCTCACGTTCGTAATTCCGTTCAACGGGCGCCGAGGACGAGGCCGAGCACCCAGCGGATGACGGTGTCGGTGAAGAGGAAGAACAGGCTGGAAAGGACCACCATGGCGAGCACGAGGCCCGTGGTGATCAGCGTCTCGCGGCGCGACGGCCAGGTGACCTTGGTCGCCTCGGAGCGCACCTCCTGCAGGAACTGGAAGGGATTGGATTTCGCCATGAACCACCTCGGGTTCCGATCCGGCTGGCGGCCCCGCCGCGCACCGAATCGGCTGTCCTGAAACATTCGCGGCGCGGAACCCGGGGAGGGTTGCGCGCCGTCATCGAAAGCCTCTTACATCGCTTGCGGCCTTTAGCCAAGACCCTTTCGGGCAACAGCTCTCAGGCCCGGCTCGCGGCGATCAGCAGGAAGAAGGGCCGCTCGCGCTCTTTCGCCCAGCCCGGCTCGTTTGCGACCTGCTCCGGGCTCGGCGCCCATTCGACCAGTCTGTCGAGCCGGAAGCCGGCGCCCAGCAGCAGGTCGAGATAGGTTCCGATGGTGCGGTGGCGCTTGACCACGCCGTCAGTCAGCCAGTTGCTGACCCGCCTGCCCTCGTCGTGATAGCCGTTGACCGGCCAGGTCGCGCGGCCATCGGCGTCCGCAAGCCATTCCTGCCGCGCCGGCGCGGTCATGATCGGATGCTCGACCGAGCAGACGAGACTGCCGCCCGGCTTCAGCGCCGCATGCACGCGCGAGAACAGCCCGGCGAGATCCGCGATGTAGTGGAAGGCGAGCGAGCTATAGGCGAGATCGAAGGCACCCGTCGGCGGCGCGTAGGTTTCGAGATCTGTGCGTTCGTAAGCGACGTAGGAATCGGGCGTCTCGCGCCGCGCCCGCTCCAGCATCTTCTCGGAGACGTCGACGCCGAGCACGCTCGCCGCCCCCTCGCCCGCTGCGAAGCGGCAGAACCAGCCGAAGCCGCAGCCGAGATCGAGAACGCTCCTGCCGGCCATCTCCGGCAGCATCGCGCGCAGCACCGGCCATTCCGGCGCGCCGTCCAAACCATGGACCGAACGCGGCAACTGGCTGTAGCCCGCGAAGAAGGTCTCGTCGTCGTAGATGTTCTGGGTCATGGATGCCTCGCCAACCTGCTTGGGCATCCGGGCATGAAGTCGCCAGCGGGACGACTGGCAGGGGCAGCAGGGCTCGAACCCGCGACCTGCGGTTTTGGAGACCGCCGCTCTACCAACTGAGCTATACCCCTGCAGGTGGGCGTCATGTGCCCCAAGGCGCGGCGCATTTCAAGTCGAAATCGCGCACTGTCCTCATTTGCTGTAGGGGCCGAGCTCCCTTGCATAGCGCTCGACCAGTTTCAGCCCGAATTCGGTCGGCCTGAGCGCCGGGCCACGGTCATGGATCGTGATGCCGGCCCGCGCGCCGAAAATGCGCTTGCCGTAGCAAAGCAGCGTCTCGATCGACTGCATGATGAAGGTGATCGCCGGCAGAACCTCGCGATAGGCGGCATCCGCCCCTGCCTCGTCGCCGGCCTTGTAGCGGTTATAGGCGCGCAGGGCGTAATCGATCGTGTCCGGCGCCAGGATCATGCCGGCACAGCCCGCGCGGAAATTGTCGATGAGTTCGAGCCCGCCGCGTCCGTTGAGAATCGGCAGCCGACCTTCGGTGAGCGCGATCAGGCGCTCGATCTCGACCACCGAGCCCTCGCCCTTGATCAGGCTGATATTCGGATAGCGCCGGGTCAGCTCGCGGATGTCCTCCGCCGAAAGGCCACGGCCCATATAGGCGGGCGCATTCTGGATCGCGACCGGCAGCGCCGTGGTCTCGGCGATGCGCCCGAAGAAACTGATATATTCGGCGGCGCCAAAGCTACCGACCATCGGCGGCTGGAGAATCACCCAGTCGGCGCCGTTCTTTTCGGCGACCTTCACCAAGGCGGCCTGCTCCGCGACGGAGGAGCCGAAGATCGTGAAGGCGAGCGGCTTCCGGCCCGCCACATCCTCCGCCATCCACTCCATAACGGTGCAGCGCTCGGTGAAGCTGAGCTTCGAGACCTCGGTCGCGAGCCCGAGCGCGGCCATCCCCTGCACATCGAGATCGAGGCTGATCTGCGTCTGCTTGCGCATCGCCGCCCGGTCGAGCCGCTCATGCGCGTCGAACAGGGCGAAGACGATCGAATGGATCCCCGGAAACGGCGGCTTGAACGGCATGGTCGGCTCCTCCGCAACGGAGCGGCTGATCCGCTCTCTTTCCGATTGAGAGCATGGAATGCGCGGTCGGAGCAGCCCGGCAGGCTGTGGCCGCCTCTGCATTCACGGCATGGCTCTGAAAGGCCTTTCAGCAAAGGAAAAAGGGCGGTGTCGCCACCGCCCTTTCCCAACTCAATCTGCGTGCGATCGATCAGGCGATGATCGAGGCGACGACGCCGGCGCCGACGGTACGGCCGCCTTCGCGGATGGCGAAGCGCAGCTTCTCTTCCATCGCGTCCGCGCCGCAGCAATCGAGGCCATTGAGAATTTCAACCGACGTGCGCGAAGCTACGCGACGATGCTCCCGACCCGGGAGCCAGCGGCCCCCAGCGCCGCACTCATTTCGGCGGCAGATCTGCTGGAACGTGTCGAGCGTGTGGGCGGTCTCGACGCCTTGGCCCGGGTTCGCGCTATCGAGACTACCTGGCTGGATTCAGACGATCCCTTGGCGCAGACGCGCGCGGTCGTCAGCGCGATGGTCACGGAAGCCGGCTTGGTCGGCCCCGCCATCATCTACGGGCTCAGCAGTCTAGTCTACCCCGCCACCCATCTGGCGAGAGCGGACGACCCGGCCGGTTTTGCCGCGGCGATCGAAGCCGCGCGCCGGGTTCAGGAGGAGACGGGGAGTCCGCCGATCAGGTACCGCGAGTACTTCACCGGCATCTCGGATATGAGCTTCCTCGGTCACCGGCCGCCGGAAGCCGATCGTGATCTCATCGCAGCCCATACCCCGATAGCGTCCCTCGTCGACCGGGCGGGTGCGGATGCGCTTGTTTTTCCCGTCGTCAACATCGGACCGTGGGGGCGCGAATTTCATCAAAGGCTGGAACGCGTTTACGCGCCCTATGCCTTCGAGGAGCTGCCGAGATTTCTGCGGGAGATCGTCCGGCAATTTCTGCGGTAGTCACACCCGACCTGGAAACTGCTCGGAGGCGCGGAAAAACTCATTGAGAGCATGAGCGAGCTCCTCGGGGGCCTCCTCCGCCATATGGTGGCCGCTTGGGATCGATGCGCCGCGAATGTCGTCGGCCCATCGCTTCCAAACCGCGAGGACATCGCCATAAAGGTCCGGCAGGTCGTCTCGCTCCGACCAGAGAACCAGGAGCGGACACTGAAGCTTGCGGCCCTCGCCAAGATCCTTGCGGTCATGTGCGACGTCGACGGTTAAGCCTGCCCGGTAATCCTCAAGCATCGTGTGAATGGTGCCGGGGTTCGAAACGGCGCGAGCGAAGTCCGCAAAGTTCTCTTCGCCCATCATTGCAGGGCAGCCTCCGTACCATCTCAGTGGATCGGCTCCGATCGCACGCTCGGGCTTCTCCGGCTGGGCGTAGAAGAACCAATGCCACCAGCGGCGGGCAAACTCCTCCCGACAACGCTCCAAAGCCTCCAGGATCGGAACGCCATCCAGGACGGCCAGCTTCCGAATGCGGCTGGGATGGTCCATCGCCATTCGAAAGGCGACGTACGAACCTCTGTCATGGCCGGCGACGCTGAATGTGTCGTGGCCAAGTCCCTGCATCAGCTCGACGAGAGCGAGCGCCTTTGCCCGTTTCGATGAGTTTGCGTGGTCGGGCCGGTCGGCAGGTTTGAACGAACTGCCAAAGCCCGGCAGATCGGGGCAAACCAGCGTGTAGCGCTCCCGCAGGTGCTCGGCGACCTTATGCCAAGTCGTATGGGTGCGCGGATGGCCGTGCAACAGCAAGAGCGGCGGGCCGCTGCCGCCCAGGCGAAACCGGATCGATCCCCCAGCCACCTCAGCCGCATCAAGCCTGAACCCCTCAAACATCCGAACGCCTCCATCGCTTGCGGCCTATCCGTCGTGGACGGTTCTTACGGGAACCGATCCTTCAATCGATCGTTCCGGATTCCGATCGCGGCAAATGCCTGCGGGGCCGCCGAGGATTGAGGACTGGAAGATGCGTCAGGAAGGATTTGAGTGCGAAGCGTGCGGATCGGCGAGCGTTCAAATTCCGCGTGATCTCATGCCGAATAGCCAAGTGCGCTGTAGCGGTTGCATGCGTCCACTGGCGACATGGTCCAACTATCGGGTAAAGATCGCGGAGCTAGTGACACGTTGTGGCAAAGGGCCCACTGCAGATCCGCTTCCGCGCTAACGGAGCGGGCTCGGATTAAATGCGGCCCTGCAAGCCTACGCGTCAGCGGCTGTCTCATTGACGAACCTGTTCAAGACCGTGGACTCCCGCGCATTTTGGTTGCCGCTTTGCCGAAGGTGACTTTCCCAGCTGTAAGCCCGGTGCTCCGTACCAAAGGCACGATGGAACGCTCCATGTAGCGCACGCCAATGCGACCGAATGCGCTGAGCGCATCATAAGCGTTATGTCTAGGACGACGCCCTATCAAAGACTAAGCGGGGAAATTCTGGCGGCCGCGAAGTTCGCGGTGGGGCAAGTCTTTCTGTAAGTTTGGAAGGCGTGCGGACGGGGAACTCTAACCGGCAGACGAGGTTACCGGGGCAGGATCCGAGGGGAAGTCGGTTAGCACGCATCCCATGAGCAACACGTGAAAAATTTCATCGCTACATTCGATATCGAGCTTTCGCCGGGTGAACCGCAGGACCGTTTCCTGCAAGCGGCATCAGAAAAGGGCTGGAGCGCCGTTATCGATTTCGCGGGACAGTTGGAGCGTTTGCCTTCCAATACCCTCATTGGTCAATATCCCGACCTCGGAGCAGCTCACCGGTCATTCGACGAAGCGATCGTCGCCGCGTCCGAAACGATGGCGCCCGGTCGAGTGACAATCACGCGGCGGTTCATCGTTGAACGCGTTCGAGGCGGGCGTCTCAAAGCATTGAGAACCAAGCTGGTGGAGACGAATATCGCCCGGTTGCGGAAATTCCTGCGTGCGAAAACATCGGCTGGCTGACGCAATAGCCGGCGGCCCGACCGGCGGCACTCGCGTGAAAATGATGGCTGTCGCTGGGCGTTCATACTTCGCTTTCCGGTAGCGCGCGGTGGAACAACCTCGCCGCGGGGCAATTGAGTCGCTGGAGTGAGTTGCGTGGGGAGTTTGTCATGGCGGGTCATCGCGCCCAGTGGAAGGGCTTCATCAAGTTCGGCCAAGTGAGCTGCGGTGTAGGTTTATACACTGCCGCGAGCACCTCAGACCGCATAGCGTTCCACACCCTGAACAAAGCCACCGGCAACCGCGTCAACCGCATTTTCGTTGATAGCGAGACGGGCAAACCGGTCGATCGCGAAGACCAGACCAAGGGCTTCGAGATCGAGAACGGCGAATACGTCATGATCGATCCGGAGGAGGTGGCGGCCACCGTCCCCGAGAGCGACAAGACGCTCGCCATCGAGACCTTTATCCCGTGCTCTGATGTCGACGACGTGTACTTCGACAAGCCGTACTACCTGGTTCCTACAGACAGGGTGTCGTCAGACGCGTTCACGGCGCTGCGTGACGCCATGACCAAATCCAAGGTTGCTGCCATCGCTCAGACCGTTCTCTTCCGCCGCATGCGGACAGTTCTGATCCGTGCGCACGGCAAGGGGCTGATCGCGACCACGTTGCAGTATGATTACGAGGTGCGCTCCTCGGAGAAGGCTTTCGAGGAAATGCCGAAGCTCCGAATCAAAGGCGAAATGCTCGATCTGGCGAAGCACATCATCGCGACGAAGAAGGGGGAGTTCGACCCCGCCGAGTTCGATGACCGTTACGAGGCGGCACTTGCCGAGCTGGTCAAGGCCAAGATCGAAGGCAAGGCGTTGCCGAAACGCAAGAAGGTGAAGGTCTCGAACCCGGACGACCTCCTTGCCGCCCTGCGTGAGAGCGCCAAGATGATGGCGGGAGGCTCGTATCGTGGCCAGGCGGCTAATGCCAATCGCGGGACGCGCGCTGCCAGGCGCTCCCCGAGCCAAGCCTCACGCGCTCAACAGCGCAAGGCGAGCTGAGGAGAGTCGATATGGCTCTGCGCCCCTATTGGAAAGGCTACCTTAAGCTATCGCTGGTCACGTGCCCGGTGGCGATGTCGCCCGCGACGTCGGAAAGCGAGAAGGTTCGCTTCCATACCCTGAACAAGGCCACCGGCAATCGCGTCGTCTCCCAATATGTCGATTCGGTTACCCGCAAGCCGGTCAAGGACGACAACGAGATCAAGGGCTACGCGCGCGGAGAGAACGACTACGTCATGCTGACGGATGATGAGCTCGACGCTGTCGCGCTCGACACCGTCAAAACCATCGATATCGAGAAGTTCGTCCCGCGTGACAGCATCCAATGGATCTATCTCGAAAAGCCGCATTACCTGATGCCCGACGATCCGGTTGGCCACGAGGCGTTTGCCGTCATCCGGGACGCCATGGCGGCGGACAAGGTCCTTGGCATCTCCCGGCTCGTGATTGGCCGGCGCGAGCGCGCCATTGTGCTGGAGCCTCGCGGAGAAGGAATCGTCGTGTGGACGCTCCGCTTCGGTGATGAGGTACGGCCCGAAGGGTCCTATTTCGAGGATATCTCGGCGAAATCGGATCCGGATCTCATCCCTCTTGTGCAAAGCTTCATCAAGCAGCATACCAAAGCGTGGTCGGCCGACATGGTCTCGGATCCGGTGCAAGACGCTCTCCTCGACATCATCGCTGAGAAAAAGAAGGCGATGAAGCCGTCGCGGAAGGGCAAAAACAAGGACTCGGACGTCTCGTCCGGCAGCAACGTCATCGACATCATGGAAGCTCTGCGCGCGAGCCTAGCGGTTGGCGGCAAGAGCAAGAAGGCTTCCTGAGCGGAGCTGCCGCATTCACGCCCCGCGCTTCGTCTTAGCCAGACGCTTGATCGCTGTTTCCAAGGAACGTTGGCCGTCGCAATAATCCTTCCAGGCGGAACTCTTGCTGAGCAGCGACGGAACCGTGCGCACCGTAAATCGCTTAGGGTCGAGGTCCGCTTTGACCTGGGTCCAGGTCAGGGGCATCGAGACGGTCGCGCCCGGACGCGCTCGTGGTGAAAGCGGAGCCACGGCGGTGGCCATGCGATCGTTGCGCAAATAGTCGAGGAAAATCCTGCCGCCGCGCAGACTCTTCGTCATCTTGATCAGGTAGCGACCCGGGTCTTGGCGGGCCATCTCCTGGCAGACATCGTGAGCGAAGGCCTTCGCTTGATCCCATGACAACGGCTTTCGAGAGGACACGGCGAGCGGCGTGACGACATGGAGTCCCTTGCCGCCCGTGGTCTTGCAAAAGCTGACCAGACCCAGCTCGTCAAGGCGATCGCGCATGTCGCGAGCAGCTTCCACCACCGCCGAGAAGGCGACATCCGGACCGGGATCGAGATCGAAAACCAGTCTCCCGGGAACCTCGGGCTTTCCCGGCTCGCAGTTCCATGGGTGTAGTTCCACACCGCCGATTTGCGCGATTGCCACCAATCCCTCGACACGGTCGACCTGCAGGTAAGGCTTCTTGTCGCCGAACACCTTCACCAGTTCGAGCAGGTTCGAGGTGCCTGGCATCGCATGACGCTGAAAGAACTGCTCGCCCCCTATCCCATCGGGCGCGCGTATAATGGAGCAAGGACGACCTTTTACGTGATCGATCAGCCACTGGCCGACCGATTCATGATATCGCGCCAGGTCCTCTTTGGTTACCGGCTTGTCGTCTCCCGCGTCGGGCCAGAGCGGCTTGTCCGGATTGGAGATCAAAACACCCATCACCTCCGCCTTCGCTCCTTTGCGGCGGGGCGACTTCGCCGTGGGGGCAGGAACGGGGGTTTCGGTGCGGGACGGTGGTGCGGGCTTCTCAGCCTCGACCTCCGCGGCCGGCTTATCCTCTCGAAGTCCCTTGAACGCGCCTTGCCGCACAAGTCCGTCGGCGGTCCAGCCGGCGAACTCGATTTCGGCGACGAGTTCCGGCCTCAGCCAGGTGACTTCCTTTTCCCGCTTGGGAGCGCCGACGCCGGTGAACGGTGATGAGCCGGTCTCTGCTTCCTTCAATTTGGGAAGGAGCTTCTCGACCTTTGCCGCCCCGAACCCGGTGCCGACGCGCCCGACATAGACAAATTGATCCCCACGGTGCACGCCCACCAGCAGCGAGCGGAATTTGCCGTTGGTTTTGGCATAGCCACCGATGACGACCTCATGCCCAGCCCGACACTTTGATTTCGCCCAGGTGTCGCTCCGACCGGATTGATAGGGAGCGTCGGCTTGCTTCGAGACGATGCCCTCGAGGGAAAGTTTGCAAGCCGACCGCAGTACGGCATCGCCTCCCGTCTCGAAATGCTCGACGAAGCGCAGGCGAGGATCGTTGGACGCATCCGAGAGCAGCGTGTGAAGCCGCTTCTTGCGGTCGATTAGAGGAAGGTCGCGCAGATCCTCGTCGCCTTCAAACAGCATATCGAACGCGAAGAAGACGAGATTGCCCGTGGTGCGCTCGGATAGTGCAGCCTGCAGCGCAGCGAAATCGGGAGCGCCATTTTCATCCAGCGCGCAAATCTCTCCGTCGAGTATGCAGTCCGGAAGCTCCGATCCGGCTACGACGATTTCAGGGTATTTGGCGGACCAGTCCAAGCCCTTTCGTGTTTTTAGATACACCTCGCCGCCGGCGACACGCATCTGGATGCGATAGCCGTCGAACTTGATCTCATGCAGCCATTTCGCGCCCGTCGGCGGTCGGGTCAAGGTTTCGCAGAGCTGCGGCGCGATGAAGTCTGGAAGCTTGGCCCTCTTGCCCCCGCTTTCGGACGGTGGCTTATCCGATTTGGCGGCGAGACCGCGCTTGCCGTCCCAGACTGCATCCCTTTCAACATCAGCATCACGCGCCATAAATGGCGTGGGCTTTCGCCCTTTGCCGCTGGCGATCTGCTCCATCGTCCGTGAGGACGCCACCGAGGTCATGTTCTCTTCGAGAACCGCTGCCCCATTGGCGTCGACTGAATAGTCATCGTGGTGCTTGATCAGCAGCCAGTTGGTCCTCTTTCCACCATCGCGATCGCTACGCATGCGGACGAGCACGAAGCTGCCCTTAAGGCGCCGGCCATGCAGCTCAAACTTGAAGTCGCCCTTTTCCAGCGCCTCCTCTGGGGGCCGGGAGCCCTCGGGCTCCCAGTATCCACGATCCCAGAGCATCACAGTGCCGCCGCCGTATTCGCCTTTCGGGATTGTCCCCTCGAAGTCGCCGTAGTCGAGCGGGTGATCCTCAACCTCGACAGCAAGCCGCTTGTCGTGAGGATCCAACGACGGGCCTTTCGTAACGGCCCAGGATTTGAACACGCCGTCGAGTTCAAGCCGCAGGTCGTAATGCAATCGGGAGGCGTCATGTTTCTGGATGACGAAGCGAAGCCTATTGGAAATGTGGGTGGGGTTCTCGCCGGTCGGCTCAGCGGTATTCTTGAAATTCCGCTTCGAGCGGTAGCGCGAAAGTTTTTCTGTCGCCATGGCTGTCGCCTAAAAATGAAGCGCCGTAAGGCGTCGGCCATCCACTCACATCAGGTCAAGCTCCTTCGAATCTAGGAGCATCAATCCCTACGTGTGGGAGGATGGCTTCGCCGCAGGATTCAACCCGCCTAGCAACCTGGGGTTCCTCTTACCCCATTCGAGCCCAGCTGGTGTTGACGTCGCAATAAGAGGATATCGCAAACCGAATGACCAGCTCACCCTCTCAGCCGCATCGACGCCAACCAGTAGATAGTGAGTGGAACTCAGTGGATGCGGTGTTGGAGGAGGGTCAATCTTCGCCTCACGAGCACTCCAAAACCTAAGACGCTAGCCCGAGCGCGGGCCGCAGTATTTAACGCGCAGCTCGATCGCAAGGTCTTAACAAATGATATTTCCGGATCGGCGGGGCTTTCGTTGAATGTTCCTGGAGCATCGGACCGGAGACGGTTGTGTAGAACGTAACGTGATCAGTGGAGGATGCGATGGTGGCGGGGAAGGGAAACTTGCTGTTGCGTGACGGGCGCCGAATCCCGATTACATATCAGTTCGGTTCGGATTTCGGAGAGAGCCGCGCGGGTTATCTCCTGTGCGACACGTCCAAGATCGATGCAACTGCACTTTTCGACCGCTTGACCGTGGAATGCGATAACGGACCATGTCTCGTCGTCGCCGTAATGCATTCCAGCGACCATTATCTGGCGATTACGGGCCGTCTTCTCGATCCTTCGTCACAGACCCCGGTTTCGGTCGGGGGATCGGTCGCTGCAGCGTCGTCCAAACGGCAGCCCGCATTTTGAGCGTGACCTCCATGGACGGTTGAAAAGCAAGATCAATCATCCAGATCCGATGCTAATGTCGGCCGCGAAAATGACAGGCGGCTCGGCGAGTGACGGAACCAGAGGGTTGCCAGGTAGCTGCATGCTTACCTCGTCTAAACCTCGACAGCAGGCAAATTTGCCGCGTGGCTGCCGGCGAAGCGCGCGCCCAGGTAAAAGGCGCGCGCCCTGACATTCTACTTTATTGGCGTAGACGCTTTTCCGAGCTTGACTGAAGGTTCACGTCCCCAGACGCGCAACTTTCCAAGCTCTTCAACGAAAGCTGTCAATCCCCCCTCGCCAGGTAGGGCAATTGTGCCTTCGTCGAGGTCGTCGGCGATACCGGCCTTCGCGAGAAGGGGCATGGCTGACGGATCGTAGCCGATGAATTTGCAGTGCTGGAAAGCGTCTGCGACGAAGTCGCGAGCGGTCGCTTCCTTTAGGAGATCTTCGATGGCTTGGTTGGATGTCAGAAGAGCGACCGCATCGAAAAGCACGGAGGGGCCACCGTCGATCATATGATGGGCCACGACCCAACTTCCGTCCGCCGCTGTGACACCACCGACTTTCGGTGCAATGAGCTCGAAGACGGCCTTTGCCTTGATTACGGCTTCAGTCAGGCCCTTCAGTAGCTTCGGATCAACACCGTCTGTAATGAGAACGCCGAGCTTGCGTCCTTCGAAGCGCTTTGGCCCCCGTTGGATGATGCTGAGTGCGGGAGATGGCTCCAGATCTTGACGCGTCGGCATCGCCGCATCCGCGGGAGCGGGCATCGACATGCCAAGTTTCTGGGCCACAGTGGTCGCCAGCGTCTCGTCGATATTCAGCAGATGCGAAACCATCCGCTCACGGATGATTGGAGCTTCCACCTTGCTCAGTTCAAAGGTCAAAGCCATCGCGATATGGCGCTGCTCAGGCCCGGTCTGGCTAATGTAAAACTGCCGTGCCTGACTGTAGTGATCGGCGAAGCTTTCCGGTCGAAGGCGGACCTTCTCGCCCTGTTCCTCGGACGGAAAATGTCGATAACCCTGAATGGGCGAAGCCCGGGGTCCTTCTCCACGAGAGTTTGGCTGATAATTGGTGCGCCCTACCGGATTGCGCATTGTCATGTGCCCATCCTGCTGAAAGTTGTGCATCGGGCACTTAGGGGCATTGACTGGCAGGTGCGTGAAGTTGGGGCCGCCAAGTCGTTTGAGTTGCGTATCGAGGTAAGAAAAATTGCGTCCCTGCAGCAGTGGGTCGTTGCTGAAATCGATACCCGGCGGCACATTTTGCGTCATGAACGCGACTTGTTCGGTCTCAGCGAAGAAATTATCGGGCATGCGGTCCAGGACGAGGCGCCCAATCGGCATTACCGGCAGGACCTCTTCCGGGATAATCTTGGTTGGGTCGAGGACGTCGAAATCGAAGTTATCGGCAAATTCCTGATCGAAGAGCTGAACGCAAAGCTCCCATTCCGGAAAGTCCCCAGACTGGATCGCCTGCCAGAGGTCACGCCGGTGGAAATCGGGGTCGGCGCCGTTGATTTTCACCGCTTCGTTCCAGGCGACGGACTGCAGCCCGAGCTTCGGCTTCCAGTGGAACTTGACGAAAGTCGATTCGTCCTTCGCGTTAACGAACCGAAAGGTATGGACTCCAAACCCCTCCATGAAACGGAACGAGCGAGGTATGGTCCGATCGGACATGATCCACATGATCATGTGCATGCTTTCGGGCGTCAGACTGATGAAGTCCCAGAAATTATCGTGAGCTGTCTGAGCCTGCGGAAAAGCGCGATCGGGCTCTTGTTTGGCCGCATGGACGACATCGGGAAATTTTATCGCGTCCTGAATGAAAAAAACTGGGATGTTGTTACCGACGAGATCCCAGTTGCCCTCTTGCGTGTACATTTTGACCGCGAACCCGCGAACATCACGGGCCAGATCTGCGGAGCCCTTGTTGCCGGCAACCGTGGAAAATCGAACGAACACCGGCGTCTTCTCGCCTGCCCGCTGGAAGATGTCGGCACGCGTATATGCGGCCAACGAGTCATAGGTCTCGAAAAAACCATGCGCGCCATAGCCGCGGGCATGCACCACGCGTTCCGGGATGCGCTCGTGATCGAAATGAAAGATCTTCTCTCGGAAGTGGAAGTCGTCGATAAGCGCGGGACCGCGCGCCCCAGCGCGCAGCGTGTTCTGATCATCGGCGACCGGGGCTCCCTGGGCGGTTGTCAATACATCGTGCCCATCTTCGGCGAACTGATGCAATTCACCACCTTGGCCGCGATGAAGCTTCTGATCATGAATCGTGGCGATATCGCCGGACTTTGATTCTGGACGCCCCGCTCGCGGTGCAGGTCCCTTGGTGGCTCGTGTTTTGGGAGGGGAGGGCTTCTTGGCCATGCTCGTTCCTTAAGGTTTGAAAGCAAAAGAGGCCGCGTAACGCGACCTTTTGGGGAGGACGGATCGTTAAGCAGACACCGCGCCCTTAGGATTTGCGGCGGCTTCTGCCAGTTTTGTCAGTTTCGCGTCGGTGGCCACTTCTTCGGCCAGATTGGCCTCAAGCAGCGGAACCGCATCCTCGAGGCCAATGTGCTCTGCCCAGGATATCAAGGTTCCATATCGAGCTATCTCATAGTGTTCCACGGCCTGGGCCGACGAAATTAGCCCAGCATCGAGGGCGGTCGATCCCTTATAATCTTCCATTATCTCTTCGCCTTCGGCGATGATACCCTGGATAGCTTCGCAAGTTTTGCCGCGAGCTGGCTTGGCAATCAATTCAAACACCTGTTCGAGGCGCTTGATTTGCGCCAGCGTCTCATCCCGATGAAGCAGGAAGCCCGCAGCGCCCTCTTCGGACTGCGCTGCGCGCGCCATTTTAGGAAGCGCTTTCAGGATCTGCTTTTCGGCGAAATATATGTCCTTGAGCGTGTCGACGAACAGATCGTTGAGTGTCTTCTCCGCCATCCCCGCTCTCCTCGTTTGGGCGATGCGGCGCTGGAACGTGACAGCACGCACTATGTTCCAGACCCTAAACTAGCTACTGGCCGGCCCCGTTTCCTGCGGGCTGGACGATGCTATTCCAATCAGTTTCTCGGCTGGCGCCGGGCGACCTGTCTCCCTGTTCTGGCTATTTCGTCTAGCGGGTAGGGGACGGCCGCTGCTCTGTATTTGTCACTGATGCCTACCGTCTCGCCGCGGGCGGTTTGTTAAGCAGAAAAAGATCGCGGCCCGTCCGCGCTGCGTCCGGCGCGAGCTCAGCTCGATGTCGGAGATTGTCTCAGCTGCTCAGCAGTAATTTGCCCGCCACGGTCCGGGCATATCCGGGCAGGAGCGCCAGTTGCCTTGGGATATTGCTCCAGGGCGTCGAGACGAAGCCGCGACCGCCGGAACGCAAAAATAAACCGGAGGTCCAACATTAGACGTCTGAGTTGCCCCACCAGAAGTAGATTAGCCGGTTAATTTATGGCGGCATTTGTCGTCTAGGAGAAAGAAGGAGGCCGACACAAGGGGGAGATATCGGCCTCCTTCGATACGCGATCTCATGGCACCATCGCGTGCGCATCCAACGCCGCCACGATGCACGAGTTCCTTAGAGGGAAGCGCATGAGCGGGCTCAATGGTTTTCGGAAGGCCATCGGTTCTCGATCGCTTGCTTAAGCGAAATGAGCCCAGCCACGACTATACGTCGGCCGGACTAAAAGCACCCTTGTGTCTCGGCCGCGAGGTAGCCCGCAGGCACAAGAGTGCGTTGAGGTCGGCCCAGCGAGCAGTCTTAAGGCCTTGGCCGGGCGAATTACCTAACCCAAGTCACTCAACCTCGCGGACTTTAGCTTCCTTCATTAGCTTTCGGAGCTGATCAAACAGCGTCGGTCCACTGACCTGCTGCACCGTGAAGCCCTCTGCTGAGAGCGCACGCTGCAGATCCCTGACCTTCTCGAACCTCCCCGACCTGGCGAGTTCGAATGCTCTCTCTAAGGTAGTTTTCATCGCGCCGACCCAAATGCTGGTTGGGTAAAATGGCACCCTGGCGGCGGGTATCACTAACTTAGGATATGATGATATTTCGCCTGCTCCTGATTTGCGTTCGCGAGCATCGCTTCAAGCTCGAACAAGGCCGCCACGGGGAGGATCGTCAGCACGTCTGCATCCCCCGCCATTTCAAACTTAATCGTGGCGTCGCTGTCAAATAGCACGCATCGTGATGAGGCACCGGCGTCTCGTCTTGGAGCGAGTGGTCACTGTCGACAGGCCTGGCTTCCAAATGAAGACAAGAAAGCGAGTGCGTTAGTCGTCCCGACATTGCTCTCGGTGGGGCTCGCATCTCGCGGTTTGCGAAGGCGGCGAGCCGGATAGCGCCTGCAAGGCGACCATGGACACTTCAGCCGACTAGTAGCCATTCAACCAACCCGAAACGAGAGCGTGCACACCTGCGATGAACATTTCAGTGAACGCAGGCGTTGCGTTCCGACAAATAAAGGCAACATCCTATGCAGTCGCAAGACGCAGCCGAGTTACTGATATCGGCGCTTAGCCTCCACGGCAGCCTCAGTGGCGGTGACGAAACCGCGCTCCGTGATACTTCTTTCAGGCTTCATCGTTATGCCCGCGGAAGCGCGATTGCACGCGCGCATACATCGCCTCACGAAAGCTGCTTCGTGATTTCCGGTCTAGCCAGCCGTGAAATTATAATGCCGCGCGGCGCGCGAGCTTTTGTTGGAATGTACATCCGTGGGGACTTCGTAGACCTCCACGCCTTCCTTCTCGATTCGCTGGATCATGATGTGGTTGCGCTCACCCAGGTGGTGATGGCTTTTGTTTCGCACACTGACATCGGGCGCCTGATAGCTAGCCAGACGATCAACCGACTCCTATGGCGTTTCATAGCCGTCGATGCTGCAATTCAGCGCTACTGGCTGGCATCCATGGCCAGGCGTAAGGCGTCGGATAGGTTGGCACACTTCCTGTGCGAACAATATATTAGGATGCGCGCGCAAGGGCTCGTATCTGCTGATAGCTTCGATCTGCCGCTTTCGCAGGCGCTATTAGGGGATGTGATTGGCCTTTCCGCCGTGCATATGAACCGAAGCATTCAGACGTTGCGTCGTACCGGTCTCCTCAAATGGGAAGGGAACACCGTCACGATCAGTTTCCCCCGCCTAGCCGAATTGTGCGGTTTCGAACCCAGTTACTTGAACCTGCAACGATTGGCGACGTCCGGGGGAGATGGGACATGCCGCGCTTAGATTCTGATGGCGCCGACGCGGCTACAAGGTGCCGTTGATGAGGTCTGGACTACCCCATCGATATCGAAGCCGGTAGGTCCCGCGACGCGAGGTTTGGGCGACATGGGGCGTAAGCTGACTTGCTCGGACAGAGAAACGCACCGGTGAAAGTCCGAGCGATATGGGCGCTGAGTCCGGCATAGCTCCAGCGTACTCCGATCGGTCAATCGAGCACGTCTTGCTCTACGGAACAAAAGAAGGCGATTTCACTTCCCTTTCTAAGGAGACAGCCATGCAAAAATCCCGCGAGAATCCGGCAATTTTGGAAGAAGAGCGCGAGCAGATTGCGCCGAGCGAGAGTCCGCTCGCGGCCGACCCCATTTCAACAGGTCGCCGCGTGAGCGATCAGACAAACATCCATGACGAAGGCAGCGACGCAAACGACACGAGTGACGGTCTTACCGAAATTGAAGAAGCTGTGCGGCAAGCAGCCGAGGACGTGCCACTGGGACAAAGGCTAGAAGGCTCAACGGAGTCTATTCCGGTGTTTGATAGATCGAGCTTACCGCCGAAAGTTTGAGATATTTCCCGCCGTCAATGTTCAAAGCACGGCTCGGAAACGGTGACACCTCGTCCTAAAGCAGGGTCTTTTGAGCAGGCTCAAGTTCGCTTGTAGATGCCAACTGCCTGCATCTCATCTCAGTTTGTGCACTGAATCGAAGATCGGCATCGCGACTCGCGGCGAACTCGGTCAGTGCTGCCACACTCAGCTGATCCCAGCTTTTACCGCGATCAGGACCATTCGGTACGCGGGGCAACAAGCCTGGCTCCGCACTCCAGGCAATCAGCTGATCGAGCGAAGCCTCGTTCAGCATGTCCCGAAGGTGGTGTGCCGTAACATAAGCGTCGGGCATCGCACGATGAGCCGGCAGCCCAATCTCATGAACTAGCCCCGCAGGCTTGCGCTGATATCGAAGCATCTGGTTCGAGAACCGCGGCAGATCCGGCCAAAGGCGCAAGGCGCATTTCCAGGTGCAGATCCATTGAGCACCTGCGCTCAGCCGCGGTCGGCAATATCGCTGCTCGAACGACGCGCGGTGGGCCGCTAACGCTAGAACTCCGCCATCTGGCTTCAAGACGGACGGTGCAATGTCCTTCCAGTACGGAGCACCAGCAACGTCCTCATCCCGAATATGATGCACAGCCATAGTATCGGTGGAGACAGGCCGTCCGGGATTGACGAGAAGCGCGCCGCGCTCCTCTATGACCTCCCACCGCCCATTGGCTCCTAACGAGACGTCCTGCCATCCAATCTCGCAGACATCGTGGGGGCCGTCGCCAGCGGTCTCCAGATCGATCACTCGCACGCGTTGATGGGACATGGATGGGAGATCAGCATTCCCGCTGGTCGATATAAGGCAGGAGCATTTCGATCCTCGCCGGCAGCCGGGTCACCGAAAATCTCGCGTCTTCACCTTGATCGCGTCGATATGCAGATCGGGGATATAAATGTCCCGGGCTCGTAGTCCCTTGGGCGGAAGATCGCGCGGATCAGGCGTTGCAGAGCCATGATGAAACTCGTCACCTCGTCCATGAGGCAGCGGGAAAGGCTGCCCGCGCTTCCCAACACCGGCAAGGTCGGCAGATAGGTCGGTGAGCCTCTGCGCCACGAGGTGGACGACTTCGCCCTCGCGCTGGATGCGCCCGCGCACTGCGATCATCCCGGCCGACAGTATCGTTCGGCGGAAGCGCTCGAACACCTTCGGCCAGACCACGAGGTTCGCGATACCGCTCTCGTCTTCGAGGGTGATGAACATCACGCCTTTCGCCGAGCCCGGCCGCTGCCTCACCAGCACGATGCCGGCGGCTTCGAGCCAGCGTCCATCGCGCGCGTCCATTGCGGCCTGACAGCTGACGATGCCCTTGCGGCTGAGGTCCTGCCGCAGGAACGAGATGGGATGATCCCGGAGTGATAGCCCGACATTACGATAGTCCTCGACCACATCTCCGCCGGCGGCCATCGGTCGGAGCGCAACTGCAGGTTCTGGGGTCTCGTCGGCTTGCCGATCCGTTGCTGCGGCGAATAGCGGCAACGGCTCGTCGCGTAGGAGGCGGATCGCCCATATCGCCTCCCGCCGTGCCAGACCAAGGCTCGGCCGGAAGCCATCGGCCTCGGCAATCCGGGCCAGCGCCGCGACTGGTACGCGAGCCCGACGCCAGAGATCCTCGATCGTTTCGAACGGCAGGCGGGCTCGCGTCGTGACTATTGCCGCCGCATGGGCATTGGAGAGCCCCTTAACCATCCGCAGCCCGAGGCGAACGGCAAACCGAGCCTCGTCGCCAGTCGGCTCCAGCGTGCAGTCCCATCGCGACGCGTTGGCGCAGACCGGCCGCACATCGACGCCATGATCGCGGGCATCCCGCACGATCTGCGCCGGCGCATAAAAGCCCATGGGTTGGCTGTTCAAGAGCGCGGCGCAAAACACGTCTGGATGCCAGCATTTTAGCCAAGCGGAGGCGTAGGCGATCAGCGCGAAGGAAGCTGCATGGCTTTCTGGAAAGCCATAGGAGCCGAAACCTTCGAGCTGTCGGAAGGTCTGCTCGGCGAACTCGGCCTCGTAACCGTTGGCCACCATGCCGGCGATGAGCTTTTCCTTGAACTTCGACACGCCGCTGGTGAACTTGAAGGTCGCCATGCTCTTCCGCAGCATATCGGCTTCGCCGGGCGTGAAGCCGGCGCATTCGATCGCGACGCGCATCGCCTGCTCCTGGAAGAGCGGCACGCCCAACGTCTTGCCCAGAACCTTCTCCAGCTCGGGCTTGGGGTAGTGGACAGGCTCGCGGCCCTCACGCCGGCGGAGATAGGGATGGACCATGTCGCCCTGGATCGGGCCGGGCCGCACAATCGCGACCTGCACGACGAGGTCATAGTAGGTGCGGGGCTTGAGCCGGGGCAGCATCGACATCTGCGCGCGGCTCTCAATCTGGAATGTGCCGAGCGTGTCGGCCTTGCGGATCATCGCATAGGTCCGAGGATCTTCCGGCGGGATCGAAGCCAGGTCGAGCGCGATACCCTTATGGTCCGCGAGCATGTCCAGGCCTCGCTTCATACAGGTCAGCATGCCCAGGGCGAGGACATCGACCTTCATGAACTTCAGCGCGTCGATATCATCCTTGTCCCATTCGATGACCTGACGATCGGCCATCGCTGCCGGCTCAATCGGGACCAGGTCGTCGAGGCGGTCATGGGTGAGGACGAAGCCGCCGGGATGCTGCGACAGATGGCGCGGGGTGCCATGAAGCTGGCGGGCGAGATCGAGCGCTAGGCGCAGACGGCGGTCGGCCAGGTTGAGGTTCAGCTCCTCGACGTGCCGCTTCTCGACGCCCTCCTCCGACCAGGCCCAGACCTGCGACGATAATGTGCCGATCAAATCCTCGGGCAGCCCCAATGCCTTGCCAACATCGCGCAAGGCTCCCTTGGTCCGGTAGCGAATGACGGTCGAGCACAGGGCCGCGTGATCTCGGCCATAGGTGTCGAACACCCACTGCATGACGATCTCACGCCGCTCATGCTCGAAGTCGACATCGATGTCGGGTGGTTCCCGGCGCTCCTCGGAGACGAAGCGCTCGAACAGCAGATCGTTGATGCTGGGATCGATCGAGGTAATGCCGAGCACGAAGCAGACTGCCGAGTTTGCCGCCGAGCCCCGACCTTGGCAGATGATGTCGCGCGAGCGAGCGAAGCGAACGATCGCGTTCACCGTCAGGAAGTATGGCGCGTAGCCGAGCCTTTCGATCAGCGTCAGCTCGTGGTTCAGGCTTGCCCGAACGCTTTCGGAGAGACCTTCGGGGTACCGCTGAGCAGCGCCTTCCCAGGTCAACTTCGCCAGCGTCTCTTGCGGCGTAAGTGAGGGATCGTCGCGCTCCTCGGGGTACTGATAGGCGAGCTCGTCGAGCGAGAACCGGCATCTATCGGCGATCTGCAGCGTCCGCGCCAAGGCTTCAGGGTAGCGCGCGAAGAGGCGGTGCATTTCCTCGGGAGGCTTCAGATAGCGGTCGGCATGGCGCTCGCGCCGGTCGCCGAGGGCGTCGATCGTGACGTTGTGACGGATGCAGGTGACGACGTCCTGCAGGATCCGGCGGGCCGGCTCGTGGAAGAGCACGTCGTTGGTCACGACCGTGGGCACGCGCATCCGCGTCGCAAGGTTCGATAGCTCATGGAGCCGAAGGTGATCGTTCGGTCGGCGCCGCAGCGACAGTGCCAGATAGGCGCGGTCAGCAAAGCTCTCGCGGAGCCGCCGTAGGCGAAAGGCGCAATCCTCGTCGGCCAAGTCCGGGACGAGTACCGCGACCAGGCCATCGCAATGCGCAGCGACGTCCGACCATTCGAGATGACATCGCGCCTTTCCGCCCCGTTTCTTGCCGATGGAAAGCAGACGGCATAGGCGGGAATAAGCCAGTCTGTCCGTTGGATAGACCAGCAGTGACATGCCGTCCGCGAGATCGAGACGGCAGCCGACGATGAGCCTGACGCCGGTCGTCTTCGCCGCCTCGTGCGCCCGGACGATCCCGGCCAGCGAATTACGATCTACGACCGCGAGCGCCTCGATGCCGAGCAGCGCCGCCTGTGCGAACAGCTCATCGGCTGAGGACGCGCCGCGCAGGAAGCTGAAATGGCTGGTGACCTGTAGCTCCGCATACCGGGCGCTCATCCGAACACACCGTGCAGGAACCAGCGATGCGAACCCGTGGCGACGTCTTCGCCATCGCCTGCGCGATAGAGCCAGTAGCGCTCTCCGGCATCATCCTCCACCCGGAAGTAGTCGCGCACGGCGACCATCTCCGCCTCGCGCTTCCACCACTCACCGAACACACGCTCTGGGCCATCTGCGCGCCGGACCCGGCGGCGGATCCCGCGCCAGCTGAACCAGGCCGGTGGATGGTCCGGCAGCAGCGCCATGGTCTCGACCGGTTCCGGTCTGGGTAGCAGCCTCGCCGGGCGCGGCCAGTGGCCTGGCCAGACCGCTCCAGTCTCCTCAGTCAGCGCCGCGANCGCCATGGTCTCGACCGGTTCCGGTCTGGGTAGCAGCCTCGCCGGGCGCGGCCAGTGGCCTGGCCAGACCGCTCCAGTCTCCTCAGTCAGCGCCGCGACACGGCGAACAGAACGCTCGGGTACATCGCTGGCAACCGGAGCCATGCGATAGACCGCCCGCTCACCGACACGATTGGCGAGGATGTCGATCAAGCCGGACACGTCCGTGCTGGTTTCGTCAACGAGGGAGCTAACCGTCTGCTTTCGTTCGAGGGGCTCAGCCAGGGTCGCCGCCAGCGTCATGATCTCGATGCCGAACCCAGGCTCGATCGCCTCGATCTTCTCGCAGAGGAGCCGGGACTGCCGCCAATCCCTCCGGCTCGGCGCTCACAAGAATGCGGTAGACTTCGAGACGAGTGCCTTGCGCGAGCGCGGCAAGGGCGAGGATGACCTGATCAGACTCCATATGTCGAGATATATCGACATAATTTCAGTCGCGCAAGCTGAGATCGGTTCGCTGAGAGCTGCGAAGCTAATAATGGAACTCCGGATGTCCGCTTCCTGGAGGCCGATGAATGTCCGCTTGTGGCGCGTTCCGCCCGGACCTCGGCTCGGCGCTTCCGGGCGCAGGGCAGCGGGTGCATCGAGCGGAACGGACTGGGAATGGATATGCGCCTCACCGCAATGCTGGGATTGCTGAAGCGCGGTCAGCGCGCTTCAGCATGTTTGGGTTAGAAGGCTTGGCTTACAGCTGGTACTGCCGTCGCAGCAGATCGGCAGCACGCTCGCCAACGATGGCGCAAGGAGCCTGGGTGTTGCCGATCGTGACACGCGGCAGCACCGAGCCATCGGCGACCCGCAGGCCGGCTATCCCATGCACCGCGAGCTTGGCATCGACCACCGACATGTCATCCGAGCCCATTTTCGCGGTGCCGCACTGATGCCAGTAGGTCACCGCAGCATCGCGGATGAAGGCATCGTCGACCTGACGACCAGTTCCAGGGATACGTTCGGCGCTGACGAAAGGCTTGAATCGGTCGCTGCTGCCGATCTCGCGGCAAAGCTTCACACAAGCCCGAGCCGTTTCGAAGTCGCGTGGATCCGACAACATGTTGGCGTCGACGACAGGCATCTCGCTCGGGTCGGCAGATTTCAGGCTTATCCGGCCCCGACTAACCGCGAGAGCCTTAGCTGGCATAGACCGTCGGCACGGTCCCGCCGTCGATGACGTATTCGGTTCCGGTGATGCTTCCGGCTCGGTCCGAGGCGATAAAGGCGATCAGGCTTGCGACTTCGTCGGTGCTGGCCGGGCGGCCGATCGGAATGCCCCCGAGGGAATCCATGATCATCTTCGTACTCGCCGCGACGCTCACGCCATGTTGTTCGGCGAGTCGCTCCGCGAAGTTGATCGACCCTTCCGTCGCAATCCAGCCCGGCGAGACACGGACGACCCGCACACCTTTCGGGGAGACCAGCTTCGACAGGCTCTACCGTCGAATATGCCGGCGTCGATCGCGCTATCGCCTGCGACCGTCATGATGAAGATGGCCGGCGCATTCTGAATCAGCGTGCGGGACAGGTCGATCGGCGCATCCAGATAGTCGTCAGCCGGAGACGGAAAGCCTGTGCGCACCGCCTTGCGGTACGCCGAGATGAAGACCGGCGGGCCGATGAGCGCGAGCTGGGTGTGCATCATCGCGTCACACTTCGTCGTCGATGGCAGGCCGCGCGCCTTCCGAGAACAGCCCGCGCAGGAAGCCGCGCGAGGTCGATCGATTGGCGTCTGCCTTCAGCCTGTCGCTCTCGGACAGCAGCATCAGGTAGCTTCCTGCCAGAGCCCGCAACGCCGCCCGCTCGAAGCCTTCGTGTTCCTCGATCAGGTCCGCGACGAGCGCCGTGATTTCGGCATCAAGCGGGTCGTACTCGACCTGCTGATCCGCTGGCAATGCCGACATGGTTCACGCTCCCCTGATGAGAACATAGGAAGAACATCTGTTCGCTAGGAGTCAATGCCGAATGTGGGGCCGTTTGCGGTGTCCGCATTCTGGGCCGTTTCGCCGCTGGCATCTAAGCTAAAGTACGCGGTGCAGAGCCCGCTGGGATTTCTTGGACGACCGGCTCACATACCTCTCTGGCCCAGCCTGACGGAATCCATCGCGCCGTCAGTTCATCGGCAACCGAAAACGGGAGTCGCGCATGCCCATCGCTGCCAAGGATCGACTGATCGCGGCGCTGGCCGCGCAACTGCGGGCTGAACAGGAAACGCGCGAGGCTCTGGCCTTCGTCATCCGCAGTGGGCAGCTTGATCGTGCCGCGCTGACAGCAATTCTTGACGACCCGATCCCAGGTTTCACAGCCGAGGATTTGGCCTGGGCCGATCAGATGGTGGCCGAGTCCCATAGTGGCGCGTCGCAGCTTCGGCGGGCGTCCTGATGGGGGGACAGCCGCCAGTGAGCAGGTCTGTTTCCGCCTTATCAAGCGGAAGACCAGCAACACGGTGCGGGATCTGTTTCGTTGTCCTTGCTGAGAAGACGGCCGCAGTGCTTCAGGCGCGTGGTCGGAATCCGGCTTTATCGGCGGCTTTTCAGGGCACGCCACGTCGGCGCCACTGGCTTTTAAATCTCGAATCAGTCACCCGTGATTGATCGAAGCAGACGTAGCGTCGTCTGTGGGCCTGGAGGGCCTACTTATTCGATCCGATGAGGTTGAGACCCTCGCCATTGGCGAGCTCAACCTCGCCTCTGGCGAGGTAAGCTGGAGGCGGCCGTGATTTCGGAATTTCAGATCGACTATAACGTCACGGCTTTGCCGAGCAGCCGTGTTGTTGGGCGTCGTCTCCACCGCTCGTTCAACATGATCCTCTCCGTTTAGCGTCGCTGACATGAGGGAGGCCAGCAACAGCGACTACGTCGCCAGGAGCCACTCCGGGAACCGGACCGGCGGGATCCACGGCGTCTGGCGGCCGGCCCGGGTGAAGCCCGGATAGACGTCAACGCTGTCGTAGCTGTCGAGGCGCGGATTCGAGTTGAACGTCTCGACCGCCTTCCCGACGTAGGCGTTCCACGCCAGGCGCTCGGCGTCCGTCGCCTGGTAGTAGGCGATCTTGTCGCCGTCCTCGTAGATCCTGCGCGGCGGCGCCTTGCCGGCGACGAGGGCCTCGAGCTGCGCGTCGGTCCAGTCGTCTGGGTTAGGGACCTCGACTTGGACCGGCTGCGCCGCCGGAACCTCCGCCGGCGCTTCCGCGATGCGGTCTCTCGGCCCGGGACGGGATGCGGTCATCCTCCGGATGGCCGCCTTGATCCTCGCGAGCATCGTTGCCCTCCCCTTTTCCTTTGACGGCGCGGGTCCCGTGGGTCAGCCCGCACTCTGTCATGACCCGATCTGAACCGGTTTTATGGGATCCCGCGTGGAGGCCCGATAGGGCCGGGAGCTCCTCCGTTCCGACCTGACGTCGGAACAGTCGTCGCTGTTCCCTGATGTCGGGCTCCCCCGAGGGGGGGGGCGCGAGGAAGGGGTGGCGCTTGGACGGACTGGACGCGCGAACGGCGTTCGTTCGCCTAGTCTTCGATGCCGAAGGTCTTCTTCCGGGACGCAGTGGCAGGGGCGACCTGATCCAGCCCCGTCTCGAGCTCTTGCGAGACGATGATGTTCGCCCTGTCGTTCACCCGTAGGCCGAGGCCTTTGAAGTTGGACTTGTGGACCGCCTGATGAAGGCGATCGACTCCTCCGGCGTGATAAGCCCGGCCCTCTTGAGCAGGTGCAGCGCCTTCACGAAGGCGCTGACCTCGTTGCCGGAGCCGGACATGACGGCGAAGTCGCCTTCGTCGTCCTGGGTCTTCAGGGCGGCGATGGCCTCGGACAGGATCCGGTCGTCGTGTCCCGCCAGGTACGCCTCGATCAGTTGGCGGGCCTGCTCTGGGCTCTGCGGCACGTCGATCGCCTTTTTGGTCACGCTCTTCCTCCTGCGGGGTTCCCGCATCGTCCTTCGCCCATCTCGTGGCCCCACCCCGACGAACTCAGCGCTCCAGCATTGACAGGATGCGCTGCCCGTCTCGGTAGGCGTGGATCCCCTTGCTGGCGAGCATGAGGTGGCGCCCGATCCAGCGGGCCCGCCCGTAGGTCAGGGGCCGCTCTGCCAGCAGCCGATCTAAGTCGACGTTGTCGAACGCCTGCGCTTGGTGGAGCCTTGCGATTCGCCGGATATCGGCGTCGTCCGCATCGGTGATTGGATGCTCGGCTCCTGCCTCAGCGGCCATCGGCGCGCCTTTCTCGGGGGGTCTTCCGATTACGCTATCATGTCGTGCCGCCTTGTGGCGAGCACGGAACGGGAACGCGGGTTCGCGCGAATCAGCGCGATCTGGTATCTCGCAGGCATGGCGAGGAAACCGAAGCCGTCGATACCGAGGCTGCAGATCAGGCACCAACCGGGCAGCTGGTTCGGCCGTTTGCGTGTCCTTGCCTTGAAGAACATGCTTGGACTTGGTTTGACACCTGAGGATGAGGCCTTCCTCGGGCCGATGCCCCGCGTTGCGGTTTTCACGGCATGGGACGTGGCGCAGGTCATGGCTGATCCCGAATGTTCCGGATGGCCCTTCTGCCTCGATGAGGCTTTGGTGAAGCTCGGCCTTTCGAATGAGAAGGATCTGCCGTGAACTGGGACGATCCCTACGATCGGCTGAAGCACATCGTGCTGAAGCGCCGGCTCGGCCTCGAGCTGGCGGAGGACGACGTCGCGTTCGCCGGGGACATGTCGCTCGAGATGGACTTCGACTTCGCCCGCGAGGAGGTCATCGCCCTCCTCGGCGACGGCGAGCGCGGCATCCCCCGGATGCTTCCCGTCGACATCGCGCTCGGCCGCCTCGGCATGCCGATCGTCCGGGCCCATCCCGACGGCACGGCCGAGCGTTTGACGAAGGACTTCCCCAAGGCCTGGGCCGCGCGCATCAAATCCGACAGGGCGATCGCGACCTACGTCGCGAAGACGTACGCCGAGGTCCCGAAGGGCTGGTATCCCGACGCGGAGCGCCTGCAGATGTCGGACGCCGAGGCGGCGGGCGACGAGCTCTCGGCCCTCGGTCCGGCGGGGCGTGCGGCGCTCGCGACGGTCGCGCCCTACTTCCGGTTCGACCTCGTGCCGCGCGAGCTGCGCATCGCCGGCTATCAGATGTGGCAGCGCCGGCGCCTCGCCGGGATTGCGCCCTTCGCGTGCGAGGGCTTGGTCCACGGCTTCTGGGACGACGTGATGTCGGGCTACGACGTCGCGGCGCTGTGCTGGCGCGGTCTCGATGCGACAATGCTCGCCGTGCGCCTGGCCGCCGCCCGAGACCTCTGCCTCGCGGCGGCCGCGGCCGGTGCGTCCGGCGCCGAGCCCTGGTCGGTCCAGTCCGGCCTCTATGGCGGGATCAACCTACGGCTGGTCGACGTGGTGTCCCGGGATGATCCGGGAGAGCCCGATCCCGACAAGCGCGCCCTGGGGCCGGGGTTCGCCGAGCTCTACCGGCGCCTGAAGGCCGGCCCCGGGGCGGTCTGGTCGGATCGTCCCGTTAGGGAGCGGCCAGAGCGGACCATCGGCGTCACGTTCGGCATGAGGGTCCTGGAGAACCGGGATCGCGCCGATCCTGGGGATCTCGTCGTCGAGCAGGGCTTCGACTGGGTCCCAGCGTTCGCCTCGGCTTGAGCCGCCGAGGGGCGCCATGCGGCGCCCGGGATGGATCGTCCCCTTGGACGGACTCCATCATGATGACGCCTCCCTGGTGCCGGTCCCCCGTGGCCGCCATCTTCGTTCATGGGAGGTCGGCGTCATGGGCCGGCCCCCTTGGACGGCGCCCTCCGGCGAGCCCTCTGCGTTCCGAGCCCTGCGAGGTGGGCGAGCCGGGGGCGGAGCTCCTCCGCTTCGTCTGACGCGAAAAAGTCGTCGCTGTCTTCTTGGGACGGTCTCCCTATGGGGAGGGGCGCGAGGGCAAGACGGCTCCCGGCCGGATTGCTCGGGCGAACGGCGTTCGCCCGCCTGGACGGCCATGCAGGTTCTCGTCCTCCGGCCAGTGGCGGCCGAGGCCTGCCCTGGGGCCGTCTCGAGCTTGTACCGAGGCGATGACGTTGGCGCGGTTGCGCACGTGTAGGCAGAGGCCCTGGAAGTTGGCCTTGCCCATGGGCAGGACGCCGTCGGCATTCCGCAGGAGGACGGCATCGTAGCTGAACGTCGAGCATCGTGCGTCTCCCGGCCCCGGGATCGTCAGGGGTGCATGCCCGAGCAGCTGCTGGATCTCGGACTCCGACGAAATGAGGCGTCCAAGATCCAGTGGCTGACCCGGTCTCGCTTGGGCTCGCCGGCGTGAGCCGCCGACCACCACGGAGACCGCTCAGAGCCGATGAGCGACGGACGTGTAGCCTTCCTGGGTCAGCCACTGGATCAACAGCTCGGGTGGCTGGGGCGGGTCCGTCAGGAAGATCGTCCGGACGACCGCGCTGCTGGGCAGCACGACTTCGCAGCTGGGGCCTGCGAATGGGTGAAATTCCGGCAGCGCCGTCCCACCTGCGAACGGTATGCGGGTGCGCAGGCTGAGAAGTCGCAGTGCGTCGCGGAGCGCGGCATTCTCGAACTGATGCCGGATTTCCCTGCCGTCCCGGTTGATTAGGAGGCATGCCCCGACATCATTGAGCCCCTTCCCACCCGCGTGGCAGAACCAGAAGCCGATCCGCATCCGGTGGAGAGCGCGGGCGGCCTCCCGACAGACCGGATCCATCAGCGCGCCGCTCGCCAGAAGGGCCCGCAGCTCATTGTGCTGGATCGGTACGAGGTTTGCGCCTCGCTGGTTCTTGATCCGCTCGGGCACATCGAACCGAATGCGCCAGCCCTCCGGCGCCGAGGATTTTTGCACATCTGAGGCTGTGATGGTTAGGCCAAGTGCTCCGAGCGACGCGGATACCCCTTGAGCCTGGCAAAGCGCCCGCACCGCGAGTGAGTAGGTTTCGAAACCGAGTTGTTCCGCAAGGGCAGCGGAAGTTGCTTTCCCGGCCCACTGGAAGAGCTGCCTGTTGTGATCTCCGTAGAGCGTCACGCGGAAGCCGTGCAGCTTAGGCGCTTTCTCCGCTTTGCTTTTGGTAGGCGCGCGCCCATGCGAGGCCGACATCGTTGTCATCGTCCGATCTTTCTATGGCTGAGGGGCCGGCGGGCGCCCTGCCCGCCGGCGGGTCGCTTTCAGGCCGCGTGCGGTGCGCGATGGGGCGTGAATTGGCGTTGCGTCATCTGAACGCCGACGAGCATCGCGATCAGGCCTGCATTCAGCGCGCGGATCGAGAACGTGTCGGAGAAGTCGAGGAGCTGCTGGCCTTGGATGGGCGCGAGGAGCTGGTAGCGCGCGATTGCGGCATCGTCGAGCAGACCCTTCGGATCCGTGACCCGGGCGACCGGGGTTGCGATGGTGCGCTGGTACCAGCGGCCGATAGCCGGGAATTCCCGCTCGAAGGCCTTGCCGGTGATGGCGACGATCGCCTCGGCATCCTGGCGACTGCCGGTTACGGCGCAGTCGAAGTCGCGGTAGAGGTCGGCCGCCCCCATCTCGGGGAAGGTGATGGCGATCAGCGAGATGACCTTGTCCCTGGTTTCCTTGGACTGGTCGACCAGCGTCGCCGCGACGAGATCTGCGCCGATGAGAAGCGTCGCTCCCTTTGTGGCCTCTGCGAATTCGTGGCTCATCGGGCCGCCGCGGCGCGCTTCAAGCGCATCTGAGAGCGCCCCGAGCCGGCGCCAGGCCCGGCCGAGGTAGCGGCCGGCATTCGCCTTGGCGCCGAAGTTGCGAACGTAGAGTTTGCGCGCGATTGCGCCGGTAGGCGCGCGATCGATGAGATCGCTGAGCGCGTCGCGGAAATCGATTTGGCGGGCGAGTTCCTTTGAGGTGACACAGAGTTCACCGCCCAGAGGCCGAAAATCGAGGCGATCGAAAATCAGCGGTCGATCAGGCTCACGAACCACCAGTCTCCTCCCTGTTCTTTAGGGCAAACTCTGCCGAGACCATCGCCCCCGGAACGTCATGTCGGGCTCCCCGCATCGCTCAGCTCCCCGTCTTCTTCAACCAGCGGGTCAGGAACCCCGTAGCGATATGCGCGGCAGGGGGAGCTGCCGAGAGCTCGGCGATGTCCGCCAAGATCCGTTCGTGCAGCTGGTCATGGGTTTCGTTACCGACATCGAAGTCGTTGGTGCACTGGGAATGCCACCACGTCGCACGTGCCGCAATATCGTTCAGCGTCTTACCCGGCCGATTAGAGAGGGCGTCCTACAGGATCAGCTCCCTCGCCCGTCTCCCTGGCCCAGCCGCAGACCTGAGACCGCGCCGCTCGGAAAACCGCTCCGGCCGTCCGTCGCTATCCGGTAGCTGCGCTGATAGCGCGACAGGGGCACCTCATCCGGGCGTGCGTCATTCTGCGGGGTGCCATCGCGCTCGTCTTCCTCGTCATATGCCCAACGCGCGCCTGTGGCACATGGCGATACGGCCGAGCCTAGCTCTTGCAGCGTATCCCTTCGCTCGTCGGGCACAGCCGAAGAGCATGTGAAAGGGAGAACAGGAACGTCACCCCCCGATCGTGATCGGTCGGCGAGCGATAGACGATCGGCTTCGAGACGCCGACACCAAGTTGCAATTCGTCGTTGACGAACACGCGCACGCCCGCTCCGACCGAAGCGATGCTCTGAATAAGTTCGCGCGGCTGGAGCTTTGTCTCCGTCGCACCACCCTCGACAAAGGCATAAAGTTGATAGCCTTTGGCGAAGCTGCTGTTCAGCACACCGTCGAACCGCACCTCGGCGGACCCCGCGATCGCGTTGTCTCCGGAAATCCAGCCGCCCGGCAGACCGCGTCCGAACCAGTTGCCGCCGAGATAGTATTGCTGCGAGATGAGCAGGGGTCCGGAAGCGACCTGACCGGCTGCGGCCAGCTTGAGCGACCAGCGGTCCACCAGGTTCTGATAGTGGGTGAAGGCGCCGCTCAACACGGAAAAATGCCCGGAGGCTCCGCGACGGGAAATCCAGTCGTCGTTGTCTGTCGACGACCCATCGTAGCCGAGCGCCTGCTTGTAGGTGGCGCTGAGATAGCTCCAGCTGCCATCGGTGACGTGGGCCTTGTAGTCGGCGCTGATGCTGGCGAGCCTGATCCGGTCCTTGTAGACGAGCCCGAAGCCATTCTGTTCGGTGGCATCGACGAAGCTGAGCGCGCCGGTCAGCCAGAGCGAATGGTTCTGGGTCAGCAGGGGCGCATAGGCGGCCCGGACCTCATAAGTGTCTGCCTGCGAAGCTGTGCGGTTCCAACGTCGCTGATCGCCCGGCCAGACATGGCTGGTTGACGCGGACATGCCCAGGCGAAAGCTGTCGAAGCCGATTGGAGCGTCGTAGCTGACGCGCCCGAACCGCATCTCACGGGTCGCATTGGGCACAGTGGATCCGGAAATGGCGAGTGTGTCGCCGGTCAGGATGAGCGAATTCAGCGCGACATTGAACGAGGCCTGCCACGGACCTATCGCTGCCGATCCCAGATTGTCGGTGCCCGCGGCGGTATAGCCCCGCCAGGTTTGCACCGTGACGGTCAGCCGGAAGCGCCCGCTCGATGGGGTAATCTCGTCCAGCGTCGTGTCGCTGACCTGGATGCCGGGCCGGTCGTTGACGAGCAGGAGCTGCCTTTCCAGCGTCGGGCGACGTGATGGGGTCTCCTGCGTGATCGGCGACAGCACCGATGCGACGCCGAAGGTGCCATAGGGATCGCCTCTCACGACGATGTCAGCGATCACACCCTCGATGACGGAGATGCGCAGGACACCGGCCGCCAATTCCTGGGGCGGGATGATCGCGCGAGTGAGGTGAAACCCCTTCTCCCGATAAGCCTGGCTCAATGCCTCCGTGACCGTTTGCAGATCCGCGAGCGAAACCTTTTGGCCGACATGGCGGCGATAGGTGTCCTCAAGCCGTTCGGCCGGCAGAGCGGTCGCTCCGGTAATCTCGACGCGCTTGAGCGCGAAAAGGGGCTGAGTGCTGGCAGATGCCGATGACGCGGCAGGCTTGTCACTGGGTGGGAGCGACGGCCCACCCTGTCGTTCATCCAGTGCCTTCCGGTCGTTCTGCGAGGGCGCAGGGCTTTCTCGACCGACAGCGGGGCGCAGCGAGATTTCCTCAGACCGGACAGGCAGGGCTGAGGCTGCCAGAGCGATGGCGACGCATGAAACTGCCATGCCATTGCGCCACGATGATGCGTGTCGGTTATGGCGCTCCACGGTCGTCCTCTTCGCTCAGGCGGAATTATGCTGAACGAGAGTTAAACACGCATGGTTAACGAACTTTGCTTTATTGGAAGGCCTCTAGAGATATCTCCTAAGCCTCTGTTCACAGGTCTGTTTTAGTTTGCCACGCCACCGGAATTCGGCAGGCGATCGGGCAAGGCGTCGACCAATGTTCTCTTTCAAGCTCCACCAGGTGGCGCGCACTGCCGCTCTGCTCATCGCCTTTGCGACAAGCTCGATGAGCTTGGCCCAGGACGCCACCTGGCGCGTTGTCAAGGTTTCGGGCGAAGCCTGGATCGGCGGCAGCGGCGTCCAGCCTGCGTCAATGTCCGATAACCCGATCCTTCGCCCTGGTCAGACCGTTCGCACGGGTCGCAACGGCCGCGTGCTTCTGGTGCGCGGCACCGAGAGCATTCTCGTCTCCGCCAACTCCTCGATCAGCCTGCCCGAGGCTGGTCGAACTGGCCAAACTACGATCATCCAGCAGGCGGGCGCGATCCTGCTCGATGTCGAAAAGCGTAACGTGCCGCATTTCGAAGTCGAAACTCCCTATCTCGCAGCCGTGGTGAAGGGCACGCAGTTCCGTGTCTCGCTGCAGGGCGGCAGGGCAAAGGTCGATGTCGTCCGTGGCCAGGTGCAGGTCTCGGATTTCCGCTCGGGTCAGTTCGCGCTGGTTTCACCTGGGCAGAGCGCGCGCGCTTCCTTCGGCTCGAATGTCGGGCTCAACCTGTCCGGCACCGGAACGCTCGCGCCGGTCCAGTCCGGCCCGGTTCAGTCGCCACGCGTGGCACCGCTGGCCGTTCCGACCCGCGGTCTCGGCGCACTTCCCGGTGCGGTCAAGCTGCCGCGTTCCGACGAGGCCCTGCGCTCAGCGACGCCAGGAACGTCCCCAAGCAAGGTTAGCGTGACGCAACGTATCATCGCGCCGGGCGTGGTCGGTGGACCAAAGGGCGCGATCCGGATTTCGGCACCGATCGGCGACGTGAAGCTCGACATTTCCAAGGTCACCCGCGGCATCGCGCGCAGCGAGACCGCTATTCCGGGCCAGAGCGGGCGCCAGCCGACGGTCTGGAGCACCGGCGAACTCAACCCCGGCACCCCATCCAGCAAGAACGCCGTGGTAAACAACGGCTCGCCATCGGGCGCTGCGGAAGTCGCTTCGGGCGCGAGCGCGGCTGTCAACTTCGACGGCGCTGGTCGGGGGAATGGCGGCTTTGCTGCCAACCCCGGCAACCGTGGAACGCTGACGGCCCAGGGCAACGGCAATAACGGCAACGGAAACGGCGGCAATAGCGGCAACGGGAACGGAAACAACGGGAACGGCAACGGAAACGGCGGCAACAACGGCAAGTCCCTGAAACGACGAAGGCGCCGTCTCCGGCGCCTTCGTCGTTATCGCCGCTGTCTCGTCGCCTCAGGCTGCGAGCCTGAAGAACTCACTGCGCGCGGACAGCCAGCGCGCGATCCCATCGAGATGCGCGTGGCCGCCGATGTCTTCGGGTGGAAGCATCTGACGCAAGGCGGCTACCTCGCCGAGCGCCTTCGGCAGCGTCAGCCAGGGGACATCGGCCTCGGTCGTCAGCCGATCGCGCAGCCAGGACTGGCCTTTCCGCCACGCTGCCGGCGAGAGCGATTGCGGCGCCTCCAGGAGGGTCAGCCGGTTGGCAAAGGCCTTGAGCCGTTCGTCGCTGAACCCGGCCGCGATCGCGGGGCGGTCCGTCCAGGACGAGCCATGCCAGCGGGCACAGGCACGGGCATCGTCGTTCGAGATGAACCCGCCGGAATAGAGCGTCGCCTCATGGTGCGGCGACGGCGCGCGATCGGCGAAGCGGTTCGCCAAGGCGGCCGCGAGGTTCGCCCGGAATCCGGCGTGATCCCGGATACGGGCCGCGCGCTCGTGGTAGAGCGGGCTATCGCGATGCTGGGGCGGCAGGGCGTAACAGCCTTGCTCGTATGCCAGCAGGATCGGTTGGGCATTGGTCTTGACCATTCGGATCGGACGAGGGCCTGGGCCCGAGACGAGCTTGCCGATCTCGTCCGCTGGGAGATCGAGATAGCTCCCCGGATCGATGGTGAGGTCGGCCGCCGCCCAGGACGTTGCGACGGTCGGGTTCGGCGTAACGCCGACGACCGGCGCCAATCGCGATGAGACGCCGAGAACGAGCACCTCGCCGCCGGCGAGCCTGCGGTTCGCGACCCCCTTGTCGGCGAGGCTCTGCATGGCCGTGATCGTCGTAGGAGCGACCTCGCGCAGATGCCGGAACAGGGTGAGCGTCGCTTTCGCGTCGGCGAGGGCATCATGGGCTGCGTCCTCGGACAGGGCGATGACGTTGGCCCGGCAGACCTCACCGAGTTTGAAGCTCGGCTTGCCCATGGTGTTCAGCGGTACGCAGATCGCTTTCGGCTCGAGCATCGCCACCGCCCTGACCATGGTGAGGAGATCGGCGCGGCGGTGGCCGTTCAGCTGTGTGCCGTAAGGCGGCAGCAGATGGGTGAAGAAGGCGTGCCGGAGGATTTCCTCGTCATACCTGATCGTGTTGTAGCCGATGAGGGTCGCCGGCGCCCAGGACTCCAGGGCCTTGGCGATGACGCAGAGCATCTCGGTCGGGGAGAGCGGCGCCTGCTCGAGCTGCTGGGGGCGGATGCCGGTGGTCATCAGCGCGCCGGGTGACGGCACGATATGAGCCGGCAAGCGGCAGCGCAGAGAGAGTTCTCCCAAACAGGAGAGGTTTTCATCGGTGTGGAGGAAGGCAACCTGGAGCGGCACGTTCCATTGCGGTTCAAGACCGGTCGTCTCGAGATCGTAGATCACGAAGGACATGGGTTCAGGTCCTCAGTGCCGGCTCTGGGTACCGGGCGTCATCGGCACCTTGGTCAGGTTGATACCGAGTTCGTGCGCATCCTGCTGCATCGCGGCCTCGACCATCCAGGGCGTGTGCGAGCGGCGGAACTCATCCTCGTCGAAGACCATCGCCTCGTAGACCATGATCTTGGCCTCGAAGTGCTCGGTCTCCCGCGCCGGCGCCTCCGCCAGCATGAAGGCGAAGAACCGCGCGGTCGCCCTTGCCCCTTCCGCCAATTGCAGACCTGTCAGGTCGCCGTGCTGCGGATAGCTGCGCTCCGGCTGCTGCTCCAGCAGCAGAGCATGCGCCATCGCCTCCTGCCAGAGCCAGTAGAACCGCTCCGGCCGGTCCGTCGTCATCCGGTAGCTGCGCCGATAGCGCGACAGGTGCTCCTCATCCGGGCGCGCATCATCCTGCGCGGTGCCATCGCGCTCGTTGTTCCTCGTCATTCCAATATCCATCCGGGCTCTCATGACCCGGAACGGCTCTGTCGGCTCAGCTTCGCGGGGGTTCCCGGTAGCGGGTTCCTACCCTCCCGTTCTTCCTGAATCTCTCCGACCACTCGATATGCCCAACGCGCAACTGTGGCCCTTTCCGGACATCTAGGATGTCTGCTTCCGGACGATTCACTTTGGCAAATGGCGCGCAGCATGGGCGGGCCCATTCCGGCCGTTGGCAAGGTCAGCTTCAGGCCCGTTTAATTCGGCAAGAGTGTGCAGCCCACGTTGGCTTTTGCCCGATTTGAAAGCTGAACAGCGAGAGCCACCAAATCGCCATCAGTCGCTGCTCAAGCAGATCATGCTGATCGAACACGGTCGCGGCCGCCGACTCTCGATATCCATTCGTTATCGTAGTGGTACGAATACCGGGTGCCGCCGGGTCCGGTTAGCCGCCGATCGGATGCGAGCCTGACCGCGACACGTCGCGAATAGGGTCGCCCAGAAGCCGCAAGCCATTGAGGACGACAAGAACCGTCCCACCCTCATGGCCGAAGACTGCGAGCGGGAGGGGAAGATCAAAAAAGACAGCGCTGGTCACGAGAATCAGCATGGCCCCGATCGCGAACGTTAGGTTCTGGCGGATGATCCAAGCGGTGCGCCGCGAGAGCCTGTGCGCCGCCGCAAGCCGCCCCATATCCTCCGAAAGCAGCGCTACGTCGGCCGCCTGGAGCGCCACCTCGGACCCGGCCGCCCCCATGGCGATGCCGACATCGGCACGCGCCAAGGCCGCGGCATCGTTCACGCCGTCGCCGACGAACGCGATCTTGTCTCGCTTCGCTGCTTCGGCGACCAGTCTGACCTTGTCCTCAGGCAGCATCTCTGAGTGGATTTCTTCATCGCGGAGACCCAATTCCGCGCCGATCCGCAACGCCACCGGGCGCCTGTCACCCGTCATCATGAGGATCGTTTCGACGCCGCTCCGCCGCAACGCCTCGAGCGCAGCGGCGGAGGTTTCCCGCGGCATGTCCGCGACGCTGACAGCGCCGAGGACGCGGTTGCCACGGCCGAGATAGACCACGGTCTCCGCCGCGCTTTGAATTGCCTTCAGGGCCTCGTGGTCGACGGATGCGCCCATGGCTTCGGTCATGCGGCGGTTCCCCGCCCAGAGCGGACCGGCATCGTCTTCCCCCGCGATTCCCAAGCTGGGAAGCGCTTTGACATTCCGCACCTCGCGGATGGGCAATCCACGCTGCATGACTTCGCGCCGCAGGGCATTCGCGATGTGATGTTCGGATTGGGCTTCGAGGCTGGCCAGCGTCGACAGGAAATCGCTCTCGTTGCCGTCGAGGGTGACGACATCGGTGACGGTGGCTCTCCCAGCCGTCAACGTTCCGGTCTTGTCGAATGCGAATGTCTTGACGCCGGCCAAGGTCTCGATCGCCGCGCCGCCCTTGAAGAGGACGCCGCCGCGGGCCGCCGCCGAGAGAGCCGAAAGGATGGCGGCCGGCACGGAGATGACGATCGCGCAAGGACTGGCTGCCACGAGCATGGTCGCAGCACGATACAAAGCAATCTCCCAGCTGTTTCCGAGCCAGAGAAAGACGCCGAGCGCCGCGACGGATCCGACGAGCACCGCGACCGTGTATCGTTGTCCGAACCATGCGCTGAATCGTTCCGAGGGTGCCTTCGCCGCCTGCGCGTCCGTGACGAGCGCGATCATCCGGGCGACCGTGCTCTGCTCAAGCGTTTTCGTGACACGCACCTCCAGAACGCCGTCGAGATTGACCGTCGCCTCGAAAAGCGACTGGCCCGGCTCCTTGCCGACCGGCATCGACTCGCCGGTGATCGTGGATTCGTCGAGCGAGCCCCTGCCGGAGAGGACCACGCCGTCCGCAGGAACCCGTGACCCGGGGCGAAGGATCACGATGTCGTCGACATGAAGATCGGCCGCGGGCACTTCCTCGACCTCGCCATCGGCTGTCTTGCGGAACGCCGTTTCCGGCCGCAGGGCCATCAAAGCCTCGATGGCGCGCCGGGCACGACCCATCGCTCTCTCTTCGAGCGTCGTCGACAGGCTGAACAGCGTCAGCAGGACCGCGCCTTCAAGCGAGGCGCCGACGGCTGCCGCCGCGAGGGCTGCGACGATCATCAGAAGGTCGATGTCGAGGATGTTGTCGCGCCACAGTTCGCCCAGGGCGCGCCAGCCGGCCGGCATGCCCCCGGCCAGGTAGGCGAGGGTTGTGCCGGCAAGGAAGGCCAGCGAGCCGATCTGGTCAGCGAGAAGCCATTTGCCTGCGACCGCCAAGGCAAGGCCAGTCACCGTTGCCGCGGTCAACGCAACCGACAGATTCGATAGGAAACGCTGCAACTACCCCTCCAGTGCGCGATCAGTGCCAGTCGGCGTCGTGCATGGCATTTTTTAGAATAATTCTAATATATGAGGTGACTCCCGTTGCGCAACCGACGGGACAGTTTATCGCCCCCGGCGCGGGCGAATGCCGAAATCAAGCTGGCCAGCCGAACCGGAGCCCGGACGCCGAAGCCGGCCTCTTGCCATTTCGCGCGGGGGCATTGCGAGCCTGCCGCATACAGGCAGCGGCACCTTCGGGATGACCAGCCGAGCCGGAGCCTTTGGCCAACTGCAAAACGCGATTGCATCCGATCGCTATACATTATATGAATATATATAATGTATGGTTCTGAGAGGATGCCTGCGATGGCCAGCGTGAAGATCGACGACCGGCTGACGGTTGCCAGCCAGCCGCACCAGGAGGCGCTTGCCGCGCTGGCGGCCGCTGGCTTCGCCACAATCATCAACAACCGCCCCGACGGTGAAGAGCCCGGGCAACCCGGCAACGCTGCCGAGAAGGCAGTCCTGGAGCGGCCGGGCCTTGCCTATCACTTCATCCCCGTGACGGGGGCGACGATCACCGAAGCCGATATCCGCTCATTTCAGGAGGCGGTCTCCGGGGCGAAAGGGCCGGTCTACGCCCATTGCCGCAGCGGCACGCGGTCCCTGACTCTTCACGTGCTCGGCGAGGTGCTGGCGGGGCGGATGAAGCCCGGCGACGTCGAGGCCTTCGGCCGCGCCCACGGCTTCGATCTCTCAGGCGCGGTGCAGTGGCTCGCCCGCAATGCGGCCCGGGCGCCGCTGGTAAAGGGCTTCCACGAGCCGCGGACCGGCAGCGTCCAGTATGTCGTCGCCGATCCGAAGACGATGCGATGCGCGATCATCGATCCGGTCTATGAGTTCGATGAGAAGTCCGGAGCGACCGCCACGCATCAGGCCGACGAGATTCTCGCCTATGTGGCGCGCGAGGGGTTCACAGTCGAGTGGATCCTCGACACCCATCCCCACGCCGATCACTTCTCGGCCGCTCACTATCTCAAGCAGAAGACAGGCGCCCAGACGGCCATCGGCGCGCGCGTCACGGATGTCCAGAAGCTCTGGCAGGGCCTCTACAATTGGCCGGAGCTGGCGACCGACGGCTCGCAATGGGACCGGCTCTTCGCCGAGGGCGACAGCTTCAAGGTGGGTGAGCTTACCGGGCGCGCAATATCCTCGCCCGGCCACACCCTTGCCTCCGTGACTTACGTCATCGGCGATGCGGCCTTCGTGCACGACACGATCTTCATGCCGGATTCCGGCACGGCGCGAGCGGATTTCCCGGGCGGCAGCGCAAAGGCTCTTTGGGCATCGATCCAGGCGATCCTGACCCTGCCGGACGATACGCGCCTGTTCACAGGGCACGACTACGAGCCCGGCGGCCGCGCCGCCAAATGGGAGAGCACGGTGGGAGAGCAGAAGCGCGCAAACCCGCATATCGCCGGCATGACGGAGGAGCGTTTCGTCGCACTGCGGGAGGCGCGCGACCGCACTCTGCCGATGCCGAAGCTGATGCTGCATGCGCTCCAGGTGAACATCCGCGGAGGTCGGCTGCCGGAGCCTGAAGCCAACGGCAGGCGCTATCTCAAATTCCCGCTCGATGCGCTCGCGGGGGCTGCGTGGTGATGGACGCCAAGACGACGCACGCCAAGACGGTCCACGCCATGCCTCCGGCCGAGATGGAGGCGCGTGCTGGCGAGGTCGCCGCCCTGCTCAAGACGTTGTCGCACCCGGCCCGTCTGAGGCTTGCCTGCGCCCTTGCCGAGGGCGAATACGCCGTCGGCGAACTTGAGGAGCGCCTGGGCATCCGTCAGCCGACGCTGTCGCAACAGCTCGGCGCTCTGCGAGATGCAGGCGTCGTCACCACGCGCCGCGACGCCAAGCAGATCTTCTACCGCCTGAGCGAAGAGAAGGCCGCGCGTCTGATCGAAGCCCTTTACGCCATCTTCTGCGAACCGGAGCAGCACCCATGAGTGCCTATTGGCCTTCCCTGATCGGCGGCATGTTGCTCGGCCTCTCGGCCGTCGCGCTGCTGCTGCTCGACGGGCGGATCGCCGGCATCAGCGGCATCGTTGGCCGCTTACTCGGCGGTGTGCAGATCCCGCTGAATGCGGCTTTCGTCATCGGGCTCCTAAGCGGCCCGCCGCTCTACATGCTGGCCTTCGGGAGCTTCCCGGCCGTGACCATCGCCACCTCCGGCACACTGGTCGTCGTGGCCGGGCTCGCCGTCGGCATCGGCACGCGCATGAGCTCGGGCTGTACTTCGGGCCACGGCATCCTCGGCCTCGCCCGCTTTTCGAAACGTTCCTTCGCTGCGACCGTGACTTTCCTCCTCGCAGGGGTCGCGGTGGCGACGCTGATGGAGTTCCTGCGGTGAACCGTCTCGCATCCCTACATATCGTCGTGGCGCTCTTGGCCGGCGCTCTCTTCGGCTTCGGCCTGTCGCTCTCCGGAATGCTCGATCCGGCGCGCGTGATCGGCTTCCTCAACCTCGCCAGCGGGCACTGGGACCCGAGCCTGTCCTTCGTGCTCGGCGGTGCGGTGCTCGTGGCGGTGCCAGGCGTCATGCTGCAACGCCGTCTGCGGCGCCCCTTGCTCGACGACAGCTTTCACCTGCCGGAGAAGGCGGAGATCGATGGGCGGCTGCTGGCCGGCTCGGCGTTATTCGGAGCCGGATGGGGGCTCGCCGGCTTCTGCCCGGGCCCCGCGGTCTCAGGCCTCTTGATGGGGCTCGTCCCGGTCTTCCTGTTCGTCGCGGCGATGGCAGCAGGGATGATGCTGCATGACCGTGTGATCTCGGGAATGCTGCCGCGATGACCTCGACCCTGGTTCCCGCGCTCGCTTCCGGCGGCCTCGTCGGCTTTAGCCTCGGCCTGGTCGGCGGCGGCGGCTCGGCGTCGCCAGCCCGCATGCCGCGATCGGCACCGGTGCGCTGGCGGTTTCGATCAATGCCTATGCCAACTTGCTCGCCCATGCCCGGAAGGGTCATTTGCGCTGGCTCTGCGCGGCCGTCTTCGCGGCTATCGGTTCGTTCGGCGCCCTTCTTGGTTCCAGCCTTGGCCTCGTCATCGACGGAGCGCGCCTTCTGCTGCTCTTCGGCGCACGGATGGTCGTGTCGGGCTGATTATGCTGCGGCCGCGCGGTATCGGCCGCGGCGGCGAGCGGTCGGTCGATCGGCGCATGTGTGCGCTCACGGCCGCTACGGCACTGGCGAAGGGCGGGGCCTCCGGCTTCTTCGGCATCGGTGGCGGATTCCTCATCGTGCCGGCGCTGATCTTCGCCATCGGCTGGTCGCTGCTCGCGGTCGCACTTTCGGGTTGGCGACGGCCCTGAACTACGCCCGCAGCGGCCGGGTCGACTGGGTCGTCGCAGCGCAGTTCATCTCGGGCGGCGTTCTGGGCGGCATTCTCGGCATGCTGCATGCGACGCGTCTCTCCGCGGGCAAGGCCACGCTGAACCGGGTCTTCGCCGCGCTCATCCTGACGGTCGCGGCCTTTGTGATCATGAAGAACCTACCGGCGGTGATTGGCGAAATGTAGCCACGGATTCCGACCCTACGGCACGCTCTAATCCAAGGTTCCAATTTCCCCTTTCGACACGACCATATTGGAGGGGCTGCGCCTAGTGCTGCAAGTAGATATTCCCGCTGAAAGCCGACATCGTCGAGCAGGTTGATGATGACATTGTGCGCCCTCTACAGGCCGTTCGAAAAGAACGCTGAAGGAAAGTTTGGGCCTGATCGTGCCGCCATCGATAGCTGCCAGGCAGTTCCTGCCAACCGCCTAATGTCTGGAGTTGGCGTATGTCGTCATCAAGACTCAGTCGCGATCCGAATGATACCGGGACGACCCATTGTTACCGCCATGGAGACATGCGAGACAGAGCTCCATCTTTGAATATAAAATGGTGGAACAGCGCCGCACCGGCATGAGCGAGGGCCAAGGCCACGAGGCAGTTAGCCGCGAGCTCGTGCCAGCCATTGATCGAGCGGCGCAAAGCGCGGTCGTCTGCGGCTAATGCGGGGATCTGGACAAGGCCAAACAGGTCCCAGCCACGCGCACAGACATTTGCAAGCCCCAGGATGAGGGTCGTCGCAACAAGCGCATAAAGAAGGGCGTGAACGGCATGCTCTATAGCTCGCAAGATGCCGGAATTCACCGATGCGGGTCTGGACCCTTTCGTCAGGCGCCAAAGGAGCCGACTAGCATAGACGACGATGAGCAGGCCTCCGAGCGCGATATGGACGGACCACATAGCGTGCCGCCACTCCCTGGGCAGGACCGCTTCACTCTGAGCCATGAGCCACAGCAGCGTTATGAGGACCGCGGTCAACCAGTGAAAGCAGATGCTGATGTTGTCGTAGCGGACCGGGTTTTGGACGGAAGCCATCGTTCTATCCTTCTGCAGTTCAAGCGCCACCGATCAGGATGCCCGTGGCCAGGACGAGAAGGCCGCCGAGAATGATCTGGAACATGGCGCGTCCGATGGGCGTCTCCATGTAGCGGTTCTGGATCCAGACGATCGCCCAGAGTTCGACGAAAACGACGCAGAGGGCGATGGTCGTCGCTGTCCAGAAATGCGGGATGAGATAGGGCAGCGCGTGCCCTAGCCCGCCGAGCGCCGTCATGACGCCTGAGGCTAGCCCTCGTTTCCACGGGGCCCCGCGTCCCGACAGCTTGCCGTCGTCATGGGCCGCTTCGGTGAAGCCCATCGATATGCCTGCGCCGATCGACGCCGACAGCCCGATCAGAAACGTCGTCCAGGAGTTCTGCGTCGCGAAAGCCGTCGNGCGTCCCGACAGCTTGCCGTCGTCATGGGCCGCTTCGGTGAAGCCCATCGATATGCCTGCGCCGATCGACGCCGACAGCCCGATCAGAAACGTCGTCCAGGAGTTCTGCGTCGCGAAAGCCGTCGCGAAAATGGGCGCCAGCGTCGAAACCGAGCCGTCCATCAAGCCTGCCAGCCCCGGCTGGACCCAGGTCAGGACGAACTGGCGCTTCGCGGTCTCTTCTTCCTGCCGGCCCTCGTCGCCGGTTGACAATCCATCTTCAAGCGCAACCGCGCGGCGCTCATGCGCCGCCTCGGCAACCGCGAGGTCTCCGAGAAGCTTGCGCGTCGCTGCGTCCGTGCTGCGCGAGGCGGCGAGCCGATAGAACGTCTCGGCCTGTCGTTCCATGTCCGCCGCCTCGGCGCGCGCGCGCTCCAGCGGCAAGGTCTTCGCTAGCCAGAGAGGCCGCCGCGCATAGAAGCCTTCGACATGCTCGCGCCTGATCGGAACAAGCGTTGGTCCGAACTTGCTCACATAGAGATCAAGCAGGGTGCGGCGATGCTCGTCTTCCTCGGCAGCCATCGTGTCGAACATCGCCGCCGAAGTTGGATAGGCCTCGCGCAGGTTCGCCGCGTAGGCCGCATAGATCCGCCCATCCTCCTCTTCCGACAGAATGGCGAGCGCCAGGATTTCCTGCGGGTCCAGATCGTCGAACCGGCGGCGGCTGGAGCGGAATATCGGGAAAAGAGATGGCATTGTGCTAGCACCGAGTTTAACGCCAGCTCTTTAGAATCTCTCTAAATTATAATCCAGCCCCTTTCCTTCGACTGCGGCCAGCCATCGCCACCCGCCTGAGCGCTTACGGAGGTTGTCATGGGCCGGTCGCATGAGGCCAGTTGCGTCGGTCGAGCCAGAGCCCGGCAACGAGCTCGACATTGAGTAGCGCGAGGGACAGTAGCGCGCCGAACATCGGTCCCGAGCCTATGCGATCGAGCAGCAAGGCGCCTGCGGTCGGTGCGATCGCTTGTGCGATGAGGCTCGGCCGCGCCAGCCTTCCGATCGCCGCCGCGTAGCGCTGAGGGCCGAACTGGGCCAGCGGGAGCGTACCCTTAGCAATCGAGAAAACGCCGTTGCCTGCCCCGCAGAGGATGATCGCAAGCCCGATCGGGCCGACATCGAGTGCCATCAGTCCCAATCCGAGGGCAATCAGCCCAAGCGCGGCACGCATGGTCCAGAGCGGATGATGCCGGCCTCCGCCAGCCATCTCGATCACCCGTCCGCCGACCTGCGCGGGACCGACAAGTGCGCCCAGAGCCACGGCCGCCGCGAGACCATTTCCTTGTCCTTGGAGCAACGTCAGCAGGTGAACGCCGACGATGGCGCCGATCGCACCACCGATGACGACGATGCCGGAGAGAAGTTGGAAAGCGCGACGCTCCGCCGGGAGCAGGTTCGATGCCGCCCCGGAAGTCCCCGTCGTCAGCGTTGGCAGCTCCGGCGGGACGCGCGGCAGGATCGTCAACATGAGCGGAAGCGAGATCAGAAGCTGGATGGCTGCATAGACGAAGCAGGTTCCTCGCCATCCGAGATGCGCAACGAGGTAGGCCGACAACGGCCAGCACACGGTGCTGGCGAATCCGCCCCATAGGGTCAGCATCGTGATCGCCGACCGCGCAGCGCCGCCGTAAAGACGCCCAAGCGTCGAGAACGCCGCATCGTACAGACCTGCGGCCATCCCCGCCCCGAGAACGATCCAGCCGAACACGAATACCGGCAGATTCGGGGCGATGCCCAGGGTGAATTGCCCGGCGGCCAGGAGGATTGCCGCCGCCGCCAGAACCGGTCGCCCGCCCGTCTCGCCGATGGCGCGGCCGACATAGGGCGCAACGGCGCCCGCCGTTAGCAGGCCGACCGAAAGCGCGCCGACGATCCAGGGCAACGGCCATCCCGTATCGGCAGCGATGGGGGCCGCGAGAATCAGCGCAAATCGAAACATCAAAGGCCCTCCCAAGCCTCAGGACAAAACCCGGCTCCGCCTCAACGGAGAGGCGGAGCCGGGATCAGTCGGTCGCCTCACCTGGAGACGCTGACTTCCCAGAGGCGTGGCTTCGGCATGGTCGAGGCGGCGAAGCCCCTGACGCGCTTCGAGGCTGCGGAGACCTCGACGCCGTTGAACAGCATCAGGAAGGGCGCCTGTTCGAGGAAGAGTCCGTGGAGCTTGTCGAACAGCGCCTGCCGCTCGTCTTCCTTGGTCGTGGCGACGATCTTGCGCAGCAGGTCTTCCGCTTGGGCATCGTCCCAGATGCGGTTGGGGCGCACATCCTTCGAGCCGATCACGGCCGAGTAGGCCAAAGCGGGGTCGTAGCGCGCCGAATAGGAGAAGGACTGCATCTGGTAGTTGCCCTTGCTGTAGCGGTCGAGCTGCGTCGCCCATTCGACGATCTCGAGGTCCACATTCAGGCCTGCGGCCTGCAGCATCGACTGGGCGATCACGGCCGTCTCGTAGGTGTCGCGCTCGTTCTTGTTCGCCATCAGCANGACGATCTCGAGGTCCACATTCAGGCCTGCGGCCTGCAGCATCGACTGGGCGATCACGGCCGTCTCGTAGGTGTCGCGCTCGTTCTTGTTCGCCATCAGCACGATGCGCTGGCCGGCATAGCCGGCTTCCTTGAGCAGGCGGGCGGCCTTGGCCGGATCGTAGGCAAAGCCGCGTTGCTGGGTGCTCGAATAGTAGCGCGATGCGGTCGCAACGATGGAGGCGTTCGCGGGAACGAGCCCGTCCGTCACGGATTGCGCGATCTGGCGGAAATCGAGAGCGGCGGCGATCGCCTGGCGCATCTTGACGTTGGACAGGAGCGGATCGCGCGTCTGCAGCAGGATCGTGCTGAACATCATCGTCGGAGCCGTGGTCACCACGAGATCGGGCTTGGCCTTCAGCTCGGGCACATCGGGAGCACTGACCGATGCGAGGATGTCGATCTTGCCGCTCATCAGCGCGGCCTTTGCCGTCGCATCGTCTGGAACGACCACGAACTGAACCGCATCGACCAGAGGCTTCTTCCCGCCGACATAGCCGTCGGCCGGGCCGCCGCGATCCGTGTAATCGGCGAAGCGATCGAGCCGGATATACTCGCCGCGGCGCCATTCGCCGAACTTGAACGGCCCTGTGCCGACTGGTGTCTTGAACGAGCCGTCAGGATTGACCGAGGAGCGCGCGATGATGGCGGTCTGGCCGCATTGGCTGCGCGCGATCCCCGCCAGGAATACGGAGCTCGGCTGGTTCAGGGTGAAGACCACCGTGTCCGCGTCGGGCGCCGCGATTTCGGCCTTAAGACCGTTGGCGCCGTTATATTCGCCAGTGCAGAGCCAGCCGGTCTTCGGGTCCATATAGCGGCGCCAGTTCCAGACCACGTCCTCGGCGGTCAACGTCGAGCCGTCGTGAAACTTGACGCCCTTTCGCAGCTTGAATGTGTAGGTCAGACCGTCCGGCGAGGTGTCGATCGTCTCCGCCAGAAGCGGCTTCGGCGTGCCGTTCGCGGAGTTGGCCACCAGCCCCTCCACCATGTGCAGGACGACGCCATCCGTCGAATCGTCCCGGTTCACGCCGGGATTGATGCTGCGGATATCGGTGTTGAGCCGGCTGCGGAGCGTATCGGCCGCAGCCTCGGACGCAGCAAAGCCGGCGGCGAGCGCCAGCAGAAGAGCGGTGGTTCGCTTGTTCATCAGTTTCCCTCCCAGGATGTGTTTCTCGTCCAGGCGAAAGCTCTTTCGGCTCTTATGCCAGGCTGTAGCGTGTGAACTCCCGATTGAGCGCCGGCAGGGGAGCCACTTCCATGATCCCCGCAGCCGGCTGCATCACCACCATCGCGACCGTGGCGGACAGGTTGGCGTCGCGCAGGCCGGGGCGAGGTGGACGGCAGACACTGTAGGGCGTGCCGAAATCGTCGAAGAGAGCCGATTTGACGTCCGCCACCGTCAGGCTGCTGCCTGTCTGGTCGAGCAGTCTCTTGACGCGCCAGTCGCGGTAGACGCTCTCCGGGACATTCGCGAGTCCGGTTTCCCGAAGCTTTGCCAGCGCGATCGGGCTGACCCAATGGTTCGCGTGAACGATCAAACCGTCCGCGGGGTAAAGCGAGAAGGCCTCGTCCGGCGCGCACTCGAAATTGATCGCGAAGCCGGTGGCAACCGATAGCATCATGTTGTTCGAGCAGGTTTTCGGCGTCGCCGCGACGGCCTTGATCGCGAAAGCGAGATGGTTCTGTTCGAGCACCTTCCGGCGGATCAGGCTGAGCGGCACGCCGAACTGGCGGTAGTCGCGCTCGCTGTCGAGATAATTGGCGGTGATGGCGATGCCCGCCGCGTTGAGACCCGAGCGCGCCAGACCGCCGGCCTCGACGAAGGTTAGGAAATCCGGGCCGTCCGGCTGCTGCACGCGGAGCACGATGCCGGTCTCGGCACAATCGGCGCGCCAATCCCAGTTCTGGGCATGGACGAGCTCGCCCGTCGCACTGCGCTCGGGCATGACGATCAGGCCGGTACAGCCATCATCCGCCTCGTCGAGCTCGCGGCGCGGGCGGTTCTTGTCCAGTCTTGCCCGGGCGATCACTTCAGTACGCGCATTGACGAGAACGACGTCCTGCAGCGAGACGCCTGCTCCTTCCGCGATGCCGCGCATCTCCTCGATGTAATGGGCGCCGAAGGCCTCGATCTCATTGGCGAAAGGCATGATGAGATCGGCCTGCTCCGCAGCCGAGCAGCCGAATTCGCCGAGCTGGCCGCCATAGAGCGCGATGCTGCGCCTGACGCGATCGCGGGCGATCTCGCCATATTGGCGTCCGCGCTCGCGCGGCGTGCCGGAGATCGAGACGAGAGGAAAGGGAGTGTGGGTCATCGCGTCAGGCTTCGTTCCGGGTTGCAGCGGTCGGCTTTGGACAAGCGCGCACGGCGGCGGCAGCGAGCCATCCGGGCGTCATGCTTGTCGTCGTTCAGGCAACCGCCCGGCCTGTGGTCGGGCGGCGATGGCGGAGGCCGCTTATGTCGGCGACTGGTTGCGCAATGCTTCGGTGAAGAAGTCCTTCACCGGCGGATGAACCAGATGTCCGGTATGCTCGACGCCGGGCACGACATCGAAGCGCACCGGTATCTCCAGATTCTGGAACGCCTTTTCGAGCGAGCGCAGGCGCTCGACGCGCGTCTGCCCGGTTTCGTTGATCCCCTCTACCCAGTTGGGGGAGCCTGGCGCCACCGTCACGTCCCAGGTCTCGATATCGTCGCCGCCGACGACCATCTGCACCGCGACCTTGCGCATGGCGGCGAGATCGGGCTCGCGCCCGAAAATCTCCTTCATGCCGCTGGTGCCGCGCCACCACGGCTTGTCCGGGTCCGGCAAGGTCACCACGCCCGGCGCACCGATCGACACGGCGGAAAGCCGCTCGGGATAGAGGTAGAAGAAGCGGTGCGCGAACTGGCCGCCGCCCGAGAAGCCGTGCATCAGGAGTTTATCGGTCTCGAGCCGGTAGATGCCGGCCACTTCCTCGATCATCGACAGCAGGATCTGGTCGTAGCGGATGCCACGATAGAGGATGCGCTTGTAGTTATGGGTGTCGCCGGGTTCCTCGATTCCGCAGGGAAACAGCGGGGCCAGGAGCGCGCACTGGTTGGCCTCGGCGAAATCGATGAACTGATCGCGCAGGATATCGGCATTGCGACCGCTGCCATGGACGAGCACCGCGAGCGGATAGCGCCGCGTGCCGGTCTCCTCGTAGCTCTCGGGCAGATAGCAGCAATAGGAGAAACGCTGGTCGACCTGGCAGGCGGCAAGCGCCGTGCGGCCGAGCAGGTAATAAGAGATATTCTTTCCGTGGCCCTTGCGCATGTCCGGCTTTCCTTCGCGTGTCAGTCGGCCTGGGAGACGACGGCATTGCCGCCGTCCGGCCCGGGGATTCAGGCGATGGCGTCGAGCGCCTTGCGGATGCTGGCGAAGATCCGATCGATCTCGTCGGGCTCGATGGTCAGCGGCGGCGAGAGCACGATGAGATCGGCGCCGGCCCGGACGAGCACGCCGTCCTGATAGCAGGCCTCGGCACATTCGGCGCTGCGCTGGCCGGGACTGCCGGGCCGGGGCGCGAACTCGATCGCGGCGACGAGGCCGATATTGCGGATGTCGACGACATGCGGTGCGCCCTTCAGCGCATGTGCCGCCTGCTCCCAATGTTCGGCAATCTTCCGGGTCCGCTCGAAGAGGCCTTCCTCTTCATAGACCTGCAGCGTGGCCAGCCCGGCGGCGCAGGCCAGCGGATGGCCGGAATAGGTATAGCCGTGGAACAGTTCGATCGCGGCTTCCGGCCCGGTCATGAAGGCGTCGTAGATATGCTTGCCGACGACGGTCGCGCCCATCGGAACGGCGCCGTTGGTCAGGCCCTTGGCGCAGGTGATCATGTCCGGCGTCACGCCAAAGGCCTCGGCCGCGCAGGAGGCACCGAGCCGCCCGAAGCCGGAGATCACTTCGTCGAAGATCAAGAGGATGCCGTGCTTGTCGCAGATTTCGCGCAGGCGCTTGAGATAGCCTTTCGGCGGCGGCAACACGCCGGTCGAGCCAGCGACGGGTTCGACGATCACGGCGGCGATGGTCGAGGCGTCGTGGATCTGGACGAGCCGCTCCAGATCGTCGGCGAGTTCGACGCCATGCTCCGGCTCGCCGCGCGAGAAGGCATTGCGCGCGAGGTCGAGCGTATGCGGCAAATGTGCGGTACCGGGCAACAGCGGGCCGAAATCGCGGCGGTGGCGGCTGATGCCGGCGACCGACAGGCCGCCGAAGCCCATGCCGTGATAGCCGCGCGCGCGGCCGATCAGGCGGTAGCGGCCGCCCTCGCCGCGCTGGCGATGATAGGCGAGCGCGACTTTCAGCGCGGTGTCGACGGCTTCCGACCCGGAATTCGAGAACAGCACGTGGTCGAGCCCATCGGGCAGCATGCCGACCATGCGGTTCGCCAGCGTGAAGGCCTCAGGATGTCCCATCTGGAAACAGGAGACATAGTCGAGCCCGTCGGCCTGGGCCTTGATCGCCTCGCGGATGCGCGGGTGGCCATGGCCGGCATTGACGCACCACAGTCCGGCCATGCCGTCGAGGATGCGGCGCCCGTCCGAAGAGAGATAGTAATTGCCTTCCGCCCCGACGAAGAGCCGCGGCGCGCTCTTGAAGCGGCGGTTCGCGGTGAAGGGCATCCAATGCGCGTCGAGATCATTGGGGCGGGCGACAATGGCGGACACGGTGGACCTCAGGATTGACCAATCTTGAGATGTATCATTTTCATTAAAAGTACAATGTCAAGAGGCCGTGTCGACCTGGGCACCGGCCGTGCAGCGCCGAGAGCGGCGGATGGCGCGCCCGCTATCGCGGGCGCATCGGGCGGGTCAGGTGCTGACGCATCAGGATGGCCGCCCAATTTGGGTCGCCATGCTCCAGAGCGTCGAGGATCGCCAGGTGCTCCTGGCAGGACTTCAGCAGGGCATCCGCGTCGAGCGCGCCGTAATCGGCATATTCGGTCAGGCGCCGCAGGGCGTTCTGGTTCTCCATGGCCTGCTGCAGGAAGCGATTGCCCGAGCAGGCCGCGAGCATGGCATGGAAGCCGGCATTGATCTCGAAGAAGCGCTCGGCAGCCGGGGGGCGGGCGATATCCGCGATGAAGGCCTCGTGGGCGGCGCGGCAGCGGTCGAATTGGACCTGATCGACCCGAAAGCTGGGCTCCAGCAGGCCCATGCACTCGATGATCATGCGAAAGCGGTAGCTTTCCTCGCGCGCCTGATTCGACGAAAGCGAGGGCACGAAGCTCCAGCCATGCCCCTTGCGGCGCTTGATCAGGCCGTCTTCCGCGAGCTGGAGCAGAACCTTCCTGAGGGCGCTCGGGCCGATCCGGTACGCCTCCTGAAGCTCCGTCTCGATGAGATGCTCGGGAAGACGACCTGCCTCACGATCGCGCAGGATGGCGTGGATGACGTTCTCCTCGCGCGCCGCCGGAAGAGACTGCTCGGCCGCGGCGAGCTCGGCATTCTCGCTGACCAGAAAGAAGCCCTGATTGGCGCGCGCCTCGACGACGCCCTGCTCGGCCAGCAGGCGAAGGGCAGCCCGCGCCGGAGTGCGGGACACCTCGAAAGCGCGCGCGATCTCCGTCTCTCGCAGATGGTATCCGGCCGGCCACCCCTGCTCAGCGGCAAGGGCGACGATCCGTCTTGCCAGGGAAAGGTGGAGACTGCTGCGCTTCCTGCCGAGTTCGCCGAGGCTCATCGAGGGTCCTGTCGCGATGGTAGAGTTTTTTGTACTATTACGCTTTTCTGTACATCGACTTGCCCCGAAGCTGCAATGGCGCTCCAGAGCGGCGGCGCGCTTGGGACAAGGCCGGGCGCGCAGATCACGTCGACCGTTCCGCATCATCGCGAAGCAATTCGCTGAAGCGCTGTTCCACCCATGTCTCCGAGGGACGCAGTGGCCGTCCCTGGCGCCAGAGCATCCGCACCGAGAGCGGCGGCAGGGCCAGGAAAGGGCAATGCACCGAACGAAGCGGCCTGGAGCCATTCGCTGCCGCCGCGATATTGGTCGGCAGGATTGCCCAGCCCAGATCGTCCGCCACCATCTCGGCGATATTGTAGAAGCTGTCCGAGCGCCACACCCTGGGGCTGTACGCGACCGGCTCGACGTCGTCGGCATGGATCAGGAGCTGGCGATAGCGCGCCAGGTCCCGGCGCGCGACCGGTTGCCGACCGAGCAGCGCGTGCCCGGCAGCGACAAAAACGCCCTGCGCGACGGTGCCGATATGACGCCCGTCGAACCCGGCGCGCAACGGCCCTCGGTCGAAATGGATGGCAAGCTCGGCGCGCTCCTGGTCGACGTAATCCGTGACCTCTGCCGGCGTGCCGTTGAGCAGCGTCAGCTCCATCATCGGGTAGCGTGTCGACAGCTCCAGGATCAGCCTGTTCACGGCAGGGCGAGGCAAGGCCTCGTCCAGCGCCAGGGCGACTTTCGCATCATCGCCATGGGCCAGGAAATGGGCGCGCTGGCCCAGCTCCTCGGCCTGGCGCAGGACCTCCTTCGCTTCGAGCAGCAGCAGCCGGCCGGCACCGGTCAGCAGGGCATTGCGCCGGGACCGATCGAACAGCTCCACGCCCAGGTCGATCTCGAACAGCGCGATCGCGGTGCTGACTGCCGATTGCGCCCGGCCGAGCTTGCGCGCGGCAGCGCTGAACGAGCCGCATTCCGCCGCCGTCACGAATTGCCGCAGTTGATCCAGGGACCATTCCATGCGGCCAACCTATCGATATTCAAGATGCATTCCATCTTTTTCAATCGACTGAATTGGTGCTTCAAGCGCCCCGCGTGCAATTTCGTAGGGCAATTCGATGGGCTGGCGTCCGTGGCTATTCCTTTTTGCAGCGGTCGGCACCGAGCTGATCGGCGTCACGATGATGAAGGTGATGGCAGAGGGGAGCGGGCCTTATGCGATCGCTCTTGTCTATGTCTCGATGGCAGCGAGCTTCTTCTTCCTGTCCCTCGCCGTGAAGGTCCTTCCCATCGCCATCGCCTACGCCACCTGGGAAACCGTTGGCCTGATCGCGGTTACGGCCATCAGCTACCGGTTTTTCGGCGAGACCTTGAGCTGGCCGAAGCTGGGAGGGATCGGATTGCTGGTCCTCGGTGTCGTGCTGGTCAATGCCGGCGCGCCGGAAGAGGAAGCGTGACGATGCAGAACACCCAGCTTGCCCATATCCTCTGGATGCTCGGCGCCATCGGGCTGGAGGTCGCGGCCAACGTCTTCATCAAGCTGTCCGACGGCTTCCGGCGGCTGACTGTCGGGCTCCTCGGAATCGCGTGCATCCTGCTGTCCGTGACGGCGCTCTCTCAGGCGATCCGCGGGATCGACCTGTCGATCGCCTACGCGCTGTGGGGTGGAGCCGGCATCATCCTCACGGCCCTGGCGGCGTTCGTGCTCTTCCGGCAGAGGCTGACGAGTGCGGGATGGATCGGTGTCGGCTTTGTGGTCGCAGGTATTGGGCTGCTGAAGCTGGCCTGACGCACCTCCCTGCCGTCATCCGTTGCACCTGCGATCAAGATCAGTCGGCCGACGCGTGCTGGAACCTGCTTCGAGACCGCACTCTGCCACTCTCGGCAGATTGCAGCACTGAACCCGACAGCCCGACCGGGCCCTCCGGAGATGCTTATCCGGACCTTCGCCCAGCCCGGCTCATCGCCTCGTCGATCTCCGCTTGAGCGGTCTTGTCGATCTCCGCGATGAAGACGATGCGCGTGCCGCCCTGCCCCGGATCGTCCCGATCGAGCGGCGCCAGCGTGGCCTTCCCGCCCGCGAGCTGGAAGAGATAGCGGCGATCCGGCTGCTCCACCGTTTCGAAGAGCCCTTTCGCGCGGACGAGCCGCGGCGCAAGCTGGCCGATCGCCTGCTGGAAACCGGCCAGCGAAATCGGCTCACTGGACGTCCAGCTAAAGCTCTCGAAACGGTCGATGCTAGGTCGTTTCGGGCGCGTCGTCCGCTCGCGCGCAGTCCCGACCTCGGGAAAGACGAGATCGAGCGGAATATCACCGCCCGTCGCCTCGACGAGGGTGGCCCTGCGATTGACCTGCGACAATGCAAGGCGGCGCGCGTCGAGAGCTGCCCTGTCGACGAGATCTCCCTTGCTGAGAGCGACGAGATCGGCGGCTCGCAACTGGCTCAGGAGCAAGGGGTCGCTCAGATCCGCCTCCGGCGATGCCGCATCGGCAACGCACAGCACCGTCTCCAGCGGGGCTTCGCGCCAGATCACCGGATCCATCAGATTACGGATGATATCCTCGGGATCGGCAACGCCGCTGGTCTCGATCACGATGGCCTCGGGACGCGGGCTTCGCCGCAGCAGATTGGCGAGCGTCCGAAGCAGGTCGCCCTCCAGCGAGCAGCAGATGCAGCCATTGGCGAGGCTGACGACCCCGTCCTCGGCGCCGGCGATCAGCTCGGCATCGATGTTGATCGCGCCGAAATCATTGACGACGGCCGCGATCCGGCGGCCGTCCGCCTGCTGCAGGAGACGGTTGACCAGCGTCGTCTTGCCGGCCCCGAGAAAGCCCGTGACCAGCAGAACCGGAACCGACATGCTTCAGGCTGCCCTGCCGAAGGGGCGGCGCACCGGCTGGCCCGGCCTGGCAGCGACATTCATCAGCCCGTCCGTGATGACAGGCTCTCCGCTGACGACAAGGTGCCGGACGCCTTCGGCCGGGCGGTTCATCGCTGAGAACTCGGCGCGGTCGGTCAGCTTGTCCAGGTCGAAGACGACGACATCGGCATCGGCTCCCGCCTTCAGCCGGCCCTTCTCCCGCATCGCAGGCGTGCTCGCGGCCAGGATTTCGGCCGGGATCAGCGTGCATTTCGCGATGCCCTCGCTGAGCCCGATCGCCTGCCGCTCGCGCACCCAGTGGCGCAGGAAGCGCGTGAAGGTGCCCGACGAGCGCGGATGCGAGGTCGCCTCCTCGGGCAGCGGCCAGGCATCGCCGGTATAGCTCGACCCGTCCGGCATCGACCAGGGCATGGCATCCGATGCGATCGCGCCGCCGGGATACAGCACCGAAAGATCGAGCATGTCGCGATGGCGGGCGTTGTTCTCGGTATCGAGCACATGCCAGAGGACAAGCTGCGAAGGATCCTCGGATTGGGTCGAGAGCAGGTCCTCGCGGTCCTGGATCCGGCGCCCGCTCGTGACGAGCTGGATCTGCTGGTAGCGCGTGTCGTTGCGGCTTTCGAACTCCGGGTCGCTGAAGAACGCGGCGGCGATCACGGTCGAGCCCGTGCCATAGGGATAGGCTTCCACCGTAATCGGCAGCCCCTGTTCCTGCGCTTTCCTGATCAACCGCGCACAGCGCTCGATATCGGTCTTGCTGGAGCTGTTGAAGTGGCAGATGTGCATATGCGCGCCGGTCGCGCCGGCATAGCCGATCAGGCGCACATAAGCCTCCGCGGCGCTCTTGGGATCGGTGTTCGCCATATAGGCGATATGGGTGAAGGTCGGCACGCCGCGCTCGGCCGCGAGCTGGCAGAGCGCCGTCAGTTCCTGCACGCCCGCGCCGGGCGCGTAGGCGTTCAGGATGCCGATGCCGATGCCGCCTTCGTCGAGTCCTGCCGCGATACGGTCGAGGATGTTCTGCTGCTCGGAAGGCGAGGAGATATTGTCCATCCAGCGCGGATCGCGCATGGCGCGCCCGAACGCCTCCAGAGAGGATTCCTCGTTGATCCCGATCATCGCGCCGATCCGGGCGAAGGCCCAGTTCGTGGCGGCGCCGTAATTCAGGATACGGCCCTGCTCCGCCTGCCGGCGATACCAGGAGGCGACCGGCAGCACCCCGGCTTCGAGGTCCAATGTCGTGGTGACGCCGTCGAAAGCCTGCATCCGGTCGGCCGGGATCGACTGGCCATGGGCATGAAGGTCGATGAAGCCGGGCGCGACGATCAGCCCACGCGCATCGATCACGCGCTCGGCAGTGCCGAGGCCGGAACCGATCGCAACGATCTTTCCGTCGGCGATGGCGACGTCGGCGATGCCGTCATGCCCGCTTTCCGGATCGACGACACGGCCGCCCGCGATCAAGAATCCGCTCATCTGCCCTCGCCTCTCGTTCTCTTGGCCGGCCCGCCATGGCGAGCCGAAAGGAACCCGATGTTCGCCGATCCGGATTTGCAGAGGCAAGGGCCCCGTCCGGCGCACCGCTTCGGTCGATCATGCGGGCCAAGCATGCACCCAGGCTGTGCAACCTTGTCATCAGCATCGGTGCGTCGAGGTGATTTCAGGCCCGTCGGAGCCGTAGCGCGATGAACTCGCAGGGCCGCGCTGGGGAACACTGGCCGACTTCAGCCCAGCTTGAGACCCGGCTTGTTCCATTGGCCATTGCTTCGTGGGAACGACGAAGCCCCGCGTCGTTGCGGATGCCGCGGTGATCGTGACCGAGTGGAACATCTTCCGCGCGCTCGATCTCGACCGCGTCAAGGCCGCCATGGCGGCCCCCGTCCTCGTCGATCTGCGCAACGTCTACCGCGCCGACCAGGTCCGCGCCAAGGGCTTCTCATATGCCGATGTCGGAAGGGGCGACATGTCGGCCGTGGAACAGGCCGGCATCGACGCGGCCGCCTGAGCCGGGAAGCCTACTGGATCATCGAATCAGATTTGTCGGAAAAGTGGATTCCACTTTTTGATTCGATGCCATTGCCGGCTCACGGACCGGCGCTGGCAGTACCGCTCCCCACCGGGGTTGGCGCTCCCTCACCGCGCGGCCAGGTCCCCCGCCATAGGCCCGATTTCGCCGCCATGGCGGCATCGAGCTCGGCGGCATAGGTCGCGGCGTGCAATCGCAAGGGGCGCGCCCAGCCGCCGCGGATCAGCAATCGCGACAGATCCTGCCCGCCGACCCAGCACTGGAAACTGTCCTTCTCGCCCGGCGCGTCGAGGGCAGGCTGGCAGCGGACGCGATCCGAGCGCAGGGCCGTGATCAGCGCGGACCTGGCCTGCAGGCCGCAATTCCAAGGCAAGCCATCCTGACCATGGCAGACTGCGTCGCGCGCCAGCCCGGCGAGATGGCGCAGGTGGATCACGGTCTGCGCGTTGCGAAACACCGTCGCCTCCAGCGGATCGATCTGTCCGTCGATCACCAGCGTCATCCCCAGGCGCGCAGCGCGGCGGGAGGGCGTCAGCACCGAGTCGGGTTCTTTCGGCGGCGGCTTGGGTGGCGCGACCTTGACCGGCGTCACAGGCACATAGTTCACAGCGGCGACCTCGGCCTGGCCGTCATCAGGCGCAAATTGCGTAACGACGGCGGCAGCGGCAACCGCAGCAACGAGCACCAGAGCCAAACGTGTCGCCAAGCTGCGATCTGTCATACGGTCCGACCGGGCGCTGAATCATTCATGGCCGATTGCCGCGACAATCTAAGGCAATCGCCTCCCAAGACAATGGAGACGGGCCGGATCGCGTGACCTGCGGTGGTTTTGACCCGGATGGCGTGACTTGCGCGGCTTCGCCGGGCTAGGTATGCGCCCGAGCGACGTGTCGAGGAACATTCGAGGCATGACCAGCCTGAAATTCGGAACCTCCGGCCTGCGCGGCCTCGTGACCGAGCTGGTCGGCCTGCCGACCTATGCCCATGTCCGTGCCTTCTGCGCCATGCTGCAGGAGGACGGGGCCGCCGGACCGCGCGGCGAGGTGCTGATCGGGCGCGACCTGCGTTCCTCCAGCCCGCTCATCGCGATGCAATGCGCGCAAGCGATCGCCGATGCCGGGCTCGCGCCCGTCGATTGCGGGGCCGTGCCGACACCGGCTCTGGCGCTGGCCGCCATGACCGCCGGCAGCCCGGCCGTTATGGTGACGGGCAGCCATATCCCCGACGATCGGAACGGCCTGAAATTCTACCGTGCCGGCGGCGAGATCGACAAAGCCGACGAAGCGCGCATCCTTGCGGCGCATGGCGCGCTCGCACTGACCACCGTCCCGGCCATCTCGGTCGCGCCCGCGTCGCGCGACGTGCTCTCCCGATACAGCGCCCGCTATGCCGACTTCTTCGGGCGTGCGCTCGAGGGGCTGGTCGTCGGCGTCTATCAGCATTCCTCCGTCGGCCGCGACGTCATCTGCGACGCGCTGACCGGACTCGGTGCGACGCCGGTCGCGCTGGGCCGCAGCGAGAGCTTCATCCCGGTCGATACCGAAGCGCTCCGTCCCGAGGACGAGGACCTGGCGCGGCTCTGGGCCGGCGAGCGCAGACTCGATGCGATCGTCTCGACCGACGGGGATGCGGATCGTCCGCTGGTCGCCGATGAAACCGGCCGCTTCCTGCGCGGCGACCTCGTCGGCGCCCTCACCGCACGCTTCCTCGGGGCGGATGCGATCGTGACGCCGGTGACCTCGAATTCGGCACTCGACCGCCCGGGGGCCTTCGCGAAGGTCCTGCGCACGCGCGTCGGTTCGCCCTATGTCATCGCCGGCATGGAGCAAGCGCGAACCGAAGGCGCCGGGATCATCGTCGGGTTCGAGGCCAATGGCGGGGTCCTGCTGGGTTCGGATGTCGCGCGCGACGGCCGCCGCCTCGCCGCCCTGCCGACCCGCGACGCCCTGCTGCCGATCGTGGCGACGCTGGCGCTGGCCCGCGCCGCGCAGCAGCCGTTGAGCGCCATCGCGGCGCAGGCCCGCTTCGCCATCGCCCTGTCGAACCGGCTGCAGGAGGTGCCACAGGACCGGACGGCGGCCCTGATCGCCAGGCTGGACACGGAGGATGCCGGCTTTCGGGATGCGGCTTTCGCCGCCCATGGCGCGGTCGCGGCGCGTGACCGCCGGGACGGCCTGCGATTGACGCTGGGCAACGGCGCGACGGTGCATTTCCGGGCCTCCGGAAACGCTCCTGAGCTGCGCGTCTATGTCGAGGCGCCGACACCGGACGCGGCCGAAGCGCTGCTCGCCGAAAACCTCGCCTTCGCTGCGGCACAGACACGTTAGGCTGCGCGGGACGACAGGATCGCATGCCGGGCAGAACAGCCGGCAAAGAACCATCGCACGGGATGCGGCGCGACAGGCCCGCAACCGCTCTACGGGAAGACCAGTTGGACCAGGCCCCTTCGTTCGAACGCGTGTTGCTGACCGGTGCGGCCGGCTTTGTCGGCTTCCATGTCGCCGAGGCCCTGCTCGATCGGGGTGTCGAGGTCCTCGGCATCGACAACCTCGCGCCCTATTACGATCCCGCTCTCAAGCAGGCCCGGCTCGACCGGCTCCTCGCGCGCAACGGCTTCTCCTTCGAGCGGATCGACATTGCCGATTACGACGCCGTGCTCGCCGCCTTCGCCGCCTTCCGGCCGCAGGTGGTGATCCATCTCGCGGCGCAGGCCGGCGTGCGCTACTCGCTCGAGAACCCGCGCGCCTACGCCGCCTCCAATCTCGACGGCTTCCTGTCCGTGCTCGAAGCCTGCCGGCACAACCCCGTCGACCATCTGGTCTATGCCTCGTCGAGCTCCGTCTACGGCGCCAATGCCAAGGTGCCGTTCAGCGAGCATGACGGTGCCGATCACCCGATCTCGCTCTATGCGGCGACCAAGCGCGCCAACGAGCTGATGGCGCATTCCTATGCCCATCTCTACGGCATCCCGACGACGGGCCTGCGCTTCTTCACGGTCTACGGCCCCTGGGGCAGGCCGGACATGGCCTATTTCAAGTTCACCAAGGCGATTCTCGAAGGCCGGCCCATCGACGTCTATGACGAGGCCGCGATGAGCCGCGACTTCACCTATGTCGATGATATCCGCGAAGCGATCGTGCGGCTGGCGGGCCTGCCGCCGCGGGCGAATCCGGATGCTGCCAAGGCAGAGGCGGATCCGGCCACGGCTGCCGCGCCCTGGCGCCTCTACAATATCGGCAACCATACGCCCGTGCGCCTCGATCATTTCATCGCGACGATCGAGGCCGCCTGTGGCCGCAAGGCGATCAAGCGACACCTGCCCGCTCAGCCCGGCGACGTCCAGGCCACCTATGCCGACGTGGCGGACCTGGCCGCGCGCGTCGATTTCCGGCCGGACACGCCGATCGAGACAGGAATCGCTCGCTTCGTCGCCTGGTATCGGGAATTCTATCGTATCTGAGCCGATCAGCACCGCCTTCGAGACAGCAGGACCCAACGACATGACCGAAGCCTTCATCTGCGCCTATGTCCGCACGCCGATCGGGCGCTTCGGCGGCTCGCTCTCCTCCGTCCGGGCGGACGACCTTGGCGCCGTGCCGCTGAAGGCGCTGGTCGAGCGCAATCCAGGCGTGGATTTCGGCGCGGTGGACGACGTGATCTTCGGCTGCGCCAATCAGGCGGGCGAGGACAACCGCAATGTCGCGCGCATGTCGCTGCTGCTCGCCGGTCTGCCCAAGGAGGTGCCGGGCACGACCATCAACCGGCTCTGCGGTTCCGGCATGGACGCCGTCATCGCCGCGGCGCGCGCGATCAAGGCCGGCGAGGCCGAATTGATGATCGCCGGCGGCGTCGAGAGCATGTCGCGCGCGCCCTTCGTCCTGCCCAAGGCCGACAGCGCCTTCTCGCGCCATGCCGAGATCCACGACACCACGATCGGCTGGCGCTTCGTCAATCCGCTGATGAAGGCGCAATACGGCATCGATTCCATGCCGGAGACCGGCGAGAACGTTGCCGCCGACTGCAAGATCAGCCGCGCCGACCAGGACGCCTTCGCGCTGCGNGCGCAATACGGCATCGATTCCATGCCGGAGACCGGCGAGAACGTTGCCGCCGACTGCAAGATCAGCCGCGCCGACCAGGACGCCTTCGCGCTGCGCTCGCAATTGAAGGCCGTCGCCGCACAGCAGAATGGCCGGCTCGGCAAGGAGATCGTTCCCGTCCTGATCCCGCAGCGGAAGGGCGATCCCATCCGCGTCGAGAGCGACGAGCATCCGCGCGGCGACACCACGCTGGAGAAGCTCGCCAAGCTCGGCACGCCGTTCCGCAAGGAAGGCGGCACCGTCACCGCCGGCAACGCCTCGGGTGTGAATGACGGCGCGGCGGCGCTGATCATCGCCTCCGAGAAGACGGCTGCGAAATACGGGCTGACGCCGATCGCGCGTGTGCTCGGCGGCGCGACCGGCGGCATCGCTCCGCGCGTCATGGGTCTCGGACCGATCCCGGCGACGCGCAAGCTCTGCGAGCGCCTCGGCCTCAAGCCCACCGATTTCGACGTGGTCGAGCTGAACGAGGCCTTCGCCTCGCAGGGCATCGCCGTGCTGCGCGAACTTGGCATCGCCGAGGACGGCGCGCATGTTAACCCGAATGGCGGCGCGATCGCGCTCGGCCATCCGCTCGGCATGTCCGGCGCCCGCATCACCGGCACGGCGGCGCTCGAACTCGCGCTCACCGGCAAGCGCCGCGCGCTCGCGACGATGTGCATCGGCGTCGGCCAAGGCATTGCGGTTGCGCTCGAGCGCGCCTGAGCGCCATCATGGCTCGCAGAACGATCGGTCTTTGTCCTGTCGCGTTTCGGTCGTTCTGCTGTCATGCAACGCCGCCTCGCGGCAGGTATCGTAAGGTAAATACGGGAAACGAGTTGACGCCGATAGTGATGTTGAGCGATCCGAGCCTTCGTACTGCCGTTCGTGGGGGGTTGCTCGCCTTGCTCGCTCCCTATCCCGGTCTTCACCCCACCCCGCTTCAGGATTGCTTCGGATGTCTCTGAGATTTCTTGTGACGGGGGGTGCGGGTTTCATCGGCTCTGCGGTGGTGCGCAAGCTGATCGCGGAGACGGAGCATGAAGTCTGCGTCGTCGACAAGCTGACCTATGCCGGCAACCTCGCCTCGCTGGAGCCGGTCTCGCGCAGCAACCGCTATCGCTTCGAGCAGGCCGATATCGGGGATGGCGAGCGGATGAAAGCGATCTTCCTGGATTTCCAGCCCGATATCGTCATGCATCTCGCCGCCGAGAGCCATGTCGACCGCTCGATCGATGGCCCGGCTGCCTTCATCGAGACCAATGTCGTCGGCTCGTTCACGCTGCTGCAGGAGGCACTGCGCCATTTCCGGGCACTGCCGGAGGATCGCAAGGCACGCTTCCGCTTCCACCATATCTCGACCGACGAGGTCTTCGGCTCGCTCGGCACTGATGGCTTCTTCCGCGAGGATACGGCCTATCAGCCGAACTCGCCCTATTCGGCCTCCAAGGCCGCGTCCGACCATCTCGTGCGCGCCTGGCACCATACCTACGGCCTGCCGGTGGTGATGACCAACTGCTCGAACAATTACGGGCCCTATCACTTCCCGGAGAAGCTGATCCCGCTGATGATCATCAATGCGCTCGAGGGCAAGCCCCTGCCGGTCTACGGCAACGGGCTCAATGTGCGCGACTGGCTCTATGTCGACGACCATGCCGATGCGCTGCTCACCGTCGCGACCACCGGCAAGCTGGGCGAGAGCTACAATATCGGCGGCCATAACGAGAAGACCAATATCGAGGTGGTGAAGACCATCTGCGCCCTGCTCGACGAGCTCCGCCCCGACCCGAAGGGCTCGCGCGAGCGCCTGATCGCTTACGTCACCGACCGGCCGGGCCATGATGCACGCTATGCGATCGATGCCGGCAAGATCGGCCGCGAGCTCGGCTGGACCCCGAAGGAGACCTTCGAGACGGGCTTGCGCCGCACGGTCGAATGGTATCTCGCCAATGCGGGCTGGTGGGGCGATATCCGCTCCGGAACTTATCGCGGCGAACGCCTCGGCGCGGCCTGAGCGGAGACAGGAACATGCTGAGCGTCGAGGACACGGCGATCCTGGCCGTCAAGATCGTCACGCCGAAGAAGTTCGGCGATCATCGCGGCTTCTTCTCGGAGACCTGGAGCCGCAAGGCCTTCGCGGAGGCCGGGATCGATCTCGACTTCGTCCAGGACAACCAGTCATTGTCGGCGCCGGTCGGCACGCTGCGCGGCCTGCATTTCCAGTCGCCGCCCTTCGCGCAGGACAAGCTGGTGCGGGTCACGCGCGGCCGCATCCTCGATGTCGCCGTCGATATCCGGGCGTCATCCCCGACCTTCGGCAAGCATGTCGCGCTCGAACTCTCCGCCGAGAACTGGAAGCAGTTGCTGGTGCCGGCCGGCTTCGCCCATGGCTTCGTCACGCTGGAGCCGGATACCGAGGTCATCTACAAGGTCACCGCGCCCTACGCGCCGCAGAACGACCACGGGCTCGCCTTCGACGACCCGGCGCTCGGCATCGACTGGCGCCTGCCGCTCTCCGAGCTCACCCTCTCCGACAAGGACCGCAAGCATCCGCGCCTGGCCGAGATGCTGCGCTATTTCGACTGATGACCCTTCGTATCGCCGTCACCGGCTGGACCGGCCAAGTCGTCTGCGCCATGCTGGAGCGCGTGCCCGTCGGCGTCGAGGTCATCGCGCTGCGCCGGCCGGACCTTGACCTCGCCGTCCCGAAGACGGTCGCACCTGCCCTGCGTTCGGCGAGGCCCGACGTCATCGTCAACACCGCCGCCTATACTGCCGTCGACCAGGCCGAGAGCGAGCCGGAGCTCGCCATGCGCGTCAATGGCGAGGCAGCCGGCGAGGCGGCACGGGCGGCGGCTACGCTCGGCATTCCCATGATCCAGCTCTCGACCGACTATGTCTTCGACGGCGGGCTCGACCGCGCTTACCGCGAGGACGACGCGACCGGGCCGATCTCGGCCTATGGCGCAAGCAAGCTCGCCGGCGAGCAGGCCGTCGCAGCCGCGACCGACAACCACGCCATCCTGCGCACCGCCTGGATCTACAGCCCCTTCGGCAAGAACTTCGTCAAGACGATGCTGCGCCTCGCCGAGACGCGCGACGAGGTCGGCGTCGTCGCCGACCAGGCGGGATGTCCGACCAGCGCGCTCGACATCGCCGATGCGATCTTCGCCGTCGCCCGCAACCTGACCGACCGGACGGACGAAGCTCGCTTGCGCGGCGTGTTCCATATGAGCGCGGCGGGCGAGGCCGTCTGGGCCGATGTCGCCGAGGCGATCTTCGCCGAGCGCGAACGCCAGGGCGGCAAGCCTGTCCAGGTCAAGCGCATCGCAACCACCGATTATCCGACGCCGGCGCGCCGGCCGGCGAACTCCCGGCTCGATTGCGGCAAACTCGCGCTCGCTCATGGCGTGCGCCTGCCGGAGTGGCAAAGCTCGCTCCGGCCTTGCGTCGCGCGGCTGCTCAAGGACCAAGGCAAGGACCAGCAACAATGAAGGGCATCATCCTGGCCGGGGGTTCCGGCACCCGGCTGCACCCGATGACGCTGGCGATGTCGAAGCAGCTCCTGCCTGTCTACGACAAGCCGATGATCTACTATCCGCTCTCGACGCTGATGCTGGCCGGCATCCGCGACGTGCTGATCATCTCGACGCCGCACGACCTGCCGCATTTCAAGCGCCTGCTCGGCGACGGCTCCGACTGGGGCATGAACCTGAGCTATGCCGAGCAGCCGCATCCGGGCGGGCTGGCGCAGGCCTACCATATCGGCGCAGATTTCGTCGCGAACAAACCCTCCGCGCTGATCCTCGGCGACAATCTCTATTACGGCCACAGCCTGCCGGAGATGATGGCCCGGGCGACGGCCCGGACGACGGGCGCGACCGTCTTCGCCTATCACGTCCGCGATCCCGAGCGTTACGGCGTCGTCCAATTCGACAAGGCCGGCAAGGCGATCTCGATCGAGGAGAAGCCGAAGGCCCCCAAGTCGAACTGGGCCGTCACGGGCTTGTATTTCTACGATGCCGAGGTCGTCGAGATCGCCCGCTCGCTGAAGCCCTCCCCGCGCGGCGAGCTCGAGATCACCGACGTCAACCGGATCTATCTCGAACGCGGCCAGCTCTCGGTGGAATCCATGGGCCGCGGCTTCGCCTGGCTCGATACCGGAACCCCCGACAGCCTGCTCGAAGCCGGCGAGTTCGTCCGCACGCTCGAAAGCCGCCAGGGACTGCGCATCGCATGCCCCGAAGAAATCGCCGCAAGACAGGGGTGGATCTCGGCCGCGCAGCTCACCTTGCTCGGCGAGAAGCTCGCAAAAGGCGATTACGGACAGTATCTCCTGCGCATCGCGAGCGATTTCGGCAAGGGCGTTCCCTGAAAGCCAGACGCGAGACCGGACCCGGCCACCCCACCTGGCCGGTCAGCCTCGCGTCAACTCACGCCGCGCTTTCGGCTTCGCTGCCTTGTGGAGCGGCGAGACCGCGACCGACATCGGCATATGAGAAGCCCTTGGCGCGAACCTGGTCGGCCCGGTAGACATTGCGCAGGTCGACGAGGACGGGGGCCGCCATCGCCGCCTTGACCCGGTCGAGGTCGAGCGCCCGGAAGATGTTCCACTCGGTCACGATCACCGCGGCATCCGCCGAAGCATCGGTCACATGGGCGGCGGACGAAAGCAGGCCGTTGAGAAAATCCCGCGCCCTTTCGGCGGCCAGCAGCATCTGCTTCTGCGTGAGGGCACCCAGCTGAAGCGCGAAGAACTCACCGAATATCTCCGCGGCGATCCGGCGGTTCATCGAGAGCGAGCGCGGGCTGTAATGGTGGCAGGCGATCAGCCCCCAGAGTGCGCCGTCGACGATGACCGAGACCGACATCGAGGCCGAGACGCCCATGTTGCGGAGGTATTCGCAATGGATGGGCGAGACGCTGCGCAAATGGGCATAGGACAGATCGAGAGGCTCTCCGGCAGCGTCCAGTACGGGCATGATCGGGAAGCGCTCGCCGCTCGAATCCGAAACCACGCGGATCGGATTGAGCAGATAGAGCTGCCGTGCCTGCTGCGGGATGTCGCTCGCCGGGAAATGCTGCCCCATGAAGCTTTCGAGATCGGGGCGCTTGGCCTCGCTGACGACCTTGCCAGACCCGTCGGGCGCGAACTGGTAGATCATCACCCGGTCGTACTGGAGTACCGCCCTGAGCAGACGCGCCGCATTCTTGATCAGCTGGGCCGGTGTCGTGACATCCGAGAGCCGGCCGACCAACGTCCGAGCGAATTCGAGCGGCGAGCTCGGCCCGGCCGGGACGCTCTCCTCGAATTCGATGATGGCGTTGCCCTTGAAGGCATGGATCGAGATGTCGAACTCGCGATCCAGCGAAGGTAGGCGATAGCGGGGCATCAAGCCCGCACGGGACGGAACGCCGGAACGCGCGAGCGCATTGCGCATCTCATGCACGACCGGCCCACCGAGGAGCTCTTCGAGCCTGCGGCCGACGAGCTCGAATTCCTTGAGCCCGAGGAAGGCGCTGGCGTTCGACGAATGGCGCCTGATCGTCACCGCCTCGGCATCGCACACGATCATGCAGCCATGGGGCTGGACGCTGCCGGGAATATGGATCGGCTCGCGATCGCAGTTCGTCAGATCAACGGTCGTCATGCAGGAGAGAGTTCTTCCGATGTGAAGGCCTGGATGGCGTGGACGAAAACGGACCTGGCCGATTGCGCGGCTGCATCCCACGCTTGCCGGTCGAGCCCCTCCAACGCAACGAGAAGCGTGCGCCAGCTATCGAGGGAGCCGGCTTGAGCCGAAAGATAGCGTGCTCCGTTTTCAGGCCCGAACCCCAGCGGTTCCACTCCCTTTACAAGCACCCGAGCCCCCAGGGCCGAACCTTCAAGAACATAGGCAGCCCCCAGGAACGCAGCCATGTCATTTGACAGATGGAAAGGTTCGCTCGCCGGACACGCTAGCGTCAGGTCGGCGAGATCCGCCTCCAACTCAGGCAGAAGCTTGCGCGGTTGCCATGGCGAAACCCGCACGGGTGCGGCGTCCGACAAAGCCGCCTCGACCGGCACGCGATGGCGAAACGTACCATGCAGGAAGCGGGCGTACTCGGCACGGTTCGAGAAGACGCCGACGATAGCATCCAGTTCGCGATGAAGCTCGTTCGTCTCACCGCGCAAAAAACTTCTGATCTCAATCATTCTGTCGGCATCCAGAATCGCCTCGCATTGGCACCGCTATAGCTCAATTTCAGCGGAATCGGCGCTGTCTTCATCGTGGATTTGACCGGGAACGCCTCCAAGATGGCCCGCCCCCTTCGACAGTCAAACTTGAACTCAGCAGGCAGATCCTTTAAGAACATATAGAGAACAAAAGGAAGGGTGATGGCACAGCTCACGGTCCTGGAGAAGCTCGAAATTCTCAGCGACGCCGCGAAATACGACGCCTCCTGTGCATCGAGCAGCAGCACCAAACGAGATTCGCGCGACGGGAAGGGACTTGGCTCGACCACCGGTTCCGGTATCTGCCATTCCTATGCGCCTGATGGCCGCTGCATCTCGTTGCTGAAGATCCTGCTGACGAATTTCTGCAGCTTCGACTGCGTCTTCTGCATCAACCGCTCGTCGAGCAATGTCCGCCGCGCTCGCTTTTCGGTCGAGGAGGTCGTCGCGCTGACCCTGAATTTCTACCGCCGCAATTATATCGAAGGCCTTTTTCTGTCCTCAGGAATCATCCGCTCAGCCGATTACACGATGGCCGAGCTCGTGCGCGTCGCCGAAACGCTGCGCCGGCAGCACGGGTTCCGCGGCTACATCCACCTCAAGTTGATACCCGGCGCGAGCCGCGATCTGATCGAGCGCGCGGGGCTTTTCGCCGACCGGGTGTCGATCAATGTCGAATTGCCGAGCGAGGCGGCGCTTGCGCGTTTTGCCCCGGAGAAGCAGGCAGGCGAGATCAAGAGCGCGATGGGCGGCCTCAAGCTGAAGATCGATGAGGCGCGCGAGGAGCGCGACAAGAATGCGAAGGCTCAGGTCTTCTCCCCGGCGGGGCAGAGCACGCAGATGATCGTCGGCGCCGATGGCGCAAGCGATTCCGCCATCCTGAAGCGCAGCGCCTGGCTCTATGGCAGCTTCGGCCTGAAGCGCGTCTATTACTCGGCCTTTAGCCCGATCCCGGATGCCTCGCGCCAGTTGCCGCTCCAGCCGCCGCCGCTGATGCGCGAACACCGGCTTTATCAGGCCGACTGGCTGACGCGCTTCTATGGTTTCGAGACCGAGGAAATTCTGGGCCGCAACGAGATGCTCGATCTCGATATCGACCCCAAACTCGCCTGGGCGCTGCGCGAGCGCGGACGCTTCCCCGTCGACGTGAACCGAGCCGACCGCGAAACCCTGCTGCGGGTGCCGGGTTTGGGCACGCGCAGTGTCGATCGCATCCTGACCTCGCGACGGTTCCGCCGGCTCAGGCTTGAGGATGTCGGCCGGCTGACACGATCGCTGACGACAATCCGGCATTTCATTCTGGCGGAGGGCTGGCGGCCGGGCAGCGGCCTCGACGCGCAGAACCTGCGGGCCCGGCTGATGCCGCAACCGCGGCAATTGTCGCTTTTCCCGTGATTGCGGCCAGGCTGAACGGCCCTGCGGATTTTGCCGGCTGGCGTCGAGAAACGCGCCGGCTGGCGCTGGCCGGCGTTCAGCCTGAGGCCGTCGCCTGGCTGACGAGCGAGGGCGATGCCGGATTGTTCGCGATCGAAGGCGCCGCCCCGGTCGAGGACGGAAGCCTCGCACTGACCGTGTCTCGCCGTTTCATCGAGCTTGCCGAGAATGTTGTCTGCCATCGGGATGCCGGCCGCTTCGTCTTGCTGCATCGCCTGCTGCTACGTTTGCAGGACGAGCCGCGCTTGCTCGACAATGCAGCCGATCCGGATATCGCACGCGCCGAGGCCATGGCCCGCTCGGTGCGCCGCGACCTGCACAAGATGACGGCCTTCGTCCGCTTCCGGGCCGTGTCGGGCGCGGGCGAGGAAGGCCCCTTCATCGCCTGGTTCGAGCCGGAGCATTTCATCCTCGAACGGGCCGCGAGCTTCTTCATGGGACGCTTCGCAGGAATGATCTGGTCGATCATGACACCGCAGGGGTCGCTGCACTGGGACGGTACGGCCCTCCAGTTCGGCCCGGCCGCCAGCAAGACCGATGCGCCGGACGGCGATGCCATGGAAGCCTATTGGCTCACCTACTACGCCAACATCTTCAATCCGGCCCGCCTGAAGCCGAAGGCGATGAAAAGTGAGATGCCGGTGAAATACTGGCGGAACCTACCCGAGGCCGAGTTGATTGAGCCTCTGATCGCAAGCGCCGCCCGGCGAGCAGAGGATATGGTGATGCGCGCTCCGACGCAGCCACCCGCACGACATGTCAGGCAGCTTCGGCACCGTCCCGAACCGCCGGCCGATGAATCTGCGATCACGTCGTGGCAGGATGCCGCCGCTGCGGCGCAACGCTGTACGCGCTGCGATCTTCATTGCCACGCCACGCAGACGGTCTTCGGAGAAGGGCCGTTGGACGCGCGCGTTCTCTTCGTCGGCGAACAGCCGGGAGACCAGGAAGACCTTGCCGGCCGGCCATTTGTCGGGCCAGCGGGTCAGGTTTTCGATCGGGCGATGAGAGAAGCCGGTCTCGACCGCGCGCGCGCCTATGTCACCAATGCGGTGAAGCACTTCAAATTCCAGCTTCGCGGCAAGCGCCGCATCCATGAGAAGCCCAATGTCGGGGAGATCAAGGCCTGCCGCTTCTGGCTCGATCTCGAACTGCAGTTCGTGAAACCCCGGCTTGTCGTCGCCCTCGGCGCCAGCGCCCTGCGATCGCTGACGGGGCATGCCAGTTCGCTAGCGAGCGCACGAGATCGCGAGCTCGCGCTCGAAGACGGCACGCCGCTGTTGGCCACCGTCCACCCCTCATTTCTGCTGCGCCTTCCGGACGAGGATGCTCGGTCTCGGGAATATGCCCGGTTCGTCGCAGACCTCGCCCGCGTGCAGCAACGTATATTCCGACATTAAGCAGTATCGGGGAGGTCTATACGGCCAACCAGACGGTTTTCTTTTTTGCGCTCGATTGGAGAACGAGCAGCGGCTGTTCGGGCAGCTCCGGATCGAAGGCAGCCCGGTTTCAGTATTGGTTGTCGTTGCAGCGAAGCTACCGCTTGCGCCATTTCGCCAGGCGACCGGCCAGTGCCCGGAAGCCAGTTGGAATCTGCGGCTTGACTGGATTGCGCGGTGCTGCCGGTAATTCTTCTTCCATCACATCGCGAAAGGCTCTTTCAGCTTCCGGCGTGAACTGGACCTGCGCACCCACTCTTTGCGCCATGCGCCGAGCAATTTCGAGAGAGTATCTAATATCATGGGATCGGCCGTATTCGGCGCCCGTCACGTCGCGAAAGCCCCACTCGGTATCAATGCGGCACACCGTCAAGATTTGAACCATTGTCGTTCCTGAGCGAGACGGCAGTGAACGCCGCGAAGAAGCCGAGGTTCCCCCCGCTACTATCAGTGCAGGAAACTGGCCGCCGGGTTCACGTCTTCACAAATCCAGTATGTCTTATCGGTGGCATCGGAGCAGGCACGAAGAACGGAACCTCCGGTCGCAGCCGGCGTTCACCTGCCTCTGGTTTCACCCCGGAACCAAACTCGCCCCGGCAGCTCGACTGGCGGGGCTTTTTTGTTCAGGCTTTGCCGCGGATCCAGTCTATCGCGCTCGACCAAGCGCGGCTGTTTCCGGGCCCTGGGTCGCAACGACGAGTTTCCGCCCTGCATAACGCAACATGGCGGAACAATGGCGAGGTTGAAGCTGTTGCTTGCTCAGCATCGGGAGGAGCACATCATGGGCTTGCTTGAGATCAGCGTCGTTCTGGCCTGCGCTTCGGCCTTTGGCTTCTACATAGCGGACCCACTGGAATAAGATTGCAATCCGGACTGCATTGCGTGCCTTGCCGATACCGGCTCAGTCAGTTCGACGATGTCGAAACCATCGGTCTTCTAGCTCGAAGCACGCCGAGAGCTTGCCTTTTTGTGAGGGTCAGGCGCAGCAGGCCGGGTATCCTTCACGACCTGCTCTGCCGGTGCATTCTCCGGCCCGGATTTCTGTCTCATCTGCGCTCCTGAATGGCTGCGATGATCCAGAAATCCTCCCTTCCCGAAAATCCCTAAATGGTCTCAAGGGCGCTGACGGCGGACACTCATGGGGCGACTCGACAGCCTTCCACCGTCGGTCACGGTCGTAAGCATACAGAAGTCGATATCCTTCATCTTCTCCGCGATGTCGCTGAGGGTAAGCTCGCCCATCTTTTTCTCCGAGGTGAGTATCAATCTTCGTAGAGATCGAACGGGCCGGCGCGGGTCATGTTCCTCCAGGCCGAAAGAACGCTTCTAGGGCAGATTAGCTGGGAGGGGCAGTTCTAGGCAGGCTGTCCAATAGCGTGCCATTCGCAAACCTCTTCGCGGCAATCCGGGCAGCAACTTGGTCCTCAAACGACCTGAGGCTTTTGGAAATCTCGCGGAGCTCGCTTGCTTCGACCGAGCCCTCGGCCGCACCGAAGAGTTCCTCAAAGCGCGCAGGAGGGGACTGGCAGCTGCCGGTCCCCTCTTCCGTCGATGAGTTCAATGAATCTGCTGATGCTCCATCTGCTCCAGATTCGCGCGGTCCACTGAGCCGAACCCCTTCGCCATTCTGGAGGATGCCGATGCGATCGCACGGGCGACGTCAGCATGGGAAACAGCGTGGAGCTATGTTGAGCAAGGTGTGCCGCCGGATGATCGCGAGCGGCAAAGCCAGCGCATGAAGTTTGTCATCGCCTCTGTAGCGTTGGGCACGGAGCACACCAGGGAGATGGCCAGCAAGGCGATTCAGCGGTTTCTTGCAGAAGCCCGCACTCGCAATCCCTAGATCATCGGGCCGCCGGCTGGAACTGGCGGCGCTGATTGGCCCAGCATGCCAGCTGTCAGGAGGACGGATCGATTTGATCCGCTATGGCCTCCTTCTTTTGCCGGGGTAGGAGCGTCATCATGAGGATGAAAGCGGAAATAACGAAGCAGATGCTATTCGTTAGAATGAGAGGCCATTCACCCAGGCCCAGGCCGTAAGCGGTCCATAGAGCAAAACCCGTGACGGTGAAGCCGTATGTCACCGGAGATATTGCCCGGGTATCGCGCGTCGTGACGATCCGCCAAGCCTGAGGCACGAAACTGATTGTCGAACACAGCGCCGCAAATGTGCCAACGACCGCGATCCAGTTCATCGCAGCCGCTTGCCCACGACCTCACCTCCCAGTCGACAAGCAGCTAGGTGTCGTCATGGCACCCTCGGCTTTCCGCGATCGGCGCATAGCTACGGGATAGCTGACGAGGGAACGCCCGCTGACACACCGGAGTTCAGGAGGCTTCTTGCTTCTCTGGAGATGCTGCCATGACCCGGATGACGGTGACCGCCTTGCATTTCGAACCGCGGGGCTTCGTTCCGAATAATCTCAGGTTGCCGGTCCTCATCTACGAAAAGGCGTTCGATCCTGCGGCGATCGGTGACCTCGCCACGTTCATGGAAAAGCGCTTTCAGGACAACGGATGGCCGCCACAGTGGCGAGATGGGATTTACGATTTCGAGCACTATCACGCGGAGGGTCATGAGGTTCTCGGTATAGCAACCGGATCGGCCGAACTGGTTCTTGGCGGAGACGGCGGCCGTGAGATCAGGGTGGAAGCTGGCGACATCCTGGTGCTGCCCGCGGGGACGGGGCATCGGCGGCTCAAGCAGAGTGAAGATTTCCTCGTGGTCGGTGCATACCCGCCCGGCCAGGCTGGAGATATCGTTCGTGAGGAGGCGTCGCCTGCGATGAAACAGAGGATTGCCCTCTTGAGCTATCCACCCAAGGATCCGGTTCTGGGGGATGAGGGTCCGATGCTCCGCCTCTGGGCGAACACCAGCATCACTTGATGTTAGCAAATGGCGGTCTTGCCTCTCGGCTGACATGTGGCAAAGCGCGCGATATCGCCCCGCTGTGCCGTCGCCAGCTCTCCTTCTATGTGTCGTCGCCACGTCGGCACATTGGAACTTCGGTGCCAGACGGTCCGTTGCCGTTCCGTGACGTTCGGAAGGAGAGCAACGCATGATGTTTGTAGAGCAAATCAAGGAGGGTCAGCGTGTCATCGGCTCCGACGAAGGACATGTCGGAACGGTCGATTCTTTGAGTGGCTAGCTTATCAAGCTGAAGAAGAATGATCCCGAGTCGGGAGGAACCCATCATTACCTCGACCTGGCGCTCGTCGTTGCCCTTGAGGACGATACGATCAAGCTGATTGTCCCGGCGGCTGAAGCCAAAGAGAGATGGTCGGAGGCGGCCGAGTAATGGACCGACGCCATTTCGTTGCTGGAGCTGGCGCGACCATCGTATCTGGGCCAGCCCAGGCGAGCGTCACAGTCGACCGCTTTGGTCCGAGCGCGTCTGTAGGCAGCGTCATCCTCCTCTATGGTTCGGACGGTTTGACGAGTAGTGGCCGATATCAGTTCGCCGCGAACATNATCTGGGCCAGCCCAGGCGAGCGTCACAGTCGACCGCTTTGGTCCGAGCGCGTCTGTAGGCAGCGTCATCCTCCTCTATGGTTCGGACGGTTTGACGAGTAGTGGCCGATATCAGTTCGCCGCGAACATGATCGCGGGGGCTGGCTACAACGTCCTGCTACCGCGGTATTTCGAGGCCACCGGCGATCAGCGGGCCCGCTACGGCGAGATCAAAAGCAAATTTCCGGTCTGGCTGGAAGCGATCGAGACGATCACGGGCGATCAGCAGGCCCGTTTCGCCGTTGTCGGCTTTTCGCTTGGCGGCGCATTGGCCTTGGCTCTGGCGGCGCGGGATCGCAGGATCAAAGCCGTTGTCGACTTCTTCGGATTTCTGCCGCCGGGCCTGGAGCGAGCTTCGCTGCCCCCGACGCTTATTCTGCATGGGAATGCTGACCGAGTGGTGCCAGTGTCCAACGCCGAGGCCATCGAGAGACTGGTCAAGAGCAATGGGAGCTCTGTCCAAAGCCATATCTATCCCGGCGAAGGACATGGCCTGTCTCTGGCGAGCTGGCCCGACGCGATCGCGAGGACGCAAGCATTCAACGACGCGGGGCTTCGTCGTTCCCACGAAGCAATGGCCAACGGAACAGGCCTAGAATCGCTCCGGCCGGTCTGTCATCATCCGATAGCTGAGCTTGTAGCGCGCGAGATGCGTCTCATCCGGGCGCGCTTCGTCCCAGGCGGTGTCACCGGCCTCGTTATTCCTCGTCATCCCAATATCCATTCGTCCTGGCTTGATCCGGAACGGCTCTGTCGGCTCAGGTTCGCGGGGGGCGCCAGCGGGTTCCGACCGTTCCGTTCTTCCTGATCTCTTCGATCACCCGATATCGCCAATGCGCAACCGTGGCCTGCTATCGACATCTGGAACGTCCGCTTCCCGACGCTCCAAAGCAGCAACACGCGGTTGAACCACCGCCGGTGCAGAAGCCGGCAGTCCCCCAACTTATGTCGCCTGAAGAAAGGCGACGACGTCTTCGAGAACAGGCGCTTGCCATTGCAGCAGCCTGGCCAGGGCCGTGGCCGTGCTGGCATGGCCGAGCCCCTGATAGATCTTCAGCGAGACCGATCGCGCGCCCGCCTTTCTGAGCGCGAGCGCTAGTCGCTCGCTGTTGCGCGGAAGAACCGTTGTGTCGCTCGATCCCGTCGCCAGAAAGACCGGCGGTACGTCGCGCCTTGCGAAGTTGACAGGCTGAGTTTGGGCGGGGTCGCGTGCGTTTCCGAACGCTTCTTTCGTGACGTCGATGTCGAAGGGCAGAAAGTCGTAAGGGCCGGAAAGGCCGACCGTGGACCGGATCTCACCGGTATGCATTCCGACGGCGGCGAGATAACGCCTGTCCAGCGTCAGCATCATCGCGTTGTAAGCGCCTGCCGAATGCCCCATCAGGTGGATGGCTCCCGGGGAGCCGCCGAAGCGGGAGATGCTGTCTCGCACGAAGCGCAGCGCCAGCGCGCCGTCTTCGATGAAGACCGGGAAACGGACCTCCGGGACCAGGCGATAATCCGCGATCACCGTGACAAAGCCGCGAGCGGACAGCGCGTCCCCTACGAAGGAGTAGGTTTCCTTGGCGCCATTGGCCCAGGACCCGCCATAGATGAAGAAAACCACAGGCTTCGGCGCCCTGCCACCGTCGGCAGGCACGTAGATATCCATTCGCTGCCGGGGATGCGGGCCGTAGGCCACGTCACGCGCGCCGTTGGTCAAGGCACCGGGGCGCAGGGCTGCGCAGGCAGGCAAGGCAAGCCCGGCGAGCAGCGGCAGGATCGTGCGTCGGGCAATCCGGGGCGTCATGGTCACCTGGGGTCGAGGAGGTATCGCCTCCTATACGCTCTGCTTGCCGGAACGGATTTGCGTGACGAGACTGGATCGCGAGCGGAACTGAACCATATCAGCCCGCTCGGCGTATCTCCCGCAAAACCAGGGAGATCGCCATGCGCTTCGTTGCCGGTTATATCGCCTTCCTCATCGCATTCGGCATTTGCGACGCCATCTGGCTGGGCACGATGACGGCCAAGCTCTATCGGCCGGTGCTCGGCGACCTGATCGTCGAGCAGGTGCGCTATTGGCCGGCGGCGCTGTTCTATTTCGGTTTCCCGCTCGGGGTGGTCTATTTCGCGGTTATGCCGGCGCTGCGTGACGGTATCGCGAGTACCGCATTGCTCATTGGCGCGCTCATCGGCATGCTCGCCTACGCGACCTACGACCTCACCAACTATGCCACGCTGCGGCCCTGGACGCTGACGATCACGCTCGTCGATCTCGTCTATGGCACGGTCGTCGTCGGCCTGAGCACATGGTTCGCATTCGTCATCGTCCGCCGCCTTGCTGGTTGGGGCTGGGTCTAATCCCGGCCGGCCAATCCGTCAGGCCGCCTGCAACCGATAGTGATGGACGCCCCAGGCCTCGCCGCCGGCATGGCCGAACAAGCCGCTCGTCGCGAGAAAGAAGAGCCGCCAGCGGCGGCGCCAGAGCGGCGCTTCCGCGCCATAGGTCTCGCGCAGGATCGGATCGATCGTCGCGAGATTGCGATCGAAGTTCGCCAGCCAGTCCTCGGCTGTGGCGCGGTAATGCTCGCCGCTCCAGCGCCACTCGGCCTCGACGGCGAAGAGATCGGGGAACTGGTGCGCGAGCGTCGCGCTCGGCATCAGGCCGCCGGTGAAGAAATGCTGCGCGATCCAGTCACCCGTATCGGCGGCATCGAAGCGATAGCAGCGCTGCCGGTGGGCGAAGACATGGATGAAGAGCCGGCCGTCCGGCTTCAGCCAGCAACGAATACGCTCGAGGAGTTCGCGCCAGTTCGCCATGTGCTCGAACATTTCGACGGAGACGATGCGATCGAAACGCTCTTCGGCCGCAAACGCGTTCATGTCAGCGGTGACGATGCGGAGATTGCCGAGATGGCGGCGCTGCGCCTGCTCTTCGATATAGGCGCGCTGCGAGGCCGAGTTGGAGACCGAGACGATCCGTGCCTGCGGATAGCGCTCCGCCATCCACAAGGAGAGCGAGCCCCAGCCGCAGCCGAGCTCCAGGATGTCCTGCCCGTCGGCGAGACCGGCATGCTCCGCGGTCAATTCCAGAGCTTTGTCTTCCGCCGCCAACAGCGTGTCGCCGGGATCGGCATAGTAGCAGCAGGAATACTTGCGGCGGGGGCCGAGCACCTGGTCGAAGAAGGCGGCCGGCACCTCGTAGTGCTGGGCATTGGCGGCATCGGTATGAACGGCGATCGGAAAATCCGCCATGTCCCGAGCGAAGGCTGCGACATCGGCCGACTGCGCCGCGAGCGAGCGTGCGGTACGTCCAACCAGTGACGCTATCACCATGCGGCTGACGGCATCGGGAACGGGGAGGCCTTCGCCCCAGGTCGAGAGCCTCTGCATGATCGTCATCACGTCGCTCCTTTCGGCGGCAGCGGGATCAGGGCGCTGGTTCGATGCTGGTATGCGCGATAGGCCTCGCCGTGCTTGGCGAGCATGTGCTCTTCCAGGGGCGGGATGCCGGAAATGCGGGTAAGCAGGAGCGTGATGCAGGCCGGCGCCAGCACGGCGAGCCAGCCCCAGGGGTAGGCGGCCGCGGGTGCGATCAGCGCATAGGAGCACCAGAGCAGGCACTCGAAGAAGTAGTTGGGATGCCGCGACCAGCGCCACAGGCCACGGTCGCAGACGCCTCCTGCTCCCGAGCGCGCGAAGGCCCGCAATTGCCCGTCGGCGATGGCGCCTCCTGCAAGGCCCGCGGCGAACACGGCGACACCGGCCAAATCCCGCCAGCCCAGCGAAGGAGTGGGGCTATGTGCCGCGAGGATGATCCCCAATCCAAGGGGAATGCTGACCAGCGCCTGCATCTGCAGCAGGCGGGCCATTTGCTGCGGCGCGGTGCTGCCCCAGTCGCGCTTCAGCTTCGCATAGCGGGGATCTTCGGCGATGCCGGCCGTCCGTCGCGCGATGTGCAGGCCGAGCCGAAGCGCCCATGCCAGAGCGAGCGTTGCGACGAACAGGCGTCGCGACATTGGCCCCGTCCCGAAAGGCAGCAACGCGCCGACGATACCCGTCAGGCCCAGCCCGAAGGTCCAGACCACGTCGATCCAGCCGGAATTGCCCGTCCGGCGCTCGACGGCCGTCGCAAGAGCCATGAAGGCGGCCATGGCCACGGCCACGAAGACAACAGCCGCGATGAAGGATGCGATCGTCAAAACCGCACCAGCGGTTGCAGCAGCCGGCCTAGCCAGCCCTGCAACTGCACGCTCCCCGTCATCGCGACGATGCAGGTGCAGCCCTCGACCGGGTCGACGCGCGGCGTGTGATCATGCTCGGCATCCGCCTCGTCGAAATCTCCGGCGGCGTAGCGCCCGTATTCGTGCTCGTAGGCGCCGGCGAGGATCGTCGTCCATTCGAAGCCCGTATGCTTGTGGTGGGGCAAGGCGATGCCGGGGCCGGCGCGCAGCATGAAGACGCGCGCATCTGCTCCGGGAACCTCGACGCGTCGCATGGCGATGCGGATGCCGATCGGGCGCCAAGGGCCGAAGCCATAAGGGCGCAGCACCTTCGGCATCCCGGTTTCGGACATCGGGGCCGCCGCGGATGCCGGCTCGGCTGGCGCTGCGGTGGCAGCATGACTTGGCCCAGAAGCCATTGCGACGGGCTCAACCGTTTCCAGCAATGCGCCTTGGACGGCCTGGAGCTCCCGCAGGCGCCGCCGGCACTCATGATCCGCCTCGACATGGCAGGCGACGACGACCGCCAGGCCTTCGTCGAGCCGACCCGCCGCGAAGGCGGCGAGCGTCTCGTCGGATGGGCGATGCACGATGCTCATCGCAGATCCTCCAGCCGGCCGCGCAGATGCGACAATGCCAGGCGCAGGCGGGATTTCACCGTGCCCAGCGGGATGGCGAGGTGATCGGCGACATGCTGATGGCTGAAGCCTTCGATGAAGGCGAGTTCGACCACGCGGTACTGGTCGGGTGAAAGCTGTGTCATCGCCGCCCGCACGCGCGCATCGCGTTCGGCGCCGGAGAGCATCGCATCGGGTTGTTCGGGGGCTTCTTCATCCAGAATCTCGTAAACTTGCGACAGCCGCGAACGGGTCTCACGGCGAGCGATGTCGATGCGCAGATTGCGCGCGATCGTTGCAATCCAGGTCGAGGCGCTGGCCTTTGCCGGGTCGAACAGGGCTGCCTTGCGCCAGACGGCCAGGAGCGTTTCCTGCGCAACTTCCTCGGCCAGCTCCGCCGGGGCGCCGCCACGCATCAGCAATCCCTTCACGCGCGGCGCGAAATGGTCGAACAGCGCAGCAAAGGCCGCCCGGTCACCCGAGCGCACGATGGCAGCAATCAGACTGTTGGCGTCGAACAAGACGATGAACCGACCTCCTTGCGCGACAGATCCCGCGTTGCGCATGCCATCCACGGTCAGGGCGAATGCGGGAACCATGTATGGGATACGCGGGCGGAACCGTTCCGGATCACCTGGACGAGAGCGGAGGCCATCACTCCACGGACTTCCAGTTCACGTCGCGGCAGATCAACCGCCCGACGATGCAGCCGCGCGTGGTGAGCGCACCCGGCGTCGCCGTAATCGTCATCGAGTAGGTCCAGTCGCGCTTGGGATCGTAGGCGTTGCCGGAGAACGTCCCATCGGGCTGGCGGGCCAGGGTCATGACGAGCTTGTCGCCGGCCGCCTCGCCCTTGCTTGTGTCGCCGACCCAGAGATTGGTGGCGCAGATCTTGTCTCCGCAGGGCGCGATCCGCACGCGCGCATTGCCGTCATCGCGCAACCATGTCCCGTCGAGATCTCTGGCGGCAGCGCCTCCGAACCAAAGGGCGGCCAAGACGAGGGCGAGCGGAAGACGCTTCATGGCGTTGTCCTTTCGGCAGATGTGTCTCGTCTACGCTGCGCGGACATCGTTGGTTTCATCGGCGCGCGAAATTGTGTCGAGGCGCGCGGCGAAGAGCCATGCGATCAGAGCCGTCAGGGATGCGGCGCTGAGGAAATTCAGGCGCTGCAGGGCTGCATATTCGTCGATCTCGTAGAGGTGTATCGGCGCGCCGAGCCATGCCGCCGGCAGCAGGTACGCGGCGAAGGCGAGCGCGGTGAAGCCGAACGCAAAGGCGCGTTCCGAGCGGCGAAACAGCATCAAAGCCAGCGTGAGACAGGGAAGCAGGAAGACCTCGACCCCTGAGCCGGCCCCGAAGGCGGCGCGACAGAGCAAGGTGTTGCCGATGCCGGCCACGAGAAGCAGAGCTCTCCCAAGCCGGGAATCGCGCCGCATGACGGCCGGCACGGCTGCGAAGAGCGGCGTCGACAGAAAGGTGACATAGGACGGCGTGACGACGGGCGCGACCGCCCAATGAAGATAAAGCGGATAGAAGGGCTGGTTCGAGACGATCACGAGCGCGATGGTATTGGCGATCGCCGCCCGCGGATCGGGATGTGCTCCATAGGCGCGGACCGCCGCAACCACCCGCTTCAGTCGGCTCATCGGCATCGTCACCCCTCGCGGAAAGTCCCGGCCTTTCTTCATTTACGCAGGAGGCGCTGCTGCGGGTCACCCGGCCGGTGCGCTTTTGGTCTGCGGCGGCAAATCCAGACCGGCCCGTGCCGCGTATACCCATCATGACAAATGCAGCAGCGACGATGGAACGCTCACAGGCCAAGGCGATGCGGATCGCCGTAATCGGCGCCGGGATTTCCGGTCTCTCGGCGGCATGGCTGCTGGGACAGGCGCATGACGTGGTGCTGTTCGAGGCTGCTCCTCGCCTTGGCGGTCACGCCAACACGGTTCGCGTCAGGGGTCCCGGCGGCGAGACGGCGGTCGATACCGGTTTCATCGTCTACAACGAGGCGACCTATCCGAACTTCATTGCGCTGATGGAGCATCTCCGCGTCGCCACGCAGCCGACCGAGATGTCGTTCGCCGTGTCTCTCGATGGTGGGCGCCTCGAATATAGCGGCACCAGCGTTGCAGGGCTGTTCGCCCAGCGCAGCAATCTGGTGCGCCCTCGCTTCTGGGCCATGCTGCAGGATATCACCCGCTTCTACCGTCACGCGTCGAGGGATGCGCTGGCGGGCGGCGCGGCCGGCATCTCGCTGGGCGACTATCTGGCAGCGGGCGGGTACGGCGCCGCTTTCCGGGACGATCACCTTCTGCCGATGGCGGCTGCGATCTGGTCGGCCCCCTGTTCGGAAATCCTGGCCTATCCTGCTGCTGCGTTCCTGCGCTTCCATCACAATCACGGATTGCTCCAACTCAGCGATCGGCCGGTCTGGCGTACCGTGACAGGCGGCAGCAGCGTCTATGTCGAACGGCTCCGCGCAGCCTTTTCCGGGGAAGTCAGGTCCGGTACGCCGGTGCGTCAGGTTCGGCGGGNTCGGCCGGTCTGGCGTACCGTGACAGGCGGCAGCAGCGTCTATGTCGAACGGCTCCGCGCAGCCTTTTCCGGGGAAGTCAGGTCCGGTACGCCGGTGCGTCAGGTTCGGCGGGGGGCAGATGACGTCGTCCTGGCGGGCGACGGCTGGGCCGAGACCTTCGATCAGGTCGTCTTCGCGGGCCATGCCGACCAGACGCTCGCCATGCTATGATCCGCCTCGCGCGTGCAACGATGGGCAACATCCGGACCAATATCGTTATTGCACTGGCGTTGAAGGGCGTGTTCCTCGTGACAAGCGTCCTGGGTTACACTGGCCTGTGGGTCGCGATCCTCGCCGATACCGGCGCGACCGTGATCGTCACCGCCAATGCGCTGCGGCTGCTGCGCTTCAACGCCAGCCGCGTGTCGTAGGGAATGTCGCCCCTCGAGGTAGCCAGCTACGGGACCGCGATAGGCTACGTTGCGGGCTTCCTCGCTCTGACATTCGCACTGGCAAGGTNCACCGCCAATGCGCTGCGGCTGCTGCGCTTCAACGCCAGCCGCGTGTCGTAGGGAATGTCGCCCCTCGAGGTAGCCAGCTACGGGACCGCGATAGGCTACGTTGCGGGCTTCCTCGCTCTGACATTCGCACTGGCAAGGTCGTCAGAGCAGCCGTTGTGGCTATTTGAAAAGGGATCGCGTCGACAATTCGTGCCGGCGTTGCTGTTCAGGCTATCCTTCGCGGGAGCGGTGCTGTGGCCGCTCGCTACGACGATTTTCGCCGGCGCGTTTTCCGCCGATCCGTTGTCGGGACTATTGAGCGGAAAAGTGCCCGACCTGATCGGGTTTGCCCTAGTGCTTGCCGGTGCCTGCCTTGCCCTGTTTGCGCAAGTCTACATGGGTAACTCATGGCGGATTGGGGCGGCCGAGGATCACGTGGGGCGTATCGTGGACGGTGGTCCGTTCGCAATCTCGCGGAATCCCGTCTTTGTCGGCCAAGCGCTCCTGTTTGCCGGCCTTTTCATAGCCAAGCCAAGCCTGGTTCAGGCCGGCCTCACAGCATCCACGTTTTATGCGATCGCGCTTCAGGTTCGCGTCGAGGAGAGCGTTTTGCTGGAGGCGTTGGGCGAACCCTATCGCGCCTACTGCGCGCGCGTTGGCCGATGGATCGGCTACCGGCCTCATCAATCCGGGAACACATGATGTCACAGGCCAGGATAACCGGTCGCGTGCTTGCCTGGGCAGGCGTCGCGCTAGCCGCCGACCAGATCACCAAGTGGCTGATCCTCACCAAGGTCATGGTGCCTCCGCGGATCATCGAACTGACGCCGTTTCTGAATATCACGCTCGGCTTCAACTACGGTGTCAGCTTCGGCCTGGGCAGTGAATGGCTCGAAGCCTGGCCTGGTGCGCTCGGCCTTTTCAAATTTGTCGTCGCCATGGGATTGCTGGTCTGGGCCACGCGGAGCGAGACAAAGCTGGAGCAGATAGGATTGTCCCTGATCGCAGGTGGAGCATTGGGCAACGCTACGGATCGCTGGCGACAGGGCGCGGTCACCGATTTCATCGATCTTCACTGGGCAAGCTACCACTGGCCGACCTTCAACGGCGCCGACATCGCCATCAGCATCGGCGTGTCTTTGATAGTGGTCGCCAGCCTGATGCCCTTGATTTCGCGACCGGCCCCATCCAACACTGGATTGGAGGATGGCTCGAAATGATCGGCGCCGGCGTCAGGAAATTTGTCAATGCGCTCGGACAAGCCGATCAAGTCGCCTCCCCGAGCTCTAAAGCGGTCGGCAGGACAGTGGGCCTTGCTCTGATGGGCGTGGGGCCATTCCTGCTGCTGGGAATGACGCATACCGAACCCGTCGCGCGGGCTAACGGCGTATCGATCATACACCCGTGGTCGAGCGGGACGGCCCTGGTCGGGGACGACCTGGCGGTGTTCGCGACCTTTGAGAATAACGCTCCAAGACTGGATCGACTTGTCGCCGTAGAAACGACTGCAGCTTCCGGCGTCGTGTTCGAGAGGAGCGCCGGACACTCAGCAAGCACGCGCATGGACGAGCTGGGAGAGATCGATCTGGCTCCGACCGCAACGACAAGCCTCAAGCCTGACTATCAGCAAATTCGCCTCGTCGGGTTGAGACAGAAAGTCGAGCCAGGTGCCGTTCTGCCCGTCGAATTCATTTTCGCTCGGGCTGGCCGGCTGAAGGCCGAAATTCGGATCGAGAGCCCGGGCCAGCCGGCCCACAACGACCACTCGTAGCTTTGTTGGCTGCGAACTGGGGCGGCCCGGACGGTTGCCCCCTCGTACCAGATCCACCAGGTTTCAATTCCGACCGGCCTAGCTGAAAATCGATCGAGAGGGCTACATGGGCGCAGGACATTCTCACGGCGGAGCGCAAGCCACCGGCGCCGGCAAGCATAAGTCGCGTCTCGCGCTTGCTTTCGGTCTCACGTCGACCTTCATGGTTGCGGAGGTCGTTGGAGGTCTCTGGACCGGCAGCCTCGCCCTTCTGGCCGATGCCGCGCACATGCTCACCGATGCCGGCGGTTTGGCGCTGGCTCTGATTGCCATTCGATTTGCCGAGCGCCCGGCAACGCCGAAGCGGACGTTCGGGTATGTCCGCCTTGAGATTCTATCGGCGCTCACGAATGCGGTCGTGCTGTTGTTGCTGACCGTCTACATCCTGTTCGAGGCATATGAGCGCTTCAAAAACCCGCCGGAAATCCTCGGTGGACCCATGCTGGTTGTTGCGGTCATCGGCCTGCTGGTCAATCTGCTGAGCCTGAAATTGCTCGCCGGCGGCTCGTCCGAAAGCCTGAACGTCAAAGGCGCCTATTACGAGGTGCTCGGCGATATGCTGGGCTCGCTGGGCGTCATTGTCGCTGCCGCAGTGGTGATGTCGACAGGCTGGAAGCTGGCCGATCCGATCATCGGCGCGGCGATCGGACTCTTCATCGTCCCGCGCACCTGGATCCTCCTGAAACAGGCGGTCCACATCCTGATGGAGGGGACACCTCCGGAAGTCGACGTCGGAGCGATCGAAGCTCGGTTGTCGTCACTCCCAAACGTCACCGCGGTCCACGATCTCCACGTTTGGACGCTCACATCCGGTCTCGATGCAATGAGCTGTCACGTCATCACGTCTGACATGTCGCAGGCGAAGAGCACCCTGCAGGCCGCCAGTGCGGCCATGCGCGAGGAGTTTGGAATCTCGCACACGACCATTCAGATTGAGGACGAGGAGATCAGGCAGTCCTCTGGACACGACACGCGGATCTGAGTTTCGCGGTCCGTTCAGTCGAAGATCCGGCCGAGGAACCCACGTCGGCCGTAACCGCCGCCATGGCCACCGCCATGACCTCCTCCGTGGCCGCCACCGTGGCCGCCACCGTGGCCCCCGCCATGACTGTCGTAGCCACTTTGATGACCGCCCTGGGGCGCGTATCCACTTTGATGACCGCCCTGGGGCGCATAGCCCTGGTAGCCAGGCTGGGCAGGTGCTGCCCCCCAGGGAGTTGGAGCGCCGGGCTGAGGTACGAAGCTGGGCTGCGGTTGCTCCTGAACCGAGCCTGGCTCCTTCAAACTGCGCTCAATGATCTTGTCCAATTCACCGCGGTCGAGCCAAACACCGCGGCATTTCGGGCAGTAATCGATTTCGATGCCCTGTCGATCGCTCATAACGAGATCGACACGGCACACCGGGCACGGCAACCCTTCATGCGGCTTGGAAGCGGTATCATTCATTGCAGGCGCTCCTGACGAACACTGGGCGCACAGGATGCAAGCTGTAGTCACTATAGGTTCAAGGCGTCACCCTGGGGCAGATTGACGCAACCCCCTGTGTCAAAGTTTGCCTGGTGCTGAATGCGCTGTCGGATCCTCGACATGCCTGCGGTCTTCCGTCTGTTGCATGCGAACATAAGACACAGCGTAAAAGACACCCACAAGGACGATCAAAGCCAGCGCCAAGGCCGTGTTCCGAGATCTCATTTCAGTATTTCCTGATCCTATACGATGCAATAAGCGACATTCCGGAGAAGGTATTCGTTAAAGAAAACAAATCCTGAATTCCGCTCCTGCAATTCGCGCTGAGATTTTTGTTAGATTTGAATTCGCGAGTGCTACGACAATTCTCGATAGGAGATTGTCATGATTTCGCTCGCCAGATCCTGCTTTGCCATCGCTGCGATCATCGCAGCCCAGTTTTGTTTGTCGCCGGCAAGTGCCAATGGCCTGACCGACCTTGCTCACCTTCATGCGGGACAAGCAGCCTTGCCTCCCATGGGGTGGGGGCAATTTTGCAATGCCAACCCGGGCGACTGCATTCCGCAGCGGACCGTCAGGCAGACCGTGGCTCTGACCGACTCCCGCTGGGCGGAGCTCGTTGAAATCAACCTCCGCTTCAACAAGGCGATCGAGCCGGTAACCGACCTCGACCAGTTCGGCGTTGTCGAGCGCTGGACTTACGCAACGACCGGAAAAGGCGACTGCGAGGACTATGTGCTGGAAAAGCGGCGCGAGCTTTTGAGGAGGGGCTGGCCGATCTCCTCGCTCCTGGTCACGGTCGTGATTGACCGCGAAGGTGGCGGGCACGCGGTTCTTACTGTCGTGACCGATCGTGGAGAATTCGTTCTGGACAACCAGATCGATAAAATCCTCTCGTGGTCGAACTCCGGCCTGACCTTCATCAAGCGCCAGTCCCCGACCAACCAGAACGATTGGCAGGACTTGGGCCGCCTTCTCGGTCGTCCGGACGTTGTGACCGCGAGCATTACCCCATCTCGCTAGGGAAACGGCGGATCGCTTGACGGGAGTTACGCGATCTCGGCTTCGGGGTCGCTCCGCTACAGGACGCCAGTGCGGACGGTACTTGTGGGCAGCCCACACAGCTCAAACGAGTCCACGTGCCGATCGCGGCATCGCGACAGCGAGGGCGCGGCGCGGTATCTGGCACTCCGCCGGCTTTCTCCGATCCGCGGCGAACGCCGCGGTTGAGCGCCCGAGGATCTGGCGGGGACTTTTCACTTCGCAAACTCCTGCGTTCCCGCAGGTGTCGCACCTATAGCGACATGAGGTTCAAGCCCCCATTCTGCCAAAGGTTCAACTGCGCGGCATTTTGCCCCTTGAACCTCTAGTGGCATCAGCTTGTAAGCAGGCTCGCTATTAACGCTTCAGAAGCCATAGCCGGTCACCCTCAAGCAATGTCTCAACGCTCCTCGACCTTGGTCAAAATCGCGACGGCCATCGGCCTTTTGGCGCTGCTTGCCGGCTGCGTCGTCGGCGAAGGTGGTGACGCGCGGCATTTGCAGCCTCTGCCTGCGAAGCTGGTCTCGCAAATGTCGACGAAAGGCATGTCGCAAGCCGATCCGATCTTCATCCGCATCTTCAAAAAGGAGAGCGAGCTGGAGGTCTGGAAGCGGGATCGGAGTGGCCGGTTTGCCCTCCTGAAAACCTATCCGATGTGTCGCTGGTCGGGGCAACTTGGCCCCAAGACGCGCGAAGGCGATCGGCAAGCGCCAGAGGGAATTTATACGGTCACTTCTGACCTGATGAACCCTCGGTCGCAGTTCTACCTATCGTTCAACCTGGGCTATCCGAACGCCCTGGAGCGGTCGCAGGGCTTCACGGGTTCGGCGCTGATGGTCCATGGGGCCTGCACGTCCTCAGGCTGCTTCGCCATGACCGATGATGGCGTGACCGAGATTTTCGGATTGGCTCGCGAGGCGTTCGCCGGCGGCCAGAAGAGCTTCCAGGTGCAAGCGCTGCCCTTCCGGATGACCCCCGAGAACATGGCGGCTAACCGCAACAGCCCGCACATCGCTTTTTGGCGCAATCTGAAGGAAGGGTTCGATCACTTCGAGGCGACGAGGCAACCTCCGAAGGTTGCAGCCTGCGAAAGGCGATATGTCTTCAATGCCGCGGGGGACAACTCGCGTTTCGTCGCCGGCAGCCAGTGCCCGGCCTACGAGATCGAACCGGCCATTCAAACTTTGATTTCGGAGAGACGCGCAAGCGATGACAGGCGCTACAGCGAACTCACGAGCACGAGTGCTCCCTCTCCTGTGCTCGCATATGCCGATGGCGGAATGCACTCCAGCTTCCGCAAGATGCTGAAGGAAATGGGTCCCGAGCGCTTGCAGAGCCTTGTGGCCGGCCAGGTTGAAATCAGCCGACCAGACGCTGCGCTGCTCGACCCCTATGGAGCAACCGGATCATCGTCCGAGGCGACCGGCTCGATCGCCGTTCGGTGACCTCCAGAGCAATAATTCTCATCGAGTTCCAAGTATGTCCGCACATCAAGTTGACCGCGCTGGGGCCGCTGCGAAGCTCCGCAAGCGCAACCGTATCGTGTTACTCGCGCTGATCGCCTTCATTGCCTTCGCGTTCGTGCTGAGCTTTCGCCATGTGACGCGAGAGATGGGTGGCGCTGCCACTCAGCGATCCGGAACGACGAACTAGGTGGTGCTCAGCTTCGCGGACCAGCAGCTCCAAAGGAGGGGCTAATCTCATGCTGAGCAGCATTCTGGCGTTTCTGATTCAGTTGTTGATCGTCGACCCTCTGACATCCCAGATCGATGCGCGCCTGAAGCAAGCGCAGGTTCCGCCCGCGCTCGCTTCCTCGGTCAATTCCTGCGTGAAGGATGCGTTGCCCGACCTCGTGAGACGAATTGCCTCTCAGCCGTCTCAGGGTATTTCGCTTGCAGCGGAGATCT